>NZ_JABAIJ010000010.1 GCF_012641435.1 Rhizobium sp. P38BS-XIX
CACCTTCCTGGATGATCTGGTTGGCGAACTGCATGTCGCTGCCGTTGCGGATCGTGACCTTGATGCCGGTTTCCTTGGTGAAACCATCCGCCCAGGCCTGCGTCAGCGTCTCGTGCTGCGCGTTGTAAACCACGATGGTATCAGTCTCGGCAGCAAATGCCATGGTGGAAAAAAGCGTCGTACTTGTAAACACCGTCGTCATCGCAAACAGCGAAGCGGTGATAAAGCCAAAAGATTTCATTAGTTTATAAAGACCCCGAGCTAGGTTGAAGAACGCTTCAGGCATCCCATTCTTGACTATTATATTCAAGAAATTTATTTGCACCGGAGAGAGATTTAAGTCGGGTTTTCACCTACGGGTTTCAGGTTCCTTTCAGGTGAGTATGACTGCATCGGCCCCGCCGGAGACAGGCTGTCGTCCGAAAGATGCCGGCTACTCGGCCGAAAGACGCACGCAAGTGCCGACGGGCCTCGCCAATATTTCGAGACGCATCCCGTGTAATCTCGCAACCGCGGAAACGAGACTGAGACCCAGACCGTTTCCGGCGGTGTTGCGGCTCTTCTCGGCCCTGTAGAACCGGCGAAGTACAGCCTCGGCGTCTTCCGCAGGAATACCTATGCCAGTATCCTCGACGGTCATTGTCACCGCGTGTCCCTGACCTTCGACGCGGACGATCGCCTGGCCGTTTCTTGGCGTGAATTTGATCGCGTTGTCGATCAAGTTGGCGATTGCTTCGAATAGAAGGCTCGGATCACCGGAGATGACCGCGGGTTCATCGCTGCTCGATGTGTAAACCAGACTCACCCCACATTCTTCGGCTGCGGGCTCGAAGAATTCCACTGCATCGCGTGCGATGGTTTTCAGGTCGACCTCGACAAAGCCGGATCTGCGCAAGCCGTCTTCCACCTCGGAAATGCGCAGCAGCGCGCCAAACGTCTTGAGTATATTGCGGACTTCCTCAAGCGATTCATCGACATAGCCATGATATTCCTCAACACTGCCGGCGCGCCGGCGCGCCCGTTCGAGGCTGCCCAGAAGGCGCGTCAGCGGCGTTCGCATATCATGTGCGATATTATCGCAGACGCCTTTGACTTCGTGCATCAGGCGCTCGATCTCATTGAGCATTTCATTGACCACTGTGGCCAAACGGTCGATATCACCGCCGGCACGACCGGTTGGCAGTCGCTGGGTCAGGTCGCCCTTCATGATCTGCGCGGCCGTGTCGGATATCGCGTCAAGGCGCCGGACCGCGCCGAAGCCCACGGCTATCGCGCCAAGGAGCCCCAGTACTGCGGTGGTCAGCGATGCAAATAGCGTTGCATTTTCGAGGCGCTCGCGAAACTCGCGCTGCTCGTGCAGGCTCTGTGCCACAAGGAGTGTGCTGCCGTCGGCGCGGCGATGCAGCAGGCCGCGATAATGATCCCGTTTTCCAAGGATACTGCTGGCAAAATCCATCGGCATGTCGAATGCCAGCGGCTGCGGATAGGAAAGCGCCATCCCGGACAAAAGGCTCCCATTCGCGTCAAAAAGCGAAAATGGCCGTTCAATGCTTGTTGAATCCTTGCTGCGCAGCGACAGTCGTGATGCGATTTCATCCGTTGGCAGTATCTGAAGCGATTGCATTTCACGCTGCAGCCACTCGTCCGTCCGCTGGTCGAGAAATCTCTGCATCTGCCAGTCAACGAACAGGAACAGGGCGCCGGCAGCGGCGCCGAATACCAGCAGAAAGGCAAGCGCCAGCCGGAAACCGCTTGTCCGAAGAAGTTCAACCGGTCGCATCAAGGACATAGCCTGAACCACGAAGCGTTCGGATGAGCGGTGACAGCCCGGGGAGATCCAGCTTCTTGCGAAGCTTGCTGATATGAACGTCGATGACGTTGGTCGCCTCGCCGTAGCGATAATGCCATACTTCCTCGAACATCATCGTCCGCGTGACGATCTGGCCGGAATGTCGGGCCAGATATTCAAGCAACTGATATTCACGCGGCAGCAGATCGATGACCTTGCCGCCGCGACTGGCCGTATGGGTCAAGAGGTTGATTTCGAGATCGCCGACCTTCAGCATCGTTTCCTGGGTCGCCTGCGTTCTGCGGCGCATGAGAACATCCAGGCGGGCGGTCAATTCCAACGCCTCGAAAGGCTTCGTCAAATAGTCGTCGCCACCTGCCTTCAGCCCACGCACCCTTTCGTCAACGGCAGACAGAGCGCTGAGGATGAGGACCGGGGTTTGTACAGATGCCGCTCGCAGCGCCGCAAGCATGCCAAGCCCGTCCAGAGTTCCCGGCAGCATCCGGTCGAGGACAATGGCGTCAAATGTGCCCGAGATCGCCTTGACCAGACCATCGCGGCCATCCGGCGCTTGGGTGACGGTACAGCCGTGATCGACGAGAGCTGCCTCGATCTCCGATGCTGTGCCCACATCATCCTCGACCACCAGTATCTTCGACACATTTCCTCCAAGAACGCTTTATAGTTGTTGCGCATTATCTAGGTAAGCGATCGTGAATGTCCTTTCGCCTGGACATTAAATCAATTTCATCTTCGCCCGCGTCCCGAACGACATGCCTAGTTCAATGAGGATTGAATGCGCCTACTCCTAGTTGAGGATGATGACCGAAGTGCGGCCTATCTAAAGCGCGGCCTCTCCGAATCCGGGCATGTCGTTGACATAGCTGCCGACGGCGAACTCGGTCTCGCCCTGGCAATGGAGCTGATTTACGATGGCCTCGTTGTCGATAGGCTTTTGCCGAAACTCGACGGCATCGAATTGGTAAAGCGCCTTCGGGACATGAAGGTGAATGTCCCTGTCATCATGGTGAGCGCGCTTGGAAGTTCTATGGATCGGGTGGAAGGGCTTCGCGCCGGATGCGACGACTATCTTCCCAAGCCCTTCTTTTTTTCCGAACTGCTTGCACGCATTGAGGCAATCACAAAGCACTTCATTGCGGACGGGCATGAAAATACGCTGGTTGTCGGAGACTTGTCGCTGGATATTAGGCGACGCATCGCACGCAGGAAGGACCGCGTGATCGATCTGCAATTTCGAGAGTTCCTACTTCTCCAGGCTCTCATGCGCAATGCCGGTTCGATCGTGACACGCAGCATGTTGCTTGAAGCCGCATGGGATTATGCGTTTGATCCGAGGGGGAACATCGTCGACATGCACGTTCACCGATTGCGAAAAAAAATCGATGCGGGGGAAGCAACGAGTATGATCGCTACCGTTCAAGGCGCGGGATACATCATCAAGCCCTGACCTCTCCGTCGGACTCAACATAAAATATTTTTCATCCTGGCGCGAATTCGCCGCCACATGCGATCCCTCACATTCCAAAGCGTGCTCGGAAGGACCCGTCCTTGCCGTGCAAGTATAAACGCTTGATGGAGTATTGCCGTGGATCGTTCCCCGAATGGGTCAAACAGGTCGGGTAGAGCCTATTATATTTTTGGAATAAGCACATTGCTTCTGGCGGGAGCAACTGCGGTTTATGTCGTGTCATGGCCGAAGGCCGGACTGGGCAAGACCAACACGCCTGCTGCCGCCTCCGCGCCGATCCCGGTTCAAACAGCCAGGGTGGCAACCGAGGATCTCCCCGTCGTCCGCAGCGGTCTCGGCATCGTATCGCCCTTGACGGCAGTCGACGTCAAAGTCCGGGTCGAAGGTCAACTGCAACGCATCGCCTTTTCCGAGGGGCAGGACGTGAAGGCGGGGGACGCCTTGGCGGCCATAGATCCACGCCCCTATGCGGCGGCGGTGGCGCAGGCACAGGCGGATTACGACAAGGAACTGGCTCAGCTCGAACAGGCAAAAATTGACGAGGCGAGGGCGCAGAAACTGACATCGACCGGCAGCGGCACCACTCAGGCGGCTCAAACTGCCGCCGCACAGGTCAAGGTTATGGACGCGACGGCGGCATCGGGAAGGGCTGCGCTCGACACGGCTAAACTCAATCTGGAATTTGCGACGATAACGGCGCCGATCAGCGGAAGAGTGGGGCTGCGTCAACAACAGGAGGGCGCGATCCTGCATGCGACCGATGCGACAGGCATCGTAACGGTCACACAGATGCATCCCATTGCTGTCGAGTTCACGCTTACCCAGGACGATCTTCCAGATCTGACCGCCGGGCAATCGAAGGGACAGCTGATCGTTCAGGCGTTCAGTCGGGACAGAGCAAAACATCTCGCCGACGGAAAACTGAGCGCCATCGATAGTCAGGTCGACTCGTCTACCGGCATGGTCAAGTTGAAGGCCGTGTTTGCAAACGATGATCTGACGCTTTGGCCGGGCGAGCTTGTGACGGCAAACATAACATTGCGGACCGATCTAGGCTCGATCGTCGTGCCGACATCGGCCATTCAAAACGGCCAGTCCGGGCCTTACGTTTTTGTCGTGAGTCCCGACAACAAGGTGGCGACCGCTTCCGTCTCGACGGGCGCTTCCTATGCCGGGCTGGTGGCCGTCACGAAAGGCGTGGCAAGCGGTGAAACCGTTGTTACATCGGGACAGTCCCGACTGACCGACGGGACAACGGTATCCGCGCGAGATGACGATGCGAAGAAGCTGGCGGCAGCCGGCGAGGAGAAGATCCAATGAACATTTCATCGATCTTCATTCAGCGCCGGATAGGAACCTGTTTGTTGGCGGCGGGGCTCCTGATCGTCGGATCGATCGCCTACGGATTGCTACCCGTCGCATCTCTCCCCCAGGTCGATTTTCCAACAATCCAGATTTCCACCTCGCTCCCCGGCGCAAACGCCGAAACCATGGCAACTTCGGTTGCGACGCCGCTCGAAAATCAATTGTCGACCATTTCCGGTGTCTCGCAAATGACATCGACAAGTTCGTCCGGGCGAACCTCGATTACGATGCAATTCGATCTCAACAGAGATATCAACGCCGCCGCCCAGGATGTACAGGCCGCCATCAGTGCCGCCAGCGGACAATTGCCCAAAGACCTTCCGGCCGCGCCGACCTTTCACAAGAGCAACCCCGCCGAGGCAACGATCCTTACCTTGGCGCTGACGTCGGACCGTATTCCAACGACCGAGCTCGACCATTACGCCGAAGACATCATCTCGCAGCAGGTCTCCCAGATGAACGGCGTGGGCCTGGTGGACTATCATGGCCCGCAACGACCGGCGATCCGTATCCGACTGGACCCGGACAAGGTGGCGGCGCGGGGTCTGACGCTCGAGGACGTTCGAAGCGCCATTGGCGTACAGACGGTCAATCAACCGAAGGGACAACTGGTCGGCAACGGAAGAACGACAGTTCTCGATGCCACCGATCAGATCATGGATGTTCAGGCATTCCGCTCCATGGTTATCGCCTACAAGAACGGTTCGCCAATTAGAGCAGATGACCTTGGCACCGTCATCTCAGCTCCCGAGGACGTCAATCAGGCGGCCTGGTTGCAGAATACGCGTTCCGTCATGCTCGACGTCCACAAGATGGCGGGTTCCAATGTTCTCGACACCATCGATGGGATCAAGGCGAGGTTGCCTCAGATGGAGGCCGCGCTGCCGCCTGGTGTCAAGCTTTCTGTGGTGGCCGACAGATCCGGTCTGATCCAGTCCTCTGTGGACGATGTGAAGACAACGATCTTGATCACTATCGGTCTTGTCGTGCTGGTGATCTTCAGCTTCCTACGAAATCTGTGGGCGACGGTCATTCCAGCGGCGACGATCCCCCTGTCGCTGATCGGGACTTTCGCCATCATGTATCTTGCCGGTTACAGCCTGGACAACCTGTCGCTGATGGGCCTGACGATTGCGGTCGGATTTGTCGTCGACGACGCGATCGTCGTCATTGAAAACGTGATGCGCCATGTGGAGGAGGGGAAGTCAACGCTTGAGGCGGCGACCGAGGGCTCGAGAGAGGTCGGATTCACCATCGTTTCGATGACCGTATCTCTTGTCGCCGTGTTTATCCCGATTTTGCTGATGGGAGGGATCGTCGGGCGCCTGTTTCGTGAATTCGCCGTGACGATCAGCGTTGCGATCATCATCTCCGGCCTTGTGTCATTGACGGTCACGCCGATGATGTGCGCCTGGCTGATAAAGCATGATCACGATCGTCCGCATGGCGCATTGTTTCGATGGAGTGAGGTGCTTTTTGAAAATTGCACGGCAGCCTATGGAAAGGCATTGGATGTCGTCCTTCGGTATCGTGCGATTACACTCGTTGTCGCCGTTGCCACGATGGCCGTCACGGGCTGGCTTTATGTGTCCATCCCCAAAGGCTTCCTGCCCCAGCAGGACACCGGCTGGGTGCAGGGGCAGGCGCAGGCCGCGACCGACATTTCCTTTGCGGACATGTCCGCAAAGATGCAGTCGCTGGCAAAAATCGTCCTGGCTGATCCAGCGGTTGACAACGCCGCCTATTGGATCAATCCCAGCCCCTCTGCCAGTGTCGGCCAAATTCAGATCAACCTGAAGCCAATGGGGAGCCGCAGCCCCGCAGCCGTGGTACTGGCGCGTCTGCGCAGCGCGACATCGGGTTTGGAGGGTTTGACGGTTGGCCTGCAGGTTCGCCAGGACATACAGGTCGGTGGCCGCGCGTCAGCCTCCCAGTATCAATATACGCTTCAAGATCCGGACACGGCGGAGCTCGACAAGTGGGCGGCGACCATGACCAAGGTTCTCAAGGGGCTGCCCCAGCTGCAGGACGTGATCTCCGACAAGCAGAAAGCCGCGACGAGCGTTACGCTTGACATCGACCGGTCGACGGCATCGCGCCTCGGCGTGAATGTGTCTCAGATCGATCAGACGCTCTACGACGCCTTCGGACAGCGTCAGGTCGCGACACTGTATACACAGGTTAGCCAATATCACGTCGTCATGGAGCTCGCGCCAGAGTTTGCGCTGACACCGGAAGCGCTGTCGCACCTTTATGTAAAGTCGGCTACGACCAACAAGCTCATCCCTTTGAGCATGCTTGGAACGCTGAAAAGCGGCGTGCTGCCGGTATCCATCAATCATCAAGGCTCGATGCCGGCCACGACGATCTCCTTCAATTTGAGCCCCGGCAATGCGCTGAGCGATGCGGTCACGGCGATCAAGGCGGCAGAGACCAGCGCTGGCATGCCGGCAACCGTCATAGGGTCGTTCCAGGGGACCGCGCAGGCCTTTCAGGATTCACTGAGAAGCCAGCCTTGGCTCATTCTGGCGGCCGTCGTTGCCGTCTATATCGTGCTGGGTATCCTTTACGAAAGCGCCATTCATCCGCTGACGATTATCTCGACGCTTCCATCCGCGGGCCTCGGCGCTCTGCTGGCGCTGAAGCTTGCCAATCTGGATCTCTCCATCATGGGCATGATCGGCATCATCCTCCTGATCGGAATTGTCAAAAAGAACGCGATCATGATGATCGATTTCGCGCTGGACGCCGAGCGAACGCAGAATCTGACGCCTCTCGATGCCATTCGGCAGGCATGCATGTTGCGGTTTCGACCAATCATGATGACAACGCTTTCCGCCCTGTTCGGCGCTGTCCCGCTTGCCTTGGGAACGGGTCCAGGCTCCGAATTGCGTGTCCCGCTCGGAATCGCGATCGTCGGCGGGCTGATTGTCTCGCAGGCGCTGACCTTGTTTACCACGCCGGTCATTTACCTCGCCTTTGACAGGTTGCAGGGCAACAGAGCCCGCAAACAATCTCATGTCCAGGCCGCCATCGCCTCACTTTGAGGCCTTCCGGAATGTCCGATTTGTAAGAATTCCGCAAACTGCCGGGAAGATTTGAGGCGCAACCTCCAGACGGATCGGAAATACCGATCAGTGGTCTGAGCACCACAGCATCATGCCCGCCAACACAAGGAGTAAATCATGCTGAAAAACGTTTTGCCGATTGGCATTATCGCGATCTGGACGTTGGTCGCCGGCGTCGCGATGGCTCGCGATGAGACCGGAACGATCACCAACATCAACGCCAAGGCAGACCAGTTCACCCTTTCGACGGGGACGACAGTCAATCTGCCGGAGAATATAGAAGTCGAAAGTTTGAAGGTCGGCGAGCGCGTAGCCGTTCGATATTCAATCCAGAAATCGGGCGTTGCCATGGCTTCGAAGGTGACGCCGGCAAAATAGCAATTCTGATCAGGGGCGCTGCCTTACGGCGCCCCTGATCTTTTCGCGCGAAGCAAAACTGCCGTCCATGGCTAGGATTTCAGGGAGCTGTCAGTCCTTTCGGGCATATCAACGCAAATGGCAAAAGCGAAGAAATTGAGTGGCTCTCGATCATCCCACATATAACAAGCCGTCCTCGGTAGAGATTGCAGCTGCGGTATGCATCGGTGTCGGCTGTCTGATCACATTGAGCATATGCCTTGGCATAACATGGTCTCTTGACGACGAAGTTCTTCTTGCATTGCGCAATAGCAACGATCTTGGTCTGCCCCTCGGACCTGTCTGGTTTTCCCAGGCGATGGTCGTTATGACGAACCTTGGAAGCTCCCTTGTGACCGGATTGCTTGCAGTGATCGCAGTGTCGCTGCTCCTCATAGCGGCAGCCTTTCGGCAGGCTATCTTTATTGCGCTTGCTTTCGCGGGCGCTGAACTGCTGGGCAACGGCATCAAACCTCTGATCGGCAGGTTGAGGCCAGACATTGTTCCCCATCTGGTCGAAGCGAGCGGCGAGAGCTTTCCGAGCGGCCACTCCACTCTATCGTCCGCCGTCTATCTCGGCCTGGCTCTTTTATGGTCATCGCGGATCGCATCCCGCAATGGACGCTTCGCCTGCATGACGATGGCAATTTTCGTCACGGGCCTCGTCGGCTTCTCGCGCATTTTTCTCGGTGTTCACTTTCCGAGCGACGTCATCGGGGGATGGGCGCTTGGGGCGGGCTGGACTTTGTTGGCGTGGAGATTTTTGGCGCCGGGATCATCGACCAAGAGTGGAACGTTAAATCGCTGAAAGCTGCCAATTGTCATTGTCTTGAAATAAACATTTCATAGATAGCTATCATGAAGTGTTTGCGACCGAGTAGCGTGATGAATGATCAGACGACAGACCAGCCAAGTTTGAATGAACGAATCGACGCGGCACTCCCGTCGATGCCGCCGGCCGAACAGAAGATGGCGTCCTTCTTCCGAAATCAGAAGCAGGCGGTTCTTCTTAACTCGGCGGCAGAGATTTCCCTGAAAGCCGGCACAAGTGACGCGACGGTCGTACGGACTGCCCGCAGCCTCGGCTTTGAAGGGCTTGCCGATTTGCGCGAGGCAATCCTGGCCGATCTGACAGGATCTGGCCCGGAAGGCCGCCTAAGCCGAACGCTCGAGGATCTCGGAGCGAATTCCGATGGGGCGTTGGGGCTTGTCCTGCGAGCTCATCGGGAAAGTCTGGAGGCGATGTCGTCGACCGCATTTTCCGAGGCCTTCGGGCGAACCATACGTATTCTATTCTCGGCGCGGCGACGCTTCGTTTTCGGCATCGGCCCATCGGGGAGCGTTGCCGAATATGCCGCCTTGCAGTTCAATCGGCTCGGTCTGCCGACCACAGGTCTTTCGGATAGCGGCATCGGTCTGGCGGACCAACTCATCTCCGTCGGAAAAGGCGATGCGATCCTGATGATCGCTCATGCGCCCGTTTATCGGGAAGTGTCGGTCGTTCTTGACTACGCCGAGGCGAACGAGGTGCCGGTCTTGCTTGTCGGCGATAGCCTTTATCCATTTGTCAGCAAACAGGTGACGGAGGTTCTGCCCATATCGCGGGGGAGAGCCGATCATCTGGCAATGCATGGCGCAACGATCGTCCTGATCGAGGCCATGATCGTGGCGCTTGCGGCGGAAGACCGTGAAGCGGCGCTTTCGTCTCTCGCGAAATTTGGCGCTCTGCGTGGCGCTATCGACAAACACTGGCTGAAGCGCGGTGTGAAAAAATGATTTCAAGCTCAATATTTTCAAGCCCCTAAGGATAAGTCGATGAAGAAGCTTTCATTCGCAGGCGCTGTCATGTTCGGTGTGACGGCGACGGTCAGCCTCGCCCATGCGGCGGACCATCTCGTTGTTTACTCCGCTTTGGATAGCGTCGACACGGCAACCAAGGCATTCACCGCAAAGACCGGAATAGCGGTCGATCTCGTACGGCTTTCCACCGGTGAACTCCTTGGAAAAGTCGCTGCGGAAGGCAACAATCCGAAGTTTGACGTCCTCTGGGTCGAGGGCTCGGCCGTCATGCACAGGCTGGCAGATCAGAATATCCTCAAGCCCGAGCCGGGTCTTGCCGATAAGGTCGAATATACTGCCCTCGGCAAGCGCCTTGTCCCAGCCAGTCAGGCCTATTTTCCCATTACAGTCTCGACGACGGCGATTGCGGTCAACACGAAGAAGACGGGAAGTGCAAAGTTGCCTCGCTCCTGGCGTGATCTTGTCGGCTTTTCAGGCACGGTCGCGGCCAAGGATCCAAACCTGTCCGGTCCGGCGTTTCAGTGGCTGGCCGGTTATTTCGCCGCCAAGGGCGTCGATGCCGGCAAGCAGGAACTCCTGGGTATTCTGACGAACAAGAAGTTGAGCGGAATTCCAAGCGGCGGGGCGGTCAACAAGTCGTTGATCACCGGCGATGCGGCTGTCGCGATCCAACAGGATACCTCGATCTATGCGTTGATCGATCAGAAGGAGCCGATTTCGATCGTCTACCCGACCGAAGGCGTCGTCGCGATCCCTTCCAGCGCCGGCATTGCCCGTACGACCCAGCATGAGCAGGACGCAAAAGCGTTCGTGCAATTCCTGCTCACCAAGGAGGCGAATACGGCAATGGAACAGACGGACGGAGGCGATGGTTTCTTCGCGCCGTTGATCGATGGCGTAAAGGGCAAGGGCGCTCGCGTCGACAATACATCCAGCTGGCAGGTTCTTGACGACAAGGTCGCCTCTGCAAACGAAACCGAGTGGAAGCAATGGTTCCGGGATCAATTCGTACCTTAATCGGGCCGGAGGCGGGGGATGTCCGCGCCTCCTTTGACAACAGGTCCGTCGGGAATATCGCTTTGCGCTTATCCAGACCAAGGCTCAGCGGGAATTGGCGCGGCGGTGCGCCGCTGCTCTGGCTCGCCGCTTTCATCCTGATCGGCTTGCCGATGCTTCTCGTCCTGGCGCAGGCGATCTTTCCGAAGTTGTTTGACGCCACCGACCCCAGTATTGCGCCCTCGCTGGATGCCGTGATGCGCCTGGTCACGTCTCCGCGCCTGCTGCGTGGCATCGTCAATACAATTGTTCTCGGCATCGTCGGCGCCTTGGCGTCGACCCTTCTGGGTGCGGCATTGGCGCTTGTCGTCCATCTGAGCGATATTCGCTTGCGCAAGCTCTGGATGGCGTTGCCCTGGATCGTTTTCGCGACGCCGAGCTACCTGAAGGGCCTTGCCTGGGTTTTGCTGATGTCGCAGGGCGGCTACCTCGTCTATCTTGGCATCCTGTCGCCGCCGCAGGCCTCATCCTTCTTCGGGCCGCCCGGCTTGCTGCTCGTCATGGCGCTTTCGCTTTTCCCGGTGCCGTATTTTATCATCCGTGCCCGCCTGGAAGGTATTGGCGGCGAATACATCGATGCCGCGCGGATGGCATCCGCCGGCTCCATGCGCACCATCTCCAGGATCATCATTCCCATGCTGATGCCTGCGATCGGCTTATCCTTGCTGACGACCTTTGCGGAGATCATCGGCGATTTCGGACTGGCCAACACGATCGCAAGATCCATGAATTTCGGGTTGCTGACCTACAATATCTACGCCGCGACCTCGAGCTTTCCGGTCGATTTTCCGGCAGCGGGTGCACAGGCATTGCTTCTGGCCGTCCTCGTCTCCGGATCAGTCATGGCAGCGGCAGCGAGCGGCACACAGCGAGACGCCCGCTTCGTATCCGGTCGCAATCGGCCGTTGCGGCGCTACAGGCTCGGAGCCTGGCAACTGCCGGCAGTCGTCCTGCTCATGCTGATTGTCGTCCTCTCGGCCGTTTTGCCATTACTCGCCGTGACACTCAGGGCATTCACGACCTCGCTCGGAGGCGGCCTCGCCCTCACGAACTTCTCTCTGAGCGCGGTGAGGGCGGTATTCGACATGTCGAATGTTGCGGGGCAGGCGCTGATGTCGAGTTTCCTCTATGGCGTGGTGGCAGCACTGATGACGGTGGCATTCTCGGCGCTGTTCGCATTCAAGGTCTCGTTCGCGTCCAAGCGCGTCCGGGCAATCGCAGTCGGGCTGGCCATGATAACGGTCGCAGTACCCGGCATCATACTCGCGTTCGGCTATATACTTCTCTATGACCGCGTCCCGGGCTTCACTGATCTCGGCTTGTACGGAACGCGGACGCTGTTGGTCCTTGGTTATTGCGCCGCCGCGCTGCCCTATTGCCTGATTTTCATGTGGTCGGCGCTCGATCGGCTTGGTCCATCGATCAGCGAGGCGTCGCGTCTTGCCGGCGCAAGTCCCATGCAACACCTTCGGCGGATCGTCGGTCCTCTGATCGGACGTGCTATTGCGGCCGCTTTCGGTGTCACCATGGTCCGCACCATTTTCGAATTGCCGATGTCACAGTTTCTCATGCCTCAGGCGGGGCCGGCATTGCCGGCGCTGATCGTTGATGACTTCACCCAGGACCGAGATGCCGTCGCCTGCGCGATGGCTCTGGTGGCCCTGCTGGCCGTTAGCATCACGTGGGGCCTCGTGTTTGCTTCGACGAGGCTGAACGCTCATCCAAAGGAGATCGATCCATGACGACGCCTGCGCTCGAATGCGTAAACCTGGGCAAGTCTCTCGGCGGCAAAGCGGTGCTCAATAACCTTGGCTTCACGCTGGAGGCCGGGGAAGTCATCGCTCTCGTCGGTGCAAGCGGATCCGGCAAGTCGACCCTGTTGCGATCCATTGCCGGTCTCGTCGATCCGGACGATGGCGACATTCACATCCAAGGGGAAGCCGTCTGGTCGCGCCGCAATCGCGTGGCAGCCGAGCAGCGAAATGTCGGACTGATCTTTCAGGACTATGCGCTCTGGCCCCATATGACGGTGCGCAAGAATTTGAGCTTCGGTCTTGAAGCGAAAGGGTTCGACCGCAACGAAATCAGTCGCCGCATCGATCATGCGCTCTCCATTACCCACCTCGAACAGCTCGCAAGCCGCAAGCCGAGCGAGTTGTCGGGCGGTCAGCAGCAACGCGTTGCCATTGCACGTTGCCTGGCCATGCGCCCGCGCCTGCTTCTTCTTGACGAGCCGCTGAGCAATCTTGATGCGGCCCTCCGTGACGACCTGCGCGCAGAGATGATGCGGCTCATCCGCTCGGAGGAAATGAGCGCGGTTTATGTGACGCACGACCAGGTCGAAGCGATGGCGGTCTCCGACCGGCTGGCGGTGATGGAAAATGGATCCATCGTACAGTTCGCTCCGCCTCAGGCGATCTATGAGGCGCCCGCCAATGCGTTCGTCGCCAAATTTCTTGGCGGGTTCTCTCTGCTCAGCGGCATTGCGTCGGATGCGAACTTCCAGGTCGCATCCGACGGGAGCGTCATGAAGCATGCCTCTCATCCTATCCAGGGTCCTGCCGTACTCGTTGTTCGTCCTGAAGACGGAAGGCCGGCCGCCGGACAGAACGACTTGATGGGTGAGGTGGTCGACAGTGCGTTTCAGGGCAGGTGCTGGCGGGTTCAGGTCCGCGTTGGCAGCGACCTCCTTCGCCTCGATTGGCCACGCAGAGAGGAGAGAGGCTCCTTCCTCTCGTTTTCCCTTCCCCCCGAACGATGCACCGTCTTGCCTGCGTAACTCAATGATCAAAAGAAGAAGACACTCATGACCACCATAACAAGCATAACATCGACCATGACGGCCTCCTTTCTGGGCTCGTTCGTCGAAGTCGTCGAAGCGTTCACCATCATTCTGGCTGTCGGCATCACCCAAAGCTGGCGGCCGGCCTTCATAGGAACAGGCCTGGCACTCGGTGTGCTCGCCATACTCGTTTTTGCCCTCGGGCCGCTGCTTGGTCTCATTCCGATCGAGATCATGCAATTGGTGATCGGGACCATGCTTGTCCTGTTCGGACTGCGCTGGCTGCGAAAGGCAATTTTGCGCGCCTCCGGCTTCATCGCCCTGCATGACGAAGGGAAGGCGTTTGCGACGGAGACCGAGAGCCTCAAGCGTCAGTCTTCGGATCGCCGGGCCGACTTCATGGCAGGCATGGCGGCATTCAAGGCCGTGCTTCTCGAAGGTGTCGAGGTCGTCTTCATCGTGCTTGCGACAGGCGCTGGCCAAGGCTTGATCGGTTATGCGAGCCTCGGCGCGTTGATCGCCTGCGTTCTCGTTATCCTCATCGGCCTGCTTCTTCACAAGCCGCTGACCGCTGTTCCGGAAAACAGCCTCAAGTTCGTCGTCGGCTTGCTGTTGAGCACCTTCGGCATCTTCTGGGTTGGTGAAGGGCTCGGCGCGGAATGGCCCGGTGCGGATCTATCGCTGCTTCCGATCTTTGCCGTGCTTGCCGTATTTGCATTTGTTGCCGTGAACAGGCTGCG
The DNA here is from genome assembly GCF_012641435.1 of Rhizobium sp. P38BS-XIX. Lineage (GTDB taxonomy): Bacteria > Pseudomonadota > Alphaproteobacteria > Rhizobiales > Rhizobiaceae > Rhizobium. The sequence goes on from NZ_JABAIJ010000010.1 coordinate 14,486, forward strand.
GCTGTTCCGCTCTACCCATTCCGAAAGGATCGCATCATGAACCTGCTAAAATCGATCATTGCGGAATTGCTGGGGATGTTCATCGATGATGGTGCCTTGGCATTGCTCTCGCTGGCTCTCATCATTGTCATCGCAATAGCGGTCTATGCCGGCCTCTTCTCGGGTTTCATCGCTGCGCTCATACTTCTCATGGGGTGCATTCTCATTCTTGCAGAAAGCCTGACGCGCGCGGCACGAAATTGGCGTCAACGATAGCCATGACAATTCTGGCGCCCGCCGGAACGGCGGGTGCCCAGGCAGAGAGAAATTCTGCGTGAGCACTGGCCGATGCCCGAGGAGAAGCTTCTCAAGAAGTTTCCTGACGCTGCGGAAGCCTCCGTTGCATTGGGAGCGCGCCTGCACGGCATGGCCTAAGCGGCCGCCATGACCTTCGTGCGATCTGCACGTGCTAGGCAATTGCTGCGTCTGGCATTGCGGTTTCATGCCGCCGGGATGTCCTTTTATATTGCATTGCGGAACATTTGCCGCCATAAAACGCTCACTCACCACGGACCCGGTGAAACTCCGGGTGGCTCTTCTGGCCGCCGATCCGCCAGACCACGCAAAAACAGCATGCAATCCAATCAACCGCTCCATGGGCGGCCGAGCTATGCTTTGCGAGAATTTACTCCATGCAATTTTCATCCATTCGTCGTGATTGGTCCGCCAATCCCATGCGCGAAATGCTGGCAGGTGCTGTCGCGACATTCGCGCTTATTCCCGAAGTCATCGCCTTTTCCTTCGTGGCCGGCGTCGATCCTCAGGTCGGGCTGTTTGCCTCCTTTGTCATCGGTATTGTGATTTCGTTTACGGGCGGCCGTCCCGCCATGATTTCCGCAGCCGCCGGGTCGGTCGCGCTCGTTGCGGCGCCGTTGGTTCATGCGCACGGCTTGCCATATCTGTTTGCAGCCGGCCTGCTCGCGGGTGTGCTGCAAATCGCCTTCGGCCTGCTGCGCCTCGGCGTGCTGATGCGCTTCGTGTCGAAATCCGTCCGCACGGGCTTCGTCAATGCGCTTGCAATCCTGATCTTCTCGGCACAGCTTCCCCATATCATCGGCGGGGACTGGCTCGCCTATGCCATGCTGGCGGCCGGTCTGGTGGTGATTTACGTAGCGCCGCGGATCACGACGGCTATTCCGTCGCCGCTGATCTGCATCCTCATTTTGACGGTCGTATCCATCTCGCTGCATCTGCCTGTCCTGACCATTGCCGATCTGGGCAAACTGCCGGATTCTCTACCATCATTTGCGTGGCCCACAGTTCCATTGACCATGGAAACACTAACAATCATCGCCGGTCCGGCATTGGCCATTTCCATGGTCGGCCTGCTTGAATCGATGATGACGGCCAGCGTCGTCGACGATCTTACAGATACGTCCAGCGCGAAAAACCGCGAATGCGCCGGCCTCGGCATCGCCAATGCCGCAGCAAGCCTGTTTGGCGGGATCGCAGGTTGCGGCATGATCGGGCAAACCGTCAGCAACGTGAAATACGGCGGCCGCGGGCGACTATCGACGCTGTTTGCCGGCGCGCTTCTGCTTATTCTGATGGTATTGCTGAAGCCTTGGGTCTCTCAAGTGCCGGTCGCCGCGCTGGTCGCCATCATGGTGATGGTGTCGATCGATACATTCGACTGGTCGTCACTGCGAAGCCTCATCGTCCATCCGAAGACCTCAAGCATCGTTATGGTCGTCACGGTGCTGGTCACGGTCTTCAGCGCCAACCTGGCGCTCGGCGTGACGGTTGGAGTGCTTCTGAGCGGCGTATTCTTCACTTTCAAGGTAGCGCGCCTGCTCAAGGTCGAAACCGAAGAGGAGGAGTCCGGACGGGTCACTTACCGCGTCTCGGGGCAAGTGTTTTTCGCATCGGCCGATATTTTCATCGAGGCCTTCAATATCCAGGACGGAAGCGAAAAGGCCGTTATTATCGACGTGTCGCATGCGCATTTCTGGGATATCACGGCGGTTGCCGCTCTCGATAGAGTCGTGCAACGCTTCAAGGCCCATGCAAGCTCCGTCGAAGTCCTTGGGCTCAACCAGGCGAGTTCGACACTGATCGGAAGTCTCGATGGGTCGATGAAGTTGAAAGAGGTCTGATGGGAACTGGCAATCCCCGGGATGTCGTTCCTGGGATTGAATTTCAGGTTGCCGATACCGCCAATACCTTTGAAGGATGATCCGCCATGAGCCAGTTGGAAGACAAGAATTTCCTCAATCCGCAATCCATGCCGAAACCATTCGGATACAGCCAGATAGTGGTGACAGGCCCGGGCCGAACCGTTTATGTCGCGGGCCAGATCGCGCTGGACGCGCAAGGCCAACTCGTCGGCGCTGGTGACATCCGGGCACAGACGGAACAGGTCTTTCGCAACCTGCAGGCAGCCATGCAGGCGGCGGGCGGCGACCTCGGCGATATCGTTAAGCTGACGGTGTTCATGGTCGATGTCGGCGCGCTGGCCATATTTCGGGAAGTACGCGATCGTTTCATCAAGCCGGGTCCGCGCGTGCCGGCAAGCTCGCTCGTTCAGGTTTCTGCCCTGTTTCGTCCGGAATTTCTGATCGAAATCGAAGCGATCGGCCACGTTGCGGCTTAACCGATCGGATTTATCCAGCTTGCTTGCAAAGAGTCCATGCCGAAGGGGCTGGTCGATTGCGGCCGTCGCCATACCTATTCTGAGTTGAGGAAGCCTTTTGGGGCTGACCGTAACGTCCTGCAGAAGCGCAGGCTGTCGATAGGGATGGGGGCGGCAAAGTTGAAAAGAATGGTCTTATGGCTTTTCGCCTGCTGCGCGCTTTCCATGCCGGCATGGTCGGCCGAGAGCATTACGATCCCGGCTTACGCGCCGGCCGTGGGTGTCGAGCAAGGCTATAAGATCCAGAAGGCGACCGAAACCGATATGTCGCTCTGGTTCGACAAGCCTGGAGCCTCCTCCGTTACGATGCGCGGTGTTTTCAATCAGCGCATGCGTATTCTGTCGCGAGACGCAAACGGCCTGCGGGTCGTCTGGTCTCTGCATGCTGATCTTCCCGGTGACCTTGCGGGGGCCGCGGACGGGTATCAGATGAACGCGCTCTATCAGAATTCTCTTGCAGCTTATGGCGTTGAAGAGCTTGAGCTAGAGACGGATCTGAACGGATATCCGCGCGCGCTTTCGGGAGCTGATCAGATCAAGGCGAACCTGCGCAAGATGGCCGCGACCACATCCGGAGACGCTGGCGCATCTGACAGCACGGTGTCCTCCATCGTTCGGAATGTCGAGGCAAACCCGCTTTTTGTGGTGAACGTCTTGGTGCCCGAAGCCGGGCTGATCGCCATGGGCCAAGCCTATCAGGACCAGATTATGGACATGGGGCAGGAGCTGGTGGCCACGCGAGAGGAGGATTACGGCGGTGTTCGTGTCCCGATTACATCGACTTGGAAATTGGAGTCGAGCGATCCTTCCGCGCATACGGCCGTTCTGTCTCTTGTTGAAAAATACGATTCCACAACGTTCAGTCTGTCTCAGCAGGCGGCGATTGCCAAATTGATGGACGCATTCCCGGAGCGGGTGAAAAGCCTGACGGTCGAGCAGCTCACCTCTGCCAAGCAGGCCAGTAAAAATAGAAACGCCAAGTTCGTGATGTCGCTGAAGGATGGTTCGACACTCGAAGCGTCGGAAATCGTCACCGTCGTCTCCGGCGGAACGACGCTACGCACCTATACCCATATTCAGCGTGCGGATTTGCCGACGACCCTCGCAATCCCATCCGTGTTGACGACACCGGCGATGGCGCCACCCCAAGTCGCTCCCGTGTTGCCGAGCGATGCGGACCAGAAAGTTGTCGGTGATCCGTCAAAAGCCACGGCAGCCGACACGCAAGCGGCGGCATCGCCCGCGGATGGCAATACAGCCGCTGTGATTGAGCCAATCGAGCTCGAGGTGAAGAGCGCAAAGATCGAACGATCCCCTGTTTCCTCCTACGCCTCTCAGCTGAGCATCGAACTCACTGCGGACGGTGCCGCAAAGTTCCGCGATTTCACGCAGGCGGCCATAGGGCGGCAGACACAGGTCCTGATCGATGGCAAGGTTGTCATAGAGCCTTGGATAAGGGAACCGATCATGGGCGGACGCATCACGATCAGCGACGGCGCGAATGTCTCTGCCTTGCAGGATATGGCGAAGCAATTGGCCGTGCCGAACGCCAAAATCCGCGTGCAGCTAAGCCCGCAATAAGCGGAGGCAGCGTTTGGCACCGGCGTCCGGCACGGCCATCAGATGAAGATTGATCGAGAGCGTCAGGCCAGCTTGGCCTTTTCCGCTTCCATTTCGGCGATATCCTGGAAGCGATCGGCAATGCGCGCGTGAGCGCGACCATTGTCCGATGCGCCGATCGCAACGATGATTTCGTCAGGACCCGGTGCGTCGGCGATCTGGAAGTTGGCCGTGAGGAAATGCGATCGTTTGCCGGATTCGCTCTTGTGCATCATCGGCAGAGACAGGAGCGCGCCCGGTGCGTTTCGGGTGTTGGCGAATTCGAGATAATTGGTGCCACCGATCGCTTCGCGGAAGGGATTGCCGAAGCGCAAGGTGTGGATCATGGCCGACGCGTGTTCGATCTCGCCGTTGACGCCGACCGCAGCTGCCTTGCCGCAGGCCTCGATTTTTTCCCCCGGCATCTGCCGCAGCAATCTGTCTGTCATTTCATGACTGAGTTCGCCGGCGATGCGGATGATCTCTGGCCTGAGGTCTTCCACGAAACCACGGCCTGCCCACGGATTGGGGATGATGGCCGCAACGACCACGATATTGACCGGCCGCGGCGCCACCCTGCCGCCTTCCACCAGCGTTTCCTCTAAAAATGTGCAGATTTTTCTGATCTCGAGTGCCATGCTTTCGCGCCGCCCAAAAATTGAAGTTGGCTGAAGACTAGCCGGAGCGTCACTTTCTTCATCCTCCATTTTGGGGAAATGCTGGCAAAAACTTCCACCGAAGCGAAGTAGACATCATGCGCGCCCGAACGCATGATGCGCGCCGAGAGCCGGGGAGACAGACCTGGGAGAAAAGGGCATTTGGATCAGAAGTCTCAGATATTGTCCCTGCGTGACGTCGCAAGCCAGATCAACAGCGGCGGCGACCTGCAGACCGTCCTGCAACATCTCATCGCCGCTGCCTGCCGTCATGCCAACTGGGCGCTCGGCTCCATCATGAGTATCGACGCCGCCCACGGCTATGCTTACGTGATCGTTCGTCACGATCCGACGCTGATCGAGCGACAATTGCCTGATCGGTGGGAGCTGGCCACGAGCCCGTCCCTGATCGCGCTGCAGAGAAACGAGCCCATCTATATCCGCGACGTGAGAGAATCCTCCGAGTTTCCAGGCTATAGAAACGAGGCTTTCGAGCGCGATTACCGAACCGTGCTGGTCATGCCGATGAATTGCCGGGATGCGGAAGGGCGGCCAATGGTGCTGAGCGTCATCGCTCGACAGGTCACCGACGTTTCTGAGGAAGATCTTGCCTTTCTCGGCACCATCATTCACCTCGGCGCGATCGCCGTCGAGCGCGAGCATCGGCTGGAAGCGGAAAAGCGATCGGCCCAGAGACTGGAGCGCGCGCTCAAGACGCACACGTCCCTTCTCGAGCATGTGCTCAGCGACGGTTCCGTCTCTTCATTGTCGGCCATGGTGGGAACCATGTTCGCAAATCCGCTCGTGGTGGTCGACTTCACGGCCAATCAGCTGATCGCGGGCCGATCACCCACAACATCCTTGAGCGACGACGCATGGCAGGAGCTGGCCTCGAGCGGTCTTGCCAGATCGTTGATGAAAACCGCCCGCGAGACGGTCGAGAACGGTGTGTCGGAGACGACGAGCCTGTTTCTCGACGATGGCGGCAAACGTTTCAAACTGTCCGCTCGCATAGAGGCGCTGACCGTCGATATGCAGTTGGTCGGTGCGCTGATCATTTTCCCGACGGAACGGGAGTTCAGCGATCTCGACCTGCTGATGCTCGATAGCGCCAAGTTCGCACTCAGCGTCCAGATGATGCGCAGCTTCATCCGCTTTCGCTTCGAAACGAGAACGCAGAGCGAGCTGTTCTTTGAGGTTGTTGAAGCGAGATGGCGTAATGCCAACGACATCGGGCAGCGCGCGCAGCGTCTGGGCCTGAGCTTTTCTCAGCCCCAACAGATGATCGTCGTCGACTTTCCGGACAAGACCAAGGCGTTCGGCGGAGCATCGGTCGATGTCGAGCATACGCTTTCACGCATCATGCAGCAGGCGCAGCTGCAGGCCAGTCTCGTTGCGATCGATGGCGGGGTCGTCTGTCTCGTTCCCTACGATGCGGGCCGCAAACAGGAGCGCACGGCCAAGCTGACGCGGCGCATCGCCGAAGAGCTCGGCCGCTATTTCGACGAAGAACCGATCGTGGTTGCGGGCAGCCGATGCCTGTCGCTGACCGACTATCCCGCCGCCTGGGAGCGATGTGGCCGCATGATCCGTATTGGCCGTTCCTTCGGTCTCACGGGAGCGCTTGCCGCGCAGGATTTCGGGCCGTTGCCGATGCTGGTGGCGGCTTCCGAAGCTGGTGATATCCGCAGCTTCGTGCAGGACAGCGTCGGCGCCATCGCCGATCATGATCGCGAAAACGGCACCCCCTATCTCGAAACCCTGTCGACCTATCTGCAGGAGGGCTGCCGCAGCCAGGCTTGCGCCGATACGATGGGCCTGCATGTGACGACGCTTCGCTATCGTCTGTCGCGCATTCAGGAGCTGTTCGGCGTCGATGTGGAAAGTCCCGACAAACGCTTTGCCGTCGAATTGGCAATTCGTCTTCATGGTGTCATCGATAACAGGTCTGCCGGCGCGAAAGCCTGAATCTTCGCGATATCCGGCCCTGAGGCGGCATTTTCCACCCTATTTCCATCTCCTACGAACCAGAGCAGAAGTTTTCATCCTCCTCCGTTGATGATGAGGAAGAACCGAAAGGCTGGCATCGCTAGCTTTCTCTCAACGACAGAAGAGGAGGCAAGCGGGCATGGCGGACACGGCGGCAATGATGGAGACCTCCATCGATCCGATAGCACTGCGCCGGGCATTCGGAACCTTCGTCACGGGCGTGACCGTGATTACGACGGTGGACGAAGATGGCACGCCGCGCGGAATGACCGCGAACTCCTTTACCTCCGTCTCCCTCAATCCGCCGCTGCTTCTCGTCTGCGTTGCCAAATCGGCTTCGAGCTATCAGGCTTTCACCAATTCCGATTGCTTCGCGGTCAACATTCTTCACGAAGGGCAGGTCGATGTCTCGGCCACCTTCGCCTCGAAATCGCCGGACAAGTTCCAGTCGGTCAATCATGATCGCATCCACACCGGCGCACCGGTCCTGACCGACAGCCTCACCTGGTTCGATTGCTCGGTCTTCAATCGGATGGATGCTGGCGATCATGCCATTCTGATCGGAGAGGTGCGGGCATTCGGCACAAGTCCTACGGCGCCGCTCGGCTTCTGCCGGGGACGCTATGCAAGTGTGAAGGATCCGCTGCCGGCCGGATGGATCGCCTCACACGGGATGATCATCGGCTATCTGATCGAAGCGACGGATCATCTTCTGTTGCGCTCCGATGGCAAGGGCGGCTGGGTGCTGCCGACGGCCAAGCGGAGAAAGGCGGACAGCCAGCTTGTCGTTGACGAGGGTGGTGCGCTTCGGCTGCTGCCCGACAACACGTTCCTCTATTCCGTCTTCGACGTCGCCGACAGCGATCCGGGCTATCTTATCTATCGCGCACGCCTTGCGGATGAGGGCATGCCGGCCGATCTCCCCGCCGGGCTGAAGTTCTTTCACGTCGACGAAATCCCCTACGAACAGGTGCCGACGCACGAACTGCGCTCCATGCTGCGCCGCTATGTGCGTGAGCGGCGCGAAATGCGCTTCGGCATCTACATGGATTCCGATGACGGCGGCCGCGTCGCGATGATTGACGGCGAGGCTCACGCCTGGATGCAAAGCTCCCACGAATAGGACGACAAATATGAAGACGACGGTCAAATCACTCGAAGGCTCGCGGCAGCTCCTGTTCATCAACGGACGTTTCGTTGCGCCGAAAAACGGCAACTACATCGCAAGCTACGACCCGACCACCAGCGAGCCATGGTATGAATTCGCCGAGGCCGATGCGGCCGATGTGGACGACGCGGTTGCCGCTGCCAGCAAGGCATTTCGCGATCCCGCCTGGCGACGCATGACGCAGACCGACCGCGGCCGGCTGGTCCGCAAGCTGGCCGATCTTGTCCTGCAGCACGCCGACGAGCTTGCCGAAATCGAAACGCGCGACAATGGCAAGCTGATCAAGGAAATGCGCGCCCAGATGCGCTCCATGCCTGACAGCTATCACTACTTCGCCGGCATGGCCGACAAGCTGCATGGCGAGACGATCCCGGTCAACAAGCTCGATATGCTGAATTTCAACATGCGGGAACCGATTGGCGTCGTCGGCATGATCACGCCCTGGAATTCGCCGCTGATGCTGCTGACCGGCACGCTCGCGCCTTGCCTGGCAATCGGCAACACCGTCGTCATCAAGCCTTCGGAGCACGCAACGGCCTCAACGCTGGCGCTGGCGGAGCTGATTACTGAAGCGGGCTTTCCCGATGGCGTCGTGAACGTCGTCACCGGAACCGGCAAAAGCGCCGGCGAGGCGCTGACCCGCCATCCTCGCATCGCCAAATACGTCTTTACGGGTAGCACCAACACCGGCCGCCGCATCGCCGGCAACGCAGCCATGAACTTGGTCCCATGCTCGATGGAGCTCGGCGGAAAGTCGCCGCATGTCGTCTTTGGCGACGTCGATATCGAACATGCCGTCAACGGCGTGGTGTCGGGCGTGTTTGCGGCTGCCGGGCAAACCTGTGTCGCCGGCTCCCGCTGCTTTGTTGAGGCGAATGTCTATGATCGCTTCATCGACGCGCTGGTCGCCCGCACGCAACGTATCCGGGTCGGCCATCCCATGGATGCGGAGACGGATATCGGTCCTTTGGCGCTCGCCGATCAGCTCTCCAAGGTCGAGGGCTATGTCGCATCCGGCGTGAAGGAAGGCGCAAAGATCGCGGCCGGCGGAAAGCGGCCGCAATCCCAGGATCTGTCGCGTGGCTGGTACTTCGAGCCGACGGTCATGGTCGAGGCGCAGAACGACATGGCTTTCATGCGTGACGAAATCTTCGGCCCGGTTGTCGGCGTGATGCCATTCAAAACCGAAGAAGAGATGATCGAGCTCGCCAACGACTCGAACTACGGTCTGGCCTCCGGCATCTGGACGCAGAATATCGACCGCGCCATGCGCTTCGCCAACCAGATCGAAGCCGGAACCGTGTGGATCAACACGTATCGCGCATCCTCCTTCATGTCCGCTAATGGCGGCTTCAAGGAAAGCGGCTACGGCCGGCGCGGCGGCTTTGAAGTCATGCGGGAATTCACGCGTCTCAAGAACATCATCATCGACTATTCCGGCGCCATGCAGGACCCATTCGTGATCCGTCTGAAGTGATGATCCAGAAGAAAACAGACCCGGAAAGGGAGGCAGACAGATGAAATTCGCGGTATCGCTGACCATGGAGCGGTTCTCACCCGACGTTCCGATGTCCAAGGTGAAGAGCAATCTGCTGGAGCTTGCGCGGCTCGCCGATGAGGGCGGCTTCGAGGCGCTCTGGACGGCCGAGCATCATACGATCGAATGTACGATCTCGCCCAATCCATTCCAGACGCTTGTCTGGCTGGCCCAGCACACCCAGCAGATCCGCCTGGGAACGTCGACGCTCGTCGCGCCCTATTGGACCCCCATTCGTCTGGCCGGCGAGGCCGCACTTTGCGACCACCTGACCAACGGTCGCCTCGAATTCGGGATCGCGCGCGGTTCCTACCAGTACGAGTTCGACCGGATGGCCGGCGGCATGCCCCAGCAGGAGGGCGTGGCCTATATGAAGGAAATCGTGCCCGCCGTTAAGAAACTGTGGGCCGGTGACTATGCCCATGACGGGCATTACTGGAAGTTCCCCGTGGCAACCTCGGTGCCGAAGCCGCTGCAGCAGCCGCATCCGCCGATTTGGGTCGCTGCTCGCGATCCCGGTTCGTTCGACTGGGCGATCGCCAATGGCGCCAGCATTCTGTCCACGCCACTCTCGGCGCCCGCAGCCGAGATCCAGGTTTTGTCCGACAAGTTCAAAAAGGCTGTCGCCGACCACCCGGAAGTGCCGCGTCCCCGCTTCATGATGCAGCGTCGCACCTGTGTTTACGACAAGCCGGATGGCTGGGAACTCGCTGTAAAGCACAGCATGGATTATGGCCGTGCTTTTGAAAACCTCATGCAGAATATCGGCACGGTCCGCGAAGGCTTCCCCGAAGCCGTCCCCTACGAGGCGGTGAAGGGCAAGGACAATTATAACCCGGATAACATTCGCACCAACCTGATGTTCGGAACACCCGACGAAGCGATCGAGAAACTGCTGGTCTATGAGGCCGCCGGTGTCGACCAATATTGTCTCGGCCTGACGTTCAACCTGCCTTTCGAGCTGCAGAAGCGCACGCTGGAACTGTTCAGCAAGGAAATCCTGCCCTTCTTCGCCGCACGCGAAAAAGAGCAGAAGCGCAAGACGGCGGTGGGCTGACATGGCAGAGACCCAGCGCCATACCGTCGGCGATGTCACGCTCAACTATCGTATCGATGGCAGCGGCGAGCCGCTCGTGTGCATCCACGGCGTCGGCTCCTATCTCGAGGCCTGGGCCGGCGTGGTCGATCGTCTCAAGGACCGCTTCACGGTCCTGACGTTCGACCTTCGCGGCCATGGTCATTCGAGCCGGATAAAGGGACGCTACGAGATCGACGATTTCGTCAACGAGGCGCTGGCGCTTGCCGACAAAGCGGGGTTCTCGACCTTCAATCTCGCCGGCTTTTCGCTTGGCGGGCTGATTGCCCAGCGTCTGGCTCTGACGCATCTGACCCGGCTGCGCAAGCTGGTCTTGCTTTCGACAGTTGCAGGCCGCACGCCAGAGGAGCGCTCCCGCGTCCTGGAGCGACTTGCGGCGCTGCGCATCGGTACGCCTGCAGATCACCACAATGCCTCGCTCTCGCGCTGGTTGACGGAGGAGTTTCAGGAGCGGAATCCCCAGATCATTGCCTGGCTGCGCAAGCGCGACGCGGAGAACGACCCCGAGTGTTACGCCTCTGCCTATCGGGTGCTGGCGGAGACGGATTTCGGCGGGTTTCTGGATCAGATCCGCTGCCCGACGCTCGTCGCAACGGGCGAGGACGATCTCGGCTCCAATCCGCGCATGGCTCGCTACATGCATGATCGCATTCCCGGTTCCGAGCTTCGGATCTTGCCCGGCTTACGTCACTCGATCCTCATCGAAGCGCCTGAGACAATTGCGGCGCTGCTGCGTGAATTCTTGATCGGAGAGCCGGCTCATGGATGACATCTTGAAGCGCGAGGGTGAGGCCGTCAGGCGCAAGGTGCTGGGAGATGATTATGTCGATCGGGCGATTGGCGGCGCCGATGCTTTCTCGGGCCCCTTTCAGGATCTGCTCAACGAATATTGCTGGGGTGTTGCCTGGACCGACGACGCGCTCGATCTGAAGCAGCGCAGCCTTCTCAATCTGGGGATGCTGGCAGCCTCAAATCGAATGCATGAGTTCGGTGTGCATTTCCGCGGTGCGATCCGCAACGGCCTAACCGATGACGAGCTTCGGGCCACGCTGGTTCAGATCGCGATCTATTGCGGTGTCCCGGCTGGCGTGGAGGCGTTTCGCGTCGCGCGGTCCGTTCGCGATGACATGAAGCAGAAAGGGGAGCTTTGAATTCCCATTTCCGACGGAAGAAACGGCTTATGGCCGCTCGGTATTGCCGGACGACGCGAGATCCTCACAAGGATCAAGGTTGAGGCGATGGTGCGGATGAGATCCGCATCGGCATGACGATACAATAATGACAACAAAGGGAACAAATTGATGACAAGACTTGCAAGAATGGCGGCAGTCGCCGCATCGCTCGCCGTCGTATTGGCTGCCATACCCGCCAATGCCGGTGCCGTGCTGGACCGTGTAATGGCCGCGAAAACCCTGAAGGTGGCAACTGACGCCAACTGGGCGCCGCAATCCTTCATGAACGACAAGAACGAGCTCGATGGCTTCGACATCGACGTTGCCAAAAATGTCGGCCAGCGTCTGGGGGTCAAAGTTGAGTTTGTCACCCCGGGCTGGGATATTATTACCGCCGGAAAGTGGGCCGGCCGCTGGGATGTGGATGTCGGCTCGATGACGCCCAGCAAGGAGCGCGCCAAGATCTTCGACTTTCCCGCCGTCTATTACTATACGCCTGCGGTGGTCGCCGTTCACAAGGACAGCAAAGCAACCAAGTTTTCCGATCTCGACGGCAAGGTTGTGGGCACGACCGCAACGTCGACGTTCGAAGCCTATGCCAAGCAGGATCTGACGCTTGATGCGGCTGGCGCACCTCCCTTCAAATACGAGTTCAAGCCGAAGGACGTCAAATCCTATGCGAACTCGACCACGGCTTTCGACGATCTTCGTCTCGGTGACGGCACGCGTCTCGATGCGGTCGTCTCCTCGCTGCCGAGCGTGCGTGATGCTGTCAAGGCCGGTTATCCGATCAAGCAGCTGGGTGAACCCGTCTTTTACGAGCCCCTCGCCATCGCCATCGAGCACGGCGACAAAGAATTCAACGACAAGATCGCCGATGCCATCAAGGACATGAAGGCCGACGGCACGCTGAGCAAGCTCTCGGTCAAATGGTATGGCATCGACTACACGGTCGTGAAGTAAAAAACAGATCAATCCCGGCGGCTCGCACGATCGAGCCGCCGAACTGATTGAAGGGGAAAGAGATGCTTTATCCCGATACGGTCGAATCCGAAGTTCTAGTTCATAAGCCCTGGTTCGTCGCCACACTCTTCGCGGCGGTTCTGGCTGTTTTTCTGCTATTCAATCTGACCGGGACGTCCTTTGGCGAGCTCATGCGTCCCGTCATCGGTGATCCCGCGACGTCGGGTCTCTATGGGCGCTTTGCCGTGGCATTCGCCATCGCGGTCATGTTCGCCCTCAATGTCGTCCTCATCGGCTTCGCGCCGCTCCGGCTACAGATCGCCATCGTGTGGCTCGAGCTGATAATCCTCTTTCTTACCTTCTTCGCGACATTTCATCTAAGCCTGCCGTTCATCGAGGAAAAACTTCCCTTCATGATCACGCAAGGGCTCGTCACGACGATCTACGTCTCGGCGATATCGATCGTCATCGCCTCTGCGATTGCGGTTCTCGGCGCGGTGGCAAAACTGTCCAACAACGGTTTCGCCTACGCCATCGCAAGCTTCTATACCTCGTTCTTCCGCGGCCTGCCGCTGTTGATGCAGGTCTACCTGATCTATCTCGGCTTGCCGCAGCTGGGCTTCGTGATCGACGCCGTTCCGGCCGGCATCCTGGCGCTCTCGCTTTGCTACGGCGCCTATATGACCGAGATTTTCCGTTCGGGCATCCAAAGCATCGATCGTGGGCAATGGGAAGCTTCGCGCTCGATGGGCTTCGGCTTCGGCGTTACCATGCGCAAGATCATCCTGCCCCAGGCGCTTCCCGTCATCATTCCGCCGACTGGAAACCAGTTCATTTCGATGCTGAAGGACAGTTCGCTCGTTTCGGTGATCGGCGTTTGGGAACTGATGTTCCTGGCCCGGACGCTGGGACAGAAGACGTTCCAGCACATGGAAATGCTGATTTCCGCCGCCATGCTCTATTGGATCCTGTCGATCTGCCTTGAGCTCGTCCAGTCGCGCATTGAGCGCCATTACGCCAGGAGCAAAGTGCGATGAACGGCGACAAGATCATCGAGGTCAAGAACGTCTCGAAATGGTATGGCAGCTTCAAGGTGCTGACTGATATCAATCTGACTGTCCGCAAGGGCGAGCGCATCGTCGTGTGCGGTCCGTCCGGCTCCGGCAAGTCGACGCTGATCCGCTGTTTCAACCGGCTTGAGGCACATCAGGAAGGCGAAATCACCGTCAACGGCATTACGCTTCATGATCGGATGCGAAACGTCGGCGACGTGCGCAAGAATGTCGGCATGGTGTTTCAGCACTTCAATCTCTTTCCGCACATGACGGTGCTGATGAACTGCATGGTCGGACCCATGTGGATCAAGGGCAAGTCGGAAGCCGAAGCAAGGCAGACCGCACTTCGCTTCCTGGAGCGGGTGCGCATTCCGGAGCAGGCAAACAAATATCCGGTTCAGCTGTCCGGCGGCCAGCAGCAACGCGTCGCGATCGCCCGTTCGCTGTGCATGCAGCCGCAGATCATGCTTTTCGACGAGCCGACTTCGGCGCTTGATCCGGAAATGGTCTCGGAAGTGCTGGAGACGATGACGAGCCTTGCCAAGGATGGCATGACGATGGTCTGCGTGACCCATGAAATGGGCTTTGCCCGCGCCGTGGCCGATCGGGTGATCTTCATGAATTCCGGCCAGATCGTCGAGGAGGGCGCTCCGGAAGAGTTCTTCGCCAATCCGCGCCACGAGCGAACGAAGCTGTTCCTGAGCCAGATCCTGAAACACTGATTGCGGCGCTCGCTGGACCGCTTGACGGGTCAATCGATCTCCTCCGGCATGAAACCGCCCGTCTGCCGTTTCCACAGACGGGCAAACAATCCGTCGCCCTCTATGAGCTCATCCGGCCTGCCCTCCTCCAGGATACGGCCGCTATCAAGAACGACGATGCGATCCATGCTGGCGATGGTGGAAAGGCGGTGGGCTATGGCAATCACCGTTTTTCCCTCCATCACCAGCGAGAGTTTTTCCTGGATGGCGGCTTCGGATTCGCTGTCGAGCGCCGACGTCGCCTCATCCAGCACCAGGATAGGCGCGTTCTTCAGAAGCACGCGCGCGATGGCGACGCGCTGGCGCTGGCCGCCGGAAAGCTTGATGCCGCGATCACCGACAAAAGCCTCGTAGCCCTTCCGGCCCTCGCTGTCGGAGAGGTCGGCAATGAAGGCATCGGCGCTCGCCATCTCGGCAACGCGCCTAACCTCGTCGTCGTCCGAGCCAGGTCGGCCGTACCGGATGTTGTCGCCGACCGAGCGATGCAACAATGCTACATCCTGCGCAATGACGCCGATGGAGCGACGAAGGCTCGTTTGCGTGACCGCGCGGATATCTTGACCATCAATCAGGATTGAGCCGCTCTCAATATCGTAAAAACGCAGCAGCAGATTTGCGAGCGTGGTCTTGCCTGCGCCGGAAAGACCGACAAGCCCGACTTTTTCCCCCGCTCGTACCGTTAGAGACAGGTCATCGATGACAGGTTTGCCGGCCTTGTAGGCGAAGCGAACATTCTCAAAGCGGATCTCGCCACGATCGACCAGGAGAGAGGGCGCGCCGGGCCGATCAAAGATGGTCGGCGGTGTCGTCATAACCGGCATGGCATCCTTGATGGTGCCAATCGCTTGGAAGATCTGCATGCCCATTTGCAGAAATGTATAGGTTTGCCCGGACAGGCGGTGGAGGATGTAGATCGCGCCGACAAATTCGCCGATGGTGATGAAGCCTTTGAGAAGGCCCGAAAAGCCGACCATCAGCATGGAAAGCCAGAGGGCCATGTTGAGGGCTACGACAGTCAGCTCGGAGGTGCGATAGATGCGCTGTTCGCTATGCTGCGTATGGATGGATTTCTGGATAATGCGACGGATGGCTCCAGCCTCGCTGTCTTCGGCGGCGAACTGCTTGATCATGTGCATGTTCGTGTAGAGATCGGTGATGGCTCCCGCCACCAGACTGCGCTGCTTGGCGGTGCGGCGCGAGCGTTCCGTAAAGATGGGTGCCATTTTAACAGCGAGCAGCACGTTCAGGACAATCCAGACGACAACAGGGATCGCGAGTTGCCAGGCGAGGCTCGATAACAGGATAACCGAGCCGACCATCTGCAAGATAAAGCGCGGGATGGATTGGAAGGCTGCGATGATCTGTTGCTGGACAGCGGAGGAGACTTGCTGCAAGCGCGAGGCAACCTGACCCGCGAACAGATCTTGAAAGAACGCAAGATCCTGCCGCTCCACCGCCATGTGTCCCTGCCACTGAATGGCGGCAGGCATGCCGACCCCGAGAGTGTGCAAGGTCAGAGTGTTGAGAAGAAATGACACGATCGGTGTTGCCGGAAAGATCAGCAGACCAAGGAAAACCAGCAGCCGCCAGTCATTGTGCAAAAAGGCAGAAGCGCCTTGCTGGGTCACGCCGTCGACGATGACCGAAAGCCCCCAGACGATCGTCAGACTGATGGCCTCGTTCGCCATCGACGATAAAGCGAGCGTGATCAGGACGCCACGAAACATCGAGATGAAGTGGAGCAGGACCGTGACAGGGCCCTTCGACGGCAGGGGCCGATAGGGAATATCGAGCGGCTGGATCAGTCTTTCGAATGGTCGGTAAATTGCATCTGAAATCGACATGCGCCACTCGGATTGTGAAATCGAAGGTCGAGAAAATCAGGTATGCCTGAGTCTATTGGAACATCTTCCAACGGCGATCTCAACCAGAAATCGTGACAAGAGGATGGCTCGTAAATGTAATAAGTCGGCTAATAATTTGGTTGTGTTTGGTCTTTTGCAGGGTGGCTGCCTGCCTTCTTAAGGCTGCCGGACAATCCTGCCGATCGCATTGACGAGGATGCGAGCCGCCGTCAGTGCCGAAATGCCGCCGATATCGGAGGGCGTATGGAGCTCGATCAGGTCGAAGCCGACGATCCGGCCGCGCTGGCTGGCACCCTCGATGAGTTCGATCACCTGTGTGTAGGTCAACCCGCCCGGGGTGCGGGATACCACACCCGGCATCACGCTGGGGTCGAGACCATCGCAATCCAAGGTAACGACGATCCTTGCTCCTTCGGGAATATGCCGGACGGCGGCTGCAACGCCCCGGGCATGCACTTCCCGGGCCGTGACAATCCGGGCGCCGAATTGGCGGGCGGCGTCCAGCTCCGTTGAACGGGCGCTCCCAAGCCCGCGGATACCGACCTGCACGATCCCGGCGACGTGGGCCATTTCGCTGGCGCGCCGCATCGGGCTCGAATAGCCGAAGCGCTCGCCATGCAACTCGTCGCGCCAATCGATGTGCGCATCGATCTGCAGGATCCAGATCGGGCCGCTGTCTGAAAAGCCGGCGAAAAAGGGAATTGGTACGGAATCGTCGCCACCGATCATCATCGGGACAGCCGAGGCGGTAACGATTTCTCTGGTCTTTGCCTCGATCAAGGCTCTGTTGCCGGCATTGTCCTGCGGGCGGGTGGCTAGATCGCCGATATCCACACAGGATGCCGGTTGTTCGGAAAAAAGCGGGCCGCCGAGATCGAAATCCCAGTTGTCGACAAGGCCGGCATCTTGTTCGATGGCGGCGCGGATCTCCGCTGCAGCCTGGACATAGCCGCTGCCGTCCTTACCGGGGTAATCGCTGCCATGCGGTGCGCCGAAAAGGACGATGCGCGGCTTGGCGTCATCAGGCAACTGGCTCGGGAATCCCAAAAAGCCTGCATCTTTCGTCATGGTCGCTCGCCCCGCATCGAAAATCGTCCGACGATATCTAGAGCGTTTTGCCGGCCGGAGCCATACCAACGCGCGCGATCGACCTGGCAATTTTCGATGGAATCGCAACCGAGGCGCCTCCGCTTTCGACGCCAAGGTTCGTCACGCTGGGCTGTAATGGGTCCTAATGGACGTTTTCAGCCTTTATCCGTTGTCCACTCTCTTCGAAGAGATGGATGGCATCACCGACCGGCGCGATCCGCAGCACGTCCCCGGGTGCCGCACGAATTCGCTCGCGGAACACGCAGTTGAGCGTCTGTGTCCCAAGGCGGGTAATGACCAGCGTTTCCGATCCGGTGGGCTCGACGACCACGGTCTTCACCTCGATGCCGTCTGGATCGAGTCTGATGTCCTCCGGCCGAATGCCATAGGTCGTAGCGCCAGGAGAGCGACGTTCGCCCGGCAAGACGATGCCGTCATCCGTGCGAAAGCCGTCAGGCGTCATCCCGCCCTTGATAAAGTTCATGGCCGGCGATCCGATGAAGCCGGCAACGAAGAGGTTGTTCGGCCGGTCGTAAAGCTCAAGTGGCGAGCCTGATTGTTCGATCACGCCATCCTTCATGACGACGATCTTGTCAGCCATGGTCATCGCTTCTATCTGGTCGTGCGTCACGTAGATCGTGGTCGTCTGCAGGCGCTGGTGCATCTCCTTGATCTCGGAGCGCATCTGCACGCGCAGCTTGGCGTCGAGGTTCGACAAGGGCTCATCGAACAGAAACACGGCGGGATCGCGGACGATCGCTCGACCCATGGCAACGCGCTGCCTCTGGCCACCCGAGAGTTGTTTCGGATAGCGTTCGAGAAGATTTTCGAGCCCCAGGATCTTTGCGGCATTGCCGACCCGCTGGTCGATCTCCGCTCTCGGCATCCGCTTCAGCCGCAGCGAAAATCCCATGTTCTTCGCGACAGTCATATGCGGATAGAGCGCATAGTTCTGGAACACCATCGCGATATCGCGATCCTTCGGCGCGAGTTCGTTGACGATGTGCGTACCGATCTGGATTTCGCCGGACGTGATGCCTTCCAGACCAGCGATCATGCGCAGCAAGGTCGATTTCCCGCAGCCCGACGGCCCGACCAGCACGACGAATTCGCCGTCGCGGATATCGACCGATACACCCTTGATGGCTTTGAACGCGCCATAATCCTTGCGCGCGTTGTTCACTCTGACATGAGCCATTTGCGTCCTCCCCAAGCGACGATCAAATCTGGTCCAAGACGTTTCTGAGATAGCGCAGGCCGAGGCGTTCGCCTTCCTTGCGCTGCGAAAGGTCTTTGCCCGGCCAGCCATAGGCGGCGTCTTCATGTTCGATGGACAGTGTACCGTCGAAGCCGTTGTTGCGCGCCTGGCGCAGGAAACGCGGCCAGTCGAGCAGGCCGTGGCCCGGCAGCTTGTATTGCCACCACCCCTTGCCATGGTAGCCGACAGATTGCTGGACGTCCGCATCGATCGCGGTATCCTTGGCGTGCAGAATGGCGATACGGTCCTTCACGGCATCCATGGCGGTGTAAAGGTCGACGCCGATGCGGATGAGGTGGGATGGGTCGAACTCGAGACCGAAACGGCGGTCAGGGATGCGCGAGAACAGCTCCTGCCATCCCTTGGGCGTCGTCCCGATGAAGTTGTCCTTGGGGCCGGGCCAGTTTTCGATCGCAAAGATCAGGCCGCTCGCCGTCGTCTTGGCAATCAGCCTGTTGGCGTATTCGGCAAAATCGTCATAGTTCGCCTCCTCATCCGCCTCGTCGTTGCGGCCGGGAAAGATGATGAAGATCGGCACGCCGGCTTCGCCGATTGCCTGGGCGAATTCTTCCGTGCTGGCTCTAAGCTCTCCGCGCTTGTCGCGGTCGGCGTCGAGCTGGTTGCCGAAATAGGCGATGGAGGAAACGAAGAGATTGTGCTCGCGGGCAAGAGCAACCGCCGCCTGAACCTTGTCCGGTGTCTTTATGTGACCGCGCACATCGATTTCGATGGCATCGAAGCCAGCCGAGGCGGCAAACTCCACCACCTCTTCGAACGGCCGGTCATTGAACGTCGACGTATAAAAACCGATCTTCATCAAAATCCTCCCAATGGCCGCTCAGGCCGTGTCAGTTGTTCAGGCGATCCATGAATTTGAGTGGTGAACGGGTGCGTTGAACCTCGTCGGCCGACGCAAGCATGAGAGCTGCCGCCATTGGCATTGCGGCAGCACCGATTGCGGAAGCATCTTCGCCAATCGAGGCTCGATGAAGAGAGGGCAGGACGGCATCTTCAGCGGTCAGGTGCCCGTGGACATATCGCAGCAGCTCATCGATCATGCGGATGGGCAGGCGGCCGCCCAAAATGATGGCATCGGGATCGACGATCATGCCGATGTGCTTGACCGCAACCGCGATGTGGGCGCTCATGCCCTTCAGCCATTTCGAGACCAGCGATTTACCTCGGCCATCGAGCGTCAGCAGGTCCTGCGGTACGCTCACCTCGATGCCATGCTCGCCGAGGAACCTGTAGAGGAAGAACAGCGAGAATATCTCCCCCAGCAGCTCGATCTTCTGGATCTTCTTGTTCTGTGCGTCAGCAATCGGCAGCCAGCCGATTTCGCCACTGAGCCCCATGGCGCCGCGATGGCCGTTGCCGTCGAGCACAAGGCCGCCTCCGGGGCATGCATTGATGGCAATATAGAAGAAGCTCCGGCTCTCGGCGCCAAGCCCGTAGTCGAGTTCCGCAAGTGCTGCCGCATTGGTTTCGTTTTCGATGAAGACCGGATGGTGGGTGAGGTTTTCGAGTGCGGCGCGCACGTCGAACTCAAGCCAGGCTCCATAATCGTCCGGTTTGCCGAGAAAGGAAATTTCGCCCAGCCAATCGGGCATGGCGAGACCGATGCCGGCGAGGTGCGCCTCGTCGATGAGACGGCTGCGCTGAAAATGCGAGATGGCATCGCCTGTCAGCTGCATGAATTCCGCCGGCAGGATGTAGCGCTTTTCATGATGTACGCGGGCGCGCACGTTCCCGACCGCATCGACGGCCAGGATCGTGAGGTGATCGCGATCGATGTTGATGCCGATAGCGAAGAAGGCGTCCGGATTGATCTCCAGTTCGATTGCCGGCTGGCCCCGCAGGCCATGGCGGCGGCGCGCCTCGATGATGAGGCCTTCATCGAGAAGCCGATCGACGATCCGGGCGATGGCCGGTTTGGTGAAGCCGGTCTGCCGGGCAATCTCGGCCCGAGAGATCGGCGCCTGCCGATGGATGCGGCGCAGGACGACGGCGCGATTGTGCTCGCCGGCATCTTCGACATTCGCCCCCGTCAGGTCGGGGGACAGCCTTGCGCCGGGCCTTTGGTTCATGGTCGCGGATCCTCTTTCAATCATGGACGCAAACCCGACCTCAACCCTTCACCGCACCGCTTGTCATGGCGCCGAGAATCAATCTCTGGAGCGCCAGGAACGCGACGATCGCCGGCACGACGGAAATCAGGCAGGCGGCCGCAAGCAATTGGACAGACGAGTCGGTCTGCATGCCGCGGAAGTTAAAGATCCCGACGCCGATCGGCATCAAATTGCTTTGCGTCAGCAGCAAAAAAGGCACGAGGAACTGTGACCAGCCGGCGATGACGGTGATGATGAACACCGAAGCGATGCCGGGCGCCGAGAGCGGAAGCACGATGCGCCAGAACACCGAGAACCGATTGCAGCCATCGATCATGGCCGCCTCGTCGAGACTGCGCGGAATGCCGTCGATCGTGCTTTTCAGGAGCCACGTCGCAAGCGGCACGCCCAAGGCGATATAGACCATCGTCACGGCAAAATGCGTATCCAGCAGACCGAGGCGGTTCATGTAGCGATAGAGCGGCACCATGATCACCAGCGGCGAGATCATCTGGAACAGCAGCAGCCCCATCATCGACAGGCCTTTGCCCCGAAACTGGAACCGCGAGAAGGCGTAGGCCGCAGGCAGGGCGACGATGAGCACGCCGAGGCCGCTGAAGGCGGCAAGCTTCAGGCCGTTCCACAGATAGATCGGAAAATAGCTGTTATTGAGAACCGCGATGAAGTTGTCGATGGTCGGATTGTGCGGAATGTAGCGCGACGCGCCGCGATAGATCTCGCGACGGTCACGCAATGCCATCGACAAAAGATAGGTGAGAGGCCCGGCGAAAAAGACGAACATCGCCAGCATGAAAAGGTAGCTCAGGAAATCGCCGAAGCGCGTGCCGGTTCGCCTGCTCATTGCTGATCCTCCTTCGGCAGGAATGACGCATAAATAAAGGCCAGTCCCAGACTGATGATCAGCATCAGCACGGACAGAACGCTGCCGCCGGACAGATCATAATTTCGGAAGACGATGTTGAAGACGTAGAGCGATATGACTTCGGTTGCGCGCCCTGGTCCGCCGCCTGTCAGCGTGATGATGGCATCGAACGTATTGAGCGTCATGATTGTGATGAGGATCATGTTGACGAGCATCGCGGCGCGCAGCTGCGGGATGGTGATGAAGAAGAACTGCTGCGAGCCTGTCGCGCCATCGACATCGGCCGCTTCGTAGAGCGAGGGGTCGATGGCCTTGAGCGCCGCATACATCACGACCATCGAAAAGGCAGTGCCGCGCCAGATGTTCGAAATCAGCGCCGACCACGGGGCGATTGCAGGATCGGAAAGCCAGGCCACCATCGGCATGTGCATTAGCCGCAGGATGCTGTTGAGTGCTCCGTATGGCGCTTCGGAGAAAAGCATCTGCCAGATGATGCCGCCGGCAATGCCCGGAACCACCCAGGCGACAAGCGCCGTGGTTCGAAGGACCGTCGTGCCGAAAAGGCCGCGTCGCTCGCCGCGAACGACGACCACCGCGACGGCGAGACCCAAGATCTGCTGGCCAATGACGCTGCCGCCGACGAAGATAAGGGTTGCCCACAAAATATCGGGAAGCTGCGGCGACGATAGCGCGTTTGCGATCGAGCCCAGCGTGTAATCCTGCGTATTGCCGATCAGCGTCGCGTTCGTGAACGACAGGCGGAACACGTCGATGACGGGATAGAGGTAGAAAATGCCGATGACGATGATCACGGGCATGATCCAGGGCAGGGGGGCCCCGGCGAAACGGCGCATGAACGATCTGCTGTGAGGCCGGGTGGCGGCCTCGATGACGATAGGGGTCATTGGGCTTCTCTGTCCGGGTTTGACGCTGAAGGCGGCGCCCCTTTCAAGGCGCCGCCGCGATCACAATCGTTAGAGACGCTTGTAGGCCTCCATCGTCGCGTTGAACGCGGCGTCCAGAGCGGCCTCCGGCTGTTTCGTTCCCGAGAGCACATCGCCCATCATGATCTGGATCTGGTTGGAGATCTCGGGATAGATGGGGGCACCCGGACGAGCCTGGCCATTGGCGAGCGCTTCGGCAAAGGTCTTGTTCTCGGGCGTGGCAAAGACCTTGTATTTGTCGAACAGGGACTTGCGCGTCGGCAACTGCTGCTGAAGCTCATTGCCCGGCCCCATATAGACGTCGCGGGCGAGGTTCGCGCACATCTCGACCTTATCCTTGTCCTTGCTGAACGAGGCAATCGTCCAGCCGCCGGTGCCGGTGGAGCGCTTGTCCGCAGTCGGGCCGGGAATGGGCGAGAAGGTCCAGTTGGCGAATTCGTCCGGGTCCAGGGTCGCCTTCAACTGGGCGAGCTGCCAGTTGCCGCCGATGAAAAGAGCCGTTGTTCCGGCCGCCGCTGCGGCATTGAGATCGTCGTAGTTGGCGATCGTGGTCACGCGCTTGGGTGCTGCGCCGGAATCGACCAGGCCCTTGTAATAGTTCAGGGCCTTGAGAAACTTTTCCTTGTTCTCGCCCTCGCCGAAGACGGGCTTGCCGCTGTCATCGACGAGTTTGCCGCCGAGCGCCCAGTAATTGGCAAGCCAATCGAAGGTCGAGCCCTCATACCGGCCGGCATTGAACAGGACGCCTTCCATGCCCTGCTTTACTGATGCCTGACCAGCTTTCTGCAGATCGTCCCAGGTCTGAGGCGCATCAGGGACGATGGATTTGTTGCGATAAAGAACACGAAGGTCAGTATCCCACCACCAGGCGCGGATGGTCTGGTCCTTGTCGGTGATACCGCTGCGGATAAATGGGAAGAGATCGGCGACTTCATCCTTCGAGAAGTATGGCGTGAAATCCGCCAGCACGTGGTTGACCATGAATTGCGATAGGACGAAGGAGTCGACGGCGGCGCAATCGGGAGCGTTGCCGGCCTTGGCCTGCTCCAGCATCTTGGCCTGTTCCGTTCCGATATCGGCCGACATGAACTGCATTTGCAGTTTCCAGTCGGGATGCTTCTTGATGAAGTCGACGAATATCTTCTGATAGCCCTGAGCAATTGCCGGATCGGCATTGTTCGGGCTGTCGTTTGTGAGCCGGACGACAAGGGTTTTGGGTGCATCGGCAAGGCCGATCCGGTCCTTTGTCGCCAGTTCCTGAGCAAATGCGGTAGGCACTGAAAACAACATTGTGCTCAGCGCGAATGCGCTGACGAACGCTCTCTTCATGATGGGTCTCCTCCCCATTTTAGACGGATACAGCCTGGTGGCCAGTTGACCTCTCCTCATTTCCATGCTGCATTAATTAGATTAAGTTACTTTGATTTGATGTCAAGCCGCAGCTTAGGAGGATTGAGATGCCGGCGACATTCAACAGCAGCTAACGGCCCCAAGCGGCATTTCCCAATCACGGAATAACCGAGCCACGGCGGATATCCGCCATGGGTGGCGAGGTCTTGTCTTGGCCGCACATGCGGCTGAATCTGACGTTTATGGAGGATTTTATGCGCCTACTTATTCTTGGTACGGGTGGAATGGCCAACAAGCACGCGGCGAGTTTCAAGGAGATCGAAGGGGTCAGCGTCGTCGGCGGTGTGGATGTCGTTCCCGATCGCCTGGCCGCCTTCTGCTCGGAACACGGCATTCCCAATCATTTCAGCTCGCTCGATGAGGCGCTTGCCTGGGGCGAGTTCGATGCGGTGGCCAATGTCACGCCAGACGCCGTGCATTATGCAACCACGCTGCAGGCGATAGCCGCCGGCAAGCACGTCTTTTGCGAGAAGCCGCTGGCGACCGATGCGGTCAAGGCCATGGAAATGACCGAGGCGATCGAAAAGTCCGGTAAAGTCGGGATGGTCAACCTGACCTATCGCAACTCGCCGGCCCTGCAGAAGGGGCGGCAGATGGTCCTTGCGGGCGAGATTGGCGAAGTTCGCCATGTCGAGGCTTCCTACCTGCAAAGCTGGCTCGTCGGTCGGCATTGGGGGGACTGGAAAACCGAAAGCAAATGGCTTTGGCGCCTGAGCAGGAAGCATGGTTCCAACGGTGCGCTCGGCGATATCGGCATCCACATTGTCGATTTCGCGTCCTATGGTTCGGGTCAAGAAGTGGCCCATGTCTTTGCTCGGCTAAAGACGTTCAATAAGGCGCCTGATCACAAGATCGGCGAATATGATCTCGATGCCAACGACAGCTTCACGATGAATGTCGATTTCACCTCGGGTGCGATCGGCACCATCCAGGCAACGCGCACAGCCGCCGGCCAGATGGATCAGCTGCGCCTCAGGGTCTACGGTGAAACCGGTTCTATCGAGATGATCTACGATACCGGCAAATCGATCTTGCGCGCGTGCCTGGGAGAAGACGTTCACACTGCGACATGGCACGATGTGCCTTTCGATACGGTCGAGACGAACTATCAGAGGTTCGTGCAGGCGGTCCGGGCTGGCAAGACGCAGGAGCCTTCCTTCCGTCGTGCGGCAAATATCCAGAAAGTGCTTGATAAGGCGATGGCTTCCGACAGCAGCCATGCGGATGAAGCGCTTGGCTGAATTGGGTCGGTGAAAATCAGCCGGTGACCGGCGGCAGCAATGTGTTGAGGAACGGCAGAAGTGCCGCTCCCAATGCCACGCCGCCGCCAATGAAGCTGGCTGGTTTCATCGGCGAGATCCAGGGCGTCAGGAAGGGGCGTTTCGACGTGTCACGGCGTTCGGCTGAAAGCTGGTGGATCAGTGCCTCGATGGTGCCTCTGGGCAGGTCACCGCCGATCATGATGACGCTTGGCGCAATGAAGCCGGCAATAGCGATGATTGGATCGAGCAGATGGCTCGCAGTCTCGCGTATCCACTCGCCAATCAGCGCGGAGGAAGGCTCCTCGCCATCCAGAAGGCGTTGGAACTCGCTTTCGCCGATCTGACGCTGCAACGCCCCAAAGCCGACGACGGCATTCAGCGCGACATTGTCCGGGCCGGTGCGCATGTCGCCGATATTGCCGGCGCGTCCGTGAACGCCGGAGTATGGAATGCCGCGAACGAGGAAGCCGGCCTGAACGTCCTCGTCGATGATGATCATGGCAAGCCCGCCCTCGGGGGCCGGTGAGCCGATGGTGCGCTCGGCAAGCAGGCTCGCGATGCACTCGTTTTCGACATGGCTCCTGGGAAGACCGGAACCGGCATCCAGCCGGTCACCTTCTTCCTGCGTCCAATCATTCGATCCAATCCCAAGCCCGATGATCGGCCGTCCGCCGTGGCGTGCTTTCATGGCTTCGACGGCCGAGAGCACGCCAGATACTCTTTCCGTCGTGACGATCGGGAAATAGGCACGATCGTGAACCTGTCCGCTCAGATCGATGAGGACGACTTCGCCTCGGGCGGAGCGCACCCGCACGCCGATCGAGAAGGCGCCATCGGGCCGCAGTGCAAATTCCGTTGCTGTCGCGCTGCTGCCGGCGCCGTTCCGGCGATGCGAGCTCACCAAGCCCTCGTCTCCCAGTCGACGCAGGATATTGGTGATGCCGGGGCCGGTCAGGCCGGAATGCCGGCCAAGCTCCATGCGGGTCAGGGGGCCGTGACGCCGGATTGCCTCGAGAATGACGCGGATATTCCTGTCGGCGATTTCTCCCGACCGCAATCCCAATGTTTTACTCCGCGTCACGTCCGTTTCTTCTGGCTGACGTCGCCGCGGTCCGGATCGAAGATACCGCATGACCGACTTCCTTGCGCAATCTGTTGCTTGTGTATCAGCGGCAAAACTCTCGCAACAAATTTCTTCGATGCTTGACCTAAAAACAAAGTTACTTAATCTAAGACGAAGGCCATGCCTCGCAGGGAGGAGACGGAGCATGGTTCCTGCCGCGTCTTCGCGACGAACTGTCTCTCCTTCGCTATTCCCGGCCGATTTTGCGATAGGACCCGCCATGTCTCTGACCATTGCCCAACGCCTTGACCGTCTGAAAGTCCGAATTGCAGAGCTTGCGCACTGGCGCGACAGGCACAGTCATGTGATCGATAGTTGGACGTTTGATGGTGAGCCGATCGCCCATCATCAGGATTGGCCGCATCGCAAGGGGACCGTGCATTTCGCAGCGAAGGCCGTGACGCCGGCCGATTGGCCACTCTCGCAAACACGCCTGCAGCTCGATCTCGGCGGAGAGAGCCTTGTCACCCTGCGTTATGCCGATGGAACCACCGAAGCGTTCGGACTTGACCCCTATCATCAGGAGTTTCCGATCAAGAACAGGGAATTCTCGATCGCGACCGAGAGCGTGGCGCGGTTTCCCTTCGGCGAGCCCAACCGGGCGCCAAGATTGAACCGGGCGCGGTTGATTTGGCTGGACGAGCCGGTTCATCGATTGCATCTGCTCTTGCGGCAGATTGCCGAGGCCGCCGACGTTCTTGATGGGCATGATGTGTTGCCGCATCTGATCGATGCCGGCGAAAAGGCGCTGCGCAGCCTCGACTGGCCTTCGGATACGTCGGCCTATGTCGCGCGAACGGCGACCGCGCCGATGCAGCAGAAAATCTGGGAATTGCCGGACCTGGAGCAAAACCCCGCCGGCCTGTCCGACGAGCAGAGCGGCTCGGCTTCGGTGGCGTATGACCGCCTGCTTGCGCAATTGAAGGATCTTCAAAAGCGCTTCCCGCAGAATGGCGAACTGCTTCTGACGGGCCATGCCCATATCGATCTGGCCTGGCTTTGGCCTTATGACGAGACTCGTCGGAAGATGCGCCGGACCTTCCACACCGCGCTGTCCCTCATGGAGCGCTCGGACGATTTCCGCTTCAATCAGTCGACCGCCCATTACTACTCGCAGATGGAGGAAGACGATCCGCAATTGCTGGAGCGGATCAAGACAAAGGTTGAGGAGGGCAAATGGGAGACGCTCGGCGGCATGTGGGTCGAGCCGGATACCAATATGCCGACCGGCGAGAGCCTCGCCCGTCAGGTGCTTTACGGGCAGCGCTATTTTGAAAAGCATTTCGGCCAGCGCCACACCGTCTGCTGGCTGCCGGATTGCTTCGGTTTTTCGGGCGCGCTACCGCAGATCCTGCGGCTCGGCGGCATCGATAGCTTCTTCACCATCAAGGTAAACTGGAGCGAGACCAATCACATTCCCTCCGACCTCTTTTGGTGGAAGGGGCTCGACGGCAGCAAGGTGCTAACTCATACGTTCGACAATCCCATGCACGGATATAATGGCTTCGTTCAGCCGGATTGCTTCGTGCCGACATGGAAGAATTTCCGCGCAAAGACAGAGCACGACACATCGTTGCTGGCCGTCGGTTACGGCGATGGCGGCGGCGGGGTAACGCCGGAAATGGTCGAGCGTGAAGTGCAGCTGCGCGACTTCCCGGCGATCCCGAAAGCGCGTTGGGGCACCGTCAAGGGCTACTATGAAAAGGCACATCGGATCGCCGAGGAAAAGGATCTTCCGGTCTGGGACGGCGAAATCTATCTCGAGCTGCATCGAGCGACGTTGACGAGCCAAAGTGGCGTGAAGCGCAAGCATCGGCAAGCCGAGCGAGCGCTGATCACGGCTGAAACCATGGCCTCGCTCGCCCATATGCTGGGCGCCGACGCACCGAAGAGCCTGGAAACAGACTGGCGCATCGTCCTCAAGAATGAATTTCACGATATCCTGCCGGGCTCGAGCATTCGCGAAGTCTATATCGATGCCGAGCGCGAACTGGATGCAGTGATTGACAGCGCCAAGACAAAGCAGGCCGAGGCTCTCGAGAGCCTATCGGATAACCTGCCTGCGGGTGAGGTCAGGGATGCGGTGATCGCCGTCAATCCGTCGCTTTCGCCGCGGCCGCTGACAACGGTCCTGTCCGATGGGACGGTCTTGGCGACCGCCGATGTCGTCGCGCCGCTGTCTGTCGCTGTTTTCGATCGTGGCGTGCTCAAGCCTGCCGGTATGCTCAAGGCGAGCGCCAACCGTCTCGAAAACGAGCATCTGTCCGTTGTGATCGGTAAGGATGGTGCGGTGTCGAGCCTTGTTCACAAGGCAAGCGGACGCGAGGCGATCGAAGGATCCGCCAACCAGCTTTGGGTCTATCCGGCCGACAAGCCCCGCAACTGGGATGCATGGGATGTCGATGCCGATTACGCGGAAAAGGGTATTCGCCTCGATCGACCGGACGAAATCACACTGGTTGAAGAGGGCCCGCATCGCGCCGTTATCCGCGTCGTTCACCGATATCGCAATTCGACCGTTACCCAGCTGTATGTGCTGACAGCAAATGCTCGCCGGCTCGATATCGAGACCACGATCGACTGGCACGATCGGCGTACCTTGCTGAGAACCCTCAATGCGGTCGCCGTACGATCCCGCACCGCGACCTTCGAATGCGCCTTTGGCGTCGTCGAGCGCCAGACGCACACCAATACCTCCTGGGAGCAGGCAATGTTCGAGGCCGTGGCGCACCGCTTCGTTGATCTCAGCGAGCCGGGCTTCGGCGTCGCCTTGCTCAACAACGCCAAGTATGGGCACAGTGCCCGCAACAATGTCATCGGAATGAGCCTGGTGCGTGCGCCGATCTATCCCGATCCTCTTGCCGACGAAGGTGAGCAGAGCTTTACCTACGCGCTTATGCCGCATGACGGCGCATGGCATCAAGGCGGCGTTCTGTCAGAGGCGATCGATCTCAACCAGCCTCTCGTCACTCTTGAGGCGGCCGGTCTTTCGGCGGGAACGTACACGCCAATCGCGGTCGAAGGCATACCTGTTGCCTTTTCGGGATTGAAGCCTGCGGAAGAGGGAGAGGGCCTGGTCTTGCGGCTCTATGAGCCTTGTGGCCGACGCGGTCGCTTGCAGTTGAACCTGCCTACTGCATGGCAGGCATCGGGTGCGATCAATATCCTCGAGGAACCGATGCAGCGTGCTGGCAACGCCGACATCATGCCGTATGAGATTCGTACATGGAGGCTGACCAAAGCCATATGAGCGATCGAGGAGGACGGTCTCGCGGCTTCCAGGCACGGTGGCCGGCTCCGCAATCGGAGCAAAGATATCGCCGATCTTCATGTTGAACCGGCCGCTGCCAGAAGCGTGGCGGCGGCCGGCTCGAATATTTCAATTCTGCCCGTGAATTAACGGCAGACGCGTTCCTTGCGAATGACCCAATGGCCGTGAACCTTGTGCTTCACGGTCTTTACAACGCAGTCGTGGTGACGATGGAACGGAGCAGCCTGCGAAGGCGCGCTGACGGCGACGACGGAAGCCAGGGTAATGGCGGAAGCAAGAACCAGATTTTTCATATCGAACCTCTCAAGCATTGGGGGTCTACGCAGCATGGTCGCTACACCTCATAGATGCGCCAGATTAGGTGAACAGTATGTGAATTTATTCTTACATTTTCGTAAGGTTTGCTTATCGGATTTCCGCGCTGGGGCACCGGAACGTCCTCCCTTCCGAGGGGTCCCGGTCGACCGCTTCATCCGCCTTCATTGGGCAAGCATGTCGGTCAATGCATGACGCATGGAACTGCTTGAAATGCCGAAGAGGCCGCCATAGGGCAGATCGAGATCAAGGATGACGAACATGACACTCGCCACGGAGATGATTGCGACCGCGATGATCGAGCCCGCAAGCAGGTTTCTCGGTGCCTGCAGACCGAAGCTCAGAAAAACCAGCATCAACCAGAAAATAAGGACTGCCAGAAATGGCGTGGAAAGCGAGCCGTGTGCGTCTTCTATGACGGTCCATCGTCCATTCGTCAGATTGCCGTAGAGCTGGTTGCAGCGATTGACGAGCGTCTGGTGGAAGGTATCCGTCGGTTGCTGATGGAATATGCCAAGTCCTACGGAGTTCAGCATGTCTCCAAGCTTCGGCGCTTCACCGGTCAATGGCAATTTTGATATGTCCGGATGCTCGGCGCCTGGCGGAAGCGGCTCTCCCGGCCATGTGCTGGCGATGACGGCCGCTGTATAACCGCGCAAGAGCTGCCGCTCATTGTCCAGCGCGGGACCGTAATTTTTCAAACAAAGGTCTATTTCGGAGAGACTGGCGGCATAGTGATTGCGATCATGGGAAGCGGTCGTGAATGCCGTCAGCTCGGATGCGAGGAGCAGGCTCATGACGAGCGCAGCGAATGTCACGAGCAGTGCCGTGACGACGCGAAGGAAATCCATCGTCTCGCCGCCGCGATGGGGAGCCGGCAGTCTCGCGCGCAATAGCGAACCAACCGTCGCGCTCGCCACGAGAAGAACCAACAAGGCCAGTGTCCAGATTATTTCCCGCTGCATCGGAAAGCGCCCCTCACCCTTCGTGGATCATGACACGGAATTTGGAGGTACGGGAGTAAAAAGCTTTAGGATCGCTTTGGTGCAGACCGCGATGACTGAACCTATTGTGTCTCAGCTATCAGAAGAACGATCGTGCCGCGATCCGTCTCGGCGAGAACGGTGGCCGAGATATCTCGCAACGGCCCACGGGCAATCCGCGCTTCAGGCGCCGGCGGCCGTCCGTATCCGGGATCACAATAGGCCGAGAATTCTCCATCCGTGTTCGACACTGCGATGAACGAGGTGGCCACCATGTGTTCGCCGCAAGCTCCGCAGCGCAACAGATAGGAGCCGCCCTGAACGATGGCTTCCGGCTGTTCGGACGCGCAGGTATGGCAGATCACGGCATTGTCCTTCTATTCGGTCCCAAAGTGCCTGCGTTGCCAGGCAAGTGGAGCGTGGCCGCGGCTGATGGTCATTTCCGCGTTCGATCATGCCCGGTCCGGAAGCTGCTGGCGAATGTCATCGGCAAGCGGATGCAGCGCATCCGAGGGAAGCGAGCCCACGAGGCTGTAACCCATTCCATTCGATGCCCAGCTCCAGCTGCCGACCTTGCCTTCGACATGCGGCGTCATGGTCCGCGTCTGATCGACGATCATCGGCCGTGTCAGCATCACCAGGCGGGTGCCGCGATCATTGTCGTACATCAACATGAGACCGGCGCCGTGCGGCGTCGAGACGACGCGGCCACCCATCAACCGGTATCCGGATTTCGACAGATCGGGAACGACGGGCTTGTGCCCCATGCGCTGGCTTGCCCAGTCCAACAGTTGAGGCACATCCTCGGCGCGAAGCTCGACCGGCCGGATCGTGTCGGACGCATAGGTCGCATAGTTCTCGGACGCTTCACGAGCAAGGGCGGCGACACCTTCACTGGCGGGCGCCATCTGATCATGCATGTACCAGCCGCCAGAGCCGCCGGCGAACAAAAGGATGACCGCTGCCGCGGCAAGTCGCCATGAGAAAGCGGTCTTTTGGCGCGAGGCGGTGACCAGATGCGAGAGATTCAATCGGGTCGGAACCGGTTCTTCGGCCACCGTGTCGAAAAAGGAGCGCAGCTCGCCCCGCTGCACGGAGTAGGAGGCAAAGCGATCGGCGATCTCGGGATGCCTCTCCAGATAGGTTGATATCTCGGCACTGCGCGCCTCGTCCAGCCGGCCGTCGACATAGGCGTGGAGATCGTCCTCGGTTATCGGCCTCTCGGTCATTTCACCCTCCGCAGATGCGATCCCTGTTTCGTGCCGGTGGCAGGATTTTCCAATATCAATCTCAGGCGCTCGCGTCCGCGCGACAGCCGCGACATGACCGTTCCGATCGGAATTCCCAATACCTCGGCGACCTGAGCATAGGAAAGGTCTTCAACCGAGATCAACAGCATGACGCTGCATTGCTCCTCGGGCAATTGCTGTAGCGCCGACATGATCTCGGTTCCCACCAGCCCGTCTTCCTGAGTGGCTCGTCTTGCCAGCAAATTCTCGCCGACATCCTCAATGGCGATGTGCTGGCCGCGCCTGGAGGCCTGCCTGAGGCGATTGACGGCAAGATTGTGCAAAATTGCAAAGACCCATGTGCGGGCGTCGTCGTTGCGTCGGCGGTGCCAATGAGTGATCACCCGTTCCAGGCAATCCTGGACCAGGTCATCCGCCGTGACGACGTCGTGAAGCAGGCCGCGCGCATAACGCCGCAGTGCCGGGATCAGCGGTTCGACCTGAGCCAGTAGGTCATCCATGACGCATGTTACCTCGTAAATGGCCCGCCCTGAAAGAGCGGGCCGATTCGTGTCAATCCGCCTGTATCTGCACAACCTCGCCAGGCTTGCCGTCGGTGCCGAAAGCCGTCACCACGAGATAGCGCTTTTCGTCCTTGTGCTTGGCTTCGACGATCTGCCGGATCGGACCGACGGCGTTGACGATCGCCGAGCCGGCCGGATTTGTCACGAAGGATGCGAGACTTTGAAGCTCGCCGCTGCCATCGCGCTTTTCCGCGAGGGCGAGAACATAAGGCTTCTTGGGATCAAGCCCCGCCACGGCCGCCTGCAAGACCTGCGTCAGTCCCTGGTTGAAGAGAGTGACGCTGGAGACAGGTTTCTTGTCGCCCTTGGCTGCGAGCTTGAGATGAGATGCATCTCCGGCCGTTCCGAGCGGAACGAGGTTCTGCGTGCCATCGCCGTCTGGAACGGCATTCGGGACATAAGCGACAGCCTGCGGCGCCTGACCGATCGGAATATTGGCGATGACCTTATTGCTCAGCGTGTCGATGACGGCAAACTGGTCGGCATTCTCAAGCCCGACATAAACCCGCGTGCCGTCGCCCGACGGCCAGATGCCGTGCGGAAGATTGCCGACGGGAATGGTCGTGACCTGCTCGAAATTGTCGGTCCGATAGACCTTGACCACATTCAGGCCGCCGACCGTCACATAGGCGAAGCTGCCCTTGCTGTTGACGACGAGATTGACGTGATTGGTGATCGGTCCGCTATCAAGGGTCTTGATCAGATCGAAGGGTGGCTGTGCGTTGAAGACCTGGGTCTTGCCGATGTCCTTCAGGGTGAACCATACCTGCTTTCCGTCGGCGGAGGCCGCAATGTTGGGGCAGAACGGGCTTTCCTGCTTCACATGACCGACGATCTGGTGATCGGCGACGGTGACCACCGCGACATCCGGGTTGAACGAGGAGCAGATGTAGCCATATTTGCCGTCCGGCGAAAAAATCTGCATGCCGGGGCCAGGGGCAACCTTGATGCGGGTCTTTTCCTCGAAACTGCTTGCGTCGATCACGGAAATATAGTCTTCGCCGCGCACCGTCACCCAGATTTCCTTGCCATCCGGCGTATAGAAGGCCTCATGCGGCGAACGACCGATATAGGTCGTATGTTTGACGGCGTTGGTTGCCGTATCGATGAAGGTGACGGAGTTGGAGCCGATCGACACGACAGCCAGGGTCTTGTGATCCGGCGAAAAGCCCATGCCGTGAACGAGAACCTGTCCCTTATAGAGGGGGCTCAGGTTGCCGGGCTGCGGATCGCCCAGTTTGATGACGCCGAGGAGTTTGTTGTCGACCGGATCGGACACGGAAACCGTGTTGGAAAACTGCTCCGCAGCATAGATGCGATCCTTGTGACTGATCGGAATGTCGGGATCGCTCGCCGAGCCGGGCGCCTGGCCCGCAAAGACAGCTGCGGGGAAAAGCACGGTGCTTGCAAGTAGAGCAAGGATCTTAAGCTTCGGTCTCATATTGCGGTCCTCTTCAGTTGGCCATTTTCATCATCATCCGCATGGCCGGTGCGCCGGATGAGGTCTTCTCGCTGGTGTTCGGATTGGCGACCGCCTCATTCGGATCGGCCTGTGTCGGCGCGGCGGTCGATGCGGGCAGTGGGTCGCCCAGTGCCATGCGCATGGCGGCGATTTCCTGTTGCTGATCGACGATGATTTCCTGCGCGATACGCTTCAGCTGCTCGTTGTTGCCGTAGCGCAGATAGGCCACGGCCATGTCGATGGCGCCCTGATGGTGGGGGATCATCATCTCGACGAAGTCGCGATTGGCGTCACCGGTTGGCTTGACGGCCATGTCGTCCATCATCTTCGTCATGGCCGCGTCGTTTTCCTGAAGGTACGGCGCCTCTTCTGATGTCTGCGCTGCCGTATGTTGGTGAGCGGCCTGGTCGTCGGCAAAGGCCGGCACGGACATGATGGAAAGAAGAGATGTCGTCAGCAGAATGCGTGTGCTGTGAAGGAAGGCGGTCATGTTAGGCTCCTGATCTTCTCGACGAGTTCAGAAGCGTAGACACCGCACTTTGCGTTTTATTCCGAACGCCATCAGCTTTTTTACAATGGCTCTCATTACCGAACGGACGCCGGCGTTCTGGCCGGCGGCCGTCAGCTCAAAGTCGATTTCTCACATCCGATGAAACCAGTCGTCAGTCGCGCGCGTATTCACTAAAAATCAGGTGACCCGCCGGGTCAGGCTTTATTGAGGTCACATGCCCATTGCCTTGTTCCGTCCTATCCGTCTTGTTGCATTCGTCATGATTGCGGTATTTGCCGGCACTGCTGCCAGCCGGGCCGGTGATGATGAGCCGGTTCGCATCGATGTCGGCGGCTTCAAGCTCAACAGCGTCCTGATCGAACCGGGCAGGGCGGCGGATCTGCCGCCGATCGTTTTCCTTCATGGAGCAAGCACCAGTCTCTATGATCCGATGTTCTCTTTCCGGCGTTTGCTGCAGGGAAGGGCAAAACTGTTGTTCGTCGACCGGCCCGGCCATGGACAATCCGATTTCGGCGGGAGCGAAAATATCCTGCCGGACGGGCAGGCCGATGCGATCGCGCGCCTGATGCATGCGCGCGGTATTCGAAAGGCAATCATTGTCGGCCATTCGTTTGGCGGCGCGATCGCGGCCGCGCTGGCGGTTCGTCACCCGGAAATGGTCGCCGGTCTCGTCTTTCTCTCGCCTGCCGTCTATCCATGGAAAGGCGGCGTTGCGTGGTACTACAATGCCGCCAGCGTTCCCCTGACCGGCAACCTGTTTAGTACGCTCATAGTACCGCCCATGGGGCTGCTCGCGATCGATCAGGCGACAAAGTCGGTTTTCGAACCCAATAATCGACCGTCAAACTATCTTAGAGAGACACGGGCGATGCAGGCTCTGAGACCAAGAACCTTCCGGCGAAATGCACAGGAAATTGCTGCGCTCAGCGATTGGGCGGAAAAAGCTTCGCCGGCTTATCGCAAGATTGCGAAGCCAACCGTCATCATCAGCGGAGATGCAGACGAGGTTGTTTCCCCCGAGGTTCATGCGAAGCAGCTCGCCAGAAACATAAAGGGTGCGCGGCTCATCATGATCCACAATCTCGGGCATAAATCCGACTATGTTGCCAGCGATCTCGCAATCGCCGCTATCGAGCATGTGGCGGGCAAAAAGACGAATTTGTCGGCCGTCGCTAAAATCACGGAAAAGCGGATCGCAGGCGATGGCAAAGGTTGAAACATGGCGGCGACGTATACGTCCGGTGTTGTCCGTCTTCTATGGTCTCGCCGGCGTTCTTCACCTTGCGTTGCCCAAGCCGTTTCTAAGCATCACGCCGTCCTGGGTACCTTATCCCGAGGCAGTCATTTTGTTGACGGGACTATGCGAGATCACCGGTGCTTTGGGACTTTTCTTCCCGGCGCTGCGCAAATCTGCTGCGATCGGGCTGGCGCTCTATGCTGTCTGCGTCTTTCCCGCGAATATCAAGCACGCGCTAGACAGCCTTGGGGCCGCCGATCATTCAGCGTGGGCATGGGGTTACCATGTTCCACGCCTAGCGCTGCAACCCTTTCTGGTTTGGCTTGCCCTCTTCGCCGGCGGTGTCCTGTTATGGCCGTTTCAAAACAGACGTTGATTATTACGCGTGATCCGCAGGCAACTAGGTGCGATGCGTGCTGATCAAAAATGGACGGCGACGTTACCAGAAGCTGCTCTTATCCTCGCTTTGTCACAATCTTGGATGGCGCTTGTTGCCTCCGCAAAGCGAGGAATATCGATGCAGGACCTGGAAAGCGAAAATCGCGCAGCAACGTTGAGTGATAGTGCCGTCGATACGATCAGCCGCGCAAGCGGCACCACGGTAAAAGCCCTACCGGCCGCCCGTGTTGGGGAGCTTACAGGGCGACTTGCGACGTATTTGTCAGACATTTCCGCCGCGTCTTGGTCCGATCCGCAGTCCATGACGCAGAACTTCGTTCTCGGCGCAAACGGCGTATCGTCGCTATCCGATGACGAGAAGGCGGTTGTGAAGCAAGCTTATGATGCTGGCAAATCGATTACCGTTCTTCACCCTTCAAACGCCGATATCATCGCTGCCGCATTTTCGTTTCTGCACGGTGTCGGCCAACCTTCTCCTTGCGCCGATCCAGTAGAGATTATCGACGCGTGGATTGTTCAACGCGATAGCAATGGTGGTTTTCGTCAGACGACTTTGGCGGTGCCTATGCGTCAGGCGTCAATGCTTGCGGTAACGCAGAACCTGAATGCCGCGCCCGCGCAAGCTGGTAACTGGACTCGTGACGAGACGGATATTGGAAATGCGCATCAAGTGAGCCAACTGGCGGCCGTGTTGCACGA
The DNA here is from genome assembly GCF_012641435.1 of Rhizobium sp. P38BS-XIX. GTDB lineage: Bacteria > Pseudomonadota > Alphaproteobacteria > Rhizobiales > Rhizobiaceae > Rhizobium. The sequence goes on from NZ_JABAIJ010000010.1 coordinate 51,785, forward strand.
TGCCGAATCACGCTGGCCGGCTGTCGATCTGAATAAGGCGCCTGTTGCCACGGCGCGGTTGCTCAATGCTTCCATCGATCCTGTCGATTTCATGAAGGAAGTTCAGAACGTAACGGATGTTTTCACCCAATCGCATTTTGTCGATGGCCAGGGTTCGCCCTCGACCTACACGGTGACTAACATCGCCATACCGGTATCGTGCCTCGATAGTTCGAATAATCTTTGGGACTATTATTACCTGGCTCATCAAGCAGTATTCAGTTGCGGCGATGCTCCCGCCACGATGCGGTGGTATGATTTCAATGTCTGGTCTGAACAATCCGGCGACGTGGCCCCGGTGGTCATCGTTAGCAGCCCCTCGACCACGGAGGGCGAGACGACGACAACCAGCAGCACAAGCGTCACGGTTTCCGGCAACATAGGCTTTCAAGGCGCTGCGTTGGGCGGTGGGATTGGAGTGTCCGGCACCTGGGGCAAGGAGGTCAGCTATTCTTCACCAGATGTCGCAACGGAGAATAAATCCGATGCCTCGCATGTGATGTGGACCTATTATCTGAAAAATACGATCGCTCACACGACATTCCAGCCGTACATGCAGGAGGTCTTTCGACTGACGCGGGCACCCGAGGCGAGCCAGGCCAGCAGCCCATTCAAGACGCTCGCTAAAATCGTTCCGAACAGCAATCCGGAAGGAATTTGGATCGAGCACTGGTTTAACGCTCCGATGCCGCCGGCTCCTCATTCGAACTAAGATCGAGGACATTGAATACAAGGACGCTACGCTTGGCCATCTCTCCCCATCGATGATGTGGCGGACGCCATCGCAGCGCTCATTTCTGTGCTGGGAGAAAGCCTGTTATTTCAAACGTTTTGAACGCACAATTTTCAATTATGCGCTGGAACTTTACATGCTACGGGGTGCCCGGCCTGCCTGGGCAAATAAGCAAATGGCGGCTTGAGCTGACATCCAACAGCAGCTATCTGAGGCCGACTAAAAGGCTCATCGCGAACGACAAGGCGCATATCGGCATGACCATAGATTTTCTCGTCACCCATTCCGGTGGCTTCCATGCCGATGAGGTGCTGTCCAGCGTGATCCTGACGCGGCTTTTCCCGCAGGCCCGCATCGTGCGCAGCAGGGCGCCGGAATGGATCGCGCCAGGCACGGACCGCATCGTTTATGATGTCGGCGGCCAATATAACGCGGCCGAACGGATATTCGATCATCATCAGCGCGGCGCGCCGTTGCGACCGGATGAGCAGCCCTACAGCTCGTTCGGATTGATCTGGAAACATTACGGCCGCGACTATCTCGCAGCCCTTGGTATTCCTGAGGCACATCTCGACGCCGTGCATGCTTCCTTTGACAAGAGCTTCGTCCTGCCCATCGATTTGACCGACAACGGCGCTCTCAGTCCCGCAACGGCCGGGCAGCTTGCCGGCCTCACGTTGCCGGCGCTCCTCGAGACCTTGAAGCCTGTCTTTGACGAGGCCGATCCCGAAGCGGATAATCGCTGCTTTCACGCCGCGCTTACGGTCGCTCGCCATTTCGTTGAAGGAAAGATCGCCCAGATCGCCGCAAAACTTCGTGCCGAGGGCCTCGTGCATAAAGCTATTTTGGCAACGGGTGAGGGGCGCGTGCTTGAGCTGGCCATGGGCATGCCGTTCCGCCCGGCTATCGTCAAGGCGGGCGCCGATCATCTGTTGTTCGTCGTTCATCCGCGTGAGAAGGATTGGTGCCTGACCGGCATTCGCCGTGCCGAGGAGGGCTTCGAGCTGCGTGCGGATCTGCCCGCAGCCTGGGCCGGCCTGAGCAACGGCGACCTGGAAAAGGCATGCGGCGTGGAAGGTGCAAGCTTTTGCCACAATGGCCGCTTCATTGCTGCCGCCAAAACGCGCGAGGCAGCTCTCGCTATGGCCGAGCTGGCGGTGAAAGAGGCACTTTCCGGCCGAGAAAGCCCGGCCGCCTGAGCCGGTCGTAGCCATTCATAGCTTGCGGATGATGTCCCGTCCTTTCGCTGAAACGACGGGTTCAAACGCAGCAGCTTGAGAGCGGCGATCGCCTTACTGGCATTTCCCGCCGGATTTGAAACTCTTGACGAGCCCGTCGACGATTTCGCCGTAGTGCTTTTGCTCGGCTTTCGGGTATTCGATCGAGAACATGCCGATTGCGTCGTCGCACAGCACGATATGTCTCACGTAAAGGATGCGATCTTTCAGGCTGCCCGAAAAGCTTGCCCAGGTTGCAGAATGCTTTTCGTAAGATAGTTTCCAGCCGTCATGCACATAGTAGGTATGGCGGCTATCGCTTTCCTGTTTGAAATTATCCTGCATGATATAGGCGCCCCAGACTGCCAGCTTGGCCTTGCCGTCGGCGGATTCCAAAGTGATGCCGTCTCCATTGTCAGCTTCCGAAACGGTCTTCAGTTCCGATGGAAGGTCGATCTGATAATTGAAGCGGGAGTTGAAATAGGGCTTGCTGTCAGCGGCGAGGGCTGCCGTGGAGAGCAGGCACAGACAAACTATCATGCGCGCGAAAATGATCTTTCTCCTATGTCCTACAAAGCCGCCGACCTCAGGAAAGCCTCCCGTTCGGGCAGCAGCCAAAGGTCATGTCCGGCGAGCCGAAACATGGTTGCGTGTCGGGCTTTGTCAACCAGCAATATTGATGGAAAATATGGTGGACGGCTCTTAGATTCAGCGAGCGGAAGAGGCTCGGCCCTGAAAGTAAAGGCTCTGCCTTGCGCGAACAAGGCAGAGCGGGAGCCTTTTGGGCGCCTTGTGCGACACTACAGTTGGGGGCGTAAGTGGCGCACGAGCACTTCGTATCACTGCTGCCTGAAACGGAACTGAACGAGATTCAAAAGGGCAATTTGTTTCGGAAATGGCTGAGTGCGCGCTTCGGCGCGCCGTCGATCCACAGATGTTTAGCCCGCGTCCTTAATCCCATCGAGCGGGCCGGGTAATGCCGTTCGTGGCGAGACGAGCTGCGGCGGCAGCAGGTGGATCTGCGGCATGGCGTGCGGCTGCTCGATCAGCTCGAAAGCCTTCGTGATCATCCCCTCTACGTCCTGGCGCATCATGAGCACCGGAAAGGGCAGGAAGGATGCAAACGGATCATAATCGAAGCAACCGACCACAAGGTCGGAAAATGTTTCCGTCGGATGCGCCGCCATGAAGCGCAGAAGGCCTTCGAAATTGATCGATGAATTGACGAAAAGCGCGCGGGGCAGGCGGGTGTTCTTCTCGAAGAAATTTTCAAAGGCAATTCGCGCCATATTGGGCGAATATCCCGTCGGCTGTATGGATGCGTCGAAGTCGCCCCCCAGCAGTTCGCGCTTCATGTCCTTGAAGCCGCGAATGCGTTCGCGGCTGGCGTGGTCGTCCTTTCCGCCGAACAGGAACAGTTCTTGCGGTTTCAGGGGATCGTCGGCGGAAAACTGGCGGATGATCGCCTCCGTCAGGATCCGGCCGCCCTGATAATTGTCGCTGACGACCGACGCGACCTTGGTTCCCGGCAGATCTATATTGATATGCTTCAGGCCGGCTGCCTCGCAAACCGCGTGCACGCCGTCGGGGTCTGTTGCGCCGCAGATGAAGAGCTGGTCGATGTTGTATGAGACGAGGCTTTCCGCCATCTGGCGCTCTTCTTCGGGATCACGCAGCGAGCTGACGACGATAGGCCATTGGCCTCTCTGGCGCACGTGCGCCTCGAAGGTCTGCGCCATCGAGGAGAAATAACGGGTGTCGTAGACCGGAAGCATCAGGCCAATGAGACCCGAGCGGGAGCTGCGCAGGCCGCGCGCCTGCTGATTGGCTGTGTATTGATGCTCCTCGGCAAGACCTCGGATTAGTTCGGCGGTGCTTTCCTTGATGCGACGCTTGCGCCATGTCCCGTTCAGCACGGCGCTGACCGTCGATGCCGAGCTGCCGGACAGGACCGACAGGTCGTAAATGGTGGCCTTTTTCTTGCTGTCTTTCTTCATGCGCTTCTCCTCGCATGTTTCTTATCTTCCGACGCCTCTTGACGAAAGAATAATTCGAGTCGATATTATTTGCACCATCGATTGTGCAACTTAGAAATATCGATTGTGCAGGTTGATGGGGCCGTTTGAGGAGACGGCCGCCGAAGGGAAGCGGGCATCATACGCTACCCATGCTCTGGAGGAGGACGTCAACAAGACGTCGGGCGTTCCCGATCGGGGACCAGTGGAGGACATCATGAGGAAATTTATTGTAGCTGCGCTTGCGGCTTCGCTTTCGCTTGCCACCGCTTCGCCTATCTTCGCGCAGGAGACCGGCAAGGTCGGCGTCGTCGTCAAGATCGGCGGCATTCCGTGGTTCAACGCAATGGAAGCCGGCATCAAGGAGCAGGGCAAGAAACTCGGCGTCGATGCGTCTATGATCGGCCCGACGAGCGCCGACCCGGCGCTGCAGGTGCGCGCCATCGAGGATCTGATTGCTCAGGGCGTGAAGGTGATCGGCGTCGTCCCGAATGACGCCAAGGTGCTGGAACCGGTTCTAAGCAAGGCCAGGGAAAAAGGCATTATCGTCATCACCCATGAATCGCCCAGCCAGAAAGGCGCCGATTGGGATTTCGAACTCGCATCCTCGAAGGGATTTGGCGAGGCCTACGGTAAATTGCTGGCCGAAAAGATGGGCGGCAAGGGCGAATATGCCGTGTTTGTCGGCTCGCTGACCGTGCCTCTCCACAATGCCTGGGCGGATGCTGCCATTGCCTATCTGAAGAAGAACTATCCGGATATGAAGCTGGTCGGCGACCGTTACGGCGTTGCCGAGGATGTCGACAAGAGCCGCAGCACGGCATTGGACCTGATATCAGCCCATCCGAACCTCACAGGCTTCCTCGCGTTCGGCAGCCAGGGACCGATTGGCGCGGGACGTGCCGTCGAAGAGCGTCGCAAGATCGGCAAGATCTTCGTGCTCGGCCCGTTCTCTCCCGGCCAGGGGCAGAAACTGTTGAAATCCGACGCGATCTCCGGCGGCTTCATGTGGAATCCGAAGCAGGCTGGCGAAGTCTTCGTGACGCTCGCTCAGAAGCTAATGAAGGGCGAAAAGATCAAGGACGGTGAAACGATCGAAGGTCTCGGTGTCGTCCATCCGGACTACGAAAACCACAATATCATCGTCGATCAACTCGTGCAGATCAACAAGGATACGGTTGCCGATTTGGCGGCCATGGGCCTTTAAGGCTCAAGCGTTTCCTCCCGGCAGGCTGGGCTGGCTACGGCCGGCCCGGCTCGTCCGTGACCAAATGAACCTGGCGGGAATACGCGCATGTCTCAGGCTGAAATCGCAAGCGACGGCACCAGACCGCTGCTCTCCTTGCGAGACATAAACATCACGTTCGGCGGCGTGAGGGCACTCAAGGACGTTTCCTTCGAGGTGCGCCCGGGCGAAGTTCACTGCCTTGCCGGCGAAAACGGCTCCGGAAAAAGCACGCTGATCAAGATCATCACAGGTGTCTATCGCCCGGCACCGGGGGCACAGATCGAATATGACGGCGAGACATACTCCCACATGTCGCCCGTCACGGCGCAGCAGAAGGGTATCCAGGTCATATGGCAGGATCTGGCTCTCTTTCCCGAGATGAGCGTAGCGGAAAATATCGCCTTTCAGACCGTGCTCGGCCGTTGGCCGCGCCTCGTCAATTACAGGAAAATCAGGAGTCTTGCGATCAACGCCTTGAAGAGGCTGGGCGTGGCCTTCGATGTCGATCTGCCACTCAAGGAGTTTGCGATCGCTCAGCGGCAGATCGTGGCGATCGCTCGCGCACTCGTCGGAGAAGCGAAGATTGTTTTCATGGACGAACCCACCGCTTCGCTGACGCAATCCGAAACCGATCACTTGCTCGATATCGTTCGCACTCTGTCCGCCGAGGGTGTGGCCGTCGTCTTCGTCAGTCACAGGCTTGCGGAAGTGCTCGAGATCTCAAGCCGATTGACCGTGCTGCGCGATGGCGCGATGGTCGGTGTTTACCCGACAAGCGGCATGACCCAATCCCGCATCACCGAGTTGATGACCGGCAAGAATTTCGACAATCACGTCCGGGCCGCGCCCAAGGACGATCAGCCGGTCGTTCTCGACGTGCGGTCGCTGACCCGACACGGCCAGTTTGCGGATATCTCGCTCACCGTCAAAAGAGGTGAGACGCTTGGCATTACCGGCCTTCTGGGCGCCGGAAGAACCGAACTTGCGCTTGCCCTCTTCGGCATGACGCGCCCGCATGCAGGCACGATCACCCTCGATGGCAAGCAGGTCGAATTCTCCTCCAATCGCGATGCGATCAAGGCGGGCGTCGCCTATCTTTCCGAAGATCGTCTGTCGCTCGGCCTTATCCAGCCGCAATCGATCGCCGACAATCTGGTGATCGCTTCGTTACCGAAGATCCAGGCTGGCGGCTTCCTGTCCGACGAGAAGAAAGAGACGCTGGTTGCCGGCTGGATCCGGGAACTGGGCGTCAAGATCGGGCAGCAGCAGGATGCCGTTTCGACACTCTCCGGCGGCAATCAGCAGCGTATCGCCATCGCAAAATGGCTGGCGACCAGCCCGAAACTTCTGATCCTGGATGCGCCGACGGTCGGCGTCGATGTCGGCGCGCGCGCCGGCATCTTCGATATCGTCGCCAAGCTGGCGGCAACGGGTCTGGCGATCATCCTGATTTCCGATGAGGTGCCGGAGGTCTATTTCAATGCCGACAGGGTACTGCACATGAAACAGGGCAGGATCGTCGGAGCCTTCGATCCCCGTCAAAATTCCCTCCAGGATATCGAGGCGGCTGTTTATGCGTAGCTTCATCCGAACCCACGCGACCGAAAGCTCGCTTCTGGGCGTCATCGCTTTCATCTGCATTTTCCTGTCATTTGCGACGGACAATTTCTTCTCGCTCGAAAACACCTTCGATCTGCTGAATACGAGTGCGGTCAACATCATCTTCGCCGTCGGTCTGCTGGTCGTGCTGATTGCCGGCGGCATCGACATCTCCTTTGCGGTTGCCGCGTCCGTCGTTCAGTATCTCGCCGCGCTTGCGCTGGGGGCGATCGGCGGAGGCAGCTGGATGTCAGGGCTGCTCATTGCGGGATCGCTCGGCATCCTGCTCGGCTGCCTCAACGCCTTTCTGATCCACCAATTCCGCATCATCTCGATCGTGGCGACCATCGCGACGTTCAACATTTTCTTCGGGCTTTTGATGTTCTTCACCAAGGGCGTGTCGATCTACGATCTGCCAGATTGGCTGACGACGAAGGTCGTGCTGTTCGAGCACGAGATGCCTGATGGAAACTGGATCGAGATCACGCTGCCGGTTCTCGTCATGGTGCTGTGCGTCATCGCGACCTGGGTGCTCGTCAGCCGCACGACGATCGGCCGTCAGCTCTATGCCTTCGGCGACAATCCGGAAGGAGCCCGGCGCTTCGGCATCAATATCGCCGCCATGCAGTTCATTGCATTTGGCTGGCTGGGACTGATGGCCGGCATCGGTGGATTGGTCCAGGCGCATTACGCCCAGGAGGTGGTGCCCAACGCCCTTTATGGCCGCGAACTCGATGTGCTGGCAGCCGTCGTGTTGGGCGGCGCGAGACTTGGCGGCGGAAAGGGCACAGTGCTCGGCTGCGTACTCGGCGTCATGCTGATCTCTATCACGCAAAACGGCTTGAACCTCATGGGCATTTCACCCTTTGCCTTCAAGATGATCATCGGCGCCATCATTCTCATCGCCATCACCCTTTCCAACACGCGCATCGACCGACTGATGCCCTTTCTCGGCGCGAGGGATAAGAGGCCATGAGCACGATTGTCGAAAGCTTCAAGAAGCGCTTCGGCGCCGAAATGGCGGGGCCGCTTGTATCTTTGATCGCGGTCGTGATCTTCTTCTCGATCGCCTCGCCGCAATTTCTGAGCCAGGCAACGTTCGGATCGGTTGCCTTCCAGCTTCCCGAGCTTGGGTTGCTGACGCTTGCCATGCTCCTTCCCATTCTGACGGGAGGGCTCAATCTTGCGATTACCTTTACGGCGAATATCGCCGGGCTGACCGTTGCCTGGGTCCTTCAGGCGAACGGCGGCATCGACGCAACGCCCGCCGCCTTCGCGCTGGGATGTGTCTGTGCGGTTGCAGTCGGCGCGGCGGCAGGGGTTATCATGGGTCTGGTCGTTGCCTATACCCGCGCCCATCCCATTCTCGTTTCGCTCTCCATGATGATTTTCGTACGCGGGCTTGGCGAATTCCTGACGCGGGGAGGCGATGTCTCCGGGTTTCCGGACTTCGTCCAGCCATTGGGACACGGGTCCGTGCTCGGCATCCCCGTGCCGCTGATTGTTCTCATCGTCTGTGTCGGATTGTGGCATGTGCTGCTGACGCGAACGAAGCTCGGCTTCAACACCTACATGATCGGCTCCAACATCGAGGCGACGCGATATTCGGGGATCAGCACCCGTCGTGTCGTCGTGCTCGTCTATACGCTGTCAGGCGCCATGTGCGCCGTCGCCGGCATCATCATGCTGGCGCGCTTCAATTCGGTGCGTGTTGGTCACGGCGAATCCTACCTGTTGATCACGGTTCTCGCGTGCTTCCTCGGCGGCATTAATCCATTTGGCGGCTTTGGCCGGGTGTTGCCGGTTTTTCTGGCTCTCGTCGTCCTGCAGCTGCTGTCTTCCGGGCTGAACCTGCTGGGAGCCAACCAGCATCTGGCAACCGCCGTCTGGGGCCTGCTTCTCGTCGGCGTGATGATCCTGCGTTGGGTCGCGTCTCATCTCAAATTCCTCAATAGTCGAAAAGGATAGATCCTATGGAAGGTTTTGGCGTTCACACGAGCATGTGGACCATGAATTGGGATCGGGCCGGCGCTGAGCGAGCGGTCGCCGCCGCCGTCAAATACGAGGTGGATTTCATCGAGATTCCGATGCTGAACCCGCCGGCGGTCGACACCGCACACACGAAGGCGCTTCTGGAAAAGCATCGACTGCGTGCGGTGTGCTCGCTCGGCCTTCCGGAAAGCGCCTGGGCGTCGGTGCGTCCGGACGCCGCCATCGAGCACCTGACGGTGGCGATCGACAAGACGGCCGATCTCGGCGGCGAGGCATTGTCCGGTGTCATCTATGGCGGCATCGGCGAAAGAACCGGCGTTCCACCGACGCAGGCTGAATATGATAATATCACCCGCGTGATGGCGGCGGCGGCAAGACACGCCAAGAGCCGCGGCATCGAACTGGGGGTCGAAGCGGTGAACCGGTACGAGAACCATTTGATCAACACCGGATGGCAGGCCGTCGAACTGATCGAGCGTGTCGGCGCGGAAAATGTCTTTGTCCATCTCGACACCTATCACATGAACATCGAGGAAAAGGGCGCGGCCAACGGCATTCTGGCTGCCCGCGATCATCTGAAGTACATCCATCTTTCGGAAAGCGACCGCGGGACGCCCGGCTATGGCACCTGCGATTGGGATGAAATCTTCGCCACCCTGGCGGCGATCGGCTTCAAGGGCGGTCTTGCCATGGAGAGCTTCATCAACATGCCGCCCGAGCTTGCATACGGTCTTTCGGTCTGGCGACCCGTCGCAAAGGACGAGGCCGAAGTCATGGGCAATGGCCTACCGTTTTTGCGAAACAAGGCAGGACAGTACGGCCTGATCTAAGCTCGCACTGACGATTCCGTATCGGGATGCCGTCGAAAAGGGCGGCCTCTGGCGCTATGACCTATTACACGCACGCGATCACATCAGCGTTCGCGTGCTTCTTCGTGTGAATTGTGTCGCTCCTCCATCAGCGAAGGCGGATCGCAGCCGCAGCGAAGCGGTCTTCGGGCAACTTCACAATTTCTGTTGCTTGTTTAATTTAGCATCCGCTTTCATTTCCTGGTTTGTAGGCCCTTACGCTATCCGCGCCTTGGAAGGGCGCTTAGTTGCCTAAAATCCTAGATAAATTCGTAAGGGACCAATAAGACGAGAACGGCATTTTCCGCTTCCGCGAAGGTAGACACGGAGGAATTTTGAATGCGCCTGTCCAGATTTAAAGTGATGCTGAATTCTTCGCTGACCGCCAAGATTTTTTCCATCTGCTTTCTGTCTGTCCATGTGCCGCTCCTGGCACTTGTCGTTTATCTTTTCATGGGTCTGCAGGCTGACGCGACGCTGGTTTTTCTGATCGTCCTGGGCGCAACTCTCGTGGGAACGGCCTTTTGTCTTGCATCGATGTGGATGCTCATCAGCCCGTTGCGCGAAGTGGCGGGCATCGTCGAAACCTATCGGTCAACCGGGACGGTCACGACCGCTTATAGCAAACGCCGCGATGAAGTCGGTATCGTCACGAACGGTGTGTCGCAGCTTGTCAGCGAGCTCAACTCGACGCTGCTGCAGCTTCGCCGTCAGAGCAATACCGACGTGCTCACGGGGCTCGGCAATCGCCGTTGGCTGAATGAAATCGCCGGTTTGGAACTCAATCGTGCTGCTCGTGAGCAAAGAGCGATCTCGGTCATCGTTTTTGACCTCGATCATTTCAAAGGGATCAACGACAAATTCGGCCATGATGTCGGCGACCAGGTGCTGATGGCAACCGGCGCCACCATCCAGCACTGCCTGCGCCCCTATGATATTGCCGCGCGGATCGGCGGTGAGGAGTTCTGCCTCGTTCTGCCGGGTACCGATATCGACGCCGCACGATCCATCGCCGATCGTTTAAGGACGCAGCTCGAATCGAAAGCCATCGGGCCCCTGCCGAGGGGGCGTGTGACTGCGAGCTTTGGCGTCTATCGCGGAGATCCCACTCGCGAGACATTGAAAGCGATGCTGACTGTGGCCGACCGCAAACTTTACGATGCCAAACATGCCGGGAGAAATGCCGTCCACTCCGAGGTTGCCTATTCCATCCGCAATGCATCGGTCACCCCGCAGAAGCGTGGCAAAAGGCGCTTTAACCTGTCACACGAATAGGCCTGCCAATAAGAAGGCCGATCCTCACAGGTCTTCTTACCTCTCTCAGCGCATGCCATCTCTCATGGCCGCGCTGAGAAGCGGTCTTGCGGCGATCACCATGAGGCCGAGCGGCACTCGACGAAGCAGCTTTCCCGTCATGAACGCCACGGCTGCCGCTCCGGAGAGCTTCAGCCACGGATAAGAACCGAGCTGATCATGCGCGCAGGCATCGACCCATCCGATATTCGTGCGCGTAACCACCTCCGCCTGATGACGGATCGCCTGCAGACGGGCACGGATGATGGCGATTTCCGTTTGCACCTCGTTTAACTGTAGGGCAAAAGCCTCGCGGGCGCTGCTCTCTTCATAGATTGCCGCATTGACCTCGACGGCAACGGCCTCCTCCGGAATGATCACCACGGTTTCGACCTGGGGTTCACCGTCCGAGTTGGCGGGTGTGATATCGTTTCGTTCCATCGCGACTATTTCCCTCTGCTGGACGGCCGATTGTGGGACCTGAAGCATTCCCGTTGACAGATCATGGAAGGAACTCCTGCCCAGGCTCGAGGTTCCCGAAACCACGGGCGGGGATATTGTATCCTGGATGGTGATGGCGCCCATCGGGACTTAATCGTTCAGTTGCATCCGCGCATATCGGGCGGGCGGCACTCCGGCATGGCGGGCAAAGGCGACGCTGAAGGTGCTTGCCGATCCATAGCCCACCCGCTCCGCGACCTGATCGATCCCCAGCTCGCGCTTGTTCAACAGTTGTTTGGCGAGCGCCATCCGCCAGGCCAGCAGATACTCCATCGGGGCAAGGCCGACGGTGCGGCTGAAGCGGCTAAAAAAGGCGGAACGGGATAATGACGCCTCGGCTGCGAGTTCCGCGATGGTCCAGGGGTGCTCCGGGCGAGCGTGCAAGGCGCAGATCGCCGCCGCCAGCCGTTCGTCCGCAAGTCCGCGGCTCAGGCCCGGTGTCGCGGCGGTTCCCGTGCCGCAGCGCAAGGCTTCGATGAGCAGGACCTCCAGAAGTCGTTCGAGCACGATCTCTCTGGCTGGTCGCCGGGCATGCGTTTCTTCTCCGACCAATTGCATCAGCGTCACCAGTCGCGGCTCGTTCCTGACGAGCACGACTTTCGGCAGCAGAGAAACCAGAAGTGCTGCATCTGGCGAACCGAAGCTGCAATGCCCGATGCGCATCCGCAAGTCGACAGGACCATCTTGCGGCCCCACGCGAAAATGGCTTTGGCTGACTTGCCTTGGGTTCGTGGTAGCCTGTCCCGGCGGCGCTCTCATGCTTTCGCTGGTCAGGTCGCGCATGGCGGGCGCAAGGACAAAATCGCCGGCTTGCAGGGTCATCGGTTCATGGTCACTGAACGTTACGCGGCACTGTCCTTCGAGAACGGCGCAATAGAATGGTTCGCCGGTCGACTCCCGATGAATGCGCCATGACCCCGCGCACTCCACCAGCTTGGAATAACGAGCGGCCGGCTGCAGCAGGGTGACGATCTCGGCAAGTGGGTCAATGGTCATGATCAGGACTGACGCTAAAGAAATGAGGACTGCAGAATATATAAAGTCTTTCGCCGTCTCCCTACCATAGGGTCGTTCATTTTTTTGGAGATCCTCATGCCCACCATATTGATTACAGGTTGCTCATCCGGCTTTGGCCTGGACACTGCGAAACTATTCTTAGATCGAGGCTGGAACGTCATCGCCACCATGCGCGCGCCGAATGCCGAATTGCTACCGGCGTCCGATCGCTTACGGATATTGTCGCTGGATATCACTGATGCAGAGAGCATCGCCAAGGCGGCTGCAGCGGCAGGCGATGTCGATGTGCTTGTCAACAATGCCGGCTTCGGCGCGCCGTCTCCAATCGAGTTGACGGCTCCCGAAACGATCAACGACCTCTTCGCGACCAATACGATCGGAACTCTCGCGCTGACGCAGGCAATATTGCCGCAGATGCGCGCTCGTCGGGCCGGTGTCGTCATCAATGTCACTTCGACGGTTACCCTGAAGCCATTGCCGGTGGTCGGTGTTTATCGGGCGAGCAAGGCGGCGGTGAATGCGTTTACCGAGTCATTGGCGGTCGAGATGAAGCCTTTCGGCGTGCGCGTCCACATCGTTCTGCCGGGCCGTTCGCCGGAAACACGCTTCGGGGCCAATGCTCGCCCGCATCTGCGCGGTCTGGACGACCCGGATTATGCGCCGTTGATCCAGCAATTCGTGGGGATGGTTCAGGATAGTTCAGGGCCTGTGACTTACGGGCAGGATGTCGCCGAGGCAGTTTGGCATGCGGTCACAGATCCTGCCGCACCCCTGTGGATCCCGGCCGGTGCGGATGCCGAGGCCTGGATGGCTGAGGCGGGCCGATAAAGTTGTCGGAAGCCTCAGCGCAATAGGCGGCCTACCTAGTCTTGCAGGGTGAGGCCAACGCTCTCGTCACGAAGGCGCGTTGGCCTCCTTCGCAATCGAACTCGAAGCAGGGCCCGAAAGGCGGATCCCCGCGCTATCGAGCCTATATATTAGCTGCTGCGACAGAACTATTCCGGCAAGCGCGCGTTGATCTAGATGGATACAGTCTAGGACCATCAGCCAGCGCGAGATCAGCCATGCAACAGGCTATCCAGGATCTGTTTCAGCAATACGAGCGACAGACAAATGCTGCGCTCGCAGGGAAAGCCGATATCGTGGCGTTGTTGGAGCTTTACGACGATGTGTTCATCGGATCGTCGCCGACCGGTGTCATGACCGGAAAGAAAGATCAGGAATTCCAGAAGGCGCTGACGGCTGGCTTCGCCCGCAATTGCCAGATCGGCGCGCGGCGCATGGAAATAGAGGCCATGCGGATCGAACCGATCGATACGATCCACGCAGTCGTTCATGTCGATTGGCGGGCGAGGTATGAATTGGACGATGCACTGAGGACGATCGATTTCTCCAATGCCTATCTCACCAGAGTGGTCGACGGAAAGGCGCGTGTATTCGGTTGGATCACGGGTGACGAGGAAGCCGAACTACATAAACACGGCGTTATCTGATCGGCCGTTTTCGGTGCTTTGTTCGTCGGCTCTGTATTAACCGCTTCCCTTTCTACGATTTGATACATTTCCGGCTATTTCCGGAAACATGGCGGATACGTCGACCCGTCAAAACTCCTCCTGTCAGCGGACATCACAGTTCGCACCGCAACCACAGGAGAGTGTTTCATGACCCAGATCGATAAGGTTTCCGCTCGGTATCACCTCGCTCATCGAGCCCTGGCAATCGCTGTCGGCTCGATGATGCTCGGATATGTTTTGCCGGCCAATGCCGCAGACACTGCCTCCGGCGCGCCCGCCCAGAGCGCCGGCGCCGATGAAAGCATACGTCCGTTCAAGATCAACGTTCCGCAATCGCAACTTGACGACCTGCGCCGGCGAATTGCCGACACGCGTTGGCCCGACAAGGAGACCGTCAACGATATCTCGCAAGGCATCCAGCTGGCGCGTGTTCAGGAACTCGTGCGTTATTGGGGTACGGACTACGACTGGCGCAAGGCCGAAGCGCAGCTCAATGCCCTGCCGGAATTCGTGACGACGATCGATGGCGTCGACATCCAGTTCATTCACGTCCGCTCCCGCCATCCCAATGCACTTCCCGTCATCCTGACCCATGGCTGGCCGGGTTCGACTTTCGAATTCATCAAGACCATCGGGCCGTTGACCGACCCCACGGCCTATGGCGGCCGCGCCGAAGATGCATTCGACGTCGTCATCCCGTCGATCCCGGGATACGGATTCTCGGGCAAGCCGACCGATCTTGGCTGGGGGCCTGAGCGGACAGCGCATGCCTGGGACGTTTTGATGAAGCGGTTGGGCTACACGCATTATGTATCCCAAGGCGGCGATCATGGTTCGGTCATTTCCGATGCACTCGCGCGTCAGGCGCCGAAGGGCTTGCTCGCTATACATTTGAATATGCCCGCCACGATCCCGGCCGCGCTTGTAAAGCCCATCAATAACGGCGATCCGACGCCGGCAAATCTTCCTAAACCCGAAGCTGAAGCATTCCACTCGCTCAGCAGCTTCTTCGGGCGAAACGCTGCCTATGGCGCCATGATGGTCACGCGACCGCAAACCATCGGCTATTCGCTGTCGGATTCGCCGTCAGGCCTTGCCGCATGGATGTACGAAAAGTTTGCGCAGTGGAGCGATAGCGACGGCGTTCCGGAGCGGGTTCTGTCGAGAGACGAAATGCTGAACGATATCACTCTCTACTGGCTGACGAATTCCGGGGCATCGTCCTCGCGATTCTACTGGGAAAACAACAACAACAATTTCAGCGCCGATGCCCAGAAGACCCGGGATATCAAGGTGCCAGTATCAATCTCCGTCTTTCCGGGCGAAATCTATCGCGCGCCTGAAAGCTGGAGCAAGGCAGCCTATCCTTCGCTCTATTACTATCATCAGGTCGCAAAAGGCGGGCATTTTGCAGCGTGGGAACAGCCACAGCTCTTTTCGGAAGAGCTACGCGCAGCCTTCAAGTCTGTTCGCTAAACGCTGGAAGCCGAATGACGGTCGGATTCTGAGATCCTTCATATCGGCTTGAACACATCGGCACGATCGTCATCGAATGTGGTGATCGTGTCGATCAGTCCGGCTCTACGGGCCGGATCGTATCCACCGAGACCTGACCTTCGATGACGCCGCGCGATACGTCGGTGCGGTTGCGGTCGATCTCGATGACGGTATAAAGCTTGTCGTCTCTGAATGCGCTGGCATTCATGGTGGTCACGTCATCAGCCGGCGCTGAATCGACCTCCATGAAATCGAGTTCACGGCTCATCGCCACGATCCGCGCATCGCCGCTGGTTCTTGCTGCAACCACGATCACGCCATGTCCCGGTGAATTTGCCCAACGCGGATCGTCAGGGGCGGCGATAGGTTCCAGGCGATAGATGTTCAATGGTTCACCGCCAATACCCGAGGCACCGACGGCCGCCGCATCCGCAATCTGGGCTTTGCTTTCGACGGATAACCCGAACGTGTTCGAGGTTGTGGCGTTGTTAACGTCGTCATTGCCCGCTTTGGAAACATTCGACATATCAATCTCCTTGAGACTGGAATAACGACCCCGGCATTCAACTGTTCCTTAAAAAGGGACATTCGACGCGTATGGCGCTTTAACTGCAGGTCGTCCTGCTCAGCAATTGACGTGCTTTCAGCGCCATCGTGGTTTGCGCTCGATATTGTGGTGAAGTTCGGCGGCAGTAGCGAATGGACCAAACAGTTGAAGGAGCCTCCGCTCCTCATCGGCCTTCAAATTATGCCGCTTTGAAAACTCGGTGACCGACCAAACCTTGATGGAGATTTCGACCCCTGTTTTCGCCGGCTCAACGCGCTCCATGATGCCACTCCTACACGCTATTTATGATCGATGGGCACCAAACGCCGAACCGTGGTCAGTGTTCCCAATTCGCTGAAAAATTGGAGGAAATGTTTTTCCAATCCATCTTCGTCGCGTTAAAGTCGAGCAATCGCTTTCGGCGAGCGTCTGCTTGCACGCGATGTCGGCGACAGGATGTCGATACGGCGTATGCATCCTTTTGGGCGGGCCTTATTTCGTGGCTGCCACAATATGCGCGCCTCAGTCCGATAGCGTACATTTGTTGTATCGCTTTACGGACAAGAGTAGTCTGGCCACGTCTGGAGACTGGCCAGAGCTTAAACGGTAGGCGCGTTGCGTGATCCTGCCAAACCAGGAGGAAGCGCACGAATGCCAGCTCCCCAACAGTCGATGATGCAGAATAAGCTGTTGTCGATACTCCCTTCGCCGGACTACGAGCAAATTGCGCCAGGTCTGGAGCGTGTCGTGCTGCCGCGTGGCACCCTGCTTGGCGAAGCCGGCCAGCCGATAGATTATGTCTACTTCCTGACAACCGGCATCGGCTCGATCATCGCAACCACGCCGGAGGGGCGGCGTGCCGAAGCAGGTGTTTTCGGTTTCGATGGCTACGTCCCGACATCCGCCGTCGCCGGCACTGAATTCAACGCCCATGACGTCATCATCCAGCTGGATGCCGAAGCCTATCGGATGGATTACGACCTGTTTCGTCATTTCATGGAGAAGAACAGAAATCTGAACAAGCTGATGATCCGTTCGATCGAGGCATTCGCCGTTCAGTTGGCCTATACGGCGATTTCCAACGCGCTTCACGAAGTCAGCGAGCGATTGGCGCGATGGCTGTTGATGTGCCACGATCGTGTTTCCGGCAATGAGATCGCCCTCACGCACGAATTCATCTCCTTGATGCTCGCAGTCCGCCGGCCGAGCGTGACGACGTCTTTGCACGTGCTCGAGGGCAACGGGTTTATTCTGTCGCAGCGGGGAAACATCACAATCCGGAACCGACCGGCGCTAGAAGAGTTCGCTCATGATGCATATGGCAAACCGGAAGAGGAGTATAAGCGCCTGATGAAGGATCTCTTTTGATGTCGTTTGGAATCGCGCCGGCGGCATTCGCGGTAAACGTTGAAACCGAAGCAGCCCCTATGACCCGCTATTTTTTCCATATCCGCCGAAATGGCGAAACGGTCCCTGACCGGGAAGGAGACGAATTCGCCTCCGTCGATGACGCGCGTGTCAGCGCGCTCAGGGCCGTTCAAGAGCTCGTGGCTGCCAGCATCAAGAATGGTCAGATCGTGCCCGACGAATATATCGACGTGCAAAATGACGCAAATGAACCGCAATTCTCGATCTCATTTCATGATGTGGTCCGCGACCATCTGAAATGAGATCCGTCAGAAATCGCCGATCAGCCGGCGATATTCTTCCTCGGGCTTTCCGTAAGAGCTTCCGGCGAACTCCTCCATTCCCTTGCGGTCGCGGATGGTAATGCGACCGCGCTCTGCCCGAACGAGTTTCTTGCCCTCGAGAACATGCAGCGCCGTCGTGACACTCGGTCGCCGAACACTGAGCGTTGCGGAAATAAATTCATGCGTCAGAGCGATCTCGTCGCCGTCGACACGGTCGTGGCACATGAGCAGCCACCGGGCGAGGCGTTCATCGACCTGGCAATTGGCATTGCACAATGCGGTATAGGAAATCTGCGATGCAAAGGTTTGTATGAATCGCGCCAGCAGATTGGCGAAAACCGGATGTTCCGGCAGGGCCTGCAACAAAAGCTGCAGCGGCATGCGGAAGCCGTCACCCTCCACCTGCATGAAGACCTCATGAACACTCATCGTACCGCCGACACCGGCAGGCATTGGGGAAAAGCCCTCCCGCCCGAACATGCCTGCCTCTGCCCGCTGGCCGTCTGCGGAAATCGTGACCACCGACGCTATGCCGCTGCAGAGGAAGTAGACATCCTCTATCAGCCTGTCGGCACCGGCGATCGCAAAACCGCGCGCGAGATCGGCAGGTTCAAGCTGCTGGCGGATGCTTTCGAATTCGTCCTCGGGCAGGCGCGCTAAAAGCCGGTTTCTTGTTATTGAGCGCTTTAGATCAGGCATGGTTCTCGCTTGAGAGCGGGCATGAGATCGGGTCCTGACCGGCATGCCCTAAACTTCTTTGTATGGACAACGATTCTATAGCATCCCAGCATCCACTATGATTTTAGGTACGCTGGCGGACGCTCGCGCACTGGCTGTCGCCAAAAAGGATATTTCGTGCTGGGGGCGAAGCCCGTCGTCGGCGCGATAAGCGGTTATTTGCACAAGGTTTTATGGAAATATCTGTGGCTGGCCAGCCTGTTCTTTTGCGAATGCTAGTCAAGCTTAGGGGAGCGAACTGCCAGCTCTCTTCCGATTGGCTTGCCGGCGGGTTTAACGGTTTACTTAGCCTGCACATGTTTCTGCAGCCGGGTTACAGATGCATTGGCGACATTAATGGATGGATGCGGCGCCATGCAGTGAGCTTTCGCCCAACATTTCGACCAGAGCTGCCCTTGCCCGCGAGACACGGCTCTTGATCGTACCGATTTCACAGCCGCAACGCTGCGCCGCCCTTTCATAAGATACGCCGTCCACGATCATCAAAAGCGCTTCGCGCTGGTAGTTGGGAAGTCGATCGAGGGCGAGGCCGACTTCGGCGACGTAGATGGAATGCTGCTGGCAGGATGGAATGGCGATCTCGAAAAGTCTGTCATCCATTGCACGGAGCTGAACGCGCGTCCGCCGCTTGTAATCGGTCAGGAAGGTGTTTCGCATGATGGTGAAAGCCCAGCTCTTGAGACTGGTTCCGGGCGTAAAACTATCCAGATGACCGAGTACCTTGGTGACTGTCTCCTGCGTGAGATCATCGATATCAGTCTGATTGGAAACGAAACGCCGTGCAAAATTACGCAGGGCGGGGAGCAAGGCGATCAAATCGTTTTGCACAGAAGCTTGAGCGGTCGCGAGCATTTCATTTCCTCCTAAAATGATAAGAGAGCAATGCTCCTGAAGACCCGATGTTCCGCCGGTAAACCCGTTGGTACGCAAGCGGACAGTGGTGGTTTCCGATCGATCGGCTGAGGGCTGTTATCCAACTAACGATAGCGTGCGTGCGTGGAGCATGCCGTGCAGCCGTTTGCTCAAGCTGCGTGCTGAAAGATTGTTGCTGGTCGGAAATGGGTTAGTTGAGAATGATGGAGATTCGTGCCGTGGCGGCACTGTGCGTAGCGGGCCGATCGCTTCTCTTGTGCGGAAGGCTCGGCAAAACTGCGGGGTAGGGGAAAGACGGTGCCGGGCACATGTCAGCCCGGCACCGCGAATTCAAATCTAGGCTCGGTGCGCGAGATAGCGCTCCCGTTCCATAGCGATCTGCTCGTCCGTATAAGGATCCGCGCTCTCGTCAAAGCGGCTCCATCCCTCTTCAGCGTAACTTGCGCGACGTTCGCTGAGATTGACGAGGCGGTGGCTTTCGATGATCGACTGTGCCTGGGAGACACGATCGTCTTCGACGCGGGCCGTTACCAAGGATGCGCCTCTTCTGACGCTTTCGGCGTAAAGGTGGGCATCCTCCTCGGGAACACCTTCCTTGATCAGCGCGCCAACGACGCCGCCGACGGCTCCGCCCGCCACAGCACCGGCGACAGCGCCCGCGGCTGTTGCTGCCAGCCAGCCTGCGGCGACAACCGGCCCCACGCCAGGTATCGCAATCATTCCGAGCCCGGCGAGTAATCCGCCGGCACCGCCGGCCACCGCACCGATGCCGGCCCCCGTTCCGGCGCCTTCCGCTCCATAGCTGCCTTGTCCTTCGACATCGACGCCGTTTGCCTTGCGGGTCACGATGCTGATGTCGTTCGACGGTATGCCGGCATCCTCCAGCGATTTCACCGCCGAGCGGGCATCATCATAGCTGTCATAAAGTCCGGTCACTGTTTTCATAGCAAATCTCCTCGATTGGGTTGGTTACTTCGCCATCGTGACATTGCCCTGGAAATCCAGGGATACGGCTGCCGACTTGCCATTCTTGGAAGCGGTGGCACGCCAAACACCTTGGCTGTCCAGTTTCAAGCCTTGAATATTCTTGTAGCCGGCTTTTTCGATGTGCGACCTTGCCTGGCTTTCCGTGAAGCTGTTCTTTCCCGCAACGGGTGCTCCCGGATTGTTTTCGGTATCGATGGCAGGTGTCGTCTGCGACGTTTTAGGCGTCTCGCTCTGCGCAAATGACGAAGTCGCGAAGAGTAATGCGCCGAGCGAAGCAAGCATAAGCGTCTTCATGTTCAAACCTCCCTTGTTGGTGAGGTTCAAACAATGCCAACGGACCAATGTTCCCGGACGTATGGGGTGAGGATCGGATCAGCATCGAGCACATGCTGCGATGCGCGCATGTCCCTTCGGAGGGCGGAAGGATGAAAGATGTGGGGAGGCATGACCGAAAAAGCCGAGGCGGGCCTCAGACTGCGGTAGAAAACGGGTCAGTTTTCAAAGGGGTGGGCCAAACGCAAAACGGTCCAGTCTAGGGAAAAACTGAACCGTCTTTTGCTGGACTGGAGGTCAATCAAATTCAGCACCCTAATGATAAGATAACCTTAGTAAATGTCAACAGCTATATCTTGGCGGTATCGAGGACGCGTTTTATACCTCTTGTCGGATCAACAAGAGCTGATTTTCAGCTAGCGGGACAAGCCGGAACTCGTGACGACCGGCGCGCAAAGCCCATCAGTATCGTCGTAATGATCCACGCTTTTCCGGTCGGTGAATTGTTGTCCTGTTACCAGGCGCCGACCAGAGAATTGCCGACAAGCGGAACGGTCGTTGACTTGCCCGATTGATCGCGCACGGTGATTGACGATTGCATCTGCTTCGGAGATTTCCGAAACCAGTTCGTGGCGACGATGGCAAGGTCGCCGATCATGGATTGCTTCTTCCAATCGGCAAAGCGCCGGTTGGCGGCCTCGGGTTCCGACTGATAGAAGAAATCGCCCGATTGATTGAGGTCATTGACGGACGCGGCCATGGATGAGAGCGGCCGCTGGAACATTTTTGCTTGAAGTGCGAGGTCAGGAGCGCTTTCGCGAAAGGCGGGCGCCATGAAGTCGATTGCCCAATCGTTTGCCTCGACCCAGCAATGAAAGTTCTCTCCCGCACCCGAGACATAGCCGTCCGGGCGATGATCGGCGAAAAGAATGCGCTTCCCGTCAAGATTATAGGCGGCAAGCCCGCTCTTCGGCTTGGCCTTGAGCTTGTAGTGTTGCTCGAGAATGAAGGCCCCGAAGGTGCTGAAATACATGGAAGCCGTCGTGGGGTTGGCATTCTCGTTGATCAGCAGGCTGTTGATGACCCGATAAATCCGGTGGTAGTCGCTTTGCTTGATCAACATGGTCCATTTCCTCAAACTCGTTCGCCAGGCCATCCCGTAAGTGATGACGGCTGTCCTGTAAACGCTGTGGCTGGTTTTCGGCGCCAGCCAGACGGCGCAGGCTGTCTTCAGTACCTTACCTCAAAGCGCAAACGGCCGCCCGATGTCGTCGGGCGGCCGTTCGTCACGTGAGCCGGCGTGGAGTGAAATTCACCGAACGCCGGGATCTTTAATTCGCGATCAGCCCCGGGCTTTGGCGTCCAGGATCATTTCGCTCGGCGCGATTTTCGCGTTCCGCTGCAGCAGATAGTAGACCACACTGGTCACGACGAGGCTGACGGCCCATGAGATGTCTGCATCGTTGAGCATGACGGCAATCGGTCCCTCATAGAGAGGCTGGTTGAGCAGCGGTATCTGGACCACGACGCCGAGAACGTAGCATCCGAGCGCCGTCCAGTTGTAGGCGCCATAGCGTCCATTGGGATCGTAAAGGGCCGGGATGTCCACTTTCTCTTTCGAGATGAGGTAATAGTCGACAAGGTTGATCGCGCTCCACGGCACGAAAACGGCGAGAAGCATCAGAACGAAATTCTTGAATGCCGAGAGGAAGTCAGCACTGGCGAGCACAGCGATCAGGACCGACAGGACCACGAACCCGATGATATAGGCCGCTCTGGCGCCCTTGGAGATGCGGGTCTGATTGCTGAAAGACGTGAAGGTCGTCAGGATTGCCATGAAGCCGCCATAGGCGTTCAGGCAATTGATCGTCAGCTTTCCGCAGATGATGACGATATAGACAAGAACCGCGCCTCGCCCGGCCAGCGTTCCCAGAAATCCGACCTGGTTCGACAGGAATTTCGCGCCGAGCGCAGCGACCAGAACCCCGAACGTCATGGCGAGCTGCGATGCGATCGCGGAGCCGAGAAGCGTATAGAAGAACGCCTTGCCGTCTGATGTCGAAGACGGGAGATAGCGGGAATAATCCGCAACGTAGGGAGCGTAGGTCAACTGCCAGCCGGCCGAAAGCGACACCGCGAGCAGGAAGGTCGCAATCGTCGCCGGCTTCTGGCCGAAGGCGGAGTGAACGTCATACTGCTGGAAGAGCTGATAGGCCAGATATGCAAAGCCGAGGATGCTGATCACCGTGGCGATCCGGCCCATGATGTGGATAACCTTGTAACCGACAAGCGCGATCACGGCCGTCAGGACGCCGAAGATGATCATGCCAACCGCCGGGGTGGAGGAGCCTATCAGAAGGTTCGTGGCTTCGCCGGCCAATACGGTGCCAGTGGCGGCAAAGCCGAGATACATCAGAATGACGAGGAGCAATGGGAGAGTGGCGCCCTTGACGCCAAACTGGGCGCGGCTGCTGATCATCTGCGGCAGGCCGAGGCGAGGACCCTGAGCGGAGTGAAGCGCCATCACGATCCCGCCCAGAATATTGCCGAGAGCCAATCCTACGATCGCGCTGAAAGCTTCCGCGCCGAAGACGACAGCGAGCGCCCCGTCCAGAACCGCCGTGATCTGGAGATTGGCTCCAAACCACAGGGTGAATTGATCCCGCGGAAAGCCGTGGCGTTCCGTCTCCGGTATTCTGTCAATGGTTCTGCGCTCTGCGAACCCCTCTCCTGCATTGCTCATCGCGTACTCCTCCTGGGGAAATGAAATGCTCACCGTTTTATACAGATGAAGGCATTTATTTGTATATACATTTTGCATGCGTGCGAATGAGCAATTTTGGCACCGGATCACAGCGAAGGGATCCGGCACCTTTTCGAAGGTCTGATATCGGGCGGGATCATCAATGAACCGCTTTGAGCTTTCGATGGACACGGCAGGAACAAGTCGAGGTCGCCGTAGTTTGAGTTCATCGTCCACAATCGGCGGAAGGAGAAAGCAATGATCAGTCCGGAACAAATCCAGGAACACATGGAAGTCAGGGCCTCGGACGGAAGCCATATCGGCACGGTCGACCATATGGAGGGGTCCAGTCGCATCAGGCTGACCAAGACGGATTCCGACGATGGCCAGCATCATCTGATCCCATTGGACTGGGTGGATCACGTCGACGCGCATGTGCATCTGAGCAAGGATGCCGATGACGTTCGCAGCAAATGGACTGCTGTCAATTGACGCAAGTTGCGCGCCGCTCATCGCGGCGCGCAACTTGGCATGAGGCTTACTATGTGGTGTCAAAGCCGGACTGCGGCAGTATGCAAATCCTCAAAAGGTCGCTGCCACGCCGCGCGAGACGCGACCAAATTCAGCGTCGCAACGCGAAGACAAATCCAATAGCGGCCGCTACCAGCAAGCTGGCGACCGGCTTCTCGCGAATGCGCTGCTGAATTTCGCTGGCAATATCTCGGCTATCCGACGGCGCTGCATCGTCTTCGATGAGCGATCTCTCAGGATAAGATCTCGTGACTTGTCGTGCAGCCCGATAAAGCGCACGGACTTCACCTCGATTGGCGCGTGCGTCGGCACTTTGGCTGCTGCGATTACGCGCTGCGCGCGGCGCTTTGTCTTTAACGGGCTGATCGTCTTCAAACGTGTCGACATGCGAGCGCCGGACCGATTCACTCTTTTGATCGGAAGCAACGCGTTTCGATGACACCGCCGTATGGGTGGTGGAAATCGGGTCCGAGGCAGGGAACGTATCTTCCAGTGCCTTGTCCAGCTCATTGACTGCTTTGGTCTTTCGTTGCTCTTTCTGTTCCTTGCGGATCGACTGGACCGCTGGGGATTCCTTTCGGGCGGGCATCTTCTGCTCCTTATTGCTATTCTGTCCGGATGGGGACCGCCAGCTGAGGCGATCCCGAGAGATATTTATACTTACTAAGGCGTCCGGTCCCTCAAATGCGCGGCCGACGTGCCTGCAGAACCAGATCTTCCTCTTCGTCGCGCTGTCGGCCACCCAGGGCTGCGGCGGCAGAAGCAATGAATGCGCCGATCAACAGGGAGAGCGCTCCGACAAGCGCTGTCGTCGCTGCCGTCTTCCGGGCCTTGTCGGCGGCCACCTTTGCTGCGGTTTTGGCGTCGTCGATCTGTTTGAAGACAGTGTCGACGCGGCTCTTGGCATCCGCATCCGACAGTCCGGTGCGGGCCGAGACGATCGATGCGATATAGGTTTTATCGCTATCGGGAACCTGTCCCTGGGCCGCGCCCTGGATCAGAATTCGTGAAATCTCCGTTGCCGCCGCTCCGTCGTTGCTCTGGGCCTTGTCGGCTACTTTCGCCGGCCGCAACAAGGCATCGGTGAAGTAACCCGTCGCCTGGTCCACGCCGCTTGTCGGTGTTGCCTGTGCTGCAGCTTGGCCTGCCGCCTGGACGACACTGCCGGCCGCGCCGACCGTTGCGCCCGCAAGCGATGTCAGCGACGAGGCAAGAAATCCCGCGACGAAGACAGTCGCCAGAGCCCAGCTCAACAGGCCATGCGCGGTGTCGCGGAAGAATACTTCATCGGAGTGAACTTCAACCCAGCTGGTGCGAAGTCGGCCAGTCAGGTAGCCGCCGATCGCGGAGGAAAGCCATTGCACCACGACGAGCCAGATGGCCGCCGTAATACCGACAGTCGCTGCAGAGCTACTTTGACCGGACCATGGCGATACCATCGTCAGCCCGACACCCGACCCCAAAAGCAGAAGGATGAGCGCTGTCCCGGTTGCGGCGAGCGCGCCGCCCACGATCGGGCCCCAGACAATGGCAGGCTTTGAAGATTCGACAGGCGCAAGGCCTGCGGGAGCGTCTTCGACAGAGGACATCGAGGCCTCCTATCGGGTGAAAAGAACGAGAAGAATGACGATCGGCAGTGGGATACCGAGAAGCCAGAGCAGGATACCGCGACCCATTTGAAAATCCTCCAGTGATGAATTGATGCTACTCAAACACGAGTTCAGAAGTTTTGTTCCACCGCATTCTGACGAGTGTCACCGCGCTTCCGAACGAAACGGGCGCGCGTCGCTCAGCCCGAGCCAGGGTCGACATTCCCTTCCTTGGCATCGGGCAAGGCGCCGCTGCCGGGCGTCTTGGTTTCGTCGATCAGATGATCTTTCGCATGCGGACCGGGCGCGGGGTGTTCGGGAGCCTTCGGCGCTTTTTTCTTCGGCTGCGCTTCGACGGCCTTCTGAGCTTTCTGATCTTCGTTCGTCATAGCTTGCTCCTTCTGTGGGAATTAGCGTTCTGGACGTACGATTGCGATTGCATGAATAACGAAGGCGTTGCGGCTTCTGTTCCTCAGATCTTTTATTAGCCAGCTAGATCGACTACGCCCTGCGCAGGCGTCGTCCGCCACGCCACCGCGAAGCGGGAACTGTTTCATCGGCCCGATTGCATAGGTTTTCGCGCCAAGCCGTCGCCTTAGCGATGCGGCATGTCCTTCGTGAGATCCTGCATGGAGGGCACACGCCGCTTTGCTGCCATCAGCAGGTCGAGCTCGATAGACGAAGGACCGAACCGTTCAAAAAGGTTTTCAGCCGTGCCGCCTTCGAGCCCGTATTTTTGCTGAAACTCTGCCAGGGAGTAAGCGGCGCCACGAACAGGTCGACGTCGTTCGGAAGTTCGTTCAGTTGTCATGTGCTACTCCTCTTGCTTCGGCTAACCTAATGAACAACAACGCATAAAGTTCCCTGCGCAGAGCAAAGAGTAGTAAAAAAGCGGACATTGGCCTTACGACCAGGTGCTTGCCGGGCACAGGCCAGATTCGTTTGATTCAACGCGCATTTGTAAAATGTCGGAACCAAAGCTCTTATGCTCTGTTCGGAGCGGGTGATCGAGGCAGCTTTATCGGTCGGCCGGCAAAGACTTGGCTGAGCTTTGAACACTCTCGATCAGCGTCATGGTTGGAGTCGCGTCAGCGGTCTCTACTCAACAAGCAGAAAAACGAAACCAAGACAGGGAAGATCGTCATAGCTGACGACCTTGCCCCCAATTGTTGGAGGATGAAAATGGCAGCGACGAAAACGCTCGACGATCTATTTCTGGATACGTTGAAGGACATTTACTACGCCGAAAAGCAGATCTTGAAGGCGCTTCCGAAAATGGCGCGCGCGGCACAGGCGGAGGAAGCCAAACAGGGTTTTCTCCATCATCGCGAGGAGACGCAGGGGCAGGTAGAGCGGCTTGAGCAGGTCTTCGAGCTTCTCGGCAAGCCGGCAAGAGGCAAGACATGCGAAGCCATTCAGGGCATCATCGCTGAGGCCGACGAGATTACCGAGGAGTTCAAGGGCACGCAGGCGCTCGATGCCGGCCTCATCTCCTCAGCACAAGCTGTCGAGCACTACGAGATTGCACGATACGGCACATTGATCGAATGGGCCAAGCAATTGGGTATGAAGGACGCGGTGCCGCTCTTGCAACAGACGTTGGAAGAAGAGAAGGCAACCGACCAAAAGCTGACCAAACTGGCGCAGGCGTCGGCCAACTCGAAGGCGAAGTAAAAGCATCCTTCGGGACAGATGGCAGATCACGCGCCGCCATCGGCGCTCTGCCATCTGCAAGGCTTCATCGAGTTTCAGGCGTTTGAGCAGGCAGTTTCCTACTGAAACTGTATGGGCACCGTAACAATGATCCTGAGGCCGGGATTGTTGTCCGTTTCCTGCAGCTCTCCGCCCAGACCCACGATGATGGCATTCAGCATCTTGCTACCGAAACCCGACGTCAGCCGCGTTTTGCCAGCGCCACTGTCGGCGACGACGAGGCGAGCCTGATTGAAGTGGTGATCGAGTGATGCGCTGGTCGGGCCAGGCGCGCCACCATACGCGTATTTGTTGGCGTTGGTGATCAACTCGGAGAAAATCAGCCCGAGATTGATTGCGCGGTCGGCATCCATCAGAACCGGCGAAAAGTTGCTGGTATGACGGCTGCGCCATTCTTCGCCCATGGACAGGAAAAGCTCGTTTGAAAGCTCGCTCAGATAGCGTGCCAAATCGACCGAGCCGACATGATTGTCGGAGTAAAGGCGTCGATGTACCAGCGCGACCGCCGAAATGCGGCTTCTGGCATCGTTGAGATGCTGAATGATCGAGGGGTCCTCGATGTCGCGCGTCTGCATCTTCAGAAAGGTCGAAACGAGCTGCAGGCTG
This sequence comes from Rhizobium sp. P38BS-XIX, assembly GCF_012641435.1. Classification (GTDB taxonomy): domain Bacteria; phylum Pseudomonadota; class Alphaproteobacteria; order Rhizobiales; family Rhizobiaceae; genus Rhizobium. The sequence continues at coordinate 79,569 of NZ_JABAIJ010000010.1, forward strand.
TTCTGGACACGATGGTTGATCTCTCGCATCAGGAAATCCTTCTGCTTGAGCAACTCTTCCTTCTGCTCGAGAGTTTTCTGCAAGGCGCGGTTCAGGCGATCTATACGCTGGCGCTGATCGCTGTCGTAAATCACGCGGCCGACACGGTGGAGCGCATCGATCTTGTTGTTGTTCCAGTAGTTCGAGCGGCCCCGGACCTCTTCCGACCATGCCGCGAACGAAGCGCGTGGCGTCAGAGGGGACGTAATGGTATCCCCCGGGTTCTTATGCGGGTTGCCGGCCCATTCGACGACCTGCACCTTCTCCGCCCGAAACCAGACGAGGAATATCTCTTCTTCAAGCGCCAGCCTGAGCACGGCAATGCCGCTCGCCAGCGAGATCAGATGGTTCGGCAGACGAGGCGTGCGTCCAAACTCATGCGAATGGAAGATGCCTTCCCTGAGCTTCGGCGTCACGAGATCGAGTAGCGTCCTGATATCGTCGATCTCCGGATGCGTACCTGATTGTGCGATCATGCCCTTTGGAGAAATGGCCACAAAGCCGTCGGATCGCATCATCTGGCGCAGGTTCGACGCCGCAGCCGTCAATTGCTCGTCCAGCGGAGCATCGATGAGGAGACTTTCAACGAGACGATCCTCGTGAGCGCGCAATCTCAGGCGCTCGCGAGCGTTTTCGGCCTCGTCCTTGGCCTTGATCTGCCGTGCGAGGCTGCTGCCAAGCGCCATGGCCGCTGCGCGGATCGCGAACGGCATCTCAAGGGGCGTCGCATTGTGGCAGGCGACGAGGCCCCAGAGAATGCCATCCTTGATGATCGAGACAGATGCGCTGGCGCGCACACCCATATTCCGCAGATATTGCAGATGAATAGGCGAAACGCTTCTGAGTGCGACGTCGCTCAGATCGAGGACAGGTGCGCCGGCGCCGGCCCAGCGCAACGGAGCGGGCGAGTATGTGGCATCGGGAATGGCTCGTACGCGATTGCGCAGATAAAGCGCGCGCGCCTGCTTGGGAATGTCGCTTGCCGGAAAATGGTGGTTCAGAAAGGCCGGAAACGCCTCGTTGCGATCTTCGGCGATGACAACGCCGGAGGCGTCCTCCATGAACTGATAGATCATCACCCGATCAAAGCCGGTCAGCTTGCGAAAATCGGTCGCCGCATGTTGGAAGAGCGTGGCCGTATCGGCCGCTATCTCGAAGCGATGAGCAATCGCGTCGAGATTGGACAACGATTGCTCGGGTGTTATCGGGGAGCTTCCGGCCGGTTCGAGTTCGACCAGAAGATAGCCGTCCGAAATATGTCCGAGTATGTCGAGAACGGCCCCACCGACCTCGTGCTTGCCGAGGATCACCTCGTGGGCACGCGGCGCCTGCGCTGTGCGCGACAGAGCATCGAAGCCGAGGAGATCGTTGATCCCTCTTCCTATCCAGTCGTCTCCGAAGCAATCTTCGATGTCGCCTGCGCCACCCATCGTCCTGCCGGTTGCCAACTCTGCCACCAGCAACATTCCGTGCGGCTGGATCGACCCGGGAATATGGATCGGTTCGCGGTCGCAGGCCGTTTGATCAAGAGGTCCGTCTGGAGACATTTCCAAACACCTTTTCGTAGTTTTCCTCGAAAACGCCGAACGTGGAGATAGCGGCTGCAATGCAGCGCTCTTCATCTTCGATTGGCGTGGTGTCGATGAGCTTTAGAATTTCATGCCAGGATCGCAAATTGCCAACCTGGGTCGCCAGATGCCGCGCTCCAAATTCCGCGGAAAGATCGAGTTCGGCTGCTTTCTTGGCAAGGATTGTCGCACCAAGCCCCGAGCCTTCGAGGACATAGAGCGTTCCGATCATGTCTGAGAGATCCAAAGCGGCTTCGGCAGTCTCGACCGGTATCTCGTCGTCCATTGGCTCGTCCGAAAGGTCGGCAATATCTTTCCGTAGCTGGCTTATGATCTTGCGGTCTCCCCAGTCCGGCACCAGGTTTTCGACCCCGCCTGCCTCGAGCTTCGCTTCCAGGAGACCGCGGCTCACAAGCGTTGCCGCCAAATATTTGCGGTAGGCGTCGCGCGATTGAAACATCGCCAATTCGTGGTTCAAACCGTCAAGCCGTCGATGGTGGACATCGGTCGCCGCTTTCAATCGCCACCGTCGTCCTGATAAAACAGTTTGCAACATCTAAATTAAATACCTCGCCCCACCGAGAATCGTGCCCGAATGAGTTCATTGCATAGCTAACCGCATAACAAACTCAAGGGTCCGGATTTTGTTCCAGACGGATCGACAATTTAGATTTTGGTTCTATTTAGCGCGCGGCCTCGCTTTGAGGATCCGACCCGCTCTCAGTCAGCTTTTTCCGTCGATATTGCTCGGTCCGCGACCGAGACAGACAGTTTTTACTTCTGATCCTCATAGGTATAAAGCGCGCACATCTCGCCGCTGCTCCTCGGAGCGCGCTGGCTGGTGAAGACGGCGATTGCGGTCGAGCCCGATCCGTCCGCCCAGGATGCGAGATAGGTCACATCCCCTGAACCGCACAGCTGATTGCCATTTTGCAGCTCCGGGTCGGAGGGGTCCTTGACTCGATAGACCGAGGCCGGCACCTTCTGGCCATCGACGTTGAAGTGATCGGCAACGAGGTCCGAGAAGTCGAGGGATTCCCCGTTCTCGAATTTGATACCGGAATCGTCCATCCAGACATCGCCGGTGATGCTGACGGCTGTGTTGCTCATCGCGGTATAATGATCGGCCTGCTGAGCGAAAGCCGCCGAGGCGGAGAGGGCGATCAGGATGCTGGAAAGGGCGAAGCGGCGCATGGAGTGTCTCGCAGAAGAAGATGAGCGGGTTGCAGATCCATCCATCGCATCTTTCACGCACAATTCAGAGGCTCATTTTGAGGTTCTTTTGCTTTGCCATGCAGGTATCTGTGGCCAGTGCATCAGGATCTGGTCAGCCCGGCAGGTTCAACGCTCTACTGCTTGACTTCGCCCTGGGCGGAATGGCGTCGCGAGAATTCGCGGGCCGCCATCAAGACCGGCATCAGGTTGCGGCCGCTATCCGTCAGTTGATATTCGACACGCGGCGGCTGCTCGCCGAAATCCTTCCTTTCGATGAGACGATCCTTTTCCAGTTCCTTGAGATGCTGCGTCAGCATCTTTTGCGAAATGCCGGGTATATCCCGCTTCATTTGCAGCGTTCTCATCGACGGTTCCGCGAAGAGGCGAAACAGGATCGGAAGTTTCCAGCGTCCGCTGATCATCCGAAGCAGGCGGCTGACCTCTGCCACGGATCCATCCGGGCCGAGGCAGACCGACCGCTCTTCACGGTCTACAGGCACCTTAAAGTGCGTAATTGTCTCGATCATCGTTTTGTTCTTCTTTGCGCCATCGGCTCTAAATAGGTGCAATGACATGGATTTAAAACTGGACGGAAAGATCGCGCTCGTCACCGGTAGCAGCAAAGGCATTGGCGAGGCGATTGCGAGAGGCCTTGCGCGTGAGAAGGCGATCGTCGTCGTCCACGGCCGCAACAGGACACAGACGGAAGATGTCGCTCGCGACATCGTGCGCGATGGAGGCCGTGCTCATGCCGTTGTCGGAGATCTGACCGTGGATGAGGATGTGTCGGCGCTCGTGGACGAAGCGCACGCCGTTGCCGGACCGATAGACATTCTGGTCAACAATGCGGGCGGATCAGGCGCGGCCGAGGAGTGGTCGGAAAGTCGCCCGCTTTCATGGATGTCGGCCTATGATCGCAACGTTGTCGCTGCGGTGAGGGTAACGACGCGTCTTTTGCCGCGCATGCGGCAGGCCGGCTGGGGCCGCGTTATCAACATTTCAAGCCTCGCCGGACTGATGCCTCCGGCCTCCCGGCCCGACTATGCAGCCTGTAAGGCGGCAATGAACGCGATGACCGTTTCGATGGCAAGAGCCGCTGCCGCTGATGGCGTTACCGTCAACACCGTGTCGCCGGGCACGATTCACAGTGGCCGGCTGGACGCCCGGTTTAGGGAGGTGGCCGTCGAGAGGGGGCTCAACGAGGACGCGCCATGGGTGGAGATCGAGCAGGCGGTACTGCCGCTGTTTGCGCAGGTGCCCCTTGGTCGTGTTGGAACGCTGGAGGAAATCGCTGACGCCGTTTCGTTTCTCGTCAGCCCGCGAGCCGGTTATATAACCGGTGCCAATCTGCGGCTGGATGGTGGAATGCTGCCCACTATCTAGCGCTTTTTGATGTTTGAAAATCGCTACCGGCAGGGGATATCTGCCGGTAGCGACATGGCCGTAAAGGGGGTGCTGTCAGCGCTTTAAGCTGAAAAGACCTCGCCGACCATTTCCTCGCTCTTGCGCCAAAGCGCCTTTGCATGCTCTGCATCGAGGGCGTAGGAACGCACGCCTTCGCTGATAGGGTTGATCAGCCCATCGGTGATGGCGGAGACGTGGCAATTTTCGCAATATTTGCCACCGACATCGGCGGCATCGGCAACCACGCCGGCCCAGACGGAGGTCGCCGCACCCTGCGGTACTGTCTTGAACTGGAAGGGCGGCTTGCCTTCGGCGGCAAGTTCGGCATTGATCCGTTCCAGCATTTGTTCCAGCGCATTCTCGGGAAGATGGCGGCCAAGTTCGGTCTGGATACCACCTGGATGAAGGGCAGTTGCGCGAACGCCGCGCGCCTGGTGGCGACGGTCGAATTCCACCGCAAAGAGGATGTTGGCGGTTTTGGAGCGTCCGTAGGCCTGCCAAGGATCGTAATCGCCGCGTTCGAAGTTGGGATCGTCGAGATCGACGTCGGCAAAGCGATGGCCGGAGGACGAGACGTTTACCAGGCGACCGCCGGGGGCAATAAGCGAGGCGATCCGGTTGACGAAAACGAAGTGGCCGAGATGATTGGTCCCGAATTGTGTCTCGAAGCCGTCGGCGGTATGGCCGAAGGGAGATGCCATGACGCCTGCATTGGCGATGACGACATCAAAGGTGCGTCCGTCCGCGACCAGCGCCTGTGAGGCTTTGCGAACGCTGGCAAGCGAGGCGAGATCCAGTTCAATCAATTCGAGGCTCGCGCCATTTTTGGCGGCGGCTGCAACCGGTGCAGTTGCCGCGCGCGCCTTGGCCAGATCGCGGGCGGCGCCCACCACCTGGGCACCGTGAGCGACCAACGCCCGCGCCGTCTCGACGCCGAGACCTGCCGAAACGCCGGTAACGAGCACGCGCTTGCCGCTCAGATCGATGCCGGCAAGAACTTCATCTGTGGTGGAAGTCGCTCCAAAAGGTTCGGTCATGAATATCTCCTTCAACCGTGGATACACGGGCACGCCATAGCGGCGAGCGATTGCCCGCCGCCCTCGAATGGATTAAGAGGAGGGTGCCTCCGAATTAAATACGGAGGCACCCTCCGTTTATCAAGGGGTGTTTTGAAGACGTGACGATAAAAAGTGAGCGACCAGTTCCGCGCAAACCGCGCGCGGACGCGGAACGCAACCGGATCCGGCTGATGGAAGTGGCCAAGGACGCCTTTGCAAAAAAGGGTGCAGAGGCCAGCCTCGAAGAAATCGCACGTCTTGCCGGCGTGGGTATCGGCACGCTCTATCGCCATTTTCCAACTCGAGACGCATTGATTGGTGACGTCTATAGAAATGAAACCGAGCAGCTGGCGAGAGCCGCGCGCGATCTTGCCGAACGTCTGCCGCCCAAGGAGGCGTTACGGCAGTGGATGTTGGTCTTTATCGATTACATAGCCACCAAACAGGGCATGTATCCGGTGCTGAATTCTCTGGTGGGGGGAACGTCAACGCTCTATGCGGCTTCCGGCCCCTTGATCAGCAGCTCCATGGAAATGCTAACGGCACGCGCCGTCGAAAGCGGCGACATCAGGCTCGATATCCCTCCGCTGGATCTCCTGCGCGCCGTCAGCGGCCTTGCCAGCAACAACGGGCCGGACTGGAAAGATGCCGCCAGGCGCATGGTTGATATCATCATCGCCGGCATAGAGGTTCGCCCCGAATAGATGCAAATCAAGCCATGACTGGCTGTTGGACGGCAATGTGCTGCCGTCCAGATCACGTAATACAAGCGTGCGCTTCGACTATCGGGGGACTTGGTCCGACGATGTCTTCGCGGACTTTCCGTGCATCAGTACAAGGATGGCAATCGCGGAAAAGGCCGCAGCGATCGCCGAGATTGTCAGTGCCACCGAAAAGCCGTGAGAATAGGCCTGCATCGCCTGCGCAAGGGCCGAGCTTCGCTGTGGCTCGGCAAGGCCCTGAACGGCTTTCTCGAGATCGCCTGCAACAACGGCGTCGGCAAAGCCGGAGGTTTCGCAATGAAGTGCCATTGTGCTGCAGACTGTCGCTTCAAGCGTATTGCGCACGGCAGTCGCGAGAATGCCGCTCAAGGTGGCAAAACCAAGCAGGATGCCGGAAAACCGGGCCGTGGTGCTGATGCCGGATGCCATGCCGGCGCGTCCACGCGGGACGGAGCTCATGATGGCCTTCTGCGTTTCGCCGTTCAGCAGACCGCCGCCGCTCCCCAATATCAACATGCCCGCAAGGACAGTATCCTGCCAACTGTTGTACGCACCGAAAGCCGTCACCATGCTGCCGAGGGCGACCAGAAGCAGGCCGAGCGGAAGGATGCGATCGGAGCCGAGCTTCTGGCCCAGCCGGCGACCGATATAGGGAAAGCTCAGCATCGCCAGAGCGAACGGCAGCATGAGAAGGCCGGCGCGCAATGCGCCATTTCCCAATCCGTTTTGAAGAAAGAGCGGCAGCAGCGACGCCATGACCTGGGCACAGGCCGCATAGGCAAACATGGCAAGGACGGCGCCGACGAAGCGCGGGATTGCGAAAAGGCCGAGATCGAGCATCGGCCGCTCCTGTGACCGTTCGGCAATGATGAAGGCGATCAGCGCGCCGGAGCCGGCGGCAAATCCGATCAGGGCGCTTGGCGAAGACCAGCCGTGTGATTGACCGTTGATCAAACCCCAGGTCAGGCCAAACATGGTTGCCGTGAAGAAAACGATGCCGGCGGGGTCCAGCCTGCGCGCCGCTTCATCCCTGGATTCGTCGACGAAACATATGACCGCGATTGCAAGCAGCGCGCAGACCGGCAGATTGATCAGGAAGCCCCAGCGCCAGCCGAGCGCATAAGTAATGACGCCACCGGCGACGGGTGCCAGCACCATGGTCAGTCCCATCATGCCGCCCCAGATCGCCCAGGCTCGGTTGCGTTCGCTTTCCGTATGGAACGTATGGCCGATGATGGCGAGCGCCGGCGCCAGCAGGAAGGCCGCGCCCACGCCTTGCAGGACACGGGCGAGATAAAGATCACGCGCCGTCGGCGCGATCCCGCACAGAAGTGATGCCAGGGTGAAGATGGCAATGCCGCCCAGGAAGATACGCTTGCGTCCGAAGCGATCCGCAATCGCACCGGCCGGCAGGAGAAGCGACGCAAAGCTCAGGACGTAGGTGCTGATGACCCATTCGATTTCGGCAAAAGTCGCGTTGAAATTGCGCGCGATCGTCGGCAGCACCACGGCGACGATATTGGTGTCGAGGACGGTCAGCGTACAACCGGTCGACGCCGTCAGCAAAATCAGAAGTGAATTTGTGGTGCGTGCGCCGTTCAGCGTTTCGGATTCGCTACTCATCGCGGCTGCGCCCCAACGCCTGATATTCTGTTCCGTGTATCCAGCCCGATGAATTCGGGTTCGGATGAGTGGCCAAAGGAAAGGGTGGGATGCGCATAAGGCGCTGACGTCTCGGTCATGGCGGCAAATGGGAGGATATACATGCTCGTCTCCTGTGAGTTGGATATTCGCATGCATTCAATCGGATCCTTGAATTCTTCTCATTCGTGGCATTCTGATTTATAATTAGGTCCAGCCTAATTATGGGTCTCCGATGGAACTCCGTCATCTAAGATATTTCGTCACTCTTGCGGAAGAGCTGCACTTTGCCCGGGCGGCGGAAAAGCTCAACATCGCGCCGCCGACACTCACGGTCCAAATCCAGGAAATCGAGCGAACGCTGGCAACCCGCCTGTTCGTGCGAACCAAGCGATCCGTGGCGCTGACGACTGCCGGTGACGTTTTTCTCGCGGAAGCGCGCAATGTCCTTGCTCAGTTTGCAAAGGCCGAAAGTGCCGGGCGCCGGGCTGGGCGAGGGGAGATCGGCCGGATCGAGATAGGCTATGTCGGTTCCGCAGCTTATGGCGGCGTGTTGCAGGAGTTGACGAACCGCTTTCGTCAGATCGCACCCGAGGTCGAGATCAACGCCAGGGAGTTTCCCATGGATGATTTGCCCGGTCTCATTGTCGATGGTCGTGTCGACGTCGGATTTCTGCGTCTCCCGATGGTGCTGCCAAAGTCGCTTAGATGCCACATTCTGTTGCGCGACTGCTTCTCCCTCGCACTCTCCAGTTTTCACGCCGAAGCTGGATCAGGAGAGCCCGTGGAACCTGAACGACTTGCCGTAGAGCGATTTATCGCTCCCGAGCAACAGTCCGGTACATATGAGGTGGCAAGGCGGGGTAATTTTACTCCGCGCATCGTCTCGACACCCGGCGGCCTTCTCGCCGTTCTGACACAGGTTTCCCTTGGCGTCGGCATTTCGATCGTTCCAAGCGTTGTGGAGGATGTCATTCGGATGCCGGGCGTCGTTTTCCGGCCGCTGGCCGGTGAAGCCATCATTTCGGAGATCGCCACAGTCCATCGCGCCAACGAAAGCTCGCCGGCGGTCAGGCAGCTGATTGCCCTGATGCGGAAGGACTGACGCGCAGGGAGCTATTGTCGTGGTTCAGTCTGCTTTGGAGATCTACTGCCCACCCACCAGATCGGCGACGCGTCGTGCGAAGACATCGCTCGCGAAGGGCTTTGTCAGAACCTGCATGCCGCGATCCAGGTGACCGTGGTTGAGAACTGCGTTTTCGGCATAGCCCGTCACGAAAAGAATCGGAAAATCCGGCCGGTCGATGCGCACGGCATCGGCGAGCTGCCGGCCGTTCATGCCGTTCGGAAGGCCGACATCCGTCACGATGAGATCGATGTCTGGCCTTGCCCTGAAGATCTTCAGGGCCGAGGGCGCATCGTCGGCCTCCAGTACGGAGTAACCGAGCTCCTCAAGGATCTCGACGGCCACCATCCTCACCAGCGGCTCATCGTCGACGACGAGAATGGTTGTCTGCCCGGAGGCGGCCGGCGCCGGCGCTTCGACCGGAGCGACCTCGTCCTGCGTTCCGTCCGCGATATAGCGTGGCAGGTAGATGCAGATCATCGTTCCCTTGCCGAGTTCGGAATAGATGCGCGCAGCGCCTCCCGACTGACCGGCAAAACCATAGACCATCGAGAGGCCGAGCCCCGTGCCCTGACCGGTCGGCTTCGTCGTGAAGAACGGATCGAACGCGCGGGCGATGATGTCCTGTGACATCCCCGTTCCGGTGTCGCTGACGCACATCGAGACATACTGACCCGGCTCGACGCCCCGCTCTCTCGCGGCACGCTCATCCAGCCATCGATTTCCGGTTTCGACGGTCAGTTTGCCGCCGTCGGGCATGGCGTCGCGTGCGTTGATGCAAAGATTGAGAAGTGCATTTTCAAGCTGCCCGACATCGACGAATGCGGTCCAGAGGCCACCTGCGCCGGCCATCTCGACCTCGATGGCCGGACCGACGCTGCGGGTGATCAGATCATGCATGCCAACGACGATCCGGTTGATATCAGACGGCTTCGGATCGAGTGTCTGGCGGCGCGAGAAGGCAAGCAGGCGCTGGGTCAGGCCGGCTGCGCGCTTCACCGCGCCCTGCGCGCCGGTCAGATAGCGATCGATATCGCCGATGCGGCCCTGCGTGAGCCGCGTTTTCATCAGCTCGAGACTGCCGCCGATGCCGGCAAGAATATTGTTGAAATCATGGGCCAGACCGCCTGTCAGCTGGCCGACCGCTTCCATTTTCTGGGCTTGTCGCAGCGCTTCTTCCGCATGAAGCAGGGCCGCCGTGCGCTCTTCGACGCGTTGCTCAAGACTTTCCGTCAAGGCGCGAAGTTCGGCGGCGGCACGATCGCGCTCCTCCTCCACACCGCGCCTCGCGTCGATGTCGATCAGGACGCCGGGAAATAAGGACGGTTTGCCATCCGGGTCGAGATCGACACGGCCATTGGCCTCCAGCCAATAGTAATTTCCATCCTCCCTTCGCGTCCGATATTGGTGTGCGTAGGGTCCGCCTCGTTTCAAGGCGTCGCTGATCGCAGTTGCTAGGCCTGCCTGATCGTCCGGATGAACCGCCTCGACGACCTGAGAAAGACTGAGACCGAAGCGCCCAAGCGATGGGTCGAAACCGAAGGCGTTTGCGAAAGCCTCATCGACCGTGAACTTGTCCGCCTGGACGTCCCAGGACCAGGTCCCGATGATCGCACCGGCTGCAAGCGCGAGCTGAACCCGCTGTATGTTCTCGCGCGCGACCGCCTCGCTTTCGCGCAGAGCGGCTTCAGCGGCCTTGCGCGCGGTGATGTCGCGGAAGAGAACCGAGACCTGACGGAGGCTCGCAGGCTCGAGACGCGTGGCTGAGACCTCGATGTGACGGCCGATTGCCTTGAATTCCTGCTCGAAGCGAACCGTCTCTCCGGTTTTTAGAACGCCGCCGTAGATCTCTAGCCAGACATCCGCATTGTCGGGCTCAATCTCGCGAAGCCGTTTGCCCACAATGTCCTTGATGCCGGTCTGCCGCTCATAGCCGGAGTTTGATTCGATGTGTGCATAGTCGCTCAACGGCCCTTCGGGACTGTCGATGAACTCGATGATGCAAAAGCCATCGTCGATGGCCTCGAACAGCGCACGCCGTCGTGCTTCGCTGCGAAAGAGAGGATCGTCTTCCTTATGCTCTTCGAGCGCGGACGGTATCTCCGTGGTCACTGCCGGTCCTTTATGAGTGCATCGTCAATTCACACCAAAATAAGCCGCAGCGTCACGAAGACAATGGGATTGTTACGTGATCTTGGCGCGCATGATGCAAGATAAAGACGACCATGACGGTCGCTGTCGTGCCGTTTATTTGTTACCCGTATACAGGGCAATTTTTCGTGCAACACACGCCAGAAGCCGGCGGCATTTGAATCAGAATCGGAGTATCGGATAGAATAACAACGCGCGGGATAAGACCCGGATAGGCTGTTCATAGGCGATTGATGATTGCTTCGGTTGTATTAATATTCTATCGCTAGGCCCTGTCGAGGCACCAGCCGAGATGGTCAAGAGGCGAGGCAAGAGTGATATGACATTGATGAAGCATGGTTTGTTGCTGCTGCCGCTGCTTCTGTTTGGGTCGCCAGCCGCCTGGGCGCAATGTGCACCCGGCATACCTTGCGGCGGCAATCCGATGGGCATTCCCCCGGACGCCCCCAATTCGCCCTACAATACCCACAGTGGCGACTATAACACCCAGCCGAGCGAGGACGACAATTCGCAGGCGGAGGCGCCGTCGGGCCCTGGAACGGATACCTGGGCTGCTTTCGCCATCAACTCGAATGGACAGGTCGCCTGGACCTTCCTGCATCAGGATGCGCGCTCGGCGGAGCGCGACGCGATGTCGTCGTGCCGGGATATGGGCGCCAGGGGCTGCCGTATCATCGACAGCTTTACCAATGTGTGCGGGGCGCCGGCGGCGGATTCGGAGCGAAACCTCTATATGGGCTGGGGCACGTGGTATGGGGCGGCGGAGCAATCGGCGATCAACGATTGCGAGCAGAAAAATCCAAATGGAGAGTGCCGCCTGGTCAGCTTCGGGATTTGCACCGGCATGGATTTCACCACGCAGTATGTCGAGGAGACAAGCAGGCGCGCGCAGGCCTCAACGCCGGCCGATCTAGAGAAGATTTCGGCAGGCTATCGCTCGAAGCACTGAGCGCTGGCGACGGCGCGGCTTCGACTGCGGTGCAGACCGTGTGCGGCTCCATCCTCCATTCGAGCGCAATTCGGATCGGAACAATCCGAGTTGCGGTGGGTTGGTCATTGATGAGCCAACCGATGGATAGGAGGCCAATATGCCGACCGAACTTCCAGATCCCGCAGAGGCACCGCGTGGCCCGACATCAACGCCGGGGATTCCGGATCGTGTCCAGGAAAAGCCGCCATTGACCCCCGCCCAGGATCCCGGCGATACGAAAAATCCAAATGATCCAACGCCTGTCGAGCCCGGGTTGGTTCCGGCCGAAGGACCGGTGCAGCCGATCTAGCTTGCCCGAACGAAAGGGAATCTGCGGAAAAATAAATGGGCGAGTGCTTGAATGGCGCTCGCCCATATTTTCCTACTTCTTTGGTAGGGCTTCGATCGCATCGAAAACGCGGGCCGAATAGGTAAGCGCAGCACCTGCGTTGAGCGCTATGGCGACGCCCAGGGCCTCCGCAATCTCGCCTTCCGTTGCGCCGAGTTCGATTGCCTTCTGGGCGTGAACCGCGATGCAGCCATCGCAGCGGGTCGCGACAGCCACTGCAAGCGCTAAGATCTCGTGCATCTTGGGTTCGAGTTTCCCTGTTTTAAGGCCGCTGTTTTCTATCGTCGTCAGGCCGCGAAGAACATCGGGGCTCAGTTTGGCAAAATCTCCAACCCGACCGATCAGAGCATCGCGATAGGCGTTCCAGTCCTGCATGTTGTTCATCTCGGTCTCCTCACTGGCGTCCGGCAGTCACGCCGCCGTCAACGGGAAGGATCGTGCCCGTGATCCACGAGGCCTGATCCGATGCGAGGAACAGGATCGCCTCGGCGACGTCGCGCGGCTGGCCGTTGCGGCCGAGCGGATGGAAGGAGTTGAAGGTCGGAAGGACTTCCTTCACCTGCTCGTTAGACAGGAAAGTGTTGTAGACCGGCGTCTCGACGACGGCCGGTGCAACCGCATTGATGCGGATGTTGTAGGGCGCAAGCTCGATCGCAAGGTTGCGGACCATGGCGTGGACGCCGGCATTTGCGGCGGAATAGGCGGCCGATGGCGTTGCGCCGATCGCCTGGATGGCCCACATCGAGCCCGTCTGGACGATTGCGCCGCCCTTGTCCTTCATCGCCTTCGCGGCAGCCTGAGCCGTGAAGAATTTGCCCTTTAGGATCGTGTCCAGATACCAATCATAGTCTGCTTCCGTCAGCTCGATGAACGGCTTCGGGTTGAAGACGCCGGCATTGTTTACGAGAATGTCGAGCTTCCCGAAGCGCGCGACCGCGAGGTCGACGAGTGCGGCGCCGGTTTCCGGCTTTGCAATGTCGCCGGCGGAAACGACAACGTTGCGGCCGCTCGGATCGATCTCTCTCGCAGCCGTTTCGAGCTTCGCCAAATCCCGGCCGTTGATGGCCACCTTCGCTCCCTCGGCTACGAACCTTGCCGCCGCTTCCTTTCCGATACCCGAACCACCGCCTGTGATCGCAACGACCTTGTCTTGAAAACGCATTTGCTATCTCCTTTTGTCTATCTAACGTTAGATAGATGAATGAGACTTAGGCGTTGTGTTTGAAAGATACAAGCCCTATCTAACATTAGATAGAGAGGTGTGAGATGAGTGATACGACAAGTGCCATCCTGGACGCTGCCGAAAAGCGCATTCGGGGCGGGGGTTACAACGGCTTCAGCTTTCGCGATGTCGCAGCAGATGTCGGGGTGAAAGCGTCTTCGGTGCACTATCATTTTCCCGCCAAGGAGAAACTGGCGGCGGCGGTCGCTCGTCGCTACACGGATCGCTTCATGGCCGCCGTCGATGCGGAAGTCATGGCCGGTCTCGACGTGGTTCAGGCATGGCGACAAGTGTTCCGGGCTGCTTTGGTGCGGGATGGGCGAATGTGCCTCTGCGGCGCACTCGCCGCGACGTCGCATGATCTCGCCGAAGAGGTCAGGGTAGAGGTAAAGCGGTTTTTCGCGCTAGGCATCGACAAGCTGCAGGAAGGCGGCCTTGGCCACGACGCCGCGGTGCGAGTCCTGGCGACGCTCGAAGGTGCGATGCTGACCGCGAACATTCTTGACGATCAGTCACTCTTCGAGAGCGGCAGCGCCGCGCTTGCTTCGTGACCGTGCTATTCGTTGTTCGGGGCGAATGATAGCGGGGACGGAGCGCCCGCCGTCATAGCTCCATGATCATCTCATGCCAGGCCATGCCACCGTGATCTGATGCGGAGGGCTTGACGTAGCGATAACCCATTCGATCGTAGAGTGGGACATGCTTTTCCTTGCACATGAGATGGATGGTCTTCTTGCCTGCCGCACGCATCTGCTCGATAAAACGCTGCATGAGCAATTTGGAGTAGCCTTTGCCCTGCTCGGCGGTGTCTACGACGACTGACATGATGACGACATTGGGTGCGGCCGGATCGTGGCCGATCAATTCCTTGAATTCCTCGTCCGACATGACGACATCGAACGCGCATCCGCTATTGATGAAGCCCACGATCTTGCCATCGGCCTCGAGAAGCAAAAATCCCTCGGGATACTGCGCGATACGCTTCTCGATCTTCTCCAGGGTCGCCGCTTCGTCGCCTTCATAGGCGGATGTCTCGATTTCGAAGCATCGGGAAGCGTCGTTGAGGAGAGGTTGGCGGAAAAGCGTGGAAGGCATGTTTTTATCCCGTTTTATGGATCCGATTCCCAAGTCTGTCAGTCGCTCGAGCCCGAATCGCGAGAGGGACGGGCTGCGCGGCAAACCAGCGGCACCAGTACCATAGTCGCAGCCGGAAGCACGATCCAGGCACGCTGAGAATATGCCATTGGTCCCAACTGCTGCCGGGTTCCGAACTGCCATGGTCATGGCGTTTCCACATCGGAAAGAATGCGGGCGACGGCCCGTTTGGCGGCCTCGACGGCACCGGCCAGATAGCCGGGCTCCGTGTCGCTGGTCTCGCTGCCGGCAAGAAGAAGATGCTTTTCCCAGGGACCAAAAACCCATTTCGGGCTGCCCGGCATCGGATGATCTCCGCCGACACTATCTGCCGTCGTCGCCGTAAAAGGATCCGCGGCCCAATCCTTCAGCAATGTAGCTCTGGGGCTAAGGGCTTCGGAGCCGAACAGGCGGCCCAATTGCGCAATGCAGGCCTGCTTCAAAGAGGCGTCGCCCAACGTTGCCCGCTGCGCCGCGCTGATTCCGAGGAATCCGAACAATGCCGGTTTCCCGGAAGCAGTCGTCGCATCATGGATCTCGACCATCGGTCCGACCATGCTTTGCGCCGTACCCGCAAGGCCGTCGGCGCGCCAGAATGGCCTGTCGTAGACAGCGAAGAATTTCGCATGCGGCGCCATCCAGGTTGGTGTGCCGCGCCAACGTGCTACGGTTGCCTCGTCTTGCGCCGGCGAAAAGGTGACGGATGTTTCGAGGAGCCTCGGCGGTAGGGCGGCGATCACACGTGCAGCCGTCAGCGTTCGGATACCCGTGTCGCCCGCCTCAACGTTGAGTTCCACGCCTTTGTCCATCAAGGTCATCGCGATCACCTTCGTCCGAAGGAAAATGCGGTCGGCTGGGAGTTTGCCTGCCAAAGCCCGGATCGCCGCCGCGGTGCCGCCGGCGATCCGCATGGATTGCTGGTTTTCCATCGCCGGCGAAAAGCGCTGCGGCCGCTCGCGAGACATTCTCTCGAAAACCACGTCGCCTACGCTGTTCTGCGCAAATGATTGAAGCGAGAGCTCATCGACCAGCTCTGCCATCGCCGGCTGCATCGTGGGCCAGAACCACGAGGGGCCGAGATCGAAGCCATCCTCGGAAGGATGTCCGGTCTCGTCTGCAGACAGGATGCGGCCCCCGAGGCGGTCACGAGCCTCGATGACGACCGTGTCGATGCCGGAGGCATGAAGAGCTTGAGCCGCATAAAGGCCCGCAAGACCTCCGCCAATGATGGCGACGTGATACGTGCTCATCGTCCCTTGCTCCCTCTTGATTGCGGCGCTTCGAAAGCGCAAACGTCCGCATGAAGAAGCGGACCGGATTTGTACCACACGCGTGCTCCGGCTGGGCCGGTTTTCGCGCGGAACTCTTGCTCTGGCGGAAGCCGTAGCCAGCTCCAGCGCAGGAATGCTTCCCCTGATTCTACGAAGTCGCCCTCCAGCACCAGCAATTCCAATCCCTTGGAGTTATCGACCTCGACGTCTGAGTTCGGCCGCCAGTCTTCCATCACGACCGTTTCGTTCGATCCGTCGAACAGGAGCCGCGCGGACGCCACGCCGTCGCGGGCAAAGGTCGGTTCGCCCTCACTGGGATATCGGACAATACGATTGCGGTCGGCCT
Organism: Rhizobium sp. P38BS-XIX; assembly: GCF_012641435.1. Classification (GTDB taxonomy): domain Bacteria; phylum Pseudomonadota; class Alphaproteobacteria; order Rhizobiales; family Rhizobiaceae; genus Rhizobium. The sequence continues at coordinate 95,785 of NZ_JABAIJ010000010.1, forward strand.
CCTTGAATTGCCAGAGTTTGACGAAGATGGTGCAGCCCTCGGCGCTCTTCGGCGCATGCCCTGTGCCTGGCGGATTGCGCACATAAGTGCCGGCCGGGAAGTCGCCGCTTTCGTCCTGAAATACCCCTTCGAGAACCAGAAACTCTTCGCCGCCTGGATGTTGGTGATGCGAAAAGCTGCTCGCCGATGCATAGCGAACGATCGATGTGGCGCGCGCCTTTTCGTCGCCGATGCGAAACAACATGCGTCGATCGACGCCCTTCATCGGACTGGGAACCCAGTCGAGACGACCGGCATGGACTACGGTGCGTTTGGTTAGGTCCTCGTTGAGCAGCATGTCAAAGCTCCGCCCTGCCGCCATCGATCACCATCTCGGCCCCCAGCATGTAGCTGGATGCATCGCTGGCCAGGAAAAGGACGGCGGCGGCGATTTCCTCCGGTCGGCCCATGCGCCCGATCGGCACCTGGGCGCCGACACGCTCCACATACGCGCGAAACTCTTCCTCTGTCTGGTCGCGCCCGCGATGGATCGGGGTTTCGATCGACCCTGGGCTGACGGCATTGACCCTGATCCTGCGGTCGATCAGCTCGGCCGACATCGTCCTTGCAAAGGAGCGAACTGCCGCCTTCGAGGCCGATAGAACCGCTCTTCCAGGTGTGCCGACCTGGTTGAGCCATGATGTGTTGAGGATGATCGATCCACCCTCTCGAATGAGCGGCAGCACAGCCTGTACGGTGAAGAAGACGCCCTTCACGTTTGCATCCATGATCGTGTCGTAAGTCGCTTCGTCCGCGCTTGCGAGCGGCGTGCCGAGGGCGACGCCGGCATTGGCGAATAGAATGTCGAGTGAACCAAATGCTCTCTCCACCTCGGTTTTCATTCGGGCGCGGTCGGCCGCCGACGTGATGTCAGCTTGGATGATGACAACGTCGCCACCAAGCTCGGCGGCAACGCTCTCCAGCTTTTCAAAAGAGCGTCCGGTGATGGCGACGCGCGCACCGTTGTCGCGCAGCATGCGGGCCGCGGCCAGTCCGATACCGCTCGAGCCGCCTGTCACAAGCGCGGTCTTTCCTTCAACAACCATGACACAATCCTCATTTCTTCGATCCCCACAACCTAGGCCCCGGCGTTTGCAATCGCGAGGAAAAGGCGCCATATCGAACAGAAAGAAAATCTTTGTCGTTGGCGCCATGAGAAACCTGACCAGACTGAAATCGCTGCAGGCACTGGAAGCTGCCGCAAGGCATGGGAGCTTTGTCGGCGCGTCCACGGAGCTCGATGTCACGCCGCCGGCTGTCGGGCAGCTCGTCCGCTCGCTGGAGGATTGGGTAGGCTATCCATTGTTCAAGCGAGCTCGTTCCGGCGCGGAACGATTGACGCCTGTCGAGGAGGCCAGGGATGCACTCGACGACATCTCGCAGGGGCTGGACATGCTGGAATCCGGCCTACGAAAATTGCGTGGCCGCAAGGCCCGGTCGGTCGTGGTGGTGACAGCGTCACAGGCGCTCGTCGCCAACTGGCTCCTGGCAAGGCTTGCGGATTTTTCGGCTGGTTATCCCAACATCGATGTGCGGCTCGATGTGTCGGATCGTGTGATCGATCTGTCGCAAGGGGAAGCCGATATCGGCATCCGCTGCGGGCTTGGATCATGGAAGGGCGTGAAGTCGACATTCCTCATGGGAGAGGAAATTATCGCCGTGTGCCACAATAAGTTCTTGCCGCCGGATCAGACGGCGACGGCCGGATGGATCGCCGAGCAGACCCTTATTCACGATGGAACGCCCCATCCGGGCGGCGATTTTCCGACATGGACTGAATGGCTTGCTCGATCCGGCGTCAATCATCCGCCAAGCGACGGCGGATTGAAAATCAATTCGACTGCTGCCGTCATCCAGGCCGCTGTGACGGCGCGGGGCGTTGCTTTGGTTCGAAAGGCGCTTGTCGCCCAGGAATTGGAAAGCGGCCGCCTCGTTCATCTCATGCCGGAGGTCCGCTGGCCGGTGAAATGGGCATATTATGTGGTCGCCTCGGCAAAGGCACTGCGTCGATATGAGGTGAATGCATTCCACGATTGGCTGGCCGGACATCCTGCCATCCCCTAATACGTTGGAAGCAAGACTATCGGCTTGAGCTAGGCCGCCGATGCGGCTTCAGGTGCGGCTCCCGCCTGGTTCATGAAGGCCGTCGGCGTCATATCAGTCACCTGTCGGAATGCGCTTGAGAACGCCGCCGTGCTGGAAAAGCCGAATTCCATTGAGACGCGGGCGATTTCCTTTCCCCGCGCCAGCCGGTCCATCGCCTGCACGATCCGCGCACGCTGCCGCCAGGACTTGAAGGTCAGCCCGGTCTCCATGGGGAACAATCGGCTCAAGGTGCGCACCGATGTTGCCGAGCGCGATGCAAGCTCGCTGACGCTCAATCTGTTTTGGCAATCGCTCAGCGCCAGATCGGCCACTCGCTGGCAGATTGGGCTTGTGGGCATGGGGAGAAATGTCGGAGCATGCGCCGTTTCGGCGAGTTCGTGAAGCATAAGCCTGACGACGAGCTCGGTTTTTTCCGGCCCGGTATCAGCCGCAAACGCCGTATCGAACAAGGTGCGCAGCAGCGGAGTAACCCGCAGCGCGAACGTCCGATCGAGCGGTTTGGGCGGCGCCCATGCCTGCGCCACCGATGGATCCCAATGCACCATCCAGAGATCGGCATCGGAAAGCACTTCGACGTGATGAAGGAGACCCGCCGGAATCCAGACCGCGAGCTGCGACGGCACGAGCCAACGGCCTTCTCCCGTGCAAACCTGCACCATGCCCGATGCGGCAAAGGTCAGCTGCGCCTCGTGATGCGAATGCGTGGGCATACCTCCGCCACGCTGCTTGAAGCCACGTTGAATGCTGAAAGGAGGTTGCGACATCGATTGGCCTTTGCGCGATGCGGATTGGCGCCACATCGTTAAGCCGCTCATCTATCATGACACTCGTCAATGATCGAGAACAAATCAAAGCTGGTCAGAACAGTCATGAGCGAAAAAATGAAGGCAGTGGTAATTCACGAATACGGTACCAATGATGTCTTGAGATATGAGGAAGTCGGCCGCCCTCAACCGCAAGCCGGCGAGGTTCTGGTGAAAGTCAGGGCCGCCGGCATCAATCCGGTCGATTGGAAAATCCGCGGCGGTGCGGGTCAACGTATGGGCATGACCCTGCCCATCCATCTCGGTGGAGAGATCGCCGGTACAGTCGAGATGCTCGGGCGGGACGTCACAGACTTCAAGCAAGGCGATGCCGTCTATGGAATCATAAAATCCGGCGGCTTTGCCGAGTACGCGATCGCCAAGGCCGCGGACATCGCGCTCAAGCCTGCGAACCTTGATTTCGTCCATGCGGCTACCGTACCGCTAGGCGCTTTGACCGCGTGGCAGGCGATGTTCGATCTCGCCAGGCTTGCGAGTGGCCAACGCCTTCTTGTGACAAGCAGTTCCGGCGGGGTCGGCTCGTTGGCGGTGCAGTTGGCGAAGGTCGCCGGCGTCCATGTCACCGCGATCGCGTCCGGGCGCAATGAGGACTATGTGCGTAGCCTCGGAGCGGACGAATTCATCGATTACACCAAGCAGCCCTTCGAAGAGCTTGTGCACGACATGGACGTTGTCTTCGACACGGTGGGAGGCGAGACCTTCGAACGCGCGTTCGCCACCTTGCGCAAGGGCGGCTTCCTCGTCACCGCGGTGGCTTTTCCGAAAAACGAGGCGAGCGAGCATGGCGTTGGCGTCGCGCGGGTGCAGTGCAAGCCAAATGCCGCACAGCTGACCTCCATCCGCGAACTCGTCGAAGACGGCAGACTGAAGGCCCACGTCACCACGGTCGTTCCATTCGAAGGGATCAGGACGGCGCTGGAACTGTCGGAGGCTGGCCGGACCCGCGGCAAGATCGTCCTGGATGTCGGTGCTTGACACGTAAATGGCAGGAGTCGCCTCCTGCCATACGTGAAACCGATGATCAGAGCGTTGCGCAATTTGCTGGATAGCGAATTGCGCCGCAAAGTGTCAGGCGACGAGATATGCCATGCGCTTCATCTCCTGTCGCGCCTTGGTCACGACGTCGAGAATGAGGCCCGCAAAAATCGTCAGGAAGCCGGTGATGACGAGGCCAACGCTTAGAACGGCAGTCGGCAGGCGCGGCACCAGGCCCGTTTGGACATAGGTGACAAGCAGCGGCAGTGAAAGGCCGAACGCCAGAAGGCAAAGGAGCAGGCCGATCGTGCCGAAGAACTTCAGCGGGCGCTCGTCCTTTATCAGGCGCGCGATCAGCATGAGAATGCGCCAGCCGTCGCGGAAGGTGCTGAGCTTGCTGAAGGAGCCCGGCGGGCGCTCCTTGTAGGGCGCGCTGATCTCTGCGATCGGCATGCGCATTTCAAGCGCGTGCACCGTCAGTTCGGTTTCCGTTTCGAAGCCGCTCGACATCGCGGGGAAGGATTTGACGAAGCGGCGCGACAAGACCTTGTAGCCCGAGAGCATGTCGCTCGACTGGCGTCCGAAGAAGAAGCGAACCATATTCGTCAGCATCTTGTTGCCGAAGCGATGACCGAGGCGATAGGCCTCCGTCACGGTGGAAATCCGGGCAATGTTGACGAAATCGATGCTGTCCTTGATCACATGCTCGATGGCGCGCGGCGCGGCTGCAGCCGAATAGGTATCGTCGCCATCGACCAGAATATAGCAGTCGGCATCGATATCGGCGAACATGCGGCGCACGACCTGCCCCTTGCCCTGTCGATATTCGGAGCGGACGACAGCGCCTGCGCGCTTGGCTTCCTCGATCGTGCGATCGGTCGAATTGTTGTCGTAAACGTAAATCGTTGCCGTCGGCAGCGCGAGCCGGAAGTCGCCAACGACCGTCGCTATCGTCGATTCCTCATTGTAGCAGGGGATCAGAACCGCCAGACGCGGTTGAATGTACTGGCCGGCAACAGGACCGCCGGAAGAAAGATCGACATTCTGCAAATTGCTCATGAGAAGCGTTCCGATATTGGTGTCTTCAGCAAGGGCGTATGATAAACGCCAATACTCGTCAAATCTTTGTAGGAATTAATATTAACAACGATACTCTCGGATCGTTAATCTGCTGTCGTTTTTATTAAAATTTGTTGAAGTAATTTACCTTACTTATCTAATTAATATTCAAAGTCTTGCTCTCCCGGCAGGGCTTGATATTCCCATGACCATCTTCATCCCGGCGAGAGCCTTGTCATGCCGCGTTTCAGCCACCGCCTTTCGATCTTCCTTGTCATCTTGCTCGCGTGTGGCCTCTTCACGGCCTTACGCTTCCCGGGCGAGATGAATCCGGATAGCCAAAGCCAGTTTGAGCAGGCCGTAAGCGGTGTTTACAACGACTGGCATCCGCCTGTCATGGCGCGCCTGTGGTCGTTCTTCATGCTGTTCAGCGGCGGTGTTTGGACGATGTTCGTCTTTCAGATGCTGTGCTGGGCGCTGGCGTTTGCCATTCTGGCGCTGGCGCTGGAGCGCCGTGGGGATCGGCTTGCCGCCTGGGCCACTGTCGTCGTTGCCCTGTTCCCGCCGTTTCTCATGCATATAGTCAATATTCATAAGGACGTCGGCCTCGTTGCCACGCTGATGCTTGCCGTTGCCCTGGTCGCCCAATATCGTCTGCAAGACAGAAAAGTGCCTGTTCTTGTCGGCGTGATTGTTGCAGCTCTGCTTTTGTATGCAGGTCTGGTGCGCAGCAATAGCTGGTTTGCCGTCATGCCTGTGCTTGTCTGGATGATTTGGCCCAGCCTGTTGAAACGGCCCATCAGCTTGGCGCTTGCCTGCGGTATTGTCGCGGTTGCCCTGGTGCCTGTCAGTAGCCTTGTCAACCAGAGTGTTCTTGGTGCCCGGCCGGCCGGTGCGTTGCGGACCCTGCAGATTTTTGATCTTGCCGGTATCGTCAGGTTTTCGCGCGATACGACGGTTGCTCAAGACAAGATCACGCTGGCGCAGATCGATGAATGCTATTCGCCCATCATCGCCGACATATTTTATCATGGGGGGCGCTGCGGCTTTCTCTGGGATGCAATCGCCGGCTCAGCCGATACGCCTTCGGGTCTGGCGACCGAGCAGTCGAACACGGCACCTAGCCCGTCGGTCAGCCTGACACCGCTCTGGATAGCGGCGATCCGCAAACATCCGCTCGCCTATGCCGAGCATCGGCTTGGCCATTTCAATGCCGCGATGCAGTTTCTGATCGCAGGTCACGAAGCCTCCGTTCCGGCGATCCATGCCGTCGTCGACGGTACGCCGGGTGAGCGCATCGAACCGCTGCATGGCGCCCGCAAGATACTTGATCTCGTCCGCTTCGGCCCGTGGGCGACGCCGGCCGTCTGGCTGGCTCTCGGGCTTGCACTGCTTCTGCTCTTGCATGATGCGGCGCGACGCATGGATGCGGTCGATACGCTTTCGTTGGCACTCACACTCTCGGGCGCCTCCTATATCGGTGCATTTCTGCTGATCGGTGTGGCAAACGATCCCCGCTACGGCCTGGCCGGAGGGGTTGCCGTTGTCGCTGCCGCTGCAATGCAGTTCAGACGCGCCGGCCCGCCCGCGCCGCGTCGGCCCGTGCGCATGGGAATTGCGATTGTGCTGCTGATCCTCGTGATCGCCGCTATGATGCTCTATCGGATGAGCGTGCCCGATGTTCTCTATCTCGCAAGCGATTGGATGATCCAGCCTCTGCGATCGACGATCGGTTAAATTACCGCGGGCGTATTCCGACATCCGCCGGCAGCCAAGCCTAGGGACGCCATTGCTGGTCATTTCGATGATCGAGTTCGCGATCGAGATAGAAGGCGGCACTGATCAGGGCGAGGTGTGTGAATGCCTGGGGGAAGTTGCCCAATAGCTCCGAGCGCTCGTCGAACTCCTCGGCATAAAGACCGAGGTGATTGGCGCGGTTGAGCACCGCTTCGAAAATGCGACGCGCTTTCTTGAGGTCGCCGGCACGTGCGAGGCATTCCGCATACCAGAAAGAGCAGGCTGAAAATCCGCCTTCATGACCTTTTAGCCCGTCGGGGCTGCGATAGCGATAAACAATGCCGTCGTCGGCCAGGGTTTTGCCGATAGAATCGAGAGTTGCCAGCCATCGTGGGTCGGTTGCACTGACAAATCGCACAAGTGGCATCAAAAGCAGGGAAGCATCGAGGTTTTCTCCGCCCTTCGTCTGCACGAAGTGGCCTTTCTCCTCATTCCAGAAGTTGAGCCAGATATCCTCGTAGATATCATTGCGAACATCCAGCCATTTGGCAAAAGGCGCGGCGAGAGATCGCTTGCCGGCAAGCCGGATGGCGCGGTCGAGAGCGACCCAGCACATGAGGCGTGAATGCAGGAAATGCTGCGGTTCACGGCGCATCTCCCATATGCCTGCATCCGGGTCCTGCCAATGCTCACATACATAGTCGATGACTTCCCGTATGCCTTGCCATCCATCGTGAGAGACGGCGTGGCCGTATTTGTTGCTGAGATAGACCGCATCCATCAACTCGCCGTAGATATCGAGCTGAAACTGTTCCGCCGCCTGGTTGCCGATCCTCACGGGGCGTGCGCCGCCGTAGCCTTGCAAGTGGTCAAGATTCGTTTCCTTGAGAACGTCGCCGCCATCGACGGCATACATGATATTGAGCCTTCCGCCGGCATGACTTGCCCGAGCCCGCTTGCCGATCCATTTGTTGAAAGCCTCGGCCTCCTGGCTGTAGCCAAGCCGCATGAGGGCATAGACGGTAAAGGATGCGTCCCGAATCCAGGTTGCGCGATAATCCCAGTTGCGGCCGCCGCCCAGTGTTTCCGGCAGGCCAAATGTCCCGGCTGCAACGATGGAGCCGTGCCGGCGAGACGTCATCAACTTGAGCGTCAAGGCGGAGCGATTGACCATTTCGCGCCAACGGCCCCGGTAGGTCGATCGCCCGGCCCAATCTTCCCAATACGCAATCGTTGCAGCCTCGAATTCGTCGAACTCGGTTATCTCTATCGTTTCGTCATCCGTGCCACTGAGGATGAAGTCGGCGCTCTCGCCAGCCTTCAGCCGAGCCGTTGAGCGAACATCGTGGCCATCCAGCACCAGCGGTACGTTTGCCGACAATTTGAAGCCTTCGGCATTGGCGGGGTTCCAGAATGCCTCGCGCTCTGTCACGCGTGGTGAAATGGCCTCTCGCGCATAGTCGAAGCGCGGTGCGCAATGCATCGTGAAACGGACCTCGCCGCGTGTGACGCGGAGCCGGCGTGCAACAGTCGTCGGCGTATCGTCATCGCCGGTTTTGACGGCCATGAAATCCGTGAGTTCCGCGCTCGCGTCCTTGCCCATCCATCGCGTGAGCAGCACGTTGGTATCAGGCAGATATTGCTGCGTGATCCGTGCATCTTCGATATCGGGTCTAAGCTCGAAGGCGCCGCCTCTGTCAGGGTCAAGAAGAGCGGCAAAGATCGTCGGGCTGTCGAAATTTGGCCAGCACATGAAGTCGATGACGCCATCACGCCCGATCAAGGCGAGCGTCGCCAAGTCTCCTATGATGCCGTGTTCTGCTATCGGTCGAGGAATGTTCGGGGTCGAGTCGAGTTGGTGGGAAGTCGAACCGGTCATTGTTTGCGAGTCCAAAATAAGCAATCCATCTTCTTCGTGGTCATCGGTCTTTGTCGGTGAAAGGGATTGGGAAACTTTCACTTCTCTGGTGTGGGAACGAATCAGAGCGACAAAGGTTCGAGTAGTCTGGGAGTGGGCGTTCGGTACGGATTTTCGCGCGCGTATCATTCATCATGCGCATCGCATCTAGGCGGGTGACGACCCGATCATGCCGTGCGCGAGATGTTGGAAAGCAGATGGTGAGATTGTTTGCTCATGAAACGTCTGAAAATGCCTCGTTTCAAAAGTCCGGAAAGTCACGCACGTTTCAAATAACGCATCGTCCATCCTTGTTGGATGAGGAATCCGATCGTGCGTCGAGCGGCGAAAGAAATAGCAAATCTCAATCGCCGCCAACGCTGTGATTAGTCACAACGGCGCATGGTTTTGGTGACCTGATCACCGTTTTCGTCCGTGCGGGTGACGCTTTTTGTCATGCATCGGCCGCGGTCGTCCCGCCGGTCAGGGCGATCGCGATCCCGGATCGATCCAACGGTTATTCCGTCTTCGCCCAAAGTAACTTGAGGGCGATGATGGCGATGGGAATGATAATCCTGATCATAGGACGGCCCGTCGACAATCACTTCATCCGCGAGCACTGGCAGAGCGGATCCGCCGACAATCAGGGCGGTCGCGCAGGCAATAATTGTTCTTCGCATTTGCATATCCTCCATGATTTCTAAGAGAATGAACGGTCGAATTAGAACAATGTTCCGGATTGTCGTCGGCGATCGCCCTACGGACTTGGTGGAGCGGTCGCTCTGTTGCGGAAAGAGGCAGCCTAAGCTCGCACCGATGCATGGGCCTTATCCGCGGTACGTTGCGCCGAGCTCTCATCTATGGACGTGCCCGTTCTTCCCCATTTGCCCAAGCGCATTTTCTGAATCTCAGCGCCGCGAAAAGGTGGTTCGATGTGACGCTTTATGTATAGTTTGATGACATCGATCGGTGCATCTTGCAGGCAAGCAAATGACCAAGGGGATCGGATCCATAAAACACGGGAGAAACCGGTGTCGATAGCTTTGGGCGAGGATGAGGTGACGGTCGAGGACGTCGCGATGGTGGCGCGGCGTGAGAGGGGAGTGCATCTGGCGGAGCAGGCGGAAACCAGATTGCTGAGGGCAAGGGATGTCGTCGAGCGATGGTCCCGGGAAAATCGCCCGGCCTATGGCTTGACGCGTGGTCTCGGTGCGCGTGCCATGACGGAGATCTCGCAAGAGGACCGGGGCAATTTCAGCATGTCCGTGGTGCGCGCGAGGGCAACCGGTGGCGGCGGTTATCTGGAGCCATTTCATGTCAGGGCAGCCCTGTTTGCACGTGCGGCAAGTCTCGCTCAGGGCGGTGGCGGTGTGCGGCCGCTCATCGTGCATACACAGTTGGCCATGCTGGAGCGGGGCGTCCATCCGCTCGTTCCTCAGGTCGGCTCGCTCGGCGCCTCCGATCTGGCGCTTTGCGCCAACATGGCCTTGCCGCTGGTCGGCGAAGGCCGCGCGGAATTTGAGGGAGAGATCCTGCCGGGCGACGAGGCGATGCGCCGGGCGAAGATACCGACAATAAGCCTTCTTGAAAAAGAAGGGCTCGCCCTGTGCAGCGCCAATTCCATCAGCATCGGGCTGGGCGCTCTCGTCCTTCATGAGCTGATCGATCTCGCCGAACTCGCAGATGCGATTCTTGCGCTGTCATTCGAGGCATTTCGCGGCAATCCAAGCCCGTTCGACGCGCGTGTGGTGGCATCACGCCCGGCGCCTGGCCAGCACGACGCGGCCGTCTCCCTGCGGCGCATGTTGCGGGGCACGAAGCTGTTCGATCCGGCCGAGCCGCGACGTCTTCAAGATCCCATCAGTCTGAGATGCGCGACCCAGGTTCATGGCGCCTTGCGCGCGACGATCGATTTCGCACGACCCAATGTCGAGATTGAATTGAACAGTGCCTCCGACAATCCACTGATCCTTGCCGATGAGGATCTGATCCTTTCGACGGGCAATTTCCACGCGCCGGCGATGGCCGTCGCCTTCGATGCCCTGCGGCTGGCTCTTGCGGAAGTGTCGACAATGTCTTCGGAGCGTGTCAGCCGGTTGATGCAATCGGAACTGACTGGCCTTCCGGATCGCTTCAATGTGCAAGGTCCGAGCCGGACTGGTTTGGGGCTCATCAGGGTGGCTGCGCGTAGCCTCAATCGCGAGGTACGCTTTTACTCAACGCCGGCCTCCAATGACGACAACACCTCCGACAGTGTCGAGGATCAGGCTCCGTTCACCCCGGTTGCCGTGCGCCGTGCTCTCGAACAGATCAATTATATCCGTCAGGTTTTTGCCTGCGAGTTGATCGTCGCGGCCCAGGCACTCGAGCTTAGACAGCTCGACACCACGGCGGCGGTCGCAAGAACTTTGCTGCAGACCGTTCGCGCCGTGGTCGACCGCTTGGATGACGATCGAAGCACGACACTGGATATCGAGCGCGTGACAGAACTCATCCGCAATGGAACGATTCTTGCCGCGGTTCGCCGTACACTGCGGGAAGACGATCTAAGATAGCGCCTCAGAGGGAGATGCGGAATCGCTGCATCGCTGCAACGTCGACATCCCAGCCGCCTCCGGGCTTGTCTGACAGGAGAAGGTTGCCGGCATTGTCGCGTTGCACCGGTTGCGCATAAAAGGTTTCGGAATGCGGATCGACCGTCGGCGCATAATATTCGGTAAAAGACGGATTTCGGGCGACAGCCATCAAAGGGGCATGAACCTGTTGGTCGCCATGACTTGAAACCAGTCGGCCATGGGCGTCGGCCAGGACCGAGATTCTCATGAACTCGCTGACGCCGCCAGTCCATCGGGCATCTGGCTGCAAAATTGCGACGGCGTCAGTGGCGAGAAGGTCTCGAAAGCCTTTGAGCCCGTATTCCTGCTCTCCCGCTGCCAGCGGAATATTGAGCCGGCTTCCGATGCGAGCATATCCCTCATAATCATCCGGGCCGACAGGCTCCTCGAACCAGGCAATGTTCAAATCTGCGACACGCTCGCCGAACTGAATCGCTTCATGTGCATGGTAGGCGCCGTTGGCATCGAGCATCAGGGCGATGTCGTCGCCCAGTGATCTTCGCACGGAGCGCACGCGTTCGACATCTTCGGCCATCGTCGCGCCGCCGACTTTCATCTTTACGGCGCGCGCGCCGAGAGAAACGTAGGATTCCATCTCCCGCTGCAGATCCGCCAGGGTTTTGTCTTCGCCATAATACCCCCCTGCAATGTAGAACGGCACCCGATCCGTGACGGCGCCCAGGAGCCTGTGCAGCGGCATGCCCGCAAGCTTGGCCTTCAGGTCCCACAAGGCGCAATCGACCGAAGACAACGCGTAGTGCTCGTGCCCCTTTCGTCCGAACATTTTCGGATCTTCGAAGCGGCTCCAGAACTGGCCGATGAAATCGGCGTCAAAGCCAATCAGCTTTTCGGCCAGCACCTTGAGGATTGCGACTTCGCCGGGCGAGGCTCCGCCGATGCCGATGCCGGTCACGCCGGCATCGGTGTCCAGATGGACAACGCAGCGCCTGACCTCGCTCCAGGTGTGGGTTCCGTTGCGAATGGGTGTCTGGTGCGGCCAGGCGTAGTATTCGCAACGGACGCCGGTAATTTTTGTCATGAAAGCCTCAGTGCTCGGTGGGCGAGCCGTCTATGTTCAATCGCGTGTAGATGGGAATTGGGCGGTAGGGAAACGCCTCGGCAACACCTTTGACCAGACTGGTGCCCAGGCCCGGACGGTCTTCGACCGTTACATAGCCGCCTTCTTGCACCGGCGAGCGGACCGCCAACTCCTGAGCGACGAGGCCAGTCGACGCTATGTCATCGGTATATCGGGCGGTGGGATACTCGAGGATAAGAAGGTTTGGAATAGACGCCGCAAGGTGCATCGAGGCCACGGTGGCGATAGGCGAATAGGTATTGTGGGGAATGAGATCCACATCGTAGACCTCCGCCAATGCGGCCACCTTGCGCGCTCCGGTGAAGCCGCCGCATAGGCTCAGACATGGTCTGAGGTAGCGCGCGCCACCCGATTCGAGCAACTGATGGAACTGCTGCAGCGTGAACAGACGCTCTCCCGTCGCGATCGGTATTTTCAGCTGGTTTTGCACCATGCACATCGCGGATGCGGAATCCGGGCGGATGGGGTCCTCATAAAACAGCGGCATGATGTGGCTGATACTGTCACCGAGGGCGATCGCCTCGGCGGGCCTGAGCCGTCTATGTATCTCGATGCAAAGATCGGTGTCCGGACCGATGGCCGAACGCACCTCCTCGAGAGTTTCGACGGCAAATCGCAGCCGCGATGCGAAGGTGCCGGACACGGGTTTGTCGACATCTTCGTCGAGGAATGGATTGACGTGTCCGACGGCATTGAAGCCGGCGGCCTTAAGCAGGGTCGATCTCTCTACCAGCTGCTTGCGCGTCGCTCCCCTGGCATGACCATAGACGCGCATCTTCTGCCGATATGGTCCTCCCAGGAGCGCATAGATCGGCTCTGCGAGCCGCTGGCCCTTCAGATCCCAGAGTGCGACGTCAACCGCCGACAGAGCGCCCATGACCAGCGATCCCGCGTAGCTTCCGAAGCGGCAAAGGATCTGCCAGTGCTTTTCGATCTCCTCCGCGTCCCGGCCGACCAGATATTCGGCGAATTTCTCGATGACGGTTCGGGTGGCCTCGATATGAGCCCAGGCACCGGACTCGCCGACGCCGATGCGGCCATCGGCGGTCTCGATTTCGACGAACAGGTACTTGTCCGCAGTGACGGGCGTGACCCGAGCTATAGTAGACCTTTTCACAACGTCCTCCAGAAACAGCGCCCCACAGATCGGGGCTTTGATGTGCAAAATCCGCCGTCAGACCTGCCTGAAAAAGCGCATCTGCCAGTCGTTTCCATTGGGCAGGACCGCAGGCTGAAGTCCCTCCCGGGCGCCAAAGGCGAAGACGTCGTTCGTCAGCCACACCATGCTTGCGCTCGCGTCCATCAGCTTCTGCATCTCGATGATCTGCTTTTCGCGGCTGTCCTTGTCGGTATTGACCGAGCTTTCCTCGTGCAGCTTGGCGTATTGCGGGTCGCTGAAACGCTGCCAGTTCCAATCGCCGATCTGGTCGGGAAGGAACCAGCGTGTGTTGAAATTGGGATCGACGACGGCGTTGAAGCGAAGGAAGAAGAGCTCCAGTTCTTCACCGGACTGGCCCTTGCCGGACGACCAGTAGGTGCCGGCTTCGCGCTGATCGATCTCGACATTGATGCCTGCTTCTCCAAGCAGGGCCTGCGCCACAAGCGCCATGTTCTGGAACGAAGGTTCGTTGAGGATCGTCAGTTTCAGTGTCATCGGCGTCTTCACGCCGGCTTGCGCCAGGAGTGCCCTGGCCTTTTCGACGTCGCGCTGGTAAACGGGAGCGTCGGTCCAGAAGCCGAGAATTCCCGGCGGGATCATCGAGTTCAGACGCTGCGCATCGCCTTGGTAGCCGGCCAGGATCATCTGATCGACATCGACGGCAAGCCGGATCGCCTGGCGGACGCGAATGTCGGCAAGCGCGCCGCGCTGCATGTTCATGCCCATCCAGATGAAGCGCAGGCTCGGATGCTTCGTGACCTTCAGCCCGGCGACATTGGCGATCTCGTTGGCCGCTTCCGTCGAGAGTTCCGTGAAGTCGATCTCCTTCGCCCTCAGGGCGAGCTGAGCAGTCTTTTCATTGCCGATGTAACGCAGGTCGCACGTATCGAAGAACGGCTTCTCGCCGGCATAGTCCGTATGGGCAACGAGCGTCAGTCCTTGCTGTGGCTCGAAGGACGCCACCTTGTAAGGCCCGGATCCGATGGGTGTCTGACTATGCTTTGCGCCGAGCGCCGCCACCGCCTTGCGCGACTGGATGGCGCCCGAGCTGCCGACGATCGCTACGTCCCACACGGCCGGGCTTGGCTTCGAAAAGATCAGGCTACCGGAATATGTGTCATGGACGCGAACTTCGACAAGATTGGCCCAATCGCTCTTATAGCTCGAAACCTTGCCGTCGGCGTCTGGGTGCAGATAGCGTTCGAAGGAGAACTTCACGTCATCGCCCGTCATTTCGCCGTAGCCACCGCTGAACATCTGTCCGGGCTTCAGCGTGAAGGCGATTTCCGTCGGAGAGACCTGCTCGACCTTGGATGCGGCATCCATCACATGCGTAAATTCGCCGGGCTTGTAGCCGACCAAGGTCTGAAAGACGGCATGGATGACATTTCCGTCCGAGACCCCGGTGCGGAAGGGCGGATCGATGTTCTGGATTTGCTTTGCGATCCGCAGGACGACACGCTTGCCGTCGGCGGCCAGGACTGTGCTGCCCGGGAAGATGGCCGCGGCCGACAGACCGGCAGCCCCGACAAGCACTCCTCGACGCGTGATCTCGAATTTACTGGTCATGTCAAACCTTCCGTGGTGATGAGGTTGATGTTGAATGGATGGCGTCGTTGGCCGGCGCGGCGTGGATGCCGCTAGGCAGCTCAAGCGAATAGGGAAAGTGGCATCGCACCTTGCGAACGTGATCGATCGGCATGAGCTGCGGCATTTCCGATGCGCATCGCGGCTGGGAGACCGGACAGCGCGTATGGAAGCGGCATCCCGTGGGCGGCGAGGCGATGCTGGGAATCTCGCCCTTGAGGACGATAGGTTTCGCGTCGAGCTCCGAAAGGCGCGGATTGGTGGACAGAAGCGCAGTCGTATAGGGGTGAGCGGGCTGATCGAAGAGCTGGCGCGTCGGGCAATCTTCGATGATCTGGCCGAGATACATGACGAGAGTGCGGTTCGTGACGCGCCTGACGACGTGCAGATTGTGGCTGACCATCACGAAGGTCAGACCCATCTCGCGCTGGAATTCGAGCAGAACGTTCAACAGCTCGCCTTGCACGGACACATCGAGGCCTGCTGTCGGCTCATCGGCGACCAGCAGGGAAGGTTCGAGCAGAAGCGCCCTGATGACACCGATCCGGCGGGCCTGACCGCCCGAGACTTCATGGGGATAGCGATCGAGGATGGACGGCGGAAGCCGCAGACGCTCGGCCAGCTCCGTCACACGAGCCTTCGTCCGTTCGCGGTCGAGCCCATGAATGGCAACGGCCTCCATCATAAGGCTGCCGATGGTCATTCGGGGGGACAACGTTGCCACCGCATCTTGCATCAGCATCTGCACGCGACGGCGAAAGGCGCGTCGATCCCGTTTGAGCGTCTGCTCGATCGGTTGATCCTGTATGCGGCGCGAGCCGTCGACGATGTCCGCCAAACCCACTATGACGCGGCACATCGTGCTTTTGCCCGAGCCGGATTCGCCGACGATACCCACCGTGTCGCCGGCCTCGACGAAGAACGAGACATTATCGAGAACGCGGGTGCGGCCATCGTAGGCGACGGCTATTCCATCAAGAGCGATCATCTCCCTGGGGCTCATGACAGCTCCTCGGCCCGGATGCAGGCTGCTCGGCGGTCTTGCCCAAAGTTGCGAAGTTCCGGCATTTTGGTGGCGCACGCCTCGATCGCGTATTCACAGCGGGCGCGGAAGATGCAGCCTTGTGGCTGGTCGGTCGTATCGGGAACCTTGCCGGGAATGTATTTGAGGGGAATATCAGGCGCGGCCTCGTCGACCTCGCAGCCGACCAGCGCCTGCGTATAGGGGTGCAATGGCGATGAAAGCGTCTGCCGGACAGGCCCATATTCTACGAGATGACCGCCATACATCACGGCGACCTCGTCGCAGAGCCGCGCGACCGTTCCCAGGTGGTGTGAGATGAAGACGATCGATCCGGAGAATTCGTCCCGCAGCCGAATGAGGAGATCAACAATCTGTGCTTCAATGGTCGCATCGAGCGCCGTCGTGGGCTCGTCTGCAATCAAAAGCTCGGGTTGGGCAAGCAGCGCCATGGCGATCATGGCGCGTTGGCGCATCCCGCCGGAAAATTGGTGCGGATACTCCCTTAGCCGACGCTGTGGATCGGACAAGCCGACTTTGGCAAGCGCTTCGGCCGCCAGGTTTGCGGCATCTGCTTTTCCCAATGCGGAATGCCTGCGGCGGGCAACGTCGACTAGCTGCGTACCCACCCGCAGGACCGGATTGAGCGCGGTCATGGGATCCTGGAAGACCATCGCGATCTCCCGTCCACGAACATTGCGCATCTGAGCCGGGTTGAGCGCCAGCAGATCCACGCCGTTCAAGCTGACGGTGCCTTGAGTGCGCAATGCCGCGCCTTGAAGACCTATGACGACATTCGCCAGGCTGGATTTCCCCGAGCCAGACTCGCCGACGATCCCCAGGATACTTCGACGTCTGACGTCGAGGTCGATTCCTCGCAGGATGTGGGCCGGGCCGCGATCGGTCGCGGCGGTGAGCTTCAGATCGCGAATTTCGAGGAGAGCGTCAGGCATTCTGGATCTCCTTGGATGAACGGGGGTCGGTCGCCTGCCGGAGCGCCTCCCCAAAAAGCGTGAAGGCGAGGGTGGCGATGGCGAGCGCACTGCTGGACACGAGGACCGGAACCACGGTGTGTGACATGTTCTGGTATCCGTCCTGCAGCAGGCCTCCGAGGCTCGACAGCGGCGGTCGCAATCCCAGCCCGAGAAAGGAGAGGCCAGCCTCGGTTGCGATGACGATCGGCAGATCCAGCGAAGCGATAACGATGAGGGGGGCAAGGATGTTGGGCACGACGTGAAACAGCAGGATGCGCCCCTGTGAAGCACCCAGAACCGCTTCGGCCTCGATAAACGGCTCGCTCCTCACAGACAGAACCTGAGACCGTGCCACCCGGCCGAAATGCGGAATGAGACTGATCGCGATCACGGCGATGATCATCGGCAGCGACGATCCCAGAACCGCGACGGCGGCAAGCGCCAGGATTACGCTCGGAAACGAGGAGACCGAGTCGAAGGCGATGAGGATGAGTTTCTCGATTGGCCCTTGGATGTAGGCGGACAGAATCCCCAGTGTCGTGCCGAGGATGAGCGCCGCTCCCGTCACGGAAAGGGCGACGACCATGGCGATCTGCAGTCCCAGAATATGGCGGCTCAGAAGGTCTCGGCCCAGCTGATCGGTTCCGAGCCAATGGAGGCCGGAGGGCGCGGAAAACCTGTGCAGGACATCGAGCTTGTTTGGATCGTAGGGTACAAGCCACGGTGCGAATATCGAGATCAGCAGAATGACCACAACGAGGATGAGACCAATTGCACCACTTGGATCCCTGAGGACGCGACGCAGGCTTTTGTAGATCGCTACCGCCATGATCAGTGCCTCCCCGAACGGATGCGTGGATCGAAGAAGGAGTAGCAAAGCTCGATCACCAGATTGACGACGACGAAAATGACGACGACCACGAACACGGTTCCTTGCAAAACCGAGAAATTGCGGGCTTGGAGGGCGTTGTAGAGAACGCTTCCGAGGCCCTGTCTCGCAAAAAGGATCTCGATCAGGATCGCTCCGCCGAGTAGGCGTCCTATCCCCATGCCGATAACGGCCAAGGCGGGGATGATCGCGTTCTTCAAGGCATATTTGTAGAGAACCAGATTTTCGCGCAGTCCATATGCGCGTGCCGTGCGGATGAAATTCTCGCCCAGAGTTTCCAGCATCGACGTCCTGATGAGACGTGCAATCAGGCCGATCCAGCCGAGCGACAAGGCGACGGTCGGGAGGATCATGCCGGCGATTTGGCTTGAAAGGCTGACAGGGCCTGTCCCCAGGACCGGGAGCCAGTTCAGCCATACCGAGAATATCACAAGAAGAAAGATGCCGAGAATGAAGCTTGGAATCGATACGAAGACGACGGACACGGCCGCGATGAGCATGTCGAGGATCGACCCCTTGCGCACCGCGCTGAAGACGCCGGCGGGGATACCGATCAGACAGGCAAGCGCCATGGCGGCGAGGGCGAGCGTGAAGGTCGAGGGCAGTGCCGCCCAGATGATTTCATCCACGCTTCGGCCCGATATGACATCCGTGCCGAGATCGCCGGTAGCTGCATGCAGGAAAAATCGCCAAAGGCGGATCTGTATCGGCTGATCGAGGCCGAGCTCCTGAACGAACTGGCGCGCGTATTCCGGGGTTGCCATCGGCCCGAGAAGGGCGGTGGCGGGATCGCCGGGGACAAGGCTCAGCAGCACGAATATTAAAAGCATGGCGCCGAAAACGGAGAAGACTGCGGTGACGAGCCGTCCCAGCAGGTAGCGAGATTGCGTCGTCAACTTGAACATCGCCCGGTGCCACCGTTTTTGCGTTTTGACAGGTTTGCGATTGGATCAACTCAATCGCGCTTGCAAATCGTATCGATATACGATACGAACGTATCGTTATTTGTATCGAACAAGATTTCTTCCACGTTGTCAATTCCGTGGTTGGCGTTTGCTATGCGGGGGTGGGTGTTATGGTGGTGTTGTCCAGGGGCGGACGCGATGCGGCATCGAATGAGAGCGCCAAGGCCGCTGATATCGATAAGGAGGAGAGCGATGCGCTCTTCACCTCGTCGCTCGCGCGCGGTTTGATGGTGTTGGAGGCCTTTGCGCAGCAGCCGGGGCCGATGTCGCTCTCTGAAATTGCGGGAATTGCCGGCTTGAACAAGAGTGCGGTGCAGAGGTTGGCCCACACGCTTTTGAAGCTCGGATATCTCGAGCGGCACAAGAACGGCCTGACGCCGGGACGCCGGGTTCTCGATCGCGCCTACGATTACCTGAAAGGCTCGCCCCTCATTCGGCGCTCGGTCCCCGTCCTTGCCAATCTGCGGACCAGCTTCAACGAGCGCGTGGATCTAAGCCTCTTCGATGATCTCACGATCATGTACGTGTCAAGAATGCACGGAAAACCTGAAATGTCGCATGCGCATCTGATCGGTCGTCGGCTGCCGACCTATTGCACGGCAGGCGGCAGGGCGATCATGAGTCATCTCCCGGAGAGTGAGGTTCTCGATATTCTTGAGCGCTCGGAGCGACGAAAGCTGACATCGCGAACGGCAACCGAGATTGCCGATATTCTCAGCCTGATTGAGCGCGCTCGAGAGGATGGTTTTGCAATGTCCGTCGAAGAACTGTTGATCGGAGACATCACCGTGGCCGCGGCTGTCCTGGATGCAAAAGGTCGTCCGGTGGGCGCCGTCCATCTGGGCGGAGGAACCGGGGACTGGTCGCCCGAAGAATTCGCAAGACGAGCGGGACCGCTTGCATTGACCGCCGCGCGCGAACTCAGCGGAGACTGAAGTCGGACAAAACTGGCGCCTGTCTTAAAAATCGGCGCGGATCAGTCCATCTAAATCCGGACCATCCTTTCGGCCGTCGATGCGGGGCTTCTGCTGGAACAGCGAAGACCAATGTCGGCGACATTGACGAATTCAGCAGGAGGCGCGCGTTCCACCACGCGCCTAATGATGGTGTCGTGAACATCAGTGTGGCCGGCGCCGGGTGTTAAATCCCGGACCCGTCCAGTTGCTGCGTGTCGGTGCCTTCCCAGGGTGAGGGCATTGCGGCGCGATTGGCGGAAGGCATCGGCATCCAACACTTCAATTCGGGGTCGGCATATTGAATGATGTGCCCGGGCGAGGAGTCGGATGCGCGCCAGCCCTCGGTCGCAAACTGATCGCCGTTCGACCAGTATGCAAGGTCGACTTCTGCCGGTCCCTGCTCGGATTGGCGGATCGTGACCAGGATCCTGCTACCATCTTTCGGCGCACTTGCCATGTTGCGCCAGCGTTCCGGTTCGTCCATCGCTGCTTCTCCTGCCTTGCTTCACATTGCAAGTGTCGCCTTGGCGCGGAAAGCGGTCAACCCAAACTTTTGTAACCTTCCGTTGACGTCCTCAAGTCACACGGAAGGGGAAGTGTGAGCTGGTCGACGCATATCATTCGAAGTCTTTGCCAATCGGAACTCTGTAGAGTTTTGTCGGGTGGAAGGCCTGTGGCTATTGTTTCGGCAACTGACCGACGGGCTCGGCTGCCAGGGCCTGATCCTTTGGCGATGCCGCCTTGATGGCGTCACGCACCATTGTCGCCACGGCCGGATCCTTTCGAGCCGCATCCATGACGGCCCTGCCGATTGCTGCCTGCTGAGATACAAGCGGTGCGGAAGATGTCTGATAGGATGGGCCTGGCTGCTGAAAAAGCAGGTAGAGCGCGATCAGCAGCAAGACGATGATGCCGAGAAAGGCAATCATGATGATCCTGAAAGCCATGTCATGTTCCGTTTTTGTCAGGCGTTGGAGATAGCGAGATTATCTCCCACGCGCGACGATCTCCAGCACTTTTATCGCCCATATCGGCGACAGGATGGATTCCTGAAGGGTTCTGGTGACCTTGCTGAAGTCATCCGATCCCCAAGTGTATTCCTTCCTCAGCTCGCCGGCTTGAGGTTACTGGAGCGTAGCATTGTGTGGCGTCACGGCCAGCACGGGCAGCTGCGTTTCGATTTTGTGCTGGACGACCGGCGCAGCTCTTTCATTTTGCAGCGGCCTGCCTGCTCTACGGACCATCAACTCCTCATCAATGATCGCCTGCATACCTGAGGTGAATTTGTGCAGGCTGAATTTCTGGGCGTGGGATTGCAGCGTATCAGGCTGAAAGCGATGCTCGATTGCTTCAAAGCCGAGCACGGCCTCGATCAGGGCATCCACGGTTTGCTCTTCGAAGAGCACGCCGCTGATGTCGGGCACCACCGTTTCCAGCGCGCCGCCGCTGCCATAGGCGATGACGGGTCTTCCGCTTGCCATGGCTTCCACCGGTACGATGCCGAAATCCTCCTCTCCGGGGAAGATCAGCGCTCTGCAGCTTGCCAGCTTCTCCTTCAGCACCGAAAACGGCGCACGGCCGAGGAAGGTGATCGTGGGGCCGGCGATCCGTTTCAGACCGTCCAACTCCTTGCCTTCGCCGATGACGACCAAGTTGCGATTCATTCGGGTGAAGGCCTGAACGGCCAGATCGACCCTCTTATAGGGCACCAGTTGCCCGGCGCAGAGATAGAAGTCCTCACGGGATGCCGACGGCGTGAAGTCATCGACATTGACCGGCGGGTAGAGAACCGTTGCGGGACGGCGGTAATATTTGCCGATCCGGTCGCAGACATGGTGCGAGTTGGCGACGAAGCGATCGACGCGCAGGCTGGTATTGACGTCCCACGTGCGCAACAGCGGCGCCAGCATCGGCAACATCAGCCGTGACGCGAGGCCCGCATGCGAACGGTAGAAGTGATAGTGATCCCAAAGGTAACGCATGGGCGAGTGGCAATAGCAGACATGCGTCGCCTGCGGCGGCGGGATGATGCCCTTGGCCGGACCCGATTCGCTCGAGATGATCAGGTCGTAGCGGCTGAGATCGAAGCTCTCCAGCGCGAAGGGCATGAGGGGGAGCAGCGATTGATATCCCCTGATCGCACCGGGAATGCGCTGCAGGAAGGACGTGAAGACCTTGTGCTTGCGGATTTTCTCCGACACGCGGCTTTCATCGTAGACGAGGGTGAAAATGTCGGCGTCCGGATACATGTCGCATAACGCTTCGACGACCTTTTCACCGCCTCGCATCGATACCAGCCAATAATGCACGATTGCTACCCGCATGGCTCTTCCTCCTTCGGTCGAGACATCATTGGGTAGGCGGCAACTTTTGCGACAGCGCCCCTATCGGTTCACGGCGACATCCAAATGGCCGAGAAGAGTAGCCAAAAGATTTAATGCGCGGGCTCCGCCTGCACACAAGGATGTGCCCGCCCGTCAAAGAGACTGAGAAAACAGCGCCCTGCTCGCCAGAAATGATAAGCCCTGTTGCTGCGGCGGGGCATTTACACGTTATGCGTTCAGCTGCTGATCTCGTGGCATAGCGCTTCATCTGCGTGATGGCGCAAGCGACACGAAAGCGAGATTGCGGCCGATGTTTAGAATTTCCGCTTTGCCTTACCCCTTCACCCCGAGATCATCGCGATTGCTGGCGCCCCCCGTGCTGGCGATGATGCTCGCGGGTGCAAGCTTGTCCGGCGGCGCTTATGCCGCCGGACAAGTCTATCATGTGGTGCCTCAAACACGCATCAAGGTCGCGATCGTCGAATGGATCGCCGCCACCGGGGAATACAAGGAGTGGACCGCGCTTAATGGCGAATACGTCGTCTCGCAGTCTGGCGCCATTTCAATTCCGATGATTGGTGAGATGCAGGTCGGCGACAAGACGGTCGACGAGATCAGCGGCGATATCGGCGTCAGGCTGAAGCAGATTACCGGTCTGGCCGTGGCGCCGACGGCATCCGTCGAGGTCATCAAATATCCGATGATCTATGTGTCCGGTGCCGTCGACAAGCCGAGCGAGCTGGAATACAGGCCCGGCCTGACGGTCCGGCAGGCGATGGCGATGGCCGGCGGCCGGGAGCGACGCTCCGCGCAGACGGGGGATTATTCGGAAGCGCAGCAGATCAGCTATGCCGGCGAGATCAGCCGCATGGAACTGCAGCTGAAACAGCTGGGAGCCCGGCGAGCCCGGCTTGTTGCCGAGCTTAACGATCAGCCGGCGATCGTGTTTCCGCCGGAGATCAAGGCTGCGCCGCAGGGGTCGGCGGTGGCCCAGATCGCGACGAGCGAGGTCGATCTCTTCAATGCCAGGGCCGATGCTCTGCGTCAGCAACTCGCCGCCGCGGCCGACCTGGAAACGCTGTTGCGCAACGAGATCAACATTCTCGACGAGAAAATGTCCTCGCAGGACGAGCAGGTTAAAATTGCGCAGGACGAGTTGAGCGATATCTCCAAGCTGGTCGACACCAAAATCCTGACGACCTCGCGCAAGACATCGCTGGAGCGGATCGTCGCCGAGATGCAAGCCGGCAAGCTGGATCTCGTCGTTGCCTCCATGCAGGCAAAGCAGAAGCTGAGCGAGACAGAACGCGATGCCCTCAATCTCAAGGGCCTGCGCAAAACCGACGCCGGCCAGCAGCTTCAGACCACAGAGACAGAGATCGAGGACACGAAGCTCAAGCGAAATACGACGCTGCAGCTTCTGCAGATTTCGGGCGCCTCGCTTTCGCGAAGCCAAAGCATGAAGGCGCTCGCTCTTCAGCCGCTGGAATACTGGGTCACGCGCAAAGACGATGAAGCCGACGCTGTGAAGGTGTCGGAGGCGACCGAGCTGCAGCCGGGGGATGTCCTTGATGTCCGCTACAACATTTCAGGCAGTCTGGACGGTACGGCGCTGACATCGGCCGATACCGCTCAGTCCCAATAACGATAAAGCGTAGGAGTGGGGAAGACGAACATGGCAGTTCACGAGATCGGTAAAGGCTTGCGCGGCACGCCATCGGAAAGCAAAAGCGCCGGAAACAGCGAATATATTTCCTTTCGCGACGTCTGGTGTTTCCTGCAGCGCCATTGGGTGATTTTTGCGCTTTTCACCGTCACCGGGCTCGCTGTCGGCGGCATCTACATGGCCACAACGCAGCCGGTCTACCTGGCGACGACGCGGCTCGTCATGGACCCCGATCAAGGGCGCATCGTTTCCCAGGATGCATTCACCGGTACGGTCATCATCGAGGCTGCCGAGATTGCCAGCCAGGTGGAGATCGTCAAATCGGAAGCGATCGCAAGGGCTGTCGTCGAGAAACTGAATCTGACCCAGGATCCGGAAATCATCGGCGGCATGTCGTGGCAGTCCGCTTTGCATGACAAGCTGCGCGCGTTCGTCGGCTATTTCCGCCACGGCGATGATGGGAGCGCCAAAACGGCGACCACCGAAGACGATGTGATGCGCCGCACGATGGCGTCGTTCCTGTCGCGTGTATCGGTCAACCGCGTCGGCCAATCCTACATTCTCGAAATCGGATACAGCTCCGTCGATCCCAACAAGGCAGCGCTCACGGCCAATGCGATTGCACAGGCCTATATCAGCACTGGTCTCTCCGAGCGCGCCTCTGCCGCGCAGAGCGGCGCCAAATGGCTGGAGACTCGTCTGATCGAGGTCGGTCGCCAGGCACGGGAATCGGCGATGAATGTCGAGGAGTTCCGCGCCAAGAACGGCATCATGGAGATCAGCACCTCGTCCTCTCTGGACCAGCAGCAACTATCCGAGATCAGCAGCCAGGCGGTGACGGCTAGAGCACAGACCGCCGCGGAATCGGCCAAGCTCGCGACCCTTAATCAGCTGATGGCAGGGGGTAAGGTTGAAGGCGATGTCGATGAGACGATGAACAATCCGCGTATACAAAAGCTGCAGGAAGATCTCGGCGCGGCAACCACGAAGCTCAACAATCTCACCAGCAGATATGACGCTGATAACCCGGCCGTCGTTGCAGCGCAGCAGGAAATAGACCGGGTGAAAGGCGACATGCGCAAGGAGTTCGAGCGCATCCAGGCTGTTTACAAGGCAAACCTCGATATCGCCAAGACCCGCGAAAAGCTGCTCAGCGACGAACTCTCCTCCTTGAAGGAGGCGGGAACCGACAAGAACCTGGCTCGGGTGGAGCTATCCGAAATGGAAAGCCGCGCCACGACCTATCGCCGGATGTATGAGAGCATATTGCAGCAGCTGATCGGCGCGTTGCAAAAGGAATCCTTTCCGCTCGGCAATGTCCGCATCGTGACGGCAGCGGCCGTGCCGCTGGCCAAGACTTGGCCGAAATCCTCCTTCGTGCTGCCGTTCACAGCCATGCTTGGCCTTGCGGCCGGCGTCATTGCCGCACTCCTGCGTGACGGTCTCGATCGGCGGGTCAGCTCCAGCGAGAAGCTGAGACGGGAGCTGGGCATCAGCTCGCTCGGCCACGTTCCGGTCTATTCCAGCCCGTCCTTCATCCCGGGAGGCAGGGCCGCGACGAATTCGACCTGGCGACGAACGATGCTGCCGTTGCGATCCGTGCTCGATACGCCCTATTCGCAATTTTCCGAAGCATTGCGCGGTGTGAAGCACTCGATCGACTCCGCATTTCCGCCCAATGCCCCAATGGTGATCGGTATCACCTCGGTCGGCACCGGCGAAGGCAAGACGACGATCGCGACCAACCTTGCGCAGCTCTATCAACATGAAGGTGCCTCCGTCGTCCTGGTCGACGCCGATTTTCTCAATGCAAGGCTCAGCTGCGTCGTGACCGAGTCCGGTATGGAATTCGGAATGGAGGCGCTCAGCATCAATGAGGTCCCGCGTCGCTACGCTGTGGCTCATGAGAGCGGCGTTCTGGCTGCCAAGGCCGATCACGAGCCGGATGGCGAGATCTTGCAGGGTCATGGCGGCGTTCCGGTCGTCACGGTCGACGAGACCGAAAAATCGGTCGCCACTTCGCAGCGTTACGGCCATCTTCCAGCACTGAAATCGGAAATCGACCTGCTGCGGCGGCGATACAAGGTCGTCATCGTCGACATGTCGGCGTTCGAAGACTCGGCAGATACCCGCGTGATCTGCACCTATCTCGAAGGTATCGTCGTGGTCGTCGGACAGACGAACAAGATGACGGTCGAAAGACTGTCGGATGCGCTGGCGAGCTTTGGCACCACGGCGATCAATATTCTCGGCATCATCGCCAACCGCAGTTACGAGCGGCGCAATCCGCAGAATGAGCGACTGTGGCGTCGCAAGGCAAATGAGCGCCTGGTGCGCGCGTCCGCAAGGCGCCTGACGGGGCATGCGATCGGCCGCAATCTCAAGATCACGGTCGGTATTGCAAGCATGGGACGTCGGGATATCCTGTCCTCCATTCTCCCACATATCGCCAACCAGACCCGCAAGCCGGACGAGGTGGTCGTATGTCTCTCCTCGCCCGAGGATATCGATCCCAGCTGCCTGCGGAACCTCGATTTCCCGGTTCGCGTACTGATCTCCGAGCGCGGCCTTTGCCGGCAGCGCAATCGCATCCTCGACAATGTTCAGGATGCCGATATCGTGCTCTTCCTCGATGACGATTTTCTGATGACCTCGAACTACATCGAAGAGGCCGAGCGGCTGTTCCAGTTCCAGCCTGATATTGCCATGTGCACGGGCACGGTCCTGGCGGACGGCATTACAGGGCCTGGAATATCTGTTCGTGACGGCTTACGCTTGGTCGATCATAATCGCCGTCGGCGGTCGGAGCCGGCCATGCAGATACGGCCGATCTACAATGCCTACGGCTGCAACATGGCGATCCGCATGTCGATCGTCCGGGCCGCCGCCCTGCGCTTCGATGAGAACCTGCCTTTCTACGGCTGGCTTGAGGATGTCGATTTCAGCAGGCTGCTCGCTCATTATGGTCAGGTCGTCAGTGCCCGGCAGCTCGAGGGTGTTCACCTGGGGACAAAGGGCGGCCGCTCAGGCGGTTTGAGGCTCGGCTACTCGCAGATCGCCAATCCGCTCTATCTCATGCGCAAGCAAACCATGAGCGTGCCGCAGGCAACGATGCAGATTGCCCGCAACCTCGTCGCGAACATGATCAAGGTCTGGCGGCCCGAACCCTGGGTCGATCGCAAGGGACGGCTCAGAGGCAATGTCATCGCATTTCGCGATTTGCTGAAGGGCAGGCTGTCGCCGCAGAACATCGAAGCGATGGATTGATCCAGTGGCTCGTTCCTCCGCCATTGATCGCGTCGTCGTCATCAACGATCGCTCCGCCCGGGTGGGCGGGGCGTCGAATCTGGCAATCCTCTCCGCCGGCTTGCTGCAGGAGGCCGGGATCGCCGTGACCTACTTTGCCGGTGATGTCGCCGGCTCCGATCCGCCGGCCCTGGAAACCATTAATCTGGCGTCGGTGCCTCTCATGGAGCAGGGGCGCCTGCGAGCGCTGGCCAGCGGTCTCTATAACCAAGAGGCATTCATCTCCTTGAGGGATCTGGTGGCGCGCAGAGACACACCGAGCACGATCTACCACCTGCATGGCTGGTCGAAGATCCTGTCGCCTTCGATTTTCCGCGCCTTGTGGCCCGTGCGCGAGCGCGTGGTGCTGCATGCGCACGACTACTTCCTTTCCTGCCCCAATGGGGGGTACGCCAATTATCGGCGCAATCAGGTATGCCCGCTTAGGCCGATGTCGATCGGGTGTTTGGCGACGAACTGCGACAAACGCGGCTACCATGAGAAGATATGGCGGTCTGCCCGCCATATGCTGCGGGAGCATTACTACCCCGTGCGGCAGGTCGCGGCCAATATCGTGATTGTCCATCAGCGCATGCGGGATTATTTCGCGCGTGGGGAAATCCAGCCGGACAATATCGAGACGATCCGCAATCCCGTCGAGCCGTTTCTCGATCAGCCGGCGGATCCCTGGAAAAAGCGCGACTTCTTCTTTGTCGGCCGGCTGGAGCCGGAAAAAGGATTCGAGGATGCCGCTATCGCGGCCCGCCTTGCCGGCGTCAGATTGAACGTGATCGGCGACGGCGCCGGGCGGGCGCGCCTGGAAAAGGATTTTCCCGAGGTCGTCATTCATGGCTGGAAATCCAAGGCCGAGATCCGGGATATCATCGCTCAGGCGCGTGCCCTGGTGGTGTCTTCGCGTGTGCCCGAGCCATTCGGCCTAGCGGCACTCGAAGCAGTGACGAGCGGCATACCGGTCATCCTGCCGGATACGGCGCTCCTCGGCGAGGAGCTCGTGTCGCTTGGATGCGGATTGACGTTCCAGAGCGGCAAGGTCGAGACATTGGCAAGTGGAATGCGCCAGCTTGCAAGCGATGACATGCTGCTGCGGTTGATGAGCGTGAATTGCATACGTCGATCGGGTGATCTCGCCCATACGCCGGCCTCGTGGCTGGACGCGCTGCTCAAGCTCTACGACGGGATATTGCAGCGTTCAAGTGCGGTCAGTGTGAGCCCTTCGATGGCTGCAAACACCACCTTTCCACCCGACGGTCGGCTGATCGATGAGACGAGTTGAGGCTTGTGGTTAGACCCACGCCAGACGGCTTACGCCATTGGAATTAGCACAATGCCCGTAGGGTCAATTGTCAAGGATTGGGCCAGCTGGCAGCCTTTGAAGAAACATAGAATTGTTAAGGGGTCCGAGGATGTTATCGACGTTGGACGGCGTTGGCCACCGGGAACGAACGCGGCGGGACATGAGGCAAATCGCGCGGCTGGGTCGCGCGAAGCGCATTGTCGATATTCTGATTTCCGGAACAGGATTGCTGTTCCTGGCGCCCGCGCTCGCGGTGATCGCGATTGCGCTTCTGCTGGTCGACGGTCGTCCCATCATCTATCGCCATACCCGCATCGGCCGCGATGGCCGCCCGTTCAATTGTCTGAAATTCCGCACGATGCGGAAGGATGCCGATCGGCAGCTGGCGGATTTGCTGGCGCGCGATGAGGCACGGCGGCAGGAATGGGTTTCGACGCAGAAGCTGACCAACGACCCGCGCGTTCATTGGCTCGGAAAGTATCTGCGCATGAGTAGCGCCGACGAACTGCCGCAGCTGTTGAACGTTCAGCGTGGCGACATGAGCCTGGTCGGGCCTCGTCCGGTCGTGGCGGCCGAACTCGAGCGCTACGGCCCCGATCTCTACTGCTATCTTGGATTACGTCCGGGCATTACCGGTCTGTGGCAGGTCAGCCGCCGCGCCGACACGACCTATGAGGAGCGCATCCAGTTCGACCTGGATTATTTCCACAGCCGTTCGCTGCGCACCGATATTTCCATCCTCGTCAAAACCGTCGGCGTCGTGCTGCTTGCGCGCAATGAAAAAGAACGTCTCACCAAATGAAGAACGCGGCTATGGCAATCCAGGCAACAAGGCAGAAGATCACCACTATCCAGCGGATGAGATATTTCTGGCGGGATCTCTCCGTTTGCCTGGAGGAGATGCGGTCACGGTCGTCTTCATTCATAAGCGGCTCTGCATGGTGTTTCATAATAAATGCCTGCAAGGTCCTTATTGTCGGTCGAGCATGCCCATCCGAATCCGGTGTTACGGTCAAATATTCTCATGCTACGAAATCGATTAATTTCGACGTCCCCAACCTACAGGCGGCGCTTCATTGCACGGAATCATGTCCTGAATGGGAACAATACACATTTTATCTGGTGCAAAACTGGAAATCATTTCGCGATTACATGCATGCCGTTGCAAAAGGACAACAATCGGGCCTGCCTGAGCCAAAGTATGGTTGTGGCCGGCATGCCATGGCGGTGCGCTGATGGACAGTTTCTCGCTTCGCCCAAAGCGCGGGTGGGACGGGCTGCGGCATTGGATTCGTTCGCGAATGCCGTCCGTCGTCGGCGATGGGGCCTCGACGCTCGTGTCGAAAATCGTCTCGCAGGTCGTGCAGCTGTTGATATTTCTTGTGGCCGCGCGTGTGCTGGAATCGGAAGAGTTCGGGCTTTACGCTTTCAGTTCCGCGATCGTCGTCATGCTGGTCGTGGTCGCCGAGGGCGGTTGGGGCGAGTTCGTCATGAAGGCGGAATGCACCGAGCGTGAACTCGATCAGATCGGCACGATTTCGATCATTGCCGGCGTGCTCGTAACCATCGTCGGTCTGCTGGCGGCGGCGGCCGCCTGGCTTGCCTTCGGGCGTGAACACGAGGCACTTCTGCTTGCTCTGTTCAGCTGCTGGTTCCTGCCGTCGTCGCTGTATGCGGTTTATGACGGGCTGTTGGTCGCCCGTGGCATGTTGCGCAAGCAAGCGGTCATTCGCATGCTGAGCGAGGTGTCCGGGCTCTGCGTCACGATGCTGGGGTTGTGGCTCGGATGGAATGTGTTTTCACTGGCCGCCGGCCGTCTGGTCTCGCAACTCGTCAGTCTCGGCGCATCGGCGATCGTACTTGGCTGGCGTCCGCAAATACACCTGACCTGGGCCTTCGCCCGCGAGATTCTCGAATTCTCGAGCCACATTCTTTCAAACCGCTTGATCGTCTTTCTCCGCTCTTATTCCGGAACGCTGGCAATCGGCAGTTTTCTCGGGCTTGCCGAGGCCGGTTACTATCGCGTCGCCGAGCGCATCATCGCCGCTTTCTCCGAGCTGATCGGCGAGCCGGCACGAATGCTTGCCTGGACATTGTTCCGGCGCGCGACCCTGGTGATGAACGGCGAAGGCCGGCCGGTCCGGGATGCGGGCTCTTCGGCCACGGTTTTCATGACGGTTCTGATGGCGGTCTCGACGCCGATCTATCTAGGGCTGTCGTTGATCTCAGCTGATCTCATCGATATCGTGCTGGGCGACAAATGGGCTCCGGCGGCTATTCTGGTGGCGATCCTTTCCATGAAGCAGGTGCTGCTGACACCGGGCTACGTGACCGAAGCCCTGCTGTCGCTGTCGGGCAATATCAAGCGAATGCCGCCGACACTGCTTCTGAATGCGCTGGTTTCCATTTCGCTGATCCTCGTTCTTGCCCCTTTCGGGGTAACGGCGGCAGCCTGGGGCCAATGTCTCGCGTCGCTGATTTCCTTTCTGACGTCGATGCATCTCCAACAGAATTACGGCGGCCTTCGCTGGGGCAAGGTCATTCGCAAGGGCGGCTATGTCGCTATTGCCATCCTGTTGATGGCTACCGCAGTTTACGGGCTCGGCTACCTCGCTCAGACCGTGAGCATGCGACGCATCCTGACGGTGCTGCTGCAGGTCGTTTGTGGCGGCGGCATTTATTTCGGCACGCTGTGGATCCTTGAGAGAATAGCGGGAGATCGAGGCTCGGTCCTGTCGATCAGGCAATAGCGGCGGCGTCCGGCACGCAACGATAAACAGGGGGATGTGGAATGGTAGCGTCGTTACGAACCGGTTCATCATGGTCAAGCCAGGCACGATCGGCTCTCAAGGGAGCGGCACAGAGCGTTGCCCAGGGCTTGTCGCCGTTGCACGCGGCCAAAGGGCGGCTCGCCTATCTCTCGCCGTTTCCAAGACGCTTCACGGGCGCCTACCCATCCTACGATGCGGCTATGGCGGCCGCGCGCCGCCGATCGATGGCCGGTTACGATCACGACGAGATCGCAAGCGTTTCCTTTGCCAAGATGTGCGAGGTGGCACCCTGGGACTATCCAGTTTTATTCTGGATCCGCAGCCTGCTGAAGGAGATCGATGGCCTTGTCGATGCGGGCGGCCACATGGGCACGAAATATCGCGCCTTCGGTCCGCTGCTGTCATTGGACCATTCGTTTCGCTGGACCGTCTATGATCTTCCGGCCATTGTTCGGGCCGGACAGGCTCTTGCCGCAAAGCAGGGCGTTACGGGCCTGCATTTCGTCGATCGCATCGAAGATGCCGGCGCGACGCCGCTGTTTCTCGGCTCCGGATTGATGCAGTACCTCGACATGCCGCTCTCAAGCCTGCTTCAGCAAATGCCGTCCCTGCCGCCGCATCTGGTGCTGAACAAGGTCGCCCTGCGCAAGGGCGATCCGATTGTTACGCTCGAGCGCATCGGCGGGTCCTATGTGCCCTATCAAATGCGCAATGAGAACGATTTCCTAAGCGACGTCGCGCGGCTTGGTTACAAGCAGGTCGACCGCTGGTCGATACCTTCCCTGGCACATGTCATCGACACGCATCCGGAGCTTGGCCGCAGTGAGAGCGCCGGGTTCTATTTCCGGCTGGCTTAACCCTGATGAAGCGACAGGTCGGGTTCCGTCGACCGTAACCGGAGCGGCTCCGCTGCCGTATGCCGCTGCTTGAGGTGATCGGCGAGCCGGATCGATAGCGCAAGCAGCATCAATGTCGGATTGGCATGGCCGGGCGTCGAAAACACCGAGCTGCCGGCAATGAACAAGCCATCCAAGTCATGGACCATGGCGTCGGCGTCAACCACGCTGGTGCGCGGATCCGCTCCCATTCGCGTGGTGCAGGAAGGGTGTGCCATGTCCATGAAGGTTGCACCACTTGCATCATCTGTGCCCATCCAGTCCGGCAACTGCGGTTTTGGTAAGCCAACGCGTACGAATTCATGCGAAATCAGCTGCGCAAGCCGCCTGACGCTGTTGGTCTCGCGCTCGCCGATCTTCCAGTCGATGCGAGGCAACGGCTGACCGAGGCGATCTCGTTTTTGGGAAAGTGTTATACGGCTCTCGGAGTTGACCTCCTGCTCGGCCATCACGTCGAAGCGCAATTCGGTGGAGCGATGCGGCAGGCCGCGCTTTTGCACAAGGCGATTGTAAAGCCCGGTGGTGATCATATCCGCCGATTTGGCAACCGACAGCAGATCGCGCAGGAAAGTCTTTCCAGCGCCCTTCCTGAGGCGTTTAAGCGATGCCCACGGATCATCGTCGGCGTGAACCTGCACGGGATAGGCCGCACAATTGGTCAAGCCCTCGCGCATCTGGATTTCAGGGCTCAAAGACAGGCCTCGAAGGTAGAAATGCGTTCCGCCACCGTGGTTCAATCCGTAGAAATTGAAGTGCTGCGCGATGGTTTGGATATCGCGACCCGTGAAACGGCAGAGCGATGTTCGGGGATGATCGCACAGATACCGGCCGACGACGTCATGCCTGTTGCCGATGCCTGCCGGCAGCTGGGCATTCGATGCCAGAAGCAGACGTGCATTCTCGACTCCACCACCGCACAGGACGATGGTTTTTGCGCGGACGCTGGCGCTTCTGCCGGTCGAGCTTTTCAGGTCCAAAGACGTTACGTGCCGCGCCTGGCTGTCGATATTGATGCTGGTTACGGTGGCATGGGTCAGAAAATCGATATTGGCCGCCTTGATATCGCGCGCGAGACGATTGAAGCGCGTCGGCTCCGCGCGCTGGTTTCGCATGTGACTGAACTGCCAGAAGAACGCTCGCAAGATCTCACGATCCAGGTCAAGTTCTTCCGGCGCTGTGTGCAGCAGAGAGAAGAGCATCTCATCATAGACATTCGGACCAAGGTTGAGCAGATGGGCGGCGCGCTGCAGGGTGGGCAACAGCTGACTGCGCGAAATCGGCCAGCCTGAAAGGGGAAGCCAGGGACGTATGGCGAAATCCATTTCGTCGAAGGCTGCACATTTGCCGATCCATGTATGGCTGCTGCCGCCTATCATTCGGTTGCGCAGTTCAAATGCTGCGATGTCGTTGAGCCATGACAAGGCGCCCGTATAGCCGCGTCCTTCCAAGGCATTATCAGGCAAGGCGTCGGGCGCGCCGATGTTCTCCACGCTATTCAAAGCCTGGATTTCGGCCTCGTAATCGCTGCCGCCGCTTTCGATGACGAGCACGCGAATGCGCGTGCCGGCAAGCTCGCGTGCAATGGCGATTCCCGCTGGTCCACCACCTATGATCGCGATATCGCAATCGATTTCAATGGCTTCCGGCAACGATCTCAAATCGCGGTTCATCATCTCTCTTTCCCCGTCCATTTCTTCGATTTTTACCAGCATCGCGCGAGTGCGGATAACTGTTCGATTGGTATAGGCAGGGATGAAATCTACCGATTTCGGATAGGTGGCTATGCTCTTGCGCATGTTCTTTTTTTAGTCGGATGGCCATGCTGAAAAGCGCGCGTTCCCGCGATACGCTCCAGTACAAGGTTGAGTTTCCTGGGGAGCGAAAAATCATGGCCAAGGTGGGGTTACGGGAATGGTTGGCGCTCGCGCCGGTGTTTGCTTCGGGGAAGTTGGCACGATATAGCGACGAGACCGGCGGCCCGCTGGGACGGTTCGAGGCTGACTTCTGCAACAAGTTCAATGTGCAGCACGCGCTGACGATGAGCAGTGGAACGGGCGCTCTGATTTCGGCGCTGGTGGCTGCCGGAGTGGGTCCAGGTGACGAAGTTCTGGTGCCGGCCTACACCTGGATTGCCACTGCGGCGGCGCCGCTTGCTGCCGGCGCCGTTCCAGTTCTGGTCGATATCGATCATACACTCACCATGGATCCGCATGATATCCTGCGCAAGATCACGCCGCAGACGAAGGCAATCATTCCCGTCCATATGTCGAATATGGTGTGCGATATGGATAGCATCATGCGCATTGCACGCGAGAACAATCTCGTCGTCATCGAGGATGCATGCCAGGCAGTTGGGCTGCAATACAAGTCAAAGCGTGTGGGAACAATAGGTGATTGTGGCGCCTTCAGTTTCAATCAGTTCAAGAATATCAATTGCGGCGAGGGCGGTGCAATCGCGACAAACGATGCAAGGCTATTTTCACGGGCCCGCATGTATCACGATATTGGTTCGATGTTTCGCGGACATCTCGACAATGCCAATGAGGCACCGATGCTGGGCATCAACTTCAAGGCAAGTCAGATTCAGGGCGCCATGCTCAACGTGCAGCTGAAAAAGCTCGATCCCATGATCGCGCGCATGCGCGAACGCTACAATGTCATCAGCGATATTCTTGGCAAAAGCTCGATGATGATGATCGGACCGCACAATGACGTCGACAATGCTGCAGGTCTGCACGTCATCTTCGAGACGTCGGAAGACGCAAAGAGATTCGCCGAGGAAAACAAGAGAGGCGTCTACCGTCTCTTCGACTCCAGCCGCCATGTCTACACCAACTGGCAGCCCATCCTGCAGCAGCGCACCGGCCATCCGGCGATGAATCCGTTCCACTGGACGGATCGGACGATCGAATATACGCCGGAGCTGTGTGCGCAGACCCTCGATATCCTGAAACGCAGCTGCCGCATCAGTCTCGGTGAAAACTATCCCGTGGCGCTGGTTGCTCACATAGCCAGACGCATGTCACGGCAGGCCAGGTCGAACAGCGACAATCTCCTTTACGCAACAATTTGAAGATGGAAGCCATCGGCCCCGACACTATCGATGTGTGGAGCTGGAAGCTCGACATTCCGACATCCGACGTCGGAATGTCGATCGCATTGCTATCGCTTGACGAATGCGTCCGGACAATTCATTTCGTTCATGATCGCGACCGTCGTCGCTTCGTTGCCGCCAGGACGGGCATGCGCGTGATCCTGGCGCGCTATCTGGGTGTCTCGCCTGAAGCGATCGGGTTCGATTACGGCGACAACGGCAAGCCTTCCGTCACGATCAGTGGATATCACCCCATTCATTTCAATTTGAGCCACAGCGCGGATCTGGCGGTCCTTGCCGTTTCCGACTGCTACGAGCTTGGCATCGATATCGAGGAAATACGTTTCCTGAAGGAAGATATCGCCAAGTGGTTCTTCTCGCGCCGGGAATATCAGACGCTTCGGTCGCTGCCGGCCGAGCATTATCTGGATGGTTTCTATCGATGCTGGACGCGCAAGGAGGCCTTTATCAAGGCGCATGGCGCCGGCCTTTCGCTTCCCCTGGATAGTTTTGACGTCACGCTCGACACGTCGAGCCAGGCGCGATTGGAGCGGCTGGAAGGCGATCCGGACGCGCCGGAAAAATGGATGATGCTGGAGCTTTCTACGCCGATCAATTTCGCCGGCGCGGTCGTCGTCTCGTCAGGCGGACATGAAGTATCCCTGCGCTATCGCAGAGAAGATATCCGTCAGATGGTCAATCTGGCATCGAGAATGTAGCGCCCATCTGCTGCATCGAAATGATGGCAGCCATGCAGGCCCGTCTTGAAGCCCGGTGTGATCGTGCGAATGCAGCGCTCGCTGTAGTCATCCAGCGTAAGTCTGTCGATCACCATGATATTCAGCCCGTAGCCGTAGATTCCATGGGAATTATGCTGTGATGGACGGAGCAGCCTGCCTTCATGCGTGAAGATACGGCCTGCGCCGCGCGCCTCGGTGCTGCCGATGACGACGGGGTTTCGCTTGTGAGGCCTGATGCCAGTCAGCGCCGGCCCATCTACCTGGAAGACATAGAGCTCGCTGCAATGGTCTTCGTAGGCGTGGAAATCGGATAGGTTCGTGAAAAGCCACCATGCATCGGCATGGCGGATGAGGATGCTGTCGGCCGGCGACTGGCCCTCGAACGCTGTCGCATGCAGGTCCCATTTCAGCGGGAATTCACGGCACCGCCAGATTTCCAGGCGCCGCGCCTGATGCGTTTCCGGGATCATGTAGATCTCGTCGCCGTCCCGGAATATGAACGGATAGGACAGATGGTATGGCCGCTCCAATGCGATGCCGACATGGGTGAGCGCGTCCCCGTCGAACCGACCGACCGCGATATGCGCCTTATGATCGGCGCGGGAATAGGCCTCGTAGAAAAGATAGCATTGACCGTCATGCTGAAACAGGAATGGATCGGCCTTGATGCTATCGTCAGAGGGGGGAATCTCGACGGCCTTGGTTGGGTCGAAATCCGCAATGTGACCCCGGCCTGTATACAGGGTCCAGATGGCGGCGTCGGCGTGAAGCTTTGTCTTCACCGCCTTCAATGCCTTGCCCGAGACCGATCCCGCGAGGATGGAGCCGTAGCGCAGAAGCTCGCCGACAGAGGGTGCAGGCTTCTCTGCAATATTGGCGAGAGGCTGCGGGCTGAACTGCCGCGTATCGGCCAGCCGCGTCAACTCGCGTATCAGAAGAGTTACGCTTCGCTCCCTGACGAAGGCACGAATTCTTGCCGCACTCGGTTTGATGTTGAAGGCGGCCCGCGCGATCTCAAGCTTGTCGACTGCACGGCCGCAACGCGCATAGAGCGTCACATCCGCCGTTGGAGCCTTGGCAAGCACTTCGGCATATCCGAACCAATCGGTTTCCGCCGATCGCTGATCGGAGAAATTGAAAGCCCATTCGCCAAACGGCAGCGCAGGAACCGCTTCGGCCGGGATGCCCTTCGGCGTCGTGCGGATGACGAGATCGAGCTTCAATCGACGCAGAGAAGCTTCCGTCATCTTGTCGACGGAGCGTGACTTGTCGCCATCGGCATCGAAGCAATCGAAGAACTGCCGCCGGCTGCTGAAATGTTTCGGCTTGTAGGTCGGCTGGGCAGCAAGCGCCCTTGCCTCCAGATGTCCTGCCCAGGACAAGAGCTTCGGCGTCTGATTATCCCCAAAAGCTTGGGGATGGGTAAAGACGGCCGCAAGTTCCAGTCGGGGATTTGCAAGAATCCGGTCAAGGACCATCAATTCCCAATTTTCGAGCGAACGCTCGCGCGCAACGACGATGCCGATACGCAACGGCTTGGTCTCGTTCATCAATCCTGCTCCTATGGCTCGCTGCCTTGCAGGCCATTCAATGGACAACTAGCCATCGGCGAGTTTATGCGAGAGGGTGGCCGCCAGGTCGCGGATACCGTTGCTGGTGAGCGAATCCTCGTGCCAGCCGTCGATATCGACCACCATGCAATCGTCCGCGACAGC
The DNA here is from genome assembly GCF_012641435.1 of Rhizobium sp. P38BS-XIX. GTDB lineage: Bacteria > Pseudomonadota > Alphaproteobacteria > Rhizobiales > Rhizobiaceae > Rhizobium. The sequence goes on from NZ_JABAIJ010000010.1 coordinate 133,493, forward strand.
ATCACCCCACCCGAACCGCAGCTTGCGTGCCCGCGGATGCGTTGCGCTGCTCCGAAGCAGAACGATGGTGGGATCCCTGGTCTGCGGCGCCTTGTAGCGACGTGCCGCCCCGACCAGCAATTGCGTGACGCTCTCGTTGGTTTCTTCCTCGGCCGTGTATTGACCCGCCTTGACGCCGAACAGCTTCAGAAGCTTCAGGGAAACCTCGAATTCCTTCAGGTAGTCGATCAGACGGATGCGTCGTGCGAAGAGCTTTTTCGTAAAGTAGGCGAGCCGCTTGCGCCTCCGTTCCCTGTTCCAAAGCTTCTGTTCGCGCTTCGGCAGCGAGGCGAAATAGCCGGGCGCCCAGGCATCGATCATCGCCGTGATGCCGACGTCGATGCCCTTTTCGTGGAGCTGACGCTGGACCTCGAGAGCAAGGATGCCATTGACGCACAGGCCGACGATGGCGATGCGTCCGATCGACCTGTCGATCTGCATGGCGTCGATCGCTTGGCTGGCGATCTCCTCGATGCTCAAGCGGTCGAGCCCGCTTTTCATATCCGCGTGGAACATGTTGACGTTATGCACCGAGACGTTTTCAGGCAACTCGTTGGCAAGGCGATAATACAGGAATGGGTGGTTGAGCGTGTAGACCGCGCCGTTCCCGGTGCCGTGCTTGCACGTGACCAACTCCCATGGATTTATCGCTTTTTGCCCCGCGGGCGCCGCTTCGTCGGCGTCAAAGATGGCAGATGCAAAGCCCGCAAACGTCGGCTGCTTGAATAGAAGCTGGAGTGTCGGGGTGGCATCAAATTTTGAGCGGACTTCCGATAGGAGCCGGAGCGCGAGAAGCGAATGACCGCCGAGCGCGAAGAAATCATCATCCGGGCGTATTTGCGAAACCTGTAGGACATCTTTCCAGATTTCAGCAAGCGTTTCCATTCGCGTATCGCGCGGCGCTCTGCTTGCGACGACGCCATCCACCGCCGCAGCCTTGGGGAGAGATGCTTCGTGCCGTTGCGGCGCAACAAGCGAAGAAAGCGGCGCCTCAGGGCGATCGAGAGCAATTTCATAAGCATTCTTCCATAGCTGAAGGAGGCTTTCGATCGTGCGGGGATCAAACAGATCCGCGTTGTATTCGATCGACATCCGCCAGCCTGTCGGCCGGCCGATCATGATGAAGCTGAGATCGTAGATGACGCCCGGCGATTGCGACGGCGAGCTGATCAGTTCGAAGCCGCCATAACGGCGGTCCTCCAGAAATGCCTTTTGCAGATTGAAGTTGACCGAAATCAGCGGATTGCGAGCGGGGTCGCGCACCGGGTTGACCAGCTCCACCAGCTTGTTGAAGGGCATGCGCTGATGGTTCAGTGTCCCTTCGATCGCTTCGCCGACCGCGCGGATGTGTTCGGCAAAGCTCACGTCGGAACCGAAGTCGAAACGCAGAACCAGATTGTTGATGAACACGCCGATCATGTCTTCCAGATCGCTGTGTTCGCGCCCGGCGATCTGCGATCCGAAGAGCACGGTCGGAGCTGCCGTCAGTCGATGGAGGGCAGCGCTCAGAACCGCGGCGCCGAAGCTGTACTGCGACACGCGATGCGCGCGTGCGGCAGCATCCATGCGGTCAGTGAAGGCCGCCGGCTGCACAATGGACAGGATGTCACCCCGGCTTGTCTTGACCTGGCCGCGCGGACGGTCGGGCGTGACCTCGAAATACGGAGCGCCCACCAGCTTTTCGCGCCAGAAGGTCTTTTCCGTCTCGAAGCCGTAACTTTGCAGATATTCCTGCTGCCAAAGGGCATAGTCGCCATATTGCAAGGGCAACTCAGGCAGCGCCGGCATCCGCCCCGCATCGATCGCTGCGGCGATTTCGCCGACCTCTCGTCCAAGCACGCGGATCGACCAGCCGTCGAAGCAGCTTTGATGCGCCGTGATGAGCAGGTAGCCGCGCTCGTTCTCCGCCATCAGCAGCGTCACTCGAAATAGCCCGGGAATGCTGAGATCGAAGGGCGCCTGCGCCGTTTCTTCGCCGATCGACAGGATTCTTGCCTGGCGTTGTTCCGGCGCCATTCCGCGCAGATCGATCACCGACATCTTGAAATTGACGTCACTGACGGCCTGCTGGAACGGACGGCCGCCTTTTTCGATAAAGCGGGTGCGCAGTATTTCGTGGCGCTGGATCACCTTCCGAAAGGCGGCTTCCAGGGTGGAAACCTTAAAGGTGCCTCGAATTTCCCAGCGGACGGCGACATTCAGCGCCGGATTGCCGGGATTGAGCTGATCGAGAATCCAGCAGCGCAATTGCGTCTGGGTACAGGGAAATTCGCCGATGATCTGCGGCTCGACGAGAGGGCCGCTTGGACTGTTATCAACTGTACTCATAGAGATGCCCCCAGACCGCGGCGTGCGCCGTTACGAAAATCTCGAAGTGATGGAATGTGGAGTTGCAAGGGATCGGAAAGCTCCTCACCCTGGCTTTCCGCAAAGCCTGCCAGTGCGGCAACCGTTGGATGCTTCAGCAGATGCTTTGCCTCCAGCGGCAAGCCGCTATCGCGCATGCGGGCGGCAAGGCGGAATATGGCAAGCGAGTCCGCACCCAGCGCGTAGAGATTGTCGTCGACACCGATGTCGCTGAGATCAAGCACATCCCGCCAGATCGCCAGCAGCCGTTGTTCCATGTCGGTTTTCGGCTGGGCCTTGGCTGGCGCTGAGCCGCGCTGCGGCACGCCCCGCTGTTGCAGCGTCTTGCGGTCGAGCTTGCCGTTGCCGGTCTGCGGCAGTTCGCTTTCCGTCACCCAGAAACTCGGAACCATATGCGCCGGCAGATTGGCTTTGGCATGGGCCGCGATATCCGTCGTCGAGAGGTCGCCGCCGTTGACCGATGGCACGACATAGCAGACCAGCGAGCGATCGCCTTTGGCGTTTTCAGCGACCACGACGGCGCACTGGAAGACGCCTTGAGCTTTCGAGACGACGGCTTCGATATCGCCGAGTTCGATGCGGAAGCCACGCAGCTTGACCTGCTGGTCGCGTCGGCCAAGCAATTGCAGGGAACCGTCCGCCAGCCGCCGTCCGACGTCGCCGGTCTTGTAAAGCCGCATCGGTTTGCCGATCGCGAAGCAATGCGGCACGAACGCCTTTTCGGTCAGGTCGAGACGATCGAAATATCCCTCGGCAAGCCCATCGCCGCCGATGTGCAGTTCGCCGATGACGCCGATCGGTGCGACGTTCTCACCCTGATCCAGAATGAAGAGCTGGGTGTTGGCGATCGGATGCCCGATCGTGATCGGCTGATCGGCATCCGTGATGCGCTGAAGCGAGGACCAGATCGTCGTCTCCGTCGGGCCGTACATGTTCCAGAGTTCGCCGCCTATGCCAAGCAAAGAGCGTGCGAGTTCCTTGGGGAGTGGTTCGCCGCCGCTCAGCATTTTCAGCTTCGGGCGATCCTTGAGGCCGGCCTCAAGGAGCATCTGCCAGAGCGTCGGCGTTGCCTGCAGAACGGTGGCCTCCTCGTCGCAGACGAGTTTCACCAGAGCAAAACCATCCTGTACCTGGCTACGGCTGGCGATCACGACTTTCCCGCCCGATATCAGCGGCAGGTAGAGTTCCAGCCCGGCGATATCGAAGGAGATCGTGGTGACCGCAACCAGCGTATCGCTGGCGCTGAAACCCGGTTCCTTCACCATGGAGAGAAGGAAGTTCGTCAGGGCTCGGTGCGAGACTTCAACGCCTTTCGGCATGCCGGTCGAGCCGGAGGTGAAGATGATGTACGCGGATGCGGTTGTATCGACGGGCAAGGTCTTCAGGGGAGCGCCCGTCATCGAGGCGATGGCCTTGACATCCTGATCGAGCCGGATGACCGGGGTCTCTGCGGCGGCAAGCCGAGCCATGCTGTCGCTATCACAGATCATTCCGCCGATGCGGGCGATATCGAGCGTCTGCAGCAGGCGTGGCTCCGGATGAGCCGGATCCATCGGTACGTAGGTGTGCCCAGCCTTCATGACGGCGATAAGCGCGATCATCATGTTCAGCGAGCGCTCCACCAGGATGGCAATGCGCTGGCCGGGATCGGGAAGCGCCATCTGGAGATAGAGCGCGAGCTGGTTCGACCGCGTTTCCAGCTCGCCATAGGTGATCGTCTGGCCATCATGCTGGGCGGCGATGGCGGTTGGCTGCTCCGCGGCCTTCCTCGAGAAGAGCGAGAAGACGAACTCATCGTGATCGTATGGCGCAGCTGTCTGATTGAGATCATCGATCAGCCAGGATTTCTCCTTTGCCGAAAGCAGCGACAACTCGCCGATCTTGTGGTCCATGTCCTTGGCAAGGGCGGCGGCCAGCGTCGAGAAATGGCCGATCCAGCGCTCCACCGTCGTGCGCTCGAAGACATCGGCATTGTAGTCGACGTCGATGCGGATGTGGTCGTTCGCCTCGATCATGTTGAAGAACAGGTCGAAGTTGGAAAAGGCCTTTGCGTTCGGCTCTACGGTGGGCTTGAGGTCACCGAAGGACGATCCGCCAGCCATGCGCTCGAGATTGAACTGGATTTCCGTCAGCGGCAGCCGGCGTGGGTCGCGCTTGGTCTCCAGCTTCCGCACCAGCGTGCCATACGTATAGTCCTGGTGTTCGAACGCCTGGAAGACGAGCTGCTGCGTCGCCTTCAGATGCGCTGCGAAGGACTCGGTCAGCGATATGGTCTGACGCAGCGGCAGCAGGTTGACGCAGTGGCCGACGAGGATCTGGCCATCCAGTAGGCTCTGGCCGGCTGAAGGAATGGCGATGACGATATCGTCCTGGCCGGACAGACGGGATACCATCACCTGCAAGGTCGCGAGCAGTGTCGAGAACAGCGTCGCTCCCGATTTCGCCCCTCGTTTCTTTAGGGACTTATAGGTTTCGCCGTCGATGAACCCGGTGCAGCTGCCGCCGGCAAAACTGCGGTACTCAGGACGCGGGCGATCGAGCGGCAGATCGGGCAGATCCGGAACCGTCTTGAACTGGTCGAGCCAGAACTGCTCGGTTGCAGCAGACTTTTCCGGTCTCGGAGACAGATCCGTGGAATAGGTGGCGAAGGAGAGGGCGGGCTCGAACTCCGGAGCCTTGCCTGCCTTGTAAGCCTGGTAGGCGGTCGCCAACTCTTCGATCAACGTGTTGATCGACCAGCCGTCGCAGACGATGTGATGTGCGGTGAAGACCAGCACATGCTTTTCGGGAGCCAGCTTCACGATGCTTGCACGAACAAGCGGACCGTTGATCAGATCGAAAGGTGTGCGGGCTTCATCGTCGATGAGGTCAGCGAGCCCTTCAAGATCGAAGCCGTCAAGCACCGGGAGGTCGACCGTGAAGTCCGGTATGAACTGGAACTGTTCGCCGCTGCGATCGAAGCGAATATGAAATGCGTCGTGGCGGGCGATGACCGCATCGAACGCTTCGCGGATCGCCGGCTCATCGAGCTTTCCTTCCAGCGTCAGCGAAAAGGATTCGTTGAATGAGCAGGAGGCTTCGTCGCCCGCCTGGGCTGCGAGCCATATTTCCGTCTGCGCTTCCGTCAGTGGCGCGGACTGCGGCCTGGCGGCGGCTGCCGGCGCTTGCTTTGTCGGCAAAGAAGGCTCCTCCTTCGAGGAGAAGATCCCGGCCGCCTGCATGGCATCGAGGCTATCGCGGAAGGCTTTGGCTATGGAGCGGAAATCGTCTTCGATATGGGCCGTCGTCAGGAAGCATGGGTAACCGTCCTGAATATGGACACCGTTCAGTCGCATCTGCGCGTAAAACAATGCACCGAGCGGATCCTGGCTGGAGAAATCCGTGGCAAACCAGCTCTTGTAGCCATGAACGACATCAGCGATGCCGCGTCTGGCAAGATCGGCCCTGATTTCCGCCACCAATGCTTCGGTGCGTTCGGCGACGCGATTGTACAAGGCGGAACCTTCGCCCTTGATGTGATGCAGCACGGCATTGCAGGCAGCGAGCGTTAGCGGGTGACGCACGAAGGTGCCGGCAAAGAAGGTCGGCGCCGTCATCGGAACGGAGCTGTCCCCATAGGCCCAATGACCTCCGTCGAGGGCATCCATGAAGCGCGGGTTGCCCACGAGGACGCCGATCGGCATGCCGCCGGCAACGACCTTGCCGTAGGTTGCCATGTCGCCCTTGATGCCCCAGATCGCCTGCATGCCGCCCGGATCGACGCGGAAACCGGTGACCACTTCGTCGAAGACAAGCGCGAATTCGGACTGGGTGGCGATGGCGCGCAATTCCTGAACGAATTCGCGCGGCTGCAATTCCGGATGGCGGCTCTGGATCGGTTCGATGATGACAGCCGCAATATCGCTCGCGTTCGTGCGAATGAAATCCATGCTTTCCGGCGCCCCGTAGCGCAACACTGTCATATTCGACACGGAGGCCATCGGAATGCCCGAGGCAACGGGCAGGGCGATCGGCTTGTCGGCCCGATTGCGGCCCTTGACCAGAACTTCGTCGAACTGGCCGTGATAGTCATTGGCAAAGACCACGACGCGGTCCCGGCCGGTCACGGCACGGGCAAGCCGCATCGCAGCCATGACGGCCTCGGAACCGGTGTTGCAGAAGGTCACGCGCTCATGGCCGGTCATTTCGGCAATCGTCTTGGCGACATCGCCGGCGAGCGGCGTCTGAGGGCCGATTGCAAATCCACGGTCGGCCTGCTCCTTGACGGCGTCGATCACGAATTCAGGCGCATGGCCGAACGCCGTCTGTCCGAAGCCGTTGACCAGATCCACGTACTGGTTGCCGTCGATATCCCAGATATACGCGCCCTTGGAATGATCGCAGACGATCGGGAACACCATTTCCTTCCAATCCGCCCGGAAGCCGGATGCGGAGCGGGGATCTGCCAGGTGTCCGCGATGCTCCTGCGTGAACGATTTCGAGTTTGCGTTCTTGGTTTCATAGGCCTTGGTGAGGTTGGCGATGAAATCCAGTTTGGCGGTGGAGATTTCCGAGGTCACGCTCTTGGCGTTCGGGCGGTAGAGCTTGATGCGCTCGGTGCCGAAATCGGTTTCTGTAGAAGCGGCAGCGGCAGGAGGGGGCGCAGGTTGGCTCACTGCCGCAACCGGCAGAGCCGGCACAGTCGGGGCTGCGATCATCGCGCTTGGCGCTGCGGCAACCGGAGAGCCGCCTTGCATGGTCTGCAGCATCAGCAGCTGCTGGGAAAACAGTGTTTGCGCCATCTGGATCTGCGATTGCAATACCGTCGCGAGATCGGACGCGCCGGCCGGCATCGATGCGACCTGGGGAGCCGGCACCATGACTGGCATTGGTGCCGAGAGTGCTGCGACCGGCATCGACGCGGCAGCGGCGGGAGCTACAGGCGTTGGCTCGGCCACTTTCACCGCATCCGGCGGCATTTGCCGGTCGAGATAGGCAGCCAGATCGACAACGGACGGAATGTCGCTCAGCAATTCGCGGAAGGAGATCTTGACCTTGAAGTCCTTCTCGATGCGCTGCGCGAACTGGCCGACGAACAGGGAGTCGAAACCAAGCTCCAGGAATGTCGCTGCCCGCTCATCCGGCCCGAGCGTTTCGCCCGACATGTCGCTGAGCAGGGTGAGAAGGGCCGTTTCCAATTGCGGTACACGGCTGGCGGAAATGGGTGCGGCAACATTCATTGCTCGATTCTCCCCGTTGAGGTTGACATCAGAGACGAGAGGTTCGGCTTGCGGCCGATTGTCTGTTTCGGCTTCGACACGCCTGTTCGAGGCGCGGCGTGCGGATGGTGGAGCATCGATCCAGTGGCGCTGCCGCTGGAACGGATAGGTCGGCAACGGCAGCCGCAGATGTGCTGCTGCAGGAAGCGTCGGCCAATTGAGCCTGCAGCCCGCCATCCAGAGCTTGCCATGGGCCTCTGCAAGCGTTGCCACCGCAGCCGTTGCCCGATCATGTTCGGGCAGGGTTTGCACGACGGCGGCAAGGTTGTCGCGTGCGACAGTCTGGGCGGCAAAGACCGATAGTGTCCGCCCCGGCCCGACCTCGAGAAGGATCGGTTTGCGGTCGCGGCAGAGCGTTGCCAGCCCATCGGCAAAGCGGACAGCGTCGCGGCAATGCATGGCCCAATAATCGGGTGATGTGGCGAGTTCGCCGGTCTGCCAGTCGCCCGTCACACCGGAAATGAAGGGGATGGTGGCCGTGCCGTAGGTCACCTTCTCGGTTTCCTGGCGCAATGCCATAGCCGCATCGTTCATCATGGCGGAGTGGAAGGCATGCGATGTGTGCAGCCGACTGAAAGCGATCTCGGCTTCCGAAAGCTTTGTACAAACCTTTTCGATATCGCCGAAGGGCCCGGAGATGACGCAGAGTTTCGGGGCGTTGATCGCCGCGATCTCGACTTCGCCCTGCAAATAGGAGGCAGTCGTTTCTGCATCGGCGCGCACGGATACCATCGCACCCTGCGGCTGGTGCTGCATCAGCCGGCCACGATTGGCGACCAGCCGCAAACCGTCTTCGAACGAGATGACGTTGGCAAGCGTTGCGGCAACGAATTCGCCGACGCTATGCCCGATCATGGCATAGGGTTTTACGCCGCGGCTGAGCCAAAGCCGGGCCAGCGCATATTCGACAAGATAAAGGCACGGTTGCGCAATCCGGGTCTCGCGCTGCTCGTCGATGATGGCCTGCGTCGCCTGGCCGGTGTGGCAGATGTAGTCACGCAGATCGAGCCCCAACGTCATTTTCAAGAGCTCTGAGCCTCGGTCGATCCAGCGGGCGAACTCCGGCTCCGAGCGGTAGAGCCCGGCGCCCATGCCGACATATTGCGCGCCCTGTCCGGGGAACATGAAGGCGACCGATGGCTGATCGGTGGCGACGAGCGGCTGGTAGCTTTCCGTCGTCAGCTTGAGGATCGCCTCCTCGACGCTTTCGGCGGCAAAGGCCAGCCGGTGGCTGAACTCCCGCCGTCCCGTCTGTAGGGTATGGGCGAGCTGCGCAACCGAAAGCTCCGGATTGCTGGCGAGATGATTGCTCAGATTGGCGCGCATTTGGGCAAGGGCCGGCTTGTTGCGCGCCGAAAGAGGCAAGATGTAATGCCCCTCTACGTCTTTAAATGTAGGCGGCGAGTAGGGCGCCTCCTCCAAAACGACGTGAACGTTTGTTCCGCCTACGCCGAAAGCGCTGACACCTGCTCTCCGTGGTCCTTCGTTTGGCCAGTCGATCGTTGTCTTCGGGATATAGAAGGGGCTTCCGTCGAGCTTGATGCGCGGATTGGGCTGTTGATAATTGGGCATCGGCGGGATCTTGCCGCTGCGTAGGGCGAGTGCCGCCTTGATAAGCCCTGTTACGCCCGCTGCTGCGTCCGTATGGCCGATTGTTCCCTTGATCGAGCCGAGCGCGCAGCTGGCCGACGCCGGCGCTTCCTGTGCGAAGGCACGTGTCAGCCCGTTGAATTCGATGGGGTCTCCAAGCGGTGTCGCCGTGCCGTGGCACTCGATATAGCCGATACTGGAGGGGTCGACGGCCGCGTTGGCAAGAGCCGTCGCAATCGCTTCGGCCTGCCCTTCCACGCTCGGTGCCGTGAAGCCGACCTTGTCGCTGCCGTCATTGTTGATGCCGTAGCCGCGGATGACAGCATAGATGTTGTCTCCATCCGCAAGTGCATCTTCGTATCGCTTTAGAAGAACGACGCCGGCGCCGCTGGCGAAAACCGTTCCGGCAGCAGTGGCATCGAACGGCCGGCAGGTACCGTCGGGCGAGGCCATGCCGCCTTCCTGATAGATGTAACCTCTTTTTTGCGGGATGGTGACCGAGATGCCGCCGGCAAGAGCCATGTCGCAGCTGTAGGTCAGCAAGTTCTGGCAGGCCTGCGAAATCGCAAGCAGCGAGCTGGAGCACGCGGATTGCAATGTGAAAGCCGGACCGCGCAGGTTGAACTTGTAGGCGACGCGGGTGGCCAGCGTGTCATTCAATGCACCGACCAATTCATGGAAGCAGCCGATCTGGTAATTCGACGTAAATTCTTCCGCCTTGGCGCGATCATGCAGAACATTGTTGATCAGGTAGGTCGGCATGGAAGAGCCGGCAAAGACGCCGATAAGGCCCGGATGGCGCTGCGGATCGTAGCCGCCGTCCTCGAGCGCTTCCCAACATATCTCCATGAAGATGCGGTGCTGGGGGTCGGTGACGGCAGCCTCACGCGGAAACATCCCGAAAAACTCGGCGTCGAACATGTCGGCGCCTTCGAGATGAGGTCTTGCCGCGACATAGTTCGGCTGCGCCCGCTCCTCGTCGGTGAATGCGTCTTCGATTTCATCCGGCGAGAAGAGCGAAAAGGCGGTCTTCCCTTCCAGCACTAGGTGCCACAATTCCTGCACCGACGAGGCGCCCGGAAACCGGCCGGACATGCCGACAATGGCAATGTGCCCGGAGATCTGCCCGCTCAAGTCTTCATCGCCGTCGAAATCACGCTGATCGCCAATTTCCTGGTGATTCCGTTTCATACAGAGCTCCTGCGGATATGAGAGATTGCCTTCTTCTGCATCGCCGCCCGCTGGGCGGCGGCGGCGATGCGCGTTGGGCCTGGTGTGCGGCCGTCGAGATAAAGTGCCAGTTCCCGAATTGTCGGGTGACGCAGCAACGCGACCACGTCGATCGACCTGCCGAGCGCTTCTTCGAGGCCGGCGTGAATTTCCATCAGCTGCAACGATGTGCCTCCGAGATCGAAAAAGTTTCTGTCGAGGTCGACACTCGGCAGGCCGAGAGCATCCTGCCAAAGGGTCATCAGCAGCTCTTCGGTACGACTGCGCGTATCCGTGGGTCGCGTCTGGGCTTCGATCGGCGGCGGAAGCAGTTTGGAGCGGTCGACCTTGCCGGCTGTCGTCAGCGGCAGGCGGTCGACGACGACAGCGGCGCTTGGGATCATGTAAGCTGGAAGTGCTGCGCGCAGCGTTGCCATGACGACCTGAGCAAGGTCTGACGGAGCGCCCGTATAGCTTTCCTTCGGGCACAGATAGGCAACGATGCGTTTGAGGTTTTCGCCTTGTATGTGGCAAAGGACGATGCCGTCGGCAAGGCGCGGATCGCGACGAAGAGCGGCCTCGATCTCATCAAGCTCTATGCGCTTGCCGTTGACCTTGACCTGTCGGTCGCGGCGTCCCTTAAAGGTCACGGTGCCGTCCGGCTTGAGGCTTGCAACGTCGCCTGTGAGGTAGAAGCGCGTTTTGCCGTCCTTGGTTTCGATCGTAACGAACTTCTCTTCCGTCAGCTCCGGGCGCTTGAAATAGCCGATCGCCAGACCGTCGCCCGATATGGCAAGTTGTCCTTCGATTCCCGGGGGAACGATGTGCAGCTCCTCGTTCAGAATGGCGATGCCGGTATGGGCGATCACCTTGCCGATCGGCAGCTCGGCTCCCGAAAAACTTGGCAGGACCTGAAAGGCCGTTGCAAACACGGTCGTTTCGGTCGGGCCGTAGGCATTGGTCACCTTGCAGTCGGCATGAAGGTCCAGGAAGCGCCGTGCGTGAACGGCCGAACCGACATCGCCGCCAAAGAGGATGTGCCGAAGCCTCGGAAGGGATGCGCGGGCGTGATCGGCAAAGAGATTGAAGAGCCCCGTCGTCAGAAAGGCGATGGTGACCTCGGTTTCCTGCATGAAGTCGGACAGGCGCGAAATCGAAAAATCCGCATCCGGCATGATGGCCAATGTGCTGCCATTGAGAAGCGCGCCCCAGATCTCCAGCGTCGATGCATCGAAGGATATGGTGGCCGCATGCAGCACGACGTCGTCAGCACGGAACTCGACATAATTCTGGTCAAGGACCACGCGTGAAATGCTGCGATGGCAGATCATCGTGCCTTTAGGCCGTCCCGTGGAGCCCGACGTGTACATGATATAGGCGAGGTCGCCGCCTGATATCTCCGGTGCAGGCGCTACCGTTCGCGGGCGACCGGACATTTCCGTGATGATTGCATTTGCCTCGATGACCTTGGCATTCATGCTCGGCACGCTGCCAAGCTTGTCGCCATAATCGGCATCGACGAAAATCACCTTCGGCGCGGTCTCACCGATGACGAAATCAAGGTGTTCGATCGGGAAGGCGGGGTCCAAGGGAAGATAGGCGCCGCCGGCCTTGAGGATGGCCAGCGTGCAGATGACGGCGTTGACGCTGCGGGGCAGGAAAAGCCCGACGATGTCGGCCTTGTGGACGCCGATTCTGATCAGATGAGACGCGAGCGCATCGGATATGCGATCGAGATCGTGGTAATCGATCCTCGTGTCGCCCGAAACAAGGGCTACGGCCTTTGGCGTTCGCTTAGCCTGAATACGTACCATTTCGTGAAGGCATAGGTTGCGGTCGTAATGCAGGCCTGCCATGCCACTTGTTTCTGCCTGAGCCTCGCGGTCAATCATCGTCGCCCTCCGGTGTGTCCTAAGACAGACGACGGCATGGGATGCACGCTTCGTCGTCCATCGCAGAATTTCACGCTGCCGCAAAAGCACTAGTTGATCATTGGGATAATTTGGTTCACCACCGAAAGTCGTAAGTCCTAAGAGGCCGTAGCCTTTTGTCGGAGCCACCCGATACGACCGGAAAAATTCGGCCAAAAGCATTACGCAGGCGCGCCATGACGCTCTCTCGTTAGAGGCGGTCGGGCGTACTCTCATCAATGGGATGGATGCAGTTCAATTGTGGAAAAGTCGATTAAAGGGCGGCTATTTGAACTGATAGGCCCTGACGTAATCGACGAACAGGAAGGATGGATCCGTGGCGGCCATCTTCGTCACGCCATCGACGATGCCGAGATCGACGAGCATGTACATAGGCTGGCGATGTTCCGGTAAAACCTTGGTTTTCCAGACGAGTTTTCCATCGAAATACATGCGTATGAAATCGGAGTCGATCTTGACGCCGTAGCTATGCATGTCGGAGGGATTGGCCGTGTCGAATACCTTGATCCGGGCATAATCGGAATCGTGCCGCCCATCCCGATGCCAGACATGCACCGTGGAGGAGTAAGCACCCGGCTTGTCCCCATAATATTCGATGACGTCGATTTCCGCCGTTGCCTTCGAACGGTCCTTGCCGATCAGCCAAAAGGCCGGCCAGACGCCAGGTCCATCGGGCAGCCGCGCCCGCATTTCAAAGTAACCATATTGCTGCGAAAAGCCGTTGCCCTTGGAATCGACCGATGCGATCAGACCAGAGCGCCATGCCCCCTCGCTATCACGCGCGGCGGTAATGCGCAGCATGCCATCTTCAACGGCAAAGGGAAAGTCGTCCTTCGGATCGGAGAAGCGCGCGCCGCCGAAATCGCCATTCCACGGCGTATGCGCAATCCAGCGTGTGCCTGGTCCCCAGGCCGAAACGCTTAGATCGTCAAAGGGATCTTCGAAGGTCAAAGTCATGTTGCTCAAGTCGAGAGCATCGCCGGTATCGCCCGCATGAGATACCTTTATGTCGGTGAACGCTAACATTGCGATTGCAATCGTCGCGCGCAGAAATGCGCGTCGGTTGTTGTTGCTGTCTCTGATCATCATTGACGGGATCTTATCCATGCAAGTGAGCATGAACGTCCCAGTTCATACGGTACAGCAGCTATTTCGGCCAGTTGATCAACCAAAGGGCTTAGACAACGGTGGAGATACACCCCCATGGCCGCATGCTAGCGTGCAGCAACTATAAGACGGGATATCTGGGTCGACACATGAATCTCATGGGGCTTCTAACATTGATTGTCGGTGTCGTTGCGCTGGCTGTACCTGTTCGATGGTCGTTCTTCATCATGATTCTGTCTACCGTCTTCGGAGCCGCCGCCGCATTCAGCGTTCCAGGCCTCGGCGGCGCCTCGGTACTCGTTCCAAGCCTGTTTTTGATCTTCTTCGCCGTCAGGTTGTTTTCGGCCTATGGAGAGGGGCCATTTCTCGCAGCGCTTTCTCCCTGGGGGCCGGGATTCTTCCTTTTGCTGCTCACGGCATTTGCCCTCTTTTCGGCTATCTTCTTTCCGAGATTGTTTCAGGGAATGGCGCAAACCATGACAGTTGAGCGATCGATCGGCGCGAGAAGCCTGATTGCGCTGGTGCCGCTTCGCTTTTCCTCGAACAATATTACTCAGTCCGTGTATGCGGCTGGTGGCCTTATCTGCTTTATCTCGACATTTGCCTTCTTTCGCAGAAGCTCCGCGCCAGCCCTGTTCATCCAGGGCGTCATCATTGTTGCAAGCGTCAATCTGGCTTTTGCTCTCGCCGATATCATCACCTATTTCACGCACACGGATTTTCTGCTCAGCTTCGTCAGAACAGCAAACTACGCATTGCTGACGAACGCCGAAAAGGGCGGATTGAAACGGATTTCCGGCACCTTTCCGGAAGCGTCAGCCTTTGCCGATTTCACGCTCGTGCTGTTTGCCATCGTCGCCAGCCTATGGCTGAGCGGAGTGCGCTCGCGCACAACCGGCATCATCGCCGGATTGCTGTTAATCGCGCTTGTCTTATCGACGTCGGCGACCGCTCTTGTCGGCCTTGCGATCATATTGCCGATCCTGTGCCTTCAGTCGTTTCTCGCTTCCAGGCGCGAGCCGGGGGCGGGGCGGCCCGTACTCATCGTCTCCATTCTGGCGAGCATGCCGCTAGCGATCCTTTTCGTTCTCATCGCCATGCCGGATCTCGCGCATAATCTCCACGATTTCCTGGATGAGATGCTGTTCTCGAAAGCCGACAGTCAATCGGGTCGTGAACGCTTCATGTGGAATTCCATGGCGTATGAAGCGTTCCTGGATACGAATGGCTTTGGCGCCGGTCTTGGAAGTGCGCGCGCCTCGAGCTTCGTTCTCGTCCTGCTATCCAACATCGGTGTCTTCGGCACATTTTTGTTCATGCTGTTTGTATTCCGATTGCTCGTGGCAGAGATGCGACTGGCCGAGCTGGCGTCGCGAGAGAGCTTTGCCATCGTTCGTGCCGCCAAGGCCGGAATCATCACGGTGCTGATATCGGCAATTACCTCAGGCACGGTCTACGACCTCGGATTGATGTTCTACATCCTTGCCGGCAGCATCTCGGCGTTCTGCGTGGGAACGCGTGGCGCGCGCGTCGAATATAGCCCAGAGCTCCGTCCTATTGGATCAGTGCGATGAAAGTTCTCGTCTTTAACGTGAAGTATAGCGAAAATCTCGGAGATGGATTGCTGGCCGAATGCGTGGAAGCCGCCTTGGCGAGCCGCGGCGGCGAGATCGAGGTCGAGACCATCGATCTCGCCGGACGCAGGGCTTTCGCTGCCGGTCACGGTGCGCGCAGACGCCTGGCACTCGGCTTTCTCAGTCAACTGCCTTCCCATGCTCGCCGCCGTTTCGTTCGAGCAGCGCTTGAGAATAGATTGAGCAGGCTGCAGACAGAATGGGATGCCAAAATTGCTGCGGCGGATGCCGTGGTGATTGGCGGCGGTAATTTGTTTCAGGACGACGACCTCAATTTTCCGCTGAAGATCGCAACGGTGCTCGACTGCGTGCTTAGGCACGATCGTCCCCTTGCCATTTACGCGGTCGGCGTCAGCAAGCATTGGTCGAAAGAGGCTTACGATCTTTTCGCGCGTCTGAAGCGCGCTCGTCTCGCTCACCTCTCTGTCCGTGACGTCTTCGCTCAGGATGCCTGGCGGGATCATTTCCCGGAGGGGCCGGATCCCAAGCTCGTCCGTGATCCAGGCTTGCTGGTCCAAGCTCTGCCAACCAATGTAAAACCTCTGGCCTTGCCCAAGCGCCAGATGACCGTCGGTATATGCGTGACGGATCCGGTTATTCTGCAAAGACATGCCGACGCCAGGACCGCTTCCATTCCGTTCTCGGCGGTTTCCGCCTACCGGGATTTGATTGGCGTGCTGCTCGACGATGACCATCGCGTCACCCTTTTCTGCAATGGAGCGTGCGAAGATCAGGCTTTTGCGCAGCGCATTATCAGTTCCGTTTCAAAGCATCGAGCAGTCAAGCACGGCGCCATGGATATTTCGCGCCGACCTCTCTTGCCTGATGATCTGGTGCGGACAATCCAGTCGATGGACGTTGTTCTCGCGCACAGACTGCATGCGTGCATCGCTGCCTATGCGCTTGGCGTTCCGCATGTCGGCTTGGGCTGGGACAAGAAAGTCGAGGGTTTCTTCAACTCGGTGGGGCGCGAAAACTATTTCGTGAAGGACGCTTTGCTGCCGCCGGATCAGATCGCATCGATGCTGAAAGCAGCTCAGAACGAAGGGATCGATGCTCTTCGTCATGAGGCCATCATTGCGGAGGCCCGCGCCGGAATTTCCAACATGCGTCGGCATCTCGTCGACTACGCTCGACCCGTCATGTTGCAAGTATAATTCGTGCGCTAATCCGAACGAAGTACGCATAGTATATAATTTTCATATGCTCCCAAGATATTCTTTCTATCATGAAAATACGAAGCTGATTTTGATGCGGCTGTGATGTAAATTCGATGAAATATTTATATCGATTTACATTAAAGACAGAGCGTATTTTTTATGGTATTGAATACTTATAACTCGCGAAAATTATATTTTCGGACAGCGAATCGAGCTCTCGAAATATGCTTTTTGTCTGAGGGGATGATGAATGGCAACGCAGATTTCGATGGAGCATGTCCGGAGTCTCGGTGGCGTAACGCGAACCTTTCCTGCGGGCAGCGTCATATGCGACTATGACAATGAGACGCCGCGTCTCCTCTTCGTTCTGGAGGGGTGGGCGGCTTGCAGCAAGATGATGCCCAACGGCACGCGTTTCGTGACCGAATTCGTCCTTCGCGGCGACATGATTTCGACCTCGCTGACGGCGCTTGCGCGTGAGACCGTACCGGCCATCACCGACGTCACCGTCTTGAGTTTTCCGGATTTCATCTTCCTTCCGAAAATGGAAGCGCCGACTTTTTTCTACCGCATCGTCATTGCCGAGCTGGTGCGTCATCAGGCGCGCATGTCGGAGCGTCTGGCCAATATTGGCCGCCGAGATGCCCTGGAGAGAACTGGTCATTTGCTGCTTGAGCTCGGCGCCCGCATCGGCACATCGCGTGACTACGCCAAATGCGAGTATTTCGATTGCCCCTTAACCCAGGCAGATATTGGTGATGCCGTCGGCCTTTCGACAGTGCATATCAACCGCGTTCTCAGAGATATGCGCGAAGCCGGGCTTCTTTCTTTTCGCAATGGAATCGTTGCTTTTCTCGATCGTCCTCGTCTTGCAGACCTGGTTGACTTCGACGAGACGTGTTTCGACACAACTTTTGTTTGAGTAATACTTTGTCTCTATTTCGGATAGAGCTGGGTTGAATCAATTTAATCATTATTTCAACCAACTATTAACATATGTTAATGCACACAAAAGCAAAATAAGCAATTACTACGGTAAGATAAACCTAATTGAGGGGAATGATATGGAAGCAGGCCAGCAGATTTGTATGGAATGCGGATTACACTCCCCCGATGGGGCGAATACTAAAATAATTGCAAGAAATATAACGGCCTTTTTTAAAGTAGGGGGTATCGGCCATGAATGGACAGTCGCTCACAAGTGAAAAATTCGCATCGAATGGAGGGGCACGCATTATTTCAGTTCGGGCATCCGACACCCTCAGGCCTTTTATAGCATCCGGCACGCCCAATGTTGCCGAATGGGATGATTACGTACTTCTGATAGATTCCCGCGCACTCGACCGCGAATGCCTGTCGAAAATGCTCACCGAGTGTGATGGCAACATGCATATCGTCACCGTTGCGTCGCTCGAAGAATGGCAGATGCAGAACATGCAGACATTGCCTTCGGCAATTCTGTTCATGATCGGCGGCCGGAAGGTGTCCGACTCCGATGTCAGCACCAAGATTTGCGCTCTGGTGGAAAGATTCCAGACAAGCCCAGTCATCGTCGGGGCAGATGGTGACGAGTTGGCGCAGCTGCTGCATGCGCTCGAATGCGGCGCTCGCGGCTATATACCAACCAGTGTCGGCATTAAGGTTGCAGCGGAGGCGGTTTCGCTTGCTCGTGCCGGCGGTGTGTTCGTACCTGCAAGCAGTCTTTTGGCCGCAAAGGAAGCAATAGCGCCTGTTGCCAGCCGCAATTGCTGCCTCGACAGCATGTTTACCCCGCGTGAAGTGGTCGTGGCGGAAGCCCTTCGGCGCGGTAAGGCAAACAAGATTATCGCATATGAAATGGATCTGTGCGAAAGCACGGTGAAGGTTCATATTCGTAACATCATGAAGAAGCTGAATGCAACGAACCGAACGGAAGTTGCGTACAAGATCAGAGAACTCGTACGCTGATATTGACGCAACTACCTCATCATCGTTGCATATATTTCTGTAACGTCTGTATCGTTTAAGGCGAAGCTATAAACCGGGCAGGCTATATTCGCTTCATGTCAAATACATTCGTTCCTAAATCGATTGAACTGCGGTAAGTAGTATCAGTTTAATTGCGCCGGTAAATAGGCATGGTCGAAATATTAACAGATATTCTCGATCGACCCAATCCCGGCGCATGAACTAAGTTAAGGGGCAGACTTTGCCGAATATGGAGGATTTTCGGAAGGCAATTGTCGATGCGATAAAAGAGGCAAGCAGCAGCGGCAAATACTATATCGACATCAATTCCGGCGAACTTCATCGGATCCTGGGCGGTCATCCGCAAAAAAGGACGCTCGATGCCAAGTTGCTGCAAAGCCATGTACGAAGAACATGCCCGAGGCAATGCCGATATTCTCGTGCATCCTCCTAAGGGCAAGGGCGCTTCGTTGATGATACGATATCATCTGGCTAGACAAGCTGTGCTCGGGAGTTGGCGGACTCCTCAGCGTGCAGCGTTTAGTTGTTGCTCCAAACTGCGCGTCCTTGGAGTGAGCGCATTGCCGGTATGCTTGGTCGACGCCGGCTCGATGAGCAGGATCCAGCACTCTTCCTCGGCGATGGGATTGTGCATCGTTCCCTTTGCGATGGTGGCAAAGTCACCCTCGGCAAGATGCAGGGTCCGGTCTTGCAATTCTATTTTCAGTTCCCCTTTGACGATATAGAAAAGCTCGTCTTCCTCGTCGTGGGCGTGCCAGACCAGCTGGCCTTTCAGCTTCGCGACTTTCAACAATTGTCCATTGACCTCACCAATGACCTTGGGGAACCAGAAGTCTTCAAGCGTGGCGCATTCTGCTGCGATATTCTTTGTAAGCATGATTTTTACTCGAACCAGAGGGTGATGATTGACAGTATAAGGATCGCTGCGAGGCCTATATTGAAGAGCCGCCATTGCGCGTTGCTCTTCAGCTTTCGAGCAAGCGTTTGGCCGGCAAGGCACCATGCGGACAGGGAGACCAGCGCCATGGATGCAAACAGGAACGCAAGGATACTCGCAAGATCGACCGGGTTGTGTGCTATGGCGACATAGGCGGCAGAGGCGCTGGTCGTAATGGCCCAGCCCTTCGGATTGTGCCAGACAAGCCATATTCCGCCGATGAGGCTCTGAGGGCTCGACGTATTTCCACCCGAAGACGGCGCTCGTTGCCGGATCAGCCGAACGGCCAGCCATAGCAGATAGGCTGTGCCCGCGGCGCGCATGGCAACCTGCAAGCCAGGAAAGGCAAGAAGCGTCTGCGACAGACCCAGCGCCGCCACGCCGGCCATCGTGCCGAGCCCGACGGCAATTCCGATGATCAGTGGCAGCGAACGCCGGTAGCCGAACCTTGCGCCGGAGGCGGTTGCCAATGTCGTGGCGCCGCCTGGCGAAATCGTTGCGATCAAGGTGAAGGCGAGCAGCGACGCGATGTCGGCGAAAGCCATGGTTTCTCTCCTAAGAGGGCTTTCTTCTAAGGCTGCAAGCATGCATATTGAAAGCTAATAAAACTAATTGCTAGTCATTAGGATCTCTAATGCGCCATTTCGATCTGGCCCTGTTACGGACCTTTACTGCTGTCGCGGAGCGTGGAAGCATGACATCGGCGGCGTTGCTGCTGAACCTCACGCAGGGTGCCGTCAGCCAGCAGATGGCCCGCCTTGAAGACATGGTGGGCGACCAGGTTTTTCATCGCTCCAGTCGCGGGCTTGTTCTGTCGCGTACAGGTGAGAAGCTGCTTTTTCGCGCGCGCAAGCTGCTTGCCATGAATGACGATCTTATCGAGGATCTCGCAGCCAGCGATCTCAGCGGCACGGTTCGGCTCGGCGTCTGTTTCGATCTGATGTCGGCGGGCGTTGCCAGCATCATTCGCGCCTATGCGCTGCTGCGGCCCAATGTCGATATCGCTTTGGTCTGCGCATCCTCCGCCTCGCTCGAGCGCCAGGTTGCCGCCAGGGAAGTCGATATCGCGGTTCTTCAGGAAATCCCCGAGGAGGCGCGTGGCGAGGTTCTTGGCGTCGACCGTCTCGTATGGGTTGGGGCGGCGGAAGGGGGGGCGTACGCAAAGCGCCCGTTGCCCTTGTCGCTGGTTTCCTCGGATTGCATTTTCAGGCAGCCGGTTCTGGCCGCACTTTCCGATCATGGAACTGAATGGCGATCCGTCTTCGAAAACGGCGGCTACGAGGCGACTGCCGCAACCGTGCGGGCCGATCTCGCCGTGTCCGCCTGGCTGACATCCGCGATCCCATTGGGATTGGAGCCCGTCGCCGATTGCAGCGACCTTCCAGGCCTGCCATCGTTTACGATATCGCTCTTTCGAGCGGACGGTGCGCTGACGCCCGCAGCCCGCGATCTTGCCGATAAGATCCGAACGAGCTTCGGCGTTCGGGCGCAACCCATCGATGGCCGCCTGGCAAAGGCGATGTAGCCCCTCAACGACCTTATCGATCAATGTGATTGAGGCGCCGGAGCAATTGAAAGATGAGCGTCGCCTTCGATGACGGTGCTTCAGCCGGCAAGCCACGCCGAGACAATCTTTGCCGCGGCGCGCTTGCGGCCGACCCGAATGTCCGCAGCGTCTACGTCGAAGTCCAAGTCATGATGGCGCAATTGCTTGAGCCAATCGGGAAAGCTTGCAAGATTTCCCTTGCCGAGCGCCGGTATTTTAAGGTCGTTGCGGCTGCTGCCGCGTTCGCGTTCCGAAAATTCGCCGCGGCTTGATGTGCGCACACGCAGCTCCCATTGCCAGTCCGGCTTGGGGCGGATTTGCAAGCGAACAACGTCGCGCGCGATGAGAGCGTGGCCCTGCGCGCCGCGCATCGGGATCGCAATATTAATTTCCCAATCCTCGTCGTCAGCAAATGGCAGGCCGAGCTTTCGAGACAAGGCGACGGATTCCGCCGTATTGCGCCGCGCGCTTTCGATATCCGCCAGCTTCGCCGCCAGGGATAGGAACCGGGCTTCATCCGGTGTGGCGTCCGGAAGTACCACCTGGACATAGCGATGAAGCGTCGCGATTTGTTCGACGCGGCGCATCAGTTGGTACGGACCCTCGAACATATCGGCAACGATGTCGGCCCTTGTATCCTTGTTCAGCAGGCAGATGAACACCATGCCCCAGAAGCGAAGATTGGTCACATCGTAGAGATCCTCGCTATAGCGGCGATCGTGGCGATACTCCAGGTGACGCAGCGTTTCCAGGATACGTGGCGCCTCCGACGTGAAGGCGGCAAACTTCGCCTTCTTGTCCATTTGCGCTGGCATCGACGTGTAGGCGCCGACCTGACCGAGGAGCTTCAATCTGGCCTTCAATGCCGTAGAGATTTGCGTTTCGCCCGCGGAGAGCGCGCCTGTATCGTCGAACCCGAATACGAACAGCAACTCATGCCGCCGCGACATCTGGATCACGCCCTTAAGATCCAGATCAGGCAGCATCCGGCGGTACGCTTCGGTCAGCAACGGCATCTCCTTGTCGTTGACCGCCGGAGCGCCGCCGGCGACCCGCATGAAATGAAAATAGAACGCCGTCCTCTGGTTGGGGTTGAGCAGGCCGGACAGCTTCGTGGCCAGTGGCGCGATACGGTGGTGATTGGCTGGCCAGAATTTCCCCTGACGCTTCTCGGCAAATGCGGCCTCCTCATCGGATATAAATGTTTCCAGAAGGTCGGTGTCGACGCTCGTCATTACTTGCTCCCAATGGCTTCCATGCCCGGAAGACTACGCCGGGCTTTCACCGCAATTATTATAGGGCGTCCATTTCCAGCGCACAGGCTTACCTGCACCCTAGAGGTTTATCCATGGGCGATGCTGCGCCCCGCATCGTGGGGAAGGCGCCAGTAGGCGATCGTGGGCAGGACGGTCAGGAGCGCGGTGACGGTGAACGCCCAATGAAAATCCGTTATCGCGAAGCGATGCTCGCCGAAGAGATTGCCACCCGCATGCATCAGGTTCGACAGGCGCAGACATACGGCACCGAATGCGATCCCGAGCCCTGTCGTCATCTGCTGCATCGTGCTCCAAAGAGTGCTGGCCGCACTTTTCAAGTCCGTTTCGATGTCAGCGTAGCTCAAGGTGGTCATCGCGGAGAGCTGCAGCGAACGGGAAAGCCCGTAGGCGAACAGGACCAGGAAGAGTTGAAGCCATGGCGTAGACGGGGCCAGGGTGGCGAAGGCCAAAATGCTCACGCCGACCAATGTGCCATTGCCAATCGCGACAGCACGAAAGCCGAAGCGCCTGATAATCGGTGTCGTGAAGGCTTTCATACCAAGGTTGCCGATTGCCGTGACCAGCAGCAGCAAACCGGATTGGAAGCTCGAAAGGCCAAAGGCGATCTGAAACAGCAAAGGCGAAAGGTAGGGTATGGCTTCTATGCCGGCACGCGCAAAGCCACCCCACAAGACAGAGGTCCTGTAGGTTCTTATGCGAAAGACCGCCAGATTAAGGATGGGGTGCGGGGTCGAGCGAAGATGGGAGATGGCAATAAGCCCGATGAAGAGACCGGCACCGACGATCGCTGTCGCATAAGCAAGGTTCGTATCAGGACGGCTTGCCAGTTCCGTGCCGTACAGCAACGATACCAGTGACATGCCGCTCAGCAGGAAACCTTTGAGGTCGAGCCTTCGAGAGCTTTCGGCGAATTGATTGGGAACGAAGGCCGCGATCGCTGTGAGTGCTGCAAGGCCGAAGGGAATGTTCAGAAAGAAAACCCAGTGCCAGGACGCGTAGGTCGTAATAAAGCCGCCCACGCTGGGGCCGATGACGGGTGCGACGATCGCAGGCCATGTGATGGTCGAAATCGCGCGCATCATGTATTTCTGCTCGGTATTGCGAGCGACGATCATTCGTCCGACAGGTACCATCATGGCGCCGCCTGCACCCTGAAGCACGCGTGCCGCCGTGAACGAAAGCACGCTGTCGGCGCATCCGCACAGAATGGATGCAATCGTGAAAATGAGGACGGCGGCTGCGAAGACAGTCCGTGTGCCGTACCTGTCTGCAATCCACGCGCTGATCGGCACAAGGACGGCAAGTGTCAGCATGTAGGCCGTCATACCGAGGCTGACCTCATTGGGTCCGACCTGAAAGGAATGAGCCATCTGCGGCAGGGCGGTGGCTATGACAGTCGTATCCAGCGTTTCCATGAAATAGGTCGCAGCCACGATGAAGGGAAGGACGATGCTGCTCTTTCCCAGATTGCTGTTGGTGTTTGGTAAAGCCTGCATACCGATGCTTCCCTGGCCATCAGAAATAATTCGCGGCACAATGAGAACAGCGTTGCGCAGGCACAATGCGGATGTTTTATGCTCAGGCTTCGGCTGGTCCGAAGGCAACGGATTTGTTATCAGTCAGGCATGCGCTTCGACATTGTTGATCTTCGCCTGTTTCTGGCCGTGGTGAATGCCGGCAGCATCACGCATGGTGCGACTGCGGTCGGTATATCGTTGCCCTCTGCCAGCGAGCGTTTACGTGCCATGGAGATGGCCAGTGGCGTCAAGCTCTTGGAGCGCGGCCGGCGTGGTGTGTCGCCCACCAATGCCGGTGAAGCTCTGGCCCATCATGCCATGGTGGTGCAGCGGCAAATGGCACAGATGCGCAGCGAGCTCGACGAGCACGCCAAGGGACTGAGAACCGTCATTCGGCTCATGGCGCCGACAGCGGCCATCACCGAATTCCTGCCCGAGCGGCTTGCCTCCTGGATGTCGGCCAATCCAAACATCGACATTGATCTGAAGGAACGCCAAAGTTCCGAGGTCGTCAGGGCGCTCTTCGCGGGTTTGACGGAAATCGGCATAATCTCCGACACTGTGAACACCGAGGGCCTGATGTTAAGGCCGTTTGCGGTCGATCAACTGGTCGTGGTCGCATCACCCGACCATCCTTTGGCGGAGCGGAAGACAGTTCTTTTCGCCGATGTAGTCCATGAGAGCTTTATCGGACTGGCGGAAGGTGCCCTGCAGGAAAATCTAGACGGGCGGGCTCAGATCGCAGGTGGCCGGCTGAAAACGCGCATTCGAACCCGAACATTCGAAGGTATTTGCCGGATGGCGGCCGGTGGCGTCGGTCTGGGGATCGTGCCGGCTACGGTTGCCCAAAGTTGCCGCCGCATCATGAAGATCGCGGCGATCCGACTTGTGGACGACTGGGCCACGCGCCGATTCTCGGTCTGCACTCGTGCCGACGACAATATTGCCGCCACGACAAGGGCGCTTGCCGAGCATCTGACCTCTCATAAGTGACGTTGTTGCTTTTCGGGGTGGATGACTTGCTTGCTGATTCTGCAAACGATCTGTGCGTCAATCCGGCATATAGGCCGATACGCGACGCAGATCCTCGACCAGTAGCTTGCGGGCTTCGTCCTGCTGGGCCGCGTTTCCCGACCTTAAGACAGCGGATGGATGAATGGTGAGCAGAACGGGCGTCTGGCCGTCGTCGGCCAGCTCCATCGTGCCATGACGTTTGAGGATGTTCGCACCGTTGCCGGTGACGGCGAGTGCTGCGGTTGCGCCAAGCGCAACGATCAGCTTCGGCTGCACGAACTTGCGCTCCAACCCCAGCCACCAGCGACAGCGTACCACTTCGCCGGCATCCGGACGCTGATGGATGCGGCGCTTGCCTCTCGGCTCGAATTTGAAATGCTTGACTGCATTGGTGACGTAGGCGCGACTGCGATCCACCCCCACTTCATGGAGAACCTTGTTGAACAGCTGGCCGGCAGGGCCGGTAAACGGGCGTCCCGACAGATCCTCGATGTCGCCAGGCTGCTCGCCGACAAACATGACGCTACTGCCGATCGCGCCCTCGCCGAATACGGTCTGTGTCGCGTATCTGCAAAGGTCACAACGGCTGCAACCGGCGGCCGCTTGGCGTGCCTCGTCCAGCGTCTCGGGAACGACATCCGGCGCAATCTCTGACGGCGAAGGCAGGCGGGCGACGATGCGGTCGGTTCTGATATGCGGGGTGGTCGGCATTGCCTCGCGCATGGCCTGCACGGATTTCTCGGCATTGGCGATCAAGTCCGGAATCAGCCGCGCCTCCGGCAGGTTCTTCCAGTATTTGACCGGCATCTCGCTCTTCATCGCTTTCACCTTCAATCGCGCTGGATTGAAGATGCTGGCGTAGTAGGTGCGCCAGAGATCGTCGGCGCTGTCGTCCGGCAGGTCGGGACGTTCGTTGCACAGTTGCATGTCGAGCACGCCGCGCTCGAAGCGCGCAGCATAGCCGGGCGTGACAATCAGCCAATCCATATCGGCAAACCGGCGTGCAAAGAACGGCGCCGTGCGCTCGAGGATGACGTGCTCGGGCTCGAACCAGGCGATGAATTGCCGCCGACCGGCATCGGAAATGCCGACCTCGCGAAAGCGCACGAAGGCCTTCATCTTGTGCGCGTCACGGCGAACGGATTTTTCCATCGCATGCACGGCGGCAACATCCTTGTCGGATCGATCGCCGAGTATCTCCCTGTCGTTCTGCAGACGCCATAGCAACCGATAAGGCAGGGCAAAGCGTTCGGGCGAGACATGGCAGAGCGCCGCCTCTGCCAACGGCACGAATGAGGCCGGAACGCTGGGCCGTTCCACCGGCCGCACGGACTTTGCCGATGACTGCAACGCGCCGAACAGGTCGGTCTCAGCGCCTTCCACGCTCCAATGGACGTTGTCGGGCACCACACCTTCGCAAAGCAACTGCCGCGCCTGAATGCGCCAGGCCTCGGCAAATCCCAGTCTTGGCAAGATCACGCTTCGCATCAGAATAGCGACAATTGCTTGGGAGGCGGCATGAAGCGCTGCTTCAGGCCCTCCCGATCGAGAGATTGGCCCGGGGTCCAGTCGGCGCAGGCGATGAACGGCTTTGCATGCGCCATCGTGGCGCCAATCCGCACCAGATCATCATAGCGCAGCGTCTTGTTCCGGCGCGAGGACAGGATGCGGCCGACCGTCTTGGTGCCGAAGCCCGGCACTCGCAGCAGGATTTCCCTGCTGGCCTTGTTGACATCGATCGGGAACTTGTCGCGGTTTGCCAAAGCCCATGACAGCTTCGGATCGATCGCCAGATCGAGCATGCCTTCGGGCTGGGCGGCGATGATCTCCTGCACGGAGAAGCCGTAAAAGCGCGTCAACCAATCCGCCTGATAGAGCCGATGCTCGCGCATCAGCGGGGGCTTGATGAGCGGCAGCGCATTCGACGAATCCGGGATGGGGCTGAAGGCGGAATAGTAGACGCGCTTCAAGCCATAGCCGCTATAGAGAGAAGCGCTGCGCGCCAGCACGTCGGCATCGGTACTGGCATCGGCGCCCACAATCATCTGGGTGCTTTGGCCGGCCGGCGTAAAGCGCTTGGTCTTTTTGGTGACCATGGTCGGCTCGCCATGCTCGGCGATCTTCATCTTCAGATCGGCCATCGACTTGCGGATCGACTGCGGGCTTTTCTGCGGCGCCAGCCGCGCGACCGAGGCATCGCTGGGCAGCTCGATATTCACGGACAGACGATCGGCAAAAAGACCGGCCTGCTCGATGAGATCCGGGCTGGCGTCGGGAATGGTCTTGAGGTGAATATAGCCGCGAAAGTGATGGGTCAGGCGCAGATCCCGAGCGATCCGCACCATGTCGCCCATTGTCTCGTCCGGCGATTTGATAATGCCGGAGGACAGAAACAACCCTTCGATATAATTGCGACGATAGAATTCCAGCGTGAGCCACACGACTTCACCCGGCGTGAAGCGCGCGCGCTGCACATTGCTCGACACCCTGTTGACGCAATAAACGCAGTCATACATGCAGAAATTGGTCATCAGGATCTTCAGAAGCGAGATGCAGCGTCCATCCGGCGCATAGGCGTGGCAAATGCCCATGCTCTCGGTCGATCCCAGGCCCTTTCCATCCGCCGAATGTCGTTTTGTCGTGCCGCTGGATGCGCAGGACGCATCGTATTTGGCTGCGTCACTCAGAATTGCCAGCTTGTCTCGAAGTTGCAAGTGAACCATGCGTTCACTATACGTTCTCACTTCTCGATATCAATTTAAAAAAGACAAGCCGTCTAAAATATATCTGTCCGCGTAGATGATCTCGTGCGCAGGCGACCACCTCTCGGTCGTCAAAAGACAGGCCTCAACTCACCTCAATCATGTTGGCCAGGCTGCCAGAGCAAGCTGGACCGTGCGGTAAAGATCGCTCCGCGTGGCGCCGGATTGCGCGGCAAAGGCCAGGCCCCACCCGACAACCATCAAGTAGCGCGCCAGCGCATCCGGATCGGCATCGGACGGAAGATCGCCGGTGTCCTTGGCGCGTTGAAAGCGGTCCCGCAGGCGCTCCCGGCGTTTTTCGCGAGCCACGCTCAATTCAGCCCTCACAGTGCCTTCGCCATCTGCGCTGGGAAGTGCGCAATTGACGACAAGGCACCCGCGCGGCAGAGAGGGATCGTCATCGGTGTAGAGATCGGCGAACTTGTAGAGCATGTTTTCGGCGACATCGCGTGCAGTCGGTTCGTCGATCGCGGCATGCGCCTGGCTCAACCGCGTTGCGCCATAGTGATCGACGACCCGCTTGAACAGGCTCTCCTTGTTGCCGAAGGCGAAATAGAAACTGGGTGGCGTGATGCCCATGGCGCTCGTCAGGTCGGCGAGCGAGGTCCGTTCATAACCGTTACGCCAGAACAGGTCCATCGCCGTGTGAACCGCCTTGTCGACATCGAACACTCTTGGCCGTGCCATTGCCTTGCTCCCGAAATTCCTTGCTGAAAACGCGTTAGCACATTTTCATTGTAGCGATCACTATAAAACTTCTTGACAGAGGTTTCGCTAATAATATAGCGATTGATATATAACCTATCCAGATCGTCGTCTCGAACAACGGAGTTTCCCATGCAGTACAAACAACTCAGCCGTACCGGGCTGTCGGTCTCGCGCCTTTGTCTCGGCACCGGCACCTTCGGTCATCAGACGGACGAGGCGGAAGCGGTGCGCATTCTTGATGCCGCCGTCGATGCCGGCGTCAATTTCATCGATACGGCCGATATGTATCCGGGCGGGGCGCTCCCGCACGAAGTCGGCAGCTCTGAGGAGATCACCGGGCGCTGGCTCAAGGGAAAGAGGGGGCGGTTCATTCTGGGAACCAAGGCAGGCGGCCCTATGGGGCCTTCGCAGTGGGATCGCGGCGCTTCGCGCAAGCACCTGTTAGATGCGATCGATGCCTCGCTCAAGCGACTGGATACAGATTATGTCGATCTCTACCAGATCCACATGGACGATCCTTCAACTCCGCTTGATGAAACGGCGGAAGCACTCGATCTGATCGTCCGATCCGGGAAGGTTCGCTACATCGGCGTTTCCAATTTTCTTGCCTACCGGCTGGCAAGAGCGATCGGGCGTCAGGATACGTTGCGGCTTGCACGTTTCGTGTCGGTCCAGCCGCGCTACAATCTTCTCTTCCGCGAGATCGAACGTGACCTTCTGCCGCTTGCGCAAGAGGAAAATCTTGCCGTCATACCCTATAACCCGCTAGCCGGCGGTCTGCTGACGAACCGCTACAAGCTCGATGACAATCCGGATCAAGGCCGCTTCTCGACCACGGAAATGGGTCAGTTCGGCGCCATGTACAAGGCGCGCTACTGGAAGGAGCGCGAATTCGAAACCATCCGACAGTTGCGTGCGATCGGGCAGGAGATCGGGGAGCCTTTGCCGAAGCTGGCAATTGCATGGATCATGGCAAATCCGGCCATCACATCCGTTATTCTGGGCGCCAGCAGAACCGAGCAGCTCACGGACACGCTGGCGGCGGCTGATTTTTTAATCTCCGCGGAGCTTAAGGCCAAGCTCGATGAACTCACTTCTGTCTATCGCCAGGGTGATGCCGGGCGCTAAGCCTCATCGCAAGGCGATAAGAGGGCTGAATTTTCTCGTCGAACATAGTATCGGGCGCCTCGTGCGAGGCTTCCGATAGAATTCGGTCTGCTGTGAAACCGAAGGCCGGCGAGACGTGCCGGCGGCACTATAAGCGCAGAAGAACCGTTCTAGCATCCGTTTCGAGACATTCTGCCGCATCGAATCCGCATATTGCCGTTTGCCGCGGGGCCGCGCCAATTATAGCGTCGATGGTCGCCGGGGAGGGCTAGATGCAGGATAGTGTACTCGATTTCAATTCCGAGCTTCACGCGCGGCCGTCGATCTATTTTTCGGGGCCTGCGATCGTCGAGCATATCGCGCTTTTTGGGGGCGCGGCGCCTGATCGTCATCCGATCCCTCACGTGACCGAAGAAAAAGGCTCCGCCGATGCTCGCACCCAGGTCGAGTTTCACACGGAGTTCGTCACGATTACCCGGGTAACCTCACTGGACGATGATCCGACAGACTGGCCAACGGGGAGCCTGTCTGTCGATGAGGCGGCGGGACTGGCCGGCTTGTCGGATTGCTCTTGCATCTGCCGGTTGGAAATCCTGGTTTGCGGGCGGGCACCGGCTGAGATCGGCCCCTTTCTGTCCGCTCTCGAATTTGGCGATACCGCCGCCTCGATGATTGGCGGCGGAGCGGCGCTCGTTTGCTCGGATTTTCGTGTCGGTGCGAACAATGTCAGCCGCAGCATATTGTTCAACACTGAGCTCAATGCCTACAGGCTCGGCCGCATGGTTCGGCGCATATACGAGATCGAGACCTACCGCGTCATGGCGCTTCTGGGCCTGCCCGAGGCAAGGCGGCTCAATCCGGTCATCCTCGATTATGACCGCAAGCTTGTCGACCTGACCAATCGGCACGTCACGACGTCTCCGGAAGAACACAGGCAATTGCTCGACGAGATCTCACAGCTTTCCGGCGAGATAATTTCTGCCGCCGCAAGGACGCGCAATCGTTTTGGCGCGACTGCCGCCTATGCCAAGATCGTCGAGGAACGTATCGTCGAACTACGCGAAACCCATGTTCCCGGCTTTCAACGTTTCGGGATATTCGTCGCACGCCGTTTCAAGCCGGCGATCAGAAGCTGCGAGGCGACCGCATTGCGCCTTGAACAGCTCTCGCATGCAACGATGCTGCTGATCGATCTGCTCCAGACCCGCATCCAGGTGGATATCGAAGTCCAGAATGCCGCGCAGATTCAAGCGATGGCTGAGCGTGCTGCGACCCAGATCAAGATCCAGCGCGCGGTCGAGGGACTGTCGATCATCGCGATCAGCTATTATCTTCTAAGTCTGATCAAGGTGGCGTTCGAAACGGCAGATCACGCAGGCATTCACATCAATCCAATCTATATGCTAATCTCTATCCCTGCCGTGATTGGTGCAGTTGCTCTTGCTATATTGAGGGTGAAGCACGCATTGAATGCGTGAGCGTTATCAGCGTGATGTACGATGATATCGATCTGTCATTGGAAATTTGAGGGTAATTGCCGATACAATTCGCTTATCAATCGCTAGCACCATAGTACCATTTACTCTAACGGCGACCTGCGAAGAGAAGAGTATGCTTAAGTCCGGTGAGAAAATAGCGGACACAATTGCTCCGGTTGATGCCAGCCTTGGCATCGGGCGGGGTGTCCGACGAGACTACGAGGGCATGCAGTTTCGTCGGACGCTGCAATTGCTGGCTCGGGGGTGGCGTCCAAGCCAGTGTGAAAATGTATATCACCTACCACAGGTTTAATTAAGCTACCCGAATGGACGGTACGTGACGATCCCTTTGGGTGGCCCTGCATGCGCCGGACCCCCTTTTGTGTAAGATGAGGTTGCCGTCGCCTCGAGCGAGCGGCCTTACTTGCCAAATGCCTGGGCAATCTGGCCGACCAAGGTCGCCCACGGCATGTCGAGCGCGGCATAGACTGCTGCAGCCTCCGGGCGGCCGTTGTCTTTCAGGATCTCGACCATCATCGTCCCATAGTCGGAGAGAACGACGCCGGCTTGCTGCATGCGCAGAAGGCCCGCCTGTCGCTTGGTGTCGCTGAAGGTGCCGGAGGCATCGACTGCAACATAAGCATCGAGCCCTCGTGCCACCGCGGTCATGGCGGGGAAGGCGGCGCAGACTTCAAGAGAAATTCCGGCAAAGATCAGCTTCTTGCGGCCTGTGGCTTCGATCGCGGCGGCGACCTTCGGATCGTCGTAAGCGTTGACTGACGAACGGTTGATAATCTCAATGCCCGGCAACGCTTCCACCAGTTCCGGAATGGTCGGACCCCACATGCTGTCGCGAGCCGTGGTGGTGACGACGATCGGAATGTTCAGCGCCTTCGCGGCCTTGGCCAGTGCCACGACATTGTGCTTCAATTCGCCGGTCGAGTAGTCGCGGACACCGGTCATGAGGCCGACCTGGTGGTCGACAAGAACGAGGGCTGCATTGTCTGAGGTCAGAGGGCTATAGGTGCGGTTTGTCATGTTATCCTCCTTGGACGCGTAGATGGAAATGCCGCCCGTCAGGTGGACGGAGCCAGCAATTCATGGTGACGAGAAGGAAGGTAGCGGCTGGACTTATGGACTAAAAGACGTCATTTCTGCAACAGAACGTCCAATGGGTTGAACAAGTGTCATGCTGGATCTCAACGATTTCTTCTACTTCGTGCAGATTGTCGACCGTGGAGGCTTTACGGCGGCAGGGCGCACGCTGCACGTTCCGAAATCAACGCTCAGCCACCGCATGCAGGAATTGGAGCGCGATCTCGGGGTGCGGCTTCTCAACCGAACGTCCCGCAAATTTGGCATGACGGATGCCGGGGAGGATTTTTATCATCACGCGGTGGCGATGCTGCGCGAAGCCGAGCTTGCCGAAACGGCGATCCGTCATCGCTTGACCGAGCCTACCGGCACCGTGCGATGCACCGCAGGCATTGCGACGATGCAGTTCACCCTGTCGAGCGTCATCAACGATTTCCTCATTCAGTACCCTAAGGTGGATGTGGTCGCCCACGCATCGGACCGCATCGTTGATATTGTCGGTGAGAATTTCGATGTGGCGGTGAGGGCGCATACCGACCCATTGCCCGATTCCAATCTCGTGCAGCGTACGCTCGCACCATCTCCATGGTTTCTCTTCGCGTCCCCGGCCTATCTCGAGGCGAATGGTGTCCCCGAAACACCGGCGGACCTGCGTCCAGACCGGTCACTTTTCCTGATGCGAAGCGGTGTCGCGCCCGTATGGCGGCTTCGACACTCCAGGCAAACGAGGGACGAGATTGTGATTCCGCTCACCCCGCGCCTGCTGAGCGACGACATGCAGGGGTTGCAGAACGCGGCCATACAGGGATTGGGCGTCGCAGCACTTCCAAGCTATGTGTGCCGGGATGCCATCCGTGCCGGCACATTGAAGCGTATCCTGCCCGACTGGATCGCGGGGGATGCTACGATCACGGCTCTCATCCCCTACAGGCAGGGACTTCTGCCCTCCGTTCGTGCTTTCCTTGACCATCTCGCAATCGAATTGCCAAAAGCCGTGTTGATCTAGATCGTCCAATTAATCGGACGGTTTGTTGCGAAATCATCAGCTTTTCGTCTCATTGCGCATCCGCCAAGATCCACATCACACAAGGATCTTCAGGAGGATCAAGCAGTGAGTGGCATTGCAATTAAGAGTCATTCGACAGCGCGGATTGGGTCGGCGATTTCCGGCGCGGTTCGCAAGATCGGGTCAGGATTTGTCGCCCGACAGTTTTCGCAGGAGATGTTCTCCGGCGATATGAAGCCGATCCTGATGGTCGACGATTTCGTCATGACGTCACCGACCTTTCCGCCGCATATGCATGCGGGGATCTCTGCGGTCACCGTCATGTTCGAGGATTCGCTGGGTGGCTTTCGCAATCGCGACACTCTGGGAAGCGATCTCGTCCTGAAGCCGGGAGATCTTTACTGGCTGACGGCAGGTTCCGGTGCGGTTCATGAAGAGCTGCCGGAGGGTAGTGCGAGGACGCACGCTTTGCAGATCTTTGTCGATCTTCCGGGCCATTTGAAGAGCGAGCCTGCGCGCGCCTTCCACGTCAAGGCCGAGGATGTCACGATCATCGAGGCGGAGGGGCACAGAGTGCGCGTTGTTCTCGATGATCGCGCGCCGGAGGCCGCAGCGCGCGGAGTACCGGTAGACATCACGGTGCTCGACGGCTTCCTTTATTCGAATGGCTCCTTCTCTCATGAACTTCCTGATGGGCACCAGGCGTGGCTCTATGCGGTGTCGGGCGCTCTGACTGTTCGCCTCGACGGCGAACTGCGTTTTCTGCCCGAAGGAACTGCGCTGACAATCTCGGGAGGCGAGGAGGCGCATGTCGCTTTGGGGACCGAGGCGGGTGCTCATTTCTTCCTGATGGCAGTCCGGCACGCTCGACACTCTCTGCGGCCCGAGCGCCTGGCCACATCGGCTGCCTATCCAATCGATCAACGGCGCAGATAGCCGCCAACGTCTCATCGACAATTTTCAGCCGCAGCCGGCCTGCGGACGGCAGAACGCTGCCTGGCAGCACCTCAACATGGGAGAGCAACATGTCCAATTTTTCGATAGCGGGTTCAGAGAACCATCAGGTTGAGTTCATTGCAATTTCCGACGACGAGCGGGAACGCGAAGCAGCGCTTCGCCTTCGATTTGCGTCGTTCTGGGGGTCGGCAACGGGTGAGCCGAGGGATATCTACGACACCTTCGTCTCGGCGACACCGATCGCTGTGGGCGTGAGCTTCGAGCCCGTCATTACTGAGGCCGTTCATGGATGGTGGGTGCGGCCTGAAAGCAGCCAAACCGGCTCGGCGCTGCTATTCCTCCATGGAGGCGGATATGTTCAGGGGCGTGCTAAGGCCTATCGTGGCCTCGTCAGCCAGATCGTTGCCCGCACGCAAATCCCCGCTCTTGTCATCGACTATCCGCTTGCACCGGAGGCAACTCTGCCGGCGGCTCCGCACGCGGCGCTCGCGGCATGGAATTGGCTACTCTCGCAAGGCTTCGAGCGCGTGGCGGTCGTCGGCGACTCGGCCGGCGGTGGCCTAAGCCTGGTTACGATCGCGAGCCTTTCCCAGCGAGACGGCGGTATCAAACCACTGTGCGGCGTCGTCTTTTCGCCGTGGACCGACCTTGCGTTCACGGGCCGCTCGATGACGGATCCCGATGTGGTGGATCCGCTCATTGGTTACGACTATCTGCAGGATTGCGCAACGAAGTACGTCGGAACAATGTCTCCGGACTCGCCTCTCGCCTCTCCGCTTCATGGTGACCTTGGCGGGTTGCCGCCGATCCTGATCCAGGTCGGAACGGACGAAAAGCTGCTCGACGATTCCCGCCAATATGAGGACCGCGCGGCCGCTGCAGGCGTACCAGTTCGCTTGGAGATATGGGAAGGCATGCACCATGTTTTCCAGCTGGACAT
The DNA here is from genome assembly GCF_012641435.1 of Rhizobium sp. P38BS-XIX. Classification (GTDB taxonomy): domain Bacteria; phylum Pseudomonadota; class Alphaproteobacteria; order Rhizobiales; family Rhizobiaceae; genus Rhizobium. Next base: position 168,100 of record NZ_JABAIJ010000010.1, read on the forward strand.
TGCTCATCTGGAGAGCAGCCGTCTGGCGCTTGATCGCGCGGCTGCCTTTCTGCGTAACGCCTCCGAACATCCAATCAGCCGGTAAGCACGGGGAGAACGATCATGTCAAATTCCAACTTGTTCGATGTCATCATCGTCGGTGGCGGATCTGCTGGAGCCGTGCTTGCAAACCGGCTGAGCGAAGACGGATTGAAAAAGATCCTGCTGCTTGAGGCGGGCCCCGCCTATGCGCCATCCGAATTTCCGGACGTCATCGCAAATGCCAACCGCGTCGGCGGCGATGCCGCGCATGGATGGGGTTACCATTCGCAGGACCACGTCACCCTTGGTCATGATGTTCCGGCGATCCGCGGCAAGGTTTTGGGCGGCGGCTCGGCGGTCAATGCCGCAGTCGCCATAAGGGCGCGGCCTTCCGACTTCGCCCGTTGGACGATGCGGGGCGTCAAAGGCTGGACTTTCGATGATGTCCTGCCTGTGTTCAAGGCGATGGAAAACACGCCGACAGGCGATAGCGCCTGGCGCGGACGCTCCGGACCATTTCCCATTCGCCAAAGGACCATGGAAGAAAACACGCCTTCCATGCGCGCTTTCGTCGAGGCTTCACAGGCCTGCGGTCTGGCGAGAGTCGACGATTTCAACGGTGCGCAGCAAAACGGCGTATCGCCCTATCCGCTGAACGTCGTCGATGGCCGACGCATCAACACCGGAATGGCCTATTTGACCGATGAAGTTCGCCGGCGCGCGAACCTGACCATTCGCGGGCAGGGTGAGGTGGATACGATCGTCTTCAATGGACTTAGAGCGACGGGCGTGCGCCTTGTCACCGGCGAAACGATCACGGCGGGTCAGGTCATCCTGTCGGCGGGCACGTTCGGAAGCCCGGCCATTTTGATGCGCTCGGGTATCGGCCCGGCAACCCATCTCAAGGCGCTGGATATTCCTGTCCTTCTCGATAGGCCTGTCGGCGAGCGATTGAAGGAGCATCCCTTCTATTACAATATCTATGCCCTCAAACCAGAAGCGAAGGCCATGGCGCCAGTGGCGGGTGCCATCATCTGGACCAACTCAAGCGAGGCCGGCCCGGACGAACTGGATCTCCATGTCTCGGCAACGCATATTTTCGATCCGCTGCAAAGCCCGACCGGCGGCGCGATCGTGCTTGCTTGCTCGGTGACCTTGCCGAAGTCGAACGGATCCGTTCGCCTCGCAAGCCGCGATCCGCGCGCAATGCCGCTGATCCGTTTCAACTTCTTCGACGATCGCAGCGATTTGCGTCGCATGATGGAGGCCGTTCAACTATCCCGGCGCATTGGCCGGACGGCGCCATTCAGCGATGTGGTGGAATTCGAAATGACGCCGGGTCACGATGTCGAGGACACCGCTGCACTTGAGAAGGCGATCATTGCGAATGTCGACGGCTATTCCCACCCGACGTCTTCGGTGCCGATGGGACCCGAGAGTGATCCCAGCGCGGTCCTCGATGAAAACGGCATGGTCCGTGGTATCGAGGGTCTTCACGTCATCGATGCCTCCATCATGCCGGATATCGTCTCCGCGCCGACAAACGTAACGACCATCATGATGGCGGAAGCGATCAGCGGTCGGCTCTAGCAGATCCGACGCATCCACGGATCCATCGATGCCAGCGGACATTGGTCATCGATGGATACTTGCTTGTCGGAATGAACGACACACCCGCAATTGGGCAAAAAGTAGGCTCCGATTACCGTTGCAATCCCCTGAGTTCTGCCCTTTCTCGATGCGCGCGATATAGTACTTTGGGGTTATATTAACCCGCCGCCGGCTCGGTCATGTTTTCTTCATAAATAAAAAGCAGCGGGCGGAGACCTGCGCGGGAATAGCTGAGATATCTGCACTGCGCAGTTTCCGAGAAGATAAACAAGCTCTTCGCGGAGGCGGAACATGAATAATACTGTGAAACTCGATCGTACGCTCGGACTGTGGTCCGTCGTGCTCTTCGGCTTGGCCTATATGACGCCGATGATCGTTTTCGGCACCTTCGGCGCGCTGGCAACGGCAAGCCAGGGAACGACGGCCATGGCCTATCTCGTGGCGGCAGGCGCTATCTTTCTCACTGCCATCAGCTACGGCGTGATGGCGCGGGTCTATCCGGTTGCCGGGTCTGCCTACACCTATGCACGCCGATCGATAAGCCCAAGCATTGGATTTCTGGTCGGCTGGGCCGTCCTGCTCGACTACTTCTTCCTGCCCATGGTAATATGGCTGATCGGCGCTGCCTATCTCACCTCGGCATTTCCGAGTATTCCGGGCTGGATCTGGATCGTCGGATTCATCGCCGTAACGACCCTCGTCAATGTCGTCGGCATTGCCTTTGCCAACCGCGTCAATTTCATCCTGATGGTTGTGCAGCTGGCCGTTCTTGCTGCATTCGTGTTCCTGGCGGCCCGATATGTCGTAGCGCTGAATGGTCCCGGTGGTCTTGCCTCCGTTACCCCGTTCTTTAAAGCTGATGTACCATTCTCCGCGTCCGTCGCCGGTGCTGCGATCGCCGCTTATTCATTCCTGGGTTTCGATGCGGTCTCCACGCTGACGGAAGAAACCAAGGATGCCAGGCGCACGATGCCGAAAGCGATCCTGATCACCGCGCTTGCCGGCGGTCTGATCTTTGTTGCCTCGGCCTATGTCACGCAGCTTGCGCATCCGGGCTTCGAATTTGCCTCCGTCGATGCCGCAGCCTCCGAGATCGCCAAGACCATTGGTGGCGACCTGTTCGTCACGATCTTCTTGGCAACGCTTGTCGTTGCGCAGTTCACGTCGGGTCTCGCCGCTCAGGCAAGCGTCGGTCGCCTGCTCTATGCCATGGGACGCGATAAGGTCCTGCCGTCGACATTCTTCGGCAGCCTGCATCCGAAATGGCATACGCCGGTGCTCAATCTCGCTCTGGTCGGCATCGTCGGTCTGCTTGCATTGACCATGGATGTGACGACATCGACCTCGTTCATCAATTTCGGCGCATTCCTGGCTTTCACTGCCGTCAACATCTCGGTGATCGCGCTCTACTTGAAGAACAATCCCGAGGTTAAGCCGCTCGGTGTTCTGGTTGGTCTGGTTATTCCATCGGCTGCCGCTGTATGCGACCTGTTCCTGCTATGGAATCTGGACGGCAACGCGAAGATCCTCGGGCTTGTCTGGCTGGTGATCGGCATTGCCTATCTCGCCTATCTGACCCGCGCGTTCCAGACGCCGCCTCCGGAAATGGATTTCGCCGAGTAGGCTAGCAGACGGGGCTCGGTTTGTTGCCGAGCCTCATGCAAGGAACAGGCGGAACAATTCCGCCTGGCTCGAAATGTTCAGCTTTGCGTAAACCTGGCGGCGATGCACCTTGACCGTATTCGGAGATAGGGAAAGGACCGCCGCAAGCGAGAGGGTGGAATGTCCTTTCAGGATCAGCGTGACGATCTCCAGTTCGCGCTTGGTAAGCGACGGGTGGTCGATCTTCACGGCCGGCGAAGCAGCCCGGCTCTCGGGAGAAAGGCTTGGAAGCTGAAACCAGTGTCTCTCGCCAAGCGCACAGACGATGGGTGCCGCAGCCTTCAGCCTTTGCAGGTCCTCAGCCGAAAACAGCGGCGCGATACCCGTTCTCGACAAGGAGAGAACGGCAACGAAGCCGGCTTCCAATTTAAGCACGAAGCCGATCTCGTCGACGATCTCGGTCGTGGCATAGTGCAGCCGAAAATATTCGGTCTGGGTGAAATCATCGGGCGCCAAGTCACGCATCACGATCATACGCTCGCTGCTGTCGCTGCGTACGGCATCGTAGAAGGGATCGAGCACGAAGGCTCCGGCCAGATATCGACCGACGATGATGGAGCGCTCCGCGACGATACGTTCGTTATAGAGATCGAATGCGCTCCCATTGGGAGAATAGAGAAATCCGTTCATCATCTGAAATGGACACAGCAGACGGAGCGCGGCAGCCAGGGCATCAGGAAAGTCGTGCGAGCCGATGGCGCTTGTCGCAGCGCCGAGACTGACATTCCAGACATCGAAACTCGGCGTCCGGATGTCCGATGTCGCAGCAAAATTCATCGAAAACGTGGACCTTTCCTTGCTGCCCTCTCAAGGACAGGAACACGTGGATAGTAGCACGCTCCAATTATCCGTGAAACGGAGTCAGCCCGAAAAATGGAAACCGATCTCGTGAACAAACATCCGGACAATGCTTCAAGCCATCCGCTCGATCTTCCCGCGGAGCAGATCGCGACCGGTATTATTTCCGGGCGCTTCACCGCGGAAGAGATCGTGGGCGAGTCGCTGCGCCGGGCAAGATCCGTCAATGCGACGCTGAACGCATTCACGATCATCCGGGAAGACGAAGCGCTTGCCTCGGCTCGGGCGGCCGATCGTGCCGTTTCAGAAGGCAGGATTTGCGGCCCGCTTCATGGCGTCCCCTTCGCGGCAAAGGATCTTACGCCGACGAAGGGCGATCTCACGACGCTCGGCTCCTGGAGCTCGGGCGATTGGGTGCCGCAAGAAACTGCGCTTTGCATCCGCCGGCTCGAAGAGGCCGGAGGCATCCTGATCGGCAAGACGACGACGCCGGAATTTGCCTATGCAAGCTTTACGAAAAGCCCACGCTGGGGGGCCACCCTCAATCCTTGGGACTATGAAAAAACGCCGGGCGGATCGTCAGGCGGTTCGGCAACTACCGTAGCGATGGGCGTCGTGCCATTCGCGGAAGGCACCGACATGGGCGGTTCGGTCCGAATTCCAGCCGCCTTTTGCGGTGTCGTCGGATTGAAGCCGAGCCTTGGGCGTATCCCCATGACCATCTTGCCAAGCGTGTTCGACAATATCTCTCATTTTGGGCCTTTGGCGCGGACCATTGGCGATGCTGTCGCCTTCATGGAAGCGGCCAGCGGCCCCAGCGACGAAGACATCATGTCGCTGCCCTTGAATTTCTCCGGAAAGGCCGCCCGAAGCGGCAGCCTGGAAGGCCGGAGGTTCGCCGTCTCCATGGATCTCGGATATTACCATATCCAACCGGAGGTCGACGCGGTCATGCGCGAGGCGATCCGCCGAATTCGCGACCTGGGCGCCATCGTCGACGAGGTGCCGATGCATTGGACCAGAGATGTGAACGATCAATGGTTTGATCTCTGGTGCGTGTTCATGTCGGCATTTTTCGGTGAGAGACTGGCTGAGCACCAATCCCATATGGACCCTGTCGTGGTCGCGATGATCGAACGCGGCAAAGATGCGAACGCCACCGATTACAAGCGCGTGGAGCTGCTGCGTACGGCGATGTGGCGGGACATGGCCAAGCTCTTCGAAACATACGATGCTCTATTGTGCCCAACCTGTGCCATCACGGCGCCATCGGTGGACGAATGTGACGACGACTATGTCGCGACCTTGCCGAATGGCCGTTTCGCCGGCCTCGACATGACCTGCCCGTTCAATCTTCTGCCGCAGCTTCCCGCGCTATCCATGCCCGCCGGACGCGCATCCAATGGCCTGCCGGTCGGGCTGCAGATCGTCGGTCGGCGATTTGCCGACGAAGAGGTCCTGTCGTTCGGCGCGGCAATGGAGGCTGCCTTGTCTCTCCGATGATATAGGCACGGAGAGTTTTGAAGGGACTGCGTGCCCTCTCCTGCCAGAGCAGGCGCGGGACCCGTCAAGCCGGCTATTCCGCCGTCTTTGTCCTCCTTGGAGGGTAATCACTCCGTCTTTCTTTGCGACAGGACGATTGGGCGCTGTTTGACGAACCATGGAATGATCTTCGCCCGGGTTTTTACATACTCCTCATAGTCGGGACCCCAGAGCTTGATGAGATTGCGCTCCAGGAAGTAGATCCCGATCATGATGTAGATCGTCAAACCGATGGCGAAGGTAAGGTGTCCGATGGTCATGGTCGGCGTCACCCAGAATGCAATGATGAAGCCAAGGAAATCCGGGTGGCGGGACCAGTACCAGAGCCCCTTCATGGTTGTCGGCCAACCGACCTTGTAGTATTCAGGCGTGGTCTGCGGCAATTTGGTGTAGGGCCGGTCTTCGAGGAAGTCGATCACCTGATCCACGCCGAAAACCTTCCAATGGCCGACGAGGATCGTCGCCCAAAGCACTGTCAGCCATCCGGCGAACGAGATCCAATTGAGCGCCGGACGCCAGAATGGATCCTGCACATCCCAAAGCGCGTTGGGGATCGGCCGCCACTGCCATTGCAGCAAGACGAGGGCGGCGATCGCAACGACGATATAGGTGGATCTTTCCAGATGCTTCGGGACGATCCTGGTCCACCAGTTCTTGAACGTCGGCCGGGCCATGCCGGAATGCTGCAGACCGAGGATGATGAGCAGCACTATATTGATTGCCAACGCGGTCCAGAACGGCTCCACCACGCCCATATCGATCGATTTCCACGGCAACACGCCGCCAAATCTGCTGTTGATGATCGGTCCGAAGTAGTTGCCGACGAAGCCGACCGTGTAAAGCAGGATACCCCAGACCCCGATAATGTAGATGAAGCTGCCATAGAGAAAGGCAAAGATCTTTCTGCGCCGAAGCCGGATGTCTTCAGCAGTTGGTTCCGCAAATTCGCTCATCTCGTATTCCCCATCGCGTTGGAATCACTCATCGATCTCCGAAAATTGCCTGCCCGGCGCATTGGCCGAGCGATCGATAGCTCTCCCATTGATCGTCATCGAAGAACTGGTCGATGGTCGACTGATTGGGAAAGCTCGCATGTGTTTCGGCATAGTTCTTGACATCGGCGGGCATGGTGGGCGCCAGATTGGCCTTGATCCAGAGAACCCAGGAAATCTTGCCTGGCTGGTCGCGGTAGGTGATATATCCGAGCGCGGCACAGGCGGGACCTTCGCGCTTCAGCTGATCGAGGTTGCCGATCCGCTGCGGGTTGAGAACGAGGGCCTTGATCCATGCGGGTATCGCTACAGGCGAGGCGGCGGCGTCCAAAGCTTGCCATGGCTGGTTCGCGGCCGCACCAGGTGCGGGATCAAGCCAGAGAAAGTCCGCTTCGAAATCGAGCCTGACCTGACGCATCAGGATGGCAAGGTCACCGATCTCGTATTGCGCATCTTCGGATGCGTCGATGGCGATCATGAAGGGCAGGCGGCGTCGGATCAGTTCATAAAGGCCGGTCGTTTCGAAATGACCGCCATCGCTCAGATACCAGCGCTGCGCCGATGGACCTTCGAAATAGCCGCGCCATTCATTGAGCACCATCGCCTGTACGCCAAAGATCGTCGATGGCAGCGATTTTATACGCTGCCAGAGATTGGGAGGGTATCGTCCCGGGCGCTGGCCGGCGCTGATGCCGCTGTTCCACCAATATCCCAGCCGCACGTTGAGCAAGCCGAGCAGAAGCGACATGGGCAGGCTCGTCGTTCGTCCGGCGCCGGTCGAAACGGCCGCCGCCGAGATGGCCAGCCAGCGTCCGAGCGTCAATTGCTCGACCGTCGCTGTTTCGCCCGACCATTGCGCCAGGACATGAAACTTGTGCGGATCGGGCGAAACGGGAAGGGCTCGGACGATGGCCTTGTTGCCAGCCAGGTCGTCGCTGCGCGGCTCCCAAATGGCATGGTATTGCTGGCCGACGCTGATGCCGCCTGGGCCAAGGCACATCGGCAGGCCTTTGTTCTGACGAAGCTGACGGCCGGATACATGGTCGACCGTCTGATTGATGCAGACGTTGACGAGGTGCAGAGGGCCGCCATTGTCTTCGGGATGATAGTCACTCAGCGAGATATCGTCATTGTCGTCGGAAACCTGGATCGGCACGGGCGTGCTTGTCCCGACCGGATGGGTTCGCCATGCATTCGAGGCACCGAGGAATGTGCGGGTGATCTTCTGCGTCAATGATTGCTGCAGCGAGGAGAGATTGAGGAAATTGGTTGCGCGGCCGGCTGCCAGGGAAACGGCAAGCCCCGCCAATGTCGCCCAGATGCCGATGGATACGGCTTTGTCGAAGGCGGCATGCACAAGCATGTCCAAACCGAGAAGCAAGAGCGCTGCAAAGGAAAAGGCAAAGGCGGCAATGACATACTTGCCGCCGATTGCACCGCTCGTTTGAAGGCTATCGCGCGGAATGAGGCCGATGACGATCTTCCGAAGGAAAAGCAACAGCGGGGAGGCGGCCAGCATGGATGCGGCCATGATCGGACTATAGTCCGTTGCCGCAAGCGCGCGAGCCAGGCTATCGATGATGACGAAGCCGACCATCGCAACAAAGATCAGCAGCGCGCTTCCAAGCGCGCGTGAGAGCCGGTTGCGATAAAGAGTTGCAAAGTCGCGGCTGGCGGCGCGGCGCGGAATGTTCCAGCGGACCGCTTCCTGCCAAAGCCAGCTCAAGGTCAGCACGGCCGTTGCTATGAGAGCGATCGGAGCGAGGCTGCCAAGATCGACGGCGGCGATCGCGCAGCCAAGAAGGACGGCCCAGCCAAGGATGCCGAAGCGGGAATAGGGCCTCGGCGCGCCGCTATCCGGCGTGAGCCAGTAGCCGATGGAGATCGGCAAGACGGCGAGCAGCAGGACAATTATCGGCGCAAGCCACCAGGGCGATACCGAAAGGCCGGCAATCATCCAATCGCTTCCCGCCGTGGGGAAAAACGCCTGCGAGCTCCACCTGAGCAAGCCGAGACAGCCCGCGCCCAGAACGCCGATACAAAACAGGACGGCGGCCAGGTTGCGGGCAATAATGGCGAGATCCGTTTCCACGTCGGATCGGCCGCCACCGATCAGGTAATCGGCATGACGTCGCAGCCACCACACTTCGGCGGAGTTCGGATCGGCCAACATCGCCTCGACGCGCTCGACCTTGTCGGGCGTGTCGGACAGGGTGCGGGTGTAGAGGCGCCCCAGGAAGCCGGCAAGATAGCCGCCGCCGGACACGGACGAGATAAAATCGACTCGCCGGAGGATCTTGGCCTTTGCCAGCGCCTGCAGGACGCCGAGCGAATAGGTGGCGCTGCGAATGCCGCCTCCTGAAAACGCCAGGCCGACGCAATCGTTTGGAAGTGACGTCGGGGCCAACGCATCGAGAGGCATCGCCTCATCGACCTGCTGACGGCGGCGATGAATCGCGGCAGCTTCGCGTTGTTCCAGTTCGCTGGGATAGGCGGGCGAGTCCGCCAGAATCACATCCGCAGCCTTTTCGGCGATCATGAATACTGGCGTCACGAGGAAATAACCCGGAATTCTTGGAAATATCGAAGCGTCGACAACGCGAAGATTGCGGACGCCGTGCACGCGAAAACTGCTATCCAGCACCGCATTTTTGTCGCGCAAAGCTTTGACATTCGCCCGCCAGGGATCGCTTCCCATCCGGCAGGTGCCGCACGCGTGATGCCCCCACGCTTCGTCCTGTATCCATTGCTTGATGGCGGAAACGCTGCTCCCCACGCCGTTGCCGGGCTGAATTTCCAGTTTCATGCCGCGGATCTTGCCATTGATCTCGCGGACGCGCTGGATCGCATCGCAGACAGCGTCGAGATCGCCGACGTGGCCGGGCGGGCCTTCGGAAAAGGAGCGGAAATTGATATCGGGCACGTCGAAAGGATCGCCGTTGCGCAGGGTCACCGTGCCGTAGTTGTTGTCGGTGTAGGCTTTCAGGATCACCCAGGTCCACAGATTGCGCTGATCTTGCAGAGCGCCTTTCGTCGGCCTGAGCAGCTCTTTCGACCAGTTCCAGTAATAGCCGCGGAAAGCGGCAGGCACGCCAAAAACGAACAGATCAGGATTGTCTTGGCTCTTGTTGGCCGAGGACGACATCATCATCGCCAGCGCGCCGCCATTCGTACCGTAAAGCCCTGTCCTGTCGACGAGCCACTTCTTGCGCAGCGGATCGTTGGGGTCGCCCGGCTGGAAGCTTGCGCCTTTCAACGTCGCGAAGTCTCGATGCATTTCGCTAACGACGCTGACCTCGTACCGGTCCTGAAGGTTTGATCCGACACCGGGCAGATCGACCACCGGAGCGATTTGCCCGCCATCCCTGTCACGCGGCCCGGATATGCCCATGTCCTGCAGCTTTTTCGCGCTGCCGATGCCGCTCAGCACGAGCAATTGCGGCGTGTTGAACGAGCCGCCGCAGACGATGACTTCGCGGCTCGCAAAATACTGTTTTGTTTCGCCGGCTTTTGCTTCGTTGTTGCGTTTTGATGCCTTGTAGAGAAATTCGCCCATAACGATTTCGACGCCGACGGCGTGCGGAGTTTCGTCGCCTGCGTGTCTTTCGAAGAGCAGGCGCGTTGCATGAGCTCCGGTTTTCAAAACAAGCCGATCCGGATGCCGTGAAGCAACGTCGAGAAGCCATTCCCGCAATCCGTAACGGGTCTTGCCGTTGGTACCGATAGATATCAGCGAGAGGCGTGCTCTGCTGTCGATATCGGCTGCGCGCACGTTCGGATCGAGGAACTGAATGATCTGCAGGTGAGCCAAAGCGCGCCGGAAGATCGATTGCTCTCCCTTGCCGGCAAGCGCCGACCAGACGACATTGAAGATGAGGCCGAGAAATGTGCGATCGCCGCGTGCGACCGCTGCAATGACCAGGGGATCGATGAAGCTTGTCGGCTGCCAGCCTTTGAAGCCGTGACCGTTCGGATCGAGGTCTCGTCGCGGATTGATAAATGCGCCGACCGCCTGCACCAAACTCAAGAGACCGCCGAGAATTCTGCCAAAAAAACCCTTATAGACCTTGTAATAGAGACACTGCTCGATCTTCGGGAAATAGCCCTGCATGTTCTCGGATCGCCAGCTGTCATCGCCTGTCAGCCTGGCAATGTCGTCCCAATCGGAATCGTTCGGTCGAATGACGATCATCGCATGATGGGATGTGCAGCCGCCAAGCGCTGCCGCTCGCGGATAGAAAATGCCGCCCTTGCCCGATTGGCCTTTGTTCTGCGAGGGATCTCTGGCCGGATCGTATTTGCTGTCTTTCTCTTGCAGTGTCTGATCATTGTAGTGGCGGACGGAGAAATCCCAGCTCGTTGCGTCATCTTCCGTTGCAGCGGCATTGTAGGCGGGAACTTCGTAGACCTCTCGCGGCTTTGCATTGCTGTCGATCGCCGGATCGCTCCCTGCTTCGATCAGCAGAACGCGGCGGCCGCCGAGCGCCAGACGCGCGGCCAGGGGACCGCCGCCTGCGCCAGAACCGATGACGATATAGTCAAACGGCGTCGCTTCCGGATCTCCTGCCTGCTCGACGGCTCTGTCGATTGTTGCTTGCAGCGCCTCTGTTGCCATGATCTCTCGTCAGTCTCCACATTCAAGGACTTAGAGCGTCTTCAAAAATGCCTTCAGTTCAGCCTTCTGATCATCTGGCAGCGTGTCGGCGAACCAATGTCCGCGATCGAGCACGAAGTCGGGGCATTTGCTGACCCGCATCAAAGGGTCTGCAGCCTCGGCTTCGAAAGCCTCCCAGGCAGGGCCGTCGGGTAGCTGATCCTTGCGAATGCGCAGGATACCGCGTGTCAGGCCGAAGGCCGCCTGCAGCAGATCGCCCGTCGCGGCCTCCGGATTCATATTCATGATGAGGCTTACCGGCGTGCCCGTCGGGATGGGCCCGACCTTCAGATCGCCCTGCCGCCCATCGATGAAGGCATTTGCCTGCTGGCTCGCAAGAAGGCTGATCAGCGCCAGCGCCGCAAAAACGATCCTGCCGATCCAGCGTCGGCGCGTTGCAAACCAGAGAAGCGCGGCGATGCCGGTCGCGATAATCGGAAGTAGCCACAGCAGCGGGTAGATCGTGTCAATTCGGCTGAAGCGCAGAACGACCGCAGCCAGGATGGCGACAACCGCGAAGACGAAGCCCGCATGGCGCGGCTGCCCGAATATTGCGAGCAACGCCGCGCCGATTGCGAGCGCAATCCACACATAGGTCGTCAGAAACGATGTCCAGAACGTGCCGATGATGCCGCTGACCAGCGGCCGGATGAACCGTGCCGGAAAGTCGATCCATGTTGGCTGCGTCGTGCGATAGATGAAGCCGCGATCACCATCGGCAAGAGCCATTTTCCCTCTGAGGTCACCGGACAGGCGAAAGGCGCTCGTCTCGCGTTTGGCGCTCCACAAAACCTTGTCGATCGCATCGTCGAAGGCTGTCAGGCGACCTTTGATCGAGGGATCGCCGGTATATTCGCCGAGTGTGTTGTTGTGCAGGAAAGGCGCAGTCGCCCAGAGGCTGATCAGCGAGGCCGGTCTATAATATCCGGGTCCACCGGCCGGCGGGGCATAGGTGTCGTTGTTGCCCCATTTGTCGACCGGTTTCCCTGAGAATGGATTGAAGAAGTGGACATCGCCGACGGCGGGGAGCGACTTGTAGGTTTCCGAGGAGAAGTTGTCCCAGACCTGTCCGCGCATCGCATTCGTACCGACCGCCCGCGCAGAATTCGTGCCCACAAGCGTGATCGGCACGCGGATATCGGTGGACAAGAAGTTGTTCCGCAGAAAATCGTCCTGCTCGCCGGTGGGGTGGCCCGCCAGCGCATCGATCTGCTTGACGTATTCGCGATAATTGTCGCTTTTCGTAAAATCTTGCCATTCAGCAAAATCCATCGGCAGCGTCAGACTGCGCGAGCTGTCGAAACTTGGCAGGTCCTTCCTGGTCCAGTCGCGTGAAAACTGCAGGGTAAAGCCGTTCGGCTGCTTGCTCGAATGACAGACGGCGCAGTTTTGTACGAACACGTTGCGCCCGCTGACGGCGTCGTTGCGTTCGGCATCAATGATCGGTCTTCCTTCAGCCGTGTCGACGAGATGCATCGGCTGCGTCACGCTCGCGCCATCCTGCTGGCTGATATAGGTGAAGAAGGCCGCGAGATAGGGAATGCGATATTTGTCTGCGGTGCGCCAGTAGACCGAATTCTTCAACGCGGTCGCCACGGCGAAAGGTCGTTGCGGCGTGAAGCCGACGATCGAGTTCTGCACCCGCTTCCACTCTTCCGAATAGGCGCCGATATTGAGGTAGACGCGTGAGAGGGCGCCGAAGATGCCAACGCTGTCGGAGCCATCCAGCAGGACGCGTGGCGTGTGTCTCGGATTGGCTCCGGGCTGCGGATCTTCGATGTGGGGGATCAGGAGGTTGGTCGCGCTCTGGTTTTCAGGCGGGTTCTGTTGCGCCCGATCGAGACGCGCGGGCACGTCGAATATGGCGGTGATCGTGTTCGGGTTGTTGATGTGATCGGTGCTGACCAACGAGGTGTCGATCGTGCCGGGCTGTTGGCTGGCCAGAAACTGATAGAGAAAGCTGTCCGGCTTCTTGAGATTGACGAATGTCGAGACCGGGTTCCAATATTGGTCGCCCACCGTCGTCGACAGGTTGGACCATTGCGGCTTTTCGACATCGGCCGGCGGGTTCAGCGGATGCGGCGCGATGTGACAGAAGCCGCAAGACATGCTGACACGGAAGGGCCGCACCAGGTTCGGGTCGGCATTGACAGACGTGTCGGTATAGTAAGCATCTCCGGGTGGGTCTTCGACGCGCGTCTTCCAATATTGCCGGGCATTTTGTGCGGCCTTGGTCTTGCCGAAGAAATCCGGATTGGGCACCAGCCGCAGCCCGACAATGCCGCTCGGGTAGCCATAGACATTCGGATCCAGGCCGTCGTCGGGAAGCTGCGCGAGCACCTTGTCGAATTGCTCGCGATCCCATGGTTCAAATGCTTCGCAACCGGCTTTCGACACTGGACGAGCGGCAAGAGCCTTGGTTTTTTGATCGATGTCCGATGCAGGTTGCTTCAGCTTGATTGCGTCGCCGTCCGCCTGGTCGATGTATAGGCCGAACAGTCGCTTCGATCGATCTGTCTGCGCCTTCATGCCGGGTTGGTTGATGAGGCCGAATCTTGCAAAACGTGCGTTTCGGTTTCGCGAATCCGTCAGTACGAGAAAGTCGGTCAGCCCGTAGCCATGCTGCTGGATCCAGTTCCAGAAGACATCGTTGCCTTCGCCCCAGAGGATCCAGGTATTCTTGCCCTTGATGGCGCTGCGTGCACCGGGGGAGATCGCGCCTCCATCGGTCTGGTAATTGAAGGGATGCAGTTTGCCGCTGGCATCCGGCACCATGTCGACATCGCTGAATAGATTGCGCTGCTCCGCCGGGAAACAATCTTCCCCACGCTTGTTCAACGGAGTGCCGGCTTCCGTCATGCCGCCTTGCGGCTCGTCGGCCGGAGCGGAGAGGTCGATGCCGTTCGCGGTGGAATCCCAGCCCGGCATCGATCGCGGTGTCAGCGAGGCGGCCGGATAGTCGCTCGGTTGCGACTGTGCCGGGTGGAGAGAGGTCAGCAGAAGAGTCAGGACAACAGCCATGCTCCGCAGCGTTCTGCCGTTGCGTGATGAGAACCGCAAAGTATCCGATATTGCCAGACCGCCCACTGTCGCCCCCGTGTGGAAATTGCCTGCCTTACGAATGATTGATTATGAAGATCGTTGGCAGCGATGTCCTTCGCTGCAGACTGCACGAAATTTCGGATATGCCCCTGCCGACCGCGCAGGCCCTTCCTGCTTCGGTCGCACCATGCGAGGATATGCGCCCTTGATACTGTCGGCCGCTTGATGAGCTGCAGGACGTATCATGCATCGAAATCAATCTATATGCGAGTCTTCTAATGTTTATAGGCGCCGTTCGACGGCGGGAAAACGCTTGCGTTGTCACGCATCATACTCCCGCCGCGCTGCGTGCCAGAGCGCTGCTGTCTTCACCGAAGTTCCGAATGATCGCTCTCTCTCTGTTCTCAAACAATTCCGAACGGAAAGCCGCCGAACAATTTTGCGCGATATGCTTTCAGGCTTGATAGTCAGCAGTCTCCACCTTCAACGAGCTGATCGCCTCCTGCACTTCGGTTTCAGCCAACTCGAGAAGCGCCATTTCGATGATATAGGCAAGAAGGTTATGCTCGGCCTTCAATGCGAGATTTAAAGCCATTTCGAGGTGGTCGCGAATCGCTTCTTCGGTACGCATTCTGGAATATCTGCCTCTTGTCATCGTTTCTGGTGAGAAGAGGAACAGGCGACCGTGAATTCACCGTGAATTGGACCGAGCGGCAAACCACAGGCTCAAAGGCTTCGTGCTTCAGCGCGCAATGGCATCGATCAACGGCATACGGCGGAGCGTTGTCACGGGATAATTATTGTCCAGCAGCCGCTCGAGGCGGAAATCCGGCTCACTGATCTTCAGGAGCGCTATGGTGCGCTGTAGTGCCGGTCCCCTGTCGGCGTGCTTGTAAAGCGCGGTGAGGTAGCGCAGCGGCGCGATAAACGAGGATCTCAGCATCAATGCCGCTTCGGCATGGTCGATCGCGTCTTCATAATCCCCCATCGCCGCTGCCGACATGCAACAGAAAAACTCGACGAAAGACCGATGTTCAGCGCTTCCGGAAAGATTGAGCGCTTTTTGCGAGGAGATCCGACTGTCGACGAGATTGCCGAGCACAAGCTCCGTATTGGATAGCATCGCGTGATTGATTGCGTTCAGCGGATCTGCGTCGACGGCGCGACGCGCCAGGTTAAGCGAGCTGCGCTTCGATCCGCCCGACAGATATTCGAGATGGGCGCGCACTCCGAGCGATATTGCGCTGCCCGGCGCCTCACGCAGCGCGGCTTCCGCCAAGGTTTCGATATCGATCTGCTCGGCCAGAAACCCGGCCGTTCGATGCTGGAAATTGGCTATATTGCGAAGAAACGCACGCCAGGCCAGAATTTGCGGGCGCGCCTCGTATTGGTAGGCTTGTTTGAGATAACGGTCGGCCTGCCGCAGGCTTGGCTTGTCGAAACGGAAAATCGACTGCCGCGCCCGATTGACCAGCAAGGCGGCACAATTGCTCGCGGTCAGGCCTCCATTCCTGTTGCGCAATGTCGCCAGGATGGCATCGACCGCCTCGGCGGCCGGGCGTGCGAGGCTTTCCTGTCCATCGGAGAAGACGTCGGCAACCACGCGAAAGCTGCGCGACCAGAGAATCCTGCGGTCCTGTGCATCGCTGATTGCCAGATGCAATTGCGCCGTCTCGGGCGTCCAGCCGGTGGCGACGGTGACAATGACACCATCGCGCGCGGTCGGGAGAACGGCCGTCCTGTCGTCGTCAAATCGAAAAATCTGAAAATCGGCAAGGTCCAGAAGCGAGGTTGCCATCAGCGATACGAGCGGCGCGACGATCGTCTCGACGCCGCGCACGTCATGATTGGACACGAAAAAGAAAATTGCCGGCGCGCCGATCGGCGCATGAAGACCCGGCGTCTGCAAGCTCGATGCGGGCACGGGCGGTGACGTCCGCGCGAATTCGGCCCGTCGGTCTCGAATCCATTGTTCGAATTCCTGATCGGGGACATTGAGGTCGGCAAACAGTTCTGCGTCCGATACATCCGGCTCGATCTGCTGCTGTTCGTCCCGAATGAAACGGAACTCGCCGGATTTCAGTGCGATGACCTCGCGGTCAGCGATCAGGAGATCGGCCTGCGGACCAAGGCTGCGGCGAATTTCCGACAGCGCTTGCCGCAGGCTTTCAGAGCCCTGCTTCGGGTCACGCTCGCTCCAAAGCTTGTCCTGTATCCAGACGCGGGGGCGACAGTGGCCTGGAGCAAGGGCCAGAAGTGCAAGCACCGCGCGCGCCTTCATCCCGCGCGGTGTCAGATCGTTTCCGACCTCGTCAACAATTCTGAAACGCCCATATGCCGAAAGTCTGATCATGGCTCGCCCACCCCGCAGACCAGTCACACGCTCCCGTTTCGCACGGCCTATGGCCGTTAGCGCTGAAACAGACCGTTGCTCTGATCTTCCGTGCCCATTTCAAATCTATCGACATCGACAGCTTGAGGCAACTCCTGCATTGCATGAGCGACAGTCGATTTGAACGGATAGGGAGGTACGTCGGTCGTTGACGAGGCATGGTCCGGAAATGCTTCCGCGCCCCAGTTTCGAAAAGCGCCGATCCCCTTGGAAACCTGTAGCGTGTAGTCGAGAGACTGCGTGTCCGGAACGGCGGAATTGCTGCCGATATCGCGGAAATATTTCTTCGCGGCGGCCGCGTCGAACGGGTCGGCGGGTGCGTCAGGCAGGAGCACCTCGGCTTCCTTTTCCTCGGGCGATTTTGCCTGAACGGCTCTGCCCCAGTCCACCGCGCGCTGATGACAGGTGATGCAGGCTGAAAGCGGATTGTCGACCGGACCATTTGCCCGTCCGAACAGCCCCAGCGTGTGCCGTGGCAAGGAATAGAAATGGGCGGCGGCCACAGGGTTCACCCAGCTTTCCTTCGCGCTCGCCGTGCCCTGCAGATAGTTTGTCGACGTCAGATCGGCATCGCTGCCCCAGATCAGCCCGACGGGAATGAGCCGGTCGTAGGGCGTGTTGCCCGGCTGGGCTGCGTCATACATGAAGGTGCCGAAGAACCAGCCGTTCGGCGAACGCTTGTCCTTGACCGAAATGTCCATTTGCAACAGTCGCATGGTCATGATGCTGCCATCGTCGTTGGCGGCGACGTCCCATTCCTTCGATCCCGTCAGGAAAGGGACCTGTGCCGGCATGGCGTTGGTGAACAGCATCTTCACGCCCAGCGCGCCGTCGGCAAATGCGAAGCCTTTTGTCTTTGGAAAGCTGGGATCTTTCCACATCTGGCCAAGGCCATAACAGGCGACGTTGTTGTAGATGCCAACAGCCCATGTGCGCGCCCAGGCAGTTTGCAGTTCATGCAGTTCCTTGGGTCTCGACCAGCGCTCGCTCGTCATGCCATGCAGCGGTTCGCGCAGCATGTGAAACCACGGCGCGTCGCACCATTGCTCCGTCTTATTGTCCTCGATGCGCCAATCGATCTCCGGACGGGCATTCACTTTGGTGGCATATTGCAGGATCGTCGTCATGTAACGATAGGGATCTGCAAAGGGATCTATTGATTGCCAGGGCAATGCGCTCGTGTCGGGCAGTTGCGTCGGAAAGTCGTAGTGGACCTGAAATTTGCGTTCGCCGTCACCACCCTTGAGTGGTCGGCTGCTCGAACAGTTGAACAACGCTGTTGCTGCCGCCGCAAAACTCTTGTCGGCGGGCGCCGGACAGTCTGCCCGTGCTTGAAAAGCCCAAAATGTCACTAACATGAAAAAACACAGAACAATTGGCTTCATCGCAATGCTCCCCAAAGTGTCTTTATGGCGCTAGCATAAGTTGATTTTTGATCAGCGGCAAACAACATATTCTTGCGGATGAACCCCGCCGGAGTATTCCCAAAGGTCCGGTATTCGTGCTTTAATCCGGGAATCTCTCGATGAGACGGAGTAGGGCGATGCCAGTTCCACCCGGATTTGAAAAGCTGATGGCGGCTGTTGTCAAAAACGAATATCGCAAGGGCGTTCCAGCCGAAGAGGCGCTGACTGTCATCAAGACAATGTGGCAGCGCCAGATGGCCGTCCAACAGGCCGAAAAGATTGCCCTTGAGAAGCCGGACGCGGTCGATGAAGACGGCGCCGAGGAGACGACGGAACCTCCGCCTGATCTTCGAAAGGTTGAGAAGTAAACACCCACTGAAGAATGCGCCTCACTCCAAAGCAGGCATTTTTTGACCGGTCTTGCTCGATTAGCAGACAGCAACAAGCGTGGATGGCGCGTGATATGTCGGCCTGCCGAAGGCTGGTGTCAGCAGAGACCGGTTTTCCATAAATCTGGAATCAGATGAGACGGCTTAATCTCAATAGGCCGCCAGTACATTCGTGCCAAACTCCGGCTGGACCCCAAGAATCGGCGCCGCGCGGCTGATGATATCATGAACCATCGGTGCGGCCGTTTCGGCGGCGAGATTCAAGTTATGCACGCCTGTCAGCGGCTGGTCGATGAAAGCCAGGATCACATATTTCGGATTGCTCATCGGAAAAGCGGCAAGGAAGGAATTGAAGCTCAACTTGTGCGAATAGACGCCGTGGATGACCTTGTTCGCGGTGCCCGTCTTGCCGCCGACGTGATAGCCTGGCACGTCAGCGCTTTTGCCCGTGCCCTGCTCTCCGTTCAGCCGGAAGAGATAGCGGATCGTGTCGCTCGTGCTCTTCTTGACGATCATCGTTTCGGTTTTTTCCGCCTCTTCCTGCGTGCGCGGAAGGAAGGAAGGCTCGATCAGCTTGCCGCCATCGATGAGGGCGGCGCCGGCGACGGCAGTCTGCATCGGCGTGGTGGCAACGCCGTGGCCGAAGGCGATAGTGATGGAGTTGATCTTCTTCCAAACCTTGGGCTGGCTTGGCGCCTTCACCTCCGGCAGCTCGGTTTGCATCTTTGACAGCAGGCCGAAGCGCGTCAGATAGGTTTTCTGGACGTCCATGCCGACCTTATCCATCATCTTGGCGGTGCCGATGTTGGACGAATAGCGGAAGATTTCCGGGATCGACAGCACGCGCCGCGGTACATCGCGGTCGTCATGGATCGTGAAGCCACCGTAATGCAGCGGCGCGCTGGCATCGAAGGTGTCACTCAGCTTGACCGTTCCGGTATCGATGGCCATCGCGATCGAGAAGGTCTTGAAGACCGAGCCCATTTCATCGGTGCCGTTCGACATGCGGTTGAGCCAGCCTTTGCCGCCATCCGCCTGCGGATCGTTGGGATCGAAATCGGGGGCCGACGCCATGGCGAGCACTTCGCCGGTATGGATGTCGAGAATGACGGCGCCTGCCGCCTGACTTTGATACCGGCCGATCGCATCCGATACCACGTCGTGGACGACGTTCTGGACGCGCAGATCGACCGATAGCTTTACCGGCTGCAAGGTGTCCTGGCTCGTCAGGCCGGTGGAGTCGAGATCCGACAACCCCTGCTGATCGAGATACTTTTCCATTCCGGCAACGCCGTGATTGTCGATATCGACGTAGCCCAGGATGTGAGCCGCGGTGCGGCCGCCGGGATAGAAGCGTTTGACCTCCGGCCGAAAGCCGATCGCCGGAATGCCGAGCGCCAGGATGTCGTTCTGCTGCTTAGGGGTCAACTGGCGGCGCAGCCACGCGAAATGCGAGCGATGGTCGGCAAGTTTCTTGTACAGTGATTTGCGATCGATATCCGGGAAGACCTGAGCAATCTTCTCGACAGCCTCATCCGCATCGACGACGCGATTGGGTTCGGCAAACATCGAGACGGTGCGGATGTCGGTTGCCATCAGTTCGCCGTTTCGATCGACAATGTCGGGGCGCGAGGCAACCACATGCTCTGCGGGGATCGACGATGTATCGTCGCGTGGCTCCATGCCAAAATAGGTCAACCGGCCGAAAATGACCGCGTAAAATATGATCAAACCGCCGCCCAGCATGATGATGCGGGCTTTGGCAAGCTTGGCATGACCTGCCGCTTGAGCCGGAGGACGTCGGCGCAGGCCAGGACCAAACGTTAGCCTGACAAGCCTGCCGCTGTTTGCGCTTAAGGCATGGATGATCGACATTACCGATTTATTCGCATAACTGGAAAGGCCGGGGGCGCCTTTCGATCTCGAATTTATAAAATCAAGATGGTTAACAAGCTTCTAATGTCGCGCGGCAGCATCTTGCCGGCTGAAGGCCAGGGATAGCTCCGAGAACACGATCCGACCTCTCGAGCAGAGAGCTATATCGAGGCAAACGCCCAGGTTGATCTGGCCGGCACCTCAATTGCGCTCTTGATGTACGCGGCGTTTGCCGGGGGTGTTCGAAAGCGCTGCCTATTTGACGCCAATGCGCCGCGCTGCACGGCGGCGGCGATTTTGCTGCAAAGCAGTTTGAAACGCAGGATCGGTTTGCGCGTGCTGCGCAAGATCGCTGAAGAAATCCGCGACCTCTTCGGCCGTATCCACAACGACGTACTGCAATCCGCCGCCGGCATCGATGGCATCGTAGCTGATCTTGACGCCGAAACCGCCGGCAACCCTGCGGAACCACGCGGCGCGCCAATTGGTGAAGGCTTGGGGATCCACCAGGAATTCGGAAAGCAACGACTTTTGCTGCTCGACCCTCGCAACAAAGGTCGAGACGGCATCCATTGTGTTTGCCTTCGGCTTTTCAGCACGTTTCGATGACCACTTTTGTACGAAGTCAGGCAGGTTTGGCGCCGCCAAGTCCTCGAAACGCTCGGGTATTACTTCCGGAACGGTTTCCTCGGTCTCGCAGTCATCCTGCTTGATGAGCGGGCTGACTGGCGTCTCCTGCGCTTCTGCCAGGTTCCGTTTCAGATCTTCGGTGAATTTGCCCCAGATCGATCGTGATTGTTCCGCCGGCTTGGTTCTCTTGGTGCGAGACCCTTTGATTTCGACGATGAAGGACTTTGTCTGTTTGGCCATGGTGCTCGAATGTACGATCAGCGTGGAGCCGCTGCTTATGAATGTTTATCTCGAATGATGAGAACGCGAGAAAAGTTTAAACGCCGTCACTCACGATACTGCAATTGCTTTTCGGCTTGTATAGGGCAACGCCGTACACCAAAGTGATCCATCAAGCAATATTGATGCTTCATTTAACTTTGGTCTGACCACTCGATGTTTGACATCGGAGTTTATTCTAGTGATTTCCTATCTGAAGAAACTGATAGAGTTCAATCCATGATTTGTATTACAGGGATGACTTAATCGCTTGCGCAACACTACTTGGTGTAAAGATGCACAGGTCGCATGAGTTGTGGAGCTGGATTGTCGAGCACTTATACGTTGATCATTCAGAAATCATGGGGTGTCGGCGGTATGCCGTTGCGCGCGACGATCGTTTCTTCCCCGCGTCGCGTTATTCACGCCAATAAACTGATTGGGGTCGCTTCGCCTTATGGTCCTGCGCCTGCAGAAGAGGTCAGTGAGATGCTTTGCTTCGCGCTGCCAGATGTCCCCGGCGTTCCCAGATGATCAGGATGATGCTCGATACGATGATCAGCAACGCGCCGGCGAAGACGTTCACAGCTGGAATTTCCGCCCAGATCAGATAGCCGTAAATGAAAGCCCAGACGAGGCCTGTATACTCCACCGGGGCGAGCGCCGATGCGGGTGCGTATCGATAGCCCTCATAAAGCAGAAACTGACCAAGCGCCGAAACAAGGCCGAGACCGAGCATCATTGCCCATCCTGCGGCATCGGGGGTCTTCCATATCCAGGGAAAGGACACTGCGCAGGCGAGGCCGAACAACAGGCTCGTCGCAAACATCTGCGTCAATGTCGACTCGCTGCGACTGACCAATCGTATCAGGATCGTGCTCCATGCCCAGCAAAAGCCGGCGACGATACACATGGCTGCTGGAATGAGGTTCGGCGAATGCGTTGGATTGACCGCGACCAGCACGCCGACAAAGCCGCCTGCACAGGCCACCCAGCGGCTGATGCCGATTTTCTCATGCAGGACGAGGATGGACAGCGGCATGACCATGATCGGCGCCGAAAAATAGAGCGTCGTCAGTTCGGCGAGTCCCAGGTGCTTGGCCGCATTGTAGAAGAGTAACCAGGCAAGAAGCATCAGAGCCGCTCGCAGCACGACGGTTTTCCGATAAGGGCTCTTGAAGATCGACGGATGGCGATAGCGCCGAACGAATATGCCCGCGACGATCACGATGACGAGGCTTCTCAGAAAGAGAATTTCCGGAACTTCATAATCGGCAACCAGCCACTTCACGACGGCGTCCTGCAGGGCAAAGCAAGCGTAGCCGGCGCTGGCGAGCGCAATGCCCGCGAGCGGACCTTTCTTAGTCTTTCCCGAGATCATGGAGCCTCCATCATGCCTGCGTGCGTCGAATCAATATCGGCGGCCCCCTCGCATCGCAGTATCTTACAGCTCACGCAAGTATTTCCCCGGCCAGTTCGGGAGCGCCTGGCACAAATAAGATCGAATGCAGCTATTTCGAAAAGCTGGCGAGAAGGGACGGCCGAACGGCTTTGCTTGATTTCAGTCGTGCAAGGATCTCAGGCGCATCGAAATATCAAGTAGCATGGGGGTGCTTCTCAATTGCGATTGCCACGGCTTCTCTTCAATGGTTGGTTCGATAAAAAAATTAGAACGTTCCAAATTTTTCCCAGATCCCCTAAAATTATGGAGGCCGCCTGTAAGGGCGACGAGGGAAAAATTTCGAATAAACCTATATTATTCAATGAAGTGATAAGAATTATAATTCGATTTCAGCAGAATCTCCATTATTGCCTTACAGGATTTTGTCGAGAGTTTTCGCTTGACTTAGTTGGAACGTTCCAATTAAGTGCCATCACGCAACGAGCTGTCGGAGGAGGATGTAATGGCGAAGGGGCGGGTTACCGTCATTGATATCGCGCAGGCTGCCGGCGTCTCGAAGTCGACGGTTTCGCTCGTCTTGCAAGGATCTCCTCTCGTCAACGAGGGAACGCGGACGAAGGTCAATGCCGTGATGCGCGAGCTTGGCTACGTCTATAATCGCGGTGCCGCCAATCTCAGGCAGTCGGGCGCCAAGTCGAAGATTATCGGCGTTGTCGTCAACGATCTGACCAACGGCTTCTTTGCCGAACTTGCTGTCGGCGTCGATATGGTCGTGCAGTCCGCGGGTTTCGTCCAGTTTCTGTCCAACACCAGTGAAAGCCTGGATCGCCAGCGCGAAGTCATCGCCTCGATGCGGGAGCACGGGATTTCGGGGCTCATTCTCTCGCCCTCGCGTGCGACCGAAGCCTCGGATCTCAAGCCGCTTGTCGCGGCGGGTATTCCTGTGGTTGTCGCGGTGCGAAATGTTCCGGGCGCAAGGGTGTCTTCGATCGTATCGGACAATCGCGAAGGCATATTTGCCGGGGTGCAGCATCTCGCATCGCTCGGGCATCGCCGGATCGCCTTTCTTGGTGGGTTCAACGATACCGCCGTTTTTGACGAGCGGCTCGATGGCTATCGTGCGGCGATGGCGAACTGTGGGATGGCGCTGGAGGAAAGTCTGATCGTGCCGTCCGCGCCATCGAGGGCCGGTGGGGCCGATGCGATCGGACGTGCACTGGCGATCGAGGAGAAGCCGACGGCGGCCGTTTGCTTCAACGACGCGGTTGCCTTTGGCGTCTGCGACGGATTGCGCACCATTGGGCTCGAGCCGGGGCGCGACTTTGCCGTGGTCGGTTTTGACGACGTGATCGAAGCCAAGACAGCGGTTCCGGCTCTGACGACAATCTCTGTCGATCCGCAAGGAATGGGCCGCAGGGCCGCACAGTTACTTCTCAAGCAGATCAATGCCGGAAAGGCCGAGGCCGAGGCGATCGTGTCGTCCGTGCGGCTTGTGGTCCGCGAAAGTTGCGGCAGCGGTGCAATCGCGAAGCGGCAGTCATCGCCGATCATGGCGTGATCCTGGTCGGGACAAAGAAAACAGGACTTTAAGTGAACATGAGCAAGCACATCACCCCGGCGCAAGCCGCAGCCCTCATCCCGGATGGAGCCGTCGTTTCGGTCTCGTCATCCAGCGGTCTCGGCTGCCCCGATCTCATGCTCAAGGCGATCGGCGAACGTTTCGAGGCGACCGGCCACCCGCGCGACATCACGACGCTTCACCCGATTGCTGCCGGAGACATGAGCGGCATCAAGGGTGTCGACCATATTGCCAAAAAAGGTTTGTTGAAGCGCATCATCGGCGGCTCATACCCTTCCGGCCCTTCCAGTTCGGAACCGCCGTTGATCTGGCAGATGATCACCAATAACGAGATCCCAGCCTATAACATTCCCTCGGGGATCATGTTCGACATCCATCGCGAGGCAGCGGCCAAGCGGCCGGGTGTCCTGACGAAGGTCGGCATCGACACGTTCGTCGATCCCGAGCGGCAGGGATGCGCCATGAATGGGCTTGGTGCGCAGGAACCCGTCGTCAAGCGCGTTTCCTTCGAAGGCGAGGATTGGCTTTTCTTTCCGTCTATCGTCCCGCAGGTCACCATCGTTCGTGCTACGACGGCAGATGAGCGCGGAAATCTCACCTACGAACATGAGGGCGCCTATCTCGGCGGCCTCGATCAGGCGCTGGCCGCCCGCAACAATGGCGGCATTGTCATCGCCCAGGTCAAGCGGATCACCAAGGAAGGATCCCTGAAGCCGCATGACGTCCGCGTGCCGGGTATGCTGGTCGACTACGTCATCGTAGATCCTGACCAGAAGCAGACGACCCAGACGCTCTACGATCCCGCGATCTCGGGAGAAATTTTCCGGCCGCTCGATAGCTTCACGGTTCCGGAATTCAACATTCAGAAGGTGATTGCGCGCCGTGTGGCGCAGGAGCTGCAGGCTGGCAGCTGCGTCAATCTCGGCTTCGGCATTTCCGCGAACGTACCGCGCATCCTCCTGGAGGAAGGGCTTCACGGCGCGGTTACCTGGGTCATCGAGCAGGGTGCCGTCGGTGGCGTGCCGCTTCTTGATTTCGCCTTCGGCTGCGCCTCCAACGCGGACGCCTACATGCCGTCCCCCTACCAGTTCACCTATTTCCAGGGGGCCGGCTTCGATGCATCGCTGCTATCCTTCCTGGAGATCGGCAGGGATGGTTCGGTGAACGTCTCCAAGCTTTCGTTCCGCCCCCATGTTACAGCGGGTGCCGGCGGCTTTGTCGATATCACGGCGCGCGCCAGGAAGATCGTCTTCTCAGGCATGTTCAATGCCGGCGCGAAGCTGTCGATCGTCGACGGCAAGCTCGTGATCGATAAGGAAGGCAAGTTGAAGAAGCTCGTCAACGAAGTCGAGCACGTTACCTTCTCCGGCAAGCGGGCGATCGAACAGGGGCAGGACATCACCTATGTGACCGAACGATGCGTCATGAAGTTGACGCCGAACGGCATCGTTCTGACCGAGATTGCGCCGGGCGTCGATCTGCAGACCGATATTCTCGATCAATCGGAATTCCCGCTTATCGTCGCCGAAGATCTCAAGCTCATGGATGCGGTGCTCTTTGCAGAACCGGCCATCGGTCTGTCGCTGCCGCGCAAGGACGCGCGCGTCCTCGAGGGGATGTTCCATGGCTAACGGCACGGTGAAGGTCGAAGTTGACGGCCATATAGCGATCATGACCGTCGCGCGTCCGGAGAAACTGAACGCACTTGACTTGGGGATGCTCCAGGCGCTTGCCCAGGCGGCCGACGAGGTCGAGGCAAACGCGCAGGTGCGGGTGGCGATCCTGACCGGCGAAGGCAAGGGCTTTTCTGCCGGCGGCGACATCAAGGCCTGGGGCGGCATGCGCCCGGAAGAATTCGGCCATGCCTGGGTTCGGCATGGGCATCGCATTTTCGAAAGGCTTGCCACGCTTCGCGTTCCGCTGATTGCGGCGCTGAACGGCCATGCGCTTGGCGGCGGGCTGGAGCTTGCCGGCGTGGCGGACATCCGTATTGCAGAGGAGCAGATCAAGATCGGCCTTCCAGAGACAGGCCTCGGCATGGTGCCGGGCTGGTCGGGAACGCAACGGCTGGTCAAGCGCTTCGGCGCTCAGGTCGTGCGGCGCATGGCGCTCGGCGGCGAGATCTTTACGGCCGAAGAAGCGCGATTGCTCGGCATGGTCGATGCGATTACCGCAACCGGCAATGCCGTTGCCGCCGCCCGTGATTACGCGGCCCGCATCGCCAGCAGGGGTCCGGCGGCACTCGAAGTTGCCAAGCTGATGATCGCGTCGGCAAACGGCGAAGACAACGGTACGGCTGTCGAGGCTCTGGGATCCATCCTTGTCGCAAAGACCGGTGATCTCAAGGAGGGCGTCGCTTCGTTCAGCGAAAAGCGCCCGGCACAGTTCAAGGGAGAATGGTAATGACGGTTCTGGTTGCTCCGAAAGTTCTTAGCGATCACCGGGTTCGCGACTTCAAGATGCTGATCGACGGGAAGTGGGAAGCCGGTACATCCCATTCGATCGAGCGTGTCGCACCCAGCCATGGCGTGCTCGTGAGCCGCTACCCTGCGGGAACGAAAGCGGATGCCGAGCGTGCGATCGCTGCGGCGCGCAAGGCATTCGACAACGGCGCTTGGCCACGGATGACGGCTTCGGAGCGCGCGAACGTGTTGCTCAAGGCTGCCGATCTGATCGCCGCACGCGCGGAGGAGCTTGCCTATCTCGATGCCATCGAAGCCGGTAAGCCGATTTCGCAGGTTCGCGGCGAGATCGCCGGCTCCGTCGATATCTGGCGGTATGCGGCATCGCTTGCGCGCAATCTGCATGGCGAAAGCTACAACACGCTCGGCGACGGCACGCTCGGCGTCGTTCTGCGCGAAGCGATCGGCGTCGTGTCGATCATCACGCCGTGGAACTTCCCGTTCCTGATCGTCGGCCAGAAGCTCCCCTTCGCATTGGCGGCTGGCTGCACGACGGTGGTGAAGCCCTCCGAGTTGACATCCGGCTCGACCCTCGTTCTGGGTGAAATCCTGCAGGAAGCAGGCGTTCCCAACGGCGTCGTAAACATCGTCACCGGAACGGGTGCCGAGGTCGGCGCGATCATGACCTCTCATCCGCATGTCGATATGGTGTCCTTCACCGGCTCCACGGGCGTCGGCAAGCTGACCATGACCAATGCCGCGCAAACGCTGAAGAAGGTTTCCCTCGAACTCGGCGGCAAAAACCCGCAAATCGTCTTTCCGGATGCCGATCTCGATGCCTTTATCGATGCCGCCGTATTCGGCGCCTATTTCAACGCCGGCGAATGCTGCAATGCCGGGTCGCGTCTGATCCTGCACAAGGATATCGCATCGGATGTCGTCAGGCGTGTCGCGGAACTGGCAAAGCACGTCAAAGTCGGCGATCCCCTCGATCCGACGACCCAGGTCGGCGCGATCATCACGCCGCAGCATCTCGAAAAGATCGGCGGCTATCTCGCCGGCGCCAGGGATAGCGGCGCAAGGATCGCGCATGGTGGCGAAACGCTCGACTTCGGCATGGGCCAGTTCATGGCGCCGACGATCCTCGAGGCCGTAACCCCCGGCATGGCGGTCGCGCGCGAGGAGGTTTTCGGGCCTGTGCTGTCCGTGCTCACATTCGAAACGACGGCCGAGGCGATCGAGATCGCCAACTCGATCGACTACGGCCTGTCGGCCGGGGTCTGGAGCCGCGATTTCGATACCTGCCTGACCATCGGCAGGAAGGTGAGGGCCGGAACCGTCTGGATGAACACCTTCATGGACGGAACGCCTGAACTGCCCTTCGGCGGATACAAGCAATCCGGTCTCGGCCGCGAACTCGGCCGTCATGCGGTTGAAGACTATACCGAGACGAAGACGCTCAACATGCATGTCGGCGGCAGAACCAACTGGTGGATGCCGCAGAAGTAGACGCTGGCTTAGCCGGCTTAGAACTGCGCCTGAGGAGGGCGAAAGGGGACGCGGGAAATGGCTCCCGTATCCGGTGACTGTTTAAACTGGGAGGTTTTTATTGATGCGTAAGCTTCTGATGATGAGTGCGGCATTGGCTCTTGCGCTGTCTGGATTGACGGCTGGAGCAGCGCGTGCGGCGGATGTTAAGGAAGTGCAGATGCTGCACTGGTGGACATCGGGCGGTGAGGCAGCGGCTCTGAAGGTGATCAAGGACGCGCTGGCCAAGCAGGGCTACAGCTGGAAGGACGTTCCGGTTGCCG
>NZ_JABAIJ010000011.1 GCF_012641435.1 Rhizobium sp. P38BS-XIX
CCGAGGATGCGCCGTGGAAGTACACGCTGCGCGAGGGCGCCAAGGGTGTCCAGCTTGCCGAGCTTGCCCAGCAAAGCTGGGCCGAGCGCCGGTGGGTCGATGTCCCGAAAATCGCTCGGTGAATAGGGGATAGGATCATGACAAGAAGCCTTCGTCTACCAACTGTCGGCGGCGCGCTTGCCGACTTCACGATCAGCAATGCGCCGCTGAGCGCGCCGGAAAAGCCGGCAGGCGGCCATCGTTTCAATCGCGTGGCCTATGCCGCCGCCCATATCGTCGTCGATCCCCTGGCGGACAATGATCCCTGGCTCGACCGTAACATCGACTGGGAGCGCACCATTGCGTTTCGCGAATATCTCTGGGATCTCGGCCTCGGTGTCGCGGAAGCCATGGATACCGCGCAGCGTGGCATGGGCCTCGATTGGACCGGGGCAAAGGAGCTGATCGCCCATGCGCAATCGGCGGCCCGCAATCGTTCGGATTCGCTGATTGCCTATGGCGCCGGTACCGACCACCTGCCGCCGGGGCCGGATGTGACGATCGACGATGTCATCCGCGCTTACGAGGAGCAGATCGCCTATGTCGAGGGGCAGGGCGGACGGATCATTCTGATGGCGAGCCGCGCGCTCGCCGCCGCCGCAAAGAGCCCGGACGACTATATTCGCGTCTATGACCGCATCCTCGGACAGGTGAAGGAGCCTGTCATGATCCATTGGCTCGGCTCGATGTTCGATCCGGCGCTCGCGGGTTACTGGGGGTCGAGCGACGACATGAAGGCGATGGATACGGCTGTCGCCATCATCAATCAGAATGCTGCCAAGGTCGATGGCGTGAAGATTTCACTGCTGTCGGCTGAAAAGGAAATCGTCATGCGTCGCCGGCTCGATCCGGCCGTGAAGATGTATACGGGCGACGATTTCAATTATGCAGAGCTGATCGCCGGCGACGAGCAGGGTTATTCGCACGCGCTTCTTGGCATCTTCGATGCTATCGCGCCGGCCGCGAGCGCTGGCCTGGCAAAGCTTGCCGAAAACGATCTCGACGCGTTCCACGAGATATTGGCACCGACCGTTCCGCTGTCGCGCCATATCTTCAAGGCGCCGACCCGTTTTTACAAGACTGGCGTCGTTTTCCTCGCCTATCTCAATGGCTTCCAGAACCATTTCCAGATGCTCGGCGGTCAGCAGAGCACCCGCTCGATCCAGCATCTTTCGGAGCTGTTCAGGCTCGCGGATGCTGCCCGCGTTCTACGCGATCCGGATATGGCCGCGCATCGCATGAAGACGATTCTTGCCACTGTCGGCATCGAATAGCGACCAAGAGGACCGGGGAGAAACATCGGAATGGCCGTAGAAGGACTGTCCATCAACCTGGCGACGGTGCGTCAGCAATATGACATGCGGCAGGCGGTGGACGCCTGCTTGAAGCAGGATATCGTCGCGATCGCACCTTGGCGCGATCAGGTGCATAAGATCGGGCTTTCAGAAGCCGCACGCATCGTCGCCGACAATAAGCTGCAGGTAACCGGCCTTTGCCGCGGCGGCATGTTTCCTGCCGCAAATGCCGAGGGCAGGGCGGCTGCAATCGAAGACAACAAGCGGGCAATCGATGAAGCAGCGGCGCTAAATGCCGATTGTCTCGTCCTCGTCGTTGGCGGTTTGCCTGAGGGATCGAAGGATATCGTTCACGCTCGGGAAATGGTCGCGGACGGTATTGCTGCGATCCTTCCGCACGCGCGCAACGCCGGAATTCCACTCGCGATCGAGCCGCTTCATCCCATGTATGCTGCCGACCGCGCCTGCGTGAACACGCTGGAGCAAGCGCTTGATATCTGCGATCTTCTTGGCGACGGCATCGGCGTTGCCATCGATGTCTACCACGTCTGGTGGGATCCGAAGCTTCACGAGCAGATTGCGCGTGCCGGCGCCGGAGGCCGTATTCTGGCGCATCATATTTGCGACTGGCTTGTGCCGACGACGGACCTGCTGCTGGATCGCGGCATGATGGGTGACGGCGTCATCGATCTCAAGCGCATCCGCGCCGAGATAGAGAAGGCAGGCTTTTCCGGCCTGCAGGAAGTGGAGATTTTCTCCCAGAATAATTGGTGGAAACGACCGGGTGAGGACGTTTTGTCCACCTGCATCGAGCGCTTCCGCAAGGTTTGCTGAGCCGCGCCCGGTTTGATCAATACGCGCAACAAAAAGCCGGGCCAACAAGTGGCCCGGCTCTATCGTTAAGTGATGATGCGACGGCTTATTCGGCCGAAACGATCTTGCCGCCTTCCCACTTGTAGAGCGAGAAGCTCTGCGAGGTGAGGTCGCCGGTTTCGCCGTAGGTAACCTTGCCGATCGCGGTGTCGATCGGTTCGCCCTTCTTGAGAGCCGTGCCGACGGCTTCTGCGTTATCAGCCTTGCCGGCCTTCTCGATGCCAGCCTTCAGCACTTCCACGGCAGCGTAAGCGTTGAGCGTGAAAGCTTCAGCCGGGATATTCTTTGCCTTGAGAGCGGCAACCGCGCTCTGCGAAGCAGGGTTCTTCAGGGCATCGGAAGCATTCGTGAAAAGAGTGCCGGCCGCAGAGTCGTTGGCGATCGCCCAGTATTCCGTGTTGGAAAGGCCGTCGCCGCCGATGATCTGTGCCTTGACCGAGATGTCATGCAGCTGGCGGGCAAGCAGACCTGCTTCCGGATGATAGCCGCCGAAATAGATGACTTCGACACCAGCCTGCTTCAGCTTCGATGTCAGCGCGCTGTAGTCCTTTTCGCCTGCCGTCAGCGAGTCGTTGACGACTTCCGTAACACCACCCTTGTTCAGGGTTGCCTTGAAGGCGTCGGCGAGACCTTTGCCGTAGGCGCCCTTGTCGTTGATGATTGCGATCTTCTTGTCCTTGAAGTTCTTCAGGACATATTCGGCGGCAACCGTCGCCTGCTGGTCGTCACGACCGCAGGTGCGCAGAATGTTGGTGAGGCCGCGATTGGTCAGGTCCGGAGCGGTTGCCGTCGGCGTAACCATCAGAATGCCGTTTTCGGACAGCGCGTCGGAAACCGGAATGGCAACGCCTGACGTAACCGGGCCGACGACGAAATGGATGCTTTCGCCGACAAAACCGTTGGCGACCGATACGCCCTGCTTCGGGTCGCCGGCATCATCGCCAAGCTTCAGAACGAGCTTCTGGCCGAGAACGCCGCCGCTCTTGTTGATTTCGTCCACGGCTGTCTGCGCGCCGTTCTTGACCTGTTCGCCGTAGGCCGCGACCGGGCCGGTCAGCGGTGCGATGAGGCCGATTGTGATGTCTGCATGCGCGAGCGGTGCGAAGGCCAGCGAAGCGACGAAGGTGGCGGCCGTCAATGTTTTCAGACTCATTTTCTCTCTCCTTGGATGAGCGCGGCAGCGCCCTTTGAACCCGCCCGCAATCGCCTGTCTCGACGCGCAAACTGCCGTAAGGCGTTCTTTTCAAGAAGACAGAGCTGATATTTAAGCCGATGTTTGCCTTCGGTCATTTTTTTATCTCGAAAGCCCCCATGAGGGTATTTTCTGTAGGAAAAATGTGACGATTCCGCAAGAAAATAACCTTCGTCGCGACAATTTTAGCGATTTTCCAAAAAATCTCATCGAGGGATGGTTGTTGCGCCTCGGCCGCGGCGGCTTAAGTAAAGATGACTGCTGAATCCAGCAGCAGCTGAAGCTGAAAACGCCAACCTCATTCTGCCATGAAAATATCGAGCAATACGCAACGTAACAGACTGAGGAGCCGTTGGGCAGGTGACAGACTTTGACGTTTCCAAACCCTATTTTGATCTCTGGCAGCTGATCGCGGATGGCGATCCGATCGTGACGCATTCGAGCCAGCTTTTTCCGGTGCGGCGGAACGGCGAGGCTGCCATGCTCAAGGTGGCGCTTGCTGCGGAGGAAAGATCGGGTGCCCAGCTGATGATATGGTGGAATGGCGTCGGTGCCGCCCGTGCCCTTGCGTATGAAGGCGATGCCATCTTGCTGGAGCGAGCGACGGGGGGACAATCTCTGGTCGAAATGGTGAGACACGGTGAAGACGACGAGGCAAGCCGCATCATTTGCAAGGCGGTCGCAGCGCTGCATGCTCGACGCGAGCCGTTTCTGCCGTCGTTGATCCCTCTCGTGCGTCGATTTCGTTCGCTGGAGCAGGCAGGCAGCCGTGAAGGTGGCGCCTTTGCGCGGTCTGCGGCGACTGCCCACGCGCTATTGTCTGAGCCTCGGCAGATTGTTGCGCTGCATGGCGATGTGCATCACGGTAACTTCCTGGACTTCGGCGAGCGCGGCTGGCTTGCGATCGACCCGAAAGGTCTGGTGGGGGAACGCGGTTTTGATTACGCCAACCTCTTTTGCAATCCTGACAACGCGGTTGCAACCAGCCCGGGCCGTCTCGCACGACAAGTTGGTGTTGTTGCCGAGGCTGCGGGTTTGGAGCGCCGGCGCCTGCTGCAATGGATCGTCGCCTGGGCCGGCCTTTCGGCGTCCTGGATGATCGAGGATGACATGGATGAGCTTGCTCGTTCCACACTTCGCGTAGCAGACATTGCTGCGGCAGAACTCGGTACAATCGCCCTTTAACCAACCAAGGCATCGTGCCAGGCTTGCCGATAGCGGCTCATGCCGCGCAGTTCGGCGCGGATCGGCCTGATATTCACGGCCTCAGGCGGGTGAATGCCTGTCAAGAGGGCCGCGCCCTGGCTGGTTCCCGTCGAGCCCGGCAAGGCGATAACCTCCCGCGCCGTCACCGCGGCAAGCCCGGTGATGTAGGCGCGATTGAGTGCGAATGGGCCTTCAAGGAATATCGGTCCTTTAGCGCCTGTCAACGTCAGGCAGGCCTCTGTCATCAGCGCAAGGTAAAGGCTGACTGCAGCAAGTCTCTCGGCAGGATTTTGAGCTTCACCAATCCAGCGCATGGCTTTGCCGGGAAACGGGCCGGATCCTTCGACCACGTTGGGGAGAAGCATGAGACCTTTTTCCATCACCGTTTCAAGAGCGTCATCGATGGCCGTGGCGGATGCGGTTCCGATCTCGGCCATGAGGATCTCGAATTCGCGCCCACCCATGAAACGAGCTGATGGCACGGCGCGACCATAGGCGTCGACATTGGCCAATGCGTCGCGTTCGGGATCGAGATGGTCGAGATCCCCCCCGACACCGAAAGTGATCACCCACGTTCCAGTCGAAACAACGGCAAATGGTGCCTCGTTTTGTACCAGATGCGGTAGAAGCGAAGCGTTGGAATCATGAATGCCGCAGTAAACCGGCAACTCCTTGTCCAATTCCATATCGACAGCGAGCGGTGGTATGACTGGACCGAGCACATCGAAAGCCGAACGCACCGGTGCCATGAGATCGTGAATTCCAAGCGTATCGACGAGAGAGGAATAGCTTCGCGTGGTCGGATTCCATAGATCGGTGTGGCAGCCCAGCGATGTCACCTCATTGGCGACGATGCCGGTCAACCGGAATGCCCAATATTGCGGGTAGCTAAGGATCGCCGCGACGCGTGTGAAATCCTTGGGAAAGGCGTTTTTCAGATAATGGATCTGTGCCCCGACATTAAGCCCGACCGACAAGCTCGGCGAAAACGTCTCGGCAAAATCCGGCCGCAACTGCCTATAGGCATCTTGAACCGCCTGGGGATAGCCGTGCTCATAGTCGAGAACCGGCATGGCAAGTCTGCCGTCAGCGCAAAGCATTGCCGCGCAGGCGCCGTGTGTGGTGATCGATATGGCATCGATTCCCGGCTTGCCGACAAAGTTCTTGAGCGCTGAAACGATGAAATCCCAAAGCGCTTCTATATCGTAATGCGGATAAGGCCCGGATTTGACGACGGTGTTTGCCATCCTGGCGGCGGCGATCTCTGCGCCCGTCGCGGCATCAAGCACGACCACCTTGGCGTTGGTTTTACCGATGTCGATCACAGCGATATGACGATAATCTGTCTCGATGCTCATGGCAGATGAAAGACCGTGACGAGATCACTCTGAACGGGCGAATTATCGGCATTGGTCGCCATGATATCGGCCATGTGCGCCCACCATTTCTTCATGACGGGATGCTCGGGCAGGCTTGCCATGGCGTGATCCTTTGGTCGCGTCAGTACGCCGAAGAGCGTGTTCGTCTCGCGATCGAGATGAATGGAATAGTCGCTCGCTCCCGCATGATGCAGCAGGTCCACCAGCTCCGGCCAGATTTCGTCGTGGCGCTTCCGGTATTCCGCTTCCATCCCGGGGTTGAGCTTCATCTTGAAGGCATGCCGTTCCAGCGCAGCGGTCATTTGGAGCTCATGGTCTTCAGGCGCCGCGCGACGATCGGCAACGCAATGGTGATGATAAGGAGGAGGCCAATGAAGATCGACATGACAATACCAGGCACGTTGAGGAGACCGAGACCGAAAGTGACGAGCCCCATGACGAAGGCGGCGATGACGACACCGCCGATCGTGCCTGAGCCGCCAAGGATCGACACGCCGCCGAGTACGACCATGGTCACGACTTCCAGCTCCCAGCCGAGCGCGATCGAGGGGCGCGTGGAGCCAAGGCGCGAGGTGAGGCAGACGGCGGCGATGCCGCTCATGATGCCGGTCAGGAGAAACAGGATGAATTTCACCCGCTCGACCGGAATGCCCGAGAAGCGCGCGGCAAAATCATTGTTGCCGATCGTATAGACCTGCCTGCCGAAATTCGTTGCATGCAGCAGGATCGCAAAGGCAATCGCGAGCACGATGAACAGCACGAATTCGAACGAGAAGACCCAGACGACATAACCTTGGCCGAAATAGGCAAAACTATCCGGATAGTTGCCATAGGCTTGGTCGCCGAGCACGATGTAGGAAATGCCGCGAAACAGGCTCATCGTGCCGATGGTAACGACGATCGACGGCAGCTTCATCACGGAGACGAGGAAGCCATTGAAGATGCCGCAGACCAGACCGACGCCGATGCCGATCGCGACGAGGCCGGGCGTGTCGACGCCGACTTGCGCGGCGGCGCCCATGGCTGTCGAGGCGAGCGCAATGATGGCTGCGACCGATAGGTCGATTTCACCTGATATGACAAGCAGCGCCATGGCAAAGGCGATCATCGCCTTTTCGGTAAAGTTGAAGGTGGCGTCCGAAAGATTGAAGGGATCCAGAAAATAAGGCGAGGCCAGCGAATTGAAGATGAAGATCACG
The DNA here is from genome assembly GCF_012641435.1 of Rhizobium sp. P38BS-XIX. GTDB lineage: Bacteria > Pseudomonadota > Alphaproteobacteria > Rhizobiales > Rhizobiaceae > Rhizobium. Next base: position 7,184 of record NZ_JABAIJ010000011.1, read on the forward strand.
ACCGCGACGCCAAAGAGCAGCGTTTCCCAGCTCGACAAAATACGTTTGAAAGGAGTGCCGAGGCGATCCGGAATGGCGCGCTTTTCCGCCGTTGTCGCTTGCGAAGCGTTGGTCATGCGATTGCTCCCTCGCTGGCGGTGTCTTTTGCTGCCTGATCCCTGAGGATGATGCGACCACGATTGCGCTCGCGCCGGGCGTTGAAGACGACCGCAAGGATGATGACGGTGCCGGAGATTGCCATCTGCGTGAACGGAGAGATACCGATCACCGGGAGCGCATTTTTAATGACGCCGAGGAAAAGGGCGCCCAACACGGCGCCAGCAACCGAACCGACACCGCCTGCGATCGAAATGCCGCCGATGACGCAGGCCGCCACGCTGTCGAGCTCGAAGCCGTTTGCGATGTCGACATAAGCCACCGCATAGCGCGAGACCCAGAGATAGCCGCTGAGGCCTGCAAGTGCGCCAGACAGAACGAAGGCGAGGAACCGCGTCCAGCCGACATCGATGCCGGCATAGACGGCGGCTACCGGATTGCCGCCGCTCGCATAGGCCGAGCGGCCGAACTGCGTATAGCGCAGCACCAGAAACATCATCAGCACGATCGCGATGCCGATCCACGCAAGCACCGGCAGGCCGAGAAGCTGTGTGCGCGGTACGTTCAGGAATATCGGCGTGAACTGATGCGCATTGACCCAGGCACCCCCCGACAAGACAAACGCCATGCCGCGATAGATTGTCAGGGTTCCGAGCGTGACGACAATTGGCGGGATTTCCAAGGCCCAGACGAGATAGCCGTTGATGGCGCCGAGAACCGCACCCATCAGGATTGCCGTGACGACGAGCGCGACCAGCGGAATATCGGGATAGGCCGCGTTCAGCATCGCGACCGCCATGCCCGTCAGCGCCAGGTTGGCTGCGACGGACAGATCGATCGATTTCGTCAAGATGACCGTCATCTGGGCAAGGGCCAGGATGATGAGGATTGAGGTGTCGTTGAAGATGTTGGCGAGGTTGGCGGGCTCGGCAAAACCGGCTGCTCGCATTGCGAACCCGGCTATCATCACGACGATAATAATGAAGAGCAGGGTCTCTCGTCTTTTGAGGATACGTGGCATCCGGCTCTCCCTATGCATTTCCCGTGGCGGCACGGACGAGTGTTTCCGGTGTCAGCTCCCCGCGGTCAAAAAGACCGGCCGACAGGCCCTCTTTCATAACGAGCACCCGATCCGCCATGCCGATAATCTCGGGCAGTTCGGAAGAGATCATGATGATGCTGAGGCCTTCAGCCGCCAGCTCGCTGATGAAGCCATGAACGGCTGCCTTCGAGCCGATGTCGATCCCCTTGGTGGGTTCGTCGAGGATGATGATCTTCGGCTGTGTCGCCAGCCATTTGCCGATGACCACCTTCTGCTGATTGCCGCCTGACAGCGTGCCGACTGGCACGGATAGGGCGGCGGCGCGCAGATCGAGCCGTTCGGCATATTTGCGGGCAAGAGCGAATTCGTTGGCCGCCTTCAGGAAGCCCTTCCGCGATGTCCGCCCGAGAGAGGGTAGCGACATATTCTGATAGATCGGCATCGGCAGCGCCAAGCCGTGACGGCCACGCTCTTCCGGCACGTAGACGATGCCGGCGCCGATAGCATCCTGAGGCGATCGGATCTGGATTTCCCGACCGTCCAGCGTCAGGCGGCCCGAGAGCGGTCTGGTGATGCCGAAGAGCGATTGACAAAGCTCCGAGCGCCCGGCGCCGATCAGGCCGTAGACGCCGAGAATTTCGCCGCGTCGCAGCTTGAAGGAAATGTCGCGGAACTCCGTGCGGTGACAGTATTTCTCGACTTCGAGAACGGTATCGCCGAGCGATACCTCAACCTTGGGAAATGCGTTGCCGACATCGCGTCCGACCATCATACGGACGATCTCGTCCTGCGGCGTCGCTTTCAGCTCGCCATGACCAACGGCACGGCCGTCGCGAAAGACGACGAAATTGTCTGCGATCTCATAGAGTTCATCAAATTTGTGGCTGATGAACAGGATCGCCTTGCCCCTTGCCTTCAAACCTTCGACGATGCGAAAGAGATCATCGATCTCCTTGCGCGAAAGGGCGGCGGTGGGCTCGTCCATGATGACGATACGAGCCTCGATCGACAAAGCGCGTGCAATTGCGACAAGGTGGCGCTGCGCGATGGAGAGGTCTTTCAGACGTGTAGAGGGATCGATCGCGCTTTCGAGCGATAGCAGGAGCTCCTTCGACCGATTGTTCATCGTCTTCCAGTCGATGGTGCGCCAGGATGTGCGTGGCGCATGTCCGAGGAATATGTTTTCGGCAACGGTCAACTCGTCGAATAGCACCGTTTCCTGATGGATCGCCGTGACGCCGGCATCGATGGCCGCCTGCGCATGGGCAAAAGCTGTCGATTTGCCATCGACAAGGATCTCGCCTTCGTTCGGGCGGTATATGCCGGTCAGGATTTTGACGAGGGTGGATTTGCCGGCGCCGTTTTCGCCGATGAGCGCGGTGACCTTGCCTGGATAGAGCGAAATGCTGACGCCATCCAACGCCTTGACGCCGGGGAAGATCTGCGAAATGCCGCGCATTTCCAGAATGGCCTGATTGTTCGCGGCAGGTGCGTCCGCCGAGGGTCGTTGAAGAACTGTGGTCATCAGCAATGTACCGGATCAATGAAACCAGGTCCGGCGGCTGATGCCGCCGGAGAGCTGCGAGTTCGATTTTCGATCAGAAAACCTTGGAGAACTGATCGATGTTCGAAGCGTTGTAGACGAACGGATCGGCCATGGCGGCTTCGCCGTTTTCGCCAACCTTGATCTTGCCCATGCGGCCGGCATTGATCTCGCTGCCCGGCTTGCCGTCGGTCTCGCCCTTGACGAGGCGATAGGCAATCTGGGTTGCGGAATAGCCGAGATCGATCGGGTTCCAGATCGCGAATTCCTTGGTCGCGCCGGACTTGATCGCGCCGGCCATTTCAGACGGCAGGCCGAGACCGGTCACGTAGACCTTGCCGATTTTGCCGGCATCCTTGACGGCCTGCGATGCGGCGAGCACGCCAACGGTTGTCGGAGCGACGATGACCTTGACTTCCGGGTGCGAGGTCAGGAGGCCCTGGGCTTCACGATAGCTCTTGTCCGAGAGATCGTCACCATAAACGGTCGTGACGAGGTTGAGGCCCGGGAAATCCTTGAGCTGCTTCTTCATCTCGCCGATCCAGATGTTCTGGTTGGTCGAGGTGGTCGTTGCCGACAGGATGGCGAAGTCGCCCTTGCCGCCGTCGAGATGATCCTTGGCGAGCGTGAGGCACATCTTGCCGATCAGCTCATTCGACGAAGGGTTCAGCTGCAGGATGCGGCCGGCCTTGGCGACGCCGGAGTCCCAGGAGATGACCTTGATGCCACGCTGCGCTGCTTTCTTGAGGGCAGGCACAACGGCGTCGGGATCGTTTGCGGAAATCGCGATGGCATCGACGCCCTGTGCGATCAACGAGTTGATCACTTCGATCTGGCCTTCGGCCGTGGTCGAGGTCGGGCCGGTGTAGATCACCTGCACGCCGCCGAGATCCTTGGCAGCTTCCTGGGCGCCCTTGTTGGCGGCTTCAAAGAAGCCGTTGCCCAGCGACTTTACCACGAGACCGATCTTGATATCTTTTGCACTGGCCGCGCCGGCGAAAAGCGTGGCGGCGAGCGCAACCCCAAGCGCCAGTTTCTTTGCTATATTCATGTCACTTCCTCCCAAAGTTAATAGGTATGCTCACCCCACCTGAGCCGCGCTTCTCATGCGACTGACGGGGAATCTTCCTCCTCGGCCTGAGCCGAAACATTCGCGATAATGAGTGAAATGCCCGCGTCTTCGATCATGCGAACGGTATCGGGCGAAATGCCGTCATCGGTGATGATGGTCGAGACCTGTTCGAGCGGGCAAAGGATCAGGCTGGAGCGCTGACGGAACTTGCTCGAATCCACCATGACGACGAGTTCGTCGGCCTGGCGCATGAGCTTCTGCTCGCTCTGGATGACCAGAGCGTCGGCCTCCATGACGCCAAGCGGGCCGACGCCCTGGGCGCCGATGAACATGCGCCGGGCATAGAAATTGCGAATGGTGTCATTGTCGAACGGCGAGAGGATCAGACTCTGCTCGCGATAAATCGCGCCACCCGGCACCGTCACGGTGTTTTTCGAATGTTTGACCAGATGCTCGGCAATAGCGAATGAGTTCGTCATTACCTGAAGCCGGAAGGCCGAGATGTAATGCACCAGCTGGAACGTCGTCGTTCCACCATTGATGATGATGGCGTCGCCTGGATTGCAGAGTTCGGCGGCCTTGCGCGCAATTGCGCGTTTCCTATCGATATTGACGGCTTCAGAGACGCGGAAAGGCCGTGCCGCCAGATTGCCAAGCTGCGGAGGATGAATCGATTCTGCGCCGCCGCGCACACGGCGGATCTTTCCCTGAACATGCAGGGCGGCGATATCACGGCGTATCGTCGCTTCCGAAGCCTCTGTCAGCTCCGATATATCCTGAATCGTCACCACAGACTTTTCCTGTACGGCGCTCAGAATAATGCGATGGCGTTCACGTTCGTGCATCGGCTCCTCCTTGAGGGCGGTTATTTCGTAAATATGACAATGTGTCAATCATAAACGATCATAAACTTTCATATTGCATCGCAACATTATCGTTTTTGATCGTTTTCGATTGACAAAGCGACGGTGGGTGAGCGATATCCTGCTCACAAAGGGCGGCTCCATCCTGGTTTGATCCGCCCGAAGACTTGATTTCAAGGGAGGATGATATGGCGGCTGACGTTCAGCTTCTGAAGAACCGTTGGGATGATGCATATGCTGATGGACTCGATGAGCCGGGCAAGCTGCTTTATCGGTCGAATCTGCTCGGTGCCGACAAGCGTATCACCAACTACGGCGGCGGCAACACCTCGGCCAAGGTCATGGAAACCGACCCGCTCTCGGGCGAAAAGGTTAGGGTATTGTGGGTCAAGGGCTCCGGTGGCGATGTCGGCACCATCAAGCTCGATGGCTTCGCCACGCTCTATCAGGACAAGCTCGACAGCCTGAAGAACATCTATCAGGGTGTCGCCGACGAAGATCGTATGGTCGGCTTCCTGCCGCATTGCACCTTCAACCTCAATGCTCGCGCCGCTTCCATCGATACGCCGCTGCATGGCTTTGTGCCGTTCACCCATGTCGATCACATGCATCCCGACGCGATCATCGCCATCGCCGCTTCGAAGAATTCGCGCGACCTGACACGCGAAATTTTTGGCGATGACATCGGCTGGCTCCCGTGGCGTCGTCCGGGCTTCCAGCTCGGGCTCGATCTTGAAGCCTTCGTCAAGGCGCATCCGAATTCCAAGGGCGTTGTCCTCGAAAGCCATGGTCTTTTCACCTGGGCCAATGATGCGAAGGAATGCTACGAGCTGACCCTTCAGACCATCAACAAGGCGATCGAATGGTTTGCCGCCAAGACCGAAGGCAAGACCATTTTCGGTGGTTCGGTGGTCGAAAGCCTGCCGCAGGCGGAACGCCGCGCCATCGCCGCCCGGCTGATGCCTGAGATTCGCGGCCGCATCGGCAAGGCAGAGCGCAAGCTCGGTGATTTCGATGATCAGAACGCCGTGCTCGAATTCGTCAATTCGAAGAGCCTCCGCCCGCTCGGCGCGCTCGGCACCAGCTGCCCGGATCATTTCCTGCGCACGAAGATCCGCCCGTTGATCGTCGACTTCGATCCGGCGAAGCCCGATGTCGACGCCGTGATCGCTGGTCTCGACAAGGCGCTGGAGGACTATCGCGCCAACTACGCACGCTATTATAATGATTGCAAGCACGACAATTCGCCTGCCATGCGCGATCCGAACCCGGTGATCTTCCTCGTTCCAGGCGTCGGCATGCTGTCTTTCGCTCGTGATAAGGCAACCGCCCGCATAGCCGGCGAATTCTACGTCAACGCCATCAACGTCATGCGCGGCGCATCCACGGTGTCCGAATATCAGGGTCTGCCCGAGCAGGAAGCCTTCGATATCGAATACTGGCTGCTGGAGGAGGCGAAGCTGCAGCGCATGCCGAAGCCGAAGAGCCTTGCCGGCCGCGTTGCCTTCGTGACCGGCGGTGCCGGCGGCATCGGCCGCGCCACGGCCGCGCGCCTGGTGGGCGAGGGTGCTTGCGTTGTTCTGGCTGACATCGACCAGGCAGCACTTGAGAGTACCCAGGCAGACTTTGCGAAAATGTTCGGTGCCGACGCCGTGCGAAGTGTCAAGCTCGACGTGACGAAGGAAGATGCCGTCATCTCCTCCTTCGTCGAGGCTTGCGTCGAGTTTGGTGGCGTCGACATTCTCGTGTCGAATGCCGGCATTGCATCGTCCGCGCCGATCGAAAGCACCGAGCTTTCGATGTGGAACCGCAACATGGATATTCTCGCGACCGGATACTTCCTCGTGTCGCGTGAAGCCTTCCGCCTATTCCGACGGCAAAACCTAGGCGGCAACGTCGTCTTTGTCGCATCGAAGAACGGCCTGGCCTCGTCGCCGAATGCCGCTGCCTACTGCACGGCCAAGGCCGCCGAAATCCATCTCGCCCGCTGCCTGGCACTGGAGGGCGCGGAAGCGGGTATCCGTGTGAACACCGTCAATCCCGACGCCGTTCTGCGCGGCTCGAAGATCTGGAACGGTGAATGGCGCGAGCAGCGCGCGGCCTCCTCCAAGATCGAGGTGGACGAGCTGGAGGAACATTACCGCAAGCGTTCGATGCTGAAGCTCAATGTCCTGCCCGAGGACATTGCCGAGGCAATCTATTTCCTGGCCTCGGACCTCTCCGCCAAATCGACCGGCAATATCATCAACGTTGACGCCGGCAACGCGCAGAGCTTCACGCGCTGATTTCAAATAGCCTGCGCCGCCGCTATCTTTGCCGGCGCGGGCCTTCATCGTTTGGGAGGAAAGAATGGCCGAGTTTAGAATTGCGCCCGATCTGGTTGCTGCAGAAAACGACAAGCGCGCCGCTGCGCTGAAATCCGATTATGAGGCGCTCGGCGCCACGCTTGCCCGTCGTGGCGTTGATATCGAGGCCGTCACGAAGAAGGTATCGGAATTCTTCGTTGCCGTCCCTTCCTGGGGGGTCGGTACCGGCGGTACGCGCTTTGCCCGTTTTCCCGGCACCGGCGAGCCGCGCGGTATTTTCGACAAGCTCGACGATTGCGCCGTCATCCAGCAGCTGACCCGCGCGACGCCCAGGGTTTCGCTGCATGTTCCCTGGGACAAGGCCGATCCGCGTGAACTGAAGGCCAAGGGCGAGGCACTCGGCCTTGGCTTCGATGCCATGAACTCCAACACCTTCTCGGATGCGCCGGGCCAGGCACATTCCTACAAGTTCGGCTCGCTCAGCCATGTCGATGCGGCAACCCGCGCCCAGGCCGTCGAGCACAACATCGAATGCATCGAGATCGGCGAGGCGATCGGCTCGAAGGCGCTGACTGTATGGATCGGTGACGGCTCGAATTTCCCCGGCCAGACGAATTTCACCAAGGCGTTCGAGCGCTATCTCGCCGCCATGGCCGATATCTACAAGGCGCTACCGGATGACTGGCGCCTGTTCTCCGAACATAAAATGTACGAGCCGGCCTTCTATTCGACTGTGGTTCAGGATTGGGGCACCAACTATCTGATCGCGCAGACGCTCGGCCCCAAGGCGCATTGCCTTGTCGACCTCGGTCATCACGCGCCGAACACGAATATCGAGATGATCGTCGCGCGCCTTATTCAGTTCGGCAAGCTCGGAGGCTTCCACTTCAACGATTCCAAGTATGGCGACGACGATCTCGACGCCGGTGCGATCGAGCCTTATCGTCTGTTCCTCGTCTTCAACGAACTGGTCGATGCCGAGCGCCGTGGCGTCAACGACTTCAATCCGGCCCACATGATCGACCAGTCGCACAACGTCACGGACCCGATCGAGAGCCTTATTTCCAGCGCCAACGAGATCCGTCGTGCCTATGCCCAGGCGCTGATCGTCGATCGCAATGCACTCGGCGATTATCAGGAAGCAAATGACGCCCTGATGGCCTCGGAGACGCTGAAGCGTGCCTATCGCGCCGATGTCGAGCCCATCCTCGCCGAAGCGCGCCGCCGGGCCGGTGGTGCGATCGATCCGGTCGCTACCTATCGGCAGAGCGGCTATCGCCGCAAGGTTGCCGCGGAGCGGCCCGCCTCGGTCGCCGGTAGCGGCGGCATCATCTGATATGCTCGATTGCCGGCGGACGCGTTCGGCATTCGATGGCTCTCCGGTGACCGGCCCCTCGCGATCGCTCATGATCGGTTATGAGCGATCTCCATATTCGGCTCGCATGTGTACGCCAATGCTGCGTCGCTCCTCAAGATACTGAAGATACCTGCATATTTGTCATGTTCGTTTGGCAAGTTCGATATCGACGTCGGAAGGCTCGGTTCCGGGCATGGTGCTTTTGTCTTCCAGATTTATATCCGCCGTGAATTCACTTTCGAGTGGCCCGGCTACGGGAATTGAGTATGGTCGATTGCAAATGGTTCGCCGTGATTTGGCAGCACCTGCTACCTTCATTGACAGAGCCTGTTTTCGATAGGTGAGGAAAGACGATGACGACTGATATTAACGGTTTTGCCGGGCGTCTGAAGCGCCGCGAGAATGGCGGCATGATCTCCGGTTGGGTCGGTATTCCCGATCCGATGCTCGTCAATCACCTGGCACAGGAAGATTTCGATACCGTCGTGCTCGATATGCAGCATGGCATGTGGGACATGACGTCTGCTGCAAGCGGCATTGCCCATGTCAGGTTGGCCGGAAAGCCGGCAATCGCCCGTATCCCCGTTGGCGATTTCGCGTCGGCTTCGCGGCTTCTGGACGCAGGTGCTTCCGCCATCATTGCACCGATGATCAATTCTGCAGATGATGCCCGTGCCCTGGTGAAGGCGACGAAATATCCGCCGCTCGGCGAGCGTAGTTGGGGGCCTTCCCTTGCGCTCAATCATTTCGGCATTCCGGCTGAAGACTATTTGCAGAGCGCAAATAGCCTGACCGTCACGATTGCCATGGTGGAAACCCGAACGGCTCTGGATGCCATCGATGAAATTCTGGCCGTCGACGGTATCGACGGCATTTTTGTTGGCCCCTCGGATCTATCCATTGCGCTTTCGAATGGCGCCCGGTTGGCCCCCGACAGCGCCGCGATCGACCAGGCGCTGGCAACTGCGCTTGCACGCTGCCGCGCCCACGGCAAGGTGATCTGTGCTTTTGGCGGCGATGGCGCCCGTGCCGGAGAATATCTGAAGCTTGGCCTCGATCTGGTTATTGCCGGCACGGAAACGGCGCAACTCAGGGCTGGTGCGCGCACTGCCATTCAGGCGGCGCGGAAAAGCGCTGGCCAAGTGTGACGTGACAGCCGTGCATCAACGGCTTTGGGATATGCGGTTCATTCCATGACGTTGGGTGTCACGTCTAGATCTGCCATTGCGTTGGCAGATCTAGACGCTGGAATGCTCAGCGATGAGTGCCGGGCTTGTCAGTTGACAAGCTTGACATAGCAAGGATTGTAAGACTCTTCGCCACAACTGCTGCGCGCTTTCGCGGGCGTGATCGTATTTTGGATCGCGATGGCGACAAGCGATACGGCGATGACCGTCAAAACAACTCTCGTATATTTATCCATGATTTCCCCCAGGAACAGAAAGATGAAAACGGTTGCATCTTAAAATTGATTTTCTGAACGGATCCTGAATATTAATGCCTAAGGTTGCATACGAGCGGTGCATTGTAGACTCTCCACGCCTAGTTTGGGCGGCAGCCCATGCTTGCATCCTCGCCGGTCAGGGGGCATTCTCCCGCTGAGATGGCGGAGCGAAATAATTTGTCGAAACTACAGGGATTGTCTGTTGGACGCGGTTTGCGGCGGGAGGCAGGCCAGCGCGTGACGCTGCGGACGGTTGCGACAGCGCTCGGTCTTTCGGTTACGACAGTCAGCCGCGCCCTCAAGGAAGGTCCCGAAGTCAATCGCGAAACGATCGAATTGGTCAAGCGCGTTGCGGGTGAGCTCGGTTATCGCCCAAATCTTGGCGGCATCAACCTGCGCACGGGCAAAACCCACGCCATCGGCATCGTACTTCCATTCGGGCGCGAGGGGGAAATGAACATCGTCGTTGCCTCGCTGATCGAAGGCGCATCGCGATACATGAAGGCGCGAGGATATCGGACGACAATCGTTCCGCAATTGCAAGCGGATGACCCTCTTGCGACGGTGCGCGATATTGTCGAGGAGGGATCGGTGGACGGCATTGTCATCACCCATACGACCCCACAGGACGATCGCGTCAAATATCTGCTGGAGGTCGGCATGCCCTTTGTTACCTTCGGGCGTACCGAGCTTTTGAGCGTGCATCCCAGTATCGATCTCGATCATGAGGTGATTGGTGCCGAGGCTGCGCGTCTGCTCCTGGATGCGGGGCATTCCATGCCTTTGCTGATTGCGCCTAGCCATGACTTCACCTATGGGCTGCAATTCGTTCGCGGTTGGCGCAAGACGTTTGCCGAGCGCAATCTTCAGGCTCAGGATGATTGCATTTATGTTACGACGACCACGCCCGACAATGGGCGCGATATGGCAAAGGGCATCATGGCCTTGAAACCAGATGCCACCGCAGCTTTCGTGGCGAGCGAAGAGGCGGCTCTGGGCTTTCTTGCGGGCTTGCGCGATGTCGGGCGAGAGGTGGGCAAGGATTTTGCGCTGATCACCTATGGCGGCACGGCGTTACCCGGTTTTTTCAATCCGCCGCTCAGTACGTTCCATTACTCCAACCATGCCGTTGGCGAACGATTGGCGGCTTTTCTGCACCGGGCTATCGCCGGTGAAAATCCTGGTGAGCTCAGCGAAGTTGTCCGCGCCGTCTTTGTGGATCATCATAGCCAGACGTTTCACGCCTGAATGATAAATAGTCCGGTGTGAGCAGACGCAGAGAAAGCATTCGTAACGTTACGAATTTTGAAACCCGTCAGGTTTTTGTGCTGATATACCAGAAAATAAGCTGTTGACAGCTGGTGTGTTTTTAATAATCGTAACGTTACGAATTGCCGGATTGAAGCGAGGAGGCTTGCCGGCAAGGCATATCGGTGTCGGCGCGGAGGCCATGCCGTGAGCATAGATCCGCATTCCAAGGGAGGGTGACGTGAGCCAGGGCTCGCTTTTTTTCGGATCGCCAATCTGGACGTTCAACTGGAACCCGCCCTATCAGGCGCCGCTGCGGCGACTTGCGCGAACGGGCTGCAAGGGGTTTGAACTCACGGCATGGTCGGTGGACATGCTTGCCTACTACACGCCGGAGACCATTCGCGAGCTCAAGGCGATTGCTGACGGAGAAGGATTGGTACTCACCAATTTTTTCTTCAACCTGCCATTCAGCCGGGCGGCGAATGCGGCGGTCTCCAAAGTTGATCTTGAAGGTTACAAGCGCGGCATGGACGTTGCGGCCGCGATCGGCACACCCATCGTTACCAGCATGACGCCCTATCCTTTCCAGTCCGACGTCAAGCCGATCCTGCAGCGACCCATTTCGCAGGAGTGGAGCGCAGCCGTCGAGCCGCAATGGGATTGGACCGGCGAATACGAAGCTGTGGTTGATGGCTTCGACCAGGCATGTGAGATCGCAGCCTCCGCGGGGTTGCGGGTGGCCATCGAGCCGCATCCCTACCGGTGGGTCAGTTCAGGTCAGGGCATGTTGCGTTTGATCGAGCGTACAGGTGCGGCCAATCTGGGCTTGAATTTCGATCCGAGCCATCTCTTTCCGGCCGGCGATATGCCGCATTATGTCGTGCTCGCACTCGGCAACCGCATCTTCAACACGCATTTTTCCGACAATGAGGGCCACACCAATGCCCATTGGCGCCCGGGGCGTGGCAAGATCGATTGGAAGGCAATTTTCGCAGCACTTCAGACGATCGGCTATTCCGGCCCGATTACGCTCGAGCTGGAGGATGCGCCGGGAGCTTCCCACTGGACCCATTTCCGCGAAGCGACGCCGGAATTCGACGACGAAATGCGACGCGGGATGGACTATCTGCGCGCCGCTGCGGCTGAACTCGATATCACCATTTCCTAAAGGTCAATCCAATGAGCAATGAACCCATGAAGGTCGGCATCGTCGGCGCCGGCAACATCAGTGCCACTTACGTCGCGACGTTGCATATGTTTGATTTCATCCGCGTGAAATCGGTCTACGACCTCTACGATACCTCGGCCCGCAAGCTTGCCGAGCAGTTCGGCATCCAGGCTGTGGCGCTGGATGCCATGCTCTCCGATCCAGAAATCGGCCTGATCATCAATCTGACAACGCCGGTCTCACATTACGCTATCAGCAAGAAGGCGCTTTTGGCGGGGAAGCATGTCTATTCGGAAAAGCCGCTCGGCATATCCATGGCTGAGGCCGAAGAGTTGATGGCTATCGCTCGGGCGGGGGATCTGCGTCTCGGCTGCGCGCCTGACACCTTCCTTGGCGGCGGTCATCAATTGACGCGCCGGCTGCTCGATGAGGGCCGCATCGGCAAGACGATCTCCGCGACGGCCATGCTGCTATTGCCCGGCCATGAGCATTGGCACCCCAATCCGGCCTTCTTCTACGGGCGCGGTGGTGGGCCGATGCTGGATGTCGGACCTTATTACGTCACCAATCTGATTGCCCTGCTCGGCCCCGTACGCGAGGTCTTCGGCACTGCGAAGATCACGCGCATCGAACGTACGGTTAAGACCGATCCGCATCGCGGTGAGACGCTCAAAGTGTTAGTGCCGACGCATCTGACCGGGGTGATGGAGTTCCATAGTGGCGCGACCGTCACCATTGCCACCAGTTTCGATGTGATCAAGCACAAGCATAATCAGATCGAGCTATACGGGTCGGAAGGCACCATGGTGACGCCGGATCCCAACAACTTCACCGGCAAGGTCGAGCTGTTCCGGGACGGCGCCGAGGCGTGGGAAGAGATTCCGGTCGATCACCCCTATACGGAGGGTGTGCCAGGACATCTGGGCCTGCGTGGGCTCGGAGCTGCGGAAATGGTGGATTCCCTTCGCTCCGGCCGACAACACCGGGTGTCTTCTGAGCTTGCATTTCATGCACTTGAGGTCATGACGGCTTTCGAGCGCTCCTCCCAGTCTCGCGGAGTGGTTGCAATTCATAGTAGCTGTGGCCGTCCGGACCCGATTTCGCCTGCAATTAAAGAGGGACGTTTCGCATAGGTTGCGCTATAGGTTGGGAAAATGCAGTCCTTTTGGACTGCGGGCTTGACGAGGGGCAATGCCTGAGGAAGCATTGCCCACTTGCCGAAGGGAATGGAGGCCCGACGGCATGGTTTTTGGAGGATCATGAATTTCGGCATCCAATGTCTGGAGACGGCGGCGGCTGAACAAAGGCGTTAGGAGAACGCCGTCACAGGAGGAGGAACGCATGCGCAAATTGATGATGGCATTGGTCGGCGCCACGGCACTGATCACGGCAAGCGCTACCGGCGCCCTGGCCGAAGGCAAAAAAGCCGAAGTTCTGCATTGGTGGACATCCGGTGGCGAAGCCGCCGCTGTGAAGGAGCTCGCCAAAGCCTTCAACGCCGCCGGCGGCGAATGGGTCGATACCGCAATTGCGGGGTCCGGCTCGACCGCTCGTCCGATCGGCATCAACCGTATCGTCGGCGGCAATCCACCGACGGCCATGCAGTTCAACACCGGCACGCAGATGAACGATCTGGCACAGCAGGGCTTGCTGCGACCGCTCGACGACCTAGCAAAGGAACAGGATTGGAAATCGGCTCTGACGCCGGCGTTTTATCAGGCCATCCAGTATAATGGTCATATCTATGGCGCGCCGATCAACGACCATGGCCAGAACTGGGTCTTTTACTCTAAAGCGGTCTTTACCAAGGCCGGCGTGACCGAGGAGCCCAAGACCTGGGATGAAATGTTTGCCGCACTCGACAAGATCAAGGCAGCCGGTCTGATACCGATTGCTGTCGGCGGCCAGCCTTGGCAGTTGCAGTCCATGTTCAACGCCATCCTTCTCGGCGAGGGCGGTAAGGAACTCTATGGCAAGGTCTGGAAAGACCTCGATACCGATGCGGTGAAATCCGATAAATTCAAACATGTGGCAGAGGTTTTCGCCAAGCTGCGTAATTATCAGGATCCCGGCAGCCCGAACCGTGACTGGAACGTTGCCACAGGTATGCTGGTTGACGGCAAGGCCGGCATCCAGTTCATGGGGGACTGGGCCAAGGGTGAGTTCATCCACGCCAACATGGTTGCCGACAAGGATTTCGGATGCATTCTCGGACCGGGTGAAGCCAACTTCATGATGGGCGGCGACATCTTCGTCTTCCCGGTTCTCAAGGACAAGACGGCGACCGACGCGCAGACATTGCTTGCAACTGTCATCATGTCGAAGGAGGGCCAACTCGCCTTCAATTCCAAGAAGGGGTCCGTGCCCGTTCGTCTCGACGTCGATACCTCGAAGCTTGATGCCTGCGCTCAGAAAGGCCTCAATGCGCTCAAGGATCCGAGCCGCCAGATCCTGGCACCCGATGTGCTGACCCCGCAGGATATTGTTCAGACCGAAGGCGACCTCATCGCGCAGTACTGGACGACACCCAGCATGACGGTGGATCAGTTTGCCGATCAGTTTGCGCAGGTGATTGAACAGGCGAAGTAAGCCTCGATCGACATCCATGCGGCGGCAGGTTCGCCTGCCGCCGGTTTCCATGAATGCTGAGGAGGAGTGCGCCCATGAGCAGCCCAGATACGAGCGCCACCGCCGTCAAGGCGGCCGCTATGCCTGCCGGCGCCAGCCGCAGGAAAATCCATATCTCGCCCTACGTGGCGCTGTTGCCGGCTTTTGTCATCGTTCTTCTTGCCTATGTCGTTACCGTTGTCTGGAACATCTGGATATCGTTCACGGACAGCAAGCTGTTGCCGGTCAACATCTTCGTCGGTACGAAGCAATATGAGCGCCTGTTCTCGACCGCGCGTTGGTTGATATCTCTGCAGAACGTCGTGGTTTTCGGGGTCTTGTTCATTGCGGGCTGTCTGATCCTCGGTTTTCTTCTGGCCGTTGCACTCGACCAGAAGGTTCGTTTCGAGAACACCTTCCGGACGATCTTTCTCTATCCTTTTGCCATGTCCTTCATCGTCACGGGTCTTGTCTGGCAGTGGATCATGAATCCGACGCTCGGCCTGCAGAAGGTGGCCGACAGCATCGGCTTCACGTGGTTCCGTTTCGACTGGATCGTCCAGAGCGATCTGGCGCTCTATGTCATCGTTCTGGCCGGCATATGGCAATCGACGGGTCTGGTGATGGCGATCATGCTGGCGGGGTTGCGTGGTGTCGATCGGGAACTTTGGAAGGCGACACGCATCGACGGCATCCCGAGCTGGAGGGTCTATCTCCACATCGTCATTCCGATCTTGAGACCGACCATCATCACCGCGAGCGTGCTTCTGGCGATCGCCGTGGTCAGGGTCTACGAACTGGTGCTGGCAACGACCGGCGGCGGCCCGGGAATATCGACCGAAGTGCCGGGCAAGTTCATCATGGATTACCTGTTTGGTCGCGGCAATATCGGTCTTGCGACAGGCGCTTCAACGGTCATGTTCATCACCGTGGTCATCGTGGTGACGCCTTGGCTTTACTATGAATATTTCCGAGAAAAGCCGAGGGGGAACTGATGAGCGTACCGTCTTCCACCACCGCTGCCATGCAGGGGCCGACCGGGCGCAAGCCGCAGCATCTGACCCCAGGCCGCATCGGGCTTTACGCCTTTCTCGTTCTCGCGGCCCTCTTCTTCCTGCTGCCGCTTTATGTGATGCTGGTCACCTCGTTCAAATCCATGCCCGAAATCCGCCAGGGGAATATCTTTGCCTTTCCCGCAGTGTGGACGAGCGACGCCTGGGTTCAGGCATGGAGCACAGCCTGTACCGGCCTTGAATGTGGCGGCATCAGCGTCGGCTTCTGGAACTCCGTGAAGATCCTCATTCCGAGCATGATCCTTTCCATCTTCATTGCCTCACTGACCGGCTACGCCCTGTCGTTCTGGCGGGTGAGGGGCGCAAATGTACTCTTCGCCATTTTGCTGCTTGGCGCCTTCATACCCTATCAGGTGTTCATCTACCCACTGGTCCTGATCTATCGCGATATCGGCATCTATTCCACGCTACCTTGCATCATCATCACGCATACGGTTTTTGGCCTGCCGGTGCTGACTTTGCTCTTTCGCAACTATTATTCGAGCCTGCCGATGGAACTCTTCAAGGCGGCGCGCATCGACGGCGCCGGGCTCTGGCAGATTTTCTTTCGGTTGATGATTCCGATGTCGATCCCGATCCTGGTGGTGGCAGCTATCCTGCAGGTCACCGGCATCTGGAACGACTTTCTCTTCGGTGTCGTTTTTGCCGGCCGCGAAAACTTCCCCATGACGGTTCAGCTCAACAACATCGTCAACTCCACCCAGGGCGAGAAGCTCTACAACGTCAACATGGCGGCAACCATTCTCACCGCCCTGGTGCCGCTGATCGTTTATTTCGGCTCTGGTCGATGGTTCGTACGCGGTATCACTGCCGGCGCAGTCAAGGGGTAGCTCATGGCCAATGTTTCCATTCGCGAACTTGCAATCGATTTCGGTGCCGTCAACGTTCTGAAATCTCTCAATCTTGAAATCCAATCCGGCGAGTTCATCGTCCTGCTGGGGCCATCTGGCTGTGGCAAGTCGACCTTGCTCAATGCGATTGCCGGACTGACCGACATCACCGACGGTCAGATCTGGATTGGCGACAGGAACGTTACCTGGGAGGAGCCGAAGGACCGCGGTATCGGCATGGTCTTTCAGTCCTATGCGCTTTATCCAACCATGACGGTCGAAGGAAATCTCTCTTTCGGGTTACGGATCGCCGGCATGGCCAAGGAGGAGATCGCCCAGCGCGTCAACCGCGCCGTCCAGATTCTGCAGATCGACCCCTTGCGCAAGCGTCGGCCGGGAGAATTATCCGGCGGCCAGCGCCAGCGTGTCGCAATCGGCCGCGCGCTGGTGCGCGATGTCGATGTCTTCCTGTTTGACGAGCCGCTTTCCAATCTCGATGCCAAGCTTAGAACTGAACTGCGTGTCGAGTTGAAGCGCCTGCACAGCGGCCTCGGCTCCACGATGATCTATGTGACGCATGATCAGATCGAGGCGCTGACACTTGCAGATCGCATTGCCGTGATGAGTGGTGGCGTCATTCAACAGTTCGCCTCGCCCAAAGAGATCTATCGCCGTCCAGTCAACCGCTTCGTTGCCGGCTTTGTCGGCTCGCCTTCGATGAATTTCCTGTCGGGGGAGGTGACGAGCAACGGTGGCGTGCCTGCCTTCACTTTACCGGATGGTCGCAAGGTCGATCTCAACGGCTACGAATTTTCCGGCACGCCCGGCGACGGGCGCAAGGCCACACTCGGCGTTCGCCCCGAGCAGATGCAGTTTCAGCCGACAGGCGGCCGGGTTTCGAACCTGCCGGCGACTTTCACCATCGTCGAACCCATGGGCTCGGACAACTTGATCTGGGGTCAGGTCGGCAAGGAGACGATGTCCGTGCGCATCGATGCTGACGACGAGATCGCGCTCAACAGCGAGCAGCCAGTCTATTTCCAGCCGGCGCTCGCATCGTTGTTCGATGAGGACGGACGTCGCATCTGACGTCGTCTCGTCACGTTTATGCGCTCGCCAGTTCCTTTTCGAGAACCGCAAGCAAACGGGGATCATCAGCCGTGACGTCGGGCGCGAAACGGGCAATGACCTTGCCATCGCGGCCGATCAGGAATTTTTCAAAATTCCAGACGACGCCGCCGTTGTCGCCGGTATGCAGCCCGCGCTCGGCCAGACGCGTACGCATCGGTCCGTCTCCGGTGGTTTCCACACCTGAAGCGATCAGGTTGTCGTAGAGAGGGTGCCGATTTTCGCCGGTGACTGCGATTTTGGAAAACATCGGGAACTGCACATCATAGGTCAGTGTGCAGAAATCGAGGATTTCCTTGTCCGTTCCTGGCTCCTGACTCTTGAAGTCGTTCGCGGGAAAGCCGGCGATGACAAGACCCTCGTCGCGCTTTGCCTCATAGAGCTTTTCGAGCGATTCATATTGCACCGTCAAGCCGCATTTGGATGCGACGTTGACGACCATGATGACCTTGCCGCGATAGTCGGCGAGCGTTGTATCACTGCCGTCGATTCGCTTTACCGGAATATCGAGCACGCTATCGGTCATTTCATTCAACTCCAGATGAGATGGAAAATAAGGTGTCGATATTTGCCCCTGGAGAAACGGCGTCAAGGCCAGAAAAGCATCGAAGCGACTGTGCCAAGGACCAAAATCTTTTGATGACTGGTCGTGAGAGATCATCGCCCGACAGCATAGGCCTGCATCAGACGCGGTGTTGCTGCAGCCCGTAAAAGGCCCGATGCGTCACGCCGTGCGGCCGTCAAGCGCCCCACCGTCCATTCCGGAGCCACGGTCAGTTGATGGCCCCTCTTGCGAAGAGTGTCGAGCACATCATGCCCGAAATTCGCCTCCGCCGTCAGTCCGCCGGGCTCGCGCGTTCTCGGATAAAATGAGCTCGGAAAATGGGTGCTGTGGAATAGCGGCCTGTCGATCGCTTCCTGCAGGTTCAGTCCGTGGTGGACGTGACGCAGGAAGAAGGAGAGCTGCCACTGCTCCTGCTGGTCACCGCCGGGTGTGCCGAACGCAAGCGTTGGGCGCCCTTCGAATGAGGCGAGCGTTGGCGTCAGCGTCGTGCGTGGCCGTTTGCCCGGAGCAAGTGAGGACGGTAATCCCGGCTGCAGCCAGAATACCTGGGCGCGCGAGTTCAGGCAGAAGCCGAGACCTGGAATGATGGGAGAGGATTGCAGCCAGCCACCTGAAGGCGTGACCGACACCATGTTGCCCTCGCGGTCGATCACGTCGATATGGACAGTATCGCCGCGCTTTTCCGTGAGATGCGCCATCGTCGGCTCATAGACTGCGCCGCTCTTGGCATCTGGTGTATCGAGCATCTGCATCGTAAGCGCGTACTGGTCCTCAAAGCCTGTCACCTTGCCTGGACGCAAATCGGGGGAGGCCTCTGACGTCATCAGTCTGCGGCGCTCGTCGGCGTATGCCTCCGACAAAAGGGTTTCAAGCGGTACGCGCATGAAATTCGGATCGCCGTAGTAGACTTCGCGGTCGGCGAAGGCGAGTTTCATGGCTTCGGTGACGGTGTGGACAAAATCGGCCCCTGAAGGATCCAGGCTGCCAAGGTCAAAGCCTTTAAGCAGCGAGAGCGCCTGCAGGAATACAGGCCCTTGGCCCCAGGGACCGGTCTTTGCGAGAGTCCAGCCGTGATAGTCGTAGGTCTGCGGTGCTTCGATCGTGGCTTGCCAGCTCGCCATATCATCAGCCGTGAGCACACCCTTGTGACGGTGGCCGCTTCCATCCATCACTTCGGCCTTGCGCAGATAGGTGTCGATCGCCTCGGCGACAAAGCCACGGTAATAAGCATCACGCGCGGCATCGATCTGAGCCTCGCGGCCTCTTTTGCTTTCGGCCTCGGCGACGGTGCGCTTCCAGGTTTCGGCGAGCGCCGGGTTTCTGAAATTGGACCACGGCGCCGGCGCGACCCCGCCGGGAAGCCAGGTCTCGTATGATGTCGGCCATTCCTTGCGATAGAAGTCGGCAAGGCCCTCGATGGTTGCCGAGACGCGCGGCAGGACAGGGTGCCCGTTTTCAGCGTAGTGGATAGCCGGTTCGAGAATATCGCGCACGCTGAGCCTGCCGTAATCGCGCAGCATCAGCATCCATCCGTCGAAGGCTCCAGGAATGACGGTCGCGAGCAGACCGTCACCGGGAATAAGTTTCAGCCCTTCGCGCGTATAATGCTCGATCGTTGCGCCGGCCGGCGCCGGCGCTTGCGCACAAATAACCTCGATCTTGTCTTTCTTTTTCGAGTACAGGATGGCGGGCATGTCGCCGCCCGGCCCGCAGAGATGCGGCTCGACGATCTGCAAGACAAAGCCGGTCGCAACAGCAGCATCGAAAGCGTTGCCGCCCTTTTCCAGAATGCTCATGCCGACGGCGGATGCGATCCAATGCGTCGACGTGACGACGCCGAAGGTACCAAGGATTTCCGGGCGGGTTGTGAATCCGGTCATTGCGGACATCCTTTCCATGTCTCCAGGATAAGCGCTTGTCGATGGGTTGCGTTTAAGCCGCTCCGCGAGGGCGGGGCGGCTTTTCGAAATGACGGCGCCCGTATCAGGCTTGGGCCGTCCGACGTTAGCGACCGGCCGAGCGCGCCGAAAGCGCCGTTGTCGGCGTGAAGTCGAAATCCTTGTCGAATGGGTAGGTCAGCGTCTGTTTGCGCAGGCGCGGCAAACGCTCAACGAACTGGTCAACGACGCCGGGTGACAATGCCATCAGGTTGGGGTTGGCAATCGGCGCCAATTCAGGCGAGAGATAGCCTGATTTGACGACGACGATCCTGGCCTGATGAGGATCGAGCCCAAGGCGCGTAAAATCGGTGATGTTGTGATAGGGACGCCGCTTGGCCGACAGCACCAGCTCGATGCCGCCGATTGAGACGACGGCCTGCTTGTCACTGGGGTCAGCGGTCTCCAGAAGGAAATTGACGGTAAAACTGCCTTCTACCGGTTGGCTCCCCTTCGTGTCGAGCGACGCGCCGACGGAGAGGGTGAGGGTAGCGCCGATGCCAGCGGCATAGCATGCATCCGTTGCCGCCTTGTCCGCAATACCGGCAAAGATGACGCCCTTCGCGTCCTTTGCAATGAGTTCCGCCAGCATGTCGGCACGGTCACCGACACCGCCGCCGGTCGGATTGTCACCGGATTCCGCGAGGATCACCGGCGCGGTCGAGCTTGCAACAGCTCTTGCGACGCACTCCTCGACCGAACCGATCTCCGAGCCGAAAACGAAATCCGCGCGCGCGTCCCAATAGGCTTGCGCCAGACGTTTTGCCTGGTTCTCGAGCACGGCCCTGTCCGTGCCCGTCATGATGGCGGCTGCGGTGGCGCGCGGCTCATCGGCCCAGACGTAGCCGACCATCAAAGACGCATCCCAGACGCCGTCGAGCGCGTCGATCTGAGGCAGCATATCGTAGAGGCTCTTGGCGGGCTCATCGACCGTGCTTGTGCGCTCACCCGGGAGCACCACGGGGATCGGCGCCCAAAGCAAGATCGGCCTTACGCCAGTCGCCAAGCTCTTCGTGAGCATCTTGACAGCGCGGCGCATGGTCTCTTCCACATCGATGTGCGGCGCCGTGCGGTAGGTCGAGTACATGTCGAGTGCATCGATGATGCGTTGGCTCACGTTGCCGTGCAGATCATAGCTGGCCGAAAGCATGCAGTCGTCGCCGACAACAGCGCGTGCTGCGCTGATCCAGTCGCCTTCGGCATCTTCCATGCCCTCGACATACATGGCGCCGTGCATGGCGAGATAAAGGCCGTCAAGCGGCAGCAGGGCTTTCAGGCCATCCAGGAATTCGGCTTTGAAGGCTTCATATGTATGGCGCGCAACCGGACCGCCGGCGATCGCTCTTGCGTGAACCGTCGGCAGGAATTCGCCTTCGTAGTCCTTCAAAAACGCGAAGTAGCTTGAGGCAGTTAGTTCTGCACCACGCAGGATGCGAAAATCCTTCTCCTCGTTGAGGACGGGGTTGTAAGTGCTGCATTCGATGTGAATGCCTCCGACGGCGATGCGCATGGGAACCTCAATAAGGAGTGGAACCAATCAAAAAATTATGGGCGGCGATGCTTGCGGCGCCGCGCGCCCAGATGTCGCCATCGACACGATGCGTGCGGATGGGCGTCTGCCCGGCATAGCGCGGAAGGACATTGGCTTCGGCCGCCTGCCGCATGACCGTGCCGAATAAGCCATCGAACCGTCCCTCGACATGAGTGATCAGGATCAGGCCAGGATCGTTGAACTGGATGAGATGCGCAATGGCAAGCCCGAGCGCGCTGCCCGCCCGATGCAGGATACGGATCGCCGCAGCGTTGCC
Organism: Rhizobium sp. P38BS-XIX; assembly: GCF_012641435.1. Classification (GTDB taxonomy): domain Bacteria; phylum Pseudomonadota; class Alphaproteobacteria; order Rhizobiales; family Rhizobiaceae; genus Rhizobium. The sequence continues at coordinate 29,274 of NZ_JABAIJ010000011.1, forward strand.
CGACGACGCCTCGGTCTCCAGATCGTCCAGAGACTGGCAGGCGAGACCTTCGGCCTTGGCCATTTCCTTGATTGCCTTCATCGATGCCACTGTGTCGAGGCAGCCGCGCTTGCCGCAACGACATGGCGAACCATTGGGCTCGATCGTGCAATGGGCGATTTCGCCGGCGCCCCCATGATTGCCGCGGTAAAGCTTGCCGCCAAAAAAATGAGCGCAGCCGATGCCGTCATCGAACGAAACGACGCTGAAGTTCTGGATGTCGCGAGCGCTGCCAAACAGCTTCTCACTGACGGCGACGGCCTTCGCGTCATTTTCGATGAACGTGTCGATGCCTGTCTTCTGCTTGATGATCCTCGCAAGCGGCACGTCCTGCCAGCCGAGCAAGGTGGACTGCACGCAGCTTGCCTGCCGTTCATCGACAAAGCCCGATAGGGCGACGCCAATACCGGAGAGCTTTTGCGTCGCGTTCTTTCGCTCGGCCAGCAGCTTTGGCAGCGTCTCGGCGATCAGGGTGGCGATAAGTTCCGGATCGCGCGCCAATGGCATGGTCTGGCGTGCGATGATGTTGCCGTTAAAATCGCTCAAAACCAATGGCGAGGGGTCTTCAAGCAGGGAAATGCCGACAAAGAAGGCGCCTTCCGGATGTAGATCGAGAAGGATCGATGGGCGCCCCTGGCCATAGATCGTCTCAGTTTCATGCAACACGCCAAGGGAGATCAGGTCGCGGGCAATGCCACTCATGGCCGCTTTGCTCAGCCCCATCGATGCCGCAAGAGCCGTACGGCTGGATGGGCCGGATTGGCTGATGACACGAAGTAGCTGCTGCTGGGAGGAGGTAAGCAATTCGACGTACCACTCACATTTCGGCTTGTTTTTCTGACCATAAGTTCAGAAAATAAACAAATCAACGCAAATTAATTTATCGGAAAGCCGAATTTGTATGGCCAGACATTGCGTGTGCAACTATTGACGTGACGCCTCTGCGTTTAAACAGTTGACATAGGCCTCTAGCAGTATGCAATGCTTATTATAACGATTCAGCAGGCTCGGTCCTTCCCGCTCGCCTCATTTCCAGGCGTCGATTCCAAAAATTAAACGTTCGATTAGGTCGCCCGACGACCCGTGCGTGTTCGATTTCGGGCGCAGCAGTCAGAAAGGAATATCATGTCCAGCACGGTCGACCGTTCGAGACGTCCGTTGGTCATTGTCTCGATCATGCTTGCGACCTTCATGGTCGCGGTGGAAGCCACCATTGTCGCGACCGCGATGCCGCGGATTGTCGGCCAGCTCGGCGGCTTCACCTATTATAGCTGGGTGTTCTCCGCCTTCCTTCTGGCTCAATCGACCACGACCGTGATCTACGGCAAGCTGTCGGACATCTTCGGCCGCAAACCCATGCTGATTTGCGGCATCCTCATTTTCCTCGTGGGTTCCGCCCTTGCGGGCTTTGCCTGGTCTATGGCCTCGTTGATTGCGTTCCGTCTGCTTCAGGGGCTCGGCGCCGGCGCCATTCAGCCGGTAACGATGACGGTGGTCGGCGATCTCTACAAGTTGGAAGAACGCGCGAAGGTGCAGGGAGCGCTTGCCAGTGTCTGGGCGGTGTCGGCTGTCATCGGCCCGCTTGCCGGCGGCATTATCGTCGATAATCTCTCGTGGGCCTGGATATTCTGGATCAACCTGCCGGTTGGCGTGCTGTCGATTGCCGGCTTCATTCTCTTTCTGCATGAATCCGTCACCCCGCGTGAGGCAAAGATCGATTACGCTGGTACGATCCTGTTTTCGATCTCGATCGTATCGCTGCTCGTCATCCTGACGGAGACTGATTCAGGCTTTGCTGTCCTCTGTCCCCTGGCCGTCGTCTTCGTCGTCAGCGGGGTTCTATTTCTTTGGCAGGAGCGGCGTGCGCCGGAACCCATCATCTCGATCGCCTTGTGGAGCCGCCGGCTGATTGCAACCAGCAATGCCGCGACGCTGTTAGCCGGCATGGCCCTGATCGGCCTGACGACTGTTTTGCCGATCTATGTGCAGGGCGTGCTCGGCCGCTCACCGCTCGAAGCCGGATTTACCTTGACCATGCTGATTGTCGGCTGGCCGTTGGCGGTGATGTTGGCAAGTCGGTTTTTCCGGGCATTCGGCATTCGCAGGACCCTGCGCGCCGGCAGCTTCATGTTCCCCTTCGGTGCGCTGTTTCTCCTGTTCCTCACGCCGGAGAGCAGCCCGGTCATTGCAGGTGTCGGCTCGTTTCTGATGGGCTTCGGCATGGGGCTCATCAGTCTCACCAGCGTCGTGTTGGTGCAGGAGAGCGTCGAATGGTCGATGCGGGGCAGCGCTACCGCGTCGATCATCTTTTCGCGCAGTCTCGGTAATACGCTTGGTGCGACGGCGCTCGGCGCGATCATGAATGTCGGCATTGCTCATTATGGCAGCGGCGAGTTGGCGGCCAGACTGCACGATCTCCTGAACCAGCCGACCGGACTTTCCGATCTGGTCGGCGATCCTGCTATTCGAAACGTGTTCGACGCTGCCTTGCATTGGAGTTTCTGGGGCGTCGTCGTTGTCGCCGTCACGACTTTCGCGACGATCTGGCTCATTCCGGTTGCTGACGATGCGGGGCGCCGTGCAGCGTTGAAGACGGACGCTCAAGATGCGATGACGCATTGACCTGGTGCGGTTCAGTTTCTCATGAATCTCTGAGCCGCTCTATCTCTTTGCTATCTAGAAATTCCAGGAAAAGCGCTGCGCACTTTTCCTGGAATTGCTCTTGAACACCACGGCAGTCACTCCGACGTTCATTGCCGGTGTCGGCCCAGTCAGAAATCGGCGTAGTTGACGAGCCAGGAATCCAGAAGGTGCCGCGATGCTCGAAGTGCGGCATCGGAATCGCGCGCTGCGATCGCGTCGAGAATAGCCTTATGATGCGGCAGGGACCGCTTCTGGCCTTCCGCGACGTCTTCAAGGCCTGAGAGCGTGCGGTTGGCATAAATGCCGACGGCAATCAGGTCGATCAGTTGCGAATAGATCATGTTGTGCGTGGCGGCGAAAATCGCCGTATGAAAACGCAGGTCGGCATCGGCATTGGTATTCACGTCGCCGATGCTCGAAACCATGTCTTCGTAAGCGGAACGGATGGCGCTGATGTCGTCGTCAGTGCAGCGCGCGGCCGCGCGTGCTGTCGCTTCAGGTTCAAGCGCCAGGCGCAGATCCTTGATCGAGCGCATGATTTCAACCGATGGACCGGTCTCGTAATACCAGACCATGACGTCTGTATCGAGATGGTGCCAGTTGGAGCGCTCCTTGACGCGCGTGCCGACGCGGGTCTTGATCTCCACCAGCCCCTTGCCGGCTAGGCATTTCATCGCTTCGCGGATGACGGTTCGGCTGATACCGAACTGCTCGACGAGGTCTGGCTCGTTCGGCAAGGTCATGCCGACGGGATAATGTCCGCCGACGATGCGGCGACCAAGCTCATGCACAAAATAGCCAAAGACGCCGCGCCGAGGGATCGTACCGTATTTTCGCACAAAGGCGTCGAAAGGGGATTGGGTTACGACTAGTTTCGATTCCGGAGAGGCCGGGACGGGCTTTGCATCAATGCCATGTTTCATTATGCGGGACTCTCAATCCTATTGCTGCGCCATATAGAGAGAACAATCACCAAGCGTGCCAACTCTTTTCATTCTAGTATCTTGGCTTGCTGGAGGCTGTTCTTCATGTTCCCATATCGATCCTGCCGTTCTTCTTGCGGCCTGTTTTGGCCAAAGCCTATCATGTCTTCCGCGTGACTGCCTACTGTCTCGCTCCGATCGCTTGCCTCGCCGATACGGCCAGGTCTGAACCATCGATGCGGCTCCGATCAAATTGCGCTCGTCGCGATAGGCGAAACGTGATCGGGCAATCGATTGATGCGATGATTTCGGCCTATCGTAAACGTTGCCGAACCGTTTAAATGGTAGGGGAGTATGAGGAGGATTCGGAGTGATCGACGGATGAACGACATGTCCACGCGTGGGCAGAACGAGGGCGTGCAGGCGGCAGGTTCCCGGTCGCTTTTGATTGCCTTGCTGGTGGCTGGCGCCTTTTTCATGGAAAATCTGGACGGTACGGTCATCGCGACTGCGCTGCCGCAGATGGCCATTTCCTTCGGTGCGCGGCCGGTCGACCTCAATATCGGTATGAGTGCCTACCTGCTCACGCTTGGCGTCTTCATTCCGATCAGCGGCTGGATCAGCGATCGCTTCGGTGCGCGTCTCGTTTTCACCACCGCTGTGGTCATTTTTACGCTTGCCTCCGTTCTTTGCGGCTTTGCAAACGGCGTTGGCTCATTCGTCGCGATGCGTATCCTGCAAGGGGTCGGGGGTGCCATGATGGTGCCGGTTGGTCGGCTCGTGGTCTTGAACAATACCCCAAAAGACAAGTTGATATCGGCGATCGCCACCATTACGTGGCCAGCCTTGGTTGCGCCTGTCCTTGGGCCGCCGCTTGGCGGTTTTATCACGGACCATGCGAGCTGGCGTTGGATTTTCTTCCTGAACCTGCCGCTGGGCATTGTCGCTTTCATTTTCGCGCTCGTGCTCATTCCCGAAACCAAGAGTGCCGCGCGGCCACCGTTCGACTGGATCGGTTTCGTTGTCAGCGGAGTTGGGCTCGCAAGCCTGATGTATGGGCTGGAGTTGATCGGGCGGCCCGATCCCCAATGGATTGAGGCATGCTCCTACGTATTCGCCGGGCTCGTCCTGCTTGCGGTTTCCGTTTTCCATTTCCGCAGAACCGAGCACCCGCTCATCGATCTCTCCGGAATGAGGCTGCCGACATTTGCGATCACCATCTCAGGCGGATCGCTGTTTCGCACGGCTATCGGCGCTGTGCCCTTTCTGTTGCCATTGATGTTCCAGGTCGGTTTTGGGCTCAGCGCCTTTCACGCAGGCATGCTGACGCTCGCCGTCTTTGCCGGCAACCTGGCCATGAAGCCGGCGACGACACCGATTTTGCGGCGCTTCGGTTTCAAGCCGGTCCTGATCGTCAATGGCATCCTGAATGCCATCTTCATCACAGCCTGCGCATTGTTCTCGCCGGAAACGCCGCTCTGGTTCATCGTGCCGGTGCTGTTTATCGGCGGCATGTGCCGATCGATGCATTTTACGGCGTTGAACACGATCGCGTTCGCCGATATTCCCTCGAAGAATATGACGGGCGCCAATACTCTGTTCAGCACCGTGTTCCAGCTGACGATGGGCATGGGTATTGCCGTGGGAGCGATCGGCATCCGCATCGGTCAGGCAATCAGCGCCCCTCTCGGAATAGGTGGCGTTGTCGCCATCGAGTTTCGTCTCGCCTTCGTGCTGTTGGGTATTATTGCGCTTTTTGCGGTTCTGGATTGTCTGCCGCTTGATCGCAAGGCAGGCGACAATGTTTCGCGCAAGCCGAAGGCCGGCGCGAAGAAGGCTGCGTGAACTTCAAGCCCAAAGAGTCATCAATGGGGGTATTGGATAAGGTCGTAATGCAGCAGCAGCGCTGGTATTGCCATGAGTATGATCAGCAGCATCGCAACGCTTGCCGTGCGCACCATTTTCATCCGGCGGGCGCGCTGGCCCGTCCAATCATATACCGCCATAAAATGCCCCTCCAATTCCCCTGGGAATAGAAAGGCAAGAAATGGAACTCTCGTCAAGATTTGCAATAGGGGGCTAAATAATAAGTATAGACGAATGCGCTCCATGGATGAGGTATGCTGGGACGGAGTGAAATTCGGCCGTGTTGGCGCAAAGATCATTTTATGGCGCCGATCCCGGCGTTATAACGGGTAGAATTTCCCCTCGGCAGTGGGATTTATAGGCTTTCGAAAGAGGAACATCGAGATGAGCAAGGTGCGTGCCCTGGTGCTGGAACGTCAGCATGAATTGGCAATCCGTGAGATCGATCTGCCGCAGGAGGTCGGTTCGGGCGAGGTCAAGATCAAGATCCACACTGTCGGTGTTTGCGGATCCGACGTCCATTATTACACGCACGGCAAGATCGGCCCCTTTATCGTCAATGAGCCGATGGTCCTTGGCCATGAAGCCGCCGGCACCGTGGTCGAGATCGGTGCAGGTGTGACGCACCTGAAGGTCGGCGATCGCGTCTGCATGGAACCTGGTATCCCCGATCCGAACTCAAAGGCCAGCCGTCTCGGCATGTACAATATCGATCCCGCCGTCACCTTCTGGGCGACGCCGCCAATTCACGGTGTTCTCACCCCCTTCGTCGTGCATCCGGCCAACTATACCTTCAAGCTGCCCGACAATGTGAGCTTTGCGGAAGGGGCGATGATCGAGCCTTTCGCGGTGGGCATGCAAGCGGCAACGAAGGCGCGCATCACACCTGGCGACACGGCCGTGGTGCTCGGCGCCGGTCCGATCGGCATCATGGTCGCGATTGCCGCGCTTGCCGGCGGCTGCGCCCGCGCGATCGTTGCCGATCTTGCTCAGCCGAAACTCGATATCGCTGCGCAGTATCAGGGGGTCATCCCGGTCAACATTCGCGAAAAGAATTTGATCGATGAGGTCAATCGCCTGACGGACGGCTGGGGTGCGGACGTCATCTTTGAATGCTCCGGGTCGCCCAAGGCCTGGGAAACACTCATGGCGTTGCCGCGCCCCGGCGGCGTCATCGTTGCGGTTGGCTTGCCGGTCAATCCGGTTGGCTTCGATGTTTCGACGGCATCGACCAAGGAAATCCGCATCGAAACCGTGTTCCGATATGCGCATCAGTATGAACGTTCGATCGCGCTGATTGCCTCCGGTCGTGTCGATCTCAAGCCCTTGATTTCCGAAACCTTTGCCTTCGAGGACTCCATCAAGGCATTCGATCGCGCCGTCGAAGCCCGACCGAGCGATGTCAAGTTGCAGATCGCTCTCGATCAGTAAGCTTCGGTTTTCTCATCGCCTTGCCTTTGCCCGACCCAATTTCGGCTCTTATGGTGGCAAGGCGATGTTTTTCCTCAGTTTCACTTCGCGTGTAGACGGCCCGGCAAAAGCGATGCTACTAGCCTTTCTAAGGGAAAAGGCTTTGGCGCCGTGAAACGGGAAGGACTGCCGTGCCGCACGACGTTGCATTGATCGCATTGATTGCCGCCGGCTTCGTGTTCGCGGCCATTTTCGGCTATCTGGCCGACAGGCTGCATCTGCCGCCATTGGTCGGCTATCTGGTTGCCGGCGTGATCATAGGCTCCTCCACGCCGGGGTTCGTCGCCGACGTCTCGCTTGCGTCGCAATTGGCCGAGATCGGCGTGATATTGCTGATGTTTGGCGTAGGCCTGCATTTTTCTGCGGCGGATCTGCTCGCAGTGCGTGGCGTTGCCATTCCCGGAGCCATCGGACAGATCGCGATCGCGACGCTTTTGGGCATCGGTCTCACCTCCTTGTGGGGATGGGGAGTCGGCGCCGGCGTCGTCTTCGGGCTGAGCCTTGCGGTCGCAAGTACCGTCGTGCTGCTGAAGGCGCTGGAGGAGCGCAATCTGGTGAGCTCGACAAACGGTCGCGTTGCTGTCGGCTGGCTGATCGTCGAGGATCTGGCCATGGTGCTCGCCCTTGTCCTGTTGCCGGCCTTTGCCGGCGTCATGGGTGGTCATGCCGATGCCGGCGAGCATGCAGCGTCCGGCTCGATCTGGCTGACGATCGGAATGACCCTTGTCAAGGTTGCGGCTTTTGCCGCCGTTGCCATCTTCGTCGGCCCGCGCGTCGTCCCCTGGCTTCTGACCTCGGTTGCCCGCACGGGCTCGCGCGAATTGTTCACCCTATCGGTTCTGGCGATCGCGCTTGGCATTGCCTTTGGGGCTGCCGAGATATTCGGCGTATCTTTCGCGCTCGGGGCTTTCTTTGCCGGACTGGTGATGAGTGAATCGCATCTCAGTCATCGAGCCGCCGCGGATTCTCTACCGTTGCAGAATGCGTTTTCGGTGCTGTTCTTCGTGTCGGTCGGCATGCTGTTCGATCCGTCGATCCTGGTGCGCGAACCATTGATGATCATCGGTGTGCTCGCCTTGATCATGCTCGGAAAGTCGCTGATCGCGTTCGGGGTCGTGCTGTTGTTGCGCTATCCGGCCAGCATGGGCTTTGCGGTTGCTGCCGGTCTTGCACAGATCGGCGAATTTTCCTTCATTCTGGCCGGGCTCGGCGTTTCGCTTGGTCTTTTGTCGCGCGAAGGGCAGGATCTCATTCTCGCCGGGGCGATTTTGTCGATCACGCTCAATCCTCTGGCCTTCTTCGCCGTCGAAAAACTTGAAAAATGGTCGGGCTCCCGTTGGCCATTTCTCGCGACCAAATATGGCATGGCCAAGCAGGATGGCCTGCGCCGTGAGCTGACCGCCATCAACAAGCAGCGCGAGGAAAGAGACCGTCAGCATCACCTTGAAATCGAGCAGCTGATCGAGACATTTCCGATGTTTGCCGAGCTGGACGACAACGCGCATGAAGAGTTGCTGCTGCTCTTCCGGCCGAGATCGGCGTCCCCGGGTGATCGCGTTATCCGCAACGGCGACCGTGGCGACAGCATGTTTTTCATCGCATCCGGCGCCGTCGAGGTTCAATTGGAAGAGGATGAAATCCCGCTGGGGGCCGGCTCTTTCTTCGGCGAGATGGCGCTTCTGACAGGTGCTCGCCGCACCGCCGATGTCGTTGCCGTCGATTTCTGTCAGCTTTTCGTGCTGGAACGCCGCGATTTCAATCTCTTCATGTCGCGCCACCCGCAATTGCGCGCCGCCGTCAGCCGAATGGCGCGTGAGCGGCAGGAAAGCAACGTGTCGCGCCAGCGACGCGACGAGTCTCGTGACGCGGGCTGATCAACTCCGTTAACGCGCCCGCGATCTTCCAGGCTCGTTTCGCGTGTTGGATTTAGCGACGCTTCAGCCAGGATTTCGACACCCGGCAGGCCATGGTATATGCCGGATCGAAGACGTTGCCGACATCGTAGCGAACGACCTGACCCAGCAGGTGGCTTGCCGCCGTTCTGTCCAGACCATAGTCGGTTTCCAGCCAGCGGAGCATCTCGCTCGTCGCGTGTTGCAGAGCCTGGTCAAGCGGTCGAGCATTGCCAATGGTGAAGATGTCATCGGCGGTTTCGCCGCGCGGCCAGATAATCGTCCGCTTCTTTTCGACGCTCAGTCGCACAGTGACCTCGAACGTCGTTTCGATCCCCGTGCCGACGATTTCGCCGTCACCCTGTACGGCGTGGCAATCGCCCAGAAAGAAAAGTGCGCCGGATGCCGAGACCGGAAACCACACGGTCGCGCCCGGACCAAGCAATCGATAATCCATGTTGCCGCCGAATTCACCGCTCGTGGCTGTCGATATGGCTTGCCCGAGCGAAGGCGCGACGCCGAAACATCCGATCATCGGCGCGAGCGGCAGCGTGAACGCCTCGAGGCCAGAAACCGGTTCCGCAAGCCTGGCAGTCAAGGCTTTGCGGTCAATGTCCCAGAACACCTTCCTGCTCTCAGGCAGGCCACGCACGTCGCGCGGATCGACCACATTGCCGGCCACGACGCTGCGAGTAAACCCGGTGTCGCGCGTCGGCACCATCGTCAGAATCTCGACCTTGAGAGAATCTCCCGGTTCGGCGCCTTCGACAAAGATTGGACCGTTCATCGGGTTAGGGCCCGAGATGCGATTGACGTCGTCTTTATCGTAGCCGGCCGCATCCAGCGTTTCGGTAATGATGGTGTCACCATCCGCAACATGCAGGGCCGGCGGCAGGGATCCGATGACATTGTAATAGCGATCTGGAACGAAACGATGTGACGTCATTACGGTTGCTGCCCCTTGCGCTTGTGATTTGCCTGACTTTAGGCGGCGCAGATGTCTGCGAAAAGACCAAAACAAGACGGGCGGGCTATCTTTGCCATCATTTCGGCGGCAGGCCACCGAGATAAAGCATGCTGCGCGACGTAAGTGTTTTCAGCAATGCGTCGAGCGCGGGATCCGGATAGCGCCGTTCGATCGGGGCGGCCCATGCCAGGTCTTCGGCATGCAGGTGCATCGGTTCTTGCTGCGCGCCTGCCGCACTGGTGAAGGACGACGGATCAGCGATGCCGGCAACGATCTTTCGAGTAAGGCGAGACAGGCCTTTGTCATTGATCTCATAGAGATCGACACCGTTGGCAGCGGCCAGTTCGGCCATGGTCACGAGTGGAGCGGCGGCAAAGATATGGTAGTGCAGCGCACGGGATTTCCGTTTCATTTCGAGAGGTAACGTGCCGTCCGGCCCGATCTGCATCGCACCAATCTTGAAGCTGTCCACGCCCCAATCAAACAGATCCTTCCGGCTTGCGGCAATTCCTGCTGCCATCGCGCTCAATCCGGCCCAATAGCGGTGGTTGTTTCGACCGTCGCTCGTGTCATCTCTCCGCCCGTAGTAAGCGATGTTTTTGGATGCGACATCGGCAAGCCATGTGGTGATGCGGACGCGCTCCTCTGTCGATATGTTTTGCTCCGAGCGTATCTTGAGCCAGGTTATGGCAAATGAGCCGAGGACCCAACCCTGAACATAGACCGCTTGGTTTGTCGCAGTAGCTCCAGTCAACGCACCGCTTGTGGCAAAGCCGTCAAGAAAATGTGCTGCACAATCTGCTTCAGCGTGGCCGCCGCCGGCCTGATAGCGGTCGGCCATCTCGCTGGCACTTCGCATCGCTGCGTGCAGGCTGCCGGTCGCCTGATCATAGGCCTTCTTGCGGATGGGATCGACGATCGAATGGGCGGGGTCGGCATAATAATCGCCGGCTTCGATCGACAGGGGCAACCGCGGTGGCACCGGACACGTGAAGGTCTCGCTTTTATGCGCTGAAACAGGCTCATCCCACGGGCTACGCAGGTCAGCCGCATTCGCCTGTGACAGTCCCGCGATCAGGACGAGCGCCGTAATGGCCGACATTGCGGATATCGTATTTATGCGAGGCATCGGATACCTGACCTGTGGCGGGTAAGGAGTACTATTGGATGGTTGATGGCGTTTTTACGTTCGTCATCCCTGTCAAAACGTGGCCAGGTTGTTTCTCGATCCCGCCGACAAGTTGGATGTCTTGCCGCCATCTTGTCTGGAATATGTCGCGCTGACGTATCGTGCCGTTTCGCAAGGACGGGTGTGTGAAATTAAAGACCTAAATTCAGAAGGTGTATTTAAGAGGTCGAAACGCGCTTTAGGCGAAGTGGTCTCGGAAGGCTTGTGGTGTTGTCCCAAATTTTCGCATGAAGTTGCGCCGCATCGTTTCCTCCGACGCAAAACCGCAGTGCGTTCGGGCTTGATGGACACTATGGCCTTCTTCGAGAAGTCGCCGCGCTGCCTCGATACGGATCTCCTCCACTGCTCTGGCCGGCGTTTGTCCCGTCTCCTTCAGATAGTGCCGGGAGAAGCTGCGCGCGCTCATATTTGCCCGTTCCGCAAGAGCCGGGAGGGAGAGGTCGGCGCGCAGATTATCCATGATCCACGCATGCAGGCGATCGAAGCGTTCATCGCTTTGCTGAAGGCGCAGAGCCGAACTGAATTGCGCCTGACCGCCTGGTCGTTTGAGAAAGACGACAAGTTCACGCGCGACGGAAAGCGCCAGTGTCCGCCCGAGATCCGCCTCGACCAAGGCAAGTGCAAGGTCGATGCCTGCGGTCACGCCGGCTGAGCTCCAGATTTCTCCATCCTGTACGAAGATGGGATCGGGCTCGAGCTTCACCTGCGGAAAGCGTTTTGCAAATTCCGCGCAGCGGTTCCAATGCGTGGCCGCCCGTCGTCCATCCATCAATCCCGCCTCGGCAAGAAGAAAGGCGCCACTGCAAACGGAGGCCGTGCGCCGGGCGGCCGCGGATCGGCGCTTTATCCAGTCCACCAACCCGGCATCATCGCAGGCCTTGTTAACGCCCCAGCCACCGGCAACGATCAGCGTATCGAGCGGATCATCGGCATGGCCAAGCGGGGCGGTCAGGAGCGCAAGACCCGAGCTGGTCCTTGTCTGTGCCGAACTGCCGACGGCGACCGCTTCGTAAGGGCGCGGGAATCCGTCCTTGAGCGCTTCTTCGTTGGCGCTGGTAAAAACCTGGAGCGGCCCGGTAATGTCGAGCAGCTGAGCATTTTCGAAGGTGAGAATTTCGATACGGCGCATGATTGGCTGAAAATGGCGGTGGTTTGGCAAATATGCCAGATTGTTCTCGCATATGTTCGGGAAAGTCAATCATCGGAGACCCATCATGACCATCCGCTTCGGCCTGCTTGTCTTTCCTGGCGTCCAGCAACTGGATCTGACGGCACCTTATGAGATCTTTGCGTCTACCGAGGGTGCGGAAGTCCATCTCATCTGGAAGGACACGTCACCGATCATCTCTGCGACCAAGCTCGTGCTTCAGCCGACGACGACCTTTGCCGATTGCCCACAGCTCGATGTTATCTGCGTACCCGGTGGTGGTGGTGTGAACGCGCTGCTGGAAGATGACGCGGTTCTGGCTTTTGTTCGGGAAAAGGCGGCGACAGCTCGCTTTATCAGCTCGGTGTGCACGGGCTCACTCGTATTGGGGGCCGCAGGTCTGCTCAAAGACAAGAAAGCGACGAGCCATTGGAATGCCATCGACTTTCTGGCTGGCTTCGGGGCAATCGCTACGTCGGGGCGCGTCGTGCGGGATGGCAATATCTTCACCGCGGGCGGGGTGACGGCCGGCATCGATTTCGGGCTCACGATCGTCGCAGCCTTATGCGGTCAGGAGGAGGCTGAAAGCGTTCAGCTCTCGCTGGAATATGCACCCGAGCCGCCTTTTCACTCCGGCACGCCCCATCAGGCCAGCGCCGAAGTGCTGAAAAGGACTAAGGCGAGACTTGCTGCATCGCGGGCTGCTCGCGAGACGATCATGGCTCGGCTTGCTTCCGCCTGAAATTCGAGCCTGATGCTTGAAATGTTGGCCGTAAAGGCTTGTCACCTCGCTGCCATGGAAGACCGCTAAGCAATCACTCGTATCGGTCTTTCATGGAAGCTAAGATGAGCAATCGCGCAACGAAGATCCTTCCGCATCACCGCTTTTCGCATTCGCTGGGCGCGCCGCTTGCGCGCGTTCAAGGCACGATAGCTCATGTGTTCGAAGCCCCCGACAATCACCACGGCGCAAATCATCAGCATTTCAACGTCACGATCAATTCGGTGTTGAAGTTTGAGGGAGGCACAGAGGATATCACCGGACAGACAGTCTTCGTTGCCGTGCGTTTCGGCGATAATGAGGGTCTGGATCATGAAATCCCAGATCTGACTGCGGGTGAACCGATCGAGCTGCAGGGCGAATATATTTCGATCGCTTCGGCTTACCCTACCGACGATAACAGCAATCCGGTGCTGCCGGTGCTCCACTTCACCCACCACCCCGTCGGTTATGTCATGTACAAGGGTGTGCATTATAGCTGATGCTTTCGACTGCCTCGCTCACCCTTACCTGCTCCTTTCCCTCCCGCTTGACACAAAACGCATTTCTGCGACGGTGTCGTCGTGGCATCCTGTCCAGCCTTGGGGAAAAGGCTTATCTTATGAATGAGTTCCGGTCATTTCGCTGTCTATCGCGCCTTGTCAGGGCGATGGCCGTCGTGCTGGCCACAAGTCTTTCTTATGCGGCGCCGTCATTGGGCGCGGAGGCGACGGATCTGCCGTCGCAGTCGAAAGCATCGAGCGACCAGATCGAGAAGCTGATCGACGCCATCCGTGCGAATGGGGCCTTGACGGACAAGGATCTGCTGCGTCGTCGGGCTGACTTCGAAACGTTGATGGCGTCAACACCGGATCCGACGCGTGTGCAGATCCGTCGAGTGGATGCCAATGGCGTGGATGCCGATTTGATCTGGCCAGCCCGACTGCATCATCCAATCGGCCGACGGGTCATTCTGTATCTGCATGGAGGCGGCTTTTATAGCGGGTCTTTGCGCACTCATCGCAACATCGCAGCATCGCTTGCCAAGGCCGCATCCTGCGATGTGCTGCTGATCGACTATCGTCTTGCACCCGACTACCGTTTTCCGTCGCAGATGGACGATGCGATTGCGGCTTATCGCTGGCTTCTGATGTCTGGATACAAGGCCGGCAACATCGCCATTGCCGGCGAGTCTGTCGGCGCCACACTGGCGATCGAGGTCGTGCTGAATCAGCTTCGCCTTCACGGTGCGCTACCCGCGGCCGTCATTGCCATGAGCCCGGTCACGGATTTTGCGGCAACCGGCGCGTCCATGACAACCAACGCCGCGAGCGATCCTTTCATGGGCAAAGACGAATTGACCGTCATTCATAACGCGTTCGCCCGGGATCAATCTGCGACAGATCCCGGAATTTCTCCTCTGTATGCCAATTTTTCGGGTTTTCCGCCTTTGCTCATCCAGGTTGGTTCGCGAGAGACGCTGCTCAATGACAGTATGCGGCTGGCGGAGAAGGTGAAACAGGCTGGCGGAGATGTCAGCATGGAGGTCTGGCCCGGAATGATCCACCAGTGGCAGATTTTCCCGTTCTGGCTGGAGGATGCCAGGAAATCGGGCGGTCGGGCTGCAGAATTCGCCGTCGCGCATTTTGCCGACAAGCCCGCTCAGTAGGGCAGTTATCCGCACAACGCGATGGGAACGCGTGAGCAGCGCTGCTTCGGAAGAAGCGCACCTATCAATCCATTTGCTGGCTAGTTTTTACGATAATAGATCGTGCGATAAATTTTTAGTAGACAAGAGGATCGGATGGCTTTATCAGTTTGTATGTCGCGATAATAAATCGCACGATATCTGAAAGTGGAGATTGAAATGAGCCAGTCGATCCATCAAGCTACCCGCCGGGGTGTTATGACAGCCGGTCTCGGCCTTGCCGCCGCTGCAGCCGTCACTCCCTTCGCTCAACCTGCACAAGCCTCTACAAAGCAAACAACTTCGAAAGGTAAGGACACAATGAGCAGCAGCACGATCACCACCAAAGACGGCACGCAGATCTTCTACAAGGATTGGGGAACGGGCCAGCCGATCGTTTTCCATCATGGATGGCCGCTGAGCTCCGATGACTGGGATGCGCAGATGCTGTTCTTCCTGAACCAGGGCTATCGCGTTATCGCTCATGACCGCCGTGGTCATGGCCGCTCCAGCCAGACGGCGACCGGCAACGAAATGGATACTTACGCAGCCGACGTCGCGGCGCTTGCCGAGCATCTCAATCTGAAGGATGCCATTCACGTTGGCCACTCGACCGGCGGCGGTGAAGTTGCCCGCTACGTCGCGCAATACGGTGGCCATGGTCGCGTCTCGAAGGCCGTGCTGATCGGTGCCGTACCGCCGATCATGCTGAAAACTGAAAAGAATCCCGGCGGACTGCCGCTCGACGTCTTTGATGGTTTCCGCACGGCGCTTGCAGCCAACCGCTCACAGTTCTTCCGAGATATTCCGGCCGGCCCATTCTATGGCTTCAATCGCCCCGGTGCCGCTGTTTCGCAGGGAATTGTCGACAATTGGTGGCGTCAAGGCATGATGGGCGGCGCCAAGGCGCATTACGATTGCATCAAGGCCTTCTCAGAAACGGACTTCACCGACGACCTGAAGAAGATTGACGTTCCGACCCTTGTCATGCACGGCGACGACGACCAGATCGTGCCGATCGCAGATTCGGCGGAACTGTCCATCAAGCTTCTGAAAAACGGCACGCTGAAGGTCTACAAGGGCTTCCCACACGGCATGGCAACCACCCATGCAGACGTGATCAATGCGGATCTGCTCGCCTTCTTCAAGGCATAAGCTGACAGAGAAGTTGCGCGCCCGCCGAAAGCGGGCGCTCATAGCCTGCCGGATGCCATGGCCGCCTCAGCCGCTTCAGCTGTCGAGTTTCAACGAAAGCTGAACGGCGCGCGGCAAGGGCGGTAGCGGCCGGCTGATTTCGACACGGCGCGTCCAGGTGGCGCGCCGTTCTTGTTCGCGCTCCCGAAGGGCCTTCGAGACAGCGACAAAGGTCATTGCACGTTCGATGACTTGTTCGGCTTTTGTCATGGATATCTCCATATGTTCACTTTATGTTCTCATATTGATCTCATAAAGTCAAGCCGTAGAGCCATCCCGCCACGTTTCAGCCTTTGGCTTTCCGTCGCTTTGCCGTTTTAGGCTCTTCAACGACCGGCGCGGACGCCTCTTTGGCCAACCGTTCCTTGCGAAGACGATCGGTTTTGCTGTCTCTGGCTATCGCTTCGTTCTGTATAATGGCTCGAGCGGATATATTGGTATTAAATGCAGCCTTCTCGGCCTTCGACATGGCTTGATTCAGCGTGTCATTCTTAGATGTGCTCATGGTGCCTCCTTGTGCTCCCGATAAAAATGCTGGAGCGAAATCGCGCCGATCTTCTCGAAATCGCATTCGCCGCCAATGAAGATGTCTTCTGCGTAAAAAGCTCAAAGGGACCGATATGCACAGAGCGTTTGGCTCGGAAGCGCTGACCATTAAAATTCAGCGGATGCAAGGACAGCCGTCCTGTTGCATGACAACGTTTAGGCCTATGGGAACAGTGACGTCGAACTGTCACCAACAAGATGTGCAGGTCAGCCGACTAGCCTATGCGCGTCCACGCCGCACAACTGACTTAGGTTCTTTCGCGGACTTCACTTCCAGCTGTTCGCTTGCTGCTTGTTGTTCAAGGCGAAGTGCTCGCAATGCCTTAGTTTTCTTTTCACGGGCTATAGCCTCTGCTGCAACAATGCTCTTTGCTGCATCATCAGTAACTGAGGCTTTGTCCTTTCCGGCTGATGCCGTCTTCTTAAAGAACTGATCTTTGGTCGCTGACATGATGGCTCCTCTGGGATAGCGGCGATTATTAGCTGAGTATCGGAACACTAATGATCTTTAGTCTTGGTGCGATTGTTGCTAGTTAATAATCCGTCTTTTTGCATCCTCCTACGCATCAATGTCCGCTGCTATCGGATCGCCGGTGCTTTTTTCATGGCGTGCTCTTCGGAGGTATTCATATATGCCGACCGCATCTTTATTTCGTGAAATACACCCTCACGGATCATTCTTTTTTTGAGTACACGCAGCGCCTGATCGATATTGTTGTCTCTTACGACCAAGTCTCCGGTCTAATACTTCAACCCGCTCATAGCATCCTCAAATTCGTGGCTTGCAGAAATATAAAAGGCCGGGCTTTAACCCGACCTTCGCATCAGGTCATTGCTGCCAGTACATCCGTGGTCAGCATGACGAGTGACAATTAGATTGCCCGCAGATTATCAGCGGAGCTTTTACCGGTCTTGCGATCACGTACCAGTTCGTAGTCAACCTTCTGACCTTCGGCTAGGGACTGCATGCCGGCGCGCTCAACGGCAGAAATGTGAACGAACACATCCGTTGCGCCATCTTCAGGTTGAATGAAACCGAAGCCCTTGGCGCTGTTAAACCACTTTACTGTTCCTGAACTCATAGCGAATTCCTTTCAAATAGGCATAGAATTTCGTCCTGCCAAAATAAATTTTGGCAGTATTGCAAACCGACATTGAAAGAAAATTCGCGCTACGCTTCCGCGCTTACAAAGATCATCAAGCAAGATCGACAACGAATAACATAGGGATTAAATCGGCTGAAAGCAAGGAAACATTTCAATGTTCACGAATTCAACTATCTCAAGCATCGAAAATCCTTAGAAATTCACGATTAGCATGAGCGCAAGACGGCCGCTATCACTGACGTTTCAGCTGGATATCACTGGTAATGACCGACCTGCCGGATGTCAGATCCTTATCCGTCGTCTGGATCGTCAGCTGATTGCTGCCGCGTTTGTTGAACCGCATCGTGGCATCGCGGTCTCCGTTGACCAGGCGCGCCCAGTGCACCGCCAGATTGATGGTATTGCCCTGCCTGGCACCGGAGAGACTTGAAGACGCACCCGATGGACCGGTATAGCTGCCTGAATATTTGGTGCCCTGAACCGAGAGATTTGCCGAGATCGGGCGGTTGACAATCAGAAGGCCGCGACAATTCCCTTGCATTGATATCGAAGCGCCCGGCGCGTTGATATTGAATTTGCAAGAAACACGAATGGGTGAGCCGCCGATTTTTCGAAGCACTGTGCCGGTGCCGGTCCAGTTGCCGTCCAAGGATTTCAGGAAGCTGCTCTCGTCGGCGGCAGCAGGGAATGCAACTGACAGTGCGGCGAGGATGGCGAGAATGCATGCTTGTTGGCGCATGATATCAATCCCTTCATCGGAACTGATAGAAAAACGCCGTAATGCCACCTGGAGTTCCGCTGAACTTAAAGCCAGTGTATGCGCTTCATGATGTATAGCGTGATGGCGGATGTGGCCGCGACGATGGCCACGATGACAACGAAGGCCCAGGTATCGTTGACGCCCGGAATGCCGCCGACGTTCATGCCGAAGAGGCCGGCAACCACGCTCGGCGGCAGGAGTAGGGCGGCCAGCGCCGCCAGCCGGTTGGAGTTTCGGGCGATGCGCTCGCTGATAACGGTCGAAAGGTCATCGTGCAGAATACCTGTCCGGTCGCGGATCGCATCCAGATATTCGATGCAGCGCATCAGCTTGTCGATGACTTCACGCATGCGAAGCTTGTCGCGTTCGGCAAGCCAGGGGGCATCATCATGTTCGATGCGGTTGAGTGCGTCGCGCTGGGGTGAGAGATAACGCCTCAATTGCACCGCGCGACGACGCAGCAGCTTCAGGCGTTCGCGCACTTCCGCGGCCTCGCCGTGGAAGATCAGTTCATCCAGTTCGTCAACTTCCTCATCCATCTGATCAAGGACGGGCTCCAAATCCCTCACCAGCTTGTCGCTGACAAGCGCCAGGAGTTCTCCAGTGCGTTTCGGACCCTTGCTCTTCTCCAGTGCCTGGCGAATGTCGCGAAGGGCCGTGATGTAGTGGCCGCTGTCGCGCAGCGTCACGACGCGGTGCTCATCCACCCAGGCGTGAAGAGGCACGAGATCCAGATCCTCGACTGCTTCCTCGGCATCGTCAGGTGGAGCGGCGCAGACACCGCGCAGGATAATCATCAAACCATCATCGACCGGCTCGACCCGCGGACGGGACTCATTCTCCAGCAAGGCATCGGCGACAAGCGGATCGAAACCGCCATCGTTCATCACCCATGCTGCCGTTGCGTCATGATCACGCTCGAGATGAACCCAGAGAATACCGTCTGCTGGCGTCCAGGTCGGCAGACCTGCTGCGCCGATTTCGCGACAGCCGCCATTGCCGTCGAGAACGACCGCAAACCTGATCCCGGGCTCTGCACCGTAGCTCAGTCGAATCTTCTGGCTTTCGATCTCCATCCGCGCCCATCCTCCTCGAGCGTAAAAGGAGGGAAATCATACGGCTGTTTTTTGCAAGGGCAAAGCGTTCGTATTCTCATACGCTATCCAGCATGACACATGCCCACAGGCGTTTTCCGGAGCACAGGTCTTGACGTCAAAGGCGCGTCGCGTTTGCCGCTTCGTCGTCAGACGCTCTCCCTATCCATATTTGCGCAATTCCAGACGGAAAACCGCGACGTACTTTTCCTGGAATTGCTCTATCGCTGCCAATAGGCGGCAATGCTGAAGGTGCCGGGATCGCGGGCAAGCTCAGTCTTGACGAAACTACGGATGGAGCGGGCCTGCTTCTGTTCGCAAGCCGCCCATATATAGGTCTCGGCTTCTGCAGCAGGGACGATATCGCGCAGGATACGCTCAAGCGTATCGGTTGTGCCGGCAGGAGCGCCGTTGCGATGCAGCCAGGTGATATCCATCGCTGCACTCGATGTCAGCACCTGCTCGTCCTGGCGGTCGGCAACCTCGAGGAAGATGCGCAGCTCGGCATCCGCGGGCACCGAGGCGGCAATGCGGGCGATCGCAGGCAATGCAGTTTCATCGCCTGCGAGAATAAACCTGCGCGCTGCAGGCACGCCGCCTCCGCCGGGGCCTATGAGCGCGGCACGATCGCCGGGTCGTGCCGTCATCGCCCAGGTGGCGCCTGGAACACTGTCACCTTCATGGACGACGAAATCGATCGTCATTTCACCGCGTTCGAGGTCGATGCTGCGGATCGTATAGGCCCGCAAAGTCAGTGCGTCTTCGCCCTTTGGCCAATGAATGCGGCCGTCCGGCTCGGTGTGCGGCCAAACGGGTTCACGGCCTTTCGGCGGGATGAGCAGGCGAACATGCAAGCCACCCTCGACGAAATGCCTGGCATCGTCGGTTGCCACCACCACCCGCCGCATATGTGGCGTGATATCGTAGGCGTCGACGACGCTGATCTGGCGAAGATTTGGTATGACCGATGGCTGCGGCCCATCGGCCCAATCGAGGGCAAGCGTATTGCTTTTTGACAGTTCGAACAGGTTTTCTGCCACCATGCTGCGGATCGTGAACAGCATAGCCGCTGTCGGGCAACGCAGCTTGATATCGAGCCGATCATTGCTGACGGCTATATCGGCGCTGCCGATCACGGTCTCCAGGCGAGCGCCGCTTTCGCTGCGCGTGATGGTGATATGCTCGGCAAAGCGTGCGCAAAATTGATCCAGTAACTGACCGGCATCCTTATGAGTGGCGACGCCTGATGCGGTGAAATCTCTTGCATGCATCATTGCTAAGTCTCCTTGCGGGTCAGGAACCAGATGAGATAGGGGCCGCCGATCAAGGCTGCGAACAGACCGACCGGAACTTCGTAAGGAAAGATAACGGTGCGCGACAGCCAGTCAGCGAGCACCAGCAGCATTGCGCCGAGCAGCAGGCTGGCCGCCAATTGGCCGATCGTGCCGCGGAAGCCCATGAGACGCGCAAGATGTGGAGCGATCAATCCGGTGAGGCTGAGCGGGCCGACGAGGAAGGAGGCGATGGCCGTCAGGAGGGCGGCGAGAATCGAGAGAGTGAGCCGGCTTGCCGCAACCGAGAGGCCTACGGACCGGGAGACGCCGCCCCCAAGCGGCAGGACATCGAACCATCTTCGCACCATCGGCAGGATCGGGACGATTAGAGCCAGCGAAATGATGCCGGTCCATGCTTCGAAGGAGCCTGCTCGGTTGGTGGAGCCCGACAGCCAAGTCAGCAAGAGAAAAGCGCGCAGATCACCGCGCGAAAGAACGACGGTGACGATCGCCATGCAGAGAGCGCCGATGGCAACGCCCGAAAGCAGCAGCCGCTCGGGTCCGAATCCTCCGCGTGCGCTGAATGCCATCATGGCGAGGAAGGCAATCAGCGCGCCGATCGTCATGGCCGTGATCGTGATGGCCGGTGAGGGAAATGCAAACAGGAAAAGGGCGATCGTCAGGCCCGCCCCGCCGCCGGCGCTCACGCCCAGGATCTCGGGGCTTGCGAGAGGATTGCCGGTGAGGCGCTGCATGATGAAACCGGCCGCAGCGAGCATCGCGCCGGCGGTCGCCGCAACAACTGTACGCGGCAGGCGAAAAGGCAAAAGGTCCGACAACTGGCTGCCGATTGCCACGTGCCAGCCGTCAACGCCGCGTCCAATCGACAGGGCACAGAAAAACAGAAGTGCCATGCCGAGGACAAGCAAGACCAGCGCTCTCCCGGGCGCGGCGATTGTCAGACGTGATCTGAGGGCACCATCGGTCTGGAGCACATTACCGGAATGCAGGCGTGGTAGGAGCAGTAACAGAAGCGGTCCGCCGAGAAGCGCTGTTGCCGCTCCGGTTGGGGCAAGATCGGTGAAGCCCTGTGAGAGGAGCTGTACCATGCAATCTGTCAGGAAAAGAATGCCGGCCCCGGCCAAGGGGGCGGCGATCAGCAGCTGCCCGGTACGCCGGGCACCACAGAATCTGGCGATGTGAGGCGCGGCAAGTCCGAGAAAGCCAATGATGCCGACCTGCGCTGTGACGGATGCCGCCAACCACACGGCAAGCGTCAGGAGGGCAAAGCGCATGCTATGCAATGCAATGCCCAGGTTCTTGGCGCTGCTGTCATCCAGGCTCATCACGGTCAGCGGGCGGACCAATACCAATGCGGCGGCAAAGCCGATGATCAGGCGCGGCGCAAGCGCAACGACGCCATCCCAGCTTTGCTGGTTCAGCGCGCCCGCGCCCCAAATGAAGACGGACATGGCGTATTCGCCGCGTGCGAGAATGATCGTGACGCTGAGTGCGGTTGCGACCAATGTCACCATCATACCGCACAGTGCGACTGTGACCGGATCAAGGCCGCGTCGCCAGCTCAAGGCAAGAACGATCAGGACGGCTGCAAGGCCGCCGGCAAAGGCAGATATCTCTCTCGGCAGGCCGATCAGCAGCGGAAAGAGCCCGACGGCAATCGTCATTGCCAGTTGTGACCCCGCGGCGATCCCAAGCGTCGAGGCGTCGGCGATCGGATTGCGCAAAACTCGTTGCAACAAGGCGCCGGAAAGACCAAGTGCGGCTCCAGCGACGATTGCGATAGCCGAGCGTGGCAGCAGGCTGTCGATCAGCAGAATGCGGTCGAGGGCCGCTGCATCGCGCATGTCTGCGGCGAGATGCGGACGCAGCAAAAGCAGTGCCGAGAATGCGATCACACAGGCCAAACCAAGCAGGGCGCCATTGCGCGCGAGCGGTCCGTACCCCGAGATCGCCCGGCGGCGGTCAACCGTTCCATGCATGGCTCAAGCCTCCTGCGAGGAGATCGGCGAAACGCTCGGCGGCCGGCAGCGCACCGTAGGGATTGATCGAACCGAGCTTCAGGACGCGACCTTCCCGCACCGGAGGCAGCGCATTCCAGAATTCGCTTTGCTGAAGCTCCATCACTGCTTCGACCGGATGTGGTGGAATGAGGACAATCCACGCATCCGGCATGGAGGCAAGCCGCTCGATGCCGACGGGTGCGGTTGCCGAATAACTTGTAAGGTCCGGCCACGCGTTGGTCAGGCCGGTGTGCGTGAGAACCTCTCCGAACATGCTGTCGGAGCCGAAAACGCGGAAATGCCTGGCATCCCCGAGGTTTATGGGCAGGATGGGGCGATGGTCGCACTTGCTGAATTGGACGCGATAGGCTTCCAGCTTCTCCCGCATGGTGTCGACCAGAGCGCGACTGGCCGCCAGGCCCAATCGCTCACCGATCGCGAGCGTCGCCTGCTCCGACAGCTGATAGGGGCTGCTGCCCTGCTGATAGATGGCATGGCTTTCCACGGGCGCGATCAGCCGCATGCGGTCGTTGGCCCAGGCGTAGAAATTGGAATTGAAGATCAGATCCGGTTTGGAAGCATAGAGCATTTCGAAATTCGGCGTGCCGCGCAGACCGAGATCGGCAACGCCTGCAGGAATGGCGGGACTGACGGCCACGTCGCGAAATTGTAGCAACTCGGTGCCGGCGACCACATTGGCACCGATCGCGAGCAGCGTCTCCAGAATGGCCCAGTCAAGTGTGGCCACGCGTGTGTTCGTCGCCGCACGAGCCGGCGCAAACGCGGCCGCCGCTCCGGCGCCGGCCATGGCGAGAAACCGCCGGCGCGACAGCCTATAGGCATTGTCCATCGTCATGGGGCGTAGCCGATCGGTTCGTGGCGCTGCGATCGAGAAAGCATGCTCATGCCGATGCTGCAAATTTGCTTCAGCCCTTCCATCATCATGGATAAGCATTGCCCTTGGTTTGAAACGAGTTCGAGGATTGCCTTGCGGCAATCCTCGGCTCTTTGCCATGATCGAGAGTAAAAGTATACTTTTATTGTCAACTTACCACTTCTTGCTCAGCTTGAACGTAATGGTTCTTGCCTCGCCATAGCCGCATACATTCTCGCCGGCACAACCGGAGACGTAGTCCTTGTCGAACAGATTGGCGACGTTGAGGGATGCGCCCCAGCCCTTCTTCTCGTAACGGATGCCCGCATCGAAAAGCGTTGCCGAGGGGACGCGCAGCGTATTGGCCTGATCTGCCCAGGACTTGCCCTGGTACCGCACGCCCGCACCAATGCTCAGGCCGTCAAGCGCTTCACTCGTAAACGCGTAGTCCAGCCACAGGGAAGCAGTGGAATTCGGCACGAGATAAGGCGAATTGCCGATGATTGCAGTGTTGAGATCCTTGGTCACCTCGAGATCGGTGTACGAGTAGGAGCCGAGAACCTTCCAGTTTTCGTTCAGGTTGACCTTGCCTTCGAATTCGACACCGCGCGAGCGCACTTCACCGATCTGGCGCTGCAGGAAGGTCGTGGGATCCGTCAGCGCCATATTCTTCCGGTCGATCTGGAAGACGGAGGCGGTAAAGAGGCCGTCGATGAAGTCGGGTTGATACTTGACGCCGGCTTCGTACTGCTCGCCCTTTTCCGGTGTCAGTCCGCCACCGGTAACGCTGGTGCCGATCAAGGGATTGAAGAAGGTGCCGGCGCTGATATAGGGCGTGATGCCGTTGGAGAACTCGTAAGCAAGGCCTGCACGGCCGCTCGGCGCATTTTCGTTAGACTTGTAAGTCGTGCCGATCTTCGAGTCGGAATTGGTATCGACGAAGTCGTAGCGGCCGTTAAGTGTCACCAGCCAGCCGTCACCGAAGCGCATCTGATCCTGGGTATAGACGCCAAGCTGCTGCTGCGTCATGACCTGATTGAGGTAGACGAAGTTGGTGCCCTGCGGCGTGCCATAGACCGGGTTTGTGGCGCTGATCGGGTTGGAGCCGCAGCAGGCCTGAATCTGGTCGAGGCGGTAGATTGAATAGTCCGTGCCGATCAGGAAGTCATGGCTGATCGGACCGGTGTCGAACTTGTTTTCCGCGCGGGTGTCGACCGAGAAGGTATCGACCCTCGACCGCTCGAAGAAGCCGATGCGGTTGAGCATGTAATTCGGATCGTCATAGCCGGCACTCAGCGGATTTCCATCCACATAGCCGTTCAGATAGGGGCCTTCCTCGCGCTTGTAGAGATGGCCGTACCGTGCATTCTGCGAGACAGTCCAGCCGCCGTCGAAATCGTGCGAGAATTCATAGCCGAGCATCTGCTGGGCGTATTTCAGATTGTCGATGCTGCGTTCACCATAGAAGGCATCGCGCTTGATCTTGCCGAACGGCGCGTCGACGACTGTGCCGACATACGGGAAGAAGCCATTGCCGCTATGGATTTCGTCGAGGCCGCTCAGCATTCCGAAGACCGTCAGCTTTGTGGAATCGTCCGGTGAGACGGTTAGCTGTGGCATGATGAAGCCACGCAGGTCATGCGTGCCGTCGCTATAGGTGTCGCCGCCGGCGATCTTGCCGGTCAGGCGGTAGCGGTAGACGCCGTCGGCCGAAAGCTTGTCGGAGAAGTCGAAGCCGACGAAAGCGTTACCGAGATTGTTGATGCCGATCTCGGTCGAATACTTCGGAGTGTCCGTCGGCTCCTTGCGAACCATGTTGACGAGGCCGCCCGGATTGGCGCCGCCGTAGAGCACGGACGAGGGGCCTTTGAGCACTTCGACGCGCTCGAGCATGTATGGGTCGATCTGGAAACCGCCAAAGCCGTAGCTATAAAGCGTCAGGCCGTTCATGAAGACGCCGCTCTGCGTCGCATCAAAGCCGCGGATATAGAACCAGTCCGTGTCGCCGTCATTGCCGAAAGGCTGTGTTGTCACGCCGGGTGTATAGCGCAGCGCTTCGTCGACCTTGTTGGTGATGCCGCGATCCTGCATTTCCTGCTGGCCGATAACCGAGACCGATTGGGGCACTTCGGTGATCGGCGTATCGGATTTTGAGCCGGACGTCGTCTTCTGCGCCACGTAGCCTTTGACTGGAGCAGTGCCACTGGCTTCGCCCTTGTCCTGCGAGCTGCCCTGAATGACCAGCGGCTGCAATTCCGTGGCCTTTTCCTGCGCTGCGACATGCGAACCCGACAGCAGCGCAGCCATGGCCACGCCCGTCGCCCAAAGCCGTGTGCGCGATACGTCTTTCTTCAAACCCTGCATTTTTGTCGTTTGTCCCGAATTTACGCCGTTCGGCCAGAGGTGGCCGATCCCTCAATAAGATGAGCAATTAACTCATATTTAAGGGAGCGGCTTGTCTGTCACTGAGGAAATTGAATGTTTTTGGGCAATTCTCCGCGAAACATACAATTGCCCGCGAACTGTGGCTTTCAAGCAAGCCTGCTGCGCTTCCAGCTGGCAGGAGCGGCACCGATATTCTTGCGGAAGACGCGGGTAAAATGAGCCTGGTCGGCAAAGCCGGTTTCCACGGCGACACTGGTCAGCGGCATCTCGCTGTTGAGCAACAGTTGCTTGGCCCGCTCCAGCCTCGCCTGGGTCTGCCACTGATGCGGCGGCAAGCCCGTCGATGCCTTGAAGGCATGGCTGAAGTGCGATTGGGAAAGCCCGGTCAGTTCGGCCAACTCTTCCAAACGGATAGTCCGGGCGCAGTTTTCCTGAATATAGTCGACGGCGCGGCGCAGCTGCCAGGTGGCCAATCCGCTGCGTCTGCGCGGCTGTGTTCCACGCAACTGCAGAACATTGATCAGAAGGGAAAGGGTCAGCCCATCGCCGTAGAGATCATGCAGCGGCTCGGGGTTTTCGCATTCTGCGGCAATCATCTCGGCAAGCGCCATCATGCGCTGGTCGGTAAAATGAAGCTGCGGACGATCAAGCTGTGTCGGATCGATATTTTCCATCAGACGCTGGCTGATCACCTCCGCATCGAAATGAATGTCGAGATGGCGTACGAACTCGACACCCGAAATATCGACCCAAAGTTCCATGCCGGCGGGGATGTAGGAGATTCGCCCGTTGGCGTAATCCTGAAGTCGCGGCTGCGCTCTTGGTGAAGGCCGGACTTTCGTCGTGCCGGATCCGCGTTGCTCGAGAAGAATAAACAGTCTCGGATCGCGTGCCACATAATATCCGCCCGCCTGGGCGGCACAATTAACATTCCAGATGTCGGCGACGATCCCGTTCCATTGACGACGGTGCATGCCGCCGATAACGGAAAATCCACCGATCTTGTTCTGCATTCTAGGCTGAAACGTCATTCGCTGCTTCCGGCGTTGCTCCCGCGCAATAATCCTTCGTATGAAACTCAAGTTATTACAGCAATGATGCAGGCATGGCAATCCAGCAGCTGCCGCGCATATCTATAGCTTGCAAGGGACGGTATATGGAAAAAGGACACCCACATCGGGCATCCCTCAGCTAAATCTCAAGCCGGCGTGATCGACCCAGATAGAAGGAGGGCGGATGCATGATTGCCGATCGACGTGGAAGACTATCGGCTCGTTTTCGGCTTTCATGACAACGCCCGCTTGAAATTTCGCTCGTCTTCCGCCACCTGTGCGGCGCGACTTTTAATATTCCCAGGAGACTAGACGCATGACAGCCACCACCGCAGAAAATACCGCTGAGAGCCACGTCTTCGAGGCTGACGTTGCCCGTCTTCTGCACATGATGGTTCACTCGGTTTATTCGGACAAGGACGTCTTTTTACGCGAACTGATCTCGAATGCGGCCGATGCCTGCGAAAAGCTACGTTACGAGGCGATTGCCGAGCCCTCGTTGCTGGCGAGCGACGCGGAAAGCCGCATTCTGTTGACGCTTGACGCGGATGGTAACAAGCTCTTCGTCGAGGATAACGGCATCGGCATGAGCCGTGACGAGATGATCGAGGCGCTCGGAACGATTGCCCGCTCCGGCACACGTGCCTTCATGGAGCGTATCGAGGCCAACAAGCAGGGCGAGGGTGCCCAGCTTATCGGCCAGTTCGGTGTCGGCTTTTATTCCTGCTTCATGGTCGCCGATCGGGTCGACGTCGTCTCTCGCCGCGCCGGCGCAAGCGACGCCTGGCTCTGGTCGTCCGACGGCAAGGGCGGTTATAGCGTGTCGCCAGTCGATGTGACCGAAGCTCCCGCCCGTGGCACGCGCATCACGCTGCATCTCATGGAAGACGCCAAGAGCTACGCATCGCGCTGGAGCGTAGAGCGTATCGTCAAGGAACAGTCCGGTCATGTGCCGGTGCCGATCAAGATCGCCGAAAAGCCTGGCGACGAACCGACACAGCTGACCGACGGCACCGCGCTGTGGACCAAGTCGAAGAATGACATCACGCCAGAGGAATATACCGACTTCTATCGTGGCGTATCTGGCCAATATGATGAGCCGGCGCTGACGGTGCATTTCCGCGCCGAGGGGCGCCATGAATATTCGGCGCTCGCCTTCGTGCCCGGTTCGCAGCCATTCGATCTGTTCGATCCGGACCGCAAGGGCCGCATGAAGCTCTATGTGAAACGGGTCTTCATCACGGATGAAGCGGAATTGCTGCCGCGCTATCTCCGTTTCGTGCGCGGCCTTGTCGATACTGCCGATCTGCCGCTGAACGTCTCGCGTGAAATGATCCAGGAAAGTGCGATCCTTTCGGCGATCCGAAAGGGCGTCACCAACCGCATCATCACGGCGATCGAAAAGCAGGCCGAAAGCGATCAGGATGCTTTCCTCAAGCTGTGGGCGAATTTCGGCAGCCTGATCAAGGAAGGGATTTACGAGGATTTCGAGCGTCGCACGCAGTTGCTGGGTCTTTCGCGGTTCCGCACAACGGCCTCGGGCGAAGGCTATCGGTCGCTTGCCGACTACGTCAAGGATGCCAAGGAAGGCCAACAGGCGATCTACTATCTCGTCGGCGGCAGCCTGGAGCAGCTGAAGGCCTCTCCGCAGCTGGAAGGCTTCCGCGCTCGTGGCATCGAAGTTCTGCTGTTGACGGATTCGGTCGATAGCTTCTGGGTAACCAACGCTCCGGAATTCGAAGGCAAGAGCTTCAAGTCGATCACCCAGGGCTCGGCCGACCTTGCTCAGTTCAAGAAGCTGGAAGATGATAAGAAAGACAACGATAGCGCTCCGGTCGAGGTCCAGGCGTTTATCGATTTCGCCAAGGAGACGCTTGTCAACGAAGTCTCGGACGTGCGTGCGTCCGACCGGCTGATCGAAAGCGCCGTTTGCCTGGTCGCGCCCGAGCAGGGGTATGATCGCCAGCTCGAAAAGATCTTGCAGGGCGCCGGGCGTATCGAGGCCGGTGCGAAGCCGATTCTGGAAGTCAATATGGACCATCCAGTAGTCAAGGCTATCGCGGCCAAGATCGACGCACCGTCGCTGCGTGATGACGCAGCGTTCTTGCTGCTCGATCAGGCGCGTGTTCTGGATGGCGACAAGCCTGCCGATCCGCGCGCCTTTGCCGAGCGCCTGGTCCGCGTTATGGAGAAAGCCCTCCAGTAGAAAAAATGATGCCGGCATGGCGCGGGCGCGTCGTGCCGGCATCGTTCCGACCATATAAACTTGTATCTCATACTCATATTTTCGTTGCGCGGTGAATTTCCTTCTTTTATAGAAGGATCGACATTGGCCCGGTTTCGCCCGGCCACGTAAGCGTTAACGTCACTCAACGCGTATGATCGAGCGGCCCGGCGGGCTCGGTCTGCGCGGCTATGTCCTGCAGATCGAGATTTAAGTGCCTCGAAAGGACAATGATGGACAATCCCACCTCAAATTCGAATGGTTCAGTTCCGAAAATAGAGCGCGTGCGTCATGAATTGAAGCGGCGCTCGCTGACGGTCTCCAAAATCGAGAAGATCACGCCGGCCATGCTGCGCATTGAGCTTGCGGGCGAGGATCTCGCAGATTTCGTCAGTCTCGCGCCGGACGATCACATCAAGATTTTTGTCGCCGGTAGCGGCGACGAAATGGAGCGGCGCGACTACACGCCGCGTCGATACGATAATGATGCCCGCACGCTCGTGGTCGACTTCGCAATCCATGAAGCCGGACCGGTCACCAAATGGGCGTTGGATGCACAGCTTGGCGATACGCTCGAGATTGGTGGCCCCCGCGGCTCAGCTGTCGTCTCGGCCGATGTCAAACATTGGCTCTTGATCGGCGATGAGACGGCGTTGCCGGCGATCGGCCGGCGGATCGAGGAAGCAGGCAGCGATGTACATATGACTGCGATAGTCGCGGTTGCGTCTGCCGCCGAGCAGCAGGAATTTCAAACGAAGGCTGAACTGAAGACGCATTGGGCGCATCGACCCTTATCCGATGCGACTGACCCATCGGCGCTCCTGGCCGTTCTGAAAACGGTGGATGTCGCGCCCGGTACCTTTGTCTGGATTGCGGCCGAGGCCTCGGTGACCCGCGCGCTTCGCAGCCATCTCGTCGAGGAGCGCAGCTATCCGTTGAGCTGGATCAAGGCATCCGGATATTGGGTCAAGGGCAAGGCGGATACGACCGAGAAATTCGAATAGGGGTCTATATGGTGGGCCGCCATCATCGGTATGCCCGCCAAACCCAATGCGAGGACCCGCCGCCTGTCGCAGGGATTGTTGTTCCGCAGCGTGGCACAACTGTCCCGTAACTGGACGCCATAAGATTGGGTTCACCTCGACTGCAATCAAGGCAAATTTCGACTTCCTAAATTGAGTGGGATCGCGGAAGGTTGCTGCAAGGCGCAAAGGGCGACGGCATCGTCGCCTCTCGTCTCGCAGTTCCAGGCGCCGGGCGGGAGGCGGCGCCGGTGAACATTTTGCAACCCCCGCCGCACGCGCCGGCCAAATTAAGGATCGAAGCGAGGTGCATGCCGTCTCGAAAGAACAGCCGCAGACCTTTGGCGCGTTGATGCTCTCCTCGCTGCGCAGGGCCTTTTTCAGCATCGCGCTTGCGAGTGGCGGCATCAACATACTGGCGTTGACCGGGTCCTTTTTCATGCTGCAGGTATACGATCGGGTCATTCCGAGCCGTAGCTTGCCGACGCTGTTTGGCCTTGCGGTCATCGTCGCGACGCTGTTTCTGTTTCAGGGTGCGTTGGAGCTTTTGCGCTCGATGCTGCTTGCGCGCATCGGCATGGCATTGGACGAGCGCCTGAACCACAAGATTTTTCGTGCGCTGCTGTTGCTTCCCACCCAGAAGCAAACATCCGACGACGGATTGCAGTCGCTTCGCGATCTCGAGCAAATTCGTACATTTATGTCCGGCAACGGCTCTGCCGCGCTCTTCGATTTGCCCTGGATGCCCTTCTATCTTTTGCTCTGCTTTCTGTTTCACGTCTGGATCGGCATCACCGCGCTCAGCGGCGCCATTCTGCTCATTGGCATTACCGTGCTTGCGGAAACCTTGTCACGACGTCCAGCGCTTGAGGCATCCAAAGCTTCGGCGACGCGTCTCGGTTTTGCCCAGGCCGCACGGCGAAACTGGGAAGCAGCGATCTCGATGGGATTTGCCGGCCGGCTGACCGCGAAATGGACAGGCATGAATGACGATTATTTGCGACATCAGAGCGTTGTGGGAACCACCGTCGGCGCGCTGACGATTACTGCGAAGATGGCGCGCATGATGCTTCAATCCGCCGTTCTGGCGGTCGGAGCCATCCTCGTCATTCGCCAGCAGGCAACGGGCGGCATCATCATCGCAAGCTCGATACTGGTAACGCGTGCCCTAGCGCCCGTGGAGCTTGCAATCGGGCAGTGGAAGGGGTTCGTTACCGCGCGTCAGGGCTGGAAGCGGCTTTCAGGCCTGCTCGACGCCGTGCCGTCGGCACGGCACTCACTCGACCTGCCGGCGCCGACCAGCGAACTTAGTGTCGAGAATATAACCCTGACTGCTCCCGGCGGTCGCGATCTGATCCTGCGCAATGTCTCGTTCAAGGTCAAAGCAGGAACCGTGCTCGGCGTGATCGGACCAAGCGCATCTGGCAAGTCATCGCTTGCCCGGGCGTTGACTGGTCTCTGGCCCGTCGTAATCGGCAGCGTAAGGCTCGACAAGGCGGCGCTTTCCCAATGGGATATCAACAAGCTCGGCCAGCACATCGGCTATCTTCCGCAGGATGTCGGCCTGCTCGAAGGCTCCATAGCGGAAAATATTTCGCGGTTTGACAGCGATATGATCGCCGAGGAGATCATCGGCGCGGCCAAGGCCGCGGGTGTCTACGATATGATCGTCAAGCTGCCGGACGGTTTCGACACGATAATCGGGGAAGGGGGATCAGGGCTTTCGGCCGGCCAAAGGCAGCGTATCGCACTGGCGCGCGCCCTATACGGAGATCCTTTTCTGGTCGTCCTGGATGAGCCCAACTCCAATCTCGACGCGGAAGGAGAAACCAGCCTGACTGCCGCCTTGAACGGTGTGCGCGCGCGTGGTGGTATCGCTGTTGTCATTGCCCACAGACCAAGCGCTCTTGCGGCCGCCGACACGGTGATGATTGTTGCCGCAGGACAGTTGCAGGCTTTCGGCGCCAAGAAGGATGTTCTTGGATTGCCGCCCAAGCCTGTCGGATCTGCAGCGCTTTTGACTGCTTCGGGAGACGTGCGATGAGCGACGGAGCCTCACCTGCAACCGAACGCGCCATTCGTCGCCTGTCTCTGTTGATAGTATCGGCGATATTGCTTCTGTTCGGCGTCATGGGCGGTCTTGCGGCTGCAACCAAAATTTCCGGCGCGGTGATCGCTTCCGGCAGCCTTGTGGTCGACAGCTATGTGAAGCCGGTGAAACATCTGAAGGGTGGTATTGCGAGCACCATCTTGGTGAAGAACGGCGATCGAGTGAGCGCCGGACAGGTGCTCCTGAAGCTGGACGACACTCAGACGAATGCCAATCTTGCGATTATCCGCAAACGTCTGAACGAACTCTCCGCCCGAACGGCTCGTCTGGTTGCGGAGCGGGACGGAAAGAACGAGATCACGTTCCCGGCCGATCTGCTGTCGGCTGCGGGCAAGGCGGATATGAGAGCCGTTCTCGATGGCGAGCGGCAGCTTTTTCTAGACCGCAAGACATCGCGCGAAGGCCAGAAATCGCAGCTGCGTGAGCGAGTTCAGCAATTGAACCGCGAGATCGAAGGACTTGTTGCGCAGGAAGAAGGCAAGCGACACGAGATTGCCTTGATCGGCAAAGAACTCGGCAGCCTTGAAGGTCTGCTCAACCAGGGCATCATTTCTGCGACAAAGGTCTATTCGCTGCAGCGTGAAAGTGCTTCCCTCACCGGCGATCTCGGCAATCTTGTCTCTTCGATCGCCCAGACCCGCGGGAAGATCGCCGAAACGCAATTGCAGATCTTGCAGATCGATGCCGATCAGAGTTCTCAGGTCTCCGAGCAACTGCGCCAGGCGGAAAGCGATATCGGACAGTTCTCAGAGCGACTTGTCGCGGCCGAGGATGATCTCAAGCGTATCGACATCAGGGCGCCACAGGCGGGTGTCGTGGACCAATTGAGTGTTCACGCCGAAGGCGCTGTCATCTCACCTGCCGAGACGATCATGCTGATCGTTCCTGATAAGGACGCGCTTGTTGCGGAGCTTAAGCTTTCGCCGCAGGATATCGATCAGATTACTGTCGGGCAGCCGGTGTCGCTGCGGTTTCCCGCCTTCAATCAGCGGATCACTCCTGAGCTGAACGGGCGCGTAGAGACCGTGTCCGCGGATCTGGCGACCGACCAGCGATCCGGCCAAAGCTATTATGTGGTGCGCGCTCGTATCTTGAAGCCGGAATGGGATCGGCTGGGACGGCTGACGCCGCTGCCGGGCATGCCTGTGGAGGCTTTCATGCAGACCGGCAACAGAAGCATCCTGGCCTATCTCACGAAGCCGATGACCGACCAGATCAGGCGTGCGTTCAAGGAAGATTAGGGTGCCTCGAAAGGCACCCTTATACTTCTAGATATGCCAGTCCGATGCATGAGCGGACTGGGCGTTGGCCGCAAGCTGTGAGGTATGGTCATCAAGCGAATAGGCCTTGATGTAATCGATCTTCATTTCAGATCCATTGTGCAGCCCATCTGCCGGGGTGCCCGCCACGCCACCGACCGCGAGATCGACGAGCATATACATGGGGCCGTGCATGTCGGCAGGCGTGGCAGCATGGGCGACGGCAACATCATCGAAATACCAGGTAATCTGGTCCTTGTCC
Source organism: Rhizobium sp. P38BS-XIX (assembly GCF_012641435.1). GTDB lineage: Bacteria > Pseudomonadota > Alphaproteobacteria > Rhizobiales > Rhizobiaceae > Rhizobium. Next base: position 63,040 of record NZ_JABAIJ010000011.1, read on the forward strand.
CAGAGCACGCCGTAATTGTGAAAGCCATCCGTGTTGGGCACTTCGACGGGGATGGAGGTCATTGTGTGCTCGCCGCTGGCATTCGAATGAACTGTCACATTCACAGTATTCGGGTTTTGCCCGCGCATCTCGACGACGTCGAGTTCCGGCGGCCATGAACCGTCCTCCGGCAGCAGCCAGAAGGCCGGCCAAACGCCCTGATTATGCGGCATTTCTGCTCGCATTTCGAAGTAGCCATAGGTTTGCGAGAACGTGGAATGGGTGGTCAGCAGGCCGGATGTGTAGTCGTGATTGTCAACGATCGACTTCAAGGCATCGGGCGTCGGCTTGGCCGTAATGGTCAGAATGCCGTCTGAGGAGATCGAGAACGGATTGGCGGATGCCGTCGGCGCATAGGACGGGTTGATGTACCACTGCAGCTCGGTGTTAAGGCTGCTACCTTTTTCCGGTGCCCAGGAATATTTCGCATCCCAGGTGCCCTGTGTCCCCTCATGCAGAGAGAGCGTGTTGAAATCGTCCGAAAAGGTCTGCGTCAGCGCGGATCGATCGAGCCCAAGCTGGAACTGGTCCGCATGCAGGTCGCCAATGGCTTTGTTGGCCAGCACCAAGCTTTCGCCATTGCCAAGATCGAGCCGCACGTTGGCGCCTTCCTGGGTGGAATGGCTGATCACTTGATCGAAGGATGTGAGGCCATATTGATTGAGGCGAACCTTGTCGTCATCACTGAAATCGGTGATCAGATCGCTGCCGTTCCCCTTTGTGATGATGAAAGTGTCTGCTCCGCCGCCGCCGGTCAGCACATCGTTGCCGGCGCCACCGTCAATGGTCTGGCTGCCGCTGCCACCAGTGATGATGTTGTCGGCATCGTTGCCATAGGCGTGGCGGTTGTTGCCCGTCACGGTCAGATTTTCGAAGTTCTCTGGAAGCGTATAGTCCATCCAGGTGTTGATGGTATCCACGCCGGAATTGGGCGCTTCGTAGGCGTGGTTGAGGCTCGAATACAGATAATAGATATCGTCACCGGTACCGCCCATCATCGTCACGTTGACGGAACTGTCGCCCCACATGGAATCGTTGCCGGCGGTGCCATGGAGCACCGGGCCTGATCCCGTCGCGGAAAAGAATCCCGTCGAGGTGTCGCTATAATAAAGGGGCTGGCCAAGAGCATTCAAAACAGAATTGGGCATGGGGAACCTCTTCCTTCCTGCAGGACTTTCTCCTCCGTCGACCTAATATTTCTCCCCGCTCATATACATCAGATAGCGTGCTTTGCTTTCCCGCACACCCCTGACGGTAGGTTTTTTGGCGAGAGGTGCTGAATGGGTGCTTAACGTCCCTTTCACCTGCCTCAAGAAGGGTCGGCCAACCTCGTATCAGAGAAGAGATTTTCGGTTTTGCCGCCAAGGTGAGACAGCTGTTCCTTTTAATCTACTATTTTTATCGACAATATTCGCATGATCGAAAACATGCCCGATGTTCGGAAGGGATCAGAATGAGTGCGCCTAAAATTATCGGTATCGCCGGCAGCTTCAATCGGCCATCCAAGACCTACTCGCTGGTGAAGACCGTCGCTGATCTGGCGAGCGACCGGTATGGCTTCGCCAGCAAGGTTTATGATTTGCATGACGTCGGCCCCTCGCTTGGAACGGCGCAATGGCGCAGCGACCTTGATGCTCAGGCCGCAAGCGTGATCGACGACATCGTCTCCGCCGATGCGCTGATTGTCGGCTCCCCAACCTTCAAGGGATCGTATCCCGGCCTCTTCAAGCATCTGATCGATCTGATCGACCCGCACGAGCTGCGGGCAAAGCCGATCATTATCACCGCAACCGGCGGCGGGGACCGACATGCGCTGATGGTCGAGCACCAGTTGCGGCCGCTCTTCGGCTTCTTCATGTCCCATACACTGCCAACGGCAGTTTACGCCTCGGATCGCGATTTCACCGATTACAAGGTTTCGTCCGCGCCGCTTTCGAGCCGCATCGACGACGTCGTCGCCGAACTCGGCGCGTTCTTTCCGCAGGCAGTGCCCCTGCTGGCGGCGGCGGAATAGCGTTCGTCGAGCCCGTTCGGCAGGCAGCGAATTTCGAATTCAACGAAATGGAGGGTTGCATGACGTCCAATATCATCAGTCGCCTGAAGGCGCTTTTGGGTTTTCTCAAGGTCGATCAGGCAAACGAGAAGTCCGTATCCACGCACAGCTTCGCCTCGGCCAATTATCCCGAGCGGGAGCCGTCGGCGCGAGACTACGAGATCTATTACTGGTGTGCTTCGCCGGCCCCTTGGTATTGAAGAGGAGGCGTCTTTGGCTTCTTGTCGTCCGATGGGTTGTTTGCCGGCATCCGTTGTGAGGCCGATATGAGCAAAGTGCTGATACTGCCCGGATTGTTTGGGTCAAATGAAGGGCATTGGCAGCGTCACTGGCTGCAAGACCACTCAGACGTGCGGCTCGTTGAGCAGCAGGACTGGGATTTTCCACATGTTTGCGATTGGATGGAGCGCCTGGAGGCGGCTCTCGAAGATGCCGGTGACGCCTATCTCGTCGCCCACAGTCTTGGCTGTATCCTGGCTGCGAGACTGGCTGGGCGTCCAGCCGCGCGAAGGGTCAAGGGCGCGCTTCTCGTTGCCCCTTGCGATATTCCGGCGACCGAAAGGCTCCACGCCGGCCATCTCTCTTTCGGATCCATGCCGACCGACGCATTGCCGTTTCCAAGTATCACCGTCGGTAGCCTGAACGATGTCTACATGACGCTCGATCGGCTCACGCTGTTCGGGCGCCTCTGGAATTCCGATGTTCGCAACATAGGCCTTGCCGGCCACATCAACATCGCCAGTGGCTTCGGACGCTGGCCAAGCGGCTATGGCTTTCTAGACATGTTGAAGGCTCGCGCCAGGCATCGCCGACCGCGTGGATTTTCGACAGCAATCGCCGCTTCCGTTTGAAAGAGGGCTTTTCATATGAAGCATTCGACGCCATTGTGCGGCCGAATTTTTGACCGTGTTCTTTGATCGCCATCAGGGCATGCGACGAAGGTCACATTTTGGAGGTAGTCTCATGAGTTTGCGTATCAACGATATTGCTCCCGATTTCGCCGCCGACACCACGCAGGGCGAAATCCAGTTTCACGACTGGATTGGCGATGGCTGGGCCGTTCTGTTTTCTCACCCAAAGAATTTCACGCCTGTCTGCACGACCGAACTGGGCGCTATGGCTGGCCTTGAAGGCGAATTCCGCAAACGCGGGGTTAAGATTGTCGGTATCTCCGTGGATCCGGTCGAAAGCCATGCTCGCTGGAAGAACGACATCAAGACGGCGACCGGCTTCGAAGTCGACTATCCGCTGATCGGCGACAAGGATCTCAAGGTCGCGAAGCTCTACGACATGTTGCCCGCCAGCGCCGGGGACAGCTCCGAGGGCCGCACACCGGCAGATAACGCCACGGTTCGCTCCGTTTTCGTGATCGGCCCGGACAAGAAGATCAAGCTGATCCTCACCTATCCGATGACGACTGGCCGCAATTTCGGGGAAATCCTGCGGGCGATCGACTCGATCCAGCTGACCAGCAAGCATCAGGTTGCAACGCCTGCTAACTGGCAGCAGGGCGACGATGTCATCATTACCGCGGCCGTTTCCAACGAAGATGCGATCACCCGCTTCGGTTCTTTCGATACGGTATTGCCGTATCTCCGCAAGACCCGCCAGCCATCTGCCTGAGCGGCGACAGATATCATGCAAGTCGATGCAATGCGGCCTCTACGGCCGCATTGCTTTTTAGAGCTTCACGTTTTCGCGCAGAAATTCCAGAAGTGCACGTACGCGGGCGGGTAGCGGTCCCCCCTGACCTATATAGACGGCGTAAAATTCCTCGACGTCTCCCGGATTGAGGTCTTCCAGGACCGGCCGCAGCCGGCCGGAGGCGATGTCCGATTTGACGGTGAAGGCAGCAAGTCGCGCCATGCCGGCTCCCGCAAGCGCCAGATGGCGCATGGCTTCGCCATCTCCCGCCCGTAGGCTCAGCGCCATAGGGATGGTCTTGATGTCGCTGCCGAACCGCAGGGGCCACGCTTCGACGGCACGAGAATAGGCAAAATCGATGCGGCAGTGCTTTTCAAGCTCGGCAGCGGAGCGGGGCTTTCCATGCCGTTGCAGATAGTCGGATGACGCGACGATTATGTTGCGAGCCGTCCCAAGCTTGCGCGCCGTCAGCCTTGAGCTTTTCAACGGCCCGGTACGGATCGCGACATCGGCCCGCTCCTCCATCAGGTCAACGACCTTGTCGGTGTGGAAGATTTCCAGCGTGACGTCCGGATAGAGCGTCATGAAGGCGGGCACGAGCGGCGCCAGTACATGATTGCCGAAGGAGGCGCTGGTGTTGATGCGGATATGGCCGGCAGCCCTTTCGCCCGCCGAGGCATGCCGCTCTGCCTCGGTGATATCGGCGAGGATCGCCATACTGCGCTCATAAAAGGCGCAGCCCTCCGGTGTCAGCTGCAACCGTCTCGTGGAGCGGTTGATCAGGCGGGCGCCGAGACGCTTTTCGAGGCGCGTCACCAGTTTGCTGACGGCTGAGGGCGTCATCCGGCATGCGGCAGCGGCGGCTGTGAATCCGCCGAGTTGCACGGTACGGACAAAGACCTCCATTTCACCGGAGCGATTGATGTCTTGGCGGGACATGATGAATTCAAGTCACAAATCTGTTTCTTACAGGCAATCTATATCATGCAAGTGCGGGCGTCTATCTATTGGGAAAGCAAAGGAGATAGACGATGGACTACAGAAATCTTGGTGCTTCTGGCCTCAGAGTGCCCGTCCTAAGTTTTGGGGCAGGGACGTTTGGCGGTAACGGGCCGCTGTTCAGCGCATGGGGCTCTACAAACGCGGCGGAAGCAACCCGCCTCGTCGATATTTGCCTGGAGGCAGGGCTCAATCTGTTCGACACTGCCGATGTCTATTCGGCCGGCTCTTCCGAGGAGATACTGGGCGCGGCAATCCGGGGAAGGCGCGATGCGGTGTTGATCTCCACCAAGACCGCGTTGCCGATGGGTGATGGACCGGCTGATTGGGGCACTTCGCGGGCGCGCTTGATAACATCCGTCGACGCCGCGCTGCGCCGTCTCGGGACGGACTATATCGATCTGCTGCAATTGCATGCCTTCGATGCCTCGACACCGATAGAGGAGGTGCTTTCTGCCCTTGATGGCTTGGTGAAGGCGGGCAAGATTCGCTACATCGGCGCGTCGAATTTTGCCGGCTGGGAACTGATGAAATCGCTCGCCGTTTCGGAACGGCACTCTCTCGTTCGCCATGTGGCGCATCAGGTCTATTACTCGTTGGCCGGTCGCGATTATGAATGGGAACTCATGCCGCTCGGTGCAGATCAGAAGGTGGGTGCACTTGTCTGGAGCCCGCTGGCGTGGGGTCGCCTGACCGGCAAGATCCGCCGTGGTCAGCCCCTGCCGGAGAAAAGCCGCCTGCACGAAACCGCATCTTTCGGTCCGCCCGTCGATGATGAGAAACTTTTCGATATCGTCGATGTGTTGGATCAGATCGCCACCGAAACCGGCAAAACCGTGCCGCAGATCGCGATCAATTGGCTGTTGAACCGTCCGACCGTGGCGAGCGTGATCATCGGTGCGCGCAACGAAGAGCAACTGCGCCAAAATCTCGGCGCTGTGGGCTGGACACTGTCCACAGAGCAGATCGAAAGGCTGGACAAGGTCAGCGCCGTCGCAGCACCCTATCCCTACTTTCCATATCGGCGTCAGGAGGGTTTCGCCAGGCTTAATCCTCCGGTGGTCTGATAAGCCCTTGCGGTGAAGGCGGCGGCGAGACCAAGAATTGCCTCGCCGCCATCCATATTTTAACGGCCACCCTCAATCTTGCGGTGGCGCTGGTTCCGGCCGCTTTCGCCATAGGGGTAGGCTGCGGGCTGCGGCGCGCTGATGTCGTTCAGCCTGTCCATCTCGGCGTCCGTCAGTGTTAGTTTCGCGGCACCCAGATTGTCGGCGAGCTGTTCGGACGTTCGGGCGCCGAGAATGACGGATGTCACGGCCGGGCGCGCCGCAGTCCAGGCAAGGGCGACCTGCGCCATGCTGACGTCGCGCGCCTTCGATATATCCCGGACAGCATCGATGATGGCCCAGGTGCGCTCTTGGGCATTGCGGCCGGCATAGGCCTCGCTGCCGCGGTTGGGGTTTTCGCCGAGCCTGGTGGCACCCGTTGGCGCCTCGTCGCGCTTGTATTTACCCGTCAGCCAGCCGCCACCAAGAGGCGACCATGGAAGCATGCCCATGCCGGCATCCAGGCATGCGTCGACGATCTCGAGTTCGATGTCGCGAATGAGAAGATTATATTGCGGCTGAAGCGTCACCGGCCGCGTATAGCCTTGCGCCTTGGCGATCTCGACGGCCTTGGCGATGTGCCAACCCACATAGTTGGAGAAGCCGTAATAGTCGATCTTGCCGGCGCGCACGGCATCGTCGAGAAATCGCAACGTTTCCTCGATCGGGGTCAAGGCATCCCACGCATGCATTTGATAAAGATCGATATGCTCGATGCCCAATCGGTGCAGAGAGTCGTCCAGAGCCTGGTTCAGATGCCGGCGCGAGAGGCCGATGTCATTTGGCCCGCTGCCCATTGGGAACCGGCCCTTGGTGGCGATAACTGCCTGGCGTGCTTCGCTCGGACGCGCCTTCAGCCAGCGGCCGATGATCTCTTCCGATTTACCCGCACTATAGACATCGGCAGTGTCGATGAAGTTGCCGCCCCAGGCGAAATAATCGTCGAGCAGCTTGTGGGATGCGGCTTCGTCGGCTTCCGCGCCGAAGGTCATGGTGCCAAGGCAATAGGCTGTGACGACGGCCCCGCTTGGGCCGAGCTTGCGATAATCCATTCCTGCCTCCTCTGAACGGAGCGCCGGTGCCCGATCGGCAAAGCCGTTGGGTGAGCCGCAGGCTCCGTGATCCATAGCAATGTGGTGCTTGAGACGGCCTCCACCGTCGATGGGATTCGACGCGCAGCATGTTCAATGCTGTGGCCGCAGAGCTACTTTAGCCAATCATCCCATCATTACCAAGCGCATTCATTGCCTGCGCTGCGTGGCTTGCGTAAAATTATGCGTGATGATTCCTTTTTCGCCAGATGTTCCATCGATGGATGAAACACCAACAAGCCGCATGCTCTCCTGGGCGCGCAACTCGACCATTTATCGGCTCGAGCGCCGTATGATGACCGAGAAGCAATTGTTCGATGCGATCACCAAAAAGGCGAAAAAGAAATTCGAGGATATCAGCGATCAGCAGATCAAGGCGCTCGCCGACTTCGCCGTCAAATTCGCCTATGAGCTGAAAGTGCTCGACGATGTCGCCTTCGCCGAGATCAGCACGCGCTCGGCGGTTCGCTCCGGCAAGTCGAAGAAAGCCATCGCCTTCAAGCTAGCCTCCAAGGGTATTGACGGCGAAACCGTCACGGCAGCCGTTGAGGACGTGGACGATCTTCAGTCCGCCGTCATCTTTGCCAGGAAACGCGGCTTTGGACCTTTCCGCCGTGGCGAAATGGACGACAAACGCAAAGTGAAAGAACTCTCCGCCTTTGCTCGCAATGGCTTCAGTTTCGCGACCGGTAAAAGGGTCTGCGAGATGGAGCGCGAGGACGCCGAGGACATGCTGAGCGCGAGTTCGTCATTTTGACGCCATAAGCGCGTTGAAATACCCACAACCTCCAGCTAGCTTCGCCGCGCTTGATGGGGGTGAATATGGGGACGTTCGTGAAGGCAGTGATTCGATCGATCGTAGCGGCACTATGCATTGCTTCGTTCCCAATGGCCGCTCATGCGGACTGGCAGGCGGCTGAGACGATCAAAACCTATGCGATCACTGGAACATCGGGGCGCGAGCTTTACGATTCCATCGGCGAGCGCGGCCCGCTGCTCGGACCTAAGATCAGGGCGATTGCCCATACCGACTTCAAGCTCACCTGGACGCGGAAATATGAGCCGCAGCCAGACGGCGCCTGTACGATCACGGTCAATGTACCAAAGCTGGTTATTAGCTACACCCTGCCGAAACCCTCGTCCCAGCTGTCGGCGACCGTCCGCAAAAGCTGGCAGAAATTCATCGCCGGCGTGGAAGCGCACGAGCGCGTGCATGGCGGGTATATCAAGGACATGGTCCGGGAAATAGAGGCGATGAGCGTTGGTTTTTCCGTGCCCGACGATCCGAAGTGCAGCAAGATCCGCGTCGAGTTGACGAAGCGCCTAGGCGAGATTTCCAATAAGGAGCGGCGACGAAACAGCGATTTCGACAAGGTCGAATTCAGCGACGGCGGTAACCTTCAGCAGCTTGTTCTGAAGCTGGTCAAGGAAGAGTAGCGGATAGGCAGTGCAGCCGGCGGCATGCGTCCGGCTGCGTCTTTGTGACAAACGATTAGCGACCTTTCTGCTTTCGCCATTCGGCGAATTTCTGCTTCGGCGCGTCGCTTGTCGCCGGATAAAGGCCGATAATGGTTGCGCCGTTCATGACTTCCTCCGTGACGAAGTCCTCGTAAGCCGTCATTTCCACGGTCTCGTTGGCGATCTCATCGGCGAGATGCGCCGGAATGACAATAACACCTTCATTGTCACCGACGAGAACGTCGCCGGGAAAGACGGCAACGTCGCCACAGCCAATCGGGCCATTGATTTCGATCGCCTGATGCAGCGTGAGGTTCGTCGGAGCGGATGGGCGATGATGATAAGAGGGGATATTGAGAGCGGCGATTTCGGGGCTATCGCGGAAACCACCGTCGGTGACAACGCCGGCGACGCCGCGCACCTGCAGTCGCGAGATGAGGATGGAGCCAGCCGAGGCGGCACGGGCGTCCTTGCGGCTGTCCATGACCAGAACGAAGCCGGGTGGGCATTGTTCGATCGCGGCACGCTGCGGATGTTCTGGATTGCGGAAGACCTCGAGAGTGTTCAAATCCTCGCGCGCCGGAATGTAGCGCAGCGTGAAAGCCTGGCCGACCATGTTCGTCTTTTTCGGCGAAAGCGGTCGCACATCCTGGATGAACTGGTTGCGCAGGCCGCGCCGGAAAAGCGCGGTGGCGATCGTCGGTGTCGCGACGCCCATCAGTTTGTCGCGTGTTTCGTTGCTCAGCACATAATTGCTCATGCGATATATCCTTTGGAATCAATAGATGTCGGGTTCGCCCGGCGTCGGGCCGAAGCTGTTTTCAAGGAAATCGAAATCGCAGCCGGTATCGGCCTGCGCCACATGGCGCGAAAACATCCAGCCGTAACCGCGGCCAAATTTCTCAGGCGGCTTGACCCAGGTGTCGCGCCGGCGCTGGAGTTCGTCTTCGTCAACAAGCATGTCGATGCGCCGTGCTTCGAGGTCCAGGCGGATAATGTCTCCGTTTTTAAGCAGCGCCAGCGGACCCCCGACATGGGATTCCGGCGACACATGCAGGATACAGGCGCCATAGCTCGTGCCGCTCATGCGGGCATCGGAGAGGCGCAGCATATCCCTGTGCCCCTTCTTGAGCAGCGCCTTCGGGATCGGCAGCATGCCCCATTCCGGCATGCCTGGTCCTCCTTGGGGACCTGCGCCGCGCAGGACCATAACGTGATCTGGCGTGATATCGAGATTTTCATCATCGACCGCAGCCTTCATCTCGGGATAGCTGTCAAATACCAGTGCAGGGCCCTGATGCTTGTGGAAGCGGGGGTCGCAAGCGGCCGGCTTGATGACGGCGCCAGTCGGCGCGAGATTGCCCTTCAGAACAGCCAGGGATCCCTCGTGATAGATCGGGTCGTCCAGCGAGCGGATCACGTCATCATTGTAGCACTTTGCCCCTTCCAATGTTTCGCCGAGGGTGACGCCGGATACGGTGAGTGTTGTAAGATCGAGCTTGGAAGAAAGCTTTGACATCAGGGCACGCAGGCCGCCGGCGTAATAGAAGTCCTCCATCAGATAGGCCTTGCCCGTCGGTCTGATATTGGCAAGCACCGGCGTCGTGCGTCCAGCCTGATCGAGATCGTCGAGCGAGAGTTTGGTGCCTGCGCGTCGCGCCATCGCGATCAGATGGATGACGGCGTTGGTGGAACAGCCCGTCGCCATCGCGACGGCCACGGCATTGTTGACGGCGGCCTGTGTGACGATCTTCGAGGGAACGAGATCTTCCCAGACCATTTCGACGATCCGGCGACCGACAGCCGAGGACATGCGAATATGATTGGCATCCGGTGCGGGAATGGAACTGGCACCGGGCAAGGTCAGGCCCAGGGCCTCGGCGATGGCCGTCATCGTGCTTGCCGTCCCCATGGTCATACAGTGGCCGTAGGAACGAGCGATGCCGGCCTCGACATCGACCCATTCCTTTTCCGAAATGGTGCCGGCGCGACGTTCGTCCCAGAATTTCCAGGCGTCAGATCCGGATCCCAGATATTCGCCGCGATAATTACCGCGCAGCATCGGCCCGGCCGGCAGGTAGATCATCGGCAGCCCCATGGAGAGCGCGCCCATTACGAGGCCGGGCGTGGTCTTGTCGCAGCCGCCCATCAGAACGGCACCGTCGACCGGATGCGAGCGCAAAAGCTCTTCGGCCTCCATCGCCAACATGTTGCGATAGAGCATCGTCGTCGGCTTCACATAGCTTTCCGACAGCGACAGGGCAGGCAGCTCCAATGGAAAGCCGCCGGCCTGCAGGATGCCGCGCTTCACGTCCTCGACGCGATGCTTGAAGTGGGCATGACAGGGATTGGCATCGGACCAGGTATTGAGGATGGCGATGACGGGTTTGTCCACCCATTCCTCCGGTGCATAGCCCATCTGCATGGTGCGCGAGCGATGCCCCGAACTTCTAAGATCATCCGGTGCAAACCACCTTGCACTGCGAAGTTCCGACGGCGTTTTCCTGCTGTTCATAGTCTTCGAGCCTTGTTTGTGACGATGGTCGAAAAGGGATGTGACCTTCGGCTCCCGGCATGCTTGCCGATAGCGAAACCTCAGCGCTCACTCCTCCCAAGCGGTCCAACTGCAAGAACAGAGTTGGCACCAATGGACTAAAGCACTAATGTATCAGTGCTTCAACCCTGAAGCTGTGGCTAATCAACCCAACGCTCCGACAGAAAGGCTGCCAGTGAAGCTCAATCCGAAAGAATTTGCGCTGGATCGCTCGCGGCAAGTCGCGCCGCAGATCCTGGAGATCCTGAGATCCCGCATTCTTTCGATGAGCCTGCCGCCGACGACGGTCCTGTCCCGCCTCTCGCTGCAAAGCGAGTTCAATGTCAGTCAGACTCCGGTTCGCGACGCCCTGATCCGCCTTGAGGAGGAAGGGCTCGTCGAAGTCTATCCGCAGTATGCGACCGTCGTTTCGCGGATCGATGTCCGCAATGCCATCGAGGCACATTTTCTGCGTCTGTCCATAGAGCTTGAAGCCATTCGGCGGCTTACTCTGGAATCGCCCGCCGAGACGGCCGAGGCGTTCGCCGCCATCCTGTCCCGCCAGAAACGCGTGATGTCGCCCGAAACCTATGACCTCTTTGATACCCTCGACAAGGATTTCCACCGGGTTCTTTATGAGCGGGCCGATATTCTCGGCCTTTGGTCGACGGTTCGGCGCCAAGGTGTCCATCTCGACAGGCTGCGGATGCTGAATTTGCCAATGCCGGGAAAACTTGAGCAGATCATCGCGGATCACCAGATGATCGTTGATGCCGTCGGCGCAGGTGATCCCGAGGCGGCGGTCACAGCGCTTCGCAAACACCTATCTGGAACATTGTCGATTATCGATCTCATCTGCGAACAGCATCCGGATTATGTGAGCCGATAGTCGTCCGGAAGTCTCTGGGTCTATTCGGACATGTGGAGCAACAGATCCTGCGCATTGGCTTGGACCCGGCTTCATGCGAGAAAGATAGCGATGAAACATATCATGGGGTTCGCTTGACCATCGGGCTTGCACATGCCGAGTTGATTGCGGTTCTGACGGCCGTTACCGGCGGCGATCCGAGGGTCATGACAGTTCGGTCCGGCGATACATTGCCGTCCGGTCCCTTCGAACTCGGCCATCGGACGCTACAAAGTGGACTGCGGGAATGGGTCCAGGAGCAGACGGCTCATCCTGTCGGCTATCTGGAGCAGTTGTACACCTTCGCCGATCGCGATCGAAACAACGAGATTCTCGGCGGTCGAACGATTTCCATCAGCTATCTCGGCCTGGTACGCGAACAGGCCGCCTCCGGCGCCGGCATGGCGGGCTGGCACGGCTGGTACGAGTATCTTCCCTGGGAAGATCATCGGAATGGCGTGCCTCCCATTCTCGACAGGATTTCCGCGCGCCTCGTTTCTTGGATCGAGGAAGACGACACGCGGCGGGACCAGCGTCGCAGGCGCGCCGATTATGATTTTGGGCTGAACGGCTTGCCATGGAACGAGGATCTCGCTCTGCAGCGCTATGAGCTGCTTTACGAGGCGCGGCTGGTCACAGAGGCGGGTTGCGACCTCAAGGAGAATTTCGGCAGACCGATGTTTGCCGATCATCGTCGTATTCTGGCGACCGGTATGGCGCGACTGCGGGCCAAGATCAAATATCGCCCCGTGGTGTTCGAACTCATGCCCGCGACGTTTACTTTGCTGCATTTGCAGAAGGCGGTTGAGGCTCTGGCGGGGTTGACGCTGCATAAACAGAATTTTCGCCGGCTAATCGAGCAGCAGGATCTGGTCGAGGAGACGGGTGGCACAGAAAGCGAAACCGGCGGCCGCCCTGCCAAGCTCTTCCGCTTTCGCAGAACCGTGCTTGAAGAACGCGAATTCGCCGGAACGAAATTACCGCTCTCCCGCAATTGACATATACTCAAACTGAGAATATCTATTTGCGCATAATATACTCAAAATGAGCATAATAAGGAGTCGGTCATGAATTCCCCCGTATCCGCATCCTCCCTCTATGATCGTGTCAGCCGCGTTATCCCGAAAGCCGAATGGCTGTCGTTTCAGGATGATGTCGAGGCGATCCTCGAATTGAAGCGGCGACACAACGCCGTCATCCTTGCTCATAACTATCAGACGCCGGAGATCTTCCATGGGGTTGCCGATATCGTCGGCGATAGTTTGGCGCTCGCCCGCAGGGCGGTCGAAGTGGATGCAGATATCATCGTCCTTGCCGGTGTGCACTTCATGGCCGAGACGGCCAAGTTGCTCAACCCGGAAAAGACGGTGCTGATCCCCGATATGGAAGCTGGCTGTTCCCTGGCGGAATCGATCACACCAGAGGACATCGCGTTGCTCCGCCAGGCACATCCGGGAGTACCCGTCGTGACCTATGTCAACACGTCGGCGGCCGTTAAGGCCGCGTCGGATATCTGCTGCACCTCGGGCAATGCGCGGCAAGTGGTGGAATCTCTCGGCGTGCCGAAGGTGCTGATGCTTCCCGACGAATATCTGGCGCGCAATGTCGCGCGTGACACCAATGTCGAACTGATCGCCTGGCATGGCCATTGCGAGGTTCATGAGCTTTTCACGGCGGGCGATATTCGCGATCTCCGCGAGAATTATCCGGGCGTGACGGTGCTTGCCCATCCGGAATGCCCGCCAGATGTCGTCGAGGCAGCAGATTTCGCCGGCTCCACCGCCGTCATGTCCGATTATGTAGGCAAGACGCGTCCATCACGCGTCGTGCTGCTGACTGAATGTTCGATGAGCGACAATGTCGCCGTGCATCATCCGGCAGTCGAATTCATCCGCCCCTGCAATCTCTGCCCGCACATGAAGCGCATTACCCTCGGCAATATACGCAAGGCCTTGGAAGAGGGGCAGCATGAGGTGACGGTCGACCCCGCAATCGCCGTCGATGCGCGCCGTGCCGTGGAAAGGATGCTGGCGATATGAGCGAGATCCTCGAAGAACTGAACGGCCGCACCGTCATCGTCGGCAGCGGCCTTGCTGGGCTAATGACTGCTTTGACATTGGCGCCCGAACCGACCGTGATCGTCACCCGTGCCTTGATCGGCGGGGAGACGTCGAGTGCCTGGGCGCAAGGTGGTATCGCCGCCAGCATAGGTGAGGGCGATTGTGCGGCGCTGCATCTGGCCGACACGCTGGGTGCGGGCGACGGGCTCTGCGACGCGACGATGGCTGCTGGGATCGTTGCCGAAGCCTCCGACACCATTGCCGCGCTGGAGCGTGCCGGCGTCGAATTCGATCGTGATGACGCCGGCCAACTGTCCCTTGGTCTTGAAGCCGCGCATTCGTTGCGACGCATCGTCCATTCCAAAGGGGATGGTTCGGGTGCCGCCATCGTGCGCGCACTTGCCGGAGCCGTTGCTCGCACGCCGTCGATCACGGTGCTTGAAGGCTGCCAGGCACAGCGATTGTTGCTGGACGGCGATCGTGTTGTTGGCCTTCTTTGCCTTGGCGAGAAGGGGAGCGTCGTATTGCCATCCTCGAAGGTCGTCCTGGCGACCGGCGGTATTGGTGGCCTGTTTGACGCCACCACAAATCCTGTCGGCAATTTCGGGCAGGGCATTGCTCTTGCGGCCAGGGCAGGTGCCAAGCTCGCCGATATGGAATTCGTGCAATTCCACCCGACGGCGCTCGACAGCCGCAGGCGGCCGCTCGCGCTTGTCAGCGAGGCGGTTCGAGGCGAGGGCGCGCTTCTCGTCAATGAAGGCGGCGAGCGCTTCATGGCTGCGGTTGACGGTGCCGAGCTTGCGCCGCGAGATATCGTCGCAAGAGCCATCAGCGCCGAAATCGCCCGTGGCGGCAAGGTGTTCCTTGATGCACGAAACGCGCTCGGCCAGCGCTTTGCCACGCGTTTTCCAGTCATCGAGACCCTTTGTCGCGAAGCGGGCGTTGATCCGGCCAGCGATCTCATTCCCGTCCGTCCCGCCGTTCACTATCACATGGGCGGCGTAGCGACCGACGAACGTGGGCGTAGTTCTGTCCCTGGCCTCTGGGTCGTAGGCGAGGCGGCGTCGACCGGTCTGCATGGCGCAAATCGATTGGCCAGCAATTCGCTGTTGGAGGCCGCCGTCATGGGTATGCGGGCAGCGCGCGATATAGCCGGTAGAGATGGGCGCGTAAGAAGGTTGCAAAGTGATCTTCCCACGACCTTCGCTCCGGATCTGACCCTCGTCCGGCAGATCGTATCCCGTCATCTCGGTGTCCTGCGCAATGGCGGCGCCATTCACGGAGCGATCGCTGCTCTGCTACCGCTTTGCGAAAGCGAGAGCCCGACAACTGACCCGGCCATCGTGGGCCTTCTGATCGCCGTCTTCGCCAGTTTGAGAATGGAGTCGCGCGGCGCTCACGCCCGCACGGATTTTCCACTGAAGCTGCCGCACGCGCAACGCCGCACGATGCATTTGTCCGACGCACGGGATGTTGCCAGATCCGTCCTCACTCAAACCATGGCAAGGAGTGCCTGATATGATGCTTGCCCCCCTCCCGCGTCTTATTGTTGAACCGCTGGTACGCAACGCGTTGGCTGAAGATCTTGGCCTTGCCGGCGACGTCACCTCCACCGCCGTGATACCGGCGGAGCATCGCTCTCGCGTCGAAATGGTCACCCGTCAAGCGGGTGTGATTGTCGGCCTCGATACCTGCGAGCTGGCATTTCAGCTGGTTGATCCCGGAATTATCATGACGCGCCACGTGCCTGATGGAACGAAGGTCGGCATAGGCGAAATCGTCGCGACGATCGAAGGGCCTTCGCGCGGCCTCCTGACCGCAGAGCGCACTGCCTTGAATTTCCTGGGGCATCTATCCGGCATTGCTTCCGTGACCGGCGCAATCGTTGCGGCGATCGCGGGCACCAAGGCGTCCATAGTCTGTACACGCAAGACCACACCGGGTCTGCGCGCTCTGGAAAAATACGCAGTGCGTGCTGGTGGCGGTATGAACCATCGGTTCGCGCTCTATGACGCGGTGTTGATCAAGGACAATCACGTGGCGATCGCCGGCGGCATCAGCGAGGCCATCCGTCGCGCCAAGTCAGGCGTCGGCCATTTGGTCAAGATCGAGGTCGAAGTGGACACGCTGGTACAGCTTCGCGAGGCGATGCAGGAGGGCATCGATGCCGTATTGCTCGACAATATGACGCCGGATCAATTGCGCGAAGCGGTCGATATTGTCGGTGGCCGTGCCATCACTGAAGCCTCGGGTCGCATCACGCCGCAAACCGCTGCCATCGTTGCCGCGTCCGGTGTCGATCTCATATCCGTCGGCTGGTTGACGCATAGCGCGCCGACGCTCGACATCGGGCTGGATTGGAAGGCCGTCGCTTGAGGCGGCCGATCTCAGGTCTGAAGCCCATCGCAATCTCCAGGCCTTGCGTCCGGCGCTTTCAGCTTTTGATCTTGCGAATGTCATTACCGCGCAAACGCCGAACACCGCTGCGTGACCTTGTCTAAACGACGACCGGCGCCTGTGCACCGTCCATACTGATCACGACTCCGGTCACGTAGCTTGCCTTGGCCGAACTCAGGAAGGCGACAACGTTGGCGATATCGGCGGGATCGGCCATGCGACCGATTGGAATGCGCTTCAAAGCGTCGGCAAGCGCGTCCTGTTCGCTCATGCCGCCGGCCTTTGCCGACGCCTTCAAGCCTTCGGCGACACGATCCGTTTCCGTCAGGCCGGGATTGAGCCCGACGACACGTACGCCGTTGCCGGCATAGGCGTTGGCGAGGCCAACGCTTGCCAGCATGAGCGCGGCATTGGCCGAGCCGCCGGCCAAATGAACAGGCGAGGCGATCTTCCCGCCATTGCCGATGATATTGATCACCGTACCCGATCGGCGGGCGCCCATGCGCTTGATGACTGGATCGACCACGTTGATATAGGAGAAGAACTTTGCATCCATGGCGGCTCGCCAGATGGCGGGATTGAGATCGTCGGCTGGCGTACGGGCCGCCGCACCGGCGCTGTTGACGAGAATATCGATCGGGCCGATATCCGCCTCGACCTTGTTCACCATGGCAAGTGCCTGTGCATCGGAGGTCAGGTCCGCGGCGTAGCCACGTGCGCCGGAAAGCCTGGAAAGAGCCGCGTCGATATTGGACTGCGAGCGCGAGCAGATGGCGACCCTTGCTCCTTCCTGCAGGAAGAGGGCTGCGCAGGCATAACCGATGCCCTTAGAGCCGCCCGTAATCACAACGACTTTATCCTTGAGGCCAAGGTCCATGGAATTTCTCCTGTGTGATTTGCTGTGGTGCAAAGCTACGTGGCGATATCGCGGTCGTACAGGGCCGTGATCGTCACAGCTTGGTGACCGGGAGGCGATCTCAGGAGAGACGCTTTGCCTTCAGCACGGAAACGGCCGTCTCGCTATTATGAACATAATCGTAAGCATCGGGTTGACGCTGTACCAGGAGAATGAACAGCAGATCGGTCAGCATGAGCTGGGCGTCGCGGGCGGTGATGGCCGAGGAGCGCACGCGGTCCTCATCACCGACGGTGTGAAGGCAAATATCAGCGACGTGGGCGAGCGGGTTATCCTGCAGTCCGGTGACCACAATGACGGTTGCCTGGCGCTGGCTTGCGAGTTCCGCGATGCGCAAAGTTTCGATACTTGTCCCTGAATAGGAAAGCGCGAAGAGCAGATCATCCGGCCCCAGCGTCGAGGCGTTGGCCATTTGCACATGGCTGTCGCTGTCGTGCAGCACATTGCGGCCAAGTTTCATAAGCTTGTAGGAAAAATCGCGTGCAACCAGCGAGGAAGCTCCGACACCGGCAAGATGAATGCGCCGGGCATCGTGGAGAGCCTCGAGCGCCTTCTCGATATCGGATTCGTTGTTGACTGAGATGGTTTGCTGCATTGCCTGCAGCTTGCTGCTGAACAGCTTTTGCAGGATCGTGAGATAGCCGTCACCAACTTCGATCGTTCCGTGGATCATGCCGGCGGGCGCCTGCCATTCCTGCGCCTTGGCCTCGCTCACGGCAAGCTTCAGTTCCTGATAGCCGGCATAACCGAGCTTCTGGCTGAACTTGACGACGCTCGACTGGCTTCGGCCTGTTTCCACCGCCAGAGCCGCTGACGACAGCCGCAACATCTGATCAGGATTGTCGATGATGAATTGCCCGATCTGACGATCGGCAGGGGCCATGGTTTCGAGCTGGGCGCTGATTTTCCTGAGAATAGACATGTGTCCTTTCCAGCCATCGCGGCCGTTTCAAAGATCAAAGCGAGGACGGCGAAGATACCACTCGTCTCAAGGTCGGCAATCGCGCTTAAACCGATGAGACCTTAGCACAGCAAATTGGAATAAAAAATTCCAATTCCCGTTGACAGAATGGAATGGTCGAATAGTCTTGAACATGACTGACAGCGACGCGTTATCGTCTGCCTTTTCCTAGACGGATTTTCAGCATGGACAAACTTCGCATCTCTGGCGGCAAGAGACTGCAGGGCGCGGTGACTATTGCCGGCGCCAAGAATGCTGCGTTGCCGCAGATTGCCGCCGCGCTCTTGAGTCCGCATCCCGTGGAGTTGACGAACCTACCGCTTGTGAGCGACGTCGAAAACATGCTCGGCGTCGTCGCACTCCATGGTGCCAAGGTGACACGAGGTTCGCACGGAACGACGCTCGATGCAGGCAACATCGTGTCGACCGAAATCTCCTATGATACCGTCAGGCGTATGCGCGCAACCGTACTGGTGCTTGCGCCCTTGCTCGCTCGATTTGGTCAGGCGCGCGTCTCGCTTCCGGGTGGCTGCGCCATCGGCGCGCGACCCGTCGACATGCATATCAAGGCGCTTTCCATCCTGGGTGCCGATATCGCGATCGAAAGTGGCCTGATCGTCGCGTCGGCGCCAAACGGGCTGAGAGGTGCTCGGATCGTCTTGAGTTCACCATCCGTCGGTGCGACAGAGACGGCGATGATGGCGGCCTGTACCGCCAAGGGCGAGACCGAGATCCTTAATGCTGCACGCGAGCCCGAGGTGGCGGATCTCGCGGCCTGCCTGAGCGCCATGGGCGCGCGGATCGAAGGGGCGGGGACGCATCGTATCCTCGTCGACGGCGATACCGCCTGGCGCGCCGCCAAACATCATGGCATTCCCGATCGAATCGAGGCCGGCACTTATGCTGTGGCAGCGGCGATCACCGGCGGTCAGCTCGAGCTTATCCATGCGCGCTTGGAGAATTTGGCGTCCGTCGTGCAGGCGCTCGAAGCCATGGGCGTCAGTGTCTGGCCGAGCGATCGCGGTCTGGTCGTTTCGAGAGACGGTCCGCTCAAGGCAGCCGATATCACCACCGAACCCTATCCCGGTTTCCCGACGGACCTGCAGGCACAGTTCATGGCTCTTGCCTGTTGTGCTGAAGGCGCGACATTGATCCGCGAGACGGTATTCGAAAACCGCTTCATGCATGTACCGGAACTGATGCGGCTTGGCGCCAATATTACCTTGCAGGGGACGACGGCGCTGGTGCGCGGCGGCGCGCCGCTCAAGGGGGCGCAGGTGATGGCGACCGATCTGCGTGCCTCCGTGTCTCTGGTTCTCGCAGCGCTCGTTTCCAAGGGCGAAACGATCGTAAATCGCGTTTACCATCTCGATCGCGGCTACGAGCAGCTCGATCGCAAATTGCGCCTGTGCGGTGCCGATATCGAACGGCTGACATCATGACCACCGCAGCGCACCGTACGCCATATTTTCTCGGGATCGACGGAGGTGGCACCGGCTGCCGCGCGCGCATCGAAGATGCCGAAGGGACGATCCTCGGGCAGGGATTGTCTGGGCCGGCCACCACTCGTCTCGGGATTGCTGAAGCGTGGGCATCGATTTCACGGGCCTTCGATGCAGCCATCGAGGAAGCGGGGCTGGGTGCCCCTGACATCGCACGCATACATGCCGGGGTTGGACTGGCGGGGATCGGTCGCAAGGGTGCGCTTGATGCATTAAAGGCAATTGAACACCCCTTTGCCAGCGTCGATTTCGTCAGCGACGGTGAGGGCGCATGCCTTGGTGCGCATTCCGGCCGGGATGGCGCTATCGTCATTGCCGGCACCGGGTCCATCGGCCTCGGTCTCGTCGAAGGGCGGCAGTTGAGGGTTGGCGGTTATGGGTTTCCGATCTCGGACGAGGGCAGCGGTGCCTATCTTGGGCTGAAGGCCGTGCAACTGGCGCTGCGCGCCAATGACGGCCGCGAGCAGAAGACGGCCTTGCTGGCTGAAATGATGCAGCGCTTCCAGAACGAACCGATGGAGGCGGTCGCCTGGATGGACCGAGCATCGGCAACGGATTATGCGACATTCGCGCCCATGGTCCTGCGCCATGCCGATCAGGGCGATGCGATCGCGCGCCGGATCGTGCAAAGTGCTGCCGGCCATGTGGATACGCTCGTGCGCAGTTTGTTTGACAAAGGGGCGCCGCGGGTCTGCCTGCTTGGAGGACTTGCAAGCCCATTGGAACCATGGCTTGCGCCTGATGTGCGTCGTCGCCTGAAGCCGATCGACGGGGATGCGGTCTCCGGAGCGATCATTCTGGCGAAGCGATCCGTTTGCCAGGACTGACGATTGCGGGTGGCTCGTCGTCATAGGTTCTACAGATAAGGAAGGTCTGTTCCATACATTGGACGAGCAAATCGCCGGGCGCTAGCAACGGTCCGCACGGACCGTGGTGAGATCTAGACCTTCATTCATGTGCTCGCCCCGCCGATGATCATTGACCGCCTAATCGCAGCGTAAATCTTGTCCGAGACGTCGAGATCGCGCGACGTTTTTCGTGAACCCATCATGGAATATTTTATTCCTTTATGCGTTGACGATGGGAATAAACGGACATAATATTAACCTAGGTAAACAGGGAGTGGACGGGGAATGAAGCCGTAAAGGCCGTCTCGCGTCCCGGGTGACTTCGGTCGTCCGTCAACTCGAAAATGCTAATCTTTGCTATGGCGGGTCCGATCAACAACTGATCGAACCCGTCATTCTGACCCATTGATATCGAAGCGTTATTTCGCGAGCGAGCCCATGACAGAGCAGAAGTTGATATCCGAACTGGAGCAATTGGTTTCCGAAGGACGCAATCCGAACACGATGCATATCGATCTCCTGCCGACCTTCGATATTCTGCGCGAGATCAATTATGAGGATCAGACGGTTCCGGTTGCCGTCGAGAAGGTCATTCCGGCAATCGCTGCCGCCGTCAATCAGATCGTTGCCGCCTTCCAGAAGGGAGGGCGACTGGTCTATATGGGCGCCGGCACGAGCGGCCGCCTTGGTGTTCTCGATGCCTCGGAATGCCCACCGACGTTCAGCGTTCCCCCGAGCATGGTTGTTGGATTGATCGCCGGTGGTCCGGATGCCCTGCGCCGCTCGATCGAAGGCGCGGAGGATGATCCGGAGCAGGGGCGCCAGGCATTGGAGGATATCAAGCTGACGAAGGTCGATGTCGTCGTCGGTATCGCGGTCAGCGGCCGCACGCCTTACGTCATCGGAGGCCTGAACTACGCCAAGAGCATCGGCGCCTTCACGGTCGCGCTGTCCTGCAATCCGAATTCCATCATCGCAGGTATTGCCGATCTTGCCATTTCGCCTGTTGTCGGTCCGGAGATCCTGACCGGTTCGACGCGATTGAAATCCGGCACGGCGCAAAAGCTCATTCTCAACATGCTGACGACGGCTAGCATGATCCGGATCGGAAAGAGCTATCAGAATCTGATGGTCGACGTCAGTGCCAGCAACAAGAAGCTCGTGGCGCGCGCCTCGCGTATCGTCATACAGGCGACCGGTTGTACGCAGCAGGAGGCACGCCGCGTCCTCGATCTGACCGGAAACGACGTGAAGCTCGCCATTCTCATGGAAATTACTGGTATGGGCATTGAAGAAGCTCGCGCGGCATTGCAAAACGCTGGAGGATTCCTGCGCAAGGCTATCACCGCTCGCACTGCTTGAAACAACCATCGCGGCGCGCCGCGGCGGCAATCAATAGGCCAAAATCGGCCGGGAACATTTAAGAAATTTGGAGGACAGGCAATGAAAGGGAATTTTGGAAGGAAACTATTTTCAGGAGCGGCACTGGCTGTCGGACTTGGGCTGGCGATAGTTGCGATGCCGGTGGAGGCGGCAACCTTGCGCATGGCATGGTCGCAGGACGCAACCGGTCTCGACCCGCACAAGCAGACGGCTTTTTCCTCCATCCGCCTGTTGGAACTGATTTACGAGCCTCTGGTGCGCCTCGACGGCAATCTGCAGATCGTGCCCGGAGTTGCCGAAAGCTGGCAATTCTCGTCCGATGGCAAGCAGCTGACCTTCAAGCTCAATGCCAAATCCAAATTCCAAAATGGCGCGCCCGTCACGTCGGCTGACGTCAAGGCTTCGTTCCAGCGTATTCTTGATCAGGCAACCGCGGCCGTCGCCCGTGCCAATTTCCTGTCGATTGCCAGCATCGATACGCCCGATGCCAATACGGTGGTTTTCAATCTGTCGCAGCCCGACGTTCCGCTTTTGACGGCAATGACGAGCCTGAATGCTGCCGTCGTGCCGGCGAGCGAAATTGCCGCCGGCACCATCGGCACGAAAGCCATCGGCTCCGGCCCGTTCAAGCTCGACAGCTGGGTACCGAACTCCAAGGAAGTCTTGAGCGCCAACAAGGATTGGGCCGGCGGCCCTGTTGCTGTCGATGGTATCAACATCAGCGTGTTGCCGGATGAAACGGCAATCCTCGCTTCGCTGCGCACCGGCCAGATCGACTTTGCGCTGCTGAACGATCCGCTCGTCGCAACGCTGGTGCCGAAGGAGCCGAAACTGCAGCTCACCCGTACACCTGTTCTTTCCTACAACGTCCTGCAGCTCAATCCCTCGCGCAAGCCAACGGATCAGCTGGCCGTGCGCCAGGCGATTTCCTGCGCCATCGACCGCAAGGACGTGATGGATACCGCCGCTCTTGGCGAAGGCAAGGTGACGGGGCCGCTGACGATGCCGCTCTATGCAACTGACCCAAGCAAGCTCTTCTGCTACACGCGCGACGTTGCCAAAGCAAAGAAGCTGATGGCCGATGCCGGCTTCGCCAACGGCTTTTCCGCAACCGTGATTGCCGCAACCGGCGAACCGCCCACTGCAACGGCCGAAGCGCAGGTCATCCAGTCGCAGCTAGCCGAAATCGGCATAAAGCTCGATATCAAAGTCATGGAACTCAACGTCTACGTCGATACATGGCTCAAGGGTAATTTCGACATGGCAGTCGCGCTTAACGGCGGCAGTGCCGACCCCTATTCGATGTACAACCGCTACTGGACGAAATCGGGCAATCTGCAGAAGGTCGCCAACTATATCGACGATACGCTCGACAGCCTGATGCAGAAGGGCCGTGTCGAGACCGATCCAGCCAAGCGCAAGGAAATTTTTGCCGAGTTCGAGAAGCATATCGCGGAAGTTTCGCCCTGGATCTGGCTCTATACGGCTTACGGCTACACGGCCGAGCAAAAGAACGTCGAGGGTTTCGTCCCGACACCGACCGGCTCGCTCTTCGGTCTAAGCAAAGTGACCATCAAGTAACGGCAGGCGGTATCTGGAGCATTTTCGGTTCAATTCGAGAAATGCTCCAGCTCCGCCTTCATGCGGCTTCGGAGGCAGGCGCCAGCCCTGCATCGATCGAGACTGCTCTAGAGGAATTGCAATGGCATACCTGACACGCCGGCTGATGACATTCCCCCTGATCATGCTGGGCGTGTCCATCTTCGTCTTTGTCGCCATACGACTGGTGCCAGGCGATGCGATTACGGCGATGCTTGGAACCAATGCGGGCTTGCTGACACCGGAGCAGCGCGAGGCTCTCACCACCTATTTCGGCATCGACCAGCCCTGGCCTGTTCAATACTGGCATTGGCTGCTCGGCGTATTCGGCGGTAATCTCGGCATCTCGGTCACCTACGGCAAGCCGGTGCTGGATATGATCCTGGAGCGCTTCCCGCTCACGCTCGAGCTTGCTTTGCTTTCGATGGTCATCGCACTTGCAATCGGCCTGCCGGCAGGCGTCTTTGCAGCGACGCGAAACGAAAAACTGTCCGATCTTCTGGTGCGCATCGTCGCGATGATAGGACAATCCACGCCGAATTTTGTTCTCGGGCTGCTGCTGATTTATGCCTTGTCCGCAGGATTTGGCGTGCTGCCGACGATGGGCGCCTTCACCCCTCTTTGGGAAAACCCACTCGAAAACCTCGGCCAGATGATCCTTCCCGCACTCACGCTTGGTTTTGCCTTTGCGGCATCTGTCACTCGCGTCGTGCGCTCAGCGATGCTCGATGTCCTGAGCGATGATTATGTGCGCACGGCTCGTAGCCGTGGCGTTCCGGCCCGTGGCGTCATCTGGCGGCATGCTCTGCCGAACGCGCTGATCCCGGTGGTGACGCTGAGCGGTGTCGAATTCGGTTATCTGCTCGGCGGCGCGGTGCTGGTCGAGCAGATCTATGCGTTGCCGGGCCTGGGCCGTATGGTGCTGGACGCTATCCTGCAGCGCGATTACGCCCTGGTTCAGGGCAGCGTGCTGTTCATTGCCTTCAATTTCATGATCGTCAACCTGCTCGTCGATCTCGCCTATGTCGCTCTCGACCCGCGCGTTCGACTGGGAGAAGGCTGATGCGGATCGTCAAAGCTATTTCTGGGCATATGAGCGGCCGGATCGGCGGCACGATCGTCATCATGTACATTTTGCTCGCTATTCTTGGGACGCTGGGCGTTACTCCTCACGATCCCCTGACGCAGAACCGGATCGATCGTCTCCATGCGCCAAGCCTTACCTATTGGATGGGCACGGATCTTTTCGGCCGCGACGTGGCAAGCCGCCTTATGAACGGCATCGGAGAATCTTTCACTGTGGCCTTTTTCTCCGTTGCCGTTGCAAGCCTGATCGGCACACTGCTGGGACTAACGGCGGCATGGTCCGGCAAACGTTGGGACGGCGTCATCATGCGCACCATGGACGTGTTGCTCGCCTTTCCGGCGATCCTGCTTGCGCTTTTGATTATCGCCATCGTCGGTCCCGGTACCTGGACCAGCGTTGCGGCAATCGCAATCGTTTATACGCCGATCTTTACCCGCGTGGTGCGTGGCCCCGCTCTTTCGCTGAAGAACCGCGACTTTGTCGATGCGGCGCGCACCTTCGGCAGCAGTCGGTCTTATATTCTGACGCGGCATCTCCTGCTCAATCTCGTGGCTCCCCTGACTGTGCAGGTGACGCTGGCGCTTGCCTGGTCACTATTGACGGAGGCAGGCTTGAGCTTCCTCGGCCTGGGAACGCAGCCTCCGGCTTCGTCGTTGGGCCTAATGCTGAGCGACAGTCGAAATCTGATGGAAACAGCGCCCTGGTTGCTGATCTTTCCCGGCGTCACCATCATGATCTCCATTCTCGGCTTCAACCTGCTCGGCGATGCCTTGCGTGATATTTTCGACCCCAAAATGCGGAGGTCGACTGTATGACCCCACTTCTTTCGGTCTCAGATCTCAGTGTCGGTTTTGGGCGCAACCCTGCGGGCTCTCCCATCGTACAGAACGTCAGCTTTGAGCTTGACGCCGGCAAGACGCTGGCGATCGTCGGCGAGAGCGGCTCGGGCAAGTCGGTGACGGCGCTGTCGATCAATCGTCTTGTTGATTTCGGAGGTGGCCGGATCACAGGCGGATCGATCCGCTTGAGGCGGTCCGACAACAGCCTCCTCGATTTGGCGAGAGCCAGCGAGGCTGAACTGACGAAGATCCGCGGCGGCGAGATCGGCATGATCTTCCAGGAGCCGATGACCTCCCTTAATCCGGTGCTGACCATCGGAACGCAGATCGAAGAGTCGTTCCGGTTGCATCGCGGGTTGACGGGAAGCCAGGCGAAAGCTGCAGCCAAGGATGCTCTCGATCGCGTGCGCATTCCCGACGCCGCGCGCCGTCTCAAGTACTGCCCGAACCAGCTTTCCGGCGGCATGCTGCAGCGTGTGATGATCGCAACGGCCCTTGCCTGTAATCCCCGTCTGTTGATCGCCGATGAGCCGACGACCGCGCTCGATGTCACCGTGCAGGCGCAGATCATGGCGCTGCTCGCGGAATTAAAGCGCGAGACCGGCATGTCGATGATTTTCATCACCCACGACATCGGCCTAGTCGCGGGCATTGCCGACAAGGTCATGGTGATGCAGGGCGGGCAGGTGGTGGAACAGGGTGAGCTTGACGAGATCCTTGATCGCCCAACGCACCCCTACACACGGCATCTTCTTCATTCCGTCCCGCACTTCTCGTCCGGGCAGGCCGCGCGCACTGATTTTCAACGCACGGAGACTACGGCTAAGCCGGCTTTGAACGTGGAGGGCCTGACCGTTCGCTTCCCCGTCAAAGGCGGCATTTTTCGACGGTCTAGCGGCGCCGTTCATGCCGTCGAAGGCGTCGGTTTTGATCTTATGCCGGGTGAGACACTGGCAATCGTCGGAGAAAGCGGCTCAGGAAAATCCACCACCGCCCGCGCGATCCTTGGGTTGGTGAAGTCGACCCGGGGCAAGCTGACGAGCAATGGCCGGTTGGCCGACGAGCACACCAGCGCGGTGCAGATGGTCTTTCAAAACCCTTACGCGTCGCTCAATCCCAGGCTTCGTGTCGACAACATCCTCGCCGAGCCGATGATCGCTGCAGGTCGCCGCATGTCTGCCGAAACGCGGGAACGGATGACCATGTTGTTGAGGCGGGTAGGCCTTCCGGAAAATTCGCTGGAGCGTTACCCGCACGAGTTTTCCGGCGGACAGCGGCAGAGACTGTGCATTGCGCGTGCATTGATGCTCAATCCGTCCGTGCTGGTACTTGACGAAGCGGTGTCAGCACTCGACGTCTCGGTGCAGGCTCAGGTCCTGGAGTTGCTGATAGAATTGCAACGAGAATATGGGTTGGCCTATCTGTTCATCTCGCATGACATGGCGGTCGTTGAGCGCATCGCCCATCGTATTGCCGTGATCTACGCCGGGCAGATCGTCGAGATCGGTGACGCTGCTTGCGTCTTGTCGGAGCCGAGGCATTCCTATACCAGGCGACTGATCGCGGCAGTTCCGACGGTTGCCCGGCGCAAAGAGACCTTCACGCTCGACACGCGCCAGGTTCCATCGCTGGTGCGGCCAGCGGGCTTTGAGCCCGTTATGCCGGAATGGCGCCGCTTTGCTGCCGATCACATCGCCTTGGCGGAAGTCTGAGCGGGGCTGCAAGGTGTCTTGAAGGCAGGAGGGAGCATGCAGTTTCAGGAGGGCTTCGACCGGGCCTTTGCTCCGCTCGAACAAGCAGTCGCAACAGACCGCATTCCCGGCGGCGTGCTGGGCATGGTTGATCGTGGCGGTATCAGGCAGGTCCGCGCGATCGGCTCTGCCCAGAAAGTGCCCGATGTCAGACCGATGCTTGCGGACACCTGGTTCGATCTGGCGTCTCTCACCAAAGTTATTTTTACCACACCGCGCATTCTTGCCTTGGCCGAGGCCGGGACGATTGACCTCGACGCTCCTTTGATCGAACTTTTGCCCGATCTGCGCCAGTACAGCGCCGAAGCTTGGGAGCGTAAGGTGACGTTCCGCCAGTGCCTGGGGCATCAGACGCCGTTCCCGGCGGTCGAACCGATCTACACTTATGGCCGTGATCCGGAGCTTCTGCGCGCCTTCATCCTGCAGCGAGAATGGCGTCCCGGGCCAGCCGTTTATTCCGATATCAATTTCATTTTGCTTGGTTTCGCCCTGGAGCGCCTAAACCGACGAACGATCCGTGCCCTGGATCCCGGGCCGGGATTTGCGTTTTCCGCGCCCTCAGACTTGTCTGCCGCAACGGAGGACTGCACCTGGCGCCACCGTGTTCTGTCAGGCGAAGTCCATGATGATAATTGTTCCGCCCTGCAAGGTGCTGGCCATGCGGGGCTTTTCGGAACGGCCGCCGCGATCCTCGATTTCGCCGAGGGGTTGCTTGACGGCAGTGGTGCCGCGGCAGGTTCGATTGCCCTGATGCGCACGCCGCTTTCGGCCACGCGCACGCATGGCTGGGAGCGGCCGCACGAGGGCTGGCATGGCGGCAGCCTCTGTTCTCCAGGGACCATCGGCCATACGGGGTTTACCGGCACGGCCCTCTGGGTCGACTTCGACAAGGGCAGGGCTTGGACCTTGCTCACCAACCGCATTCATCCGACACGCCACTTTGACAGCGGCATTCTGGCGCTTCGTCAAACGGTGAGCGATCTCGTCAACGCATCTTAGGAGCCTGACCATGGAACCAATCTGGGCAGTCGGTCTGATGACCGGGACCGTCCTCGACGGCAATATCGATGTCGCGATGTTAAAGACGGATGGCGAGCGCGTCGAAGAGTTCGGACCTTATGTTCTGGCGCCCTATCCCGATTGGATTCGAAGACTTCTGGAGGAAACTCTGGCAAAAGCCCGTCTCTGGAATTTCGAGGGAGCCGAGCCGGCTATCTTCAAGGAGGCCGAAGAGGCGTTGACGCGTGCCCAGTCGGAGGCCGTCAGGCAGCTTGTCGAAAGCAACGGTATGACAATGGCCGAAATCGGTGTTGTCGGTTTTCATGGTCAGACGGTGCTTCACAGGGCGCCGCAGAAGGATCGCCGGGGTCAGACGCGCCAGCTCGGCGACGGCGAGCTGATGCGCTCGATTCTCGACACGAAAGTCGCCTACGATTTCCGCTCCGCCGACATACGCGCCGGCGGGCAGGGCGCGCCGCTTGCTGCGGCCTATCATACTGCGCTGCTGCGTGGCGCGGGCGCTGCTGGCGAAGCCGCCATTCTCAATCTGGGTGGCGTTGCCAATGTCACCTGGTGGGATGGCGCGGGAAATTTCGTTGCTTTTGACACCGGTCCGGCCAACGCGCCGCTGAACGATTTTATCAAGGCTCGCGGGTTGGGAGAGATGGATCGTGACGGGGCGCTTGGGCGGGCTGGCACGGTCGACGAAGGCCGGCTCGAAAAATTGCTGCAACATCCCTACCTGACTGCGCCCTATCCAAAATCGCTGGATCGCTTCGATTTCGGCGCCTCCATGGCGGATGGCCTTAGTCCGGAAGACGGGGCAGCGACGCTTTCGGCCTTCACGGCAAGCGCCGTGGGCAAGGCTCTGGATCTGTTGCCGCGCAGGCCGACAAAGGTCGTCGTCAGCGGCGGCGGCCGTCACAATCCGACGATCATGTCGATGCTCCGGAGCCGGGCAGGCGTCGAGCCGATTTTTGCCGAGGATCTCGGTTGGCGCGGGGATGCCGTGGAAGCGGAATGCTTTGCTTTTCTCGCCGTTCGCGTTCTTCGCGGCATGCCTATCAGCTTCCCGGGTACAACGGGCGTTCCTGCGCCGATGCGAGGCGGACAGTTGGCGCAATAGCTGCCTGACGAAGAGGCATTATCGCATCGGAGGTTTTCGCTTACGTCCATCGATGATATGTAAGGCCGCGAATTTGCGATCGGTTGGTCTCGGACGGATATCGCTTAGATGGCAGGCAAGCAGTCTCGAACGGGCGTCGTCGGCATTATCGTTGCTTTTACGATCGCATCGGTTCTGGCTGCCCTTGACGGCAGCTCTGCAATCGCACAGCCGGAGTGGAGCGTGGCGCCCCCTGCCTGTATATCCGGTCCGCTGACAACGGAAACGGGCGGGACACTTTGCCTGCGCAAGGAAAGCTACAATCGCGATCTCTGTTTGGCCATCGAGTATTTCGCCCATGCCAATCATCTGCCGCCGGATTATCTGGCGCGGCTGGTTTGGCGCGAGAGCCTGTTTCGCTCTGATGCCGTCAGCCCCAAAGGGGCTCGCGGCATTGCGCAGTTTATGCCGGGGACGGCGAAGCTGCGCGGCGTGCGCGACAGCTACGATGCGCTTGAAGCGCTCGGCAAGGCCGCAACCTATCTCGACGAGTTGCGCAACCGGTTCGGAAATCTCGGTCTTGCCGCCGCCGCATATAATGCCGGCGAAGCAGGTCTCGCGAATTTTCTGAATGCGGGCGGCCTCCCGTACGAGACACGCAATTATGTGAGCGCCATCACAGCACATAGTGTTGAGGAATGGCGAGATGATCCGCCCGACATGGCCGCACCCGAGCTGGATAAGAGCAAGCCGTTCGTCGATTCGTGCGTCGCTCTTGCCGATAGCCGGCGATTCAAGCCCGTGCCGCTAGAGCAGGAGCGGCCCTGGGCGCCTTGGGGCGCCCAATTGGCCGAGCATTTCCAGGTGAACGCTGCACGCAGTCTTTTTGCTGCAAATATCCGCAATTTGCCGGCGCCGTTGAACGCCGAGAAGCCCCTGATCGTACGTCAGCGCAATGCCGATTTCGGTCGCCGTGTCCGCTATGCGGCGCGCATTGCGCGCCAGACCCGCCAAGAGGCCGACGCAGTCTGTATCCAGGTGCGCCAGCAAGGCGGCTCCTGTCTCGTTTTCAAGAACTGATGTCCGAGAGCCAATGTCTGATCATGTCAGGCCGATTGTGCTTTACTCGCTGATGTCACAGGATTATTTCTTGAAAATCCGGCCTTTGGGAGGAAGTCGTTGGGTAACCAAAGGAGCCTATGATGGCGCAAAAGCGTGAAGTCCCTGGTATTCGTCCCTACAACAGTCCCGCAGGTGGCTGGGGAGCGCTGAAGGCCACCGCCAAGGCAGTTCGCGACCAGATGGATGTCACCGAAGCGCCGGGTCTTCTCTTGCGGACCAACAAGCCGGCGGGATTCGACTGCCCCGGCTGCGCATGGCCGGACAAAGAGCATACTTCCACCTTCCAGTTTTGTGAAAACGGCGCAAAGGCTGTGACCTGGGAGGCGACGAACAAGCGCGTAACGCCCGACTTCTTTGCCAAGCATACAGTAAGCGAGCTTTTGACCTGGAGCGATTACGAGCTCGAGAACGCAGGTCGGTTGACGCATCCGATGGTTTACGATCGCGCCTCCGACACCTATCGGCCGATTGCCTGGGAAGACGCTTTCGCCCGCATCGGCGACGTCATGCGAAGCCAGTCCGACCCTGACATGGTCGAGTTTTATACCTCAGGCCGCGCTTCCAACGAAGCCGCCTTCCTCTTCCAGATCTTTGCCCGCGAATATGGCACCAACAATTTTCCCGACTGCTCGAACATGTGCCATGAGGCAACGAGTGTCGGCCTGCCGCAATCGATCGGCATCGGCAAGGGCACGGTCTCGCTTGATGACTTCGACGAATGTGACCTGATCATTTCCATGGGCCACAATCCCGGCACCAACCATCCGCGTATGATGGGGACGTTGCACGAATGCTCGCGCCGTGGCGTGCCGATCATCGTCTTCAATCCTTTGAAGGAAAGAGCGCTGGAGCGGTTTGCCGATCCGCAAAGCCCTGTCGAGATGGCGACCTTCGGCTCCACGCGCATTGCGTCCTCATACTATCAGGTAAAGATCGGCGGTGATGCCGCCGCGCTCAAGGGCATCATGAAGGCGGTATTGGCACTCGCCGAAACCGAGACGGATATTCTCGACCAGGCCTTCATCGCCGAACACACCATAGGCTTCGATGCTCTGGTTGCAGACATCGATCAGACCGACTGGACGGACATCGAGCGTGTATCGGGTCTGGCGCGCGCGGATCTTGAGCGCGTTGCCGCGATCTACGCCAAGTCGAAGGCGACGATCGTCGCTTACGGCATGGGCATAACCCAGCATGCCAAGGGAACAGCGAATGTGCAGCAAATCGCCAATCTTCTGTTGCTGCGCGGCAATTTCGGCAAGCCGGGCGCCGGTATTTGCCCGTTGCGCGGCCATTCCAATGTGCAGGGTAATCGTACGGTCGGGATTACGGAAAAGCCGACGCCAGCCCTGATCGAGGGCATCGAGCGGGCCTTCGGGTTCACGTCTCCGTCCCATCACGGTCATGATGCTGTTGCTGCCATGCAAGCCATGGCAGAGGGACGCTCCAAGGTGTTGCTGTGCCTTGGCGGCAATTTCTCGATCGCACTTCCTGATCCGGATCTATGCGCAAAGGCGATGCGCAAACTCGATCTTGCCGTTCATATGAACACCAAGCTCAATCGTTCCAATCTTCTGATCGGAAAAGAATCGTTCCTGTTTCCCGTGCTTGGACGAACCGAGCTGGACGTTCAGGCAGCCGGAACGCAATCTGTCACGATTGAGGATTCCATGTCGATGGTGCATGCCTCGCGTGGCCGGTTGAAGCCGGCCTCAGATCAGTTGCGTTCGGAACCTGCCATCGTTGCCGCGATGGCTCAAGCGACGCTTCCGGACAGCAAGGTCGCCTGGATGGAACTCGTCACCGATTATGATCTGATCCGCGACAAGATCGAAATCGTTTACCCGGATTTCGCAGGATATAACGAGCGCATCCGCGTGCCTGGCGGCTTCCGTCTGCCACTCGGGCCGACGGAGCGCGTCTGGAAGACGCCGTCGGGCAAGGCGGAATTCAAGCCGTTTTCAGGCCTCAACGAGGATATCTCCCTTTCCGACCGCAGCATTTTGAAGCTCGCGACGATCCGCAGTCACGATCAGTACAATACGACGATCTATGGCTTGGACGACCGCTATCGCGGCGTCTTTGGTCGCCGCGATGTTCTGTTCATGAATGATAAGGATCTAGCGGCAAAAGGCCTGGAACACGGCGATCTCGTAGAGATCGAAACGGCCCTCCCGTCCGGTGGCAGACGCTTGCTGCAGCTGACGGCCATTTCCTACGACATTTCCGAGGGCTCGGTCGCCGCTTATTATCCGGAAGCCAATTGCCTGATCCCGCTGGATTATCAGGACAAGGAAAGCGGTACGCCGTCCTACAAGTCTATTCCGGTGCGCATCGTCAAGGCGGCATGATATTGGCAGCTCGGCGGCTGCTTTCATCATGGTCGCAACACAGGCGACGCGCTCTGGCGCGTATCGGCTCGTCGGTTTGATCGCAGCCGACAAGTTTCAGGATTAAGCGTCGGCCGCGATCATGTGTGCTGCCTTGGAGCCGATTGCCATCGCCGGGGCGTTGGTGTTGCCCGATGGGATGAAGGGAATGATCGAGCAGTCGATGACCCTCAGGCCATCAATGCCGCGCACCCTCAACCTCTCGTCGACAACAGACATGGGATCGTTGCTTGGCCCCATGCGTAGACTGCCG
This sequence comes from Rhizobium sp. P38BS-XIX, assembly GCF_012641435.1. Classification (GTDB taxonomy): domain Bacteria; phylum Pseudomonadota; class Alphaproteobacteria; order Rhizobiales; family Rhizobiaceae; genus Rhizobium. The sequence continues at coordinate 96,082 of NZ_JABAIJ010000011.1, forward strand.
GAAGGGTGGTAGTTGGTTTTGACGGTCTGGCCGGCGAATTTGGCAAGGGCCTCATCATCCTGCATTGCCCGCCCGGGCAGAATTTCGTCGGCGATCTTCGACTTGAATGGTTCTGTTTCAAGCAGCTGGCGGGCAACTTTCAGCGAAGCGAGCGTCAGACGCAAATCGTCTGGGTCGCCGAAGAAATTGCAGTCGACTAGCGGCTGGTCTGCCGGGTTGGCCGAGCGCAGCTTGACGCTCCCGCGCGCCTTTGGCCGCAGCAGACATGAGGTGAAGGTGACACCATGGGTCGGCTTTGCGGATGAAACGTCGCGGTCGAGATAGACGATCGGTGCGCAATAGAGTTGGATCGTTGGCCGCGCGCCGCCGTCCGGATCATAAAACAGGCAGGCTTCGATACCCGTTGTCGTCACCGGACCGGAGTTGAATAAAAGATACTGGAGACCGTTACGAAACATAGGCCAGCCCTTATCCTCACCGAAATAACCGGACTTTGCTTTTGTTGTGGCGATGACGGGCACTTCATGATGATCCTGCAGGTTGGCGCCGACACCGGGAAGATCCAATATCACGTCGATGCCGTGGGCTCGCAGATGATCCGCCGGCCCGATGCCGGAAAGCATCATCAGCTTGGCGCTGTTATAAGTCCCGGCCGCAACAAGGACTTCGCGGAGAGCGCGGACCGTATGGCTCTGCCCATTTTTCATATAGCTCACGCCCGTCGCCCGACCGTTTTCAATCAGAATGCGGTCGATGCGCGCCTCGGTGATGATATCCAGTCGTTCGTCGCCAGCAAGCGGATCGAGAAAGGCTTTCTTGGCGTCGGAGCGTTCGGTCTTTTTGCCCCATAATCCATAGGTGTGTTGCATGATGCCGACGCCGTTTTGCCTGACACCGTTGAAATCCGGATTGTAGGGATGGCCGAGACCCTGAGCTGCTAGCAAAAAATCCTGCGTCGTGTCGCAGATATGTCGGGGTTCGGAGACGCGCAGATTACCTGCGATGCCGTGATACTGGTCGTTGAAGCGAGCATTGCCCTCGATCTCTTTGAAATGCGGCAGCATATCGCCGTAGGACCATTCCGTTCCGTTGCCGAGATGAGCTGCCCAATGATCGTAATCCTCTTTTTGGCCGCGCATATAGACCATGGCGTTTACGGCGCTGCCACCGCCGAGGGCCTTGGCAACGGGAACGATCGGACCACGGCCGCCAAGCTGCGGTTGCGCGGTCGTGCTGTGCATCTCGAGGAAATCATCGCGCGCAAGATATTTCATATAGCCAGCTGGAAAGGCCATCAACTTGGCGATATCGCGCGGGCCGCGTTCGATGATCAAAACTGAAAACCCGTAATCGCGGACCAGCCGCATGGCCGCGACGCAGGCTGAAGAGCCGCCGCCGGCAATGATGAAGTCATATGCTTTTGCCATGAAAACCCCTCTGACCCCCTCGTGTATCGGCCAGCATCAATTCGGCGTATGCCACGAGAATCCCACGTCAACTCTCTTCAAATCATCCAACTGCGTCAAACGATGAGTGGGTGGGTGGTGCGAAAACATCTGATTTATCGAAGTCGCGCCCTCGTTTGCCAAAATGCCGTCGTCGGTCGGCTGGACATCTTCCGTCTGACGTTAGAGGTCGTGTGTACCGCCGATATATTCGGTGACGACCCTGATGCGCAGGTCGTTCTCTGTGCTGGAGTTGAAATGGAGGCGCAGGGGCGCGTAACAACACGCATCGGACTGCACGAAAAAAAGCAGCCGGACTTCGATCAGCCCGACTGCCTTGATCCCGTTTTGCCGTTAGCGCGGTTCAGCTTTTCACGGAATCCCGAACCGCTCTATCTCTTTGTTTTCACGCAATTCCGGACGGAAAAACGCTGCGCACTTTTCCTGGAATACTCTAGACTTCAGCCGATCGTCATCAAGCTCGCATTGCCACCGGCTGCTGCCGTATTGATCGAGGTCGTGACTTCCTCGAGCAACCAGTTCAGGCAGTAGGCGTCGGGGTTCTCAGCAATTTCCTCACTGGAGGCTGCCTGTGTCAGGACCAGCGGTCCGGGGATAGCGGAGATTGCCTTGATCGCCTGCCTCATGCGGTCCGCATTCCCCTCGATGAGGGCGCCGGCGAATGGTCCGTCTGCGGCCCAGTCCTTGGACCATGAAATGAGGGCTGCTACTTCCCCAGGTAAATCGCGAAGCTCTTCCTGGAAACCGGACGCGGCGTCGATCACGATCGAATTGCCTGTCGCCAGTGCGGCTGCGATCTGCGAGTGCAGGCCGAAAGCAGTCTCGGGGACGAGAAGAACGCGGCCGCGCGGATGGAGCGCATAGAGGTTCATCTCGCCAACGGGGCCCGACAATTCCGTATTGAAGCCCAGAGACGATCTGGCTGCGATGTCCCGTGCCCGCTTGGCGGCATCATCCGCTCCCTTGCTCTCCAGCCAGCGAAGATAGTCCGTCATTGCCTGGGTGGATATCACGGACGCGTCGCGCAATGGCTCCGTCGCGGATACCATCAGACGGCGCAGGTACATGGGGCCGCCTGCCTTCGGGCCGGTGCCGGAGAGGCCGCGTCCACCGAAGGGTTGTACACCGACGACGGCTCCGATGATGTTGCGGTTGACGTAAAGGTTGCCCGCTTTCACGCGTCCCGTAACATGTGCGATCGTATCGTCGAGCCGGGTGTGGAGGCCGAAGGTGAGGCCGTAACCCGAAGCGTTGACATCGTCGATCAGCTTGTCGAGCCCCTTGCGCTTGTAGCGAATGATGTGGAGGACGGGGCCGAAGACCTCGCGTTTCAGGTCGGAAAGTCTCTTTAGTTCAATAATCGTCGGCGCGACAAAAGTGCCGTTGGCGGCGCTATCGGGCAGATCGAGCTGCTCAACGCGGCAGCCAAGCTCGCGCATCCGCTCAATATGCTGGTTGATTCCGCGCCTGGCGTTTTCATCGATGACGGGGCCGATGTCGATAGCAAGGCGATCGGTTCGGCCAACGGAAAGTTCGCGAAGCGCGCCGCGCAGCATGGTCAGGGTGCGATCCGCGACCTCGTCTTGCAGGCACAGGACGCGGAGTGCGGAGCAGCGCTGGCCCGCACTGTCGAAGGCGGAGGCGATGACATCAGCGACGACCTGTTCGGCCAATGCCGAGGAATCGACGATCATGCCGTTCTGGCCGCCGGTTTCCGCGATTAGCGGGATGGGCTTGCCGAACTTCGACAGCCGGTCGGTAAGCTGCGTCTGAATGAGACGTGCGACTTCCGTCGAGCCAGTGAACATAACGCCGGCAGTTTGAGGCGCGCCAACCAGTGCCGCGCCCATGCTGCCGCTACCCGGCACGAACTGCAAGACGCCGCGCGGAATGCCGGCTTCATGCAGGATACGGACGCCCTGAGCGGCGATAAGCGGCGTATTGCCGGCCGGCTTGGCGACGACAGGATTTCCGGCAACCAGCGCGGCTGCGACTTGACCCGTGAAGATCGCCAACGGAAAGTTCCATGGGCTGATGCAGACGACCGGGCCGAGCGGCACGCTCTCTGGTGACAGCACGTCGCGTGCCTGTGCGGCGTAGTAGCGCAGAAAGTCGATCGCTTCTCTGACCTCGCCGACTGCATTTGCAGCAGACTTTCCGGCCTCGCGGATCGCCAAGCCGACGAGCGCGGGCATGTCTGCCTGCATCAAATCAGCGGCGCGCTCGAGAATGGCCGCGCGTGCATCGGGCGTGACCGCTGCCCATGTGGCGGCCGCTTCCGCCGAAAGGCGCATGACGTCGGCAGCATCCTCAGGAGCAAGCTCTGTGACTTCGCCGACACGGTCGGAGTGATCGGCAGGATTAAGGATCGGGCGTACTGCGCCGCGCTCCGAGCCATCGGCCAGCAACGGCTTTGCGACCCAGTCATTGGCAGCCGAGGCAAGAAGCTGTTGCGAGAGATTGTAAAGCGCCGCCTCGTTTGACAGATCGATACCAGCCGAGTTCCTGCGAACGCTCCCAAACAGGTTCGCGGGAAGGGCAATCCTCTCGTGTTGTGCACCCATGACAGGCATAGACCGCACCACGTCCACCGGGTCGGCAATCAGCTCGGAAACGGAAACTGCGGGATCGGCGATCTTGTTGACGAAGGATGAATTTGCGCCGTTCTCCAGCAAGCGGCGGACGAGATAAGCAAGCAATGTTTCGTGCGTGCCGACAGGGGCATAGATCCGGCAGGGCCGATCAAGATTTTCGCGGCCGACCACTTCTTCGTAAAGGGGCTCGCCCATGCCATGCAGGCACTGGAACTCATATTTGCCCACCGTGAATTCGCTTCCAGCCATCTGGTAGATGGTGGCCAGCGTCTGGGCGTTGTGCGTGGCAAATTGCGGGAAGACGACATCGGTTGCCGAAAGCAGCTTTTTGGCGCAGGCGACATAGGAGACGTCTGTATAGATCTTGCGTGTGTAGACTGGAAAGCCTTCCAGACCCTCCAGTTGCGCGCGCTTGATCTCGGCATCCCAATAGGCACCCTTGACCAGGCGCACCATCAATCGGTGTCCCGAGCGCCGGGCAAGATCAATGATGAAATCGAGAACGAAGGGGCAGCGCTTGCCGTAGGCCTGGACGACGAAGCCAATGCCATCCCAACCGGACAGATCAGGATCGAGGCAGAGCGCCTCCAACAGATCAAGCGACAATTCCAGCCGATCCGCCTCCTCGGCATCAATATTCAGACCGATGTTATATCGCTTGGAAAGAAGAGCGAGCGCCTTCACCTTCGGCAACAGCTCACGCATGACCCTGTCGGTCTGTGAACGCGAATAGCGCGGGTGCAGCGCCGAGAGCTTGATGGAAATGCCCGGACCTTCGTAGATGCCGCGTCCGGCAGAGGCCTTGCCGATTGCGTTGATGGCGGTCTCATAATCCCGATAGTAGCGCTCGGCGTCGGCATGCGTCGTTGCGGCTTCGCCGAGCATATCGTAGGAATACCGAAAGCCTTTGGCCTCGAGGGAGCGGGCACGCCGCAACGCCTCATTGATCGTTTCGCCCGTCACGAATTGCTCGCCCATCATGCGCATGGCCATGTCGACGCCGCGGCGAATGACCGGCTCGCCGGCGCGGGCTATAAGCCGTGTCAAGGACGCCGAGAGCTTGCTCTCGCTGACCGTCGATGTCAGCTTGCCGGTAACGACCAAACCCCATGTCGCGGCATTGACGAACATTGAGCGACCGCCACCCAGATGCGATTTCCAGTCACCGCCGGCGATTTTGTCGCGAATGAGGGCGTCGCGGGTTGCTGTGTCGGGAATACGCAGCAAAGCCTCGGCAAGGCACATCAGCGCCACACCTTCCTGGCTCGACAAGGAATACTCCTGCACCAGTCCCTCGACGCCCGTGCCCTTGTGTTTGGCGCGCAGTGCCTCGATGAGTTTCTTCGCTGTCTTCTTTGCTGCCTCGCGAACCGGCTCCGGCAGAGTTGCCGCTTCCACGAGTACCGGGACACACTCAGTCTCGGGAAGACGATAGGCGGCGGTGATCGCTTTTCGAAGCGGGCTTTGAGGCTGGATCGGCGGAGCAAATTGCGAAAACGGGGCAGCTTCCGGCGAGGGTTCTTCCGTGGCGCTTGCGACAGTGGCAGTCATGATAACCTCAAGGTGCAAGGGGACCGATGATTTGACGGGGCGTTAGCGACACGGCCCGGGAAACCCTCCCGTTGCTTCGCTGCGAACATACTTCATTCCGAAAAAGCGTTCCGCCTTGAAACTATGGCTTTCCAGGCATATTGAACTTCAATGAAGTCAATTTCAAATAGGAATGCCTACAAAAATGATCAAATCCAGTGAAATCGACCAGTTCGATCAGAAGATCCTCGATGCACTGGTCGAAGACGGGCGTATGTCGATTACCGAGCTTTCCGAGCGGGTCGGCCTTTCCAAGACACCCTGCCAGGCGCGGCTGAAGAAACTGATCGATTCAGGTTATATCGATGGCTTCAAGGCGGTGCTTAATCCCATCAAGCTTGGCCTCGATCATGTCGCCTTCGCCGAGGTCAAACTGACGGATACGCGCGAAGAGGCCCTGCTCAGCTTCAACAATGCGATCAAGAAGATCAAGGAAATCGAGGAGTGCCATATGATTGCGGGGCGCTTCGACTATCTGCTGAAGGTGCGCACATCGGACATCCGTCGCTACCGTATCGTGCTCGGCGAAAAGATTTCCAGTTTACCGTTCGTCGCGAGCACATCGACCAATGTTGTCATGCAATCCGTGAAGGAAAACTGGTCGTAAGTCCGGGGGGGCGTCAGGGACATCCTTACTCGCTGGAGAGAGGCGCCATCCTCCAATTCATCTTGCCGGCTAAACAATCACCTAGATTTTGCCATCCGAATCGGATCAACCCGCCAAAGCCAGAATGAGTATGGTGGAGTATGCATGGAAATGAATGCAAGCGACCGCGACCTTGTTGAGGTCATGAAGCGGTACTTTGCGGTGAAGGCCGAAGTTGACGATGTGAAGACCCGGCTTGAAGCGGCAAGACGGGAAAGCGGCGAGGAAATCGTCGTGTTTTACAACCCGCGCACCAATGGCGACCACGCCGCCGATATCATGCGTTCGCACGCGCTCAAGCAGGAATTGGCGCGTCTGATGGAATGGGCAGAGGCCTGGGGTCGGCAGAGTCTGACGAACGACCGCGCCTGACGATCGCATTCGATCGCCAGGCGTGATGATGAAATCGGATAAGTTTAACTATCCGATTTCAGCTTGCCTGCCGTCGCCCAGGAATCCTTCGAAATTTCCGTGATGACGATTTCTACCGATTCTGGCGGGCAAGCGAGCGTTTCGACGGCAACCTTGGTTGCCTCGCGAACGAAGGCACGCTTCTGGTCTTGTGTGCGTCCGGGATGCATTTCCAAGCGCAAGATAGGCATGACGACTCCTTGATAGAACATGGCCTGATATTCGGCCGACGCGGACTATCCTGCAAAACCTCCGAATGATAAATACGCTATTAATTGCGTCATTCCAAACCTGAGGGTTGGTAATCATGGATAAGCTTGCTGGTATGGCGATGTTCGTGAAGGTCGTCGAGGAAGGCAGCTTTGCCGCTGCGGCGGAGATCAGCCGCGTATCGGCGACGATGGTCGCCAAGCATATCGGCACGATCGAGAAACGCCTCGGGGCACGGCTGCTTCACCGAACGACGCGCCGTCATCATCTGACCGAGGTGGGCAGGCTCTATTACGAGCGCTGCAAGACGGTCCTTGCGGAAGTCGATGCCGCCGAGGCGTCCGCATCGGAGTTGCAGTCGGCGCCGCGCGGTCGGCTTCGACTGGTGGCGCCCGTCAGCTTCGGAACGCAAAGTCTCGTCCCGGCACTCGTCGATTACATCAATCAGAATCTCGAGGTCAGCGTCGATCTGGCACTCGACAACAATCCGCACGACTTGATTGGAGAGGGCTATGAACTTGGGATTCATATCGGTGATCTGAAGGATACCAATCTGGTGGCGCGGGCGCTGAAACCTTATCGACGCATCCTTGCCGCATCGTCTGATTATCTCAACCGCTTTGGCCGGCCCGAATGTCCCGAGGATCTCGTCAATCACATGTGTCTCGGCCATTCCTATTGGCGGCTGCAGGGGCGCTGGCATCTGATGGGGCCTGGCGACGAAGTGCGGGAGATTGCGATCAAGGGCCGCTTCACCACGAACCAGGGTGGGGCCTTGCGGGTTGCGGCTCTTCATGGAGCAGGGATCGTTCTGCAACCGGAGTTGCTTTTGGCCGCGGATATTGATGCCGGCAGGCTCGAACTCGTCCTGCCGCAGTGGTCTTACAAGCCGGTCCCCATGCATTTGGTGTACGCGCCGGATCGCCGTCCAACTGCGATGCTGCGCAGCGTTATCGATTTCCTGGTGGCTCGCTTTGGCTGATAGGTCGGCCCTTTCACGGCGCACGAAACTATGATCGAATCTGATCATGGGCTTGAAGGAGTGAGGGTGTGGGCAAGGTCACACTGAAGGATGTCGCGGCTGCGGCGGGCGTTGGACCGGCGACGGTAGAGCGTGCGCTGAATGGGCGCGGGAATGTCTCGCCCGAAACGGCAGAAAAGATATTGATTGCCGCCAAGCGGCTCGGCTATCGCGCACCTCTTGCTGGAACCAGGCACGGACTGGTGCGCATCGAAGTCGTGCTGCTCCGACCCGAGACCTATTTCTACTCGAGGCTCAATCGTGCCTTTGAGCGGATCGCCGCTTTGCTTGACAAGGATATTTTGATCCAACGGACCTTCGCAAAGGAAGACGATCCCGTCGAATTCTCGCGCCACATTATGAATCCGCAGGCACGCCGTTCCGCCCTGATCGTTGTTGCGCCGGACCATCCCGATGTGGTTGGAAGCGTTCGTAAAGCGGCTGGCGGCGGCATACCGGTGGTGCAGATCATGACGCGGCCTGCGCCCGAACTCGCCTACGTTGGTATCGACAACGAGGCGGCAGGCCGCACCGCCGCCTTCTATATGACTCGCATGCAGGCCGGCACTCCGGGAAGGTTCGTCGCACTCTGCCACAGCGGCGCTTATGAAAACCATAAGGCCCGTATTCGGGGCTTTTCCGATTATCTGCTGGCCCATGCCAATCCGGGACATCGCTTCGTTGAAGTGATGTTCGATGAAGACGATGAGATGAAGACGATGGAGATGCTGTCGGCCGCATTCGCCAGGTATCCGGATCTTTGTGGCCTTTATAGTGCCGGCGGCGACAACGCGGCAATCGCGACGATCCTGCTGCGTCATCGCAAGCAGTCGATCTTCTGGGTGGGACATGAGCTTTCGGAGGCGACCCGTGGTTACCTCAAAGAGGGCTTGATGACGATCGTCCTCGACCAAGCGCCGGAAGTTCAGGCACGACGCGCCGTAGATCTGACGTTGAAGCGTCTTGGCCTGATCGATACCGATATTGATTCCGAGCCTGTTCGCTTTTTGACGATGACGTCGGAAGGCCTCTGATCACGCGGGAAAACGTTCGCTCGCGGCCAACAGCCAATCGCGAAACGTCTCTGCCTCCGTTGACAGACGGCTGGCCTGCAGAAGCCAGTAAGCTTTTTCCGTATCAAGAGGTGTATCGAAGAGCGTCAAGAGGGTCCCGTTGGCAAGCTCATCGGTGATCAAAGCGGTCGGGCATAGGCCGATGCCCTGACCGCCAAGGACAGAGCCGATCATTAACGTGAAGTCGGCAAAGATCGGACCGGGTTTCGGCGATGTGCGGATGCCGGCGAGCGCGAACCATCGTGCCCAGGCGCTTGTCGTTTCGTCATGAAGCAGTTCGGCATGCAGTAGATCCGAAGGTGCGTCGATCGGGCCGGCGCGGTGCCGGAACTCTGTCGAGCAGGTCGGCCGGGTCTCGGCGCTCAAAAGAGCGACAGCGTTTGCCGTCGGCATGGGCCCGTGGCGGATCATCAGATCTACGCTCGCAGCCTCCGGCGTCCTCGCATCGAGCGCGTAGACGATGTTGATGCGAATATCGGGATGCTTGCGCCTGAAATCCGGAAGCCTTGGAATCAGCCATCGGGTTGCAACCGAAGCGATGCACGCGACACTGACAGGCCGGTCTTTGCCATCCTGCCTCAGTTTTTGCGCTACGCTCTCAATATGCCCAAGACCGTGGGCGATAGCAGCCCCGAATTCACGGCCAGCGGCCGTCGCAGTCACGCCACGAGGGTGGCGGGTAAACAGTGGAATGCCCAGCCACGCCTCCATCGCACGAACATGCTGGCTGATCCCCGCTGCCGTCAAATTCAGCTCTACCGCCGCCTTGGCGAAGCTTTCGTGACGGATGGCGACTTCGAAGGCGCGAAGGGAAGCCTGGGGGACGGTGCGCATGGACAAAGGCTAAGTAAGACTTGGCCAAAGCGCAAGAACAATGATCGTTGTGCGTGGCGAACGGCACGCTAGAGTGTGGGGAAAGCAGTGACCTGCCTGCGTTCGCATGACGGCTGCAGCCAGCGGACGAAGTTTGGAATTTTCAGGAGACAGCAATCAAAATGCACAGCATCCAAGGTATTACGGCGCCATCCGACGCCGAAGAGCGGCGCAGCAAACCTGCTGTTGTAGTCTATCCGAACGAAACGCTGCCGCCGGTCGATCTGGATCGACTCCTTGCTGCAAGGCAAAGTATGACGAAGGTTGCTGAGGTCGTCGTGCCGCCGCGTGAGGGGGGCAGCTTTCGCGTGCCCAGGGGCCATTTCTTTCGTATCGTCAGTGTGGAGGGTGCCCAGGTCGGCGATCTCAACCTATGGAACGCAGAGGATCTCTCCGAGCGGTTTTTCAGCGGTAAGACGCGCGCGCTGCATGCCACTCATGTCGGTCGCGGCGATCGTCTGTGGAGCAGCCTGCCATTTTTGCGTCCGATGGCGACAATCACTCATGATACGCTGGGCTGGTACGGCTGGGATGCGGACGGAGCAGGCGTTCACGATGTCATCGGCACCCGGTGTGACCCCTATACGAACCGGCTGCTAAAAAATGACGACTATCATCACTGCTGCCACTCCAATCTGTCGCGAGCGCTTGCAGCGGAAACCAACATGTCCGTTCAGGACGCGGAAGTCCATGTTCACGATGTTCTGAATGTTTTCATGTGCACGGGCTTCACGCATGACACGCATCAGTATTTCATGAAGGCAAGCCCGGTGCGGCCTGGCGATTTCATCGAGTTCTTTGCGGAGATCGATCTTCTGGGAGCCTTGTCGGCTTGTCCTGGCGGGGATTGCGGCAGCGGCCATTCGAGTGACGAAGCGGCTTGCTACCCCTTGCTGGTGGAAATCTGGCGCCCACAGCCGGATAGCTTGACGGGTCGAAAGTTTCCCGAGCGCAGCGGCTATCCGAGAACGCATGGTCTATAGGCAGTACGTTGCGAAAAATTTTGCCGGCGGTTTCCACCGCCGGCATCGGAATTTGATTATAAAGCGGAATACATCTTAGAACGACGCATCCCGCCGATCATTTTAATCGCAAACGCGCATGCGTTCGTAGTGATATCCGTCGTCATACTGGTTTTGGACCGGGCGGCTTTCAAACCAGCAACGCGGCGGCGGCGGTGGCGGTTCTGCGTAAACCGGGCCACTGTTATTGTTCACGATAGCGCCGCCGATCAGGCCACCGATTAGGCCTGCGGCCACGCCGCCGGCAATTGCGCCGCCATTGCCGTGGTGATGATGGCGACGCCAGTCGTCATGACCGCGATAATCGCCGCGATACGGCGGGCGGCCGTCATATTGCTGCGCTTGGGCAACGCCGACTGGCGCCAATGCGCCGCCGACGACCGTCGCAGCCAGCAAAACTGTAAGAACCGTTTTCTTTATCATGACTACCTCCAAAGCAGTCTTTATGCTCAGCGAAATGCGCGAGACTTATATTCAACGTCCTAAGCATGATTATGTTCAGCTGAATATTTAATGAATGTGCCGTTCATCCGCTGAAAAGCCTGCAAAATTAGGCTTTTGCAACAGTTCTATCTCCGAATTATCAGGTTTTGAGATGGCCGCGTGTGGCGCGAATCCATTCGAGGGTTCGTGATTCGGGGTCCGGATTGCGGGTGACGTCGGTCACGACAGCCGCGCTATCCGCGCCATTTTGGAACACGCCGGGAATTCTCTCGACACTAAGCCCGCCGATCGCAACAAGGGGGATGTTGCCGATCGTCGTCTTCCATTGGCCGATGCGCTCCAAGCCCTGTGGTGCCCAGGGCATGGCTTTCAATATCGTCGGATAGATCGGCCCGAGCGCGATGTAGTCCGGGATTGCCGCGAGGGCGGTCGTCAATTCCGCTGCGTCATGGGTCGAAAGCCCCAACTTCAAGCCGGCGGCGCGTATGGGACCGAGATCCGCGACCGCCAGATCTTCCTGACCGAGATGGATGAAATCGCAATCCTCTTCGATCGCTGCCTGCCAATAGTCGTTGATGATCAACTGGCAGCCATGATCAGCGCAGACAGCCCTGGCAGCACGAATCTCCGCGCGAATTTCGGAAGCCGCCCGATCCTTGATGCGCAATTGGACGAGTTTGACGCCGAGCGGCACCAACCGTTCAACCCAGACAGCGCTGTCGACGATCAAATAGAAGGGATCAAGCGTCACAGGAACACCGCCTTTCCGATGAGGGGCGTCGAGGGAACGGCCATGTCGCGAGGCTCCAGCATGCCCGCCTCGAAAGCCTGCCTGCCGGCATCTATCGTCTTGGAGAAGGCTTCTGCCATGCTGGCCGGGTCTCCTGCTCCGGCGACGGCTGTGTTGAGCAGTACGGCGTCGAACCCGAGCTCCATGACCGTTGCCGCATGCGAGGGACGACCGATACCGGCATCGACGATCAGTGGCACCTCGGGGAAATTCGCCCGCATTGATCGGAGTGCAAAGAGATTGAGCGGCCCTGCCGCTGTTCCGATCGGCGCACACCATGGCATCAGCACCTTGCACCCGGCTTCAAGCAAGCGCTCGGCGACGACCAGATCGTCGGTCGTGTAGGGAAAAACCTCGAAGCCCTCGTCGATGAGGATGCGGGCCGCGTCGACCAGCGCAAAAACATCCGGCTGCAAGGTATCATGAGTGCCGATGACCTCGAGCTTGATCCAGTTGGTCCGAAAAACCTCTCGCGCCATCTTCGCGGTCAGCACCGCTTCGGAGATGCCGTGGCAGCCGGCGGTATTTGGAAGAATGCGGGTGCCAAGCGCCCGGATCATGTCGAAGAAGGCGCCACCATTGCGGCCGCCTGCCGTTTCACGGCGCAAAGATACGGTCAGGATTTCCGTTCCTGAGCGTTTCACCGTCTCGGCAAGCACGGCCGGCGAGGGATAACGCGCGGTACCAAGAAGAAGACGGGACGCAATTTTATGTCCATAGAGCTCAAGCATGATCAGCCTCCCTGCATCGGCGTCAGGATTTCGACGCGGTCATTATCGTTCAACGCGTGGTCATCGCGGTCTTCACGGTGCACGAGTTCGCCGTTGACGGCAGTTGCCAGCCAATCGCCTTCATAATCGAGCGCGCACAAGAGCTGCGAAAGTGTGGTGGCGGCAACCGTTTGAGCTTCGCCGTTGATGATCAGGCGCATTGGGATTCCCTCTATTCGGACTGTTGGCAAAAAAGCATGTCGGCAGCTTGGGCGGCCATCGCGGGCGCGAGCAGAAAGCCATGACGGTAGAGCCCGTTAAAGGTGACGATATTGTCCTGCCGCGTCACACGCGGAAAATTGTCTGGGAAGGCGGGGCGGATGCCGACGCCTGTCTCAACGACGGTGGCATCGGCAAATGCCGGATGGACCGCATAGGCGGCGTTGAGCAGCTCCATCAACGAGCGCGCAGTGATCGGGCCGTTGAAATCGCTCTCGATCATGGTCGCGCCGACCATGAACAGGCCGCCTCCGCGTGGGACGATATAGATTGGGATGCGCGGGTGCAGGAGCCGGATGGGGCGGGCGAGTGTTACTTCTTCCGTATGAAGATAGAGCATTTCGCCGCGTACACCACGAAGTTCGCTGGCATCCCCGATGCGGGCGGCGCCCGTGCAATCGACGATCTCGGTAAATTCGCGCGCATCCACATCTGTCTTGGTGAACGCGACACCCTGCGCTGAAAGCTTCTTCTTCAAGCCGAGCAGCGCGCGGCGCGGATTGAGGTGAGCTTCCTGGCGAAAGAACAGTGCCTGCTTGAAGCGGCCGGAAAGAGAGGGTTCGAGGGAAGCGATCTCGTTTTCCCCCATCCAATCATGCCCGGTCGTGCGGCTGGCGAACCGCTTGAGTTCGCCAAAATCGCGCGGCGGCGCGATGACGAGCGTTCCGTTGCGCACGACTTCACCGGGCAGCATCTTATCCCATCGATCTGCGGCGTCGAAGCCGCGCGTCAACACGGCTTCTTCGGCGTTTTCCCGCTCACAGAAGGGCGCGAGCATGCCGCCGGCAAGCCACGAGGCGGCATGGCTGAAGTCGACGTGCGGATCGGAAATGGTCACATCCGCTCCACGCGCGCTAAGTTCATGGGCAACCACGAGGCCGGCAACGCCGGCCCCTTTGACAAGGACGTGCATTTTATTAGGCCGGACGTGCGGACGTGTCGATTGGCATATAGAGATCGCCGCCTTCCCGGTACTTTGCCGCCATGGCTTTCAGCCCTTCTTTCTGCGCTTCGGCACGAATGTCGTGCGAGATCCGCATCGAGCAGAATTTCGGACCGCACATCGAGCAGAAATGCGCGACCTTGTGCGCTTCCTTCGGCAGGGTTTCGTCGTGGAAGCTGCGGGCGGTGTCCGGATCGAGCGACAGATTAAACTGATCCTCCCAACGGAATTCGAAACGAGCTCGCGACAAGGCGTCGTCACGTACCTGGGCCGCCGGATGGCCCTTGGCCAGATCGGCGGCATGTGCGGCGATCTTGTATGTGATCACACCGGTCTTGACGTCGTTTCTATCCGGCAGGCCCAAATGTTCCTTCGGCGTGACGTAGCAGAGCATCGCTGTTCCGAACCAGCCGATCATCGCAGCGCCGATTCCCGAGGTGATATGATCGTAGCCGGGTGCGATATCCGTCGTCAGCGGCCCGAGCGTATAGAAGGGCGCTTCGCCGCAAACGGCGAGCTGCTTGTCCATATTCTCCTTGATCTTGTGCATCGGCACGTGGCCGGGGCCTTCGATCATGACTTGACAATCCCTGGCCCAGGCAATCTTCGTCAACTCGCCGAGCGTCTCCAGCTCGGCAAACTGTGCGGCGTCGTTGGCATCGGCGATCGAGCCGGGGCGCAACCCGTCGCCGAGCGAGAAGGAGACGTCATAGGCACGGCAGATATCGCAGATTTCCTCGAAGTGCTCGTAAAGGAAGCTCTCGCGATGGTGATGAAGACACCACTTGGCCATGATCGAGCCGCCGCGTGAGACGATGCCGGTGACGCGGTTGACGGTTAGTGGAATATAATGCAGCCGCACGCCGGCATGGATGGTGAAATAATCGACACCCTGTTCGGCCTGCTCGATCAGGGTATCCCGGTACACTTCCCAGGTCAGCTCCTCGGCGATACCGCCAACTTTTTCCAAAGCCTGATAGAGCGGCACCGTGCCGATCGGCAGCGGCGAGTTGCGGATGATCCATTCGCGGATGTTGTGAATGTTGCGGCCTGTCGACAGGTCCATGACGGTATCTGCGCCCCAGCGCGCTGCCCAGACCATCTTCTCGACTTCTTCGGCCATGGATGAGGTGACTGCGGAATTACCGATATTGGCGTTGATCTTCACGAGGAAGTTCCGGCCGATGATCATCGGTTCGCTTTCCGGATGGTTGATGTTGGCCGGAATGATGGCGCGGCCGGCGGCCACCTCCTGGCGGACGAATTCGGGGGTTACGTGATCTGGAATATGGGCGCCAAAGCTCTCGCCGTCGCGGATCAAAGCTTCCGCCTTCGCCTTGCGACCGAGATTTTCGCGGATGGCGATGAACTCCATTTCCGGCGTGATGATGCCGGCGCGCGCATAGGCGAGCTGGGTGACGGCCTTGCCGTCCTTGGCGCGCAGCGGCGGGCGTTTGGCCGGAAATTCCGGCGTCAGCCGATCGCCGCTCACGAAGCCGTTATCCTCGGGACGCACGTCGCGACCCTCATAGGCCTCGACATCGCCGCGGGAGAGCACCCAGTCGCGGCGCAACTGCGACAGGCCCTGTTCGATACGGATATCGGCTCCTTCGATCGTGTAGGAACCGGAGGAATCATAGACGACGACCGGCGGTTCGCCTGATGTCGGATGGACGCTGATTTCGCGCATCGGCACCCGGATGTTGGCGTGGATCTCTCCGGGGATATAGATCTTCCGCGAGGCCGGCAGCGGGCCGGTGGTAACGGTCGGGGTGAGGTTCTTTGCGGCAATGTTCATGGTTTGAGGCTCCAAGTTGCAGTTGGAGACCCAGTCCTCAGCCGGAATGATGGAAAGACGCCGGCACGGAATCCACGCGGGAATCCAAAGCCATCGAGCGCTTGCACCGTCCCTACGCCAGTATGAACTGGATCAGGTTCAACGGGTCACTGCGCCCACAATCGGCAAAGCCGAATTGCTCAGCAGTATCTCAGCCCCTTGCCGGGACCCCCCTGGTGAATGTCAGAAGGCTATGCGCTCTCTTCTGCTGCTGTCAACCCTGTAGCAGTGAACGCGCCTAGCCCGGTATTGCCATATGGCTTGTCTTTTGGCTTCCGATCGATGCGCTTCGGCTCAGTAGCGAGGAGCGGTATTGCCGACGAAACGGTGAGGACCGGTATGGTTCAGCTTGCTCGCCGTATCGAGCCAGATCTTGCCGCCCAGCGCCCGCCAGCGACGGCAGAAAGCAAAGTCCTCACTCAAATAGAGGCCGGTTTCTTCCTCGATCATGCATTCGAACAGAGCGTATTGCGTTCCCGGTGACCGCTTTGTGCTCGGATAGGCATGGATGGCATTGTAGCTCAGGCCCGGATAGGCCTCGGTCATCTGCTCAATGACGGTCCGCTTGATCAACAACATGCCCGTACCGGCATAAACGGCACTGACAAAGTCTCCATCGCGCTCGGCACTCTGTCCGACTATCGGCGTGCCGACATAATGGAGCGCGGCGGCAGCAAGCGAGGTTCCTTCCTGCGAATTCGTCTTGGCCGCCATGTTCCAATCATAATCCTTGATGGGATACATCGCGGCGACGACATCCTTGTCGGACTCCAGCAATCGCATCACCTGATCAGGTTCGAAGCTGATGTCTGCGTCGACGAAGAGCAAGTGAGTCGCAGTCGTGTCGTTCAGGAAGGACGACACCAGCGTGTTGCGGCTGCGGGTGATCAGCGCGTCATTGCCAAGCAGCGCAAGCGTCAGCTGGATGCCAGCCTGCGCGCCCGTCTGCATGAGCGAGAAAATGGATTGCATGTAATCCTTGGTTACGAGGCCGCCGAAACAGGGAGTGGCAATAAAGATCAGCCGATTCTCGGTCATTCGCAGTGAGTCCCTTTCCGGTGCGCGCGAGTCGCCGGAATCTAGGGAGATTCAACATTTCTGTGTGTAGCGAATTATTGAAATTTGTTTCTCATTCTTTTCTGAATGTTTCTGACAATGCTGATCGCGTCCGGCAATCAGCTGCGCAAATCATGTCTTGCGCGTGAATTCGAGCTCTCGCAGATCCGTGATCGGCGGCCTGAATCTCCCGGTTTATCGTCCGTTTTTCGGGCCACCGAGCGCGACGCAGCCTCCCATTGGCGCCATTGATGAAAGGAAACACCGGTGAGGTTGACGCAGTTGCATTTAAGCAACAGCGCTCAAGAGTAGCATTCGTGCGGTTTTCACATAATTGACAAACATACGGGCTGTTTGTAATCCAAATGCAGGACACAAAAATTGTCTTACGGTCGACCGTTCGGCCGGATCGGTAGGGGCATTTCGTTACCCTTGCCGCGAGGTCAATTTTGGAGGTTAGAGGGGACTCAAGCCAACAATAAGGTGCGTATTTGCCGGGTTACCTGGTCGTAGTTAGACCGAGCCGATTTTCAGGTGGTATTCCAGTTCTGTTCTCGCGGTAAGATAGAAATGCATATTACAACCAGGAGTTTAATATGAACATCAAGAGCCTTCTTCTCGGCTCCGCTGCTGCACTCGCAGCAGTTTCCGGTGCCCATGCAGCTGACGCAATCGTTGCTGCTGAGCCCGAGCCGCTGGAATACGTTCGCATCTGCGACGCATACGGTGCTGGCTACTTTTTCATTCCGGGCACGGAAACCTGCCTTAAGATCGGCGGCCGTGTACGTTCCGAAGGTGAATGGTACGACGCCTACAACCCGAACAGCAAGGTTGGCACGCTGTGGCACACCCGCGCTGAACTGAGCCTCGACACCGCAACGGACACCGAATACGGTCCGCTGAAGACCAACACGGTTTTCCGTTGGGACTGGAATGACGGCGGCGCCACCAGCACGAAGCTTCTGTTCGCCAACATCAGCCTCGGCGGCTTCACTGTTGGTAAGCTCGACTCGCAGTACAACCTGTATGTCGGCTACGCTGGCGACGTCATCAACGACGACGTGATCTACGACGGCCCGTACGAACTCAACCAGTTGACCTACAACTACGACGCAGGCAACGGCTTCACCGCTGTCGTCTCGCTCGAAGACAGCAACTCGGCTTCCGACGGCTCTGCATCCTACGGCTCCAGCTGGTGGACGGACGACAAGTCCAACCATTACGCTCCTGACGTTGTCGCCGGTCTCGGCTTCAAGTCCGGCGCATGGGGCGTCAAGGTTGTTGGCGGTTACGACTCGATCGTTGAAGAAGGCGCTGTCAAGGTTCGCGTAGACGCTGACTTCGGCGTATTCTCGGCCTTCTTGATGGGCGGTTACAACACCGACGGCGACAAGCTCAACAAGTATGCTGGCACGAACCTCGACCGTTCTGCTTGCCCGGTTGACGATGCATCGAAGTGCGGCTGGGGTGACTGGGCTGTCTGGGGCGGCGGTAGCGTTCCGATCAACGACAAGCTGAAGTGGAACATCCAGCTCGCTTACACCGACTCCAAGATCTTCGCCGCTACGACGAACCTCACCTGGAACCCGGTTAAGAACCTGACGCTTCGTCCGGAAGTTTCCTACACCAACTTCGATTCTGTGAACCAGGATCAGTGGGCTGGTATCATGCGCTTCGAGCGTAGCTTCTAATCAAGAATTACCCGGCCTTGGGCCGGGTAAAAGAAGCCTGGCGTTCCAATCCGTCAGGCTTCTTGAAATGATCGGTTGACCTCCGATCAAAGAGAAAGGATCCGGCTTTCCCTCCGGATCCTTTTTATTTTGGGCATTGATTTGCCGTCAGGCAGCCGAGCTTGCTATTGCCTGCGTTTGACCGGCCGGGAACCAGGTTTTCAAGACCATTTTGATAAACATCTGGCCGCAAGGGACGAGCTGGAAATTGCCGCGATCGAGTGTCCACTCGGTGATGAGGCCGCCGATAACGGCCGTCAATGCCGAAGCGGCCGTGTCTGGCGTCCACGGCGCCGGAAGCTTCGTTTTCGTATCCATCAAAGTGAAAATGCGTTCGAAATTGTCGTGCATGTCCTGACGGAAGGAACTCGCGCGGTTCGTGGTTCCATCGCAGAACGCCATGTCGAGATGCATCATCACCTTCAGCATGCTGCGTTTGCGCGGATCGCATTGAACGTCTTCGAAGATCGAGGCGATTGCATCGGCAACGAGATCAAGCGGATTGGGCGGAAGCTCTTTCGACATCCGCTCCGCCAATTCCTGAAATGGCTGCTGGGCTTCGTCGCGAATCGCAAACATCAGACCCTGCTTGTTCTTGAAGTGCCAGTGGACGGCTCCGCGCGTGACGCCGGCCGCAGTGGCTATTTCTTCGAGACTGACATTCTCGTAGCCTTTGTCGAGAAACAGAGCTTTTGCTGAATGCAAAATCTCGCTCCTTGTTTCCGCAGCCTCCTCCTTAGTTCGTCTCATTCGCGTCTCCACCCAAATCGATTTGCAAGCCGTGCCCCTTTTTGTTCTTTTTCGTCTTCTTTATCACTTAATGGCCGGGACCCCATAATCCGGCAACACGCAGTAGTACAGCGAACTTTAGATGTTCGCTCAAAATTAATAAAGCAAACCGTAACGCGCCCTATTCGTCAAGCACCTATAAGCTACGCGCAAGTTTCCCGATGCAATTTCCGCACGTTGGGAAGTGCAAAATCGAAAATGTGCAGATGCCGATAACGCCATGACGGCGACATATCGCCTGGGACGATCTTCATTCAGTCACGACAAACGTGGCGGACGCGTCATGCCGATGCGTGAAAAGATCTGGTCCGCCGCGTTCGGCAATTCCATCAGCCCATATCGGTTATCGACGTCGTGGCGCGCGCTCGCGCGGCTCAACATGATGTCATGTGTTCAAGTCGCGTCCGCGTAAGCAATCGGAGTTCGTCTCAACGCTCGTATCTGGAGGCCCCTATGACGAGCATTACCTCAGTTCTACCCAATCGATACTATCAGTATCCCACTTCGCAATCGACATCGTCGTCCACGACAGACGATTCGCTTTCGTCTCTGCTGTCGGGGAGCCAGTCAGGCGGCGCTTCCGCCTCAAGCTCATCGTCCTCGTCCGACGACCAGTCGCAGATCACCGCTGCCGAGCAGCTGATCGCACAGTTGATGAACATCATTCTCAACCTGCAGTCCGGCAATGGAAGCGGTGACGACAGTTCCGCATCGACGTCCGATGGCAGCTCCGTCGATTCGACCTCGAGCACGCAACAGTCTTCGTCCGCAGCTGCTGCGCAGGGCAACAGGCAAGGCGATATGATAGACGCCATGGACACCAACGGCGATGGCAACATCAGCGAGGCGGAATTTGTTGCCGCGCGGCCGTCTGGCGTCAGTGAGGATCAGGCAAAGCAGCTGTTCCAGAGCCTCGACGAGAATAACACCGGATCGCTCACCAAGTCGCAGTTGGCAAGCTCCATGCATGCCGGTCACCACCACCACGGAGGCGGTGCCTTGAGCGATGATGCGCTCTCCAACATCTTTTCCTCGATGGATACCGATGGCGACGGCAATGTCACGCAAGCCGAGTTCGTCGCCGCACGCCCTTCCGATGTGAGCGCGGATCAGGCGACGAGTCTGTTTCAAAGCCTCGACACATCCGGTTCAGGTTCTTTGACGCAAAGTCAGTTCGAATCGGCCGTGAGGGGTCAGCAGTCGCCGATGCCGGACTTCGGCAGCCTCTACGCCTTCAACGAACAGGATCAGACGACGAGCGATTTGCTCACACTCTGACCGGACGCGACGTTTCGCATCCGATGGTGCGACGATGCCGGCAGCTTGGACGGAGAAGTTGGGGCCTCCACATCCAAGCGAGCCGGCATTTTTATGCCTTGAGCCGATGTGGCGTCTTTGGCCGGTGAAGCCATGAAAGTCGCGGCGAAAAATTCGAAAAACTTGAATGCCGGAGCGACGGATTTGCTGGACGCGTTCGTTCAATCTCCGAAAGCCTATGCTCGATATCGAAGGAAGCAGCCGCTGCGAGCGGATTGGTGCCATGTTTCGGATACGGGAATTGGTCGACGCCCTCTTGTCATTGGCGCAGAAGGGGCATGCTATGCGGATATCGCACGAAACGTGGATGGTGGCGATTGTTGATGAAGAGGGATCGCACGCCCGAGAGTGGCGACCCGGATGAGGATCTTTTGGGTCGTATTGCGACGGGCGACGCGCCGGCGATGCGAACCATGGTGGCGCGGCAATTACCGCGCATCCTGTCTGTGGCGACCCGTATGCTTGGCGATGCCGCCGAGGCTGAAGACGTGGCGCAAGAGACCTTCTTGCGTGTCTGGCGCAATGCCGGCGGCTGGCGCCAGCGCAATGCCCGCTTCAGCACATGGGTGCACCGCGTGGCGATCAACCTTTGCTACGACCGTCTGCGTCGACGCAAGGATGTGCTTGCCGAGCATCCGCCCGAGATCGGATATGATGGTCCGGGACCGGATGCGGGCCTGATGAGAGAGGAAGATCCATCGCGGCGGGTGGAGCGGGCCTTGCAGGCAATCGCGCCCCGCCAGCGTGAAGCAATCGTCCTCGTATACTATCAAGCGCTGTCGAACGCGGAAGCGGCCGCCATTATGGATGTCAGCGTGGATGCATTGGAAAGTCTGTTGGCGCGGGGAAGGCGCTCTCTGCAAGTGCTGTTGTTGAAGGAACAGAGCGATGGCTGAACAGGTCGCAAGTCCGATGAGTGCGGAGCGCTTTGCCGAGCTGGCCGATGCCTACGGCGGTGATATTGGTCGTTGGCCGCAGGCCGAGCGTCTGGCTGCGCGCGATTATGCAAGACGTGCCGAAGTCGGCAGGGTGCTGGAGCGCGCGGGCGATCTGGATGCCTTGCTCGATACCTATGTCTTGAACGCCCGGCATGAAGGCCTTGAGGGCCGCATCATCTCAAAGCTCGCTCAGCGATCGAGGATCCGCAACTGGTTTCGTTTCGGTTCTGCAGGAGTGGGTCTGGTTGGCATCGGGATCGCCGGCGCGCTCGCCGGCAGCATCGCCATAGCCGTTCTGGCGCCCAATCTGAGACCGGACACGAGCGTCATGTCCGATGGTACGAGCACTATGTTTGGCGATATCGGACCCGACGGCGCCGTAACGCAGGAAAGCCAATGACAGAGCGAAGCTTCAGAATACTGGTCATAGGCCTTTTGGTGTTGAACACTTTCCTGATCGGCGCACTGGCCGGAGGAGGGTTGACGTGGATCCGAAGCTCGCAAGCTCGCAACGTCATGATGCCCCTGGGCGGCGAGCAGCTGCCCGCGACACAGAGGAAGGCATTGCGTGCGGCGCTCAACGAGGCGCGCAAGGACGAACGCCAGACAATCCTCGAGGCTCAACAGGCCAAGGTGGATGCGGCTTCCATTCTGGGGCAGCCGACGCTTGATACAGAGGCGTTATCGGCTGCTCTGGCAAGGGCACGCAATGCCGACGCGGCCGTGAGGGCGAAAGTCGAGCAGCGGGCGGTCGATTTTGCGGCAACACTCTCCTATGACGAGCGGCGCGCACTCGCCGAGACCCTGATCCGTCGCAGCGTACCGAGGAACGCTGCCACAAAATGATCATAGTTTGCGACCGACGGATCGGGAAAATGCAGACGTTCAAGGGGCATGTTTGATGCAGGAGTTTGCAAAAACATGGCTCAGCAATCGAATGATATCTATGCCGCCCTGACGCTCTCGCGGTTTGGCCTAGGCGCGGACCATAACGGAACTGCGTCGATCGCCTCAGATCCGCGCGGCGCACTGATGGA
This sequence comes from Rhizobium sp. P38BS-XIX, assembly GCF_012641435.1. GTDB lineage: Bacteria > Pseudomonadota > Alphaproteobacteria > Rhizobiales > Rhizobiaceae > Rhizobium. The sequence goes on from NZ_JABAIJ010000011.1 coordinate 118,858, forward strand.
AGAGATCACGGAGCGCTTCGTTCCGATACCCGTCGGTGCACAGCTCCAATCGACGGCCGATCTTCTTGTTTCGCTTTATGCCTTCCAGCAGCAGCGCAAGGAGGCGCGCGAACAGGCAGCCACCGCGGCAGCCGCTGCGCCGCAAGGCGCAGCGATGCAGGGCCCGCAGCAGCCGCAGAAGGCGCCGGCACAGCCACCTGGCGCAACGGCATCCTCGCCTGCAAATCAATCAATGAGCACGCAAACCCCCATTCGACCCATGTCGGCAGGTGCCAAGGAGATGGGGAAGCCGGAAAGGGCGCAAACGCCCTACCTTCCGCAGCAGATCCTGTTGGCAGAAGTCGATGCTCGTTTCAACGGCACTATCCGGCAACCGCTGATCGGTTTCGGTGAGCGGTTGGCGATGTTTTGGGCGAACCATTTTGCTGTCGCTGTGACAAAGAGTGAGGAAGTTCATATCGCGGCCGGTGCCTTCGAGCGAGAGGCGATCCGTCCGCACGTCTTCGGCCGCTTTGCAGATATGTTGCTTGCTGTTGAGACCCATCCGGCCATGCTTGGCTATCTCGACAACCAGCAGTCGATCGGCCCGAACTCCAAGGCCAACGGCAACAAGATGCGGGGCCTGAACGAAAACCTGGCGCGAGAGACGCTTGAGCTCCATACACTTGGCGTCAACGGAGGCTACACGCAGGCCGACGTCACGACCCTTGCCAAGATCATCACCGGTTGGACGGTCGTGCGCGCAGCAGGCAAACTTGGGACGCCCGGAACCTTTGTTTTCAACGCAGGCGCCCATGAGCCCGGTGATCAGACGTTGCTAGGCCTGACCTATGCCGATAACGGCGTCGGGCAGGGGCGTGAGGCGTTGCGGGATCTTGCGCGACACCCGGCGACAGCGCAGCATATCGCCACTAAACTTGTCCGGCATTTCGTTGCCGATACGCCGCCGCCCGCCCTTGTACAGACGGTTGCCGCCACCTTCAGCAAGACGGACGGGGATCTTTCGGCCGTCTATCGGGCGCTCATCAGCTCCGAGGATGCTTGGAACCCGACGCTTTCGAAGGTTCGATCGCCTGTCGAGTTCATGACCGCACTCTTGCGGGCCAGCGGGGAAACGCCGAAGCCGAATGTTATTCTCGGCGCGTTGACCGCCATGGGGCAGCCGTTTTGGGCGCCGGCCGGACCGAACGGATTTGCCGACACCGTCGACGTGTGGGCCTCCAGCGAGAGCCTCAGCATGCGCATGGATGTGGCAAACATGATCGCGAATTCCATGCCACCGCAGGTAGATCCGCGCAGTTTCGCGTCGGATAGCCTCGGCCCCCTTCTTTCCAATGAAACGCTTCAGGCCGTTTCGCGTGCGGAGACCCGCAAGCAAGGGCTGATGATTGCTTATCTTTCTCCCGAATTTCAAAGGCGCTGACCATGACCTGCGAACTCATGACCCCCACCCGTCGTGCCGTGCTCGGCGCCTCAGGCGCTTTGTTTGCCTGGGCCTTCATGCCACGCTTCGTGCATGCCGCCGGCGCGCGCGACCCACGTTTTGTTACCATCATCCTGCGTGGTGCACTGGACGGATTGACCGCAGTGCCGCCTGTCGGCGACCCTGATTACCAGGCGTTGCGTCAGGCGATCGCCATGAGCACAAGCGGACCGGATGCGGCTCTCCCGCTTGACAGCTTCTTTGCACTTCATCCGTCGATGCCGAACTTCAATCGCCTTTATCGTGAAGGGCAGGCCGCGGTCGTACATGCCAGCGCGACCTCCTACCGTGATCGATCGCATTTCGATGGACAGGACGTGTTGGAGTCAGGGTATGAGATGCCTGGCCGCGTCGATTCCGGTTGGCTGAACCGGATGCTGGAGGGACTGCCGAAGGGCGACAAGGTCGCGCCCGGTCCTGCTGAAATCCGTGGTCTGTCCGTCGGCGCAAACGCACCGCTGGTCATTCGAGGCAAGGCGCTGGTGCTTGGCTGGTCGCCTTCCAACCTGCAGCCCGTCAGCGACGACCTGCCGCCGCGGCTAATGGATCTCTACAATCATACAGATCCGCTTTTTGCTAAAATTCTTGCCGAGGGCATTTCGACCGGCAAGATTGCCGCCGGCCTTGATGTGAAGGCGAGGGGAGGTCCTGGCGATCCCAACGGCATGGAACAGATGGCAAAGGGAGCGGCGCGTCTGCTGGCACAGGATGAGGGGCCTCGTGTTGCCGCTCTGGCCTTTGAGGGATGGGATACCCATGCCGGCGAGGTAGACCGGCTCAACAAGCTCCTTGTCGGGCTCGATAATTCTTTTGCTGCGTTTCAGCAGGAGCTTGGTCCTGCCTGGAAGGACACCGCTATCCTGGTTGCCACCGAATTTGGCCGCACAGCGCAGGTCAATGGCACGCAAGGCACGGACCATGGGACTGGTACAACGGCCTTTCTCGCCGGCGGGGCGATCAAGGGCGGTCGTGTGATTGCTGACTGGCCCGGTCTCAAACAGGCGCAGCTACGGGATGGTCGCGACCTCGCGGCCACGACGGATCTTCGCGCGGTGGTCAAGGGCATCGCGGTCGATCTGCTCGGCGCGTCGCCGGCCGTATTATCACGTAACGTTTTTCCAGGATCCGATCACGTCCTGCCAATGAAGGGCCTGATCGTCTGAAGATGGCTTTGGGTGCGCATCACGCGCTGTTACGGCCAGTCGGCATATCCTGACGACAAGGCAGTTTCTGCGGTGTCGTTTCTGCGGGCGACATCGCGATAGGCAGCTGGTGAGAAACCGGTTTTCTTCTTGAAGAAGTGACTGAAATAGGTCGGATCGCGAAAACCAAGTGCATCCGAAATTTCCTGGACGGTGCGGGCCGAGCGCTCCAGCCGAAGCTTTGCTTCCTGCACGACGCGCTCATGCAGCAGCTGGACGGGTGACCGTCCAAGCGTGCCACTGCAAATCGCATGGAGGCGATCGGTGGTGACGCCGAGTTCGCGGGCGTAATCCCCCATTGGCCGATGCTGGCGAAACCAGGCCTCTACCAACTGCCTGTATCGCTGTAAGACCGAGGCATTCACACCGCGCCCGCGCTGTTCGATCGTCCCCGCGCCGGCGGCGCGCCAGAGCACAAGCAAAATCAATCGCATATAGGCTGATGCCGCAGTCCAGGAGCTGCGCGCCGGATCGCCAAGCTCTTGAACGAAGCCGACAATGAGTGGCCGAGCCTCATTGATGGCATCGGCATTCGGTTCGCTCGCGAACCATGCGCGTTCCGTGAAAATTCGCAAAGCATGGGACTCGGCGCGATCGCCGATCGCATCGACCATGATCTGTGGTGAGGTGCCTAACAGCGAACCTGTAGAACCCGCTGATAAAATCAGCTGGCATCGAGACTGCGGCGGCAGAGAGGCAATGGTGGGTCCCTGCAACGTCATCCGCTCGTCAGTTTCAAAAAGCAGTTCCGCTGTGCCAGCTTGTAGCAGCAAGAGGTGATGGAACTGGAGGTAAATTCCCTTGTGGAGGCGCAGTGTGCGATGCGTCAATGACGGTTCGTACCGCTCTGCGCGAGCGTGAAGATGGATGCCGCCATCGGAAATCAATAAAACCTCCCTATCTCGGGCAGCGAAAATTTGCCATGGCTGCCAGATTTTCGCAATATTAACCCAAAAAATCACATTCAAAGCTGTGCACGATGACGTAAGTTTGTGTCCGAGCCTTTAGGAGGAGGTTCTGCGGACCATGGATAACCATGATCATCTTGAGCCGCGTGAAAGCATTTCCCATCAAATGCCCGAGGTTATCACTCGCCGGAGACCGGACGATCGCCATGTTTATCACCAAACTGCTGATCAACAACGAAGCGCAGGATTCATCGGATGCATCGACGTTTGAATGCATTGATCCAGCGACCGGCGATATCACGAGCATCGCTGCTGCAGCTTCGCTTGCGGATGTGGAGCTTGCCGCGGGGGCTGCTGCGGCTGCCTTTCCCGCCTGGTCCGACGTCGGGCCGAGCGAGCGCCGGGCGCTCCTGAACAGGGCTGCCGATATCCTCATTGCCCGCACCGCCGACTTCGTCGATGCAATGATCGGCGAAACCGGCGCAACGGCAGCCTGGGCCAGGATCAATTGCACGATCGCGGCTGACACGCTGCGCGAAGCAGGGGCGATGACGACGCAGATCACGGGCGAGATCGTTCCCTCTGGCAAGGTAGGAAATCTTGCGATGGCGGTTCGTCAGCCTGCCGGCGTTTGCCTCGGGATTGCGCCCTGGAATGCCCCGATCATTCTCGGAGCGCGCGCGATTGCCATGCCTTTAGCCTGTGGCAACACAACTATCCTGAAGGCATCCGAGCTTTGTCCCAGGACGCATTGTCTGATTGGCGACGTGATGCTGGAAGCTGGCTTTGCGCCGGGAGTGGTGAATGTGATCACGAACGCTCCGAAGGATGCGGCCGCAATCGTCGGGGCTTTGATCGCGAGCCCGGCTGTGCGGCGGATCAACTTTACCGGATCGACGCGTGTCGGGCGCTTGATCGCGGAAGCATCCGCGCGCCACCTCAAGCGCTGTCTCCTCGAACTTGGCGGCAAGGCGCCTTTCATTGTGCTGGCCGACGCCGATATCGATGAAGCCGTCCGGGCTGCTGCGTTCGGTGCCTTCATGAACCAGGGCCAGATCTGCATGTCGACGGAACGAATTATCCTGATGGACGATATCGCCGACGAATTCATTGCCAAGTTTAAGGCGAAAGCCGCAGCGCTCGTCGCCGGCAATCCGCGCGAGTGTAAGATGCCACTTGGGGCGATGATTAAGGCCGAGGCCGCAAGGCGAATTATCGCTCTCGTCGAAGATGCTTCTCACAAGGGAGCGACCCTCGTGTGCGGCGGCCAGGCGCGCGGCACGTTGATCGATGCAACGATCATCGACAACGTCACGCCAGCGATGCGCGTCTATCGTGAAGAGAGCTTCGGGCCGGTCGCGGCGATTATCCGCGTCAACAGTATCGATGAAGCCGTGACGGTCGCGAACGACAACGAATATGGATTGTCGTCCGCCGTCTTCAGCCGCGACATTCCTCAGGCGCTCTCGGTTGCTCGTCGCATCGAGACGGGCATCTGCCACATCAACGAGGCAACCGTCGCCGACGAACCGCAGATGCCGTTCGGTGGCGTGAAATCGAGCGGCTACGGTCGTTTCGGCGGCAAGGCAGCGATCGACGAATTTACCGAGTTGCGATGGATAACTGTCGCATCGGGCAATCGAGACTATCCGATCTGAGCAATAGAGGTCGGCAGGGCTAAAGAACCACTTTTATAAGGAGGACAAAATGCAAGTTTCTCTTCTCATCAACGGCGTCGATCGACCGGCTGCCAGCGGGCGGACCTATGATCGCCTGGATCCGTTCACGGGCGAGCTCGCCACGACAGCGGCGGCGGCTGGGCTTGATGACGTCTCTGCTGCCATTGAAGCTGCCTCTGCCGCTTTTCCCGCTTGGTCGAGCACAGGCCCAAGTGCGCGGCGTGCTATCCTGGCAAAAGCCGCCGATATGATGGATACCAAAGTCGGCGAGTTCACGAGGCTGATGATGGAAGAAACGGGTGCAACGGCGCCCTGGGCAGGCTTCAACGTCATGCTGGCCGCCAATATCCTGCGCGAGGCAGCCGCGATGACGACGCAGATTGGCGGCGAGATCATCCCATCGGACAAGCCCGGTACGCTTGCTATGGGCGTGCGTCAGGCGGCGGGCGTCTGCCTGGCGATCGCACCCTGGAATGCGCCTGTCATCCTCGCGACGCGGGCAATCGCCATGCCGATCGCTTGCGGCAATACCGTGATCCTCAAAGCATCCGAACAATGCCCCGGCACTCAGCGCCTGATCGCAACTGCTCTGACCGAAGCCGGACTGCCGGCCGGCGTCATCAATGTCATCACGAATGCTCCCGAGGACGCAGCCGACATTGTCGAGGCGTTGATTGCTCATCCCGCCGTTCGCCGCGTCAATTTCACCGGCTCGACGAAAGTCGGCAAGATCATTGCCGAACTCAGCGGCAGGCATCTGAAGCCTGCGCTTCTCGAACTTGGTGGCAAAGCACCTCTCGTCATATTGGAGGATGCGGATATCGACGGCGCCGTCAATGCCGCAATCTTTGGCGCCTTCATGCACCAGGGCCAAATCTGCATGTCGACGGAGCGCATCATCGTGCACCAGGCGATTGCTGATGAGTTCGTTGCAAAGCTGTCGGCGCGGGCCGCGTCATTGCCGGCTGGCGATCCCCGTGGCCACGTCGTCCTAGGCTCATTGATCAGCCTCGATGCCGCAAAGAAGATGGAGGAGTTGATTGCCGACGCTCGGACCAAAGGCGCCAAGCTTGTCGCCGGCGGCAAGCGAAGCGGCACCGTCGTGGAAGCGACCCTGCTTGATTTTGTAACACCCGATATGCGCGTCTATTCCGAAGAATCCTTCGGGCCTGTCAAACCGATCATTCGTGTCGCGAATGAGGATGAGGCCGTGCGTGTCGCCAACGATACCGAATATGGTCTGTCATCCGCCGTCTTCAGCCGCGACGTGCAGCGCGCGCTTGCCGTTGCCGGCCGCATTCAGTCCGGCATTTGCCACATCAACGGACCGACATTGAATGACGAGGCTCAAATGCCCTTTGGCGGCGTCAAGGGCAGTGGCTACGGGCGCTTCGGGGGCAAAGCAGCCATTGCCGAGTTCACCGACCTGCGTTGGGTAACCATCGAGGATCCTGCGCAGCACTATCCATTTTAATCGATAGAGGCGGGCGGGCGAGATGATTCGACCGCCCGCTCGGTTTCCAATGCCAGCTTCCAAAGACTTGAACTTAACGTGTGGGTTCGAAGCGCAGCACGCCCGCCACCTTTGACCCGCCTCCTGAATCGGACGGATGAGATACGCCATCCATCACCTGGACCTCCGCAAAGTCGAAGGGGCTGACGCCTTCTATGCACGCAACGTTGATGCCGAATTGGTTCGGGTTGGATCGGCGTTGGTGATGCGTATAGATACCGCACGTCTTGCAGAAATAGTGCTTGGCGGTACGTGTGTTGAATTCGTAAAGCGTTAGATTGTCCTCGCCCTGGATAAATTCGATATCCGCGAGTTGTGCCGAAACGGCGATTGCGCCACGCATTCGACAATAGGAACAGGTGCATCGGCGGATCGTATTGAATTCGTCCGCTAGCCGAACGTGGAATCTGACGGAACCACAGTGACAGGCCGCCTCGTGTTGTCGTCTTTCATCGCTCATTGCCAAATCACCTCGCTATTTGCAGTGAAATTAATCAGGCCGGATATCAACCGCAAGGCCGATCTCGGCGCGCTTTGATTGCTCGTTCTGAAATTAGGACCAGCGTTCGCAGAAGGCCTCGATATTGCTCGACTGGAAGTCGGGGAGCCTTTCCATGATGGTCGCGAAGGGCCAATCCCACCATGCAATGGAGCGAAGCTTTTCGGCGATGTCTCTCGTGAACCGCTCGCGGATGAACTTTGCGGGAACACCGCCGACGATGGTGTAGGGTTCGACATTCTTGGTGACGACCGCGCCGGCGGCCAGCACGGCACCATCGCCGACGCGCACGCCCGGCAAGACGATCACGCCGTGACCGATCCACACATCATTGCCAATGACGGCGCGATCTGCTTTTCGCCGATCGAAGAATAGCGTATCGCGGACGGCATCGGGCGAATAATATTCGGGACAATAGGTGAAGCGGTGCATGGACGGGCGGTCCATCGGATGATTGGGTGCGCCGATCCTGACCTCGGCCGCAATCGCGCAGAACTTGCCGATCACTGCATCGCCGACGATGCAGCGAGGTCCGAGATAGGAATAATCCCCCAGTTCCACGGCGTGGAGAGCGGTATCCGCCAGGATCTCACAGCATTTGCCGATATGGGCGTCCCGGATGGCCGCCGTCGGATGGATAATAGTTTCAGCGATTGTTGGGCGATTGGGCTCGGTGGTCGAATGCATATAAGGTCTCCGAATTTCAGCCTGCGTAATTGGAGACGATGAAGGACATGTGACACGCGATCAGCAACCGACCGAGCTGCGCCGCCAGCCCGGCTCGACAGGATCTCGTCGATCCCTTGGTTGGATATTCTATTCCTCAGCAGACCTAATCACGTGGCGGCGACAGCCGGGGGAACGATACCGCTGCGCTTTTCGCTGGCCGCCGAGAGCATGGCAACCGCACAGGCCAGGGCAAGAGCAGCGGCGCCAAGCACAGGCAGGCTACGATATCCGTATCCCTCTTCAAGCAACGTTGCTCCAATGACCGCCGCGATCGCAATGCCGACGTTGAACCCGGATGGAATCAGCGATGAGGCCAGATTCGGCGCGTCTGCCGTCCACATCAAGATGCGGGCCTGCACGGGCGTTCCGATGGCGAAATTGAGAGCTCCCCAGACGAAAATCGTCGCCGTCATCAGGAGCGGATAGGGGCTGACCATGTAAAAGACGACGAGAACGACGGCCTGTACGGCAAGCATGACGATAAGGGACGGCATCAATTTCCAGTCCGAGAGCCGTCCGCCGATCAGAACGCCGAGCGTGGCTCCAACCCCGTTGAGCAGAAGCACCCACGGAATAAGCATCGCATCAAGGCCGGTCACTTCTCGCAAAAGCGGCGTTATATACGTGAAAGGCACCATTTGACCGATCATCAAGGCAAGCATGATGATGAGGGACGTCCAAACCTGCTGGCGACCGAGAACGCGAACTTCACGGCTGAAATAACCCGATTGCTGCGGCTCGACCTTCGTCGACGGGATCAAGACCGAGATCGAGACCAGGGCGAAAACCCCGATCAAGGTCATGGCCCAGAATGTCATGCGCCATCCCCAAAGACCACCGATGGCAGCGCCGATGGGGACGCCGATAATGTTGGAAACCGTCAAGCCTGCGAGAATGATGGAGACAGCACGGCCCCGGAACTCCTGCGGAACAAGGGCGATCGCAACCACCATTGCGATGCCGAAATAAGCCCCGTGCGCAACGGCGGTGAAAACGCGGAAGACGAGCATGGTCGCAAAGTCGGGCGCAAGGGCGCAGGCGACTTGCCCGAAACAGAAGGCGACCGTAAGGGCAACAAGAATGGCTCGACGCGAGATCCGACGTGATGCAATTGTCAGAAGCGGTCCGCCGATCGCGATACCCAAGGCGTAACCGGACACCAGGTAGCCGGCAAATGGGATCGACACTCCCAGGCCGTTTGCCACATCAGGCAGAATGCCCGCAATGACAAATTCGGTCGTGCCGAACGCAAACGCCGCCAGAAACAAAGCGAAGAGGGGTAAGGGCACGCTCGACTCCATATAAAGACATAAGGATTTCTTTAAATTATCAACGAAGGCCCATCAAGCCTAAGTTGTCGCTGTTGTCATTCTCTCCGTAAAGCAGAATGACTGCAGCCTCTCGTGCCCGCGCCCATGGGGTGTGGGGCTCGATCCCTGTACTCGATCCCTGGGCTCGATCCTTGACAAGGGGGGAATGTTTGTGAAGGTTGGCGGACATGAGCGAGGTGGCTGATTGGTTATCTTATACAAGTCCGATCAGTCGGAAAAACGCTGCGGAGGCGGTGTTTGAGGATATTCGTTCGGCAATAACTTCTGGACGGTTGGCAGTCGGGACACGGCTGCCTGCCGAATCGCAGCTTGCTGCGCGCTACGGCGTCAGTAGACCGATCGTGCGCGAAGCGCTTCGTTCGCTGCAAACTCTTGGCCTGACCCAGACGCGCACAGGCAGCGGTACCTATGTCATCACGTCGACGACTGGCCCTGAGTTACAATATGGCGGTTATTCCGCGCGGGATCTGATCGAGGCGAGACCGTTCATCGAGGTTCCCGCCGCCGGATGGGCGGCGGCTCGGCGGACAGAGCAACAACTGGTGCGCCTATTCCAACTTTGTGATGACATGGACCGGGAAGACGATCCTTTGAAATGGGTCAAACTCGACTCGGAATTTCATTCGACAGTCGCGGAATCCTCCGGGAATGCCGTCTTTGCGAAGATCGTCACCGATGCGCGGGATGCGCTGATGCGTCAGTCGGAGCTCGTCAATATGATGGCACAGCGCCGTCTAGCTTCGAATGTCGAACACCGCCGCATCGTCGAGGCGATTGCGGCGGGATCGGAAGAGGCAGGCATGGCGGCGATGGAGGCCCACTTGGGTCAAGTCAAGCGCGTGGTGACGACGATTATCGGCGAGGATCCACCGCGTCAGTGAGAGCGGCCGGGAGGTTGGCAAGCCGCTCGGGTCGCAAGGCCTCAATGAGCTCTTCGGCCGTCAGATATTCGTGCTGAAGCACGATTTCCGGCACTGTGCGGCCCGTTGCAAGCGCTTCACGGGCAACCTTGGTCGCCGCCTGATAACCGATCAACGGGTTAAGCGCCGTTGCCAGGCCGATCGATTCCTGTAGACGCTGCGCCATCAGCGCTGGATTGGCCGTAATGCCGTCGACGCAGCGTTCGGCGAGGATGTGGCAGGCCGCGGTCAGATGTATGATGCTTTCCGAGAGCGACCGGACGATGATCGGTTCAAAGGCATTAAGCTGCAGCTGTCCGGCTTCCGCAGCCATGGTAACGGTAATGTCGTTGCCGATGACCGAAAATGCGACTTGGTTGACCATTTCCGGGATGACCGGATTGACCTTGCCGGGCATGATGCTGGAACCGGCTTGCATGGCCGGAAGCGTGATCTCGCCGATGCCGGTTCGAGGCCCCGATGACAGGAGGCGCAGGTCGTTACAGGTTTTCGAGAGTTTGACCGCCACACGCTTCAACACGCCGGAAAGATGGACAAAGGCTCCAGGATCTTGAGTAGCTTCGATAAGGTCGCTGGCGGTCACAAGGGGGCGGCCCGTCAACCGCGCGAGATGAGCGCAGGCAAGGGCGGCATAGCCGTCAGGCGCATTGAGGCCTGTGCCGATGGCTGTCGCTCCAAGATTGACTTCATGCAAGAGCGTGGCGGATTCGATGAGACGGGATCTGTCCTCTCCGAGCATCACGGCGAAAGTCCGGAATTCCTGTCCAAGCGTCATCGGAACCGCGTCCTGCAACTGTGTTCTTCCGACTTTCAAAATTCCGTCGAACTCTTTGGCCTTGCGATCGAACGCCTCTTTCAACATATCCATTGCGGCAGCCAGACCGTCGATCGCCTCTATCAGTGCGACATTGACGGCTGTCGGATAGGCATCGTTGGTCGACTGACTGAGATTAACGTGATCGTTTGGGTGAAGATGGCGATAGTCGCCCTTGGAATGACCGAGCAGTTCGAGCGCGCGATTGGCAATGACCTCGTTGGCATTCATGTTGGTCGAGGTTCCAGCGCCGCCCTGGATGACATCGACAACGAACTGGTCGTGCAATTCTCCGGCTCGGATTTCACGGCACGCGCGGACAATGGCGTCAAGCCTTGCGCCGTCAAGCAATCCAAGTTCGTGATTGGCTAGAGACGCGGCTTCCTTCACGAAGGCAAGGCCGCGGATCAGATGGGTGTATCGACCGATTGACGTGCCGGTTACCTGAAAATTCTCCACTGCTCTTGCGGTATGCACACCCCAGTAGACATCCGCCGGAATATCCTTTTCGCCCAGCAGATCATACTCGCTTCTTGTCGTCGCCACCTTGTCCTCCCACGGTAAAATCCAAAGAAAATCTGTAAAGCTGTATGACAGATTATTGGTTGTTACCCGTTCTGCCGAATTGCGTCAACTTCAAGGCTACAGGGTTGACCCTGGGCAAATTTCACTGTTAAGAGAAAAATCTGTCATACAGCATTACAGCATGACCGGCGCTCTCGAACATTGGATCGCTGGATCGAAGAGAGCGGAACGGCATCCGGTCGAGTGCGAATGAGCGCCCGGATCCGTCCCAGGACACAGGCTCAAGGGAGGAGCAATGTCAGGCGATAGAATTCAGAATGTGCCGGCGGATCGCCGGCCGCCGGCCAATGAGGATCTTGGCTATCACAAGGCCCTGAAGCCGCGGCAGATCCAGATGATCGCCATCGGGGGCGCGATCGGCACCGGCCTTTTCCTCGGCGCAGGCGGGCGGCTGGCCGCCGCCGGCCCAGCCTTGATTTTCGTTTATGCGCTTTGCGGTTTCTTTGCCTTCCTGGTCTTGCGTGCACTCGGCGAACTGATCATGCATCGGCCGAGCTCGGGCTCATTCGTGTCCTATGCCCGCGAGTTCTATGGCGAGAAGATGGCCTTTGCGGTCGGCTGGATGTACTGGCTGAATTGGGCGATGACCTCGGTTGCCGATGTGACCGCCGTTGCGCTCTATATGAATTTCTTCAAGCACTATGTGCCCTGGCTTGCAGGCGTCGATCAGTGGGTCTTCGCACTCATCGCGCTGATGGTCGTGCTCGTCATGAACCTTCTGTCGGTCAAGGTCTTCGGCGAGCTGGAATTCTGGTTCAGCCTCATAAAGGTTCTGGCACTCGTCAGTTTCCTGGTGGTAGGCATCTATTTCGTCGTCTCGGGCACCCCGATTGCGGGTCATCCTGCCGGCTTCAGCATCATCAGCGATAGCGGCGGGTTTTTCCCGAACGGCATCCTGCCAGCCTTCGTGATCATTCAAGGCGTGGTGTTTGCTTATGCGTCGATCGAGTTGATCGGGACCACAGCCGGAGAAACGGAAGATCCGCGCAAGGTCATGCCGCGCGCGATCCGCACGGTCGTTGCCCGTCTTTTGATTTTCTACGTCGGCTCTGTCCTGCTTCTGTCGCTGCTTTTACCCTACACGGCCTACAAGGCCGGCGAGAGCCCCTTTGTCACTTTCTTCGGCACCATCGGGATCGAAGGTGCCGACATCATCATGAACCTCGTTGTTTTGACGGCGGTTCTGTCCTCTCTGAACGCGGGCCTCTATTCCACGGGTCGGATCCTACATTCGATGGCGGTCTCCGGTTCGGCACCGGCAGCGCTTGCAAAGATGAACAAGGCCGGCGTGCCGTATGGTGGCATCGCAGTCACGGCTGTCGTGACAGTCATCGGCGTAGCGCTGAATGCCGTCGTGCCGTCTGCCGCCTTCGAGATCGCGCTCAATCTCTCGGCGCTCGGTATCATCTCCGCCTGGGGCGTGATCGTGCTGTGCCAGCTGAAACTCTGGAAACTGTCGAAGCGCGGTGAGATGGCGCGTCCTGACTTCCAAATGTTCGGCGCGCCCTATACCGGTATTCTCACGCTTGTTTTCCTTTTCGCAGTACTTGTGCTGATGGCGCTCGATTATCCTGTCGGTACATGGACGATCGCGTCGCTCGCCCTGATCGCGCCAGCGCTTGTCATCGGCTGGTATCTTTTGCGCGACCGCATTCAGCGGTTAGCGGCCGAGCGGGGTCAGGCGTGACACATTCGCGCATAAAACCGCTGGTGGCAGTCATTGCCACCGGCGGCACGATCGCAAGCGAACGCGCCGATAACGGCGCGAGTGCGCCGTCCCTGTCTGGCGAAAGCTTGCTGGCCCTTTTACCCGATCTGCCTGTCGATCTGAGGCCTGTCGAGTTGATGGCGAAGGATTCTGCGAGCCTGACACTTGCCGATATGCAGGGGATTAGCGAACAGGTGGCCGGACTGCTGGCGGATGCGACCGTTAGCGGCATCGTGATCCTGCATGGCACGGACGCGATGGAGGAGACGGCCTTGTTCGTGCATCTTCAGCACGGATTGACCAAGCCCGTCGTCTTCACCGGTGCGCAATTCACGGCTGATCATCCGATGGCCGACGGGCTTTCCAACCTTGGCGCAGCGGTTGCTGCCGCGATCGATCCAGCAAATACCGGGCGCGGCGTTCTCATCTGTTTCGGCGGCCGTCTCTTGCCGGCCTGGGGATTGTACAAGAATGTCTCGGATCTGGCCGATGCCTTCAGGCAATCTCGGCCACTTGAAAATCCGCCGAGCCCACGGCTTGCGGCAGCTCTCGATGGCATTCGGGTGGACATCGTTGCGGTTTATCCCGGTTGCGACTCCGTCCATCTGGACGCAAGTCTCCGGGCAGACGCTCATGGTATCGTGCTCGCGGCCCTTGGATCGGGTAACGCCAATCCGCGTCTCGTCGAAGCCGTTCGACGCTGTGCCGATGTCGGTGTCCCCGTCGTGGTATCAAGTCGCGTGCCGGATGGATTGCTGATTTCGAGCTATGGCGGCGGCGGCGGCGGACATGATCTCGCCAATGCCGGTGCAATTCACTCATCGACCCTGCGGCCGGGGCAGGCGCGGATCCTGCTGGCGGCGCTTGTTGCGTCCGGGGCTACTGTCGAAGAGATCGCGAAGGCGTTCGCGGATGCCCCCTAGGCGAGAGTGCACGATGACGACGGGCCGGCCGGTGATTGACGGCACGGCCCGAAGGCGGTTGGCCTAATGGCTCCTACTAGGCTGGCCTTGTAGCGTTGGCGACGACGACGGGTATCATGAGGTCACCCCAGTTGCCGTTGCCGCCATGATGACGGGCCGATCGGACGAGCTCCACGGAGACGCCAGCCTCGACAGCATTCATGACGGCCTGGTTGAGGCGATGCAGCTCGTTGGCAAGCATGCGGATGACCGCCTGCTGATCGGTGTTCATGGTGAGAGATTGCTCTTCGGCTCTCTCGCGAACGCGTGCTATCGATGGCATTTCATTCTCCTCCTATGATTGTGATATTACTCGGCTGCCGGCTTGAACTGGGCATGCTCGGTCGATCCGTGCATGGCGGTCGTCGATGACTGACCGCCTGTGATCGCCAGAGACACTGCATCGAAATAGCCGGTGCCCACTTCGCGCTGATGCTTGGTGGCGGTGTAACCATTGGTCTCGGCGGCGAATTCCGCTTCCTGCAGCTCGGAATAGGCGGCCATCTGACGAGCCTTGTAACCGCGAGCGAGTTCGAACATGCCGAAATTCAGCTGGTGGAAGCCGGCAAGCGTGATGAACTGAAACTTGTAACCCATCGCGCCCAGCTCGCGCTGGAACTTGGCGATCGTCGCATCGTCCAGGTTCTTCTTCCAGTTGAAGGATGGCGAGCAATTATAGGCGAGCAACTTGCCGGGGTGGACGCGGTGCACGCCCTCGGCAAAGCGGCGGGCCTGCTCCAGATCCGGCTTCGACGTCTCGCACCAGATGAGGTCGCAATTCGGCGCGTAGGCGACGGCGCGGGCGATGCAGGGCTCGATGCCGTTGCGCACCTGGTAGAAGCCTTCGACCGTGCGGCCGGCGTCATAATCGACGAAAGGCCGGTCGCGCTCGTCGATGTCAGACGTCAGAAGCTTGGCTGCCTCGGCATCGGTGCGTGCAACGACGAGGGTCGGCACGCCCATGACGTCGGCAGCAAGTCGCGCCGCGTTCAGATTGCGGATATGAGCCGCCGTCGGAATAAGCACCTTGCCGCCGAGATGGCCACATTTCTTTTCAGATGCCAGCTGATCTTCGAAGTGCACGCCGGCAGCGCCCGCTTCGATATAGGCTTTCATGATCTCGAACGCATTCAGCGGGCCGCCGAAGCCTGCTTCGGCGTCAGCGACGATCGGCGCAAACCACGTGTCGACGGACATGCCTTTGCCCTCGGCGGTCTCGATCTGATCGGCGCGCTGCAGGGTGCGATTGATGCGCTTTGCCAACTCCGGACCGGCATTGGCAGGGTAGAGTGACTGGTCCGGATACATGGCGGATGCTGTGTTGGCGTCAGCTGCAACCTGCCAACCGGAGAGATAGATCGCCTTCAGGCCGGCACGGACCATCTGCATGGCCTGGTTGCCGGAAAGCGCGCCAAGCGCATTGACGAAATCGTCTTCGCGAATGAGTTGCCAGAGGCGGTTTGCTCCCATTTCGGCCAGCGAGTGGCGGATCGTGATCGAGCCGCGCAACCGCTCGACATCCGCGGCCCTATAAGGGCGCTCGATGCCATCAAAGCGCCCGGCAGGCGCGCTGGGAACGAGTTTGTAAAAGTCTGTCATGCTATTCTCCCGATTGTGCTTTTC
This sequence comes from Rhizobium sp. P38BS-XIX, assembly GCF_012641435.1. Classification (GTDB taxonomy): domain Bacteria; phylum Pseudomonadota; class Alphaproteobacteria; order Rhizobiales; family Rhizobiaceae; genus Rhizobium. Next base: position 134,814 of record NZ_JABAIJ010000011.1, read on the forward strand.
GATCCTCCGATCGATCGTGATCGCATGACTGTTTTTACAAGATCGATCTTGTTTCGGCCAGAAGAAGCCGCGTATCGTGTTGAATAAACGGGTTAGGATGTGTTACAGTTGACTGCTGCGTTGTGTAAATTTGTAAAACTTGTAAATATTGGGCAATCCGGCTTCTGTAAAAGGTGTAGCTTATGGTGGAGCGAAAGATCTTTGCTGGCCCAAGGGTGCGGCGCGTTCGCATGGGGCTCGGTCTGACGCAGACGACGATGGCGCAGGGCCTCGATATCTCGCCGTCCTACCTTAATCTGATCGAGCGCAACCAGCGGCCGCTGACCGTGCAGCTGCTCTTGAAGCTCGCATCGGTCTACAGGGTCGATCTCGATGAACTTCAAGGGGGAGAGGCCGGCAGCGCAGGGCAGTTGCGCGAAATCTTTGCCGATCCGCTGCTTGCCGGCGAGATACCCGGCGACCAGGAACTGATCGAGTTTGCAGAAGCAGCGCCGAATGCGGCAAATGGGATGATCCGGCTTTATCGCGCCTATCGCGAGCAGGCTGCCAGACTATCGGATCTCGCCGAACTCCTGTCCCGCGAAGGGAGGGTTGCAGATGTTATCACACCTCGCCTGCCGCTTGACGAGGTGCATGATCGTTTCCAATCACGACCGAATTTTTTTGCCCGCATCGAGGATGCCGCCGACGCGCTTCAGGATCATCTGTCGCCCGGTGACGATATGGCCGGTGCATTGCGGGCGTGGTTGAAGCGGGAGCATGGTATCGCCGTTCGCCTTTTGCCGGTGCACTCCATGCCAGGCCTGCGGCGCCGCTACGACCGGCACTCGATGCGGCTTTTTCTCTCCGAACGGCTCTCGCCTTTTGATCAGCTCCGCGAGATCGCGACGGAAATATCGCTGTTGGCGCTGCGGGGAGAAATCTCCGCCGAACTGGATGCTCTTCAGCTTTCCACACCCGAAGCCAATCGTATCGCACGCTTCGAACTGGCACGTTATGCCGCCCATGCGTTGTTGATGCCGTATGGGGCTTACTTCTCTGCGGCGCAGCGTTTGCATTACGATATCAGCAGCCTTTGCGCGCGTTTCAGCGTGTCATACGAGCAGGCGGCGGCGCGGTTGACGACACTTCAGCGTCCCGGGGCGGCGGGCATTCCGTTCTTTCTCATGGAAATCGATAGTGCCGGCAATCGCCTGCGCAAGGCGGGGGCGCAAGGCTTTCCGCAGGCACGCTTTGGCGGCGGCTGTCCAAAGCTCAATATCCACGGCGCCTTTGCGCAACCGGGCCAGATATTGGTGGACGCCGCCGAGATGCCGGATGGCGGGCGCTTTTTGACTGTCGCGCGAACCATCGAGGGACCTCAGGCCGATTTCGGCGAAAGAGTGCGCCGGACAGCGCTTCTGCTCGGCTGCGATATCGCGCACCGCGACGAAGTGATCTACGGAAAGGCATTGAGTGCAGCCTCCATTCTGATTGGCCCAGCCTGTCGCCTCTGCGAGAGGCAAGGTTGTCTCGCACGGGCTGAACCGCCCGTTACACGCCCGCTTGGCCTCGACGAAATGGCAGCGGGGCTGAGTGTATTCGATTTTCAGTAGTCGTCCTGATTGTCGCAGCACCGTTGGGTGCTGAAAGTGATCGCAGTCTTATCAAAATCTATGGTTTCTATAGGCAATTTGTTGCGCCGAACTTCCGATAAATAGAATTGGATTCCTCGCCTGCCGGGCGGCGCCTCTCTAGGTTCCGCGCAGATCAAGGAGTCCGGATCTTATGAATATTGCCAAGCGAACATCTGCTGCCATTTTTGCCGCTGCGCTCTCCTGCGGTGCGCTTTTCACCACGATCGCGCATGCAGATGCGACGCTCGATCGCATCAAGGGCCGCGGTGCGCTGACGGTTGGTATCATCCTGTCTGGTGCTCCGTTCGGCTATATCGACCCGGCGAGCCAGGAGCAGAAGGGCTATAATCTCGACATCGCCAAGGCGCTTGCCGATCAGCTCGGCGTCAAGCTTGAGACGGTGACCGTAACGCCGCCAAATCGTGTGCAATTCCTGCAGCAAGGCAAAGTCGACGTCCTGATCGCAAACATGCAGTACACGGAAGAGCGCGCGAAGATCCTCGACTATGTGCCCACACCCTACGATCGTAGTGGCGGCGCCGCCGTTGGTCGCAAGGACAGCGGGCTCAACGACTGGAGCGATCTCAAGGGCAAGCCGGTCTGCGTGTCTCAGGGATCCAACTACACCCAACCGCTGATCGAACAGTATGGTGCAGAGGTCAAGGCTTTGCCGAGCCAGCCGGAATCGCTTTTGGCCCTGCAGGGCGGTAATTGCGTTGCCGCCGTCCATGTCGGCGCAACGGTCAACCTGCTGCTGCAGGATCGTCCGGAAGAGTGGAAGGACTACAAGATCCTGTTCCCGACCGAGCTGGTACCGTCGGATTCCGTTATCTGGCTGCGCAAGGGTGAGACCGATACGCGCGATGCGCTCGACAAGGCCATCCAGGCGCTGCATTCCAATGGCAAGCTCCTCGATTACGCCAAGGCAAACCGGCTGCTCAACACGACCTATCTTGAGGAAGAGCACAAGAAGCTCGCAGGCAAGTGATCCTATCGGTCGCTTGAGGAACGGTTCGCATGGGAAGTTCGCTTCTTCAGACCTTCATAGACTGGACTGGTAAACTCGGACTTCATTACGAATTCCTGGCTAGTGGTTATGAGGCGCAAATCTGGCGCGATGGCTTTATCACCACGCTTTATTTGATTGTGCTCCTCATTCCGGTCAGCCTTGTTTTCGGCTTGCTGTTTGCCACTATGCTCACCTCTGGGCGAAGGCTCCTATCCGCTCCGGTCAGGACGTTGATCGAGATCACGCGGAACACGCCGACGCTCGTGCAGTTGATGTTCAGTTTCCTGGTGTTGAACACGCTGGTCTCCAATGGGCTCGGCGGCGCGCAGCATAATCCGCTGACGCCGTTTTTCTGGGTCGTGGCAGTCGTTGGTCTGCATGTTGCTGCGCTCCATGCCGATGCTCTTCGTGCCGGCATCGAGGCGGTACCTGAGCAGACAGTGGAGGCGGCGCGTGCCATCGGCTTCACGCGGCTACAGATCCTGCGTTTTGTGGCTATCCCGCTCGCCTTCCGCGCGTCGTTGCCGGCCATCGTCAATAATATGATCAACCTGGTGAAACTCACGACTGTTGGCAATGCGATCGCCGTCAGCGAGATCACCTATGCCTCCATCATGGTCTGGACGCAGCGCGACAATGTCGTCGAGCTGATGATCGTCATTCTGCTCTTCTTCAGCGCCATCAATCTCGCTCTTGCCAGGATCGGGCGGTGGGTGGAGAAGCGTCTCAGCGTGCCCGGCTTTGGAGCAGGCGCATGAGTGTTGCAAAGCTCTCTGCGACGCCTACGAGCAATTGGCTTCCGTGGCTGGCCGGTGTGTTGATCGCGATGGCCGCCGTCTGGTTGTTGGCCGATCTGTCGCTGCTGCGGGTTCTGATCGAATGGTTACCCTACCTCGGCACTGGCTTTTTGATGAACATCCTTATCAGCCTGCTTGCCATGGCCGGTGGCACGATCATCGGCGTCGTGCTCGGCATCCTCGAGCTGACGCCTTTGAAGATTGTTCGTTATCCAGTCGTTCTCTATGTGCAGATCTTCCGCAATGCTCCGCATCTCGTCCTCATCTTCGCAACGACCTACATCTTTCCCTTCGAGATTGTGATCTTCGGTCATTATCTGCCATTTCCCGATTGGGTGAAGGCGGTCATCGGGCTTGCGATTCCAGCGAGTGCCTACGTTGCCGAAATTACGCGCGGTGCGATCCAGTCCATCCCAACAACGCAATGGGAGGCGGCCAAAGGACTTGGTTTTTCCAGGTTGGGGGCTCTTCGCTGGATCATCTTGCCGCAATGCGCGCGCCGTTCGCTGCCACCCTGGATGAACCTTTTTGCCTCAATCACCATGGCAAGCGCGCTTGCCTCGCTGGTTGGCGTGCATGAACTGCTTCATGCGGCGACAGATGCCAGCACGGCAGTTCGTCGATTGGATTTCACGGTCCTTGCCTACATCGTCGTCATGGCGGCATTTTTCGCCCTTTGCTACCCCATTTCCAGCCTGACGCGGCGTCTTGAACGCCGCATGAAAGCTTAAAGGAGCCGGCATGAGCCATGCTCAGACCAACCCGATCGTCGAACTGGCGGACGTACATCTGGCCTACGGGTCGACGGAGGTCCTGAAGGGGATCGATCTTTCGGTTGCTCGCGGCCAGACCGTCTCGATCATCGGTCCCTCGGGGTCGGGAAAGTCGACCATCCTTCGTTGCATCAACGCGCTGGTCGCGCCGCAGAAGGGCCTGATCAGCGTTAATGGTGTACGCGTCGACCAGATGCGCAGCGAGGCCGAACGCATCAAGCTGCGCCAGAAGATCGGCATCGTCTTCCAGCAGTATAATTTGTTCCCGCATCTGTCGGTGCTCGACAACATCACGCTCGCGCCGATGCGTATTCTTCGCGTCAATCGGACCGAGGCGGAACGCCATGCGAGAGATCTCCTCGCTCGCGTGCGCCTTTCGGAAAAGGCCGTCATGTATCCCGGACAGCTCTCCGGCGGCCAGCAGCAGCGCGTCGCGATTGCCCGCGCGCTTGCCATGCGGCCGGATCTCGTTCTCTTCGACGAAGTGACGTCGGCACTGGATCCGGAAACGGTTGGCGAAGTGCTCGCCGTGATCCGTGATCTTGTCAAGGAAGGCATGACTAGCATCCTTGTAACCCATGAAATGCGCTTCGCTGAAGAAATCAGCGACGTGGTGGTCTTTACCGAGAACGGCCAGATCGTCGACCAAGGGCCGCCCGGGCACATCTTCCAGACCTCGACGAATGCGCGCATCCGGCGTTTCGTCAACGGTCTAGCCGGTGCGCGCGCGTCCGTCGAAAGCGGCGAAGGCATCTGAGGAGACTTGACAATGGAGAAGGTCTTTCCGCTGACGACAGCCTTTGCTGAAGCCATCGTCTCTTCCAAACCGCTGCTCGATCAGGCGGCAGTTTCCGCTGCCCGTACCGCGATCGTCGATTGGCTGGCCTGCGCCTATGGCGGCTCTGGTGACCGCACGACGACAATCCTTTTGGAGCAATTGCCAAAGGCTGAAGGGCGAGCCGTCATCGTTGGTCGGCGTGTGCGTGCCGACGCGCTGACAGCCGCTCTGATCAATGGGCATGCCGGCCATGTGCTTGATTATGACGACGTGCACGCAAGTGTGCGCGGCCACCCGACGACCGTTATCATTCCTGCCTTGCTCGCCCTGGCCTCGGAAGTAAGACTGACGGCCGATCGTCTGATTGCCGCTTATATCGTCGGCCTTGAAGCTATGGCACGTCTTGGGCTTTCGATTGGCATGCGCCATTACGAAAACGGCTTCCACGCGACCGCAACACTCGGGACGATTGGAGCTGCGGCGGCAGTCGCGCATGCACTCGGCTACTCCATCACCGAGACTACGACCGCGCTCGGACTTGCCGCCACACATTCGAGCGGTCTTCGGCTGCAATTCGGTCATGACGCGAAACCTTATCACGCGGGCATGGCGGCGCGTTCCGGACTGCTGTCGGCCAAGCTCGCCAAGGCAGGCTTTGGCGGCGCGCAAGACCTTCTCGACAATCCAATCGGCTTCCATTCGGCCTTCTCATTTGGCGAGGAGCGGCCGCAGGCGGTTGTCGAAGGCTGGGGTTCGCCATGGCAGATCGTCGCGCCCGGCCTGACACTCAAGGCGTTTCCCTGCTGCACGGCAAGCCATCCGGTTGCGATGATCGGGCTCCAGCTTCACGGTGAGGGGCTGCACCCGCATCTGATCGACGAGGTCGTCTTTACTTTTCCGCCCGGCGGAGACGCCGCGCTCGTGGTGACCAATCCGACGACCGGCATCGATGCGCGCTTCAGCGCCGAATATGTCTTTGCGACGGCCTTGATTGACGGTGTGTTGAAGATCGGCCATTTCGGCGAAACCCCGGTCAGAGACGATCTGGTGGCCGTTGCGCGTCGCGTGCGCCGTCGTCACGACGACACGGCACCGCGCCTTTCGAGCGATCCAAAGACACGCTTTGTTATTGCCGATGTAACGCTGACGGATGGACGCCGCTTCACCCGAGAATTTAAAGGCCTCCCCGGCTTGACCGACCCCTCTGACAAATTCCGTGACGCGACCGGCAATGACAAGGTTGCCTCGACCGTCCCCGAACTGGTCCAAAGGATGCACAGCGAGGAGGATCTTGATCTCCTGCTGGAGCGCTTGGGGCATCCGCCTGACCTGATCCACTTTCAAGAAACGCAAGGCATGCACGCATGAGCAACACCCGCAAGATCCATCTCGGCCTTTTTCTGCAAGGTGCCGGTCATCATGTCTCCGGTTGGCGCCATCCGGATGCCGAAGCCGGTAGCGAGAATTTCGACCTTTTGCGCCGCGTGGCGAAAATTGCCGAGGCCGCGAAATTCGACATGCTCTTTCTGGCGGACGGGTTGACGAGCGGTGTCGATGCCCATCCGTCGATGATTGCACGTTTTGAGCCACTGACGCTGCTGGCATCGCTTGCGATGGTCACGGAGAAGATTGGCCTTGCGGCGACGGCATCGACCACTTATGGCGAACCCTATCATCTTGCCCGTGCCTTCGCTTCGATCGATCATTTGAGTCATGGCCGTGCGGCCTGGAACATCGTCACCACATCCTATGCCCGTACGGCCGCAAACTTTTCGAAAAGCCATCCGGAGCATGACGAGCGCTATGCTGTTGCGGAGGAGTTCGTCGACGTTGTGCGTGGCTTATGGGACAGCTGGGCCGACGATGCATTTCCGAAAGACAAGGAAAGTGGCATCTACGCAGACCCCGCCAGGGTTCGTGTGCTCGATCATGCTGGCAAATACTACTCGGTGAAGGGTCCCCTGAATATTCCGCGCTCTCCGCAAGGCCACCCCGTGCTGATCCAGGCCGGCTCGTCCGGGCCAGGCCAGGATCTTGCCGCCCGCACCGCCGATATCGTCTTTACCGCGCAGCAGAGCCTTGATGAGGCGCAGGCCTTCTACAAGAGCCTGAAGGGCAGGGTCGCAGCCTTCGGGCGAAAACCCGACGATGTCGCGGTCATGCCGGGTTTTCTGCCCGTGATAGGGAAGACGGCTGCCGAAGCACGCGAGAAGCTCGACGTTCTGAACCGCTGGACGGATATCAAGAGCGCAATGCCTCTTCTTGAAGAACGCTTGGGACATAGTCTTGCCGAGTATGATCTCGACGGGCCACTGCCAGACCTATCGATTTCCGATCAGCTTCGTAGCCGCGCCGAACTGCTGACCGAACTTGCGCGCCGCGAGAAATTGACGATCCGGGAGCTTGCATTGCGTGTCGCAGCTGGGCGCGGCCATCACATTGTGCTTGGAACAGCCGTGGAGATTGCCGACCGCATGCAGCAATGGTTCGAAAATGGTGCTGCTGACGGCTTCAACGTCATGCCGCCCTTTTTTCCCGGCGGTCTGGAGGATTTTGCCAACGATGTCGTGCCGATCCTGCAGGAGAGAGGCCTTTATCGCCGCGAATACGAAGGAAAAACACTGCGCGACCACCTCGGCATCGCAAGGCCGGCCTGGGCTTGAGCAAGCGGGCCGAGGCATTCAGCCTCGGCACTCTCTTTTATCGATAGGTCAGGCGTAGAGCCCGAACTGCGCCTTGTGCAATCGCGCGTAAGCGCCGTTGCAGGCGAGCAGCTCGTCGTGGGAGCCTTGTTCGACAATGCCGTTGTCGCCCATGACGATAATGCGGTTTGCATTGCGGATCGTCGATAGGCGATGCGCGACGACCAGGGTGGTACGCCCCTTGGCAAGCTCCAAAAGGGCCTGCTGGATTGCATATTCTGTCGCCGTATCGAGCGCCGACGTAGCTTCATCCAGAATGAGGATCGGTGGGTCTTTCAGAAAGATACGCGCAATTGCCAGGCGCTGTTTCTGCCCGCCGGAGAGCTTGACGCCGCGCTCGCCTGTGGGCGTATCGAGGCCAGCGGGCAAGGACCGCACGAAGTCATCGAGTGAAGCGCGTTGTAGCGCCCTCATGATATCCTCGTCGGTGGCGCCGAGTTTCCCATAGGCGATGTTCTCGCGAATGGTCGAGCCAAACAAGAAAACGTCCTGCTGGACGATGCCGATCTGGCTTCGCAGCGAGGCCTGCGTCATGTCGCGGATGTCGATCCCATCGATCGTGATGCTGCCCGATGTCACGTCGTAAAATCGTGGCAGGAGTGAGCAGATCGTCGTTTTGCCGGTGCCGGATGCGCCGACAAAGGCGACAGTTTCGCCGGACGCGATCGTCAACGAAAGATTGTCGAAAATCGGTCTCTGATCGGAATAGGCAAAGCCGACATCGGTATAGGTGATGTCGCCCCTCAGGTGACCGGCTGTGACTGCGTCCGGCCGATCGGCGAGGTCCGGTTCGGTGTCGATGAGCGACAGGAAGCGTTTGAACCCGGCAATGCCTTTGGGATAGGTCTCGATGACCGAGGTGATCTTATCGATCGGCCTGAAAAAGACATTGATGAGCAGCAGGAAGCTGACGAACCCGCCGTACGTAAGCTCGCCCGAGATGACGAACCAGGTCCCGGCCATCATGACGACGAGTTGCACAAGGCGCGTGCTGAAATAGCTGAGCGCGATGCTTGCCGTCATATAGGCGTAGCCGTCGAGCTTGGTTGCCTTATAGTCTTCGTTGTCGCTGGCAAACAGCTGGCTCTCATAGCGCTCGTTGGCGAACGCCTTCACCACTCGGATGCCACCGACGGTTTCCTGCATACGCGTGTTGAAGTTGCCGACCTTTCCGAACAGGCTGCGCGAATTAACGGTCATTTTCGAACCGTAGCGGCTGACCAGCCAAGTCATGAAGGGCACGATCGTCGTCGTCAGCAAGGCAAGCTTCCAGTGCACGCCAAACATCAGCAGGAAGGCGCCGATGAAGGTCATGATCGCGATGAACAGATCCTCGGGACCGTGATGGGCGATCTCGCCGACTTCCTCAAGGTCCTTTGTCACATGGGTGATCAGGTGACCGGTGCGGTTGTTGTCGAAATAGCGGAAGGAGAGCTTCTGGATATGGTCGAAGGCTTGTCGGCGCATGTCGGACTCGATCGAGATGCCGAGTGCGTGACCCCAATAGTTGACGATGGCCGACAGGCCTGTGCTCGTTGCGTAAACGACAAGCAGCAGCGCTGCCGTACCGAAAATCAAGCCCCAGTCATGGCTCGGCAGAAGTGTATCGATGAACAGCTTGACCGCCAGCGGAAAGCCGAGTTCGAGAAGGCCCGCAACCACCGCACAGCCAAAATCAAGAAAGAACAGCTTCTTGTAGCTGGCATAATAGGAAAAGAAACGACGTAGCATGCATGCCCTCCGTGGGCACTTGAAGAGGATATAGGGACAAAGGACGGGCTAAAACGACAGCCCGAATTCGGCGTCGCTTTGCAGCGTCAATGGGTGCCGAAATGTCTCATCTGGCGGTCCTCCTGCTTGAGTCGCGCGGTTTATATAATCCACGCATGCATCGGTGTCACCCCCGAATTGGGAGTGCGTCGATCCGCAGACAATTGCCCGTGGCGGCGCTCAGGCCTGGCGCGGCGTTGTAAAGCTGCTCAGACGGTCCAGCACTTCATCGCGTGTTGGCGCCCCTGTACGACCGCCGAAAACCTCGCACTTCATGGCTGCCGCAACGGACGAAAACTGGATTGCCTCGGCAGGGTGCCGCCCCTCCGCAATCGCAAGCGCAAAGGCGCCGTGAAAGATGTCCCCGGCGGCGAGGGTATCGATCGCCTTGACGGTGATCGTCGGGCTGTGCAGGAGGTTGTCGCTTTGATCGTCGAACCAGAAACTGCCGGCCGCACCGGCGGTCACGCAGATAAAGGATTGCGCGAACCTCCGCTTCAGCAAGGCGGCCATCTCCGCGAAATTGTCGGCTCCGGTCAGGCGATGCGCAGCCGGCTCTGAAAAGACGATGTGAGTGGCCTGCGGGGCCAACTGCTCTATGACACCGTCCCGCGCCACGTCGCCATCGAGAATCGCTGGCTTGCCTTCAGCCCGCGCCATCTTCAAGACCTGCTGTGCCAATTCCGGCCAACGGACGTCGACAAGCACGGCGTCGAAAGCCGCAATGTCTTTCGGTACGACAATTCTGGTGTGTTCGTGCAGTTTCGGATCGTAAAACGGCACGATCAGCCTTTCGCCGTCATCGTCAACCAGAATGGTCGATATCGCAGATCGAGCGCCTTCGACGCGTAGCATTCCATCCGTTTGAATCCCGGCGTCTGCAAGGTCCCGAACGATCCGCTCACCGGTTTCATCATGACCAACCGCACCCCACAGACTTGCTCGGCCACCGAGGCGCGCGATAGCATAAGCTGCGCTGGAGGCCATGCCTTCTGCAATCTGCAGCATGTCGTACGGCAGCACTTTTCCTTGGCCGGTCGGCATTGTCGGAACGCGAAAGAGCGTGTCGAGAACCGCTGCGCCGACGCAAAGGATATGCTTGGGTGCTCCGGTGGGAAGGGCAAAGGCGGAGGGCGAAATCAAGACCGATGTCCGCCTGTCGTGTCGAAACTGCGCTGCGTCATTTAACGGCGCCGGCGGTTAGCCCGGCAATGATCTGGCGCTGCGCAAACATCGTCAAAACAAGGACCGGCAATGTGACGATCAAGGCCGCGGCGGCAAGTGGCCCCCAGCTGACCTGTTCGAATGAAAGCATGTTGTAGACCGCGACGGGCAATGTCCGGGTCTCGCGGCTGGCAAGAACGATGCCGAAGACGAAGTTGTTCCACGAGAAGATAACGGAGAGGATAAACGCGACGACGATGCCGGGGCGGGCGATCGGCAGGGCGACTAGTCGAAACACTTGCCATGGCGTGGCGCCATCGATGCTGGCCGCTTCTTCAAGCTCGATCGGCGTCGTCTCGAAATAGCCGATCATGATCCAGACCACGATCGGAACTGTGACGACGAGATGGATAATGATCTGTGGCCAAAGCGTTCCGAGAAGATTGAGCCATTGAAACAACAGAAAAAGCGGAATGAGGAAGGAGAGCCCGGGCGTCATGCGCGCGATCATGATGACGATTGCCGATTTCTCCGCCTTCAGCCGTGCAATCCCGTATCCCGCGGGAACGCCGATGACGAGCGCCAGCAAGGTTGCTGCACCCGTTACAAGGATGGAGTTCCAGAAATAGAGGAAGAAATTGTTCTCCTGGAAAACATTCACATAGTTCGACCACGCGACGCGATCCGGAATGAGGATCGGCGGATAGGCGCCATTGTCGATTTCGTACTTCAGCGACAGTGAGATCATCCACAGGAAGAACAGCACGACAGGCGAGACGATGACCAGGGCAACGAAGAACAGGCCCAGGCGATTGAGGGTGGACCGTTTCATCTCAACGTGCCTCCCCGTTAGCCCATCGCGCGCGTTGCCTCATCATGAGGAGCATGAACGAGAGCGCAACGATAATGATGAAGAACACCACCGCCATGGCCGACCCGTAGCCGATGTCGTAGTAGGAAAACGCCGTATTATAGAGGTAGATATTGATGGTCTCAGACGCGGTACCCGGGCCGCCCTGGGTCATCGCATAGATGATATCGAAGCTCTTGATGGCGTCGATCCCTCGGATCATGACGGCAATCATCAGGAAGGGCGATATCATTGGGACCGTCAGGTAGCGGAACTGCTGCCAAGCGTTGGCGCCATCGATCTCAGCACTTTCATAGGGTTCGCGGGGCACCGATGCGAGGCCGCCGAGCACGATAAGCATAACCAGTGGCGTCCATTGCCAGACCTCGACGAGAACCAGCGAGGGGATGACGCTGGATTGATTGTAAATCCATTCCTGCGGGCCGATACCGACAAGCGAAAGCAAATAGTTCAGCACGCCAAGCTGCGGATGAAACATCATCGTCCAAACGAGGGCCACGGCGACAGGTGTCGCCATCATCGGCATGACGAAGATGCCGCGCAGAAAGCCTCGCAGCGGAAAATTGGCATCGAAGATGAGGGCGGCGAGCGTTCCGAAAATCAGTGGGCCGACGACTGAGAGCACAGTGTATAGGACCGTATGCCAAAGCGATTCCCAGAAGCGGGCATCGGTTGCGAGGCGGAGATAGTTGTCCCATCCCACAAAACTCTGCGATTGCCCGAGCGTCCATTTGTTCACACTCATCCAAAGGGTGAAGACCCAGGGGAAGACGATGACAGCCGCAATCACGATCAAGGCAGGAATAACGAAAGGCCAGTAGTTCGGAGCAAGCCTGTTCGGCTTGCTCCTCTTTGCAGCCGCAGTAGCTGCGGTGTCTTCGATACTCACGGAGGCCATCATCCCTCGCTTCTTGCGAGCACCGGCTCGAACTGGGCGGTCGCTGCCTTCAGTTCAGCAGCAGGATCGGCGCCGCCGATCATGTTCGTCAGTGCGACGCCATAGATGTCGCGGAATTCCGTGACCGGAATGATAACCGGCAGGGCGAGCTGCGAGACCTTGGCGGAGCCAGCAACGGCATCGAGCCATGCGACCGGCATTTTGACGCCTTCGCGAACCTTCTGATCTTCAAGGATGGACTGGCGGAAGGGAACGCCGGCGCCGGCCTGCAACAGGCGCGCGCCCATGTCGTGCGAGATCGCCCATTGGCAGAAAAGATAGGCGGCCTCCTTGTTCTGGCTGGCGGCAGTCACGCCGATGCCGTCACCAGTGGTGGCCGCAGCCTGCGCACCGGGACCCTTTGGCATAATGCCGTAGCCGACCTGACCGACGACACGGGATTTTTCCGGGTTTTCGATTGGAGGTGCAAAGCCGACGCCATCCAGCCACATGCCGATCTTACCCTGCAGAAAGGCCGATTGCGCTTCCGCCCAATTGAAGCCCGACACGCCGGGAGGCGCCGATTTCGTCATCAGCTGCTGATAGAGCTTTGCAGCATCCACGGCGCCCTGTGATTCCGTCTGCAGCTTGCCATCGGCAGAAAGCGGCGTCGCACCATAGCCAAGCATGAAGGTCGTCCAGACCGGCGTATTGGCGTTTTTCAAGCCACGGGCGACAAAGCCGTAGGTATTTGTCGACTTGTCCGTCAGCGCTTCGGCTGCCTTGGCCATCTCTTCGAAGGTCTGCGGGTATGCAAGGCCCTTCTTTTCGAACAAGGCCTTGTTCCAGTAGATAATCCAATAGTCGACGGAGAAGGGCAGGGAGCGCATGACGCCACTGCTATCCTTGGCGAATTTCAGGCCAGCCTCTGCGAAGTCGTTCTCCGTCAACGAAGGGTCGGTGAGCGAGGGATCCTTCATGAAGCCACTGATATCGGCAAGCCAGCCGCCCTTTTCGAACTGGCGCTTCTGGACGTGATAGCTCAGATGCACGACATCGAAACTCGGCTTGCCTGAACTCAGCTCGATCGTGGTCTTCTGGCGCTGTTGCTGTTCCGGCGTCGCTTCCGCATTGACCTTGATGCCCGTCAAGGTCTCGAACTCGCTCAGGTATTTGAGGATTGTTTCGCTGCGCGGACTCTTGATCAGATTGACCTCGAGCGTCGTACCGGAAAAGCGCTTCCAGTCGACGGCGGCTGAAGCGGCGCGCACGCCAAAGATGCTTGCCGCGCCCAGTGCTGCCGTGCCGGCCATGAAGCCGCGACGTGTCGGATTGAATAATGACGATGACATCCTGTTCCTCCTCCTTTGGCCGAAAATCTCCTCATTCACGGCCTGTTATTCGGTGTTTTCAAATCTTCAGTGCGCGATCCCGTGCTCCGCCGATGTGGGATACGAGTGCTGCCACCGCCTCGTCGGCGGATCGTCGCTGTATTGCGTCAAGTACCTTCAGGTGCTCCTCCATAACGGGCCCAACATGCCCGTTGATCCGAAACCTGTCCTGGCTGATCAGCCGCATCTTGATGGAGTTGACCCGATAGGCGTTGGAAATGATCGTATTGCCAAGCGCGTCGATGAACGCATCGTGCATGCCCCAGTCCACCGATTGTGCGTGAAGTTCCAATTCCGGGGAGTTGTCGCCGGAGCGGATGGCGTCGGCGATATCGCGATGGTCTTTCAAAAGTTTGGCGATCGTCTCGTCCGATGCCGAATGGGTAAAGAGCGCGACAGCTTCTTTCTCCAAAAACAGACGAAGCTGGAATGCCTCGCGGATCAGATCGAGATCGATATGAGCGATTTGCAGGCCGCGCTGCGGAACTGTTTTGATAAGACCTTCTGCTTCCAGACGCGGGATCAACTCGCGGATCGCGCCAAGCGTCAGTCCAGTCAGCTCGACGAGCCGCCGCTGCGAGATGAATTGACCCGGACGAACGTCGCGCGCCAGAAGATGGCGCGTGAAGCTCTCATAGGCCTTTTCTCTCAACGTTGGCTGTTCGCCTGCTCCGTCCATCGGCAGCTCCGGGCTGTTCGGTTAGGCCGCCTTTGCACGAAACAGCGTGCTGAAGGCGGCAAATAGCGTGTCTAAATCGTCCTTGTTCATTGGCACGAGAGGGGGACGCACGGCAAGCCAGCCTTCATCCTCCGTCAACCGGGAAAGAATGGCCTTGATGGAAGGAATAACGGGATAATTCAACAACTGCCCCACGAAACGTGCGACATCGACATTCTCAATGCCATTTTCAGCCATGGCCTGAACTTCGCGGGGTAGCAGGTTCGCCATGCCGGAGATCGCCCCCTGGCTACCAAGGCGAACCCCATGCGCCAGATCCCGCTCGTCGCCAATCAGAATGACGAGATCACCGTGGGTTTTCAGCAATTCCTCGGTATAGGACCAGTCGCCGGAGGAATCCTTGACACCGACGACGATGTCGGAAAACGCTGTGCGCAGGCGACCGATAAGAGAAACAGACAAGGGCACCATCGTCACGGACGGGATGTTGTAGACGATGACGTCGCGGGCAGGCGCGCCGAGCATGGTGAAGACGGCCGCAAACCATTTGAACAGGCCGTCGTCGCTCACATTCTTGAAGTATGACGGCGGAGCGAGAAGAATGTTGCGAACACCTTGCGACAAGGCATGCCGCGCCTGCGCTGCGGCATCTTCAGCTGCATCCACCAACACGCCCACAACGATCTGGGTGGGAGCGATGCCAGCATGTAGCATGGCTGCGAGAACCTGCTGACGCTCTGACATGCCAATAGAGGCGCCTTCGCCGGTCGTCCCGAAGAGCGTAACGCTGTTGCAGCCATTGGAGAGGCAGTGCTTTGCCTGGTCGATCACGCGCTCAATTGCGATCTCATCGCCAACATCAAAAGGCGTTGCCAGCGCGGCCGACAGCCCAAACTTCTCTTTCATCCGATCCTCCCGATCCTATGAGGTCAGTACGTATCATGCTAACATGTTAGTTGTAAAGTTAACTTGAGATCAACAATGCGAAACTTTGTATCCGCCACACAATTTCATTGTTGCGCGCGCAAAAACCAAATATGATTGATGTCTAATCAATGTCGGGGCATATCGATGTGCGGGAGGGGCGTATCGTCATCTTCGTCCGTTGAATTGTGGAAAATCCCAGGGCGGCGAGCGCGTGCCATGAGCACGTTTCGGCCTCGAAACTTCAGCTGCAAGGAGCGATGAATGTGCCGGCGTGCGCGACGGTAAAAGTCACGGTCGGACAATAGATAAAATCTACGGCTGCAACTCGACATTTCATTAACTAGGTCATTTCACCCAATTTTTTGCTTTTCGTGCGACAAGACCAATCAAAGGCGAGGTGACCCATGCAAGAGCTTCCAGTTTCATCCAAGATCATCAAATCCGTGTTTTTTCGTGCGGATGACGGACGACTTTATATACGCTTCAAGAACGGCGAGGAGCGACAGTTTAGAGGTGTCCCGCAGAAGGCTGCGCTTGCCATGGTGAAAGCGTCTTCTCCGGGCCAGCACTATATCGAACATATTCGCACGCAATTCGAACGCGTCGCCTGACTTTGTTCTTGCGGCATCAGCCCGATGGCTCGGCGGGAGCCCGCCCCGCTCAAGCATCTCGACCGTGATCAATTCTTCCCGTCCGGATCCAGCGAAGAACAGAAACTGCTGGTAGAGGACTGCACTTCCGGTCAAATCGAGGCAGAGACGTGATGAGAGCCTCTTAACGGTTCCTACCTCAAGGCGTGGCTGCGCGCTCGCTGGAGCCTTTCCATTCACTGCTGCATTGATAAACGCTGAGTTGCGCTATCTACATCAATCAGGACCATCTTTCTGGGAGGATGAGGCGTGGTTGACGAAAAGCAGCTTATCTCCAAGATCACCTGGAGGCTTATGCCATTTCTGGGGATCCTCTATCTGATCGCCTATATCGATCGCCAGAATGTCAGCTATGCGAAGCTGGAGATGGTCGGTGATCTTGGCATGAGTGAATATGCCTACGGTCTCGGCGCATCGCTGTTCTTCATCGGTTATTTTATCTTCGAAGTGCCAAGCAATCTGCTTCTCGATCGGTTTGGTGCCAGCAAGTGGTTCGCACGCATTCTGATATCATGGGGGATGGTCACGGTTGCCCTGGCCTATACGCAGAATGCAACGATGTTCTACATCCTGCGCTTTCTGCTTGGTGCTTGCGAAGCAGGATTCTTCCCCGGTGTCCTCTATCTGCTTACCCTTTGGTATCCCTCCTCTTATCGCGGCACGATGGTCGGCCTCTTCATGATCTTCAGCGCCTTCGCCAACGCCATCGGCGCGCCGCTTGGCGGTGCTTTGCTCGATCTCAACGGTCTTTACGGCATGGCGGGATGGCAGTGGGTGTTTCTTGTGACCGGCGGCCCCGCCATTGTCGCCGGCATCATTACCCTGTTTTATCTGCCAGATCTTCCATCCAAGGCATCATTCATCAGCGAGAGTGAAAAGGCCTGGCTCAAGGATCGGCTTGCCGCGGAAAATTCGGACATGGAGCAGAATGCTGCCGATGGCTTCCGCGCGCTCATCAATCCGCGCGTTCTGCTGATGTCGCTTTGCTATGTCGGCTTTCCGCTGGCAGCGTACGGCCTGAGCTATTGGCTGCCGACCATCGTCAAGAACTTCGGCGTTAGCAACACGACGAACGGCTTTCTGAACATTATTCCCTGGCTGCTTGTTGCCGTGGCGCTTTATGCAGTCCCGGCCATGGCCGACAAGGCGGAATCGAAAACGCCCTATATCGTCATTCCCGCACTCGTTGGCGCCGTCAGCCTGGTTCTCTCGGCTGTTATTCCCGACCATACACTGCAGTTCATCTTCCTGTGTATCTCAGCTGCGGGCATTTTTGCGGGGCAGCCGGTCTTCTGGAGCCTGCCATCGCGCTTCCTGCAAGGAGCCGGCGCCGCAGCCGGCCTTGCGGCGATCAATTCGGTTGGCAATCTCGGTGGCTTCGTTGCCCAGAACGTGGTTCCCTGGATCAAGGATACCACCGGTAGCACGATTGCGCCGATGTTCTTCCTAGCGGCCTGCCTTCTGGCGGCTGCGCTTTTGGTTCTGGTAATCGGGCGCATGGTGCCGCGTGCGCCGGGGCGGGACAATCTCGGTAGTGCAGATACTGCGCATGTGAAGTAATCTCGCGTAACCCGAGAAGAAAGTCTTGAAGCATCGGAAGCGGCCGGCGGCCGCTTCTTTTTTTGGTTATGCCGACCCAGCGCCGTTATCTCTGCGTGTTTATAAAATCGCCGACAACGTGACTTGATGCTCTCAGGAAATTACATATATTGACAGATAATTACAGATTCTGCGATGCCGTCGTAGAAAATGGGTTATCCCGACGCTAAGCTTGTTCCAAGAGAGAAGTTGTTGATGGTCGCGTTGGCGAAAGAAGCCGTTACAACCTCCGTTCGCCTCGGTGATATCATTTACGAGAAGATCGTGGCCATGATTGTCGACGGGCGGTTTGCACTGAACGAGCGTCTGCCATCAGAAGCCGTGCTTGCCGAGATGTTTTCTGCCTCGCGCCCGGTTGTCCGCGATGCGTTGGAGCGTCTGCGCGTCGATGGCCTGATCGTCTCGCGCAAGGGATCCGGTTCCTATGTGCGACAACGGCCGGACTCGTCTGTCCTGAGCATGGTCGCGGTGGGATCGCTCGCCGATATTCAGCGCTTTTTCGAGTTCCGAGCAGGGCTGGAAGCCGAAGCGGCGGAGCTTGCCGCGCGCAATTGGCAGCCGGAGGATAGAGAGCGCATCATGGCCTCGCTCCATGGGATCGAGCGGTGCCTCAATGCAGGGATGCTTGGAGCCGTGGAGGATCTGGCGCTTCATGAGGCGATTGCCATGGCGACCGGCAACCAGTTTCACGTCACCGCTCGCCAACTCTTCCGCCCGCATTTCGAAATCGGCCATACGGTAACCCGTAGCCTCAGCCTTCAGCGAACGACGGAACAGATCCGCAGCGTTCAGGATGAGCATGCCGTTATCGTCGAGGCCATTTTGGCCCGGCAGGAGGCCGAGGCACACGATGCCATGAAGCGACATATCTTGAATGCACGTGCCCGGATGTTTCAGGGCGTCTGATGCGGCGCAAAAGGCTGGTCAGACGGCGCTTGGGACGTCGAGCCACACGTGATGATCGATGAAAAGGGAAGGATGGAGAGATGAGTATCGAGGCGATGCGGCAGGCGTTGACCGGTGTGTCCGGCGTTCCGGTAACCGCTTATGATGGGCGCGGCGAAATAGAGCCTCGGGTGACGGCCAAGGTTTATGAGCGCGTCGCGGCCGCTGGCATCCATAATATTGTCGCTGCGGGAAATACCGGCGAATTCTATGCTCTGACGCCGGAGGAGATCAGCCGGGTTCATGAAGCAGCCATGGCAGGTGTTGGCGATAAGGCGCCGGTAACGGCCGCCATCGGTCGTTCTCTGCACGAGGCGATCCGCATGGCCAAGGACGCCAAAGCGATTGGCGCGTCTGCCGTCATGTCACATCAGCCGGTCGATCCATTTGCCGCGCCGGCTGCGCAAATCGACTATTTCAGGAACCTCGCAGAGGCGTCCCCCTTGCCACTTGTCGCCTATGTCAGGGCCGATGGCTTCGGTGTCGAGGACATGGTTCGCCTGGCCGGTCATCCGAATATTGTCGGCATCAAGTTTGCAACGACCGATCTGATGCTGCTTTCAAGAGCAATTGCGGCGTCCGATCCGAAAGGAGCGCTCTTCGTTTGCGGTCTCGCCGAAAGTTGGGCGCCCACTTTCACTGCCGCAGGAGCTCAGGGCTTTACCTCCGGCCTCGTCAACGTGGCGCCGAAACTGTCGCTTGCCGTTCACGCGGCTTTGGCCAGGGGCGATTTTGCCGCGGCACGATCCGTCGTCGCCCGGCTCGAACCTTTTGAACGCATGCGTACCAAGTTCCGCAATGGCGCTAACGTCACGGTGGTCAAGGAAGCCGTCACGAATTCCGGCCTCGACGTCGGGCCAGTGCGCATCCCGGGGTTACCGCAGCTAGACCCCGGTGATCGTCAGGCGTTATTGGCCTTGCTTCGCGATTGGCGGGAAACGGGCGATGCCTTTTAGGTCGAACGAAAACAGAAGATCGTCATAGCCGGGCGATCCTCTGGTCAGATGATGGGGAAGTCGTCGTAAAGCCGCCTCAGGTGATGGCGCCGACCTGCCAGGGAACGAATTCATTATCGCCGTAATCGAAGGTTTCGCTCAACGTCTTCTTGCCGGAAGCAACCGCAATGATGTCTTCGAAGATCCGTTCGCCGGCCGCCTCGATCGTATCCTCGCCGCTGACGATGTCACCGCAGTTGATATCCATGTCTTCGCGCATGTGATTATACATTTCGGTGTTCGTGGCGATCTTGATGCAGGGCGCCGGCTTGAAGCCGGACACCGATCCGCGACCGGTCGTGAAGCAAATCACATTGCAGCCGCCGGCAACTTGACCGGTGACGGCAACGGGATCGTAACCAGGCGTATCCATGAAGACGAAACCGGGCTGATCGACGATCTCGGAATATTCGTAGACGGCTTTAAGCGGCATGGAGCCGCCCTTGGCAACGGCGCCCAGCGATTTCTCCAGGATGGTGGTCAAGCCGCCGAGCTTGTTGCCGTAGGATGGGTTGTTGTTGAGTTCCGCGCCGTTGCGGCGGGTATAATCGCGCCACCAGTCGATCCGAGAGAGCAACTTTTCAGCAACCGCGGGCGTGCTTGCGCGACGCGTCAATAAGTGCTCCGCACCATAAATCTCAGGGGTCTCAGCGAGAACCGACGTGCCGCCGTTCCTAACAAGAAGGTCGGAGGCATAGCCGAGAGCCGGATTGGCCGATATGCCCGAGTAGCCATCGGAGCCGCCACATTCCAAGGCGAGTTTGATGCCGGACAGCGGCTGAACCGTGCGCTTTGCAGAATTGACACCCGGCAGCATGTCCTTGATCATTTCGGACGCGGCGGCAATTGTCTTGCGCGTACCCCCGAGATCCTGGATCGTCATCGTGCGTAGACGATTGCCTTCCTCAAGCTTGTAGTGCTCGAGGATTGGCGCAATCTGGTTTGTTTCGCATCCAAGGCCGATCATGAGGATGCCGCCGAAATTCGGATGACGCGCATATCCCTGCAGCGTACGGGCCAGATAACGATAGCCCTCGGATTGTGTGTTGATTGCGCATCCGCCGCCATGGGTAAGGGCGACGACACCATCGACATTGTCAAAGCCGTCAAGGCCACCGGTGCGATTGAAATGCTCGGCGATATATTTCGACACCGTGGCTGAACAGTTGACCGTGGTGATGATGCCGATGAAATTGCGCGTGCCAATACCTCCGGCGCCCCGATCAAAACCCATGAAGGTGCGACAGTTCTCCGGGGGCAACATGCCGGGTTCCTCGATGTCGACACTGAACTGGTAGGGATGGTCGGATTCAATCACCGCGAGGTTTTGCAGATGAACATGACCGCCGGCTGGGATGAACTGCGTTGCCACGCCGATCGGCTGGCCGAATTTGCGGATTTCCCGGCCAGCCGGAATATCGCGCACCGCCACCTTATGGCCGCGCGGAATTTGATCGACAGCGGTCAACCCTTCGATACCGGTCGGACTTCCGGCACGGATCATGGCGCGGGCGACAGCCACATCGTCGATAGTGTTCAGCAGGATGACAGGCGAGACGGCGGCGGACATAAGGAAATTCCGTAAAGTTGGATTAAATGGCTATTGCTTGCAATAAACAATCATTCGGGCGAGAAAGCGTCAAGTATGATCGGCGTCAAGGCAAAACTTCTGTTCATCAGGGCGACGTTTGGCGCGCGAGCCATACGGCCAGATCCGCTTCCGCTCGTTCCAATGCACTGTGGTTCAAAAGCTTCCGCAAAAGCGCTACGGCAACGGCACGTGCCCTCAGATTAAATCCACCATCATCGCCTTGTCCGCCGGGGGGCTGATAGACCCCAAGCTTCACATAGAGCTGCTGCAGCCGGTTCTGCACGCTGCGGACGGAGAGATTTCGTCTTTGTGCAATCGCACGATCGGTTAGACCCAGTGCAATGTCGATCAGGATCTCGTATTCGGCCTCCGTGAAGCCGTTCATATTGCCGAGGCTCTTTTGCTGCATACCGCGCACTTCGCGGTCGATCACGCATTGGCTCTCGATGAAAATGCTGCGAAGCGCAAGCTTCAGACGATCGTCTGAAGCGGACTTCAGGACATAACCGTAGACGGCGCCGACAGGCACGATGCGGGAGACGCCCCGGACATAGGCCTCATCCGAATAGTTGGACCAGAAGAGAATGCGTGTTTCCGGTCTCTCCTTCCAGATGGTGCGCGCGGCCTCGATGCCATTGCGGGGACTCATCTGCAGATCCATGACGACGTGCGCCGATTTGCAGTCCCGTGCGAGCTTCTCGCCCGCATTGCCGTTTTCGGCTTCGAGCACACCGTCGCATTCGGGCAAGGCAGCGCGTACGGCTTCGTTAAGGTAGGAACGATGAAGTGGATCGTCCTCGATGATCAGCACCTTCATGCTGCCGCTCCTCCCGCAAACGGCTGTTTTGCCGGCAGACTGACGCTGACAAGGGTCCCGCCGGACGCCGTCGCAGCCTTGATTGCGAAACGCGCCGAAATCAGCCTCGCTCGCGTCCTCATATTTTCAATGCCGCCGCCGGATGGCCTGCGGGCGTTTCCAAGGCCCAGGCCATCGTCGCTGACGTCTATCGTGACGCTGCCTTCGGCGGCCTTCAGATGAACCATGATATTGCCTGCCTGAGCATGGCGGATGGCATTGTTGATCGCCTCCTGTGCGATGCGAAACAGTGCGATGGTAACGGGCTGCTCGAGGCAGTCGATCGCACCGCCGGTTTCGTCGCGCAGCGCCCATTCAAGCGCTGCGCCGCTTTCCTGAATCGATCGCTCTATGTGGTTCTCTATCGCCTGAGCGAAGCCGAAAAGCTGCAGCACTGTCGGCTTCGCCTCCTCGATGATTTCGCGCAGGTCATGCATGCTGTGCTGCAGACCACGCACAAGCGGTTCCAGCGCCTCGCCCGTGACATCAGCTTGGCGGGCCAGACGTTCGAGCCGCCGGGACAGACGGGTAAGATCGGCCAGGATCTGGTCGTGCAAGTCCATGCCGATCCGTTGTCTTTCTGCCTCGAGCGCTTCCGTGAGTTTCAGCGCGCCGAGCCGCAGACCCTCCTCGCGGGCGCGGGCCTCGGCTTCGATGATGGCTGATCGCTTAGCCTGATCGGCTGCGCGGATGGCGAAGAAGTGCGGTGCGAGCAGATCGGCAATCGCGCGTGCGCTCTCGACATCCTGCATGTCGTAGAAGCCCATCTGATGGCTCGAGCAGGAGAGGGCGCCGATAACATGACCCTGAACCTTCAGGGGGACGTGCAGGCGGCTGTGAAGCGATTGATGAAAGATCGGGTGGGAAAAGGCGCCCTGAAAATGAAATTGCGGATCGCTCCAGGCATCATCCGTCAGCAGATAGTCGGTTTCTCCCCAGAGGAGTGAACGGATCGGGCTATTGTGCACGGGGGCGGGAAAGCGCTTGCCCCAATCCGTTTCCATTCCGCTCTCGTAGGCTGTGTGAAACTTCTCGTCCACCATGATGATGCAGACATCGAGATGGTCATGCGGAATAACGTGGCTGATCTCGGCAGCCACCGACTGGATAACCGAGTGGAAATCGAGTTGACCGGCGAGAAGCCGCGAGATGTTGAGGTAGTGGTCGAAGACCAATTGCGGCGCCAGATCGCGCAAGACACGCCCTCCCAAGCAATGCGTCGACCTCTGCTCCTCCGGTCGCTCGCAGCATGCGAATTCTTGACGCTATTAAGCGCCGATCGATGTCGTTCGTCTTGCGGGCTTGCGCATCTTTTCTGCGGGATCCCGCAAGGTCTCGCCGCTTAAGCGCCTGTACAAGCGTCACAATCTCGGACATCCTGCTTCTACTGACAGGGGAACCTTCAGTGCAAATATTATTTTCGACGTTCGTTGAGGAGCGCGTCCGGAAATCTTGACCTGGAAGTTGAAGTTCAGGCTCTTTGGGAGGAAAAAATGAATATTGCCAAGATGCTTCTGGCATCCGCCGTGATCGCATGTGTCGCTGCGCCGGGTGCTGCATTTGCAGATACGTCATCCAAAAAAATCGCACTTTCTAACAATTATGCCGGCAACTCCTGGCGTCAGGCCATGTTGACGAGCTGGCAGAAGGTGACGGGCGAAGCGGTGAAGACGGGTGTCGTTGCCGCTGCCGATCCCTTTACCACGGCGGAGAACCAGGCAACCGAGCAGGCTGCGCAGATCCAGAACATGATCCTGCAGGGTTACGATGCGATCGTCATCGATGCTGCCTCGCCGACCGCGTTGAACGGTGCCATCAAGGAAGCCTGTGACGCCAAGATCGTCGTCGTCTCGTTCGACGGCATCGTGACCGAGCCTTGCGCATGGCGTATTGCCGTCGATTTCAAGGGCATGGGTTCGAGCCAGATCGACTATCTCGCCAAGAAGATGCCGAAGGGCGGCAATATCCTTGAAATTCGCGGGCTTGCCGGCGTTTCCGTCGATGACGAAATTTCGGCGGGTATCCACGAGGGCGTTGCCAAGTATCCGCAGTTCAAGATCGTCGGTTCGGTTCATGGCGATTGGGCACAGGATGTCGCGCAGCGTGCAGTTGCCGGTATCCTGCCAAGCCTTCCCGATATCGCAGCTGTAGTCACCCAAGGCGGTGACGGCTACGGTGCGGCACAGGCGTTCGCCGCCGCCAAGCGCACGATGCCAACGATCGTCATGGGCAACCGTCAGGACGAACTCGCCTGGTGGAAGAAGGAGAAGGACGCCAGTGGTTACGAGACGATGTCCGTCTCGATCGCGCCTGGCGTGTCTACGCTTGCCTTCTGGGTCGCACAGCAGATCCTCGATGGTCAGGATGTGAAGAAGGATCTCGTCGTCCCATTCCTGCGCATCGATCAGGATAATCTCGAGGCCAATCTCGCCACCACGCAGGCCGGTGGTGTCGCCAATGTTGAGTACACGCTCGATGATGCCAAGAAGGTGATAGCCTCCGCGAAGTAACCAAAATCAGTCAGCGAAAAACACCGGTCCCGCCGATAAATCTGCGGGGCCGGTCGAATGCAAAGCGCGACCGGATGATCCATGATTGCAGCGAGAGACGATGGTTCGATGAAACAGGGTGCTGAGCAACAGGCGGTTGTCTCTGCTCGCGGTGTCAAGGTCCATTTCGGCGCGGTGAAAGCGCTCGATGGTGCCGATCTGAGTGTTCATGCCGGCGAGTGCATCGGTCTTGTCGGCCACAACGGCGCCGGTAAATCGACGATCGTCAATGTCATCAATGGCGGCCTCAGCCCGCATGAGGGCAGCATTGCTTATGAGGGTGACGATAAAACCCATGGCATCAACGCAGCTCGCGCGCACGGCATCCGTTGCGTCTTTCAGGAACTGTCGCTGGCGCCGAATTTGACGGTTGTCGAAAACATGCGCGTCGTTCACCGCGGGCTCTCCGGCTGGAATTGGCGCCGGCAGGCCGCCTCGATCGTCCGTACGAAACTCGATGAGATCTTTTCAGGTCACAGGATCGATGTGATGCGGTCCGTCGGCGAGCTATCGATCGCAGAGCGGCAAATGGTGGAAATCGCTATTACCTTCTGCACCGTGGGCGAAAAGCCGAAACTCGTGATCCTGGACGAGCCCACCTCGTCGCTCGATGCTGGATTGGCCGAACAACTGATGACCTATGTGCGCAGTTTCGTAAGAAACGGTGGTTCAGTGATGTTGATCTCGCATATTCTCGGCGAGATCTTGTCGACCGCAAGCCGCATCCTCGTCATGAAGGACGGCCGTGTTGTTGCCGATCGAGCCGCGGAGGATTTTACCGCGCATAGCCTTGTTCAGGCGATGGGTAGCGTCGTCAAGGAACAGGATCGCAAGCGCAAAACGACCGAGGTCGCTTCCGCTCCGGCACTTTTGGCCTTACCGGCACGGGCCGGAAAAGGACTTGCATTCACAGCCCGCAAGGGCGAGGTGATCGGGCTGGCGGGACTTGCCGGTCACGGCCAGACAGACATGTTGCTGGATCTGCACCGATCCCTATCCCGAAACTGGCTGCCGAGTGGACAGGACAACATCGCGTTCGTCGCCGGCGACAGAAGCCTTAACGGCACCTTTCCGCTCTGGAGCATTTTAAAGAACCTCAGCATTGCGTCCCTGGGCGATCTCTCGCGGATGTCGATCGTCGATCGCGGAAAAGAAGATACGCTCGGAGCCGATTGGAAAAGTCGCATCGAAATCCGTACGCCTACCATGGGCAACGGCATTCTATCGCTTTCCGGTGGCAACCAGCAAAAGGTGCTTTTCGGCCGTGCGCTGGCGACCACCGCCCCGATCGTATTGATGGACGATCCCATGCGGGGCGTCGACATCGGCACCAAGCAAGAGGTCTACCGAATCCTCAATGATGAAGCTGCGCGCGGGCGCACGTTCATCTGGTATTCCACCGAGATGGATGAAATTCGCCTCTGCGACCGCGCGTATGTCTTTCGCGATGGCGCCATCGTGTCTGAACTGACTGGGGAAGACATCACGGAGGACAATGTGCTCGCGGCTTCCTTTGCCGGGGAGGGCGCATGATGCGTCCTTCCTCCGCCACCCTGCGCCTGCTGATCCCTGCGCTCTCGCTCGGCGTGCTTCTCGTCGCGGTCTTTTACCTGCAGCCGCGCGCGATGAGCTACGTCGGCCTCAATCTGCTTTTCAATCTCGCAGTGCCCATCGCGCTGGCAACGATTGCGCAGATGATGATCATGTCGGTCAACGACCTCGATTTGTCGATGGGAACATTCGTCAGTTTCACGGCCTGCGTGACTGCAACCTATCTGCAATCCTCCCCCGTCATCGGCATCCTGATCCTTCTGGCCGCAATTGCCGTTTACGCCGCGATCGGTATCGTCATCTACGTCAGAGATCTGCCATCGATCGTGGTGACACTGGGCATGAGCTTTGTCTGGGGCGGTCTGGCCGTTCTCCTGCTGCCGGCGCCGGGCGGTACAGCTCCCGATTGGGCTCGCTGGCTGATGACGTCGAAACCTCCCTTGGTCCCGATGGCCATCATCGCCAGTGTCGCAATCGCCTTGGTGTCGCATCTACTCGTCATGCGTTCTGCTTTCGGCGTGCTGATCCGCGGTGTCGGAGGCAATCAACGGTCTTTGCAGCGCGCGGGCTGGTCCGTGGTCGGCCTTCGTGCGGCAGCCTACGCGCTGGCAGGCTTCTTTGCCGTACTTTCCGGCATCGCTCTCGTCGGACTGACAACCTCTGCGGATGCGAATATCGCGCTGCGCTATACGTTGCTGTCGATTGCCGGCGTCATCCTCGGCGGCGGCGAGTTTACCGGAGGGCGCGTCTCGCCTGTGGGTGCCGTGATCGGCGCGCTGACGCTGACTTTAGCTGGTTCATTCCTGTCGTTCCTGCGGATTTCGCCGGACTGGCAGATCGGCGCCCAGGGCGCGATCCTGATCATCGTGCTGGCGTTGAGGCTCCTGCTCAACCGCGTTGAAAAGCGGGAGAAACAATCATGATCGCTTTTCGCGCGCTTGCCCGCAAACCATGGATCTGGTCCTTCATCGCAGCCATCATCGTCTGGATCGTCACCGTCATATTCACCGGCGGCGCAAGTTCCGTTGGCTTGTCGCAGGCGGCACTCACCTTCGCTGCGTTCTCCGTGATCGTCGGCATCGGGCAAATGTTCGTCATCACGCTGGGTCCAGGCAATATCGACCTGTCGGTGCCGGCCACCATGACGCTCGCCGGCACCATTGCGCTAAAACTGATGAATGTCGAAGACAGCATGATCGTGCCGGGCCTGCTGGTGTCGGTCGCAATCGGCATCGGCATCGGCATCGGCAATTATGCGCTGATCAAACTGCTGCGCATTCCACCGATTATTGCCACACTTTCAATGAGCTTTATCATTCAATCGACGGCGATCTGGAGCAATCGCGGACTGCGCATCAAGCCGCCCGAATATCTGGCCGACTTCACCACGTCGGGCCTGTTCGGCGTTCCAAATGTGGCCATCGTCGCTTTGGTGCTCTCGGCGGTTGCCTGGCTGCTCCTGGAAAAGACGATCTATGGGCGCTGGATATCGGCAATCGGCCAGAGCATGTTTGCGGCGCGTATGGCGGGTATTCCGGTCGACGGCACAAGGCTTGCGACTTACATGCTCTGCGCGGTCCTTGCGTCGATCTGCGGCTACCTTCTTGCCAGTTTTTCCGGCGGTGCGGCCCTGAACATGGGCGCCGAATATCTGCTGATGTCGATCGCCGTCGTCATTATTGGCGGCACGGCCGTCGCCGGTGGTGATTCAAACGTGCCGGGCATCTGGGGCGCGTCGCTCTTCATGTTCCTCGTCGTGTCCATGCTGAACACCTATGGCTTCGGCGCAGGCCCACGCCTTGTCCTGACCGGCGTCATCATCATCGCCGTCATCCTCGTTGCCGGTGGCCGCCCTGTGGGCGGTCGCTGAAGTCCCCCAATAAATTCTGCAGGAAAATCGTGATGCCAATCGAGGCTCAGTCCATCTACGAAATCTATGACGCGCGTTTCCGGAGCCTTGTGGTGCCAAGCGCAGGTTTGGAGGAGCTTTACGGCGATTGCCGCTGGGCGGAAGGGCCCGTCTGGTTCGCGGATATGGGATGCCTGATCTGGAGCGATATTCCCAACGAACGGATGCTGCGCTGGGTGCCGGGCGGCACGGTTTCCATCTTCCGTGCACCCTCAAACTTTGCCAACGGCAATACGCGCGACCGGCAGGGGCGGCTCGTTTCCTGCGAGCACGGGACAAGACGCGTCACACGCACGGAGACCGACGGCTCTATCACCGTCCTCGGCGACAGCTACAAGGGAAAGCGGCTGAATTCGCCCAACGACGTCATTGTTCGTTCGGACGGGTCCATCTGGTTCACGGATCCGACCTACGGCATTCTGTCGAATTATGAGGGCTATAAAGCAGAACCGGAGCAGGCGACCCGCAACGTTTACCGACTGGACCCCTCGACGGGCGCCCTCGACGTCGTCGTCGACGACTTCCGTCAGCCGAATGGCCTAGCCTTCTCGCCTGACGAAACAAAGCTGTATGTGGCGGACTCCGCCGCAAGCCACGATATCGATGCCCCCAGGCACATTCGTGTCTTCGACGTTATCGACGGTTACAAACTCGCGAACGGACGGGTCTTCTGCAACATCGATGCGGGCATTCCAGATGGCTTCCGAGCCGATATGGACGGCAACATCTGGACCAGCGCCGGTGACGGTGTTCATTGTTTCGCGCCGGATGGCGCGCTGATCGGCAAGATCAAGATCCCGCAGACAGTTGCCAATCTGACTTTTGGCGGTCCACGCCGAAATCAGTTGTTTATCGCGGCAACACGATCACTGTATCGCGTTTATACAGCGGCGTGTGGCGTCCAACTTCCCTGATTGGACCATGATTAGCGCGTCTGCGGGCGCAAATCCGCTGCAGCGTGCAATCAATAATCCCCCGCCTGCGGATGCAGTGCCAGCATCAAATCCCTCAATCCCCGGCTGCCGTCACGGCTGCCGGTGGCGGCAACGGCGGTGAAGATACGCTCGGCATCGTCGTACATCTTAAGGTTAAGATAGCTGTAGCCACGCAGCACCATGAGATCCGTGCGTTCCTGCTGAAGCTGGGCGCGTTGATCGAGATAGAGCAGTGCTTCCTGGTAGCGCTTGGCCGAGAAAGCGGCGAGGGCGCGGTCGGAGAGGATGGCAACTTGCAGCTCTGCCGCGCGCTGGTGGTTCATCGGCGCCTTGGTAGCGGCAACGGCTGCGTTATTGGCAAGGCCGGCCCGCAGATAGGCGAGGCTCTGACCATAGGCTGCCTCTTCACGGGACTTTGCATCGCTATTGTTCAGCGCAACGCCAAAAGCTTCGACGGCTTCCATCGGGCGGTTGATGTTCATTA
Organism: Rhizobium sp. P38BS-XIX; assembly: GCF_012641435.1. Taxonomy (GTDB): domain Bacteria; phylum Pseudomonadota; class Alphaproteobacteria; order Rhizobiales; family Rhizobiaceae; genus Rhizobium. The sequence goes on from NZ_JABAIJ010000011.1 coordinate 164,232, forward strand.
GGCACCAGCCGCGCGACAGAGCGCTGGAGGGCGTTAGCAATTCGGCGCTGGAGGTTGTCGTGCACCCACTTGGCTGCCGCGGGGCCCGGGAAACCGCTCGGGCACGCGGAGCGGGCTCGACGTACTCAGTTGTCGGTGCACGTCGCGCGGGAGCCGCGGGCTGCGTGTTGATTTGCGTGTTCTGGTACGGCTGTGCCGCGGGTTGTTGCGGGGCCGTCTCATACACGACTTGCGGAGCCGCCTGCAGCGCTCCCGGTTGGGGTAGTGGCTGCGTTGTCTGCGGTACCTGCTGGACCACTTGGTTAGGCGAAGGAAGCGGCGCGGAAATCTGCGTGCGTGGCGTCGGCTCGCCGAGCACGGCAATCCGCTGCGAACGGCCTGCCCACAGGCGCTGAACCTCGGCGACACCGGCACGGTCATTCAGCTGATTGCGCGTGATCGCAAGGCCATAGGCGGAGGGCTCGTCATCGGGCTTCCAGCGCAATGCGGTTTCGAACCAGCGAGCCGCCACCTGCGGCTGGTTCATCGAACGGGCGAACCAGCCGAGCTGCTGCGCGGTCGGGACATACTTCTGTTTCACGATCTCGCCGGCAATCCGTCCAAGAACCTCTTCGCTGAGGCTCGGTGGCGGCTGCAACGCCATCAGATTGGCCGTCGCCGCAAGATAGGTCGCCATAGCGTCCTTTGATTCATTCCGCCACTTATACATGACGTCTTCGGCTTCTTGCGGCTTCTTGTCCGCGATCAGCACGAGAGCTAGACCCTGCGAGATTGCTGCGGTGTCTTCCTTTTCATGGGCTGCGCGGAACCATTGCTCGGCATCGGCATAGTTGCTGCGGCGCAGATAGTACCAGCCAAGCAGGGAATCATCGGATGCCAGACCCTGGCTGCGGGCGGCACGCTCGACCTGGGAAAGGTAATCCTGAGACACCGTCAGCTTCGCATCGTCATTGCCCTGCGCCACGAAGCGGCGAGCGAGATCGAGCCTGATGCTGTCGAATTCTTTCGCGCCATTGCCATCGGGCTTTTCGAGGGCCAGGAGATCCTGCATCGGCTGGTAGGGCAGAAGTGCTGCGGCCTTTTGGATGGTGGCAAGTCTCTCCTGCGGATTGGTGCAGGTTCTCAGAATATACTTGTAGGCATCCTGGCCGCGCGCTGCGCGATCAGTGCGAATGAAGGCCTCGGCGACGCGCCAGAGAACATCGATGTCGGCGCAGGTGAGCAGGCTCGGCGTCTTGGCGCCGATTTCAATGACGGTCGCATATTGCTTGAGGTCGGACGCGTTGACGAGCCGTGTGCGCGATTCAGCGATATTCAGACGATCAAGCAAATCTGCCGGGGGCTGCCAGCCGGTCTCGGCGGTCTGGCGATCGGTGATAGCCTTGCGGACCTCGGCATAGTGACCCTCGGAATAGAGCTGCCACATGTTTTCGAGCTGTTTGTCGCTATTTTGCGGAACGGCGAGTGGATCGGCAGGCGGCGTCCAGTTCGGATACAGCGTCTGCAGGCGTGTAATCTCTGCCTGAAGACGGGCCTTGTCACCGCGGCTGGCAAAGTAACGCAGCGCGCTTTCATCGACCTTCGGCGCACTCGGAGTCGCTTGCGTCTGAGCTGGCTGTTGTGCAGGGGCTTGTTGTGCAGGTTGCGCCGTTGTCGGCTGAGGAGCTGCTTGAGCCACGGTCTCGGTCGATGGTGTCGCCGCCGCAGGCTGCTGCGTATTCGGTCTGTCGGACAATACGGCGGAAGGGGCCGTTGCCTGAATGTGATCGGCAAGCTTTTGAAGATCGACCGGCTGCCCCGAGCCGGCATTTGCGGTATTGTCACCAGCGAGCATCACTTGCTGATCAACGCGGCCGGACTTGGCGAGCTTGATCTTGTCTTCCGGCGTGTCGAGATCTTTCGTGGCGAGCGTAAATCCCGCAACGGCGAGGGCCAGAAAAGCCATGATCAAGGTTGATTTTATAAACACTCCGGGTGTTTCTCCATGACGAAAGCCAGGCTCAACAGCTGCAAGGTGGCCGGATAATAAAGCGACGGAGCGAACTGACGAACCGAAGCAGACAATTTTGTTCCGCTCACCACACACGCCACAACATCGTTAACAATTCTATAACCGGGGTCCGGAAGCGGGTCTTTTGGCCTGCCAGTCGCCAGGTCAATAGTCGCCGGTTCGTCCCCATCGATGGTCATTCCCTGTTGCAGGCGCGTGAGCAATGTCTTGTCCTTGATCCCAGCACGGGCAAGGTAGAGAGGGATTCGAATCGCGTTGTATCCGAATTCCGCATCGAACCCGTTGGCGGGAACGGGCTTGGCCTGCAGGCTGACCCAGTCCGCCGGAAGCTTGCGAGGGCCGAATTGCATCGAACGAAGCAAGGCAAGTCCGTCATCCGTCAGCTTCTGCCAGCGATCTGATGGCGCCAGCAAAGCCATCACCGGAAGCGCCTCGAAGATCCAATAGGAGGGATTGATGACGGGGCCGTCCTTGCGGTCCGGAGGGCTATAGCCATCGACTCCAGGCATGAGCAAGGTATGACCGCCGGCATCTACTACGACCCGGGACAGTATCGCCCTAGCCATTCCTGCTGCTGACTGCAGATAGTCCTTGTTGTTCCAGGCAGAGCCGGCAAGGGCCAACGCGTAGGCAATCAACAGATCTCCGTCCGACGCATTGTTTGTGTCGGTTACGTGTGGCGTAACGGTCGGATCCCATTTCCAGACCGCAAGCCCGTCGTCGCGCAACAGAAGCTCGGTTCGCGTGAAATACCAGATCTGCTCGAAATCGGCCTGGTTGTTGGCCAGATAGGCGAGCAGCAGACCGTAACCCTGCCCCTCGCTGTGGCTGATGCCGCCGTTTCCGTTGTCGATAATACGGCCATTTACATCCAGAAATTTCGCCTTGTAGGCGGCCCAAGCCTGCGGATCGATCGCTGCGCGCTGGGCCATCGCCGGTTGGGCGACGGTCAGCACGACCGCAGTGCACGCCGCGAGAATGGAGCGCCAGAACTTCATTCTCGACGCCCGATCCTGGAGAGGAGGCTCGCCGTACTGACGCCGAGCAGAAACGATCCGACGACGAACAGGAAAGCGTAGGAGAGGATGTTGCTGGAAAGCCAGTTGGCGGCAATTAGGCGGTAGTTCGTCAACGACCAAGGCTGGGACATGACAAAGGTGAAACGACTGACGGGAACGGTGTCTATCTTCCCTGTCTTGCCTGAATACGCTGTGATATGGCCGCTGATTTGCGGCCAGGAACTTTGCGTGGTCATTCCCTCGATGCCGGTGCGAAGGTCTCCGGCGCTTGGCGCCGTGATAACGGTCCAGGTCGCGTCGTTGGTCGGGTTGGCTTCCTGGGCAATCAGCAGCGTATTCGCGTTGGATGGCGTGAACACCTGTTCTGAACCTGGAACGAAGCGCAGCGAGCTCAAGGTGATATCGAAATTGCGGTGCATCCACTGCTGGAAGCGTTCCATCTGGCCTTGCAGCAGACCACCGCTGATACGATCGCGCCAATCGGCAATCGTGACCGAGGCCTCGGGCGTAACGCCTTGACCCGGCGCGGGTGGGCGCCAGGCGACCTGGCTCGATGCCGAAATGTTCATCTGCGTCAGGATTGTTGACGGCAGCTGGGAGATGGAGCCGACGAAGAGGGCGTTGCGACTTCCGACGGCGTTCGGAGAGGCGATCGGCTCCAATGTAATGGGATGGCCGGCCACCAACGCCATTTGTCCAAGGAGCGTCGATGTTGCCGAGAGCGTGTCCACATCCGCGCGGTCGATGAAGAGGGCCGTCGCATCCGTCTCGCGGTTATAGGGATAGCCCGTACCCGCAAAGGCGGCCAGATTGGGGCGCTGCGCAACTCGTGCAAAATCGGGAACGCGAAACTGGCTCGTATTGAACAGGGCGAAGCGGGGTGTCGTGCTCGATGTCGCCGCTGGGGAGCAGGAAGAATCCTCGTTTGCCATCAGCATGGCTTCGAGCGTGATCGTGTTCAGTCCCGGCTTGAAATGGCGCATGGTGATGCGAATGGGCAGCTGTCGGAAGATACCGCCGCCCGAAGCCGTGATCGGCTTCGTCGTTGCGATGCTGCCATTTACGTAGACGTCGATATGGCTGCCGGGCCTGACGTCCTTGGCATAGGCAGCATCAAGCAGAATCGTCGCCTCACCATAGGCATTTGCGTAGAAATCGGAGGGTATCGCGACATTGAAACTGGTGTGGAAGCGCCGACCGGAAAACTCCGCCGTTTTGACGCCCAGTTGTTCAAAGGTAAGGCTCGTCCCCGAATAGATCAGCGGCGCATCCGGCGCCGTCCATCGCTGCGTGACCAACAGGTCGCGACGGCTTTCCGGGTCGCGGTCGGTCGGTGACACGACCGTATCGATCGCAGATGAAATTGCCTGCCAGGAGGGGCCGCTGATGAGGAGAAGCTGCTGACCGCTGCGCGGATCTATAGCAAACGAAGCCACCGCGCCATTTTGAGCCGCGGCCGGGACCGCAAAGACAGGCTGAAGCTCTGCCGGTGTACCAACGACAACGGTCATCTTGCCGGGACCTGCGGCTGGCACCGAATCCGTAGTGAAAGAAAACGTTTCATTCGGCATGCCGCTCAGGAGCGCCAGGCCCTGAGAAAGCCGAAGCAACGGCTTGGTCGTTCCCGGCTGAGCCAGCGCCGGCACGACCATGTTGAACTGGGTTTTCCCTGTCTCGTTGACACCGATCGCGCGGATCGCATCCGTAGTCGAAAGCCTCTCGGCGTCGCGGCCGGCAAAGCTTATATACGTCCGTGCAGGATCTATATCCGACCATAGCTCGTAGGTTGAGGGAATGTCGCAGTCCACGCGATGGCGCTGCGTCACCTCGAAGGTCAACAAGTTGGCGCCTGGCTGCAGCAATCCGCGCGGGATATCGAAGCTGACATCGGATTCGTTATCCGACGAGCCGACCTGTTGCTGATGGACTGCACGGTCATTGACGAGAATGGTCAGTTGAGATGTCTCGGGTGCGATGACCACAGCGTTCTGATAGGCGAATGTGAATTTCGCAGGTGCGGCTGCCTGTTCGGGTGTCAAATAGATTGACCAGGACTTTCGATCCGTCTCGCCTTCCAGCCTCATCTTATCAAACGGGATGACATAGCGGCGAAGGCCGGCGGCCGTGTCTATCGCAGGCTTTACCTGTGCCGTGGGTTGTGGGGCCGGTTGTGCCGGCACCGCCGGGATCGTCGTCTGCACCGTGGGAGTTTGTGGCGTGGCAACGGGTGAGGTGACGATCACAGGCGAATTGGTCTGCGGCGCGACCGTCTGGGGAGCTGTCGACTGAGGGGCGGCCACCGAGGGCGTCACGGTGACAGGCGCCTGGGCTTGCGGCGCCGTTGTCTGTGGAATGGTGATTTGCGGAGTGGGAGGAGCTTCGCCCGCCGGTCGCTCGCCGGACATGTCGAACGGGGAGCTTTGTGCTTGCGCGGCGACAGCACTCAGCAGAACGATAAGCGTCGGAAGGATGCGGTTCATCAGCTTTTTGCCTTCGCGTCCCGTTGCGATTTCTCCGAGCCCACACCCTTGAAAAGATAGAGCAGGCCGCGGCTGGTCTGATAGAGCGACATGCCGAGGAACCATATCGTTCCGCGAATGATGCCGGGATTTCGACGTCGTGCCTGCTGGAATTTCGTCCACTGATCGGAATTGGCAAAAACGAGATCGGCGATCAGCCGGTGATCGGCAGCGCCTTTGGGAACATACTGGCAGCCAACCGCCGTGATGTCGCCCATCTGCTCGACGTTGCGCACGATCGCCGACAGGCTCACCATTTCCGCCCCGCTATAGGGCTGAAAGCGTATGGTGGCTTCTGCCCCCACTTTGACTGGCTCCAGATCTTTGTTGAAGACATTCAGTCTTGCGCCATGAACCGAGACGTCTTCGATCGAGGCCGAATTCCAGCGGCCATCGATGCCGAACTCACTTCGCCGGTCCACTCTCACACGACGAGAAGAAGCCCGCTCGCCACGTTCGGAAACGACACCAAGAGCGCAGCCCGACATGATGAGATTGATGATATTCCATCCGCCGACGACCAGCGTAACGTCGGCCTTATAGGGCTCTGCGTATATGCGGTAGATGGTGACTGCCAGCGCGATGACCTGAACTGCGAAGATGACGAAGAACGGGCGGCTGATTTCCGACAGGCGACTGACCGCGATCGACTCGTCCTTGGCTGTCACCTTGAAGGTCGGCTTGCGAGGGTTGAGCATCACCGAGATGACCGCCGGCAAGAGGTGCACCGTCTGCACATATTCGTAAAGCTCGGAGATCCACGGCCAGCGGAACGATCCATAGAGATAGTTCTGCATCATCAGGTTCACGAGCATGTAGGCCAGCGTGTAGGCGAGAAATTCGCTACCGGACGCCGTGAAGATCTCGAGATCGAAGAAGAGGTAGAAGAGGGGCGCGAAGAGGAAGGTCACGCGCGGAAACGGAAACAGCCAGAACAACGTCGATGACATGTAGCAAAGACGCTGCGGGAGCGTCAGTCCGCGCTTCAGAAGCGGGAAGCGGAAGCGCAAAATCTGCATCATCCCCTGAGCCCAGCGGCTGCGCTGGCCAATGAAGCTGGCAAACGTCGCAGGTTGGAGGCCGGCAATCAGTGGCTTGTCGACATAGATGCTGTTCCAGCCGGCGCCGTGAAGTGCAAGCGCAGTTTCGCAGTCTTCCGTGATGCTGACACCGCTGAAGCCGCTTTGCGATTCAAGCGCACGCCGGCTGAGCACGGCGGCCGAGCCGCAGAAGAAAGCCGCGTTCCATTTGTCGAGACCGCGCTGGATGATGCCGTAGAACATCTCGTTCTCGCTCGGCATGTTGTCAAAGGTGCGCAGATTGCGCTCCAGCGGATCCGGATTGATGAAGAAGTGCGGTGTCTGGACGAGGAATAGCTTCGGATCGTCTTCGAAGTAACCAACCGTCTCAAGCAGGAAATCGCGCGCCGGAGCATGGTCGGCATCGAAAACGGCAATCAACTCGCCGTCGGAATGCGCAAGCCCGTTGTTGAGATTGCCCGCCTTGGCATGTTCGTTGCGCTCGCGTGTCAGATATTCGACATCAAGATCGGAGCAGAGCTGCTTGAGTTCATTGTGGCGCGCGATAGCGGCCTGTGATTCCAGGACCTTTGTCGAGTTTCGCTTCTGTGCGGTGCCACCGTCATCGAGCAGCCACACCCTGAGCTTGTCCGCTGGATAATCCATAGCCTTGGCTGAAGCGAGCGTGTTCGCGAGCAGGTTTGTGTCTTCATTGTAAGACGGCACAAAGACGTCCACCGACGGAAAATGCTGCGTCTTTGCCGCACGCGCGGTGCGTGGTGGCAGAGGGGTGGCGACGATGAAGAGGCTGAGCATCAGCATCGCGACGTTGTACATTTCAGCCAGATAGAGCAGCAGGCCTGGAATGAAGTTTTCAGGCTGGTTGACCGGCGGCAATGTGTAGGACGTCCGCCAATAGACATAGCGCAGCACGATGGCCGTACCGAAGGCAAGCGCCACCAGTCGCCAAGTTCCCTGACGCTTGAGGATCTTGATGATCGCCATCAAAGTGACGACGACCGTACTGGCAATCAGCTGAGTTTGAAGGTTGACCGGCAACGTGATCAGCACGATCCCGCATAATGCTATCACGGCCCAAACCAGGATGCTGCGTGCAGTGTGCATCGATGTCCCTTCAAAGGTATTGCCAGACGCCATCCTGGCGCCCCGAGGTTACTCCGCCTAGCGGCAGGCCCCCGTTATGGCAGCCTCTCCGTTACAGTCCGGTAAAGGCACGATGATATTACTTGCGGTATTTGTCGGCGCCGGCTGTATCAACATGGAACTCTGCCCACTTGCGCCGTTGATCTGCGATGGGTCGTTCTGCCCGTCGGGCAAGGGCACGCGAGGGCCAATCATCGGCGGCAAGACGGGCTGCGCCTGAGGTTGTTGCTGCTGTTGCTGTTGCTGTTGCACGCGTGGCGCTACGGTTCGACGGACGACGACCGGCCGAGCCGCGGCGGCTGGTCGATTTTGATAGCCGATAGTAATCGGCGGCGTGCGATACTGCGTGGCATCTGGATAAACCATGTCGCCAGGCTTGCCGAGCACGCCTTCTGCTCCGCGCGGTGCGCCGAATGGGTTCAGTGCGGCTCCGGAGAAATGGCCGGCGATGGTGTAGCCATAGACCGTGCTCAGCAATTGTCGCTCGGTCGCATGGGCATCACAAAGGCGCACCCGCACCTGGACCATGCCGAAATTGCGCTGCTCCTGCGGCGGGGCGAAACCAGCCTTAACCTGCTGCCAGGCATAGAGGCACGTATCGCCAGTTCTGCTTTGACCCGATGCGTATCCAAAAGGGCCATAACTGTTCTGAACGAAGGTTGCGGATCGCGCTAGCCGAACACCGGGTACGGCCGACGCCATTTCGCGAGCAATCGTGCGGTCGTTTATCGCATAGAAAGGCCGGCTTCCAAGACCCGGGTTGGACCCTGTTATCCCCTGGAATTGCACCTTGAGAAAGTTTTGGCCTGGTACCGACGAAGAGGTGGAAAGGGAGATCGTCTGGTCGATATCCTTGCCATGCCGGCTTTCGACGATGTTGACGATTGCCGGCCCACCCGGAGGCGGAAAAGCGAGTGCCTTCTCGGCGGAAACAGTCTCGACGCCAATCGATTGCCTAACCTGGCCAGTTGTCGTGCAACCGGCACCCAGGCAGGCCAAGCTTATCAAGACTACCGCTTTTTTTGAATGCATCTCTCGGATCGCGACAATTATGGGTGTTCACATTCATCGCAAAAAGAGCGACGAGTTTTAGAATCAAGCCCGTGTATTCGATGTAGCAAATAGAGGTCATTATGGTTAACGGATGGTTACCTAATGGCCATTGTTTCGATTGCGGATCGTTACCGCTGCTTTGGCGACGCGCTTTTCGGAGAATCGCTCGGCTGCCTCTATGAGGCACGCTTATAGGCGCTTTCTGCCATGCGCTTGCCATGGCCGACGACCTTTACAGCATCGGCAACTACCACGCTGCCTCGCCTAACTTAAGTGATGCCAGACGCTCGCAGATCTCTGGCCCAGACACTGGCTGGCACGGCTGCTTCAAATCGATTGCGGTTCCAATGCTTCTGAAATGCGTTTACTCGATATGGTAAGCCTTTCTATTCATTGACAATAATCGACCCAGATAGTTGTGCGATTGGTCAATGCTCGAGTTCTTCCAAAACCATCGGTGCATTCTTCGGCGGATAACTCTAAGGCTGCGCCTTCTAGGCCCCAGACTCAATTGCCGCGATGTAGCATGTTGCGGTGAAGTTGATCATGAGCTTGTCATAAGCGGGTAGCGACACGCCTCCAATCTTTGAGGCGGCAAAAGGCGCGTTCGATGATGTTTCGACGTCGGTGGACGATTTGATCGAACGGCTTGATCCGCTTTCGTGTCGGATTGTTGGGAATAATGGGCTCTGTGCCACGGGCTTTGAGGAAGTCGCGTAAAGCGTCGCTGTCGTAAGCGGTATCTGCGGCGCAAAAGCGGCTTGGCGGCAGGGTCTCCAGCAGGGGAATGGCCATGGGAGCGTCGCCGCGCCGCCCAGGCGTTATTCGCAGCGCGATTGGACGGCCGCGACGATCGACAACAGCATGGATTTTTGTCGATCTGCCGCCTCTTGATCGATCGATTGCTTGGACTTGTGCCCCCCTTTTCCGCCAGCGGCCGAGCGATGGGCTTGTGCGGTGGTGCTGTCGATCAGATGGGTGTCGCGATCAGTCGTTTGCACCAAGGCTTCGAACAGCCGTCGCCATATTCCCTTGGCAGACCAGCGATGGAAGCGATTGTAAACGGTTGTTGCCGGTCCATAGCAAGCAGGACAGTCCTGCCAACGGCAGCCAGATCGCAGAACATGAATGATGCCGCTAATGACCCGGCGGTCATCGTTCGGTGAGCGCCGGGCTGGTTCGTTGGAAGCAGACGGGCGATCACCGCCCACTGCCGATCATCAAGCCAAAATTCTCCTGCCATGGTCCAAAACTCCCGTTAGCACAGGGAGTGAATCATAGCCTGATAATTTCATCAATAGCTTGATTAGGTTTACACCCTAGAGGTCGTGCTTGCCAGTGTCTGCTTGGAGCTTGGCAAAAGCTGCAAATGGACGACCTCATTAAGGGGGAAACCCGTGTCGGAGATATCCTCTAAAACAGGAAGCAAGCAGGCATCAAGAAGAAGCTAGACGAACTCCTCGATCGAATGGAAGAGATCGAAGAAGATCAAGAGCGACATGACGGTCGGGGTTAGCCGGCTAGGTGACCAATAGCTACAATTTTCACAATCGTCACTCCGGTCGCAAATTTTTAAGCATCTCGCAAACATCGGATTACCGTAAGCGATGTGCTAATCCCACCGTGTCTGGATAACTCCGAATTTCCATATCAAAAGCCAACGCCGCAGACCGCTATGGGTCGATAGCGGACGCCTCGCTCAACGATCTGTAGAATGGAGCGCCTCTTGGGCGGCTTTTTCTAAATCGCCGGAGCTGAATATCCAGCGGCCTGACAATCTCGGTCCATCAATGGTGATCCTGTATTGGCCCTTTCGTTGGTTTAGCTGCTTGCCCGAAACGTGGATGACTTCTGATACGTGGTCCGGAATAATTGTGCCGCTTCCGACAGGGAGGTCTTCCAAAGTCCGTGGGTTAAGGCGCTTACCCTTCATTGCTAATCCAATGGCATGGAGCACCGGATAAACTGGCGTCTTCGGCCACGGGACTACATCAGCGTTTCTCATCCGTTCCCCCTTATCCGAATTGAATCGCGCTAACGGCGTCGATGCTGCAAGATACGTAACGTTGTTCAAATTGAGATGCCGATGTCTGCAGTCGACCGACTGCACTCAAAGGTGGGAGTTGGATTGTATAGCGGGGTAATTCCACGGCAAAAGCTTATCGATCCGGCCCTGCTTATGGCCGTTGACGATGGCAGTGAGCGTGGTGGTTAGATAAGCCAGCGGATCGACCGCATTAAGTTTGTAGGTCTCGATGAGCGAGGCGACCATCGCCCAGTTCTCTGCTCCAGCGTCATGCCCAGCAAAGAGTGCATTCTTGCGATTGAGAGCAATCGGTCGGATGGTTCGCTCGAGGGTATTGCTGTCAATCTCGATGCGTCCGTCAGACAAGAAGAGCTTCAGGCCATCCCAGTATTTGGCGATGTAGGCCACAGCCTCGCCGATTGGAGACTTGACCGCGATACGGGCACGGTTATGGACAAGCCAGGCCTGCATATCGGCGACCAGTTGCGCAGACCGTTCCTGCCGCCCCGCAAGACGAGCGTCCGGAACAAGACCACGCAGCTCGGCCTCGATCCGATACAGTTCACCAATCCGTTTGACGCCGTCCTCGGCGATGGGTGCTGAGCCGTTGCGCGTGATCTCCACCAGCTTGCGACGTGCGTGGGCCCAGCAATAGGCAAGCCGAATGTCTGCATCGACACGGTCAGATGCGATCAGTCTATTGTGTCCGGCATAGCCGTCGACCTGCAAGATACCAGAGAAGCCCTGCAGTATCCGTTCAGCATGAATGCCTCCTCGACCGGGGGCGTGTGTGAAAGCGACGCCCGGAGGAGCACACCCACCCCATGGGCGATCATCCCGTGCCAGCGTCCAGAAGTATCCGGTCTTGGTCTTGCGCGAGTCGGGATCAAGGACCGGAGCACGGGTCTCGTCCATGAAGAGCTTGGTCGAGCGCTTCAGGTCGGCAATCAGGGCATCGAAGACGGGGCGCAATTCGAACGCTGCGCGGCCGACCCAATCGGCAAGGGTGGAACGGTCGAGATCGATGCCCTAGCGGCCGATGATCTGAGCCTGTCGATAGAGCGGAAGGTGAGCGGCATATTTGGAAACCAGCACATGGGCGACGGTCGCTTCCGTCGGCAGCCCCGCCTGGATTAGGCGTGCTGGTGCAGGAGCCTGGACGACGCCGTCAGTGCAGGCACGGCATGCATATCGGGGCCGACGGGTGACGATGACGCGGAACTGCACCGGGACGACATACAGCTGCTCACAGACATCCTCACCGATACAATGCAGACAACCGCCGCAAGCACAGATCAGGCTTTCCGGCTCAATCACCTCTTCGACACGGGGAAGATGCTTCGGAAGGGAGCCGCGATTGATTGCGCGGGGCTTGGTGATCTTGTTCCCGACAGGAGCGTCCGCCTCATCCTCGGCATGGATCACTGCCATGGCCGTTTCCAGGTCTTCCAGCGCCAGATCGAACTGGTCGGCATCGGTCTTCTCGGACTTGCGCCCGAAGGCTGCCTGCTTGTAGGCCGCGCTTCTCCAGCCGCTCGATCCGCTCATCCTTAAGGACGATCTGAACGTCTTTGGCCGCCTCGCGTGCTTGCGCCGCAATCAGCATTGCCTTCAGGGCGGAAACGTCATCGGGAAGATCGGCGGTCTCAGGCATGGCCGGAATCTATCAAATCCCGGCCCGTTTTGCCTTTGGAATCTGCGACCCTGAGTCATCGTGCCGCAGATACTCGATTGTCTCCGGCGTCCTCGCCTTGGCCGCATGAACCCGCCGCCAATCAAGGCCAGAAAACAGGGCTTCGAACTGGGTGTGGGTCAGAGTCATCAGCCCATCTTTGATGCCGGGCCAGGTAAAGGTATGCTCTCCCAACCGCTTGTAGGCAAGGACGATACCTGAGCCATCCCAGTAGATTAACTTCAGCCTATCTGCCTTACGAGACCGGAACACGAAGACCGTTCCCGTGAACGGGTCTTTGTGCAGTTCATTCTTACCAGCGCCGCCAATCCGTCATGACCTTTACGAAAGTCCACGGGCTTGGTCACCACCATGATCCGCACGCGGTTCGACGGAAAGATCATGTCGCTGCGGCCAAGGCACGCGCAATGGCCGCGATCCTGGCCACAGAGGCACCTTCCTCAAGGCGGATCGTAACGGGACCCAGGACGATCTCAGGGCGACCAACCGCTTTAGGTGGAGGTTCCGAAACTGGCGGATCGACGATAACCGCCGCGAACTCTACCGCATCCTGCGGTGCTGGCAGGATCAGCTTGCCCTGCCGCGCCATCGTCCGCCAAGTGAAGAGGCTTTTGGCTCGCAATCCATAGCGCTGCGCAACTTCACTGACTTTCGTGCCAGGCCTCAGGCTCTCCGAAACGATCTTCGCCTTGACCTCATCAGGCCAATGTCGGTGAACCGCACGTCCAGGCTCCCTCGTTGTGAGAAACTCCAATGTAGTTTCCATGGAGAAACTCCCGTACTTCATTCATGGATGTCGATCACAGATCAGGCGACAGCGAGCAATGTGGGGGCAGAACACCGGCTACGGATTACCGACTATTCAATGCTGAGTGGAGTTTTCGGAGTTCTTAACAACAGAGAGAAGAAGCATTGGTGGTCTCATGCCCTGCGATGTTTTAGTCCACCCCTTGCTAGGCTCTGGTGACAAAGTACGGCAGCCAGATTTTAGCGGCGGCGAATGCAAGGAATGCCGAGAGGGATTTTCGGGTCTTATCGTATCGTGTCGCGACTCGACGGAACTATTTAAGCCGATTGAACATCCGTTCGATGCGGTTTCGATCCTTGTAGGCTCGAAAGTCGCACGGATGCGGGTTCTTCCCGTTAGCCTTCGGAGGAATGACAGGTCTGATCCCATGGATCAGCAGTTCCTAGCGCAGGAAATTGCCGTCATACCCTTTGTCGGAGAGAAGTAACCTCGGTTTGCGACAGGTATTGCCAGTAGATCGGGAACGGCACTGTAATCCGAAGCCTCTCCGCCGGTCAGGATAAAGCCGAGAGGGCGTCCCTGACCGTCTGCGCGGGCGTGGATCTTCGTCGTAAAGCCGCCGCGTAATCGACCAAAAGCCTCCTGGTAAGCCCCTTTTAGCGCCCGCAGCTTGAGAGTGGCCACGAACAGTGGTGCTATCGATCATGTGTTGCCAGTCGTCCGCCAGCCCCAATTCCACGGGGTCTCAAGGAGGGCGTCCCACACGCCTTTTTCAGCCGAGCGACGGAAGCGCACGTAAACTGAATTCCACTTGCCGTAGCGCTCATGAAATCGCGCCAAGGGCACCCAACCCGGAGCTCGGCAATAGCGCCTCAATGATCCTCTATTTCGCGTCGCCAACATCGCCTCTTGTCAAGACCGCCTCCTAAAAGGAAGGCTTGAATCATTTTTTCGGTGGGATACGAATCATTAGATTGCTAGCGTTTGAAAGAACGATGCAAAAGTTACCCGAGACAGCTATGGTTCGCAACGAAACGCCTTCGCCACAATATCTTCCTCCGTATGCGTGTTTCCAGTGCCGGAAGAGCTTTAGGCGAGCATCACGGCCCGATGCGGTCTTGGCCTGCCCTAACTGTGGCGGACCAAGCATCGGTCTCAATCGCAAATTCAAAGCCCCGAAAATGTCAGACATCAAACAGTGGGATAAAGTCGAAAGGCTGGTGCGATACGGGTTCTTCTTTGAAAGCGTGGGGGAGGCTTACCCAGCAGAGCTTGGTGAGGTCGATGCATTCGCGAAAAGGCACTCCGAGTATCTCCTACGTCAACGCGAACGACACACCGATACATTTGCCGAAATCGAAGCAGCGTTTAATATGCGGCCAGCTCGTTGAACTTTGTCAACAGAGCCTAGCAGCTCGCGAACGTCTTTTACGATATTCAGATGAGTGAGCACTTCCTCGCTAACCAAAAGATTGCGCAGCCCAGGATGATGGTCGCTTCAGTGGCCATCATAGAGGCGATTCTCTGATCGCTCAGCTGAGGCATCTTTCCAATCTTTTCTAAAGCGACGCTTATATCCTCGGGACGTGCGCTCAGCTCGTTAACCGATGATCTCGTAAGCCATCCAGGTTAAAGCAACATAGCTGATTGTTGTGTCAGCCCATGTCCTCACTTCGAGATCAAAAGCAAATGGCGTCACGTTATGCGGTTGAAGGACTAGTCTGAGGTTATTGTCCTTAGACGCATCAATTCCTGAGAGGGATGCTGTAACGAAAGGTGTGTGCATAAATTCTCGGTCGAAGACAATGCGTTTCCAAAACGATCTATCGCCGTTACCTTCCGATAAGGTCCAGCCTTCTTCCGAAGAATAAAGCTCAGTCTTTCCGCCTTGGATGCTGTTTTTAAATAACATTCTAATCTCCGGGGCGGCCTAATCGGCCCTCATTCCGCCCATACTTCAAATAATGCAAAGCGGCGTCCATTCCCGCTGCGGCCACGTCCGGATTGTTCGCTAGATACCACTTTGCATCGAACTCACCGCTTCGCATAAGTTCACGAATTGATTTCCGTATTTTTGCATTGCTATACCAGCCGCCCAGAGGCCATGATAAAGAACGTTTTTTGCGATTAATCTTGGTAGCCTCTGATCGAGCGTTTCCCTTGTTGGCAGCGCCAGCCGACCGCCAAGCCTCAACGGTCTCTTGTATGCTGGAAAGCTTCGTATTGGCATCCTTCAGGAGAATATCCTGATGAGCGATCTGACCGCGAAGCATCCGGATATACTGGTCTTTTTGATCTGAGTTTCCGTCCACGCGCATCGTACCGATACCTGAGAGTCTGTCGAGCTCAGTGTTATAAGATGCTTCGGAATCTGTCATGATGTTGAGGTCTATCGCCGCATGGCCCGCAGTAAGCAGTTGCTTGGACCTTATAATTGATAAATTCCGGATGTGCCGATGCCGCGTATTCTCGGCGATCATAGAGCCCGCGCGGCGTCTATAGTAGAAATAGATGTCACTTGCGACGATAAACCTTTTCCCGGCCCGAACCGCGCGAGCGTAGAAGTCCCAATCTTCGTAAGAGCTTAGGTATTCGTCATAAGGGAATTCAGCGTATAGCTCGCGCCTTCCCAAGCTGGTGGCGGTGGAGTATCGATTGGCCATCGTACCGCCGCGAATAGCCTCCCCGATGAATAGCGCATAGTCTATCACTGTCATCTCAGAGTTGGAGGATTCTTCGGTCACGAAGGCTGTCTGCGGGACGACCAAAGAGTAGTCTGGATTCTTCAAGAGCGCCCCCACGGCCGTCTCGATGAAATCACTTCGGATAAGGTCATCGGAATCGAGTGTAAGAATGAATTCGCCGCGGGCTTGACGAATGCCAAGATTTCTCGCACCTGAAAGACCGACATTGGTCGGTGCCGAAACAACCCTCACACAGTCGAACTGATCAGCCTGTCGAATCTTGTCGAGGACCATTTGGCTGTGTTGATCTGTAGAGCAATCGTCAACGAGAACAATCTCCATATTCGCATACGTTGAGGCGAGGGCAGATTCTAGCGTTCTGTGAATATACCTTCCCATGTTGAAATAAGGCACAACTACCGATACTAGCGGCGTTCTTTGAGTCTTGACCTCAGACGAGACTTTCGCTTTTCGGTTTGGAAGTTTCATCCAATACGGTTGTTTCGCTGCACTGTGAGACACAGAACGGAGTTGGAGTTCTGCGCGTTGGCTCCAGGCAAGTTCCAAGCACTCCGCCAGCCCGAGAGACGTGCCATCGAATTTCAAGCAATTAGTACCGTCTTCCCAGATAGTGGCGTCCGAAAATGCCGGGTTCTCTTTATTCAGTGCTACCCAGCCGCCGTGCATTGATGCTTCATAAGCAGCCAAGCAAAAGCTCTCAAACGGAGACGGAAATATCGAAATCGATCTTTCAATAATGGATGCTCGCACAGATGAAGGCGCATCGAAAAGGAAGGTGACCCTTTCAGCAAACTTGACCGGAATTTTGTCGGAAAGCTGTTGACGCAGGTCCTCGTCCGATGGGTGAGCTAAGAACAGGATGTTTCCCGTGTATTCGACATGTGAGCGCATGAATGCTAAGGCGCCATTGAGGAATACGTCCGGGCGCTTCAGAGCCTGTATCTTGCTGGGAAAACAGATATCCGTAGTGGTTTCAAACCTGATTGATTTAGTCGCCGATTTCATTGGGATGGGAGGTGCGTCAATTCTGACCGCTGACAACCATTTAGTGGAAAAGCCGAAGTGCTGTTGGGTAGCTCTTGCAATTGAAGCGAGATGAGCGACGACCAGATCAGCGTCTAGTAGAGATTTTCGTTCTAGGTCCGCCAGATTCGCCGCTGCGTGACCGCCTATCACCGGCTGGCCCGCGCGTAAGATAGAATCGGTGCTGTGCAATCGTACCGCGAGCAGGGCTCCCCCAAGATTCCCGAGGAGCTTTTCCTGAATAGCGCAGAACGCCAAACCACCCCAATCAGGAAACTCGATTACATCGAAAGCATTACCCAGCGCGGCAATGGCTTTTAGTGCTTGCGCAGCTTGATATGATTTATAATGCCAGGGATGGGTCGTAAACGCCCAATCCGGCGGGTTCAAAGCCGGATCTGTAGTGGTCTGAACTAAGTCCACCGATCTCCATAGTATCGTTTTAGGGAAAATATGCTTGAAGACATTATTGTCTATAGATGAATCTCTGAGCGCGAGAACGTGAAACTCAACGTCTTCATCTTGGTATTCGACAAGAAGATTGTGGAGCAGAACTCCTATTCCGCCTGTGGAAAAAGGCGAAAGCTCCGGAGCGACGAAGCAAATCTTTTTCATTAATCAAATACCCTAGATCAGCGATCAATATCTAACTATGATTAGATGTTACTAGACATTCAAGGATGACCGCGCTTCATCAGCGACATAAATTGAGGTGTATACTGCGCGCGCCTCCATGCGATAATTGCGAGCACTAAGAAACGTGTGTATTGGGGAATTCTCAGGCTCATTAAGTCTAAATCCTAGATCCTCAATTGCTATTACCTTGGGACGGAAAAGAGACCAGTCGTTTCCACTCAATGCAACATAATCAACATTCTCGATGTCAATATTCAGGAAATCGATATCTTGGCCATTAGTGTAGGATGCGAATAATGAGTTCAAAGTAATCATTGCTACATCGACGGTCTCCGTCACTTGGACGTTTTGACCCGTCGCGATGCTATCTCGAAAGTTCGGATCGATAGTATTGCTCGATCCCCAATCGTTAAATTTATATAGGGTCGCCATCCCATTTTCACCACCGATCGCAAAGTTGAGCGCGGTGTCTTCGGGGCGCTCCGCACGGCAGAGGTTAATCATGAAAGGATTGGCATCAACCAAGACGCCGCGCCAGCCACGTTGGTAAAAAAAATACGTATTGGAAAAAAGAGACGGATGATAACACCCTACGTCGAAATAAAGGCCGCCAGTTTTTTGCTCACCAAACAGAAAGCTTACAATTTGATCTTCGCCGAAGTGCGAGTAGCAAGTTTTTTGCCCAAGCGTCATGATGTTTCCCCGTTGTAAATATTGTTACAGCCGCAAAAAATCGCGGTATCTGGACAAGCCTATACGTGTAATATTCAAAGAATAATCGTTCATTAGACCTAGTAGTTCTGTAGGCGGGACCTCTGCTACATTTGAAGCTACCCTCGCCACAGCATCAACATCCAGTGGATTATCAACTTCCGTAAGCCGTGCATACGGGTGATTTTCGAGTTCGTCCAGGAAAAGGCGAGCGGTTACGGAGGGCGTACCACAAGCAACCGCTTCCAGATCAACCATAGGATGGCAATCGATTAGTGTTGCGTTGAAGATTATATCTACGGATGACACAATCTCTAGGTGTGTTTTAACGTCAAACTTGATGCTATCTGTAGGCTTTTCAAGCGAGAATAACGGTGTTGTCTCAGCATAATAAAGAATCCTTTTCACTGCCGGTGTGTTCGCTGCAGCCAAGAGGTTTGCATGCCAGTTTTTTCGAACGTCCGACCAACTTGGAAGAAACGCTGTGGTGGCGTCCTTAATCGAGAACGGCGCTGAGATCCTTTTATGGTTCCATTTTGGCGGTAAGTTAAGTAGGAGGGGAATGAAACCGTTAGTAAGAAACTGGCTAGAATTTTGCTTCAAGATATGCGCTCGAGTGACCAATCCATCTTTTTGCAACTTAAGCCATCGCTGAAACGCCGCGCGCTCATCCTTATAGGCTAGCTGCGCGAAGTTTCCGTGCCATACACAATAAGACTCCAACCCGTTAAAGGCTCCGACTCGCCTGGCTAGCGTATCCATGTTGGCTGAATATCCGTGCCATACCAGGCGATTGTATCCTTTCCTTTGGACAGTATCGATGATGTTTGCGATCGCGTGAGGCGATAGAGGCTTCCCCGCGCGAACAGCAAGTTTCGCGCCGGGAAGATTGCCGGCCGCAGCTCTGATACCAAAATATTCCATATGGAAAATATGCAGAGTGGATGCGAACGAGACATCTTTGTGAGCTAGAAGAGTGTCGCGCTCACTATCAAAGGCATACTCAGCTGTAAACGAAGCTGCGTGCTCGGTTTCCGCTGGCTCTTTATCCTGTTGTTGATCGCGGGATCCTAAAAAGGCGAGAGCCGCGAGTCGTGATTTGAGGTGTCGATTTTCAATTTCCAGCTCTCGAATTCGCTGGACGCTGGATGCTGCATCTGGGGAGATGAAAGTCACTTTCGTCGATCCGGGCTATTCTGTTGGTCTAAAGTTGGCCCTGATTAAGGCCAATTCTCCTTACGCAAAAAAAACGATGTCGATACAATCTTTTGATTGTGTTATTGCTGCCACAACACAAGGCTTAATGGATATTTGTGCGCAGAGCGTGTATCCTTTTTGAGTTCCGCTGTCTATATCGAAGTTGGGTCTTTCAGGCGTGAGTGCCGGTCTGCGATAGTGGCCGCAAGTTTAGAAGCACGCGTGTTAGATAGATGAAGTATTTTGAGGGTTTCATGACAGTTCTTGTGACTGGAGGTGCTGGATATATAGGCAGCCACATGGTGTGGTCATTAATTGATGCCGGTGAAGCCGTCGTCGTGCTGGACAATCTTTCGACCGGATTTCATTGGGCCCTGGCGCGAAAGGCCCGGTTTTATGAGGGTGACATTGCTGACAAATTGCTGCTTCGCACCATTTTTGCCGAAAACGAAGTTGATGCCATTATTCATTTTGCTGGGTCAGTTGTTGTGCCGGAGTCGGTAGCTAATCCGCTGTCGTATTACGAAAACAACACGGTGAAGTCGCAGGCGCTAATAGCTGCGGCCGTTGAGGCAGAAGTGCGATATTTCGTCTTTTCGTCGACCGCCGCGGTCTACGGGACGCAAGATGGCAGCGCTCGTGTGGATGAGACGGCTCCCTTACGCCCGGAATCTCCTTATGGCACATCGAAGTTGATGACCGAGATGATGCTGCGTGACGCATCTCGTGCTTACAATTTCACTTACACCGCCTTGAGGTACTTTAACGTGGCCGGCGCTGATCCTAGAGGACGAACAGGCCAATCGACGGTTGGCGCAACACATCTCATAAAAGTTGCGACCGAAACGGCGCTAGGAAAGAGAGGAAGTATTGAAGTTTACGGGACAGATTATCCCACCCATGACGGGACATGTGTGCGTGACTTCATTCATGTCAGTGACCTTACTGTAGCTCACCTTATGGCGCTTAGGCGGATGCGTGAGGGAGGTGGTTCGATAGTTGCCAACTGTGGCTATGGCCGAGGGTTTTCGGTTTTAGAAGTCCTCAATTGCGTCAGAACAGTATCAGGGTACGATTTCAAAGTTCGATATTCCGGTAGGAGAATAGGCGACGCTGTTTCGATTGTATGTAATCCTGCCGTGGCTCTCAATGAACTTGGTTGGATACCCAAGTATGACAGTCTGGAGTTCATAGTTCGAACAGCTCTTTCCTGGGAGGAGCAGTTAAATCTGAGGAGCATTGAGGGCGGCCGTGAAGATCATCTGGCTGACAGGAACCTAGGCAACGTCTAACAGGATTCGTCGGGATAACCTCTCGGAGGCGAGGCCTATAAACAGAGCGCCGAGAGCAAAAGATAAGACGTACTCGCGGTTCAAGAGTCTGTCGCTGTATCCCTCATAGAAGGCAACTCGCATCCATTCCACGCACTGTAGAACTGGATTGTAGGCTAGTGGTATCGCAAGTTGATCGGGAAGATTGGGCGGTACAAACAATGCGCCACTTGATATGTAGAAAACAATACCCATTAGAGCGTACGCTGTGGCTACGATTGGCAGAAATTGGGTTAGCACGCCCACAATGGTTCCTATGCCTACAGCTAGTAAGACCAGCGCCATAAAAGCGTATGTCGCCTGAAGTGGGTCGTTGGGATATGGATTTATGCCAAGAGACCCAAAGATGATCCACACCAATGCAATATTTATCGACGCCGCTATCACCTCGAGTAGAGCCCGTCCGAATAGGATATCGGTGACTCTTACGATAGGAAAAGAAAGCATCGAGCTATTCATTAAAAGCGAAAGCGACATAAACCGTGAGATATAGATGAATGTCAATGTGGGAATCAGGCCTGTAGCAAAAAATAGCATTGGGCTGTCGCCGTATGGCGCCGTGCGACCCGAAATAATGCTTATTATGATTACTATAAAAATGTGCGCGAGAGGCCATAACGGTACTAGGGCAAAACCAAGGCCATGGTTGAAGAATCTTGTACGCATATCGCGAAGCATAACAGCCTTCATGACGTTCAGCTTTTGTCTTACTAGGCCTAACATGCTCATGCGCTTCTTCTGCTGGTCCAGTGCTAGCGACAATTATAGCTCGGATGTCCTTCGATGATCAAATACGGCATCGAACCGTTGGAAATCTCCTCCGCTCCCTCATGCCAAACATGACATAATGAGTTAAGGCATTCATCCCAGAATCCCTAACATCGGAATTTTCTTCAAGGTAGATGTCTTCGCTGAATCCAGATTTACGGAGCTGAATCGAGTCAAAAAAGATCGCGATCCTTCTTGCCAGACGATGTAACAAACCGTTGCTTCTTTCACTGTAGCGAGTGGAGGCGAAATGGAATGCTGCATCGATACTAGACAAATGATCCCTAAGATAGGATATTTCGCCGCTAATTCTTAAATTCAAGTTAGCATGCTCCTCGATCAAATT
Source organism: Rhizobium sp. P38BS-XIX (assembly GCF_012641435.1). Taxonomy (GTDB): domain Bacteria; phylum Pseudomonadota; class Alphaproteobacteria; order Rhizobiales; family Rhizobiaceae; genus Rhizobium. Next base: position 186,201 of record NZ_JABAIJ010000011.1, read on the forward strand.
CGCTTGAGAGAGCAGCTCCTCTCTCAGAGAGTCTGACAAATCACCGCTTCCCTGAACCGCAATCGCCATTTCCTCCAGCCGTTGACTAAGAGTGTCGCGATCACCGCGTATGGATTCGAGGTCTAATTGAACAGCCGCTTTTTCCGCTTGCACGGCTTCGAGTGCATTTTGGACATCCTTGATATGGCCTCGAGCTATGTCGAGTTCTTGCTGAAGATTCCCCTTCGTTATGTCGGCTATGTCCCGATCCCGCCGAAGTTGCTCAATTTCAAATTCGGTGACCTGCAGTTTTTGCTCAAGAGCTGCTCTATCCACCTGCGCAAGAGCGGAAGTTTCTACTAGGAGGTCTCTTTCGACCCGAATTTGGGCCACACTACTTATTGCCTCAAGGGCCTCGAGTTCAATGCGATTTAGAACGGCTTTGGTTTTGCTAAGGCTCTGCGTAATTTCAGCGATCCAATTCGCAAGATATTTTGCGCCCCTTTTCTGCTCTGGGAAAACAGCATCCAGAAACTTTGCACGCAAATCAGCGTAATACGCATGCTGCGGGTGAAACTCCCATGGACCTCCCCATGGAGCATCGTCAGATGTGAATTCGAGTGATAGTTCTGACTTGACGACCTTCACACCTTCATAGCATGAGATGAACGCGTCAATTTCATCGAGAATACGATTGCGCGCTGATATGATCCTAGCATTAGGAAGAGGAACAAATTCGCCATCCTTGAGTTCTGTTGTGCAGCACCGACGCGATAGGAAAAGGACAGAAACGCCTCTCCGAATTCGCTCTTTGAGAATATTTTGATAAAATAAATCAAAATAATGCTTCCAATTGTCCCAGTAAAATTGACTGTCTGTCGAAATAAATTTTGCTCTGCTAAGCTGAGAATTTTCATTGAAAACTATATCCTTAAAGGAAGCATTGAATATTTCGTTGCGGATATCGGAAATTATAGTGTCGTCGATTTTGAGAACGCCTGTTACAAAATCGCTGGCGGCCTCGAAGACGATGATCGAGTTAGGCGCTTCAATTATTCGTTTGTAGACAATTTTCGAAGCTTCACGATTCAGCAATCTCGAAAATTCCTCGGATTCAAATTCCGCATGCTGAAGCTCAATGGGTGGTGACATCACCGTGGGGACTGCGGCGCGCCAAAAATGAGTAAATTCGATCACATCTACAAGTTGATTGAATACCTCTAGCGAATTGCAGCCACCTATAGTCAGGATGGATTTTTTTGCTGGTGCACGCACCTCGGAGAACGCTTCTATTTCGTGATCTTCTATGACTACCAATCTATTCATTATGAAATCTATCCGGCTGCGCTAATTTTGATTTTTTATGACTATGGTGTTATGGTCTAATATACTCTAAGAAGAGTCAATAAGTTAGATGCAGTCACGCAAAATTACGGTCACGTAGAAACGCGGCCATATAGGAGTATATTCTCTTTGGCATGGAGAGTTCAGATGTCATTTTCGATTTGAAATCGAGCGAAGCGCGGTTTTAGTGTTGTTCTTCAATTTATTGTCTTCAACGTTGCTCTATTGCTAACGGCAAACTTTCCGGCTGAGGCGTTTGCTTCAATGCACGCGCGAGCGTCAGTTCACATGAATTTGGAACCAAGCATTGCGCACGTTGACGGCCAAGCAAAATGGTGAAGTGTATGCCCTATACTGGTAGAAGTTGGTTGGCATTCGTAATGTCTTAGGCTCTGAATATGCTGCGTTTTTACTGCGAGCAAGATCGCTGTTTTGCGATGGTCGGCGGAAGAACGCGAGGCCTCCAACACCAGATAATAGCGGCGGGACGTGAAGTTGACCCACCAGCGCTCTTCGACGCTGAGCAGTTTTCTGCGTACGTAAATTCTGGCGCGGGGTTAGGAGTATTCGCGGCGCGTTTGAGACACTGCAGCTGCTATCACATCGTCATGTGTCGAAGGGCATTCAGCCTTATCTGTGAGTTCAGTCAGCAAGAGTTTTGACACCTTGAAACTAAGGTCTTTTCTGCGTTTGCGAAATGAATATATTGCCAGCGAGCAAGCGTGGTGATGCTCAATCTGTCGCACTGTTTCGGGCCGCAAGGCGGGGGAGTTCTACACCGCTATGCTGGCGTGGCTTGATCGGAAAACAGACATCGTTGAGCGCGTTGAACAGTCGGACCGATATTTCGAGCCGGCGCATGCGGCTTTTTACGATGGCAAGCCTGGTCAGCCGCTAAAATTGATGCTCCAGGCGCGCAGCGATTTTTTGTCGATCTGGCGCCGTAACGACTATCGCGAGCATGTGGCCGAGTTCAAGCTTTTGGGGCGGCAGCTCGTCATCGTCAATTCGCCCGATGCCATCCGCTATGTCGTTGCCAAGCGGCACGATAATTTCGAGCGGAAAACGCCACAGATGCGCCGTGCACTGGAATATTTGCTCGGCGACGGCTTGTTTATCTCCGACAAGGAGACATGGAAGCAACGTCGACCATTGGTCTCCGATATCGTCCATAAGAACCGAGTCCCGGTCTTTGGCGCGATCATGCAGAATACGGCAAGCGAGCTTGCCGATCGCTGGCGAAGCCTCGGGGAGGGCGCAGAGGTCAACGCGCTGTTCGAAATGGCGGGCCTGACGGCGGAGATCATCTCCCGCAGTGTGTTTGGCAATAATCTCGGCGAGGAAAGCGCGAACGCCGTCACCGAAGGTTTTGCCAGCTATCAGTCCTTGGTGGATTCAGTCAATTTCGGCTATTTCCTCGGTTTCGACGAGGGCTTGCCGATTATCAAGACCCCGAGCTTGAAGCGGTCGGTCAAGCGCATTCATCGCATTATCGATCAGGTGATCGAGGATCATCTGGCCGGCAAGGGCGATAATAGTTCCATGGTCGAGCTGTTGATCCGCCGGCAACAGCGTAACCCCGAACTGAGGCTCGATGTCGTTGCGCTCAGAAACGAGGCGGCGACGATCTTCATGGCCGGCCATGAAACAACGGCAGCAACGTTGACATGGGCATGGTATCTCCTGGCGGGCGCGCCTTGGGTGGAAGAGGCGCTTCATGCGGAAATCGAGAGTGTCTGTGGCGATCGCGTTCCATCCATTGACGATGTGCCGAATTTGAATTGGTGCCGCGCGATTATCGAGGAAACGCTGCGGCTTTATCCGCCCGTACCGATCTTGGCCCGCCAGGCAGCAGAGGCTGACCAGATTGGTAATATAAACGTGCGGAAAGCTGCCCTCGTTCTGATCGTGCCTTGGGTCTTACATCGCACTGAGTCGCTATTCCCGGAACCTCATCGCTTCCATCCGGAGCGCTTCTTGGGTGAAGCAAGGCCGGCGCCCTATAGTTACATCCCCTTCGCGGCTGGTCCGCGTGTTTGTCCGGGACTGCAATTCGGTTTGACAGAGGCAATTCTCTGCCTCGCAATTCTGGCACAACGTTTTCGAGTGCGGATCAAGGAGGGTCATAAGGTTCTACCGCAATGCCGCCTGACGCTGCGCCCACGCGATGGCATCCCTGTCACTCTACACAGGCGCCGGGGATGAACACCGGGAATCAGCCTCAAATGAAAGACGGCGCCAGCAAGCGCAAGGCATGGACCTACCAGCCTCCGCGGGCTCCTTCGCTCGAAGATTTTTGGGCGGGCGGTGATCGGCGCAAGTCATTCTCACGCTACTGGTTCTTTGAGAACATCGACAACGCGATCGATCTCTTTTTCTACTTCAGCTTCATGTTGCTGCCGGCACGGGTCTGCTCAGCGCTCGGTGGCTGCCTTGGCCGAATTCTGGCGCCACGGTTTCATAGAGGAGCTTATGGGCGCGCCGCTGCCAATCTGAAGACGATACGGCCTGAGCTCACAGATGCAGAGCTTCAAACGCTGCTTGTCGCTTACGCGGATTCGCAAGGGCGGCAAATGGCGGAATATTCCGTCGTGCCCCGGCTGGCCCGTCGCCATGTCCGCATGATCGGGACCGAAGGTTTGGCGGAACGTTGCGCTCAAAGACCTGTCATTTTCATCGCGCCGCATCTCAGCAATTGGGAGGTACTTTGGCATTGCCTTCTAGGCATGGGAGTTGAGGTCACCATGAACTACGACCCGCCCAGACGCCGCTCCCGCCACTACATTGTCAACCGGCTGCGCAAAAGGGCCGGTCTGGGTATCCTGAAACCCGGTCGCAGCTTCGTCCGTCCCGCACTTAGAGTTCTGGAAAATAACGGCAATCTGTTGATGTTCTGCGACGAGGGTTTTAACGGGCACATCCGTGCGCCGTTCTTGGGTCGATCTCCTCATTTGGAGGGGAACTACGCAGTTATCGCGCGGATGGCGCAAAAGACGAACGCGCTGATCTATCCGCTCTATATCTCCAGAGAGGAAGGAGCAGACTTTCTTCTTCAGGCTTTGGAGCCTTTCAATTTAACCCGCAACAAAGACGCCGACGCTCCGCTGTTTGGTGAGGTCAATCGTCTAAATGCAGTAATCGAGCCTATGGTGCGGGCACATCCGGAACAATGGTACTTTATCGACAATCGATTGTAGCGGCGATGGAAAATACGAATTTTTGGTTTGTGGGGTTTGAGGATATGCGAGCAAATTCTAGGGTGTCTTAATCGATGTACTTGAACCTCGATGCTGGCTATTGAAATTGAGTTCCACCTAGAGTAGCCGGTAATGAGTTGCTTTAAGCAATGAAGATGGCCGGAGATTTTTCCCGGCATAAAATGGCGCTTTGATTTTCAATTTCCGGTCACCTTTGACCGTTACCGAATGGCATTCGTATTTCTGACAGAAATGGATTTTAGATGACGATATTGGTTTCTGGTGGAGCCGGGTTCATAGGCGGGAATTTTGTTCTTGACTGGATTGAGCTGCAGGAAGAAACGGTCATCAATCTCGACAGGCTGACCTATGCCG
>NZ_JABAIJ010000012.1 GCF_012641435.1 Rhizobium sp. P38BS-XIX
CGGCAACCGGAACGTCCTTCCAGCTGTAGCCCTGCTTGGCCAGCGCGTCCTTGATCACCTTCAGAGCCGCTGCCTCACCGCCCGATGTCCACCAGTGCAGCATCTGCACTTCCTTAACATCCGCCGCGCGCGCCGCTCCAGCCGTCAATCCAGACAGCGCAAGAGCAAGCATCGCAACACCACTCAGCAATCTACGCATTATATACCCTCCCGGTTGCGCAACTCTTCCAAGCGAAGGCCTTCCTCCGCCTTTGAAACCTCCACCACCGAGCGGAGGCTATTTGCTATCGGCTCATTTGCCGCGAAGCATTTAAAACGTTATAAACAACTTCAAGTCAAGATGTCGATTGTGATTTGAATATTGGATATAACCAGCTGAATAGTCTTACTTTTCATCTGATTCATCGCGAGTTTTTCAGTCAATTTTTTGCGAAATCGCCTCCGCAAACGTTTTCAATAACGCATTTGCACTTGGCTGCGAAACATCGTACAAGGCGGTCACTCCGATGCAGGCCGAGCACCCCTTGAAAAATACGTCCGGAACATCCGCGCCCCTTGAGGCGCCCATGCGCAAAAGCGGAAAGCCGACGCTTCGCACGATTTCCGAAATCACCGGCTTTGCCGTCACGACTGTATCGCGTGCACTTGGAAATGCACCGCAAATTTCGCTTGAGACACGTGAGCGCGTTCATGCGGTCGCCGCACAGATCGGATACCTGCCCGACCGCGCTGCCCAGCGCCTGAAAACGGGCAAGACCAATGTCATCGGCATCCTGCTCGACCCTCACGAGGAGATTCTCGGTTACGGCATTTCGATCATGCACGGCCTGGCCAAAGCCCTCAAGGACACGGCCTACCATCTGATCGTAACACCGAACTTCATCAATGGCAGCAATGTCGAAGCGGTGCGCTATCTCGTGCGCAACGGCATGGTCGACGGCCTGCTGTTTTCCCGAACCGAACCGTTCGATCCTCGCGTCCGTCTCCTGCTTGAGAGCGGCTTTCCGTTTGTCACGCACGGGCGGACCGAATTCATGGTGGATCACCCGTTTGTCGACTACGATAATTTCAGCTTCGCCTATGAGGCGACGAAGCGGCTTGTCGAGCGCGGGCGGCGGAAGCCGATGATCATTCTTCCGCCCCGGAGGCTGACCTTCTCGCAGCACCTCCTTCATGGGTTCATGACGGCTGTCCGCGAGGCGGGTGTCGACTATGAGGTCCCAGAGGAAATCGACCTTGATTGTCCGGTGGAGCAGATTCGCGACTATATGAGCCGCCGCGCGGCCCAACCGGGTTCGCCAGATGGCTTTGCCTGCGGCGGCGAGGTCTCGGCGCTCGCAACGATCACCGGCATGGGAGACAACGGCCTTACGCTCGGCGTGGAATACGACGTGGTGGCGAAGCGCACCTCGAAACTGCTGAGCCAGATCCAGCCCAAGGTCGAGACCATCTATGAGGACCTGACGGATACGGGCGAAAGGATGGGGCATGTACTGCTCGCCTGTATCGCGGGTGATCAGGCCGCGGAGAAACAGGTGCTGCTGAAGCCCGAATTCAGCTTCGAGAAGCTTTAGAGCCGTAGCCGCTCAACCATCGGCGAGATCATTCGGCAAAGATCCTCGCCTCCAATTTCGGCAACCGGCTGGATGTTCCCGGGCGTCTGCATGCTGCAAGCCATGGCCGCTTCCAACACCCTGCGGGGGTCATAATTTTGGTGACTTCGAGTTCCCGGCTTGGCACATAGAAGCGGCAACCCGGAAATGGAACCCGATCGGATGGCGCATCGCACTCTCGCCTATGAAGCTATTGCTGCAACACTCCGCGAAGCCTTGGCATCAGGAAGCCTTCCGGCAGGGACCGTTCTTCTGGAGGGCCCAATTGCTGCCGTCTTCGATTCCAGTCGCTCGCCGGTCAAGCAGGCGCTTGCAACTCTGGAATCCGAAGGGGTGATTCGACGCTTCGATGGCCGCGGCATGCTTGCGGGACGACGGGGCGATCCAATTCGCATCAAGATAACGCCCGAAATGCTCGGCCTGCAGGAGAAGGCCGCTATTCAGAAGACCTTTGCCTGGCAAAATTTCTATTACGACTTCGAAAACACCGTCATCCTGCGCGCGGTCTTCGGCAGCGCCAGAATCAACGAACTGGCGCTTGCACGCCATTACGATGTCGGTCGCACCGTCGCGGGAGACATTATCAAGCATGCCGCGGAGAACGGCATCGTCATGCGCGACAGCAAATCCCGCTGGTGGATCAACTCCCTGGATGAGACCCGCTTTCGTGATCTCTACGAACTCCGCCTGCTGTTGGAGCCAGCAGCACTGAGGAGCGCCATCCGGCGTATCCCCACTGAGGCGATCGAAACCATGCTGAAACGGCTCATGGAGGTTTCGGAGAAGTTTCCGGATGTCGCCGGCGCCGAGCTCGATGCGCTGGAGGAGGATCTCCACATCAAGACGCTGCGCTACAGTGCAAATCCTGAAATTCTTGAAGCGCTGAAACGCACACGCTGCATACTCGTTGCCGGCAAGCACATTCAACGCGCCGTTCGCGGCACGATGCCGGTCGATGACTTCATGCAGGAGCATATCGACATCATGCAAGCCATCGCCGCACGAGATGATGATCTTGCCGAACGCTCGCTGAGATCGCATCTCGAGCTATCCAGCATCAAGGCCGGGCAGCGTCTTCAGGCCTATCTTCAGGCTTCCAGGGTTTCATCGATATCCTATGTGCTCGACTGAAAAGCCGGGCCAGGTCCTCCCCTAGTCTGCAACTTTCACCGCCGCCAGATAGGTGGAAAACATAAGAGCCAACTGCGTCTGCAGGCCGCCATCGACGAGCAGCTCCGACATATCCCGCTCGAAGACATTCCGCACCGTGCCGCAAAGCACATTCAGCATCGTGACATTCACGGCCGGAAGATTTCGGAACCTTGCGTCCGACGCGGTTGCGAACATGGCTTCGCTGGCCGCCTCTATCCGCCGCGCCATCGTCTCGACGATCTCGGCCACGTCGGCATGCGCGGCTGCCCGATAAAGAGCCATGGTGACATCGCGGCGCTCGATCTTCACCTCGATGTAGGTAGCAACCAAAGCTTCGGCCATGCGGGCATACGCCATGCCGCGATGAGCGAGGCAAGTCGCTTCGACCCGATCCGCGAGCATCGTCAGATAGCGCTCGTTCACAGCATGAAAGAGCGCCTCCTTGTTGGGGAAATACTGATAAAGCGACCCGACGGAAACGCCCGCCCTTTCCGACACGCGTGTCGTCGTCAGGTCGATCGGACCATCGGTCAGCAAAACCTGAATCGTCGCTTCGAAAATTGCCTCGACAGTCGTCGCCGACCGCGCCTGACGCGGTGTTTTGCGGGCACTTGAGACCGGTGTTTGCGCGAAAACCATATGCGAATTCAAAACCTGAAGAATCCTTCTTATTTTTCATTTGCACCCGATCACCAGTATTTTCAAGGAGTTTCAGATGACGAAGTCTTCGGATCGCATCGCGCTCGTCACCGGCGCCAACAAGGGAATTGGATATGAAATCGCCAAGCAGCTCGCGGAAGCGAATGTCGTGGTCCTTCTTGGCGCACGAGACCTAAGCCGAGGTCGAGAGGCGGCCGCACGGCTGGCATCACAGGGCATCGACGTATCGGTCATCAGGCTCGACATCTGCGATCCTGAAAGCATAGCCTCCGCTGCGGCCGGCATCGATGCAAAGCATGGCCGTCTCGACATTCTGGTGAACAACGCCGGCATCGCCGACTACGCGGACGGCGCGCCAAGTGTAGCGTCGCTTGATGCCGTACGCCGCGAACTCGAAACAAATTTTATCGGTCCGCTCGCCGTCACGCAGGCGATGCTACCCCTACTGCGAAAGTCCGATGCGGGACGCATCATCAATATGACCAGCAGTCTGGGTTCCCTTACTTTGAACGGGGATCCGAGTTGGCCATTCTATGACGTGCGTCTCATCGGCTATAACGCCTCGAAAGCGGCACTGAACTTGCTGACGATCCAGCTCAACGCAGAACTGCGCGACACAGGAATTACGGCAGTGTCGGCATGCCCGGGCCTCGTCAATACCGACCTCAGCGGACACCGTGGCGACCGCATGCCCTCGGAAGCGGCCGTCTTCCCGGTCGAACTGGCGCTGAGCAACGTCCATGACGGCAAGGGCGCCTATCAGGGCGCGGAGGGCCCTATTCCCTGGTAACCCGAATTTCGGGCGGGAAGGCCATTTTCGCGACGATCAGATCCAGCGTCGCGGCCTGTCGAAACCAGGCCGCCTTGGGCTTCAGACAAAAAACGACACGGCGCATAGCATTTTCCCTATGCTTAATCGCTATTTAACGGAGCTCCTCTAGCGTCGTGTCAGACACGATCACCGACTGCCGGCAGGCATAGGGGAAGGTGATCGCGCCCAAGACATGTGCCATCCCGGGGGTTCCAAAGAAATGTCTCGCTTTCCCACATTCGGCCTGGACTCAGCAGCCGTGCTTGACGCACTGAGCCGGTCTCAGGCCATCATCGAGTTCGATCTCGAAGGCAACATTCTGACGGCGAACGACAATTTCTGCAAAGCGCTCGGCTATCAGCGCTCCGAGATCATCGGACGCCATCATAGAATGTTCGTGCTGCCGGAAGAAGCGGGCTCTGCGGAATACAAGGCATTCTGGGCAAAGCTTGCTCGCGGCGAGTACGATCAGTGCCAGTATCGGCGTCGTGCCAAAAATGGCCAGGAAATCTGGATCGAGGCTTCGTACAATCCGGTCTTCCGCTTCGGCAAGCCATACAAGGTTGTGAAGATCGCCACAGATATCACGGCGATCCGCCGCAAGAGCGCCGAAGACGAGGGTAAGCTGGCCGCGCTGTCACGCGCGCAAGCGATGATCGAATTCACACCCGACGGAAAGATCCTCAGCGCCAATGAAAACTTCCTGGCCGCACTCGGCTATGGGCTGGACGAGATTGTCGGCAAGCATCATTCCATCTTTTGCGAACCCGATTACGCCCGCTCACAGGAATATCGGGCCTTCTGGGAGGAGCTTCGCGGCGGCCATTTCTCGACCGGTCAGTTCATGCGGCTGGGCAAGGGCGGCAAGCGCGTCTACATCCAGGCGTCCTACAACCCGATCCTCGACGAGAAGGGCCAGGTATTCAAGGTCGTCAAGTTCGCCATCGACGTGACCGACCGGATGCAGGCCGTTGAAGAACTCGGCTCGGCACTGGAGCGGCTTTCACAATGCAACATCCGCATCACGCTCGACACACCTTTCGTCGGCGAATTCGAACGCCTGCGCCGCGACTTCAACAAATCGATCGGCGAGTTTCAGAAGACTCTGGTGAACGTGCTCGGGCAGACGGGTGACGTCAGCAAAAGCAGCCAGGAAGTGCGCGAGGCTTCGGAACTTCTGGCCGAACGCTCCCGCGACCAGGCGATAGCGCTCGAGGAAACGACCGCGGCACTCGGCGAAATTACCTCGACCGTGCGCTCGTCGACCGAAAATACCAAAGAGACGCGTCAGCTTGTTCAAAGCGCCCGCGCTTCGACGGCGGCTTCGACCGAGGTTGTTCAAAAGACCGTCAGCGCCATGCAACGCATCGAGACAGCATCGCGCGAGATAAGCCAGATCATCGGCGTAATCGACGAAATCGCCTTCCAGACCAACTTGCTGGCGCTCAATGCGGGGGTCGAAGCAGCACGCGCCGGCGAGGCTGGCAAAGGCTTTGCGGTCGTTGCGCAGGAAGTGCGCGAACTCGCGCAACGCTCTGCCAACGCGGCCAAGGAGATCAAGTCGCTGATCAATAATTCCGGCGCCGAAGTTCTCGAAGGCGTGCGACTTGTGGGCGAGACCGGCAAGGCTCTGAATGAGATCGATGTGCTGGTGAAGCATATCGACGGCAATGTCGATAAGATCGCCAAGGCGGCCGATGAGCAGACGGCAGGTCTCGGAAATATCAGCAGGGCAGTCGACCGGCTCGAGCGGATGACGCAGGAAAATGCCGCAATGAGCGCCCGCACGACCGCAATCAGCGGCACGCTTGCCATGGGCGCCGAGGCACTGGCACAGCTCGTCAGCCTCTTCAAGCTCAATCGCCGCGTCGTTCAACGTGATGACGGATCGTCCATTAAGTCGGACTGGCACGGGACGCGCGACCGCGCCGCATAAATGATAAGGTAAGGGCTTCGCCAGACGCATCGCTCCGAAGTCTGGCGGAGCCAATAGCCAAGATGGCAAACCACAGCAACACTGACGCTGTACTACCAGCGCAGGCTGAACTTGCCGACCAGGCTTCCCAATAGGCCGCCGATGAGGATGCCGACGGTGTACCAGATGGCGATAAATGGAATGCCGTTTTCCACGCAGGCCCAGGAATAGACCCATCCACCGATCGCGCTTGCGCACGCGCCGGCAACGAAGCCGGCAAGCCTGGGCTCCATGGGCGCAGCTCGGCGAAGAAACCACATGTTGGCGCAGAATGCCGGGATGCCGAACGCAACGATGAGGAACGGGCAAAACGACGCGGAATATCCGATGATCAGTCCGTGATAGGACGAAGCGGGCGACAGGACGAGCTGGACAATGGCGAGCAGGATGACGATTGCGATCGCAATGACCGAAAGCCTGACCATGCCGCCAATCGATCCCTCCGGCCGAGCAACCCGATCAAGCGCAACCACCGTCGCGGCCATCAAGGCGGCCGTATAGAGGAACTTCACCCAAAATGCCGCCACCGTCACCTGGTGCAGATGCGGACGAAGGGCGATCGACACGAACAGAATGATCGCCGCGCCCAGCACGCCGATGCCGACAGTGAGTGCCAGCCGCTTTCGCAGCGCATGCGGGCTGACCGGGGTGAGCTCGCTCACCAGAGCCTCTATGAGTTCATCATTCTTCGTCATTGGCAAAACCCAGCCTGCGTCCAATTGCGCGCATTCCCCGGTGAATGCTGACGCGAACCATCGATTCTGATTGCCCCGTTGCGATTGCCGCTTCCGCGGTCGTCTTTCCGGCAATCTTCACCTGTTTCAAAAGCTCTCTCTGCTTGGCAGGCAGCTGATCGAGAAGCCGCTCGACATCGAGATGCGCAAAAAGCGCTTCCTCTCGAAATTCCGCCGCCACCTCTTCGCCCAGCGCCACCTCGACGCTGCTTTTGCTGCTGTTCGCCCTGAAATGATCGATCAGCTTGTACTTCGCGATCCTGAAGAACCAGGCAGTGAAGGGTCTTTCCCGGTCATAGGTAATGCGCCGGCTATGCACCGCCAAAAGCACCTCCTGGACCAGATCCTCGGCATCTCGTTCGGCACCGTTGCCGAGCCGCTTGCGGTAAAACGCCAGAAGCAGATCGCGCAGAATGGTGAGCAAGCGCCTGTATGCCGCCTCATCGCCATCAAGCGACAGAAGCATCAGACCTTTCAGGACCTCTTCCGATACAGATTTAGTCATTCACGAACCGTCATTCGTTATCTGGCGCGACTTGTTACATCGGCAGGCAAATTTTTATTCCCTTTCGTTCGATCACATCCGCGTGATCTCTGTAACGCATTCGCTCGACCGCCGAATGAGAGGGCGGAATTTGAAGAACAACTGCTGTCACCGATAAGGCGCCATTGCAAGTTGCTCGATCTTCCAAGCGATCACCCCGCGTCGTGTGCCTGATGGCAACCGGGGATCACCTATCAGGAGATGAGAGATATGGAGAGTAGAATGTCGCTATCAAAGCTGAAAATCATCGGGGCGGCCGTGGCACTCGGCGCATTGACGGTGGTTTCCGCACATGCCGCCGACAAGGCGCGCGTTCGCGGCGTCGTGGAAAGCCTCAATGGCGACACGCTGATGGTCAAATCCCGCGAGGGCAAGGACGTCACCATCATGCTGAAGTCGGGATGGGCGGTTAACGGGATCGTCAACGCGTCCGTCACGGACATCAAGCCAGGCGATTTCGTTGGGATCGCCTCCGTTCCGACCGATAGCGGCGTCAACGGCGCGCTTGAGGTGCTGATCTTTCCGGCCGCGATGAAGGGCACCGGAGAAGGTGATTACGGTTGGGATCTGAAGCCGAAGAGCTCGATGACCAACGCGACCGTCGCCAGTGCGGTGACGTCCGTCAACGGCCCGACTTTGTCGCTCACCTATAAGGGCGGCCAGAAGAAAATCTCGATCCCGCCGGGCACGCCCGTCGTCACATTCGGCAATGCGACCAAGGCGGACGTGAAGCCCGGCGCCGGAGTGATCATCAATGGCACGACGACAGGCGACAATATGGTCGAATCGGACCGTGTGATCGTCGGCATAAACGGCGTCGTTCCGCCGATGTAAGCTGCCACCGATAGACGATTGCCCGGATGCCGCTGGCATTCGGGCAATCCCGATAAATGGCCCGTTAGGGGGTAAACGCACCCTGCCCCGTCGTTTTCGCCAATCATTCCCAAGCCGTACGATCAGGAACGCACCCCATGGCAAGCATCGAGCAGATCGGCACAGCCTCCCCTCCATCCCCGGCAAAGATATTCATTCGCCGACACTCGGTTCTCACGCGGATCACGCATTGGATCAACGTCCTTTGCCTGACGCTGCTGCTGTTGAGCGGAATGCAGATTTTCAATGCCGATCCGCAACTGCATTGGGGAAATTACGGCGCGGTGGAGGACCCGTCCTGGTTCGAAATCGGCAGTAGTCAGGATGGTGATACTGTCACCGGCTCGGTCCGTCTCGGTCATCTGTCGATCACGACAACCGGTGTTCTCGGCGCATCGATGGTCGATGGCGAAATGACGCCGCGGGCTTTTCCCGCATGGGCGACGATCCCGAGCTTCCAGGATCTGGCGGCCGGCCGGCGCTGGCACTTCTTCTTTGCCTGGCTGTTCGTCATCAACGGCTTCGTCTACGTGGCGTATAGCCTGATTGGCGGCCATTTCCGTCGCGATCTGGCACCGTCCGTAAACGAGATCACGCCGGGCAATCTCTGGCACGAGATCAAGGATCATGCCCGGCTGCGCTTTCCGAAAGGCGACAAGGCCCGGCGGTATAATGCGCTACAGAAGCTGACCTACCTGATCGTCATCTTCATTCTGCTGCCGCTCATGATCGGCTCCGGCCTGACGATGTCGCCGGCGATCGACGCCGGCTATCCGTTCCTGCTCGATATCTTCGGCGGTCGGCAATCCGCCCGTGGCATTCACTTTATCACAGCCTGGAGTCTTGTCCTGTTCGTCGTCGTTCACGTGGCGATGGTGATCCTTTCCGGGCTCTGGAACAACATGCGTTCGATGGTGACCGGCCGCTATGCGATCACCCGCGAGGAGACCGACCAATGACCTCTCCCTTCACCCGCCGCCGCTTTCTTATCGGTTCGGCTGCCGCTCTCGGCGCCGTCGGCCTGACGGGCTGCGATGACGTCACTCAGAACCAGCACGTCCAGCAGGTGCTTGCCATGGCCGAGCGGTTGACGATGGGCACACAGCGGCTGATCGTCTCGCCGCAGGCCCTCGCCCGCGAGTATACAGAGGCCGATATCACACCGAGCTTTCATCCGAACGGATCGATCCAGCCGAACAGCGCTGACTATGTCGAGATGGTCGAGACCAAATTTGCCAACTGGCGCCTCAAGATCGACGGCATGGTCAATCGGCCAATGGAGTTCTCGCTCGCAGATCTGAAGAAACTGCCTTCGCGAACCCAGATAACACGTCATGACTGCGTTGAGGGCTGGAGCGCCATCGGCAAATGGCAGGGCGTCCCTCTAGGGCTGATCCTTCAGACCGTCGGCCTTAAGCCTGGCGCCCGCTACGCTGTTTTCTACTGCGCGGACGAATTGGAGCAGACCCTGGATGGCAGTGGCCGCTATTACGAAAGCATCGACCTCATCGACGCTTTCCATCCGCAATCGATCCTGGCTTATTCGATGAACGGAAAGGATCTGGAAGTCGAGCATGGTGCGCCGCTGCGCCTGCGTGTCGAGCGCCATCTCGGCTATAAACACGCAAAATATGTCATGCGCATCGAGATCCGCGACAGGTTCGACGATTTGTGGGGAGGCAATGGCGGCTTCTGGGAGGATCGCGGCTACGAGTGGTATGCCGGCATCTGACGCTCAGATCCGAGGCCGCGTTCGATGCGCACAAAAATGCCTGCTGCGAATATGCACTCGGCATGGATGGCTCCAATTGGATTGCCGAGTGCATGGCTTGCGAAGATTTCAGACTTCGAGAACGGGCAGTAGACATCATCTCCTGCTGAGAACGTTACGGGCAATTTGAAGTCGCGGCAGGGTTGGCCGCCTGATCCTGCTTCATGTTTGTCGTATTCTTGGTTGTCGACATACCGTTGCAATCGCTTGCCTTGCCGCCATCTGTGCTGGTGCCGGTGCCACTGCCGTTGCTATTGCTGCCGCCGTTATTGCTGGTGCCGGAGCCGTTGTTTCCGCTCGAGCCATTATTGGAACCAGAACCGGACGAGCTGCCTGATGTGCTGCCCGAATTCGAGCCCGAGCCGTTACCACTACCGCTGCCGCTCGATTGCTGGGCGAGCGCCGAGGTTGCCAGGCCGATGGAAAGAGCGGACACCGCGAGGATTTTCAAGAACATGATATTTTCCTTGGATTGTCGTTGTTGACCAAGATCGAACAACCATCCGGCAGGCTTGTTCCCAAAAAAGATCCTGACTGGCCAGGCAATAGCAACGCGGTTGCCGCGCATAATGCGACCGGTGTGCGCTGGAATTTACCTGTCCTGCTTTGAATCTGACCGCAACTCGCGCCTAGATCTTGCGTACGGAAACATAGACGTTCCAGCGAGGCATGACGTCGTTCGGCCGCGCTTTTCCGCAGACAACCGTGACACTCCGCATGGATCTACCCAAATTCTTCGGCGTCCATTCGGCCTTGAGGGGCACATCGCATCGAGGAACGAGGATCTTCGGGTTGGGGTCCAGAACCTGCCATTGTAGGCCGCCCTTCGCATTTTCCCGCGCAACGAAAAGTCGAGCCGCCTCGCGAATCTCAAACAATCCATGCGTCGTCGACGTTGAACGGTCGGTTTCGATGCTCCAAGACGCGAGGCTTGGTGACGCGGCAAAGACGGCGACGCAGATTGATAGCCATGCCGACCAGCATGCGTAACGAATGATCAAGAGCCGGCCCCCATCTATATTGCCCATTCATCCGCGATGCGTCTCCGCATCATTCGGGCATCGTCAGCAGGGCTCAACCTACCATGAAAACATGCAATGCGCCGGCTCATGTAGATCGCTCGGGTATGGCGGCTTTGGAAAATACTGGATGGTTCGCTGCACGTGCCGCACGGTGTGATCGTTCGTCAAGAGGCGGACGAGTTCAAGCGACTCGTCGAGACAAGAGGAAATTCCGCCGCCGGTCAGCCGGTTTCTATCGATATGAAAACGGGGAAAGCCCTTGACGACCTTCACCGTCTTGAAGGTCTTGAGGCAGGGGATGAATTGCCAGTGCGTGGTTGCCTCATAACCATCCAGAAGTCCGGCTGCAGCCAGAAGAAGCGCGCCTTCGCAGACCGAGCAGACCCACGTGGCTCGGCTGGCCGCCTCCTTGAGATAATCCATATAACGCGGATCCGCACTGCCGTTCATCATCGGCGCAAGCGCTGTCGGATCGCCGCCGGGGACCCAAATCACATCGGTTTTGACCGCCTCCTCAAAAGAATGTGTCGGCAGGAACCGGAAGCCGTCGCGCGTGACAATCGGACGATCCGTCGCTGCCGCAACGAGCCTCACCTCAAGGCCATCCACCCATTTGAGGACTTCGTGAGGTCCCGTGACATCAAGTAGATCAACCTTGTCATAGACGGGAATGCTGATGATCATTGCGAGCCTCTGCCGGGGAATGGGGCCAATCGGAAGATATGAAATGCTACAAAGCCAGGCGCTGCAAGCCATTGCGGCCTGCGCGGAGCGCGGCTCCTTTCAAACATTGAAAATAGCAGGACTGCCGCCATCACGGCCCAGTGGGCCGGGCCGCTCACAAGAAGGCTGCAAAGCATGAAAGCCCAGCACGTACCGACGCACGAGCGCGCCTGCGACAGACCGAACCCTACGATGTCGCTCACGGCTTCAGATCCGAACGCGGAAAGGGCGGGACGCCGATGGCAAGCGTTCAGAAAGGCTTGCTTGGCCGGCGTCATCTGCCAGACCACGGCAACCCCGAGACCCAAGGCAGCCGGAACCACATCGCTGTCCGCAAATGAGGCGCGAATAATCACGGCGATCGGCACCAGAAGCACGCCCAGCGCCATCCAGATCAGGACGTAGACAAGCAAGAATAATGAGCCGGCATGCCATCTATAATGCCGCAGGCTTTGTCGCCAAACGTGAAGCCATGGCGCCGCGACCAGCGGCGCCATCATCGCCAGCATCATGGCGGACCAGGAGAATATCGCAGCTACCAGATCACCACTCGCAAAAGCGGCACTGGTCTTCGCCAGGACTGCCTGAGCCATCGATCCGCTGACACAAAGATCGGGCAATGTCGGGATCGCACTCGACCCGATCATCAGCACCCAGCCGGCCAGGGTGGCCAGCAGAAAAGGCCGAGGCACCTGCAAGAATGGAAGCCATGCGACGCTCGCGGCTCGCATCTCACGATTCCTGGCGATGGACGCTGAGAGGACAGGAAATCATGCCGGCGGTTGTGACGCGAGGTTCGACCACAGGCCTGAGCGCTCTTTCACCGGAGAAACCAACGACATCATTGTCATCGAAGGATGCGTCGACATCCCTGCCCTTTGCACAGGCAGAATTGTGGAGCTTGCTGACACCAAGGAGCACCGTGGTTTCCTCCCCCGAAGCCTGCCATCCAGAGCAGGCCTATCGGCAGGATAAACATACTTTAAGTTGGATATCTTTCAATAGAAATTACTGCCCTTGGTAGCGAAATGACAGGCTCGCATGCCCAGCTGCCCGCTCGTGTACGCGACCAAGGGTTGATTTTCTCGATGTCCTGAGAAACATAATCGCAAGGCCGACCACATCCAATCCCGGCACGTATGTCGGACAACATCATCCTTTTGTCACATCCATGTCATGAAATACGCCGACACCTCCAGCCAAATCAGGAGCGGGTACTCAGATGGATTATTTCAGACGTTTCAACTTTCTCTTCGCAACGCCGGCATTTGACAGCGAGGATCTGGAGGGTGCCCGCTACAATCAGATCGTTGAGGAAATAGAGCGGTCGGGTTTCGAGGTGGTGCGTGCGCGCAATCTCGAGGATGCTGAAATTTCCGTGCAGACGGATGCCGCGATCGGCTGCATGCTGGTCGATTGGGGCAAGAAGGGCCTGGAGGGCAAGACGGCGTCCCTCATCAATCTGATGCGCCGGCGCGGCCTTGAGTTTCCGATCATCCTGCTCATCCGCCGCAAACGCTTCGAGGACGTGCCGGTCGAGGTGCTCGACTTCATCGACGGCTATGTCTTTTTGTCGGAAGAAACGCCTGCCTTCATCGCCAAGAGCCTCATCAGCCGGCTCAAGCAATATGCCGAAACGCTGAAGACGCCGTTCTTCGGCGCGCTGGTCGATTACGCCGAGGAAGGTAACCATCTCTGGACCTGCCCGGGGCACAATGGCGGCATCTTCTATAGCCGCAGCCCGATCGGCCGCGTGTTCATGGAGCACCTCGGCGAGGCGGTGTTCCGCGACGACCTCGACAATTCTGTGCTCGATCTCGGCGACCTTCTGACCCATGAAGGCCCTGCCCTTGCCGCTCAGAAAGAAGCGGCAAAGATCTTCGGCGCCGAGAAGACCTATTTCGTGCTGAACGGTACATCGACGTCAAACAAGGTCGCCCTGTCAGCCCTCGTCACCGACGGCGATCTCGTTCTCTTCGACCGCAACAATCATAAGGCCGCCCACCACGGCGCCCTGATGATCTCGGGCGGCATTCCGGTCTATCTGCCGACCATCCGCAATCTCTACGGCCTGATCGGCCCGATGGACTTCGCGACCATGGACGAGGATGCGCTGCGCGAACGCATCCGCACCCATCCGCTGGTCAAGGATCCCGAAGCCTACAAGAAGCCGCGCCCGTTCCGCGTCGCAGTCGTGGAACAGTGCACCTATGACGGCACGATCCACAATGCCGAGATGATCCTCAAGCGCATCGGCCATTTGTGCGATTACATCCTCTTTGACGAGGCATGGGCGGGCTTCATGAAGTTCCACCCGCTTTATGCAGGGCGCTTCGCCATGGGTCTTTCGGAACTTGGTCCGGATGCGCCCGGCATCATCGCCACGCAATCCACACACAAGCAGCTCGCAAGCTTTTCGCAGGCCTCGCAGATCCACATGAAGGACCGGCACATCACCGGCCAAAAGCGCCGCGTCGAGCACCGTCGCTTCAACGAGAGCTTCATGCAGCACGCCTCGACCTCGCCCTTCTATCCGCTGTTCGCCTCGCTCGACGTCGGCGCGCAGATGATGAAGGGCCGCTCGGGCGAAGTGCTCTGGGACGATACGATCCGCCTCGGCATCGAGCTGCGCAAGAAGATCCGCGCCGTGCGCAGAGAGTTCGAGGAGAAGGAACATCGCGCCGAGCGCCGCTGGTTCTTCGAGCCGTTCGTGCCGGATCGCGTGGCGATCCCCGACGTATCGAGCCCCGGCGCCGTGCACAACGTGCCCTGGGAGAGCATCGCAACCGATCAGCTCGCCACCAACCCCGCCTTTTGGCATCTGACGCCGGATGCGACATGGCATGGCTTCTCCGGCATGGAGCCGGGCTTTGCCATGACTGATCCCAACAAGCTGACCCTGCTCACCCCCGGTTTCGATCGGGCGAACGGCAAGTACACCGAGCATGGCATCCCGGCGCCCGTGGTGGCGCAATATCTGCGGGAAAACCGAATCGTCGCAGAGAAGAACGACCTCAACTCGTTGCTGTTCCTGCTCACGCCCGGCGTCGAGGCCAGCAAGGCCGGCACCCTGATCAGCGGCCTCGTCGCCTTCAAGAAGCTGCATGACGACAACGCGCTGATCGAAGAGGCGATCCCGGAATTCTACCGCCGTCGCCCGGGGCGCTATGCCGGCGTGCGGTTACGCGATCTGTGCACGGACATGCACAACTTCTTCCGGCAGGCCGATGTCAGCGCGCTGCAGACCAAGCAGTTTTCCGCCGAGCACCTGCCGCCGATCGCCATGTCGCCCCATGATGCCGCCCGCTGCCTGGTGCGCAACGATGTCGACTATCTGCCGATCGACGCGATTGCAGGTCGGATCGCAACGACGCCTTTCGTCGTCTACCCGCCGGGGATCGCGACCATCGTGCCGGGCGAGCGCCTGACCGAACAGGCAAAACCGATGATCGACTATCTCAAGATGTTTGAAACCTGCTTCAACACTTTCCCCGGTTTCGAGGTGGAAATCCAAGGGGTCTATCGCGAAATCGATGCATCCGGCCGCATCCGGCTCTATACTTACGTCGTTGCGGAATAGGCAGGGAAATTCAGGTTCGATTATGATGCAGGAGAAGAGAATCGTCATTCGCCCATCCCGGGAGACGGACGTCGATGCCATGCTTGCCATTTACCGTCGCCATATCCGCCGGGGCATCGAGGTGGGGGTGGATGACAACGACACGCCGCAACCGGATGATCTGCGCGAACGGCGCAAGAACCTTAAGGATCGCCGCTTTCCCCATGTGGTTGCGGTCGACGGCGAGAAGGTCGTCGGTTACGCCTATGTGGTGCTGTTTCGCAAGCGGCCGGCCTATCGCTATACCGTCAAGCACTCCATCTATGTGCATCACGATCATATCGGCCAGGGCATCGGCAGCCTCCTGATGCGCGGCCTGATCGATGCCTGCGCGGCCGCCGGCTTCCGGCAGATGATCGGTTACATCGATGGCGACAATACCGCCTCTCTTGCCCTGCACGAACGCTTCGGCTTCGTGCGCGTCGGCCTCTTGCCGGGCGTTGCCTATCGTTACGGCCGCTGGGCCGACAGCGTCATGGTCCAGCGCTCGCTCGCCTCGGGTGCGACCACCCCGCCGCCGCCGCCTTCGCTTTCAACCCGCTGATACAAATCGGGTCACAGGCGACGGCTTGCCCACAGAGGCAGCGACGACCCTGACGCTTGCTAACCCTCCAGCACCGGCCGGAGCTGGGCAGCGATGGCCTGGAGCTGCGTCGGCGGGTTTCGGCCGATGACCATGAAGGAGTGATCGGCGCTCGACCAGAAGACGATGTTCATTCCGAGGCGTTGCTCGGTCTGAAAATCAGACTTGCCTGTGCTGCTGTGCGTGAGGCAGAGCGCCAAAGGCCCATATTTCGGGTCCAGGTAGGCAATCTGCGCCAACGGCTTCTCGTTGAATGTCAGCAATTGCGCGCGCTTGAACGGAATGCCCGAGATCATCAGACCTTGTGTCGTCAGCGGCAATTGCAACACGTTTGCCACTCTGGCGATCTGGTCCGCCTTCATTGCGGGATCGTCGCTCAGATTGCTCAACGTATCGGCAGAATAGAGTTGCATGTAGTCCGCAACGACACCCCTCCAATCCTGGGAGGAGGTTGCATCGCCTGACGAAAGAAGACGAACGAGGCCGCCGCCTGCAACCGCTCCTGCGGCAAGGCAGGCCGCCGCAAGAAAGCCGCGCCGCGTCGGCACGGTACGGCGTTGCTCCCGCAGCTCCAAAACGGGAAGATTCGATTTCATCCGCTCAACGGGCGCATCGTCAAGCAGAGCTGCGAAGGCCGCATTCATCGAAACGGAATTGGAAGCCAGGAACTCAAAGCGTTCGCCGAACGCCCCATCCCGCTTCAAGCGATCTTCCACATCAAGCCTTGCCGTAGCATCGAGCTCGTCGTCGAGATAGGCGACAATCAGCTCGTCTTCGGATAGCGCGTTCGGATCAAGATATGTTGACATCAGTCTCTCCTTTCGCGGAGCGGCTGCTCTTTTGCGGCGGCAAGATTATCGGCAAGTTTCGCGCGCGCGTTCGCCAGTCGGCTCATGACAGTCCCGATCGGAATATCGAGAACCTCGGCAATTTCCTTGTAGGACAGGCCTTCGACATAAGCGAGGAAGACGGCGTTGCGCTGGGCTTCGGGCAGTGCATCGACGAGCTTCAGAACCTGGTTGGCCATCAGGCGGGTCTCATTTTCCTGCTCGCCATCGACCACGAGCGCGGTGTCTGCCTCGACGATCCCTCCCCCTAGGCGAATGCGCCGGGACCGCACTTCGTCGATCCAGATCGAATGCAGGATCGAAAACAGCCAGCGATCAAGCCTCGTGCCGGGCGCATATTGCGTCGCCCTCTCGATGGCTCTCAGGCAGGTGGCCTGTACCAGATCCTCCGCCACGTCCCGCTGTCGGGACAGGACATATCCGTAACGCCACAACCGTTTCAGATGGTCGACAAGGCCACTCTGCACCTCTTGCTGAGCTGCGTGGAGTTTGCGATCGGCTATCAAGACCCGCGATCCTCGTAGTGTTAAACTCTTCCGACGGCCATCGACAGCGGCCGACCGCGTGAGATCGGCCACTGTCCTTGCAGGCTTCGATCAGATCGTCAACTTACCCTGGCGTGCGGCGGCATAACGTTCGCCGATTTCGGCCCAGTTGATTACCGTCCACCAAGCCTGGAGGTAATCAGCGCGCCGGTTCTGGTAGCGTAGGTAGTAGGCGTGTTCCCACACGTCATTGCCGAAAAGGACGCGCTTACCTTCCATCAGCGGCGTATCCTGATTGGGCCTTGCTTCCATGGCGAGCCTGCCATCCTGCGTGACCGTGACGAACACCCACCCCGATCCGAAGACCTTGCCACCGGCCGTATTGAAGGCGGTCTTCAACTGATCGAGACCACCAAAGTCGCGCTGAATAGCAGCCGCGACCTCGCCCGTGGGCGCGCCACCTGCGACGCCCATGATTTTCCAGAACATGCTATGATTGACGTGACCGCCGAGATTGTTGCGCACGGTCGTGCGGACGCTGTCCGGCACCTGATCGAGGTTGGCCAGAAGGTCTTCCATCGAATGGTCGGCAATCTGCGGTGCCTGCTTTGCGGCAGCGTTCAAGTTTGCCACATAGGCGGCATGATGCTTGTCGTGGTGCAGATGCATCGTATCGGTATCGATCGCCGACTGAAGCGCGTCATAGCCATAGGGGAGCGCCGGTAGCTTGAACGGCTCTTCTCCGCCATCCGCGGCCTCGCCGGACTGCTGCGCGCCTGCGATACGCGTGGTCGCAATCGCTGCCATCGCGCCGGCGGTCGCGGTAATCATATGTCTGCGCGTGAGATTGAACATCGTCGTTTCCTCTTCGTGTGAGCTGATTTTGGCTAAAAGAATCTCCTTCCGCAGATGTACTGCGGTCGGACTTTCCGGAATGCTGTAGGAAGGAAATGGGCAGGCTCGCTCGGCGGTTCGGGCCGCCTCGCTAGTGGCGCCTGCGCATCAATGCCTCAGAAACACATAATCCGCGCTATAGGGCTCCAAATGGAGATCGCCGATCGTATCGCAGCTGCCGCTGAAAACGCCGCCCTTGGTATCCAGTCGCTGCACGGTGTCGACTTTGGATAGATCGCCGCTCCCGTCATGCTTGATGACATCGAGCCGCAACACGGGAATATCCTTGTCGGAAGCGCCCGGGGCCTGCGCGGCTACTTTGCCCATGATGCGTGAGCCATCGGCAAACTCCCAGCCGGGACCGGCAAAATGGCGACCAACGGTCTTCCCATCCGACATCAAGGTTGCCAAGGGCTCGCGGAACTGCCAGCTGGATTTGCCGGCAGCGTCTGCCTTGCATTCATAGATCTGCAGGCCCGCTGCATGAACCCGCCAGAGGACTTTCGCCCCGTCGACTTTGATGTTGTCGGGAAGGGGCGCCGCTGCGGCATTGAACGCCATGACCAGGGTGAGAAGCGCGATCGCGCCCATGATGATATAGAGCGCCAATGGCATAAGCCGATTTTTCATCGCGGCACGACGAACGATCGTCGTGCGAGCACTGGATATGGTTGAGCCATCCTGTCGGTGATAGTGCGTCATCGTCACATCTTCCTTTCGAGGAGCCAGCATTTTCGCTGCTTTCAGGCTGTGAACGGCGCAGTCGCGTTTTTATTCACGCACGTCAGAAAGTTTTTTCCGACGTCTGATCTCGAAACTTGGGGAAGGCAAAGTCGGTCGCCCAAAATACGGGCGACCATGGATACATGAGCTCCAAAACCGCGCACTTCTCCTGCAGGCACGATTGTTCGTGCTTGCAGGAAGAGAGGCCGGAGATGGTCGAGGCGTCACATCCGCCTGATCTTAGTGATTTATGCCAATGATCTTGATGCGCGTTTTCTTGTCCTTGCCGACCAGTCCGGAAAACCAGACGTTGCCCTTGCCGATCATGACGCCCTGCCAATTCGCAAAGAGCGCGGGATAGGTCTGCTGCACCACGGCATCCTTCACATCGACGGTGACGATCTTGTCGTAACTTACAATGAAGCCGGCAGCACTCTTGACCGTGGTAGGCTTACCGTTGATCTTCGTCTTGAACGGATAGTCAACCATGGCCGCAACCGCATGCTTGTCGTTCGCGCCGATAGCTTTCCTGAGGTCATCAAAGAACTGATGGTAAGAGGCATGCTCTCCAAAGAGTTTGTCGAGGCTTGCATCCGTGTCACTGACATTTTGAGCCAAGGCAGGCTGAACCATGCCAAAGGCGAGCAGAGCAGCGGCCACGGCAAGATATGTTTTACGCATCTTTTGTCCTCATTGATTTTCTCGAATTCTATTAAACGGTATCCTGAGCGAAGATAGCCGGCCTTGTTGGTATAATTGAGATCATGGATTTATTGGTTGAGCATCTTTTCTGCTATATTGATGCAAGCTCTTAGAGCGGTGATCAGGTCATGTGCATTGAAGACAGCTGCACAATAGCGTGGATCATCAACAACCGTATAACCGTCATATAGTTCCTTGATCATAAGGTACGATTTATCAATTGCCCGCAATATATGTTCGTCATTGCATTCATCGATGCGATTCCGGATATCTCTTAAATCCAATAGAAGAATCTCGAAAACATTATGAACTTCTTGCCCATCGAATATGATAAAATGCCTCGCTGTCCTATCAATGATTTTCATCCAGCTATCCCAAGACAAGATCACTTCGAAGAAATATTGCGGCGAAGCGATCACATTAACATATCATGTGCTGCCGATCTCTTCAGATCAGCCGCACGATATGAGCTGATGAATTAATAATAGCGCCAGCCGCCATATCTCCAATAATGATGTGCCCAATAACGGTTTCCATCCCAGTATCCGCGACCCGGATAGAAGACGCCGTAGGGTACAGCTCGCGGTACAACGACGACAGGTGGATAATAGCGATTCGGATGGCAATAGCCCAAGAAATCGCGATGGAAGCCGAAGCCACATCCGTCGGCAGCGTTGGCCGGTAGTGTGGCTGCAAAGCAGGCAGCAACGGCAAAACCCGGCAGCGCGAGCTTTTTCATGATGACATTTCTCATTCTTCGAAAGTCCTTGTTATCCCTTCAGCATTTGAACGGCAGGCAACATCAAACCCGTCGCAGACATTGCAATTATTTTCATTGCCAGAGAATTTTATCGGCCGTCATTGAAGAGCTGCCGCAAACCCAAAGGCCGCCTGCGGCGTCGAGGTTAAGGCCATCGGGGCAACTTATCTCGTTGGCAACGGCGCCTGTTTCAGCCGATGTGCTTACGGCGCGGTGCTTCACCAGACGACTGATGACGCAATCGCCTGGTCGCAAACTCAACGAAGGCTCGCAATTTGGGCAGAGACTGGCTCCGACTGGGATAATAAAGACTCAAACCCGGCACCTGCCTCGAATATTGCTCCAGAACGGGCACGAGGCTGCCGCGCTCGATATGGTCGGCGATGACGGATCTGATGGTATAGAGAAGGCCTACGCCTCGCAAAGCCGCGCGGATGCCCGCTTCATAGTCATTGACGATCAATGGACCATCCACATCGACCCGCACACCCCTGCCGTCCTTCGAAAACTCCCAACTCCTGGCAATCTGCCCATTTCTGCGCGTCAGGATTGCAGGTAGCCTTTGAAGCTCCTCGGGCGTCGTCGGCATTCCGTGCCTGTCGAACATGTCAGGCGTTCCGGCAACGACATAATTTTGCGCCGGGGTAAGCCAGGTCGATATCATGTCGACTTCGACGGTGTGGCCAAGACGTATGCCCGCATCGAAGCCTTGCCCGACGATATCGACGAATTCGTCTTCGCCCACCAGCTCCAATCTTATTTTCGGGTAGGCAAAATGGAAATCGGGCAGAAGCGCATCGATGAGCAATGACACGGTCGGCCTGGGCGCATTTATTCGCAGATGGCCGCTCGGTTGCTCCCCAAGATCGCGTGCCGCATCCATTCCAGCCTGAAAAAGATCGGCCGCCGGTTTTGCATGGGCAAGAAGTTGCTCGCCTGCCTCAGTCAGGCTCACGCTGCGTGTCGTTCGCGACAGGAGCGGCGCACCGAGACGCTGTTCCAAAGACCGGATACTCTGGCTGACCGCAGAGGCTGTGATGCCCAGCTCTCTGGCAGCAGCACGGAAGCCTTTCAGCTCGGCTACGGCCAGAAATATCGCAATGCCGTCTAGTTCTATCCTGTTCATTGTTAAGCCATGCCATACAGGGCGATAAGATAATAGCAGATTATCAAACAATAAGGCGCGTGCGATAGCTCGTTCAACCGTTCAGGCGGGGATGAAATTCGTCCTTTCACAGAAGAGAGAAGAGCCATGAAAATCTACGACCGCGCCGGCTTTCCAAACCCGACACGCATTCGCATCGTCGTTGCCCAGAAGGAACTGGAATCGAAGATCGAATTCGTGCCCGTCGATCTTATCGGCGCCGAGCACAAGCAAGCGGCATTTCTTGCAAAGAACCCCGCCGGCGTGCTGCCCGTCCTTGAACTGGATGACGGCACGCTGATCTCGGAATGCACTGCAATTACCGAATATCTCGACAATCTCGACGGAAATCCGGAACTGACCGGCCGGACCGCAAGCGAGAAGGCGCTCATCCACATGATGCAGCGGCGCGCCGAGGCATTCGTGCTCGATCCGCTCGGCATCTTTTTCCATCACGCAACCCCAGGCCTCGGGCAGGCGCTGCAAGCCTATAAGAGCCCCGAATGGCAAGGCCGGACCGAAATGGGCCAACGGGAGGCCGAGAAGGCGCAAGAAGGCCTGCATTATTTCAATTCCGTCCTGGCAGAGCAGCAGTTTCTCGCAGGCGACGCTTTTTCCATGGCCGATATAACGCTTCTTGCCGGCCTCGCTTTCGCCGAAGCCCTCGGTGTGGTTCCTGCAGATCTGCCCGCGCTTAAAGCGTGGCAGGACCGCGTTGCTGAAATTCCGGCCGTCAAAAACCGCAGCGGTCAGTCCTTCCTGCCCGAAGACCTCAAGCGCATGGGGTATTGATGAGAGCCACGCGACCATATTCATAAGCTTCTGCACTCAAACGCGCGGGTTGTGGTTCGGCCGCACATCCGCGCGGCAGCACTTTGGCTTTCATGCTCGTTACGCCGCAGCATTTTTTCAGAACTTCAGGTGCGGCATCCAGCACAGGAGATCGGGCAGGTTGGGCCGAGGCTTCAGAAAGCTTGGTGATTTGCAGATGAAAATCAGATATACTTGCAAGAGCTAATCGAATTTTAAGCCGCCGCTGGCAAGGTTTTCTTTGCAGAGGTGGAAGCGATATGATTTCTCGTCGGAAGGCCGCTCGGACAAGTCTAAAAAAACAAACCAAAGACATAAAGACCGAGCAAGCAACACAAATTGACGTCACGAAAGTGACCCCGCAATCCCTAAGGGAGGCTTTGTCGACGCCGGCGATCTGGCCGGCGTTTCAACCATTGGTCGACATGCGAAGCGGAACGATCGTCGGTTTTGAAGTGCTGGCGCGCTGGACCGATTCCAAGCTCGGCGCCATCCCGCCGTCGGATTTCATCCCGGTTGCCGAAGCGAGCGACCTGATCAACGCCCTGACGGAAAAGGTCGTGTCGGAGGCTTGTCGCCAGGCATCCTTATGGCAGGGAAATTTCGTCCTGGCAGTCAACATTTCCGCGATGCAGTTTCGCGATCCGGGTCTGTATGAGTTTATTCGCGGGACGGTCGAAGCAACCGGCTTTCCATTAAACCGTCTTTACATTGAGATCACGGAAAGCGCACTCCTGGAGAATGATGAGACGGTCCGGTCGACGATCGCCTCCTTCAAATCCGCCGGCATGGGGCTTGCCCTTGATGATTTTGGCACCGGATTCGCGAGCCTCACCCGACTGCACGCCTTTCCTTTCGATCGGCTCAAAATCGACATGAGCTTCGTGCGATCGATGCTGCAGGATAGCGGCAGCCGCAAGATCGTGGCATCTGTGATTGGGCTTGGGCAAAGCCTGGGCATGACCGTTGTTGCGGAAGGCGTCGAAACCGAGGAACAGGCAGCCATTCTGCGTCGCCTTGGATGCGATGTGGGACAGGGCTGGTTGTTCGGCAAGCCGCTGGATGGCGCGCAAACCGCGCAATTGCTGGCATCTCGCAAGCAGCAGGCGTTACCACAGCATGGCGTGAACGCCTCGCTCTTCCAAAGAATTCATCATCTCGAGGCCTTATACAATGCAGCACCGATCGGCCTCTGCTTTCTCGACATCGAACTGCGCCATCTCAGCGTCAACGATCGGTTTGCCGCCATGTTCGGGATTCGCCCCGATGACATGATCGGGCGCACCGTGCACGGCTTCATGGCGCCGCGCGAGGCACGCCGCGTCACCAGGGATCTCAAGCGCGTCCTTGCCGGCGAGACCGTCGTCATAGACGAATATCAGCCTGCCGGAAGCACAAGCGCGTTCCTGGTCATCAATCACCGCGTCGACGACGATGCGGGCGAGCCCATCGGCATTTCGGTCACTGCGATCGACGTCACCGATCGCAAGGCAATCGAAAGCGCGCTCAAGGAGGCCGAGGATCACGCGCGCCAATCCAGCGAACTCACGCCCAATATCCCTTGGTCGAGCGACGCCGAAGGTGTTGTCAACTTCATAGGACCGACACCGGACGGCACGGCCAAAAGCACGTCTGATCGCATTGCCGACTGGTACGAGCGCATGCATCCCGGTGATCGCCTGCGTGTGCGCCAGGAATGGCTCGCGTGGCTGCCGTCGGGCAAGCCTTTCGAGGCCATGTTCCGGATGAGATTGCGGGACCAATCCTGGCAATGGATGCTTAGCCGCGCCAAGCCGCACCGCAACGCCGCCGGCAGAATTACGAAGTGGTATGGCGTCATCACCGAAATGGCGGCTGAGCAAAAGCCCAAAGCCGCGCATGGGGAGCTCGATACCTCCATAGAAGCGTGGCAAACGCGACTTTCACCTGAGATAGGCGCATATGAGCCTTCGGTTCAGACTGGAGAAGAAACAAGCTCCAGCCCTGACCAGCAGGAGGTGTTGTCGACGGAGCTGCTGGTATCGATGCTGATGCGAATGTTTGAGTTCGCGCCGATCGCCATGTCCATTACGACGAGTGACACGAAGACCTCCAGCTATGTCAAAGTCAACGAAGCCTATCTGAGATTGACCGGCCTGAAATGGGATGACATACAGGGCAGAAAGCTCATTTCCGAAGGCGCTGCGATCGACAATCCGGCGCGCGACCGGCGCCACCGGCTTTTGGAAGAAGAAGGTGCCTATGAGCTGGAAGAGGTGGACATCACCTATGCCGACGGGACCATCATCCCGACGCTGATTTCGGCCCAGCGCACCGTCATTGACGGCGTCTCTTTCGACGTCGAGGTGATCCTCGATGTCTCCGCCCGCGTGCGCCAGCAGCGCGAGATTGAGAACGCGCTCAAGACCTCGGCTCGCACCGACGCGTTATCCGGCCTGCCAAACAGGGCCTGCTTCGACGAAGTCGTTGCCGACGCCGTTGCGCGTAACCTGCTGAACGACCGAAAGCTCGCGCTTGCCTATATCGATCTCAACGGCTTCAAGACCGTCAACGATACCATAGGGCACGCTGCAGGCGATGAGGTTTTAAGGACCATTGCCAGCAGATTGCGAGAGACGTTCCGCGCCACCGACTTCATCGCTCGCATTGGCGGCGACGAATTTGCCGTGCTGCTGGACATCGACCGAAAACTGGCAGGCGATCTGCAGCCGCATCTCCAAGAGACGATGGAGCGCATCTTCAAGCCCATTCCCGTCGACGGGCAGGTTACGTTTACGGGTGCCGCCGTCGGCGTCACCTTCCTGCGAGCTGACGACACCGCGCAGTCCTATGTCAAACGGGCGGACGAATACATGTATATCGCCAAAACCACGGGCGAGCGCGTGGCGGTCGTCTGCTTCGGTCAAATTCTCGAGCCGACTGCCACACCCAAGCGAACGGTACGGCAAGTAAGATCGTCGTGACCACGCGGCGTCGACGTTATACGACAAGCTCGACTTCGGCGCCGCCTTCGACAATCGCTCCATTTTCAGCGCGTTGCAACATCACAACCCGCTCAACCTTAACGTAGTTGTCAAGCGTCCGCGGCGAACAACCTGCCGTGACGGATCGGTCTTTGCCGCATCGCTGCGGCTCGTGATGAAAGCGTCATCAAAGCTTCACAAAACCGCGTGAATCCAGGGCGTATGCTATTATCCACAAATTGCTAAAATAAATTTTTCTGCTTTCGGTTTATGGATCTGGACATACCCTTAAAACGATAGCATTATCTTTCCGGGCACAATCTTAAGTCTGAGTGGAGGGATACCATGTCGAGTGGTGGATCGATGATGCGTGCGCGTTTTTTTGCGAGTATTTTCGGCGTCGTCCTCGGACCGATAGCGGCGCTGCCCGCTGCGGCCGAGATCCTCAATCCTCCCGTCCTGATGGACGAGCGCGCGCCGATCGCAAAGCCGATGCTGGCGGAGACGGCGCCGCTTCGGCCGCTTCCCGGCAACACGACGCCGGTGCGGGGTGACCGCCTCCTCGACCTGCAAATCAAGTACATCGACAACCAGATCTACAACCCGTCCACCGGTGGGTATGACAAGGTCCATCTGCGCGGCTATACGGGCAAGGGTGTCGATCCCAATGCACCCTATGTGTCGCCGACGATCGAGGCAAATCCGGGCGATACCGTGCGCGTCACGCTCGACAATCAGCTCCCCGCCGGGCCACAACCGGGAGATCCGGGCTGCATGCCGGGCGGCCATACCATGCCGGACATCCCGCACTGCTTCAACGGCACGAATCTTCACACTCATGGGTTGTGGGTTAGCCCTTCGGGAAATAGCGACAACGTTCTCTTGTCGATCAATCCGCAGACAAAATTCACCTACGAGTATAACCTTCCTTCGGATCATCCGTCGGGCACATTCTGGTACCACACCCATCGCCATGGTTCGACCGCGCTGCAGGTCTCGAGCGGCATGGCCGGCGCACTGATCATCCGTGGCAATCGCTTTCCCACGCCCAATGCCCATGGCGACATCGATACGCTGATCCCGACCTCGGCGATCCCAGAGCGCATTCTGGTGATGCAGCAGATCCAATACGCCTGCCGCGGCAAGCCGGCCAAGCCGGGCGATCTCGGTCCGATCAAGCAGGATATCAACGGCCGCTATATCTGCGATCAGGGCGATGTCGGCGGCATCGAAGGTTACGATCAGTTCGGCCCCGGCACATGGCCGGCATCCGGCCGCTACACTTCGCTGAACGGCAAGGTGTTCAACCCCAACGATCCGATGAAGGCGACGCAGGGCCAGATCGAGCGCTGGCGGATGATTCACGCCGGCGTGCGCGACACGATCAGCCTGCAGTTCTTCAAGGTAACCGACGGCAAGCTGGCATCTGGCGTGAAGACGCTGGTCAAGGCCGATAATGCCGCCGCCTTCATCAAGGACAGCTGCGACACCTCTTCGCCGGTTCCCTATCAGCTGATCGCAGCCGATGGCCTGACGATGGCTGCGGCACAGACGACCAAACTGGCCACATTCCAGCCGGGCTATCGTTTTGACGCACTCGTGGTCTTTCCGGAAGCCGGGCGCTATTGCGTGATCGATTCCTCGGCGCCCAAGTCGGGCTCGGTCAACGCGCTCGATGCCGGCCCCCAATTGCTCGGTCTCGTCGACGTCGCTCCCGGCAAACCTGTCGATAACGTCGAGGCTTACATCAACCGCGCGCTGGTGTCTCTGGCTGAAACCAACATGCCTGAGAACGTCAAGGCAACCGTCGTGGCCGACCTGAAGGCCGGTACGAAATTCACCAGCTTTACGCCGCATCCCGATGTGACCGACGACGAGGTAAAGGGCAACGGTACGCAGGAACTTACCTTTTTCATCGATACCACTGGCCCCGACACGAAGTTCGAGGTCGGCAACACGCTAAACACCGCAGACGTGAAGCCGTACGATCCGAACCGCATCGATCGTTCGCTGCCGCTCGGCAAGGCACAGGAATGGACGCTGCAGTCGCATTTCGTCAGCCATCCCTTCCATATCCACGTCAATCCGTTCCAGATCGTGTCGATCACCGACCCCAACGGTAAGGATGTCAGTGCGCCAGGTGCCGTCGATGATGCCGGTGGTGCGCCCTACGATCCGCAATATGTCGGCCTGAAAGGCGTGTGGAAGGATACGCTGTGGATCAAGAGCCTTATCCCGCAGAACCTGCCGGCCGGCTTCTCGGGCATCTACACCATCAAGGTTCGCACGCGCTATGAACGGTACATCGGCGAATACGTGCTTCACTGCCACATTCTCGACCATGAGGATCAGGGGATGATGCAGAACGTGGCCGTCGTCCTGCCCGACCAGGTGACCGACACCACGCAGGGTGAGGCCATGGACATGGGTGGTCACAATGACCACAAGTAAGCGAGAGCCGAAGACCTCGGCCCCCTTCACCTGGAGCGATGTGGAGGCAATCCTCGCAACAGCTGGCGGCTCCTTAGGAGCCGGCAGTGTGACCGGGATGACGCTGCCGGATTTCCTGGCATCCCAGGCTCATGGGATGCCGCTGATTGCACCGCTTACCACCAGCTGCTGTGGCAAATCCGATGCGAATGGACGCGGCGCCCGCTCGAACTTGATCCGCGGGTTGCGGGGGCTGCCCCCATTCGACGGTCGCCAGTTTCCTCGCCTGCCCTGGGGCGGCAAACCGGTCGCCGATGACGATATCGACCGCATCGAGACATGGATTGACGAGGGCTGTCCGGGCGCGCTGGTCGAATCCGTTGCGCTTGCCGGCGAGGTCAGCGTTGCAACCGAGGCCCGCGTCGAGGTGAAGGGACTTGCTGGCCCTGTGTTCGGGCCGGCGTCCGATCCTGCCGCCTGGCGATATAGCAAGGGCGAGCTGCGGCAGCGCATGGATGTCGACGTCCTGAGTGAGCCGCAAAAGGAGCGCCTGCGCTATGCCTTTCGCGAATTGTACAAGCTCAACAAGTGGGTCGGCGACAAGCGCAGCTACAATAACCTGGCCCTGATCCATCAGAACCACTGCCAGCACGGCTGGGAACGCTTCCTGCCGTGGCATCGGGTCTATCTCTATGAGTTCGAACAGGCTTTGCAGGATTTCTGCCCCGACGTGACCATGCCGTGGTGGGATTTTCCTGCCGCGCGGTACAAGCCTGAGAATCCGGCCAAGGGCGCGATCCTGCCCGATGCGTTCAAGGGCTTCTTGACCGAGACGTCCGCACGCTTCCTGCGCGATCAAGGCTTCCCGGCCAAAATCGACACGCTGGTCGGCCAGCCGTGGGCCAATCCGACACAGATCTATGATGCCGTCAGCAAGGCTTGCGGTAAGGAGTATGTCGAAGGAGACAATCGCAAGCGGCTGATCGACGCGCTGCTGGAAGCCAATTCGCTCTGGTACCCGCTGCGCTATTCCGGCCAGTTCGGCAAGGGCACGATCAACACCGTCATCCACTACCATTATCCGGCGCAGGAGGATATCGACGAGATCCTGAACCTGCGCACCTTCCGCGATTTTGGTGGCGGCAGCCTTTATGTCGACAGCTTCGGCTTCCTCGACCAGAACCCACATAACACCATGCATATCTGGACGGGCGGCATGAATCCAGCCTTCAAAACCGATGCCCCTGCCGATCGCAACAGCGCGGTTCGCGTCGCTGGTCGTAAGTTCCACCAGCGCGACGACCTTTATTCCGAGCCGCAATTCGGCGACATGTTCTCGAACCTGACGGCGTCCTACGACCCTATCTTCTGGCCGGTCCATGCGAATATCGACCGCCTGTGGTGGCGTTGGCAGCAGGATCATCCCGACGGCTTGCCGGCGGATCTCGATTCGGCGCTGACACCCTGGAGCTACGCCGTTCGCGACACGCTCGACATGAGTCGCTTCGGTTATGAGTATGTTCGCGGCGGGTGCCTGATGCCGGTCGGGCTCAGCAATCCTGTCGGGCGCTTCGTCTCCGCGCCGATCACCGTTCCCGACGCGACGAAGGGATTCCGCTCCGCCGAAGTGCGACTTCATCGCGTGCCGCAGCTGCCCCGCTCCTGCTTCATCCGTGTGTTCCTCAATACACCGGAAGCGGATGCCAGCACGCCCCTCAACGTGGCCGGCTATGCCGGTTACGCCGCGATCTTCGGCCATGGCGAGTGCTATGGTGGGCCAGGGCATTGCGAAATACCGCCAGCCGAGAACCGCAAGTTCGATCTGCGCGAGCGCAGCATGAATACCCCGCGCAATCACAGGATCGACGTGACCCGCGCCGCACGGCGGCTAATTGCCGCCGGCGCCGCCAACCTGACCGTCAGCCTCGTGGTGATCGGCGCCTCTTATGAGGAAGACCGCGAACTGCTCAGGCTCGACGGGGTCTCGCTCAACTTTCTCGACTGATCACTGACACGTCCGACACCGGCGCGGGGGAACTCATATGGCCGACCCAACAGTCTATCGTATCCACCCGGCCGTCGGCATTGCCCGGCTCGGCGACAGCCCGGATGCGTTCTGCATCTCGCCCGAAAAGCCGGCGCAAATGCCGATCGAGTGCGATGCCGACGGCAATGCCGCCAAGAACGACGCACCGATCAAGCATTTCAAGGACGGCAAGGGCCGGATCAAGCGCCAGGCGGCCCGCTTCCAGATCTTCGTCTATGACGAGGCCAATCCGGACGGGATTCCGCTCAAGATCGGCGATCATGTCGAGGGCGGCGGCAATCGCGGCAAGCTCGTCGATATTCAGTGGCGGGTGCAGCTCGCCAACAAGAAGGCCGCATGGTTCACCTTCGACGGGCTGCGTGGCGAGGCAGGCTATCCCGCCGATACGCCGCTGCGAAACCCCGATATCACCGATCCCGTCGAACGGCAGAAGCTGGTCATCGATGCCGGGCCACAAGCCGTCGACTGTACAAAGCGGCGCAAAGCGAGCTTCGGTCGAGACACCAATCCGGCCTATGCCGTCACCTTTCCGCCGACAGGCATGGCGCCAAACGATATCAATACGCTCGGCGATATGATGACGGATGATAACGGCCGGCTGCTGGTCCTTGGCGGACACGGCAATAGCGGCTCGTTTCTGAGCGGCTTCGCTCATCCGCGCATCGACACCTATGCCAACAGCGATGGCTGGTTCGACGACATTTCCGATGGCCCGGTCATGGCCCGGCTTGTGATGATGGAAGAGCGCGTCCAGGCGCTGCGCTATATCGACGTCGAATATCCCGCCTGGGTGCTTATGGGGTACCCGCGCTATGCGCCTGAGGTGCTCGACATGATCACGCTGGAAGACGTGGTCGAGGATATGTCGATCCGCGAATTCGCCTACCGCACCGACATGTTCGGCACGGCGGGAACATTCAACACGCCACAGAAGATCGATCCGACGGATACCGCCGCCCTGCTTCACTGGAAGGCCGGACCTGTCGAGTGGAATTCCGCCTACAGGCCATGGTTCTGGCGCGATATCTGGCCCATCATCTTCCGCGCCGATGAATTCTCCTACCTCGCCAATATCCTGCAGCAATCGAATTTTCCGCACAACCAGTCGAGTCGCGGCACCTTCGATCCCTATCGCCTGTGCATCCCCCCACGGGTTGCGCCGCGCGTGCTCGCTCGAAAGGAAGACGTTGCGAGGGACGATCATGTCAGCGGGCGCTCGCTCGAGGCCGCCGTTGAACCTAGCCTGATGCTGCTCGACGCAACCCAGGCGCCCGGTGCGGCGAAAGACGCCGTTGTTGGCGACGTTTCCTCGACGTTGAAAGCTGCAGCGGCGAACTTTACCGCTGCGATTTGCCCGCCGGAAAGTGACGAAACGCCACGCAGCTACGCCGCGCGCTGGCAGCGGCTATTCAGCGACAACGACACCGTGGCCGATCCCGCCTATGCCGAGGCACGAAGCGCGTTCGACGCAGCGGTTACCGGCGTGATCGAGCGCATCGCGGCTGCAGCCTCACCACCACCGAAGCGAATGTTGAAGCTGGCGCGTTCGTCCTCACGGCAGGAACCCACCGAACCGGACCGCACGACCGATCCGGACGAGCCCATCGAAGCAGCTTTGCGGCGTCTGGCTTTCGAATATCGATCCGGCCAGTTGTTCGATCATGCGCTCACCGCCGCAACAAAAGACGCCACCACCGATCCGGGACGTCCGGCGCGTCAGTATCTCTTCGACCTGTTGAGAAGGCCGGGCGAGGAAAACCTCTTTCGCCTGGAAGCCAATCCGGCAACGCGCACCTATCACCTGCCGCTTATGCCGCTGCTTGCCGGCGACAATCCGATTACCAACAAGACTGTCAGCAAGTTCCTACGGCTGACCGATACGCAGCTGTTCCTGTTGCGGCAGTGGGCGGCGGGTATTTTCATCGACGAAGTCGACGCGGGCTTTGCACCGGCGATCGATCCGTGGCAGCCTTACAAGGACTGGAATGTGCCGGGCGGGCGCGGGCTCGATCAGGGCGTGCTGGCAAATGGGCTTGGCGGCGCTTTCTGCCCCGGTGGCGAGGTGACATGGATCATTCGCAACCCGGCGATCTGGCGCGAGCCCTACCGGATCAAGGCCGATCCCGAATGGTACAGCTTCGCGCTGACCGCCGCGCAGGAAAATGCCAACCGATGGGGATCGGGCGTGAGCGAGGAAGGCTACATCGCCTATGCCTCCGATCCACTTTCGCTGGGCAGCAATTTTGATGTCGGATTGCAGCCCGGCGACTTGACCAAGCTCAGTGGATTGCCGTGGCAAGCCGATTTCAACGAATGCTCCACGCAGACCATCGACGTCACCTACGAGGAATGGAACGTCCTTTATCCCGACAGCGTCGGCAACACGCTGATGGAGCGCGAACGGCGTGTCTGGGAAACGCTATGGTGGCCGGCGCATCGGCCGATGCAGGTCTATTACCCTGTCGGTGACGGCTTTCAGTTCCGCAACTGGGCACGCGGAATTCCGCAAACGCTCGCCGGCGACCTCAAGATGGTCACCGAGTGGTCGAAGCTCGGCTTCGTCATCCGCAACCCGGCCGGCGGCATCGATCAACCCTCGCCCGGCATCAAATACATCTGTGTCGAAGATTCGGGAGAATGAACATGACCAATCCTTTTGTCGGCAACTGGACCTATCGCAGCTTCAACAACGATCCGGATATCACCAAGGCGCCCAACGATCTGCTGTTTGGAGAAGGCACCATCGTCATCGTGGAACAGTCGACGACCGAGCTTTCGGGCACGATCGGAGGTCCGGGATGGTCGCTCGACCTGCGCGGCAGCTTTGGTTATGGCTCGCCGATGCAGGTCCGCTTCCAGGGGAAGGGCGTGGTTAGCGGCGAGGAGTGGATCTACGACTATATCGGCTGGCTCGTACCGGTCTGGCCGAACAGCACCGACCGGTTGGAAGTGCCGGCGATCGTCGGTTCAGTAGTGCGCACGATCCCGCATTCAGGCGATGGCGGCAGCACACATCCGGCAGGCGTGGTGGCGTCCTTCTATGCCGTGCGAGCAGGCTGATATCGCTATCATCGGCGGCGGCCCCGCAGGTGCGGCCGCCGCATTGACCCTGCGCCGCCATGCGCCGGGATTGAGTGTCGTCCTGTTCGATGCAGGCCGACACGCGCTGGAAAAACCCGGTGAGATATTGCCCGCCGTAGCGCAGGGCTTGCTTCGGCAGCTCGGTGTCTGGACGGAATTTCTGTCATCCGATTTCGTTGAAAGCCGTGCCGTTATTGCTGCCTGGGCCAGCGAAACACCTGATGAACGCGCCAGCATCTTCTCCGCGCAAGGCCCGGGATGGCAACTCGACCGTGCCCGTTTCGACCGCCTGATGGTGCAAGCGGCCTCGGACTCGGGCGTCGAGGTGCGGCTGGGGACTGCAGTTTTATCGGCCACGCGCAGTGACCAGGGCTGGCGGCTGGGGTTGGCCGATGGGGAAATCGTTGCGAACACCGTCATCTGGGCAACCGGCCGAAGCTGGAAGCTGGCGCGCTCCTTCGGTGCGAAGCTCAGAGTGCATAGCCACCTTGCGGCCTATGCACGCTTTTTCGATGGTGTGCCGGGCGATTGCCAGATGCTGATCGAGGCGCGCCCGGAAGGTTGGTGGTACAGTGCCGATTTGCCAGGTCAGCGCCGCGTCGTCGCGTGCATGACCGATCCGGACCTTGGCGGAGATCTTCGCAATCCAAACTATTGGTATGATGCGCTGGCCGCGACGCGGATCATCGCACCTCTTCTGCCAAAGGGCGCATATGAAACCGCAATGCTGGTCAAATCCGCGGGCACGGCTACGATCGATCCGGCTGCGGGCAATCACTGGGTTGCGGCTGGCGACAGCCTGTTCAGCGCCGATCCATTGTCGTCACGCGGCATCGTCCATGCCCTGCGCACCGGCATCCTTGCCGCCTATGCCGCATCGGACATGATGGACGGGCGCGGCGAGCTCGCGCGGATGCGCTATGCGATGATTGCTTCTCAAGGCTTCGCCGATTACGGGCCCGCACTCGCCGCGCATTACGCAACGGCGGCAAGGTGGGATACCGCCTTCTGGCAGCGACGCCGTTCCCATGCAGCAGCGCTGGCATCTGGCTGATCCAGGCTACGTTTTGCCGAAAGATGGCGCATCTCTCTACTTACCGGCCGTGCCCCGGCGGCGTTCGGCGACCTGCAGCATTTCGATAAACCGCTTCACTTTGGCGGGGCGGAAACGGCCTATGGGCAAGACCGCGTGGATTCCGCCGGCCGGTAATGTCCATTCCGGCAGCAATCGCAAAAGGCGCCCGGCTGCAATGTCGTCCGCGACCATGTAATCCGGAAAAACCGAAACCCCCATATTCGCCATCACGCAGGCATAGGCCGACGGCGTTTTGTCGGTGCGTACTGCAGAGCTCATTTCGACAATCTCGGATGAGTGCCCCTCGCGGGAAAAGACCCAGCGCAGCGGCTGTCGCAGCACTGCATTTTCGATCCAGGGGAGTGCCGCCACATCGGACGGCTCGATAAGCTTTGGAAAACCGCCGACCGATTTTGGCGTTGCCACCAGATATTGATGAAATGTGCCGAGGCGTCGGGCCTTATTGCTCATATCCGCCAGCCAGCCGACCCTGATGGCCAGATCGAGTTGCCCATCGGCGAGATCGAAAACATTGTCGTCGAATATGAGATCCACGCGCATTTGCGGAAACCGCTCGCGGTAGGCGGCAACCACGGGGGCAACGACGGCGACGCCGTAATCCAACGGAGCGGTCAACGTCAGCGTGCCGGCGGGTTCGTTGGCATGAAGCGACATTTCACCATAGGCTGATTCTGCCTCTCTCAGGATGAGGATGCAGCGATCATAAAACACCCGCCCCTCTTCCGTGGCACTCAGGCGCCGTGTCGTTCTCATCAGCAAGGACACGCCGAGTTCCTCTTCCAGCCGCGCCACTTGATGGCTGACCACTGCCTTTGCGACGCCGAGCCGCTCACCCGCAGCGGTGAATGAACCGGTCTCCATCACGGATGTGAAGAAGACCAGCCGGTTCAGGTTGAGAAGTTCGCTCACGTCATTGTCCGATCAATTCATACAGTCTGTATGATTGGCCGATATTTTTCGACGCGGCAACTGCTGAGATAGTCCGTCCGAACCATAAGGGACGCGCTCCATGCAGGAATATTCGGCCACCTATCTCTTCGACCCCCTTTGCGGCTGGTGCTATGGCGCAAGCCCGATGATCGAGCGTTTGCTGCACGCAGGCATCGAAGTGCAGCTGCTACCGACGGGACTGTTCACAGGCGCCGGCGCGCGTGAAATGGATGCGAGTTTCGCTGCTTACGCCTGGTCGAACGACCAACGGATCGAACGCCTGAGCGGTCAGTCCTTTTCCGAGGCGTACCGCCTGAAGGTCTTGAACAAATCGGGCTCTCTCTTCGATTCAGGTGCCGCCACGCTTGCCATTACGGCGGCAGGCCTGTCCGACCATCGCAAGCGCTTCGATGCGTTGCGGATCGTCCAGCATGCCCGCTACGTGACAGCATTGGATATCACGAGCATACCGGTGCTTGCCGCGCTCTTGTCGTCCGAAGGA
Organism: Rhizobium sp. P38BS-XIX; assembly: GCF_012641435.1. Classification (GTDB taxonomy): domain Bacteria; phylum Pseudomonadota; class Alphaproteobacteria; order Rhizobiales; family Rhizobiaceae; genus Rhizobium. The sequence continues at coordinate 35,496 of NZ_JABAIJ010000012.1, forward strand.
TTAGGCGAAGCCGCAGCCATGCTGGAGGAAGCGCCGATCGAATTGCTCAATGCCAACCGGCAGCTCATGTCTCAAGGTCAGGATCTCTTTCGCCGGCTGGGCGCCAACGGCGTGCCGGCTTTGGTGATCGAACGAAATGGACGGCAGCGCCTTCTGGACGCCAGCGCTCTCTTCAGCAGCTACGACAATCTCATGGCGCATATCAAGGCCGCTTAACTCACCACCAACAAAGGAACGGACATGCTTACCCGACGGGACGCACTCAAATTTTCCCTGGCCGCAAGCGCCATCTCGATCATCCCCCTCGCCACGTCACAGGCGGCGAACTCAACGTTGAAATGGCAATATTTTCAGGCGTCCGAAGATGGGTTTCGCCGTACGCCGGTTCTTGTGAGCGGCAAGAAAGAAGCCATTCTCATCGATGGAGGCTTCACGCTCTCCGATGGCCACGCCGTTGCGGATGCCATCAAGTCGACGGGCAAGTCCCTGAGTACCATTTTCGTCAGCTGCAACGATCCGGATTATTATTTCAGCCTGCGACCGATCGTCGAAGCATTCCCTGACGCCAAGGTAATTGCCAAGCCTGCCACCGTCGCGGCGATCCACGCCAATATCGAAGGCAAGCTGGCCACCTGGGGGCCGCAGCTGAAGGAAAACGGACCGCAGAAATTGTCCGATGTCGTCATTCCCACGGCCTCGGATCTGAAGGCGCTGACGCTCGATGGCGACAAGATCGAGATTGTCGAAATTGCCGATATGCACGATCGCCGCTATCTCTGGGTGCCTTCGCTGAAAGCCGTCTTCGGCGGCGTGCTGATATCGTCCGGCATTCACGTCTGGGTCGCCGACGAAGCCACGCCCGAGAAGCGGCAGACATGGATCAAGGCCCTGGATGCGATCGCTGCGCGCAAACCGAAGATCGTCGTTCCCGCACATCAGGCGGAGGGTGCGCCGCAGGGGCTCGACGCCATCAAGTTCACGCGGGACTATCTTGTCGCCTTTCACGAAGAAGAGGTGAGGGCCAAAGACAGCGCTGCCCTGATCGCGGCGATGACCAAGCGTTACCCCAATCTCGCTGACGTCAGCTCGCTCGAGCTGGGTGCCAAGGTCGCAAAGGGAGAGATGAAATGGGGATAGATTCCGCGTCCCTGCAATTCGCGAGACGGCTGGAATGGTCGCCGCCCTCCTTCGCCTGAAGAAAGCGACGCAATAGCGATTGCCATCAGCAAATATGGCCACGAGAGGTGGCCATCCTTACGAGCAGCAGTTAATCGACCTGCGCGGAAGCCGAGGATATCTCGTGCTGGCTTTTCCTCATCGCGCCGGGGCGCGTGGCAAAGCGGCGATGCATGGCGCGGCTGAGCGCTGCTTCCGATTGGTAGCCGACGGCGACGGCGATATCGGCGAGCGTATCGGATGTATGGATAACCCGATTGCGCGCAAGACCGAGGCGCAACTCCGTCAGGAATGTCTGCGGCGGCATCCCGCTCAATCGCCGAAACGCCCGCACCAGCGTTGCGCGCGATACGGCGGCCAGTGAAGCGAGCTCTTCCAGATTCCAGGATTTCGCCGGATCGGCGACCATTGCGGCCGCGGCCCTTGCGGTCTCCCTTGCGCTCAAAAGCGCCAGCAATCCCGTGGTCGGCGGCTCTTCTTCCAGATGCTGGCGCAGCAGCATGACGAAGAGCGCGCTGGACAGATCACGCGCAATGCTGGCTGCACCGGGACGTGCATCCTGCAGTTCGTCGCGGATCGTCGCAATCAACTCCGCATAACGACGAAGACCGCTAAGCCTCAACAGGATGACCGGTGGAAGCGTGCGCAACAACAGATTTTCGCTCGCGCTCTCCAGGTGCAGGCGTCCGCAGACGAGTTCCGTGTCGATCTCGTCGCCCTCCGTCTGCTTGAAACGAATGTGCTCGCGATAGGTCGTCGTGGTCTGGCGCAAGCCGTCGCGGCCGTTGACACCATAGGCGACATGACCATCGCCATGCGGAAGAAGCAGAACGTCGCCCGCTTCCAGGTTGACCGGCTTCGAACCCGGCCGCTCGATCACGCATCTGCCCTTCACCACGATATGAAAGGCGGCCCATCCTTCCCCCGCGGACGAATGAGAGACACTCCAGGATCCGCCGAACCTGCAAAAATCCTGCAACTCCGGACGCACCCTCAAAACGGGTGCGAGAAGATCCAGTGTTTCATAGGCCGCGGACATATTTGTTCCTTGCATTGCCCGCAAACGGGACGAACTGAAAAGCAAACGGCCAACAGGCCGACGCCCGAATTAGCGCAGGTCGGACCGAAGCTCGCGAACCCCTCGCCCCAGGCGGTCACGCAGCAGCGTTCGAAGGGTCGCCCCGTCGACATACCCCACTTCCGTCGCGATCGCGTCGACATCGAGGCCACTGCCGTGAAGAAGAGATTGCGCGCGTTCTACCCTCAGATCCTGAAAATAGGCAAGCGGTGACTTACCAAGAACGGCCTGACATCTACGCTGCAGCGAACGTGCGCTGGTTCCCAGCGCCTTTGCCGCATCCTGCAGCGAAAACCCCTCCTGCAGATGCTCGCGCGCCCATCGCTCGAACCGCAGCACTAGCGGATCGGCCTGCGCGAGATGATTGGGAATGATGTAGAACGCCTGGGACGAGCGAATATCGGCCAGAAGATAGCGTGAGACGAGCGTCGCAAGTTCGGGGCTTGCCTTGCGAATGAGCCATAGTGCGAGATCGAGATGCCCCATCGCCGCGCCGGCGGTGACACCCACATCGGTTGGAACCAGCATGCGGGTCTCGTCCAGCGTGACCTGCGGATAACGCTGACGAAAGAACGGGGCGAGCGACCAGGTCGTCGTTGCCTCGCGTCCATTCAGGATGCCCGCGTCCGCCAGCAGGAAAGTTCCGATGCAGGATGCCGCAAGCTGGATGCCAGCGGAATACCACTCTCGCAGCTGTGTCTTTGCCTGGCGCACATCCGCGCGTTCCAGAGTGGGAAGCAGGGTTGCCGGCGTCGTCGATCTCAAGGCCGGCACGATCACCCAATCGGGCATCAGCTCGGGCGTAATGGGCTTTACCGGGACGATGAGCCCCTGTGCGGATTTCACCTTGCGGCGAACGCCGACAATGGACACATCGAAGCGCGGCGATCCATCCAGCAATTTGGCCGCAAGAGAGTTCGCCGTTGCAAAGGCGTCAAGTGTGACTGCCAGCCCCGAATCGAACAACCCCTCCAAGGCAAGTACAGATATACGCATGGCGTAAATGGCCTCAAAATTGTCATTTCCGACGATAGCGCATTTTCCGGGGATTGGCTAGCCTTCACTCGAATGGCGCAGACCCAATCGCGCCAGGCCGCTTTGGCAGCCAAACCCCAATCAGAGGAAGTCACATGAAGAATCTTGTCGTTTCAGGCCTGCTCGCATTGATGCTTTCAATGACTGGCGCCACAGCGGGTCACGCGCAGACCGCAATGGCGCCGGTGCCAACGACACGCATTCTCGCCATCGGCACGGTGCCCGCCGGCACCAATCCGGCGCAAGTGCTGAAAATTCTGCCCTATGAGGTCAGGCAAACCGTCGATCTCTATCTCGCAGGCAAGATAGACCAATGGTATTCGCTGCAAGGGCGGATGGGCGTCGTATTTGTCCTCAACGTCACGGACGAAGCGGCGGCTCACGACATGCTGGAAAAGCTGCCGCTCGGCCAAGCGCATTTGATGACTTTTGAATTGATGCCACTGGCACCGCTCAACCCGCTTCGCCAGCTGCAGGGTATGCAATCGAAGACGCCTTGAACACATAAGCTTGGACCATCCACACGGTCCAGCGGCGTCGAATGAATTTGGCGCCGCATGGCAATTTGTGCTTATATCTCCACAATCTGCATATTTTCGTGAGAGCTGAGCACAAATGAAGCGCCATGATTTCGATGATCTCGCAGCATTTGTCGTGGTCGCCGAGGAGCGAAGCTTTACGCGGGCGGCGGCCCGCCTGGGGATCTCTCCATCGGGCCTCAGCCATATGATGCGGCTGCTGGAGGAGCGCCTGGGCGTGCGGCTTCTCGCTCGAACGACGCGCAGCGTTGCCACCACTGAGGCGGGCGAGCGATTGCTTTCCACGCTTCGCCCGGCCTTCGCCGACATCAATCGCGGCCTGCAGGAATTGGGCGACATGCGGGAGAAGCCGTCGGGAACGGTGCGCGTGACATCCGTGAAGCACGCGGCGGAATCCCTTGTCATCCCGATGTTGTCGGACTTCCATCGAGAGTTTCCGGATATCAGAATCGAATTGATCGTCGGCGATCGCCTGGAAGATATCGTCGCGTCGCGGTTCGACGCCGGTATCCGCCTCATGGAGACGGTCGACAAGGATATGATCGCGATCCGCGTTGGCCCGGACCTGCGGGCAGCCGTCATCGGCGCACCATCTTACTTCAGCCGCCGTCCTGCCCCGGAAACACTTGCCGACCTCGCCGATCATAACTGCATCAACTATTACATGGCCTCTGCGGGCGCCCCCTATCTTTGGGAATTCGACGACCGGGGACGCGATGTGGAAATCCGGGTTAGCGGCTCATGGATGGTCAACGATGCCGATATGATGGTTCGCGCCGCCGCTGCTGGCATCGGCCTGGGCTATGTGTTCGAAGATTCCGCTAAGGACCATCTGCGCGACGGCAGGTTGATCAAGGTCCTGGGCGAATATTGCAAGCCGTTCCCCGGCTATTCCATCTATTACCCGAGCCGGCGACAGGTTCCGCCGGCGCTTGCCGCGTTTGTCGACGCGCTGCGTGCGTCGTCCCGGCGAACATGGGAAACAGCGGCGAGCTGACCCGCCGCTGTATCTGCTTCAGGCGTTTTGATCCGCTGCCAGCGACGCCATATCGATGACGAAACGATAACGAACGTCACCGCGCTCCATTCTCTCGAAGGATGCCTCGATGTCCTGGATCTTGATCATCTCGCATTCCGGAAGAATGTTCTTGCGGGCGCAGAAATCGAGCATCTCCTGAGTCTGCCTGATACCGCCACTCGGGCTTCCGGCAATTCGTCGACGCCCCATGATCAGAGGCAGATTGCTGAATGCGGGCGTGTCGAGCAGCGATCCGACGATCACCAAGGTGCCGTCTGCATCCAGCAGATCGAGATAAGGCCGCAGATCATGCTCGTGCGGGACGGTATCGATGATCAGGTCGAATGCATAGGCCGACGATGCCATCTGCTCCGGCGATGTCGACAAAAGCACGGCGTCCGCGCCGAGTTCAAAGGCCGTGCTGCGCTTGCCTTCCGAACGGGTCAGAACCGTGGTGTGAGCGCCGAGCGCGGAGGAAAACTTCACCGCCATATGGCCCAGGCCACCCAGCCCGATCACTCCCACGCGGCTTCCCGGACCGACATTCCAGACGCGCAGCGGCGAATAGGTGGTAATGCCGGCGCAAAGCAGCGGGCCCGCGCGCGCCATATCCAACCCATCGGGCAGACGCAGAACGAATTCCTCGCGAACGACGATATGGTTCGAATAGCCACCGAAGGTCAGGTCGCCCGAGACGCGATCTTTGCCGTTGTACGTCAACGTCACGCCCTTGTAGCACATCTGCTCTTCGTTGCGGCGGCACTGCGGGCATTCCATGCAGCTGTCGATGATCGTTCCGACAGCGACGCTGTCTCCAACCTTGTATTGGGTGACTCCGCTGCCAACGGCGGAAACCTTGCCGACAATTTCATGGCCGGGCACGAGCGGATAAAGCGACGGCCCCCAGGCGCTACGGGCCTGATGAAGGTCTGAGTGACAGACGCCGCAATACAGAATGTCGATCGCGACATCTTCAGGGCGGAGCTGGCGGCGCTCGAAGGTGAAGGGTTGCAACGGCGTGTTCGCGTCCATTGCAGCATATCCGGACGTTTTCATTTTCTACCCTTTCTTGGTCTTCGGCACGATAGGTCGCACCGCGGACGATTTAGCGCGCGCTGACGGCTCGGATTAGGTGCTGACAATTGCATGCCCTTGTGAGCAGGGCTCAACAATCAATGCAGATCATGAAATTCAGAGACCTATCAAAACTGAGGTGCCACCTGCAGATCGGCCGAAACCCAATGAGCGCCTGACCGCCCACCCTTACCGCATCTTGGCGTAAATGACAGCAAAGTTGGCGTTTACGACGATAGCTGCCTGTGACCGTCTTGCGTAGGTTTCGTCTCGCAGACAACGCTCTTTTAGGAGACCCATCATGAAAGTTTTAGCAATCGGCTCGATCGTCAAGCCCCTGTCCGACGAACAGCGCAACGAAATCATGCCGAAGGAAGTGCCGGCAACGCTGAAGCATTATCTGGAAAGCAAGATCGAACAGTTCTGGTATCGCCAGGACGCGCCGGGCGTCGTCTTCCTGATGAATGTCGACTCGGTCGACCAGGCGCGCGCCGAGGTCGGAACGCTCCCGCTCGTCACCGGCGGCTTTGCGACATATGAGTTCATGCCGCTTGGCCCGCTCGCTCCGCTCGGACTGCTAATCCAGGGCAAGTAATCTTCAATACCCCGCGGCCGGAATGCCTCTAGACAAGCCGAGCGTCACAACCGCCGTCGTCAGATCGCGACGACGCTCGATTGGGCAAAGCATTCCGGCTTGCGGGTCGCCAAGTCCATGCATCGACATGGTCGCTTGTACCCTACTGCTATTCCCATCAAATCCCGGAACCTCGACAGGAGGCTCTTTCATGGACCGACGACTTCTCGTTCTCGCCCTCGGCATGTTCGCACTTGGAACCGACAGCTTCGTCGTCGCGGGCGTGCTCCCGGAAATCGCCCGCGACTTCAAAGTCAGCATCGGCGCGGCAGGCCAGATGACCACGATCTACGCGGTGACCATCGCGATACTCGCTCCCGTCATTGCAGCCGTCGCTGCGCATATACAGCGCAACCGGTTGCTGCTCGCGGGCCTTTCCCTTTTTGTCATTGCCAATCTCGCCACGGCGCTGGCGCCGAATTTCGAAGTCGCGTTGGCGACGCGTGCGCTTGCCGGCCTTGGTGCAGCCATGTTCGCACCGACGGCAACGGGGGCTGCGGCTTCGATCGTACCAGCAGACAAGCGCGGATTTGCGCTTTCCGTGGTGGCGACGGGGATGACGGTTTCGACGGCCCTCGGCGCACCCATCGGCACACTAATCGGCGGCCTGGCCGACTGGCACTGGACCATGGTGTTCGTTTCGGCGCTTGCGGCAGTCTCCGGCATCGGTGTGTCGATCTCTCTTTCGCATATTCCCATGTTGCCGCCCGTCTCGCTCGGCAAGCGTCTCGCCCCGCTCGCAGATGCGCGCATCGGGCTTGCGCTTGCCACCACATTTCTATTTTTCAGCGCGGCTTTCACGATCTACACGTATTTCGCCGTCGTCTTCAGCAAGGCAATCGGCGGCAGTGCCCCCGTTCTGGCTGGCCTACTGGTCGTTTGGGGTGTCGCCGGGACCGTATCCAATCTCTTTGCCGGCCGCCTGATCGATGCCATTGGCTCGCGCAAGGTGCTGATCACCATGCTCGCCCTGGTCTTCGTCAACTTCATGCTCTTGCAGTGGACGAGCCTGGGTCTATGGACTGCGATCCCCGCCATTCTCCTTTGGGGCGCTTGCGGATGGGGCAGCACGGTTCCGCAACAGCATCGCATTGTCGGTATCGCCCCGCAGATCGCACCGATTGTTCTCGGCCTGAACAACTCCGCCGTATTTTTCGGGACGACAGCGGCCGGCATCATCGGCGCAACGGCAATCGATGCCGTCGGCGCTGGCAACCTCGGCTATGTCGCAGCAGCGCTCGTGGCGGCGGCTCTCATTGTTTCGGAGTTGGCTGACAGGCGAATTGCCGCTCATCGAAACATAGCAAGCAATATCACTTCACCCACAACGCCCGTTTCGCTTCGGATGGTCGAAGACGCAAAGGCGTGATCGCGCTCTGCAATCAAAAGCAAACCCGAGATGTCCTGCAGGCACATCAAGCCTGCAGGCGACCAAGAATGTGATGGAGACTGTTTCATGAAATCGACAATGCTCATTGGCGGCGCGACTGGTGCCACCGGAAATGTCGCGACCAAGCTTCTACTGGACGCCGGCTTTCCAGTTCGCGCCTTCGTTCACAAGGAGGATCAACGCTCCGAGCAGCTCAAGACGCAAGGGGCCGAGATCTTCATCGGTGACGTCCTCGATTTTCGCACCGTGCGGCGTGCCTTTGACGACATCAAACGTGCCTACTTCGTCTACCCTATGCGTCCTGGCCTCGTGCAGGCCACCAACAATTTTGCCCAGGCCGCGCGCGAGGTGAAGGCCGAGTTCATTGTCAACATGTCTCAGCGAACGGCTTTGCCCAATGCTCCGAGTGACTCGGCACTCCAGCACTGGCTTGGCGAGCAGATTTTCGATTGGGCCGGCATACCCGTCGCCCATCTGCATCCCACCGCCTTTGCCGAATGGCTTTTCTACATGCGCACCATGATCCGCGATGGGCGCTATGCCGTCGCCTTCGGCGCAACGGGACATTTTGCGCCGATTGCCGCTGAAGATCAGGGCGCCGTCATCGCGGCGATCCTGGCGGAGCCTCATTCTCACGCGGGCAAGACCTATTCGCTTTCAGGCCCTACAGAGCTGACGCCACCGCAGATCGCGGAAATCGTTGGACAGGTCCTCGAAAAGTCGGTGCGCTATGAGAAAAGCAGCGGTGCACAATGGGTGCGCGAAGTCACGGGGCAGGACATTCCATTCCTTGTGCAGCACATCGACGCCATCGCCGAAATGCACCGAAACGGGTTGATGGCCGGAACGACGGATACCGTGGAGAGGATCATCGGTCGTAAACCCCTCACGCTCGCGCAGTTTGTCGAAAAGAACCGCGCGGTGTGGATGTGACCGTTTCCAGCTTCGCTAAAGGGAGCCGGCAACGGCTTCCATTGAAATGAAAGAGAGTTCCGAACATGCTTGATATCATCACGTCATCGATCGAAGCGCATGGCGGCCTCTCCCGCTGGGAGGGTATCCGCCAGATCAAGGCCACCTTCATCCCGGATGGCGCCGCCTTGAAGCTTCGAGGCCAGGAAGCATTTGCCGGCCGTCCGACACAGGTCACCGTCGATACGCGCGTGCAACGCGTGACCTTCGATCCCTATCTGGCGCCAGCGCAGATCGGGATTTACACGCCTTTTCGCACTGCGGTCGAGACGCGTGACGGCATCGTCCTAGAGGGCCTGGACAATCCGCGCCATTCCTTCGCGTTTGACGGTTCACCGTGGACTGCCTCGCAACTGGCCTATTTCGTCGGCTGTGCGCTGTGGACCTATTTCACGCTGCCCTTCTCGCTAGTGCTGGATGGAGTGCAGTGCGAAGAAATCGAGCCATGGACGGATGACGGCGAAACCTGGCGGGCGGTCAGGGTCATCTTCCCGAAATCCTATGTGACCCACTCGCGCGAGCAGACACTCTATTTCGATGACAAGGGGCTGATCCGTCGTCACGATTACGCGGTCGAGATTGCCGGAGGCAGCCCCGCCGCCCACTATCTGCACGACCATCAGAAATTCGGAGATTTCGTCTTTCCGACGCGGCGGCGCATCTATCCGCGAGGCAACGATCGGCGGCCAAACAGGGAAATCGTGCTTATGTCAGCCGATCTCACCGATTTTGAATTCATCGCTGACGCCAAGCCTCAGGACGATTGGTGCGTCGATACCTGTGACTGACCTGCGGCGCTGCCCGGAGAGCGAACCGCCAGACACCTCTTCATCATTCTTGGCGGCGGATTGATCCGGGCGGCCATGTCAATGAGCATCCGAGACATCCTAAAGCGCAGGAGGAGCGCGTATTCTCAGGCCACAATCTGAAACAAGGAGTGTGGTCCATGACCTCTCTTAACACCGTGAAAGTCGATACCAACAACTTCAAGACCGAAGTCCTCGAGGCCTCGGAAACTGTTGTCGTGGATTTCTGGGCTGCCTGGTGCGGCCCTTGTAAGATGATTGGCCCGAGCCTCGACGAAATTGCCGTGGAGATGGCCGGCAAGGTGAAGGTCGCAAAGGTCAACGTCGACGAAAACCCCGAGCTGGCCGCCCGATTTGGCGTTCGCTCAATCCCGATGCTTGCAATCTTCAAGGACGGCCAGGTTGCCGATGTAAAGATCGGCGCCGCTCCAAAATCAACCTTGGCCCACTGGATTTCCACCGCAGCCTAGGCGCGTTGTCCACCCAACTCTGACGCCTTGAACGGTCGTCGGAGGGCGCCGGATTGGGATAGGCCTTAGTTTCTGGCGAGTGCAGTGCGCTCGCCAGCTTCGTTCCCGCGCGGTCGTCGACAGGCGCGCGGGAACGATGCGCTTTTCTTTACATGTAGAAGGATCACGATGAACCTGCAATCCAATGTCCTTCGAGCGCGCCTATGCCACAACGGCCGACGCCAGCTACGCCTGCCGAACGGGAAGGTCGCTGGTCTTGCCTCAGGTCTCTACCTACTGCTGATCGCGTGTTTCATTGCCCTCGGCGCAGGCGCTTCGAATGCGGCGGACGCGCCTTTGGCCGTGAACAAGGCATTCCAGCTTTCGGTTGATCGCGAGACCTCGGGCGTCCTTCATCTGCATTGGAAGATGCCTGCGGGCTATTACCTCTACCGCGAACACCTGTCGGCGACGACCAGCGACGGCAAGCCGATCGCATTGAAGACGCCTCAAGGCATCACAAAGGGCGACCAGACTTTCGGTAAATCCGAAGTCTATTTCGACCATGCAGATGCCGAGGTCGATCCTGTCGGTGGTCCACTCACTGTGATCTATCGCGGCTGCCAGGAACATGGACTTTGCTATCCATCGGCAACGCGGACAATCGATACCGAGACACTCCATATTTCAGAGCAAGCCGCCTTTACCGCGCCTGCTGCCGCGCAATCAAAGTGGACGCCAGCGCAGCCGAACTCCACACCGGTGTTGAAGCCGGAACCGGCAGGTGGCGCGACCGTCGCCTCGACCAATATTGTCGCACGCTTTCTCGCCCGCGGCGGTGTTCTTCTGCTGCTGGCGGCCTTCTTCGGCTTTGGCGTTCTATTGGCGTTCACGCCATGCGTTTTTCCTCTCTACCCCATCCTCGCTGCCACTTTGGCTCGCGAAGGCGAACAGTTGACGGCGCGAAGAGGACTTCTTCTGTCCGTCAGCTATGCCGTGGCGCTCGCCGCAGCGTTCGGGATTTTTGGCGCTGTCGCCGGTTGGACGGGCGAAAATCTCCAGCTTGCGCTGCAGTCGGAATGGACGGTCGCCGCGATCGCGGTCATCTTTGCATTGCTGGCCCTTTCCATGTTCGGGCTTTATGAACTTCAGCTGCCATCCGGGTTGGCGGCCAGGCTGAGCGGAAATCGGAACGGACGTAGCGGCTCCGTCACCTCTGCCGCGATATTGGGGTTCTCGTCGGCATTCATCATTGGGCCATGCGTCACTGCTCCGCTCGCGGGTGCCCTGCTTTACGTCGCCCGCACCGGTGACATTGTGCTGGGTGCTGCGCTGCTCTTCGCACTCGGACTGGGTAAGGGCGTGCCTTTGGTCGCGTTTGGCACTGCTGGCTCCAAGGCTCTGCCTCGGGCCGGGGCCTGGATGGAATCCGTCAAACAGGCTTTCGGCTTCATCTTTCTCGGCTTTGCGATCTGGATGGCCGAACCGCTGCTCCCCGATTGGCTGACGATCACCTTCTGGGCGATATGGGCCATGGCCTGTGCCATCTATCTCGGTGCCTTCGATGTCGCCCGAGGACGGATCTCGCCACTTCATATGGCGTCGCAGGCCCTGGGCCTTTTTCTCGCAGTCTATGCCGTCGCTCTCACCGTCGGCCTTGCTGCCGGCGCCACCAATCCGCTGATGCCGCTTGCGGCTTTCGGCGGCGGCCAAAAGCCCGTTCAAATCAGCCTGGAGGAAGGCATGACGCCGGTCGCCTCCAAGAACGATCTGGATCATCAGCTGGATCTCGCCCAATCATCCGGCAAGGCGAGCCTGGTCTATTTCACGGCGGACTGGTGCGTCAGCTGCCGATCCATCGATCGCAACGTCCTCACTCGAGCGGATGTTGCCGAAGCGCTCGGGCCGCTTAAAGCAATCAAGGTCGACCTTTCCAGCATGACGCCGGCCGAGCGCGATCTGATGCGCAGCCTCGATGTCGTCGGGCCGCCGACCATGATGCTCTTCACGGCCGATCGTCACGAGATCAACGATGTGAGGCTTGTCGGTGAGTTCGGTGCCAACGACCTGCTGAAAGCGATCGCAACAGCCAAGAGCGGCTCCTGAGCAATCGGGAAACATAGCTTTTCAATTGAGGTGTGAAACGATGATCAACCGCAGGAATCTGCTGAAAGCCGGCGCCGCCGGCCTCCTGATGGCTCCCATGATTTCCCGCGCTGGCCATGCGCAACAGCTGACGGAGCAGGAAGTCTTTCATGATCCGGACGCACCGGTGCTCGGCAATCCAAACGGCAATGTCACCGTCGTCGAATATTTCGATTACCAATGCCCATACTGCAAGAAGAGTCATGCGGATGTCGAAGCGGTCATCGCCGAAGACGGCAATGTCCGGTTCCTCATGAAAGACTGGCCTGTTTTCGGCGATACGTCGGTTTTCGCCTCGCAAGCCGTCCTGGGCGCGAATGAGCTCGGCCAATACAAGATCGGTATGGAAGCATTGATGGCGACAAGAGGGGCCTTGAGCGAAGACGACGTCAAGCGGCTTCTGACTGCAGCGGGTCTCGATCTGAGTGCCGTCGGCGCGGCGGTGCAGAAGAACGAAAAGAAGATAGCCGATCTGCTGACGAGAAACTTCAACCAGGCTCTCGCCTTCAATTTCGCCGGCACGCCATCCTTCGTTATCGGTTCGACAACATACTCGGGTGTTCTGAGCAAAGACGCCCTGCGGGATGCGATCAAGCAGGCGCGCGCGGCCTGAGGGAAACGGCACATGGAGCGACATCAACTCCCGATCAAGACGAGGCCGCATCCGTCATGGATACTGACGAGCTGATCCGTTTGCTTTCAAAAGATGCCCGCATGACACTAACCTTCGAGCGGGCTCTCTGGCGCGGCCTGTCGGGTGCCGCACTTCTCGCCGTGCTGGGTTGCGGGCTCACTGTTGGGAGTTCCTCGACATCCGGTCCAATCATCTCACCAAGCCGCCTCCTGTTTCACCTCATGATCGTGACGGGCGTAGCTCTGATCGCTGTGCACGGCCTGTTTCGCATCGGCAGACCAGACATCCCCGCCCGCGCGACCTTGCGCCCAATCCTTTTTCCGATGGCCGCCATGATGTGCGCCGCAGGTCTGGAGCTGGCAACGATGCCGCAGCAATCCGTCTTCCCGCCTCTGGCTGAGAAGAGTGCCTTGCTCGGCCTTGCGGTGATCCCGTTGCTTTCGCTCGGCCCGATCCTTTGCATCTTTGCCGTGTTGCGGCTTGGCGCGCCTGAAAATCCGGGCGCTGCCGGTGGGCTATGCGGGCTGGCCGCCACTGCCATCGCCACTCTTGCCTATGCCGCAACCTGCGACGATGGCGGCTCCAGGTTCTTTCTGTCCTGCTGTTTGCTGGCCATGGCGTTCATGACGACGATCGGATGGCTCGTGGGCCTTAGAGTTCTGCGCTGGTAGGCGTCGCAATACCCCTGGAAGCAATCTGATGCGCTCGGGCATGAGTTTGATCACCTCGGTCATCCACCTCGGCAGCCGCGAATATTACCTACAACTCGAGAGCGGGCGCTGCATTGGCTCGCCGCTGGCAGTTTCATCCGAATGCAGGAGTTGACGATGTCTGACGTTGAACATTTCGAATATGTCTTTTTGGGCGGCGGCAAGGGCGGCAAGACCCTTGCCATGGAACTCGGCCGCGCGGGCAAGAGCGTGGCCGTGATCGAGCGCGGAATGATCGGCGGATCATGCATCAACGTTGCCTGTATCCCAAGCAAGGCACTGATCCAGGACGCCCGCAACGTTCATGCCGCCAAGCTGGCTGCATCTGCGTCGCTACCGGTCGAGGTCGACATGCCGGCCGTACAGCAGCGCGTTCGCGCCGTCGTTTCCGGCATGGTCGACCTCAACATGAAGGGCTTCATTGCCGCCAAGTTCGATCTGATCCTCGGCACCGGGCGCTTCGTTGCGCCACGTCGTCTGGAAGTCGCTCTCAATGACGGCGGCACCCGGACCGTCGAGGGCGATCATGTCTTCATCAACACCGGCACGACGGCAGCGATCCCGGACGTTCCCGGCCTTCGCGCGAGTGCACCATTGACCCACGTCGAAGCCCTTCAGGCCGAGGATGTGCCGGCCAAGCTCATCATCATAGGCGGAGGCTATATCGGGCTCGAGATGGCTCAGGCATTTCACCGGCTTGGCAGCGAGGTTACGATCATCCAGGAAATGGCCCGCGTCGCCCATCGTGAAGATATCGATGTCTCCGAGGCAATTCAGGACGCCTTCAAGGAAGATGGTATCGATGTTCGCGTCGGCGCACGCCCAGTCAAGGTCGACGGCCAGTCGGGGCGCGCGATTACGGTGACCCTTGAAGACGGCTCTTCGGTTTCCGGCACGCACATCCTTGTCGCGGCCGGCCGTGTGCCCGTGACCAGAGATCTCGGCCTCGATCTCGCTGGCGTGAATGTGAACGCCAGAGGTTTTATCGAAGTCGACGAAAGACTGGCAACATCGGCGCCAAACACCTGGGCGATCGGCGAGGTCGCCGGCACGCCGATGTTCACCCACGCGTCTTACGACGATTATCGCGTGCTGAAATCGCAGCTTTCCGGCGGCACGCTGACGACGCGGGACCGAACGATACCCTACGCCATGTTCGTCGAACCGGAACTCGGCCGTATCGGCTTCAACGAAACGGAAGCAAAGGAGCGCGGCATTACGGTGCGCGTCGCAAAGCTTCCGATGGCCGCCGTCCCGCGGGCGCGGACCAATGGCGCTACGCGCGGCTTCATGAAGATGCTGATCGATGCACATTCCGACCGCATTCTCGGCTTCACCATGTTGGGTACGAATGCGGGAGATGTTGTCACGGCAGTGCAGATGGCGATGCTCGGCGGCCTGCCCTACACGGCAGTTCGCGACGCCATCATCGCACATCCGCTGATTTCGGAAGGGTTGAACCTGTTGCTGCTCAACGTTCCGCCGATTGCTCGAGAGCATTGAGACGATACCAGACGGCATCAATGCCTAGGGCCAGCGGCTCCCAGTCAGCCGCTGGCCTTCGTCCGCGCACCAGCCCCGCTTTGCCTTCTAGGCGATGTGGGGTTTTTCAATTTCGGCGGGATGTTTTGGCAATTCCAGGTTAAGGCAGGTCAATCTTGAATGCTGTCTGACATCGCAGATACAATGCATATAGTTTTGTATACAGCATTCGGAAGGCAATAGATTATTATACCACATGCGGTGTTGGGACTGGACAGACGAAAGCGAAAAAGGTACGTCCAGAGTTAAATCAAATATTTACGCCTTGGGGGATCGACATGGCTGCAGGAAGCGACCCAGTTTCGACCGGAACCGGCGACTCCGGCCCGATCGCTCGCGTCTCTCTTCATGACGCGATCGTCAATCGCCTGCGTGACATGATCATCGAGGGCGAGCTGCCGCCAGGCTCCCGAATCCATGAAACACAGATGGGCCAGCGGCTCGGCGTCTCCCGCACACCGTTGCGCGAAGCGATCAAGTTCCTTGCCAGCGAAGGCCTGGTCGAACTCGTACCAACGCGCGGGGCGGTCGTACGCCAGTTCAACGCCAAAGACATCAAGGACATGCTGCTGGTTTTGCGAACGCTCGAAAGCCTGGCGGGCCGCCTTGCCTGCGAGCGGGCAAGCGACGAGCAGATCGCTCATATAAGTGCCATGCACGACCAGATGATGGCCTATTATAAAGATCGCAAACGTCTGGAATATTACAAGCTGAACCAGAGCATCCATTCTGCGATCGTCGCACTTTCCGACAACGAACCCCTGGCCTATACGCACAGCATGCTGCAGGGGCGCCTGAAGCGCGTTCGTTTCGTCGGCCATCAGGGCGAGGAGAACTGGGCGAAGGCAATCGGGGAGCACGAAGAGATCATCGAGGCCCTCCAGGCCCGGGACTCAAAGCGGCTGTCGGATATCATCGAACAGCATCTTTCGGCCGCCTGGGAGCGGGTCGAAGCCTTCGTGTGAAGGCTAGAGCGGTTCAGCTTTTCACGGAATCCCCGAACCACTCTATCTCTTTGTTCTCACGCAATTCCGGACGGAAAGCCGCTGCGCACTTTTCCTGGAATTGCTCTAAGACCCAGATCAGCATTACCCTCGGCCGATGAAGGGCATGGTCGTCGCCATGACGGTCATGAATTGGACGTTCGCTTCGAGCGGCAACCCGGCCATGAAGCTCACCGCCTGGGCGACATTGGCAATGTCCATCGTCGCCTCGCGCTTCAGGCTTCCGTCGGCCTGTAGCACGCCCTTTGGCATCGCTTCCGTCATTGCGGTCGCGGCGTTGCCGATATCGATCTGACCGCAGGCGATATCATAGGGCCGCCCCTCGAGAGAAAGAGATTTGGTCAGGCCCGTGATCGCATGTTTGGTGACGGTGTAAGGCGTGGCGAGCGGTCGGGGGGCATGCGCCGAGATCGAGCCGTTATTGATGATGCGACCGCCCCTTGGCTGCTGCAGCTTCATCTGCCGGAAGGCCACCTGCGCGCAATAGAAAGCGCCGTTCAGATTGACGGCAATGCTGCGTTGCCAGTCGGCGACGGTGATATCCTCGACCGGGCCGCCATGAAAAATGCCGGCATTGTTGAACAGCAGATCCACCCGTCCGTAAGTTGCGGCGGCGGCCTCGAAGAGGCCGTCCACCGCCGTGGGATCGCTGACATCAGCCGCATGGACAAGGAACGCGCCATGCGCAAGGCCGCCCTCCTCCGCCGTCTCGTGCAGCGGTTGCTCCCGTCGCCCGGCAAGCACGACGCGCCAACCTTGTTTGCCCAATACGATTGCGATCTGGCGCCCTATGCCGGATCCGGCCCCGGTGATCACGGCCACTTTTCCTGTCATCTTTTACTCCTTGGTCAAAATCGGCATGTCTGGATGTTTCACCGCGCTGGTGACTGAACTCTTGCAAGGTCAAGCGCGACGTCGACGATCATGTCCTCTTGGCCGCCCACCATCTTGCGGGCGCCGAGTTCACTCAGGATCGAACGAGAGTCGATCCCATAGAGAGCCGCCGCTTTTTCCGCGTGACGCAGGAACGAGGAATAGACACCGGCATAGCCGAGCGCGAGCGTCTCGCGATCGACGCGCACCGGCCGATCCTGCAGCGGCCGCACGAGATCGTCGGCGGCATCCATGAGCTTGAAGAGATCGCAGCCATGCTCGATGCCGGATCTGTCGGCAACGGCAATCACAGCCTCCAGCGGCGCATTGCCCGCCCCCGCGCCCATGCCCGCCAGCGAGGCGTCCACGCGGTACGCACCTTCCTGTACCGCCGTGATCGCATTGGCGACGCCGAGCGTCAGGTTGTGGTGGGTATGGATGCCGACCTGCGTGGCATTATCCAGCGCATCCCTCAGCGCGCGAACGCGCTCGCGTGTCGTCTCCGGGGTCAACGCGCCTGCGGAATCCGTGACATAGACGCAATGTGCGCCATAGCTCTCCATCAGCTTCGCCTGTCTCGACAGCTCCTGCGGCGCACTCATATGCGCCATCATCAGGAAGCCGCTGACATCCATGCCGATCTTGCGCGCATGAGCGATATGCTGCGCGGCAACATCAGCCTCGGTGCAATGCGTTGCGACGCGAACCGATTTCACTCCGCAGGACCGCGCGCGATCGAGATCGTGAATGGTACCGATGCCCGGAATAAGCAGGGTCGTCAGCTTCGCGTGCTGCAGGACATCCGCCACGGCGACGATCCATTCGAGATCATCATGCATGCCGAAACCATAATTGAAACTCGACCCGGCGAGACCATCGCCATGGGCGACTTCGATCGCATCGACGCCAGCCTCATCAAGTGCATGCGCGATCTTCGTGACGTCGGTAAGGCTATAGCGATGACGAACAGCATGCATGCCGTCGCGCAAGGTCACGTCCTGAACATAGATCCGGGTCATGCTGCAATTCCTTCTCTGGTCATCACAAGCTGTTGGGCGGCGCGCAATGCCGCGGCCGTCATGATGTCAAGATTGCCGGCATAGGCCGGCAGATAGTGTGCGGCACCTTCGACCTCGAGGAAGACAGTCACCTTCGTTGCAACTTCGTTGGAAAAGCCCAGAGACGCGGCCAGCGAGCCAAGCTCCTCGGCCTTGATCGGCTCGAACTGGATATCCTGCTTCAGCCGGTATCCCGGCACATAGGATTGAACCTCCGCCACCATCGCATGGATAGATCGGCGCAGCGCATCATGATCGGTGCTGTGCACCAGGCAATAAACCGTATCGCGCATGACGAGCGGCGGCTCGGCGGGATTGAGAATAATGATAGCCTTGCCGCGTCTGGCGCCGCCGACGGATTCGATCGCCCGCGATGTGGTCTCGGTGAATTCGTCTATATTCGCCCGCGTCCCCGGGCCGGCCGAACGCGAGGCGATGGAGGCGACGATTTCGGCATAGGACACCGCCGCCACGCGCGAAAGTGCGGCAACGATCGGTATCGTCGCCTGCCCGCCGCAGGTGACCATGTTGACGTTGGGGACGCCTTTCATATCCGCCATGTTGACCGATGGCACGACATAGGGGCCGAGGGCCGCCGGTGTCAGATCGATCGCACATTTTCCGTCCGCCTTGAGGATTGCGGCATGCGCCTTATGCGCGCCGGCCGACGTGGCATCGAACACGAGGCCAATCTCCTGATAGACGTCCATGCGGCGCAATCCCTCCAGACCATCGCTGGTGACGGCCACACCGAGATTGCGCGCCCGCGCCAAACCGTCGGACTGCGGATCGACCCCGACCATGACCGCCATGACCAAGGGGCCATCCTTGCGACGCAGGATCTTGATCATCAAATCGGTGCCGATATTACCGGAGCCGATAATCGCTACCTTTACGCTCATTACCTGTATCCTCCCAAAATCTGACGGGCTTCGTCAGAGAGATGCAGACCACTTCAATGGGCATTGTCGGCGACGGCAGACCCGCGCCGACCCACCAGAAAATCAAAATCGGCACCCTTGTCCGGCTGCAGCACGTGCTGAAGGAACAATTGCTCGTAGCCGCCCGTCGCCGGGGCAACATGCGTCGTCGTCGCGGCCTGACGCCTTGCGAATTCCTCCTGCGAGATGTCCAGATGCAGGCGCCCCGCCTCGACGTCGAGCTCGATCGTGTCACCGGTTTGCACCAATGCCAGCGGTCCGCCGACCGCCGCCTCCGGCGCGACATGCAGAACGATCGTGCCGTAAGCCGTGCCGCTCATCCGGGCATCCGAGATCCGCACCATGTCGCGGATGCCGCGCTCGAGCAGCTTGCGCGGCAGCGGCATGTTGCCGACCTCGGGCATGCCGGGATATCCCTTCAGGCCGACACCGCGCATGACGAGGATCGTTGTCTCATCCACATCCAGCGTCGGGTCATCGATCCTGGCACGAAAGTCCGTAAGCCCCTCAAAGACGATCGCCTTGCCGCGATGCTTCATCAGCGAGGGCGTCGCCGCCGAGGGTTTCACGATCGCGCCGTCTGGCGCGATATTGCCCTTCAGCACCTTGATGCCGGCGCGCGGCTTGACCGGAGCATCCGGTGTGCGGATGACCTGCGCGTTCCAGAGAGGCGCATCGGCATTGTTCTCCTGCATGCTGCAGCCGGTGACGGATCGTGCGCTACCGTCGAGACGATCGCCAAGCGCCTGCCAGACCGCCGGCAGGCCGCCGGCATAGTAGAAGCCCTCCATCAGGAAGCGCCCGGAGGGAAGAAGATCGACGAGCAACGGCATGTCGCTGCCAAATGCTTCGAAATCCTCAAGGCTGAGCGGGATGCCGATCCGCCCGGCGATCGCCAGCAGATGGATGATGGCATTGGTGGAGCCGCCGATTGCCGCATTGATGCGAATGGCATTCTCGAAGGAACGGCGATCGAGTATTTTCGACAGCGTCAGATCGTCCTTCACCATATCGACGATGCGCCGGCCGCTTTCGTTGGCAAGCGTGTTTCGACGCGCATCGACGGCTGGAATTGCGCCATTGTGCGGCAGGCTGAGGCCAAGCGCCTCGATGAGACAAGCCATGGTGGACGCCGTTCCCATCGTCATGCAATGACCGGCAGACCGCGACATGCAGGCCTCCGCATCCAGGAACTCGGCGGCGGACAGCTTGCCCGCCCGCACATCCTCGCTCATGGCGAACAGGCTCGTGCCCGAGCCGATGTCACGCCCCTGGAACTTCCCGTTCAGCATCGGACCGCCCGAGACGACGATGGTCGGCAGATCGCAGCTTGCGGCGCCCATGACCAGGGCCGGCGTCGTCTTGTCGCAGCCGCAAAGCAGAACCACGCCATCGATTGGATTGGCGCGGATCGATTCCTCCACATCCATACTGACGAGGTTGCGAAACAGCATTGCCGTCGGCCGAAGAAGTGTCTCGCCCAAAGACATGACCGGAAATTCGACCGGAAAGCCGCCGGCCTCGATGACGCCGCGCTTCACATGCTCGGCAAGCTGGCGGAAATGGCCGTTGCAAGGCGTCAGCTCCGACCAGGTGTTGCAGATGCCGATAACAGGCCGGCCATCGAACATGCGCTGCGGTGTCCCCTGGTTCTTCATCCACGAGCGATGCATGAAGCCGTTTCGATCCTGCGGCCCAAACCATTTCGATGAACGGAAAGCGCTCGGCTCCGCCGGTTTCTTCTTCTCGTCCCCGCTCATCCGCTGTTCTCCTCCCGCCACGATATGGCGCAAATGCCTTAAAATGCTGTATACAAACTACAGCATTTCGCGCAAGTCAACACACGACAACCGCCTAACGCCAAAACAAAAGCTGCACATTGAACTGCCGTCGAATGCCACTTTCCCAAGCGCCAAACCTCTCATTTAGGCTTAAACGCAAAATTTTGCGTTCTGTATACAACATACTTGACGGTGAGATATTTGCGAATTAGCCTTCCTTCAAGTCGAGGAGAGGCAATTCATGCGCAATCAAGAAAAGGACCGTCCTGTCATAGCCTTGGCTATGGGAGATCCTGCAGGCATAAGCCCGGAACTGACGGCAAAATTGATGGATTCAGAGTCTGTCAAGGCAGCCGCCAGGCTGATCGTGATCGGCGATCGGCGGGTGTTGGATCAAGGTGCGAATGACGCGCGACTGAAGCTTGATTTTGTGGAGATTAAGCCGGCGGACCTTCCAGTCGCGCATGAAGCTCGCACGATTTTCGTCGATCTGGGAAATCTCGATCCGGACATGGTTGAGCGCGGCAATGCGACGCCATCGGGCGGCAAGTTCGCGACAGAAAATTTCTCCTTTGCCCTGAATCTTGCAAAGCAGGGCGATGCGGACGCGGTCTGTTTCACGCCCTTCAACAAGAAGGCGATGCGATACGCGTTCGAGGGTTATGACGACGAGATACGCTTTATCTCGCAGGCAATCGGCTTCACCGGCAAGGCCCGCGAGTTCAACGTCCTGGACCGGGTATGGAATGCACGCGTCACGTCGCATATCCCCTTGTCGCAGGTGGCATCCGCCATCTCGGTCGATGCAATTCTTGCCGAAATCGAACTCACATTCGATTGCCTGAAGCAGGCGGGCATCGAGCGGCCGAAGCTGGCCGTGGCCGGCCTCAATCCCCACGCCGGCGATGGCGGAACGTTCGGCCGCGAGGAAATCGACATCATCGCACCGGCGGTCGAACAGGCTGCCCGTCATGGCCTTGAGGTGTCCGGCCCGTTCCCGGCCGACACGGTTTTCCTCAGGGCGCTGAAGGAAGGCTTCCATGCGGTGCTGACGATGTACCATGATCAGGGTCAGATCGCGATGAAACTGCTCGATTTCGAACATGGCGTGACAATGCTCGGTGGTCTGCCCTTTCCCGTCTGTACGCCGGCTCACGGAACGGCTTACGATATCGCCGGAAAGGGAATTGCGAACGTGAAAGCGAGCGAGGAGGCGCTTTTGCTTGCGGCGCGGATGGCGACGGGAGTGCCGCGATCCTAGCCCACCAATGAACTGACTTTGGACACACCATGGAAGGGAGTGAGGCCATGGAGAAGACGGTGTTGATCGAGGATCCGCGTATGGAGGCGCTTTTGCGCCCCGAAGCCGTCCTTCAGCGTCTTTGCACGGGCGCAATCTGGAGCGAGGGGCCCGTCTGGTGGGACGATGGCAGCGTGACATGGAGTGACATCCCCAACAACCGCATGCTGAAATGGTCACCCGTGGAAGGTATGACGGTGTTTCGTTCGCCATCCAACCACACGAATGGCCATACGCGTGACCGCGAAGGGCGCATGGTCAGCTGCGAACATAGCGGCCGCCGCATCAGCCGCACCGAGGCTGATGGCACGGTCGTGACCGTGGTCGATCGATTTGAAGGCAAGCGCCTCAATTCGCCGAACGACGTGGTGGTGAAATCCGATGGAACCATATGGTTCACCGATCCACCCTACGGCATCATCAGCGATTATGAGGGTGTTGCAGCCGAAAGCGAAATCGGTGCGAACTACGTCTATCGCTTCGATCCGGCTGACGGCAGCCTGGCGATTGCCTGCGACGACTTCCAGCGCCCCAACGGGCTCGCCTTCTCGCCAGACGAGAGCCTGCTCTATGTCTCGGACACCTCACGCTCGCATGATCCTGACGGCAATCATCACATTCGCGTCTTCGACATCAAGGATGGACGTTACCCGACGAATGGCAGGGTATTTGCCGTAATCGAGCCTGGCTTGTCCGATGGTTTCCGCCTCGACGTGGATGGTAATCTCTTTACAAGCTCCGCCGACAGCATTCAGGTCTTTGCGCCTGATGGTACGCGGCTTGGAAAGATCTTTGTGCCCGAGGTCATTTCCAACTGCACGTTCGGCGCTCGAAATCGATCAACGCTCTTCATCACCGCCAGCACATCGCTTTACTCGATCGAGCTTGCGACCAAGGGCAGTGTGCGGCCATGAGCGTCTCTCCCGATTTTCAGGCGAAGAGCGGGACGCTCAAGGACGAAGCCTTGATTTGCTTCGACACGATCAGCAAGCAATTCGGTGGCGTCCAGGCACTTCGCGGCGTCTCCTTTTCGCTGGCGAGTGGAGAGATCCTCGCTCTGCTTGGCGAGAACGGCGCCGGCAAATCGACGCTCATCAAGATATTGGCCGGCGTCTACACGCCTGATGGCGGTGAGGTTCGATATCGCGGGACACGCTATCAGCATGCAGCACCGAAAAGCGGCGTGGCCCAGCGGGTGGCTTTCATCCATCAGGATCTCGGGCTTCTCGAATGGATGACCGTGTCCGAAAACATCGCCATGGCGATCGGCTTTGTCCGCAGAGCCGGCATCATAGACTGGGAAAAAACGCGCCGGACGGCCCAGGCCGCTCTCGATCTCATCGGAAGCGACATCGACCCGGACCGGCGGGTGCAGGACCTGAGCCGCACGGAGAAGTCGCTTGTTGCGATAGCACGCGCGCTTGCCGTCGAAGCCGATGTGCTCGTGCTCGACGAACCGACAGCAAGCCTGCCCGCGGATGAAGTCAGCCGGCTATTCGAGGCGCTTAAGCTGCTGCGCGGCCGCGGCATGGGGATGATATTCGTGTCGCATCGCCTCGATGAGGTGTTTCAGATCGCCGATCGCGTCGTGGTTCTGCGCGACGGCCAGATGGTCGGCGACGAGAAGATCGCCGATATCGACGCAGATCGACTGGTGCACCTCATTATCGGGCGCCTGGCGGAGCAGGCCTTTGCGAGCCCCGACACGATCAGCACCAACAAGCTGCTCGAAGTGCGCGACATGCGCATTGGCGGCGGCCCATCGTTGCAGTTCACCCTCCATGAGGGCGAAATCCTCGGGCTGGTCGGCCTGCGCGGCGCCGGTCAGGAAAACGTTGGAAGAGCGCTGTTCGGCACGCAGCAGTTTCAGGGCAATGTCCTCCTGGGCGGCACATCCTACGATCCCGGCACGCCCGGCTCGGCGATCGCGCAGGGTGTCGGGCTGATCGCGCGGGACAGAACCGAAGAATCGACATTTGCCGCGCTCAGCATCCGCGAAAACAGCTACATCAACCCGGGTGCCGTCGGACGGTCCCTGTTCTCGATCATGTCGCCGCGCCGCGAGGCCGGGCTGGCGGCCGCACTTGGCCGGACAGTCGGCCTTCGCCCGAACGAGCCGGCGTTGCCGATCGAAGCGCTTTCCGGCGGAAACCAGCAGAAGGTCGTGGTCGGCCGCTGGCTCGCAATGGGCGGCAAGCTGTTGATCGCGGAAGAGCCGACCGCCGGCGTTGACGTCGGCGCCAAGGCCGAAATCTATGGTCTCATGCGCCAGGGTCTGGAACGCGGGCTCGGCATCATTTTGATCTCCACGGATTTCGAGGAGGTGGAGAAGCTGTGCCATCGCGCGCTGGTCTTCAGCCGAGGCGCGATCGTCGACGAATTGCGAGGCGATGTATTGAAAATGGATCGTCTCATTCATTCTGCCTCAGCAAAATGAGCTGAACTTTGACGGTGTCTTGAGGAGGAGCCGCAAACCATGCAGTCAATCAAATCCAATGCAGTTGAGCCGACGAAATACGATCTGCGCGGCAAATCGTTCGGCAGGAAACTCCTCCACTTGCTCCCCGTTTACGGGCTGGTGCTATTGACCGTCCTTCTGATCGTCGTCTTCTCGCTGATCCTGCCGGATACGTTCCCCACCATTTTGAACGTGCGCTCGATCATCAGCGACAAAGCGATTATCGCGATCCTGTCGCTGGCCGTGATGATCCCCATGGTCACCGGGAAAATCGACCTGACTGTCGGCTACGGCATCGTGCTCTGGCATATCCTGGCGATCAGCCTGCAGACGCAATTCGGCTTCCCATGGCCGATCGCCGTCATCGTCGTGCTGCTTCTCGGGGCGTTCGTCGGCATGATCAACGGCATCCTCGTCGAGGTCGCCCAGATCGACAGCTTCATCGCAACGCTCGGAACGGGCACGATCCTTTATGCGCTGGCGCTCTGGCACACAGGCGGCAGGCAGGTAGTCGGAACACTGCCCAAGGGCTTTACCGCCATCAACAACACCTGGCTCTTTGGACTGCCGATCACAGGCTATTACGTGCTGGGTCTCGCCATCATCCTGTGGCTGCTCTTCGAATACACGCCGCTCGGCCGTTATCTCTATGCGATCGGCGCAAGCAGCCGGGCCGCCGCACTGAACGGTATTCCGGTCCAGCGCTATGTCATGGGCGCCTTCGTTGGGTCCGGCACGCTTTCTGCCGTCGCCGGCATCATCCTGGCCTCCAAGCTCGGCATCGGCCAGGCAAGCGTCGGCCTTGAATATCTTTTGCCGGCTCTCGTCGGTGCCTTTCTCGGCTCCACGACGATCAAGTCGGGCCGGGTCAACGTCTGGGGCACGATGGTCGGCGTGACGATCCTGGCCGTCGGCATCTCGGGTATCCAGCAATTCGGCGGCGATTTCTTCGTCGAACCGCTGTTCAACGGCGTGACGCTGCTCATCGCCATCTGCATTGCGGGCTATGCGCAGAGGAGGCGCAGGTTCTCAACACCAAAACAAACCAATTCAAAGAACAGCTAGTTTTCAATGGGAGGGAAAGGCATGCGCATAAATAAACATCTCATCACGACCGCAGCCGTATTGGCCTGCATGTTCGTCAATTATTCCGTTGCTTCGGCGGACGCTCTTGTCGACGAAGCGAAAGCCAAAGTGGCAGCCGCATCCAAGAAGGTCGACAAGTGGGACGGGCCGACCTCGGGTCCGAAGGCTGCATCGAGCAAGACCATCGTCTATGTCGCCGGCGACATGCGTAACGGCGGTATTCTGGGCGTTTCCGATGGCATCAAGGAAGCAGCCGGCGTGATCGGCTGGACCTATCGCGCAATCGACGGCCAGGGCTCCGTTTCCGGTCAGGCCGCAGCACTCGCTCAGGCGGTTGCGCTGAAGCCAGATGCGATCGTCGTCGGCGGGAGCGACGCGGTTCAGCAAAAGGCAGCCCTGACGGCAGCGGCAGCGCAGGGCATCATCATCGCCGGCTGGCACGCAGGCCCCGTGCCGGGCCCGATGGACGACGCTCATCTGTTCGTGAACGTCACCACCAACGCAATGGATGTCGCCCAGATCGCCGCGATGAAGGCGATTGCCGATTCCGATGGCAAGGCCGGCGTCGTGATCTTCGCCGACTCCGCCTACGCGATTGCGATCGCCAAGGGGCGCGCGATGGAGGCCGAAATCAAGAAATGCAGCGGTTGCAAGGTTCTGGAATTCCAGGATACGCCGCTCGCCGAGACCTCGACCCGCGTGCCGCAGCTCACCACCACGTTGCTGCAGAAGTTCGGCACCAAATGGACTTACTCGCTGGCGATCAACGACCTCTACTATGACTTCATGGGACCATCGCTGAGCTCGGCAGGCCTCGAAGGCACCGGCGCACCCTTCAACATCTCGGGCGGCGACGGCTCTGAATCGGCCTACCAGCGCATCCGCAGCGGCCAGTATCAGGCAGCCACGGTTCCCGAACCGCTGACGATGCAAGGCTGGCAGGTGGTCGACGAGCTCAATCGCGCCTTCGCCAAACAGCCATGGTCCGGCTATATCCCGGCTATCCATCTCGTGACCAAGGACAACATCGCCTTTGACGGCGGCGACAAGAATGTCTTTGACCCCGGCAACGGCTATCGTGACGAATACAAGAAGATCTGGGGCAAATAAGCCCGATCCTATATGCTTTGCGATGGGGCGGGCATTATCCGCCCCATCGTTTCGCCGAGCCACCTGAATTGCCGGAATTGCCCATTGCCAGAAGATTTCGCGAACGATCGGCTTCTGATGCTGATCGAAAAAAGCAGCCACTGCTTGAGCTTCTATCATGTCGATAGCGGGCGGCTTGTCGATTCCGTTGCGTTGCCGGAATTCCCGCACGAATTCGTGGTCGATTCAGAGAGGCGCCATGCCTATGTCGGCCATTATGGCGTGCGCACTTCGTCCAGCACGGAAGCCGGCGGCTCCTCCATTTTCGTCATCGACATCGCCAACCGCAGATTGGAGCGGCGGATCGACTGCAAACCCTATCATCGCCTGCATGGCATGGGCATCGATCGCTTCGATCGCCTCTACGCTCTAAGCGAAACAGCTGGCGTGCTGCTGCAATTCGACACGCCGTTGACCGACGAAGTGCCGACCCGCGCAGTTGCCAGCGGCGGGCTCAAAAGCCACTTGTTCGCGCTCAGCCGTGACGGCCAATGGGCTTACTGCATGAACCTCCTCAGCCACACCGTGACGAAAGTCGCGCCCCAGAATGCCGTTGTCGCACCGATTGCGGTTTCACCGGGTGAAAAGCCGGAAGGGATACTGCTAAGCTCGGACGAAAAGACCCTCTACATCAGCAACCGCATCTCGCGCACGATCGTTGCGATCGATACCGAAACGATGGAGATCAAAAGACGAGCGCCCTCTCGACCGGATCCGGCGCGAATCTACGCAATGCCGGACAACCGGCTGCTCGTTGTCAATTATGAGGGGCGGAGCGCCTCGGTCATCGACTCGGAAACCCTGGAAGAGCTTGCATTCACCGACCTTCCGGGCCGCCCTGCCGCAGGCTGCATCGACGCGAACGCCAACGTCGCCTTTGTCTCAATCGACACGAATGTTTCCCTGCAACTCGATCTCAAGACGCTAGAAATCATCAAGTCGTTTCAAACTCGAAATGAGCCCGATTGCTGCTTCCTTTTAAATCAGAGCTAATCTGGGAGGCACGACCGTTCCATCTTAGAGCGCCGCACACCCTTTGAAGACAGGTTACTTTGCGGGAAGGGAAAACTCCTTTGCGGCCGCTTCGATGGCCTGAGTATCATTGTTACGGATCACGACAACAGCACCCACCCTTTGCTCACCCATATAAACGGAGTCGAGATAGAACCGGTAGTTCGCCGACGTGATGAGCCTGATTTCCTCACCGGCTTTGTTCTTGCCCTTCGTCTTCACGCTGGTCTTTAAAACCACACCTGGCCCGACGGCCTTTTGCAGGGCGTCCGCCATTCTTTCATGCTGATCAGCCGAGCCCATGGTGATGCGCACGACGCGAATGGATGACGCATCGCGATCAGTAACGAACAGAACATTGTCCGTACTGTACATGCCTTCGCCATCGCCATCGCGCAGGGCAAGCTCGCCACACCGGAATTTTGATGGCTTGTCCTCGAACACCGCTTTTCCCGGCAGGTTCAGGAAGGAATTATCGTATTGGAGCGTGGAGAAATCCGGAAAAAATCTGTCAGGCCGCCCAAGCGCTGCCGGATCGCAAATATCCGCCACATGTGTCGATGGACTTGCGGATTGCGCTGCCTTTGCAACCCCGGCCACCGCCAGGGCGCCGAACGCGCATAACGCGAAAGGCAGAATCAGGTCATTCAGCGTGTAGCCCGAATATGCACGCTGCCGCGCAGACGGATGATCCGATGCGATTTCCTTGATTGCCATCTGTCTTACTGCCCATCGATCTCAAGGATGCGGACATAGTTTTCCAGAAGCAGCGTCCGATCCCTGGTCAAATTCGTTTCAGCGCCGGCTTCCATGGGGGCGTACATGGTTCCCTGCCTTGTAGCAAAGAGCCCGTCGCGCGCATGCGCTTCGAGATCGCGATAGCCGATCCAGGCACGCTGAGCGGCCTTGAGATCCTTTGCCACCTCAGCTGGAAGCATCTTCAACAGCTTGGAATAGGCGCCGTTCATTCGCTTGTCGTATGATTTCAGCGCCTGCGTCTCGCATTCGTCCTGATCGCCGGTTGAGCCATGCGCCGGGTCATCCAGACATCTTGTCAATGCGTCAGCCGTTGCGTCCGATGAAGAAGCCGAAGCCGCATGGGCGGGGAGCGAAAGACATTGGCACAGCAAGATAACGGCCACGCAGCCACCCAGATTTTTCATGTTTCTCACCGTGTGCAACTCTCGAAGATCGGTTGATTCTTTCGTAGAATGACAATCCGAGATTATCCAATCCAATCTTCCGTGCCAAACCGCACAGCGCAAAAAGTCGCAGAGACGAGAGAAAACCTAACTTATCCGGCTGGGCTAATTGCGATCGCGTTATGCATAGGCGGCAATATGATCAGCGTTGCGGAAGGCCAGGGCCAAAACCGTCAGCACCGGATTGTAACCACCATTGGTGGGGTGCAGGGATGCATCGCATACGAAAAGATTGTCGTGTCCCCATACCCTGCCAAAGGTGTCGGTGACCGACGTCGCGGCGTCATCGCCCATGCGGCAGGTCCCGGCCTGATGTTGTCCCGCAGACAGGCGAAGAGTCTGCTTCTTGCCCCAGGTTCGCGTGGCGCCGGCAGCTTGCATCCACGCATCCGCCTTCTCGAGGATATAATCAGCAGTCCGCACCGTCTCGGGATGGGTTGTCCCTGACAGCTGCGCCACGGGCCTATCGTACTTGTCGCGAATATCCGCGTCGAGGGTGACGCGACACTCCGCATTCGGGATCTCGTGCACCGGTCCCTTGATCTGGGCAATACGCGTGAAGTTGTCGCGCATAAAATGCTTGGCCTTCAGCCCATAGCGCGGCAGATCGTCGGGAAGTCCCGACTTCCACAGATTATTGGGCAGCAAGACGAAGTCGTCGGCCAACATTGCGCCGCCAATCACGCCGTCATTATCGTGGTTATAGTCGGTCGTCGCGATCGTTACGCCCGGACCTCTGCTATCCTGCACGGGCTCATCGAAGAGGCCGAAGATCGTCGGATAATAATGTCCCTGGAGATTGCGGCCGACCTGGTCGTGGTTGTTGCCCAGGCCGTTCGGCTCCCGATCCGTACGCGTCAGCAACATGAGGCGCGCCGTCTCGATCGCGCCGGCCGACAGCACGACAATGCGGGAGAAAACGCGGCGGCGCGACAGTTGACCGGCCTCGTTCACCTCGACGATGTCGACGCCGATGACATTGCCGCGATCGTCGGTGGCAACGCGCTCCACCACCGTTTCGGTGAAGAGATCGCAGCGTCCCGTCGCCAGAGCGCGCGGCAACATGGTATTTTGCGTGCCGT
This sequence comes from Rhizobium sp. P38BS-XIX, assembly GCF_012641435.1. Taxonomy (GTDB): domain Bacteria; phylum Pseudomonadota; class Alphaproteobacteria; order Rhizobiales; family Rhizobiaceae; genus Rhizobium. The sequence continues at coordinate 65,643 of NZ_JABAIJ010000012.1, forward strand.
TCTTACCGTTGCTCGGACACGGAAAGCCGACACACGACCCGCAGCGGATGCAGGCGCCTCTTCCCGCGCGCGGCACTGTGTTGACGAGAAGCGGCGGCGTGAACGTCGAGAAGCCCAGTGCCTTCGCCCCCGCCCGCAGGTGAACGCTTGTCGCATTGTCAGGCACGGGCGGCATCGGATAATCGCTGCCACGCGGTCCGGAATTGCGGTCACCGGCGCCGTCTCCGGAAACACCTATTTCCTGTTCGGCCTTCCCGTACCACGGCTCCAGATCGTCGTAGGAAATCGGCCAATCGACCAGCGACGAGCCCTCGGGACGCCCATAGGTCGACGCCATGCGGAAGTCTTTGGGATGAAATCGCCAAGCGAGACCGCCATAGACAAACGTTCCTCCACCGACAACCGCAGCGTTGACGTGATAATTGTCCTGATGCGGCCTGATGACATGCCGGCCGCCCTGCTGATCGATGAAGACGCGCGGATTACCGTCGATTTCGGGACCAGTGTTGAAACCGTAGGCCTGCAGCCGATGGTTTCGCAGGTGATCGCGATGCCCATCGTTTCCATAGCTGCGCTGTTTGCCGCGCTCGATGAGCAGGACGCGTTGGCCGGCTTCAGACAGGATCCCCGCTGCAACGTTGCCCGCCGCACCGGCTCCGACGATGATGATGTCGTAGTCGAATTTCATGCCCACAATCTCCCGCGCACGGCATCCTGGGGATTCTCACCGGGGCCGCTCGGCCCCTCCGGCAAGCCCGGTCGATAGCCGACCATCTGCCAGGAAATCGCACCCGGATTGGCGCCGTTGGCCGGATCCGCATAGAAGCCTTCGGCGGCCAATTCGCACAGGGTGCGAAACCATGCCTCTTTCTCGCATTGCGCAAGCAGCAGATCCTGCTCGTCCGGTAAAAGGGTCTCGAATGCGGTCGAAGCCCGTTCATCCATGCTGCGAAGCCCCAGCTCGATCCCGTGCGTATCGGCGATCAGGCCCGCATCCCAAAGCCTCAGAATAAAGCGGTCGACGCCGTTGTCAGTGGCACTTGGAAACTCATCCCTGGGGATGATGCGATCGAGCACTGCGCGAAAGGTTTCGAGCCTGAACGCGCGCGTGTTGGAATGAGACATTTGAACCCTCGTATCGGCAATCAGCGACCAGCAAGCGAGCCACCAATACCGCCGACGCTGAAAAAGCGGTTGAGCACGGCAAAAACGATGACCGGCGGCGCTAGCATGATGACGGCACAGGCCATGACCGGACCCCAATCGGTCTGGTTCTGCTGAAAGAACGTCTGCAGGCCGACAGGCAATGTGAAGCGGCTGTCGGTACGCAGGAACACCAGCGCGACGAGGTAGTCGTTCCAGGCCACCAGAAATCCGTAGATCGCGGTCGACAGGATGCCCGGGAGAGAATTGGGAAGGACGATGCGCAGGAAGGCGCCGAAGACGCTGCAGCCGTCGATCCATGCCGCCTCCTCAAGATCGGCGGGAATCGTGTCGAAATAGGCGGCCATCATCCAGCAGGCGACGGAGACGCTGGAGGCGACATAGATAACGGCGACGCCCGGCAGCGTATCGACCAGGCCGATCCTCGACAGCATGATGAAGAGAGGAATGACGAAGACGACGATCGGAAAGCTCTGGATGACGAAGATGAGCATCGAATAGGCCGACACTGCCGGACCGCGCGCCCGCGACAGCACGTAACCCGCTGGAGCGGCCACGAGGAGCGCCAGGCACGACGCGATGACCGAAACGAGCAGGCTATTCTTCAGCCACACGAGAATATCGGTATTGCGAATGACGTAAACGAAGGTCTCGAGCGTCGGGCCGGTGGCGTCGGAATAAAGACGCGGCCGCAAGGCGAGACCGAAGATCACGAGGATAGGGCTCAGCGCCACAAGCGCAATGAGCGAAAGGATTGCCGTTCTCGTCCAGCCGGCGCGTTTTGCGGTCATCGACATGACGCCCCTCCTCCTAGAAATTGGTTTTACGGACCTGCCGGAACAGCAGGAGTGAAAGAGCGACCAGCACGACCGTCATCATGAAGGAAATCGCGACGCCATATCCGGGCAGAAAATCCTGGAAGACCGAACGATAGGCGAGAACTATCAGCGATGTAGTCGCGTTGACGGGACCGCCGCCTGTCATGAGATAGATCGTCGCGAAATCGTTGACCGAAAACATGGTCATCAAAATCCAGCTGATGTAGGTGGATTTGGCGGTCATCGGCAGAACGATGTAACGGATCTGCTGGCGCGGCGTCGCGCCGTCGAGCGTGGCAGCCTCGTAGACGCTATTGTCGATGCTTTCGAGCGCCGCGGCTCCCATCATCATCATGAAGGGATAGCTGATCCATATCTTGAACAGACAGACGGTGATCATCGCCATCGTCGGATCGGCGAGAAACAAGACCTGCCCAAGGCCCAGCGTTTCGGCAAGCTGCGGCAGGATGCTGCGTGGCGTTGCGACAAGCCAGTTCCAGCTCATCGAGGTGACGACGATTGGGACGATCCACGGCAGCAGCAGAAGCACCTTGAACAGGCTGCGTCCCGGAAATTGCGGCTTGAGCAGGATGGCCAGGCCAAACCCGACTATCCAGCTGCCGAACACGCCGCAGACGGTGAAGAGCAGCGTGAACCATGCTGCCGACCAGAATGCCGGATCGGTCAGAACATTCACGTAGTTCGCAGCGCCAATAAATTTGCCGAGCCGCAGCAGGCCGCCATTGTGCAATGACTGCACAAAGGCGAACCCGAGCGGATAGGCATTGATCAGCGCCATCAGCAAGATCGAGGGCATGGCAAGGCCGATCATCGTCGCCCTGCGTCCGGTTTGTGTGCTCGAACGAGAGCCGGCCGATCGCTTCACGCCGCCACCTGCACCCGACAATGCCTGCGCCTCCGCCATGTTACTGCACGACCTTTCGCAGGGACGCCTCGAGGGTCTCGAGAATGTCCTTGGACTTGGTCTTGCCCTGAATGATCTGCTGCACGAATGCTGCACTCGCAGCGCCGCCATCGACCGCATTCAAGGCCGCAAAAGCATGCGGCGCCTGCGCGCCGATCGTCTTGCCGACCGGCTGCCATTCATTGATGGAGCGAACGAGATTCGGATTGCTCTGGATGACAGGCAGGTCCGCGATGCTTTTCTTGACAGGAACGTCGATCGCCACACCGCTGGTCCAGAACACATGCATGTTGTCGAGATACCATGCCAGGAATGCCTCCGAGGATTCCTGGGACGGCGTGGTCGTGAACATCCAAAGTGAGTTGATGTAGTAGACCGTGCCGAGATCGCCATGGCGAGCCTTGATCGGGTGCCCGACGACCGCGTCCGACTGAATTTCTTTCGGAAGCGTCTTGTCGAGGCCGGTCTGGCCGAAGCCCATCGCCACGCGACCTGATTTCCAGTCTCCTGCCAGATTGTCCGCGGTGTAGCTCGCAGCATAGGGATCGATGATGCCCTTGCGCACCAGCTCGTTGATGAAGTCGAGGGTTTCGATGTTACGATCGCTGACGCAATTCAAGGAGCCGTCCGGAGCAAAGAAACCGCCGCCATTGTTGATCATCAAGGCAGAGACGGTGTGCTGTGCATCGGTGGTCGTGCTGCCGGCCGCAAGCCCGAGGCCTACAAGACCGTTCTTCTTCAACGCCTCGCCCGCCCTGATGTAGCTGTCCCAGTCTGTCGGCGGCTCCACGCCCGCCTTTTCCAGCAGCGATTTGCGATACCAAACGACCCGAAGGTCCATCGACCACGGAACGCCCGCATAGCCATCATCCGTTTTCATGGCGGGAAGCAATCCCGGCAGGAAATCGTTCTTGCCGTTCTTGTCGAGCGTCGCGATCAGATTATCGGCGGAAACAGCAGCGCCCTGCTCAAGGAAGTAGAAGGGCAGGAAGGCTGCACCCGAACTGACGGCAGGCGTGGTTCGCGATGCAGCAGCGGAGGTAAATGTCTGATACCAGTTCGCCCAGGGGATAGACTGGTAGCGCACGCCAAGCGCGCCGTTGGCGGGAGCATATTTGCCGGCAAGCTCCCTGGCCGCTGCCGTATAGGTCGCTCCCGTCCCCCAGACCATATCCCAAAAGGTCAATGTTTCATCGGCCGCGAAGCTCTTGCCGGCAAAACCTGCCGCAAGCGCCGCCGCCGACGCGCCAAGGAATGATCGACGGTTCATGGTCATGCCATCCGACTTGCCGTTCATCTGTGGTTCCTCCCCCTTATTGAACGAAATCGATCTGCATTGATGTCAGGCGGCCCGGTTAGCGGACCTTCTGAAGATAGGCGAAGCTGCGCGCCGCAAATCCGGCGGGATCCTTGGGATTGTCGTGCTCGACGACCATCAGGCGCGCGCCATATTGCGCGGCGGTCGTCCAGAGATCGACCCAATCGAGAATGCCCGCGCCGACATCGCACCAGCCGTCCTCGTCTTCGTTTTCGCCGGCAGGCGCCTGGTCCTTCACATGCGCGGAAACCAGCAGATGCGCGTATTTCTGCAGCAACGCCTTGGGATTGCCGCCCCCGCGCGCAAGCCATGCAATGTCTGCCTGCCAGACGAGCGGGCTACCTTCGGCCCCCTCGAAAAGACAATCGAGTGGCAGCTCTCCGTTGCTGAAAGCTGCCAGCTCCCAATGATGGTTGTGATAGCCAAGCGATATGCCCTGATCTTTCAACCGGCCGGCAATCTCGCCAAGTTCGGCACCGGCACGACGCCACTCATCGGCGCCGCCCTCGCGCTCCTCCACAGGAAGCGCTGGCATGAACAGTTGCTTTATGCCCGTTTCATTGGCCGCATCGGCGACACGCTGAAGATCGTTGCGCAGCGCCGGCATGCCTATATGGCCGGTCGGCGCATCGAGCCTGCGGCTTGCAAGCGCCACCTTCAAGGCCTTCGGATCGTCCAGATGGCTGCCGATCGTTTCCACATGGGTAAAGCCCGCCTGCGCGGCGGCGTCGAGCTGCGCATCCAGGCCACCCAGATGGCGCAGTGAATAAAGCTGAATCGACAGTATCGGCGTGGTCATGGCGTCTCCTCCCGGTATGCGCGACCCGCATCTCCTCGGCTGGCCACGCATTTACGCAATCGATTGCGTGAACCTAACAGCGCAATCGATTGCATGCAAGAGCGTCATGGCATATTCATGCCATCAAGGACGACATGATCCATGTGCGGAGGGCCGATGCCAAAACGCAAGCCGACGAAAGCCAATGACGCACGCATACCGACTATGGCCGATATCGCCCGCATTGCCGGCGTATCCGCTTCCACCGTCAGCCGTGCGCTCGCCGGCCTCCCGCCGATCACGGAGGAAACAAGGCAAAGAGTCGCCCAGGCTGCAAAGGAAGCCGGCTATGCGGTCAATCGCCACGCCCGTTCGCTTCGGCTGAAGCGCAGCAAGCTGATCCTGGTTCTCATTCCCAATCTGGCGAACCCCAATTTTCCCGACCTTTTGATGCATATCGACCAAGCAGCCTACGACTGCGGATACGACATCATGATTGCCCACACGGCCGTCGATCCCCACCGCTCCGACCGCTATGTCGACGAGCTGCTGGCCGGAAGCATCGACGGCGTGCTGCTGACCGCCAATTACTGCCCGCCTCGGCTTCTTGAATATATCCATTCCGGAAGACACTTGCCGATCGTACGGACCTTGAGCCCGACACCTAGCCTCGACGGCATCAGCGGTGTGCAGATCGACGAGGTGAAAGCGGCTTACGACGTCGTCGATCACCTCGCAAAGCAGGGCTACAAGCACATCGCACATCTCGGTGGCCCCACCACGGAGGCCGTCGCGATCGCTCGTAAAAAGGGCTGGGAGATGGCGCTAGCCGATCACGGCCTATCCGCATCCCGTGATCTTTTCATTCAAGCGGGCTTCAGGGTCGAAGACGGGCGACAGGGCGCGAGCAAGATAAAAGGGCTCGCGAGGAGACCGGATGCGATTTTCTGCTCGAACGACGAATCCGCCTACGGCCTCATTGCCGCCTTGAAGGAACAGGGCCTGCGAGTGCCGCAGGACATAGCGATTGCAGGCTTTGACGACTTGAGCTTCTCCAACGTGCTGGATCCGCCGCTCACTACCGTTCGGCTCCCGCGCCATGAGATGGCCGAACTATCCGTTCGGAAGCTGAAGGCGCTGATCGAGGATGATGCCGACAACGATATCACGACCCTCGCGCACGAGCTCGTGGTGCGGGCAAGCAGCCTGAAGAGCTAGCTGACGTGGCCCGCAAAAGCCAGCGCGCTTCATAAATTCATTCGTGCCGCGCGCTTCGATAGGGTTGAGCATGGCGTGGGCGTGCGGCCCTTCGGCATGAACCGTAACTGAATGGTCCCTTCAGCATCCGTTACAACGAGGGCGTCTAAAAGAGAGACGTTCAACCGCGGTCAGATCCGCTACAGGAGACACAGTCATGATCCGCACGTCCTTCATTGCAACCGCACTCGTCGCACTTGCCGGCTTCGCCGCCACAGCTCCCGCCATGGCCAACGACGTCCGCATCGAACAATATGGCTGGTCGAACTCTGCCGGCGGTGCCCAGGAAGGCTTCGGCAACCGGATCAGGACCTACCAGAACGGCGGTTACAACAGAATTGTCGGCCATCAGTACGGACGCCACAATCTCTCTGCCGTCGGCCAGGAAGGCAACGGCAACTATGGCGAAACCTATCAGAATGGCGACCGCAACGTCGCCGGCATCGGCCAGTTTGGTTCCAATCATACGACGATCCTGACCCAGGACGGCAACGGCAACATCGCCGCCGGCGTCCAGGTGGGCCACGGTTGCAGCGCCAATGTCAGCCAGGGCGGCAGCGGCAACGTCGCAGCTTTCGTGCAGGCCTGCCCGTAACACGGGCAGTCCGGCTGGCTGCCAACGATACGCAGACGCAATCACCTCAGCGGCACACTCTCATGGAGACGCCCCATGCCCAACAGCATTAAACATCCGCGCCGCCTCATGGCAGTGCTCGCCTTGCTTCTGGTTCCCGTTGGGACGGTCGCGGCCATGACGGCGAGCAGTCAATCCGACGGAGGGCGGCGCTGCGAAATCCGCGCCACGCAAGGTGGCGGCATGGTGAAGCTGGATGCCTTGGTTCAAACCGATAAGCGCATCAGCGGAAACTATGCGTTCCGCATCGAAAAGAGCGGAGGGGGCGGATCGTCCGTCGTAAACCAGAACGGCGCTTTCAATGCCGGAGCTGGCGAAACCGCCACACTCGGCTCCGTCACGCTCGATTCCCAGAACACCGACTACAAGGCAACGCTGGATATCACAGTCGGCGACAGGACCCTGACCTGCACGCGGCGAGCCGGCGGCGCCTAACCCGCCTCCCTCATGAAACCAAACCAAAAAGGGCGCCCAAACCGGCGCCCTTTTCTTTTCTCCAAGGCCGAAACCACTGAACGGCAGCTGAACGAGCAATTCCGATTGGGTTCAGCCGCAAGATGCGAAAGTCAATCATCGGCTAGGGAAGCCGGCCAATGGAGATCACGATGACCCGCAGCATGTTCAAGATCCTTACGATTAGCCTTCTTGCCGGGAGCTTGGGCCAGGCCGCGGTGTCGCTGCCGGCCTATGCAGGCGGCCGGATCTCGGTCAACTTTGCGCCTAGCAACGCGGAAGATGCAGATCTCTTCTCGACCGGCCTGCGCGTCTATTCGCTGTATCGCGGCCTAAAGGGCGGCGATATCCGGCAATTTGGTCACGGAAACGCCGCCGGCCTTGCCCAGTCCGGCAATGGCAATCTCGGCTTTATCCAGCAGCGGGGCAATGGTCATTCGGCAACGCTTAGGCAGAACGGCAACAACAATGCCTACGGCATCTTTCAGTACGGACGCAATACGAACACGGACGTTGTCCAGGATGGCGATGGCGGCAGCGGCGCGACCTTCAGCTACGGTTGGTAACGGCAGATCGTCAATCGATTTCGGTTCGCCCGCTTGGCCGGACCTTGCGCCCTATCGGACATTCGTCAACCGGATCGGACATGTGCCACGCTAGTTGCCATGCAGGACAAGACCCGCGACGTAATCGAGCAATGCGCGGGTTTTCGCCGGCAAATGGTGCCGGGACGGATAATAGGCATATAGCGGGAACCGCTGGTCCGACCAGTCGGGGAAGAGTTGGATTAGCCTGCGGGACGAGAGATGATCCTCGATGCCCAGTTCGAAAAGTTGCGCAACGCCGAGCCCGGCGAGACAGGTGCTATGCAGCGTTCCCGGGTCATTCACCGTCAATGCTCCCTGCGGCCTGACAAGCAGCGTCTTGCGGCGACGATGAAACTGCCATGGGAAAGGCCGCCCGGTCAAAGGCTCCCGGAACTCGATGCAACGATGCTGCAACGTCTCAAGTTGACGGGGATCGGCCGGCTGGCCGTATCTGTCGATATAAGCGGGAGACGCCACGGCCAGCACCCGCGTGTCGAATAGCTTGCGGGCGATGAGGGAAGAGCTCTGCGGATGTCCGAATCGCAAAGCGAGATCAAAGCCGTCGGCCACCAGATCGCCGAGATCCTCCCTACTGCGCAGTTCCACCTCGATCTCCGGGTAGGTGTCCAGGAAGGCACCCAGCCGCGGACCCAGGACAAGCTGCGCAAACAGCGGATCGACATTGACACGCAAACGCCCACGAACCTTATGCGCGCCGCTTGCTGCATTCGTCGTGACTTCGGCAAGCGCGCTGATCAACGGCATCACCTGTTCATAGAAATCACGCCCCTCGTCGGTCAGCCTGACCGATCGCGTCGTGCGCTCGAAGAGACGCGTGGACAATCTGGCCTCAAGCCGGGCGACCGCCCTGCTGACGCCCGGTTGCGACATGTCCAGCATTTCTGCGGCACCTCCGAAACTCTTGGTCTCTGCGACCGCTGCCATGACATCGACCCCTTCCAGCAGCAGGGAAAACGGCTGACGCATTCATGCCTCCAAAGCATTAATCAAATGACTTTCATGCTATAGCAACTTCATCGCCGGCATGCCACATCTCGGCTCACACGGCCTTTCATCAGCACGAAAGCATCGGAGACCAGTCGTCGTCATAGCACTGGTGACGGCTCTTGCGTGCCCGTTAGGCGCAATGTTCAAGCTTAGAGACAGGATAGACCAATGGTCGGTACAGCAACGCCGCTCCATGCGAGCGGCACACCTCATTCACAGAAGAAGACTTACTCGAAATTTCGGACCGTTTGCGCCGTGCTGGCGCTCAGCCTCGGTTGCTTCACCTTCGTCAGCACGGAGCTCATGCCCGTGGGCGTGCTACCATCGATGGCACAGGGGCTCGGCGTATCATTGGGGGCTGCGGGATATCTGATCACCGTCTTCGCATTCGTGGTTGCGCTGACAGCAGCGCCACTGACGGGCATGCTGGGCGGCATCAACCGCAAAGCCCTTATGACGGGACTTCTGGCCGTATGCTGCCTTGGCAATCTGATCACCTTCCTAGCCTCCGGCTACTTCGTCGTTTTCCTGGCGCGCATATTGGTGGCCGGCGCCATCGGGGTATTCTGGTCTACGGCCGTCGTGACCGCCGTTCATCTGGTGTCCGAACGCAACGCTGTGCGCGCCACATCTATCGTCTTTGGAGGCGTCTCGCTTGCCGCGGTTCTTGGAATTCCTGCCGGCACTCTGCTTGGCGAAATGCGAGGCTGGCACTCTGTATTTGCCGCTCTATCGCTGCTCAGCCTCGTAGCCTTCACCGTCATAGCCTGGTCGGTGCCGGCGGTCCGAATTTCAAAGACGTCGACACGCAACGCCGTGGCATCCATCCTGCGCAACGGACCATTGCTCGCCGTCTTCGCCACGACGGCGCTTGTCGTAACAGGCAACTTTCTGTCCTACACCTACATTACCCCCTATCTGGAGCAAATCGCGGGAGAGTCCTCCGAGTCAATCAGCTTGCTATTGCTGGTCTATGGCGGTGCGGGTGTCGTCGCGAATTTTGCGATAGGCCCTTTCGCCAGAAGCTGCCTCCAGGCAAGCCTGGGCATCGTGACGGCGCTCCTTGTGATCAGCCTTGCCGTGATGGGCCTCGCGTCACACAACAGCATCTTACTCGTGCTCGTTCTTATCCTCTGGGGGGCGGCCTATGGTGCGCTTCCGGTGCTGCTACAAACGGCAGTCTTCAAAGGTGCATCTGCGATCGAAGGCAGCGCCGATGCCGCCACCGCGCTTAACGTCGCACTGTTCAACGGAGCGGTCGGTTTCGGTTCTCTCCTCGGCGGCGTGATCATCAACATTGCGGGACCACTCCCCATTCCCTATGTTTCGGCAGCCTTTGCATTGGCCGGGCTCATCGTGATTGTCGCGACCCGCAAGCTGGCCTCTCGATAATCGGCGTAAACACACTCATCGCTTCACTGAGCAACGCACCCTCCCCGGCACTTTGAAGCGATGAGTTTCCGACGCACCTGATGGGATTGCCTGGCAAGCGACGGCTCGGCTAACGACAGCCTCTCACGGTGCAGAGGAATAAGGGCGAAATATCTCGACGGTCCAATCGACAAAGGCTCTCAGCCGGGCACTGACATGTCGCGTCGATGGATACAGAATATTGAGATCATAGGCTGGCCGCGTCCAATCCGTGAGAAGCGGAATGAGCGCACCCGACTCGATATAAGGCTTGGCGATATACTGGAACGTCTGACCAAGCCCCAAACCCGCCAGAAGGCCCGTTACATGTGCGGTACTTTCATTCACTGAAATCGCGGTGGGTAAAGCGACCTCGATTGCCTCGTCCTCGCGATGAAAACACATGGGAAAATAGCGGCCCGTCAAAGACGAGAAATAGTGAATGGCGACATGCCCATTCTTGATATCGTTTGGATGATCGGGGCGCCCATATTGCCTGATGTAGGCGGGGCTCGCGCAGGTGACGAATTCCAGGCTCGCTATGCGCCGGGTGACCAGTGAAGAGTTTGGCAGAGCGCCGCCGCGAATGACGCAATCCAATCCCTCGCCGATCAGGTCCATCGGTCGGTCGCTGACGCCGAGGTCAAGCTGAACGTCAGGGTAACGCGAGCGGAAGCCCGGCAAAGCCGGTATGAGGAAGAAGTTGGCGTGCGAAGACCCGATATCGACGCGCAGCCGACCTTTGGGCTTGCTGACCGCGCTCGCGGCCAGGGCATCCATCTCGTTCAAATTCTCGATCAGCTGGATTGCGCGCTCATAATAAGCCACGCCTTCAGCGGTCAGCGTCACCCGACGGGTCGTACGCTGCAGCAATTTCACGCCAAGATGCGCTTCAAGCTCCTGGATGAGACGCGTGACCGATGGTTTCGGGATATTCATCAAATCTCCCGCCTTCGAGAAATTGCCGCTTTCGGCGATGCGAATGAAGGCTCGAAGGGCGAGAAACTGATCCATCTAAATCCTGATTGTTTCACATATGAAATTCAAAAATAGCAAGCCGCGTATTTCTCCGCGACACCAATCAACATAGCTGTTCATTCCGTTCCGAGACAACGAAACGCATCTCGTAAACGACAAATATTCCGATCGGTCGCCCTGATGGCTTCTGGCGAGAGACCATTGCAACGAGCGGCGCACACCGCGCCACCGGATGAGGAAACACGCCCATGGAGGACGCATTGAACGATATGACCGCTGCTTGCACACTTGACGCTACCGAACTACCAACCGCGAGCGACGACGTGACGCGCTTTCAGTTGAACGTACCTGAAGATGCCCTTTCGGATTTGAGGAGACGGCTGGCTTCCACCCGCTGGCCAAGACGAGAGACGGTCGCCGATACCAGCCAGGGCGTGCCGCTCGCGCGCCTGCAAGCCTTGGTCGATTACTGGAGAGATGCTTACGATTGGCGTCCGATTGAACGGCAGCTCAACGGATGGGGGCAGTATCAAACGCGCATCGACGGTCTGGGGATTCATTTTCTGCACATCCGTTCGCAAAACGAAAATGCGTTGCCGCTGCTTCTGACCCATGGGTGGCCGGGGTCCGTGCTCGAATTTCGTGATGTGATCGGACCTCTGACGGATCCAACACGTTATGGCGGAAAGGCCGAGGACGCATTTCACCTTGTCATTCCTTCACTGCCGGGGTTTGGCTTTTCCGATAAGCCGGCAACCAACGGCTGGAGTGTACCCAGAATAGCCATGGCATGGGCAACGCTGATGCAGCGTCTGGGCTATCAGAAATGGGTCGCCCAAGGTGGGGATTGGGGCGCGGCGGTGACAACGGCGCTTGCCCACATAAAGCCTGCGGGCTTGGCAGGCGTGCATCTGAGCTGGCCTTTTGTTGTCCCGGACAAGCTTCCCGCGGCTCTCTCGCAGGAAGAGCAGCGCGCCGTCGATGCCATCGCAGAATTCGGCCGCGAGGAAGCAGCCTACGTCCAGTTGCAGGCAACACGCCCGCAAACGCTCGGCTACGGCCTGGCAGATTCGCCCGCGGGACAAGCGGCATGGATCTTCGAAAAACTGGAGGCATGGTCCGACGGCACCGATGCCGAAACGATTTTCGGGCGAGATGCGATCCTGGACAATATCACACTCTACTGGTTGACGAACTCGGCCGCATCTTCGGCGCAGATCTACTGGGATAATCGAGGTGGCAGCTTTTCAGGCGGTCGCCTGGAGCTTCCTGTCGCAGCGTCCGTTTTTCCGCGTGAGATCTATCGCGCACCGAAAAGCTGGGCCGAACAATCCTACCCGATGCTCGTCCATTGGAACGAACTGCCCCGCGGTGGTCACTTCGCCGCCTGGGAGCAACCAACCCTGTTTACGCAGGAGATGCGCGACGGCCTGCGGTCCATGCGCTGACGGCTGGTGCGTCGACCCTTGCTCAAACCATGGCGAGGGTCTTCTTGCTGCCGTGAGGTTTAGTGCCGGATTTTGCCTTCTGCTTCAGATGAAACCGAAAGCAGCCCAATTTGAAATCGACTTGGCGCGCGGCAAGCTTACCCATCCTCAAAGATTGAGGATGGACATTGGCATGACATATCAAGCAAGACCGCAGATGTTTCGCCCGCTCGGAGGCCACGAGCGGATGATGTATCATTATTCCAGCGCGCATCCGCGGCATTTTTGCATCGTGGCGGAGCTGACGGCGGCGCGCTTGCCGGACGACTATCGGCGGGCTCATCAGGCAGTGCTCTCCCGGCATCCGCTGCTACGCGCCAAGATAGATTTCGACCATGAGGGAGGCCCATCCTTCTATGAATGCCCGATGATTCCCGAGCCGGATCTCCTGCAGCGGCAGGCGGACTTTGATTGGTGCAGGACGGTGGAGAGCGAACTTCAACGGGATTTCGACGCCGCCGCACCACGTCACAGAACCACCATCGTGCATGACGATACGGGCGCTCACGTCATCATCACGCTTCACCATGCCATCGCGGATGCCATCGCAGGCACGGCGATCATCGAAGATTTGATGCATGCTTTGGCTGGCCGACCACTGGCACCACTTGGATTTCCAACAGCCCTAGAGGGCGACGAGATCTTCCTCACCTTTGATCGTCCGCGCACTGGCGTCGAGGTGGCGCTCAAAGGCATGCCCAACGTCGGCATGCTGATAGAAATCGCCAGCCAGCCGCTCTGGCGCGATTTTCAGGGTGACCGAATAGCAGTCAGATCCGCATCCCTGGATGAAAACCTTGTCGCCGGTCTGGAAAGCAAGGCGCGCAAACATCGTATTCCGTTGAACAGTATTATCTGCACAAGCATTGCCGCAGCCGCGCTGAAACGAGAGGCACGCAAGAACTATCGTATCCTCAGCGCAATCAATCTGCGCCCCATTCTTGGTTTCGCTGCCGGAGAATGCGCCATGCGAACGATCGAGGCCGTGGTGCCTCTAGCGAGCGTTTCCGCCGAGCATTTCTGGATCTGTGCGCGATGGCATAGCGAACAAATCGCCTCGATACGCGATCCGGAAAAGATCAGCAGCAACAATCGGTTGCTGGATAGCGTGATTTCTCCCGGCAGTGACCCACGACTGTCGTGTGGTCTTCTGGGCACGCTCAATCAGGATGCAACGGTCACCAATCTTGGACGTCTATCCGTTGCCCGATCGGTTGATGACGTCGGCTTGACGGCATTATGGGGGCCGATGGGACACGGACGGTTGAGCACGGAACGTTTCTTCGGAATATCAATTCTTGGCGATAAATTGCACTTGGTCGAGACAACCCCAGCAGATCATCCATCGTTTATTGATGGCATTATTGAAGTGCTTGAATGGGTATCGCAGTCATGAATGGCATTGCTTTTGATGCCACGAAGCAACGCATCATATCTCTTCGCAAATGTCATTTGGATATGTGTGAAAAGCAAACGTGTGTCGGTTACATCCGTAACCATGAACCATCGAATGACAACAATTCTGTCATTTCGGATTGCGATCGTTGTCTCGCTTTGAAAACGAGGTGTACGAAGATGATAGTAGCAACCTTTCTGGAGAAGCTCCGGCGGCATTTCATATATGCCGCTGCAGAGGCCGATGCGACAGATCGTTTCGATGCCCTGGATCCACTTGCCGGCTGGCCGGAACGTCACGAGCAAACTGGCGTCGGAACACAGCAATCGCCTGTGGACTCCAATCCCTTATCCAGCGCCAACGACAAATACGCGCATCGTCTTCCGTATTCGAAGGACACGGAGCACTAGGGGCGCTTGCGGCGTCCAGGCTTCAATCGAGGGCTGCGGCGAGCCTTTGAGGTGGCAGCACTATCGAACCTGTTGCGGACCCGCCCTCCAATATGACGACGAGATCCGAGCAGCGCCGCATTGTTTCATTTGAAACGAAAAAGACGAACTTGAAATCATGCTGAGACAGGCATGCCTCATCACTTCGCCACGACAGCATCAGGAATTCGGTCCCGTGGAAAGCGTATCTCACATTATTTTTCGGCCTCTCGGCGCTCACGAGAGATTGATGTTCCACTATTCGGCTGCGCACCCAAGACATTTCTGCATGATTGCCAAGCTGAAAGCAAAGCGCACCGCTGAGGACTATGGGCGTGCGTTTATGGCCATCCAGGCGAGGCACCCTCTGCTGCGCACAACTATCGTTGACGCGGAAGATGGTCTCGGCCCGGCTTTTGTCGAATGCCGCACTCTTTGCGAGCCCAACATTCAGCCGCGCTATACTTCCGGGGAGTGGCTTGAACTCGTCCAAAGCGAGCTCGAGAGGGATTTCGATGATAATGCGCCGCTTTTCAGAGGAACCATTCTTCACGACGAGGCGGGCGCCGTTATCATCCTCACCTTCCATCATGCGGTCGCGGATGCCATGTCGGGCGTGGCAGTGATTGAAGATTTCATGCGGGCGCTTTCCGGCGCGCCGATGATGACTCTCGGTGTTCCCCAATCGATGGATAACGATGGCGAGCGTGCCGATATCGGCGTTGCCACTGTCCAAAACGGCGCAGGCACTCAGCAGGCCATACCGGATCTTTCGGCTTTGCTTGATATCGCAAAGCAACCCTTGTGGCGGAGTTTTGCCGGCGACAGAGTTGCGGTGGAGGCCACGATGCTTGACGCCGCGTTGACCACGCAATTGCGAGATACCGCGCGCCGCCACGGCACGACAATCAACAGCGCCATCTGCATTGCCCTGGCGCTTGCCGCATATCAGCGGGAAAATCGAAGCGACTACAACATTTTGAGCGCCGTCAATGTTCGCCCGATTCTGGGACTCGATCGCGAAGCATGCGTTCTGCGCGCGGTCGCCGGCACAGTGCCGATCGCGCGCGCAACGATCGATCAGTTCTGGATCGCGGCGAAATCGCACTATGAAGCCGTGCGGGAAATCCGTAGCGCTGACAGGCTTGAGAGCCTGCGGCAGATGCTGAACATGATCATCACACCGGATTGCGATCCGCGGCTCGCCAGCGGCTTGCTCGGCACGCTTCGCTATGACGCCGTCGTGTCGAACCTCGGCGATCTCGACATCCAGGAGACGGTCGGCGATATCTCGCTTGAAGCGTTGTGGGGACCGGTCGGTCAGGCGCGACTTCACAAGGAGAGATTCGTCGGTGTTGCAACCGTTGGAAATGTCTTGCACCTCATAGAGGCGCGCCCAACCTATCAGCCGCAATTGCTGGACAAGCTCGTGCGCAACTTGCGCAAGGTTTGCCAGCCGTAAACCACCTCAGGACATAGCCTTTACCCACCAGCACACCGGTCACTCGGGCCAGAAAACCCAAGCTGGTGAACAGAAACGACGGGCATCGGATCTCCCGTTATCAAGCAGTCGGAGCCATCATGGACAGTTCTCATCCCAAGCAGGCGAACGAGTTCGCGGATACCAAAATCTGTGTTGCGGGCATGGGAGCGATCGGCATTGGATTGGCTGCGCGGATGCGGCAGGCCGGTTTTCCCGTCTGCGCGATTGCGCGCGGCGACAATCTAACATCGATACGTGACAACGGCATCCATTTCATCGATGCGGACGGCGACCATCATGTCTATGTCGATGCGGGCTCCGCAACGGATTTTCCGGCCCAGGATATCGTCTTCCTATGCCCCAAGTCGCAAGACCTCCCGGCGCTTGCCGCCTCGATCAAACCTTTGCTACATCAAGAAACATTGATCGTCCCAGTCATCAACGGCATACCGTGGTGGTATTTCGACGGCGATTCCCAGAAATCGTCCTGTCGTCCCATCCACGCCGTCGACCCGCAAAACTCACTCAGGCGGGATCTCCCGTCGTCGCAGATCATCGGAACGACCACCGTCATGACCATCGAGCGGGTAAGCCCGGGCGTTGCCAGGACCTTCAATCCATTGAAAATGACGATCGGCGAGATCGATAATCGAGACACCGATCGCGTGAGGATGCTGGAACGAATTCTCCTGCGTGCGGGCATCGAGACCCGAGTGACCGACCGTATTCGCGATGCCGTTTGGACCAAGGTGGTTCGAAACCTCATTTCAAACCCGATGACGGCGATTACCGGTGCGACGCTTTTCGAAAACTTCGCCGATAACGACCTCGCCGGCATCAGCCGGCAGATGCTCTACGAAGTGCTTCCGGTCATCGCGGCGTACGGCGCACGCATCGAGGTCGATCCCAAAAGCATACTGGAATCCGGACGTGCGATGGGGCCGGTCAAGACCTCGATGTTGCAGGATTTGGAGCGCGGTTCGCCGCTCGAGCTCGCCGCAATCTGCGATGCCGTCATCGAGCTGGCAGAAATTCACGGCATACCAATGCCGGTGACGCGGGCAATCACCGGTCTGGCGCGCTTCAGGGGTATGAAGAGCCATCGTTCCGTAGCCGCCTGAGAGTTGCTGCCGATCGCCGGACCCACCCCGCCATCACGAACGACACGTTGCCTTTCGCCGCCTTCATGGATGATGAAGCCTGAAGCCATGCGTCGGGCTGACATCTTCGACTATGCCTTCGTCAGGCAAAAGGCACAGGCAGACTAGCAATGATTGCTCGGAAGGACCAAATTGAACACCTCGCCGCGACCTCACAGCCTGATCCGCCTGATTGCTCAGGACGGAGAGATTATCGAAGACACCCTCATACGAATCGGCGGCCTTGAGCGCGACCTTGCCGAAGCAACATTTCTGCCCGAAGAAGCATTGGGCGTGCCGGTGGAGCATCCCGCCAGTCTGGCAAGCATGGTGGGAACGCTTGCGATCATTGCGGCTCTGTTCGTCATCGCGAGCGCTTACGTCTATTCATTCTATGTCATCCGCGCGCATTTCCGATGATGGCGATTATGCAGGCCACGGTTTGAGCATGACAAACATCGCCGCTCATCCAGAACATGAATGTATAGCCCTGCTGAGACGCCGTAGAAGATAGGGATCTCGATAATCCGCACCCTCATTATTTCAAGTGTAACTGAAAAACTTACTTCCAGACATCGTATGTTGGACCCCATCATGTATTCTACTCGTGACCATGAACGAGCGGCTCCAATCCATTGCCACACCAAGAGCTACAGTCGAGAGGAATGCAGCGCGACATGGCGAACGATGCGTCGTCGCGCCCGAAGGTGATACGCATGCTCGGCCTAGCTGCGGCCGGTGGCGCGCTGGAATTCTACGACTTCGTGATCTTCATCTTTCTTGCGGATGTTATCGGCATCCTGTTCTTTCCCCCGGGTCTGCCGACCTGGCTCGTTTCTCTTCAGACATTCGGAATCTTTGCGGCAGGCTACGTCGTTCGCCCATTGGGCGGGATCGTGTTGGCGCATTTCGGCGATCTCTTCGGGCGGAAGCGCATTTTCTCCTTTTCGATCCTTCTTATGGCAGTCTCCACGCTGGGGGTCGCCTTTCTGCCCAACTACGGTACCGCAGGCATCACAGCGCCGCTACTCCTGCTCGCCATGCGCCTGCTGCAAGGCATTGCGATCGGAGGCGAAGTGCCGGGTGCCTGGACATTCGCGGCCGAGCATGTGCCATCGAACAAGATCGGTTTTGCCAGTGGCATGGTTTGCGGCGGCCTCACCATAGGGATTTTGGTCGGCTCGATCATCACCACCGCGATGTCGCTCATCCTCTCGCGAGCGGAGATCTTGAGTTTTGGATGGCGGTTCCCCTTCCTGTTCGGCGGCATATTGGGCTTCGCCGGCGTGCATCTGCGCCGAATGCTACATGAAACGCCGGTATTCTCGGAACTTCAGGAAGGCAAGATGCTGGTTCCGGAGCTGCCGTTGAGAGTGGTCGCGAAGCGATACAAGCGCGGCGTCATCATTTCAGCGTTTGGCACCTGGGTGCTTTCCGCCGGTGTCGTGGTCCTGTCACTGATGATCCCGACCATATTGGAACGTCTTCATCATTACAGCCATCAGCAAGCGCTCATATCAGCGAGTATCAGCACGTTTTTCATTGCAGTCGGTGTGGTTGCGGGCGGAATTGCCCTCGATCGCATCGGACTTGCGAAGTTCTTCATTTTGGGCGGCATATTACTCGCGATCGGTGCTTCTGCTTTCTATAGTCTGTTTTCCTTCGGTGCCGATCATCTCTATCTGATGAGTATTGTCATCGGCTTATCTGGCGCGGTGACCGGCGGAGTTCCGGTCGTTATGATCTCCTGTTTTCCCGCGAATGTCCGGTTCACCGGCCTCTCGTTCTCATATAACTTGTCATATGCTCTGTTTGGTGGCTTGACGCCGATATGCGTGGCTACGCTCCTGGATATAAGCTCGAAGGCGCATGTGTATTATCTGTTCTTTGTCAGCATTATTGCAATCATCCTGGGATTCTATTTTCTGCTTTTCCCACATGTGATCCGATACAGAGATATCGAACGCGAAGTCTTTTGAAGATCAGACAAGGCGTGTAGCGCCTGGCTATTTGCCGACCATGTGGGAATTGATGGTGGTAAAGAGAGCGGTCGCCAGCGCATTCGAGCTTATGGGCTTTCTCAAAAAAGGCGGATTGGCTGCAATTCGGACATGAGCATTGGCCCGTTCGACATCGGCTATAAACAGGGTCGCGACGGGTGCGAACTCTTCGGCGACCTCTTTGAGGTTGGGAGCCGCAGGCCAAAGATCCAGATCCAGCAACATCAAATCAGGATATTGCTCACACGCTTCAAACCAGCGACGCACATCACCGATGTCGGAAAAACCGATGGGCTCATAACCGAGCGCGGCGATCTTCTCCTCATACATCAGGCAGAGATTGGCGTCGGACAACGCAATCAGGACGACTTCACCATTGCCAAGCGGCACAGCCTTCTCATCAAAGAACTGGGCAAGCGGCACCGGTGCCTCTGGCACCGAGGGGAAATAAAGCCTGAAGCGCGTACCTATCTGAGGACGGCTGCGGACATCGATCTTGCCGTTCATACCCGTTACGTGACCGTGTACGACGGCCAGTCCGAGACCTGTTCCTCCAGAGCCGGCCTTTGTCGTAAAGAAAGGCTCGAAGATATGGGAGAGAACGGCCGACGGAATGCCGCTTCCGCTATCGGTAACACTGATGAGCACATAGTTTCCGGCCGGAAGATCGCCATGTGACAGTGCCTTGTGCGCCGTTACCGTCACCCTCTTCGCACGGATGTCGATGGCTCCGATATCTGCGATGGCGTGCGCAGCATTCGTGCATAGATTCATCAGAACCTGCTGGATTTCGATGGGATTACCGAGAACGGCAGGCAAATCCTCGGCGATCCTTGCCTCAACGCTCACCGCATTTCGCAGAGATAGGCGGATCAGCGGCACGATATTGTCGATCACCTCTTTGACATCGAAGGGATTGCTGATGCGCTCCCGCTTGCGGCTGAAGGTCAATATCTGGTCGACGATATGCTTGGCGCGCTGACCGCTCGACACGATTTCGCGAACATACTGCTTCGTACGGTCGAGGTTTCGCCTTTGCTGCAGGGCAAGTTCACCATAGCCCAAAATCGCGCCGAGAACGTTGTTGAACTCATGCGCGATCCCTCCCGCCAAGGTGCCCACGGCTTCCAATCGCTGCGCGTGTTCAAGGCGTTCTTCCAGCTTCCTCTTCTGTCTGCGCTCGCGTCGCGCCTCAATGCATTGCGCAAGCACGATCGCGCCATGCCCCAACAATCTGATGTCATCGGCGCTGGGTTTTCTGCGAACCTCACGATGCTCCAGCAAAAGCAAACCGAGCGTTTCGTTATCCACTTTCGTCGCAACAACCGACCCGGCGCTCAGACCGCCCTCGGGAAAAGCCTGAATCTCGCGTTGCTGGAGATTATGATAGAAGAAGCGATCGCCATGCAGTTCCTCGGACGCCATCGAATCGGACACGTCTGCAGCAAAACGCTGGATGATGGAGTGGAGACTTCCATCGCTTGTGTTACCGAAAATCTCTCGGATATCCCTGGTATCATTGTCGATGGCGGCGAACGAATATCTGCTTGCGTCGAAGAACGTGGCCAGCATTCCCAGGCAGATGTCCATCGTGACATCGGCGGCTTCGTTGTCATCTGCGAAACGCTTCTTGATGTCGGCTGCGAGGTTTTCGAAGTTCAGCTGCTGGGTCAATCGGTTGGTTTGCTTGCGCAAGCGGTAGATAAGCACGGCAACATAGCAGCACAACAGGAACGAGACCGAGCCCAGAAACACACGAACCCAGGAAGAACGCAGGCTTACCACTCCATAGGCATCGAGATACTGCTTCTGCAGCAACTGTGCCTCGCGCGATGTCCTGGACGCCTGGATCGCCTCGATCGTGTCGTCGACAGCAGGCAGCGTCTTCAGGATCATGTTCGCATGCGCAACGTAAGTCTTGACATCAGCCATCTCCGCCGCCTGGGAGTGCGTCAATGCAGCCAGTCGACCCTCAATGGTCGCGGCAAGGCGATCATCGGGCTGGTTCGCAAATCGCATCATGATGTTGCCGAGATCGCTGGCCGAGCCCAAAGCCTGAACAATTGCTGGATCGCGGCTCGCTTCGAGATCGCTCAATAGAAGGGTCGCCAACGACAGCGAGTTCTGCAAAAGAGCATTGTCCCTCTTGAAACGTTCGACAAGCCGCTCGTCGCTGTCAACGGAGGCTTCGAGCTTGGTCAGCTCGTCATCCAAGGTGGACGAGGTATCGACCTCGCTTTGCGGAAGAAGGTGCCGAAGCCTAGAAATGGCGGCATGTAGATTGACGATCGAGTCGACCAACGGATCATAATTCTGCAGGAGCCCGACGCGCGCTTGCAGAATATCGCGCTGCAAGGATGCGTGGTTGACGTCGATTTCACGCAGCGATGTCAGGATTGCTTCGTGCGTATCGCGCGAGGGAACGCGCCCGATGGCGAGCAGCGCAAAGCACAGGGCGCCGGCAACAAGCACGATGATGCGCCATAGCTCAATTGCCGCTGGTCGTTGAGGGTGCTTTGAGCTTCTGTCCATTATACTCGCCGGTGAGGGTCTTCAAAAAGGCAACCAACGCGTCGACGTCGTCAGGCGCGAGCGTTCTGCCGAGCTGGCTGCGCCCCATGATCGATACGGCCTCAGATAGAGAAGAAACTCGGCCATCGTGAAAATAGGGAGCCGTTACGGCGACATTGCGCAGACTTGGGACACGAAACACGCCCCGATCACTCTCCTGCCCGGTCAACGTGAATCGCCCGAGATCGCCGTCGCCCGGAGCGTTGGAAGGCGGAGGCGGTTCAAATATGCCGAACTTCTGAAACATGTTGCCGCCGACATTCGAACCCTGATGGCAGGATGCGCAGCCATATCCCTTGAAGAGCCGATATCCCTCGAGCTCCTTGCTCGTCAATGCAGCGTTGTCGCCTCGAAGATATCTATCGAACGCCGAGTTTGGCGTCGTCAGCGACCGTTGGAAGGTCGCCAAGGCATCAAGCACATCCTCTCGATCGGCCTGATGGCCGTAGATACGCTGGAAGCTGGAGGAGTAAGTGGCACTTTCTCTCAGCCGTGAAAGCAGCATCGGCCAAGTCGCGCCCATGATGTTTTCATCGAGCAGAACCTTCTCGTTCTGCGCCTCCAATGACGTAAAATCTCCTCGCCAGCCCAGAAGATAGTTATTGCCGACGTTGAAGATGGTCGGTGCGTTGAAGCGGTGGATGCGACCTTGATATCCTATGGTGCGTGGCTCGTTGATCGTGCCGCCCGCACGGAGATCATGGCAGCTGGTACACGAAAACTTCTGCATGCTGGAGAGAATGGTATCCGAGAACAAAGCCTCACCGAGCGCGACGCGTTCCGGGTCAAGCGCCGCAGGCACGCGAAGCGGCGCGAGCGGCTCGCGAATGCCCATCTCGCTCGCCAACGCATAAAAACCCGCCATTCCCAATATCGAACCCAGCAAGGCCAGGCCGACAAATCGAAGCCATATGAACCAGGCGCGTCCCATCATCAGCTCGACTGGCGTGAGCGTGCATGTTCTTCGACCGTCACCTCCGCGTCGAAGATGTATCCGGCGCCCCGTTCCGTTCGGATCAGGCGAGGGTTTGACGGATCGGCTTCCAATTTCCGCCTCAGGCGAAGAATGAGAACATCGATGCTTCTGTCGAAGATCTCTTCGTCATGAACCCTGCTGGCCGCAAGCAGTTGCTCCCGGGACAGCACCTGACGCGGAGACTTCAAAAATGCCGTCAGCAGATTAAACTCGCCTGCCGTCAATTTGACCTGCGTATTGCCAGCGAGAGTCAAATGCCTCATTTTGACATTGAGGGTCCAGCCTTCGAAGCGATAGGTCTTCCTGTCCTTTTGATCAGGTTTTGTCGGTCTTGCGCGCAGAGACACTCTTATTCTGGCCAGCAGCTCTCTCAAGCCGAACGGCTTTGTGATGTAGTCTGATGCTCCCAGTTCCAGCCCCACGACCTTGTCGGTCTCTTCAAGCCGGTCACCGCTGATGATGATAATCGGAGCATCCGACCCACCGGACAATGTACGGACAATCTCCAGACCATCCTCGTACCCCAGGTTGAGGTCGACAATGACGAGATCAACCTGATCTGTCTGCAACACCTGGGCAACCTGCCGACTATCCTTCACGCCTGTCACGCGAAATGCGTGCTGAGACAAGTAATCAATCAGAAGACCACGGAGCTTGCTGTCGTCATCGACTACAAGAATATGCTTCACGTATATGCTCCTAACTGCCTACACTGCCTGCTACAAATACGAAGTTCAGCTTCGCAATTGCCATAACGACCAGGTCCGCACGGCTGATTTGATCAGGCCGATATACGGTTGTCCGCCGTGACCGGATGCATTTGGCTTACCCAATGAAAACGAAGCCTTTGGGACGTCCCGCCAGCTTCGGTTTGAACTATCTCTAAAAATCGATTGCTACAAGATTTTGTCACCTTGTCCGCGCGCATCCTTTTCATGATCGATTGAGGCAAGATAAAGACCAGACAGTCCATATTGCTGATACAATTATGAAAATATAATATATTGAAATTGATTTTCATTTGCATCATCGAGTACTGAACGCCTAAGTAAACATTCAGTACTTGATTTTCTGCTCTAAATGCTTCCGATTTTCGATCAATTACTTCATCATCTGATAATCGATCTTTCCATCGGACTTCGTTTTCCACTCATACATGGTGTAGTCCTCATCCGTACGATCACCCTTGTCATCAAATTTCAGAGGCCCCAGGACCGTTGCGATTTCCGAACCGGATTTGATCTGCCGGGCGACTTGCTGGGGATCCTTGGACTTGCTCATTTCGATGCCGTTTTTGATGACTTCGAGAGCGGCGTAGGAATAGAGGGTATAGGCTTCCGGCTCAAAGCCGGTTGCACGGATCGCCTCGACCGCCTCCTTGGAATGAGGATTGACACGCGGATCGGGCGCGAAGGTCATCAGCGTGCCCACCGCGGCAGTGCCTGCAATCTGAGCGAACTCGCTTGACGCAATGCCATCACCACCGATCATGACCGCCTTCAGCCCTTGATCGGCGCCTTGGCGAGCAATGAGCCCGGCTTCCGTGAACAGACCGCCAAAATAGATGACCCTCACGCCAGCCTGCTTCATCTTGCTGATCAGCAGAGAGAAATCCTTGTCCCCGACGGTGATGCCTTCGTCCATCACCTCGGTAATGCCGGCTTTATTGATGCCCTTCTTCACTTCCGCGGCGATGCCGGCGCCATATTGCGTCTTGTCGTCGATGATCGCGACAGCGCTCTTGGCATAATGGGCGGCGATGTAGTGGGCGGCGACCGCACCTTGCTGATCGTCACGGCCGCAGACGCGAATGGTGTTCCATTGCCCCTCTTCGGTATAGGTCGGATTGGTCGAACCGGGCGTCACTTCCAGGATGCCGTTTTCCGCATAAACCTTGGAAGCAGGGATCGAGATACCGGAGTTGTAATGGCCGATAACGAAATTCACGCCATCGGCAACAAACTTGTTGGCAACGGAGATGCCCTGCTTCGGATCGGATGCATCATCACCAAATTCGAGTGTGACCTTTTCTCCGTTAATCCCGCCTTTGCCGTTGATGATTTTTGCGGCCATTTCCGCACCCTTGCGAAATTCCTCGCCGACTGCGGCGTTCGGACCGGTCAGCGGCCCGGCAACACCAACGAGAATCTCGGAATGAGCACTGCTGATCGCGGTTCCAAAAATTGCGCCTGCCAAAATAAGTGAATGATATTTCATAACCTTATCCTTTTCCCTAGCTTGCAGCCGCGTTCTAATCACCTCGTTGCTTCGGATAATTTCAGATTTGCCGAGAATCATTTCAGTTGTAATTTGACGCGGCATGACGGCTGCGCTCGGGAAAAACGAACGCAGGTCGCCGATCAGATCGCTATAAGAGGCTGGGGAAGGACGTCAGTCCTTTTGCATGATGGCTTTCAAAGTTGCATCGAAGGCTTCCATAAAGCGATCCGCATTCGCGCGAGAGAACACCAACGGCGGCCGGATTTTCAGGACATTGGCCGCAGGACCACTGGCACTGATAAGAACATGCCTTTCGCGAAGACCGTTGACGATCCGTGCCGCCGCGATGGCCGACGGTTTCCCGTCTTCCTCCACATCGACGCCCAGAAAGAGCCCCGCGCCTCTGACGGAGGCGATCAACGGCGAGCTGCCGACATATGTTTCAAGCGCCGCCTTGAGATAGGCGCCCACCGAGCGGGCATTCGCGACGAGATTTTGATCCTGGATGACCGCGAGAACGGCCTGGCCCGCAGCGGCAGCGACGGGATTGCCGCCGAACGTATTGAAATAGCGCGCGTTGCGGCCGAATTCGGCAATGATATGAGGCTGGGCGATCAGACCGGCCATGGGATAGCCGTTGCCCATCGGCTTGCCGACTGTGACGAGATCAGGAACGATGCCGTGGCGAAGGAAGCCCCAAAGCGCCTCGCCCGTGCGCCCGAAACCCGGCTGAACCTCATCGGCAACGAAAATGCCGCCAGCCTTCCTGATAGCATCGACCGCAGCCCGCAAGAATCCCGGGGGATCGGCGATGACGCCATCGCTGGAAAAGATCGTGTCGACGATCAGCATTGCGGGTTTGATACCATGACGCTTCAAATCCGCGATCGCAGCCTCGACGTCGCGCGCAAAGGACGCTTCGATTTCGGATAGGGGCAAATTCGGGTTCGGCGGCGAAACCGTCCTGACATGAAATCCAAGATCGACATTTGCGCCCAGTGACGGAGAAAACTCCGCGACGGTGCTGGTGACACCATGATAGGCGTGGGATGTCACAATGATGCCGGTGCCACCGGTATAGGCGCGAGCGATACGAACGGCGAGATCGTTTGCCTCGCTTCCGGTGCAGGTGAACATGACTTGGCTGAGTTCGCTCGGAAAGGTCGCCGTCAGCGCTTCGGCATAGGTCAGTATGCCCTCGTGCAGATAGCGCGTATGGGTATTGAGCGTTGCAGCCTGCCGGCCGATCGCCTCCAGCACTGCCGGGTTGCCGTGGCCGACGGAGGCGACGTTGTTGTAGGCATCGAGATAGGCCTGACCCTCGGCATCGTAGAGCCACACACCTTCGCCGCGCACGAAATGCAGCGGCCGTTCGTAAAACAGACGGTATGCCGGCCCGAGGACGCGCTCTCGCCGCGCGATCATCTCTTGCTCCATCGTGCTCAACCGGCCGAAATCATCGGCACCGAATGCATTTGCCATCGTCATGAGAGGTCTCCGATTTTCTGCCGGAAGAAAGTGCCAAGAGCTGCGTCGCTATGATCAACAAGGCGGTTGAGGCCGGCAAGTGCGATTGGATGGTTGCGCAGAATGTAATGGCGGTTTTCCGGATAGAGCGTTGCACGCCACTCGGGAATGATCACCGTCATCGCAAGCCGCGTGCGCAACAGGGTTGGCAGACAGGCGATTTCCAGAGCATCGAGCGGGCGGATGCGATGATACGCACGCAGCATCGTGCCGATGGCCTCGAGCCCGTTTTCAGCGCCGATCTGATAGGAGAGTGCAACCGCGAGGTCGTTCACCAGAGGTGCCTCGACCATATCGCCGAAGTCGATGATGCCTGATATCCTCTCCGGGTCATCATCTGAAACAACGATGTTGTGCGGATTGAAATCATTGTGGATCACCTGTCGCCGCAGGTCCGCCATCTGTTTGTTCGCAAGCAAATCGAAGTTCTCTAGGACACGACCGACCATATTCTGACGCGATGCTTCGACATAAGTCACGAAACTCGACAGCGCACCAGCATTGCAGATATCCCAAAGAAGCTCCTGGCGAGGGATGGGCGGTCGAAAGTCGGCGAGCCCAGCCCCAAGATAGGCCAACGCTTCACCCAAGGCGTTCATCTGCCCCAGCGAGCGCGGCACCCTGTAAAGTTGCCGACCTGGGAGAAAGGTCAGCAGCCGTGCAATTCGCCTGGTGTCGCCGAGCGGCAAAGCAACCAGCATCTCGCCTGACGTTGACGGCACCGCGCGCGGAACAGGAAGATCTTCCGATCCCGCCGCCAGATGGACCAGCGCCTGCGTCTGAAACGCAAGGACGTCAAGCCGCTCGGCCGGATTGGCAATCTTCAGGATATAATCGTTCGCTGTATCTGTCCGGATCAGGAAGGTTTCGTCGCGCTCGCTTGAGAGCGTCACCGCCTTTCCCTTGATGCCGAACTGATCGCCTGCAATGGCCTCGACAACCTCAGGCGGGGTCTTGATGACTTCGGCGCTAAGTGCGTCTTGGCTCCGTTGGTTTGGCTCTGCTGTCGAGGACATAGGATCACGCCTTTATTGACACTGGGCTATGGAGGATGATTGAAACTGCCAGATGCGATTTGCATTTTGCGTTGCTGAAACCGCCGGCGCCCATCGAAACGAGCCAAGATGCCATCCAGCCCAATTCCCTCTCTCACGGAAAGTTCGCGCCAGGTTTTGCGCCTGGTCGCCTCGTCCGGACCGATTACCCGCCCGCGGCTCGGCGCGATCCTCGATTTGTCGAAGCCGACGATGACGGCGGCCATGAACGAACTGGGCGCGCTTGGCCTCGTCGCCGCGATCGGTTCGCAGCAGGGCGCTATGGGCCGTTCCGCAACGGTGTACGCGCTCGGCCCGGCGGCAGGCTATGTCATCGGCATAGATGTCGGCGCGGGACAGGTGCGTGCGGTTGCACAAGGGCTCGACGGAAGCCCGCTCGCCGCCGTCGAGCATAAGATTGCCAAGCAAAGCCGCGCCACGATCGAAGAAATCGCAACGGTTGTCGACGATGCTGCAAAGGCTGCAATTCTGGCGGTCGGCCAACGCGGCAAGGCACTGCGCAGCATCGCCGTTGCCGTTCCGCGTATCGTCTCCAGGAATCGCCTGGGGCAGAACAAGCGCAGGGCGCCCGAGGCCGTTCTGCAGCGGCTGCGCCAGTCTGTCTACGCCCCCATCCTTCTGGAAAATAACGTCAACTGCGCAGCCTTCGGCGAGTTGCAGACCGGCATCGCCAAAGGCCGGGACATTTTCGTGTTTCTGCAGGTCGGCGTGCGTGTCGGCCTCGGCATCGTCATCGGCGGAAAATTGTTTCGCGGCTTCAACGGTGCGGCTGGCGAAGCCGGCCGTATCCCCTTTCCGTGGTCGCTGGATGCGGTTCCCGAGCGCGAAGGCCTTGAGCATCATCTTGGCTCCGATGCACTGATGGAGCGCTGCATCGCCGGATGGTCGACCGGAGATGCGCCGGCGACGGCTCGCGAGCTCTTCGATCGTGCGCAGCAGGGCGAAAAGGAAGCCCTGACATGGGTTAACCGGCATGCTGCCGACATCGGGCGGATGGTCGCTGGTTGCATCGGGTTCTTCGATCCGGGGCTCGTTGTTCTGGGCGGCGGCGTTGGGCAGAATCCCATGATTCTGGACGAGGTTCGACATGTGTCGCGTGATTTGAGCTGGGCAACGGAAATTGCAAACAGCACGCTCGGCGCGAACGGCACGGTTCTTGGCGCAACGCGGTTGGCCGCGGATTACGCCCTGGCAAGGATCCTCGGAGAAACGCCGGATGCAACCGTCGTCCTTCCGTGGAACGAGGCTGCGGCAGACGAGCCGCAGCCTTCCTTTGGTTGACGTCAGACTTCCGTCGCGGACCAGGGTTTCAGTTTCGTATCGGTCTGGCGGTAGCGGAACGTAATATCGGTCAACCCGGCCGCATCCTGCATATCACTGACAATCATCTGCAGCGCCACGATCTGGATGATCGCATCGGCTGCCGGGTTGTCAAAGCCCGGCACCGTTATGACGGTGAGGCCCGAAACCGCAGGAACGTCGTCGCGATTGGTGATCAGGACCGACGGGCAGCCAAAACCTGCCATATCCTGAGCTATCTTCACCTCCCGACCATTGCCGAAAGAGATGACACCAGTACGGGCATCCTGAGATTCCATCGGGCCATGAAGATAGTTGAGCGTATCCCATCCGGCCGCCGGAACGCGCACGGCCTCGCGGATCAACATCGCACCCTCGCCGGCCGTCGCAAAGCCGGCACCGGCGCCGACAAGATCGATCTCGACGCAGGACTGCAGGCTGGCTGCCGCAACCCTTACTGAGTCAAGCGCCGACTGCAGCGTCTGGCGAACGGCTGACGGCAGTTTAGCCCATCCATCGAACGTCTTGCCGGCAATGGCATCGCAGAGAAGTCCGATCGCAAGCACCATGCCGGTATAGCCTGTCGAGCTCGCACCATTATCCGCTCCTGAAGCGCTCGGAATGACGGCGCCGACAAGTTCGGCCAACGGATTGCCGGCGCTTCTGCAAATTGCCAAACGCGGCAAATGCGAACGCAACGCCATGACGTCGGAGATTTCTTTGCTCTGACCGGACGCCGAGAGCGCCACAAAAGCCTCTGCCGCGCTATCGACTGCCTGATAGAGATCGGTGGGGCAATAAGGAAAAGATGAGATGCCAAGCGACCGGAGATAGATCGCGCCGACCATTGCGGCCTGATAGCTGGCGCCGATACCAGCAAAACCGATCGACTTTCCGCGAAACGGAGCGACATCGATGGATTGCAATGCGTGCGCCACGGTCTCCAAGCCCTGCGCGAGGCTCTCGGGCTGCCGCGCGACGGCGCTGCGATAGCCAATCCGTTCATTTGCCATTGAATTTCTCCATTCCAAAAATCTCGTTGCGAAAACGTTCGGCGATCGCCAGCGCACCGTTCACCGGCGGCGCGCGTAGGAGTGTCACCACGCTGGCCGGAGACTGGATCGACATGGCATCCACAAAAGCATCGAAAAGCATAGGTTGCTCGACGACGACGCCACCTCCGATGACGACATGACGTGCATCCGCCCCTCGGCTGATCAGGACGCCGATCAGCGCAGCAAGCGCGTCGGCCCCCTCGCGAATGACGCGGTTCGCCAGTGGAGAACCCCTCCTCGCGGCGCCGAACACGGCATCGGCATAACCGCCCCAGATCGCGGCGCTTCGGGTATCGTTCAAATGCCGGCCGATCTTGGTCGGGTCGCTAATATTAAGCTTGGTCATCAGTTCGACGATCAGCGGATCATGTGTCTGTCCCAGATCTATTGCCCCGCGAACGGCACGGGCAGCCTCCCTGACCAGCGCTGCGGCACTGCCTTCATCCCCCAGAATCCAGCCCCATCCGCCGGCTACCAGCATTTCGTCATTCGCATTTCGGGCAACGGCGATCGAGCCGGTGCCCGAAACGACACCGATACCGGACTGAAAGCCGGCTGCAGCAACGAGCAATTCGGAATCGTTGAGCACCTTGATGCGCCCATCGAGGTGGGAGGCGAGATCGGCTTCAAGCTGCTTGCAGTGAAGATCCGTGTCACAACCATGCGCGCCGATGGCGGTCGCGCACAGTTCGCCACCGGCAATGTCCTTGATCAGAGCGGCAAGCGCAGCCGCATCCTTTTCGCGATCCCAAACGCGCCAGTCGGCGGAGGCCACGACCCTATCAGCGACAACGCCGTCGAAATCCTTGACGAGGACATGGGTTTTCGTTCCCCCGATGTCGATCCCGGCGATGAGGTCAGCTTGTTTCATATGGTTTGGCACCCTGTCATCAAAAATATAGTTAGGCAAATTTACAAACTATCTAGCCAGAACGCAAGAACTATGATTTGTTAATCGCCGTGGACATGCTCTAGAACCAAAAAGGGGGAGCGCAATGAAACTTACATCGATCGCAGGGATGCTGACTGCAGCAACCATCGCCTGGGGCGTTTCGGCGCCCTTTAGCTACGCCACCGACATCTCTTTCTGGACATGGCGCCAGGAAGACAAGGCCGCTTACAACGAACTGTTCTCCGATTTCACGAAAGAGAACCCGGATATCCATGTGAAGTTCGAATCCTTTCCGGACGAGAACTATCCGACGATCGTTTCCACCGCGCTGGCAGGCGGAAAGGGCGGCGACGTCATTCACACCCACGCCTATGGCTGGTTGGAGCAATTCATAAAGTCCGGCTACTTCGTCAAGCAGGACAGCTCAAATATGCCGTCGCTTGCCAACATGTCGCCGGATGCATTGCTGGCCGGCACCTATCGTGGCGATGGCCAGGTCTACTCGCTGCCCTTCGCGTCGCAGACCCTTGGTTTGTTCATCAACAAGGACGTCTTCCAGCAGGCCGGCCTGAAGCCGCCGACCACATGGGACGAATTCATCACCGTCTCCAAGGCGTTGAAGGAAAAAGGCATTATCCCGCTGGCGAACGGTCTTGGTACCAGCTGGTTCAACGAAATGTTCGTGGCGACCTTTACCGGCCCCTTCCTCGGACAGGATTTCGTCTCCGATCTGAAGACGGGAAAGGCGACCTTCAAGGATCCGCGCTATATCGCCGCGCTCAACAAGCTGCTTGAACTGCGCGATTACATGCCTTCCGGCTACGAAGGCGTCGATTACGATACCGCCGGGCAGTTGTTCGTCAGCGGCCGCGCGGCCATGCTCGCCGGTGGCAGCTTCGATATCGCCACCTACAAGAGCCAGAATCCGCAGATCAACATGGAATTCGTTGCACCGCCGGCCGCCAAGGCAGGTGATGTTCCGCAGGCGACGAAGTTCTTCGATGGCGGCTATGCGGTCAACGCCGCCTCACCGAACAAGGAGGCCGCCCTCAAGCTGGTGGCATGGATGGGCACGAAGGAGTTCGGCGACAAATTCACCGCGCTTCTCGGCAACATCTCGCCCATCAAGGGCGTCGAGGTAAAGGACCCGCTGCTTGCCGAAGTCGCCAAGCTCAACGAAACGGCCATGCCGCATATCAACGTCGTCTATTTCCGCTTCGAAAAGCCGACCGGTTCCGAGTTGCTGCAAACCGACATTACGAAGATGATGTCGGGATCGATAACACCGGAACAGCTGGGCGCCGACCTCACCAACGGTCTCGCCAAGTGGTACAAGCCTTTCCAGGGGAAGTAAGATGAATTCAGATCGGCGCCGATCCACGTCCCTTTGGCCGCGGCGCCGGTCTTTGTGGATTTTCTTCCTGCTCTTTCCGGCTCTGGCCGTGATGACGCTCTTTGTCGTCTGGCCTTTGCTGTCTGCACTCAGATTTGCCTTCTACGATTTCAACGGGCTTCTGCCGTCCCACTTCGTCGGGCTGGAGAACTTCCGCAAGGTGCTGTTTGAAGAACCCTTCAGCAGCTGGACCTACAACGCCTTCTGGCACAATGTCATCGTGTTCGTTTCGTTGATGATTTTCGAAAACGGAACGGCCTTTCTGATTGCATTTGCACTCCTTAAGGGGCTGCCGGGACATCGCATCCACCAGGTTATCATTTTCGTTCCCGTGGTGCTGTCCTCCGTTATCGTCGGCTTCCTCTGGAAGCTGTTCCTGCACCCCCTCTTCGGTCTGGTGAACGGCGCCCTGGCGCTTGTTCACATCCATGGACCGGCCTGGCTGGGCAACGAGAACACGGCTCTCGGCAGCATCATCTTCGCCAACGTCTGGCATTGGCTCGGATTTCCGACCCTTGTTCTCCTGGCCGGCATGCAGCGCATTTCGTCCGAGGTGATCGAAGCCGCCCGTCTCGACGGCGCCGGCGATTATGTCCTGCTACGCAAGATCATCTGGCCGCTGATCGCACCAAGCGTCACGATCGTCTGCATCCTGACATTCATCGGCAGCTTCAACTGGTTCGAGATCCCCTACGTCATGGCAGGCCTCACCGGCTCGCCGGGCGGGTCGACCGACGTGCTTGGCCTTTATTTCTATCGCACCGCCTTCGGCAGCGTCACCAGCGGCATTCAGGATTTTGGCCAGGGCAGCGCTCTTGCCGTTCTGATGTTCATCTTCGTCGCAGGTTTTTCGTTCATCGCGCTGCGGTTCCTGCGCCGCCGTGAAACTCAGCTCTAACGATGAGCGCCGCCGTTGCCGCCGTCAAACTCGCGAGACAAGACATGAAGAATTCCAATGAGTGGATGAAAAACGGCGTCATTCAGGTGCTGCTGGCCTTGAATGCGCTGGTGATGCTCTATCCACTCTTCGTCATGGTCTTATCCGCCTTCAAGACGAACGCCGAGATTTTCAGCTCGCCCTTTGCCCTCCCACACAGCTTCGCTTGGACGAACCTGCAGAAGGTATGGGAGCAGACCAATTTCATTCGTTACATGCTGAATTCTTTCGGGGTCACCGCCGCCTCGATCGTGCTGATCCTCGTGTTCGGCACCATGGCCGCCTATGCGATCGCGCGGTACGAATTCAGGCTCGGAAGCGCCGTCCTGATGTTCTTTATCAGCGGCATGACGGTGCCGCTGAAGCTCGCGATCATTCCGCTCTTCATTCAGCTGGATACGCTGCACCTGATCGACACCTATGCCGGTCTGGTTCTCGTCTATGTCGCCATGGGCCTGCCGTCGGCAGTCTTCATCCTCACAGGTTTTTTGCGCACCTTGCCCCGCGAACTCGAAGAATCCGCACGCATCGACGGTGCCAGCGAGCTGCTGATCATGCTGCGCATCATGTTGCCGCTGGCGCGGCCGGCCATGGTGATCGTCGCCATCCAGAACGCGGTTCCCATCTGGAACGACTTCTTCTTTCCGCTGATCCTCATAACCTCGGACAATCTGAAGACCCTGCCGCAAGGTCTGACCGTCTTCATCGGCGAATTCACGACCGATTGGGGCGTGATGTTTACCGGTCTGACATTGGCCGCACTGCCGATCACCCTTCTTTATATCGTCCTCTCCAAGCAGTTCATCGCCGGCATTACGCAAGGCGCGGTAAAATAATCCGGCAAGGGAACCTCGACATGAGCTCCGTTCAAATCCGCAATGTCAGCAAGAGCTACGCGCAAACCAGCATCATCAAGGATATCTCGGTCGATATACCCGACGGCGAGTTCGTCGTCCTCGTCGGTCCTTCCGGCTGCGGCAAATCTACCCTGCTGAGGATGATCGCAGGACTCGAAGAGATCACCGGCGGCGAGATCGCGATCGCCGGCAACGTGATCAACGACATCGCGCCCAAAGCGCGCGACATCGCCATGGTCTTTCAAAATTACGCACTTTATCCGCACATGACCATTCGCGAGAACATGGAGTTCGCGCTTTCGCTGAAGAAGGTGCCGAAAGCGGAGATCGATACCAAGGTGATGCGCGCAGCAGAAATTCTGGGATTGCAGGATCTGCTGACCCGCTATCCCCGTCAACTGTCCGGCGGCCAACGCCAGCGCGTGGCCATGGGTCGGGCAATTGTCAGGGATCCGAAGGTGTTCCTGTTCGACGAGCCGCTATCGAACCTTGACGCCAAGCTGCGCGTGCAGATGCGCGCGGAAATCAAGGCGTTGCACCAACGGCTGAAGACCACGACGGTCTACGTCACGCACGACCAGGTCGAGGCCATGACGATGGCCGATCGCATCGTCGTCATGCGCTCCGGCGTCGTCGAACAATCAGGCACTCCTCTGGAACTCTATGACGACCCAGCCAATATCTTTGTCGCGCAGTTTATCGGCTCGCCGGCGATGAATATCATTGAGGGAGAGATCAGCGCCGGTGCTTTCGAAACCCGCGACGGCATGAGGCTGGCGCTACCGGTTTCAAGCGCACCAAACGGCCAGCGCGCCTTTTACGGTATCCGTCCCGAACATATCCGCCTGTCGGACAAGGGTGTGCCGGGAACCGTGCATATCATCGAACCCACGGGCGCTTCGACGGAGGTGATCGTCCAGGCCGGCGCACAACAGATCACGCTTACCGCTCACGAACGGCTGATATCCAGGCCGGGGCAGGATGTTCGCCTGGCGATCGATACGAGCAAGGTTTGTCTGTTCGATGCCGATGGCCGCCGCATCCGTGATCGGGGGGATCTCCAGTGACCGAGAAGGCAGGCAGAAAATGCGTGGTAATTACGGGCGGCGGTTCCGGGATTGGAGCGGCTGCAGCGTTTGCTTTTGCGCAGGCAGGCTACGACGTGGTCGTCAATTATAGCCGTAACCGTGAGGGCGCCGACGCCGTTGCCGAACGATGCAGATCCGAGGGTGTCGAGGCGATCGGCGTTCTCGGCAATATCGCCAGTGATGCCGATTGCAGATCGATCGCCAAGGCTGCTGTCGACCGTTTCGGCCGGATTGATGCGCTCGTCAACAATGCCGGCGTGACCCGCTACGCGCCGGCAGCCGATCTCGATGCCTCTAACGCCGAGGATTTCGATCATATCTTCGACGTCAATGTCGTCGGCACCTATCAGATGATCCGCGCAGCCGTCCCGTACCTCAAGCAGGCCGCGTTGGGCTCTGTCGTCAATGTCTCGTCCGACTCCGCCTTTTCCGGTTCCGGCTCGTCCCTTGCCTATGCCGCATCGAAAGGTGCGATTAACACGATGACCATGGGCCTGGCACGGACGCTCGCGCCTCTCGTGCGCGTCAATGCCGTGTGCCCCGGCTTTGTCGATACCACCTGGGCGCTCTCCTGGCATGACGAAGCCTCTTACAACGACTTCAAGTCGGGCTTGATCGACGCCGCGCCTCTCAAAAGCATCCCCGATGCCGCCGACATCGCAGACGCCATAGTATGGTTGACCGACCGGGCGAGCAAGGTGACGGGCCAGTGCATCGTCATCGACAGCGGGATGCATTTGGGAGCCTAGACCAACTCTGTGCGCGCGATGATTACGCCACGGGATTGTTGAAGCCATATGGCAAGACCCGCCGCTTTGACCTATTCTCCCCTAGCTTCGAGAGGATTGGTCGCGTTCGGATAGGTTATACGCCGTGAGCTATGATTTGATGGTTTTCGAACCGAGGGATGCGCCGCGAGACAGGACCGCGTTTCTCGATTGGTATCGGGCGCAGACGGAATGGTCCGAAGGCCATCGTTACGATGACCCATCCAGAACCTCGGGAAATCTGGCGTCATGGTACGCCGACATGCGCCGGGACTTTCCGAATATGAATGGCCCGGACGCCTATCAGATGGCGCATGACGAGGAGAATCCCCGCGTCACCGGATACTCTATCGGAACATCCGTGATTTATGCGGATTTCCGCTGGTCGGAGGCCGAAGCGGCATACGCGACCGTGCGTTCGCTGGCCGTCAAGCATGGAGTTGGCTTCTTCAACGTGAGTGCCAACGATGGCGAGATTTGGTTTCCGCCAACCGAACGCACGCCAAATGGAACACCAATTCCGGGGCTGACACTGAGCCTTGAAGGGCAACAGGCGTTTAAGTCCCCCTCGCTTGCGCTGATCGAAGCCGGCGTCGACTGGCTACAGCCGGCTGGAGGACCAGGCTTCCTGATCCTGGATAGGGACAACAGTGAGGACTACGCACAGACAGGCGGTGGGAAAGACGCTTGTACCGTCGAATGGCGAGAATACTCGAACGGGAGCTTTCGACATTGGGTGGCCGGCCTGCCAGGCAGCGACACTAAAACAGAGATAGAAGTACCGGGCAACGGGACAGACTTTCTGGTAAAGGCCAACGAGAAGCTTTCGAACGAAAGCGTCAAACGCATTCTGGGCGCGTTCGCCCGGGGGCTCTCCAAACCGAAGGAATTTGTCTGGCGGGATATCTCGGCACAATTTGGTGCTGCAAGCCCTCCGGCTCCGTCAAGGCAATGGTGGCAATTTTGGCGCTAGAGACGTCAGCCTGGTTGCCGCTCTCGACGATCGCGAAGAGACAGCCGGAACGCTAATCTGCCACTGCGATCTTGGCGATCTGTGCCAGCGTCGTTGCCGCGTATTTTTTCAAAAGCTCGCTTTCGGCTGCGGCGTGGGCTTCCTCAAGAACGGAGTTCGATGCCCTCTCGACCGGGCAAGAGGGATGATCGCGTGATATCGGCGCCGACAAGATCGTCCCTTCATGCAAAGCCCGCTGCACATCGAGCACCGTCACCTCCTCAAGCGATTTGACGAGCTTCCAGCCGCCGCCCCGGCCGCCTTCCGATTCCACGATGCCATGTTGGCGCAGTGCCCCCAGCGTCCGCCGGACGACCACGGGATTGGTGTTCAGCATCTGGCCAATTCTCTCCGACGTTTCCCTGCCGCCGAGCAGGCCCATGTGGACCAGCACATGAAGCATACGGGCGAGTCGACCATCCGTTTTCATGCCACGACCTTTCCGCAACAAATATTGTTACGCAATCTTGACGACGTCGCTTTTGTGTAACATATATTGTTACGCAAAAGAGAGAGCATCCATGTTACGTCGCCAGTTTCTACTCGCCTCGTCGGCGTTGGTCATCTCGATTCCAACTGTACAGGCAACAAATCGTGAGGCTTCCATGAAAGAGACGCTCGTCAAGACCAGAACTATCGACATGAGCATTCTGGACGAAGGCACTGGTCCTCTGGTTTTGCTGTGCCACGGATTTCCGGAGACCAAATATGCGTGGCGGCATCAGGTGACCGCGCTTGCGGATGCCGGCTACCGCGCCGTTGCCCCCGATATGAGGGGCTACGGGAACTCGGGCGCGCCGAAAAGAGAGGACCAGTACACCACCTTTCATGCCGTTGGCGACATGATTGCGCTGATGGATGCCTTGGGAGAAAGAAAGGCTGTTATCGTTGGGCACGATTGGGGAGCGACGATCGCATGGCAGGCGGCTCTTCTGCGTCCCGATCGATTTCGAGCCGTCGTTGCACTAAGCGTTCCGATGATGGGGCGGCCTCCCGTTCCGCCGACGAAAATCTTTCCGCATAACGACGAAGAGCTTTTCTACACTCTCTATTTTCAGACGCCGGGACTGGCCGAAGAGGAATTCAATCGAGACATCGCCATGACGCTGCGCAAGCTGCTCTTTGCGGCAAGCGGTGAAGCCGGCCCAAGAAAGCCGGGCGACAACACACCCACCCCCTTTGGAATGGTGTCCCGAAAGATGGGATTGCTCGCAAACCTGCCCGATCCGGCAACACTTCCCGATTGGCTTTCCGTGCAGGACTTCGAGAGGCTGGTCGAAGAATTCAAAGTGTCCGGGTTTACCGGCGGCCTCAATTACTACAGGAATCTGGATCGCAATTGGGAACTGCAGCAGGCCAATGTCGGTCAGCTCATCGACATTCCCGCGCTTTTCATGATCGGCGAACGCGATACGGGCCTTGCCATTCCCGGCATGGATCAGATCATCGCGGCCATGCCGACCCTCGTCCCGAAATTGCGTGGATCTCATGTTATCCCGGGCGCAGGACACTGGCTCCAGCAGGAACGGCCAACTGAAATATCCACGCTGATCATTGATTTTGTGAAGCAACTTGCCGCCTGAGCGCAATTGGCCAAGACATCGTGCGGGGCAGATCTCCCCACGAGGGCCAGGCGCGCCGCTTACATCACGGTCTCGGCAATTGATTGCGCGACTTTCTGCGCCTGTACGCGAATGTCGGGTACGGCCGTGATTTCCCAAAACTGGCCGGCCGTGAGTGCGCCCACCGCATAAATGGCCGGAGCGCTGCTCTTGTCATGCACGATGCGGGACCCGCTATCGACTGCAATTCCAAGCCCGAGAGGATCCGCATCGATCAAGCCCTGACGGTGCATTTCGTTCAGCAAAGGCGAATGCGCCAGGCCAGCGCGCTCCATTCCGGTGCAATTCACGATCCAATCCGCCCCCAGCGACACAACCTCACTCGTCCCTCTCCTGCGATAATGCAGCGTAAGGCGATCGGTCTCTTCGACATCAAGCAGATAGCCGGCACGGATAGAAACCTGGCCGCTGCGGACCATCGCGTCGAATCTCGCGAAGACATCGGGTGCGACGCGATGACGATGGATGTTCCACCATGGCAATGCGTGGCGCAGGAAACGGCGGCGTTCCTCGACCGGCAATCGCTGCCACAAGGCCTTTGTCTGCGGACGCAACCCATCGAGGACCTGGCGCCAATCATCGGCGTCTCTGCCCTCGGCGCGCAGGGTGTGCAAAAGTAAACTCATGCGGGTCGGCAGGGCGGCTATATCGATGTCCAGTGCCGGCTTCGGCGCTCTGACATGGCTGAGTGGCGCAAGACCGCGACGGGACAGGACGGTCACAGCCCCGGTAAACCCATGCGCGGAGAGAGCCAGGACCTGATCGATCATCGTCAGTCCGGATCCGAGAATACAGACGCTATCCGCGGCCTGGACACGCCTCAGCCAGGAGAGCCGCCATGGGTTTTCGATGACGTGCGAGCGTGCAGGCGCAGACAGGTGCGAGAGATCGACGGGCAGCTTCGCGTTTCCGACGCCAAGACACAGAACGACGTTTCGACCGGCGATTTCGTTGCCGTTATCAAGCTGAAAGCCGAGCACGGCCCCATATCGTTCGACGCAGCCCGTCGCCTTCGCCTTTATGACGTCGACCCGGCAACGCGGCTTCTTGTGCCTCAGAAGTTCCGCCAGGCTGTCGCGAATATAGAGGCCATAGTCCTGGCGGGATGCGAAATCCCCTGCGCCCAACGTGCGCTCGCGAGCACGCAGCCAATCCGCGAAGTCATTGGGCCGGTCGGGATAAAGGCTCATGCGGCCAGCCGGCACATTCAACCGGTGCAGATGAAGTTCCGTGCGGTAGGCCGTGCCGCGCCCAAATCCGGGATCATCGCCAACAACGGCAATCGAGGCGGAAGACGGCATGAGCTCTATGAGATTACATACCGTCGCGATCGCCGAGAAACCCGAGCCTACGACCACGGCATCATAGATCATCCGGCATCCTTTCCGCCTGCAAGCATTAAGCGCGATATCGCGTCTGCCTGTGTATGATCTAGGACATCACGCCAGCCGGGCCAGCCCCCTTGCCATTCTTAGGTCTGTTGATAGACGGCAACGACGCGGTCGAAATTGCGTTTCTCCAGGTCGTCTCCCCGGATCAGGAAATAGACGGTGCCCTCCCCGCTTTCCTGCATCAAGTCGCTGACGTCGATTTGCAAAAGCAGACGCCAGTCTGCCGCCTTGCGAAAAATCTCCGCCTTGTTTTTGGTCCAATCATCGCCAGTGAGCGACTGCTTGTTGAACTCGCTGACCACCACCGCGTCATAACGCGGGTCATCCTGAACCGGCGCCGGCAGCCCAAGCAACTGATTGACGGGATCATATTCGCCGGACAGCTCGCTATAGGCCTGACTGAAAGCCTGGG
Source organism: Rhizobium sp. P38BS-XIX (assembly GCF_012641435.1). Classification (GTDB taxonomy): domain Bacteria; phylum Pseudomonadota; class Alphaproteobacteria; order Rhizobiales; family Rhizobiaceae; genus Rhizobium. Next base: position 105,980 of record NZ_JABAIJ010000012.1, read on the forward strand.
CTCCCCCGATAACCGAACGATCTGCAAAATAGGTTTTCGCCAGTTGACCCGTCGCTTCGAATTCAAGCGCCATCGGCGGCGGCAACTGCAGGGACGATTTGAGCGTCATCGGCCGAGCCGGGCCGCCATAAGGGGTTCCGGGTTCGGCGGCGCCCGGACCACGCGGTTGAGGCTTCAGGTTATATTGCTTGTTTGCATCGTCGACACTTTTGCGCCAGGCGGCAGCGGCCTGTGCGAGTGCATCCGGTTCCGCTGCCGGCGCAAGACCGTCGGCCGGGCTCTGATCCCATATCACCCGCGCCGACTGCGTGCCGGTATCGAACGGTCCGGCGATCATATCGTAGAAAAAAAGAAGCCGCCCTTCACTCGGGAGGATGGCCGCCGCTCCCTCCATGCTCGACGCCTCCTTCAGGTCGACCTGGGCAACGAATGCATAAGGGAGACCGCCAGCCAGATGGTCACGCAACTCCTTGTCATAAGGTTCACCAGACCGCTTGGCGATTTCGTCGATATTCTGAGGAATGGGCCGACGCGGCCAATCCATACCGCGCGGGAGATCGGGTGTACCGCCGATGCGGGTTGAGCCTCTGGCATCGGAGCCGCCAACCGAAAACGTGATGACGCTTCCGAGCCCTTTGAGCAGCATCTCGACCTGATCTTTCGAAAACCGCTCCTCGATGATCTGGTGGGCTTCCGCTGGCGTATCGAACATTCTGATCTGTCTCCTCTGCACTCCCGAAGGGAATTTCAGCGAAGACAAGTAAGGTCCGGCAACATCACGACAAGTGCGAAATCTTGGACTTCACAACCCAACCTGGAAGCGGCGACCGAGCCAAGCGTTCCTCAAATCCGTGCTAAGCCACCGCGCTGGCAAACGATGCCGAACATCTCGGGGTGAAGACCGAATTCCTTGGATTTTCATCGAGTGGCCGATCGGCTCACTCGATGACATCAGGCAAATCGGAATCCGGCCTCCAGCCTGATCTCAGACGATGGTTGGCGTGATGCCGCCGTCAACGCGAAGGGCTGCGCCATTGGTGGCGGCGGACAAGGGACTGGCAACGTAGGCCACCAGGGTCGCGATCTCGTCGGCCTCGATCATTCGCTGTATCAGCGAAGAGGAACGGTCCTTGGCAAAGAACTGTGCCTCGATATCCTTCATGGGCGCCGTCGGATCGGCGGCAACGCTCTTGAGGAAATCCTCGATCCCTTCAGAGCGCGTGGTGCCCGGCATGACGGTGTTGACCGTCACGTTGGTCCCCTTGGTCAGCCCTGCCAATCCGCGTGAAATCGACAATTGTGCGGTCTTGGTCATTCCATAGTGGATCATGTCCGTGGGCACGAGAACGCCGGATTCGCTGGCGATGAAGATCACCCGACCCCAATCGCGTTTCAGCATTCCCGGGAAATACGATCTGGCCAATCTTGCGCCGCTTAAAACATTGATCTCGAAGAAGCGACGCCAATCGTCATCCGTGATGTCTTCAAATGGCTTCGATTCATAGATGCCGAGGTTGTTGATCAGAATGTCCACGTCCGGGACCGCATCGACAAGCGCCTTGGCGCCTTCGGCCGTGGCGACATCGGCGACGATCGGCCGAACCTTTCCCTTCGCGATGCCTTCCAGCTCCTTGGTTGCCTCATCCAATTTCGTTTGGGAACGACCTGGCATGATGACCGTCGCCCCCTCTTCGATCAGCCGCTTTGCGATCGCAAGACCGATACCGGCCGTCGATCCCGTCACCAGCGCTGTCTTACCTGTCAGCTTCAAGTCCATTTTGCCTGCTCCTTTTGAAATATGCTCGTGCAAAACATGGTGCGAAAAGCATCACTGACAAACCGTGACGGCGTCCAAACACTTGTGAAAATATTTCACAAGCCGCACCCGATTTGAGATCCAGAAGCTCACAGCGACACAATGCGGGCGGCTGCCGAAATGCCTGAAAGGCACGTTCTTGAACAGGCGCCAGAGAGGCGGATTTTGCCTGACGATAACACCTTGTGGCGCGCTTGAGCCAGAAGGATTCACCTTTCTGCTGCAACCGGCGATGCAATTTCAATCTCCTCGCTCCAGCAATTGACAACAGCTTCTAAAATCAGTATTGGATACAATTATGATATCGGATACTAAAAAGACGCAAGCACAGGCGATTACCGAAGAGATCAGGGCGCTGATCCTCAACGGGACGTTTCATCCAGGTGAACCTCTCCGCCAGGAAGCGCTTTCGGAACAGCTGGGTGTTAGCCGCACGCCGCTTCGGCACGCGCTTCAGTCGCTTGCCGAAGACGGATTGGTCGAGATGATCGGCTTCAAGGGCGCAAGAATCCCGCTGATCGACCAGGCAATGACCCGCGACCTCTTCGAGATGCGGCTGCTGCTGGAGCCGCTTGCGCTGAGATCCGCCTTTGGACACCACACCAAGCTCGACTTTGCCAAGGCGGAAATGGCGCTCGATGCTGCTGAGGGAGAGCAGAAGCCATCGAGACTCTCCGAGCTGAACTGGGAGTTTCACCATGCCCTGTACGCCCCGTCGAACCGCCCGACGCTGCTTAATACCATCCAGCAGCTCAACAAGGCATCCGCGCTTGCGGAAGTGATCGCAACCTCGATCGTTGCCCGCCCGGAAAAATCGGCCGCCGAACATCGCGGGTTGCTTCAGGCATGCCGGAACGGCAACGAAGACGATGCCGTTGCAGCATTGAGCGAGCATTTGCGTCTGGCGCATCACGACATGCAGAACGGGACAAAATAGCGATGCCTATCTCGAACAGAATAGCCGAATTTCGCGACGACATGATCCGGTGGCGACATCATCTCCACGCCAATCCCGAACTGTCCTATCAAGAGCATGAAACCGCCGGCTTCGTTGCCGAAACGCTTCGCGCCAACGGAATCGAAGTGACGGAAGGCATTGGCGGAACCGGCGTTATCGGCGTTCTTCACGGAAGCCGTGAAGGCGCGCGCTCGATCGGACTTCGAGCCGACATGGATGCGCTTGCGATCGAAGAGCGCAACGATTTCGCACACCGGTCTAAAAACAAGGGCGTCATGCACGCCTGCGGCCATGACGGCCATACCGCGATGCTCCTTGGCGCCGCGCGCTATCTCTCAGAAACTAGAAATTTTGCCGGCCAAGTTGTCTTCATTTTCCAACCGGCCGAGGAGATGGGCGGAACGGATGGCGGCGCGGCCCGCATGATCCGGGAAGGCCTGTTTGAAAAATTTCCCTGCGACGAGCTCTATGGTCTGCACAACTGGCCGGGCATGGATATCGGAACCTTTGCCGTAAAGGCCGGGCCGATGATGGCATCCGGCGACAGTTTTGAGATCACCATTTCATCCACCGGCATGCATGCCGCCCAGCCGCACAAAGGCGTCGATGTCATCTTGACGGCCGGACATATCATCGTCGCACTCCAGCAGATTTCCGCGCGGAATATCGATCCACTGGACGCGATAGTCGTAAGCGCCACGCAGGTTCATGGCGGCGACGCTTACAATGTCCTGCCAAACACCGTGACCATTCGCGGCACGGTGAGAGCATTCTCGCCCACGGCCCGCAAGTCGGCCGAGATGGGCGTCCGACGTGTGGTCGAGGGCATAAGCTTGGCGACCGGCGCACAATGCGACGTTTCCTACCTTCAACAATATCCGACACTGATCAACGCTGATGGTGCTGCCCGATCGGCGGAACTCGCCGCCTCGTCCGTTTTCAACAGGGTCGAAACGAACCCGTCGCAGACGATGATCGTCGAGGATTTCGCCTTTATGCTTGAGAACCACCCCGGATGTTATGGCTGGATAGGCAACGGACCGGATGACAATGGCCGTATCCTGCACAGCGCGTGGTACGACTTCAATGACGATGCCTTCTTTTATGGGGCGTCCTTCTTCGCGGGCCTCGTTGAAGGGCCACGGTCGTAAGATCGATACGCAGCGCCGGAAACCGCTGCCGTAAAAGGTTTTGCCATTCAGGCTTACCCAACTTTCATTGGAAGACGTCGGCCAAGGCGTGTGGAGTGCCGCCTGGCGTTCCACGCGAAAACACTGACGATTACGCTTCGGCAATAGCGCCTCGTCTGCCACTTAAAGCCTCATCAGCGCATCACGCGTTTGTTACTGTAACGTCTGTAACAACGATCATTCCCGCTGCGAGTACCTGACGTGCCCCGTTGAAAGGGGCGTCATAAGCAACGGAGAAAATGAATGTTGAAGACCTCGATCAGCACCGCCATTCTTGCAGGCGCCATCACCTCCGCGCTCGCCACCGTGGCAGGCGCAGCCCCCCTGACCAAGGCTGAAGCTTCGGCCGCGATCGCTGCCCACAAGGAAAAGTGCTACGGCGTCGCGCTGAAGGGCCAGAACGATTGCGCCGCCGGCCCCGGCACTACGTGCCAGGGAACCTCGATCAAGGACTTCCAGGGCAATTCCTGGAAATTCGTTCAGGGCGGCACCTGCGCTTCTCTCGATCTGCCCGGCGGCCGCCACGGCTCGCTGAAGCCGCTGCAGCGCGATCTCTAAGCCCGAAATCAGGAAAGCGGAGGCGACCATGGTCAACGTCGATATGACGACCAATCCTCACATGGAGATGGAAAGCACACTCCGCTTTCCGACAATTTCGGTGGCCGGCCAGACTGGCACCAGCTTCAAGCCGGAGCACCTGAATGCGATCATAGCGGAGGCCGCCTCGCGCGGCTTCTTCGAAGTGCATGCAGAGAACTACATGGGTGCAGGTGGGCCGCCGCATCGCGCGCTGGAACGCATACGGCGCGACCACCCGATTTCCCTTCACGGTGTGTGCATGTCGCTGGGCGGACCCCACCCCCTCGACGGAGAACACCTCAAGCGCTTCAAAAGTCTCGTCGATCGATACGAGCCGGCCCTGGTCTCGGAACATCTCGCCTGGTCGACGCATATGGATACCTATCTCAACGACCTGCTGCCTCTTCCCTATACTCCAGCGACGCTGGCGCATGTCTGCGATCATGTCGATCATATGCAAACCACGATCGGGCGCCCCATCCTTCTGGAAAACCCATCCACCTATGTGCTTTTTTCGGAATCTTCGATCAGCGAAACCGATTTCATCCGCGAGATATCGAAGCGCACCGGCTGCGGCCTGCTGCTCGACATCAACAACGTCTTTGTGTCCGCCACCAACCATGGCTATTCGGCCTTGGAATATCTGCGTGACTTTCCGCTGGCCAATGTCGGCGAAATCCACCTTGCCGGCCATACCGAGCAGGAGGACGACGAAGGTGAGATGCTGTTGATCGACAGCCATGACGGGCCGGTCGCCGATGCCGTATGGCAACTCTACGAAAGAGTGATTGCCCGCCAGGGGCCGATCCCGACGCTGATCGAATGGGACAGCAATATTCCCGAATGGCCTGTGCTGCGCTCGGAAGCGCTTGCGGCTGAAGCTATTCTCGCCAGATATGCCGACCGCACGATGACGGAGCACAGGGAGACGTTCCATGCCGTCGGCTGAACTCTTGACGATCCGGCGGCCTGCACCGGATTTCGCCCGGGAGTTCGCAGATGGATTGCTGGCTCCGGAACTTCCGACCCCGAAGACAGTTGTAGGGCCACACGGCAAAAGGGCGGAAAAGCGCTACAACGTCTATCGCAACAACGTAACTGTCAGCCTGATCGGAGCCCTCGCCTCGATCTTTCCAGCCGTCGAGCGCATCACCGGACCTGACTTCTTTCGCGCTATGGCGCGTTTCCATATCCGCGAGACGCCCCCGACCTCGGCGCTGCTATTTGAATACGGTCGCGACTTTGCCGATTTCATCGATCGCTATGAGTATGCACAGGAGATGCCATGGCTTTCCGATGTGGCGAGGATCGAGCGTGCCTGGCTGGACGCCTATCACGCCGCGGATGCGCCTGCCGTTTCCCTTGCAGCGCTCGGTGCTATCCCGCCCGAAAAGCTGGGCGGGCTCACCTTCCGACCGCATCCTGCGACACGGCTGATGTCATCGGCTCATCCGGTCGTGACCATCTTCGTCTTGAACCGCAGTAGTGGTCCTGTGGATCGGGTCAAGGATCGGCCGGAAGACGGATTGATCTGCCGTTACCAGGATGAGGTCAGCATACGGCTTTTACCGTCCGGAGGCGCCGCCTTTATCGCCGCGCTGATGAGCGGCGAATGTCTTGCGGCTGCAGCGGCGGCGGCCCTCGAAGTCAGTCCCGATTTCGACCTATCTCTCGCGATTGGCGAGATGGTCGAAGCCGGCGCCTTTTCCCATATCGAGATGGAGATCTCAGATGTCGAACATGCTTGATACCGTACCCAACGATCGGCTGTCTTCACGACCGGCGCGTCTTGTCACGATGGCGAGTGGCCTTGTTCGTAGCGCGGCCCAACCGGATATCGTTCAGGCGGTCCTGCGGATTGCGCTTGCGGTGCCGTTCTGGCGCTCGGGGATGCTTAAGTGGAACGGCTTCCTTCAACTGAACGACACGGCGATCGATCTGTTTACGCAAGAATTCATGCTGCATCTTCCCGGAGGTCCCTATCCCTTTCCCGCTCCGGCCACGATGGCGTTCCTGTCGGGCTGCGGCGAGATCATCTTTCCAACCCTGCTTGTTCTCGGTCTTGCCACGCGCTTTGCCGGCCTTGGCCTTTTGTTGATGACCCTGATCGTTGAGCTGACCGTTCCCGATGGTTGGCCCGTTCATATCACCTGGGCGGCAATGGCCCTTGCCATCATGCGCTACGGACCGGGCCGCTTGTCGTTCGATGCATTGATCGCCCGCATCGCCGGCGCTGTTTATCGCTAGGCGGCACCCCGCAGCGCTTCCTGCCAAACAACCACCTTGCTCATCGAGCGAGGTGGCTTTTGCGTTTTCTTGGCTTATCACCCTTGCCGATTGTCCGTTGATGCGCTCAATAGGCGCCGCGTCAAAAAATTTCGGCATGCCGGTAACAGAAACGTGGTCTGGCGCGTAGGGGATAGTGGCGGATGAAATATTCGGCCCGCGAAGAGGAATGGGCAGCATGGATGCGCGCGGCAATGGCCGGCGACGCGCAATCCTATGACCGTTTTCTGAAGGCCGTGACACCCTATCTCCGATCCATCGCCCGGCGGCGCTGCGATCAGTTTGGTGCGCCGCCCAGCGAGGTGGAAGACGTGGTTCAGGAAGTTCTGCTGGCGGTTCATCTGAAACGCGGGACGTGGGACATCTCGCGCCCGATCGGCCCGTGGCTGTCGACCATCGTGCGTAACAAGCTGATCGACAGCCTTCGCCGCCGCGGGCGCCATGTGAACGTACCGATCGAGGATGTCATGGAGACGCTGGAGGTCGACCAGCAGGATGACGGCGCCGATCGCATCGATGTGGATCGGATGCTGGAGGGACTGCGCGATCCGCAACGCGAAATCGTGCGGTCGATCTCGCTCGGTGGCGCCGGCGTCCGCGAAACGGCCGAAAGACTGAATATGACGGAAGGCGCCGTGCGGGTGGCGCTACACAGGGCACTCAAGGGATTGGCGGCCCTTTATCGGAGCGACAGACGTGAAGACGGATGACTTTATCAATCTGCTGACAAACGACTCCCGCGTGAAGGTCCGCTTCGGCCGCGTATTCGCCATCGCGCTTGCGATCGGCGTCGTGCTTTCCGCGGCATTCCTTCTTTCCACTATCGGTATCCGCAAGAACATGGCGGAGATGATCGAAACACCGCGCGTCGTCTTCAAGCTCGGCTTGACGTTACTGCTCGCCATCACGGCAACCCGGCTGGCATTCAGGGTCGGCAAGCCCGGCATATCGCTTCACGCAGCGGCGCTGACGCTGATCCTGCCCTTGGCCATCCTGATCGCCGGGCTTGCTATCGAGCTCATGGTCGTGCCTGAAGATGCCTGGGCAACCAGTATGAAGGGACACTTCTCCGTCTTCTGCCTGATTTTCGTCCCGGCCCTATCGATCGCGCCCCTGGCTGCCATACTCTATTCCATCCGCCAGGGCGCTCCCGAAAATCCCGGCAAGGCCGGCGCAATTGCAGGGCTCGCCGCCGGCGGCATTGCCGCTGCAATCTATGCCTGGCATTGCCCGGACGACAGCCCGCTCTTTCTGGCGACCTGGTATTCGATCGGAATCCTGGCAGCCACAGCCGCGGGTTTTCTCCTGGGTCGACGTGTCCTTCGCTGGTAGGCGTACGCACGCTCGATGGCCGAGCGATTTGCCTTCGCTTCAGCCAGTTGACATCGAGCCGGAAGCCCTTGATTTTAGATGATTGGAGATCGACGCGGAGCCAATCAGCGTTGGACAACGCGCAGGGAAGCAATTTCCGCGGGCCTGTCATCGATGATGGCGCTGATGGTCAACAGGCCGGGCTGACGCAATCTGAGCGGAGAAAAGATAAGACTGGCACCGATAACGATATTGATCGGAACGCCACCCCTCTCCACGTCGGATGACAGGTCTCGCTGCTCTTCGAGCTGGGACGATTCAAGTCGTTCCTCGAGAAGCGGCTGCCGATCTCCCGGGCCGACGCAACGCAGAACAATCGAGCGGTATGGCTCCGTCGCCAAGGTGATCAAATTCACGTGGGCGCAGAACTTCGGCAGGGAAACGGGAAAATCGGGCAACGTCAGCACGCCGCTATAGACGCCGATGAAACTCAGCTTTTCGCCAATCTCGGTGCGAACATCGTCGCAAAAAATACAATATCCATAGCGCATCTGTTTCATTCGTCCCGATCGTTTTTGGTGCGGACAATAATCGTGCGGATTGCACGCGCGGAACTGCGAGAGGCGGTATCGCCGGAGCAAACTGGAGAGACGAACGCTCGTGTTTCCGGATCGGGAGGGGTTTTCTCCTCCCCCGAGCTGGGGTCGCGAAGCTCGACATGGATTTCCTTGTCAAGCGCCCAGGCCAGATCTGCGATCGACCTTAGCGGAAGCTCCCTTTGCCCGCAGAGATAACTGTTCAAATCCTTCCGGCTGACGCCGACCAATTCTGCGAGCTGCTGCTGTGTAACGCCTTTCTCCGTTCGTCTTTCCAGGATTGCGGCAACCAGGTCGCTGCGAACGTTCGCGACAAAGCGGCTGGCTGCACGTGCACGCGCGCCTATCTCAAACCGAAATGACATCGTCCGGATTTACTCCCTCTACGCATAACGCATCCCCTACGCCAAGCTCACGCCTCAGGCGGCGCACCTCCAGCCGATAGCCGCGGTAAAGATCGTGATCCTTCACATGATCGGCCCAATCTCCAAAAACCGCGACAAAGCAGTCGCGCATTGGAAACCAGCCAAATATGCGCAGATCGACGGTCTTCAGCTCCCACACCGCATTTCGCTCGACCCGGATTGCTCTAAATTGCTTTGAATGTATGAGCGGCTTGCCCGACACAAATGTATAAAAAAGAAAATCCAACTGTTCGACTGGGCTGAGCACGGCGCCAAGCGATGACGGTTCATCTTTGCTGACGCGTTCGTTCAACCAGTTGACAAAGCTCGGCGTGGCAAAAAGCAGCCGTTTGGACGACTCCTTTCTTCCAAGCTGAATCTCAACTTTAACGATTGCTTCGGACGCTACGAGACTGTCAAACGGACCCATGACTGTCAACTAATCCATTCTCATGTAGCAAGCCTTCGACTGGGCTCCCCCAAGAGTAGCATGAATTGTGGCAAGAGTTGTTTGTATTGATTTGAACCTATCCAAGCTGAGTACTCTCCCTTTCCCGCGCGATTACATCGATAACTTGCTACTCATTTTGAGGTAATTGCCCTTTAGATCGATTACTCCCGTATCGTTGTTTTCGTCCGAACGGTTCTCTTGTTCGGCCGCCCGTCGAGAGCTTATCAAAATGCTTGAGGGCGGTGAATAGTCGCTTGCCCCGCGATGGAGAACTAAGGAGAATCACATGAGGACGATCGGAGCGCTCGCCTTTTTGCTCGCAAGCACGTCTTTGACGCTTGCAGGCCCGGTGGAAAATGACTCGTTCATCGGTCAGATGGGCGCGTTTAATAACGCATTCGTCAGCCAGGCCACTGGCAACAACGAAGCACTGACCCTTCAGGGCGGCGTCGGCAATTTTGCCGTTACCCGTCAGGACAAGGCAAAGTCCAACACCTCTGACATCTTGCAGTTTGGCACCGGCAACTTCGCGACTGCCAATCAGAAGGGCAAGACCAACGATCAGAGCACCCTGCAGGTCGGTGCTTTCAACACCGCTACGACCATGCAGCGTGATGGCGCGAAGAACGCGTCGACGATCAGCCAGTTCGGCTTCGGCAACGGCGCGATGGTCGATCAGTCCAAGGGCGACAACTCGCAGGATACGCTGCAGGTTGGCGGCCTGAACTTCGCATCGATCAACCAGACCGATGGCTCGCACGGCTCCAACACCTCGAGCACCATGCAGTTTGGTTGGGGCAACGATGCCTTCGTGAACCAGGACGGCGGCCGCAACGACCAGACGACGCTGCAGGTCGGCAGGGGTAATTTCGCCTCTACCTCGCAGTCCGACGTCATCGGGCACAATGGCAATGACTCCTCTACGACCCAATTCGGGTGGGGAAACATGTCCTTTGCCCGTCAGGCCGGCGGCAACAACTCTCAGGATACGTTCCAGGCGGGCGGACGTAACTTCGCCACCACACGCCAGCTCTCGTTCATCGGTTCGAACGAATCCAGTACCGCGCAATTCGGTATCGGCAATACGGCCATGACGGCCCAGATCGCCAACCCGCTCGGCTCCAACGATTCTCTGATCGTTCAGGCCGGCTATCAAAATACGGCGATCGCGTCGCAGTCCGGCGTCCAGACCTCGTGGCCAGTTGGTGGTTCCAACCTTCAGCGAACCATTCAGATCGGCAGCGGAAACTATGCTCTCACCTCGCAGACCAGTTCCAGCGGGCTGTCGAATACGTCGGTGACCGCACAGTTCGGCTACAGAAACACCGCCATTGCAATCCAGCACTAAGCGAGACGAGGAGGCGAACTGAAATGTCCGCCTCCTCCTTCATTGCGGCCGAGCGTCTCAAGTCACCGAGAGATCGTCGCAAGATACGCGCATTCGTCAGCCTGTCGAAATCTCTAGCCCTTCTGAGCTTTTTCTTCTCGTGCGTCCTGCCGGCAGCATCTCGAGCGCAGGTGGAGTGCGTGATCTCAACGAGCATGCGGGAACAGTTTCTTGTCGTGAAGGCAATTGCGATGTCACCTACGGCAATGTCGGGAACATACAGGCTGATGCTCGTAAGACAGGGAGCCGGCGGTATGAGCCAAAGCATTCAGCAGGGCAAATTCGACTATCAACCAGGGTCCGACGGGCTACTCAGCACAACAATCGTCAATCTGGCGAATAAGACACAAGTAAGTGCAACGCTATTGATCGAAACGGATCGAGGTACGTCACAATGCGGATTACCAAAATGAAACGGATGATCCAATCGAAGTTGGCTGCAAGCGCCGCCATTGCGATCGCGGTAATGACTTTGCCGATGGCAAGCGAATGCTACGCCGAGAGCGCTTACATCGCGCAGGTCCCAGTTACGGTCACCACTACGCTGACATTCGGCAACGGCATGACGCAGCAGCAGCCGGATCAATATCGCCCTTCATCGCATTCCATGCCGGTTAATATTGCCGGCCTGCCGGAAGCATCGGCAATGGTCCGCGGAAACAATCTGTCACAGACGATGGAAATCGGCATGCGCAACAGCGTGTATCACCTTCAGTCCGGCGGCAACAATATTTCGACCGCGGGCGTGATCGGCAATTACGGCAATGTGAATGTCCTCCAGTCCGGCAATAATCTCAGATCAAACGTCCTGTTGCTGAATGGAGCGGGATTGAACGTCAGTGTTCTTCAGCCAGCAGGATCGGCACCGGTCAATGTCTTGATCGCGCGATTGCCGAATGGTGCGTTGCTTATCAAGCGTTGAGTAGACGCTGCGGCGTCTGAAACAGAGAGGGAGAAGAATTGTAATGATCGTACGTGTGACAATGATCGCAGCCGGTATGGCTGCCATGACGGCGATGTCGGCGATAGCAGGGCAATTGGTCTATCAGCCGACGAACCCGACATTTGGCGGCAATGCGCTGAATGGCTCGTTCCTGCTGTCTACGGCACAGACACAGGGTGCCGGCGTGAAATCCGGCCAGCAGCAGACTCCGGATCTTTCCGGTCTCGACAACGCTCTCAGCAATCTCGGAAACACAAATCAAGGCGCCGGCTCGGGCGGAGCAGCGCCGGTGATTGTGATCCAGAGCGGTCAGGTACCCACTACACCCTAAGCCGGATTGTTTGCGTCACTATTGTAATTTCGGGGGGATGTTGATGTCACGAATTGGTTTTCCTGTCGCAGCCGTCTTGTGCGGACTGGGTCTCGGGGGCTGTGCTGCCGCGGGCAGTAGTCTCGATCCCATGAGCACACCGGCTACGCTTATGCCCGCCACAAAAACGGGTGTTGCATTGGAGAGTCTGCCGCAGCCAAGGCAAAAGCTTGATGTGGCGGTTTACTCATTTCCAGATCTGACCGGGCAAAATAAGCCGAACGAAAACTTCGCTGAATTTTCCCGTGCTCTGACCCAGGGCGGCGCGCAGATGCTGACCGACGTTCTGACCAAGGCCGGCAACGGCGATTGGTTCAATGTCGTCGAGCGCACCGATCTGCAGTCGCTCTTGCAGGAGCGGCAGATCATCCAGAACACGCGCGCCGCAGTTTATGGCGCAAAATCCGGAGGCATGCCGCCGCTGCGCTTTGCAGGCGTTCTGCTCGACGGCGGCATCATAGGTTACGATTCAAACGAAACCACCGGCGGCCTGGGTGCGAACTATCTTGGCATCGGCGGGAACACCCAGTATCGCAAGGATATCGTCACCGTATCCCTGCGCGCCGTCAGCGTCAGCACCGGCCGCGTTCTGGCCTCGGTGACGACAACCAAGACCATCTACTCCGTTCAACTGCAGGGTTCGGCATTCCGCTTCGTCGGTGTCGACCAGCTGCTGCAGATCGAAGGAGGCATCACCCGGAACGCTCCGACGACGCTTGGCGTCCAGGAAGGCATACAGCTCGCGGTCTATTCCCTTATCTTCGAGGGCGTGAAGAACGGCCTGTGGGAGTTTAGAGATCCGAGCGCCGGCGCCACGTTCATGCGCTACCTTCAGGAGCATCAAAGGGCCATGACGTACAAGCTGGATGCCAACGGCAGGCCGATCGCGCCGGCCGTCGACCCCCAGCAGGTCAGCTCCACCACACCCGTCGTTGATACCGCGCCTAAACCTGTAGCAGTCGTCGACAAATCGAAGAGCTCATGAAAACGCTATCGATGTTGGATCATCTTCCGGCAGATATCGGACTGGGCGTTTTCCGGTCCGCAGCTGACAGCTCTGTTTTGCGTGCTGTCGCTGGCGTTTGCCTTGGGCAGGGACTTGGCGGTCGGCGCCTTCCCAAGGTTGTCTTTCCTTCCAATCGGGAGACGTCCCTTCACCTGCGGGATGGTGGTCTCCGAAAAGCCGGCGCGACGGATCGCGGGCTGATCGATAGCAAAGGCCTCAACGGAGACGAGCGTAGTCGCCAGCGTGACAAGGATGACTGTGAGGATTTGATTGCGATGTGCCATTTCGATGTTGTCCTCAAAGATCATGAGAGTGAACTGATATTCAGCCATGGTTCCGTATGTCGCGAAGCTTCAAACTCATACGAAAGCGTGGCTTGACTGTGGTTGCTAACGCTATTCAGCGCCCGACCGTTCCCTGGCCGACGGTTGGCAGCTGGTTGTCTGCAGGCGCTGGAGCCGCCCGCTCGGTGACGCCGCTGCCGACATTGGGAAAGATACTGGTTACCAAAGGCCCCGGCGCGCGATCACGCACCAAATGCTTTGGTCTTTGCAGGTTTCCGCGTCGCTGCGTCGGCCGTTCAGGCGCTCCCATCACAGCGGTTTCGGGAAGTTGCTCGATAAATGCCGGATTCGTTCCCGTCGGAGGAGTTTGCTGCATATAGCTTTCACCAAACACCGCGCCGCCGCTGAACGAAAGCATGGTAGCGAGCGAATATCCTGCGAGAATCAATGATGACATCAGAATTTTCCCAGTTTTCACAAATAACAATGAACAATATTATCTACAATTTCCGCGTGAAAACGCAGATTATTACAGATATAATCTTCTTATAGTTTTAAATTCTCCGTAACTCTATTCGACATTATTGTTCATTCATTGTAAAATTGCAAACTAAATTGTGGAGGGATGTATGCGTTTATCTTGGAAATTGGCGACATGCGGCGCAGTTATTCTGCTTTCGCAGGCCGCTGTGACACTGGTGTTCGGGGCGGATAATGAGACCACCAAGCCGCAATCCGATCCTCCCAAAGTGGCGACAGAGCCAAACAAAACCGAACCAAACAAAACCGAACCAAACAACGAGGCCCCTGCGGTTAGCGGGTCGAGCACGGCACCAAATGCTCTCCCTGCCGGGGCTCAGATCAAAGAGCAGAAATTTGCTTCATGGACACTGCAATGCAGTAGCGACAAGGCATTGAAGCCGCCGTGCCAGATCGTGTACCGGCTGGCGTCACCGGATGACAAGCAGGTGTATATGGTGATCAGCATGGCGCGCTCCGCTGATAGCAAAGTTGGGATGCAAATGGCTCTCCCGCTTGGTTTTTCGGTTCAAGGCGGTGTGAAGATCGGATTTGGCGCGAAGTATTCGACGATGGCAAAGATATCCCGGTGCACGACACAGGGGTGCCTCGTCGAAGGTGTATGCCCACCCGGAATGCTCGAAGCTTTGCTGAAAGAGAAAACGGGGAAAGTCACGATCCGGATGATGCAGGGAAATACAGCCGACTTACCCGTCTCGCTGGACGGTTTTGGCGCAGCCTACCAGGCTATGCTGGCGAATGCCGGATGATCGGAGCCTATGGGGATCCGATCGAAGGCTGATCGCTGCGGTGGAAAAAGGCGGAATGCCGGCAACAACACCTACGTTGCGAGAAATCCGCCGTCGACGTTCAAGACGGCTCCGGTCATCATGTCGGTATCCGACGACAACAGCATGATAACCACCTTCGCGACGTCATCGACCTCGGCAAAACGGCCGATGGGATGGCGCGCCATCATCGGTTCGGATTTGGCCGGATCGCTCCAGGCTCTGAATGCAAGTTCGGTCAATGTAATGGTAGGCGCCACTGCATTCACACGGATGCGATGCGGCCCCAATTCCTTGGCGAGAACACGGGTTGCCCCTTCCAACCCGGCCTTTGAGGCCGCGTAGCAAAGATGCTCAGGAAAGCCGCGATGGCCGGCAATCGAGGTGATGTTGACGATTGCGCCGCCGCCGCCGGCCGCCACGCGAGCACGTGCGAATTCCTGGCAGGTGATGAGGGCTGCACGCAGGTTGATGCCCATCACGGCTTCATAGCCATCCTCCGTCATATCAAGGCTCGATTCCAGCACGTTGATCCCGGCGCTGTTGATCAGGAAATCGGCTGTTCCCGCTTCTTTCATCGCGGCGCGCGTCGCGGCCACATCGGCGAGGTCGACGACGATCGAACGACCACCAATCTTGGCGCGCAAGCCCTCCAGATCCGACGCGGTCCGGCTGAGGGCGATCACTTCGGCTCCCCGCTCCGCCATGATCTTCGCACAGGCACGACCGATTCCCTTGCCTGCGCCAGTGACGATGACGGATTTACCGGCAAACTGCATATCTCTTCTCCTCCCGAAGCCTAAGGCTTTCAACAACTAGGACAAAGCTTCCGAAAGCGAAAGCTTTGAACGGCATTACGTCGTGGGAGCGAGAAGCGGCGTGATCGATCTGCTTGCGAGGTTTATGCCTGCAGCCTGAAGTCTCTCCTTGTATCGACGGTTTATCTCGCGGCCGACACCCCATTGCTGCAATGGAAGCGTCTTGACCGCGCCCTTCAGCACGACGCCATCGAGCCCGACCTGGTCCACTCCCCAGACATCGAAGGGTGCAACGATCTTGGAAGCGAAGCTGGAATCGGTCCGGATCTCCTCGCCAACCACCTTGAATATCCTTATGGCCTCTTCGATATCGGCCTGCACGTCGAGCGTGACGCTGACCGTATAGACACCGAAGCCTCGTGAACGGTTCTTGATCGCCTTGATCGTCGAGAACGGGATGGAATGAAGCGCACCGTCACCATCGCGGATCTTGACCGTTCGGATCGTCATGCCTTCGACGGTGCCGGCCCGGTCGCCGGTGTCCACGACGTCACCGATGGCGATCGTATCCTCCAGCAGCATGAAAAGACCGGTAATGACATCTTGGACAAGCTGCTGGGAGCCGAAGCCGACCGCAAGACCGACGACGCCGGCGCCCGCGATGAGCGGAGCGACATTGATGCCGATATTCGACAATACCCCGATGATCGTCAAAGCCGAGAGAGCGACGAAGGCGACATTGCGCAGCAACGGCAGCAGCGTCATGACCCGGGCCGATCTCTGACGGTCCGTCGAAGGGGACAAGGCATCAGATATCCAGGCGTCCAGGATCACCCAAAGAGCCCACGTGACGAAGATCACCGACGCGATCGAGAATACGGACTGAAAGACCGACGCTCCGTCGTGGCTCGCCCAACCGATGATATCGAAACCCCAAAGACCAAGGCAGGCGATGACGGCACCCGCCGCGATCGCGAGCCTGACAAGCCGAAAGAGCAGGGAGCCGAAGCGATCGATGACGACCTCTCGCATTCTGGTGCGAAGGGGCCGCTTGCGCCTGTTCATCCGCGTGTTGAGGAAGCGCCCGAGGGCGGCAGACGCAATAAGAGCGATGACGATGACGGCCACCGATACGAAGGATTGGCTGAGGAAGCTTCCGTTGCGGGCGCCGAACAGCCGTGCGAACACGTTGAGGACGACGAAAGCGATACCGAGCTGATGCCAATGCGCGGCCAGCCAGACCGTCGCGCGGTTCAACGATGTCGAATACTCGTCGATATGCCGCCCTCTGACAATCAGCGTTCGAACGGTGCGTCGATGGCGAAGAATGATGTAGAGCGCAAAGAGCGGCACCGCGAGATCAAGGATCAGCGAGGCGAGATCGGCGGTGGCCGGGCCGATGGCGATTCTGATTTCCGGAACATTGGCAAGCGAGCTGGCAACCGCGATCCCCGACAATAGGCCGACCAGTGGGGCGAGCCTTCTCTGGGCGTAAGCGACGACCCGCCAGCCCTTGGACCGCACGAGGAACAACAGGAGGCATGCCGTCAGCTCGGAGCTTGCGAGCGCAAAGGCGAAGGGAGACGTCAAAAGCACGAATATGGCACGCGCCTGCGAGCCGTAGTCCAGAAGGACGAACCACGCCGCCGCGACGATGAAGCACAGCAGCAGTGGCAGCAAGCCCAGCAGCGCACGAAAGGTTGCTTCGCGCACGAGGGAGGCGGAGCTGACGCTTTTCGCCAATCTCGAGCGGATGCGCCGACGAACCCGCATGAGAACGAATAGAGCAGCGGCCGTGATCAAGGCCCATCCGGCGACCGACTTGATACTGAAGGAGCGCAGGTTGCTTTCGGCGTCTGGCGCCGACAGCCGTGTCTCGATCTGCGCTTGAGCCTGGCCGATCTTGACATCGACCGGAGCGCCCAGCGCAGCCGTAGGCACGCGCTCCCCGAGTTCGCGAAAGGAGGCGACGAGGGCTGCAACGAGGCCTTGGCCCTGACCGGGCTCTTCGTCTGTCGTGCCCTTGTCAGCAGTTCCCGCCGCTTTCGCTGAACCGTTCTGCGAGGCTGGCGTCGCGGCGCTCTCTACCCGCAGTTTCTTGGTCTGCTCGATCTGTTCGATGAGCTGATTGCGAAGCTTGTCGTCCTTCATCACCTCGACGAGTGCCGCAAGCGGATCGGGAGCGGCAGGCTTTTCGGCGCTGGCTCCAGCGTTTGATACGGCCGAGGTTTGCTGCGCCATCGCAACACAGGCAAAAGAGAAAAACATCGCACATGCGAGCAAGAAATTTTTCAAAATCATCTCCTATATGGGCGGGTCTTCTCCCTGCGCAGTCGCCGCTCAGACGCTGCAGGCTTTCGTGCGACAACCGCTGCCAAACCATCCCGCGAATGGTTGAGACAGCATGCGACACGCGCCATGTCACCAGAGTAGGTTAGAGCCTTCGACAGAAAGGCAAGGCTGATAAGACCAAAGAAATCCCTCGATGCGTTGTTTGCGACTTTTCCGGATCGGCCCGCAAGGGCACATCTTGGGCGCCTTAGCCAATGAGCGGAACGACCGCCAAAGCCCAGCATTGCGGGATTGCAATTCGACATCAAAGGCACTCCCGTTCGAAAAGACGCTGGTCTGCCGAATCTATCGATCGTGCGTCACACATCCGCTGTCTGCCGCACCAATGCGGTCAAATCCGGCCATTCACCGGCGAGGCCGACTGTGCCACTGGGGAGATTGAGGGAACATTACGCCCAGATCAAAGGGCAGTGTTTTGAGCTGTCAGGACCGGCTCATCATGATCACGGTCACGAAGATACCAAGTTGCGGAGTTGCCGACTTTTGAAGCTCGTCGGACGCCGCCGTTTATGAAACCAAACGGCGGCGGCGGATTACTGAGATCAGAGGAGATTTTCTTCCTTGAGCGCGGTCTGAACCTTTGAGCGTGCCATGACATTGTCGCGAAGCTTGAGAGCCTTCGGATAGGCGCTGAGATCGATCTTCAGCCCCACGCCCCAACCGATGATGACTGCCGCATAGGCGTCGGGCTGGGTGAAATCTTCGCCGAGCCAATATGGCTGCCCTTCGGGCAACATGGCTTCGAGCTGCTTCATGCGGCGATTGATGTTGGCAATGACGCCGGCCTTCGCCTCTTCGGTCAGGCTCGGCGCAAACAGGCCGCTGAACGCAACATGCAGGTCGTTGCAAAAGCCAAGTGCTTCCTGCAGTCGAGCGCGCTCAACCGAGCCATAGGCCGGCTTGAAAGCCGCGACATCGCAGTGGTCGCCGATATATTGCAGGATCGCAGCGTTCTGGGTGATGACGACGCCCGGCGCAACTTCGAGGGCCGGAACGGCACCACGCGGATTGATAGCCAGATAGTCCGTATCATGTTCGGTCTTTTTCGTCTTCAGATCGACCGCCTCGAGCTGATAGGTCAGCCCGGCTTCACTCAACATGATGTGCGGCGCAAGCGAGCACGCGCCAGCCTTGTAGTACAATTTCACCAGAAATCTCCCCATGGTTCGAAACGAATGGCTTCTACCAATTCGGGCGCACGGAACAATGAACGGTTGCTACAAATCTTCGTGTATGGCGAAACATCGAGTGCCGTCAGCGGGCATCAAGCGCCAGCCAATTGAGGTCCTCTAGGAAGCGTCCGGAGCAACCCCGACACGGCTTGACTGCCATGACAGCAGCGCGTCGAGCGCCGGGCACAGGGATTGCCCCCATTCGGTCAGCGAATATTCGACCTTGGGCGGCACTTCCGGATAAACGGTACGGTGAACCATTCCATCCGCCTCCATCTGGCGGAGCTGCTGGATCAACATTTTCTGCGAGACTGCGGGGATTGCCCGCTCGAGATCCGAAAATCGCAACGTGTTTCCACCGAAGAGGTGAAACAGGATCGTCAGTTTCCACCGACCCTCGATCAGTTGAATTGCCCGTTGAACACCTTCGGCAGCCGTATCGCGTGTATAATCGTGAGAGGGCTTACTTTCAGGTAAGTCCCTTACATTTTTGTCAGTTCTTGTCATCTGGCCTCGCTGTCACGATCTCCTCCTCGACACAACAAGAGCAGGAGCCTTCGATGTCAATAAGCTTGTCTGCGGCAAGCGCTGATCCCGTCAAACGATGCGAGCCGGGAGCGAGTTGGCGTTTGCCGAGTGCACAATCCTCAGCAAGACGCTCCTCCCCTTGAACACCCTCAAATTCCCAATGGAGATGACCCCATGAGTTTCGATCTTGGACTGCAGAACACCCGTGCTCTGGTGACAGGAGGCACGAAAGGAACCGGCGCTGCAATCGTCGATGCTCTGGCAAACGCCGGTGCACAGGTGATCGCAACAGCGCGCTCAATTCCCGCTGATGCAAGGAAAGGCGTTCATTTTATTGCCGCCGACGTGGCGACATCGGAAGGTTGCGCTGCCGTCGCCGACGGTGTGCTTGCCGCCTTCGGCGGCGTCGATATCATTGTACACGTCGTTGGCGGCTCCTCTGCACCAGGGGGAGGTTTCGCCGCACTGAACGACGAAATCTGGCTCAGGGAACTCAATCTCAACTTGATGCCGGCCGTTCGTCTCGACCGCGCGCTTTTGCCTGGCATGATTGCGCAAGGTTCAGGCGTGATCGTTCACGTCACATCCATCCAACGTGCCCTACCCCTCCCGGAGGCCACCACGGCCTATGCGGCGGCAAAGGCTGCTCTTTCGACCTACAGCAAGAGCCTGTCGAAGGAAGTCTCACCGAAGGGAATTCGGGTGGTCCGGGTCGCGCCCGGCTGGATCGAGACCGACGCTGCGGTCGCGCTTGCAGAACGTTTGGCGGAGCAGGCACGAACAGATTACGACGGTGGAAAGAAGATCATCATGGATGCCCTGGGCGGGATCCCCCTTGGACGACCGGCCAAGCCATCCGAAGTGGCCGACCTGATCGGCTTTATCGTGTCACCGCGCGCCGGCGCGATAACCGGAACTGAATTCGTCATCGATGGCGGCACAATTCCCACGGTTTGAGGTGAGGCGCTCGCGAGCGCAGCCTCTCTGCGCCAAGCAGATCCACCGCGCTTTAGGCGGTGGATCCCCGCAAGGTCAATTCGGGCCTGATGACGATGCTATGCTGTATGAACTTGCCATCGATGCGGTCCAGCAGCATCCGCATGCTGAGCTGACCTATGCTGTATTTGTCGACATGCAGCGTCGAAAGCTTGGGCCGCACCAATTCGCCGAGCGAGATGCCGTCAAAGCCGATGATGCTGACATCGTGGGGCACCGACAGCCCAAGCTCTTCGCATGTTTGCAGAGCACCGACCGCATTCAGATCGTTGTAGCAGATGATGCCGTCGATATCGGGAGAACTGGTCAGAATGCCCTTGCTGGCGGCCGCCCCGCCCGCCACATCGGGATTGCAATGAACGACGGCCACAGGCTCGGCCCCCAAGGCTTCAAACGCTGTCTTTACGCCTTCAAGCCGCTCGGCAGCCCCGCGCGACGTGGTAGGACCGGCCAGTATGGCAATGCGGCGCCGATCCGTTTGCCATAGATGTCGTGCCGCATCGGCAGCACCGGTCCGATAATCGATCATGATGCTGCCTGCAATTGCCGGGGCAACGCTGCGGTTGACAAGGACTGCCGCTTTATAGGCCTGCAACGCTTTAATGAGAGGTTGTTCCGGCAGTCTTGCGCTACACCAGACGATGCCATCGACACGCTGACTTTCCAGAATTTGCATCAGATCGATTTCACGCTTTGCGCTCTCATCGACGTTGCAGAGCAAAAGATTGTAGCCATTCTGCATCGCGACGCTCTCGATGCCCCTGATGATCTCGGGAAAAAACGGATTGGATATATCCGGCACCAGCACCCCAACAATCCGGGATTTGTCCGACTTCAGTCCCCGTGCCAAGGCGTTCGGACGATAGTTCAGCTCGTCGGCGATTTGGCGAATGCGCTCGCACGTGTCCGGGCTTGCCCCGCCGCGCCCGTTTAAAACTCGCGACACCGTCATCGGCGAAACGCCCGCCGCGCGAGCAACATCTGATAGCTTCGTTTTGCCCATCATATCCACCCGGAGCCATTTTCTTCAGTTAACGTTATCGCAGGAGAAATGCAATCCATGGTGCTATCGTCCTGCGGAGATCCAATGATTTACTGGGGGATACGCCGATTATCGCGATATTTTCGCTCGGTTGATTGACAAACAAATTTTGCTCTTCTACGTTATCGTTAACGTACTATGGGAGTGGTACTTGGGAGGACATCATGGTGAGAGCTAGACGGCTCGGTCCCTATGTGGGCGGGCTTGCGCTGATGTTGGCGTGCAGCGTACTGACGCCCACAGGCACAGCAGCCCAACAGTTTTCCGAAGCGCCGGCCCTTGACGCTCAGGTCAAGGCCGGATCGCTGCCCGCCCTTCAGGACCGGCTGCCGAAGACGCCGCTCGTTGTGCAGCCGACAGAATCCGTCGGTCAGTATGGCGGAAACTGGCGCATGGCTATGATCGGCAGCTCCGACACCCTGCTTGATCGGACCATCGGATATACAAGGCTGGTCCGCTGGGACCCGGCTTGGACGAAGATCGTTCCGGATCTTGCCGAAAGCGTCTCGGAAAACGACAACGCCACGGAATTCGTCTTCAAGCTTCGCGAAGGCACGAAATGGTCCGACGGCACGCCGTTTACGGCCGACAATATCCTCTTCTGGTACAACGATATCCTGATGAACAAGGATATCACCCCGGCCGTGCCCAGCTGGCTCGTTGCCGGAGGCAAACCGGTCAAAGTCGAGAAGCGATCGGACACGGAAGTTGCCTTCGTTTTCGCAGCCCCGAACGGCCTGTTCCTGCCATCGATGGCGACCGTCGCCGGCTCCGATATCATCGCCGGGTCGGCCGAACAGTATCTCAAGCAGTTTCACAAGAAATATAATCCCGATGGCGTAGCAGCCCTTGCCAAGGCGCAGGGTGCGGCGGATTGGGTGCAGATGATCACCAACAAGATCATTCAGCCTAATCGCTGGCGCGACGCGAGCCGTCCGGTGCTCGACCCCTGGAAGCTCGTGACCCCCTATTCCGGGACGTCACAGGTCGTGGCCGAGCGCAATCCCTATTATTACAAGGTCGATCCGGCCGGCCACCAGCTGCCCTATATCGACAAGGTGACGCTGGACGTCGTCCAGGATCCGCAGGCGGTCGTTCTGAAAGCCATCAACGGCCAGATCGACATGCAGACGCAATATCTCGATTCGGTCGACGTGCGCCCCGTCATCGTCCAGAACCAGCAGCAGGGCGACTACAAGCTGTTCATCTCGCAGCCGGCCTGGTCGAACGCCATGCTGATCAATCTCAATCAGACGGACAAGAACCCGACGCTGCGCCGGGCTTTCGGCAGCAAGGATTTTCGCATCGGCCTCTCCTATGCCATCAATCGCGACGAGCTCAATCAGCTGATCTATGCCGGCGTCGCCGAGCCGTATCAGGGCGCCCCACGACCCGATACACAGCTCTATGACGACGGCATGGCGCATCAATATACCGAATACAGCGTCGAGAAAGCCAACGAGCATCTCGATGCCGCAGGCCTCACGAAAAAAGACGCGCAAGGTTTCCGTCTCGACGCTGATGGTCATCGCATCTCTTTCCCGATCGACGTGCTGACCACCATGCCGCTGCAGATCGATGCGCTGGAACGCATCAAGGTCTACTGGGCCGCCGTCGGCATCGACATGCAGGTGCGGCCGGTCGAGCAATCGCTCGCCTTCGCGCGCCTACAGTCGAACGACGAGGACGCGCTGGTCTGGATCGGCGGCGGCGGATACGACCTCCTCGGGCTTCTCGACCCGAAATGGTATGTGCCCTTCAGCAAGGAATCGAGCTACGCCACCGCCTGGGGACTTTACTACCAAGACCCCTCCGATCCGCACGGCGAGGAACCGCCGCCGATCATCAAGAAGCAGCAGGATCTCTATCGCCAGGTCCAGACTGCCAGCACGCTCAAGGAGCAGATGGAACTGATGAAACAGGTTCTGGCCATCACCAAGGACCAGTTCTACATCATCGGAACCAACATGGATCCCGACAAGGTCGGCGTGGTCAGAAACAACATGCACAATGTGCCGGGGTCGATGCCGAACACGTTCTTTTACATGACCCCCGGGCCGACCAATCCGGAACAATACTACTTCTCCCAGAACTGATCCGGGAGATCCGCCAGCCGGTTTGAACGGCTGGCCCTACGCTCAATCGAAAACCTGCGGCTGCAACAATGCGGAGCGCGAGCAATGCTGTCTTTCATCATCAGACGAATCCTGTTCATGATCCCGACCATGATCGTCATCTCCCTGGTGGCATTCATCGTCATCCAGCTGCCGCCAGGCGACTTCCTGACAGCGTTGACGGCTGAGAAAGCGGCCCAGAACGAGGTGCTGGACAACTCCGTGGTGCTGGCGCTGCGTGCCCAGTACGGTCTCGATCAGCCATGGTACATGCAATATTGGTACTGGATCAGCGGCATTGTCCTGCGCGGCGATTTCGGTCAGTCCTTCCAATGGAACATGCCGGTCTCCGGGCTCATCTGGGCTCGTCTCGGCCTGACCTTGATCGTCTCGGTGACGACCCTGATTTTCGTCTGGCTGCTCTCCTTCCCGATCGGCGTTTACTCCGCTGCGCGGCAGCATTCCGTCGGCGACCTCGTCGCCACCTTCTTCGGCTTTCTCGGCCTTGCGATCCCCAACTTCCTGCTGGCGCTGATCTTGATGTACATCGCCTCACGCTATTTCGGAGCGGGCGTCGGCGGCCTGTTTTCACCCGCCTATTCCAATGCCGAGTGGAGCTGGGGGCGGGTCCTCGATCTCG
Organism: Rhizobium sp. P38BS-XIX; assembly: GCF_012641435.1. Classification (GTDB taxonomy): domain Bacteria; phylum Pseudomonadota; class Alphaproteobacteria; order Rhizobiales; family Rhizobiaceae; genus Rhizobium. The sequence goes on from NZ_JABAIJ010000012.1 coordinate 130,470, forward strand.
TCAAGCATTTATGGCTGCCGGTCATCGTGCTCGGTTCCTCCGGCATGGCAGCCCTCATCCGCATCATGCGCGCCAATCTGCTCGACGAACTCAACAAGCCTTATGTCGAAATGGCCCGCTCTCGCGGTGTGCATGAGATGAAGCTGCTGATGAAATATCCTGTCCGTGTCGCACTCAATCCGTTCGTTTCGACGATCGGCTGGGTCCTGCCGGCGCTGATATCGGGAGAGACGATCACCTCGATCGTTCTTAATCTGCCCACGGCCGGGCCGCTGCTGCTGAAGGCGCTTTTCGCGCAGGATATGTATCTCGCCGGGGGCCTCATCCTGCTGCTTTCCGGCCTGACGCTTGTCGGAACGTTGCTTTCCGACATCCTGCTTGCCGTTCTCGACCCACGCATCCGTTATCGCTAGGAGACAGCTCGTGGCCGAAACCGCCCTCACCGCCGCTTTGGAGATCAAGTCGTCGAAAGGTCCCGGCTCTGCCGGCCCCTGGACGCTGACCTGGCGGCGCTTCAAGGCGCATAAGGCCGCCCTCGTCAGCGGCATTATCGTCGTCATGATCTATCTCGTCGCGCTGTTTGCCGAATTCGTGGCGCCCGTTTCGCCACTCACCTATTCAGCCTCCTACACCTACGCGCCACCGCAGATGATCAAGCTCTGGGGCAAAGGTCCCGACGGCGAGACCCACCTGCTCTATGTCAACGACTATACGGTCAAGGTCGATCCGATCTCGCTGTCACGTAAATTCACGACCGACCCCAACAAGGTCATCCCTATTGGCCTCTTCGTCCAGGGCGAGCCCTACCGCCTGTGGGGGCTCATCCCGATGTCGACGCATCTGATCGGCCCGGTGCAAAAGGGGAAAGCCTTCTATCTCTTCGGCGCCGATCGCCTCGGCCAGGATGTCTTCAGCCGCACGGTCTATGGAGCGCGCGTCTCGATGTCGATCGGACTCGTCGGCGTCACCATATCGCTTTTGCTCGGGATCTCGCTTGGCGGCATCTCCGGCTATTATGGCGGTTGGATCGATGACGTCATCCAGCGTGTCATCGAGTTCTTGAAATCGATCCCCACCATTCCGTTGTGGATGGGGCTTGCGGCTGCCATACCGCCGAACATCGATCCGCTACTGGTCTATCTCTGGATCACCGTCATCCTGTCGCTGCTCGGCTGGACCGACATCGCCCGCGTGGTCCGAGGCCGCTTCCTGTCGCTGCGCACGGAGGACTTCGTCATCGCCGCAAGGCTCGATGGCTGTCGGCGCCGGCGCATCATCTGGCGCCATATGGTGCCGAGCTTCATGAGTCACATCATCGCTTCCGCGACCCTTGCCATTCCCGGCATGATCCTGGCGGAAACCTCGCTGTCCTATCTCGGCATCGGCCTTCGCCCGCCGGTCGTCAGCTGGGGCGTTCTCCTGAAGGATGCCCAGAACATTCTCGCCGTATCGAGCGCGCCCTGGCTTTTCCTGCCCGGCCTGGCGGTCGTGATCGCCGTGCTCGCCCTGAACTTTCTTGGAGATGGTTTGCGTGATGCAGTCGACCCTTACTCCCGCTGATATCGGTTCAAAAGCCGCCGCGCCGGCGCCTGCCGCGCCGCCCTTGATCGAGATCGACGACCTCAAGGTGCGTTTTTTCACCCACGACGGCAGCATCGATGCCCTGGAAGGTGTGTCGCTGACGATCCCTCAAGGCAAGACGCTCTGCATCGTCGGGGAAAGCGGCTCCGGCAAGTCGATCACCGGACGGGCGATCCTCAACCAGGTGCCGCGTCCCGGCAAAATTACTGATGGCAGCATCCGCTATTACCGCACGGCCGGTGCCAAGCCGGTCGACATTACCGGCCTCGACCCCCGCGGAGCACAGATGCGGGCCATTCGCGGCGGAGAAATCGGACTGATCTCGCAAGAGCCGATGGCCGCGCTTTCGCCGGTCCATACGATCGGCAACCAGATGCGCGAGGCAATCCGGCTGCACACCAGGCTCGGCAAGAAGGCAGCCGATGCACATGCCATCGAAATGCTGGCGAAGGTCGGCATTCCCCGTCCCGCCGAACGGCTCAACAACTATTCCTTCGAATTCTCCGGCGGCATGCGGCAGCGCATCTGCATCGCGCTTGCCCTCTCGGCCTCGCCACGCCTGCTGATTGCCGACGAGCCAACGACCGCCCTCGATGTGACCACACAGGCCAATATCGTCGACCTGCTGCTCGGCCTTCAGGAAGAGCTCGGTATTTCCATCATGTTCATCACCCACGATCTCGGGGTCGTGGCGGAAATCGCCGACGAAATCGCCGTGATGTATCTCGGCAAGATCGTCGAGCAGGGCGACAGCCTGTCCATATTCCGGGACCCCAAGCACCCCTACACCAAGGCACTGCTACGCTCGATCCCAACCTTTACCCGCGAGCGCGGTGGCCGGTTGCAGACCATCAAGGGCATGGTGCCCTCCCCCTTTCAGCGCCCTTCGGGCTGCACCTTTCACCCACGCTGCGACGCTTTCATGCCGGGCATTTGCGATCGGCTGGTGCCCTGGCCTGTCGAACCGCAGCCAGGTCGCGTCGTGCGCTGTCACCTGCATGCCGATCGCGCCGAGATCGATCGCGCTCTGGGAGGTCGTGCCTGATGCTGCAGCCATCCAGTCAAACCAAGGTACGCCTGCTCGAGGTCGATGATCTCAAGGTGCATTTCCCCATTCGAGCCGGGCTGCTCAACCGGACAGTCGGCCACGTCAAGGCCGTCGACGGCGTCAGCTTCCATATCAATGCCGGCGAGACCCTTGGCCTTGTCGGCGAAAGCGGCTGCGGCAAATCCACCACGACGCGCGCCCTCTTGCGGGTGAGCGAGCCGAGTGGCGGCACCATCAATTATCGCCAGCCGAACGGTGCAATCATAGATCTGATCAAGGCAAGCGATGATGACATGATCCCGATCTACCGGGACATGCGCGTCGTCTTCCAGGACCCGCAGGCATCGCTGAACCCGCGCATGCGGGTCATCGACATCATCGGCGAAGTCCTGCGCGTCAACCATATCATGACGTCGGGTGCGGCTCTCGAGGAGCGCGTTGCCGAACTGCTGCAGAAAGTCGGCCTGAGGCCGGAGGCGATGTGGCGCTTTCCGCATGCCTTTTCCGGCGGTGAACGCCAGCGCGTCAGCATCGCGCGGGCACTCGCACCCAATCCACGCTTCGTCATCGCCGACGAGGCTGTTTCCGCTCTCGACGTCAGCGTCCGGGCTCAGATCATCAATCTGCTGCAGGATCTGCAGAGCGAACTGGGGCTGACCTACCTTTTCGTCTCCCACGATCTCAGCGTCGTACGCCATATCTGCGATCGTGTTGCCGTCATGTATGTCGGCCGGATCGTCGAGACCGCACCGGTCGACAGTCTCTTCGAGCGGCCGCGTCATCCCTATACCGAGGCCCTGCTTTCGGCGGTGCCGATCGCCGATCCGGCAGTCAAAGGCCGCTCGCGCCGCATTCGCCTGCCCGGCGACGTTGCCGATCCCGCCAATGTGCCGACAGGCTGTGCATTTCATCCGCGCTGCCGTTTCGCGACGGATCGCTGCCGGACGGAGGTGCCGACGCTGAACCCAACCGCCAGCCCCGACCATCAATCCGCTTGTCACTACGCCGACAGCCTTGAGCTGCGCGGTGCCTTCGACCTCCAATAAGAATCGTCACTCATATGGCCAAACTGATCCGCAGCTACGATAACGCAAATGCTCCCATCGTGAGCGAGGAGAGCGATACGCTCGACCTCATCTATTTCAACCTTGTCTCCATCGAGGCTGGCGAACGCCATACCTATACCCTGCCCGCCCATGAATCTCTCGTGGTTGTCATGCAGGGAACGGTCGATGTCGAAACGGAGGGGCTCCGCTTCGAAGGCGTCGGCAGGCGCAAGGACATATGGTCCGGCAATGCCGATTCCGTCTATGTCCCTCTCGGCGCGACTGCGACCGTCACGGCCCGCACGAAGACCCAACTCGCGATCGCCGGCGGCCGCACGGATCAACGTTTGAGCGCCTTCCGCGTTACACCCGAAGAAGTCGACATGGTCGATGTCGGTTCGGTGGAGACGCACACGCATCGACAGATCTTCCACATTCTCGGCCAGCGCCAGACGGATCAGGTCGGACGGCTGCTGGTCAGCGAGCTTTATGCAGATCCCGGTTGCTGGTCGGGCTATCCGCCCCACAAGCACGATACCGAGGACGGTGATCGGGAAACCGATCACGAAGAGCTCTATCACTACCGTTTCTTGCCGGATGCAGGCTTTGGCGGACAAGGCATCTATAATGCCGGCGAAACGCCCCAGAGCCTGATGACCCGCAGCGGCGACACGTTCCTGCTCGACAAGGGTTATCATCCAACTTCCACATCGCCGGGCCATCGCGGCTATATCTTCACGATCCTTGTCGGTCGGCACCGGCGCGGACTCATTCAGAGTTTCGATCCACGCCACGATTATTTGATGGATGCCTTTCCGGGCATCCAGGCCATGCGCGACAAGTTCCGGTGATCGCCATGCACCCTCTTTTCGATCTGAGCGGCAAACATGCCCTGCTGACCGGCGCCAGCCGCGGCCTCGGCTTCGCAATGGCAAGGGGACTGGCAAGCGCCGGCGCACGCGTGAGCCTGAACGGGCGAAACGAAGAGGCTCTCGCAAAGGCTGTCGACGCCCTGCGCGCCGAAGGCTTCGAAGCCGACGGCGTCGTCTGCGACGTCACACGAGCCGACGATGTCGAACGCAGCTTCAACGCACTCGATCCGATCGACATTCTCGTCAACAATGCCGGCATCCAGATCCGCGCGCCCTTCGTCGAGCATAGCGCTGAAACTTGGCGGCTGATGTTCGAAACGCATGTGATGGGCGCGGTATTGCCGACCCGTGTCGTTGTGCCCGGCATGATTGCTCGCGGCGGCGGGAAGATCATCAATATCTGCTCGCTGATGAGCGAGGTCGGTCGCAAGACCATCGTACCCTATACGACGATGAAAGGCGCCTTGAAGATGCTGACGCGCGGCCTCGCAACCGAGCTTGGCCGTCACAACATTCAGGTCAACGCCATCGGCCCCGGCTATTTCGCCACCGAGATGAACGGCGCCTTGCTGAACGACGCCGAATTCGATGCTTTCGTACGCAACCGGACGCCCGCAGCCCGCTGGGCTCAGCCGGACGAACTGGCCGGCACCGCCGTCTTTCTGTCATCCCCCGCTTCGAACTTTGTCAATGGTCAGGTGCTGTACGTCGATGGCGGCATCCTGGCCTCACTCTGAGGATATCGTCATGACCAAGATCTCGATCGATCCGAACCGCTCCATCGGACGTTTCAACCATTTTTGGCGAGCCAGCGGCTTTTCGCCGGCTCAGCTTCTCCTGGAGCCGGAAATGCGCGTGACGCTGGCCCTGGTCGGCGCCACACCCGGCCATGGCGTCGAATTCCTGCGTCCGCATTATATGCTCGATCTCGTTCGCGCTACGCGCTCGGGCCACAATCTTTCCTATGACTGGTCTTTGCTCGATCGCGCAGTCGATACCATGGTGGAGTTCGGTTTTCGTCCCTTCTTCGAATTGATGGGTAATCCGTCCGGCGTCTTTGCAGGCTTTACCGATCGCAACGACATCCTCCTCTGGCGCGATTTCGTCAGCGATCTCGTTCGGCGCTTCGTCGAGCGGTACGGCAGCGACGAGGTGCATAAATGGTACTTCGAGACCTGGAATGAGCCCGATCTCGCCTGGTGGAAGCATGGCGAGGACGGCTTTACGAATTATTACGACGCTTGCGTCGCCGGCGTCGACGCGGTCGATCGGACGCTTCGCATCGGCGGCCCCGGAACGGCCAGAACATTGTCGAAAATGTTCAAGGTGTTCGTCGCGCATTGCGATACTGGAACCAGCTGCCTGACAAAAGACGGACCGCCGCGCGTCGACTTCATCTCGATTCACGAGAAGGGCGTGCGGATGCATCTGGAAGATCTGACGCCCGACAGCGTCGGCATTTGCCGACGGGAAATGATGGCTGTCGACTATATTCGCCAGCATCATCCGAGGCTACGTAATGTGCCGATCGTCAACAATGAATGCGACCCACAGGTGGGCTGGCATGACACGCACAGCTGGAATGCAACCTCCTACACGCCGGCTTTGATGGCCAAGATCATCGACCAGCACCAACGCCTGCTGATCGACAAGGAGCAGGTGTCCTACGATCTTCTGGCCAACGACAACGGCTTTCTCGGCACGTGGGGACACCGTACGCAGCTTACCTATTTCGGCCCAAAAGCCTACACCAAGGCCCAGTCCGAATGGGTCACCGACCTGTCCGGCGTCGATGCGGCTCAGAACGCGCCGCTGGCCTTCGTCAAGAAGCCTTCGCTGGCGATCATGGAACTGTTGGGCCTCCTCGGGCACGAGCGACTTGCAGTCGACGCAGAACCGGCACTTCAGCCCGACGAGAATGGCCTGGGCGTCATCGCGACGCGTCATGACGACGGGCGACTGGCTGTGCTGATCTACAACAGCGTCGACGCAATCAGGCGCTCCGGTGAAACGCCCGTCACGTTAAGCCTCGGAAAGGCGGATAGTCAGCACGACTACGCCGTCTACCAGCTCGCAGGCGATGCGGCCTTCGCTATCTGGGAGGGTCTGGGCGCGCCGGCGATACCGACCGATGAGCAGCTGGCACAAATGCGGGCGGCCGCCGAACCCGCTCCCATCCGGTCGGGAATGCTGAACGGCGACCTGACGCTCGATCTTTCGATTTCTCTTCCTTCCGCGCAGCTTGTGCTGATTGAAAGACGAAAGGAGAAAACGCCGGATGCTCCGATCGTACGGTCCAGCGAGACGTATACGACGCCGGCGGGGGGCACCGAGAGATTGCTGCGATGGTCGGCACCGTCTTCGGCTGTCTCATTCAAGATTTCTGTCTCGGAGCAGAAAGACGGCCCGTTCAGGCAAGTTTATCCGGCGCTGCTCGCCCATGCCGCCATGGTTCCCGTCGGCTCGCAGGACAGATTTGCTGCCATCACGGCGGTAACGCTGGCGGGCGAAGCCGGAGAGCCTGCCATCGTGGAGCTGTGATCCGGATAATGGTATCTTCGAAGCGCACCCGACTTCCAGGCGACTTGTCGAATAGGAAATTGGATGCGCTTCGCGAACTTGCGGTGACGCCTGACGATACTTTCCCGGCACGGAACACGGCGAAGTCTGTTACGAGCTGACGCGCGCGCAGCATATTGCCAACCAATGACTGCCAATGGCGATGATGCCATCGGCGGAGGCGACATAACTTGGCAGGTCCAGACATCTTTTAATTAGACTGGATCAGTCCCGCTGAATGTCGCTTCTCAATAGTCGCTTGGCGCCGTTCCCGGGCATAGGGCGCGAAATATACCCATATTCGTCGGATAGCCGGATGCAGAGGAACCGTCGGCATCCTCACCGGTTTTCATGTCCACGACGCGATATTTAGCCATGCTGTCCGCGGCAGGATTACGCCCATGAAACTGATATTTGTTACCGTTAAAATCCGAGAAGATCCCTGATTTGCAGTCTGCCGTGATCACATCCTTGAGCGGCGTCGCGAGTTCCTCCTTAATACAGTCGGGCGTGACCTTCTGAACATACTCGCGGCAAAATGCGACGGCGTTCGCCCTTGTGTGCTTCGTCCGGATTTTGGCATGGGTGGTATCCAGGCCGGACATGCCGACAATGGTCACCTCCATCCCGGCGCGCGAACCGTAATAGATGGTTCCGGCTGCCTCTGCGGCACTCGCCATCAAGCCGCATAGAACCGTCGTATAGGCTGCATATCGCACAATTGTCCTGGCAGACGTCGCAATATTCATCGTTCAACCTCTTAATTAGCCGGATAGGCCTCATCGCTTAAAAAAGAAAGGCCCAGATCTGACGACCGGGCCAAGCTGTGGGAACGAGCTACCGGGAGGGAATACTGTCTCCCGCGGCATTAACGAGCCTGCCTTGAAAAGGTTCCCGGCTTCGCAGCACTGCGGCGGCATTCGATCTCGTGCAGATAACCGCCAAAGTTCTCGGCAGACCGGGAGCCAAATTGAAAAGCCCTGCCAGGTGGGGCCAGGCAGGGCGAGACAGATGATCTGTCTTGAGTGCGAGCCGGGGTGGATTGAAGCCCATTTACTCTCGCGCAGAGCAACCTAACATTGTGTGACAGTTTTGTGAATATGGCGCCCATGTTCATTCTTCGGATTTTACCGCTTTAGCCATCAAGGCCTGAATAACCTAGTTTCGATCCCCGAACTGGATTTCGGTATGCGTGTCGATGACGATGTGCAGATCCCGAAGCATGGCTGCTGCTTCCAGCAACGCCGCCTTGATGGAAGCTTCACTTGCCTGCCCGGCCTCGATCAGGGATGCAACGGTCTGGAGATCGACAACCGAGTCAGTCCCTGATCTGCTCAGGGGGATGCCAGCGGCCTCTCGCAACTCCCAGATCCTGATTACCGCGCGATCAAGCATGCGCATCGTTTCAAAGCGATTGCTCCGATGGACCTCGTTCGCCGCCCGCACAAGCTCCGCAATAAAATCGTTGACCGAGCTCATGCCATGCATCCTGCCCGGAGTTGCGGCAGCTTATGTCGTGAAGATCGCATGCTGATCTCCTTTGCCCGCATTAACTGATCCATCCGAGATATCGCAGGAGCGCAGCCACTGCGACGATAACCGGTATAAACGCGATTACAATGATAAAGACCAAATCCGCGATATCTCTTGGATATCTCATTCTTGCACTCTCACACTTGCGAGGTCAGCGACGACTTGGGCGGTTCTTGAAAAGAAGCCCCCGAATCCGGGGGCTAAAGGGGGATAATGCCGTCAAAAAGAACCCCAGCCATGGCCGGGGTTGTGGGAATCGACATTGATAATCTAAGGCATTCAGATGCGACTTAAAGGCCTGTCTCCGGCTTTTTGGCCTTCTGTACGTCATCGTACATTCATGGAAGCCTCTCGGAATTGCGAGGCTTTCGTACGCTGGCGGACAACGAATCGGGGTGGACTCTGATCCCTAACGGCGTAGTCTACCTTATTGCTACCATCAGAACCCGTAGGCGGTGGCGACTGAGGGTTTATACGTGCTCCCGCCTGCCAGGACAAAGGAGGAGCATCATGCGCCTTCACAAATCCGCAGAAGTGCAGCTAGACCCACACTTTCGCTCCATCCTTCAGGGATTGGCGAGGAAAATGGTGCAATCCGATGTCACGGCCAACCGTATCGTGCAACGGACCATCGATGTGCTCTGTGATAAGCCGGAGCTGCTGGACGGTGCTCATATGAGCGAAGCCGTTCTGGCGTTGTTGCGGCGGCATGCGTTCGACGAAAACGATCTGAACGCCAGCAGGGAAATGACGGGATCCCGGCGCTTTTCCAAGAGTGACATAGTCCCTTAGAAATCGATCAGCGAAGAAAAACGCGCGTGCTTCGCGATCGTGGCATTGCGCGCTAGAGGGTTAGGCGGGCGACGGTCCCGGCTGCATTCGAGTAGAGCGAGAAGGTGCCCCCAAGCGCATCGGCGCGCGCCTTGATATTCTGCAGGCCGCGACCGCTGCCCTTTGTCGCTGCCGTTGCATTCTCGAGACCGACCCCATCATCAACAACCATGATGACGCAGGAGGACTTGCTGGTCTCCTGCTTGTCATCCTGTTTGGTTTTGTCGGGGCACACGAGCTTCAGCGTCACCACCCTTGCCTGTCCATGCCGCACGGCGTTGGTGATACACTCCTGGATGATGCGCAGAACATGCAGCGTTGCCTCGGCCGAAAGCGTCAGATATTCCGCGCCGGAACCAATGTCCCAACGCGTTTCCACGCCGACCGCAGTCAGGCGCGGACCCAGCCGATAGCGGAAATTGGCCAAGGCATCGATGAGCGTCGTGGTGCTTGGGCCGCGCGCATCGAGAAGCAGATGTAGTTCTTCCAGCGACGCGCGCACCGCATGCTCGACCTCATTGGCCGAAATCTCGCCGCGCGTCAGACCGCTCAAGAGCAAGGATAGCCGCGTGCCGACGCCGTCATGCATGTCCCGCATCAGCTGGAGCCGCTCCTCGACACCAATCGCTTCACGCTCCGCGACCCGCCGGCTTTCATAGACCATTTCAAGATCCTGCCGCGCAGCGGCAACCCGCGCTTCCAGAACCTTGTTCATGCTGCTCAAGGCAGCCCTCGTTCTTGCCATATCGTCGGCGAGCAGGACGCTCGTCAGGATAAGAGTGACCGGAAAGCTCAGAGCCATCCACAGAACACTCGAGAATGATCCAACGCCGCCAATCCAGAGCACGTCGTGCACGGCCGGTCCGAGCTGCCCCAGCACCCCGATGAGAAGGATGACGCGGTGAAGCGTCGGCTTCGAGATGGTGCGATGCGTAAAGACACCAACGCAAAAGAGACCGATCAACAGCTGCGGCACATACCAGACCCAGGGTGAAAAGGCCATGAACTGGCGCGTCGGAACGACAAATAGCGCGATCGATCCGACAATGTTGAATATCGCGAGCGCAGCCTCGAACCTATGCCAGCGGCAATCGGAAAACCGTAGGAGAAAGACGTAGATAAAGCCGAGGGACCAGCCGAGACTGGCACTGACGAGCGGCCACCAATACTCCACCGGCAGTGGCAGAAAATCGAAGAATCCATGGAAATTGCGCAGACCGAACAAGATCGATCCCGCGCCGAACAAGCCGTAATGCACCGAGCCGGCGGGATCGCGCAACCAGCTGAATAGCAGCGGAATCGCAAGAACAATGACGGTGAGATTGGCAATCCAAAGCAAATCGACCTGGAGAAACCAGCGGAAGCGATAGGCGTGGTAAAGCGAGTCCTGTGGCCCGAAGAACGTCTCTGAAAGCCCGGCCCTGCTGTTTGCGACGCCGGTGACCGATATCGTGATCTCGTTATCGCCGGGATGCAGCTTCTCCGGAGGGATCCTTAGATAAAGCGGGCGGTTCCAGCGCCATGATGCGCTGTCACCGCTTGCGACATCCGCAAGCGGCACACCATTGACCATGATCGTGCAGCGATTGCTGACGCGCGGAATGTAAAGCACCCTGTCTGCCAGCGTGTCCGACGTCAGGGATATGTTGAAACGGTACTCCCCCACGCCACCGAAGCCGGGATGCGTCTTGTTCCAGGCGTCTGGAAGCGAGACGATTGTGACGTTGGACGGATGGTCGACGCCGGCATCATTGGACAGCAAGGCGAGGCTCGCTTCTTTCAGCTGCCATTTGTCCAGAGCATCGGAGGGGATGATCCGAATGACCACCAACGGAATCATGGCGACGACAAGAATGATGCCCACCACCAGGGCTATATGCCGACTGGCGAGCTTCCCAAGACGTCCGTTCGCTACCAATTCCATCTCCAGCCTGTTCAGATGAGCCCGAGAAGAGAAGCTTCGAACACCGCTTCACCGCGCGTGTTGACTTCCAGCTTTCGATAGATGGCCTTGGCATGCGAGCGCGTCGTGTGAGGCGAAAGCTTCAGAAAACGCGCAACCTCCACAAGGGTAAATCCCTTGGCAACGAGTTGAAGCACCTCCATTTCGCGTGGGGAGAGTTTCGGATCCTGAGATGCGCTTGCTTCGGCGCTCGAACGCGATGACGGCGTATCGCCTTTCGGAGCCGACTGCGTCGTCCAACCATGCTGTTGAACCGCCCCGAGTATGTGGCGCGCGATTTTCGGATCGATCGGCGAATTGCCGGCTCGAAGATCCTCGATCGCAACACTCCATTGGTTGGGCGTGCTTTCCTTCAGAAGGTAGCCGGTGGCGCCGGCAAAAATTGCGGCAACGACGTTGCCCTCATCCGCAAACACCGTTGCAACCAGAATATCGGCGTCGGGCTGATATTGACGGGCGGTGCGAATGGCATCGATGCCGGATCCGTCCGGAAGGCCAAGATCGACGATCATCAGATCGAACGCCTCGGTCTGGATGCTACCGAGTGCCTGACGCAGGTTTGCGCACATGGCGACGACTTCATATTCGGGCTGGTGTCGAATGATGGCCTCGATAGCCTGCTGCCAATACGGATCGTCCTCAACGACCAAGAGACGCATCGTTTCCTCCTTAAGTCTCAGCCACGACAACCCGATTGCGACTTTCGCGCTAGCATCAAAGTTTTTCAACGAGCAATTCGATTAAAAGCCGAAAGATGCATCGAAAGGGACGATTTGTATCGCCGGAGCAACAGAGAAGCGCCAGGGCGAGAGGGACAATCGCCATGGCACCACGCAATACCCAAGTCGACTCGGGTGCTGGAGTCTCGCGGAATTCTCACAGACATCATCAAAGGTTAGAAAACGCGTTTGATGCGTCCTTTGACTTCGACAGGCAGAGAAACAGATTCACTCCGGTTTCGTCAGAGAACACAGAGACTGTACCCGCGTCGGGATGAATGTCCGCGCATAGGGATCTAAGATTCTCCGCGTCCCTGTGTATGAGAAACCACTGGCCAATGATTTCCATGTATGGCCGCGACGGATTGTCCGCACCGAAATTGCCGATAACAAGCATTCCTCTCTCGGTCAGCATGGGAAAGAGGCGCCGGATCAATAGTTTCGCCGTCTTGTCGTTGAGATAATCGAACAGGCCGGACGACCATATCAGATCGAATTTCTTCTCCGTTCGAAACCGCAAGGCATTCTTGTGGTGGTAGGCAATCTGCCTGTCTGCAGAAAATGCCTGCAGATTTTCCTCGGCTCTTCGAAGCGCCTTGAGATCATTATCCAGCAGCTCGATGCGCGCCGGATAGCTGTCAGAGTGGAGACTCCTTGCGATGTCGAGTGCCGGTCCTGCGCCAACAGAAAGAAGTGATTCAGGACGATTGCGCTCAAGCAGATCCGCGAGGATCCTGCCGCGGTTGCGAACCGCCTGGGTCGCATGGCTCGCATGGAAAAACTGATCCCATTTCGACAATTTCGGATCTCGCGAAATATGCGTCGAATAAATTCGCTCGATGATTTCGAAATCTCCCGAATATCCGTGGGGTCTGCTATAGGCGAAGCCTTGCATGGTCACCGGCTCGCGAAAGATTTCGCGGTTTGTGTCGAGCGCCCGATCAAAGGCCTCCATCGGCGCGATCCGCCGCGAGATGCCGCCTTCTACGGCAAATGCGCTTCTATGCAGATGATCCAATGCATCCGATATGGCGGAATATTCTGCCGGATCAGGTCCAAGAGTATCGATAGCGCTCAGCAACAGGCTGGCGGCTCGTTGTTCAATAATATCCATGAGGAGTAACCGCTTCTGATAAATCGGCCCCGCTGGACGAGACCTGCCGAATGGAGCACGGAGAAAATATGATGGGCTGGGCGCATGCATTCGGCCGATGTTTCACCGCATATGCCGGTGCCACTGCGGCTTCTGCCGAACCACGTCGCAATCTTGAGCCTGCGGGATATTTTTTCATCGCCCATTTGAGGGAGATGCACGTGCCGCGTCATCCGTTACGCATAAGGTTTTCGGAAGCCGGCTTTCCGCTCAAGACGAGTGTTGGCTGTCTCGAATGAATTGATATTGCTGGGATGAGCTACCAGATTCGCGATATCCGTGAGATGTTTGATAGCGCTGGCAAATGAAGTGCCGCCGGCTTGCTTAACTTCGGTCTGTTTGTATCTTTTATACGAGATAGTTGAGGTGGCCGTTCATATCTACAACGTATATGAAGTGCCGATACATCCTATCTGATATCTTCGGTGGTCATTTAGTTTATTTTAGCACAAATGACTTTGCTATAAATTTCCAGCGCTTTATCTCATGCGATCTACAAGCGTGAGATCCATTCTCATGGTCGCAAACATTCCTCGCAGATACCGCAGCCATCTTCGTCCATTGTGGATGCAGGTCGTGATCGTTCACAGCAGATACAGGTTCTTACTCCTGCTCCGTGACACTCATCGCGTTCGGGTGGCAAGATCTCTATCAATTGATTGGAAAGTGCGTCGTTCGGCCGGTCTTTCATCTGTGGCTCCTTGGGGGTAGAGCTGAGATGGTGTCGGCAAGACGCAACGACAAGATGTCTTCCCTTGGCGTTGCGCAAATTGAACGCCTGAGCAGCTCACCAATGGCTCTCACACCGCAGGCCGCGATTTTAGAGAGGCGCACCTGTAACCGGATTGACGATGGGCCGTTCGCTTTCGTCCTTCTCGCCCGCCGGCTGTACCGCCGGCGGAGCCTTGGACTCTCTATCGGCGGGCTCGGCTTTCTCCGGTACAGGAGCAACATCCCTGGGTCGGCGTTGCTCCGGAGTGGCATTGGTGTCGTTCGTGCTCATGATGACGATCCTTCCGCGACAGCACTTTTGGAAGAACGCCTGGGAATAAAGTTCGTTCGACGTAAGCGACGTCTAAACGCGGTGGAAGCGAAGGATCCAGGCAGAATCTACCCGGTTATGGCCCTTTAGTCGGCTGAGTTCCGTCAAACGGCGATGCCGAGCGTCGAGGCATCAGTACGCCGCGCCGTATTTGCCAGGATGGACGTAATGTCCTCGAGGTTATAGGGCTTCGGCAGAAAGCGGGCACGCGCGGGAAGTTTTTCGCTCGCGTGGGCGTCGCCACCGGACACCACGATGATTGCGGTGTTCTTGCACGTTCTCTCCACCAGCCACGCCAGATCGATACCGGAAAGACCACCCGGCATATCGATGTCGGTGATCAGAGCGTCAATCGCATGTTTTCCGAGGATCGCCACCGCTTCGAGCACACAGGACGCCTCGAAAACCCGATAGCCTTCTTCTTCAAGCGCGTCGCAAAGCATCATCCGGATCAGAGCTTCGTCTTCGGCGACAAGTACCGCGGGCATGTCTAAAGCCATCTCTCGTCTCCTGCATTCAGTGATCAGAGAACGTGCCTTCGAGCTGGAGGTTCGCGTCCGAAGAGAAGTGTTTGCGAACAAACTTAATAAAATGCAAATTATTCGAGGGCATTAGAATGACGGCAGCGCGTCACCGCAGTGTCAGGATCTGAAAACATCGCACAAAAATTCCGCCAGGCGCTTGCAATTTCTCGTTGATGCACGAGATATCGACTGCCCCTTATTTGACGACAGGACCTTCCATGAAATTGCTTGCCTTCGCCGGTGCTTCGCTTTGCATCCTTGCTGCTCAGGCCTATTCCATGGATTGCACCCGCGCATCCACACAGGTCGAACATCAGATCTGTAGCAGCAAGACCTTGCTGAAAGCGGATCAGGAGATGAGCACGACCTATTCCAAACTGCTGCGCAGCATCAGTGATCCCGAAATCCACGCAGCCCTCATAGAAAGCCAGCGCCGCTGGATCAAGGCGCGCGAGGAAGGGATCAACGACCCCGCGTCAGCCGATACCGCAGACGACGATGGCGCCAAGGCAAGTTGGGCCGATGTTCTGACCAAGGTCACGCAGGATCGGACAAATTACTTGCGCAAGCAGACCGCCGGCGGCTCGGCGTTTGTCAACAGCGCTCTGAACCAGCGCAAGGCGCTCGGGCCGAGCGGAAAAGGCCCCTTTGCAGGCTACTCTACGGAATGCATGTTTATCCCAGACCGACAAGATCCAAACAGCTATACCTATAATTGCTTCGGCAGCATGAGCCGGCAGCAGGATGACCGTGTGTGCACCGAGACCAACGATTTCGCCTCCTATTCGGCCGAGACGACGCGAACCGTGATCGACATCAGCGGAGGCGCTCAACATCTGCGCGCGACCTGCGGCATCGGCTATGATGGTATCAAGGCTTGCCCCGACAACGCGATCGACCCCAAAGCTACCGACGGCGGCTGGGATATGACCGCCAGCGCAGATCAAGCCAAGAACTCGACCGCCGGCGCGGAAAAGCTGAAACTTGATCCGGAATCTTCGATATCCATCGAGGATGCGGATTGGATGAATGCTTGCCTGAAGGACAAGTCTTTCCCCGCGCCGAGTGGATCGAAGCAGTAAGCTTCAGCCAAGGCCGCGCCAAAATATCTCACCGAAGCCACCTTTGTGGCCTCTTTGAAATACGCCGGCCCACCCCATATTCGTGCCGTTGATATGGGAGATCTTATGCGCGACTTCGTAAATGCTACATTCGGCTCGGTCGAACTCGAGATTATCAGCCAGGCTCTGGAAGAATGGCGGGCATCCTTGGGCGCGAGCCGAAACACTCCCGAATACGAGCTCGCCGCAGCCACGATCGTCACCCTGTTTCGAGAAGGCAATCGCACGTTACCCGAGCTGCGTGCATCGATTGCCGCGCACCGCTGGCTTTCCCAAGATGCCGCAGCGTTGCTGCAAAGCCCGCCGACCGCCCCCGCCGAGTATCGTTAACTCGATACGGCCGGTGGCAATGCGCATATGGATCGATGGAAACGCCGGCATCAACTCTCCCCCAAGATCACAGACGATCGACCCACTCTTGCAAACTTTGCCGAATTGCCTCTTCGGCGGGAGCATCACGCGTAAACGCCCACCAAGTGTGCGCTCCCTGCCAAAGGGCAGCCATCTGCCAGCCAAGCTGATGGGCTTGCCGGGGATCTTGCGAAAGGCGACGCCCCAGCGCTGCTGCCAGGCTCCGACCCCAGGCAGCACCGCGAGAACGCAGTTTTGGATTGCGAATATCCTCTCTTAGAAGCAGGAGGCCGTCCGTTGCATGAAGTTCGGCGGCGTCCGGCGGCATCAGTCGCATCAATAGCTCTATCGCACCCGCCGGCGTGACGGTTTCCTCCGCATCGGCGGCATCCGTCTCGGCCTGCAATTGATCCCATGCGCGCAGCAGGATCGCCTCGACAAGAGCTTCGCGATTGCCATAGCGCTGCACCAGCGTCGCTGACGACAGCCCACAGGCTTTCGCGCTCAGGGCAAAAGTCAGCCCTTCGGGACCGGTTTTCATTATCACGCCCAAAAGCGTGTCGAGCACCTGCTCGTCGGAAATCGTCTTGTGTCTCGGCATGACTGAATATAAACGTACGTTTATTTATATTGCAAGAGGACAGACATGGCGAAAATCGTCGGATACATTGCAGCAAGCCTGGACGGACTTATCGTCGATGGAGACGATACGTTGGACTGGCTGTTCAAATATGATGACATGGATCTTGGAGAACACGACTATCGCACCTTCACCAAAGGCATTCGAACCATCGTCATGGGACGCGCGACCTATGATTTCATTGCCGCGGATCCATCGCCTTGGTCCTATGAACATCAACGCGTCATCGTCGTCACGTCGCGGCCGCTCGACACCCCCAAGGGGCCGTTGGAAGTTCGCAGCAATCTCGACGATCTCATCGCGGAACTGCGCTCTCTCGACGATGGCGACGTTTGGATGCTAGGCGGGGGCCAGCTGCAAATGGCCTTCATCGAGCGAAATGCTCTGGATGAGATCGAGATCTATGTCATCCCGGAAATCCTCGGGGCGGGCCAACCGCTCTTTCCCTTGACTGGACATCGCGCGAGCCCGACCCTAATCAGCGCCAAGGCGATGGATAAGGGTTGCGTGCGGCTGCATTATCGAATGTGAGGCCACCGACTTTCAGCTGAACGAGGCTCGACGCGAGCATGAAGCCCGGCAGTGATCTAACCCACCACGCGAACCGGTTCTTGCTCGTAGCTCACCACTTGGCCACGGCCTCTTGCCTTTGCCTCGTAAAGAGCCTCATCCGCCCGGCGAAGTGCCGCGTCGCAGCTATCGCAAGCGCCGGCCGCAACCTGGATCAGCCCGCAGGATGCGCCGACGACCGCTTCCGACCCATCTAGCAGATAGGGTTTCGACAAGGCGGAAGAAAGCTGGCGGCAACGCCATTCGGCTTCCCCGGCAGGCATCAGAGGCATCAAGACGGCAAACTCGTCACCGCCCAAGCGGAAGACCACATCATTGTGACGGCACCATTTTTGAAGGCGGGCAGCCACTTGCCTCAGCAACTCATCCCCGGCGGCATGACCATGCTTGTCATTGACACCCTTGAAGCCATCGAGGTCGAGACAGGCCACGGCCATGTCTCCGGCAGCCGAAAGCCTGAGGAATTCCGAGGCGATCAGCGATCTGTTTGCAAGTCCGGTCAGGAAATCATGCGTGGCAGCATGACGCATCTGTTGTTCGGACGACATCAAGGATGCCATTGCCTGTCTCGACAGCCGAACCGAGAAAAGGCCGCCGGCAATCAGGACAAAGGTGACTGCTGCGATCAACGGCAGCGATTGATGAAGAAGGTCTTTGGCGGGTGTCGGGGGGCGCCAGGACAGAACCTGCTTTTCGCCAGCGGCACCCGTGGCGATTTCCACCCGTGCACGATCGGACGAAACCGTCGCTAGCGGCCCGAAGGTCGCATCATCCAGAAGGAACCTGTTTCCCAGAAACTCCTGCAGGCTACCGGCAATCGGAACGGCGGAAACGAGCACCGGAGCGTGGTTGCCGCGCGGTGTGACGGTTTTGAAGTCCGGCTGGAAAAGGCTCGCCGTCAACAGAACGGCGTCGCTGCCGAAAACCTCGATCTTGCTGAACGCAATCGGGCTTGGAATGCCGGCCGGCTTCGGCAACGCCTCCTTCGATCGGACCTGGTCGACCAATCCGCGCGCGTCCGCGACGATGACCTCGGTGCTGCGATGAAAGAACGGGCGTTCGCGCACTTCATCGGCCATTTTCGAATAGATCAAGTGATCATCACGGTCGAGTATCGCCGCAAAGCGCGTCCGGGAAGTGCCGATCAGCGAGCTGCCGATGTTACGATCTGCCCACTCCGCATCGAAGGCATTGTCGATCTTGGCGATGGACTCATCCCAGATCGTCCATGCCGTCAAGGCAAACTCAACGTCGGAAATCCAGATAGAAATGTTGCGTTCGACCAGTGTTTCCTGCCGGGAACGGCTTTCGGCATCCAGACGGGCCACGCCGTAATAGGGGATAGCAGCCAGCCCCGCGATCAGTATCGCGGTCAGGAACATGGCTGGCCCCAGCAGCTTGAATTGATTGATACGCGTCGTCACCGAGCTCGTCCTGGTCTCTTTATCATCGAAGCCTAGCCAAGACTGATTGAGAGGTGGTTATCAGCGGTGAAATTTCGCAATGCCATTTCGTGGCTTCTAAGCGCCCGCAACGTCAATGCGCATGAGTTTATCACGCAGGAAAATGTCGTGAAACTTTTTTGCCCCAAGGCCGTTTTTGCTGATATGGCCGACGCTAAAGCTCACCCGAAATCGGTCGACGGCACCGCACCAGACGATGCCAAGACATCGCGCGCCCAAAAAGCATCGCCCCCCGAGGCTGAGCCCCCACCCGATATCGTCGAACCTGGACCGGAATTGACGCCGGAAGAAGCGGCAAAAGTGCGCAAGAGGTACTTGCTGACGCGGTTCTGGATCAGCGCGCGCGGATACTGGAGCCGCCGCGGCGATGGCTTTGCCTGGCCATGCACCATCGGATTGCTTGCCTTGATAGGCCTCAACGTCTGCGTCCAATACGGTATCAATCTCTGGAATCGCTGGATCTTCGACGCCATCGAGCAACGGGAAGCCCACACCGTTTACATCCTGAGCGCCGTATTCCTGCCGCTCGTACTCGCCAGCGTCGCTCTCGTGACCGGACAGGTTTATGTGCGCATGATGATCCAGAGACGGTGGCGATCCTGGCTCACCAACGCGCTCATCGCCCGCTGGCTGGCAAACGGCCGATACTATCAGCTGAACCTGATCGGCGGCGACGATCACAAAAATCCTGAGGCACGCCTATCCGAAGACATGCGGATCGCGACCGAATCTCCGGTCGATTTCCTGGCCGGCGTGATCTCCGCATTCCTGTCGGCTTCGACCTTTATTGTCGTTCTATGGACGATCGGCGGCGCGCTGACGTTCCAGATTGCCGGTTCGACCATCACGATTCCCGGCTTTCTCGTCGTAACGGCGGTCCTTTACGCCGTCATCACCTCCACGTCGATGACGATCATCGGCCGCCATTTCGTCGAGGTCTCCGAGGTCAAGAACCAGGTGGAAGCCGAATTTCGCTACACGCTGACTCATATTCGCGAAAACGGCGAAAGCATCGCGCTGCTGGGCGGGGAGGAGGAAGAAAGAAGCGATCTTCAGAGGACCTTCGGCAATGTCTTGAAGCAATGGGCCTTGCTTGCGCATCAATATATGCGCACGACATTGATCTCCCAGGGCTCCATGTTGATTGCCCCCGTCGTGCCTGTCTTGCTTTGCGCACCGAAATTTCTCGAGGGCAGCATGACGCTCGGCGAGGTGATGCAGGCCGCCTCCGCTTTTGCCATTGTTCAAACTGCTTTCGGATGGCTGGTCGACAATTACCCACGTCTTGCCGACTGGAATGCCTTCGCACACCGCGTCGCCTCGCTCATGGTCTCTCTCGACGGACTTGAGCGCGCCGAGAAGAGCGACTCCCTCGGCCGCATCAAGCATGGCGAAACAGACGGTGATGCGATGCTGTGTCTGAACGATCTGTCCGTTACGCTCAATGATGGCAAGTCGGTGGTCAAGGAAACGGAAGTCAAGATCGAGCCGGGCGAACGAGTTCTCGTTGCCGGCGAATCCGGTTCAGGAAAAAGCACGCTCATTCGAGCGATTTCCGGTCTTTGGCCATGGGGTCACGGCAGCGTCGACTTGCGACCCGATAGCCGATTGTTCATGTTGCCGCAGAGACCTTACATTCCAGCCGGCACCCTGCGCCGCGCCGTCGCCTATCCCCGCGCGGCCGACGACTGGTCGCTGGATGAGATCAAGGCGGCAGTCGACAAGGTTGGGCTTGGCTATCTGAACGAAAAGATCGAAGAAGAGGCGCCATGGGACCAGACGCTTTCCGGCGGCGAAAAACAACGGCTCGCCTTTGCGCGTCTTCTTCTGCACGATCCCGACATCATCGTCCTGGACGAAGCGACGTCGGCTCTCGACGAGAAAAGCCAGGACAAGATGATGGAGATGGTGATCCAGGAACTGCCGAAAGTCACGATCATCAGCGTTGCACACCGGGCCGAACTGGAAGCCTTCCATAGCCGCAAGATTACCCTGGAGCGGCACGAAGGGGGAGCGAAGCTCGTGAGCGACATCGACCTCGTTCATCACAAGAAAAAACACAACCTGCTTTTACGGCTCCTGGACGACCGGCGATAATCGGTGGTTTGACCCAGCACTGACAATTATGCCGAATGCGCCGGTAGAGCGAACTCCAGTTCGAACAGAATGCCGTCCGGCTCAAAAGCAGTGCGGCTTCGCGCTTGCGCGACACCCGGAAACGCGCGTTCGATCAGGACACTTCCAAAGCCTTTGCGCGAAGGCGCCGAGACGGGAGGGCCACCGCCTTCCTTCCAGCTCAGGAATACGCGGTTGCTCTCGAACCTCCATTCGATGGCAACCGTGCCGTGCTCGCTCGAGAGGCTGCCATATTTGATGGCGTTTGTCGCGAGTTCATGGATTACCAGAGACAATGGAAGGGTGAGATCGGGCGTCAGCATGACCTCGGGGCCGGTGAGTTTGACACGATCGTCACCGGAAGAATGCGCCCGCATCGCCACTGCAACAGTCTCGTCGAGAGGCGATGCGACCCCCTCGCCCGAGAGGATGAGATCATAGGTGCGTGAAAGGCTTGCAAGCCTCTCTGAAAAGGATTTGTAGCGCTCCGGATCGGATCGCATGAACGTGCGCTGGGCCATGGCCTGCACAAGGGCGAATCCGTTCTTCACACGATGGGCAAGCTCATGGACCAAAAGAGAGCGTTCCTCTTCCGCACGCTCGCTTTCGAACCGCCGACGCTCCAGTTCGTCGAGAAGGCTGTCAAGCGTCGCACCGACCGCGTGAAGCTCGCCATCGCCCGTCAATTTGGTCCGGATGTCGGTGTCACCAGCTCGCCATCTCTCCATAACCTCCGCAATGCGCGAGATGGGCGCAAGCAGAAAGCGGTCACCGATGAATATCGAAAGGGCGAGGGATATGAGCGCGCCGACGGCAATCGCAATCGTGTTGGTCCACGTCGTTCGGTTGATCGGAGCGAAGGCGTCGGAGGTCGACAAGCCTGCACTCACATAGAGCGGGCTGACAGGCAGGGCGATCGGCCTGTAACCGAGAATGCGGTCCGTACCGTCCTGACTTTTGACTTCGATGATTCCTGGCGCGTCCGCATGGACCAGTGGCTGAAATTCATCCGGGATCACGGTGCCGACAAATCGATCCGGCGAGGGCACGCGCGCAACGATGGTGCCATCACCATCGGCAAGCGTGACAGTGTTTCCCGGAGCGACACCGCGCTCGACGATGCGGTTCTGAAGCCAGTCAAGACGGATGCCGCTGACGACGACGACGCTGACTTTCCCGTCTTCGAGAGCCGGCATTGCAAGCGGAAGAACGGCGCTATCGGAAACCCGGCTCTTCGTGTGCTCGCCGACGACGAAGCCTCTCGTTTCGATTGCTTTGCGGAAATAGGGCCTATCGGCGAAGCTTGTGCTGGCGGGAATGGCCACGCTGCCGCAAATCGGCCTGCCATCCGGCGACAGGATGAAAATCGTCTTGATGTTCGGGACATTGGCGGCGAGCGATTTCAACGCTTCATTGCAGACGGGGATATCGAGATGGCGGACCGAAGGCATCGAAGTGACGGCGATAAGGAGCGAACGCAACCCTTCGACGATGCGCTCGACCTCGGAAGAGGCCTGCCGCGCGGCCTGCGCTGCTTCGGCGCGCACCTCATCGCCACGCTGCTGACGCATCGCATACTCATTATACCCAAGCATGGCAACGACAGGGGCGAGCGCTGCAACAGCGACCGCCACGAGCTTCAGTCTCATCGGATTCCCTCTTTCGGCGAATGGGTATCACGCGAAATGCCGCATGGCCATCCTCAGCCTTGGAACCTGACACGGCAGATCCATATAATGACCGGCGTCTGGAATTTCCTGACCAACGAGGCGGAACGGAATCCGTCATGACCGCGCCAGCGGAAAGCTACGGCTGAGAGGAACGCGTCATTTGATGACCATCGCACGTTGTTCGATCGGGTCGGCCCTCATGCACAAGCGAACGATATTCACATCCCTTTTCGGAATCGTTGTCGTGGCCGTTGGTCCGACTGCCTTTGCTGGCGATACGGCAACCGGGCTGCCGCTTTGTGCCGATCTCAATGAGATGGCGATGAAGGATGCCGATCTGAAAGCCGCCGAACTTGCCGCCTTCGGCAAATCACCGCAATTCCTGCCGCAAACCGGCGCAATCGAGAATTCACCGTTGTGTGAAGCCTTCTCCGGATTTGTTCATTTGGATCATAGCGATGTCTTAGTGACCACCCATTACAAAGCGGGCGCTGCTGCCATTGGCGCAACAGAATCCCTTTCAGCCTATGTACTGCGCAAAGCA
Organism: Rhizobium sp. P38BS-XIX; assembly: GCF_012641435.1. Lineage (GTDB taxonomy): Bacteria > Pseudomonadota > Alphaproteobacteria > Rhizobiales > Rhizobiaceae > Rhizobium. The sequence goes on from NZ_JABAIJ010000012.1 coordinate 153,815, forward strand.
GGGACAGCCTACGAGCGCAATGCCGTTTATCGTGACTTCGGCGCCAGTAAACCGGCCCCAGGTGGCACGGTCGTCATAGACGCAGAGCGCATCGGTAACCGCGATGTATTGACCGTCAGCGGTGGCATGGAAAATCAGGAGCTTACCTTCAGTTCTCTATCACTTTATGATGTCAACAACCGTGGCATTGTCTCGCTCGGCACAGTGCCAACCAACTGGGATAATGTGCAAGCGACGGATGACGACAAGCAGCAGATCTTTATCATTGGCATGATCGACAAGGATCAGCCGTCGCCCGATGAACTCCGGATGACCTATCGCCAGACCGCATGGGATCGGACCGAGGAGACCCATGCTGTGTGGCGTTCGGTGAACGGAAACTATGGGCTCATCTCGGGTTCGATCCCGAAGGAAATGGCGGCGAATTTCGATACCGCCGGGGCTTCGACGACCGACAAACCCTGACCTAAGTCATGGCCTTGCTTCCATGATCGCCGCCAGCAGGCTGCGCGATTTGTGAAAGCAAACGAAATTGCTTCTGAAGGTGAACATGCACTACTTGTTTGCAGACATCCATCGCCTGATGTCCGGTGTTCCCTTCACGGTGTTGGCAAAACCGAAATCAGCCCTGCACTTTCTGATGAGCCGAGTGGAGGCCGGTGATGAACTCAGCCACTTCCTGGCTGAATATCCGCGGCTGCGATGCGAACCCCTCGATTTTCACTACGTCTGTCAACAAAGCCTTTCCGTGCTCACAAACGATTTGATGGCCGACCTGCTCCAGTATCATGCAGGACACGGAATTTTCTGGGCTGCTTTTCTGGGGGCGTTATCAGGCGATAGCTCCTACCTTGCTCCCGTACTTGCCGCCCGAGCGACTGACCCTCATTACCAATGGGTGGTTGATTTGGCTGTCGCGATTTTGACGTCGACAAACGAGAATGCGTCCTTTCCTCATCGCAAGCCGATCATACGCCTCCGAGAGCAATTGCAGCCCTTGCCGCTTCTGGAAGTGAGATTAAGACGAGCACCATCGCAAGCAGAGCACGCGGCCGCAGCAGCCCATGTTCGCTCCGCTTATCAGAGCCGTCTCAACACACAAAACCCCTGAAGGACCAGGCACCCCGTGATCTTCCAAGCCCCCCGATCCTGCGATAATGGCGTCCGTTGGTCTGGCTACGGTCGTATAGACCCATTTGCTGCAACGCCCGTTCAGCTTGCGGCGACCATGGTCCCAAACTTACCCGCTTGTTGAGCCTCAACCGCCCTGTTTGGTTAAGTGCGCGCCCCATTCTGCAAAGTCCTGCGATTTTGCTCTGCTTTATTCTGGCTTCCGAAACGTAAATCATGGTGCGTATTATGACGACTTTCCTGTTTGTACCGGGCGCTTTTCATGGTGGATGGTGTTTTGATCTCATTCGCCCGAAACTGGAAGAAAGCGGTCATATGGTGCTGACGCCGACATTGTCGGGAGTTGGCGAAAAAGCCCATCTTGCGGCGCAAGCCAGCATCAATCTCGATACGCACATTCTCGACATCGTGAATTTCATCACCTGGAACGATCTCTCGGACGTCGTGCTCTGCGCTCATTCTTATGGCGCTTTCGTCTCTACCGGCGTTGCCGACAACATTCCGGAGCGCATCGCTTCTCTGGTCTATATCGACGCCATTATTCCGCAAGACGGCGACACACTCTTCGGATTGCTTCCAAATCTTGTGGCACCGTTTCTACAATTGAGCGCTAGTCTTGGCGGCCTTCTCGTTGCCCCACCGCCGGCTGCAGTTTTCGGCGTCGTTCTGGAATATCGGGACTGGGTCGATTCGAAACTCACGCCGCACCCGATCGCCTGCTTTACCCAAAAGATCAACCTCAGTGGCCGCTATCGAGACGTGGCCCGCCGCCTCATGGTCTACAGCGCAAAAGATATCGGCCTGCCAAGCGCCATACCAGCCCAGTATGAAGCGCTCCGCACCGCTGATGGATGCGAGGTCCATTCTCTGGATGGCGGGCATGATTTGATGATCGACGCTGCCGATGAGCTGGCGGACATCATGCTGCAATTTGTCGACGGCTAGGTTAATTCCAGGAAAGCGTGTCGCAGCCTTCCGACCGCAACTGCCAGAAAACAGAGAGATGGAGCAGTTCGGAGCTTTGGTGAAAAACTGAGCCGCTTCAGCACCCCCCTCCCGGGCGCTGCCACAGCGCGGGACGGCCCGTCTGTCCGCAGGGTCGCTTGCCCGGACCATCACACAGCCGAATGATTTCGAAAGGGTTCGCCCTATGCCAAACACACTCTTCTCGCCGTTGACACTCGGCCCCAATACCTTCAGCAACCGGATCGCCATTGCGCCAATGGCCCAGTATAGCGCCGTCGATGGCGCTGCCGGCGATTGGCATCTCATGCATTGGGGCAGTTTGGTGACCGGCGGCGCCGGTCTGGTCGTGATCGAAGCAACGGGCGTCGAGGCTAACGGCCGTCCGACGCTCGGCGACGTCGGAATCTACAACGACATGACCGAAAGCGCGTTGCGGCAGGTCATTTCTGCAGTTCGAGGTTTCGGCGCAGCGAAGCTCGGAATTCAACTCATTCACGGAGGGCGAAAGGGCTCCACCCGTGTCCACTGGGACGGAGGCGGCGAACTCTTGCCCAGTGAAGGCGGCTGGCAAACGATGGCGCCTTCCGCGATCCCCTACCGAGATGGCTGGCAAGTGCCCCGCGAGATGGACATCGCCGATATCGAACGGGTGAAAAAGGCGTTTGTGGACGCTGCGCTAAGATCCAGCCGTGTCGGCTTTGACGTTATCGAGCTGCAGGCTGCGCATGGTTACCTGCTGCATCAATTCCTTTCGCCAATATCAAACAAGCGCACGGATCGATATGGCGGCCCTTTGGAAAATCGGATGCGATTTGCGCTGGAGGTTTTCGACGCGGTTTCCAAAAGCTGCCCTGCGAGCGTCACCTTGGGCGTACGGCTTACCGGTTCCGATTGGATCGATGGCGGCATAACGACCGAAGAGGCGATTATCTTCGCAGCAAGGCTGAAAGACCTCGGGTGTCACTACGTCGATGTCAGCAGCGGTGCGCTCGACCCGCAACGACAAAAGATTTCGGTTGGTCGCGATTATCAGGTCGGGTTTGCGGAGGCCGTAAAACATGGGGCCGGTATCCCGGTAAGAGCCGTCGGCCTGATAACATCACCGACCCAGGCTAACGACATCATCGTAAGCGAAAAGGCCGACCAGATCGCAATCGCTCGCGCTGCGCTCGTCAACCCGCGCTGGGTTTGGCAAGCGGCGCAGCAAATGGGCCAAAAGATCGAATATCCGAAGCCTTACGATCGCGCCGCTCCCGGCGTCTGGCCCGGCTGGGGCTATGACTACTAACCCAACCAGTCGATAGCAGGGGTTCAATCACATTGATCGCCTTATCGAGGAGATGGTTTTCCGTGCAACAGCGCGGAACCCTGCGATTTGCCGTCAGCATTTATGCATTATCTCGGTCGGGACAACCTCCATCAGCCGGAGCCCGACTGCTTGCGCCATTGGCTCGCAGAACATCCGTAAGTTTCCTGAAACCAGCGGCTGAATGCGCTCAGGCTCTGAAAACCGAGCGCGTCCGCCAGTTCGGCAAGCGAGTAATTCGGGCGGTCGATCGCAGCCCGTGTTATTTCCAGCCGGACCGCCTGGACAACGGACGAGAAGTTCTCTCCTTCGTTGGCGAGCCGGCGATTGAGCGTGCGCCGGTCTATGCCAAAATGTGTCGCAATCGCCTCGGCGGAACAGCGTCCGTCTTCCAGCATCTGCTTGACGACAAATCTGACGCGCGTCGCAAAGCTATTGGCGGGCGATCTCAAGATCGGTTCAAGGTGCTGCAAGGCGAGTTTTCGCAAGAACGGCTGCGATGTGACGAGCGGCTTTGCCAGAATGGATCGAGGAATGACCATCCCGGAGAGCACCTGATTGTAACTGACCGGGCAGCCGAAAAAGCGCGGCGCAATGCTCGTTCCGCTAGAGGCCTTCGAATGCGAGAAGGACACCAGTTCGGGATGAAAGTCTTCGCCTGTCAACCAGCGGATCTGTATCGTGACGCCGACGACGCAATATTGTGTGCCTTGGATCGATTGCTCCCGCGTCCGGCCAACCACCTCCATCACGATAAACGGGCTCTCGAAGCGCTTGTCGAGCTGGATAAAGGTTCCGTCGGCATGAAGGCTCAGATGCGAGCTATAGAGCTGGATCGCAGCTTCGACAGTTTCCGCCTCTCGCATTAACAGAGTAACCTGCCCGTAGTCCGGGACGCCCCTTGCAATTGCCGCTCGCATCCCGAAATCCTGGTATCCGCTGACGGCAGCAGACTGAGCGAGAAGCTCGAGCCACGTGTCGAACGAAATCATCTTGTCCGGTTCGTCAAGCACGTTGTGGCTCAGGCCAACCCTCGACAACATCTCCAACGGATCGAGCCCCACCGACGATGCAGCCTCCGCGTAACCGCGCACGGTAGCGCTTCTAATCAGTCTTTTCTCATGGCGCGTCATTGCAAGTCGCCGAAATTTGCAAGTCCCGTTCAGTCAAGTATCCCAAATGATCAAGCAACGAATGGCGAAGATCAAGGTGAAATCTCGATTAGCAGACGGATCCGCTTTTTCTTGTGGCCGAGAAGGTCCTCAGGCGGCGGTCAAACGTCACAAGCACATGCCGATGAAGCCGGAGACGGATCGATAACTCCAAGTGGCAGCTGCGCGCCACAAGCGGTCATACGCTCCTCGCAAACGGTGAGGCGTTCGAAGACTTGTCCATTCACGACAAGCAAGCGATGCGGCACAGAGAAGTCTTCGTGCTTTGTGCTGGGCCAATCGGTGAGCGGACGGACAACAGCAGATTTTTGGGCAAGCAGGGCGCAGTTCTGACGATGGAGTTATTCTTCCTATCAGACTAGCCGTTGAGGTAGCGACGCATGCAATAGAGTAGCGTCGCCTGTTCCTTGTTTTCACGAATGTCGATCACACGTCCGAAGAAGATGCGGTGCGTCGCCTCGTCAACGGCATTGGTGAGCTCGCATTCGAAGCTGACCGAGGCATCGGTGAGGACTGGCGCGCCTGTAAGGCCTTCACTCCAATCGCCAAATGTAAATCGGTCCTCCGCCGGCGTCTTTCCACCGAAGATGTTCGAGATGTCTTCATGGCCCGGCATCAGCGTGTTGACGCAGAAGTGCCGGGCGTTCTCAAAAGCATGAAAACACGAACTCGCACGATTGATCGAGACGAGAAGCGTTGCCGGCGTGTCGCTAACGCTGCAGACCGCCGATGCCGTGAAGCCATAACGCGTGCCGCCGTACCTGGTCGTGACGACGCTGACCGCAGAGCCGAGGCGCGACATGCCGTTGCGAAACGTGGCTTTGTCCACAATGTCGAAGCGGTGATCTACCATAGTCATGTCGGCCTCCTGCTATTTGGCCAGCTTTAGGCCGTGAGTTCTTTTCGCACGATCTCCGCGCCTGCAGCCAAAGCGTTCAGCTTCCCTCTCGCTACTCGGCGAGAAAGAGGTGCCATGCCGCAATTGGTGCAGGGGCAAAGTTTGTCGGCATCGACAAATTGAAGTGCCTTTCTGAGAGTAGCGGCCACTTCCTCTGGCGTCTCGATGGTATCGCTTGCCACGTCGATGGCTCCGACCATCACTTTCTTGCCCCTCACGAGTTCGATGAGATCCATCGGGACGTGCGAGTTGTGGCATTCAAGCGAGATCATGCCGATGCTGGATTTCTGCAGCTTGGGCAGCGTTTCCTCGTATTGACGCCATTCCGACCCCAGGGTCTTTTTCCAATCCGTATTGGCCTTGATGCCGTAACCATAGCAGATATGGACGGCTGTCTCGCATTTGAGGCCCTCGATTGCTTTTTCGAGGGTCGCAACTCCCCAGTCATTCACGTCATCAAAGAAGACGTTGAAAGCGGGTTCGTCGAACTGAATGATATCGACACCGGCAGCCTCCAGTTCCCTCGCTTCCTCATTGAGGATCTTGGCAAATTCCCAGGCCAGCTTTTCACGGCTCTTATAGTGGCTGTCAAAGAGCGTATCGATCATCGTCATCGGACCCGGCAGAGCCCATTTGATGGGCTGCCTGGTCTGCTGACGCAGGAATTTGGCGTCTTCGACAAAAACCGCCTTTTTGCGAGACACGGCGCCGACGACCGTTGGAACGCTCGCATCATAGCGATCGCGGATTCTGACGGTCTCGCGTTTCTCAAAATCAACCCCGTCGAGGTGCTCGATGAACGTCGTAACGAAATGTTGGCGCGTCTGCTCGCCATCGCTGACAATATCGATACCGGCCTGCCGCTGATCGTCCAAGGACAAACGCAAGGCGTCCTGTTTGCCCTGGATCAGTTCCTCATCCTGCAATTTCCAGGGCGACCAGAGTTTCTCAGGCTCTGCAAGCCACGAGGGTTTTGGCAAGCTGCCGGCGGTTGACGTGGGCAACAGTGTTTTCATGATAGGCAACCTTGTATTTCTGGTTCGTCAGCGAACGTGATTGGAAGACCATTGCTCGAGAATGGTCTTGTACGGTTTGATGAAGTGCTCCTCGGCAAACCGTCCCTGCTCAACCGCCAGCCGGCTACGCTCTTCGCGATCGTAGACAATTCGGGTCAGGGAATAATCCTGATGCTTCAGGCTTGGCTGGTAGCAGGCGCCTGCAGCGGAATTGGCGTTGTAGATCTCGGGCCGATAGATTTTCTGGAAAGTCTCCATCGTGCTGATGGTGCTGATGAGCTCCAGATTGGTATAATCATCGAGGAGGTCGCCGAGAAAATAGAAGGCGAAAGGCGCAACGCTATTCGGCGGCATGAAAAAGCGAACCTGCAGGCCCATTTTCTGGAAATAATGATCCGTCGAGGACAATTCGTCCTGTTCGTATTCAATGCCCAGGACAGGATGCTGATTTCCGGTTCGACGATATGTTTTGCTGCTGGAGGCACTCAGGCATATGACGGGCGCCTTATGGAAATTTGCCCTGTAGGCATCCGAGTTCAGGAAACATTTGAACAGGTTTCCATGCAGCTCGCCGAAATTTGCCGGCGTTCCAAATGCGAGGCGGTCCTTGTTGTACTCCGGCAGCACGACGCTGAAGTCGTAATCTCTGACGTATGAGGAGAAATTGTTCCCAACAATTCCTTCAATGCGCTCGTTGGTTTTTCGGTCAACGATGTTCGTCTTCAATATTTCAATCAGAGGGAAAGCATCATTGTTGCCTTTGGCATCAATGTTCATCTCGACGGAGATAATATCGAGCTCGACGGAATAGCGATCCCCTTTCGGGTTGTCCCAATGCGCCAAAGCATTGAAGCGATTGTCGATCATCCGCAGAGCGTTGCGCAGATTCTCCTGACGGCTCTCACCTCTGGCCAAATTGGCAAAGTTGGTGGTGATACGCGTATTGTCTGACGGGTGATAATCCTCGTCGAAGGAAAGGCTCTTAATGGAAAACGTAAATTCGTTATTCATGGTGATCCGGGGCGCTAATTTCCGAGCTGAAACCTGCATGTCTTGCTCACTTGCCTGATTGTATTTTTCGGTTTCCTCAGTCGGAAACCTGCATACTGTCTGCAGGTAACGGAGGTGCTTGCTAAGTAGCTGAAGCAGCGATCGGCTAAAAATGGTATTATCTCATTGAAGCATGAGTGACGTTCATGATTGGACATGATCGGTTACATTCCCGCGTCGGACGTCTTGACCCATTCGGCGACATGCGACATTGGTTCGTCATCGTGGTTCTACGGTGCGTGAATGCGCCGGAGCTAAGAGGGAATTCGGTGAGGGCGATGATCACAGCCTGAAGCCGGAGCTGCCCCCGCAACTGTAAGCGGCGAGCGCAAGTCCATTCATGTCACTGAGGCGCGCCTCGGGAAGACGGACGGAAGCAACGACCCGCAAGCCAGGAGACCTGCCGCGATAGATAACGTCCACGGGCGGGGTGTCCCGGAGTGCCGCTTTTGCGATCGGCAGTCCCGTGCCGTCGTCTCTGCGTCATGCCATTGCCCTTCCGCAACCTGAAGGCAGTGCCGATGGCAGAGACCGCGACAATGGAAAAGCCTGTAACCAGTCTTATCGATATCGTCTTTCCCGGAGATACAAACCACCACGGCACCCTCTTCGGGGGCACCGGCCTTGCGCTCATGGATCGCGTTGCCTTCATCGCAGCGACCCGCTTCGGGCGGGCGCCTTTCGTTACCGCCTCATGTGAGCGCATTGATTTCCGGCAGCCGGCTCGCATCGGCCATATTGTCGAGTTCACGGCCAGGCCCGTCAAGGCCGGCCGCCGCTCCCTGAAGGTAGAGGTCGAAATGGTGGCGGAAACCATTGTCGGTCGTCAGCGGCACATCTGTACCCGCGGCATCTTCCATATGGTCGCCACGCCTGAGGGCGCGAACGCCGCGAGCTATGCTTTGCCAGCACTCGTTCCAGCGGAAATCCCGGAAACCACGGACACCGTCGCGATGGTCGACATCGTGTTTCCGGATCAGGCAAACAGTGTCGGACGGATGTTCGGGGGTGAGGCGATCGCCTACATGACCAAAGCGGCATTCGTTGCGGCGACGCGCTACTCGGGCAAGCTTGTGGTTCTGGCTTCGTCTGAGCGCATCGACTTCGCTAGAGCGATAGAGATTGGCGAAATCGTTGAGGCAGAGGCGCGCGTCGAGCGGGTCGGCAACAGCTCGATGTCCATCGAGACGAAACTTTGGTCCGAGAACCTGCTGACGGGCGAGCGACATATTACGGCGACAGGTCACTTCACCATGGTCGCCGTCGACATGGACCACCGGCCGGTTCCCGTCCGCGATAGCTCGCCTATAGAGGTGGCGCACCGAAATCATGGGCGGGCATAGACATGCTGGACAGGCAACATCTATCGATCCTGCATGAAGTCGACCGGTTGGGCAGCCTGACGGCTGCGGCTGAGCGACTGAACGTTTCTCAATCCGCTCTCAGCCACACGATCCGGAAGCTTGAAGAACGCTATGGCGTACCGATGTGGGAGAAGGACGGTCGCAACCTTCGTCTCACTGAGGCCGGTCGCTACATTGTAACGGTGGCGCAGCGTGTTCTGCCCCAAATCGAGAGGGCTGAGGACGTCCTGTCGGATTATCGCCACGGCCAAAGGGGCTCGCTCAAGATTGGCATGGAATGCCATCCATGCCACCAGTGGCTGATGGGTGTCACAAAGCCATATCTCGTGGAATGGCCGGATGTGGGGCTGGAACTGACGACATCATTTGCCTTCGGCGGGGTGGCGGCTCTTACGGGGTACGAAATCGATATCCTGATAACACCGGACCCGATCGAGGCGCCCGGTATCCACTATGTTCCGGTGTTCGATTATGAGCTGGTGCTTGCCGTGCCGGTCGATCATCCGTTGGCGCCGAAAAGCCATGCAGAACCTGTGGATCTACTGAATGAGACACTGTTCACCTATCCGGTGCCGCCGGAGCGATTGGATGTGTTCACGCAATTTCTGGTGCCCGCCAACTGCCGGCCGCGCCATCACCGCAATGTCGAGACGACGGAAATGATGCTTCAGCTCGTGGCGGCGGGGCGCGGAGTCAGCGCTATTCCCGACTGGCTTGTGCGTCGGGAGGCGGCAGCGCTGGGTGTCCGTCCCATCCGCATCGGTCAGAACGGCATCCGCAAAAGCATCCATCTCGGCCTAAGAGATGGTGACGACGCGATCGATTTTATCGCAGGGTTTCTCGCTACGTCATGCAGGATATCAGCCTGACGCGGCGCGATACCGATTGCGAGATATGGTTGATTAAGCCCCGCCAAAAGTAGCTCTCGTGGCTGAAGGCTGCCATGACCAAACGCGCCAGATGCGGTCATTTGCAGCCGTCAATCGACCAGCTTTTCGCGGCAAACCTAGCTGGCGCTTGCAGCATCACCTTTGCGATAGATACACCGGACCTCTAACGTCCTCCAACGTTGCAGGACTTTCTCTTCGAATCGCGCGTCGTCAAAGATGATGCCCGGATCAGCATCCACAAAAATATCATCCTTGGATGCAACAGCATCCGGAAAGCGTGATGATCGGAAGCTGAGGTCAACGCGCCCATGAAGTGCAAAACCATAGAGCAGATGTTGAAAGGAGAACATTGCAACGCAGTAGTTGTCGAATGTCTCGTATTCGGAAAAATCGGCCTCTGCGCATTCGTCCAAGGTCATGACTGGGTAGAAATACGGTCCCCACATGCGCGAATTTGATTTGAAGGGTTTGAGAACACCAACCTCCTCAAGCGTTCCGGCCGACCACTCCCAGCGACCCGTGAACTCATGATAAAATGCTTCTCGGAGAACATCATTTTCATCGGGGAAAGATTGGATAAAGCCGCCCTTTCGGTCGTACTCCATCTTTCGATAAACCTCGAACAGCAACTCGTACACGAGCGCTCCCATGGCGGCGTTTTTCATGCGTCAATCTCCCGGCCTCCCATCAAGACTATCGCGCAGTTCCCAAACACAAATCAAGTCCGGAGGAATAGTCCCATCACGCTCGAAAAAGCGATGATTTATCTCATCTCGCTCGGATCGCGCCGATCATGGGCGGTTTCGTTCAGGCCCCAGGTAACTTTCTTGGATCGGACGTGTATTAGCCGGTGCGCTCGTCACCGAGACGGTAGCTGTTCGGCCCGCGATCAGTTGAACCGCGTCCGGAGCATCGTCTATCGCGATCCGCACAGGAATTCTCTGCGCAAGGCGAATCCAGGCAAAGGTCGGCGTCACGCTTGCGAGGGAGCCGGCGGAATCGCTTCGTTCTCTGTCTTCAACACCTGCCGCAACACTCGCGACGTGGCCTCTGACCGACTTCGACTCGCCCATGATGTCGATCCTCACCGGGTCGTTGAGGTGGATCCTGGGCAGTTTTGTTTCTTCGAAATATCCCGCGACATAGAGGGATTCCTTCTCGACGAGCACGCCAATCGCGCTGCCGGCCGACACATAATTCCCCCTTCGGAGCGCGAAATTGGTGACCATGCCTGATGCCGGCGCCTTTACGTCTGTCCGATCGAGGTTCAACTGGGCAAGATCTCTGGCGGCAAGTGCCGATTGGTAGGCTGCATCTGCCTGATGCATTTGGCTTTCCGCCTGTTGGCGTTGCTGCAGGCTGACCGCATCTTTGGACGCCAGCCGTTGATATCTGTCGAAGTCGGTTCTTGCCAATTCCGCCGCAGCCTTTGTGCTTTCTACCTTGGCCTCCGCTTCGCGAAGCGCAAGCTCGAAGCGGTCCGTTTCAACACGAAACAGCGGTGCCCCCTTCTCCACCTCCTGGTTGTCGGATACGAAGACTTCGGCAACGGGTCCTGAAACATCGGGCGCCAGCCTTACGACATCCGCACGGATGTGCGCATCCCACGTCCATGGCGCGTCCATGTAGAAGGACCAGAGGTGCCAACCTAACAGTGCCGCGCAGCCCACCATCGAAAGTGTCACCAGAACGCGTCCGGAGAGCATGAATGCATTCGTCATCTTTGATACCATTGAATTGCGAGGGATAGTCCACCCAGTGCGATGACGTAGAGTGCGACGTTGAACAGGGAGCGATGCCAAACCAACCGATAGAAGCCGACCTTGGCGAGAACTGACGCAAAAAAGCAGAACACGACATAAGCCAATAATGCCAATGCAGAGAACGACGGCAGGAAAATGCCGTAGAGATCGAACTGCCCGCTCATGCTGCCGTCCTTCCTGTTGGCAACAGCATCGACGAAACCGGCGGATCAGCGTCAGGTGCGAGGCACAGGCGAAGCGCGGCCGCACTCACCAGCAACTCGTGCTCGGCGCGGGACAAGGCATTCCCCTGTGGGAATCCAATGAGATCGTCCAGAAACACGATAGCGGCCATCGAAGACGCCCGGCGCCCATCAGCCGCCGGATCGGAAAATCCCTGCAGGGCTTCGAAAATTGCCGCCGACTTGAGACGAACCGGTTCGGATGCGCCATCAATAAGGTCACGCATCGCCGCAAGGTGAAGTCCGATCCGCAAATTCCTTATCAAGTCCGCGTCCACCATCTCGGAGCCTGGGGAAAGCTTCGCCGCTCTGGGCGCGAACAGACCGGCGATATCGATCAGACGATGGCGCATGGCATCGGCGTCGGAATGTTTGTCGGCCGCGATAGTCGCCACCTGCTTCCTCGTTACCGAAATAAGCCTCCTGGCATTCGTTTCCGCTCCGACGGAGCGGAAAAGGCCGCAGACGACAATCGTCCAGATCATCGCAAAAATGGTTGCCACGCCTCCATTCGCAAATGCCGCAAAGTCGCTGCCTTGCTGGGCCTGGAGCGTCAGAAGCAGAGGAAAATTGATGCAGAGACCCATGCCGACAAGCGCAAGGGAGGGTATGGCGAGGCAAATGCCCGCCGGAACAAAGAACAGCGCGAGTGCCGCAACGAGCGGCACGAAATCGTCTATCATCGGCAGCACCGCAAAGGCGTAGACGAACGCGACGACCACCGTAACGAAGGTCACGCCGACAAATTTGCGCATCGCCGGCACAGGATCGTCCATCGTTGCGAGCAGGCAGCATAGGACACCGGAGACCTGAGCGAATGTCATCCCGTCTGACCACCCGGCAGCGATCCAGAAAAACGTCGATGACGACAGGCAGACCGCTACAGCCAGCGCCGAGAGCAGCGCCATGCCAAAGTCACGATGCGCTGCTGGCGTCCTGTCGACAGCAGCGCTCCGCGGAGCGGCCCGAGCAGAACGTCCCCCTTCGATGGATGCGCGAAGGGCGATGCAATCGTCCCGGACGCAAAGAATATCCCGCAGATTCCGGGCGGCATTCGCAATAAGAAGGTCTTCCCAGGACGGAAGCGTTTTCAAAGGGCCAAGCGCATCGATCTTCGCCTTCATGTCTCCTGCGTCATTCATCGAGCTAGGGCCGACCGCCGATCCGACGTTCGCCATCAGCACGAAGACGCCTTCCGAGCGTGGAGTGCCCAGCCTCAGCAGCGACTGCCGCAAATCCTCGAATTCCGCCTCTAGCGGGAGCAGCGACAGCATGCGGCGCTGCAGACGTCGCACCAGGGAGACCGCGCTTCGGTGGCGGGAGCCGTCATATTGAAGATGCATCGTCATCGACCTCAGATCCGTCGCATCCGCAGCCAGGCCGTGCCTTTCGTTGCGCCCCCGAACGTCGTCCAGCGGCCCGGACGCGGCTGACGCGAAGAGCGTGCCTGCTCTCGCCATCCATCCATCGATGCGGCGCAGGATCACCGTGCCGACGTGGACGGGAAGGACGATATGGCTGACGAGCGAGGCGCAGATGATTGCAAGGCCGATCTCCTCGACGCGCGACACGACCGTGTCAAACGTATTCGAAGGCGCGGTCACCAGTGGCAACCCCGCGAGAAGTACGGTGTAACCGGCAAGCAGGCAAACGTAGCTTCGAGGTGTGCGGTCGAGAAGACTGACGAAAGTGCACGTCGAGACCCACACAATGATCGCGGCGGAGAGCAATATCGGCTCATTTACCAGGTTCGGAATGAGGACAACCGCCGCAGCCGCGCCAATGATTGTCCCGAGGAGCCGATAGGCCGACTTCGATGCAATGGCGCCCGAGAGAGGATTGGCAACGATGTACACGGTGGCCACCGCCCAAAATGGCCGCGGAAGATCGAAGCTGATGGCAACGAAGTAAGCGAGCATCGCGGACAGAAAAGTCTTCAATGAAAACACAACGACTTGCGTTGTGACGATTGGGCGATTGCTCAAGCCTCTTCTCCCGGATGGGAATTCCGGCTTGAGCGCGGCTCCCTGGTGCTTGTGAGACCGTAGATTGCCGGTGAGACATAGCAGAAGAAGGGGGAGGCCAGGCACGCATACATGTAAGCTTCTTCCGGATCAGCGCATGAAACAGCCGGAATGCTGGTTGCCGGAGAGGTGAACGCGCGCCGCAGCCTGCGAACGAACACGCCCACGCGCCTCAGCGCGAAGGAAAGATAATCTCGATGCGGCGCGCCACCCTCTCCAACATGCATCGAGCCCATAGCCCGCGAGACCGCGGCGCGCCGAGAATCGTCCTCGTGAATTTCCATTGTCGTCTCCGAACGTCGTATTTCGTTCGAAGCCTATCGACAAAACAACCGGATGAATTTAGATATTCTGCCATATGATGACGAAATCCCACCAAATGCCAAAGTCCCTTTCCTGGGCTCTGGTCGACAATGACCTCGACAAGTCCACGGCAGCCGCGATTGCAGCGCGGATCGACGTGTCGCAGAACGGGCGAGAGGCGCCTGAGCATCGCCACCGCAAGGGCCAACTCGTCATGGCTTTGCGAGGAGGCGTCACATGCCGAGTCCCCAGCGGCTTGTGGATGGTTCCGCCACATTGCGGCGTCTGGGTTCCCGGAGGCATGACGCACAGCAATGTTGCAACTGCCAATGCCCGGCTTTTCTTTCTCTTCGTCGAGCCGGGAGCTGCCGATCTGCCCGACCGATGCTGCACCCTTTCCCTCTCTCCGCTGGTGAGGGAACTCATCATCGAGATGGCGGATCAGACTGCTGGCGCAGCCGCCGACACCGAATTGATCACCACGCTGCTGTTATCGGCCTTGTCGCGCATGCCGGTGCAGGACCTGCATCTACCTTTGACCGATGAGCCGCGTCTCGGACGGATCGCATCCGCGCTGGTTGACGACCCGTCCGATCGAGCCACGATGGGTCAATGGGCGAAACGCATGGCATTAAGCGAGAATTCGCTCGCCCGGCTCGTTCAAAAAGAAACCGGCCTGACGTTCGGCCGCTGGCGACAGCAGCTACAATTGATTTTCGCGCTCCGCAGCCTTGCCGCCGGCGCTACGGTGCAGCAGGTTTCGAGCGATCTCGGATATGAATCGGTCTCTGCATTCATCACCATGTTCAAGAAAGCGCTCGGTGCATCGCCGGCGCAATATCTCAAGAGCTTTGATCGCTAGGTTTTGATGTAGATTTTCTGGCGTGCCGTTCTTACGCCGCGCCGATCAACAGAGTCTGCAGTCTATGTCACTGGAATTGACCTGCGTAGCCGAGCTCAAAGCCTGCGTGGTTTCATGGGCGCAATTATCGAAACCTTGGTAGGCCTTTGCATCGGCTGATAGCGCATCATCGGCGTGTGCGTCTTAATTTCAACGCGACGTCGAGCTTTGCCGGGACGGAGACGTCGTCGAGACTGGCGCCAAGGATGTTTTGGATCCTTTCCAATCGGTAGCTGAGCGTATTGGCATGGATGCCCAACTCTCCTGCGGTTGCCTTTTTGTGCATTCGATTTCGAAAATAGACTTCCACCGTCTGAACGAGATCAGTTTCACCTGCCAGTTGCTCAAGTAAAGAAGTGACATACAGGCTGACGCTATCCGACACCCGCATCGACTCCTCAACGGCAATATCGGAGAACAACCGCACATATTCAGCGCGATCATGGTTGCGACCAAAATCAAGCGCGCGCCTGGCTTCCTCTGCCGATCTCGCCCAACCTCTGGCGCTGTGCCTGGACAAACCTATGCCAATTGCACGGATCCCGGACATCGCTTTTGTCAGAACGGATGCCGGGAGAGCCGCCGTCGTATCGCTCGCACTCATCAGGCGTCCGTATTCGCAAGGCAGCCATAAGAAAAGGCGGTCGCGACGCCAGCTGCTCAGCAGACTGTCTTTTGACACGCCAAAGGTTGTTGCCGCGCAGGCGCAGGTTGATCGGTCCGTCGGAGCTATCTTGGTTAGAACTTCTTTCCTGCCGCGACTTTTGCACCGACGGATTTCTGCCCGTCGCCCTCGATGTTGAAGAGGATGCTGGTGTCGAGCATCCAGAAGTTCTGGGTCTGCAGCGAGACGCCGGCGGTGACGGCGGCGAACGCGCTGGCGCCGTCCATGCCGGAATAGCCGCCCGTCAGCCCGAGCTTCGGCGTCAGCTTCGTGCCGTTCTCCATCGTGAAGGAGCGGGCGATCTCGGCCCCCAGGCTGACGCGGAACTGGTCCTCGTTGAAGCCGTCGATGGTGATGGCATCGCCGGAACTGTTCTTGACCGTGTAGTCGTCGACCTTTTCCGAGAAGTAGACCGCCCTGAGCTTCGGCGAGATCGTCGTGGCCTCGTCGAGGTTCCACTGTCCCTCGATCGAGGTGTCGGCCATCCAGCGCGTCGTCTTGAAGCCGCCGTCCCAGAACTGGGTGTTGATGGTGTTGTTCGAGCCG
>NZ_JABAIJ010000013.1 GCF_012641435.1 Rhizobium sp. P38BS-XIX
GCCGCCGATGTTGCGGCTGCGATCACGCCGGTTCCGGGCGGTGTCGGACCGATGACGATTGCCATGCTGATGGCCAACACCGTCATCGCAGCCCACCGCACCGCCGGCAGAAAGCCGCCGAAGTTTTGAGAGAAATCCCATTCGGCGGGGGCGAAAAAACCCGCCGGATTGTCTTGCCAAGGCGAGAAAGACGATTATAGTCAGGAAATAAATATTCCGTAGAAGAAAATGAGGGAACGAAATGGCTTTATCATGGCGTTTCTCCGCCTTGGCGGACCGGCACCGTGCACTGGGATCGAAACTCGAGGACTGGAGCGGTATGGGAACCGCCTGGACCTACGATAAGGACATGTCGCAGGAGCATGTCGCGATCCGCACCAAGGCCGGGCTGATGGACGTTTCCGGTCTCAAGAAAGTCCATCTTGTGGGGCCGCATGCCATAGCTGTGCTCGACTATATCACAACCCGCGATATGTCCAAGATCTATCCCGGCCGCTCCGTCTACGCCGCGATGCTCAATGACCGCGGCTATTTCACCGACGACTGCATCGTGTATCGCACCGGCCCGAATTCCTGGATGCTGGTCCATGGCTCGGGGTCGGGACATGAGGAGCTCGTCAAGCAGGCGGCGGGCCGTAACTGCGCCGTTCTTTTCGACGACGATCTGCACGATCTGTCGCTGCAGGGACCAGCGGCGGTCGACTATCTTGCAAAATATGTCCCGGGTATCCGTGATCTCAAGTATTTCCATCACATGCAGACGACGCTGTTCGGCGTGCCCGTGATGATCTCGCGCACGGGTTATACCGGCGAACGCGGTTATGAAATCTTCGTGCGGGGCCAGGATGCACCGATGGTCTGGGACCGTATCGTCGCGGAAGGCGAAGAAATGGGGATCATTCCCTGTTGTTTCAGCGTTCTCGACATGCTGCGTGTCGAAAGCTACCTGCTGTTCTATCCCTACGATAACTCGCAGATGTATCCTTTTGCCGATCAAGCGCCCGGCGACAGCCTCTGGGAGCTTGGTCTCGATTTCACAGTCAGCCCCGGCAAGACCGGTTTCCGAGGGGCAGAGGAGCATGCTCGCCTCAAGGGCAAGGAGCGCTTCAAGATTTTCGGCATGCTGATCGACGCCGACAGCCCGGCCGACCTCGGTGACGAAGTCTATGCCGACGGCAAGAAGGTCGGCGTCATCACGTGCCCCTGCTATTCGACGCTGACGAAGAAATCCATGGCGATCGCGCGTCTTGACGTCGATAAAGCCGTTCAGGGCACGAAGCTGGAGGTTCGCGGCAAGAGCCTCAAGGCAAGTGCGATCGCTCATACCTTGCCATTCGACGACCCGGAAAAGAAGAAGAGGACGGCCGTCGGTTAGGAGGCATCTATGCTTGTCGAAGGCATAAAAAGCCGGCCTGTTTATCGAGGTCTGACGATCCAGCCGCATGCTCGCCGCCATCTCTTCGTCCTGGAGGGCGAGGGAGCCAATGCGCTCCTGGAGCTGGGTACCGCGCTTGATGCGCAGGTTTTGTCTCGCAGCGAAATTCTCTATGTGGCGCGTGGCTCACAAGGCACGGGTCGCGACGAGATGCTACGCAAGCTCGGCGCCGACATGTTTTTCACGGCGCCGACTATTGCGACCCTGCTTTTCCGGTTGAGAGGATCGCTCTCGACTGCTCACATGGGCACGCGCATCTATATTGCCGGGACCGAGGGCTTCATCGGCCAGGCCATGATGGTCGCGCTCGATTTCGGCGTCGATCATGCCTCGATCATCACCGAACATCGAGGGTCGCTCGCCCGACGCGTGCAATGCGTACACTGCAAGGGAATTACCGAAGACGTGACGCAGAGCCCGTTTTCATGCAGCCATTGCGGACTGCCCCTGCTGGTGCGCGATCATTATTCGCGTCGCCTCGGAGCTTTTCAGGGTGTCAATATCGATGCCGAAGAGCCCGGCAGGGCGCCTGAGCCGGAGGAGTTGTTTCTGTGAGTGGTGGTACAGAAATTCCGGTTCGCGTCGCCAAGGTGACGCCCGTCGCAGACCGTATCAAGCGCTTTCGTTTCGAGCGCCTCGATGGCGAGCCGATGCCCTATTTTTCCGGTGGCGCTCACGTCATCGTATCGATGAACGATGAAGGGCACGTTCGTCGCAATGCCTATTCGCTGATGTCGCCGCCGCATGATTGCTCGGCCTATGAAATCAGCGTGCTGCGCGTCGAGGAATCGCGCGGCGGCTCTGCCTTCATGCACGAAAAGGTGAGGGAAGGCGACGAGCTGAAAGTCAGCTACCCGGTCAATCTTTTTCAGCCGGATTGGCGTGGCCGCAAGCACCTGCTGATTGCCGGGGGCATCGGCATCACTCCCTTCATCGCGATGATGGAGCAGTTTGCGCGCGAGGGTGCCAATTTCGAACTGCATTATGCCATACGCTCCCTCGACCGCGGTGCCTATTGCCAGGAGCTCATCAACAGATATGGCGCGCAGCGCGTGAAGATCTATTGCGACGCCGATCGCAACTATATCCCCGTCACGCGCCTTCTGGACAGCCAGCCGCTCGGCACGCATCTTTATGTCTGCGGTCCAGCCGGCATGATCGATGGCGTCCTGAAAGCGGGCGTCGAAGCCGGATGGCCGCACCAAAATCTGCATTCAGAACGTTTCCTGTCTTCCCAGCCCGGCAAGCCGTTTTCAATCGTGCTCACCCGATCTGAAAAGACCGTGCATGTGGGCCATCATGAGAGCATGCTGGAGGCAATCGAGGCTGCGGGCGTCGATGCGCCCTTCCTCTGTCGCGGCGGTGCCTGCGGCCAGTGCGAGACAGGTGTTGCGGCCTGCGACGGCAAGCTTCTGCACAATGACGTCTATCTGACCGATGAAGAAAAGGCTTCCGGCCGAAAGGTCATGATCTGCGTCTCCCGTTTCGAGGGGAACGCGTTGCATCTCGACCTCTAGACACAGGCCGATACCGAGGAGAACGGATATGGCAATCGCCTTCAAGCAGGAAACCTTTCGGGACGATTTCACCTATCGCAACAGTCCGGAAAACATCCGGCGCTTCCCGTTTCCGTTCGACCGTGACGAATACATGTACTCGGTCAATATGGAGCCGCATGTTAAGGGCCGGCCCGATACGGTTTTCGAAAGCCTGATCGATGTCGACGAGCACTATGTCGCCGAAATGCATGATCGTGCGCTGGTGCTGAAGGAAGATCCGCTTCGCTACCAGGCTCTGCCGCACATGATGACGGCGCAGTGGGATACGCTGGAGCTGCTGATGGAGGAGCAGGCGGCCGGCTACCCCGAACACTTCACGCTCATTCGCAATAGCGATCAATGGCGCTGGATCAATCGGCCGCTCGGGATTGACGACACATTTACCTTCGGCGACGCCTCGACCTTGCCTTACGAACCCTTCGAATACATCACGCGTCAGGCGCAGGGTGATTTCTGCATCGTCGATCAGCGCGACGGCAATCTTTGGATGGATGCCGGCATGGTCACGACACAGGCCGACTGGTCGCTCGACTTCGATATCGGCATGAACTTCATGGAGTGGCACGGCCCTGTACCGCTCGCCCATCAGAAGGGCATCTTCGATCGCGCGCTCAAATTCCTGCTCAATCTGCAGCAGGGCAAGCCGACAAGGCGGTTCAACTGGACGATGACGATCAATCCTCGTCTCGATACCAGCCCGGAGAATTATCCGAAATGGGGCACGGATCGAACGACTGTCACCCCTGACAACGTCGGAGACAAGGTACATCTGCGCGTGGAACTGCAGAGCCTGTGGCGCTTGCCGCGCTCCAACGCGATCCTCTTCGTCATTCGCTGCTATCTCATGAACATGAACGAATTGGTGACCGTGCCGAAATGGGCACGCCGTTTCCCGCGTGTGCTTAAGACGCTGCCGCCTGAGCTTATCGATTACAAGGGCCTAACGCGCTACCGCGAAATGACGATCGATTGGCTTTCCAAATATGACGATGGAGCTGAAACCAGCCCCGGCATTTTCCCGGATTGATGCCGGACGCCGCGCCCAAGGACCGCATGCAATAAGAACTTCGATATAATCGAGAAGGGGAATGCGACATGACACGAGTTGCCGTTATCGGTGCCGGACCTTCAGGACTTGCCCAATTGCGGGCCTTCCAATCGGCAGCGCAGAAGGGCGCCGAAATCCCGGAAATCGTTTGCTATGAAAAGCAGGCGGATTGGGGTGGATTGTGGAATTACACGTGGCGGACCGGTCTGGACGAGTATGGCGAGCCGGTGCATGGCAGCATGTACCGCTATCTCTGGTCAAACGGCCCGAAGGAATGCCTGGAATTCGCCGATTATTCCTTCGAAGAGCATTTCGGCAAGCCGATCGCCTCCTATCCGCCCCGCGCGGTGCTCTGGGACTACATCAAGGGGCGCGTCGAAAAGGCCAACGTGCGCAAGTGGGTGCGCTTCAGTACGCCGGTGCGGATGGTGCGCTTCGACGAAGACACGAAGAAGTTCACGGTAACGGCCCATGATCGCACCCAGGACCGGATGTATGACGAAGAGTTCGACTACGTCGTCGTCGCAAGTGGCCACTTCTCGACACCGAATGTGCCTTACTTCGAAGGCGTGAAGACATTCAACGGCCGCGTTCTCCACGCCCATGACTTCCGCGATGCGCTTGAGTTTAAAGGCAAGGACGTCTTGCTCGTCGGCCGCAGCTACTCCGCCGAGGATATCGGCTCGCAATGCTGGAAGTATGGCGCCAAATCGGTCACCACCAGCTACCGGTCGAAGCCAATGGGCTTCAAATGGCCTGAGAATTTTGAAGAGCGGCCATTGCTGACACGTCTCGAGAACAAGACGGCGTACTTCCTCGATGGTTCGTCCAAGAATGTCGATGCGCTGATCCTCTGCACGGGCTATCAGCATCACTTTCCGTTCCTGCCCGATGAATTGCGCCTCAAGACAGCCAACCGCTTGTGGGCCGATCATCTCTACAAGGGCGTGATCTACGACAAGAACCCGCAGCTGTTCTACATCGGCATGCAGGACCAGTTCTACACCTTCAACATGTTCGACGTGCAGGCCTGGTGGGCCCGCGATGTCATGATGGGACGCATCAAGTTGCCGCCGGAAAGCGAGCTGCAGGCAAACTTCGACAAATGGCGCGCCCGCGAGGAAACGCTGGAAGATGCCGAACAGATGATCTGGTATCAGGGCGATTATGTGAAGGAGCTACTCGCCGAGACGGATTATCCGAGCTTCGACATCGAGGGCACGAATAAGACCTTCATGGAGTGGGAGCATCACAAAGCCGAAAACATCATGGGCTTCCGGGACCATGCGTATCGCTCGCTGATGACCGGCAACATGTCCCCGAAGCATCACACGCCTTGGGTTGATGCGCTTGACGACTCTATGGAAGAGTATCTGCGCAACTGATTTTGTCGACACGTGTTCGCGTAAACCGCCAGGGGAGCCAAACGCATCCCTGGCGGGCTGTTTGAGTTGAAGCGAGGCGATCTTATCGGCAACTTTTTCTCCGGGTAGTCTTCATGGATTTCCAAACCAGTGTCCTTGGCCGCATGAGCGGCTTTCTTTACCGCTGCCGCGCTGATGAAAACTATACGATGCTGGACATGACCGATGGCATAGAGCGGATCTTCGGCTACCGCGTCGACGAGATTGTCGGCAACCGAGCGCGAACCTTCACCTCGATCATGTGTGAGGACGATATCCCGCTCATGGACGAGGTTGTCGGCAGAGCCTTGGAACACCGTGCCAACTGGACGATGGAATATCGCATTCGCCATCGAGAAGGCCATTTCATCTGGGTCACGGAGACTGGCGGTGGTGTCTGGGATGAAGCTGGCGAGCTTCTCTATCTCGAAGGCAGCATCATCAATATCGAGTCGCTCTATCAGCGGCTCGACGAGCAGACCGCCGACATGCGGATTACGGCATCCAAGACAAACGAGATCCTCCAGTCTTTGCGCTATCTGAAGCTGCTGGCGGTCAACGCCGGCATCGAGGCCGCCAGAGCAGGAACGGCCGGTTCCGGTTTTGCCGTGTTGGCAGCGGAGATGCGGACGCTTGCCAATTCTTCTGAAGAAGCTGCGCGCGCGATCTCGAATGCGCAACGAAAATCCGAATAGTATCGGGCTCGAAACTCAGGCCGTAGTCTCATAGATGCGAAGCCACTTATCGGAAGCCTGACTCATCGCGTTCGAACTTCCATGCGATTGCCATATTCAACACATTCCCGAATGACACGTCCGGATGAGATGACGTGTATAGAAAGCGCGTCGCATCGCTGCCGTCGCCAATAATAATCTCGTCGATGATGTCTTCTGCGCCCTAGAAAGCGAATTTAAAGAATAGCGGCTTGCTTCAGGAGCGCGGCCGCGTCTTCTGCGGGTCGTAGTGCGAGAGGGGCACGATAACTGCCGGGAGCCGCTTCTGCTGACCGTCCAGCTTGCCGATCTCGACCTTGGTGCCAACGGCCGCATGCATGACGTCGACGCGCGCAAGCGCAATGGTCTTCCCAAGGATCGGCGATCGTGTTGCGCTCGTGACCACACCAACCTGGGCGCGACCGATGTGAATACAATCGCCATGTCCAACGGCGTCGTTGGCCTCGACATCCAATCCCACCATCAGATACCGAGGATTCTCCTTGCGTCGGATCAGCGCCTCGCGACCGATAAAATCATCCATCTTCGATTTTAACGGCACGGTAAAGCCGATACCAGCTTCAAAAGGATCGGTCTGATCGGTGAACTCATGATGGGCGAAGATCAGGCCCGCTTCGATACGCACCATGTCCAGTGCCTCCAGGCCCATCGGCTTCAAACCATAGGGTTCGCCCGCTTTCCAGACGGCATCGAAGACGGCTTCGGCGTCTTTCGGATGACAGAAGATCTCATAACCGAGCTCGCCGGTATAACCGGTTCGCGAGACGACAACCGGCGCGCCTTCGAAGTGGCCGATGCGCCCGACAGTGAAACGGAACCACTCCACTTCGCCGATCGTCGGCTGGCGCGGAGCGGTCCAGATGATCTCTTTCAGAATGTCGCGGCTCTTCGGGCCTTGCAGCGCGATATTGTGCATCTGATCCGTGGAGGAGCGGACCCACGCCTTGAAACCCTTCTTCTCCGCCTGCTCGCGCAGCCAGATGCCGCTATAATCGTCGCCGCCGATCCAACGAAAGTTCTTGTCACCGAGACGGAACACTGTGCCGTCGTCGATCATGCCGCCGTTTTCGTAGCACATAGCCGTGTAGACCACCTGGCCGGTCGACAGCTTGCGGACATCGCGGGTGACGCAATATTGCAGCAGCTCTTCCGCATCCGGTCCCGTCACCTCGAATTTGCGCAGCGGCGAAAGGTCGATGACCACAGCCTTTTCACGGCATGCCCAGTATTCTTCGACCGGCCCCTCGGAGGAAAACCGGTTGGGCAGCCAGAAGCCGCGATACTCGGTGTAATCCCGCGTCAATGCGGAAAGGCGAGGGTGAAATGCGGTTTCCCGCGTCAGTTCAGCGTCGGCGTCAGGGGTCATGCGATAGGCTACCGCTCGTGAGAATTTCTCTTTTCCGGAAAAGGTGCGGACATGGATGTCGGTCGGGTCCCAGCCATTAGCCGCGTCGATATCGTCAGGGCAGGAAGAGGAAACGCAGACGAGATCCGTCAGCGCCCGCATCAGCACATAGTCACCCGGCCGCGACCAGGGCTCATCAAGATAGAGCTGATTGTTGTGATCCACATTCGTATTGTAGAAATAGTTGAGCGCTTCCCAGCCTTTTCTGCCGGGAACGCCATAGGGTGCCAGGGCCGCATTGAAATTGTCCGTGCAGTTCACATGCCCCGGATATCCCATATCGTCGTAATATCGGGAGTTACAGGCAGTCGCGAACGCATCGTGACGACCGACCGTATCCTGTACGACCTCCACCAGCGGCTCGAAATCTCGGTCGAAGGCCTTGGAAGGCAGGCCGGGCGCCGGATAGCTGCGGCCAAGCAGGGTACGCGTGACGGTGGAATCCAGCGCGAGATCCAGCCCCTTGTCGATCTTGCGCGCTGAGAAGGCCTGAAAGTCCGTGCACTGCCGGCCATAAACATCGATGATCTGAATGAATTCGCCTGCACGGACGAAATAGGCCGATGCAGTCGCCGCCTTGATGCGAATATCCTCGATCGGATCGGCGAGCGGTTCGGGCAGCGCCGATGTGTAATCGCGAATGATCGTCGTCCGGCGGATGCGAACCTCGATCGGCGTTGCCGTATCCTGAGCCTCGGGCGACATGGCGGTCGCAGGCGCGCAAACGATCAAAAGACCTTTCAAGGCAATGGTGAATTCAGCGGTGCTGCCCGGCGACGATATCTCGCCGAAGACGCGGACTGCACCGGCCTTGCCAAGATCGGCGTTCCGGCGTTGCAAAGCCTGGCGTACGCGAGACGCGCTCTCCTCCTTTGAGGCGAGAACGGCTTTCAATCCTTCCGCCGCACAGGTGAAGGCAGAGCCCAGTCCTGCCGATTGAAACTGGCCGGTTTCATCGATGAAGGAGAGCTCGCAGGCCTGGCCACCCTCGCTATCGGTCAACGTGACGCGATCACCCGCATCGACGCGCACGATCAGCGTTCCACCACCTTTGCAGCGATAGCGCTCCGTGTCCTGCGGCAGCACCGGAATGCCCGGATAACGAATGATGCTTGCCGAAACAGGACGTACTCCGGCGATCGGCGGATGAAGTTCTCGCATAGGACCCTCACGGGAATTCGAGGTGCGTCGCGGCACCGAATTCATGCTGACAAAATGCCATCGGAAAGTAAAGTGATGTTGACTAAAAAGAAAATATCTTCACTATGTATAAAGGACTTGTTTCTGGAATCCGCGCACAGACGTGGCTCATGAAAACCTCCAGCAAGCCCCGAAATGCCATGGGAGGCACGTTCAGGGAGACGTACGAGAGATACGTCCGGAACAAAATGGGGAATTTCAACAATGACGGATATAGTGGACGCCGGCGCTTCAGCCGGCACCGAAGGTAAGCTTATACGCGCGCTGGACTGGAAGGGCGCGTTCTGGGTGGCTGCGGGCGTGCCGCCACTTGTTCTCTTCTCCATCGGCGGCATCGCCGGTACGACGGGCAAGCTCGCCTTTGTCGTATGGATCATTTCGATGGTCATGGGGTTTCTGCAGTCTTTTACCTATGCCGAAATTGCCGGCATGTTCGCCAACAAATCGGGCGGCGCCTCGGTTTATGGCGCAACCGCCTGGCTGCGATATTCTAAATTCATCGCCCCGCTTTCCGTTTGGTGCAACTGGTTTGCCTGGTCGCCGGTGCTCTCTCTCGGCTGCGCCATCGCTGCGGGCTATATTCTCAATGCCTTTTTTCCGATCCCTGCCGCGGACTCCCAAGCCGTCCTCAGCTGGGTCAGCGCGCATGCGACCTCCATCGCACCCGACAGTCCAAGAATTGCCGAATATATTACAGCCCATGCCGGAACGTCGCCGCAGGATGCGCTCAGCGCATTACTCAGCGCCGATGGCGTAGCAGCATTGACGCCTGCCATCCGCAGCTGGTCCCTGATCACCTTCAACATCCCGCTTCTTGCCACGGCCAACATCAATGCCACCTTCTTCATCGGTGGCATTCTGATGCTGATCATCTTCGCGATCCAGCATCGCGGTATCTCCGAAACGGCCAGCGTGCAGAAGTGGCTGGCTATCATCGTTCTCGTGCCGCTGCTCATCATCGGCCTTTATCCGATCGTCAGCGGTCAGATCGTCTCGGCCAACGTGACCGGTCTCGTTCCACCCACTGCCGCTTATGCCGGCACCGACGGAAGCTGGAGCAATGGCGGCTGGACGCTGTTTCTCGGTGGCCTCTACATCGCCGCATGGTCGACCTACGGTTTCGAAACCGCGGTTTGCTATACGCGCGAACTGAAGAACCCCAAGACCGATACGTTCAAGGCAATCTTCTATTCCGGTCTTGCCTGCTGCATCTTCTTCTTCCTCGTGCCGTTCGCCTTCCAGGGCGTGCTCGGACATGCCGGCATGCTGGCACCGGGCATTGTTGACGGTACTGGCGTCGGTGAAGCATTGGGCGGCCTGATCGGCGCCGGCCGCATCGTTACCCAGCTCCTCGTTATCCTGATGATCCTGGCGCTGTTCCTGGCCATCATGACCGCGATGGCGGGCTCGTCGCGGACGCTCTACCAGGGCTCCAAGGACGGCTGGTTGCCGAAGTATCTGGAGCATGTCAACGAACATGGCGCGCCGACCAGAGCGATGTGGACGGACTTTGCCTTCAATCTCGCTCTTCTTGCCATCGCATCGGATACCAGCGGATATTTCTTCGTGCTGGCCGTCTCCAACGTGGGCTACATCATCTTCAACTTCCTGAACCTCAATTCGGGATGGATCCATCGCATGGACTCCGGCCACGTCGAGCGTCCCTGGAAGGCGCCGACTTGGCTGATCGGCCTCAATACGATCCTCGCTTTCGTCAATGCACTCTTCCTCGGCGCAGGCGCCAAGGTATGGGGTTATGCGAACGCGCTCTGGATCGGCTTTGCATTCGCGGCCCTGATCCTGCCGGTCTTCGCCTATAGGCACTATGTGCGAGACGGCGGCAAATTCCCGGCGGGAGCCATGGACGATCTCGGCCTCGTCGGCCAGGATCTCGGCGTCAAGAAAGCCGGAATTCTGCCCTATCTGGCGCTGCTCGCAGGTCTCGCCATCGTGCTGATCGCCAATTGGGCTTTCCAATTGCCCGCATAGCGAACCGCTCGATCCGCATCAATCATCCTCGCCGGTAGATCATGCCGGCGAGGATTTCCATTGAAAGAGACAGCATCGTCGCCACGATGTGTCCCGGCATACTACCACGGCGCGCCGAGTGCCTCGTCCACGGCTCGAGCTCGTGCCGGCAACTGTTCATAGGCGGCAGTATCCGGTTTGGCGAAGGCCATCAGTCCGAGCGCGTTTAGGATATCACGCCCCTCTCTATCCCGGTGCATCTCAAGAAGCGCGTGCTGGAGCGCGCTGGTGGTGCTGGGTGGCTGATGCCGGGCCGCAACGAAGAGAGGAAAGGGTGCCGGCTTCGTCGTTGCGACCACGCGCAGTGGGGCGATCATCTCCGGTTCGTGCAATTGCAGCAACTGGTAGGCATAGGCATCGATTGCGCCGACATCGATCGTGTTGTTGCGGATTGCCTCGATCACGCCGCGTGGATTGAGGAGCGGGCCGACAGTCTTGTCGATAGCACCGCCGTTCGCCAGTTCAGCGGCAAACTCCCGCGGTGCATTATATCCGGATTGAGAATCCCGCACGGTCCAGCCCCAGCGGACCGTGGCAAGTTCCGCTGCCGTCAAAGACCTGCCATGCGCAGCCACGATGTGGCTGGCATAGACCGGTTCGCCTGCAGCCCAATCCGCAACCGAAACAGGCGCAGCTATCGGCAGCGGCCGTTCATCCGGTTCGTACCGCGAGAACGGAAAGCCGCACATGAAAACGACGCCCATATCCGGTCGTGCCCAAAGCTCGGACAGAGGCGCAGGCGGCGCATGGAGAACGATCTCGATCTCGATGCCGGCTTGGCCTGCAAGCCACCGAAACAGCCGATCCCATAGCCCGGATATTTTGGGGCTGAGATTATACATCCGCGAACAGGCAATGACCGGTGAACTGGGCGCCGTCATGGCGGTCACGCAAAGCGAAGGCGTTGACCGATGTTCATGCGCTTGGCCTTGTCGACCATCGCAGCCCCGAGCGCCACATCGGTCGTGCTGAGACCGCGGTGCCAGAAAAGGATGGTTTCGTCATCGCTTTCGCGGCCTGGCTTGGCGCCACAGACGATCTGACCGATCTCCGCATGCAGGTTTTCCGCGGTCACCTTGCCTTCATCGACATGACGGCGCAGGGCGCCAAAAGGACGTCCAGGACCGCACTGGCCCCAATCGTCGACCACGACCTTGTCCATGATATCCGTCAGATCGAATTCGAGCGCACTCATCGTGCCATAGGGGACGACGAACGCACCCTTCTTGACCCAGGTCGTCTTGAAAAGCGGGGTCGGCTCCGGCAGTCGGCTCGCCTCGATCATGATGTCGGCGCCCTTGAGGCAATCCTCCCAGTTATCAGTCACGATGATCTTCTTGCCGAGATCTTTTTCAAGCCGGGCGGCAAAGGCATCGCGGCTTTCGGGACGGCGGGAGTGGATGCGAATTTCATCGAAATCAAAGAGATGATCGAGCAAGCGTACATTCCAGTAGGACGTGCCGCGCGCGCCAATATGGCCGAGGATCTTGCTATCCTTGCGGGCGAGGTGGCGGGCGCCAATCGCGGTCACGGCTCCAGTCCGCATATCCGTAATGGCTGTCGCGTCGACGATCGCCTTCGGAACGCCTGTGCGCGGGTCGAAGAGATTGAGCACGGCCAGTTCCGATGGAAGTCCCTGCTTGTAATTGTCGACAAAATCGCCGACCACCTTGACGCCGGCGTAGTCGAGCGGCTTCACGTAGCCGCGCAACACGTTGAAATGTCCCTTGTCGGAGCTTTCCGGCACCAGATGGACACGGGGTTCGATCACGGTCTCGCCACGTCCCTGTGCATCGAGCGCCTTGCTAACCGCATCGAGAATTTCATCGTTGGACAGGGCCAAAGCCTTGGCATCGATGGCGTTCAGATAGTCGATCCAGATTTCCTGCATTGCCGTTCTCCAGTGTCATTGCCGGCAGCGCCGGTTGTTTGTTTTGTGCAAAATCTACGAAGCTTGCCGTAATGGTTGTCCGAGGCAGAAGGCTATTTTCCCTATGCCGAGTTATTCGCGATGAAAGCCGCCAGGTTCTCGACGTCCGGTCCCTGGGCGCGATCCTCTCCGAGCGGAGATATGAGATTGCGGACTTGGCGATAGGCCTGCCCGGTACCTGTACCAAGCTCGCCGTCTACGCCACGCAGTTCGACCGCTTGCGCCGAAACGATCAGCTCGATAGCGACGAGATAGCGCAGGCGCTCGATAATGGCCTCCGTCTTCGCCAAAACGCTTGGAGCCATCGAAGCCTGATCTTCGATCCCGTCAGCGACAGGGATCGGCGTGAGCGATATCGGCATCGCGAAATGGCGTATCTCCGCCTCCAGCGCCGAGACTGTCTTTTGCACGGTTGCAAAGCCGTTGCGGCTCTGACCGAGCGACGTGAGAAAGCGTGGAAGCTCCGACATCGCAGCCGACATGATTTTCATCGTGCGATAGGCGGTTGCTGCCGCACAATGCGCCATCGCCTGTCCCAGGCGCTCCCAAGCTAGGACAAAAGCCGTCATGTCGAAATTGCCGTGCGAAAGGATAAGGCCTTCATCGGCGAGAACGACGGGATTGTCGCCAGAGCTTGCGATTTCGATCTCGGTGATGTCACGGGCTTCGCCAATCGCGTGCGAAAGCGCGCCCCAGACTTGTGGCGCGCAACGATAGCTCAAGGGGTCCTGCAAGCGGCGAGCAGCACCGTCCAACAACAAGGAGCTGCCGGAGAGCAGATCCCGGAGCCGAGCTGCCGCTTCGCGTTGGCCGAAGGCTGGGCGCGCAGCCAAGGCGCGATCGTCGAATGCCGACACATTGGCCCTGAACGCCTCGAAATTCAGGGCGAGGGCTGCAAGCGACCAGCCGAACAATCGTTCGATATCCTCGATGCATAGGCAAGCTCTGCCGACCGACAGGCTGTTGGCGACGACAAGAACGTGTCCATCCTTCGGTGCGAAGGGCAGGGGCTCAAGTCCAGCCTTGATCAAGGCCTCGCTGGCAGGCATCACCACACCATCGACTTCAGCTTCGCCATCGCCGAGCAAGGCACGGCCCATATGGGCCAGCGGCGCAAGATCTGCCGCACCGATCGAACCGAGAGACGGCACGACCGGATGAAAACCCGCATTCAGCGCCGCCACCAGGCCTTGAAGGACGGGCAGCGATACGCCGGAACCGCCGGCCGCCATACCGGCAACGCGGGCGGCCATCATCGCGCGAACTATTTCGCGGGGCAGATTTGCGCCAACACCGACCGCACGCGCCTGCGGCACGCGCAGCTGAAACGCAATGAGATCGTCCGTCGCAAGCCTTGTGTCGACACCGGCACCCAATCCCGTCGTCAGCCCATAGACCGGCCGATCGGCCTCGAGATACCGATCCACAACGGCGCGGGCGGAAACAATCCTGTCTTCGACTGCAGGCGCAAGCACGATGCGCGCATCGTGCCGTGCGATGGCGGCGATGTCATTGATTGTCGGAGGAGTGTCGGTGAGGGAAACGATGTTGCCGCCCTTGTTCATTTCAGTCTCTCTCCCAGAAGAGCGATCGGTTTCATCCGCCCTTTAGCCGAGCGGGCCTCCAGTCGGTATTTGTCGCCGGGATACGTCAGGAGCGCACAGGTCACGACAGCTTCACCGGACCAGGTCCGCCGAAATACGCGCAGGCAAGGCCGATCGGCCTCGATATCGAGCAGCTCGCGGATCGTCATGTCCGGCTGTATCGCCTCGACGAAATGTTCGAACTCGGTGATGGGCGCCACGCGCGTCAGATATTCGTTGGGCGTTATCGACCTGAAGTCATTTGCCAGATAGTCGGGGGCGATAAGCGGATTGACATAGCGCTCTTCGACCTGGATCGGCTGCCCATTCTCGAAATGGACGATCAAACTATGCAGGACCTCGGTGCCCGGCTCCAGATCGAGCGATTGCGCAACATCCACATCGGCCGCGATTCGATCGGCGATCATGACGTTCGCCATATGCCGATGGCCGCGGCTGTTTATTTCGTCGGCGATATTCTTGATTTGCAGCAGGTCGATATCCTGGCGCTGCGCGCTGACGAACGTTCCGAAGCCCGCGCGGCGGGTCAGCACGCCTTCGAACATCAGCTCGCGCAAGGCTCTGTTCGCCGTCATCCGGCTGACGCCGAACGAAGAAACCAGCTCGCTTTCTGAGTAGACGCGATCGCCGGGTTTCAATTCGCCTTTGGCGATCATGCCGGTGATCGTTTCCTTGATCCGCAGATAATGCGGTGGGTCGCTCTGCGTCTTCACGGCGCTCATGCCAGCCTCGCATGACCGTAATCGAGGACCGTGGCATTTCGCGCCGGCACGCGAGCGCGGAAATGAATATCTGACTTTTCTCGCCAGATGTCGAATTCCAGCGCATCTCCGGGAAAGACTACTGCCGTAAACCGCGCAGCGATAAAGCCGACATCAACCAAGCCTTCGGCCACCACCGAGCGTGCGATGGCATAGCTCGCATAGCCGAAAGTGCAAAGCCCATGAAGGATCGGGCGCGGAAACCCAGCGCCCGCAGCATAGGCGGGGTTCGCATGCAGCGGATTGAGATCACCGTTCAAGCGATAGAGGAGGGCTGCATCTGCCGGCACCTTGATCGTGAATACGGCGTCGGCGCTCCGATCTGGGACAGGGTGAAGCGGCTCGAGCGGTTTGCCCGCCGATCCACAGCCGCCATCACCACGGCAGGCGTTCGTCTGTATGACGCTGGCAATCGGCGTCTCGTCACCCTCCGCCACGATGGTCCGCTCGGAGGTTGCAAACATGCCCTTATCCGGGCCGCGATCAACAACGGAAATCACGCGTGAATGCGAGCGAAGCGGCGTGCCAAGAGGAATTGGCCGGTGGATCGTCAACCGTTGCTCGGCATGGACAAGCTGCTGCCAATCGACACCGGCTTCTTCCATCAAAGGGCCTGGATCGGCGACCACATTTGCCAGGGTCGGCGTGACGATAAGATCTCGCTCCACCAGCCGGCGTAAATGCGCGCCATCGACGGGCTCGGCCCCATATCCTGTCGAGAGCGCATACAAGATCGCGTCACGCGCGTTAACGGTTTGCCGAACATCCGGTATCGGAAATTCCATAAGCGAGGCAGCGGATACGGGCACGATCAATCTCTCGGTTTCACAACTGGTTTGTCAGCGAGGCTGAGGGCCGATGTGACGATGGTCGTGTCACATGAAGGAGGTGCTGCCGCTTCTCTGGAACCGATAGTCTGCATCGAACTGCCCAATCGTCGTTGGCTGTATATACAGGCATACGATTTGAGCGTCGGCAAGGGTAATAATCTTACTCGATAAAAATAGACGCGCGCCAAAACCAGAAGGCAGCTATAGCATTGCCATCGCTGCCTTCTGGCGGAACGCAATTTGAGAGGGGGACGGCAAATCGCCGAACATCGACCTGACGGCTTAACAGTCGTGGGGTGAACGATATTCTAGTCTCAAGCCATGATCACACGCCGTTCGCTTTCACATATCATGCCGCCCTCGGTAACAAGGACTTCAAGTTTACATCGGCTGCCAGCGCCTCGACTGATGGACACGCCCGCCTAGCGATCAGCATCTCGCTGAGCTTGATATCCTTGGCGACCTTGTTGCCCGGACCCACACCGCTTGCCGCGACCAGCCTCTGCCCTTCGTCAAGGTGAAACAGAATGAAGGCGCCATCGCTCAGATCTCTGCGAATGGTCGTGTACCCCTCATCGACAAGTCCGGCGATCTGCAGCGTGTGATCGAACTGATCAGACCAGAAGTAAGGAACTGCCTCATAATCGTTTGTTGCGCCTGCCAGATTTGCCGCTGCGAGCGCGCCTTGGTCTTGCGCGTTTCGCCATGCCTCCAGTCGAAGTCGGCGTCCGTTATAGAGCGGGTGAGGGAACGAACAGCAGTCGCCGGCGGCATAGATGTGATCGACGGATGTCTGGAGACGAGCGTTCACGACAATCCCGTTATCCACCATGATCCCGGCCTTCATCGCAAGTTCCGTACGCGGTTGAGCGCCGATGCCGACAACCAGCACATCCGAGATGATCTCCGCTCCATCGGTGAGCGAAATAGCGACGCGCCGCTCATCGGCCTCGATGCCACGCACCGTAACCCCGCATCTGACGACGACGCCATTGTTTCTATGCAGCCCTTCGATCGTTTCGGCAATCGCCTGCGGCACGCCACGCTTCAGAACGCGCTCCTGCGATTCGATGACAGTGACGGTTGCTCCACGGCTACGAGCCGAAGCTGCGACCTCAAGCCCGATAAACCCGGCACCGAGTATCGCCACTTGCATCCCTGGCCGGATCCAGGGACGAAGCGCCACGGCATCGTCGATCGTCCTAAGGTAGAGAATACGCGGGCTTGGCGGCACATTCGCCAGTCGTCGAGGCGCAGCCCCGGTCGCCAGAAGTAGTTTCTCGTAGGCCACCGATCGGCCATCCGATAGCGCCACATTTCTGGCATCGGCATGAATAGCGCCAACTTGCGTTTCACCGATATGCCTTATCGCCCTCTCTCGCAGCATGAGATCGCCAAGGACCGTCGGCGCCGAAGGGAAAGCCTCGGCAAGCAACATCTGTTTCGAAAGAGGCGGCCTTTCATACGGCAGGTGAACTTCGTCACCAATGAGAGTGACGGGATGCGGGTAGCCATTGTCTCTTAGGCTCAAGGCTGCCCGCGCGCCGCATTCACCAGCACCGACGACCACAATACCAGCATGGCCGCTCATGCGCCGACGCCGATCATGATGCGATCACCTTCCACTTTCACTGGATAGGTCCTCAGATTGACGCAGACTGGCGCGCCCCGGGCCTCGCCCGTCTTATAGCTGAAGCGGCCATTGTGTTTCGGACATTCGATGGTGTCATCCATCACCAGCCCATCCGCCAGGTGAATCTTCTCATGCGTACATAGGCCGTCGGTCGCGAAAAATTCGTCGTCGGGGCTTCTGTAGATGGCAAAGCTCTGCCCTGCATGATCGAACCGGATAACATCTTCCGGCTCGATGTCATCGGCCGCACAAGCGTCGATCCATGTCGTCATTTCCGTCCTCCTTGTCATCGCAAGCGGGCGCTGGCGCCCGCATGAAAATAATTGGATGCGGAGGAGAATCAGAGGGTTAGACCCTTATCGATCGACGCCTTTCTCCTCCGGCTGATTTCAACCATGCGCTAATTAGGCCTTCACATTCCATGTCGATTATGATCATTTTTCCTCAAGGAGGAGCGGCATGAAAAAGACCCGGCTGGTCGACATTGCAGCGGCGGCAGGCGTGGGTCTTGCGACCGTTGAGCGTGTTCTCAATGAAAGAGGAAGCGTCAAGCCGCAGACGGCAGAAAAGGTCCTGCTGGCTGCAAAGCAGCTTGGCTATAAGGGATTGATCCCGAACCTCTATCGCGGCACCATCCGCATAGAGGTGATGCTCGTCAGGCCTGAATCGCCCTTTTTCAGCAGACTCAACCAAGCGTTCGAGCGCATTGCCGCTTCGCTAGACAGTTCGATCGCGCTTCATCGCACTTTTGTCGAAGAGGGCGACCCGGAGAAATTCGCCGCCTACATTGCCAATCGCAATATCCGCCGCCACGGTTTGATTGTCGTTGCCGTCGATCATCCTAAGATCACCGAGAGCTTGAGAGCCGCCCGCGCCGCTGGCGTCGAAGTCGTGCAGATCGTGTCCTACACCGGTGGCCGCGACGATATATTCGTCGGTATCGACAACTACGCGGCAGGACGAACCGCAGGTTTCTACATGTCGCGGATGCTTGGCCATGCGAAAGGCAATGTGATCGCCATCTGCCATAGCTGGGCCTATCAGATACACAAGGAGCGGGTCCGGGGCTTTTCGGATTATCTCGCGAGCCACAACAATCCCGCCCTTCAGTTTTCGGAGGTGATGTTTGGCCTTGATGATGATGTGCGATCCGCCGAGGCGTTGACACAGGCATTGCGACGCGATGCCAATCTGGTGGGCATCTACAATGCAGGCGGCGCCAATCTCGGCGTTGGCTCAGTGCTGCAGCGCTATCGGGATCGCGAAAAGAAGGATTTCGTCTGGGTCGCTCACGAACTCAACGATGAAACGCGCCGTTTCATCGCATCGGGCCTGATGACGCTCGTTCTCGATCAAGCGCCGGAAACGCAGGCGAGGCGCGCCTTGGACACGGTTCTGTCTCGGCTGAAGATTATCGATGTGCCTGTGAGCGGGGAACCGGTTCCGTTTTTGACATTCACCGCGGAGAATATCGGGCGCGCTTCCGTGCTCTGATACATGAATTAAGACCGGAGCCTGCGGAAGGAGGACCGCAGGCTCCGGCATTTCCCGCCATCAACGGCCGCGTCGCCGGTAGCGGGGGGAGAACCTAATGTCGCATATGGAGCACAGGATGCTTTTGACAAGCCCTTGAGATCATTGCTCCAGTGCAAGCACCATCTAGTTGGCAGTCCCCGAGCGACGTGCCTGCTTCTCGGCATATTTTCTTGCTCGCTCCATGAAACGCTTGTTCATGCGATCCTCTGCATCCCTTGAGCCGTCGTGGAACGTTCCGAACCATTTATCGAGCGGAATGACGCCATCGGCATAATTGCACTCGAAAAACTTGTGATGCAGGTAGTGGTCGTAGGCATGCGTATCGATGGCGGTATCGTCGCCGATGACGATCTTGTCGAATCCAGCATGTCCAGGCGCCGGTGCAAGAGCGGCGTGCGTCAGATGAAAGAGCGCATGGATCGGACTGGAGGGCACGATCCAGTGGATGAGGACACCGGAGAAATACAGCAGATGCTCGACGGGATGCATCGCCAGACCTGACCAGGGGCCGGGATTGACATTGTTATGATGCAGCTTGTGGACAGCATGATAGAGCGGCGGCCAGTGGATCAGCCGGTGCACGAGATAGAAATGCAGATCGCGAAACGCCGGGATCAAGATCATCACGATCGTGCAGTAAATCGGATGCGCGGCAAAATCGACATAGGGAATGATACCGTTCGCAAAGGCCCAGAGCGTCAGGACTTCAAAGCCGGTCCAGAGAGGCACAGCACTCGCAAACGTCCAGATAACATTGTCGACCGTTTGATTGCTGAAGAGAAATGCGGAGTTGTCCTTCGATGGCCATTTTCCGTTATATTTGAAGGACGTACCCTGCTTCTTCTGCATATAGAGGCGCAGATGAAACGCGCCGAAAAACAGGAAGACGAGCGTAGCGTTGCGCAGAAGGAGATAGGCGATCCATCCGGGAGCCAGGGTCTTCATTGTCTCCATCGACGGTGTTGCGTAAAGCCATAACAGCGTGCCGACGATGGCATAAATGGCATTCCAGGGCATGAGATAGCCCGGATATCCGAAAAACCACTTCAGAAATGCCAGTGGCCGAGCCGGCCAGGTGAAGACTGGCGGATATTTGAGCAGCTTTGTGGGCTTCCAATCCCCACGCTTGTCGCGCGTCCCGTAAAGCGTGTCGTCCATGATGTTGCCTCCCAATTGGCGAATGTCGTGCAATCAATCTCCGTCAAGCCGGCCGGCGACGACAGCAGAGTTTTGATGAAATTTCATCACGACCGAGCGGGTCTTTCCCCGCATGCAAAGAGGGAGGCCACTGGCCTCCCGAAATTGGCAAGAACCGATCAGGCTGTAGTCCAGATCAATTGAGGTGCTCGAACTGAACCATGTTGTCCTTGGTCACCAGCTTGAAGGGGATCCAGACCTCCCTGTCGATCTGCTCTCCCTTCACCGCTTTCATCGCGGTATCGACCGCACCTTGGCCCTGTGATTTTGCGTCCTGAAACACGGTAACCTTGAGGTCGCCTGCCTTCATGGCCTGGAGCGCATCCGGGGTTGCGTCGATGCCGGCAACGATGGTCTTGTCCGTCGAGCCGCCAGCATTCTTGATTGCGGCAATCGCACCGAGTGCCATCTCATCATTGTTTGCAATAACAGCGTCGAAGGACAGGCCTGACGTCAGCCAGTTCGACACGAGATCGGCACCGTCAACACGGCTCCAGTTTCCGACCTGTTCGCGAACGACCTTGATACCGCTGCATTCGGCCGATTTCAGCACGTCATGCACATCCTGCGTCCTCTGACGCGCCGCCTGGCTGCTGAGATCCCCAACCATGATGACGATATTGCCTTTGCCCCCAAGCAGGCGACAGACTTCTTTCGTTTGCAGCGTTCCGGATTCGGTTTCATTCGATCCGACGAAGGCCTGCTTTGAGGCCAGGGTGGAAAGATCCGTCGGTTGGATATTGACATAGATCAAAGGGATGCCGGCGTCCGCGGCGATCTTGCTGATGGCGGGCGTGCCGTCGGAATCCACTGGATCGACGATGATGGCCGAGACGCCGCCGGCCGCGAAATTGCGCACCTGATCCAGCTGTTTGTTGACGTCGTTGGCCGCATCGACCACCTGCAAGTCGAGACCCTTGCTCTTCGCATAGTCCTGCATGCCATTGGCGATCAATGTCTGGAAATTAGTCGTCAGATAGCCCATCGAAACGCCGATCCGATCGGCAGCCTCGGCCTGCGTCGACAATATAAGAGCAAGCGCGCTTGCGCTCAGAAATTTCAGCATGGTTTCCTCCCAGAACGCGGCAATTCGAACGGCCGCCTCGAGAAGAGTTAGCGATAGCGCCGGATGACGTCCGAGAGTATTTTGATGAAAAACCCTCATGAGCGCTAAGTGAGACGGGCGAACACATCGCGTTTGCAATGAAATGGCGCGGTGATCAAAAGCCATCACTGCATGATCTGGCAAAGAGGTACGATCCGTGATCAGACCCTTTTGAGGTAAGGGAGGAACCATGCAGACCATGCTTATTTTTCAGTCGCTCTGGGCCATGGAGCGACGTAGCGCCGTACATCCGGAGCTTTCCCTGGAGCAAAATATCGAGAAGATCGCGGCTGCCGGCTTCGATGGTATCAGCACGCATTGGTATGACCGGGATGTCGTGCGCCGCGTGTCGGGGTTGCTCAAACAGCATGGCCTCCAGGCCGAGGGGCAATGCTTTCCCAAGACAATCGACGATCTGAAGCCGGTTCTGGAGATCGCCGCCGAATATCATGTGCATCACATTTGCCTGCAGCCCGATGTGCGCCTGCGACGGCTCGAGGACTGTATTTCGCTGCTTGAGGGCTGGCAGCGTTTAGCCGATGAGGCTGGCATCGATGTCTGGATCGAAACGCATCGCGATCGGATGACGACCGATCTGTTCTTTACGCTGGATTTGCTGGATCGAATGCCGGATCTGCGGCTGCTGGGGGACATCTCTCATTTTCTGGTCGGCCGAGAATTCGCCTGGCCGGTATCCGACGAAAACCATGCGCTCATCCATCGGATACTGGATAATTCCTGGGCCTTCCACGGCCGTGTTGCCTCGCGCGAGCAGGTTCAGATCGAGATCTCCTTCCCGCACCACAGGCCTTGGGTCGATCTCTTCCTCGGCTGGTGGGATTATGGCTTCAGGAGTTGGCGCAAGCGCGCAGATCAGGATGCAACGCTTGCGTTTACGTGCGAGTTGGGGCCGAAACCTTACGCTATTACCGGAAGGGATGGTGAGGATACCACCGACCGCTGGGAGGAATCATTGCTGATGCAGCAGGAGATACGCGCGCTGTGGGCAAAGACATCGAATTGATCTATCGCGTCAATTTTTAGAATTATATCGTTGATTTTGGAGGGATTTCCATGGACGTAAGAGCAGCAGTCGCGGTTCAGGCCGGCAAGCCGCTTGAGGTGATGACGGTTCAGCTTGAGGGCCCAAGGGCTGGTGAGGTGCTGATCGAGGTCAAGGCGACCGGTCTCTGCCACACCGATGATTTCACCCTGTCGGGTGCCGATCCCGAGGGACTGTTCCCCGCCATCCTCGGCCATGAAGGTGCCGGCATCGTCGTTGATGTCGGACCGGGTGTGACCTCGGTGAAGAAGGGCGATCACGTCATTCCGCTCTATACGCCCGAGTGCCGCGAATGCCCCTCCTGCCTGTCGCGCAAGACCAATCTCTGCACGGCGATCCGCTCGACCCAGGGCCAGGGTGTGATGCCGGACGGCACCTCGCGCTTCTCGATCGGCAAGGACAAGATCCATCACTATATGGGCTGCTCGACCTTCGCCAACTACACCGTGCTGCCGGAGATTGCCGTTGCCAAGGTCAATCCCGACGCTCCCTTCGACAAGATCTGCTATATCGGCTGCGGCGTCACGACGGGCATCGGCGCCGTCATCAACACCGCCAAAGTGGAGATGGGCGCAACCGCAATCGTCTTCGGTCTCGGCGGTATCGGCCTCAACGTCATCCAGGGCCTGAAGCTTGCCGGTGCCGACATGATCATCGGCGTCGATCTCAACAATGACAAGAAGGCCTGGGGCGAGCGCTTCGGCATGACGCATTTCGTCAATCCGAAGGAAGTCGGCGACGACATCGTGCCCTACCTCGTCAACATGACGAAGCGCGGTGCCGATCAGATCGGTGGCGCCGACTATACCTTCGACTGCACGGGCAATACCAAGGTGATGCGCCAGGCGCTGGAAGCCTCGCATCGCGGCTGGGGCAAGTCCGTCGTCATCGGCGTTGCCGGCGCCGGACAGGAGATCTCGACGCGTCCATTCCAGCTGGTGACGGGTCGCTCTTGGATGGGAACGGCCTTCGGCGGCGCCCGTGGTCGTACCGATGTTCCGAAGATCGTCGACTGGTACATGGAAGGCAAGATCCAGATCGATCCGATGATCACCCACACCATGCCGCTCGAAGACATCAACAAGGGCTTCGAACTCATGCATTCCGGAAAAAGTGTCCGAGGCGTCGTCATCTATTGATGGGCGCGCGTATGCGGCTGTCTGATGCAAGCGCTTCGTCAGCCTGTCGCCCGCAGCTCTGCCAGAGTACGATCGGACGCACTGCTCCAAAGCTCAGCGATCCACAACCAGATCGCTGAGCGGCTTGGAACAACAGGGAAGGAATAGTCCGGCGTCGATTTCGCGCTGGCGTATGCCGCCATTGTGGTTCATCTCGACCGAGCCCGACACCAGCTTGGATTTGCATGTGCCGCAAACCCCGTTGGAGCAGGAAGACGGCAGGCGCACACCGGATTTCTTGGCCGACGACAAAACCGTCTGCTCGCTCGAAACCTCGATCTTGCGTGCCTGCTTGGCGAACTCCACCTGGAAAACCCGGGTGCGCGGTATTTCCTCCACCACTGTCGCCGGCTCGTTAATAACGGCGGCATCGAAGCTCTCCTCGATGTAATTCGAGGCAGGGACACCTAGCGTCGAACTTATCGAGCGTGCCGCCGCCATGAATGGCGCCGGGCCACAGCACATGACAATCCGCTCGGCGATGTCAGGCACGGCAAGCTTGATGAATTCGGGGGAGATGCGCCCGGTCAAGCCGGACCAGGACGGTTCTCCGACCAGAGTTTCCGGCAGAAAGTGCAATCGCAGACCCTTCATCCGCGATGCGATCAAGGACAATTCCTGGCGGAAGATGAGATCCAGGGGCGTACGCGCCGCGTGAACAAACGCGATATCCGCCGGTTCGTAACGATCGGCGAGATCGCGCACGATCGACATGACAGGCGTTATTCCGGACCCGCCGGAGAGCAGAAGAAGCTTCTTGTTCTCGCGC
This sequence comes from Rhizobium sp. P38BS-XIX, assembly GCF_012641435.1. Taxonomy (GTDB): domain Bacteria; phylum Pseudomonadota; class Alphaproteobacteria; order Rhizobiales; family Rhizobiaceae; genus Rhizobium. The sequence continues at coordinate 24,419 of NZ_JABAIJ010000013.1, forward strand.
GCACGAACGAAATGCCCGAGAGGACCTTGCGCCTTGACGGTCGCCCCGACGGCGAGATGGTCATGAAGCCAATTCGAAACCCTGCCGCCGGCGACACGCTTGACGGTAACCGTAAAGGCATTGGGCCGATGCGGAGACGATGAAATACTATAGCAGCGCGGCTCGCTTTCCTCGCCAATGGGGAAATCGAACAGGAAATACTGGCCGCTTTCGAACGCAAAGCGCTTACCCTCGGGCGATGCGAAGGTGAAGCTTCGCACATCGTGCGTTTCCTGGTGAATATCGATGCAGACGAGCGTGTCGTCGTGTTCCTTGTCCCAGTCGGCTTGATGTCCGGAACGTCCCTGCGCCTGCAAGAGGTCAATAGCCATGGGCGCGCATCCGATCGATGTACCAGGTCGCAAATTTATCCAGGTTGGTTTCCGAGAAACGTGAATAGGGACCAGGCCGGTAGGCGGGATCGAGCGTACCGGCATGTGAGCGCGCGACAAGGCTTGCATCCTGGTCCGTCGTTGCGATCCAGACATCCGTCAATTTTTCGAGATCGTAATCGACCCCTTCGACGGCATCCTTGTGAACGAGCCATTTGGTCCTGACCAGGGTCTTGCCGGCGGATAGCGGAATGACGGTCGAAACCACGGCGTGGTCACCCATAAAATGGTTCCAGCTATTGTGGCCCCACAGATGCGTGTCGCCGAGATCCTTTCGGGTCATCTGCCCCAGCAGCTTCGAGGATGCAGCCGTCGCATCATGTGTCTGGCTTTCGCCGGCGCCCGAAATGATCAGCCGTTGGGTTCTGAAATTGGTGGCACAATCCGTGAGTTGCTCGACGGCAGCAGACGGAAAGCCATCCGCCTCCCAGGCCATCGTCCGCTGCTCATAGAGTCGGAAGTGCTCTTCGGCCTGCGCGCGATCATCGGGGCTCAAGGTTTCGGGATCGAAACCGAAATCGAGATCGACGAAAGAGACGCACAATTCCGGATGATTGGCGGAACAGTGATAGCACTCGCGATTGTTTTCGATCGTGAGTTTCCAGTTGCCGTCTTCGATGACGTCGGTCTGATACGCGACTTTCGCATTTTTAATATCGTAGGGCGCCAGTCGTTCGATCATCACCTTTTCAAGAGCGTCGATATCCTCGGGAGGATTGTCGGAGAGACAGACGTAGATCAGTCCGCCGATCGACTTGAAGGCGACCGGCTTGAGGCTATGGCACTCCTTGTCGAACTCCTTGCCCATGTGCGGCGCATAGCTGAGTTCGCCCGTCAATTCGTAGGTCCATGTGTGATAGGGACAGACGAGTTTCGAGATGATCGTCTTTCCCGCATCGAGAAGGCGGGAGCCGCGATGGCGACAGACATTGTGCAGCACACGGATTTCGTTGTCGTCGTCGCGCAGCAGGATCAGGCTCGTATTGCCGATGTCGATGACTGTGGCATCGCCGGCCTCCGGCACGTCGCAATCGAGCCCGACACAGATCCAATGCTTATGAAAGAAGACGTCCATGTCGGCTTCGAAGACATCCTCGCGGGTGTAAAGGCCGGCCGGAAGCGAATAGCCATTCGCCCGGGCGTCGAGAAGTGCCGAGATTGAGGATGGAAGCCGGTTTAGCATGAGCACCTCTTATGCGTTGACGCCGGTAGAGTGCCCTTGTCATCTGGGCCTTTCAACGGCATTAATTCTTTGCTTCGCATAATGAAAAGTAATGGATGGAGACATGAAATGCAGTTTCGCAGGCGTCTGCCATCCTTGACGGGACTGCTGATGCTCGAGGCCGTTCTGCGGCGCAAGAGTTTTACGGCTGCAGCGACGGAACTGGGCGTCACCCAGGCGGCGGTCAGCCGGCAGATCGCGTTGCTGGAGGAAGAGCTTGGTCAGCCGATGTTCCTGCGCAAGCATCGGGCGATAGAGCCGACGGCCGCATGCCTGACGCTCGGCTCATCATTGTCGCAGAGCTTTGCCAATATTGCCGACGCAATCGAAGCGATCAAAGCCTCATCCCAGGATGTGGTCACCATCGGTGCGACCGTCGCCTTCTCGACCTTCTGGCTGCTTCCGCGGTTGGCCGATTTTCGCGACCGCAATCCGGGCATACAGATCAGGGTCGTGTCGCAGGATTCGCCGATTGATCTCGACAACGGGGATGTGGATATCGCCATCCGCTACGGATCGCCCCCGTTCAGCGATGGAACGGTCATTGCATCCAGGGGCGATATCATCATGCCGGTTTGCTCTCCGGAGTATCTGAGGCGGCGCCCGGCCGGTCTCCTGAGCCAAAGCGACGACTTCATCGAGACTGATGCCGTCGATCGATCGTGGCTCTCCTGGGCTCAGTGGCTGCCGAAGATGGATGCGTCTTTCGTCGTAAAACCTTCGCTTCGCTTCAATCACTACACGGAAACGATCTTCGCGGCGCGGGCCGGGCAGGGGGTAGCACTTGGCTGGGGCGTGCTGGTGCAGACCTTTCTCGACGACGGCACGCTCGTTTGCCTCGACGAACGCAAATTGGCGGAGGAAAGCCGTTACAACATCGTCCTCCCTTTAAGGGCACGACGAACCATGGCGAGCATACAGGCCTCGGCGTGGTTGACCGCCGCACTACATGGCTGATGCATGACGGTCAGCCCATACGCTCACTCAAGCGAGTGAACGGCGAAGCTCGGTGGGTGACTGGCCGAAAAGCCGCCTGAACAGCCGGGCAAAATGTGACGAGCTGTCGAAACCCACTTCAAGCGCGATCTCAACGAGCGGGGCTTGCGTTTGAATGACCAACTGCTTGGCACGCTCCATGCGGACGCGTGTGTAGACGGCGCCCGGCGATGTTTTCATCTCATCCATGAAAAGACGCTCGAGCTGTCTGCGCGACAGACCCACGGAAGCAGCGAGCTGCTCCGTCGGCACGACATCCTCTATGTGCCGCTCCATCGTGATCAGCACGGCCTTCAGGCGCGCATCCTCGCATTCGATGGAGAGCGGCCGACGCGGCTGAATATCCAGTCCGGAGCGTGCCCGTTCGATCTGCAGGACTTCAAGTGCATTTCGTTCCGCATCCCGGCTGATATGCCTGCGGACGATCGAGGCAGCCATGTCGGCGGCGCTGCTGCCACCGGCACACGACCCGCGGTTTCGATCGAGATTGAACAGCCGGTCGGATCGAACAACGTTGTCCGGAAACCGTTCTCGAAATGCCTGATAATGCAGCCAGCTTACGCAGGTCTGGTGATTTTTCATCAGTCCTAGTTCCGCCAGAATGAACGTGCCGGTGCAGACCCCGATGAGCGGAACCTTTAGCTCGGCCGCCTTCTTCACGTAATCGGCCGTCTGGTTGTCGATCACCGTGTCCGCATTCAATAGGCCGCCCACCACGACGATATAATGGAACGCTTTCGGATCGATGAAATCGGATGTCGGCGCAACCTGCACGCCACAACTCGATGTGATGAGATGGCGCGTGCTTCCCAGCACATGCCAATCCGCCAGCACTCGTCCGGATTTGTCCGCCTCGTCGCTCGCCAATCTCAACGTGTCGACAAAAAGTGCGAAGGCGGAAAGCGTAAACGATCTGGCGAGAACAAACCCGACCTTGAGAGGGCTTTGTTTTACTTCAGCTTTCGCGGATTTCATCGATCGGATCAGCCTGCCAGTTTTCCAGATGGTTCAGCGCATTTTTGTTTTGCTATCCCATGCGTCATGGGGACGCCTAGGGACACAATTCGCTTGCGCCTTTTCATCAATCTTACAGTCTTGGCGTCAGAAGCTCCATGAAATTTCTTGGGTTGGCGGGCAGCAGAGCCTCTGCCTAAGCGCCCTTGGCTTTCAGCCATTGGAGCACGCGGATTTCTTCATCGTCCATCCAGGCCAGAAGCCGCTCGCTCCTGGTCTTTCGAAGCCTCAAGATTGCGCTTAGCTCTCCAGCCTTGAAGTCTTCAAAAACCGCGGGGTGAATGTAGGATGATCGACAGACTGCCCGTGTATTGAAGAGTTTTGCCGCCACGGAGTCGATGGCCTCATTCAATTGCAGGGTCAAGGCTCTCTTTGTGTCTGCGACGTGGAGCGGCGCCAGCGCAGACACGGCAAGACAGGTCGCGCCCCACGTCCGGAATTGACGCGAGCTGAAATCCTCGCCGGCCGTTTCCTGAATATAGGCGTTGACATCTTGCGATGTGACGGTTCGCCGGCCACCATCCTCGCTGAAATATTGGAAGAGGTTCTGGCCGGGCAGATCCTGAAGTTTTCGAATAACGTTGGCTATGCGTCGGTCGGAATGAATGAGATTCCATTCCTTTCCCGATTTTCCCTTGAAGCGAAATCTGATTTTCGCGCCGTCGGCCTTCACATGACGAGCGCGGAGCGTCGTCGCGCCATAGGAGCCATTGGCCAGTGCGTAGTTGGCATTGCCGACCCGGATATAAAGATTGTCCAGCATCCAGACGATGGCGGCAAGCGCCTTGTTCATCGTCATTTCTTTCGATCTCATATCGCGGTCGACCCGTTCACGAATTTCAGGCAGGTGGTCTCCAAATGTCACCAGACGATCGAATTTCGTTCGCCCACGCTCCTCATGCCACCCAGGATGATAACGGTATTGGCGCCGTCCGCGCGCATCGATGCCAATTGCCTGGAGATGCGAGAGTGGGTTGGTCGAAATGATCACATCTTCATAAGCCGGAGGAATTGCCAGCGCGTTGATCCGCGCAATTTCCTCGGCATCACGGATACGTTGACCCGTCGGGTCGAAATACAGAAAACCTTTCTTTCCCTGCTTTCGGGTAATGCCGTTGGCGAGGCTAGATACGTAAACAAGACCAGACACTGGTGTTATTGCGACCAGGGCCGGCTGAAGGGTTGTGGTGTCGAGCATCTGATTCATGCCAATGAAACGCCGATTGGGATTTTCGGTTCCGCGACATTCAATGAACTAATCGTCCGGCGTTACCATGTCTCACATGGGTTCAAGCTCTAAGGGAACCATAACGTGCGGCAATGGTTCGGAGGTGAGAATTTACCCGGAGAACGTCATGGTCATGCACCCTAAGCCCCCATTTCCGTCGCAACAACAGCAGATGCCGGGCCGCACAGCCACCATGCAGCCGGTTCCCGATCACGGTGAAGAGAGCTATCGCGGATCAGGCAAGCTTTCCGGCAAGAAGGTTATTATCACCGGGGGCGACAGCGGCATTGGGCGCGCCGTTGCGATTGCCTTTGCGCGCGAGGGCGCGGATATCCTGATCTCCTATCTCGATGAAGAGGAAGACGCCCAGGAAACCCGGCGCTGGATTGAAGAGGCTGGTCGCAAAGCAATTCTCGTCCCGGGCGACATCCAGGATCCGGGGCATTGCCGGACGATCATCGAGAAGGCTGTTGCCGAGCTTGGCGGAATTGATGTTCTCGTGAACAATGCCGCGCATCAGGCCACCTTCCACGATATCAGCGACATTAGCGATCTGGAGTGGGAAAAGACATTCAAAGTCAACATTCACGCCATGTTCTTCCTCACCAAAGCGGCCGTTGCCCATATGAAGCCGGGCAGCAGCATCATCAACACGGCATCGATCAATTCGGATAACCCCAATCCGACGCTTCTTGCCTACGCGACAACCAAGGGTGCCATTCAGAATTTTACGGCGGGTCTGGCACAATTGCTCGCCGAAAAGGGAATTCGGGCAAACGCCGTGGCTCCCGGTCCGATATGGACACCATTGATCCCCTCAACGATGCCGGTTGAGTCCGTTGAAAATTTTGGCAAGCAAGTTCCCATGAAGCGTCCTGGCCAACCGGCCGAGCTGGCAACTGCTTACGTGATGCTTGCGGATCCCTTATCGAGCTATGTCTCCGGCGCGACCATTGCGGTCACGGGCGGTAAGCCGCTGCTTTAGCCGACAGCCGCCTATTGGCCAAGAATATGTGGAACAACAATGCCGGCTATGGGTTTTGAACCTAGCGCTTGAAAAGAGGAGGGTTCAATGCCGACCGCTGCCGCATCATCCATCACGCCACCCGACGAGCATGTTGTCACAGCACGAGAGGCCTTGGAGCCGCTTTACGAGAAGCTTGAACTTCAAACCGACGCCGCACTGTTGGCTGCCGCCGTCGAAGCAGGCTGGCCTCCGGAGGAGGCTACAAAGGCACTGGCAGCTCTGCGTCTCCAAGACGCATTGTCCATTTTGGGCCGTACCCACTAGCGTAAACTTCTCGGCCGAATGATCTCAGTCGCGGGACGATCAGTCCTGCGCGGCGTTTCAGGCCGAGCGGTCGTCGTCAATCACTTCCGTGTCTGGACGATCGCCACCCCTGACATGTTCGACCTTCCAATTGCCATCGGCCAGTTGATACGAAATCTCGGCATCGCGTCCTTCGAGATGTTGCCGTTGCGCAGCAGATTTCGCAGCCGCAAGTGCTGTGTCGTGATCGGCAAAAGTCTCTGACCAGACATCCCCCAGACGGTACCCGAAACCGCCATCGTGCCGACCGACATGATATGATACCGTCATCTTGATCTCCTTGTTTATACGGCTGGAACTAGGGCGGAAAATCGCCATTCCAATCCCGGCAATCGCAAAGCATTGATCCGCCATGTTATGACCGTGGCCGATGCGGTGCGATGAACTGGGTGATGGTCGATTGGGAGTGATCGGCCTCTGTCATCAGCCGTTTGGCAAGTTCCGCAGCTGGGCCACTCAACGCGCCGTCGGGCCGTACGAGATGAAATGCCACGTGATATCCCAGACGCCTCTCTGCAACCGGCACCAGGCGGCCGGACGCGAGCGCCCCATCCGACAGGGGAGGCCGAGCCAGCGCAATGCCCACGCCGTGGATGCAGGCATCCAGGACGATATTGTAATCCTCGAAACGGCGATCCTGACCTCGCGGTAAGTAGTCGATCCCGTCTGCCGCAAGCCAGCGTCGCCATCCCTCAACATTCGAGTCATGCAGGATGGGCATCTTGAGGAGAGATTGGGTATCGGGTTCTGGCCCAAGTTGATTTGCCAGGGCAGGGGCGGCAATGGGAAAGGATTGCTCCGACCAAAGTGGTATCGCGCGCACGCCAGCCCACGGCCCCTTTCCGCAGCGAATGGCCAGATCCGTGCCCTCGCTGAACTCCGCCAATCGATGCTCGAGCACAAGATCGAGATGAATGTCGTCACGCTCCAGCTGCGGAAGGCGGGAGAATAGCCACATCGACGCCACCGATGGCGGGAGCGAGAGACGGACCGTGGTCTTGCGCCGACGAGGTGTCCAACGCTCGTCCGTGTCGGAAAGAAGCGTCAGCGCCTCCTGCGCCCGCGCGAAGAAACGCATGCCTTCCGGCGTCAGATTGACGCCTCGTGCCTGTCGCGCAAAAAGCCGAACGCCCAGCCAGTGTTCCAGCCGCGATATCTGTCGCGAGACTGCGCCATGGGTAATGCCTCCTTCCTTGGCGGCAGCCGAGAACGAGCCGAGGCGCGCCGCGCGTGAAAACGTTTCAAGGGTGTCGAGGGGAGGAAGGCTTTGCGAGCTGTGAACCATAGTCACATCTGATCATTGATTGCCGTGCTTTTCAAGACGCAACCGAAAGTCTATTTCTCGGGCAATACGAGGATATGGATATGAGCGCTGTGACCGGCGATACGACTGTTAAAAATGGATTGGATGTAACGGCTCTTATTGCGATCGTCGTTACGATCGTCTTCTGGGCTTCGTCTTTCGTGGTCATCCGGGTCTGCCTTGAAGCCTTGACACCGATCGAGCTCGCGACGGCGCGCTATGTGACCGCCGGACTGATCGCTTTCGGCTATCTGATGTTTCGCTGGAGTGTTCCGAATGTCCGGGATTTTCTGCGTATCGCTGTGGCCGCCGTACTCTTTATCGCCTGCTATGCAGTGCTGCTGAATACGGGCGAGCAAAGCATACCGGCAGGGCCTGCCAGCTTTATCATCAACACCATGCCTGTCTTCACAGCGCTCATCGCGACTTTTGCTCTTGGGGAGCGATTTGGCCGATGGGGATGGGTCGGAACGGCCATTTCCTTCGGTGGGGTCGCTTTGATTGCCGCGGCCGCGGACGGTGGTTTCAGTCTTGATCCAAACGCCGTCCTGATCCTCGGCGCAGCGCTTTGTTCGGCGCTTGCCAGTGTGCTTCAAAAGCCCGTACTCGGGCGAATGCCTGCACTGACCGTGACAGCCTGGGTGCTGCTGATCGGGTCGCTGCCGCTTCTGCCCGCAGTTCCGGCTACGATCAAGGCCGTCGCCGCTGCACCGGCGATCGTAAACTGGAGCATCGCCTATCTCGTGATTTTTCCAACCGCCATCGCCTATGTCACCTGGGCGGTCGCATTGAAGCAGCTGACGGCCGGGCGCGCAGCCAATTTCCTCTACGGCGTGCCGCCGACAGCGACGCTGATCGGGTTCGTCTGGCTGGGCGAGGTGCCGTCTCTCATCGGCGCGCTTGGAGGCGTCATGGCGATTGCCGGCGTTGCGATCGTCAACCTGATGCGAGCGAAATGATCGTTGTGACCCGTATTGGAGACCGTTTCGATATTTTCGATTAGCCGCCCCTAGGCCGTGAACTCATAAATGCAGCGTGATCGAGTGGAGTGAGACGGCTTTCCAGCGCGCGCTGTCGTCGCTATAACTGCGCTCCTTGAACATTATCTACGACGAAGGTTCCCGGGAGCGGACATTGGCACGGGCGAATGAAAAATGGCTGGAGATTGCCAACGTTCCTGTGCCCGAACGCCTATCCTTGCGAAGCGTGGATGCTTCAAACGTGGGTGGTGACTTTGCCGAGAGCTGTATCTGCGTGGGCTACACGCAAGAGGAGATAGATGCCGGCGTGACGATGCTCGACTCGGTTGAGCTTCTACAGCAATGGAAGCCCTCCAATCCCAGAAGCGTGGCGTTGTCTATGTGCCTGGCCATTGGGTGGGACGACGACATAGGAACCAACAATTTCCATGTCCACGTCGTGACCAGAGACTTGCGATCGCACCTGCCACGCCGCTCCACCGCATGGGTGTTTGTCGATGTGTTTGAGTGGCAGAGCGTGCTGGCAAGCCTCCTAAACATCTTGCGGAAATGCGAGCGCGCGACGTGGGATGACAGTGTGCAGGAACTCAGAAAGCGCTTCGATTGGGAGTATGAGGGTATGGCCGGGACGTAATCGAACGTCAGCCGATGGCTTTTCGAAGGCCACTTTCATAATTCGCCGAATTCTGTTTCACGCGCCGCATGAGCCGATATGATCTGACTGACTTCGAATGGAGCGTGATCAAGCCGCTCTTACCCAACAAATCACGGGGTGCTGCGCGCGTTGATGACCGGCGAGTGCTGAATGGCATCTTTTGGGTTCTTCGATCGGGAGCCTCTTGGCGTGATGTCCCTGAACGATATGGGCCATCTACGACATGCTACAATAGTTTCAGGCGTTGGACGATGGCTGAAATTTGGGATAGCTTGATGGAAGCTGTCACAACCCCTTCAAATGATGGCATCCCCATGATTGACGGCACTTCTGTTCGCATCCACCATTTGGCGGCCACGTTAACGACCCAACACCCGGATCGTTGCCTTGGGCGAAGTCGGGGTGGTCTCACGACCTAATGGCGGCGAAAGAGCTGCTTACTGGTCTCTCAAATGTTATCGACGGATCGCGACCCGGTATGAGAAGTTAGGCGCGAGTTTCCTCGCCATGACAAAGCTGGCCTGTGTTCGCCTAACTATCCGCCATAACGACTCCACGGCCCAGTCGAAAGATAACTTCCGCAAGCGGTGAGCAGAAGAAAAGGGTGCGGCCGGGTACCCGGCCGCTTCATTATTTCCAGCTGGTGTAGTCCGACGCGGTGCATCCGAACGGAGCGCGTTGATCGCCGAAACGGCTTTTCAGCTGATCGCAGCCCCATCGATTGAGCGATGCCGGCATCATGTTGTTGATGTCCATGCCCGGCGAATTGAACTGCGAGTCGGCGCTGGTCACATACCATAGCCAGTAGCCGAAAACGGCGACGATGATCAGCACCAACGGCAGGAAGAACGTGGCCAGTCCCCGTTTCAGGTTCAGCCCCCTCTTGCGCTGGGGTACAAGCGTGGGCCGAATTCCGGCATAAGCGAGATCGGCAGCCAGAGAGGCAAGGATCGTCGAACGCTCCTGTGCGGACAAGTCGATACGATCCAGTTGGTTGTCCAGCAAGATCGGCAGGGCGCTGTTTCCGTGCCAAACCGCCAAGCCGATGGCCTTTTTGCCCTTTTCGCCAACCAGCAGCGGCTGCTGTCCAGGCTCGAAATGCGTGTAGGCGGCCCGTCCTGTCTTGCGACCGGAAATTTTGTCGGTGTAGGTCACAGACAGCCTTTTTCCTCGGCCATCGAAAGCGGTAATTTCGACGGGCACCGGAACGAGCTGATCAGGCTGGCTCAATTGCCCGCGAACACGCCACACACGCAGAACCTGATACATCATCGCCAGGCATGCCCAACCGAGAATGGCGACGAATACGGCGAGGGTTATGATCCGATTCCAGAGCATGTCGAGCCCGAGGCTCAGCGTCGCAAGATCCGGGTGGTCACGCGAGATAACGAGATTGGTCTCATAATCGCCGGCGTGAATGTCAACAAACATGACCTCGGCATCCTTGGAATAATCCTGGCCATTGTAGCTGTAATTCATATGGGCTGAGCACGTGGTGAAAAAACCCTTCCGGGTGGTGCATTTCCCGTCGCGGATATCGCCGCTGTCGAGCGTCAGGGGATTTTGGCTGATCGTCCAGTCTCTCAAAATACCTGGCGTCTCCCAGATCAGCATGAAGGCGATCAACACCAGAATCACAGGCGCCGAAAAATAGACCGCTCTCTGCGTCACGATCGTGCCCTGTTGAACCATGAGAGGGCGCGAAGGGAGTTGTATTGTCGGAAATGTCATTGTGTGCCTGAGGCTCCGAATGATTGCGCGGGGATACGCAAAACAAGGGCGAAGCGGGGAGCTTCGCAAAATCCTTGGGGGTTAGACTTGGGCTCATATTTTCAGCACGGCACAATAGGTTATTGTTCCGTCAGCTCAATACCCGGTTGCAAAATATCCACTGGCTTCGCCGCATTTTCAGGGATCGCGCCACAGGCTGCCTGGCGATGTGCTATCGAGAGCAGCATTCCTGATAATGGCGGCCAGCTCAGCGCACCATTGCAGGGAGCACCTTCAGTCAGTCGCTCCCTACCTCTTTTGTCCTGCTACTCTGCGATAGCAGTGTCGGCCTCGGCATCATCCGTGCGGCCGGAAAAGTAATTGGCGATCAGCGCGCCCGATATGTTGTGCCAGACGCTGAAAATCGCACTTGGAACGGCTGCAAGCGGCGAGAAATATGCAGTCGCAAGCGCGGCGCCAAGCCCGCTGTTCTGCATGCCCACTTCGATTGCCAAGGCCTTGCGCTTATAAAGGTTGAGACCAAAGGCTTTGGCGGCGAAAAAGCCGAGAAGATAACCAAGGCCATTGTGCAGCACCACGACCGCAAAGATCAGCAGACCGGACTGCGCGATCGCGCCCTTGCTCACACCGACAACGGCAGCAACGATGAGGACGATGCCAATAACGCTAATCAGCGGCAGGATCGGCGTGGCTCCTCGAACGAGCTGCGGCAACAGCTTCTGAGCAATGAAACCGAGCGCGAGCGGCAGAATGATCACCTGCACAATGCCGATGAACATCGCCCATGCGTTGACGGGCAGATACTGGCTGGCAAACATCCACACGAGGAACGGCGTCACGATCGGCGCTGCGAGTGTTGTGACGCTGGTGCATGCGACGCTCAAAGCGACATCACCCTTGGCAAGATAGGTCATGACATTGCTGGACGTGCCACCGGGGCAGCAGCCAACGAGAATAACGCCCGCGGCCACTTCTGGAGGCATGGGAATGATGCGTGTCAGCAGAAGAGCAAGAGCGGGCATGATGACGAAATGGGCGACCACGCCGATCGCAACCTCCACGGGTCGGCGCCCCAGTTCGCGAAAATCGTCGACAGAGATCGTCAATCCCATGCCGAACATGATGATGCCAAGCAGTATCACGATGTAGGGCGCAACCAGCTTGAAGACATCGGGGAAAACGAAGCCGAGAACGGCAAACAGAATGACCCAGAGGGCGAACGTCTTGCCGACGAAAGCCGAGAACGATGCGAGCGTTTTCAATTTTGTCTCCTCAGAAGCTTATAAACGCGCAATATTCCCTTGGTCTTGCGTGTCAAGCGCATGGCCGTACCAAAGCGTTCGCCTTTGCGCGGCGTTTCCCCTTGTCGACGTTTTAATGCGCGAACGAAATCTGCCGACGGCCAGGAAAACGCAGCCAGCGAAGTTGCCACGGCCGCGATTTTAGGAGCGAACAAGCGTGGCTCCGGAGCGATTAACCTGCATGCCGGCGTCTTAGCCGTCGATGCCGTTGGCCTTGCAGCGATCCCGCACCTGAGCCGAGAGATCCTCCGACTGCCCGTAACTCATCAGATTGAAGATGGTGACGTTCTGGCCGCCAAACTGACTTTGGACGAGCGTTCCGATGAAAGGTGCATTCGGATTGTCTTTGCCGATATTCGCCGTCCCGCAGGCATAGGTTGCACCGTCGGCAGACGTACGGGCTTTGCCGCCATTGACCACCACCTGTTTGAGAGCCAGCGATTTTTGAAAGCCGTTTTGAACCGCAGTGATTTCTTCCTGGGTCAATACGCGGACAGCAGACGGCGGAGTTTCCGGTGCAGGTTTCAATCCGTGACAGGATGCCAAAGCAGCACACGCCAATATAGAGATGGCTTTTTTCATATGTTCCTCCTCTCAAAACCCTCTTTTGGATACATGAGAGATGGACGTTGCTCAACCTGTGTTGAGTATCCACGCTCGCCGCGCTCTATCGAGGATGATGCTCATTGAGGAGGTGTCCGACGAAACTCATTTGGGGGCGTAGCCTCGTCGGACGCTGCAATTGCCGGATTGGGGGTGGCATCCAATCTGGTAGAAACCACTGTGCCATCTACCTGAGGTTTATTTAAGCTGCCCAAATGGGTGGCCCTGAGCCACCTTTCGGCTCCAAGGGCAACATCTTCCGGCGATATCGGTTTTAACACATGAATTCGACATGTTCGAACGAAGAGGATTCGCGGCCGACGGGATAGCTCAGTCGTGCTTTAACCTCAACGAAAGGCCGGGATTGCCGGCATTCTGGCTGCCGTTCACTCGGTCTCAGTAAACGAACGAACCATCGCCTCGTCAAAGAAGCCATGGTTTCTAAACGGGTAAGCGTGGCGCGCATTCCGAAAACACGCCAGCTCGTATGATTTAGCCTGTTTCGATCACGAAACGGGCTAAATCTGCAGCAAATATTCTAACTCTGACGATCAGAGTACGGAGACGTTTTCAGCCTTCGACTTGCCGGTCTTGCGATCCTGGCCAACTTCGTAGCTTACCTTGTCGCCTTCTCTGAGCGAGCTGCCGCGCGGCAAAGCAGAAACGTGAACGAACACATCCGCGCCCCCAGTTTCGGGCGTAATGAAGCCAAAGCCCTTATCGTCGTTGAAGAATTTAACAGTACCTGTAGGCATCGCAGTTCCTTTTCACATCCACGGCCATATAGCGCGCGGAGGGACCATATATCGTGCACCTTCTGCGATCAATGTTTCCAAGCCGCATTCCGCACCCCGAAAGGGCATGCTTTTGGTCAAAATTGGATAAAAAAGACCATTGTAAACAATATTTGGACCTCGGGGCACTGGGAACACCGTCATCTCAGACTGCTGATTCCCGTTCCAGCGGCGCTCGCAAACCACGTTCAGGCGCTCTTTATCAAAGGCACGATATTGGACGCAGCGTTCCAATTTATTCGTTCCCGAAGCGGTCACTGCATTGTTGTGGTCAAAACGATCAATTCGTCTCTTTCAACCAAAAGCAATGCTCGATCCGGGCAATACACTGTGGCTTTGAAGTGCGGCGGCTGGTAACAGTCCCGGCTCGGGGGTAGCTGAACTATTAGCATCGACATGGGGGTTTCATGCGTTTCGCACAGCACCACAGGCTGAATGCCTGCTTTTTCCTGTTTGCAGTCGGTCTCGGGGCACTTCTTGCCCGCATGCCCGATTTGCAGGTAGCCCTTGAGGTCAACAAGGCCGGTCTTGGCCTGACCTTGATCGGGATGGCCTTGGGTGCGCTGACGTCGCTGACGCTATCCTCACCATTGATCTCTCGTTTCGGCGCCCGGAAGACGGCGCTGGTAACAGTCATCGGCACGGCGGCGATCTATGCCATCATTCCCTGGCTGCCATCCGCGCCGATCGTCTTCATTGCCTTTTACTGCGCCGGGCTTCTGGCCGGTGCTTTGGAAATCAATCTCAACGTCGAGATTGGCAAGGAGGAGGCGAGAACGGGCCGCAGTATCATGAACCGCGCACACGGCTTCTGGAGCCTCGGCTTTTTCGTGACAGCGCTTTTTGCCTCCTACGTGCGCCAGATCGGCATGTCGATGCATCTGCACGTGGGGCTGGCCTTCTGCGTCGTTCTCATTGCGGGCGGTTGGGTGATTTCCGGCTTGCGAGATACGGCTTCGCCACACGCGACAGAGCTCGAAAGCGCGCAGCCGCATTTTGCATTTCCGACTATCGGTCTTCTGCCGCTCTGCATCATCGGGATCGCGGCCTTCCTCGTCGAAGGCGCCGGCATCGACTGGTCGGCAATCTATATGCGCGATGTCTTTGCAGCCGAACCCTTTATCGGCGGTCTTGGATTGACGCTCTTCACGTTCTTCATGGCGATGGTCCGTCTATTTGTCGATCCGCTGGTCGACCGTTACGGCGCTCGCTTCGTGTGCGTTGCGCTGCTGGTATTATCGGCTATCGGATTGAGCAGCGTATGGCTGGCGCCGCATTCCTTCGTCGCGCTGTTCGGCTTTGCCCTGATGGGTGCCGGCTGCAGCGCGGTCTATCCGCTAGCGGTCTCTGCGGCGGCTCGGCGCACCGATCGATCCGCGCATATCAATGTCGCCGCTCTCGGCCAGGTAACATTTATCGTCTTCTTTCTCGCACCGCCATTGCTCGGTTTCGTCGCCGAACATTCCGGTATCCGCAACGCCTATTTCATCTGCCTACCGCTGGTGATCGGCGCATTGCTATCGGTAAAGGCGCTGTCGAACGAGAAGAGGCCCTCATACGCAAGCGAAGAGCGCTCCAGGACAACAGCCGATCAGCGATGCGGATAATCGAAAGGGCGGATCAATTCGTCAGCAAGTCGTAAGGTAGGGGCAAGATGTGATCTTGCCCCTTTGCGCATTCTCAATTCACGCCGTCCGGTAGAGGTGCGAGCGGGTCGACCAAGCCTTCCGCCCGAAGATCCGACCATAGAGCCGTCGGAATCTGCCACTGCATATATTGCAGGTTCTGCTCGAGTTCGGCCACCGAACGTGCTCCCGGAATGACGCTGACGACCAACTTGTGAGCCAAAGGAAATTGAAGAGCGGCGGCAGCTAACGGAACTCCGTGACGCTCGCAGACTGCATTCAGGCGAGAAACCCTGTCGAGAACCTCCTGGGGAGCGCTTTTTGTGTTGAACGTTGCGCCCTGTACGGCTCCGGTTGCCAAAATGCCCGAGTTGTAGGGACCGCCAATAACGAGTTTCGTGCCTTTTCGTTCACAGGCGGGAAAGAGCGTCGCCAGTGGCTCCTGCTCGAGAAGCGTGTATCGCCCGGCCAGAAGAAAATAATCGAACTGTCCGGCCTCGACGAAATCCGACAGCATCTGCCATTGGTTGATGCCGACACCAACAGCCTTGATGACGCCCTGCGAGCGGAGCTCGTCCAAGGCCGGATAGGCGCCGTCCATTGCTTCCTTGAAGCGGCTGCGGGCGTAGGGATCCTCTCCCTTTGCAAAATGCAATGCCTCGTCGGGATCGTGAATGGCCAGCATATCGATATAGTCGGTTCCGAGCCGCTTCAGCGAACCCTCGATCGACCGGAGCACACCGTCGCGTGAATAGTCAAAGTCGGCGCGAAAAGCGGGTGCATCGTCCCAGAGGACGGGCTTGACCTCGCTGTCTGGAATGGGAACCAGATCGTAGCCAACCTTGGAAGAGATAACGATCTCCTGTCGCGGCAAGGTTCTGATCGCCTCGCCAAGGCGTGATTCGGCAAGGCCGAACCCATAAACCGGCGCCGTGTCGAAGTAACGCAGGCCACTCGCATAGGCGGCGTGGACCGTTTCATGGGCGACCTTTGGATCGGTGGCGCGGTACATATTGCCGAGCCCCGTACCTCCCAAACCCATCGTAGTGACCGCCAGCCCACCGGCGGTAACGTGTCTCTTTTCCAACGTCGGCATCTGATTTCCCTGACTATTTCTCGATTTCACCAATATGTGACAGGCCTATGCTCGCCCGATTTGAGGCGGGGTCACCAAATCATATTGACATAAAAGTTGTCGTACAACAATGTAACCGTACGATGGCAAGTGCACTGGAGGTGTGGCTCCCATCGTCAAAGGGAGGATGCAGTGGTGAACGACAGTCATAATGAGAGTGACGAATCCCATGCACAGCGGCTGCTGAGCCGCAGGCAGGCTTTCGGGCTTGCGGCGAAAACCGGTATCGGCGCCGCAGCGTTGGCAAGCGGCGCGGCCGCCTTGGTATCAAATCCGAACTTGGCGATGGCTCAGGCCGCTGCTACCGCAAGCGCCGGTTTGCCGAAAAAGCCGTTCAAGTTTCACTTTGTCTGCCATGTGACGCTCGATCAGTTCTTCACGCCCTGCATCTACGGTATCCAGGACGCATGCGCCGCATTCGGCGCGACCTACCAGTGGACGGGATCCCAGAAGAACGTCGTCTCGGAAATGGTCAGCGCCATGCAGACGGCCATCGCCCAGAAGGCAGATGGTATTGCGGTCTGCCTCGTCGACCCGAAGGCCTTCGATGCTGCAACGGATATGGCCACGGCCGCCGGTATTCCCGTGGTTGCCTTCAATGCCGACGTGCCGACAGGCAGCCCCAACAAGCGTCTTTCCTATGTCGGCCAGCCACTCTTCCAGTCCGGTTACAACAGTGCGGTGAAGTGGTTGAAGCTGCTCCCGCCGAAGGCGCACGTCTTGCTGACGATCGGCGTCCCCGGTTCGCTCAATACCCAGCCGCGCCTCGATGGTTACATTCAGGCAATCAAGGATGTCGGTAACGGTGTGACCTACGATGTCGTCAATGCCGGCCCGGATCCGCAGACGGAAATCTCGCGCGTCGAATCCTACTATCTGAGCCATCAGAATGTTGCCGGCATGTTCGGCACCGGCGGTTCCGACACCTATGCCTGCGGTTTCGTGTCGAACAAATACGGTCTCGCCAAGAAGGGCGGCATCGTTGCCGGCTTCGATCTCTTCCCGCAGACGCTAACCTTCATCAAGAGCGGCGACGTCGCGTTCACGACGGACCAGCAGGCCTACCTTCAGGGATTCCTGCCGGTGCAACAGATGTTCCTGTACAAGGTATCCGGCGGCCTCGTCGGTCCGGCAAACAGCGACACCAGCCAGGCCTATGTGACCAAAGACAATGTCGATCAGTATCTCAGCCAGACGCGCTTCGAAGGCCGCTCCAGCGACGAGCCGAAGTAAGTCAGGTTCTGAAACAGTGTGCACGGCCTTCGCGGGCCGTGTACTTTTTTGCCGGCCGGCAAAACGGCCAACAATAGCGAGGTCGATTATCTGATGAATGTAGAGCCCGGAGGCCGCGACAAGGCCGCTCATGCTATCGCCGTTCCACCGGTCCGCCCGACGATGGGCAGCAGGGCAGCCGTTGTCTTTTCCCGCTATAAAGAGGCAAGCGTCGCTGTCGTTGCAATTCTGCTCGTCATCTATTTTCAGATCGGCAGCAATGGCGGCTTTCTCACGACCCAGTTGATGAGCGTCGTGCTGCGCGACACCGGTCGGTTGGGCATGATTTCGGTGGCCGAAGTCATGCTGATGATCACGGGCGAGATCGACCTTTCACTGAGCAGCACCTTCTCGCTTGCGCCTTATCTCATGGTGTTGATGTCGGTCACATGGGGCCTGCCGCTTTTTGCCGGCGCCATCATCGGCGTTCTCCTCGGTGTCGCCATCGGTTTCGTCAATGGCTTCATCACCGTCAGGATGCGCATACCATCGCTGATCACCACAGTCGGTACGCTTTTCCTTCTGCAGGGGATTACCGTTTCGATCTATGACAGCCAGCCGATCGTTGCGCCGATCGAGGAACCATTCAACGCCATTTTTGGTGAAAGCCTGTATGCGCCGACCGACTCTCTGTTTTCGCTGCATGGTCTGACAGCATTCTCGCCGTTTCTCTGGGCTCTGTTTGTCGTGATTGCGCTGGCGGTCGTGCTGACGAAAACCCGGTTTGGCCTTCATACGGTCGCCACGGGCAGCAACATCACCGGCTCCCGCGAAATCGGGATCAGGACCGACTGGATCAAGATCTATAATTTCATGATCGCCGGCGGCATCGCAGCTCTGGCAGGTATCATCAACACGGCCGAGTTCGCCTCCGCGGATCCGACAGCCGGCAGTCCGTTCCTGACGCTTCAGGCGATCGCGGCGGCCGTCATCGGCGGCACGTCGCTGCTTGGCGGCTCCGGAACGGCCGTTGGTTCGCTGATCGGAGCGTTCGTGGTCGCCTCGCTCAACAACGGCCTCGTCATGGTCGGAGCACAGGCCACCACCTCGGATATCTATCTTGGAGGCGCGATCATCGGCGCGATGATCCTTAACGTCCAGGTCGACAGGCTGCGCACAAGGAGACGCAAATGACAGGCGAACCCATTCCTCCGCTTCCGCAGAATGCGCCCGTCATTCTTGAGATGGAGCATATCAGCAAGAGCTTCGGCGCCGTTACCGCGCTTGTGGACGTCAGCCTGAAACTCCGCAAGGGCGAAGTTCTGGCACTCGTCGGCGACAATGGCGCCGGGAAATCGACGCTCATCAAGACGATGTCAGGCTTCCATACGCCGGATCGCGGCAAGATGCAGTTCAACGGTGAGGACGTGCGGTTCAATTCGCCGAGAGACGCACGCGCGCTCGGCATCGAAACCGTCTATCAGGATCTGGCGCTGGTGGGCGATCTCAGCGTCTACCACAACATGTTTCTGGGGCGTGAGCAGCGCAAGCGTTTCCTCGGGCTGAACCTGCTCGATAACCAGCGCATGCGCCAGCTGTCCCGCACCTATCTCGACACGCTGGGCATCTCCATCCCCAGCGTGAACAGTACGGTGGACATGCTGTCCGGCGGTCAGCGTCAATGCATCGCGGTGGCCCGCTCCATCTATTCGTCGCCGACCGTGCTCATCCTTGACGAACCGCTGGCAGCCCTTGGCGTGCGCGAAAGCGCCCACGTGCTCGGGCTCATTCAGAACCTGCGCCGACAGCGCGAAGTTTCGGTCGTTCTGATCGTTCATAACTACAATCAGATCTTCGAAGTCTGCGACCGCATCAACTTCCTGCATGCCGGCGAGATCGTGCTCGATGCCGCGACATCGGAAACCAGTGAGGAAGAGTTGATCCGCATCGTCAAATCCGGCCTCGGCAAGCGGGCGGTCGCTACCGCAGGGTAGCCTTTAGGATAAGACTGCCACGGCAGGAATTAAAACCTGCCGTGGTTGAGATCGTTCAGGCGTATTGACGTTGCGATCGTGTCTGCTTCACGCCCTTCAGAATGTCTGCAGCCTTTTCAGCAATCATGACCGTTGCGGCATTGGTATTGGAAGAGATCAGGCGCGGCATGACGGAGCTGTCGCAAACTCTCAAGCGATCGATTCCACGCACCTTAAGCTCAGGGTCGACGACTGCATCCTCAGCACCACCCATGCGGCATGTCCCGACGGGATGATAGGCGGAGCGCGCATATTGGCGGGCGAACTCGCGGTATTCGTCCTGGCTGCGGATATTCCCGTCCGGCAGATGCAGCTTTCTGACGAATGGCCGGAAGGCTGCCTGCGAAAGGATTTCCTGGCTGATCCTGATGCCATCGACGGCGCGCTCGAGATCATAGGGCTCGGCAAAGGCATTCGGATCGATAGCCGGCGCCATGCGCGGATCCTTGGAACGAAGCGTGACGGAGCCGCGCGAGCGTGGACGAACGTGATAGGAGTTCAGCGTGCAGCCATTGCCGCCAGGCACGCCGCCGATGCCTTCCTCAACGCCGGCACCCGGAAGAAAATGAAACTGGATATCGGGTGTTTTCTCGTCGCGGTCGCCCCACCAGAAGCCGCCGGCCTCAACGATATTGGACGCGACCGGCCCCTTGCCGAACAGGGCATATTCGATGCCTGCGGCGACTTGCCAATGGCGTTTCTTGTAGCGGTCGATGCCATGCGGACCGTTTAGCTCTGCCAGCACATCGACATCCATATGATCCTGCAGATTCTTGCCGACCTGCGGCAGATCGCGAACGACGTCGATGTCGAGAGCCCGTAGCTCATCCGCCGGCCCAAGTCCGGACAGCATCAGCATTTTCGGCGAACCGATGGCGCCGGCCGTCAGGATGACTTCGCGCTCTGCTCTGAGAAGAACGGAACGCCCGTTCTCTATGATCTCGATGCCGACGGCGCAGCCATTTTCAATGACGATACGGTTGACGGCGGTGTCGGTTCTGACCGTCAAGTTCTTGCGTCCGAGGGCAGGCCGCAGATAACCGACGGCTGTGCTGCTGCGTCGACCGTTGCGCGTCGTCGTTTGATAGAAGCCTGCGCCAGCCTGCGATCCGGCATTGAAGTCCGGATTGAAAGGGAGACCAGCCTCTTGAGCTGCCCGCACGAAGACGCGGGTCAGCGAATGTGGCGTCTGAGAGCTCACCCCAAGCGGGCCCTCGGTGCCGTGGTGGTCACCGCCGAACGTATCATTGCCCTCAGACTTGCGGAAATAGGGGCGCACATCGTCATATCCCCAACCTTGGCACCCTTCGAGATCGCGCCAGCCATCGTAATCCTGCGGGCATCCCCGCGTGAAGACCTGCGCATTTATGGAGCTGCCGCCGCCAAGAACACGAGCCTGTGGATAGACCATCGTACGGCCGGCGATTTCGCGGCCGGCAATGGTTTCATATCCCCATATGAGCGGACCCGCGGTCATTTTGAAAAAACCGACCGGCAGGTGGATATACATGTTCTTGTCTTGAGGGCCGGCCTCCAGCAAAGTTACGGAAACATCGGGATCTTCGCTCAGGCGCGCAGCAAGCACGCATCCCGCCGAACCGCCACCGACGATGATGTAATCGGGCATTCTTTCCTCCGCAAATACCGGCATTTCCTCATTGTCCGGCCATCAATCCGTGCGCACAATCTCAAGTCTCTTGCCCCTCGTCAAGAGAAAGGGTACGGTTATAGTCTTGAAGGGTTGTCGTACAAATGCTACGACGATGATGCTTCGGATCCAGATGTCGCGGGAACAAGGACGGCATCTGATCTTCGTCATTCAAAGGGAGGTTTACGAATGACTGACAGGACAAGTTCGCGTTTCGCCAGCATGAACCGCCGATCGTTTCTCGCTACCGTCGCGGCGGGTGCAACGGTCGCTGCACTGCCCAGACAACT
This sequence comes from Rhizobium sp. P38BS-XIX, assembly GCF_012641435.1. Lineage (GTDB taxonomy): Bacteria > Pseudomonadota > Alphaproteobacteria > Rhizobiales > Rhizobiaceae > Rhizobium. The sequence goes on from NZ_JABAIJ010000013.1 coordinate 45,950, forward strand.
CTTCGCCGCAGACAAGCCGACGCTCGTCACATCCATTCGCTCGCTGTCCAATCCCTATCACGCGGTCTGGAAGACAGGCGCCGAGGCCTTCGCGTCCGCAATCGGCCTCGACCACGTCACGCTCGTCTCGGAAGGCAACAGCGAGAAGGGCATTGCCGACATTAAAGCCATGCTCGCCAAGACCGGCGGCAACATGGTCTTGAACTCGGACCCGAACGATACGCCGGATGCGCGGCCGATCGTGGAAGCCTGCGCGAAGGCCGGCGCCTACGTCGTCACACAGTGGAACAAGCCGAACGACCTTCACCCGAAGGATTTCAACCCGTTCTACGTCTCGCACATCGAGTTCGACGGGATCACCAGCGGCAAGCAGATTGCCGAAATCCTGTTCAAGACGATCGGCGGCTCCGGCGGCATTATCGCACTTGGCGGGCAGATCTCGAACACTGCCGCGATCGAACGCAAACAGGGCCTGGAACAGGCGCTGGCTGCAAACCCCAACATCAAGCTCTTGGACTTCCAGGTCGCCAACTGGAAATCCTCGGAAGCCTATGACCTGACGGGCAATCTTCTGACGCGCTTCGGCGACGACGTGAAGGGTGTCTGGGCAGCCAATGACGATATGGGTACGGGCGCGCTCGAAGCGCTGCGCGCCGAAAACCTCGCCGGCAAGGTTCCAGTCGTCGGCGTCGATGGCATCAAGGCGGCCGTCGACGCGGTGCGGAAGGGCGAATTTGCCTGCACCGTCACCTCGGATCCCTTTTGGCAGGGCGGCATGGGCCTCGCGATCGGTCTCGCAGCGTTGCAAAAGAAGTTTGACCCGGCCAAGGAGCCGCCGGAACACCGGGAGTTCTACGGCAAGGCGGTGCTCATCGCCAAGGAAAACGTCGAAGACTACTACAAGAACAACATCGACTCGCATCCAAAGCTCGACTGGAACGACCTCTGGGGCCGCGTAACCGGCGCCATTCGAACCTGATACGGCCACGCTTTTCCGCAGCCTGCGGCTCCTCCCGCGGTTGCCTTGTGGCTGGCAGGCGTCACGGCGCCTGCCAGCTATCTCAGGCCAGTTCTATCGGGAATGACGCAGCGAGGTATATCCGTTGACCATCAACGTCGAGAACATCAAAACTATTAAGAACAGCGAGCGGGCAGGTGCCATGTCGACGTCTGGAAGCCGCCTGATGGGCAAGCTTAATCTGAAGCGCTGGCGTTCCTATGCCCCGGCGTTGGTGCTGATTGCTCTTTGCATTCTCATCACCATAGCAAATCCGAATTTCATCGAATTGCGCAACCTCGTGCGCATCGCTAACTCCGCGGCAGTGCCCTTGACACTTGCCATGGGGCTTACCTTCATCATCTTGCTTGGCAGCATCGACCTGTCGGTCGAGGGTTCGCTCTCGGTTGCGGCGATGGTCACCGTGCTCCTTGCTACCAATGACGCCAATGCCAATTCCTATGGCTGGTTCGCCGTTATCGCGGCAATCGCGGCCAGCACGGCAATGGGTTTCACGACCGGCATCATTCAGACGTTTCTGAGAATTCCATCTTTCATGGCAACGCTTGGAGTCTGGTTCATAGGGCTCGGCATCTCCGTCTATATGCTTGGCGGCTCGGCTGTGCGCCTGATGGATCCATCCATCCGCGATCTAGCCCTCGCACGCGTTCTCGGCCTGCCGCTCGCAGCCTGGGTGGCATTCGCAGCGTTTCTGATTGCTTGCGTCGTTCAATATTACACCCGCCTTGGCCGGCATATCATGGCGATTGGCGGCGGTGAGGATGTGGCTGAACTCTCCGGCATCAGTCTTCGCCGTGTGCGCATCATGGCCTTCGGGCTGGCGGGGTTCTTCTTCGGCATAGCGGGCGTTCTTGCCGCTGCGCAGCTTGGTCGCTCCGACGCCGTCATCGCCGACGGACGCTTGTTTGCAGCCGTCACCGCAGTGGTCGTCGGCGGCACAGCGCTGACCGGCGGCGAGGGTGGTGTCATCAATACCTTGGTCGGCGTCCTGATCGTCACCGTGCTCAGCAACGGGATGATCCTGCTCGGCGTGTCTCCCTATGTTCAGCAGACCGTGCAGGGTCTGATGATCATTGCCGCCGTGGCCCTTTCCCTTGATCGCCTGCGCCTCCAGATCGTGAAGTGACCGCCATGTTGTCAGCCAAGGAAATCAGCAAGTCCTTTGCGGGTGTTCCCGCTCTAAAGAATGTTTCGCTCGAAGTCAGGCCCAATGAGGTCGTCGGGCTGATCGGGGAGAATGGCGCCGGCAAGTCGACGCTGATGCGCATTCTTGCCGGAACCCATCAACCCGATGGCGGCACTCTCATGCTCGACGGCCAGCCGCTTCGGTTGCGGAACGCTCGCGACGGTGCCGTGCATGGCATTGGCATGGTCTTCCAGGAGCAGTCGCTGCTTCTGAATATTTCCGTGGCCGAGAACATCTATCTCGGTCAGGAAGATCGTTTCGTCCGGTTCGGCATTATGGACTGGAAGGGAATGCGGGCCGCTGCACGGCGCCAGCTCGAAAAGATCGGCGTCGACATCGACGTGACGGCCCGCACGTCGGAGCTGACATTCGCCGCCCGCCAGATGGTCGAACTTGCCAAGGCTTTGACGCTGGAGGAAACCGTATCGCGACCGCTCGTGATCTTGCTTGACGAGCCGACCTCCGTGCTGAGCGGCAGCGACATCGACGTGCTGTTCAAGCGTGTCCGCTCGCTCAAATCCCGGGCAAGCTTCGTCTTCGTCTCGCATCGCCTGGATGAGGTCCTACGCATTTCGGACCGCGTCTACACGATGAAGGATGGGCAGGTCGTCGCCGAGCATACAGCAGCCGATGTCACTGGACCGGAATTGCATGAAATCATGGTCGGCCGCGGCTTGCAGGCGACATACTACAAGGAAGACAAGCAGGTCCCGCCGCGCAGCGAGATCGTGGTCGATGCCAGCCGCCTGGCCATCGACGGCGCGTTCCACGACGTCGATCTGCAGATCCGTGCGGGCGAGATCGTTGGCATCGCGGGCGTTGTCGGATCAGGCCGCGAAGAGGTAACGCGCACCATCGGTGGATTTCTGACGCATACCAGCGGCACCTTGAAGATCAATGGCGACCCGGTGCACTTCAAGTCACCGGGGCAGGCGGTCCGCAAGAGCGTCGGCTATATCCCGCGCGAAAGACGCGTCGAGGGTCTGGTGATGTTCCTTTCCATCGCCGAAAATATCACGCTTGCCGACCTGTCCTCCGTCATGCGCAAGGGCGCAATCGACTATGGCCGCGAGCGCCGGCTTGCCAGCGATTGGATCAAGCGCCTGCGGATCAAGGCGCCAGGCCCCGATATCGCTTGCCGCAAGCTTTCTGGCGGCAACCAGCAGAAGGTCGTTCTTGCGCGCTGGATGACAGCCGGCTCACGCATCCTGATCCTTGACCACCCGACGCGCGGCCTCGATGTCGGCGCCAAGGAAGAGGTCTACGAACTGGTGCGTGAGTTGTCGTCGCAAGGCATCGCGATCCTGCTGATCTCCGACACGCTGGAAGAGACGATCGGTCTTTCGCATCGCGTGCTTGTGATGCGCGACGGCGCGGTAACGGCACATTTCGATGCAGCGCCCGGTAACAAACCTGATCAGGTCGATCTGGTCAGGGCGATGGTTTGAGGAGAGCATCGTGAACAGCTTCAAAGACATCAAAACTCTCGTTGCCGCTGGCTGGATCCAAGGGGCGATACCGCCGGCTTTGCTGGTCGTCTTGATCCTGATTGTCGAGGTGGCCGCGCCCGGCTTCCTGTCTGGCGATACGCTGCTGCTTCTCCTGTCGAACACAGCCGTCGTCTTTATCCTGGCGGCCGGCGTCACCTTCGTCATTCTCATCGGCGGCATCGACCTGTCGATTCAGTCCGTGGCGTCGCTCGCCAGTGTCATCCTGGCGCAATTGCTGCCGAAGATCGGCATCATGGCCTTTCCGGTCGCCATTCTCTCGGGCCTCGTCTTCGGCATTCTCAGCGGCTATGTCCATGTTCGCCTGAAAGTGCCGTCTTTCGTCGCAACGCTCGCCACTGGCGGCGTCGTGGCTGGCATCGCGCTCTGGGCCGCCGCAGGCCGGGCCATCACGATCGAGCAAGCCGGACGTGAGAACACGGCATGGGTCAACGGCACGTTGGCGGGCCTGCCGACGGTCATCTGGATTGCAGCTGTGATCGGAGTTCTGGCGTTCGTCGGCCTCAGATATACGCGCTTCGGCCGTCACAGCCTTGCCGTTGGTGCGGGCGAACCGGCTGCCATAGCGGCCGGCATTAATGTCGAGCGGACAAAAATCGTCGCGTTTGCAATTTCGGGCATGCTGGCGGCCGTTGCCGGCACCATTCTTGCGGCACGTCTCTCGAGCGGCTCGCCCAATCTTGCAAATCAGCTGCTTTTGCCGGCCATTGCGGCTGTCATCGTCGGCGGGACGGCAATTACCGGCGGACTGGGCGGCGTAGCGCGGACCGCTGTCGGGGCGCTTATCATCTCGATCGTCCGCATCGGCATGACATTCGTGGGGATTAATATCTTCGCCGAAAACGTCGTCTTCGGCGCCGTACTCATCCTTGCCGTCGCGATCACCATCGATCGAAGCAAGATTGCGATCATCAAATGATCAGGTGGGCGACGGTGGCATACGCATATAAAAAAGGCCGCGTCGATCGACGCGGCCGGGAAAAAACGCCCAGGCGCTTACATGGTGTCGAGGCCGATCAGCTCGATTTTGTAACCGTCCGGATCTTCGATAAAGGCAATGTGGGTCGTGCCGTGGAGCATCGGACCCGGCGGACGCGGGATCTTGGCGCCCTCCTTCTCCAAAGCGGCGCAAACGGCGTAGATGTCGTTGACGCCCAGGGCCAGATGGCCGAAGCCGGTGCCGAGATCGTAGGGTTCTTCACGACCCCAGTTATAGGTCAGCTCGACAACGGTATCCGTTTCTTCCGGGCCATAGCCGACGAAAGCGTTGGTGAACTTGCCGCCAGGGTAATCGTCCCTGCGCAGAAGCTTCATGCCGAGCAGCTCGGTATAGAACTTGATCGACTTATCGAGGTCGAGAACGCGGATCATTGTGTGCATCATTCGGAATTGGCCGGTCGCTGCGGTCATAGTACGGATCCTCCTGCAAGTTGTCGTTTTTACACCGGTTTTTAGCGAAATGAGAGCAGCGGAAAAGGTCCCTGCACTTGATGTTCGAAACCGATGTTGTATGATAACCATGTAAGTGACCTAATTGTCCAGATGTTTTCCAGCCAAAGCGGAGCAACCGAATGAACGCCCTCTCACCCCTTCAGGAAAAAGCGCTTGCAGCCCTTGCCGCTGCAATGCCTGCAGACATGCTCCTGACGGACTCGGAAGGCTTGGAGCGCTACAGCCGCGATTGGTCCGGGGATCACTACGGACGACCGCTGGCCGTCGCTCGGCCGCGATCGACCGAGGACGTCAGTCTGTTGATGAAATGCTGTCACGAACAACAGATTCATGTCGTCCCACAGGGAGGGCTGACGGGGCTCGTAGGAGCGGCTGTGGCGAGCTATCCTGGTGGCGAGGTCGTCGTGTCGCTGGAGCGAATGAACAAGGTCCGCTCCGTAAACCCCATCGATTTCGCCATGGTGGTAGAGGCCGGCTGTATTCTTGAAGACGCAAAGCGCCATGCCGAAACGGCAGACTGTATTTTGCCGATCACCTTCGGCGCGCAGGGCACGTGCCGGATCGGCGGGAATGTCTCCACCAATGCCGGTGGCTTCAACGTTCTGCGATATGGCATGACGCGCGATCTCGTGCTTGGTCTCGAGGTGGTGCTGGCCGATGGCCGCATCTGGAATGGCCTGCGCACGCTACGCAAGGACAATCGTGGTTATGATCTCAAGCAGCTGTTCATTGGCAGCGAGGGCACGCTTGGGATCGTGACGGCCGTCGCGCTCAAGGTTTTTCCGAAGCCCGAGCAGATCGAGACGGCTCTGGTCGGCCTTCCATCGGTTGAAGCGGCCATGCAGCTTTATGCGCGGGCACGGCGCCAATGCAGCGACCTGCTGACCGCCTTCGAGCTCATCCTGCGCGGCGGCATAGAAATCGCCATCAATTCCCGCGACGATCTCCCCGATCCGCTCAGTGAAGCCTATCCGGTCTACGTGCTGATCGAGGCATCGGCTGCCGGTCGTGTCGATCTTCGAGCGTTGCTGGAAGGCTTTCTCGCCGACGCGTCCGACCTTGTTCTCGATGGCGTGATTGCGAGCAGCAGGGCTCAGAGCGAACGGCTTTGGCTATTGCGGGAAATGATGGTTGAGGCGCAGGGCCGGGGCGGACGCTATCTGAGGACGGATGTCTCCGTATCCATATCGAGCCTGGCCTCCTTCGTTTCAGATACCCTCGACGCGCTCTCGAAGAAACACCCTGAGGCGATCGCTGTGACGTATGGTCATGTCGGCGACGGCAATATTCATCTGAATATCGTTCCGCCGATCGGCATGCCGACCAGCGAATTCGACCATCTGTTTCATGCGACCGAAGAGGTAATCTTCGATGTCGTTGACCGGCACGGCGGCTCGATCAGCGCCGAGCATGGCATCGGCCGCGTCAAGCAGGCAGCCTTTCTCAAACGCGCCGACCCCTTGACGCTGGAGCTTTCCGGCCGGATCAAGGACGCATTCGACCCGAAGCATCTCTTGAGCGAAGGCCGGATTTTGGCAAGGGTGGAAAGTCAAGCACAGGGGTAGGGAATGACGCTGAAACTCGACAAGGTCAATCGGGGACCACATCTGTCGACCCTGGTCGCAAGTTCGATCTCGCGCGAAATCGCGCAGGGCCGGCTGCGACCTGGCGATCAGCTGCCGACCGAACAGCAGCTCGCCCAGACATTCGGCGTCAGCCGCAACGTGGTTCGCGAAGCGATCGCAAGGCTCAGATCCGAGGGGCGAATCTGGTCTCAACAGGGCCGGGGTGCCTTTGTCGCGGACGAGCCCAATGCGACGGTGCTGACGATCGACTTCGACGCCCTGCAACAGGCAACCGCGTTCCAATCGCTCTTCGAGCTTCGCGGCATACTTGAAGTACAGGCGGCGGCTCTGGCTGCGAAACGTCGCACCGATGATGATCTTCTCGCCATGAAAGAGGCCCTCGCAACCATGCGGAACGCGCCATATGGGAGCGTCATGTGGTTGAAGACCGATCTCGAATTTCACAAAACGGTCGCGGCCGCCACGGGCAATGCATACATGGTCCAGTTTCTGATGTTCGTCTCGGAAAGAGTGCGTGAAAGTATCCTCGCATCCGGCAATCAGCAGCGATCGGAAGATCTCGCCGCGGTCACGCTCGGCGAGCACCAGCGTATACTCGATAGCATCGAGGCAAAGAATGCCGAGGAAGCGCAAGAGGCCATGCGGGCCCACCTCCACGGCGCGGCAAGCCGCGTCGGTCTTGCCGAGGAGCAATCCGAATAATCTGTTGAGGATTTCAAATGACAGGAAGACTTGAGGGAAAGACGGCCGTGGTGACGGCGGCCGGGCAGGGGATGGGGCGTGCCACTGTGCTGGCCTTTCTAAGAGAAGGCGCCCGCGTCTGGGCGACAGATATCGACGCGGCAAAATTGGAGACGCTGCAAGAACATGCCGGCGTCAACGTAAAGAAGCTCGATGTCCTCAATGCCGGCGAAATCAAGGATTTTGCAGCCGGGATCGAAGCTCCCGACATTCTGTTCAATTGCGCCGGCTTCGTTCACCACGGCTCGATCCTCGACTGCGACGAGGACGCTTTCGATTTCTCGGTCAATCTCAACATCCGTGCCATGTACCGGATGATCCGCGCCTTCCTGCCCGGAATGATCGCGCGGGGCGGTGGATCGATCGTCAATATGGCGTCCGTCGCCTCGACCGTCATTGCGGCGCCAAACCGCTTCATCTACGGCACCACAAAGGCCGCCGTTATCGGCCTGACCAAATCCGTGGCACTCGACTATGTCGGCCAGGGTATTAGGGCCAATGCGATCTGCCCCGGCACGGTCGAAAGCCCGTCGCTGCAAGACCGCATGCGGGCACTTGGCGATTACGATCAGGCACGCGCGGGTTTCATTGCCCGGCAGCCGATGGGTCGACTTGGTACGGCCGAAGAAGTCGCCGACCTCGTCGTTTACTTGGCCAGCAAGGAATCGGCCTTCATGACGGGGAATGCCATCGTCATCGACGGCGGCTGGGCCAATGCCTGAAGAACAACAGCTAGACAACGGACAATCGATATGAAGCTTCTGCGATATGGCCAGAATGGCCTTGAAAAGCCCGGCATCCTCGACAAGAACGGCAAGGTCCGAGACCTCAGCGGGCAGATCGACGATCTCGCCGGCAATACCCTTACGACGACCGGGCTGGCGAAGATTGCAGCGATCGACGTCGAAAGCCTGCCTTTGGTCGCCGAGCCTGGGCGCCTTGGCCCATGCGTCGCCCGCACCGGCAAATTCATCTGCGTCGGATTGAATTATGCGGACCATGCTGCCGAGACGGGTGCTGCAATTCCGGAAGAGCCGATCCTTTTCATGAAGGCGACCAGCGCAATCACCGGCCCGAACGATAACGTCATCATTCCACGCAAGTCGAAGAAAACGGATTGGGAAGTCGAGCTCGGCGTCGTGATCGGCGATGAAGCGCGCTATGTCTCCGAAGCAGACGCGATGAAGCACGTCGCCGGCTATTGCCTGATCAACGACGTGTCCGAGCGGGAATTCCAGGCCGAGCGCGGTGGCCAGTGGACAAAAGGCAAGTCGGCCGACAGCTTCGGACCGATCGGCCCCTGGATTGTCACGCGCGACGAAATCGCCGATCCGCAAAATCTGAAGATGTGGCTTTCGGTAGATGGCGTCATGCGCCAGAACGGCTCGACCAAGACAATGATCTTCGGCGTCGCCTTCCTCGTACATTACATCTCGCAATTCATGAGCCTGCAGCCGGGCGATATCATCTCGACGGGCACGCCCCCGGGCGTCGGGCTCGGCATGAAGCCGCCGATGTTCCTCACGGCCGGCCAGACGATCAGGCTTGGCATTGAGGGTCTTGGCGAACAGACCCAGACGACTGTCGACGCAGCATAAAGCGAAGCGCAGGAGGCGTTCACGCGCCTCCTGCGCCAAGGATTGCTACACTGTTATCGTGAACGGACGACTTCGATACCTGCGAGGATCAGATCTATGCCGGCCATGAATTGTTCCTGGTCGTCATGCTCTTGCAGTTGCGCGGCAACCTTCTGCAGGAAAGGGTATTCGGCGGCGTCTAGCTGCATCCATGTGGCGGCAACGGTCTGGAGAAAATCCGAGCGATCCGTTTCTCTTGGATGCAGGCGAGCGTTCGCCGCATTCTGACCGGCAACGCCGACGATGTAATTCAACAGGGCTGACGCGGCATTGAACAATGCAGGTTCAGGCACCCCGAGCGCCTGGAGCCGGCTGCCAATACCTTCAAAAATACGCAGCATCGCCGGCTGTGCCGGCTCGCGCGAAAGCTGCGTGCCGATCCAGGGATGTCGATCGATCGCATCAAAAACACCAAGTGCGATGGCACAGATTCCGTCTCTCGGCTCGGTATCCCTAACAACGCCGGTGATTGCCTGCGCGATAATGTCATAAGTCGCTTCGGTCAACAGCTCCTTCTTGTCGCCGATATGCCAGTATATGGCACCGCTGCCCGTCGAAAGACGAGCGCCAAGCGCCCGAAAGGTCAAGGCATGCTCGCCCTCTGCGTCTAGGATCTCGATTGCTGCTTCGACGATCCGTTTTTTGGACAGCGCGTCCGTACGCCGCTCATTTCGCGGTTTCTTAGTTTTCATGGGTGCCATCTTGACATTTATGGAACGACGTTCCAATTAAAATCGAATATGGAACATTGTTCCAATACGCTTTCGAAAGGAAATATCAAAATGACGTCGGTAACGATTGTCGGCGCGGGTCTTGGCGGACTGACTCTCGCGCGAGTTCTCCATCTCAACGGCATTGCAGGGACTGTTTACGAGGCCGACCCTTCGCCTGAGGCTCGCACGCAGGGCGGCCAGCTTGATATCCATGAGCATAACGGGCAGGTCGCGCTCGAGGCAGCCGGTCTCCTGGACGAGTTTCATGCCATCATCCATGAGGGAGGACAGGCCTCGCGCGTGCTCGATCTCAACGGGAATGTCCTGCTTGAAGAACCCGACCATGGAACCGGCGGGCGACCGGAAGTTCTCCGCGGCGATTTGCGGCGGATTCTTTTGGAAGCGCTGCCACCCGAAACAGTCAAATGGGGAAAGAAACTCAGTAGCGTCCAAGCGCTTGGAGATGGCCGACACGAATTGATCTTTGCGGACGGATCGAGTGTCCACTCCGAGCTTCTCGTCGGTGCGGACGGCGCATGGTCGAAAGTCAGACCTTTGCTTTCCGCTGCACAGCCCGACTATGTCGGCGCGACGTTTATCGAGACATATCTATACGATGCCGACAATCGGCACCCCGCAGCAGCTGCTGCGGTTGGCAGTGGCGGTTTGTTTGTCCCCACGCCGGGGAAGGGGATTTTTGCCCATCGCGAAGCCGGTGGCGTTCTTCACTCATATATCCAGCTGCATTGCACTGCCGAGTGGGTGGCCGGCATCGACTTTAACGACAGCGCAACCGCGCTGGCTCAGGTCGCGGCCGAGTTCGACGGTTGGGCACCAGCATTGACCGCGTTAATTACCGACGCCGACACAGCGCCGGCTCCACGGATGATCCACGCACTTCCGGACGAACACAGATGGGATCGCATTGCCGGGGTGACACTTCTCGGAGACGCCGCGCATCTGATGGCACCTTCCGGCGAAGGCGCGAACCTTGCCATGTTGGACGGTGCAGAACTCGCAAAGGCGATCGCGTCGCATCCCGGCGATATCGAGGCGGCACTTTCCGTCTATGAGGAAGCGATGTTCTCCCGAAGCGCGGCTGAGGCATCGGATGCACGTCAAATCCTCGATCTATGTCTCGGCGAAAGCGCTCCCTTCGGGCTCGTGCATTTCCTGACCGGCGCGCTTGGAAAGCAGGATTTCGAGAGCGATCCGTCATGACGAGATCGAAGCTCAGCGCACTCCAATGATGGAGATAACACGCAGCGCGGCTGAAGCACCCCCATATCCGTTATCGATGTTGCAAACGGCTATCCCAGGCGCGCAGCTGGCCAGCATGGCGTTGAGAGCCGTGCGTCCGCCCTCCGATGCACCGTAGCCGACGGAGGTCGGCACCGCGATCACGACACCGGCGACCAAGCCGCCAAGCACACTGGCAAGTGCCGCATCCATACCGGCAACCGCTATGACGATCGGGTGGCGTCGTATGTCTTCGATGCGGTCCATCAGACGCCACAGACCGGCAACACCCACATCTGTGATCAGGTTTGCCTCCACACCCGCGTGGCGCAACGTGCGCGCCGCTTCTCGCGCCACACCGGCATCCGATGTTCCGGCAGCCACGATCGCGATTGTCCCTTCAACGGTAACCGCACGCAGCGGCCCAAAGAAGGCGGTTCGGGAAAGGGCGCAATAATCGATATCGTCTCTCAGCTCGTTCGGGAGCTCGGATAGTTTTCCTGGGTCGAGCCGTGTCAACAACAGACCTGCACCCCGCGCTCGCGCATCGACCAGGATCGAGGCAATCTGCCCGCTGCTCTTGCCTTCGCAGAAAACGGCCTCGTCAAGCCTAATGCGCTCCGCGCGCTCAAAATCAAAGACGACATCGTTGCCGCTCACTGCTTCACTCCCACAAAAGCGCTGCCGTTGCGATAGGCCTCAAAGTTGATCGCCCCGCCCGCAAGCCTGGCGGGCAGCAGTGCCGTGATTGCGTCTGAAAGCTCCGTGCCTTTCGCCGCCTCCATCCGGGCAAGGCTTTGCGGGTCGAGCTCGATCACCACGCCAGTGCGCCGGACACGGCAACGCACGGTTTGAGGTTTCAACTCGACGTCGATCAGTCGCTCGATGGCATGGATTGCTCTCAGCGTTTGCGGCTCGATGGCAATCGAGGTCTCGACGCGGCTGGAAAGACAAGGGGACGCTGGGAGTTCAGCGATATCCCCAAGGCCAAGTTCGCGGGCGAGTGCGCGCACGCCCTGCTTGTCGATATCTGCCTCCAGATAGGGATGGCGGACCTGATGATTGCGAGCTGCATCAAGTCCCGGCCGATATTCGCCGAGATCGTCGGTATTGGCGCCCGAGAGAACCTGCCGATCAGATATTCGGGTTATAGCGCCGTAGAGATTGCCCTTGCAGAAGAAGCAACGGTTCACCGGATTGCGAAGATAATTATCATCGGCGAATTCGCCCGCGTCGAGAATACGAAGGTCCCAGCCTTCGCGCTCAGCTGCAAGGCGGACGCGCTCCGTCGCTTCGGCCGGCACCGCTGGGGAAACCGCATGCATTATGGCAACCCGCGCGCTGCCGAGCAGACGGTGGGCGATAACCGCAAGTGTCATGGAATCGACCCCACCGCTCACGGCAACGGCACAGGCGGGCAGTGAAGACAATACGGCTTCCAGTCTCTGCCTCATTCCTCATCCCCTTCGATGCGATCTTCGGCCAATCGACGCAGGCTCGAACGCGCGGCATGCCCGGCAACATCATGAAGCTCATCCGCCTCCAGCTTTGCGGTGCGCCCGGATGGCCGCTCGACAAGCTTGACGCGAAGACGTCGACTACCGACTTCCGTCGTTGTCGCTTCGCGTCGAAGAACGCTGCGCTCCATGAGGGAATGGCGAATACCGATGGTCGTCGTCTCGTCGAACACGGCCGCGAGCGTATCCTCAAGCGCTGCCGGCGCGGCGAGAATACGAAGATGCGTCATCATCCGCCCCTTCTTCCCAAATACCGGCATCTGCACCACGTCGAGCACGCCCTCACTTGCACGCAGATTATCGATCGCCTGCGCGAGATCCTCGCCGCTTTGATCGTCGATATCGCATTCGAGAACGGCAACCTGATCTGTGGGAACGGATGTTTTAACCGGCTCGAAAGCGAGCAAACGAAGGCAATTGCTGATCCCCGGCAGGCGTTTCGTGCCAAAACCGTGAGCTGCCGCCACAAGTCGCCTCGGGCTGCGGACGGCTAAGTCTGATTTGCACAGATGGCGCAGGATTGCTGCGCCAGTCGGCGTTACCCGCTCTCCGGCAACGCCATCGTCGATTGTCGCGAAGCCCTGCATGAGTAGCGCTGTTGCGGGAGCGGGGACCGGCAGCAGACCATGGGCCGTGCGCACTCGACCTGAGCCAAGCGGCAGCGCTCCAACCGTCCAGCGGACAGCGCCGATGCGAGCAATCAGCCATGCAGCGGCGACGATGTCGGCAATCGAATCCCAGGCTCCAACCTCATGGAACCTGACATGCTCGGGATCGACCCCATGCACATTCGCTTCCGCTTCCGCCAGATGTGTGAAGATGCCGATCGCATGCTCCACCGTTTCGCGGTCGAGATCAGAACCGTCGAGCGCCTCCCGGATCTCGTGCCAATGAACGTGATGATGGTCGGCGTGATTGTGGTGATCGTGGCGATGGTGATGGTGACCGCCACGATGATGGTGATGGTGATGCTGGTGTTCGTTTTCCACTTCCGCACGTCTGCCGTGCCGGCGCACGACAAAGCGCTTTCCGGTCAGTATACCGTCGTTATGGGCTGCCAGCTCGAACTCGACCCCGTCGATCAAAGGACAAAATGACAGCGCCTCGATCAAGCCCGCTGCGAGATCCGGCCGAAAATCCAGAAGCGTTGCGACGAACATGTCTCCGGCAATGCCGCCGACGGGGTCGAGATGCACCTCAAGCATGATCGGCCTCTACTATTTCGCGGGCTCTTGCGATGGGACAAGCGAAACGCCGTTCAGACCTGCAACGATGTCGGACAGCGCGGGCACGAAGGACTCGCCTCGACCAGACGCAACAGCCGCAGCAAAACTGTTGCGAACGGCCGCACCGACAGGATTTGCCGCCTGGACGGACTGTGCGAAGGAGGCGAGATAGCTCATGTCCTTCAGGGCGTTGACCATGGCAAAACGCTGGGCGTTCTCGTTCCTGTTCAGCACGAATTCAAAGAACGCCTGATAGAAGCCGCAATCCATGCGGCTGCCACGCAGCACGCTGTCGAAGACCTGCGGAGTGAGCCCGGCCTTTGCCGCCAGCATCAGCGCCTCCGAGTAGATCGCCGAATAGCCCATCGATACGAAATTGTTGAGGAGCTTCATCGTATGGCCAGTGCCGACGCCGCCGGTTGGAACGATGCGCGCGGAGAACGCTTCCAGGATCGGGCGTGCCCTTGCGACTGCGTCCGGCGCGCCGCCGACCATGACGTCCAGCGTGCCTTCTGCCGCCTCCTTGGGCGTTCTTGCCAGCGGTGCATCGACAAGCGTGATTCCGACTTGCGCAAGCTCCTCTGAAAGCTTGATGGTCTCAGCCGGATTGGAGGTCGAGCAATCGATCAGCAGCAACGGCTTTCCCACCGCTATGATCCCGTCGCGCCCGGAAACAAGCTGACGAACCTGCTCGGATCCTGTGACGCAGAATATAATTACATCAGACACCTCGGCCAGTTCCCGGGCAGTCGCGACCTCTAATGCGCCATGTGCTTTCAGCTGCTCGACCGCGTCGCGCTTGCGATGCGCCACCACAGTGACCGGCCATCCCTTGGCAAGCAGGTTCGACGCCATGCCGGCGCCCATTGCCCCGATACCGATGAACCCGATTTTCTCTTTCATTATTTCCTCCCGGTTGTTTTCGGTTGTACCATCACGCGCGCTTTTGCTTTTTCCATTGGTATGGGTTAGCAACGATATCGTTGGCTAACCACCAGATAGCGAGAATGGACTTCGAGACAGAATGAAGGACAGGGACAACGCCGTTTTCAACACGATCCCGCAGACGCCCAATCTGCGCAGCGGGCTCGCCGACAGCCTCATCACGCAGATCGAATCCGGCGACCTGAAGCCGGGTCAACGTCTGCCGACCGAACAGGCGATCATGGAAGCGACGGGTGTGAGCCGGACGATCGTGCGTGAGGCATTGGCCACGCTGCGCGCAAAGGGCCTGATCACCACCCGGCAGGGTCTCGGCGCTTTCGTCTCCAACGACCCGATGCCACGGTCTTTCTCCATCATTCCAAACGACCTGCAATCCATCGACGAAGTTCTTCGGGTATTGGAACTGCGCATCGGCATCGAATACGAGGCAGCCGGGCTGGCAGCGTTGCGCCGCACGCCCGAAGATCTTGCGCGCATGCAGGACCGCCTTGACGCCCTGGATCGCGCCATCGAGGAGGGCGGTTACGGCGCCGAAGAGGATTTCGCTTTTCATCGCACCATTCTGGTCGCGACGCAAAATTCCTATTACAGCCGCCTTTTCGATACGTTCGGCACCGCCATGGTGCCGCGTCAGTGGGCGCGTCTCGACAAGATGAGCGTCTCCGAACGGCAGCGCCATGCCACGCGCATGCGCAAGGAACATCATGCCATCTTCAACGCGATCCGCGATGGCAGTGAGGCTGCTGCCCGCAAGGCATTGCGCAATCATCTGTCGAAGAGCACGGCCCGCTTCGAAGAGCTTCGGGACGCCAGCCTGCACGGATAATCGGTCAAAGCGCGTGGCGCGGCACGACATATGGCCCCTCCGGAATGATGGCAACAGCAGGATCGCCGCTTCTGGCGATGCTACGTTCTATCGCATCCGTCAGATCGCCAATCACCTGCACGCCTGTCAGCCTGCGGTCTTCGCCGCTCAGACCGGTCGTATAGAGTTCGACCGTCCCGAGACGCATTGGCTTCAGCTGCATCTCTGTCTGCCACTCGTCGATTTCAGCAAGTCTTTTTGCCGTTAGCGTCGCGAGAAAGCGCTCAGGCCCAAGCTCGACCAATCTCGCCTGCGCCTCGCGAAACTCCGGCGAGCCGAAGCCTTCCGAACACTCCGATGCGATGATCAGCGTGCCGCCCGGTTCAAGAATATCGAGCGGCGTCACCATGCCCTTGATCGTCTGATAATAGGTCTTGTCGAGCGGATACCCGGCAGATGAGGTCACGACGGTGGAGAACTTTCGCTGAAGCTGAATGCTCGTGGCAGCACTCACAAAATCGACAGCCGCCTGATGGCTGGCAATGATCTCGCCGAAGGTGACACAGACGAGGTCGCGCTCTTCGTCGAGAACGGTGTTGAGCGCATAGACCTCGCCGAGCATGCGGACGATTTCCAGCTGCTCCTCGTGCAACGGATTGCCGATGAGGTTGCATTGAACCGCGAGCGGATCTTCCATGAAGCGCGCGGAGTGGAATGTCCGGATTGTCTCGTGATGCGCGACGCCTGGCGCGATGACCTTGCGCCCACCCGACCAACCGGCCATGAAATGCGGCTCGACAAGTCCTGTTGCGATGCGCAAATCGGCCTCGACGAAGAGGCGATCGAGCTTCACCGGTGTCTGGCGCGTTTTCGTAAAGCCGAGATCGACATGTGCGGCTTCGTCGCGAGCGTAGTGGTTTTCCACACGCACATTTTCCAGGACCCAGGGATCGCCGACAAGCTCGGCAAGTTCCTCGCCAAGGTTCGGGCGGTGCAGACCGGTTGCGACCAGTACCGAGATACCGTCCTTCGGTACTCCCGCTGACAGCATCGCTTCGATCATTGGGCGCAGAAAAAGCCCGTTCGGAACGGGTCGCGTGATGTCACAGATGAGAATGCAGGCGCTCTTCCTTCCTTTTGCCAGCTCCGCCAAAGGCGCTGACCTGATCGGGTTTTGCAGGGCGGAAAGAATGGAAGCCACGGGTTCGTCGAGCTTCGGCAGGGCCTGCTTGCGGATCACGGTGGGCTGCGAACCCAAGGGAAGCGTGACATCGAGGTGGCCGCGTCCATAGGAAAGAGCAACTTCGTTCATAATCACACCTGCTCCGTCACGCCGCCGAGATAGAGTTCACGCATCAGGGACATGTTCTTCAGTTCCGATATCGGTCCCGAAGTTGCAATGCGACCGTTCTGCATGAGGTAGCCGCGCGAGGCGACGGAGAGAGCAAGGCCCGCATTCTGCTCGACAAGCAGAACCGACGCGCCGAAGGTCTTGCCGATATCAAGAATGATCGCCTGAATTTCCTTGACGAGCAGCGGGGAAAGCCCGAGCGAAGGCTCATCGAGCAACAGGACGCGCGGCCGCGCCATCAGCCCCCGCGCAATGGCCAGCATCTGCTGCTGACCGCCGCTCAGCGAACCGCCCTTCTGCTGCCGCTTGGCCGCAAGGATCGGAAAGAAGCTTTCCATCATCTTCACGTCGACCTCGACCGCATCGGCGTCGCGGCGCGTATAGGCGCCAAGGCGCAGATTTTCTTCGACTGACATATCCGCGAAGATGCGCCGGCCCTCCGGCACCAGAACCACGCCGCGCTTGGCCATGACATCCGGCGTGCGCCCCGTCAGGTCTTCGCCTGCGAAGACGACCTTGCCGCCCCGGGGTTTGACGAGGCCGACGATAGTTCTCAGCAGCGTGGATTTGCCGGCACCATTGGGGCCAAGGATGGTGATGATTTCGCCTTCATCCAGCGTCAACGAGACATCGCGGTTTACCGCCGTCGCACCATAGCCTGTGGTGATATTCGATAGGCTGAGCAAGCTCACAGCGCACCTCCCAGATAGACTTCAAGCACTTTCGGATCGGCAAGCACCGCCTGGGTCGGCCCATCGGCGATCTTCGAGCCGAAATCCAGCACCACAAGCCGCTCGCAGAGCATCTGCATCAGCTTCATGTCGTGATCGACGACACAGACACTGATGCCATGACCAGGAAATTGCTTGACCAGACCAACGAGAGTGGCCGTCTCCCTGTCGTTTAACCCGGCGGCAGGCTCGTCCAGAAGAATGAGTGACGGACGCGTCGCCAAGGCAAGAGCGATGCCGAGCAGACGCAGATTGCCAAACGGAAGCACGCCGGCCTTTTCCGCCGAAAGTGCGGTCAGTCCGACAAAGTCGAGCAGCGCGGCCGGTGTCGTCCAAGGGTAGGGGCGACCGGTATTGCGCGCATGTTCGCAGGCGATCTGCACGTTCTCCCACACGCTCAGGCCCGGAAAGGCCATGGCCTGTTGAAAGGTGTAGCCTATTCCCGTGCCGGAAATTTCGTGAGCTGCCAGACTGGTGATATCGCGACCGCGCCAACTGACCTTGCCGTCCGTGGGCTTATGGACGCCGGTAATAACGTTGAAGAGCGTCGTCTTTCCCGAGCCGTTCGGGCCAACGATACCCAGAATTTCACCTTCCTCGATCGATAGGTCGACACCGGACAAGGCAGTCAGGCCGCCGAACTGCTTCTTGAGGCCCTTGATTTCCAGGATCGCATTCATCGGCCAGCCTCCGAGGCATGCTTGCTATTCGCGGACTGGCTCTCCCGTTTCGTCACCGAGCCGTGCAAGAGCCGTTGCCAGCCGTCGATTAATCCGGCGATCAACCCGTTTGGAAGCAGCAGGATTACGGCGATCAGGCACACGCCATATAGAATGCGGGATTCCACCGGATCCAGGTTCAGAACTTCGGGCAGGAAGGAAACGAGAATGCCGCCCGCGATCGGTCCAAGCAAAAGCCGTGCCCCGCCGATCATCACCATGAGTGCCAGGTAGATGCTCGGGAACGAAGCGAACTGACTAGGCGAGATGTGGCGGAGGAAATAGGCGAGCAGCACGCCGGACACGCCGGCAAAGACGCCGCTGACAACGAAAGCACCGATCTTGTGACGGCCGACATTTATGCCGAGCGAGGCCGCAAGCTTCTCGTTTTCGCGAATTGCGCGCAGCGTACGCCCGTAGGGCGAATTGATAATGGCCCAGCTCGCCACTGCGCTCAACGTCACGAAGGCCAGCACGATGAAATAATAGGGTTGGAGGTCGTCGGCGCGCGCGCCGAGGAAATTGACGGGAAGCTGCAGGTCGAGACCGGTCGCAGCGCCGGTGTAATCCCCGCTGTTGGTCAGCACGATCGTCAGCAATTGACCGAAGGCAAAGGTCATGATGACGAAGTGGTGGCCGCTGACGCGAAGGGACGGAATGCCGATCACAGCTGCGGCAATGGCGGCAAGAATGCCGCCGAGCGGCAGCGCAAGCCAGAAACCGATGCCGCTGTCACGCGCAAGGATCGCCGCAGCATAGGCCCCGACGCCGACGAGGGCTGCGTGGCCCATCGAGAGAATACCGGTCTGTCCGAAGAGAACGGAAAGCCCATAGAGCGCCACGATGTTGATGCCAGCCGAAATTGCAAGCGAGAGCATTCGGTTGCTAGGTCCCAAAGCAGGCATGATCGCCAACAGGGCAAGCACGACCAGCGCAGGAACGAGGGAACGGAAGGAGGAAAGCGAGTTATTCATGATCTTGACTTTCGTTCCTCAGGCCATCTTCGGACCGCTTGTCCCGCCGAAGAGGCCATTCGGGCGGAAGAGCAACACCAGGATCATCAGGGCAAAAGAATAGGCGTCCGTCCATTCGGAGAAGCCGTAGCCGGCGCTGAAGCCTTCGACGATACCGAGAATAAGGCCTGCCACCACGGCACCTGTGAGATTTCCGAGGCCGCCGATCAGCGCCACCGCAAAACCTTTCATCACCATCGTGCCGCCCGTGAAGGGCGTGATCGGAAAGAGCGCGATCAGCAAGGCGCCGCCGAGACCGGCAAGCGCGCTTCCAAGCACGAAAACACCGGTGATGTAACGGCGAACCGGAATGCCCATGAGCGCGGCCGTGTCCCGATCGTCCACCGCGGCACGCAGCGCGCGACCATAGCGGCTGCGCGTTACCATCGTGAAGGTCAAGGCGACGACAGCGATCGTGACCAGAATGACCATCACGCGCACCGACGCGATACGAACGCCGCCGACATTCCATATGCCCGACAGGGGCCTCGGAATGCTCTTCTGGTTAGGGTCGTAAAAGAAGATGACAATGTGCTGCAGCACGACGATCAGGCCGAGAGACACGATAAAGCCGTTGGTCGGCCGCGTGAGCGTAAATCGGAAGAGGCCTCGCTCGAGAACGAAACCCATAACGCCCACCGCGACAATCGCCAGCACCAGCGCGACGAAGAAGCCGAGCCCGGCCTGCACCGCAAGCCAGGTCACGATGCTACCAACCATCAGGAACTCGCCATGGGCAAAATTGATGATCCCGGTCAATCCGAAGATCAGGGTGACCCCAACGGCGATCAGCGTAATGACGCTTGCGATCGATAGACCGTTGAGAAGTTGCTGAAAGAGAATATCCACAGCTGTGTCCCGCTGTTGCGCAGGCCTTTATGCCCGTCCGTTTCTGTGACGAAACTCCCGCCGGCAAGGGCCGGCGGGAGTGCATCGGCAATTATTCGGCAGGCGCCTCAGCAGGTGGCTGCTGCATGGCGCAGGAAATATCGCCTCCAGGCGCCGCCGCGCACACTTCCGTTGCGTGTGTCACCTGATGGCTCTTGTTGAAGGACAGGTCGTCGGAGACGACACCCTTGTGGTGGAGCGACTCCATGGCGGCAACCGTCTTGTCCGGATCGAGCGAGCCGGCCTTCTCCCAGGCCTCGGCGAGCATGTGGACATAGTCGTAGTAGAGCAGGGAGACAGACGAGGTTACGCCCTTGGGAGCACCGGCTGCGAAGTAGTTCTTGAAATAGGTCTTCGCATTGGCGTTCGAGGATTCACCCCAGCAGATCGGCACGCAGCTCATTGCGACCGGAACGTCTGCGCTCAGCCCGCGCTGCTTCCAGATGCCCGGGTCGACGCCGAACAGGAAATAGCTCGGCGCAACGCCGAGTTCCAATGCCTGCGGCAGCGCGGCCAGCGTCGAGTCGCCGTTGTACCAGAAATGAACCACATCCGGATTGAGGCTCTTCGCCCGTGTCAGGAACGGCGAGAAATCCGTCGTGTCAGGCGGATAAGAGATGACCTCAGGCACTTCCTGACCTTCGGCCTTCAATGCCTTGACGTAGTAGGACGTCAGGAACTGACCGGTCGCATCATTGCCGACAATGACGACGGATTTCTTCAGCGGATGGCCGACCAATGGGGTCAGCAGGCTGAGCACGCCGCGCGCCGTCGAGCCGGAACGCTGAAATTCCTGGGGCTCGGACTGGAAAAGATAATGATCCTCGCCGCCCGGCGCCACGGATTGCGGGTTCAGGATTTTCGCAAGCGTGCTGTTACCTGCGATCTGAATGACCTTCGCGGGTTGCGTGATCTTCGTCATCGCAAGGGTGAAGTCATGCGTTTCCGAGCCGAAGATGGCTGCGACCTTGTCGTCGCGCACGAGTTCCTGTGTCGCTGCGATCGCCGTCGAAATGTCCGTGCGATCATCGCGCTTCAAGAGCTCGATCTTGTAGGTTTTGTCGCCAACCTTGACGCCGCCGGCGTCGTTGATTTCCTTGACCGCGAGCCCGACGCCCGCAGGTAGCGTATGCCCGGCTGAGACGAAAGCCCCGGATTCAGCGGCAACAACGCCGATCTTGATCGTATCTTCCGCCAAAGCCAAATGCGCAGATGCGCTGAGGCCGAGCGCAAGTGAAATGCCTCCCAATACCGCCGATCGCACGATCTCATCCTCCCAATGTAGATTTTGCGTACTTACCGGGTTGTCGTACAACCCTGTTTTCTGATAACTACCTTGACTGCGAATGTCAAGCAAGTCCAAACAGAGGAAGCCGGCCTGACCGGCAACCGCAGACGAGGGAGTGAGAGATGCGTACGAGAGAATTCGGCCGAACAGGCCGCAAGGTCAGTGAGATCGGCTTCGGGGCCTGGGCCATCGGTGCCGCCTGGGGCGAGGTCAACGACGACGAGGCTTTGGCCGCGCTTCATAAGGCGCTCGATACCGGCGTGACATTCATCGACACGGCAGACGTCTATGGCGACGGCCATTCCGAGCAGTTGATTGCCAAGGTCATGCGCGAGCGCGGCGGCGAACGCCCGTTTATCGCCACCAAGGCCGGCCGCCGTCTTCCTGCCCAATCGGTCGATGGCTACAGCGCCGAAAACCTGACATCCTGGATCGATCGCAGCCTCAAGAATCTCGAGACCGATTGCCTGGATCTCGTGCAATTCCATTGCCCGCCGACCGATCTCTACTACCATCCGGAAGTGTTCGAGCGGCTCGACAAATTGGTCGAGCAGGGCAAGATCCGCAATTACGGTGTCAGCGTCGAGCGCGTCGAAGAAGCGCTGAAGGCAATCGAGTATCCGGGCGTCGTCAGCATACAGATCATCTTCAACGCATTTCGCCAGCGCCCGATCGAGCATTTCTTCAAGCAGGCGGAAGAGAAGAAGGTCGCGATCATCGCCCGCGTACCGCTCGCAAGCGGCCTGCTATCTGGCAAGTTCAAGAAGGACACCAAATTCGAAGCCAACGACCATCGCCTGTTCAACCGCAATGGCGAGGCTTTCGATGTCGGTGAGACGTTCTCCGGAGTTCCATACGAGGTCGGCCTCGAAGCCGTAGAAAAGGTCCGTCCACTGGTATCGGGTGATAGCACAATGGCGAAATTCGCCCTGCGCTGGATCCTGATGTTCGACGCCGTGACAGTCGCGATCCCCGGCGCCCGCAATCCGCAACAAGCGCAATCAAACGCAGAAGCAGCAGGCCTTCCGGCAATTTCATCTGACGCGATGCAGGAGATCAGGTCGATCTACGACACCTACATCAAGCAATATGTCCATCAGCGCTGGTAAGGGGACGCCATCCATGACAAGTCCAATCATTGACTCCCATCATCACTTTTGGGACCCAAGCAGCGGCGGCGATTATGGCTGGTTGAGCGGCCCGTTCGAGCCTATCAACAGAACGTTCGAACCGGCGGATCTCAGACCGAGCCTTCAGAAAAATGGCGTGAGCGGAACCGTTCTCGTTCAAACATGGAACGATCTCGGAGAGACCTGGGATTTCATTAGGACGGCGGGCTCCACCGACTTCGTGGCCGGTGTGGTCGGCTGGGTCGACCTGACCGATAGCAAACTGCCACAGACGCTTGCCGAACTGCAGGCGTCGCCAAACGGCAAATGGCTTGTCGGCGTCCGGCATTTGATCCAGACGGAGAGCGACCCGAACTGGCTGCTGCGAGACGACGTCAAGCGTGGCTTGGCGACGGTTCAATCGGCCGGCCTCGTCTACGATCTCGTTCCCAACCTGCCGCAACTGCCATCCTGCATCCAGACGGCCGAAGCATTTCCCGATATGCGCTTCGTGCTTGATCACATCTCAAAGCCGGAAATCCGAAATAACGGCTTCGGCGAATGGGCCGCATTGATCCGCAAGTTCCGCAGCGAGCGTGATCATGTCTGGTGCAAACTGTCGGGCATGGTTACGGAAGCCAATTGGAAGACCTGGACGCCGGAAGACCTGAAGCCTTACGTCCATGAAGTTCTCGACGTATTCGGCCCCGATCGCTGCATGTTCGGCACGGACTGGCCGGTCTGCCTTGTGGCTGCAAGCTATGACAGAGTGGTCGATGCCCTGCAGGAATGCCTCAAGGACCTCTCGGACACGGATAAGAAGAAGATTTTTGGGCTGAACGCCATCGAGGTCTATCAGCTTCCGGAATTTCAGGAGCGGGGCGCATGAGCGGCGCCCCATCCAGAAGCCGTATCGGCTTTGCCTCGCACCTTGGCTTCGGCGCGAGTGGCATCGGCACGCTCTATCGAGACGTAACGGAAACGCAGGCGGCCGACGTTCTCGCCAGCGCCTATAACGGCGGATTGCGTTATTTCGATACCGCGCCGCTTTACGGGCATGGCCTCAGCGAACTTCGCCTGGGCCGCTTCCTGCGGACCATCGACCGCCAAACCGTGACAGTCTCCACCAAGGTTGGCCGTTACATGGTGCCGCCTTATGGGGAGACGGTCGACTATGGCCTGTGGGCTTCACCACTTCGCCTGAAACCCGTCTTCGACTACAGCTATTCCGGCACCATGCGTTCGCTTGAGCAATCGGCCAACCGGCTCGGCATCGCCGATTTCGATCTGGTCTATATCCATGATGTCGACAGGTTCACACACGGCGATGGTTATGAGAGACGCTTCAACGAAGCGATCGAGGGGTGCTATCGCGCACTCGACGATTTGCGCAAAGGGGGCCACATCAAAGCCATCGGCGTCGGTGTCAATGAAAGCGACGTCGCGACCCGCTTCATCCGGGCGTGCTCACTGGACGCCGTGATGATGGCCGGGCGCTATACGCTTCTCGATCGCGACGCCGAGGCCGATCTGCTGCCAGAAGCAGCGAAACAGGGCGTCAAGATCGTCGTGGCGGGCGTATTCAACTCCGGGATTCTGGCGACGGGCACGGCTAGCGCCGCAGCAACCTATGACTATGGCAAAGCTCCGCCGGACGTCATTGAGCGGGTCAAGAGAATTGAGGATGTGTGCAAGCGCCATGACATACCGCTGCAGGCGGCCGCAATCCAGTTTCCATTCCGAAACCCGATCGTCTCGGCGGCCGTGCTCGGCATGAGCAATGTCGAGCGCATAGCGCAGAATCTCGCCTGGGCGGAAATGAACATCTCCGAGGCGTTCTGGGCTGATTTGGAGGACGCGGTTTAGTTCCATAACACAGATTATCTGATAATCGTGTGCGACCGGGGTGGGTTCCATTCTCGAATGCAACGAGGAGAATAACGGCCATGATTTCAATTGGATGAAATGGCCTGCTCTCCTATGCAGCTCAATACGAATGAACGCCCGCCATTTTGTACATGCGCCGCCAAATGACAGACCACAGAGGCTGACATCACAGCCATGACGATCGCTTGCCGAAGCGACAAAGTCCGCTACTTCATGACCGGATTAAAGCACGCCTTGGAGATGGGATTTCATGCAAAGCTCTCGCAAGAGCCTATTTTTGGCACTGGCAATGATAATTGCCGGCGTCATCGCCTTCTTTCTTTTTCTATATGTGACGGGACACGATCCGGATGAGCGACCACTCACACTCATGGAATGGGTCATTGCCGGAATACTGATTGGACCCGGATTCGGGTATCTCATGAAGTGGAGGAGGCTCAGGGATAGCTGAGCGCCGGTGGCGAAATTCCGAGATCGGCGTTCGCTAGTCTTACCTTGATTTAATGGCCATCACGCGGAACGGCGTCCTTCGGGATCGTACCGGTCAGGTTCTTGCGGTGGAAAATGAACAGGCCCGCAAGCACGATGATGATGGATCCAATGATGATTTGCGCGTCGGGAACATCGCCGAAGAACAGGAAGCCGAGCGCGATTGCCCAGATCAACAGACTGTATTGCAATGGCGCGAGCAGCGATGCCGGCGCCATTTTCAACGACCGAGTGATCATCATGTGCGCGCTGCCGGCAACGACGCCGAGCGCAAGCATGGCTCCATAGTCAAACGCTGTCGCTAAACGCCAGTTACCGATACTGAGTGCGAGACCTGTGACCAGCGCAGCAACCGTCTGCCACGTCACAAGTGTTGCATCGTTCGTCTGCCGAAGACGCCTGGCCAGAACCAGCGTCAGCGAGAAGGCCAGACTACCGCCAAGGCCGAAAATCGATGGCCAGGAGAGCATCGCCGCTGACGGTCTGAGCGCGATCAGGACACCGATGAAGCCGACGAAAACCGCGAGCCAGCGTCGCCAGCCAATTTTCTCGCCCAGGAAGAAATGCGAGATCGCCGCGACATAGATCGGGCCGGCCATGTAGAAGGTCATGACATCGGCGAGCGGAAGATAGGCGACCGCAGCGTAAAACAGTGCGACGTCGCCTGTCGCCATGACTACCCGCAAAAACTGTAGCGGCGGACGTTCGAGACGAAATAAGGCGTCGCTCCCTTGTCGGGCAATCATCGGCGCAAGAACAATGAAGGAACCGAGCGAGCGCACCACCAAAATTTGGCCAACGGAAAAACTCGCGACCAGCCACTTGCCCATCGCGTCGTTGAGCGAAAACGTGAAATCGCCGAGAAGCATCAGCAGAACGCCGGCAAGCACGAGATTTTCGCCCGTACCGACTTTGCGAAGATTCATGATTTCCCTCTGGCGATTGCAGTTGCTCTTGCGCCGGCTTTAGCTGCTTTTACCCCCTGCCCGCAAGGCGGCCGAAGGCACTATGAGCACTCACGTCGCGCGGACTAGATATTTGGCGCAGTTTCGCGCTCTGGTGGCAGCTATAAATGCGTTCAATAGCGGGCCTGCAAGAGCAATCTGAAAAGATGTGCCTGGTTTTCCGCTCCGAAGCTGCCGCTGTAATTCAATGCGAGTGATACTTGCTGACTGAGCGCCAGGTCGAATCCTGCATCAACCACAAGCGAGTCGCGATCGACCACAGTGCCGCTCTCCGTGAAGATATCGCCTCCCGCAAAAGCCAATTGCGATGTCATATCCAGATCGCCGAAAGCGTGCCGCCAGCCAAGCGTTCCGTAGAACCTGCCGGGCATATCGCCAAGCGAGATTCTCCGTTCGGCGCGGGCGCCGAATGTGGCGAAGGTGACAGCCGATTGATCGGCGCTACCACTGAGAGCGGCCGCCCCTCCGCGTTCGGAGAAACCGTTCGTCCAAACATCGGTAAACGTGACATTCGCGAAGGGCTCCAGACGAGTATCGCCCAAGGCGGTGGCATAAGCCAATTCGCCAAATGCCTGCGCCGTCTGTGCATGATAGTCGGATCGCAGGGCGTCGGAATAGCCGGAGAAATCGATATTTCTCAAGGTCGAAACGGATTGCAGCGTATACGTGCTTCCAAGGCGAAGCGCCAAGTCGCCCCACTGCCTGCCGGCATAGAGCCCAAAATTGTAGTTGTCGGTATCGGCATGCGCCGAAACGCCGGATTGACTGAAGCGGCTGCGTCCATAGCCGGCAAGTGCGCCGACACGCCAGGCCGACGTATCAAGCATGGCATCCAATCCGAACAACACACCACCGGTGTTGCCGCTGCCATTATCCGATGATGTCCAGCCGCCGTAAGGTGCGCTCCAGAATGTGACGAGACCACTTGCCGGGTCGGCAAGAATATCGTCGATGGCGCGTTGCGAGCCCGTTTTGCCGTGGTCAGGATTGGTATAAGCAGAAGCCGTCTCACCTGCGGTTCCGGCCTGGGCGCTTGTATTTGCTACACCACCCTGCACATCGCGAAGGCGATCGATGGCGGCATCGCGCAAGAAGCGACCGTTGTCGAAGGCCGTACTCGCAAGCGAGGTATGAATTTCTCCGGCCAGCTGCTTTAGCGCATTAGGAGCTTCCTCGGCGCTCAACACGGCTACCGCTCCATAGAGCACGTTCGACATGCCCAAACTTTCGACACCCTGCGCTGTGGAACGTTCGTTGGCCGTTCTTCCGGCACTCGCAAAGGATATGCCATTGCGCTCCAGCGTCAGATCGATGGTGCCGCCGGAATAGTCAAGAACGGGCGTGACGAAGGCATAGTTGGATCGGATACTGTCAAAACCACCGGAGATGCCGCCATTCGCCGATAGGATGGTGTAGTTCGTAAAAGCCTTCAGGTCCGCACCGACGAGCGAGAGCGTCCCGCCGTTCAAGCTGGCGGTGCCAGTAACATTGATACGATCCGCGGCGCTTGCATTGCCTTCGATCAGAATTGTGGAGCCGGTTTGTGCCGTCAGATTGCCGTCGACGGTCAGCGTGCCGATACCATTGTTACCGGGAGACAGCGTCGCCCCTGCCCCCAAAAGGGTCGAGCCGATCGTGCCCGTACCCCCCAAGGTTCCGTAGCCGCTTGCCTCAATCGTACCACCAAGCGTGCCATCGACCAGAAGGCTGCCGCCGGTGACGCTCGTCAGTCCGCTGAAAGCACCGGAGTTGCCGGTCAAGGTCACGTTGCCGGATGTCACATAGAGCGAGCCGTTGCCGTCGATCTTGGCATCCAGGGACTGCGGCGCACCCGCAAAATTGAAAACGAGGGAACCATTGCCATTGCCGAAATGAATGGCATTGACGTCGAGCGTTGCAGCACCCGTTGCGGTCTGCCCGAGCGCCGAACCGATATTCACCGCAGCGGTTGAGCCGGTTTGGGCCGCAATCGTCAATTCGTTGGCCGAAACCGCGCCGCCGCCACTCAAGGTCAGGCTGGCGTCGCCAGCTTTGCCGACGGTGAGTGTATTGGCGACCGAGAGGGTGGATCCATCCCCGGTCACGGTGACGGCACCGCTGCTTCCGGCGGCATCGCCAATCGTCGCGCTGGCGGTGCCGACCTTGCCGCCCTGAATGACGTCCAAGTTGCCATTTCCGGCATTTGCGACATCGATATTGCCTTGATTGCTCCAGGCCGATCCCGAACCGGTGACTGTGACGGAGCCGCTCGCACCGGCGACTGCACCAATGTTCGCACCTTGGCTGTTCACTGAGCCCGCAGACGAAACCGCAAGGCTCCCCTCGCCGCCGCTCGCGCTGCCGAGATCAAGATCTCCATTGATATCCCAATGGCTTCCGGCGCCACTGACAAGCGCCTGACCGTTGCCGCCCGCGCTTGTTCCGAACGAAGCATTGCCGGTCGAAGCGCCTGCCCCCGACAGGACCTTGAGCGAACCAGAACCGGCGACGCCATTTTCGACATCACCACTTATATCGAAATGGCTGCTGCTTCCAACAACGACGACGCTGCCGCTCGACGAGCTTTCCTTGCCGAGTGTTGCCGTCGAAGCGCTGACACCGCCCTCACCCGATACGGTCAGAGAGCCGCTGCCTTCATTTCCGACCCCGAGATCGGCATTGATGTCCCAGTGCGATCCCGCGCCATCAACCGTCACCGCACCAACCGAATTCTTGCCGTCGGCAATGACAGCGGAACTGCTCGTCACCTGTCCGCCGGTGCTGATATCCAGCTTGCCGTTTGCGCCGGCGCTATCCGCGTCGGTGTGGTCACCGCCGATGAAGAGTGCTCCCGTGTTCCAGAGAGAGCCGACACCACCAACCGTGACGGAACCGTCGGCAAAGCGGCCGACGATGGCAGAGGCGCTCGAAACGGTACCGCCTGAAAAGATCGAGAGCGTGCCGGCTCCGCGCGAACCGACCGTCACGAGACCACTCGTCGTCCATTGCGAACCGAGCCCAGAAACCGTCAGCGAGCCTGTTCCGCCACTTCCAAGCCCGATGGTGCCGTTGTCGCTCGAAACGATAGCGCCGGTGGAAATCTCCATACTTCCGCTGCCGCTCCCGCCGATCACCAGATCGCCGTCGACCAACCAGCTGGTACCCGCCCCGGATACCGTGGCGCTACCGATGCTACCCGCACCGTAGCCAAGTGTCGCGTCACCGGTGCTCGCCGTCGCACCCGATGTCACGTCAAAAGTGCCCTGCCCGCCATATCCAATGAAGAGAGGCTGACCACCCGAGAGCGTAAAGGTCGATTGACCGTTGACGACGATGCTGCCGACACCGCCGGCTACATTGCCGATATAGACCGGTCCGTCGCCCTGGTATTGCCCGCCGGCGGTAATCGTGAGCGTGCCGGTTCCCTGATCGCCAACAATGAGCGCACCATGATTCTGCCAGACGGCACTGGAGCCTGTCATGTCGAACAGACCAGTTGCGCCGGTATGAGAACCCAGCACGGCAGACGAGGTCGTCAGCCCACCGAGAGCCGTCAAGGCGCCGTCGCCATCAAGCCCCACGGTCAGATCATTTGCAGCGGCGGAGTTGCCGGCCAGAATTTCGGCAGGAAGATTGCCGTCATCGATGATAGCGGAACTCAGCGAATCCGGGACCGATGCCGATGACCAATTTCCAGCATTGTTCCAATTGTCGTCGACGGCTCCCGTCCACGTCAACGATGCCGCAATGGCGACTGCCGGCGTAAAACAAGCCGAAATGGGCACCAGAAATGTCGAAATGCGCAGGGTGGCGCGGGCGGCAGCCAGCATTGAAAAAGCTCTCTACAACGAGATGTTGCACGCCCATAGAGAACGATATTTATGGTTAACATCCGGTAAATTTCGCGCAAAATCTGCCGCATTGAGATGACCGGCCATCGTCAGATCCGCGATATAAATGCGGCGCCTTTATGAAGCGCATCGCCTTGAATCGACCCCAGATTCTGAACCCGGTCTTGATCAGATCTTCGCCATTCCTTGACAATCCGTCTTCACCCTTGCGCCGTGATGATCCCGGGGAAAATTATGGTCGGCACAAGAGTGATTTTTTTGGATTCGATCCTGATTGAAAGGATGGGTGGCGCAAAGCCATCCGCTGCGTGAAGCAACTTGCGCATCCTGCTGCTCGAAAACGAAGCGGAGATGGCCCGCGCCTTGGTGGAGGCACTGAAACGTCATGATGTCCTTGCGGATCATGTGCGAACGATCGCAGATGCAGAAGGCATGATCTGTGGCGGAACATATGATGCGCTCGTGCTGGATCGCCGACTTCCTGATGGTGACGGACTTGATTTCGTCGCGGCACTCAGGCGGCGCAAACAATCCGTTCCAATCCTCGTGCTGACGGCACTTTGCAACGTCCATCAACGCGTCGAAGGATTGGAGCGTGGTGCCGACGATTATCTCGGCAAGCCATTCGCAATCGAAGAACTGCTTGCTCGCATGCGCGCGCTGCAAAGACGCGGCCCCACGCTGTCGGACAAGTATCTCAATTTCGGCAATCTGAGCGTTGCATCCCAGACCAACGAGATCTCCATCGGCGGATCGTTGGTGGATTTCTCTCGTCGGGAATATCTGGTCATGGAGGCGCTGATGCGCCGTCCAAGCCGGATCGTCACGCGATCCAATCTGATCGAATCGGTTTATGCGCTCGAAGACGAAATCGAATCGAACGCTCTGGACGCGCACATCTCCCGCATTCGCCGAAAGCTCATCCAGGCGGGCGCCAGTGTCGAAATCCGGGCGGTGCGCAACATCGGCTATCTGGTTCGCTCGAAGGAGCGGCATGTGAGCGAGGGCTACGCACCGGCGGTGTCGTAAGCCTCATGAACTCCGACATACAGCATCTGCAGAATCGCTGTCTGCTGCCACTTGCCGATCAATAAGAAAGAACCTTCTTTTCCGCATCTTTTCGACTGGACAAATAAGGTCGCCTTCCTACTTTCCGTGTGTCGGAACACGCATAGATCGCATCAGCTCTTTGTCCGACGCAATCGCACGCAAACATTTGCGAAAGTCGATTTTCCATCATTCGTCGACAGCTTGAAAAATGGCAGGTCAAATATGGGATTAGCACCACTTACCAGGCCGATGGGCCAGACACCGCAAAACGATATCAATAATTTTCGCCTGATACCTCTCTCGAGCTGCCCGATATTGGGCGGAGATACGAAGACAGGCGTCATGTTCAGCGGCAGCTCTTTCGACGCCACGGGCGATAACCCGCTTTCATGCTGCGGTCGCTACAATATAAAAAATAGCCTGCATCAGGGGATTGCCGGCGTCGTCGATGACGGGAGCCTGATCTTTGCGGTCAACAGTTGGGTCAGCGGCCACCGTTGCACGGTGATGGGAGCCTTCGATCCATCGGGCAAGCCTGTCGCGCCCACCAAGCCACAGCAGGATCTGCTCAAGAAGTATTTTACGACCGCGCCACGTCCGATCATTCTCGACAGCAAGACCAAGAGCGATATCGGCTTCAAGACGAATGGTACGAACCCGATCGGCGGCATTTATGTCGGCAAAAACACGGTCATCTTCGATATCCACGGGCGCCTCTCGGACGGCAACCGCTCACTCGACGCCAACGCAACGATCACAACCGACTTCGATGGCAAGGTGAAGGGCCAAGCCTATTCGTTGGCGGCCAAGGACGGTCCAGCTGCCTTAAGCGGCAGCTATGAGCGGAACGGGACAGCCACTACCGAAAAGTTGGAGGCTTCCTACGAGAAATGGTCTTTGGCGGGCCAGCGCACCCGTGACGGCGGCAAGCAGAATCGTCAGCTCGATCTGTCATTTCACCCCAATGATAGATTCACAGTGAAGGCTTCGTGGAGGCCGGATGTGAAGCCGCCGACAACACCGCCGCGCATACCGACTTTCGGACCAGGCGCCCGGGATTACACTCCCCCCAATTACAGCAACTACATGATCACGCTTGAGATCAAGTTGCCCTGATAACAGGCTGTACTATCAGTAGAAATCATCATGCATGAACGGATGAGCAGCGATATTTCGCTGCTCATCAAATATTGATCGCAACCCGCTTGAGGCGACGGCGGCGATGTTCTCCGATTGCCATAGGAAAGCGATGTTCTTGCCGCCGATCAAATCACTGTGCATTCTCGCACTCTCCCTGCCTCTCGCCATTGCAGCACTGACCTCCAACGCGATGGGAGAAGATGCTCGTGAAATGGCTGCGAAAACACTTGTTTCGCCGGCATTTCCGATCTGGTTGGCACGGGCGAAAGGCTGGACGGCGGATACCCAGTCGATAGCATCCATGACAGAGCGTGCCATCACCGGCCTGTCGCCCATGCTGCCCCGTGATTGCGATGTTGCCCGAATGAAGCGCGATCTTTGCGGCATAAAGCCATTCACGATCCCCTCCTCGTCAATGTCACCAAACATTGAGGAGAGCGAGCTGGTTGCCGCCCAGATCCTGGAATACAGCCCCATCAGCCGTGGCGATATCATCGTGCACAAGGCGCAATTTTACGATGCCGGTGAAACCATCGCGATCACAAGGGTCGTCGGCTTGCCGGGAGAAACCGTGGAGATGCGAGATGGCCACGTCCGCATCAACGGCGCGACCCTGGCGAACGTAGCAACAGGACAAACAGTCACGTCGGACTCCTTCTCCGGGAACATCTATACCGAGACGACGCCGGAGGGTCGTCGCTACTCGATCCTGATGTCATCGGATCCTTCGTCCGGCGTCATACGCGATTTCGGACCAGTCACCCTTCCTGAAGACAGCTATTTTGTGCTCGGCGATAATCGCGACAATTCCATGGACAGCCGCTATCCGCAGTATTTCAACGGTGACGGCTTCGTTAAACGCGCAAACATCATCGGAGTATCGGTCTCCGTGCTAGCGTCTCGCAATCCCGAACGCATCGGTAAACAGCTGCGCTAGCGCACCTCGAAAAAGGCGATGCTTTTCGGCCATATGACGGCGCTGCATGTTCGCAATGTGATGTGATTTGCCACCGTCGTCATTATGGCAAAAATGTAGCGGAGCTTTCACAGTTGCATAACTGGTTGTCGATATCCTCCGGCGACCAAGCGAGAGACCACTCATGACGCAGCAGCTGGATATACCGTCAAAAGCCACGGAATCTGACGCAAAAGACGAAGGCCAGCATTCTCAAGAAGCGCTCCGGGCGATGTATCTGTCGCTCAGGGAGCGATACGAGTGGCTTGAAGCCATGATCAATTATGTCCCGGACTTCATCTATGCGAAGGATCGAGAAGGTCGCTTCCTCTTTGCCAATAAAGCCATCGTCATCAACAACGGCTTCACACATGTCGAGGAGCTGATTGGCCTTACCGATGCCGAGATCCATCCGATGGCGGATGCGCATAAGATCGACGAAGTCGAGCAACGCGTCATCGATACCGGCAAGCCCGATCTCGGTGTCGAAGAGCGACGACTGAAAGGGGAAGGCTGGCTGATGATGTCTCGCGTGCCCCTGCGCGATCGCGGCGGCAACATCATCGGCGTGGTTGGCGCATCACGAGATATCTCGGCCCGCAAGCGCGCCGAGGAACTGATGAGTGCGCAAACCAAACTGCTGCAGGACGTTGCAAGAGGTGTCGACCTTGCTTCCTTCCTGAAGGATGCGCGGGCCCTTCTCGAGCGCCTGCTCGACGGCAGACGTATCAGTTTTGCCGTCAACGGCAGCAAGGCTGACGTGCTGGCAGGAGAAACCATCGAGTTCCCCATCTTCTCGCGCGATGGCGGCCGTCACGGAAGCCTGATGACGACGAAAGCCGTCGGCGATGAAACCAGCATCACGGAATTCCTGACGGGCGTCGCGCAAACCGTTGGCATTGCGATCGACAGGCATGAGGACATCGCGCACATCGCCTATCTCGCAGAGCACGACGCGCTGACCGGATTGCCGAACCGTACGCTACTTGACCGCAAACTCGTCGATCGCCTCGAGCGAACCTCGCGTGAAAAGGAGGCTATCGCCGTGGCCTTCGTGGATCTGGATAACTTCAAGCTGGTCAACGACAATCTCGGGCACGCTGCCGGCGACGAATTGCTGAAGGTCGTCGCGCAGAGGATATCGGCGCGCACCGGCAGCAACGGAATTGTGTCGCGGATCGGTGGCGACGAATTCATTATCGTCCTCGAAGAAGAAGATTCCGATCCGATTGCCGCCCGCCTGGGACGTATCCTGGAAGGCATCGCCGAGCCGCTGACGATCGATGGCGTCGAAATCCGGATTACGTGCAGCGTGGGTGTCGCCTGCTCCGGCAAACACGGCGATACCGCGTCGGAGCTATTTGCCAATGCCGACATGGCTCTTTATCGCGCGAAGGAAGCCGGACGCAATGCGGTTCGGATATTCGATGTCTCCATGGGAGAAGAAGCGCGCAACAAGCTGACACGCATCGAGGAATTGCGTCGCGCCGTCGAGCGCGACGAGTTCGTGCTACACTATCAACCGCAAAAAGACACGCGCAGCGGCAATGTCATCGGCGTTGAAGCGCTGGTGCGATGGCAGCATCCTTCGGAAGGTCTTCTGCTGCCGGGTGCATTCATACCGCTGGCGGAGGAGACAGGCCTTATCGTGCCGATCGGCGATATCGTGCTGCGTAAAGCGTGCGAGCAGGCGCGAAGCTGGCAGGATCGGAAGTTATCGCCATTGCGTGTAGCGGTGAACGTGTCGGCAAGACAGTTCCTCGAAAGCTCTCTGACAAGCCAGGTCGCTTCCGCGCTTCAATCTGCCGGCCTCGACCCGCAATGGCTTGAACTCGAGCTGACGGAAAGCCTGATCATGCGCGACGTCGAAGGCGCGATAGAACGAATGCATGAATTGAAGGCGCTTGGCGTCAGCCTAGCGATCGATGATTTCGGCACGGGATATTCCAGCCTCAGCACACTCCGCCGCTTCCCTCTTTCCCGCCTGAAGATCGATCGCTCGTTCATCACCGATATCCCTAGCAAGGCCGGCGACATGGCGATTACATCTGCCATCGTGTCGCTTGGCAGGACGCTTGAGCTTGAGGTGGTCGCCGAAGGTGTCGAAACCGAGGAACAGGCTCATTTTCTGGCCGGTGCCGGATGCGAGATGTTCCAAGGCTTTCTGTTCGCCAGACCTCTTCCCGCGCCGGAAGTAGAGGCGCTTATCGCCGGCATGGCGCCACAGGCTCGTTCACACTGACGACGCCCGATCCCGATGCAAAGCAAGCTCAGGCAAGTGTGGCGATTTCGATCCAGTTGGCGCCGACACTCACGGGATATCTGCCAAGGATTGCAAGCTCCCCGCTCGCGGCATCGATGGAGTACACCGAAAAGTTTTCGGATTTCTCGCCTGACGCCACCAGATATCGCCCCACCGGATCGATGCGAATGCCGCGCGGCTGACGCTCCGTGGAATAATGGACGACACGGCTCAATCTTCCGTCTTCCCCGATACGGAAGAGCGCGATGGTGCTCGTCGTCCGTTCGGTGGTGTAAAGAAACCTGCCATTGGGCGTAATGC
The DNA here is from genome assembly GCF_012641435.1 of Rhizobium sp. P38BS-XIX. Classification (GTDB taxonomy): domain Bacteria; phylum Pseudomonadota; class Alphaproteobacteria; order Rhizobiales; family Rhizobiaceae; genus Rhizobium. Next base: position 81,501 of record NZ_JABAIJ010000013.1, read on the forward strand.
CGATATCGGCCGCCCAGATCTTCGGCTTGCCATCGTCTGCATGTACCGACGACACAGCTCTCGCTGAGGGCAATGGAGGCGCAAGACCGGGAGACAAATCAGCGCCTTCCGGCACGGATGAGACGCTTTCCACCTCGGTCAATACGCCAGTTGTCGAATCGAGCGCGTAGTGAATGACATGTCCGGTCAGCTCCGTCAGAACGTACACATGTCGGTTATCTGGCGACACGATAATATGGCGGGGGCCAAATCCCTTACCCGTCGCGATGTGTGGCGGTTCGTTCGCTTCCAATAAACCCGTTTCGGAATTGAGGACGAATTGCAGAACCGTGTCTGAGCCGAGATTGGTGGCGTAGACGTATCTGCCGCTTCGGTCTGTCACGATAGAATGCGCATTGCGCCCCGTCGGAATCACTTGCGCTCCGCTTTGCGACACCAATCCCTCCGAGCCGATGGGCAAGGCGGCCACCATATTGCCGCCATAGGAGGCACCCAGAAGTGCCCGGCCCTTGGGATCCATCGAAATGTAGGCCATACTCTCAGGCAACGGCGCAGACGCTTCATGTTTAAGCTCGCCGGTCACGGGATTTATCGCGAGCGTCAACACCCGATAAGGCTCCGACCGGATGGCAGCATATAAATGCCTTCCATCCGGCCCGATCGCCATCGGCATGACGCTTCCGCCGGTTTCGAACCGTGATACCGGCGTCAGATTGCCCGTTTGCGCATCCATTCCATAGACATCAATGGTCCCTGTCGTGCCGGTGGAAACGTAGACGACCATCCGGCGAGGCTCATGGGATTCGCTTTGATTCATGGTCATCTTTCCCCGACTGCGGCTCTGGCTCGAGCTCGCCTTCTAGCAAAGATCAGCCGGCAGCGCCGACGATCTTTTCGAGCACCGCCATTTCTTCAGCCGTCAAATCGGTCAATGGCGGCCTGACCGGCCCCGGATCCTTACCGAGCACGCGCAAGCCGGCTTTGATGATCGACACCGCATAACCTTTCTTGCGATTGCGCAGCGCGACCAGCGGGAAGAAAAAGCCCTTGAGGATCGTATCGACGGTCGCCTGATCTCCCGAACGCAGAGCGGCATAAAAGCGCTGCGCCAGAGCCGGCACGAAGTTGAAAACGGCAGACGAATAAGTCGTCACGCCAGCCGCGAAATAGGCCTGCGCATAGACCTCATGGGTCGGCATGCCGCCGACATAAACGAGACGATCCTTCAGCGTCGTGGTAATCTCGATCACCTTGTCGACGTCGCCGACGCCATCCTTGTAACCGATGAGATTCGGGCATTCATCCGCAAGCCGCGCCAAGCTCTCGGCGGTAAGCACAGCATTGTCGCGATTGTAGACGATAACGCCGATGCCGACGGCCCTGCAGACCGCTTTGACGTGCGCGATCAAACCCGCCTGCTCCGCAAACATCAGATAGGGCGGCAGCAGCAGCAGTCCATCAGCGCCAGCCTTCTCAGCCGACCTGGCAATTTCAACGGCAAGCGATGTGCCATAACCGGTTCCGGAGATAATCGGCGTGCTGCCGGCCGCAGCCTTGGCCGCGCGCACAACCTGCGGGATTTCCGAGGGGTTGAGGGAGAAAAACTCACCCGTACCACCGGCGGCAAAAAGCGCCGCGGCGTCGTAGCCCGACAGCCATTCGACGTGGCTGCGATACTTGGCCTCGTCGAATGTCAGATCCTGGTTGAAATGAGTAACCGGAAACGACAGCAGCCCGCTGCCGACTACTTCCTTCAATTCATTCGGGTTCATGGCAAATCCTCTTTGATCGTTCGTGGGCGGTATTCAGGCTTGCTCTAACGCCTGAAGGAGGGCGGCGATGTAGCCGTAGCAAAACGCGAACGCGACGCCGCTCGAATCACGACCGCTGATCAGAGGCACGTGATCAGGCATCAGCATGTAGCGATAGCCGACATCCTTGTAGGTTCGAACGGAGCGCACCATGTCCATGTCGCCCTCTTCGGGGAAAGTCTCCATAAACGACAACTTCCCTCCTCTGATATTGCGAAAGTGGACGTTGAAGATTTTGCCGCGCGTGCCAAACCAGCGAATGATTTCGTCGATCTCTTCACGCGGGTTTTCCAACATTTCTCCAATGGAGCCCTGGCAGAAATTCAATCCGTGGTAGGGATTCTCTCGCATCTGTACAAATTTCTTCAGTCCTTCGACCGAGCCGAGCACACGCGTGACGCCGCGATATCCAGGTGGAGTATATGGATCATGCGGGTGGCATGCGAGCCGAACCCGGTTGCTCGCTGCGACAGGAACGACCCGTTCCAGAAAATAGTCGATCCGCTCCCAGTTTTCGTCTTCCGCCAATACTCCGGCAAGTCCGGGCGCCGCTTGATGGTCGGCCTTTTCCCAGCGAAAGCTCGCGTTCATCGAGCCACCGCGGCCCGGCTCATCCGGTGTGCGCGGAATGCCGATGAGGTTGAGATTGTATTTCACGGAGGGAATGCCCGCGGCGGCAACATCCTCGATCAACTTGCACACGGCGTCGATCTGGCGGTCGCGCTCCGGTCCGGCAAGCAGGATATCGGGATAGGAAGCATTCTCGATCGGCCGTGACGGCAAAGGGAGCTGGATCATATCCAGGACGAGACCGAAGCTCTCGACCTTGTCCCGGTGACGCTGGAGGTCTGACAAGGTCCAGCTATCGGGTCTTCCGGGTGGGTCCGCGCTGATATGCTTGACGCCCAACTGCGCGAAAACCCGATAATCATCGTCATCTCGCACGGCAACCTGCGTTCCCAAGTACACGCAACACTCCTCCCGTCAAATTCCTATCATATGACATAGTATGACTTAACTGATGAGTCGAGCCTAATCCGGCTGCTGCTCCGCGAGAAAACGATAACGTCGCTGGCTCGCGAGCATGTGCGCCCGCATCGCCTGGCGTGCTCGCTCAGCATCCTGATCCGCGATCGCTGCCAGGATCTCCGCGTGCTCCAAATGAACCTTTTCCAGGTAGGTACGATCATTTGCTTCCGGCAGAGTGGGGAACTGTCCGCGCGGGATGGTTCTCGCACCAAAATGGCGGAGGACATCCACATAGAAACGGTTGTTGGTGGCGATAGCGACCGCCAGATGGAACTCATAATCCGCCTCTATGGTGGAAAGCCCCTGCTCCATTCTCATTGCCATCTTGCGGTTCGCCGCGGCGATCGCCGCCTCCTGCTCAGCCGTCCGGCGATAGGCCGCAATGGCGGCGGCTTCTCCTTCGGCAGCCATCCGAAACTCCAGCAATTCCAGAGTCTCCGGGATGCTCCTGATTTCGACAGGCGTGAGCGTCAACCCAGACCGGGTTGCCGCCTCCGACACAAAGACACCCTTACCTTGGATAGGCCGAACGAGACCGGCAGCCCGCAAATCGGCAATCGCTTCGCGAACGACCGTTCGACTGACGCCATAGGCCGCCTCCAGCTGCGGTTCCGTGGGCAATTGGGCGCCGGCCCGCAGCTTGCCTGTCTCGATCTGCAAACGTAGCTGATCGATAACTTGTTGCGCCAATCTCTGTCGTCCCTGACCGCCCATCATATCCCAATCTAATCGGACCATATAGCGACACCGCATGACAGCGGCGCTCGCCTCTAAATTCATCATATGACATGCTACTGTGAACGGCAACCTACGCAAACGCGCCAGCTTCTCTGCGCCCCAAGGCCTTGACGGTCACCAGCGCGCTCACTCATGTAAAATTTATCGAAGATAAATCAGCGGTTTAAGTACGAAATCTAAGCTGACTTATTAGCTATCAGACGACCAAAAGCGCGCGCCCGCAGGGTCACATCGTCAAAATCCGCAAAGCCATATTGACATTTGTCGAAACCACTTCGAATATTGTCAACATTGGTGCTGAGCAATGATCGTCGATGTCGTCGATGTTTGTTCCATCATCCGGAGTGCGGAGGGGAAAGTGGAATTCCTGCTTGAAGTGGAGGGGCTGAAAAAGTCCTTTGGCGGCGTTGCGGCATTACGCGATGGGCGCTTTCAGCTGCGGCCCGGCTCCGTTCATGCCCTTTGCGGCGGCAACGGTGCCGGCAAGTCGACTTTCCTCAAGATCCTGATGGGCATTCACAAGCGCGATGCCGGCTCCATTCGCCGTCGCGGCAAGGATGTGGATTATGCAAGCCCGGCCGAAGCGCTTGCAGCCGGCATTGCCATCATCGAGCAGGAACTCAGCCCCATCCCGCACATGACGGTTGCGGAGAACATCTATCTCGGCCGTGAGCCGTCTGCCCGCTTTGGCGGCATCGATTTCAAGACGATGAACCGCAACGCGCAGGCGCTGCTCGACCGGCTGCAGTTCAACATCCGCGCCACGCAATTCATGATGAACCTCTCGGTTGCCCAGGTTCAGCTGGTCGAGATCGCCAAGGCGCTCAGCCACGATGCCGAAGTGATCTTCATGGACGAGCCCACCTCGGCGATCGGCGAGAAGGAAGCGCAGCAGCTGTTTGCGACCATCGAGCGCTTGAAGGCGGAGCGCAAAGGCGTCGTCTACGTCTCGCACCGCCTGTCTGAAATTTTCCAGATCGCCGATTCCTACACCGCCTTTCGCGACGGGTCCTATGTCGGCAGCGGCGCGCTTGCCGATATCGACCGGCCAGGTCTCATCCGCATGATCGTCGGCCGCGAGCTTGGCGAGGAATACATCAAGACCAACGTGCCAACGGCAACGCCTGGGCTGGAAGTCGCCGGTCTCAGCGCAGAAGGCAAAGTCAACGACATCTCGTTTACCGCACACAAGGGCGAGATTTTCGGCATTTACGGCCTGATGGGCTCCGGCCGGACCGAAATCTTCAACTGCATCTTCGGCGTCGATGCCATCAGCAATGGCCAGATCAAGCTTGCAGGAGCGCCCATCACCGTGCGCAAGCCGGCCGAAGCCATGCAGCACGGCATCGCCTTTGTCACGGAAGATCGCAAACTGACGGGGCTGAACCTCATCGACAGCGTCCGCAACAACATCTGCCTTGCGAGCCTGCCTGAAATGAGCCCGCGTTTTTCGATGGATCGACAGGCCGAGGCCAGTGCCAGCCAGGACATGATCCAGCGCTTTGGTATCAAGGCGGCGCGCGACAGCATGCCGGTCTCCGGTCTTTCCGGGGGCAACCAGCAGAAAGTCGTGCTGGGCAAATGGTTCCTGCGCAAGCCGAAGGTGCTGCTCCTCGACGAACCAACGCGCGGCGTCGATGTCGGCGCAAAGCGCGAAATCTATCGCATCATCTGCGACTTCGCCGCCGAAGGCGGCACCGTGATCATGATCTCATCCGAAATAGACGAGGTTCTCGGCATGTCCGACCGCATCCTGGTGATGCGGCAGGGACGGTCAGCCGGAATTCTCAAGAGGGAGGAGGCCGACGCGCAATCACTCGTGCATCTGTCGACCTGAATGCGACAGCGCACGAAGACAACAATGAAGCGCCCGGCAACAAGAGGTATTTGCAATGTCCGCCACTGACAACAATCAATCCAACTCGTGGTTCGGCTCGGACCGGCGCAGGTTGATTATTCAGGAATACGGGATTTTTCTCGCCTTCCTGTTGCTCGCCATCGTCCTGTCATTCTCGAACGAATACTTCCTGACGGCCGGCAATATTTCCAACGTCCTGTTGCAGACCTCGATCAACGGCGTGCTGGCGATCGGCATGACCTTCGTCATCCTGACGCGCGGCATCGATCTATCGGTCGGCTCCGTGGTCGCGCTGACAGGCATCGTCAGCGCAAGCTTTGCGACGACCTCGGCAACGGCCGGTATCGTTGGTGCGCCCTACCCGCCCTATGTCGCGCTTGCCGTCGGTCTGCTCGTAGGTGTCGCCTGCGGCGCCATGGTCGGTCTTATCGTCTCGCGCTTTGCCGTTCCCGCATTTGTCGCAACGTTGGGCATGCTGTCTGCCGCCCGCGGCCTCACCCTCATCTATGGCGGCGGCAAGCCGGTTCCGGCTCTGACGCCCGATTTCCGCTGGATCGGCACCGGTAGCGTTCTGTCGATCCCGATGCCGGTCATCCTGCTTGCCATCGTCTTCATCGTCGCCTGGTGGGTTCTGAACCGCACCCGCTTTGGCCGGTACATCTATGCCGTTGGCGGCAACCCGCATGCCGCCGTCACCTCGGGCATCAATGTCAGCAAGCTGTGCTTCCTGGTCTACGTGATTTCCGGCGGTCTCTCCGGGCTTGCAGGTATGATCCTTGCTGCTCGCACCGGTTCCGCCCTGCCGCAGGCCGGCATTGCCTACGAACTCGACGCGATCGCGGCTGTCGTTATCGGCGGCACCAGCCTCTCCGGCGGCGTCGGCCGCATCACCGGCACCCTGATCGGAGCATTGATCATCGGCGTCATGAACAACGGCCTCGATCTGATGGGCATCCAGTCCTACTACCAGCAGGTCCTCAAGGGCGCGCTCATCGTTGGCGCCGTCATGCTCGATCAAAAGCGAAATCTGGGCAGCTGAGCCCAAAGACATTCCAGTGCTCGCATTCGGAAAACCAAACGGCGCGTCGAGGCGACGGCCGGACTTTCAACGGAGGAGACTTATAATGAAGAAATTATTGATTGCTCTTGCTGCCGCGACGGCGATTCTGGCTTCGCCAGCTCTTGCTCAGGACAAAAAACTGAAAATCGGCGCCGCACCCTACGGCCTCAACGCCGAATTCATGCAGATCTGGTCGGCAGCACTGAAAGAACATCCCGCCGTCAAGAACGGCGACGTCGATCTGACCATCTTCGACGGCCGCTATGACGCGCTTGTTCAGCAGGAACAGGTCAACACGATGATTACGCAGAAGTTTGACGCGATCATCTTCGTGCCGATCGATATCGAGGCTGCAGCGACAGCCGTTCAGGCCGCTCATGACGCCGGCATCCCGGTCGTCGGCTCCAACACCCGCGTCAACTCTGATCTCTTGACCTCCTATGTCGGCTCCGACGATACGATCTCCGGCTACATGGAAGCCAAGACCGTTCTCGATAAGATCGGCTGCAAGGGCAACGTCGTCATCCTCGAAGGCCCGATCGGCCAGTCGGCGCAGATTTCGCGCCTGGAAGGCAACAAGAAGGCGCTTGCCGAGTGCCCGAATGTGAAGGTTCTGGAAGACCAGACCGCAAACTGGTCGCGTGCTGAAGCCCAGACGTTGATGGAAAACTGGCTGACCTCGCACCCCGGCCAGATCAATGGTGTTATCGGCCAGAACGACGAGATGGCTCTCGGCGCCATCGAGGCGATCAAGGCTGCCAAGCTCAACGTCAAGGACTTCGCCATTGCCGGCATCGACGGCATCACCGATGCGCTCCATGCCGTCAAGGAAGGTACGATGACCTCCATCCTGCAGGACGCCAGCGCACAGGCACAAGGTGCCCTCGATCTCGCGATCTTTGCCGCCAAGAAAGGCAACTACAAGCCGGAATCCAAGATCTGGGAACAGTATCCGGCCATGCCGTTTAACGATGGCAAGGATAAGAACTACAATGTTCCGTGGACCCCGGTAACGGCTGAGAACGTCGACAAGCTGCTTGAAACCCGCAAGTAAGACCAATGCGGCGGGGCGAATTTCGCCCCGCTTCACCCCCCTGGACAGAGGCTGAAGAAGATGACCGAGACATCCCCAGACATTGATTTGAACTTCCCGCTTTCAGGCAAGACAGCGCTTGTTACGGGCGGCGGCTCCGGCATCGGTGCCGCAGTGGCGACGGCATTCGCCTCCAAGGGCGCAAAAGTCGCCGTTCTCGATATCAATGTCGACATGGCAAAGGCCAAGGCATCCGAAATCGGTGGCGGTGCTGCAGCATTCGTCTGCGATGTCTCCGATCCCGCCTCGGTCAATAAGGCCGTCAGCGACGTTGTCGCGCAGTTCGGTGGCATCGATATCGCCGTCAACAGCGCTGGTGTCGTCTTCCTTGCCCCTGCCGAAGATCTGCCGCTCGACTACTGGGACAAGACGATCAACATCAATCTCAAGGGCACGTTCCTCGTCACGCAGGCCGTGGGTCGCGCCATGATCGCCGCCGGCAAGGGTGGCAAGATCGTCAACCTCGCTTCACAGGCTGGCACGGTCGCCATCGAAGAGCATGTTGCTTATTGCGCCTCCAAGTTCGGTGTCATCGGCATGTCCAAGACCTTTGCCGCCGAATGGGGCAAGCATGGCATCAACGTCAACACCATCTCGCCGACCATCGTGCTGACCGAACTCGGCAAGAAGGCCTGGGCCGGTGAAAAAGGCGAGGCCGCCAAGAAGCGCATCCCGACCGGCCGTTTCGCTTTTCCGGAGGAGATCGCAGCCGCGGCTGTTTTCCTCTCTTCGTCCGGCGCGGAGATGATCAACGGCGCCGATCTGCTGATCGACGGCGGCTACACCATTCTTTGAGCGCAAACGCTCGACAATTCGACAGGAGAGACCATGCAGCGGTTCATCAACAATCCCGATGAAGTCGTTGAAGATACTGTAAAAGGCTTCATCAAGGCACACTCGGATATCGTTCGTGTCGCCGAAAATCCGCGCGTCGTCATCGCCAAGGATGCTCCGCATGCCGGCAAGGTCGGCGTAATCACCGGCGGCGGTTCGGGCCATGAGCCGGCTTTCATCGGCTATACCGGCAAGAACATGCTGGATGCGGTCGCAGTCGGCGAACTTTTTTCGTCTCCGACGGCCAAGAGCTTCCACGATGCCATTCGTGAAGCCAATGGCGGCCGCGGCGTCATCTGCCTTTACGGCAACTATGCCGGCGACAACATGAACGTGAAGATGGCAACCAAGCTGGCCGCTAAGGACGGCATCGAAGTCGCGACCGTGGTCGCCAACGACGATGTCTGCTCCGCACCGCCCGAGGAACGCGAGAAGCGCCGCGGCGTCGCCGGCGAAATCTTCATGTGGAAGGTTGGAGGCGCCAAGGCCTCCAAGGGCGCAAGCCTCGAGGAAGTCCGTGTTGCCGCGCAGAAGGCGATCGACAATTGCCGTTCGGTCGGCATCGGTCTTGGCCCCTGCACCCTGCCCGCCGTCGGGCATCCGAACTTCCAGATCGAACCCGGCACGATGGAAGTCGGTATCGGCCATCATGGCGAACCCGGCGTTCGTGTTGAGCCGCTAAAGACGGCTGCAGAGATTGCCGAGGACATGTGCCAGATCGTGCTCGACGACCATAATCTGGCAGCGGGAACGGAAGTGGCCGTCCTCGTATCGGGTCTCGGCGCGACGCCGGTCAACGAGCTGTACATCCTCAACGACACGATCGAGACGAAGATCTCCGAACGGGGACTGAAGATCTACAAGACCTATATCGGCAACTACTTCACGTCGCTCGAAATGGTCGGCGCGACGCTCACCGTGCTGGCGCTCGACGAGGAGCTGAAAGAGCTTTTGGACGTCGAGGTCGAGTGCACGACGCTGCTCTGAGGGGGACGCACGCATGCAGACATTCAACAACGCAACATCAGGTGACATCGTGTTGGCGATGGCCGATCGCATCGTCGAGAACCGTGCCTATCTCAGCGAGATCGACGGCAAGATCGGCGACGGCGATCACGGCGTCAACATGGCCAAGGGCTTCGGCATGGCTGCCGAACGTCTGAAGGGCAAGGACCAGTCGTTGTCAGCTTCGCTCGACACGCTGGGCACAGTGCTGATGACCGAAATCGGCGGCTCCATGGGTCCGCTCTACGGCGTCATGTTCACCGAGATCGCCGAGAAACTGGAAGGCATGGAAGCCATCGATAGCTCAGCCTACAGCAAGGCATTGCATGCCGGGCTCGAAGGCATTCAGTCGATCGGATCGGCCAAGGTCGGCGACAAGACGCTGCTCGACACGCTGGTTCCAGCAATCGAAGCGTTCGACGCCGCCAACGCAGCCGGCAAATCGTTCGCCGAAGCGCTCGACGCATTGGTCGCAGCAGGCGAGGCCGGTCGTGACTCCACGCTCAATCTCGTTGCCAAGATCGGTCGCGCCAGCCGGCTGGGCGAGCGTTCGCTTGGCGTGTTGGATGCGGGCGCGACCTCTTGCGCGATCATTCTGAAGGAGCTTTCCGAGGGCGCGCGCGCGCGCCTTCAATAACAAGGCTCTCCCAAGGCTGCGCGATCTCGTGCTCCACCACGGGGTCGCGCGCCGCTCCCTTCGAAGAAGAAGCATTTGCAAACCTGCTCCAATGCTTCCATCTTCTGGCGGAAAATGGGAACAGTGAATCGTCATGACAGGCAAGGTATCTTCGGTCGGCAAACATAGCGTAAGCAAAGCGGGCGTTCCTGATGCGTCCGACAGCATGCCGCTGCGCTATGGCGACGACCCATACGTCTGGGCCTGTTGGCTTTACTACGAAGATGGCAAGACCCAAGGCGATATCGCCGAAATCATGGGCATTTCTCGGGCAACCGTGAACAGCTATCTCGCCGACGCCCGCAGCCGCGGCATCGTCAATATCTCGCTCGAACCGTCCCGCCTGAGTTCGCTCTCCATCGCCCAGGAGCTCAAGCGCCATTTCGGCCTGCATGACTGTCTCGTCGTGCCCAGCGATGACGGCTCCCGGCCGCTGATCGATCGTCTTGGAACCGCCGGTGCGCAGGCGATTGCCAGGCTGCTTAAATCCGGCGACACGCTGGCTGTCGCATGGGGCCGAACCGTTCTCGCCGTCGCTGAACAAGCCAATGTGCCGAACCTGCAGGACGTCACCATCGTCCAGGCAACCGGCGGCACGCGCGCCCGCTTTGCCTATACGCCGGAACTCTGTGCCGCAGCCTTTGCAAACGCGACGGACGGCAAGCTCATCAACATCACGGCACCAGCCATCGTCTCGACCCCGGAAGTCCGTGACATCCTGCTGCGCGAGCCGCTGGTCGAAGACCAGTTCGCCACGCTCTCCAAGGCAAACAAGGCGATCTTCGGCGTCGCATCGCTAAGACCGAATTCCACGATTCACAGCAGCGGCCTCTTCGAGTCCGTTTCGCTGCAGGATTATCTCGCGAAGAACGCCGTCGGCGTCCTCGCCGGTCGCTTTATTGATGCCAAGGGCCAACCGGTCGCAGGACCGCTTGACGATCGCACCATCGGCATATCCCTGGACATGCTGAAATCCATCGGCCTGCGGATCGCCGTTGCCGGCGGTTTCGATAAGGTCCCGGGCATTCTCGCCGCCTTGCGCGGTGGCTACATCAACGTACTGATCACCGATGCAGCCACAGGCCGCGGAATTTTGAATGCTGACGGTGTCACCGAGTTCGATCAGAAAGCTCAGCAGCGTCCAAGAGTGGACAACAGCGTTGCCCTGCCCAGCAGCTATCGAACGCACATCAAGAAATTCCTCAACAATCCAGACGATGTCGTCGACGAGATGCTCGAGGGCATCGTGAAGGCGCATGCCTCGCATATCCTGCCGATCAAGGGATCAAACCGAGCGCTGGTGGCGCGCAATGGTCCGAGGAAGGGCAAGGTCGGGCTGGTGATCGGCGGCGGCACAGGTCACGAACCCTGCTTCCTCGGCTATGTCGGCAAGGGCCTTGCGGACGCAGTTGCGATCGGCAACATTTTCTCCTCACCGCCTCCAACACCCATCCTCGAATGTGCCAAGGCGTCTTCCGGCGGCGAAGGCGTACTCTTCGTCTATGGGAATTATGCCGGCGACGTCATGAACTTCGAAATGGCCGCGGAAATGGCGCAGGAGCAGCAGATTGATGTCCGCACCGTCCTGACGACGGACGATATCTCGTCCTCGCCGATCGAGGATCGGGAGGGACGGCGCGGCGTTGCCGGCAACTTCTTCATCTTCAAGATTGCCGGCGCTGCCTGCGACAGAGGCCTGTCGCTCGACGCCTGCGAGGCAATCACACGCAAGGCCAATGACCGGACTTTCACCATGGGCGTAGCACTGGAGCCCTGCTCACTGCCGCAGACCCGGCGCCATAACTTCGAGATCGGACCTGACGATATCGAATTCGGCATGGGCATTCACGGTGAACGCGGTGTTACGCGTGAAAAGATGATGAGCGCGGACGAGATCACCGATCGCGTGATGGACCGGATTTTTTCTGAGATGAAGCCCGTCGCGGGCGACCGAGTGGCCGTGCTCATCAATTCCTTCGGCGCGACGCCGCTGATGGAGCTCTATATCCTGTTCCGTCGCGTCGAGCAGCGGCTAAGCGCCAAGGACATCAAGATCGAGGCGAATTGGGTGGGACATTATTGTACATCGCTCGATATGGCCGGCGCTTCCATATCCATTCTGCATCTCGATCAGGAATTGACTGATATGCTCTACCATCCGTGCGACACCTTCGCGCTGAGGGTCGGATGAACCTATAAGAATGTACCCGGCAGCAATAAAAATGACCGGGGGCGGGAGGAAGACGATGTCGGAAAAAGCCGCGCGATGCCTGGGCACCATGTTCCAGCGCATATCAATCGCGATCAATGCCGAAAAGGACCGGCTCTCGGAGCTGGATGGCGCAATCGGCGACGCCGATCACGGCATCACCATGTCCCTCGGCTTCATGGCGGTGAATGCTGAACTGGCAAAACTCGATCCCGCGCAAGTTTTGCCATCCGAGATCTTCTCCGTCGCAGCCTCCGCCTTTCTCGACGCCGTCGGCGCGTCCACCGGCCCTCTTTACGCGACAGCCTTTCGCCGCGCCTCACAAGCACTGAAGAGCGACGAATCCCTCTCTCCAAATTGCCAGGCCATGATCATCGACGAAATGCGAGCCGGCATTCAGCAGCGCGGTAAGGGCCAGCGTGGCGACAAGACGATGCTCGACGCCTGGATTCCCGCCGCCGAAGCCGCCCTCAAGGCAACAGACGATGCACGTGGGGCTGCCGTCATGTGGAATGCCATTCTCGAGGCCGCCGAAACCGGCGCAAATTCCACAAGCTCCATGGTAGCAGCCCGTGGCCGCGCGGCACGTCTCGGAGAGCGCTCGTTGGGTCACGTCGATCCGGGCGCGGCGTCAGCAGTGATTATTCTGCGAGCGATGCGGGATACGTTCGTTGAGGGAAAACTGTTGGATTAGAGTGATCCGTCAAGATCAATAGCGTCGACGAAAATCACGACTGAGGTGAGAAATCAGGTTTAAGGGCTATGGCGGCTTCCCCCGCAGCCCGCTTGGTGACCGGCCAATAGGGCGGTATCTCCTTCTCGATCGTCAAAAGTGCTCTGCCTGTGCTCTTCTGATATTGCAAAAGCACACTGCATACATTGTCTGGCGAACCGCCGAAGCTCTCCTCGACATACGCAAGCACCATCGGATAAAGACGCGCGGTGGGGAATGCGAGCGCCCACCAGTTGCGCTCTTCATCATAGGCATAGCCCGTGTTTCCGAAGTTACGCCCATGATTGGTCAGCAAAAATCGTAAAGACAGCGAAGACCAGCGGGGATCGGAAAGCCGATCATCCGCGAGCACCTCCCTCAATATAATCGTGGTATGATGCTTTCGTCTGGCCCGAGACAACGATTCAGGCTGGTCCTCATTCATGTCCTTTTCCGATCCTCCGGAACGTTTCCGCTTTCCTTCAAGGCGCCGGAATGTCCTGTGCTTTATTTTCCGGACAACTGGCGACGGAAACCAGGGCGCATCTTAAGGCTTAGCCCTAGCCCAGATTTGGTTTCAGCTGGTGCGTAATGGTATCGACATTCTTTGGCGTGACCTGCCAACGATTGGCGTCCGCATACTCGAAATCGGCATTCACTTTTCTGCTTTCGCGATTGAATTGAAAGAGCATTTTGATCATGCCCTTATCGCCTTCCTGCTTAAGCCATTCACGGTATGCCTTCACTGCGGTTTCGACGTCGTCGTAAAGGAAGGCCGCCGCATGCGCCTCACCCTGCGCATCATAAGCGTAACCGTAGCTGCTATTCACGTCGCCATCATCGTCAAAAGCAAAGATCGCGGAAACTTCCACCCAATCGACGCCATCGAGCTCGCCGCAGGTGACGATGTTTCGGGCGATATCGCCCATGAGTGCCATATTTTCGGTCATCTTCAATTCATCTCTCTGAAGGGGATTCGTTTGAACGTCTCACCGGCCTTGTTCTTGAATTTCTGCGAATTCTTGTACTTGATGGCACCTGTTTTCGGATCACGAACCGTATAAGTAGACTTGAAACTATCGGGGCGAACGGACCCAGGCGGATACACTTCGACCTTATAGTCGACTTCATAGCCTTTTTTTATCCAGTCCGCCCACTCATTCTCCATGGTTTTCCAGGCGCCGGTATTCAGATTGCCGGCCTGTGGAGCAATACCATAATCAGGCGTATCTCCCATAAACCTGTGCGCGACAAGGTGGCCGCCGTGATCGCCCGGGTCACCAAGCTTCCCAACGGCCGTGGCATTGTCACCTCTGGTCGTCGCGCCGAAATCTTCGCGCAAAGTTCCCTGCGCATTGATCGGCCGGCCTGTTTTCGGATCGTAGGTAATCTCGTTGTCGTTTTTGCCGCGCGTCAGCTTGCTGGTCTTGGGCTTTGCTGCCGCCTCGCCATTCTTGGCGTCATTCTGCGGCGAAGGGTTGTGATTGGGATCTTCGGTCTTCACCCCCGGATGATGCTCTTCCGGCTTGCCGAATTCTTTCTCCAGTTGCTCCGTCGCAAATTCACGCTCGACCTTACCACCGGAGGCGTGCGTGAACTCGACGACGACTTTCGAAGCCTTTGCACCCTCTTCACCAGCCTTCACCACGCGGACGAAAACCTTGAGCGATTTCAACATCGCCTTGGCACCGGCGCTGATGCCCTCGCCCAGCGCGAGGTCACCGACCAGAAAAACACCATCAACCGTCAGTGTCGCAATTCCATAAAGCCAACCGCACTGGGTGAAGCGCTTCTTGATGGCATTCCATGTTTCGCTGAAATATCCGGCGATCGCATCGGCGGCCTTGCTATATTCGGACTGGCTTAAAAGCTGCATATTCATGCCGTCATTGGCATATTTTTCAGCTTTTGACTTGTCCCCCAGTCCGAACCAGCTGAGGATCTGCTCGGTGGCAGATAGCTGAAAATTGCTCTGAGCCATCTGGGAGTAGCCATAGCCGGACATGAGATGGCCAAATCCGCTCTCGGAAATGCCCGACATCAATTGCTTGCGTGCTTCCTCGTCCGTCGCAAGCACATAGACCATCTTGGCGATAGCGACATATTCGTAGAATTTCTCTCCGGTATAGGCGACGATGGAGCATGCATTGTCGGCATGCGTGCCCTTGGTAATATCGGCGCCCGCGCCGGGGTTGCTCCCGGCACTCGCGAGATTATTTGCTGCGCCGCTATTGGGGCCCATTATTCACCGCCCATCTTGGAGGCTTCAAACGCGGTGACATGCCATTGCATGAAGAACTTCTTCATCTCGATCGGCAGCAGTTCGTTCCATGAGAACGCCATGCTCGGCACACCTGGATCAAGCGAGCCAAGCGTCATGCCACCGATCGCCTGCGCGGCAACAAGCGTTATCGCTCTCATCTGGGCATTGTCCACGGGACCGGACACGGTTTGCTGAACAAGCGACTGATAAAGCGCCATACGGTCTGCGACCGGAATATCAATCTCGGCCGTATCCCGGGCAGGCGTGACGCCGAGCTCTTCCCAAAAAGTCTTCCGACGGTCATCGCGTTTCTGCTGATTGTCCGTCTCGTCGCCTTCCCAGCCGCCAGTGAGGAATTTTGTCGCCATCACATCCTCAATTCATATTGATTTTTCCGGCATTCACGGTGACGGACGTATCCTGCTTGATATTCAGCTTGACGCCTTCAATGGTGATCGTCCCGTCGCGCTCCATGACAAACCGAGATTTTCCGCAGATGATCTCGTATTTGTATCCGATCATCGACACTTTCGTTTGACCGACTTCTTCCCACGAGCCCATCGCGACACTCTCATTCTTGACGCCGCCGACGGTGAGCTGATAGCCGCCGCCGACTGTCGTCGCCTTTGCGGCACCGACGATTTCCGTGGATGACACCATCACGGTCTCGGCCTTGTTCTTGCCGACGCCGACAATCATATTGCCCTCACCCATCGTGGCTTGCGAAAGAAAGCCCAGCATGTCGGTAAAGCCGCCGAGCCTGCTGGTGAGCACATTGCCAACCGTATCACGCAATATGCCCATGGCCGCCGTCACACCTTTCTGCAGGATGTTCGGGCCGACCATCAAAGTCATGTTGCCACCAATGACTTCATGATGGTTGTTGCCAACTTCGATTGATTTATTGTGGCCGATAGACTCGGCCTGGTTGTTATCGATGCGCTTCGAGTGTGAGTTCTCGACATGCACGCGGTGATCTCGCTGCGCGTGCATATAAATCTCTTCGCTGCCGTTTTCGTCTTCAAATGTCAGTTCGTTGAAGCCGGTGCCCTTGTGTGTCTGTGTCCGGAATGTAGACTTTGTCTTGTTCGCTGGCAGCGTGTAGGGCACGCTATTTGCCGGATTTGGAACCATGCCGGTGATCAGCGGCCGATCAGGATCGCCATCGATGAAGGCGACCATGACCTCCATGCCGATACGCGGAATGATCTGGCCGCCCCATGTTCCACCGGCCCAATTCTGGGCGACGCGCACCCAACAAGTATCCGATCCGTCCTTCTTTGCCCGCCGATCCCATGGATACCAGAGCTTGATACGACCATATTGATCGGGATGGATTTCCTCTCCCGCCGGGCCTGCCACGATTGCCACCTGCGTACCGCGGATGCGCGGGCGCTCGGTCTTGCGGTGCGGCGTCATCGCAACGCGTGACGGTACAGCCTCGAATTCGTTGGTATATTCCGGCTGATCCATATTGGTTTCATAGGAGGGATCGACCGCAAAATGGGTTGCGCGGACGATCACATGCTCCTCGTACACATGTTCGGGATGTGCCACCTCGTAAGGTGTAAAGCGGCGCCCGGCTTCCAATATTCGCGAGGAAGACTCCCCGAGAACGCGATTGTGATCCGCTTCGCTCGCCTGCATGCGCAGCTTCTGCGCCCTTTCGGCCTCGGCAACGCTTGAGATACGAGCTGGATATTCATAGAGTTCACGTTTCATGGCACCCGGCATCTGCACCAGTGACGGCGTCGTCGTTCCCGGCACCATTTGCGGCGTCTCGAAATTCCAGTCGGCGCCGGCGCGTTGCCCGGGCACATAGGCGTAGTGCTTCATCCATTCGCTGATATGGTTGCGATCGGTCGAGCCTTGCGCAAGGCGCACCCGGGTTTCACCTTCAGCTGATGGCGATGGTCCGGCCCATGAGTTCGCGCCATCGGCAACGTGCAGCCGGTGGCTGCCATTATCATGAGAAAACCAGTAAAACAGTCCATCCTCTTCAAAACGGCGGGTCAGATAGTCCAGGTCCGTTTCGTTCCACTGCACTGAATAATGCTGAGGCGGCGGAGGCGTCACGACGCCGGAAACGTCGGGCGCTGGAATGCCGTGTTCGGAAAACAGGGTTTCGACGATGTCGAGACTGGTCTTGTCCATCCATATGCGGCAGTCGGAACGTTGCGACAAAAGCCACATCTGCGGCTTCAAAATCATCGAGTAGGAGCGTAGCCCACGCGTGATCGGCGGCCCCTCCTGAAGAGACGTGACCAGACCGTTGAACGGACGGCGCACGCCGTCGCCGCCATCTTCCGATTGCTGAACCTCGATCGAGATGTCGACAAGGCGGCCGATCAGATCCTGCGGTTGGATAACCTCACGTTTGGCGCGAACGGCCAGACGGATCTCGAAAAGCGAGGACACGCCTTCCGTTATCATCACGCGTTCAGGCAGGAGCTGATCCGTACCGAGCGGCGAGACAACCCGCAGATTTCGGGTCGCCTGAATGAAATCATTAGCCGAAGGCTGGTCGTTCATCTGCTCGTCATCCTACTCGTGCGCTTGCGGCTCCGGCATTGCCGGCACTTCCGAGCGCTTGCTTGCGGCCACCGACCAGGTAGACCATCTGGAACAAAGTTCCGTTTGGCAGCGTCTCATGCATCCCGGGGCCATACAGTACTTGCGGCGTGAGAATCTTGCCGATTTCGGCGCGCGAGGCGACGGTGCCCAGAAGGTAGGCTCCTCGTGCCATGTAGGCGCGCGTCTCGCCATCGGTCACCGAATAATTGAATTGGGCGATGAAAACGGAATGGTGGCTGCCATCCATCTTCGCGATGATATTGGCTTCATTATTGCGGAGCCATCGTTGCAGCCAATGCGTCAATGACATCTCGTTGGCCTTCTCCGAAAACATCCGGAAAAGTGATGCCGCGGCTCCCAGGGCCTGGTTTCTGGCCGCGAATTCCCGTGGGCCGCTTGGATAGGAGAAATAATCGTATGACGGACCGCGACCCGCACGCCGCATCGGCGGAAGGTCAGTCTGCTTCACCGGCTCCATTTGCAGCGCCGGCGACGAAACGGAAAAATCTACCATGGCGACCTCGATGAAAAACAATGTCGAAAACAGACAAACCGCCGCTTGAGCGGCGATCTGCCTTCGAACATCGTTCCAGCGCGTTCATTTTCAACGCGCCGGAAAACGTTGCTATCGTCAGGCGGCCTTGGTGGTGGCCAGATCGTAAGAAGCGATCATCGGCGACTGCGGTGCCTGCGAGTCGTCGAACGGGGTGTACTTCACTTCCATCTTGGTGAAGTTGAGCTTGATCGTTTCGACCGGGCGATCACCATTGGAATCGACCGAGTAGCTGGCAAGCAGCGTGTTGGTCAGCGTGTATTCGATGTACGTGTCGCCCGGGTTGCCGGTCGTCACGAGGTGAATGACGGCCTGCTTACCGGTGCGGCCGGAGCATGCTTCCTGGAACAGCTTGGTCGACGAGGAATCGCTGACCTTGGTCAGGATGACTTCCGAAACGGTCGGCTCGGAAGCTTCGCGGTTCGCGGCCGAACCGGCAGAAGTCTTCATGTTGCGCGAGACGTTCCAGTGGATGACTTCGATGTCCATCCACTTCTTGTGCTGCTCGTGGGTTGCATCGCCCTGAATTCCGTCGATTTGCAGATAAATCGGCATGCTCTCAACTCTCCTGTTGGGATTAAATTCGCCTTGTCGCTGCAAGGCGGTTTACCTTTCCGTCTAATGCCGCATCCGGACATTGTGTTCGTCCGGGGCTGCTTCATTCGCCGTGCCGCCATTTTCGCGGTCAGCGAATTCCTCTTGGACCTTCGGGCTCTCTTCGACGAGAAACCGATGGTCTCCAAAACCGATAGTGATGCCGGCAACCTTCTGCCCTGCCGCCACGGCATCGAGAAAGAAGGTCGACAGCTCTGGTAGAAGGTCGCGCCCGATCATGGTCTCGATCGCGCGGGCGCCCATTTCGCTTGCCGTGGCGCGAGCAACCAGCGCGTTACGCGCCTCCGAAGACAGAGCAACCGTCGTGCCGTAAGAGGCGGCGACGCGGTCACGAATCCGGCCGATCTGAATGTCGACAATGCCGCTCAGCGTCTCGCCGTTCAAAGGCATGAAGGGCAGAACCGTTGTGCGTCCGACGAAAGCGGGCTTGAAATTCCTCTGCAATTCGGGGAGCAGCAATGCCTCGAGCGCTTCGCCCTCCGGCATGGTATCGGGATCGGCGGCAAGCGCCGTCAGCAATTCCGAGCCCGTATTGGCCGTCATCACGATAGTCGTATTCTTGAAGTCGATGTCACGGCCTTCGCCATCGCGCAGAGTGCCCTTGTCGAACACCTGGTAAAACACCTCCTGCACACCGGGATGCGCTTTGTCGATTTCGTCCAGAAGCAGGACGCCGTAGGGACGGCGGCGTACGGCCTCGGTCAGCACCCCGCCCTCGCCATAGCCCACGTAACCGGGAGGCGAACCAAGGAGCAGCGAGACCTTATGCTCTTCCTTGAATTCCGACATGTTGATGGTCGTCAGATACTGACTTCCGCCATAGAGGAGATCCGCAAGCGAAAGCGCCGTCTCCGTCTTGCCCGTTCCAGACATACCGACGAGCAGGAAGACAGCCGGCGGACGACGCGGGTCGGAAAGTCCGGCGCGTGCCGAGCGCATCGCAGCCGCAATCCGGTCGATAGCGCCGTCCTGTCCCAGAACACGCTCCTTCAGCCTCGCGTCCAGGGTTTTGACGGTCTGAACCTGGTCCGTCAGCAACTTGCCAACCGGAATGCCGGTCCAGCGCGCGACGATAGCCGCGATGACTTCCTTGTCGACAACACGAGGAACAAGCGGCATTTCACCGGCGAAATCTGCGAGGTTTCGCTCCGCCTGTGCCAAGGCGGCCTTGATCACCTCCGGCGAAGAACCATGCGGTGGGAAAAGCGCGACGTTGTCGCCGCGCGGGGCGACCTCGCCCTCCGCGGATCCGTCCTGATCTTTCAGCAAAGCCTCGATGCGGTCGGCTTCGTGCGACAATCGAAGCTCTTCATCGAGCTTGGCCTGAAGACGCTCGATCTCAGCTACGACCTCGGCCTTCTCGTTGCCGATGATGACGAGGCGTTCATTGATTTCGGACGTCGGAGGCTCCGCCGACAACGCTTCGGCCTCGCTCTCGAGC
The DNA here is from genome assembly GCF_012641435.1 of Rhizobium sp. P38BS-XIX. GTDB lineage: Bacteria > Pseudomonadota > Alphaproteobacteria > Rhizobiales > Rhizobiaceae > Rhizobium. The sequence goes on from NZ_JABAIJ010000013.1 coordinate 101,972, forward strand.
ATCGTCTGCTCTTGGCGAAGGCTTGCCAAAGCCTCGGGTACCGTCTGTTTGGCAAGCGCAACGGCGGCGGCGGCGGTGTCGATTAGGCTTATCGCCTTGTCAGGGAGTTGCCGCGCTGGAATATAGCGGGCCGAAAGCAGGACGGCTGCTGCGAGTGCCTCGTCGCGAATGCGAACCTTGTGGTGCGCTTTGAAACTGTCGACCACGCCACGCAACATGCGAATGGCCGTCTCTTCATCCGGCTCCAGCACTTGAACGACCTGGAAACGCCGGGTCAAAGCCGCATCCTTTTCGATGTGGCGCTTGTATTCGCTCCATGTGGTGGCTGCGATCGTCCGCAGTTCGCCGCGCGCAAGCGCCGGCTTCAGGATATTGGCGGCATCGCCCTGCCCAGCCTGTCCACCTGCGCCGATCAGACCATGCGCCTCATCAATGAAGAGGATGATTGGCTCGGAAGACGCCTGCACCGCGGCCACGACGCCATGCAGGCGCCGTTCGAACTCGCCTTTCACGCCCGCTCCGGCCTGGAGCAGACTGAGATCCAGCAAGAGGATACGCACAGGCTTCAGCATGTCCGGGACATTGCCGTTGGCGATTTCGAGAGCCAGAGCTTCTGCGACAGCCGTTTTGCCGACGCCAGCCTCGCCCACGAGAATAGGATTGTTCTGACGGCGACGCATCAGGATATCGATCACCTGGCGCAGTTCCCGATCACGCCCGATGACAGGATCGATGCGACCGAGCTTGGCATCGGCCGTCATATCGCGGGTATAGAGACGCAAAAATTCGTTTTCGCCAGCCGAGATTGGTTGGGTTTGCGATGGCATCGCCGCTATATCGGCAGTTGACGACGCTGCACTCAACCGCTTTTCAAGCGCGTTTCGGTCCAGATCCCGCAGCGAGGGCGCCATCCCACGCGCCATGATTCGCAGCGACTGATCGTCGGTAAGCGCCGTCAGAAGGTCGGCAAGAGCGATCGTTTTACGACCGCATTGAAGCGATGCAACCAGCCAGGCCTCGCGCATCAGCGCCAGTAGATTTTGAGAGAGAACCAACGCCGAGCCACCATCGCGCGGCAACTCCGCAATGGCGGTATCAAGCTCGGAACGCAACGCCTGTGAAGATACGTTAAGTTCTTCAAAAAAAGAGCAAACTTCGGATACGTCGAGTAGAACGCGTAGCCAGTTTGCGACATCCACGGTAGCATGCCGTTCGCGCGCAGCAAGCGACGCCGCAGCCTCAAGACCGACACGCAATTCGGGCTCAAGCGTTCTGATCAGACGATTGAGATCGATGTTAGACACGTGGAAATCTCCTCCTTAGGTTTCTAACTAGGTGTATCCTCCATGCCGGTGCAACAACTAGGGCGCTTATCGAAATGTGTCCAGACCGCAAACATTAAATTTTTCAGGTCTTACGAAATCGGCGTTGTCACAATTCCGTTGCAGAATATACATGGTTGACAATGGAATATATCGCCATAACTATCTTGCGCCTGAACAATGTAGTTGATTTTTTGGAGTTAAGCCCCTGCTCAATGTCCGTGACATAGAGACTCCACTTGAAGAAAACGCGCCATGTGGAGAAAACATGCGCGAAAGTACTTCGTTGCGGGAAATATACTATAGAATAAAGGACGCCAGAAACCAGGCCCGCTCTGCAGAACGAGGTATATCTCCTGGTGAAAATATTAGCCTTCCACCTGCTTGGTCAGACGTAAGCAATCTGGGATTGCAGATTATTTCTTCAAAAAGTAAGGATCTCGAAGTATTAGCGTGGCTTGCCGAAGCAGAATTACGCTTACGGGGTTTCGAAGGGTTGAAGGATGTCTACGATGCAATTGCGTCGCTTTTAGACAAGCATTGGGAGAGATTTCATTCGGTCGGCGACGACGACATGGAAGAACGCCTGGCTCCTCTTTCAGGCCTGAATGGCGTGGGCGGCGAAGGCACGATCATCCAGGCTATCCGGCTTTCACCACTCGTTCCCGGCATGAAATTCGGCCAGTTATCCCTTTGGGATTTCCAGCTTTCACAGCGTCCGAATGAGACAAGACGGCGCGATGAACTGAACCAGGCCATCGCCGAGACCGGCACGGCTGCGATGAGCGCGCATCTCGACCATCTCAACGGCTGCATTGCGGCTTTCGACCGGCTCGTGGCGATCCTGAACGAGCGCTGCGGGGCTATGGCGCCACCGAGTTCCAACACGCACAACGTCCTTCATGAAGCAGCCTCTGCACTGCGTTCGCTTGCAGGTATCGAGGCTCAAACGTCCGAAGGGCCTACGGAGGCACCGACAGGCTCGGAAGAGACTTCGCAGCCCCGCGTGAAGACCGTAACTGCCGAGACGATCAATTCGCGTGAGGAGGCATTTGAACTTTTGCTGACCGTTGCGCGCTATTTCCGCCGGACCGAGCCGCACTCGCCGATGTCGATGTCCATCGAGACGATGGTGCGGCGTGGACGCATGGATTTTTCGGAGCTGCTGGCGGAATTGCTGCCTGAGCAACAGACGCGAAATGCCGTGCTGACGGCGGCTGGGATCCAGCTCAAATCGAACAAGAGCGGGTGATCGATACAACCGCCTGACTGAACTTTTTGCAACTGGCCCTTTCCAAAATCGGGTTGTGCCACATTTGACAAGGCAAGTTTTGCCGCTTGGGATTGAAGGAGAAGCTTATGGCTAGTGTTCATGAAAAACTGGAGCGGGTGCGCAAGCCAAGGGTCCACATCAAGTATGAAGTGGAAACCGAAGGCGCGATGGTCGTCAAGGAATTGCCTTTCGTCGTCGGTGTCCTCGGCGATTTCTCAGGCAATCCGACCCAGCCTCTGAAGCCGTTTGGTGAGCGCAAGTTCGTACAGATCGACCGCGATAATTTCGACGACGTCATGCGCCGCATGACCCCCGGCTTGAATATTTCGGTTGAGAACACGCTGGAAGGCGATGGCTCGCAGATTCCGGTTTCGCTCAAATTCGAGAGCATGGACGATTTCGAACCGGGATCGGTCGTCAATCAGGTCCCGGCACTCAAGGCACTCCTCGACGCCCGCAATCAGCTGCGCGATCTCATGAGCAAGGCGGACCGTTCGGAAGAGCTGGAGCGCCTACTCGAAGATGTCCTGCAGAACAAGGCGGATCTTTCGAAGCTGATGTCCGAACTCGGTGCCGTCGAAAAGCCGGCAGCAAGCTGATCGCAATCGGCTATCCGCAACGCGGATCGCCCAAACCCGTTTCAAGCAGCCGATAGCGGCAAGCGCGCAAGCCTCACCGATATCGCCGCATTTTCCGTAAGGATCAAAAAATGAGCGCTGAAAGCCAACTGAAAACGAAAGAGGCAGAGTTTGCGCCAGAGGAAGATCTGCTGACCCAGATCGTTTCCGCCACTCGCCAAACTGAACCGGATCGCGCCCAGGATCTGCTGAGGACGCTGACCGATCAGGCCTTGAAGGGCACTGTCACCTACGACCGCAATCTGACTGTGACCCTCAACAACGCGATTGCCGAGCTCGATCGGAAGATCTCGCGGCAGCTGGCTACGATCATGCAGTCGCCGGAATTCGCCAAGCTTGAAGGCAGCTGGCGTGGATTGAACTATCTGGTCAAGAACAGCGAAACCAGCGTCAATCTGAAAATCCGCGTTCTGAACGCGTCCAAGCGCGACGTTTCGAAGGATCTGGCGAAGGCCGTCGAATTCGATCAGTCGCGGCTCTTCAAGTCGATCTACGAAGACGAATTCGGCACCCCCGGTGGCGAACCCATGGGTGCCATCATCGGCGACTATGAATTCGACAATTCCTTCGACGACGTCCAGACCCTGCAGGCCATCTCATCTATTGCCGCAGCAGCCTTCGCGCCGTTCATTTCGGCCGCAAGCCCTCGCATGTTCGGCTTTGATGATTATCGCGAGCTTGCTCGTCCGCGCGACCTGGAAAAGATTTTCGAGACGGTGGAATACGCCAAGTGGCGCAGCCTTCGCGACAGCGAAGATTCGCGCTTCGTCACGCTCGCACTTCCGCGCGTTCTCGCCCGCATGCCCTATGGTCCGAAGACCAACCCGATCGATGAGTTCGGTTTCGACGAAACCCAGCATTCCAAGACGGGCGAACTCGAGCACAATTCCTATTGCTGGATGAATGCATCCTACGTCATGGGAACGCGATTGACCGACGCCTTCGCCCAGAGTGGTTGGTGCACGGCGATCCGCGGCGCCGAGAACGGCGGCAAGGTTGAAAACCTGCCGATGCACATCTTTCACAGCGATGACGGCGATCTCGATCTTAAATGCCCAACGGAAGTCGGCATCACCGACCGCAGAGACGCTGAACTCGGCAAGCTCGGCTTCCTGCCGCTGTGCCACTACAAGAATACCGACTACGCCGTATTCTTCGGAGCGCAGACCACGCACAAGCCGAAGCTCTATGACAAGCCGGAAGCGACCGCCAATGCCGCGGTTTCCGCCCGTCTGCCCTACATGATGGCGACCTCGCGCTTCGCGCACTACCTCAAGGTCATGGGCCGCGACAAGATCGGCTCCTTTATGGAAGCCGAGGACTGCGAAAACTGGCTGAACCGCTGGATTTCCAACTATGTCAACGCCAATGACGATGCTGGTGAGGAATCTCGCGCCAAGTATCCGCTGCGCGATGCGAAGGTGACGGTCCAGGAAGTTCCGGGCAAGCCCGGCTCCTACAACGCCGTCGCCTGGATGCGCCCGTGGCTCCAGATGGAAGAGTTGACCACGTCGCTCCGAATGGTCGCCCGCATCCCGAGCAAGAACTAGGGAGAGACCGCGCGGCGGTCATCCGCCGCCGCGCGCCTTCAATCAGTCCAATGATCGCGACGACGATGGAATCGAGAGCCTCCTGGCCCCGTCAGGTGCATCGCGTGATCGCTCTGATCGACGATGCGCTTAACCGGCAAGTCAACGCCATACTGCATCATCCCGAATTCCAGGCGATGGAAGCGCGGTGGCGCGGCCTCAGCATGCTAGTGCATCATTCCGGGCAATCGGACGAGGTGAAAATAAAGCTTCTCAGCGTCAGCTGGGCGCAGCTTTCGCGGCATCTCGAGCGCACGACCGACTTCGATCAAAGCCACCTGTTCGAACTCATCTATAGCCGTGAATTCGGGATGCCGGGCGGAGAACCTTTCGGCCTGCTCGTCGGCGATTATGAGCTATCGCCGCAGGATCCGAATGGGGGCGACACGATCGGTGCGCTCACGCAGATCGGCATGGCCGCCGCGGCCTCCTTCTGTCCTTTCATTGCAGCCGCCTCACCGCAGACGATCGGCCTTCAGGACTTCGACGAATTGAACCGCGTCCAGGATTTCTCTTGGCTGGCCTATGATCCCAATCGCATTCGATGGAACGGTCTTCGCTCACGCGAAGACTCGCGGTTCCTGGGTCTTGTCGCCCCACGCGTTCTCATGCGCTCGCCTTACGAAGCATTTGCACGCGACCGCGACGACCAGTTTCCCTTTCGCGAGAACATCGCCGCCGATGGCAGTTCGTTGCTATGGGGCAACGGCGCCTTTGCCTTTGCACTGATCGTCATCCGCAACTTCGTCGAATCCGGATGGTTCGCCGATATTCGCGGCGTCACCCAGGATGAAATCGACGGCGGCATGCTGAGCACACAGGAATTGCCGCCCTACGATTTCGGGACAGAAAGCAACGGTCTTTCACAACAGGCCCCGGTCGAGATCAGGCTGACCAACACTCAGGAACAGCAGCTCTGTGAACTGGGCCTCGTTCCAGTCGCAACCACCTATCTCTCTTCATCGGTCATATTCAATTCCAATCAGTCGCTGCATGCGCCGCCGCATTATTCGAGCGAACAGGCACGACAGAACGCGCGCATCGCCGCCATGCTGCAATACGTGCTCTGCGCCTCCCGCTTCTCGCACTATCTGAAGGTCATCATGCGCGACGATATCGGTCGTTTGGCCGATGCGGGTTCGATCGAGCGCAAGCTCAACGATTGGCTATCGCGCTACACGCTCGGCAATGACGATGCGGACGTTCCGTTGCGCGTTCGCTTTCCCCTGCGCTCTGCCGGTATCACCGTCGACGAAATCCCCGGCAAGCCCGGCATTTTTGCCTGCACCGTAAGGCTGCAACCGCATTTCCAGCTCGACGATGTGTCGACGAGCTTCCACCTCGTCGCAGAGACGGCAAATACGACCCACACGCTATCCCGCTCCGCAAACGCGCCCCAAAGGATGTCTGCATGACCCTCTCCACCAAGATCGCCGAAGCGCTTCGTGAAAACGCCCTCGATGAAGCGATCGAGCTGGCGAAATCGCATCTGAAGACAACGCCGGGCGACAAGGATGCAAGACATCTCTTCATCGATCTGCTGATCCTCTCAGGCGACTATGCGCGCGCCGATGCCCAATGCAATCTGGCCACGACATTCGCTCCTGAGGATACGATGGGCTTCGCCCTGCTGCGCAACCAGTTGCGTGCCATGGCCGCCCGATCTGCCTGGTTCGATGCGGCAGCCACGCCGGACTTCCCCAACGGCCCGACAGCCCTCGATCAGGCTGCGTTGAAAGTCGCGATTGCCCATCGCGATGGTTCGAAGGACGCAGCCGACGCTCTTCAATCCCTGGAAGACATCAGGGGCGAACAACCCATGAGCTGGAACGGCCGCCTCGTATCGGACTTCCGCGATCTCGACGATCGGATTCCACACGCACTTGAAGTGATCATGACGGGTGGTGCCTACCTCTGGATCGACTTCTCCAAGATCACCGCCGTTCGTGTAGAGCCGATTGCGCGCCCGCGGGATCTCGCTTTTCGGGCAGCCGAGCTGGAACTTGCCGACGGTGCTATTGCTCCGGTTCTCCTGCCTTCGATCTATCATGGCACGACTGGCGCAAAGCTGCTGCTTGGCCGCGAAACCGAATGGGTGGATGAACCAACCGGCATCACGACGGGCAGAGGGCAAAAATGCTTCTTGGCCGGCGATGATCTCGTCTCTTTTCATGACCTGGAGACACTGGAAACAGTAGCAAGCAATGCCGATGAAACGAGGCGTTCGGCTCATGGCTGATCCGCTTGAACGCTACAGACCTCGGGAACGCATCGTCGCTAGATCGATCATCGATCGGCTGATCGATGAAAACCCAGATCGATTGCAGGACGCTCCACAGACGGCGGCCGAGCAGTTGCGCGAGCTGCGCGAATGTATCCGCCGCGATCTCGAGGCGTTGCTCAATACGCGCCGCCGCCCAACGGCGCCGCCCTCTATCCATGAGGAGCTTGGCGATGCGCTTGTATCGTTTGGCGTCGATGGCATGGTGTCGGCAAACCTCGTCACCGACGAAGCGAAAAGCCGGCTCGCGCGATTGGTCGAGCGACGGATCGCACTCTTCGAAACGCGGCTCTCCGATGTGCGGGTGAGTATCCTGAAAAGCCGCGGCAATGGCGAGCGCGCATTGCGCATGCGCATTCAGGCGACATTCCGGGTGCATGAAGGCATGCCGCCGATCAGCTTCGAGTCAACGATCGATCCTTCGACGCAGCGCTTCCTGGTGGAGGCCGGCAATGGCTGATGGCTTCCTGCAGCGCTACAATGACGAACTTTCCGCGATCCGCCGGCGCGCGGCACGCTTCGCCGATGCCTTTCCGAAAATCGCCGGCCGACTGCGCGTCACAGGGGAAGTGGCAGACGATCCGCATGTCGAGCGCCTGATCCAGAGCTTTGCCTATTCCGCCGCCCGCGTAAGGCAGAAACTCGACGACGAATTTCCAGAGTTGACGGACGGGCTGCTGGAAACGCTCTATCCGCATTATCTGGCACCCTTGCCGTCGATGAGCATAGTGCGCCTCGCGCCGAGCAATACGCTCGCTTCCGTTCAGACGCTTCCTCGCCACACGGAAATCTTCGCCGAACCGATCGGTGGCGAAAGCTGCCGTTTTCGCACGACCCAAGATACGGACGTTGCTCCGATCGACATCGTCTCGGCTTCCTTGACAGGACATCCCATCAGTGCGCCGCCATCGCCACATGTCGGCGCGGCCGGCTGTCTGCGTCTTTCCATTCGTGCACGCGATACTAGCAAGCCGCTCGGCGAAGTCGGCCCTGATCGGCTTCGTCTGCATATTGCTTCCTCCTGGCAACAGGCAGTGGCAATCCACGAATTGCTCGCCAACCATACGCTTGGCATAGCACTTGCGCATCATGCGGACGATCGCGCGCCCGTCATGCTGCCGGCCAAGGCTCTTCGGACGGTCGGCTTTGAACCAGACGAAGCGATGTTGCCTTACCCGCCATCGAGCTTTGCCGGCTACCGACTTTTGACGGAGTTCTTCGCGCTGCCGCAAAAGTTTCTCTTCATCGATATTGTCGGACTGAAGGCCTGGGATGGCGAGACGCTCGAGATCTTCATCTACCTTGATGAAACGAGCGCAAAACTGGAGCGGACGATTTCCGCCCGGGATTTCGTCCTGAACGCCACGCCTGTGGTCAATCTGTTTCGGCAGACCTGCGAGCCACTTGCGCTTGATGGGACCCGTACGGAATATCGCGTCTTGCCAGACGCCAGGCGCCAGAAGACACGCGAAATTTATACAATCGAAAAGGTGCTCGTATCCGGTCGCACCGGCGAGGAAGAGCAATGCCAGCCCTTTTTCGGCCGCAGCCTGAAAGGTGGTGCATCCTCATTGTTCTGGCAATGCGCCCGTCGTTTCGACGCCGATGACGGCACCTCGGATATGGACATCGCCTTCGTTGATCGCGCGCGCCGGGCAGCCGGCCCTATCGACAAGATCGCCAGTATCGACTCCCTGTGCCTCAATCGCGATCTGCCCGAACAATTGCCCTTCGGTGGCGGTCACCCGTATCTGCAGCTTGCTTCCGGCAGCGAGGCCGTCGGAGCCGTGGAAGCACTGATAGCACCGACGCCGTCTGTGCGCATGAATGAGCAGCAGGGCCGCAACTGGCGGCTCATGTCGCATCTACAGCTCAATCACCTGTCGATCTTCGACAATGACGGTGCCGCGCTGAAGGATATTCTCGCGCTTTACGCCTTCCGCGACAGCCGCGAAACCAGGCAACTTGCCGATGCATTGGTTCGGATCGAGGCGAAAAACTCGATGACGCGTCTCGGTAGCGGCGGCATGGTTCCGGGCATGGATGTCAAATTGGAATTCGACCCTGCAGCCATCGACAGGCCCTCAGCCTATCTGTTCGGTAGCGTTCTCGACCGGTTTTTCGGACTTTACACCTCGATCAACAGTTTCACGCGCCTCTCCATTTCCATGAAGGGGCAATCGAAGCCGATTGCTGTCTGGCCGGCGCGCGCCGCCGAACGGCCTCTGCTTTGATGAAAGGATGATTTGAACCCGATGGACGATCTTCGACCCAATGACAGCGCGATGCTCGCGACGTTGCTTGAAAGCGATCCCGGTCGCTTCGAGCCGACGACGGCTTTTCGCGTTGCTCAGGAAACGGTCGGCGACCATCTTTCGGTATCCTCCCCGATCGGCGTGTCACCGGCTCCGCTGGCAGTCAACGATTTTAAACGCAAGGGCAAGGGTGCGTCGCTGCGTGCGAGCCTGGCGGGGTTGCTCGGTCCGCTCGGGGCCATGCCGCCGAGTTACAACGAACTTGTCATGCGCGAGGAGCGAAACCGCGCATACGGGCTCGCAAGCTTCTTCGATATTTTCACTGCCCGCCTGACGGAACTTTTCGTTGACGCAAGCGAGAAATATCGGCTTGCCCGCCGGCTGAGATGGGACAGAAGCAGGGCCGGTAACGCCTTCATAACGACGCTCTTTTCCCTCGCCGGATTTGGCACCGCTCGACTGAGGGAGAAGGTTCGTCCGGACAATGAACTTGTCCTGCGCTTTTCCGGTTTCTTCTCGGCTCGTACTCGCAACGCCGTCAACCTGGAAGCCATGCTGCGTGAATTTACGGGACTGCCCGTTGCGATCGAGCTTTTCAAAGGCCGCTGGCTCTCGATTCCGATCCAGGAACGCAGCTGCATGGGGCAGCCGCAGGGTGTCCAGCTGGGGGTGAATGCGACGGCCGGTACGGCAATTCATGATTTCGGCGGAAGTTTCCGCGTGGTTCTTGGCCCCGTCGATTACGACGAATACCGCGATCTATCGCCTGGGGGCGCCAACATAGATGCGCTCTTTTCGCTCATCCGTCTGTATGTCGGCCCAACGCTCGATTTCGATATCCAGGTCATGCTGAAGAAAGAGCATATCCCCTTCTGCAAACTGGGCGAAGACGGTGATCCGCCGCGGCTCGGATGGAACAGCTGGGCGCGTGTCGCTGCGGCCGATCGCGATAGCGGTGATGCCGTCATCGCCGAGCCGCGCTCGGCTCGCGGACACTTGACGGAAGGAGGCGCCCATGCGGCTTGAGCTGCGCCAAACCTCTGGAAACGGCGCGACCAAAGGATGGTTCCTCGAGCGCGGCAAGCGCACGCTCGGACGCTCTCCGGATTGCGACTGGCAGGTAGAAGACCCCAAGCGTCTGGTGTCCAAGATTCATTTTATCATTGAACGCGACCGTGCCGGTTTCCTGTTGCGCGACCAGAGCGCCAACGGCACGCGCGTGGATGGCGTCACCGTTCTGGAAGGCGAAACGGCGAGACTCGCGGACAGATCCAAGATCGCCTTTGGCGAACTGGCGTTCAATGTCGTTATCACCGGCGAGGCCGACCGCGATATCGAGGACCCTTCTGCGGATCTGCGCCTCAGCGACGAAACCATGACGATCTCCTCCATCCTCGCCGACGTTACGCCTGGCGGCGGTACGGCAAGCGGTATTCTCGGCCAGCGCGGCGGAGAGGATTGGATTGCCGCAATTCCCCAATCGACACGGAGCGACAAGCAATCGAGCCGCAATGTCGATATCGGCTGGAGCGGGCCGCCGGATATCGACGGGCTTAAGCCGATCTTGCCGGATGATTGGAATGCCGATTTCAATCTCGGCAGCCAGTTGGAGCATGGAGCGGCAACGCATATCTCGGTCGCCGTTGCACGCAGCGCAGGCCGTGATGCGACCGATCCGACGAAGACGATCGTTCCTGCAAACGATACCGAACTTGCGGCAGAGGATCATCACATCGAGCCCCAAGAGGAAGCATTGCTGCTAGCAAGTGATCCGCTCCAGCGCTTCGAAGCATTGGTCGGGATTCTCGAACAGACGCTCGGCGACGAGGCTTCGATCCTTGGTCTTGAGGGCGATCGCCTTCATTCCCCTGCATCACTTTTCAGTCGGGAACGGGCCGAGCGGCTCACGGATCGACTTCGCGCGCTCATAGCAAAGCAATCCTCGCTGAATGCGGGTCTCGAAAACCTATTTCGCGAAGCCAGCCACATGTTTGAGCCTCACATGATTGAGACGCAGGTTGATGCCTCTCCTCGAAAAGGATTTTGGCGGGGCACCCGGGATTATTGGAACAACTATCGGGTTCAGTTCGAGCGCGACGGCAAGCATCTTTCCGTCCGCGATCTGTTGACGGAGGCCGTCCGTGCCTCGGCAGACAGCCAAGACGAACAGGACATCGATCCCATTGCAGAGAGGACGGGCAACACCCGATGAAGAACGAGAATCGAGTGGCGTGGAGCGAGGGTATGTTCCTTCGCGTACAGCATTTCCAGCAGGCAGATCGCTGGACGGAGCGGCTGGTCCGCACGACAGCGCGCGGCCTGGCACCCTATCCTTGGGGTGTCGCGGAGATCGGTATCGACCGCAGCGCTCTTGCCATCGGCCAGTTCGCCTTGTCGAACCTGCGTGGTATCCTGCCCGACGGGACACCTTTCGAGGCACCGATCGATGCCGACCTTCCGCCGCCGCTCGATCTGGACGACAGCACCAAAAACGCCGTCGTCTATTTGGCGCTGCCGGCACGACAGCCGGGCAAGGCGGACGTCGCGCAAAATGGCAGCGCCATGCGCAACAGCGTTCGCATCACAGCCACGCAATATGAGGCGCCGGACTCCAATATCGAGACCGACTTCATGGCGCCGATCGATGTCGGCCGCCTGAGCCTGCGCTATCTTAAAACCGGCGACGAACTCGCGGGCTACGAGCTGATCGGCCTTGCCCGCATCATCGAGGTTCGCTCCGACAAGGCCGTCATCCTCGATCCGGATTATATTGCGCCGTGCCTCAACTGCGCCGCCGAAGCACGGTTGAACGAGCTGATTACCGAACTGCTCGGCATCGTGCGCCACCGTGCCGAAGCGATTGCGGAGCGCATCGGCGACCCGACGGTGCGCGGGACCGCCGAAGTTGGCGATTATTTTCTGCTGCACATTCTCAATCGCGCCGATCCCATGTTGCGCCACATCTCGGCGAATGCGTCGAAAATGCATCCGATGGCCTTTTACGAGCAGTGCATCGAGCTCGCCGGCGAACTCGCCACGTTCACGACGGATAGCAAGAGAGCTAGCGACTTCCCGCCCTATCGCCACGACGACTTGAAAGCAACATTTGCAGCTGTTTTCAACGATCTAAGAGCATCTCTTTCTTCTGTTCTCGAACAGGCAGCCGTTGCAATCGAACTCATCGAGCGGCGCCACGACGTTCGCGTCGGTACCATCAACGATCGCTCGCTTCTCAAGGATGCCGGCTTTGTTCTTGCCGTTCGTGCCGAAATGTCGGCCGAAGATGTCAGGCGCAAGCTTCCGGCCCAGATCAAAGTCGGGCCGGTCGAGCGTATCGCCGAACTGGTCAATGTGGCCCTGCCCGGTATCCCCGTTCGTCCGCTGCCGGTGCTGCCGCGCCAGCTGCCGTATCGGTCAGGCACCATCTATTTCGAACTCGATACGAAGAATCCGCTTTGGAAACAGCTTGATACCTCCGGTGCAATCGCTCTGCATCTTGCCGGCGACTTTCCTGGCCTGGAGATGGAACTGTGGGCTCTCAGAGAATGAACACACCACGATCGACACCATGGCACGAGTTGCCGACCATCATCGAGTTGACCGAAAGCGGCGCCAAGAAGGACGACGACGCCCGCAAGATGGCCGATATTCTGGACGAAGAACTCGATCAGAACGCGACGAAACCTGGCGGCTGGTCCGTCGACACTTTGATCCGCAACTTCCGCTTCGGCGGCGAGGATGTGCCGACCATCGTGCGGTCAGCCGCTCCGCTGCTCAATCTCGCGCACAATCTTCGCAACACCGAGGAGCAGCCCGATATTGACGAATTGCGACGGGTCACGATCGAGGCTGTCGGCCGCTATGAGCGAGATCTCGCCAGCGCTCGGATCAGCCCTGAGCGCGCACGCGCGGCACATTATGTGATTTGCGCTACCATAGACGACGTCGTGTTGAGCAAGCGCTGGGGCGTTCGCGCCGGTTGGGCACGCTCCGGCCTCGTCTCCACTTTCCACATGGATGTCACCGGTGGCGATCGGGTATTCGATCTCCTTGACCATTTCCAGCAAAGTCCCGGCACGAACAAGGATCTGCTCCTTCTGATCTATCTTTGCCTGTCGTTGGCCTTCGAAGGACGCACCCGCGTATCTCCGCGTGGATCCCTTGAACTCGGGCGCATTCGCGACAGTCTTTATAAGACACTGCTCGGCCAGTATGGCGTCTTCGAAAGAGAGCTTTCGCCGCATTGGCGCGGCGTGGTCGCCCGGCATAAGCCGCTGCGGACCGCCGTTGCGCTCTGGACCGTCCTATCGATCCTCGCGTTGCTGTTTGCCCTCGGCTACATGTTCTTCACGCTATCGCTCAATCAAGCGTCGGATGCGACGTTCGAACGCCTCGCAAATCTGCCGCCGCGCGACATGCCGAGCCTTCTGATCGACACGCCGAAGCCAAAGGAGGTCGTCGTCGAGGTAAAACCGCCGGTCAAGAAAGAGCCGGAAACGCCGCCGCCTGTTGTCAAGAAGGAGCCGAGTCCGCTCGACAATCTGCTCGCCTTCCTGCAGCCCGAAGTCGACCGCAAGCTCGTCACGCTATCGAACTCCAATGGCCGCCTACTGGTTCGCATCAACAATTCAGGCCTGTTCGATACGGGCAGCGCCGAGGTCAGCGATAAATTCCGCGATCTTCTCCAGCGCATCGGCGGTGCCCTTGCATCTGAGAAATTCCGCGCCGTCGTTGTCGGCTACACAGACAATGTACCGATCCGAACGGCTCAGTTCCCCTCGAACTGGCATCTTTCAGAAGCCCGCGCCCGCGCGGTTGGCGATATTCTCGCTGCCTATACCGGCAAGGATGCGATCCTGACGGAAGGACGAGCCGATAGCGATCCGCTGGCCAGCAACGATACGCCGGAAGGACGTGAAACCAATCGGCGCACGGAAATCCTGGTGCTGACCGATCCGACGCAGCGGCTTGGCGATGCCGCTCTTAATCCGCAGTCGACCGGAGGGGCGCCGAGCAGCACGACGGCCGCACCGCCCGCAACGTCAGGGGGCGCTCGATGAACCCGCTCGGCATATTTTATACGCTTCGCTCGTATGTCTCGGTCTATGCTGGCCTCGTTGGCCAGCGTTTCGTATCACTGATCTGGGTTGCGGCGATCTGCGTCTTGATCTGGTTTTACGGTTACACGCTCGGTTACGACACCTTTAAGCCACTTACGTCAGTCAACGCGCGCCTGATTGCCATTGGCTTGGTCATTGCCGCCTGGCTCGCCTATCTATTGATCTCGACATTGCGTGCTCGCAAGCGGGACAAGGCACTCGTCGACGGTATCAGCGACGATGCGGCCAGTCAGCAGGCTGAGGTCGGAGAGATTCACAGCCGCCTGAAAGAAGCCTTGCTGCTGCTGCGCCGTATCAGCAAGAAGCGCTTCGGCTATATCTACGAACTGCCGTGGTACGTGATTTTCGGTGCTCCGGGCTCCGGCAAGACGACGGCGCTGACCAACTCCGGATTGAAGTTTCCGCTCGGCGATGCACTTGGCACCAATTCGGTCCAGGGTGTCGGCGGTACGCGCAATTGCAATTGGTGGTTTGCCGACGAGGCCATTCTGATCGATACCGCCGGCCGTTATACGACCCAGGATGATTTGAACGGCGCATCGAAAGCGGGATGGGAAGGTTTTCTCGGGCTCCTGAGAAAATATCGCCGATCGCAGCCAATCAATGGCGCGCTTGTGACGCTTTCCATCGGCGATCTCATCGGCCGCGATCATGAGGCGCAGCTCGAGGAAGTGCGGTCCATTCGCAAGCGCTTGTCCGAACTGGACGAATACTTGCAGGCCCGCGTACCGGTTTACGTCATTCTGACCAAGGCAGACCTTTTGACTGGATTTGTCGAGTTCTTCGACGGTTTGGCCAAGACTGACCGTGAACAGGTTTGGGGCACGACATTCAATCTCGATGAAAGCTACAAGGGTGAAAACCTGCCCGAACGCTTTATGGAAGAGTTTGCGCTGTTGCAGGAGCGTGTCGACGCCATGCTCATCGAGCGCCTGCAACAGGAACCGAATATCGAGGTGCGTGGTCGCATATTCCGCTTTCCCGCCGAGCTTGCCTCCCTCGGCGAACGCTTGCAGGAGGTGCTGACCGAACTTTGCTCTTCTTCAAGCCTTGTCGAAGCGCCGCTGATGCGCGGTGTCTACTTCGCATCCGGCACACAGGGCCGGGAGGCTGCGGCAGAAGCCCCACGCATGCGCCGCAGCTATTTCCTGTCACGGCTGTTCAAGGAAGTCATCTTCGGAGAAGCGGCCCTCGTTGCTCGTGACCGGCGGCTTTCAGGCCGTCAGGCGATGATCCGTCGCGTCGCCTATGGCGCCGCAGCCGTTGCGCTTGCCATCGTCTTCACTGGTTGGACCGCGACCTATTTTCAGAACTCGCGCGCGATTGCTGCCGCCGAGCGGCGCATCGACAATTACGAAAAGCTGACGAGCGGAATTCCGGTCCGCGATGTGACAGATGCCGATTTCATCCGCATCCTGCCAGCTCTCGATAATCTTCGCGCCGTGACGACTGGCTTCGACGAGGCAAGGGTCTGGCCCACGAGCTTCGGCCTGGATCAGGAAGACAAGATCGCCAGCCGCCAGCGCATCGCGTATCAGCGTGCGCTGAACTCTCTTCTGTTGCCGCGTATGCTGGTGGAGCTCCAAAAAGAGCTCAAACAGAACTCAGGTGTTCAAAAGACATTCGACGGACTGAAACTCTACGGAATGCTCGGTGGACTGGGGCCGATCGACAAGGAGTTCATCTCGCAACAATCGGAGGACATGTTTGCGGCGCTTTATCCCGGAGAAGGCCGTGCCGCGATCAGAAAGGCGCTTCTGTCGCATGTCGACGCCATGGCCACGGGAAATCTGCCGGCAATCGAACTCGATAATGCACTGATTGCAAAGGCCCGCGATACCATACGATCCCAAAGCCTGGCATCGCGCACCTATGACATCATCACCCATTCAAGGAGCGCCCGTCAGCTGGATCCCTGGATTCCCGCCGATGCTCTCGGTCCTCTGGGTGCGCAGGTCTTCCAGCGCAAATCAAAGGCAGCGCTGCGCGATGGGATAGCCGGTGTCTTCACCGGCAAAGGCTATCGCACCGTGGTACTGCCTGACGCCGAGGCAGCAGCGGCCGAAGCTCTCAAGGAACAATGGGTGCGCGGAGATGCCGGCGGCAACCCGGCCGGTATGACCACGGATGTGATTGCCCAGGCTGCGTTGCAGCTCTATTTCGATGCTTTCCAGCAACGTTGGTCGACGCTTCTTGCTGATTTGCAGGTGCGCCCTTCGAAAGATCTTGCTGACGCGACGGAAACGGCACGAATTCTTGCCGCCAATCCAAGCCCGGTGGAAATGGCGCTGAAGTCGATCGCAACGGCAACCGATCTGCGCCCGACGGGCGCGACCGAAGTTGCCTCGCTTGGAGATACTCCGGATGCCGCGATCGCAACGGCGTCCACGAATGTCGCCAATACGCCGGATCCTTACGGTTCATTGCGGGCGGCCCTCGAGGTGAACACGAACACCACTCAATCCGCAACGTCTGATGACAAGGCGGATGCCGGTAATGACAAGCCGCGCTCGCAGATTCAAAGTCTGCAGCCCATCTTGCAGAATATTTATGGCCAATTGTCCCGTGCCGCCACATCGACGGCGGAAGTTGCCCGGGTCTTCGACGCGGGTGGCCAGCTTGCGAACGCCAATCAGGATCTGCTGCAACAGGCGAGAGGCTTGCCGGCACCCGCCGACGCATGGATGGTCGCGGTCGCGGCAGATATTGGATCGCTTGCGGTCAAGACCGCGCGTGCCCGCATCAACGACCTCTGGGCCACTGAGGGTGCTGATCTTTGCGCACGCATCGTCAGTGGTCGCTATCCCTTCGACCGAACCTCCGGTCAGGATATCGCCATGGCGGATTTCGTGCGCCTCTTCGGGCCGCAAGGTTTGTTCCAGACCTTCTTCAAGAACAGGCTGGATGCCTTCGTCGATACCAGTGCGCAGCCTTGGGGCTGGCGCGGCACTTTTGGCGGGGACAGTATTCCAAGCCAGGCAATCGCCCAATTCGAAAACGCCAACAAGATCGAACGCGCCTTCTTCCCTGCTGGAAGTGAGAAGCCGGCGATCTCCATCAACGTAAAACCGGTTTCGCTGTCGGACTCGGCCAATGCCGTCATGATGGAAATTGAAGGGGAGCGTGTCGTTTACTTCCACGGTCCGATCCAATCGAAGTCCATCGGCTGGCCGGCCGGCAATGCGGATAATCAATCACGCATCGCATTCCTGCCCGGCGGATGGCAGGAGGCGATGACGCAGAGCGGCGACTGGTCTCCTTTCCGCCTCTTCGATGCGGCCAAGGTAACGGTGGAAGGCCCCGATCTTTTCCGGGCAAGATTTGAAAACGAGGGACGTACGGCAGAGTTCGACGTGCAATTCGGATCCGTGCTCAATCCATTCCGGCTGCAGGCATTGTCCGATTTCAGCTGCCCGGCGCAATTCTGACGATTGGCTGCTCGATGAACGAACACCTCGCCCGCTCCCAGTCGTCGATGCAAACCGACACAATCGGCTTCTTCGGCAAATTGCCGACGAATGGCGATTTCGTTTCATCAGCCCTTGGCCTCAGATTGCAGGGGGAGATCGACCAATGGAGCAGAGGGGGACTGATTGCGCTTGAAGCGGCGCTTGGCACGGACTGGCGGCGCCTGTTCCATGCCACGGCCGCCTGGCGCTTCGTTGTCGGCAACGGCATTTGGGCGCCTGGCGCCGTTGCGGGTATCCTTCTACCGAGCCGCGACCGTGTTGGCCGTAGCTTTCCGCTCGTGATTGCAGCTCAATTGCAGAAATTCTCCGGCCAAATCCGTGATCTTTGCGAAGATGATACTTGGTTCATCGCCGCAGAAGCGCTGGCGGAGACGTCCGAAAAGCCGGATTTCGACATGAGGCGTTTTGTCGAAGGGATCAAGCGCCTCCGCTTGCCTCTCGCAAATCCCCGTACAGCCGCCAGCGACACACCATCCCCCGCCTCGCTTTGGTGGCGGATCAGCCCCGGCACGCGACAGGGCAAAGGCTTTCGCACCACGGCAGCTCCGACAGTCGACGATTTCGTCAAACTCGTCACATCGGATGCAAGCAAAACCGCGCCCATGGAGCAACGCCGAAGTGAGCCTGCCGTTCCGCCTGCAGCCAAACCCGAAGCCGTGGCTGCCGTGCCCCAATCGCGGTTAAAGATTGAGCGGAGCCAGGCCAGCCACGCGGGAACCAGGCTGTCGATGAACGCAGACGCTCTTCTCGTCTGCGATAAACCCAGCATCTTTGCGGTCGCCGATGGGGTCGGCGATGGAATCGGCGCGATCGAGACTGCCCGTATTGCAACGCAGATTCTTGCCGGTATTTCCGAGCATGCTGCTTTGCCGGAATTGATCCAGGAGGTGAAAGGCAAGCTCGGCCACGCGCATGCCATCCTGCGGGCAAAAAGAACGAATGAGGAAAGAGAGCAACCCGTTGCCAGTGTCGTTATCGCCACCATCGCGGAAGATCAGCTCGCGGTGGTCTGGGCCGGAGACGCGCGCTGCTATATACTGCGCGACGGGATGATGCGCCTTCTCACACGCGACCATATCGACATCGGCTTACGGCGCACGCTTGGTCGTGGCCTTGGCCTCAAGCAGCAATTTGCAGCCGATATTGTCAACGATGAGCTTCAGAGCGGAGATCGGCTTCTTCTCGCCAGCGGACCGCTCTCTCGCGCTCTTACGGATCGCGTTATCGCCGAAATTCTCCTTGAGACGCCTCTGGATCAGGCTGCGGATGCATTGATCCAAGAGGCGCTGATTGCCAATTGCAGGGAAAATGTCAGCGCCATCGTCATTGGCATGAAATGACAGAGAGACTTACTCCTGAGGAAATGAAGGAGATTGCGTCGCGTTTTGCCGGATTGATGCGCTTGTTGACGCATGACGGCGAAGCCGAACGCCCGGCAGAGCTTCGCGACCTTTTGATTGATCGATTGCGCGATGCGCTCGATCGCCGTTTACCATCCATGGGAAACGGTGAAGCTGGCTTCATTGGCAACAGCTTTCTTGTCGAGGCCGTCATCCATTCGAATACGAGGACCGTTGTCACCCGGATGCGTCATCGCGACCTTGGCAGCTGGCATGTGATGAAAACGCTGAGCGCCCATCACGTCAACGACGCCATGGCGAGGACTATTCTGCTGCGCGAAGCCCGTGTCGGGATGGCCCTGCGTCATCCCAATCTTATGGCGGTCGAATGCAGTTTCCGTCTGCCGGACGGATGTCCCGCGATCATTATGGAATGGGCTGGAGCGTCGCTGTCTCAACGCCTGTCAATGCGCAGCGTTTCCGTTGCTGACATTCGTCAGGTCATGACATCGCTCCTGCGTGGTTTGCATTCGATGCATACAGCCGGATATGTGCATGGCGATATTTCGGCCGCCAATTTGCTGATTTGCGACGATGACTTCGAGCGATTGAAAATCGCCGATTTCGGCTCGGCAATAGAAGCTGGCAAACGCTATCGCGACCTCGATGTCGCCAAGGCGGCGACACCTGGCTTTGCCGCGCCCGAACTAGCCTCCGACAAGGCTGCCGATCCCCGCTCGGATCTCTATTCCGCCGGTTGCGTGATGAAGCTGCTCCTCGAGCATTGCCATCAGGCGCATGACCCGAACCCGCTAACGGACATCTCGACACGCCTTGCCGATCCAGACGTATCTCGAAGGCCGCTAAATGCGATGGCGGCTCTTGAGCTTTTCGAAAGAAAATAGCCGCGTCAAAACACAGCCATTAGTTGGACGACAGACTGCCCGGTTGCGGTGCGGCCGCTGTTGGAACGCTCTTCTGATAAACCGTCAACAACTTGGCTGCATCGACCATGCCGGCATTGCTGGCGTATAACGTGTCGCCATCCTGCATTTTGAACTGCTGCATCAAAACGAAATTCGAGACGTCTTTCAGGTTTACGCTGTAGATGACGGGCTTGATCGTAATGATGGTCGGGGCGCTTGCCGTTTTCGACAAGGGTGCAACGGCTTGCGAGTAAGTCTTCTGATTTCGGAAGAGGTAGAAATTCCGCGAGTCTGCGCGATCGTCAAGAAGGCCACCGGCGCGAGCGAGCGCTTGGGCAAGCGTGGTTTTGCCCGGCTCAAGCGGGAATTCGCCCACGCTTTTGAAGGCGCCAAGCGCGGTGAAGCTCTGTGATGCGCCGTCGACGAAAACCTGGTCGCCTGGCAGCAGACGAACGTTCTGCTTGTCATCCTGCAAAATACGATCAAGCGGCGCGGTAGCGCGTTGCGATCCGCGGGTCAACGTCACGTTGGTGCTGGCCGGCGCGGAGGAAGCACCACCTGCGAGCGCGAGAACGTCGAGCACGCGTTCTTTCCGCGCCGTCAGCGGGAAGCGCCCTGCTGCGCGTACCTTGCCATCGACGGTGACGGCACTCGACGGCTTATCGACAACGGTCACAACAGCCTGCGGGTTGACCGAAGATCCCTTAAGCGCCGTTACGATCTGCGACTGCAGGCCTTCGGGTGTCGAATCGGCGACGCGCTGCTTGCCGACATAGGGCATGGTGACAAACCCGCGAGAGTCGACAGTAAAGCGGCCAAGATTGAGCGACTTGCTTTGCGTGGTCGAAAGCAATCCGTCTTCCCCGGTGTCGAGCACGTTGACGTCGATCACGTCGCCGGGGCGAAGGCGGGTATCCGAGAACCCATTGGAACGGAGGCGTGCAAGCCCTTGGTCGGTCGGAGCGTAGGACGGCGTGACGACCTGCCCCCCCATCGGCGCATTGGATAACGGGATGACCGGAATCCTTTCTCCCGAATGCGGCATCGTCGCATTACGAATGTTGCCGGCGCTTGGTCCGTCCGAGGGCCTCGCACAGGCACTCAAAACAACCAATGGTAAGACGACCGCCGCCAATTTCCGCATTCCAGAGCCTCCTTCGGATGTTACAGGCAATGCAGAAATATCAACCAGAAGGCGGGAGGCAATATGGGAGCCTAATAAATAATGAAATATGACAGTCCGGTTGTTTACGAATGTGTCTAAATAGCAACCGCATGCCATTGAGATCGCCAAAAACACACTCCGCATCTTGAATTTGAGCCGAACCTTCGCCCTGAAATAGCGGGCAAATGCGAATCATTGCGCATAGCCCGCAAGCGTCGCATCCGAAATTTGACGCCCTTTGCGTTGCCATGAAAAAGACATAGTGCAGCATGGTTCGAATGGCGGACCGGCGCTCCGCCCTGCCAAATTCCTCTCGTCTGGCGCGTTCCAAACGATAGACATATGCGCGGCAGGATAGTATCTCTTGCGCCTCAATGGCTTGACCTCCCCCGACTCAACCAAGAGGCAATATAATGATGCTTACAAGGATAGGTTTTGCGTTCGCGCTTGCGGTTCTCTCGGCTTCGCCGGCATTGGCAGATGCTTGCGCAGACCATTACGAGAGCAGCGGAGTTCCGCTGGTGACCGGCATCACCTACAAAACCTGGATGATCTTCCCCTCGATAAACACCAACGCCGCCTTCGATAAGGTCTCCCGCGCTGTGCTGGCCGAAGGTTTTGTCGATGTGAACGTTGAAAAGAAGCTGGGGACGCTGACAGCACAGCAGGAAACAAGCGGCTCAGGTCGACCGCAGACCCTGCGTGTCGTCGTTCGCAAGAATGGCAAGGGCAGCCGCGTCGATGCAGTCTTCATCGTGCAGGCCGGTCAAGTCGCTCCGGGCGTCAGCAAGAACCTTTGCCGCATCGTCAACGCTGTCGGCGAATAAGACTGTAGCGGACTCAGACCTGCGCTCGACGTAGTCTTGCGGCGTCCGAGGGCATTTCCCCGAAAGACTGATGATAAAGGGCTGCGAAGCGCCCCATGTGGGAAAAGCCCCAATCGCGCGCAACCTCGGATACCGATTGAAGGCACGCAGGATCCATCAGGGCCCTGCGTGCACCCTGCAGACGGATGGACCTCAGATAATTGATGGGCGTCGTATCCTTGAACTGCTGGAATGCCGCCTGCAAGGCCCGCACGCTTGTGCCGGCTTCACGCGCAATATCGGTAATACCGATGTTCAATCCCGCATTGGCATGCATGTAATCGATCGCCCGCTTCAGCCGCCTGGGGATTGCCGGCGAAACCGGCTTCAGCAAACGCATTGAATAATTGTTCGGGACTGCTTCGAGAAGCCTGATCATCATGGCCTGTAGAAGATGCTCGGTAAAAAGGCCCGAGGATTGATCTGCGTCATCCGCAGTCAGACTATCCCAGATCAGGCGACCGAGCGCTGCAATTCGCGCACCCTTCTCGCCTGAAAGATCGATCGCATCGGTAAATTCTAGCCCAGCCACGACCGGTGCGTCCAACAACTCACTCAATTGGCGTGTCATGGCAGACCTTTCGAACGCAATCCCGATGTGACTGCGTTGCTCATGCAAGACCAGCCGCTCAAAGGACGACATGTTGCAGATAAGCCCCCTGCCCGGCTCGGATTCCAATTGCCTGCCGCCGGTATCGACACTCATCTTGCCTGATGACGGGAGATAGAGAGCATAGGCATCCGGCCCCCCCGATAGTGTCACACGCATTCCCGAATGACAGCTTCCATTCCAGACGCTGAAATCTCCCAGGGAATAATGCCGATCCTGGACCGACACGAGCATGCGTCGCTGCAAGGGCTCGACGACGGCCGGGAATAACGTCTTTTCATAATGCGCGGTCATTTCCGCAGCATCTGCGTTCTCGATTTTGAATACGGACCCAGTCAGAGACTTCAAATATTATCCCCTCGCGATCGCCGACCCGCTTTTCAAGACATCACTCAATGCGAATAGAAGAATATAACCGGCAATAGATTTTAATAGGAAATAAATTTAGCCATTTTGTGGCCAAATTTCACCGACGTATAAATGTAAAATATACAAAGTAATGACTACTGAGCATTCAGAACTTTATTTGAACTTTCAAATACATCGTATTTCCATCAATGCTTAATAAAAAGATGCGCGATTATTTTAATTTTAAAGAAATCTGTGGTTGCTCTTAGTAGAAACCCCACCTAGTGAGCGAAGCTCGTCAAAGTTGCGTAGCCATGTCGTCTTCCGGCAACTACGGAGCAGGAGGCAATCATGTCCTTCGATGATGTCGTTCAATACTAATGAGGTACACTTTAGTGGCGGTCATCGAGCGACGCACAGGCAGACTGTATCTCCGCTCGGCTAAGGCCTGCGGCTGCTACCGCGTACAATCAGCTCTGGAGAGATGCTGATATTGGCGACGTGCTGGGTGCCGTCAAGAATATCAAGGATCAGTTGGCCGGTGCGCTCGCCTATAGCGCGGGCGAAGACATTGATCGTGGTCAGCGTCGGCACGCAAACCTCTCCGATTTCGTAATTGCCAAATCCGGCAATGAAAAATCGGCCAGGAACCGGGATGGCACGCCGCTGACATTCGGCCAGCGCGCCGTAGGCGGCAAGATCGGAAACACAGACAACCGCGTCCGTATCCGGATAGACCTTGATCAGCTCCGCCATCGCATTCGCGCCTTCGCGTATCGATATCGGCGGCGCACCTGTCGCAATCAACCGGGATGGATCAAGGTCATGCGCCTGCATCGCCGTCGTGAAACCCAACCTGCGTTCGTGACCGCGCGTATCTTGTTCAACATCGCCACCGATGAAGGCGATGCGCCGGCAGCCAAGCGCAACGAAGTGATCGATCATATCGCCCATGGCGGCCGCATTTGAAAATCCGACATAGTGACCGATCGGTTCGGCCGGAATATCCCAGGTCTCGATGACCGGAATAGCGACGGTTTGCAAAAGACGCCGGGCGCGCTGAGTATGCCTGCCGCCGGTCACGACGATCGCCTGCGGTTTGCGACGAAGCAGCTGTTCGATCAGCCGCTCCTCTTCGTCGACATCGTAATTCGTGTAACCAAGCAGGATCTGCATGTCCCGCTTTGACAAAGCGTCCGAAAGGCCACCAACCGTGTCCGCAAAGTTCGCATTGTTGATGGACGGTATCGTGACCGCGACAAAGCCTGATTTCTGAGAGCGCAGATTGGAGGCCGTACTATCGAATACGTAGCCCAGTTCCTCCGCTGCGTTGCGGATGGCTTCCCGGGTCTCCGCATTTACCAGACTATCCGTCTTGAAAGCACGCGATACCGTCATCGGGGAAACCCCGGTGAGACGGGCAATATCCGCCATGGTCGGTGTCTTGCGATCGCTGCTCATGACTTTGGGTCGTTATGCCTTTCCATCAAAGCGACGCGGTAATCCCACCGTCGACATAAAGCACATGGCCGTTGACAAATGAGGAGGCATCGGAAGCCAGGAAGATGCACGCACCGACGAGTTCCTCGACCTGACCCCATCGCCCCGCAGGTGTGCGTTTTTCGAGCCAGGCAGAGAAATCGGCATCGGCCACGAGCGCAGCATTCAGCGGCGTGTCGAAATACCCGGGCGCGATGGCATTGCATTGCAATCCGTATTTTGCCCAATCTGTTGCCATGCCCTTGGTGAGGTTGCCAACAGCGCCCTTCGTTGCCGTATAAGGCGCGATCGACGGGCGCGCCAGCGCCGTCTGAACGCTTGCGATGTTGATGATCTTTCCGGCCCGACGAGGGATCATATGACGCGCCACGGCCTGACCGACATTGAAAACGCTCGTTATGTTCGTCCGTAACAACCGTTCGAATGCATCGGCGGGAAATTCCTCAAGCGGCGTGCGGAACTGCATTCCAGCATTGTTGACCAGAATATCGATCGCACCGATCTTGGCTTCGAACGCATCCACGGCATCTCGCACCGCTTCATGATCGGTCGCATCGAATGGCAGGAGATGAACAGGTTCGACAAAGGCTTCCGCCGCGCTGGCAAGCTTTCCCGCATCGCGACCATTGAGGATCAGCTCGGCACCTGCCGCGGCCATTCCCTTGGCGAGTGCAAGGCCGATGCCTTGGGATGAACCCGTAACCAGGGCGCGCCGCCCTTTGAGATCGAAGAGGCCAAGAGACACGGTTTCCTCCATTTTTCCAACTCGACAAAACCTGGCGCTCCCGTTTATGTTAACGATAACATCGGATGTCAAGGGATGAGGCAAGGACGGATGCCGACCTTGGGGGCATGACATCGGGCAGGCTTTGCGGCCACCAGTTCATTGAGGAGGAAGACATGAAAGCCATCGTTGCTCACGCCGCCAAGGATCTGCGGATCGAAAATCTTCCAGAAGAGGAACCTGGCGCAGGCGAAGTCAAGCTCAGGCTGGCGACGGGCGGGGTCTGCGGTAGCGATCTGCATTACTACCATCATGGCGGTTTCGGCGCGGTACGTCTCAAGGAACCGATGATTCTAGGCCACGAGGTCAGCGCCACAGTCACTGCACTTGGTCCCGGCGTGCAGGGCCTTGAGGTCGGCCAACTCGTTGCCGTCTCACCTTCGCGCCCCTGCAGAGCGTGCCACTACTGCCTGCAGGGACTACCCAATCAATGCCTCAACATGCGCTTTTATGGCAGCGCCATGCCCTTTCCGCATATTCAGGGCGCATTTCGCGAAACGCTGGTTGCCGATGCCATTCAATGCGTGCCAGCAGACGGACTGACGCCGGGTGAAGCGGCGATGGCCGAACCGCTGGCCGTCACACTGCACGCCACAAGGCGTGCCGGCGAAATTCTAGGCAAACGCGTGCTTGTGACAGGTTGTGGTCCCATCGGTGTGCTTTCGATCCTGGCCGCACGTCGCGCAGGCGCTGTAGAGATCGTCGCGACAGATCTTTCGGACTTCACACTGTCACTCGCCAAGGAGGCAGGTGCTGACAGGATCATCAACACCAAAGACGATCCTGAGGCATTGGCCGCTTATTCCGCGGATAAAGGCACTTTCGATATCCTCTACGAGTGCTCTGGCGCGGTGGCGGCGCTTATCGGTGGCATCGCAGCCGTCAGGCCCCGCGGCATCATCGTGCAGCTTGGCATCGGCGGCGATGTCAGCGTTCCGATGATTGCAATCACCGCCAAGGAACTGGAACTGCGCGGCTCTTTCCGCTTTCATGAGGAGTTCGCCGTCGGCGTCGATCTCATGCGAAAAGGCCTGATTGATGTGCGTCCACTGATCACCCATTCGGTGCCGCTTGCGGATGCGATCAGCGCGTTTGAGATCGCCTCGGATCGGAGCAAGGCCATGAAAGCACAAATCGTCTTTTCTTAATCATCAGGCGTTCGATCAGAGACCGGTCTTTGCTATAGAACGCGGATTTCGCACTACCAGTCGATATCCGCGCCAATGGCTTTGAGGGCGGCGAGCGCCACCTGCTCATCCTGTTCGCCTGAACCCGAGCCGACGCCGATGCCGCCGACGAGCATGCCTGAAAAACGGATCGGCAAACCGCCGCGCAGGCCGGTCATTCCGCCATGCGTGGCAACAGCAAGCGGCAGTCTCGCATGCTCCGGCAAGCTGATACTTGGGGCGCCGATCGACGCCGCGGTCTGCGCCTTCGCTGCTGCACTTTTGAGGGATTGAAACCGAGCGCCCCGCATGCGGAAGGAACCGAGCGTAACACCGCTCTGGTCCACCACGACGATACATTGCGGTTGCCCCATCGCGTTGGCCGCTGCGATCGCGGCGGTAAGCAACGCCATCACACCATCGTCGCTCAAAATGCTTGATGTCAGAATAAAGCTCATGCACCCCTCTCCGACCTTGCGGACTCATTTGGATATGTTATCGATAACACGTCGGGCGTGCGGTGCAACACTACGGGAGGTCTTGTCACAATGTCATTCTTCGAGATCATGGATCCTGCCTTCGGGAAATTTGTCCTCGGCAACGCTCCCGTCAAGCAAATCGCAAGCGGTTTCGATTGGGTGGAAGGCCCGGTATGGTTCGGAGACCTGAACTGCCTGCTCTTCTCGGACATTCCCAACAACCGCATCATGCGCTGGATACCCGGCGCCGGCACCAGCGTGTTTCGCGAACCGTCCAATTTCTCCAACGGTCATACACGCGATCGGCAGGGCAGGCTCGTTAGTTGTGAGCACGGCGGCAGGCGCGTAACGCGAACCGAGTTCGATGGATCCATCACCGTCATCGCCGACAGCTATCAAGGCAAGCGCTTGAATTCGCCGAACGACGTCATCGTTGCCTCTGACGGCGCGATCTGGTTCACCGATCCTCACTATGGCATCGCCACCGATTACGAAGGTCACAAGAGCGAGCAGGAATCGCCTTGTAACGTTTATCGCGTTGACGCCTCCGGCGTGATGCAGGCAGTTCTGACGGATTTCAACTGCCCGAACGGGCTTGCATTCAGCCCGGATGAAA
The DNA here is from genome assembly GCF_012641435.1 of Rhizobium sp. P38BS-XIX. GTDB lineage: Bacteria > Pseudomonadota > Alphaproteobacteria > Rhizobiales > Rhizobiaceae > Rhizobium. The sequence continues at coordinate 129,720 of NZ_JABAIJ010000013.1, forward strand.
AGAAACTGTATGTCGCCGATACCGGGCGAATGCACAGCGACGATCCGCAACATATTCGTGTGTTCGATGTCGGCGAAAACTGGCGCCTCTCCGGCGGCAATGTATTCCATGTGATTTCGCCGGGCTGCGCCGATGGCATGCGGCTCGATACCGATGGCAACCTTTGGTCGTCGGCGCGAGACGGCGTTCATTGCATCGCACCCGACGGTCATCTGATGGGCAAGATTCTCGTGCCGGAGACGGTGTCCAACATATGCTTCGGCGGCCGCGGGAAACATAAGCTCTTTATAACAGCAACAACAAGCGTTTACGCCATTTCTCTCAACCGTAGCGGTGCGCTCTGAAATAGAAAGGGCCGGCGCAAAACCGGCCTCGTGTCGCTGGAGAGCTACGTTGAGGGGCCTGCCTGCACTATCCGCGCAGATCGACCTGACGGAACGTGCGCCCCGACACATTTGCCATTGGCGCCAATCGCGACGCCAAGGTGCGCTGCTGCTTTTGCGCCGCGTCTTTGAGAAGATTTGCCATACCGGCAATAGAAATACGATCCGCCTTCATGATCTGCCGGATCAGCGGATCTTTGAGAACTTCGGCGATCGTCAGGTCCCTGTGGGTCATCTTTATCTCCTGTTCGCTGAGAGAGAAGATAACCGGCTTAATTTGCAGCGCGATGTCAAAAGGCGGACAAAAACAAGGCAGTTCGTTCGATTTTGTTACAGAATAATTGCAAAACGTCGATCGGACATATTCCCAAATTACAATACGACCCTAGTTGTCGATTGACGAAAGGTTGATCCACTGGGCGATCGACCTGAAAGGGAGGCCCGGTTGCTCCGCGAGGGCGCAACATATTGCAATATTTCTGTCCTTAATTTTGCAACTTTTGCGTTTAACATCGCGCGACACCTGACCTTTGAAAGTTCATTACTTTCGCTATCAACGATTGGCCGCGTCATGTACTCAGATCAGACAACAGAAGACGAGCGTCTCAACTATCACGCGGACCTTCTAAGCCAGCTGTCCAATCCCAAGCGTCTGGAAGTTTGCATCCATCTGACCGGGCACGAGGAAGACGTCAACAGTCTGGCGAAGAAGCTTGGCATCTCGCAGTCTGCGCTGAGCCAGCATCTGACACGGCTTTATCATTCCGGCATCGTCAAAGTCCGCCGCCAGGCGCAGTTCAGATATTATACCTGCGACCATCCCGGGGTGCAGCAGATCCTCAAGACGTTGGCCGAGCTCTTCGACGCGGATGCACCCAAGCGCGCGTCCGACGATGCCGAGGACAAAGACAGCAAGTCCTGACGAGCGAATTGAAGCCGATGACGTTTTTTATATTTTGACCGTATCGCGCTTCGATCAGACGCTCCGTCTGTTCCCCCAGATCAACACATGGAGCTGCGGCAGCACGCGCGCATCGAACCACTGATCAGCGCTGACCTTATCCACGAGCCAGCGCATCCGGTCCATCACGCCGTCTATATCGACCAAGGCGTCATCGGCGTCGGGCGGGGGCGGCGTATGGTTGCCGGGCTGCAGATAGATCGGCAAATGCGGATAGCGGGCGCCGGCGGCGCGTGCATAGGCATAATCGCGGTCATCGAATATGACGATCTTCAATGCAATGATTGGTCCATTCGCCGCCGCACGCAGACAATCATTGAGCACTTGCCAATCCGTTCTCATGCCGCTCGACGGCGGCTTGGGACTGAGCACCAGCGTATCGAGATCGGCGAACCAATCCTTTGCGATGCTCCCTTGCGTTTCCAAGGCAAACCGATAGCCTTCCTGATGACCGCGGGCGATCAGCGAGGCGAACGGCTGGATGGCCGGATTGCCGCCCGAAAGCGATATGGTCAACGCCTTGCCGCCGGAAAGACGTGTGACATCGCGCCATATCTCGTCCACCGACATCGGCTGCCATTGATCACGGTAATCGGCGTCAACGGCATGCAGCGTATCGCACCAGGAGCAGCGATAATCGCAACCGCCGGTGCGCACGAAAACCGTGGGAAGGCCGATCAGTATCCCCTCGCCCTGTATTGTTGGGCCGAATATCTCGCTCACCCGAATGCGCGCTTCGCTCATGGCCGATATTCCGCCCAGGTCTTCGGCGTCTCGCTAACCCGAACCGCAGAGGTTTCTGGCAGCAGGGTCTTGCACCAGTCGTAAAAATGCTTGGCGAGACATTCCGACGTCACCCGATCATGGCCCAGAACATCGTTGAGATGGCGATGATCAAATTCGCTGTCTATATATTGCTTTAGCGGCGCAAGCTCATGATAATCGCGAACGAAACCATTGGCATCGAGTTCGAATGCCGCAAGCTCGACCACGACAATATAGTTATGCCCATGCAGCCGCGCGCATTGATGATCCAAGGGGAGATGCGGGAGCTGATGCGAGGCGGAGAAGTGAAATTCCTTGGTGATGCGAAACATCACTTCACCTCTTCGGCTGAAAAGCCGGCGGTTGTCGACACCCAGAAATCCCGGTCTTCATAATCGGTCGGGTCTTCAACGCCGGCGAGGTGAAACGCTTCACGGCGTTCGACGCAGGTTCCGCAACGGCCACAATGCCGTTCACCGCCCTTATAACAGGACCAGGTTTCAGCAAACGGGGTTTCATGCCTGGCGCCATCCGTCACGATGTCCGCCTTCGAGATTGTCACATAGGGCGCATAGAGCCTGACATCGGCGTAGCCGTCGAGTGCGTGGTTCTGCATTTGCTGAAACGCATCGATAAAGCCAGGGCGACAATCCGGATAGATGAAATGATCGCCGCCATGGACCGCAACGGCCACAGCATCCGCCTTTTGTGCCGCGGCCAGACCGAAGGCGATCGACAGCATGATCGCGTTGCGGTTTGGCACGACGGTCACCTTCATCGTGTCTTCGGCATAATGCCCGTCGGGCACCTCGACCTCATCCGTAAGGGCCGAGCCCGTCAAATGCTTGCCAATAGCCGTGATGTCGATGATCTGGTGAGGTACGCCGAGACGCCTTGCACAGGCTGCCGCGAATTCCACTTCCTTACGGTGCCTCTGGCCATAGGCGAAGGAGACGAGGCCGATCAGTTGATGTTCCGCCGCGACCTTGTGGGCGAGCGAAACGGAGTCCAGTCCGCCGGAGCAGACAACGATAGTCTTCATAATTTGGGATCCCTTGTTTTGACCGGGTGGGCTGCGACCGGATTTCGTGGCTTATGAAGGCCACGGCCGCTCAGTAGCAGCAGCCGTCCGAAGACACAAGGCATCCCTGTTTATGGACTTTGCGCCGGCATTGCTGCCGGCGCAAAATTCAATAGAGGGGACAGAAGCTCAGACCCCGGCGAATTCGCCCGAAATGCGCAGATCCGGATGGTATGCAGCCGGTTTGTCGGCAACGGTCTTGCCACCGGTCAAGGCACCCTGGATCTCGGATCCGAAGAAAGAATAGGGAAAACTTGATGGAAGAGTGCTGACATCCTCAAGCCGCTGGCGCAGCTCCGACGGGATGACGAAATCAAGTGCGCCCAGGTTATCCTTCAGTTGTTCAAGCCTGGTTGCCCCGATGATGACCGAGGCCAATCCCGGCTGCGTCATTGCCCAATTGATCGCCACTTGCGCCATGCTTCGACCGAGGTCAGCCGCAACCTTCTCAAGTTCGGCAACGATTGCCCAGTTGCGATCATTGAACTTCTGAAATCCCGGATTTGTCGTGCCGCGCACCATCTCCAGGCGACCATCCCCCTGATGTTCGACGCTTGGACGATACTTGCCACTGAGAAGGCCGCTTGCCAAAGGGCTCCAGGCCATGATCCCTGCGCCATACCGGGTGCCGAAGGGTACGAATTCGTTCTCTATACTGCGCTCCGCCAGCGAATATTCGAGCTGCAGGGCCGATACCGGCTCATAGCCTCGATGTTCGGCAATGGATTGGGCACGGCTCGCATACCAGGCGGGAACGTCGGACAGGCCGACATGCAGGACCTTCCCTGCCCGCACCAGATCATCAAATGTCCGCATCACTTCCTCCGGCGGCGTCAACCGGTCCCAGCAATGCATCAGGTAGAGATCGATATGATCGGTGTGCAGGCGCTTCAGCGATGCGTCGACGGCCCGCAGGATGTTCTTGCGGCCATTGCCGGCTGCGTTTGGAGAGCGCGCCGTAAGATTCATCGAGAACTTCGTCGAAATCACCGCATCGTCGCGCAATCCGCGTTCCGCGATGAATTCTCCGAGCCAAGTCTCGGATGTGCCGCCGGTATAGGCATCGGCCGTATCGAAGAAATTGCCGCCGGCATCGACATAGGCATTGAAGATGGCGCGTGCGGCGTCTTTATCGGCACCCCAACCCCATTCGGTCCCAAACGTCATGGTGCCGAGCGCAAGCCGGGTAACCTTCAGCCCACTATTGCCAAGGGTGTAAAATTCCATGCTCATGAGGTGCTCCACTTGAAACGACGGGCTCCTTGAGGAGCCGTTCAACCTGATGGGCACACATTCATTCTTTTCGGGCCGCGTGATAAGGCTGTTTAATATACATGCATTATGCGATATTATTCAGGAATGGATCGTGATCTGCTCGCACATCTGCCTGTCGTCGTCGCAGTTGGCCGCCGCGGTGGTTTCGCAGCTGCCGCCCATGAGCTGGGCATGAGTGCATCGGCTGTCAGCCACTCGGTCCGCCTGGTTGAGGAGCGGCTCGGCCAACCGCTTTTTGCCCGCACGACGCGCAGCGTCGCGTTGACGGAGGCAGGTAAAAACCTGATTGCAACCGCAGCGCCTGCCCTGCAGGATATTCACGAACGAATGGAGCGAATACGCGCCGTCAAAGGCCGAGCGAGCGGTCTGTTGCGGCTGAATGCACCCCGGGTCTGTCTGCCGCTCGGCGTGACACGCGTCATCACGAGCATGAGCGATCGCTACCCGGAAGTGGAAGTCGAAATCTTTTCCGATGAGCGATTGACGGACATTGTGTCGGAAGGTTTCGATGCCGGCATACGGGTTGGCGAGATGATTGCGCAGGACATGGTCACCGTGCGCCTCACCAAGCCCTTCCGTTCAATCGTTGTTGCCTCACCCGATTATATCGGCCGCTTTGGCCGACCGAAAACACTTGGTGATCTCTCGAACCATAATTGTATCGGTTACCGCCTGATGCGTTCCGGTGGCCTCTATCAATGGGAATTCATCGAGGACGGTCGAGACGTCGCGGTCACGGTGCGCGGACAGGCAATCGTCACCGAATCTCATTCGGCGATCGAGCTGGCCATCGCTGGAGTTGGCTTGGCCTATGTGTTCGAACCACTGGTACAGCCGGATATCGCGGCAGGCAGATTGATAGAGCTGCTGCCACAGCACGCCGTGACCGAGGACGGTCTCTTCGTCTATTTTCCTCGCCGCGCCGAGCTTGCCCCCAAACTCAGAGCCTTCATCGACACGATCAGGCAGATCAACCGCGAATCGGCGACCTCATGAAGCCCGACTGCGCTAGCGCACGCCGCTGCAGCCTCGGTCCAATGTTCACATAACGCAAGCATTGTCCCTAACGCGCATGAAATACGCATAAGTAACAACGGTGCGCTTCGATTGACATTGCGGTTTTTCGTCGGTCTCGGCAGTCCTATAGGCGAACTATGCCGGGATGACGTCAACAACTTGCCGCAGCTTCCCGCCCATCAACGTCGTGACGTCTGGTGGGCGGTTTTCAAGCATCTGAAAGGGGAATCAGTGCAGGATACATCGAAGAAGAAGCCACCAAGCCCGATCGATGTTGAAGTTGGAAGGCGCATACGCCTGCAAAGGCGGATACTGGGGATGAGCCAGTCGGCGCTCGCGGAAGGCCTCAATGTGACCTTTCAGCAAGTTCAGAAATACGAAAAGGGAACCAATCGCGTCGGAGCCAGCAGGCTCCAGCGGGTTGCGGATTGTCTGGGTGTTCCGGTTTCCTACTTTTTCGACACAGCAGAGACAGAAGGACTTGCTCTGTCCGACGAGACGATCGTCGCGAAGAACGATCTTGTTCACTTCCTTGCTTCCGAAGAGGGTGCTGAACTCAATCGTTCCTTTGCGAAAATCAAGGATGCGCGAACCCGGCAGAAGATCCTGGAGCTGGTGAAGTCTCTCACGTTCACATCAAAGTCTGATTGAGATCAGCCGGTGAGCCTCGGGGTGCGGATCACCTTCAAAAAGAGCGCGTTCATAGCATCGGAGATACCCTGCGTCGGGCTGACTTCGAAGTAGAGGCCAGGCGAAGCACAATTGCGCAGGTTCGTACCGATCTGCGATTGGAACGGCGCAATCCAGGTGTTGTACCAGGCATTTTGCGGCAATGGCAAATAGGTCGTATAGAGGATTGCGATCTTGACGTTCTGATCTTTCAGCGGTTGACAGAAAGATGTATCGAGCGGTTCCTGACAGCGACCGCCGGTTGTTGGTTTCGTGCACGTCGTCGGCTTATAACTGTCACCGACGCCGTCCGTTACGAAGAACAGGACCTTCGACCGATCTGCGCTCGTTGTACCTCCGCCTCCCGTGCCGATGATTGGCTTGAGCTGCGTCAGCATCGTATCAAAACTGGTATCCTGGTCGCTGTTATAATTCTGACTGGGTGTGGTCATCAGATCGACGGCCCCAGTCGATGTCTTCACTTGGGTCATATCCCACGACAGCGCGGAGACGGAGGTCAGACCTGCAGCTTCGGCCTTGGTTCCGAAAGTGTAGACCGCCATGCGATATTGATCAGGGGTCTGGCGGTTTTTAGTCGCAGTATCCGTCAGCGACTGCGTCGCCTGACGCACCACGTCTATGCGCATGTTGATTTTCAGGCTCTTGGCTAGATTGTAGTAATTGTTCGTCGTATCGAGATTATGGCAAGCAAACGCACAGGTATCGCTCGTGTGAGTCTGCAACATCGTGATATCATCCGACGTTGCACCCACTCCCATCGATGGCGTGTTATCCAACAACATATAGAAGTCGATAAAACTTGCCGTCTGATACTGTGCGAAGGCGGTACCATTGAGCGGGATCGACATCAGCCCCATGACCTGCATCAATGTTGTCGGTACTGTGGCCGAGAAATTGACCGTGGATGAAACGATATTCGCCGCCTTTGTCACCTTGATATCTACATTGACCGGCACATTTTGCAGGTCGCTGGATGCCTGGCCGAAGAAAAGCGTCTTCGCGTCATCCTGTCCGACACTGATCGTGCCATCGGTGGTCATCGCCATGGCTGCGGCTACCGCCGGGGATGACGTTGCGATGGCGCCAACAGCTGCAGCATCCGCCGCATTGTAGAGCTCGGCCCTGATAACGAGTGCGTTGGTAACGTCGATCGCAAGCCCCGCTGCCCCGATCAGAGGAACGGCGAGCAATGCCGTCATCACAGCAAAATTGCCGGATCTATTGCCGGCGAACTTTCCCAAGGCCCAACTTAGTTTGCAACCAAGTTCCATGCAGCCATTTAATATCCTCAAGAAACACCTCGATATTATAGGTTGCATCTCGATTTTTTTCTCTGGTTGAATACAACTAAACTGATGATTTATCGTTATTATTATTAAACGAAGATATTTATTTTGAGATAACAACATGCACATCGCAGTATGTGCGATTTATTTATATAAATTTTACTACGTTTATAGATTGCATGATCGCCCGCAGATAGAAAGACAAGTCTAAATTAGATATTTTTCTACTTCTAATCGAGGCTTATTCTCCGCGCTGAATCGCGGCCAAGCTCATTGAATGCAACGAATTTGTGTGGTGATAGAGCTTTATACGACGCTTTCCATGCGGGTTTGCGCCGAGCGTATTTACGCGATCTTTAGTGTTTGCAGCTGAAAGCATAGGGCCATCGCTTTCGGGGGAAACGACTGCAACTTGGCAGGCATGTTTCTTCTCGGCAAATTCAGGATTCTCTGCGTGCGCGTCCTATCATGCATCTTCACGGAACATAGTCTTTGGCTGGTTCTTCTTGCGGCGTTTGTCTGCGTCAGCGGCGGATGGATAACGCTCAATCTTTTGGAGAGAGCAGAGAAAACCTACGGGCTTCAGCGCGGCGGCTGGATTTTCCTGACCGGTGTCGCGGCGGGTTCCTCGATCTGGTGCACCCACTTCGTCGCGATATTGGCTTATGAGGTTGGCGCTCCTGTCGCGTTTGATCCGATCCTGACGATGGTATCGTTTCTTCTGGCGGTCGCCGGATGCGCCGCCGGTTTCTCCGTCACTCTTTCCCGGCTGCCAAGGATCGCGCCGGAAGTGGGCGGCGCAATTGTCGGACTTGCCGTAACGACTATGCACTATACCGGCATGATGGCTTATCATGTCGACGGTATCGTGGAATGGAACGTAAGCTATGTCGTCGCCTCCGTGTCGCTGTCGGTCGGATTCTCCGTGCTGGCGCTCAATCAGGCGGTCCGTCGTCCATGGCGCTTCGCCGCGGCAGCGGCATTGCTCCTTTTTGTTCTCGCAGTGATCTCGCTGCATTTTACCGCGATGACCGCCGTGTCCGTAACGCCCTTGGCAACCGGTGCGGGGATCATCGACTCCTATGCGCTGAAAGCCATGGCCGTCGCGGTCGCAGGTGGGGGAATGTTGATCATCGGCACCGGCGTCGCCAGCTATATGATTGATGAACGCGCCTCGCGCGATTCCATTCAAAAGCTGCAACACATGGCTCTCAACGACCTGCTGACCGGCCTGCCCAATCGCAGCAGCTTCAGCGACTATCTCGACAGGGAACTTGAACATGCCAAGGAAGATGACACGAAGCTCGCGGTCATCGGCATAGATCTTGATCGCTTCAAGGAGATCAACGATCTACGCGGTCACAAGGCCGGCGATCAGGCTCTCAAGATCATTGGCCGTCGGCTCCTGCGCCTGATCAGGGATGGCGAATCCGTTGCCCGCGTCGGCGGAGACGAATTTGCCGCCGCAAAGCGGTTCCGCAACCAGAGCGAACTTTTGGATTTCGTGGCCCGGCTCGAAAAAATGCTGTTCGAGCCGATCCGCATCGACGACTTCGAGTTAGCAACAGGGGCCAGCATCGGTGTTGCCATCTATCCCGATGACGGCAACGATCAGGAGCGCCTGATCAGCAATGCCGATCTGGCCATGTATCGCGCCAAAGCCGATGTTGCTCGCGCGGTCTGCTTCTACGAATCCAAAATGGACGAAGCGGCTCGCGCCCGTCACACGCTTGCGCAGGACCTTCGCCGCGCAGTCGAACTCGATCAACTCGATCTGCATTATCAGGTGCAGACTTCTGTGCAAACCGGCGAAGTCTGCGGCTATGAGGTCTTGCTGCGTTGGAACCATCCGGAACGAGGTCCGGTGCCGCCTTCGGATTTCATCCCCATAGCGGAAGAAAGCGGCACGATCCTCGTTATCGGCGAATGGGTCCTTCGAACCGCCTGCAAGCAGGCCGCCTCGTGGAAAAAGCCGTACAAGATCGCCGTCAATCTATCGCCCGTGCAGTTTGTTCACGCCGATCTTGCCAAACTGATCCATTCGATCTTGCTCGAGACGGGGCTGTCGCCATCGAGACTTGAGCTGGAGATCACAGAGTCGACCATCATCGCCGACAAAAATCGCACGTTGCATGTCCTGCGGCAGGTGCGGGCGCTGGGAGTTACCATTGCCATCGACGATTTCGGGACAGGATATTCCTCGCTCGACACCTTGCGCTCGTTCCCCTTCGACAAGATCAAGCTTGATCGTTCCTTCATGAGTGAGGTCGATAAAAGCATCCAGGCAAAAGCGATCGTTCGAGCCGTCCTGACCCTTGGCAAGAGCTTGGAAATACCGGTTCTGGCTGAAGGCGTTGAAACCAATCATCAGCTGGAAATCCTTCGCGTCGAAGGCTGCGACGAGGCGCAGGGCTTCTTCCTTGGCAGGCCCAAGCCCGTCGGCCAGATCTTCCAGACAGAACCGGCTTTTGCCGACGATGTCTCCAGCACATTCTCCGGCCGCCTCCCGCCACAGCGTATGCGCCGACGTTAGACTCACCGAGGCGTCAAACAATCAGCAAAAGGGTCGGCGGTTGCCGATCCTTTTTGCTTTTCCTCGTTCCGCCAAAGGCACGCATCAGCTCCGCAAAACCGCACTGTATGCGGCAACGAAAGGCGAGCCGAGCTGACTTCTGGCGTGATCAACGCACGAATATCCCCTGACTTCATGGCCAAACCGGTGGGCCGCCCAGTCGCCTCGCCATAGAGATCCAGATTCAGAGTAAGCAAACAATGAACACGTCAAGCCTGCTTAGGAAAAACCCACATATCATTGAAAAATAATAGTTTTCTTGCTGATGTCCGGTTTTTAGGGCATCCATTGGCTGAGCACCTGCAAGACTGGATTGCGCCAACGACACCCTACGTTGCAGCATATGGTGCGCGGCGGCGGCGAAAAACGCAGCTTCGCTAAAATGCGAATAATCTTGTTCCGAATAAATTTGAGCGCCTCGGATTTCATGGCTCCAAATCATGGAGCCAAGTATGCGTTCGTTTCTAGTCGCTGCAAGCTTTCTCTTCGTCGCCGGGCTGTTGTTCTCGACGGCGACAACTGCAAAACCCGTCGTCAACACGGCAATCGTCAACACGCATCAATTTGCGAATGTTGTTGCGGATGCCAGCGTGCCGGTCGGCTGGGCGACCTTTTGCAAGGCTCAGCCCTCCGAGTGCGTTCAAAGCCAAAGGAGCGACGAGTTTGTCACGATCGATCGCGAGCGTTGGACGCAGCTGCAGCAGATCAACGCCCTCGTCAATCGCGAGATCCAGGGCGTTGGCGATAACGACCACTACGGCATCTACAAGATGGGCATCATCAACTGGTGGACCTATCCCGACGACGGCGCCGGCAATTGCAACGATTATGTCATCCTGAAAAAGAAGCTGCTGATCGAGGCCGGCTGGCCGCGCTCGGCTTTGCTGTTGACGGTCGTTCTCGACAAGCAAAATGAAGGACATCTCGTCCTTATGGCGCGCACGAACAATGGCGATATGATCCTCGACAACCTGTCGGACACGATAAAGGGCTGGGAAGGAACCGGCTATACCTTTATCAAGCGCCAGTCAGCCGATGATCCGAACAGCTGGGTCAGGCTCGAATCCGGCCGCACGCCGGAAGAGCTTGCAATGATCAGCAAGGCGCTCGCTTCTCATTCACAGTGATTGGCAGACCAATAGGTATCGACGAGAGCTTTACCGTCCTGATCGAGTATGGCGAAGTCGCCGGGCACGACCACAAAGAAGCGCTCCCCATGTCTATCGCCCTCGCCTGCCAAATGAGAGTTTATATCGACCCGGCCGCAGACAACGAAGCCCGGCATCCGCTCACTGGACTTCGCACTCAATATATGAACCGCTGACGGCGGTACGTCGATCCGTCTTCTGACGGCCGCCGTTGCAAGGGCCGTAACATCCGCCATGGTCGGCAGCGCCTCGCCGGGCGCAGCTGCAAGCAAAATACTTCCTGCGACAACAAGATGATTCAACGGCATCCTTTCAAGCCCGCGGTGCAAACATAACCGCGAGAACTCGCCGCGGCAGCATTGGCACCCGCCTTTGCAGCCGGAGGCTGATATGCCGCAAGTTTATTGTGATTCGTGGGCCGGAAGAAGCGCCTGCCCTTGCCTTCGTAGCGTGTTCGCGTATGAAGATCGTCCCCGTGCCGGGGAATAGTTTTGAAAGTCAACTTGCGAATGCGTACAAGCCTGTCGAAAATCCTGGCACTCGGTCTTTTCCTCGTTGCGGCCCTTGCAAGCGCCTCATTTGCGCGCGAGCTAGTACGCGTGCCGCCCGGCAATCGTAATAGCGAGCAGCCGCCAATACCGAACACCTCGGCGCTGCGGGTAAAGGCGTTCAATACGACCTACGAAGACAAGTACCAGAAGATCGTCAGCGTTCTTCGGGATGACAAGGATTTGATGGCATCGATCACGAAGGCAGCCCAAGCCTATCAGATCGACCCTATTCACATTGTCGGCGCGCTTGTCGGTGAGCACACCTACAACATCACCATCGTAAACCGCGTAAAGTCCTATTACGTCAAGGCGCTTGCCTATTCTCAGGCCGATTTCAAGTTCAGCTACAAGGACATGACTGTTCAGTCCTTCCTGAAAAGGCCGGAATTCGCGCATTGCGACGCCTTTACCGGTAGCGCTCAATTGTGGGAATGCCGCGACGAAACCTGGGATCAAAGCTTCCGCGGCAAGATCATCGACGGCGTTACTTACGAAAACATGACGTTTCAACGGGCCTTCTTCCAGCCATTCTTTGCGGGCCAAACCTTTGGCCTTGGCCAGATCAGCCCACTGACGGCGCTTGAAGTCACCGATCTCGTTCACGCCACCAGTGGCTTGTCCAAGCTTTCCGTAGACGATCCGCAGGCAATTTACCGCGACATCATGGATCCGGATCGCAGTGTGATCTATATCGCCGCGATCGTCAAAGACGCCATGGATGCCTATCGCGATCAGGGCTTTGATATATCGGATAATCCCGGCCTGACCGCGACGCTCTACAATGTCGGGCAGCCCCGGCGACGTGCGCTTGCCTTGCGGCAGGCGGCCGATGCTGCCGGCGGCAAGAAGCTGCCGGAAGAAAACTACTATGGCTGGCTCGTGAACGATCGCTTGACGGAGCTTCGCGGATTGCTCGGAGAGCATTAAACGCAAGACGCGAAGGCGTTGAGCCGCTGCCTGTGTCGGCTCCACAAACGAGGCAAAATCACAAGAAATAGCGGAATTTCAGCGGAAGCAGCGCAGCGCCGATGGTGCTCGCATCGCCCTTGGTCTCGCTAAGAACCAGCCGCGGACCTAACGGGGCAACACCATAGCGATGCTTACGCTGCGATGGCACGCGGGCACGAGAGATCATCATTCGCCCAAGTTCCGGTGGGATTTGGCCGCCAAATACGATCGCCTGTGGATCAAGCACGCCGGTAAGCGTTGCAATCAAACGATCCAGCATTGGCATAGCCTCGGAAAGCCAGTCCTCCACACCTGGCCACGATGGATCGAAGTTGTGCTTCAGCTCCTCGATCGACCTGATGTCGACGCCCCTGTCGCGCAACAATCGGATCAGATACTGCAGCGCCGGACGTCGCGGAGATTCATCGGGGTTATAGATGACGCTGAACTCACCAGCATTGCCATGGAATCCCAGATATGGCTTGCCCTCCAACACGAGACCGCCACCAAAGCCATAATTGAACGACAGATATGCGAAGGTCTGGCACCAGCGTCCAGCCCCGCGAAGGCTTTCCCCGATGGCGCCGGTCGTCGCGTTGTTCTCCAGCCATGCAGGCAAGGCGAATACATCCTCAAGCTCTGGCTGCAGATCGATCAGGGACCAGTCTCTTAAAGGCTCCGGCGCATTGAACCGCCTGTCATCGCCAACGAAAAAACCGGACATGGCAAAGCCCAACCCGATCAGCTTCTGACGTGATAATCCATGGCGTTCCAGGATGACGTTCAATTCTGCCGCTAGAAGGGAAAGCGTTTTGCGCCGATCGTCCGGCACCCCTTTGATCGTTTTCTGATCGACGACATCGCATCCGAAGTCCGCAAGCGAAATGGTGACGGCATCGGTATTGACCGAAATGCCGACGGAGAAGGCGGACTGCCTTGCCAATTCGATGGTGGGGCTCGGCTGTCCGCGCGCACCCTTCAGGGGTGCACCAGCACGCAGCAAACCTCGCGAAATCAACGATTCGACCAATCGATGAACGGATTGCTGCGTCAGGTTGGTGTGTGTGGTGATCGTCGCACGCGCGATCGGCTCATGGCGGCGGACGATATCGAGGATAAGGCGCTCGTTTTCAGTCGCTAGCGGGGATTTCTCAAGCGCTGCCATGAATATTGATCTCGATCCTTTGATCATCGCCTTAGCCTGTCAGATCGAAGCTCGCAAGCAGGCCATAAATTCATCGTCATCAGGCTCGTCACAAATATTACACTTTATGTGTATTAATGATAATGCGTTACCGATGTCGAATGAGTCCCATCCGCCTGAAAGACAATTTTCACGAAAGCCGTCTCCATGCCCAGCCAGAATGCCGCCCTCTCCGCACGGACCTGCGATATCTTCGAGCTCCTGTCACGCAGCAATCCCGATATTCTCACCATCGCCCACCGCGGCTTATGGTCCGCCGCACCGGAAAATTCGCTCGCGGCGATCCGGGCTGCCGCTGAAATCGGGGTGGAGTTCGTCGAGATCGATACCCAGTCGACCGCCGATGGGCACCTCGTCGTCATTCACGACAAGACACTCGATCGCACGACAACAGCTCAAGGCATCGTCGGCGCCAGCAGCTTTGCTGCAATTCGCGATGCCCGCTTGCGTGTCGGCTCGGGAGGTACGGCGGCGGCGGCAAGCGATGAACGTGTACCGACCCTGGAAGAGGCTCTCGAAGAGGCCCGCGGGCGGATCTTCGTCAACATCGATACGAAGTTTCCGGATCAGTTGCCGATGGTGATTGCGGCCGTGCGACGGCTCGGCGCTGAAGATCATGTGATCATCAAATCGGACGTCCAGCCGCAAAGCGGCAGCTTCCCGGTTCTGAACGAGGATTGGTTCGGCTCCATTCCGCACATGCCCATGTTTCGCGTCCGGCCTCAGAAATTCGCGGATGATCTGCGCATGATCGAGCCGTTGCGGGCGCCCATGATCGAAGTCAAGTTTGCCGATATCGCCGATCTTGCCGCGGGTCGCGAGGAACTGGATCGCCAAAATATCCGCTTGTGGATCAATACGCTCGACGTCTCCCACAATCTCGAGTTCAACGACAGCCGCGCGCTCAAGGATCCTGACGGCGTATGGGGTGCACTCATTGCGGCCGGCGTCGGTGCGATCCAGACCGACACCAACGTCGAATTCAAGCAGTGGTTGGCTAGCCGCGGCGCAAAATAACAGCCGCTCACATTCGTTGCGAAAGACAGACAAGCCCGGCCAATCTGAAGTGATCGGCCGGGCTTGCTGCGTCTTGGGAGACTGGCCTTTGAGCGGTTCGGTTTTCGTCGAAACTCTGAACCGCTTTGGCTCTTTGCGTTTACTAGCGAGCGTTGTACTTCGCGTCGACTTCGTTGATGGCTTTGACATTTCCGGCCGAACGACCGTTTTCATCGAATGTCTGCACCAGGAAGGCGTCGGCAATGGCCTTGGCAAGTTCGGGGCCGATGACGCGGGAACCCATCGTGATGATCTGAGCGTTGTTCGACAGCGCGGCGCGCTCCGCCGAATAGGTGTCGTGCGTCAAGGCTGCGCGGATACCCGGCACCTTGTTGGCGGAAATACTGACGCCGATCCCAGTACCGCAGACAAGGATCGCCTTGTCGTAAGTACCATCGAGGACGCCGGAAGCGACGCGATCCGCCAGATTGGCATAAAAATCATCCGGGCCGTCCTCAGTGCGCGAGACTTCGCTCACCTCGTAGCGATCCTTCAGATGGTCTGCGAGCACCTTTGCCAGGCCTTCGCCCGCGCTGTCGCCTGCAATAGCAAGTTTCATGATAGTCTCCTTAGAGTTTGGCGGCGCACTTGGCCAGAATGTCGAGATAGCCTTCGACCTTCCAGGCGGAGCGCCCGATGAAAAGCCCGTCTACGTTCGGGCAGGATATGAGTTCTTCACAGTTCTGCGGATTGACCGATCCGCCGTAGAGGCATGGAATCTTGTGGCCGAGCACTGTCTCGGCGACTGCGATGATCTCCGCCTGACGCGCGTCGGCATACGACGGCTCAGCGGGAATTCCCTTTTCGCCGATCGCCCAGACCGGCTCATAAGCCAGAAGGATTTGCGCGTGCTTCTGCTTATCGGAAAGCTTTGACAGCGCGCCAACGACCTGCTCGCTCAGGATCTCCGTCGCGCGACCGCTTTCGCGATCGCTCAGGGTTTCGCCGATGCAGACGAGCGGGATCAGGCCGTGGCGAACAGCCGCCTCGGTCTTCAGACCGACAGTCTCATTGGTCTCTCCGAAATACTCGCGGCGCTCGGAGTGGCCGAGCTCCACGATATCGAGATTACAATCGTTCAGCATCAACGGGGAGATCTCCCCCGTCCAGGCCCCCTGATCGGCCCAATGCATGTTCTGAGCGCCGACGTTGACCGAGGTTTCGGCCAGGATTGACTTTACCTCCCGCACAGCGGTGAAGGGTGGAATGACAAACCGCTGAATGCGCCCATCCCTTGTTGCATCGGCAGCCTTCAATGCTTCAGCAAAGGCGCGCGCCTCGGCCAAAGTCTTGTTCATTTTCCAGCTCGTGCCGATCCAGTAGCGAGGGGTCTCTGTCATGTCATATCCTGGTTGGAGGCGATGGTAAGGGCGATACCGTCATGACCGAATTGCTCGAGAATATCGGCATCTGGGGCGCGATCGGTAATCACTGCGTCGAAAGCGGTCAGATCGGCCATGACATGCAACGCCGTGTGCCCGATGCGCTGATGGCTGACGAGCAGGCAGCTCCTCCTGGCCGAGGCAAGCATCGCGCGTTTCGTGCGAACAACATTGTCGTCCATGTGATAGGCGAGCCGACCGGAAATCGCTGGCGTCGACAGGAAGGCGATGTCGGCGCGCAACCGCGACAATGCCTCTTCCGTCACGACACCCAAAAAGGCGTTAAACTTGGCGGAATAGATGCCACCCAGCGCAATCAGCGTGATGCCGCTTTCGTTCTTCATGCGATCGATGATCGCCGCATTGTTGGTAATCAGTGTCAGCGGCCGTTTTTGCAAAAGCATCTCGCCGAGAACGGCGGCCATCGAGCCGTCATTGATCATGACCGTCATGCCGGGCTCGACCAGCTCCAGCGCCGCGCGCGCCATGGCAATCTTTTCATCATGACCCTGACGTTCGCGGAAGCGGAAATCGCTTTCGAATTGCGTGCCGGCGTCGATTGTCGCACCACCGCGGACCTTGCGCAGGACACCGGCCTGCTCGAGATCATCGAGATCGCGATGAATGGTCATCTTCGACACAATGAAACGATCGGCCAGATCGTCGAGGTCGACGGTCTTGTGCTCGACAAGCAGATTGATGATCGATTGCTGCCGCTCTTCCCGCTTCACCTTGCAACCCCGACTGTTGTGCAAATGGGCTTAGACAAGATATAACACTAGTATCTCTCAATTCAACATTATAATTGTGATATTGATATGAAATGGCATGTTATCACATGATTGTTGTTATGTTTCCATGAGGGCGCGAGCAGTTCTCTCATCCGTGATCAGGCCATAGAGACAGCCGCTCTTCAGAACCGCGCGAATGGCCTCCACCTTCGGAAGTCCACCTGAGAGCGCCACAAGCCGTTCCTTCTTCGAGCGTGGCAACGAGGCCGAAAGCGTACGTGCCGAAAGCGTCGTCTCAATGATGTTGCCCGCGCCATCGAAGAAGTGCCCGAGAATTTCACCGACGCCGCCGGCGGCCGTGACTTCCTTGATCTCGCGTGGCTCTACCATACCCGACAGCACGAGTTGGGCGTCGGTATCGACGGTACCCAGACCGACAAGTTTGAGCTCGGCGCCGTTTGCGAGATCGAAGACCTCCTTCACACCGCGCTGCGCCAGCAGCACATCCCGATCCTCGCGCGTGTTGGCGAAAAACGGCACGGGCATCACATGCGCCTGCATTCCTGTCTTTTCGGCAATACGATGCATGACGTCGTAGGGATTGGCGGCATAGTTTCTGGTGAGGCCACCCAGCAGCGAGACGAAACGCAACTCCTTGGCGCTGACGCGCGACAGATGATGGACCGCTGAAGACAGCGTTCGACCATGACCAAGGCCAATCACCTTGTTGTTGCCGCTTTCGATTTCGCGCCGAAGAAATCCGGCGCCTGCTTGGCCGAGGGCCCGAAATTCGAACCCTTCCTCGCCGAGATCGGGGGCTACCTCGCAATATTGCAGACCAAAGCGCGCAGCCAGCTCGGTTTCAAGTTCGACGCACTCGACGATATCGCCGTCGATCGTCACCTTGACAACGCCTTCGGCAACCGCGCGGGCGATCAGACGGTGCGCTTTGACGGAGGGGACACCGAGGCGTTTCGCCACCTCGGACTGCGTCAGTCCCCCTGCATAGTGTAACCAGGCCGCTCGCACGGCGAGCGAAGCATCCGCATCCGTCATCGACCGTTTCCCTTCTTGTTGTCACACATATGATACCGCCTGCCTCCCGTTGGTCCCGATCGAGTGTCGCCGACATCACCTCATGATTGATTTGGCTGCGAAACGGGGACTCAGTTGCCTCTGCGGTTAGATATGCAAGTCACTGACGCCGGTGTCGATATGAGGCGCCCAGAAGGCGACACTTTCGGCAATCTGCGCAACGACCTGCCGATCGTTCGGATCGCGTTCCTTGAACGAGAGTTCAAGGCAGATTTCATTGTCCTTTGCGCCGCCCTGATTAAACGCCTCAAGCAACGGCGCCGGCTGTATCCTGCCTTTAGCGTTGAATTCGGCGGTGAACGGCCGATGGCCGCCCTTATCCATCAGGCTCTGCTTGATGTGGATGATCGGTGAAACCTTGGGGACGGCACGAGCCCAGGCATAGGGGTCATAATCATCGGGATCGCTTGACGTGACGTCGCCATGGTCGATATCGGCCATCATCCACATCGGGATCGCAAACGGCGCCTTCGTAAGCCTGTCCTGCAGAGCCAGGGACGACTCGATGGTTTCGCCAAATTCGCGGCCGACGCTCATCGGCTCCCAGAAGATATAGGACAATCCGGCCGACTTCGCGTGTTCGGCCACCTCACCCCAGCAATCGATGGCAATCCGGATCAGCTCTTCGCGCCGCGCCGGATTGTCATAATCCCTATATGTGAAAATCGCGAACTGTGTGCCGACTGAATGGCCGCCGAGATCGGCTGTGATATCGGCAAATGTCTTGAACCAGTCGACGTAGTAGCGCCGAACGTCCTTGTCCGGATGACCGAAATGATTGAGCCGCCCGTAGGGACCCGTCATGCCTGAAGTGACACGAACGCCAGTGCGCCGCATCGCTGCCTGCATGTCACGCGTCAAGCGGCGGATCACCGGTGCCTGCCAGCTAGGGTTAATGAACTCATGCGTCAGCTGCAAATCGCGAATACGCAGATCGCGCGCAGTTGTCTCGATCACATCGGCGGGTTCGGCAAAGCGGTTCACCAACGGGTTTGTATTCAGCGAAAGGGTCAAGGGCATGGATCTGTTTCCCGGCAATGATCGATGGTTCAGGCAGCAAGCGCCAGCTCGGCGTCGAACCAGGCCGAAAACGCCGCTTTCTCCTCGGCTGTCATACCCAGCCCTTCCTTTGTGCGGCGCATAAGCACATCTTCCGCCTTTTGCGCCCATTCGGAAGTCGCCAGATAGCGAGCTTCTGCCTCATAGAGGTTGCCGCCGAAATGGCGTCCAAGCCCCACCAGCGAGGTGGCGTCGCCGACGATCTTTTTCGTCCGCGACCCGTAGAGATGGCCGTAGTGGTTGATCAGGTTGCGCGGCATCCAGGGGTACGCGGTGCGCAACGAATCGACGAAAGCCACGTAGTCGGCATTGGGAATCTCGCCACCCGGAAGCGTGGCGCTGCGGGTCCAATCGTTACCCATGTTCGGAAAGAATCGGGCAAGCTTCTGCATGGCGTGTTCCGAAAGTTTACGGAAGGTCGTGATCTTGCCGCCGAAGACGTTGAGAAGCGGAGCGCCGCCGGTCTCGTCAAGATCGAAGACATAGTCCCGCGTCACGGCAGATGGATTGCCCTTGCCGTCATCAAACAGTGGCCGCACGCCGGAAAAACTTTCCAGCACATCCGAACGACGCAGCTTTTCCTTGAAGTAGCGATTGACGGCGGCGATCAGGTAATCGATCTCCTTCTCCTCGGCGCTGACTTCTTCGGGTTTGCCTTCATAAGGAATGTCGGTCGTTCCGATCAGTGCCTTGTCGCCCTCGTAAGGGTTGATGAAGATCACGCGCTTGTCGTGGTTCTGGACAAGGTAGGCCTGTTGTCCATTCCAGAATTTCGGAACGATGATATGGCTGCCCTTGACGAGGCGGACGCTACGGCTGCTGTTTGAGCCGGCAACACGGTTGATGATGTCGTTTACCCACGGTCCGGATGCATTCACGAGAGCCTTGGCGCGTACCGTGCGAACCTCGCCCGATCGCTGGTCGCGCATCTGGACGGTCCACACGCCCTGATCGCGACGTGCGCTGATGCAGGCAGTGCGTGTCAGGATCTGCGCTCCCTTTGCGGCAGCATCCAGCGCGTTCAGAACGACGAGACGGGCGTCATCAACCCAGCAGTCAGAATATTCGAACCCTTTCGAATATTGGTCGAGGATCGGGGCACCCTCCGGATCGCGATGAAGATCGAGCGAGCGGGTTCCTGGCAACTTCTTGCGGCCGCCCAAGTGATCGTAGAGGAACAGGCCGAGACGCACGAGCCAGGCAGGGCGATCCGTCGGGCTATGGGGCAAGACGAAACGCATCGGCCAGATGATATGGCTTGCCGAATTCAACAGGACCTCGCGTTCGATCAGCGCCTCGCGAACCAGACGAAACTCATAATATTCAAGATAGCGCAGGCCACCATGCACCAGCTTGCCCGAGCGCGAAGAGGTTCCTTCGGCCAGATCGCCTTTTTCGCACATCATGACGGAGAGGCCGCGACCGGCCGCATCACGGGCAATGCCGGCGCCGTTGATGCCGCCGCCGATCACGAAAAGATCCAGGATTTCGGGTTCACTCATGTCATGCTCCTTCGGATGCCCTTGGCATCATGAAATCAAACTGTATGAACGGCGCCACGCGCTGCTGGGTTAGTGCCCGGCGAGCTTCTCCCAGGCGGGCGCGATCGCTTCTCGTACGTCCTTGTAAGCGTCAAACAGGCGGTCATAACGCTCGGCATCTTCTGCGCTCGGCGCTTCGGCTTCACCCAGCAGCGGCGTCACCCATTCAGCGATGCAGCTATCCATGTCGGGGTAAACACCGATTGCGACGGCGGCCATCATCGCAACGCCGGCAGCCCCCGCCTCTTCGCGATCAGAAACTCTGACCGGCGCCCGCACAGCGGCCGACAGCGAGCTGCGGAGCGCGCGAGACCGTGCCGCGCCGCCGGTTATGCGCAATTCCGAGGGCATGTCGCCCATGGCCGCGTAGCAATCGCGCGTCGCCATGCCGAGCCCCTCGACGACTGCCCTCAACATGTCGGCAAAGCCATGTCGCGTGGAAAGTCCGGTAAAGCCCGCACGGGCATAAGCGTTTACGAACGGGCCACGCTCGCCTGCCTCCGAAATATACGGATGATAAAGGAGGTTCGTCGGGCGCGTTTCGGCCAGCCAGGCATCGATACGCGGAATGAGATCCGAATAGGAGACTTGACTGCCGCCTGCCGACATCAAATCGGCCGCAATCCGCAATATCCAGTCTATATTAATCGTCGCGCCCATGTTGGTTTGAACCTGGGTCACGATGCCAGGGATGGGCAATGCGATGACGTAACCGGTGTTCTCATCGTTGAGCTGAACATCAGGCACCGCCTTTGCCCGCATATGGACACCAGTCGAGCCAATCGTCGAGCAGGCCGCATTCTGGCCACCGGTGCGAACGCCCGCGCCGAGCGCCGTCATGACCATATCCACATAGCCGAGGCACACCGGCGTGCCGGCGCGCAATCCGGCGGCTCGCGCCGCTTCGTCCGTCAGCGGATGACTGATCTGGGTGCCATCGATGATCTCAGGCAAAAGGGAACGTCGACGCGCCAGCCCCAGAGCCTCGATCACGACCGGATCGTATTGGCGATTGCGGAAATTCCCGAACGTAAAGCTCGCCTCCGACGGATCCGTGGCGCGAATGCCCGTCAGGTTCAGATAAAGCCAGTCCTTGCAATGCAGCGACGCTTCTGCGCGGTCGAGAAATTCCGGCATGAACCGATCCATATGAGCAAGCTGCGCACCTTGCTGGCAGGTATTCAACCCCGTCCCCGTCGCCTCGAAACGGGCACGATCATCGGGGCCGCCGCTCAAGCGCATCACGGTCGGCGCCGCGCGGGCGTCAAGCCAGAGCCATGCATCTCCGACGGGCGCATTGTCGGCACCGACAAGCCAGGTGCCATCGCCCTGCCCGGTGACGGCAATCGCTGCCGTGCGGGATGCCAGACCTGGAACCTTGTCTCCCAGGCCGCGCAAGGCGCTGACACAGTCCAGCCAGGTTTGATCCAGCGACTGCGTGACGGAGCCGTCGTCTCCGGTCTGATATCGATTTCGCGCCGACGCCGATGCGATTTGCCGACCGGATAATTCAAAAGCGACCGCCTTCAGAACAGACGTTCCGGCATCGATCCCGATGATAATTCCGCCAGTATCAGGCATTGCGCGCCAACCCCACCATCACACGCCACGAAAACGCGGCGCTCTCATTCATCAAAACCATACCAATCCCTCCCGGCGAGACACTCAGGAAAAGCTCCACCCCGAGTCGCACGCAGCACGATCCGATAAGAAGGCCGATACAAACACCAGCCGCACTCGATCGGAAACGAGTCACCGGATTCTATACGACAACATTCTCAATCGCGATGCGCGACTTATAACATAGAGATATCACACTTGCAGTAAAATTTTTCTGGTATTGTAATTTTTTTCAGCTAGAATGATTGCCAGTCACGGATTTTGTACACTGCGATGGAATCCGCAAGGAGGTGACAAAGAGAGGCTAAAACACACCGTTTTCTTCGCGTCCAAATCGTAGGCGAGCCGCAGTCTTTCATGTCAACTAAGTGATTTATTGCATATATATCATATGCTTATTTCACTTATTTCATAAAAATCTTGTTTTTGACTGCAGACCATTGCGCGGGCATCAGCACGCCTGTGGCGGACTGCGCAACAATGTGAGCGAACCTATCGATCAAAACGCTGGGAGCCGTTTAAAATATGATAAATGGCGATTGACAGGCTCCAGAATTTATAACATATGAAATACAGTTATTAACACAATTCTATCACAGCGACTTTCTGTGCGGAGGCGCTGTCGAACTGAAAAGATGACCGGAGGAGACGGTCATCTGGTCTTTAGAGGAGGCTCCTGATGTTGAACTTCCATTCCGGTCGCAACCCTCGGCAAAGCCGAGCGAAGCGTATCCGCGTGCCCCGGCACGGGATGCCCGCTTGCTAACGCCCTTATTGGCGCAAGACCTCTCCCTCTCCATCAGGCAATCCGGCTGACATGCCGAAGGTCGTTTGAACATGAATACGCAAACTCAATACGCAACCGCCAAGCCAACCGGCTCCAAACTCAAGATCGTCGCGGGCATCGCTGCCGTCGTCATCGTGATCGGCGCTATTGCCGCCGACACCAAGGTGGTCAAGATCGGCTCCGACCACGATGTGCGTGAACAGGGCTTCCAGCCGGAAACCTATGGCGCCCAGGAATTCCCGAAGGTCCTGGCCGATGTCGAGAAGCGCGCTGTCGATGCGGTAACGCTTGCCAACGCCGCACTGGCGGACAAAAAGGCGGCGGGTGAAAAATATGGGGTTGCGACGACCACCGGTCCTGTCCTGCCCGTCACGTTGACGGGGACATTTGGCGACCGCAAGGCCAATTTGAACGAATTCAAGGTCGAAGGCATGCCTGACGGCATCACCGTTCGCGTACAGACCGGCCCGGCGATCAACGGCACGGACCTGCGTGACGCGACCGGCAAGATCGAGTTCGGCCAGTTCACCAATCAGATCGAATATCAGGATGCCGGTTCCGCCATCAATAACGAGATGAAGAAGGCGACACTCGGCAGCATCGACCCAGAGAAGCTGACAGGCAAGAGCGCGACAGTCGTCGGCGTCTTCAAGCTTATCAACCCGAAGAACTGGCTGATCACTCCTGTAAAGGTCGACGTGAAATGAGCCAGGCGCTGGAAAAAGAGGCTGGTACCGGCGAAGTTGTCCTTGCCGCCCGTAACATCGCAAAATCCTACGGCAACGTGCACGCGCTGAAGGGCGTCAATTTCGACATTCGCCGCGGCGAAGTCACTACCTTGTTCGGTGAGAACGGCGCCGGCAAGTCGACGCTGATGAAGATCCTGTCCGGCGTCATCCAGCCGAGCTCGGGCGAGATCGTTCTCGATGGCGCGCCGATTTCTTTCGCCTCCTCGACCCATGCCCGCGCCTGCGGCATTTCCATCATTCACCAGGAATTAAGTCTGGCGCCGAACTTGAGCGTCCGCGACAACATCTTCATGGGTCGCGAGATCATGAAGGGCGGCGTGGTCGATTTCGCGGAGGAAGAGCGTCAAACACGTGCGCTGATGGAAGAGCTCGAAGAGCATATCGATCCGCTGACGCCCGTTGAGGATTTGCGCCTCGGTCAGCAGCAGATCGTCGAGATCGCCCGCGCGCTTTCGGTCAATTCCCGCATCCTCATCATGGACGAGCCGACATCGGCGCTGAGCGCCACCGAGGTGGAAGTCCTGTTCAAGGTCATTCGTGACCTCACCGGCCGCGGCGTGTCGATCGTCTATATCTCGCACCATCTTGAAGAGGCGCTGCAGATTACCAACCACGCCGTCGTGTTGCGCGACGGTAATATGACCGCCTATGCCCAGCGCAAGGACATCGACCTCGAGTGGATCGTCCGCAACATGGTCGGTGACAATTTCGACCTCGGCAGCCCGCCGAGCGGGCACAAGATGGGTGACGTCGCGCTCAATATCGAGAGCCTCACCGTTCCAGGTCCGGCCGGCGCTGCCTATAACGCAGTTGATCAGATGTCCCTTCAGGTCCGTGCAGGCGAGATCGTCTGCATCTATGGACTGATGGGGGCCGGGCGCACTGAACTGCTCGAATGCGTGGCCGGCCGCCTGAAGGCGAGCGGCGGACGTGTGCTGCTCGGCAATCTGGACGTTGGCGGCCTCAGCATCGCCGGGCGTATCGCCCAGGGCCTGGTGCTCGTGCCGGAAGACCGTCAGCGCGACGGCCTTGTCCAGACGATGACCGTCGGCTCCAATCTGTCGCTTGCCAGCATCGGTGCCTTTACCAAGGGTCTTTTCACCTCAGGCGGCCGCGAGCGTTCGCTGGTCAATGACTCGATCCGCAAGGTTCACATCAAGACCGATGGCGGCGAAGCGGCGATCGGCTCGCTTTCCGGCGGCAACCAACAAAAGGTCGTCATCGGTAAAATGCTGGCGACGCAGCCGAAGGTCATCCTGCTCGACGAGCCAAGCCGCGGTATCGACATCGGTGCCAAGGCAGAAGTCTTCAAGCTTTTGGCGGAGCGTGCCAAGGAAGGTCTGGCGGTGATCTATTCGACGTCGGAAGTCGCCGAGTGCCTCAGCATCGCCCATCGCATCATCGTCATGCACCGCGGCAAGATCTCTGCCGAATTCGGTCCCGACGTCCCCAAAGAAAAGATCATGGCCGCCTCGGGCGAAGCAGTGGTCGCGCACTAGCCGCATTCATGGAGCACTGATTATGTCAGTCACGAACATTACCGATAAAAAGCCAATTGCGAACGGACAGCGGCGAAACTTCAGCCTCGTGCGGTTGATCCTCGAAGGACGAGCCTTCTTCGCGCTGATCGTCATCATCGCGGTCTTCTCGTTCCTATCGCCCTACTACTTCTCGCTCAGCAACTTCCTGACGATGGCCTCGCACGTCGCGATCTTCGGCATCCTCGCCATCGGCATGCTGCTGGTCATCCTCAACGGCGGCATCGACCTTTCTGTCGGCTCGACGCTCGGTCTTGCTGGTTGTATTGCCGGCTTCCTGATGCAGGGTGTCAACCTTTCGAGCTTCGGCGTCATTCTCTACCCGCCGGTTTGGGCTGTCGTGGTGCTGACCTGCGTACTCGGCGCTATCGTCGGCGCCGTCAACGGCGTGCTGATCGCCTATCTGCGTGTTCCAGCCTTCGTCGCATCGCTTGGCGTGCTCTATGTCGCTCGCGGCGTCGCGCTGTTGATGACCAACGGCCTCACCTACAACAACCTCGGCGGCCGCCCGGAACTCGGCAACACCGGCTTCGATTGGCTTGGCTTCAATCGCCTCGCCGGAATCCCGATCGGCGTCATCGTGCTTGCCGTGCTTGCCATCATCTGCGGTCTGGTGCTCAGCCGCACCGCGTTTGGCCGTTGGCTCTACGCTTCGGGCGGCAACGAGCGTGCCGCCGATCTTTCCGGTGTTCCGGTCAAGCGGGTGAAGGTTCTCGTCTATGTATTTTCGGGCGTCTGCGCCGCTATCGCCGGCCTCGTCCTGTCGTCGCAGCTGACCTCTGCCGGTCCGACGGCAGGTACGACCTACGAGCTGACAGCAATCGCGGCGGTCGTGATCGGCGGCGCAGCCTTGACCGGTGGCCGCGGCACGGTTCGCGGCACCATGCTCGGTGCCTTCGTCATCGGCTTCCTGTCGGACGGCCTCGTCATCATCGGCGTATCCGCATACTGGCAGACCGTCTTTACCGGCGCTGTCATCGTGCTCGCCGTGCTCATGAACAGCATTCAGTACGGACGCCGCACGAAGTCCAGCTGAGGCTGAAAACGCACTTGTCACCGACCGGTGAAAATCGGTCGGCGAAAGAACCGCCGGTTCGCCGGCATCACCAGAGCTCATCAAAGGGAGAGAGACTAATGTTCAAAAAAGGTTTGCGCATCGTCATGGCAGCAGTTGCTGTGGCACCGCTTCTGACCGGAGCTGCATGGGCCGCCGGCCAGATCACCGTCATCGTCAACGACCCGTCCAACCCTTACTGGCTGACGGAAGGCAATGTTGCGAAGGCGACGGCTGAAAAGCTCGGCTACACCGCAACGGTCGGCGCGCACAAGGGCGACACCAACACCGAAAGCAACCTGATCGACACTGCGATCACCAACAAGTCCGTTGCGATCATCCTCGATCCGGCAAACGCCGACGGCTCCGTCGGTGCGGTCAAGAAGGCCGTTGCTGCTGGTATCCCGGTTTTCCTCGTGAACGCTGAAATCAACCAGGAAGGCCTTGCCAAGGCTCAGCTCGTCTCCAACAACGCTCAGGGTGCTGCTATTGGTGCTCAGCAGTGGGTGGAAGCCGTTGGCGACAAGGGCAAGTATGCCGAACTCTTCGGTTCTCCGTCCGACAACAATGCCGCCACGCGTTCGAATGGCTATGAAACCGTTCTGACCCAGTACCCGGACCTGCAGAAGGTTGCCAAGGAAGTTGCCAACTGGGACCGCACCCAGGGTCACAACAAGATGCAGTCTATCCTGCAGGCTCATCCGGACATCACCGGCGTAATCTCCGGCAATGACGAGATGGCGCTTGGTGCAATTGCTGCTCTCAAGGAAGCCGGCAAGCTTGCCAACGTGAAGGTCGGCGGCTTCGACGGTTCGCCGGACGCTGTTGCTGCCATCAAGGCTGGCGAACTGCAGTACACGGTTCTGCAGCCGGTTGCCGTCTTCTCGGAAGAAGCCGTCAAGCAGGCCGACAGCTTCATCAAGACCGGCAAGACCGGCGCCAAGAGCGAAAAGCAGCTGTTCGATTGCCTCCTGATCACCAAGGACAATGTCGACAAGTACACCGCGCCGTTCGTCCTCGCGCAGTAATGACATCGGGGGCGCCCGACACGGCGCCCCTACCCTTTTTGCCGATCCATCTGGCATCATGGGAAACTTACAATAATTCTCGTAGAGAACTGTTTTTATATTATTTTTCCTTAGTACGCATTCGATGCGGCAACATCATCCGCAAGACAGAGCGTCAGAGGCCAACGTGACAGACAAGCCAAGCCCCGTATCCTTTCTGCAAGACGAGCTGCCGACCGATAGTCGTCACTCCCGTCAGATCGCCCGGCGTCAGATGCTCGCCGAGGCCGTGATGGCGGAAGGCTCCATGCGCATCGAGGATCTGACGGAGCGGTTCGGCATCAGCCTGATGACGGTCCACCGCGACGTCGACGAGCTGGTTAGCCGGGGTCTGCTGCGAAAGACGCGCGGCATCGTGACGGCAACCGCAACGAGCCTGATCGAATCCAGCGACGTCTACCGCGCCAATCGACAGGCAACGGAAAAGAAGACGATTGCAGCGGCCGCCATGCAGTTCATCGAGCCCGGCCAGGCGGTTTTCCTCGACGATTCAACCACCGTCCTGCAGATGGCTTCGCAGTTGCCGGCCAAGGTGCCTCTGACCGCCATTACAAATTCGCTGACATTGATGAACGCGCTGAAGGATATGCATCACGTCAACCTTCTGGCGCTGGGTGGCCAATATTATAATTGGTGCAACGCCTTCATGGGGCGCATGACCATCAACGAGATCAATCGGCTGCGAGCGGACGTTGCCTTCATCTCGATGTCGGCAATCATCGACGATGTCGCCTTTCATCAGTCACCCGAAATCGTCGATATCAAGCGCGCAATGTTCGACAGCGCCGCCAAGCGCGTGCTGCTGACCGACCACACGAAGTTCGATCGGCGCGCGCTACATAGTTTCGCGCATCTCAGCGAGTTTGATGTCGTGATCGTCGACGAAAAAATAGCGCCCGCTCATCTGGAGCGCATGCAGAGCAAGAACATCAATGTGGTCGTCGCCAAAAGCGACAGGGAGCGATCCTGACGGCAAGCCCTGAGCGGGCAGCCTGGGATCCTTCGCCATCGGGAGTAGCATGAATGCCGAGCCTTCTCGGAATAGACAGCGGTCTGACCGTCACCAAGGCGGTTATCTTTGATATCGATGGTACACCGCTTGCCGTTGCGCGCCGTCGCGTAACACAATTCATGCCCAAGCCCCGCCATGTCGAGCGCGATATGGACGAATTGTGGGACCGGACGGCCGACGCAATCGCCGAGGCGATCCAGTTAAGCGGCCGCCCCGCAAGCGACATACAGACGATCGCTGCGACGGCGCACGGCGACGGCATCTATCTGCTTGATAGGGCAAAGAAGCCACTTGGACGCGCCATTCTATCGCTCGATAGCCGCGCCGGCTCGGTGGTCGATCATTGGCTGAACAGCCCGCTTGCCGAAGAAGCCCTTGCACTGACCGGTCAGCTGCCGCACGTCTCGGCTCCCTCGGCGTTGCTGGCCTGGATCAAGACCAATGAAGCGGAACGCTTTGCCCAAATCGGCCACATCTTGAGCTGCAAGGACTGGCTGCGCTTTTGCCTGACCGGCATCGCCGGCACCGACCGCACCGAGGCCAGCACCTCCTTTACCAACGTATCGACACAGGACTATGCGCCGGACGCACTGAAGCTTTTCGGCGTGGCCGAAGTGACCGACGCGTTGCCGAAGGCCTCGCGCTCCGACGAGGTCGTTGGTCATGTGACGCAGGCCGTGGCGAAGCGCACGGGTCTCGCCGAAGGCACGCCGGTCGTAGCCGGTCTGCATGACGTCACGGCCTCTGCCCTTGGCGCTGGCGGTTACGCATCCGGTGTCGTTGCCGTTATTGCCGGCACTTATTCGATCAACGAAACGCTGTCCTCGAAGCCGAGCGTGGACGGCCGCTGGTTCTGCCGCAATGCCATTGCGCCCGGCCAATGGAACAACATGTCGATCTCGCCGGCCTCCTCAGCGAATTACGAATGGTTCCTGGATAAGCTCTGCGCCAGCGATATCGCAAACGCCGAGGCTGCAGGGCAATCGATCCATGCTCTTCTGGCTCCGGAAATCGAGGCGGCGTTCGATCGCCCATCGAGTGCGCTATTCCATCCTTATCTTTTTGGCTCTCCCTATGGGGCTTCGGCAAGCGCCAGCTTTTTCGGTCTTGGCGGCTGGCATGATCGCGGCGATATGCTGCGGGCCGTTCTGGAAGGCATCGCGTTCAATCATAAGATTCATATCGATGCCCTAAGCGACGGTTTTTCTTTTAATAAAGCGAGATTGGCAGGCGGCGTGTCGCGCAATCCGATGGTCGTGCAGATGTTTGCAGACGTGCTGGGCATGCCTGTCACCGTCACGGAGACGGATGAAGCCGCGGCCTGGGGCGCGGCGCTTTGTGCCGGTGCCGGCATCGGCGCGTATGTAAGCGCCGAGAGCGATCCTCGCGACATCGGCAAAATTGCCAAGACATATCTGCCGGATTCTGCCCGCAACGCCGACTATCGCATTCGATACGATCTCTTTCGCGACATCGCAGACACCATGGCGCCGCTCTGGCCGCGGATCGGCGCGCTCTCAACACAACACTCCCAAGACTAGACAGACAATTGCGCCGCGCGGACAGGCTCCAGCGCGGCAGTTCAGCAGGACGATGATGTTATGACCGATATGGCCGCCGATCTGAAACAACGCTTCTCGCAACTTCGAGACGGAGACGTCGATGTCGTCATCATCGGCGCCGGTGTCAATGGTGCAGGACTGTTTCGCGACCTATCTGTACAGGGCGTCAACTGCCTGATCGTCGACAAATCAGACTTTGGCGCAGGCGCAAGTGCGGCGCCATCCAGACTGATCCATGGTGGCTTGAAATATCTGGAAACGGGTGAATTCGGCCTCGTAGCTCAATCGGCGCTCGAGCGAAACCTGCTACTGAAGAACGCGCCGCACTGCGTGGAAGCGCTTCCGACCTTTGTTCCGATCTTCTCCTGGACGCGTGGGATATGGGCGGCCCTTCGCACCCTGACCGGCTCGACCACAGCGCCTCGAAGCCGCGGCGCGCTGCTCGTGAAAATCGGACTTGCACTCTACGACTTCTTCGGATCTCGCAACCGCGTCATGCCTCGCCACAGGTTTCTGCTCAAGCGCCGTGCGCTCAAGGAAATGCCGCATGTGACCCCTCAGATCGTTGCCGGTGGCATCTATTACGATGCAAAAATCAGCCGGCCCGAGCGGCTGGTCTATGAACTGGTCGGTGATGGGTTGCGCGCCAACCAGAAATCCCTGGCGGCGAATTCTACCAATCTCGTATCCGCTACAGATGGCGTGCTTACCTTCCAACGCTCGGATGGCTATGCGTTTTCGGTCAGGCCGAAACTGGTCGCCAACGCGGCGGGGCCGTGGATCGACCATGTCAACACAGCGCTTGGCGCACCATCCCATCTGATCGGCGGCACAAAGGGATCTCACATTCTGCTGGATCACCCGGAGCTGGTACGCAGTCTCAATGGCCACATGATCTATTTTGAAGCCGATGATGGCCGCATCTGCCTCGTTTATGGCTATCTCGGCCAAGCGCTCGTCGGCTCCACGGATATTCCCTGCGACGACCCCGATAACGTTCGATGCGAGGAGCCGGAGATCGAGTATTTCCTCGACAGTGTGCGCACGCTTCTTCCGAGCCTTCGTTTTGAACGCGATCAGGTAACCTATAGCTATAGCGGCATTCGTCCGCTGCCTGCGTCGGACGCCTCGTCCCCCGGCCTCATCAGCCGTGATCACTCAGCGCCGGTTGCGGAAGCCGAGGGCAGTCGCCCTTTCCCCGTGATTTCCCTGGTGGGCGGCAAGTGGACGACGTTCCGCGGCTTCGCCGAGGAAGTGGCCAACACCGTGCTGACGCGGCTGCAACGCACGCGAAGCATGTCCACCGAACGGTTGGCGATTGGCGGCGGACGCGACTTTCCAACCGCATCGAACGACCGCACCAGTTGGATCCGCTCAATCGCCGCGAAGACGAATACCGACGCAAGCAGAGTGGACGAACTGCTTGGCCGATACGGCACGACGGCCGGTGACATCCTCACCTTTAGCTCCCATTACGGCGACGGAGAGCGCATTACCGGTGCGCCGCGCCATAGCGCCCTGGAGATCGACTGGATCGCGAGACAGGAACTTGTCGTTCATCTCTCGGATATTGTCTTCCGGCGGACGACCCTGGCAATCGAGGGATTGCTGACCATGCAGGGATTGCGTGACATCGGAGAAATAGCGGCGGCAGCGCTGCAGTGGGATGCCAATCGGCTCGCCAAGGAGATCGACGAGGTCGTCGGCGCCCTTTCTAAATTTCATGGCCAGACACTTGCCGAAGAACGCCCGAGGCGCATGGCAAGTCCAGTCTCGCTCTGATTGCTGCCACGCCGATAGCTCGGCGGATGTTCCCCGTACCGTCAGCTTTGCGCGCCAACCGCACGCGCAAAGCGCTTGACGTCGACGCTAATCTGTTTTCTATAGATAAAAAACATTCAGCGCGGAGGATCGATGAGTGTATGGGGGTGAGGTAAACACACTGACAGTGCGATGCCGGTTTGAAGGCGCGAGGGCAACAGCGTGACCTCCCGCATCATCCAGTTTGGAACAAGCCGGTTCCTCCAGGCGCACGCCGCTCTTTTTGTCCACGAGGCCAGACAGGCTGGCCAGGATGCCGGCCCGATCACCGTCGTTCAGATATCGGGATCGAGCAGCAGAAACGGCCGTGTTGCTGCATTTGGCAAACCGGGAGGCTATCCAGTCGTCCTTCGCGGCATCTCTGCCGGACAGCCGGTCGATCACACGGTGAATGTCACCAGCGTCGAACGCGGCCTTTCGGCAACTGACGATTGGGATGAGCTATCGCGGATCTTCAGCACTGAAGCCGAATTCATCGTCTCCAACACCGGCGATACGGGATATCAAACGTGGCAGGATGAGGACCGTTTCGGCGTGACGGGACAAATTCCACGCTCGTTCCCAGCCAAGCTGGCGGCACTTCTCGTTAAGCGATGGCAGATATCAGGCCGGCCGTTGGTTATCCTCCCGTGCGAACTGGTGACGGGCAACGGCCTTGTCTTGAGGCAGGCCGTTGTCGACTGCGCCCAACAGAATGACGCGCCGACCGATTTTATGGTATGGCTCGACGCCAATGTCGCCTTCGCCGAGACGTTGGTTGACCGCATTGTCTCGGAACCAATCGAGCCGATTGGAGCGATTGCAGAACCCTATGCGATTTGGGCCATCAAGCGCGCGCCGGGCGTCCGCCTCCCTTGCACGCATGAGAGCATCGTGCTTACCGACAACCTTGAACCCTACGAGTGCCTCAAGCTGCACATCCTCAACCTTGGCCATACGTTTCTTGCCGAGATCTGGCAGAGGGAACACCGGCCTACCGATGAGACAGTTCGCCTTATTCTTGCGGATGTCGGCATTCGTGAACGACTGGATACGCTTTACAGAGATGAGGTCCTTCCGGGCTTCGCCGCGAACGACATGGCAAGTGAAGCGTCGGCTTATGTCGCAACGACGCTTGAGCGCTTTTCCAATCCCTTCCTTGAACATCGGCTTTCCGACATTGCTCAGCATCACCACGCGAAAGTCGCTCGCCGCATCCATGCTTTTCTCAAATGGGCAACCGCTGCAAACAGTTCTTCAAAGATGCCAGCCCTAAAGGAGCTCGCGGGCCGATATCCCCTTCAGGAAGCAGCGGTGTGACCCGATCCCAGGCAAATCGGTCAATAAGGCCAAGAGAGGCAACGATGCCTCTGAGCAACGGACATTAGCAACAGACTAATTGCGTCAGGCGTCTCCTATCATCAATTTACGGCAGCCAAGCCTCATCGAAAGTGCATCGTCATGAAAACTTTGATCTGTAGCGAACCGGGGCGGCTTTCCCTTATCGAGCGTGATGTCCCGACCCCGGCTGAAGGCGAGGTTCTGGTTCGCATCCGACGCGTCGGCATTTGCGGGACGGATTTTCACATATTTCAGGGCAAGCACCCCTTCCTTGAATATCCGCGCGTCATGGGCCACGAACTCTCGGGCACCGTCGAGAATGCCAATGGCTCCACGCGCCTGAAAAATGGCGACAACGTTTACATCGTCCCCTACATCGCCTGCGGCAAATGTGTTGCCTGCCGTCGCGGCATCACAAATGCATGCCAGAGCCTTGCCGTTCTCGGCGTCCATCGCGACGGCGGCATGACGGAGTTTCTTTGCGTGCCGGACGAGAACGTCGTCTCGGCCGGCAAGGCCAGTCTGGACGAGGCTGCCATGATCGAGTTCCTGGCGATCGGCGCCCACGGAGTGAAGCGCGGCGGCATAACAGCAGCGGATCGCGTTCTCGTCGTCGGCTCAGGCCCAATCGGCATGTCGGCCATTATCTTCGCCAAGGCGCGGGGTGCAGACGTCACCGTGATGGATATGCGCGAAGACCGCCTGGCATTCACCATCGCTTCCCTCGGCGCCGACCGCACGCTCCTCGCCAATCGCGAGGCGGAGGCTCAAGCAAAGCACCTCACCGACGGCGACTTTTTCGATGTGGTCATCGACGCAACCGGCAACTCGGCAGCCATGCAACGCGGCTTCAACTTCGTCGCCCACGGCGGCCGCTACGTTCTCGTCAGCGTTGTGCGCGACGACATCACCTTTTCCGACCCCGAGTTTCACAAGCGCGAAACGACACTCTTCGCCAGCCGCAACGCTCAGCCGGACGATTTTGCCGAAGTTGTCAAACAGATGGAGAATGGCCGGGTGCCAACGTCTGCGTTGAACACACACCGGGGTGACCTTAAAAACGGCGCGGAGCTCTTTACAGATTGGCTGAGACCTGAAGCGCAGGTTATTAAGGCGATACTTGAGATAAGCTGACGGAACCCGGCGATCCTGAAATCGAAAGATGGCAACACAGGCAATTGGTTGCGGAGGTCTGTTCTGTGAACATCACCGCCTCAAGAATGATAACGACTGCCTTCCATCAATCGAAGGTTTCTGCATCTTTCAGCAACGGCTGCCGTTGATCCTTCGGAGAAAGCACAGGTTGACTATCGAGCGTCCAATCGATGGCGATCTGGGGATCATCCCAGCGAATGCCGCGATCGCTCTCGGGCGCATAGTAATTGGTGGTCTTGTACAGAAACTCGACGTGGTCGGTGAGTGTCAGGAAGCCGTGGGCAAAGCCCTCCG
>NZ_JABAIJ010000014.1 GCF_012641435.1 Rhizobium sp. P38BS-XIX
CCGACGGCGAGCCGGTCAGGCTGCCGATCGCACCCGGCCGCGAGCAGCTCGAAGCCCATGCCGGCCGTCCCGTCGTCTTCGGCATCCGCCCCGAGGCGCTGACCGACCCGGATGGCGCCGACCGCAACGCACAGACCGTTTCCGAGAACGACTGCCTGATCGAGGTGGTCGAACCCGCCGGCTCCGACACCTTCGCCGTCATCAAGCTCGGCGGCAAGGAAGTCGTCGCTCGCCTGCGCGCCGATGCACGCATCCACGCAGGCCAACACGCACGCCTCGCGTTCAACCTCGACAAGGCCGTCTTCTTCGATCCAAACTCCCAACTCAGAATCGCTTGAACGGGGGATTCCATGAACGACACCCCCGATATCGTCATCATCGGTTCAGGCATGGGCGGCTCCACGGTTGCGGCCGGTCTTGCTGCATCCGGTGCCAGCATTCTGATCCTCGAAGCCGGCGATCATATTGCCGACCATCCGGTCAACCGCGACCAGCGCGCCATCTTCCAGCGCGGACATTTCCGACCGAAGGAAACGTGGTACGAGGCGAACGGCGTGGGGTTCAATCCCGGCAACTACTACAATGTCGGCGGCAATTCGAAGTTCTATGGCGCCGTGCTCTCGCGCTACCGGCGCGAGGATTTCGCGCTGATGGAGCATCAGGAGGGCGTCTCGCCGGCCTGGCCCTTTTCCTATGACGTTCTCGAGCCCTGGTATAGCCGCGCCGAGCGCATGTACAATGTGCGAGGCCGACTTGGAGAGGACCCGACAGAACCACATCATTCCGCGACTTACGATTATCCTCCGGTTCCCGACGAACCCGCGATTGCGGATGTGCGGGCGCGTTTGAAGGCAAAGGGGCTTCATCCCTCCTCGCTGCCGCTGGGTGTCGATATCGACCGATGGCTGGCGAAGGCGCGTACGCCTTGGGACGCACATCCGAATTCCGCGGACGGTAAGATGGATGCCGAAACGGTCGCGCTTTCGGCCGCTCTCCAGCATGGCAATGTGAAGCTTGAGACGAACGCGCGGGTGCTGAAGCTCGAAACCGGCGCAAACGGTCTCATCGAAAAGGTCGTTTATCAAAAGAACGGGCAGACCCTCTCCGTCACGCCAGCCATTGTCGTTCTGTCGGCCGGCGCGGTTCAATCCTCCGTGCTTCTGCTGCGGTCCGCCAACGATCGCTACAAGACTGGCCTGGCGAATTCGTCCGACCAGGTCGGCCGCAATTTCATGAATCACAACTCCTCGGCGGTCATCGGGATTTCGCCGACCTTCAGGAACACCTCCGTGTACCAGAAGACCTTTGCCTTCAACGATTTCTATCTGTCCGATGGCGAGGGTGGGCCGCCCCTCGGAAATGTTCAGCTTCTCGGGCGGGTTTCCGGCAAGATCCTGAAAGGCTCGCTTCCGCACGTTCCGGAGCGGCTTCTGGATTTCATTGCCGGACATGCCGTCGATTTCTACGCGATGAGTGAGGATATCCCCAATCCCGAAAGCCGGATCATGGTCGACGGTGACAGGATCGTCCTGCAATGGAAGCGCACCAATTGGGATGCGCATCTCGCGCTCGTTGCCAAGCTGAAAGGCATTCTGAAATCGATCGGCTTTCCGCTTGTTCTTGCCAAGCCCTTCGACAAACGCACCCCATCGCATCAATGCGGAACCGTGCGCATCGGCAACGACCCTGCGACGGCGCCGCTCGACATCTTCTGCCGCGCCTACGACCACCAGAACCTTTTTGT
Organism: Rhizobium sp. P38BS-XIX; assembly: GCF_012641435.1. GTDB lineage: Bacteria > Pseudomonadota > Alphaproteobacteria > Rhizobiales > Rhizobiaceae > Rhizobium. Next base: position 1,745 of record NZ_JABAIJ010000014.1, read on the forward strand.
CGTCGATGCGAGCTTCCTGCCGACTTCGGCCGCCGTCAATCCGGCGCTCACCGTCGCCAGCCAGGCATTGCGGGTGGCCGATCACATCGCATCCACGGATTTGAAGCAGACGCGCGTCGCCGCAGATCTCAACCCGGCAACGCCTCGCCTTTCATAGGATCACAACATGGCTTTCGATTATATCATAACGGGTGCCGGGCCGGCGGGCTGCGTGCTTGCAAACCGGTTGAGTGAAGATCCAAGCGTCAAGGTGCTTTTGCTGGAAGCGGGCGGCGGTGACTGGAATCCGCTGTTCCACATGCCGGCCGGCTTTGCCAAGATGACCAAGGGCGTCGCGAGCTGGGGTTGGGAAACCGTTCCGCAAAAACACATGAAGGGACGCGTGCTTCGCTACACCCAGGCGAAGGTCATTGGCGGCGGGTCATCGATCAATGCGCAGCTTTATACGCGCGGCAACGCCGCCGATTATGATGCGTGGGCCAGCGAGGATGGATGCGAAGGCTGGGACTATCGTTCGATCCTGCCATATTTCAAGCGTGCCGAGGACAATCAGCGCTTTGCCGACGACTATCACTCCTATGGTGGCCCTCTGGGCGTTTCAATGCCCACGGCGGCTTTGCCGATCTGTGACGCTTACATCCGTGCCGGTCAGGAACTTGGAATTCCCTACAATCACGATTTCAATGGCCGCCAGCAGGCTGGCGTCGGTTTCTATCAGCTGACGCAACGCAACCGTCGACGCTCCTCGGCATCTCTCGCTTACCTCTCTCCGATCAAGGATCGCAAGAACCTGACGGTCAGGACCGGCGCGCGCGTCTCACGCATCGTCCTGGAGGGACGGCGTGCCGTCGGCGTCGAGATCGCCGGCAAGAATGGCCCGGAGATCGTGCGAGCGGAGCGGGAGGTTCTCGTTTCTTCGGGTGCGATCGGCTCTCCCAAGCTTCTTCTGCAATCGGGCATCGGACCGGGCGATCATCTGCGCTCCGTCGGCGTCAAGGTTCTGCATGATCTGCCGGGAGTGGGCGGCAACATGCAGGACCATCTCGACCTCTTCGTCATCGCCGAATGCACGGGCGATCACACCTATGATGGGGTCGCGAAGCTGCACCGCACGCTTTGGGCCGGTCTTCAATATGTGTTGTTTCGCACTGGCCCCGTCGCGTCCTCGTTGTTTGAAACCGGCGGATTCTGGTACGCAGACCCGAATGCGCGCTCGCCCGACATCCAGTTCCATCTTGGACTGGGATCGGGCATCGAGGCGGGTGTCGAGCGTCTGAAGAATGCCGGCGTCACGCTTAATTCGGCCTACCTTCATCCAAGATCGCGCGGCACTGTGCGCTTGTCGTCGGCTGACCCGAGCGCGGCCCCTCTGATCGATCCCAATTACTGGTCCGATCCCCATGACAGGGAAATGTCGCTGGAGGGGCTGAAGATCGCGCGAGAGATCATGCAGCAGGCGGCGCTCAAACCCTATGTGCTTGCCGAGCGGTTGCCCGGCCCGAAGGTGATGACCGACGCGGAACTCTTCGATTACGGCTGCGCCAACGCAAAGACCGATCATCACCCGGTCGGCACCTGCAAGATGGGGACGGGATCGGACGCCGTGGTCGGGCTCGATCTGCGGGTCCATGGGCTGGAGGGACTGCGCGTCTGCGATTCCTCGGTCATGCCGCGAGTTCCGTCCTGCAATACGAACGCGCCGACGATCATGGTGGGAGAAAAGGGTGCGGACGTGATCAGGAACCTGCCGCCGCTTCCGTCAACGATCTTTTCTTACGAGCGCAATGACACGCGGCCCCGCGCCCGTGCCGCTATTCGTTAGGCGCGTTTGAGGTTCAAGGGGATGAATGCAATGGCTGAAATCAAGGTAGCAGTGCTCGGCGCTTCGGGCTGGATGGGCAAGGTTCACACCATGGCTTACCAGACCTTTCCGCATTTTCTCGGGGTTTCGGGTGGCACGGCGCGGGTCGTGGCGCTGGTGGAGGCGAACCCGAAAGCTGCGGAGGATTTGGCCCGGCGGGCGCCTGGCGCAAGGATCCTACAGGATTGGCAAGTGGCCGTGCATGATCCAGACATCGATCTGATCGACATCTGCCTGCCTGACAGCCTGCATTACGAGGTCGCCAAGGCGGCCTTGTTGGCCGGAAAGCACGTCTATTGCGAAAAGCCGCTCGCCAACACCGCTCAGGAAGCGCGCGAGCTTGCCGATATCGCCCGGGAAAAGGGTCTGATTACCCGCGTCGGGCATGCCTTTCCGCGAAACCCCGTCCACGATCTGGCCAAGGAAATCATTGAGGCCGGGGAGATCGGCGAGATCAAGATGTTTCGCGGTTGCCAGCATGTCGACATGTATGGGGATCCCAACGCGCCTTTCATGTGGCGCGCCGACGGCAAGCTTGCTCCAACCGGCATCGTCGGCGACACGGGCTCGCATATCTTCAGCTTCATGGAGTTCCTGGTCGGGCGTGTCAGCGCGCTGATTGCCGACAATCTGATCGTGACGCCGAAGCGGCCGGTGGTCGAAGGTCTTGCCTATGGTGAACAGGTGCAGCTGAAAGGCGACGAGCGCTGGGCTGAGATTACCAATCCCGATGCGACCAATCTGCTTTGCCGTTTCGAGAACGGCGCAAGCGGTATCGTCGATTTCAGCCGGGTGGCGACCGGCCGCAAGTTCATGCAGACCTACGAGGTCTACGGCACCAAGGGCAGTCTTGCCTATACCTATGACGAAGTGAACCGACTGCGGTTCTATTCGAATGACGACCGCGCCGGTCGCAGTGGTTTCCGCGAGATCGACGTCGGCCCGGAGAACCCGACCTTCCGCGCCTTCCTGCCGCTCCCGAACTTCGCGCTGGGCTATAATGAGAGCAAGATCATCGAAGTGGCGGAAGTCATCCGGTCGATCAGCACGAATACGCCGATGTGGCCGACTTTCGAGACCGGCCACCACATCTGCCAGATCGTCGATGCCTGCATGGAATCCTCGCGCCTCAAGCGCTGGGTCGACATTCCGCTCGCCTGACCCTGATGGCTATTGCAAGGAATAGAGGCCGATGACCATTGATGTGCCGCAAAACATTCTCGACGCGCTGACGGATGTCGATATGCCGCGGCTTCCGCCGGAGATTGCGGCCGGTGAAACGATGCGGCTCGCCGGTATCGACGTGCCGGTTTACAGAGCCGGGTGCGTTGTCGTCGGCTCGGGGGCAGCGGGCTTGCGCGCGGCCGTCGAAATGAAACGCCGCAGCGATGACGTAATCATCCTCAGCCAGAGTGCCTGGGGCGGGACATCCGCCTGTTCCGGATCGGACAAGCAGACGCTTCACACCGCAAACACGGCCGATCAGGGCGATAATTTCAAGGCTATGGCACGCGCCATCCGCGCCGGTGGCGCGATGGACGAGGACACGGCCTATGTCGAGGCGGTCGGTTCCGCCCGCATGATGGCGACGCTGCAGTTTCTGGGGTTGCCATTGCCTCAGGATCCCCTGGGCGGCACGCTCCGATACCAGACCGACCACGACGAGGTCGGGCGGGCAACCAGTTGCGGTCCGAGAACGTCCCGGCTTATGGTCAAAGTACTGGCCGAGGAGGCCATTCGCCTTGATGTTCCGTTTTACAATCACACCACCGCCGTCAGCATTCTGACCCGCAGAGAAGGCGATGCTCGCCAGATCTCCGGTGTCCTGGCGATCCGCGCGGCCGATCGCAGCGAGACGAATCCTTTTGGTATCGCGCTTTTTGTCTGTGGGGTGCTGGTGTTGGCAGCCGGGGGGCCGGGAGAGCTTTATCGGGACAGCGTTTATCCAAACGGCTGCTTCGGATCGCTTGGTCTTGCTCTGTCTGCAGGCATCGAACTCGTCAATCTGACGGAAAGTCAGTTCGGCATCGGCACGCGCAGGGAAGGGTTTCCCTGGAACCTTTCAGGCACCTATGTCCAGTCGATCCCTCATATCTATTCGCTCGACAGCGATGGAAACGAGCATCATTTCCTGGCGCAATATTATCGTAGCACGCAGGAGATGGCGTCGAACATCTTCCGCAAGGGATATCAGTGGCCTTTCCACTCCACCCGCATGCTCGAATTCGGTTCGAGCCTAGTGGATCTTGCGATCTATCGCGAGACTGCGGCGGGCCGCCGCGTTTTCATGGATTTCAACCGCAACCCCCTGCCAGTCCCCGGCGACGAGGACTTCGATCTGCAGCGGCTCGACGACGACGTAAGGCATTATCTCGGCAAGGCCGGCGCTGGCCAGGAACTGCCAATCCAGCGTCTGCGGCACATGAACCCGCTCGCGATCGAGCTTTATCGCCGCTACAAGATCGATGTTGCCGAAGAGCCGCTCGAGTTTGCGGTCAACAACCAGCATATGAACGGCGGCATACTTGTTGATGTCTGGGGACGCAGCAGTCTTGCCGGCTGCTACGCGATCGGGGAAGCTGCGGGGACACACGGCGTTACCCGTCCGGGCGGTGCGGCCCTCAATGCGGGTCAGGTGTTCGGCACGCGTGCGGCCGAACATATCGGTGCCAGCGGCAAGGCGAAGGCTGCGCCAGAGACTGATGTGAGCGACGGCGCCGAAGCCTGCGTTCTAAGGCTGTTAGACACATTGAAGACCGACAGCCCTCTGACCGCAAAAGCGATCCGTAGCGACGTGCAGGCCCGGATGAGCGATCGGGCTGGAATGATCTGCGACGCTGACAGCGTCGCCGAGGCGTTATCCGATGCAAAGGCCCTTAACGCCGAAATCCGAGAAAGGGGTATCGGCTACGACCGCCCTGCGGAAGCCGCGCGTGCGCTTCAATGGCAGCAAATGGCACTTGCATCTGAGGCTGTGCTTACGGCTCTGGATGCTTTCATCAGCAATGGTGGCGGTAGTCGGGGTGCCCGGGCCATCTGTGATCGGGAAGGGGAATGCCTGCCATTTGATCGGTCCGGCCCGCTTGACGACTATCGCTTTCGAAGGGAGGACGACATTCATCGAGCCGAGCAGATCGTCGTCAGGCTTGACGCTGATGGAATGATGGCGTCGACCCGTCTCATTCGGCGTTTCGACGAAAATGCGAAGTCGTTCTTCGAGCGCGATTGGCCAGCGTGGCTGACTGGCCATATCTATGATCTTGGCTCCGTTTGAGGGTATGCAGCGCCTATCGATCGTTATTTAGAGGTTACATTATAAGCTAAGGCAACGCCGCTAGCCTGAGCCATGCGGCATACGGCCAAGACGCGGAACAACCGCGCCCGATGTGCGGCCGTGAATTAGAGCCAGGCTTCCCGTGGTTCGCCTTATCTCCGCCATGTATTCTCTCTCATACAGCAACTGGTGGTCTCAATCTTCGCAACGTCCCGGATTTCATGACGAGCTCGATCCGTTATTATCGCTGCATGATCGCGCTGCTGGCGCTGACAGGCGTCGTCATCTCCTACACAGCCATCGTGCCGGCGGCACATGTGTCACGAGTGAGGCTGACCACCAATTTTCTGAGCTATTTCACCATCCAGTCCAATGTCGTTCTGGCCCTGGCGTTGTTGGCAGGAGAGGTGGCTGCGGCATCGCTGATCGGTCGATGGGCACGTCATCCGTCGGTTAGAACCGGCCTTTTCCTTTATGTGGCGGTTGCCGGTGCTGTTTATGTCTTGATCCTGAAGGATGCCTGGCATCCACGTGGCTGGCAGCTGCGCGGAGATCAGATCCTGCATTATTGCATTCCCATTCTGGCGGCGCTGGACTGGCTATTCCTCGCTGAGCGGGGCAAACTCACCTGGCGCGATGCAATCTGGTGGCTTGGTTTTCCCGCCCTCTATTCCGCCTATACGCTGGTGCATGGTCATGTTTCCGGCTTCTATCCCTATCCCTTTCTGGATGTGGGCGATATCGGCCTTGAGGATGTCTTGACGAACATGGCTCTATTGGCGGCGCTGTTTCTCGCACTTGGATGCGCGTTCGTTTTGCTTGACCACATCGTTGCAAAGTTTCTACGCCGCTAGCCGTCGTATCGCGGCCGCGACACGATGCGTGACAGCTGTCAAAGGAAGCGGCTAGAGCAATTCCAGGAAAAGTGCGCAGCGGTTTTCCGTCCGGAATGCGCGAAAACAAAGAGATAGAGCGGTTCGGGGATTCCGTGAAAAGCTGAACCGCTCTAGCGCTTGGACCGCAGAATTTCGTCAATAAATGCATGCGCGCGCAGGGCATCGTCGCCGTTCACGACAAGCCGATCGCCCTTTGTAATCGCATCGATGAAGTTGCCGAGCAGTTCCCGATGCAGGTCGTGACCGAAGGCCATCGGGTCGCTGCCGAAACCGGCTGCCATGTTTGCTCCTGCGCTGACCATACGGCCATCATGTAGATTGGCCTGCAGGCTGTCGCCGGTCAGAAGCGCCGTCCCCTTCGAGCAGATGAGTTCGATCCGTTCCGGATAGCCGGGATAGGCGCAGGTCGTTGCATTCAGCGTTCCTGTCGCGCCGCTTTCAAAGGAAAACACCGCATTCACGAGGTCTTCCGTTTCCATGCGATGGATGGACGTCGTTCGAGAAAAGGCCGCAATGTTCGACGGGGTGCCTGCCAGAGCGAGCAGAAGATCGATCGTGTGAATGCCCTGCGTCAAGAGAACGCCGCCGCCGTCACGCGCCAGTGTGCCTCGACCTGGCGCGTCGTAATATTGCTGCGGACGCCAGTTGCGCAGGCTCATCGATGCTTCGAGGATGGTGCCCAGTTCTCGGGCCTGCAACATGGATTGCAAGGTCAGGAAGGATGATCGAAACCGGTTCTGCAGGACCACCGCCAAGAGCACACCGGCATTCCTTGCAAGCGAAACGGCAGCCTTGGCCCGCTCCAGCGAAATATCCAGCGGCTTTTCCAGGAGGATATGTTGCCCGGCTTTCGTGGCTCTTTCAACAAGCTCCAAATGCGTATTGGGCGGCGTCAGGATCAGGACGGCATCGGCGAAGCGCGTGTCGAAAGCCGTGTCGAGGTCAGCCACAGGCGGAAACCCATATTGAGCGGCGAAGGCTTCGCGGCGTGTCTCGGTCGGGCTGTAAACGCCGACCACATCGACCCGGTCGGCAAGATCGATGAGACTGCGGGCGTGGTGCCCGGCCGCCATGCCCAGCCCTATGATCGCCACCCGCAGTTTTGTCATCGAAGCCCTCCCAGGGTCTCGATCGTGCGCATGACGCCGCGCAGCTCGGCGAGACCCTTGAGGCGGCCGATACAAGAATATCCGGGATTAACGCGCTTGCCGATATCGTCAACGATGGCATGGCCATGGTCGGGGCGCATCGGTATTTCCCAATCCTCTCGGCCTTCCGCTTGCCGCCGCCGCTCCTCGGTCATCAGCGCATCGACCACACGGATCATGTCGGTATCACCCTCCAGATGCTCGGCTTCGTGAAACGATCCGTCGCCTTCCTTGGTGACATTCCGCAGATGCGCGAAATGGATATCGGGTGCGAACTCCTTCGCCATGGCGACCAGATCGTTTTCGGGATTTGCCCCATAGGAGCCGGTGCACAGGGTGATGCCGTTCGCCGCTGAAGGAACGGCCGACAATAGGGCGCGTGCATCGGCCGCGCAGCACACCACGCGCGGCAATCCGAAGAGCGGGAATGGTGGATCGTCCGGGTGAATGGCCATGCGGACGCCGGCTTCCTCGGCAACCGGAACGATCTCCGCCAGAAACTCGAACAGATTTTGTCGGAAACCTTCAGTCGAGAGCTCGCCATAGACATCGAGCATCCTGTTGAGGCTTTGGCGATCATAGACGAACTCGCGAGCCGGGACCCATTCGATCAGATTGCGCTCGAGCCGGGCAAGATCGCTTTCGCTCATTCTCTTGAGGCGCGCCTGCGCTCTTTCGATCCGCTCAGGCGGATGGTCAGCTTCCGCGCCCGGGCGCTTGAGGATGAAAAGATCGTAGGCGCAGAATTCGACGACATCAAACCGCAGCGCTGTGCCGCCATGCTGCATTTGATAGTCGAGGTCAGTCCTGGTCCAATCGGTGATGGCCATGAAATTGTAGCATATTGTCTTGATGCCCGCCTTGGCGACCGCACGGATCGACGCCTTGTAGTTGTCGATGAGCTCGCGGTAGCGTCCGCTGCGCGTCTTGACGTCTTCGTGCACGATGATGCTTTCGACCACAGACCAGGTCAGGCCGGCATCCTCGATGATCGCCTTGCGTTTGAGGATTTCGTCTTCGGGCCATGCCCGTCCGTCGTTCAGCTGATGAAGCGCCGTAACGATGCCGCTCGCGCCTGCCTGCTTAACATGAGAGAGCGTGACCGTGTCGTCCGGTCCGAACCAACGCCATGTCTGTTTCATTGTTCTTCTTCCCTCATCATCAACTCCTGCAACGCCTTCTCTGGCCCCTTGTCCCGGATCGCTTTCAGATGGCTCGCCACCAGATCAATTAGCTTGGAGCGCTCCGGTGCGGCCTTCGCAAAACCTGTAACGTCGAAGATGGCTTCGACCTCCCTCATATGATCAGGGAAGTCGGCTTCGACATTCGCCAGTTGCGCATCGAGCGGATCGGAGAACGCCGCCTCCTTCGACCGTCCCTGAAGCGCTGCAATCCAGGCGGCCACGACGAAAGAGAGATGCTCTGCCGGAAACTGCATCGACAGGCGTTCGCATGCCGCCGCGATAATCCGTTGCGGCAGCTTCTGCGAGCCGTCATTGGCGATCTGAGCAGTCCTGTGCTTCAACGCGGTATTCGAGAAGCGCTGGGTGAGTTTTGCCGTATAGGCCAGCGGCTCAAGGCCCTTGTCTTGCGGAAGGGTCGGCACCAGCTCGCCCCAGACGCCATCGACGAATTGCCTGACGAGCGGCACTGCCATGGCATCGGACACTGTCTGAAGGTCGAGCAACTGCCCGAGATAGGCAATGGCGGAGTGCGCGCCGTTCAGCAACCTGAGCTTCCTCACCTCAAACGGAGCGACATCGTCAACCATGGTCACACCGAACGGTTGCCAGTCCGGCCTGCCATGCGGAAAGCGATCCTCGATCACCCATTCGCTGAAGGGTTCGGTCACGACAGGCCATGCGTCGGTCATGCCTGTTGCGTCCTCGATGCGCGTTCTATCGGCTTCCGTTGTCGCCGGTACAATCCGATCCACCATGGTGGATGGGCAGGAGACATCGTGCTCGACGAACCGCGCAAGCTCCAGGGAGCGCTGTGCCGCAAATTCTCGCAGCAGACGGTGCAGGGTATGCCCGTTGGCAGGAAGGTTGTCGCAGCTGAGGATCGTGAACGGCGCATGTCCGGCCGCGCGCCGCCGCACGAGTGCCTCGGTGATCAATCCGTAAATCGTACGCGGATTTTGCGGATCGGCGAGATCGGCGCGAATATCGGGATCATTCAGATCAAGAAGGCCATTCGCATCGCGCAGATAAGCCTTTTCAGTCACCGTCAGCGAAACGACGCGAATATCGGGATTGGCCATGGCGGCAATCACGGCTGCGGGATCTTCCGGTGCCACCAACAGGTCTACGACTGCGCCGATCACCCTCAGTGCTTCGCCGCCGCCGTCACGCACCGCAAGCGTATAGAGGCCGTCTTGCGGTTGCAGCGCATCGCGTGTCTGCGGACTGCGCAAGGATACGGCAATCACGCCCCAGCCTGTCTGACCTGCCGCAAGGCACTCATCGATGTACATGGCCTGATGAGCGCGATGAAACGCGCCGACGCCCAGATGGACGATGCCTGGTGTGATCGCCGATCTTTCGTAACCCGGGCGAAGAACGTCGTCCGGAAGCTGGCCGATCGTATGTCGTGAAAGGCGCAAACTCATCTTTCCTCTCGACATTGCTCTGTTTTCGACGTCATGGCGGTCAAACGAAGCGGATGCCTGTCGCTGCATCGAAAAGATGGGTATGTCCCGGAGGAATATTCAGAGGCATGATGTCGCCGACCTTGATGGGCATGCGCTCGCGAAGTTGCGCGGAAACTTTCTGGCCATCGATCGTTCCCTGGATGAAAGTCTCCGCGCCTGTCGGCTCGACGTTGGTGACCGTCATTGCAATGCCGTTGCCGTCCGTCGCGATCGCCAGATGCTCGGGACGAATGCCATAGGTGACAGCCGTTCCAGGTGCAGCGGCAGCCATGTCGGCGAGCGGCAGAAGGGTTCCGTTTTCGGTTCGCACAGACTTACGATCTCCGGCCACTGTTGCGGAGAGGAAATTCATCGATGGGGAGCCGATGAAGCTTGCGACGAATGTGTTGACCGGCTTGTCGTAGAGGTCGAGCGGCGCGCCGACCTGCTCGACAATACCGTCGCGCATCACCACGATGCGGTCAGCCATCGTCATGGCCTCGATCTGGTCATGCGTGACGTAGACCGTCGTCGTCTTGATGCGCGCATGAATATCCTTGAGTTCAGCCCGCATCTGCACACGCAGCTTTGCATCGAGGTTCGACAACGGCTCGTCGAACAGGAAGACCTTCGGGTTGCGAACGATAGCGCGGCCCATGGCCACGCGCTGACGCTGGCCGCCAGACAATTGCTTGGGATAGCGCGTCAGATATTCGGAAAGGCCGAGAATGCGAGCTGCGTCGGAGACGCGCGTGGCGATCTCGTCCTTGGGAGTCTTGGCGAGCTTCAGCGAGAAGCCCATGTTTTCGGCGATGGTCATGTGCGGATAGAGCGCATAATTCTGGAAAACCATGGCGATATCGCGGTTTTTCGGCTCGACATCGTTGATGACGCGACCGTCGATGCGGATCGTACCGCCGGTGATTTCCTCAAGGCCGGCAAGCATGCGCAGCAGCGTGGACTTGCCGCAGCCCGAGGGACCGACCAGCACAACGAAGGCACCGTCCGGCACTTCGACCGAGACACCCTTGATGGTCTCGAATGTACCGTAAGCCTTGCGGACGTTCTGGATTTCGACTGAAGCCATGGATCTATCCTGAGATTTTTGGGTTTTGGGACATCAGTTGATCAGCGGCGCGAATGGCCGCGAGCAGGCTGAGGCCGGTGTGATAAGCGGGATCGAGGTCCGGCGTTGCGGGAACGAAGTCCACCGGTCCTTCTTTCGTCATGGTCTGATAGGCAATCGGCGGCGTGCCGCGCCAATAGTGGTCGAAGAAGGCACGATGGGCCGTTTGCCAGACGCGCAGGCTTTGCTGGCTCCGCGTGCGGCAATGGGCAAGTGCGGCGGCACGGATCGCTTCCGGCAGTGACCACCAGGGGCAATTGGGCGTAAGCGCCTTGCCGGTGGAAACCGAAATTGCGCTCGCAATGCCGGGACCGACGAAGCCTTTGTCGAAAGAGCAAGTGAGGATGCGCTCCAATATTTCGATCAGCGCCGGGTCGGCATTGTCGTCGAGATAGTCGAGGGCGAAGCCGACGAATTCGATGCCGTGCCCCGGATTGCAATCGTCTCCGCCAGGCACGTCACGCAATAGCCCGGCTTCCGGGTCGAAATGCCGGTTGATGACATGGGTAATAAAGCGATCGGCATAGGCCAGATGTGCCGTGTGGCCGAACCCTTTCAGCATTGCCGCTGCACCAAGCAAGATCATGCGGGGGCCGAAATCCTCGGGCTGGCCAGCTATGTTATCGAGCGATAGCAGCTGGCGTTCATCGATCTGAAAGTGACCGATCTCTATGGCCGCGATGATACGCTCGAGATAGGCGAGATGGTCTGGAAGATCGGGCAAGCCATAGCGACTTGCGGCCGCCACGAGACCCTTGGCGAAGAATGCATCCGAGTAGGTATAGACAAGCTGCGGATTTTGCTGCGCGTGAAGCACGCCTGGGGCATCGCCATAGACTGGCTTCATCTCACGATCGTAGCAAAAATAAGCGTGGCCGTTTCGCCGTTGCAAATCTTCGAGCAAGGCGTAGAGCCGGCTGCCGACTGCATCGAGCTTGTCGGCGAGCGGCGGCAGATCTTCCTCGAAAAATTCCGCGTGTTCGATCAATGCTTCCAGGCCGCGTCCCTGGATCCACCCGTAAGTGTAATCCGGGCCACGCAAGCCGTCCCTGGCGTCGTAGTCTGCCAGCGTCAGGCTGTTTTGCTTCGTGTTGAGGACACCGTTGCCAAGTGCCGGCCGTTGCAGCATCCAATAGAGGGTGCCGGCATTGGCTGCTGCATAGGTTCTGCGTGCTTCTTCGAGGAATTGCATGCCATCACTCCTTGAGGCCAGTGCTTGCGACGCCCTGAACGAAGTTGCGGCGGAGAATGACAAAGAGCAAGATGGATGGAATGAGAACCGTTGCGGAAGCAGCGCTCAGGCGCCCGAGGTCGACGGTAAATCCGGTCTGGAAGAGCGCCAGTCCCACTTCGATCGTATAGCTCGAGCGCGTTGTCGCGACGATCATCGGCCAGGCGAAAGCAGTCCAGGCCTGGAAGAAGGCGAGGACGGCCAAAGCGCCGAGAGCGCCGCGCAACAATGGCAAGACGATGCGAAAGAAGATCCAGAACTGCCCTGCGCCGTCGATGCGTGCAGCCTCCAGAAGCTCGTCCGGGATCGAATGCATCACGTTCTGGCGGATCAGGAAAATGCCGAAACTCATCACCAGATAGCCGAGCAGCAGCCCCCAGACAGAGTTGAGGATACCGAGGCTTTTTGCCTGGAAATAGAGCGGTATCATATAGACTTCGAACGGCACGATGGCGGTTGCCAGGAAGAGCGCGAAGAGAATGCTCATCGTGCGGTAGCGGAATTTTCCGAAGATGTAGCCGGCGATCGCCGACGTCGCGACAATGGCGATCGTCGACATCACGGCAAAAGCAATGCTGTTGCCGATCCATCGCAGCAGCGGAGTCTCTCCAAGCACTGCCGAAAAGTTGGCGATCGTAGGGTCGCGCGGAATGATGGTCGGCGGCCAGGCAAGCATCTCGGCGGGCGTCTTGAACGCATTCGCCACCAGGAAAAGCAGCGGCAGCAACATCAGGATCGAAACGACAGCCAAAAAGAGATCGATGGCAAGATTTGTCAGCTTTCGCTTGCGTCGCAGGCGCAGGCTATCGGCTTTTTCCGCGGCGGTGAGTTCGCCATAGTGCATGGTTTCGGTCGTCATGCCTTGCCCCTTTCCCGCAGCATCGAGAACTGAATGAGTGTCAGCCCCAGCACGATGACCAGAAGCACGACCGCCTCGGAGGCGGCGTAGCCGACACGATAGTTGCGGAAGCTATTTTCCAGCATGTCCAGAACGAGCACGCGAACCTGCCTGCCGGGCGCGCCTTGAGCGTCGGAGGCCAGCACGAAGGCCTGGGCATAGACGTTGAAGCCGGACACGAGCGTTACGACGGAGACGTAGAGCGTAATCGGCTTCAGCATCGGAATGGACAGATACCAGAAGCTTTGCGGGCCGGAGGCCCCGTCGAGCTTGGCCGCCTCATAGAGCGAGACCGGCAGATTCTTGAAGCCGACGATATAGATCAGAACCGCATAACCGAGCGCCTGCCAGGAGCAAAGGACGATGATGCAGATCACCGACAGAACGGGATCGAAGAGCCAGTTCTGGGCGGGAATGCCGAAGAAGGTCAAAAGCGCATTGAGCGGGCCGAGGCGAGCGTCGAAAATCCATTTCCAGGCCATGGCCGCCGGCACCAGCGACACAACGTGCGGAATGAAGACGGCGGTTTCATAGAAGCCGGCCATCTTCGACCGCGTGCGGTGGAATATCAGCGCGGCAATGATGAGGGCCATCGGGATGGTCAGGAAAAGTACGCCGAACGCAATGATCGTCGTGTTGACCAGCGCATCGAGGAAGAGGTGGTCGCCCATCAGCTCGCGGAAATTGGCAAGCCCGATGAACGGTTTGTTCTTCGACAGGATATTCCACTGATAAAGGCTAAGCCTCAACGTGCCGATGATCGGATAGAGGCGAACATAGGCAAAAATTGCCAGCGTCGGTAGGATCGCAACGATCGCAAAGAGGAACCTTTTGCGCTTCAACATTCGGTCGTGGCCTGTAGACGAGTGGATGCAGCCGCAGAACGGATCGGCACCACTATCCCCATGGGTGCCCGGAGCCTTCGCCCCGGGCGGCGATTAGTTTGGCAAGCGTGATGGCTCTTATTTCGCCAACAGCCCCTCGCGATCGAGAATGGTGTTCACCTCGTCGCTGCTGCTCTTTAGGAAGGCGTCGATCTTGGCATCATCGCCGGCAAGCGACGGGTCCCCGAAGGCGACCACCAGCTGCGCAGCGACGCGCGTGAGAATTTCCTCGATCGGGCCGATGGAGGGCAGGGTGAAGAACTCATAACCCTTCGGATAATCGACGAAGGCGGCAAACGCCGGCTGCTTCGATGTGACGCTCGAATAATCCAGGCCGGCGCGGTTCGGCAGCCAGCCGACATTTTGCAGAAGCCAGATCAGGTTTTCCTGAGAATTGGCGGCCTTGGCGAATTCCCAGCCGATGGCGGAATCGTCGCCGGCGACATAAAGATTGGTCGGCAGCGCTATCGAGCCGCGCGGCAGTGGTGCGGTCGCATATTTCAGGTCCGGCGCCTTCTTGGCGATATCGCCGATCACCCAGGACTCGCGCATGAACATCGCCGTCTGGCTACGCTCGAATGCATCGGCGTCAGCCGGCATTTCCGGGGTCACGGTCTTCGTGGTGAAGATGTTGGCGAGATATTGTTTCAACGCCTTGCGGCCGGCTTCGTTGGCGAAGTCCGTCTTCCACTTGCCGTCGCCGGCCGGCACGAGGATTGCGCCGCCGAATTGGTGCAGATTGAGCCAGAATTTCTCGGCGATGCCCTGGCCGCCGCCGGAAAGACGCAGGCTCCAGCCAGAGACGGTTGCCTTGCCCGAGGCATCGCGCTGCGTGAGCTTCTCGGCATAGGTCGAGAACTCTTCCATGGTCTTCGGCGGAGCGGTCAGGCCTGCGGCCTTGAACAGGTCGGTGTTATAGTAAAGCGCGCCCTGGCCGCGGAAAAGTGGCACGCCGTAGACCGTGCCGTCGTAGCTGGCGCTGTCGATGAAGAATTTATCGAAGTTCTTGCCGTCCTTGACGAATGTCGAGACATCGTCAGGAGCCTTCGGCAGGAGATCATTTTCAAGGTAGCGGGTCGCCGTCGAGCCCGAAAGCTCGATAACGGTCACGCCTTCCTGGCCGCCGCCCGTCAACCCGAGGGCCACACGCTTTTCATGCTCGCGCAAGGCAATCGCTTCGACCTTGACCTGCAGATCAGGATGAGCCGCCTTCATGCCTTCGGCAACGTGCTCGTAGAAAGGCGCCATTTCCGGGTAGCCGCTCCACACAGTGAGCGTCTCGGCCGAAGCGGAGGCGATGCTGGAAAAAAGCGTGCCGGCAAAGGCCGCGCTCACGAGCAGCGCCCGCGTGGAAATCTTCATTTTCACTGATGCATTTTTCACGTTTCTGTTCCCTTATCTTTGTTGGAAAAATTGTCATGCAACCGGTTGCGTGTCAAGCTTCGGCTCATCTTGGATGTCGCCACTGGTCAGGCGGCGCTATCCAACTTTCTGGCCAAATCGATCGCGCATCTGGCAAGTGCCTCTGCTGAGCCCGGCGCGAATGTTATAGGCATGCCGTAGTAGCGATGAGCCTCATCCACCTCGTAGCCGCCATGCTGGAACTCACTCGCGGGGGGAATATAGCCGGGGTTGTCCTCCGCAAATCCGATGATGAAAGACTGTTCGCCGGATGCGATGCCAGCTCGGATCGACAATGCGGTCTCGGTGAAGATTTCGCCGGGCAGCGCCACGATCGTTATACCTCCCCAATCGAATAGCGTGACGCGCGCCGCCATTGGCTCCTGTCCTTTGGGTGCGACCTGCTGCGCCCATTCGGTCCAATAGCCAAGCAGGTTCCTGCGCGCAGGTTCGGCGGTCGGTGCCTCGTCGCGCCAGAGCTTCTGCAGCGCCTTCGGTGAGTCCTCTTCACGGCGCTCGAACTGAAGCATCACCGTGTCGTTGAACACATGGATGCTGTCAGTGATTGGCCGCTCCACAGCCGTCAGCGCCGCTTGTGCGACCTTGCTGCCGATCCGCCGCGCTGCATCAAATGTTCGATCTGGCGCGGCCGTCAGCGTGATGGAAGCATGTGCGGAATGACCGGTGTTCACGTCTCCCACGCAGCCGGTCAGGAAGATTGCGATTGCGCCGGGATGGGCGCCCTCCAATGCTTGCCGAACGAAATGCGGATAGTCCGCCGTCCAGAGCAAGTTATCGGCTGCAAGAACGACCGGATGGCAGGCATAGCCGGTCACCACGGCGATCATCGCCCCATCTTCGCCGCGCACGCGCAACAGCGGCAGGGTGGCATCGACCGGTCCGTCGATATGGCGCCGATTGCGAGCGACCCTGGGATCGCTACCCCTAGCGATTGTCATCTCGGCCGACCGCCGTGAAGTGGCCGCCTTGTTGATCGCTGCCACACACGCGTCTTCCAATCTTTCCAGATAGGCCGGATCCGAGGGAGCGCCGAGGCGACCTTCCATCGAAACGGGGCCGCCATGTGTGTGAAGAGCGGCCACCACGACATTGTCTGTGGGCAATGAGCAGCGCTGCCTTATGCGCATGCTCATCTGCTTGTCGATGCCAATGACGTCGGCCACGACGATTGCCGTATCGCCGATCACGAGCGCCCGTGCCGTTAGAGGATCGTGCGCACCCGTTGCCGTGAGGCTTCGCGCGGCAAAACCGGACATCGCGAGTCCTGGCGGCGGGGTGATATCGATGATGGCGGCGCCGGCTTGGATCATCGGTCGAATACCTTTTCGCCGCGCAGCCAGGTTTCCCGCACCCGGATCTCGCGATCGCCCTTTGACCATTCGAACCGGATGAGATCGGCTCTGGCGCCGACTTCCAATCGTCCGCGTCCGCCGACGAACCGGCCGGGATTTTGCGTGGCGAGCAGCAAGCTGTCGGCAAGTGGAATTTCCGCCATCTCCGCGGCAATTGCGACATTCGCCGCAAGAGGCAGGCTGGCGCCGGCGAGATAGGGTGTTTCGGCAATGCCGATGCGACCTTCAGGCGAGACTTCCACATTGCCGCCGACCGGTTGCCGATAGAGGCCCGGCGGCATTCCCGCCAGGGCAACCATGTCCGAGACGAGAATGGTCCGCGCCATCCCCTTGGCACGCAGCATGGATTTGAACGTATCGGGCGGCAGATGCCAGCCGTCGGCGATCAAGCTGGCGGTCAGGCGGTCGTCGGCAAGCTGCGACCAGATGACATTCGGATGGCGCGGCAACATGGATGCAGCGCCATTGCCGAGATGGGTCGAGAGTCTGGCTCCGGCTGCGGCTGCGGCGTGGATTTCCTCCGGCGTGGCCGCCGTGTGGCCGAGAGAGACGAGGATGCCCTGCGCTGTCAGTGCAGTTATATAGTCGATCGATCCCTCATGCTCCGGTGCAAGCGTCACCATGGAAACAAGATTGCCCGAGGCGCGCTGCCAGCGCTCGAACTCCGCAAGGGACGGTGGCCGGATATGGGCGAGCGGATGGGCTCCACGAGGGCCATCGATTCTCGAGATCGAAGGCCCCTCGAGATGAACGCCTGCCACCATCTCGGCAACCAGTCCATCGTCAGCGCGGCTTTCGGCGATCGCCTCCAGGGCCTGCAGGATCGCTGCTTCCGATGCGGTAATGATCGTCGGCAACCACGTCGTTACGCCGACGCTCAACAGCTCCCCGCATATCGATCGCACAACATTCGGTGTAACAGCGCCGTTGTTGAGATCGAAGCCGCGAAAACCGTTGACCTGCAGGTCGATGAGACCAGCTGAAATGAAGGTGGGGCTTGCGCTCTCGCACGGCTTTATCGCCGCGATCGCGCCGTCGACGATCTCTATCGCAATGGCCGTGCCTGTGCGGGGATCAATGCCGTCGACAACAACCATCACAGCGCCTTTACCCGACCCTGGAAGTTCGCGATGAAACGGCCGTTTGCCTCATCGCCACCCGGTGCATTGCCGCTGCGCCAGACGGGCGGTTCGATACCCCGCTCCACCAGCTTGGCAACCGTGCGGATGACCAGGCAGTTCAGCGCGAAGGCATTGGCAAAGGTCGAGATTGCCGCGATATTCTCGCTCATGCCGGCAATCGTGACGACTGCGTCGCCAATCGGCACCTTGCAGTCGATTGCGATGTCGACAAGGTCGTGCAGATTGCGCTTGGTCGGATGGCGGGCCGGATGGTCCGGTGACGTCTTGTTGGCGTGCTCGTGCGAGCTGATGCCGATCAAAAAGGCGCCGCGATGGCGTGCTTCCAATGCCGCATCGATCAGGGCGGCGTTGATGCCATAGGCGTTGATGAGGATCAGAAGATCGTTTGCGTCGATACGATTGTTGGCGATCACGATCTTGCCGTATCCCGGTGTGCGTTCGATCGCCATCGAGCGCAGCGCACCATTGGAAAGCAGCGTGCCTTCGTCAAGGATGGCGCTGATATGCATCAGCCCGCCGGCGCGGAAAAACACCTCTTGCGCAGCCAGATTGGAATGACCGCCAGGCCCGAATATGTGCACCAGTCGATCGGCGGCAATCTGGTCGGCCAGTTTGGAAGCCGCGCCGTCGAGAGCTGCTTTCTCCTCTGCCAGGATTCGGTGCATCAACGCCTGGGTGGAGGTCAAATAGCTGTCGCAGAGTGCGTCGACGTCGATCTTGGTGGCGTCAGGCATCGGGATCCGAGTCCTTGTCGATGTAAAGGGTGCAAGCGGCATGCGTACGCAAGATGGTTGCGGGGCACTCCTCGCTGAGGGGAGCATACAGCGTTCCCCAAACCGCCTCGCGCTTGATTTTACCCGGCACGACGCAGAACAGGCGGCCCGCGCGCATCAGCCTTGGTACGGTGAGCGTGATGGCGCGATGCGGCACCGAGGCCAGATCCGGGAAGCAATCGTCGTCTACCTGTTGCTGCCGGCAGACATCGTCCAGCTCGACGAGCTTGACGTCGAATGGATCGTCGAATTCCGCGACAGGCGGATCGTTGAAGGCGATGTGCGCGTTTACGCCAATGCCAAGGCAGACAAAGTCGATTGGCGCCTCGTTCATCAGTGCAGAATAGCGGGAAACTTCGGCCTCGGCGTCCGGTTCGGGTGTCATGCGATGCACGGCGGCAAAGGGCAGTCGATTGAAAAGATTGGCATCGAGCCAGTTGGCAAAGCGTGCGGGGGACGCTGGATCCAGCCCGATATACTCGTCCATGTGAAAGGCCGTGACACGGCTCCAGTCGATCCCCGGCGAATTGGCGAGTACCGCCAATGTATCTGCCTGGCTGGGTGCCGAGGCGAAGACGATGCGCGCAGTCGCGTGGCTGCAAAGGCGTTCGATCAGCGCCGCTGCAATATCGGCTGCTGCCGCTGCACCCATGTCTCCACGGGTCGCAAAGCTTTCGACGACAAGCTGGTCAGCGGTTCGCCGTGTCATCGGCGAGGGGCGTATGGCGGAATTCAATACGGTCTCCACGATTGATGTGCGGAAACCAGCGGCGCGACGCCATATCCTGCGGTCGCGGCCGTTACGGTTCCCCTTGTTCTTGTTGGTCAAAGACTTTCATGCAACCGGTTGCATGTCAAGTGGATGAATGGCAGTCTTCTGCATCGATTGATGAGGCTGTGAACTTTATGGTAAGCGGGTCCAGAGCGAGCGAGTTTCAAGACACGATGATCAAGCGGGCCAAGGGCGTTACCATCAGCCAGGTTGCGGATGCCGCAGGGGTGGCGCGTTCCAGCGTCTCCCGTGCCTTCACGCGACCCGACATGCTGCTGCCCGAAACAGTCGAACGCATCCTTAAGGCGGCTGAGGCTTTGGGCTATGTGCCGAACCATACGGCGCGAGCGCTCAGCACCGGCCGCCACGGCAACATCGGGCTGATCGTACCGGACATCGCCAATCCGTTCTTTCCACCGCTGATCCAGGCGGCCCAGCTCGAGGCCGATCGTTCGGACTTCTGCATCTTCCTTGGCAATACGGAGGAAAATCCCAAGCAGGAAGACAAGCTGGTCGGGCGTTTTGCCGGCCAGGTCGAAGGCCTTGTGCTGACCTCCTCGCGGCTTAGCGACGAGCGCATTCGTGCGCATGCCAGCCAGTTGCCGCTTGTTCTCATCAATCGTGACCTCGAGGGTATTCCTCGCGTGCTCATCGACAGTGGCTCCGGCGTCCGCCAAGCCGTGGAACATCTGGCGCAGCTCGGCCACCGCAAGATTGTCTATGTCAGCGGCCCGTCGAATTCCTGGTCGAACAAACAGCGTCGCGCGGCAATCCGCACGGCTGCCTCAAGCTTTCGCATGGAGCTTGAGGTCGTGCCGGCCGTACTTCCCAGCTATAGCTCCGGCCGCAATGTCGTGGACGCGATCCTAAGTGCCGGTGCAACGGCCGCGATCGCCTTCGACGACGTGACTGCTCAAGGCGTATTGGCGGGTCTGTCGGAGCGAAAAGTCGCGGTGCCCGCCACATTCAGCTTGATCGGTTGTGACGACGTGCTTGGCGCCGTCACCTATCCGGGGCTGACTTCAATCTCCAATCGGTCCAATGAAGCCGGTCGGCTGGCTATTTCCCTCCTGCTCGAGATGCTGAGCAACCGCAGTATCCGCGATGTTCGTTACGTTCTTGAGACCCATCTTGTCGTCAGGGGTACGACGGCCGCTGCCGGATAGGGCTATTCCGTCATCGATTGAAGCCACGCTTTCAATTCGCCAGATATATGACAGCCAACTCTGGGCCACGGCGTGGCGCCTCCTTCAGGTCGAAACTTGAAATTTCATCATTGAACGCCCTCGGCTTGACGATTGAAGAAAATTCAATTCGGCTCCGATTTGGTTAAATTTTTCATTCAGTGCCGCCTGTTTCCAGCATCAGGCGCCGAATCGCTCCCAAAATTAGTTTTCGATTTCTTTGACGTTCCCTCGGGTGCTTCATAGCATTTGAAGCGTTTCAATGGATCTGGAAGCCATGAAAAAGGGACGACCGACTATTGCCGATGTTGCACGCACCGCCGGAGTATCCGTCGGGACGGTATCGAATTTCCTGAACGAAACGGTCCCCGTCAAACCCGAGACGGCCGATCGCATTCAGGCGGCGATCCATAAGCTCGCCTATCGACCGAGTGTGTTTGCGCGTTCGTTGCCGATGATGTCGGCAAAGGCCGTGCATGCAAAGGAAGGCAATCCGCGGCTGCTCGTCGTCGGTCATATCTGCCTCGATTATCTCTGCCGTGTACCCGTTCTGCCCCATCGCGATGACCGTGTCGCCGCGGATCACATCAACAAGGCGCTTGGCGGCCCGGCCGCCAATCTAGCTGTCGCCGCCGCCGGCATGGGTGCGCCCTACGAGCTTCAGATCGATCTTGCAACCGCGATCGGTGATGACGGGGACAGCGAGTGGGCGCTTGCCGAGCTGCTGGCGCGCAACGTCAACGTTCTTCCCATTCGCCGCCCGATCAAGAACCGCCTGCCGCGGGCGATCGTGATCATCGAGGCCAATGGCAGCAGGACGATCATCCACGAGACGTTCGAGTTGAGCGAGATCGACCTCACCGAAAACATGGACATCGAGCCGGCCAGCGTGCGCTCCTGCGTTCATATCGAAGGCTTTCACTATGAACGCATGGTCCCCTCGATCGCCCGCTTCCACGCGGCGGGATGGAAGGTAAGCCTCCATACCGCCGGCCTTCCTGCCGGCTCCCGCACCCCGGAAGCGTTTGCGGCCCTTGTCCGGCAGGTCGATCTGACATTCATCAACGACGAGACCTTTCGCGAAATCTTCGAGATTCGTACCCCGCTTGCATCGATGATCGATGAGGCGGATCGCATCCTCAAGCACATCAAGATGCGCGGCGATGTCGTTCTGACGCTCGGTGAATTCGGGGCCGTCATCTTCGCCAGAGGCGGCGGCGTTCCGATCGAGGTTCCCGCCTTGCCGATCACGCGGGTCGACGCCACCGGCGCGGGTGACGCATTTGCTGGCATCTTCCTCAGCCTCTGGCTGCACGACAAATCGCTGGCAGATGCCGCTCGCCATGCCGCCATCGGCGCCAGCCTCACGACGACAGCCGAAGGGGCGCAAGGACGACCCGCAAGCGCCGATGAGATCGCAGCGCTGCTGCCTTCGGTCGAAGTGAAGACAACGGTCGAAAACGGCCGCCATGCTCAAGAAAAATCGTCAAGGAGAAGACTATGACAATCAAGGTTTTGCTGGTCGGAGAGAGCTGGGTCTCGTCCGCAACCCATTACAAGGGCTTCGATCAGTTTGGCAGCGTCACGTTCCATCTCGGTGCGGAGCCGTTGGTCGACGCCCTCAAGGGTAGTGAATTTGAGATCACGTACATGACTGCGCATGACGCAGTCGAGAAATTTCCATTTTCTCTCGATGACCTCTCCGCCTATCAGGCCATCATTCTCTCCGATATCGGAGCCAATTCCCTGCTCCTGCCGCCGGCCGTGTGGCTGCATGGGAAGCCGGTCGCAAACCGGCTGAAGATCATCCGCGATTGGACTGCGGCAGGCGGCGGGTTGATGATGGCCGGCGGATATTTCAGCTTCCAGGGGATCGACGGCAAGGCGCGCTGGCGTCGTACGCCGGTCGAAGAGGCTCTGCCCGTCGAGTGCCTGCCCTATGATGATCGCCTCGAAATTCCTGAGGGCTTCCGCGCTGTCGTCAAAAGCAAGCATCCGATCCTCGACGGCATCGAAGGCGAATGGCCCCTGCTTCTGGGTGCCAACGAGGTTGTCGTCAAACAGCAGGCCGGCGTCGAGCTCGTAGCGACGTTGCCGGAATCGGAAGGCGGTCATCCGCTGCTGGTCACCGGCGAATACGGCGAGGGCCGCACGGTGGCCTGGACCTCGGATATCGGACCCCACTGGCTGCCCAATGAATTCGTCGCATGGCCCGGCTACGCGACCCTTTGGAAAAACATCCTGCGATGGATCAGTCGCGCCGCCTGAAGAGCGTGAAGCAGGGGAACAAAAAAATGAAAAATCCATTCTTGAAGGCCAACGGGATCAGCAAGCGCTTCGGTGCGCTTGCCGCTCTCACCGGCGTCGATCTCGAGATCAACAGCGGCGAAGTCCTGGCATTGCTGGGTGACAACGGTGCTGGCAAGTCGACGTTCGTAAAAATTTTGGCCGGTGCGCATACTCAAAGCGACGGCGAACTTCTCGTGGAGGGTCGGCCGGTGACCTTCTCGTCTCCCAAAGATGCGGCGGGCTCCGGTATCGCGACGATCTTTCAGGAGCTGGCCCTTTCGGAAAACCTCTCCATTGCGGAAAATGTTTTCCTTGGCCGTGAACTGCGGCGTTCGGTGCTCGGCATACCCTTCTTGCGCCGCACGGAGATGCGGGATCGCGTCGATGCTTTGCTGCACGAACTCGACGCCCATATTTCCGATCCGGAAGCACCGGTCGGCAGCCTGTCCGGCGGTCAACGTCAAGCCGTTGCTATCTGCCGGGCGCTTAATCTGAACGCCAAACTCGTCATCATGGACGAGCCGACGGCGGCGCTCGCAGTTGCCGAAACACGCAAGGTGCTGTCGTTGACGCGGCGTCTTGCCGAGCGCGGCTGCGCCGTTGTGCTCATCAGTCACAATATTGCCGACGTTTTCGAAGTCGCCGACCGCATGGTCGTCTTTCGCCGCGGTCGCAAGGTCGCGGAGCGATTGCGGCAGCAAACGACACCCGAAGAAATCGTCTCCCTCATAACAGGCGCTCACCCCGACGTGCGGGCGCTTGAAACCAATCAATAAAAAGCACGTCCAATCTCCAGAGAGGCTCCTCCTATGTTTCACAATCTCAAGACAGTGCTGATTGCATCATCATTGAGCCTTGCGCTCGCATCGACCGTATTTGCGCAAGACAAGCCGAAGGTGGCATTCGTGCCGCAGCTGGTCGGCATCCCCTATTTCAATGCCATGGAAGAAGGCGGCAAACGCGCGGCAAAGGACCTTGGCGTCGATTTCATCTACACCGGGCCGGTCGACACCAACCCGGTCGATCAGCTGCAGATCGTTCAGAACCTGATCGATCAGGGCGTCAATGCCGTGTCGGTCAGCGTGCTCGACGCCTCCTCTATCGCTCCGGTGGTCGAAGCTGCCAAGGCAAAGGGCGTCAAGCTCTTCACCAGCGATAGCGATGCGCCCGACAGCGGCCGCGCCGTCTATGTCGCTCAGGCGACCGACGAGGGTCTTGGCGGCGCAATCATCGATGAACTCGTCAAGCGAGTGGGTGCCGATGCGAAAATCGGCATTGTTTCGGGCGAGGCGACGGCGTCCAATCTCAATGCCTGGATCGGCTTCATGAAGCAGCGCGCGGCGGCAAAATACCCCAAACTTCAGCTGCTTGAGCCGCAATATGCAGGCGGCACCGCGCAGCGCGCAGCGCAGATCGCGGGCGACCTGATGACCGCCAATCCCGATCTCAAGGCTATCGTTGCGGTCGCCTCCTCGACATGCCCCGGCGTCGCCCAGGCCATCGAGACGGCGGGCAAGATCGGCAGCGTGATCGGAGCCGGTTATTGCAGCCCGAACACGGCAAAGGCCTACCTGAAGAGCGGCGCATTCGGCTTCACTGTTCTTTGGGATCCAGCTCAACTTGGCTATCTGACTGTCTGGGCTGGTAAGCAGTTGATCGACGGTAAGGCGTTTGCCGCTGAAAACAAGGTGCCTGGCTTCGATGCTCCCGTCACCTACGATGCCGCCAAGGGCATCCTGTTGCTGGGGCCGCCGGCCATCTTCACCGCCGACAATGTCGACAAATTCAACTTCTGACGGTGGATGATCACGCGATGCGACGGTTAAGTCCACGCTTCCTCGCCATGGGCGGACGTGAATGGGCGCTGCTTTGCGCGGCCATTCTCGCCGCGCTTGTCTTCACCGCCGCATCGCCCTTCTTTGCGACCATGGGCAACATCGATACGATCGTGCGCAACAGCATAGAGCTGATGCTCGTCGGTCTCGGCATGACGCTGTTGCTCGCCATGGGCGGTATCGATGTGTCTATCGGTATCGTCATGGGGCTTGCGGCGATCGGCGTTGCCAATGCCCTGCTTGCGGGCTGGGGCGCCTTGCCTGCAGCACTGCTGGGGCCTGCCATTGGTGCCGGCCTCGGTCTCTTGACCGGTGCCGTCGTCGTGATCGGCCGCATCCCGGCCATCGTCGGAACGCTCGGTCTTTTCGGCGTCTACCGAACGGCCGTCTTTGCCCTACTCGGGGGGCAATGGCTGTCGGGTCTGCCGACCAATCTGACCGGGCTTCTCGCTGGCAGCGTGGCGGGAGTTCCCTTCGCCGCCATCGCGATCGCCGTCGTCTATCTTGCCGTCTGGGTCGCGCTCAGGCGCACGCCTTTCGGCCCGCACCTTCTCTCCGTCGGCAATTCCGAAGAGAAGGCTCGCCTCTCCAGTGTGCCGGTCATGAAGGTGCGCCTGGCAACCTTCGTCATCAGCGGTGCGCTGACCGGACTGGCTGCCAGTTTCTATGTTGCCAATTATCGCAATGTCGAAATGGCAATCGGATCGACATTGGCGCTGGATGCGATTGCTGCGGTCGTTCTTGGCGGCACCAGCATCACCGGCGGACGCTGCAGTCTCCTGGGCACGGCCCTCGGCGTCGTTCTTTTGCGGATCCTGCAGAACGGATTGCTGCTCATGGGTGTCCCTTCTCTCTGGCAGTCGGTTGTCACCGGCGCGCTTTTGATTGGCGTTCTGGCGCTTGAAATGCCGGCCAGCCAGCTTGCTGCATTGAAAACGAAGTGGATGCGCGGATGACCAGAAACCAAACTATGAACGGCTCGTCGCGCATCCTGATGCTGCTTGGCGTCCTCTGGATCGTGGTTGTCGTGCTCTTCGGCATTCTCAAACCATCGATGTTCAGCCAGAGCACGATCACCACCATCTTGCAGTTCTCGACCATTCTTGCGCTCGTGGCGCTTGGACAGGGGCTTGTCGTCCTGGCAGGCGGCGCGGGGATCGATCTTTCCGTTGGCGGCACGGTGTCTCTTTCGGCGACACTGACGATGCTCGCGGTCAAGGCCGGCATGCCGACGCTGGCTATCCCGGTTGCATGCATTCTGATCGGAGCCGCCCTCGGCGCGCTGAACGGCTTGCTGGTGACCCGGCTTTCGATCCTGCCGCTGATTGCTACCCTTGGGACGCTGTTCATCTATTCTGGGCTCGCCGTTGCCTTGACCGGCGGCGCCGCGCAGTCGGGCGTGCCGGCCTGGCTGCTGAGCTGGGGGCGGGGTGTATTCTTCGGGCTGCCGGTACCGTTCACGACGGTCGTATTGCCGGCCTTCCTGTTCGGATCGGTGGTGCTGATGCGTTCCGCCTGGGGCGCCTGGATCTTCGCTCTTGGCTACAATGAACGCTCGGCCCGCCTCGTCGGCATCCCCGTCGACCGGGTGCGCCTGACGATCTATGCGCTGGGCGGCACCCTGGCCGGCCTCGCCGGGCTGGTCTCGATCGCCTGGCTTGGCAGCGCTCGACCCAATATCGGCCAAAACCTCGAACTGGAATCGCTGACGGCCGTCATGCTCGGCGGCATCGCCATCACCGGCGGCATCGGCGGTGTGATCGCCGCCGTTGTCCTCCTGGTGACGCTTAAGACGGGATTGCTGCAGCTCAATGTCAACACCGTGTGGCAGGTCGGCCTAGTCGGTGCGCTGCTGATCGCCGTTCTCCTCATTGACCGCATTTCGAAACACTGGAGATAAGAATGCCATCCATTGAAACTTTGATCGCCGACCATGTCGAGGCAGCGCATGAGCGCATCGTTGCGACCTTGAGCGATCTCGTTGCCTTCCCGTCGATCGTCAAATCCAATCCGAAGGAAGCAGGCCCCGGGGAACGCGATTGCCAGCTCTATCTGCAGAAGCGCCTGGAACGCCTCGGCTTTATGACCGATCTCTGGGACCCCGACGGGCCGGCGCTCTATGCGAAGTACGAAGGACGGCCGGGAGCGAACAAGGGCCGCACATTTGAAGGACGCCCGAACCTCGGCGGCGTTCTGAAGGGCACCGGCGGTGGCCGCTCCATCATGCTGACCGGCCATATCGACGTGGTGCCGCCCGGTGCGCCGGAGCACTGGACGACGGATCCTTTTGGCCCCGTCTTGAAAGACGGCTTTCTGCATGGTCGCGGCACCGTCGACATGAAAGGTGGCGTTGCCTGCATGCTGATGGCGGTCGAGATCCTCAAGGAGATGAATGTTCCGCTCAAGGGCGATATCGTCTTCACGACCGTCGTCGACGAAGAGATCGGCGGAATGGGATCGCTTGCCATGGTGGATCGTGGTTTCCGCGCCGATGCGGGCATCATGACCGAGCCGACCGCCAACCGTATCGCACCGCTCTGCCACGGCATCCTCTGGGGAAAGATCATCATTGACGGCATCGGCGGCCATGCGGAATTGACCCCGAATGCCTGGTACACGAGCGGGCCCGTAGATGCGGTGCAGCTTTGCCGCCAGATGCTCGATGGCATCGATATCCTCAATCGCCGATGGATGTTCGACCCCAGGAAGAACCATCCCCTCATGGATCTGCCCAACCAGATCATCGTCACGCAGGTCAAGGCGGGCGAACATCCATCCTCGATGGCGGGCAAGGCGGAGATCATCATCGATGCGCAATATCTGCCGAGCGAGAAGGATGACGTCGGTCTTGGCGGCCATGTGAAGCGCGAGATCGAGGAGCATGTCCGCAACATCTGCCAGGCGGATCCCTATCTGCGTGAACATCCCGCCCGCGTGGAATGGATCCTCGATGCGGATTGCGCTGAGGTGCCGGCTGACAATCCATTCGTCCGCCTGCTTCAGGATGCCGTCGAAACGGCCGAGCTGTCGCCCGCTCTGTGCGGCTTTGGCGCGCATAGCGATATCGGCCTGCCTACCTCTCTCGGCAATACGCCGACCGTCAACTTTGGACCGGGCGATCCGGCTCAGGCACATCAGCCGAATGAGCGGGTCTCGGTCCGCGATCTGGTCGACTGCACCAAGGCGATCGCGCTTGCCGTGCAGAAATGGTGCGCGTGAAACTTGAAGACACACCCTGCGTCAGCTGGGTTGATTCATGACGTCACGACGCCGGGTATTGCTCGTCCGGCGTCGTTTGGCAGTCTGCTCGGGTCGATCCCCGCGATCGACTGTTCTTGATGGGCTCTCCAAGAATGGCTACTAAGTCTATCGATGTAGTCAGATCGTCAGGATGTGCCCTTGCCTGTGTTTCCCTTCTCCGAAGCTGATCCCATTCAATTTTCCGGTCCGCTGCCGAAGACGTCGGACGTGGTGATCATTGGTGGAGGCGTCATTGGCGTGACGACGGCGCTGTTTCTGGCGAAAAGGGGCATTCCGGTCACGGTGCTTGAGAAGGGAAGGGTCGCAGCAGAGCAATCCTCCCGAAACTGGGGCTGGATCCGCAAGCAGGGGCGGGATGCGGATGAGCTTCCGATCGTGATCGAAGCCTGTCGTCTATGGCGGGAGTTGGCCAAGGAAACGGGCGAGGACATCGGCCTCAATCAGACCGGTGTGACCTATCTCGCGAACTCGGACAAGGATATGGCCGATTTCGAAGAGTTTATGAAACTCGCGGCCACCTATCAGCTCGATACCCGCTTGCTTGATGGAGACGAGACATCGCAGTTGATCCAGGGCATGTCACGAAAGTTCAAGGGGGCTATGACCACCCCGTCCGACTATCGTGCCGAACCCTGGCTCGCCGTGCCGGCACTTGCCCGGCTTGCCGTGCGGCACGGCGCTACGATCGTGGAAAACTGTGCCGCGCGAAATCTCGAACTGTCGGGCGGCAGGATCAGTGCCGTGCGCACCGAGGCGGGTCGCATCGAAACCTCCACCGTTCTCGTCGCCGGCGGCGCTTGGTCCTCTCTCTTTCTCAAGCGACACGGTATTTCCATCCCGCAATTGAGCGTCAGGGCAACGGTCGCCGCGACGGAGCCGTTGCCGGAGATTCATGCAGGCGCCGCCGCCGAAGACACCATTGCTTTCCGGCGTCGGCAGGACGGCGGTTATACGCTGGCACCTGGTGGCAGCAATTTGCTCTATGTCGGGCCGGACGCCTTCCGCCACGCGACAAAGTATTTTCCCGCACTGATGAACAATCCGTTCGGAACCCATTATCTGCCGCTTGCGCCCTCCGGTTATCCGGATGCATGGTCGACGCCGCGCCGCTGGACGCCGGATGAGTTGACGCCGTTCGAGCGCATGCGCGTGCTCAACCCCGCGCCGGAAGCTGCGGGCATTCGCGCGATAGAGCGCAATTTCAAGCAATTGTTTCCGCAGTTCGAAACGATCCGGTTGAAGAAGGCGTGGGCCGGTATGATCGACGCGATGCCGGATGCGGTGCCGATCGTCGACAAGGTGCCGGCGATCAATGGTCTGCTTGTTGCGACGGGAATGAGCGGACACGGGTTCGGGATTGGCCCCGGCATCGGCCGCATCGTGGCCGACCTGATCCAGGGAAATAAAATCGGGCACAATCTCCAGCGTTTTCGCTTTTCCCGGTTCAGCGATGGAAGCCCCATTCGCATGGGGCCTGCCATCTAGCAATCCGGTTCTGCCTCCCAGCAGACCCTAGCTATATTCCGGGGCCTTCTGTGACGTCCGCTGACCAGCGGTCTCGGGCTTCCGGTTCGTCTTCATCGCCTTTCCGGCGACATAGACCTCGGCAACGCAGCGATCGTCACCCATGGTCTGGAGAACGAAGAGTTCCTCGAGCAGCGACGTCGCGGTGCGCATGCGGAATTCCATTGCCGATTTGGCGCCGGAGTCGAGCACGACAATATCGGCGTCGGCGCCTGCTTGCAGCGAGCCGATCTGCTTTTCGAGACCGAGCGCCAGGGCGTTGCCGCGCGTCACGCGATAGAAGGAGTTGAACGGGGTCAGTCGCTGCCCCTGCAGATGCAGCACCTTGTAGGCCTCGTCCATCGTTTCCAGCATGGAGAAACTCGTCCCGGCGCCGACGTCCGTGGCAACCGACCAGCGGGCGCCGAGCCTGTCGAACTCCGCGGCGTTGAAAAGCCCCGAGCCGAGGAAGAGATTTGAAGTCGGGCAGAAGACACCGACCGCGCCCGTTTCGGCGAGCACGGCGACTTCCCGTTCGCTCATATGGATGCAGTGGCCGAGCAGCGTTCGCTCGTTGAGCAGCCCATAGCGGGCATAAATATCCGTATAGTCCTTGGCTTGGGGATAGAGAGACGTGGCAAAGGCGATCTCGTCCCGATTTTCGGAGAGATGCGTCTGGACGTAGCAGTCCGGATGTTCGGCGACGAGCGCCCTGCTCATCTCCATCTGTTCGGGCGTCGAGGTGATGGCGAAGCGAGGGCTGATGGCGTAGTGCGCGCGGCCGCGGCCATGCCACTTCTCGATCAGCTGCTTGGTCTCGTCGTAGCCGCGTTGCGGCGTATCGCGCAGCGCCTCAGGCGCGTTGCGATCCATCATGACCTTGCCGCCGATCATGCGCATGCCGCGCGCTTCGGCCGCCCCGAAATAGGCATCGACGCTTTCCGGGTGCACCGAGCAATAGGCGACTGCTGTCGTCGTGCCGTTGGATAGGAGTTCGTCCATGAAACGGTCTGCAACCTCGGCCGCATGGGCGGCGCGGGCAAACTTCTGTTCCTCGACGAAAATATAGGTGTTCAGCCACTCGAGTAGCTGTGCGCCATAGGAGGCGATTGCCTGCGTCTGCGGGAAATGCAGGTGCGTGTCGATGAAGCCGGGCAGGATGAGGTTTGGACGATGATCGGCGATCCTGATGCCGGCATCAGCCAGCTTGCGAACATCATTATACAAGCCGATATCAACGATCTTTCCATCGCGAACATAGACCGCGCCATCCTCGATATACCGATAGGACGCGGTATCATCGATACCTTGCGGCTCGGAAAGGAAGGTCAGCACGCGGCCACGGATCAGGACTTCGTTCATTGGGTCTTCTCCCCATTGATGGCACTTTCGTACCAGGAGACGAGCAGGCGGCGCTCCTCGTCGGTTATGTGAGAGGCGTTGGCCGGCGGCATAGCGTGGCTGCGGCCGGCCTGCAGATAGATCTCGCGGGCATGGGCGGCAATGTCGCGATCTGTCTCGAAGACCACGCCTTTTGGCGGCGCGATAATCCCTTCCCAGCTCGGCTCTTTTGCGTGGCACATGGAGCAGCGGCCCATGATCGTGTCACGCACCTTGGGGAAAGCCTCGGCGGTGACGAAGGGTTGCTGGGTCGCGGAGATCTTCGTCGTCGGTTCTTCCGTCAGGATCTTCGGCACCGTGGAAAGCCACATGATGATGATGAAGAGGATGACGGTGATCAGCCAGGTCCAGGTCGGGTTGCCGGCATTGGCATGGCGGGTGTTGAACCAGTGGCGGACAGTGACGCCCATCAGGAAGACGAGCGAGGCGATGATCCAGTTGAACTGCGTGCCGAATGCCAGCGGATAATGGTTCGACAGCATCAGGAACAGAACGGGCAGCGTCAGGTAGTTGTTGTGCGTTGAACGCTGCTTGGCGATGCGGCCGTATTTCGCATCGGGCGTGCGACCGGCAATCAGGTCGGCAACCACGATCTTCTGGTTCGGAATGATGATGAAGAACACGTTGGCCGACATGATCGTCGCGGTGAAGGCGCCGAGATGCAGGAAGGCGGCGCGGCCGGTGAACAGGTGCGTATAACCCCAGGCGACCCCCACGAGAATGAAGTACAGCGCCACCATCAGCCGCGTATTGTCGTTGCCGAAGGGCGATTTGCAGATCAGGTCGTATAGGAGCCAGCCACCGGCGATCGAGCCGAGCGAAATGGCAATCGCCACGGGCTTGGAGACGTCGAGCACGGCAGGGTCGATCATGTAGAGGTCTGCACCGGCATAATAGACAAGACAGAGCATGCCGAAGCCGGACATCCAGGTGACGTAGCTTTCCCATTTGAACCAGACGAGGTGGTTCGGCATGTTGGCTGGCGCAACCAGATACTTTTGGATGTGGTAGAAGCCGCCGCCATGGACCTGCCATTCCTCGCCATAGGCACCGGGCGGCAGCGCCGGATGCTTCTTGAGGCCGAGGTCAAGCGCTACGAAATAGAATGACGAGCCAATCCAGGCGATAGCCGTGATGACGTGCAGCCAGCGGACGGCAAATGTCAGCCAATCCCAGGCGATGGCATATTCATACATGGGAACTCCCTCCCGATCTTGAAGGGGTTGTTTGCCATCCCTGGATTTTCTCGAAAATCCCGGTGAATCCGCAACACTTTCAAAAAAATCTATAAGATCAGCCCTGGTTCGTTCCTCACGCCGATGTGATAGAAAGATGTCATGTCCTATCTTGATAACGTGCGTGTCTTCGTTCGCGTGGTCGAACTCGGTACCCTTTCGGCAGCAGGGCGCGATCAGCGCGTCACGCCCGCGGTTGCGAGCAATCGCATCAAGGAACTGGAGCGTCATCTCGGGGTGCGGCTGTTCAACCGGACGACGCGCAAGCTCTCGCCGACCGAGCACGGTCGTGTTTTCTATGAAAAGGCGGTGAAGATCATCGAGGCCGTCAACGAGGCGGAAGCGGCGATCGCGGATCTCTCACGCAATCCGAAAGGTTCGTTGAGGATCACGGCGCCGCTTGGCATCGGTCGAAGGCTGATCGCCTCTGGCATTCCGGAATTTCACGACAAATATCCGGATATCGAGGTGCGCGTGCGCCTCTCCGATCACAATGTCGATATCCTCGCCGAAGGCGTCGATGTGGCCTTCAAGCTGGGTGTGCTCGAGGACTCGAACCTGCGCATGCGCGGTATCCTGAATTGCGAGCGTGTTCTTTGCGCCTCGCCGGACTATCTCGCGCGCCGTGGCGTGCCGCCCACCGCCGACGCCTTGATTTCCGACAAGCACGACTGTCTTCTGCTACGCTATCCAGGCTCCAAGGAATATTTCTGGACTTTGGTCACGGCAGATGGTCCACGAAAATTCGAGGTTGCCGGCCCCTATGACAGCGATGACGGCGACGTGCTCACGCAATGGGCGCTCGAAGATCGCGGCATCATCAACAAGCCGCTTTTCGAGGTGAGGGCGCATCTGAAGGACGGACGGCTGGTAGAAATTCTGAAGGACAGTCCGCCCGCCTCGGTCCAACTCGCCGCAATCTATCCGCACAAGCGGTTTCAGGATCCCAAGGTCCGCCTGATGATCGATTTCATGGCAGAGCGCTGTCAGCGGCTGATCGGCAAGCTTCTGCAAGAAGAGCCTGCGACGGCGGAATGATGATGCGAACGACCTTCCGCGACGCAATGTTGATGATCTCTGCTTGAACCTTGCCGGCAAAATCATATATGACTATCGGTGGTCATATGGAGGCACGAGATGAAGGAAATCCAGCTCAAGGATGCGAAGGCGACGCTTTCCGCGGTGGTCGATCAGGCCGTGGCCGGCGAACCCACAGTCATTACCCGCCATGGCCGCAAGGAAGCCGTGCTGGTTTCCTTTGAAGAATGGCAACGGGTTTCCAAAGTGCCCGATTTCGCCGATCTGCTTTTAGCCTTTCCCGGCGAGGCGGCGGATATTCCCGAACGATCGCGAAAGCCCGCTCGCTCGTTGCGTGAAAGCGGTCTCTGATCTTGTATCTGCTGGACACCAATATCGTATCGGCCGACGCGCCGACCAAGCGTCATGTCGGGGCCGAGGCGTTTGCAGCCTGGGTCCGCGCGAATAGCGACCGGCTTTATCTTTCGGCAATCACCATCGCCGAGATCGAGGCAGGCATTGCGCGGGCAGTCAGGATCGAGGCGACGACGAAAGCGCAGCAGCTACGCCGCTGGCTTGCCGCAGTCGAACACTTCTATGCCGGTCGTATCCTGCCGTTCGGCATTGAAGAGGCGAGACAGGCTGGTTTGATGCTCGATCGAGCCAGAGCGCACGACCCCGGCTTTGAAGATATCGCCATCGCGGCGACTGCTGCTGCACACGGACTGACCGTCCTGACCGCCAATGAACGCCATTTCGAGCCGCTTGGGGTGTCACTCGCCAACCCTTTGAAGCAGCTACCGATTATCCAATAACGGCCCGTGCTTGATCGAGAATGCGCGGGATAGGCCGACTTTAGCGGTTTGTCACTCCGGCCAGTTTTGCGTGATCGGCGGACCACGTTAGCGCTGCCGTCATGATTTCCGCGGCGGCGAGCGTGGCGATGACCGTGGGCCGTTTGTCCTTCACGGCCGTGCCGCCGATCGGGCAGACAAGCCGTTCGAAAAGATGGGCCTGTCCCGTTTCCCGCGAAAGCCAGTTGCGAAACGTCGCGCGCTTGGTCTTGGAGCCGATCATGCCGACATAGGCGGCATCCCTATGCCGGAGCGCCTCTGCCGCAATGAGGAAATCGAGAGCATGATCGTGGGTCAGGATGACGAAGCTGCTGCCGGCTGGCGCGTCGCGCACGACGGCCTCGGGCATGGCCGTCAGGCAGGTTTCGATGCGAGGGACCGCGCTCGCCGTGAGCTCATCCTCTCGCGTGTCCACAAGCACGACGCGCAGCGGCGCCAGCGACAATGCCATGGCCAGCGCATCGCCAACATGTCCTGCCCCAAAGACATAGACATGCGGACGCGCCGCCATTTCCCGGTCGCTGCGGGAAATAAGCTCGTTTTCGCGCTCCGTGTTGAGAGCCGTGAAGGCAAGTCCCACCCGGCCGCCACAGCACTGGCCGATCTCCGGGCCGAGCGGTACGTTCATCGGCTCTGCGGAAAGGCCGGAGCGCAAGGCCCGGCGCGCCTGATCGATCGCCATGTATTCGAGTTGTCCGCCGCCAATGGTCGCAAAGATCGCGCGCTCCGATACCAGCATCCAGGCATCGGTGTCGCGCGGCGCCGAGCCTGCAACCCCCGTCACCTCGACAAGGATCGACACCGGTTCACGGCGTAGAAAGTCCCGGATATCCTCGCGCGCGGCATTCATCACCTCACTCCTTGTGCGCAGCCTTCAGACGTTCGATCGCCATCAGCACCCGCTCGGGCGTTGCCGGTGCATCGAGGCGAGGGCAGACCTTGTGATCCGCAACACTTGCCACCGCATCCGAAAGCGCATGCAAGACGGCAAGACCAAGCGGCAATGGTGGTTCGCCGACGGCCTTAGAACGATGGATCGTCGGCTCATAGGCCTCCGACCAGTCGGTCAGCGCCACATTGAAAATCTTCGGGCGGTCGGATGCAAGCGGGATCTTGTAGGTGGAGGGCGCGTGCGTGCGAAGCCGACCCTTGTCATCCCACCAGAGTTCTTCCGTGGTCAACCAGCCCATGCCCTGAATAAAGCCGCCTTCGATCTGGCCGATATCGATCGCCTTGTTCAAGGATCTGCCGGTGTCATGCAGAATGTCCGTGCGCTCGATCACGTATTCGCCCGTCAGCGTGTCGATCGAGACTTCCGAACAGGCAGCGCCATAGGCGTAGTAGTAGAAGGCATGACCACGTCCCGCCTTGCGGTCCCAATGAATCTTCGGCGTCTTGTAGAATCCCGCAGCCGATAGCTGCACACGCGACATATAGGCCTTCTTGATCAGATCGGGGAAGGACATCTCGATCTCGCCGATGCGCACGCGGTTGGGCAGGAATATGACCTGATCGCGCTGCACCTGATGGCTTTCCGCTGCAAAGGCGATCAATCGCTCCTTGATCTGGCGTGCGGCATTCTGCGCCGCCATGCCGTTCAGATCGGCACCCGAGGAGGCGGCCGTCGGCGAGGTGTTCGGCACTTTGGCTGTCGTCGTCGCGGTGATCTTCACCCGGTCAAGATCGATCTGGAATTCTTCCGCCACGACCTGCGCCACTTTCAGATGCAGACCCTGTCCCATCTCCGTGCCGCCGTGGTTCATGTGCACCGAGCCGTCGCTATAGACATGTACCAGCGCGCCGGCCTGGTTCGATTCCGTCTTGGTGAAGGAGATGCCGAATTTCACCGGCGTCAGCGCGATACCGCGCTTGACGATGCGGCTCCCGGCATTGAACTCGGCGATCGCCTTGCGGCGCCCGGCATAATCGGCGCTTTCCTCGAGTTCGGCGACGATGCGCTGGATGATGCAGTCTTCGACCTTCTGGTGATAGGGGGTGAGGTTGCGCTCGCCCTGGACGCCCATTGCGTCGTAGAAATTGAGTTTGCGGATTTCCAGCGGGTCCTTGCCGACCGCGAAAGCCACTTCATCAATGACGCGTTCGGCGCCGACCATGCCCTGCGGGCCGCCAAAGCCGCGGAAGGCGGTGTTGGAGACCGTGTTGGTGTAGAGCGGAGCCGATTTCGCATGCACATGTGGGAAGAAATAGGCATTGTCGCAATGAAACAGCGCGCGATCGCCGACGGGGCCGGAGAGGTCGGCGGAAAAGCCGGCCCTTAGCGCGAAAGTATAGTCGACGGCCAGGATGCGCCCCTCATCATCGAAGCCGATGTCGTAGTCGATGGCAAAGTCGTGCCGTTTACCCGTCGCGACCATGTCTTCGTCCCGATCGAGCCGAAGCTTGACCGCGCGCTTCAACATCTTGGCGGCGATGGCCGCGATAGCAGCGCATTGGTTCGCCTGCGTTTCTTTGCCGCCGAAGCCGCCGCCCATGCGGCGAACCTCGATCGTCACGGCATTGCTCGGCACACCCAGTGCATGGGCGACCATATGCTGTGTCTCGCTCGGGCCCTGTGTCGAGCAATAGACCACGACTTCGTCGTCTTCGCCGGGAACGGCAAGTGATACCTGGCCTTCAAGATAGAAATGATCCTGGCCGCCGAGCCGCATGCGACCCGTCACTCGCCGTGGCGCGCTTTCAAGGGCTGACGCTGCATCGCCGCGCTTTAGCGTTAGCGGCGTGACGACCTGTCGATGGGTTGCAACATCGAGATCCCAGATGTCGATATCGGCAGGCAATGCCTCGTATTTGATCTTGGCAAGCCGCGCGGCGCGGCGCGCCTGCTCGCGTGTTTCGGCGATGACACAGAAGATCGGCTGACCATGAAACTCGACCTTGCCGTCGGCAAGCACCGGATCATCGTTCATATAGGATGGCGAGATGTCGTTGACGCCGGGCACATCCGCATGCGTCAGTACGGTTACGACACCGGGTGCGGCGCGAACGGCGGTGAGATCGACGGACTTCAAAATGCCGTGGGCCACGGTCGACAGACCAATGCCCGCATGCAGGGTGCCCATGGGTTCCGGGATATCATCGATATACACGGCGGTGCCGGCGACGTGCTTGTGAGCCGAGTCATGGCGCGGGCTTGCGTGCACGCCGCCAACGATGGTTTCGGCCTTGAGATCGGACGTGTGCTTGTTCATGGCTAGGCGGCCTCATATCTCGACACCTGAGCCGGTGCCGCGCTGGACGTCGTTTCCAGATAGAAGCGAAGAAGAAGGTTTTTCGCTGCTAGTGCGCGATAATCCGCGGTGGCGCGCATGTCGGTCAGCGGCGAATAGTCCTCCGCATATTTTTCCATTGCCGCAGCTACCGTCTCTTCGCTCCAGGGCTTGCCGAGCAGTGCGGCTTCGACAGCGAAGGCGCGTTTCGGCGTGGCGGCCATGCCGCCATAGGCAATGTTAATGGCCGTCACCATCCCGCCGGCATCGAGCGACAGGCGGAATGCACCGAGCGTTGCGGTAATGTCCTCGTCCCGACGCTTGGTGACTTTGTAGATCGCGAATTTTTCGTTGGCGCTCGGGATCGGCACATGCACGGCTTCGACAAATTCTCCGGCCTGCCGATCCTGCTTGCCATAGGCGATGAAGAAATCCGCAAGCACGATGGTGCGCCGGACGGCGCCCTTGCGCAGGGTGACCGAAGCGCCGAGCGCGATCAGCGGGGGCGGAGTGTCGCCGATCGGCGAGCCGTTGGCGATATTGCCGCCGATCGTACCCATGTTGCGCACCTGCTGGCCGCCGATGCGGTTCACCAGCGCGCCGAGGGCCGGAATATGTTGTGAAAGCGTCGCGATAGCCTCGGCATAGGTGACGCCTGCGCCGATGGTGATAACGCCATTCTCGACGGCGATGGACTTCAGCTCGGAGAGGCTGGCGATGAAGATTGCCGGCGAGATGTCGCGCATGTGTTTGGTGACCCAAAGGCCGACATCGGTGGAGCCGGAAACCACTGTGGCACCCGGAGAGGCATCGAGGACTGAAGCGAAATCGTCGAGATCGGCGGGCACGACCAGCCGATCTCGGCCTTCACCGATTTCGACGCGAGCGCCGTCGCGCAACGCCTTGAGCCGCGCGATCATCGCGGCGCGTTCTATCAGAAGCGGATCGCGCTCGGTGCCGCCATAGTTGGAAATGGCACGGGCGGCACGCAATATCGGCTCATAGCCGGTGCAACGACAGAGGTTGCCCTGAAGCGCGATCTCGATTTGCCGATCAGACGGATTTGGCGTCTGCATCCACAGGCCATAGAGCGACATGACGAAGCCGGGCGTGCAGAAGCCGCATTGCGAGCCATGAAAATCGACCATGGCCTGCTGCACAGGATGCAGGTGGTCGTCTTTGCCGGCGACATGTTCGATAGTCACCACATGACAGCCGTCGAGTGACCCAAGAAACCGAATGCAGGCGTTGACGCTTTCATACACAAGGCCATCCGTCGGGGTCAGGCGCCCGACGAGCACGGTGCAGGCGCCGCAATCGCCCTCGGCGCAGCCTTCCTTGGTGCCCTTCAGCGAGCGTGCAAGCCGCAGCCAATCGAGCAAGGTCTGGCTTGGCTTGACGTCGGCAAGAACGATATCCTCGCCATTGAGGATGAAGCGCAATTGGGAGCGGATGGCGACGGAGGTCATGATTTCAACTCCCTCGGTACGTGGAATAGCTGTAGGGCGACACCAGCAGCGGCACATGGTAATGCGAGCTCTCATCCGCAAGGCCGAAGCGGATCGGTATGATGTCTAGAAACATCGGTTCATCGGATGCGCGGCCAAGATAATCGCCGGCATGGAAGCGCAGCTCATAAGTGCCGGCCTTCATGGTATCCCCTGACAGAAGCGGAGCATCGCAGCGACCATCGGCATTGGTTTGCGTCGTTTGAAGATGGTGATGCGTATCGCCCTCGATCCGATAAAGATCGATGCGCAGCCCTTGTGCCGGCTTGCCGAGCGCCGTGTCCAGCACGTGAGTGGTGAGCCGGCCGGCTCCTTGCGAATGAGACTGCATGTTTTCTCCCGAACGTGGCGCTCCTGTCTCCACTATCCGCCATGCCTATTCCTCTGAAAAGCGCCGGTATCGTTCGAGACTTTCAAATTTTCCAAGGGGAATAGCGCGCGCGATTTGCGGTTAGAAATTCGCCATCGAAAACATTGGGAGGAGTGTTTCATGCGATATTGCCGTGACATGCACGGATATGGCCGGACGCCGCCGGCGTCTCTGTGGCCGGACGAGGCACGCATCGCCGTGCAATTCGTCTTGAACTACGAAGAGGGGGGCGAGAACTGCGTGCTGCATGGCGACGCGGCGTCTGAGGCCTTTCTTTCTGAGATCGTCGGTGCCACCCAGTGGCCTGGCCAGCGCCATTGGAACATGGAATCGATCTATGAATATGGCGCCCGCGCCGGCTTCTGGCGCCTGCACCGGCTTTTCACGGATAGACAGTTGCCGGTGACCGTCTACGGGGTCGCGACAGCGTTGCAGCGATCGCCGGCGCAGGTTGCCGCCATGTTGGAAGCCAACTGGGAAATTGCCTCGCACGGACTCAAATGGGTCGAGCACAAGGACATGGGGCGCGAACAGGAGCGCGAAGCGATCGACAAGGCCATTCGGCTACACACGCTTGTGACCGGCGAGCGGCCTCGTGGCTGGTACACCGGGCGCTGTTCGGCCAATACTGTCGATCTGGTGACGGAAGCGGGCGGCTTCGATTACATCTCAGACAGCTATGCCGACGATCTGCCCTATTGGCGCGAATATGACGGCCGTCACCAGCTGATTATTCCCTACACGCTAGATACCAACGATATGCGCTTTGCGACGCCGCAGGGCTTCAACAGCGGCGATCAATTCTTCAGCTACCTGAAGGATACGTTCGATGCGCTTTACGCAGAGGGGGCAGCGGGATGTCCGAAGATGATGAGCATCGGCCTGCACTGCCGCCTCATCGGCCGCCCGGGACGCGTGATGGCGCTTGCCCGCTTCATCGACTACGTCCAGAGCCATGAAAAGGTCTGGATCGCGCGCCGCGTCGATATCGCCAGACATTGGGCGCAGCACCATCCGCCAATGCCAGGCGTCGAGAAGCCGACGCGCATGCCGGAGGCCGTCTTCGTCCAGCGTTTCGGCGGTGTTTTCGAACATTCGCCCTGGATTGCCCGGCGTGCCTTTGCGGGCGAACTTTCGCCGGCGAATGATACCGCGATCGGCCTTCATGCGGCGCTTGTCTTCCAGTTTCGCGCGGCAAGTGAGGAGGAGCGGCTCGCCGTGCTCGTCGCACACCCGGATCTCGCCGGCAAGCTGGCACAGGCAAAGCGCCTGACGGAGAGCTCGACGCAAGAGCAGGCCTCTGCCGGCCTAGATGCCTTGACGGATGAGGAGCGGCGTCGTTTCACCGAACTCAACGACCGTTACGTCGCGAAATTCGGCTTCCCGTTCATCATCGCCGTGCGTGACCATTCCAAATCGGGAATTCTGGCCGCATTCGAGGCACGGCTCGGCAACGATCGCAATACCGAATTCGCCGCTGCCTGCCGTCAGGTGGAGCGCATCGCATTTCTGCGGCTGGCGGCCTTGCTTCCCGAAGGAGAAGGCCGGCACGGGGTCGGACAGCGCAGCGCGGCCTGAGTGTTGGCCGGAACGATTGAGGAGAGCGCGAATGAAAATGATCGAGATCCAACCCCTGACCAATGTCGCCTTCTTTCCCTTTGGCGAGGTGATCGAAATGGAAGGGGCGTATAACTATCCTATCAACGCGGGAAAATGCGTTCGATATCATGATCTTGCAAAGGTCGAGACGACGGGCGGCAAAGCCCGGGCGATGATCAGCCTGCTGCGCGGACAGCCCTATCCATTGCCGCTGGAGCTGAAGATGGTGGAGCGGCATCCTCTCGGCAGCCAGGCTTTCATCCCGTTGACGGAACATCCGTTTCTGGTCGTCGTCGCGAAGGAAACCGCGAATGGACCGGCCGAGCCGCTGGCCTTCCGCACGAAGCCGGGGCAGGGGGTCAACATCGGCCGCAATGTCTGGCACGGCATCCTCACGCCGCTCGACGGCGTGTCCGACTTTGCCGTGATCGATCGCGGCGGCGAAGGCGTCAATCTGGAAGAGCATTTCTTCGAAGAGCCATTTTTGATCCGCTGAGGCGATCGTAAGGCCGAATGAAAACGGGGCGCTGCAATCGCAGCGCCCCGTTTTATCGTATGCCAATGCAAGAGCTGAATTCCGCGTCACATCTATTGCGCGAGGATTCCTAAGGTTCATGCCGTGCACATAGACACAAAGAAGCCGGGGCTTCGCTTCGGATGCCCCGGCGCCATGAGGTTTGGTTTGCTCAGTCTGCGAAGAAGGCGAAGCGCACGATGAACAGGGCGGCTACGATCTGTGTCGCCAGATGTAGCGTCGACCAGCGTCCAGTGCAAACCTTGAGCACCACATAGCTGATGAAGCCGAATGCAAGGCCGTTGGCAATCGAGTAGGTAAAGGGCATTGCCAAGGCGGTGAGTGCTGCCGGTGCCGCCTCGGTCAGATCGTCCCATTCGATTTCCGTCAATTCGCGCATCATCAGGCCGGCGACGTAGAGCAGGGCAGGTGCGGTCGCATAAGCGGGAACGGAAGCTGCGAGCGGCGAGAAGAACAGCGCTGCGATAAAGAGCACGGCAATGGTCAATGCCGTCAGGCCTGTGCGGCCGCCGGCTTGAACGCCCGAGGCGCTTTCGACATAGGCTGTGGTGCTGCTGGTGCCCATCAGCGAGCCCGCCACAATGGCCACACTGTCGGCAAGCAGCGCCCGGCTGAGGCGGCTCGGCTTGCCTTCCTCGATCAGTTTCGCCCGCTTGGCGACGCCGATCAGCGTTCCGGTCGCGTCAAAAACCTCGACGAGCACGAAGACGAGAATGATATGAACCAGGCCGCCATGCAGAGCGCCGACGATATCGAGCTGCATGAAGGTGGGCAGCATGGACGGCGGCATGGAGACGACGCCGTGGAACTGGCTGACGCCGAAAATCCACGAGAGGACTGTGACGGCCAGAATGCCGATCAGGATCGAGCCTTTCACGCGCATCGCATCCAGAACGGCAATCACGAAGAAGCCGAAGATCGCAAGAAGAGGTCCTGTCTGCTTGAGATCGCCAAGCCCGATCAGCGTCGCCTTGTTGGCGACCACGATATTGGCGCTCTTCAGCGCGATGATCGCCAGAAACAAGCCGATACCGGCGGCAATCGCGCTTCTGAGCGAGCGGGGAATGCCGGCAATCAGCCAGCTGCGCACACCGGTGACGGTCAACAGCAGGAAGATGCCGCCGGAGATGAAGACAGCGCCGAGCGCCTGCTGCCAGGTGAAACCGAGTGCTGCGACGACAGTGAAGGCAAAGAAGGCGTTTAGTCCCATGCCCGGCGCAAGGCCGATCGGCCAATTGGCGACCAGACCCATGACGATGGAGCCCAATGCCGCAGCAAGACAGGTGGCGACGAAGATCGCATTCCGGTCCATGCCGGTGGTCGACAGAATATCCGGATTGACGAAGATGATGTAGGACATCGTCAAGAACGTCGTCACGCCAGCGATGAGTTCGGTGCGAACGGACGTGCCGTGCTCACTCAATTTGAAAAGTCTTTCGAGCATTATTCCTCCCTAAGCGTTCCAGACGCTCGTGAATGTCATGTGACTTGCCGGCATCTCCTCCGATGCGGGCCACGAGAAGCGCCTGTCAGACGTTTCGCAGCGTGGGGGATTGTGCGCTTTTAAGGGCTCCGCGCGCTAGAGCCGGATTTCCCTGCAATTCGCGAAAGACATTCTAGTTTTTCTGGCTATGTCTGCGAGGCTGACGGGGGAGGAACGGAGCGATGACGCGGTCAAAACTCAGACTGTCACCATTTATTGTCACGTTCCAATGGATCTAATCCATCTGTCAAACGCGATATAGGTGCAATCCTATAAGGGTTAAATGACAAAGCCAACCGGTTTTGCAATTTTCAGCGATGGCCGCCCGATTTATCTGATTTCATCTTGAAGCGCGGCACGGGCACGCTCGCTCAGAGGGCATCCCTTGCTTTCAAGGATCTTGAGCGCTGCCACGGCATTTGCCTCGTTTGCCGTATTGCCGACGAAGCTTCTGATCGAGTCGTGGAATTCGAGGACGACATTCACGGTGCGCCACGCCGTGCGCAGATCAACATTCGAGATATCGGTGTAAGGCCGGCGCTTCCGGCGGATGACGCGATACTCGAAATCCGCTTCGTACAGGATCAGCAGCGGTGCGATATTGGAGCTTGTGGACGCGATCCACGGGATCGATTTCCATCCACCGAAAGCAGCGACAAGCGGCACCTTGGTTCCTTCACCGGAGATTTCCGATAGGGGGGCGGCTTTGGCGTTTTTCAGTTTCGATCGTGTGTTGCGCGTGAGGCGCCAAAAGACATAGAGAATAAAAAGCGCAGCCAGGACCGGTGTCACCATCCACGGATAGATCGGCATGTTTTATTCGCTCTTCTGCTTCTGGTGGAACTTGTCTTCGCGACGCGTGCCAAAGAGCCTCAGCGTTTCCAGATGCTCGCGCTGCGCCCGGTAGAAGGCAGCCAGGAAAGCGAGTTCCTGCCCGGATTTCACAGGGTCGGAGTAGCCGATCTTCCGGATGATCGTCCGTGTGATCTGCACGATCTCCTCGCTATAGGAGTTCTTCGTCGGGTCGCGAAGAACGTCTTCAAGCGTCTGCAACTCATACTTCCCGTAGACGTCGAGATGCTCCGGCTGGAAGTCGAACATTGTCTGAGAGGATGTGGTCAGCGGCGTGGCGATCGCGAGATCGGACAGTAGCACCGAGCGTGGATTGTCGACGACGAGCGTACCGGCAATGATATCGCCCAAACGCTGCCTGCGTCGATTGGCGAGCGGCACGATCAGGATCACCAGAACCCAGATGACCGCCACGGCTATTTCCCAGCCCGACATCGAACTTACGGCAAAAATGAAGGTCAGCGGAGTGAAGATCTCCACTTCCTTCATGAGGTTTCTGGCGACGACCTGATGGGGCGTGAGGCGCCGGCCGTTGACATTGACGACACGGACTCCGACGATCCGCTTTCCAAGCGTGCGTCCGTTCCAGACGAGTTCCGAGAGAATGTAGTAAGGCGTGCGTGTCAGGAACGCCAAAAGCAGGAACAACGTCATGCCGGCCTCGGGGGAGAGGGAGCGGCTGAAGATCACGACGAGAGCGCAGACAAACACCAGTAGAAGCGTGAAGATAAGGTCCAGGCACTGTGCCCCGAGACGAGCGCCGAGCGAGGCGATCGCGAAATTGATCGGCACGCCTTCCGGCGGGATGAATTGCTCAATGCGCTTGTTGGTCTGGACGTGTTGGTTCATCCGCGGGATCCGTGCAACGCTTTGCCTTCACGGCCGGAAAACAGCAGCCAGCTCGTCCAGAAGACGCCCATTCCCCAGCCGATGACGATGCGCAGGATCGGGTCCTGAATGAGTTGACGCAGGAAACCTTCGATGAATGCGGCAACGACGAGCATGAGGGCCGCGAGAATGGCCAGCTTGACCGCATCACGCGCCTGGTGCCGCAACTCATCGCGGCGGCTTCGAGACCCCGGCAGCAAAACGGCGAGCCCTAGTCTTGCGCCGCCGGCGCAGGCAATGGCAATCGCTGCAAGCTCGGTCACGCCGTGAATGGACAGCCACGCAAACACGTCGTAGCCCAGCCCCTTCTCCTTGAACATCGCAAAAAACGCACCGAGCATCAGCCCATTGTAGAACGTCAGGATGAAACTTGGAACGGACAGGAA
The DNA here is from genome assembly GCF_012641435.1 of Rhizobium sp. P38BS-XIX. Taxonomy (GTDB): domain Bacteria; phylum Pseudomonadota; class Alphaproteobacteria; order Rhizobiales; family Rhizobiaceae; genus Rhizobium. The sequence continues at coordinate 46,583 of NZ_JABAIJ010000014.1, forward strand.
GATTCCGAGCGTGAAGATGAGAATGACGATCGAGGTGTTGTGAGAGAACAGGAAGGTCGAAAACGCGGCCAGCTTGTCGCTGCCATGGCTTTCGTCACCGTAGATGGTGGATCGGAGGTAGTCGGCCGACGCTTCGGGCGTCCGCTGATCGGCCAACTCCTGGGGAACGAAGGTATAGAGCCAGCTGGAATCGTTCACATAAAGCTTGTAGCCGGCGGCCGCTCCCAGGATCAGCGCCAGAAAGCCGATAAACAGAGGCAGCGCCGACCGGCGCACAGCCTGCGGAATCCCGTGCGTGATCAGGCGCAGCGTCAGGCCGCCGAGGCTTTCCTGCGGGGCGTAGACAACAAGATAGGCTCGGGCGCACAGGCTTTCGAGATAGGCGATCATGGCCCGATCGAGCGAGATGTCACGAGCAACGCTCAAGGAATTCATGGCCTGTCTGTATTCGGCAGAGAGGTCACGGACTTCTTCGTAACTGAGGGCCGCAGCACCGCCTTTTTCGGCGCGCGTCACCAGCTCGTCCAGGCGGCGCCAATGCGTTTCCCGCTCCAGCCGAAATCGTGCGGAACGCAACAGATCGGTTTGCTGAACGGCGGGATCCACCGTCGCGCTCATGGTTATCCTGTCATCGATCCCAATATCGGTCATATCATCTCGCGCGATTTGATTTCGATATAACGTGCCACGAGGTCCGTGGTCAGGGCTTCTGGCGTGCTGTCGAGGCAGAGCACGCCCAGACGCGCCAGTTTCTCCAACACCGCGCGCCTTTCCTGCAGGATCTGCCGGGCAGCAACCGAGCGGGCAATGGTGTCGGGCGTCATTTCCTCCGGTTCGGTCAGCCGGGACAGCATCGGATCGCGCAAGGCGACATAGACGATGAAATGATGTCGAGCCAAAACCTGTATATTCTCGATCATCAGCTCCGCCGTGATGGTGTCAACGAAATCGGAGAATATCACGATCAGTGAACGGCGCTTCAGCCGACCGGACAAATGGGTCAGCCCCAGCGTGTGATTGGTTTCCTGAGTTTCATATCGCAGCTGCGCGCAGAGCGTTTGCAGGCGGGGAAATGCGGGCCGCCCGGGCAGAGCCGGCACGAACAGCCTCGGGCGGCTGTCGAAGCTGTAGAAGCCGACGAGATCGCCGGCAAGTCCCGCCGCCCAGCACATGGCCAGAGCGGCGTTGATGGCGCGGTCGAGCTTCGACAGTCCCGCCAGTTGCTCGGCCATCAGCCTTCCGGAATCGACGCACAGAATGATCTGGTGATTTCGTTCGGCCCGCATCTCGCGCACGACGAGGCTGCGCATGCGAGCGGAGCGTTTCCAGTCGATGCTGCGCGGATCCATGCCCGCCGCAAATTCGCGCAACTGGTGGAATTCCGATCCTTCGCCGCGCAGCCGCAAATCCTTCTGACCAGATTCGAGCGGCAATATCTGGGTCTGTATTGCGCCCGAGAGCACGGGCGACACGTCCGGTATGACGGTGATCTCTTTCTTGATCGGTAAGCGCGCGATCATATCGAGCAGCTTCAATCGTGACGGCCACTTTAGCCAGAGGTTGTGAACGGCATATTGCCCGCGTCGCGATAGACCAAGATCGATCGAACTCTTCACCCGACGGCCATCGCTGGCGGGCAAAATAGCTGGCCTGGTGTTTTCAGGGGTCGCCAGTTCCGGCGCCAGATCGAGTCGCATTTCGATCCCGGAAGGCAGCGAACGTCTGTGCGGCGCGATCTCAACCGTCAGCCGCGCCGTTTGTCCGACAAAGCCTTGGGGCGGCATGTCGACCTGCACCTTGACCCGTCCGGAAAAGGCCGACAGCGCGAGATCGATCACCGTCAATGCCGAAAGCGCCAGCCACAGGATGAGCAGCGGCAAATTCATATCCGATCGCCACACGCTGACGATTACGGTCATGGCGGTCAGGATCAGAACAAGGGCGATCAGGCGTGACGAGGGCCGCATTTAACGAGGTGCGTCCACGCGGTTCTTAATATTGCGCAGGACTTCGTCCGTCGTGCGTCCGTCGATTTCCGCCGTGGGCGACAGAACGATTCTGTGGCGCAGGGCCGGGACCAGAAGCGCCTGCACATCGTCCGGCAAGCCGTAATCGCGGCCTTCGAAAGCCGCCCGCACCCGCACGGCCGATGCAAGGGCATCCGCGGCGCGCGTCGATGCGCCATGAAGGATATCGGGATCCGAGCGGGTGGCGCGCACCAGGTCGACGACATAGGTGAGAATCGTCGTATCCAGACGGATATTGTCGATCAAGGCGCGTCCCGCCGCGAGCGTCGCGCTCGATACAAGCGGTTGGATGCCGGCGTTGCGAACATCCGAGTTGAGCGCCAGACCCGCATGCTTGGACAGGATGGCGATTTCGGTACCGCGATCCGGGAAATCGACGACGAGCTTGAAAAGGAAACGATCCAGCTGCGCTTCGGGCAGGGGATACGTTCCTTGCTGTTCGATCGGGTTCTGCGTCGCAAGCACGAAGAAGTCCGGGCCGAGGGAGTAATCGGTGCCGTCGATCGTGATCGTACGCTCGTTCATCGCCTGCAGCAGCGCTGATTGCGTCTTTGGCGGCGCACGATTGATTTCATCGGCAAGCAGGATGTCGGTAAAAACCGGACCCTTTGTCAGATGGAATTGGTTGGTCTGAAAGTTGAAGAGATTGATGCCGAGAACGTCGCCGGGCATCAGGTCGGGGGTGAACTGAATGCGGCGATATTCCAGCTCCATGACGGCGGACACTGCGCGAGCAAGCAGGGTTTTGGCGGTGCCCGGAGGCCCTTCGACGAGGCAATGGCCACGGGCAAACAACGAGATCAGAACGAGATCGATCAGCGCGTCCTGCCCTTGCACCGCCTTACCGATTTCGCCGCGAACCGTTGCGACGAGATTGCGAAATTCACCTAGATCCAAGGTCGGTGCTCCCTAGCAATTTCCTGAATGTTTCGAGATTGCGATACAGGTCTGACCGCGTCATGACATGCCCTCGCTCGATCAATAGCTGCGCTGCGGACTGCAAGGCAGCGGCCGACGTCTGATCGCGACGGGCCAAACGCTGGAACATCCGCTCGATGCCGGCTTCATTCCCGGCCCCGCTTCCAAACAGTAGAACGGCCTTGTCCGACAGGAGATGCTGCACGAATTGCGCCGTCATCCGGCCGTCGTTTCCCGAAAGTCGCAGCAATCGCGCCGTGGCTTCGATGGCTGCCGTCTTCGACATTTCGATGTTGGAAGAGGTGTCGGTAACCGGGGGCCCGAACCTATAGGCTCCGCGCCAGAGGCATATGACGACGACAAGCAGGATCGTTCCCCAGATGACGGACAGCGGATAGGCAAAGAAGCGTTTCAGATCATTGGCGGAGCGCTCATAGGTTCTGCCCTCATCGACCGGTTCTTCCGTCTCGAGCAACTGGCCCCTCGTGTCCAGATAGACTGGCCGCGTCTCGTTCTCGCCGCGCAGCTTCTGGATCATCGAGACGGCGAAGGCGGCGTTTTCGGCCAGGGAAAGCCCGTGATTGTTCAATAGATCGGGATCCGAGAGAAGATAGAGAGGCAGGCTATCCTCACATCGCAGAAGCAGTGCGCCCGCCGGTATGCCTGCAAGCTCCTTGCAATCGGTTGGCAGGCTGGAGCGATAGAATACCTGCGCGCGGTACAGGGCAACTTTCTTTGACTGGTCTGGCGCTAGCGTCAGCTGCGCTTCCTCGAAATCGGGACCCAGCCTTTTGAGATAGAGATCGGGAGGGTAGGCCTTGGCTAGGTCACGATAGAGATCGGCAAATGGCACCAGCGCGGATTCGCGCGCGATACCGTCCTTGCCGACGCTATCGCGCCATTTCGGCAATATGATCAGCGTTGGGAGCTCGTAGAGTTTCGCCTCATAGACCCAGGGCTCGAAGCGATCGCCGGTCTTGTCCTCGCTCCCCTGTTTTTCCGTGGGCTTGGTCTGCGAGATTGGCAGCGGCAGGATACGAAGCGAGATTTCCGAGCGTTGCCGCGTCACATGCGCATCGGATCGGATGACCGGTATCCCCTTGGACTGCAACCAAACCTGTAACCCTTTGCTGCCGAGCGGCGAGCGGTCATAGTCGCCATCTGGCGGCGATACGAAGAACGCCAGCGCGGCGAGCCCGAGCAGCAAGACGACAATCAATAGCAACCCGAGATTACGCATTCACCATTCTGCCGCTCGAGAGAAACCCGCGTGCTGTGTCGAGCAGCGTCGTGAATTGACTTTCCGCAAGGACACGGCCGCCGTAGTGAACCAGTTCCGCCTCGTTGAGCAGATTTTCAAGCCGCTCACGCCCTGGCAGGCTCTCCGGCAGACGACCCAAAACGGCGCGTTCGGTGTCGTAACGAAACAGTCTCGTCTCGGTGATATCGGCGGCGTGAAGCAAACAATGCCGTAAAAGCAGGACGAGCGCCTGCCTGCGATCTTTCATGTTGGCAATTCGCTGCAGGAAGTCGCCGGGCCGCTCCTGGGCTTGAGGCACAACGGAGCGCCAGCTTTCCGGCGCTTCGTCATGGCGTTGCTTCATCTCACGCGGCGCTTGCGACAACAGAACACCGCCATTCCCGAAGCGCATCCAAAGACCGATGACGGCAATAAGCCCGACGATAACGACAACAATTGCCGTCGGGCCGTTCATCAACGGTTCGCCGGGACTAAATGGCTGCCCGTTTTCAGAAGGCGTCGCCTTCTGCGCTGTTTCAGCTGCCTTGGCCGCATCGGCATAGACAAGGGTGCAACGCAGGCCATTGCGCAAGCACTGCGCGTTGTACTCAACGGCGACAGCACTGGTCGGATGACCAGTGCTTCCAAGCAGAGCCGAGCGATCTTCTTGCGCCTGTGCAGCGTGAATGTGGGCCGATGCGGCAAAACACAGGCCCAATATCAGCAGGCTGACGCCGCGGATCAACATATTTTATGCAAACACCTCTGCCCTGGCGTCTGGACGAAGCGGATCGGCGCCGAACTTGTTCGGTCCGTCCGTGCCTCTGAGCACGCTGATCACAAAGATCGCAATGCCGGCAATGATGCCGATGTAAGGGATCATGCTGAGGATGAACAGGCCGAGATACCACCAACCGGAAATGTTGCGGTCATGGAAGCGGCGAACCTGAAGAGAAATCATTGGCAGGAACATTGCGAGCGCAAACAAACCGCCGATAATTCCGACACCGATCAGCATTGCCGAGGGGCCGTTTTGTATATCGGAGAAGGCGCCGGTCAATCCGGCGATGATGCCGAGCGCGAGTGCTACGAGCCAGTAAAACAGTATAAACCACCAGAATTCCGAGCGAGATGCTCTTCCGGAAAACGTTACATACTTCTCAGTCAGAACGGTACGAACAGCTTCACCAAATCCCATCTTTTGGGGCTCCGTTTTGTTTAGGGGGGTGCTTAACTACCATCGCTCCCCACATTGTCCCGATTTCAAGGGTGATCCCAAGCGAAAAAGTGGTAGCGTTTGATCGTTAGAATTGCAACCAGTGGAATCGAAACGGATGCTATTTGCATGGCAGAAAGGAAAAGGGGCTGTTTGGATTGCATCGAAAATCAATCAGTAATTGTTTATCGACTTGATATTCGCGCAGGCTGCGCCTACCGAGCCTTATTATCGAAGCTCCATTCAACGCTCCAAGGGCAGCATCAGTCAAATCTGGCTTATGAGGGTAGAGTGATATTCGTCGGCGGTTCGCAAGCCCTGGCGAGAGGCGCACTTATCAAGCATCTTCCAATTCGGTCTTGCGCCCAGACGCAAAAAGCTCAACCATTTCACGAAAATAACCGGACGCTCCAGAGGCGATCCCCGGAATTCGAAAACGGAACATTTAAATGCTCGACAAGCTTGGCAAAGACGACCGCATCCTGATCCTGTCGCCTCATCTCGATGACGCGGTTTTGAGCGCCGGCGGTCTGATGGATCGAGCCGTTCAGGGCGGCGCAACCGTCGTCGCGGCGACCATCTTCACTGCCGATGCGGAGTTCGACGGTGAACCCTCCCCGTTTGTGCAGGAATTGCATGCATGGTGGAATTTGGGTGCCAAACCTTACGAGGCGCGCCGCGCGGAAGATATCGTTTCAATCCGGTCGCTCGGGGCTGATTATATTCATGCCGGGATGCTGGACGCCATCTATCGCCGGGACGATAGCGGCAAGTTCCTCTATGCCAGCCGCAAGGCGGTTTTCTCGCCGCCGAATATCGGGGATCCGGTGCGGGAACCCCTGCGCGCCTTGTTTGCCGATTGGATGGGCTCTATTCGACCAACCGTTATCCTCTGCCCGATGACGGTTGGCCGTCACATCGACCACGTCATCACCTCGGAGGTCTTCCGAAGCGGATATCCATACGGGAATACGGATCTCTACCTTTATGAGGATATGCCTTATTCAGGCGGCCTGTTTCCAACGGATTTTCCGGACAGCGTTGCCGCGGCGATCGGCAGAACGGCCTGGAAGATCAAGCAGCCGATAGATATCGATGTCGATTTCAAGCGTAAGTTCGAAGCGATCATGAAGTACGCCTCGCAGATAGGAGAGATTTTCCCCGGCCTCGATGCCGAGCAGGAGCTGAAACGTTATATGGATGCTGGCGATGGGAAGGCGTTCAAAGAGCGCTTCTGGCTGGTAGACGGCGTGATTGCATAACAGGTCGGCAATCTCGTTCAAAAAAATCGGCGCAGCCGGCAGTCGCGGCATAACTATCGTGCCGCGCCTACTGCTCGTCAAGCGCGCAAAGCGGGCTGCATGCGCTCTGTTCGAATGCCGCTTTGACGGCCAGAGCTTTTGGTCGTTGTTGGTCGTCCAGTGCCGGTATAATCGTATCGATCTGCGCGACGAGCGCCATCCTGTCCGCTTTTGGTGTCGATGCCGCCATGAGATTGGCGCTATCCTGCAGGGCCGCGAGCAGAATGTCACGATTGGCGGTCTGCAAACCGGGTGAACGTATCATCAGAATGGCGCTGGTGATCATCTCGTTGATGCCGAGATGCACCTGCTTCAAGCCGGCGCGCCGGGCGGCATTCATTTCTGCAGCCGGAAGCGATTTGACAAAGTCGGTCATGGCCTCGAGTTCCGCCGACTGAATGCGCAGCAGATAGGCGACGGCACGCGATATCTCATCCTGATATTTCGCTGTGTTTGATGCGGTATCGGGCAACGCTCCCGCCTGAGGCGAAAACAACAGGTAGGTCTTGTAGAGCGCGCCGGCGCGATCCGCGATCGTCAGGAGCGCTGGGACATCGTTGGACGTGTAGGGTGATGCGCCGAGCGTCTTCGTGACATCCCAGAAGCGCTTGAGAACAGCGGCTTCCTGCGGATTTGACCAGCGCGGCAAGTCTCCTCGTGCTCTCGTCTGTCGAGCCAGCGCATCGACAGCCTGAAACGAAGCGGCTGCCTCCGCCTGGTTCGACGAAGATACGTCCGCAAAGCTCGGCACCGGCGACAAGCAGGTCAAACCTAAAAGGCAAAATATAGGAAGTGCGCGTTTCAACGTGTTTCACCCATAATCGCTGTAGCATGCCATGCGTACGAAACACCCTCGTGAAAGCAGAATGTCAGGCGTTGAAACAGGCTGTTGTTCGCGAAGAAAAGACCCCGGTCAATCGATCGAGGTCTGGTTTCAGAATCAAAGCAAAATCTTCGAGATCAATCGTTCAATCTGCCGATCAGCAAACCGGCGACGAAGCCGACGAGTGCTGTGCCGAGAAGGATCGAACTTGTCGCTGTCGGGTTTTCCTTAGCGGTGCGAACTACGTTCCGCCCTTCTTCCCGAGCCTGGTTTGCAACGGCCGAAACTTTGGTCTTCGCGAACGAAAGCGCTTCGTCCGCGTGCTCGGAGGCCGTATCGATCCTCCTGGCGAGATCGGTCGAAAGCCTGTCGATCTGATTGCGAAGCTCGTCGATCTGGGCGTTGATGTCCTTGTCCGGCGCGATGTCGGCCATGATGATCTCCTGCTTGATGATATGGTTTGCTTTCAGGAACGATATCGCCCCGGCTTTGGTTCCTTAGGATCTTCATCGAAAAGCAGGCTGATCGAGAAGATCCCAGGCGAGGGCTCGAGTGGGAGCCGCGAGCAGGTGCTGTCCTTCTACCAGACGGATAGATATCGCAGCAGAGACAGGATGCCGATGATGATGACGATGATCTGGACGATCTGGCGGGTGCGACCGTCGAGCGGCAGGCGCTGAACCAGATAGAGAACAAGGACGATCACCAGAAAGGTGATCAGAATTCCGATCAGCACAGACATACCTAGCATGGAAGCACCTCCGATAGAGAAAACTCAATCACGACTGGTGTTTAACTATGGGGCATCGCTTCAAAGTAAAGGTCGGCTTTGAAAATGACGTTCCGACATGCCGCCATGGCTCATGATCGTGGGCCGGAACAATTCGGCGACATGCGTCGATAGGATTGCGCGCATTGCTTCATATGAGCCGGCAAAGATCATTCAAGCCGATTTTTAAAGGGAACAATGCTGGCCGTAATGGATTCCGCCTTGGGTCCGGGGAATGCCGAATGGGCGGCATCCATGACATGCAGGAGGATTTTATGGCCTTGATATTGATCAGCAAAGCCTTTGCGGACGCGGAGCCGATACCGGAAAAATATGCACTTGAGGGCAAGAATATGTTTCCGCCGCTGGCCTGGGGTGGAGCCCCGGAGGATACGCGAAGCTTTGCGTTGATCGTCGAAGATCCGGATGCGCCGAGCGGGACATTCCGGCATTGCGGCATCGCCAATATCCCGGCGCGCTGGACCAGCCTCGCCGAAAGCATAGACACATCGCAGGAGGGCGCTTTGCGCTTCTACCAGAACGATTTCGGCAACGCGCGCTATGACGGCCCGCAGCCGCCGGACGGAGATCCGCCCCATCGCTATATCTTCCGTATCGCGGCTCTCGATGTTCCGAGATTGACGCTGCCGGAGGCTGTCGGCGTCGAGGCTATGTGGACGCAAGCTCAAAAGCACACGTTGGCCGAAGCAAGTCTTACCGGCCTCTATCAAGCCTAAACATTGCTGTTTCCGAGTGAGCGGCACCGCTCACTCGGAGGCGCCCAATCTTTCGAGAAGGCGTGCTTTCACGCCGGGCCACTCATCATCGATGATGCTGAAGCGCAAGGAGTTTCGCTTGCGTCCGTTCGGCATGATGCGCTCGTTTCGAATAAGACCTTCCTCCACCGCTCCAAGTCTGAGAATGGCGGATCGCGAGCGCTGATTGAGTTCATCGGTCGTGAATTGAACCCGGATCAGGTCAAGCGTTTCAAAGGCGTATTGCAACATCAGAAACTTGGCCTCGGTATTGGCAATGCTGCGCTGCCAGGATTGTGCGATCCAGGTATGGCCTATCTCGACGTTTCGGTTCTTGCGATCGAGTTTCCAGAACCGGGTGCTTCCGATCACCTTGCCGTCAATTGTCGTGACAAACGGGATAACCGTACCTTCGTCCCAGCCGCGAAGCGCTGTTTCGATGTATTCATCCATGCTGTCGGCGCCGGGAACATTGGTCACCTCCAGCTTCCAAAGCTCGCCATCGGATGCAGCAGCCAGCAGCGCGTCGCGATGAGCCCTTTCCATCGTCTCGAGCACGACCCTTCGTCCGATCAATCGAGGCGTCAATTCCATATCGGTGTCCTTGCCTGTCATCGCTCCGGTCGCAATATCCTTTGGAATGATTGATTTCTCGGGACATGAAACATCCTGACCGGTGCGGGAATAGACGCCAGGTGCATGATGTCGTCAAGCGGGGAATCGGGTTCCAGCTCGGCTCCATTCGAACAGCCGGTTTCTTCGTGCGTCGGCCCGTTCGAAGTGCGGCACAAACGCGCTTGAGCTGCGACAATGATTTTTATATAGGGAACGATAGGCAGATTTAATTTCCGAATAGAGATTGTTCTTTGGACCTTTCATCAATCGACATATTTCTCGCGGTGGCGCGTGATCGGAGCGTGACGAAAGCTGCAAAGGCGGTCGGTCGGGTACCGTCAAACGTAACGACGCGTATCCAGCAGCTCGAGGACGACCTTGGCGCGTTGCTGTTCAGCCGCGATAGCAAGAAGATGACCCTGACCAAAGAAGGCGAGACCTTCCTTGTTTACGCCAACCGGCTCGCAGCGCTCGCGCTTGAAGCGCGGCAGGCAGTGCGGCCCTTGCGGCCTTCGGGAACACTGCGCGTGGGAGCGATGGAAAGTACGGCGGCAAGCCGTTTGCCGGCGGCGCTCAGCCAGTTCAATCATATGTGGCCGGACGTATCATTGCAGCTCAGCCTCGGCGCGTCGCGCGAGCTTGCCCGAGATGTGCTGCTCGGGACCTTGGACTGCGCATTGATCGCCTCGCCGCCAAAAGGGATGCGGGACGAGGACATTGGCTTCGATGCCGAACTCCGCCAGCTTACGGCCGAACCGATCTTCGTCGAGGAGTTGTTGCTGGTCTTGCCATCAGGTCACCCGACGATCCGTTCGGCCGCCGACTTGCAGGTCACATCAATTGCTGCTCTGGAACCGGGATGCACCTATCGGCGGATCGCAGAAGGCTGGGCACGCAAATCGAGTGCCGTCCAGACAAGCGAGCTCGGCTCCTACCACGCAATCCTCGCCAGCGTTGCCACCGGCAAATGCGCCGGGGTCATGCCAAAATCGGTGCTGGATCTCATGCATTGGCCGGGAGCTTCGCTCACGCATCAACTCGCTGTCGTCGACACTGTTCTTCTGTCTCGTAAAAACGATCGCCCGAACGCATTTGATGCGTTTCAAGAGGTTCTCGCTGCGACCAAAGGCAGGGACGCACGGCTAATCACAAACTAGCGGTCGAACGGCCTTACCCACAAACTTGCTTCCTGGAAACTGGCTCCCTATGCAAAATCCCGACGCCCCGAAAGCGAAGCCACACCGGTTCCGCCTGTTCGATCCGATCCTCGCCGGCGCAACCCTGCGCGACCGATTGATTGCCTGCCTTGGTGCGCTCGTCTGTATTGCTCTTACCGGCGCAATCAGCGGCTATCTGTTCGGGCAGGGACCGTATCTTCCATTCATCGTCGCGCCCATGGGCGCCTCTGCCGTGCTGCTGTTTGCCGTTCCGGCAAGTCCGCTTGCGCAGCCATGGTCGATTATCGGCGGCAACACCATCTCCGCCATGATGGGCGTCATTGCCGCTTACCTTGTTCACGATCCGGTCATTGCTATTGGCGTCGGCGTCGGGCTTGCCATTGGTGCAATGTCGCTAACGCGTTGCCTGCACCCACCGGGAGGTGCCGCGGCTCTGACGGCGGTTCTCGGAGGGCCGGTTGTCGCAAGTTGGGGTTTCCTGTTTCCGCTCGTGCCGGTTGGCCTGAATTCATGCCTGCTCGTCGGGCTCGGGCTGCTATTTCACAAGCTGTCCCGACGCAATTATCCGCATGTCGTGCCGAAGCCTGCGGAAAATACGCATCAGACCCGTGACATCCCGCCCGCCCTGCGAGTGGGGTTTCAGGAAGAGGATCTGGACGCAGCGCTTGCCGTCTTCGACGAGGCGTTCGATATCGACCGGCAGGATCTGAGCCGGTTGTTGCGTCAGGTCGAATTACAGGCGGCGGTAAGGTCGCATGGGGATATCCGTTGTGCCGATATCATGTCGCGCGATGTCATCGCGATCGGCGAGGACACGGAGCCGGATCATGCGCGTCATCTTCTGCTGAAGCACAACATCCGCACCCTGCCGGTCAAGGATCGAGACGGCCGGCTTATCGGAACGGTCGGCCTGCGCGAGCTTTCGCGAAGTGACGGCGCCATCCTACATGTCCTGTCGGAAGCCGCGGTTGCGGATATCGACGATCCCGCCCTATCGCTGCTTCCGGTGCTGACGGACGGGCGCACGCATGCTGTCATCGTCGTTGACGGAGATCGGCGAGTTCTCGGCCTGATTTCACAGACGGATCTGCTGAGCGCCATGGCGCGCCGTCTGCCAATCGACGACGCGGCGACAAAGATCGTTGCTTGAAAGAGTTGGTCGGTCATCGGCGTCCGATTCATTAATGCCGCCCGACGAGCGCAAAGCCGATAGCGCCGGCTGGGACTAAGACCACCTAACAAATACGGCCGGGATGACCCGGCCGCTCGGTATTGCAACCATGCTGGCCAAGGCGGAGCGCCTTGATCATGATGGCATCAGTTGTTCAGCGCGCCGCCGATGATGGCGCCAAGCGCGAAGGCGGCGGCCGGGTACCAAAGACCGTCCTTGTTGCGGCGGTAGCCGGGGCGGCGATCCCGATATCCGCGATAGCCGTGATAGTAACCGGGACCATCATTGCCGCGATGCGGACCCCATCCACGTCGTCCAGCATCCCTTGGCGGCATGTTGCGATGAACTTCGCCGGAACGGTTATCGCGATGATGGCGCGGCCATTCCTGAGCCTGTGCAAGAGGGGCGGAGAGGGTTGTCGCCGCAAGCGCAGCGATGAAAAGCTTCTTCATTGATTCGGTTCCTTGTCATTAGCAAGCGAACCTTAGTAGTCCAAAAGTGAATACAACGTGAAGTAAAGCTGGGTGCTCCGATTCACGATTCCGTCAAGGCTTTCGCCCGCTTGAAAAACTTCGCCCGACCAGCAGCTGTGATGATCACATTGTTGGCCGGGCGATGATGAAGGTTTGGCAAGTCCGTTGCCGGACCTGCTTGAGTGCCGTTATTTGCCGACCGTATTTCCCGATCGCTGTGCCGCAGTCTTTTGCCCTGAAGGCAGAAGATCAGCTTCATCGGCTACGATGGCGGCTGCTTCGTTCAACAGCACATCCTTCGCGTTTTTGCGGGCTTTCTCGATGGCGATATCGTCGCTGAGGCTGCGCTCATTCGCCTGCAGGCCATCGTCTTCGCCTACATCCACGCCATCATTGATCTGCTCGCGTGACTTCAGGCGCTTTGCCTGGGCCGCCAGCTCATCGCGTCGTTGAGCCTCGTTGAGCGAGACGACCTTCTTTTCGCGCTGGGTCTTCAGTTCCGCGACGTCTTCAACGAAGCGCTTGAAGTCCTGATCGGTCTGGATTCGGGCCTCGTGTCGGCTTTGCAGCTGCGGCAGCAACGACTTTATCGTATCGGAAGCCGTATATTTTGCCGGCTTGACCTGGCTCCAAGGCAGCGCGTTGTCGTAGCTCGCCTCGCCGAAGGTCTTGGGGTCGGAAAGTCCCGGCAGGGTGATGTCGGGCGTGACGCCGCGCAGCTGCGTTGTGCCACCATTCACCCGGAAAAACTGAGCGACCGTCAACTTCAGCTCGCCGAATTTCGGCTTTGCATTGTGAGCGACCTGATCGAGATTGACCACGGTCTGTACCGTGCCCTTGCCAAAGCTCGGTTCGCCGATGATGACGCCGCGACCGTAATCCTGGATCGCTGCCGCAAAAATCTCGGACGCCGAAGCCGAGCCACGGTTGATCAGCACGCCCAGCGGACCGGCCCAGGCCGGCGTGGGAAGATCGTCGCTCTCGACTTCGACCTTGCCATCAGCGTCGCGTTGTTGAACGACCGGGCCCTTGCCGACGAACAGGCCCGTCAAGTCAATCGCCTCGGACAGAGAGCCGCCGCCATTGTTGCGCAAGTCGACGACGACACCATCGACGTTGTCCTGCTTGAGTTCATCCAGCAGCTTGGCGACATCGCGGCTTGCGCTGCGATAATCCTTGTCGCCCTTACGACGAGCCTCGAAATCCTCGTAGAAGGCAGGCAGCGTAATCACGCCGATCTTCCGCGTAGAGTCGCCATCCTTGACCGAAAGAATGGTCTTCTTGGCCGCTTGCTTGTCCAGGCTGATCTTGTCGCGCACGAGGCTGATGACCGTGTGCTTGCCATCCGGTCCGGCATCCGCCGGCAGGATATCCAGACGCACGACCGAATCCTTGGCGCCGCGGATCATCTGCACGATTTCGTCGAGACGCGTTCCCACCACTTCCTTGATCGGGCCATCCGCGCCTTGTCCGACGCCGATGATGCGATCGCCGACGGCAAGCTTTCCGGACAATTGCGCCGGGCCACCCGCAACGAGTTCGCGGATGGTCGTGTAGTCGTCTCTTTCCTGCAGGACTGCGCCGATCCCCACCAGAGAGAGCTTCATGGAGATGTCGAATTCAGCGGACGCCGTTGCGCCGAAATAGTCCGTGTGCGGGTCGACGGACGTCGTGTAGGCATCCATGAATGTCTGGAAGACATCGTCGTTTTTGTATTTGTATGCACGCTCGAGCGAGTTCTGATAGCGCTTGTCGAGCGTATCGCGGATCGCCGCATCGGCCTTGCCTGCCAGTTTCAGGCGCAGCCAGTCGCTCTTGACGCGCTTGCGCCAAAGCTCATTACTTTCGGCTTCCGTCTGCGGCCACGGATCCTTGTCGCGCGACACGGTGTAGTCTTCCTTTGTGCTGAAATCGAAACCCTGTTTCAGCAGACTGCGCGCATAGGTCATCCGGTCGACAACGCGCTGCTCATAAAGATTGAAGATGGAAAACGGAATGTTGAGGTCTTCCTGGTCGATCGCATCGTCGATCTTCGTGCTGCCGGCCATGAACTTGTCGATGTCCGTCTGCATGAAAATGACGCGGTCCGGATCCAGAGACTTGATGTACCGGTTCATGATCCTCGCTGACAGAACATCATCGAGCGGGACGGGCTTATAGTGAAACCGCTCCAGGAACTGTGCGCTCAGATGCGCGGCCTGCCCCTGCTGCGGCAGCGGCGTCAAAACGGGAGGTGGGCCGGATTCCTGGGCAAATGCCGGGGGAGCAAATGCCAGGACCATGCTGAGAAAGCCATATTTTATACGCATTAAGCCTTGATCCGATTTTGTACGTTGCGTGTCTGATGTGTGATGTTGGTGGAATAATTATGGTTTTTTGGCAACCCGACAATGGTGCTGCATCTTAAAGATGTCAGAAACCCCGCCGTGAACAATCGGGCAGAGCCTTTATCGGTCCACCAAAGTCAGCTCGATTGCCGAGCAAATCCGCCGCCGACCCATTCTTGCCCTGAAACCGTAACCACGAACTATGGCACGATCGCGCCACGGAGCGACTGCAATTGGCAAGATGCTCTAGGGATCGCTTCAATGCTTCGCTAAACCTCCATGACATCATCGAAAGCTTCCGGAAAATTCTCCCGCGCCAGCTTTTCGTTGATGACCAGCATCGCTTCGTAGGACATAGGGTCGAATTCCTTGCTTGCAGGCAGCACTTCGCGCCCGAAAAGCAGGTTCAGCCTGGCGGCATCGAGGTTGCCGCGCTCGAAAGGATCCGGCCCGAAATGATGCCAAAGTGCATGCAGGAAGGCCGCATCGACCCGATGCTCGGCAGAGCCGGGACGAGCGCGACGAGGCAGGGTTTTGATCGGCGTAACGCCTCTCGGATTGCCACGCCGAATGGTGAATTGAATACCGGTTCCGGGCATTCCTGAGGGAAAGCCGCGATGCTTTGTCATTTCGGAAATTTTCGCCATAGCTACTTTTTCTCTCTCGCCATGGGATCTCGACGAAGCCTCTTCCAACACCAGGGTAACCCAATCGAAAGGCCCGCGGAACCGCACTTTGTCGTGATTTCTATCGCAGCGTCAATCCCGAGATCAAGTCTTCGCATGCCGCAAGCTGTGCGCAGACACCTGTTTCGGTTGCATGGCGATGGCAATTTCGCCATTCGATGCCTTGTAAAGACTATGCCCTCCCTGAGGTCCGCTTCAGGGAGGGCACGGTCACTTCGAAGGTCGCTATGGCCGATTATTTCTTCGCGTCGGCCCAGCTCTTGACCAGCTCGTCATAGTTGATGGTGACGGGCTTTTCCTTCTCTTCGGCGATCTTCAGCTGTGGAGCAAGATGGCCGTTCTTGACGGCATCGGCGTTCCAATAGGCAAGATCGTGCTCTTCGGCGAGCTTCGGCCCGATGTCGCCCTGAACGCCGGCGCGTTCCAGGCGCTGCATGACGCGTTCCTGATCGGCGCAAAGCGCGTCCATGGCACCTTGGGCATCCTTGGCACCCGATGCGGCATCGCCGATCGCCTGCCACCAAAGCTGGGCGAGCTTCGGATAGTCAGGAACGTTCGTACCGGTCGGCGACCACTGCACGCGGGCCGGCGAACGGTAGAACTCGATCAGGCCGCCCAGTTCCGGTGCGCGCTTGGTGAAGCTCTTGTCGCGGATGGTGGATTCTCGGATGAAGGTGAGGCCGACATGGCTCTTCTTGACGTCCACCGTCTTCGAGGTGACGAACTGCGCGTAGAGCCATGCGGCCTTGGCGCGGTCGAGCGGGGTCGATTTCATCAGCGTCCAGGAGCCGACGTCCTGATAGCCGAGCTTCATGCCTTCCTTCCAATAGACACCGTGCGGCGAAGGCGCCATGCGCCATTTCGGGGTGGCATCGGCGTTCATGACCGGCAGGCCGGGCTTGACCATGTCGGCGGTGAAGGCCGTGTACCAGAAGACCTGCTGGGCGACATTGCCTTGAGCCGGAACCGGGCCGGATTCCGAGAAGGTCATGCCCTGTGCTTCCGGCGGTGCATAAGCCTTCAGCCAGTCGAGGTATTTCTGGATGGAGTAAACGGCGGCCGGGCCGTTGGTATCGCCGCCGCGTGCGACGCAGGAGCCGACCGGGCGGGAATTGGCATCGACCTTGATGCCCCACTCATCGACAGGCAGGCCGTTCGGCAGGCCCTTGTCGCCGTTGCCGGCCATGGAGAGCCAAGCATCGGTGAAGCGCCAGCCGAGGGACGGGTCCTTCTTGCCATAATCCATATGGCCGAAGACTTTCTTTCCATCGACATCGCGGCCTGTGAAGAACTGGGCGATGTCCTCATAGGCCGACCAATTGACCGGCACGCCGAGATCATAGCCGTACTTGGCCTTGAAATCGGCCTTGTTCTTCTCGTCGTTGAACCAGTCGTAACGGAACCAGTAGAGGTTCGCGAACTGCTGGTCGGGAAGCTGGTAGAGCTTCTTGTCGGGCGCGGTCGTAAAGCTGGTGCCGATGAAATCGGCGAGATCAAGACCGGGATTGGTGACATCCTTGCCTTCGCCGGACATGAAGTCCGTCAGGTTGCGTACCTGCTTGTAGCGCCAATGCGTGCCGATGAGGTCGGAATCGTTGACCCAGCCGTCGTAGAGGTTCTGACCGGTCTGCATCTGGGTCTGGATCTTCTCGACGACGTCGCCTTCCTGGATGACGTCATGCGTGACCTTGATGCCGGTGATGGCCGTGAAGGCCGGCGCGAGAACCTGCGATTCATACTGATGGGTCGTCAGCGTTTCGGATACGACCTTGATTTCCATGCCCTGGAAAGGCTTGGCCGCATCGATGAACCATTGCATTTCCTTTTCCTGATCGGCGCGCGAGAGCGACGAGACATCGCCGATCTCCTTGTCCAGGAATGCCTTTGCCTCGTTCATGCCGGCGTGCGCGGTGCCGGCAATGGCCAGCAGAGCGACAGCCGTCGTCGCCAAGAGATGTCTTCGCATAAATTCCTCCCTACAGGTTGCGAGTACATGCCAGGACGGCCGGGAACCCCAGCCGCCATATCGGATTGCTCAGACCAGACGGAAGACGCCGATGGCGTAGACCACGGAGAGAGCAAGAGCCCACCACAGGCTTGGGCCTCCCAAGCCCAGCCAAGCGAGATGAATGAAGGCGGCGCCGAGCAGCGATATGAAAAGCCGGTCGCCGCGCGTCGTTTCGAAGCGTAGGATGCCGAGGCGCGGATTGCCGCCCGGCGAACAATATTCCCAGACTGCCATGCCGATCAAAAGCAGCAGGATGGTCGCGAAAAAGAGTGCCGTCGGCAGCGTCCAGGCCATCCAGGAAAAGTCTGTGTTCATGGCGGTTTTCCTTCAGACGCGGCCGAGCGCGAAGCCCTTGGCGATGTAGTTGCGGACGAAATAGATGACGAGCGCGCCGGGCACTAAGGTGAGCACGCCGGCGGCGGCAAGCAGTCCCCAGTCCATGCCGGCAGCCGACACCGTGCGCGTCATGATGGCGGCGATCGGCTTGGCGTCGGTCACCGTCAGCGTGCGGGCGATCAGCAGCTCGACCCAGGAGAACATGAAGCAGAAGAAGGCGGCGACCCCGATACCGCTTGCGATCAAGGGAATGAAGATCTTGATGAAGAAGCGGGGGAACGAGTAACCGTCGATATAGGCGGTTTCGTCGATCTCCTTCGGCACGCCGGACATGAAGCCTTCGAGAATCCAGACCGCCAGCGGCACGTTGAACAGGCAGTGCGCCAGCGCCACCGCGATGTGGGTGTCGATCAGGCCAAAGGCCGAATAGAGCTGGAAGAAGGGAAGCGCAAAGACGGCCGGCGGCGCCATGCGGTTGGTCAGCAGCCAGAAGAAGACATGCTTGTCGCCGAGGAAACGGTAGCGCGAGAAGGCGTAAGCGGCGGGAAGAGCACAGGCGACCGAGATCACCATATTCATGACGACATAGGTGATGGAGTTGATATAGCCCTTGTACCAGGACGGGTCGGTGAAGATGATCGCGTAATTGCGCAGCGTCGGCTGATGCGGATAGAGCGTCAGGCCGCTGACGATTTCCTCATTGGTCTTGAAGCTCATGTTGACGAGCCAATAGATCGGCAACAGCAGCAGGATGATGTAGATCGTCGGCACCAGCCAGGACCAGCGTCCTGCCTCGCCATGGCGCCGGCGGACCCTTGCACTCGTCGAGGCGATCGATGCGGATACCGCATCGGAAGGCGTGAGCGTATGCGTTGCAGCATCGTTGGCTGTGGTGGAGAGAGATTTGCCGCTCATCGGCTCTCTCCTGCATCGTAATTGGTCATGACGGTGTAGAAGACCCAGGACAGCAACAGGACAATCAGGAAGTAGACCAGCGACATGGCCGCCGCCGGTCCGAGGTCGAATTGGCCGAGCGCCATTTTCACGAGATCGATCGACAGGAAGGTGGTCGAATTGCCGGGGCCGCCGCCGGTTACGACGAAGGGCTCGGTATAGATCATGAAACTGTCCATGAAGCGCAGCAGCACGGCGATCAACAGCACGCGGTTCATCTTCGGCAGCTGGATGTAGCGGAAGACGGACCAGCGTGAGGCGCCGTCGATCTTGGCGGCCTGGTAGAACGCGTCGGGAATGGAAGCGAGACCGGCATAGCAGAGCAACACGACAAGGCTCGTCCAGTGCCAGACGTCCATGATGATGATCGTCGCCCAGGCGTCGGCCGGATCGGAGACATAATTGTAGTCGATGCCGAGATTGACGAGGACGTAGCCCATCAGGCCGATATCGCTGCGGCCGAAAACCTGCCAGATCGTGCCGACGACGTTCCACGGGATGAGCAGCGGCAACGCCATCAGCACGAGGCAGACTGGAACGCCAATCCCCTTTTTCGGCATGTTAAGCGCGATGAAAATGCCGAGCGGTACCTCGATCGCCAGAATGACGAAGGAGAAGATCAGGTTGCGGATCATCGAATCCCAGAAGCGGCCGGAGCGAAGAATTTCCTCGAACCATTGCGTGCCCGCCCAGAAGAATTGATTGTTTCCGAAAGTGTCCTGCACCGAGTAATTGACCACCGTCATCAACGGAATGACGGCGGAAAAGCCGACGAGCAGCAGAACCGGAATGAGCATGAACCAGGCTTTGTTGTTCCAGGTCTTTTCCATCGTCAGGCTCCCATCTCGATGCGCCAGGAGTCGGCGTAGATATTGATGCCGGCGGGGTCGAAGGCGATGTGCGGTTCGGCTGGCACGGTCTGGTCCTCGCCGATGACGGCGACGATGTCCTGGCCGTCGAGCTTGGCGCGCACCACCTTGCGGCGGCCGAGATCCTCAACCTTGGTCACGGTGGCGGGCATGCCCTCGCGGCCGATGCGAACGAATTCGGGGCGGATGCCAAGCTCGGAGCGGCCGGCGCCCTTGGCCTGCGGCGCACCCGGCAGCGCGATCGTGCGATTGCCGATCCGCGCGCTGCTGCCCTCGATCTCGACGGGCATCACATTCATGCCGGGCGAGCCGATGAAATAGCCGACGAAGGTGTGTCGCGGACGCTCGAACAGATCGTTCGGCGTGCCGATCTGCACGACTTCGCCATTGTACATGACCACAACCTTGTCGGCGAAGGTCAGCGCTTCGGTCTGGTCATGGGTGACGTAGACCATGGTGAAGCCGAAGCGACGATGCAACTGCTTCAACTGTGAGCGCAACACCCACTTCATATGCGGGTCGATGACGGTCAGCGGCTCGTCGAACAGGATGGCGTTGACATCCGAGCGCACGAGGCCGCGGCCGAGCGAGATCTTCTGCTTGGCATCGGCCGTCAACCCGCGCGCCTTGCGGTGCGCGCTGTCGGAAAGGCCGATCATCTCGATGATCTCGTCGACCTTGCGCTTCACGTCTGCTTCCGGAACATGCCGGTTACGCAGCGGGAAGGCGAGATTGTCGTAGACGGTCATCGTGTCGTAGACGACTGGAAACTGGAAGACCTGGGCGATGTTGCGCTCCTGGGTCGAAAGACGGGTCACGTCCTTGCCATCGAACAGGATTCGGCCCTCGGAGGCCTGCACCAGGCCTGAGACGATGTTGAGCAGCGTGGTCTTGCCGCAGCCGGAAGGGCCGAGCAGCGCATAGGCGCTGCCGTCTTCCCAACTATGGTTGACTTCCTTCAGCGCGTAATCGGCTTCGGATTTAGGGTGATCGTTGTAGGCGTGCCGGATGTGGTCGAGATCGATGCGGGCCATTGTCCCTCCTCAGGCGGCTTGTTTAAGGGCGGGAGTGACGGCGGCGCCATCGGTGTCGAAGACCATGATGTGGCGCGGGTCGATATAGACGTCGATCGCGTCGTCGACATCGATGTCCTGAACGCCCTGGGTCAGCATGACCCAGCGATGCCCCGCAAAGTCGATATGAATGAAGCTCTCGGAGCCGGTAATCTCGGTCACCATGACCTTTGCCGGCGCGGCCACGGCCTCTGGCGTCTGAGGCGATAGCGCGAGGTGGTGCGGCTGAAATGCGATGGTGTAGCGACCATCCGGCTGGTTCTCGAGGCCTGTTGGGACAGGCAGGCGGATATTGCCGTCCAGCCCGAATTCGCGACCGCGCTTGTCGAGGATGATCGTGTTCAGCGGCGGGTCGGCGAAGGTAGTGGCGGTAATCAGGTCTTTCGGATTGCGGAAGACGTCGATCGTTGGGCCAAACTGCGTAATGCGGCCTTTCGAAAGTGTTGCGGTGTTGCCGCCAAGAAGCAGCGCTTCCGACGGTTCGGTCGTGGCATAGACGAAGATGGCGCCGGATTCCGCAAAGATTTTCGGCAGTTCGGCGCGCAACTCCTCGCGCAACTTATAGTCGAGATTGGCGAGCGGCTCATCGAGCAGCACTAGCCCTGCGTTCTTGACGATGGCGCGGGCCAGTGCCGTGCGCTGCTGCTGACCACCGGAAAGACTGAGCGGCAGGCGATCCAGAAAAGGACCAAGCCGCAGGATATCGGCGGCCTTCTTCACTTCCCGGTCGATGATAGCGGCACTTTTGCCGCTCAGCCGCATCGGCGAGGCAATGTTGTCGTAGACGGTCATGGCGGGATAGTTGATGAACTGCTGGTAGACCATGGCGACGTTGCGGCGCTGCACCGGCTGCCCGGTAACATCGACGCCGTCGACATGCACCGTGCCCGTGGTCGGCTTGTCGAGGCCGGCCATCAGCCGCATCAACGAGGTCTTGCCGGCAAGCGTCGGGCCGAGAAGCACGTTCAATGTGCCGCGCTGCAATGTGAGGTCGGTTTCCGCGATATGCGTTTCGCCGCCAACCGACTTCGATACGCCCTTGAGTTCAAGCACGATACGTTCCTTCCATGCGCCGCGGTTTGATGCCGCCACGAGGATTTCGAAAACTGAATTGTTCGGGTTCGGCCTAGCCCTTCCGGGCGCCGTCTGCTGTCGAGGCTATGGTCGCGAGAGGCTTTGCATCGATCGACTTGCGCAGGCTTTGTCGCAGTAAAAACCGCGATGCGCGAAACGGACGGCGACGCGGTTCGTTGAACGGCGCTGCCTGACAAATTCCATGCGACTCTGATGTCTGGACAATGGTTCCTCCCCCATTCCGATTTGCACCCCTCACGCGAAAACCGAAACTAGAAAAACGATAAATGAAGATAAAGGAATGTCAAACGAAAACTCATCGCGTTTCAGTTTCGCTTCATAATTCGCAACTTTTGACTGGCGAAGGCGGTAGCCGACAACCCGATGTTATCCAATCGTTGCTCTGGAAGAGGGCTGCTTGTGTGCTTCTGCAAAGCGGCCAAAGAAAGTGCGATCAGGCGTCGCGAGTGCGTCTGCCATTCAAGAACTGCGGTCGAATTTTCGATATTTGCCGATGGATGCCAGAGATCCGATCGCCGACGCCGAAAGGCGAGGCATCCTATAATCGCGGATCAGAATTCTCCGGCATGGCGAAGCGTGCGCGCAACCGCCTCAATCAGCCGGATGCACGCTTGTCGCGCTTTCAAATGTCGCCCTTATATGGGAGGGGCGCTGTAGACGGAGCTTTACTTGTTCTTCAAAAGCCAGATCTTGCCGGCCATGGTGATGGCGTACGCGTCGCTTGCGGCATCGTCGTTGAGGTGGAGGCGTTCGAGAAAGCCGAGCTCGCTCAATTCCTTGAGCGTCTTATCGCTGACGGATTTGATTTTCTGGGGCCGCTCTTTCCAGCGATCGTTCTTCGCATAGGTCACCGTCGCGTTGAGGTGCGTCCACTTCTTGGGAGATTGGGGATGCAGGTCCCCTTGCTGCGCAAGCTTTAGTCCCGAGATTTGCGATGGTGCCAGTTCAGTCATGAAGGCGAGTCTCCTTAGCCGTTGTATGGGGCGCACTTAACACAAAAAAGAAGGTTGTCTTCAAAAAACGCGCCGTCGCCGGTCGAGACCATCGCGCTTGTTTCCGACAAATCAAAGGCCGGGCAGCACCGCGCGGATGTGATCGCCGAGCGCTCGCGCAACGGAAGAGGGTCTCGCTTCAGCATATTCAAGCGCTATCCCGATCGTCGGAAGCGGCGGCAGCCCGGCCTGGATGATGTGTAGATCCGGTGGAACCGCTGTCCTTGTCAACACGCTGATCGCATGGCCGGAACGGGCAATCGCGATGAGCCCGGCAAGGCTGTTGCTGGCAAAAGCCACACGGTAACGCCGATTGATCGCTTCCATCGCGTCGCAGGCGGCCCGATAGTCCAGCGTCGTCGGCGCCGAGAGCGCCAAAGGAAGATTGGGGTGATCGAGAATGACGGGTTTGGCCGCGTTGGCGACCCAGACGAAATCTTCGCTCCGAAGGACTTCGCTGTTGACCGGATCGGCAACGGAGATAAGTGCCACGTCGATCTGCCGGCGCAGCAGCTGCGGGCGCAGCTCCGTGGTCGGGGCGCAGACCATGCGCAGCTCGACATCGGGGTGCCGAGCAAAGAAGCTTTTCAGAACACCTGGCAGAAAAGCGATCGAGTAGTCCTCGGGGCAGCCGAGACTGACGGAGCCCCTGAGGGTCGTCCCGTCCATTTCCGCCAGGATTTCGTCATGCCTTGCCAGAAGAAATTCCGCGTGTGCGAGTAATTTCTCACCGGCAGACGTCGGTCGAACACCCGATCCGCTGCGATGCAAAAGCGCCTGTCCGATCTGATCCTCCAGTCTTTGCATCTGCATGCTCAGCGTCGATTGGGTTCGCCCCACCTGCACCGAGGCAAGGCTGATGGAGCCGGTTCGGGCGATGACGGCGAAGTTTCTGAGCAATGTGAGATCGAGGTCGCGCAAGATATCAATTTTCCCAATATCGGAATGAAAGAATATCAATTTGCCTGAAATGACAAGTCTCGATAGCCATTGGTTTAGCGCCAACCAGGAGAAGCACGATGTCGCTGAATTCCGATCCCGCATTCTGGACCTCCGCCAACAAGCATCTGACGCGATACGGCCCGAGCTTTGAGAGTATTATCGTGGAGCGGGCGGAGGGCAGTTTCGTCTACGATGCGGATGGGCGCGCGATCCTTGACTTCACCTCCGGTCAGATGAGCGGCGTTCTCGGCCACACGCATCCCGACATTGTGGCGACTGTCGATCGGCAAATGCGAACCGTCGCCCATCTCTTCAGCGGTATGCTCTCTCGTCCGGTCGTCGATCTCGCCGCGCGGCTGGCCGCTCTGGCGCCGGGGCTCGACAGGGTGCAGCTGTTGACGACGGGCGCTGAATCGAACGAAGCGGCCATTCGCATGGCAAAGCTGGTCACGGGTGGTCATGAGGTTGTCGCTTTCGCGCAAAGCTGGCATGGGATGACGGGTGCTGCGGCTTCGGCAACCTACAGCGCCGGCCGGCGCGGCTATGGGCCTGCCGCTGCCGGCTCTCTGGTCATTCCCGCTCCGAACGCCTATCGCCCACGATTTACGCGGCCCGATGGCAGCAATGACTGGGAGACGGAACTGGACGATGCCTTCTCGCTCATCGACCGGCAGTCAACGGGCAATCTTGCGGCCTTCATCGCCGAACCGATCCTGTCGAGCGGCGGCATCCTGGAGCTTCCGCCGGGCTATCTCGCAGCACTCAAGCACAAGTGCGAAGAGCGCGGCATGCTGCTGATCCTTGACGAAGCGCAGACAGGTGTCGGTCGAACCGGGCAGATGTTTGCCTTCCAGCGCGATGGTGTGACGCCCGATATTCTGACGCTTTCGAAGACATTGGGCGCCGGTCTGCCGCTGGCGGCCGTGATGACGACCTCGGAGATTGAAGAGAAAGCCCATGAGCGCGGCTTTCTGTTTTATACGACCCACGTCTCCGATCCGCTTCCGGCGGCGGTTGGTCTGACGGTACTCGATGTGGTCGAGCGGGACGATCTGGTTGCCCAGGCAGTCAAGCGCGGAGAGCATCTCAGGAAGGGCCTCTTGTCGCTGCAGCAGCGTTTCGAATGCGTCGGCGATGTGCGTGGACGCGGTCTTCTTCTCGGGCTCGAGGTCGTCGCCGACAGACAGACCAAGGCGCCCGGTTTCGAGCTTGGTGCAAGGATCATGGAAGAGGCCATGCTGCGTGGGCTGAGCATGAATATCGTCAAGCTTCCCGGCATGGGCGGTGTGTTCCGTATCGCTCCGCCGCTGACGGTTTCGGAGGCGGAGATCGATCGCGGTATCGCCATCATGTCTGACGCCATCGCGTCCGCAAGCAAGGCAGGCTGATCGCGGCGCGAGTGCGGCATGCCCGGCAAATAGGGTCCCCAAAACTAAATTTATCATTTCGGTTGATTTTCGACCGAATTGGTATATTTTGCATTTTAGCCGCTGCTTCGGGGTGGGGCAGCGGCGCTCGACCCAAATTGTCTGAAAGAAACCATGTTGAACCAGCGTGCAAATATGTCCGTGCAATCGGCTTTCACGGGAGGTCGATTGTCCACGATATAGCCTCTGCCGCTCGCCGCAGACACGCTATTTGCGTCGGGACGTGCAGGGCAGGATTGCCAAATTTCGGGGAATGTCGTTGCGAATGCAGCCAGCAATCGGCTTGCTTCGCGTGGTCGTGAAAACAAGCATTCAGTGATCGGGCGGCGGCGCGATTCATACTCGTCATGAATATCGGTGGCAATGAGATCCGCCCTGCGCTGACGCGCCGGGCGTCGAAGGCGCCTGCGCGCTTTTGGGTTCAATCGTCATGAAACCTCGGGTCCAAAGCTTCGGCGATGGACCTCCCGTGCTCTTTAAGGACTGACCAAAGAAAATGAAACCAGTACTTATTTCTCTTCTTGCAGCCGCCGTTACCTTGTCCGGCTGCCAATCGCCGCAGCAGTCATTGGACAGCGCCTATGCCAGCTGCGATCGCATCGGGTTGCGCCCGGGTTCGATGGAATATCGACGTTGCACGCAAAATATTTACGCGGAGAATCGCCAGAAGTCGGATCAGGCGGCGGCAGCGGTCGCCGTCGGTGTGGCGGCTACGGCGGTTGGCGCCTATGCCATCTCCGAAGCCTCCAAGAAGAAGGATCGGAGGGATCGCGACCGGTATTATCCGGATCGCAGACGATACTATGACGATTATCCGCGGCGCCCCGGCTATCCCTATGGGACGCGGCCCAACTGGTAATCGCTTAGTGCCGGATGGAGAGGCTGTTCCTCAGCCGTCCGGCATCTCTCACAATGGATAATTCGAATAGATGAGCTTGAGATTTGGATCTTGAGCGATGCTGACCGGCGTGATCAGGTCCTGATCGAGAATGTGCCGGTAACATTGATCGAAATCGTAGCCGCGCTCGGTGCACTCACCGTCGCGTTGCCATCTCGATTTGACGAGCTTTTTGACAAGCATGTTGTCGATGTTGAGCGCCGATATTTTCTGCACTTTGCCGATCGCGATGCCGGCAGCCTTGTAGGCGAGATAGGGCAATTCGCTGCAGTAGATCGCATCGTTGTTGAACGAAAAGAACAGGTCGTAAGGTTTGCCGTAGAGAGTGCGGGCAAAGGATAGAAGCTGCTGCGCTTTTTCCGGTGTGAGGCGCGGATCGCGATAGATCGCCACGCGCCTGAGCACGCCCCGATTGGCCCAGACGTTCAGCGGGGTCTCCTTGACCTTCGCGCCGGCCTCGATGACGCTGACGACGCCGTGATCGTTCTTGATGATCCCCATATGCGAAAAGGCCGAGCCCGTGGCCAATATGATGGCGCTCGATTGGTTGCTGGTCGAAGTCTGGAAGATCAGGTCGCCATCTTGCAAGGCCGGATAATCGCCGCCCATCGCGGTGTAGATGATCGCGAGCAAGAGACAGACGCACAAGGTTGCGACAGCCATCAGTTTCTTCATCTTGTCCCCCACAACCGACCACGCCCTCGGTCGATCAATCGTATCGGGCCTGTGTTACGCCGAAACATGGCGGCCGAAAGGCGGCCTATAGAAACGAAAGAGGCGGATGCAATTCTCGCGTTTGTGGGAGCGCCCGGTGTGACAGTTGAAGGCATGAAACGGGTGGTTGAGCCGCCCGCTCGTCGCTTATCCGGGTATCCCCATCAAAAGGAGATCATCTATGGGCATGCTGCAGGATAAAGTCGGGATCATCACTGGTGCATCGTCGGGGATCGGCCGCGCTGCTGCGCTTCTGTTCAGCGCGCAGGGCGCTGCGCTTGTTTTGAACGCGAGAGGCGAGGCGGCTTTGGCTGACGTGGGGGACGTCATCCGCGCCCAGGGCGGGCAGGTTCGTATCGTGGCAGGCGATGCCGGTCTGCCGGAAACCCATGAGGCACTAGTCGCTGCCGCCGTCTCCGCGTTCGGCGGTCTCGATATTGCCTTCAACAATGCGGCGACCATCGGCCCGATCAAGCCGCTTGCCGATGTCTCTGTGGTGGAATGGCAGCAGACTCTCGGGTCGAGCCTGACCTCGGCATTCCTTGGCAGTCGTTGCCAGATCCCGGCCATGCTTGCGCGCGGCGGTGGCTCGTTGATTTTCACCTCAAGCTTCGTTGGCACGAGCGTCGGGCTTCCCGGCATGGCGACCTACGCCGCCGCCAAGGCCGGACTGATGGGCCTGGTGAAGGGCATCACTGCGGATTATGCGGCCCAGGGGATCAGGGCAAACGCTCTCCTGCCCGGTGGTACGGATACGGCGATGGCAGGGGACGAGGCGCAAAAGGAATGGGCAGCCGGTTTGCATGCCATGAAGCGCATTGCCCGGCCTGAGGAAATCGCTCAGGCGGCGCTTTTCCTCGCAAGTTCGATGTCGAGCTTCGTTGCCGGCTCCGCATTGTTTGCCGACGGCGGTAATGCCGCTGTGAAATAGCGATCCATGTTCTGCCGATCCGTCCAGGGATGGATCGGCGGCATATGATACGAAAACACTGCCCCATGGATGACGGATTAGGCGCACGCTCAGTTGCGAGTTGTGTGCCATTCCTGTTTTGCGGTTTCCCGCAGGCGAAGCCTCGGCTATGCAGGGAAAAAATGAATGACACAGGAAGCAGAGCAATGCAGTCGGAGTTGAACGATCGTTTCCAGCAGCATCGGTCGAAGCTCAGTCGGTCGGAGTTGGCCGTGGCCGAACATCTGCTTGCGATGCCGCTCGAGGTTCTGATCTTTCGCAGCGCCGAAGAAATCGCGTCCGAGACGGGCACAAGCGACGCAACCGTGATTCGAACGGCAAAACGTCTCGGCTTCACCGGCCTTCCGGAGCTCAAGAGAATTTGCGGCCGTTCGCTGGCGGCAACGACACCGCCGAGCAAGCGCCTGGAGCAGCGCTTTCGCGCGACAGGCAGCGATATGACGAAGATCGCCAGGCAGATGTTTGCTGCTGCCCAGGAGGCGCTGAAATCATCGGAAGGGCTTGCCGAAGGAGAGGAGCTCGGTCAGGCGATCGCGCTGATCGAGCAGGCCGATACCGTATGGAGCCTCGGCATCGGGACGGCCGAGGCCGTGGCGAAGCACTGTGCCGTCGGTCTTAGCAGGGCAGGCATTCGGACCCGGACATCGGGAGCCACCGGCTTTTCACTTGCCAACGAACTCGTCGATGTGCGCAGCGGCGACGCGATCATTCTCTTCCATGCCCTGCGCGATATGGCGGAATTGAAGCTCATCGCCGATCAGGGCAGGGCGAACGGCATCTCGGTCATTCTCGTCAGCGGTGTTCAGTTGCAGGCCCTGTATGCCGACAAGGTATCCGTGGTGCTTCGATGTGTCGGCGTGCCGACGAAGCTCGCAAGCTGGAACCTGAGCGCCATGGTGATCGCAGACATCCTTGCCTACGGGGTTTCTGTTCGAAACCCAGCTCAGGCGATCGAGGCGAAGGAGCGGCTCGCAACGCTGCGCCGTGGCGTCGGCTCGGCCGATTGATGTTAAAAACATGATTTTTTTGGTAATGTTTGTTTGAAATCTTCGCTACATTATTGTAGTGAGGCCGACAGTCACTATCGTCTCGTCGAAACCGTACCAAACATCATGACCCAGAACTTCCGTAAAAAGGCTCATCCGCGCCTGCGAGCGCCGCCGAAATACTGCGGCTGATCGCTCAGTCTTCTCCAGTCGAAATTTCGAACATCACATTGGCGCGCCAGGCTTGCCGGGCATGGCGAAAAATTACGCTTATCCAGCGATATCAGGGGAATATCCGATGAACATCACCACGCGGGCCATTAGGGCGGCCCTTCTTTCCAGTGTCGTGCTGACGCCGTTGCATGGCTACGCTCAGGAAGCCGGCAAGACCGCAACCGATGCTCAAAACGCTGGGGCAGCGGATGCGACGCAACTGGAAGCGATCACGATTACCGGCAACTGGCTTGATCAGCCCAATGCCGAAAAGGTCCTCAAGCATCCCGGCGCGCGAACGATCATCAGTCAGGATCAGTACGAGGCACGCGGCGCCTTCGATGTGCGCGATGCGCTCAACCAGGTGCCTGGCGTCCAGGTTCAAGATAGCAGCGGTACGGGCGGTAGCGATGTTTCCCTCAATCTCGGCGTTCGAGGATTGACGTCCCGTCTCTCGCCCCGCTCGACCGTGCTGATGGACGGCATCCCCTTGTCGTATGCGCCTTACGGTCAGCCGCAACTGTCGCTGTTTCCGCTAGTGCTTGGCAATGTCGATACGATCGACGTCGTGCGTGGCGCAGGCTCCGTGCGCTACGGTCCGCAGAATGTCGGCGGCATTATCAATTTCGTGACCCGGCCGATCCCCCAAGACTTCACCGCAAGCTTCTCGTCGGGGGCAGAGGCTGCCGGCAACGGCAATGTCAAGGCAACGCCGAGCTTCCTGCTTGGTGGTACGAGCGATAATGGCCTCGGCGGCGCTTTCCTCTATTCCGGTATCCACGGCCAGGGATATCGCGACAGCAACGACCGCAGCGATATCGACGACTTTATCCTGAAGGGCAAGTATGAGCTGTCCGACACGGATACGCTGAGCGCCGAGTACCATCACTATCAGGGCGAAGGCAAAATGCCGGGCGGCCTGACGACCGCCGAATTTACCGCCGATCCCTATCAGTCCACGCGCAAGTACGACGACTTTAGCGGACGCCGCAACGATGTCTCGCTGCGCTACCAGCACAATGACGGCGAGAACAATTTCGAGATTCTCGGCTACTATGTGAATTCTTTCCGCGGCAGCCATGTCGAACAGCAGGGAACTGGCGCGAGCGCCAACCTTTATCGTCTTACATCCGCACCGCGCGACTATGAGTATTTTGGTATTGAGCCACGATATTCACGCGTTTTCGACACCGGCGACATCAGCCACGAGGTAACGGTCGGTTATCGTTTCCTCTGGGAGCAAAGCTCCGAAGTCGCGGCGAGAACCGCCTACTACAATCGCGCCACCGGCATCGATCCCTACAGTCTCTCGATGAATACCTACCAGACGAGCGATGGCGGCACGACCGCGCATGCTTTCTATATCGATGACAAGATCGAGATCGGGGATTGGACGATAACGCCCGGCGTTCGCTACGAAATCATCAGCACGCATAATGACGTCACCAATCTGGCCAGCGGTGTTGTCACCAGCACTATCTCGCCGTCGATCGACGCCCGCGAGCTGCTACCGACGATTTCGGCTTCCTACAAGCTCAATGATTCCTGGAGCGTCTTCGGCAATGTCGGCGTCTCGTTCGGTCCGGAGCAATATAGCCAGCTCGCATCGACGACCGACGGCCTGCATCCCGAAAAGGCAACCACCTACGAACTCGGCACGCACTACGAGGGCGATAGCTGGAAAGCCGAGCTGACGGCGTTCTACATCGATTTCGACAAGGAACTCTATCTCAGCCGCAGCATCGTCGGTGATGGCATGTGGACCGATCTTGGAGCGACCAAGCATCAGGGCATCGAGGCGGCGGCACAATATGATCTCGGAAGCCTGACGTCGGCATTGGATGGCATGTCGGTCTATGCCAACTACACCTTTACCCAGGCGACGTATGAGGCTGGTGCATTCAAGGGCAAGGATCTGCCCTTCTACTCGCGTAATTTCGGAACGGTCGGTGCCAGCTATCGCTACGATGACTGGGTCCTCAACGCCGATGTGACGGCGCAATCGAAGCAGCGCTCGCCCGGGACTGCAACGGATGGCGCAACATATGTCACAGAGGAGGATGCGACCGGTCGTCTCGGTGATATCCCGGGCTACGGTATCGTCAATCTGCGCGTGGCCTACCAGCCGGAAGACAAGAAGAACGCGCCGAAACTCGCGTTCGGCGTCAAGAACCTGTTCGACAAGGTCTACTTCACGCGGTCGACCGACAACAATGGCGGCAAGTTCGTCGGCCAGCCGCGCACCTTCTTCGTCAATGCGTCTATTGCCTTTTAAAGGCTTGCTTTGGCCGGCATTCGCGATCATGGATGCCGGTCACTTAACAAGAGTAAAAAACTCTGCTTAAGGTGCCGCCCGATGTCAGGGCGGCCATCGAACGTTACGGGACCGAGCATTTCAATGCTGCAAAAACATCTGTCACGGCGGGATCTGCATAAGCATATGGCCCGCGCCCTTGCGGTTTTGCTGGCGTCGCCGGCAGGCTTTCGTGCGGCTGCGGCAATGGCCGCCCAAAGCAGACAGATTGCCCATCTGCTCGGCACGACCAAAATCGACGGCATGCCTTCGCGCGTCGTTGCACTCGAATTTTCGTTCGTCCAAGCGCTCGATGCGCTCGGTGTCGTGCCCGTCGGCATCACGGACGACAATCAGGCCAAGCGCATCGATCAGCTGCTCGGCAAGCATATCGATTACAGCTCCGTTGGGACGCGACTGGAGCCGAACCTCGAACTCGTCAGCGCCTTGATGCCGGATCTCGTCATCGCGGACGAGACGCGTCATTCTGCCATCTATCAGCAGCTGGGTGCGATCGCGCCGACGATCGTGCTGAACAGCTGGGAGGGCGACTATGCGACCATCAAGGGTTCGGTCGTCGTGATTGCCGATGCGCTGGGAGACAAGGCGAGGGGCGAGAAGGCCATCGCCGACCACGAGGCGACCATTGCCGGCCTTGCGGCCAAAATTCCCGCAGGTGAGAAGCGGCGCTTCCTGCTTGCGGTCGCTACACCGGATTCCATGAGCCTGCACACATCCTCGTCCTTCACCGGATCGGTCTTCAAGGCCATCGGTTTGACGCCTGCTGTCGAATCGTCGAAGGCGGTTGAGAGCGGCGCCGGGCTGGAGCGCCTGATCGCCATCAATCCTGACGTGCTTCTCGTTGCCACCGATGCCGGCGGCACCGTGCTCGATCAGTGGAAAAGCAATAGCGCCTTTGCCAATGTTGCGGCGGTGAAATCAGGCAAGATCTTCGAGGTCGATCGCAACCAGTTCTCTCGCTTCCGCGGGTTGAAAACGGCGGAAATGATCGTCCGCGAAATCCTCGCAAAGGTCTATGATGCCGGGTAGACGCGCATGAGCGGCGGTGATCTTGCGGTAATGCGGCCGACGGGCGGCCGGACCATTTTGCTTGGAATCATTTTCCTGACGGCGTTGGTCGGCATCGTGATATCAGGCATTTCCTTTGGTGTTTCGCAGCTGCCGGTCACCCGCGCGCTGCAATTACTTCTAGCGTCCGATGGTTCGCCGGATAGCGCCCTTGTCTGGGACGTCCGCATGCCGCGAGCAATGCTGGCGTTGCTTATCGGAACAAATCTCGCCATTGCCGGCGTGCTGATCCAGACGTTGACGCGCAACCCGCTTGCCTCTCCACAAACCTTCGGCATCAATGCCGGCGCATCGCTGATGATTGTCGTCTGCCTGATCGCGATGCCCGGCTTGCGCGGTGCCGGCACAATATGGCCAGCCTTCATTGGCGCGGCTGCGGTGGGGTTTGCGATGTGGGCGCTATCGGTCTCCGGGACCATGAACGACATGAAGCTGGCGCTTGCGGGCATTTCCATTCAGCTGGTTCTCTCAGCGCTCGTGCAAGCGATCCTGATTGCCAATAATGCAGCCCAGGATATCGTCTACTGGCTCGCCGGGTCTATTAACGGCGCGCAATGGAGCAAGGTCGCGGTTATCCTGCCTTTCACGCTTCTCGGCGGCGGAGCGGCTCTGACGGCCGGCCGCCATTTCGGCGTGCTGGCGCTGGACGAGACGACCGGCGTGTCGCTTGGCCAGAACGCGCGGCGTGTCGGCGGTCTCGCGGCCGCACTCATCGTCATCCTTGCGGGCTCGGCCGTAGCCGTCGGCGGCCCGATCGGCTTTATCGGCCTGCTCGTGCCTCATATCGTGCGCCGTCTTGCGGGCAGCGATCAATTGACCGTCATCGCCCTGAGTGCCCTGGCCGGCCCATTGCTGTTAAGTGGTGCCGATCTGATCGGGCGTGTCGCCGCTTTCCCGGCAGAAATGCCTGTCGGCATCGTGACCGCATTGATTGGCGCGCCGGCCTTCCTCGTCATTCTCTGGCAGCAGAGGTCGTGATGAGCGTCGGCACTGTCTCTCCCGCAAGCCACCGCACCACGACCGTCTGCGTCGCCATTGCCGTTCTCATTCTCATCGTTGCGGTTCTCGGCATGACGATCGGCGCCGTCAGTCTTTCGATCGGACAGGTTCTTGATGGTATTGCCGGCGGCAAAAGCGCTTTCATCGTCAGAGAATATCGCGCGCCACGCGTCATCGTCTCCATCTTGGCGGGGGCTTCCTTCGGTGTCGCCGGCACATTTCTGCAGGGCGCGCTGCGCAATCCGCTGGCATCGCCTGATGTCGTCGGCATTACCAAGTGCGCCGGGCTTGGCGCGTTTCTCGTCGGCATCCTGACGCCGGCCGCCTGGGCGGTTTGGGCGATCCCTGCGGGCGTGGTGGCTGGCGCCCTCATCGGCGCGACAGCGCTGCTGGCGATCGGGCGGAGCTTTGGTGGCGGCATTGCGGCGTTGGCACTGGTCGGCGTTGCGATCGGGCTGCTGGCTCATGCCTTCATGCAATATGTCATGGTGCTTTTTCCAACCCGCGCGGATCAATCCATGGTCTGGCTCGCCGGCAGTGTCTACGGCAGCACCATGACCGACGTGTTCGTCCTTGCGCTTTGGCTCGCCGCTTGCATTCCGCTGGTGCTGATTGCGGCAATCCGCCTTGATGCCGGTGGCTTTGGTGACGATACATTGACAAGCCTCGGGCTTTCTCCCGGCCTGTTGCGTGGAGGCCTCATTCTTGTCTCCGTGCTGCTATGTGCCGGCAGTGTCGCCGCCGTCGGCAGCATGGGCTTCCTTGGGCTGCTTGCGCCGCATGCTGCCCGCCTTCTCGTCGGCCCGCGTGCGCGCCATGTCGTTCCGGCCAGCGCACTCATCGGCGGGCTGACATTGTCGTCTGCTGATCTTATCGGTCGCCTCGTCGCCCTGCCGAACGAGATTCCGGCCGGTATTGTCGCGGCCGTGGTTGGTGGCCCTTATCTCATCTTCCTGCTGATCAAGGAGGCAGGCCGCCATGACTGACGCCGTCCATCCCCGTCTCTCGGCCCAGGGACTGACGCTTGGCTACAGTGCAGTCAAAGTGCTTGAGAATGTCGATATCGCCATCCCGGACGGAAAGATCACGGCGCTGATTGGCGCCAATGGTAGCGGCAAGTCGACACTGCTGCGGGCGCTTGGCCGTATCATTCAGCCACTCGCAGGCACGGTCATGCTGGACGGCAAAGCCATCGCCAGCATGCACAACAAGGCGATTGCCCAGCTTCTGGCGCTGCTGCCGCAGAGCCCGGTCTCACCCAATGGATTGACGGTGCGCCGGCTTTGCCGCTTTGGCCGTCATCCTCACAAGAGCATGCTGGCACGCACAACCAAGGCGGACGAAGAGATCGTCGATGCCGCTCTTGCGGCAACCGGTCTTGCCGATCTTGCCGAGCGCCCGCTGGACAGGCTTTCCGGCGGTCAGCGGCAACGCGCCTGGATTGCGATGGCGCTTGCGCAGGAAACGCCCATCCTGCTGCTCGACGAGCCGACGACTTATCTGGATATTGCCCATCAGCTGGAAGTGCTCGACCTCCTCAGAGAGCTGAACAGGACGCGCGGGCGCACCGTCGTCATGGTCGTCCACGATCTCAATCATGCTGCCCAATATGCGGATCATATCGTTGCGGTTGCTAATGGCGGCGTCCACGCCGCCGGTCGGCCTGCCGATCTATTGACCCCGGAGTTGATCCGCACGGTCTTCGGTGTCGAGGCATTGGTCATTCCGCATCCCGTCGATGGCACGCCGCTATGCCTGCCGTGCGGCGAAAAGACTCTGTCTAAGCGTGCCTGAAGGTCCTTTCGCAGAGCTTTGACGTGTCGGTAAAAACCGCTTTAAAACGCGCTGACGGAAATTATCCCCGGCCGCTTTGACCGCCCGATCTCCGATCATCCGTGTACCACTCTCTCTGAAATATATGATTTATTCTGCCGTCTCAAATCATCAGACGGGATGTTTTGCGGGTAAGAGCCACTTTTCGTTGCTAAAATAGCCGCATCCTCATAACCATCTCAAAATATCCGCAATAAATAATCATACATAAATATTGACTTGTATGATGTTTATTCTTATTCAAATTCCTGCTGCCCACAGATGGCAGTAGGAGATTTGAGGGAGAGAGATCATGCGCTTTTTCAAAGCGGCAATCCTTGCAGGCACTTTTGCCGTTCTGGCGGCCGGTTCCGCTTTTGCGGAAGACGTCAAGATCGGTTTCATCGTGAAGCAGCCCGAAGAGCCCTGGTTCCAGGACGAATGGAAATTCGCCGACCAGGCCGCCAAGGAGAAGGGCTTCACGCTCGTCAAGATCGGCGCTGAAGACGGCGAAAAGGTCCAGTCGGCAATCGACAATCTCGGCGCCCAGGGTGCGCAGGGCTTCATCGTCTGCACGCCTGACGTCAAGCTCGGACCGGGCATCGTCGCCAAGGCCGCTGCAAACCAGCTGAAGTTGATGACGGTCGATGACCGCCTCGTCAATGCCGACGGCAAACCGCTCGAGGATGTGCCGCATATGGGCATTTCCGCCAGCAAGATCGGCGAGACCGTCGGTCAGGGCATCGTCGACGAAATCAAGAAGCGCGGCTGGGACATGAAGAATGTCGGTGCAATCCGTGTTTCCTACGACCAGTTGCCGACGGCCGTCGACCGCGTCGAAGGCGCGATCTCGGTTCTGAAGGGCGCAGGCTTCCCGGCTGCGAACATCTTTGATGCGCCGCAGGCAAAGACCGACACCGAGGCTGCCCTCAATGCCGCCACGACCGTTCTCAACAAGCATGCCGACATCAAGTACTGGGTCGCTTTCGGCCTGAACGACGAAGCTGTGCTGGGTGCCGTCCGCGCATCCGAATCCGTCGGCATCCCTGCCACCAACATGATCGGCATCGGCATCGGTGGTGCGGATTCAGCCATCAACGAGTTCAAGAAGCCGGCAGCTACGGGCTTCTTCGGCACCGTCATCATCTCGCCGAAGCGCCACGGCTACGAGACTGCGATCAACATGTATGACTGGATCGCCAACAGCAAGGAGCCGCCGAAGCTCACCCTGACCTCCGGCTCGCTTGCCTTGCGCGGCGACTATGAAAAGGTTCGCAAGGACCTCGGCATCGAATAATCATCTGATCAGGATGATTTCCGTCCCGGCGGCTTGAGGTCGCCGGGTACTTTCTCGATGGAGCGAAGATGGCTTTCCTCGAATTCAATAGCATTTCCAAGGGCTATCCAGGGGTGCAGGCCCTTTCCGATGTTTCCTTCGGCGTGGAGAAGGGGGCCGTCCACGGATTGATGGGCGAAAACGGCGCCGGCAAATCGACGCTGATCCGTGTCCTCTCGGGTGACCAGTCGGCGGATACGGGGAGCATCCTCATTGATGGCGTGGATCAGAAATACAGCTCCGTGCGCGATGCCTTCAATGCGGGCGTCATCGTGATCCATCAGGAGCTTCAGCTTGTTCCCGAGTTGACTGTCGCCGAAAACCTATGGCTCGGCCGCTTTCCCGGCAAGGCAGGCGTGATCAACAGCAAGGTTCTGATCGAGACCGTCCGTGCCAGGCTCAAGGAGATCGGCGTGGACGTCGATCCGTCGGCAAAGGTCGCCTCGCTCTCGATCGGTGCGCGGCAGATGGTGGAAATCGCCAAGGCCGTCATGCTCGATGCGCGCGTGATCGCGCTCGACGAACCGACATCCTCACTGTCTTCACGTGAAAGCGAACTTCTCTTTGCCCTGATCGAGCGCTTGAAGGCTAAGGGCACCGTTATTCTATACGTCTCGCATCGTCTGGATGAGATCTTCCGGCTTTGCGACAGTCTGTCCGTGCTACGGGATGGCAGGCTCGCCGCACATCATCCGAAGATCGC
The DNA here is from genome assembly GCF_012641435.1 of Rhizobium sp. P38BS-XIX. GTDB lineage: Bacteria > Pseudomonadota > Alphaproteobacteria > Rhizobiales > Rhizobiaceae > Rhizobium. Next base: position 83,791 of record NZ_JABAIJ010000014.1, read on the forward strand.
CGAAACGACGCGCGAGCAGATCATCGCGCAGATGGTCGGACGCGAGATCAGCAATATCTGGGGTTGGCGTCAGCGGCCGCTTGGTGAGGTCAGGCTCGATGTCAAAAACCTCTCGGGCACGAAACTGCGCAATCCGATCAGCTTTTCGGTGCGCAAAGGGGAGATCCTCGGCTTTTTCGGTCTCATCGGCGCCGGCCGGAGCGAAATGGCCCGCCTCCTTTATGGTGCCGATCATCGTCACCAGGGCAGCGTTTCGATCGATGGTGTAACCGTCTCGCCAAACAATCCGAAAGCGGCGATCAATGCCGGCATGGTTCTGTGCCCGGAAGACCGCAAGTTCGACGGCATCATCCAGGGACGATCGATCCAGGAAAATATCGCCATCTCCTCGCGACGGCATTTCTCACCCTTCGGTGTGCTTAACCCGAAGAAGGAGGCTGCTGTCGCCGATCAGTTCATCGCCAAATTGCGGGTGCGTACGCCATCGCGCAAGCAGGACATCGTCAACCTGTCGGGCGGGAACCAGCAGAAGGTCATTCTCGGCCGCTGGCTATCGGAGCAAGGCGTCAAGGTGCTCGTCATAGACGAGCCGACCCGCGGCATCGATGTCGGCGCCAAGTCGGAAATCTACGAGATCCTCTATGAGTTGGCTGCGGATGGCATGGCGATTGTCGTGATCTCCAGCGAGCTTCCGGAGGTCATGGGGATTTCCGATCGTATCATGGTTATGTGCGAGGGCCGCGTTGCGGCCGATGTCGCGCGCGAAAACTTCGACGAACGAGCCATTCTGACTGCGGCGCTGCCCGACAAGAATGCCGCCGGTACAATCTAGTTCAGGAATGTGATGATGAATTCGTTGAAAAAGATACTTCTCGGCGAACAGGGACTGGTGGTGATCTTCGCGATCGCCTTCGTGATCGTCTCGCTTTTCGTTCCGAGCTTTCTGACAGAGCGCAATATGCTTGGTCTGCTGCAGTCGGTGGTGACGATCGGCATCGTCGCCTGCACGATGATGTTCTGCCTTGCCTCGCGCGATTTCGATTTGTCGGTTGGCTCGACGGTCGCCTTCTCGGGCATGGTTGCCGTCATGGTGTCGAATTCGACGGGTTCGATTCCGCTCGGGCTCGTCGCAGCCTTGATCTGCGGCAGCATCGTCGGCGTGGTCAATGGCGTCGTCATTGCCAAGTTCCGTATCAATGCGCTGATCACTACGCTTGCAACCATGCAGATCGTTCGCGGTCTGGCGCTCATCGCATCGGATGGACGCGCAGTCGGTATCAATGATCCGAGCTTCTATCAGTTGGCGCTCTCGCGCTTTCTCACCGTGCCGACGCCGATCTGGATCATGGTCATCCTGTTCATCGTCTTTGGTTTTGCTTTGAACCGTACCGTCTTCGGCAAGAACACGCTGGCGATCGGCGGCAATCCGGAGGCGTCGCGTCTCGCCGGCGTCAATGTCGTCAATATGCGCATCTGGATTTTCGCATTGCAGGGGCTTGTTTGCGCCATTGCCGGTATTCTGCTTGCCTCGCGCATCACGTCGGGTCAGCCGAACGCAGCAACCGGGCTCGAGCTTTCTGTCATCTCGGCCTGTGTGCTTGGCGGTGTGTCGCTGGCCGGTGGTCGGGCCGCCATGACGGGCGTTGTCGTCGGGGTCCTCATCATGGGGATTGCCGAGAACGTCATGAATCTCCTGAATATCCAGGCCTTCTATCAGTATCTGGTGCGCGGCTGCATTCTGTTGTTGGCCGTTCTTCTCGATAATTTGCGCTCGTCAGCGGCCGGACGTGGTGCAAGGACATGATGGGCGATCGGATGTGTGGGGAGACATCCGTTCAGCTTACTGAAGCGCATTGATGCCGGAGCATGGTGGTACCCGCAATCGCGGCGGAGCCAGCGGAAGGGAGTTCAGGTGAAGAGTACGCATTCGGGATCTCTGCGCACCACGCACGGTGCGACATCGCCCGCGCAGGGAAAGCGTACCGTGCGGGAAGAGCTGCTGAAGAAGCTGATCGGCCAGATCGTCTCCGGCGAAATCGCCGAAGGCTCGCTGCTTCCGAACGAAGCCGAGCTTTCCGAGGTCTACGGGGTTAGCCGCACCAGCCTGCGCGAGGCCATGCAATATCTATCGGCGCTTGGAATGGTCCGCTCGCGCACGCGCGCCGGCACCAATGTCCTGCCGCGGGAAAACTGGAACTATCTGGACCCGCTCGTGCTCGATGCGACCCTGGAATTCAGCAACGACCGCAGCTTCTACGTGTCTCTGCTCGACGCCCGCCAATTGCTTGAGCCGGCCTCGGCGGCACAGGCTGCGGCCAATGCCACGGCAAAGCAGCTGGCGCAGATTGCTGCGGCTTTTGAGGACATGGTTGCGGCCAACGCCCGTGATAACGAGGCTTGGAGCCAGGCGGATCTGGAGTTCCATACCGCGATCATCAATGCCAGCGGCAATTGGGTCTTTCGCCAATTCGCGACAGCCATCAGGGCCGCTTTGCTTGCCAGTTTCCGGCTGACCAATCGCGCCAGCCAATCGCATGAATATGCGATCGCGCGGCATCAGGACGTTCTCGATGCCATCCGCATGCGTCGCCCGGACGCCGCTCGCCTTGCCATGGAACAACTGATCGGCACGGCCAGGATCGAGCTTAGCGACGCCTTGCGCGACGGCAAACTGGAAAAGCCGGACTAAGCCGGCTCTTCCAATCTGCGTCGATGTGCCTGCGATCCGGCAAAGGATGGTCGCGGCCGCCTAGTTGGCATCCTTGTGAAAGCGCACGAAGGCAAAACGTTTGCTGTCGGGTGCCCAGCAGGGGACATTGATCGTGCCTTGTCCGCCAAAGAGCGAAAGCAAAGTCTTCGTTGCCCCGCCTTGCGCGGGCATGAGGCGCAACTCGACATCGTGATCGCGCGGATGACCTTTGACGCCATGTTCATAGGCGACATAGAGCACGTGGCGCCCATCTGGCGATGGGTGTGGAAACCAGTTGACGCGCTCGTCGTCGGTCATTTTCTGCGCGTCGCTGCCATCGGGCCTGATGCGCCACAAGGCGACCTCGCCGTTCTTTTCCCCGTTGAACCAGATCCATTCCCCATCCGGCGTGAAGTCCGGACCGTCGCAATGATCGAAGGTCGATGTGGCCTGTGTTTCGTCGCCGCCAGTGATCGGGCAGGTATAGACCTGATAGGTGCCGCTGCGATTGGCGACGTAGGCGATCGTCTTTCCGTCCGGCGACCAGCCATGCCAGTAAGAGGGCGTCTTTTCGGTGATGCGCTGCGGCGTGCCGCCTGCAAACGGCAATGAGTAGATGGCGCTGGATCCCTGCTCGGTGGAGTCGCTGATGACGATCAACGTTCCATCGGGGGAAATGCCATGGTCATTGTTGATATCCTTTGCAAAGCCGGTGTCGATCGCAATCATCTCCGGCTTCGTGGGATCGACGCGAAAGAGCCGGCCGTTGCCATTGATCACGAGCCATTTCCCGTCCGGCGTCCAGTTTGGCGCCTCGATCAGCTCCGGGGTGGTCAGCACGGTCGTCACCGTACCGCTTTCCAGGTCGTAGATTGCCAATTCGCTTGTCATTGGAATTCCCTCATCAAGTTCGTGCTTTACTGGAAGAAATCGGCATCGTCGGGTGCCAGATAGCGGCTCGCCTTCTCGGGGATCAGAGTGACGCCAAGGCCAGGCCTGTCCCAGACCTTGATATGTCCATCCTGAACGAGAGGATCCGGCAGCCCTTCGACGATGTCATACCACCAGTCGGGGTCGCCGACCGGATATTCGAAGGCGATGAAATTATGCGGCAGGGTGGCCGACACCTGCACCAGCGCGGCGAGCCCGAGCAGGCCATTGGCCGTGCCATGCGGCGCCATCAGCACCCCGTGCAGATCGGCGTGCTCGGCGACCCATTTGAGCTCGGCAATGCCACCGATGTCGCCGGGGTCGGGACCGATGATGTTGACGCATTTGCCTTCGATCAGCGGCTTGAAGTTCTGCCGCAGGTAAATCTGTTCGCCGGTGTGGATCGGCGTCGATGTTGCCGTCGTCAGGTCGCGGTAGATGTCCGGATTGACGAAAGGCGAATAGTCTCCCGTCAGCAGGTCCTCGAGCCACAGGATGTTGAATGGCTCCACGGCACGGGCAAAGCGGATGGCGTCGGGAAGGGTGAAGCCGGGGCCGCAATCGAGCGCCAGCCCCACACGATCTCCTGTAACCTCCTTCATGGCGGCCACGCATTCGACGAGATGTTTGAGGCCGCGTTCCGTCAGCATGCCGCGCTCGTGGGTCCCGTGGACCCTGCCGGCCTCGGGGTCGCCATAGAAAAAGTCGGGCACCGTGCGTGCCATTGGACTATGAAAGCCGATCGGCTGCTTGATGATGGTAAAGCCTTCGGCACTTTCAACCATTGCTTTGGTGTTTGCCGCATAGTCCTCCGGATCATAACCCGACAGAGGAAGGCGCACCGCGCCGTTGTAGACGCGAACTCGATCGCGGACTTTCCCGCCAAGCAATTTATAGACAGGTAGGCCGGCCGCCTTTCCCGCGAGATCCCACAAGGCCATTTCGATGGTGCTGACGGCAGCTCCCCAGGGCTTGAAACCACCGCGCTGGCGGATGCGCATCATCACGCGTTCGACATCCGTAGGGTCGCAACCGATCAGGTTGTCGCGAAAACTCAGGATATGCGGCTTGAGGAAAGGCTTCCAGGTTTCCGCCTGCGCATAGCCGTCCAGCCCCTGATCGGTCATTATTCGCACAACCGGGCTGCGTCCGATGACGGCGCATTTGACGTCGACGATTTTCATGGCAGCTATAATCCGAGGTTGCTGAGATAATCGATCGAGCGAAGCGCAAAACGCTGCCAGTCGGAGGGGTTGTCGTGCTCCGTGACGATATGGTCGGCCGTCGTCTTGCGGAACAGCGGCGCAAGCGCCGCCCAATCGATGATGCCGTCGCCGGTCGCCGTCCATCCGTCGTCTTCGACCGTCCCCAATGGGGCCGTATCCTTCACCTGGATGCAGGCGATGCGGTCGGCATATTGCTGCAGTTCCAGAGCCGGATCTGCGCCGGCACGGGTGATCCAGCCGCAGTCGATCTCGAAAAGAACCGCCTCGCTCTGCCCGAGAATGTGCTCGATCGGGCGTGAGCCGTCAGGCAGGGCAAAATACTCGAAATCGTGATTATGCCATGCGACCTTGAGGTCACGTTCCGCCGCCTTATCCGCACCGACAGCGAGCTTATTCCCAATCCCTTTCCAGAAATCGCTCGTTTCCCGCCGCTCCTCCTTGGGCACGAAGGGCGGGATCAGATAGGTCGCGCCCAGCGTTTCAGCGATGTCGAGGTAGCGGGCGGGTTCGTTGACGAGGCCCGTCAGAGGCATGTGGAAGCCGAAGCAGGCAAGACCCGCATCATCGAGCTGCCGACGAAACAGCGCGGGATCGGCCTCATAGGCAGGCAGCCACGGTTCAATTGCGTCGTAACCCATGCTCTTCAGGATCGGCAGCTGAGTGGCGAGCGGCGGAAAGTTGCGTGACGAGTAGAGTTGATAGGCGATCTTATAGTTCATTGGATACGGCCTTTACTGGCTGCCGGGCGCGGAATTCCTCAGGCGAACCCTTCGCTTACGGCTGCGGCTCCTTATCGGCATCGAACTCGAGAAGTTCGACGAGAGCGCCAAGCTGCGGCAAGGTATCGTAGTAGGCATATCGGCCGTGACCGCCGTGGAATTCGCCGCGCTGCAACAGCCTGTGTCCCTGCGCTTCCAGAAAGGCATTCTTCTTTGTCAGATTGCGCGTCTTGAACGCGATGTGGTGGCAGCCCGGTCCCTTGGCTTCCAGCAGATCGCGCCAGGCGCTCTTTTCCGGCCCGGGCTGAAGGAATTCAAAATCGATATTGCCGAATTCGAACATGATGATGCGGCAGCCGACGGCTGCCGGCATACCATTGTAGATGGCCTGGGCCTCTTCAGGATCCGCTGCCTTGCCTTCCGGCGGAACGGGTTTTCCGGTCAGCTCGGAAAACCACTTGGCGGATTTCTGGACATCATCGGTCACGAAGCAGATCTGAAAGACCCGGTCTTCATCGAGTACGGTGGTGGTCATGGGAATACCTTTCGGTCCTGGGGGAATTGTGCGACCCGATTTCGGTCGGGTCGCTGATCGGCAGTTCTGGGAGGATCACTGCACGATCGTGTCGTAACCGGATTGGAGCTGCTTGATGGCGTCGTCGACCGACATGGACGGATCGCTCCAGAAATTGAAGGCGACTTCCCAGGTGGCGGCTAGCCAATCGGCATCGGTCATCGAATGCGGGTTTTGCACCTGCTTGTCCGGATCCTTCAGCATCGTTAGAACTTCCTGGGAGCAGCCGTCGAGTTTGGAGACGTCGACATCGTTGCGGATGGGGGTGGACCCCTTTGCGGCCGCGAAATCGGTATTGACGGTGGGATCGACAATCGTGGCGGCGAAATCGAGTTCGGCCTTATCCTTGGCCGGCGACTGATTGCCGAGAATACCCCATGAATCGACGCCGACGGCATAGGCCTTGGCGCCGGGGATCGGGATGCAGCCGAAATCCTGATTGGCATGTTTGCCGGCTGCGACCCACTCGCCCTTCATCCAGTCGCCGTGGATCTGCATCAGCGCCTTACCGGTGATGACGGTATTGGTGGTCATGTTCCAATCGCGATTGACCGAGCCTGGGTCGGCCGCCTGCTGAAACTTGCGCAGCCAGGTAAAGACATCGCGCATGGTCTGCGAATCCAGAGCGGTCCGGTCCGGTTTTTCGCCGTACACTTTCGTGTAGACGTCCTGGCCCCCAAGTGTCGCGACCAGCGCATGCATCAGATAGCCGACCTGCCATTGCTGCGCACCGAGCGCCAGCGGAACGAAGCCCGCCTGTTTGATCTTCGGAAAATCGGCGAACATGGCATCCAGCGAATCCCATTTGGTGGGATCGACGCCGGCTTTCTTGGCGACATCCATGTTGTAATAGACCATGCCGTCCATCTGGATGCCGAGCGGGATCTTCATCAATTCGCCATCAACCGTGATCGATTTCTTGACTGCGGCGGGGAAGTGGTCGACTGCGCCGATGGATGTGAAAAGCTGGGTCAACGGATGGCCAAGACCCATCTTCGTCAAGTCGCGATAGACGCCGGGGCTGTTCTCGACAAAGACGTTGGGCGGGTTGCCGCCGGTCACCAGATTGAGCAGATTGACGTTCGAGCCGGTATCATGCGGAATGCTGATATCGATCCAGTTGATCCCCTTGGCTGCCGCTGCCTTTTTCAGGACATTGAGTGCGGCCACTTCGGCCGGCGAGGACCAGTCCTGATAAATCACCAGATCTTCCGCCGAGGCAGAGGCCGCCAGAGCGGCGGCAAGCATTCCGGCACCGATGCCTAGTTTCAGCGTCTTGAACATATTTTTCCTCCCAATGAAAAATGACAAGGACGTCACATGCGCTGCCCGCTTTGGGCGTCGAAGAGATTGATCTTGGATTTCGGATAGCGGACGGGGACCATCTGCCCGGCTTTCATGCCTGCGGCACGGTCCGGTTCGGCCCGCACAGCAAGCAGGCCGCCGGCAAAATTCAGGGTCAGGATGGCGTCCGAACCCGTTCGCTCGACCGTGCGGACCGGCACCTCGATTGCGAGCGCCGTATCGCCGGAGGCCTCCTCCGGTCGCGCGAAATGCTCGGGACGCAGGCCAACGACGGCTTTTGCTCCCGCCTGTGGCGGTCGTTCGAACGGATAGGCGGAAAGCACGATGGTTTCGCCGGTCGAAAACGTACCGACGACCTCTCCATTGACGACGCCGATATCGACGTTGAACAGGTTCATGGCAGGCGATCCGATGAAACTGGCAACGAACAGATTGGCGGGGTTTTCATAGACTTCGTCGGGCGATCCGAACTGCTGGATCTCGCCGCCGTTCATGATGGCGATCTTTGTCGCCATGGTCATGGCCTCGATCTGGTCATGGGTGACGTAGACAACGGTCGGGTTGAGCGTCTCGTGCAGCTTTTTGATTTCCATTCGCATCTCGGTGCGCAGTTTCGCGTCGAGATTGGACAATGGTTCGTCAAAGAGCAGGACATCCGCATGCTTGACCAGAGCCCTGCCGATGGCAACGCGCTGGCGCTGACCGCCGGAAAGCTGCGCCGGCTTGCGCTCCATCAGCGGTCCGAGCTGCAGCATGTCGGCAGCCCATGCGATCCGCTTTTCAGCCTCTTCCTTAGGTAGGCGGCTGGCCGAAAGTCCAAACTTCAGGTTTCCTCTGACCGTCTTGGTCGGATAGAGCGCATATGACTGGAAAACCATGGCGAGGCCGCGATCCTTCGGATCGAGATCGGTGACATCGCGCGACCCGATCATGATCTGCCCGCTCGAGACGTCGTTGAGACCGGCCAGCAGATTGAGGAGCGTGGTCTTGCCGCAGCCTGAGGGACCGAGAAGAACGAGGAAGTCGCCGTCCTCGATCGAAAGATTCAAATCGTCGAGCACGGTGAGCTCGCCGTATTTCTTGACGATATGGTCGAACGAGACGCTGGGCATGCAGTCCTCCGTTGATCCGTCCGGTCAGCCTTTGATGGCGCCTGCAGAAATGCCCTGGACGAAAAATTTGCCGAGTACGAAATAGATGAAGAGCGGTGGGATGGCTGTCAGCAGCGCTGCCGCCATATTCGAGTTGTAGGATGCGGTGCCAGTTGTCACCGTCACCATGTTCGCGAGGTTGACCGTCATCGGCGCGGCGCCGAGACCGCCGAACGTCACGCCGATCAGGTAGTCGTTCCAGATGCTGGTAATCTGCATGATCAGGACGACGATCAGGATATTGCCCGACATGGGCAGGATGATCTCTGTGAAGATCCGCCAGAACGATCCACTATCCATGATCGCGGCTTTGATGAGATCAGCCGGTATATCCTTATAATAATTCCGGAAGATCAACGTCAGGACCGGCATGGCGAGAATAGTATGAATGAAGGCAACGGCCCATATCGATCCATAGATGCCGAGGTTAACCGTAATGATGATCAAGGGATACATGATGATCTGGAACGGTACGAAGGCGCATAGGAACAGGATGAACAGAAACGTCCCGGCCCAGCGGACATTCCACATGGCCAGCGCATATCCTGTCACGGAAGAAATGGCGATGGAGGCAATCAGCGACGGGATTAGGATCTTGATCGAATTGAGAAAGCCGCCCTTCAAGCCTGTGCAGGTCAGGCCGGAACAGGCCTGATTCCAGGCATAATCCCAGGGCTGAAGCGTCCAGGTATGCGGCAGAGAAAAGATCGCGCCCTCGCGGATCTGATCCATCGTCTTGAAGGATGTGACGATGAGTACATAGAGCGGCACGCAGAAGAACAGCGCCGCCATCGTGAGGAAAACGAGAACTGCGATCGACCTGGCTTTGATGCGCTTCTTTCGCCTTGGATGCATGACCACAGTGCCGGCGCTCGACTTGGCCCGCAGAGCCGGCTTGGCGGAAGGCGTCGCAAGCTGCAAGGGGTTGACGTTGCTCATGCACGACCTGCCTTGCGCGCGCCGCGCTGCTGCCAGATGACGAGAAGAACGAGCGGCAGAAAGATGACGACGGTTATCGCCAGCATCAGGGAAGCGGCTGCCGAGGCATAGCCGAGATTGTTCTTGGCCGTCAGGGCGTTGATCGTGAAATAGGCTGGCATCCAGGTCGATTGACCGGGGCCGCCATTGGTCATTGCAACGATGATATCGTAAGCCTTGATAACGCCGAGCGACAGAAGGATGGCGCAGGTCAGAAACGTGAACTTCATCATCGGAATGATGATTTCGAGATAGACCTTCCAGAGACTTGCACCATCGAGCCGGGCGGCACTCCATATCTCGGTGTTGATCGCCTTCAAGCCAGCGAGCATCAGCGCCATATAGAAGCCCGAGCTTTGCCAGATGGATGCGAGAATGATCGCGTAAATCGCCGTATCGCCGCTGGCCAGCCAGTTGAGGCTGATTCCGGTCAGTCCGATCTGATGCAGAAAGTTCTCAAGCCCGAGCTGCGGATTGAGAATCCAGCGCCAGGCAACGCCGGTGACGATCAATGATATCGCCAGCGGATAGAGGAAAACGGTCCGAAAGGCATCTTCGCCGCGTCGCTCCCGCTCGATCATGGCGGCCAGAATGAAGCCGAAAACGATGGCAAGAGCGCTTCCAATGGCGAGGATGACGAGGTTGGACAGCGAAATGTGCCAGCCCATGTCATAGTAAAGCCGCTGATATTGGCGGAAGGGAGCGGACCAATCGATCGCATAGTCCGGCAAACGGCGGCTTTGCGTGAAAGAAATATAGATTGTCCAGACAATAGAACCCGCAAATGCAACGAGTGTGACGGCCGCAGCGGGAGCCAAGGCGATCTGCGGCGATAGACGGCTCCATCGTAGCTTCATTCTTTCCTCCCTGATCTCGTCGCCCTTCTGGTTGTAAGAAGGCCTCTTGCGTCAAAATCATATTAACGATAATACTGGCATGCGATACGAGATGCGTCAAGCGCGCAGATTGACGATTGCTTATGTTTTGCGCTGCGAAATGGCTCTCGCGACCGCAAAATAAGGGGAGAATCGATGAATTCCAATCGATATGCCGCAGAAATACCGAAGATCGGTTTCGGGACATATGGCAGGCTCGGAGAGGCTGGAATTGCGTCGATCCTGACGGCGCTGGAAACCGGCTATCGGCATCTCGATACTGCGCAGACTTATGGTAGCGAGCCTTGTGTCGGTGAAGCGGTGCGACGTAGCGCTCTGCACCGTGACGAGGTTTTCATCACGACCAAGATTTCGACGGACAATCTCGCCGAGGGAAAACTCGTTCCGTCGCTGAGGCGTAGCCTGGACGATATCGGTGTCGATCGTGTGGATATGTGCCTGATCCATTGGCCCGCTCCGAACGGCCAGATACCGCTGGCGACCTACATGCACCAGCTTGTCGAAACGCAATCGCTTGGCCTTACGCGGCTGATCGGGGTGTCGAATTTCACTATCGCGCTTCTGCAGGAGGCGAAGAAGTTGATTGGAGAAGGTCTCATCGCTGCTAATCAGATCGAGCTTAATCCACTGTTTTTGAACAATAAGATTGCGAGATACTGCCTGGAAAACGATATTCTTGTCACTTGCTATCAGCCGATCGCTCAGGGTCGCGTTTCGGGTCATCCCGTTCTTGCGCCGATAGCACGCCGTCACGACGCGACCGAAGAGCAGATAGCAATCGCCTATGAGCTGGCCAAAGGCTATGCGGCTATTCCGACATCGGGACAAGCCGCGCGCATCCGGTCCAACTTTGCGGCAACGGCACTGCGCTTGACGCCGCAAGAGCTTGCCGCAATCGACGGGATTTTACCCGGCGCGCGCTCGATCAACCCCGATTGGGGTCCTGCATGGGATTGATTTAAGCAGAGGCGATGTCGCCGGCTACAGCAGGATAGTGGGTAAAATCATAGGTAGTATTATCGTTATCATTGACCCGCCGAAAATAATCTTCGGCGCTTGAACGGGAAGAGGAACAATCAATGCGTGGAATTACCAGTATCGGTCACGTCGCCATCAAGGTGAAAGATCTCGACGCGTCGCTCGATTTCTATCGGGAGCGTCTTCAGTTTCCGGAGATGCTGCGACTGAAAAACGAGGATGGCAGTACCTGGCTGGTCTATCTTCGCATTACCGACGATCAGTATCTGGAAATCTTTCCGGGTGCCGAGAACGATCGTGCGCCCGGTTGGAACGCCAATGGCGTCAATCACATGTGCTTCATCATCGAGGACCTCGACGCTACCGCCGAACGCATCAAGGCTGCAGGCATCAAGCTGACGGCAGAGATAAAGCAGGGACTTGACGGCAATCGGCAGGCATGGATTGAAGATCCTGACGGCAATCGGATCGAATTGATGGAAATGCATCCCGATTGCCTGCAATTCAAGGCGATTGCCGAGCTGCGCAAGCAGCGGCAATCGGCCTGATAGAGAGCGGAGAAGATCATGGGAAAACCTGTAGCGCGGCTGAAGGATGTGGCTGAGCGGACAGGTTTTTCCGTGAATACCGTCTCGCTTGCCCTGCGTGACAGTCCGCGCATTCCGCTGGAAACGCGAAAGCTGATCAAGCAGGTCGCCGAACAGCTCAACTATCTGCCCAATGATGTCGCCCGTTCGCTGGTGGCAAAGGAGACCAAGTCGATCGGCCTGATCCTGACCGATCTTGAAAACCCGGTGCTGACGCATGTCGCCCAGAGCATCGAACTGGCGCTGGCCCGCAATGGCTATACGACGCTGCTCGCCACCTCGAACAACAATATCGAGGAGGAGATGCGGATGATCGAAGTGTTCAGCACGCGCCGTGCCGATGGCATGCTGATTTTTCCCTGCAGCCATCGTAGCCTCGATCACATCAGGCAGCTGCGCAGACGGAACTATCCGGTCGTACTTCTCGTCGGCGATCCCAATGCCGGCATCGATGCGGTGTCGATGGACGAGCAGAACGGCGCCTACAAGGCCGTCAGCCATCTGATCGCGATCGGCCACAAGAGGATCGCCCTTATCGACGGCGCCGTCATTCTCGGCAATACCGAAAAGCAAACCGGTTACATGCAGGCACATGCCGAGGCGGAGCTTGCCGTCGATGTCGAGCTTTTCGTCGATCCAAAAGGTCATTCCGTAGAGTACGGATATTGGGCGATGGCGGCGCTCATGGAGCGGTCGGTCAAGCCTACAGCCGTCTTTGCCACAAATGACTCGCTGGCGCTCGGCGTGCTGCGTTATTGCAGCAAACACGGGATCAGGGTTCCGGCCGAGATCTCCATCATGGGTTTCGACAATATCGAGTTCGGCGAGTTCGCCGTCACGCCGCTTTCAACGGTCGATTACGATGTGAAGCGCGTGTCGCAACTGGCCGTCGATCGTATTATCGAGCTGATCGCCGTCAATGGAGATCTTCCCGAGCCGCGTATCATCCAGGTCGAGCCGGACCTATTGATTCGAGAGAGTTCGTCCAGGCCGCCCGCGCCCGTGAATGCAGGCAAGACGACTGACTGAAGAACGGCGGCGCGCAGGTGCGCGATATCGAAGTGCCTTGCGTTCCAGAATGCGGGCGGCGGATGGATGTATTTGATGTATAAGCTGCGTCATTGACGTTTTCGACAGCGAAGGAACAGCATCCATGGCGCAGACCCATCTCGGGAAATCGATCGCGCAATTATCGGTGCTGATCCAGTCTGGAAACCTCGATCCGATCGCGCTCATCGAAGAGAGCTTGGACGCAATCCGCGCCCATGGTGACCAAGCGATCTTTACGCGGCTGCTGGAAGTCCGCGCGAAAGAAGAGGCGGCTGCATCGTCACGAAGGCTACGCGAAGGGCGCTCCCGTGGATTGCTGGAAGGCATTCCGGTGGCGTGGAAAGATCTGTTCGCTATCACCGGCCTGCCAACGACGGCTGGATCGGTCGTGCTCGCCAATGATGAACCGGCGGCCGCTGATGCTGACGTGGTGAAGGCGCTGAACGCCGTGGGTATGGTGGCGATCGGCCGGGTGAATATGAGCGAGTTTGCCTTTTCCGGCCTCGGACTTAATCCGCACTACGGTACGCCGCTCAATCCGCGATCGACAGACGTTGCGCGCATCCCGGGCGGCTCGTCTTCAGGCTCGGCAGTCGCTGTTGCATCCGGTCTCGTGCCGGTGTCGATCGGTACGGACACTGGTGGCTCGGTGCGCATTCCCGCCGCTTTAAACGGTCTCGTCGGATATAAGGCCAGCAGGGGTCGCTATAGCATGTCCGGTGTCTTCCCGCTGGCAACCAGTCTCGATTCGCTCGGACCTTTATGCCGAAGCGTGCAGGACGCTATCTGGATCGACGCGGCCATGCGCGGCCGATCGGCCCCCGATATTATCCGCAGCGACCGCGCCGCACTTTCGCTCGTCGTGCCGACCAATATCGTCATGGATGAGGTTGAGGATGGTGTGATGCAGGCCTTCGAGGCGGCGCTTGGTCGCCTGAGTGCTGCCGGCGTCGAAATCAGGCGTGCAGCCGTTCCGGCGTTCGACGAACTCTTTCAGGTGATGGCCGAGCACGGCCCGCTCGTGACCGCGGAGGCTTTCGCACTTCACCATCGCCGGCTGGCGGGGCCAGAAGCGGAGGCGATGGATAGACGGGTCGTTGCACGGACGCGGCTTGGCGAGAACATCAGTCTGGTCGGATATCTCGAGATCCTGAAGGTGCGGGAAAGGCTGATCAGGGAGGTGACGTCCATGTTTGGGCCAAACGAATTCATCGCCTATCCCACCGTTGCCCATGTTGCGCCTCCGATCGCGCCATTGGAAGCGGATGAAGAATTGTTCGTAAAGGTCAATTCCAAGACGCTGCGCAATACATTGATCGGCAACTTTCTCGATTGGTGCGGTGTCTCCCTGCCATGCGGCACCGGCAGCGCCGGCATGCCGGTTGGTTTCCTGCTGTCTGCACCGAAGGATCAGGACGAGCGAGTGCTGGCGGCGGCGCGTCTCCTGGAAGACATCATCATTGCATAGCGCTGAGTTCCCTGTTCGCCGCCACGGCTATTGACGCCTCCAAACAGAAAGAAGATCCGGAGGGAAACCGGATCTTCTCCCTTACTCTGATCGGAGGTCTAGTTCAGATCAGATTAGAAGCTCCGCTCGAAGCGAAGAATACCAGACCACTGATCCTGATTGATGGAGTCCCAGTTGGTGTAGGACACTTCCGGGCGAACGGTCAGGTTCTTAACCGGGTTCCAGGTGACGTTCGTCGTAGCGGCGAAGATCTTGGAGTCGGTGTAAGCGAGCTGCAGGTTCCACTTGACCTTTTCGCTGATCGGAACGTTCACGCCGCCCCAGACAGCCCAGTCACCCCAGCCGATACCAGATGCATCGCCAGCGCCGTTTGCGCCAGCGTACTTGTTGAGCTTGTCGCCGTCGGTGTTCCAGCCGCCCATCAAGAAGGCCGAGAATGCGCCGAAGTCGGCGTCTACGCGAGCCTTGATAGCGCCTTCTTCAACGATCGAGTCGTAACCACCAACGATCTTGAAGCCGAAGTTGCCGGCCTTGTAGCCAACACCTGCAACAACGTCAGGAGCGTAGTGATCGGAGCTGTCTTCGCCGTTCGAGCCGGTTGCGCCGACGCCGGAATTGGTGTCTTCGAGCGAGATAACAGCGGTGAAGCCGTTGCCTGCGTCGTAGTTGTAGGTGATCTGGTTCAGTTCGTACGGGCCGTCATAGACCACGTCGTCGTTGATAACGTCGCCGGCATAACCGGTGAAGACGTTGAACTCGGAATCTTCCTTACCGATGGTGAAGCCACCGAGGCTGATGCTGGCGTGCAGCAGGTTGGTCTTGGTGCTGTTGCCGTCGTTCCAGTCCCAACGAATTTCGGTGTTGGTCTTCAGCGGACCGTATTCGGTGTCGGTTGCTGTTGCCAGGCGGAGTTCAGCGCGGGTGTGCCAAAGCGTGCCCAGGCGGCTGTTCGGGTTGTACGCGTCGTACCACTGACCTTCGGTACGAACCTTGCCGCCAATCTTGAGGCAGGTTTCCGTGCCGGGGATGAAGAAGTAGCCTGCACCGTATGCGTCGCAGATGCGAACGTATTCCAACGGCTCCGGCTCAGCAGCGACGATAGCGTCAGCAGCGTGAGCACCGGAAACTGCTGCAAGCGCAGCAGCGGAGCCGAGAAGAAGGCTCTTGATATTCATTTTTTCTCCAATCGATTTACCGGATCGAAACGAGGCTGGTGACCACCCGCTGTATTCTCTGATCCGGGGTTCCCTCTTAACGAAAGCTCATCAGCTTCCACGGGCACGCTAGCGATACGAACGCAGCTTCGGAACATAATATTTTCGTGGAACTATGTATTTCCTGACACAAAATTGTCTTAGATGCAAAAATACATCATTTAGATTGGATATCTTACGGTTTATTTCTTGAAATTTGCCAATTTATACTTTATAAACAGTCGAAACGTATGTATATATAGAAGTTAGCTGACTTATAATAAGTGTATATTATTAAATATACACCGAGATTTGGCGAATTTGTTTGCACGTTGCTCCCATCCCAATCCCCTACGCATGTGCATTTTCAAATTAAAAAACGTCTGATAACGGGTAGCAGGAGAGCTTGATATGAGCTGGTATACGGGAGCCCTGCGAGAGCCTCGGTGTCCGTCTATGGAAGCTTCTCTGTCGCGCGTACGGCAGAAGAATTGGCTATGCCGAAGGCGCGATCGATTATTAGGGCATGAGTGGCCTATCACCAGGCGATTTGCCGATGCAGAATCAACTCTTTTCTAATATCGGAAAAATTCCGATGGAGCCGCCCCTTATCCGGTCAGTATGGATTCATCAAACGGGGCGCCAAAGTTGTCTGCAGTCTATCCCACCTAGCAGCCTCTCAGACGATCAGGTCGTCTCTCCCATGCTGATCGACGCCTTGAACGCTGCTTCCAACCCATTGCGCACGGCCGCATCAAAGCCGCTGGCGCGCATCTCCTCGATTGCTGCCGCGGTCGTGCCACGATAGTCGAGAAAGGTTCTGACGATGTCGGCGGGACATTCGGGGCGCTGTTCGAGAAGGCGCCCGGTGCCTGTGAGTGTCGCCACCACCCCGCGGCGGGCGACGGTCTCGGCAATCCCGTGCTCTATCGCGTGGTTCATCATCGCGGAAGCCAGCAGGGCCGGAAACGCCGGCCCCGAGCCAGTCAACCCGGTGAGATAATCGATATCTCGTTCGCTTGCGACCTCGTCCTGTTCGCCGCAGGCGTCGAAGATTGCGCGGGTAACTGCGCGATCCTCTTCCGTGGCGCCGCCGGACGCGATCCAGGGTGTGTAGGATCGGGAGACTTCAGCGGCGGCGTTCGGTAGTGTTCGAACCACGCGGTCGGTGTTGTGACGTACGCAGAGGTCGGTGAGGCGTATGCCAGCCATGACCGACAGGACCAGCTTTCCATTTGCATCGAGCGACAGGGATGGCCAATCCTGAGGCCGAACGGAGACAATAATGATGTCGGATCGATCGGCGAGTTCCTGATTGTCCTCGGTCCAGAAACTGTCGCCGAACTGTTCGATCCGGCTTCGGCGATAGGAGAGTGTCAGATTGGCTGGTTCGACAACGCCGGCATTGAGGATCGAACCGGCGATCGCACGACCGAGCCAGCCGGCTCCGCCGACAATGCCAATGGTGAGGGGAACGCTCATGGCCTGCCTTTCACTAGCCGGGCTTGTATCCATGTCTCGCGCAAAAGCGATCGAACTCGCGTGGCTGCGGAGCCTGGCCCGTATAGATGGCGATATATTCCGGGATGCGCTGCATGCGGAGCGCCATGCTTTCCTTCGACTGCATCGTGATGTAGCCGATCTGAACCAGATAGGTCGTCCGAGCCCGGACATCGGCGGCATCTTCGGAGTAACCGAAACGAACGAACATGCGCGCGAGCGCTTCGATGCGCATGCGGTCGGCATCCCGAATTTCTGTCAGCACCTCATTTGATTGCAATGCCCAGCTGCGAACCGCGAACTCGAACTTGCTGTCGAACAGCTTGTCGTCGAGCCAGCAATCGAAGACGTTGAACATCGCCTCGGCGAGGGTTTCCGCGTAGGCCTCCGATTGCTTGACGATGCCGCCGGTATTCTTGTCGCGCCAACGCGCGACGAGCGCGGCCAGAAGCTCCTCACGATCCCTAAAGAACCAGTAGAAGCTGGTGCGGGATAGATTGAGCCTCTTTGCGAGCGGCAGAATTTTGACGGAATCGACGCCGGATTCCAGCAAGGATTCGTAGGCAGCCTCCAGCCATCCCTCCTGCGATCCACGCCAGCCGCTGTCATTCGATATCTGATCCATGCTGCTTCCTAGCAAATAGGCGTTACCGGCACAATAGAAATGTACATATATGTCAAGCTGAGGGACGGTAGTGTTTTGCAGATTGACACATATGTACATTATGCATAGCGTTTGGCTGCCCACCTAATCCGGAGCTCGGCACATGTCCAACGATCCCCTCCTTCAGCCCTTTCAATTGAAGCACCTGACGCTCAGAAACCGCATCATCGTCACCTCTCACGAGCCGGCTTATCCGGATGATGGGATGCCGAAGGAACGGTATCGTGCCTATACGGTGGAGAGGGCGAGAGGCGGGGTGGCACTGACGATGACGGCGGGGTCTGCCGCGGTTTCGCGTGACAGTCCGCCCGTCTTCAACAATCTGCTTGCCTATAAGGACGAGATCGTTCCGTGGATCCGCGAAATGACGGATGCCGTTCATGAAGAGGGGGCTGCGATCATGATCCAGCTGACCCATCTTGGCCGGCGCACACGCTGGGACAAGGGGGACTGGCTTCCGGTCGTTGCGCCCTCGCATCATCGCGAAGCCGCCCACCGCGCCTTCCCAAAGAAACTCGAGGACTGGGATATCGAGCGCATCGTCAAGGATTTCGCCGATGCTGCCGAGCGCATGAAAGCCGGGGGCATGGATGGTGTGGAGCTGGAAGCCTATGGCCATCTGATCGATCAGTTCGCCTCGCCGCTGACCAATGAGCTCGACGGCCCCTATGGTGGCCCGCTCGAGAACCGCATGCGCTTCTGTCTTGACGTGTTCAGGGCGATGCGAAAACGGGTGGGCGACGATTTCATTCTCGGTGTTCGCTACACCGCCGACGAGCGTCTGCCCGGCGGAACCGACAAGGCCGACGGTCTCGCGATTTCAAGAATGCTGAAGGAAAGCGGCCTCATCGACTATCTGAACGTCATCCGTGGCCACATCGATACCGATCCCGGCCTCACCGATGTCATTCCCATCCAGGGCATGGCCAGTGCTCCCCATCTGGATTTTGCAGGCGAAGTGCGCGCGGCGACCAATTTTCCGACTTTCCATGCCGCCAAGATTCAGGATGTCGCCACCGCACGCCACGCCATCGCGGCCGGCAAGGTCGATATGGTCGGGATGACGCGCGCGCACATGACGGATCCGCACATCGTGCGGAAGATCATGGAGAAGCGCGAGGACGACATCCGGCCCTGCGTCGGCGCGAATTACTGTCTTGACCGCATCTACCAGGGCGGACTGGCGTTCTGCATCCACAATCCTGCGACCGGTCGCGAGCAGACCATGCCGCATGTGGTCGAGAAGACCGATATGCGCCGAAAGATCGTCATTGTCGGCGCCGGCCCGGCCGGACTTGAAGCGGCCCGCGTCGCCGCCGAGCGCGGTCACGAGGTCGTCGTCTTCGAGGCTGCCAACAATCCGGGTGGCCAGATCCGCCTGACGGCGCAGAGCGAGCGTCGGCGCGAGATGATCAGCATTATCGACTGGCGCATGCGCCAGTGCGAAAAACATGGCGTGACGTTCCATTTCAACAGCTGGGCGGACGCCGACACTGTTCTTGCCGAGCAACCGGATGTGGTCGTCATTGCGACCGGCGGTTTGCCGCACACCGATGTGTTGACGAAGGGCAACGAGCTGGTCGTTTCTTCATGGGACATCATTTCCGGAGATGTGAAGCCCGGGACGAACGTTCTGATCTTCGATGATGCGGGCGACAATGCCGGGTTGCAGGCCGCCGAACTCATCGCCAAGTCCGGCGCAAAGGTCGAGATCATGACGCCGGACCGGTCGTTCGCGCCGGAAGTCATGGCGATGAACCTCGTTCCCTACATGCGCTCGCTGCAAAAGCTCGACGCGACCTTCACCGTGACGTTCCGGCTGGAATCGGCGGAAAAGCAAGGCAATCAGATCATTGCCAATGTCGGCAGTGACTATGGCGGCGTCTCCAAGCAACGTGTTGTGGACCAGATCGTCATCAATCACGGCACCATTCCGCTCGACGAACTCTATTTCGAGCTGAAACCTCATTCGAAAAATCTCGGCGAGACCTCTTACGATCAGCTTCTGGCGGGCGAGCCTCAGTCGGTCACGCGCAACGCAGAGGGCAAATACCAGCTATTCCGGATCGGCGACGCGGTCGCCGCCCGCAATACGCATGCCGCGATCTATGATGGTCTGCGGATCGCCAAGGATCTGTGAAGCTCGAAAATCCTGTGTTCATAAGCGCAAAGGCGGGGAATAGAGATGGCAGAACGCAGCGACCAGCTACAGCTATTCATCGCGGCGGCATCCGCTGCGTTCGAGCATCATGCGGTCGATACGCAAGCGCGCCGATCGCTATCGGAGATATTTTCAAGGTTGGAGGAGCCGGGAGAACAGCGGCTCGGCCAGGGAAGCCGGCTTCCCGCCTGCGTGCACCTTGAAACGGCTCTTGCGATGGCGGCCTTCTCCGATCCGTTGAAAGCGATGAGGGCACGGTTTCAGGCGATCGAACCTCTGTTGATCTGGCGTCGGCGTCAGGATGCATCGGGGACCGCGAGCGAAAATTTCGCCGAGGGGCATGCCAATGCGATGATCGTCGGGCCTGGCGGCCTGGAGGAGCGCAGCGACGTCTGGATCGGGGTTTCCCTTATGGCACCGCATGTTCGCTATCCCGATCACGATCATGCACCGGAGGAAGTCTATCTGGTACTGTCGCAAGGCGAGTTCCAGCATGGAACATCGGAGTGGTTCCGCCCCGGTATTGGCGGATCTTTCTATAATCCGCCCGGTATCAGGCATACCATGCGGTCGGCGGACACGCCGCTTTTTGCGTTCTGGGCGCTTTTGTCGGATCGAAAGTCGTAGGGCTGCGGATATCCAATGGCAATTTATTGGTGATGCCAGCGACGGATCGGCCTGTCGTCGTCGTTCAAGAAGAACGTCGGTCTCGATGAAGGCCGACGGCTTGAACATGAATGGCCTTCAGGTAAAAGGATATGCCAATGACCAGCAAGTTTCTATGCGCGACGGCTGCCGCTCTGTTGTCTCTATGCTCGACGACGGTGGTTTTCGCACAAACGACGACTCCTGCGACAACGGCCGCTCCGGCACCCGTTACCACGCCGTCAACCTCGACATCGGCCACGGCCATGCCATCGAAGGATGAGATCAAGACGGCGCGGCAGGCCTGCCGGCAGGATGCTGTCGGGCAGGGACTGAAGGGCCAGGCTCGGAAGGATTCGGTCAAGAGCTGCCTGCAGCAGAAGTATCCAATTCTCGCGAAACGCAAGACCTGCCATGACGAAGGCACGACCAAGGGTCTGGAAAAGAAGGCGCTGCGGGACTTTGTCAAGCAATGCGTCGCGGCCGGCTAACTGCCGTAACGACCGGTTTTAGCGAGTTATCGCCAATCAGTAGAGCCCAGCTCGCCCGAAATTCCGGGCGAGCTAAACAGCAGACGGATCTTTTTCAGAACGGCAAACGTCCCTATCTCCTTTGACAAGGCAATCCATTACAGGGCGTGACGTGCTGTTTCATCCAGATCGACTTTCTTTCGGTATCGTGTTGCCGGCGCAGGAAAGAACGCGTGCAGACGTGCAGTTCGATACGCAGCTGAGCGTCGCCAGAGATGCGGACGATTTGGGTCTGCAGGCGCTCTGGGTCAGGGATGTTCCTCTCAACAGCGATGCTTATCCCGATCCGATAGGGCATGCCGATCCCTGGGTTTTCCTCGGAGCATTGGCCGCAAGCACATCCCGGATCGCCTTGGCGACGGGCGCAATCGTGCTTCCGCTGAGGCATCCGCTTCATATCGCCAAGGCTGCGCTATCCATGGCAGCCCTGTCAAAAGGCCGCTTTATGCTGGGCCTTGGTTCCGGCGACCGGCCAACGGAGTATGAAGTGTTCGGAAGAGACATCGAAAATCGGAAATCCATCTTCCAAGCGGGATGGGACCGAATTGCCGCCGCGATCGGATCGGAACAACAGGTCACTGGCGAGGACGGCCGCGTACGGAAGGAGTTCACGATAACACCGCATCAGGCGCAGGCCGGAATCCCGATGGTTGCCGTCGGATCGTCATCGCAATCGCTTGAGTGGATCGCGCGCCATGCCTCCGCCTGGATGACCTATTATCGCCCCCTCGCTGTGCAGAAGGACCGGCTTGGCCTCTGGCAGAACGCCCAGGCCAAGGTCACCACGGAGTTTCGCGGCTTCGGACAATCCATGGTCCTGGAGTTGATCGAAAAGCCGGACGCTCCCTATGAAGAGGTGAACCTTGGCGGCAAGACCGGCAGGCGAGGGCTGATCGATGCCCTGTCGGCCATGCGCGAAGCGGGCATCCATCATGTGGCCTTCAACCTTACATCCAAAAGCAGACCGGCGCGGGAGGTCATGGAAGAGATCAGCCGGGACGTCATGCCGGCGCTCATTTAAAAACAAGCGGTAAATCGCCGCCGGTGAAACTGGTTTTTGTGGTTCCTGCAACCTATCTTTGCGGTGAACACAAAAAGGGCCAGCTTTGCTTCTCGAAATCTCCATCGTTATCGTCCTCACCATTCTCAATGGCGTGCTTGCCATGTCGGAACTGGCGATCGTCTCCTCGCGACCCGCCCGTTTGAAAGTTCTCGCCGATCAGGGAAGCAGGGGTGCTGCCATGGTGATCCGGCTTTCGGAAGAACCCGGCCGGTTTCTCTCCACGGTTCAGATCGGCATTACGCTTGTCGGTGTTCTCTCAGGTGCATTTTCGGGTGCTACGCTTGGTGCGAGATTGTCGGGCTGGCTCGCCACGCAAGGCCTCTCGACTGCCGCGGCCGATGCGCTCGGCGTCGGCTCCGTCGTTGTCGCCATTACCTATCTCTCCCTGATCATCGGAGAGCTGGTGCCAAAGCAGATCGCGCTTCGTGCCCCTGAGACTGTTGCGAGCAAGGTTGCTCCGTCGATGATCTTTCTGTCGCGTGCCGCGGCGCCATTGGTCTGGCTCCTGGATTTTTCGGGCCGATTGGTGCTGCGGGCGCTCGGTCAATCCGGTAAGGCGAGCGATGGCGTCAGCGATGAGGAAATCAGGACAGTTCTCGCCGAAGCTCATAGTGCAGGCGTGATCGCGACGGAGGAATCCGCGATGATTTCAGGCGTCATGCGGCTGGCGGATCGTAATGCGAGAGCCCTGATGACGCCGCGCCGCGATGTCGAAGTCATTGATATCGAAGACAGCTTCGAAGAGGTCCGCGACCAGTTGCGCCGGACGGAGAAAGCACGGTTGCCGCTGCGCAAGAACAGCTCCGACGAGATTGTCGGCGTACTGGTGACGCGAGATTTCTTCGACGCCGTGGCATCGGGCCGACAGGTCGATATCCTGGCCATGGCGAAACAGGTGCCGATCGTTTCGGATCTTTCAGGCGCACTTGATATCGTCAAGGCGCTGCGCCGCTCTTCATCGCACATGGTGCTCGTCTACGACGAATACGGCCATTTCGAAGGAGTCATCACGTCGGGCGATATCCTGGAGGCGATCATCGGGGCGGTTCAGGAGGAAGCCGATGTCGGCGGCGAGCAGGCAATCGTCCGCCGCCAGGATGGCAGCTATCTCGTCTCCGGCTGGATGCCGATCGACGAATTCTCCGACTTCATGGGATTTCAGGTCGAAGACGACCGCGACTATCAAACCGTCGCGGGCTTCGTGCTCCAGGAATTGCGCCATCTTCCCGATGTCGGTGAGAGTTTTTCGAAAAACGGCTGGCGGTTCGAGGTGGTCGATCTCGATGGCAGGCGGATCGACAAGTTGCTGGTCGCTGCGGATACCGAAACCGCTTAAGGCGACCGCGATCCCCAGGAGCTGCGTCCCGCATTTTCCGTCGTTCGCTCAAGGTGGAAGGGCAGGGTCGCTATTATCGACGGCAGTCCTTTCCTGTTCGAATAGTCCTCAGGTAGCGTAAGTTATTGAAAAGACGCTTCAAGGCGAACGGCTTTCACGTTCGCCATTCGGCCACGCATCGCCATATCGACTGCTCATTCCCGCATTTCCGCTAGCGCAATCGGCCTCGCACCTCGTCGGCTCCCAAAGGCGGTCTTATTTTCGACCATCAAAATTTTCCAAATTCTTGTTGACTTCAATCCGATTGAGCATATTTTGGAAAACAATAAATTTCCTTTATCTCAACCTAGGTGTTGAGGCTGGCTCTGACCAGCCGATCACAGGAGAAGCGCAATGGTTTCGAATTTGCACACGCTCAATCCCAACAAGCCTTCCGAGCCGGCGACGTCGGAAGAGGCTGTGGCGCCGTCACGCACCGTGATGGACGCTGCACAACAGGATCTCGCAAGAGAGCAGCGCGATCTGGCGAGAGACATGGCCGAAGCGGCTGGGGCCGCCAAGCCAATCAAGCGTCGCTGGGTCAAGAAGACGCTCTTCGGCGCCACGGCGTTGATTGTGATTGCCGCCGCCGCTTACGAAGGGCAGCAGTATTGGACCACGGGCCGCTTCGAAATCTCGACTGACGACGCCTATGTTCAGGCCGACAACAGTGCGATCGCTCCGAAGGTTTCGGGGTACATCAGCAAGGTTCTGGTCAGCGACAACCAGCCAGTCAAGGCTGGACAGGTGCTCGCCGAGATCGATGATCGCGATTATGCGACGGCGCTGGAACAGGCCAAGGCCGATGTCGATGCCGCCAGAGCCACGCTCGACGGCAAACAGGCAGCGCTCGACAATCAGCAGTTTGTCATCGATGCGGCACGCGCCACGATCGATGTCGACAACGCCAATGTGACCTTCGCGGAGCAGAACGACAAGCGTTATGCGAGCCTTGCCACGAACGGTTATGCCGCCGTCCAGACGGCCCAGCTGGCCGCCTCGCAAATTGGAGTGACCCATGCGACGACCGCGCGCGATACGGCAGCGCTTTCCGGAGCCGTCAAACAGGTCGATATCCTCAAGGCCGAACTGGCCCAGGCGAAGGCCGCTCTGCTGCATGATCTCGCCGTTGAGCATCAGGCCGAGCTCAACGTGTCCTATGCCTCCATCGTCGCGCCCGTCGATGGCGTCGTCGGCAATCGCACTCTGCGTGTCGGTCAATATGTCCAGGCCGGCACCCAGCTGATGACGGTGGTTCCCACGGCGGCGGCCTACATAGTCGCCAACTACAAGGAAACGCAGTTGACGGATGTGCATGCCGGACAGCCGGTCGATATCGAAGTCGATATGTTCCCGGGCAAGGTCTATCACGGCCGCGTCGACAGCCTGTCGCCCGCAAGTGGCCAGGAATTTGCGCTTTTGCCGCCCGATAATGCGACCGGCAACTTCACCAAGGTCGTTCAGCGCATCCCCGTGAAGATCACTCTCGATGCCGACAGCGTCGCGTCAGGCGATTTGCGGCCGGGCATGTCCGTGCAGCCGAGCATCGATACGAAGACGGCGACAGACAACAAAACGACAGGCGCCAAGTGAGCGAAGGTCCAGGAGGACCAAGTCATGTCTACTGTTACAGCAAATGAACCGGTGGCAGTCCCGGCTGCCGCATCGCCGGAGCGCGCCGGCACCAAGGAATGGATTGCCGTTCTTGCCGGCATGATCGGCGCCTTCATGGCGATCCTCAACATTCAGATAACGAATGCCTCGCTGCTGAACATAGAAGGCGGCATCGGCACGGGCGTCGATAATGGCGCCTGGATCTCGACCTCCTATCTGATCGGCGAAATCGTCGTCATTCCCCTGACCGCCTATTTCAGCCAGGTCTTCTCGTTCCGTAATTACATCCTCGCCAATGCGATCCTCTTTCCGATCTTCTCGATCGCGTGTGCTTTCACGCACGATCTCGGCTCGATGATCGCCATGCGCGGGCTGCAGGGTTTTGCTGGCGGCATTCTCATCCCGATGGCCTTTACCATGGTACTGACGAAACTGCCGAAGCCGCAGCAGCCTGTTGGGCTTGCGATCTTTGCCCTGTCGGTCACTTTTGCTCCCGCAATCGGCCCGACGATCGGCGGCTATCTGACGGAGAATTACGGCTGGCAGACGATCTTTTTCATCAATGCGGGCCCGAGCGCCATCATGGTCGTCGCGCTGGCCGCTACGTTGGAAAAGCAGCCCATGCAGTTGCGCCTGCTGAAGGAGGGTGACTGGGCCGGCATCATCACCATGGCCATCGGATTGTCCGCGTTTCAGACCGTGCTCGAAGAAGGCAACAAGGACGATTGGTTCGCCTCTCCCTTCATCATGCGTCTGAGTGTCATCGCCTTCGTGTTTCTCAGCGCCTTCATCATCATCGAGCTGACGGTGTCCAAGCCGCTGGTGAAGCTTAGCCTGTTCAGGCAGCGCAATTTCTCCATTGGCGTGCTTGCCAATGTTCTGGTCGGCTTTGCACTGTTCGGCTCGGTCTATATCCTGCCGCAGTATCTCGGCCAGGTGCAGCGCTACAACGCCGAGCAGATCGGCAATGTGCTGGCATGGACGGGCCTGCCGCAGCTCATTCTCATCCCTGCCATACCGATGCTGATGAAGCGCTTCGACGTCCGCTACATCGCCTTTCTCGGCATCGCGATTTTCTCGATCAGCTGCTTCATGAATGTGACGCTATCGGCCGATACAGCGGGCGATCAGTTCTGGATCCCCAACATCGTGCGCGCCATAGGCCAGGCCATGGTCATTACTCCGATCACGGCGATCACCACGGGCCTCATCGCCCCCAAGGATGCCGCTGCCGCCTCGGGTCTGACGAACATGCTGCGCAACCTCGGCGGCGCCGTCGGCACCGCGACCTTGTCCACGGTGCTGACCAAGCGCGAGCAGTTTCATTCGAACATCATCGGCCAATCCGTCACGCTGGCTCGCGATGAAGTGCGGACCCGTATCGAGCGGATGGCCGGATACTTCCAGTCGCATGGTGTCTCCGATCCCACGCTCGCCACGCAGAAAGCCGTTCTTGCCATCGCCAGCGTCGTCAAGCGCCAAGCCTTGATCATGGGGTTCAGCGACACCTTTGCCGTCATCGGCGTCCTTTTGGCGATCGCCGCCGTTTCCGTTCTTTTTGCTCAGAGGCCCAAGGCGGGAGCAGGTGCCGGTGCGCACTAGAGGACAAGCACCTCGCGAAGCCCGTCGTTTCGCGAGGTGCAGCGACCACGATTACCGGTTCGCATCGGCGAAACCGTATCCCGCCTCGAACCAGAAGGAAATCCGTCATGATAGAACTCATGTCGCTCAATGAAATGAACTTCGACGAACGCCAGGAAATGCTGACGACCGTTGCCAGGGCCCTTGAGGAGAGCTCGGTTCAGGCTTCGGCGGAGGGCCATCGCGCCTATGTCGAAAATTCGAAAAGCCTGGTTTTCGCGATTCAAAGCCTTGCACACGAAATGAAGGCGGAGCAGCTCGATGCCGCCAGCGTCCTGCTTCAGCAGGCCATGATGATGATCCTGGTGTTCCGCCAGCGAAATATCTATCCGGCCGGCGCCTTCCTGCATTGAATGACGGATTATTCGCCCGTGATCGAGAGCAATCCCATATCTTCATATTGGCCGGCGTCCATTGCCGGCCAATACATCTTTTCCCAAGTTACAGGCTGTTGCCGCTTGCTTAGTTTGCGCAATTCGGGCTGGGTGATTTCCCCGACAGTCGATCCCTGATCCAGTCAAGCTGATCGGGCACCGATGCGCTCATGGTTGGATCATGGTCCAGTCCGGGATAGGATTTGAAGGTGACGGACTGCTTGTTCTTGCAGGCACGCTCGACGACTTCCTTGATGCCGGCGATGGGAACGGAATGATCGTCCTCGCCGGCCAGCACGAGGATAGGCCCTTGGATCGGCTTGAACCCGGCGGTCTCTTCCCGATAGAACTTCGAGACCCACTTGTTCTTGCTCCAGCCGGGTTTCAACATGGCGACGTCGTCGACACCGAGATAGCTGGCATAGCCATAGAGCCAGCAACCGTTTGACGTCGCGTCCTCATAATGCTGCATGCCGATCTTCGAAAGCATGTCCGAGGCTTTGAAATCCTTGTAGCGCGTTTGCACGGCGTAGGCATGCCAGGAGAAATAGAACCCGGCCCCCTTGGCTTCCTCGGGATGGTCGAGCAGGCGGGGCAGGTGAACTGCGCCTGCAACGGCAATCGCGCCGCGATACGTCGGATCCTTGAGTTCGACCTGACGTTCCGCAACACCCCATGCAGCAAGGCCGCCCTGCGAATGACCATCGACGACCCAGTCCTTGCCAAGTGTCGAAACCGCCGCCTGCGCAGCCGGTACGGAGTAGATCACATCGTCGGCCTGGGCGGCCTTGTCCATGTAACGGTGTGGGCCCTTGGTCCCCAGACCATGATAGTCAGTGGCGACGATAGCGAAGCCGCCTTTCAGCAGGTTTGCGAGATCCTGGCCGTAATAGACATCCTTCATCAGGGAGGGTGCGCAAGCGCGCGCCATTCCACTGGTGCCATGCGCCCAGGCAATAATTGGCCAACCCCCGGCCGGCGGAGTCCCTGCCGGAACAAGCACCACTGCCGAGGTTGCGACATCGGCGCCATGGCCATCGGTCGAGTGATAGAGAATGCGTGTTGCGCTTGCTCCGGGCGGCAAGGTGTAACCATCGAAGGCCTCCTTGCGCAGCAGATCTCCCGCTTTGGTATTCTTGAGCGTCTCCGGAGCCTCGTAAAGGCTTGTAAGCGGCAGGGCGTCCTGCTGTTCGATGGTCGATGCTTCGGCTGCTGATTTGGGCATGCCGGGATCGTCCTGCCCGAAGGCCTGGTAGGATGTCAGCAGTGACGTACCTGCGAAGATGATAGTCAGCCATCTGCCTAAATGGTGACGGGTGCCCCGCGGGCGCCCGAGCTTGCAACCGGTCATACGGTTTCTCCTCCTTGTGTTTTGATGGATGCCGGCCGAAACCGGCGACTGATCCCCTCGATGACCATCGACGCTTTGTCGAGGTCGTCGCCCCGGCGTCACAATGCGAATAATAATTCGTGTTTGTCAAGACGGGGGTTTGGGTCATATTTTCGTGAGAACGAAGCAGTGGTTGAGGCAAGGCAGCGCCGGCGAATGGACGAGACTGAGAAGAAACCCAGAAGAAGAACGCGCACCGTCGAGCCGCGAAAAAAGCCCCAGCAGGGACGCTCTCAGGACATGGTCGAGCGCATCCTGGCGGCGGCGCGCGACCTGATGCGTGACGAAGGGTTCAAATCGCTGAGCACGATATCCATTGCCGGACGCGCTGGCCTGTCCGTCGGTTCGCTCTATCAATATTATCCGAACAAGGAGGCGATTATCGTCGAGCTGGCGCGGCGGTGGCTTGGGGCTTTCCAGGCGTTTCATGACGAAATGAGAGAAAGACCTCCAGCAACGGACTGGGGCGCCTTTGCGGATGATTTCTCAAAATTCACGCGAACCATTGCGTCGATCTATATCGACAACCGAAATCTTGTGCCGGTTCTGGAGGCGATGCGCAGCAACAAGGATTTACGACGGCTCGATTCGCAACACGACGGCACCATCGTCGAATTCCATGCAGACTGGTATTGCGCAGTGAACCCGGCGCTTGATCGGGCAACGGCGCTGCGTCTTGGAGAAATCGTGCTTGAAACGGGCCATCCCTGTCTGACGCAGGTGGCGGCCGGCGGCAGAGAACGGCGCGAGTTGATCCTCGCCGACCTTATTCGAATGCACCTGGCGCTGCTTCGCCCGTACCTGGATCGGAGTTTCGAACGATCCGCGTCATAGGGAACAGGGGCGTGACCGATCTGGATGCATCGGCCGTGCGAAGGAGTGCTACCTCACACGGCCGATGCATCCATTGGCGCTCGCAATTTGGTATCAGCGGCGCAGGATCCTGAGGGGGCCTGCTCCGAATGCGGCAATGATCGCCATGCCGCCGATCAGTCCGATATTTTTCAGGAAATTGAGTGTCTGCGGCACAACCATGGCCTCCGGAGACGCCCAGAAATTATGGAACATGAGCGTGGCGGCGATGATGTAGGGAATGAATGCCAATGCCACGGGGCGTGCAAATATGCCGAGCAGCAAAGCAATCGCCCCCAGCAGCTCGAGAGCCGTGGCGCCGAGCGCGAGAAACAGGCCAAACCCGTCTGCACCGCCCGGCAGGCGGGCAGCCGTGGCCGGGATGCTCATGAGTTTGCCGATACCGCTGTAGAGAAAGAGCGGTGCCATCGACACGCGCAGCAAAAGCAATGTCCAGGCCTGGGCCGTCGCGAAATTGGTGTCCTTGGGTTCTTGAATGATGCTGGAAATCATGGGGTTTCCTTTTTGGAAATGTCGGTGAATTGGCCGGGCTGACACCCGGCGCTGATGCCTGACTGTCTATTGGCGACGTTGGGCCAGTTGGACCGGCTTGCTGCTTTTCCTCAAAACTTTTGGCGAATGGCTATGCGGCGCCCGCGCCGAGAACGACGCGGACCGGCAAGGGGTATCAGCACACGATGGTCACTCGGCTTCAGCTGCGATTACCGTCGAAACGGTGCCGTTTGCCTGGCGCTGCAGGGAAACGATACCGAAGGCTGCGACGACGGCGGCAAGACCGATTGCCCAGAAGACCGGTGTCGGCGTTCCGGTCGCCTGTTGTAGCAGGCCTGCCACGTAAGGTCCGAGGATGGCACCGACGCGACCGACACCCAGCATCATGCCGACGCCGCTGGCTCTGGCACCGGTTTCATAGGAGCTCGCCGTGAAGTTGTTGAGCACATGCTGAGCGCCGACGATGCAGAAGCCGGCGATGGCGACGATGAGAATGTTGAAGAAATGGCCACCGACGAAGACGGTGGATATCACCGCAAGACCTCCGATAAGCCACCAGATTGCAAGATAACGCGGCGACGCGGACGGTTGCCTGTCGACAAGGACTGCAAGAGCCAGGCCGCCGATAAAGGACGTGGCCTGCATCAATGCGCCGAAGCCGAAGGATGCGGCAAAGGTTTCTCCGCGCTGCATCATTACGGTCGGGATCCAGCCTGTCAGGCCGAAGATTGAAAACAGGCTGAGAAAGGCTGTCAGCCAGATGGTGAGGGATGTCCGCCGGTAGTGTGGAGCGAGCAACGTCTTCAGCGGGTTGCTGCGGCGCGTTTCACCTGAGGTGGCAAATGTGCTCCCGGCGTATCGGGCTGCTCGATCCGGGCGGATGCGTGTCAACAAGGCGCGCAGCTCGTCGAAACGACGATTGGCCGCCAGGAATCGGGGGCTCTCGGGAAGAGAAAGCTGCACGGCGATGGTCAATGGCAGGGACAGCGCACCGACAAAGTAAAGGGCGGGCCACCCGTAGAGCGGGGTAACGAACACGCCGACCAGGCCGGCAAACATGCCGCCGAGCGACCAGCCGAGTGCTACACCCCACAGCGAAAACGCATTGTTGACGCGCCGGGGAGCCAACTCGTTGATGTAGGTGGCGCATATCGGCAGGAGTACGCCGAGACCAAGCCCGGTCAGAAGGCGCAGAAGACAAAAGCTCCAGAAGTCATGCGCAAAAAGCGCCGCCGCGATCGTGAAGACATTCACGATCCATAGACCCCCGATCAGCGCGCCGCGGCGTCCGAAGCGGTCCGACACGAAGCCTTGCCCGATGGCGCCGATAAGAAACCCCACCAGCCCGGAGCTGATCAGGAAGCCGGCTTGCGCCGGCGCCAGGCCCCAGGGCTGCATCACATAGTGAATGACGTAAGCCGGATTGAAGGTATCATATCCGTCGAACAGCGTGATCAGCGTTACGAGAATGCCAAGGCGCTTGTGGAACGAACCCACCGGCGCCTCCGTGAGTTCTGCATTGAAGTCCAGCTCGCGTGAGTCTGCCATTTTTCCCCTCCCATGAAAAGCCGCGCCTCCCGCACGGCTTGGCGATTGTCAGTCGAGATTGAAGAGTTTGCGGGCGTTCAGCCGCCCGATCTTGAGACGATCGTTTTCCGAGATTGCCGCGCTATCGAACCAATTTGCGGCATGATCGATGTTTTCGAACGGCCAGTCGGCGGAAAAGAGAATGCGGTCCGCCCCGATTTCCAGCATGGCGTCGATAAGCGTCTGGTTGCGGAAGTTTCCGGACGTGGTGAGATAGAAATTCTCGCGGAAATATTCGCTGACGGCTCGCTTGGCCGGATAGTTGTTTTGCTCGGACATCCATTTGTTATGGTTGTCGATGCGCCACATGGAATAGGGGAGACCTTCCCCCATGTGTCCTAGGATGATGGTGAGTTCGGGATGGCGGTCGAAGAGACCGGATCCGATGAGGCGAAGCGCATGTACCGCCGTTTCCTGGCCGAATGCCCAGGACGGGCCGAGCAGCCATTCATGCCCTTTGTAGATGGCGGCGTCCTGCGGCAGCGGATTGCGCGGATGAAGATAGAAGGGCACGCCGAGGCGTGCATGTTCGGCCCAGAAATCGTTGAAGTCGGGGATGTCGTAATAGATCGCTCCTTCGCGCCGGCTCGACTGGCTGAAGCCGTTGACGAGCGATCCGCGAAAGCCGAGCTGCTCTATGCAGCGCTTCAATTCCTGTGCTGCCTGCTCAGGCGCTTGCATCGGCAAGGCTGCGAGCCCCTGGAAGCGATTTGGTCTGCGCTCCACTTGTTCGGCAAGGAAATCGTTGGCCCGGCGGGCGAGTTCGACGGCTTCCGCTTCATCTGGAATGGCTTGCACGGCCGGCGCGTTCAACGACAGCAGCATCACCTCGATGCCGTTTTCGTCCATCTCGCGCAGGCGACGCTCCTGAATGTCGAGAAGGCGGCTTTTCAGCTCCGGCCAGTCGGCATTCGGCGCGAAGCGTGCGCTGTCCTCCAGGGTTCGTTCGATCGCGAAGTGCTCCTCGAGCGCTATCTTCCCTTCCATGGTCTTTCCTTTTCTTTCGACCCGTATTGACAACAGCGAACTACAAGCGCATTTCATTGTCAATGGGAATATTGCAAATGCAAATGTTGCAGATGATTGATACTATGTTAGAGCGGGACGGTGTTTCGTCGTCCAGGAGCTCTGACATGTACCGTCTGTCGAATTCGTTTCCCTATCTGCTCGCCCGGCTAGGCATTCGCATGGGGTCCCTCTTTGAAGACGTGGTGAAACAGGAGGGCTTGACCCTCCAGATGTACCGCATCATCGCCGCGATTTCGGAAGAGGAGCGCCCGCTCAAGCTCGTGGAGCTGGCCGCGTTAACATCGGCTGACATCTCGACCTTGTCGCGCGTGGTCGCGGCCATGGCGAAGAAGGGCATTCTTAGCCGCGAGCGCCCGGAAAACGATCAGCGCAGCCTGCAGGTGACGCTGACGCCGGAGGGCGAGCGGCTTCTGGCGCGCTACGCACCCGTCGCAGCCTATTACGAGACGATCGCCACATCCAGCTTGTCGGCTGAAGCCGCGGAAGAGCTCAAGACGACGCTGGTGCAGCTTTACGCAAATCTCGACCGCCTGGAGAGCGAAGTTCGCAATGGCACGATCCACACCATGATCGCTGCCGCCGGCAACACGCAAGGCGAGCCGCAGGCGAAGCTCAAGCGGCGCACGAAGGAAACACGCACACCATCGCAATAGCGAATGAATGGGAGGACATCATGAGTGAAGGACGTGTCATCATTGCAGGCGGAGGCATTGGTGGCTTGGCGACAGCACTGGCGCTATCGGCGAAAGGCCGCCGCATCATCGTTTTGGAGCGCGCAGCAGTCCTGGGCGAAGTCGGTGCCGGCATCCAGCTGGGACCGAATGCCTTTCATGCCCTGGACAAGTTGAAAGTCGGGGACATCGCGCGCACCGAAGCCGTCTACATCGACCAGCTGCGATTGATGAATGCCGTCTCCGGTGAGGAGATCGTCCATATTGACCTTAACGATGGGTTCCGGCAGCGTTTCGGCAATCCCTATGCCGTCGTGCATAGAGGCGATCTGCACAAAGCGATGCTGACCGCGTGCCAGGATGATCCGAAGATCGAACTTAAAACCGGGTATCAGGTCGAACGCTACGAGCAGGACGACAGCAAGATTGTCGTCGTTCTTGCCTCCGGAGAACGTGTGGAGGGCGATCTTCTCATCGGCGCCGATGGGCTGCGATCTGCAGTGCGCCGGCAGATGGTCAATGACGGGCCGCCGCGTATCGAAGGGCACACCACCTATCGGTCGGTGATCCCGGTCGATCAGATGCCCGAGGATCTGCGCTGGAATGCCGCGACGCTATGGGCCGGCGAACGCTGCCATCTCGTGCATTATCCGCTGCAGGGGTGGAAGGTCTTCAATCTTGCGATCACGACCCACAACGACGCCAACGAATTGATTGCCGGCAAGCCGGTGAGCCATGACGAAGTGATGCAAGGCTTCAAGGGCATACATCCGCGAATCCGGTCGCTGATAGAGCATGGCAAGGATTGGAAAGCCTGGGTCATCTGCGATCGCGAGCCGGTGCAGCAATGGCGGGATGGGCGTGCCGTGTTGCTTGGCGATGCCGCCCATCCGATGCTGCAATATTTTGCCCAGGGCGCGTGCATGGCGCTTGAAGACGCCGTGTGTCTGGCTGATGCGCTTGAACGTGAAAGGGCGGATTGGCGGAAGGCGCTGGATAGCTATGTGGCGTCCAGAAGCCTGCGCACGGCGCGTGTCCAGCTTCAATCGCGCGAACTTGCCAAACGTGTCTATCATCCCGCCGGCGCCCATGCTGCCCTGCGCGATCAACTTCTGAAGAGCCTCGGAAATGAGGGCTTCTATCAGAGCATCGACTGGCTGTATCGCAAGGGTGCGGCCGAAGCTGCGTCCATTCGTTGATCCAAGCCTGATCGAACAGACTCGTTCTGCGTTGCCACCGAGAAGCTGCGTCGTTCAAGGCGGTATTGGCGATGAGATCTCTTCGCCGATGCCGCCTGAGCCTTTTATATTGAGCGTACGATGGAGAGCGTGGATCGGCGCGGAGAAGCCTGCGCCACTCCTGAAGGGCCAGATGGACCCGAACGCGAGGGTGCGCTATAGCCTCGTCATCGAACATACCATCGTCCAATCCAGAGGCTTAGAGGCGGTAAAGGATGACGCTCGCATCTTTCCTGGAAGCACAATGTCTGCGAATGGACCTTTGGCCGGGTGCTCCACCCGGTGAGCGCGGACCTGCTTTGGAAGAGCATGCCGTTCCCGAGGGCGCTGTCGGTGGGATCGATGTGCCCGTTATCGAAGTCTATCGCCCACCTGAGCCCAATGGTTCGGCACTTCTCATCCTCGGGGGCGGTGGCTATCGCCATATTCAGATGGTGCGCGAATCCAACCCCGCGGCAAATCTTGCCCTTTCCCTCGGCATGACGGCGGTGATCCTGAAGCACCGGCTGCCGATCGATGGTTGGAAACCGTTGGCACCCTTGCAGGACGCGCAGCGTGCACTTCGACTTATCCGCAAGAATGCGGCCGCCTGGGGCATCGCCAACGAACGCATCGGCGTGCTCGGTTTCTCCGCCGGCGGACATTTGGCGGCAATGCTTTCCACCCGGTTTGATCTCGAGACCTATGCGGCGATCGACGATACCGATTGGCTCTCCGCAAGGCCGGACTTTGCGGCACTCCTGTTTCCGGTCATCAGCCTTGAGCCGCCGTTTGAGTTTACGGCAACCAAGCGCATGCTCAGCCGTGATGACGCGGGGGCCGACCAGCTCCAGCGCTATTCTCCGCACCGGCTGGTGACCGCAGCAGTGCCGCCGACATTCCTTGCCCATGCTGCTGATGACAAAGTGGCGCCTCCTGAGCATTCGATCCTGATGTTCCAGGCGTTGAAGGCTGCTTCCGTTTCCGCAGAATTGCATATCTTTCCAACGGGCGGACATGGCAGCGCGACAGGCGCGCAGGGAAGCCGCTTCCATCTGTGGCAGACCCTGTTTTCGAGCTGGGTCGAGCCCTGGCTTCGGGATTGATAAGCCAGGGACGGGCAAGGGGCTCGTCCAAAACCATCAACCCGATCGGAAGGTAAGGCAATGGCGCTCGAACTCAGGCACTGGCGAGCTTTTGCGACGGCTGCCGAAACTCTGCATTTCGGTCTTGCCGCGGAACGGATCGGCCTGACGCAACCGGCGCTCAGCCAATTGATCAAGGTCGTCGAAGACGAATTCGAGGTTCGCCTGTTTGATCGTTCGCATCGGACCGTAACCTTGACAGAGGCCGGCCGAAGCCTGCTTCCGGAAGCACAAGCGGTACTGGCACAGAGCCGGCGAGCCGAGCGCCTCGGGCTGGTCGCCGGTCGAAGCTCCAACCGCACGCTCGCGATCGGCTATGTCGGATCGGCGGCGTTCCATCCGTTTTTCAGCCGTCTCATCGAAAAGCTGACGACGATCAGTCCGGCATTGGTTCTCAGGCTGGATCAGTCACCGGTCAGCCGACAGGTCATGCAGGTTCGCGATCACAACCTCGATATCGGAATATTGAGATCACCCATGCCGCCGCTCGATCCGCAGATCGCAACCTTGTCTCTGCAGCGCGAGCCGATGGTGCTGGCGATCGGGCGTCAAAGTCACCACTCCGCGCAGCAGGGAGCCTGCAATCTCGCCGATTTCGCCGATGAGCCGTTTCTCCAGTATCGTCAGCAGGAGGGTGGCGGCCTCTATTTTCTGACGCAGAACGCCTGCGAGCAAGCCGGCTTCCAGCCGCGTATCTCTCAAACCGTGCCGCAGATTGCAACCATGCTCGCTCTCGTCGGCGCGGGTCTGGGTGTGGCACTTATCCCGGAGTCCGTATCGCGGCTCGGTGTCCCAGGTGTCGTGTGCCGCCGGCTGCTTCAGCCCGTTTTCACGGACTTCAATCTTATCTATCGCCGCAGCGATACCGCGCCGGCGCTTCGGGAAGCACTGCAGGCTGCTAGAGCGGTCGATAAGCTCAGCTTATGAATTTTGCAGCTTACGACACTTGGTCGAACGCCTCGAATGGGTATCCTTGCAAGCAGTTTGGAGGATGAGCTCGTTGCAGGTCGATCAAATTGGTCCATCGCGACAATCTCGTGCTCCAGCCAAGAGGAACCCTGGGGGAGGAGCCCGCTTATGAACGCCTTGATCCGTTTTTCAATCGCCGCCGCCGCGATCGCCTTGCCGACGACTATCGCCTTTGCCGAGGATGCCGCGAAGCTGAAGACCGTCAGTGCCGGCCAGCTTACGGTCGCCTATCGCACCGACGACCGGCCGGTCTCCTTCATCGATTCCGACGGCAAGCCCGCCGGCTTCCTCGTTGATTTCGAAAATGCGGTCGGCAAGAAGCTCGGGCTTGAGGTGGTTTATGTGGCGACCGACTTCGCGAGCATGGTGCCGGCCGTGCGCAACAAGCGTTATGACACGGCAGCGTTCCAGGTGCTGGTAACGCCCGAGCGCACCGCAGCTGTGGATTTCACGACGGCCACTGGTTATTCCGAGGCGCGGCTCGTCTCGCTCAAGACAAAGGCGATCGACAAAGTCGACGGCGCCAAGGGCAAGACGGTGGCCATTACGCGCGGCAGCGCCTTGATCCCGAAGCTCAACGAAATTGCGCCGGGTGTCTCCGTTCGGGAGTTCCCGAATATCGCGGCGAGCCTGAACGCCCTGCTTGCCGGCCAGGTCGACGGCCTCTTTACCGGCCTGAACACGGCGGACGAACTGGTCGAAAAGCACTCGCAGCTGGCAGCTTCCCAGGTCGTGACAACGGGCATGGCCGCCTTTCCGATCTCGAAGGACAATCCGGACCTGAAGAAGGCGATGGATGGCGCAATCGCCGAACTGATGAAGGACGGCACATACACCACCCTCTTTACCAAGTGGTATGCCGCTTCCGTGGAAATGCCCGACCAGCTGTTTGTCGATTATCCTGGCATGCCGCATCCCGTCAAAAAGTAAGGACAGGCCTGCGACATGTTCGAAGGACTTCAGCGTATCCAGCAGACCTTTTTCGACCCGGGCGAATTCGCCAGGGTCATGCCGCAACTGATCACGGTCGGCCTGCCGAATACAATTCTGCTTGCCGTCGTCGCCAGCATCATCGGTGTCTTCCTCGGATTGTTCATCGCAATCGGGCTTTCATCCGATCGCAGGCTCCTAAAGGTGCCATGCCGGATCTACGTGGATATCTTGCGCGGCCTGCCGCATATTCTGACGATCTACATCGTCGGGCAGGGTCTACCGCTCGCCGGGCTCGCCCTTTTCGGTAACAATACCTATGCCTATGCGGCGCTGGCCATTGGTCTGATCGAAAGCGGCTATATGGCGGAAATCTTCCGTGCCGGGCTTCAGAGCGTCGAACGCGGTCAGGTCGAGGCCTCGCGCTCGCTCGGAATGACGAAAATGCAGACCCTGCGCTATGTCATCCTTCCGCAAGGCGTACGGCGTGTGCTGCCGCCGCTGACCGGTCAATTCATTCTGGTCATCAAGGGCACGGCGCTGGTTTTCCTGCTCGGTCTTCTGTCGAGCCAGCGCGAGATCTTCTCCATTGCCCAGGATGCGGCGATCAACAACGCGAACCTCTCGCCGCTGATGGCGGCCGGCATTCTCTATCTCGCGCTGACGGTTCCCATGACCCATCTGGTCAACGCCTGGGAGCGGCGCATGGGCGTATCTTCAAGGAGGACTTCTGATGGCGAATGAAGCCAAGGCGGCAGTCCGCTTCATCGATCTGAACAAATCCTATGGCGCCGTGCACGTCTTGCACGACATCAATCTCGATGTGCCGGAAGCGACGACGACCTGCATAATCGGTCCTTCCGGCTCGGGGAAATCGACGCTTCTTCGCTGCACGAACCTTCTCGAGAGACCCGAAAGCGGTCGGATCCTGATCGACGGGCGGCAGATCAACGAACCCAAAGTCGACATAGACGCATTGCGCCGTCAGGTTGGCATGGTCTTTCAGCATTTTCATCTGTTCAGTCATCTTGACGTGATGGGCAATGTTACGCTCGCGCTGCGCAAGGTGCGTCGCATGAGCAAGGACCAAGCTGAAGCCTTGGCGATGGCAAAACTCGAGGCTGTGGGTCTCAAGGGCTTTGAGCGCCGCCGCCCAACGGATCTTTCCGGCGGGCAGCAGCAGCGTGTGGCGATCGCTCGTTCCCTTGCCATGGAGCCGAAGGTCATGCTGTTCGACGAGGCGACGTCGGCGCTCGATCCGGAGCTGGTCAAAGGCATCCTCGAACTCATGACCGGGTTGGCGCAATCGGGAATGACGATGATCGTCGTCACCCATGAGATGCGTTTCGCGCGCGAGGTGGCCGGCCGGCTGGTCTTCATGGACAAGGGACGCATCGTCGAACACGGGCCGCCGGGCGACCTTTTCGATCGACCACAAAGCCCGCGGCTCAAGCATTTTCTCGATCAAGTACTCTGATCTCCGTCTGAAGGCATCGACATGACTGCTGATCTCAAAACCGCGCATGCAAGCGTGGCAGACATCCGTGCACTGTTTTCCAGCCGCTCGGTGTGGAATTCCTGGCTGCAGGTCGAGGCGCGTCTCGCCGAGGTGCAGGCCGAGATTGGGCTCATTCCCGGGGAGGCGGCTGTGGAGATCACCAGGGTCGCCAATTTCAACCACCTCGACCATTCCGCCATTCTCGAAGACGTCAAGAAAACTCGCGCACCGATCGTTTCCCTCGTTCGGGCCTTGACCGAGGCATGCGACGGCGAGGCGGGCAGATACGTTCATTGGGGTGCCACGACCCAGAATGTCATGCAGACGGGGTATGCGCTCCTGATGCGCCAAGCGCATGAGGCGTTCATGCGTCGTTTCGACGAGGTCCTCGCTAACCTGGCCGATATGGCCGAAGCGGAAGCCGCAACCGTGACT
This sequence comes from Rhizobium sp. P38BS-XIX, assembly GCF_012641435.1. GTDB lineage: Bacteria > Pseudomonadota > Alphaproteobacteria > Rhizobiales > Rhizobiaceae > Rhizobium. The sequence goes on from NZ_JABAIJ010000014.1 coordinate 123,338, forward strand.
GTCGCTCGCACGAATATGCGCCAGGCGCTGCCGGTTACCTTCGGCTTCAAGCTCGGCGGCTGGATCGAGGAATGGCTGCGCAATCGGGAGCGACTGCAGCAGGCCGCGCCTCGGTTCCTCCGTGCGCAATGGGGCGGGACTGTCGGCGCCATGCATGTGCTGGGAGACGCCGGACCTGAGGTCAACCGCCGCCTTGCCGAAAGGCTGGGCCTTGGCGCCTTCACGATAGCATCGAGGGCAGCGCTGGACGGCTTTGCGGAATATGCGACGGTGTTGGCGCTCTTTGCCGGTACCTGCGGCAAGATTGCCCGCCACCTCTATGCTTTGATGGCGGATGAGTTCGATGAGGTGGGCGAGCGTCTCGGTGATGATGTCATCGGCTCTTCCACCATGCCGCATAAGGTCAATCCGAAATCGTCCGTGAAGGTGATTTCGCTTTCGATGCGGATCCGGGCGCAGGCGCCGCTCGCGCTCGACGCCATGCAGTCCTCTTTCGAAGGCGATGCGTCCAGCAATGCAACGATCAACACACTTGTCGAGGAATTGGCGCCTTTGGCCTATGAACTTGTCGACGAGATCGGATCGCTGCTCGCGAGCTTGCGCATCGACGGCGTCAGAATGGAAAGAAACCTCGCGATCGGCGGCGAATTTCTCGCCTCCGAGAACCTGATGATGCGGCTTGCGCCGGAGCTCGGTCGCAATCAAGCGCACGACCTTGTTCACCACGCCGTTGCCGAGGCCGTCGATAGCAAGTCTGGTCTCGTCGACGTCCTGTTGGGACATGCCGAAGTCTCAGGCTTTTCCGAGAAGGATCTGCGTGATGCCGCCGATCCCGTTCTTTACACGGGGTTGAGCGAGCAGCTTGCGCGCGAAATGGCTGATCGTGCGCGGCGAGCCTTGGCTCCGTCCGAAAGCTCCTGAACGAACGACTGATTTCATCAAACAACGCTATTCCTGTCATTTCGCGGAATAGTCCCTTTCACTGAAACTGTCTTCAGTGAAAGCCGGGCCTCATGCAGATTCAACTCCGATGTCCCCTCACAACGAGGGCGCTGCAAAGGAGACGCACATGAAGCTCTATTATCACCCGCTGTCCGGTCACGCACACCGCGCACACCTGTTTCTGTCCCTCATCGGTCAGGATTTCGAATTGATCGAAGTCGATCTTGCCAATGGCGAACACAAGCAACCGCCATTCCTAAAGCTCAACAGCTTTGGCCAGATTCCCGTTCTCGTCGACGGCGAAACCATTATCCAGGATTCGAACGCGATTCTCGTCTATCTCGCCAAGAAGCTTGGAAAGAAGGACTGGCTGCCGGAGGATGCGATCGGCGCTGCGAAGGTCGAGCGCTGGTTGTCGATCGCTGCCGGCCAGATCGCCTATGGGCCTGCCGCAGCGCGTCTGGTTACCGTCTTCGGTGCGAAGTTCAACACCGACGAAGTCATCGGTCGCGCCCACGACTTGCTCAAGATCGTCGAGGGTGAACTCGCCGCACGCCAGTGGCTGGCCGCCGATCATGTCACCATCGCCGATGTCGCCCTTTACAGCTACATCGCTCGCGCTCCGGAAGGCAATGTCGATCTCGCGGCCTATCCGAAGGTTGGCGCCTGGCTCGCACGCATCGAACAGCTTCCGAGCTTTGTTCCGTTCGTGAAGACGCCGGTCGGACTGGCCGCATAAACCAGACACTCCGCAAAAGGTCCATGGCGATGAACAAGCACATATCGGTCTCGGTGCCGTCGCCATGGCACCGTGGGGAACTTGAAATACAGAAAAAGGCAGGTGTTGTGGAGAAGATGGACGACATCGGTCGCCGCTTCATTCGCAATCATCTGATCGAACAGCATCGTCTGTTTTACACGCAGCTGCCTTTTCTCGTCGTCGGCACAGTGGACGAGGCGGGCGATCCCTGGGCGACCATCATCACGGGCCATCCGGGCTTTTTGCGTGCGACCGACGACTACACGCTCAAAGCCGCCTTCACGCGCGATCCTTCCGATCCCGCAGACCGGGGCTTTAACGAGGGCGATCCTATCGGTGTCCTTGGCATCGAGCTTCATACGCGCCGTCGCAATCGTCTGAATGGCAACGTCGCCAATGTCGGCGCTGCTGGTTTCGACCTGAGGGTCGTTCACAGCTATGGCAATTGCCCACGCTATATCCAGCTTAGAGATTTTTATTTCGCGCGCGACCCGAGCGTGCCGTTCTCCGGGGAAATCGAAAACCTGCAGGGCTTGGACGACGAGGCGCGCAAGGCGATCACGTCAGCCGATTCATTCTTCGTCGCCTCTTACTCAGAAGAAGGTGGCAGCCGTCAGGTGGATGGATCGCATCGCGGCGGGAAGCCCGGCTTCGTGCGGATTGGCGACGATGGCGTTCTGACCATTCCGGACTTCAACGGCAACCTCTTCTTCAACACGCTTGGCAATATTCTTCTCAACGGGCGCGCCGGTCTGACGTTTACCGATTTCGCGACCGGCGACATGCTGCAGATGACCGGGAAGGCCGAAGTCGTTCTGGAATCGCCGGAAATCGAAGCTTTCCAGGGCGCCGAGCGACTGTGGCGGTTTAGACCGGAAAAACTGATCCGCCGGCGCGGCGCACTCGCCATTCGCTGGAGCGAGCGTGACGATGGCAAAAGCCCCTATTCGGAAATGACGGGCGATTGGGCGCAGGCTGCCGAGCGCATGCGGGCACAGGAGCTTGCAACGCAGTGGCGGCCGTTCCGCATCGAGCATGCGATAGACGAGAGCAGCATCATCCGCTCTCTTTATCTGAAGCCGGCGGACGGTGCCGGCATGATTGCGCACAAGGCCGGCCAGCACCTTCCGATCCGTGTCACCCTGCCTGGCGACGACAAGCCGACGATCCGCACCTATACGATTTCAGCAGCTCCTTCGGACGGCATGTATCGTATCAGCGTCAAGCGCGAGGGACGGGTATCTCAATTTCTGCATGGGCTGCCCGAAGGAGCCGAAATCGAGGTGCGTGCGCCCGCCGGCAGCTTCACGATCGATCCGGTCGGGCCGCGGCCTGCCGTGCTTCTGGCAGTCGGCGTTGGCATAACCCCAATGCTCGCGATGCTACGCAACATCCTTTACGAGGGCGTGCGGAAGCAGCGCGTGCGCCAGACGCGGCTTTACTACGCGGCGCGCTCCAAGGCAGAGCAAGCCTTTGGCGAGGAACTCGCCGAACTGGCCGCCGCCGCCAACGGCGCCATCAAGATCGTTCGCGTGTTGAGCAATACGGAAGGCGCAACACTCAAGGTAGATTTTGAGCTGGAGGGACGCATCGATATCGAGATGCTGAAAAGGTCGCTGCCCTTCGATGATTACGACTTCTATCTCTGTGGTCCTCCATCCTTCATGCAGGACATCTATTCCGGCCTTCGCTCTCTCAATATTGCCGACCGGCGTATTTTTGCCGAGAATTTCGGGCCGGCCTCAATTCAGCGCAAGCCCGATACCAGCGGGTCCGGCGATGAAAGTGTGCCGCGTGTGGCAACGCGTTCCATGCCTGTGATCTTCACCGAATCCAGCAAGGAGAGCCGCTGGACGCCAGAAAGCGGAACCTTGCTGGAGCTTGCCGAAGCTCGCGGTCTCTCTCCCGAATTCGGCTGTCGCGGCGGGACATGCGGAACATGTATGACCAAGATCGTTCAGGGCGCCGTCGCCTACAAGGAAAAGCCCGGTGCCGCAGTTGCAGAGGGCCACGCGCTGATCTGTTGCGCCTATCCAGCCGAGGAGGGCAACGAGGCCGCAGGTGGGCTTCAGCTCGCTCTCTAGTGGAGGCGCAGCTGTTGACGACCGCAATATGTGACTAGTTGATGTGCCGGTTCGCCCTGAGCCTTGTGACCGCAAAGTCGACGAAGCTGCGAACCTTGGCCGACGCATATCGCCCGTCGGGATGGACGATGTGGACGGGTAGAGGTTCCTCTTCGTGGTCTGTCAGCACCGTCTGAAGCGCTCCTGCCTCGAGTTGGGCCGCGACCTGGTAGGATAGAACGCGCGTCAGTCCCCAGCTCTGAACCGCAGCGAGAATGGCCGCTTCATTAGTGCTGCAGGACAGGCGCGGATTAATCCGCGCGGTCGTCTTCTGCCGTGTGCCGAAATGCCATTCGAGGGACGCCCAGGCGCTGGTTGCGGCGATGATGCGGTGACTGGCCAAATCTGCGGGAGTGATGGGGATGCCATGTTTTTCGAAGTAGGCAGGCGATCCGCACACGACGCGCCTGACCGCGCCGACCCGCGTGGCTGCAAACCCGGAATCCGGCAAATGTCCAATGCGGATTGCGATATCGATGCCTTCATCGACGAGATTGACGATACGGTCGACAAAATGGCTTCGACCGACCACCTCGGGATAGAGATCGAGAAACTCGGTCATCAAGGGGAGGATAAACAGGGAGCCGAACATGGCGGGTGCGGTGACGGTCAGTGTTCCTGTCGGTCGTCCGTAGGAGCCCGCCGCGGACGCTTCAGCCTCGGCAAGCTCTGCAAGAAGTCTCTGGCAATCCGCAAGGTAGCGCTCGCCTGCCTCCGTCAGCTTGACAGATCGGGTGGTTCGGGTGAGGAGGCGGGCGCCGATCACCTCTTCCAGAGCCGACACGACGCGGGTGACGGCCGGAGGGCTCATATGCAGCTGTCTTGCGGCCCCGGCGAAACTCTCGGCTTCGCCGACCTTCACAAAGACCTTCATCGCCTGCCATCGATCCATACAATCCGCTTTCCCGCAAGGAACCCCAAATTCGATCGGATTTAACGCAGGTTTGCCAATCGAAACAATAGTGAGACACAATTCGGCCTGGGTAACGCCGTCGGCAGATCGGCGCGCAATCCAAAATCAGTGGTCTCTACGGTTGTCTCTCCCTGCGTCGATGGCGAAGAAAAAGGCCCAGAAGCGCAGAAAATGCGAAAATCGAGTTCGTGAAGGCGAGCCACAGTGCCGCGTGTGGGCCGGCAGACGTCATGATTGCGGTAAAGACCGGTGGGGCGGCGGCAAAGGATAGGTTCAGCGGTACGGCCAGCCTTGCCGATGCGCGCGCATAGGCGCCAGCGGGGAAAATCTGCAGCGGCAAAGTAGCGCGGGCGACGGCGGTGATGCCGCTGGCAATGCCATAAAGCATCGCGAAGAGCAGTGCTCCCAGGAAATTGCTGGTTGCGAGGAGCACGATAAAACTCAGCGGGAACAGACTGGAGGCGGCAAGCGCGGTCGTGAATCCCGATGAACGCCCGCCGCTCAGGAAGTCCATCAAGCGGCCTGTCCATTGGGCCAGGCCGATAAAGGCTGCGGCGGTCAAGGCATGGGCGTGATCCAGGCCGGCTGTTTCGAACAGGATGATAATCGTAAGCGCAAAGCCCCAGGTGAAAAATCCATTGGCGGCGAAGCTTACGGCCATCAGCGCGAAACTTGGTCTGTCGATGGGTGTGGGATCGATGGTCGCTTGGTCCGGTGCCTTTCTTCTCGGGTGCCTTGCCAATGCGGTCCAGTGCAATGGCATGCAGAGAAGGAGCATGGTTGCAGCATAGAGCAGCGTCGTTACGCGCCAGCCCCAGAGAGCCTGCAGGAGCCCCGTCAGCGGCCAGGCGATCGTCGATGTCAATCCGCCGGCCAGGATCAGCACACCGAGCGCTCGGCGTGCGTCTTTGCCGGAGATCTCATGGACCGCGATCTGCGCCGGCGTCGTCAGCATGCAGGCGCCGGCAGTGCCCAGTACGATCCACGCCAGCACGTAGGACGACGAACCACCGGCCAGACCAATGATCGACAGGCCTGCCGCGCCGGCGCAAGACCCCGATGCCATGATCGGACGAGCGCCATAGCGTTCGAACATTGTGCTGAGTGGCCAGGACGCCAGGGCCATCACGACAAGCATGATGGTCGGCCCAAGCATGATCATGGGCAACGGCATGCCGAGTTCGTCCGCCATCGCCGGCCCTGTCACCGCCGGCAAAAAGAAGGTCGCACCCCATCCGATAAGCTGCGTTACCGAAAGTGCGGCAATGCCGCGTAAAGCGGGCGAGAAGACCAAGGCCACGTCACGGCGGCGATGTGAGGTTGGCAGCATCGATAGCTCTTGAATGGCAAGGTTATGCGGGGATCGCTTGGGAAAGACAGACATGTCGCCTGTCGCTGAATGACAAAGAAATTAATGCTGTCTCTTGCGCGTCCTCTCTTCATCCAGCTCGAGCTCGCTTGAGTTTAAGCCATGTTTGAAAGGAAATTCTGGATTGGTATGTGATCGATTTTCATGAGACACTCAAACGAGTAAATTGAGGGGAGAATGAGAAAAATTAATGCAGCAGCGACATCGCGTCTCCCTCAATGCCATTCGGGTATTTGCTATCGTGGCGCGAACTGGGAGCCTGACGGCCGCCGGGGTTGAACTTGGCGTAACCTCCGGCGCGGTCAGTCACCAGCTCAAGAAGCTCGAAGACGAGCTTGGAGTGAATTTCTTTCGCCGCGGAAACAATACGGTTTCGCTGACCGATGTCGGGCAGCGATTCTATCAGGAGGTGGCACCGGCGATTGGTCTGATCGAACGCTCGGCCGACGCCCTTTATCGGGATGAAAACGAAATCAGTGTGCATGCAACGACATCGCTCGCGCTGCGGTGGCTCATTCCCTCGCTGGATCGCTTTCGCGCGTTGTGTCCGCAGGTGCGGGTTCGGGTGGAAACGAGTTCTGCGCGCGGCTTTTCAGTCGTTGCCGATTCCGACGTCAGCATTCGCCATTTCCGCATGTGGGAGGCGGCAGATGGATGGGAGTTTCTGGCACGTGATCTGCGGCGCCCGGTCATCTCTCCATCATTGCTGGCGAAAGACACGGATCATCACAAGGAAACGCTTCCCGATCTGCCGGCGCTTCAATGCTGCGTGGGCAATTGGGACTGGAAGCTATGGTGCGAGGCATTCGACATTCCCTCAGCAACACTCAAGCTTGCCCATGCGTTCGATACGGATGATGCCGCTCTTCACGCCTGTGTTGCCGGTCTTGGGATGTTGCTCGCACCGACGATTCTGACCGGCAGAGAAACAAAATCGGGTGCCTTGGTGGCCCTGCCTGCATACGAGCCGGTCGAGACCGGCACCTATCGCTATCAGCGACGCTCCGAATCCAGGGCTGTCCGGCAATTCTGCCGCTGGATGGATAGCGAAATGAAGAGCCTCGAGTGAGAAGCGAAGCAAACCGGCCGCTGTTCGTCGGTGCAGCCGCCAATCGCGTTGGCTCTCCCATTCGGCCGCATGATCCAGCCTATCGCCTCGTTTCCGATGCCAGCCGCCAAAGATCCCATGCGCGGTCGATCTGACCGGAATTGGCTTCGTCTGCGGCCTTTGCTTCTTCCGGCGTGAGAGAAATGATCTCGCCCATCTTCATGGCCTCCGCCTGGATCCTTGCATTTCTCTCGAGATAAACAGCGCGGAAGACGGCATGGCGAATGCTCCCGCCGACCACCGTCGAGCCATGCCCTCGCATCAGGACGGCGGCGTGGCTATCGAGGCAAGTCGCAAGCTCTCGTCCGAGATCGGAATTGCGAATGAGCAGGTCGGTGCCATCCCCAGCGACCTCGCGTATCTCGAAAACGGGCGTGGTCTCGCGCAAATAGCCGCACATGTGGCAGACGGGGCGGAGGCTAATGCCTTTGACGATGCCGAACTGGACCAGGGTCGCGCTGTGGCTGTGCACGACCGCCTGCACATCGGGACGTTTCCGATATATCTCGGAATGGATGAACCGCTCAAGATAGAGCTTGGGGCCAGCGGCCTCGATCGGCTCGCCATTCAGATCGACCTCGACGATGTCGTCCGCATTGACCAGCGCGGGCGCCATGCTTCGTGAAATCAGCATGCGATCGGGGCGCGATGGATGGCGCGCGCTGACATGACCGAAGCCGTCGACGATTTGTTCGTTGAAGAGGATGTGGTTCGCATCGACGAGATCGCTGATTGTCTCACTGAATTCGTTGCTCATGCCGCTTGACCTTAGATCGTATGTATTGATACCGTATTATACCTTACGATAATTTCTTATCAGGTATTTTGGGTGGCAAGCAAGGCGAGGAGGGTGAAATGACCAAGAGCAATAGCGCAGAGGATGATGATCTCGCGCCGTTCGCATCGGGCCAGCTGACCGAGAGAAGCTTAAGCTATCTCGTTCGCCATGCGCATCGCGCATTCGTTCGACGCCTTGCCGAAGAGCTCGTTCCCTATGGTCTCAATGTTGCCGAGTGGGCCATTCTCCGCGTGCTTTGGGGAGGCGAGGGGCTGACACAGGTCGAGCTTGCACAACGGATGCGGGTTCACAAAGCGTCGCTCACGCCGACTCTTGCTGCGCTTGAGCGCAAGCAATGCATCAACCGCGCGCGTGGCGACGATCGGCGCAAGATACATCTTGAACTCACCGACAAGGGGCGTGCGCTCGAGGAAACCCTCATCCCCTACGGCATCCTGAACAACAATCAGGCGCTTGCTGGCATCAATCCGCGCGATGCGGAAACGGCTCGCCGCGTCTTGGAAGCCATCGTCAAAAACTTGGACGGTGCCGCCGCAGCGGACGACTGACGGCGGGTCGGTATCGGCTGACCGACAGACATCAAAAAATGGGAGGGGATCATGGAAAAAACGCAGGCGTTGGATATCGCGGATTTTATTAGTGCCCAGGCGATCGGACGACGCCAGTGGCTTGTCATTGCACTATGTGCGGCAGTCGCCGTCCTCGATGGCATGGACGTTCAATCGATCGGTTTGGCTGCGGCCGGCATCGGGGCTGACCTTCATATTGCGACATCCAGCTTCGGGGCGGTGTTCAGCGCAGCACTTGCCGGTTTGGCTCTCGGGGCTCTTTTTCTGGGGCCAATCGCGGATCGTATCGGTCGAAAGCAGGTCCTTTTGGGATCGACATTCACCTTCGGCCTTTTCACGTTGGCGACAGCCACTTCGCAAACTTTCTCGCAGCTGCTCGCTTTCCGTTTTCTGGCCGGGGTCGGCCTGGGAGGCGCCATGCCGAGCTTCATTGCAATAGCAAGCGAATATGTGCCGGCCCGACATCGAGCCAGTATTGTAAGTCTCGTCTGGGTGGGCTTTCCGCTCGGTGGCGTCGTCGGCGGCCTTCTTGGCGGGCAGATCATACCGGCTTTTGGCTGGCATTCGATTTTCTGGGTCGGCGGTATCTTACCGATCGCCTTTGTATTCGTCCTGGCTGCGTTGATGCCGGAATCGCTCGCATGGCTTGTCCACAATCAAGGTCGATCGGATAAGATCGCCTCGACATTGACCTGGATGTTCCCGGGCCACGATTTCAAGGGCACCCGCAGCTATGAATATTCAGGCGTGGAAAGCCATTCGAAAAGCGTTGCGGAGCTTTTCAACAACGGACGCGCAGGTGGGACGCTTCTGCTCTGGGTCGCATTTTTCTTTGTCTTCATGATCCTGGTCGTCAATTCGTCCTGGACACCGCTGCTGCTGAAGTCGCTGGATATTTCCGTACAGCAATCGTCTCTCGCAATGGCGGCTTATAACTTCGGATCGATCGTCGGCTCTGCGGCCGCCGGCTATCTCATGGCGCGCTATCATATCAAAAGCGTGCTGTTTATAAGCATTGTTGCCGGCGCGATTGCATATGCCGTCGTTGGCTGGACAGCTCCGGCGCTTGCCGGCATCTTTGCCGGGGAAGCCCTGTTCGGGCTCTTGATGGGATGCGGCAGCGCAGGTCTCATCGGCTTGGGGGCGGTCTTTTATCCAAGTGCCGTTCGCTCCACAGGTGTCGGCTGGGCGACCGCCGCGGGTCGTATCGGGTCTTTCTGTGGCCCGCTGCTAATCGGCGCACTGCTCAGTCACGGTCTGTCGCCGTCGACCATTTTCACCCTTCTGGCTCTCGGTGCAGGCATCAGCGCGGTTGCATGCCTGATCCTGCGCTTCCCCGGATATGGCGACGAGGGACAAAAACAGAAGCCGGCGCTCGCGGGTTGAGCCGTCGCTGTCCGTTCAGGTTGATTCAGCCACGCTTCATCATTGCCGGCCGCGTTTGCGCGGTCGGCGATTAACGTGGGATCTGGCAAAGGATGCCTCAGAGAGGAAAGTGAAGCAGGTCGGAAAGAACGAGGCCAGCCGCGCCGCGAAGAGCCGCCACATCTTCATGATCGCCGAGCGCCAATTCGATCTCGCCTCCAGGCCGCCAGGGCACGAGTTCATGCAGGTGCTTGGCGATCGCGGTCACCAATCGCTCGCCGCCACCCACGACATCGCCGTGCAGGATGATGAAGTTCGGTGCCATTGTCTGCTGAAGATTGGCAATTCCAACCGCGATGTTGTGGGCGTAACGATCAAGCAGCTGGCCAGCCGCAGCGACGTCCTGAGCAGCCAGTGCGCCAAGCTGCGCCGCCGTCATGGTTTCGGCGCCCGGAAGTTCAATATTGCCGGCTTCCTCGCGAAGCCAGCCGAGCGTTGCAATCGTTTCCCAGCAGCCGATCCGGCCGCACTTGCACCGGCGCCCGCCAAGCTGGACGAAGGTATGGCCGAGCTCGCCCCCTGCGCCGCCCGGTCCGCGGAAGAGGTGACCGTCGAGGAACAACGCCCCACCCAGGACGTCACCGGTATAAACGACAGCGAAGTTGCGCCGGCCGCGGCCAAGCCCGAACCAGCGGTCGCCGACGAGCAGCGCCCGGGGGTGGTGGTCGATCGACGTCGGGAGGCCAAAGCGGCTCTCGAGTTCGACACCGAGCGGAAATCCATCCAGCAACGGCGCAAGATTGACGGCGACAATCGCGCGTTTGTCGGTGTCGATCATGCCGACTGCCGCAACCCCGATGCCGATCGCCGGACGAGCCGCCGAGGCCAGCGTTTTGCCGACGCAATCCGCAATGACGTCCATCAGCACGCGTACATCGCTTGTCCCGGCGGGAAAAGCCGCTTCGGATTCGGCGGAGATTTCGCCATTCAGCGATACCAGGCACGAGCGCACGCTGTCATGCATGAGAAGGACCGCACAGATCGGCTGTGCATCTTCGGAAAACCATAACGGCCGGGCCGGTTTGCCCCCGCTTTCGTTCGCCGGGATCGCATCGCCTTCAACCAGCACCTTCTGGTCCACCATCGGCTGGATGATGCCTGAAATCGTTGCCCGGTTGACGCCCGTATATCGCGCGAGGTCGGCGCGGCTCGTCGGGCCGAGATCGAACAGCGCCTGCAGGATCCGGCCGCGATTGGCAGAGCCGACGGAAGAAGAGGAGATGAGACCATGGCGAGGCCGATTGTTCCGGCTGACGTCATCGGTCCAGCCACCGCCTGCGCGTCTATTGTCGTCGGAAAAGCTCGTCATTCACCCGCCAGTCTCTCGGCTGCTCGATACAGCCGCCTCGAATATCACTGATACCACTTGGCGAAAGCTTGTCGCCAGACCTCAGAGCCATCTCATCCATAAAATGGCGTTGACTCTTATTAAAGTATGTGTGAGCCTCATACAAACTAAAAGATGGCCAATCTCGGGGATGGCCGATACCAAGAGGGTGGATGAATGAAGACGATGAAGGTCGGTGTTGTCGGTGGCGGGCTTTGGGGCGCCAATCATGCGCGCGTGTTCGATGCCTTGCCACAAACGGAGTTGGTGTCCGTCTGCGATATTTCGCCCGAACGCGCGGCCGCGCTGAGAGCGCAGACAAAGGGAGCGAAAGCTTATACCGACTACCTTGATCTCGTCGGCGATCCCTCGATCGATGCGATCTCCGTTGCAACGCCGGATTTCACGCATGCGCCGATCATTCTTGCCGCATTGCAGGCCGGCAAACATGTGCTCAGCGAAAAGCCGCTGGCGACCTCGCTGGAAGAAACCGAAACGATCGCCAAGGCCGCCGCCGCATCCAGCGGCAAGCTGATGGTGGATTTCCACAATCGCGTCAATCCGGCGATCGTTCAGGTGCGCGACGCTGTCGCGAACGGCGAGATCGGCCAGACGGTGCATGGGTTTTCACGACTGAGCAACACCACTTTCGTGCCGCTGCAGATGCTGAGTTGGGCGGCGGAGTCCTCCGCGCTCTGGTTCCTCGGCAGTCATGTCATCGATACGCTGCGTTTCGTGCTTGCAGATGAAGTCTCGCGCGTCTTTTCCGTCTCGCGCAAAGGTGTGCTTGCGGGCCAAGGCGTGGCGACGGACGATGTGCATCTGTCCACCATCGAATTTTCCAAAGGCGCGGTCATCGTCATGGAAAACAGCTGGATCCTGTCTCCCGGCAATCCAACCGTCTTTGACTTCAAGCTGGAGCTGGTCGGCAGCAAGGGGCAAGTCCGCGCCGATACGTCGCATAATGGTGCGGTCAGCAAGACGACCGAGCAGGGGCTTCGTTACTCCGACCTTCTCGGCGTGACGCCGACCGGCGGCTCGCGCATCGGGGGCTTTGTGCTCGAGGCGATCGCCCGTTTCGTCGACAGCGTTCTTGACGATGCACCGCTGCTCGCGACCGCCGAGGATGGACTTGCCACCACGCGCGTGCTTGCCGCAATCGAGCGCTCGGCAGCGTCGGGTCAGCCGGTCAATCTATAAGGCTTCGTCTGCAGGCCGCAGAAATACCGACGACGAAAAACGCAGGGGATATGGAGAGGGATTCACATGGGTTTTCAAGATTGGTTCAGCCTGGAGGGCAAGCGCGCCCTGATAACAGGAGCGAGCAGGGGGCTTGGGCGTTCGATGGCATTGGCGCTTGCCGAAGCCGGCGCCGATATCGTCATCACCGGCCGGACGCAAAATACGCTGGATCAAACCGCTGACGAAATCCGCGCATTGGGTCGGAACGTGTGGACCGTGAAAGCGGACATGGGCAAGCCGGAGGAGTGCGAGAGTGCGTGTCAGGACGTTGTTGCAAGGCTTGGGCCTGTCGACATCCTGGTCAACAATCTCGGCAATCGCGAAATCAACGTTTCCATCGAGAAAGAGACGCTGGCCGACTGGCGGCAGATGATCGATCTCAATCTGACGAGCTGCTTCCTCGGCACCAAGATCATCGGCGGCGCGATGCTCGAGCGCGGCAAGGGCGGCCGCATCATCAACATCGCTTCGATCAGCGCCTTGATCGCCAATCGGGGCATCGGCGGCCGCGACTATGAGACGGGAAAGGCCGCCGTCCTGCATTTCACGCGATGCGCAGCGGCGGACTGGGCGCCGCATGGCATCACCGTGAATGCGATCTGCCCCGGTCTTTTCATGACCGACATCAATCGGGAATGGAATGAGAAGCATCCCGAGGTCATCGATGCCTTCGTTCAGAACGTGCCGATGGGCCGCCCCGGCGAGCCGCATGAAATCGGCCCGCTGGCGGTTTTCCTGGCAAGTCCGGCTGCTGCCTATGTCACCGGCGCCGCCTACACGATCGACGGAGGATACACGCTCTGGTGAGGAGGCCGGAGCGCATTTGGAGGTTCTGTGCCGCAATCCCGCTCCGGGGGGCTGCACGGGAAGCATGCATGTAACAATCCGGGCCATAACGGCTATAAGGAGGGGGAATATCATGACACGCATGACTTTGAGAGCTCTCATTTTAACAGCGGGACTTGTCTGTGGCGGCGGTGCAGCCTTTGCAGAAGATGTGACGCTGACGATCGAGAGCTGGCGAAACGACGATCTATCCATCTGGCAGCAGAAGATTATCCCTGCTTTCGAAGCGAAGAATCCGGGTATCAAGGTGGTGTTCGCGCCCACCGCTCCGACAGAATATAATGCCGCGCTCAATGCCAAGCTCGCGGCAGGTTCGGCCGGTGATCTGATTACATGCCGCCCGTTCGACGCGGCGCTCGAACTCTACAATCAGAAGCGGCTTGCCGATCTGACCAGCCTGCCGGGCATGGAGAATTTCTCGACGGTGGCAAAGTCGGCCTGGTCCACGGACGACGGCAAATCGACCTTCTGCGTGCCGATGGCATCCGTCATCGCCGGTTTCATCTACAATATGGATGCGTTCCAGAAGCTTGGTCTGACCGTTCCGAAGACCGAGGCCGAGTTCTTTGCGGTGCTCGACAAGATCAAGGCGGACGGCACCTATATTCCGCTGTCGCTCGGCACCAAGGATCTCTGGGAAGCCGCGACGATGGGCTACCAGAGCATCGGTCCGACCTACTGGAAGGGCGAGGAGGGCCGACTTGCCCTGATCAAGGGCGAGCAGAAGCTGACCGATCGCGCATGGGTCGAGCCTTTCGAGGTGTTGGCCAAGTGGAAGCCCTATCTCGGCGATGGTTTCGAAGCCCAGAGCTATTCCGATAGCCAGAATCTCTTCACGCTCGGTCGCGCCGCGATCTATGCAGGCGGTTCTTGGGAAGTCGCGCTCTTCAATTCGCAGGCTCAATTCAAGCTCGGCGCCTTCCCGCCGCCGGTGAAGAAAGCCGGCGATACCTGCTACATCTCGGATCACACCGATATCGGCCTTGGCCTCAATGCGGCCAGCAAGCACGCGGAGCAGGCAAAGACCTTCCTGAGCTGGGTCGCATCTCCTGATTTCGCCAATATCTATGCCAATGCATTGCCGGGTTTCTTCAGCCTCAATTCGACGCCCGTCAAGATGGACGACCAACTCGCCAACCAGTTCGTTTCGTGGCGGCAGACATGTAAGTCGACGATCCGCTCGACCTATCAGATCCTGTCGCGCGGTACGCCCAATCTCGAAAACGAAACCTGGATCGAGTCCGCGAATGTCATCAACGGCACCGATACGCCGGAACAGGCGGCCAAGAAGCTGCAAGCCGGTCTGGACAGCTGGTATAAGCAGACCAAGTAATTTCTCCCGGGCCTGAGCCTTGCCCCGTGTCCTGCTCGCAGGCACGGGGCATTTTTCATTCGACCTGGAACTGCTTTCATCAGGGGGTCGCAGTCGCCAAGTCTCTCGGGTCCAATCCTGCCTACGTCAGATGACGTAGGCCGAACCACATCGTAATTGCCACTTACATTGTTTGGGAGCATGCTGCTCGTCGAGTCTCGCAGACTCGAAGAAGAGGGGATAAAAAAGTGACAATACAAAATCCATCGCCTTCATTGTATAATGAAGACCTGGCGCCTGCCGAAGAGCGCAAGTGGGGCGCGTTCAGTATCTTCAATGTGTGGACTTCGGATGTTCACAGCCTTTGGGGATATTATCTTGCCGCAAGTCTTTTTTTGCTGTGCGGCAGCTTCATCAATTTCGTGATTGCGATCGGCATCGGTTCGCTGGTGATCTTCTGCCTCATGAGCCTTGTCGGCAATGCGGGCGTGAAGACGGGTGTTCCTTTTCCGGTCCTTGCCCGCGCCTCGTTCGGAACATTCGGCGCGAACGTTCCGGCCCTGGTGCGCGCTGTCGTCGCCTGCTTCTGGTATGGTGCGCAGACGGCCGCGGCCTCCGGCGCAATCGTCGCCCTGCTGATCCGCAACGACAGCATTCTCGCGTTCCATCAGAATAGCCATATGCTCGGCCATTCGACGCTCGAGGTCATCTGCTACGTGGTCGTCTGGGTGCTGCAGCTTATGATCATCCAGCGCGGCATGGAAACGGTGCGCAAGTTTCAGGATCTGGCCGGCCCAGCCGTCTGGGTCATGATGCTCTTGCTTGCGGTTTATCTCGTGGTCAAGGCCGGGACATTCTCTTTCGGCAGCGAGATCCCACGCGACGTATTGTTGGAAAAGACCAAGGACGCCGGTGTTCCGGGTGAACCCGGATCATTCCCGGCGCTTGCCGCGGTCGCCGCCACATGGATCACCTATTTCGCCGCGCTTTACCTGAATTTCTGCGACTTCTCACGCTATGCGACGGATACAAAGACGCTACGCAAGGGCAATCTGTGGGGTCTTCCGATCAATCTCCTGGCGTTCTGCCTTGTTGCCGGCGTGACCACCACGGCCGCATTTACCGTCTATGGCGAAGTGCTTCTGCATCCTGAAGCGATCTCGGCGAAATTCGACAGCTGGTTCCTGGCGCTTTTGGCGGCATTGACCTTCGCGGTCGCAACGCTTGGCATCAACGTCGTCGCAAACTTCGTCTCGCCGGCTTTCGATTTCTCGAATGTCTTTCCCCGGCAGATCAGCTTCAAGCGTGGTGGCTACATCGCGGCATTGATCGCGCTGGTGCTCTATCCTTTTGCACCTTGGGAAACGGGCGCTGCGCATTTCGTCAACTTCATCGGTTCAAGCATGGGGCCGATATTCGGGATCATGATGGTCGACTATTATCTGATCCGGAAAGGCGAGCTGAACGTTGCCGCGCTTTATCAGGAGAATGGCGAATTCCGGTTCCAGGGCGGCTGGCATAGAAATGCCTTCATCGCCCTGGTGATCGGTGCACTCTTCTCGTCGGTGCTGCCGACCTTCACCTCGATCCTGCCGGAATGGTGGGGAACCTACGGCTGGTTCTTCGGCGTCGGTATCGGCGGGGCGGTCTACTATGTGTTGCGGGCAAGCACGCGCGGCTCTGCGGTGGGCGCTGCGACTTAATTGAATTTGCTTCGGGTTCGGCAACGGCCCCGAAGCAGTTGTTTGAACCACCATAGATGTTTTGAAAAAGGATGGCGCTGATGCAGCGCCATCCTATCGTTGTATTGAATTCGGGTCTCGCGCTTTGGGAAGCGTTACGCTTCAAGCGACCGTCGCCCTGTTAAACGGGGCCTGGTCCCGGGCCGAAGCCGTGCAGTCCGCCCAGCAGCCACAAGATCAGCAGAATGATCACGATAAGTCCAAGTACGCCGCCGATGCCCCTGCCGCCGTAGGAGCGATGCGCATAATATCCGCCGCCGCCGCCAAAGAGCACGATCAATATAATGATGATAAGTAACAAGCTCATATGTCTCTCCTGGGATGTGGTGAGACAATAACGATAGCTGGCTTTAATTGTTCCTGGTTGAGGCAATAGTCGCTACCTGAGGGCAGCGACACACGTCCATCGAGCCTTGCCTACCGATCTTGGGCGGTCAGGCGCTGCCCCACGAGTGTCAGCCAGTAGCGCACACCATGAATGATAGCGTCGTCGTTGAAGTCATAGGCCGGATTATGTAAGTCGGCGCTGTCACCGTTGCCAAGCCAGATGAAGGCTCCGGGGCGCTTCTGCAGCATATAGGAAAAGTCTTCCGAACCCATGGTCGGCGGATAGTTGTCGTCGACGCGCGCCTCTCCGGCCACGCTCCGCGCAACCGCTGCGGCGACCTTCGTCTTCTCCGCGTCGTTGACGGTCACGGGATAGCCCGGCCGCCAGTCGATCTCGGCTTCGGCCGAAAAGGCTCTGGCCGTCATGCTGACGACATCGCGGAAACGATCCTCAACGGCCTTTCGCGTCTGCGGCTGCATCGTGCGGATCGTGCCGCCGATCCGGACATTGGAGGGAATGACGTTCAAGGCTCTGTCATTGCCTCCGTTGACGTAGGTGATCGACAAGACAACCGGGTCGAAGGGGTCGGTGAACCTTGAGGCAATCGACTGCAGCGCCGTGATGATATGTGCCATGACGACGACGGGGTCGTTGCTCAGATGCGGTGCGGCGGCATGACCACCCTTGCCGTTGATGGTGATGACGAAGCGGTCGCCACCGGCCATGATGGGGCCGCTGCGGATGGCGAAGGAGCCGACTGCGAGGCCGGGCTCGTTGTGCATGCCGTAGACCTCCTCGATACCGAAACGTTCGAGCACGCCTTCTTCGATCATGACCCGGCCGCCCCCGCCGCCTTCTTCCGCCGGCTGGAAGACAAGGACGACCTTGCCCGCAAAATCACGGCTCGCCGACAGCTGCTTTGCCGCCGCCAGCAACATCGCCGTATGCCCGTCATGCCCACAGGCATGCATCATGTTCGGCACTTTCGATGCGTGGGCGAGATTGGTTTGCTCCGACATCGGAAGCGCGTCCATGTCACAGCGCAGTGCAATTGTGCGGCCCGGCCCGTTTCGGCCATTGATCACCGCCACGACGCCGGACGTGGCAATGCCGCCGACGATCTCGTCGCAGCCGAATTCTTTGAGCTTTTCGGTGACCAGCGCGGCCGTTTTCGGCAGATCGAAAAGAAGTTCGGGGTGTTGATGGATGGTCCGGCGCCATGTCCGGGCTTCGTCAGCCAGGGCGGTGAGAGAGGAGGCGTCTCCAAGGAGGGTGTGCACGCTCATTCGAACTCCGATTTCATGCGACTACGGCATTACGCCACGCATTGCCTTAGACGGAAAACCTTAATCGAACTTGCGCGATTGTCGATAGTCGCGCGGATGAGGCGGAGGCTTCCATATCAGGCGGCGAGCCCTGGAACCTCCCCCGGCAAGCGCAACGAGCCAATCGCCTGATGTCTCGATGGCGCTAGGCGGCGTTGCTCAACACGATCTTTCCAAACACGCCTCCGTTCTCCATCCGGCGATGTGCTTCGGCCGCGTTCGCCAGCGGAAAGACCTCGGCCACCAGCGGACGAAGGCGGCCGTCCCGGAACATCGGCAATACGTGTTCGGCAAAGCGGCGCACCATGGCTCGCTTCTCATCAATGTCTCTTGATTTCATAACCGTGCCGATCAGGCGCAGATGTTTATAAAGGAGGACATCAAGCGGGATGACGGCATCGCTATCGCGGCCCAGAAGGCCGACCTGCACGAGCCGTCCGCCGGGCGCGAGACTTCGGATGTTGCGGGCAAGATAGCCGCCCCCAACGAAGTCGATGATGATATCGGCGCCCGTCGATCCGGTAGCGTCCACGATTTCCGCTTCGAAATCCTGACGCCGGTAATTCCAGACGGCGACCGCGCCTAGGGAGAGAACGTTTGCGATATTCTCCCCCGATGCGCTTGCGAAGACGTTTGCGCCCATGGCCTTGCCCAGTTTTACGACAGCGGAGCCGACCCCGCCGGATGCCGCATGGACCAGAACGGTCTCGCCCTGGCGAAGCTGCGCCAGATGGCAGAGGGATTCGTAAGCGGTCACGAAGCTTTCCATGATCGCGGCTGCTTCAATGAATGAAACGCTGTCCGGTATCGGGACGGACAGGCATTCGTCGGCTCTCGCGTATTCGGCATAGGCGCCGCCGCCGACGATGGCCATGACGCGGTCGCCGACCCTAAAGCTCTTGGTTTCCTCTCCGACGGCAATGACTTCACCGGCTACTTCCAGTCCAAGAATGGGGCTGTCGCCGAATACGCTTCTGCCGTAGTGGCCCTCGCGCTGCAGCAGATCGGCCCGATTGACCCCTGCTGCCATCACCTTGATGAGGAGGTCTTTTGACCTGAGATGCGGGATGGGAACCTCGGCCAGCCGAAGCTGCTCGGCGGCGCCGAAGTCGTCGAAAACGATCGCCTTCATGATTCTCTCCTACTTGGCAAGCGCGCGCCGGGCGATGCTGGCGGCAAACAGGGGTGTCTCGCGTCGGTTATGATCGCCGCTTGCGGCCTGTCGGGCGGCAACCGCATCTTCGAATTTGACGCCGTGTTCTTGGAGGAAAGCCATGAATGCGTCCGTCGGATGCGAGGTGACCCGGTTCGTGTAGCGAGTGCGGTTATCGTCCATTTTCTCGGCGATTAGTTCCCAGATCACGTTGACCTTGGTACGACCGTTGGCCGTGAAGACGTCGGAGATCGAGTTCATCCTGCAATAGGCGGCCTCCTCGACCTCGGCGACATAGTGCTGGACGACAAGGCCCGTGCCGATCTGCTCGACATTGATCGACATGCGGCGGCCATCGTCCGTCCATGTCACGCCGGCGGCAATGTGGTCCGGGGGGCAGCAACGGAGGTATTCCGCTTCAGGCAGATTGAAGAGCCAATCGGCGATATCGACCATTTCGAATGGTACGTCGATTTCTGCGGAATAGGCGGATTGGGACAGAATTGTATCGAGAACCTTGACCATGATGGACTTCCTTGCGTTGATCGGCGAAGCTCGCGTTCGCCTCTGACGAGAAGGAATGTGCCGCTTATGATCCCTGATGATAACGACCTGAATGCTCGAAACCGTTTTGCCTGGTAAGCAAAGATGAGAGATCCGCGTTTCGCCGAGCATCTGGCTGTTTATGTCGACGTCGTTCGCTCCGGCAGTTTTTCTGCTGCGTCTCGTCGACGCGCGGTAACGCCTTCGGCAATCGTGCGCCAGATTGACGCTCTCGAACAGGACCTCGGCGTTGCGCTTCTGGTGCGCTCCACGCGTGCGCTTTCGCTGACCGATGCGGGGCAGCATCTCTTTGATCGTGCGCAGCGACTGCTCGACGATCTTGCAGACACGCACGCCGAGGTCGCCGCCTTTGACGGCATCGTCGGCGGAACGTTGCGCGTTGCCTGCTTCCCGACGTTTGGCAAGCGGTACATTTTGCCGATTCTCGCGCCGCTGATGAATGAATATCCGGCGCTCAAGGTGGAGCTCGATCTTACGGAACGTCTGGCGGATCCCGTGGCCGAGCGTCTCGATCTTGTGATCCGCATGGGTGATCTTCAGGACAGTTCGCTGATCGCGTCGAGACTGGCGCCGCTGACGCGCCTGCTGGTCGCAAGCCCGGATTACATAGCGCGCTTTGGTGAGCCTCGTGTGGCTGGCGAGCTTTGCGCGCATCGTCTGCTCGACAAGCTGCACGGCAACGATCTTCTCGGCTGGGCCGATATTATCGGCGACAACCCGACTGGCCGCGATGGCGATCGTGCCATCTTCCGGTCGGACGATTTCGAAGCGTTGAACAGCGCCGCCATTGCCGGAATGGGTATTGCCTTGCTGCCGGCCTGGGTTTCCGGCCCTGCTGTCAAATCAGGAGAGCTTGTGCGCATCTCGCTGCGAGGCGAGACATGGAATTCAAGCCCACGCGGCATTCATCTTCTCCGGGCCTTGCATACTGCGCCTGCCAAGGTCCGGGTGTTCACGCAAGTCCTCAAGGCCCACATCGGCTCCCCGCCGATATGGGAATAGGCTGGCGCTTCAGCAAAGCGTCAAGGCTTGCTGCGAGAGATGGCTTTATTCACTCCAATCCTGCTAGATATCCGAACGACCATTCGAAGTGACAGAGGGCCTGCGAGGTCCATGGGAGTTTACAAGTTTGCGGCAGCGTTTCTCCGATTTTGATATGGGTCTGTTGATGACGCTCGACGCTATGCTGAAGGACAAGAACGTTACCCATGCGGCATCGCGTCTGAACATCACGCAATCTGCCCTCTCGGCGCGCCTGACGCGGTTGCGCCAACTCCTCAACGATCCGCTTTTCATTCCCGCCACATCCGGCAGGGGGATGATCGCCACGCCGCACGCAGCAGCGCTCGAGCCGGAACTGGCCCGCCTGCTGCAGCGCTTCGACGATTTCGCCAATACCGCACATCTGTTCGACCCGGCGACCAGCAAGCGCATCTTCCGCATTGCGGCGACAGACAATCCCGCTGCCATCCTGGCGCCTGACCTCATCCCTTTGTTTCAGGCCCGTGCGCCGCAGGCCAGGATCGCATTTACCCTGCCAAACAAGCCGCGAATTGCCGAACATCTCGAAAATGGTGACGTCGACCTGTTTGTCGGCGCAGCGGAAGATGCTGCCCCGGATCTCATTGGCCAGACCCTGTTTCAGGAAGAGTTCGTTACCGCACAGCGCAAAGGCCATCCGCGCGGCTTAAAGCCGGTATCACTGGATGAATTCTGCGAGGCGGAGCATCTCCTCGTCTCGACCAGCGGCGGCCATTTCTCGGGGATGATCGACGGCGCGCTGGCTGAGATGGGACGGGAGCGGCGCGTGTCGGTTTCGATCCAAAGCTACGCGCTCGCGCCGCTGGTCCTGTCGAATACGAATTGCATCTGCACCCTGCCTCGGCGGTTTCTGCAGAGGTTCGAGGACACGCTCGACCTGTTCGCGGCCCCTCTGCCCCTTGCCGTCTTCAGCGTGAATATCTTCTGGCATCCGAGAATGCGAACCGATCCAGCGCATAAATGGCTGCGCAAGGTGGTGGCGGATGCCGCCAAAGTGGCGACACGCTAGGCGAATGGGCCGGAGCGATTGATCTCCGGCCTGTCATTGTCAGAATTTCTGCAGAACGAAGTCGTTGACCTTCTCAGCCTTGGGATCGAACAGGTTGTCGAGGCGGGAATTCAGGACCCAGACGCTGTCGCCAACCTTTGTGGCCGCGGTTGGCATCGATCTCGCGCTTTTGACCTCGCGGGCGATTTTTGCCGTTTTCCAATCGTCCGTGGAGACGAGTTCGACAATCTTGTCGACACCCTGATTGATGACGACGAACAGGTGATCGCCATCGAACAAGTTGAAGCCGTCGGCACCTTTGAGAGGCTCGGGAAGCTTCACCAGCTGAACATTCGTCGGATCCGAAATGCTGATCCTGAAAAGATCGCCGGAATTGGATTTGCCAACGAGCAGGTAGCCGCCGCGGTGATAGGCAATGCCGTTCAGATTGAAACCCTCGGCATCGTTGAACGGCTTGTTTTGCGCAAAGATGGTTGCTTTGCCCGCCGTATCGATCTTGTAGATGATGGGTGCGAAGCTATCGGTAACGTAAGCGTTTCCTTGTTCGTCCAGCGTCAGATCGTTGGCGAAGTGTGATCCTCCGCTCAGCGCACCGAGATCGTAGTAGGCAAGCCGCTTGCCGGTCGTCTCGTCGTATTTCGCGATCCCCGCGAGCTTGCCCTTTGTCGCTGCTTGCGTGCGATCGCCGACGCCCGGATCGGCGTTGGCGGCCCAGACGGTGTTGCGGCTGTCGTCGACGAGGATGCCGACGGTGGACACAAGCTGTTCGTCGTGGATGAACGGCGCATATTTGCCATCCGGAGTGACCGTGCCTATCGTGCCGTGCGTCACCGATCCGACGAAAAAGCGCTTCTTTCGGGCCGACCAGCTCAGGCTTTCGGCGTAGTTCTTCTCGGCGGTAAATTGGATTTCGGTCTTACCGGCGAGTGGAGCGCGAGCTTCGGCCACGGTGGCGGACGATGTCAGAAGCGCGATAGCAGCGATGCCGGCAAGGGATGTACGAGAGATCATGGTTGCTCCTTTGGACCTTCGATCCCTCTGGCCTAGCCGCCCATCCGATTTGGTTGAAATCGCTTCCGGCGATTGCTGCCATCGACCGAATTCATACGTTCGTGCCATGTTTCAGGGAAAGCCGCTTTGGCAGCTTCACTAGGCCTGGGACGCCCTGCGATGGAACACGCGAGGAATGAAGACGGGCGATAGGTGTGATCGATAGCATCGATTGGTGGGCGGAAGGAAAGTCGGGCAGGTTCTGGAGATGCCGTCCCGCATGGCGGCGACCTCTTACGGATGACGATTATGAACCTTTATTTCCACGCGACACCGAACTCCATGAAGGTTGCGGTGCTATTACACGAGCTTAACCTCGCCTTCGACGTGACCCCGATCGATATTTCCAAGGGCGAGCAACACACGCCCGCATTCCGGTTGGTGAACCCCAACGGCAAAGTGCCGGCGCTTGTGGATGACGGCGTCACCCTGTTCGATTCCCATGCCATCCTGATGTTTCTTGCCGAGAAGCACGGCAAGTTTATTCCGATCCATATCGCGAAGAAAGCGGCAACGTTTTCGTGGCTGCAGCTCGTTGCGACCGGGCTTTCCCCTTACTCCGGGCAGGCGATCCACTTTCTGCACTACGCGCCCGAAGACTTGCCCTATGCGAAAAGCCGCTACACCAGAGAGGTCGAGCGGACCTACAAGGTGCTGGATGAACGCCTTCATGCATCAGAGTGGCTCGCGGGCGATGAATATACGATCGCAGACATGGCGCTTTGGGGCTGGGCAGCATCCGCAGGCTACATTTTCGGTGAAAGAGGGCTTGGCGAATATCCCGCAGTCCAGCGCTTCATGGAGACGATGCACGCGCGCCCGGCGGTTCAAAAAGCGCTGGCCATGAAAGCCGAGCATAAATTCAAAACCGAAATCGATGAGGAGACGCGGCGGTCCCTTTTCCCGCAGCTTGCGTAGTAGCGCAACAGCGCTCTTTGCCGACGAATAAACTGGAACGCGGCGGAGGTTTAATCCCGAGCCTACCCGGAAGCAGCAGCTTCCGGGTAGGCTTGTGCTGCCCACTTGCGGGCAGGCGCCTAGTCGAGACCAGCGTCAATATGTTTTGATCTGTTCAATGGCCGCTGGGCTGTGAGGCTCCCTTAGGCGGCGTGACGTTTCTCAGCAGCGGGACGAGCGCCGTCGCTACCACGAAGGCGACCATGATAGCGCCGAATGCATCGGCATAAGCCATGGTCGAGGCCTCGCGGTAGGCCAGTTTGAATAGCTGTTTCAATGCGGCGGTGTGGCCGTCATTGAGGGCGCCGGGCATCTCCGCGTAGCGGCTGGCGACGCCGCCGACCAATCTCTCCATCGCGCCATTCGCCGGCGTAAGATTGGAGGCGATTGCAGTGAAATGCATGTTGGTGCGATCGTTGAGGATGGCAGCGCAAACTGCGATGCCGACGGCGCCGCCAAGATTACGCATCATGTTGAAGAGACCGCTCGCATATTTCAATCGTTCCGGCGTCAGGCTTCCAAGCCCCAGCGTGACGGCGGGAGCCACTGCAAAGACCTGCGGGAAGCCGCGGAAGATCTGTGGCCAGAAGAGTTCGTTGCTTCCCCAGTCATGCGTGATGTAACTGAAGCCCCACATGGATATCCCGAAGGATGCCAGTCCGAACATCATCAGCCAGCGCGTGTCGAAGCGCTTGGCGAGGATGATGTAGAACGGCACACCCAGCGTGGATGCCGCGCCGGTGGAAAAGACGGCAATGCCGGTTTCCCAGGCGTTGAAGCCGCGGACATAGCCGAGAAAGAGCGGCGTCAGATAGATGGTCGAGAAGATGCCGATGCCCGTGATGAAGGACAGAAGACAGCCGATGGCAAAATTACGGTTGCCGAAGGCTCTCAGATCGACCACCGGGCGCGAATAGGTCAGGCTGCGAATGAAGAACAATATGCCGGCGATCGCTGCGACCGTGGTGGCGATCCGGATCGTGCTGTCATCGAACCAGTTCGCACGGGTTCCTTCCTCCAGCACATATTCCAGCGTGCCGAGGGAAATCGCCATCAATATGATGCCCGGATAGTCTGCCTCCTTCAGAAGCTTCAGATCCGGCTCGTCGATCTTTACGAGCATCGGCACGAGAATGGTGATCAGGAAACCGGGCAGGATGTTGACGTAAAACAGCCAGTGCCAGTTCCACGTATCCGTGATCCAGCCGCCGATGACAGGGCCGAGCGTTGGCGCGACGGAGGCGATCGTGCCGACGACGGCTGCGGAGTAAACGCGCTTCGGCCCTTGGAAATAATGGAAGGACGATGTGAAGACGGTCGGGATCATCGAGGCGCCAAGCAGACCTTGCAGGGCGCGGAAGACGATCATGCTTTCGATGTTCCAGGCAATGCCGCAGAGCATGCTGGTGAGAGTGAAGCCGGCTGCCGACATGGTGAAAAGCCAGCGCGTGGAAAAGACGCGCGTCAGCCAGCCGGATAGCGGGATGACGCAGATTTCGGCAATCAGATAGGCCGTCTGCACCCAGCTGATCTCATCCTGCGAGGCCGAGAGACCGCCGCCGATATCCTGAAGCGAGGAGGCGACGATCTGAATGTCGAGAAGCGCGATGAACATGCCGAAGCACATCACCACGAAGGGAAGCAGACTGCGCACCCAGCTTGTTTCAGCCGGGGCAGTGGGAGAGGTGGGGGCGGATGTCACTGTCTGCTCCTGTTACGGGTGCGTATCGACCGTGACTGTGGTCGACAAGCCCGGCCGCAAGACCTGAGCCTGTGGCGCAGCATCATCCAGGGCGATGCGAACGGGCACGCGCTGGACGATCTTGGTGAAGTTTCCGGTGGCGTTTTCCGGCGGGATGACGCTGAAGGTTGCGCCGGTCGCCGGTGCTATGCTGCTCACGCGGCCCCGCAGCGTATGGCCCGGATAAATATCCGCCACCACGTCAACCGTCTGTCCCACCTTGATGACCGCCAGCTGGTCTTCCTTGAAGTTCGCATCGATCCAGAGGCCGCCGGCGGGGATGACGCTCAGCAGGTAGCTGCCGTCCGATACGAAAGCACCGATCTGGGCGGCGCGATTTCCGGCATAGCCGTCGATGGGCGAGCGGACTTCGGTGTAACCGAGATTGAGGCGTGCGGTCTCGACATCCTGCCGGGCGCTTTCGAGTGCTGCCTGCGCCTGCTCGATTTGCGTGTTCAGCACGTCGATCTGCTGACGCGCCGCCGTCAGGCCGGCATCGGAGGCGTCGACGGCTGCCTTTGCCTGCGTGTCGGCCATAACAGCCTTCTGCGCATTCTGTTCCGTTCCGGTGCTCTGGCTCGCGAGGTTGCGATATCGCTCGGCATCGATCCCCGTGAAATTCGCCGCCGCCTTCTTGGCAGCGAGATCAGCTTCCGCCTGTTTGACGAGGGAGGCCTGCATGGTCAGCTGCGCATGCAGGTTGTCGAGGCTCGCCTGCTGCTGTTTCACCAGAGCCTCCGCCCGGCTCAACGCCGTCTTGTAGGTGCTGGGGTCGAGCCGAACCAGCAACTGGCCTGCCTTGACCAACTGATTGTCTTCGACCAGCACTTCTTCGACGTGACCGGACACTCTTGGCGAAAGGGCAGTCGTGTTGCCGCCGACATAGGCGTCATCCGTCGTCTGCTGCCAGCGTCCCGTCTGCCACCAATAATTGCCATACCAGCCTGCACCGGCAAGGATCGCTATTCCGATCAGAAGCCCGACGGGCTTCTTCAGGCTTCGCTTCGGCTTGAGGGAGACTGCGCCCTGCTTGATATCTGCTTCACTGACGACCTGATTCATGGCCGCGATACTCCGTGACTACGTGTTCTGATTGTTGTTTGGAGAGATCCGGATCAAAGGCGATCCCGGCCCTTCGGATTTAAGACGATAGCGAGAAGGCAGCGGTTCGCGGGCTGAAGGTCCGGCCGCCACCGCATATCTCGGCCTTGCGATCGGCTCGCGGGTTTCCCGATCGACCATGATAGGATCGGCCCAGGCGCCGGTTTCGGTGTCTACAATGACGAGGCTTGGGCCATCCGGTGCAAAATTACGGTTCCCCCAGGCGATCAGTGACCACAGGACAGGGCGGAAATCCTCGCCACAGGCAGTCAGCACATATTCGAACCGCGGCGGTCGCTCCTGATATTGCCGTTTTTCCAAGAGGCCCGCTTCCACGAGACTGTCGAGCCTGCGGGCAAGCGTTGCCGTGCCGATGCCGAGGCTCTTTTGAAAGTCATCGAACCGCGAAACTCCGCGCATCGCATCTCTGAGAATGAGGATGCTCCACCACTCGCCGATGCGATCCAGACTTTGCGCCACGGGACATTGCATCGATTTGAAGCTCTTATTTTGCATCGGAATACCTAGCAGCTTTCATCATGAAAGTTACTTAACGCGACTTTTTAGCTTTTGCAAGTGGCTGCGAGTTTGGAGACGCGGTTTTGGACGTTTGGCTTATGGATGACGCCGGTCGTGATTTGGTCGGCTCGGCAAAGCGAGCCAAGACGGCGAACTTAGTGTTTGATGATTTTGGAAGAGACTGGACAGGCCAAATCCGTCAAGGACCTGCGAGGTCCCACAGAACTGGGTGCTATAGCCAGAGAGGCAAACTCGACGCCAAAAGATCATACGGGGATCGAATGTCTTCGAGCCCCGTATGATATCAAGCAAGCTGGGTGCATCTTATTGCCCAAGCCACGAGGCGGACGGATGGACACTGGATGAGTGCCCGCTCTGCTCACTTTGGAGACTGGCATTTGATCCGACTGCCGGCCTTAGCCTCAATCGTATCATCGGTGGCGTGATAAGACATATAGCGCGACGCGCACCATGTGACATGGCGGACTTCGCTGGCGGACAAGTAGGACGCCGCTCCCGAAACGGCGTCGTTTGCGCCTCCTGCATAAGCAGATTCGGACTTGGTGCCGTCCGATTGCAAGTTTAGAGCGGGTGCGATGAGGCTAAAGGCATTCGCGGAAAAGCAGGACGACAGCAGCAATCCCGAGCCTAACATGATCGCAGAAACAGTCTTCTTCATGGTGACCATCCTGAATCTCGTTCAATCTGATTAAGGCAACGAGATTCCCGCAGATTTGTTCCGCCGGGGTGGTGAAGACTTGGGATTGGTAAGCGCCGCGAAGTAATATTAGGGCCTAGAGTTGTCTGCGCGGCGATTGGTATGCGTGTTACTCCGAGCGGCGAGAAGGCTGGTATTCGATTGGAGCTTGCCCGCCGCTCGTTTTGTCGGCCGGTTACATGCATCGTGGCAGTTCAGATATCCAGATTGAGTTGCGATTGCACTTCAGACGCCTCCGGCGCGTCGTTGGTTAGCGATGAAAGCGTAATGCCGAGCAGCCGGACGGGCCGCTTGAACGGGAAAACCGTCTCGAGAAGCGTGGACGACGTGTCTAGAATATCGGTCATGTTGCCGATCGGCACTGCGCCCGTGCGGCTGCGCGTGGCCTGGGTAAAGTCCGAGTATTTGATTTTGACTGTCACTGTCTTGCCGCTGATGCCGTTCGCCTCGCAGTGGCGCCAGAGCTTTTCCGCAAGCGGCTTCAGTTCTGCGATCGCCAGTCCGAGGTCAGAGATATCGTCGACGAATGTATCCTCTGCCCCAACGGATTTCCGGATGCGATCCGGCCTGACCTGGCGCTCGTCGATGCCACGTGCGATGCCATAGAAATACTGGCCGGACTTACCAAAATGCTCCTGCAGGAATGCAAGCGACTTTGATTTGAGATCGAGTCCTGTTTCGATACCGTATCGGCCCATCCGCTCGGCGGTTGCCGGCCCGACGCCGTGGAATTTCTTGATCGGAAGGTTTTCAACGAAGGCCGGACCGTTCTTCGGCGTGATTACCGCCTGGCCGTTTGGTTTGTTCAGGTCGCTGGCCATTTTTGCGAGAAACTT
Organism: Rhizobium sp. P38BS-XIX; assembly: GCF_012641435.1. Classification (GTDB taxonomy): domain Bacteria; phylum Pseudomonadota; class Alphaproteobacteria; order Rhizobiales; family Rhizobiaceae; genus Rhizobium. The sequence goes on from NZ_JABAIJ010000014.1 coordinate 152,157, forward strand.
GTTGTAGGAAATCCCGGCCGAAGCGTTGAGCCCCGTTACGGCCTTGATCCGCGCCCTGATCTCCAAGGCGATCTCGGTGGCGATCTCCATGCCTTTCAGATTGTGCGTCACGTCGAGATAGGCCTCATCAAGCGACAAGGGTTCGATCATGGGCGTGTATTCAGCGAAGATGTCACGAATCTGCTGCGAAACGGCTCGGTAGACGTCGAAGCGTGGCGGCACGAAGATCAGATCGGGGCATTTGCGCTTCGCAGTCACGGAGGGCATGGCCGAATGAACGCCAAAGGCGCGGGCTTCATAGCTGGCGGCCGCGACGACGCCGCGCGCAGCCGAGCCGCCGACTGCGAGCGGCTTGCCACGAAGTTCCGGCCTGTCACGCTGCTCGACCGAAGCATAGAAAGCATCCATGTCCACATGGATAATTTTCCGGATTGTAGATGATGTCATATCGTTCATTGAGGTCTTGCAGTGGCAACGTGCGCCGGAGTTCAGAAACAAAAGAGGAACATAGCAGATCTTGCCCAAGGATAAAACCACGACACTACCCCACTTTTATGGTTGGTAAGGGCGAGGAGCGTGTCCTGGGGTTGGTTCAGCTGTGCGGCGGGCGGATTAATGCGCCGGATCGGGCATTTTGAACCGCTTTCACAGTCGTTATCGGGCATCTTCGAAAAATACCAATATATATCAATAGCTTATAAAATTCTGGAAAGTTTGCTTCGATTGCGTATTGACCGTGAGCGGGTCGTACCTCTATAAGCCCGATCACTGACGAGGGCGGCGGCGCTGCTGGCGACGAAGTCTCTCGCTCTGGTGTTTCCTAGATTGGCTGCGATGCTGATTTGTGGTTCTGGGCTTAGGTGCCTGGGATTGTGGGAA
>NZ_JABAIJ010000015.1 GCF_012641435.1 Rhizobium sp. P38BS-XIX
CGGCATAGGTCAGCCTGTCGAGATTGATGACCGTTTCTTCCTGCAGCTCAATCCAGTCAAGAACAAAATTCCCGCCTATGAACCCGGCTCCACCAGAAACCAATATCGTCATCTAAAATCCATTTCTACCAAACTTCGGCACCATTTCATTTGCGGTCATTAACCTCATTGCGGCGGAATTTTCGCCTAAAAGAGAGCCAATGACAATAAATTAAGGAACTCGAGTGTCTGAACCGAGCCACCAGATAGCCCGAGACAGTCCGAAACACAACCAGACGCACCATTAGTGAACGCGGTCAAACTATTGTATCGATTTTCGATGAGTGAAATTCATACAAATTGGTTTAAGCCCCTAAAGGCTTAAAATGCACTATCTATGAATTTGAGAATTGGCTGGGGAACCTGGACTCGAACCAAGATTAACGGAGTCAGAGTCCGTCGTTCTACCATTGAACTATTCCCCATCGACCGCCGAACCTCTTGTGTTCCGCGGGCAAAGCAGGGCCTCTATAATCGAATTTTGCGAGGATGCAAACACTTTAACGCGGGCCCCGGCATTTTTTTGGAGGATGGAGCCTATGGATGGCGATGGTCTTCGATATTTGCCGTAATGCGGCGGATGGCAGTCGTTGGGCTTTGATATGAGATGCGTAATTGTGCGGCGATTCGTGGGTCAGAATGGTCTAATGGCATGAGCTTTAGGCCGGTGCAGGCCGGTGCTTTCGAGGTTTGTAATAGCCACAATACCGGAAGTCGGAATTTCATTTGCCGTTGTTTAGGACAATGACGTTATGAAACGTGGAGCCAGTGCGGACAAGACGGTGATATCCCAGATTCAGGCCGTCTTTTAACAGTCACATTCCTGTTCGCATTATTGGCTAAATGAGCGCGAAACCGAAAAGAGGGCCCCCGCATGACAGAAACGAAGACCTTTGATCCGGCGGACGGGATCGTCGACTTCGATGCCGGCGAAGGCGAAGCGCCGACCGTGGTGGAGATGGACGACTACACCAAGAGCCTTGCCCAGGCGAAGGCCAAGTCCGTCAAGCTCGTGGATGCCATTACCGGCCAAACGCTCAAGAAGAAGGACGCCGTTCACGTCGACGACCTGCGCCCTTCGCTGGCGGATTTCATGCGCCAGAAACATCCCGAGCTTCGCGCTGACGACTATATCAGCCGCAAGGTGATGGATGACTATCGCGCTCAATATATTGCCGAGCTTTTGACGGACGAGCGCGGCGAGCTTTCCACGCTCGAAGATGAAGTCGTCGAAAGCCTGAAGACGCACGATACGCTGGCCGAGAACATCGAGGAGGATTACGAAGACCATCGTTCCATCGGCGACCGCATGGCAGATGGCGTTGCCTCCTTCGGCGGCAGCTGGACCTTCATCATTTCCTTCTGTCTGTTTCTGGGCGTTTGGATGGCCGTCAACATCGTCTTGGGCGAGAAGCAGGCGTTCGATGCCTATCCGTTCATCCTGCTGAACCTGGTCCTATCCACGATCGCCGCGCTGCAGGCGCCCGTCATTATGATGAGCCAGCGACGTCAGGAAGAGAAGGATCGGCTGCGCGCACTCAACGATTACAAGGTGAACCTCAAGGCTGAGCTGGAAATCCGCCATCTGCATGAAAAGGTCGACCATCTCCTCAATCGCCAATGGGAGCGGTTGACCGAAATTCAGCAGATCCAGATCGAGATGATGCTGGAACAGGCCAAGGCCGCAACACGCGCGATCAAGGCCAATAAGGCAACGAAGGCGAAAACAAGCGCGTTGAAGAGCCTGTTCGGCAAGGTCAAGGATCCCGACACGGACGATTCATTGAATTGAGCGCCTGCGGGGCGGCGCATCGCTGCTCGCCGGCCAGGGGCGGCAGATCTATGCGCTGGCCGCCTTTCGTCGCGTCGCAAGCAATACCGGCATGCAAACGAGATAAAGCGACGCGCCGACAATCCAGACCAGCCCGGGAAAGATTGGCCGCGAGGCGAAATAGATTTCGCTGATGGCGAGAGGCGCAATGACGGATGCAAGGCTCGTCAGGCTGCTCAGCACGCCCTGGAGACGCCCCTGATCGTCGGCGCTCACACGCTGCGTCATCAATGACACCAGCGCCGGCTGACCGATACCACCCAGGCAAAAGAGCGGAAACAGCAGGAAGGCGACAAAACCGCGCGTCGCAAAGGCAATCGCGACATAGGCGGCGCTATCACAGATGATCGCAACGATCAGCGCGGCACGCTCGCCCCATCGTTCGCTCAAAGATCCTGCGACAAAAGCCTGGGCCAGCGCATGGAAGAGGCCAAAGCCCGCGAGTGACAAGCCGACTGTCATCGTATCCCAGCCGAATTTGTCCTGACCGTAGAGCACCCATATGGTGCCGCCAACCTCGCCGACCATGCCGAGAACCAGAGACAGGAACAGCAGCGGCAATAACGCCGGAAAGGCGCCAACCCAGCGCAGTGGCGCGAGCGGATGAAACGCCGCTGGATCGATGCGCTCCGGCGTGATCGCACGGGTTTCCGGCAAGACGAACAACGCGACGATGAAATTTGTCATCACGAGAGCGGCGGCAGCCACGAACGGCGCGCGAAGGGATACAGTGCCGAGCAAGCCGCCGATGACGGGTCCGAGAATGAAGCCGATGCCGAAACAGGCGCTGAGCAGCCCGAAGACGCGCGTGCGCTTCTCTTGCGGGGTAATATCCGTCAAACATGCGGCCGCAACCGAGGCATTGGCGGCCGTGAGGCCGGAAACGGCACGGCCGAGAAACAGCCACCAGAAGCCCGGCGCCCAAGCCATGAAGGCATAATCGATCATGCCGCCAGCCAGCGAGATCAGCAGAACGGGCCGGCGTCCATAGCGATCGCTGAGAGTTCCGATAACGGGAGCGGCGAGAAACTGCAGCCCGGCATAAAGCGACAGGAAAGCGCCGTAGCGCCAGCCAAGATCGGGCGTATGCGCGACTCTCCGCAAAAGCTCCGGCAGGATCGGCATTACAAGCCCGGTGCCGGCAGCATCGAGGATGACCACAGCCAGAATGGTCAGAAGCATCTTGTTCATAGCATAAATTTATCGTTGATAAGGAACTTTATCGCCGATAAATTATACACTCTAAACTGTCAATCGGAGAGGTCATGAAAATCGATCGGGCCCAGATCGTCGATACCGCGCTGATTATTCTGAATGAGGTCGGCATCGATGGGCTTTCGACACGGCTGATCGCCCAACGCCTGGGCGTCCAGCAACCGGCACTCTATTGGCATTTCAAAGGAAAGCAGGCGCTGCTGGCAGCGATGAACACCGAGATGCTGAGACGGAACCACACGCGCACAGCCCCCTTAGCCGGAGAAACCTGGCAGGAATTCGTGCGCGTCAATGCCCGCAGCTTCCGTTCTGCGCTATTGGCATGGCGCGACGGCGCCCGCGTTCATGCCGGAACGGAGGCGGATCCAACAGATCTCGATTCGATTGAGGCTCAGCTCGAATGTCTGGTCGCTGCCGGTTTCGATCCGGGAAGAGCCCTTGGCCTGCAGATTGCCATTAGCCGCTATGTGGTCGGATGCGTGCTGGAAGAGCAGGCGGACGCGGGCGATCCGGCTGACAAGGCCGCCCTCGATCAGGCGGCCAAAAGCCGGCCGAACCTTGCCAGCGCGCTCAGGTTCTACCGGGCAAGCGGGCATGAAGCCCTTTTCAATGGCGGTCTCGAGCTGTTGATCACCGGGGCGGAAGCCGCCGGATAGACGGCCTCGCCGGGCAGGCACTGCGTGATCATTTCGGCGTGCACGGAGCGGTTATCGCTCCGCCTTGAAGGTCCGGCCCAGATCCGGCCCGAGGCCGAAATAATGCCTGAAAACGTAAAGCAGAGGGCTCCATTGCGCGGTGTCGATATGGTTGGTGTCCGGCACGACAATATTCCTGTGAGCATGGACACGCAGCACCTTCACTTCGATGATCCAGAACGCTTCCGGACGCTCGGCGGGCCAGTCACCTCCCGGCGTATGGGCCGCAACCATCTCCGCTTCGAACTGAATAGGGCATTCGGCAATCCGCAACGGCCGGACAAGCTCGGCGGGTTGCGGCGTGAGATCGGAAACATCGAATTTATCGGCCTCGAAGCGATAACCGATCTTCTGCTTGTGCGGCGGAACGGGATTGCGGCCCGTCGTCGGAGCCAGCGTCTCGATCTTGGGCCAGAGATCCGGCGCAGGGAAATTCAGCACGAGCTGGCGTTCGCGCATGATGTTTTCCCGCCCCTTGCTGCTGGCGGTGAGACCCAGCACGGCGCGATCGAATAGGGTCCAGACCGAGGACATGGGCGAAATATTCGTCGTTCCATCTGCATTGAGGCTGGTGATCAGCGCCACGGGCGTACCGATATAAAGGACGCTCGGCTTGATCTCGATATGCCTGCGATCGTCCTCAATCGGGGTGAGTTCGGCATTGTCCGTCAACATCGCAAAATCCTCCTTTTGAGGACTTCAGTTTAACCACCGGAGGGCGGGGAATAGTTCGTCATCGAACGAACCATTCCCGGTAGCCACGACAAATGACGTCATCAGCCTCAGGAAGCGGATGCCAACCTCACCCTGTTTCGGCCACTCTCCTTGGCCGCATAAACCGCCTTGTCGGCACGCGCCAGAATACGCTCGTAATCGAGTTCGACCTGGAAGGCGGCAACGCCGATACTGGCGGTGACGGCAAGCCTGCCGCCATCGGCAAGCGGCACCGACAGGCTGGAAATCTCGGCGCGGATCTTTTCGGCAACCTGCAAGCCCATCCCCTCATCGCATTCGACGAGCACGATCAGCATTTCCTCGCCACCGTAGCGGAAGACGAAATCGGTCTGGCGGACAGTTTCGGTAATCGCGACCGCGACCGACCGAAGCGCCTGATCGCCCACCTTGTGGCCATGCGTGTCGTTGATACGCTTGAAATGATCGATATCCAGCAGCAGCACACAAAAGCCGCCGGCGACGGACATTTTCTGCAGTTGTATCTCACGCATCAGCACAGACGGCATGAAACGGCGCGTCAGCAATTGCGTCAGCGGGTCCCGTCCGCTTTCGACTTCGATATGCGCTTCGAAAATACCGCTCAGCAGGAACTTGATTGCCGAAAGCTCCTCCTCGATCTTTCGCGCGGCATCGCTGATCTGCGAGCGGTCATTGAAGCTCACGCGCTCCAGCGCTGGAACGAGCTCGTTGTCGATCCGGGTAACAAGGGTCTTGATCAGCTCAAGTTTGGGCTCGCGCTCAAACAGGATATGAGCCTTGTGGTTCAGCCAGAGGCCGAGCTCGCTCTTCCAAAGCCGCGGCAAGCCGGCGGAGGAGGCGCTTTGGTAAAAGGAAGCCAGGAGCCCGTGCCCCCACTCCATGAGAGCAGCCCTCTGGCGCTCCCGCTCCATCGCCAGATTCTGGCCGAGCAGATGCAGACGATAGGCTTCGTTGACGCGCGCATTCGAGGCTACGCCTTTTTGATAGCTGGCCTCACGGATCTCGAGCGCAATATCAAAAAGCCCGATGATAAAGGCCATCGCGTCGACCAGTTGCTGTCGGGAAACATCGGTCTCCGACAGATGGCGCAGAAACCATAGCTTGATCTTGCGGATCGATCGCGAAACAGCGTGCGGCGGAAAGCCGATACGCGCCATTGTCTCGCCCAGGCTATCTTGCTGCGAAAAGAAGATCTCGCCGGATGTCGCCTCGCGGTTGACGAGCTGCTGCACCCATTCCATGAACCGGGCCGTGAAGGCGGCCAGATTGGCATCTTCGCCGATCAGGGAAAGAAGATCGGGATCGCCTTCCAGATAGGCTCTGTAGCGCTGCTTCAGCTCATCCTCGTAGGTGTGGACGATCGTGTGGACGATGTTGCGCGTTTCTGTCGACGTCTTCTCGACGAGAGCGTTCCATTCTCGCGCGATACGTTCCGGCATTACGGTACTTTCCTGGCTCAAAAATCGGTTCCCTGATATTGCCCGTGCAATCCATGTCCTTCCCCTCGTGGGCCAGACGTCGCAGGCACGCTCATCGGACGACCGCTGCTTTGAACGTGACGCTCGCGCAAAAGACCGAAGCTGCCGAAACAACAACGAGCTTTTGATCTTCAACGCCGGTCCATTCGAGACCAAGTCGAAGCAAAGCAGAATTGAACAATGAGTTGACGGCTGAAATAACCCATAAGGATCAAGAGTAAACCCCGGAAGCCATAGCAAAAAAGAATGGCTGTATTGCCGAACCAATCGATCAGGACTGGATATGGCGCTGACAAATATCTGTCTCCGGTCCACTCCATCCGAGATCGACTTATCGAGACACGCCGCCAATAGACCCCGGTATCATCCGGCAGCGGAATGACCCTGGCGGCGTGGCCCGCAAGACAACTTGACGTGAATTCGTCACACCATTGTCATGCAGCGCCTCTACTCAGGCTTGCAGATTTTAGAAACGCCGATTTTCCGATGACAAGTGACGCAAACCGGATCCAGGCTGCCGTTTCGGCAACAGGATTGGAACTTCATTACGACAAGGCGATCGTTCTGGGCGGTATCGATCTTTCGCTCGCCAGGGGACAGACGCTCGCGCTCCTCGGCCCTTCGGGCTGCGGCAAGACGACCCTTCTTCGTCTCGTTGCCGGGCTGCTTGCACCGACCAAAGGGGCGATCAGCATTTCCGGCCAAGTGGTTGCCGATGCGGGATCGAAGACCTTCGTGCCGCCGGAAAAGCGCAATCTCGGCATGGTCTTCCAGGACTACGCTCTCTGGCCGCATCTGACCGTCGGCGGCAACGTCGCATTCCCCCTTGAAATGCGCGGCGTTTCAAAGGCTGATCGCGAGAAGCGTACCAGGCGGGCGCTGGAGCGCGTCGGGCTTTCGGCGCTTGCGCAGCGGCGACCAAGCGATCTTTCAGGCGGCCAACAGCAGCGCGTGGCGATCGCCCGCGCCATCGTCGCCGAACCGCAGCTGATCCTCTTCGACGAGCCGCTCTCCAATCTCGACCGCGAACTGCGCGAAAACATGGTCGGCGAACTTGCCGAACTCATCGCCACGCTCGGCCTGACGGCGATCTACGTCACGCACGACCACAGCGAGGCCCTGACGCTTGCTGACCAAGTCGCGATCATGCGCGCCGGCGAGATTGCCCAGCTCGCCTCGCCGGATATCCTGATCGAAAGTCCGGCGTCACCCGAAGTCGCCGAGTTCCTGCGGCTCGGCAGCACGGCCGATCTCGAGTGGCGAGACGATGGCTGGCGGCTGGCGGGAAGCACGCATGTGTTGTCAAGCACAGCGCGACCAGGACGGGACAGGGCCAGAATTCTTATCCCCACACGCGCCATCTCGCTCGGTGCGGCCGCTGAGCCGAGCCTGACGGCAACGGCGATCCGCTCGCATTTCCGGGGAGATGGCCACCTCGTCACCGCCGCACCGCACGGCACCACCGGCATCGAGCTACAGGTTCTGAGCCCGGTCAAGGTCCGGGCAGGCGAGCAGATCGGCCTTTCGGTCGATACCGACAGCATCCTGTGGTTCTAGCAGGACCATGATTTGAGACTATAGAGAGGAAGAGATGTTTAAATCGCTGAAATCAATTGCAATTTTTGCACTTTCGAGCGCGCTTCTGGGCGGCGTCGCCCATGCCGATATCACCGTCTACACCGCAGGCCCGCAGAACCTGATCGACAAGCTGTCCGCCGGCTTCACCGCCCAGACGGGTATCAAGGTCAACGTCTTCCAGGCAACGACCGGTAAGGTCATGGCGCGCATTGAGGCCGAAGCCTCCAACCCGGCCGTCGATGTGCTGATTTCGGCTTCTTGGGATACGGCAACCGATTTCACCAAGCGCGGCTGGCTCGTGCCTTACACCAGCCCGAATGCGGCGAAGGTCCCGGCACTTCTGAAGTCGGAAACCGCGGTTGCCCAGGGTGTGTCGGCGCTCGGCATCGCCTGGAACACCAAGAGCGGCACGTCCGAGCCGAAGGAATGGGCCGATCTCGCCAAGCCGGAATTCAAGGATCTCGTCAATATTCCCGATCCCGCCCAGTCCGGCTCCTCCTTCGAGCTGACGGCCGCCCTCGGCGCCAAGGATAACGACAAGCTCTTCAAGGATCTGAAGGACAATGGAGCCGTCATCGCCGGCGCCAACGCCGAAGCGCTGAACCCGGTATTGCAGGGCGCCAAGGCCGCCGTCTTCGGCGCCGTCGACTACATCACCTTCGCCGCCAAGGCCAAGGGTGAGAGCGTCGACGTTATCTTCCCGCAGTCCGGTACGGTCATCGCACCGCGCCCGGTCATGATCCTCAACTGGTCCAAGCATCAGGACGAAGCCAAGAAGTTCGTCGACTACATGCTGTCCGATGAGGGCCAGAAGCTGGTTGCAGCCACCTTCCTGATGCCGGCCCGCTCCGACATCCCGGCCTCGCGGCCGCTGATGAGCGATCTCAAGCTGCTCGATTACGACGTCAATGCCGTCTACGGCAAGCGCAAGGAAATCCTGAAGCAGATCAGCGATCTGTTCGGCGGCAAGTAAGGCTTGAAAGAATGAGTGCGAAGGGAACAGGCGCTCCGGTGCCGGCAGCTTGGCTCGCAGCCTTGGGGCTGATCATCATTGTCGCCTTTCCCTTCGTCGCAGTCGTGCTGCAGGCCGTCTTTCCCTCGCTCGGGCAAGGCTCGTTTGCGGCCCCCTTCTCGGCCATCGGCAAGACGCTGGCCGATGAAGCGCTGATCGGCATGACGACGAATACCATCCTTCTTGGCTGCGCCGTCGTTCTCGCCTCGGCTGTTATCGCCGTTCCCCTTGGTGTATTGCGGGCGCTTTACCGCATTCCCTTCGCGCCGGTATGGGACGTGCTACTGCTGACGCCCTTCATGATCCCGCCCTATATCGCCACGCTCGGCTGGATCATGACGCTGCAGCCGCGCGGCTATCTCCAGCAGCTCGTCGGCTTCAACCTCGCCTCGACCCTCTTCTCCCTGGCCGGCATGACCGTGGTCATGACCTTCAACACATTTCCGGTGGTCTATTTCGCCGTCTCGCGCACGGTCGAGGCCGTCGGCGCCCGCTATGCCGATGTCGGCCGCGTCTTCGGCGCCTCGCCCGCACGCGCCTTCTGGCGGATCACGCTGCCGCTGTCGGCACCGGGCCTTGCCGCCAGCCTGTTGCTGGTCTTTGCCGCCGCGATCGAGGAATACGGCACGCCGGCAGCGCTCGGCCGTCGCGCCGGCTTCCAGGTGCTTGTGACCGGCATCGACACCCGCATCGGCGACTGGCCGATCGACCTGCCGGGTGCGGCCATCCTGTCGCTCACCCTCGTCATCATCTCGCTGATCGCATTTCTCATCCAGCGCCGGATTCTTTCGCGCCGCTCCTACCAGACCGTCAGCGGCAAGCCGCAGAACAAGGACAAGCGGCCGCTCGGCGCGATGACCGCGCCTGTTCTGCTGGCCTTCGGCATCGTCTCGTTCCTCGCGACCGGCGTGCCCATGCTGTCGATCCTCGCAACCGCGCTCTCGAAAACGATCTCGCGCGGCCTCGTCATCGACAATCTCGGCTTCGACAATTTCGCTTCCGTCTTCGGCAACAGCGCCGGCGCGCTGGCCGCCCTCGGCAACAGCCTAGCGCTCGGTGTCGGCACCGCCGTCATCACCGGTCTCATCGGCATTACAGCAGCCTATACCGTCGTGAAAACGAAGATGCGCGGCCGCATGCTGATCGACATTATGACCGTGCTGCCGAATGCGCTCCCCGGCATCGTCGTCGCCGTGGGCCTGATCCTCGTCTGGAACATGCCCGGCCTGCCATTCACGCCCTACAACACCGGCATCATCCTGCTGCTGGCCTATTGCTGCATCCTGCTGCCCCAGACGGCGCGCTATTCCGCCGCCGCCTTCCAGCAGATCGGCGACAATCTCGAGGCTGCCGCCCGTGTCTCGGGTGCCGGAACACTGACAGTCTTCCGCCGCATCCTGCTGCCGCTGGTGCTGCCGAGCCTGGCATCCGCCATGCTGCTCGTCTTCGCGCTCGCCTCCCGTGAGCTCGTCGCCTCGATCGTGCTGGCGCCCGTCGGTATGCAGACCATCGCTACCTTCATCTGGCGACAGTTCGAACAAGGCTCGATCGGCCTCGGCATGGCCATGGCCTTCGTGACGATCATCCTGACGACGCTGATCCCGCTTCTCTTCCTCTCACTTCTGCGCCGCAGCGGGCTCGTCGCCGAATAGGTTCTGCGCAAAGAGCGCCGGCTAGTTTATTCGCTCTCATCCACGGGCGGCGGCACGACGACCAGAGTGTCCTCGGCCATCAGCATCCGCCCATCCTGCGCCCGCAGCTCCAGCCGCCGCACCGGCAGGCTTGTCACCCTGTCGACCAGCGTTACATGCGGCTCATTTGGCGCGAAGAAGAAATCCTCGCCCCATTGGCGAAGCGCCACCAGCAGCGGAAACAGGCCCTGCCCCTTCTGCGTCAGCACATACTCCTGATAGGGGCTGCCATCGGCGGCCGGCACGGTATCCATGATGCCGTGAGCAACGAGATTGCGCAGCCGGGCCGAGAGGATGTTCTTGGCAAGCCCGAGGCTCTTCTGAAACTCGCCGAACCGGCGCAGCCCATCGAAGGCGTCGCGGATGATCAACAGCGACCACCAGTCACCGATCGCATCCAGCGGCCGCGCCACCCCGCACATGGAATCCCTGTGGCTTACTCTTTTGGCCATGCCGCTCTGCCCTCGCTCGCTTTCATTCATCCTTGTCGAAGCGACGCCGATAAGCCGTCGCATCGTCACTCGAATATAACGGTTGCAAATTAAAACCACAAGAGCTATCGCAGTTATGGTTTCAAACTAAAACCACGATAGGAGAGCAATATGATTCCCTCTGACGCCACCTTCGCAGGCACATTCCCCTTCGCTCCGCATTTCACAGATGCACCGGGTTTTCGCATGCACTACGTCGATGAAGGACCACGCGACGGCGAAGTCGTTCTCTGCCTGCATGGCGAGCCAACCTGGGGTTATCTGTTTCGACACCTCATCTCGACCTTGAGCCGCACGCACCGCGTCGTCGTTCCCGACCACATGGGCTTCGGCAAAAGCGAAACACCGGCCGACCGCAGCTATCGGCTGCAAGATCATATCGCCAATCTGGAGGCTTTCGTGCTCGCGCTCGGCCTCACCGATATCACCCTCGTTATGCATGATTTCGGCGGCCCGGTCGGCATGGCCCTTGCCGCCCGTCATCCTGACCGTATCAGTCGCATCATCTCCGCAAACGGCCCAACGCCCTTCGGCCAACCTGACAGCATGGAGCGAGGCGTGGCAAATGCCGCCGTATCCCCGTGGTTTCAATGGATTCTCAAGGCCGAAGCCGATGGCACGCTGGAGCCCGTGCTCGACAATCTCGGCTATAACATTCTGAGCACGCTCAAGCTCAATGGCTTTGAAAACAACGGCGTCATCGACGACACCTGGATCGAAGCCTATGGCACGCCTTTTGCCACCGCGGCCGAGTGCCTCGGCGCGCTCGGCTGGGCCAAAGGCTTTGCGACCGACGCCCATCAATTCGAGATACCTGATCCCGCAGCCCAGCGCATCATCCGTGGCAAACCGGCGCTCGCCATATGGGGCGAAGCGGACAGGACGCTGCATGCGGAACATTTCCTGCCGCTCTTCTCCGCCCTCTTCCCGTCGGGCCCCATCGAACGCCTCCCCGGTGTCGGCCATTATTGCTTCGAGGATGCGCCGGAAACCATCTCGAGCCTGATCGCGGATTTCCTGCGACGGAGCTGAGGCCATAAGGTCAAGTTAATCGCGACCCAAACAGAGGAGCGGGAAACCCTCCCGCCCTCACCACGTCCCGATCTCGCCTCTCCCTGCCCGCGAGAAACGCCAAGACAGGAATCGCGGCAAACGTCAAACCAGAGACCCATCCAATTGACATTCTCCACGATTGTGACACCGTTCGGCAATGGTTGCTGACCCAACGTTTTGAGGCAAAATGACAAAACGATCGCAAGCCGTTATCACCACAGCCGAAGAGCGCCCGCGCGACGGATGGAACGACCCTGTCCATGGCTCCATCTCCTGGCACACGCTGCTCAGCAGCGACATGACCCCCACGGACAGCATGAGCGCCGGCATCGCAGACCTCGCGCCCGGCGGCGAACTCAAGCCGCACCGCCACAACCCATCGGAAATCTACTTCATCTTCGAGGGAACCGGCATCGTCCAGATCGACGGAGAAGAGACGGCCGTCAAATCCGGCACAACAGTCTTCATCCCCGGCAACGCCGAACACGGCATCCGCAACGAATCATCCGCCAATCTGAAATTCTTCTACGTGTTTCCGACCGGGTCTTTTGCGGACGTGGTCTATCGGTTTCCGGAGGGGTGAGCACGAGAAAGCACGCCGTTTATGAACTTGATCTCAGCAGGACGCTTTACTCATGCGAAAGCTAGAAGAATGGGAGCGGCATTTTAATAGTGTCGGCTGGTTTATCCCGCCATACATTCAGATGGGGCACCTAGCATCACTGGCTTCTGCAATTCGTGCATCAAACGGTAGCTTTACCCAAGATGAGCTTGAGGGCCGCATGGCCTATCTCTATGAGCCTATTGGCGTTGCCGCTATGGTATGTGATCGATATCCAATCACTCCCGTCATCAGCGAGTACCGACAGACAATTGCCGAGGCCGTTGCAGCTCATTTTGCTGGACTTCACCATACCGCCGTTGCCGGCTTAATTCCCGTAATTGAGGGCGCCGGGCGAGAGCTGCTGAATGTCAGAGGAGAAGGAGCGCCCAAGCTCGGGGTGCGCAAAGTGTTTGCCACTCTAGCCTCAAATTGCCTAAACGAGGTTCGCCGACAGCAAATGGGCGACATGGACGAAATCGAGTCCATGTTCATTGCATTCGAAAGTTTTACGCGGGACTACATTTATACAGATTCATCGCTTTATAGTTTAGCGGATAAAACTAATAGGCACGGCATAACCCATGGCAGATACCGTGACTCTGACTACGGTCGACCATTGAATTTTTATAAAACAATCTCTGCTGTCGATTTCCTTACGTTCATATCGTCCTTAAGAGCGAATCTGTCGTGGTTTGCGCCGACTCCGACAACGACATCCCTGAAGCTAGCAGCTGTTTATGAAAAGCTTGCCCGAAAGCCCATTCTGGCAGACTTCGACTAGCGAATCTCATCTCATCTTTTTGTTTAAGACTTTTAGAAATACCAATTAATATGAGATTCAGCTGCGAGCAAAGGTAACAAAATGCCTCACAAACATCTTGTGACTGGCGGAGAGGGTGGGATTTGAACCCACGATACCCTTGCAGGTATGCCGCATTTCGAGTGCGGTGCATTCGACCACTCTGCCACCTCTCCGGTTATGCTGGTCGGCGCTGTCAGGCGCGGAGGGCTACATAGCGAGAGACGAAGAGGATAGCAAGGGCGAATATGAAAGCTTTTCATCCTTTCGCCTTGACAGATCAGGGACGCTTATATATCCGTGCGGCGCAATAGGTGTGGATAAGTCCGTGCCTTGCCAGCCCTGCTTTGCGCAGGGTTTCACCGGCAGATCTTTTCGAGACCATTAAGTCTCTGGAATTCCTGCTAAACTCAGACTGATAAAAAGACAGCCACTCGCCTTCGGGACGAGAGAGCTGGAACGAACATGAAAGGATAAAAAATGTTCGCAGTCATCAAGACCGGCGGTAAGCAGTACCGAGTGGCAGCAAACGACGTGCTGACCATCGAGAAGCTCGAAGTCACCGCCGGCGACACCGTAGAATTCACCGAAGTCCTCGTTATCGGCGAAGGCGCCGACGCTGCGATTGGTGCTCCCTTCGTTCAGGGCGCTTCCGTCAAGGCCGAAGTGGTCGAGCACAACCGCGGCAAGAAGGTCATCGCCTTCAAGAAGCGCCGTCGTCAGAACTCGAAGCGTTCGCGCGGCCATCGTCAGCATCACACGGTTGTCCGCATCACGGACATCGTGGCTGCCAAGTAAGTAACGGGATCAGGGTTTAAAGGAGAACTCCAATGGCACACAAAAAAGCTGGCGGTTCCTCGCGCAACGGTCGCGATTCCGAATCCAAGCGCCTTGGCGTGAAGAAGTTCGGCGGCGAAACCGTCATCGCAGGCAACATTATCGTGCGTCAGCGCGGTACGCAGTGGCACCCGGGTTCCAACGTTGGCCTCGGCAAGGATCACACGATTTTTGCGCTTACGGCGGGCAACGTGAACTACCGTACGAAGGCCAATGGCCGCGTGTACGTGTCTGTAATGCCGAAAGCGGAAGCAGCGGAATAAGCCGGTAGCGCTCTAAAACAGCCGGCGTCTCATCGACCCGGCTGACGCTACAAGGTTCAGTCAAGAAAAAAGGGGAGATGGGGCGCCATCTCCCCTTTTTCTTTACCCTCAACCAAGGAGGACTGAACCATGCAAGGCGAATTGTTAAGGGAAGACCAATCAAGGTCTCCCGAAGAACGGCTGAGGCCGGATAGGTTAAGGACCGATTGCCCCGTCTTACTGTCGGAAAGGCTCGTTCTGCGCGCGCCCCACGAAGAAGACATCGACGCCCTTGCCCATCTCGCCAACAACGCCAATGTCGCCACGATGGTGTCGCGTATGCCGCACCCGTATACGGCCAATGATGCCGCCGATTTCGTGCGACGCACGAAACTTGGCGAGATTGGCAAGTGCGTCTATGCGATTACGAAAGCCGACAACGGCGCCTTTCTCGGATGCTGCGGGGTCGAGCCGACGGCCGATCCGCGCACCGTCGAGATCGGCTATTGGCTGGGCGAACCCTATTGGAACCAGGGCTACACGACCGAGGCAGCACACGCGCTGGTCGACATGGTCTTCCGCACGCGGGAGAATGTCGCCCAGATCGATGCCCGTTGCCGGGTCATGAATGTCGCCTCGAGACGGGTCATTCAAAAGTGCGGCTTCCAGTTTCAGGGATCGGGCCTCGCCGCATCCCTGGCGCTCGGCAGCACCGTACCGGTCGAATGGTACAGGCTCGATCGCAAGACCTGGATATCCTTGCGTAGCTGGGGAGGTCAGAGATGAACGCGCTCGCCCTCACCCGTCGAAACGACCGGATCCTGACACCCGGGCCGACGCCGGTCATCCAGACCGGCCGACTGACGCTGCGCCCGCACCGGCTCAGCGACGCCGACATGATCGCGGAATCGCTTTCAGATTTCGCCGTCACCCGCATGCTGGCCCGCGTCCCCGCGCCCTATGACCGGCAGGATGCGCTCGACTGGCTGGTCGAGCACACCGCCGGACTGGGCACCGATTGGGAACTGGCCATCACCGAGCGGGATGATGCCCATATCGGCAACGTCGGTATCGAGCTCCGCCACGGCCGCTGGCACCTCGGTTATTGGCTGAACCGCTTCTATTGGCGGCAAGGCATCATGACCGAAGCGGTCAAGGCTGCGCTCGAACGTTTTGCCCGTCGCATGCCCGAAGTCGCCATCCATTCCGGCGTCTTCGCCGACAATCCGGCATCCTTGAAGCTGCAGCAAAAGCTCGGCTTCGAGATCACCGGTTGCTCGGAGATCTACAGCTTTGCCCGCAACACCATGGTTCCGCACATCGAAACCACGCTGAAGCCGGGCGCGCTGCGGCTCTTTCAGGCGGCCTGAGATCCCTGGAATCGGTCATCGCCGGTCAAACCGGCGATGACCTACATACCAATCATGCAGTTCCGCCCCTTTATGGCACGGGAGCCGCACGATATTCTTTGACCTCAGCCCGAAGCGCCTATATCGAAGGCGACATGACGGGCAAACGGCCGCCCAATGCGTCCCCTGGATGCGTGAGGCGCGGCAACCATGGAAAAGAGCGCATAGGCTTTTCTGAATCCCATTCGATCCGAAGGGATATGCGCCGATACCGAGTGACGGACGTAAGATGAAATTTCTCGATGAAGCAAAAGTCTTTATTCGCTCAGGCGACGGCGGCGCGGGCAGCGTTTCCTTCCGCCGAGAGAAATTCATCGAGTTCGGCGGCCCGGATGGCGGCGATGGCGGCCGCGGCGGCGATGTTTGGGTCGAGGCGGTCAACGGCCTCAATACGCTGATCGACTTCCGCTACCAGCAGCACTTCAAGGCAACGATCGGTACGCATGGCATGGGCAAGAACCGCGCCGGCGCCAAGGGCGAAGACGTGACGCTGAGGGTACCTGTCGGCACGCAGATCTTCGAGGAAGATGGCGAAACACTGATCTGCGACATCACGCAGGAAGGCCAGCGTTTCCGGCTGGCGGCCGGCGGCAACGGTGGCTTCGGCAATGCCTACTTCAAATCTTCGGTCAATCAGGCGCCGGACTGGGCCAATCCCGGCCTGCCCGGCGAAGAAAAGACCATCTGGTTGCGACTGAAGCTGATCGCCGATG
Source organism: Rhizobium sp. P38BS-XIX (assembly GCF_012641435.1). Lineage (GTDB taxonomy): Bacteria > Pseudomonadota > Alphaproteobacteria > Rhizobiales > Rhizobiaceae > Rhizobium. The sequence goes on from NZ_JABAIJ010000015.1 coordinate 16,402, forward strand.
CGGGTCTCGTCGGTCTGCCCAATGCCGGAAAATCGACCTTCCTTGCCGCCGTCAGCCGCGCGCGCCCGAAGATTGCCAACTATCCGTTCACGACGCTCCATCCCAATCTCGGTGTTGCCACCATCGATGGGCAGGAATTCATTCTCGCAGACATTCCCGGCCTGATCGAAGGCGCCCATGAAGGCGTCGGCATCGGCGACCGCTTCCTCGGCCATGTCGAGCGCACCCGCGTGCTGCTGCATCTGGTCTCGGCGCAGGAAGAAAAAGTCGGCAAGGCCTACAAGACCGTAAAGTACGAACTCGAAGCCTACGGCAACAGCATCCCGGACAAGCCTGAAATCGTCGCCCTCTCGCAGATCGACGTGGTGGACGAAGAAACGCTGAAGAAGAAGACGCGCGAACTGGCGCGGGCTTGCGGCAAGACGCCCTTCCAGATTTCCGCCGTCACCGGCCGTGGCATGACCGAAGTGCTGCGTGCGCTACGCGACGTCATCGTCGAAGCCAATGCCGGCGAAGCGGACAAGCCGGCAAAGACTGTGAAAGTACGGCATCGCGATGTTCAGGTCTCCGACGATCTGGACGAGGCGGATGCCGACGGACAAGACGGCAGCGACGGGGAGCAGCAGGGATGACAGCCCGCAAGCCGCTCGACCGCTACCGCCGCATCGTCATCAAGATCGGCTCTGCTCTCCTGGTCGATCGCAAGACCGGCTTGAAGAAATCCTGGCTCGACGGCATGTGCGCCGATATCGCTGCGCTAAAGGCCAAGGGCATTGATGTCCTTGTGGTTTCCTCGGGCGCCATCGCGCTCGGGCGCTCTGTACTCGATCTGCCCTCCGGGGCTCTGAAGCTGGAAGAAAGTCAGGCGGCAGCGGCTGTCGGCCAAATTTCGCTCGCCCGCGCCTGGTCGGAAAGCCTCTCTCACGACGATATCGTCGCCGGTCAGATCCTGCTGACGCTCGGCGACACCGAAGAGCGCCGCCGTTACTTGAACGCCCGCGCCACCATCAACCAGCTTCTGAAGATCGGCGCCGTGCCGATCATCAACGAGAACGATACAGTCGCGACCAGCGAAATCCGCTATGGCGACAACGATCGCCTCGCCGCCCGCGTCGCCACCATGACCGGCGCCGACCTTCTTGTCCTGCTGTCTGACATCGACGGGCTCTATACCGCGCCTCCGCATCTCGACCCGCAAGCGAAATTCCTCGATACCATCGCCGACATCACGCCTGAGATTGAGGCCATGGCCGGCGGCGCCGCCTCGGAACTGTCGCGCGGCGGCATGCGCACGAAGATCGATGCGGGCAAGATTGCCACCGGTGCCGGCTGCGCCATGATCATCGCGTCGGGCAAGACAGATCGGCCGCTGAACGCGATCGAAAGCGGTGCCCGTTCCTCCTGGTTCGCACCATCGGGCACACCCGTCACCGCCCGCAAGACCTGGATTGCAGGGCAGCTGCAGCCGGCTGGCGAGCTGCATGTCGACGAGGGTGCCGTGACCGCGCTCGGCGCCGGCAAGAGCCTGCTGCCGGCCGGCGTGCGCAACGTCGTCGGTCATTTCGGCCGCGGCGACACGGTCGCCGTCATCGGCCCGTCGGGGCGCGAGATCGCCCGTGGTCTAGCCGGCTACGATGCCGAAGAAGCGCGCCAAATTACTGGCCGCAAATCGGCAGAGATCGAGGCGATCCTCGGTTATGCCGGCCGCGCCGCCATGGTGCACCGCGACGACCTCGTCATGACGGCATCCGTCAAGGCGAAGGCCGAGAAGTTGAAGAAGGACGAAGCGCATGCTTGATACTGTCGCACAAAGCCCCGACATCGATACCTTGATGAACGATATCGGCCGCAAGGCCCGGGCTGCATCGCGACCGTTGGCCTTTGCTTCGACCGAAAGCAAGAACAAGGCATTGAACGCCATGGCGGATGCCATTCTGGCCCGCAAGGATCATATCCTGTCCGAAAACGCTCGGGATCTGAAGGATGTCGAGGGCACGGATATGCTCGCCTCCTTCGTCGATCGCCTGACGCTGAACGACAAGCGCGTCGCCGAAATGGCCGAGGGCATCCGGGCGATTGCCGCCCTTGCCGATCCGGTCGGCGAAGTCATTGCGGCCTGGGATCGTCCGAACGGCCTGCAGATCGAGCGCACGCGCACGCCGCTCGGCGTCATCGGCGTCATCTTCGAAAGCCGGCCGAACGTGACGGCCGATGCCGGCGCGCTGTGCCTGAAGGCCGGCAATGCCGTGATCCTGCGCTGCGGAAGCGATTCGCGTCGTTCTTCGCAGGCGATTCATGATTGCCTGGTCGAAGGCCTTAAGGCGGCCGGCCTGCCGGAACATGCCATCCAGCTCGTGCCCGTCAGCGACCGTGCCGCCGTCGGCGCCATGCTGCGGGGCCTTGAAGGCAATATCGACGTGATCGTGCCGCGCGGCGGCAAGAGCCTCGTCGGACGCGTCCAGACCGAGGCGCGCGTGCCGGTCTTTGCGCATCTGGAAGGCCTCTGCCACATCTATATCGACGCTTCGGCCGATCTGGAAATGGCGAAGGCGATCGTCGTCAACGCCAAGATGCGCCGTACGGGCATTTGCGGTGCCGCCGAAACGCTGCTGGTCGACAAGAAGGTCGCTTCCACTCACCTGAAGCCGCTGCTTGATGGGCTTGCAGCGGCAGGCTGTGAAATCCGCGCCTCGGCTGACGTTCTCAAGCTCGCACCCGGCCTAAAGGCCGCAACCGAGGAAGACTGGACGACCGAATATCTTGCCGCGATCATTTCGGTGGCGCTGGTCGATGGTATCTCGGGCGCGATCGAGCATATCGACAGATATTCGTCGAACCATACGGAGGCGGTGATCGCCGAAGACCCGGCTGTTGTCGGACGCTTCTTTACAGAGATCGACTCGGCAATCCTCCTGCACAATGCCTCGACGCAATTTGCCGATGGCGGCGAATTCGGCATGGGCGCGGAAATCGGCATTGCCACCGGCAAGATGCATGCGCGTGGGCCTGTTGGCGTCGAGCAGCTCACCTCCTTCAAATATCGCGTTCGCGGCACCGGACAGATACGGCCCTGACGTGCTGAAAGAAGAGGTCGATCAACGCTATCTGCGCATGCCCCATGCCGAGCGCGGCATGGTGGTCGGCCTTTTCGGCGGCTCGTTCAATCCGCCGCACCGCGGCCACGCACTTGTCGCCGAGATCGCCATTCGCAGGCTCGGCCTCGATCAGCTGTGGTGGATGGTGACGCCGGGCAATCCGCTGAAGAGCCGCAATCACCTGGCGCCGCTTGCCGAACGCATCGCACTCAGCGAGCAGCTGCTCCACAACCCGCGCATCAAGGTCACGGCGTTCGAGCAAAGGCTCGGCATGAGCTACACGGCCAACACCCTGGCGCATGTGAAGGCACGCAACACCCATGTCCACTTCATCTGGATCATGGGGGCCGACAGCCTGAACACCTTTCACCGCTGGCAGAAGTGGGAAGAAATCGCCCGCACTTTCCCGATCGCGGTCATCGACAGGCCCGGATCGACACTGTCCTACCTCTCCGCCAAGATGGCAAAGACGTTCCACTACGCCCGCGTGGATGAGGACGATGCCCGTGTGCTCTGGAAGAAGCGTGCGCCAGCCTGGACGTTCATCCATGGACCGCGTTCGGCGCTAAGCTCGACCGCCCTGCGCGCCGCACAATAATTCCGCCAATTTTTTTGTAAATGCTTGGAAAATAAAAAGCCCGACGCGGGAGGAGGTGCGTCGGGCTTTTGAACCTGATCAGCAACTGGGAGGAGGAGAGTTGCTGATCCATATCGAACGGCATTGGGAGGAGGAGATCGCCGTTTCGATGATTATGTTTTACCAGATTTTGCTGATTGATAAATGGCGGATTGCGCATTGCAGCAATGCATTGAATACATAGCTCTTAAAATTTCCTGCCCAAAAAATGCTTCTTTTTCCAAAAATTGCCTCATCGCAGGCATTTCGCACTCGAAAAGCACTTGCGGAATAGCCCGTAATCCCACGGTTCGTAACGTTACGTCTAACTTCGTGAGCGTTCGCCAATAACTTGGGCGAATCTAGTTATGCATTTTTGGTGAGGCCGAGGCCCGCTCATATGCGCTGTCGCGGCAAAAGTCCATTAAATTCGTAGGGTTAGGCAACAATATCGCGATGTATTTTTATAAGCACATCCCTAGCCAAGCATCGCGTGTCGTTATATCTCTCGAAACATGTCGACATCTTTGGGGAGAATTAAGATGGCCACCAGCCGCCGCCGATGGATTAAGCTTGCAACCGCCGCATTGTCAGCCGCATGGCTTGGCCTCTCAGTCACACCGACATTCGCAGCCGACAAGATCGTCGTCTTTGCTGCCGCCAGCATGAAGAATGCGCTCGATAATGCCGACGCGGCCTTCACCAAGGAAACCGGCAAGGAAGTCACCGTCTCCTATGCGGCCAGCGGCCCGCTCGCCAAGCAGCTCGAAAACGGCGCACCGGCCGATGTCTTCATCTCCGCCGATACCAACTGGATGGATTATGTCGCCCAGAAAAAGCTGATCAAGGACGACAGCCGCGTCAATCTTCTCGGAAACAAGCTTGTTCTCGTTGCCGCCAAGGACAAGGCAAAGCCGGTCGAAATCAAGCAGGGCCTGGATCTCGCCGCTCTGCTCGGCGATGGCCGCCTGGCGATCGGCCAGCCGGAATCCGTGCCCGCAGGCAAATACGGCAAGTCCGCGCTGGAAAAGCTCGGTATCTGGTCGTCGGTTGAAAAGAAGGTCGCCGGCGCTGAGAGCGTGCGCGCAGCCCTCGCCCTCGTTTCGCGCGGCGAAGCACCTTACGGCATCGTTTATCAGACCGACGTCTCCGCCGATCCGGGCGTCGCTGTCGTCGGCACCTTCCCGGCTGACAGCCATCCGCCGATCGTATACCCCTTCGCCATCACCAGCAGCAGCAAGAACCCCGACGTTCAAGCCTATTTCGACTACCTGAAATCGGCTAAGGCTGTTCCCTTCTTCGAGCATGAGGGCTTCACTGTTCTGAAGCACTGACTATTGTCGTGAGATACCCTGGACAGGGACGATAAGAACCCAGGCTCGCCGGTGCATGGCGGGCCTGAATTGTTTCGGCGAATGGCTGATGGGGCGGAATTTGGACGCATTGGGTTTAAGCAGCGACGAATGGACGGCCATCGAGCTGAGCCTGCGCGTTTCCATTGTTGCCATGCTGGTGAGCCTGCCCTTTGGCATCGGCGCCGCATTGCTGCTGGCCCGCGGCCGCTTCTGGGGCAAATCCATCCTCAACGGCGTCATTCACCTGCCGCTGATCCTGCCGCCCGTGGTCACCGGCTTCATCCTGCTCATTCTCTTCGGGCGCAAAGGGCCGATCGGCGCGCTGTTCGAACAATATCTCGGCCTGGTTTTCTCGTTTCGCTGGACAGGCGCCGCGCTCGCCTGCGGCGTCATGGGCTTTCCGCTGATGGTCAGGAGCATCCGCCTGTCGATCGAAGCCGTCGACCGCAAGCTGGAGGAGGCAGCCGGCACGCTGGGCGCCAGTCCGGCCTGGACATTCCTGACGGTAACGCTGCCCCTGATCCTGCCCGGTGTGATCGCCGGCATGATCCTGTCTTTTGCGAAGGCCATGGGCGAATTCGGCGCCACCGTCACCTTCGTCTCCAATATTCCAGGCGAAACCCAGACGCTGTCGTCGGCGATCTACACCTTCACCCAGGTCCCAGGCGGGGATGCCGGCGCCATGCGGCTGACGATCGTCGCCATCGTCATTTCCATGGCAGCCCTGCTCGCCTCGGAATTCCTTGCCTATCTCGCCGGCCGCAGGGTGGATTTCGAATGACGCTCACGGTCGATATCCGTCACCGCCTCGGCGCCTTTTCGCTCGAGGCTTCCTTCACCTCCGAGGGCGGCGTAACCGCGCTTTTCGGCCGCTCGGGCTCGGGCAAGACGTCGATCGTTCGTATCATTGCCGGCCTCACGCGGCCCGATCACGGCCGCGTCATCCTTGACGACACGGTGCTCGCCGATACGACCAAGCAGATTTTCGTGCCGCGCCATCGCCGTCGCTTCGGCTATGTCTTTCAGGAAGCACGGCTGTTTCCGCACCTGTCCGTGCGCCAGAACCTCAATTACGGCCGCTGGTTCGCACCCAAAAGCGAACGCAGTGAAAGCTTCGACGGCGTCGTCGATCTCCTCGGCATCGGCGCGCTTCTCGACCGTCGGCCGGCAAAACTCTCCGGCGGCGAGAAGCAGCGTGTCGCAATCGGACGCGCCCTCCTATCTTCACCCAAACTTCTGCTGATGGATGAGCCGCTTGCCGCGCTTGACGAAGCCCGCAAGGCGGAAATCCTGCCCTATCTCGAGCGGTTGCGCGATGAAACCAACATCCCGATCATCTATGTCAGCCACTCAATCGCCGAGGTGGCGCGGCTTGCCAACCGTGTCGTCGTCATGCGTGATGGCAAGGTCGAAAGCATCGGCGCAGCCGTCGATATCTTCAGCCAGCTTTCCGGCCCGCTAGCGACGGATCGCCGCGAAGCCGGCGTGCTGCTGGAAGGCCGCGTGGAATCGATGGACGATCGCCATCAGCTGACCGTGGTCGCGCTGAAGATGGCAAAACTCATCGTACCGGGTCAGACCGCAACCGTCGGCAAAACGGTGCGCGTGCACATACCCGCCCGCGACGTCATGCTGGCGACAACGCGGCCGGAAGGCCTGAGCGCCCTGAATATCCTCGATGGCAAGGTTCTGGAGATCGGCACGGTTGCCGACGGAACGGCGGAGGTCAGGGTCGATTGCGGCGGAGACATCGTGAATGCCCGCATCACGCAATTCTCGGCCGATCGGCTGGGATTGCGGATCGGCATGGCGGTTCACGCAGTCATCAAGACTGTGGCGCTCGAACAGTAATCAGGACTTCTGCCCGGCCGCCTCGGCCGGGCTGCGATTGGCCTCGAGCCAATTCAGATCGTCGGCGATCGCCGCGCGCAATGTCGTTTCCATGCCGCGGAACCGCCGCAGCAATTCCTCGCCGAAGGGCGTGAGTGCCGCACCGCCGCCCTTCTGGCCGCCGCGCTGCGATTCCACCACCGGCTCTCTGAACATATGGTTCAACTCGCTGATGAGCAGCCAGGCCCGGCGATACGACATGTCCATGGCGCGGCCGGCAGCCGAGATCGAGCCGGTTTCCTGAATATGTTCCAGGAGTTCCATCTTGCCGCGCCCGAGCCGATCCTGCCCCGAAAAGCTGATGCGGAGTATGGGCTTCAACGGTGGCTGCGGAACGTCTGTCATGGTACCTGGAACGAGATCTGCTCTGCAGAGTGGTATACGCGGCCTTAGCCTGCCTGTACATGCCAGGCTGAGCATCGGGATCGGTATCCGCCTACGGGATGTCCATCACGGCATTTTGCCGAGTAAGAAGCCGAAGGGCGGATATCACGTCCATTGGAGGTAGGTTTCATCCATATTTGGTGCGAAATTGTCGTATCGAGGCACAAATCCTTGTCTTGTACCCTGTTGGAGCACCCCGGGCGTCTTGAAACCTTTATGCTTTGATGCCTATCTTTGTAGCGTGATCGACTCAGATCGCATATGTGCATGTTCTGTTACTCAAGGAAGGAAGAGCACTGACAACAGTACACGCCAAGGGAAGAACGCCTGTCGTTATCCCGAAGAGCCCGGAACGTGGCGCCGATGCCGCTGCCCGCGCCCTGCAAGCCGTCCTCGTGAGCCTCGAGGACTCCAAGGCCGAAAATATCGTCACCATCGACATTGCTGGCAAATCTGCGCTTGGAGACCACATGGTCGTCGTCTCCGGCCGATCGAACCGCCATGTCCTGGCGATTGCCGACCATCTTATGACCGATCTCAAGGACGAGGGCTTCGGCAATGCCCGCGTCGAGGGTCTGGATGGCGGTGACTGGGTGTTGATCGACACCGGCGACATCATCGTTCATGTGTTCCGACCCGAAATCCGCGAGTTCTACAACATCGAAAAGATGTGGGCACCGGATCTCGACGAAGGCACGCTGCACTAACCGGGCAATCGTATTTCCAAGGGAAGTTCGTGACAGCTTCCCATTGGCAATGCTCAAAGCCCCAAGGGCGTTTTCTCGACCCAGGGTTAGTCGCTTTACGGCGCCGGACATAGCCTTCCGGCCAGAGTTTTCTTTTGTGCCGCCAAAGGCGGAAAGCGTCTGGGAGCGAGAATGCGGATAGGTCTTTTTGCAGTGGGACGGCTGAAAGCCGGCCCTGAAAAGGATCTTGCGGCTCGTTATCTCGATCGTTTCGCCAAGGCCGGCCCCGCCATCGGCCTGGAAATGGCGCGCATAACCGAGGTTGCCGAAAGCCGCGCCTCCAATAGCGAGACCCGCAAACGCGAAGAAGCGGGCCTCCTGCAAAAGGCGCATCCGGACGGCGGCATCCTCATCCTGCTCGACGAACGCGGCAAGGCGCTCGACAGCGAAGCGTTTGCCGCCATGCTCGGCACATTTCGCGATCAGGGCAAGCGCGACCTGACAATCGCGATCGGCGGCGCCGACGGTCTCGATCCCGCCCTTTACGACAGGGCCGACATGACGATTTGCCTGGGAAAACTGACCTGGCCGCACCAACTCGTGCGCATCCTGATTGCCGAGCAACTCTATCGCGCCGTTACCATTCTTTCCGGCCATCCGTATCACCGGGTGTAGCCGCCTGATCCCACTTTTAAAGCAGTTTGGCTTTCGGGCATTTTGCGTTAACGAAACGCTCACACAGGCGTGTTTTGATTCCCGCCCTGAAAATGACGATGCTTCCTGGATGATCGCGGCAAATCGGCCTATTTTCACGCGATTCGAAGGACCATGCCCGAAACGACTGGATGAGAAGAGCCCCGCCTATCCTTTCACGTCTCGTGCTGCCAGCTTTGGCGGCAACCATCGGCGTGGGCGCCTATGTGATCGGCCCCCTATCCGTGAAGGACATGGCGCTGGCGCAGGAATCAGCGGCCCCGACATCGCAGGGACCGGACGATCGCACATCCGAAGCCGCCCCTGCGCAGCAGGCGGCCGATCCGGCGGCTGATCTTGCCCGCAAGCGCGACGAGACCCGCACGCAACTCGAAGCACTCTCGAAGACGATTAGCCTTTCCTCCGACAAGACCAAGGAGCTGGAAGACAGCATCGCCTCTCTCGACAAGAGCACGACAAGTCTGAGACAGGCGCTGATAGACAGTGCCGCACGCCGCAAGGATCTGGATCGCAAGATTCAGGACAGCGAGAAGACGCTGACGGATCTCGCCGTCAAGCAGGACAAGATTCGCGCCTCGCTGCATGATCGCCGCGCCCTTTTGGCCGAAGTTCTAGGCGCACTCGAGCGCATGGGCCGCAATCCGCCGCCTGCACTGCTGGTCACGCCCGATGACGCCCTTGCCTCTGTGCGCAGCGCCATCCTTCTCGGGGCCGTCGTGCCCGGCATGCGCAAGGAGACGGACAAGCTTCTCGCCGACCTCACTGATCTCAGCAAGCTGCATGACCAGGCAGAAGCCGAAAAGGCAAGCTTCACCACCACCGTGACGAACAGTCTGGAGGAGGAGCGGCGAATGGACCTGCTGATCGCTGAAAACGACAAGCACAGCAAGGAAAACACTGCTCAACTCGATGCCGAGCGCAAGCGCGCCGAAGAACTGGCGGGCCAGGCAACCAGCCTGGAAGGGCTTGTCGCCTCCCTCGAAAGCCAGATCGGCTCGGTCCGTGATGCCGCCGCTGCGGCCCGCGCGGAAGAGGCGCGCCGCGCGCAGATGACCGATCAGCAGCGCGAGCAGGCCAAGGCCCTGGCCGAAAGCGGCGTGCCCGATAAAAACCGCATTACCCCCGCATATCCCTTTTCCGACTTGAAACAGAAGTTGGAGCTGCCCGTGGCGGGCGATATTCTCCGCCAGTTCGGCGACAACGACGGCACCGACCACACGGCGATGGGATTGACCATTGCGACGGGTCCGGATGCCCTGGTCACGGCTCCAGCCGACGGCACGGTCGTCTATGCCGGCGCGTTTCGCAGCTACGGCCAGATGATCATTCTCGATACCGGCGACGGCTATCATATGGTGCTGTCGGGAATGGACGCGATCAAGACGCGCCCCGGCAGATTTGTCTTCGCAGGCGAGCCGCTCGCCACGATGGGCCAAAAAAGAGTCGCGAGCGCGACCGCATTGGCGCTGGAAACGGATCGGCCAACGCTTTACATTGAATTCCGAAAAGATGGAAAGCCGGTCGATTCTCGGCCCTGGTGGACCTCCAAAGATACTGGAAAGGCACGCAATGATACGTAGGGCTTCTCTTGTTCTCGTCGGCGCATTGATGGGTGCGACCGCGATGGGCGTTATATACTCGGCGGTAGCGCCAGCGGAAGCCGCGGGCACCTCCACCTACAAGGAGTTGTCGATTTTCGGCGACGTCTTTGAACGCGTTCGCGCCCAGTATGTGACGCCGCCGCAGGAAGACAAGCTCATCGAAGCCGCCATCAATGGCATGCTGACCTCATTGGACCCGCATTCGAGCTATATGAATGCCAAGGATGCCGAAGACATGCGCACCCAGACCAAGGGTGAATTCGGCGGTCTCGGCATCGAAGTCACCATGGACAACGATCTCGTCAAGGTCATTACCCCGATCGACGATACGCCTGCCGCCAAGGCCGGCGTGCTGGCCGGCGACTACATCACTGCGATCGATGGTCAGTCCGTGCGCGGCCTGAAGCTGGAAGACGCCGTCAACAAGATGAAGGGCGAAGTCAAGACGCCCGTCAAGCTGACCCTGCTGCGCAAGGGTGTCGACAAGCCCATCGAAGTCACGGTCGTTCGTGACGTGATCGCCATTGCCGCGGTCAAGTCGCGCGAGGAAGGCGGCGATGTCGGCTATATCCGCATCATTTCCTTCACGGAAAAGACAACGCCGGATCTGGAAGCCGCGATCGCCAAGATCAAGAAGGACATCCCGGCCGACAAGCTGAAGGGTTATGTCCTTGACCTGCGTCTGAACCCGGGCGGTCTGCTCGATCAGGCGATCAATGTTGCCGACGACGTGCTTGAGCGCGGCGAGATCGTCTCCACCCGTGGCCGCAATCCGGATGAGACCCGCCGCTTCAACGCAACCCCGGGCGACCTGACCGACGGCAAGCCGATTATCGTGCTCATCAACGGCGGCTCGGCCTCGGCTTCGGAAATCGTCGCCGGCGCCCTGCAGGACCTGCGCCGCGCCACCGTGCTCGGCACGCAGTCCTTCGGCAAGGGCTCCGTTCAGACGATCATCCCGCTGGGTGACGGCAACGGTGCGCTTCGCCTGACGACGGCGCTCTACTACACCCCGTCGGGCCGTTCGATCCAGGGCACCGGCATCACGCCTGACATCAAGGTCGACCAGCCGCTGCCGGATGATCTGAAGGGCAAGCTGACGACCGAAGGTGAATCCAGCCTGCCGGGCCATATCAAGGGCCAGAGCGAAACCGACAAGGGTTCGGGCTCCTCGGCTTACATGCCGCCGGATCCGAAGGACGATATCCAGCTCAACTACGCGCTCGATCTGCTGCGCGGCGCCAAGAAGGATCCGTCCTTCCCGCCGAACCCGGAAAAGGCAGTTTCCTCCAAGTAAGGAACACGCGCCGGGCTGGAAACAGACCCGGCGCTTTCATAAGGAGAAGCGGCACAATGCGTTGCGTGCCGCTCTTCCCGGCCGAACGAAATCGGCCCTGTTCAAAACAGTTGCGTTCATGTTTTAGCGCTTTAGGTGCTGCGAGCAGCTTTGCTCTCTGTCGAGAGGGATTGTTCGAGCCAGTAAAATTTTCCGCTTGGAGTGGTTTGGAATTTTGGGAACGGATTTGCATGCACCGTTGGGACAGAACCGCGGCCCTGGTCGCCGCCGGCGCTCCATACCCTTCGGACGCATTCTCGGCGGCGTCTGTCTGATCGCGATTGCCGGCTTTTCGCTTTACTCGGCGCTCGTGCGTGACGATCTGCAGAAAACCAGGCCGATCGAGACCGCAAAGAAGGAAGATCCCGCGCCGCCAGCCGAAACCAAGCCCGCACCCAATAGCCAGTCGAGCTTGACCCAGGTCGATCCGCAGTCCGGCGCCAACACCAGCCGCGTCGTGACCGGCGACGGCTCCGTCGTGACCATGTTCAGCCCCAGCAACCGCGATGGCAGCGGCCCTGTGATCATCAATGCCAACAGGATCGGCCAGGACCCACGCATGGCGGCAACGCCGAATGACAGCCTGCTCGAGGATTCTCCCTTCGGCAAGTTGCCGATTACCGGACCGGATGGTCTGCGACCGATGGATCAATATGCCAGGCCATGGTCTGGCGCTCGCGGGGTGCGCATAGCCATTGTCGTCAGCGGGCTCGGCCTCAGCCAGACCGGCACGCAGCGCGCCATCGAAAAGCTGCCGGAGGAAATCACCCTCGCCTTTGCGGCAAGCGGCAACAGCCTTCAGCGCTGGATGCAGGATGCGCGCCGGGGCGGCCATGAAATCCTGATCCAGGTGCCCTTCGAGCCCTTCGATTACCCCAGCAACAATCCAGGTGCGGATACGCTGCTGACCTCTTTGTCGGCTGCGAAAAATATCGACAATCTGCACAAGGCGATGGGCAAGATCACCAATTACACCGGTGTGATGAACTATCTCGGCGGCAAATTCCTTGCCAATCCGGGTGCGATGGAGCCGGTGCTGCGCGATATCGGCAAGCGCGGCCTGCTGTTCCTCGACGATGGGTCCTCGGCACAATCCAAGTCCGGGATGCTGGCCAAGACGCTGGCGGTGCCGCATGCCTTTGCCGACGTGCAGCTGGATGCGGAATTGCAGCAGGATGCGATTATGAAGAAGCTCGATGAGCTGGAGCGCATCGCGCGCCGCAACGGTTCGGCGATCGGCGTCGCCTCCGCCTTTGACGAGAGCGTCGATGCCATCAGCAAATGGAGCGAGGAAGCCGCCATGCGCGGCATCGAAATCGTCGCGGTCTCGGCGCTTGCCGACGACCCGAAGCAGCCCTGACCACTGGAGAGAAAAATGAGCAAGCCCAACGCGCCCGTGCGAGCCGAAGACCTGCCCTACCGCCCCTGTGTCGGCATCATGATCCTGAACCGGGACGGTCTCGTCTGGGCCGGACGGCGCATCCCCGTCGGCAATTCCGAATATGACGGCTCGCCGCAGCTCTGGCAGATGCCGCAGGGCGGCATTGACGAGGGTGAAGACCCGCTCAAGGCGGCCTATCGCGAACTCTATGAGGAAACCGGGATGAAGACGGTGACGCTGCTTGCGGAAGCGAAGGACTGGATCAATTACGATCTGCCGCCGCAGCTCATCGGCATCGGTCTGAAGGGTAAATTCCGTGGCCAGACCCAGCGCTGGTTCGCCTTCCGCTTCGACGGAGACGAAAGCGAAATCGCCATCAACCCGCCGCCAGGCGGCCACGAGGCGGAATTCGATGCCTGGGAATGGAAGCCGATGGAAACGCTGCCGGGCCTGATCGTCGCCTTCAAACGCTCTGTCTATGAAAAGGTCGTGAGCGAGTTCACGCATCTGGCCGGCCTGAAGGCCGAAGACTGATCGAAAATGAGACCGCCGCGATGGCGGCCGGTCTCATGGTTTCAGATTATTCCGCAGAATCAGCCGAATCGGCGTTCAGCTGGCCGTACTTGGCTTCGCCGATCTTTCCGAGCAGCTCGAGCTGCGTTTCCAGGAAGTCGATATGACCTTCCTCGTCCATCAGCAGCTCTTCAAACAGCTTCATCGACACATAGTCGCCGGCATCGTGACAGATATCACGTGACTTCTTGTAAGCCGTGCGGGCGTCGTATTCGCCGGCAAGATCTGCCTCCAGCACTTCCTTGACGTTCTGGCCGATCCGCAGCGGCGCGAGCGTCTGCAGGTTCGGGTGACCCTCTAGGAAGATGATACGTGCGACGAGACGATCGGCGTGCTGCATTTCCTCGATGGACTCAGCACGTTCCTTCTTGGCGAGCTTGGTGTAGCCCCAATCCTCGAGAAGCCGATAGTGAACCCAATACTGATTGACTGCGCCAAGCTCGAGAAACAGCGCCTCGTTAAGCCGCTCGATGACTTTTTTGTCGCCTTTCAATGTCCGCTCTCCTGTTGTCTTCATGGAATTTTTTCAGGCGGGACATGAAATCAAATATTTCGGCTTCCGTCGAGTGCCGACGGGCATGATAATCTTCGGTAGTCTGTATAATGATATCAACGACATTCGGGAAACAGCCGCAACAGCGGCCACGCTTCGACATGGCGTGATAGACCTTGGCGGGAACGATGAGCTGCCAACAGTCCTGATCGAGGAGTTCAGTGATGACTTCCCGGATTTCCTTGTCGGTGATGTAATTACAGCTACAAACCAGCATTCTTCGCTCAGCCCGTCAAACATGACATTTGCTGTCTTGTTATTGTTAAAGAAGACGGCCTTTGTCAAGAAAGAAACGATTCTTTTGAGCGACAGTCGAGATCAACACCTGTCGCTGCGGGCGTAAAACACCGCTCATCAATGGAAATTGCGGCCTCTCGGCATGACTTTCGCCGTTTCCGCGGTATCCCTGCGGCCTTCCGCTGCTGGACCATTATGCTTCGAGAACAGGTCCGGCAAGGCGCGCGGTTGCTTCTGCCTGTGATCCATGGTGGCCCGCAGCACCTCGTCCGCCCTTTCGCAGGCACCGAAGCTTCGTGCCTCCCGTTTCAGGATGCCGAGTGCTGACGTCATATCCTCGATGTGATCGACCACCACGTGAATGACGCCGCTGGCACTCTGCAGGCGGCCGCGGATCCTCACCAGCCGCGCGCCCATGACGATGGCGCGATACTTTTCGAATTTATTCCGCCAGACGATCGCATTGGCGACGCCGGTTTCATCCTCCAGGGTCATGAAGATCACGCCCTTTGCCGAGCCCGGCCGCTGGCGCACCAGCACCAGCCCGGCGATCGTCACCATCCGGCCATTCGCGACCTTAAGCAAATCCCGGTTCTGCACGATGCCCTGGCGCGCGAAATCCGCACGCAGGAAAGAAACCGGATGCGCTTTCAGCGACAGGGAAAGATAGCGATAATCCTCGATGACCTGCTCCCCAGGCAACATTTCGGGCAGCGCGACCACCGGCTCGACCTGCAGATCCGTGTGATCGCCGAGATCGAAGAGAGGCAGCTTTTCGGCGGCACTGCCGGCATCGAGCGCCCGCACCGCCCAGAGCGCTTCGCGCCGGCTCAGGCCGATGGAGCCAAATGCATCCGCATCCGCCAGACGCTCGACCTGAGACTTGGCGAGACCGGAACGCAGCCAGAGATCACGCACGGACTTGTAACCCTCGCCGCGACGCTGAACGAGTTGATCGATCTCCTTTTCCGATAGACCCTTGACCTGACGGAACCCTAGCCGAACGGCAGATTCCGTCTTGATGACCTCGCGCATCGAGGCGTGACGTGGCTCAACGGCTCGCTTGTCAAAGCGGCCTCTCTCCAGCAGGCAGTCCCAATTGGAATAATTGACATCCACAGGGCGCACTTCGACCCCATGCTCGCGCGCATCGCGCACCAACTGCGCCGGCGCATAGAAACCCATCGGCTGGGCATTGAGGATCGCCGCACAGAAGACATCGGGATAATAGGTCTTGAACCAGGACGAAGCATAGACGAGCAGCGCAAAGGACGCTGCATGACTTTCGGGAAATCCATATTCACCGAAACCTTCGATCTGGCTGAAGCAGCGCTCGGCAAAGTCCCGAGGGTAATCGTTTGCGACCATGCCCGAAACCAGATCCTGCTTGAATTCGTCTACCCTTCCCGTTCGCTTGAACGTCGCCATGGACCGGCGCAGCCGATCGGCCTTGGCGGCAGAAAATCCGGCCGCCGTAATGGCGATCTGCATCGCCTGCTCCTGAAAAAGCGGAACCCCTAGAGTTCTTTTCAGAACCGCTTCCAGTTCCGGACGATGATAATTGATCGGCCGGTTATGAAGCTCGTCATCCCGTCGCTTGAGATAGGGATGCACCATGTTGCCTTGGATCGGGCCTGGCCGGACGATCGCCACTTCAATGACCAGATCGTAGAATTTGCGGGGACGCAGACGCGGCAGCATGCTCATCTGCGCCCGACTTTCGATCTGGAAAACCCCGATCGTGTCGGCGCGGCAGATCATGTCATAGACCGGTTTGCCATCGGGATATTCCTTGCTGCCAAGATCGGCGAGTTCCTTCTTCACGTCGTAGTGCAGGAGCAGCAGGTCAAAAGCCTTGGCGAGACAAGTCAGCATGCCGAGCGCCAGGACGTCGATCTTCAATATATTGAGATTGTCGAGATCGTCCTTGTTCCACTCGATCATGTAACGATCGTCCATGGCCGTATGCATGATCGGAACCACTTCGTCCAATCGATCCCGGGTGATGACGAAGCCGCCGACATGCTGGGTGAGATGCCGCGGAAAGCCCATCAATGTCGAGGCATAGGAGAGGACATTCCGTGTTGTCTTATCCTTGAGATCGAGGCCGGCAATCTTCGCCTCGCGCTCGGATAGATCCTCCGTCGACCAGCCCCAGACGCCGCTCGCAAGAGCCGATTGCACATCCTCCGACAGACCGAAGGCCTTCGCCACTTCGCGACCGGCCGAGCGAGCACGATAGCTGGTAACGGCCGCCGTCAACCCGGCATGTCTGAAGCCGTAATGCTCATAAATGAATTGGATGACCTCTTCGCGCTTCTCATGCTCGAAATCGACGTCGATGTCAGGTGGTTCCTCCCGCTCCGTCGAGATGAAACGCTCGAAAAGCAAGCTTGTTAGTTCGGGATTGACCTCGGTAATCCTGAGACAATAGCAGACCG
This sequence comes from Rhizobium sp. P38BS-XIX, assembly GCF_012641435.1. GTDB lineage: Bacteria > Pseudomonadota > Alphaproteobacteria > Rhizobiales > Rhizobiaceae > Rhizobium. Next base: position 33,264 of record NZ_JABAIJ010000015.1, read on the forward strand.
TCGAATTGGCAGCCGATCCCCGCCCCTGGCACAGGATATTCTGGCTGCGGGCAAACTCCATGATCCGGTGCACCGTCAGGAAATAGGGCTCATATTGCCGCTCACGGATGAGCTTGAGCTCATGGTCGATCTGCATCGAGACCTTTTCGGGAATCTTTTCGGGAAAACGCGAGTTAGCCCCTTCCCACGTCAATCGCTTCAGCGTTTCCTCAACAGTTTCACCGGGAACACTTTCGTCGGGATAATTATGCTTCAGCTCATCCAATGAAAAAGACAGCCGGCTAAAAAACTTCTGCGTATTGGCGATCGCCTTCGGATAATCCCGGAACAGGCGCATCATTTCGGCAGCGTCCTTCATATAGCGCTCGGCATTGGCGGCCAGCTTGAAACCCGCCTCGGCGATCGGCACATGCTCGCGGATCGAAATGACGATGTCGGCAAGCGGCTTGCGTTCGGTCGCGTGATAGACCGGCTGGTTGCTGGCGATCAGCCGCACACCATTGCGCTGCGCCAGAATGGAGAGTGTGGCAAAGACCATCCGGTCCCGCCCGTCATAGGCCGGCGACAGGACCATGTGGAATTTTCGACCAAAGCGCATCCAGAGCCGCTTCAGGCACGCCTCAAGCTTTGCTTGCCCTTCAGTCGTCTCGACGCTGTCGGCATCGGGAATGAGCGCCAGCATCATCTCGTCGCCCCATTCCACGAGGTCGGCTTCATTGAGGATGCAGATGCCTTTCTCACCGCGCAGATTGCCTTCGCTCAACAACCGGCAAAGATGTGCCCAGCCCGTGCGGTTTTCCGGATAGGCAAGAATGTCGGGCGTGCCATCCGAAAACACCAGGCGAGCACCAGGTTTAAAAGGAACCGGCTTTAAAAGCGGCTCTTCCGGCTCGCCTTTCGCGCGAAGCTCCAGGTTCTTCCTGGCGCCTTCCTCGTATTTTTCCTTGAGAAACTTGGTATGCGCATGCGCCTTGACCACGCCGGCGACCGAATTGCGGTCGGCAATTCCAAAGCCCGACAGCTTCAGGAAGGCGGCTTGCGCCACAATCTCTTCCGGATGGGAAGCCCCTTCGAGAAAGGAGAAGTTCGTTCTCACCCCGATCTCGAAGAAGGGCATGGGTTCATGAAAGCTCGGGCGCGCGTTCATGCGAAGACCCCGTGCATATACCAGTCCGGCGACGTTGCGGTCTGGCCATAAAGCCCCTTGCGGAACAGCCAGAAGCGATGACCGCCTTCATCCTCGACCTGGAAATAATCGCGGGTCGGTTCCGGCTTCTCTTCCGTCCACCATTCCGCCGAAAGTCGCTCAGGGCCTTCGGCCCGCCGAACGCGATGCATGATCCTGCGCCAACGGAATTGCCGGGGAGGGCCGTCGGGCACCTCGGCCGCTGCCGCCTCGATCAATTCCGGAACGCGAAAGAGCCGCAACGGCCGCTCGCCACGGAAGAATCCGCGCCCGGCATCCTGATTGGCCGTCCGCTGTTTCGACGCGAGAATGGTCATCGCCGGCATCGGCCGCACGGCGCGCTCGGGGATATGGCTTTGCTGCAGCTCGAACCCTTGCAGACACTCCGGCCCCAGCCGCGCGGCTACACGGTCGACAAAGGCGGCAAGCGAACCATCCTGACGTCCTTCCCCGACGAAATCGCCTTGCGCTGCATCGAAAGGCGCATGCTGAAGGACGTTGAGACGGACGATCTCGAAGCCGTAGCCGACGTCCAGATCGTCATGAATAGCGCCGAAGCGCTCCGTGAACAGGCTCGAAATCCGGCTCGGCTCCCGCAGCGGCTGCGATGCGCCGGCCATGATGCGGAAGACTTCACCATCCACCCTGAACAGCAGGAGTTCGAAAGAACGGCCGCCGACACCGCGGGCTTCCAGCCCCGACTTCAGGGTTTCGGCAAGCTGGCGGGCAAGCTGGAGAATCTCCTCTTCCGCCTGCACCGGCTCGGCCAGACGGCGCTCGGCCGACAATTGTGCGACAGGCCGGCGTGGCGAGATCGGCTCGTCGATAAGACCGACGGACTGATCAAGCCGCAGAAGCAGCTGCGTACCGAAACGGCGGGCGAGCGGTGCACGCGGTGCAGCCAGAACGTCGCTTACCTGCTTCAGCCCCATTTTCTGCAGGGCAACAACAGTCTCCTCGCCGAGCCGCAGGCATGCGACCGGCAACGGCGCCAAAGCCTCTTCCATCGCTTCCGGAGGAACGACACGGCTATCGTCAAAGCGTGCAACCGCCCACGACAGGCCCGGCGCGGAAGAAATCGCGCCACGCACATCGAAGCCCAGCCGGGAAATCCGGATCAGGATGTCCTCAAGCAGGGCTTCCTCGCCACCGAAGAGATGAGCACAGCCGGTAATGTCGAGAAACAACCCATCCTTGCCGTCGATCGCCACCAACGGCGTATAGCGATCACACCAGTCGGCGATCGCTTCCAGAAGCTTGCGGTCGGCAGCGAGGTCTTCCTCGACAACATCGAGATCGGGGCAGATCGCCTTTGCCTCGGCCACGCCTTGGCCCTGCTTCAGGCCGATCATCTCCGCGCGCTCGTTCAGGGCAGTCAGCCGCATGGCATTGTTGAGTTTTCCTGAACAGGCAAGCGGCGGCGCTTCAAGCCTGCCTGTTGAACGCCAGGACAGACCCCATCGCTTGCGTGCGATCCGGTCGGTCGGCAGATGCGGAAAGGTCAGCGCCAGAATGCGCTGCGTGTTCGCCGGGAAAGGCAGGGCGTTGAGTGTCGAGGACAGGGGCAAAGCGGCGGTCATGGGCATTCCACTCCAGGGTTATGGAAAGGGGCGCCGGGTTTCGGCTCTTTTCCAAGGTCAGACGAAAGGCCGGGTGACCGATGCTGCCGCCAAGCACCGATCCATCCGGCAGGGGACGCGCCAGCGATGGCGCGGGTTCGACGGAAAAGCGGAAGAGGGCGCTGCTCGCTTCCTCCTCGCCTCCCTGTCGTAATAGAAACAAGGGCCGCCCCACCGCCTTTGCCCTCAAAGCCAGCCGCCGGCTTTCCGTCAGGCCGAAACGGGCGGGGTTGCCGCGAACTTCCAGAATGACGACCGCAAATGCGGCGCTGCCAAGCGCTGCCTCCGCCACCCAGAGCGCATCCTCCAGCTTGCGCGGCGAAGCCTGCAGAAAATCCGCAGGCTCCAGCCCGAAATCCCGGATGCCGATGGCATAGGGAAGACCTGCCTCCATCGTGGCGACCGTATCGCCGATCCACAGGACCGGAGAGGCCGCCGCAGTCGTCTCCGAAGCGTGCGCACGCAGCCGCGCAGCAAGCGCCAGCGTGAACCCGCTCGCCGATCCGGCATCACGCAACCCAAGCGAACGGATTTCCGTCAGCGCATCGAGCGGCAGGCCGCCTTGCAGCGCGTCATCGAGATCGTCGACACCGATGGCAAGAAGTTGCTGCTCGGGCATGGGCCGGGATGACGGACGCTTCGCAGTATCCGTCGATCCCATGATCGGCTTGTCGGCCGGCATGTCATGCGCAGCCGCCGCCAGTGCCGGTATCGGCCTGCCTTCCAGTCGGGCAATGGTTTCACGCAGGGCAAAAAGCGTTTCCCGCGCCACGGCGGTCTCAGCCATGACGTTAGCTCCAGATCAGTAATGTTCCTGTTATGTTCTTATGGATTCCAGAGCTGGGAAAAAGAGTCAACACCAATTTATGAGAAAATATTCCTGTGCAAAGAGGCGAGCTGTTTCAGGCTGCAACAAGCTAAAATGTGAATCCATTTTAAAATCAAAGAGGTAGAGCATGATATCGGCCCAAAACTGCTCAAACACTTTTCAGCATCACCCTCCAATCAACTCTCGTAAAAGCAGAGCAAAGGCTCTATATGACCCCCATGGAAGGAAGCATTCATGGCTCGCGTTGACCAGAGCGAAGATTGGCGCGATCGCCACTCGCCCTCAATCAGCACATTCGAATCCCTGGCGACGGAGGCTTACAGCCACCTGCCGGAAGAATTCCGCGCGCTGACCGGTAACCTCATCATTGTCATCGAGGACTTCCCGGATGACGAAGTGTTCGAGGATATGGCGCTGGAAACCCCTTTCGACCTGCTCGGCCTTTTCGAGGGGCGCGGCATTTCGGAGCGCTTTACCGCCCAGACAGGGGACATGCCGAACAAGATCCGGCTCTATCGTCGGCCGATCATCGATTATTGGGCCGAGAACGAAGAAACCCTCGGCGACATCATCACCCATGTCCTGATCCACGAGATCGGCCACCATTTCGGCCTGAGCGACGAGGATATGGAGCGCATCGAGGAAAGCGCCGAGGAAGCGACGGATCGGTGATATCGACCCCGACCGCAAGAAGGCCGGGGTGACGAACTTCAGTCGCTTACTGCTCGGAAAGCTTCATGTCCGGATCGTAATCCTTGCCGGCCACTTCCTTGATGACGGCCTGTCCGCACTCCATACGACCGCTCGTAGCATTGAAGCCATAGGTCGGCGATCCGTATAGCTCCCAGCCCTTGTTCAACGCGGCACTCACCTTGTGGCAGAAGGAAGCGTCATCGGGACCGGTGAGGAAGCGGTAGAGTTTCATCAAGACATCTTTCTTGTGTGGCCAGTCTATCGGACGGTCAGGCCTCTGTGCGAGGCGACGCTGCCGCACCCGATGAGCGCTGCTCGATCTGACGAGCTTTATGGACGAGTCTTTCCGCCTGAACAAGGTGCAGGCGCTCGACCATGCGGCCATCGATGTTCACGACATTGAGAGTGGCGGAGCCCGGCTCTGTGAAGGCAGCGATGATGGCCTCGGCCTCGGCAATAGCTGCTGCATCCGGACCGAAATGCCGATTGGCCGGCTCGATCTGGTTCGGATGGATCAGCATCTTGCCGGCGAAACCCATGGCACGACCTTGCTCGCACTCTGCCTCGAAAGAATCGGCATCCCTGAAATCGTTGAAGACGCTGTCGATAGCCTCAAGCCCATAGGCGCTGACGGCCAACACCACCTGCATCAGCCAGGGCACGAGATAGGCGCGACCCGACTGCGGCAAAACACCCGTTTCCTTCCTGAGATCATTGAGACCGACGACGAAGCAATCCAGCCGGCTGCCGGCCGTACGTCCCGCTTCGGCAATCGCGGCCGCATTGAGAACGCCCCGCGGCGTCTCGATCATCGCCCAGATACGCAGGCTTTCCGGCGCATCGGCCTCGGCCAGCCAATCACCAACCGCCATGACATCCTGCGGCTCGTCAACTTTCGGCAGCAACACCGCATCCGGCTCAAGCTCGGCGACCAGCGCCATGTCCTCCGCACCGAAATTGGAGGAAAGCGCATTGATGCGAATGATCCGCTCCTTGCCCGGCAGCGGCGAGGCCGAAAAGAACGCCCGCAGATTTTCCCGCGCTTCCGCCTTCATGTCAGGCGAAACGGAATCCTCGAGATCGAAGATGACAGCATCGCAATCGAGACTCGAAAGCTTGTCGAGCGCGCGGCGGTTGATGGCGGGAACACTCAGCACCGAGCGGCGCAGTCGAGCGGGGCGGGAAGGGGAGTTTTGACTCGCGGATTGGCTCATTGTGCCGTTTTGCCGCGCTTTTGATGGCCAGGCAAGTCAACAAAAAGCCACGCTCCTCTTGCAGAGGGGAATGAAGAGGGCCACATTGCTTGACGTAGAGAGGTCTCGACCATGCAAAATATTCGTTCCCTGTTCATTGCGCTTGCCGGTATCACCGTGTTCGCAGCCATGGCGTTGTTTACCGTTTCGGTCACGCTTGCTGTTGGCGGCATTCTTACCGTGCTCATGGCCGCCCGCGCTATTTCGCTTCGCATGAAGCCGGCGCCGGTGCATGCCAAGGCAAAGACGAACGGCCAGCGCGAAATGCGCATCTGGAACGACGGTCGCGGCACCATCATCGACCTTTGAGTTTGCAGGCAGGGTAGGGCGGTCCGGCATTGCCTGCCGCCTAACTCGTTTGTCCTATCCACGCTCGCCTCAGGGCGAGGCGACCAAATTGCCGCCTTTTAGAGCACTTCCAAGATTCTCCTTCATTTCGGGCCGAATTTGCTCTATTGGCAGGATAATTCGTGCTTAGACGAGAATGAAGGCAGGACCCCATGGACAAGTTCGTGAAGTTGACCGGCGTCGCAGCGCCCCTCCCGGTCGTCAATGTCGATACCGACATGATCATCCCGAAGGATTATCTGAAGACCATCAAGCGCACCGGCCTCGGCAAGGGGCTCTTCGCTGAAGCTCGCTACAACGAAGACGGCTCCCTGAACGAAGATTTCGTTCTGAACAAGCCAGCCTATCAGAACGCCAAGATCCTTGTCGCGGGCGACAACTTCGGCTGCGGCTCCTCGCGTGAACATGCTCCATGGGCACTTCTCGATTTCGGTATCCGTTGCGTCATCTCGACAAGCTTCGCCGACATCTTCTACAACAACTGCTTCAAGAACGGCATTCTGCCGATCAAGGTCAGCCAGGAAGACCTCGACAAGCTGATGGACGACGCCTCGCGCGGCTCCAACGCCATTCTGACGGTCGATCTGGAAAACCTCGAAATCACCGGCCCGGACGGCGGCTCGCTGAAGTTCGAACTCGACGAATTCAAGCGTCATTGCCTGCTGAACGGCCTCGACGACATCGGCCTGACGCTGGAAAAATCCTCCGCGATCGACAATTTCGAAAAGACCAACAGCGCATCGCGCCCCTGGGCCGCCTGATCGGTTTTTCATCGCTATTCTGCATGTCGAAGCCGGGCCTTACAGCCCGGCTTTTTTATTTTAGGCTTTTGAAAAGACGCATCTTTTCCACCCCCTGTAATATGTTCGACAAGAAGCAGGTCCATATAGGCCAACCGAGACCCTTTGGGCTTCTCCCCACCCTCATTTCTCCCCACGCAATGGAGCTTCTCCATGACCTCCCTTCCCATTGTCGGCGCAGCCATGACGCTCGACGACGTCGAAACCCATCGCGACTGGCTGCTCGAAAAGCCGCGCGATCTGGAACTCCAGAGCTTCGTCGAAGCCGAAGTCCTCAACGGCGACTGGGCTCCGCTTGCCGAGCGTGCCCGCAAGCTGCTCGACGGCCATCAGGGACGCCTTGGCATTCACGGCCCGTTCTGGGGCTTCGTCATCGCTTCGCAGGATCCCGATATCCGCGCCGTCGTTTCCAAGCGCCTGCTGCAGGCACTCGACGTCTGCGCCAATATCGGCGCCACGCAGATGGTCATCCATAGCCCCTATACGTCGTGGTCCTACAACAACCTCGACAACAACAAGGGCGAGCGCGAGAAGATCATCGGATACACGCATCTGACGCTGAAGGATGCCGTCAAGCGCGCTGAAGATATCGGGCTTACCATGGTCATCGAGAACATCGAGGACAAGGATCCCCATATCCGCGTCGGCCTCGCCGACAGCTTCAATTCGTCCGCCGTCGCCGTTTCGATCGACACCGGCCATGCCCATTACGCCCATGGCTACACAGGCGCTCCGCCTGTTGACTACTACGTCCATGCCGCCGGCAACCGCCTGCAGCATATCCACCTGCAGGATGCGGACGGCTATGCCGACCGTCACTGGAGCCTCGGCGAAGGCAACATCCACTGGCGCGCCGTCTTTGCTGCGCTTGGCAAGCTCAACAGCAATCCGCGTTTGATCATCGAGATCAAGGACAAGTCGAAGATCCCGGCATCTGCTGCCTACCTCGCTTCGCTCGGTCTGGCCGAGTAAGCCAAATGGACTATACCGGTCTCCGAGCAGGTATCGGAGGCCGGCCACCTATCTTTGCATCACGGCAGCGCTCATCAGTCCGCTCCGATCACCGAGGCAATCGAACGTGGCAGCGGATAAAGCTGCTCCTGCGGCAAGTTTGCCTCGAGATAGGCGCGATCTCCCGCATCAAGTGCTTTTTTGAGGCGTGAAGCTTCATCCGTGATATCGGTAATCGCCTTGATCCACTCCTCAGCATACATTTGAACTGCATCGCCGCTGAGGCCAATCTGAAGTGATCTGTACGACAAAGGCCGAAAGAAGATATCGCGCTCTGGATCCCACTGAATCCGGACCATGCTAGTTTGGAGCCTTTCCTTCCAGGCTGCTTCGCTGGAGTAAAGCTCAGGATCGAAATGGCTCAGGCATGCCATCGACAATGCACGCTCGAAACCGGCACGATCGATATCGATCGCCAGCACCCGCTTTTGGTTATCGTCCTTGAGACCCCAGCCGCAGCGATACATCATCCAGAGAAAAGAAGGTTTGATCCAGGTCATTCGCGAGAAACTGAACGGCGTTGCAAAAGTGCCGTGCCGAAGCGCTACATCGGCGATCTGATCGCCATAAGCCTGATAAACTCGAATTGTAGTGTCAGTAAAAATTGCTCGTATTTGTTTATGCATAGCCACTCATAAGTAAAAAGCCGAAACCGGACAAGGCACCTTGGCACATGCCGAGGAAGGCAAGAGGCCTCAACACGTCCCAAAACCGTACCGTTTCGGCCGCTTCCTCGCTTGAAAAGCCGCATTTGCAGGTCTAAAAACCCCGCAACTTTTTCTTTCGCGGAGGCTTTCCCATGACAGTTCGCAATCTTTTCCTCCTGCCGGGCGACGGCATCGGCCCCGAGGCCATGGGTGAGGTTCGCAAGATCATCGCCTATATGAACGAGGCAAAGAATGCCGGCTTCGTCACGGATGAAGGCCTTGTCGGCGGCAGCGCCTATGATGCGCATGGCGCGGCGATCTCCGATGCCGATATGGCAAAGGCAATGGCGGCCGATGCGGTTCTCTTCGGCGCCGTTGGCGGTCCGAAGTGGGATGCGGTTCCTTATGAAGTACGCCCGGAAGCAGGCCTGCTGCGCCTGCGCAAGGATCTGCAGCTGTTTGCAAACCTGCGCCCGGCTATCTGCTACCCGGCGCTCGCATCGGCTTCGTCGCTGAAGCCGGAGCTGGTCGACGGCCTCGATATCCTCATCATCCGCGAACTGACGGGCGGCGTCTATTTTGGCGAGCCGAAAGAAATCATCGACCTCGGCAACGGCCAGAAGCGCGGCATCGACACCCAGGTCTACGACACCTACGAAATCGAGCGCATCGCCGGCGTCGCCTTCGAACTGGCGCGCACCCGCAACAACCGTGTCTGCTCGATGGAAAAGCGCAACGTCATGAAGTCTGGCGTGCTCTGGAACCAGGTCGTCACCGCGACGCACAAGGAAAAATATGCCGACGTGCAGCTCGAGCACATGCTTGCTGACGCCGGCGGCATGCAGCTCGTTCGCCAGCCGAAGCAGTTCGACGTCATCGTCACCGACAACCTGTTCGGCGACATGCTGTCCGACGTCGCCGCCATGCTCACCGGCTCGCTCGGCATGCTGCCGTCGGCTTCGCTCGGCGCACCGGACGCCAAGACCGGCAAGCGCAAGGCGCTCTACGAGCCCGTGCATGGCTCGGCACCCGACATCGCCGGCAAGGGCATTGCCAACCCGATCGCGATGATCGCCTCCTTCGCCATGTGCCTGCGCTACTCCTTCAGCCTGATTGCTGAAGCTGACGCGCTGGAAAAGGCGATCGCCAATGTGCTCGACAGCGGCATCCGCACCGGCGACATCATGTCGGCAGGCAGCCGTCAGGTCGGCACCACCGAAATGGGCGATGCCATCCTCGCGGAATTCAAGGCTCTCTCGGCATAATCTGCAGTGGCGTAAGCCACGGACAGAGATCGCCTGAAATATTTCACGTGAAACACCCGATCCCGCTCTGCCACACAGGGCGGGATCTTTTCGTCGGAATTTGCCCATGCCTTCCGTTGCACGAAGACGTGAACCGGGAGCAACGGCCAGGACTCGGCGCTTTAAAAATCCTGTTACAGGAACCTGCTAGTCGTCGACTTGATTGGAAATCGACAATGGACGGTACTTATGCAGGCGATCTTGACGTCTCTCGATAGACGTTGGCGGCGAAGCGACGCGGGTCTTGCGCCATGCCATTGGAAGATCTGCCTGTTTCTGACGGCCAATGTCGTGCTTCTCTCGGCCTTCCTGTTTGATTGGCCTGTCGGCGCAACCCTCAAAAGCCTGTCGCCCTCCATCCATTTCTTCGGCGAGATGCTCACCAATTTCGGCGAGTCCGGCTGGATCCTCATCATCAGCGCCTTCCTGTTCTTCGAAGGCTGGGCCGGTGCCAGATTGCTGCATTCCCCGCGCTGTCGCTGCCAGGCATTGCGTATCTGCCAGATCGGCGGCTATCTGCTGACAACAATTGCTCTCTCCGGAATTCTCGCCAATCTTCTGAAGCGCGCCATCGGCCGCGCCCGCCCGACGCATTTTGCCGATTGGGGTCCTTTCGGTTTCTCGCCCTTCAATGGCCGCGCCAGCTTCGAAAGCTTCCCATCGGGCCATGCGACCACCATCGGTGCTCTGTTCGTGGCGCTTGCCTTCCTCTTCCCGCGCTACCGCTATATCTTCGCCGCCTGTGCGCTGTGGCTGGCAATCACCCGCGTCATGGTTGGCGCGCACTATCCAAGCGACGTCATTGCCGGGCTGGCGCTGGGCGGCTGGTTCTCCTTCATGACGGCGATCGTCTATTCCCGCTATGGGCTGCTCTTCCGGATAAACGATGCCGGCCTGCCGACACCGCGCCGCACCCTGTTCAAGATCAGCAAGCAGGATCAGGCCGCCGCCTGATCCAATCCGTATTCGACGGTATTTCTCCCTCCCATGGCAGCCTCAAGCATGATCGCAGCGCAAAGGTTGCCAAGCCCCGCTCACATTCATATATCTGGCTGACGGGTTGTCGAAGAAGATCAATCCGATTTCATGATGTTTGCGATGAAAAAGCGATGGATGCAGGACCGGTACGTTTAAGCGAAAGGCAGATGGGATTGATATCCCGCGCACTTGCCGAGCCGCGACGTGTACAGATCCTGAAAGAGATCGGCACGCGAACCGAGCCCATGGCTTGCAGCGCCCTCAACGAATGCCATGCCGTCAGCGCAGCAACGATGTCACATCACATCAAGGAACTCGAACATGCCGGTCTCATCGAGATCCAGCGTGAAGGCAAGTTCGCAAATCTCGTGCTCAAGCGCGATACCCTGAACGCATATCTGGCGGAACTCTCCAAAATCTGACGCTCTTCACGGCCTCACCATTTTCTCACACTGCTCTTGTATCATTTAGATGATTATCTAAATATCAAAGTGACGATGCGGAACCACGATTGGGTCGCATGCGCCAAATTGATTCGATGATTATAAAACTGTCTAACAATTTTCTGAAGGAAAATGGCATGAGCAAGCTGGCAGGCAAGGTTGCGATCGTAACCGGTGCATCAAAGGGAATCGGCGCTGGGATCGCCAAGGCGATGGGCGAAGCAGGGGCCGCCGTCATCGTCAATTACGCCTCGAGCCGCGAGGGTGCGGACAAGGTCGTGGCTGAAATCACGTCCAAGGGCGGCAAGGCGCTCGCCGTCCATGGCGACGTCTCCAAATCCGAAGACGTCAAGCGGCTCTTCGCGGAAACAAAGCAGGCTTTCGGCCGCGTCGATATCCTCGTCAACAACGCCGGCGTCTACCAGTTCGCGCCGATCGAGGAGTTCACCGAGGAAGAATTCCATCGTGAATTCAATATCAACGTGCTGGGCACGCTTTTGACCTCTCGTGAAGCCGTCAAGCATTTTGGTCCGGAAGGCGGCAATATCATCAATATCGGCTCCAACGCCGTCAGCATGAACCTGCCGACTGCGTCCGTTTACACCGCAACCAAGGCGGCCGTGGATTCCATCACCAAAATCCTCGCCAAGGAACTCGGTCCTCGCAATATCCGCGTCAACAACCTGGCGCCGGGCGGCGTCGAAACGGAAGGCGTCGTCGCCGCCGGCGTTATCGGCAGTGATTTTGAAAAACACCTCGTCTCCCAGACGCCGCTCGGCCGTCTTGGCCAGCCGACGGACATCGCCCCGGTCGCCGTCTTCCTCGCCTCACAGGATGCTGCCTGGCTGACCGGCGAAACCATCTATACCGGCGGCGGCCTGAAATAATTACTCCGCCGCCATGCCGCCCCCATAGGTGGCGGTGCCGGGCGCGTGACTTGGATGCGCGCCCGGCAAGCTGCTTTCGGCAGGTGATTGCCAAACCAATCCTTTTTCCTATGTTAACAAGGTGTTTGGGTTTTCAGCTCAAAACCGTAGTCGATCGTGCCGCGCAGCGACATTTCGTCCGCGATATTTTCAAAATAGATCCTGTTTTCAATGCGATCGAACGCAGCAGCGATGTCATCGAACTCCCCTAAGATCCGCCGGCGATCGCTGTCGTGAACAACAAATGGAGGACGTCTTATGAATACCGCCAACACCAAATCGAAATTGGGCACCCGCACCAATCTCAGCGAAGACGCAACCCGCGATATTTCCGCGGCCTTGAGTGCCCTTCTGGCAGATGTATTTGCCCTTTATCTGAAGACCAAGAATTTCCATTGGCACATGAGCGGCCCGCATTTCCGTGACTATCACCTGCTTCTCGACGAGCATGGCGATCAGATTTTCGCGATGACGGATCCAATGGCCGAGCGCGCCCGCAAGATCGGTGGCACCACGCTGCGGTCTATCGGCCAGATCGCCAAGCTTCAGCGCATTCCGGACAACGACGCCGAATATGTCGATCCGCAGGATATGCTGGCCGAACTGGCGGACGACAATCTCAAGCTCTCGGCTGAAATGCGCACGGTGCACGATGTCTGCGACGAATACGGCGATGTCGCTACCGCAAGCCTTCTCGAGAACTGGATTGACGAGACCGAGCGCCGCACCTGGTTCCTCTTCGAAATCACGCGCAAGACCAATCGCTGACTACCCGGTCACCCGCCTTCGGAGGCGTTGATCGCAAGCGGCATTCCATAACCTCGATTTCCTCGCTGCCCCTCGGCAATAGCGAGGAAATCCTTGACTCCTGTGGAAAACCTCTTAGAACCGGCGACGGAAAAGGAAGACTTCCATGGCTCGCTTCGAACAGATCGAATGCTTCAGTCACCTGGCGGAATGCGCCGGGGGGAATGTCTATTTTCCGGTTTCTTCCAAAACCAAGGCCAAAACGACGACGAAAACCGTCTGACGTCTCTGGCCTGCCGCTCTCTCCCCGGCTCGGCTGGGGACAGGAACCGGTCGTTACGGCCGCGGTTCCCCCCTCGCCAAAGAGGAGAGAAGAGAAAGAGAGCTTGAGAAATGGGTTTCAAAGTTGCAGTAGCGGGCGCGACCGGAAATGTCGGACGCGAAATGCTCAACATCCTGTCCGAACGCGGCTTCCCGGCTGATGAGGTCGTGGCGCTTGCATCCGCTCGCTCGCAGGGAACCGAAGTTTCCTTCGGTGACCGGACGCTGAAGGTTGCCAACCTGGAGAATTACGATTTCTCCAGCACCGATATCTGCCTGATGTCGGCTGGCGGCGAAGTCTCCAAGAAGTTCTCGCCGAAGATCGGCGCCCAGGGTTGCGTCGTCATCGACAACTCCTCCGCATGGCGCTACGACGCCGACGTGCCGCTGATCGTGCCGGAAGTGAACCCGGATGCCGTCACGCAGTTCACCAAGCGCAACATCATTGCCAACCCGAATTGCTCGACCGCGCAGCTCGTCGTGGCTCTGAAGCCGCTGCATGACTTCGCCAAGATCAAGCGTGTCGTCGTCTCGACCTACCAGTCCGTTTCCGGCGCCGGCAAGGATGGCATGGACGAGCTGTTCAATCAGACCCGCGCCGTTTTCGTCGCCGATCCGATCGAGAACAAGAAGTTCACCAAGCGCATCGCCTTCAACGTCATTCCGCACATCGATAGCTTCATGGAAGACGGCTACACCAAGGAAGAATGGAAGGTGCTGGCCGAAACCAAGAAGATGCTCGATCCGAAGATCAAGGTCACCTGCACGGCCGTGCGCGTCCCCGTCTTCATCGGCCATTCGGAATCGGTCAACATCGAGTTCGAAAACGAGATCACGGCGGATCAGGCCCGCGACATCCTGCGCGAAGCGCCCGGTTGCCTCGTCATCGACAAGCACGAAAACGGTGGTTACATCACGCCGTACGAATCTGCTGGCGAAGATGCGACCTACATTTCGCGCATTCGCGAAGATGCGACGGTCGAAAACGGTCTCAACATCTGGGTGGTCTCCGACAACCTGCGCAAGGGTGCCGCGCTCAACGCCATCCAGATCGCCGAGCTGCTGGTCAACCGCGGCCTGATCAAGCCGCGCAAGCAGGCTGCATAAGGCTTTGTAAACCAATTTACGGTTTATAAACCCTCTCTGGCTATTCAAGTATTCAAGATTGAATAAAAGCCCCGCCATTCGCATGAAATGGCGGGGCTTTTGTGAATGATTTTGGCAGCGATGTTTCACATGAAACGAAAAATATCGCTCGCTAAAGTGTGATAATGACATGACGGCCGGATGCTGGCATTGTCGATCAAGGCTAAACGTGCGCAATCCCTTGGACAGGAAGGGTTTGAGCGCCATTGAAAACGGTTACCGCGTTCGCATCGCGGTAAGAATTGGGGACACTGAATGCGCTTCACAAAGTCTGGAATGGCGGCTCTCGTGGCAGGCGGCTTGCTGCTGGGAATGCCGATTGCGGCAAATGCCGCCTCTTGCGGCAATACGTCCGCCGGCTTCGAGAACTGGGTGCAGGAATTCAAGCGCGAAGCTCAGGGACAGGGCGTTAGCCCCTCCGTCCTCGACCGGGCCTTCGCCAATGTTCATTACAACCAGCCCACCATCCGCGCCGATCGCGGCCAGAAGAGCTTCAAGCTTTCCTTCGAGGAATTCATGAAGAAGCGCGGCGGCCAGACGATCATCAATCGCGGCAAGAGCATGAAGCAGGCCAATGCCGCCCTGTTTGCCAAGATCGAGAAGCGTTTCGGCGTTCCCCCAGGCCCGATCATCGCGATCTGGGGCATGGAAACCGGATTCGGCAGCTACATGGGCGATCAGCATACGCTCTCGGCCGTCGCTACTCTTTCCTATGACTGCCGCCGCTCCGCCTTCTTCACCGAGCAGCTCTACTCCGCCCTCAAGCTCGTCGGCGAAGGCTATCTCAGCCCGTCCGCTCGCGGCGCTGCCCATGGCGAGATCGGTCAGACGCAGTTCATGCCGAAGAACGTCGTTGCTTTCGGTGTCGACGAAGACGGCGACGGCCGTGTTGACCTGGTTGGCTCACGCGCCGACGCGCTCGCCTCGACGGCAAACTTCCTGCGCGGCCACGGCTGGCAGCCCGGTGCCGGCTATCAGCCCGGCGAGCCGAATTTCGCCGCCATCGCCGGCTGGAACGACGCGCGGGTTTATCAGCAGGCGATTGCCTATATCGGCCAGCAGATCGACGGCAGATAAGACACCCTCAACAACAAAAAAGGCGCTGCAACCAAACGGTTCGCAGCGCCTTTTTTGTTTCAGCCATTGCGGATTATGAGATATCCGGACGCTTGAAATCGCGGGTCTGAGGATCCATCACCCACAATTCACCCGTCGAAATATCGAACCACGCGCCATGAAGGCTCAACTTGCCTTCCTCCTCGCGCGCCTTGATTTCCGGGAAGCTGCGCAGATTGTCCAGCGAATTGCGGATCGAAATGCGCTCGAGGGCCGTCTGACGCTCGGTCTGCGTCATGATGTCATTGCTCTGAATCTGTTCGGCGGCAGGCTTCAGCAATGCCATCCAGCGGCCGATGAAATCGCCCGGCGACAGCGGCTCGGCATTGGGATCAAGCGCCGCGCGAATACCGCCGCAGCGGCCGTGGCCCATCACGACGATGTCGGAGACTTTCAACGACAAAACAGCAAATTCGAGTGCTGCCGACGTCGCATGGAAATTGCTGTCCGGCTCGTAAGGCGGCACCATGTTCGCGACGTTGCGGATGACAAAGAGCTCTCCCGGTCCGGCATCGAAGATGATCTCCGGCGCGGAACGGGAGTCACTACAGGCAATCACAAGCGTCGATGGGCTCTGGCCGAGCTCGGCGAGAGTGCGATAGCGTTCGCGCTCATCGGCATAACGCCCGCTCATGAAGTTGCGATAACCGTTCAGAAGGGTGTCTGGAAAGCTTTGCATGGATATTGGATTACAGCGCGCTGTGAGCGATGGCAACTGCTGCGCTGCAAAAAGCGTTAACCGCCGCAAAGCGCTAGTTTTTACGGCGTTGCGCCGGGTGAACGAGGTGCCGCATCTGCACCATGGCCATCGGCGTCGACAGGCTCGTTGCATCCGTCGCCAGCGTCAGCTCGTCACTGCCGCGTTTGACGGCGCGCGCCAGCACCTCATAGACACTGGCCGTCGTCAGCTGCAGTGCCCGCTCCTCGTCCATGCCGGATAGCAGGCGCGATAGGAATACGGCCGACAGCAGATCGCCGAGACCGTTCGGCGCGCCTTCGATGCTGCGGTGCTCGGCAAGCAAAGCGCTTCGACCGCTGAGATAGAGGTTTCCGATGCCGCCGGCCATCATCGGCACGGCCGACGTCACCAGCATGCGAGATGGGCCAAGCGCAAGCGCCGCCTCGATGATGGCATTGTTGTCGTCAAGCGGTGCCCCGGCCAGCCATGCAAGCTCATAGCGGTTCGGCGTTGCGAGCGATGCCAGCGGAATGAGATGATCTCGGATCGCCTCGGCGGTCACCTGCGGCACATAGAGACCGCCGGCGTCGCCGATGACCGGATCGCACGCGTATAAAAGATCGGGGTTCTTTTCCCGCAAGGCCGTGACGAGCCGCGCCACGGACAGGGCCTGCGCCGCATTGCCGAAATAGCCCGAGAGAACTGCCTTGACCTCCGGCAGCCACGGAGCAGCGATGAGATCGTCGATCGCGTGGTCGAAATCCGCTTCATTGAAGTTTAATCGCGTCGACCGGCCGTGGCCGGGATGCCAGGGCAAAACGACGGTCGGAAGCGCCCAAACCGGGTGCCCGAGCGTTTCCAGCGCAAAAACGGCGGCGCGGTTGCCGACGGACCCTCTGACGACATGACTGGAAATGACGATAACGGCGCCGGCAGACACTTGCGACATGATTGTGCTTTCAGTTCAGGACTTCAAAGTGCAATGGCGCACGTTGATGATCCCTTTCGCGCCACTCTGTCAACCGCCCTTCACAGAGTCATGAAAACCTCTGTTGACGAGTCGTTTCCGCCAATTTCTCGCCGATTAAGTCTGCTTTTCATCAACATCGTCATTTTCGGTAAGTTTTTTAAAAAAACCGACTAAAATCCGTCCGAAACGAACCAAATTCGCATTCTTTTTGCCAGTTTTTTCGCTAAACCTTCTGCTACTGTGGCCAAAATTCGAAAATCGGGAGGAATTTCATGGCGCCCAAGACCAATCCGAAACGGGAAAAACAGATCGACGCGGCACGCAAATTGGCCGTGGCGGCGGGCGGGGCACACCTCGACCCTGAAATCCTGTTCGGCCGGGCTAGCAATGACGATATGGAGCGCTATACGCCGGAGATGCTGGCGCTTGCCGCAACTCATGCGGCCAAGGAGCTTGCAGCCTGGAACGGCAATGCGCCCCGCGTCAGCATAGAGCAGGCCGCCGGCATCGAGCCGGATGGCGTTGCTGTCTCGATCCTCTCGATCACCGACCACAACATGCCCTTCCTCTACGAATCGATCATGGGCGATGTCACCAGCACCTATCGCGACCTCTACATGGCCGTGCATCCGATTCTGGTCATCGAGGAGGGCAAGCAGCCGAGCCTCTATTCCGCCGAGCACCCGAGCGATCCCACCCATCGCGTCAGCCATATCCAGCTTCATCTCTCGCCTTTGACAACGGCGCAGGCCAACGACCTCATCAAGCGGGTCCAGACCGTGCTCGACCAGACGCATCTTGCCGTTTCCGACTGGAAGCCGATGCTGTCGCGTCTCGACACCGTCATTTCGGAGCTGTCCACCTATGAGGCCGCCGGCCGCCGCAGGAATGACCGTGACGAAGCGCTTGCTTTCCTTGCCTGGCTAAGAGACGGCAACTTCACCTTCCTCGGCATGCGCGAATATGTCTATTCCGGCAAGGGCGCCAACGCCAAGGTCGAGCGGGATCGCGGCACCGGCCTCGGCATTCTCTCCAATCCGGATGTCCGTGTTCTCAGGCAGGGCAAGGACGCCGTCACCACGACGCCGGAAATCCTCGCCTTCCTCGATGGCCCCGATTTCCTGATCGTCACCAAGGCCAACGTCAAGTCGATCGTCCATCGCCGCGCCTATATGGATTATGTCGGCGTCAAGCGCTTCGATGCCGACGGCAATGTGACGGGCGAGTTGCGCATCGTCGGTCTTTTCACCTCGACGGCCTACACGAGCGCTGCCGCCGAAGTGCCGTTGCTGCGTTCGAAGGTACAGAAGGTCAAGGATCACTTCGGCTTCGACCCGACGAGCCATTCTGGCCGCATGCTCGACAACACGCTGGAATCCTATCCGCGTGACGATCTCTTCCAGATCGACACGGCCCTGCTCGCGAGCTTCGCCGAACAAATCAACGACCTCACGGACCGTCCGCGCGTGCGCGCATTGCCGCGCATCGACCATTTCGATCGGTTCGTGTCTGTCATCGTCTATGTCCCCCGCGAGGAATATGATTCCGTCGTTCGCGAGAAGATCGGCAATCATCTGAAGACAGTCTATGACGGGCGCGTTTCCGCTTATTATCCGGCCTTCCCGGAGGCGAGCGTCGCCCGCGTGCATTTCATCATCGGCCGCAGCGCTGGCAAGACGCCACATGTTCCACAGGCGAAGCTCGAGGAGGCGATTCGCGCCATCACGGCCCGCTGGGACGAGCGCTTCGTCATGCTGGCCGGCCCCAAGGCTCCCGGCATCTCTGTCAGCCAGGCCTTTCAGGAAGCCTTCTCGCCGGAAGACGCCTTCGCCGATCTACCCGATATGATCGCAACTGCCGGAGCCGATCCGATCCGCATCGGCTTTTATGTCCGCAAGGACGAGGCGGGCGACATTCTCTCGCTGAAGATCTTCCATGGAGACGGCAACCTCGCGCTCTCACGCCGCGTGCCCCTGCTCGAAAATCTCGGCTTCAACGTCATCAGCGAGCGCACATTCGATATCTATGTCACAGCAAAGGACGGCTCGACCGGCCACGTCGTGCTGCATGACATGGAGCTCGAAGCCCGCAACGGTCTGACCATCGATCTCGCTCGTCACGGTGCGGCCCTTGAGGAAGCGTTCCTTGCGGCCTTCGGTGGCACGATCGACAACGATGCCTTCAACCGGCTGATCGTCTCGGCCGATCTCTCCGCTCGCGAAACCAACGTTCTGCGCGCCTATTCGCGCTATCTGCGGCAGGCCGGCATCGCTTATTCGCAGGATTATATCTCATCGACGCTGGATAAATATCCGCGCATTGCGGCGTCGCTTTTCCGCCTCTTCTACGACACGCTCGACCCCAAGCTC
This sequence comes from Rhizobium sp. P38BS-XIX, assembly GCF_012641435.1. Taxonomy (GTDB): domain Bacteria; phylum Pseudomonadota; class Alphaproteobacteria; order Rhizobiales; family Rhizobiaceae; genus Rhizobium. The sequence goes on from NZ_JABAIJ010000015.1 coordinate 52,649, forward strand.
AGCGACAAGAACCGCACGAAGAAGCTTTCCGATCTGCACGCGGCGATCGAAACCGAACTTGCCGACGTTCCGAGCCTCGACGACGACCGCATCCTGCGCCGCTACGTCAACGCCATCGATTCCACTCTGCGCACCAACTACTTCCAGAAGAACGCGGACGGTACGCCGAAGGCCATGTTGGCCTTCAAGCTGGATCCGAAGCTGCTGGACGGCCTGCCCGAGCCGCGCCCCTTCCGCGAAATCTTCGTCTATGGCGTCGAAGTGGAAGGCGTGCATCTGCGCTTCGGCAAGGTGGCCCGTGGCGGCCTGCGCTGGTCGGATCGCGCCGAAGACTATCGCACCGAAGTGCTGGGCCTCGTGAAGGCGCAGCAGGTCAAGAACGCGGTTATCGTGCCCGTCGGCGCCAAGGGCGGCTTCTATCCGAAGAAGCTTCCGGTTGGCGGTAGCCGCGACGAGGTCTTCAATGCAGGCCGCGACGCCTACAAGACCTATATCCGCACGCTGCTATCGATCACCGACAACATCTCCGGCGCCGATATCATTCCGCCGGCCGATACGGTGCGCCTCGATGGTGACGATCCCTATTTCGTCGTCGCAGCCGACAAGGGCACCGCCACCTTCTCCGACACCGCCAATGCGCTGGCGCAGGAAGCCGGCTTCTGGCTGGACGACGCCTTCGCCTCGGGCGGCTCGGCCGGCTATGACCACAAGAAGATGGGCATCACCGCGCGCGGCGCCTGGGAAACTGTAAAGCGCCACTTCCGTGAAATGGACATCGACATCCAGACGACGCCCTTCAACGTCGTCGGCGTCGGCGACATGTCCGGTGACGTCTTCGGCAACGGCATGCTGCTCTCCCCGAAGATCCGGCTGCTTGCCGCCTTCGACCACCGCGATATCGTCATCGATCCGGATCCGGACATGGAGAAGACGTTGGCCGAACGCCAGCGCCTCTTCAACCTCGCGCGCTCCAGCTGGCAGGATTTCGACAAGTCCGTCCTGTCGAAGGGCGCGATGATCATTTCCCGTTCGGCAAAGTCGGTGACGCTGACACCGGAAGCGGCGGCTGCTATCGGCATCGACAAATCGGTCGCAACACCGTTCGAGATCATGACCGCGATCCTCAAGGCTCCGGTGGATCTGCTGTGGTTCGGCGGCATCGGCACCTACGTCAAGGCGCCGTCCGAGACGGATTCGGAAGTCGGCGACCGCGCCAACGATCCGATCCGCATCACGGCCGAGGAAGTCCGCGCCAAGGTGATCGGCGAAGGCGCCAATCTCGGCGTCACGCAGAAGGGCCGCATCGCCTACGGCCTCAAGGGCGGGCGCTGCAACTCCGACGCCATCGACAACTCCGCCGGCGTCAACACCTCGGACGTCGAGGTCAACATCAAAATCGCACTTGCCAATGCCATGTTCGACGACCGGCTGACGCGCGCCAAGCGCGATACGCTGCTCGCATCCATGACCGACGAAGTGGCGACGCTGGTCCTGCGCAACAACTACCTGCAATCCCTGGCGATCTCGCTGACGGAGCGCAAGGGCACCGGCAACGGTCTCGAGCTCAGCCGCTTCATGGGCGTGCTGGAAGGCGCCAAGCAGCTCAACCGCAAGGTCGAGACCCTGCCTGACGACCAGACCTTCGCCGAGCGCTACGCCAACGGACGGCCGCTCACCCGCCCTGAAATCGGCGTGCTGCTCTCCTACGCCAAGATTGTTCTCTTCGATGCAATCGTGGCCAGCGACTTGCCTGACGACCCCTACTTCGCCGCAACCCTCAGCCGCTACTTCCCGGCCAAGATGCAGCGTTCGAACGCCACCGATATCGAAAGCCATCGTCTGCGCCGCGAAATCATCGGCACGGCGCTTGCCAACGAGGCCATCAACCGTGGTGGCCCCGGCTTTGCTGTCAGCATGATGGATGCCACGGCGGCATCAGCCGCCGAAGTGGTCAAGGCTGCCGTCATCGCTCGCGACGGCTTTGACCTCGACCGGCTCTGGAACGAGACGGACGCATTGGACGGCAAGGTGGGCGGCCAGATGCAGAACCGCGTTTATGGCGAGATCACCGAGGTCTATACCGTGCTGACGCGTCTCCTGCTGAAGACCGGTGCGACGAAGGGTGAGATCGAGGAAACCGTTAGCCGGCTTCGCGCAGCCCTGAAAAAGCTGCGTCCCGTCTTCCTCAGCCATATCCCGGCGGATTTCGCCGCCGAGATCGCGGCGCGCGAAGCGGAATATCTGGCAGCCGGCCTGCCGGAAAAGCTGGCTTCGGAGATCGCGACGATCTACGCGCTCGTCCTCGTCCCGGAGATCATGCAGATCGCCGAACGCACCGGCGATACGCTGAACCGGGCGGCGGAAAGCTACTTCACGGTGTCGCAGACCTTCCGGGTCGGCCGCCTGCTGCTGGCCGGCAGCCGCATCGTCACCGGCGATCACTACGAAAGCCTCGCCTTGGCGCGCAGCCTCGACCAGATCGCCGGCGCCCGCCGCGATATCGTCATCTCCGCCTTGTCCAACCATCCGAAGGACAAGCAGCCGGTTCAGGCATGGCATGCGGAGGATCGCATCCGCATCAATCGCATAGCTGAGGAACTCGGTGGTCTCAGTGAAAGCGGCGAGCCCAATCTCGCGCGCATCACCGTTGCCGCAGGCCTGCTCAGCGATCTTGCGAACGGCCGGGCAAGGTGACACAGTCCGCCCCGACCCCGTCAGGCGGGTGAGGGATTGAGGGCAGGATCTGGTGGTAACCGAAATCGACAATCACGTGCCGGCCAAAGTGCCGGCACGGGGCATCTGGGGCTGGATGTTCTTCGACTGGGCGGCTCAGCCGTTCTTCACGGTGGTGACCACCTTCATCTTCGGCCCCTATTTCGTTGCGCGGTTGACGGCCGATCCCGTCTCCGCCCAGACGACCTGGAGCAACATGGCGACGATCTCCTCGGTGATCATCGCCATTCTCTCCCCGGTCCTCGGCTCGATCGCCGACCAATCCGGTGCGCGCAAACCGTGGATCGCCTTCTTCGCCGTCATCAAGATCGCGAGCCTGTTCTGCCTCTGGGGTGCTGCACCCGGATCGCCTGTCATCTATCCCGTGATCTTCATGATCCTGGCCTCGATCTCAGCCGAATTCTCAATCGTCTTCAACGATTCCATGATGCCGCGGCTGGTCGGCAAGGATGATGTCGGCAGGCTGTCAAACGCCGCCTGGGGGCTCGGCTATCTCGGTGGGATGATCGTTCTCATTACCGTCGTTGCGCTGCTGGCCGGCAATCCGCAGACCGGCAAGACCATCCTCGGCCTGACGCCGCTCTTCGGCCTCGATGCCACGCTCGGTGAAGACGCACGCATCACCGGGCCGATTTCGGCCGTCTGGTATCTGATCTTCATCCTGCCGATGTTCTTCTTCACCCCGGATGCAGCCCGCGGTCTGCCATTTCGCGCCGCCGTTCGATCGGGCCTGCGTGAGCTCTCGGCGACCCTCAGTGAGCTGAAACGCCGGCGCGGCATCAGCCTCTTTTTGATTGCCCGCATGATCTATCAGGATGGCGTCAATGGTCTCTTGATCCTCGGCGGCACCTTCGCGGCCGGCATGTTCGGCTGGGCGACGATCGAAATCGGCATCTACGGCATTATTCTGAACGTCATCGCCATCTTCGGCTGCTTCGCGGCAGGCTACGTCGATCGCTGGCTGGGCTCGAAGATCACCGTTGTCATCAGCCTGACTTTGCTGCTTATCGCCACCTTCGGCATCATCTCGACTGGCCCGGGTTTCACTCTGTTCGGCCTCGTACCGCTTTCGACCGCCAATTCCGGCGGCCTGTTCGGCACGGCAGCGGAAAAGGCCTATATCGGCTACGGTCTGTTGATCGGCATAGCCTTTGGCCCCGTACAGGCTTCCTCACGCTCCTATCTTGCCCGCAGCGTCAGCCTCGCGGAGGCCGGACGTTATTTCGGCATCTACGCTCTGTCAGGCCGCGCCACCAGCTTCATGGCAACGCTGTTCTTCTCGCTCGTGACTTATTGGAGCGGCTCGGCACGCCTCGGCATGGCAACCCTCGTCATCTTTCTCGCCGGCGGCCTTCTGATACTTTTGCCAACACCCTATCCGGCTGACAAAGCGAAGTAGGCAAAGAAAATCCCGGCAGGCGAACCGGCCGGGATATAAATTTTCTCAATCAGGTATATCCGTCCGATCAATGGCGGAAATGGCGCACGCCAGTAAAGACCATTGCGACATTGTGTTCGTTGGCCGCGTCGATGACTTCCTGGTCGCGCATCGAGCCACCTGGCTGGATGACGGCGGTGGCGCCGGCAGCGATCGCCGAGAGCAGGCCGTCGGCAAACGGCAGGAAGGCTTCCGAGGCAACGGCGGAGCCGCGCGTCAGCGGCTCGGCGAGCCCCATGGCCTTGGCGGCTTCCTCGGCCTTGATGGCGGCGATGCGGGCGGAATCAACACGGCTCATCTGTCCCGCGCCGATACCGGCCGTCTGGCCATCCTTGGCGTAAACGACGGCATTCGACTTCACATGCTTGGCGACACGGAAGGCGAACTTCATGTCCTCAAGCTCCTGCGCCGTCGGCGCGCGCTTGGTGACGACCTTGAGCTCCATGTCCTCGACCAAGGCATTGTCGCGGTTCTGCACCAGCAGGCCGCCGGAGACGGTCTTCGCGGTCAGGCCGGCGACACGCGGATCGGGCAGGGCGCCGACCGAAAGCAGACGGAGGTTCGGCTTGCGGGCGATGATCGCCTTGGCTTCCTCGGTGACGTCAGGCGCGATGATGACTTCGGTGAAGAGCTTGACGATCTCTTCCGCCGTTTCAGCGTCGAGCAGGCTGTTCAGCGCGATGATACCGCCAAAGGCCGAGGTGGAATCGCAGGCAAGCGCGCGCTTGTAGGCTTCCACGAGGCTCGGGCCGGTGGCAACGCCGCAGGGGTTGGCATGCTTGATGATCGCGCAGGCCGGGCCGTTTTCCGGCAGGAACTCGGCAACGAGCTCATAAGCTGCGTCGGTGTCATTGATGTTGTTGTAGGAAAGCTGCTTGCCCTGGATGAGCGTTGCCGTGGAAACACCGGGGCGGTTTTCGCCGGTCAGGTAGAAAGCCGCCTTCTGGTGCGGGTTTTCGCCGTAGCGCATTTCCTCGCGCAGAACGCCGCCTATCACCCGGTGGCGCGGCGTGGCGATATCGAGGGCTTCGGCAAACCAGTTCGAAATCATCGCGTCATAGGCTGCGGTGCGGGCAAACGCCTTGGCGGCCATGCGCTTGCGGAAATCATAAGTCGTCTGGCCGGCATCGGCGGAAAGCTGCGCCAGCATCTCGGCATAATCGGCAGGATCGGTGAGCGTCGTCACATAGGCATGGTTCTTGGCCGAAGCGCGGATCATCGCCGGACCACCGATGTCGATGTTCTCCACCGTCGTCGGATAGTCGCCACCGGCCTTGCGAACGTCCTCGAAGGGATAGAGGTTGATGACGGCAAGATCGATGCCCTCTATGCCGTGCTCCTTCATTGCAGCCTGATGCTCGGCATCGTCGCGGATGGCGAGCAGACCGCCATGCACTTTCGGATGCAGCGTCTTGACGCGGCCGTCCATGATCTCAGGAAAATTCGTCACTTCCGATACGTCGGTCACGGCAAGGCCGGCCGCGGCAATCGCCTTGTGCGTGCCGCCGGTCGACAGCAGACGCACACCCTGCTCGCTAAGCGCGCGCGCCAGCTCGACGATGCCGGTCTTGTCGAAAACGGACAGAAGCGCGGTTTTCACCTTCACCTTGTCGGGAGCAGGAATTTTCTTGGAAACGACGGCCATGGGCTTTCTCCGATCTGGAATAGGGAGATGTGGCGTCCGGCGGGGAGGGCGCGGGACGATAATGCCGCCCCGTTAGCATAGCTGACAAGCTTAGCCTATGGCCGATAGGATAAAAACCAACGGATTTCCGGCTTTTCAGCGATCTGGAAAACGATCTCCAGCTGATCCGAGGAGCGCATGCCTGAGGGATCGGCGAAAAAGATATCTTCCGCGACAAGCACGTCGTTGCCCGGCGAGGAGAAGACCCAGGTCTCTCCATCCGGCGCGATCAGCAGGGCGCTGTCGGTCTCCGTCTGCAGCAGGCTGATGGAGGGATGAATATGGAAGCGGGCGGATGCGATGCCGTCACCCTTCGGCGCCTGCTTGCGGCCCTCCGGCACCAGAAAGCGATCACGTCCCGCCAGGATGGTGCCTGATGCGTTCAGGCTCAGTTCGCGCTCATGCACATAGCCGAAGGTGGAGAGATAGCCGTCATGCGCCGCACGCACGTAATCGCGCCCATCTTCCGTCTCGGCCCGCTCGACAATGACCTTCTTCACGCCGCTGACCATGATCGGCCCGAGCGATTTCGACTTGGAGAACTGGCTCGACGAGGTGTCGTTGAGCGTTACAGTCGAATGCGCGGCCGTGGCGCGCGCTGTCTGCAGGTAGCGCTCGCCGGCAAATTCCGGCGCTCCGGAATTGATGATGAAGCGCGTCTTGCCCGAAGACATCTCAAAGGAGAGACAGCCGGCATGCGCCGTGCGGCTGAGATCGGAGGAGGCGGGACCACCGGCATCGATGATGACCACAGCCTGTGCGGCAGCCAGCCGGTGATACTTCGTATGCGGCAGCGCCTTGAAAACCTGGCCGGCCGTCTCGTCATAACGCAACACCGACATCAGCTCATTGGCAAGCGTCGAGGTTGCGCCGTTGAACAATGCCAGATCGCCGTCCTGGTGCCGGAAGAAGCGCAGCGCCGGATACATGCGGTCTATGCCGGGAATAAGCCGGATCGGCACATCATGGCCGAGATTGACATAGGTTTGGCGCAGGGGCAGCAGATCGAGCAGCAACTCCAACGATACGCGTGGGTTGCGGGAGATATGGCCGCCATCCTGCAGGATCTGCCGGTCGATCTCGCGATCCAGCGCCTGCCCCGCGCGTTTCACGGCAAGAGCGCTGTTGGGCATGGCAACAGAGGACATGGCAAGCGCGATGCGGACGCGAAACTTCGTCATGCCATCGCGCGCCGATGGCGCCATCCGGCGCAAAAAGCGGACGTGAAAGACCAGCATGCGCATGAAACGGCGATAAAAGGCGCTATCCGTACCATGCAGAAGCACGGGTGAATGTGAGAGAAGTGCGATCAACCGCTGTGCCGCAATATCGGGCGACCATGCTAGCCCGTGCAACCGGCGGCCATGGACCGCAATCCAATCCGTCAGGATCGCCCGCGCCAGCGCCGAGGCCTGATCGCTCTTTTCCGCCCGCAAGTGCCGAAGCCAGCGAAAATTATGCAGTCGCGCGGCAAAGGCGCGCGATGGCAATTCCAGTGAAAATGGAGAGGCGCCCTGCGTTTCCAGAACGCGACCGGCGAGCAGGATGCGGCCGTTCAGCAATTCCTCGACGAAAAAGGGATCGACGCTGCGCAGATCGGTCGGGGCCACGATCAGGCGTTCCGGCACACGCATCGTGTGGCGGGTGAGACGCAATCGCGTCAACGCCGCGCGGCGCGACATCCGCCGCCATGCTTCCCGCATGTATGTACTCACAAAACCCTGCCGCAGACCTGCATATTTGCTCTGCTTACTCTCATGAGCCGTGGTTAAAAAGAGGTTACCCATATACCAATTAAGTGCATGTTCACTGGTTTTTTACCGTTTGGTAAACGACACAGCGAAACATGCCGAGAGCAATTCCAGGAAAAGCGCATAGCGGTTTTCCGTCCGAAATTGCGAGAAAACAAAGAGATAGTTCCTGCCCGTGTTTCGAAGAAAGGCGGACGGGAACTAACGGATGCGGCGAATCACGGCTGCGAAGAAACCGTCGAGACCGGAGGCAAAGCCATCGGAAAGCGACAGCATATCCGGCGTGGTGCGGAAGTCGCCAAGCGGCGAGATCGCCGCTTCAAGCCTCGGCCAGTCGCTTGCAGCGATCGGCACACGTTCGACATCGTCCTTCTCGGCGATGAGGCGCGCGACCAGCTCTTCACCCTCTTCAGGGTCCAGCGAACAGTTGGAAAACACCACCACGCCGCCCGGTTTGACGAGCGTCAGCGCGTGGCGAAGGAGGCGGCCCTGGAGAGCGGCCAGCTTGGCGATATCCTCAGGCCCTTTGGTCCAGAGCACATCGGGATGGCGTCGTGTGGTGCCCGTCGACGAACAGGGCGCATCGAGTAGGGCCGCATCGAACAGCATATCCGGCTGATATTTGCTCATGTCGGCCACGACCGTTTCGGCCTTCAGGCCGAGGCGCTCGAGATTGGCGGACAGGCGCTTCAGCCGATTGGCGGACTGATCGAGGGCGGTCACATCCGCCCCGGCGAGAATAAGCTGGGCGGTCTTGCCGCCGGGTGCTGCGCAAAGGTCAACGACCCGCTTGCCCGAAAGCGAACCAAAGAGCTTGGCCGGAATGCTGGCGGCGGCATCCTGAACCCACCACTCACCCTCTTCGAAACCTTCCAGCGAGGGAATGGAGCCCTCGAAAGCGGCAAGCCGGACGCCGCCGGTCGGCAGCACAGTGCCGTTCAGCCGCTTCGCCCAGCCTTCGGCATCGGATTTCACCGTAAGATCGATCGCGGCCGGCTCAAGCTGCGTATCGGAAATTTTGAGCGCTGCGGGCGCGCCATAGGCCGCTTGCAGGCGGGAGAGGAACCAGTCCGGCATTGCCGGCACGCTAGCGACCCGCTCGAGAATCTCCTGCTTTTCGCGGCCGATGCGACGAAGAATGGCGTTCACCAGCTTGGCGAAGCGGCGATTGCGTGGATCGCGATTGGCCTGCTCGACGGCAAGATCGACGGCGGAATGATCCGGTACGTCGAGATAGAGGATCTGCGTCGCGCCGACGACAAGGACATGATGCAGGGCACGCGCGCCTTCCGGCAAAGGCGTGTCGAGCAGCGACGAGATCGCCACCTCGATGCGTGGCAGATGCCTGAGCGCGCTGTTCAGGATGGCGCGCACAAGCCCACGGTCACTGTCGCTGAGCGTCGTATAGGCGGCGCTGCCGCCTTCGGCATCCAGCATGCCATCGAGCGGCGTCTTGCGATCGAGCACGGCTCCCAGGATCTTTGACGCTGCGGCCCGGGCTGCAAGGCCGGGCTTCGGCGGAGACTGATCGTGCGGCCGCGATTGTTGCGGCCGCTTGCCCGATCGTTTTCCATCTCTGTTGGAAGCGTTGTTTTTCGTGTCAGAACTCAAGACCAGGGACCCTTCGGCGGTTGCGAACCACCGCGACCCGTATTCGGCACGGAACGCGATTTGCGTCCCGGATTAGCAGCGAAGGACGGTCCAGTCGAGCCAAACCCCGAAGTTGGTTCAGAAGATGGCGTAATCGGCGCGGAACGGCCGCCACCGCTACGCGCCATTTCATGCAGCGCGGCAATGCGATTTTCGGTGTTCGGATGGGTGGAAAACAGATTGTCCATACGCTCGCCGGAAAGCGGATTGATGATGAACATATGTGCCGTTGCCGGATGCCCTTCGGCCGCCTCGTTCGGGACATGCGCCGCACCACGCGCGATCTTGCCGAGCGCGGAGGCCAGCGACAACGGATTGCCGCAGATCTCGGCGCCGCGACGGTCGGCGGAATATTCGCGCGTGCGGCTGATCGCCATCTGCACCAGCATCGCAGCCAGGGGCGCGACAATCATCGCCGCGAGGACGCCGATCATGCCGAGAGGATTGTTGTTGTCGCGGCGGCCGCCAAAGAAGAAGGCGAAGTTGCCGAGCATGGAAATGGCGCCGGCAAGCGTCGCCGTGATCGTCATGGTCAGCGTGTCGCGGTTCTGGACGTGGGCAAGCTCGTGCGCCATCACGCCGGCCACTTCGTTCGGCGTCAGCGCGTGCAGAAGACCTGTCGAGGCGGCAACGGCGGCATTTTCCGGATTGCGGCCCGTAGCAAAGGCATTCGGCTGCGGGCTGTCGTAGAGATAGACCTTCGGCATCGGCAGGCCGGCATTGCGGGAGAGATCGCGGACGATCCGGTAGAATTCCGGCGCGCTGCGCTCATCCACCTCCTGCGCTCCGTAGGTGGAGAGCACCATCCGGTCCGAATTCCAGTAGGAAAAGAAATTCATGCCGGCGGCGACGACGAATGCGATCAACATGCCCGATTGACCACCAATCAGAAAGCCTACGCCCATGAACAGGGCGGTCATGAAGGCAAGCAGCATGGCAGTACGCATGAGATTCATTAAAGGGGTCTCCAAAACATCTGTCGTCCAAACCTTTTTCTTTCCGTCCGGACGCGCCGGAGCGGATTCAAAAAGCAGAGCATGATGTCGCCCGAAAACCGTTCACACTTTTCGGCATCATGCTCTATGATTTGGCTATTCCGCCGCCTAATTCAACAGTTCCAGGCCGATCAGATCATGCAGACAGCCGATAACGACAATAAACTCGACGCCGAAGCCGGTGAAATCACTCACAAGCCACTATCGCCTGCGGCCAAGCGCGCGCTTGCCGAAGCCGAGGAGCGCCGCAAGGCACAGGAAGCCCAGGCTCAGGCCGAACCCCCCGCGGAAATCGGCGGCCGCGGCGGCGCCGACCCCGCACGCTTCGGTGATTGGGAAATCAACGGCCGGGCGATCGATTTTTGATTCTTAAGTATATTAGCGACCAGACAGAGAATCATTTAGAATAATATCTTCGGCAATTGATGGAGATATTAATGCGAAAGAGTTCGAACTGGGGTAACTCCGTTTGGCCAAAGCCCGCTGCTTCAATTAAACCAAAGAATTTTTCTCAGGCCGGGTTTAATAAAGAGCTCGCGATAACTGCTTTGCATACCGGTGTTTTGCTGACTTTAACTTACGATGGCCTTCCCCGTGTAGTTGAGGTCCATACTGTTGGAGTAACTACTGCTGGGCGTGCCGCAATGAGCGCCTATCAGATAGATGGCCAAAGCAATACGCCTCCCATACCCGATTGGCGACTCTTTTGCTTTGATGAATGTTTTAACGTTGCCATTACAAGTACTAAGGCAAATTCACCACGTGCAGGTTACAAAAGAAGAGCGAAGCCGTTCGGAAAAATTGACGCCGAGATATGAAAATCCCGGCGCCTTGTCGTTTAAGAAGCAGAATTTTTAGCTACGCCGCATCCGCCTTGTTCTGCCTGTTGGCGATCAGATCGTCCACCACAGCCGGATCGGCGAGTGTCGAGGTATCGCCAAGCGCGCCGAAATCGTCTTCGGCGATCTTGCGCAGAATGCGGCGCATGATCTTGCCGGAGCGGGTTTTCGGCAGGCCGGGGGTGAACTGGATCTTGTCCGGCGAGGCGATCGGGCCAATTTCGGCGCGGACGTGTTTCACCAGCTCCTGGCGCAGCGCATCCGAGCCTTCCTGGCCGACCATCAGCGTCACGTAGCAGTAGATGCCCTGGCCCTTGATCGAATGCGGATAGCCGACGACGGCGGCTTCGGACACGTGGCTGTGCGACACTAGCGCCGATTCCACTTCCGCCGTACCGAGACGATGGCCCGAGACGTTCAGCACGTCGTCAACGCGACCGGTGATCCAGTAATAGCCATCCTCGTCACGGCGGCAGCCGTCGCCGGTGAAATACTTGCCCTTGTAGGTGGAGAAGTAGGTCTGGATGAAGCGCTCGTGGTCACCATACACGGTACGCATCTGGCCGGGCCAGCTGTCGGCGATGACGAGATTGCCGTCGACGGCGCCTTCCAGCACATTGCCTTCGCCATCTACCAGCTGCGGCTGCACGCCGAAAAAGGGCAGAGTGGCAGAGCCCGGCTTCAGATCGGTCGCGCCCGGAAGCGGCGTGATCATGTGACCGCCGGTTTCAGTCTGCCACCAGGTATCGACGATCGGGCAACGGCTATCGCCGACCACCTTGTAATACCATTCCCATGCTTCCGGATTGATCGGCTCGCCGACCGTGCCGAGCAGGCGCAGGCTGGAGCGGGACGCGCGCTTGACGAACTGATCGCCGGCACCCATCAACGAGCGGATCGCCGTCGGTGCAGTATAAAAGATGTTGACCTTGTGCTTGTCGATGACATCCCAGAAGCGGCCCTGATCGGGGTAATTCGGTACGCCTTCGAACATCAGCGAGGTCGCGGCATTCGCCAGCGGCCCGTAGACGATATAGGAATGGCCGGTCACCCAGCCGACATCGGCCGTGCACCAGTAGATATCGCCGGGGTGATAATCGAACGTATATTCGTGCGTCATCGCCGCATAGACGAGATAGCCGGCCGTCGTGTGCAGCACACCCTTCGGCTTTCCGGTGGAACCGGAGGTGTAGAGGATGAAAAGCGGATCCTCCGCCTTCATCTTCGCTGGCGGACAATCGGCTTTCACCTTGCCGATTTCCTCGTGATACCAAAGATCGCGGCCAGCTTCCCAGGCGATCTTGCCGCCGGTGCGACGCACCACGAGAACATTCTTGACCGCGACCTTCTGCTTGGCAGCGATCTTGATCGCGGTATCGGTGTTTTCCTTCAGCGGAATGGATTTGCCGCCGCGAACACCTTCGTCGCAGGTGATGACGAAGGTTGATTCGCAATCGACGATGCGACCGCCCAGAGCTTCCGGCGAAAAGCCGCCGAAGACGACCGAATGCACGGCACCGATGCGGGCGCAGGCGAGCATCGCATAGGCAGCTTCGGGGATCATCGGCATGTAGATGGTAACGCGGTCGCCCTTCTTGACGCCCTGCTTTTTCAGGACGTTCGCCAACCGGCAAACCTGCTCGTACAGCTCGTTATAGGTGACCTTCTTATCGATATAGGGATTGTCGCCTTCCCAGATGAAGGCAACGCGATCGCCATGTTTCTTCAGATGCCGGTCGATGCAGTTATAGGAGACGTTGGTCACGCCATCCTCGAACCATTTGATCGAAACCTTGCCGGTAAAGGACGTGTTCTTGACCTTTGTGTAGGGCTTGAACCAGTCGATGCGCTTGCCGTGCTTGCCCCAAAACTTGTCGGGATCCTGGACGCTCTGCTCATACCATTTCTGATATTTCGCCTTGTCGATCAACGCATGCGCCTTGACCGGCTTCGTCACCGGATGAATCTTTTCCGACATTGTTTCCTCCTCAAATCCTCACACCCCTCTCGCAATGGCGGGTGCTGTTTCCGGGCCATAAATAGCAGGTCAAACTACGACAGCAATTGGACAAAGTGCATTTCATGCGCAAAGAATTGCAATTCCGCGACACTATCGTTATATAGGGCCGTATTTCCCGGACATTGTGGTGTTACACCCCGGACCGCGACACCGGCGCGGACTGACAGAAGGACTATATCCATGGCTCAACAATTGCTCATGCCGAAGGCAACCGCCATCTGGCTTGTCGACAATACAGCCTTGTCATTCGACCAGATCGCGCAGTTCTGCAAGCTGCACCCGCTCGAAGTGAAGGCCATTGCCGATGGCGAAGCCGCACAGGGCATCAAGGGCCTCGACCCGATCTCGACCGGCCAGCTGACGCGTGACGAAATCGCCCGCGCGGAAGGCAATCCGAACTACAAGCTCAAGCTTTCCGAGCCGAAGGTTCGCGTGCCGGAATCCAAGCGCCGCGGCCCGCGCTACACGCCGGTCTCCAAGCGTCAGGATCGCCCGAACGCCATTCTCTGGCTGGTGCGCAATCATCCCGAACTCAAGGATGCCCAGATTTCCCGCCTCGTCGGCACCACGAAGTCGACCATCGAGCAGATCCGCGACCGTTCGCACTGGAACTCGGCCAACCTGGCGCCGATGGACCCTGTAACGCTCGGTCTCTGCAGCCAGATCGACCTCGACATGGAAGTGGAAAAGGCCGCCAAGGGCCGTCCGCTGCCGACCGCTGCCGAACTCGGCGCGACCCTGCAGCCCGCCCAGGAAACGGAGAAGCTCGGCTTCAGCTATGAGCGTGACGAGCCCAAGGAAAAGGAAATCGACGCCGACGCCGTTTTCGCCAAGCTCAAGTCGCTGAAGTCGACCACACCGGACGACGAAGACGACGATCAGTTCTGAGATCGGACGATTTGATTTTCATGAAGCCCCGGTTTTCGACCGGGGTTTTTTGTTTGCGGCCTATCGCGCGCCGAAAATCGCGGATCCGACGCGGACGCTGGTCGCGCCGAAGGCGACGGCGATTTCATAGTCGCTCGACATGCCCATCGAAAGCTTTTCGACACCGGCCTGTGCGGCAAGTTTTGCCAGCAAGGCGAAATGCGGCCCCGGATTTTCCTCCGCCGGCGGAATGCACATCAGACCCTCGATCGAAAGCCCGAGCTCCTTGCGGCAAAGCTCAACAAAGGCGACCGTGTCGTCAGGTGCAATGCCTGCCTTTTGCGGCTCCAGACCGGTGTTGACCTGCACGTAGAGCCGGATGGCCTTGCCCTGCCGCTTCATTTCATCGGCAATAGCCCGCGCGATCTTTTCCCGATCGATCGTCTCGATGACATCGAACAATTCAACGGCATCAGCCACCTTGTTCGATTGCAGCGGCCCGATGAGGTGCAACTCGATCCCAGGCGTTTCGGCCTTGAGCTCCGGCCATTTGCCTTGGCTTTCCTGCACACGATTTTCACCGAACACACGCTGGCCGGCTGAAATCGCCGGACGAATCTGGTCGGCATCGAACGTCTTGGAAACGGCTACCAGCTGCGCGGATCCGGCCGACCGGCCAGCCTGGCGCTCCGCCGCCGCGATATGGGAACGAACTTCGTTCAGGCGCTCTTGAAGTTCCATCTTTTCGCCTCGATATTCACGCTTGCTTCTCAGACTTTGCAGTAATGAGGGATACGGCCTTTGCCAAGGGTGAATGCGCCGGAATCCGGCTTTGCTTTGCAAGATAAAGCACTTGCTGCGACCGCTAAACTTGACGCTTGGGTGGTTTCGTGGTGAAGGTCACGCCTTAATCCCCATGATTTTCCGGAATACAAGATCAGATGACGACCGAACGTTATAATCCACGCGACGCCGAGCCCCGCTGGCAGGGAAAATGGAACGAAGAAAAGGTCTTCGTGACGGACAATGCCGATCCGCGTGAGAAATATTACGTTCTAGAGATGTTTCCCTATCCGTCGGGCCGCATCCATATGGGCCATGTGCGCAACTACGCCATGGGCGATGTCGTCGCCCGCTACAAGCGTGCCCGCGGCTACAATGTCCTTCACCCGATGGGTTGGGACGCCTTCGGCATGCCGGCGGAAAACGCCGCACGCGACAACAAGGTGCATCCGAAGGAATGGACTTACCAGAACATCGCCTCGATGCGCACCCAGCTGAAGGCCATGGGCCTGTCGCTCGACTGGAGCCGCGAGTTTGCGACCTGCGACGTCGATTACTACCATCGTCAGCAGATGCTCTTCATCGACATGATGGAGAAGGGCCTGGTCTATCGCAAGAAGTCCAAGGTCAACTGGGACCCGGTCGACAATACTGTTCTCGCCAATGAGCAGGTGATCGACGGTCGCGGCTGGCGCTCCGGCGCGCTCGTCGAGCAGCGCGAACTGACGCAATGGTTCTTCAAGATCACCGAATTCAGCCAGGATCTGCTGGACGCCCTGGATACGCTCGACCATTGGCCGGAAAAAGTGCGGTTGATGCAGAAAAACTGGATCGGCCGATCCGAGGGTCTGACCGTTCGCTGGGAAATCGTGCCCGAAACCGCTCCCAACAGCGATCGCGACATCACCGTCTACACGACGCGCCCGGATACGCTGTTCGGCGCCTCTTTCCTGGCGATTTCAGCCGATCATCCGCTGGCCAAGGAAGCAGCTGCCAAGGACGCTGCAATCGAAGCCTTCTGTGAAGAATGCCGCCGCGCAGGCACCTCGTTAGCTGCGCTGGAAACGGCCGAGAAGAAGGGCATGGACACGGGCATCCGTGTTCGCCATCCCTTCGACCCGTCCTGGGAGCTTCCCGTCTACATCGCCAATTTCGTGCTGATGGACTATGGCACAGGCGCCATCTTCGGTTGCCCGTCCGGCGACCAGCGTGACCTGGATTTCGCTCGCAAATACGGACTGCCAGTCGTGCCCGTCGTCATGCCCGCGGATGCGGATGCCGCAAGCTTCACTGTGGGTGACGTTGCCTACGATGGCGATGGCGTCATGATGAACTCGCGCTTCCTCGATGGAATGAGCACGGACGAAGCCTTCCAGACGGTGGCCGCAAAGCTCTCCGAAACGAGCCTCGGCAATGCACCGCAGGCCGAGCGCAAGGTGAATTTCCGGCTGCGCGACTGGGGTATTTCCCGTCAGCGTTACTGGGGCTGCCCGATCCCGGTCATCCATTGCGATGATTGCGGTGTGCTGCCGGTTCCGAAAAAGGATCTGCCCGTCCGGCTGCCGGACGATGTCACCTTCGACCAGCCGGGCAATCCTCTCGACCGACACGCCACCTGGCGGCACGTCTCCTGCCCGCAATGCGGCAAGGATGCCCGCCGTGAAACCGACACGATGGACACCTTCGTCGATTCGAGCTGGTATTTCGCCCGCTTCACAGCCCCTTGGGAAAGCCAGCCGACGGATCAGAAGGCCGCCAATCACTGGCTGCCGGTCGACCAGTATATCGGCGGTATCGAGCACGCGATCCTTCACCTGCTCTATTCACGCTTCTTCACCCGCGCCATGCGCGAAACCGGCCATCTCGATGTGAAGGAACCCTTCAAGGGCCTGTTCACGCAAGGGATGGTGGTGCATGAAACCTACAGCCGCGGCAATGGCCTGACGCGCGAATGGGTGTCTCCCGCCGACATCAACATCGAGGAAGTGGACGGCCAGCGCCGCGCGACGCTGCTCTCGAATGGCGAAGACGTCACCATCGGCTCGATCGAGAAGATGTCGAAGTCGAAGAAAAATGTCGTCGATCCCGATGACATCATCGCCTCCTACGGTGCCGATACCGCCCGCTTCTTCGTGCTCTCGGATTCACCGCCAGATCGCGACGTCATCTGGTCGGAAGCCGGTGTCGAAGGTGCGCATCGCTTCACCCAGCGCATGTGGCGCCTGGTCTCCGAAGCCGCAGATGCATTGAAGACCGTCGAGGCGAATCCGGCTAAGGAAGGCGAGGCCTTGTCCATCTCGCAGATCGCCCATCGCACGCTGAAAGCGGTTCAGGGCGATTACGACAAGCTGGCTTTCAACAAGGCCGTCGCGCGTATCTACGAATTTGTGAACGCGCTGGCAGCTCCGCTGAGCAAGGTCGCGGCCGGTCAGGCAGACGCGGGCTATCGCTCGGCCGTCCGTGAAGCGGTTGAAATTCTGATTGCCTTGGTCGCACCGATCACGCCACATCTGGCTGAAGAATGCTCGGCCGCGCTCGGCAACACGCATATGATCGCGACCAGCGCATGGCCAGCCTATGACGAAGCTCTGGTCGTCGAAAACGAGATCGCCTATCCTGTTCAGATCAACGGCAAGAAACGCGCCGAATTGACAATCGCGCGCGATGCAGATCAGAATGCCGTGCAACAGGCCGTGCTCGCCCTGGATGCCGTTACGAGCGCATTGAATGGTCAGGCGCCAAAGAAGATCATCGTCGTTCCACAGAGGATCGTAAACATTGTCGTCTGATAGATTGTTCAAGTTCACCCGCATTGCTGCGGTGACATCCCTTGTGGCCGTAGCCGGCCTTCTATCTGCCTGCCAGGTTCGGCCGCTGTATGCTGTCAGCACCGGTGTAACGCAGAAGCTGTCGGAAGTATCCTTTTCGGATGTCGGCACGCGTGTAAGCCAGGAAGTCCGCAACCAGCTAGTCTTTATCGCTGGGCGCGGCGCGGGCGAAACGAAGACACCGAAATACAACGTTGACCTAAATGTCTCGTCTGGCACCGGTGGCGTGCTCTATCTGCCGTCTTCTGACACGTCAGGCGCTGGCCGGACCACCGTCAACGCATCCTTTACGCTGAAGGAAATCAGCACCGGCAAGGTCATCAAATCTGGCAGCCGCTCGGTGACGTCCCTCGTAGACTTCCCGACGCAAGAATTTGCCAAGCTACGTGCAATCCGCGATTCGGAAGACCGCGCTGCTCGGGAAGTTGCCGAAATGGTGGCTGCGGATATCGCTGCCGCGCTCAGCCGCTGAGCACGAGTGCGGCATGTCAGAAATCAAGTCTCACGAGTTTGACGGATTTCTGCAGAATGCCGCGCGCCATTACCGTATTTTCGTCATCTACGGGCCGGATCGCGGTCTTGTATCGGAACGGGCAAGCCAGATCGCCGCCAAGACCAGCGTCGATCTGACAGACCCCTTCTCGCTGATCAAACTCGACGTCAGCGATCTGCAAAGTGATGCGGGCCGCCTCCTTGATGAGGTCAATGCAATCGGTCTCTTTGGCGGGGAAAAGCTTGTCTGGATTCGCGGTGCCGCCAACGAGAAAACGCTTGTCGATTCCCTCCAGATCATTGCCGACAATCCACCGGATGCGAGCTTCGTCATCATTGAGGCCGGCGACCTCAAGAAGGGCTCGGGACTGCGCAAAATCGCCGAGCCGGCGCGCTCCGTCGCTACAATCCCCTGTTACGCCGATGATACCAGGGCACTCAACGCCTTGATCGACGCAGAACTTTCAGCTGAAAATCTCCGTATTGCGCCACCAGCCCGACAGGTATTGCTCGAATTGCTGGGCGGCGATCGCATCGCCTCGCGCAATGAGGTCCGAAAGCTTGCGCTTTACTGTCGCGGGCAGGGGACGATCGAAGAAGATCATGTCATCGAGATTATCGGAGATGCGAGTGCCATATCAGCCGACGACGCCGTCGATGCCATTCTGAAGGGTGACGCGCAGACATTTCTACATGCGATGCAGAAAATCGCATCGTCCAAGGCGTCAATGTTTCTCGTTCTGCAGGGTTGCCTCAAGCAATTCCAATTGCTCGATACAATGCGGGCCGAGATGGACGAGAAGCGGGCGGCCCCCGCCCAAATCATGCAGTCGCATGGGCGCCATCTACATTTTCGGCGCAAACCAATCATCGAGCAGGCGCTCAAGACGTGGACCGCGCCGGCGATAGCGCGCGAAATGAACAGGCTGCAAGCGGCGATCCTGCAAACGCGCCAGCGCGCAAGTCTGGAAGATACCATCGCCACACAGACCTTGCTGGCGACGACACTGCAGTCAGCCCGAAAGGGCTGATGTTTCACGGCAAACGTTTTGGAAAATGCTCGGGAAATTGCGCAACTGTTTCCGCGTTAAACCATGCGAAAACAACGACATAGAGCGTTTCCCGATTTATGAAAAATCGAAGCTAAAGCTTTAGCGGCGCTCCAGCAAACGGCAGATTTCTTCCAGCTGTTCCAAGGTCTTATAGGAAATCTTCACCTGGCCGCCATTGCCGCGATGATTGATCGCGACATCCAGCCCGAGCGTGTCGGAAAGCGTGCGCTCCAACGCTAGTGTATCGGAATCCTTTTCGTCCTTGCGGGCGCCAGCGGGGCGGGGATCGTTCTGTGCCTTGATATCGTTCTGCGCCAGACGCTCGGCATCGCGAACCGACATGCCCTTGGACACGATCGTCCGCGCCAGTGCGGCGGGGTCTGAGGTCGATACCAGCGCCCTTGCGTGACCGGCCGAAAGGCTGCCGCCGGCCAGCATGTCCCGCACCGGATCGGGCAGCTTCAACAGACGCAGCGAGTTGGCGACATGGCTTCTGCTCTTGCCGATAATCTCGCCCAGATCATTCTGCGTGTAGCCATGCTCAGCGATCAGCTGCTCGTAACCCAACGCTTCTTCAAGTGGATTGAGATCGGCACGCTGGACGTTCTCGACGATAGCAATCTCGAGCGCCGTCTTGTCATCGACGTCACGAACGATGACTGGGATCTCGATCAAGCCGGCCAGCTGCGCCGCACGCCAACGCCGCTCACCTGCGATGATTTCGTAGCGCTCCGTCGAAACGGTACGAACCACCACCGGCTGAACAATACCGTGCTGACGAATGGAACTCGCAAGATCATGCAGTTCCGTTTCGTCGAAGTAACGACGAGGATTTCTAGGGTTCCGGCTGATGAACTCGATGGGCACCAGGCGATCAGGATTGACGGCAGGACGACCGGCCTCGACAGGCGTCGGCTGATCCATCTCACCGATGAGAGCCGCTAACCCGCGTCCGAGACGCCGTTTCGAAAGATCATCATTCATCGCCGATACTCACTCTGGAACAAATACTATATCAGGCCGCAGCCTTCCGCTGGCGCTCGCGCTGGATCACTTCCGACGCAAGCTGCAGATATGCCTGACTTCCCGCACACTTCAGGTCGTAGAGGATAGCGGGCTTGCCGTAAGAAGGCGCCTCTGAAACGCGAACATTGCGTGGAATCAACGTATGGTAGACCTTTTCGCCCAAATGGGTGCGCACGTCATTGACGACCTGTTGCGCAAGGTTATTGCGTGAATCAAACATCGTCAGCACGATACCTTGGATATCCAGCGATGGATTGACCGTACGACGAACCTGATCGACCGTTTCAAGCAACTGGCTCAGCCCTTCAAGGGCGAAGAATTCACACTGCAGCGGCACCAGCACCGAATGGGCGGCAGCCATTGCATTCATGGTTAACAAATTGAATGATGGCGGGCAATCGACGAGGATATAGGAGAAAGCCAGCGCTTCGGAGCTATTCAATGCGCGGCGAAGCTTGAAAACGCGATCCGGTTGCTGCGCAATCTCCATCTCGACGCCAAGCAGATCCATAGTCGAGGGCACGATGAAGAGATTTGGAACAGCCGTCTCCTGCACCGTCTCCAGAATCGTATGGCCGCCAGCCAGCAGATCGTAAGAAGATAGTTTGCGATCGCGGCGCTCTATTCCAAGGCCCGTGCTTGCATTCCCTTGCGGATCGAGATCGACAATCAGCACGCGCTCACCGATGGCAGCCAGCGCCGTCGCCAAGTTGATCGCGGTCGTCGTCTTTCCAACGCCGCCCTTTTGATTTGCGATGGTAATAATACGATTTCGCTCGCCGATCATCTGCCGCATATCCAATTTCGGTTAAATCAGGCGTCGAAGGCGGCTAAACTCCAAAATCACAGAATCCCGCTCGACGACACTCTGATGTTTTACCAGATCGAATTCCCAACGGCCACGGGCTTTCTGAAGCTCCCGATCATAATCCCGGCCTTTATGCAGCAAAAGGCGGAGATTTTCATTGCGTTCATGCCATGGTGCCGAATACGCAAGCAGCATATCCAATTCAGCAAGAGCGCGCGCGGATATAATATCGCCGTGAGGGATAATAGCGGGTGCATCTTCAATTCGGATCGCGTGAATAGTGCCGCGTGCCCCGCATTCCCGAAGACATACACGTAGAAATGCAGCCTTCTTCTGATTGCTCTCTACAAGATCAACGTGTCCGGAGCCCAATTCTGTCAGAAGAATCGCAGTGATGATGCCTGGAAAACCACCTCCGCTACCCAGATCAACCCAATGGTACGGCTGTGGATGGAGCTGAAATATCTGCGCACTGTCGGCAATGTGCCGCTGCCAGAAATCCGCCAGTGTAGACGGCGCGACGAGATTGATCGTCTTCGCCCACTTCTGGAAGAGCTCCGCAAAATGCGTAAGTCGCTCCTGTGTTTCACGTGAAACACGCACACCGTTCAATTCCATATTTGGACTCTCAAGCCTTGTAGTGTCAGGAAACGAGCTTCCGCTCTTCAGCAAGCCCCAGCTTCCTAAGATGTGCCAGGAGCAGCGATATGGCCGCCGGCGTCATACCGTCAATACGAGAGGCCTGCGCAATGTTCTTAGGCCGCGCCGACGTCAACTTTTGCTTCAGCTCGTTCGACAAACCGGAAAGCGCACCAAAGTCAAAATCCATCGGGATTCCGCGCTCTTCTTCGCGCCGTGCCTGAACAATGTCTGAGGTCTGACGATCCATATACACGGCGTAGGCAGCTTCGATCTCCAAAGCATCACCAACGGCACGTTCAATTTCTGCAAGCTGCGGCCACAGCGTCGAAAGCGAACCGATCGATTGCTCTGGATAAGAAAGCAATTCATAGGCGGAACGACGCTGCCCGTCCTTGTTAAGATGGAGGCCAGCTTTTTCAGCCTCATTCGGCGTCACGCTCAGCTCTCGCAATTGTTGCCTGGCGCTCTCGAGCTTATCGATATAGCGCTGAAAGCGCTCCGCACGATCGTGGCCGACGCAGCCGATCGACAGGCCGACCGGCGTCAATCGCACGTCGGCGTTATCAGCACGAAGCGAAAGTCGATACTCAGCCCGCGATGTAAACATTCGATAAGGCTCGGCAACACCCCGAGACGTCAGATCATCGATCATCACACCGATATAGGATTCCGTTCGGCTCAGTTCGATAGGCTCACCACGGGACGCACAACGAGCCGCATTCAGCCCGGCAAGCAGGCCCTGCGCACCGGCTTCTTCATAACCCGTGGTGCCGTTGATCTGCCCGGCCAGGAACAGGCCTGGTATTTTCTCAACTTCCAACGAGAGCTTCAATTCACGCGGATCCACATGATCATATTCAATCGCGTAACCGCATTGTAAAATGCGAACTCGTTCCAGCCCCGGAATGGTTCGAATGAAGCTTTCCTGAACATCTTCAGGCAGGGATGTTGAAATGCCATTCGGATAAACGGTGGTATCGTCCAAACCCTCGGGCTCAAGAAAGATCTGGTGTCCGTCGCGCTCGCCAAATTTGACAATCTTGTCCTCGATTGAAGGACAATAGCGCGGGCCAATCCCTTCAATCTGACCGGAATACATTGCAGAGCGGCGCAGATTGTCCGCAATGATTTTGTGCGTTTCTGGCGTCGTGCGCGTGACCCCGCAGTCAATCTGCGGATTCACAATCCTTTCAGTCATGAAGGAAAATGGTGTCGGGTCCTCATCCGCCCCCTGACGGCCGACCGACTCCCAGTCTATCGTGGTTCCGTCGAGCCGGGCAGGGGTCCCGGTTTTCAGGCGGCCAAGTGCAAGACCATATCGTAACAAGGTTGCTGAGAGGCCGATCGAAGGCTCTTCGCCTACACGACCCGCGGGAATCTTCTTTTCGCCGATGTGGATGAGACCGCGAAGAAATGTCCCCGTCGTCAGCACGACAGCGCCACAGGCAAACTTTCGACCATCCTTCAAGATGACGGCGGCAACGCGACCATGCTCGATCGCCAGATCAAAGGCATCACCCTCAATAACGTCCAGATTATCGATCGCTGCAATTTCAGCCTGCATCGCCTGACGATAGAGCTTGCGATCCGCTTGTGTTCTGGGCCCACGAACAGCGGGGCCCTTCTTGCGATTCAGCATTCGAAACTGGATACCGCCAGCATCCGCCACGCGACCCATCAAGCCATCGAGCGCGTCTATCTCCCGAACAAGGTGGCCTTTCCCGAGGCCACCAATGGCCGGATTGCAGGACATCACGCCGATCGTGCTTTTCTTATGGGTAATGAGCGCCGTCCGCGCGCCAAGCCGCGCGGCTGCAGCTGCGGCTTCACTGCCGGCATGTCCGCCACCCACGACGATCACATCATATGGTTTGTCGAGCATCATAAAAGTCCTCGGTCGTGCCGCCTGTTTGGCACACCAATTTCAGGAGTCAAGAAGGTTTCACGTGAAACGCTGGCTAGATAAGACAACCGCGATGTTTCACGTGAATCATTTGCCGATACAGAATTCGGAGAAGATCACATCCAGGAGATCTTCAACATCGACACGACCTGTGATGCGGCCCAAACTATTTCCACTCTGCCGCAGATATTCCGCTCGAATATCGAGTCCGCTGGATTTCCATTCAAGTGCTGAGGTCAACGCCTTCAGGCTTTCCGAAAGCAGGGCGCGATGGCGCAGCCGGCTCGGAAGTGCCAAAGTCAGTGACGCGGATCTCTCCCGCAAATCATCCACCAACATCGCATGGAAGTCAGCCAAACCGGCGCCGGTTCTCGATGAGATGCGGAGATCATAGTCTCCAGTCGTCATAACATGAAGGTCGGCTTTGGTGCCAACCTTGATAACCCTGCCGTCAAAGCCGGGAAATTCTGCCTGAGCGCGATCGCCCACTTCGGCGAGAGACAGGACGATATCGGCGTCAGCAACAGTTTTCAACGCACGGCGTATTCCCTCGCGCTCAACCACCTCATCGGTCTCACGAAGACCGGCCGTATCATAAAGCTTGACCGCATAGCCTTCAATATTCAGATCCACATGCAGTACATCGCGCGTGGTGCCAGCGATATCCGTCACGATCGCAACTTCGCGCCGGGAAAGCATATTCATCAGACTGGACTTACCAGCATTCGGTGGACCAGCGATGACCACCTTCAGACCATCGCGAATGATTTCACCAAAATCGGCACCAGCCAGATGATCGGTCAGTTCCGTCCTTAAGCTGGCCATATCATTCCAAACGAGATCCGAGACCGATCCCGGAACGTCGTCTTCATCGGCAAAATCCAACTCGGCCTCAATGAGAGCACGAGCACGGGTTAACCGATCAGCCCAGCCATTGTAGAGCAGAGACAGACCACCGGCGGAATGTTCCACCGCCAGCCGCCGCTGCATTTCCGTTTCGGATGCGATTAGATCGGCGAGACCTTCGACCTCGACCAGATCCATTTTGCCGTTTTCCAGCGCGCGCCGCGAGAACTCGCCATTCTCAGCAAGGCGGCATCCGTCGAGGCTTTCGAGCTCCGCAAGAAGGGCAGCGACGACGGCCTTGCCGCCATGAACGTGAATCTCGGTGCAATCCTCGCCAGTGAAAGATGCAGGACCCTGAAAGACGAGAATCAAACCACGATCAAGGACCAGACCGTTACGAGTCCGAATCGTTCTTAGTGAAGCTGTTCGCGGTGCAGGCAATGATCCGCACAATACCTTCGTGGCATCAAGGGCTTGCGGCCCGCTGATGCGAACGACGGCTACGCCTGACGGAAGCCCGCCGCTGGACAGCGCATAGATCGTATCGTTGGTTGACTGCATCAATTGATCCGCATCCGAATCGATTATTCGGGCCAAGCCCGTGTGACTCATAAAGCAAATCGGGCCGCTGGTAGCGACCCGATTGTATCACATGATGAATGACGCCAGCGAGCGTCACATGGGCCCGATCGATAAATCAGGTATTCATCGAGTCGAAGAAATCCGGATTGTTCTTCGTCTGCTTCAGCTTGTCGATCAGGAATTCGATTGCATCGGTCGTGCCCATCGGCGCAAGGATTCGGCGCAGAACAAAGATCTTCTGCAGATCCTGGCGTGGCACCAGCAGGTCTTCCTTACGCGTACCCGACTTGAGGATATCCATCGCCGGGAAGATGCGCTTGTCCGCAACCTTGCGGTCGAGCACGATTTCCGAGTTACCCGTGCCCTTGAATTCTTCGAAGATCACTTCGTCCATGCGGCTGCCGGTATCGATCAGCGCGGTCGCGATAATGGTCAAAGAGCCACCTTCCTCGATGTTACGGGCGGCACCGAAGAAGCGCTTCGGGCGCTGCAGGGCGTTGGCGTCGACACCACCGGTCAAAACCTTGCCGGAAGAGGGAACGACAGTGTTGTAGGCGCGGCCAAGGCGGGTGATGGAATCGAGCAGGATAACAACGTCACGGCCATGCTCGACGAGACGCTTCGCCTTCTCGATGACCATTTCGGCGACCTGAACGTGGCGAACCGCCGGCTCGTCAAACGTCGAGGAAATGACTTCACCGCGAACCGAGCGCTGCATGTCGGTCACTTCTTCCGGACGCTCGTCGATCAGAAGAACGATCAGGTAGCAGTCGGGATGATTGGCGGTGATGGAGTGAGCGATGTTCTGCAGGAGAACAGTTTTACCGGTACGCGGCGGTGCGACGATTAGGCCGCGCTGGCCCTTGCCGAGCGGCGCCACCAGATCGATGACGCGCGGCGACAGATCCTTCGACGTGGGGACGTCGAGTTCCATACGGAAACGCTCGTTCGGATAGAGCGGCGTCAGATTGTCAAAGTGAACCTTGTGACGGATCTTTTCCGGATCGTCGAAATTGATCGTGTTGACCTTGAGCAGTGCGAAATAACGCTCGCCTTCCTTCGGTCCACGGATCGGTCCCTCAACCGTGTCGCCCGTCTTCAGCGAGAAGCGGCGAATCTGGGAGGGAGAGATGTAGATGTCGTCCGGACCTGGAAGATAGTTTGCGTTGGCAGAACGGAGGAAACCGAAGCCATCCTGCAGAACTTCGACGACGCCCTCGCCGATAATTTCCACGTCCTGGCTTGCGAGCACCTTGAGAATTGCAAACATCAATTCCTGTTTGCGCATCGTGCTGGCGTTTTCGACCTCGAGCGATTCGGCAAAGGCCAGAAGATCGGTCGGGGATTTATTTTTCAGTTCCTGAAGCTTCATTTCAGCCATGAAGGGAATTACTCATTTTTCTGGAAGGGAAAGGCAATGTTGTTCGTATTCAGAACCGCGACAGGGGCGCTCGCGGGCGACAGAATGGATACATGCCACGAAGAGAAGATGGCGGGAAAATAGCGACTCACTTTCTGAACCGCAAGGGGGGCACGCAAAATGAAGGAAATTTAACGTGCCCGCTAAAATACGTCGTTTTCAGGCGAAGGGCTTCACCACGACAAGGATCACAATCGCGATCATCAACAGTGTCGGTGCTTCGTTCATCATGCGCCAGTAGCGAGCAGAGTACTTGTTTTCGTCACGGGCAAAGGCGCGCGCCGCACTGCTGAAGTGGCCGTGAACACCGGAGAGAATGACGACAAGTCCGATCTTGGCATGCAGCCAGCCGCCCTGGAAATCATAAACCGACCAGGCAAGATAAAGGCCGAAGATCCAGGTCAGTATCATCGCCGGCGTGATGATGTAGCGCAGAAGACGCTGTTCCATCACCTTGAAGGTTTCGGATTGCTGCGAGCCCGGCTCGGCATCCGTGTGATAAACGAAAAGCCGCGGCAGATAGAACATCCCGGCCATCCACGAAATCACCGCAATGATGTGAAGAGCCTTGATCCAGAGATAAAGGTCCGCCGGGTGCCAGGCAAACAGGCCGATCGCCAGCGCCGCAAAGATCAGGATCATGAAATAGGCCCGCTTGCCGGCTCTTTTGCCTGGAGCAGCGTCCGTCTGCTTTTCCATCGTCATCAGCGTCTCCATCCCCGCACGCGCTCGACAAGCGCCGCGACATTGGCCGGGTCGGCCTGTGGCGTGATCCCATGCCCAAGATTGAAAATCAGTGGCCCGTCGCCGAGATGCCCGAGAATATCGTCAATGCCACTCTGCAGCGCGTTGCCGCCCGCCACGACACGCATGGGATCCAGATTGCCCTGCACAGGCCCTTCCTTCTGCAACTCCTGTGCAAAGGCGAGCGGCACAGACCAATCGAGGCCGATCGCATCCGCTCCGGTCTTCTGGCGATAGGTCTTCAGCTGGTATCCCGCACCCTTTGCAAAGGCGATGATGCGAGCGTTCGGCCGTTGCGCCTTGACGGATGCGATGATCCTCGCGACGGGTTTTGCAGCAAATGCCTCGAACTCTCTTTCCCCAAGCACGCCTGCCCAGGAATCAAAGATCTGCACGGCGTCGGCGCCCGCATCGATCTGCGCCACCAGATATTCGGCGGATATGTCGGCGAGCAACATCAGCAGATGTTCGAAGGCCTCTGGATATCGGTAAGCAAAGAGACGGGCAGGGGCCTGATCCGGCGTGCCATGCCCGGCGATCATATAGGTGGCAACCGTCCAGGGAGCGCCACAGAAGCCGAGAAGCGTCGTTTCCGCTGGCAGCTCCGCCCGCAGCCGCCGAACCGTCTCCATGACCGGCGCAAGATGCGCAATGACACCATCCAGCTTCAAGGCAAGAATTCCAGCCTCGTCGATCGGATCCATCTCCGGTCCATGTCCTTCGGTAAAGCGGACGTTCCGCTTCAAGGCGTCAGGAACGACGAGGATATCCGAGAAGAGAATCGCAGCGTCGAAACCGTAACGCCGAATGGGCTGGAGCGTCACCTCGACTGCGTGCTCCGGAGAATAACAGAGATCGAGGAAACTTCCTGCCTTCGCGCGCGTTTCTCTATACTCGGGAAGATAACGGCCTGCCTGGCGCATCAGCCAAACAGGAGGGGGGGTCAGCGTTTCTCCGCTGAGAACCCGCATGATCTTCCGGCGTTCATCGCTCACAGACATCGTCCTATATAAAATCAAACATATATCTAAAGGTTTCTATTTCTTAGAGTCGGTGACTATCAAGGATTAAAGTTGATCCAGCGCTTGTCCAATTTGTCGCGGCAAAGTGCAAATTCCGGTCGAAATCTCAGCTGATCATTTGAAATGTGGAAAGAAATCGAGATCCTCCAATCTTTTGAGATGGTTGCGGGAGATTCAGTTTTCCGTCTGCCTGGGGATAAGCTGGGGAGACGTAGCGCTCACTTCACGTTGTCCACATTGCCCACAGGCATGCCGAAGCCCTATTCTCGAAAATTCCAAATGTGGAAAACTCGGCCGTTTTCCACTTGCCCAGGATAGGGCGGTTCTCGTACCTCTCTTTTGTCCCGAGATATCAACAGGCGATGGAAAGTAGCGTGGAAAACCGAACGAGCTTCTTTCATCTGCACCTGATTTCTGACTCAACGGGAGAGACTCTGATCTCGGCCGGGCGTGCCGCTTCCGTGCAATTCCATGCGACGCAGCCGATTGAGCATGTCTATCCGCTGATCAGAAACAGGAAGCAGCTTCTGCCTGTCCTCGAAGCGATCGATCACAGCCCGGGTATAGTCCTCTATACGATCGTCGATCGCGAGCTTGCCGATTTCATCGACGAACGTTGCCGAGAGATGGGTGTTCCCTGCGTCAACGTTCTCGAGCCCGTCATGAACGTCTTTCAGACCTATCTCGGCACGGCATCGCGCCGTCGGGTCGGCGCGCAGCATGTGATGAATGCCGACTATTTTGCTCGCATCGAAGCGCTGAACTTCACCATGGATCATGATGACGGCCAGATGCCGGATGATTATGAAGACGCCGACGTGGTGATCATCGGCATCAGCCGCACCTCGAAAACACCGACAAGCATCTACCTCGCCAACCGCGGCATCAAGACGGCCAACATACCGATCGTCCATGGTGTTCCCCTGCCGGAGGGCCTGATAAAGGCGACGAGGCCACTGATCGTCGGGTTGGTGGCGACGACAGACCGGATATCGCAGGTTCGCGAAAATCGGATCCTCGGCAGCACCCTCGGTTTCGATCGCGGCGACTACACGGATCGTGCCGCCATTTCAGAAGAACTGAAATATGCGCGCTCGCTCTGTGCCCGGCATAACTGGCCGATCATCGACGTGACGCGCCGCTCGATCGAAGAGACCGCGGCCGCCATTGTTGCCCTGCGACCCAAGCTGCGCTAAGCGCTGCACACTATTCTTCTGGAGGCAACAGTTATGACCGTGCCCCTCATCCTTGCATCGTCAAGCCCGTTTCGGCGCATGCTGATGAACAATGCAGGACTGCAGTTCGAGGCCATTCCCGCCAATATCGATGAACGTGCGATTGAGGCGCCGCTGGAGAAGAACGGCGCCAGCCCCGATGCCGTCGCGCTGGTGCTTGCCAAGGCAAAGGCAAAAGAGGTCAGCGATCGCTTCCCCGGTTCGCTTGTCATCGGTTCGGATCAGACCATGTCGCTTGGTGATCGGGTCTTTCACAAGCCAAAGACCATGGCGGATGCCGAGAATCATCTGCGATCTCTCTCGGCGCAGACACATCGCCTGAACAGCGCCATCGCGCTGGCGCTGAACGGCGATGTCATATGGGAACATATGTCGCATGCCGCGCTGACGATGCGTGCTCTTTCGAACGAGTTCATTACTCGCCATGTGAACCGGGTTGGCGAAAAGGCCCTGTCGAGCGTTGGCGCCTATCAGCTTGAAGGCGAGGGCATTCAGCTCTTCTCCAAGATCGATGGCGATTATTTCACGATCGTCGGACTGCCGATGCTGCCGCTTCTGGAAAAACTGAGAGAACTGGGGACGATCGATGGATGATTCACGTGAAACACAAGGCGTAAACGCTTTCGTAACGGGTCATCCGGTCAAGCATTCACGCTCGCCTTTGATCCATGGTTACTGGCTGAAGCAGCTCCAGTTGCCCGGCAGCTATCGCGCACATGAAGTGCCGGCCGAGGATTTCGCTACTTTCATCGCATCCCTGAAAAATGGAACGAGCGGTTTCGTCGGCGGCAATGTCACGATCCCTCATAAGGAAGTCGCCTTCAAGTTGGCGGATCGGCCTGACGAGCTTTCCAAGGAGCTTGGTGCGTCCAACACGCTCTGGCTCCAGGATGGTGAACTCCATGCGACGAACACGGATGGCCGTGGCTTCACGGCAAATCTCGACGAGCGCCATGCCGGCTGGGATCGTAGCGATCGCGCCGTCATCCTCGGGGCAGGGGGCGCAAGCCGCGCTGTGATCCAGGCCGTGCGCGACCGCGGCTTCAAGGAAATTCATGTGGTCAATCGTACGGTGGAGCGAGCGCAGGAATTGGCGGATCGGTTCGGCGATCGCGTTCATGCCCATCCGATGGGCGCACTCGTGGACGTCATGCAGGGTGCCGGTCTCTTCATCAATACGACCTCGCTCGGCATGGATGGCGAGGCGGCTCCAACGATCGATTTTTCTGCCCTTGCGCACGGGGCTGTTGTTACCGACATTGTCTATGTGCCGTTGAAGACGCCGCTTCTTACCCAGGCGGAAGACCAGGGCTTCGCAATCGTCGATGGCCTGGGCATGCTGTTGCATCAGGCAGTGCCGGGTTTTGAGACATGGTTCGGGAGACGCCCGGTCGTCGACGAAGCATTGCGGGCACTGATCATCGCGGACATGGAAAAGCATTGATGATCAAAATCGGCCTCACCGGATCGATCGGCATGGGAAAGTCGACCTCGGCGAAACTCTTTGCCGACGCCGGTATCCCTGTGAATGACGCCGATGCGGTCGTGCACGATCTCTATAGCGGCGACGCCGTTGCCCTGGTCGAAGCGGCGTTTCCCGGGACGACCGCCGACGGCAAGGTCGACCGACAGGAATTGAGCCGCAAGCTTGCGGGCGATCCCTCCGGTTTCAAGCGCCTCGAAGCCATTGTGCATCCGCTCGTTCGCGAACGTGAGCGCGCGTTTCTGGAACGACATGGCAAAGCCGGCGCGGACATGGTGGTGCTGGATATCCCGCTTTTGTTCGAAACCGGCGCTGAAAATCGGTTGGACAAGATCGTCGTCGTCAGCTGTGATCCACAGATTCAGCGGCAGAGGGTGCTTGCCCGACCGGGCATGACGGAGGAGAAATTCAATATGATTCTCTCCCGCCAGACGCCGGATGCGGAAAAGCGGGCGCGCGCGGATTACGTCATCGATACCAGTCGGAGCATCGATGCGGCGCGCGAACAGGTCAAAGAGATCGTAGCGGATTTGAGGCGCAAGCCGAAAGCCGATGGAACCGAAAGCGGAGAGCCCTGATGCGTGAGATTATTTTCGATACGGAAACCACCGGGCTCGACAACAGGGCTGACCGCATCATCGAAATCGGCGGCATCGAGCTCTTCAATCATTTTCCCACGGGCAACACGCTTCATCTCTTTATCAATCCGGGCGACCGCAAGGTGCATCCGGATGCGCTTGCCGTGCATGGCATTACCGATGAATCGCTGAAGGATAAGCCGCCCTTCGAAGAGGTCGCCGATCGGATTCTGGAATTCTTCGGCGATGCCAAATGGATCGCGCACAACGCCACCTTCGATATGGGTTTCGTCAACGCCGAATTCGCACGATTGGGCCGACCGCCGATCCTGCCCGATATGGTGATCGATACGCTCGCCATGGCGCGCCGCAAACATCCGATGGGTCCGAATTCGCTCGACGCCCTCTGCCGGCGCTACGGTATCGACAACTCGCACCGTACCCAGCACGGCGCACTGCTCGACTCCGAACTGCTCGCCGAAGTCTATATCGAGATGATCGGTGGCCGGCAGACTGCGCTTGGTCTTGGTAGCATCGGTGGTTCGTCGGCACGCTCGCGCCAGAACGACGATGCCGAGGGGATTGTTGCCGATGTTTTCGTCAGGCCCAATCCGCTGCCAAACCGTGTGAGCGAAGAGGAGCTGGCCAGCCACGCGGCGCTGGTCGCAAAGCTCGGCGCGAAGGGCATCTGGTCGAAATACGGTTCTTCGGAATAGAGGCGATTTCTGCGAGGTAGAAAAGAAAATGCCCGGATCTATGTCCGGGCATTTCTGTTTCCAGCGATGGAAATTTGTCGATGCTTAGTTCGGTACGGCCGAAACCTGGGCGCGGGCCTGTTCTTCAGCCATGCGCTGCGTAAACATCTGCGCGAAATCGATCGGGTCGATCATCAGCGGCGGGAAGCCACCGTTGCGCGTGATGTCGGCAATGATCTGACGTGCAAACGGGAACAGCAGGCGCGGGCATTCGATGAACAGCAGCGGCAGCATGTGTTCCTGCGGGAAGCCGGTCACGCGGAAGACGCCGCCGTAAACCAGCTCGGTGTGGAAGAGAACGCGCTCGCCATCCTTGGCTTCGGCATTCAGCGTCAGCACCACGTCGAAATCCGAGTCCGACAGCGGATTGGCGTTGACATTGACATTGATATTGATGTCAGGAGCGTTTTCCCGGGCCTGAAGCGAGCGCGGAGCACCCGGATTTTCAAAGGAAAGATCCTTCGTGTACTGGGCAAGAATGCTGAGGCTCGGGCTTGCTGCGCCGTTTGTCTCGTTGGCCATGGGGGTGTCCTCTCACGTCTATGGGTGTCGCCATCTAGCATTTCGAATAAGGGCTTACAACCCTTAGCCACGAGCGCTTTCTGGCGGCAGCCCTAGTCCTCGAGCCGCTTTTGATCGGACCAGGGGGAGTTGCGTTTTGGCTCGCGATGGAAATCGGTTTCGTCGAGATCGACGACGGTTCCAGTGTTGCGCGGCTGAGCCTGAGGGCCGGCGCCGGGCTGTTGTCCGCGGCGAAAGGCGGGGGAGTTGCCGACGACGACAATGCGGTTGCGCAGGATCTTCCAGGCGATATCGCGTACCGCCGGAATGAACAGCAGCAGGCCGATGATATCCGAGATAAAGCCCGGCAGCATCAGGAAGAAGGCGGCAATGACGATCATGGCGCCGTGCACCATCTCACGGCCGGGATCGCCACCATTGCGGCTTTCGCTCGATATGCGCTGCAGGATGCCGATGCCCTGAATTCTCAAGAGCGCTGCGCCGAGCACGGCACTGAGGATGACCAAGCCGAGAGTCGCCCAAACGCCAACCATTTTTCCAACGACAATGAAGCCGGCGATTTCCGCAAGCGGCATCAGAAAAACGAAGATAGGAAGAAGTGATAGGCGCATGTTACCTTTGGTCCTGAAAGCTGGGTTTCTCCATGTAAGCGTTAGTTGATCACGTACAATAAAGAAACTCGTCCGCTATTTGAATGATAGATGGATGCGGACTATATGGGGATTGAACTTTTAATTTTAACGGTGGTTCCGATACGAGATGGGTGCAAACGACTTTGTGACGATCTTTTTCCTGGTTGCGGCAGTGCTGATTTTCTTTCAGCTGCGTAGCGTCCTTGGCCGCCGCACAGGGAATGAGAAGCCGCCGCGAGATCTTTACGGTTCGGCAGATCAGGCGAATAGCCCGACGCCGCCCGACGCCGGCAAGGTGGTTACGCTGCCTCGGCGCGATGCCGCTGAAGAGGAAGATCGCTTTGCCGCGATCGATGCTTTCACCCCGGCCGGCACACCGCTCAATGATTCCTTGCGTGAACTGAGCAAGTCCGATCCCGCCTTCACGCCGAAGGAATTCGTCAACGGCGCCCGCATGGCCTACGAGATGATCGTCATGGCTTTTGCCGATGGCGATCGCAAGGCTTTGAAGGGATTGCTGTCGCGCGAAGTCTATGAGGGTTTCGATGCCGCCATCTCCGATCGCGAAGCGAAGGGTGAAAAGGTGAAATCGACCTTTGTCGGTATCGACAAGGCCGATATCGTCGTCGCCGAGATGAAGGGTACGGAAGCCTTCGTCACCATGCGCATCGTCAGCCAGATGATTTCGGCCACCTACGACAAGGCCGGCACGTTGATCGATGGCGACGCGGAAAGCGTGGCGGAGATCAACGACCTCTGGACATTTGCCCGCGACACGCGTTCGCGCGATCCGAACTGGAAACTTGTGGCGACCGAATCGGAACAATGACAAGCCCAACGCAGGAATTCAGGCTGGAGCCGGCAACCTTCGCTGATTTGAAGGGCTGGGAGGACGATGATCCTTCCAGCCTTTTTCGCGCTATGAAGGACTGTCGATTTCATATCCGCGCGGTAAAACCGTATCGAACCGGTGCTGCCGGCCTAACAGCGGATGATCTCCTGACGCTTCTCGATGCTGCGGAGGGAAGAGAGCCTGACAGCGCGGCGGAAGCCCGGGCATTCTTCGAGCAACAGTGTCAGCCCTTCTTCATTCGCCGTGCTGATGGTGCGACCGGCTTTGTGACGGCATTCTTCGAACCCGAAATCGAAGTGTCGGCTGAGCGGGATGAAACCTATCGCTATCCCTTCTATCGGCGCCCGGATGATCTGATCGACCTGGACGATGGCAATAGGCCTGCCGATCTCGATCCGTCCTACATGTTCGGCAGGCTTCAAGACGGCACGATTTCCGCCTACCCCGATCGTGGCGAAATTGATCGCGGTTATCTGGATGGCAAGGGATTGGAAATCGCCTGGGCGAAATCCAAGGTCGATATTTTCTTCGTCCATGTCCAGGGTGCGGCGCGTCTGCGCTATCCGGACGGGCGGCTCGGTCGCATCACCTATGCCGCCAAGGCCGGTCATCCCTTCTCGGCCGTCGGGCGCTTGCTGATTGATCGCGGCTCGCTGGATCGCGCGACGATCTCGATGCAGACCATCCGAGACTGGCTTTATGGCCATCCGGAAGAGGTTGACGAAGTCCTCTCGCACAATCGATCCTATATATTCTTCCGCGAGGCCGATGTCAGCGATTCTGCTCTGGGCCCGATCGCAGCGGCTAAGGTGCCGCTTGTGGCCGGTCGCTCCCTGGCGGTCGACCGGCTGATCCACACGTTCGGCTTTCCCTTCTTCATCCGCTCCGAAAGCCTGACGCATCTCGATGCGCAGAAGCCTTTTGCACGGCTGATGCTGGCGCTCGATACGGGCTCGGCGATCGTCGGGCCGGCGCGGGGTGATATCTTTACCGGCTCAGGCTATGACGCGGGCGAGCTCGCCGGCACCGTGCGCAACGACGCCGATTTTTATATACTTATTCCGAAGGCGGCGGCGCAGAGGTTCGGCTGATGGCCCCGGAACGGCAGAACAAGGATCGAAAGCTCAGTGCGGAAGACCGTATCCTTTGGGGTAAGGTCGCAAAGAGCACGCGTCCCATGCCGGGTCGAATGGCCGACATGGAAGCGTTCGAGGCGGCGCTTCAGGCTGATGCCGAAAGTGAAGAGAGCAGCCGCGTTGCAAAGGCAAAGGCGGCGCCTGCTGCAGAATCCCAGGAAACGCCGGCACCGGCAAAGCAGCCCAGCGGCCGCCACCATCCGCTGGAACGTCCCGTCAAGCGCAAGATCGCAAAAGGTCATCTGGCGCTGGAGGCACGGATCGACTTGCATGGCCTGATCCAGAGCGAAGCACATTCCATGCTGCTCGATTTTCTGTTGCGCGCCCACACACGCGGCTTGCGCCATGTTCTCGTCATCACGGGCAAAGGCAGCTCGATGGGCAGCGAGGGGGCTTTGCGGCGCGCTGTGCCGCTCTGGTTCTCAAAACCGGAATTTCGGTTTCTGATCTCCTCCTATGAGGCGGCAGCGCAGCACCATGGCGGCGATGGCGCGCTCTATATC
Organism: Rhizobium sp. P38BS-XIX; assembly: GCF_012641435.1. Taxonomy (GTDB): domain Bacteria; phylum Pseudomonadota; class Alphaproteobacteria; order Rhizobiales; family Rhizobiaceae; genus Rhizobium. Next base: position 88,471 of record NZ_JABAIJ010000015.1, read on the forward strand.
AGATTATCGCGCTCGAAGGGGGAGAAGCCTTGACGCCTTTCGGCGAAGCCGTGCGGAAACTGAGATTGCGCAAGGGCGTCTCGCAAAAGCAGATGGCGGCTGCGCTGAATGTAACCCCGGCCTACCTTTCTGCCCTGGAGCACGGCAAGCGCGGATTGCCGACCTTCGACCTGCTGCAGCGTATCGCCGGCTACTTCAACATCATCTGGGACGAGGCCGAAGAACTCTTTCTGCTGGCCCGATTTTCAGACCCCCGTGTGGTGGTCGATACCTCCGGGCTTGCACCTGAATATACGGCTTTCGTCAACCGCCTTGCGGGCAAGATTCGCAGTCTTGACGCCGCGACGATACAAGAGCTATCCCGTATCCTCGAAAATGGTGGAAAATCAGGCTGAAAAGCGCCTTAATCCCCTGTTTTATACCCTATTTCGGGGCCTGCCGTTTGGAACTTCGGGGCGAAACATCCTATATTCAGGGCAAGAAAAACCGTTGATTCGCTAGGGATCGGCGAGATTCTCTAAACACTGGAAAGACTTCAATACATGACCGATATCACCGAAAACGGCGGCAGCGCCGAATATGGCGCCGATAGCATCAAGGTTCTGAAGGGCCTCGATGCCGTGCGCAAGCGTCCCGGTATGTATATCGGTGATACGGATGACGGCTCCGGCCTGCATCACATGGTCTACGAAGTCGTCGACAACGCCATTGACGAAGCGCTGGCCGGCCATGCCGATATCGTCACGGTTACCCTTAATCCGGACGGCTCGGTGACGGTAACCGACAACGGCCGCGGTATCCCGACGGATATTCACAGCGGCGAAGGTGTTTCGGCGGCTGAAGTTATCATGACGCAGCTTCATGCCGGCGGTAAGTTCGACCAGAATTCCTACAAAGTGTCGGGCGGTCTGCACGGCGTCGGCGTCTCTGTTGTCAACGCGCTGTCCGTATGGCTCAAGCTCAAGATCCGCCGCCACGGCAAGATCCATGAGATGAGTTTCACCCATGGCGTTGCCGATGCTCCGCTGAAGGAGACAGGCGAGGCCGGAAGCTTAACCGGCACCGAAGTCAGCTTCATGCCGAGCGCCGAAACCTTCACGATGACGGAGTTCGATTACGGAACGCTCGAGCATCGCCTGCGCGAACTCGCCTTCCTGAATTCCGGTGTCCGCATTCTCCTGACCGACAAGCGTCATTCCGACGTCAGGCAGGAAGAGATGCTCTATGATGGCGGTCTCGAAGCCTTCGTTTCCTATCTCGACCGTGCCAAGAAGCCGCTCGTCCAGAAGCCGGTTTCGATCCGCAGCGAGAAGGACGGCATCACCGTCGAAGTGGCGATGTGGTGGAACGATAGCTACCACGAGAACGTGCTCTGCTTCACCAACAACATTCCCCAGCGCGATGGCGGCACGCATATGGCCGGCTTCCGCGCCGCTCTGACGCGCCAGATCACCTCCTATGCCGATACGTCCGGCATCACCAAGAAGGAAAAGGTCACGCTGACGGGTGACGACTGCCGCGAAGGTCTGACGGCTGTGCTGTCGGTCAAGGTTCCCGATCCGAAATTCTCCTCGCAGACCAAGGACAAGCTGGTTTCCTCCGAAGTCCGTCCGGTCGTCGAAAGCCTCGTCAACGAGGCGCTCGGCACCTGGCTCGAAGAGCATCCGTCCGACGCCAAGGTGCTGGTGGGCAAAGTCGTGGAAGCCGCCGCCGCCCGCGAAGCGGCCCGCAAGGCCCGCGAACTGACCCGCCGCAAGGGTGCGCTCGATATCGCCTCGCTGCCCGGCAAGCTTGCCGACTGCTCCGAGCGCGATCCCGCCAAGTCGGAAGTCTTCCTCGTCGAGGGTGACTCGGCAGGCGGTTCGGCCAAGCAGGGACGTTCGCGCGAAAACCAGGCCATCCTGCCGCTGCGCGGCAAGATTCTCAACGTCGAGCGCGCCCGTTTCGACAAGATGCTGTCGAGCCAGGAAATCGGCACGCTGATCACGGCGCTGGGCACCGGCATCGGCAAGGACGAGTTCAACGCCGACAAGCTGCGCTACCACAAGATCATCATCATGACGGACGCTGACGTCGACGGCGCCCACATTCGTACGCTGCTGCTCACCTTCTTCTTCCGCCAGATGCCTGACCTCATCGAGCGCGGTCATCTCTATATCGCCCAGCCACCGCTCTATAAGGTCTCGCGCGGCAAGTCGGTGCAGTATCTGAAGGACGAAAAGGCGCTGGAAGAATACCTGATCGCGCAGGGTCTCGACGACGCAAGCCTGCGGCTCGGCAGCGGTGAAGTCCGAGCCGGCCAGGATCTGCGCGAGGTCATTTTTGATGCATTGCGTCTGCGCACGCTGATCGACAATCTGCATTCGCGCTACAATCGCGATGTCGTCGAACAGGCCGCGATCGCTGGTGCCCTCAATGCGGAAGTGGTCAGCGATCAGGCGCGGGCTTCCGTTCTCGTGGATGATGTCGCCAAGCGGTTGGATCTTATCGCCGATGAAACCGAGCGTGGCTGGATCGGCAACCTCACGGAAGAAGGCGGCCTGCGCTTCGAGCGGATGGTGCGCGGCGTCAAGGAAGTCATGGTGCTCGACATGGCGCTCATCGGCTCGCAGGATGCGCGCATGATCGACCAGCTCGGCGCTCGTCTCAAGGAAACCTACATCGTCCCGCCGAAGCTGGTGCGTCGCGATGGCGAGACCGAGATTTCCGGTCCGCGCAAATTGCTGGAGACGATCTTCACCGCCGGCCGCAAGGGCCTGACCATGCAGCGTTACAAAGGTCTGGGCGAGATGAATGCCGAGCAGTTGTGGGAAACGACGCTGGATCCGAATGTGCGCTCGCTGTTGCAGGTTCGGGTCACCGATGCGAACGATGCCGACGGCCTGTTTGCCCGGCTTATGGGCGACGAAGTCGAGCCGCGTCGTGAGTTCATTCAGGACAACGCATTGAGCGTCGCCAATCTCGATATCTGATTGTTTCCATCAGACATAAAAAGGCCCGCCGAACGAATTCGGCGGGCCTTTTTCTTTGTCGTCAATTACTTGGCGATGAAGGTGCCGTTGAAGGCGACGTCCGAAATCGGCTTGCGCTGGCTCGGGACTTCGCGCTCGCGCAGCTTTTCCGGAAGCTGGTTCTTGTCACCGACCTTGCCGATCGCGACCGCTGCTTCAACGCGGAAACCTTCCGGAATGCCGAGAATTTCATAGGACTTTTCGACATGAATGCCGGTCATGCCGTGAGCCTGGTAGCCGGCTAGATGTGCCTGAACCGCGAGGAAGCCCCAGGCCGCGCCGGCATCGAAGGAGTGGCTGTAGCTGGGCTTCTGGTCGGCCGAGCCGAGCTCGCCGTTGTGCGTACGCGAAATCACGAACAGCAAGGCGGATGCGGATTTCACCCAACCCTGGTTGAACTCGACCAGAACGCTCAGGAACTTTTCCCATTGCTCGGAATCGCGCAAGGCATAGAGGAACCGCCAAGGTTGCAGGTTCGAAGCCGACGGCGCCCAATGGGCTGCTTCCAGGATAGTCAGCAGATCGGCTTCCGGCATCGCCTCGTTGGAGTAGGCGCGGGGAGACCAGCGATCGAGAAAGAGTTTGTCGATCGGATATTGCGATTCGCGGCTGTTGCTTGATGTCATGGGAGCTTCTTTCGTCAGGGAGGTTTGGCCCGCAATCTCCACTGGACGCGGCGTGCGGGCTGGCTAAGAATTCGGGGTGGGAACCTATACTTCGGTCGCGCCGGCAGTCCAGGTCACATCCAGCTCTTCACGGAACGCGAAGCGCTTGAGGTGATCGGCGACAACAGTCTGCATGCGTTCGAGATCTTCGGATTTTTCGACCGTCAGCGTCATAATGAGTGTATCGGGCTCGGCCGCCAGATCGAGAAAGTTTTCATCGCTGAAGGGCACCTTGCCTGCATTCGCATCGAATTCCACGCTGAAGCGGTGGCTCCAGTGTTTGCAGAGCTGCTGAAGATAGCGGCTGGCATGCTCGGTTTTCACGCGGGATACGGATGTCGCCATGGAATGCTCCGATAAAGCTGATCGCAATACGCGTCCTCATACATAGAGGTCTCCGCATACGCCAGGTAGACAGTCTGTTTCAAGTTTGCGTTATTCCAGTGAAATTCTGTTCCGCTATGCTGCTATCATCATGAAATAGGTGCGAGTGGAGACAGAGCCGTGCTGGTAGATGGAAAATGGACTGAAGACTGGCAGCCGGTCCAGGCCAAGGATGAAAAGGGTGGCTTCGTCCGCCAGACGTCGAGCTTCCGAAATTGGGTCACGCCGGATGGAGCGGCGGGTCCGACGGGGGACGGCGGTTTCAAGGCGGAGCCTGGTCGCTATCATCTCTATGTCGCGCTCATCTGCCCCTGGGCGTCGCGCACGCTGATCGGCCGCAAGCTCAAAGGTCTGGAAGACACCATTTCCGTGTCGATCGTTGAGCCGGCACTCTCCAAACAGGGCTGGCGCTTCGGGGACTATCCCGGCGCAACCGATGATCCGATAAACGGTGCCACCTACATGCACGAGATCTATACCAGGGCTGATCCGCATTTTACCGGCCGTGCGACTGTGCCTGTCCTTTGGGACAAGCAGGCCGGCACCATCGTCAACAACGAGTCTTCGGATATCCTGCGCATGCTGAACGACGGCTTCGGTGGTCTGGCACGCAACGATATCGACCTTTATCCCGCCGGCCGGCGCGAAGAAATCGATGCTTTCAATGCCCGCATCTATCCTGCGCTCAACAACGGCGTCTATCGCACCGGCTTCGCCACCACGCAGATCGCCTATGAAGAGGCGTTCAACGATGTCTTCGACTGCCTCGATCGCGTCGAAACGGAGCTGGAGGGGAAGACCTTCCTCTTTGCCGACCATCCCACGGAAAGCGATATCCGGTTGTTCGTCACGCTCGTGCGCTTCGATGTCGCCTATCACGGCCTGTTCAAATGCAATCAGCGCCGCGTGTCCGACTATGCCAATCTTCAGTCCTTCTGCCGCCGCATGTACGATTGGCCCGGGATTGCGGAAACGGTCAGCTTCGATCATATCAAGCGCGGCTACTACTCGATAGCGACGCTCAACCCTACGGGTATCGTGCCACTCGGGCCTGCTCTCGACGAGATTTTCTGATACTCGACCACATACCGAAACCGGTCTAAGGTCCGCCCTCGTTCGATATGGAAGGAAGGCCGTCATGGATTGGGAAGAATTCCGGCAGTGGTCGGAAAAGGCGGCAAACTGGGGCGCGGATTATCGCGCCTCACTTCGCGACAGGCCGGTCAGGGCACAGACGGCGCCCGGTGAAATATCCGCCCACATTGCCGACTCCCCGCCTTTAACAGGCGAAGCGATGGAGGATATCTTCAAGGATTTTGAGGATATCCTCGTTCCTGGCATGACGCATTGGCAGCATCCGCGCTTCTTTGCCTATTTCCCCGCCAATGCCGCTCCTGTCTCCGTCGTCGCTGAATATCTGGTCAGCGCCGTCGCGGCTCAATGCATGCTCTGGCAGACATCGCCTTCCGCCACGGAACTCGAAACGAAAGTCGTCGATTGGCTTCGCCAGGCGCTTGGCCTGCCGGACACGTTCACGGGTGTCATTCAAGACTCCGCCTCGACCGCCACCCTTGCCGCCGTCCTTGTCATGCGTGAGAAGGCGCTCGACTGGCAGGGCAATAAGTCCGGGCTTGCGGCCAACAAGGCGGTTCGCATCTACTCCAGCGATCAGGTGCACACCTCAATCGATCGTGCCATCTGGATATCAGGCGTCGGGCAGGAAAACCTGGTCCGCATTCCCACCATAGGGCCTAACAAGGGCATGGATCCGAAGGCGCTTGCGGCCGCAATCGAGCAGGATCGCGCCGCCGGCTTGTTGCCGGCCGGTGTTATCGCCTGTGTTGGTGGCACCAGTGTCGGAGCGTGCGACGATATTGCCGCTGTCATTGAGGTCGCGCATGCGCATGGGCTTTATGTGCATGTCGATGCCGCCTGGGCAGGCTCGGCAATGATTTGCCCGGAATTCCGCACGCTGTGGCAGGGCATCGAGCAGGCCGACTCCGTCGTCTTCAATCCGCACAAATGGCTGGGCGCGCAGTTCGATTGCTCCGTTCAGTTCGTGCGCGAGCCGGAGACGCTGGTGCGCACGCTTGCCATTCAGCCGGAATATCTGCGCACGCACGGCCATGACGGCATCATCAACTATTCGGAATGGTCGGTGCCGCTCGGCCGCCGTTTCCGCGCGCTGAAGCTTTGGTTCCTGTTGCGTTATCACGGCCTGGAAGGCCTGCGTGCGATGATCCGCAATCATGTCTCTTGGTCACAGAATCTGGCTAAGCGCCTTGCCGCCGAACCGGATTTCGAAATCGTCACCGAGCCTTTTCTGTCGCTCTTCTCGTTCGATCACAAGGCGCCCGTGGGTATCGATCAGGAAAGCCATACCCAGCGCCTGCTGAACGCGATCAACAATGACGGCCGCATCTATCTGACGCAGACCCGCGTCGGCGGCCGGCTGGTCATTCGCTTCCAGGCGGGTCAGTTTGAATCGACCGAGGCTGATGTCGATATCGCCTACGATGTTATCCTCGAAATTGCCCGATCGCTGACCGCGAACTAGGCTTTCCGAAATCGTTTGGTGACACTGGCGAATAATTCATTCATATATGGTGAAACCGATCTTATCTTTGAAAATGCAGGGAAGGAAAATCCATGAAACTGTTGCGTGTTGGTGAAGTCGGCAAGGAAAAGCCGGCGCTTCTAGATAGCGATGGCAAGATCCGTGATCTCTCCGCTCATGTCGCCGATATCGGCGGCGAGGCAATTTCGCCCGCAGGTCTCGCAAAGATCGCGGCTCTTGATCCGAAGAGCCTGCCGGAACTGGCAGAAGGCCGCCTCGGTTCCTGCGTTGCCGGCACCGGCAAGTTCATCTGCATCGGTCTGAATTTCTCCGACCACGCTGCAGAGACCGGCGCCACCGTGCCGCCGGAGCCGATCATCTTCATGAAGGCAAGCTCCGCCATCGTCGGCCCGAACGACAACGTGCTGATCCCGCGCGGCTCTGAAAAGACCGACTGGGAAGTCGAGCTCGGCGTCGTCATCGGCAAGACCGCGAAATATGTCAGCGAAGCCGATGCGCTCGATTATGTCGCCGGTTACTGCGTCTTGCACGACGTCTCCGAACGCGCCTTCCAGACCGAGCGCTCGGGACAGTGGACCAAGGGCAAGTCCTGCGACACCTTCGGTCCGATCGGCCCCTGGCTCGTCACCAAGGATGAGGTTGCCGACCCGCAGAACCTCGGCATGTGGCTCAAGGTCAACGGTCAGATGATGCAGAACGGCTCCACCAAGACCATGGTCTACGGCGTTGCCTTCCTCGTCTCCTATCTCAGCCAGTTCATGTCGCTGCATCCGGGCGACGTCATCTCCACCGGCACGCCTCCCGGCGTCGGCATGGGCATGAAGCCGCCGCAGTATCTGAAGCCGGGCGATGTCGTCGAACTCGGCATGGAAGGCCTCGGCACGCAGAAGCAGACCTTCCTCGCCGACGCATAAGGTGTAAGGCTCAGGAACTTTAACTTTTTGAGATCATTGTTGATGCCGGAGAATCGATTCTCCGGCATTTTTTATGCAGAGATACGTCGGCAGTTATGTTGCTCTGCAGCAAAAACTGCTAGGGTGGATAGTAAGAGCTTAAAGGATGAGGATCGCGCACGAGGAGCCGTGATCATCCTGCTGCACAGCGCGACAGGAGGAGCGCCCAGCAAAGCAGCGTTACGCAAGGCGCGTGCGCTTCCATGATCCAGGTGATTTGCGAGGCCGGCTGCCCGCATCACAAGAGGTAAAGCCCCCATGTTTTATCAGTTTTACGAACTCAACCACGCTGCTCTCGCCCCTTTTCGCGTTGCGGCAGATATGATGCGCCTGGCCTATGCCAATCCGCTCAATCCTTTGTCGCACACGGTATTCGGCCGCACGCTGACGGCAAGCCTTGAGGTTTTCGAGCGCACGACGAGACGCTATGGCAAGCCTGAGTTCGGCCTGCATCAGACGCAGATCGAAGGCAAATCCGTCTCCGTGCATGAAAAGATTGCCTGGAAGAAGCCCTTCTGCAATCTCATCCACTTCGAGCGCAGCCTTCCCGCCGGCCATGCCGCCGATCCGCGGATACTGATCGTCGCGCCGATGTCGGGCCATTACGCCACGCTGCTGCGCGGCACGGTGGAAGCCCTGCTGCCGGCTGCCGATGTCTATATTACCGATTGGATCGATGCCCGCATGGTGCCGATGACGGAAGGCACCTTCGATCTGGAAGACTATATCGATTATGTCGTCGAGATGCTGCATCACCTCGGGCCCGACACGCATGTCGTTGCCGTCTGTCAGCCCTCGGTGCCGGTTCTGGCTGCTGCTGCCGTCATGGAAGCGGCCGGTGATCCGCTAGTGCCCTCGTCGATGACGCTGATGGGCGGCCCCATCGATACCCGCATCAATCCGACCGCCGTCAATCAGCTCGCCAAGGACAAGCCCCTGGAATGGTTTGCCGATAATGTCGTCATGAACGTGCCCTGGCCGCAACCCGGCTTCATGCGACCGGTCTATCCCGGCTTCCTGCAGCTTTCCGGCTTCATGTCGATGAATCTCGACCGGCATATGATCGCGCACAAGGATTTCTTCGTGCATCTCGTCAAGAATGACGGCGAGCCGGCCGAGAAGCACCGCGACTTTTACGACGAGTATCTCGCCGTCATGGATCTGACGGCGGAATTCTATCTGCAGACGGTCGATCAGGTCTTCATCAAGCATGCCCTGCCCAGGGGTGAACTCATGCATCGCGGCCAGCGTGTCGACCCCTCGGCCATCCGCAACGTCGCGCTGCTCACCGTCGAGGGCGAGAACGACGATATCTCCGGCGTCGGGCAGACACATGCGGCGCAGACCATCTGCACCAATATCCCCGAGCACATGCGCATGCACTATCTCCAGCCGGATGTCGGCCACTACGGTGTGTTCAACGGCTCGCGTTTCCGTCGCGAGATCGCGCCGCGCATCCTGGCCTTCACACGCGAGCACGCCCGCGCCAGCCGGCCGGTGGTGAAGCGCGTCATCAAGGGCGGAAAATCTGCCTGACGCCGTCTGAGACACGGAGCCAACGGCAAGATGGCGTTCAAAAAAGACGCCATCTTCCCCCTCAGACCTCATTTCACACAAGCGCAAAATATTAGCTTTTGTTGAATTATCGGCACGGATTCAAGCACTTGTCCGATTTCATCAGAACATCCCATTGAAGCCTCACGAAGAGGTTACCATCTCGATTCCAGCGGTACCGCAGAGATCGGGCCGTTTGCCGCGCCGCGCGTCCTTGGAACGCGCTGAGATGCAGGTAGAGCTTTAAAAAACGCGCAGAAGCCTAACCATTGATCGGTATAGATCGCTGGGCGATGCGCCGTGCGAGGATACCTGAAAATGAACCAATCTGCATTGCTTCGACCGGATTGGACTCCGGCTACTATTGCCCTCATGGTGCTTGGCTTCGTGGTCTTCTGGCCGCTCGGTTTTGCCATGCTTGCTTATATTCTCTTCGGAGAACGTTTGCGGGAATTCAAACGGGATGTGAACGAAAGGACCGACGGCATGTTTGCTGGCTGCGGACGTTATCGCAATCGTCATCGCCATTCCTTCTCCGCGACCGGCAACGTCGCCTTCGACGACTGGCGCCGGGCAGAGCTTGAGCGCCTCGAACAGGAGCGCCGCAAGCTGGACGAAATGCGCGCCGATTTCGACGCTTACGCTCGCGAATTGCGCCGCGCCAAGGATCAGGAAGAGTTCGATCGCTTCATGCGCGAGCGCAACAGCGTCAAGCGCAACGACAATGGCGGCTCGCCGACCGAGTTCCAGACCCCGTAATCGGGCTGTGACGGCAGCCGCAAATCCAGCAAGAAACCGGCATCGTCAGGTGCCGGTTTTTCATAAGGCGAACGCGCAAGGCAAAAGGCACAGACCTGCGCTGAGGCTTCACGATAACGACACGCAAAAATCGCAGATCAAAGCGCCAGACGCGGCCTTGAAAGATTGCGACGCGCTTTGGCGAATCATATAAAACTTCCCCATGTTTCCGCTGCTTTCCAGATCCCGCAAATCGCCGCCCAGGCCACCCGCGCCGGAAACGCGCACTCTCGACATCGCCGGGCGGCTGATGCCGCTGACAATCCGCCAGCACGAACGCGCAACCCGCATCACCCTGAGGATCGAACCGGGCGGACGTTCGCTGAAAATGACCATTCCGCGTGGTCTTGCCGCCCGGGAAGTGAATGCTTTCCTCGACCGCCATCAGGGCTGGCTTTTGACCAAGCTTGCGAAATTCAGTGTCGATGGCAATCTTGGCAGCGGCAGCGAAATCCTGCTGCGCGGCGTGCGCCACCGCATCGAGCATACCGGCACGCTTCGCGGTCTCACAGAAACGGCTGTTGTCGACGGCCTGCCTGTACTGCGCGTCAGCGGCATGCCGGAACATACCGGGCGGCGCATTGCCACTTTTCTGAAGAAAGAGGCTCGTGCCGATCTGGAGAAACTTGTGGCCGTTCACGCCAGAGCGATCCGCGCCAGCTTCACCTCCATCACCATGAAGGATACCCGCAGCCGCTGGGGTTCCTGTTCATCGCAGGGAAATCTCAGTTTCTCCTGGCGCATCGTCATGGCGCCGCCGCTGGTCATCGATTATCTTGCTGCCCATGAGGTCGCGCATCTCAAGGAAATGAACCACGGCCCGCGCTTCTGGGCGCTCTGCCGCAAGCTCTGCCCCGACATGGACGAAGCCAAGGCCTGGCTCAAGCGCCACGGGAGTCAGCTGCACGCGATCGATTTCGATTGATCCGGTCAAACAGGGTGCGCTGCACTCAAAAATCCCGCCAACATCGCCTTTAGGCTCGACTCTTTCCAAATTTCGTGTCACTCCGCTGCCATGAGCCCCGATGTCAAAATTTGTGGTCTGAAGACGCCGGAAGCGGTGGATCGCGCTCTTGAGCGTGGCGCTACCCATATCGGTTTCATCTTCTTTGAAAAAAGCCCCCGCTATATCGAGCCCGATATCGCCGGCCAGCTGGCCGAGCGTGCTCGCGGCAAGGCGAAGATCGTCGCTGTCACGGTCAACCCCACCAATGACGATCTCGATGAGATCATGGCGCTGGTGAAGCCGGACATGCTGCAACTTCATGGCAACGAAAGCCCGGAGCGCGTGCTGACCATCAAGGCGGTCCACAACGTGCCGGTCATGAAGGCCATGTCTGTGCGCGAGGCCGATGATCTGAAGCGGGTCGAATCCTATATCGGTATTGCCGACCGCTTTTTGTTTGACGCCAAACCCCCGGCCGGCTCTGTGCTGCCAGGCGGAAACGGCGTATCCTTCGACTGGAGCCTGATGAGCTGGCTCGACGATCGCGTGGACTATATGCTGTCGGGCGGCGTCAACAAGGACAACGTCGCCAAGGCGCTGGCCTCCACCAAGGCCACCGGCATCGATCTTTCATCCGCGGTCGAAAGCGCGCCGGGTGTGAAGGATCTCGGTAAGATCGACCAATTTTTCGACGCTTTTGCAGAAGCATGTCTGCCGGAACCGGCAGCAGGGAGTAGAGAGTGAACCAGACGCCCAAACCCAATTCCTTCCGCTCCGGCCCCGATGAGGACGGCCGTTTCGGCATTTACGGCGGTCGTTTCGTAGCCGAAACGCTTATGCCGCTGATCCTGGATCTGCAGGAGGAATGGGCCAAGGCAAAGGATGATCCGGCTTTCCAGGCGGAGCTGAAATCTCTCGGCGCGCACTATATCGGCCGCCCGAGCCCGCTTTATTTCGCCGAGCGCCTGACGGCGGAGCTTGGCGGCGCAAAGATCTACTTCAAGCGCGAAGAGCTGAACCACACCGGCTCGCACAAGATCAACAACTGCATCGGCCAGATTCTGCTCGCCAAGCGCATGGGCAAGACCCGCATCATCGCTGAGACCGGTGCCGGCCAGCATGGCGTTGCCTCTGCGACGGTCGCCGCCCGCTTCGGTCTTCCATGTGTCGTCTACATGGGCGCGACCGACGTCGAGCGTCAGGCGCCGAACGTTTTCCGCATGAAGCTTCTCGGTGCCGAGGTTATCCCGGTGACGGCTGGCAGCGGCACGCTGAAGGATGCGATGAATGAAGCGCTCCGCGACTGGGTCACCAATGTCGAGGACACCTATTACCTGATCGGCACGGCCGCCGGCCCGCATCCCTATCCGGAAATGGTTAGGGATTTCCAGGCCGTGATCGGCACCGAAGCCCGAGCACAGATGTTGGAAGCCGAGGGCCGGCTGCCGGATCTCGTCGTTGCAGCCGTTGGCGGCGGTTCGAACGCCATCGGCATCTTCCATCCTTTCCTCGATGACGAAAGCGTCAAGATCGTCGGCGTCGAAGCCGGCGGCAAGGGCCTGGATGGCGAAGAGCATTGCGCCTCCATCACCGCCGGCTCGCCCGGCGTGCTGCACGGCAACCGCACTTATCTGCTGCAGGATGGCGACGGTCAGATCAAAGAGGGACATTCGATTTCGGCTGGTCTCGACTATCCCGGCATCGGACCGGAACACTCGTGGCTGAACGATATCGGCCGCGCCGAATATGTGCCGATCATGGACCATGAAGCCCTTGAAGCCTTCCAGACGCTGACGCGCCTCGAAGGCATCATCCCGGCGCTCGAGCCGAGCCATGCGCTGGCCGAAGTGATCAAGCGTGCCCCGAAAATGGGCAAGGACGAGATCATCCTGATGAACCTCTCCGGCCGTGGTGACAAGGACATCTTCACCGTCGGCAAGATTCTGGGAATGTGAGTTAGACGCCATGACCGCACGTATGGACAAACGCTTCGCCGCTTTGAAGGCTGAAGGCCGCCCCGCACTCGTCACCTATTTCATGGGCGGCGATCCCGATTACGAGACCTCGCTCGGCATCATGAAGGCGCTGCCGGAAGCCGGCGCCGACGTCATCGAACTCGGCATGCCCTTTTCCGACCCCATGGCCGACGGCCCGGCGATCCAACTTGCCGGCCAGCGCGCCCTGAAGGCCGGCCAGACGCTGAAGAAGACGCTGCAGCTCGCCGCCGATTTCCGTAAGGTCGATGCCGATACGCCGATCGTGATGATGGGCTACTACAATCCGATCTACATCTACGGCGTCGAAAAGTTCCTCGACGATGCTCTGGCCGCCGGCATCGACGGCCTGATCGTCGTCGATCTGCCGCCGGAAATGGATGACGAGCTTTGCATCCCGGCAATCCGCAAGGGCATCAACTTCATCCGCCTGGCAACGCCGACCACCGATAATAAGCGTCTGCCGACGGTTCTGAAGAACACGACGGGCTTCGTCTACTATGTGTCGATGAACGGCATCACCGGTTCGGCACTGCCGGATCCGTCGCTGGTCTCAGGCGCGGTAGAGCGTATCAAGCAGCACACCGAGCTGCCGGTCTGCGTCGGTTTCGGCGTCAAGACCGCCGAACATGCCAAGCTGATCGGCGCTTCGGCCGATGGCGTCGTTGTCGGCACCGCGATCGTCAATCAGATCGCCAACAGCCTGACGAAGGACGGCAAGGCAAGCGCCGATACCATCCAGGCTGTCGCCACTCTGGTGCGCGGCTTGTCGACAGGCACCCGTTCCGCCCGCCTTGTTGCCGCCGAATAGTTCCCCCATATAGGCCTTTCAGCAATCCCCTGCGGATTGAGGAAAAGGCCTATGTGCATTTGGTGACGATTGGGTTATCGATGAATTTGGTCGATTAGGAGTTTCGAATTGAACTGGATCACGAACTACGTCCGCCCGCGGATCAATTCCATGCTGGGCCGTCGCGAGGTTCCGGAGAATCTCTGGATCAAGTGCCCGGAAACGGGCGAGATGGTCTTTCACAAGGATCTGGAAGACAACAAGTGGGTCATTCCCGCATCTGGATTCCACATGAAAATGCCGGCCAAGGCCCGCCTTGCCGACCTCTTCGACAATGGTGACTATGAAGCCCTGCCGCAGCCGAAGGTGGCGCAGGACCCGCTGAAGTTCCGCGACTCGAAGAAATATACCGATCGCCTCAAGGACAGCCGTATCAAGACCGAGCAGGAAGACACGATCCTTGCCGGCGTCGGCAAGGTCCGTGGCGTCAAGCTCGTCGCAGTCGTCCACGAGTTCAATTTCATGGGCGGTTCGCTCGGCATCGCCGCCGGCGAAGCCATCGTCAAGGCGTTCGAGCGGGCGATTTCCGAAAAGTGCCCGCTGGTGATGTTCCCGGCCTCGGGTGGAGCGCGCATGCAGGAGGGCATTCTCTCGCTCATGCAGCTGCCGCGCACGACCGTTGCCGTCGACATGCTGAAGGAAGCGGGCCAGCCCTATATCGTCGTTCTCACCAACCCGACCACGGGCGGGGTCACGGCATCCTACGCCATGCTGGGCGACGTTCATCTCGCCGAGCCGGGCGCTGAAATCTGCTTTGCCGGCAAGCGCGTCATCGAGCAGACGATCCGTGAAAAGCTGCCGGAAGGCTTCCAGACCTCGGAATACCTGCTGGAGCACGGCATGGTCGACATGGTCGTCAAGCGCCACGATATTCCGGATACCCTTGCGACGCTTTTGAAGATCTTCACGAAGGCGCCGGCAAACGATGTTGTGTCCATCAAGAGCAAGAATGGTGCTGCGCTGGCGGTAGCGGCCAGCGCCTGATATCATCGATGGCCTGAAGGCGGAGGTGCGGGATGACGGCTATGGATCAATCCGCAATGAGCGAGGCGGCTCGGGAGATCGAGAAGCTTTTGGGGCTGCACCCCAAAGGTTTCGATCTCTCCCTGGAGAGAATCACCCGGCTGCTCGATATCCTCGGCAATCCCCATAAGAAGCTGCCGCCGGTGATCCATGTCGCCGGCACCAACGGCAAGGGCTCGGTCACGGCCTTCTGCCGTGCGCTGCTCGAGGCAGGCGGCTACAGCGTCCATGTCCACACCTCGCCGCATCTGGTCAATTGGCATGAGCGCTATCGCATGGGCGTCAAGGGCGGTCGCGGCAAGCTTGTCGACGATGCTGTTTTTGCCGATGTGCTGCGCCGGATCAGCGACGCCAATGCGGGCCAGCAGATCACCGTCTTCGAAATTCTGACGGCCGCGACCTTTCTTTTATTTGCCGAGCATCCGGCGGACGCCGCTGTCATCGAAGTCGGTCTCGGCGGTCGCTTCGATGCCACCAACGTCCTGTCGGATCCGGCCGTCTCGGTCATCATGCCGATCTCGCTCGACCACCAGGCCTATCTTGGCGATCGCGTCGAGCTCATTGCCGCCGAGAAGGCCGGCATCATGAAGCCCGGTCATCCGGTCGTGATCGGCCATCAGGAATATGATGCGGCGCTCGATGTGTTGATCTCGACGGCCGAGCGGCTTCGCTGCCCGACGGCTATCTTCGGTCAGGATTTCTCCGCCCACGAAGAGTACGGCAAGCTGGTCTACCAGGATGAGTTCGGTCTCGCCGATCTGCCGTTGCCGCGCCTGCCCGGCCGCCATCAATATGGCAATGCCGCTGCTGCTATCCGCGCGGTCAAGGCTGCCGGTTTCGTCGTGACGGAAGCGATGATGGAAAAGGCGATGACCTCGGTCGACTGGCCGGGACGCCTGCAGCGTTTGAATGAAGGCAATCTGATCCAGCATGCGCCCGATGGCGCGGAGATCTGGGTCGACGGCGGTCACAATCCCGGTGCTGGCGAAGTGATCGCCGAAGCCATGGCCAATTTCGAGGAGCGTCAGCCGCGCCCTTTGTTCCTGATCATCGGCATGATCAACACCAAGGATCCTGTCGGTTATTTCAAGGCCTTCGCCGGTCTTGCCGAGAAGGTCTATTGCGTGCCGATCCACGCCAGCGACGCGATGATCGATCCTGTTATCCTGGCGAATGCGGCTTATGACGCAGGTCTGGTGGCGGAGCCCATGTCCGATGTCGCACAGGCGCTGGAGGCCATCAAGGCCCTCGTGGTGCCGAATGCGCCCGGTCCGCGCATCCTGATCGGCGGCTCTCTTTATCTGGTCGGCGATGTACTTGCGGATAACGGCACGCCGCCGCAATAAGGCCTGTCGAACACAATAAAAAAGTCGAACGCAATAAAAAAAGCCCGGTCGAGCCGGGCTTTTTTATTCATTCAATCGATACTTGGATCAGGAAGCGCTGGAAATCCAGTTTTCCAAGGCGGTCTTGGGAGCAGCTCCAACCTTGATGTCGGCAACTTCACCAGCCTTGAACATCGCAAGCGTCGGAATGGAGCGAACGCCGAACTGGGCAGCCAGTTCCGGGTTTTCGTCGATGTTGAGCTTGGCGACCTTGACCTTGCCTTCAAACTTCACGGCCAGCTCTTCAAGAGCCGGAGCGATCATCTTGCACGGACCGCACCATTCTGCCCAGAAATCAACGACAACGGGCTCTGCGGACTGCAGGACTTCGCTTGCGAAGTTGGAGGTATCGACTTTTACGGTAGCCATAGGCTGCTCCTTTACCAGGATTTGCGGGTTGCTATCTATGTGAGGCGCCGGCGCCTGAATTTCAATGTCCGATATTTCACTTTGTCTGGAGCTCCGCAAGCGCGGATGCAAGCGTGCCCTCGGATAGCGTATAAATCGACGCGCCTTCGGTGTAGACGAGCAGGCAATCGATCGGCTTGCCAGGATAAAGCGGCGCCAGAATACCGCGATAAATGGCTAGCTGCGCTCTGTGCGCAAATGGAATTTCGAGCTCGCTGCGAGGCGGTATGCGGTTCGTCTTGTAATCGAGGATGATGACTCGGTCCTCGAGCACCGCCAGTCGGTCGATACGGCCGGAGACGGCATAGGATTGGCTGCCGAGCTTCAGCGTTCCCATGATCGAGACTTCGGCCTGCGCATGGCTGCTAAACGTGCCCTGCAAATCCGGATGAGCGAGGAGTGCCATCACGGAGTTGATCAACGCCTCACGCTCATCCTGCGGCCAGAAACGGGCGGCTCGCTCGGCATAGCGCCGCGCCGCATCCGCGCGCTCATCCGGCGCAATATCGGGCAGGGTTTGCAGCATGCGGTGAATGAAACGCCCCTTCTGCAGGGCACGGTCCGATTTCGCCTTTTCCCCAAAGAGCGCCGAGGTGACGAGAAGGTTGTCGGCCTCGTCATCGATGACGGTGCCGACGCCGGAGGGGCTCAATGGTCTCGGCAGGCTCTTTGTCGGCGGCAGCGGGCGGCTGAGACCGGCGGGCAGGCCGGCGCGCTCCGCCGGCTTTTCCGGCTCGCGCATGGTTTCGAATTCGCGTTGGACCTGCGCCACGCGCCAGCTGAGACCCTGCCAGTCACCATCGGCGCCGGTGAATGTCTTCAGCGTGCAATGTTCTTCGTCCCCGCGCAATGCCGTCGAAATCATCGAATGCCAGGTATCTGCATTTTCCCGGATGCCGCGATAGCCGCAGATGATCAGCCGGTCGGCGGCGCGCGTCATGCCGACATAGAGCAGGCGACGATATTCCTCTTCCGCCAGGGCCTGCAGCCGAGCCGTGTCCGCTTGTGTGAACGAGTTTACGAGCGCGGTAACCGGAACCCAGACCGGCAGCGGGATTTCTTCCCGGCCCGTTTCAATGAGCCGCATCTTCGGCAGATGCGTATGGGTAAAGGACTTGCCGCCGCCATCGACCAGGAAGACGATCGGCGCTTCCAGCCCTTTCGAGGCGTGCACCGTCATGATCCGCACTTCGTTGCGGCCTTTGTCCTGCTCGCGCTTGACCGTAGGCGCTTCGAGTTCCAGCGTCGAGATGAAGGATTGCAGGCCGGGCAGACCGCTGGTTTCGTGATCCAGCGTGAAGGTCAGGAATTCATCAAGAATGTCGCTGACCTCCGTGCCGAGCCGCGCGAGAAACTGCCGCCGGCCTCCGAAGCTGCCGAGCACGCGCGCGTAGAAATCATGCACGGCCAGTGTTTTGGACAAGGCTAGAAAGGTTCTCAGCCGTTCGACCACTTGGTGAAAGCGCTCGTGGCCATCCTTTGCAAACCGTTGCATATGGCTCCAGGCGCTTTCCTCGTCATCACGATAGGCGGCAACGGCAAAAACATCCTCCTCGTTGAGGTCGAACAGGGGGCTTTTCATGACCGCACAGAGTGAGAGGTCGTCTTCCGGCAGCAGCAGGAAGCGCCCGAGTGCGAGGAGATCCTGAATGGCGATATGGCTTGTCAGCACCAACCGGTCGGCACCGGCGACGGGAATGTTGCCGCGCCGCTTCAAAGCGCGTGTCAGCGCGTTGACGAAGCTGTCGCGCTTGCGCACCAGCACGAGAATGTCGCCCGCCTCGATGACGCGAGCTTTACCCTTCTCGATGATCGTTTCCCGGCCGACGAGGTTGCCGATCGTCTGGGCCATCCGTCGTGCCAGTATGGCGGGCGGCGCGCTTTCCGGCGTCGAATCGAAGGGTGCCGTCCAGTCTTCTTCCTTGGCGGCCGGCTCCGGCGCGATCATCTCCCAAAGATCTACGGTGCCCGGATGGCCGATACGGCTGGAGCGGTGGACCACCGGTTCGCCAACGGCACTGAGCCCCCGCGCATTATCCGGGCTGGTAAAAACATGATCGACGGCGCCGAGGACATCGGCGGTCGAGCGAAAGGAGAGGGGGAGGCGGATCGATGAGAACTGTTGGCCGCTGGCCGCCACACGCCTTCGCGTCCTGTCACTTTCCTCGGAAAAGCGCTCGGGACGCGCGCCCTGGAATGAGTAGATCGATTGCTTCTCGTCACCGACGGCAAAAATGGTGCGCAGCGTTGGCCGCGCGCTGTCACCCGAGAAGAAGTCCTCCGCAAGCGACTGGATGACGCTCCACTGGATTGGGCTGGTATCCTGCGCTTCATCCACCAGAATATGGTCGATGCCCTGATCCAGCTTGTAGTGGATCCACGGGCCGACATCCTTCTTGGTCAGAAGATCGGCCGTGCGTGTAATGAGATCTTCGAAATCGAGCTGGCTGCGCCTCTTTTTCAGCTCCTCGTAGTCGCGGTTCAGGCGATCGGCGAGAATAAGCGCAGCACGCGTCGCCTGATACATCCGCATCAGCTTCAGCCGATCGCGGCAGGCAACGACATGGGCACGCGCTTCCGCCACAGCATCAGCGAGTGCGGGAGCATCCAGCAGCATTGCCTTGGCGACGATGCGACTGTCCGCCTTTGGCTCGCCTTTTGCCGTCAGCATGGCCTTTTCGATGATGCCGACCCGGGCGATCGGGTCTGCCTCACGTTTGGCGAGCCGCAGTGCGTAGGCAACCTCCTGAGCGTAGGTCCCGCCTTTCTGGTCGGCGAGCGTAAGATAAAGCTCCAGAGTCGCGCCGGAGAGACCGGGCAGAGGCCAAAATTGCCCTGCGATGCCGGCTTCCGTGTCGTCGGCCGATAGGCCGAGGCGCGCCAGCAGGGCCGCGTCGAAACCACCTTTTCGCTCTGCTGCTTCGGTGAAACGGCGAATGGCGTTGCGATTCGCGACAATATCGCCGAGCAGCGTCTCGAGGCCCGATTCGTCGCCGAGATCCAGCACATAGGTGAAGGCTTGCGCCAGTTCGGCATCGCCATGCGGCGTGGCGGAAGAAAGCAGCGCCCGTCTTGCATCGTCGAGCAGGGTTGCCGCAGCGCGATCGTCCAGCACCGAGAAATGCCCGGCGACGTTAGCTTCGAGTGGAAACTGATGCAGCAGTGCTTCGCAGAAGGCGTGGATCGTCTGGATCTTCAAGCCACCTGGCGTTTCCAGGGCCTTGGCAAACAGCCGGCGTGCTTCGGCAAGCTTGAAAAGGTCTGGCTCCCTGCCTTCGATGTCGCCGATGCGCGTTCTCAATTCCTCGTCCGGCATCGTCGCCCACGCGGCCAACCGGTCGAAGACGCGGTTCGACATTTCGGAAGCCGCAGCCTTGGTATAGGTGAGGCAGAGGATGGCCGAAGGCCGTGCACCGGCCAATAGCAGTCGGATGACGCGCTGTGTCAGCACATGCGTCTTGCCGGAGCCGGCATTGGCCGAAACCCAGGCCGAGCGCTCCGGGTCGGAGGCGATCGATTGCTGGATGGTCGTCCAGCTGATCCAGACGCCGGGATCATCGCTTTCCGGCAGGATGGCGATGTCGTCGGCTGAAGATTCACTCATCGCCGCCGCCTTCCTGCTCGGTCTCGGCCGTCGACCATTCGGAAACGCGCGCGAGATGATCGTAATCGCCGCCGTATTCGAATTGCTGGGCAGGAATCAACCGCGAGGAAAAGCCCTTTTCGCCTGTCTGCAGCAGCGAAACGAACTTGACCAGCTGGTCCATCGACTCCTGAGCGAGATCCATAGCCGACTTCGTTTCCGTCTTGCCGCCGCGGGTCGAATGCTCGTTGTTGACGGTCTCGGCCTTGAAGCGATCACCCGGTCGCAGCCGGACATAAAGGAGGTTTTCCGGCAGCAATGCACCGATATTGCGAAAGGCGCCCTGTTTCAGCGCATAGGCTTCCAGTGCCAGCTGCGGATCGAGCAGCGCGCGGGCCTGCGGCGGCGAGGGGTTGGAGCCGGTCTTGTAGTCGATGATGTCGGCAGCCTTGTCGTTCTTGATGTCGATGCGGTCGGCAACGCCGGTCAACCTGATGCCGATCGGCTCGATCTCGACGCCGGCCGGCACCTCCGTCGCCGTCTGGCGGACCTCCGGTCGTCGCTCGGCTTCCCAGCCAAGGAAGGCGCGCGCCACCTCGCGGAAACGCGGCCGCCAGACGCTGTCGATGTGATCGGGCAGCTGCTGAGCATCGAAAAGCTCGGCGATGATGCGATCCATGGCCAGCGCTGCGTCCGGTGTGCCCGCAACATGTCCTTCACGGACGAAACGATCGATGATCTTGTGGTAGAGCGTGCCGCGTTCTGCCGGTCCGGGATCACGGTTGAATGGATCGACCGGGTCGAGCCGCAGCACACGTCGTGCATAGATCGCATAGGGGTCTCTGCGCAGTCGTCCCACTTCGCTGAAGGAATAGCTTTTCGGCTGCAGTTCGGCCGGCGGCCGCGGTGCCGGTCGCAGGGCTGGAGCCTGATTGTCACCCTCATCGATCATTCCGGCCCAATGACGATACTGATCGCCGCGGGCTTTCATCGCCGCTTCAAGTTCATCGCCGCCAAGCGCGATGAGCCGCTGCAGCCAGCGCGAAGCGACCGTCGGCGTCGAGCCCTGGCGCAATGCGCGCGAGTAGATGAGGTCACGCGTGCCATTGGCCATCTCGAAGTCGTGTGCGAGTTGGCCAATGCGCCGCTCCGGCGGTTCAAGGCCGATCTCGGTCTTCATCGAGCGGGAAATGAAGGGATTGTTGGCGGTCTGGCCCGGCCAAGAGCCCTCGTTCAATGCGCCGAGTATCAGCGTATCCACGCTCTGCAGGCGCGCCTCGAGCGTACCGAAGATGAAAAGCCGGGGGTGGCTGAGTGCCTTCGGTTTGACCGCCTGGCCGACACAAAGCGCCGCCATGACATCTATCCACTGCGGCCCATCCGCTTCCAGCTGGCCGTCGGTATCGATGACGTCCTTCAGCAGACTGGCAAGCGTGTCGCCCGCCTCGCCGGACCAGAGTGCTGCCAGGTCTCCGCGCTCGTCCACGGCAACGGCTTCCAGCGCTCGACCTGTACGCTCAGCCCATTCGGAAAGCGTGGGAAGCCCTTCCGCCGTTTGCAACGATAGCGCCGCGATCAGCGGCTCGCACGCTTTGGTGACCTGTTGCGCCAGCCTGCGCGCATGCTCAACCGCTTCCGGTGCAAGTGACTTGCGCCATTGCGGCGCGTGCCGATCACTTGCCTGTTCGGCCAGCCTGATGTCGAGCAGTGTTTCCAGCGTGGCTATATCGATTTCGGCGACACCGCCTCTGAGCGCCAGGATTTCCAGTGCATCGACTCCCGGCAGCCGCGTTTCGGGCGGCAAGCCGAAGCAGGCAAGCGGATGTTTGAGCAGGGAGACCACGGCGACAGGATCGCCTGGCCGCAGCGCCGCTTCCAGCAGCAACTGCAGAAGCGTGCCTTGCGGCATGGCCGAAAGCGGCGTGCCGGCCGAATCGTCGGCGGTGATGCCGAAGCGGACAAGTTCGGCAGTCACGCGCCGTGCCAGATTGCGGTCAGGCGTGATCAGGGCTGCCTGGCTTTCGCCGCCAAAACGTCCCGGCTTCTCAAGCGCCAGACGCAACGCGATCGCGATCGCGGTCGCTTCCTCACGTTCATTCGATGCCTCGATAAGCGAAACCTCGGCAAAGGCGTCGGTAATCGCCTCGGGAGGCAGCGCCTTGCGCCAATGTCCCCAGCCGCTCGTGGCTTTGGCGGGTGCCAATGCGCGAGACAGGATTTGCGCCCGCATTTGCATCGCCTCCGCCGCCTCGTCCACGGTCTCGACATCGCGTCGGGTGACGCGCAGGCGCTTCAGAAGCAGCGAAAGACCATATTGCGGGTGGCTGCGCGTGGTGGGATCCGATCTCTCACCGATCGCCGTTTCCGGCGCCACTAGCTGCCAATCCTCGTCCGGCATCGACAGATCGAGACCAGGCAGCACGATGACCCCTTGCGGCAGCGCGGCGACGGCCGCGATCAGTTCCGCCGTTGCCGGTACGGAGCCGGTCGATCCGGCGATAATCACCGGGCCTGGATGCTGCATGGCGGCAATTCTTTGGGCTTCGGCGCGAAGCACGGCATTGCGGTTGCGCGCCGGCGAGGATTTGCCGAGCTCTTCCAGTCGTGCCGGCCAGAAGGCGCTGGCGATCGCCAGGAATTCCGCCGTCAGTTGCCACCAGAGCGCATGTTCCTCGGCGCTGAGATTGGCGAGTTCGTTCCACTCGCGGTCCTCGGTCTCGAGCGAATCAATCAACTCCGCAAGATTGCGCGCCAGCCATATGGCATCGGCCGGGCTGGCGGGCGCCACGAGCGGAGAATCGGAATGGATGTCACGCACGATCTGCGGCAGCTTGTTGCGCCAGGCAAGGATCAGCCGCGCCAGCTCCAGAAGCCGTGCGGTGTTGGCAAGAGGCTGCGCCAGATCGGCCGCTTCAGGCAGGGCCTCCTCGAAATAGCCGCTGTCATCATCGGTTTCGCCGAGCGGACGAATGACCGGGAGAATGGCGGCGCGACCGCCAAGAAGATCGACGAACTCCGAGCGCAGAACGCGAACAGCGCGGCGCGTCGGCAGAAAGATGCTGACTTTGGTGAGCGACAGCGGATCATCCGGGTCATGACGGAAATGTTCGGTCAGCCGGCCGTCGCACAAGGCGACCGCGAGAGTCTTCAAAAAGGGCAGGCCTGCCGGGATCGTCAGGATGCGTTGCCGGTGCCCGCCTGTCATGGGGTCACGCAAGCGCCCGGAAATTCCGGATCGCTTCCTCAGCCTCGCCGATCGCCTCCGGCGTTCCCACGGTCAGCCAATGGCCGTCGAGCATCGTGCCATAGAGCCGGCCGTGCGCGATGGCCTTGTCGAAGTAGATGTTGATGTTGAACGCGTCATCCGGCGCATCATCAAGGAATGACGGGTGCATTGCGATGGCGCCCGCATAGACGACGCCGCTGTGCCCGACATCGCGGTAACGGGCAAGCCCTCCGCCCTCTGCCATGCTGAAGTCGTTCTTGCCGTTATGACCGGTGGTCCGGTCCAGCTCCACGCACAGCATCGCCATATCCATGCGCTGTGCGTCGTAGAATCCGGCTAAGCGATCAAGGTTGCTGGGATGACCAGGCTCTTCGCCGATCCAGAAGAGATCGGCGTTCATGACGAAAACCGGATCGCGGCTCAACAGCTTGAAGCCCTTGACGAGGCCGCCGCCATTGTTCATCAGCGCATCACGTTCGTCGGAGATCAGGATTTCGAGACCTCGATAATTGCGCAAATGCGTTTCCATCTGGTCGGCGTGATGGTGAACGTTGACCACGGCTCGCTCGACGCCTGCCTGCACCAGAGCATCCAGCGTATAGTCGATCATCGGCTTGCCGGCGATCGTCACCAGCGGCTTTGGAATGGTGTCGGTGATCGGCCGCATGCGGGTTCCAAGCCCCGCCGCCAATATCATGGCTTGCTTGATGCTCATTTCGTCTCGAACTTTCGATTCGTGTCTGCTTTCCTTAGCACAAGGCTGGAAAGCCGTCGCCCGGTCTCTGGCCGTTATGCCCGGCCAATACCGGCCTTCTCGCACCATTCGCGCAGAGGTGCGAGCGCATCGTGCTCGAAGGCGATGGCGAGATAGGCGAGCGTGCGCGGCATATGCTTTAGATAGCCGGGCTTGCCGTCGCGCTGCAGGAGCCGCACCCAGAGGCCGGCAAGCTTGCAATTGCGCTGCGCCGACATGATTGCCCAGCTCTTCAGGAATTTCGCTTCGTCGAAGCCGCCCTGGGCGTGGCGCAAGGCAAGATAGTCCGACATCAGCTGGTCGTGCAGATCTCGCTCGATCGTCACGCGCGCATCCTGAACCAGCGAGGCCACGTCATAGGATGTCGGCCCGATCATCGCATCCTGGAAATCGATGATGCCGACGCGCTGGATACCCTCTTTTTCCGCCCGCCAGATGATATTCGGCGAATGCATGTCGCGCAGAAGCAGGTTCTTTTCCGAGTCTTCGAGCTGATTGATCAGCCCGTCCCATATCTCCAGGTATTCGGCGCGTTCTTCGTCGCTCGCCGGGGTGCCGCGCTTCCAGGGCAGGTGCCAGTCGAGAAGCAGCCGCGCTTCCATCTTCATCGCCGTCCGGTCGAAATCCGGGATATGATGGATGTGGTCCGATGTCACCGGAATGTCGTGGGGGATCGAAAGCCCGTGCAGATGCGCGAGGCAGGCGACACTGGCGCGATAGCGCTCGGCAATGGGCTTGCCGTCGGCGTCGAGGACACCATCGGTGCCGAGATCTTCGATCAGAAGGATGCCCTGATCATAATCGGCGGCGAAAATTGCCGGTGCGGCAAAACCATTCTCGCTCAGGATATTGGCGATCGCCACGAAGGGATAGCTGTCCCAGGCCAAATGCGCGACCTTGGGGTAGGGCTTGCCGTCAAGCACCGGCGGCCCTTCCGGCAGGCGCGGCCAGTCCATGAGAATGATGCGGCTGCTGCCGTCGGCAGGATAAACGGACTCATAGGCGCGCAAGGAGGCATCGCCGGTCAGAAAGCGTCGATGTGCGCCGCGATAGCCACGCGCATCCAGAAAGGCGCGGATATCAAGCACACGCTGGATGCGCGCCATCTGCTTGGCCGGTGCCGTGAGGACGGCGCGCCGCCCTTCGCCCTCATGCGTCAGCTTCAGGTCAAGGCGCTCTTTCGGTAGTTCCCCCTCGGCCATCTCGGGCCACTCGACAAGGCAGATGCCGGTCTGCAGGGCCTCATCGAAACCGAGCTCCATCAATTCGCTGGGGTCACCGAGGCGATAGAGATCGAAATGCGAGACCGGAATGCGCAGCTCGTAGGATTGGACGAGCGTGAAGGTCGGGCTCGGCACATCCAGTTCGGCATCGTCGGCTATGGCCCGCAGCAGAGCGCGGGCAAGCGAGGATTTCCCGGCGCCGAGATCGCCAGACAGAGCCAGACAGTCGCCTGCTTTCAAAGCGAGCGCCAGGTCCTCGCCTAGCTGGGCCGTGGCCGCATCATCCGCAAGGAAAAGCGAAATACTGCTGTCGGAGCTTGTCATTCTGCGGCGACGGAGTGGGGCAGATCAGCCGAAGGGATCCGGCATGTGACGGTCGTGCCCTTGCCGGGCTGGCTTTCAATCGAAACTTCGCCGTCATGCAGGCTGACGAAGCTTTCGACGATGGAAAGGCCGAGGCCAGCACCGCTGCGTTTGCCGGCTTTGCCGCCGGAAGCGAAGCGGTTGAAGACGCTGTGGATCAGCTCTTCCGGTATGCCGGGACCCTTGTCGGACACCGAGAAGACGAAATCCGAGCTTTCACGTCCGCACTTCAGCGTGATCGTCGATCCCTCTGGGGCAAAATTGGCGGCGTTTGTCAGAAGCTTGAGCAGGATCTGCTTCAGCCGCTGCTGATCGGCGACAATGGAGCCGAGATGCGTCGGCACAGTGATTTCCAGCGTCACGCCGCTTTCCTGCAGCCGGTCTGCGATCTGCATCGAGACTTCGTCGAGCAGGTCGGAGAGCACGATCTCGGAGTAATTCAGCCGCATGATGCCGGCATCGACCGTCGCCAGATCGAGGATGTCGTTGACCAGCGTCAAAAGCACGGAAGACGACGTCGAGATATGGTCGATATATTCGGCCTGTCGATCGTTGAGAGTGCCGATGCCCGGCGTCTTCAAGAGGTCCGTGAAGCCGATGATGTTGGTCAGCGGCGAGCGCAGCTCGTAGGAGACATGCTGGACGAAATCGTTCTTCAGCTCGTCTGCCTTCAGGAGCGCGTCGTTCTTTTCGGTGAGGGCGCGTTCGGCGCGTACGCTGTCGGTTTTATTGACGAAGGTCAGCATGGTCTGCGCATTCGGCAACGGGATGACGGCGTAATCGAGCACCAGGTTGGAATAGAGCTCCAGCGTTCCTTGTGAGGATGGGCGCTCGTCGTCGAAACTGGTGATCTGCTCGGCGAAGCGCTTCCAGCCATCAGGCCGGTCATAGGAAGGCGCACAGGCTTCGGCCAGTGCTTGAATATGGGTGCCGGGATTTGCCTGTATTTCGGTGATGTTCCAGAGAATACGGAAAGCCGGATTGGATAGGCGGATACGCCCGTCGGGCCCGAACACCGCGACACCTTCGGACAGGTGGTCGATGGTCTCACCCTGAACCTTGACCAGTGTGTTGTAACGCGTTTCGAGATCAACCTGTTCGGTCAGGTTCTCGAATACCCAGGTGGCGCCGCCCTGGGGATGCGCTGTCGCGAAGACGCGCAGGATCTGGCCGTTGGGCAGATGCCATAGATCGGTCTGTGTATCGAGCGCACGATAGACCGAAAGCACGCCATCCTTCCATGTCTTCCAATTCAGCTGCTCTGGCAGCTTCTTGGCGCCGCGCAGCCGGTCCAGAAGCTCGCTGTTGTCCGGGCGCTTCTCCAGGAAAGCGATATCGAGTTCCCAGAGCTGGACGAAGGCCTGGTTATAGAACTGCAGCCGTCGCTCGCCATCGAAGATCGCGACCGGGGTCGCCAGATGATCGAGGGTTTCGGCATGGCTTTTCAACGTACGGGCCAGTTCGGCCCGCACAGCTTCCGCCTCGGAAATATCGATGGCCATGCCGGCCGAGCCGTTCGACGATTTGACGTCCACGACGTCGAAGAAGGTGCGGTTGCCATGAACGACGGTCGAGATCTTGTCGTGGAAAGGCGATTCCGGCGTCGTTGATGCACGAATGCGTTCGCGGGCCACCGTCGTCAGGAATTCGCGCTCCTCGCGAATGGCTTCTTCGCTCGAAATCGCTTCGACGGCTTCGCCATAGGCTTGGTTGACCCAGGTAAGCTTGCCTTCCGAATCGCGCTGCCAGACCGGAAGGTCGATGGCATCGAGCAGGTTCTGGAAGGCCGAGATCGAGGTCATCAGCCGGTCGCGTTCGATCTTCAGCTCCGCCAGTTCGGCGCGCAGGTTGTTGAGCGCGATGAAACGAACAAAGGCGCGGCCGCCGGAAATGCGGCCTTGGGCTTCGAGGATCTCGTCGCGATTGGTTTCGACAACGATATCGAAGCTCTGGCCGCTGCCGCGCAGCTTGTCGATCGCCTTGTCGAGTTCGCCGGCGGACCATGATTTAAGCCAGCGTCCGAAGGCAAGGAATTCGTTGTCCTGAGGGGCGCCAGTCTCGACAGGAAGCTGGCCGAGCAATTCGGGCCGGGCATTCTGGCCGTCCCAGATGACGATGCGGCGGTTCTTGTCGGCAATCAGGGCCTGGTATTGCGAAATGCGCTGGTTGGCGTCGGACAGCGCAGTGCGGATTTCGCGGCTTTCGCTTTCCATATTGCCGCGTTGCCGGACCATCCACACGGTCGACAGCAATGCCGCGGAAATCACGCCGATGATGATGGAGAAAACGGCCATTTCCGAAGAGGTGAAGAGGCGCACGGTCGTCTGGGCCACACCATCGCTCTGGGCCAGCACCGGGCTTGCGATACCGGCGATGAAGCCGCCGAAAACGCTCAGCCGCAGAAGACGGGTCAGCGATGCCAACCGGCCCTTGGTGGGTCCCCGTTTTGCCAATGGCGAAAACATCTGTTCACCGCCCCGTTGCAGCCGCGCCGCCGCCCGACGTAACGCTGACTGATACAGGCTGTCTGCCCCTTCAAACATAAGAGGTCTGTCTCCGTCCTTCAGAGCATGGTGCCGAAAAGTCTAAACGGCTTTCGGACGACATCATGCTCTACTTATTTGTTTGTAGAGCGGATTCAGACTTCGGGTCGAGCAGACCTGAAATCACCCGGCTCTACTGTGCCGCATCCTGACAAGACATCCCATTTTCATGGCTCCGGGCTTACCCGGTTCGTCACGAATCAAGTTCAAAAACAATACTGCTTAAGGGAATCTGCGGAAAGGGAGCGGGCCAAAAAATAAGCCCCGGCATTTGTCAATGCCGAGGCCACAAGATGTTGTGGATATTGATCTGAAGATCAGTATCTGTAGTGGTCAGACTTGAAAGGACCTTGCGTCGTCACGCCGATATACGCAGCCTGCTCGTCGGAGAGCTCCGTCAATTTTACGCCGAGCTTGGCGAGATGCAGACGGGCGACCTTTTCGTCGAGGTGCTTCGGCAGCACGTAAACCTGATTCTGGTAGTGGCCGGGCTTGGTGAAAAGCTCGATCTGGGCCAGCGTCTGGTTGGTGAAGGAAGCCGACATCACGAAGGACGGATGGCCCGTTGCGTTGCCGAGGTTGAGCAGGCGGCCTTCCGACAGAAGGATGATGCGGTTGCCCTTGGCAAACTCGACCATGTCGACCTGCGGCTTGATGTTCGTCCACTTCAGGTTACGCAGAGCGGCAACCTGGATTTCGTTGTCGAAGTGGCCGATGTTGCCGACGATCGCCATGTCCTTCATCGCGCGCATGTGGTCGATGCGGATGACGTCCTTGTTGCCGGTCGTGGAGATGAAGATATCGGCCGAGGAAACGACATCCTCGAGCTGAACGACTTCATAGCCGTCCATGGCAGCCTGAAGTGCGCAGATCGGATCGACTTCCGTGACCTTGACGCGGGCGCCGGCGCCGGAGAGCGAAGCGGCAGAACCCTTGCCGACGTCGCCGTAACCGCAAACGACGGCAACCTTGCCGGCCATCATCACGTCGGTGGCGCGGCGGATACCGTCAACCAGCGATTCCTTGCAGCCGTACTTGTTGTCGAACTTCGACTTGGTGACGCTGTCGTTGACGTTGATTGCCGGGAAAGGCAGCAGGCCCTTCTGGCTGAGCTGGTAGAGACGGTTGACGCCGGTGGTGGTTTCTTCCGTCACGCCCTTGATGGCGTCGCGCTGCTTGGTGAACCAGCCCGGCGAAGCCTGCAGGCGCTTCTTGATCTGCGCGAAGAGGATTTCCTCTTCTTCGGAATGCGGGTTGGACAGCACGTCTTCACCGGCTTCGGCGCGGGCGCCGAGCAGGATGTACATCGTGGCGTCGCCGCCATCGTCGAGGATCATGTTGGAAAGACCGCCATCGGCCCACTGGAAGATCTTGTCGGTGTAGATCCAGTAGTCTTCCAGGCTTTCGCCCTTGACGGCGTAAACCGGGATGCCGGAAGCGGCGATCGCCGCAGCTGCGTGGTCCTGGGTCGAGAAGATGTTGCAGGATGCCCAGCGGATATCGGCACCGAGAGCGGCCAGGGTCTCAATCAGGACGGCCGTCTGGATCGTCATGTGCAGCGAGCCGGTGATGCGTGCGCCCTTCAGCGGCTGCGCTTCGCCGAATTCGGCGCGGCAAGCCATCAGGCCGGGCATCTCGGTTTCGGCGATCGTGATTTCCTTGCGACCATAGTCTGCAAGGCCGATATCGGCGACGATGTAGTCCTTTTCAGTGCTCATCAATTGGTCTCCAGCCTGAACGATGCAATCGCGCCGAGGCTGAACGCCCTGGCCGAATGCAACAAGAATTGCACGCTATAGCGTGTGGATGATGCCGTGTATCAGGCTTCAGGAGGGAAATCAATGAAGATATAAAGAAGTCTTTATGTCTTTATATCTCGGCAGGAGCTGGCGGCCGGGGCCTACATTTCCTCGCCGAACTTGTTGGCGACCAGCTGGTCCAGAGCCTCGAGCGCTTCGGCCGCCTGGTTGCCGCTTGCCGTAACCAGCACGCTGCAGCCGGGGCTGGCTGCAAGCATCATCAGGCCCATGATCGAATTGCCGCCGACCGTCGTTCCGTCCCGCGAAACGGTAATCGCCGCGTCGTAGGCTTCGACGGTCTGCACGAATTTTGCTGAGGCGCGGGCGTGGAGGCCGCGCTTGTTGATGATCAGGAGTTCCCTGGAAAGCTCGGTCATGGAGGCGGTGCTATCCGTCATTTGCCGCTGAGCACGCGGCTGGCCACGTTGATGTATTTGCGCCCGGCTTCGGAAGCTTCGACCAGGGCTTTTTCCATGTTGTTGTCGCCGCGCACGCCTGCAAGCTTGATGAGCATCGGCAGGTTGACGCCTGCGATGACTTCGGTGTGGCCGCTATTCATGACGGAGATTGCAAGATTGGAAGGAGTGCCGCCAAACATATCCGTGAGGATGATGACACCATGGCCGTCATCGGCGCCCGCGACGGCCTGCAGGATGTCCTGCCGGCGCTTGTCCATGTCGTCTTCGGGGCCAATACATACCGTTTCTATGAACTTCTGCGGACCAACGACATGCTCGACGGCATGCCGAAACTCTTCAGCCAGCTTGCCATGAGTGACAAGCACAAGTCCAATCATGATATTACTGCTCCCATTGCATATGCAAACAGGTGGCCCATATCGCAATGCAGCAATGCCGTCCACCGTGGGGGGACATCTTGGCGATGAAAAGACGAAGTGCAAGCTTAAAATACAGGATTTGAACGCCTGTTTGGGCCAAAATTGCCGATTAATCCAGTCTGATGCCGATTTTCGCCGTTATTATGGCGAGCGGACTGGCTGAGTTTGCAACCAGACGGATGAGGGGAAGGCGGATAGACGGCGCAATGTCGATCTGCTCATTCTCGGGAGGCAGCCTTTCTGCCGTCGCCGGATCGACCGGGCGGACCGCAAAATGCATTTCCGCTCTCGAAATATGGGGCATGCGGACGATGCCCGTATAACGGATTTCCATCAGGCCGGCGATGGAAGGCGGGCACTCGGCAAAGACGCGATCACCGTCTCCAGCGATCAGCACGCGATCATCGGCGACCAGTCGCGCATCGAGCCCGAGCTGCTTGGCGGCAGCCAGGCAGGATAGGGCGAGGGAGGATTTGCCGCTTCCCGATGGTCCGAGAAACAGCAGCCCGGTTTTGCCGATCAGGATTGCCGTTGCGTGGATATTGATCGCTTCGCCGGTCATGCGGCCGTTCAAACGTGCGTTTCGGCGGGCAGGGACAGAATGAAGCGGGCGCCGAGCAACGTTGCGCCATCACCATCGATGATGTTTTCGGCCCGCAGCGAGCCGCCATGCGCTTCGGCGATCTGTCGGCTGATAGAAAGGCCAAGGCCGGAATTCTGGCCGAAGGCCTCGGATTCAGGTCTGTCGGTATAGAAGCGCTCGAAGATGCGATCGATATTCTCAGCCTGAATGCCGGGACCGTTGTCCTCGATATAGATGACGCAGCGCGTTCGCGTGCGTGTCAGGCGCACCGTGATCTTGCCCGTATCGTTCGGCACGAAGGAGCGGGCGTTCTCGATGAGGTTGGTGACGATCTGGCCGATGCGCAGATCATGGCCATCGATCGAGAACTTCGCCTTGTTGGCCGGCTTGCGATCGACCACATACTCGATTTCGACGGCCTTCTTGCTGTGCCCGACCTGCCGCGAAATATCGATCATGTCACGCAGCAACACTTCGAGATCGAGCGATTTCGCATCGGAGCGGGCGAGCTCGGCATCGAGGCGTGACGCATCCGAGATGTCGCTGATCAGGCGATCGAGGCGGCGCACGTCGTGCTGGATCACATCCATGAGCCGCTTCTTGGAATCGTCGCTCTTGGCGAGCGGCAGCGTCTCGACGGCGCTTCGCAGAGACGTCAGCGGGTTTTTCAGTTCATGGCTGACGTCGGCGGCAAAACTCTCGATCGCATCAATGCGATCGTAGAGCGCGGAGGTCATGTCGCGCAGCGCGATCGACAGGTTGCCAATTTCATCCTGACGCGCGGAGAAGTCCGGAATTTCCTCGCGTTCCTTCGCTCCGCCGCGGCGCACGCGAATGGCGGCGGCCGAAAGCCGGCGCAGCGGATTGGCGATGGTGGAGGACAAAAGCAGTGACAGCACGACGTTGACGAGCGTCGCGACGCCGAAGACGCGCATGATCGCAAGGCGCTCGGCATGAACGATCTTGTCGATATCGCCGGCCTGGGTCGAGAGCAGAAGCACGCCGAGAACGGCGCGGAAACGCTGGATCGGCACGGCCACCGAAACGATCAGCTCGCCCTTTTCCGTGGTGCGGACGACCGCGCCGCGCACGCCGGTCAGCGCATTCATGACTTCCGGATAGATCGAGCCGTCGCCGCCGGGCGCTTCCTTATAGACCGGCAGATTGCCCGGCTGCAGCATCTTGTTGAGCAACCCGCTGAACCAGTCGGACCAGCTCTGCTTCTCGTCGTCGACGGGCGGCAGGTCGTAGCGCAGCACCTGGCCGCGCGAATAGAGATGGCGGCTGTCGAGCAAGAGGTTCGCATCGGCGTCGAAGATGCGGGCGCGAGTGCGCGTCGGCGAAATCAGCCGCGTCAGCACCGGTGCCACCTTTTCCGGATCGATCGGGAATTCGAGATCCTCATCGTTCGGAACGGGTGTGATGCTCTGACCGGCCTGCAGTTCCAGCAGCTTCTGCGGATCGATGGTGATGGAGTTGGTGTCGACCGATGCCGATGCCGAGACTGCACCGGCGATGATCTCGCCCTGCGTCAGCAGGCTCTCGACGCGGGCGTCGATCAGACCTTCTCGAAACTGATTGAGGTAGAGAATGCCGCCGACAAGGACGACCAGAGCCGCGAGATTGAAGAAGAGGATGCGTCGCGTCAGGCTCGAAAAGACGGCATTGCCGAAGATGCGGCGGATCAGAACAAACGGATGCGTCCATCGGCGGCGCGCGATTCGAGCGCCGCCCGGGCTTTCCGAGTCGTCTATATCCCTGTCCTGCACCAGCTGTGCCAAGCCTACGGCCCTTTCGAAGAACGGGATCCAAGACCCCGTTCGCATGCTCTTATTCCATTCTCAGCTGCATGGTCCAGTTAACTATTCGAGCATGATGCCGAAAGTATGAGAGACCTTCGGACGATATCATGCTGAATGGTCGCGTCGTGAGCGCAGGCCGATTTTAGGCCGGTTCGGCCTAAAACTTTTCGGCTCTAGGCTGCCTCGCGGAAACGATAACCCACGCCATACAGCGTCTCGATCATATCAAATTCGATGTCGACCATCTTGAATTTCTTGCGCAGGCGCTTGATGTGGCTGTCGATGGTGCGGTCATCGACATAGACCTGCTCGTCATAAGCGGCATCCATCAGGGCATCGCGGCTCTTGACCACGCCGGGGCGCTGGGCAAGCGAATGCAGGATCAGAAACTCGGTAACAGTCAACGTCACCGGCTCGCCCTTCCAGGTGCAGGTATGCCGTTCCTGGTCCATGACAAGCTGTCCGCGTTCCAGCGAGCGGGCCTGCTGTGCGGCGCCCGGCTTCGCAGCGGCAGCGCCGCCGGCAGCGTTCGCCGCCTCGCGTGCCGAAGCGCGGCGGAGCACGGCCTTGACGCGCTCGACAAGCAGGCGCTGTGAAAACGGCTTAGTAATAAAGTCGTCAGCGCCCATCTTCAGGCCGAAGAGCTCGTCGATCTCTTCATCCTTCGAGGTCAGGAAGATGACGGGAATATCGGATTTCTGACGCAGGCGGCGGAGAAGCTCCATCCCGTCCATGCGCGGCATCTTGATATCGAAGATCGCCAGCTGAGGCGGCCGGGCAAGCAGGCCGTCCAGAGCCGAGGCACCGTCCGTATAGGTTTCTACCTTGTATCCCTCTGCTTCCAAGGCAATCGATACGGAAGTCAGAATATTGCGGTCGTCGTCAACGAGCGCGATTGTCAGCATGGTGTTCGTCTCCGTCATCAGTGCGCGTCTCCCGGATTTGGAATCCAGCCCAGGCGGTCTGCCAGCTCGGTCGGCGGTAACCTGGCGCGCTTATGGGGATAAAGGTGGAACAAATTGTGGCAAAGATAAAGGGGTGGATTGCCGAGGCGAAAGCTGAGTGATCGGAGGTTGTGCGACGAAACGTCTCGGCCGCCGATTTTCAAACGATTTAAAATTGGCTGATTTTATTTAAATCGATTAAATAACTGATATCATTAAATATTTTTGAGTTTCGGCTCTTGTGCTTTTAAAAAGACGTCTCTACGCTTTAGTTAGTTCTAACGGCAAAGCCCCTTGTAGAGGAAAATGTGATGGAGCAATTCGGCGTCCGTAATCCCGCGACTGAACTCGGATCGATCGGTCTGGGAGCCGCTGCCAGCGTGCGCTATAACCTCATGGAGGCTCACCTGTATGAGGAAGCGATTCGCCGCCGCGAGGCAGATCTGACTGCCGATGGCGCCTTGAGAGCCATCACCGGACAGCACACCGGCCGCTCCCCGAAGGACAAGTTCGTCGTGCGCGACGCCACTACCGAAGACCAGATCTGGTGGGACAACAACAAGCCGATGTCGCCGGAGCACTTTGCGCTGCTGCATGAAGACATGCTGACGCATGCCCGCGGCAAGGACCTGTTCGTTCAGGATCTGATCGGCGGCGCCGATGACGAATATGCCCTGCCGACCCGCGTCGTGACGGAGTTTGCATGGCACTCGCTGTTCATCCGCAATCTGCTCATCCGTCCGGATCGCTCGAAGCTCGAAAGCTTTGTGCCGAAGCTGACGATCATCGATCTGCCGAGCTTCCGCGCCGACCCAGAGCGCTACGGCTGCCGCACCGAGACGGTCATTGCCTGCGATTTCGTCAACGGCATCGTCCTGATCGGTGGCACCTCCTACGCCGGCGAGATGAAGAAATCGGTCTTCACGGCGCTGAACTACATGCTGCCGGAGCGTGGCGTCATGCCGATGCATTGCTCGGCCAATGTCGGCCCGGAAGGCGATGCTGCGATCTTCTTCGGCCTGTCCGGCACGGGCAAGACGACGCTCTCGGCCGACCCGACCCGCACCCTCATCGGTGACGACGAGCATGGCTGGGGCGAAAACGGTATCTTCAATTTCGAAGGCGGTTGCTACGCCAAGACCATCCGTCTTTCGGCCGAAGCCGAGCCGGAAATCTATGAAACGACACGTCGTTTCGGCACTGTGCTGGAAAACGTCGTGCTCGACGAACATGGCCGGCCGGATCTCGACGATGGCTCGCTGACGGAAAATACCCGCAGCGCCTATCCGCTGCATTTCATCCCGAACGCTTCGGCGTCCGGCATCACGGGCCATCCCGAGACGATCATCATGCTGACGGCCGACGCTTTCGGCGTCATGCCGCCGATCGCCAGGCTGACGCCGGATCAGGCGATGTATCACTTCCTGTCCGGCTACACCGCCAAGGTCGCTGGCACGGAAAAGGGCGTCGTCGAGCCGGAAGCCACGTTCTCGACCTGCTTCGGTGCCCCCTTCATGCCGCGCCATCCGGCCGAGTACGGCAATCTGCTCAAGGAACTGATCGCTCGCCACGGCGCCCGTTGCTGGCTGGTCAACACCGGCTGGACCGGCGGCGCTTACGGCAAGGGAAGCCGCATGCCGATCAAGGCGACGCGTGCGTTGCTCGCGGCTGCCCTGAAGGGCGATCTCGACAATGTCGAATTCCGCACCGACGCGAATTTCGGCTTTGCGGTGCCGGTTGCGGTCGATGGTGTCGACACGGCGATCCTCGACCCGCGCTCCACCTGGGCTGATGGCGATGCCTATGATGCGCAGGCGAAGAAGCTGGTACAGATGTTCGTCACCAACTTCGCCAAGTTCGAAGACCATGTCGACGGCAACGTCCGCGATGCGGCTCCGGGAATCCGTGTCGCTGCCCAATAAACATCCAGAACGGGAATGACTCACGTGAAACCCGGCGGCCAGTTCGCCGGGTTTCATTTTGTCCGGCAGCAGTTTTCAACCGCGCGTCAATGTGGGATAGACAGGCGCGGAGAAAATCATGGCCAGCGAAGCGCTTTACATCAACGACCGGATCACGATCGCCGGCTGGGAGCTGACGGAGCAATTCGTTCTGGCGGGCGGTCCCGGCGGCCAGAACGTCAACAAGGTCGCAACTGCAGTCCAGCTTTTCTTCAACGTCCAGAATTCTCCTTCCCTGACGGACCGCGTCAAGGCGAATGCGATCAGACTTGCCGGCCGCCGCGTGTCCAAGGACGGCGTGCTGATGATCGAGGCCAGCCGCTTCCGCAGCCAGGATCGCAATCGCGAGGATGCGCGCGAGCGACTGAAAGAGCTGATTCTCGAAGCCGCCGCCCCACCGCCGCCGCCGCGCCGAAAGACCAAGCCGACAAAGGGTTCCATCGAACGCAGGCTGAAGGAAAAATCCGGCCGTTCCGAAGTCAAGAAGATGCGCGGCAAGGTCGGCGGCGACTAGGTTTTGTTTTCGGGCTGCGTTTTTGGTTTCGCTCCGCCAAAGTGGCTTGTCAGGTGAGTTCGATTTTGCGGAGGCTATATGCCGGGCCCCTCATCCTAGCCCTCTCCCCGCGATGCGGGGAGAAGGGACGGCAGCACGAAACAGCGAGCCTTTCCATTACTGCGAGCTGGCTTAGGGCAAGATAGCTCCCTCGCCCCGCTTGCGGGGAGAGGGTTGGGGTGAGGGGCCACGCACAAAGTCGCGGCATCGGCATATTCACCTGACCGGCACAATTCACTGGAACAACTCGATGCAGCTCCACAATGGAATTCGCCATCTGCCAGGATATCTCGACCGCCCCGCCCAGGAGGCGATGGTCGAGGCAATCCGCACCGTTGTGGCGGAAGCGCCGCTATATACGCCGGTCATGCCGGGCACCGGCAAGGAGATGTCGGTGCGTATGACCAATTGCGGTTCGCTTGGCTGGGTAACGGACAAACAGCGAGGTTATCGCTATCAGCCGACGCATCCGGTCACCGATCGTCCGTGGCCGGCCATACCGTCGAAGCTTCTGGACCTCTGGCGCGATATAGCAGGCTATGAAAAGCCGCCCGAAGCCTGCCTCGTCAACTTCTACAGCGACGATGCTCGCATGGGCCTGCACCAGGATCGTGACGAGCAGGATCTCAGCGCACCCGTCCTCTCGGTCTCGCTCGGAAATATTTGCCTTTTTCGGGTCGGCGGTCTCAACCGCAATGATCCTACGCTCTCGTTCAAGCTTGCGAGCGGCGATATCGTCGTTCTTGGCGGCGAGGGGAGACTCTGCTTCCACGGAGTCGATCGTATCTATCCGGCAACCTCGACGCTCTTGAAGAACGGCGGTCGGATCAACCTGACCCTCCGGCGTGTTCAGCCCTGATCTTCAGAGCTTCCGCAGCGCAACCTGCTCGATCAGATGATTCTTGCCCTTCTGCAGGATGAGATCGGCGCGTGGGCGCGTCGGCAGAATGTTCTGGCGCAGGTTCTTCAGGTTGATGTTCTTCCAGAGCCCTTCGGCAATCGCCAGCGCTTCATCCTCGCTGATCGAGGCATAGCGATGGAAGAAGGAATTGGGATCGCGGAAGGCGGTCTCGCGCAGCCGCATGAAGCGGGCGACGTACCAATTGTGGATCTGCTGTTCCTCGGCGTCGATATAGATCGAGAAGTCGAAGAAATCCGAAACCATGGGCACGATCTTGCCGTCGGCGGGCAGATGCCGCGATTGCAGCACGTTGATGCCTTCGAAAATCAGGATATCCGGCTGGTCGACCGTCTTGAATTCGTTCGGCAACACGTCATAGACGAGATGCGAATAGGAGGGCGCCTGCACATTCGGCTGGCCGGCCTTGATGGCTGAGAGGAAACGCAGCAGCGCGGCCGTATCGTAGCTTTCCGGAAAACCCTTGCGCTGCATCAGGTTACGGCGCTGCAGTTCCGCGTTCGGATAGAGAAAGCCGTCCGTGGTGACGAGATCGACCTTTGGGCTCGATGGCCAGCGGCCCAGCAGTTCTTTCAGGATACGGGCGGTGGTGGACTTGCCGACAGCGACCGAGCCGGCAATGCCGATGACGAAGGGCGTCTTGGCGACATCGGAGAGGCTGAGGAACCGATTGCGCTGCTCGAACAGGATCTGCGAGGATTCCACATGCGAGGACAGAAGTCGCGACAGCGACAGATAGATGCGCCGGACTTCGTCGAGATCGATCGGGTCGCCCATCGAACGCAGTCGCTTCACTTCGTCTGATGTCAGCGTCAGCGGCGTGTCCGCCCGGAATTTCGCCCATTCTTCCGAGGAAAAGAAGTAGTACGGCGAATAGGCCTTCGCCTCGAAAATATCGAGTGTCTCGGGCGCAGGCTCGCTCTTGGTCGCTATCGTCATCGCGTTCTTACCGGCTGGCCTTTTCCTGAAGGCCGGATTGTGAGGTGCGCCTCTCGAGCTCACCCATGACATTCTCTAACGGAATGCCCGCAATCTTCAATACGACCAAAAGATGATATAGCAGATCGGCCGCCTCGTAGGTGAGGTTGTCGCGATCGTTGACGACGGCGGCCATCACGGCCTCGATCGCCTCTTCGCCGAGTTTCTTGGCGGCTTTCGGCTGGCCGGCGGCAAAAAGTTTCGCCGTCCAGGATTCGTCCGGCGAAGCCTTCGCGCGTTCCTCGACGATTCGCTCGAGGTCGGAAAGAGTAAATCCGCTCATCTCTCGCTGTCTCCTAGTCCAGCCGCATGGGAATGCCGCGCTCGGCCATGTAGCGCTTTGCCTCGCCCACCGAGTAGGTGCCGAAGTGGAAGATCGAAGCGGCAAGCACCGCAGTCGCATGACCGTCCTTGACGCCGGCAACGAGATCGTCGAGATCGCCGACCCCGCCGGACGCGATCACGGGGACGCGCACCGCATCGGCAATTGCCCGTGTCAGTTCCAGATCGTAGCCGACCTTGGTGCCGTCGCGATCCATGGAGGTGACGAGCAGCTCGCCGGCGCCGCGCTCGACCATCTTGCGGGCAAAATCGACGGCATCGATGCCCGTCGCGTTGCGGCCGCCATGGGTATAGATTTCCCAGGCGCTCAAATCGTCGCCACCGGCAACCTCTGTCTGCCGGCGCTTCGCGTCGATCGAAACGACGATGCACTGGTTGCCGAACTTGTCTGCAGCTTCAGCCACGAAATCGGGATTGTTGACCGCCGCCGAATTGATCGAAACCTTGTCGGCACCGCACAGCAGCAGTTTGCGGATGTCGGCGATCGCGCGCACGCCGCCGCCGACCGTGACCGGCATGAAGCACTGTTCCGCCGTGCGGGCCACCACGTCGAAGATGGTGTCGCGATTGTCCGAGGAAGCGGTGATGTCGAGAAAGCAGAGTTCGTCGGCACCGGCAGCGTCATAGGCTTTGGCGGCTTCGACAGGATCGCCGGCATCGACGAGATTGAGAAAGTTGACGCCCTTGACGACGCGGCCGTCCTTGACGTCGAGGCAGGGGATGACGCGGGCTTTCAGGGTCATTGCGCTGCCTCCTTGGCCTGCTTGATCAGGGCCATTGCCTCTTCCGGATCGATCCGGCCATCATAGAGCGCGCGTCCGGAAATCGCACCTTCCAGTTTGCGGGCATCCGGCTGCGTCATGCGGCGGATATCGTCCATCGAGGCAAGGCCGCCGGAGGCGATGACCGGAATGGAAACGGCTTCGGCCAGCTCCAGCGTCGAGTCCCAGTTGATGCCTGTCAGAATGCCGTCGCGGTCGATATCGGTATAGATGATTGCTGCAACGCCGGCGCCTTCGAATTTCCTGGCGAGTTCGATGACGCCAAGCTCGGAAGCTTCGGCCCAGCCCTCCACCGCCACCTTGCCGCCCTTGGCGTCGATGCCGACGGCGATGTGACCGGGAAAGTGGCGGCAAGCTTCGACGACAAGCGCCGGATCGCGCACAGCGACCGTGCCGAGGATGACGCGGGCAAGGCCGCGTGACAGCCAGTTTTCCATATGCTGCAGCGTGCGGATACCGCCGCCCAGCTGCACCGGGTTTTTGGTTGCTTTGAGAATGGCGTCGACGGCCGCGCCGTTCACGGTCTCGCCAGCGAAAGCGCCGTTGAGATCGACGACATGCAGCCATTCGAAGCCTTGGTCCTCAAAGGCTTTCGCCTGCGCGCCGGGATCGGGATTGTAGACGGTCGCCTGCTCCATGTCGCCGAGCTTGAGGCGCACGCATTGCCCGTCCTTGAGGTCGATTGCGGGAAACAGAATCATGTTTTTGTCCTTTTAGCGCGAGCCTTACGGCTTCCAGCGCAGGAAATTGGCGATGAGGGCAAGGCCGAGCTTCTGGCTCTTTTCCGGATGGAACTGCGCGCCGGCGATGTTGTCGCGGCCGACAAAGGCGGTCATGGGGCCGCCATAGCTCGTCGTGGCAATGACATCGTCGCTGTGCTCTGCTGCCAAATGGTAGGAATGGACGAAATAGGCGTGCAAGCCGTCCGGTCCGGTGTCGATCCCGTCGAACAGCGCATGCGGATGGCGCAATTCCAGCGTGTTCCAGCCGATCTGCGGAACCTTCAGGCTTGGGTCGCCGGGCGTCATTTCCTTGACGTCACCCTTGATCCAGCCGAAGCCATGCGTGACCGTCTTCTCCAGTCCGCGCGACGACATCAGCTGCATGCCGACACAGATGCCGAGGAAGGGGCGGGCCTTGTGTTCCACGACGTCGATAACAGCCTGTGCCATGCCGGGCACCGCATCGAGGCCCCGACGGCAATCGGCATAGGCGCCAACGCCGGGAAGCACGATGCGGTCGGCGGTGGCGACGCGTTCGGCGTCATCGGTCAGGTCGATCTCAGCGTCGATACCCGCCTCGCAGGCAGCTCGTTCGAAGGCCTTGGTGGCCGAGCGCAGGTTGCCGGAACCGTAATCGATAATCGCGACCCGCATGGTCAGCGTCCTCCGTCATAGCCGGGAAGGCCGAAGCTCGGGCCCGGGCGGCTGGTATTCGTGTTGGTGGCCGAGATATCCCAGTTTTTCGGATGGATATCCGGTTTTGGTTCCTGCTCCAGCTCGGGAAAGTGGATTTGCTCTGCCGTTGCCAGATCGTGTGCCGACACGAGGTTTTCAACCTTCCAGCCACGATCCAGAAGCCGCTGGCTGAGCGCATGCCGCCCTTCGAGTGCCGCCAGAAGATGGACCCCCAGCAGAATGGCCGCGCCGGCAGCGGAAAATTCTTGATGACGCATCAGTTCCAGGGCAAGGCCCTGCAGCAGAGCGGCCGCGACGGCATGCAGCCAGAGACGGTTGAAAAGCATCCAGAGCGTCGGA
This sequence comes from Rhizobium sp. P38BS-XIX, assembly GCF_012641435.1. GTDB lineage: Bacteria > Pseudomonadota > Alphaproteobacteria > Rhizobiales > Rhizobiaceae > Rhizobium. The sequence continues at coordinate 129,970 of NZ_JABAIJ010000015.1, forward strand.
AACACGAACGCTGTCCACGAAAAACCGTCGCGAATGAATCGCGTCTCGTCGCGATACCGATCCGACACTTTGGATCGGTTCGCCGCCCCGGGTGGAGTCAAAATCAGATAGCTTGCCATTTCCTCAATTCCCCAGGTTGGGGCCCAGAGCATGATGCCGAAAAGTGTGAGCGGTTTTCGGACGACATCATGCTCTATTTGTTTGGCTCAGGCGAGCGTGCCTTTCGTCGAGGGCACCCGGCCTGCCTGCCGCGGATCGATCTCGGTTGCGGTGCGCAATGCGCGCGCAACGGCCTTGAAGCATGTCTCGGCGATATGGTGATTGTTGGCGCCATAATGGTTGAGGATATGCAGTGTGATGCCGGCATTCTGCGCGAGCGCCTGGAAGAATTCGCGCACCAGCTCGGTGTCGAAGGTGCCGATCTTCGGGGCGCTGAACGAGACGTTCCAGACGAGGAAAGGCCGGCCGGAAAGATCGACGGCCGCCTTGGTCATCGTCTCGTCCATGGCAAGATCGATCGAGGCATAGCGTGTGATGCCGCGCCGGTCGCCGAGCGCCTTGGCAATGGCCTGGCCGATGGCGATGCCGGTATCCTCGACCGCATGATGGTCGTCCACATGCAGATCGCCCTTGGTGTCGATCTCCATGTCGATCAGCGAATGTCGCGACAGCTGTTCCAGCATATGGTCGAAGAAGCCAACGCCAGTCGAAATCGTCGACTTGCCGCTGCCGTCGATGTTGACGGACACGGAGACGGAAGTCTCGTTGGTCTTGCGGGAAACGCTTGCCGTGCGGCTCGCTGCGGTCTCTGCCATGGGCTGCTCCATCGGAATACGGCCGTTCCTTATCAGGCGTATCGAGAAATATCCAGAAGTTACGCGCGGGCCCGCGTCTTTAGCCGGCTGGCATGCCTCAATCCGGTTTGGCTGCCATTTGCAATCGCCAAAAGCACTCTTACATAGGTGCTGACGGGGCCGAAACGCGGCCCGGCAGAAAGCCCGCCGGAACGGGGGCAAACAGGTGTTAAATGACGACAATCGTGACTATTCGCAAGAACGGCAAGGTCGTGATGGCTGGCGATGGCCAGGTGAGCCTTGGCCAGACTGTCATGAAGGGCAATGCGCGCAAGGTTCGCCGCATCGGCAAGGGCGATGTCATCGCCGGTTTCGCCGGCGCGACCGCCGATGCCTTCACCCTGCTCGAGCGCCTTGAAAAGAAGCTCGAACAATATCCTGGCCAGTTGATGCGCGCCGCCGTCGAGCTCGCCAAGGACTGGCGGACCGACAAATATCTGCGCAACCTCGAAGCCATGATGCTCGTTGCCGACAAAAGCGTAACGCTCGCCATCACCGGCAACGGCGATGTGCTTGAGCCCGAGCATGGTGCGCTCGCGATCGGCTCCGGCGGCAATTACGCGCTCGCTGCTGCCCTCGCTCTGATGGATAGCGACAAGTCCGCTGAGGATGTCGCCCGCCGTGCCCTCGATATCGCTGCCGACATCTGCGTTTACACCAACCATAATGTGGTTGTCGAAACGCTCGATGCCGAAGCGTAAGACGTTCCTCTCTTGATAGTTTTCAGCCCTGATAGGGAACATACGAAATGACCACTTTTTCCCCCCGCGAGATCGTTTCCGAGCTTGATCGTTATATCGTCGGCCAGCATGAAGCCAAGCGCGCCGTCGCGATCGCATTGCGCAACCGCTGGCGCCGTCAGCAGCTCGAGCCCGATCTGCGCGATGAAGTCATGCCCAAGAACATCCTGATGATCGGCCCGACCGGTGTCGGCAAGACGGAGATTTCCCGCCGCCTCGCCAAGCTTGCCGGCGCTCCGTTCATCAAGGTCGAAGCCACGAAGTTCACCGAAGTCGGCTATGTCGGCCGTGACGTCGAACAGATCGTCCGCGATCTCGTCGAAGTCGGCATTGGTCTGGTGCGCGAAAAGAAGCGCGCCGAGGTGCAGGCCAAGGCGCATATGAGCGCCGAAGAGCGCGTGCTCGATGCGCTGGTCGGTGCCACCGCATCGCCGGCAACGCGCGACAGCTTCCGCAAGAAGCTGCGTGACGGTCAGCTCGACGACAAGGAAATCGATATCGAAGTGGCTGATACCGGCTCCGGCATGCCCGGCGGCTTCGAAATTCCCGGCATGCCGGGCGCCAATATCGGCGTGCTCAACCTCTCCGAAATGTTCGGCAAGGCCATGGGCGGCCGCACGAAAAAAGTCCGCACCACGGTCAAGGATTCCTACAAGGAACTGATCCGCGACGAATCCGACAAGCTGATCGACAACGAGGCCATCCAGCGCGAAGCCGTGCGTTCGGCCGAAAATGACGGCATCGTCTTCCTCGACGAGATCGACAAGATCGCCGCACGCGACGGCGGCATGGGTGCCGGCGTCTCCAGAGAAGGCGTTCAGCGCGACTTGCTGCCGCTGGTCGAAGGCACGACGGTTTCGACAAAGTATGGCCCGGTGAAGACCGACCATATCCTCTTCATCGCCTCCGGTGCGTTCCACGTTTCGAAGCCTTCGGACCTTCTGCCGGAGTTGCAGGGCCGCCTGCCGATCCGCGTCGAGCTCCGTCCGCTGACCAAGGAAGACTTCCGCCGCATCCTGACGGAACCGGAAGCAAGCCTGATCCGTCAGTACAAGGCGCTGATGGAAACGGAGGACTTGAAGCTCGAGTTCACCGACGATGCCATCGACGCTTTGGCCGATGTCGCCGTGCACTTGAATTCCACGGTCGAGAATATCGGCGCCCGCCGGCTTCAGACCGTCATGGAGCGCGTGCTGGACGATATTTCCTATAACGCCTCGGATCGCGCCGGCGCATCCGTCAACATCGACGCCGCCTATGTCCGCGAGCATGTCGGCGACCTCGCCAGCAACACCGATCTGTCCCGCTTCATTCTCTAAGTGGACTGACGGAAGCGATTTAAAACAGTAAACACTCGACAGCGGGCCGTTAACTTTTTAGTTAAGGGCCCGTTTCTTGTGCGGTGTGGCTTTATTCGGCCAAGATTATCCGTCAGGGACGCGCACGGAAACATCGGTTGAAACTTCGACAGGACGGCCATCTTGCGACGTATACTGATCACTCTTCTTCTGGCGGTTGTCAGCCTCTCCTCGATTCCCGCCTATGCGGACGCGGCGACTTCGGTGCCTCCGGGCAACCGCAACGCCGAGCAGCCACCGGTTCCCGGCGCCTCCGTGCGCCGTACGCGCGGCACGAACTCCACCTTTGATCGCAAGTATCAAAAGGTCCGCGAGCTTCTGGCGACCGATACGAAGCTGATGTCGAAGATCAAATCGACGGCGCGGGCTTATGGTATCGATCCGATCCACATCATCGGCGCGCTCGTGGGCGAACATACCTACAATGTCGATGCCTATGACGGCCTGCAGTCCTACTACGTCAAGGCGGCGTCCTATGCCGGCCAGAACTTCCGGTTTGCCTATAACGGCGAAAACGTCGACGATTTCATCGCTCGCCCGCAATTCGATAGCTGCAAGAGCAAGAAGGATTCCTACAGCCTCTGGATCTGCCGAGAGGATGTCTGGGAAGACGATTTCCGTGGCAAGACGGTCGGCGGCAAGTCCTATCCGGATAATCGCTTCAGCGCGGTTTTCTTCCAGCCCTTCTATGCCGGGCAGACCTTTGGCCTCGGCCAGGTCAACCCGTTGACGGCGCTTGAGCTGTCGGATCTCGTCAGCCGCACCTCGGGTATCCCGAAGCTGGACGAGAAGGATGCCGGCGGCGTCTACAAGGCGATCATGGATCCGGATCTGTCGCTGGCTTTCGTCGCCGCCTCGATCCGCAAGTCGATCGACGATTATCGCTCGATCGCCGGCATGGATATCTCGGGCAATCCCGGCATTACCGCGACGCTCTACAATCTCGGCAATTCCCGCAGACGCGCAGCCGCCCTTGCCGCCAGGAACCGCGGCTCTTCGCAGCCGGTCTGGCCGGAGGAAAACTACTACGGCTGGCTCATCAACGATAAGCTGAGCGATCTGAAGTCGTTGCTCTAGGCATGTCGTGCAAAAGTGCGCAGCGGTTTTGCGACAACGACATGCGCACAATCCAGAACCTAAAGCGCGAGAAGCGAATCTGAAAGATCGCGATGCGCTTTAGGCGCGCGGCGCGACGTTTTATCGTCTGGATTTTGCGGGCGGTGTTCCCCATATCGGATGGATGCGCCGCTCACGTTGTGTGAGATCGACCAATATTGCGGTTTTCGAGGAGAATGGATCCAATGGACATGATTCCGGAAGCCTTCTCCCCGCCGGCGCCGATCCCGCGAACCGTGCCGCCGTCGCGGTTGACGATCATCCGCACGATCCTGCGAAATCCGCTCGAACTCTGGGGCGCCCCCTCCTACACGCTGCCCTGGATCAAGACGAAATTCTTCAACGAGCGGACGCTGATCGTCAACGATCCCGGCCTGATCAAGCATGTGCTGGTCGACAATTCAGCCAATTACCGCATGGCCGATATCCGCCAGCTCGTGCTCCGGCCAATTCTGCGCGATGGCCTGCTGACGGCGGAAGGCCCCGTCTGGAAGCGTTCGCGCAAGGCTGTGGCACCGGTGTTCACGCCACGCCACGCCCAGGGTTTCGCCGGGCAAATGCTGAGCCAGAGCCTGGAGTATCTGCAGAAGTACGAGGAGATCGGGAGTGAAGGCGCGGTATTCGATATCGCCGCCGACATGACCGAGCTGACGTTCGTCATTCTCGCAGAGACCTTGTTCTCCGGAGAGATCGTCACCGAAAGTGCGCACTTCTCCGATGACGTCAACGAGCTGCTGCACAGGATGGGTCGCGTCGATCCCATGGATCTGCTGCGCGCGCCTGCCTGGGTGCCTCGCCTCACCCGCATCGGCGGCCAGCGCATGCTCGACAAGTTTCGCGGTATCGTCCGCAACACGATGGACCAGCGTCTGGAAAAGATGCGCAGAGATCGCGCAAGCGCGCCGGACGATTTTCTGACGCTACTGCTCGAAAAGGCCGGCCCCGACGGGCTGACCATGGAGGAAATCGAGGACAACATCCTCACCTTCATTGGGGCAGGCCATGAGACAACGGCTCGTGCACTGGCCTGGACGCTCTATTGCGTTGCCAATAGTCCGCATATTCGCAACGCGATGGAAGAGGAAATCGACCGCGTCCTCGCAACCGATGCCGAGCCTGTCGCCTGGCTCGATCTGATGCCGCATGTCCGCGCCGCCTTCGAGGAAGCGATGCGCCTTTATCCGCCGGCTCCCTCGATCAACCGCGCCGCTATTGCCGATGACGAATGGACCAGTGCCACAGGTGAGCGCGTGACGATGGAAAAGGGCATCACTGTCCTGATCATGCCATGGACGCTCCATCGCCATGAGCTTTACTGGGATAAGCCGCGCGCCTTCATGCCGGAGCGTTTCCTTCCGGAGAACCGCTCAAAGATCAATCGCTTCCAGTATCTGCCCTTCGGCGCCGGCCCGCGCGTTTGCATCGGAGCGACTTTCGCGCTTCAGGAAGCGGTCATCGCCCTTGCCGTGATGATGCGCCGGTTCCGCTTCGATCTCACCGAAGAGACCGACCCTTGGCCGGTGCAGAAGCTGACAACGCAGCCACGCGGCGGTTTGCCGATGCGGGTGACGAGACGATAGAACTGTTTTTGCCGTTTGCCAGCTAGCGGCCCGGCCGGGAAGGGTGCAATAACGACATCGCAGTGCATTCAAGGGCTGGATATTGTCGTGACGTCTCATTTCCTGCTCGGCATCGATACGGGTGGAACCTACACCGATGCCGTTCTCTTTCATGAAACCGATGGCGTGATCGCCAAGGCGAAATCGCTGACCACACGGCACGATCTGGCCGTCGGCATTGCCGGCGCCGTCGATGCCGTGATCGCCAAGGCCAGCATTCCCGTATCGGCGATCGGGCTGGTGTCCCTGTCGACAACGCTCGCCACCAATGCCTTGGTCGAAGGGCAGGGCGGCCGCGCCGGCTTGATCATGATCGGCTTCGGTCCCGAAGATCTCAAGCGCGATGGTCTCGCCGAGGCGCTGGGATCGGATCCCGTGCTGTTCCTCCCCGGCGGCCACAACGTTCACGGCAATGAAAGCCCGCTCGATATGGCAGCATTGCAGGACGCCCTGCCGGACCTGTCGAAGTCGGTCTCATCTTTCGCTGTTGCTGGCTATTTCGCCGTGCGGAATCCGGCTCATGAAATCAGGGTGCGCGATTGCATCCGCGAGCTATCGCATCTGCCGGTCACCTGCAGCCATGAGCTTTCGTCCAAGCTGGGCGGACCGCGCCGCGCCTTGACGACGCTGCTGAACGCCCGGCTCGTCTCGATGATCGATCGTCTCGTCGGCGCCTGCGAAGGGTTTTTGGCGACGCGCGGCATTTCCGCGCCGATGATGGTCGTCCGTGGCGATGGTGCCCTCATTTCCGCTGCCGAAGCCAAGCTGCGGCCGATCGAGACCATCCTGTCCGGTCCAGCGGCAAGCCTGGTTGGCGCCCGCTATCTCACCGGCCTCGACAATGCTGTCGTGTCCGATATCGGCGGCACGACGACAGACGTCGCCGTCATGGAGGATGGGCGGCCGCGGCTCGATGCCGATGGTGCCGTGGTCGGCGGCTATCGCACCATGGTCGAAGCCGTTGCCATGCGCACTTACGGACTCGGCGGCGATTCCGAAGTGAAGATTAACGATCGCGGTCTCGTCGCGGCTTTCGAGCTTGGCCCGCGCCGGCTGCTGCCATTGAGCCTTGCCGCCCATATGCATGGCGAGGCGGTATTGGAGGTTCTGGAACAGCAGCTGCGAGCGCCGCATCTTGCCCGCAATGCCGGTCGCTTTGCACTCCGCACCGGCGTGCCGGATCATCTGGCAAGCGGTCTCACGGGACCGGAGCAGGCACTGTTCGATCGGATTGGCGCAGTCCCCGTAGCGCTCGACAAGCTGTTCACCATGACATCGCAGAAGGCGACGCTGGATCGGCTTGTCGCGCGAGGCCTAGTCCATCTGAGTGGCCTGACGCCCTCGGATGCCATGCATGTGCTCGGCCGGCAGAGCCAGTGGAATTCCGAAGGCGCCCGCCTCGGATTGGCGCTGGCGATGCGGCTGAAGGATGGATCCGGCCGCGCCATCGCAGTGTCGGTCGAAGAGCTCGCCCAAAAGATCGTCGATCGTCTCACCCGACAGTCCTCGGAAGTCATTCTTGCCGCCTGTCTTGCCGAGGATGGCGTTACGGATCTCGATCCCGCCAAATCGATCTCCATCGATCGGGCGCTTCGTCGCGTGCCGGGTATCGCCCGTTTCGCGATCTCGCTCGATCGCCCGCTGGTCGGGCTCGGTGCGTCCGCGCCGGTTTACTATCCCGCGATCGCGGAAATGCTCGCGACCGAGAGCGCCATCCCGGATGATTCGGACGTTGCCAACGCCGTTGGCGCGGTGGTCGGACAGGTGCGAACCAGCGCCATCGTCTTCGTGACCATGCCGGAGGATGGCATCTATGTGCTGAACGGTGCCGGTGAAACGTTGCGCTTTGTCGATGAAGACAAGAGTTTCGCCGATGCCCGGGCACGCGCCATCGAAGCGGCAATGGCCCAGGCGCGACTCAACGGCGCGGTGGACCTCGTCGTGGCGGTCGACGAGCAGGTGGATGCGCCGGAAGTCGAGGGCAATCGCAAGCTGATCGAGGCGCGTTTCATCGCCACGGCCAGCGGCCGCCCGCGCATTGCGGCAAATTGATTCTTTCCATCAGTGCATAAATCTTTCGAACTATTTCCAAATTGACGAGAGCGTAACCATCGGCAAAGTGGCAGCATGTGAAAGATGAGCCGTGAAACGGACTTGAGGAGTAGTTGGCATGAGCCGCATTGAGAAAAACGGGCTGCAGATCGAATCGGTGCTGTATGATTTCCTGGTCAAGGATGCGCTTCCAGGATCGGGTGTCGATGCCGACAGCTTCTTTGCCGGCTTCTCCAAGATCGTTCACGACCTCGCACCCAGGAACCGCGAGTTGCTCGCCAAGCGTGACCGCATGCAGCAAGCGCTCGACGACTGGTATCGCAAGAATGGCGCGCCTGTCGATCTCGCCGCCTACGAGGCTTTCCTTCGCGAGATCGGCTATATCGTGCCGGAAGGCCCAGCCTTCACGATCTCGACCACCAATGTTGATCCGGAAATATCCGAGATCGCCGGCCCGCAGCTTGTCGTTCCGGTCATGAACGCGCGCTATGCCTTGAATGCCGCCAATGCCCGGTGGGGATCGCTCTACGATGCGCTCTACGGCACCGATGCCATTGCCGAGACCGATGGCGCCGAAAAAGGCAGGGGCTATAACCCCAAGCGTGGCGAGAAGGTCATTGCCTGGGTCCGTGATTTCCTTGATTCGGCCGTGCCGCTTGATGGCGCAAGCTGGAAGGACGTCACCAATCTCGCCGTAAAGAACGGCGCCCTGACGATCACCACGAAGGATGGCGCCGCAAAACTGACAGAGGCTGATCATTTCGCCTGTTATCTCGGCGATGCCACCAGCCCCTCGCATGTCCTGTTGAAGCAGAACGGCATCCATATTGAAATCGTCATCGACGCCGGCACAGAGATCGGCAAGGCCGATCCCGCTGGCATTTCCGATGTTCGCCTGGAATCGGCGATCACGACGATCATGGACTGCGAGGATTCGATCGCCGCCGTCGATGCCGAGGACAAGACGGAGGTCTACCGCAACTGGCTCGGCCTGATGAAGGGCGATCTGACCGAGGAAGTCGCCAAGGGCGGCAAGACCTTCACGCGCCGGCTGAACCCCGATGTCACCTACACCGCGCCGGATGGCAGCACCTTCGATCTGCATTGCCGTTCGCTCATGCTCGTGCGCAATGTCGGTCACCTGATGACCAATCCGGCCATTCTCGACCGGGATGGCAACGAGGTGCCGGAAGGCATCATGGACGCCGTCATCACCGGCCTGATCGCGCTCTACGATATCGGTCCGAACGGGCGTCGCCAAAATTCACGCGCGGGTTCGATGTATGTCGTCAAGCCGAAGATGCACGGACCGGAAGAAGTCGCCTTCGCGGTCGATATCTTCACGCGCGTCGAAGACCTGCTTGGGATGGCGCGCAACACCATGAAGATGGGCATCATGGATGAGGAGCGCCGCACGACGGTCAACCTCAAGGAGGCGATCCGCGCCGCACGTGAGCGCGTAGTCTTCATCAACACCGGCTTCCTCGATCGCACCGGCGATGAAATCCACACCTCCATGGAAGCCGGCCCGATGATCCGCAAGGGTGACATGAAGCAGGCGGCCTGGATTGCGGCCTATGAGAACTGGAACGTCGATATCGGCCTCGAATGCGGCCTCTCCGGCCATGCGCAGATCGGCAAGGGCATGTGGGCCATGCCGGATCTGATGGCGGCCATGCTCGAGCAGAAGATCGCCCATCCGAAGGCCGGCGCCAACACGGCCTGGGTGCCGTCGCCGACCGCCGCGACGCTGCATGCTACCCACTATCATCGCGTCAACGTTGCCGATGTGCAGAAGAGCCTGAAAAGCCGTGGCCGCGCCAAGCTTTCCGATATCCTCTCCGTACCGGTCGCCTCACGGCCAAACTGGACGCCGGAGGAAATCCAGCGCGAGATCGACAATAATAGCCAGGGCATTCTCGGCTACGTCGTTCGCTGGGTCGATCAGGGCGTGGGCTGCTCCAAGGTGCCTGACATCAACAATGTCGGCCTCATGGAAGACCGGGCCACGCTGCGCATCTCTGCCCAGCACATGGCGAACTGGCTGCACCACAAGGTCATCAGCGAAGCGCAGATTCTGGAGACGATGAAGCGCATGGCCGCCGTGGTCGACCAGCAGAACGCTGGCGATGCCAACTACATCGCCATGGCTGGCAATTTTGATAGTTCGTTTGCGTTTCAGGCTGCTCTCGATCTCGTGCTCAAGGGACGCGAGCAGCCGAATGGTTACACCGAACCGGTCCTGCATCGCCGCCGTATTGAGCTGAAGGCAAAACAGGCGGGGTGAGCTTCACCCGCTCTCGTGGTTCGAGCCGCGCGCGCCTTCAAGGAGCTACGCATCTCACCCTCAGGTGCGGGAGCCCTGAGGGGCTGGAGTTTCCAAGGACGGGGATAGCCCCGGGCTATGACCAGCAACAAAAAGGCCGCCGGATCGTTATCCGGCGGCCTTTTTCAATCCGAATATCCAGCGATTACTGGATAACGATAACCTTGGTGCTGCGGCCCGGAAGAACGCGGCTGTAGAGATCGATCACGTCCTGATTGATCAGGCGGATGCAGCCGGAGGAGGCAGCCGTGCCGATGGACGCCCATTCCGGCGTGCCGTGCAGGCGGAACAGCGTGTCCTGGCCCTTCTCGTTATAGAGATACATGGCGCGTGCGCCGAGCGGGTTGGAGAGGCCCGGGTTCATGCCGCCATCGACATACTTGGCGATTTCCGGACGGCGGACAGCCATTTCCTTCGGTGGGTGCCAGTTCGGCCATTCCTGCTTCCAGGCGACGTAAGCCGTGCCGGACCAGGAGAAGCCCTGCTTGCCGACGCCGATGCCGTAACGCATCGCTTCGCCGTTGCCGAGGATGTAATAGAGATGACGCTCGCGCGTATTGACGATGATCGTGCCTTCAGCCTCATCCGTCTTGTACTCGACGATCTGGCGGCGGAACTGCGGCTTCACCTTCTGGATCGGGATCGCCGGAAGTTGAAAACCGTTGTCGCTGGTCACACCATAATCGCCATCAAAGGTCTTGATGGTGTCGGTGGCCGAATTTGCGGTTGCGGCCGGCGCTGCTGCGGCGGTGGTGGCATAGCCAGCCGATGCGAGCATTGCGACAAGGCCGAGTGCAGTCATAGCATTACGGATGCGCATGGAAGTCTCTTGAATTTTCGTGGCGGGGAACGGGATGGTTATCAACCATCGTTGTCTACAGTTTATTTTCCATTAAACTAAACTTTGCAAGCTGCTGCGGCGCTACAAAATAGCTCCGCCGCGCAAATTAAGGGGACATGGCTTTTTTGCAACAATGCTTGCCCTGTCCTTGAGGCAATTCATGACGATTTTGAACGTTTACAATAACAATCCGTTAATAGATGGCCGCCAGTCGGAGCGGGCCATGCTTGTACGCAAGGGCGTGCAACTATTACTGCACGATATGCGCCATTCCGTACTACCGGAGCTACCGCTCGCCAGCGGCCGCAGGGCCGATCTCATGACGTTGTCGGAAAAGGGCGAGATTTGGATCATCGAGATCAAGACCTCGATCGAGGATTTTCGCGTCGATCGCAAATGGCCCGAATACCGGCAGCATTGCGACCGGCTGTTCTTTGCGACGCATAAGGACGTGCCGCTGGATATCTTCCCGGAGGAATGCGGTCTATTCCTGTCGGATGGTTACGGCGCTCACATGATCCGCGAGGCGCCGGAGCATCGTCTGCCGCCGGCCACCCGCAAATCCGTGACTTTGAGTTTTTCTCGCGCTGCCGCCCAACGCCTGATGATGGCCGAATGGGCGACGGGAAAATCTTTCGCGCCGGAATGATCTACTTCGGCGCGCGCTTGGCGAGAATGCGCTGCAGCGTCCGGCGATGCATGTTGAGGCGGCGAGCCGTCTCGGACACGTTGCGCTCGCACATTTCGTAGACGCGCTGAATATGCTCCCAGCGGACGCGATCCGCCGACATGGGGTTTTCGGGAACTTCCGCCTTTTCGCCGGGGCGCTGGGTCAGCGCAGCAAACACGTCGTCAGCATCCGCTGGCTTTGCCAGATAGTCGAGCGCGCCGAGCTTCACGGCGGTGACAGCCGTCGCGATGTTGCCGTATCCGGTCAGGACGACGATATGCGTGTCGTCGCGCTTCTGTCTGATGGCTTCGATGACATCGAGGCCGTTGCCGTCGCCAAGCCGCAGGTCAACCACGGCATATTGCGGCGGATTGGCCTTGGTCTTGGCAACACCTTCCGCCACCGATTCCGCCGTCTCGACCATGAAGCCGCGGGTTTCCATTGCGCGGGCCAGCCGGCGCAGAAAGGGGCCGTCGTCATCGACGATCAGCAATGTCGCATCCGCGCCGATATGGGCTGCGGCGTCCTTGTCCCCGGCATGCGGGGCAGCGATCTCTTTATCCGTCATTCTATCTTCTATCCCGGCGACCTTCCGCCTGCATATTCTACCGATTTTGACGAAGGTTGTTGTAAGCCGTGAAAATCATTTTGTCGAATTACTGTCGATCAACACGCGCGGCCATTCGACGCGGACGCGGGCACCCGGCGTTTCCGGATCTCGGTTGCTGAAGGAAAGCGTGCCGCCGGAACGTTCCAGCAGGGTCTTCGCGATAAAAAGGCCAAGGCCGAGGCCGCCGGCCGTATCGTCGCGTTGGCGCGATGTGACATAGGGTTCGCCGATCCGCGCCAGTATTTCCGGCGAATAGCCGTTGCCGTCATCCTCTATGGCGATGATCAATTTTTCGACCGTATATTCCACGGTGACGGTCACGGTCTTGCGGGCATAGTCGACGGCGTTCTCGATGAGATTGCCAAGCCCATACATGATGCCGGCATTGCGGTTGAGAACCGGCTCGCCGGCTCGCGGGCTCTTTTCGATCAGCTCAAGCGCGATTCCAAACTCGCGGTGCGGCGCGATGATCTCCTCCATCATCGAAGAGAGCGTCAGCCGGCGCATATGTGCTTCGTCTTCCGAAGAGAGGGTCGTCAGCCGGCGAAGGATATCGCGGCACCGTTCGCTCTGGCTGCGCAGCAGCGCCACGTCCTCGCGGAAGCGATCGTCCTCGCGCAACTCGCGCTCCATCTCCTTGGCGACGACGCTGATGGTGGCGAGCGGCGTGCCCAGCTCGTGTGCCGCCGCCGCGGCAAGTCCATCCAGCTGCGACAGGTGTTTCTCACGCTGCAGCACCAACTCGGTCGCCGACAGCGCATCGGCGAGCTGCGAGGCCTCCATGGAGACGCGATAGGCATAGAAGGCGGCAAAGGCCATGGTCGAGGCGATCGAGCACCAGACGCCAAGCTGCATGACGCTGTGCACGCTGACCGAGATCCCCTCGTACCAGGGCAGAGGGAAAGGGGAAAAGGCAAGGCCGGTAATGCAGATCATCGCCAAACCGATCAGCGGCATGCTGTAACGGATCGGCTGCGAGGCGAAGGAGATGATCACAGGCACGCAAACCAGCACCGAGAAAGGATTGGTCAGGCCGCCGGTGATCAACAGCAATCCGCACAGCTGCAGCAGATCGAGGCCGAGCAGCGCAAAGGCCGCCGGCGGCTCAAGCCGGTGAGTCGGCGGGAAACGCAAGGTCAGGAAGAAATTGATCCAGGCGAGGCATGCAATCAACACACAGCACGGCATGAGCGGCATGGGGAATTTCAGCCAGAAGGCAACGATCATCACCGTTGCCGTTTGCCCGGCGACCGCAAGCCAGCGCAGACGCACCAGTGTCTGCAGGCGAAGCCGCCGGCGGCTGTGATGGTCGTCCTGCGCCTTGATCTCGGCTTCCGATAGCTTTTCCAGCCCTCTGAAGAAGCGTGCCATCGTCAGGTCCCCCTTGGTTTGGCGCGTGTCGTCGGCAATGCATCGGCCGGATCCTCCGGCCAGGGATGTCTTGGATAGCGCCCGCGCATGTCGGCGCGCACATCCTTCCAGGATCCCGCCCAGAAGCCGGGTAGATCGCGCGTCGTCTGGATCGGCCGATGCGCGGGAGAGGTCAGTTCCAGCAGCAACGGCAACCTGCCGCCGCCGATGGTCGGATGCTGCTTCAATCCGAACAATTCTTGCACGCGAATGGTCAGGAGCGGCTCCTCGCCATCATACTGTATCGGGTGGCGCTGACCGGTCGGTGCCTCGAAATGCGTCGGCGCCATGCGGGAGACGTCGCGCTGAAGTTCATGCGGCACCAGCGACATCAGCCCATTGGACAAACCGCCGGTCGAGATATCGGAAAGGCCGCGCGCGTCGGTCTGAAACGGGGTGAACCATTCGTCGAGCCGCGCAAGCAGCGCCTGGTCGCTCATATCGGGCCAGGGATCGCCGATGGTCCTATATAGGAAGCCAATCCTGTCGCGCAGCTGCGCCGCCTCTTTCGAAAAAGGCAGGATGTCGATGCCAAGCTCGCGAATGCCTTCGGCCAGCGCCTTGGCGGCCTGCTCGCCGGAAGGGCGCGGCAGGGGCGTTTCCTCAAAGACGATCGCGCCGAGCCGCGTCGCGCGCCGTGCGCGTACCTGCCGGCTCGCTTTGTCGAAGAAGCTCTGTTCCTCGGTGCGAATCTCTCCCGGCAAGTGTTCTTCGACATCCGCACGGGAAATCTCAGCCGCCGCCAGAATGCGAGCCTGCGCCGCCCTGCCGGTCAGATCGGCGATGATGAGCATTTGCGAGCCAGCCAGCCGTTCGGTCTCCTGCAACTCCGCACCGCGTCCATTGGCCATGACAAAGCGTCCTCGCCCGCCGCGCTGAAGCGCGATTCGATCGGGAAAGGCATGCAGCAACAATGAGCCGGCCAGAGGTGACGGTGTGGATAGGACATCCTTGCCGCCGCCTGCCGCCGATGCAAGCCTCGCAGCCAATCGGCGGGCCGCGTCCGCGCGTTCACCCTTTTCGGTCTTGAAGCGCCGCAACCGCTCTTCCAGGTCGATGCTCTGGCCGCCGAGGCCTTGTTCGGTCAGCAACACGGCCAGCAGCGCTGCTTCACGCGCCTCGCCGAACTCCGCAGCCGAAATCACCATGGCCGTCAGCCGCGGCGGCAAGGCAAGCTCCCGCATCAGCCGACCGCGTGCGGTCAGTCCGTTGTCCGTGTCGAGCGCTCCCAGTTGCCGCAGCAAGGTCCGCGCCTCGGCAAGCGTCGTTGCCGGCGGCTGGTCGATGAAGGCAAGCGTTGCCGGATCCTGCACGCCCCAATGGGCCAGATCGAGCGCGAGACCCGAGAGGTCACTGGAGAGAATCTGCGGCGGCGTGAAGGCCGGGAGCGCCGCCGTCTGGCCGGGATGCCAAAGCCGCAAGGCAATGCCGGGCTCGGTTCGCCCGGCGCGGCCGGCGCGCTGATCGGCCGAGGCGCGGGATACACGCACCGTCTCCAGCCTGGTAATGCCGGTCGAAGCTTCAAAGACGGGAAGGCGCTGCAAGCCGCTGTCTATGACAATGCGAACGCCGTCGATAGTGATGGATGTTTCAGCGATCGAGGTCGCAAGGACGATCTTGCGCGTACCCTGCGGAGCCGGTCTGATCGCCGCGTCCTGTTCCTTCTGGCTGAGATTGCCGTAAAGCGGCGCGATCATCGTATGCGAGCCGAAGCGGCCATCGAGCCGCTCCACGGTGCGGGTGATTTCCGCCTGACCTGGCAGAAAGGCGAGGATCGAACCCTGTTCCTCCGCATGTGTCTCAAGAATCGCGCGGGTCACGACATCCTCGATCCGTTCGCCCGCCGGCCGGTCCTGATGGCGAATATCGATCGGAAAGCTTCGGCCCATGCTCTCGATGATGGGTGGGTTTTCCAGCAATGCTGCGACGCGTGCCACGTCGAGTGTCGCCGACATGACCAGAATGCGCAGATCGTCCCGCAGCGCCGATTGCACGTCGAGCGCCAGTGCCAGTCCGAAATCGGCATCCAGTGAGCGTTCGTGGAATTCGTCGAAGATGACGGCGGAAATGCCTGACAGCTCCGGGTCGTCCAGGATCATTCGCGCAAACACGCCTTCCGTCACCACTTCGACACGGGTTTTCGCGGAGATGCGGTTGTCGAGGCGCATGCGGTAGCCGACCGTCTCGCCCACCTGTTCGCTCAGCAGCGAAGCCATGCGTGCCGCCGCAGCCCTTGCTGCCAGCCGCCGCGGTTCCAGAAGGATGATCCGGCCATCACCGCGCCACTGCTGGCCGAGGAGATAAAGCGGCACGAGCGTCGTCTTGCCGGCGCCGGGCGGCGCGGACAGCACGGCACGCCTGTGGCCGGCGAGCGCAGTGCTGATATCGGCAAGGACATGTGAGACCGGAAGTTCCGGCAATGGAGGCACCATATATGTCACGCCTGTCGGCTCCATACCGCTGTATATGAGGTGCTGCCGTATCCGCATCGCGCTGCCATTCGCGCTGGCGCTTTATGAAGAAGCAACATGCTCCGCTTCCTTTGTTTGTTTGATGTCTATTAGGTCCTGGGCGTTTTGCTGGCAATGCGACGTCGGGCGCAGGGCCGTTGAGGGTGTTCGGGCCGGCTTTTTGGGGCGAGCTGGGCGATTCCGGCAAAAGACGTAAAATGAATCCGGAAAACGCATAGGATTCGGTATAAACCGCCCCATTTCCTGTCATCTCTTAAAATTATTGTTTATATTCAGTTGGTTAGAAAAATGTCAGAATTTTTACAGTGATAGTGTTGACTATGTCGGGTTGGGGGGTCTATAAGCCCGATCACTGACGAGGGCGGCGGCGCTGCTGGCGACGAAGTCTCTCGCTCTGGTGTTTCCTAGATTGGCTGCGATGCTGATTTGTGGTTCTGGGCTTAGGTGCCTGGGATTGTGG
>NZ_JABAIJ010000016.1 GCF_012641435.1 Rhizobium sp. P38BS-XIX
GCTGCGACATGCTGGTGGAGGAGGCGGAGATCGCGCGGCGCAAGGGCGACGGCATTCCCGCCGTGCCGCCGGATGCGACGCCGTGGCAGCGCATCTATCGCCGCTCGGTCACGCAGCTCTCCGATGGCGCGGTGCTCGATGGCGCCGAACAGTTCCGCAATATCGCGTCCACGCCACCCAGGCATAACCACTGACGGGCAGGCGACCGGAGCGCTTGCCAGCTTGCTTATCAGGCTGGATAGACCGAGGCGATGACAGTTTGGTTGCCTAAGCATCTAAAATGATGAGAAATCGCAGGCGACGTCTTTGGCGTTGCGATAAAGCGGTTGAGACGGATCACACGCAAATTCCGCTGCTCGAACCGATTGTTTACCGACGCTAGCCTTTCAAAGACATGCGGCGAAGTAACTGAAATCATCGAGCCAGCCAAAGCAATCAGCCGATATAATGTGCGGTTGTTTTCAATGCGATCTCTTCCGCAGAAACGCCCTCGGCAAACTCAATGACGGCAAATGGTGCGTTCGGCGCGCTCCGTTCGAAAACACATAGATCAGTGATAATCATGTCGACCACATTGCGGCCCGTCAGCGGCAGGCTGCAACTTGGGACGAATTTGGGGGAACCGTCTTTCGAGACATGCTCCATCACAACGACGATCTTTTTTACACCAGCCACAAGGTCCATGGCGCCGCCCATGCCTTTGATCATCTTGTCGGGAATCATCCAATTGGCAATATCTCCGCCCTCGCTAACCTCCATGGCACCGAGCACCGCCACATCGATGTGACCACCCCGGATCATTGCAAAGCTGTCCGAGCTCGAAAAGTAGCTACTATTCGGCAATGCGCTGATCGTTTGTTTGCCGGCATTGATCAAATCCGGATCCTCTTCCCCTTCGAAAGGAAAAGGGCCGATCCCAAGCATGCCATTCTCCGACTGAAGCGTCACTTCGATGCCCTGGGGAATGTGATTTGCGACGAGGGTCGGGATGCCAATTCCGAGGTTCACATAAAACCCGTCTCGCAGCGCGCGCGCCGCGCGTGCCGCCATTTGTTCTCGTGTCCAGGCCATCAAGCTATCTCCTTCTGGCGTACTGTCCGCGATTCGATCTTTTTCTCGTATGGGCTGCCGACGATCAGCCGCTTCACGTAAATCCCTGGAAGATGGACATTGTCGGGACCGAGGCTGCCGGTTGGCACGATCTCCTCGACCTCGGCGATGCAGATCTTCGCCGAGGTTGCCATCGGCTCATTGAAATTGCGCGCCGTCTTTCGAAAGATCAGGTTGCCGCTCGTATCCGCTTTCCACGCTTTGATAATGGCGAGATCCGCGAAAATGCCCCGCTCGAGCAGATACTCCTGTCCGTCGAAGATCTTCGTTTCCTTCCCCTCGGCGACAATGGTTCCGACACCGGTCTTGGTGTAGAAGCCGGGAATGCCCGCGCCTCCAGCGCGGCAGCGCTCGGCAAGCGTTCCCTGAGGACAGAATTCGACCTCAAGTTCGCCGGCCAGATACTGTCGCTCGAACTCCTTGTTCTCCCCGACATAACTGGCGATCATCTTGCTGATCTGGCGCGTTCGCAGAAGTTTGCCGAGACCTTCATTGTCGATGCCGGCATTGTTGGACACCACCGTCAATCCCGTCACGCCGGAGATCCTCAATTGATCGATCAGGCGTTCCGGGATTCCACACAATCCGAAGCCACCGGCGCAGATCATCATCCCGTTGAAAAGCAGCCCCTCGAATGCAGCTTCGGCGTTGGAATAGAGTTTTTCCACCAACTGTTCCTCCCTCAATCGGGAGCAATGGACATTATCTAAAACATACATTCCAATTATTTATTTTTGGGATTAATTATAAGAAATGTCTATCAATCGCATATCCCTCTATCATCTCGAAACTCTGGTCTGGATTGCCCGACTTGGCACGTTTGCCGCCGCCGCCGAGAAACTGAATGCGACCCAGCCGGCGATATCCGCGCGTATCGGTGAATTGGAAGAACGACTTGGTGCAAAGCTGTTCCAGAAGCATGGCAGATCGGCCAGTTTGACGCCGGCGGGGCGTGAGCTCGTGCGCGACTATCATCCGATCTGGGAGGAACTGCAGGGTGCATTGCTCAAGAGCGCCGGCTTCAATCAGCTTAAAGGTGTCGTTCGTGTGGGCGCAGGGGAAATTGCCGCCGCGTCCTGCCTCGCTCCCTTTGTCGCCGCGATGAAAAGCCGTTGGCCCGACCTGATTTTTGAGATCGAAATTGAACTTACCGCCCACATGATCCAGGCGTTGCTGACTGGAAAGATCGATCTCGCATTCGCGGCCGGTTCGATAGCGCATCCCGCATTGAAGGCGACCCCGATTGGCGCTGCCGAGCTTCTCTGGGTTGCAAGTCCAGCGGTTGCGAAGCGGCTGGAGGAGGGCGGGTCTGCGCACAGGCCCTCGCTTTGGTCGCTGCCAAGCCATTCGCCGATCTATCAGATTATGAAGGAAGCTCTACCGGGGTTGCCTGTAGCGCAACCGGCGATCAACCTGTGCAACAATGTTCGGACCATGACGGATATCGTGACTGCGGGAGACGGCTTTGCGCTTGCGCCAAGATCAATGGTACTGCCTGAACTTAATGCCGGCACTCTGGTTGCGATCATGACGCACAGGCGCATCGAGCCGATCATGTTTCACATCGTCACCCGCGCGTCAGAGGGTGATCCGGTCATCAAGGAGATCGTGCGACATGCGAGTACGCTCGATCTCGACGATGTCGATCACAACAGTGCTGGAATACTTAAAGTTTGATGCGCGAAGGAAGTCGGCATTCACACCATTGCGTCCAGCCCGTGTCGTGTCACGCCATGCCCCATGAATTTCCGAGCTTTTGACCTACTTTGCTTGACGGTTGATTTTTTATCGATAAAACGTGATTTATCGATAAAAACTACGCCACGGTTCCTGCTGAGCGTGTCTGCAAGGCAATGGATTTTCACGCGAAAGGTGAGGTATGAGCGATCGGGAAAAGCTTGTCGGGGTTTGGGAACTCGTTGATGCAACAACGATAACAGCCGAGGACGGGCGTCGGGAAAGCTCTTATGGTGATGGCGCAACGGGCTTCATTCACTACACCGCCACGGGGCGGATGATGGCGCTTATTACCCATGGCGCTCGGGAGAGGCTGGAAGGAGACCGCCAATCCAGTCCGGACTGGCAAAAGGCTCGCGCCTATACGACAAGTATTGCCTATGCCGGTAGATACTCGATCGAGGGGGATCGCGTCGTTCATCACGTCGACACATCTACCTATCCGAATTGGGTCGGAACACAGCTCACGCGTCAATTCAGATTTGAAGACGATCGGGTCTTCCTTCGAACCTTGCCACAGATGCAAAACGGCATCATGGCAGTGCTTGAGCTGGAATGGCGTCGACACGATTGAGTTTGCGATAACCGCTCCTGGCATTCCGGTGAGCAGAGATGTGAGCGCTCTATGTTCGACAATTCAGGTCACATGGCCAGTCAAGGCTCCAGAGAAGGAGGGAGAAGCGCGATGGTTGTCCAGCTCGATGAGCGTAGCCAGACCGCACAAGAACACGCACTTGCGGTTCTCCACCAGGATATCATGAGCGGAGT
The DNA here is from genome assembly GCF_012641435.1 of Rhizobium sp. P38BS-XIX. GTDB lineage: Bacteria > Pseudomonadota > Alphaproteobacteria > Rhizobiales > Rhizobiaceae > Rhizobium. Next base: position 3,616 of record NZ_JABAIJ010000016.1, read on the forward strand.
GCTGCCTCCCGGAGCGAAGCTCAAGATCCGTGAATTGGTGGAAAATTATAAGATCGGCGCCACGCCGCTTCGCGAAGCACTATCCCAGCTGGTAGCACGCAATCTGGTCGTTCTTGAAAACAATCGCGGTTTCAGCGTCGCGCCCGCTACCATGGAAAAGCTGATCGACATAACCGCTTCCCGGCAGTTGATTGAGGCGGAAGTCCTGCGTTTGGCAATGCGCCATGGCGACCTTCGATGGGAGGACGAGATCGTTGCGAGCTATAATCTTCTCGATCTAGAGCTTGTGCGATGTGACGAACACTCCAAGGAGTGGCTCGATCGCTACGAAGAAAAACACCATCGCTTTCACTCTGCACTGCTTGCTGGATGCCCCTACCAGAGCGTTCGTGCGTTTTGCGATGAGCTTTACGTCCAGATGACGCGCTACCGCAGGCTTTTGAGATCCAGATCGATGTATCCGATCTCGCCCCGAGGTGATCATCGAGAATTGATGGAACATGTTTTGTCGCGTCAGGAGTCCGCGATCGAATGCTTGAAACTTCATATCGGCCGCACCGCAGAATACATGCAGATCCACCTGAACCAGCAGGGCATGTCATCGGGCCGCGACTGATCTTGCAGAACTCTTCAATGAACGACATCAAAGGAAAAGCAATGACCGAAGTACTCCCGGAGATCCGGCGTATTGTCACCGCAATCAATGCGGATGGCAAAAGCTATGTTGCGGAGGTTGGGCCATCACCGGCAGTGCGTACAGTTGTGGAACGTCCAGGTTATCGCGTAACCAATATCTGGCGCACACTATCGACGCCGGTTGATGTTTCCGAGCCAGACACGATCACAGCCCACGCTGGAGTTTTGCCGCCACAAAATGGAACGGTTGTCAGAATCATCGACTATCCGCCGGAATCGAGGGATCCGGAGGAGGTGCGCCGCCAACAGCTTGCGACATTCCGGACACTGTATCCCGACGCCGATCACAGGCCTCAAGGGAATCACCCCGGGCTGCACGAAACCAGAACCGTCGATTATGCGATTGTGCTGGAAGGTGAGATAACGGCCGTGCTTGATACCGAGAAGCTGGTGTTGCGGAGTGGCGATGTCCTGGTTCAACGTGCGACGATGCACGGCTGGGCCAATAGATCGGATGCCATGGCTCGCATTGCCTTCATTCTGATCGACGGACGGTAATCCTCCTCAACCTCGAGCGCCTCGCTTATCGATGGCGCTCGAAATTCTGTGTTCTTGGCTTGCCAATGCTCTTGCTCGGCCGGGTCGTCGATGCGGTCATCGGCGAAAAAGACGTTCTGACACGATGCCTTCCTTACTTTCGTCAGCGTCGCGACCGCCAAGACAGCAGGCGGCTTTCGAACGTGGCGATTGCTGTGGATGTCGCATAGCCAAGCGCGCCAAGAAGGATCACGCCTGCGTAGAGATCGGGCGCCCTGAACGATCGTGCGGCCAGCAGGATCCAGTTGCCGAGACCGTTGCGTCCCGCGATCATTTCACAGACGATCGATAGAATGAGCGAAACAGTCAGACCGAGCCGCATACCGGCTATGATATCGGGTGAAGCTGAGGGAAGCGCCACCTTCCAGATGACCTTTGAGCGTGAGAATCCGAGTGCGCGCGTCACTTCATAAAGCCGCGGCTCCACAACCGTGAAACCATGGATCGTCGCCAGCAGGACAGGCCACATCGCGCCAAACGCAATAACGACGAGCACCATCCCGTCGGATAGGCCGAACACGGCGATCGCGACCGGAATTGTGGCGGAGGCGGGCAGTGGCCGCAGGAATTCGAGCATTGGTGCGATGTAGGCGCGCAAGCCAGGTGAGCTGCCAACAATCGCACCGAGCCCAATGCCTGCGAACGATGCAATCAGCCAGCCCCAAAACATGCGTTCGAGTGTGGCGGCGAGCTTGCCCGCAAGTCCGCCATGATCAAATCCCGCAACAAGCGCCCTCCATGTCCGATTGGGTCCGGGTAGAAAGACCGGATTGACCAATCGATGATCGGCAATGAGTTGCCATAGCCAAATCAGGGTGGCGGCGACCAGCAGGCTGGCGGCGAGCGACAGGATGCGCGGGAGCCTCATGGTGCCACTCCGATCATTGCGGCTCGACCAAGAAGCCTGCGCTGCGCATACGACAACGCCGCGTTTATAATCCAGCCAAGTATCCCGGTCCAAACGAGATAGGCAAGCATCGTCGCGGGTCGCAGCGCCTGTTCCGCCACCAGGATTCCATAGCCGAGGCCGAGCGGATTGACGGCGATTTCCACCGTCACGGAGACGACAAGCGCGATAGCCGCCGCCAGACGAAAGGCCACAATGATCCGCGGCAGCGCGGCGGGCAGCACGATCTTGAGGAGTTGCTGCCACGGCGACAGGCGCAATGTCCTGGCGACTTCCAAAAGCCGTGGCTCGATGGACGCCATGGCCGCGCGCACGAGAAGCATCATCGGCCAGATGCAAGAAAATGCGACGATGGCGATTTCCATTCGAAAACCGAAACCGAAGACCAGCATTGCAATCGGCAAAATCGCAATCGACGGGATGGGCCTGATCATTTCGACACTGACCTCCATCAACCGGTCGATAATGCCGAATAGTCCGAAGACAACGCCAAGCAGCGTGCCGACTATACCTCCAATAAGAAGACCGGCTCCAGCCGTTGCGAGCGTCGCGCTGGTAGCGATCAGGATGGATGCGTCAACAATACTTTGTATCAGCGCCAGCAAGATATCGCTTGGAGCGGCAAGTGACATCGACGTCGATCCCCAGATCCGCATGGCCGCCTCGCAGACGGCGACGAGTGCGGCGGGCACAATCAGGCCTTTCCACCAACCACGCTTCATCGTTCCGCCCTTTCGATAAAGTCGAATAGCGCACGGCGAAGGCGCAAGAATTCCGGCATCTCTCTCGTCGACAACTGATCTCGTGGTCGTGGAAGGTCCACGTCGAGTTCTATGCCCAGGCGCCCGGGCCTCGGAAGGAGCCCGATCACTCGATCACCCAGATAGACCGCCTCTTCGAGGTCATGGGTGACGAACAGCACGGTCGTGCCGGTCTCCGCGACGAGTGTCAGCATCTCATCCTGCAGGCCTTGGCGTGTCATGGCGTCAAGGGCGCCAAACGGCTCGTCCATCAACAGAACAGACGGTTCCTGCGCCAGACAGCGGGCGATCTGAATGCGCTGTTGCATGCCGCCCGACATCTCTGTCGGATACTTGTTCTCGTGACCGGAAAGCCCGACCTTGGCCAGCAGGGCAAAAGAGCGGTCCTTGTGCTCGGCTTTCGCCACGCCTGCCGCCTCGAGCGCCAGCGCGACGTTTGCCGCAGCTGTGCGCCAGGGCAATAAGGCTTTTCCATAATCCTGAAAGACGATCGCCACATCGCGCCGGGGTGCCGTCAGCGGTTCACCGAGAAAGCGCACGACCCCACCGTTCGGACGCACCAGTCCACCTGCCATGCGCAGTGCGGTGGTTTTTCCGCAACCGGAAGGCCCGACGACACAAACGATCTCGCCACGCTTAAGGCTTAGCGATAGGCCGGATATAATCGCGCGATCACCGTAAGACAGGTTGATGTCATCGAATTCGATGACATCGCTGCGGGTATTCATTCCATCCATTTCTATCTTCCGATGGTGGGGCTCGACCCGTAGACGATCTTTAGCGTCTGGCGGAGGTGAGCGGAAAGTTCGGCGACGGCCCGATCTGCGTCCCGCGAAAGAACGATATCGGCCATGAGCTTGTGCTGCTTGATGAAACGCTCGTGATCGACGATGCGGCTCATCATCGTGCGACGGTAACGGTAGGCTTGGTAGTAGAGATCATCGTGCAGGCGCAGCAGACGCTCCGAGCCGCATGCCTCCAGGAGAGAACGGTGAAAAGACTTGTGCAGATGATCGAACTCTGCTGAGCCTTCACGCATCGTTTCCGGGTCACGCTCCACTGATCGAACAAGCCGATGCAGCGAGGAGAGAATTCCGGCCTCCCATTCGTCAGATCCGCTCGTGATCGATCGACACAGGGCCTCGCATTCCACAAGAATGCGTACCTGTGTTATGTCGGATAGATCGGCCTCGGACACCGTGGCGACCCGAAAACCTCGTTGGCCGACCGCTGAGACGAGGCCTCGTGCAACGAGGCGCGAAAGGCCTTCGCGCAAAGGCGTTGCACCAATCTCATATCGTTCCGACAGCGCCTGAATTCCGAGACGATCGCCTGGCTGCCAGGTACCGGCGAGAATATCGTGCTCCAAGAAGGCCGCGGCTCTCTCGCTTAGGATTTCCGAGTTTGCGAGCTCCGCCGCGTTCCCAAACAGCTTCGACAATCCTCACTCCTCTTCAGTTCTGGATCAGTGCCGCGGTATCGACGTTTCCTTGCAGCATATGTTGCTGGTTCATGGTGGCGACCCACCAGTCGAGCTGTTCTTTGTTCAAGGACGGATCGGAGTGCGACAGCTTCATTTTCGATAGGACGTTCTGCGGGATTTTCGTGAATTCGGCAATCGCCTTGCGGGCCACGTCGGGATTGTCATTGACGATTTTCGCGGCCTCATCGATCGCGGCCCGAAATTCGGTCACGGCTTGGGGGTTGGCCTGAGCCCACTCGCGCGTGGCCGAATAGAGAATGACCGGCCGCCCATCCGGCACAGAACCGATGAAGTTGGCAATATTGATACCAACCTTCGAATCAACGATGCGCGACATGATGGGCTCAGAGGATACAACGGCGTCGACGGCTCCCGACTTCAACGTATCTCCCATGGTCGGGAACGTTACCTCGACGAACTGTACCTTGCTCGGATCGACGCCGGCGTCGATCAGCCATTTGGAGAAAAGGACCTGCAGATAGGCGCCGATACCGGGCGCACCAACTTTCTTTCCGACGAAGTCGGCCGGATGTCGGATGGTGCTATCGGGAGAAACAATGACTCCGGAGGTGTCATGGGTCGCTTGAGCCGTCGAGCTTGCGCCTGCAATTGCCACAAGGTCTAGGCCGCCGTCGACGGCTTGCAGAAAGACCGTCGGCGTAGGGCCGCCGATTTGAAGCGAATCCGACAGCAGTGCCGCTGGAATGTTGGAGTTGAGGCCGATCAAGGTCATGGAAACATCCAGGCCGTGCTTCTTGAAGATCCCTTCTTGAAGGGCGACTGCTGCCGAGGCGCAATCGGTTGTCGCCGTGCATCCGATATTGATCTTTGCATCAGCTGCAAACGTTGCCGACCAGGAAGCAATGGCTATGCCGGTGGCAAGCGCCAGTTTTGCGATAGCATACCTCACGTAATTCTCCTCCCAAACAAATCGCTTTCCAACGATATCGATATTCTGTATCGATAAAAACACATAATATATATAAACTCAAGTTACGTATACGATTGGAAGGAGGATAACGAATGAAACTTGCGACCTATTGCGCGAATGACAGTACGACCCGCCTCGGGAGCGTCCACACCGACAACACCCGGGTGCTTGATTTGCAGGCCGCCGCGAAAAGAGCCGGATTGAAAGACGTCGACCAGTTTGCCTCGATGCTCGCCCTGATCGATGCTGGGGGCGCCGGTCTGGCTGAGGCGAGCGAGTTGCTAGCGCGATATATCGACGATCGGGATCTTTCATCGAATCTCAGCGATGTCCGCTTGATGGCGCCGCTTCAACAGCCACGGCAGATGCGCGACGGCATGAGTTTCGAGACGCATATTCGCCAATCCTCGCGCGGGATCCAGCGGCTGGCGCTTGGCGACGATGAGGCGGCAATCGCCGAACTGGAGGCGCAACCCCTGCCGCCGCTTGCCGATATTTATCGCATGCTGCCCATATACTACATCACCAACCGCATGATCGTCGCTGGGCCTGACGACACCATCGTTTGGCCGCGCTATTCGAAAATCATGGACTACGAGCTTGAATTTGGTGTGGTGATCGGCAGGAGCGGTAAGAACATTTCTGCTGCGGACGCGCGCGATCACATCTTTGGATACACCATATTCAATGATTTTTCGGCGCGCGATCAACAGGCACGGGAAATGGCGGGCCGGTTGGGTCCGGCCAAGGGCAAGAGTTTCGACGGTGCGAATGTGCTCGGCCCCTGGCTTGTGACGAAAGACGAGCTAACCGATCCCTATGATCTGAAAGCATTCGTTCGGGTCAACGGCGAGCTGCGGTGTGCCAGCACGACGGCGGGAATGCTCTTCACCTTCGAGGAAATCCTGGCGCACATGTCACAGGATGAAACCGTCTATGCTGGAGAATTCATCGGTTCCGGGACTATCGGTAATGGTTGCGGACTGGAGACCGGGCTTTTCTTGAAAGACGGTGACGTCGTCGAACTTGAAATAGAAGGTATCGGCATCCTTCGCAATAAGGTCGTCCGAAACCGCTGAATGCGGATCCGATAACAGGAGGATAATCATGCCCCAGCGCATCATCGATCTGTCAATACCGATCGCGAACGATATACCGGCCGATCCCCCGATCCAGATCCCCCACATAGACTACGTCGATCACGGTCAAAGCCTGGACCAGATGCTTGCGTTCTTTCCAGGGATGACCCCGGACGATTTGCCGGATCGCGCGGGCTGGGCGGTCGAGCGTGTTTCGCTCTCAACGCATAATGGGACACATCTCGATGCTCCCTGGCACTATCATCCGACCATGAACCACGGCGAGCCCGCATGGCGGATCGACGAAGTTCCTCTGGAATGGTGTTATCAGCCCGGCGTCAAGTTGGATTTCCGTCATTTTCCCGATGGTTACGTTGCGACGGCGGCGGATGTGGAGGCCGAACTTAAGCGCATCGGTCACCAACTCAGCCCTCTTGAGATCGTCGTCGTCAACACGTCGGCAGGCGTGAAGTTCGGCCAGCCGGACTATGTCGCGAGCGGATGCGGCATGGGCTATGAAGCAACGATGTTTCTACTCGACCAGGGTGTTCGCGTGACGGGTACCGATGGCTGGAGCTGGGACGCGCCTTTTGTCCATACGGCCAGGAAATATGCGCAAACCGGCGATGCCTCTCTAATCTGGGAAGGTCACAAGGCGGGGCGCCATACCGGCTATTGCCACATCGAGAAGCTGCACAATCTCGAAGCCTTGCCGGCCAAGGGTTTCACCATCAGTTGCTTCCCGGTGAAGATCGAGAAGGCCTCCGCCGGATGGACGCGCGCCGTCGCCATCCTCTCCGACTGACCGTCCTTACGCGATCTCGCGTGGGTGGACATGACTTTTCGACCTCCCCCACTCCCGTGTGGATAAAGGGGAGGTCGCTTCGCTGCGCCTCCGGCGAGGTCCATACGAACTCTCCTTTGAGACCATCAACATGATCAATCAACACTTGCTGCGACCTGTCGCGATCGCTGTTGCGCCCAATGGTGGCCGCTTGACAAAGACGGACCATCCCGCCCTTCCCATTCTGCCCAACGAGCTGGCGCGTTGCGCGGCCGAATGCGCCGACGCCGGCGCAAGCTTGATTCATGTCCATGTCAGAGACAAGGGCGGTCTTCATAGCCTCGATGCGCAGGCCTATCGCCAGGCGATAGAGGCAGTGAGGCGAGAGGTCGCAGATCGGTTGGTGATCCAGATCACGACGGAATCGCTTGGTCTGTATATGCCAGAGGAACAGATGGCGATGGTTCGGGCGGTTCGACCGGAGGCCGTTTCGCTGGCGCTTCGTGAAATATCGCCGAACGAGGCCTCCGAAAAGGATTTTGCCGGGTTCCTGCATTGGCTGCGCTCGGAAAAAATTTCTCCGCAATTCATTCTGTATTCGCCGGAAGAAGCTGCGCGTCTTGCCGATATGCATCGCAGCGGGGCCATTCCCTTCGATGATCCCGCAGTTCTCTATGTCCTCAGGCGCTACACGACCGGCCAGACATCCGTCCCTTCCGATCTGCTGCCGTTCATAGCGCCAGGCGTCTTACCGTTTCTCGACTGGACCGTCTGTGCCTTTGGTCGACACGAATGCGCCTGCGTGCTTGCCGCAGCCCTCATGGGCGGAAACGTTCGCGTCGGCTTTGAAAACAACCTTTTGCTTCCGTCGGGAGCGCTTGCCGAAAACAACGCCGCGCTGGTGGACACGGTAGCCGATCGATTGTCGGATTTTGGTCATGCGCTTGCGTCGGCGGATGAACTTCGCGCCCGGTGGGGATAGCGCCGGGGGGCACGGACACTAATGCCCGAGGTCCTCGATGACCACTTCGGCAGTCCGGCGATAGTGCTGTTCCAACAAGCCAACCGAAAGCTCGATATCTCCAGAAAGAACCGCCTTCAAAATCGCTTCGTGTTCATCGCTGACGTGCCGCGTGCGAAACGCCTTTCGGATCGAGATTTGGCGATAGCGGTACAACCGGTCGGCCAGCTGTTCGCAAAAGGCGATCAGAGGTCGCGAGCCACATTGCGAAATCAGGACATGGTGAAACTGCCTGTGCAGACGTTCCCATTCGGGATTGTCTTCAAACGTCTCCGGCTTCCGCGAGCGAGGCGTCCGGCTGAGCCGATGATGGGTCAGCAAAAGATGCTCCTCCCACGCCTGGTCACGATGCGCCATCGATTCACGCAAGGCCAGGGTTTCGACCCAGCATCTTGTTTTCGTCAGCTCCTGCAACTCTTCCCGACTGATCGTGCGAACAAAGAACCCTCTCTGGTCCTTTCCCTCAACCAACTCCTCGGATGCAAGGCGATTGAGCGCTTCGCGAAGCGGGGTTTGACCTGCGCCGTAATGCTCAATCAGAAAACGGAGCTGCAGCTTGCGACCCGGCTCCAGCACGGTGGACAAGATATCCGCCTTCAGTCGCTCATAGATGGAGCTGGCCAGGGTCGCGGAGGGCGTAAGTGCTTTCGCAAGCGGTTGTTCGTTCATCTGAGAGCCTGGTTGGTCACATTGATTTTTGCGGTTTATACAACACTCCGTGATCTCCCACAAATTTATAAATTCTGGTTTACATGTGGCATTTTGTGTAATATTTGCAGCTCAAAGCCGATAAGGAGGAACCGCAGTTGAGCTTGAAAGACGGAAAGCCATGACGCGGATCTGCAATTGCTGCGGGATCGATGTGCACGCGCACATCGTTCCGGCCGAATTCCCGTCATATTTGAAAGGTGCGCTACCCAGGGGCTGGCCAAGCATGGAGAGCGCCGATGCTTGCCACAAGACGATTGTCATCGACGGCAAGAACTATCGCACCCTTGGCCAGGCGTGCTGGAATGGGCCGACGCGGATCGCCGACATGGACGACATGGGAGTGCGGATACAGGCGCTATCTCCCATGCCGGAGCTATTTGGCTACTGGATGGATCTCGATCCGGCTATCGATCTGAGCCGCTATCTCAACGACACGATCGCTGAACTGATCGCGGGTTCCGATGGTCGTTTTTGTGGTCTCGGAACCGTGCCGTTGCAGGATCTCAACGCCGCGATCGTCGAACTCCATCGTGTGGTCAAGGATCTTGGTTTTGCCGGCGTGGAGATCGGCAGCAACGTGAACGCCGCCGCGATCGGGGATCCTCGCTTTCTTCCCTTCTTCAAGGAGGCTGAAGCCCTCGGCGCCGCCGTTTTCGTCCATGCCGTCCGTCCCGCGGGAATGGACCGTCTTTTTGGTCCCGGTCAGCTGCAGCAGATTATTGCCTACCCGACCGATGTGGGGCTTGCCGCCGCCTCGGTAATCACTTCGAACATGCTGCAGAATGCCCCCGACCTGCGTATCGGCTTCAGTCACGGGGGCGGGACCCTCGCTTCGCTCTTGCCACGCATGGATGAAGGGTGGCGGGTTTTCCCGGCAGTCAAGGATGCCATTTTCCAGCAACCGTCGTTGCAGGCCAAGGCGCTTTTTTATGACGCTCTCGTCTACGATCCGATGACGCTGCGCCATATCACGTCGATGTTCGGCGACACGCAGCTTTTTGTTGGAACGGACTATCCCTTCAATTTCCATGAGCGTTCGCCCCTGTCGCGTATTGAAGAGGCGTTTGAGGATGCCGCAATCCAGGAGCGCTTGGCTCATGCAAATGCGGCCCGCTTCCTGGGCCTTTCCGGGGTGAGACAATGACCGAATTTCCAATTATCGCGTTGCGCAGCGTCGAAATCGGCACACCGGATATCGAGCGTTCCGAAGCGTTCTACACGAAGATATGGGGACTGGACGTCGTCGCCCGCGACGATGGCAAAGTCTTTCTGGCGGCTACCGGACACGATCACCATGTTCTCGAACTCAAGGCAAGTCATCGATCCGAACTTCGCAAGGTGACGTTTCGTGTCCGCGACGAGGCAGAGCTCAGCATGCTTCACGATAGGCTCAAGGGATTTGGTTGCGAAATTCTGAGACCAATGGGCGACAGGCCCGGGCCGGCGGGAGGAATCGGTTTTGTGGCGAGCGAGCCGCAGGGCTGCGTCTTGGAATTCGTATATGGCGACAAATGCAAGAAAGAGGCGGTCGAGGCGAACCGGCCGCTACGGCTCGCGCACGTCAATATCAACAGCGCAGACATCGAAGAATTATCCGCCTTCTATCGGAACGTGCTTGGCTTTCTTCTGACTGACCGTTCGAAGATTATGGCGTTTCTGCGCTGCAACGACGATCATCACGCGGTCGTTCTTGCCGAAGCCGAGATGAACGGCCTCAATCATATCGCGTTTTTGATGCCGGATACAGAATCCGTCATGCGTGCGTCCGGGCGGGTTGTCGACAACAACATTCCCATCGGCTGGGGTGTCGGCCGGCATGGGCCTGGCGACAACGTATTTGCCTATTTCGTCGATCCGCTCGGTGTCGTCGTCGAATACACGTCCGAAGTCTTGCAAGTGGATGACAGTTACAAGGTTGGCGGTCCCGCGGATTGGACTTGGCCGCCAGGGCGAACTGATCACTGGGGCATCGCCCCGCCGAAATCCGAAGGCTGCAAGAAGGCACAGGTATCCGTGCCATTTTCGGGCAACTGAACTCCCATCTTCAAAGCGGGCAACTTCCTTGACGAACATATCTCACACGTTTGAGCACTACGATGTCCTGATTGCGGGCTTTGGCCCAGCCGGCGCCGTCGCCGCCGGGCTGCTTGGCCAAAAGGGCCATCGGGTTCTGGTCGTTGATCGTCAGACGGGAATTTATGAAAAGCCGCGTGCGATCGCGATCGACCACGAGATCCTGCGCCATTTCGATAACATGGGGATCGCCGAAGGAATTTTGCCTTATACCGCGCCGTTTACCGCATCCCAGCACTTCGGCGCCCGCGGTCAGCTCATCCGTCGCATCGATATGGTCGCGCGGCCCTATCCGTTGGGTTACACGCCGAGCATGGTTTTCACGCAGCCGCCCGTCGAAGCCGCCATTCGAGAGCATGTGACGTCGCTTGAGACGGTCACCGTCGAACTGGGGAGCGAACTGATAGGCTTTCGGCAGAACGACACGCATGTCGAAGCTCGTATCGTGACGTCTGAGGCCACGAGAACAGTTTCGGCAAACTATCTGATCGGCTGCGACGGCGCCTGGAGCACCGTTCGCGAGCAGGCAGGGCTGAAATTGGAAGATCTGGTCTTCGATGAGCCCTGGTTGGTCATTGATATCAAGGTCAACGAGGATGCCCTCGACAAGCTTCCAGAAACCTCGGCGCAGTTTTGCAATCCGGCGAGACCAACAACGTTCGTCATGGGACCGCAGAACCATCGTCGCTGGGAAATCATGCTTCTTCCGGGGGAAGATCCCCGCGAGATGGAGAAGCCCGAGAATGTCTGGAAGCTGCTTGGGCCCTGGCTATCGCCGAACGATGGTCAGCTATGGCGCGCGGCGGCTTATCGCTTCCACGCTCTCGTCGCCGATAATTGGCGTTCGGGCAGAGTATTCATAGCCGGCGATGCCGCCCATCAGCAGCCCCCTTTTATAGGGCAGGGCATGTGCCAGGGACTGCGCGATGTTTCCAACCTCACCTGGAAGCTGGATCGTGTCCTTGTCGGCCGATCAAGCGATCGTCTGCTTGACACCTATACCGAGGAACGCAAGCAGCACGTCGTGGAACTGACCGGTAAGATCAAGGCGATCGGTCAGATGATCTGCGAACGCGACCCGGTTGCAGCCTCACAGCGTGATGAAAAAGCGCTTGCTGAAGGGGGTGGTCAGGCACGCACGATCACCAGGCAGGAGATCGTGCCACCGCTCCGCGTCGGCTTCCTGTCGGATTGCGGCGCGGAAGAGGTGAAGGGAACACTGTTTCCCCAGCCCTTGGCCAGACGGGAGGATGGTTCGGCGCAATTGCTCGACAAGATGACGGGCAATGGCTGGCGGCTGTTCCTGGATGGCCGGCGCGCTGTCAATGGTCAGGGCGTGCCGTCGGAGCTTGGCCTCGTCGTTAAAACGCTCGTTGCGCCGGCGGTCAGCGGAGGCCTCGACACCTTTGAGGAAATGGAGGGTGTTCTGGCTGCCTGGTTCGATCGGCATGGCGTCGAGGCAGTGTTGGTTCGTCCTGATCACTACGTCTTCGGTGCTGCCCGCACGCAGTTCGAACTTGATCAACAACTGAGTGAATTACGCGATCGCCTCCATTGAGGGGCGGTCGATTGCGCGGCTTGTATAAACGGGGAGGAAACCATGGGAAATACAAACGCATCCAGGGAGCGCTGGCGCCCCTATACCGTACTGATCATGCTGTTCTTGTTTCAGACGCTCAATTTCTTCGACAAACTCGTATTCGGTCTGTCGGCCGTTCCGATCATGAAGGAGTTATCGCTAACGCCGCAGCAGTTCGGTTTGGTCGGCAGCAGTTTCTTTTTGTTGTTTTCGCTATCGGGTATTTTCGTTGGCCTGTTTGTCATCGGCCGCATCCCGGTAAAGTGGATCTTGGTTGGCCTCGCGCTGATTTGGTCCGCAACACAGATTCCGATCTATTTCAGCACGTCCATCACCGTGCTCGTGGTATGCAGGATCTTCCTTGGCCTTGGCGAAGGGCCTGGCCTGCCCACAGCGCTTCACGCCTGTTACGACTGGTTTTCAACAGAGAGACGAAGCGTTCCAAGCGCGGTGATCCTCCAGGGTATCAGCGTTGGCCTGCTGGTGGGCAGTCCACTTCTAACTTATGTCATCGTCTCCTACGGCTGGCGTAGTGGGTTCCTGTTCTGCGGCCTTCTCGGGCTGGTCTGGCTTGCTGCCTGGCTTGTGATTGGCAAGGAAGGTCCATACGCCGTCGCGAACGCCCGCAAGGATGCACAAGATGACGGTTTGCGCATTCCGGCAACCGCATTGTGGCTCGATCCGACGGTCATCGGCATTATCATCATGTCGACCATGTCTTATTGGATCGTCGGAATGTCCGCCACCTGGCTGCCGCCTTATCTGCAGCAGGGCCTTGGGTATGAACACACTCAGGTCGGTTGGATCATTTCCGGCGTCTATATCTTCCAATCGCCGCTGTTGCTTGTTGGATCCTGGCTTGCGCAAAACATGCTGAAATCCGGATGGAGCAGGCGCGCGGCGCTAGGCAGCGCATCAGGCTATGCACTGCTCGCAAGCGGGGCTGCATTGGCCCTTGCTGTCTACAGTTCTGGTGCGTTGCAACTGGCATTGATCGCAATCGCTTTCGCAGCGCCAAGCCTGACGACCATCTATGGTCCGGTGGCGCTCGGCGCAATATCTCCCGCATCGCAGCGCGGCAGGCTGATTGTGGTCATCTATTCGGCGAACGCTGCCTCGGCATTGGTCTCCAATGCCATAACAGGCAGCATCATTCAGGCAAGCGGCGACAACGTTCCTGCAGGTTATGCCAACGCTATGCTGTTTACAGCGCTCATTCTGGCAATCGGTGCGGTATCGGCGTTCGCCATGATCTTTCCGGAGCGAACTCTTACCCGCTTCGCATCTTTTCCGGGCTTTCGAGGTCTGGGAAACAACCAAAAGCCGGATGGGTCGACGCACCCCGGCAAGGAGATAAAGGCATGAAGTTTTCAACGTTTCTGTTTGGGGGTCGCAAAAGCTGGGGCATCGTCGAAGGCGACACGATTTTTGACGTTGGCGCCGTTCTTTCCGGCACATACGCCGATTTGAAGGCGGCGATTGCCGCCGGTTTCGAAGGCGTTTCCGCAGCCAAGTCTGACGCTAAGGCCTATGACACGCACGCGATTGAGTGGCTGCCTGTTGTTCCCAATCCCGACAAGATCCTTTGCGTGGGTCTCAACTACGAAATGCATCGCAAGGAAACCGGGCGGACCGAAGTCGATAATCCGACGATTTTCGCGCGTTACTCCAACAGTCAGACCGGGCATCTCGCACCCATCATCCGCCCCCGCGTCTCGACCGAGCTGGATTTTGAGGGAGAGCTGGCGGTGATCATCGGCAAGGGTGGCCGGTACATCTCGCGTGCCGATGCACTGTCCCATGTTGCCGGATATGCTTGTTATAACGACGGTAGCGTCCGGGATTTTCAGCGTCACACGCACCAGTTCACGCCCGGCAAGAATTTTCCTGACACAGGGGCGTTCGGTCCCTGGATGATGACGCCCGATGAGCTCGGACCTCTTGGCAATCTGCGTATCCAGACGCGGCTCAACGGCATGGTTGTTCAGGATGCGACATTCGATCAGATGATTTTCGATATTCCCCGCCAGATCGAATATTGCTCATCGTTCACGCGGCTCGAGCCCGGCGATGTGATTGTCAGCGGAACGCCAGGCGGCGTCGGTGCCAAGCGCAATCCTCCGCTTTGGATGAAGCCCGGCGATCTGATCGAGGTTGATATCGAACGGCTTTCGATCTTGAGGAATACAATTGGCGAAGAGTTGTCGGCGACGGCCGGATAGAGGGCATCGTCACTTTCATAAGCATTACCCGATGGCCCTGGCCAGGGCCATCGGGTCGTCGCGAATACGATCCAAGCAACTTGCTGACCGGCCATTGATACAACCCTAGGAAGTTCTGCCATGCGCCGACGAGCGGATCACCTTCGCCGGCAATCCAGCGCTGCGGAGCGCTCTGGCTATCTCGTCTCGGCGATCGGACACGACGTCGTGTCTCGGCAAGAATAGATATAGCCAACCGAAATCTATTAGGGCAGGGACCCGAGGTTGGATCGCGCGACACCTCAGCATGGGATATTGCCGAGCGTCTGGGCATCGCCCGACTGAGAGCGCAACCTTTCGCCGGTCGCGCGCATCTTGCCGGGTTTATCGTTTCGAGTTGGCGAGATAGCCAGCACGGATCTGACTCCACATGGCGAGCATCCAACCGGGATACTCTGGCGGAAGCTTGCTCGCTTCGTTGATCGCGGCGAGATCCTCATCGCTGAGGACAATTTTCGTCACCTTCAGATTGTCTTCAAATTGTTCCATCCGCTTTGCGCCAACGAGGACGCTTGAAACGACCTTTTGATGCAGCAGCCACGCAAGCGCGACCTGAGCGACGGAAGCGGCACAAGGATTGATCCGTGAACGTGGCCTCAAAGACCAGGTCCATCTCCTCTCTTTCTACATGACCCCAGGCGTTTTTGAAGGCATCAAGCGAGGCCTCATTGCAGCTTCGCCTGCCGACTCCATGGTCATCCAGGAACGGGTTGCGATCGATCAGGCCGTCCGGGCGTTGGAAAAGAAGGATCTCATCAAGCATGTCGGCCCGAAGATCTTCGTGCTCGACTCCAGCAATATTGGTCAGGTCAACAAGGATACCATCCTCCCGCCTGATGGTTTCAAGCCGAAGTTCAGCGTGAACTGAGCCTTGAACATGACGGGCGCTCCGGCAAATTCTGCCGGAGCCAAGATTGGCGATCCAACATGCAGAAAACGGTCTCACATCTTGTCGAGATGAGGCATGTTACCCGGACGTTTCCCGGTGTCACAGCCCTTGATGGCGTCAATTTCGACCTCCTAGCCGGCGAAGTGCATGTCCTGTTTGGAGAGAACGGCGCAGGCAAGTCCACGCTCATCTCGATTCTTGCAGGCGTATACCCGCATTCCTCAGGAAGCGTGAAGCTATATAGCGAAGAGGTTGCCTTCTCTTCCGTGGCCAATGCGAAGAAGAGCGGTGTTTCCGCGGTGTTTCAGGAATTTTCGCTCGTCCCCACTCTCAGCGTGGCGAAGAACATTTTCCTCGGTAATGAACCGCTGATCGGGCCGTTTATCGACCGAAGGCGAATGGAACGCGACGCTCGCAAGCTGTTTGCGGAGCTTGGCTTCAATATTGATGTCAGAGCCTCGGTCATTTCGCTTTCTCGTGCAGAGCAGCAGATGACCGAAATCGCCAAAGCCATCCACGCAAACGCTCGCATACTCATTCTTGACGAGCCGACGGCATCATTGTCCGAACGCGAGACGGAGACGCTGTTTCGTTTCATCAAGGAAGCAAAGGGCAGGGGCGTCGGCGTGATCTATATCTCGCATCGTATCCAGGAGTTCTCGGTGATCGCCGACCGCATCACCGTGCTTCGCGATATTAAATCACTTCCGCTGTTTTTAGCGAAACATAGCGTGGCTTTTTCTGTCAACGCTGAATCAGGGAATGGCCTGAGAATCATAATAAAGATTTGTAATCGCTGAATTATTTCTGGAGAAAAGCAGTGATGGGGGTGCTGCGAACGTGGTTCGTCGAGATAACTGACACTGCCAACACAAATTCGCTGCAGGAGTAATTCCTGCATTTGTGCAATTTTCTCCAGATGTTGCATAGCTTGGGCGTCGACCGATACGGGTGGTCTATAGCCGCGGCCGGTGATTTCGGAGCATAGATTTATTCCGTCGCAACCAGCGCCCGCCAATCTGGCGAGGCACGAGGACAGAGGGCGGCACGCGTTTGTGCGATGTGGGTAGGTTCAGCGTGATCGTGGTGGATAGTGCGATGGTTACATAAACCATCCGCATACTTCGTCAAGCGAGGAACAGGTGCGGTGAGTTACAGACCAAGGAACGGGATTTAGGTCAGATGACGACAGGGCCATAGGCCAACATCTGAGACATTCTAGCCATCGCATGACGCAGATCGATAATTTTGCAAAGCCAGATTGGGTGGCAGCTCCAAAAAAAACTGCTTTTTCCTTGGTCGCACATAACTGCCCGAAAGAGGCGTAGAGACCGCCATTGGTCATATCCATGGCGCAGAAGATGGCGGGCGCGAACCGTCTCGCAAAAATTCGGCTCGATCTCAATTTGACGAGTGCCGCCGTGCAGAAGAATCAGGCCGGCAGGATGATTGGAAGCACGCCTGTCATGATCTCTTGCGTAAAGTCTTTGAAATAGCTGGCTACATCCGGAGCGAAGATCTTGCACAACGCAATGATTTCGAATGTAGCGAGAGCACTTGGGCAGGCTATGCCCACGCCAGCTGAGGATTGAACTCACTAGGCGCTAGGGAAATTTATGCTCCCGAGGTGCGTGCTTTTAGCCAAAATAAAAAAGACCCGGAGCGAGTCCGGGCCTTTCATGATTGATCAGAGGTCGATCCATCACATCGAGAAACCTGACTGATCGGTACATCAGGCTTCCCAGACCCGGTCCCAGGAGACCGGGCGAATGATATTAGAAGCTGCGCTGGAAGCGGAGGATACCAGCCCACTGATCCTGGTTCACGGAATCGAAGTTCGTGTAGGAGATTTCCGGCTCGATGAGCAGGTTCTTGACCGGGTTGAACTTCAGGTTCGTGGTCGCTGCGAAGATCTTGCTGTCGGTGTAGGCCAGCTGCAGGTTCCACTTCAGCTTTTCGTTGATCGGAACGCCAACGCCGCCCCAAACAGCCCAGTCACCCCAGCCGCACTTCGATGCATCGTCAACCGGGCAAGAAGAGCGGGCCAGGTTGGTGCCTGCGTACTTGTTGAGGTTGTCGCCGTCCGTGTTCCAGCCACCCATCAAGAAGGCCGAGAAGACGCCGAAGTCAGCATCGACACGAGCCTTGATCGCGCCTTCAGACTTGATCGAGTCGTAACCGCCAACGACCTTGAAGCCCCATGCGCCGGACTTGAAGCCGGCACCGGCAACAACGTCGGGAGCGTAGTGATTGGCCTTGTCATCGCTTGCCCAGCTTGCGCCGTAACCAGCGCCCGAACCGGTGGAGTTCGAGTCTTCGAGCGAGACGACAGCGGTGAAGCCGTTGCCTGCGTCATAGTTGTAGGTCAACTGGTTGAGTTCGTACGGGCCGTCGTAGATCACGTCGTCGTTGATGACGTCGCCGGCGTAGCCCATGTAGTAGTTGAACTGCGAGTCAGCCTTACCGACCAGGAAGCCGCCGAGGCTGATGTTAGCCCAGAGAAGCTTCGTGGAGGTGGAGTTGCCTTCCTGCCAGTCCCAACGGATAACCGTGTTGGTCTTCAGCGGACCGTATTCGGTGTCCGTTGCAGTGTCGAGCGCCAGCTGAGCGCGGGTGTGCCACAGCGTGCCGTTACGGCTGTTTGCGTTGTAAGCGTCGTACCACTTGCCTTCGGTACGGACCATGCCGCCAACCTTGAGGCAGGTTTCCGTGCCGGGAATGAAGAAGTAGCCTGCACCGTATGCGTCGCAGATGCGAACGTATTCCAGCGGCTCGGGCTCGGCAGCAACGATTGCGTCAGCTGCATGGGCACCGGAAACTGCTGCGAGAGCAGCAGCGGAGCCGAGAAGGAGGCTCTTGATGTTCATTGTAAACTCCTGGTTGCAATCTTTATTACATATTCCAAGGAGCGAGTATCATCCGCATTGCCAAAGCCATCTCGTTGTAAAGACGACTAAAGACAAGGCAATGCTTCTGCACGTGAATGCCGATATTACCCCACCCCTATGGAACCCCCGTCAGTCCGCACCTGAAAAACCCCACCAGTGCGCGAACTAATATAGGATCCTGAATATGTTGCTATATACAGCCCGCTCGTTTGTAAATCGGATTCTGCGTGTTATCGAGAACGGAAATGTCGCTGTTGATTTTGTGCAACATCGATTGGCTGCGGTATCGATCATATCACGTCTGCGTTTTCGCCCTGATAGAGATTATTGGGCACGATCGGACGCCGCCTCGGCCTTGTTCCCTCCACGCATGTTGAGGGTGAAGGGTGACCACTCCACCATGTCATACCGGATCGGGAGGGCATCGGGCCGCCAGACCACTTTGCGTGGACGAAAACGCCAGTAGCGCTCCGCACCCGCAAGGGGCTTGCAGATCGAAGCATCCTGCACCAGCTCGGCATAACCAGTCATTTGCAGCAACGAGCCGGAGGCAAAATCAACGAATGCCAGCCCGGCTTTGCGGTTGATCGCAATATTGCCCAGCGTGTTGAAGAATCGGTTTCCCGGGAAATCCGGTATGGTCAGCCAGCCGTCATCGCCGATGCGCACAAAGCCCGTCGGGCCGCCACGATGCGAGACGCCGATGCGGCGTCCATTGCCGTCCTCAAAATAGGACGCCACGAACAGGGTATCGGCCTGCTCCACGAGCCGTCGGCTTTCATCGTCCAAAGTTGAGCCAGTGTGTGGCGGCAGAGCGGAGGATTGCTGAGGTGCCCGGATGAAGCTGGCGTGCCGCAACTGGATGTACTTCGGGCAATTGCCGAAGCTCTCCTGTACCACAAGATCGAAGCCTCCGGCATGTCTATGCAACGTGCCGTTCAGGCGGTTCCGTCGACGCGTGCCAAGGTCGATGCCCAACAGTGCGATTGCCGCGCCATCCTCCATTCCCGCCTCGGCAGGGTCTGCGCCTTCGCGTGGAAGCGCAACCCTCAGCCTGCTGGGGTCCGGTGCGTGGAGAAAGCCCGGATATCCGGCTCGCAGTGTGGCCCAAACATCGTCGTCGGCATCGACCGCGCCGAGAACGACCATCGGCAGAAGCGTGTAAAACTCCCGGTGCTGATCGATCAAATGGTCGCGGATTGCCTTACGGCCGACTTCGCCCATCCTCGCCTCGACGCCGATGGACCTCTGGAGCTGGGTTTCTCCTTCATGCCACGGTAGCCGTGTTGTGGCTTCATCTGCCGCCAACGTCGTCATGCGACTATTCCGACCGGTGTCTTCTGGAATTCGACGAAACCGGGAAGCGCTTCCACTCTTGCGAGCCACAGTCGGATATGAGGGTAGGGGGCCAAATTGATGTCGCCCTCGGGAGCGCGCGCCACATAGCTATAGAGTGCCACATCGGCAATGGTGGTTCGATCGGCGGCGATCCAGTCGCGGCCATCGAGCGTCGCTTCGATCAGCGCCAAAATCGCATGAGCACGAGGCAGCACCTCTTCGCGCCGATAGGGTGCCTTGAAGACGTTGATCATGCGCGCCATTGCCGGACCGTGGGCGATCTGACCGGCAGCGACCGAAAGCCAGCGCTGCACGGCGGCGGCACCGGCGGGATCCTCCGGCAGCCAATCGGCGCGCCCCATTTTCTTGGCGACGTAGACCATGATGGCATTGGAGTCCGCGATGATCGTGCCGTCGTCATCGAGCACGGGTAGCTGTCCAAACGGATTGAGCGCCAGAAAATCCATTTGCTTTTGTGCCTTGAGCGCAAGATCGACCAAGACGAGCTCGTGCCGGACGTCGAGCAGCGACAAAAGCAGGCGAGCGCGGTGCGAATGGCCTGATAGCGGATGATAATAAAGTTTCATGGCGATCTCCTTTGGGCGAGTGTCGCAATGGTGACTATTAGACGTGCCGATGATAAGCTCTGTAATTTGTACGTAACTGTTTCATAATCTGAAATAATTAGGAGGGTCTGTGGATCGGTTGCAGGCAATGCGCATCTTCATGCGGGTGGTGGAGAGCGGCGGTTTCGCATCTGCGGCCAAGGCTCTTCACATGAGCGCTCCTTCGGTGACGCGCGCGGTCATTCAGCTCGAAGACAGTATGGGAACTCGCCTTCTCGTACGAACGACCCGGTCCATGAAGCTGACTTCGGCGGGAGAAGGCTATGCTGCCGATTGCCGGCGCATCCTTGCCGACATTGCCGAGGCGGAAGCGAACGCCGCCGGAAGCTACACGCAGCCGGCCGGTCTCCTGACTGTCACGGCGCCGGTGCTGTTCGGCCGGCTGCATGTGTTGCCCGTTATTCTCGATTTTCTTCAGCTTTATCCGAACATGCGCGTGAGGACTGCCTTCGTCGACCGGATGACCAATCTGATGGAAGAGGGCCTCGATGTGGCCGTCCGTATTGCCGCGCTGTCGGACTCGGGGTTGATCGCGCGACGGATCGGCTCGATCAGGCAGGTCATTTGCGCGTCGCCAGACTATTTCGTCCGCTTCGGCGAGCCGCAAAGACCTGAGGATTTGCGTCATCACAAGCTGATCGGCCGCGACGGCTTGTTTGGTCCCTCAGAGTGGTGGTTCGGCAAGGACGACGAGATCCGCGTCCCGATCAATCCTTCGCTGATATGCAATACGAACGACAGTGCGATCGCAGCCGCCGTCACAGGTTTTGGCATATCGCGCTTCCAATCCTATCAGGTGGCGCAGGATATCACGGAAGGCCGCCTGAAGGTCGTGCTGGCCGATTATGAGCGCGCGCCGGTGCCTATCCACCTCGTGCATGCCGAAGGGCATATGGTTTCAGGACGTGTGCGCGCTTTCATGGATTTTGCCGTCGCCCATCTGCAGCGGCAGGTGAATGCCAAGGGCTCCGACGAGGCAAGCTTCTGACGATCCGGCACGAAGATATGTATGGCACCGTACAAAGGGTCGGCGTGCTTTCCACGCTTCGATTTCTGCCCTAGAGTGCATCACCATAACAAACCCGGCGCCCATGAAATCCTCTGATTTTGACTTCCTCGCCCATGAGGGCGAGCTTGCGACATTGATCCGCAGCTTCGATTGGGCATCCACCTCGTTGGGCGCCCCGTCGCAATGGCCGGCCGCGACCAAGGTCACGACAACAACCATCCTTCAGTCGCCGGTGCCGATCGTGACGCTGTGGGGTGAAGACGGCATCATGATCTATAATGATGCCTATTCGGTGTTTGCGGGCGGACGGCATCCGCAGTTGCTCGGCTCGAAGGTGCGCGAGGGCTGGCCGGAAGTCGCGGATTTCAACGATAACGTCATGAAGGTCGGCCTTGCCGGCGGTACGCTTGCCTACGTGGATCAGGAACTCACGCTGTTCAGGACCGGCGAGCCCGAGCAGGTCTTCATGAATCTGGACTACTCGCCCGTCATGGATGAGGATGGCAGACCCTGCGGCGTCATCGCGATCGTTGTCGAGACGACGATGAAGGTAAAGGCCGAGCGCAGAATTCGCGGTGAGCAGGATCGGCTCATGCGGATGTTCGAGCAGGCACCGGGTTTCATGGCTCTCTTGTCAGGCCCCGAACACCGTTTCGAGATGGCGAATGATTCCTATCTTCGCTTTATCGGCAAGACCCGCGAGGCGGTATTCGGCAAGAAGCTGATGAAGGCGCTGCCGGAACTGAAGGGGCAGGGCTATCGCGAACATCTGGACGGCGTGTTCGAAACGGGCATCCCCTATCACGGCAGGGACTCGCTCGTTCGCCTCGAACGCCACGGCGTTCTGGAAGACAGCTTTGTCGATTTCGTGTTCCAGCCCGTTCTTGGCGATGACAATCGTCCCGTGGGGATCTTCGTTCAGGGCCATGATGTGACGGATCAGCATGCCGCCCAAAACGCGCTGCGCCAGGAGACGCGACTTCTCGGCATCCTGAACAGATTGAGCACGGATCTCTCGGCGGAACTTGATCTGGATACCGTTGTCGACAAGATCACCCATGCGGGTGTTGCGCTGACCGGGGCGCAGTTCGGTGCCTTTTTCTATAATGTGTACGATGAAAAGGGCCAAAGCTATCTGCTGTATTCGCTTGCTGGTGTCCCTCGTGAGCAATTCTCGAAGTTCCCGATGCCACGCAACACGCAAGTCTTCGGACCAACTTTCGAAGGCAAGGGTGTGGTTCGTTCCGACGACATCACCAAGGACGTTCGTTATGGCAAGAACAACCCGCACGCCGGCATGCCTCCCGGTCATCTTCCCGTCAAAAGCTATCTCGCGGTTCCCGTCAAATCACGTTCAGGCGGCGTGATCGGTGGATTGTTTTTTGGTCATGATCGGCCTGGAATGTTTCGCCAGGAACATGAGGATCTGATTTCCGGTGCTGCGGCCATCGCCGCTGTCGCCGTCGACAATGCGCGTCTCTTTCAGGAGGTCGAACGGGAACTTGCCGAGCGGCGCCGAGCCGAAGCGCTTTTGCAGGAAGCAAACTCCGGCCTTGAGGAACGCGTCGCGCGCGAAGTTGCTGAACACACCAAGACGGAGCATGCGCTTCGGCAAAGCCAGAAGATGGAAGCCGTGGGGCAGTTGACCGGCGGCATCGCACACGATTTCAACAATCTCCTGCAGGTCGTCTCGGGTAACCTGCAGCTTCTCGGCAAGGATATTGTCGGCAACACCGCAGCGGAGAAAAAAGTCGCGAATGCGCTCGAGGGCGTAGCGCGTGGTTCCAAGCTCGCAAGCCAGCTCCTCTCCTTCGGTCGACGGCAGGCGCTCGAACCGAAGGTCGTCAATATCGGCCGCTTTATCGCGGGTATGGAAGAACTGTTGCGGCGAGCGCTCGGTGAGGCCATCGAGGTTGAAATCGTCCGCAGCGGCGGGCTGTGGAATACCTTTGTCGATGTCGTCCAGGTGGAGAATGCGATCCTCAATCTCGCGATCAACGCACGCGACGCGATGGAAGGACGCGGCAAACTGACAATCGAAGTCGGCAATGCCTTCCTCGATGACACTTACGCGCGGCTGCATCAGGACGTGACGGCTGGGCAATATGTCATGCTTGCCGTGACCGATACGGGCTGCGGAATGTCTTCAGACGTGATCGCTAAAGTCTTTGATCCCTTCTTTACGACGAAACCCGTCGGCAGGGGCACGGGTCTTGGCCTGTCGATGGTCTATGGCTTCGTCCGGCAATCGGGCGGCCACGTCAAGATCTACAGCGAGGTGGGCGAGGGGACGACGCTGAAGCTCTACTTCCCGCGAAGCCATCAGGAGGAAGACATGATCGTTGCGATCGATCATGCGCCTCTGGTCGGGGGAACGGAAACCATACTTGTTGCGGAGGATGACGAGCAAGTGCGCGACACCGTGGTCGCCATGCTCGTCGATCTCGGCTACAAGGTGGTCAAGGCTAAGGACGCCTCCGCAGCGCTGACCATCATCGAGAGCGGAATTCCGCTCGATCTTCTCTTTACCGACGTCGTGATGCCAGGACCGCTGAAATCGGCCGATATGGCGCGTCAGGTCCGCGAGCGTATGCCGGACCTCTCCATCCTGTTCACGTCCGGATATACGGAGAATTCGATCGTTCACGGCGGCCGGCTCGATCCGGGCGTCGAGCTGCTTTCCAAGCCCTATACGCGCGAGGCGCTTGCCCGTAGAATTCGCCATATCCTCAACAATCGTAAGCAAGTACTGACAATGGCCTCCGAAACGCCCGTAACATCAGCGACATCTCCCACTGCATCCCAACCTGAGGAGGCGAACGGCAGACACCGCGTTCTCCTCGTCGAGGATCATGAACTGATCCGCATGGCAGGCGCCGATATGCTGTCCGAATTGGGCTATGATGTTGCGGAGGCGGCCTCCGCAGAAGACGCGCTCGTCCTGCTCGAAAAAGGGGGCATCGACATTCTCGTGAGCGATCTCGGCTTGCCGGGCATGTCGGGCGAGGATTTCTGCCGTGAGGTTCGGCGGCGCTGGCCGCAGATCGGCATCGTTTTCGCCACGGGTCGGAATCAGGCGCCGAATCTGGAGGACACTTCCAGGACGGCACTTCTGCCGAAGCCCCACGGCATGGAAGAACTCGACGCCGCCTTGAAGGCAGTGATGGACGCCTGAGAAAGACGCTGACGAAGCCGCCTCAGGCGGGTTCGTCTTGATGTCACTGCGTCATGGCTGATCGGTTGCGATCAGTTTGCTTATTTCCGTTGCCAGCTGCGTCTGCGTATATGGCTTGCCCAACCGTGCGACATCGAGGTCCGCATCCGGAGGCAGTTCGGCATATCCCGACGCGATCAGGATCGGCAGGTTGGGTGTGATCTCCCGCACTGCCTTCGCCAGCTCCGCTCCCGTCATTCCCGGCATCGAGTAATCGGTGATCATCAGATCGAAACCATTGCCGTTTCCTAGATATTCAAGCGCTTCCCTGCCGGAGTGGGCTTCAGTCACTTCGTGGCCGAGATCGCTCAGCATGTCGGCCGAGCTCATGGCGATCAGCACGTCATCGTCGACGAGCAGGATCTTTTTCGGACTCAATGCTCTCTCTTCACTCGCCGGCGTGGGGTCTAGAGCTTCGAGGCTGATTGCTGTCGTCGACACCGGTATCCAGAGCTCGGCGGTCGTGCCTTTGCCGATCGCACTCGTCAGCCGAAGGTCGCCCTTGAGCTGTAGAGCCAATCCATGGATCATCGACAGGCCAAGTCCCGTTCCCTTGCCCAGTTCCTTGGTGGAGAAGAACGGTTCGATCGCCTTTTGCAGCGTATCTTCATTCATGCCGTGACCTTGGTCGACCACCGATAAAACGACATAATGTCCGGCCGCAAGCGTGTCCGTTTTCGAGAGCTGTTGCATTTCCTTCAATCCGATCGAGATCGCACCGCCATCTGGCATGGCGTCACGAGCGTTGACCGCGAGATTGAGAAGCGCCAGCTCGACCTGGTTGCTGTCGGCAGACACTAGAGGAAGCCGGTCCGGCAGCGATGATTGGATCCGGATGGCCGAGCCGACGGAGCGTCTCAGCAGATCTTCCATTCCGAGCACAAGCGCGCCGAGATCGACAGGCCCGATCTTAAGATCCTGCCGGCGCGCGAAGGCCAGCAATCTTTGTGTCAACGATGCACCGCGCTGGGCCCCCTGCTGTGCGCCTTCGATCAGTCGGGCAGCCTTGGCATCGTCGCCCACATGTTTGCGAAGAAGCTCGAGGTTTCCGAGTACCGCCATCAACAGATTGTTGAAATCGTGGGCAACGCCGCCCGTCAGCTGGCCGATCGCCTCCATTTTCTGCGCATGGCGCAGCTGTTCTTCGGCGCGCTCGCGCTGGCTGACTTCCGCCATCACCGCGGCATGGGCCTCTTCCAATTCGAGTGTGCGTTCAGCCACCCGTTCTTCCAGGATTTCGTTGAGTTGCCGCTGGTGTTCCTCAGCTTTCATTCGTGCGGTCACGTCGGCAGAAACCCCGACGAGCTTGATCGCTGTTCCAGACCGGTCGCGATATAGCTGCGCGTGGATTTCCGCCCAATGGATTGAGCCGTCCTGCCAGATCGTTCTATATTCGGTCGAGTAATCGGCACCGGTCGCAACCGTCACATCGATCGCTTCCTGCACGCGCGCAATATCGTCCGGATGGATGCTGTCCAGCAGATCGAGATAGGTGAAGTTATCATCTGAGCCGCGGCCGAAGATCCGGCGGCATGTCGGCGATGTGAAGAGTTCCTTGGTCGCGAGGTCCAGCTCCCATGCACCCAGCCTGCCGGCCTCCATGGCCGTTTGAAGCCGTCTTTCACCCTCGTCCAGCGCCTCAATGCGCAGCCGTGCTTCATATTGACGCCGCCTGCCTCTCAATGCCGAGCGCGCCACGCTGACGAACGTCGTCACGTGGAATGGGCGCTCTATGAGGCTGACATTGCCGAGAATTTCAGAAAGCCGGCTCGCGCCCGGATTGCGCTCCGCGCCGCCGCCGCGGTTTGTCATGATGATAAACGGAAGATCCGACCAGCTTGGCTGCGCCTCTATCCAGGCGGACATGGCGCGAAGGTCCGATGAACGCAGCGTTTCCTCAGTGATGATTGCGAAGACCACGTCGTCGCTCAAAGATGCGACAAAGGATGCGAGATCCGGGGCCACCGTGGGAGTGACGCCCACCTCACGAAGCAACGATGCTGCAATCTGCGCATCGCGTCCCAAAGGCGCATGGATAAGACCGATGGTGTCTTTACTGGAAATGATCGCCACCCTCCTCCGACGTCGGAAGCAACGACTGTTTTTCATTCACGAAGTTCGGAACGCCACGCAAAACGCCCTGGAAACCGGAAAGAGGCTCGCCCAAGGTCAAACCGGCATTCGTAACCCGAAACTCGCGAATCGTTTCCTCATGCTTGCCAGTGCGTTTCTTGATGACGGAAATGGCCCTTCGTACTTTGCCGAGCGCTTCGAAATAACGCAGAAGAATGACCGTGTCGGCAAGATATGTCACATCCACCGGGGACTTCATATCGCCGACGAGACCGTGCTGGGCAACTGTCAGAAACGTATTGGCGCCCTGCCGGTTCAAATACTGAAGCAGTTCGTGCATGTGGAGGATCAGCGCATTTTCCTCCGGCATCGCTGCCTGGTAACCGTTGATGCTGTCGATCACCACGGTCTTTGCATCATAACTGGCGACACGATCCCGGACGCGCTGGGCAAATTCTCCGGGAGATAGTTCGGCTGCGTCCAGCTGCTCGATGTGGATCAAACCATCATCGCTCATCTTCTCCAGATCCAGGCCCATAGCCTTCGTACGGGAGAAAAGCAGTCCGAGTTCCTCATCGAAGACGAAGATAGCGGCTTTTTCCCCGCGCTTGATCGCGGCAAGTACGAACTGCAGCGCAAAAAGGCTCTTGCCCGTCCCTGTCGGGCCGAGCAGAAGTGTGCTCGATCCGCGCTCGATTCCACCACCCAGCAGTTCGTCGAGTTCCTGGATGCCGGTCTTGAGTGTCGTGCGTTCGAAGCCTGTCTTGTGTTCGATGGCCCGCAGACGCGGGAAGACGGCCACGCCGCCTGTCCTGATGGTAAAATCATGGTAGCCGCCGCGGAACGCCTGTCCACGATATTTGATGATCCGCAAACGTCGACGCTCGGATCCGTAGTTCGGGGCCAACTGCTCGAGATGAATGACGGCATGCACGACACTGTGGACAGTTTTGTCGAGCACATCCGAGGTCATGTCATCGAGCAGCAGCACCGTCGCATCGGATCTCGAAAAGAAATGCTTGAGCGCCAGAATCTGCCGTCGATACCGGAGCGAGCTTTGAGCCAGCAGTCTGATTTCCGAAAGGCTGTCGATCACGACACGTTGCGGTTTCAGACGCTCGAAGCTTTCGAAGATCAGCTTCGTCGTCTCGCCGAGTTCAAGATCGGAGGAATAGAGAAGACTTTGTTGCTGGTCTGCATCCAGAAGGCTCTCCGGAGGCACCAGTTCGAATATCTCGATATTGCTGTCAATCTCTATGCCATGAGATTGGGCACTTTCGCGCAGTTCATATTCGGTCTCCGAAAGGCTTATGTAGAGGCAACGTTCGCCCCTTGATGCTCCCTCCCGAAGGAATTGCAGCGCGATGGTGGTCTTGCCGGTTCCTGGCGACCCTTCAAGCAGAAATACGTGGCCACGGGACAACCCACCTGAGAGTACGTCATCGAGACCCGCAACTCCGGTCAACGCTTTCTCAAGCAACTTTTTAGCCATTTTTCCTCCTTGTCTCTCACGTAAGTAGAGCTTTGTTTTGCAAAGAAAATAGTTTCTCGAGCATGCGCCCAAATTGTCGCTGCGAGCGCGACAGTTCATAAGATGCCGCAGTCGAACGAGGAAGTTTTCCGTTGGGCGATATACTTACACGAATTCGGTTGCGAGCCGAGGAGCTATCGTCGGCCCGCAACCGTTGTCAGGGTATCCCGTTGTTAGCGTCTGACGACATGCATGAGAAGCGACGCCACGAACAGGATGAGAAACAGGAAGAAGAGAACCTGGGCAATCGAGGCTGCTGCACCCGCGACGCCACCGAACCCGAGTGCGCCTGCAATCAGGGCAACGACAAGAAATACGAGCGTGTAGTAAAGCATCTGAACCTCCATTTACGACTGAAGAAACAACGAAACGTGCCTCTGCTTTGTTCCATCGCCGGGTCAGTAATGCCCGAGGGCGCCAGGCTCGATGCTTTGCCGGGTTCCGCTCAATACGAACGAAGTCTGGTCGAGAAAGAACACAGCACTATGTTGCTGGGTGAGGGTCGGTTTTACCGCAATATGCGGAGGCGCCCGCGGAACGCGTGCTTATGTGTGAAGGAGAGTTGAAATGGGCGATTTTGATAAGAAGTATGGCTTCGACGCAAGCGCACATCCGAGGGCTCCAAACTCTGCACCTTCTGGACGGGGCGGGATAAATGATCAGAGACCGCGCGACTGGCTCGCTGCGATCATCGACGGGTCGGATGATGCGATTGTCAGCAAGGACGTCAAAGGCATCATCCAAAGCTGGAATTATGCTGCCACCCGCTTGTTTGGATATAGCGCCGAGGAAGTCGTCGGTAAGTCGATAACCATCATCATCCCCGAAGATCGGCTCGAAGAGGAGCCGGCGATCCTGGCTCAAATCCAGAGCGGTAACCGCGTCGAGCATTTTGAAACGAAGCGCCGGCGCAAGGATGGATCCCTGGTCGATATATCATTGACCATCTCGCCGATCCGCAACGCGGAAGGCGTCGTCATCGGTGCGTCCAAGATCGCCCGTGATATCACGGAAAGGCGCTTGGCGCAGGAACAACAGCAGCTTCTGATGGTGGAGATGCGGCATCGTATCAAAAACCTGTTTGCATTGGCGGGCGCGATCGTTTCCATCAGCGCAAGATCCTCAGCGCCCGAAGAGGTCGTCGCTCAAATTCAGGCGCGATTGTCATCATTGTCGAAAGCTCACGAATTGACGATGTCCGCTCTGCGGGACGAGCCGGAAAGCGAAGAACGTGTTGACCTGCTTTCATTGATCCGCATCATTCTGGAGCCGTATGCCGACGACGGTCGCATCGATGTTCAGGGTGACAACCCCCAAATTGGCGGAGCTTCCATCACGCATGTCGCGTTGATGCTGCATGAACTGGCGACGAATGCGGCCAAACATGGTTCGCTGTCGATCGCCGACGGCCGTCTGAGCATTCACGTCCGGGATACGGCGGAAGACGTTCATATCGACTGGCAGGAGGTCGGCGGTCCAGGCCCATCGCCCGATGCGAGCGCCGACTTCGGCGGTCGTCTGGAAAAGGGCGTGACCGGCATGCTCGCCGCCACCCTTGAGCGTGATTGGAAAGCCGCCGGCCTCGCCGTGTCGATCGTCCTGCCGAAGGCAAAGCTCGGAAATTGAGCAGGAGCCGTTTTTGCGGCTCATCGAGGAGCGGCCAGCACGTCGCCGCGAACTCACAATCTCTCGCACTCTGCGCCGTCAGAATCTCTGCCGGTATCGGGAACATGTTTCGTGCCGCGAGGTTCGATCAGGGTGTCTCGAAGGAGGATGAGATGAGCGACGACGAAATCAGCAAGGCCGCATATAAGAAGTGGGAAGCCGAAGGAAGGCCGGAGGGGCAGGAGCAGCGTCATTGGCTTGAAGCGGAACGCGAATTGAAGTCGGCGGATGAAGACCCGTCGCAGCCGGCCCCGACCTCATCGGAAGCTATTCCGTCCAAAGGAAAAGACGGCAAAGGCTTCAAGCCCGGCGAACTTGCATCTGAAAACAAATAGAGGCGTAGCCGCTCGAAATTGTCGACTGGCTGGCGGATTGCCGGAGGTTTGCCAAGCCGCGACAAAGTCGCTGGGCTACGGTCGGTGACGCAAGGCGCGCCACCGACGTTGCTATACTTACAGAGATGCCTTGACCTTCGCGGCAACGTCCGGGCTCACCCATGTCGTCCAGACGTCCGCATGGTTTTTCAGGAAATATTTGGCGGTTTCCTCATTGGTGCCCTGGTTGTCCGTCTGCCAGGCGAGAAGGCTGTTCACGAGGTCGTTCGGCCACTTGCGCTGCTTTAGATAATCCATCGCAACCCCTGCCTTTTCGGCAAACGGCTTGGTGACGACCGTATAGACTTCTGAAACCGGATAGGAATTGACCTTTGGGTTGGCGCAATCGAGCACGGAGGTGCAGGCATCCCACTCGGCCTTGTCATGCGGCACGCCGAAAGAGAGGCGAACCATCGGATATTTGCCGAGGATCGCCGTCGGCGACCAGTAGTAGCCGAGCCAGCCCGTCTTCTTTTCAAAGGCGTTCGCGATCGTGCCGTCCAGGGCGGCGGCAGAGCCGGTATCGACGATTTCAAATCCCTTCTTTTCGCCATCGAGCGCCTTGAAGAGGTTGCCGAGCGAGGCCTGGCACTGCCAGCCGGGCGGGCAGTTGTAGATCACGCCCTTTTTGGGGTCATCCGAGGCAGGGAAGAGTTCCGGATGCTCCAGAGCCTGCTGGACTGTCTTGATCTCCGGGTGCGCATCGGCGAGAAACTTGGGGATCCACCAGCCGTCCTGACCACCTTCGGAAAGGATGCCGGCTGCCATGACCAGTCGTCCTTCCGAAACGGCCTGGTCCAACGGCGTGCGTACGGCATTGATCCATAGTTCAGGCGCAATATCCGGCTGGCCCTTCTCGTTCATCGAGGTGAATGTCGGCAGCGTATCGCCGGTGACGAGTTCGACGGAGCAGCCATAGCCTTCCTGGAGGATGATCTTGTCGACATTGGCCGCAACGCCGGCCGATGCCCAGTTCATTTCTGCGATCGAAACAGAGCCGCAATCGGCGTAAGCCGTGCCTGCAGCGAGATGGAATGCTGCCGCGAAGATGGCGGCGGCAATGTACTTTTTCATTTCAGACCTCCAGGTCATGTCTGTTGTCTTGAAAGGATGCTTGGGAGAAACCCGCACACCGTTTCCTTTCCATTCGGCGGCGGACCGGCGAAGAAGTCTCGGACTTCATCGATCCGTGAGCGTCGGCATATCTGCAGATTATTGCAGCCAATGTGCAGAACCTGTGGTTTTCGCCCTAAATGTTCGATTGGCAAATATCGACTAATCCTCTGACGGAGCCAGAAACCGACGCGCCGCAGCCAGGGACGTTCTGCACATTTCGACGATTGCAGGCAATGACAAATGCTCTGTGTCAACCGATTGGGCATCAAGACCCAAGGGTATCAGAGCCCGTCCGTCCCGGCGTATTTCTTTGCGCAAGGGGGCTGGTTCCGGGCAAAACAATGATATCGTCGACGTTCGCAACGACGTGTTGAAAATCCGGGTGAAGGGGCTAGCGGCATGACTGACAGGCTGAGGGGCAAGATTGCAATCATTTCCGGCGGGGCGACCGGCATGGGCGGAGCGGCCTCGCGATTGTTCGCGCAGGAAGGCGCGAAGGTCGCAATCATCGACCGGAATGGCGATGCGGCAGCGCAGACCGTCGAGGACATCAGGTCGGCCGGCGGTATCGCCGAATTTTGGGTCGCGGACGTTTCAGACGAAGTGGCCGTTGCCGATGCGGTCAATGGCGTGGAAGCGGCCTATGGACCCGTCACCGTGCTGTTCAACCATGCCGGTACCATCGTTATCAAGCCGTTCCTGGAAACATCGGTACAGGAGTGGGATTGGCTTCATGCCGTCAATGTTCGTTCGATGTTTCTGATGACACGGGCGGTGCTGCCCGGCATGATCGCCGCAGGTGGCGGCTCGATTGTGTGCACGTCATCGATTTCGGCTGTGGCCGCGACGCCCATGGAAGTGCTTTACGACACGACGAAAGGTGCTGTTCATATGTTTGCCCGAGCGATCGGTGTCGAATTCCGGGATCGCAATATTCGCTGCAATGCTGTTTGCCCCGGGTTTATCCGCACGCCGCATGGCCTGCGAGAGGTTCAAGAGCTGCAGGCGCTCGGCGTCGATGTCTCCGAAGCTGCAATCGCCGCGCAGCAGGGACGCATCGGTGAGCCGGAAGATGTGGCGCAGGCTGCGCTTTATCTTGCCAGCGATGAGTCCCGCTTTGTCAACGGTGCCCACCTGTTCGTCGATAATGGCTTCACGGCAATCTGATCGTCATGCGGAAGCGATCGGTCTGGCCGGCCGCGGACAAAGGAACCCAAGGTTAAAACAGACACTTGGCGTGTCGCGCATCGATTGCTACTATGCCGGTCATGACGGCTTTATCTCAGGACGATAGCTCGCCAATCTGGCTTCCATTTCAGCTCCCTTTGCTGACCTTGCGACTGCTCCGGCGATATTGGCCGCAGCTGATGGCGCTTTTGATCATCGGGATGATCGGCAATTCTCTTCTTAACGAGTTTGCCGTTAGAATAGGCCTCATCAATTCGCTGGCGGGCCTTTCAACCCTGGCCCTGATCGTGCTTTTGAAGCTCGTGATCATCGTCGCGCTGTTTGAAACGGTGCGACCGGGGCTGCCGGCGCTCGATGCGGCCTCAAGGGCTGCGGCCGCTCGCCCTGAGGGTGAGTCAACCGAAAGTGCCGCCACGCCCAGTTTCACGTCCATACTGGCGCTGACGCTGGTGCCGTTCTTTGCGTACTATACGGCTTGGGGCTTTCTGAGCGACACGGTGAGGGATTATTCGCGCCTATCTCTTGCTCTGATGATGAACGGTGAGGGCTATAGCCCCCTGGAATTTGGCAGCAACGCGTGGCTGCTCATTTCGGTTGCCGCCGCCTGGGCTATCAGGCGCTTTGCAAAGTTCATGCACAAGCGATCGAAGGCGCCGTTCTGGGCGATCCTGATCGTGGTTTGCGAGGCAAACTGGGCTTTTATCGGTCTTTATGTTATCTCGACCTGGGAGGATGACATTCGCGCCTGGGTCGTGGCGCTTCCCGAGACGATCGGTCATTTCCTGGGTTTCCTCAATCCGGTCAGCGACGCCGCAGCGGCAACCCTATTCCCGCCGACAACGGAAGCATCGACAGTCACATTTTCAAAGCAGATGCGTGGCTTGTTCCTCTACGCACTCTACCCTGTCGTCTGGTTGACGCTGGCCGCTTTGGTCTATGGTTACGATATCAATGGCGAGCAACCGCTCAGCGAAGGGCGGCTGTCTCACGCGCTTTCTCGCTGGCAGACGCTGCCCAAGGCCATCCGCGACTTCGTTTGGCATTTCATTTCAGGCACGACGAAACGGTATCGGGCGCTTGCGCAGGGCGTGGGGCTCACTTTGAACTCGGGTCTCGGGTTGCTGCTCGCCGTCATCGTGTTTTACAGAATACTCGATTGGGGCTCAGCCTGGGCGTGGTTCGGAATTTCCCGGTTGGTCGGCCCTAACGAACTATCGTTCTGGCAGCTTGTTGCTCAAGCCATCTCACTTTTTTTCGGAACGCCCAGTGCGCCGGGGGATGGTGTTCTCATCATGCCGATCAAGATTTGCCTGCTTGCCGCCGCGCTGGAAATCGGTTTTGCCCATGGGCGGCAATGGCGAAGCGGAAGCTGACGCCTATTTCAATCCAAGCGGAATCGACAGGGCGTCCGGCCTTGTCGATCGGAAGCTGAGCTGCGCTGAGAGTGTTGGAATGGCCTCGGCCGGTACGATGAATTTCTCTTCGATCAGTGCGCTTGCGCCTTTGGCCGGCGGCTGACGCGATACGGCACCGCAACCATCGACTGGTGTTGCCTTCGGGTCGAGATCGCGGCTGATATCGCCGGAAAGAATGAAGTCGAGCGGAAGCCAACGGCGGCCGGTCGGATCCTCCAGGGCGAACTGGCATTGTGTCCAGGAGTCGCCGATCTCTTCTTCCGCTTTGGCAGATAGACGCACGACCAGAAGCCGCATCTGTCCGGGAAACGTTATCTTTGTGTCGCGGCCGTCGCCGATCACTCTTGTCTGGTTCAGCGCCCAGGTTGCCTTGGCGAAAGTCTGTCCGTCGGTGACCTGGTGAACCCGCAGCTCGCTTCGCAGCATATATTCAGTCGCGTCGCGCCACGCATTGATGGCATAGTCGCCAGCCAGCAATACAGGCAGGCTGACCAGGGATATCCACCAAAGCCGCCGTTCCCGTCTAGACGCCATCGTTGCCGATCTCCGCACGCTCGCGCGTCTCTATTCCATTCTGATCGAGCTTGACGCGGATCTCCGATTCCAGTTGCGGTGCCTGCTGTTTGGAAACCACGAGCGTCATGCTGGACGTTTCATTTTCGGGTAGCTCGAATATGAAGATGCCTTTCGTCGGCAGGCCCGGCTGTACCTCTTTCGTCGGCAGGAGGCGAGGGGCGCCGTCCGACCGGTGGCTTTGACGGTAAAGGCGGCCCGAGGCCCCCTCGATTGCCGCAGCATTGACCGACAGCGTCTCGTTTTTGGATTGAAGCTCGACACTCACGATCAGCCAGACACCATCAGTCTGCCGTTCGACCCGTCGTCCATAGCGTGTGAACGCGATGGTCTTTGCGCGCACGATCTTATCCACCTTGATGCTGAAGGTTTGGCTCGAAACCGTATCCTTCTGCAGGCCTGTCGTCTCGATAGGTCCGGTCAATACTGCGTAGCTCGGTGTCGTCGATTGGAGGAAAGCGAGTACCAGCGCAGCCAAACCGACGAGCAACAATGATAGAAGAAGGCGGATCAAGGCGTTGCTCCTTCAGCCGCAGCCGTCACCGGCAAACTGACACGAGCCACATCCGTCGGATTGAACCAGCCTGGCGCCGAATAGAGGTTGTCCTTTGCCTTATAGGTCGTGCCGATAACGGTAACATTCAGAACCTTCGGCAGCGTTTCCGTCGCGGGCAGCTCCCAAACGGCCTTTACCGTTTCCGGCATCATCGGCTGCAGATCCCAAAGCAGCTCCTTGTCTCGCATCAGGTAGAATTGCGGAACGGGTGCATTTGGAATGTTGTCGAGTTTCAGCGTCTGGAAATAGAGATTGGAACTTTCAGCCGTCAGATTTTTGATCGTGAGGTCGATGGCCAGGGCTCTCTTGCCGTCCGTGACGTGGGAGCCATTCGGCAGCAGAGCGAGTGTCTCTGCCGAGGCGAGAGCAACTTCCCATTGACCTGTTTTGATGGGTGTACCCGCTGCAATCTGCGCGATCTCGGTCGACGTGCGGGTCGCATAAAGAGAAAGCCCAAGCGATAGCGCAGCGGCCAGAGATCCACCTATGCCAGCGGCGACGCGCGTATAAACCGCCTTATTCGCTTTCTTAATGACCGATTGCTTCATTACCGACTTCAAATGGGATTGGCATTTGCGACCGGCTTTCCCTGAAGGCCACGTTACAACCCTTATTTGGTTCACACAGCTGCTATGGCAAGGGCTGGTATGGTAAGATCGCCAAGTTCATTAGTTCAGAGGTGGATGGAGTCTATCTCGACTCGCGGTCGATATCCCGCCGCAGCACGACCGCCGTCGTAATGTCTTCGACCGTGTCGCTGCTGGCGATCATGTCACGTACCTGATTGAGGTCGTTGATGGAGGCTGCTTCCAGTTCGACGACAAGATCGAGCTGGCCGCTGACGGATGAGACGCGCCGCACTTCCGTGTGCCGCGCCAGCATATCGAGCAGCCCCAGAGCCGGTGTGCGTTTAAGGCTGACGAGCAGAATGGCGCGAATGACATTGGCATCGATCTCGCCGATATCGGCGCGATAGCCCCGGATCACGCCGCTGCGCTCAAGATTGGTGACGCGCTCGCTCGTGGCGCTTCTCGACAGGCCAATTCTGCCGGCGAGGGCCTTCACGGCAATACGCGCTTCCTTGGATAGAATTTCGAGGATCTCGCGATCCTTGGCGTCGAGGTCACGCATGGTCTTCACATCCTGAGGCCGAACGTCTGTCGGCCAATTCCGACAATGTGCCGGTGGGCTCCGACAGGATACGTGGTCGATCCGGCAGGATACTTGATGCCTGAAAATAGATTGCGTGCCAAGCTGTCGCTGAGAAAAATAGCTTGGAAAAACAACAACTATGACCGATCTTTCCCATCCGGCCCCACAATTTTCCGCAGGCGATGCCGAGAGGCTCGCCCATGAAATATTTGGCGTTATGGCCAAGGCGTCGCCGCTCGACAGCGAGCGGGATCGCAATTATCGGCTGAAGACGCAGACAGATGCCGGCTGGATCCTGAAGATCGTCAATGCGAGCGAACCGAAGGTCGAAAGCGAATTTCAGACCGCCCTTCTGCACCATCTTGCCAGTGCGGATTCCCAGCTCGTCGTTCCGCATTTGAAGCAAAGCCTCTCAGGTGAATTCCTCGCTTCGGCAACCGCTGAGAACGGTGAAATCCATGCCGTGCGTCTGGTTGGCTGGCTTGCCGGCACGCCGCTTGCCGAGGTCGGCAGAACCTTCGAACTGATGCGCAGCCTTGGCCGCTCGCTCGGTGAACTCGATCAGGCGCTGCAGGGCTTTATTCATGTTGGTGCCGTGCGTGATCTCGACTGGGATTTGCGCCACGCTGGGCGCGCGCGTTCGCGCCTCCATTTCGTCCGCGACGCGGAAAAGCGCGCGATGCTGGAGAGGTTCATCGTGCGTTTCGAAACCTTGGTCGAGCCGAAGTTATCGCGGCTGCGTGCGCAGGTGATCCATAACGATGCCAATGACTGGAACGTGCTGGTTGACGAGCATGACCATCAGAAGATCTCCGGCGTTATCGATTTTGGCGATGCCGTTCACAGCGTTCTCATTGCCGAAGTGGCCATTGCCTGCGCTTATTCCATTCTCGATATGGATGATCCGATCGGCGCGGCTGCGGCCCTTGCCGCAGGCTTTCATGCCGCATATCCGCTCCAGGCGGAGGAAGTCGACGTCCTCTTCGATCTGATCGCGATGCGCCTGGTGACAAGCGTGACCTTCTCCGCTTCGCGCCACGACCAGACCGGCGACAATCCGTATCTTGCCATCAGCGAAGCCCCGGCGTGGCGGCTGCTTGCCAAGATGGATGCGATGAACCCGCGGCTTGCAACCGCCATTCTACGCAAGGCCTGTGGCTTCGATGCCGTCGAGGGCGCGGGTGCGGTGCGCCGCTGGATTGCCGACAACAGCGAGGGCTTTGCTCATATCGTGCGTCCCGCTGCTGCAACCATGACGAAGGCGATCGTGCCTTATGGCGATGCATCGCATGTCATGACGGTTGCGTCCGCAGAGCAGCGCCCGAAGGAAGCGACCGCATGGTGGGACGACTTCGCCAGTCAGCATGGGATCGAGCTCGGCATCGGCCCGTGGGGCGAGAAACGAACCGTCTATACGGACAAAGCCTTTGAATCGCGCTTCATCGAAGGTCAGCGGCGGATCCATCATGTCGGTGTCGATCTGTTCATGCCGGCGGGAACGCCGCTCTACACGCCGGTAGCGGCTACCGTTAGAAGCGTGGAGATCGAGCGTGAGCCGCTCGGATACGGCGGGCTTGTCGCGCTCGAACATGCCGCCGACGGCTGCCCGGCCTTTCTGACCATCTGGGGCCACATGGCGCATGAGGTTCTTGAAAGGTTGAAGCCCGGTGATCACATTGAAGCGGGTGCGCTCGTCGGTCATATGG
The DNA here is from genome assembly GCF_012641435.1 of Rhizobium sp. P38BS-XIX. GTDB lineage: Bacteria > Pseudomonadota > Alphaproteobacteria > Rhizobiales > Rhizobiaceae > Rhizobium. The sequence goes on from NZ_JABAIJ010000016.1 coordinate 41,752, forward strand.
GCGATATGCATGAAAATGGCGGATGGACGCCGCATCTGCATTTCCAGATTTCGACGGATGTACACCTGACGGCAACCGAGATTATCGGCGTCGGCGAAACGGCCTACCTAGACGTCTGGGCGGAGATTTTTCCGGATGCTGCGGCGCTAGCCGGCATCCCACCAGAGACATTCCGCCAGGACGGCCGGACGCGTGAGGAGCTGATCGCCAAACGCAAGCAGCTGCTGTTGCCCAACCTGTCGATATCCTATTCCGAGCCGATCAAATTCGTGCGCGGTGACGGCGTCTGGCTGATCGACAATTATGGCCGGGCCTATCTCGATTGCTTCAACAACGTTTGCCATCTCGGACATGTGCATCCGGACGTCGTGGAAGCGCTTTCCAGGCAGGCTACGCTGCTCAATACAAACACGCGCTATCTGCATGACAATATCGTCGAATATGGCGAGCGTCTGACGGCGACGTTGCCGGAAGGGCTGGCGGTTGCATCCTTCGCCTGCTCGGGCAGCGAGGCGAACAGCCTGATGCTGCGCATGGCGCGCACCCATACCGGCCGCAACGACGCGATCGTTCTCGACTGGGCCTATCACGGCACGACGCAGGAATTGATCGATCTCAGTCCCTATAAATACAAGCGCAAGGGCGGCAAGGGTCGTCCCGAGCATGTCCATGAGGCCGTTATCCCGGATGGGTACCGGGCGCCGGAAGAATGGCCCGCCGAGGAGCATGGCAAGCGTTTTGCGGAGAATGTTGCCGAGCACATCGAACTCATGCGCAGGCAAGGTCGGGCACCGGCATATTTCATGGCGGAATCGATCCCCAGTGTCGCGGGACAAGTTTTCCTTCCAGATGGATATCTGAAAGAGGTCTACGCCATGGTCCGCGCGGCAGGCGGCCTGTGCCTTGCAGACGAAGTTCAGGTCGGTTTCGGTCGGGTCGGGAGCCATTGGTGGGCATTCGAAACCCAGGGTGTCGTTCCGGATGCAGTCTCGATGGGCAAGCCGATCGGCAACGGCCATCCGATGTCGGCTGTGGTGACAACTCGTGAGGTTGCCGACAGCTTCAACAACGGTATGGAGTACTTCAATACCTTTGCCGGTAATCCGGTTTCGTGCGCTGTGGGGCTTGCAGTTCTCAATGCGATCGAGCGCGACGATCTGCGCGGCAATGCGCTTGATGTCGGCAACTACCTTCTCGAAGGCTTCCGCAAAATGCAGGATCGCTTCGACATCATCGGCGATGTCCGCGGCCTCGGTCTGTTCCTTGGGATAGAGCTTGTTACGGATCGCCGGACGAAGGCGCCGGCAACCGATCTCGCCAGAAAAATCAATGACGGCGCGAGAGCGCGCGGTATCCTGATGGGAACGGAGGGACCTCATGACAACGTCCTTAAAATGCGTCCGCCAATGATCTTCAGCCGCGACAATGCCGACCATCTGCTTGATGTGTTGAACGCAAGCTTTGAGGCTGCACTGAAGTAGTTTCGCACGCTCGATCAGTGGTCTTATGGGCCGCATTCCCGTTCCAGCGATGGTCGGGAATGCGGCCTTTGTCGTTTGTCGGCATGGCCGATGCTCATATGGATGCACAAAGCCCGAGGGTCGCACGGAAGCACGCATGTCGTGCATCCAGAGCCACTGTTCGCCATTTGCGCAAAGCTCTCTGGAACGGGAACGCACGGCCGACATAATGCCGGTCAATTCCGGCAATGTGTCAGGTACGCTGACACCTTGCAGGGTGCTTGGACAAAACGGCTATGCAAAACTCCGCTGGTGAAGGTTGCTGGGAACCCAACAAAACCAAACAAAATACCAACAGAGGAAACCGACGTGTTTAATCTCAAGACCATAATCGCCGCCACGGCGCTCGCTATTACTGCGACATTTTCCCTATCGCATGTGCAGGCAGATGAGCTGAAGACGCTGCAGGAGTCCGGCGAATTGCGGGTCGCCATGAGCGGACAATATCCGCCGTTCAGCTATACCAATGAGCAGAATGAGGTCGTTGGCTTCGATGCCTCGATCGGCGAGGCCATTGCCGAAAAGATGGGCCTCAAGGCGAAGATCATCACGACCCCATTTGACGGGATCATCGCCGGACTTCTCGCGAAGAAATACGACGCCGTCGTTGCATCGATGACGATAACGCCCGAGCGCGAGAAAGCCGTCGACTTCGTCGGTCCTTATTATCACGCCGGAAGAACAATCGTGGTAAAGGCGGACTCGGCCATACAAAAGCTCGAAGACCTCAACGGCAAGACCGTTGGTGTCACGCTCGGCGATTCCCACGAAAAATGGGCAAGGGCCCAGGGTAACCTGACCGTGCGCTCCTACAAGGGTCTGCCCGAGATGCTGGTCGATCTCGATGCCGGCCGTATCGATGCTCTCGTTATGGACAGCATCCCAGTGATGGTGGCGGTCAAGGAAACCGGTCAGAAGGTTCGAATTCTGGATACGCCGAATATCGAAGGCGGTCGTGTCGGGCTTGGCATCGCGATCCGCAAGAACAATCCGGAACTCAAGGCGAAGATGCAGAAGGTCCTTGAAGATATGCTGGCCGATGGCTCCTACGAGAAGATCTCCATGAAGTGGATCGGCAGCGACATTCGTTGACGCGCATTTCGGTGTGGGCCGGATGACCCCGGCCCATTCATCAGGACTTTTCGGAGCGTTTTATGGATATCGCGCTAATGCAGCGCGTCCTCCCGTTTTTTCTGGAGGCCGCGTGGGTGACATTGAGTATTTCAGTTCTTGCGATCTTGCTGGGCTTGCTGATCGCGATCGCGCTGGTCGCAGGCCGGTTGTCGGATTTCTTCGTCGCTCGATGTCTCTCTCGAATTTACGTCAGCATCTTCCGGGGTACGCCGTGCCTCGTTCAGCTATTCGTCCTTTATTTCGGCGGTCCGCAAATCGGCCTGGAGCTTGAACCTTATTCGGCCGGGGTGATCGGTCTTGCGCTTAACATCGGCGCCTACATGGCCGAGTCCATTCGCGGAGCGATCGTCAATGTCGATCGAGGGCAGGCGGAGGCAGCCCGCTCGATCGGCTTTGGCCGCGCACAGACCTTGTGGTACGTGACGTTGCCGCAAGCGGCGCGGCTGATGATCCGCCCGCTTGGCGTCAATGCGGTCGCCTTGATCAAGGGTTCGGCGTTGGTCTCGACCATATCTGTCGTCGAACTCACCTATACGGCGCAACGCTTCATCAGCTCGACCTTCCGCCCCTTCGAAATATTCGCTGTCGCCGCCGTGCTCTACATCGTGATGGTCTACGCGGTTCGTTTCATTGTTGATCGCCTTGATCAGCGTTTCGCGCCAAGGTGAGGACGCGTCCATGCAAAATCTCGATTTCGGCGCCGTTATGCCCTACACAGGCCTTCTTCTGACCGGTTTGTGGTGGACGATCGTTATGTTCGCCAGCTCAAGCGTCCTGAGCCTGATATTCGGCATAGGCTTCGCACTGATCCTCCTCTATGCGCCTGCAGTGTTGAGCTTTCCCGTGCGGTTTCTCACATGGCTTCTCATGGGAACGCCGCTTCTGCTGCAGTTGTATCTGATCTATTACGGCCTGGTGCAGATCGGGATCGATATTCCAGCACTTGGAGCCGGTATCATCGGTCTGAGCCTGCACTTTGCCGTCTACAATGCGGATGTCTTCCGCGCCGGCATCCTTGCCGTGGATCATGGCCAGATGGAGGGCGCCCGCTCGATCGGCCTCAGCCGCGGCCAGGCCCAGCGATATGTCATCGTGCCGCAAGCCGTGCGAAAGACGATAGCGCCGATCGGTAACAACCTGATCGTCCTATTGAAAGACACCTCGCTGGTCTCGATCATCGGGATTGCCGAGCTTGTCTACAGTGCGCAGCTCGCCATCAGCGAGACCTATACTCCGTTCGAATTCTATCTAACCGTTGCAGGCATCTATTACGTCGCCAACCTCGTGCTCGAAGCCGGCCTGCAGTTTCTTGAACATAAGGTGGAGATGTCACGATGAGCGCTGCAAAGCCCATGGTCGAAGTCAAGGGTGCCCGCAAGGCTTATGGAGCGCTGGAAGTCCTGAAAGGAATCGATCTCTCGGTTTCTCGCGGCCAGATCATTGCCATTATCGGCCCCAGTGGATCTGGCAAGAGCACGCTTCTGCGATCGATCAACCATCTCGAAGTGCTGAACGGCGGCGAGGTCTGGCTCGATGGTGAGCTGGTCAATCGGGCTCTGAAGGGAAGTGCCTTCGAGCGGCATATCAACACAGTGCGCCAGCAGATGGGCATGGTTTTTCAGCACTTCAACCTATTTCCGCATCTGACGGTTCTTGAGAACATCACGCTCGGTCCCATCAAGCTCAAAGGCCTGACAAGACAGGCGGCCCGCGAACTGGCTGTGGAGCTTCTGTCTAAGGTCGGGCTTGCCGATAAGGTCGATGCCTATCCGTCCCGGCTATCCGGCGGCCAAAAGCAGCGTGTCGCGATCGCGCGCGCGCTTGCCATGCAGCCGAAGGTGATGCTGTTCGACGAGGCGACGTCGGCACTCGATCCCGAGTTGGTGGACGAAGTCAACGCCGTCATGAAACAGCTCGCCGCGGAGCACATGACGATGCTGATCGTTACTCACGAAATGCGCTTTGCCGGAGAAGTCGCCGATCATATCGTCTTCATGGACGGCGGTGTTGTTGTCGAAGAAGGCCCGCCGCAGCAGATCCTGCAAAATCCAACCCAGGATCGAACCCGCTCCTTTCTGAAGAAACATCTGCACGATCGATAGACACCCGTTTCACCCTGCCGCTTATGGGGCCTCCGCTCATCGTCCACGGTGAGCGGAGGCCCCATTTGTTTGAGGGCTAAGCAAACTTTCTTTTCCGGCATCTGGTCTTTTCAAAAAGGCGTTCTACTTAAACGCGCGGTTCGTTGGGATGAACCGATTGGTTTATGGAACGTTTCGCGCCGTAATGGGGCATCACAGTTGCGCGCGGCACCAGTTGCATGCGGCCTACCTGATTGGCGGTCTCTGGTTGTATATATAGGGCGATCGGTATATTTCCTATGTTGAAAGTGAGCCATTGAACCTGCGCGGCAGGCCCAATGGCGGCAAGAGCTGTTATCGTGTGGCGCTCGCGCCCAGATTGCTTTGAAAGGAAATTCGATCATGCATTGTGGCAGGGCAAAACCCGCTTGGGATCCGGCCGAGATCCTTATCGATCAGCAGGCAGCGATAGCCGCACCGAAATCGGTATCGCAGTAGTGATGAAGAAGGACGCCGGCAAGCCCCCGCTTACCGCCGTCCGCATTGAAGGCGTTGGATTTAACAGGCATGGCGCAGATATCCTCGACCCCCATATTCAATTTCTCCACTCTCGACTTTCCCGAAAAAGATCGGTTTCACGTCTGGGTAAAAGACAATCACTGCGATTGCAGATTGCGAGACGAAGAGCCCGTAGCCTTCAATGCGGAGGCGAAGGGCGCGGCGCTCGGTCCTCTCATTCTTTCCGGTAGAAGATGGCTTCATCAGAACCAGGCGTCTGCCTATGAAGTGCACCGCACCGAACGGCATATCCGTACAGACGGCCATGACTTCTTCCGGTTTACCCTGGTCCTAAGTGGCCGGCTGCTCTGCCGATGGACGACGCCGCAATCCGTCAAGTCCGCAGGTGAACTATTCGTCCTGGATGCCGCCCAGATCAACGAAACGCTTGTGGAGTCCGGCGATGTGATTTCGCTTGTGGTTCCGCGCGATCTGCTACCGAGCCAGACCGAGCTTCTGCATGGCCATACGCTTTCAAGCGGCATAGGACGCCTGCTCGGCGACCATCTGCTTTCCCTGTTCCGCAATCTCGGGACCTTCGGTGCAGACGAAATTCCTCATATCGTCCAATCGACCCTGCAGCTGATCACCGCCGCGGTTACGTCGTCGCCTGCCATGCGCGATGAGGCAAGCAGCCCGATCCGCGATATGCTGCTTTCCCGAATCCTGCGCTATATCGATGCGCATCTTCTCGATGCCAGTCTCACGCCCGATCGCATCTGTCGCGATGTCGGGCTGTCACGTGCGAAGCTTTATCAGCTGTTCGAGGGTAGTGGCGGCATCATGCGGCAAATTCAGCGGAAACGTCTGCGTCGCGCATACCAGATGCTGGCTGATCCAAATCGGGCGCAGCCTCACATAGCCGAGGTGGCATGGCGTCATGGCTTCTCGAACGAGAAGTATTTCTTCCGCCTTTTCAAGGCGGAGTTCGGCCATACACCGGGTGAGACGCTGGAAAATATTCGCGCGTCCGTATCAAGATACGCCGCTCCCCAGCGTCCGCAAGACGGAGGCGGTCAGCCCTCAGGCTGGAGCCTGCCGTTCGGTTCGCCCGATAATTGACGTTATCGGGCGCGCCATCGCCGATCACTTGCCGAACGGATTGGTGCCCTTATCCCATTCAAGTGGGTTGCCGCCTGTCGCGGCCTGCGGTGCCTGGGTCGTCTGTTGCGCATCGCCATTGGCCCCATCCGTCTTCGGCTGGAATCTTGGAGAAAAGTGCGGCAGAAGCAGCCGGGCCCAGGAGCGGTTGATCTTGGACGCTTCATCCGGGCATCGGGCGGCTCGCTCTTTCGGCAGCATGCCGTTGTCGACAATGCCGGCATTGTTTTGAGGATCAAGCCCGTAGACCATGCATAGAAGGTTGAAGTAGCGCTGGGCATCCAGCGAGTGTTCATCGGCGAACGAGGCAACATCGGGATTGCCCGAGGACTGGCTGTTGACCTTGAACCAGACGGATGCCAACTGCAGGACGCGGGCGATATCATTCTTGTTTTCGCGATCGTCCGCGTTCGACAACAGCAGAACCGCCGCGAGCTGATCGACGGAGTCCTCTTCACGTCCGACGGCGGGAAGATCGAGCAGATCGATCAAAGCGTGACCTGATTCATGCAGCAGGATGAAACGCAGGTTATCCTGTACGAATTCGATCGTCAGAGCCTTCGGGTCGGATGCCCCCTTCGAGAGGGCCTGGCCCATCTGCAGCAGGCTGTCGATCATCTCGTAACAGAGGAAGACCGCGCCGTTTTTCTTGTCGTAGAACGCGTTGACCGTATCGCATTGCCGGGTCACATAGTGCAGCTGGCGCGGGGTCACGGTCAGTCCGTCGAGGCCGTCTATTTCCGGGATATTCAGGAAAAGGTGGGTGTCGACCGCCCACTGATATGCATAGTTGAACTTGGGGTCCTGCGGCGGAAAATAATGATAGACGAAACGCAGGCCCTTGCCGTCAGAGGTAACGAGCGAACCGTCCGAGGGCGGCGGCAAGCCGCCCTCTTTCTGTTCGGTCACGCCATCTTTGTCGTTGGCCTTGTCGCCGGACTGTGCGGTCTGCTGCCCGTCATCCTGCTGTGCAGATTGGGTCGTCGCGCCGCTTGAGCCGCTGGAGGCGGAATTATTGCCCGATGACGATCCCTGGCCGTTTGAAGCGGCGATATCGGCCAGCTGCATAAGGGTCGGATAATTCGGGTCGCCGCCTGCGGAACTGTCGCCGAACGGATAGAAGCCGTTGGAAATGAGCACCGAAATATTGTCGACCAGCTTGCTGGGTTCACTTGCGTTCCAGCTCAAGTCGTAACCGCGGATATCGTTGCCTCGCTGCTCGAAACGCGAGTAGTATTTCCGGTCGCCTGAGGTGCCCGATACGATAAACCAGTTCTGCCGCTTGAACTGATAGGTGATCGTGCTGCCCTGCTCGTTCAACATATTTTGGAACAGAGAATCGATCTGGCCTGGGCCGGAATTGGCAAAATGCGCCGTCTTCAGGCTAAGCGCGCCGTCCGGGGGCTGAAGGGTCTCTCCACCCAGCTTGTTGTCCTGACGCTGGGTCATGATTGCGGCGGGATAGGAAATCGTCACTCCAGCCTGCGAATTGTCCAACTGGCGCCATTGCAGTTGTTTGCGCAGATCAAGAGCGGCACCGCCGAGTTCCAAAGCATCCTTGGCGGTCAACCGTCCAGTGGAAGGCCGATGATGATCGCCTTGATAGCTGGCGATCGCATTGCGCGTGCTCTGTCCGAACGAGCCATCGGCGAAACCGTTGTAGTAGCCAAGGACAATCAGGCCCTCCTGGCCCAGGCGCCGTTCCCAAATATTCAGGTTGCTCTCGATCGAATCCGTGCTGTTCAGATCGACTTGGGACGCAGCTTGGTTGGAATACTGCGCATAGGCGGGCTCAATCAGGCCTGGCACGGGAAGAGCCAGGAGAAAAGCGAGCGCGAGGAACAGGTTTCTGGAAGAGTAGCGCTTGGGGGGCATGTTCATTTGCGCAAGTTCCGGTTCTCAGTTTGAGTTATGACGGGCGATATCAGCTCGCAGTCGAGATCACTGAACGGGTACGGTTGGCAGCAGCAGCACGTCGATATCGCGATCCGGCTGATAGTTCTTGATATCGACTTCGAACTGGGTTGGGCTGATCTTCTTGACGCCCGTGCCGCAGAAGGAAACCAGCGTCTTTGGATCGCCCTTGTCGACGATCAGCTTGTAATCGCCGATCGGACCTGCCCAGTTGCCGCCCGAAGTGATGACGTAAGACAAATATTGCTCGAACACTTGGAAGGTTGTTGCATTGTCGGCGCCGGCTTTTTTGTAAAGATTACGCGCGGCCTTCACGAAGCTATCGTCGGTGCAGAAGGTATCCTGATAGAATTTCAGCCGCTCCTCGTCCATGTAGGGCGACCCGAGGGAGAGCGACGATTGGCTGCCGACAATCGGAACATAGCTCTGCTGGACGATCAGATCCTTGCCTTTCGGAAAAGTCTGGTTACGCCAGTATTTCGATTTCAGCGTCCAAAGCGGATACAGCGTTGTCGCCTCGCCATTGTAGTCGCTGCCGCCAGAATCGAAGATGTTGCCGTCGACGAGGTCTTTTCGTTGCGCGTCGGTAAGGTGGGCAACGGCTGCCTCGGTTGCTTCCGCGGTTGGCACCAGCGGGATGTGGAGGGACTTGAGCTTGTCGGTGATCTCCGTATCGGGCTTGCCGTCCTCGGTAATGAACGCCCGCTGTTCAAGCTGAGAAGGGGCTGACTTGCCGTCGACGGTTGTCTGGAACTTCATGAAGTTATCGCTTGCCGGGTCGGGCACGGAGGTCGTGGAGTTCGAGCCGCCGCCCGGGAATGCGGGCATGGGAAAGGCGATCGTCGTCGAATAGTCGGCATCCGTCAGATTGCGGAAGCGATAGGAAATGCGGATGCCTTTCGGAGACAGATACAGCTCTTCCGAAACGAGCGCGATCTTGTCCGTCTTCTGAAGGACGAGACCGCCGGTTCCAAGCGTGGCCGAACTGTCATCGGCGAAAGCCGGGGTGGACAGAAGCAAAAGGGCTGCACTGGCAAAGGAGGTAAGGCGCATTGTTCTTCTTTCCGGATAGGGGCAAACGTCGGATTGGCATCTGTTGAGCGATGTCAGGATCCGTTCTTGCGATAGGCTTGGCCGTCAAAGGTGTAGAGTTCGCCGGACTTGGCGTTTCGGGCATCGCCATTCACGAACAGATCGTGGAATTCACCATGCACGCCGTTTTCGGCCTTTACCGCGTGGCGAAAGCCGCTGAAGATGACTGTCGCATTGCCTGCGGGCGCAACGGATACGATAAAGACAGGACCGTTTCCTGCGCCTGCATCGCAGCGGTTCGAGGTTGTGACGAACCAGGTGGCGTTGGTTGCCGAGAGAGATGGCAGCATTTCCCTGCCGGTCAACTTGCAGATTGACGGGTAATTGGGGTCTTGTCTGATGGCATCGGCGACCGCGGCGGATGGTGCCTTCATACCGATATCGTCGATCGACCAGACCGTATCCGATCCTGCCGCGGCTACGGGTGCGGGCTCTGCTTTAGAATCTATCTCGGACACGGGCGTCCCGTTCTTCGCGATAACGTCCGCGCCAAGTTCGAAACCGCTGATGATTTCCGACGGGACGGTGCCCGCCTCAAGCGCGAATTTGCCTGCCTGCGACCGCCATATCGTGGTGCTGGTCTGCTCGGCGCCGCCACCGACACTTCTCGTATAGATCACCCGGACGCGATCTGGCTTTGATAGTCCGGTCTCGAGCCGTCCCGTAATGGTCACCGACTTGCTTTCGTCTTCCTCGGCACCGCTGTTGCTCCAGCCTGTGGGAACCATGCCGAGAGAAACGATGCCGCCGTTGCGGAATACGTAAGAGTTGGTCAAATCGGTGGAATAGCCTTGGAACGATATGCCGCCATTGACGGTCATGCCGTCATCAGTGCCGAAATGCGCGGCGTTGATGTCTCCGCTTTTGCCAAGCACGCCGTTACTTTCCGTAAAATCGCGCTTGACCGTGACGAGTCGTAGCGCGCTTCCCGTCTCCCGGAAGAAATAGGCGGACAGGCTAGAGCCTTGATCCAATCCGCTCTCGCCCGGATCGGACACCACGGCGGTAATCAGAACCTGACTGCCATTGAACTTCAGCAGTGCGGCGAGCGAGGTGCACTTTTCGTCGGATGTGTCGGGGCGAAATTGGATATCCTTGCCAAGGGCAAGCGTCTCTGCTGTGCGCATCTCGTCATTGTTCGAGAGCATCTCGTGCGCATCGTCACATAGAAGAATCTGGCGTTTGCCCGAATGATCATCGGTTATGGAGGTGGCGCGCGCAATCGTGGCAAATGGAACGATGGTTGACAGCGCTATCGCCACCACAGCCAGCCGCGAATTTATAGGACGCCGCTTGCCAAAAGGCGCATCCGTCATCACTTGGAGCATTCGTTCCCCCGACCTTCACCGCCGTCTCAACGCATCGGCGCCGACGGCGCATTGCCCTGCTGTCGCGATGAGCATCGATCCTTCGGACGCGAGGCCGGAAGCGGGGTAGTTTGCCAAAATTCCCGGACAGTATGAGGCTTTCCCGTCAGGGAAACGCCGGCATCAGGACGCAGGACCGACAAGGCCATATCAGACCATGCCAGCGGCACCGATATCCCTGCGTCTGCCATAGGTGCACATGCGTCTATATTTGCAAATCCTCACTCTCGCGGCTGGCCGACAACTCTCACGTGCCGTAAGGCTGCCTGAAAGAGTTGATGTGCGGAATGGGAAAGCTCTATCCCCGCTCTTCCGATCCGCTGGTATCGAGGGAGCTTTCCATCTCCGTCGAGGCCCTGTCTCGCTGAAAGGATTTAAGCATGAATGCATGGCGCAGCACCTTTTCCCGCCTTCTCCTCCCCGCCGTTCTGTTGTCTTTCCCGACGCTTGCCGCCGCGGCCGAAAGAACGGATTGCTTTGGCTTCAATGCATTGGATGACAATCCGCTTGCCGCGCAGCTCTACGAGGTCAAGCCGGGAGACAAGGTCGAGTTTCAGTGCCCGGAAAAATCGGTGGTCTGCAAGAAGGGGTCCTTCCTCTTGCCGGGTGATCAGGTTGCCGTAAGCCGAGCAAGTGGCGATCGTGCCTGCGCCACCTATCTCAACCCCGCAAAGCGGACCGATGATGAGACGTCCGGCTGGCTGCCATTGTCGCGGCTTTCGCAATTGTCGCCCGCGCCCGATTGGGTCGGACATTGGGGAGACAGCGAAATGAGCATCGTCGCAAAACCGCAAGGCGGCAAGATCCGCATCGATGCCAAGGCCAACCTGCAATTCGGCAATGGCGAGCAGGGTGGGCAGTTTGCCGGTCTGATCGACGGTCAGAACTCTCAGGCAGCCTTTGGCTATCAGGAGGGCGAGGATGGTAAACCGGAAAAGCTGCTGCCTTATCAGGACAAGGAAGTTGCAGGCCTTTGCCAGGTGAGGATGAGCCAGCTCGGACGTTACCTTGTCGTTGGCGACAACCACATGTGCGGCGGCATCAACGTCAGCTTCTCCCGCATCTATCGCCGGGCGGATGAAAAGGCGCCTGCTGACAAGGCCGCAACGTCAAAGGCATCCACGGCACAGAAGCAGGCCAGCATCACGCGCCCGTCCTACAAGGCCTGCCTCGACAAGTCGGAGGGCGTCACCGTTACCATGCGCAACTGTGCCGGTGATGAGTTGAAATATCAGGATGATCGTCTCAATCGTGCCTATAAGCTGCTGCGCTCGAAGCTGGACCAGAGCGGCGCCACGCAAATTCGCGACGAGCAGCGCAAATGGATAGCCGACCGCGACACTGAATGCGCGGTGGATACAAACAGTGGAACGGCTGCCTTGATCGTTGCCGATGACTGCCTGGTGCAAACCACATCCAAGCGGGCCACGGAGCTGGAAAGCCGGATCCCGCGATAAGAAAGAGCACGTGATAGTCGCGGCAATCCGGCGATATCCGTTCGGTGGGGCTCTGGACGTGCAAGGCAGGGAACAGAACCCTGCCTTTTCTCATTCCACAGAGATGTTGCTGTGGAAGGGAGACATTCCAATGCAAATCCAGGGAATCTATGCTGCCCTCGCGACCGCAAATATAGAGAGAGCAGAGAAATTCTACACCGGCCTCTTTGGTCGGGAACCCGACGATCGTCCCATGGACATGTTGATCCAATGGCGGGACATTGCTGGCGCGAATATCCAGGTTTTTCTCGACAAGGAGAATGCGGGCTACGGTCGATTGACGATCGTCGTGCCTAAAATGGAGGAAGCCAGCAAATCGCTTGGCGGGATTGGCGTGACGATTACGGGTGAATCCCACGGTGATTACGGCCGTATCGGTCAGATAGCCGACCCGGACGGTAATCGCATCACCCTTGCCGAGCCGCCCCCAAAGCCCTTCAGAGGCTAGCCGTAGGATGGCTTTGGGGCAGCCTGGAGTGCGAACGCGTAGCGATCGAAGATTTCGCCTGTAAAAAAACGACTTCCATGTCGGTCGTCCACGCTGCGAAACCGCCGGCGGGAATCAGGCTGGCAGCCGCGCCGTGTTCGGAGAGCCGACCAGCCTTTGGCCATCGGTCAGTCATCAGGACCGAGGGCTTGCGACCAGTTCTTCCGCATCTCGGCAAGGCGTGCGGTATAAGCCGTTTTCAGACAGGCGGCATCCCTGCAAGCGTCTCTGACGGTCTCCCGCCAGTGCGTCTGTTCCTTGCCAGCCGGATCGAGCACTTCGCCCGTTTCGCCGTCGTGGCCGTAAGTTTCTCCCTCGATCTTGTCGAATAGCACCTTCATTTCGTCATCGAGCTTCGACAGGCTGGGCGTGGTGCAAATCAGCTTTTCGACGTGGCTCTTGGCATATTTGCAGTTGAAGCCGGCGGCTTGCGCCGGAGCCGTCAAAGCATACAAAAGGCAAAGACCGGCCCCTAGTGCCAGCATATGACGTCCGGTGTTCATAATCTCTCCTTGAGATAAAACGTGGCCTATTATGTGAGCGGATAGATGGGGCTGGTCAGGCATTGCTCGAACCATTTTGCATCGGATGTTTCGAGCGGCCAGTTCCCTTCCACATCCAGTTCTGGAAAATCAGCCTTCGGTGTCGGTAGATGCTGGTCCTCATCAGGCCAGCGATCGCAGGTGGAACTCTTGCCGCAAGTGGATGGCCGGGCATGATGATGGGTGCTCCGTTTTATCGTCCGCCGTCGTGTGCCTGGCAGTCGGCCCAAGTGAACGAAGAGCGATCTTCATCAAGGCGCTGCAGCCTGGAGAATTCGCAGATAGCTCGATATCGGTGCCGGGTGTACGAAATTTTGAGGATCGAAACATGCGTGCACTTGTTATAGACGGCACTGCACCTGCTGAACCTCAGCTCTCACGGACCAAAGTCGGCAGCAAGCCGCTTTCGTATCGGAGGTGGCAGAACCGCCGCGTACCGAGATCGACATTGATGAATCGTGTGCGACGTTCGTTGGCAATCGGCGACCACCAACATTCATGTCGGGAAATCGTCTGATTACGTGGGTGAAGCCATGCCGGAATAGCGCAGGCAGATGAAGGCCATGAGGCTGGCTACGGCAAAGGCGTTGATATTCAGCAGTGTTGCAAGCTGGCCCTCGCTCCAGGAAAAGATCGGGTTTCCGATCGTCCACCAAGAGACGACGAAGCAGACGAAAATGAAGCAGGCAACGCCCCGCTGCCACCATTTCTCGGTGGGATGAAATGTGACGAGCGCCAATGCCATACAGGGAGCGAGAAACAGCAGGGTAGCGGACGCGCGCCCGAAAATGACGGTTTCAAACACCGTATCCAGCGTGCCAATCACGGGGAGCGCCAGGCGAGCGGCGAATGGGAACTTTCCGGCGATCAGGGGGATCGCCAGGAAAAAGGGGAGAGAGACGAGCGTGAGCGTCGATATATCAACGCCGCTGCCGACCAGCCACCAGACATAGAACGGATAAAATGGCTTGTTGACTATGATGACCCAGGCGACTGTGACCCCTGCCACGGTTCGTGGGTCTTGCGCCCGTTGCATCATCCGGCCGGTCTCAGGCTGTAGTGACCCACCCCCCAGACATTGCCGTTGTCATGGCCGAACAGCCCGGCCGTCGCCAGGAAGAAGAGCCGCCAGCGGCGTTGCCAGAGGGCGCTGTCTTTTCCATAAACCTTGGCGAAAATCGGCTGGATGCGATCGATCTCGCGATCGAAATTGGCGAGCCAGTCGATTGCCGTACGACGGTAGTGGGTTCCAGACCAGCGCCATTCCTGCTCGACGGAGAAAAGATCGCCGAAGCGATGCGGCAGGTCATGGGCCGGCATGATGCCACCGGTAAAGAAGTGATGGGCGATCCAGTCGGCAGGATCTTCATGATTGAAACGATAGGAGCGGTCCTTATGGGTGAACACGTGCAGGAACAGCCTGCCATCGGGCTTCATCCAGCCGCGAACGCGCTCCAGCAAGGTGCGCCAGTTCGACATATGCTCGAACATCTCGACCGAGACGACATGATCGAAACGCTCGTCGGTGGCAAAATCGTTCATATCGGCGGTGATGACGGTCAGATTGGTCAGGCCACGCTTCTGCGCGAGATCAACTATATATTCGCGCTGCGAGGCGGAATTCGAGACGGAGGTAATTTGAGAGTTCGGAAATGTCCGGGCAAGATAAAGCGATAGCGAGCCCCAGCCGCAGCCAAGCTCCAGGACGCTTTGTCCATCCTCGATGCCGGCATGTTTGACCGTCTCCGCAAGCGCATAGGTCTCGGCTTCTGCGTGTGTCGTATCGGAATTAGGATAAAGGCAGCACGAATATTTCCGCTGCGGCCCAAGAACCAGGCTGAAGAATTCGGCTGGCACTTCATAGTGCTGGCGATTGGCCTCGTCTGTGTGCGTTGCCACCGGAAACTGGCCCATCGCGCTGACGAACGCCCTCTCTTCGTCCATCGACGTAGCGGCCAGACGACGTTTGGTGCGCCCGCACAGAAAATCGATACCCGCAAGCGTCATGCTGTCGGTGAGCGGTGCACGCTCGGCGGTGTTGATGGCAAAGGCCAGCATATTCATCGATTATTCTCCTTCGGGATGAGACGTTGACTTGCGGGGGCCGGGAAAGAAAGCGTTGACATGCTGCTGCAGGGCGCGAAATTTCTCGCCGCGCGATCTCAGCATGTGATCCTCAAGCGGCGGAATGCCGGAGACATGTACGAGCAGCCAGTACATCAGTGCTGGCGCAAGCAGGGACAAAAGGCTCGTGACCGAGTTCGTGATGGCAAAGAGCGGGAAACTGCACCAGAACAGCCATTCGAAGAAATAGTTGGGGTGGCGGGAATAATACCACAAGCCGCTTTCGCAGATCTCGGTCCTTGCTTCCGGCGTACGGCGAAACTGTGCGAGCTGGGCATCTGAAATAGTCTCGCCGATCAGAGCGGCCGCGCCGAGCAAAGCCGCAAAGAAATCCGTTCCACTCGGATAGGTCTTATCGTTTGTCGCAGCGAGATAGACGGCGAATATGAGGATGAAAGCTGCGAGTGCCTGGACCTGCAGGAAGACAAACAGCCGCCAGCCGGCGCTGTCGCCCCAGTCCTCCATGAGCCTGGCGTAACGAGGATCTTCTCCGCCGCCTCGGGTACGCGTTCCAATATGCCAGGCAAGCCGCAATGCCCACGCTGCGACAACGACAAGCACAGTCATGCGGCGGGCAAACAAGCCTTCCGCGTAGATGGCTGCAGCAATCCCACCAAAGCCGACGGCCAAGGACCAAATGGTATCTATCCAGCCGCTGGCGCTTGTCATGCGCTGCACTAGCCATGCCGCCGCCATGGCCAGCGATACACCGATTGCTATGACAGCCAGAAGAACCCAATCCATTCGTTCGCTCGCATTGACGCCTGTTCGTATCCCGATGTTCCATTTACGGACGCACCCCGGATCTGGTTTCGCCTTCTTTTGAAAAAATCTCGTTCTGCGCGAAACCGGGAGCTGTCTTCTTCCGTATCTGTCTTGAAAGCGAAAAGCTGATGGTTGGGGGAAGAGAGGATCTAATGCGTTATCACGATGGAAATAGCGGCGACCGACGCCTGAAGATCGCTGTTATCGGCAGCGGCATTTCCGGTCTCTCGGCTGCATGGCTTTTATCCAAGCGCCACGACGTAACGGTCTTCGAGGCTGGCAAGCGCGTCGGCGGCCACAGCAACACCGTGGAATTCGCAAGCCTGACAGGGCCGGTTGCGGTCGATACCGGCTTCATCGTGTACAACGAAGTCACCTATCCCAATCTGACGGCATTGTTTCGTATGTTGGAGGTGCCGACCGCAGCCTCGAACATGTCGTTTGCGGTGTCGTTCGATAACGGCGCCTATGAATATTCCGGAGGCACCGGGCTTGGTCTTTTCGCGCAAAAGTCGAATATCGTCAGCCCGCGCTTCTGGTCCATGATGCGGGATTTGCTGCGTTTCTATAAGAGTGCACCGCTGGATCTGCCGATCCTCGGCGGTATATCGCTCGACGATTATCTTTCGCGCAACGGCTACGGGCGGGCCTTCCGCGAAGACCATCTCTATCCGATGGCTGCGGCAATCTGGTCGACGCCAGCCATGCAGGTGGGTGCCTATCCGGCGGCAAACTTCATCAGGTTCTGTTGCAATCATGGGCTGCTGGAATTGTGGGATCGGCCGGTCTGGCGCACTGTGAACGGTGGCAGCCGGGAATATGTTGCGCGCATGACCAGCCGGTTTGCCGACCGCATCCGCGTGTCGACACCGATTATGTCGATACGCCGCGGACCACAAAGCGTCGAGCTTCGGGACGATAATGGGGGAAATTACATCTTTGACGATGTCGTCATCGCCACCCATGCCGATCAGGCGCTTCGCATGCTGGCGGATCCAAGCCAGGACGAACAGCGCATTCTGGGCGCTTTCCGCTACTCCAGGAATGAGGCTGTGCTCCACGGTGATACCTCACTGATGCCGAAACGGCGGGCTGCCTGGTCGAGCTGGAATTATGTCGCGGATACGCGGGATGGGCCAACGCAGCCCTCGATCACCTACTGGATGAACAAGTTGCAGCCTTTGGGTGCCGCCCCGCCGACCTTCGTGACACTCAACCCTCGCCGCGAACCGAAGGAAGACACCGTCATCTGCCGCGAGAGCTACGACCATCCGGTTTTCGATCTCGATACGGATCGGGCGCAAAAGGAGATTTGGTCTCTGCAGGGTGCGTGCAACACCTGGTTCTGCGGTGCGCATTTCGGTTCGGGCTTCCATGAGGATGGCATTCAGGCGGGCCTTGCGGTTGCCGAGGATCTCGGCGGTCTGCGCCGTCCATGGCAGGTTGCCGAGGAAAGTGCCCGCATCGTCCGAAAGCCGCTTGTCCGCCCGGTGAAATTGCCGCTTGATGTGGAGGTGACCGCATGACGGCGAAACTACGCTCTGCGCTGTTTCCCGGCCTCGTCACGCATGCGCGTTTCAAGCCGAAACAGCACAAGCTCAGCTATCGCATCTATTCTCTGCTGCTCGACCTCGATGAACTCGACAAGGTCGATCGGAAACTGCGTCTCCTCTCGATCGATCGGTTCAACCTGTTCTCCTTTTATCGCAGGGATCGCGGTGATCGCTCCGGCTCGGATTTGCGCAAGCAGGTGGAGTGCTTGATGCGCGAGGTCGGTGTCGAGCCGGATGGCGGTCCGATCATGCTGCTCACCATGCCGCGTCTGCTCGGTTGGGCTTTCAACCCGCTCAGCGTTTTCTTTTGTTATTCGAAGGATGGATCTCCCAAAGCCATCCTGTGGGAGGTGGACAATACCTTCGGCGAGCGCCATGGCTACATGATCCCCGTGGAGGCGCATAGCGGCGCCGACATTGTCCAGCAATGCGACAAGACTTTTTATGTCTCGCCGTTCATGGATATGGACCTGCGCTATAGGTTCCAGGTTTCGCCGCCGGCCGATCGTCTTTCCATTCGCATCGAAACCTTCGATCATGAGGGTCCGGTGTTGACGGCGAGGCATCTGGCGCGTCGCACCGAACTCACGGATGGAGCATTGCTAAAGGCATTTTTCGCCATTCCCCTGCTGACACTTCGCGTCGTTGGGGGGATCCATTGGGAGGCGCTCAGGATCTGGCTCAAGGGCATAGGTCTGCGCATCCACCCGCGTCCTCCCGAGCAGCCCGTTTCATTCGTCCGTCCTTCATCCGCTGAAGGAAAGACACCTCGTTCGAAAGTCGATGTTCATGAGCCCGTTTGACGATTTCTCCCGCGCGTCCCTCACGCTGGCCGAAAGCAAGGAAAGGCTCGGTTTTGCCGGTCGACTGCTGCTGAGGTTGCTGCGAAATGTTCGTTATGGTCATCTGAGGATCGTGCTGCCCTCCGGGCCCATGATTGAAAAATATGGTGACGAACCCGGTCCTGAGGCCGTCATCATCATGAGGCGCTGGCGCATGTTGCGCCGCCTGATCGCCGCGGGCGATATCGGCTTTGCGGAGAGTTACCTCGATGAGGACTGGACAACGCCGGATCTGACGGAGGTCATCCGGTTCGCCGCCCGAAACACGGCAGCGCTTGCACCGACCGTCGAAGGAAGCCCGATCGTGCGGCTCTTCAATCGGGCCAAGCATTTGCTTAATGCGAATACGCGGCAGGGCAGCCGCCGCAATATCGAGGCGCATTACGATCTTGGCAATGAGTTCTATCGGCAGTGGCTCGATGCCTCGATGCTATATTCCTCGGGGATCTTCGACAATTCGGCGCGGACGCTTGAAGCGGCGCAGCAGAAGAAACTTGAACGCATTCTCGATAATCTGGATCTTAAAGGCGCCGACAGCGTGCTGGAAATCGGCTGCGGCTGGGGTGCACTCGCGGTATTCCTGGCGGGCCGGACAAACGCGAAGGTGACAGGGATCACCCTGTCACCTTCGCAGCTCGCCTGGGCCAGGGAAACGGTTGAAAACGCCGGCAGGTCGAACCAGGTCGATCTGCGTCTCCAGGACTATCGCGACCTCGACGGACAATTCGATCGTATCGTTTCGATCGAGATGTTCGAGGCGGTCGGCGAGGCCTACTGGCCGAGCTACTTCGAGACGCTAAAGCGCTGTCTGAAGCCAGGCGGCCGTATCGTGCTGCAGATCATTTCGATCGAGGAAGGCCGCTTCGATTCCTATCGGCGCGGCTCGGATTTCATCCAGAAGTATATTTTCCCTGGCGGTTTCCTGCCGTCCGATTCCGCCCTGGAAAAGGTCGTTTTGAACGCTGGATTCCGGCTGACGGCGCGGGAGCATTTCGGCAAAAGCTACGCTCGCACATTGGCCGACTGGCGCATGCGCTTTCATGCGCGTTGGCCTGCAATTGCCGCTCTCGGTTTCGATGAGCGCTTCCGTCGCCTGTGGCATTATTACCTCTGCTACTGCGAAGCCGGTTTCGAGGAGGGGAGCATCGATGTCGGATTGTACACGCTCGAACACGCCTGAGGGTGCAAAACCGTGGGGAGGACTGAGCATGAGGTTGGTGACAGGAGCTCTCGCATGCCTGCTGATCGCAGCCCCGGTTGCAGTGCAGGCGGCGCCCGGCATAGAGGGTCAATGGGCGCGTGGAGACGGCAATGCCAAAGTCAGGATTGCAGCGTGCGGATCAGACATTTGTGCGATCAACACATGGATCAAGCCGGGTACGCCGAGTGAAAAGGCAGGTGACAAGCTGGTCATGACGATCAAGCCAGGCTCTGACGGTCACTACACAGGCAACGCATTCGATCCGCAGCGCGATCTGAACTATCGGATCACCGTGACGGTGAACGGTGATCACATGACGACCAAGGGCTGCATTGTCGCGGGCCTGATCTGCAAGGGTGTCGATTGGACACGTATCCACTGATTGGCGAAAAGCCAGCCGTCAAGGAGCCTCCGGTGAAAACCTATCTCGTCGCCTACCTTGCCACATTAATCGTTTTCGTTGCGATCGATTTCGTTTGGCTAAGCACCATGGCGGATCGGCTCTATCGGCCGATGATCGGCGATCTTCTGGCACCAGGTTTTCAATTGGCGCCAGCCATCGCCTTTTACCTGATATATGCGGCGGGGCTGACCTTCCTTGCGGTGCGTCCCGGGCTTTTGGCGGGCTCGTTCGGAACGGCGGCGCTCTATGGGGCTATTCTTGGCTTCACCGCCTATGCGACTTACGATCTTACCAATCAGTCGACTCTCAAGAATTGGCCGACCATCCTTACCATTGCGGATCTCGTATGGGGAACGCTCCTGTCGGCCATCGCGGCTGGAAGCAGCCAATGGATCGCCGAGCGCCTCGTCGGACCTGCGGGGAACTGAAAATCGACCACCCTCGACGGATTGGCGGGCAACACTGAGATCTCAATGGCAGCTCAACCGTTCAGCCGCCAGATTTCGAAATTCAATAACATGGCGAAAGCGACCCATGCCGCTAGCGGCACCAGGCAGTATGCAGCCTGCGCATCCAGCTTGCGAAAGGCATGGATGGTGGCAAGGATCAGAAGCCATTGCGGCACGATATCGATGAGACCGGCCATCGGATTGTTAAGGCCGAAAAACATCCACGACCACAGGGCATTCAGCGAAAGCTGAGCGTAAAATAGCAAAAGCGCCGTCGATCGCCCCGGCACGTCGGAAGAAAGTCTCCAGATCCGCCAACTGGAATAGGCCATCAATGCATAAAGCAAGGTCCACATTGGACCGAAGATCCAGTTCGGCGGGTTGAATCCCGGTTTGACGAGATGCGCATACCAGCCGGCGAGATTGGGAAAGGTTGCCCATTGACCGAGAAGCAATGCGATGATGACGGTAAAGATCGCCAGCGCCGCATAGATCCACGGGCTGCCTGGTTGCTTTTCGATATGAGATGACATCGCTTTCCTCGTTCGGATTTTGCGGCTCTGCGCCGGCATCAATAATCTGTCGGTAGATTCAGCCACTTGCTAAGATGGAGGCTTTCTTTCTAGTCTCGTAAACTCATACGAGACTCTTTTTGAATTGGATCACGGGATCCAACCGTTTCGGCGGGCCGTATAAGGGATATGAATGTTTCAGCGCTGCAAACAGACCGATCGAAAAGGTCGTCCTGCTCATCAAAGGCTGCCGAGAGGCAGCCGGTGACCGCGTTGTCGGGCCCCGACAGCCTCTCGTCGGACGAGGCCAATCAGCTTGTGCTGGCCATCGCCGCGAGGCAAGACAGGCACGCATTTGCTGCGTTGTTCGCCATGGCGGCGCCGAAGGTCAAGGCCTATATGATGCGGACTGGCTCTGCGCCCGAACTGGCGGAGGAGATCGCACAGGAAGCCATGTTGCTGGTGTGGCGCAAGGCGTCGTATTTTGATCCCGCCCGTGCCAGCGCAGCGACATGGATTTTCACCATCGCCCGAAATCTTCGGATCGATTTCCAGCGCAAGGTAAAATCCTCGCAGCTGCCCGGTGCCGATCCAAGCAGTTTTCAGGAGGAGGAGCGCACGCCAGAGGAGCTTCTCTTCGTCAGGGTGGACGAAGACAGGATACGGACTGCGATGCAGGCGCTCAGCCCCGAGCAGGAAACGATCCTGAGGTTGTCGTTTTTTCGCGATCGTCCGCATTCCGAGATCGCTCGAGAATTGGACCTGCCGCTTGGGACCGTGAAGTCACGAATAAGGCGAGCGCTGGTCAGGCTTAAAACTATGCTTGAAGAGACACTATGACTGCGAACCATCATCCCAGTGATCAAACACTTCTGCGGTACGCGGCCGGGACTTTGCCCGCGGGTCCGGCGCTCGTGGTGGCTACCCATATTGGCGGGTGTCCTGCCTGTCGAAGGAAGGTCGCGAATTTCGAGGCGATCGGCGGGGCTTTTCTTGCGCAGATCGAGCCGGAAGAGCTTTCAGACGGCGCCCTTGATCGCGTGCTGGAAAAGCTGGGGCCGATCGAAAGCAAGGCTACAGCCGGTGCGGTGCGATCGAGCCGGGCGTCGATCGACGGTATTGAACTGCCAAAAGCCTTGAGTGATTGCGGCATCGGACCGTGGCGTTCTGTCGGACCGGGCGTGAAGCTCAGCCGAATTACCGTGCCCTACGCGCCGGAAGCGAATGTCATTCTGCTCAAGGTCAAGGCGAACAAGCATATGCCCGCGCACGGGCATTCCGATCTGGAGGTAACTCAGGTCCTCACCGGTTCGTTTTCCGACGGCGGCAACCGCTATCTTCCAGGCGATTTCGTCGAAGGCGACGACGAGACGGACCACAGTCCGATCATCGGCAGCGAGGGCGAATGTATTTCGCTTGCCGCAATCGAAGGCCGAATTCAGTTCAAGGGATTTCTCGGCCGGCTGCTACAGCCGCTGGTCGGGATCTAAGCCGATCCCGGCTTTGTCGTGCGGATGGTTTTTGAGAGGACGAGCCTCTAACGGCCGGTCTCAGCCGACATGTACGCATCGAAGCTCTACACCACACATGCGGTGTGGTTTTGACGATCAGTTTTTGGGAAGGGTATTCGGTGCGCTAATGCCGCTCGAGACGAGCGGCTTGCGCCAGCTATATGTTTGCCTGAGACCAAGTAAACCACATCCGGACCAAACCGATCCAGTGATCGGTTTATCGTCCGAACATCGTGCATGCATGCAAATTATTAGCGGGACGTACCGAGGACCGCAGAACGGATACGCGAGCGGGAAAGACCAAGATCCTGCAGGGCGTGATCGTCAAGAGCGCCAAGTTCGCGGATTGCACGGCGGTTTTCAGCGTATTGCTTAAGCTTATCGAACATTCTCATTTTCATCTCCTTTGGTTGTGCACAGGAGATAATCACTTGGCCGGCTAAAATAAATGCATATGCCTGCACACGAGGCATGTTGCCATTGCAGGGCTGTTGCCGAATTTATGTCAATTTTATTATCGCCCTGCCGCTTGTCAGATCCGTGACCATGGTGCTGACGTGATCTGCCATTGAAATTGCCACAGTTGCGTCAAGAATGGCGCCGGACGCGGTGAAGCTTTCGGCGCTGATCTGCATGCCGGATTGCGCGGCAAGCCTTGCTTTCACAAGGGCGAGGTCTGAAAAATTCACGCTGATGGTCATACTGACGGTCGGAACGACTTCCTGCCTTTCTGCAGCCTGCAGGCAGATTGCCGCCGTACCGCCATAAGCTCGGATCAATCCGCCGCTGCCGAGCAGCGTGCCGCCAAACCATCGCGTTACGACCACGGCAACCCTGTCGAGTTCCAAGCCATCGATGGCCTGAAGGATCGGTTTGCCGGCTGTGCCGCTCGGCTCGCCGTCGTCGTTGAAGCGATAGCTCTGTCCGATGCGCCATGCCCAGCAATTGTGATTGGCGTCGGCAACCGAATGCTGCGTGATGAAGTCCTTGACGTCTTCGATCGTGGTGACAGGCGCAGCCGTAGCCAGAAAGCGGCTTCGCTTGATTTCCTGGGTAGCGGTGGTGATCGAAGCGATCGCAAACATGGCGCCTCTTGGCAAATTTCGGCAGCAGAAAAAAGCAGGTTAGCAGTTCGACAAGCCTCGTGTTAACGATGACAGCCGACGGTACTACACGCCAAACCGTCTTACGGAGAATAAGATTGTGACAAATTTTCTTGAAAAGTGGTCATCCAGGAAGGCCAACAAGCCCAAGGCCGGATCAAAGACCGTCATTGATACATTCCGCGCAAGGGTCGCGGAGCAAAAGGCATTTCTGGAAGAATACGAACGTGATACCGCCGGCTTCAGAAAATGGCGCTCGACCTGGTTCCAGCGTGTTCCCGGCGGCTTTGGTGTCACCATTGGCCGAGACTCGATCAACGCCGGCAACGGTTTGAATTATGTGGTCGTCGAGACGCTCAAGGATGTTGCCGAATTTCTGGATGATCTTGCGCATCACGCAGAAAACGACGCCAGCTTCCAGCACGCGCTCGAAGAAAACCGCAAGCGCCGCGCGACGCTGCTGACCGCTGCGAAGACCGGTAGCGCTCCTGCTGCTGCGAAAGCAGTGACTAAGCCCGCCGCTGCCAAGCCCGCTCGTGCGAAGGCAACCACGGCAGTTGCCGAAGGTGGCGAAAAGCCCAAAAGAAGCCGCAAGCCTAAGGCAGAAAACGCAGCCGAATAGCTCGAACGACGTCAAGCACTGGTTGACGCATGGAGAGGCCGGGGCACTGAAAAGATGCTCCGGCACTCAAAGTGCCTCGGTGTTCGGAGGGCATGCAGCGGCTTAGCAGATCGCGAAGGCAGGCAATCACGACAGCAAAATTGCCGCTTTATGGCGTTGCTCACAAAGCATGGTCGGCAGGACGAAAGCGTTTTGTCTTGCCTTGATAAAGACACTGGAAATTCGGCAGCAGGACCAATCAAAGGGTCGTCAAAACAATGTTGAATACCTTTCCCGCCCAAGGCAGCCATCAAGCAGACAAAGCGGATAAAAGCATCAAGGATGCCTTGTGGATAGATCTCCTCGATCCTTCCGATGAGGAGATTGCCAATGTCGAAAAACTGTTCGGAATTACGCTGCCGTCCTTGGGAGCCCTCAGTGAAATCGAGGCTTCCAGCCGGCTGAAGGCTGTCGACGATGTCCTCTATATGAGCACGCCATCGGCTGCCAAGCGCCCCGAAGGAGCGGAGGCGACGCCGCCCGTCGGCTTCGTGTTGTCGGCCGACCGGTTGGTGACCGTCCGCTTCATGTCGCTTCCGACATTCGACGCGGTCGCCGCCAAATTCGACGGGACCAAGGACGCCCCAAAATCGAGTCTCGAAGTCTTCGTTCTGCTTTGCGAGGAGATTGTCTCTCACGTCGCCGATATTCTCGAACATCTGGCGGCCGAACTGAATCGCCTGTCAAAGGATGCTTTCCGTGCCGAGGATCCGCGTGGGCGCCATCCTGCCCGGGCCAATCGGATCCTGCGTGGCCAGCTGCGCCAGCTCGGCCGACTTGGTGACCGGTTGTCGGAAATACGCGATGGTCTTTTGGGTCTCGCGCGCGTCCTTGCCTATTCCGAGCAGAATGCCTGCGATTGGCATGGCGGCGCATTGAAGCCCCGTGTCGGCAGCTTGCGTCAGGACCTGCATTCGCTATCCGAATATGACGAGCAACTCGCGAACAAGGTGCAGTTCGTCCTGGATGCGCTCGTCGGCCTGATCGGTATCGCCCAGAACGATGTCTTCAAGGTTTTGACGATCGTTTCCATCGTCGGCATCCCTCCGACCTTGATGGCTGGCGTTTACGGCATGAATTTCAAGAACATGCCGGAGTATGACTGGGTTTGGGGCTATCCATATGGTTGGGCCGTGATCATCATCAGCGCTCTCATCCCACTGGTCTGGTTCAAGGTAAAAGGCTGGTTCTAGCAACGAGTGAGATAATCGCGCTTGACCCGGCAGGGTTGAGGAAGTAGGCGCAATGGGTGCCTGCTTGCAGCGTCCAGCACGGGTGTGTCCAAGCAGATTTCGTTCCCCGTCATCAGACGTTCGATTGATCCCGCCCGATCGCCCGGCGACGGTCGATCAATGTCCTGACGTGTCTCGTATAGCAGGAAGTTAAAGCATTGCCCGATCAGAAACCGAAGATCCGCCCGTCCATCAAACAGCGCCTGATTTTCACCATTGCGGTTGCGGTGATCTATGCGCTTGTCCTCTACGTGATTGTCTGGATGCCCGCCGGATCGGCAATCCCGTTCATTTCGGGATTGATCCTGGTGCCGATGGCAATTGCAAGTGTCGCATCGGCGGCGATGGATCCTCTTGGACAAGATACTGTGTGGCGGCACATCAAGATTGGCTGGATCTGCATCACCGCTTTCATCGTGATCGCGGTGCTTGTATTCAGGGAAGCCGGTATCTGCGCCATCATGGCAGCGCCGATATTCTATCTTGGATCGGCGCTGGGATCGGCGATCTCAGGCCTATCGCTGCGCAAATGGCGATCGCGGTCGGTTTCGTCCTGTCTTGTCGTGCTCCCGCTGCTTGCCCTGCCTGCCGAGCCGTTCATGCCGGCACCCGTTCTTGATGAACAGGTGCAAAGCGTCGTCGTCATCGACGCGCCGCTCGAGACCGTCTGGAAGAATACCGTCGAGATACCGAAGATCGCGCCGCAGGAACTGATGTGGACGTTCAGTCATGGGGTTGTCGGCGTTCCACAGCCAATCGATGCCCGGCTTGAGGGAGCCGGCGTTGGCGCCGTGCGGTATTTGCGCTGGACACACGGCGTGACCTTCGAGGAGGTGGTGACCGATTGGCAGCCGGGCCGCCATCTGGCATGGACATTCCGGTTCGGCCCACAATCGATACCCGACGCGGTCGAGGGCCATATCAAGATCGACAGCAGCTATCTCAGGATCGCCAACGGTGACTACCGTCTGGATCCGTTACCGGATGGCAAGACACGTTTGAGCTTGACCACCCACTATGCGATCGCGACGCCGATCAATGTTTACTGCGCATGGTGGGGTTCGATCTTCCTCAGGGATTTTCACGGCACGGTGCTGAACGTCATCCAGAAGAGATCTGAGGCTGAAGCGCGGTCCAGCTGATCGCCACGGTTCAGCTCTCTTCGATAGGCTAGGTCTCCGTTGTCGTTAGACGGGCCGCAGCAGCGCCAGGCTCCTGCCTTCGAGCTCCAGACCCTGGTCCGACGGTGCTTCGATGCCCTGCACCTTCGGGTCTGCTGTTGTGAGTTCCACCATCCAGCGTTTGTCGTCAGGCAGACTGAAGCTGGTACCATCTTCTTGCGGGTTGAAGAGAAGCAACACGTCGTCCCAGCCTTCTTCGAAGGGCTGCTCGCGCGATAGGCGCAGGCCGATCGTCGTTGCCGTTTCGTCTTCCCATTGTTCCTCCGTATGCTCGCCGCCATTCGGGTTGAACCAGGACACAATGAGGCCATCGCGCCAGTTTTCGCGCCGCAGGATAGAATGATCCTGTCGTAGCGCGATCAGCCGGGTGGCGAAAGCGCGTAGGTCCTCCGCACTCCCATAGGTATCCTGCCAATGCAGCCAGCTCAGTTCGTTGTCCTGGCAATAGCCGTTATTGTTTCCCATCTGGCTGCGGCCAAATTCATCGCCGGCAAGCAGCATCGGCGTTCCGTGGGATAGAAACAGCGTCGCGAGGAAGTTCCGTCTTTGGCGATCGCGCGTGGTGTTGATGTCTTGGTCTTCGGTCGGACCTTCGGCACCGTAATTGTAACTGCGATTGTCGCTATGACCGTCCTTGTTGTCTTCGCCATTCGCCTCATTGTGTTTGTCGTTGTACGAAACGAGATCGTTCAGCGTGAAGCCATCATGGGCGGCGATGAAATTGACGCTCGACCATGGCCGGCGACCGCGCAGGTCGTAAACGTCGCCGGAGCCGAGGACACGCGCGGCGAAATCTCTCGTCGTGCCGGGATTGCCTCTCCAATAATCGCGGACTGTATCGCGATACTTATCGTTCCATTCCGCCCATCCCGGTGGAAAGCCGCCCACCTGGTAGCCGCCAGGGCCGATATCCCATGGTTCGCCGACGAGCTTCACTCTCGAAAGGACCGGGTCCTGGCCGACGGCATCGAAAAAGCCGCTGCGCTGATCGAAACCTTCCGGCTCTCGTCCGAGAATAGTGCCGAGATCGAAGCGGAAGCCATCGACGTGCATGTCTTCGGCCCAGTAGCGAAGTGAATCCGTGACCATCTGCAGCACGCGCGGATGCGAGGTATTGATGGTGTTGCCGGTGCCGGTGTCGTTGATGTAGTAGCGCGGCTGGTCCGGCAGGGTTCGGTAATAGGAGAAGTTGTCGATACCCTTGAAGGAAAGGGTCGGGCCAAGTTCGTTGCCTTCAGCCGTATGGTTATAGACCACGTCGAGGATCACCTCGATTCCGGCGTCGTGAAAGGCGCGCACCATGTCGCGGAAGCCGTTGAGGCCCTTTGGCCCGTAATAACGCGAGGCCGGGGCGAAGAAGGCGAGCGTGTTGTATCCCCAGTAGTTGTGCAAGCCCTTGTCGAGCAGATGGCTGTCATCGGGGAAAAAATGAATGGGAAGAAGCTCGATCGATGAAATGCCGAGGCTCTTGACGTAGTCGACGATCTCCTTCTGACCCAGTCCGTCGAACGTGCCGCGCAGGTTCTCGGGGATTGCTGGGTGGAGCATGGTCATGCCCTTGACGTGGGCTTCGTAGAAGATCGTCCGGGACCATGGAATGGACGGTTTCTTGTCAGTTTGCCGACCGGTCTCGTCGTTGAGATCGATGACGCGGCATTTCGGCATCTGACCGGCGCTGTCCGTCGTGTCGAACGAAAGATCCTTTTGCTCGTCATTCAGCGTGTAGGCGAAATGCGCCTGCGACCATTCCACGTTGCCCACCAGTTCACGCGCATATGGATCGATCAGCAGTTTGTGCGGATTGAAGCGGTGGCCCTTTTCCGGATCGAATGGGCCATGGACGCGATAGCCGTACAGCGCGCCGGGTTTCAGCCCCGGTACATAACCGTGCCAGATCTCGTTGGTGAATTCCGGCAGCTCGATCCGGTCGATCTCATGCTTGCCGCTTTCGTCGAAGAGGCAAAGTTCTACGCGCTCGGCGCAGGCACTGAAGAGTGCAAAATTGACGCCCTGTCCGTCGAAATTCGCGCCCAGGCGTGTAAAATCGCCCGGTTCGATTGCATGCCGCTGTCCATCCTGTGTCATGAAGTCCCTCGTAGTTGGCACACAGAAACACCGGGGCGATATTGTTTGTTCCGTCGATGGTGACAGATGCGGTTAGCCGCCGGCGACCAGCAAGGCGAGGGGATAATCAGCAAGCAAACGGGCGGCCGAAATATCGCCTGAAGCCGATGACGACCCCGTCAACAGATCATGCAAATGCCGGTCAATCTCCGCCGGTATCGAGATTGCCGTGGCGTCCCAGAAATCGGCTCTCATATCGCTCGCATCCACCAGTCGCGGGACCACGGTGATTGCTGCCTCTTCCCCAAGCACGCGCGCAAAAGCCACGAGATTGTCGGCTCGCCTTCCACTGACCTTGAGCGGCAGATAATCTCCCTTACGGAAAAGACTGGGATGCTCGTTACGATACCGAAGCGCCTTTTGGATAACTCGCTGCTTCAACAACGCGACTTCACGGTCTTTCCAGGCAAATTGGGGTGTCTCCGTCACATTGGAATGCCGATCTGCGATCGGCCTGCGGTTGTCCGGATCGACCATGCTGAAGTCGAGCCCTTCCGCGCCCTGATAAATGTCGGGAATCCCGGGCGCGGTAAGCTTGATCAGAAGCTGTGATAGGCTGATGAGATAGCCGGTCTCGGTGAACGGCCGCAAGGTCTGGACAAAATCCTTCTCGAAAGCCCGGTTGTCGGATGTCAGCAGAGCTTTTGCATAGCTCGCGACCGCGTCTTCATAAGCAGCGTTCTCATCCGCCCAATCCGTTCGCATTTTTGCTTCGCGAACTGCCTTGACGGCATAGGCGGCGAACCGCTCCATTAGCGCGCTCCGATCTTCACGTTCGATAGCGTCAGGCCAGATCCCGGCAAGTGTCTGATAGAGCATCCACTCGACATTGGGCTCCGGCGCAGGCCCATCGGGGAGATTTGTCCGCAGGCCGGCATTGAGGGAGCACCAGCGCGATACTCCGGCAATCCAGGCATCGGGCTGCTGCGAGAGGCCATAGAGACGTGCCCGTGCATCTTCGCCGCGTTTCGTATCGTGCGTCGACGTTGCCGAAAGCCCGCAGGGTTGATGTCGGAGGCGTTCCGCCATCTGCTCATGAAAGGCGGCGACGCCGCGCGCTGTCGCGACGGGCTCGCCACCGACTTCATTGACCGCAATCAGCCGGTTATACCGATAGAAATGCGTGTCCTCTATGGCCTTCGCCATCACCGGGCCACTCAGTTGCTGAAATCTGGTGCGGAACTCGATGGCTGTCTTGCTGACGATGTCACCGCGCAGAAGGCGATCGATCGTATCGAGCGCATCCGGCGGCGCTTTGGCACGGGCGTCGTTGATCGCCGTGCGGAGGACGGTCTCATCCACGCCCGATAGAGGGTCGTGATGGCCGTAGGTTCGATAGACCGGAAAAGCAATCAGCAGCTCTTGAAGTGCCGATAAAACATCCGCCTTTTGGATATCCGGATAAATTGAGCTGAAGAGACCAGCCAGTCGTGCGACCTCTCCTTCGAAGTTGCGCTCGACCATCGACTGCTTGGCCTTACGCAGACCGGCGGCATAATCGGCTTGGTCCGGAGCAACCCGTGCATATGCGTCGTCGATCTTGTCGAGGCCATCGGATGCGACGAACAGATCCGCCAATGCGGAAATGAATTCATACCCCGTAGTCCCGGATACCGGCCAATCCTGAGGCAGGACTTCGTCCGGGCCGAGGATCTTCTCGACAACGATGAAGGTATCGGCGCCAACCGCTTCGCGCAGTCTTTCAAGATAGGTTTTGGGATCTGCCAGGCCGTCGATGTGATCGATCCGTAAGCCTTGCACCTGGCCGGAACGAACAAGCTCGAAGGTCAATCGATGCGTCTCTTCAAAGACGCGCTCGTCTTCCATCCGCAGACCGACGAGGCCTGCAACCTCGAAGAAACGGCGATAGGTGAGATGCCGGGCGGCATCTTTCCAGTGGATCAAATGCCAGAGCTGAGCATCAAGCAGGCTTTTCATTCGGGTGATATCGGCGGAGAAAGCCTGCAATTGCCCCTGCTCGCCGCCGGTTTCATCCATGACATGCTGCGCGCTTTCCGCAGACAGCGGAAAACGGTTGTCGAAATAGGTCAGCAGCAAATCCTGGTCGTCGGGATCCATCGAAAGCTGAAGCTCACCTGCGGCCAGTACGTCCTCTAAGGGTTTGCCGAGCTGCGGCAAAGTGAGCTTCCGGCTCCAGTCGATGTCGAAATGATGGGCGTAGGGACTTTGCCTGCCGGAGCGCAGAACATCGCTCCACCATGCGTTTTCGGGGGAGGCGGCCATGTGGTTGGGCACGATATCGAGGATGAGGCCAAGTCCGGCTCGCTGTAGCTTCGCCGAAAACCTGTCGAAGCCCTTCCGTCCGCCGATTGCCGGATCGATCTCGTTCGCATTCGTCACGTCATAGCCGTGCGTCGATCCGTTCGTGGCCGTGAAGATCGGCGAGGCATAGACGTGGCTGATCCCGAGATTCTTGAGGGAGGGGATCATTTCGCTGGCTCTATCGAAGGTGGTCTCTCCGCGAAACTGCAGGCGATAGGTAGAGTTTGGAATGGTCATCGGCGTCCCCGCGCATGAGGTTGGCCTCTCAAAACGATGCGGGCGGAGATCTGTTCCTGAGTTGGGAACACTTGCCGGCAAATAGCGTTGGCTCCTGCGAACACCTGGACGAAACCGCATCAGGCGAAACCGTGCCAGACGAAACGATGATTGGGATCACATGCAACACAGTTTTTCATTCGGTCCGGATATCAAATCAAGCGCCGTTACTTTTCGTCTTTGGGCACCGCTGCAGCCGCACGTGACGCTGAAATTGGAAAAACGCGGCGAATGGGAGATGCATAAGCTCGATGATGGGTGGCACGTTGCAGAAATACCTGGCGCCCAGGCGGGCGATCGCTACAGGTTTGCTCTTGCAGATGGCCTCAACGTGCCCGATCCCGCATCCCGGTTTCAGCCCGGGGATGTTCACGGCGCCAGCGAGCTGATCGATCCCGCCTTCGCATGGCGCAGCAGCAACTGGAGTGGCCGCCCTTGGGAGGATATCGTCATCTACGAACTGCATGTTGGTGCCTTTACGCGAGAAGGCACGTTTCTCGCCGCCATCGGGAAACTGGACCATCTGCAGCGGCTTGGTGTTACCGCCATTCAGCTCATGCCGCTTAGCGATTTCCCCGGGCGATACGGCTGGGGCTATGATGGTGTGCTCCCATATGCTCCCGACAGCAGTTATGGCCGTCCGGAAGATCTCAGGAAGTTAGTGGATGCCGCCCATGAGCGTGGGATCTGCGTGTTCCTCGACGTCGTCTATAATCACTTCGGCCCGGACGGAAACTATCTTCCCCTCTATGCTCCCATCTTCAACGAGCAGCATAAGACGCCTTGGGGACATGGGCTCAATTTCGATGGCAAGGAATGCCGTGTCGTTCGTGATTTCGTGATCGAGAACGCCATTTACTGGCTCGATCTCTTCCGGATGGATGGTTTGCGGCTTGATGCCGTCCACGCCATCAAGGATGACAGCGAGCGGCACATTCTCAATGAATTCGCCGAGAGGGTGAGACAGAGCTTCCCTGAGCGCCATATTCACCTGATCGTCGAGAACGAGGACAACAATGCGGAGCTGCTCGTGAGAGATCGTCACGGCCAACCGCTCTATTTCACGGCACAATGGAACGACGATATTCATCACGGTCTCCATGTCGCAGCTACCGGTGAGACGTTCGGCTACTATGGGGATTATGCCGATCATCAGGCGGAGGTGTCGCGAGCGCTCGCCGAAGGGTTTGTCTTTCAGGGGCAGCTCATGCCGTATCGCGGGCAGGAGAGGGGGACGCCCAGCGGCCATCTGCCGCCGACGGTATTCATCTCGTTTATCCATAACCACGACCAGATCGGTAACAGGGCGATGGGCGATCGAATGATTGCTTCGCATCCGCTGGACGCATTGAAGGCAATCGCGGCCGTCTATCTGTTGTCGCCGCAAATCCCAATGCTGTTCATGGGAGAGGAATGGGGCGCTGCCGAGCCCTTTCCCTTCTTTTGTGATTTCGATGAGGAACTGAACAGCAAGGTGAGGATCGGCCGAAAGGAAGAGCTATCGCGGCTGCCGGGCTTCGATGCAGATGATGCTCCGGACCCGACATCCGAGGCGACGTTTTCCAGCGCGAAACTACGCTGGGATTTGGCAGCGCCTGGAAACGCGCTCCTTGCGTTTTACGAGGGATTGATAAGGCTTCGGCGGGAGAAGATCGTGCCCCATCTGGCCGCTCTGCCAGGTCATTCCGCCTGGTATCCTAAGGAAAGTCCACTGGTTGAGGTCAGTTGGACAATGGGCCGCGCAACGCTGCGCCTGATGGCAAATCTCTCGGAACAACCGGTTCTAGCATCAGTGCCGCCCGAGGCGGGATCGCTGTTCTCACTGGGTGACGTTGCAGGTGATCACCTCGGCGCCTGGAGCGTTGCGTGGGATATCGTAGAGGGCCGCTCAGACAAGAATTGAACGGGCCGCTTCCTTTTGCCGGATTTTACGATCGCCGCTCAAGCGCTCAGATGCTGGTTTCCCATGCGCATCTCGGCGGCACGACGCAGCACATCGACGACCTCTTGATCGAGAAAGGGTTTTTCGATTGCAGCAAAAGCTTCGGAAAAGCTGTTTTGCAGGGCTTCGGGAGCGCCTGTCACAAAAATGATCGTCGTATAATATCGGTCGATCAGCCGGCGCGCGAGCTGCAGACCGCTTTTCCCGTCGATAAGGCCGATATCGATGAGGGCTATATCCGCTCGCGGTGCATAGGCGAGAGCCTGCTCCATCGTGGATGCCGGACCGAGTGTTTCGAACCCTGCATCCGCCGCGATCGAAATGAGATGATGAGCAATGATCGCCTCGTCTTCGACAACAAGTACTTTCATCTGTATTCTCCTCCTTCCTTGGATCTAGGAAGATCCCAAGATTTGTCTACCGTTCGTGTAGACTTTTAATGCGCATCGTTTGGATCCGTTCCCTATCCATGTTCACTGTTGGGATTCCACTCGCG
The DNA here is from genome assembly GCF_012641435.1 of Rhizobium sp. P38BS-XIX. Lineage (GTDB taxonomy): Bacteria > Pseudomonadota > Alphaproteobacteria > Rhizobiales > Rhizobiaceae > Rhizobium. The sequence goes on from NZ_JABAIJ010000016.1 coordinate 75,702, forward strand.
CGGTTGGTCAAACGCAGCTGGATCTGACGGGCTCATCTTCGTCGTTTGCCTGTGGCGACTGAGCGCGCTTTGACCGCTTCAGTTTTTGCTTGAATCTCAAGATCAGCTCTTGTCCGTCTGATGATGCGCGAGAGCCCTCCATGGCATTACGCTCACTCACGGCCTGGTTCCAGTGATCCTCGTCACGCCCCCAAGGGCGTCCAGCCTGTTCCCAAAGGGCGTAAGCGCGCTTGCTGATCCATGAAAATCTCTCGTCGTTCATGCTGCATCTCCTGGGATGGTGTGGGATTCGTGCTGGAAGGATAGCTTGGTTGTATGGCGGGTTTGCATCTAACCGGAGCTATCCGCGATTGTTCCGGCGCCGCGCATGAAAAAAGCGGGGCGATGAGACCGAGCATGCGGACACCAGGCGTTTCATGGAAAGGCACCTTATTATCGCGACGGCCAGTGTTGTCGCGCTTCTTCCGACGTTCGGCTTGAAGGCGAGCGTTTGCGATTATGAGGAGATGACGCCTCGGCGAGACCAAGGCGGTAAGCCAGCTGGATGGCGTCCTCAGGTGCCCTTACCTTTACGTCGTTGTCGAAATAGACATAAACGTCGCGCCCTGCTTTGGCCTGCGGCCTTGCAGGCTTCACTATACGCTCGGCATCGGCCGGCTCGTGGCCATGCGCCCACGCATAGACGCGCCTTGCCCAGGTATCGAGTGCATCGCCGTCGTAGCCGCTTACATATAGTTCCTTTGAGCCGTGCAGGCGGCAATAAACAAAGTCTGCTGTCACATCCATCAAGAACGGCCATTCGACCGTGTCAGCACAGACCAGCCCGATATGATGCTCCCGAAGCATTTCGATGAATCCGGCCTGAACAAAGCTGTCGTTGCGGATTTCGAAGGCGTGGCGGATCGGTCGCTTTCCTTCAGACTGCAAGGCGGCACGGCCGTTCAATCTCTCATCATGCCGCCGCGCAAGTTTAGCCGCAGCATCCGTATCCTTCGGCAGCATTTTGATGAAAGCGGAGAAGAGATCGGCATCGAAGCGCAGCTTTGGCGGAAATTGCCAGAGGATTGGCCCAAGTTTCGGTCCAAGGCGCAGCAGGCCGGATGAGAAAAAGTTGGCGAGAGGCGTTTCGACGTCACGCAGGCGGTGAAGATGGGTGATGTAGCGCGAGCCCTTCACCGCGAAGACGAAATCATCCGGCGTCTCGTTCCGCCACTTGGAAAATGTCTCGGGGCGTTGGAGCCCGTAAAACGTGCTATTGATTTCGATGGATGGAAATTGTCGCGAGGCATAGGCAAGCTGACGTTTCTGCGTGACGTCCTTCGGATAGAAAACGCCACGCCAAGGGGCATAGCTCCAGCCGGAAATGCCGATACGGATGGTGCCAGCCTTTGCCATGCGCGCTAAACCTCAATGCCTGAAATCGCCGTCATTTTGCGTTGATCGAGGGCAAAAACGACATCACTTCGTTGCGCTGTCTCAAAGCAAGCAACTCGACCTTCTGTTTCCAGAACGTCTCGGCTTCCGGTGGGTCGCTCTCCCAGCTTTTGGTGGAGAGAATGTTATCATCCATCACCAAAAGACGGCGGCCGCCCAGTCGAAGATATTCGTTTGCGAGATCCTTGGCTTTGTTTTGCATGATCCTGCTCCTCTTATGGATGTGGACCGGCCTAAGCTTCTTCCGGCCTGCGATTGGTTATTGCAATCCGTTTGCAGCAACCATCTTGAAATGGCTTTAGCCAGGGGCTTCCCAAGGGACAGTCCCACGGGTTTGATGGCGCTCTCGTCTGGCTGCTGGCTTTACGATTGGGCGCCGTTCGGCGCCCTCATATCAATCAAACTCTGTGGCGGCTTGCTTGTTTCCTGTCACAGCATGTTTCTTTTCAACGCTATCAAATGTGCCGCAGAGGATCCTCGTGGATTAACGTCCGGGTGATCTTCTCTTTGCGCCGGCAAGCAGACCTTCGCGCTGCAATTTCTTACGCGTAGCCTTGCGATGCCTACTGACGGCTTCAGCCTTTTCGCGGATGCGTCGCTGCGACGGCTTTTCATAGGCCCGGCGCTCCTTCATCTCGCGGAACAGGCCTTCGCGCTGCATTTTCTTTTTCAGCGCCCGCATGGCCTGCTCGACATTGTTGTCTCTTACCAAAACCTGCATTTTGTTCTCCTTTATGGTTACGTTGGTAATATGTCGCTCAGTCGACCTGTTCGGCGACCAGCTTTTGAAGCTCCCTTCGGCTCAACAGGCAGGGATATGGCTTCCAGTTGTTGTTTTCAGGCCGAATAGCGGCCTCATCGCGCTCACGCGGTTTCACCGCCGCAAGCGCGGCAGCGATGTTCAGTTTTTTCAATAGAGTTCCTTCGCCGGTCAAAACCGGCGTCAATGATGTGAGTTCATGGAAGCGCCCGTGACGTCATTGGACACGGGCGAGGCCACATGCTGTTTGAGCTCAAAAGTATCGCGAGCCTGAATACACGTGGCGGTAGCCGCATAACGGCTTTACATCATAAGATAAGCATCCTCGACGAGCATTGCAAGGCCATAGAGCCGGAAGCGACCCTTCGCCTTCGCTATGCGTCCGGCGGAATATGGGAATCTACGCCAATCGTTCTAAGTTCATTGCGAACCTTGGCGACGCCGCGCATGGAAAGGACAAGCGCCTCGATGGCGTGTGCCACAGCCTCCGTTTCGACGCTACCTTCCAACGTGACCACGCCATTGTCAGCGTGAACGTCGATACTATCAGCATCGATCTCGCCATATTCGGCAAGTCGGTCGGTGATGGCCGCTTCCAATGCGTCGCTGTCGATCCGAGCGGTCGATAGCGGCCCAAAGGTGTGAGCGTTGTCCTCCTCTAGCCCGCTCTTTTTTGCGGTGTCGCCGATCAGGCCGGAGTTGGGCTCCTCGTCAAAGTTGGCCGGTGTCGTCCCATACCCCTGATTTTCAGGATTGGCCGAGTTGAAGCCGCTCTCATCGGAATAGGGCCATCCTTCACGGTCGTCGCGCTCCTGATAATCGCGATAGTCCTCTTCTCGTGACAGGGGCTTGGTTTTGCTGGGCTGGGTCATGCCAATCTCCTTCAACTTCTGAAGGACAAACCCGGCAGCACGGGTTTTGTTTCATTCGCATGAATGGGAAATCCAGCCACGGGATCATTGGATCGGATTTTGCAATACCACGTCCAGGCAGATATCAGCTCCATCAAGTCGCTCATGCATCTAGAATTGTAATGAAACAATAATAAGATTGACATGATCCATTGTCTCTCTCAGGCTGATGTCATGAACAGTCAAGCGAGAAGAGACATGCCAGCACTTCGCGTTTCGCCTCGAGCGTCCCGATGCGCGCCATGAAAGCAATGGTAACATTGGCGGAGATTGAAGCTGCTCAGCGCCGAATTGCAGGCTATGCGATCCGCACGCCGTTGCAGCCGTCGCCGGTCCTGTCTCGGCATGTCAGCGCGCCCGTTTATCTGAAACTGGAAAGCAGGCAGACCACCGGCAGTTTCAAATTGCGCGGCGCGACCAATGCCATCCTGGCTTTGGATCAGGAGGCGCGCTCACGCGGTTTGGTAACCGCGTCGACCGGCAATCACGGACGCGCTGTTGCGCATGCAGCGAAAGCACTGGGCGCTCGCGTAACCATCTGCCTGTCGGCGCTCGTTCCCCGGAACAAAGTCGAAGCCATACGTAATCTTGGAGCAGATGTTCGCATCGTCGGGCGTTCCCAGGATGACGCCATGGATGAAGTTGAGCGTCTCGTGCGAGCTGAAGGCATGTGCTTTGTGCCCCCCTTCGACGATGCGGATATCATTGCCGGTCAGGGTACGCTCGGGCTGGAAGTGATCCATGATCTCCCGCAAGCCACGATGGTTCTGGTGCCCTTGTCCGGTGGCGGACTTGCCGCTGGCGTTGCTGCGGCGATCAAAGGTCGTTGCCCCACCGTCAAGGTGATCGGCCTATCCATGGAACGCGGAGCGGCAATGGCGGCAAGTCTGGTGGCGGGGGCACCCATCGAGGTCCAGGAGGTTGAAACACTTGCAGATTCGCTCGGCGGCGGCATTGGCCTTGGCAACCGCCATACCTTCTCCATGTGCAAGGAACTGCTCGACGACGTGATCCTGCTCAGCGAGACGGAGATCGCCGCGGGCATCCGCCATGCGGCGACCATCGAGGGTGAGGTCATCGAAGGGGCCGGCGCAGTTGGGATCGCGGCCCTGCTTGCAGGCAAGATCAGACCGGGCGGCCCCACCGTTGTCATCGTATCCGGCGGCAACATCGATCCTGCGGCTCATCGACAAATCGTCGAAACGACAGAAGTAGGTGTGATGCCATGACACGTGTGCTCGTTCTTACGGAAATCGATCTTCGCAAAATCATCCAGCTCGACATGGATGCGGTCGATCGCGTCGAAGAGGCCTTTGCCGCGCTTGCCACGAAGGCCGTGGCAATGCCACCGATCATGCGGCTGGATATCCCCGCGCATCGTGGCGAGGTCGATGTGAAAACGGCCTACCTTCCTGATCTTGACAGTTTCGCGATCAAAGTAAGCCCCGGCTTCTTCGACAATCCGTCGCTGGGTTTGCCGAGCACTAACGGATTGATGATGCTTCTGTCGGCCCGCACCGGCCTTGTCGAGGCGCTTCTGCTCGACAACGGCTATCTGACGGATGTGCGCACCGCAGCAGCAGGGGCGGTTGGCGCCCGGCACCTGTCTCGACCGGATTCAAGGACTGCCGCAATTTTCGGCGCTGGCATGCAGGCTCGCCTGCAATTGCGCGCACTCACTCTTGTCCGGCCGATCGCGGCTGCCCGGATCTGGGCCCGGGATCTGGCAAAAGCTGAAAAGCTCGCTCGCGAACTGACGGTGGAACTCGGTTTTCCTGTTGTGGCGCAAGCGGATGCCGAAGAGGCTTGTCGTGGCGCCGATATCATCGTGACCACAACTCCTTCGCAGAAGCCGATCCTGAAAGCCGAGTGGCTGCGGCCCGGGCAGCACATCACTGCCATGGGCTCAGACGCCGAGCACAAGAACGAGATCGATCCTGCAGCCATCGGCAAAGCCACCCTCTACGTCGCCGACAGCCTGAAGCAGACGCGGCGACTGGGCGAGCTTCATCACGCGATCGCGGCGGGACTGGTGAGTGAGGCCGCCGATTTCCCCGAGCTCGGCGCCATCGTCGCCGGCAAGGTGCCGGGCCGCCGGTCGCCCGAGGCGATCACACTTTGCGATCTGACCGGGACAGGCGTCCAGGATACCGCCATTGCCACTCTTGCTCATCGTCGTGCCGTTTCGGCCGGTGCGGGGCAGGCGATCGAAACGACAGAAGCATCAGGAGACCCAGCGTGAGCGAACCGATCCTCAATTTTACCCGCGCCGAATATGCTGAACGGCTCGCAAAGACGCGCCGCGCCATGGAAAAATCAGGTGTCGATCTCGTCATCGTCACCGATCCCTCGAACATGCATTGGCTTACCGGCTATGACGGCTGGTCCTTCTATGTGCATCAATGTGTGGTAGTACCGGGTTCAGGCGAGCCGATCTGGTATGGACGCGGGCAGGACGCCAACGGCGCCAAGCGCACGGCCTATCTCGCCCATGATAATATCGTCGGCTATCCCGATCACTACGTGCAGTCCAACGAGCGTCATCCGATGGACTTGCTTTCGAAGCTCATCGAGGAGCGCGGCTGGGCCAACGCTTCGATCGCCGTGGAGATGGACAATTATTGGTTCACGGCCGCTGCCTATGCCTCGTTGGTCAAGCATCTGCCGAATGCCCGTTTTAAGGATGCGCAAGGACTGGTGAACTGGCAGCGAGCCGTCAAGAGCAAGACTGAACTCGACTATATGCGCAAGGCAGGCCGTATCGTCGAGGCCATGCACAAGAGGATCGTGGAAAAGGTCGAGCCGGGTATCCGCAAATCCGATCTCGTCGCCGAAATCTATGATGCCGGTATCCGCGGCGTCGACGGTTTCGGAGGTGACTATGCCGCGATCGTGCCGTTGCTGCCATCCGGTGCCGATGCTTCTGCGCCGCATCTGACCTGGGACGACAAGCCGATGAAGAGCGGCGAAGGCACCTTTTTCGAGATCGCTGGCTGCTATCGCCGCTATCACTGCCCGTTGTCGCGAACGATTTTTCTCGGCAAGCCGACCCAGGCGTTTCTTGACGCCGAGAAGGCGACGCTCGAGGGCATGGAGGCCGGCCTTGCCGCCGCCAAACCCGGCAATGTCTGCGAGGATATCGCCAATTCCTTCTTTGCGGTCCTGAAGAAGTACGGGATCGTCAAGGATAACCGCACGGGCTATTCGATCGGTCTCTCCTATCCGCCGGACTGGGGCGAGCGGACCATGAGCCTGCGCCCTGGCGATCGCACCGAGCTCCAGCCCGGAATGACGTTCCACTTCATGACCGGCCTCTGGCTCGAAACCATGGGAATGGAGATCACCGAAAGCATCGTCATTACCGAAAGCGGCGTCGAGTGCCTTTCCAACGTGCCCCGTCGGCTTGTCGTGAAGTGAATGCCTGAGATGAGCAGCATGAGCATATCCAAACGCGCATCGCCGATTACGCCGACGGTCGATTTCGACCGGGACGGCATCCAGCACGGCCATCTGCGTCTGCCCTGGTCACGCGATGATTCCGCCTGGGGATCAATCATGATCCCGATCTGCGTCATCAGGAACGGCGAAGGGCCGACGGCGCTTTTGACCGGCGCCAATCACGGCGATGAATATGAAGGGCCTGTTGCGCTCTTCGATCTTGCCCGGACGCTGAAGCCGGAAGATATCAAGGGGCGGGTCATCATCGTTCCGGCGATGAACTATCCCGCCTTCCGGGCGGCGACGCGCACCTCTCCAATCGACAAGGGCAACCTCAATCGCAGTTTTCCCGGCAGGCCCGATGGCAACGTGACCGAAAAGATTGCCGACTATTTCACGCGCCACCTACTGCCGCTTGCCGACATCGTGCTCGACTTTCATTCGGGCGGCCGCACGCTCGATTTCCTGCCCTATGCCGCCGCGCATGAGCTGCCGGACAAGACGCAGGAGAAAGCCTGCTTCGACGGCGTTGCCGCGTTTTCCGCACCCTATTCCATGCGAATGATCGAGATCGATGCTGCCGGCATGTACGACACCGCGGCCGAGGAGATGGGCAAGGTTTTTGTAACGACCGAGCTTTCGGGCGGGGGAACCATATCGGCGCGCACGGCTTCAATTGCCAAGCGCGGCGTTCTCAATCTCCTGAAGCATGCGGGCATCGTCTCCGGCGCACCGGAGGTCGCAGCGACGCAATGGCTCGATATGCCCTCGTCGGATTGCTTTGTGTTTTCCGAAGCTGATGGCCTCTTCGAACCGCTCAAGGATCTCGGCGACACAGTCGCACAGGGAGAAATCATCGCCCGTATCCATCCGATCGGCCGTACGGGCGGCGAACCTTCAGATTATCGAGCGGCGCTGAATGGTGTTCTTGCCGCACGTCATTTCCCTGGCTTCATCAAGACCGGGGACTGTCTCGCCGTCGTCGCAACGTTGACGGAGGGGCCTTGAGTTGCCGCGCCGCGGCAGCGCGGCGCGGATCATCACCCCGTTACGGCAGAGATCCGGAAAACCGGACAGCCGATAACGGAATTCAACCACAGAGGAGTGAACGATGAGATCGAATTTTTATCGCAGTGTGGCCGCATTGGGCCTCTCCATCGGCCTGGCCGCATCCGCAAATGCCGCCAGCCTTGAGCAGATCAAGAAGGATGGCTACATCCGCGGCGCCAGCGCCAACGAAGTTCCCTACAGCTTCATGGATGAGAGTGGTACCGCCAAGGGCATCGGTCCGGATGTTGCCGCAGCCGTCCTTAAATCGATGGGCGTGAAGGAAGTCGACTGGACGGTGACGCCGTTCGGATCGCTGATCCCCGGCCTCAAGGCAAAGCGCTTCGATTTTGTTGCCGCCGAACAGAATATCCTGCCGGAACGCTGCAAGCAGGTTCAATTCACCACACCGAACTCCAGCTATGGCGAAGGCCTGCTGGTGCCGAAGGGCAATCCCAAGAATCTGCATTCCTACGAAGACATCAAAAAGGATCCTTCGTTGAAAATTGCGATTGTATCCGGCGCCGATCAGCTCGATTTCTTCCACGGTCTCGGCATTCCGGACTCACAGATCGTCATGATCCAGGCGAACGCCGATGCGTTGTCGACGATCCAGACCGGACGCGCCGACGCCTATGCAGCAACCGAGCTGACTGTTGCCAAGCTTGTTCAGGGCAGCACGAATGTCGAGCACGCAGCGCCCTTCACTGACCCAGTCATCAACGGAAAATCCGCCAGAAGCTATGGCGGCTTCGATTTCCGCCCTGAAGACAAGGAGCTCTACAAGGCCTTCAATACGGCGCTTGAAGCCTTCAAGAAGACCGATGACTACAAGAAGATCCTGATGTCTTATGGTCTTAGCGATGAAAGCGTCGAGGCGGCACGCACCAAGAGCACCGAAGACCTTTGCGCGGGCAAGTGACTTTATCGATCATCGGGAACGACCTGGCGGCAGTCTGCGGACGATCGCCAGGTCGCTCGGCCCCTCCCATCCTGGAACGGAGGTGACCCAAAATGAGTTGGACCCATTATATTCCGGCCTTGCTGAAGGGCGCGGAGGTGACCGCGATCATCGCCGTCGCCTCGATGCTGCTCGGTGCCGCACTTGCCTTTGCAGCCGGCCTTGCGCGCTTTGCCGGAGGGAGGCTGCTCTCCTCGATCGCGATCGTTTATATCGAGATCTTTCGCGGCACGTCGCTGCTGGTGCAGCTCTTCTGGCTTTATTACGCGCTGCCGCTGATTGGAATCTCCTTCGACCCCATCACGACAGGCATCGCCGGCCTGGCGCTCAACATCGGCGCCTATGGCGCGGAAGTGGTGCGCGGTGCGTTGCAGGCGGTTCCAGATACCCAGCATGAGGCGGCGCGAGCCCTCAACTTCGGCCAGCGTCAGACGCTCTTCCACATCGTTCTACCGCAGGCTGTGGTCGAAATGATGCCGGCTTTCGGCAATCTCGCGGTCCAGAACCTCAAGGACACGGCTTTGGTGTCGCTTATTTCGATCAGCGATCTGACCTTTCAGGCGCAGCAATTGCGCAATATCACGCTCGATAGCGTCACGATCTACTCGCTGACGCTCGTCGGCTATTTCATCATGGCGCTCATCCTCGTCGCCTTCATGCGTTGGCTGGAGACGGTCTTCCGGCGTGGCGCCGCCTTCCCGGGGAGGTCCCCGGCATGATGTATGGCTTCACATGGGATACGTCGACGACGCTGTCCTTCGCATGGTCAATCCTGCCGATCCTTGGCATCGGCTTGATCGTGACGCTTGAGGCGGCGGCCGCCGGCTTTGCCATCGCACTCGTTCTCGGCCTGATCTTCGCCTTGCTGCGACGCAGTCGCTTCATTGCGATTTCCTGGCCGACAGCCTTCGTCATCGAGTTCCTGCGCGACACGCCGTTGCTCGTGCAGCTCTTTTTCCTCTACTACGTCCTGCCGATCTACGGCATCACGCTGCCTGCATTCCTGACGGGCGCTCTGGCCCTCGGGCTGCAATATTCGGCCTATACATCGGAAGTGTATCGTGGCGGTCTCGATGCCGTGCCGCGTGGACAATGGGAGGCGGCGACGGCGCTCAATCTTGGCCATGGGCGTACCTATTGGGATATCATCATCCCACAGGCGATCCCCCGCATCATTCCGGCCATGGGCAATTATCTCGTTTCCATGCTCAAGGAGACGCCGGTGCTCTCCGTCGTCACGGTGGTCGACATGCTCAACCTTGCCAATCTCATCGGAGATCGGACATTCGAGTATCTGGTGCCCCTTTCTCTCGTTGGCCTGATCTTTCTCATCCTCACGCTCGTCTGCTCGGCGGTCATTCATTGGCTCGAAAAGGCGTTGCCGAAAAACGGAATTGCTCTCAAATGACGCAACCACTGATCCGCTTTCAAGATGTGACCAAGCGCTACGGCCATCTGACCGTACTCGATGATTTCTGTTTCGATGTCGCGCCCGGTGAGAAGGTGACGCTGATCGGCCCATCCGGCTCTGGGAAATCAACGGTCCTGCGCATCCTCATGACGCTCGAACCCTTCCAGGAGGGAACCTTGCATCTGGCCGGCATGTCCTACCATCAGGACAATGGTCGCGGACGCTTCCTCGCTAGCGAGGCGCATCTGCGCCAGATCCGCACCCATGTCGGCATGGTCTTCCAGAGCTTCAATCTGTTTCCGCACATGACCGTGCTGCGCAATGTCGTGGAGGCGCCGACCCGCGTGCTGGGGTTGGGGCGGGCGGAGGCCGAATGCCGCGCAGTCGAACTTCTGCGCATGGTCGGCCTTTCAGAAAAGAAGGATCACTATCCAAGCCAGCTCTCGGGCGGCCAGCAGCAGCGCGTCGCGATCGCCCGTGCGCTTGCCATGCGCCCGAGAGTGCTGCTCTTCGACGAGCCGACATCGGCGCTCGATCCGCAGCTTGTCGGCGAGGTGCTCGGCGTCATTCGTGACCTTGCCCATGAGCACGACCTGACCATGCTTTTGGTCACGCATGAGATGCGCTTTGCGCGCGAAGTGTCCGATCGGGTTTGCTTCTTCGACAAGGGTCGCATCTGTGAGCAGGGCAAGCCAGAAGAGATCTTCAGCGCGCCCAAGGAGGAGCGCACCAAGGAGTTCCTCGCGTCTATCCTTTGAGGAAATCGAATTGCGGCGGCGCTAGGGCGGTTCAGCTTTTCACGGAACCCCCGAACCGCTCTATCTCTTTGTTTTCGCGTAATTCCGGACGGAAAACCGCTGCGCACTTTTCCTGGAATTGCTCTAGACGATAGAGCCGACATCGAACACAGGGGGCAATTGTTCGAAAGTGCCGCGAACGGTCTCCAGTGCCGAGCGAAGGGCGGAGTGAGACAGGCGGCCGCCGAGGCAGATGCGAATGCCGCCAGCCGGTCGCTCCCCGCCTGCGACGAAAGGCTCGGACGGCGTGATCGCGACGCCCTTGCGCGCGAGTGCGCGCACAAGGCCATCCTCGGTCCAGCGCTCGGGCACCGAAAGCCATGCGCATAGCGACAGCGGATGGCTGCCTGCAACAAATGGAGCCAGCACGTCGGAGACGATCGACTGTCGTGCCTCGGCTTCGTTTCTCTGAACGGCAAGCAGCGTCTCGGCGGTGCCATCCAGAACCCAGCGCGAAGCCATTTCCGCAACGACATTGGTCGCGCTCCAGCCGGTAACGCGCAGGATCGACGCGGCGCGGATCGAATAATGGGCCGGCACCACGAGATAACCAAGACGCAATCCCGTCATCACGGATTTCGTAAAGCTCGTCACGAAGAATCCCAGCTCAGGTATAAGGTCCGCCATGGAGGGAAGGGGATCGCGCAGCATAGGCTTATACACTTCGTCTTCGATGACGAAGATACCGTGCCGGCGGGCGATATCGGCGATCGTGCGTCGGCGCTCTGCACCCATGACGTGGCTGGTCGGGTTGCCGAGCGTTGAGACGATGACAAGCGCAGACACGTCGCCGACGGCGCAAGCGGCCTCGAAGGCATCCGGCAATATACCCTCGTGATCCGTCGGCAGGCCGCGCAGGGTGAAGCCGAGAACATTGGCGAGACCGATGATGCCGTGATCGGTCAAGTTCTCGGTGAGGACCACTTCGCCCGGCCGTATCACCGAAGCGACGGCAAGGAAGAGGCCGTGCGCTGCGCCGTTCGTAATCAGGATCCGATCGGGGTCGGCCTTCACCGACAAACGTGATAGCCAGACCTGCGCTGCGGCGCGATGAGCATCCAGACCGGCGATCGGCCGGCAAGGTCGCATGAAGCTGCTATTATCGGTTTCCGCAAGAGCGCGCATCAGTTCGCGGGCCGATCGCTCATGCGCGTCGGTGTAGACGGCCCGAATGATAGAAAGATCGGCGCTGCCGCTCGGATCGCGATCGAGCATGAAGCTGTCGGCGCGTTCGGTGACGCGGCTACGCACGAAGGTGCCGCGCCCAACTTCGCCGCGCAGGTAGCCGCGGCGCTCGGCTTCCTTGTAACTCAGGCTCACGGTCTGGACCGAGATTCCGAGCGCGTGGGCGAGATCGCGATGCGTGGGCATCTGGGTGTGAACCGGCAGGATGCCATCGTCGATGTCGGCGATGATCTTGTCAGTCAGCAGCTTGTGTTTGGTCGCACCCTTACGATGCTGAAGAACGGGCTTCCAGGCACCATTGTCCTGGTCTTTTGAATCATGACGATACATGGATTGATCCGGTACAATTATAGAATCCATGTACACCATCCGGCGCCGAATGGCGACGACCGAATGCGATGGTGCGGCCCATTGTCAACAACGGGCCGCACCACTGTATGAGGATGCGCGGGAATTGCGCCGGCTTAGCGCGGATCAGCGGCCCGAGAGCACGCTGTCGATTGCGCCGGCAGCCGCCTTCACGACGGTATCGGCTTCTTCGCGAGTCAGGCAAAGCGGCGGTGCAAAGCCGAGAATGTCTCCCTGCGGCATGGCACGGCCGATAACGCCACGCTCAAGCAGCGCTGCCGCCACTTGCGGGCCGATCTTCTGCGCGGGATCGAAGAACTTGCGGTCGTCCTTGTCTTCGACGAATTCGATGGCAGCCATCAAGCCGTCGCCGCGAACTTCGCCGACATGCTTGTGACCGCCGACAGCCTTGGCGAGTTCCGAGCGGAAATAGGCGCCGGTCGAGCCTGCATTCTCGACGATGCCGAGTTCATCGACCAGCTCGAGGTTGGCGATGCCGGCGGCCGCGCAGATCGGGTGTGCGGAATAAGTCCAACCATGGCCGATGGCGCCAAGCTGATCCGATCCCTGGACGAGCACCTGCCACATCTTGTCCGACACGATGCTGCCCGAAAGCGGCGCATAAGCAGATGTCAGGCCCTTGGCGATGGTAATGAGGTCCGGCTTCATGCCGTAATGATCGGATCCGAACATCGTGCCGAGACGCCCAAAGCCGGTGACGACTTCATCAGCCACGAGAAGGATGTCGTATTTATCGAGAACGGCCTGGGTCTTCTGCCAGTAGGTCTTCGCCGGCGGAACGATGCCGCCTGTGCCGAGGATCGGTTCACCGATGAAGGCTGCGACTGTGTCCGGACCTTCGGCTAGGATCATTTCCTCGAGTTTATCAGCGCAATGCTGTGCAAACTGTTCCTCGCTCATCGAGCGATCGGCGCGGCGGAAGTAGTAAGGTGCTTCGGTATGGAGGATCGGCGCGCGCGGCAGATCGAAGGCCTTGTGGAAGAGTTCCAGGCCAGTCAGGCTCCCCGTCATGACACCCGAGCCATGATAGCCGCGCCAACGGGAAATGATCTTCTTCTTCTCCGGACGACCGAGAATATTGTTGTAGTACCAGATGAGCTTGATGTTGGTCTCGTTGGCATCGGAACCGGAAAGACCGAAATAGACGCGGCTCATGCCTTCGGGCGCGCGGTCGATGATCATCTTCGAAAGCGTAATCGAGGCTTCGGTGCCGTGACCGACATAGGCGTGGTAATAAGCAAGGTTCTTAGCCTGCTCGGCGATCGCATCGGCGATCTTCTGGCGGCCGTAACCGACATTGACGCAGTAAAGACCGGCAAAGGCATCGAGGCTCTTCTTGCCGCTGGTGTCGGTGATGTAGACGCCCTCGGCGCTCGAGATCACCCGGGTCGGCGTTTCGCCGCGCGCGTGCATTCCCATGTGGGTCGAGGGATGGAAGAAATGGTCCCTGTCCCAGGCGTTCAGTTCGTTGCGCTTGTCCAACATGTTGTGGTTCCTTCTTTTTGTATCGGGAGCGTCAGGCAGTCGTGTCGACGCAGAGATATTTGAGCTCGGTGAAGGCTTCGATGCCGTGGCGGGAGCCTTCACGACCGAGGCCGGATTGCTTCCAGCCGCCAAAGGGGATCGGTCCGCCGGTAATCTTCACGCGGTTGATGGCCACCATGCCGTATTCGAGCGCGCGGCCGAGCCGCATCTGCCGTGCGCCATTGGCGGTCACGACATAGGCGACAAGGCCATATTCCGTGTCGTTGGCCCGGGCGACGACCTCGTCCTCGCTGTCGAAGACGCTGACGGCGGCGACCGGTCCAAACGTTTCCTCGTGCATGATTAGCGCATCCGGTGAGGGCTCGACCAGCAAAGTGGGCTGAAAGAAGAGTGAACCAGCCGCGTGACGTTTTCCGCCGACAACAAGCCGTGCGCCCTGCTTCAGAGCGTCCGCCACCTGTTCTTCCACTTTCACGACGGCGCGTTCGTGCATCAGCGGGCCGATCTCGGCGGCACCGTCCAAGCCGTTTCCTACCTTCAAGGCTTCGATGCGTTTGCCGAATGCCGTGACGAACGCGTCCATGATCGAACGCTGGACGAAGATACGATTGGCGGCGAGGCAATCCTGGCCCGACGTTGCGAATTTGGCATTGATGGCGATATCCACGGCGCGATCGATATCGGCATCATCGAAGACGATCAGCGGCGCATGGCCGCCAAGTTCCATCACAAGCCGCTTCATTGTTCCGGCACACTGGCCGGCGATCATCTTGCCGATGCCGGTCGAGCCGGTGAAGCTCAGTGCCCTGACCCGCGGATCGTCACAGAACGCGCCGACAATGGTCGCCGCGTCGCCGGTGATGACATTGAAGACGCCGGACGGAAGCCCGGCGCGCTCGCCGAGTTCGGCAAGTGCCAGCGCCGAAAGCGGTGTTTCGGACGACGGGTGGGCGACGACGGTGCAGCCGGCCGCAAGCGCTGCAGCCGCCTTGCGGGTGATCATGGCCGAAGGAAAGTTCCAGGGCGTGACAATGCCGACAACGCCCAGAGCTTCCCTGCGCACGATCATTTCTGCATCGGGCAGGTGGCTGGTCACGCTCTCCGCGTTGATACGCTTGGCTTCCTCTGCATACCATTCAATGAAGCCTGCCGCATAATCGATCTCGCCGCGGGATTCAGCGAGCGGCTTGCCTTGCTCCAGAGTCATGATCAGCGCCAGATCTTCGCGCGCCTCAATCATCAATTCATACCATTTGCGCAGGATTGCCGCGCGCTTTTGCGGCAGCAGCGAGCGCCAGCCCGCAAAGGCCTCATTCGCGGCGTCGATAGCCTCGAAAGTCTCTCGTTGGTCGAGGCTGGTGACCCAGGCAAGCGTCGCGGAGGAGGCTGGATCGGTGACCTCAAAGCTTTGATTGGCCTTGCCAGCAACCCAGCGGCCCGCGACATAGGACAGATCTCGCAAGAGATGGCGGTCGTTCAGCCGCGAAAGGGCTTCATGATAGGTGGCACGGGCGTGGAGCGCGTTCATCGGCAAATCTCTCTTTCCAGATGACCCATGCTGTCATGGAACACCACGAGAGATTGTCTATTGGTCGCAGCAGCAGGAGAGAAAAGGCCTAAAGAAAAAGACGATGCTAGAGAGTTTCTCTATTCGTCGTCAGGAAGTTCGCCGGAAAGAAGATCGGCTACCGGAAGGACGATTTCTTCCTTCACGGTCTTGGTGACGATGTAGGTAAAATAGCGTTCTATGCCGAGGTCGCGGTCGAGCAGATTGTCGATCAGGCGTTGATAAGCGTCGATGTTCACGGTCGTTATTTTCAAAATGTAATCGACGCCGCCGCCGACGGCCCAGCATGCGACGATTTCCGGCGTGGACGCGATTGCGCGCTCAAAGCGCTCAAAGTCAGCCTGCCGATGATTGGTAAGGGTGACTTCCACCATGACGCTGGCGACAGGCGCCAACCGACGCAGGGAAAGTTTTGCATGATAACCGGTGATGATCCCGGCCTTTTCCAGCTTGCGCAGGCGCAGCCAGCACGGTGTCGGCGACAACCCCACTTTTTCCGCGAGCGCAAGCTTGGTGATGCGGCCATCGCGTTGAATGGCTTCAAGTATCCGCAGATCGATGGCGTCAAGTTTCATTGGCAGGCTGCTTATGTCTCGGTCCGTGTCCTGAGACCAATGGCACTCGAAACATGGGCTGACAAGCGTGTGGCACGAAATCGAGCAAAAACGTTTGCGTGTCTGATTCCGGAATGTATTGCGATGGTTGAAATCTAATAGATGTTACTAATTTTGCGGTGCGGTATCTATTGAGTGTACCCAATAGGATCGAAGTATTAATTTCAGAGAAATAATTCCCAAGTTTTCTTTATCACTAAAAGTCATAGTCGCCCGGTAAGTCGCCATTTCCCAAAGATATACTGATTATTAATCACGAACATCTATCTTGGACAGGATACAAGCGGTTCCGGTCATATTGGCCGCTTGCGGAATATTGTTACTGTCAGGTCGCGCGGGGGGCGGGCCGCTTTGCAACGCCACCCGATAAGGTGGTGATATGATTTTGAAATCCGCAACTAGCCGCAATATTTTCTCGGTCGCCGCGTGTGGCGTCATCGCGACGGTCGCCGCATCAGCGATCTTGTTTAATTCCGCGTACACGACCATTCGCCAATCGAGCCTCGATCAGATGCGGCAGATGGCCAGCACGACTGCGGCCGGATCGGAAAAGACCCTCGGGTCAGCTATTGCGGTGGTCAATTCGCTGGAGACCGTCCTTGAGACGATGAAAGTGTCAGGCCATGCCGATCGCTCCACAGCGGACAGCATCCTCAAAAATCTGCTGGCAACCAATCCGGTGGCGCTTGGCGTCTGGACGGGCTGGGAGCCGGATGCCTTTGATGGCAAGGACAAGGATTTCGTCGGCAAGGAAGGCCACGATGCCACTGGCCGCTATGTTCCCTATTGGGTGCGCAGCGGCGGCGCTATCAGCCACGTTCCGCTGACGGATTACACCGTGTCAGGTGCCGGAGATTACTACCAGCTGCCGTTCACCCAGAAAAAGACCGTTATCATCGAACCCTATTCCTATGCGATCGATGGCAAGCAGGTTTTGATGACCTCCATTACCAAGCCGATCATCATCGATGGCAAGCCCGTCGGCGTGGCCGGCATGGACATGGCGCTCGACGATGCCCAAAAGGCCATATCCGCCATTCACCCGATGGGGACGGGCTTCATGAGCCTCGTCACCGGAGCCGGCGGAATGATCAGCCATCCCGATGGCGCGCTGATCGGGAAGAATATCAAGGACGGTGGTGCGGAGACGGCCGGCTGGGATCAGCTGATCGCCAACCCTGGTATGGAGCGCGAAATCACCAGCGCCGACGGCACCGATTATTTCGCCGTTGCCGAGCCGGTGAAGCTCACCGACAGCATGTCATGGTACGCAATCGTCGCCGTGCCGAAGGCCACGGTTTTTGCGCAGGTCAATTCCGTCGTCAGAAATGCCATTCTGGTCACTTCGATCGCCACTGTTCTTCTCGGCCTTGCCGGCTGGCTGATCGCCCGGCGGTTCGTGCGTCGGATCGAGAATGTCATCGGCGAAACCGACAGGATCGCCAATGGTGATCTCAACGTCGTGCTTAAGGATCGCGAGGCTCGCGATGAGATCGGTGATCTCTCGCGTTCGCTGCACATACTTCTTGAAAACAACCGGGAAAAAGTGCGGCTTGAGACAGAGGCTGAAGCGAGCCGGTCGGCGCAGGAGATCGAACGGGCTGAACGCGCCCGCATCAACGATGCCCAGGAAGCCGAGGTCAAATTCGCCGTCGGCGAGCTTGCCGCCGGGCTGGTGCAGCTTTCGGACGGAAACATGACGGTGCGTCTCGATCAACCGTTTACCTCTGCTCTCGATGCGATCCGCGGCAATTTCAATGCCTCGGTCGAGAAGCTCCAGGAAGCGATGATGTCCTTCTCGGAGAACGCGTCAGTGATCCAGAGCGGGTCTGACGAGATCCGCACGGGGGCGGACGATCTGGCGCGTCGTACGGAACAGCAGGCGGCGTCCGTCGAGGAGACGGCGGCAGCGCTCGAACAGATCACTACCTCGATCAAGGACTCCACCACACGCGCCGAAGAAGCTGCTTCCCTCGTCGGGCGCACGAAAGACAATGCCGAGCGCTCCGGTGAGATCGTTCACAGCGCCGTCGAAGCGATGAACGGTATCGAGCAGTCTTCGCTATCGATCTCCAACATCATCGGCGTGATCGACGATATCGCCTTCCAGACAAACCTGCTTGCGCTGAATGCCGGCGTCGAGGCAGCTCGAGCCGGTGAAGCAGGCAAGGGCTTTGCAGTCGTCGCCCAGGAGGTGCGCGAACTTGCGCAACGCTCCGCGACGGCCGCCAAGGAGATCAAGGCGCTCATTCACTCTTCCGGTGATCAGGTCAAGCGAGGCGTGAGCCTGGTCGGTCAGACCGGTGAAGCGCTGCGGGCGATCGTTCAGGAAGTGCAATTGATCGACAGCAACGTACAGGCAATCGTACAATCGGCACGGGAACAATCGACCGGGCTTCAGGAGATCAATACGGCCGTCAACCAGATGGATCAGGCGACGCAGAAAAATGCCGCCATGGTCGAGGAATCCAACGCGGCAACGCATACGCTGGCAAGCGAAGTCTCGTCGCTCTCCAACCGCCTTGCGCAGTTCAAGTTGGATATGAGTGCCAGAAAAGTGGTTCCGCTGAATGCCGCGGCGCGGGTTCACACCGATGCGCCTGCCAGGGCTATCCCCCTCAGCAAGGCCGCGGGCAGCCAGTCCTCGGGACAGAGGGCGCTGACCGACAAACTTCGCTCGGCATTCGGAAACACTGCGCCGGCAGCCAGCCCCGCCTGGGAGGATTTTTGATCGGAGCGTCGAGACGCGGATCGAACTCCGCCGTACAGGATCGTTCAGGTCGGTGGTAAATGGATAACGAAAAGGCCGCGCGGGGATTTACCCGACGCGGCCTTTTCATTGCGCGCATCGCATTTTCCATCTGTCTGTTTGAGCGTTCCACACACTCATCCTATGGTTTTCTTCAAGAATAATTCTCCTGACCCTTGCGGGTATTGCCTTCGAAGCAATTGAGGCTACATCGCACCATGTTGAAGCAATCAGGAGTTTCATATGCGTAAAATTATTCTGACGGGCATCGCGGTGCTCGGATTTGCAGCGCCGGCATTTGCGCAGGCGACCAGCGACCAGATGGAAATGGCATATAATTCGGCACGCAATCAGCTCGGCATTCTGAAATATTGCCAGAACGCCGGCCATATCGACGGTTCTGCCGTTGAAGTTCAGCAGAAGTTGAGCGCTCTCATTCCGGCGCCGACAGATACTTCCAAGGGCGATGCGGCCGAGAAGGAAGGCGAAAGCGGCAAGATTTCCGCCATGGGCGTCAACCAGGATCTCGCAGCCTCCGCCAAGGCACAGAATGTGTCAGAGAAGCAATTCTGCGAAGTCATCGCCAATGCCGTCAAGCAGGCAGGCGCACAGCTTCCGAAGTGATGGAACATGGCGTGGCGGCCAACGCCGCCACGCAATCTCTTCTCTTTGCCGTTGGGAATGATGGATAGCGATCGCTATCGCTCCACAATTGCCGCTCAGCGCCCGAGCCAGTGATATTCCTCGATCGAGGCTTTGCCGGTCTTTTTGTCATATAGGCACATCAGATTCACCGTCTCGGCTTTTCCCTTGGTCTTTCCAAGCGATCCGCGCAACAGAAGGCCGACCTTGCCCGTCGCATCATCGAAAACGATGGGTGCTGAAACCTCGGGCGTATTCATGCGCGACATCCCGATGCAGGTGCCATTCACCTTCGCGAAAAGTGCGTTCCATGCACTGTCGCTCGAAGCGTAGGACTGTGCTGCCGTTGCCAGCAAGATAGACGCTGTAGCTACCAATTTCATAAACATTTCATTGCCTTTCGTTTCCGGGACAGAATCGCTCGATAGGTGTCTACCATCTCTGCTGCACGGTCAGGGCGAAATAACGGCGCAGACAAGCAAGCCCGAAGTGCGACGTGTGGTTCTCTTCGCAGCGACATTGGAGCGTGCAATTCGGGAAGCATTTCAGACCCGTTGCGTGCGATCCGGTAACGGGCCGGGATATGCCGCGCGTCTGTTACCCGGTATCCGGCTCACAAATTTTCCGTTGGACCCATTATTCTGTGGAGGGCGATGTTTACATGCCGTAATGCGCACACGTTCCTAATTAGGATATTTATGCAAAAGCGAATCGCATTGACGCCTGCTTCGACGAACGGTGCGCGATCGATAATTGAATTATTGAATGGAGTCCTTCATGGCCGATGTCCGCACACCACTTGCCGGGGTGATACCGAAGATTTCAGTCGTCGGTGTCGGCGGTGGCGGCGGCAACGCGATCAACAATATGATCGCCGAGGAGTTGCAGGGCGTCGAATTCATTGCGGCGAATACCGATGCGCAGGCGCTAGCGACGTCGAAGGCCGGCAGACGCATTCAACTCGGCGCGCAGGTCACAGAAGGTCTCGGCGCGGGTTCGCTGCCTGATATTGGTCGTGCCGCAGCCGAAGAATCCATCGACGAGATCATGGATCATCTCCATGGCACGCATATGTGCTTCATCACGGCCGGCATGGGCGGCGGCACAGGAACGGGCGCTGCGCCAGTCATCGCGCAGGTCGCGCGGCAGGCGGGGATTCTCACGGTGGGCGTCGTCACCAAGCCATTCACGTTCGAAGGCAATCGCCGCATGCGCACCGCCAATGAAGGTATCGAGCGTTTGCGGGAAAGCGCCGATACCGTCATCGTCATTCCGAACCAGAACCTGTTTCGCATTGCAGACGCCACGACCACCTTCGCCAATGCTTTCGTGACCGCAGACCGGGTCCTTTATGCCGGCGTCAGCTGCATTACGGACCTGATCATCAAGGAAGGCCTCATCAACCTCGATTTCGCTGACGTCAAATCCGTCATGCGCGGCATGGGCCGGGCGATGATGGGAACCGGCGAAGCCTCGGGCCCGGGTCGTGCATTGAAGGCCGCCGATGCCGCCGTCGCCAATCCGCTACTTGACGATATGAGCATGAAGGGCGCGCGGGGCGTGCTGATTTCCATCTCCGGCGGCTCTGACATGACGCTGTTCGAAGTGGACGAAGCGGCCAGCCGCATTCGCGATGAAGTCTTTTCCGATGCCGATATCGTGGTCGGCGCGATCTTCGATAGAAATCTCGATGGTGTCTTCCGCGTATCAGTCGTTGCAACCGGCCTTGAAGGTGTTGCCGCACCCGTTGATTTTGCTGCGCAACCGCAGTGAGGAACGGGTGCGCAAGGACTGCGCATGAATAGCCAAACAGGCGGCCATTGGCCGCCTGTAAGATTGGAACTTCATCGATTTTGATGGTGTTGCGGTAGCAACATTCCCTTAGCGGGATGTGAGATTGTCAGGCAGCTCGGCATTGTGGTACTTGCGATAGATGTCGCGCAGAACCTTGTTGTCGAAGTTCGTCTTCACCCACTGATCCAGCCAGCCTTTCAGCGCAGTCTCGCCCTTCGGGATGCCGATACCGAGAACGGTTTCCTTCTGGGTGAACTTTACCTGCAGCGGATGATCACCCAGCTTCTTGTTGATGCCGTTGATGACGGCGGACTGGCTGGACAGAATATCGACCTGGCCGGAAACAACCGAGGTGATGAGCGTTGCATCGTCTTCGAAGCGGACGATGGTGGCACCCTTGGCATTCGCCGTGATGTCCTGGTCGTTCGTCGTTGCGCGGGTAACGCCGACGCGCTTGCCGACGAGGTCGGAATAGCCCTTGATCTCGACGCTGGGCGGCGCTGCCACGACGAGGGCGAGCGTTGCATACGGAATGGAGTAGTCGATCGCCTTCTTGCGTTCCTCTGTGATGCCGAGCGAGGAAACGACCATGTCGGCCTTACCCGTCTGCACGGACGGAACGCGGGCCGCATTGGTGATCTCCACCAATTCCAGCTTCACGCCAAGATCCTTGGCAATCAGCTGGGCGGTCTCGACGTCCGAGCCCGTCGGCTTCAGGTTTTCGTCGACGAAGGAATATTCGGGGATACCCATCGCGACTGCGATGCGGACTTTCCCGGCTTTCTTGATGTTGTCGAGAACATCGGCATGGGCAACGGTGGCAAGTGCAAGCAAACCGGCGCTGGCAATCAGCGCAAGTTTCGAAATCATTCTCGTCGGCATATGAGACTCCTCTCTCGGTTGTCCGACCCTGCGAAAGTCGCAGGTCTCCTCCTTAGGGCGGAATGGCTTTGAGTCTGTTCGAGACAAAATTTTAATCCGCACTAAAATCAAATGGATAGATCGCAATGTCGTCCGAAAGCCGCGTGCGCCTTCCGGCATCATGCCTCAGCTTCAAAGCTCTGCGGCCATGAACTCCTTCAGTTCGGGCGTCTGCGGATTGGAGAGGATGTCTGCTCCTCCCGTCTCCCAGACCTTGCCGGTGTGCATGTAGATGACGCGATTGGCGGCGCGTTTGGCGAAGCCCATTTCGTGCGTCACCACGATCATGGTCATCCCGGCGCGCGCGAGATCTTCCATGACGCGCAGCACTTCGCCGGTGAGCTTCGGGTCGAGCGCCGATGTCACCTCGTCGAACAGCATGACTTTCGGCTGCATGGCGAGTGACCTTGCGATCGCGACGCGCTGCTGCTGTCCGCCAGAGAGCTGCTCCGGATAATTGTCGATCTTTTCCGACAACCCGACCTTGGCCAGAACCTGAACGGCGATCTCGCGCGCCTGATCCCGGCGCATGTTCTTCACGCGGCGCAGGGCCAGCATGATGTTTTCTGCCACCGTCATGTGCGGAAACAGATTGTAGCTCTGGAACACCATGCCGATATCCCGGCGCAGGGCGCGCAGGTCGAGTTTCGGGTCCTCGACGCGGTGGCCGCAGACATCGATCGAACCTTCCTGGATCGTTTCCAGCCGGTTGATACAGCGCAACGCGGTGCTCTTGCCGGAACCGGACTGGCCGAGCAACGCCACAACCTCGCCGGTATTGATCTCGAAAGAGACGCCCTTCAGCACTTCCAGCTCTCCGAAGCGCTTGACGACATTGGTGAGCTTAACGGCGACCGACATTGAGTTTCCTCTCAAGCGAACGGCTCCAGACCGACAGCGGATAGCAGACGCAGAAATACAGGAAGGCTGCGACGCCAAAGACCAGGAAGGGCTGGAATAGCGAGTTGTTGATGACCTGCGCGGCGCGCGTCAGCTCCAGAAAGCCAACAACCGAGGCAAGCGATGTGTTCTTGACCAGCTGCACGAGGAAGCCGACCGTGGGCGGCGTCGCGATTTTCAACGCCTGCGGCAGGATGACGTCGCGCAACGCTTGCCAGCGCGTCAGACCAAGGCACTCTGCGGCCTCGAACTGCGTCTTGGCGATCGACTGGACTGCACCACGCCAGATCTCGCCGAGATAGGAGCTGGTGTAGACCATCATGCCAAGGCAAGCCGCCATGAGCGGCGGAACGGAAATGCCGAAGACACCAAGGCCGAAATAGAGAAGGAACATCTGAATGAGCAGCGGCATGCCCTGTACGATCTGGATGTAGACGAGGGTTACACGCCGCAGCCAGCGAAACCGCGAGATCCGCGCCAGCATGACGAAAAAGCCGGCAACACCGCCGAATAGAAAGGCCAGCGCCGAGAGCACGACGGTCCAGACAAGACCGTCGAGTAGATAGATGAGATGGTTGGTCGAAAATCCCCCGAGCATGGACGCCTCACAAACCGAGTTCGAGTTTGCGACGGCGCGGGAAGGCAATCAGGCCAAGCCCGAAGAATGCGGCACGCATCAGATAGGTGATGACCACATAAAGCACCGCGACGACGACATAGGTTTCCAGCGAGCGGAACGTATTGGACTGGATATTGTTGGCAATGCCCGTCAGTTCTTCCGCCGAGATCTGCGAGCAGATCGATGTTGCAAGCATCATCAGAATGAATTGGCTGGAAAGGGACGGATAGACTTTTTCAATAGCTGGAAGAAGGATGATATCGCGGTAGATCTGGAACTTGGACAGCCCCAATGACTCGGCTGCCTCGATCTGGCTCGGATGGATCGAATCCATGCCGGCTCGAACGATTTCCGCCGTATAGGCGCCCACATTGATCACCATCGCAAAGACCGAGGCGGCGACGATCGGCAGGCGAACCCCGACGGAAGACAGGCCGAAGAAGATGAAGAAGATCTGGACGATGAACGGCGTATTGCGCACCGTTTCGATATAGATGCCGACAGCTCCTCGAAGGACCCGCGCGTCGGATCGGCGCGCGACGGCGCAGACAACGCCGATTGCCAGACCGATCGCCACCGAAAACAAGGTGATTTCAAGGGTCGTCAGCGCGCCCCACAGAAAGTCCTGCCAATAGGGCAAGAGTGCCCAGAAATCGAACTGATACTGCATTTCTCCTCCAAATGCTGCGATGCGTGGCGCGATCCTGCGCCTTCAGCGCGCCAGCCATCCTCCGTCGACCGGAATGACGGTGCCGTGCACATAGTCGGAAGCCGGTGCTGCGAGGAAAACGGCCGTTGCGCCGATGTCTTCGGGCTTTCCCCAGCGACCGGCCGGAATCCGGGCAAGAATGGCGGCATTGCGGTCGGGATCCTCGCGCAGCGCCGTGGTATTGTTCGTGACGAAATAGCCGGGCGCGATGGCGTTGACATTGACGCCCTTGGCTGCCCATTCGCAGGCAAGCAAACGTGTGATGCCGGCAAGCCCGCTCTTCGAGGCGGTGTAGGACGGAATGCGGATCCCTCCCTGGAAAGACAGGAGCGAGGCGATGTTGATGATCTTGCCGCGCCCCTTTTCCAGCATGTGGCGGCCGGCAGCCTGAGACAGGAAAAACGCCGTCTTCAGGTTGGTGTCGATGACGGCGTCCCAGTCTTCCTCGGTGAAATCGATCGCGTCGGCGCGGCGGATGATGCCGGCATTGTTGACGAGAATGTCGACGGTGCCAAAAGTTGAAACTGCTTCGGCGACGATCGCCTTGACCGCTTCGATGGTCGAGAGATCGGCCTTGACGGCGTGAAACCGGACGCCTGCCTGTTCAACCAACGCCTGGGTTTCATCCATCGTCGAGCGTCCGACCGCGACGATCGAGGCACCGGCTTGTGCGAGGGCGACCGCAATGCCTTGGCCGATGCCGGTATTGGCGCCGGTCACGATTGCGGTCTGACCCGAGAGATCAAAAGGATGTGGCATGGGAGCTTACCTCAGGTCTGCGATCGCGATGTGGTCCATATCGGTGAAACTCTTGTTGTCACCGGCCATGGCCCAGATGAAGCTGTAATTCTTGGTGCCTGCGCCCGAATGGATCGACCAGGGCGGCGAGATGATCGCCTGTTCGTTGGCGACGAGCATGTGACGGGTTTCCTGCGGCTCGCCCATGAAGTGGAAGACGCGCTGATCCGCGTCGAGATCGAAATAGAGATAGGCTTCCATGCGACGATCATGGGTGTGGCTCGGCATCGTGTTCCAAACGCTTCCGGCTTCGAGCATCGTAAAGCCCATGGTCAGCTGGCAGGATTGGCAGACTTCCGGATGGATGAACTGATAGATCGAGCGCTTGTTGGCAGTCGCCGCTTCGCCGGGCGTCAGGTGCCGCGCCATGTCGCGCGTCAGTCGAACGGTCGGATGGCTCTGATGCGCGGGGGTCGACACGAGGTAGAACTTGGCCGGATTGCCGCTGTCGGCGCTTTCGAAGGAAACATCCTTCGCGCCCTTGCCGACGTAAAGGCAATCATACTTGGCCAGATCATAGCTCTGGCCATCGACGATGATCCGGCCTGCGCCGCCGACATTGAGAGCGCCGAGCTCCCGCTCAGCCAGGAAGGTTTCCTGGCCGATCTCCTTCGGAGCCGTCAGAACAAGGCTTTCCTGCAGCGGCGTTGCACCGCCGATCACCATGCGATCGTAGTGAGAATAGCAGAGCCGGATTTCCCCGCTGGCAAACACGGTCTCAATAAGGAAATGCTGGCGCAGCGTCTGGGTGTCATAGCTGCGTACCGCCTCCGGATGAGAAGCGTGCCTGACCTCGATTTTCATGGTGTGTTTTCCTTCTTCGCGGCGGATGCCAAGGGAGAGATTGCATCCTCGATGAAATAGTTCGGATCCCAGATTTCGGCGGTTTCGACTTCGTGCAAAAGCCTGCCGAGATGGAAGCCCATAGCTTGCATGGCGCCGGTCTTGTCACCCTTGCGCATGCACTCGACGACGGCGGAATGCTCATCGAGAACCCGCGCAAGT
The DNA here is from genome assembly GCF_012641435.1 of Rhizobium sp. P38BS-XIX. GTDB lineage: Bacteria > Pseudomonadota > Alphaproteobacteria > Rhizobiales > Rhizobiaceae > Rhizobium. The sequence goes on from NZ_JABAIJ010000016.1 coordinate 101,818, forward strand.
CGCCCGTCCTGTGGCAATGTGAGGAGGCGGTAACGATCGCTGTGGACCTTAACCTGCTGGATGATCGTCCAAATGCCTGGGAAGGCGGCGATGTCGCTGATCAACTGATGGAATTCGTTGTCGATCCGGTGGAAGGCCTCAACATCGTCGTCGCGAACGCTGACACTCAAATCGTCGAGATTGCGCTCCAGCAGACGCGTGTTCGCGGGCGTCATCTTGTCAACGGCGATCGAAACGATCGTATCCTCAAGCGCCTTTCGCACCAGGATCGCTTCATAGAGCGCGCGCCGTGGAATGCGTGAGACGAAGGTTCCGGATTGAGGGAAGATGTCGACAAGTCCGTCATCTGCGAGACGTAAAATGGCTTCCCGGATCGGGGTACGGCTGACTCCGAACTGGGCTTCCAGTTCTTTCTCGTTCAGCAAGTCCATGGGCTTGCGACGAAGGGAAATGATTTCTTCTCGCAGCATGTCGTAGATCAGCGTGGCGGTACGCGGCGTTGCCGCACGTTGATGCGAAAGAGGAGTAACGCCGGCGATCGACCGCCGCTTGCGGGTGACAGTCATATCCGCAGTCCAGTGATTGATGGAAATGGGCTTGTTGACGACTTCACTCGGCTCCCCCCGACGATGCGAGCGAAGTAATATATTAGTATTTTTCTAGTGGCAAGCAGATTCGAACCACGATTCACAGCGCCCTGTCATCGGCACGAAATTGCGCTCTTCAAGCGCCGCCATAGGCGGATGACCGCGGTGTCGTGGACTATGATGCAAACAAAATCACACGAAAAATGAATGCTTTAGCCACGCGAAGGGAGTTTAAGCTGGCTGTCCGCCGCCAACGTCTTTTGAACTTGCCAACTCGGCGATCTGCTGCCGTAACCAACGGTGGGCTTGGTCCCGGTCCCGGCGGCGATGCCAGGTCTGGACGAAGGGGAAGGTCGGCATCGCGAACGGCACCTCACAGCAAATAAGTTCGTTGTTGGCAAGGTGAGCGAGGCTGCGTCGCGCTGCCGTCAATATGAGGTCCGTACCACGCACAAGATCCGGCGCGATCGACCAATGGGGGATTTGTATGGCAATGCGACGCTTATGGCCGAGGCGTGCAAGCATGCCATCGATCTCGCTATTGTCCTGGAGAGCCACCGAAATCTGGACATGTGGCCGGGAAAGATAGGCGGCGAGATCAATCGGAGTTTGGCTGTATCCGGCGTCGATCAGGCAGGCAAACGTCTCCTTGAATAAAGATAGGCTTCTCAAGTCGCGATGGGCCTGCTGCTTGAGCGTGGGATAGACGCCGACGGCAAGGTCGATTTCGCCGTCGGTAAGAGCCGCAAGTGCCCTGTCCCTGCCATAGGAAACCACGGAGAGATCGACAAGGGGGGCGTCTCGCCGCAAGCGCGACACGAGGGCAGGCAGGAGGATGGCTGCGCCGTAATCCGATATGGAAAGACGGAAGAGGCGCTCAGTCTGGCTCGGATTGAACCCCGGTTGCTCCATCATGGAGCGAACAAGCGCAAGCGCTTCCGCCAAGGGTTCCTGAAGGTAAAGTGCACGTGCGGTCGGCTGAAGACCCTCGTCGCCCCTGACCAGCAACGGATCGTTGAAGATATCCCGCAATCTCGCAAGCGCGTGGCTCACGGCGGGCTGAGATCGATTGAGCCTCAAAGCCGCACGCGAGACGTGGCGTTCCTCAAGCAAGGCCTCCAGAACCATAAGCAGGTTCAAGTCCGAGGCTGCGATATTATTCATTTCATGCATGATCGTGATGTCTCATTTCGATTTCAATTCACATTATTGATGGGCGAAATTGAAAATGAAAGGAGAAACGAACATGAGCCAAGCAACGAATACAGATCTCGGTCTATCGCACGTCGCGCTTTTGGTGCGCGATCTAGACAAGAGCATCGCCTTCTATAAGAAGTTTGCCAATCTTCACGTCATCCACCGCAGGCAAGCCAGGGAGCCGCTTGAAGCTGTTGCCTGGATGGCCGATGGCTTACGCCCCTTCGCACTTGTCCTTGTCGCTTCGCGGAGCCTGCAGGACACGCCACTCGGTCCCTTCGGGCATATCGGCATCGCTTGTGCTACCCGTGAAGAGGTGCTGAATCAAGCGGCCGAAGCCGAGCGTTGCGGTATTCTAAGGTCGAAGCCGCGCGATGACGGACCGCCTGTCGGCTGCTGGACCTACATCGCCGATCCCGACGGCAACACGCTTGAGTTGTCGTTCGGACAGGAAATCGCCTTTACGTCCGAACGTCTCGAGGGCGCCTTGCTATAGCCTGCGCCAGGCAGGGCTCGTTTCGGTCCATCCTTATTGGATGTAAACCGGAACGATCGCGGATGTCTCGTCGCGATAGGGCAGGCGGATTTGGAAGCGGTGCTCACCGCTCTGGATCGGCCAGAAGACAGGCTTGTCGGGGTCGGTAACCGCAAACGGCTGTCCATCCACATACCAGACGATTTGCGGCACATGAGGCTGGACATCGGCTTTCAGGGCCAGCCGGTTGAATGCCGCCGGCTGTTCTGGGTTGCGCCAGATCTGGCTGTTGCGAGCGGGCGTGGATATGGCCAGATGGATCTGCGGGTCGGAGGCATCGACCTTGGCGAGTGAATAGCCTTGGCTTCTCCCCGCAATCGCGCTGATCGGCAACGATGTAAGATTTTCACTCGGCCGGGAAGGCGATATCGCTGCCACTTTCGGCATCTCGTCAGGTTTCAGCCATTCCACCAGAGTCCGGCTGCAGCTATTGTCGTTTGCCTGTCCGTTGACGACGCAGACCGCAATAGGCTTACGATCCGGCGGCGTCGGAAAGCGTGAATCGGCGATGTCCCCGGGCTTGTTGCCATGCACCCGATCGATGATGGCATGTACGAGATGGGCGGCACTTCCTGCACCGGTCATCCGGTTCATGGTACCGGCGTCACCGCGGCCGATCCAGACGCCGACGATGACCTTTTCCGAATAGGCCATGGCCCAGGCGTCGCGATAGCCTTGTGACGTGCCGGTCTTGATGGCGACGGGGAATGGATATTCCAGTGAGCCATAACGATGGAAGCTCGGCAGTCGCGCCTGTGGATCGGACAGGAAAGAGGTGATCAATCGTGCTGTATCCAACGACAGGATCCGTACAGCCTGTGGCTGCGGCTGTTCGCGCGCCCAGCGCAGATCACGCAATTGTCCGTCATTGGCCAGCGCGCCATAGGCGCGCATCAGCCTGTCCAGCCGCGTCGGCAGCGACCCGATTGCCATCGACAGGCCAAAGTGGTCTGCAGGCGTCTCAAGGTCGTGCAGACCAAGATCGCGTAGAAAGCGAAATGCTGTCTCGAGACCGATGGTGCGCAGCAGATTGGTGGCCGGCACGTTGCGTGAATTGGCCAGGGCCTGGCGCGGCAGCATGGGGCCAAGGAATTCCCGGTCCGCGTCGCCGATGCCTGATGCACCCTCTGGCAGATCCAGCAGCATATCCGTCGGTTTCAGGACGCCGCGCTCGAATCCCAGCGCATAGATAAAGGGTTTGAGCGTCGAGCCGGGTGAACGTTGCGTTCGTGTGTAGTCGAACGCGCCGGCATACCTGCCGTAGTAATTGCTGGAACCCACCTGGGCGAGCACTTCACCCGTTTGACGCGACACGACCATGACGCCGACCTGCTGCGCGCCAGCAGGACGCCAACTGTCGAGATATTGGCGCGCAAGAGCGGTAACATCCGCCTGCAGCGGAAGGTCGATCGTCGTGTGGATCAACGGCGCCGTTGCGGACGACGGTGTAATCTCCCTGGTCTCGATGAGGTCGTGATATCGCAGGATCAGATGCAGTGCGTCCGGACGGCGAGGCAGATCCGGCATGCGCATCTCGGCGAGCTGTCGATGGGCGATTTCCGCCTCGTCGGCGTTGATGACGCTCTGTTTTGCGAGGGCATTCAGCATTTGATGGCCGCGCTGGATGGCACGGCGCAAACCCTCCGGTCGAAAGGGATTCATGCGGGTCGGCGATTGCGGGATTGCCGAAAGCAATGCGATCTCCGCCCAGGAAAGGTCGGCGACCGGTTTGTCAAAATAGAGCCGTGCCGCATGGGCGATGCCGTGGCTGCCATTGCCATAAGGCGCCAGCCGCAGATATTGCGCCAGTATCGCTTCACGGCCATAACGCAGGGTCAGCAATACGCCTGTACCGGCTTCGAGAACCTTGTGCATAAGGGTGCGCGATTCCGGCTGCTGCATCCGCGCGACTTGCATCGCAATCGTAGAGGCACCCGAGCGGCGTCCGACGCCGCCGATATTTTGCCAGGCGGCACGGCCGACAGCATAGGGATCGACGCCTGCATGCTCATAGAACCGCCTGTCCTCAAGCGCGAGCGTTGCCTTCACGACGCGGTCCGGCAGTTTCTCCAGCGGCCAGTAGCCGTAATCGATCCGCCCGCTTTCCCGATCGGCATGGCCAATCTGGGCGAGAAACGCGCCACCGCGATCATAGAGGATCGGCGTCGGCGCGGGTGCGTCGAGGTGTGCGCGCTGATTGATGAAATAGCCATAGGTCAGGGTACCCGCTGCGAGGATCAGCAGGGAAAAAGACACGAGCTTTGATCGACGGCTTCCCCAAAATTTCATTTGCCTGCCGGCTGGCTCCTCGTCCGATCTGCGTTCAGATCGCGGTGGGCTTATTTCGCCACCACGATCTGCACGGCAGCGCTCATTCCCTGCACACCCTTCTGATACATGGTCTCCGCCGAAGCCTGGGGCTGCGTATACGAGCCGGGGATCAGGGCGCGGCTTCGATAGGCGAAGGTGTAGTTGCCTTTTGCAAGCCTGTCCGACGCGGCGAAGACCTGATCGTCACCATAAGAGACCCAGTCGCTCGGCAGGGTCGACGTCATGGAGGGCGTGGCTTCTGCCGGTGCGGTGGCTATGTTGGGATTCAGTGGATCGAGCCCTGCGGCAAGCGGCAGCGTGAGAGCCACGTGGGTCCGATCTTCCGAAACGACCAGTTCCACTCTCTCTTCGAGAATGTCGCCAACCTTGAGCTGGATAGCGCCGGTCCCATCGGGAGCGAGCTTTTCCAGTGGCGCATCACCGGCATGAACCCGATAGAGCGTGCGAGTCAGCGCGAAGCCCTGGCTTTGCGCCTGCGCCTTGTAGCCGGGATCGGCCGATAGATAGTTCGTCTCCACAAGCGCAAGCGCGGATGTCGATCCGGCATTGCTGATGGTGATGTTGCCTGAGTCCAGAGTGACCTGACGCAGCACGGGTGTATTGGCGTCCAGCGTTAGCGTCTGCGTGTTGCCATTCTGAGCAAGCGTCAATGGCAATGGCGTCGTTGGCCTTTGCCAGGCGGCGGCCAGGGCGCGGATCGCCGCTGAGGTGGCGTTGGTCGAGCCCCAACCATCGCCTTCACCCAGTTGCAGCAGGGCTGTTTTCAGGGCGGGATAGCGCGGGTCGGTTTCCGAAGTCAGGGCTGCGGCACGCACCATTTCCGCAAGGCTGCGGGTCTCCGACGGCAGGATGATGGGATTGCCGCCATCCTGTGCCTGACCGTTATAGACCAGCTGACCATCGCGCGAGAGAATGCGCACGCGCGACCACATCGCATCGGCCAAACCGCCGACGAGGCGCGGATCGGCATCCGGTGCGGCAGCGGCGGCGGCCGTCATGCGAGCAACGCTGACATTCGGCATCAATGCTGCGGAGCGGGCCAATTCCGCCGTATACGCCGGATCAAGCTTGCCGCCTTCGGCCAGAGCCGTCAACGCCTCGACTCGTTCGCGAATTTCGTCTCCGGTGAGGAGGTGCGGATAATCCGAACGCAGCGACAGTTTCAAGACGCTCGCCAGGCGATCGGTCAATGCTTTGTCGACCGGTTCGCCTGCCTTCTCAGCCGCAATCAGAAACGAATAGGCCCAGGCCGTCAGCGACACATTGCCTTTGCTGTGTGGCCAGAAGCCGACGAGCCCATCGGCATCGATGGCCTGGCTGATGGCCAGCACCGTGTTGTGCACATCGCCGTCGACGCGCTTGTCGAGATTTGCAGCGGCCAGGATCGGCGCAAAGCTTTTGAAGGCTACGCCGGAGGACGCAAGCGATATCCGTTGCTCCGTGGAACCGTAGGGAGCTTCTACCAGGGTGTTGAGCCCGGCGACGAGCTTCACCAATGCCGGATCGGAGGCTAGTGTAATCGCACGCTGAAACGATCCGGCGCGAATATTGTCTTGCGGAGCCGCCAGCGTTTTCGAGCCGCCGGCCGGAATCTCGACGATCTCGTAATGTTTGATCGGAACGCGGTCGGATTTCAGCGGCAGCGTGATTTCGACGGCGTCGCGCGCATGGTCGGCCACGCGCTCCACTCCAAACCGGAGTCGCACGTCGTCCTTACCGGGTTTCGGCTCCGGTACGGTCGCCAGAACACCGATATGAGCCGGCTTGTTCTGTTCCCAATTGAAGGAAAAATCCTTGCTGCCCGCCAGCGTCAACCCGTCGGAAACGATCGATGCCGCACCGGCGCCGCCGGCGCCTTCGACAATGCGGGCAATGACGCCTGCCTCGAACTGGTCGCCATACCGCAGAAAACGGGGCAGCGAGGGTTGTGCGACGATTTCCTGCCGGATCAGCATCTCACCCGTGCCGTAACCGAACCTGTCGGGTCCGCTAACGGCCTTGGCGCGCAGTTTGAACACGGTCAAGGAGTCTGGAAGTTTCACCTTTATCTTGGCAGTGCCATCCGCACCGATCTTTACGTCGGGAAGGTAGATCGGCACTGGCGTAAAATTCTTGCGGACGGAGATATTGTTATCCGTTCCCCAGTCCTCGCGCTCGTCGCCGCCAGGCACTTCATCAAGGGGAATGATACCAAAGGCCATGTTGCGGGTATCGCGCAGCGCCATGGTGGATGGACGTCTGACGATAAAATTCGGCAGCGGATCCAGCGGTTGTTCCGTCGCAAGCGACAGAACAGCCTGGTCGATCATCCAGAAGGTGGCGTCGCCGGAGATAGGCTGGCCGGTATCATCGGCCAGATGAAGCGTCACTTCGACCTCGTCGCCGGGGCGAGCCTTCTTCGGATAATCCATGGTGACGGTCACGGTGTTCTTCACCGGTTTCACCGTTACTGTCTTCGTTGCGGCGATCGTGACGGGTTTGCCCTGATCGAAAGGCGCGTTCGGCGTCGGAGTGCTTGTCTCCAATCTGCCGCGCATGATGAGGAAATGCACCGGAATCTGCGGCGTGTATTCCTTGCGCACTGGCAGCGCATAGTGGCCGTAGCCGTCGGCAATATCCACCCAATCGTAGTGGAACTTGCCTTCAGGCTCCTCGACGACGGCCAGCGCGCGCGCTGTCTGGAACGGGGACTGGATCAGCAGGTTGGCAGTTTCGCCGGGGATGTAACTATCCTTGTCCGTGGTGACGGTCGCTGTTCGCGCCGGCGGCTGTGCCCAGGTAACCGGCGTGGTGCCGCCGACGAAGAAATCGACGCTGACCTGCTGGCGACGACCGACGCGATCGCTGGCTTCCAGCTGAACGATGTACACACCCGCGTCTTTGGCCTCCAGCGCCAGGGTCCGGATATCCTTCGTGCTGGTGATCTTGCGCTCCAGAACGGTCTCGTCCATCTCCTGCGTGACGTATTTCGCCGAACCCTGGCTGAAGTCGCTCGCCTGCAAGGTCGATGTCCAGTTGCGGTGGATCAGCCGAGCGGTCATTTCCAATCCGGCCACCGGCTCGCCATTGCCGTCGACGGCCAAAATCTCAGGTTCTATCGCACCCGGCTTCGGGACATAGCGTGGCACCTTCAGGCCGAGCACGAAAGGCGGAACGGCATAGACATTGGTGATGCTGCGTACCTGAAGATCGTCGTCGCCGGTTACGGTCGCCTCGATCATGTAGCGGCGCGGCTGCGCGGTCGGCTCGATCGTCGTATCGAAGCTGATGCGCGAGGCGCCGCCGGCATCCGTGCTGCCGTCTCGCTCCAGTGCCGGCGAAGACTTGAATTCATCGCCGCCGGAATAGCGGGAGTCCGTCGAAAACAGGAAGCCGTCGTGGCCGGGGGGCGTCCAGTTGTAGGGATATTGCACGGCGCGCCAACGAATGGGACGATCCGCCAGCAATCCGCCTGCAAAATAGCGCGCGATCAGATCGACGTTGAACGAGGCGTCGAGCGGTACCGTCTGCGGATTGTTGAGAACGACCTCGAAGGTCGGGAGGCGATAGGCTTCCTTCTTGAAGGAAATGCTGCCGCATTGCGTCGTATTGTCGGCCGTGTCGTCGCCACTGTCAGCATTGTCGGCGGTCTGCGCGGAATCGGCCTGGGTGTCGTCTGCCTGACCATCGTCGGCATTGCCGTCGGTTGCCTGGCCGTCGGTATTTTCATCATCGCCGGATTTCTGCGCCGGCTGGTTCTCATCGGCTGCCGTATCTCCGGGCTCGAAATGGACTTTGTAGTCACCGGTCGCGGGCGTTTCGGCATCGAACTTGTGATAGAAATCACCGTAGGCGTCGAGTTTCACCGGGACGCGCCACTCCTGCTTGTCGGGACCGGTAATGACGATCTGACCGCCTTGTGTCGGCAGCGTCAGGTGGCCGCCGAGATAGCTGCGGACGTATCCCTTGATATGAACGGGCTCTTCCGGCCGGTAGATCGGCCGCTCCGTGAACACATGGCAAAGTGTGCGTGCCTGTTCGGTGCGATCTTCCTGCGGATTGGTGGTCCAATTCAACCATGGGGTCGACGGCTTGGTCCAATTATCCTGGGAATATTGGGCTGGCGCGTTGTCCGGGTCGACAACGAGAGTATCGAGCCCTTTCGTCACGATAACGCGCCGGATCCTTGCCTCCGCGCGCTGTTGCAATTCCCAGGAATAAAAGCCCTGGGCGTCCGTCGTGCCGGTCGCAAGGGTCACGTATTTGCCATTCTGCAGCCCGTCGAGTCGAACCTGCGCTCCGCTGATCGGCTTGCCATTCGAAAGCGAGGTGACGGCGAAGCGCACGCGGCTCTGCTCCTCAACAGCACTCAAGGTCAGGTCGGTCACCTGAACGCGCAGCCAATGCCGCGTCTGGTTGTCTACCGCACGCAGACCGACGAGGTAGGTGCCCGGCTGGTCCGTGCCTGCAATCCTTGCAAAGAGCGGCTTCAGATCGAGGCCGAATTTCATGTCGACGCCGCCTTTGTGGATCGGCAGGTCCACGAACTGCGAAATTGCGGGAGATCCGAGAGCCTTGACGCGGGCTGTGATCGCGTCTCCTGAGATATCATCGCCATTGGCCCACTTCTGCGGCTCCTTGCCCGGCAAGGGCGGCGCGTCGTCGTCATTCGTATCGAGGCCCGCTTGAGGGAAAGGCCAAAAATCACGCGAGAGCGGATCGATCGCATGGATGCGCACGTCGGCTCTGTCGTAGCCGCGTCCGCGCACCGGCACGAGCTGCGGGCCAAAGCGCTCGACAACACCTTGCGACGCATCCCAGACAAGCGAGGCCTGTTCCGGCGCGAAGGCGAATTTGCGGTTGAAGCCTGTGGCAAGCGGCCTGCCGCGCTCATCCGTGAGCGCACCGGCGGCAACATCGAGCGTATAGACCTTGTCGGTCAGAAAGCGACCATGGACATAGAGGCGCCCATTGCTCGCCTCGGCACTCAGATCGTCCACTGGCGGAGAAATGCGAAGGGCGTCGCGAACTGAAAATTGCGCGCCCGTCACTGGATTGCTCGAAAACCGGAAGATCAGTCCGCGGCCTTTGTTGGCGGTATCGGCGCTCTCGACCGGATTGCCGTTGTCATCGGTCGATGCGCTGGAGCTGCTGACGGTGGCGTTGGAGGTGCAACGCAAGATGCCATCAGTCGTCGTGGCGTCGAAGCCCTGTCCGCAATCGGAACTGGTCATGGTGAAGGGCACGGCGGTCCGGACGCGGAGCTCGAACGTCTGATCGCTGAAGTCGGGCGTATCTGCCAGTTTCAACCGCAAGATGGCAACGCGGCCATCGGGTACGCTGGTATGCAGCTTAACCACATAGGATTGCTGGTCGCTGCGGCTGTTGCGCTCCAGAGGCTGGATATCGAAATCCTGCGCTCCGAGCATCAGGCCGCCCTCGTCGCCGATCCCGGGCGCCGGGCGCAGCTCGATGGACAGAAGGCGGGCAAGTGCAGCCACATCGACGGGTTCGGCAAAGGTCAGCGTGATTTGGTCAAGCTCGTTGACGGGGTCATCGCCGGCGGCGGGGGCGGTGGAAACCGGCACGGGCAGCAGCGGCACAAGCTCCGTCTCGCCGCCGGCATCCTTGTCTTGACCCTGCATCTTTATTTTGACGCGGGCGAGAGGCTGCCATTTGTCGGCGGGTCGGAATTGCAGCGCACGCGGTCCGAGCCATTGCCAGGCACCGGCTGTTGCCGGCTCCACGGTCGCGAAACGTTCGGGTGAATCTTCCGGACCGCCGGCCGCAGGGCCGGTATCCGTCGGGAAGAAAATCGTCACCGGATCGTAGGCGCGCAAAAACCTCTCCGGCACGATTTTCACGCCGTCGGAGCGCTGGAGCATATCCAGTGTCGGAGAGGCCATATTTTGCTGCGCGTAGCTGCTTATTGTCAGCGATGAAGACGCAAAGGCGAGGGCAATGAGAAATACAATCTTCGTCATTGGCTTTTTCATTGGTTTCACTTCGATCCCGTGGGCTTCAAGCCGGCACGTTGCAGATAATCACTGATAACTTCGGGTGGTGGACCCGCGGGTGGCGGCGACAACCCCACCACGGATGGTCTGACGATGAGCGTCGGTGCATCGGCCGGTGCACGCGCTTCCAGCAGATAGTTACCCGCCGCAAGTTGCTCGAGCTGATTGATACCTTCGCCGATCACCTCGCCCTTTGCATTCAGCAGCCGGCTGACCGCAAGATCCGGATCAGAGCGCAGCCCGACACCGATATTGCCGCCATTCTTGACCTCGAAGCCAAAGAGCGCCGTGGTGCCTGGGGCAAGTACGACCGGGGCTCCAACACCGTCGTTTACAGGAACGACTGGCGTTGCCGAGACATTGAGGTTGCCTGACAACGGTCCTTCATGCGTGGAATAGAGCGTTAGCGTCGCATCGCCGGCCGCAACGTAGCGGTGGAACTCGGCTCCTGTCGGAAACAGCTGCAAGTCCCTGTGGCCATTTTGCTCGAGAGCAATGATGACGGGGGCGTCGGTGCTTGCATCCAGCACCATCGGCTTGTCGGGGTTGATATGGAAAGCCATGGCCTCACCCTCGAGAGGCAGGCTTTGCGGCAGCGCCAGTGATTTCAGTTCTGGCTTGGGCCAGGGGGATTGACCACCGCGCTCCAGCCAAAGGGCGACGAGCCCCGCGCCATGATCGACGATCAGTTGGCCCGGACCAGACACGGTCATGCCGTCACCGCGGGCAACGCGGCCGTCTGCTCCGATAAAGGTAGCCGAACCACCGGAGACCTTGATGACGTCTCCCTTTGCGGCATCGACCGCGATTTCTTCCGAACCGACGGTTCCGAAGAAACGGCGCTTGATCTGATCGTTGCCCAGCGTAACGGCCTGACCCGGTGACAGGCTGACGCGTGCAGAGCCGGTTTCAGGGGTGAGGTTGACGAGCCAGATTTCTTCGGCCGACGTTGCAAGGTTGCGCGACAGCGGCGCGGCGCCCGACCAGACATTCAACAGCTGCGAACTCGAGGGTGCGGAGACGACGGCGATGCCGGGTGCCACATCCAGCGTCAGGCGCTTGATGCCATTCGTCAGCTTTACGGGCTGCGCGCTGAACGCCGGAATAGTTGCCGTATAGGTTCCGTTCAACTGCACTGCCTCGAGCTCCGTCGCATCGATCGGCTTCAGCCGCATCTGCAAGCCCTCGTCGCTCGCCGCGTTCCAGACATGCAAATCCTGGCGATCGGCAAGCGCTGCCGCGCTATTGAGACTGACCCCCATGCCGCGTCCGGCCGCCAGACCAGGCTGACCAAAAGCTGAATCCGCGCGCCAGAACCTTACTTTACCCGGCGTGGCCGTTGTCGCTGGGACGACTGCCCTATCGCCCGGCGCGAGCGTCAGCGCAATTTTGGCGTTGGGCTCGGCAGGATCGACTTGGATGTGTCCTGCCGTGTTGGAGACCAGCCACAGGTGATCCGATTGCGGTGCGAAAAGCCCTGAAGTCGCTGTCGTCAGCGGGCGGTCGGCGCTTGCGCCGGCAAGCAGGTCTGCCGTGACGCCAAGGTTCACAAGCCCGGCCGATGGCGCATGCGCGAGCGCAACGTTCAGCGAGATGCCGAGGCCATCGATCGTCATGGGTTCGAGAGCGACATTGCCAGGTTCCCTCATGCCGCGGGCAATGTTACGTGCGCCGATCTTGATGGGCGCAGCTCCCCCATCAAGGGTCCAAACAGATGCACGCCATTGCGCGTCGTTGTCGGAATGAGGCCACGCTATCAGCGGTGTGCGTCCACGCGCGAAGGCCTGTGGTTTCCAGTTGCCGTCAGCGTCGCGCTTTTCGACAGAGAGCACGAGGTCGCTCGTCGACTGCGCCGCAACGAGGGCAAGCTGATCCTTGACGCCGGCGGGCAGCGGAAACGTGAAGACGGACGCACCGTTGACTTCGGCTGTGCCGTGATCGGTGAGCGCGGGTTGATCCCGCTCTTGCGGCAAAGCGAATTGTATCTCGATATCGGCGGCACTGGCTTGATCGTCGCTTGCCGTGTCCTGGTCATCGCTGCTTGTGTCGGCATCCTGAGTATCGGAATTATCTTCCGATGAGCTGGTGCCGGTGCCTGAAGCTACCGCGCGATCGAGAGAGAGCGTATAGGATCCGGCTGCCAGGCGGGTCGAAAGTGCAATGTTCCAATCATCGCTGCGTCCGGCCAGGCGCTCGATAACGGCGCCATGCTCGTCCTTCAGCACACCTTTGATTTCGTCCCGACCGAAGGTGCCGAGGCTGACGACGCGGCTATTTTCAACATTGAAGGTCAGCTCGGACGGAAGGTTGATGAAGCGCGCTTCCCCAGGCTGCAGATCCTTGGTGTTCAAGGTGATCTGGTAGTCAAGCCGATCGTCGTGCGCGAGACTGGTGAGATCGATCCGATAATGTCCGGCCTTCAACTTGCCGCTGAATTGAGGTGACGCGACAAATCGGGCGATCTGCTCATTGTCGTTGCGCACTAGCGTGCCAATCATGCCTTCGGTCAGATCGATGCTGACATTGGCATCGGCCTGAAGATCGAACGTCCAGCTGTCGGGAATACGCGTGTCGCTCTTGCTCTGCGGCTCGCGCCACTGGAACGACTGGGCTTCATTGAAGGCCAGGGGATGCGGTCCGTGGCCTTGCAGCTGAGGCGGCTCGACCACCGGTCTCAGACGCGCGACGAAACGGGTATCGACGTCGCGAGGCAGGATCACCAGGCGATAATGTCCAGGCGTGAAATCCTGCGTGAGCGTCGAGAGCGGCCCCGGGGCGGTCAGTGGCCAACCTTCCATATCCTCCAGTCGAGCCGTCAGATCGCCACCAAGGGAATAGAGATCGAGCTGGTATGATCCCGCGGTTGCTATTTCCAGCGGCACAACGGCGCCACGACCGCCGGAGAGGATTCCACGGCTGGTCCCATCGGGCACCAGTGTTGCGGCGGTCAACAGCGAGGCCGGCGTGACGGCGAGGCCGAGATGACCGGCGGAATTCTGGGCGGAGACGTTGATCTGGTAGGTACCCGCGCGCAGATAGGTTTGCAGCAGCGCATTATGGCCATCGCCATTGTCGGAAGCCGCTCCCAGCTGTGGCAGGAACGACGTGCCAAGGCTCAGTGACGTCTGCAGGCGACCAAGCGTCTCGACCCGATAAAGGCCGCCTTCGGCGACATCGAGCCGGTAAGTCTTCTGCGCATTCTCGGCAAGGTCGAGAAATTGGCGCTGGCCGGCAAGCAGTGGCGATGCGGGAACAAGTGCAGCACTCTTTTGGGTGGCGGTGCGATCCGGCTGCCAGCTGACGATGATGGAGCGTGCCGTGGACGGGGCTGGAAAACGCAAGGTCACCGTCTTGCCCTTGGCGTCGAAGCGCTGGTTGCTGGAGGCGAAAGCAACCGGCGTGTTGTGCATGTCGACGGCGGCGATGGTGCCGCCCATTGGCACGTGAACGTCGATGCGCATATCCGCCGGTGATGGCGGCCGCGACAAGGCATTCGCATCATCGGCAGGGGCGGCTTTCGGCTGCGGCACCGGCGCCGGCACATTGGACATTCCCTGGTTCTGCGATTGCTCCGGCTGTGCCGACGCGTCGACGGGCTGCCAGAGTGCCAGCGGCCGAGCCTGCAGGTCTGCCGGCAGGGCGACGGCGCGCGGACCTGTCAGCAGGCCGGGTGCGGCATTGGTGATAATTTCGTAGCTGGTCGCCTTTTCTGCCGGCCGGATGCCGAACGAAATGGTCGTCCGAGCCGGTGCCGCGGCCTGGATTGGCGGGGTAAGGCCCGGCGTACCGAAAACGAGATCGACGATCCCGACCGCCTCCTTGTCGGGCATCAACTGAAGCAGGTAGTAACCTGCGTTCAGATCGAAGCGACCGGGACTTTGGCCGTCAGCGCGTGGAGCATTGTCAGCCATCACGGGGCTGATATTTGCATGCAGAGCAATCCCCGAACTGCGGATCTCGATCGGGCCTGCCTGCGTCATCTCAAACAGCAATGATGTGGGGCCACGCAAGTTGAAGCGCCGCCGCCAGGCCTGGCCGGGGCCGAGATGAGGCAAATCGGATGCCACGATGGTGGAGTTGCCGCTGGCATCCTGGCGTAGGAGCAACGCCGTGGCGGGAATTTCATCGCCGCCTTCGCCTGCTACATCGAGACTGATAAGATTGGGCACCGAGCCGTCAAATTGCGCCTGGTTGCTGAACCGAAGCCCGCGGAGTTGGAAATGCTGGCCTTCGTAACCGGACACTTCGACAATGCCCGGCTGGTCACCAGCGGCCAACGCGAGCATGGCGACCGGTTCGCGATTTGATTTGCCGATCGCGGCAGTTTGGAAAGACATCGTCGAACTGGATAGTCGAGCGGCCCGAAGTGTCGCGGGCGCCGATTGCGGCAATGCAAGACGGAATGTGTCGAGATCTGCGGGAGCTTCAAAGCGCATGGAACCGAACGCCCCGATAACTCCTTCGACAATACCCCCAGCCAAGGACATCTGCGTGCCGGCGCGAATATGGAATGGCTCTGCCGAATCGGAATTGGTCCAGACCAGCTTCTGCCCGCCATAGGCCGTCACCAGATAACGGCCTGGTTCGACGCTTCCCATCAGCGTTGCCCGGGTCATAGGAAGGCCCGGCTTCAGCTCGAAGATCGATATTCTCGGCGCGAGCGCGGCAATGTCCGTCCCATTTCGCCACAGGCGCAGATCTTGAAGCGACCGACCGACGGCCTCGATATCGACGCGTCCTGTGTCGGGGATGTCGATCCAGTAGGATCTCTGCTGGAGATCGCCGAGTTCGGCATCAACCGACGCAAGCGAGGCGAGTGTGGCCTCCGGCTGATCAAGCTCCTGATAGGCCTGCGCGGTCAGCTTGGTGTCGCCGGTGGCGCCCTTCGCTCCAAACACGCGAATTTTGTAGATACCCTTGTCAAGCAGCGCATCGATACGACCGTCACTGACGCCCGCAGCCCCCATGCGATCTCCTGGCCCGGTGATCATGTCGACAAGCTGCAGCGCCACGCCAGAAGTGCTTTGCGTACGAATGGTGATGTGGCCGGGTTTGTCGACGGTCAGCAAAGTGCTGCCATCACGATCGGCAGGCAAATGATCCAGTGCCAAATGAGGTTGGGTGACTGGTGGCAACGGAGCCTGGATGGCCGCCGGCTTGGAAGCGACCGTTTTGACGGGTTGCGTATAGGTCTCTTGCTCAGTGGCCGGCTGTTTTTGCGGAACGGCCGAGGCGGCAGGTTCGGCACTCTGCCCGGAGCTGGACGGCGTCTGGCTTGCGGGCGTGCTTGCGCCCTTCAGCGCGGCCAGACGCGCCTGGTAGCTTGTCGTAAGGCATGTCGACAGTCGCACGGGATCCGTATCGACGCAGGATTTGTTCCGGTCTGCCAACCAGCGGCGCTGTTGCGTCCTCAGATCATTCAGTTTTGCAGGATCGCCACCCAGGCTCGCTGCCGTTTGCTTGTAGGTATTTGCCAGGGCGCTATCCTGCGCAGTCAGGACGGGAGAGGCGCAGATGGCTTTTTCGATCGCTGTCTGGGCCTTGCTGCAATCAAAGGATTGCGCCTGGCAGATCGCTGGAAAAAGACCAAAGCTGATGGCAGCAAGCAGACGCAGGCGAAGGGCGAAAGCCATGGATAACTCGTTTGTTAGGCAGCCGGCACGCTAGTCAATATGGGCTAAGTTTAAGCAAGACAAGAGGAAGGTTGCGAAGCTTCGGCACCGATGTGCCGCTTTTCCTTTGGTAGAATAACCGCACTGCTGTTGTTCGCTCAAAGGGCGAAAGACGCCAATCGCCGGTTGTTGCCTGCTTATGCAGGATTCGGACGGTGATTTGATCATCCTCATCGCCGTCTTGCGGGGAACAGATCTGCGGCTAAAAATTATCAGGACTTCGCCGAAATCGCGCTCAACTCTTCCAGGTCGAGATCCCGCTCTAGCTCATGCAGCGTTTCGTCATCAATGTCGCCGGCGCGGTGAAGGCGG
This sequence comes from Rhizobium sp. P38BS-XIX, assembly GCF_012641435.1. Lineage (GTDB taxonomy): Bacteria > Pseudomonadota > Alphaproteobacteria > Rhizobiales > Rhizobiaceae > Rhizobium. The sequence continues at coordinate 118,448 of NZ_JABAIJ010000016.1, forward strand.
ATAAGCTCGCGGCGGCCGGTTGCAACGGCCTGCAGGACGACATCGAAATGGGCGTGGAGCAACGGTATATAGTGCTCGGTGCGTTCGGCGTAATCGACGATCTTTTCGGCTCTGACCTGATAACGGTTCAGCAATTGCGGATGGATCAGGTTGCCGTCGGCATCGTAAGCCAGCTTCTGTATGGTGATCCATTGCGCCTGGGCCATCGCAGCTTCGGCTTGGCTCATGGTCATGCGCGGCTTATCTGAACTCGGCTCCGTCAATCCCAATCGCCGGATCACCTGGCCAAGCGTGGTTCCCTGTATCAGCACGGTGCCGAGAATGACGCCGAATGACGTAATCAGGATGAGGTCGCGGCCGGGGAAGTTTTCGGGCACGCTGAGCGCCAAGGCAAGCGTTACCACGCCGCGAACGCCCGCCCAAGCGAGCACGGTTGCGTCGCGAAAGCCCAGCGGGGTGTATCTCTTCAGGCCGAGAAGATTGCAAAGCTTGATGACAAGGTCCGATCCGTAGGCCCAAGCAAAACGTGCCAGCGTCAAGGCGATGAGGATCACGAGTAACGGCAGGCCCATTGTCGCGACAACAACGTCGAATCCGCCGCCGCGTTCAACGACGCCGCGCAGCGACAGGCCAATCAATATGAAGACGGTGGCTTCCATCATGAAAACGATGACGGTCCAAAACGATGTCCCGCGCATGCGGGTGGAAGCTGAGAGTACCGTATGCTGGTGCCAGCTCATGATGAGGCCGGTGGTCACCGTGGCGATCACGCTCGAGACATGCAATCCTTCCCCCAGCAGATAGGAGATCCATGCGAGGAGAACCGTCGCGGAGATAATCAGATATTCGTCCTCCAGCCGGCGAACGAACAACACCCATGTTGTGCCGACGACAGCGCCAACGATGGCGCCGCCGATTGCCAGCAGAAGGAAGCTTCCGACGGCGTCCGTTGCGCTGAAGGTCCCCGTTACGCCCGCGGCAATGGCAAAGCGGAATAGCACCAGGCCGCTTGCATCGTTGAGCAGGCTTTCGCCCTCAAGCAGGATTTGCAGGCGTCGGGGTAGTCTGACCTGCTCCAGCACTGCACGCGCAGAGACGGCGTCGGGCGGAGAAACGATTGCGCCGAGTGCGGCGCATGCAGCCCAAGGCAGGGATGGGAATAACAAATGGGTCGCCACGGCAACGACTGCGCAGGTGAAGAAAACCGCGCCTATGGCAAGCGACGCTATGCCGATCATATGACGCCGCACTCGACCGAGCGCCATCGACCAGGCGCCATCCATAAGCAACGGTGGCAGGAAGATGACGAGCACAAGGGCGGGGTCGATTTGTATGGTGGGCAGGCCGGGTAGGAAGGCGAGCAGACCCCCACCGGCAAGCAGCGCCACCGACGGGGGCATGCCGCAGCGATGCGCTGCATAATGAAGTGCGATGATCGCAACAAACATCACGACCACCAGCTCGAATAAATGCGTCGGTTCCATGTGCGCTTCCTGAGGGCGGTCTCGTTCAATGGATCCATTAAAGAGAGTGTCTGCTCGAAACGCAATCGCGTGACAAGCCGCCGCTGAACGAGAGGGCAGGCCGCCTTGGTCAGATGACGATGACCGGGATGATCGGGATCATTGGCCCGGGGGCGCCAATCTTTGGGATTGCCGACGCTCGGATCACTGGTTGTCCATGGTACTGATCACGTAAACGACGCGGTCATTGCTCCACGTCGTAGGCTTTGCACACCGCGCCGTCCGCCAGGCGATAGGTCCGAAATCCCATCTTCTCGTAGTAGGCTTGGCCTTCGGCATTTGCGGCTCCGATGAATGCCTCGATCTTTTGAAGGCCGGCATCGCGCGCCGCCTGCTTCGTCACCTCGAACAGGCGCGAGCCCACGCCTCGGCGACCGGAGGTGGGCGACACGTGCGTTCCGATGATACCCCAGCCGATAGGCGTGTTAAAACGGTTGCCGTCCATCGCGCGGGTCAACGATTGAATACCGAGAATTGTGCCACCGGCATCCTCGGCCAGGGAGCAACGGATCCTCGCGGGGTTCTCGACATAGGTGCTCAAGACATAGGCTTGATCGGCCGGCAATGTGCGTTTCCCGGCCGCAACGAGCTGCTGGAGCATGTTGCTGATCTCAGGCGCATCGCTCGGCACTGCAGTTCGGATTGTTATGTCGTCGCGTATGGTCATGGGCGGACACCGTAGCTCAGGACGTGAAAGGGAGGCGCATGAGAACGCCGCCCGCTTTCTGAGCGATTTGTCGCCTTTGCCAACGCATTTTGCAAGCCGGCGTGGGCTTATTCCGGCGCGACGATCAGCGCTTCGTCGATTTCGACCTCTTCGCCGGCGGGTGCACGCTCCCGGGCCAGACGGTGAAGCGCACTGGCAAGCAGGATGACCATCAGACCGAATTCGACGGCAATGGCAGTCATCCCGGCTGCCTGGTAGTGGCCGGAATATTGCAGCACCTGTGCGAAGACCGCGCCAAGGATCGCCGGGCCGAGACCGAGTGAAACCTGCTGCATGGTGGCAAGCATGGCGCTGCCGGCGCCGGCATGCTCATGCGGCACATCCGCAAGTCCGAGGCGGTAGAAGCAATTGACGATCAACGCCTGGCCGAAACCGATCAGCACCGAGGCCGGGATGAGGTTGATCACGCCCGGATGCGGCCAGACCACGTCCAGCGTGGCAATCAGCAGGAGAAGTCCCACCATCTGGATGACGCAGCCCGTCACGAGCATGGCCTCGCGGCGCATGCCGGCAAGCCTGCGGGTAACGAAGACGGCGGAGATGAAATAGGAGCCGCCAAGCGCGATCAGGGAGTTGCCGGATTGCAGCGGCGTCAGCCCTGCGCCGGCCTGTAGCGTCAGCGCGAAGACGAACATGAAGCCGCTCCAGGAAGTGAAAAAGATGATCGCGATCAGCCCGCCGAACCGCATGCTGGAGATACGGGTCAGCGACGGCGGCAGGATCGGGAAGGCGCCGCGTGCTTCCTTGGCGCGTTGGATGCGCCAAAGGAGTGCTGCCAGCGGCAGGACGGGCACAAAACCGAGCAGGCAGAGCCAGTTCCAGTGAAGCGATGGGCCGAGCGCTGTGGAAAGAAGGACGGAGAGTGTCAGCAACGCAAGCGTAATCATGCCGGACCAGTCCACCGGAACGCGGCCCTGGCCACGTGTTTCCGGAACGTAACGCCACATGCTGACGAGAATCAGGATGCAGATCGGCAGGTTGATCAGGAAGATGCTGCGCCAGCCCGAACCGGCAATGTTGGCCGAGATCAGGAATCCGCCGAGCACCTGCCCGACGATGAAGGCGATGCCACCGATTGCGCCGTAAAGGGCGACGGCGCGGGCGTGGTCGCGGCCGGTCAGCGTGACGTGAATCGTCGCAAGGACCTGCGGCACCATCAGTGCTGCGGCAAGCCCTTGCAGCGCCCGGGCAACGATCAGGAAGGCAACGGATGTGGCCACGCCGCAGAGCAGCGAAGCAAGGCAGAACATGACGACGGCCACGCCGAACATGCGCCGGCGGCCGAAATTGTCGCCAAGGCGGGCGCCCATTGCCAGGCAAACGGCAAAGGCGACACCGTAGGCGGCGACGAAGAGTTCAAGTTCGGTCTCTCCGGCCTGAAGGGAGGCGGAGATGGCGGCGAGACCGACGTTGATGATGGAGAAATCGAGTTGCAGCAGCAATTGCCCTGCAAGCAGGATCATCAGGCCGACTTGACCGAGCCGGATGGGTGCGGATGACATGGAGACCTCAAAGCGTTTCCGAAATAGAGTCCACAGCCTTCTATACCTATGTTAAACCGGTACAAGTCACCTATTTAGACTGGTATAAATAGTGACAGGCTGGAGATTGGAAATGCATGGTACGCTCGATATAGCCGCCGCTCATCTGCCCTCCCGCGCCGAGGAGCTGGGCGAAATGCTACGCCGCCGGCGAGAGGCGCTCGATCCCAAGCGCATGGGTCTTGGCCGCATCGGCCGGATCCGTACACCGGGTTTGCGACGCGAGGAAGTCGCGGCGCGCGCCGATATCGGCATCACCTGGTACACCAAGCTTGAGCAAGGCCGGCCGATCCGCGTCTCACCGCGCGTGCTGCTAGCGGTGTCGCAGGCTCTCGAATTCAATGAATTCGAGACCGAGCACCTGTTCAGGCTTGCCAATCTGCCTATTCCGCCGCGGCTTGAAGGAACGCGCGTCTGCGAGCCGCTAACCGACGCAAGCCAACGCATCCTGGATCATCTATCGCCTTACCCCGCACTGATCCAGACAAAACGTTACAATATTCGCGGCTACAACGACGCCTATCGCAAGCTGGTTGGTGTCGATCTGAATGCGCTCCCGCTTGAGGACCGCAATTGCATCTATCTGTCGCTGGTGAACCCGGCATGGAGGGCGAGCCAGGCGGATCCGGACGAAATGCTTGCGCATATGGCCGCCCTTTTTCGGGCGTCGATGGCAGAACATCGCGACGATCCGAGCTGGGAGCGGCAGCTGGAGCGCTATATGAACGCCTCCGATCAGTTTCGTATCGTGTGGGATCGGTATCAGCTGAAGGGCATAGAAAACAAGGTGAAGCGCTTCCGCCTCGCGGACGGCACCATCCTGCCGCTCCTGTCGAACAATTGGTGGTCAAGTCCGAGCAACGACGATCGCATGATCGTTTATACGCCAATCGACGACGCCGGCGCTGAGATGTTGAAGTCGTTGCTGAAACGCAAGAAATCGTGCTGAGCGTCGGAGCCGCACTCCCCACTGAAATCGAGCCGAGCTAATGATGCTTGAAGTATTGCACCTCGCGCTCATGTTTTTCCGCCGCCTCACGGGTTTTGAACGTGCCAAGGTTTCTGCGTTTGTGGGTCTTCGGGTCGACCTTGCGGGAGTAGAGGCGATACTCGCCTGATTTGAGCTTGCGGATCATGGCGTTCTCCTTTTGCAAAAAAGGAGAACCGCTGCCGGCCCTGTCCGGTTCCCTGTAGCTGCGAAAGGCCTGGTGGCGGAAAACCAAGGGACTTGATATTTTTTTGGAAATTATATATTTTCCAAATTATGCATCGCGTTATGAAGAACAACAGAATGTTGGAATATCAGGATGGCTGAAGCGAAATCAACGGAGAAGCGGTCGAGAGGGCGGCCTCAGGTTCGCTGTGATGAGGATACGAAAGGCTTGATCATCGAGGCGGCGGATACGCAGTTTCGTGACAATGGCTATGCGGCCGCAAGCATCAGTGCGATCGCGCAGGCAGCCGGCGTTTCGACGAAGACGCTCTACAGGTTGTTTCCGACCAAGACGGATTTGTTTTCCAGCATCATCTCCGATCGCATTGGTCGCTTTCTCCTGGCAGTCGATCAATCGACACTCGCAACGATGGATTTGCGGTCCGGGTTGGAGCGCCTGCTGATAGCCTATGGCATGCTGACGATGTCGCCCGATACCGTCGATATCATGCGGCTCGTCATTGCAGAATCCGACCGCGTCCCGGAGATCGCGACAAGCTTTTACGAAAGGGCAATTGTTGGCTCCAATGTTGTCATCGAAAAATGGCTGACGAGGCAGTCCGAGCGTGGGCTGCTCAAGTTCGAGGATATTCATATGGCGTCGGGCATGCTGCGCGGAATGATGATCATGGAGCCTCAGCGCGCCGCCATTTTGCGCCAGCAAAAGCCGCCAGGCATCGAGGACATTGCCCAGCGTGCACGGATCTGCGCCGATATCTTTCTCAAGGGCTCTCAGGTCGCGGCGGTATAGAAAGTGCTCTCCCGGCCGCGCGGCCGGAGAAGATGCAGCCGCCCAGGAACGTTCCTTCAAGTGCGTTGTAGCCATGCACCCCGCCACCGCCGAAGCCCGCGACCTCGCCGGCCGCATAGAGGCCCGGAAACGGATGGCCGTCCGGGCGCATGACCTGCGAATCAAGGTTTGTCTCAATTCCGCCGAGTGTCTTGCGCGTGAGGATGTTGAGACGCACGGCAATGAGCGGACCATGTCTGGGGTCCAGCAATCGGTGTGGTTTGGCGATGCGCAATCGATCGCTGAAATAACGCCTCGCATTGGATATCGCCATCACTTGCGCGTCTTTGCTGTATGCGTTGTCGGTCGCGTGGTCGCGCGCCTGCAACTGGCGTTCGATATGGGTGAAATCCAGTTTTGGGCCGCGCGAAAGCTCATTCATGCCGGCGACCAGGTCCTGCAGATTGTCCCGCACCACAAAGTCGACGCCATTGCGCCGGAATGCCTCGATCGGCGCCGGAGCGGCCTTGGAAAACCGGCTCCGGAGCATCAGCATTATGTCCTTGCCGGTGATATCAGGGTTTTGCTCGGAGCCCGATAGCACGAACTCCTTGCCGAGGATCGTTTCGTTGAGGATGAACCAGGAATAGTCGTGGCCGGTGGAAAGGATGCGCCGGAGCGTTCCGAGCGTGTTGAACCCCGGAAAGTTGGGAGCCTCCATGCGGTCACCCTTGGCGTCGAGCCAGATCGAGGACGGTCCGGGAATGATCCGGATCGCATGATCGGGCCAGATTGGGCTCCAGTTGTGAATTCCTTCGACATAGTGCCACATGCGGTCGCGATTGACGACGTTGGCGCCAGCGTTTTCGGCAATCTGCAGCATTCGGCCGTCGACATGGGCGGGCACACCCGGGATCATGTGATCCGGCACCTTACCAAGCCGATCCGTTGGCCAGTTGCGACGGATCAATTCGAGATTATGGCCGATACCGCCGGTACTAAGTAAGACTGCCCTGGCGCGATGCTCGAAAGTGCCGATCCCCACACGAGGCGATTTGCGGCCGCGCTCAAGGCTGTCGCATGGCTCAAGCTGCGTGCCGCGCACACCGGCGACCGCGCTGTTTTCGACAATCAACTCATCCACCTGATGGCGAAAGGCGAAACGCACCAGCCCGCGCCGCTCGCCATCGAGCACGCGCTCGAGGAAGATGCGGACGAGTTCGGGGCCTGTTCCCCATGTCAGGTGAAATCGCGGCACCGAGTTGCCATGTCCGAGCGCATTGCCATCGCCGCGCTCCGCCCAACCGACGGTCGGAACGATCTTTAATCCCAGATCCTTGAGATATTGACGCTTTTCATAGGTCGCGAATTTGACATACGCCTCCGCCCAACGGCGCGGCCAGCGATCCTGATCATCCCGATCGAATTGCGCCGAACCCATCCAATCCTGGAATGCGAGTTCGTAGGAATCCTTGATGCGCAGGCGCCTTTGCTGCGGGCTGTCGACGAGAAACAAGCCGCCGAGCGACCAGAATGCCTGTCCGCCGAGATTTTTCCGATTTTCCTGATCGACGATCAGGACACGCCGTTCGGCTCTTATCAGCTCGTATGTTGCAACAAGCCCGGCAAGCCCCGCGCCGACAACGATGACATCGACTTCCGTGGCACTCATGAATCATCTCCCCCGTCCCGCGGGCTCCTCCTGCCCGCGCCCAACAAGTTGACACTCGCGCGCGCACTAATCCAGGGGTTGTTTCATCGCGCCTCGACGCGAATGCTGACGCAAGGAATTGGCTGTCGATTATTGAAACGCTGTTTCATTATAAGTCGGCTGAACGCCGGCTTTTCAGGACAAGGCCGAATCGATTCCCAGTGCCGTCAGTGCCGCGTTGGTCGGCATGGAGTTATTGCTTGTGGTGGCGCGCCAGGAGGCGCTGGAAGAACTGGGCTGCATGACGATGGCGATTGGCAGTGCAGCGGCGCCGAGCGCCGGCAGCTCGGCTGCGTGTTCGGCACGCATCAGGCGTGGATGGCTGCTGGAATGGCGGTGCGTCATGGTCGGCAATAGAGGATTGGCGGCGGCGATGATGCCATCCAGCAGTTCGCTCGGCAGGCCGCCGCCGATGACGATCGTATCGGGGTCGAACATCGCCTCGACATTGCGAATGGCTATGCGCAGATATTGGCCGGCCTCCTGCTGCCAGGCCAGCAATCGCGCGTCGTTGGCGCGGCAATAGGCAACCAGTTCCTCAATCGGCACTTCATCGGGCGTGCGGGTCGGGCCGCAAACGGTTTCGGCGGCCGAATAGAAGGAGACATATTGCTCCAGGCAGCCACGGCTGCCGCAAGGGCAGAGCCGGCCGCCAGGCTTGACGATCATGTGACCTATTTCACCGGCGCCGCCAAAAGCGCCGCGGTAATGATGACCGTCCATGACGAGGCCGCCGCCGACGCCGAGGTTGAAATGGAGATAGAAGAAATTGCGGGCGACGCGGCCAATGCCGTAGAGGCGCTCGCCGATGGCTGCAACTGTCGCATCGTTTTCGACGAAAGCCCGCACGCCTGTGGTTTCCTCCAGCGTTGCTGCAAGTGGAAACTTCGTCCACTCGTCGGCCTCCTGCACCTTGTCGTACCAGAAGGTCCCGTTTTCAACAGTGCCCGGCACGCTGCAGCCAATCCCCCAAACCTTGTCTCGTGTAATCCCGGACTTTTCCAGAAGCTTGTTTGACAGTGCGCCCAGCGCCTTTGCGATCACATGAGGCTCCCGATCGACCAGATCATGTGCCTCGCTGACGATCACGGTTCCCGTAAGGTCGACAAGCACCCCGGAAAGGCGGCGATAGGCAAGGTCGAGGCCGATCGTGTAGCCGCCAGTCGGATCGAGCGAGAGTTCGACGGCCGGCTGCCCGCGTTGCCCGACACGCTTGCCCTGCTGGCGGATCAGGCCGGCGACTTCCAGCTCAGAGGCAATATTGGAAATGGCCTGCACCGTCAGGCCGATCTCATTGGCCAGTTCCATGCGCGTGATCGGTCCGTTGCGACGGATCGCATCGAAGACGGCGCGTCGATTGAGGGCTCTGGTTTGCGCGAGATTGGTGCCCGGCATTGCGCCGTCGCGATCTGTAGGGGGCATGCTTGTTCTCTCATGAAGTTCTGTTGCAAGATATTCAAAAACCGTTTAATTAAAAAGTGTTGTGTTATTGCCTGCGACTGCCCATTGACGGCGTCTTTTCAGGCAAGCAGGCAAAGAAGCGGCTGAGGAGATGCGGGGATCTCCAAGGACGGAAAATATCGGCGCAACCGCTAGCGGGCCGGCGGTTGCGTCAACGACAAGCACGACAAGACATGCATGCGAATTTCGTGAGGGGGCGGAGGTGTCTCATAGGTCGTACGAACTAAAAATATATGTAACTATATAGTTATATATTGACCAGAATTGTGTTGCCGCGTTGTCCCGGCAAGCCACCGGCGATGGTGGGAAATTGTTGCGATGCAGATCTTCCGTTTGTGTGATAGCGGAGGGAGAATTGCCTTGTGCCTTATCTGCATATTATTAATATAAAACAGCAGTTTATGACTATTTCTAAGTCATTTCAACTGCTTGGGCAACGGCGCCCAGACGCAACAATGTCGCGTGAAAAATCCGTACTCGATGATCCAGGTAATTTTTGAATTTCGCGTCGGCGATGCCGCTTGACAGGAGAATTTCGCCGCTGTTAGCTATTCACCAAATAGTTATTTAAGAAAAAATGAGGGGCTTAGACGTGCGGGCTATGATCGACATCGAGGGGGTCTCGAAATCCTTCTCCACGAAGGCCACCGGCCTCGTCACGGCCCTGAATACGGTGGATCTCTCCATTCGCGACAACGAGTTCTTTACGTTGCTCGGCCCGTCCGGCTGCGGAAAGACGACTTTGCTGCGTCTGATTGGCGGCTTTGAGGCACCAACCACCGGCAGAATCCGTATCGGCGATATCGACGCGGCGTCGTTGCCGCCGCAGAAGCGTCCGGTCAACACGGTTTTCCAGAGCTATGCCCTGTTCCCGCATATGACGATTGCCGAGAACGTCGCCTTCGGTCTGGAGATGCGCAAGGTGCCGAAAGCCGAGATCGGACTGCGGGTGCGCGAAGCGTTGGGCATGGTGCGGCTTGAGAACTATGCATCCCGCAGTCCGCGACAGCTCTCCGGCGGCCAGCAGCAGCGTGTGGCGCTTGCGCGGGCACTTGCTCCACGTCCGAAGGTGCTGCTGCTCGACGAGCCGCTATCGGCGCTCGATCTGAAGCTTCGCAAGGAAATGCAATCGGAGTTGAAGCGCCTACAGCGCGAGACCGGCATCACGTTCATTCTGGTCACGCACGACCAGGAAGAAGCGCTCGCAATGTCGGACCGGATCGCCGTCATGTCGGCGGGCAACGTGTTGCAGGTCGGCGAGCCGCGGGAAATCTACGACAATCCGGAAAGCCGCTTCGTGGCCGATTTCATTGGCGAGTCCAATGTCATTCCAGGTCCCGTTCTCGGACGTGATCCGACGATCATGATCGCGGTCCGGCCGGAGCGCGTCGCCGTTTCGCCAGCCGTCAATGCAGGACAGGGGCGTGCTCGGGGCACGATTGCCTCGATCACCTTCCTTGGTCTCGACACGCTTTACGAGGTCACGCTCGATGGCGGCAGCAAGTTGCGCAGCCGTTGCCGCGATGCCGAACCGTCGCTGACCACTGGCCAGGCCGTGGTCGTCGATTGGCCGAGTGGCGTCGAACGCCACCTGCCGAATTGAGGGGGTGCACTTATGAATGAAAATCGCACTCTGGCTCTCATTGCCCCGGCTTTCCTGGTCATTGGCGTCTTCATGGTGCTGCCGCTGATCATTGCCATCGTCTATTCGTTCATGACCGCCAATCCCTACGGCGGCGTCACCATGCCGCTGACCTTCGACGCCTATGTGCAGTTTCTGTTCCAGCGGGACTTCGACGACAGTCTCATCTTCTCGTGGAGCTATGTGATCATCATCCTGCGCTCCATCTATCTCGCTGCTGCGACGACAATCCTCTGTCTGGCGCTCGGTCTGCCGGTAGCCTGGTTCATCGTGTGCCAGTCGCCGGAGCGGCGGCGCATTCTTCTGTTCTTCGTGACGCTGCCGTTCTGGATCAATACGCTGATCCGCACCTATTGCTGGGTGCTCATCCTGCGCGATGAAGGGCTGGCGAATGGTTTCCTGAAGTCGCTGGGTGTGATTAACGGCCCATTGCCGCTCCTTTATAACGACGGCTCGATCCTGCTGGGACTGGTCTATACCTTTCTTCCGTTCATGATCCTGCCTGTCTACTCGACGTTGGAACGGATCGATCCACGATTGATCGAGGTGGCCTACGACCTCTATGCCAATCGCTACGCGGTTTTCCGCCGCGTTATCTGGCCTCTGGCGAAGCCGGGTGCACTGGTGGGTGCAAGCATTGTCTTTGCACCTGCACTTGGTTCATTCCTCGCGCCGGACCTGCTTGGCGGAGGCAAGAAACTGCTGATCGGAAGCCTCGTGCAGATGCAGTTCACGACGTCGCGAAACTGGCCATTCGGTGCGGCACTGTCGATCGTCGTGACGGTCGGTGTTCTGCTGATTTTTCTTGCGCGTGCCCGCAAGGTTCCGGAGGAGGGCCGCTCATGAAAGCCGCGAGACCTTTCGATTGGCGCCATACGCCGGGGCTATCGACGTTCACCGCAATCATCATGCTGTTTTTCTACGCGCCGCTGCTGATCCTGGTGATCTATTCGTTCAACGCCAATCAGCTGGTGACGGTCTGGAGCGGCTTCAGCCTGCATTGGTTTGCCGATGTTGCCGCCAACGCCGATATTCGCCGCGCCGCCGTCAACAGCATCATTATCGCCATTGCCGCAACCATCGCCTCAACGGTGATTGCAACGGCCGGCGCGCTCGCACTCGAGCGCGGCAAGCTGCGGTTCGGCCGCGCGACAGTCACCGCGATGATTGCGTTGCCGCTGATCGTGCCGGAGATCATCGTGGCGATCATGACGCTGATCTTTTTCTCGATGGTCGGCATGCATAATGGTCTGGTCAACCTCATTATCGCTCATACCGTCTTCTGTATTCCGTTTGCGTTGCTGCCGGTTCAGGCTCGGCTGCGTGATATGGGCGGCGCGCTCGAAGAGGCGGCACGCGATCTCTACGCCAGCGAATGGCAGCTTTTCCGGCGCGTCACGCTGCCGCTGCTGATGCCGGCGATTTCGGCGGGAGCGTTGATGGCCTTCGTCGTGTCGCTCGACGATTTCTTGATCAGCCTGATGGTGTCCGGAGCCGGCTCCACGACGCTGCCCGTCTATGTCTACGGCATGATGCGGCTCGGCGTCACGCCGGAGGTCAATGCCATCTCCACCATCCTGCTTGCGGTTTCTCTGGTCTTCGTCACGGCATCGCTGCTCATCGGACGACGAAGTCAGAAGGCAGAACAATAATCTCTAGGCAAAAATAACAGAGAGGGAACCATGACCAAAATGAATAAAATGCTTTTGAGTGCCAGCCTACTCGCGAGTGCTGCCTGCGCTGTGCCGCATGCGGCTTTCGCCGATGCCGGCGTCCTGCATATCTACAATTGGACCGACTACACCTCGGACGAGATGGTCAAGAAATTCGAGGCGGAAACCGGCATCAAGGTGACGATCGACACCTATGATTCCAACGAGACCGCACTCGCCAAGATCAGCTCGGGCGCATCCGGCTATGACGTGATGATCATCAGCAACGACTTCGTGCCGATTTTCGTCAATCAGGGCCTTCTGCAGGATGTCGGTGTCGCGTCCATGCCGAACTTCAAGAATCTCGATCCGAAATGGCAGAAGCGACCGTGGGATGCGGACGCGAAATACTCCGTTCCGTGGGTATGGGGCACCACCTCCTATTCTGTCGATACCGCCATCTACAAGGGGCCGACCGACAGCCTGAAGGCCTTGTTCGAGCCCTCGGACGATCTCAAGGGCAAGATCGGTATGTTCGGTTCGCCAAGCGAGGTCATGTCGCTGGCGCTGCTCTACATGGGCAAGGACCAGTGCAATTCCAATCCCGCTGATCTGAAGAAGCTGAACGCCTTGCTTCAGGCGCAGAAGCCCTTCGTGAAGGTCTATAATTCGGATGGGACGACGGAGCGCCAGGTCTCCGGTGAAACCGTCATGCACGAACAATGGTCCGGCAAGGCGCTCGCTGCACGCCAGCAGAAGTCGACGATCAAATACGTCTTCCCCAAGGAAGGCGTTATCGGCTGGATGGACAATGTCGCCGTGCCGAAGGGCGCGCCCGATCTGGAGAACGCCAAGAAGTTCCTGAACTTCCTGATGGACCCGGAAAACATCGCTCTCCAGCAGAAGTCGACCGGCTATCAGAGTGCAGTCGCCGGCTCGAACAAATACCTGCCACCGGAAGTGGGCAATTCGCCGGAGTTCAACCCTCCCTCCGACCTCAAGATCGTCTTTGCGCCCTCCTGCCCGGAAAAGGCGACGCGCGCCTATGACCGGATCTGGACCGACCTGCGCCAGTGACACCGACCATCGCACAGGCCGCGCGAGGCGGCCTGTCGACCAAGACCGACCTCGACGGATGATCGCCAACCGATTGTCCGTCGAACCAGAATAGGGAACACAACCATGAACCAGACCGTCCACGCCGCCTCGATGCAAGCGGGCGCCGCGGCACCGCCGCCGCCAAGCTATCTGCAGGCGCTTTCGCCGCTGACTGCGGATGAGATCCGCGTCGTTGCCGAAGTCATCAACGCGGACCCTGAACTGGGGCAAGAAGCGCTCTTCGAGAACATCGATCTTCGCGAACCCACGCCCGCCGAATATCGCGCGCATCTCGAAGGCAAGTCGCTGCCGCGCGAGGCGCGCGTCAACGTCAATCATCTCGACAAGCCGGGCGTCTGGCAGCTGATCGTGTCCCTCGCCGATAGATCGATTACCGGCCACAAGCATTTCCCAACGGCGCGCGCCGGCTTCATGGTCGAACAGATGCTGAGCGTCGAGGTTAACGTCAAAAATGACCCGCGCTTCATCGAAGCCTGCCGCAAGCGTGGCATCGAGGACATGACCGGCGTCATCGTCGATTCTTGGTCGGGCGGCAATTTCGGCCACAAGGATGAAGAAGGGCGCCTGATCTCGCACACCTTCTCGTGGCTGCGCGTTCATGAATTCGGAAACTATTATGCGCATCCGATCGAGGGCCTGAATGCCGTCATCGATGTGAAGACCGGCGAGGTCTTGCGCGTTGACGATCATCCCGATCATCCACCGATCCCGATGACGCGCTACGATTACGACCCGGAGTTTCTCCCAGCCCCCCCGGCTCCGTTGAAAACGCTCGATGTTGTTCAGCCGGAAGGCGTGAGCTTCACCATCGATGGCCATGCGATTTCCTGGGACAAATGGACACTGGCAATCGGCTTTACGCCACGCGAAGGCCTTGTGCTGCATGATATCCGTTATGACGGCCGCTCGGTCGTTCGCCGGGCTGCGATTGCCGAACTCGTCGTACCCTACGGTTCGCCGCTCTTCGGCCATGCCCGCCAGAACATCTTCGATGTCGGCGAATATGGCTTCGGCAAGCTGACCAATTCCCTGAAGCTCGGTTGCGATTGCCTCGGTACGATCCACTATCTCGATGCGCATGTGAATGGCATCAAGGGTGAAGCGGTGACCATCGAGAAAGCAGTCTGCATCCATGAAGAGGATACGGGCATCCTTTGGAAGCATTGGGATTTCCGCACCGGCCGCACTGTTTTGAAGCGGGGCCGGAAGCTGGTCATCTCCTCCATCTGCACGGTCGGCAACTACGAATATGCGCAGTATTGGTATCTGGACCAGGCCGGTGAAATCGAATTCGAAATGAAGGCGACCGGCATCGTCAATACCAATGCATGCCATCCGGGCCAGCCCGATAAATACTCGGTCGAGATCCAGCCGGGTCTTGGTGCGCCGATCCATCAGCATATTTTCTGCGCGCGCCTGGATATGGCAGTCGATGGTTCGGGCAACAGTGTTGTCGAGACCAATTCCTACATGGAGCCGACGAGCGGCACGAATCCTTACGGCAATGCTTTTTATGCCGAGGATACCGTGCTCAAGACGGAGCTTGCCGCCGCGCGCAGGGCAGACCTTTCGACGCATCGCAGCTGGAAGGTGGTCAACCCCAACAAGCTCAATCATGTCGGCAAGCCGGTCGGATACAAGCTGCATGCGCCGAATTGCGTGACGCCGATGATTCAGGATGACGGCGCCTCCGGCACGCGCTCGAATTTCATCCGCAACCATATCTGGGTCACGCCGTTCAATGAAAACGAGCGTTATCCGGCCGGCGAATTCGTGGCGAACTCCGACGGTTTGGATGGGCTGGCCGAGATCGTCAAGCAGGATCGCCCGGTCGAAAATACCGACATCGTGCTCTGGCATTCCTTCGGTCTGCACCATGTCGTGCGACCTGAGGACTTCCCGGTGCAGCCCTGCATTTCCTGTGGCTTCTCGCTGGCGCCGGTCGGGTTCTTCGAGATGAACCCATCGAACAACCTGCCGGATACGATCAACAAGGCAAGCGTTCTTGCGGGCGATGCTTCGAAAGGATGCTGCTGCTGATCTCCTCAAAAAAGGCAGCAGCTCACATGGCGGCTTCGCAGGTCGAGGCCGCCATGTGCTCCGATCAACGGTCAGGCAGAGCTTGAGATGAGTTCAACGATCATGCTTCGCGATGCGCAGATGCAGACGATCCTTCTCGGGATCGCGCTTGCGAGCGCGGCATGCTGGTGGCTTCTCGTGTCGATCATGCCGATCGCGGGTGACGTCATTTGCGCCGGCGGCGGTATCGGTTCGACTATTCCTGCCTGGAGCGTGGACAGAGCCATCAGTCTCCTTGTCATGTGGGTCGTAATGACGCCTGCCATGATGCTTCCCGGTGCGACCCTTGCAATCGTGCAGGCGTCTTGGGATCATCGAGGCGACGCAAGGACCTATGCAAGGGCGGGAGTCTTTACCGCCGGATATCTTCTCTTTCTGTTGGTCGGCGGCATTGGCGCGGCACTGGCGCAATGGTCTCTTGAGTCCGCGAATCTCCTGACGCGCGGAGCAGCCCTTCTTATTCCTGTATCGAGCGGTTTTCTGCTTGTGGCGGCGGGCTTTTATCAGCTCCTGCCGTTCAAGCCCGCGCCGAAATTGCCTTGTGTCGGTGCTGGCCGCTGCATTGGCCCGAGAGTGTCTCTCATGGATGGGGTTCGCCATGGCCGGGCCTGTTCGGGTTGCTGTGTCGGCATGATTTGCCTGCAATTTGCCGGTGGTGTCATGAATGTCGGCTGGATGGCCTTCCTCACCGCGTGGATGCTGGCGGCAGCGATTTTACCATGGAAAAAGCACGTTTCGGTCATGGCAGGGGTTGCGTTGCTCGTGGCTGGCGGTGTTACGATGGGCATCGTTCCCTGAACTGCGTCACATTGACGTGACTTTCCCTTTTAAGTCGTGCGCTTATGCCGACAACAGCCCGAAAGCGCTTCGCATTTCTTCGGGATCATGCTCATGTCGGTGCCGACTTCGGAGATCATCATGCAACATAACGGATCGTCAGCGACCGCAAGTGTCGATCAGGAGCCTCCGCGCGCCTTCGTCACACTCGTTGCCATCGCCACGGGCGCGCTTGTCGCCAATCTTTACTATGCGCAGCCGCTGGTCGCCTCCATCGGTGCCGAACTCGGCATCAGCGACCGCATGGCGGGCTCGATCACCAGCATCACGCAGATCGGTTATGGCGCCGGTCTTTTTCTGTTGGTATCGCTCGCCGATATTGTTGAGAACAGGCGGCTGGTGCTGACGACGCTGTCGCTCACCATCGTGGCTTTGATTGCAGCAGCCGTATCAACGGTTGCCGTCCCCTTCTTAATTGCATCCTTCGTGGTCGGTGTCTGCTCGACGGGCGCGCAGGTGCTGATCCCCTTCGTTTCGCATCTGGTGCCACCCGAGCGCCGTGGCCGTACCGTCGGCAACATCATGGCTGGCTTGCTGACGGGCATTATGCTGGCCCGACCCGCGTCGCTCTTCATTGCCGCAAGTCTTGGCTGGCGTGCCGTCTTCTGGGGCTCGGCTGTGCTGATGGTGCTGATCCTCGTCGCATTGGTGCGCATGATGCCGAAACATGCCGCCAAGGGTCGGATGAAATATAGCCAGATCCTTGGCTCAATGGCGGGTCTGTGGTTGACGATACCGGCGCTGCGCTGGCGAGCTGCCTTTCAATTCTTGATGTTTGCGGCCTTCAACATGTTCTGGACGGCGGCGCCCCTTATGCTTGCGGAACAGCTGGGCCTCAGCCAACGCGCTATCGGGTTCTTCGCGCTTGCCGGTGCCGGCGGCGCCCTGGCGGCCCCGCTTGCCGGGCGGCTTGCCGATCGCGGCCATTCGAAAATGGTGACCTTGGGCTCGATGCTGCTGGTCGGTGTCGGCTTCCTGGCAACGGGTTGGGCAGCGGCGATATCGAGCGTGGTTGGCCTTGCAATCCTCGCCTTCCTTCTCGACGCCGGTGTGCAGGGCAATCAGGTGGTCAGCCAGCGCATCATTTTTTCCGCCGCCGGGCAAGAAAATCGCGGCCGTATCAATGCGCTGTACATGACCGTGACATTCGCTGGCGGCGCTTTGGGTTCATTGCTCGGGACGGTGACCTATCAGTGGGGTGGATGGTCGACTTCCGCCCTGGCGGGTGGCTTGCTCGGCGTGTTGTTGATCGTTCTTTTTGCCCTGCAGCAGGTCTCGGCATCCCGTCATCCGGCTTGATCGCCGGATGGTCTTATCGACGCGTGATGATGTGAAAGCGGCTCAGTTTTCACGGAAACTTCGAACCGCTTATGTCTTTGCTTCCGGCAATTCCGGAAGGAAGCCGCCAGACGCCTTTCCTGGAATTGCCCTATCCCTATCAGGCAGACGGCGAGGAGGCATTCTGCCGCGCAGCCTTGATATCGTCGGCAATTTTCTCCGCCATCATGATAACAGGCGTATTCGTGTTGGCGCGCGGGATGGTCGGCATCAGTGAGGCGTCGCAGATGCGCAGACCGGCAACGCCATAGACTTCGCCGCTGCCGTTGGTGACGGCCGAGGGATCGCTCTCCGCGCCCATCTTGCAGGTTCCCGAGGCATGCCAGACACCGCCGACAGCGCCGCTGACGAACGCGGTCAAGGCTTTGTCGTCGGCAAGCAGATCCGTCATCTTGATGCCGAGCGTCACCACCGAGTGGATAAGCCAAGGGCGTAGCGCGTAGGAATGGTCGAGCATTGCGCCGAACAAGCCGCGTTGGATTTGATTGGCCATGCCAGGTCCTGCGAGCTTTGCGACACGCGGCGAATAGCTGGTGGGAAATACCGTTCCGCGATGGCCGTCCAAGCGCTTGTCGAGCAATGTTTCGGCACCGAGACGGAAGGCTGATTTCAGCCGCTCCAGGTCGCGTTCGTCGGAGAGCATGCGAAAATCAACAAGTGGCTCCTCGCGTGCATCGGTGCTTTTCAACTGAACGTATCCGCGCGAATAGGCCTTGTTGACCCAGATGAACAACGTGCCGACCCGCTGGCCGACGCTGTGCCAGCCCGATCGCGCGATGATGGCGGCGTGCATGTCTCCCTCGGGCGCGTTGCCGAGGCCCGACGAGAAGCGAAGGATGGCGTGATCGTGATGCTCGTCCAGATCCCGCAACCGCGATTGCGGCGGCAGATAAGTGGAGACGGCCGTCGAGGGATGTTCCATCAGATTGCGGCCGATTCCGGCCTTGTCGAAGGCGACGGCGATGCCGAGCTTGTTCAACTGCTCGGCCGGGCCGATGCCGCTGCGCATCAATAGTGCCGGCGTATGAATGGCGCCGCAGCTGACGATGGTCTCGTTGGCCGTGAAGGTCTCCGTCCGTGAACGGTCACGAGCATCAGAGATGACCGCACCGGTCACGCGCCCGGCTTCCAGCAGCAGTTTGTCGGCAAAACGGTCGGTCAGAATGCGCAGGTTTGGCCGCGCCCTCACGTCCGGAGACAGGTAGGCGACGGAGGTGGGCACGCGCTCGCCCTTGTCGCTGACGGCGATGGCGCCGACATAAATCCCGTCTTTCCATTCGCCGTTCTGATCCGGTCGGCGCTGATGGCCGCGAGCGGCCATAGTGTCGATGACGTTCTTGACAAAAGGCGACATCCTGTCCGGCTTGATGCGGCGGATCGGAATGGGGCCATCCTGCCCATGATAGTCGTCGTTGAAATCGAAATCGTGTTCCAGCTTGCGGAAGTAGGGCAGGGCGGTTTCCCAGGACCACCCTTTGGCGCCTTCGGCACCCCATTCGTCATAGTCGCCGGGGGCCCCGCGATTGGCAACCATGGCGTTGACGGCAGAGCCGCCACCAAGCACGCGGCCCTGCTCATATCGGCGTGGGCTTCGGCCGGCAGTCTCACCCTTCGGCGCGCCGATATAGGCCTTGAGATCCGCCCAGATGTTTCCTTCGTCGATATAGGCGCGTCCGGGATAGCGGCTGCGGATATTGTCAGGAAGGCTGCCGGCCGCAATATTGCGACCGGCTTCGATGAGAACGACCTGTACGCTTGGATTTTCAGAAAGGCGGGCAGCCAGAACGCAGCCAGCGCTGCCGCCACCGAGAATAAGATAATCGATCATGAAATGCGTCCTATCACTATCGGCATAAAGGTCGTTGTGTGGTCAGTGCATGGAGGGGATCAGGGCTTACCGCCGAACCGCTCCGGATAGCCCGGCAAGTCTTCGCAACCGCACAGCGCATAATGCAGCGGCGGCATTTTCAGGTTCACATAGTGATCGAGGTTCTCGTTGGTGATAACGGGTTGCGGCAGCACCCATTTCGGTCCGGGAACCTGCTTGCCATCGAGGATCTTTACGGCTGCCTGCAGTGCGGTGCGCCACTGATAGGCCGGATAGGTCGGGGCAATGCCCTTGAAGCCGGTATTCTTCCACTTCTGCAGATAGTCTTCCTGGTCTTCACCGGTGATGATCGGATAAGGCTGGCTGGCATCCTCGAAGGCTTCCGCCACGGCGACTGACATGGCGCCGAGGTCGACCCAGACCGCATCGAGCTGGCCAAGGCGGCTGAGATAGTCAGACACGACCGCCTTGGTCTTGGCGTTGTCGCCGCCGGTGAATTCGCTGCCGACTGGCGTGATACCGGCGGCCTTGAAGATGCGCATGGCGGCATCCGAGCGGGTTTCGAACAGGTCGACACCGGGCGCAGTGCGCAGCATCAATACCTTGCCGCCCTTCGGCATGTTATCGGCGATGTATTGCGCGCCAGCTATGCCCCATGCGTTGCCGCCGATGCTGCTGATCGAGGTGACGGGGCAGCTCGTGTTGACACTGCGGTCAAAAACGACGACCGGCATGGTCTTGCAAGCTTCTTCGACCACCGGCGTCAGAGCGTTCGATGTGGTCGGGGATACGATCAGCGCATCGCACTGGCCGCTGTTGATGAAGGCGCGAATGTCGGAAATCTGTTTGTCATCGCTGTCCTTGGCGTCGGCATATTGCAGCGAGGCGACCGAGCTTTTTTCAGCGTCAGCTTCCGCTTGCATCACCTTCCAGCCGACGACACGCCAGGGATTGCTGACGCTGGCGTTGGAAAAGCAAAGCTTGTGCGGGCCGGCCTTCTTGTATTTGGACGTATCGACCAGACCGCCGCCGATATATTGCTCCCATGGCTTGTCTGCCGGGCCGGTCGGCGTTGCTTTCAGCAGCGCCTGTTCGGTCGTGAAGGCATCATCCGCCTTGGCTTGCGGGGCATAAAGTGCCACCGATGTCGACAGCAGGCACAGGCTTATGCCGATGGAAAAAGGTTTCGTCGCGTTGAATGCTCTCATTTTATCCTCCCAATGTTGAACCGGCGCAAAGCCGGTACCACGCCTCTTCCCAAGGAGGCGCAATTCTCAATTCGCCATTTGCCGTCGCGAGGTGATCGCGGCCGCGACGATCAAAATGATGCCCTGCACCGCCACGCGCATCGGCTCGGGAAAGCCGATGAGGTTGAGCAGTGTGAACAGCGCGTAGAGTGAAAGCGCGCCGACGGCGGCGCCGAAAATGCTGCCGCGGCCGCCAAGGAGAACGATGCCGCCGATGACGGCTGCAGATGTTCCCTGCAACTCGAGGCCGGTGCCGACATCGACCGAAACACCTGAAAATCCGCCGAGCAGAATGCCGGCGATAACCGCCGACAGTGATGAGATCACGAATGCGGCAAACCGGATCGGCCGCACCGGCGCGCCGGCAAGTTCGGCCGCACGCGGGTTGTCACCGACCATCGTCAGCAGTTTGCCGTATTGCGTGGCGTGCAGCAGGAAGGCGAGCACGGCTAGAACGACGATGAGGACGATGACGGCCACAGGCAGCCCGCCAACGATCGGCACGGGCCGAATGACCAGGCGGCCGAACATGCGCAGATTATCGGGCAGATAGCCCTGCGGCGCACCGCCGGACCACATCATCGCCGCGCCTTTGACCGAAAGAAGCGCGCCAAGCGTGGCGATGATAGACGGAACCTTGAGGTAGGACACGACGAAGCCGTTGACCGCGCCAACGAAAAAGCCAAGTGCGACGGCAATGCCGATTGCCTCCGCCGTCAGTGCGGCGTCACCGCCGGTAATTATTGCACAGGCGATCACGACGAGCGTCACGAGTGATCCCTGGGCAAGATCGAAGCCACCGGAGATCAGCACGAAAGCCTGGCCGCAGGTGAGAATGACCAGGGGGGCCGCGCGCTGCAGCAGGCTCATCATGCCTGCCGGGGTGCGGTAGAGCGGGCTGAGAATCGCGATCCCCACCAGCAGAACGAGAAGCATGATCAGAGCGGGGTTGACCCGCCGTATGGACGCCAGCATGGGAAACCGCCCCTGTGGAATGTTGAGCCGGGCAACGCGGGACGACATCATGCAATGTGCCCTTTCTGCCTGACGCTGTGATAGGCGACGGCGAGCACGACGACGGCGCCGCGCAGAACCTGCCCAAGGAACGGATCGATCTGCAACATGTTGAAGACGGCATCGATGGTGGCAAAGAGGAAGACGCCGGCAAGTGTGCCGCCGACGCCGCCCTTGCCGCCGGCAAGCAGCGTGCCGCCGATGACGACGACCGCGATCGAGTCGAGGTCGTAGCCGCCGTTACGGCCGAGCCAGGGGTTGGCAGTTCCAAGCCTGCTTGCCAGATAAAGGCCGGCAACGGCGGCACATGCGCCCGAAACGACGTGAGCCGCAAGCACCACACGGTCCGTGCGAATGCCGGCAAGGCGAGCGCTGATGGGATTGCCGCCGACACTATAAACGCGGGCACCGGCGATGGTGCGACGAAGAACGAAGGCTGCGATCATGCCGATTGCCGCCAGAAGCAGCAGAGCATAGGGAACCTCGCCGAGGGAACCATAGGCCAACGTTCGGTAGTCGGTAGGCGCGTTTGCCTGCATCGTTCCGTAAGTGGTCGCCAGAATGCCTTGAAGGATCATGCCGACGCCGAGGGTTGCAATCAGTGGGTTGACCTTCATCAGCGTCACCAGGAGCCCGTTGATGGCGCCTACGAGAATGCCCGCCAGCATTGCGGCGAGGATGCCGAGCCAGATCAATCCGGGGTCGCCCTGCATGACGAAGGTCGCGATGATCGCTCCGAGGCTGATGAGATGCGCCACCGAAAGGTCGATCGAACCGACGAGAATGACGAAGGTCTGGCCGATCGCGACGACACCCAGCGCCACCATGCGCTGCAGCAGGCCCGCAACGCCGTCCCAATTCAGCTGGGCGATCTGGCCAGTAATCAATGCGACGATGGCATAGGCAAGGGCCGATCCGACGACCAGGACAAGCGGGAGCGCCGCCTCCCGCATCTTGCCTTTCGCGATCCGATCGCGTCCGATTGATACATCGCTCATGATGCGGCTCTCGCCTGATGTGAAAGGACCGCATGCTTCATAATGTCTTCCTCGCTGGCTCCGGCCGGACATTCCGCGGCGATCCGCCCTTCGCTCATCACCAGAATGCGGTCGCTGAGGCCGATGACTTCCGCAAGATCGGAGCTGACGACCAAGACGCTGCCGCCGGCGTCAGCGAAGGATCGCAAAATCGAATAGATGGTGGATTTGGCGCCGACATCGACGCCACGAGTGGGTTCGCAGAGCACCCAGAGCCGTGGATTGACGGCAAGCCAGCGGGCCACCACCACCTTCTGCTGGTTGCCGCCCGACAGGGCTCCGACGGGCATGGTGTGATTGGCTGCCCTGACGTCGAGCTGGCGTAACAGCTGATCAAGCAACGGGGCGGCGCAACCGCCATGGGAGACCAGCGACAGCGACGGCGACAATGCGCGCCGGGTCAAAGCCGCATTTTCCCGTAAGGACTGGCGAAGCCCGAGACCTTCGCTTTTGCGATCGTCGGGAACATAGGCAATCTTCCGGCGAACCGCTTCGCGAGGACTGGATGCCGCGCCCTTGCCGTCCCAGACCTCGATCGTTCCGGCATCGAACGGCTCGTCACCGGTGATTGCGCGGGCAAGAGCCGTTTTACCCGAACCTTCAAGACCGGCTACGCCGACGATTTCGCCGGATTTCAGGGTCAGTGTTACGTCGCGCAGATGCCGGTTTCGCCCGGCTTTGACCGAGAAAACCTGTTCGCCGGCTTCAGCGCCGGAGCGCGTGGGGAAAAGTGCGCCGATCTCGCGGCCAACCATGAGGCGGACGACGGCGTCGGAATCCGTCTCGTTTCTCGGCAGATCGCCGACGAGCCGCCCATCCTTGATGACACAGATGCGATCGGCGAGCGCGAAGACCTCACCCATCCGGTGCGAGATGTAGAGAATGGACGCGCCATTACGCCGCAACTCTTCGATCAGCTGGAAGAGCTTTGCCGCTTCGGCATTGTCGAGAGCGGCGGTGGGTTCATCGAAAACTAGGATGCGCGCGTCGAGCGTCAACGCCTTGGCGATTTCCACCACCTGCTGATCGGCAATCGGCAGCGCGCCGGCGCGGACATCCGGGTCGATGTTTGATTGCAGGCGCGCAAGCGCGGCGAGGGCTGCCTGGCGCATGCGTTTGTGGTCGACGATGCCGAAGCGCGTCGGTTCACGCCCGAGGAAGATGTTCTGCGCAACAGTGCGATGCGGCAGAAGGCTAAGCTCCTGGTGAATGATCGCGACGCCTTCGCGCTGGCTGTCGAGCGGGTGCCTGAGGTGTACGGGCTTGCCGTCTATGTGGATTTCGCCCCCATCCGGTCGGTAGAAGCCCGCGAGGATTTTCATCAATGTGGATTTGCCTGCGCCATTCTCACCGCAGACCGCAAGCACTTCGCCGGCCCGGCAGCTCAACGAGATGCCGTCAAGCACGGTAACCGCGCCAAAACGCTTTGAAATGTCGCGCATATCAAGACGCGGCTTAAGGTTTGTTTTCTCGCGCACGCCTGTTTTGGCCGTCGTCTCCATCCATGCTTCCTCCAAAGCATCCGATCGGCTCGCAGCTTTTCCAGAAGGCGCAACATCAAATCTGGAGAATGATGTAACCGATCAGTTACTAGAATGCATAAGCTCCAAAAGACTGTCAAGTGGCGCGAAATGGGCGGCGAATTGATTAGTATTCGCTGCTGGACACGCGGATATCGACGCAGCCTGGCGTTTTTTCGCAAGTGCTCAGCAATCCTGGATACATGCTTCTGTTTGGCTGCGCTGAATGGCGTTGACAGTGGTGAGTTGGCGTGTCAGTTATGTAACTATATAGTTATTTACGGGAGGAATGACACAATGGCGACAAGGCCGATCGGCATCATCATGCACGGCATCACCGGACGCAT
>NZ_JABAIJ010000017.1 GCF_012641435.1 Rhizobium sp. P38BS-XIX
GCCGCCCTCGTCAGTGATCGGGCTTATAGACCCCCCAACCCGACATAGTCAACACTATCACTGTAAAAATTCTGACATTTTTCTAACCAACTGAATATAAACAATAATTTTAAGAGATGACAGGAAAGACGCAGGTTTAGCCCACAGGCACCTCGAGAAAATTGCCCGAACGGTCAAAATCGCAATGAAAAGTGGATGTCCCGTCATATTGTAAATGCACGGCGCGGTACGAGCCGATTTACCCAGCTCTTTGACTGACCTAAGGCGCGTCGCCATCTCCAGGAGTCGCTACCGGCCTCTCAGTCTTTGGTGTCATGCTCGTCATCATGGCAAACCGCTCAACCCTTTGCACGAGATGCCCATCCCGGCGCGGCTTCCTCGCAGACATCCCGCCGTAAGCCTCAGAAAAGCCGATATTTTATATATAAGATTTCTGTTATAGATGGAGATATAAAACAGGAGGGAGGAGACAATGCACACAGCTGGACCGGAAACGATCGTCGAAGTCAGCATCGACAGCGCAGGTGGGCGACGTGCGCTCGGTATCATGAGCATGCGTCAGGCATTGGATCTGCCCGACCTGAAGCGCTTTACCTATACGCATCCCGACCCATCAAAGGCGGCCGCCGGCGTGGTCATCAGCCGCGAAGAGCTGCAGAGCTTCCTGACCTGTCATTGAACACAGGAAGCCTGCCGGTTTTTCGAGAGCTGAATATACGCTCCGATAATTCAGGCGGCTTTCCGCTCGCTCGCCGCCAGCGGCAGCAGGACGATGGCATTCAGCCCACCGCCGTCTCGGTCCTCCAGACAGAGCGCGCCACCATGCGCGTCGAGAATCTGGCGGACGATGGCGAGGCCAAGTCCGCTGCCACCGAGATCGCGGTTGCGCGATTCCTCGAGCCGAACGAAAGGTTCGAGCACATCCCTGCGCCGGTCCGTCGGAATACCGGGGCCGCGGTCACCAATGACAATGACGCCCTGATCGCTGTGATGCTCGACAGCGATGTCGGCACGACCGCCGTAACGCAACGCATTGTCGACGAGATTATCCAAGACGCGCATCAGTGCCATCTGCGGCATCGTTACTCCCAGAGGTTGGCCAACCGGAGAGAAAGCGACGAGGCCCGGAGCATCCTGGCGTTCAGCCAGATGCGAACAGACGGCGCTGTCGAGATCGACAATATTCCGCCCATCCGGCACGACCGTGCTGCGGGCAAAGCCAAGCGCGTCCTCGACAAGGCGCTGCATGGCCTCCACATCGGCGATCGCGCGATCGCGGTGCGGCGTGTCCGGCATCATCTCGACGCGCAGACGGAAGCGTGTGAGATAGGTTCTCAGATCATGCGAGATCGCGCCGAGAATCAGGGTGCGATTGTTGACGAGAGCGGCAATGCGCAACTGCATGGCATTGATCGCCTTGATCAGCATGCGCAGCTCGCAAGCGCCTCTTTCGGGAACATGAATCGGCTGCAGGCCATTGCCGATGGCATTGACGGTGCGTGACAGGCGCGTCAAAGGCCGTGTCTCGCGTGCCACCGCGGCAATAGCGATAACGGCGACCAGCATGCCGAGGACGCCGGCGATGAGGCCGACGGGGACGCCACGCAACCGCACGGTCGGTGTATCCGGCAGGCTGAAAACCGCGACCTTGCCACCAGCCACACCGATAGACACTTCCATGATCCGATCCGGCGCGCCGACGGAGAACCAGCCTTGCGGTCTTTCGGGAAGCGAGCGCAAATTGAAATAGCGGTTGCCGAGCGCGATCGTTGCAAACTCGCGCGCAAGCTTGTCGGTCAAGGTCAGACTGGACGGATCGCTCTTTTCCGCCGACACGGGAACATCGATCAATCTTAGCGCCAGACCGTTGGCATTGAGCGCGCGCACCGCCAGCGGCTGCGCTTCCGGCGCAATGGCGTCAAGAAGCCGGATCGCGGATTTGACCTGCATAGCCGGCGAAATCTCTGGATTAAACGAGGTATCCGGCTTCAATTGGGCGGCAGCAAAGGCCGCCAGCTGGATGACGAACAGCGCCACGGCGACAATCATGATGATGCGGGCAACGAGGCCGAGTTTCAACATGGTTCAGACATCCTTCACATCCGTGGTGAGGAGATAGCCGGCATTTCGGACGGTGGTGATGATTTGCGCTCCATCCGGCAGGCAATGGCCAAGCTTGGTGCGAAGGCGCGAGACCGTTACGTCAATGGTTCGATCGAAGGGATCTGCGCCGCGGCCACGCGTCCAGTCGAGCAGCTGATCCCGTGACAAGACCCGGCGCGGGCGCTCGAGAAAGCAGACCAGCAGGTCGAATTCGGCCGTCGTCAGGTGGACGAGGCGCTGACCTTCCATTTCGACGACACGGCCGTCGAGATCAACCGTCAGACCGGCAAAGCTTTTCCGTCGCGCCGGTGCGGCGACCTCCTCGGGCCGTTCGGGCCCAGATCGCCGAAGGATGGCACGAATGCGGGCCAGCAGCTCGCGTGGATTGAAGGGTTTGCCGAGATAATCGTCTGCACCCATCTCGAGACCGAGAATGCGGTCGATATCTTCTATTTTGGCAGTCAGCATGAGGATCGGCACCTGGCTGCGGGCACGGATGCGGCGGCAAGCCGACAGGCCGTCTTCACCCGGCAGCATCAGATCGAGAATAATGAGATCCGGAAATCCCTTCGCCAGGATGCGGTCCATGGCGGCGGCGCTATCGGCCGTTTGAACGGCAAAGCCCTCACGGCTCAGGAACTCCTCCAGGAGCGCCCTAATCTCGCGGTCGTCCTCGACCAGAAGAAGCGATGCGGAAACCATAGCCCTCCATGCGGGGCGACGATGCTTTTGGCAACAGAGAAACCGCCGACGTTACAAACTGTAACAAATCTCGGCCGTTTTGAAAAATCCCAGCAAAAGAAGCAGTGCAGTTTCCCGCCATCCCTTCCGGAGCGAAAAGCGGCAGCCTCGGTGCCGCCCACCCGACCCCATCGCCCGCTCCGGTCCGCGGCAGGGCTCGCATCCATGAAATGCGGGCCCTGTTTCCTCTTGAGGGCGACTTTCTGCCGACAATGCGATTTACGTCAGGGTCTTCCTCGTGCGAAAGAATTGGTCTTCGCGGGGCGGGCATGCCCACATCATTGCAGGAACCAGCATGAGGCAGGACGGATGAGAGAGCGGCGCTTACCGCAGAAATCCGGCAAGTCGGCAAAGAGCAGGCAGGAACCAGACGGAAAGCGCGTGACCTTGCCGCGAGCATTGTCCAAGCTCGGCTATTGCTCCCGCACGCAGGCGGAGGTGCTGATCGCCGCCGGGCGCGTGACTGTTAACGGCAACAGGGTGACAGACCCGGCGACCTGGGTTGATCTGGAACAGGCGCGCTTCGCAGTCGACGGCATTGCGATAGCTGCCGAAGAAAAGCTCTATTTCATGCTGAACAAGCCGCGCGGGCTGGTGACGACGCGCGACGATCCCGAGGGACGTCCGACCGTCTATGATTGTCTGCGCGATATCGATGCGCGACACCTGGCACCCGTCGGCCGGCTCGACAAGGCAAGCGAAGGCCTGCTTCTCTTTACCAACGACACGGTGCTCTCACAGGCGCTGCTCGATCCCATTAGCCATGTCGGCAAGACCTATCATGTTCAGGTCGACCGCATCATGGAGGTGGAGCAGCTTGAGCGCATGGAGCGCGGCATTATCGACGACGGCGAGCTGCTGACGGCAAGCTCGGCGCGAGTTCTGCGCAGCGGCGATCGCAACAGCTGGCTGGAAGTCGAACTCAAGGAAGGCCGTAACCGGCAGATCCGGCGGATGCTGGAAGCGCTTGGGATCGAGTGTCTGCGGCTGGTGCGTGTGGCCTTCGGCGACATGGAGCTTGGCGATTTACCGAAGGGCGCGGTCCGCGCCCTCACCGATGCCGAGATCACGCGGCTGCGCCGGCGCGCCGACCTGAAGTCCAACGCGCAAAGGGAGCGCAGATAAAACGCAAATGCAGCCTCATGATTTCTGGCAGGAGCTTCATCCGCCACAGAGTTTCGCGATAGAAGAAGAATACCGCGGCTTCTATCCGGCCGAGCTGCCGGACGGACGACAGCTGCAACTGCCGATCCGCGTGCTAGCCGATGGCGAGCACGCGCTGGCATCCTTAATCATCAACCAGGCGAGTTTTGCCGTGCAGGATGCACTCGCCGAAGCGCTCGCGTCGCGGTTGGCGCAATACAATGTCGACGTCGTCGTCGGATTGCCGACCCTCGGCTTGACATTGGCAGCCGCAGTTGCACGGGCACTTGGGCACACCCGGTATGTGCCGCTCGGAACCTCGCGCAAATTCTGGTATCGCGACGAGCTGTCGGTCTCCTTGTCATCGATCACCACGCCGAACCAGGAAAAGCGTCTTTATGTAGACCCGCGCATGCTGCCTCTGCTCGAGGGAAAGCGCGTGGCGCTCATCGACGATGTCATTTCCAGCGGAACCTCGATCGTGTCCGGCCTTGCTTTGGTGACGGCCTGCGGGATCGAGCCCGTGGTGATCGGCGCAGCCATGCTGCAGTCCGAACGATGGCGTGAACGCGTAGACGCCGATGGCAGACAATGGAGCGATCGGATCGTCGGCGTCTTCTCGACACCCATCCTCGAAAAGACGGCGAATGACGGTTGGCGGCCTCCCCGTTGACCGAACGGGATCCTCGGACCGCAAGTGCCTCAAAGCCGAGGGAATCCACGCCCTTCTTCGAAAAGCGTTCCGATTCCCGTCACAATGCGCTAAGGGTCCGCTCAAGAAGCATCCGTCGGGCGGATGGATGCACGAGCCTGCTGGTGGACGCATTGCGAATTCTCTCCGAAGCCCATTTCCCCGAACTCCCCAATTATTATCGCGGCAAGGTTCGCGAGAATTACGATCTGCCTGATGGAAGCCGTATCATCATCAGCACGGATCGGCTGAGCGCCTTCGACCGCATTCTCACCTGCATTCCCTATAAGGGGCAGGTTCTGACCCAGACGGCACGCTACTGGTTCGAGCAGACGCGCGACATTTGCCCCAACCATGTCATCGACTATCCGGATCCCAACGTCGTCGTCGGCAAGCGCCTGAACATCCTGCCGGTGGAAGTTGTCGTTCGCGGCTATCTCGCCGGTACGACAGGCACCTCGATCCTGACACTCTATAAAAAGGGTCAGCGCGAGATGTACGGCATCACGCTGCCCGACGGCATGCGCGACAACCAAATCCTGCCGGAGCCGATCATCACGCCGACGAGCAAGGAGTTCGATGGCGGACACGACGAGCCGCTGACGCCGACGCAGATCATCGAAAACGGGCTTTTGACCGAAGTGCAATGGCAGACGTTGTCGCGCTACGCCCTGGCGCTCTTCGCCAGAGGTCAGGAAATCGCCCGCAAACAGGGGCTGATCCTCGTCGACACGAAGTATGAATTCGGCACTGATGAAAACGGCACCATCATTCTTGCCGACGAAATCCACACGCCGGATAGCAGCCGTTACTGGCTGGCCGATAGCTATCAGGAGCGCTTCGACAAGGGAGCGCGCCCGGAAAGCTTCGACAAGGACTTCGTTCGAGCTTGGGTCACCGAGCGCTGCGATCCCTACAAGGACGATATTCCGGAAATTCCGCTTGATCTCGTCGAGCAGACATCGAGGGTCTATATCCGCGCCTACGAAGCGATTACCGGCTCGACTTTCGTGCCGGACGATCGCGGTGCAACACCGGTCGATAGGGTTCGCGCAAGCCTGGCTCGCTACTTTCCTTGACGAGATTCGGATCGTCGCTTGGCGCATGCTTGGTGCCAGGCGACTTGTCCTGGGTTGTATCGGTCAGGTGTTTCAAACACATATCGCAGCCTTAGGTGGCGTACCAACGGTATGTTTTTTGCAACACTTTAGATTTTTTTTACCGAAACCCTGATATTTCGCTCGATCCCACATATGTTCGCTGCCGAGAATTCGTAAAAGCCACTGTGCTATTGCAAAACTCATTGCTAGATTGCCGACGACTGCTTCGGGTCATTTGTTTGTATCGCGTAGAGCTGGAGCGCCGAAACACATGGGGTCTTACAGGCCCTTATAAAAACTGATCATGTAGATTGAATTGTGGGACAATGTGATGGTTTCCATTCGTACTGCCGCCCCCGCCCTGCTGCTTATTCTGGCAGGCTGCGTCAGCGGCCCAGACCATAAGCCACCGGAAATGCCTCTGCCGGCCAAGTTCTCGGAGGGCGGTACGAAGGTGAACGGCGATATCGCCGGTTCGCAGTGGTGGACCGCGTTCAGCGATTCCAAGCTGAATGCCTTCGCCGCACAGGGACTTGCCCAGAACCTTAACATCCAGCAGACGCTGGAGCGCATCAACCAGGCTGAGGCCGCAGTCGTCACGGCCGGTGCCGGCGGCTTGCCGAGCCTCACGCTGAGCGGTGACAGCACGACGAGCGGTCAGAAGGGTTCGCTGCGTACGCAGACGGAGACCCGGACCGCAAGCGGCGGCACTGCCTCCGCATCCTGGCTGCTCGACCTCTGGGGTCAGTATCGCCGTGCAACGGAAAGCGCTAACGCTTCGCTCGACGCTGCCTACTCCAACGTCGACACGCAGCGCCTGACCCTTTTGCAGGATCTCGCCAACAGCTACGTCGACGCCCGTTACTACCAGGCACTCGTGTCGATCGCTCAGGAAAACCTGAAGTCTCGCCGCGATACGCTTTCGCTGACCAAGTTCCAGCTTGAAGCCGGTGCCGCATCCCGCCTCGACGTTGTCCAGGCCGAAGGCCTCGTCAACTCGACGCTGTCGACCATCCCTGGCTATGAAATCAGCTATCGCCAGGCCGTGCATCATATCGCAGCGCTGCTGAACGTACCCTCGGCAACGATCATCGCCCAGATGCAGGGGGGTGGCAGACAGCCGGTATTCCGTGGCAGCGTTCGGACCGGCGTTCCCGCCGACCTCGTTCGCAATCGTCCGGACATCCGTGCTGCCGAACGTAACCTTGCTGCCGCAACCGCCCAGATCGGTGTAGCGGAAGCCAAGCTCTTCCCGTCGATCACGCTCAGTGGTTCGATTTCTCCGTCCTATATCCACAGCTCGTCCGCGAGCGGTGGCCTGACCAACTGGTCGTTTGGCCCGTCGCTGAACCTGCCGATCTTCGACGGCGGCGCTCTGCGCGCTGGCGTCAAGAATGCAGAGTCGGTCAGCCGCGAGCAGTATATCGTCTGGAAGCAGACGGTAACTTCAGCGATCGAGCAGGTTGAAAATGCGCTCTCCGCAGTCAGCCGCGATGCGCAGACCGTTTCGGCTCTGCATGCTCAGGTCAAGTCCTACCAGGAAGCGCTGCAGCTCTCGACCGCAAGCTACAAGGACGGCGCGTCCTCGCTGCTCGACGTTCTCGACGCTCAGCGTAACGTGACCGCCGCTCAGCAGAGCCTGGCACAGGCCGTTCAGCAGAGCGCCCGTGACTACATCTCGCTGAACGTCAACATCGGTGCCGGCTATGTGCCGGCCGGCAAGGCGACCGTTGCTCAGGCTCCCGCCAAGATCGTCAAGGTCTCGGCTAAGAAAGCCAACTAACGAATACCGCCCGGGCTCGCCGGGCGCATCATTAAAGCATGAAAGCCGCCGCAGCCTTCTGCGGCGGCTTTTGTTTTATCTGCAGAAGGGGTGCTGAAATTGAAAATGGCGCGCTCCCGTTTTGCAGGAAACACGCCATCGCCATAAAAACAAAAAGGCCGGAACAATCCGGCCTTTCGTCATCCGCTCTCACAACAGTGCCAGTCCATCCGTGGTCAAAGAGAAAGCGGAACTGCAGTCAGATTGCGTGTTAAAGATTAACGAAACGTTAATTTCCAACAACAATCCGGAAGGACGAAACGGCTCGCTTTCAAGCGCGCCAGCCATCCAACCGCTGCATGACTGAAGAGTATATCGGTGAGCAACATGGCGATTTCAAGGCCTCGACGTTAAAGAGGCGATCGATCTCGCCAAACCCTCTTTATGCCACCGGCCTGCCGATCCGCGTTCAAGCTGTATTCATGCAGCTCTCGATAAAACACAGGCAAAGATTGAAGCTGCGCCGAAAATCCTATCCGATTTCGTGCATGCGCAGGCCTTTATCTTGCCGAAATTGGGAAGCCATACCGAATAGCGCCGGGGTAGGCGCACATGCGGAACAGGCGCCGGGCGGCCATATCGCCGGAACGGTGCGCAAAGGGAGAGTTTCATGAGGTTCAAGATTCTTGCCGCAAGTCTGCTGGCCGCATTCTTTGCGGTGCCGGCGATTGCGGAAGCGGCGGAGGGCTTCGCCACTGCCAACGTCAACATGCGTTCGGGGCCCAGTACCGAATATCCGGCCGTCACCATGATTCCCGTCGGCGTGCCGCTGCAGATCAACGGCTGCCTGAACGACACGCCCTGGTGCGACGTTTCCTTCTACGGCGGTCGCGGATGGGTTGCCGGTCGCTATATCCAGGCGACCTACCAATCACGCCGCATCTATATCGACCGGCAATATTATCGCCCGCTCGGCATTCCCACGGTCGTCTTCAATTTCGACGATTATTGGGGTCGCTACTATCGCGGCCGTGACTTCTATCGCGATCGCGATCGTTGGCGTCGCGGCCCGGGCTGGGTCGACCGCCGTCCCGCCAATGATTGGGACCGCCCTCAGAATCCGGGTTGGGATCGAGGATCCGACTGGGATAACGGACCGGACCGCAATTGGGACCGCCGCCCCGACCGCAATCGCGATTGGAATCGCGGACCGGACTGGAATGACGGACAGGACCGTAATTGGGACCGCCGCCCCGACCGCAATCGCGATTGGAATCGCGGACCGGACTGGAATGACGGACAGGACCGTAATTGGGATCGACGCCCGGACCGCGGCCGCGAGTGGGATCGGCAGCGCGGCGACAATCGCGATGGCGGTGGTCGCCAGCAGCCGGACGATAACCGCAATTGGGGCGGCAACCGACCCGATCGTCAGCGCGACAACAATCGTCCGAACAATCAGCCCCGCCCGGAACCGCAGCGCCAGCCTCAGGTTCAGCAGCCCCAGGCGCAACAGCCGCAGCCGCAGCCGCAGCCGCAGAACAACAATCCGCGTCCGAATGCAGGGACGCCAGGGCCGTACAGCCCGGATCACAAGGATTGCCCGGCATCGGAACCTGATTGCCGCATGTCCGTTCGGGGTTCGAACCGCTAACGACATCCGCAGCGTTGCGAAGACAATAAAAAGCCAGCGACTTTCGTCGCTGGCTTTTTTGTTGGCGGCTATTCGGTTCGAAGAGTGTTTCCGGTTCGCAACGTTCCAGCGGTCACGAAACGAATAGGCCTATGAAAACAGATAGGATTCAAGCGGCCGCACTATCGGCGCCTTTGCGGGACTGCAAGATTTGAACAGCCAGCGGGTTCGAGCCGCCGCGTTTCAGTGCATCTTGAGATGCGCTTCCCGCGTCGCTGAAATGAACATCTCGCGAGCTTCTTCGGCCGACTTTCGGCCATCGATCGCCGCGCGGCAGAGACTTCTGGCCGCCACATAAAGCGGCCCGCGCCGATCCGGCCATAGATTGGCCATGCACTTCAGGGCTTCGGACGGGCCTGTTACGACCTGAAAGCCACCCTGCGTAAAGCCAACTTCGATCGGATTGCTCCATTTAATGTGTCGCATGAACACTCCTCCTCACGCGCTACCAAGATGCTTGGACCTGCCTTTCAAGACAGTCACATGACAGCACTATAACCTCGATCAGTCTTTTCGAAAATATGGAAGATGACCAGAATGACGCGAAGTATCGCCGCATCCGATCAAGGGCATTCCGGCCACCCGATCAGGTGTCCGGAACAGGTTTTCATGCTCCTGATGCGGAGAAACATTCCATCGAATGTTTTGGCGAGCATTTCGGGAGCGCCGCACAGAGCATCTACTTTTCACGTGCGATACGCCTTGCTTCGTCTGGCGAGAAGCCGGCGCGACGCGCGAGCCATTCCAGACCGAAAATCCGGTCGATCTGGTCGACCAGCCACAATTCAAAACGGTTCAACATGACATAGCCTCCTCCGCACCGGCCTTTCAGCCACAGCGGCAACGATCGCGTCGTCCGGCCTGCCAGCCTCCTTCAGCGAAACAGGGGCGGCCGCTGCGCGTTCGAGAGCAGTTCCTGCTTGGTTGCGAAGTCGCCAAACAACTTTCTCAGTCTGGCTTCCTCCTCCTTGCCGATCCGGTGGCGCCGGGAAAAATCCTCAACGCTCCAGACCTCTCGCAGTCTGCTCTCGTTGACGTCCTCTATCTTGACCAATGAACTCATATACTCGCCCCTCTTGTCTTCGTCGGAAAGTAATGCGCGAGACGGCGGAAAGTTCCCTCTATACCTTGTACAGCAGGGTCTGAGCTTTACTGAAGGGGAGCGACAATATTCTTAATCCCTCCTTAAATCGCCGCATTTACAGTTCAGGCGGGATTTGATGTCTTCACGAGGTTCGCGAGCGGGTTGCGCATGGCGCCCTGCCCTCAATCATCAGACTGGATCTTTCGGGGTGACGTGCTGGCATAAAGCGATTGCATGCGTTGAAAACCATGTGACTTCGCCATAATCAGCCTGATGGAAGACATTGGAAACACTAGGCATCGAGGTACGACCGGCCCGCAATGGCAGATAAGAAGAAATCACGCCAGAGGATAGAGCCATCCTTCTCCAGCGGCGGCCGGGAACGCGACGAAGACGGATTCTCTGCTGGCGAGCGCATCGTCGGCCAGAGACGCGCGGCCAGTCGCCAGAAAGAGACCAAGCGATACAGAGAGCCGGACCTCGACGAGGATGAAGACGACGAGAACGAAGATGAGCCGGTGGTCGTCAAACCCCGGCGCTCGTCTCGCCGTCGCAAGCCTGTTCGCCGCGCACCGCGCCGCGGGCTTTTCGGCTTCATTCGTTCAGCCATCTATTGGGGGCTTGTGCTGTGCCTCTGGGCCGGTATCGGCCTTGCCGGTCTCGTCGCCTATTACGGCTCGCGCATGCCGAGCGCCAGCACCTGGGTCATTCCGGAGCGGCCGCCGAACGTCAAGATCGCCGGTCTCGACGGCAGCCTGATTGCCAATCGCGGCACGACGGGCGGCGAGGCCGTGGCCCTCAGCGACATGTCGCCTTACATTCCCGAAGCCATCGTCGCCATCGAGGATCGTCGCTTCTACTCGCATTTCGGCTTCGATCCGATCGGCCTTGGCCGCGCGATCGTCACCAACATCGTTACGGGACATGCGGTCCAGGGTGGCTCGACGCTGACGCAGCAGCTCGCCAAGAACCTCTTCCTGTCGCCAGACAGAACCCTCGAGCGCAAGGTGCAGGAAGTGCTCCTGGCGCTATGGCTGGAGCATAAGTACACCAAAGATCAGATCCTCACGATGTATCTGAACCGCGTCTATTTCGGCTCCAACGCCTATGGCGTCGAGGCTGCCTCCAGGCGCTACTTCAATAAATCGGCCAAGGACGTCAATCTCGGCGAAGCGGCCATGCTTGCCGGCCTGGTGAAAGCGCCATCGCGGCTTTCGCCCGCCCGTGATCCCGCCGCTGCCGAGGCGCGTGCGCAGCTCGTGCTGCAAGCCATGCGCGACCAGAACTTCATTACCGATTCGGATGTGAAGACGGCGATGTCGCAACCGCCGACGCGGTCGAAAAGCTATTGGACCGGCGCGGAGAACTATGTCGCCGACATGGTCATGGACCAGTTGCCAAAGCTAATCGGCGGCCCGGTCAAGGAAGATCTGATCGTCGACACCACGCTCGACATGTCGCTTGAGGCCGATGCCGAGAAGGCTTTGCAGGACGTGCTCTCGAAAGACGGCCGGAAGCTGAACGCGTCGCAGGCCTCGCTGGTCTCGGTCGATGCGACCGGCGCGATCCGCGCACTGGTCGGCGGTCGTGACTATGCTCAAAGCCAGTTCAATCGCGCGGTGACCGCCAAGCGCCAGCCAGGCTCCGCCTTCAAGCCTTTCGTCTATACGGCAGCGCTGGAAGCAGGCCTGACGCCCAACACCATTCGCAACGACATGCCGATCAAGATCGGCAACTGGGCGCCTGAGAATTACGAGCAGCGCTATAGCGGCCCCGTGACGCTCGCAACCGCCGTGGCGAAATCGCTGAACACGATCGCCGCACAGCTCGTTGCGGAAGTGGGACCGGAGCAGGTGATCAAGGTCGCGCGCCGGCTCGGCATCGAATCCGACCTGCAGGCCAATGCCTCGATCGCGCTCGGCACCTCGGAAGTGTCGCTGTTGGAGCTGACCTCCGCCTATGCCACCTTCATGAATGGCGGCTACAAGGTGGCTCCCCATGTGGTCACCAAAGTGACCACGGCTTCCGGTAAAGTGCTCTATCAGGCCAATGTCGACAATCCGGAGCGGGTGCTAAACCCGGATATCGTGACCAACATGAACGCCATGATGGCCGGCGTCATCGCATCGGGAACCGGCAAGTCGGCACGGATTCCCGGTTGGCAGGCGGCCGGCAAGTCCGGCACGACCCAATCCTTCCGCGATGCGCTGTTTGTCGGTTTCACCAGTCACCTGACGACCGGTGTCTGGTTCGGCAATGACGACGGCAAGTCGATGCGCAAGGTGACCGGCGGCGGGCTGCCGGCCAAGGCGTGGAAAGAATTCATGATCGCCGCCCACAAGGGCATCACGCCGACCCCGATCTTCGGCGGCGGCCAGATCATCGATAACGGCCTGCCGATGGCGCAGACGGCGCCGAATGGCAATCAGCCGACCACGATCGGCAACATCATCTCCGGTGCCGGCGATGGTGGTCAGCTGGCACAACAGCCGACGCTGCAACAGCGACCGTCGCAGCAGCCGATCCAGCCCCAGATCGCCAACCAGACAGCCGTCAATGAAGATCCGCAGGATCTGCCGCCGGCAAACCTCAGCGACGACCCCAACCCCTACAGCTCCAATCCTTATGAGGGCGGAGATATTCCGCCTGCCGATATCGGCGAGACGGCGCCTCCGACCGCGGTTGCGCGGCCGCATCGCTCCTCGCTGCTCGACGTCATTCTGGGTCGGTGAACGGTAACCGGCCAAAGCTCCCAGGAGCAATTTTGGCCGCTGCCGGTCCCATGCGAAATCGGTGCGATACCGGAGAAGTCTGGATAGCGATTCGCTAGCGTCGATGTGGCCGTCGGAAAGCACAAAAATCGCAATTTTACGCCTTGCCGCTTGCATGGCTGCGGCAAGGCTGCTCTGATATAAGATTGCCTGAAATCCACGGGCTTCAGCAGAATAAAATTTGAGCGACAAACCATTCGTTTTGCTGGATTCCGGGTGATTTCCTGCCTTGCAGTCAGTAAAACCGCTACTTATATACGCGGCATCACCGCAGTCATGGCTGCGCAATCCTCAAGACCATCCCGTAAGGGGCTGTCAATGGAATGCCTGACAGGGGTTCCGATAGCTTGCTTCAAGGAGAGAATGACATGGCAAAAGTAATTGGTATCGACCTTGGAACGACAAATTCCTGCGTCGCCGTCATGGACGGTAAAGACGCAAAGGTGATCGAGAATGCCGAAGGCGCCCGCACCACCCCCTCGATGGTCGCCTTCTCTGACGACGGCGAACGCCTCGTCGGTCAGCCGGCAAAGCGCCAGGCTGTCACAAACCCCATCAATACCCTCTTCGCTGTCAAGCGCCTGATCGGCCGCCGCTACGAAGATCCGACCGTTGAGAAGGACAAGCACCTTGTTCCTTTCAACATCGTCAAGGGTGACAATGGCGACGCATGGGTCGAAGCCAACGGCAAGGGCTACTCGCCGGCACAGGTCTCCGCGATGATCCTTCAGAAGATGAAGGAAACCGCAGAAGCCTACCTCGGCGAAAAGGTCGAGAAGGCCGTCATCACCGTTCCCGCATACTTCAACGACGCTCAGCGCCAGGCAACCAAGGATGCCGGCAAGATCGCCGGTCTTGAAGTTCTGCGCATCATCAACGAGCCGACGGCTGCAGCTCTCGCTTACGGCCTCGACAAGAAGGACGGCAAGACCATCGCCGTTTACGACCTTGGCGGCGGCACCTTCGACGTCTCGATCCTCGAGATCGGCGACGGCGTTTTCGAAGTGAAGTCGACCAACGGCGACACCTTCCTCGGCGGCGAAGACTTCGACATGCGTCTCGTCGAATATCTCGTTGCCGAATTCAAGAAGGACAACGGCATCGACCTCAAGGGCGACAAGCTCGCTCTGCAGCGCCTGAAGGAAGCTGCCGAAAAGGCCAAGATCGAGCTTTCGTCCGCGCAGCAGACCGAAATCAACCTGCCCTTCATCACGGCAGACGCCACCGGCCCGAAGCACCTGACTCTTAAGCTGACACGCGCCAAGCTGGAAAGCCTGGTTGACGATCTCGTTCAGCGCACGATCGCTCCGTGCAAGGCAGCCCTCAAGGATGCCGGCGTTACCGCCGCTGAAATCGATGAAGTCGTTCTCGTCGGCGGCATGAGCCGCATGCCGAAGGTGCAGGAAATCGTCAAGCAGCTGTTTGGCAAGGAGCCGCACAAGGGCGTCAACCCGGATGAAGTCGTCGCTCTCGGCGCAGCCATCCAGGCCGGCGTTCTGCAGGGCGACGTCAAGGACGTTCTGCTTCTCGACGTGACCCCGCTGTCTCTCGGCATCGAAACGCTGGGCGGCGTCTTCACCCGTCTGATCGAGCGCAACACGACGATCCCGACGAAGAAGTCGCAGACCTTCTCGACCGCCGACGACAATCAGTCGGCTGTGACCATCCGCGTCTCGCAGGGCGAACGCGAAATGGCTGCCGACAACAAGCTGCTCGGCCAGTTCGACCTCGTTGGCCTGCCCCCGGCACCGCGTGGCGTACCGCAGATCGAAGTCACTTTCGATATCGACGCCAACGGCATCGTTCAGGTTTCGGCCAAGGACAAGGGCACCGGCAAGGAACAGCAGATCCGCATCCAGGCTTCCGGCGGTCTTTCCGACGCCGACATCGAAAAGATGGTCAAGGATGCAGAAGCTCACGCTGCCGACGACAAGAAGCGCCGCGAAGGTGTCGAAGCCAAGAACCAGGCTGAGAGCCTGATCCACTCCAGCGAGAAGTCGCTGAAGGATTACGGCGACAAGGTCACGGAAGCTGATCGCACCGCGATTTCCGACGCGATCGCAGCCTTGAAGGCCGCAACCGAGGCTTCCGAGCCGGATGCGGAAGACATCAAGGCCAAGACCCAGACGCTGATGGAAGTTTCCATGAAGCTCGGCCAGGCGATCTATGAGTCGCAGCAGGCGGAAGCCGGCTCCGCCGATGCCTCGGCAGCAGGTGGCAAGGACGATGTCGTCGACGCCGACTACGAGGAAATCAAGGACGAAGGCGACCACAAGCGGTCTGCATAAACGCGAACCGAAAGGTTCAGGAAACTACTGCGCCGCGCGTCCCTTTGGACGCGCAAAGGTCGCAGTAGAACTTAAGGTGGCGCCTAAGCCTTTCCTTAAATTGAATCAATTTAAGGGGTTATGCGCATGATCCGGCTGCCTTACGGCAGCCGGAAATCCATTTCCGGGGTCTAATGCTGAATGGCAAAAGCGGATTATTATGAGACATTGGGCGTCTCAAAGACGGCGGACGAGAAAGAGCTGAAAAGCGCCTTTCGCAAGCTGGCGATGCAGTTTCATCCGGACAAGAATCCGGACGACAGCAGCGCCGAGCGGAAGTTCAAGGAAATCAACGAAGCCTACGAAACGCTCAAGGATCCGCAGAAGCGCGCAGCCTATGACCGCTACGGACACGCTGCTTTCGAGCATGGCGGCATGGGCGGTGGCGGCGGTTTTGGAGGCGGCTTCGGCGGCGGTGGCGGCTTCTCCGATATTTTCGAGGATATTTTCGGCGAGATGATGGGTGGCGGACGCGCTCGCGCTCGCTCTTCCGGTGGTCGCGAACGCGGCGCCGATCTTCGTTACAATATGGAAATCTCGCTGGAGGAAGCCTTCAGCGGCAAGACCGCGCAGATCCGGGTACCGACCTCGATCACCTGCGATGTCTGTTCCGGCTCGGGCGCCAAGCCCGGCACGCAGCCAAAGACCTGCGGCACCTGTCAGGGGTCCGGCCGAGTTCGCGCGGCACAGGGTTTCTTCTCCGTCGAGCGCACTTGCCCGACCTGCCATGGCCGCGGCCAGATCATTCCCGATCCTTGCAGCAAGTGCCACGGTCAGGGCCGCGTGACCGAAGAGCGTTCGCTCTCCGTCAACATTCCGGCCGGCATTGAAGACGGTACGCGCATTCGCCTCCAGGGCGAAGGCGAAGCGGGCACGCGTGGCGGGCCTGCAGGCGATCTCTACATCTTTCTGTCCGTCAAGCCGCATGAATTCTTCCAGCGTGATGGCGCCGATCTTTATTGCGCGGTGCCGATCTCGATGACGACGGCGGCACTCGGCGGCACCTTCGACGTGGCGACACTCGACGGTACCAAGTCGCGTGTGACCGTTCCGGAGGGAACGCAGGTCGGCAAGCAGTTCCGCCTGAAGAGCAAGGGCATGCCGGTGCTGCGCTCCAGCCAGATCGGCGATCTCTACATTCAGATCCAGATCGAGACGCCGCAGAAGCTGACCAAGCGCCAGCGCGAACTGCTGCAGGAATTCGAGCAGATCTCTTCGAAGGACAACAATCCGGAATCGACGGGCTTCTTCGCCCGCATGAAGGATTTCTTCGACACGTTCAGCGACTGAGCAGCGACGCAAAAGTGTTTCACATGAATCCGGCCGATGATTCGGCCGGATTTTTCGTTTGAGCAGGCGAATCAATCGTCCGCTTGCGAATCAGCCCCAGGTCAGCGGATCGAGCCGGAGATAGAAGGCGAGACGCTCGCGATCCGGCTGTTCGATCTCCAAGGTTTCGAACAGGATACAGAACGCTCTCTGTCCCTGCTCGCGCGTCGACCAGCTCTCCTCGGCATTAGCAATCATCAGCGAGAGATCGACATAACGATCCGCCTTGCCGACACGGCCGAGATCGATCAGGCCGGTACATTGCAGGCTATGTGGATCGACCATGAAGTTCGGCATGCAGGCATCGCCATGGCAGAGAACTCCATCGACCACTTCCTGAGCGAGGCGCAGAGGCAAATCGCGCTCGACGCGATCAAGCAGTTCGCGGGCCGATCTACCCCGATCCTCCGGCGGCAGGAAATCCGGGTTCACCGCATCGCGCGACGCCACATCCGCTGCTTTCGTGGCCATCAGCGACAGGCCGCGATCGAAAGTGCATTGATCGATCGGCTGATCGTGCAGAGATTTCAGCTGCCGGGCCATGGATGGCCAAGCCTTCAGCAAAGCATCTCCGTCCAAATCGACTGCCGGCACGCCGGGGATCGCAGTCATGATGAGGCACGCGCCGTCCCCTGTCTCACGCCAATCGATGACTTCGGGCACGGCAATGTCTCTGCCCTGCAACCAAAGCAGCTGGTCGCGTTCGCCGGCGAGATCCGCCGATTGGGCTGAAGAGGCGACTTTTGCGTAGGCCAAGCCGTCCTCACGCCGATACACGAGATCGCCCGATTCGCCTGTCTTCATGCGCGCCCAATCGCGGCTGGTATGCGCAAGCAGTGTTTTTGCCAGATCCAATGGATGCCCCCAGCCCCAAACTCTTCCCATACACGCGATATAGGGAGCACCAAGCGCCAGTGCGAACTTCGTCTGTCGCTTTGGTGGTTCGAGATGCCGCTTTGGACCTTCTTACCATGAACAATCGGCAAAAACCTTGCACTCGTGCGGGGTTCGGCATACCCCTCGCGCATCGATTACGAATCCCAGGGATCCATGCCGAACAAGGTTTCCATCTCGCGCCTGAAGCTGACCGACTTCCGCAATTATGCGGTCGCGGCGCTGACGCTTGACGAGCGGCATGTGGTGCTGACCGGCGACAATGGCGCGGGCAAGACCAACCTCATGGAAGCGGTCTCGCTGCTTTCGCCCGGTCGCGGCTTGCGACGCGCCGCCTATGCCGACATCCCCCGCGTCACCGCGCCGGCCGGGTTTTCCATTTTTGCCGAGCTCGAAGGCATGGAAGGCACGGTCGAAATCGGCACCGGTATCGATGCCGCCGACGAATCAGCCGCCCGCAAGCTCCGAATCAACGGCACGCCGGCCAAGACCGTCGACGAGCTGACCGACCATCTGCGCGTTCTCTGGTTGACGCCGGCGATGGATGGCCTCTTCACCGGCGGCTCCTCGGAGCGCCGCCGCTTTCTCGACCGTCTCGTGTTGTCGCTCGATCCTGCCCATGGCCGCCGCGCCAGCGATTTCGAACGCGCCATGCGCAGCCGCAACAAGCTTCTATCCGAAAGCCGGTTCGATCCGTCCTGGCTCGGCGGCATCGAGGAGCAAATGGCAAGCCTTGGCATCGCCATGGCGATCGCGCGGCAGGAGATGCTCGGCCTTCTCTCCCGGCTGATCGCCGAAACGCGCGAAACGACGCCGTTTCCCTCGGCGGCACTTGAACTTTCCGGCTTCCTCGACGGGCAATTTGATCGGCCGGCCGTCGATCTGGAAGATGCTTATGCCGACATGCTGCGCGAGGGGCGCTATCGTGACGCCGCCGCCGGCCGCACGCTGGATGGGCCGCACCGGGCCGATCTTCTCGTGCGTCACCGCGAGAAGGACATGGAGGCGGAGCGCTGCTCGACAGGCGAGCAGAAAGCCCTGCTCGTCGGCCTCATCCTTGCCCATGCGCGCCTTGTCGGCAACCTCACGGGCTATGCGCCGATCCTGCTGCTCGACGAGATTGCTGCCCATCTCGATGAGG
The DNA here is from genome assembly GCF_012641435.1 of Rhizobium sp. P38BS-XIX. Classification (GTDB taxonomy): domain Bacteria; phylum Pseudomonadota; class Alphaproteobacteria; order Rhizobiales; family Rhizobiaceae; genus Rhizobium. The sequence goes on from NZ_JABAIJ010000017.1 coordinate 18,780, forward strand.
GACGACGCGCGGCGCTTTTCGACCTTATCGACGGGCTGGGAGGGCAGGCCTTCATGACCGGAACGGACAGATCCATGTTCTCGGCCCTTGGCGAGCGGGCGCAATTCTTTACCGTGGCGCATGGCGGCATTACGAAAACCTAGCGCCTCCTTGCCGGTGATTGTGCTAGACTCGCATCCATGGATCCTTTGAGTTCAGACGAAATCGGCCGCTATCACCGCCATATCCTCCTGCCGGAGGTCGGCGGCGCCGGCCAGCAACGATTGAAGGCGGCACGTGTGCTTGTGATCGGCGCCGGTGGTCTTGGCGCGCCGGTGCTGCAATATCTTGCCGCCGCCGGCATCGGGACCCTCGGCATTGCCGACGACGACCGCGTTTCGCTGTCCAACCTGCAGCGGCAGGTGATCCACGACACGGGTACGATCGGCGAAATGAAGACGCAGAGCGCGGCGGACGCGATCGCGCGGCTTAACCCGCATGTGCGTACCATCCGCTTCGAAGAACGATTCAGCGCCGATAGCGCTGCGCGGCACCTCGCCGGTTTTGATCTCGTCATCGATGGCTCCGACAATTTCGACACACGCTATGCGGCTGCCGATGCGACCGAGGCGGCGCGCCTGCCGCTGGTGACCGGCGCTGTCGGCCGCTTCGACGGGTCAGTGACGACACTGAAGCCTTACGAAAGCGACGCGGACGGCAATCCCAATCCACGCTATCGCGATCTTTTCCCCGCCCCGCCGCCGGAAGGCCTCATCCCCAGCTGCGCGGAGGCGGGAATCATCGGCGCCCTGACTGGCGTCATCGGCACGCTGATGGCGATGGAGGCGATCAAGCTCATCACTGGCATCGGCGAGCCGCTGATCGGCCGCCTGTTGCTCTATGACGGGCTTTCCGCACGCTTCGAAACCGTGCGCTATCGCCGCAAACGCGCCCGGGTCGCGGCGGAATGAGCGACGTTGCGCTTCGTCGCCTCGATGACGGCTTCGACCGCTGGGATGCGTTGCTGGATCTCATCCTGGCATCCTTCGCTTACATGAATGGCCGCATTGATCCGCCGTCTTCTGCGTTGGCGCTGACGGCCGAGACTTTAAAGACCAAGGCGATCAGCGAGATCGCATATATTGCACTTGAGGGCGAGCAGCTGGTCGGCTGCGTTTTCTGCCGGCCAGAGGCGGAAAGCCTTTACGTCGGCAAGCTTGCCGTGCTCCCGGCAGCGCAGGGCCAGGGTATCGGCAAACGCCTGCTTGTCTTGGCTGAGGTAGCGGCACGGGATCTCGGCCTCAAGAACCTGCGGCTGGAAACGCGGATCGAGCTGATCGACAACCACGCCACCTTCGCAGCCTGGGGCTTCCGGAAGACAGCCGAAAATCGCCACGCGGGCTTCGATCGCACGACGTCGATCGAGATGCGCAAGGCGATCGCCTAGCGCATCCTTCGCTATGGGGTCGGATTCCTATGCCTCGCGCGGCGGGATGCGAGTGATTCGTGCGCCCAGAGCATTCAATCGCTCCTCGATGCGCTCATAACCGCGCTCGATCTGCTGGGCGTTGTTGATGACGCTCGTGCCCTCGGCGCACATCGCCGCGATCAGCATCGCCATGCCGGCGCGAATGTCGGGGCTTTCGAGCTGGGCGGCGCGCAGCTTGGAAGGGCCGGCGACAATGGCGCGATGCGGATCGCACAGAACGATGCGGGCACCCATGGCGATCAGCTTGTCGACGAAGAACATCCGGCTCTCGAACATCTTCTCGAACATCAGCACGACGCCATCGCATTGCGAGGCGGTGACGATGGCGATCGACATGGTGTCGGCCGGGAAGGCCGGCCATGGCTGATCCTCGATCTTCGGAATATGGCCGCCGAAATCGGGCTGGATCTTCATCTCCTGGCCGGAGCGGATGATGAGATCGTCGCCGTCGATCTGGCAGCGGATACCGAGGCGCTCGAAAGTCATGAGGGTAGAGCGCAGATGCTCGACGCCCGCACGGCGAATGGTGATTTCCGAGCCGGTGACGGCGGCAAGGCCGATCAGCGAGCCGACTTCGTTGTGGTCGGGTCCGATGCGATGCGATGCACCGCCGAGGCGCTGGCCGCCGTGGATCGTCATCATATTGGTGCCGACGCCTTCGATCCGTGCGCCCATGGCAATCAGGAAACGGGCGAGATCCTGGACATGCGGCTCGGAGGCGCAATTGCGCAGGATTGTCGTTCCCTCGGCAAAAACCGCAGCGCAAAGCGCGTTTTCCGTTGCCGTCACCGACGGCTCGTCGAGGAAGACATCGGCGCCGCGCAGACCATCGGTGCGGAAGCTGTAGACGCTGTTGACTTCGATCCTGGTGCCGAGTTGTTCCAGCGCCAGGAAATGCGTGTCGACGCGCCGACGGCCGATGACGTCGCCGCCGGGCGGCGGCAGGGTGATCTCGCCGCAGCGCGCCAGCATTGGACCGGCAAGCAGGATGGAAGCGCGGATACGGGCGCAGAGATCGGGATCGAGATTGGCGGGATGAAGCTCGCGTGCTTCGATTTCGAGCTCGTTGCGGCCAAGCCAGCGCACCTTGGCGCCAACAGACTGGATCAGCTCCACCAGCGCTTCGACATCGCGAATGCGCGGCACGTTGCTGAGCTCGACGCGTTGATCCGTCAAAAGCGATGCGGCGATGATCGGCAGCGCGGCATTCTTGTTGCCACTTGGTTCGATCTCGCCCGACAGCCTGAAGCCGCCCTCGACCACGTATTGAATCCGCTCATGCGGCAGCGCACGCGCCATCGTTTCCGCCCTTCCTGATTTGTGTTTGCGGTCACCTCTGGGCCGGCTTTGTGACATGCACATGACCGGCAAGAGGGAAGTGGGATCAAATTTGAAGCTGACGCTATCCGCTTGGTTTCACCATGAGATTGCGGACGATTCGCTTATCGAAAAGGCAGCACGCGATTGGGTGGGCGGTGACCGTCGATGAAGGTGCGGATATTGATGATGACCTTGTCGCCCATGTCGATGCGGCCTTCGAGCGTCGCCGAACTCATATGCGGCAGGATTACCACCTTGCCCTCGTTCGCGAGCTTCACCAGCTTCGGGTTGACCGCAGGCTCGTTCTCGAACACGTCGAGGCCGGCACCGGCGATCTTGCCTTCACGCAGGATCTTGATCAGCGCCATCTCGTCGATCACGTCGCCGCGCGCCGTATTGACGATGTAGCTCGTCGGCTGCAGCAGCGCCAGACGACGCGCCGAGATCAGATGATAGGTGGCCGGTGTCGACGGGCAATTGACCGAGACGATATCGACGCGGGCGAGCATCTGGTCGAGGCTGTCCCAATAAGTCGCCTCCAGCTCGTCTTCGGTCGCCGGATTGACGCGCTTGCGATTGTGATAGTGGATCGACAGGCCGAAGGCCTTGGCGCGGCGGGCAACGGCGGTGCCGATCCGCCCCATGCCGACGATGCCGATGCGCTTGCCGTGGATGCGGCGGCCGAGCATCCAGGTCGGCGACCATCCGGCCCATTCTCCCGGGCTGTCGGTCAGCACGCGCGCACCTTCCGCCAACCGGCGCGGCACGGCGAGGATGAGTGCCATGGTCATGTCGGCTGTGTCTTCGGTCAACACGTTCGGCGTGTTCGTCACGGTGATGCCGCGACGCGCGGCGGCCTCGACATCGATATGATCCGTGCCGTTGGAGAAGCTGGCAATCAGCTTCATCTGTGGCCCGGCCTCATCGATCACCTCGGCATCGATGCGGTCGGTAACGGTCGGCACCAGCACCTCGATGGAACGGACGGCCTGGATCAATTCTTCCTTGGTGCGCGGGCGATCATCGATGTTCAGTTCGGCATCAAAAAGCTCGCGCATTCGCGTTTCAACCGCATCCGGCAGTTTGCGCGTGACGTACACCTTCGGTTTTTTCTTCGTCGTCATGGCGAGCGGCGATGCCTTGTTCAGATGTTCTTAACCAAGAAGCAGGATAGTTTTCCCGTTCCGGGCATTTCTACCAGACCCGCAGGCGAAGACAAACAAAACTCGCTGACGCGATCCGAGGATTTGCCGCTCACCGGAGCGAAAGGTCGCCGGAACGGCACCTTTGTCATGACGAACGAACGGAAATCCCATGCGTGGCAAAGCATTGAAGTCCTGCGCCATTTTCGCAATCGGCCTGATGATTGCCGCTGTGTCGGTCGATCTTGCCGTCGCCCAGGCCGCCAAGGGCCCGAGCGGCCTGCCGCTGCCGCGCTTCGTGACGCTGAAATCGAAGCGGGTCAATCTGCGCATCGGCCCGAGCGCGGATTACGCCGTGTCGTGGCTCTATCTCAGGCAGGGTCTGCCCGTCGAGATCATCCAGGAGTATGATAACTGGCGCCGCGTGCGCGATGCCGACGGCACCGAAGGCTGGGTCAACCAGTCTCTGCTATCGGGCCAGCGCTCGGCGATTGCCGCTCCGTGGATGAAGGGCAAGGGCAAGGCCGTCTTCGTCAACATGCGCCGCGAATCCCAGCCATCTTCCGCCGTCATCGCCAAACTTCAGCCCGGGGTGATGATGAGTGTGCGCGAATGCACCGGCGACTGGTGCCTCGTCACCGCCGACGGCACCGAAGGATGGGTGGCACAATCGGAGATCTGGGGCGCTTACCCCGGCGAAGCGTTCAAGTAACGACAAACAAGCGTCGTCCATCCCCGCGACCGCGTGACTTTTCCGATGTGATGCCCTATTCGGCATCGGAAAAAGGGAGACCGTCGTTCTTGGCCTATGTACTCGGCCTTCTAGGGGTTGCAATCGTCATGTTCGCATCGACGAACGTAGACGATATCTTTGTGCTTCTCGGCTTTTTCGCCGATCCGAAATTCCGGGCAAGACAGATCGTCATCGGCCAATATCTCGGCATTGGTACGCTCTATGCCATCAGCGTCATTGCCTCGCTCCTCGTGCTCGTCATTCCGGCCGCCTATATCGGTTTTCTTGGCCTTGCGCCGATCTATTTCGGCGTGAAGCAGCTATGGGAGCTCTGGAACGGCATCGGCACTGAGGACAGTCCGGAAGATCATGAGAAGGCGTCGGCAGGTCGTGGCAACATCGCCGCCGTCACCCTCGTGACCATCGCCAATGGTGGCGACAATATCAGCGTCTATACGCCGCTTTTCGCCACGCGCTCCGTTTACGAGATACTGGTGATCGGCTGCGTCTTCGCGCTGCTGACGGCGATATGGCTTGGCTCCGCCCATTCTCTCGTCAATCACCGTATGCTCGGCGCGCCAATTCGCCGTCACGGCCACCGGATCGTGCCCTTTGTCCTGATCGGGCTCGGAGTGCTGATCCTCTATGAGGCTGGGACTGCCGGGCTCTTCTGGAGCTAAGGGCTGCTGCGGGCGGCATAAAAAAGCCACCGGCAACATGGCGCTGCCGATGGCTTGATATTTACCGAAGCGGCAGGCTCTCGTCAGAGAAGCCCGAATTCCTTCCCCGCTTCCGACAATGACCGCAACGGCCGGGGGCCGATCTGTTCGATAACGATGGCAGCGGCGAGATTGCCGAGCTTGGCGCAATCTTCCAGGGTGCGGCCCTGGGTATAGCCGAAGAGGAAACCGGCAGCGAAGAGGTCGCCGGCGCCGGTCGTATCGACGCGCTCATCGATCGGATGGGCATCGACGACATAGCGTTCGTTGCCGCGCACGATGACAGCGCCGTCCTTGCCTGTGGTCACGGCGGCGATCTTGCAATCGGCTGCGATGGCCGTCAGCGCCTTTTCGAAATCATCGGTCTCGTAGAGGGACAGGGCTTCGTCGCGATTGGCAAAGACGATATCGACGGTGCCGGATCGCATGAGATCGAGGAACTCGTCGCGATAGCGACCGACGCAGAAGCTGTCGGAGAGCGTCATCGACATTTCCCGGCCGTTGGCATGAGCGATGCGGGCGCATTCGCGGATGGCTTCCTTGGCGCGCGGCGGATCCCAGAGATAGCCTTCGAAATAGGTGACCTTGGCATCGGCGACGACATCTTCCTCGACGTCTTCCGGGCCAAGCTCTACGCAGGCGCCGAGATAGGTGTTCATGGAACGCTCGCCGTCCTCAGTGACGAAGATCATCGAGCGGGCCGTCGGCGGGAACGTGCCCTTCGCCTTGGTCTGGTAGTGCACGCCCTGCGCGCGAATATCATGGGCAAAGATCTCGCCGAGCTGGTCTTCTGCAACCTTGCCGAAATAGGCCGCCTTGCCGCCAAAGTTCGCCACGCCTGCCGCCGTGTTGCCGGCGCTGCCGCCCGAGGCTTCCAGGGCCGGTCCCATGCGCGAGTAGAGAAGCTCGGCGCGCTCGGCGTCGATGAGGTTCATCGCGGCCTTGGTGATCTTGTTGTCGATCAGAAACTGATCATTGCAACGGGCGATAATGTCGACGATGGCGTTGCCAACGGTCAGTACATCGAAGCGAGTCATCTATTGGAGGATCCCGGTATTGGTGATAGCCGGTATCCGGTATTATCGGTTTTTCCGAAGTTTGGAAGAAAAATCAGCGGCGCTGCGGCCAACTTAATTCCAATCAGTCATTTGCCTGTCACTTTCCATCTCTAAATGCTTATCTAGCGGTTGGGATGGGAAGTTCGAAAGACTTCCAAGCCAGCCTGGGAAGGAATGATGCCTTCCGCCTCACCGGTACGCGGGCCGACCACGGATGAACTGGCGGCATGTGCACCGGGGGGATCGTCCGGCGAGATCGGACACGCACAAGCGGGCTTTGCCCGCTTTTTTGTTTTTACAGGTTCTCACGCGGGGGCGAGCTGCTACAACTTCTGGATCACAATTCAGGATCCCTTCGTTTACGGCTTAAGCCCCGCATGTCCGAAATCCTCACAGACGTTCTCCCTGTCTTCCTGCTCATTCTCGCCGGTTGGGTCATCGTGCGCACCGGCTTGTTGAAAGCCGAAGTCGGCGAGGCGATGAGCGAATTCGTCTTCAAGATCGCGGTGCCGCTCCTCCTGTTTCAGACCATCGCGGAAGCAAACTTTCGTGGCGCGTCGCCGTTTCGATTATGGATCGCCTATTTCTCCGGTGTCGCCATTACGTGGACCGCCGGCCATATCGTCGCGACACGGGTCTTCGGGCGCGACGCGCGCATCGGCGTGCTCGCGGGCGTTTCATCCGCCTTCGCCAACACGATCTTCATCGGCCTGCCGCTGGTGGGGCGCACGGTTGGTCCTGATGGCGTCATGGCGATGTCGATCCTGATTGCCATTCATCTGCCGACCATGATGATCGCCGGCACGTTGTTGATGGAACAGGCCGAGCGGAAGGAGAATGCCGGCGTGGGTCGCAGCACGATCGAGCTGTTGCAGCAGGTCGGTGGCAACCTCGTGCGCAACCCCCTCGTCATAGGGCTTTTCGCCGGCCTGGTCGTACACATGACCAGCCTCCCCATTCCCACGACGCTCGGCACCGCGATCGACAGCATCGCCAATATTGCCGGCCCGGCGGCACTCATCTCGCTTGGCATGGCGCTGCGCCAATACGGAATGTCAGGCAATATCGGAATTACCAGCGTCATTGCCACCTTCAAGCTGTTTCTGCTGCCCGCCTGCGTGCTGGCGGCGGCATATCTGATTGGCTTGAGCGCGGAATGGCGCGCGGCTCTTGTGCTGACGGCCGCCGTTCCCACGGGTGTAAATGCCTGGCTGATCGCCAATCGCTTCGGTGTCGGCCATAGCCTTGCCGCCTCGACGATCACCTTGACGACGGCACTCGGCGCATTTTCCGTGTCGCTCTGGGCCTATCTGCTCGCCTAAGAGAAACATCGCACAATGTGCACTCGCCTCTGCTCGCATGCGGGAACAGGCCTGCAGGCGACGCAACAGCAAAAACCCGGCATTTGAGCCGGGTTTTAAATCCAGTATACGGATGATCTTAGTTCGTAGCGGCCGGCGCGTTCGGATCCGGCAGCGGCACCTGCGTATCGGCGAGCGTACGCAGATAGGCAATCACGTTGGCACGATCCTCTTCCTTCGGCAGGCCGGCAAAGCCCATCGCAGTGCCTGCAACGAACTTCTTCGGAGCGGCCAGGAAGTGATAGAGGTGATCGTAGGTCCACTTCTCCGAACCACCCTTGGAGAAGTCCTTCATGCCGGACGAGTAGGCAAAGCCCTCATGTTCGCCGACAGGGCGATCGACAACACCCCATAGATCGGGGCCAACCTTGTTTGGCCCTCCCTTCTCTCCGGAATGACAGGCCTGACACTTCTTGAAGATCGTTTCGCCGACCTTGGCATCAGCCTTCTGCAGCAGCTGAGCGATCGGCGTTTCCGCCTTGGCAGCCGCAGCCTTGTCCCCACCCGCAGCCGGCTCTTCGGTCGCGACGATGGCGAAACCGGGCTTTTCCGGTGCCTCTGAATGGAAAATAAATCCTGACGCGAGCGACACGGACTTCAACACGAAAAGCGAAGCCAAAAGCGCCCCGACTCCCATGTTCACGTAGGATGAATTCATCTGCTATGCTCCCCTCGCCGCCAGCATCCTCCGCCGGCCCATCTTGAATTCGCGCGAAACCTATGTCTTTTGACTGTTTCTTGCAACTCTGTAAACGGTCTCCACCATGAGACGTTTTGACACTTTTCCTGCGGGAATAGAAGGCCCAAGAATGACAGATTCAAATTTAGACAAGACGCTGGTCCTTATTCCCGCTCGCATGGCCTCCACCCGCCTGCCTGGCAAGCCTTTGGCCGATATTTGCGGTCTGCCGATGATCGTACAGGTTGCCAAGCGCGCACGCGAGGCGGCGATCGGTCGCATCGTCGTCGCCGTCGACCACGAGGACACGTTTGCTGCCGTTGCCGATGCCGGCTTCGAGGTGGTGATGACACGCACGGATCATCAATCCGGATCGGATCGCATTTATGAGGCGCTGCAAGCCATCGATCCGGAAGGCCGCGCCGAGATCGTCGTCAACGTGCAGGGCGACCTTCCCACAATCGATCCCGAAACGATCCGCGCGTCGCTGCGCCCGCTCAACGACCCCGCCGTCGACATCGCGACGCTGACGGTCGAGATCAAGGACGAGGACGAAAAGACCGCGCCGAGCGTCGTCAAGGTGGTCGGATCGGCCATTTCGCCCGAGCGCATGCGGGCTCTGTACTTCACCCGCACCACCGCCCCTTACGGCAACGGGCCGCTCTATCACCACATCGGCCTTTACGCCTATCGCCGCGAGGCGCTCGCAAAATTCGTCAGCCTCGGCCCGTCGCCGCTGGAACGGCGCGAATCACTCGAGCAGCTGCGGGCGCTGGAAGCCGGCATGCGCATCGATGTCGAGATCGTTGACACGATCCCGCTCGGTGTCGATACTCCCGCCGACCTCGAAAAGGCCAGACGCATCCTTTCCGCCGCTTCTCACTGACGGCATTCCCCCAAGGGCAACTCCATGATTACCAAGACCAACAGGATCTCCTTCCAGGGCGACTACGGCGCCAATTCCGATATGGCCAGCCGTGACATGTTCCCGACCATGGAGCCGTTGCCCTGCCAGACCTTTGAGGACGCGCTCACCGTCATCGACAATGGCGAGGCGGATCTCGGCATGATTCCGATCGAAAATACGATCGCCGGTCGTGTCGCCGACATCCATCATCTGCTGCCGGAATCGCGCCTGCATATCATCGGCGAATATTTCATGCCGATTCGCTTCCAGCTGATGGTGCTGCCCGGCGTGAAGAAGGAAGAGATCCGCACAGTGCACAGCCATATCCATGCGCTCGGGCAATGCCGCAACATCGTGCGCGCCAACGGCTGGAAGCCCGTTATCGCCGGCGATACCGCAGGCGCGGCGAAGCTGGTGCAGGAAACCGGCGATCGCAGCATGGCGGCGTTGGCGCCGCGGCTCGCCGCCGATCTCTATGGCCTCGAAATCATCGCAGAGAATGTCGAAGACACCGAAAACAACATGACCCGATTCGTCGTGCTGTCGCGCGACGAAAACTGGGCCGAGCGCACGTCTCCGGACGAAAAGATCGTCACGACCTTCGTCTTCAACGTCCGCAACATTCCAGCCGCGCTCTACAAGGCGCTTGGCGGTTTCGCCACCAACGGCATCAACATGACGAAGCTGGAAAGCTATCAGCTCGGCGGCCGTTTTGTAGCAACGCAGTTCTATGCCGATATCGAGGGCCACCCCTCGGATGTGCATGTGCGCCGTGCGCTTGAGGAACTGCGCTTCTTCTCCGAAAAAGTTCGAATTCTTGGAGTCTACAAGGGCCATCCGATGCGCGGCGATCTCTAGGCCGCAGCTATTCTGCGGCCTTGGTCACGACTTCGATGCGATGGCCATCCGGATCGACGACGAAGGCGGCAAAGTAGCTTGGCCCGTAATGCGGCCGAAGCCCCGGCGGTCCGTTGTCCGTCCCGCCATGGGCAAGCGCCGCTTCGTGGAAACGAACAACCGCATCTCGGCTCGGCGCGGCAAAGGCCAGATGAAAGCCCGAGCCCGGAGCGCGCGCTTCCTTGCCACGCAACTTGATAGCAAACTTGTCGCCACCGCCCGCAGGACCGTAGCCGATCGCCTGGTCTGGATCGCCGGGGTTCAAGTCCTCCCAAACCCTGACATACCCCAGCGGCGCGAAAGCCGCGTCATAGAACGCAGCCGCTCGCTTCATGTCAGAAACGCCGAACGAAATATGATGCAGCAATTTGGCCCCCGCTAAGCTCTGATTTCATTGCCCAGTTTCCCTTGGAAGCCTCACAAGTCAACCGGTTCATCGGCATGACTGCTCGACGCCCCTCACCCAGCCTTTCGACAATCTTCTCTCGAGGGGGAGACTAGGTGAAGGGCAAGCCGCGTCTGAACTTATTTATCCGGCTCACAAACGCGGAGACGATGGCCGTCCGGATCGAGCACCACGAAGGTCGGGCCGAAATCCATCGTCGTCAGCTCCTGCGCAATCGGCAGGCCGCGCGCCTTCCAGTCCTTGTAGTGCTGCTCGACCGCACCAGTGCCTTCGACCATGAAGCCGAGTTCGCCACGATTGCCGATGGCGGAGGGTTGCGGCTCGACACTGCTGCGGCGCCAGAGGCCGAGATTGAAGCCGTTGCCGAGCGAAAAGGCCACGAAGTTCGGAGACGCGAAAGCCGGTTCCCGGCCAAGCAGATCGCGATAGAACGGCGCGCTTTCGCCGGGATCCTTGACGTAGAAAATGATGAGGTTCGGGCTGGTCATTTGAATATTCCTCTCGTTCTGGATGGATATGAAGGCAGGGGCATGCGATCCGGCAGACACAGCGGAGCCTGCCGGTTGGAAATGCGATGAAGCGTGTTGGTTGTGAGACGTCTGTTCGCGGATGCGATCAGTGCATCCGGTCTTCCTCACGGTAAGGGGCGTGACCGTCCAGGAAGCCGAGATCTCGTTTTACGGAACTGGGCGCTTCCTCGATATCGAGACGGTTCCAGCGATGGTTGAAGTAACCAAGAACGACCTGCGAGAGACGAGCCGGCCATGCCGTTGGTGTGACAGTTCCGCCCTTGCGGGCCTCGGCCGCGCCGCGATGCGCCTGCTTCGTGGACATGAAAACGTTGCTTGCCATGATCGTCCTCCTTCCTGTTTGGATGGAGAGATCATAGAGGTGCATGCTGACAGTTTCTGGCAGTAGCGTTGCCTCTGTCGATCAATCGTGAACGACACCTTCGCGGGCATGCCATTCCCTGGCGAGGGTCACGCGGCGACGGGGATAGCGCGCCTCCAGGACGGCAAAGTCGACGATGCGATCGGCACGAAAATGGCGGAAATCCTGGCGCAGCTCGCACCAGGACATGACGATGCGCGCATTATCGAAATAGCCGAGTGCAAAGGGCCAGATACGCCGGGTCGAGATGGCGCCGTTGACGTCGCCATAGGTCAATTGCACCATGCGCTCCGTTCGGATCGCCTTGCGCATGAGCGAAAGATCGGCCTTGTCCTCGGTGATACGGCGCGTGGCCACGACCACGGCCGCCTGGTCGATCGCCTCGCGCATTTCCGCGGGCAGCACGGCGGCGATCTTGGCGAGAGCATCGGTTCCTGCGGCAGCCAGACGGGCGTCGGTCGCGCGCGCGACCCACCGCGATCCCAGCACCAGCGCCTCGATCTCATCCTGCGAGAACATCATCGGAGGCAGCATGAAGCCGGGCTTCAGCACGTAGCCGATACCCGGCTCGCCTTCGATCATCGCACCCTGCGACTGCAGGCTGGCGATATCGCGATAAAGCGTGCGCAGGCTGACCCCGGTTTCCTCCGCAAGCACGGCGCCACTGACGGGGCGGCGGTAGCGGCGCAACGTCTGCAAGAGCGTCAGCAAGCGTTCCGAGCGTGCCATGGCGGCAAAGCCTTATCGCTTCCACTCCACCCAGTCGCGCATGAGGCGATGGGCGATGGCGCCCTTGGGTGGAGAGGTGTTTCCGGAGGCTGAAACGCGGTCAAGCATGGCAAGTGTCTCCTCCGGCGTAAACCAGCGGCAATCCTCGAGTTCGGCCTCGTCGATATGAATATCCGTCGACTTCGCCTCGGCATAACAGCCGATCATCAGCGAGTGCGGCATCGGCCAGGGCTGCGACGCGTGATAGCGAACGCGCCCAATCTGAATGCCGGATTCCTCATGGGTTTCGCGGCGCACGGCACTCTCTATGGTTTCTCCCGGCTCAAGGAAGCCGGCAAGACAGGAGTACATGCCGGGCGCAAAATGATGGCTGCGGCCCAGCAGGCAGCGATTCCGTTCCTCGTCGATAACAAGCATGATGACGACAGGATCGGTCCGCGGGAAAATCATATGTTCGCAGGCCGTGCAGACGCGTTTGTAGCCGCCGATGCGGCTTGCCATGACGGAGCCGCACCGGCCGCAGAAGCGATTGTCGCTGTTCCAGCGAAGGAGGCTCATGCCCTGCGCGGCCTCACCGAGGATCTCGCCTTCCAGCAGAAGATCGCGCCACAGAGAACGCATGTCGGCAGGCTTGTACTGGCTGGCAAGTTCGTCGGCGTTGACCCGCACCGGCACGGCGAGCCGGGGCTCGCCGGTCTTGCGGTAGCCGAGCAACACGGCCGCCTCCCAATCCGGGTTGAGGTCATTCAGCTCATAGCGGGCAAACAACGGATCGAGCACCTGCCCGTCATGCTTCAGCACCAGGCGTTCCTGGGCAAAGGCCAGAATATGCGTGCCTTCCTTGGCGAGCGCATGCTTGATCGTTTCCTCGTCGCGATGCTCGGCATCCCGGTTGAGCTGGTTTTCCGCGAAAGCGGTGAGACTGCTGGCTTCCGGATGGGGGGCATCCGAGGAAAAGATGGAATGGCTCATTGTGAAAGCGTGTCCCGCAACTTGGCTATGAGGCTGTTCATGTCTTCGTCCGAATAGGGCTCGGCCTTGCCGTAGCCCCAGACGGGACCCGGCCAGTTGGCATCACCTTCGAACCGCGCGATGACATGAACATGAAGCTGCCGGACGATATTTCCAAGTGCCCCAACGTTGATTTTTGTCGCACCCGTCAGTGTCTTCAGGGCGCTGGCAACCTTATCCGTTTCGAAGGTCAGCAGGACACGATCGAGCGGGGTCAGATCAAAAACCTCCGATTTGTCAGGCCGCCGAGGGATCAACACAAGCCACGGCCAGCGCCGATCTTTCATCAGCCGCACGTCGCAAAGGCCTGTGATGGCGACCGAAACGCTGTCATTCGCCAGACGATCGTCGAGCGTAAACTCCTTCAAGGGGGCATCCTCCATTGTTTTATCAAATGTTTAGCAGTTTTTTTTGACCTTGGCTTGCTTTTGATGACGATATTGCCGATATGTGCATCCGGGAGGTTGGTGGTGGACGAGCCACTCGCCAACCGGGTCAGGTCCGGAAGGAAGCAGCCCTAACGAGCCCGGCACGGGTCATCGTGCCAGCCTCCCACCCTTTCCGAAAGCAAAACCCGGCTTGCGCCGGGCAATAGCTTGGCACCGGGCAAAAAGCAGGGCGATGAGCGACACCGAGCGACAAGCAAAAGATGCCGCTTCGACCGGCACCGGTTACCGGGTGCTGGCCCGCAAATACAGACCCAAGGACTTCACAGACCTGATGGTCGGCCAGGAGCCGATGGTTCGCACGCTGACCAACGCGTTCGAAACCGGCCGTATTGCCCAGGCCTATATGCTGACCGGCGTCCGCGGGGTCGGCAAGACCACGACCGCACGCATTCTGGCGCGCGCCCTCAACTACAAGACCGCTGACATCGATCGGCCGACAATCGACCTGCGTGAACCCGGCGACCACTGCCAGGCGATCATGGAAGGCCGGCATGTCGACGTCATCGAGATGGACGCCGCCTCGCACACCGGTATCGACGATATCCGGGAGATTATCGAGCAGGTGCGCTACCGGCCGGTTTCGGCGCGCTACAAAGTCTATATCATCGACGAAGTGCACATGCTGTCGACGGCCGCTTTCAACGGGCTGCTGAAGACGCTCGAAGAGCCGCCCGAGCACGTAAAATTCATCTTCGCGACCACCGAAATCCGCAAGGTGCCGATCACGGTGCTGTCGCGCTGCCAGCGCTTCGATCTGCGTCGCATCAGCGCCTCCGACCTCGTCGGGCTGTTCACCACCATTGCCGGCAAGGAAGGCATCGAGGCCGAGCCGGAAGCGCTCGCCATGATCGCCCGGGCCGCCGAAGGTTCGGCGCGCGACGGCCTGTCGCTGCTCGACCAGGCGATTGCCCACGGCAGCGGCTTCGTTGCCGCAGACGCCGTGCGCGCAATGCTCGGGCTTGCCGACCGCGCCCGCATCGTCGATCTCTTCGGCCATGTCGTCAAAGGTGATGTTTCGGCAGCGCTTGCCGAATTCAACAGCCAGTACGAAGCGGGTGCGAATCCTGTCGTCGTCCTCACCGACCTTGCTGATTTCACCCATCTCGTGACCCGCCTCAAATATGTACCCGATGCCGCAGACGATCCGTCGCTCAGCGAAGTCGAGCGCACGAAAGCGGCGGAATTCGCGCAAGGAGTTGCGGTCACGGCGCTGTCCCGCATCTGGCAGATGCTTCTGAAGGGGATTGCCGAGACCGAGAACGCCTCACGCACCGCCGGCGCCGCCGAAATGGTGCTGATCCGGCTCGCGCACGCCGCGCATCTTCCGGCGCCGGAAGATGCGGCGCGCAGGCTTGCCGAATTCTCGGAAAACAATGGCGGCTCACGCCCGTCCCCCTCTCCGAGCGGCGGCAATGGCGGCGGAGCCGTCTCCTATCAGGGCAGCGCAGTCGCTCGCGCGATTGAAACACCTGCGCCGCGCCCGGCCTCTTCCGCACCGGTCGCAATGCTGCGCTCCGTGCCGAACACACAGCCCGAGTCTCAGCCTGTCGGCCGCATCGAACCGAAGCCCACCGAGGCGCCGAAGCCGCTTGTGCCGATCAACTCGATGGCCGACATCGCGGAACTCGCCGGCCAGAAGCGTGATCCGAAGGTGAAGGCGCTCGTGCGCACTTTCGTGCGTCCCGTCAGGCTTGAGCCAGGTCGGCTTGATGTCAACCTGACGTCCGGGGCACCGGGCACGCTGCTCAACGAGCTTGCCGTCAAGTTGAAAGAGTGGACGGGAATCCATTGGATCGTCAGCCTCAGCCGCGACGAGGGTGAGCCGACGCTGGTCGAAGCCGAGGCGAATGCGCAGAAGCAGCGCGTCGCCGATGCGCGTCAGGACCCGGATGTGGCGGCGATCCTGTCGCAATTTCCCGGCGCCAAGATCATCGACGTGCGGGTTCGCGCTCCGGAAGTGGAAGACGAAGAGGAAGCCAAGGCACCTCCGGCCGTCGCCGAATCCGACGATGGCGATATTCTACCGGGCGACGATATAGAATTCTAAAGGCAGGATGCGTGACGACAAAAGCCGCTCGTCTCAATGACTGCGCGGCTGGCGGTATACCGCAGCCGGTAAGATTGGAAGCATAGAGAAGAAGGATCAATGACGATGCGCGACATCATGGGCATGATGGGCAAAGTAAAAGAAATGCAGGCCAAGATGGAGAAGATGCAGTCGGAGATCGCCGACATTCGCGTCGAAGGCAAGGCCGGCGGCGGCCTCGTCACTGCAACCGTCAACGGCAAAGGCGTGATGATGGGCATCAAGATCGATCCGTCGCTCTTCAAGGAAGATGACGTCGAGATCCTCGAGGATCTGATCGTCGCCGCCAATAAGGATGCCCAGGAAAAGGCCGAGGCGATTGCCGCCGAGAAGACCCGCGAACTGACGGCCGGTCTGCCGATCCCGCCCGGCTTCAAGATGCCTTTCTGAGGCGAATTAACAGACTAACCGACGAATGGCTCCGCTGAACACAAAGCCGGACGTTTGGAAAAATTCAGGCAAGGTGCTATTTCAGGATATCGCCTGACGCGCCCGATCGGAGAATGCAATGACGCTGTCGACGCTGCTTGTTTTTGCCGGTGCCTTGTTCATTGCAGCGGGATCGCCAGGGCCTAACATTGCTGCTCTCGTGGCACGCGTGTTGACGAAGGGCGCACGCAACGTGCTGCCTTTTCTGTCCGGCATGTGGCTCGGGGAAGCGATCTGGCTCACCTGCGCCGTTGCCGGCCTTGCGACGATTGCCGAAACTTTTCATCTCGCCTTCGTCGCGATCAAATGGCTCGGCGTTGCCTATCTGCTCTATCTCGCCTGGAAAATGTGGTTTGCCTCCACCGATACCACGGGAGAGGAGTTGCCGGACGAACAGTCGGCGACGCGCCTCTTCCTTGCCGGTTTCACGGTCACGATGGGCAATCCGAAAATCATGGTGTTCTACGTGGCGCTGCTGCCTTCGATCATCGACCTGCACGGCGTGACGATGTCTGGCTGGGCGGAGCTGGTGGCGACGATGTTTGCGGTTCTCATCGTCATCGACTTCTCCTGGGCGCTCCTGGCCGCCAAGGCAAGAACCTTCCTCAAGAGCCGCCGCGCCGTGCGCATTGCCAATCGTGCCAGCGCCGGCACCATGGCGGGCGCGGCCGTCGCAATCGCCATACGCTGACGCTAGGCGGCTGCCTCGCTTTCGATCAACGCTCGCAGCTTGTAATGGATCGGTGCGGCGAGGTAACGCGACCGATCTTCCGGCGACAGCCGCCTGCCGAACGTCGCCATCATCTCCGGCATCGTCACCCTCCCACCCTCGTAGGGCATGTAGGAGACCTGCATGTCGGCGCTCACCGTGCCGCTCTCGAGAACCCGGCAATAGATGCCAGGCCGTCCGGCACGGGTGTAGCGCTTGACGAAATGTGGATCGCCTCTCTTCGCCGCGAAGGTGGAACAGGGAATACGCGCCGAGGTCACCTCCAAAACAAGATCGCCTGCTATGAACTTGTCTCCGACAGCCACATTGCGGTTATCCAGACCCTCGATGATCAGGTTTTCGCCGAAAGCGCCCGGCTCCAGCGCGCATCCGAGCTCGCCTGCCCACCAATCCAAGGTCAGCGAACCCTCGACATAGACGGCCTGGTCGCGGCCGCCGTGATGCTTGCGATTGCAGATGGCATCCCCGAGCAGTCCCTGCTCGTCGATCATCACTGCGCCACTGACGGCATGCTTGTTGATGCCGGTTTTGGTTTTCCTGCCCGGGAGCGTTTCTGGGGCACCTCGGCAAACGGCCAGAATTTTCATCGGTCAACCGTCCCTTCCGTGATTCCGTTCCTTGAGCTTATGAGCTAAAAGCCTCCCATGGCAAAGCGAGTCACCGGGCCCGAAATCGAAAAACTGATCCAGCTTCTGGCGAAGGTGCCTGGGCTCGGGCCGCGCTCCGCGCGGCGCGCGGCACTGCATCTGATCAAGAAGAAGGACCAGCTGCTCGGGCCATTATCCCATGCCATGGGTGATGCATACGACAAGGTGAAGATCTGCTCGCGTTGCGGCAATGTCGACACGGTCGATCCCTGCACCGTCTGCACCGACGACCGGCGTGACCAATCCGTCATTATCGTCGTCGAGGATGTGTCCGATCTCTGGGCGCTGGAGCGCGCAGGCGCGATGAACGCAGCCTACCATGTTCTCGGCGGCGTCCTGTCACCGCTCGACGGCGTCGGGCCTGACGATCTCAACATTCGCGGGCTGATCGAGCGCGTCGGCGAAGGCGGCGTCCGCGAGATCATCATCGCTGTCAACGCCACGGTCGAAGGGCAAACCACAGCACACTATATAACCGACCAGCTGGCGGCCCTCGAGGTCAAGATAACCCGTCTTGCCCATGGGGTGCCGGTTGGTGGCGAACTCGATTATCTCGACGAAGGCACGCTGACGGCAGCGCTCAGGGCGCGAACGGCGATTTGAAAGGATTCTGCATGACGCATGGATTGAGCATATCCAAAACGATCGCAATGATGATCCGATATCCTCTGTCCCTGCTTTGCATTGCCCTCCTGTCACTCTCGCCTCTGCCGGCACTCGCCGCTTCGAAAGCCGATGTCGAGGCGCAGTTTCAGGTCTGGATCCAGAAGGATCTCTGGCCGGAAGCGCGCAAGGCCGGGATCTCGGAAAAAACCTTCAAGGCTGCGTTTGCCGGCGTCACGCTGAATTGGGATCTGCCCGATCTCGTGCCGCCGGGCTTTCCAAAACCCAAGGAGCAGAAGCAGACGCAGGCGGAATTCTCCTCTCCTGCCCCCTACTTCAACGAGGCACGCCTGCAGAAACTGGCCGCGACCGGGCGAAGCCTCGCCTCGCAATATGGATCGGTGCTGCGGCAAATCGAGAAGACCTATGGCGTTCCAGGGCCGATCCTGCTGGCCATCTGGGGCCGCGAGACCGGCTTTGGCGTGGCCAAGCTCCCGAATTCGGCAATCCAGGTGCTGGCGACCAAGGCCTTCATGTCCACCCGCAAGGACATGTTCCGCACCGAAATCATTGCAGCGCTTCGCATTCTCGAGCATGGCGACGTCACGCCGGATCAGTTCAGGGGCTCCTGGGCCGGCGCGCTCGGTCAACCGCAGTTCATGCCGACCAACTATCTGAAATATGCCGTCGATTTCGATGGCGACGGCCATCGCAACATCTGGACCTCGGTGCCGGATACGCTGGCATCCATCGCCAACTATATGGTTCAGAAGGGCTGGCAGCGCGGCCGCGGATGGGGTTATGAGGTCACCATTCCGCAAAATGTGTCCTGTGCTCAGGAAGGCCCCGACCTCGCCAAGCCGATCTCGCAATGGACCGCGCTTGGGATCGCACGGATTTCCGGCAAGGCATTTCCCTCGGACGAGCTGCGCGCCAGCGGCATGATGCTGGTGCCGGCCGGTCGTGACGGCCCGGAATTCATCGTGACGCCGAATTTCTACGTCATCAAGGAATACAACAATTCCGACCTCTACGGCCTCTACATCGGCAATCTCGCCGACCGCATTGCTTATGGCGGCGGCGCCTTTCAGGAAAAATGGGGCGATGTCGGCAAGATGCTGCGCTCGGATGTCGCCGGCATGCAGAAGACTTTGGAGCACAAAGGCTATGACGTCGGCGGCACTGACGGCCTGCCCGGCTACAAGACGCGGCGCTCGATCGGCCAGTGGCAGGAAAAGAGCGGCATGAAGCCGACCTGCTATCCCGACAGCTCCATGCTTGGCGTGCTGAAATAGGCAGGCAAACAGCTTTCGGCGCGAATGCCTTGCAATTTGCCGGAAACGGGCTTATATCCGCATCAAATTCTTGATCGTGTGATGAAGAGTGGGCCGCAAGGACCCGCTCTTTTTTATTAGCTCGATCTCCGAATGCATGGACACTGTAGGAGTGAGTGCTTGTCGGACGTGACAAACGCAGACAATACCAACGAACCCAGGCTGATCGTCGAAACCGGCCTTGATCAGCGCGTCGCCGCCATCATCGAGCCCGTCCTCGTGGGCATGGGCTTTCGCCTGGTGCGCGTGCGTCTCTTGAATCTCAACGGCTTGACGCTTCAGGTCATGACCGAGCGCAACGACGGCACCATGACCGTCGAGGACTGCGAAGAGGCGTCCAACGCCATTTCGCCGGTTCTGGATGTGGAAGATCCGATCGATAAGGCGTATCATCTCGAAGTGTCTTCGCCTGGTATCGACCGCCCGATGGTGCGAAAGTCGGATTTCCAGCGCTGGATCGGCCACATCGTCAAGTGCGAAACGTCGATCCTCGTCGAGAACCGCAAGCGTTTCCGTGGCAAGATCGTCGCTGTCGAGGCCGAGGGCTTCACGATCGAACGCGATGAGGCGACCCGCGGCGAAGAGCCGAAGGTAACCATTCCGTTCAGCACGCTGGCCGATGCCAAGCTGATCCTGACGGACGATCTCATCCGCGATGCGCTGCGCGCCGACAAGCTGGCGAAAGCCGAGGCAGCGAACCAGAACGAAGCGGACGAAGACGAAGAATAACCGATCAACGAACCGCCTGACGGAACGGGAACCCTAGGGCAGGAAGACGGAGACTAAAGACAATGGCAGTCAGTGCGAACCGGCTAGAACTTCTGCAGATCGCAGATGCAGTGGCGCGCGAAAAGGTCATCGACCGCGAGATCGTGCTTGCCGCAATGGCGGATGCGATCCAGAAGGCCGCGCGCTCGCGTTACGGCACGGAATCGAACATCCGCGCCGATATCAACCCGAAGACGGGTGAGATTCGCCTGCAGCGTCTGCTGGAAGTCGTCGAGAAGGCCGAAGATTACTCCACGCAGATCCCGCTGGAGCTGGCCCGCGACCGCAACCCGGACGCAGCCCTTGGCGATTTCATCGCCGATCCGCTGCCGCCAATGGATTTCGGCCGCATCGCCGCTCAGTCGGCCAAGCAGGTCATCGTCCAGAAGGTTCGCGAAGCCGAGCGTGACCGCCAGTTCGACGAATTCAAGGATCGCGTCGGCGAAATCGTCAACGGCACCGTCAAGCGCGTCGAATACGGCAACGTCATCGTCGACCTCGGCCGTGGCGAAGGCATCATCCGCCGCGACGAGATGATCCCGCGCGAGAACTTCCGTTATGGCGACCGCGTTCGCGCCTATGTCTACGACGTCCGCCGCGAACAGCGCGGCCCGCAGATCTTCCTGTCGCGCACGCATCCGCAGTTCATGGTCAAGCTCTTCACCATGGAAGTGCCGGAAATCTATGACGGCATCATCCAGGTGAAGTCGGTTGCCCGTGATCCGGGTTCGCGCGCCAAGATCGCCGTCATCTCGAACGACTCGTCGATCGATCCGGTCGGCGCCTGCGTCGGTATGCGCGGTTCGCGCGTTCAGGCCGTCGTCGGCGAACTGCAGGGCGAAAAGATCGACATCATTCCCTGGTCCAACGAGCCGGCGAATTTCGTCGTCAACGCGCTGCAGCCGGCCGAAGTCGCCAAGGTCGTCCTCGATGAAGATGCAGAGCGCATCGAAGTCGTGGTGCCGGACGAGCAGCTGTCGCTGGCCATCGGCCGCCGCGGTCAGAACGTCCGCCTCGCCTCGCAGCTGACCGGCTGGGACATCGATATCATGACGGAAGCCGAGGAATCGGAGCGCCGTCAGAAGGAATTCAACGAGCGCACGAACCTGTTCATGGAAGCGCTCGACGTCGACGAAATGGTCGGCCAAGTTCTGGCTTCGGAAGGCTTTGCCGCCGTCGAGGAACTGGCTTATGTCGAGCTCGACGAAATCTCCTCCATCGACGGTTTCGACGAAGACACCGCTCAGGAAATCCAGACCCGCGCCCGCGAATATCTGGAGAAGCTCGAAGCCGAAATGGACGAAAAGCGCAAATCGCTCGGTGTTGCCGACGAACTGCGTGAGATCAACGGCATGACGGCACAGATGATGGTCGCCCTCGGTGAGGACGGCATCAAGACGATCGAAGACTTCGCGGGCTGCGCAGCGGACGATCTCGTCGGCTGGAGCGAACGCAAGAACGGCGAAACGAAGAAGTTCGACGGCCTGTTCTCCAAGCTCGAAGTCTCGCGCGTCGAAGCAGAACAGATGGTCGTGCAGGCTCGCCTGCTGGCCGGCTGGATCACCGAAGCCGATCTCGCCGTCGAGACGGAAGAGGTTGCTGGGGATGAGACCGAGCAGGAAGCATGACGGGCACCGAGGGGCCTGGCGCACCGGCCGAGGACGATGACCTCGGCGGTGATGGCGTAAACGGCCGCATGTGCATCGTAACACGCGAAAGCGGATCTCCCGACGAGTTGATCCGCTTCGTCGCCGCTCCGGACGGAACAGTCGTTCCCGATCTGAAGCGGCAGCTGCCGGGACGCGGATGCTGGGTCAAGCTCGACCGGGCATTGGTGGACAAGGCAGTTGCGAAGAAACTGTTTTCTCGCGCCTTGAAGGCGGAGGTGACGGCACCGGCAGATCTTGGTGCCATCGTCGACCGTCTTCTCGTCGCGCAATTGGCCGGGATGATGCACATGGCGCGCAAGGCGGGCCGGTTAGTCAGCGGCTCGTCAAAGGTTGATGGTGCCGTTCGCAACGGCTCGGCACTTGCCGTGTTCCATGCGATCGCCGCGGCTGCCGATGGCGTTCGTAAAATAGACCAGGCGCGAAAGGCCTGGCATCTCGGTATGGAAACCGAAAAGGAAATACCTTCGTTCCGTGTCTTTACGGAGGCGGAAATGGAAGAACTGATGGGCCAGAATGCTTTTATCCATGCCGCAGCGCTTGCAGGGCAGGCGGGTGAGGGTGTAGTGAAGCGCGCAAACCTGCTCGAACGGTACCGCAACGGCGGTCAGTCCCGGGCAACGGGCGGCGCTGGCCGGCGAAAACAATGACGCGGTCACCGGCCTATGCCGGACGCCTCATTAAGGTACATGCATTGAACGACAGGGTCTGACGGACGTTTCCGAGCCCTGTCCGAAGGAACAGGAACGGAATGACCGATAATCAAGACGACAAGACGCTGAGTGCATCGGGTAAGAAGACCCTCACCCTGAAGCCGTCAGGCGTAAATCAGGGAACCGTGCGCCAGGACATGGGCCGCGGTCGCACGAAGGCGGTCGTGGTTGAGACCCGCAAGCGCCGACCCCTGCGCCCCGAAGACGAAAAGCCGATCGTCGGTTCGACGACGCCTGCCGCCGCACCGTCGGTGACGCGCGTTGCAGAACCGACGCCGCAGCCGCCGCGCCCGCCGCAGCCGGCACCGCGCATTCATCAGCCCGGTGGCCAGCAGCAGCGGCCTGGGCAATCCAATCAGGGTTATCAGCAGCGCCCGCAGCAGGAGCGTTCGTCGCGCCCGGTGGTGTTGAACCACCTGTCCGCTGACGAAATGGACGCACGCCGTCGCGCCCTCGCCGACGCCCAGGCTCGCGACGCCGCCGATGCGGTGCGCCGTGCCGAGGAAGAAGCGCGCCGCGCCCGGGAAGAAGAAGCACGCCGCATCGCCGAAGAGGCCGAAGCTGTCCGTCGTGCCGCCGAAGAGGCAGCCCGCGCCGCCGAAGCCAAGGTCGAGGAGGCCGCCAAGCCAGCCGAAGCTCCGAAGCCGGCGGCCCAGCAGCCAGCTGCTGCGGCTCCGGTGGTCGCGCGCCGCCCGGATGCGGCTCCGCAGACGGCACGTCCAGGCGCTCCGGCGACCGATGCCCCGGCCAACCGCCGTCGGGTCAACGAAGAAGAAAGCGATCGCAGCGCGCCTCGTGGTGGCGCTCCGATACGCGGCAAGGTCACCCGTCCTGAGCCGGCAAAGCCGGTCACCACCCGCCCGAAGACGGAAGACGAACGTCGCCGCGGCAAGCTGACGGTCACGACGGCCAATGTCGACGAAGACGGCAGCGCTCGCGGCCGCTCGCTTTCGGCCATGCGCCGCCGCCAGGAAAAATTCCGCCGCAGCCAGATGCAGGAAACACGCGAGAAGATTTCGCGTGAAGTCGTGCTGCCGGAGACCATCACCATTCAGGAACTATCGCAGCGCATGTCCGAACGCGCCGTCGACGTCATCAAGTTCCTGATGAAGGAAGGCCAGATGATGAAGCCGGGCGACGTCATCGACGCCGACCTGGCGGAGCTGATCGCCAGCGAATTCGGCCATACGGTCAAGCGCGTTTCGGAATCCGACATCGAACAGGGCATCTTCAACGTTGCCGACGAGGACGGCGAATTGGTTTCGCGTCCGCCCGTCGTCACCATCATGGGTCACGTCGACCACGGCAAGACCTCGCTGCTCGACGCCATCCGCAAGACCAGCGTCGTCTCGGGCGAAGCCGGTGGCATCACACAGCATATCGGCGCCTATCAGGTCGAGCAGAACGGTCAGAAGATCACCTTCATCGACACCCCAGGCCACGCCGCCTTCACGGCAATGCGTGCCCGCGGCGCCCAGGCGACCGATATCGCGATCCTGGTGGTTGCGGCCGACGACAGCGTCATGCCGCAGACGATCGAATCGATCAGCCATGCCAAGGCAGCGGGTGTTCCGATCATCGTCGCGATCAACAAGATCGACAAGCACGAGGCCAATCCGCAGAAGGTCCGCACGGAACTGCTGCAGCATGAAGTCTTCGTCGAATCCATGGGCGGTGAAGTGCTCGACGTGGAAGTCTCCGCGAAGAACGGCACCAACCTCGACAAGCTGCTCGAAGCCATCCTGCTGCAGGCGGAAATCCTTGACCTCAAGGCCAATCCGAACCGTACGGCTGAAGGCACCGTTATCGAAGCCCAGCTGGATCGCGGCCGCGGCGCCGTCGCAACCGTGCTCATCCAGAAGGGTACGCTGCGTCCGGGCCAGATCGTCGTTGCCGGCGATCAGTGGGGCCGTGTGCGCGCACTCGTCAACGACAAGGGCGAGCATGTGAAGGAAGCAACACCGGCAACGCCGGTCGAAGTTCTCGGTCTGTCGGGCACGCCGGCGGCCGGCGACAAGTTCGCCGTCGTCGAAAACGAAAGCCGCGCCCGCGAGATTTCCGAATACCGCCAGCGCTTGGCGCGCGACAAGGCGGCTGCCCGTCAGTCCGGCCAGCGCGGTTCGCTTGAACAGATGATGACCCAGCTGCAGACGGTCGGCGTGAAGGAATTCCCGCTTGTCATCAAGGGCGACGTGCAGGGCTCGATCGAAGCCATTGCCGGCGCTCTCGAAAAGCTCGGCACCGACGAAGTCCGGGCCCGCATCGTCCATTCGGGCGCAGGCGGCATCACGGAGTCGGACATTTCGCTGGCGGAAGCCTCGAACGCGGCCATCATCGGCTTCAACGTCCGCGCCAATGCGCAGGCCCGCACGTTTGCGGAGCGCGAAGGCATCGAGATCCGCTACTACAACATCATCTACGACCTGGTGGATGACGTGAAGGCGGCAATGTCTGGCCTGCTCTCGCCGGAGCGTCGCGAAACCTTCCTCGGCAATGCCGAAATCCTCGAGGTGTTCAACATCACGAAGGTCGGCAAGGTTGCGGGTTGCCGCGTCACCGAAGGCAAGGTCGAGCGTGGCGTCGGCGTCCGCCTGGTGCGCGACAACGTCGTCATCCACGAAGGCAAGCTCAAGACGCTCAAGCGCTTCAAGGACGAAGTGTCGGAAGTCAACGTCGGCCAGGAATGCGGTATGGCCTTCGAGAACTACGAAGACATTCGCGCCGGCGATACGATCGAGTGCTTCCGCGTCGAGCATATTACCCGCACGCTGTAAGCGATCCTTCGATTTGCGAAATATCAGAACCGCCGGCCAAAACCGGCGGTTTTTTCTTGGGTCAACCGCCTAATTGTGAGCTGTCATCATGACGACCGAGCCTGAAGACGATCATTCCATTACCGTCTCCTTCGTGCGCCAACCGGCTGAGCATGTTACCGTGATGCGTCAGGTGGGGCGGCGCCTTGCCGCTCGCCGAGCTCCGAGCGCACAAAAGGCGGCGGTAGTGCTTGTCTTGTCAGCAATCGCCGTCGGTGCCACCCTGCCCGTCTTTTTTGATTTGCTGCGAACCTACGTGTTCATTCCTGTTTTCGATATATCGCCATTGATCCATAGGGGAGACATGACGATCATCTGGCTTGTGCCGACGCTGATCCTCTATGCCTTGATCCTGATCTACTTCAGATGGCTGGGACGGCGGCGGATGGCGATGATGCAAGCCCACATACGGCCCGATATTCTTATAACTGTGACGATAACGCCAAAGGGCGCCACCTGGGATTCCCAGCAATCGTCGATATGGCTCGCCTGGAGCGAGATCGTCGATATCGGCTTTCGTGACACGCGGATCGAATTCGATCTCGAATCCTTTGCGACCTATATCCCGGTATCAGCCTTTGCCTCCGAGGCCGAGCAACGGGCCGCTTTCGCAAGGATTCTCGGCTTCTGGCGGGCCGCAAATCCTGTCCAGCCTTGACCTTTGCGCCGGATCGAGTCATTTGACCCCCTTTATCGCGTCCATGGGACGCTGCTAACGGAACAACCATGACCAGACCAACTTCTTCCGCGCCTTCGCAGCGCATGCTTCGCGTCGGCGAGCAGGTGCGCTCAGCGATCACGCAGGTTCTGCAGCGCGGCGAAGTGCGCGACGACCTGATCGAGCGCACCGTGATCTCCATTTCCGAAGTGCGCATGTCGCCGGATCTGAAGATCGCCACCGCCTTCGTGACGCCGCTCGGCGTCGCCGACCATGGCAGCGTCATCGATGCGCTGAACCGCCACGCGAAATATATTCGCGGCCGTCTCGGCCCGCAGCTCCGGCAGATGAAATACATGCCGGAAGTCCGTTTCCGTGATGATACGAGCTTCGACAATTACAAGAAGATCGATGCGCTGCTGCGCTCGCCCGAGGTCAGCCGCGACCTCGAAGACGACAACGAACAAGATCAATAACAGAGACAGAGAATGTCCAAGCAACGCAAGCCCAAGGGCCGCCCGATTTCGGGCTGGCTCATCCTCGACAAGCCGGTCGATTTCGGCTCCACCGAAGCCGTTTCCAAGATCAAGTGGCTGTTCAAGGCGCAGAAGGCCGGTCACGCCGGTACGCTCGATCCGCTCGCCTCCGGCATGCTGCCGATCGCGCTTGGCGACGCCACGAAGACCGTGCCCTATGTCATGGATGGCCGCAAGATCTATGAATTCACGGTGACCTGGGGCGAGGAACGCGCCACCGACGACCTCGAAGGCGAAGTAACCGCGTCGTCGGACAAGCGTCCGAGCGAAGAGGACATCCGGGCGCTGCTGCCGAAATACACCGGCGTCATCAGCCAGATCCCGCCGCAGTTCTCCGCCATCAAGATATCGGGCGAGCGCGCCTACGATCTGGCCCGCGAGGGCGAGACGGTCGAAATTCCGTCGCGCGAAGTCGAAATCTTCCGCCTGACGCTGCTGGCCTGCCCGGATGCCAACACGGCGCATTTTGAAGTCGAGTGCGGCAAGGGCACCTATGTGCGCGCGCTTGCCCGCGACTTCGGCCGCGAACTCGGCTGCTATGGTCATATTTCCGGCTTGCGCCGCAGCTTCGTCGCCCCCTTTGCCGAGGAGACGATGGTGCCGCTCGCCGATCTGGTGGCGCTCGAATCCATCGAGGATGCCGACGAGCGGCTCGCTGCTCTCGACGCGTTGCTGATCGACACGGCGGAAGCGTTGTCGTCGCTGCCGCATCTCGTCATCAACGACGACCAGGCGCATCGCCTCAAGATGGGCAATCCGATCCTCGTGCGCGGCCGCGATGCGCCGGTTGCCGAGACCGAGGCCTATGCCACGGCACGCGGCAAGCTGATCGCCATCGGCGAGATCGGCCAAGGCGAATTCCGCCCAAAGCGCGTTTTCGTCTAGGATCGATGGAGCAACGAGCGCCGCCGTCACCCGATGGGTTGCGGGCGCTTGTCGATGCTGCCGGAAGAGCCGGGAAATGGCGGCTCTTCCCTTTGCAGTTCAAATGGTCTATAGGCAGCGCCAGCATCAGGCATGCCTGATTGCATTCGCGGCCAATGCTGGACGACATCCCGGCGTTTGGCGACTTTAATCTCCTCTCATAGAAAGGACCATCCGATGTCGATCACTGCTGAGCGCAAGGCTGCGCTGATCAAGGAATACGCAACTGCCGAAGGCGACACCGGTTCTCCGGAAGTCCAGGTTGCGATCCTGACCGAGCGCATCAACAACCTCACGGACCACTTCAAGGACCACAAGAAGGACAACCACTCCCGTCGTGGCCTTCTGACGATGGTTTCCAGCCGCCGCTCGCTTCTTGACTACCTCAAGAAGAAGGACGAAGGCCGTTATACCAAGCTGATCACCAGCCTCGGTATTCGCCGCTAATAGAATTTCCGGCGGGCGTTCACCTGAACGTCCGCCGGATGTTTATGAAGGATATGCCCTTCAAGACCGATTTCCCTCGCGCCCCGTGTCTGCGCGATGCGAAACTGCCGGCAGCCCGGATGGGCCGGTGCTGCCAACAACAACCGTTGACCTGTCATGGGGCAGGATTGCCGGATGCTTTCAGCCGAAGCTTCATGCTTCGGCCGACTTTCGAAAGCTTCTCGTTGTCTTGCCCGTGATGCGTCACACTTCGTGTGGTCGAAGATGCGCCTTGCCGAATGTGTCGGCGACGCTGCCTTTTCCCGCACAATGCAAGGATAAGATATGTTCGATATCCATACCGTCGAAATCGAGTGGGCAGGCCGCCCGCTCAAGCTGGAAACCGGCAAGATCGCCCGCCAGGCTGACGGCGCCGTCGTCGCCACCTATGGCGAGACCGTGGTTCTTGCCACCGTCGTTTCCGCCAAGGCTCCGAAGCCGGGCCAGGATTTCTTCCCCCTCACCGTCAACTACCAGGAAAAGACCTACGCAGCCGGCAAGATCCCCGGCGGTTACTTCAAGCGCGAAGGACGCCCGAGCGAAAACGAGACCCTGGTCTCGCGCCTGATCGACCGCCCGATCCGCCCGCTTTTCCCGGAAGGCTACAAGAACGACACGCAGGTCGTCGTTACCGTCATCCAGCATGACCTTGAAAACAACCCTGACATTCTGTCGATGGTTGCCACTTCCGCAGCGCTCACACTTTCCGGCGTTCCCTTCATGGGCCCGGTCGGCGGCGCTCGCGTCGGCTACATCAATGGCGAATACGTGCTGAACCCGCATCTCGACGAGATGGACGAATCGAGCCTCGACCTCGTCGTCGCCGGCACGCAGGACGCCGTTCTGATGGTTGAGTCGGAAGCCAAGGAACTGCCTGAGGACGTCATGCTCGGCGCCGTCATGTTCGGCCATCGCGGCTTCCAGCCGGTGATCGACGCAATCATCAAGCTCGCCGAAGTTGCCGCCAAGGAGCCGCGCGATTTCACGCCGGAAGACTATTCCGAGCTTGAGAAGGAAATGCTCGGCCTCGCCGAAGCCGAACTGCGCGATGCCTACAAGATCACCCAGAAGGCTGATCGCTACGCCGCCGTCGACGCCGTCAAGGCGAAGGTCAAGGCACACTTCCTGCCGGCCGAAGGCGAAGCCAAGTACACGGCCGAAGAAGTCGGCGCCATCTTCAAGCACCTGCAGGCGAAGATCGTTCGCTGGAACATCCTCGACACCTCGAGCCGCATCGACGGCCGCGACCTGTCGACCGTTCGCCCGATCGTCTCCGAAGTCGGCCTCCTGCCGCGCACGCACGGTTCGGCGCTGTTCACCCGCGGTGAAACGCAGGCAATCGTCGTCGCCACGCTCGGCACCGGCGAAGACGAGCAGTATGTCGACAGCCTGACGGGCATGTACAAGGAGCGCTTCCTGCTCCATTACAACTTCCCTCCCTACTCGGTTGGCGAAACCGGCCGCATGGGTTCCCCGGGTCGTCGCGAAATCGGTCACGGCAAGCTCGCATGGCGCGCTATCCGCCCGATGCTGCCGACGGCGGAACAGTTCCCCTACACGCTGCGCGTCGTCTCCGAGATCACCGAGTCGAACGGCTCGTCCTCGATGGCAACGGTTTGCGGCACCTCGCTCGCTCTGATGGATGCTGGCGTTCCGCTGGCCAAGCCGGTTGCCGGTATTGCCATGGGTCTGATCCTGGAAGGCGATCGCTTCGCCGTTCTCTCCGACATTCTCGGTGACGAAGACCACCTCGGCGACATGGACTTCAAGGTCGCCGGCACGGCCGACGGCATCACCTCGCTGCAGATGGACATCAAGATCGCCGGCATTACCGAAGAGATCATGAAGGTCGCTCTCGGCCAGGCACAGGGTGGTCGCACCCACATCCTCGGCGAAATGTCCAAGGCAATCACCGAAAGCCGAGGCCAGCTCGGCGAATTCGCACCGCGCATCGAGGTCATGAACATTCCGGTCGACAAGATCCGCGAAGTCATCGGCTCCGGCGGCAAGGTCATCCGCGAAATCGTCGAAAAGACCGGCGCGAAGATCAACATCGAAGACGACGGCACCGTCAAGATCGCCTCGTCCTCCGGCAAGGAAATCGAAGCGGCCCGCAAGTGGATCCACTCGATCGTCGCTGAGCCGGAAGTCGGCCAGATCTACGAAGGCACCGTTGTGAAGACCGCCGACTTCGGCGCCTTCGTCAACTTCTTCGGCGCCCGTGACGGCCTCGTCCATATCTCGCAGCTCGCTTCCGAGCGCGTTGCCAAGACGCAGGATGTCGTCAAGGAAGGCGATAAGGTCTGGGTCAAGCTGCTCGGCTTCGACGAACGCGGCAAGGTTCGCCTGTCCATGAAGGTCGTCGACCAGGCTACCGGCCAGGAAATCGCCGCCGACAAGAAGAAGGACGACGCGGCCGAGTAAGCTGCGCCTTCATCCAAGTTCCGGGGCGCGGGATCTTTTCCGCGCCCTTTTTATATTGAATGCCGTCGGCCTAACCTGCTTTCGCTGAAGCTATGTGCCCGGCCTCTCACCCTAACCCTCTCCCCGCACGCGGGGAGAGGGGACAACGACCGTGCTGGATCGTCCTCTCCCCCTACAGGGTTGAGGTATGTTGTCGTGCTCCGTGGTCCCCTCTCCCCGTTCCGACGGGGAGAGGGTTAGGGTGAGGGGCAAGCACACAATACGATGATGGCGCATATCCAACAGACGAAACCCATTCCAAAGACGAGACCAAGCCCATGAGCCGTGACGCCCTGAAGACCCTGTTTCATCCCTTTGCCTCCGGCACCGTCGACGCGCCCGGCGAAGGCCAGCGGATTCTGTTTCTCGGCGCCGAGGCAGGCTTTGCTCTGCCCGAGGGCTTTGCCGCCGAGCTGTCGGCCGTCCAGGGCTTTCGTCCCTTCTATCGCCAGCTGCAGGCGCAGCGCATCAACGTGACACCGGAAATCGAAGGCGAAGGCTATGACGGCGCGCTGGTGCTCTGCGGCAAGCATAAGGGCGAGAATGAGGATCATATCGCCGAAGCGCTTGTTCGCGTGAAAGAAGGCGGTCTCATCGTCGTTGCCGGCGGCAAGGAAGACGGCATCCAGCCGTTGCGCAAGCGCGTCGAAGCTTTCGGTCTCACGATCGAATACATGCCGAAATATCATGGCGTTGCCTTCTGGTTTGGCCGCCCTGCCGATATCAAGCCTTTGACCGCGCAGCTCGCCAAGCCGGCAACCCGCGTTGACGATAGCTTCACCACGGCGCCCGGCATGTTCTCCCATGACCGTGTCGATGCCGGCTCCGAACTGCTCGCTTCGCGCCTGCCGACCGACTTCAGCGGCGATGCTGCTGATTTCGGCGCCGGCTGGGGCTACCTTTCCGTCGAGCTTGCGACCAAGTCGCCGAGGATTGCGCGTATTGACCTCTACGAGGCCCATTACGGCGCTCTGGAGGCTGCGCGCGGCAATCTGCTATCGCATTGCCCGAATGTCGCCCAGCGCTTCTTCTGGCACGATCTGGCCAGCGAGCCCGTCAAGGACAAGTACGACCTGATCATCATGAACCCGCCCTTCCATGAAGGCCATGCTGCCGAGCCATCTCTCGGCCAGGCGATGATCAAGACTGCCGCTTCGGCGTTGCGTGGCGGCGGCCGACTGATGCTGGTCGCCAATCGCGGCCTGCCTTACGAGCCGGTGCTGGCGGAGAACTTCAGAGAGTTCGGCGAAACCTGCCGCAATGCCCGCTACAAGGTGCTCTGGGCAAAGAAGTAATCAACCGAGGCGGCCGATCGGCCGCCTTTCTTTTGATGGTCACGTGTCACCGGCCCGGCGCGTTCATGACACCAGCTGATCCCGCAGGATCAGGAAGTTTCTCTCGATGAAAAACCAGAGGGCCGCCGCGGCGAGGAAGCTGGTGGCGAGATAGATGATAAAGCCGGACAGCCCCTGGAGATTGTCCCGGCCAAAGACCATCTGATCGATGTGATAAATGCCCTTGTGCGTCAGATACAGGCTGTAGGACAGCATTGCGATGCCGGAGATGGCCGGCAGGCGCCAGCGCGCGATCTTCGGCTGCAGGTCCAGCAACGCGCCGAGAATGAGCGTCACACCCAGCGAGACCAAGGGAAAGCCGACGACGGCGCCAGGAAGAGGCTGGACGACGAGCAGCATGTTGGTTCCGGCAAATGGCCCGCGAATGGAAAAGATGACCAGTGCCGCCGTCATCAACATGCCGCCGATTCCGAGAGCAATGTAAGGCGGCATATACCGCTCCCACAACAGCGGCTTAAACAGCCGGATCGCTGCCAGCACCACGCCAAAGGTCAGCCCATCCATGCGATTGTAAGTCGGATAATAAATATCCTTGAAATAGATGGCGAGCGCCTCCCTGTAGGTCTGCATGTCGGCGGCCGGACCGACATCGCCCTGCCAGATAGCAAATCGCAGGCCCATGCCGGCAATGACGATTGTCGCCAGCAGACAAGCGATGAAAACGGGTGTGGCGCGCCGCTTCAGCAAGACGACGAGCACGGGGAGGATGAGGTAGAAATGTGCCTCGACGCTCAAGGACCAGGCCTCGACAAAGGTGCTGCCGTGTCGAGGATCGAGCCCGAAATTGGCCGTGAACGTCAGAAACCGCCAGGCAGACGTCATCATCGTTCCATCGCGCAAGGCTGGGACCAAGGCATAGACGGCGAACACAAACAGAAAGGCTGGCAGGATGCGGAATGCGCGGCGCACATAAAACGCCTGGATGTCTATGGCACGCCGGCGCGCGACCTCCGCCATCAGCTGATGGCCGATGAGATAACCGCTGAGGACGAAGAAGATGTCGACGCCGATCCAACCGTAGGGTCTGATGCCGGCAAGCGGCAATGGCGTCGCCTCCGCCGGCAAATGCATGAGCATGACGAGGAGAATGGCGAGTGCCCGCAACAGATCCGGTCCCAGTGCCCTTGGGCTGACAACGGAGTCGAGCGGCGCCGCCTCGTCCGACGGATCGAGCGGCTTGGAATTAGCAACAGTTATGGTGTTCACGGCTGGGGTTCCCGTAAATGGTCAATGAACGCCGATGGACATGCAGGAAATACTGTTGATTGCCTGCCTTGTATCGGAATTCCGGCCAGCGGTAACGCACCATCCCCGGCAAGATAGAATTAACCTAAAATTTTCGTAAAATCTTATGGAATGGCGGTTAACGCGGCCGATTCGTCGTCCACCCATGCGCGAAAGCATCCATAGATTCGCCTCGATTCGAAGAGAGGTTCGTCTCCTGAATAGCCGCGAGTTGTCGTATGAAGGGGACGCTGATGACCGACGTTACACGCCGCACGGTATTGCAGGCCAGTCTTCTTGCCCTGACCTCATTGCCCACGGTGAGCCGCGCCGCCACAGCCGCCCCGAGCTGGCCATTGTCCCTGATCCAGGCAGCGAGAGCGCAAATCGGCGTGACCACGCTTTATGACCCCGCCTATGTCAGACTGACCTACCCGGGCGGAGATGTACCGCCTGATCGTGGCGTTTGCACCGATGTCGTTATTCGCGCCTATCGCCGCGCTTTCGGCCTCGATCTGCAGGCTCTGCTGCACGAAGACATGAAGGCCAATTTTGCCGCCTACCCCAAAGCTTGGGGCATGAAGGCGCCGGACCCGAATATCGATCACCGCCGCGTGCCCAATCTTGCCGTTTATTTCACCAGGCGAAAGGCAGCACTGCCACTCTCCGAGGATTTCGCCACCTATCGGCCCGGCGATCTCGTCACACAGATGCTTCCGGGCAATCTCACCCACATCGTCATCGTCTCATCTAAGACATCGACCGAAGCGCCAGGGAGGCCGCTGGTGATCCAGAATATTGGCGCAGGAGCAAGCGAGGACGACACGCTGTTTGCCTATCAGAGGACGGGACATTATCGATTCGCGCCTGTCGCCTGATCCAAGCATGCTGCAGACCGTATCACGACATCACGGGGGGCACCGCGCGATCGGTAGATTACGCCTGCCGTAATCGGCCTTGCTCTCTTTCAGCCCATTCCCCGCACAGAACCGCATAAACATATTCGTCACCCCAAACGCCGTCGGCAAGGATGGTCAATTCCGCTGTGCGGCAGAAGATGCAGTTCTGGTGCAATAACCGGCCTCCACAAAAGCTTAGGGCCGCACGCGGCGGCCCCAACTCGTTACCAATTTGCACTCGACGAGGCCGTTTCAACCCCTAGCGCCGAGGATCATTCAGCATCGGCGCTCGACAGCGCTTCCAGCGTCGGCATCGAGGTGATGTTGTAGCCGGCATCGACGAAATGAATCTCGCCGGTCACGCCCGCCGACAGATCCGACAGCAGGTAAAGCGACGACGAACCGACCTGATCGATGGTGACCGATTTGCGCAGCGGCGCGTTGCGCTGGTTCCACGACAGGATGGCGCGCGCATCGGAAATGCCGGCGCCGGCGAGCGTGCGGATCGGGCCGGCGGAAACGGCGTTGACGCGGATGCCGCGGGGGCCGTAGTCAGCGGCAAGATAGCGAACGGACGCTTCGAGGGCCGCCTTGGCAACGCCCATGACATTGTAGTTCGGGATCACGCGCGTGGAGCCGTTATAAGTCAGCGTCAGCATGCTGCCGCCATCTGTCATCAATTCCGCGGCGCGCTTGGCGATCTCGGTGAAGGAGAAGCACGAAATCACCATGGTGCGGGTGAAATTCTCCCGCGTGGTGTTGGCATAGAGGCCCTTCAGCTCGTTCTTGTCGGAGAAGCCGATAGCGTGGACGATGAAATCCAGCTTGCCCCAGCGCGCCTTGATTTCGTTGAAGACGCTGTCGACCGAAGCGATATCCTCGACATCGCAGGGCAGAAGAAAATCAGAACCGACTTCGGCTGCGAGCGGCTTGACGCGCTTGCCGAGCGCCTCGCCCTGAAATGTGAACGCCAGTTCGGCGCCTTCGGCTGCAAGCGCCTTCGAAATACCCCAGGCAATCGAGTGATTGTTTGCGACGCCCATGATGAGGCCGCGTTTACCCTGCATGATTCCCGTCATTGCCTTATCCGTTGTAGCGCTGGAATACGAGCGTGGCGTTGGTGCCGCCGAAGCCGAAGGAATTGGAAAGAGCGATGTCGATCTTGGCATCGTCGATGCGCTTGCGCACGATCGGCACGCCTGCGAATTCCGGATCGAGTTCGGTGATATGAGCGCTTTCGCCGATGAAACGCTCCTGCATCATCAGGATCGAGTAGATCGATTCCTGAACGCCTGCTGCGCCGAGTGAATGGCCCGTCAGCGACTTGGTCGACTGGATCGGCGGGATCTTGTCGCCAAACACTTCGCGGATCGCGCCGATTTCCTTGCTGTCGCCCACCGGCGTCGAGGTGCCGTGGCTGTTGATGTAGTCGATATCGCCCTTCACGGTGGCGAGCGCCTGGCGCATGCAGCGCACGGCACCTTCGCCCGACGGCGCGACCATGTCGTAGCCATCGGAGGTGGCGCCGTAGCCGACGATCTCGGCATAGATCTTGGCGCCGCGAGCCTTGGCATGTTCGAGCTCTTCCAGGACGAGCACGCCGGCGCCGCCGGCGATGACGAAGCCATCGCGATTGGCGTCATAGGCGCGCGAAGCGGCTTCCGGGTGATTCTCGTTGAAGTCGGAGGACATGGCGCCCATGGCGTCGAAAAGGTTCGACATCGTCCAGTCGAGATCCTCATGACCGCCGGCGAACATGACGTCCTGCTTGCCCCACTGGATCATTTCGGCGGCATTGCCGATGCAGTGCGCCGAGGTGGAGCAGGCGGACGAGATGGAATAGTTGACGCCGTGGATCTTGAACCAAGTCGCAAGCGTGGCCGACGCGGTCGAGGACATCGACTTCGGCACGGCAAACGGGCCGATGCGCTTCGGGCTGTTGTTCTTGCGGGTGATGTCGGCGGCCTCGATCAACGTGCGGGTCGACGGGCCGCCGGAACCCATGATGATGCCGGTACGCTCGTTGGTGATGTCGCTTTCTTCGAGACCACTATCGGCGATCGCCTGCTTCATGGCGACGTGATTCCAGGCACCGCCCTGCGACAGGAAGCGCATGGCGCGACGATCCACCAAGTCGGTCGTATCGATCTTCGGTGCGCCCCAAACCTGGCATTTGAAGCCATGCTCGGCGAAATCGGAAGAGAAAGAAATGCCGGATTTGGCGTCGCGCAGCGAGGCGGTCACTTCTTGAGCATCGTTTCCAATCGAAGAGACAATACCCAGACCCGTAACAACTACCCGTCTCATGTCGGTGACCTTTTCTTAAACAGTCTGTCTTGGTGGAGGCGGCAGCGCCGCGGCTCAGGCAACCTTGTCCTTTGACAGGCCTACACGAAGGTCTGTCGCCTGATAAATGGTTTCGCCGTCAGCCTTCAGCCAGCCGTCGGCCGTGCCGAGAACCAGGCGGCCACGCATGACGCGCTTGAAGTCGATGCCGTATTCGAGCAGCTTCGTGTCGGGACGAACCATGCCCTTGAACTTCACTTCGCCCGTCGAAAGCGCCATGCCGCGACCGGGCTCGCCGAGCCAACCGAGGAAGAAGCCGGTCAGCTGCCACATGCCGTCGAGGCCGAGGCAGCCCGGCATGATGGGATTGCCGGCGAAATGGCAGGGAAAATACCAATCATCTGGGCGCACGTCATATTCGGCGCGGATATAGCCCTTGTCGAAGGCGCCACCGGTTTCGGAAATATCGGTAATGCGATGGACCATCAGCATCGGTGGCAGGGGAAGCTGTGCATTGCCCGGGCCGAACAGCTCGCCGCGGCCACAGGACAGGATTTCCTCGTAATTGAAGCTGGATTGTCTCGTCGTCATAAAATTCCGTTTCCCCCGCATGAATGCCGATGGATGTGAAGCTTTAGTGCAAGATCGACAGAAAATGAAGCGCAACCATCACACTCTCATTCGTCTATTCGACTGAAGGCACCAGCTCTTATGTGGTGGTCGCATACAGGAACGCCAGAGCTGCGACCAGTGGCAAATACGCCAAAAGCCCGATTTTTCCGGCTTTTCAGCACCTTCCCACCCCATCGAAACTATTGAAAGCAATCAAGGCAAAAGTTATATGGCTATGAGAAGAATTATGGAAATCAGGAATCCGGAGTCCCTGAATGGCGGAAGAAGCCGAAATCGCGATCGAGACCAGGCTGCGCAATGTCGGCTTGAGGCCGACCAGGCAGCGGATCGCGCTGGGTGATCTTCTTTTCGCCAAGGGCGACCGGCACCTGACCGTGGAAGAGCTGCACGAGGAAGCTGTCGCCGCCGGCGTGCCGGTCTCTCTCGCAACCGTCTACAACACGCTGCATCAATTTACCGAGGCCGGCATGATCCGCGTTCTCGCCGTCGAAAGCGCCAAGACCTATTTCGACACCAACGTTTCCGATCACCATCACTTCTTCGTGGAAGGCCACAATGAGGTGCTGGATATTCCGATCAGCAATCTGACGATCGGCAATCTGCCGGAACCGCCCAAGGGCATGGAAATCGCCCATGTCGACGTGGTGATCCGCCTGCGCCGCAAGCAGCAGCGCTAAGCCTCTCGCTGCTGTCGGCGCCGTTGCACAGCAAGCGCACTCCTCACATCACATCGTCCGGATGCCGCCCTGGCTTATGATGATAGGTCGGGAACGTCCAGCCGAAC
This sequence comes from Rhizobium sp. P38BS-XIX, assembly GCF_012641435.1. GTDB lineage: Bacteria > Pseudomonadota > Alphaproteobacteria > Rhizobiales > Rhizobiaceae > Rhizobium. The sequence goes on from NZ_JABAIJ010000017.1 coordinate 56,588, forward strand.
CACAGAGCCCCGCCACGCACCGCGAAGGCGGCGGCTACTCCCAACCCGGCTGACGCGTAAAGCGGCAGCATCGTTGAATTGGCCGCCGTGAAGACGCCGGCGCCGACGATCGCGGCGGTGACGTAGATCTCCGGCCGCAACAGCACGGACGGCTCATTTGCCAGGAGATCGCGCAGGATGCCACCGAAGGTGGCCGTCAACGCTCCGGTTACGATGGCGACCGTGGGCGAGCCCGTGGCCGCCATTCCCTTGGCGGCCCCCATCACGCAGTAGGCCGACAATCCCACAGCATCGAGCCAGAGAAGAAGCCGATAGCGCGATTCGAACAGATGCGCGGTGAAAAAGAACAAGACGCCGACCACGGCGCAGATGATGATGTAGGTCGGGTTCAGCACCCAGAAAACGGGCACTCTCCCGAGGACGATGTCTCGCAGCGTGCCGCCGCCAATGCCGGTCACCGCCGCAAGAAAGAGAAAACCGATCAGATCCAGCTGCTTTCGCGAGGCCGAGAGCGCGCCAGTCGCGGCAAAGAGGGCGACGCCGGCATAATCCAGAAACGAGAGAAGCGACATCGAGAACTCCAACGGGACACCGGCGATTTTGCTGAAATGAATCACGACGGCAAGGGCCGCGCAAGCAGGAGCGTGTAAAGATGTCGCGGCGGTTGCGGCGACATCGGCGGCCGCGACGGCGCTTCGAAAAGGAATACCCCCGTGAAATCCCTGCTGATCGTGATCCTCAATCTCATCGCATTCGTGATCATGCCTGCCGTGGCGCAGGCGCAGCAGTCGATCCTGCAGGATCCCGTGGCGTTCGAGAAGGAACACTTCACCAAGAGCTGCGATGGCCAAGTGAGCTTCGGCGATCGCTTCTCGACGGTGCAGGATATCAACAACGACAAGCTGAACGATATCGTCATCAACGAAGGCGAGATCACCTGCAAGGGCGAAAAAGGCCCCTACTGCACGGATGAAGGCTGCCCCTATAATTTCTACGTCCAGGTCGCTGAAGGCGGCTATATCCTTGTCGCCACCGCGCAGATCTACGGCTACGACTTCATCCAGCGCTTCGGCAACATGGTGCTGGTCATGAAAATGCACCCTCACTTCTGCGACCGCAAGGATGGCGAGGACGCCTGCGAGATCACCGTCAGGGTGCGCGGCGTCAAGTTCGTTACCATCTCAAAGAAATAGGCTCACGGCCCGGACACCTGTTACGGCCCGGGATAAAGCGCCGATGTGCGGCCGACGGCGTAGTAGCCGACGAGACCGACCCACTCGCGCACGCCGGTCGCCAGTAACTGGGCGTTCAGCGACGGTTGAGTGAAATCGAGGCGAAGCGTTTCCTTGCCCGTGCTGCGATAATCGACCGGCCACGGCACGACGGGAATGCCCTGCTTGCGGAAGATGCCCATCGAGCGTGGCATATGGAAGCCTGACGTGATGAGCAGGCAATCCGAAAGACCGTTCTGTGCCAGCAGTTCCTTCGTGTTGACGGCATTTTCGAAGGTCGTGCGCGAGGTCCTGTCTTCTACCATCCGGCTCGTGGGGATGCCGAGGGCGGTAAAGAAGCGTTCGGAGATAACGGCATCACCCTCGTAGGTGCCGCCAAGCGAACCATCGCCGCCGGAGATGACGATGCGCGCCTGCGGATACTTCTGCGCCAGCCGCAGCGCCTCGACGAGACGATCGCCCGCCGAATCAAGCTCGTAGCCGCCGCGCGCCGTCGTCACCTCGTTCTGCGTGGCGCCACCGAGCACGATCATGCACTTGAGGTCCGCCGGATCGGCAGCAGCCCGCGGAAAGCGCTCTTCGAGCCCCTGGACGATATAGGCGCCCGCGGTCGTATAAAGCGCGACGAATAGCACGAGGACAGACAAGAGCGAGGTGATGATGGTCGTCGCGCGCCAGCGCAAAAGTGCGGCCAGAAGCGCCAGAAAACCGAAGAGAAATGCCAGCGACAGCGGCTGACCGAAAATCCAGACAAGTTTCGAAAAAACGAACACGGCATATCCTTCAGCTTGTCGGCAAAACGATTCACATTCTCCCTAGCAGATTTTTGTGCGCTGCAATGCGGCTATTTCGCTCGCCGCGCCATCGATGATGCAATCATCAGCCGCTGGTTGAAGCGGCGTTGCAGCGGGCGGGGAATGAAGAGCGTTGCCAGGGCCAGCGAAAACGCCATAGCCGACACCAGCCAGAGCGCGCCCGCACCAAGTGAGTTGGCAAGGATCGCGCCGCAGACGGCGCCCGATATCATGCCGCTCCAGGGGACGATCTGCACCGTCCAGGCAAAATCCCGGTCGCCCAGCAGAAAGCGACCGATGCCCCGGCCGAAGCGCGAGAGCGCGCCCGTCACATAGGTCAGCCCGATCGGCAGGCCCTCGATATGCTCGACAGTCGCGTTGACCATGCCCATGGCCAGCACCACCAGATAGAACTGCACGAGCACCAAACCCGGCTCCGTCACGCCGGCCGCTATCGCCAGAAGAAGGCCGACACAGGCAAGCACGACAAAAGCTCGCCGCGCGGCAAGATGCGCAATGACGATCCCGAGTGCATTGCCGCCGATGAAGGTAAAAATAGCCGCGAAAAGCACCGCCGCATGCCCGAAATCCCCCGTCCCCACAGCAATCGCCGCCCGCGTCGTATTCCCGGTCATGAACGACACGAAATTCCCGGTGAGCATCAACCCGACCGCATCGGTCATACCGGCGAGGAAGGCAATCGTCGCGACAAGCGAAAGCCCCGTCACCGTGCGACGGGTCCTGATAAGACGACGGCGGCGCTGTCTGGTCATGGCCGAATCGGAGTGAGGTTAAGGAGAAGAACAGGCTAGCATGAAGCTTGGAGGATGCGGAGGATGGATCAAATCATCCGTGATAAGAAAACGAGCTCACTTATGGGAGCAGCCTCTTCTTTGCAAATGCCCTGCCTGAGTGGGATTTCAGATAAGCCTCAAACTCCAATGCCCGATACTTGTCCGGAAATGCCGAATACCAAAGGATAATCCAGGGCATGAACTTCGCGGTGTGAGCCGACTTGCCAGCATTGTGGTCGGCAAGCCGCCGCTTAAGGTCCGAGGTCAATCCGGTATATTGCTGATCAGGAAAATTCGCGCTTTGAAGGATGTAAACGTACCACATCCGCATCTCGCTCGATTGGCATTCGGTAATTCGAACGCAAATTCTATGTACAACCGCAATTGTCTTTATACTTGGAAATATTTTGCTTAATTTCAGCCCGTCGTCGCCCTGCGGGCTATGCCGGACACTGCTTCGGCCTAGCGGTTTCCCGCGGCTGCGCCACGCGAAGCCCGTAAGGGCGAAGCGTGGTGGAGCTAAGCGGGATCGAACCGCTGACCTCTTGCATGCCATGCAAGCGCTCTCCCAGCTGAGCTATAGCCCCATCAAGATGGTGCCGTTTTACCGGCCCTGGGTCCCTTTCGAGCGCTTCGCCCGTCGGGGTGGCGGCTTATTACTTGTGGTTTTCACAGATAGCAAGCCGAAAAATTCGGCCCGGGAAACTTTTCTTGTTCGCCGGGCCGATTGTGTCTGGATCAGACGTCGTCGTCGTCGCCGGTGACGCCGATGATGTCGCTCATGTCGTCATCGTCTTCATCTTCGTCGGCTTCGAGGAAGGTATCGTCGTCATCGTCGTCGATTTCGACGTCGTCATCGCCCATGTCCGGAATGTCGTCGCCGTTGGATGAATCTTCGGCATCCTCGAGCGAGACCAGTTCGACTTCCGTGTTTTCGGTATCGACTTCGGCCACTTCTTCTTCCTCCGGAGCTTCCTTGGAAGCAGAGGTTTCTTCGAAGAACGACAAGGGCCAGGACTTGCCGGTATAGGGCGAGACCACCGGATTCCGGTTCAGGTCATAGAACTTCTTGCCGTTATCGGGGTCGGTACGTTTTGTTCCAAGTTCCGCTTTCGCCACTGTCAAAGCCTCATGAATGGCCGAACGCAAATTCGGCAATGCCGGGGAAGCCGGCGATTTAAGGGAAATATCAGCCGGTCCCCTTAATCGTTAAGGTCGTTTCTGTCAAAGCTAAACTTCATGCTCGCGAATACATGCTTTTCAAGCGTTGCAACACGAGCAGGCAGCGCCGCGATCATCGCTACCGGTCCGGCTCGATTTTTTGCTATCGTGACAAGAATGGGCGCGACGCTCGAAGCCCTGCATTGATAAAGAGTTTCCCTTGGCCATTCTAAGCCCGCCTCGGCCGGCTTCGCGAAAATGGCGCAGCAAACGGACAGACGCCATGTATCAGCCGCCACATCACCGCGAAGACGATCTCGGAACGCAGCACCAGCTGATCCGCGCGCATCCGCTCGGCATGCTGATTACGGCGGGTGACGGCGGGCTGATCGCCAATGCCGTGCCGTTTCATCTCAACACGTCGCTTTCGCCCAAGGGCACGCTGCAGGCGCACCTGGCCAGGGCGAACGGACAATGGAAGGAGATTGCCGCTGGCGCGCCGGTGCTCGTCGTCTTCCAGGGCGCCGATACCTACATCACGCCATCCTGGTACGCGACGAAGCGCGAAACGGGCAAGGTGGTGCCGACCTGGAACTATGCGATCGTCCAGGTTCGCGGCAGCGCACGGACGATCGAAGATCCCGCCTGGCTTCGCACGCAGATCGATGCGCTGACCGGGGAGAACGAGAGCGACCGGGCCCAGCCCTGGGCGGTCGACGATGCCCCGCCGGAATTCGTCTCGGCTCAGCTGAAGGGGATCATCGGCATCGAAATCGACATCGAAACGATTGACGGCAAATGGAAGGTAAGCCAGAACCGGCCGATAGCCGACCGACAGGGCGTGGCCGAGGGCCTGTCGGCGATCGATCGCACCGAAGCCGCCGAAATGGCCGATCTGGTGCGGCGCTACGGCAAATAACATCGGAATGCAGGCTGGGGATAGAAGACGACATGATCATTGCCATCGACGGACCTGCGGCTGCCGGCAAGGGAACCCTAGCGCGCCGGATCGCCGAAACCTACGGCTATCATCATCTCGACACCGGCCTCACCTACCGCGCCACAGCCAAGGCCCTGCTCGATGCCGGGCTGTCGCTTGACGACGAGACCATTGCCGAAGACATGGCGCGCAAGGTCGATCTTGCCGGTCTCGATCGAACCGTTCTCTCCCGCCACGAGATCGGCGAAGCGGCATCGAAAATCGCCGTCATGCCGGCCGTGCGCCGGGCGCTTGTCGATGCGCAGCGCCGTTTTGCCTTGAAGACACCGGGCGCGGTGCTCGATGGCCGCGATATCGGTACCGTCGTTTGCCAGGATGCGCCGGTGAAGCTCTATGTGACGGCCTCGGCCGAGGTGCGCGCCAGACGCCGCTTTGAAGAGATCATAGACGCCGGAGGCAGCGCCGATTACGACGCCATTTTCGCGGATGTGAAACGGCGCGACGAGCGCGATATGGGCCGCACCGACAGCCCGCTGAAACCGGCTGAAGAGGCATACTTGCTTGATACCTCAGAAATGAGTATAGAAGCGGCGTTTCAGACGGCAAAATCGATCATCGACGCCGCTCTGAGCCGAAATGCCTGAAAATATGAGCGGCCTTCGCGCGCTTCGCGCCCGGAACCGCCGATTTCAAATAGCCTGACATTCCGTCCAAGCGCCGGATAGCTTCCCGAAAGGGAGGCGGACTGGGGTCAGGCCTGTTTAACGCGAACCACCGGCGCGTCAGTGTTCAGATCGCATGATCGGAACACGCCAGGAGATTTTATGTCTGTAACTTCCCCCTCTCGCGAAGATTTCGCAGCTCTTCTCGAAGAATCCTTTGCCAAGAACGACCTGGCTGAAGGCTATGTCACCAAGGGCATCATCACCGCCATCGAGAAGGACGTTGCCGTTGTCGACGTCGGCCTCAAGGTCGAAGGCCGCATCGCGCTGAAGGAATTCGGTGCACGCGCCAAGGACGGCACGCTCAAGGTTGGCGACGAAGTCGAAGTCTACGTCGAGCGCATCGAAAACGCACTTGGCGAAGCTGTTCTGTCGCGCGAAAAGGCTCGCCGCGAGGAAAGCTGGATCAAGCTCGAAGCCAAGTTCGAAGCTGGCGAGCGCGTTGAAGGCGTTATCTTCAACCAGGTCAAGGGTGGCTTCACCGTCGATCTCGACGGCGCTATCGCCTTCCTGCCGCGTTCGCAGGTCGACATTCGCCCGATCCGCGACGTTACCCCGCTGATGCACAACCCGCAGCCCTTCGAAATCCTCAAGATGGACAAGCGCCGCGGCAACATCGTCGTTTCGCGTCGTACGGTTCTGGAAGAGTCCCGTGCCGAGCAGCGTTCTGAAATCGTTCAGAACCTCGAAGAAGGCCAGGTTGTTGACGGCGTCGTCAAGAACATCACCGATTACGGTGCGTTCGTTGACCTCGGCGGCATCGACGGCCTGCTGCACGTCACCGACATGGCATGGCGCCGTGTGAACCATCCGTCGGAAATCCTGTCCATCGGCCAGCAGGTCAAGGTACAGATCATCCGCATCAACCAGGAAACCCATCGTATCTCGCTCGGCATGAAGCAGCTCGAGAGCGATCCGTGGGATGGCATCCAGGCCAAGTATCCGGAAGGCAAGAAGATTTCCGGTACTGTCACGAACATCACCGACTACGGTGCGTTCGTCGAGCTGGAGCCGGGCATCGAAGGCCTCATCCACATCTCGGAAATGTCCTGGACCAAGAAGAACGTTCACCCCGGCAAGATCCTGTCCACGAGCCAGGAAGTCGAAGTTGTCGTTCTCGAAGTGGATCCGACCAAGCGTCGTATCTCGCTCGGCCTGAAGCAGACGCTGGAAAATCCGTGGGCAGCATTCGCCCGCAACCATCCGGCTGGCACCGAAGTCGAAGGCGAAGTCAAGAACAAGACCGAATTCGGCCTGTTCATCGGCCTCGACGGCGATGTGGACGGCATGGTTCACCTCTCCGACCTCGACTGGAACCGTCCGGGCGAACAGGTCATCGAAGAGTTCAACAAGGGTGACGTCGTCAAGGCTGTCGTTCTCGACGTTGACGTCGAGAAGGAACGCATCTCGCTCGGCATCAAGCAGCTCGGCAAGGATGCAGTCGGCGAAGCAGCAGCTTCCGGCGACCTGCGCAAGAATGCAGTCGTTTCCTGCGAAGTCATCGCAGTCAACGACGGCGGCATCGAAGTCAAGCTCGTCAACCACGAAGACATGACCTCGTTCATCCGCCGCGCCGATCTGTCGCGTGACCGTGACGAGCAGCGCCCTGAGCGTTTCTCTGTCGGTCAGGTTGTCGACGCTCGCGTCACCAACTTCTCCAAGAAGGACCGCAAGATCATGCTGTCCATCAAGGCTCTGGAAATCGCAGAAGAGAAGGAAGCCGTTGCTCAGTTCGGTTCGTCCGACTCGGGCGCTTCGCTCGGCGACATCCTGGGTGCGGCTCTGAAGAACCGCAACGCCGAATAATCTTCGGTCGAAGCCTGGAAACAAAAGACCCGCCGGAGCGATCCGGCGGGTTTTTCTTTGTCCGCTAGAGCAATTCCAGGAAAAGTGCGCGGCGGTTTTCCGTCAGGAATTGCTTGAAAACAAAGAGATAGAGCGGTTGCGGGATTCCATGAAAAGCTGAACCGCTCTAGCCACAGCTGCATCGCTGTCTGCTGCCTGGCGACCTATTCCCAGGCCACCATCCGTCGGTAGAAATCGAAAGCATGGTCTTGCAGGGGATCGCGCAATGGCTGAGGCAAGGCGGCGAGATCCGGCCTGCTGCGATCATTCGGCGAGGGGACGGCTGCTTCCTCTACGACTCCCGCTTGCCCTTCCGCCGTCTGAACCGACTGCGCGTCGCTGCCGGCCTCTTCGTCATCGTGGTGACGATCCTGCGGCATGTCCTCATCGGGCGTTTGGCCACCATCCTCATCGCCAACGGGATCAACGCGATTGAGTAGTTTCGATTCGCGGTTTTTGACGGGTGTCTCCGCCGGCAGATAATTTGCCACGACGAAGGGAACGCCAGGCGGCAGTGGCGCAGACATGGCTGCCTGCTCAGCAGCCTCATAGACAGGGGCGGACATTACAGAGGAAACCGGCAGCGGCGCTTTTCCCGAAAGCATGGCCGCGGGTGTCTCCTGCTGATCCGCCAAGGAAGCAGGCACGATCATGGCGGATGCTCTGCCATGATCGTTAATCGGCTGCTGCGACGACGGTTGCTCTGCCGCTGCATTGCCCGTCAGCGCCTGTGCGATGATCTTTTCCACGGATGAGGATGGATTTTTGATGATCTGCAGGAGATCGGCACTCGCCGCCATCGCAGGCGGCCCGATAACGACCTGCAGCCCCTGTTTGAGATCGGCCTGAATCTGCTGGATATCGCGCGGCACGGATGGCGGCGTCAGCGGCGATCTGATCATCGCCACTTCCGTCGGGATCTCGGCTTCGGCTGCAATCGCTGCTATCAAGGCACTTGCCGCCAGATCGTCGACCAGTGCTGCAAGCTGTAATGGCTGCGTAGTTTGGGCCGCGGCCGCACCGCCGCTCGCGGCTGTAGCCTGCGGCATGCTGGAACTTCCGAATTGCGCTATCGCCGGTACAGGCGCTTCCAAGGTTGGAACTACCTGTACTGCTGTCTGTGCGGCTTGCGTTGTCACCGGAGCTGTCGCGTTTTGCGGAGCGATTGCCGTTGGCGTCTCCGCCGTGGCAGCAGGTGCGGCTTGCGGCGCGGTACCGAGTTGTTGCGTTTCTTTCGATATAGGCGACGCGGCAGCCAGGTTTGCGGCGCTCATGGCAGTCTCTTCCGAAGGAGGAGCCAAACCCGCCATCGGTGTGCTCGTGGCATCGATCGCCTTTTGTAGAGGCGCCGCCAGGGACTGGCCTGCGATCGGTCCGGTCTCCCCGGCGTTCTGGCCGTAGGAATTGACGACGGCTTTCAGCACGGCATCCGGTTCGGCTGCCGACGCCTGTTCGAGATTGAGCGCCAACTGGACCGCTTGCGGGCTTTCGGGCTCTTCCAAAACCTCGGCAAGCAAAGGCAACGGCACGCTTGGGCTCATCTGCGCATCGAGCCGCTGTTGCGCGGCCGCAAGCTGCTCCGGCGGCAGGCTGCGGATGGCGGCCACCACACGCTGTGCGAAGCTGGCATTGCTTTCGTCCGGCTTGCGCGCGACGCCGAGCGCTGCACTGGCGGCATCGATGGCGGATAGCAGGCTATCGAACATGCGCTCGCGGGCGGCAACGAGGAGCATGTTCAGCTTGCCCTCGACGCCGGTATTGATGGCATTCGACAAAACCGCCACAGGCGTTGCCGCCGTCTGAAGCCCCGAGGTTTCAGGCGTTGCGACGACAGGCTTTTCCACGGACACACCCACGACGGACACGGCACCAACGGGAAGCAACATGACATGCTCCTTTGTCTGGCAAGATGACGATGGAGGCGGGAGGGCAGGTTCAGTCAGGATCCGCTCATGCGGCCTATAGGATCAACTAGCGCGAGGTCACCACGAAGGCAGAGCGTGAACGCGCCGGATCGGAAATCAGTTCCAGAATAGCAGCCGATTCCTTAACAGAACGCTAAACAAAAACGACCGGTACCATTGATGCGGCATCGGCCTATTTATGGAGTCTGAACGTCTCGTTGCGCGGAGCGATCAGCTGTGGGCGAAAATATCCGCCTCTTCCCAGCCGAGAAGATCGAGCTTGGCGCGGGTGGGCAGGAAGGCGAAGCAATCATCCGCATAATCCATCCGGCCGTCGCGCAGCAGGCGATGCGTCAACTTCTCGCGCAGCGCATGCAGATATAAAACGTCGGAGGCCGCATATTCGAGTTGCGCCTGCGACAGTGTTTCCGCGGCCCAATCGGACGATTGCTGAGCCTTGGAAATATCGACCTCGAGCATTTCCTTGAGATTGTCCTTCAGGCCATGGCGGTCAGTATAGGTGCGGCACAGGCGCGAGGCGATCTTCGTGCAGAAGACCGGCGTGGTGGTGACACCGAACGTGTGAAAGAGAACGGCGATATCGAACCGGCCATAGTGAAAGATCTTCTGGCGCGCGGGATCGGCAAGCATGGTGACCAGATTGGGTGCCTGCTTTTGCCCGGCAGCGATCCGGATAATGTCTGCCGAACCATCGCCCGGCGACAGCTGCACGACGCAAAGCCGGTCGCGGCGCGGGATGAGGCCAAGGGTTTCGGTATCGATGGCTATGGCGCCGGTGTAGCGGGCAGCGTCTTCGGCGGAAATATCGCCTTCGTGATAGCGGATGGTGGCAGCCATGACAGTCTCCGAACTATGTCTTTCAGAATTCGCTTTTCGTCCGTTCTATAGAACAGGCGGGGTGATAACCATACTGCCGGACCTCAAAAAGTCGGCGGGGTATTGATCCAGAGCAATATGGTTTCACCGTCATGCCGGTTGCGCCAGGAATGATAGCGGCGGCTTTCGAAATAAAGGGAATCTCCCGGCAGAAGATCGAAGAACTGGTCGCTGTCGAGCACCAGCTCCAGGCGCCCGGCAAGCACATGGATGAACTCTTCCCCCTCGTGACGATAGGCCCCCTCGCTGGCGGCACCGGGCGCCAGCACGAAACGATGGCAATCCATCATCGTCCTGCCTTCCGCCAGCAGTTGCACGGTGACGCCCGGTGTCGTTGCCGGCCAGGCGCGCCATTCTCCGGAGCGGATGAGCGCCGGCACGTCCTCACGCTCTTCGCCGGACAGGCGCGATACCGTCGTGCCGTAATAATCCGCGAGGTCGTGCAGGGTCTTGAAGCTGACGCCCTGAGAGGTGCGCTCCAGGGTCGAGAGCGTCGAGGATGTCATGCCCATGTCGGCAGCAACCTGCTCCAGCGTCTTGCCGGCGGCATGGCGCAGCGACCGAAGCCTGCGGCCGATATCCGAGGACACCGATTGTTCGCCATTCTCCGTATTGGCCGCAACCCCCTCTTCCGTTTCCAGCGCCTCGCGAATCGCTGCCGGATTGAGGCCGCGCTCGGCCCGAAACCATGAAATGCGCTTCAGCCGCGCCACGTCCTCGGCGCTGTATTGGCGATGTCCTGTCTCGGAGCGCAACGGCACGACAAGCCCCTGACTTTCCCACAGGCGCAGCGTGGAGGGGGATACGCCGGCAAGCCGCGCCGCCTCCGCCACCTTATAGCGCACGGGGTAGCGCTCGGACTCGATGCTGCTCATGTGCCAAAATCCCTGATCTTTCGTTTTTTAAACCGTTTAGCATGGATGACACGGCTTAGCGCGCCCTAAAAGCCCTGCGGCGCTCCCGGCGACCACGTCGCGCATTGTTGTCACCCGCACAAAATCCCGCTTGAAATCTTGCAGGAAAAATGTAGGAGTTTTCTAAATAAATTGCAGAACTTCTGCAAGATAATTCGAAACTGCTTTCTGGGAGCGACTGCGATGACCTTGACCGAGCGGAAGAACGCCGCCATTTCCCGCGGCGTCGGCATGACGACGCAAATCTATGCCGACCGCGCCGAAAACGCCGAAATCTGGGACAAGGAAGGCAATCGCTACATCGATTTTGCCTCCGGCATCGCCGTGGTGAACACCGGCCACCGGCATCCGCGCGTTATTGCCGCCGTCAAGGAGCAGCTCGACCGCTTTACGCATACCTGCCACCAGGTCGTGCCCTATGAGAGCTATGTACATCTGGCCGAGCGGCTGAACGCAATCGTCCCCGGCGATTTCGCCAAGAAGACGATCTTCGTGACGACGGGCGCTGAGGCGGTCGAAAACGCCGTGAAGATCGCTCGCGCTGCAACCGGCCGCTCCGCGATCATCGCCTTCGGTGGCGGCTTCCATGGCCGTACCTTCATGGGCATGGCGCTGACCGGCAAGGTCGCGCCCTACAAGATCGGCTTCGGCCCGATGCCGGGCGATGTCTTCCATGCACCCTTCCCGGTGCCGCTGCACGGCGTAAGCGTCGAGCAATCGCTGGCAACGCTGAAGAAGCTCTTTGCCGCCGATGTCGATCCGCAGCGTGTGGCTGCGATCATTCTCGAACCCGTGCAGGGCGAAGGCGGCTTCTATCCCGCCCCGGCCGCTTTCATGAAGGCGCTGCGTGAGATCTGCGACCAGTACGGAATTCTCTTGATTGCCGACGAAGTGCAGACAGGCTTTGCGCGCACCGGCAAGATGTTCGCGATGGATCATCATGACGTCGCGGCAGATCTCGTCACCATGGCGAAGAGCCTTGCCGGCGGCTTCCCGCTTGCCGCCGTGACGGGCCGCGCCGAAGTGATGGATGCGCCCGGCCCCGGCGGTCTCGGCGGCACCTATGGCGGCAACCCGCTCGGGATTGCCGCAGCCCATGCGGTGCTCGACGTCATTGCCGAAGAAGGCCTTTGCGATCGCGCCAATCAACTTGGCTCGCGCCTGAAACAGCGTCTGGAATCATTGCGCGACAGGGTGCCGGAAATCGTCGATATCCGCGGACCCGGCTTCATGAATGCCGTGGAGTTCAACGATGCGACGACGAAGCTGCCGAGTGCCGATTTCGCCAACAAGGTGCGGCTGATCGCGCTCGACAAGGGACTGATCCTCCTGACCTGCGGCGTCCACGGCAACGTCATCCGCTTCCTGTCGCCGATCACCATTCAGGACGAGGTCTTCAGCGAAGCGCTTGATATTCTCGAGGCATCGCTGCTGGAGGCAAGCGCCTCCCGATAACCGCCCTATCCTCATCATATTCTTTTACGCGCCCGCGCGGCCTACCGGGCGAAACCAGTCGGAGTGCATAGAATGTCCTTTACGACCGCAATGACCAAGCATGTTCCCTTCTCTTCGCGCCTTCTGCGTGCCGCCGGCTATATCAACGGCGCCTGGACGGGCGGCGGGGCAACGAAGACGTTCGACGTCATCAACCCCGCGACCGGCGAAGTGCTGGCTTCTCTGCCGGATATGGGCGCAGCCGAAACCACCGCCGCCATCGATGCCGCCTATATCGCCCAGGTTGCCTGGGCGGCACGCCCGGCCAAGGAGCGGGCCGTCATCCTGCGCAAGTGGTTCGATCTCATGGTCGCCAACGCCGAAGAGCTCGGAGCGATCCTGACGGCCGAAATGGGCAAGCCGCTTCCGGAAGCCAAGGGTGAGATCCTTTACGCTGCCTCCTATGTCGAATGGTATGCGGAAGAGGCCAAGCGCATCTACGGCGAAACCATTCCCGCACCCTCCAACGACAAGCGCATGGTCGTCATCAAGCAGCCGGTCGGCGTCGTCGGCACGATCACGCCCTGGAATTTCCCGGCCGCGATGATCGCCCGCAAGATCGCACCGGCACTTGCCGTCGGTTGCACCGTCGTTTCGAAGCCCGCCGAACAGACGCCGCTGACGGCGATTGCGCTTGCCGTTCTCGCAGAAGAAGCAGGCATCCCGGCCGGCGTTCTCAACATCATCGTCGGTGTAGACGGCCCGGCGATCGGTCGCGAACTCTGCGGCAATGCCAAGGTGCGCAAGATCAGCTTCACCGGATCGACCGAAGTCGGTCGCATCCTGATGCGCCAGTGTGCCGACCAGATCAAGAAGGTCAGCCTGGAGCTTGGCGGCAATGCACCCTTCATCGTTTTCGACGATGCCGATCTCGATGCCGCCGTCGAAGGCGCCATGGCTTCGAAATACCGCAATGCCGGCCAGACCTGCGTCTGCGCCAACCGCATCTATGTCCAGTCCAACGTCTATGACGCCTTCGCCGCCAAGCTCGCCGCAAAGGTTGGCGAGCTTTCCGTCGGCGACGGCTTCAAGCCGGGTGTGACCGTTGGGCCACTGATCGACGAACAGGGTGTCGCCAAGGCCGAAGACCACGTTCGTGACGCCGTCTCCAAGGGGGCTCGTGTCGCCTTTGGCGGCAAGCGCATCGAAGGTGCCGGCACATTCTTCGCGCCGACCATCCTGACCGGCGTCGACCGGAGCATGAAGGTCGCGCGTGAGGAAACATTCGGCCCTGTTGCCCCGCTCTTCCGCTTCGAGACGGTCGAGGACGTCATCGCCCAGGCAAACGACACCGAGTTCGGCCTCGCCGCCTATTTCTTCGCCGGCGACCTGAAGAAGGTCTGGCGCGTGGCGGAAGCGTTGGAATACGGCATGGTCGGCATCAACACCGGCCTGATGTCGTCCGAGACGGCGCCGTTCGGCGGCATCAAGCAATCCGGCCTCGGTCGCGAAGGCTCGCGTCACGGCGCCGACGACTATCTGGAAATGAAGTACCTCTGCATCGGCAATCTTTAAGCCGGCAAATCAAGTCGAGGTAATATGAATGCGGCCCTGCCATAGCCGGGCCGCAGTCAACCGCCCGGTGCGAAACGCGCCGGTGTCAAGATTCAGCCGCAGGCCGCTGACTTCGGCCTGCTGGATCGGCGTATGACCATGCACGATCAGCTTCGGCAGGGGCTGGGCGCTATCGTAGAAATGCGAGCGGATGAAGACGAGGTCGTGATCCTGCTGATCCGCTATCGGGCGATCCGGATCGATGCCGGCGTGGACGAACAGGGCCTGCGGCGTATCCAGCATCACGGGCAGGCGGCGCAGAAAATTGATGTGATCGTCGGGAAGCCAGGTTCGCAGGAACGTGTCGAGTTTCTTCTGGGTGGGATATTGCTGTTTCAGCTTGAGGATATTCGCGCCATAGGAGGCAAGCGTCGCATCGCCGCCAAGCGCAATCCAGTCGTCCAAAGATATCTCGCCATCGACATAGGCAAGCATTTCCATTTCATGATTGCCCGTCAGGCAGATGCGGTCGAAACCATTCGGCGGCGGCGCCATCAGCCGGCCGATGACCTGAGCCGAAGCTGGGCCGCGATCGATATAATCTCCCAGCATGACAATGAGCTTGCGCCCGGGCAAGCCGGCGGCATCGGCGACGATCTTACGCTCAAGCGCGCTCAAGAGATCATAGCGGCCATGGACATCACCCACGACGTAGATGGGCATATCGAGATTATCGAGCCGCTCGCGCCGGCGGCGATGACCGAAGCCCTGCGCCATTTTTTCGCGAATTCTAGCTGCCGACATGAAACTCCCTTTCGAGCGCACACCCCGGAACGCCTTACAAACTTCTGCAAAAAGGCCCGAAAAGCGACGATTTTTTGCCGAAGGGCAGAAATCGGCGCCAATGGCCACCAACGTGATCTCATGAGATCCACGAAGTCGGGTTGCCTTGCGGCAAAGCGTCCCCAACGGCGCCTTTATGCATGGAGAAAGTTGACAGTGCGTATCCGCACTCCTATCGCGCTTGACAACATGACGGAAGAATCCTCCATCATCCGCATTGAAACGGTCTTGTCTCCCGAGGCTCTCCATGCAGGCCGCGGGAGAATGCCGAGAAAACAATGGCAGCAACAACCCCGGGGAACGTTCTCTCATGGCTTTTGTAACTTTATCGTGAAGCCTTGATGGACCCGACGACAGCGCTCGAACTCTGCCGATTCTTCCACGATGCATCACTGATGCTTCTGTGGGGAGCCTGCGCCTATCTGTTGTTTTTCGTGCCCAAAACGCTTGCCGATATCGTCTGGCGCCTGTCGGCAACATCATTTTCCCTGTTTGCAATCGTCGCGGTTCTGACGACGCTGGTATCGCTGCCGCTGGCCGCAGCCACCGTCGGCAATGGCTGGAGCGATGCGGTGGATCTTGGGACAGTTCGGGACGTCCTGCTCGAAACAACCATTGGTCAGGCCTGGCAAGCGCAGGCCGTGTGCGCCGTTCTGACGCTCGGTGCCTTTCTTCTTCCCGAACGCCGGCGTCTTCTCGGGCTGGCCGCAGGGTCCGGTCTCGGGCTTGCGGCTTTGTGCCTGACCGGCCACGCCTCCATGCTGGACGGCTGGCTGCGCCAGGCGCATAGGGCCAACGACATCCTCCATGTCCTGACAGGCGGCGGCTGGCTTGGAGCGCTGCTGCCGTTAATCCCCATTCTCAAGCTTCTTGGGCGGCCGGATTGCAAGGCGGAGGCACGGGTGGCGCTGCGGCGCTTCTCGAATGCCGGGCATGCCGCGGTCGCGGTCGTCATAGTGTCGGGCATCGTCAACACGATGCTGATCCTGAAACGCCTACCGACGGACTGGTCTTCGCCCTATCAAAAGCTGCTTGCGCTCAAAATAGCGTTGGTTGCCATGATGGCCCTGCTGGCGATCGTCAATCGCTATGTCTTCGTGCCCTGGATTCGCCGCAGCCCCGGTCGTGCCCTGCAAGCGCTGCGCCTTGGAAGCATCGCCGAGATCATGATCGGCGTTGTCGTCATCGCGCTGGTGGCGGTCTTCGGCATGATGGAGCCGGTGTAGGAAGTCGATCCAGCGGCAACCTGCTATGCATCGCTGCCGGTCAGCTCTAGCCGCCGAGTGATTGAACCACTGTGCGAACGGCGTCCGCATCGGTGGTCAGCGGTTTGTATTCCATGCCTACCCGGCCGCGATAGCCTTGCACGAACAGCCAGTCCAGCCGCTCTGCCAGGTCGATGTGGCCGGTGCCGGGATCGTTGCGGCCGGGATGATCGGCGACATGGAGATGCACGATCCTGTCGATCCGGTTCCCAACCACTTCGGGCGTATTTTCGCCCATGACGGCGGAGTGGTAGAGATCATAGACGATGCCGATCTCCGGGCGGCCGACCTCGTCGACGATATCCAGACCCTCTACCGTGGAGGAAAGATAGTAGCCGACATGGTCGATCTTCGTGTTCAGCGGCTCAAGGCCAAGGCGGACGCCGGACCCCTTGAGAATATCTGCGCCGGCGCTGAGCGCGGCGGCGATAGCGGCTCGCTGCTCGACGCGTGAAAACTCCGGCAAATCATCGCCGGCCTGCGCGATCAAAACAGGCGCACCGAGACGCTGAGCAACCGCCAGGGATTCCCGAAGTCCCGCGAGCCAGGCCTCTTTGTTTGCCGGATTCGTCAGCGCGATCATCGGCTCCGCCACCATGCCGGACACTGCTATGCCGGTTTCGGCAACGGTTGCGGCAATGGCATCGATGTCCTTGTTCCGCCAATGCCAGAATTCGACTGCGGCAAGGCCGGCCTGATGCGCCAGTCTGATGCGATCCGCAAAAGCGTCGCCCTCGCGCGCAAACAACCACTCGATACAAGCCGAAAACTGCCGCATGAGATTCTCCTCCCTCAACCGGGCATGAGCAATGCGCGAGATCGCTCGATACTGCAAGAGCAAGCAGGACCGCAAATCCAGAGAGTGCGCTTCAGCCTTTCACGGAAGCTCTGAACCGCTCCCTCTCTTTTCAAGGACTTCCGGTCAAGACATTCCGTACGGTAAGCCGCTGCGCATTTCCACCAGGAGAATTGCCTAGCGATACTGCTGCGGCAATCTCTGCATCGAGGGCTTGAGCGCTTCCACATTCATCGCGGAAAGTACCCGCATGTCGCGGCGGAAATCGGATGGCGTCATGCCGGCGATGTGGCGGAAGGACTTGTTGAAAGCGCTGATCGAGCCGAAACCGCTGTCCATCGCCACCTGCAGCACATTGGCGCCGTCCCGCATCAGCATGGCTTGGGCACGCGACAGGCGCAGCAGGCTCACATATTTTGCCAGCGTCATGCCGGTGGATTTCTTGAAGAGATTCATCGCGTATTTCGGATGAAGATGCGCCGCCTTGGCGATATCGACCGTATCGATGTCATGCAGAAAATTATCGGCGATGAAATCGCACATGCGCGCCAGGCTGCGCGAGGATTGCGGATGGGCCTGCTCGTTGCCTAGGTTCTCCTGCTTTTCCGGCAGCATGCGGTAGGGTTCGAAGGCAATCCGCTCCAGACGCAGGAGCAGTTCGGCGACGGCATGCTCGGCCTTGGCCCCGTCATCGGACATCACGTAACGATGCCAGCGCGCGAAATTCTCGTCGTCCGCGGCATCCGTTGCGGAGCTGATCAGGGTCTGCCCGCGAATGAGGCGACCCGAGATGTCGAGCGGCAGGCGAAGACGGAAAAAATGCACCAAGGGCAGGTGCGCGCCGGCATAGATCGAATCGTCGGACAGATCATCCAGCTGATGCGGCTGGCCACCCCAGAAAAGGCAGATCTCGCCCGCTCTCAAAGTAAGCTCGTGATCGCCGATCCAATAGTGCACGCTGCCGCGCACGATGTAATTGACCTCCACCTGCGCGTGCCAATGCGGCTTTGCCATCGGCAACGGGTGGTTATGGAACATCTGCAGGATATTCGGCAGCCCTTCGACGCTGCTTGCACCCGGTTGATAGATCGCCCGTTGACCCACCTTACTTTTCGCCAAGTCGATGTTCCTTTTTTAGGAGACAGAAGCGTACCGGCAGCTAGTTTAAGCGTGTTCTCGTGAGAACGGCAATTGAAAAGGGAGGATTTTCAATGCGTTTGAAACTTGCTGGAGCGACGGCCCTTGCGGTCCTGCTCGCGTCCGGTTCTGCTTTCGCAGAACAGACTACCATTACAGTCTGGAGCTGGAACATCGCCGCATCGGCGCTGAAATCCACGATCGAAGGGTTCAATAAGAAATATCCCGATATCAAGGTCGATGTGCAGGACATCGGCAATCCGCAGGTCTTCGACAAGATGCTGGCTGCCTGCGCCGCCGGCGGTGACGGCCTGCCGGATGTCATGTCGATCGAAAACCACAAGGCATCGATCTTCTGGAACCGCTTCCCTGACTGCCTGACCGACCTGACAAAGCTCGGCTATAATGACGATCTGAAAAAGCAGTTCCCGGACTTCAAGCGCGCCGAACTCGAAGTCGGCGACGCCGCCTATGCGATGCCTTGGGATTCCGGCCCGGTCGCCGTGTTCTATCGCCGCGATATTTACGAAAAGGCCGGTGTCGATCCGGCAACGATCAAGACTTGGGATGACTTCATCGCCGCCGGCAAGAAGATTTCCGCCGCCAATCCGGGCGTCATCATGGCGCAGGCCGATCTCAACGGCGATACCGAATGGTTCCGCATGCTCGCCAACGAGCAAGGCTGCGGCTACTTCTCGGACGACAGCCAGAGCATCACCGTCAACCAGCCGGCCTGCATCAAGGCCTTGGACAAGGTGAAGGAGATCAAGGATGCCGGCCTGCTGAGCGCGGCGAACTGGAACGAGAAAATCCAGGCGAACAATGCCGGCAAGGTCGCATCGCAACTGTACGGCGGCTGGTACGAAGGCACGATCCGCTCAACCTCGCCGGATCTTGCTGGCAAGTGGGGCGTCTATCCGATGCCGAGCATGACGGCCGACGGTCAGCATGCGGCCAATCTCGGCGGCTCGTCGCTGGCGATCTCCAACAGCTCGAAAAACAAGGAAGCCGCCTGGAAGTTCCTCGACTACACGCTTGGCACCAATGAGGGCCAGGTGACGATGCTGAAATCCTTCGGCCTGGTGCCGTCGCTGCTGACGGCGGTCCAGGATCCCTTCGTCAACCAGCCCCAGCCCTATTGGGGCGGGCAGAAGATCTGGGCCGATATCCTCGCCACCCTGCCGAAGATCCATCCGAGCCCAGGCACGCAGTATTTCAGCGATGCCGACGAGGTCATAAAAGCCGTGCAGACAAAATATCTTGCCGGCGGCTATCCGGACGGCAAGGCTGCGCTCGACGATGCAGCCCAGCAAATCGCCTCGGCGACGGGTTTGCCGCTCGCGAAATGAGTGACACCGCCGGGCGCGCATCCCAAGCCGCGCCCGGCATCCCCATCGCCTGCGGGGCGATGCGGATGCGATGTCACCTATCATGTCATCGCGCATAAGGGAGGAGGCTTTCATGCGGTTGCGAACCCGGAGCGCTTATGCGTTCCTTGCACCCTATCTTTTGGTATTTGCGGCGTTCTGGGTCTGGCCGATCATCGATTCGTTCCTGATCTCGTTCCAGAACACCCGCGTCAATCCCTGGGTTTTCAACCTGTCACTCAATTGGGGGCGCCTGTTCGGCGACCCGGCCTTCTACAACGCGCTTAAAAACACGCTGATCATCCTGATTGTCCAGGTTCCCGTGATGATCACGCTCGCCACGGTCATGGCGGTGCTGCTGAATTCACCGCTACTCAGGGCGCGCGGCATTTTCCGCTTCGCTTTCTTCGCGCCCGTCGTCGTTGGCGAAGTGGCCTATGCCGCGGTCTTCCGCCTGATGTTCAACGTCGATTTCGGCATCATCAACAAGCTGCTCGGCACTATTGGCGTTTCGCCGGTGTCGTGGTTCGCCGAATCGCATGCCGCGATGGTGCTCATCATCATCGCCGTCACATGGCGCTGGGCAGGCTATAATGCCATCATCATCCTATCCGGACTGCAATCGATCCCTGAGGATGTTTACGAGGCTGCCACGCTTGATCGCGTCAGCCGCTTCAAGCAGTTCATTCACATCACCCTGCCGCTGTTGAAGCCGATCATTCTGTTCTGCGTCGTCCTGTCCGTCATCGGCACCATGCAGCTCTTCACCGAACCGTATCTCATCACCAACAAGGGCGGTCCCGGCGGCGGCACGGAGACGCTCGGCCTGCTGCTTTACCGGCAAGCCTTCCAGTCCACCAACTTCGGCTATGCCTCGGCGATCGCCTACACGATGGCGGCGCTGGCCGTGGTCATCTCTCTTTTCAATCTTTGGGTGGGGCGCGAACCGAAATGAAATCGAAGTCCAAATCCACGCTCATCCGCTCGATCGCCCTGCATGGCCTGCTGGCACCGCTCGCCATCATCTGGCTGTTTCCGCTCTGGATGATGTTCGTCTTCTCGACCATGCCCGATTACGGCATTTTCAGCCCGGGCATCATCCTGACGCCGTCGACAGCTTTCATGGACAACGTCCGCAACCTGCAGGCAGACACCAACTTCATCGGCGCCATGACGATCTCCATCGTCGTTGCCATTGTCTACACCTTCCTGTCGGTACTGCTGACCTCGATGGCCGGATGGGCGCTGGCGCGCTACCAGTTCACTGGCCGTTCGGGCGTCATCGGAATCATCCTCGGCACCATAACGCTGCCCTACTCGGTGGTGATCATCCCGCAATTCATCATGGTGGCGCGCGATTTCGGCCTCGCAAACACATGGGTCGCGCTGATCGTGCCGCCGCTCTTCAACTCGCTCGGTGTGCTGTTCATGCGGCAGGCCTTCTCGATGATGCCGGGCGAGCTGTTCGACGCCGCCCGCGTCGAGGGCGTCAAGGAATGGCAGATCTTCCTGCGCATCGCCCTGCCGCTCGCACGGCCGACAATGGCGGCGCTGGCCATCATCCTGTTCCTCGCCTCCTGGAACAACTACCTCTGGCCGCTGCTCATCAATTCCCGGCCGGGGATGATGACCGCGCCGGTGGCGCTCGGAACGCTGATCGGTCTCACCAGGGTCTCCTGGGGCGGCATCATGGCTGGCGCCGTGATGCTGACGGCGCCGATCCTCATCATCTTCGTTCTCCTGCAACGCCACTTCATCGCCGGCATCGCGGCCGGCGCAATCAAATAATTCCGGGGACCTCGTATGGCTGAACTGTCTCTTACCAATATCGTCAAACGCTACGGTGCTCTGGAAATCATTCATGGCGCGAATCTCGAAGTGAAGGACGGCGAATTCGTCGTCTTCGTCGGGCCGTCGGGATGCGGAAAATCCACGCTGCTGCGCATGATCGCCGGGCTGGAGGATATTTCCGGCGGCGAGCTGAAGATCGGCGGCCGCGTCGTCAACGACGTCGAACCGGCCGATCGCGGCATCGCCATGGTCTTCCAGTCCTACGCGCTCTACCCGCATCTGACCGTGGAGCAGAACCTCAATTTCGGGCTGCGCATGAACGGCAATCCGAAGACCGACACCGATCGCCGCGTCAAGCAGGCGGCCGAGATCCTGCAGATCTCGGAGCTGATGCAGCGCCGGCCGAAGCAACTTTCGGGCGGTCAGCGCCAGCGCGTCGCCATCGGCCGCGCCATCGTGCGCGAGCCGCAGATCTTCCTGTTCGACGAACCGCTCTCCAACCTCGATGCCGAGCTGCGCGTGCAGATGCGTGTCGAAATCTCCCGCCTTCACAAGAAGCTCGGCACGACGATGATCTATGTCACCCACGACCAGACCGAAGCGATGACGCTGGCGGACAAGATCGTCGTCCTGCGCGGCGGCAATATCGAGCAGGTGGGTGCGCCGCTCGATCTCTATGACGATCCGGCCAACCAGTTCGTAGCCGGATTCGTCGGCTCGCCGAAGATGAATTTCCTGCAGGCCGAGGTGACGGACAATCAGGCTGGCCGTATTGCCGTCGTGCTCAAGGGCCAGCGCAATGTGCGCCTGATCGTGCCGATTACCTCCGACAAGGTTGAGGTTGGCCAGCCGGTGACGCTCGGCGTTCGCCCGGAACACTTTCTTGATGCCGGCCGCGGCGACATCGACATGACCGTCGATGTCGATGTTGCGGAGCATCTCGGCAATACAAGCTACATCTACGCCAATATCGAAAGCGGCGAGCAGATCGTCATCGAGCGCGAGGAATCCCGCAACACGGGCAATCGCGACAAGCTCACCGTGGCGCTATCGGCGGCCAAGACATTCCTGTTCGACAGCGCCGGCAAGCGATTGCGCTAGGCGCTGCCCTTATCCCTCCCAAGACAGCATGCAGATTTAGGAAAGGACCATTTCATGACGACTGAGACCTCAATCCGCTGGGGCATTATCGGCCCCGGCAGGATCGCGCAGACTTTTGCCGATGGTGTCGCCCATTCCCGCACCGGCAAGCTGGTGGCGATCGCCAGCCGAAACCCGGACAAGCCGGGTCTCGGTGATGGCTTCCCCGGCGCACGCATCGTCAACGGTTATGACGCCCTGCTCGCCGACAAGGAGATTGACGCCGTCTATATCGCCACGCCGCACACCGGCCATGCCGAATGGGCAATCAAGGCGATCCGTGCCGGCAAGCACGTCCTTGTCGAAAAGCCGATCGCACTTTCGGCTTTCGATGCCGAGGCTATCTATTACGAAGCCAAGAAGGCGGGGGTCTTCGCCGGCGAAGCCTTCATGTATCGCGTCCATCCGCAGACGGCGAAGCTGATCGAGCTGGTGAAAAGCTGCATCGTGGGCGATCTGCGCATCATTCGCTCCTCCTTCGGCTTCAACATGGGCAAGGTCAATCCGGAGCACCGGCTGTTTGCCAATGAGACCGCCGGTGGCGGCATTCTCGATGTCGGCGGCTATCCGGTGTCGATGGCGCGCCTGATTGCCGGTGCGGCCGACGGCAAGCCGTTCCTCGATCCCGACAAGGTTTCCGGCGTCGGCCATCTCGGCCAGACGGGCGTGGACGAATGGGCGTCCGCCGTCCTGAAGTTCCCGAACAACGTCATCGCCGAAGTGTCCTGCTCGATCATGGCAAATCAGGACAACACGTTGCGCATCATCGGCTCCGAAGGCCGTATCGAAGTGGCCGATTTCTGGTTCGCCTCCGGCCACAAGGGCGGCGTCGGCAAGATCGACGTCATCAAGGGCGGCGAGACGCAGACGATCGAAGTCAAGGAAGATCGCTGGCTCTATTCCTTCGAAGTCGATGCGGCTGGCGATGCCATCCGCGCCGGACACAAGGAATTCGCCTATCCCGGCATCGGCTGGGCGGATTCGATCGGCAATCTCCGGGTTCTCGACCAGTGGCGCGCTTCAATCGGCCTCGAATATGGCGTCGAGAAAGCAGCAAAGCGGACGAAGAACATCGCCGGTGCGACCGTCACCAAGGGCAACAGCATTCCGAAGCGCAGCATTCCCGGCATCTCCAAGCCGGCATCGCTCGTTACGCTCGGCTTCGAATTCTTCCCGAATTTCGCCGCAGCATCGCTGACGCTCGACGCCTTCTATGAAGCAGGCGGCAATGCCTTCGACACGGCCTATGTCTATGGCGGCGGCAAGACGGAAAGCATTTTTGGCGACTGGCACACCAGCCGGAGCGTGCCGCGCGAAGAGATCGTGCTGATCGGCAAGGGCGCCCATTCGCCGCTTTGCTACCCCGACATGATCGCCAAGCAACTCGACCAGTCCCTCAACCGCCTGAAGACCGACTATGTCGACATCTACTTCATGCACCGCGACAACACCGACGTTCCGGTCGGCGAGTTCGTCGATGCGATGGATGCCGAGGTGAAGGCCGGCCGCATTCGCGGCATCTTCGGCGGCTCGAACTGGACGCGCGCCCGCTTCGATGAGGCAATCGCCTATGCCGAGAAGAACGGCAAGACGGCACCGGCTGCTCTTTCCAACAACTTCTCGCTGGCGGAAATGCTCGACCCGATCTGGGCCGGCTGCATCGCCGCCTCGGACGACGAATGGAAGGCCTGGCTGAATGCGAAGCAGATCCCGAACTTCGCATGGTCGAGCCAGGGTCGCGGCTTCTTTACCGACCGCGCCGGCCGCGACAAGCGCGACGACGAGGAAGTGGTGCGCGTCTGGTATTCCGAGCGCAATTTCGGCCGGCGCGACAGGGCGATCGAACTGGCGCAGAAGCTTGGCCGCAACCCGATCCACATCGCGCTTGCCTATGTCGTCGCCCAGCCCTTCCCTGTGATACCGCTGATCGGCCCGCGCACGATCGCAGAGCTGGAGGACAGCCTTTCGGCGCTCGACATCAAGCTGACGCCAGAACAGGTGAAATGGCTCGAAGGCTAGGATAGGCGCTTACCCCGACAGGTGGCACCGAAAAAAAGCCCATCCGGGAAACCGGATGGGCTTTTCATATGCCTGAATGAACGCCGAGACGTCAGGCGGCGAAATCGAACGTCTTGGTATCCGCTCCTTCGAGCCGCAGGAGATAGGCCTTGCGCTCGAGACCACCGGCAAATCCCCGAAGATCGCCGGCCGATCCCACGACTCGATGGCAGGGCGCGATGATCGAGATCGGGTTGCGGCCATTGGCGGCGCCGACGGCGCGGATCGCCTTGGCCGAGCCGATCTCGCTTGCGATCTGGCGATAGCTGCGCGTCTCTCCGAAGGGAATGGCGAGCAGCGCCTGCCATACCTTCTGCTGGAACTCCGTTCCGGCAAAATCGAGCGGCAGATCGAAAGCCTGTCGTTCGCCGGCGAAATATTCGCGGAGCTGCCGCTCGGTTTCCACCAGCACGGGATGGCTGTCGTCTTCCGCCACGATCAGCAACGGCACACGGCCCGGGCGATCATTGTCCCAGAGGATCGCGGCAAGCCCATCATCGCTGCCGACGAGCTTCAAGGCCCCAACAGGCGAGTTCACAATCCGATAGACATATTGCTTCTCTGCATTTTTCGGAGTTTTGGTCATGCCGATTTCCTTTCTTTGAATTGCGCTCGTGGCATCGGGCGAGATTACCTTTGATGCAGCGCTTATGTCCGCATTGGACCTTAAATGAGCGCTCGCAACCACCCGAAAAGAGATTGGCGGCACGAAAATCCCGACGTTTTCCGATTTGCGCAGTCAGGCTCAAGATGACGCAGGCGGCATGCTCATGCTTGGGAAATCGGCTGCAATTGTGTAAAACGAGAAAGAGCCAATTCATCAGAGCATGCGGAGCCCGATATGACAGTTCGCCCGCCGCGCAACTTCAACCCATCGCAGACCAGGGAAACCGGCCTCGGCATTCTCGAATATGAGGTCATGTCGGAACGTGCCAGCACGCTCGGCCATCATGGCATGAAGGTCGAGGTGGCGCTTGCCGCCTTGCAGGAGGGTGAGGCGCAGGGCAAGGAAGGTGTCGAACACGAGCGGCTGGTCGATACCGCCGCCGAAGCCGTCTGGGGAATGTTCATTCACCGCGAGATCTGCGGCCTGCGCAACGGCCGCGACGTCATCCAGCGCTACGGCATTCCCAACAAGGTGCTTGCGCGCCTCGGGGCCAGCCCACGGCACCCGTGATTGTCAATCTTACGATTTGAGGATTGCCTGGAAGCGCGGATCGAAGGCGTGGCCGATCGGTTCGGCCGCCGCGCCGCGCGCCACCGCCCAAGGGTCGGTCATGCCAAGCTGCAGCCGCGGCAGCAGCCGGTCCGGACGATCGGCATTGGATGGCAAGAGCGGTTGCATGGCGGCGATCAGCCGTGTCGCCAGCTCTGCCGGCGCACCGCCGCATAGAATCACTGTCTGCGGATCGAATACGGTTTCGATGAGATTGACGCTCCAGCGCAGATCGATGGCCGCCCGCTCGATCCAGGCGAGGATGTCGGGATCTTCGGCAGCGGCGCGGTCGTTTATGAGGG
This sequence comes from Rhizobium sp. P38BS-XIX, assembly GCF_012641435.1. GTDB lineage: Bacteria > Pseudomonadota > Alphaproteobacteria > Rhizobiales > Rhizobiaceae > Rhizobium. Next base: position 82,694 of record NZ_JABAIJ010000017.1, read on the forward strand.
AGTACAGGTCCGGCGCCATGGGATCGACGCCGAGATGCTCATAGAGCGAGGCAAGCGAGGCGCGATGCTCGAGCTGTGTCAGGCGACCGCCGGCCGTCAGCAGCGCCATACCGATTTCGCCGGCATTGCCATAGGCGCCGCTATAAAGTTCACCGCCGAGGATGAGGCCGGCGCCGATACCGTAGCCGACATAAAGGCAGACGGCGTGATCGAGCCCGTGCGCAGCCCCGACCATGCGTTCGGCGGTGGCGCAGGCGGCGGCGTCGTTTTGCAGGGTGACGTTGAGGCCGGTGCCGGCAGACAGGGTTTCGAGCAGGGGAAAGCGCTGCCAGGCGCCCATCATCCAGGGATTGTCGGCATCATCCTGATCGATGCCGAACGGCCCCGGCATTGCCGCACCGAGGCCGACGAGGCGCTTTTCCGCCTGCGCCACCCGTTGTTTCAGTTCGTTGCGCACATCTTCCACCAGCTGCAGGACGACGGGGGTACCCGTTGCCGGTCCGCCGGCCGGCAGGTTCGCTTCCTTGCGGATGAGGACATTGCCGATGAGATCGACGGCGATGGCGCGAGTGATATGACGATCGATCTGCAGGCCGATGGCGAAGGCCCCTTCGGGCACGAGACCATAGGGCGTTGATGGCTGGCCGCGGCCTCGCCGCACCGTTTCCCTCGATATCACCAGCCCGTCATTTTCGAGCTCCTCCATGATGTTGGAGACCGTCTGCTTCGTCAGGCGGGTGGCGCGCGCAAGGTCGGCGCGGGAGAGCGCACCGTTCAACCTGAGGGCATCGATGATCACCCGCCGGTTATGGGCGCTGGTGCCTTCGTGGTTCGTTCCGCTCGTAGCCCTGATCGGGCGAATATCGTTCATCTGTTTTTGCCTCTTGACACCAATAGAATATTGAAGAACAAATTAGTCAAGACAATTGACTTAAAAGAAACCACAGAGTTTCATCAGGGAACTTGAGCGAGCCCCAGGGCTCCAGAGACGCGCCGATCGACGTTCGGCAGCCGGCCCGGCCAATTGCCTGCTCGACACCCGATGGCGACGTCAGCCGCCATTGGAAAAATCGCGTGACTGTCAAAAACTGGAGGATGGAATGTTGAAATCATTGAACAAGACATTGCTCGGCGCAGCGCTGATCGGCGCATCCTTCGCCTCGCATGCCTTTGCCGAAACCACGATCAACGCCCTTTTCATGGCGCAGGCCGCCTATAGCGAAGCCGATGTACGCGCCATGACGGATGCCTTCTCCAAGGCGAATCCGGATATCAAGGTCAATCTCGAATTCGTGCCTTATGAAGGCCTGCACGACAAGACCGTGCTGGCTCAAGGGTCCGGCGGCGGCTACGACGTCGTGCTCTTCGACGTGATCTGGCCTGCCGAATACGCGACCAACAAGGTTCTGGTCGACGTTTCCTCGCGCATCTCCGACGATACGAAGAAGAACGTCCTGCCGGGCGCCTGGACGACGGTCCAGTATGACGGCAAATACTATGGCATGCCCTGGATCCTCGATACCAAGTACCTATTCTACAACAAGGAAATCCTGGAAAAGGCAGGCATCAAGACGCCGCCGAAGACCTGGGACGAACTGAACGAACAGGCCAAGACAATCAAGGACAAGGGCCTGCTGGCAACGCCGATCGCCTGGAGCTGGTCGCAAGCAGAAGCCGCAATCTGCGACTACACCACGCTCGTCAGCGCCTATAAGGGCGACTTCCTGAAGGACGGCAAGCCGGACTTCCAGAACGGCGGCGGCCTCGATGCCCTGAAGTACATGGTCAACAGCTACAAGTCCGGCCTTACCAATCCGAACTCCAAGGAATTCCTCGAAGAGGATGTCCGCAAGGTGTTCGAAAACGGCGATGCCGCCTTCGCGCTGAACTGGACCTACATGTACAACATGGCCAACGACCCGAAGGACAGCAAGGTTGCCGGCAAGGTCGGCGTCGTGCCGGCTCCTGGCGTTGCTGGAAAGAGCGAAGCCTCGGCTGTCAACGGTTCGATGGGTCTCGGCATCACCACGGCCAGCAAGCATCCGGACGAAGCCTGGAAGTACATCACGTTCATGACCTCGCAGGCGACGCAGAACCAATATGCCAAGCTCAGCCTGCCGATCTGGGCATCGTCCTATAGCGATCCGGCCGTGACCAAGGGCCAGGAAGAACTGATCGCGGCCGCAAAGGTCGGCCTCGCCGCCATGTATCCGCGTCCAAACACGCCTAAGTATCAGGAACTTTCTACGGCACTTCAGCAGGCGATCCAGGAATCGCTGCTTGGCCAGTCTTCTCCAGAAGACGCGCTGAAGTCTGCTGCCGATAACAGCGGTCTCTGATAGTCTTACCGGGCGGCGCATTGCGTCGCCCGCCTCTCATCCTCCATGAAGAATGAAAGAAGGGGCCCGTCATGTCCGGCACCTCTATGACAACTCGCGCCTGGCTTTTGATGCTGCCGCTGCTCGTGGTGATGATCGCAGTCATCGGCTGGCCTCTCGTCGACACGATCGGCCTTTCTTTCACAGACGCAAAGCTTGTGGGAACCGGCGGCAATTTCGTCGGCATCGACAACTACGCGAAGATGCTGGCGAACTCCAATTTCCAGCGCACCCTGATCACCACCGCCTGGTTCGCGATCATCTCCGTTGCCGCTGAAATGGTGCTTGGCGTGCTGGCCGCGCTGTTGCTCAACCAGAATTTCAAGGGTCGCGGCGTGCTGCGCGCACTGATGATCCTGCCCTGGGCGCTGCCGACCGTCGTCAACGCGACGCTCTGGCGTCTGATCTACAATCCCGAATATGGCGCGCTCAATGCCGCCCTCACCCAGCTCGGCCTGCTCGACGCCTACCGCTCCTGGCTGGGCGAACCCGGCACGGCGCTGACAGCACTCATCGTTGCAGACTGCTGGAAGAATTTCCCGCTGGTCGCACTGATCGCGCTCGCTGCCCTGCAGGCCGTGCCGCGCGACATCACGGCGGCCTCGCTGGTCGATGGCGCCGGACCCCTCAAACGCTTCCGCTTCGTCATCATGCCCTATCTTGTTGGACCGCTGATGGTGGCTTTGGTGCTACGCACCATCGAGGCCTTCAAGGTCTTCGACATCATCTGGGTGATGACGCGCGGCGGCCCGGCAAACAGCACGCGCACGCTGTCGATCCTCGTCTATCAGGAAGCATTCTCCTTCCAGCGAGCGGGGTCCGGCGCGTCGCTCGCCCTGATCGTGACGCTGCTGGTTACGGTGCTTGCCGCCGCCTATGCCGCCCTTGTCCGCAAAACCGCAGGGAGTGCCACCTGATGGAACGCAAGAGCCCGCTCTTTACCTGCTTCATCTATGTCTGCGCCATTCTGCTCGCCGTCGTCATTCTGGCGCCGATCGCCTGGCTGTTCATCATGAGCATTTCGCCGGCTGCCGATCTTGCCGCCAAGCCGCTGCGCTGGTGGCCACAGACACCAGATTTCTCGCGCTACAAGCTGCTGCTATCGACGCTGGAGAACAGCGAGGGTGCGGCCTTCACCTCGTCGCTGCGCAACAGCATCGAAGTGGCCGGCATGGCGACCGTCGCCGCAATCGCGCTCGCCATTCCCGCCGGCTGGGCCGTGTCGCGCACGCCGTCCGTGGGATGGTCGCTTTCCATGGTCATCGCCACCTACATGCTGCCGCCAGTCGCACTCGCCGTGCCGCTCTATATGGGCCTTGCCTATATCGGCATGCTGAACAACGTCTTCGGCCTGGCGCTCGTCTATCTGACGATCCTGGCACCGTTCACGACCTGGCTGATGAAATCCGGCTTTGATTCCATTCCGAAGGAGATCGAAGCTGCGGCGATGATCGATGGTGCCGGGCTGTTCCAGACCCTGCGAATCATCACGCTGCCGCTTGCCATGCCCGTGATGGCAACCTCGGCGCTCTTTGCCTTCCTGCTTGCCTGGGATGAATTCTTCTATGCGCTGCTTTTCACATCAGACCAGCGCGCCAAGACCCTCACGGTCGCCATAGCGGATCTCGCCGGCGGCCGTGTCTCGGATTACGGACTGATCGCGACTGCCGGTGTGCTGGCCGCCCTGCCCCCGGTGCTGATCGGCCTTGTCATGCAACGCGCCCTGATCTCGGGGCTGACCAATGGCGGTGTCAAGGGATGACCATGACCACAGAGAAAACACGCCCAGCCGGCCTTGCCGCCATCGACCGCGAAATGGCCCGCCAGCATGCCGACGCGCTTGCTTCCTTCGAGGCCGCAGCCGATATGGCCGCCAAGGCCGCCGCATCATTGAAGCGCACGGGCAAGCTGCTCCTCCTCGGCATGGGTGGTTCCCACGCCGTCAATCGCGCTGTCGAGCCGCTCTATCGCGCCGCCGGCATTGATGCGATCGCCCTGCCGCTCTCCGAACAGCTCGGCCAGCCGCTGTCGCTTGAGGGACGCACGATCTTCATGACCTCGCAATCCGGCGAAAGCGCCGAAGTAGTGCGCTGGTTCAACGAAACGGGCGGGACTGACGACACATTCGGCCTGACGCTGGAGAGCGGCTCCTTCCTCGCCAAAACCGCGCCTTCTCTTGTCGGCGCCGGCGGCACCGAACTTGCCTTTGCGGCAACCCGCAGCCTCACCGTCACCTTCGCGCTGCATCTGGCGATCTTTGCTGCGCTCGGGCAGGACCCGGCGCCTGCGCTTGCAGTGCTTCGCGCACCTGAAACGCTCGATATCAAGCCGGCGCTTTCGGCTCTTGCGAATGTCGCGACCGTCGTCACCTCAGGCCGCCGCCTGCAGGGTGTCGCCGAGGCATTGGCGCTTGGTTTGACCGAGCTATCCCGCCGTCCCTGCTTTTCGCTCGAAGGCGGACAACTGCGTCATGGCCCGATGGAAATGCTGGGACCGTCGATCGGCGTCATCCTCTTCCGCGGTAACGATGCGACGGCGAGCCTCGTGACGGCCATGGCCGTTTCCGCCGCCGAGACCGGTGCGCCCGTCATCGTCTTCGACGGCTCTGAAGACGAACCCGTGCCCGGCTGCGTCACGCTACGCTTCAAGCCGGAAACCGGTATTGCCGCCATCTTCCAGATGCTGCCTGTCGCGCAGGCGCTGATGATCGCCTTTGCTGACGAGCGAGTGGAGAATGCGGGTACGCCGGTCCGCTCCACCAAGATCACCCGGAGTGAATGAATGAAGCCGCTTGCAGTCATCGGCAACGTCAATATCGACCTGATCCTCGGGCCGGCAGCGCCATGGCCGAAGGCCGGCACCGAGATCATCGTCGATCATGACGAGCTGCGCGTCGGCGGTCAGGCGGGCAATAGCGCGCTTGCCTGGGAAGGCCTCGGCGTCGAATACGAAATATCGGCCAATGTCGGCAACGACCAGTTCGGGCGCTGGCTCAGCGAAGCGTTCGGCGTGCGCAGCAGCAAATGGCCTGTACGGCCGGAGGGCACAACGCTCTCGGTCGGCATCACCCATCCGGATGGTGAGCGCACCTTTTTCACGACGCGCGGGCACCTGCCACGCTTTAATCTCGATGACGTGCTTATGGTTCTCGACGGTGACAGGCTTGCCGGCGGCTACGCGCTCCTTTGCGGCGCCTTCCTGACCGAAGATCTCGCCCGCGACTACGACACCCTGTTCGACTGGGCCGGCAAGCACCGGATCACGGTTGCTCTCGACACCGGCTGGCCCCTCGACGGCTGGACGGAGGCGAACTGCCACGCTACCCGCGGCTGGCTTTCCCGCTGCGGCGTGGCGCTGATGAACGAGGTCGAAACCACCACGCTTGCCGGCGTGGATGATCCGGTCGAGGCTGCACGCGCACTCCACGCGCTGATGCCAGAGGGTGCCGTCTTCGTCGTCAAACGCGGCCCTGACGGCGCGATTGCTATCGATGCCGACGGCAATCTCGTTTCGGCCGCGGCGCCGCGTGTCACGGTCGTCGATACGATAGGCGCTGGCGATGTCTTCAATGCTGGTTTTCTGGCCGCCCTTGCCCGTGGCGTGCCGCCTGCGGCCTGCCTTTCGGCAGGGACCGCGGTCGCTTCTCGCGCCATTTCCACACTGCCGCGCAACTACGGCCCGGCCAACGCATCCGAGGAGGCTGTTCAATGAGCGCGCTCGAAATCCAGAACATCCGCAAGAGCTACGGCGAAGTGGAGACGCTGAAAGGCATCGATATTTCGCTTGAAAGCGGTGAGTTCCTGGTGCTGCTCGGCTCGTCGGGCTGCGGCAAGTCCACGCTTCTGAACATCATCGCCGGGCTTGCCGAGGCGACGAGCGGGGATATCCGCATCGGCGATCGCTCCGTGCTCGGCGTGCATCCGAAGGACCGCGACATCGCCATGGTGTTCCAGTCCTACGCGCTCTATCCGAACCTCTCGGTCCATCGCAATATCGGCTTCGGCCTGGAGATGCGCAAGGTGCCTGCCGCCGAGCGCGACAAGGCCGTGCGCGAGGCGGCAAAGCTTTTGCAGATCGAAGCGCTGCTGGAGCGCAAGCCGAGCCAGCTTTCCGGTGGCCAGCGTCAGCGCGTGGCGATCGGCCGTGCCCTGGTGCGCAAGCCTGAGGTCTTCCTCTTCGACGAGCCGCTCTCCAACCTCGACGCGAAGCTACGCATGGAGATGCGCACCGAGCTGAAGCGTCTGCACCAGATGCTGAAGACCACGGTCGTCTATGTGACGCACGACCAGATCGAAGCGATGACGCTTGCAACCCGCATCGCTGTGATGCGCGACGGCCGGATCGAGCAGCTCGGCACGCCGGACGAGATCTACAATCATCCAGCGACCCTTTATGTCGCGACCTTCGTCGGTGCGCCGCCGATGAACCTCTTGAACGCTACCGCCGATCAGGGTTCGCTGCGCATCGATGGAACATCGATCACGCTGCCCATGCCGGCGACGACAGCGACGGTCACTCAGGGCCAGGAGCTGGTTATCGGCATCCGGCCGGAAACGCTGCGGTTGGAAGAGAACGGCAAGCTCGAGGCGGTCTGCGAGGTGGCGGAACTCACCGGCCCCGAACTGATCGTGACGGCACAGGCAGGCTCGCAGCGGCTGATGGCCTGCCTGCCGCCGCGCACCGTGATTGCCGAGGGACAAGCGCTCAGGCTCGGATTCGATGCCAGCGCGCTGCATCTTTTCGACCGCGCCACCGGCAAACGTGTCGAATAGGTCCGACCCACTTCACGATTGTTCGGGTCAATGCTCGAAAACGTCGAGATGACGAAGCAATGCGCTCGTCATCCCGCGATTGAGTATTCCGTTCGGCCACACCGGTGTGCGTGTGATGCGATAGACGGATGCCGGTGGCAGGTTGAAGAAGGTCCCGCCGATCTTTTCCGCCTGCAGGCCCAGGAAATTTAACACGTCGTCCGATATGGGGCAGCGCGGCCCATAGGTGAATTGGTAGAAAGCGCCCGCCGGGCCAAGGCAACAAAATGCGCCCTGCATGATCCTGATCACCTGTCGCGTCGGCATCGAAAGCAAGCCGAGCCCGCTCAGGACGGCTCCTGCGGCGCCTTCCCGCAAGGCAGGTGATACGGCGAGATCGGCAGCACTCATCTGCAACACGCAGGCGGCCGGAAATCGGCGTTTCAGCAGCTTGGCAAAGTGCGGGTTGAGCTCGACCAGCGTGATGTTGTGCTCGGCGACCCCTCGATTGCGCAGGGCGCTGGTGAACACCCCGGTCCCGGGGCCAAGCTCGATCACCGGACCCGTTGCCGCTGTAATATCCTTCGTCATGAGCTTTGCCAGCGCCCGGCCGGAGGGCGCGACGGCGGCTGTGCGGAGCGGAGCAATCGCCCATTGGCGCAGGAAAAAGAGGCTGTCTTTCATGATGTCGGTTCGTCCCTTGTCGGTTGATGATGTCCCGCAAGGGTTTCCTCGTGGCATCTGACGCCTGCATGGCTGGAAAGCGTCATGCTGCCGCAATGTAAGACGGGCAGGAAAACGCCAGGACGAACGGCAAAGGGATGATCGATGCGGCTCCTTGTGGTGGAGGACGAGCCGGAGATGGCGCTTGCCCTGCAAGCGGCATTGCGGCGACACGATATGGTCGCCGACCATGCCGATGGGATCGCCACCGCTCTGGAGATGATCCTGGCGGGCACCTATGACGCCATCATCCTCGACCGCGGCCTTCCCGATGGCGACGGACTGTGCCTCATTCCGAAAATCCGCCAGCACAAATCGAGCATTCCGGTGATCGTGCTGACTGCGCGCGGCCGGCTGGCCGAGCGCGTCGCGGGGTTGGATGGCGGCGCCGACGACTATCTGGCCAAGCCCTTCGCTTTCGAGGAGTTGCTGGCGCGATTGCGGGCCGTCATGCGGCGGCCGGATCATCTCAGCCCGATGGCCGTCAAGCTGGGGCGTCTGGCGCTCGATCTCGATCATCGCGAGGCGAGCGTCGAGGGCATGCGCTTCGATCTTCCGAGACGCGAACTGCTCGTGCTTGAAGCCCTTATGCGGCGCGCCGGCCGAATGGTGCCGCGCGAAATCCTGATGGAATCGGTCTTCGGCATGAGCGACGAAGTTCAATCCAACACGCTCGACAGCCATATTTCACGGTTGCGGCGCAAGCTTTGCGACATCGATGCCGGCGTCACCATCAACGGGGTGCGCGGCGTCGGCTATATGCTGATGGAGCAGGCATGAAGCAGCCGGCAGGCCGCTCGCTCAAATGGCAGTTGATTCGCCGATTGGTGGTTCTGCAGACACTGATCCTTCTCTTCGTTCTCGCGATCATGTTTCTGAAGGGCGATCTCTTTGCCTTCCGCTCGACGGATCGAACGATCGAAGCCCTGCAGCATGCCATCCAGCGCGATGCGGGTGGCGGATTGGAACTCCGCGACACGACCGAGCTGACGGCGCTGAGAGGAGCCGAGCCGGGCCTGTGGTTCATCATCCGCGACGCACAAGGCAGGAGAATTTCCGAAGGGCCGGTCCCGGCAATCTTCACGACCATCAGCGAAGCTTTGCCCGGCATCGGCCAGGCTCGCTTCGGATCGACAGTGGACGGCGCTGCCATGGATCGGCCGGAGGCGCGCATGCGCACCGTCTATACCACCGTCGGTGAAATGCAGATTATGACGGGGACCGAAAGTGGGGCGCCGCTGGCCATGATCGCGCTCGGGCTTTTGCTCGTCTTCATCAAGGTTGGCCTGCCGATCCTGGTGGTCATCGTCTTCGGCATATTGATCGCGACCCCGATCGTCGTGCGTGGCGCGGTCGCCGGCATCGCAAAGGCGGAAAAGCAGGCAGCCCTCATCGATATCGGCCAACGAGGCGTGCGGCTGGCAACAGCAGGCACGCCGCCCGAAATCGCCTCGCTCATCCGTGCCGTCAACGAAGCGCTTCGCCGGCTTGATGACGGTTACGAGCGACATCAACGCTTCCTGGCGGATGCAGCCCACGAACTCAGAACGCCGATTGCCATTCTCGGCACCCGCATCGCCGCGCTGCCGCAGCTGCCGGAACGCATGCAGCTGATTGCCGACGTGGCGCGATTGACGACGCTGACGGAGCAGCTGCTGGATATAGAGCGGTTGCGGCGGGATATTGCCGATTTCAAGCCCGTCTCGCTGCTGGGGCTCGGCAAGCGGGTGGTCAGCGATATGGCGCCGCTCGCCTTTCCGGCCGGCTATGGCCTGGACCTGTTTTTCGAGGGCGACGACGACCCTGTTCAGGGTGACGAGGCCGCACTTGAGCGTGCGCTGGCAAGCCTGATCCAGAATGCCATCGACCACGGCGGCGGCAAGGGAACGATCCATATTCGCATCTCGTCCAACCGGATGGAGGTCTGCGACGATGGCCCCGGGATACCGCAGGAAGAATGCGAGCGCATCTTCGAGCCCTTCTATCGGCTGAAGCCGCGCCCTCGTGGGACGGGCCTTGGACTTCATCTGGTCAGGCAGATCGTGGAGTTGCATGGCGGCACTGTTCATGCCGGCGCCAGCCCTACAGGCGGGGCGCGGTTGACGATCGATCTGGCGCCGATCACCCGGACTTTGCGGGCAATGCAATCTGACCGCACCGCTTTTGATTGCGCACACAAATCTCTGCGTCCGTAATGTTACTGCAAGGCAGCGGGCCGAATCTGATGCTCAAACGACCATCGGAAAAATACCGTGCTTCAACGACTTCAGCGCAATGCGCGATGGCCCTTTGTCGGGCTTCAATTGAGCAACGTGGCCTCGAATTTCAGCCACGCCTTCGCGACCGTCCTCTACCCCTGGATCATGTATGATCTGACCGGGAGCGTCGTCTGCATGGCGGTCATGGCGGTTCTAAACAGCATCGTGCTTCTGTTCGGCATGGCCTTCGGCGGCTATGTGGCGGAACTTCTGGGCGTTCGCTACACCGCACTCATATCCGCCAAGGTCGGCACGTTGACATCGTTGCTGATCGCAGCGCTTTACACCGCCGATTTTCTCAGCCCCAGCATCTTTATTCTGCTTGGCCTGATGAGCTCGATCCTCGACGGGCCGGCGACCGTTGCGACGGAGGCCAAAATTCCGGAGATTGCCCGCCTTTCGGGGATGTCGCTGACCGACGCCAATTCGATAGACGACGTGCTCGACGGCTTCGTTCTGCTCACGGCGTCCGCCGCAAGCGCCTTCATTATCGCCGCCATCGGGTCCAAGGATGCAGCCTGGTGGATCGCGTTCTGCAACTTCGCCGCCATGGTTACTCTATCCTTCAGCCTGCCGAAATTTCGGCTTCGGGGGGCGCCACGGTTTAGGGACGTCATCGCAGCGGGAAAGCAGTTCCGGCGCCTGGCCGCCTCGCTGCCGTTGGCACTGTGCGCGAGCGCCGCCCTCGGTTTCTTCATGACGCTGCAGATCTTTCTCGTGCCGGCGGCGCTGCGGCTGCAAGGCGGATCCATGGCGTGGCTCGGCATATTTATCGCGGCCTCTGCAGTCGCTACGATCATGATGAACCTGCATCTGGCATCGCGCCAGCACACGCCACCACCTGCAGCTATCGTCTCGCGAGCCTTCCTCGGGCTGGCGCTTGCGATGGGGATGCTCTGGATCGAGGTTTCGCCGGCGACCATGATGTTTTCGGGCTTTGTCGCAGGATTGGCGAATGGCTGGCTGTCGCCCGCCTTCGTCGCGATCCTGCAGATCAAGGCTTCGCGCGAGAGCAAGCCCTATGTCATGGGATTCTCCTATGCCGTGGTGCTGTTGTTTCTGCCGTTCGAATACATGCTAACGGGCGCCGCAATCGGCCTTATGTCCTTTCGCACCACCTGTATCCTCCTGATGTTCCTGCTGTCGCTGGCGGCAGCGGTCAGCGCGGCCTGGCTGGAGTCCATTCAGAATGATTAGCCGGAAATAGATCGGACAACGAACCGACAATGTGAGAAACAAACCATTACGCGCAATGATGCCGTAATGTTGATCGCTATGTCTTGGAAAAACCGTTCCATTTCAGGGAGACAAGGAATGCGCCTCTTGCTCGTGGAAGATGAGCCGCAGATGGCGGATGCGCTCGCCACCGCCTTGCACCAGCACGACATCATCGTGGACCATGTGCCAAACCTCGACTATGCGAAAAGCGCGGTCGCAGAACATGTGCATGACATGATCGTGCTCGACAGGCAGCTGCCCGATGGCGATGGGCTTGAGCTCATTCAGCATTTGCGCGCGATCGGTGCGACCGTGCCGGTCATCGTGCTCACCGCCCGGGGTTCTCTGGCCGACCGTGTCAACGGCCTGGATCTCGGCGCCGACGACTATCTTGCCAAGCCCTTCGCGCTTGATGAGCTCCTGGCGCGCATCCGTGCGCTCATGCGCCGGCCTGCGGCGGTCGCCCCCATGGTCGCAAAGCTTGGCCGACTGGAATTCAGCCTATACGACAGGGAGGCCCGTATCGGCGGCAAGGTGCTCGATCTGCCGAGGCGCGAGCTTCTGGTGCTGGAAACGCTGATCCGCCGGCACGGCCGGACGGTGCTCAGAGCCGCGCTCGAGGAAGCCGTCTATGCTTTCGATGACGAGATCCAGTCGAATGCGCTGGATTCGCACGTGTCGCGACTGCGCAAGAAGCTGGCCGATGCGCAGGCCGGCGTGGAAATCCACGGCATTCGCGGAGTGGGGTATCTGTTGAGGCCGACCGCATGAAGCGCATCAAGGCGAAATCGCTGAAGCGTCGGCTGATCGCGCAGCTTCTCCTCTTCCAGGTCGGCATTCTCCTCCTGTTCAGCGTGGCGTTCGTCGCCTACCTGATACAGGCAGGGGAGGGCATCGTTCTCTCCGATCCCGAATTTGCAGACGCGGCCGGACGCGCAATCGAACGCAAAGCGGATGGCCGTCTCGTTCTCAACGAAACGGAGCAGATTGCCAAACTGAGGCAAACGTCGCCCGACTTCTGGTTCGTCGCCCGAAGCGAAAGGGGCGAAATCGTTCAGACCGGCAATGTGCCTGAGGTTTATGCCGCGATGGCGCAGCATCTGGATCGCATAACCTTCGGCGATATCAGGGACACAAAAGCCCCCTTCTCATACCTGGCCGTCATACGCAGCACATCGGGGCCGGCAGGAGACTTTACCGTCATCGGCAAGGGTGACGTGTTCAGCATGACATACGCCATCATTCTGCTATCGAACCTGCTGATGGTGCCGATCCTTGTGCTGCTGGTGATCGTCACGATCATTGTCATTCCTTGGATCGTCAGCAGGGCATTTTCCCGCCTTTCCACGGTCGCCAAGGAAGCGGAGGCTATCGATATCGACCGGCGCGGATACAGATTGCCGGAAACGGGGATCCCCCGCGAAGTCATGCCGCTCGTCAATGCGATCAACGGGGCGCTTCAGCGCCTCGATGAAGGACATGAGCGGCATCAGCGCTTCATTCTCGATGCAGCGCACGAGCTGCGCACACCGGTCGCCATTTTGCAGACGCGGGTCGAAAGCATTGCCGAAGGTCCGATCCGCAATCGGCTGCTTTCCGATGCCGCCCGTATCGCCGCACTTGCCGAACAACTGCTGGACCTGCAGCGGCTCGATGTCATCGGCGGAAATTTCTCTGCCGTCGACCTGGTGGAGATATGCCGGGACGTTGCTGCCGATATGGCGCCACTGGCAATTGCGCAGGGTTATGACCTGTCACTAGAGACGCTGCTCGACCACCTGATTGTTCAAGGCGACGCCGGTGCCCTGCGCCGCGTGGTCTTCAATATCGTTCAGAACGCAATCGAACATGGTGGCGGCAGGGGAAACATCACGATCAGGATCGAGCGGCGAGCCGTGATCGAGATCATCGACGAAGGGCCGGGCGTCCCCGCAACGGAACGGGAGCGGATCTTCGAGCCGTTCCATCGCCTCCATCCGCATGAGCATGGAGCCGGCCTCGGGCTCAATCTGGTCAAGGAAATCATGCAGCGACACGGCGGTCACGTCGTCGCGCTGGACAGCCAGCAGGGCGGCGCCTGCTTTCGTCTGTCCTTCCCCGTTTGAGCCGGCGGTTGTCCGCGCCATCCTTAAAATATAGTTAAATAACTCCGTACAACTCCATAAAAATACTGAATAAATTTTCAATATTTTCAAATCCTGCAATGTACCCGCAATTCTCGCAGGCAAAATGGCTCTTGTCTCCTTGGACCCGACCGTTCGTGAAATGGTCGGCGCTGGAGGCCAGCAGGAACCGGCTTCCGGTTCTCCAACGCAAACAGAGACCTTGCGAGCGCTAGGGATGGCGCATGGGTTTCGTATGGAGTTATCAATGTCGCTCAGCGCAAAATCTATTCTGTTCGCCGTTATGGCCGTTGCGGCCGCGACCCACGCATCCGCCGCCGACCTCACGACCTATCAGGCTCCCGATGCCGGCTACGAACAGCCGCCGGCATTCAAATGGAGCGGTGCCTATTTCGGTGCGCATGGGGGTATTGCCTCACCGAAGCTAAACCCCTTCGCCGATGGCAAGGGCCTGACCGGCGGCGTACAGGCCGGCTACAATTTCCAGGTCGGCCCTGGCATCATCGGTGCGGAACTTGAAGGGTCCTATCTCGGAAACAACGAGGTGCGCGTTCCCAACGGCAAGCTCGAAGAGCGGTTCCGCGGCGCAGCCAAGGCCAAGGCCGGCCTGACTTTCGACCGCACCCTGCTCTACGGCACCGCCGGTCTGACCATGACGAAGTTCGATAGCGGAAAGGGTGTCTCCGGCCCCAGCGGCTGGAAGCAGGGCTATCTGCTCGGCGGCGGTATCGAACAGGGTTTCGGCGGCGGCCTGTCGGCCAAGGTCGAATACAACTACGTCATGACCAATGACGTTGCGACCTCCACCTCCAGAGGCAAGTCGAAGACCGATCTTCGCGATCACGTCATCAAGGCCGGTCTGAACTACCGCTTCTGATAGAGCAATTCGCAGACGTCGACATGCCTTCCAAGCAAGGCATGCCCGGCGGAGAGCGGTGAGAGAGTCTGATCAAACCCCGAGTCAGTCCTCTCGCCGCTCTCAACCATGAACTGAAAGCGTGAAGTTGATTGCCATGACAAGCCGTCTCACGAAAATAACGATTGTTCTGGCGCTGATTGCGCTAGGTGTTGTCAGTGCCGTGGTTGCACAGGCCAGTCGCGATGTCCAAGGCGGACAGCAGGCTGAGCGAACGCCCGCAGCCAAATCAGTTGAGGTTGCCTCCATGGAGGTGATGGAGGTCCATCGGCAAAACTATAGCCAGGACATTCGCATCAACGGCTTCATTCAACCGGCCAGACGCGTGACGTTGACGGCGAGACTGTCTGGCACATTGGCGACCGTCGAAGCCGACGTGGGAATAGCCGTTCGTGCCGGCGACGTCATCGCACGCTTCGACACGGAATCCCTCACCCTTTCGCAGAACCGTCTGGTGGCAACGACGGAAGCCAAGGCGGCGACGCTCCTGCGCGCGCAGAAGGATCTCGAGCGCACGCGCAGCCTTGCCGCCAGTGGCGGCGTTGCACAGGCGAAGCTGACCGAGGTCGAGACCGATGTGGCGGTGCTGAAGGCAGAGCTGCGCGCCCTGCAGGCGGAGGAAGCCGAAGCACAGCGCGCGCTTGACGACGCTGTCGTCACCGCTCCCTTCGACGGGATCGTCAATGCCCGCAGGATCAACCCCGGCCAAGCCGTGTCGATCAATACCGAACTGTTCGAGATCGTCGATATCGCGCAACTGGATCTCGTCGCGCTCATCCCCCCGCAGGAAAGCGCCGGTCTCTCGATCGGCCAGAAGGCATCCATCGAGATCGAAGGGCTACCCAGCAACGCACTTTCCGCCAGACTCGACCGGATCAGTCCGGCAACCCTCGACAACTCCCGATCGCTGCAAGTCTATCTGAGGCTGGAGCATGTCGTTCCCGGCCTTCGCGGCGGTATGTTCGGCCATGGCTTGCTGGAGATTGCCAATCACAAAAATATTCTGGCGGTTCCGGCAGCCGCCATCGTCAAAGAAGGCGAGGAAACCTTCATTCGCACGATCGCCAATGGCGTCGTGCACAAACAGCCTGTTGTTCTCGGCTCGACCAGAATCGGCGAAGACCTCGTTGAAATCCAGAGCGGGCTCAACGAAGGCAACGTCGTCATAACCGTCCCCCTGCCAGACGTTTCCAACGGCACCTCCGTGAAAATCGCCGTGCGTTAGGAATAACAGATGTTTCTTGCCCGAATTTCGATCCAGCAGCCCGTTTTCGCGACCATGGTCATGGTCGCTATCGTCGTATTGGGCATCAGCGCCTGGTTACGTTTGCCCGTGGACCTTTTGCCTTCGATCGACCTCCCGACCGTCGTCGTATCCACCAACTATGATGGCGCTTCCGCGCTTGCCGTCGAGCAGCAGGTGAGCCGGCCGATCGAGGAAAGCATCGGCGCGATCGCCGGCGTCAAGAAGATCACCTCGAAGTCATCGACAGGCAATTCGCTCGTCATTGCCGAATTCACCCTCGAAACGCCATCGCGCGCTGCGGCGGACGAAGTGCGCGACCGTGTATCCCGACTGCAGGATGCACTACCAGATAGCGCCGATCGACCGCTCGTCATGCGCTTCAATCCGCAGGATGCGCCGATCATGTCGCTCGCCGCCTTCTCGTCGGACCTTTCCCTTAGCCGGATGACGAAAATTGCGGACACGACGATCGTGCCGCGCTTGCGGCGCGTGCCTGGGGTGGGTCAGGTGACACTGGTCGGCGGCAGCGAGGATCAGGTGAGAATTCAGCCTGATCCCGCAAAGCTTCTATCCTTCGGCATTCCTATCCCGACCGTCATCGAATCCATTCAGCGGGCAACGCGTGACAGCGCGATCGGCTCCATCGTGTCCTCGACGCGAGATCGCAGTGTGACCGTCAGCGTGCAGCCAGGCAGTGTCGGCGAGTTCGCCGATATCGTCGTTACCCGGGACAGCGCCGGTCGCGCCATCCGTCTGTCGGAGGTCGCCGATGTGATGGAGGCCGGCGCCGATCCGAAGAGCCGGGCCTGGTACAACGGCAAACCGGCGCTGGGCCTCGATATCGTCAAGCTCGAGGGCGCCAACACGGTCGACGTGGCCAAGGGTGTCGAGCGCGAGCTGGCTTTGCTGAGAAAAGACGACGCGCTGCGCGATATCGGCGTCGTCATATCGCAGGATAGCTCTCGAACGATTATCGGGCAGATCGGCGACGTGCAGAGAACGATCATCGAAGGCGGCGCGCTGACCATCGTCATCGTCCTCCTGTTTCTCAATTCCTGGCGCTCGACCATCATTACCGCACTCACACTTCCGGTCGCGGTCATCGGCACTTTTGCGGCAATGGCCGTTCTCGGCTTCAGCCTCAATCTGATGACCATGCTGGCGCTATCGATCTGCATCGGCATCCTGATAGACGATGCCATCGTGGTGCGCGAAAATATCAGCCGGCACGCGGCAATGGGCAAGGATCGCAAGCAGGCAGCGCTGGACGGCACCTCCGAGATCGGCCTCGCCGTGCTCGCCACGACGCTTTCGATCGTTGCCGTCTTCCTTCCCGTCGCCTTTATGGGTGGGGTGATCGGACGGTTCTTCCTGCAATTCGGCATCACCGTTTCCGTCGCCGTGCTGATTTCTCTGTTCGTCTCCTTCACGCTCGATCCGATGCTTTCAAGCGTCTGGGTCGACCGACCTTCTGCGAAAAGAGGAAGACTGCAAGCCATGCTCGACCGCTTCGATCATGGATTTGAAGGCATAGCAAAGGGATATGGCCGCATCGTCGGCTGGTGCCTCGATCACCGTGCCGTCACCTCGTTTTGCGTTCTGGCGCTGTTTATCGGCAGCCTCTGCCTCATTCCGCGCATCGGTACGGAGTTCGTGCCAAAATCGGATCAGGGCATGGTCGCTGTCGGCCTGACACTGCCGGAGGGGTCGTCGGTTGAATATACGGGCGCCAAGATCAGGCAGGCGGAAGCGATCCTTCGGCAGTTTCCGGATATTCTCGACCTCTATTCGACCGTCAACAGCGGCGATGGCGCCAATACCAACGAGGCGCGGATCGCCGCATCCATGGTGTCACCGGACAAGCGAACGATGACATCGGTCACGATCGCGCCCAAGCTGCGCGACGCCCTGAGCCCTATCTCCGGCGCGACATTGGAGGTTGGCCAGCCCGGCGACATCTCCGGCGCGGAGGCAAAGACAATCCAGATATCGATCATGGGCGGCGACCTGAATATGCTTGAGCGCATCTCTCAGGACATCAGGGGCAGGCTGCGTGGCATCGAAGGGCTGATCGATCTGGAATCCTCTGCCGACAAGAAGCGCCCGATGCTGATGGTTCGGCTTCGCGCCGAGGAGGCGGCCGACCTTGGAATTTCCACGGCGACGATCGAGCGCAACCTCCGGCCTTTGGTTGCCGGCGAAAAACTGACCAGCTGGGCGCATGGCGGCGACGAATCGCGATATGTCGCGATCCGCCTGCCGGAAGAAGGGCGCAGAACGCTCGACGACCTCAAGCAGATTCCTATTCCGGTGGAGCGTTCAGGTACCAGCAATCCGGCCGCAACGGTGCCGCTGGCGCAAGTGGCCGATATCACGGAAACACTTGCACCGCAGACGATCGTGCGGCGGGATGGCGATCGTGAAGTGCGCCTCTCTGCCAATCTGGGGGGCCGCCCTCTCGGTCTCGTCGTTCGCGACATCCAAGCGGTCATCGACTCCACCAGCCTGCCCGCAGGCTATCGCATCGCGATCGGCGGCGAAGCGGACGACATGGTGGAAAGTTTCGGCTATGCGATGCAAGCACTCGTGCTGGCCGTCGTCTTTATCTACCTGATCCTCGCTTCACAATTCGGCTCCTTCATTCAGCCGGTGGCAATCATGACCAGCCTGCCGCTTTCGATCGGCGGCGTGCTCGGCGGCCTGCTGCTGACCGGCTCGACCATCAACATCTTCTCGGTGATCGGCTTCATCATGCTGATGGGCCTGGTGACAAAAAACGCCATTCTGCTGGTAGATCATGCCAACAAGCGTCGTCGGGAAGGCGCCAGCATGCGGCAAGGCCTGATCGATGCCGGCGTCGTCCGCTTCCGCCCGATCGTCATGACCACATCGGCCATGATCATCGGCATGATGCCACTGGCGCTGGGCTATGGCGAAGGCGGACAGGAACGTGCTTCGATGGCGCATGCCGTCATCGGCGGCCTTGTCTCTTCGACGGCGCTGACGCTGGTCTTCGTACCCGTGGCCTTGTCGTTGATCGAAAGCTGCAGGGCGATGATCATGAAGAGGACCGAGCGTCCTGACGCGGAACAGGCAGACGATCTGTCGGCGTGACAAGACAAACGCCTGATTCCGCGTCAAACTCCATGAATGTGGAGCAAGTCTGGCATGCCTTTGGCAAGAATGGGCGGTGCTGGAGGTCAGTGCGGCTATTGTTCTGACGACGTGGACGGTGCCAGTAGCCCGGCGGGAAAACGAAAACCCATGGCGTTGACGATGGGCAGAAACAGAGACCTATTGAAAAGAATTCGGCGCCGGGATCCTGCCCGCGGCGCCGATCAGAGTTCGAATTTGGTGGAAGCGTCGCGCTCTCTCAGTCTTTGCGCATTTCGCCCGCAGCTTCTCGGCTCACCGTATGGCGCCGCACTCAATACTCATATCGCATCGGGCTTTGAGAAGAGATCGGCAAGAATGGCGTCGCGCGCTCGCTTGCCGGCCGAGCCGGGGATTTTACTTTCTTCACCGATCAGACGTGCGAAGACGATTTTGCGATCGCCCTTCACCGCCCAGCCGACAAACCAGCCGTACATCTTGTAGCGGTCGCCGCGAATGCCAATGCGTGACGACGGCATGGCACCGGTTTTGCCGAAGGCATGCCAGCCCGATTGCTGCTGGACGCCGTAGTCGGCTATCTTCGCCGTCATTTCATAGGCCTTGTCGCTGACACCGAGCTCGCGGCGGACAAGCTTTCGCAGGAAGGCGAGCTGCTCGACAGGCGAGATCTTCAGGGACGACCCGAGCCAGGCATGCGTCAGACCATCATGCTTGCCGGGATTGCCAGAAACATCCGCATTGCCGTAGTCGAACTGCTTCGTATAGGCTTGGAACTTGGCAGCTCCGAGCGCCTCCGTCAGACGTTGCGAATACCATACGATCGATTTCTCCATCCACAGGCGCGGCGTTGCCTTGTCTTCCCATGTCGTCGACCAGTCCGAATAGCCTTTCACAAAAGGCCAGACCGGCTTCGTCTCATCGGTCAGGATATTGGCGTCATACCCCATGAGGCTGAGCGCGAGTTTGAACGTCGATGCCGGTGAGATCCTGCGATCGCAGTCTCCCTGCTTCACAAGGGTTTTACCGCTTTCGACATCCGCCACGATCGAGCAGATCGTCTCGGCTCGAGAAACCGCGGGAAGGCTGGCAAACGCCGCGGTCACCGCAACGAGGCACATATGTCTCATGATCGTCTCCACTCACCTTGCAACCAGATAGGATACGGCAACTCTTGCCGTGACGACATTCTTGCCGGTCTCGACCGGAACCCCGCCATCGGCACTAGCGGCCCGCAGACGCGCATCGATGGAAGCATAGGGAAACACCGTCGCGGCGGGTTGATCTTCGATTGCGACGATCGGCCCGAGCTTGAGGCCGGACGCCTCGGCCACCGTGCCAGCGCTTTTTGCGGCGGCGCTGACGGCTTTCTTGCGCGCCTCATCGACGGCGGCCGCTATATCCTCGACCAGAAAATCGACCGCGCCACCCTCGTTGACACCATTCTTCAGCGCAACATCAAGGACATTGCCGACCTCCGTCACCTTGCGAACACGCACCATCAGCGTATTCCTGGCGTCATAGCCGATGATCGTCGAGGATGGCGCCATGCCATCTGGCTTTGCGGTGTAGTCGAAGCGCGGCGAAATCTGAAAATCCGCACTTTGCATGTCGTCCCTGTTGATGCCCATGGAGACCAGCGCGGCAATGAGTTTGCGCGTCGCCTCCGTCGATGCGGCGACGGCCTGGTTCGCCTCACCCGCCTGCCGCAATACGGTCAGGCGAACGACGGCGAGATCAGGGCTGCGCAGGATCTGCCCTTCGCCAACGACGCGAATGAGGCCGGCTCCCTGCCCCAGTTTCTCCTGGGCATAGGCGGGGGTGTTCAAAGCGATGGAGAGGCTGGTGATGGCAACGGCGGTGATGAAGTTAGGTTTCATGTTGCGATAATCCCGTAACTGAAAATATCTGACGAGTGGCTCACTCACATTCCAGCGAGGGCTGCCGGAAGCTGGTCACATACCAATCCGACCCGGAGCGCCGGGCATGGAAGGTGTAAAAACATTCGGTCTGCTCGACATAGCCTGGCGTCTCGGTAACCTCATAGCGCCGGCCGCGCCGTGTCTCCTTGACTTCGCCGCTGGATTGCCCGGCAACCACCTGTGTCTTCTGCTTGCGCCATTGATAGGCGCGCTCGCCGGGCCGCAGATCATACACATTGTCCGGCGGTCCGTAGTCGAGCATGACGCTGCTGATGGGCGCGCCGATATAGCTCTTCATCACCTGCGAGGCGCAGGCCGAAACGAGCAGCAACACGCCAAGCATGCCAATGCCGGTCGTGAGCCGTCTCATGCTGGAAGACATCAGGAACGTCCTTTGCGCTGGAGGAGATCGCAAGCAGGGGTACGTGGGCTGGATTACGGCAGCATTGCGCAACGCTGCCCCTCAACCTTTTGTCGTGCGGCCCAGGATCTGACGGATTCCATCCCTGCTGAAAGGTTGCGCCAATTGTCTCAGAAAGCCTTTGGCGATCTGGCCACGAATGCCGATATCGGTGGAGGACGGCCGATCCGGATTGAAATATGTGCCAAACAGCAGGTCAAATACGACGATATTCTCGCCGTAGTTCGTGTTGCCCTCGCGCATATCCTTGGAGTGATGCCAGCGATGGAGCCGCGGCGTGCTGAAAACGTAATCAAGGACACCTGTGAGCATATCGACGTTGCAGTGCGTGAGAATCCCCATGAAGGCTGTCACAGCACCGAGCCACCAGAACACCTGAAGCGGGGCACCCAATAGATAAAGCGGGATTTGGCTGAGCGCGACTTTGAAGAGCGAATCGGCAATGTGAAAACGCCCGGTGTTCACAACCCAAAGCCGGGTGACGCTGTGATGCAGCGCATGGAATCGCCAGAAGAAAAGTCGCTCATGGGCGATTCGATGCGACCAATAAAGGCCGAATTCGGCGATGATCACAGCCAGCGCCACTTGCAACAGCGCCGGCATTGCTACAGGCCAGACATCGAACCGGGCAACCAAAAGCGGCTGCAGCATCGTCGCGGCCAGCATGGGAAAAAGAGCGCCAAGCAAGGCGAGAACCTGAACCAGCCCCTTCGTCAGAATGGTATGGGCGATGTCGTTCACCGTCTCGCCATCCGCGAGCAGCCAGCGTCGCTCATAGGGAATATAGCGTTCAAGCAGAAAAAGGAGCAGCACCGCGACTGCATAGACCAGCACGAAAGCCAGCATCGGGCGGCTGCTGGAAAACGCGAAATATGCGCCCAGAAGACCGGAAAAGAACACCAGCGGCCAGGATATCAGGGATAGAAAGATCTTCATTGCGAGCGATCCAGCCAGTCCAAGAGCTCGCCGCAGCTTCGCGCTTTCCCATCGCTAAAGCGACCATCGGTGCAGGGATTGATATGTTGGTACCGGCGCCGGCGATCATCCTCATCAAGCCGATCGCGCCATCGATCGTATCTGAGCTGTCGACGGAGCTCGGCGCAGCCTCGCGGTCGCCCATCACTAAAACGACCATCGGTGCACGGGTCGTATCGATGCTGAACAGGGACGGGAGACATCCCGTCACGCGCGGGCCTGGACTGCGCCTCGGAAAAGCAATGCCCTCCGGTCAGAACCATGCACGCCAATAGAAAAGGTAATCGCATAAGAGCCGCCTTCGCTTCATTGAACGGCGGCAATTTCAGTGCGATGAATTGCATGAGCATTGCGATTTTCGGAAGAAGCACCTTTACGTGTCATCGACCGCGCGGGTTCGTTGGTTACGGCGGAGACATTTGGCGGCGGGCAGATCAGGCTATCTCAGGATGACTTCGGGGCCATTCCCGAGAATTTTGTACTTGGTTGCCGTGCGGAGGGTCTTTTGGTTCGACGTGTGGGCGAGGGATTGCCGGCGATTTTGGGAACACGCACGTATCTCGGGCGCGCCTACCAGTATCAATGCACGACGGCGGCCGGC
>NZ_JABAIJ010000018.1 GCF_012641435.1 Rhizobium sp. P38BS-XIX
ATCAGATGATTGGCTTGCTGATTCTCCGAGGTAATCATCGGCATCGAACGTGTGCCCCTACATCAGGCAAGTTTCCCGAAATTCTCAAGCTGCTCCCAACTGGACGATACCGCAGACGCCAGCAACTAGGCTATGATGACACAGTTGCCTGGCTATCGATCTCGACACGGACGTCTGAGACACGTTCGTGTCGAGAATCAAATTGAGAGCTGTGGGGAAATGGGCCAACCGGTTCGGCCGACATATTGAATGTCGGCGCCCTGCGGAGAACCGGTAGGGCTTTTAATGATCTTGGAATATCTCGATTGATGGGTAGGTAAGCCGGACCATTTTCGGCCAATTCCTCACCGAGAAGGGAACGATTGAATCCATAGGTCCAAGGGGTTCAAACACTTCCCAGGGGCATCATCGCCGATACCTCATACGCGGTGAGACGCCGCCCGCAGCCGTGGAAGGGTGTTCAGCCACTTACAACGCCAACTATGTTCCCGCCATTGCGAGCGCTAAAAAATCGTTGTTGGGTTGCATTAACGATCACTGAAAAAAAGCTTGCGGGAAAAAATGCGCGGAATGGTTCATGGACTGTTTTAGGGCAAACGGTGTTCTATATAGCGGCGTGATCGAGGAGTTAGATTATGATCCCGTTGCAGAAATTGGAGCCGGAGTGTTTTTATTGGGCAACCTTGAAGGCTGATCGCGAGGCGCCGGCTGAGGTGGTGCAGGTGTCGACAATTTTTGGCGCGGAGCGGGAATATTGGTCGATTGCCCGCCTCGGCTCCGACGAGCATCGTATGCTGGCGGATTTCGAGTTCGTGACCAAGATCGTGCCGCCATCCTCGAAGATGTCCCTGGAACTGGCCGCAGAGTGATCGTCTGATATGCGTGCATGGGTGCCGGCAGGCGTTGCACCATGCCGACGATAACCCTTCGAGCGGCAGAAGGATGCAGGTTCGATGTTCTGACTGGACTTCCGCCGACGGGTTAAACCCGCCGGCGTTCCGGCATGATATAACAGCTAGCTGCCTTTATTGCCGGTGATTTACGTCACCGGCCGGGATGCCTCGAAGAGGAACCATGTCCGGCGCTCGGTCTCATCGATCCAGTTTTCAAGCAGGCTTGTTGACGCCACATCGTTGTTATCGGCTGTCAACTCATGCGTTTCGCGCATGAACTGAACCAAACGTTTGTTGTCTTCGCACAGCTCCGCCAGCATGTCCTCCGGCGCCACGTATTCGGCGTCGTTATCTGAAAGACGCTGCAAGCGCGCGACATGACCGATGGAGCGCAATGTGGTGCCTCCAATCTTGCGCACGCGCTCGGCGATTGCGTCTGCCATCGCAAAGATATCTTCGCCCTGTTCGTCCAACATGAGATGATAGTCTCGGAAGTGCGGACCGGACATATGCCAGTGAAAGTTCTTGGTCTTCAGATAAAGCGCAAAGACATCTGCAAGCAGTGTGTTCATGGCTGCTGCGACGCTTGCAACGGCGTTGGTGGGAAGATCGGACGGAACGGCCATCGACGCGCCTCTCGTCGTCCTGGCTTCATTGGCGGTCATGGTGTTCTCCTTGGGTGAGGTGCGGCAAAGGATGCATCGTCGCCCGCTCGGGGCGGGCGAGGAATTTCATGGCGTTTGGCGGAGGTCTGAGCCTCGATGCCCGACCCGCAATATTGATTGAAGGGCCGTTTTCATGCATCCCCGCCACGGCGGCGGTCAGGACGAAGCCGTGCCGAACGCAATGCGGTTGATGACAATGGCAATTGCCATCCCGATCAGCTGTGCGACGACATAGGCGGCAGCAATCGAAGGCGCGAGCGCAACGGGGCCTGCTGCGAAGATCGCAGCAATCGCGATGGCGGGATTGGCGTAAGATGTGGAGGGCGTCGCCAGAATGGCGGCCGTCAGCCAGGCACCCACGGCAAAAGGTCCGGTTTCCCACTTTGTGCTGCGTGCGCATCCAAGCACGATGGTCATCAACCCCGCAGAGGCCACCACTTCGCTGAGGAACATGCCGAACGAAGGCAAGCCCGCCGGCGCTGCCGCTGCGGCGTGGTCGGCAAACATCTGCTGGCTCAACAGGGCGCCGACGATTGCGCCGGCAACCTGTCCCAGCACATAGGCGATCATGCAGGTGCGGCTGCGCTCTCCCGACAGCCATTGGGCGATGGTGATGATCGGGTTGTAATGACCGCCCGAGACTTTCCCAAGAGCCACGATCAGCCCCACGAGCGCTCCGGCAATGGATATCGCAACGATCATGGAGGCGACGAGCGGTTCATTGGTGGCGAGACGGGCGACACTCAGGCCGGAAGCAATGGCTGCGACGACCAGGAACGCGGTACCGACTGCTTCGACGAAACTCCGCCTTACCAAGGGCAAGGCGGTGTTTTGCTCGAAGAAGCATGATAGCCGGTCGTGAAGGACCGCATCAGCCATGGTGGGCGTCCGCAGCGGCCGGATACCGGGCCTCGACTTCCCGGATCTTTTCAGCCAGTTCCGAAGGAACGAGAATTCCCTTCTGAAACGCGATATTGGCGAAAGCGACGATCCAGCGCTCGTAATAAGTGAGCTTGCCGACAACTTCAGAACCGAGCGATTCAACACCGCGGCGCTTTTCTTCGGTGTTGATGATCTTGTGATAGTCAAGCACGTCGGCAAGCGCGTGACAGCGCTTTTCCCACGGAAGAAGCTCGTGCTCCACACGCTCGATCTTGCCGGCGGGATCGCCGCCGATATCGTTTGGAATCTTCTTGACGAGTGTTTCGGATCCCATCACGCGGCATCCTTGTTATAGCTCACCGGAATAACGCCGATCATGGCATCGCGCGTCACCAGATCGGCGAGTTGCTGCTCGCTCAAATGATCGGTTCCGGCGGGCCTCATCGGCAAAACGAGATAACGGACGATTGCCGTGGAATCGCTGACGCGGATTTCGACGTCGTCGGGAATGATCGTGCCGAACTCCTGCAGAACCGATCGGGGTTCCTGGACTGCACGCGCGCGGTAGGGCTTCAGCTTGTACCAATCCGGCGGCAAGCCGAGCACGGGGCGCGGATAGCAGGAGCACAATGTGCAGACGATCAGATTATGCACATCAGGCGTATTTTCCAGAACGATGAGTTCCGTATCGTCGTAAAAGGTAATGCCGAGTGCTTCGCAGGCCGTCCTGCCGTTTTCCAGCAGACGCTTCTTGAAGTCCGGATCCGTCCAGGCCTTGGCAACGACCTTCGCGCCAAGCGCCGGTGTTCTGGAATCCAGAACCTCGATCTGCCGGCGGATTTCATCGGCGCCGAAAAGCTTCTTTTCGATCAGAAGCTCGCGGAACGCCGTTTCCATGATGTCATAGTAGCCAGGACGCTCGTCTACCGTGATCGGCGTATGATCGTGGTCATGGTCGTGATCATGGCTGTGGGGCTCAGACATTGGTGTTCCTCTCTAACCAGTTCTCGAATATTTCGATGAGAATGCGATCCTTCGGCGAGCCGGCATAGTTCGCCCAGATTCCAGTCATCGGGATGGAAACGCGGTAATAGTAGCCCTTGGATCCGGCATTGTGACCGTAGGCTTCCTCTTCGTTGTTGACGGCCATCGGACGAATGACGGCTTCGATCGTTCCATGCTTGCCGCGCAGATAGGTCGGCATCCGGTAGTGACCGATGGGAATACGGTCCGATATGATGACGGCGTCTCCGGTATCGAAGACAGGCAGTTCACCGCGTGCGGGTACCATTCCGCCGAAGCCTGTAACAGATGCGTTCATAGTGACCTCCTGTGATTGAATTTGTTGGCGATCGCGCAGCTTGGGGAGATGGCATGCGCCGAGCCTGGGCGAAGCATTGAAGTATGCTGCACGTCATCGCCGGATTTCGCGGCGCGTCCATCTCGATCGTCACACGCCGTGATAAACAAGGCGGGTGAAGAACTCCGGCGAGATGACCGCCTTGCCCCACTTTTCATCGAAAGCCGAGGTCGGCTTCGCATTGACCGCTTCTTCGACCGTGCGGCCTTGCTGCTTCAACTTGGCGACATTGTCACGGATGCTCTTCAGCATGTCACGATACTCGGTGAGTTCCGCCCGATTGCTCACAGGATTTCCATGTCCAGGAATGACGATCGTTGTCTTGCTTATCGCTGCCAGATTGGCTTCCGTTGCTGCTATCGTTCCATCGATGCTACCGCCTGTGGAGTAATCGATGAACGGATACAGTCCATTCCAGAATGTGTCTCCGCAATGAAGGATATCTGCCTCACCGATTGTAACGGAGATATCGCTATCGGTATGTGCTGGTCCATAGTACTTCAGGTGAAGTGTCTGTCCGTTCAACTTAAGCGTCTTTTCATCGCTGAAGATATCGGTTGGAACCGCTGCCAGTGACGATGAGGGGAAGGTGAAATCCCAGTCTTCGACACGCGTGGCCGAGAGAAGATGCTTGTGGGTGTTTTCATGCGCAATGATGGAAGCGCCTTCCTGGCTCAGCCATTCGTTGCCGTCGGTGTGATCGAAGTGCCAGTGGGTGTTGATCAGATGCGTGATCGGTTCCCGGCTCAATCGGTTGGCTGCCTCCATGATCCTGGGGCGTGTTCCGGTGATGCCGGCATCGATGAAGACCTTGCCATCCGGACCTGTGAGGACGGCGATGTTTCCTCCGGATCCCTCAAGAACACTGACCTTGCCGCGCAGTTTATGGGTCGTGATCTTCGCCTTGGCGGCCTCATCGCGAAAGACGTCGACGAGATTGCGGGCCTCGGCAAAGGCCTCAGAGGGTGTTAGCCACCCTCCCGTCGCCGCAAAGCCCGTCGCAACCACACAACAAAGACAGAAACCGCGACGCGAGAGCATCATCCCAGACGGATCTTTTGCAGTTTCCCCGCGCTGTGCGCCCGCTGGCAGTTGCGAAAAGATCGTCATGAAACCTGTTCCTGTAGAGATGAAAATGAAGTGTTCGAGGCATGCCTCGCTTCTGGTGAAATCGGGATACCCCGACGCTTTGCCATCAACCCGGGCCGCGCCCCGATCGCGAGTGCCACGGCTCAGCCTTTGATGAACGAGAGCATGTCCGCGTTCAGGACGTCGGCGTTGGTGGTCAACATGCCGTGCGGATAGCCAGGATAGGTCTTCAGTGTCCCGTTCTTCAGCAGCTTGATGGATTTGCGCGCGGCATCGGCGATCGGAACGATCTGATCGTCCTCACCGTGGAGGATGAGCGTCGGGACCTTGATCGCCTTCAGATCTTCGGTTTGATCGGTCTCCGAGAAGGCTTTGATCCCCTCGTAATGGGCGTTGGCGGCGCCTTCCATGCCCTGGCGCCACCAATTGCGGACAGTTCCCTCGACCTTCGTCGCGCCAGGACGGTTGAAGCCATAGAATGGCCCACTTGCAACATCGAGGAAGAACTGGGCGCGATTGGCGGCAAGCGCCTTGCGGAAGCCATCGAAGACGTCGATCGACAACCCCTCCGGATTGCTTGCCGTCTTGAGCATGAGCGGCGGGATGGCCGATACCAGAATAGCCTTGGCAACCCTGCCCGCCGGCCCGCCATGCTTTGCAACGTAACGCGCCACTTCGCCGCCGCCGGTGGAATGGCCGATATGCACGGCGTTTTTCAGATCCAGCGCCTCGACAACGGCAAAGGCGTCTGACGCATAATGATCCATATCGTGGCCGTGAGAAACCTGAGCGGAGCGGCCGTGACCACGGCGATCATGAGCAACAACGCGGTAGCCGTTCGACAGAAAGAACAGCATCTGTGCGTCCCAGTCATCGGAGCTGAGCGGCCAGCCATGATGAAACATGATCGGCTGAGCGGTCTTCGGACCCCAGTCCTTATAGAAGATTTCGGTTCCGTCCTTGGTCGTGACATAACCCATGGCGATATCTCCCGCTGCATGCGTGATCGATTGATTGGCGTTGGATGCAAAAGCGACCTTGGAGCCGTCGATCATCGCTGCGCCAACAGTCGAAGCACCGATCACCAAGGTTTCGCGACGCGTGAGATGTAAGAAGGAATTCGTCATGATCCGCCTGAACCTCCCAACCACCGTCTGTTGTGGATAAGGACTAGCGCTTGGATGACGGTCGCAGAAGTGGCTAAATCCCAACCAATGTTTCAATGGATTGAACGATGAATGCGAGACCGCAGGCTGCGCATTTCCGCATATGCACACTGGCGCATGTTTGATTTTATTGTGCTAAGTCCCGCTCGATGTCGCGCCTAACGACAGGATGAGCGATGGTCACCTTCCAATGCCGGGACGTGTCTTTGCGCAATCGGGCGACCTGGATGGTAGCGCGTACCCATGACGCGCAGACCATGGCGCTCGATGGCCTGCCCCGATCACATTCCTGGAAATCGGCAGCGAAGATGCGATCTCAAAGATCGGCTTCGGCGAAGACTTTGCTGACCCAGTTGAGAAAAACCCTCAGTCGCGGCGTCATCTGGCGATTTTGCGGATAGAGGGCGGATACCAAGGTTCGTGTTGGAGGATACTGTTTCAGGATCTCCACCAGCTTTCCCTCTTCCAGGTCGCGCCTGACCCTGTATCGTGGCGCCTGGAAAATGCCGAAGCCCAAGCGGGCGAGGTCCGCCATCGTATCGGAATTGTTGACCGTCAGGCGGCTTGGCAACGTCACGTTTCGCACACGATTGCCGACCGTGAATTCCAACGGCAGCTTTTCCCCTGTTCGAGAGGACACAAAGCCGACGCATCGATGCCCTTCGAGATCGTCCGGGGATTGCGGCACGCCATACTTCTCGAGGTACGCCGGGCTGGCGCACGTGACCTCCTCGATCTCCGCAAGCTTGCGCGTGATCATGCCGCTGTCGGCAAGCAAGCCGGCCCTGATGACGCAATCGACACCTTCTCGGACCAGATCGACGAGGCGATCCCCCTGACCAATTTGCAGATCCAGCAGCGGATAGCGATCCATGAACTCCGGCAGTCGGGGGAGCAAATAGGTGCGCGTCATCAGACCATGCGCATCGATCCGCAACAGGCCGCGCGGCTCCGCATCGCCGAAGGCGCATTCGGCCTCCTCCACCTCTGCCAGGATGGAGATGCAGCGCTGGTAAAAAGCCTGGCCATCGAGCGTCGGCTTTACCAGGCGCGTTGTGCGCTCCAAAAGGCGTGTGCCCAGAGCCCGCTCCAACTGCTTGATGGTTTCCGTCGCGGTCGAGCGGGCAATCCCAATGTCGGCCGCAGCAGCCGAGAAGCTGCCGCGCTCAACCACGCGAACGAATAACTGCATGCGGTCCAGACGATCCATGCACACTGTTCACCACAGCCGAATTCTTATGTCAATTTCCATGCAATTGTTTCGTACAGCTGCTGCAAATATCTTCTGGTCATCCAATCAAACGGAGTAAACCCATGACGAACTCTTCGCAGCGTGTCGCAATCGTAACCGGTGGTTCCAAAGGTATTGGCGCCGCCATTTCACTCCGTCTCGCAGCAGACGGCATCGCCGTTGTTGTCAATTATTCCAGCGATCAGGCCGCCGCCGACAATGTGGTTGCCGAAATCGAAAAGAATGGCGGCAAGGCCATAGCGGTCGCTGCCGATATCGGTGACAGCCAAAGCCTCGCAGCGCTTTTCGATGCGGCCGAAAGCGCCTTCGGAGGCACGGACATCCTGGTCAACAATGGCGGCATCATGAAGCTCGGAATGCTTGCGGACTTCGACGACACGACGTTCGAACGTCAGGTCGCCGTCAATCTCGGCTCGGTGTTTCGCGGCATCCGCGAAGGCGCAAAGCGTCTGCGTGAAGGCGGCCGGATCATCAATTTCTCATCGAGCGTCGTTGGCCTTTACCAGCCGACATACGGCGTCTATGCCGCGACCAAGGCTGGCGTTGAAGCGATGACTCACATTGCCGCCAAGGAACTCGGCAGGAAGCACATTACCGTCAACGCCGTCGCGCCGGGTCCCGTCGACACCGCATTGTTTACGACCGGCAAGAGCGAGGAACAGATCAAGGCGATTGCCGGAATGAACCCGATGGGTCGCATCGGTCAGCCGGACGATATCGCCTCGGTCGTCGCCTTTCTGGCCGGCTCGGACGGCGGCTGGGTCAACGGCCAGACCATTCGCGCCAATGGCGGCGTGATCTAATCAGCGCACTCCTCTTTCTCATCGATAGGAGACTTCCTCATGTCACTGATTGCACTTGTCACGGGAGCATCGAGCGGCTTTGGCCAGATGATCGCGCGTGATCTCGCCCATGCAGGCCATACGGCCTACGCCTCCATGCGTGGTACGACCGGCAAGAATGCCGGGAACGTTGCCGACAACGCCGCCTATGCGGCCGAGCACGGCATCGAGCTCGCCTCAATCGAACTCGACGTTCAGGATGAAGCATCGATCCATGCCGCAATCGAAGCGATCATCGCCAAACACGGCAGGATTGATGTGCTCGTCCAGAATGCCGGGCACATGGTCTACGGACCCAGCGAAGCATTTACGCCGGAGCAGCTTGCCGAACTCTATGACATCAATGTTCTCGGCACGCAGCGCGTCAACCGGGCGGTCTTGCCGCATATGCGGGCGGCCGGTCGCGGTCTGGTGATCTGGATATCGAGCAGCAGCGTCGCGGGCGGCGTTCCCCCGCTCCTTGGGCCCTACTTCGCCGCCAAGGCCGGTATGGATGCGATGGCCGTTTGCTATGCCAAGGAGCTTTCACTTCTGGGCATCGAAACCTCGATCGTCGTACCTGGCGCCTTCACATCGGGCACCAATCACTTCGCCCATTCCGGTTCGCCGGCTGACAAGGCCGTAGAGCAGGCTTACGCGCAGAGCTATCCCGCCGGGTTCTCCGACGATCTCCTCAAGGCCCTTGCCACGACCGTACCTGATAACGCCGATCCGGCAGCCGTTGGCCGGGCGGTTGTCGATATCGTCGGCCGCCCTTACGGGGAACGTCCGCTTCGGGTCGTCATCGATCCGGCAAGTGATGGTTCGGAAGTCAGCTTTGCCGTCATCGACAGGGTCCGCTCGGAATTCCTCTATCGCATCGGACATGCCGATCTGCTTCATCCCAAAGCGGCCATTTAGCTTCGCTTTGCCCCGACAGACACGACATCGGCAAATCCAAGGTGCCGACGGGCGGAGAGAATGTCTCCCGCCGGCACCGCCACAATCGCCGCACACATTTGTCGCGGCCTGTATCGGCATCGAACGCTGGCCGCCGCATACCTCCCCAGATCCAAAGAGCAACCGATCGTCGCGTTCTTGAAGATCGCCAGCAAGAGAAACATCGAAAGGACTACCATGCCATTCGTCAACATAAAGACGCCGGAAGCGGCGCTTAGCAAAGTTCAGAAGGAAGAGATCGTCCACAAGGTCACGAACCTTCTGGTCGAGTATTTCTCGGAAGCAGCAAGACCTCACACGATGGTTCTGATCGAGGAAGTCAAGGATGGCGGCTACGCACGCGCCGACCAGGTCTTCATCCTACCCGATGAATATCGCGCGAAAGACGCATAGTCGCTGATTGACGCAATGGCGAGCGCAAGCGAGCCGTTGCGTCAACGTCTGAAAGAGGCAGCACGCACCCTGCCGATCGAAGTGATGTTCGTCGTGTCTCTGCATTGCATTGAAAACGAACTTCGGCGACGGTCGATCTCGGCAAACCTCAAAGGAGAATGAACGATGACGGATGGAATGACCTTTCTGAGATCCAATCACGAGCCCAAGTTGACCCTCGACCGGCTCGCCGAGGCTGTAGCCAGCCGCGGAATGAAGGTGTTTGCACGCATCGACTTTGCTGCCGACGCCGCTGACGCCCAGCTAGCCTTGCCGGCAACGGAATTGCTGATCTTCGGCAATCCAAAAGTCGGGACCCTGTTGCTGCAGCAAAATCAGGAAATCGGAATAGATCTGCCGCTAAAGGCGCTTGCGTGGACCAACGGCAGCGACACGTGGCTGGCCTACAACGAGCCCTCCCATCTGGCAACTCGGCACGGGATAACCGCCGATGATATCGTCGCCAAGATGACCGCAGGGGTCCGCAGCGCTGTCGAAGAGGCAATATCGGCAGGTTAAGCCGGTGCGGTCGACAGACGCTAGCGATTGTGCGTGAGATGAAAAAGCTGGCGCATGCGCGCGGCGAGAGCGGATTTGTTTTGGCCGGCCCCGATGGCCGCCACCTGATGAAGGGCTTCCTGTCTTTGTGTCCGGGCTGACAGCAGTTCTGCAAGCTCTTCTGCGATTGTCGGACGCTCCTTCAGCAGATTGGCCAGCTTCTCCTTTGCAATTTCATAAGCGACGACTGGCGTCAGCGCTCGTTTTTCGCCGACCTCGACCGCGCCGAGCAGGACGCCTCCCTCTCCAAACAGATCGCCGGGGGCAAGCCTGTCCAACTCTTTTCCTGTGTCTCCATCCGGCTCCTCGACGACGACGACACCGCTCTTGATGATGATCAATGACGTCAGCGCAGCATCATGATGGGCAATGATCTCGCCCTTGCGAAAATTCAGCCTCTTCATGGAGGTCGCCAAGCCGTCCTTCTCGTCCTCGGTCAGGCTGGAAAACAATCTGATGGCGTTGAGCAGCTTGCGCGAACCGCTGCCAGCCCGGCTCTTTTCGCCGGGTGTTCGCCCGGATGGGTCGGAGCTAATCGGCAGCGACGAGGCGAGCTGCAAATCGACGCTCTCCACGTGGCGGTAAATGAGGTCGAAAAGTTCGTTCTTGGCAGCGCCCACCTTGTCGACGTCGCTCACGCGAAATGCAAGGTCCATATCGACAATGTCCTTGTCGATGGCCGCGATCGTCGCAGTAGGCGCCGGATCCTTCTCAATCGTGCCACTGCTGAGAAGGACATTGTTCATGAGCTCGAGTATGGCACGCGGAGGCCGATCGAGCCTCAAACGAATGCGCAACGTCGCGCCGTGAGAGCGATCCGGATAGCTGGTATTTGTGAAACGGCTGCGCGCCAGAAGACTATTCGGAATGAAGACGACATCATTCGTCGCCGTTCTTATCTGGGTCGACCGCCAGGTGGTTTCGAACACCTGCCCCTGAACATCACCATCCAGCACGATCCAATGGCCCGGTGAAATCGGATGACCGAGGTTGAGCGCAATGCCGGAAAAGACGTCACTGAGCGTATTTTGCAGCGCGAGGCCAAGAATGATGGCGAAGATGCCGGATGTCGCGATGATCGTTCCAATGGGCAGGCTGAAGACGTAGGTAATGATCGAGAGAGCTGCCGAGATGTAAATCAGAGCGACAACGACATCCTGCAGCAGCCTGACTTCGCGCGGCTTTCCCTCAAAGATCAGGAAAAGGCGCACCAGACTTGTCAGCATCATTGCACCGCCGATCCACCAGATCGTCTTCAGGCCGCCATATGCGAAGCGATCCGCCACGTCGAGCGCAGTGTCATCCGCCAGATACGGCGCTATTCCGTTTCGAAGCAAAAGCACGGTGAAGGCCGCGAAGAATGCGACGTCGGCTGCGAGCTTGTACGCGGCGGATTTCCGGACCGGCAATCTCACCACAAGGAAAACAACCAAAAGCCCGACGAACTGTGCCAGCGGATGAGTGATCAATTCAACCATGTCCCTGTCTCTTCGAATGCCCGTCCCCATCCGCTCAGGCCGGCAAGCATGAGCGGTCCGTCATGCAGCGATCCGGCGATCACTGCGTCAGGTCGGGCTGAACCCTCGGAAACCTATTCCACGTGCTGCATTGGCCGGAAGCCGTCACTTTCATGACGTAACGTCCAACTGATTGGACAATCGAGCTTGCGCGGCGGACTCCGCGATCTTGTGGAATGCCGAGCATCCGCGCGGGATATTGCGTTTGTGCTAGCTTGATCAACGCGAGAACGAAGGGGCGTTCGCATTCGGCCCGGCAGCGCGCGCGCCCGGCACCTTCCCATCCATTGCACGAAGCTTTCAGAACAATGGGGTTCTCAACGCGTGCGAAACCCGGTTCTGTCGAACGGCAAGCCAGGTCCGATGTCTCCGTTCCTGGCCTGCAACAACCATTGTTCATGGAGGATATGGATCATGTCTGACACAATCTTTGCACCCACAGCCACACCAACTCCGATCGCCATCGGCCAGATTGTCCCGTGGGCAATTTTTGCCGGCATTCTTCTCCTGCTCGCGATCTATTTCGTCGGCGCCGAAGAAGGGGCGACCTCGCTGATTTCCGGCATGTATGTCCATGAATTCGTTCATGACGGCCGGCACCTCCTCGGCTTCCCCTGCCATTGAGAGGTCTGGGTCATGGTCGGCAAACTTCTACTGCGCGGCATGCTTGTTGGGCTTCTTTCCGGTATCCTCGTCTTCCTCTTCGCGCACAGCTTCGGTGAACCACTGGTCGATAGTGCAATCGCCTTCGAAGAGAAGATGGCGCAAGCGGCAGGTGAGGCGCCGGAACCCGAAATCGTCTCGCGCGCGACGCAGGCCGGCCTCGGACTCTTTACCGCCGTCATCGTCTACGGCGCGGCGGCCGGCGGTCTTTTTGCCCTGGCCTTCTCGGCGATTTACGGTCGCGCCGGGCCCTATAGCGCCCGGACGACATCCGCCATGCTCGGGCTCGGAGCGTTTCTGGTCATGTCGGTCATCCCCGATTTCAAATATCCGGCCAATCCTCCGGCTGTCGGCAATCCCGATACGATCGGCGCTCGAACCGAGCTCTATTTCATCCTGCTGCTTGCCTCGATCATCGCGCTGTCGCTTGCCTTCGCCGTGGCGAATAATTTGACGAGAAAATATGGCAGGTGGAATGCGGCGATCGTTGCCAGCCTCCTGTTTATCGCCATCGTTGCGGTGATCCAGAGCCTGATGCCGCCTGTCAACGAGGTGCCGGAGACGTTCTCAGCCGTGCTCCTCTGGCGCTTTCGCCTCGCTTCGCTTTGTATGCATGCGATCCTTTGGGCGTCACTCGGGCTGGGTTTCGGCATTCTTGCGGAAAGACTTCTCGAACATCGCCAGTCGCGCCGTTCCTTCCCCTCGGCAACGCGCTAGAGAGTTTGGGCACTCCGCTCGACGCGGTCGCATCAAGCACGCATGCGACCGCGAATTCGCCGAAGTGGCAGGCATGGCTTTCGACAAGAGGCGGATCGAGGGGTGACTTCCTCCGCTCGGGTGCACTTTATCGCGTGATCGATTTCTTTCGTCGCAGTGACATGCGGGGCAACTTCACGGATATTCTTGTCAGAAACACGCCTGCAATCGCGACGACGAACCCGACGATCTGCAGTGGCGCCAGCTGCTCGCCGAAGAGTACGTAGGCTTCCAGTGCAGAGAGCGGCGGTACGGCCAGCAAGAGCGCACTCATCTTCGTTGGGCCATTGTGCCGCGAAAGCCATACGACAAGCGAGACGCCGATCGCCGACAGGCCGATGACCGACCAGGCGAGCAATCCCCAAAGAGCGACGCTTCCATCCCAGAGATTGTCGCCGTCAAGGACTGTGGCCACCAGTGCAATCGGTATGCCGCCGGCATTCTGCAGCGAGGCGGACACGCTGACGGGATCGGATGACAAACGGCTTTTCTGGATCGTCGTCGCGACCGCCATCCCGATGACGGCAAGAATGGCTGCCGCCAAGCCAACCGCATTGATATGGCCGGTACCACCGTTGGCCAGATCCGGTTCAAGCACGCAGACGACGCCTGCAATGGCAACGGCAAGCCCAACGACGCCTGCCCTCGACAGTTTTTCTCCGCGTGCGAAATACAGCCAGGCGGCAATTCCGACGGGCTGAGTGCTGGACAACAATGCCATGATGCCAGCCGGCATTCCCTGCCAAATAGCCGTGTAGGCAAAGCAGAGATAGACGCCATTCAACAATACGCCCGTCATCAGGTGCGACCAGACCCTGGCCTTTGCGGGCCATCGATCGCGTCGCACATGCGCAATTGCGCCAAGCAGCAAAGCCGTGAGCAGCATGCGCAGCACAAGGAAAGGCTGCGGAGCGGCGTGAAACAAGAGCCCTTTGGCGACAATGAAACCGGTGGACCATATAAGAACGAAGAGTGCGGACAAAATGGCCGACATCACAGATGCTCCACTCGGCTATTGATGGGCATGAAAGGCAACTATTCCTGGACGATCTGCCGGAACACCCGCTCGACCTGCGCATTCAGCGACATCACGGCAAGATCGGCATCGTGCGGAATGACGTGCTCGGCGGCGGCCGGATCGGCAAGCAGAGCCGCGCGGATCATCTCGATGTCGCCAAGGAGCGTGTCAAGCGTGATGCCGTCGCGAACGCGGCTTTCCACCTGCGCCCAGAGCGAAAGGAAGAACCCGCGCTGGCTGGTGAGGATTTCCGGTCCGGCTCGCTCTCCATGTCCCGGACAGACGATGCTTGGCCGAAGCTCTTCCATGAAGGCGAGAAACTTGGGCCATTCGCGCATCTCGCCGTCCCGAACGATGTTGTAGGGTCCGTTGGCCACGAGATCCCCGGCAAACATCACCCGCTCTGCCGGCAGCCAGACAATTGTGTCGCCCCGCGTGTGACCCCAGCCGTGATGCAGCAATTCGACGCGGCGATCCCTACCGATAAGTTCCAGCCTGTCGCCGTAGACCAGTGTCGGCGGCAGAAGAGACGTGTCGGCGAGATCCGGTCTCAGCGTCGCCACCTGCTCCCATCGGCCGGGCGGACCTCCGAATGCGGCTGTCTCGAAACGCCTGAGTTCATCAACCATCTCGCGACAGGCGATAATCGCTGCACCCGTCCGCTCGCGAATTCGGCGGTTTCCATAGACGTGATCGCCATGATGGTGTGTGTTGACGACATATTTGATCGGCTTCTCACCGACCGTATCGCGGACCGCTGACAAGAGTGCGTCCGTGCGCGATGGCATGTTGGAATCGATCAGAAGGACCTCGTCTCCGAGATCGATCCAACCGTTGTTGCACATCAGGCTGCGAACCGCGCCGGCCGGGCCCGTCTTTGTGCCTTCCTCGAAATATCGCGTCCCGCCTTTCAGAAAGAAGACGCCCGGAGCCACCTCTTGCGGAATACCGACGGAATGGTCGTTGGGTTCATCGCCCGGGCTTTTACTTTGCAGGACCTGCGGCCCCTCGCTCATGGAACTGGTCATCGTCCCTCTCCTGTCTCGTTCAGCCGATCAATTTCGAAGCACGGTGCAATATCTCGGCGGCAATCGCCTCGCATTTGGCGGCAAGCTCCTTGCCCAGCTGCGCAAGATGAGGGTCTTCATATCGGCCGAAGGCGCGTTCGGGATCCAGCCAGCGCAGGACGACTTCGTCACCCCGATCCATGATGGCAAACTTCAGCGGCGCCTCCAGAAGTGCGGCCGGCACGGCCGACAAGACGCGAACCATGTAATCCGGGTGGAAGAACAGCAGCTGCCGAGTCGGATTGATGGCATAGCCACCTTTGGCCAGAAGGGCTTGTGGATTTATTTCGTGCAGCACCCAGAAGCCGGCATCCTCGATCGCCGTCTTCGCACAAGCGACGACATCCTCGAATCCGGCTTTCGAACTAAGGGAATGCTGCAGATCGTCCGGCACAGACGACTGTCCATAGGTTACGGGATGAAGTTCGGTCATATCCTGTCTCTCAACAACGGACACCAGGTGTCCCTATGTTGCGCAGGCTAGAACATGCAAAATCCCCTCTGAAGCCCGTTTTATTGGAACCAGCGTTTAATGGATTGGATTGGGTATGGTTCATCGGCGCGAGAATTCAGGCGCCGTTTCAAAAAATGAAGCAAGCCTCGCAGCAACGGCAAAATGCCAGCACCTAAGCAGCCGAAGCCATCGCATCGGGCAGTGGACAGTTGTTGATGACATCCTGACATGACGTGGCGAGATGGTCGATGAAGGCGCTGACGGCGGCACTCAGGCCAACGCGATATGGCATCAACGCCGTCAGCCGGGTATCATCCGCAAGCCAGCCCGGAAGCACCATTGCCAGATCGCCACTCCTCGTCTCCGCACCGCAGAGATAGGCGGGCAGCGCGGTAATGCCGATCCCGGCCTTCGCCGCATCCTTGAGGCTCGTCATGCAGCTGCTCAACAAACGTGGTGCGACGGCGATCTCCTCTCTCTGTCCCGTCAGCTGATGGGAAAGCGTCAAGCGAGGCTGGCTGCTGTCCTTGGAGAACAGCAGCATCTGGTGGGTAGCGAGATCTTGCGGCGTTTCAACCTCGCCGTATCTCTTCAGATAGGCCGGCGATGCGAACAGATACCACGGAATGCTGGCAAGCGTCGTTTGAATGAAATTGGAATTCTGTACGGCCGCACGATGAACGCGGATCGCGAGATCAAACCGCTCACCGACGATGTCGACGCAATGATTGGCGACATGCTGCACCAATGTCACCTTCGGGTATCTGGACATGAACGAATTGACGATCGGGGGCATGATGAATTGCGCAACGACTGGAGCGGTCGTGTAGCGCAACGTCCCTGCGGGATCGCTGAGCCGGGTTCGCATCGCATGTTCGGCCTCGTTGGCATTTTCGACCGTTGCCAGGGCGTGTCTATAAAACTCGTTGCCCGCCTCCGTCAGGCTAAGCCTGCGCGATGTGCGCAGCAACAGAACGAGCCCGAGACGCTCTTCAAGCTGCTTGATCCGATAGCTGAGTGTCGATGTCGGCAACCCCAGGGCTTGGCCGGCGCTCGTAAATCCCCCTCGGTCGACGATGGTCACAAAGTAGCGAAAGTCATTCATATCAATCATGGGGATGCACCATAGGCGAGAGACTGGCAGCCATCTTAAAACACGCCACCGCGTCGACGTATCGCCTTGCCGACATATTGTTGCGCACTTCACAAACTGAGTTTTCGATACCACACAACGTCATTGTGGCAAAAAATTCATATCGCAATTTCTATTGAATGCGGAAGATTTCTCTCGCTGCACTCAAAACCACCATTGCCGACTATACCGTGCTCCAATTCAAGACCGCGTCAACAACGGACGCCGGCTAATAGCCAGTGTCCATGCGTCATCGCGCTACCAGGAAGAGGCAGGAGCTATCATCAGCCATCTCCTTGCTCATATCGCCGCCCGTGAAATCGGTAAGCGCAAACCTACCAAAGTCTCTCGGCTCAGCTCCAAACACAACAGGAGATCGCGATTGATCCTGCTGGACATGCATTTGAGCGCTTCGGCTATCCAAAGCATAGCGTCTCCATCTTATTTTCGGTCCGACACAATAATCCATGTCAAAGCGTAGGACAGAGGCTTCGACACGACATCAAACGCGAAGAGCCAGCTCCGAAAGGAGCGCCGCCATCCGCATCTCCTCAAAGGGTGAGGAAGATCTGCCGGATTGCCACGCTTGATCCTAAGACCTCGTCATCCTCGCTGCGTGAGGACTGATCCATGATCGATATGAACGATTTTCGCTACTTTATGACCATCGTCGATAGCGGCAGTTTCACAGCCGCCGGCCGTGCCCTTGGATTGCCGACATCGACGCTCAGCTATCGCATGAAGCTGCTGGAGGAAAAACTGGGCCTCACTTTGCTGCTGCGCTCCTCCCGCCAGCTTGCACTGACGGAAGCCGGCGCGGAATTCTATCGATATGCCCTGGTGACGGTGGAGCGTGCGGACGAAGCCATAAGTGCTATGCGAGACCGGATACGGGAGCCATCAGGACCAATCCGCTACACCACCGCGATCGCCACCGCCCAGTTCGTCATGCCGAAGGTCATCAGGTCGTTCTTCGTCAAGTATCCTCAAATCTCGCTGGTCGAACATGCGGCGGATCACTTCGTCGACATCGTTGGCGAGCGGTTTGATCTGGCGATACGCGCACATTCCACACCCCTGCCGGACTCGAACCTCATTCAGAAGCGGCTCGCCCGGATACCATGGCAACTCTTCGCGTCACCGGCCTATCTGGCGGAAAAGGGCGTGCCCAAAGATCCGGCCGAGTTGGCAAATCATACGACACTTTTCGTTCGCCGCGACAACACGCAGCCGCGGTGGTCGCTGACACATCAGCAGACGGGAGAGACGGCCGACATTCCTCTCTCCCCCCGGCTCGCAAGTTCATGCATCAAGGCCATCCAAAGCGCGGCGAAAGCCGATATCGGGGTCGCTTCACTGCCTGTCTATCTGTGCAGGCAGGAAATAAAGACCGGCCAGTTGGTCGCTGTGCTTCCCGAGTGGCGGAGTGCAGACGCGGTGCTGACGGCGCTCATGCCGACCCGAAGCGGAATGGGTGCGGGCCTAAGAGCATTCGTCGACCACGTTGCACTCGCCTGCCAGACCGTGATCGACGGCTCCTGACGGAACTGAAGAGCCGCGGAGTTGACGTCAGATCGCTGGCGACATCGCGTTAAACGCAGGCTGTCCGGAGCTGCCGGGCAGCGACGCTCCCGCCCCCAAATCTGAGGACGGTGACGTTATCGGGACTTCAACCCTCTCTCTCCATTAGCTCCACCGGAAACTCAGAAATTAAGACTTGCAAGACCGATTGACTATGATTAATCGTTTAATCAGAGCCGATCGGGATCGAAAGATGACAGAAGCACGCCCTTCTTCCATTCGTGAAATTGCAGTGACGCTGGGCGTGTCGACGGCAACGGTCTCGAATGCGCTTCGGGGAAAGGGCCGCGTTTCACCCGCACTTATCGAGCAGATCCGACTGGAAGCGGACAGGTTGGGCTATGTGCCGGATCATGCGGCACGTGCGTTGCGCACAGGCAAAAGCAACACGATCGGCCTGCTCGTTCCGAACATCGGTCAACCATTGTTTCCGGCCTTTGCCCAGGCCATCGAGCGCGCAGCCAAGCAGCGCGGCCTTGCCGTTTTGATCGGCGATAGCCAAGGCGATGCCGGACAACAGGATTTCGAGATCCGAAACATGATTGCCCGCGGCGTCGATGCCTTGATCGTGATACCGACGCGCGGCACGACCGTCATCCAGGAGAGCATTTCGGTGCCGGTTGCCGTCATCGACAGCGCCGTCACCGCCGGCAATGTCGCCGCAAGCGACCATCGCGAAGGCGGCCGCAAGATTGCGCGGCATTTGCTAGCGCTTGGTCACGAGAAGCTGCTCATCCTTGCAGGGCCGGAAAATTCGTTGGTGGCACGCGAGCGTGTTGAAGGAATGCGCGAGGTCTGCTTTTCGGCCAATGTCGAGCCGACGTTGAAACACAGTGACGCGACGTTCGAGGCCGGGAACGTCCTTGGTCGCGAGCTTGGCTTGACGCGCTTTACGGCTTGCGCAGCCGCCTACGATGCGATCGCCATCGGCTTCGCCCTCGCTGTTCGCGAACGGGGCTTTCGCATACCGGAAGATTTATCGCTCACGGGTTTCGATGATCTGATGTGGGCGCAGATCGTCTCGCCGCCGCTCACCACGATCCGTCAGGATCTGGAAGCGGTCGCGGTGCACGCACTGTCCTTTGTCGTTGGAGAAACCGACACCAGCAGAATTTTCCCGACCGATCTTGTCGTGAGGCAATCCACCGCACGTCTTTCGGTCCCTTCTCGGGGAGACGAAAATGCCGAATGAACCTCAGGACCTCCATTCGCCCGAACTGCGCGATCGCGCGGTTAAGGCTGCACTCGGGCTTCAGCCGTTCGATGTGCTTATCACGGGCGGAACGCTTGTCGACGTCGCGACGTCGGAGATGCGACAGGTCGATATCGGCCTTGTCGGGCCGCTGATTGCAAGCGTCCACGCGCCGGCAAGCAGAAACGATGCGGTAGAGATCGTCGATGCCTCGGGACGATTTCTAACACCCGGATTCATCGACACGCACATGCATGTCGAAAGCTCGATGATAACGCCGAGGCGTTATGCGGAAATCGTTGTTCCGCAGGGAACGACGACGGTGTGCTGGGATCCTCATGAAGTTGGCAATGTCGCCGGCCTGGACGGCATTCGCTGGGCGCTTGAAGAAACGAAGCAACTGCCGTTGCGCTTCCTGACCCTGGCGCCATCCTGCGTCCCTTCGGCACCCGGCCTGGAGCTTGCCGGCGCCGAGTTCCGCTCAGGCGAAATGGCGACCATGCTCAGTTGGCCGGAAATTTCCGGTGTCGCCGAAGTCATGAACATGCGCGGCGTGCTTGAACGGAGCGAGCCGATGCGCGGGGTCGTCGAAGCGGGGCTTGTCAGCGGCAAACGCGTCTGCGGCCATGCGCGCGGACTTGAGGGCGCCGATTTGCAGGCTTTCGTTGCCGCAGGCATCCAATCGGATCACGAGATCACCTCCGGCGAAGACCTGCTGACAAAGCTGCGGGCTGGCCTCACCATCGAGCTGCGCGGGTCGCACGACTATGTGCTGCCCGGTGTGATCGAAGCACTGAAGACGCTGCCGCATCTACCGCAGACGCTGACGATCTGTACGGATGACGTCTTCCCGGATGACCTCGTAAACGATGGGGCGATGTCCTCTGTTCTCAGGCGCCTCATTGGCTACGGCATGAAGCCGATCGATGCCATACGTGCCGCCACGCTCAACGCCGCCATGTGGCTCAACCAGTATGATCTTGGATTGATTGCGCCGGGACGTCGCGCCGATATCGTCATTCTATCCGATCTCGAAAAAATCACGGTCGACTGTGTCTACGCATCCGGACGGGAAGTCGCAAAAGGCGGCAGTCTCACGGAGATCATCCCTGCCGGCAGCAATAGCAATGCATATCGCGACACGGTGAAGCTCGGCAGGCTTTCGGCGACCGATTTCGAGATTGAGCTGCCTGATGTCGAGGAAGCACGCGTCAAC
Source organism: Rhizobium sp. P38BS-XIX (assembly GCF_012641435.1). Lineage (GTDB taxonomy): Bacteria > Pseudomonadota > Alphaproteobacteria > Rhizobiales > Rhizobiaceae > Rhizobium. The sequence goes on from NZ_JABAIJ010000018.1 coordinate 20,675, forward strand.
ACCATCGTCAGTCCCCGCTTTACGAAATGGGGCGAAGCCGTCGTCGCGGTGAAAGGGGGCAAGCTTGTTCTCCCCGACAACATGCTTCTGATGGCCGTTATCCATCGCCATGGCAGGCAAGCCCCCTCGCCCGTCATCGGCATCCTCGAAGATTGGGGCCATTGGAGTGGCGCTCTCGCAACGACGATATCGCACGATAGCCATAATCTCACCGTCTTCGGCCGCGATCCGGCGGATATGGCCGCCGCGGCCAATGCCGTGATCGAGGCTGGCGGCGGCATGGCAACGGCGGCGGGCGGCAGCGTAACGGCCCTGCTCGCTTTACCGGTCTGCGGGCTGCTGTCGGATGCTCCCGCAAATGAGGTTGCAGAAGACTTCGCAAGGCTGCGCGCGGAAGCGGATGCGATCGCCGACTGGATGCCGCCAATTCGCACCTTCAAGGCAGTCGTCGGAGCAAGTCTTGCCTGCAATCCCGGCCCGCACGTCACCGACCTCGGACTGGCCGACGGTACGACCCTGGAAATCAGACAACTTCTCGCCGCAGGCCGAGACGGACATTACCCACTGCCCCGGCCATAGCTGCCGCCTCAGGAGACACATACAATGGCCCCAGAAACACATATAGCGCAGCCGGGCGAGGCATCGGAACCGGGATGGAAGACATACTTCCGCATGCGCGAGCGCAAGACCAGCACGAAGACTGAGATCATTGCAGGCGTCACGTCCTTTCTGGCGTCGGCCTATCTCCTCGTGGTGATCCCGTCGCTGCTCTCCGCTGGCGGGATCGACCGCGCGGCGGCGACGACAGCAACCATTATCGTCATCATCGGCGCGACGCTGTTCATGGCGCTCTATGCCAACATGCCCTTCGTGGTGGGACCTGGCATTGGCGGTTCGGTCCTCGTCGGGCCAACGATGGCAGCCGTCGAGCATATTCCGTGGCAGACCGGTCTCGCCATATCGTTCTGGTCGAGCGTGATCTTCGTTCTGCTGACCGTATTGGGCGTGCGCCAGGTCATCGCCCGCATGGTGCCGGCTCAAATCAAGCTCGGTCTGGGCGCCGCCATCGGACTATTCATCGCACTCCTGGGCTTCAAGAATGCCGGCCTGGTCGATGTCAACGTCAAGAGCCATGCGCTGATGCTGGGATCGTTCAACTCGGGACAGGCAATTATTGCCGTCTTCGGCATCTTCCTCGCCGTTTTTCTCCGCGGGCGGAAAGTACCGGGTCCGATCCTCTGGGCCATTCTCGGCAGCACCCTGCTTGGAATTCCGCTCGGGGTCACCAAGCTCCCCACCACGTTCTTCGGCATACCGCACGGCATTTCCGAAATCGGACTGCAGCTGGATTTCTTCGGCGCGCTGAAGATCCAGTATTTCCCCTATCTGTTCGCCTTCTTCGCCTCGGAATTCTTCTCGACGCTGGGCACCACGCTCGCAGTCGGTGCGAAAGCCGGCCTGGTCGATGAAGCCGGCAACATGGAAGATCTCGGAAAACCGTTCCTTGTCGACTCCGTTGCCGCAACGATCAGCCCGCTGTTCGGCATTCCCTCGTTGACGGCACTCGTCGAGTCCGCGACCGGCGCCGAAGTCGGCGGCCGCACGGGGCTTGCCTCGATCGCGACGGCAGCCTTGTTCGCCTTGACCCTGCTCTTTACGCCAATCGCGCTGATGATCCCGGCAGCAGCCACCGCTCCAGCCTTGATCCTGGTCGGAATGTCGATGTTCGGCGCCCTGAAGAAGGTCGATCTGGAGAATTTCTCAGACGGTCTCTCCGCCCTGATGATGGTTTTGCTGACCCTGGTCTCCAACAGCTTCGGCACCGGCATCGCCGGCGGCCTGCTGTTCTATGTCATTGTCAAGGTTCTATCCGGCGAGGCAAAACAGGTCTCGATTGGCATGTACCTCCTTGCCATTCCGCTTGCCTATTACTTCTGGACGGTTGCTACGCACTAAGCAGGTCATGCGCCGCAAGCCTTCATTCCCGGGCTTGCCAGAAACGCATGGAGCGTCCATCGGGGCGCTCCATCATTCACTTGCCGGTGGAATGGCGGCGGCGACGGACTGGAGGCGCATCACAAGCGCTTGAGGCCTAAAACGGCCACAAGCGCGATGAACGTCTTCTCAACAATTCCAGCCAATCTCTCGATCAGACCGTACGGCGAGCGGCGGCGATCTGGCTGGCGCCTATGCTGGCGAGAGCGACGCTGAACAACGTCGGGTTGGTAGCGGTCATGGTGGGAATGACGCCATTGCCCGCGACATAGAGGTTGTCGAAGCCCCAGACCTTTGAGTTCCTGTCGCAGACGCTGGTGCCATCATCGCGTTCGCCCATGCGGATCGTGCCCTGGTAGTGCAGCGACGAGCCGACAGGCTGCACGAAAGTGGCAAACCCGGGGGCAGGACGACCGATAATCCCGGAAATGCGCTGCGCATGGCCCTTGGCCTCTTCCAAGCGGGCCTTGTCGCCCTCGGACTGACGCCACTGAATAGAAATGGCCGGCAGGCCGAGCCAGTCACGACGATCGTCGTCGAAGACGACACGGTTATCGGGATTGAGGTCGGAGCCCACGAAAAAGCCCATTCCGACAGGCTGACCGCTCATTTCGCTGGCGCGGGGCATCGAGTGCAGGCTGGCCGGGGCGATGGTTACGGAATACGGAAAATCCTTGGTGGACGGAATCCAGCTCATCGCCGTCATGGGCACATCGGTCTGCATTTCCGTGACCTGCGAAACGATATAGTGGTCATTGATATAGCGACCGAGCGCTTCGGGCCGAATGTTCGAGGCGTAAAGCAGCTGGGGCGAATGCAGCGAATCACAGGCAACGACCACCGTGCCGGCGCTGACCGTGAAGGCGTCTTGCGAGCCGGCGCGGACAAGTTCCACACCCGTCACATGACCATTTTCATGGATGACGCGGCGGCAGGCTGTTTCAGAGAGGATATGAAAGCGTTCTTCCGGCTCATCGACGAGGTCGCCTAAAACGACGTCGGTGCCATGATAGCGCAGGCCATCGGCATCGGGTGTTGCCGCAAGCGGCATGGGCTGGACGAAGCGATCCGGCGTGCGGCCGGGATTGAAGACTTCAGCGAGGCGCTCGCGCATGGCAATGGCCGCCACATCGCCGGCGCGCGGATCCTTGTTTGTCCCGAGCAATTTTGCCGACACGGCCAGAGCCTTTTGCATCTCTTCGCTCGGGATGAAGGGTACAAGTTCGATCTCGGACGGTACCGGCGTACCGGTCGACCATTTGGTGCCCATGCCGCCGACATTGGCCGCCGAGAAGCCGGCAAAAAGGTTTTCATCCTGCGGATCGGCGTCGTTGGCGATAAAGAGGCCCGAGCGGCGCAGCAAGGAATGATCGAAGCCGCCTGCACGGCGCGCCTCCCATTCTTCCTTGTTGATCGGCATGCGTGGGCTACGGTCGCCGCCCTGAGCATGCACTTCGAAGGCCGCACGCTCGGCAAGATCGGCGATATTGTCGAGATGCGCGCCCTTCTGCGGCAAAATCTGCGGCCCAGCTTCTACCATCAGGATCCGCGCTTCCGGCCAGTTGTTCCGAATGATTCGCGCGTAGGCCGAACCTGTCGGACCACTCCCGATAATGACGACGTCAGCAGACTGACCAGACATTCCTGCAATTCCCCATTCTTGAGTATCGATTTGACATCAAACAAAAATGTATCGTAGCCGATGTCAATTGGGATTGTTAATTTATCGAACAAAGTTTTGATGACAGCGCTCAAGGAGATGCAGCGATGAAGATAGGTCTGAGTTCATACAGTTTCCGCCCGTTGATGCAGAGCGGCGCCATGCAGATCGAGGATATCTTCGCCTGGGTCGGCAAACATGGCGGCGATCATGTCGAACTGGCAACGCTCTCTGTTGCGCCTGAAGGACAGGATCTTCAATACGAACTGGCCAAGGACGCGGAAATGCTGGAGCGGCTGAAGGTCGCATCCCAGAAAAGTGGCATACCGCTCTCGGGCCTCTGCATGTCCGGCAATTTCATCGATGACGGCGAACGGGCATTCCAGCTCGGCCGGCTGAAGGGCTATGTCGAGCTTTGCGACAGGCTTGGCGTCCGCTTCCTGCGTCACGATGTCGTACCGTGGTCGCTGCGCGTAGCGGAGCCTGGCCAGTTCGAAGCGGCTTTCCCGGCGATCGCTGAAGCGACCCATGAGCTTGCCGCGCATGCCGGTCGTTATGGCGTGACCACCAGCGTCGAGGACCACGGCTTCTTCATGAATTCCAGCGAGCGGATCAAACGGTTGCTGCACGCCGTCAACCTGCCGAGCTTCAAACTCACCGTCGATATCGGCAATTTCCTCTGCGTCGATGAGAACCCGCTGACGGGTACGCGTGCGTGCCTCCCGCAAGCAAGCTTCGTCCACCTGAAAGACTTCTATGTGCGCCAGACGGCGCCCGGCACGGACTGGCTGCAGACGGTCGGTGGCCAGGCAATCCGCGGCTCGGTCTTCGGCTATGGCGATCTGCCTGTCAGGTCGATCATCGAGGATATCGTCGCCTCGGGCTATGACGGCTTCGTCTCGCTCGAATACGAGGGCAACGAGCCGACGCAATACGGCTGCGAGACCGGCTTGAAGAACGCGAAGGCGATGTTTGCGGCCGCCGGCCGCTGATCGTCGCCTCCCTGCGATCTGAACGTTAGAGCGCGGCGATCCGATCGACGCGCTTCTTCAGTTCGGCGAGACGCTTGCGGTCTCCTCCCGGCACCTCGATCGAGGCCCAGCCCAAATAATCGATGTCGGAGAGAGCCTTGTTGACGGCCGCCCAGTCGCAGTCGCCTTCGCCCAACTCGACATCGAAGCCCTTCCACGGGCCTTGGCTGTTCATTTTTTCGAGGCTGTATTCCTTGATGTCGATCTTCAGGATGCGCTTTCCGAGCGCCTCGATCCAATCCGTCGGCCGGCCGTAGCGCAGAACGTTGCCGACATCGAAATACCAGCCGAGTTTCGGATGACTGAAGCGATCGACGAAATCCGCGGCCTCCAGCGGGCTGAGCAGGAAGTCGTTCCAGACGTTTTCGAGCGCGATCGCGACGCCGCTTTCTTCTGCGGCGGCTAGGATTTTCGCGATTTCCTCGCCGGCTCTTGCGTAAGCGGTCTTGTAGCTGGTGCCTGCATTGACGACGCCGGCCACAAGCAACACCGTGGTGGCGCCATAGAGCTTTGCATCATGCAGAGCCTTGATCATCGAATCGACACAGGCCTGCCGTGCAGCGGGATCGGGATCCGTCAGCGGACGCTTCCAGTGCACGGCATTGACGAGACCAGGAATCGCAAGACCGGTCTTGTCGCGGGCGTTCAGGACTTCATCGAGCGGCAGCGCATTGGGGGAGTCGAGCTCGACACCATCATAGCCAAGATCCCTCAGAAGCTGGAATTTCTCCAAAATGGAAAGCGACGGCTCCTCGATCATTCCCCATTTCAGGCTGATCTTTGCCAGGGGACGAGCGGAAAGAGGCGCGGAAGAATTACGGGCAGGTTCTGTCATCAATGAATCTTTGCTTGGCATGGGCGGATAGGCGCCGGCACTATGTCAGCCAATACAAAGCCGATCAATCGGTGATTGGACGGCACGAAGTCATGCATGGCCGCAGACGAGATTCGAGATGCCACGACGAAGCAAATGAGCCATTTTCGGTTTCGCTACCGGGATAGGCCTTCGCTCAAGGGGCGTCTGATGCCGCCGACACCCCACGACATTTGATCGCCTATCGCACCGGTGTGACGCCGACGGATTCACTCCGTCGGCGCAAAGCAAATCAAAGCGTGTCGTCGAACCCGCACCATTCGGCAGCGAACACCGCCATCGTCTTCGTCACCCTCTTGAGCGACTCCAAGTTGACGCGCTCATCGACGCCATGAATATTTTCGGCGATTGGCCCATAGACGAGTGCCGGAATGTTGGCATGAACCGCAAAGATCGCGGCGTCGAGATAGCACGGCATGACTGCCGCTTCGAGTTTGCTGCCATCGATCCGCTCCCGTGCTTCGGTCAGCAACACTTCCGCTTCGGATCCGGGAGCCAATTCGTATCCGGCGTGCATCACGCCGACCCATTCGAGGACCGGTGCTCTGCCGCCTTCGAATGCCGGATCTGCCTGGATCGCTTCCGCGAGATGCCGCTCGAACTCCGCGGCACGCGCTTGCGGATCTTCGCCAGGGTAGAAGCCCACCCGACCTTCCAGCCGGCATTGTGCAGGGGTCGAGGCAATCCACTCGCCACCCGTAATCGTGCCGATGGTCAGGGATACGGGGTTTGGGATGGCTGCGAACAGTGGCTTTTGAAGCCGCTCGGCGTTCCACCGTTCTTCAAGCTTCTTGAGATGCGCCATGACCAGCACGGCAAGCTCGATGGCGTTTTTCCCAAGCTCCGGATTCTTCGGATGCGAAGGGATGCCATAAACGGTAATACCGAACTTCAGCACCCCACTATTGGCCCGAACGAGCGTCTCTTCGGTCGGCTCCGGGACGAAAAGGACATCGGCCGTGTGCCCAAGGGCGAGCATCATTGCCGCTCCGTTCCCTGTTATTTCCTCCTCGATCACCGATTGAATTTGAACATCGCCACGGAGCTCGAAACCGGCATCTTTCAACGCGTCGAGTGCGAAAATGTTGGCCGACAGACCGGCCTTCATATCGCCCGCTCCACGGCCGTAAAGCCAACCGTCGACTTCGCTGGGTTCAAAAGGATGGTTCGTCCATTCTTCACGGGCGCCCGTCGGCACGATGTCGATATGGGCGTTGAATGCAATCGATTTCGCGAGCTTGTCCTTGCCTGCGCGTTTTCCGACAACGTTGATGGTGCCGTCGTACGAAACGGTGGTTGGAGAAAAGGCGGGATGTTTGCCTACGAGCGTCTCGTCGATGGCAAAGCTCTCAACGGAGTAGCCGCGAGATCTCAGCTCGTGCTCCAACAGGTGCTGCGCCGGCGCTTCAGCTCCTCGCAGGGATGGTACACTGACGACGGCTTTCAGAAGCTCAACCTGCTTGGCGAAATTGCGATCGACCTTGTCACAAATGCGCTGAACCTGTTCGGCAGTTAGTTTGCTCATTGAGTTGTGTTCCATTGGAATGGTGTAGATGGGCAAGTTCGCTGATGTGCCGTTGCGATTTTCCAACAAGAAAATGACCGGAATTGTCGCCACAAGCCTTCATCGATCTCGGAATGCTCATGATCCAAAGCCACGGACATACTACACTAACCACTTGGGAGGGGTGACAGGGCGTTATTGGAACGCGCCGTCGGCAAACATCGGCGCGCAACTAATGGCACAAACCCGCGTGAAAAATTGTCTATTTCCTACCGATTGCGTAGAGAGATCGATCAAAATTTGCGCTCGGGATGGAGAGTTTATCTATCGGCTTTCTGGTGGCTTCAGCTGTGGCCATAATGCTTTGGATTTTACAGTCACGCTGTGGTTTGGTGCGGCAACCAGGCCAAGGTTCGTGAGTTTCGTCAAAGAAAGTCGATTAGCTGATCAAGCCAGGCTACATAGAACGATGCTTACGTAAAGCCTCGGCCATGCCAAGATTTCCAAAATGAAGCCATTGACATCATTGGCATGCTGCACTTCAAACTTGAAGCCACCGAGGATGCTAACACGATGTCTCGTTTGTCTTTCGCGCGAATAGAATTGTCTTAAGCACCATGAAATTCATTTGGGCCTGCCTTTTCTCCGTTCTCCTACCCACGAATATTATGGCTTGTACAACAGCCCATGGCATAAGCTTTGCGGCCATAGATGCTGGCCAAGTTCTGATTGAAGGCAGGATTAGATCAGTTCAGATTGATCGAGAAAAAGGTGTTTATGCTTTTGATGTCAGCGTTCAAACGACCTTGAAGGGGATAAAAAAGGAAACGTGGACCATCCTGACGAGCTCTATGGGAAAGGCTAGCGACAATCTGGACGCTTGGCTCACCAAAGGGACCGTCTATATCGGCTTTGATGTTACAGACCATCGGCTAGGCATCGGGCAGTTTCGAAACGACGGGTGTGGGCCGCTCAATATCGTGTCGTCGACGCCAGCCAATCTGGATAAGATCAGAAAAAATCTCGTAGAATCATCATTTTGGTGAGCCGGGTACAGATGGAGATTATTTGTGACCGGTGCTCATGGCACCCGTCGTATCATGCAATCACCACCAACACCGAGACATAGAACGGTTGCATCGAAGCGGGGATCGGCCAGTGTGCATCACATAACGGCTAAACCCTTACGTTGCCTCTGCTTATGACGTTAGGAAGATTCCAATTCAAAGCCTACGCCCATTTTTGAACGGAAGCTCTTATCGACCGGAACACGAGCGGCAATGACGGTGGCGCCTCTTCGTTTGAAATAGATGGGCAACCTTGTTCGGCTGCTAAGATTTTGCCGCAGCGCGAGCGGTCTAAACCGCGTTCTCGTACGCGCTTCAAAGCCCTGCCTCGGACGGCGACGCGCAATATGAAAGCCATCTTTTCCGGAAGGAGATCGCGATGTAGATAGGCTATCTTGCAAGAGGCTTCGACACATGATCCTGAAACATGCGGCAGTTTTGATTGCCATCCTCGCGGTCACAGGCAGCCCGGCGATTGCGCGACAAGATGGAGCCGCTACCACGCGACCGCCCATCGAAGCCGCACCGGCCAATAATCTTCCGATCCACGTGATCGATGGCAAAGCGACCCAGGATACCCTCGCCGTTCTTTATTCGGGTGACGGCGGATGGCAGGAGCTTGATGAGCAGGTCGGCAGCGATTTGCGGAACGCCGGTATCCCGGTCGTCGGACTGGACTCGCTCTGGTATTTCTGGTCCGGACGGACCGCCAAGGAGACGGCGAAAGACCTTGGCCGCATCATCGACTATTACACCAGGCGGCTCGGCGTGCACCATGTTCTCCTCGTCGGTTATTCCTTTGGCGCAGACGTGATGCCGGCAAGCTACAACAGGCTGAGCCCAGGGCAAAAGGCGAAGGTCAAGGCAATTTCGCTCCTGTCCATGTCCCACAAGGTCGACTACGTGATCTCCCTCAGAGGCTGGCTCGGGTTTCAGACCGAAGGCAAGGGCGGCAATCCTGTCGACGATGTCAGGTCGATCAGGCCAGGGATGCTCGAATGCATCTATGGAAAGGACGACGATCACGATAATGCCTGCACGGCTCTTCGGGGGTCGGGGGCGAAGGTGATCGGCATGCCCGGCGGCCATCATTTCGGCGGAGATTACAACAGACTGGCTCAGTACATCCTTGCGAACCTGAAAAGACCCACGAACAAATAAGCCTTTGCGCGTTTCATCTGTGAGACGAGCCACATCTTGTAAAATTCGGTCTGGACAATGCCGCCTGTCCTGTTTATAGGCCGGGCCAGCCGCAAGAAACGCGGTACGGGTGATTAGCTCAGTTGGTAGAGCAGCTGACTCTTAATCAGCGGGTCGTAGGTTCGAGCCCTACATCACCCACCAAACAAGCTCTGTTGCCTCAGAGACTTGGTCAAGTTTGCAATCCACTTTTCAGTGGTTTCTGAGATAGCCTGCCAACATCATTGCCGTTTGACGTCCTCGAACCTCAGGTCGAAGCGCGCAAGATATTTGCTGAGGCGGTCTGCATCATTGCTGCTCTTTTTCTCCAACCGTGAGAATGCGAACAAAGCTCTGCCGGCAGAGCTCGCCGTCGCATGCTCGCGGCAACTACGAAGCACGGCTGCAAGCTGCACCGCATCGAAGCGATCCAGACGAGAGGCAACCTCTGTACCCAGCACCTCTTCAATGATCCGATCGACTTTGCCGTGATCAATCCCCCTGCGCCAAAGGGCATTCAGCCGCTGGATCTCGTCGTCAACGACGTCACTCGTAATGCGACCGTGCGGCGCGAGCGTCGCCATGCGCGTGATAGATGCCGACAAATCTCGAAAATTGGCGCTCCATAAAGCTTGTGGCCCGGTGGCAAAAGCCAGATAGCGTTCACGCGCTTCCTTGTTGAAGGTGATGTTTTCGCCCTCCCTCTCCAGATAGCGTCTGAGTTCGAAGTCGAGATTTGGCTCTATGTCCTCCCTGCGGTCACGCAGTGCTGGCAGCTGGAAGGTCCATAGGTTTAGCCGGGCATAGAGATCCTCGCGGAATCTTCCTTCTTGAACATGCTCGCCGAGATCACGATTGGTTCCTGCAAGCAATTGAAAATCGGCGGACACTTCCCGATCGGAGCCGACGGGCAAAAATCTCTTCTCTTCGATTGCGCGAAGGCACATGGCCTGTTCATCAGGGCCGAGCTCGCCAATCTCATCGAGAAACAAGACCCCCTTGTCGGCGGATCTCAAGAGGCCGGCACGCTCACCGGCAGCGCCGGTAAACGCGCCTTTCACATGGCCGAACAGCGCGGACATGGCCTGGTCACCGCGCAATGTGGCACAATTGACTTCAACGAAAGGTCCGCTGATCTTCCGCTGGTTCTTCTTCAGATCGTAGATCCTGCGGGCAAGCTGCGATTTTCCGGCACCGGTCGGGCCAGTGAGAAGAATGGGCGCGGAAGAACGGATCACCACTCTCTCGATCTCGTCGATCATCCGGTTGAATGCACCATTGCGGGTCGATATGCCAGATTTCAGGAACGAGGCCGCATCTTCACGCTCGGAAGCGAAACGCTTGGCGATCTCGTCATATCGGGAAAGGTCGAGGTCGATGATCCGGTGCGTGCCAACAAAGTCCTGCTCGGCCTGGCGGTCGCGCGGCGGAGAGAGCTGCAATAGTCGGCCAGGAACGATGCGGGTCTCCGTCAACAGGAACCAGCAGATCTGCGCCACATGGGTGCCTGTGGTTATGTTGACGAGATAGTCTTCTGTGTCGGGATCAAAGCTGTAGCCACGGGCAAAGTCCCTTAGGTTTGTGTAGACCTCAGAGAAATCCCACGGATCACGAAAATTGATAGCATGACGCCGCACTTCCGTCGCCGGCGACACCGCACCGATGTCGCTGACGATCCGCTGAGATAGCGTCTGCGCATGATTATCGTGGATCAACTCCAGCCGATCGACGAAAAGGCCTTGTTGCTGGCAAAGCGCAACCGTCGGCCGCCAGCGGCCCCAACGATTATCCCACCTTCCCGCATCCAGGGTGGTTCCCAATATACCGATAACAACGCGTCGCTTCATATCTTATCTAATTTTATAAGTGACTATTCTTTTATATAGTACCGTTCATAGAGAAAATCCTGCAAGCAAGAATCTCAACAGGAATGGAAAAGAATATTCACCTTCCAAAACAATCGTTTAGGAAATTTCCTCACCCTCCTTGCATGCACCTCCTTCAAACTGGCACGCCTCTTGAAACGTATCCGGCATGAACCTTCGGTGGTTACCGTTTCGGTACTGCAAGGTTCGTCGCCCAAGCGGCGTGAAGAGAAGCAACTCAACAGAAGGACTGCAGACGCAGAAAAGACGATGACAACGGTAATGAGCGGACAGGATTTGATCGACGCCGGAATGAACCAGGGAAAATGGTTTCGTCCAGCTCTCGACGCTGCCAATGCGATTTTGAGCAAGGGCGGCTCGATGGCCGATGCACTGGAGGCTGCAAAGGCATTCCAGCCAGGGCCGACGCTTGCCCTCAGGGCAGACAATGATATCGAGATCTATTCGAACATCCGCGCCGAGAACGCTTTTGAGCAGGACAATGTCGAAAAGGTCAACGCGACGATGCGGGCGCTGGTTCGCACGCCGGTCGTCCGTTCCGCGGTAATCATGCCGGACGCCTGCCCTGCAGGTCCGATCGGCACGATTCCCGTCGGCGGTGTGGTCGCTTCCGAAGCGATCCATCCCGGCATGCATTCGGCCGATATCTGCTGCTCTATGGCGATCTCGATCTTTCCTGGCGTCGATCCGAAATCACTGCTGGACGCCGTGCATTCCGTGACGCATTTCGGTCCGGGCGGCCGTCCGCGGGGCGCGCAGTTCAAGCCTTCCGATGCAACGCTGTCGGCGTTCGAGCGGAATTCCTATCTGCGTGACGGAGCAATGAGCGTCGGCATAGAGCACTTCGCGACACAGGGTGACGGCAATCATTTCGCCTATGTCGGAACCATGAAGTCGACCGGCGAAACGGCGCTCGTCACCCACCACGGATCGCGAGCTCCCGGTGCGCGGCTCTACGACAAGGGCATGAAGGTCGCCAACCGGTTTCGCGAGCAGATCTCACCCGAGACCCATAGTGAGAATGCCTGGATTCCGGCGGATACCGAGGAGGGTGACCTCTATTGGTCGGCCTTGCAGACGATCCGCCAGTGGACGAAGGAAAACCACTATGCCCTCCACGACATGGCGGCGGAAAAGCTCTCGGCTAAGGTCGCCGATCGCTTCTGGAACGAGCATAACTTCGTCTTCCGGAAATCGGACGGACTGTTCTATCACGGAAAGGGTGCGACACCGGCGTTTGATAACTGGGCGCATGATGCAACCGATCTGACCATCATTCCCCTTAACATGGCGGAACCGGTACTGATCGTTCGTGGAACGAACGCTGCTCATGGTCTCGGCTTCTCGCCGCACGGCGCCGGCCGCAACATCTCGCGCAGCGGTCATATACGGCAGTTGGCGGCGGAGTACGGGGCAGATTCCCGCGGACTCAGCCCCAACAACATCGCGACAATCCTGGAGAAGGAAACGAGCGGTCTCGACGTTCGCTTCTTCTCCGGCTTTGCCGACGTGTCGGAACTGCCAAGCGCTTACAAAAGTGCTGCGAATGTGCGGGCACAAATCGAGCATTACGGCCTTGCCGAAGTGGTCGACGAAGTGATCCCGTTCGGGAGCATCATGGCCGGTGACTGGCAGAAGAATGCGCCTTGGCGCAAGAAGCGCCGGTAACGGTGCTTGGGGAGGCGGCACAGTCCGCCTTCCCGAAAAAAGATATTCCCTTGTTGACATCGCCAGCATAAGTCGTAAATACTTCGCTATATGGCGAAGCATTCGATATCCACCATGGACCGCACATTCTGGGCGCTCTCCGACCCGACCCGGCGCGGCGTCCTGCAGCGCTTGATGGATCAGCCGGGTGTTTCGGTCAGTGAACTTGCCCAGACATTTTCGCTGAAGCTCCCTGGCATGACGAAGCATCTGGATGTTCTGTCGGATGCCGGCTTGATCACTCGGACCAAGACCGGACGCACGGTGGCCGTCAACCTTTCGGCAGCACCGATGCAGGAGGCTATGGCCTGGCTCAATCGCTACGAGCGTTTTTGGACGGTGAGCCTGGATCGGCTGACTGCATTCTTAGAGGAGGATGACGGGAAATGACTGACCGCCTGCCGAGCGTGACGATCGTGCGTCGGATCAAGGCCACGCCTGCCAGGGTGTGGGCCGCGATTACGCAGCCGGAGCTGATGATGCAATGGTGGGGGCCGGATGCGGGGCCGACACTTGACGTGGTCGCAGACGTCCGCCCAGGCGGTCGCTTCAGCGTCGTGTTCCGGCTGCTCAACGGCGACGAACACAACCCGACAGGGATTTATCAGGAAGTCATCCCTGAGAAACTACTCGCCTTCACCTGGGACTTGCCAGGAACTTCCGATCCAAAATCGCTGGTAACGTTCCGGCTCGAACCATTCGACGAAGGAACGGTCCTCACCCTCACCCATGAGCACTTGCCGGACGAAGAGACCCGCGCAAGCCACGAAAGTGGCTGGAACGGCCTTCTCGACAAGCTCCCCGTCTTCCTTGGAGTTAGCCAATGAGTGATCTGATCCTGACAACATACGACTGGGTTCCCGAATTGCCGCGCGGTCTCGTTCGAGATCTGCGAGTCCGCTGGGCTCTCGAAGAGGCCGGTTTGCCCTACAGGGTGGAGAGCACGCCCTTCAAAGATCGCGGGCCCGAGCATTTCGCGGCGCAGCCCTTCGGTCAGATCCCGTGGCTGACCGATGGAGACCTCACCATTTTCGAAAGCGGCGCAATCCTGCTGCATCTCGGCGAAAAAAGCCCGGTGCTCATGCCCACCGATCCGCGCGGTCGAGCCGAGGTTATGGAGTGGGTTATCGCGGCGCTCAACTCGGTCGACCTGCCGAGCCAGCCGTGGGCACTGTTTCGTTTCATGGGCTTTCCGGGCGACGCGCCGGAAGCCAAATTCGTGGAAGACTTTCTGAAGATCAGGCTTGATCGGATGGAGACAGTGCTGAAAGAGCGCGAATGGCTGGCGGGCGGCCGCTTTTCCGTGGCCGATCTGCTGATGGCGGATGTGATGCGACAGGTGGAGCGTTTCGATGGGCTCGCAAATCATCCGGCTTGCCGCGCCTACGTCAAACGCCTGACGGCAAGACCTGCTTTTACGAAAGCTTACGATGACCAGATCGCGCATTTCGCCGCGGCAGACGCGGCTTGATCCCGACATCAGAGCCTGAAGCGCAATCTGGCGCTTGAGTGGCATCACTCGAGCGCCTTACTATCGCTCATCGCAGCTTCTCGCAGGAATCATCGGCGCCCTTGTCGTTCTTGCGCTACGGCTTGCCCTCGGTCAGCGCGCCCGCTTTGCACCCGCCAAGACGCTCCTGGTCAGTATGGCGATCGGCTCGGCCGGAACATCCCGTTTCCCGATCAGGTTCGAGCGGGAATTTTAGCGACTTTGCTGGCGTTCAATATTTTCTCGCCGCCGTGCCTCGGCGTCGGAGGCTTTAGCAAGTTGCCGGCCATATGACGAAACTTGGCCGCTTTCGCCCCCTCATTCGTAGCTGAGCGCATCGACGGGATCGAGCCTGGCCGCGCGCCAGGCCGGAAAAAGCGTGGCAAGAAAAGAGAGGACCAGCGCGATCAGGATGACCGATGCGACTTCCGTGATATCCATGCGCGCCGGCAATCGGCTCAGGAAATAAATCTCGGGATTGAATATCGTCCTGCCCGATAGCCACGAGAAAAACTGCCTGATCGCTTCGATATTCATGCACACGATAACGCCAAGCACCACGCCCGCGATCGTGCCGAAGACGCCGATCGCTGCTCCGGTCATGAAGAAGATGCGCATGACTGCGCCGCTGGTCGCACCCATTGTGCGCAGGATCGCAATGTCGGGCCCCTTGTCCCTGACCAGCATGAACAGCCCTGAGACGATATTGAGCGCTGCGACCAGTACGATCAGCGTCAGAATCATGAACATCACGTTGCGCTGGACCTGAAGGGCCGAGAAAAAGGTCTGGTTGCGCTGGCGCCAGTCGGTCAGGAATACCGGCCGCGCTGCCGCATTCTCGACGGGAGCGCGCAGTTCATCCACCGTATCCGGGTTGTCGACAAAGACCTCGATCGATTGCACGACGCCCTCCGAATTGAAGTAGAGCTGGGCCTCGCTGAGCGGCAGGTAGACAATCGAACTGTCGTATTGCGACATGCCGACCTCGAAGATCGCCACCACCGGATAGGCTTTTTGACGCGGGGTGGCGCCAAACGGGGTTACATCACCTTCGGGCGCGATAAGCTGGATGCTGTCACCAACCTCGAGACCCAGCCTCTCGGCCATGCGCTTGCCAATGGCGGCCCCCTTCGATGCGTCGAAGCCATCGAGCCTTCCCTGGCGAATATTGTTTGAGACCAGCGCCAGCTTGCCGATGTCATCCTCGCGCGCGCCGCGCACCAACGCACCTATTCCACCCCCGGCCCGGCCCGTCGCGAGCACCTGCCCTTCGGTCAGCGGGATCGCATAGCGCACACCCGCGATGCCATTGACGCGCGCGGCAATCTGTTCGTAGTCGTCGAGACCGCTTTCGATCGGCTGGACGACCAGATGGCCGTTGATGCCGAGGAGACGATCGAGAAGTTCGGCACGAAAGCCGTTCATGACAGACATGACGACGATCAGCGTCGCCACGCCCAGCATGATGCCGATGAACGCAATGATCGAGATTGCCGAGATCACCGCCTCCTTGCGTCTCGAGCGCAGGTAGCGCCACGCGACCATGCGCTCGAAAGCTGAAAACGGTGCAGCGCCCGTCGTCGAGGCTGCATCATTCATCCGGCAGCTCCCTTCGGAGCTGCGTAGCGGTGATTTGGAACGGCGGCAAAATGTATCATCAGCGGAAAAGGCTGGCAGCCGCGCATTGCGCGAACATTGCGGTCAACTCGTGTGCGGGGCATTTCACGCGGCTTTGTGGTGAGGTAGCCTCAAAGCGAAACGGGACCGATACATGTCCCGTTTCTCAATACATTGCAGAAGGATGCAAACCGCCTACGCTTCATTGTCAATCGCGGCATGTCTTTTGAACGATAAACGGTTACGCATGTCGTCATTCAGGCTCCCGGGATTCGATCATCCGTAAATCCGCTGCGCGGCATCCGCGAGCGCCTTCATGGTATCCACATAGGGAATATTGCCGAAGCTGATGCGGGCAACCCCGAGTTCGGCCAGTCGATCAACGGAGGACACGCCATCCATGATCATCACGTTGACCGGCAGCGGCGAACCTTTGACAACTCGTTCGATCAGCGCGTCGTCGATAAGACCGGGGACAAACAGGCTCGACGCTCCGGCCTCAGCATACGCCTTGGAGCGCTCGATCGCCTCATCGACATAGTTTTCAGCTTCGTTGAAATGCTCGAAAAAGAGATCGGTCCTCGCATTGATGAAGAGGTCGACACCTGTTTTCGTCGCGGCAGCGCGAATGACCGCGATCCTTTGAGCCTGGCGTTCACTACTATACAATCCCGCACCTTTGACGACACGGTCCTCAAAATTGATGCCGACAACGCCCGTATCGACGATACGAGCGATGTTTTTGGCGAGCTGCCCATCGTCATCGCTGTAACCACCCTCGAAGTCGGCCGAAACGGGAAGCTCCACGGCTGTCGCGACACGGCCGATCGTTTCGATCGCAAGGTCAAGCGGAAGATCCTCGCCATCACGATAGCCCAACGCGGCGGCAACGGCCCAGCTGCTCGTGGCGACTGCCTGCGCGCCCGCACCCGCAATCGCCTTGGCGCTGCCGGCGTCCCAGGCATTGAACAGTTTTAGCGGCTGTCCCTTGACGTGAAGCTGTGCAAATTGGCGGGCTCTCTCATTCTGGTTCATGACTTTCTCCTTTTCTGGGCTGTTGGGAGGCAGCATGGATCGCTGCCCTGCTGGTTCGTTAAACGGATGCGGCGGATGTATGCGGCTGTTTGCGATCGGCGGCGACGATGCGCTGTGTCGCGAGCCCGGCCAGGACAAATGCCGCGACGATGAAGATCGCTCCGATGTAACCGAGACTGTGAGCACCGACGGCCGGAATTCCCAAGGCTTCGATGCCTGCCATCACGAAACTGTCCGTTCCGAGCGCAAACATGCCCAAAGCCTGCATCAAGCGTTTATCCATGACGCTTCCCTCCGTTCGCCAGAAACGCGCGCTTTACCTGGAGGGATGGTGAAGATCCCCACCCCTCCAGTCGCAGGCTCATCCCACGCGCAGCGTTTCGAGGGCCGACATGCCGATGGCGTTGATCATGCCGCTCTGGATCGGCGCAACGGCGGCGTTGACGGCATCGGCGCCAAATCCATTGCCAACGACGAGACGTGCCGGGCGCTGGCCGGCCGGCGTTGCCACGAGCCGCGCAATCTCTTCTGCAATATCGTGCGGATTGGGCGCATCCGGGCCGGCAAAGAGGCTGGAAATATAGGCGTTGAAGGCTTTCGGCACTTCGGCCACTTCGCCATATTCATGTTCGCGGCTCACGTCGCTTGCGCCGATCTCTTCGTAAAGGCTTGTCGGATAGGCGCTTGGCTGAACCAGAACGACATCAATTCCAAGCTGCGAGAGTTCGTAGCGGTAGCTGTCGGTCATCGCATCGACGGCGAACTTCGTCGCACCATAAAGACCGAGGAAGGGGATGGTGACCCGGCCAAGGATGGAGCCGATGTTGATTACGAGGCCGGAGCCGTTTCGACGAAGCTGGGGAAGCGCAGCGCGCATCACCCGCTGAATACCGAGAACGTTGACGTCGAACATCTGGCGGGTCTGCTCCGACGTGACCGCCTCTGAAACGCCCTGGACCATCCGGCCGGCGTTGTTGATGAGCACATCCAGCTGGCCGCCGGTCTTTTCGAAAAGACGCTTGAAGGCCGCATCCACGCTGGCATCGTCGGTCACATCGAGTTCGATCAGTTCGATGCCCTTTGCCTGCAACTCTGAAGCGACGGCGGCATGCTTGCCGTCAATGCCGCGCATCGTGCCGAAGACGCGATGTCCGGCGGCCTTGAGGGTGAGCGCAGTGTCCTTGCCAAAGCCGCTCGACGTGCCGGTGATGAGAACGATTTTAGACATGATGTTCTTCTTCTCAGTTGAGCCGGGCGCGGCCGGCGTTGGGGATTATCGATCTCGTTCCTATTTATTCAGTGAACGATGAATAATTCCTAGCGACGTTGATTTTCGCCGTCAACTGATTTATTCAATGGTCACTGAATATTTTTGAAAGCGCTAGGGAGCAGCGGATGCCAAGAGGCCGTCCAAGACAATTTGATCGGGACAAGGCGCTGCAGGACGCCATGCTGGTGTTCTGGCGCAACGGCTATCATGCTGCTTCGATGCCAGACCTTTGCGGAGCCATGGGGATCGACGTAAAGAGCCTCTATGCCGCCTTCGGCAACAAGGAAAAGCTCTTTGAGGAGGCCGTCGGCCTTTACATGAAGGCAACTCAGAATGCCTTGTGGGCACATCTCGCCAAGGGCGATCCGGTGTGCGTGGGGCTCAAGAACATGTTTGCTTCGCTCACGGAGATCATGACCGACAGCGCCAACCATCCGGTCGGCTGCTGGACGACACTGGCTCTGGTCGACGAGGACATGCCGAGCCTCGTGGTGCGCGCGATCAGAAAAGCGAGAAGCGACTGGCTCGATGTCATTGGCGCATGCCTGGATGCCGCGAAAGAAACCGGAGAGCTGCCGGCTTCAGCCGATGTCAGAAGCCTGACCCGATTTTACGTCGCAACCGTTCAGGGCATCGGCATTCAGGCCCATGACGGAGCCACGAAAGCCGAGCTGGATGGCCTCGCGGCGACTGCCATGTCAGTGTGGCCTGACGAGATGGCGGCGGCATAGCGCGCGCTGTCGAGCGATCGTGTCGAACCACCCTTCCCGTCAGCCCTCGCGATCGAAGCGTCACCGAGAGCTGGCGGGGTTACCGACAACTCTTCGACGTTTCGAAATCAAAGTGGCCGCAGTTTCCACTACGCGGAAAATCGAATAGTCTTGCACTTTCGTACAGATGATCGACGGGAACATTGGGGACGTCCATGCAGCCGATTTGCTACAACCTCACGAAGATCATTTCCATTGGCATCCTGATTGTTTTTCCAGCTGTTTTGTTCACCTCCTGCTCGACAACCGGCAGGACAGCAGGTCAATCCGGTCCTGTGACCGCAAGCAAATCGGCGGATGCCGCCAAGGAAAAAGCAGCCGAGCGTCGGCGGTGGGAAGACCGGGTCCAACGGGATAACCAGCTGGATCCAACCGGATCGTCATCGGGTTCCTACGGCTCCTTCGGCCCTCGTTTCACTTGGTGAGCAGTTTCGCATCTCGAAGACAGTTGAACGGACGTGAAGTCAGCCTTCAAAGGCCAGACCGCAAAATCGCCGACAGGCTGGCGTCTGATGTATTTTCCCACACTGTCGGTGTTGCTACCGCATGATTTGAATGCGGCGGGAAGCAAGTTTGGTGCGAATTCAGGATTTTCACCCTCGGCATGCTGAAATTGCAGTCGCGACCGAGCAACCTCGTTTCCTCCGTTCAGGCAGGAACCGGCTTTTCCCAAGAACGAGAGTCGGATAGGTATTTCAAGACATTGTTGGGAGATGCCCGGTTGCCAAAACAGATCAAGACCATGGAAGACTTCTCGGAGTTTGTCGGTCTGTCGCGTCCAACAGTTTCCAAATATTTCAACGATCCGGGTTCCGTCCGCAAGAAGACGCGCGAAGCCATCGAGGTCGCGCTGAAGAAATCGGGATTTCGGCCAAATCTTTTCGCGGTCAACCTCAACCGTCGTCGCACCAACATCATCGGGATTATCATCCCGAGTTCCGTCGACCCGTTCTATATGGCGCTGACCCGACGGATCGAGACCTTGGCAATCGCTGCGGGCCTCTTCCCTCTGGTCCTTTCATCGGACGGACAGGCCGATCTGGAAGATCGGGCGATCAGCACGCTCAAATCCATGAATGTTGCCGGAGCCGTCATTGCACCTCTGGGTGTCGAATCTCACACGCAGACCCTGCTTGATTACGGGCGCAGCGTGCCTCTCGTTTATGTCGATTCACCGCTCGACGGGACATCCGCTTTCGTCGGCACCGACAATCGCCAGAGCTTCGAACTCATCGTCGACTATCTTTGCAGATCAGGAGAGCCACCGACGTATCTCGGCATGCCTGACGTCAACAGAAACGCCAGGGATCGAGAGGACGCTTATGTCAAGGCGATGGAGCGCTTTGGGATGACGCCCAACGTCCTTCCGCTCACACAGTTTCGCACCTGGGACTTCGAGAAATTCGCGTTCGAGGAGATGACCCGGTTTGTCGGAAGTGCCGGAAGCATGCCAACCAAGACTATTCTCTGCGCAAACGATCGAGTGGCGTTCGGCGCGATAGCGGCCGCCTATAAGCTCGGCCTGAAAGTTGGCCACGGCCCGACAGCCGATATCCGGATAGCCGGGCATGATGACCATCCGCTGTCCCGTTACGCCTGCCCGCCGATCACCACCGTCGCCCAGAATGTCGGCGAAATCGGCCGCCAAGCCGTCCGAATTCTTCTCCAGATGCTGGGTGAGCCCGATGCGGAGGAGGATGCAACCTTATCGGTCGAGCGATCGCTCTTTTCCGGCGACCTGATGCTTCGCGAGTCTGCATAGACGCGGCATCCAGGGACATTGTCCTGTCGCGGCGGCTGCCGACTTCTTAACCGAGTGCCACAGACCCGAAAGGTCGAGCATTCCAAACTAATCTAACAGCACACGCCCACATCAGCCGGCTTTACCAGGCGCACCTGGCATCCCGATCCATATGGCCTTTTCATATGACTATCGCCCGCGACGCCAGCGTGGCGGTGAGCGCCCTTGTTTGTCCGAATAAAAAATACCGCAGGTCATATTTTTATTCTGCACGCGTTATTTTTAAACTTGACGCGCGATAAGTTTTGTTCGTATCAAGCAGCCATCCGATGGCCGAGGGAGGCCCGACCATTTCGGACCACTACGCTCGAAGGTCTCTTTCAAGGGGAGGATTTTTTGACCCTATCGTCGTTCGCAAAGTCATTGCTTGTTTCCGCAAGTATTTCCCTCGCAGCAGTCGCGGCACACGCTGAAGACATCGGCGTTTCGCTGCTGACGCAGCAACATCCCTTCTACAACGCGCTCGCCAAGTCCATCACGGACGAAGCAGCCGCCAAGAAGGTTCAGATCGAAATGTCGATCGCAAACCAGGATTTGAACAAGCAGCTCGCAGACATTGAGGATTTCATCGTCAAGCGCGTCGACGTGATCATCATGTCGCCAGTCGACAGCAAGGGCGCGCTCGCTGCCGTGGCTCGCGCACAGGCAGCCGGGATCAAGGTCATCACCGTTGACGTTCCGGTCGAAGGCACCAAGGTCGCCTCCTACATCGGAACTGATAACTATGCCGGCGGCGTAAAGGCTGGCGAGTTGATGGCCGAGCAGCTCGGCGGCAAGGGCAATGTCGCGATCATCGACTATCCGACAGTCCAGTCCGTCGTGAACCGCGTCAATGGCTTCAAGGACGCGATCGCCAAGCATCCGGACATCAAGATCGTTTCCATCCAGACGGGGATTACCCGTGCGGAAGCGCTCGCCGTTGCGCAGAACATGCTGCAAGCCAACCCCGATATCAACGGCATCTTCGGCTTCGGTGACGATGCCGCGCTTGCAGCCTCCGTTGCCGTGAAATCGGCCGGGCTTAGCGGCAAGGTCAAGGTCATCGGCTTCGATGGCATGCCGGAAGCCATCAAGGCGGTCGACTCCGATCCCGACATGGTTGGCGTGATCCAGCAGTTCCCGGACCAGATGGGCAAGCTCGCAATCGACACCGCGATCAAGATCAAGGCCGGCGAAACCGTGCCGGAGTCCCAGCCGATCGTTCCCGGCGTCTACGTCAAGAAGAACTGAATACGCCTCCTCCCGAGACGGCTTTTCAATTGAAAAGGACCGCTCCTCCCGGTGGCCTGCTTCAAAGCGGGCCACCGGAGCCATGCAAAGAAAGGTGAGGCATGGAATCCTCCGGCGAAAGCCCAATCCTCGAGATCACTGACGTCACCAAGGTCTTTGGTTCCGTTTCCGCGATCAAGAACATGCAATTGCGTGTCTTGCCCGGCCGCGTCCATACCATTCTCGGCGAAAACGGCGCAGGCAAGTCGACGCTGATGAAAATCCTTGCAGGGGTTTATCAGCCGACATCGGGCAGCATCCGCCTCGGCGGCGAGCCCTACGCACCTGCGGATCCGCAGGATGCCGCCAAGGCGGGCTTGACGATCGTCTTTCAGGAACTCAGCCTTTGCAACAATCTGACGGTCGCGGAAAACATCCTCGCGACGCGCGAACCTGCCCGAGCGGGCTTCATCAACGACAAGGCGCTCGTGCGCGAAGCGGCAAAGCTTGTCGCCGAGCTGAAGCTGCCGATTTCCGTCACCGATCGGGTCGGCGATCTATCGATTGCACAGCGACAGCTGGTAGAGATCGCGAAGGGACTGAGCATCAAGGCGCGGGTCGTCATCCTGGATGAGCCGACGTCGTCGCTGAGCGACAGCGAGGCAGACATTCTCTTCGACATCATCGGCCGCCTGAAAGCCCAGGGCGTTGCGGTGATTTACATCTCGCATCGCATGGAAGAGATCATGCGCCTGAGCGACGATATCACCGTCATGCGCGATGGAAACTACATCACGACCCGCGACAAGAACGACACGACCATCGACCAGCTGATCGCCCTGATGGTCGGCCGTGACATGAACGAGATCTACCCGCAGCGCGAAGTCCCGGCACCGTCAACGGAGCAGAAACCGGTTCTCACCGTAAAGGCGTTGTCTCGACCCGGCGAATTCGAGGATATTTCATTCGATGTGCGCGCTGGAGAGATCCTCGG
This sequence comes from Rhizobium sp. P38BS-XIX, assembly GCF_012641435.1. GTDB lineage: Bacteria > Pseudomonadota > Alphaproteobacteria > Rhizobiales > Rhizobiaceae > Rhizobium. Next base: position 43,763 of record NZ_JABAIJ010000018.1, read on the forward strand.
CTTCTTTGGCCTGATTGGTTCGGGTCGTTCCGAGGTGATGAATACGCTGTTTGGCGTCAGGAACGCCGCTTCGGGATTAATCCAGATTGACGGAAGGGATGTCCGCATCACCTCGCCCGTGGATGCTATCAGCAGGCGGATCGGCTTTGTCACCGAAAACCGCAAGGAAGAGGGCCTTGTCCTCAGCCATAGCGTCGAGCACAACATATCCATGGTCGCGCTCGACTCGTATGCCGGACGATTTGGCTTCCTCAGGAGACGGCGGGAGCGTCAGGCTGCTACCACCGAAGTCGGCCGGCTGGCAATCAAGACTGCGTCGCTCGAGACGACGGCCGGCTCCCTGTCGGGCGGAAATCAGCAGAAGATCGTCTTGGCAAAATGGCTGCTCACCAAGCCGAAGATCCTGATCCTCGATGAGCCGACGCGTGGCGTCGATGTCGGGGCGAAATTCGAAATCTACAAAATCATCCGCCAGCTGGCGGCGGAGGGCACCGCAATTCTGCTGGTTTCCTCCGAGCTTCCGGAGGTCATCGGCATGAGCGATCGCGCCGTTGTCATGAGCGAGGGCCGCATGAAGGCCATCGTGACAAAAGACGACATGACACCGGAAAAGATCATGAGCTTTGCGACGGGATTCCTATCATGAGTGACAAGAGCGCAGCCAATGCTGCCTATATCCGCACCCTGAAGCAGTATGGCGGCATTTTCCTGTCGCTTGTCATCCTTTGCGTGATCTTCTCGATCACCAACGCGCGCTTCATGTCGGTCGCCAACTTCCTGAACGTGCTGCAGCAGGTCGCCGTCATCGCCATTGCGGCGTTTGGCATGACCTGGGTCATCCTTCTCGGAGAAATCGATCTTTCAATCGGATCGATCATCGCAGTCGCCGGAATGGTCGGTGCTCAATGCATCCTCTTCGGATTGGGCTTCGTTCCGGCCATCCTGCTGACCCTGATCGCCGGCGCGGTGCTTGGATTCATCAATGGCGCCCTGACGGCAAAGCTCATGCTGCCGTCCTTCATCGTGACGGTGGCGACCATGGGTATCTACCGCGGTCTCGTGAGCCTGCCCACCAACGGTGCCCCGGCAATGATCATGGATCCGAGCTGGACGGCAATCGGCACGCAGAACTTCATCGGTATTCCGATCGTGATCTGGGCCGTGATCGTTCTGTTCGTTTTCAACCACATCCTGCTCAGCAAAACCAAGTTTGGTCGCAGGGCTTATCTGACCGGCGGCAACAAGGAAGCCGCGCTTTACTCCGGGATCAAGGTCGACCGACTGAAGATCACCATCTTCATGATCTCCGGGATCATGTCGGCGATCAGCGGCATCCTGCTCTCCTCCCGCCTGTTTTCGGCGCAGACGAATGCCGGAATGAGCTACGAACTCGATGCGATCGCCGCAGCCGTGCTTGGCGGAACGAGCCTCTCGGGTGGCGTGGGAACGATGGTCGGGACCCTTATCGGCGCGCTGATCATCGGGGTTCTCAACAACGGCATGAACATGCTGTCGGTCCCCTATTTTTATCAGCTGATCGTCAAAGGCGTCGTCATCCTCGTCGCCGTCTATCTCGACGTCCGGGCGAAAAAAGCCAAGCAATAATCCAAGGCAGCGAGCACACCATGTCCAAAATTCTGACGATCGGCGAGATACTGGTCGAAATCGTTGCCACGAAGAAAGGCAACGGCTTTCGCGAGGCCGTCCCATTGATCGGCCCCTTCCCTTCCGGCGCACCCGCGATCTTTATCGATCAGGTCGGCAAGCTCGGTCATGATTGCGCGATCATTTCCCGTGTCGGCGACGATGATTTCGGCTGGGTCAACATTCATCGCCTCGAAACTGACGGCGTCGACGTTTCCGGTATCGAGATCGTGCCTCAGGGAACGACGGGCAGCGCCTTTGTCCGCTATCGCGAAGACGGCAGTCGGGCCTTTGTCTTCAACATCCGCAACAGCGCCTGCGGCAGCATCGATCTGTCGGCAAAGACGCATGCGCTCATCGACAGTTGCACGCACCTTCATGTGATGGGCAGCGCGCTCTATGCTCCGAGTGTTGTCGACAGCATCCTGACTGCCGTATCGCGCATCAAATCTCGCGGCGGTACGGTCTCGTTCGACCCAAATCTTCGCGCGGAAATCCTGGACAGCCCCGGCATGCGCGAAGCGCTTCAGACGGTACTGGCCGAAACCGACCTCTTCTTGCCCAGCGGGGAGGAACTGTTTCTCTTCACCGAGGCAAAAACCGAGGACGCCGCCGTAGCGGAGCTTCTCGGTCGCGGTATCAAGACCATCGTTGTCAAACGGGGTGCTTCCGGCGCGAGTTATTTCGACGAAGCGCAGCGACTGGACCAGGCCGGTTACGTCGTGTCGGAGATCGACCCGACGGGCGCCGGCGACTGCTTCGGCGCGACCTTTGTGACCTTCTGGCTGCGCGGCGCCGATCCGGCCGACGCTTTGAAATACGCCTGTGCGTCGGGCGCGAGAGCCGTAACCCGCGAAGGTCCGATGGAAGGAGCCTCTACGGAAGTCGAGCTCAAGGATCTTATTCAAGCCCAGGCGGAGAAGTAACATGCCAAAGAGCCATCTGTCCGATATTGCAAGCTGGCGCAGCCGAGACGGCGTCAAGGGCATACCGTCCGTGTGCTCCGCACACCCTATCGTCATCGAAGCCGCCATGCGGCACGCAAAGAGCAGGCGAACCCATCTGCTGGTCGAAGCAACCTGCAATCAGGTCAACCAAACTGGTGGTTATACCGGCATGACGCCCGCCGATTTTCGTGTGTTCGTCGAAGCAATCGCGGCCAAGACAGGCTTTCCGCCGGAGCGCCTCATCCTCGGCGGCGATCATCTCGGGCCGAACCCGTGGAAGGCCTTGCCTGCGGAAGAGGCTATGGCGAAAGCCTGCATAATGATCGAGGCCTACGCCAAGGCAGGCTTTACCAAGCTTCATCTGGACACGAGCATGGGATGCGCTGGCGAACCAGTCGCGCTTCCCGACGCTGTCACCGCTGAGCGGGCCGCGCGTCTGGCGGCGGTTGCCGAAAGAGCGCTCGAAGGTTCAACCGGCATCAAGCCGGTCTATATCGTCGGGACCGAGGTTCCGATCCCGGGCGGGGCGATGGAAGAGCTCGATATCCTGGAAGTGACCAAGCCCGAAGCGGCGCTCGAAACCATCGCCGTTCATCGAAGAGCGTTTAAAGCTGCTGGCGTGGCGGATGCATTTTCCCGGGTGGTGGGTGCCGTTGTTCAGCCGGGTGTCGAATTCGGCAACGAGAACGTCATTGCCTATGTTCCCGAGAAGGCGGCCGATCTCAGCGCCACGCTCTCGCAACTGCCCGGCCTGGTGTTCGAGGCCCACTCCACCGATTACCAAACGCGCAATGCCCTGCGCTCGCTGGTGCTGGACGGCTTTGCGATCCTCAAGGTCGGACCTGGCCTGACGTTCGCACTGCGGGAAGCCTATTACGGCCTCGATCAGATCGCCGAGTTTCTCTTTCCCGGCAAGCGCCAGGAAACCCTTGCCGCCACGATTGAGCGGGTATTGCTCGCCGAGCCGAAGAATTGGGAAAAATACTATCACGGTTCGGATGCCGAACGTCATATCCAGCGTCATTTCAGCTACAGCGACCGAATTCGCTACTACTGGCCGCATCCCGAAATCGACGCCGCGGTAAAGTCACTGTTCGCGCTGCTTGGCGACCTCGCCATACCCGAGACCCTGATCAGCCAATATCTCCGCGCAAGCTATGATTCCGTTCGCACTGGCAAAATCGAGCCAAAGGCGCAAGCGCTGGCACTCGACGCCGTCGATCTTGTCCTGGAAGACTATTTCGAAGCCTGCCGCGCGTAGCTAAGCAATAGAAATGCAAGGCGGAATCGGGATTGGCAGACATAAGCATTAGGACAATGGAGGACTTCGCAGAGTTCGTTGGCCTCTCGCGGCCAACGGTGTCGAAATACTTCAACGACCCGGGCTCTGTTCGACGGACGACCCGGGAAAAGATCGAAGCCGCCCTCAAAGAGAGCGGCTTTCGGCCCAACATGTTTGCGGTCAACCTCAATCGGCGTCGCAGCAATATCGTAGGTATCATCGTACCAGACTCGACGGACCCGTTCTACATGGCGCTAACGCGGCGCATCGAACTGATCGCCAATACCTCCGGGTATCTTGCCTTCGTACTCTCATCGGACGGCGATGCGGAACTGGAGGCTCGCGCGATCGAAACCTTGCGGTCGATGAATGTCGCGGGAGCAATCATTGCGGCGCTGGGCGGCAAATCGCAACAGGAGACGCTGCGAAAGCTGGCGACAGCAATTCCGCTGATCTATATCGACTCTCCGCTGGACGACACGTCGCCCTTCGTCGGTACAGACAACCGCCAGAGCTTCCGCCTGATGGTGGAGTATCTTTGTCGGTCCGGCTCCCCGCCATGTTATCTCGGCATGCCGCTGGTCAACACCAATGCACGCACGCGCGAACAGGCCTACATCGACGCCATGATCCAGCTGCATATGGAGCCGGTCTTTCTGTCGGTGTCAGCTGATTGCACCTGGGATTTCGAGCGTTTTGGCTTTGAGCAGGCGAAGGCGCACATAGAAGCCGGGGGATTTCCGACCAACACGGTGCTTTGCGCCAACGATCGAATTGCCTTTGGCGCGATCTCCGCAGCCTATCACGCGGGGCTGAAGGTCGGGCAGACAGGACAGGGCGATCTCAGGATCGCGGGTCACGATGACCATCCGCTCTCTCGCTACGCCTGCCCGCCCATTACAACCGTCGCCCAAGACTATGACCAGATAGGACAGTGGGCCATGGATCTGTTGCTGCGAATGATCGACCAGGGAGAAAAGACGATCTTCTCCGCAAGAAACGCCACCGTCTTGCTGAACGGAGAAATCATGCTTCGAGGCTCGGCATAAATCCTGACGATGCTCACCTGCCCGGCAAATGGCACGGGGCGAGCAATTCCGAATTGCGGCTGGTCGCGATTGGCCAGTTCGACCTAGGACAACAACACCGGCGCTAAAACCAACCTCAGCCGATATATTCCATACGGCCGCATAGATGACCTGTGCCATGTCGACGGATTTGCCGGCTAACTGATATAAGCGGTCAAACAATAATCGCTTGCAACCGATTTTAAATCAGCCTTACTATTACATGGTTGTAGACTTGGCCTCTGAGTTGCGGAAGCACCATTCAACGAGAGCTTGATTTTGAGCGGCTGAAAGAACTGAAACGGCAAACATCCTCATTCGAAAATCGGCATCGGAGGTTCTTCTTGTTGAAACGGCTCTTTTTCAGCGTTTGCCTGCTTTCCCAGCTTTCTGTTTGCGCCCATGCGAGCGAAACTTCTCGCACATACTTGTTTGACAGCAATCCGAGTTCCGATCAAAGCGGCCCGGTCGATGCCGCGGTGCAACTTGGCTACTATGCCGCGAACTTCATCCTGATCCAAAAATGCGACACTCAACGTCACCACGCTCGTCACCGGTGGGAAAATCACGTCGCCGTCGGAATTTTAGACTACGGATGGCGCTATCAACTGTCGGACTACGTTCGCCATACGGCCGACATGGAAGCTCAGCGGCAGCTGACCTTGCTTCTGCGCCGAGGGAAAGTCCCCCTGGATATGTGTCGAAATGCCGAAGCCATGTTCAAAAAAGCACTTTCGTCGAACATGGAACCGCCGAACGGGACACTGGCATCAAGCGCTGCCGAGGCGAAGAATGAAGCGCTTGTCGAGGTATTAAAAGGCGGCTTTTCAGGCTCGATCCGAAGCGGAAGAAAAATCCTGCCTTTCAGCGTCGATCACCTCGTGCGCACGGATCACCAAAATTTCGAAGCCATTATGAATTGGCCGAAATCGGGAACAGCCAACGCGATCAAGGGGCGCGTAAGCGGCAACGAGCAATTGGTCTGGAAAGAAACCGTATCGCGCAACCGTAAGACATCCGGGGAATGCGAATATATTCTCAATCGCCGCAGCCCGACATCGATGGCGGGAGGTTGGGGCAAATGCTCGCGCGGCGGGTTCGTCGAAATCACATTACAGGAACCGGCGCCAAATAAGCTCTGATGCCAGCGAACCTTGCACGTGGTGCAAGGCTGCAAATTAATGCCCGGTTGGGAAATGCTCAGGTCGCTGCCCGGTAGGACAGTCTGAACCCTTCAAATGGTTCCGCAGACAAGAGGTGACATACGCCTCGCCAAATTTGATGCAAAACCAATCACAGCCCAGAGGGAAGTTTTCACTGATTTAGCTTCCCTATAATGGGAATCATATTAAACTTCATTTTCTTAGCTCTTCTACTCCCGGCATCAAACAAGCGCATTTGAGTCCCTATCGCAGCACCGTTCCGATCCGGAACCTCATAACAGGCGCCCAGACTGCTATCCGACGCCAGGAGCACCCCTGCCCTTCTCCAAAGCCAGGTCGCGTAAGATCTTGATCATCGCGCGGACCAGCTGACTGCCTCGCTTCGCGATGATTCAATGTCGCTAAGCCACCGAAGCCAATGTTCACATATCACATCCCAAGAATAGCAGCGACCTTCAGCAATTCTTTGACAGGCGCTTGCTGTCTTCTCGTAGTAGTCCTTATCCGTTATCAATCTCTCCAAAGCCAGACAGACGTCGATCGGTCGAACCTCACCGCCGTCAATCCAGCCGGCGAGGTTCACGTTTCGCCAAACCGTAAGCAGCAAAGCCGCATCGCGCCACAGTTCCTTGCAAGCACTATGACTTGGCACGATCTGCGGCGCGCCGGTTGCAGCATGTTCGAAAGCCGGTAATCCCCATCCCTCCCCTGTCGACGTGTTGATTCCCACATCCATGGCCCGGTAAAGAAGCGCCAATGTCTCGCTGATGACCCCGGCGGCTTCCGGAATAAGGACACTATCGACGATATCTAACGCGTGCGTTTCTCGCATCAAATCTGGCCCCGTGCGTGCTGCGCCCCAATGCAGATAAAGCCGCGCATTTGGCGCCTTGTCTGCATGGGCACGGGCAAATCCTTCGAGCGTAATCGCCACCTTTTTACGGGAATGGTTGCGATTGAAATTCACGCACCCTCCCATTGATCAGGCTCGTTCGTCCGAAGAGACCGCCTCGTCGCATAACGCGCGTGCGGCTGCGGCTGCTTCACAGACTGAAACGCTTCTAAGTCCACCCCATGAGGCAAACCTCGATCGGCATTGATGCCTCGCTGCTGCGACGAAATTGATCCCGAGCAAACTGCCCGACCAGCATTATGGCTCTTCCGCTCACCCCAACGCCTGCCGACGCCTTACTGCGAAAGGCGCTGCTGCGTGTGGAGTGAGCTCTGCGCGACATTGCCGGTATGAGTGAGAGGCCCGTCGGCATAGATCATGGCGACGGCGCTGACATCCACGATGCCGCCTCTCGGATAATCCATATCGTCCGTATTCGCAGCGAAGCGCTCGATTGCTCCTCCCGACAGAAGACCCGTACGACCAATCATCATTTAGCAGGCCACTCCTGAAGAGCCCTTGAAGCTGACATATTGCTTCCAGCCCTCCATTGACGCTCCGCAGGTGCTGAGCCAGTTGCTGAAAGCGGGCGTGGGATAATTCTCGAGGTTGACGGCAAAGCCGCCGGTGATCGGTGCTCCTGTTGATCTGAAGAGCTTTCGATACGGCCGTCCCCTTTCAGCCCAAAAATAACAGGTTCAGTGGCGACCCAGGCTGACGTCGGTGACGGAGGGGAGCCCGGCAAATTGCGCGCCTGGCCAGGTAGCCAGATCTCGAAACGCTCATCCTCCGGATGTCAAAGGCTCAAGTCTTCAGATCCGCTCGATTTTGTCTGCGTCCATGATATTCGTATCGAAAAGCATATCGAAGCGCAGCGGCGAGACCCAATCGCGCAGTCGCCGCTGCGTCGAAAAGATAGGCAATTTCAAATCGTCCTGTCGCTTTCCAATTTTGATCTCGCAATCATGGTGTTGTTTATCGTCGAAATAGCTCCGCCATGAAGACAAGAGGGGCATTTTGAAGTCGATCGGCTTCCGACTACCGCGGGTGAGGAACTGCACTTCGCCAGCTAAGTCAGCGTGCAGCGAGTCAACAGCGCGGATGCGCGGCCGTCACATCAAAGCCACTTCTTTGCGGGTCTCTCGAGATTGCTCACGGGACCGACAGAATAACGCGCTTCCTGTTGTCGGCAGAACCGTGACAGCTGTCACGGTTCTGCCGAGGAAATGTCACCGGCGTTCGTCGGCAGGATTTTCGTTAGTTGCTCCATCCCGCACATCCCAATCACGCAGGCACCGGTCGCCGCGTTCATCGGTTCAATGAAGGACGGCAGCGAAGAAAACCATAGAGGCATGACGCTACTTCATCGCTTATGTCTTTAACGTCCGCCCAAAAAACGTGACAGCTGTCACGGTTTTAGAAGCTCCGTCGTAGCGTTAAACGACAAAGGCTCAGGCGGAGAAAAACCCACTGACTACGGCAAGCCAAAGTCCGCCTATCCCGCAACGCGAGCACCCTTCCTTCCCAATGATCTTTCTGCCATCTTAAAGGCCAGTGTTACGCATCGAGCTGGTCGGGGAACCTTTGGAAACGTCTTCGGATTTTGCCGTGTTGGATGCGGAGCATTGGCGTGTGAGCCATCGCTCGAACTCCGCTCTTCCCGGTTATCTCATCGTCAGCTCCCGGCGTTTCGCCACAGATCTATCGGAACTTTCAGAAGGCGCTTTACATGAGCTTGGCCCACTGCTGGCAGCCGCGCAAACCGCGCTCAAACAAGGACTGAATGCGGAGCGCGTCTATATCGGCCGCTACGGGCACGTTCCCGGGCGCACGATTCATTTCCACGTCATCCCGATCTATGAATGGATCGAAAGGCTCTTTTGGGAAGATGATCGCTATCGACTTCTTCAGACCTTCGCGGAAGGAGAGGGAGAAAGCGAAACGGATGGTGCAGAATTGACATTTTTTGTCTGGCGCGAATTTTGCGAGCGCGCCAGTCCGCCAGAGATCCAGGGGCCTTCTGTTGCCGACGCCATCCAGCGCCTGCGCGAGATGATGGGAAGCCAATCACACGGAGCCGACTAGGCACCCGAATGCCGGGCGAATGAAACTCCGCGAAGGCAGTTAGTTGCAATAGAATAATCTATGGCGAAACAGCGATTCTTAAATTTGCTAGAGCTGCTTGCGCGCGATACCAACAATCAGGCGGCCGGTGCTTCCGTCGGAAAGTTTTACCTTTCCCCACGCTGACATGAGATCCGTCGACCTGGTCACGAAGACCTCGCCGGTGCGGCCATCAGAGCATCTGACGGGAAGTGTGACGGTCGGTCGCCGATCCCTCAGATCGTAATCGCCCGCACATTTGATCGATCGCCGCGAAGAGCGAACCATGAAGTGGCCGCTTGTTCCCGACGCGATCGTGGACCCCTTGAAACGTTCCCCGCTATCCATCGTTGCCGAGGCCGGCAGAACAATTTCGGTTCGCTCTTGCCGCCGCTTCAATGGAGCAGAGGCCGGAATACGTAAGGCCCTCAAGATGCTGGCCGGCATGCCGCCACCCCCAGCAAACTGAACGTAGTCATCATAGGGAATCGCACCCTTCGCATAGGCCGTATAGATACGCCGGCAAAACTCGAAGCGAACATTGGCTTCAGTGACCCCAAATAGTTTAGCGAGGCTGCGCTGCACGTCCGGCTTGATGGCGCTATGGCTGCAAGCCTCGATGCTTCTGTTCAGTACGGAAGGATCGCCCAGCAGATTGCGGTCATTGCCATAGCCGCTCTTGCTGGCAACTGGCGCGGTTTGCGCGAAAGCCGGGGATGCCGCCATGACAATCGCAATCGAAATTATAAGTTTTCTCATTCCACCCTCTTCCCAAGCAATCACGCCCGTTCTTCTCGACCGTGCCGGAAATTCCGCGCTCGGCGTCCAACCTGCACACCGTCCGTCCCACGGCGAAATAGAAAATCCTATCGCACTAGCGGCGCTACGAACCGGACCACAAGGATATCGAGATTCGAATCAATGCCAACAACCATAGATTAGGTGATTTTTAAAGGCTCGCAATCGGTCCGAATAAATGCTAGCAAAGTGGGGCAATCGCCATCGAATTTGAGCTGCTTTTATTCAATTATGCTCAATTCTACCGTTTTTTATGCCGACATAATGTGCTGAAAAATAATAGCAATATTGCCTTGGTGAACTTACGAGGCACTTCATTTCCTCCTGATATACAGCGCTGACGAAGGCGTCCCAAGTGCCTGTATTGAGGTTTTGAAGGGCAGGGGACGATGCGCTTGCGCGAGGCTGCGGATCAGAGATCTTATCGTCGGCAACTGATAAGAACGACCCTGTAAACCACGGCCGGTCCACTTTAAGTTTTTCGATTTGAAAACAAGAATCGGAGCGATTGGCCATCCGATATATCCTAGGAAGGAAAGGCCAAGCGGCCGCCGGCGTGTTCCATCATTGTATCCGGAGGAAGGGCTTGCCGTATGCTATCATCGCGGCCGCATCGCCTGCGCATAGCTTTTGGAGACGTGGGAGAGGGGCACCAATGTGGAAATTCATATTTGCGATCGCAATATTGACAGGCACCGGAGTGCCGGTAATGGCAACACCACGCTATGACACGCCATCGCACAGCTGCGCGGCAATTCAAAGTTTCGTTGCCGGCAATCGCCAGGCAATTCTGCGCTATCCCTCGCATGATGGTCGAATGACACTCTATGATCGCTATGTCTCCCAGTCAGCGCAATGCGGTCCTGGCCTGTACGGCGTGCGGGCCTATGTCCCGAGCGCCGATGGGGCATGCCCGGTCATGAATTGTCATTCGACAAGCGAGCTAGCCCCATAAGACGACATATCGACCTCATAGCATCCGGCTAAAGATTATTGCCTCGGACTCGCTCCGGGCCGTCGGATATCTAGAGATCAGGCTCGGTTAGAGAGCACGGCCCATCCATCGATCCCCCGAAGAAGTTTGATGGATGTGGTCCTGCCGCCCTCCAGCTTGCAGAACCGTCAGCGGGCATCGTGGAAAATGATGCCGACCGTGTGGCGCATGCCGGAACGTACGCGGCTCACCCCATGGCGCAGATTGACGCGATAATTCCCCTTGGAACCTCGCACCGGCCGATTGTGAACCGCGAAAGCAACCGCATCGCCCTGCCGCAGGGGCACGACATCAACGCGGCTTTGCATGCGCGGCCGCTGTTCGGTCAACACGAACTCACCGCCGGTAAAATCTCTGTCCGGTTCAGAGAGAAGAACCGCAACCTGGATTGGAAAGGCGAGATCGCCGTACAGATCCTGATGCAGGCAGTTGAAATCACCCGGAACATATTGAAGAAGCAGCGGTGTCGGCCTTGCCTGACCCACCTTCTGGCATTGTCTCAGGAATTCAGCGTGCTCGCCTGGATATCGCTCCTCCATTCCCATCCGTTCGTTCCAGGCATTGGCGACACTGGCAAGACGCGGATAAAGCGCGGTTCGCAAGTCACCGATCAGATCGGGAAGGGGATACTTGAAGTAGCGATACTCGCCCTTGCCGAATCCATGGCGGGCCATGACAATGTGACTGCGGAAACGGCTCTCATCGGGATAGAGCGAGGCAATCGCCGTGCATTCATCCGGCGTCAGCAATTTTGGCATGACAGCACAGCCGAAATTATCGAGGTCTCCGACAAGCAGATTCCAGTCGTAACGGCTGATCCGGCCCTCTGCGGTGACTGGCGCCGACGCCGAGGAGAGAGTGGTCACATTCATATTCGTCGTCCAATTTTAGAGTGTTCTTCCGGCTTAAATTACCCGGCTAATCAAGCGCCATTCACAATGTGGAACAGAGTAGGGTCGCACACCAATTTACGGAGCGACGCCAAATGGCGAGCGGCGACGTTGGTGAGTTCCATGCATGTGCCTCTTGATCCGTGACTAAGGGCGAAGCTACGCCGCCTCATGACGCTGCGAACTCCGTTCCTTGCTTTCAAATTCGGAAACCTACCGGCCTTTCCGATGAGCAGCCCCGAACCAGGGCAAAATCAATCGCTACGAGGAGAGATCGCTCGAAGCATGCAATCTCAAGTGATAGCCTGCACGCATGGCCAGAACGATCGAGGGCGGCGTGATAAGCCAATCGGCAGTCTTAAGATGCCTCGGTGGAGCATAACCCACTTCTATCCAGCGATATGCCAAGCCGCCCCGAAGCATGTAAGCCGCGTCTCCGGCTGCCACCATGACGCCGTCAGGCAACTGGTGGAGCGGCGTGGAAAGCCGATGAAGCCGCTTGCGGCCGTGATCGAGACGCTCGGCGTGCAGTTCCGCATCCATCGTTGCGGCGGAAGGAACTGCCATGTGCTTGCCGGTCGCCCAACACGCACGGAACGCCTTGGCGGCACCTCGGCGGCAGTAAAAACATGGCCGGTGCCCGGCTGCGAAGGCAACGGCCTCATCAAGGAAGAACAGCTCCGTCCAGCTGCGGTTTGCCATGACCTCGCGGCGGCGTCCCTTGTATTCGCACTCGCAGACAAGCCATGCCTTGGACGACCAGCGCCGCGTCAGCAGGGTTTTTGTTTTCGGATCGTGGATAATGCCGCGATTGCCGGTAAACAGGCCTCGCTGTGAAATGGAAACGATATCGCCGAACGGCGTGACGCGATTTTGCAGAGGCATGGTTCTTGTCCCTCGAGACAATGGGTCGATCGGCCTTTGCGCCGAACCGTCATTCGGGGATGACGCATGATCGCAATATCGCCGTCGGTTGGCCCTTGTGCAACAGGGGCGATGGTGTGCAAGATGATCGTAGAACTCGATGATGAGGCAAGTATCCGCCGCTCATCTAGGCGTTCCTTTTTGCTTCTCGATCGAGAAGCTCCTGTTTGCGATCGATACCCCACGCATAACCCGAAACCGCACCATCGTTGCGAACCACTCGGTGGCAGGGGATTGCCACGGCATGCCTGTTTGCGGCGCAGGCTCCGGCAACAGCTCTTGTGGCGGAGGGCAAACCGATCCTATGGGCAATTTTAGAATAGGACATGCGCTCGCCGGCCGGAATATTCTGTAATGCCAGCCATACGCGGCGCTGAAATACCGTGCCTCTGGCATCGAGAGGCAGATCAAGCCCGATGCCGGGATTTTCGACGAGGCCGACCACCCGCGATATGAGCGCCTCATAATCGCGATCGGCGCCGATAAGTCGAGCCTTTGGAAAGCGATCCTGAAGATCGCGCAGGAGGGTCTCCGGCTCGTCGCCAAGAAGGATCGCGGCGATGCCCTTTGCGCTCGAGGCGACCAGGATCGAACCCAGCGATGTTTGGCCGGCCGCAAATCGTATTTCCTCCTTGTCCCCGCCACGACGATACTGCGTTGGGGTCATGCCAAGCATCTCGGTCGATTTCTCATAGAAGCGGCTGCTTGAATTGAAGCCGGCATCATAGATCGCTGCCGTAACGCTGGTGCCGTCATCGAGATTTTGGCGCACCCTCCTGGCGCGATGGGCTGCCGCATAGGCTTTCGGCGTCAAACCAGTTGCGGCCTTGAACAGGCGATGAAAATAACTGGGGCTGCGGCCGATCGCGTCCGCCAAATCCTCCAGCGAGGGCGATGTTTCGCTTTCCTCGATGATCCGGCAGGCCTTTGCCGCCAGAGCTGCGTTTTCATGCTGCAGAGAAACCCTCTCAGGATGGCAGCGTCTGCATGATCGAAAGCCGGTGGCACGAGCGGTTTCCAACGTGTCATGTAGGGTCACATTCACCGGATTGGCCAATCGTGACGGACAGGACGGCCGGCAATAGACTCCCGTCGTCGAAACAGAATACCAAAAGTCACCATCTGCCGCTTTGTCTCGAGAGAGAAGGGCGATCCAGCGTGGATCTGTCGTGCCGAGATCCTGATACAGATCAGGAATGGAAGCGCGCTTTGATCTCATCATTCCAACCTTTCGGTTTTCCGGGTTATTCGAGCCTGCAACCAAAGCGGTTCGATGCCCACCCGGTTCTTGCCGCAGGACCTTCGAATGACGGATGAAGGGCTCGCGACGGTATTCGTCGCAAGCCCGTTTCTTCCGTTAGATCGGATCAGGCGACTTTGATCAGACCGAGTTGAGTGAGCGCGGTCACGCCGTCATCAAGACCGATTTCCTCGACGATTTTTCCATCGATCACTTTCAGGACGGTGGTTCCGGTGAAGTGCATCTTGCGACCCGTGCCGACTGGAAGACCACCGATCAGGAAGTCGTTGAAAGCCGGGCCTGTATGGGTTCCGCCGCCTTCCCATTGGCCGACGACGTAATCGCCTTCCGCCAGAAGGTCTGCGGTGCCCCAAAAACCGAGGTCCGGAAATGCAGCCCGGAAGTCGACCATGAAAGCCTTGATATCTTCGCGACCACGGCGTGGCTCATGGAGCGAATACTTCAGAAGCATATCAGGTGCCGCGATCTCGTCGATGACGGACAGATCTACTGTCTTGCCCCAGAACTCGGTGAACCAGCGACCGACTATCGCCTTGTTGTCGTCTTCTTTGCTCATTGAAACAATCCTCATATTCCATCTCAGGGATCATCGAACCGATCGATGTCCTGGAAATAGTCCTATTGGAGTGTTCCCTTGCTCAAACTCCGGTTCTTGCCTTCAAAACCGAGATTGGGTGCCAACCGATATCAGAGATTGCCAATATCGAAGACGCCTAGGATGCCTTTCTGACATTAAGGTTGTTTGGGCTGTTGGCTCGCAGCAGCGCCATCAAAACCGGGCCAAGCGAAAATTCGCCACGTGCTGCTTTCATTGTCAGATCTCGGAGATAACCGCCGGCTGAATTGATATGTCCAGCCCGCTCTAGGATGCAGGCAATAGTCGCGGCCGCATTTTCAGGCCCCATCACGTCACAGGCATCCTGATAGGCCGATGGGCTGACGTTCAAGATCGAGCGTACGACAATCGCCGCCGACATCATCTCGCGCCAATTGTCGATCGTGCCTTTCGGGCCATACGCCACGATGTCCGGGCAGGCCTTCAACACAAGCGCAAGTGGGAACACCCGCATGGTTTCCCCACGAGGGTCGTTCTTTTTCTCCGTAATTGCTCCCCGCTCTTTTTCAGAGCCTGGTTCAAGTTCATAGAAAGATTCGGATTCTGAACTCTGTTTGTGGTGCTCACTATGAGCATCATTGGTGCTCGAATTTTCGGTTTCATCCTGCATTTCCAACAGGTTGACGACTTCGCTGCGCAGGAGCTCCATTTCGTCCAAAATCAGGTCGATGGTTCTGATGGTCGGGCTACGGGGAATGCGGTCGACGAGGCTCTCATAAAGGCTTTCGATAATCGACCAGTTGCCTGGAATGCCGTCCTCGATTGCCGCGGCAACAAGCTTGCGGACGTCTCGACGGCAAATTGTCAGATTTTCCTTGGCCCGGCGGAGCGCAATCCGATCGGCTGCGACTTGCTGCGCCATGGCGGCAAGTTCTTCATAACGTGCCAGAAGCGGCGAAATGTCGAAACCGAAGGCATTCTCGATCTCGCCTGTCCTGTTCTTGCGGGCGTAACGCTTGCCGTTGGCGCTGTCCTTTCGAAGGATCAGGCCGGCGTCGACCAGCAAGGCCAGGTGCCGTCGCAAGGTAGCGCCCGCGATGCCATGGGCTCGCAAGCTCAATTGTGCGTTCGAAGGAAAGACGATGAGCTGCGCGTCCTGGCGTAGCTCGTTTTCAGGATAGAAGCTCAGCAGCGCATCGAGAACGGCAAGACTGCGGTCTTGAAGACCGAGCAATTCCCTTGCTTCCGATGCGTCCCTGAAGATTTTCCATTTATCAGCTGATTTGCCGGGCGCGATCTCGGCCGCAGCAACATGCTGCCGCACCAAGGCAAGCGAAGCCGGCCGGCGCCCAAATGGCGTCGTCACAGTTCCAATCTGCATTTTCCCTCACCTACAAGAGGGCAAAAAAAATCCGCTCACCAAAAACGGTGCCAAAAACTCTTGACTGGGATTCGTGAAAATGCGATTCTTCAGTTGCTACATTGAAGAGAAGGCTTCCACGACGGCAACGTTTGGGGGCCTTTTTTCTTTTGCCAGACTTCCTTTCTCTGAAATCTGCCGACAGTCCCCAAGGGACGATCATGCGTTCCTATTGTTTCTTTGACGTGTGAAACGCTCGACAAGGTCGGGCATTTCGTTCTCAACGAATTTCAAGAATTCAAGGCCGAGCGGCCCGTCGGCGGAAATGCGAACATCTCTTGCCGACTTCAAAAGAGTGACGAGCTTGTCTCCAGCCGCATCGGCGATCGATGTCAGGGAAACCTGCGGTTCGGATGCCGGCTTTACAGCACCAAGCGCCCGCTGGAATCGTTCGTTCGATGACGCAGGCGCCTTATCGGTTGTCTTCAATGCATTGCGCGCGGCCTCAAGCGCACCTGGCGTGGATGAAATCGTCTTGGCGAAATCAATCCAGCGAGGCCGCCCGATCTTCGGAGCGCGGCCAATCGCTTCAATCACATCGGCGGGAACCGAGCGATAGACACTGCGCATGCGGGCGAGTTCCGTGTGCTCGATGGAAAGCGCGGCATAGATATCCCGCGCCTTGATGCCGGCATCGTCCATGCGCGAGGCGAACAACACCCGCTCGATCCAGGTGAGATCCTGTCTGCTGGCATTTTCGATGCCCTGGGCCACGACCAGATCGAGATCCGATATCTCCACCTCGATGGAGCGTACCGGTCGGCCCAGTTCGAGTGCTGCCCGCCATCTGCGATGACCGTAAACGACTTGGTATCGGCCCTCTGCCGAAGGATGGCGCCGAACCTGAATTGGAACCTTCTGGCCTTCCGTCTCAATCGAGCGCTTGAAGCTGTCGAAGTCCTTCGGATCATCATCCGGCAGCCGATCGGGGTAGGGGGACGGATCGATCGTCTTCGGATCGAGATCGTGGATTGAGCCTTCACCGGATTCGATAATGGCTCGCAGACGATCGCGCTCAGCACGGATGTCGCCTATTGCGCGATGAGCGGCACCGATCACGCCGGCACCGACACGCGTTGTTTGAGGTGGCTGTGCTTGAGAAGGATCAGATGCAGCCGGAGCGACCTCGGCATCACTATTCTCGAGCGAAGCTGACAGCAGGCCGAAACTGGCAACGATAGATTTGCGAGGGTTTTTGCTCATCCGCGACCCCAACTCGTATTGATCAGTTCTATGATGGCCTCGTTGACGGCATCGACCGCTTCGCGCGCACGCTTGTGCGTATCGCGCCCGATCTGTCCCCATTCCAGTTCATAGACCGAACGCTTGGCGAGGCCAGCGGCTTCGACCGCCGTGCTCTCAATTGCCGTCGGCAGGAGAACGTCAGAGCCAAACAGATGGCGCAGCATCGCGACCACTTGGGACTGCGGCCCGTCATTCGGATCGTGACGGGTCACCAGATAGCGAATGAAATCCTGATCGAGCTGCGCACCGCTCTCATTCAGCACGCTGATAAGGTCGCCCATCATCAGCAGAAACTGGCTCATCGATGCGACATCGAGCATGGCCGGATGCACGGTGATGATCATGCTGGTTGCGGCGTAGATCGCGCTGAGAGTGAGGAAGCCGAGCGAAGGCGGCGTATCGAGAATGACCACGTCATAGTCATCGTCGACTTCGGCAAGCACCAGTTTGAGGCGCTCGAAGAAGATCGCGCCGGATCCGGATCTGTTGGCCAGGACCCGGGGTGTTTCGTGCTCGTATTCCATGACCTCCAGATTGCCGGGAATCAGATCCACGCCATCAAAGTAGGTCTTGCGAATGATATCGCGGATAGGCCGGCGTTCTGCTTCGTCGTAGCGCAGCGCGGCATAGATGGTTTCGTTGGCACCGACATCGATCTCCGGCTGTGCACCGAACATGGCGGACAACGATGCCTGCGGATCGAGATCGAGGGCAAGCACGCGATAACCCTGGAGAGCGAGATAATGCGCGAGATGGACGCATGTTGTCGTCTTGGCGCTGCCGCCCTTGAAATTGGCGATCGCCAGAATCTGCATGGGCTCGCCCGGCCGGCGACGCGGCAGAAAGCGCAAAGCCTCCGAAGGCTTTTGCTTGGCGAATAGTTCGCGCAGCTCATTGACCTGAGCCAAGGTATAGACCCGATGATTGTTCTCAAGGCGGCTTGGAACAGGGCCTCGGCCTTCACTCGACATCAGCTTCAGGGTCGAATCCGGAATCGAGGTCAGCTTGGATACTTCGTTGGTCAGGAATTGCCGCAGGGCCTTTTCAGACCTCGGCGGATACATGCGCGTTCTCAGCTGCTGAAGCTGGCTCGACAATAGGCTTGCATGGCGCGTAATCTTGCTGCCTGCATCTTCCTTGGACGGCATTGCCGTCTGTGTTTGTTGCGCTATCGCCATCTGTCCCTCTTGGCGGCTGATCACCGGCTTGCCGGCCTTTGCCCGCCAAAGATAGAACACGATTCTATCTTTGCGTCCAGAGAATAACGGTTAACGCCCCGTTAACGTTGAGAGAAAAAGAAGCCGACTAATATTCTCTAAGTCGTTATTTTTATGTCATATTTCGAACAGTGCGTAATCCTGGTGAATTGCGGTTTCCCACACCTTCTCCAACACTTCCGCCGTCCATGTGACCAGATGGTGCCCGCAAAATGCATGGGGAGAGGAGAATCACCGACTCACTTTTGACAAATTGAAGGCACCGCCGCTGGTTCGGCGCGACGTCGATGGGCGCTTTTATCATCTCTTGGTGAAGCGCTCTGGCCTGGCGCCCACGAGAACTGCAGGGTAAGCGTGTGCAGGCAGTTGCGTCCGCTTATCAACCGGCTATCGTCACACTGCGATTCGCTACCTGGAGGATTTATGCGTCAGCAGACAAAGCCGTTTATTGTCGAAATCAAGCAGTCTCGGAAATCGAAGCCGACGGATCGCAAGACGTCGATTTGGGGAAAGCTGGAGTTGACGCTCGATCAGGATATCGAGAGGGAAGCGCCTGCGGCGCCGACGGCTGCGGAAGACAATACGCAGCTCCAATCGCGCTAAATGATTTTGGCTTGAGTCTTTGACTGGCAGTCTGGGTCGTCCCAAGCGGTGTGATGACCTGCCGTTATTGTGACATCGACCGCTGAGAAGATCCGCTGTCATGCGCAGGTCTCACGCGATAGGCACAACGACGCGCTCCCGCGAGGATATGTTCATCGCGCTCGACGGAGACATCCTGACCCAGGATGTCTCGAAAGATGGATAGTTCGGCCCGGCAGAAACCTTGGCAGAGTTCTGCGGCAGCGCAGATCGGACAGTGGTTTTCCACGAAGAGCCAGCCATCGCCGTCTTCGGCCTTCGTCCATTCCGCCATATAGCCTTCACGAGACCGGATATCTCTCAGGCTCGACAGCCGTTCCTCGATGGACTGGGCACCTGATACCGCTTGTTCGTAGAGCTTGCGGGTTTCCGTCTCACGCGCGCCGATGACCCTGTCCAGCGCGTCTTCACCCAGCAGATCCCGAATGCCCTTGATCAGCCCGAGTGTCAGATCTGCATGGGCATCCGGAAAATGCGACCTCGATGCGGGCGTGAGATGCCAGACCTGCCTGGGCCGTCCGACACCCACCGAAACGCTTTGAGCCGTCACAAGGCCATCGTCGCCAAGCTTGAGCAGCAATTGGCGCGCATTTTCTCCGGTGGTGCCGAGGCGCTGCCCCAGTTGCGCCGCTGTCTGAGGGCCGCGCATCTTGATCTCAAGAAGCACCCGCTCACCTGCAAGGCCGCTTTGTTTCTCCAGGCTATGGCTTGACATCGTCTCCGCCGGTCATATTTTCAAAGTCATTGCTTTGTAAATAGCTCAGGAAAGCTATTCTAACAAGTATGAGATGCACATGTCGCTACTCTGGTTCCATCCGCTATGTCGCCTTTGATTGACAGACTAAACGAGCGACTTGATCAAGGGTTTGATGATGCGCTCCTGCGCTTTGCTCTCGGCAAGGCCCTTTTCGATGCAAAGGATGTGGAGCGCGCCGCCTCGCATCTGCGCGAAGCTGTTTTGAAAGCTCCTGATTTTTCTGCCGCATGGGCGCAGCTCGGCCGCTGCGAGTTGGCGCTTGGGCACGAAGCGGCCGCGCTCGATGCGTGGGAAAAGGGCTGCGTGGCTGCCCGATTGCGAGGCGAAATCCAGGCCGAGCGGCAGATGTCTGTCTGGCTGAAGCGCGCCCGAAAGGGAACGTGACTGCAAGGCGGCCAGGTTTGTGAGCAGGAACAGCATCGCAACGGATAGCGCTGCGCAGCCGCCGGTGGCGGGAGTGCGCGCGTCAGCTTTTGCTATCGGTTGCTTCCGACTGGAACACCTGGGTAAGCCAGTCGATGAAGACTCTGACGCGCGGCGCGAGCTGGCGGTTTTGTGTGTAAAGGACCGAGGCCTCCATCGGCGGCACCGTCCAATCGGCGAGTACGGGCAGGAAGTGCCCGGATGCCAGCTGATGGGCCACGCGATAACGGGGGACCTGGATCAATCCCAACCCCGCCAGCCCGGCAGCCGTATAGATCTCGGCGCCCCTTACCAGAACGTCACTCGGCAGGCTGACCTGTATTGATTGTCCATCGCGCTCGAACTCGAGCGGATAGGCTTGGCCGGTGGCCGACGCGCTGTAGCCGACCATCCGGTGTCCCTCCAAATGCTCCGCCGACGCGGGCAATCCGTAGCGCTCGATGTAGGAAGGGCTTGCCAGGGTGATTTGCTCGAACATGCCGATACGTCGACCAATCAGCGACGAGTCGGGCAGCGTGCCGGCGCGCACCACACAGTCGACGCCTTCCCTTATGAGGTCGACCATGCGGTCTCCCTCGCTCAGATTCAAACCGATCTGCGGGTAGCGCGCGACGAAGCTAGGCAAGGCCGGCATGATGAAAAATCGCGCCATCGTCCCCTGCATGTCAACGCGCAAAGGCCCTCGGGGCTCGCTGTCGCGAAACGCATTTTCGAGTTCGTCGAAATCGGCCAGCAATCGAATGCAGCGCTCACGATAGATGGCGCCGTCACGCGTCGGCTGCACGTTCCTGGTGGTGCGCTCGAGAAGCCGCACCCCCAATTCCGTCTCCAGCTTCTGAATGGCATGGGTAACCGTCGGGCGGGGGACGTTGAGATCCCTTGCCGCCTGGGCAAAGCTTCCCCGTTCGACAATTCGCACGAAGAGACGCATTGAGTCGATACGATCCATAGATCGGTCCTTTAGTCGATCGTTATGATTTTTGAAATGATGAAGTTGAAATCCGCTCTCTTCAGCGAAAAAGATGAACGACCTATCCTTCCAATCATCACGGATGGAAGGAACGCAGCATGTCGAAACCAGCAGACCACAGCTCTGTCGAGACTTCGCTTTTCATTCCGGGCCTCGCGGGATTTTACCGATGGGCCAGGCCGGTATCCTACGCGCTTCTGCGGCTTGCGTTCGGCCTGACGATCGTCACGCATGGACTGCCGAAAATCATGCGCGCAGCGCACGGCACCATGGCCGATCCGATGCAGGGATCGATCAACATCATCACCAACAGCCTGCATCTGCCTTTCGCCTCCGAGTTGGCGACGGTGGTCACTCTTCTCGAAACCTTTGGTGGCCTTGCGGTCGCAGTCGGCTTGTTCACCCGCCTGTTCGCGCCGATGCTGGCTGTCGAAATGGCCTTCATCAGCATCGCCATGGGGCCGACATGGCCCTGGATTGATCGCGGCATCGAGTATCCCGTCATGCTCGGATTTATGGCGCTACTCATCTCAATTCATGGCGGCGGCCCGGTATCGCTCGACGCGCGCATCGGGCGCGAGCTGTAACGGATATTCGACCTTTAAGTCCTCCAGACACGTGAAGCCGCCCAAAGCGCGTCGGCGCATTCCAGGGCCAGATCCACAGGGCCTAGAGGAATGGAGCCCGTGTGGCAAACACCGGCCAGAATGGCGCGTTTCGGGTGCGCGGATTGCCGCATTGAGGTCGAGGAGAAATGCCGATATCACACGCTGGACGCCTTTTCGGCGGGGGATCAATTGCAGCGTGTGAAAAACCAGATCGGGCAGTGGGCGGTGCGCATCTTGTGTGCGATCGCGCTGGTGTTCGTCGGTTACGCGCATCAGGTTCCTGCTTTGGCGGCAAGCGAGCTGTCACCGGCCGAGCTTGCGCAATATGTCCTGCCCGACGGCACTCTTCCCACCCTATGCGTCACCGTTGACGACGGCTCCGGCAAAGAGCACGGCAAGATAGCCCATCTGAACGGCTGTGAGGCATGCCGCATCAGTGCGTCGGTCGTCTTGCCGACGCCAGCCGACGTGGTTGGCGCTCGTGTTGGCTTCGTCACAACCGTCGAATTGCCGCTGCGTGCCGAGGTCTTCTACCGCCAGCTTTTTCCTCCAAACACAGGCCCCAGAGCGCCACCCTCCAATCCTATCCTTGCTTGAACCCGCGTTGCGGCAGGCGCCGTAGCGCGCCTTACAGCGTCGGCCCGACTGCCTTTGCACAGTTGGCCGCGGATCAGGATTGTTTTTCATGTTTATCATCACTGCCACAGAAGTTGCGGAGCGCAACGCAATGGGCGTCTCTTTTGTTCGTGCCAAACCTGAGGGCAAAGTCCTCGATGTGGTTCGATCTACCAACAAGTTCAGCCGCTCGGGATCGTGGGTTGCGGCGAGCATCTTCGCCGCCGTCTTTCTGCTGATTGCAACGGTTGCAGCGGCGCAGGACAAGCCTGCCGGCAACATCCGGATCGATCGCGCCGCGTCGCATTCCATGGTGCCCGGCGCCAAGGTCGGTGATGGCTACCTGACCATCACCAACACGGGCAGCGAGCCGGACCGGCTGATCGGTGCTCGTTCAGAGCGCGCAAAGACCGTGCAGCTGCATCAGATGAGCATGGACAACGGCATTATGACCATGCGCGAATTGAAGGGCGGTCTTACCATTCCGGCTGGCGAGACAATCCGGCTGGAGCCGAATTACCATCTGATGTTCCAGGATATCGCGAAGCCATTCAAGCAGGGTGAGACGGTCAAAACGGTGCTCGTCTTCGAAAAGGCCGGCGACGTCGAAGCCGATTTTGTCGTCGGCAAGATTGCCGGGCCGCTTGATGACGTCGGTGCTGCGATGCACGGCGGCCATGAGGGTCACGCACAATGAAGCAGAAGACCATTGCGATCGTGGCCATGTCTTCGGCCACGCTGTTCGTCGCTGCCCTCCTGGCGCTGATGTTCTCGATCTATGCCGAGACACGACGGGCCGTCCCGTTCGATGCCAATTTCTCCTTGATCGATGATCAGGGGCATCCCGTGGATCAGTCGATCTTCAAGGGGCATCCGGCGCTCGTCTACTTCGGCTATACACATTGCCCGGAGGCTTGCCCCACGACCCTTTTCGAGGTCGCCGATTGGATGAATGCCCTCGGAGACCAGGGCAAGGCCTTAAGGGCTTATTTCTTCTCCATCGATCCCGAGCGCGATACGCGAGAGGTCATGCACGAGTACGTCAATGCGTTCAGCAACCGTATCACCGGCATTACCGGCAAGCCCGAGGAAATGAAGAAGGTTTCGGATGGCTGGATCATCCATGCGGAAAAGCTGCCGAGCGTGGACGGCAATTATCACATGGACCACACCGTTTCGCTGCTGCTGATCGGCCCGGATGGGCGGCTGAAGGGGTTGATACCTTACGGTATGGATCGCGCCCAGGCGCTCGCCAAGATTCGCGATGTCCTCCTTAAGCCTTCCCAGGGAGCATGAAAATGGATCGCAGACAATTCAACTCTCTGGTTGCCCTGACTTCGCTTGGACTTGTTGCTGGCGCAACGAGTGCCTTCGGCGAAACCGAAAAGCGTCTCAGTGTCATTGCGCTGGTGCATCCAGGCATGATTCTGCTCGACCTTGCGGGACCATTGACATGCTTCAACATGATGATGGCTGACGTTCATCTTGTCTGGAAGACCATGGATCCGGTTAGGACGGACACCGGCATTACGATTGCGCCAACCAGTACGTTTGCGCAATGCCCCGAAGAGGCCGATGTGCTGTTCGTACCCGGTGGCCTCGGCGGTACGACGGCGATGATGGACGATGACGCGGTGGTCGGCTTCCTTCGTGATCGCAGCGGCCGTTCGCGTTTCGTCACCAGCGTCTGCACGGGATCTCTGCTGCTCGGCGCGGCCGGCCTGTTGAAAGGTAAACGTGCCACCTCGCACTGGTACACGCGCGATCTCCTGCCCCAGTTCGGAGCGACGCCGGACTCAAGGCGGGTTGTCGAGGACGGCAATGTGATTACCGGTGGCGGCGTCACTGCCGGGATCGACTTTGGCCTGACGCTTGCGGCACGGCTTCGTGACGAGAAGACCGCAAAGTTCATCCAATTGCTGCTTGAATACGACCCGCAGCCACCCTTCGATGCCGGATCACCCGCAAAGGGTGGCCCGGCGCTTGCCGCATCCGTTCTCAGCCGCCGTTCTTCCGCTCTCGAGGCGGCAAAGGCGGCTGTCGAACGTGCGGCAAGGAAGATATAAAAGGAGCGCGGGCTTGGTCTTTCCAATTCGGATGCACCGAGCCTGCGCTTTCCGATCCTTGCCTGAACCGTCCTTCCTCGAGCTGTGGCGGGCGTCAACGCAGGCGGCATTCAACGCTGAGCCGAGGACAGTGGCTGGATTTACAGGATGGCCATATCCACTTCGGCCTTGCGACCAAGTGATGTGATCCAGTCGCCATATTCCGGTTTGCTCTTCAGCTGTCGGCCATAGTGGCGCGCCAGCTCTCTGCGGAGAGTGCCCTTTCGGCCGAGCTGCTCGTCGGCAAAGGCGATCATTTGGGAATTGGGCCACGCCTGCGGCCGGATGATCGCCAAACGCTCGAACAAGGTCTCGGCCGAAGCGTCAGGGTTGGCCTGTGCCATCAGGGTCATCATCGCGGCCGTCGAGCGGGATACGCCCATGTGGCAGTGAACGAGGATATGGCTCGGCACGCCCAGATCCTTGCGATCATGGAAATACTGCCCGAAATTCAAGATTTTCTCGACATGCTCTGGCGTCGGCATAATCTGTCCCGGCACCGGACTGATGATGTCATGAAAGCGAAGAGTGGTGCGGACATGATCGCCATAGGTCGAAAAGGCGGTTAGCTCGGCGCGATCGGGGTCGATGATCGAAAGGACATGGGTGACCTGACGCGAGCTTTGAGCCGGCAGCTCCTCAATCCCACATATCGTCAATTCGGGGGCGAGCATCATTTCCATCTTGCTTCACTTCCATATGCGGTTTGCTGTCTCAAATCCGAGATCGACCGCCCGGTCCCGGATCGCCATCTTTCTGCGCCCACTTGTCCAGCAGGTCAACGCGCTCCGTCCCCAACGCCGACGAACCGTCGGAGCGATTGCCGTTCCTTTTGTTGTATAGCCGTGCAAGCGAGCAAACCGATATGACTGCCGCACGGCGTGGCACGTTGTGATTTCCCAGCCGATAGTCGCCTGTTCACTCACCATGGTCCTGCAAGACGCCTTTCACGGATTCCGTCATGAATTTCACGAAGGCCGAGAGCTTCGGTAGAGGGGCCTTGCTGCGGGGCCAAAGCAGGCGGAATGCGCGGCTTCGCTTCTCGGAATTTGGAAGCACTTCATAAAGCTTCCCGCTTCTGATCCGGTCGGCCACAGCGAAATAGGGTAGCCAAGCAATGCCGTGGCCTGCTTCTGCCAAGCGGATGAGTGGTTCCAGGGATGTCGCCGCCAGAGCCACCGGCAGGACCATGCCTTCGGGGACGATCGGGTCCCAGCTACCCAGCTTTCCGGTTTCGTAGAAGCGGTGATGCAGCAGGCGGTGCTTCATCAGATCCGAGGGGATGTGGGGCGCGCCCGCACGGGCCAGATAGCTGGGGGCGGCAACCAGAAGGTTCGAGAAATCGCCTAGCTTCACATGCATGAGACGGCTGTCGCTGACTTCGCCGGAACGGATCACGACGTCGAAGCCATCGTCGATGACGTCGACCATGCGGTCGTTGAAGTCGAGGTCAAGCTCGACCTCAGGATATTTTTCCATGAATTGACCGAACAATGGCGTGAGAAGGTCGAGCGTGAAGGGTACGCCGACGCGAAGCCGTCCGCGTGGAGCCGCCGTCGTGTGCGCCAGTTCCGCGTCGGCTGCCTCCAGCTCGGACAGGACGTTGCGGCAACGAGCCAGGAACATCTCGCCCTCGGCGGTCAGCCTGATGGCGCGCGTCGATCGGTGGAAAAGCCGGACACCCAATTGATCCTCCAGCTTGGCGATGATCTTGCCGACGGCTGACGAGGATATTCCGAATTGCTGCCCGGCAAGCTTGAAGCTTCGCAGCTCCGCTGCCTGCACAAAGGCCGACATCGCGCTAACACTTTCGATCCGAATGCCCATGAAGTCATTTTACTCCGCAATGTTCGGAAAAGCGGCCTGTTTATCGCTGGACGAAGCTCCTTTAGTCAAGAGGAAGCCATCCGGTTCGCCGCAGTCGTGATGGCGAGACCATCGTGCAACGTCCGGGCGATAGGAGATTTTCCCATGTCCATTTCAAGCCTGTTCGAGCCGCTCGCATTTCTGCATGGGCCGCCGATGCGGAATCGGTTCATGCTGGCGCCGCTGACCAATCAACAAAGTGAGCCTGATGGCGTCGCGAGCGAATTCGACCAGGATTGGATCCGCCAGGTCGCGCAATCCGGCTACGGGCTCGTTCACACCTGCGCAACGAATGTGGAGGCGAGCGGAATTGCCTTCGCACGGCAACTGGGCATTCATAGCGATGACCAGCTGCCCGGTTTGACCGAGATCGCCGCGTCGATCCGTGGAGGCGGCGCACTGTCATCCGTGCAGTTGCATCACGCCGGGCATCGCGCCAATCTTCGGCTCGGCGGCGTTCCATCCCCGGCCTCCGGCCGAACGATTCCCGGCATAGCTGCACTCACGACAGAGCAGGTGGAGCGGATCCGCGATAGCTTCATTGCTGCCGCCAAGCGGGCCGAGCGGGCGGGCTTCGATGGTGTCGCGCCTCATGGTGCTTTTGGATGGATACTCTCGGAATTCATGTCGCCGTTGTTGAACGACCGCACGGACAAATATGGCGGCAATCTCGAAAACCGCGCCCGTCTCACCATCGAGGTGATCGACGGTATTCGTCGGGCGTGCGGACCGGATTTTCAGATCGGGTGGCGCCTCTCCATCGAGCGCTATGGCTTGCTGCTGGAAGAGTTGCGCGAGATCGTGGCGGAGATTTTTCAGCGGGAGTTGATCGATTACCTCGATTTGGCGCTGTGGGATTCGGCGCAGATCGTGGGGACGGGAACGTTCCGCGGAAAAACCATGCTCAGTGTCTTTACCGATCTTCCGCGCCGCGGCGTGCGCGTCGGTACCGCGGGAAAGATCATGAGCGCTCAACGCTGCGCCCAGCTTTTGGAGGAGGGGTGCGACTTTGTGCTGATAGGCCGCGCTGGCATTCTCGAGCGGGATTTCCCGCTTAGGGTCAAGGCAAATCCGCTTCATGAAAGCCCGGCACTTCCGGTGACGGCGGATTTCCTGCGCCAAGGCGGCCTCAGCGAACGCTTCATCAATCATATGCGCGGTTGGGAAAGCTTCGTTCAACCCGGTAGCCCATGAAGTCGTTTTCGTCCGCAATGTTCGGAAATGCAGCCTATTTATCCCGATTAGCTCATCGACTACCTAATACGCATCGCCTCGCATCAAGGCAGGGATGACTGCCCAACGCGGCACGACACACCAGACAAACGCAACTTTTCAAGCACGCCCGATGAGCCCGGGATGCAAGGAGCAACTTATGAATAATCCTCAGGAAAACCAGCCGGCAGGCTACGTGCCACCGAAAGTCTGGGTTCAGAAGAACACATATGGCGGTGCTTTTGGCAGTAGCAATCGGCCAGTCTCGGGCGCCCGGTTCGAACGGGCTCTGCCGATCGGCGAACATCCGCTGCAACTCTATTCGCAGGGTACGCCGAATGGGCAGAAAGTTACCATCATGCTTGAGGAACTGCTGGCCGCCGGCCATGCGGGCGCCGAGTACGATGCCTGGCTGATCGACATCTTCAAGGGCGATCAGTTCGGAAGCGGCTTCACGGCCGTCAATCCGAACTCGAAGATCCCGGCTCTTGTCGACCGCTCGACCGGCACCGCCATCAATGTCTTCGAAAGTGGCTCCATCCTCGTCTATCTCGCCGAGAAATTCGGTGCATTCCTGCCGACGGAGCATCGCGCGCGGACGGAAACGTTCAACTGGCTGATGTGGCAGATGGGGACCGCACCATTCGTCGGTGGCGGCCTCGGTCACTTCTACGCCTACGCACCGATCAAGATCGAATACGCGATCGACCGCTATGCGATGGAGGTTAAGCGTCAGCTGCATGTGCTGGACACGCACCTCGCGCACCACGAATTCCTTGCCGGCGATCAATATACCATTGCGGACATGGCCGTCTGGCCGTGGCAGCCGGGCAGTCTCTACGGTGTCTACAATACGCATGAATTCGTCGGCGTCGAAGAATACACGCACCTCCTGCGCTGGTATCGCGCGATCGCCGCGCGGCCTGCGGTGGCTCGGGGGAGGATCGTCAATCGCACCTCGGGCGCGCCCGGTGAATTCCTGCCAGAACGCCATCATGCGTCCGATCTCGATGCCCTGCTTCGATAGTGCGATCTCACCCGCCCGCTAATTCGGGCTCTCTCCCAACCACGCGCGCATTGAAGTCGCGCAGGCTCAATCATGGAGTTGTTATGAAGCTTTACTATGCCATCGGTTCTTGCGGACTTGCACCGCAGATCGCCCTGCGCGAGGCCGAGCAGACGTTCGATCTTGTCAAGGTCGATTTCCAGACGAAAACAACTGTCGAGGGCGACTATTTCAAGGTGACGCCGAAAGGCTTCGTGCCCGCGCTCAAGCTCGCCGACGGTGACGTCATCACCGAGGGAGCGGTCGTTCTGCAATGGATCGCCGACAACAATCCAGAGCGCAAGCTCCTGCCTGCGCCGGGCTCACCGCAGCGTTATCGGGCCCTTGAGTGGTTGAACTATATCGCAACCGACATGCACAAGGGCTATGCGACATTGTTCTCGCCGTTCCTGGACGACGCTTCGAAGGCGAGGTTCATCGAGGGCAACCTGAGCACCCGTTTCGAGTATCTCGATGGCCATCTTTCCGGCAGCGACTACCTTCTGGAAACCGGTTTCTCGGTCGCGGATGCCTATCTCTACAATGTTCTCACCTGGTCCCCCCGGGTGAACATAGATCTGTCTCCCTATGCTGCGATCCAGCGGTTCATGATGCGCATGGGTAAGCGGCCCAGCGTGCTGGCCTCGCTTGAGGCCGAAGGAATTTCCCTGAGCTGAGCGGCTGGGGCGGATCGCCGGAGCCTCGGCTTCTTCATCGGAGCGGGGTGAGTGCTGCCCCATCTCAATATCAATCTCGATACGGCCCGCCATGCCGGCGGCCAAATGATGGAGTTCAAAATGGACTGGAATGAAAATCGCGCCCAGCTTCTCAGGAATGTCGGTGAGCTGCAGAAGCTGTCGCCCGACACTGTGAAAGGCTACCTCACCGTTTCAGGCGCAGGACGCAAGACAGCGCAACTGGACGAAAAGATGCGGCAACTGATCTCGCTTGCCGTTGCCGTGACCACGCGCTGTGACGGATGCATATCGATCCATAGCAGCGAGGCGCTGAAGGCCGGCGCCACGCGTGAAGAACTCGCCGAAGCACTCAGCGTGGCCGTTGCGATGAACGCCGGTGCCGCCCTGGTCTATTCGACCCGTGCGCTCGAGGCTTTCGATACCGCCACGGATGCGTGACATCACTCCCGCTTATCGATCATAAATCGAGCCGCGCTCAACAGATGCCGCGCCGCATCAGCGGCATCTGTCCGGATTTTCGACCGCCGTTCAGTGGGTCGAGTTTCAACAGCATCTTGACGCCATTCGTCTCCATGTATACGCCGTATACATGGAGACTCGTACCGTGATATTGTCGTGCGCGCTGGATGAGCTGCAGGCCGTCGGCCTCGATAAGCTCAGCCTGCGCGCGGTTGGCAAACGGGCCGGGATCACGCCGATGGCAGTCTATCGTCATTTTAACGACAAGGCGGATCTGCTGCATGCACTTGGCGATCATGCATTGGCCGAATGGCAGAGGCGCGTCCAGCAGATCCATGAGGATGAGCTGGGTCCCTGGATGGATGCGGTCACCCTTACCTTCATAGAGTTTGCCTTGGGCTCGCCGGCGCTATTCGACGCCGCATTCGTTCTGAAGACCCGCGCCGAGCGCATTTATCCGCAAGACTTTACGGCGGGACGTTCGCCCGTCATTGGCGCGCTTACGGCGCGCCTGGCAAAGGGCCAGCAAGAAGGGGCTATCCGGCAGGGAGACCCGCTCGAGATGGCCATCGCGTGTTGGGCGCTCGCGCAAGGCCTGATCGGAATGCATCGTTCCGGACGTTTCAATCTCTCTCGTGAAGATTTCAACAATATGTGTCTTCGTGCCGTAGCCGGGATTCTCAACAAGGAATAGCCAATGAAATTGGGGGGTATGATGGCAGCGCTGGTGTCCGGCGCCATTCTTGCGGTCAGCCGAGATACAGGACATTTCGGCTATCTCGCCTTGCTGGGGCCGGTGCCGCTTTTCATCTGGATTTTGCAACAGAAGCGCGCACTGAGCGCGTTCACACTTGCCTGTTTGACCGGTCTGATGGCCGAGGCAGGCCCACTTTACTTTTACGGCACCGTCATTCCGATGGTGTACTGGATTGTCGCGTTGCAAGCGTTGTTCTTTGCGCTGTCGGCTCTTTTCATGTGGGCTCTCTATCCGAAGAGCCCGACCCTGTCTGTTTTCGCCTATGCGGTCATGATCGCCGCAATCGAATTCCTCTACTCCTATGTCTCGCCGAATGGCAGCTTTGGCGCGCTCGGCTATACGTTGGTGGACGTGCTGCCGTTGCTGCAGATTGCATCGCTGGCAGGCATGCCGGGCCTTGGGTTTCTTGCCGCCATCATTCCTGCTGGCATTGCGGTCTTCATTCTCCGGCCAACCGATCACTTCGCCGCCTGCGCGTGGATCGTTCCGGTCGTTGCCGCGCTTCTGTTTGGTGCGTGGCGCTTGGCACAGCCGGAAGGCGAACCTGTTCGCATCGCGCTCGTCAGCAACGACGCCCTTGCCGGCGTGGCATCCGACGTGCCGGCTCGCAACGAGGCGATCGTTGCCGATTTCCGTCAGAAGATCGAGCAGCTTGCGAGCATGAAGCCAGCCTACGTCGTCATGCCGGAGAAAATGTTCCTGCCGACCGAAGCGTTCGCGGAACTGTCGAAGATCTTGTCCTTGAAGATCGTTGCGGGCATCGACCGCCCGATGAGCGATGGACAGCGCTCAAACAGTGCGGAGTTGACCGGCGTCGGACAATCACCGCTGACATACGACAAGCACCATCTCATTCCGGGCCTTGAAGCAGATTATGTGCCCGGCAAGCAACTGTTGAGCACCGATCGGATAGGGATCGCGATCTGCAAGGATATGGATTTTCCGCAGTATCTTCGGACCTATGGGCTACGGCATATCGGCATGTTGCTCGTACCGGCCTGGGATTTCGTCGCGGATGGAAGCCTGCACAGCAAGATGGCTGTTGTGAGAGGCGTTGAAAATGGCTTTGCCATTGCCCGCGTGGCCAGTCACGGCCGGCTCACGTTAAACGATGCCAAGGGCCGGCTTGTCGCCGATATCTCCTCAGCGGAAGATCAGGGCACTCTTGTCGGCATGATATCCATGGGTTCCGGCGAGACTTTTTATGCGCGAAACGGGGATGCGTTCGGCTGGTCGCTGGTCATGATATGGGGCGGGCTTTTGTTTGCGCTGGTCGCGGTCCGCGTCGAGGCGCACAGAGATTCGTGAAAGAGCTTTTCCCGGCTGGCTTCCAAGAGACAACGGAGCTATCACTCATGCTTTGAGGCCATGCACCCGCTTGATCAAATGACCAGATTCCTTCTCCTGCTTGTTGCCATTTTTTCCGTAACCTCGCCGGCAGCCCATGCGAAGAATGCCAGTGTCGGCCAGATCGCCGTGCAGCATGCGTGGGCTCCTGCGACACCAGATGGCTTCCAGCCCAAGAGATCCGAATGGGATCCTGACCTGCTTGGAGAGGTCTATCTGACCATCGCGAATGCCGGTGCGGAGGACCGATTGGTTGTTGTCGCAACTGATCCCGGGATCGCGGATTCGGTGGAGCTGCGCCGCCACAAGGTGGATCACGGCGTCATGCAGATCGACGCAATCGATGGGGGTATCGTGCTGCCAGGCGGCCAGACGCTCGATCTCCCCCATGAAGGCATTCACGTGATACTGACCGGCCTGAAGGCTCCGCTTGAAATCGGCGAGCATATGCCGCTGACGCTGACTTTTGAAAAAGCCGGTAGGCTGACGGTCGATCTCGTCGTTGCAGCTTCGAGCGCGGACAGGCCCTGATATCGCCTTCTCATCGTAAGGTGGGTAGGCGCACTTGCCCGTCGTCCTCGATCTTGTTGAGGGATCACGAATCTTGGCATCGCTTAGAAATCATCGTCTCTGAACGCCTATTGTCCACACGCCGTTCGGCGCAGCGTCAGGACTGTCGACTATGTAGGATAGCGTGAAATCAGTCTGCACCGGGTTCGCGCTGGAAGGCGCGATGTCGTGAATGGTCCCAGGGGCATATAAACCGGTCTGGACGTAGAATTTTACAACAGGCTGGCCGGCAGCATCTCGGTTTTCCTCTGCCTCTACTACGCTCGGCACCACAAACCCATTGGTCCCAATCGACATTGGACCCACATCGTAGACAGGCGACAAAGCGATGCTCGGGACATCCGTTGCTCCATTCCATGAAGGGGATTGAATCTGGAATCTCGAAGATGAATTCGGATCGTCCGTGCCGAAAGTACACACGGAAAGAGGGGCATCGAAATTGATCTGCTGGCGGTCCGGAATGAACGATACTTGCTGAAAGTTATCCCAATCCCACGCCTGATACGCCTGCTCTGCGAACTCTTTCCGTGAAGAAGACATGGTCATCGATCCCTTGTTTGAACGTAAGTTAGTCAGCAAGCTTTATCGACGGCTTTCAAGAAATAGATCTTGCGGTGGCCAACAGGAGAATATGGTATCCAGGTCGAGCTATCAACTTATAGTCGTTGAACGCCTTTACCTTCGGGATTGTGCGCTGTGAGTGGCGCGTCAGCACGCCAAGCCAAGCCATTGGCGGTGCCGGATGATGTTCTTTCTGCTGAAAACCATGCGAAATGGCACATATCGTGTTGCCCTAAAGAAAATTGTGGCGATCACCATGCCGATCGCCGCTTTTGTTGCCAGGGTCTTCGGTGCCGTTTTATTGTCCTTTTGCGCACGACGACGATCCCAAATGGCCTCCTCCGATACACAGCGCTGAGTGTTGCCTTTTAGGCAATCCATAGTGCGCATAATTGTTCTTTATTAGAACGCTGAATTCCCCCATCATCCCTGGATTGGTGGATAACGAGACGAAAAGTCCGATCGCCCAATCAACAGGGGAACTATCAGCATGTCTCAATTCATGATGAATCGTCGCCGTTTCCTGTCCAATGCTGCCTTGGTTGGCGGCCTCGCTGCAACCCAGACCTTCATCGGCATTCGCGCCGGCAAGGCGGCCGATGTCGCCGAGGTCCGCATGCAGCTCGGCTGGCTCGCCTCGAACGGCCTCATCGGCGAGGTCGCCGCCCAGAAGAAGGGCTTTTTCACCGAGCAGGGCATCAATCTCACCATCGTCCCCGGCGGCCCGAATGTCGATGGCGTCGCCGGTGTTGCGGCTGGTCAATCCACGATCGGCCAAATTTCCTCAAGCCCGTCCGTCATGCTCGCGCGCTCAGCCGGCATGCCGGTCAAGGCGTTTCTTGCCGGATATCGCAAGCATCCATTCACGTATTTCTCGCTGAAGAAGTCGCCGATCCGCGAGCCGAAGGACATGATCGGCAAGACGATCGCGACGCAACCGACAGCTTTCATCCTTTTGCGCGCGCTGCTGGCTCAGAACGGCATTCCCGAGGACAAGGTGAAGATGGTCAACATGGGTTCGGACATGAACCAGCTGATGACGGGGCAGGCCGATGCCGTCACCGGCTGGGTCACGAACACCAACGCCCTGAAAGTCCTCGGTGACGAGCGTGTCGACATGATGTTGTGGGACGCCGGGCTGAAGCTTTATGCCAATGTCTATTACACCACCGACGAACAGCTGGATAAACACGCCGACGTGCTGGTGCGCTTCACGACGGCTGCGGCCAAGGGCTGGGGCTATGTCCGCGACCATCCGGAAGAGGCAGTGGACATGCTGGTCGACGCCTATCCAAACCTCGATAAGGCAAGCGAGCTGGAGGCTATTCATCCCGTCATCGATTTCTCCTTTGGGGATAGCACCAAAGAGACCGGCTGGGGCGCGATGAGCAAGGACAATTGGGCGGCCCAGATCAAAGCCTATGCCGATCTCAAGCAATTTGCAGGAGCCACACCGACCGTGGACGACGTCGCCAGCATGGCGATCCTCGACGCAACCACCGAAATCCGCAAACAGATCGGGTGAACGTCATGATGAGCGCCGCCACCATCAAGCAGCCGCAGCCGCTGGCAACAGTCGAAACGGCAAGACTTGCCGTCTCCATTCACGATCTGGATATCCGTTTCGGCGACAAGGGCAATGAGTTCACTGCCCTTTCCAAAGTCTCAGTCGACATTCCAGAGGGATCGTTCGTCACGATGCTCGGCCCGTCCGGTTGCGGCAAGTCGACCTTGCTGCGCTGTATCGCCGATCTTGTCCATATCAGCGACGGTTCGGTCTCGGTGTTCGGCCGGCCGCCGCGCGAGGCGCGCCAGGGTCGTGACTTTGCCTTCGTCTTCCAGGAGGCAACGCTTCTGCCATGGCGGAGCGTCATCGACAATGTCCGGCTTCCGCTTGAGGTGGGCAAGCACGACAAGAGCTCCTATGCCGATCCCATGGAGCTTCTGGCGCTCGTCGGCCTGAAGGGTCGCGAAAATGCCCTGCCGCACGAGCTGTCCGGCGGCATGCGCCAGCGAGTCGCCATCGCCCGCGCCTTGGTGACCAAGCCGCGTATCCTGTTGATGGACGAGCCCTTCGGCGCTCTGGACGAGATCACCCGCGACAAGCTCAATGAAGAGCTTCTCCGCATCTGGCGGGAAACGGGAACGACGATCGTATTCGTCACCCATTCCATCCCGGAGGCTGTCTTCCTTGGTCAGCATGTGCTCATGCTGCAGGCCCATCCCGGCCGCGTGAAGGAGTTCATGAAGGTCGACCTTCCCTATCCGCGCTCGCTTGCGATGCGTGACACGGTCGACTTCATCAAGGTGACGGCGCATCTCCGCGCGCTGCTGGAGGAATGCATATGAGCAACGCCGTGCACTCCGACATTGGCCGCGTCGACAAAACACCGCGCACCGTCGCGGTTCTCGACGCAACCGTCGGCGTTCTCTCCTCGCACATGCCGGCGATCCTTGCCGCACTCGGCTGTATCGTGCTGTGGCAGGCGGTCATTTGGATCTTCAAGATCCCGACCTTCATGGCGCCGAGCCCGCTCGACGTGCTCTATGCCTTCCGCGACAACGCCGCGACGCTCACGCGAAACTTCCTGCCGACGGTGCTGGAAGCCGTCCTCGGTTTCGTCTTCGGCAATCTCATCGCCATTCTGCTGGCAATCTGGTTCGTCCACAGCGCAACTGCCGAAAAAGCGTTTTATCCGATCGCTGTCTTCGTCAAGGCGATCCCGATCATCGCGCTTGCGCCGATCCTCGTGTTGATCTTCGGCAACGGCGTTGCCCCGAAGATCATCATTGCCGGTCTGATCTGTTTCTTCCCGACGCTGGTCAACATGGTTCAGGGACTTCGCTCCGCAAGCCCCGCCATGCTGGACCTGATGCGGGTGCTCTCGGCCAGCAACTCGGAGATCCTCTGGAAGGTTCGCTTGCCAAGCTCGCTGCCATTCCTCTTCGCCGCCTTGAAGATCGCCGCCACCAGCAGCGTCATGGGGGCGATCGTCGCGGAGTGGATCGGCTCCAGCTTCGGGCTTGGCGCTCTCATCATCGAGGCGACCTATAATTTCCGCTCGCCGCTGCTTTACGCGACGGTCGTCATCGCCGCCCTGCTTGCCGTGATCCTCTTCTTTATCGTCTCGGTCGCAGAAGCAAGAATGATCCGCTGGAAACCGGCCGGCCAACACTAAAACCTAGAAAACATCGAGGGAACACCAATGGAACAGGTTATTCACCAGCCTGCACGGGATATCCGTGTCGTCGATCGCTCCGATGTCGTCGTGGTCGGCGGCGGCCCGGCGGGGATTGCTGCAGCCGTATCGGCAGCGCGCAATGGCGCCAGCGTCACGCTTGTCGAACGTTATCCCTATGTCGGCGGGCTTGCTGCCGGCGGCATGGTGCTGGTGCTCGACGATATGATCAACGAGCTCGAAATCACGGTGCGCGGCATCTGCATGGAGATGATCGAGCGCATGAAGCGCTGGGATCTATGCGTCACACCGACCGACCGCGACCGGCTGATCGAATTCCGCGATACGCCGGAGGCCTGGCAGCGCTGGGCGCGATGGGGGCTCTTCGACTTCCACACTCAAGCGATGCCGCATCCGATCTGCTTTTCCGCTGCCTTTGATCCCGACGCCTTCAAGCGCGCCGCCTATGACATGATCGCGGAGGCGAAGATCAAGCTTAGAACACACAGCTGGTTCTCCTCGGCAATCGTCGAGGACGGCACGATCAAGGGCGTGATCTGCCAGACCAAGGAAGGCATGCAGGCGATCCTCGGTGATGTCGTCATCGATACGACGGGCGATCTCGATGTCGCCGCAAGCGCCGGCGCGTCCCATGTCGACTCCAACTTCATTCTGACGACGGTGTCGCGCTGGGGCGGGGTCGATACGGAAGCGGCGGAACGTTTCGAACGGCAGGAGCCGGAAACCTTCAAGGCGCTCGATCACGAAGCCAAGCGGCTGATCGGCGGTTGCTGGTCCTTCTGGTGGCTGAAGACGCCGCTGCCCGGTGTCGTCTGGCTGAACTGCCCGCATATGCCGACCCTGAGTGGCCTCAAGGTCGAGGACCTGACAAAGGCGGAGATGGAAGGCCGTTCAAGGATCGCGAAACTGCTCGATTTCGCGCGGGAGAAGATGCCCGGTTTCGAAAACGCCTATGTGGTCGATTTCGCGCCGCAGACCGGCGTGCGCCAGACGCGGCTGCTGCAGGGAGACTATGTCGTGACGAAGGACGACGTCATGACGCGCCGTCATTTTGCCGACACGGTCTGCCGCGGCCGCGATTACTACACGCCCTACCGCGCGATGCTGCCGAGAGAGGTCGACCAGCTGATCGTTGCCGGCCGGCATTATTCCTCCACGCCACAAGCACAGAAATCCAGCCGCGAGATCCCGCCCTGCATGGCGATGGGCGAAGCGGCTGGTGTCGCCGCAACCGTCGCCCTCAACGCCGGGACGACCGTTCGGAAGGCCGATATCCGGACGATTCAGAAACAGATGCGGGCCCAGGGCGCTGACCCCGGCGATATCCCTTCGGAAAACGCGACATACTTGGAGGCTGCAGAATGACGACTTTGCCACTCGACGGAATTCGCGTGATCGACTTCACGCAGGTCATGCTTGGTCCCTCCTGCACGCAGGTGCTGGCCGACTATGGTGCGGAAGTCATCAAGATCGAAAAGGTGAAGATCGGCGATCTCTCGCGCTGGTCTCTGGGCTCCGATCCGGACGGCCTTAACAACCCGGTTTTCTGCTCCTTGAACCGCAACAAGAAGAGCCTGGCATTGGATCTGAAAGAGCCGAGCGCCCGCAAGACCGTCCAGGCGCTGCTTGAGACAGCCGACGTGGTCGTCAACAACTTCCGGCCTGGCGTCATGGAGCGCATGGGCTTCGGCTATGAGGATCTGAAGAAGATCAATCCGCGCCTGATCTATGCCGTCGGCACCGGCTTCGGGCTGACCGGTCCCTATCAGCACAAGGGTGGCCAGGATGTGCTGGCGCAGGCCGTGTCCGGCGTCATGCGCCGCAAGTCGGATAACAGTCATCCGACCTCGATCTACGCCACGCCGCTTGCTGATTATTCGGCCGGGATGCATCTCGTCCAGGGCATTCTCCTGGCGCTTCTGCAGCGCGACAAGACCGGCGAGGGGCAGCAGGTCGCCGTCAGCCTCTACAACTCCATGATCGCCATGCAGATGCAGGAAGGCACGACGCATCTGATGCGCCAGAAGGACCTGAACTGGGGCGCCTTCCCGCTGACGGGCGTCTTCGAGACGACGGACAGCGCGATCGTCATGGTCGGCGCTTTCAAGCCGAACCCTTTGCGCGATATCTGCGAGGCGCTTGAGATCGAAGACCTCTCGCAATATCCGCACTACAAGGATTTCGATGCGCAAATGGCGCGGCGGCCGGAACTGCAGGCGATCTTCCGCGAGAATTTCGCCAAAAACAGCACTGCGCATTGGATCGCACGACTGGAAGGCGTCGACATTCTCTGCGCGCCGGTCCGTTCGCTCCCCGAGGCGCTGAAGGACGAGCAGACGATCATCAACAAGATGATCCTGGAAGCAGGCGAGACGGCCGCCGGTCCGATCCGCCTGATCGGCTCGCCGATCGACATGTCGGCCGCCCACGTCACCGTACGGATCGCGCCGCCTCAGCTCGGCCAACACAATGAGGAAATTCTGGCCTCGCTTTCCGAGGTACAGGGAGACGCCGCATGAGCGTTTCCTTCACCGTAGAGGACCGCGTTGCCCGCGTGACGCTCGACCGGCCCGACCGGATGAACGCCGTCGACGCCGAGACCGAGGCGAGGTTGGACTCGGTCTGGACTGAGATCGAGGAGCGCGACGACATCAGCTGCGTCGTCCTGACCGGCTCCGGCGAAAAAGCCTTCTGCGCAGGTGCCGACCTCAAAGGCGGCAGCGGCAGTTCCGGTGTCGACTACTGGACCGTCGGGCGGGAAAATGGCTTTGGCGGTCTCGCCTTCCGCCGCTCGCTCGACGTGCCGGTGATTGCACGCGTCAACGGCTATGCGCTGGGCGGTGGCTTCGAGATGGTGCTTGGCTGCGATATCGTCATTGCCGTGGAGACGGCGCGTTTTGGCCTGCCGGAAGCCCGCGTTGGTCGCATGCCGCTTGATGGCGGCATGGTGCTCCTACAGCGCAAGATCCCGTTCAATCGTGCCATGGCCGTGATGCTGACCGGTCGGCAGTTCAGCGCGCAGGAGATGGCGAGCTACGGCGTCGTCAATGAAGTCGTATCCGCCGGAGGGCTGGATGCGGCTGTCGATCGTTGGGTCGCCGACATCGTTTCCTGTGCGCCGCTGTCACTGCGCGCCATCAAGCAGACCGTCAATCGCACGGCACATTTAAGCCCTGCCGAGGCGCAGGCTCTCAGAACGCCGGCGCTGATCAAGGCCTTGAAAAGCGAAGATGCCATGGAGGGTGTCGCGGCGTTTCGCGAGAAGCGGGCGCCCGTTTGGCGCGGCAGATAGGCATGCTATAGCTTCGAGATTGCCGAGGGCTTTTCATGCATGCCAGCATCCTGAAGTATTTCGCCGAGGTCGCGCGCTCCGGATCGATCCGCAAGGCATCCGAAGAATTGCACGTGGCAACCTCCGCCGTCAGCCGCCAGATCAAGAAGCTGGAAGACGAGTTGGGGACGCCGCTGTTCGAGCGCTTTTCCGACGGTTTGCGGCTGACGTCTGCCGGCGAGATCGTGCTGCGCCACGCGAAGGAGACGCTACAGGACTTCGAGGTCATGAAGTCCAATCTCGGCGACCTTCAAGGAAAGAATACGGGTCGCGTCCATATTGCCGCCCTAGACAGCCTGCTCGTCACGTTTTTTCCCGATTTCATCAAGAGGTTTCACAAGCTGCATCCCGCGGTGGACTTTCGCGTCCGAGCGGGAGCTTACAACAATATTTTCCATTTCATGGCGGCCGGCGACATCGATATCGGTATCAGCTTTGATCTTGCGACACCACATGACCTGAAGCTTGTCGGCTCGATCCGCACAGCCTTCATGGCCATGGTTGCTTCATCGCATCCGTTGGCACGGGCGAAATCGGTGACATTGCCGGAATGCGCCCAGTATAAGCTGCTTCTGGCGCTCGACAGCGAAGTCGTCAGTTCGGCGATAGCAGTCGAGCTTGCAGGGCTCAATCGGGTGGGACGAACCTTGGTCGCATCCAACAATCCAATCCTCCTCAAACCACTGATCATGTCGGGTGACGGCATTGGCTTTTTTACCCCGGTCGGACTCTGGCCGGAAATCCAGACGGGCGAAATCGTTGCCATCCCGATCCGGGACTTCAAGCTCAGCGCGGTGGATATCGGTATTTTCGTGCCGCGCGACCGGCATCTCACCCATGCCAGCCAGGCGGTCATCGAGTTGCTCAATACCGAGCTGCGCAGGTTCGGCGAGGATTTGAGAGCCATCGTCAGCAGATGAGAAACGCATGAAAGAGATCCGGCTGCTAAAATCTCCTGGCCATGGCCCGGCCGCGCGCTTCGACAGATTGACGGACCTGCCATCGCAGTTCGGTGCTGTGGCGGCGTTGCCCGGCGATCTGATCATGCCGTCACCTGTCAATGCCCACGATCACGGCTACGGCATCCGCACGCTTGATTTCGGCGCGGCGGATGACGCGCTGGAAGTGTGGATTCCGGGCCTTCGGCTGCGGCCGAGAACGGATGCCTATCTCGAAGCGCTCGTCGCCTTCGGCCGACTTGCCAGAACCGGCGTCGGCGCGACCATGCATTGCCACAACTCTCTGAACGTCGATCGTCTGGTCGATGAGGCAGGCGCGGTCATACGAGCGGCCGGTGATGTCGGCATTCGACTTGGCCTCTCCTGTCCACTGCTGGACCACGATGCCTGGGCTTACGATGGCGGCCCGCAGCGATTGCGACCGTTTCTGGCCGAAGAGGATTGGGATGCGCTCGCCGGCACGATTCCGCGCTACGTGCCCATTCAAACACAGCTTGACGCCGTCGAGGCTGTCGCCGCCGCAAATACCAATCCCTTGATCGACGTGCAGTACGGCCCGATCGGGCCGCAATGGTGTTCGAACGCGCTTCTGGAGGCGATTGCCGAGGCTTCCGCGCACCATGATCGGCGCATTCATATGCATCTGCTCGAGAGCCCGCGCCAGCGCACCTGGCTCGACCGGCGCTTTCCCGAAGGTGTGGTTACCTATCTCGACAAGATCGGCTTCCTATCGCCAAGGCTTGCCGTTGCTCATGGCGTCCAGCTGCGCGCCGATGAGCTGGAGCTCCTTGCCGACCGCGGCGTGCAGGTCGTCAGCAATCCCACAGCCAATCTGCGTCTGCGCTCGGGGGTCGCGCCCATCGCATCGACGATCGCGCGCGGCGGCCCCGCCTTTGCGATCGGCCTTGATGGCACGGGACTGGACGACGATCAGGATCTCTGGCGCGAGATGCGGCTTCTCTATCTTCTGCATGGCGGTCGCGGCCTGAGCAGACAGTTTACCGCGCATATGATCTTCGACGCCGCAATCAAGGTCGGCCGTCAGGTCATCAATGCGTCGGAAGTACAGGATTTCACCATCGTCGATTACCAGGCGCTGATTGCCGATGCACTGTTCGACGATGTCGATGAGGCGGAAGTCCTGTTGACTCGCATGCGTGCTGGATTTGCCAGAGGGCTATTCGTTGCTGGTCGGGAGGTCATGCGGGACGGGAAACTGACGGGCTTGGATTTCGATGCCGCGCTGTCGGAACTGGTAGCCCAGGCGAAAGCCGATTTGCCGAGGCTTGAAAGGCAGCGCCCTCTCGTCAGTGCCTTGGCCGCTGCCACCCGTGCTTATTATGCGACCTGGCCCGGCATCGACTGAAGCCGGGCCAAGGCGGGTCATGCGTCGACCAGCGCGCCAATCCGCAAAGCACCGAGACCTTCGAGCTTCTTTGCGTCGGTTATCGGCAATTGTGGAAGGAGGACGTGGTTCCACACCGCATTTCCGGTGCGTTTGCCGACGAGATGTTTGACTGCCGGAATGAGGGGATTGGCGGCAATCGCTTGCCGCAAGCTGCGGACATGGTCGAGAAGGCCGGCATTTTCCTGGTCGTGCCAGAGATGCTGCGACGAACGTGGATCGATATTGACTGTCGCGGAGATGCAGCCGGCGTAACCGTCACGTCCGGCATCGGCAAGCGCCGTTTCGCTGCTTGGAAAGACACGAAAGCCGGGGATCTTGGCGAGTTCCCGCGCATAGGCGAGGTTTCCGGAGCTGTCCTTAGACCCA
The DNA here is from genome assembly GCF_012641435.1 of Rhizobium sp. P38BS-XIX. GTDB lineage: Bacteria > Pseudomonadota > Alphaproteobacteria > Rhizobiales > Rhizobiaceae > Rhizobium. Next base: position 86,065 of record NZ_JABAIJ010000018.1, read on the forward strand.
TGGATTCGCTCCGGAAAGGCTTGAGCAAGCCGGGTCGCCAGGGCCGGGGAGAACTCGATGCCCGTCAATTGCGGGAAATTATAGAGGTAGATCGGGATCGGCGTTTCGGCAGTCATCCTCACCAGTTCGGCAAACCATGCGAAGAGACCATCTTCTTCGAGAGGTTTGTAATAATAGGGCGGCAGCACGAGCGCGGCCGCAAAACCGAGATCGAACGCCCGGCGCGTCAGGGCGACCGTCGTTTCAAGGTCCGGCGTGCCGGTGCCGACCATAAGTCTGCTACCATCCAGCCCTTGCGCCGCCGTCGTCATCAAGGCGCTGCGTTTGGCGGCGGAAAGCGAGTTTGCTTCGCCGGTCGTCCCAAGCACATTCAGAAAGTCACAGCCATTGCTCAAGCACCAGCGCGCATGCTCGAGGAAAGCGTCACCATCGATATCACCATGGCTATCGACTGGTGTCGGCACGGCGGCGATCACGCCGGCAATCCGGGTTTGCGTCACGAGAAATCTCCTCCCATTTTCAAGATATTAGGGCTTCGGACGGGCTCTGATAGGCCGTGACGAAGGGGTGATCGAGTGTCGTCGTACGGCTCTTGTCCCAACCACCGGGCGCGCCCCAGCCGGTAACGCCGTCAGCGAAAAAGTCGCGGTTGACGTCACGCAGGAACAGTCTCTCGGCCGGCATTTCCTCATCCCACAGGATAGCATCGACCGGACAGACGGAAAGACAGAGACCGCAATTGATGCATTCTTCCGGCTGAATGTAGAACATCCGGCCGCCCTCATAGATGCAGTCGACCGGGCAGGCGACGGTACAGGCGCCATCCTTGGTGTCGATGCAAGGCTCGGTGATTACGTAAGCCATGACGATCGCCTCTCAACGCCCTCAAGGGCGCTTTCGACAAACTATGACAAACAAGCGTGTTCTGAAGAAGCGCCGTTTTGCGGCTCAATCATTGCCGAAACGGCAACGCCTCGGGCTACTCCCAGGCGCAGTTCCTTGAGGCTCTGGGGCCATTTCCCGGCGACCGCCGAAGACAGGCAAAGCTCGATCTAAGGGCGTGCCACCAAATTCTTTCCGCTCTCGATCTTCAGTTGGCATGCCAAGGCAAATGCCGCCGTCAGGATCGACAGGCTTTCACCGCTGACGAGCCTGTTGTTCGAGTTGCTGAGCAGCGTCATGCCGAAGAAGAGCAGGACGGAGAGATATGTGAACAGCGCCTGCTTTGGGACGATTTTCAAAGAGGCCGCCTTGCGCACGCTGATGCAGAAGCTTGCGAGCATCGCGCTCAAGACGAAGGCGCCGAAGATGCCGTGTCGGATCAGGATCTCAAGATAACCGTTGTGCATGAACGTGTAGCCGACGTCGGGATAGCGGGTATGCGGCCAGCGCTTGAGCCACTCTGTGCCCAATCCGAAGACGGGTGCGTCGGAGAACAATTCCCAGGCATTCGACCAGAGTTGCAGTCGTGCACTCATGGAGAGCGGCGTGTCGCTGCTTGCGATGGATCGTGAAACGGCATCGCCGATCGGGCCGACCGTATCGACGCCCTTGAGCATGGCGAATGTCGCCATCATCGTCGGTCCGGCTGTTCGCTCGATATTTCCTCGGGCCACATAAATGCCGCCGGCAAGGACAACGCAAAACGCGATGATGGCGGGAAGCGCCAATCGTGGCTTGAGACACCGCAATATGAATATCGTCAGAAGCGGCAGCACAATGACAAGCGAAAGCCAGACCCCTTTCGACTTCGATCCATAGATCCCAAGCAGGCACAGCACGTAGATCGGTGGGGAAAGGAGCGTGGCGTAGAGGCGCAATGCGCGGTTGGCGCCCTTCTCGGTCAGATAGTAGAGCAGCCAGAAAATGGCGCCGATGAAGATCATTCCGCAACAGACGGCGCCATGAATCTGATTGTGCTGAATGAGCGGAATGATGGTGTCGCCCGCAAAGATCCGGCTGAACGGCGTCTTTGCCAGGAGAATGAGGAAGGCTGCACCAAAATAAACTGCGATGACCTTTTCGATGTGGGGCCAGATGAGAAAAAGGCCGTAGGCAAGGGGCGGAAAGATCAGGGGCATGAGAAATAGGACATCCCGATCACCGACGGGATGATCGCTTTGAGACGCAAACGGAATGATGAACCGAAGAAAGGCGTAAAGTCCCCATAGGAGGCAAAGCCAGCCCCGCCAATCGATCGCGGGCCTCGGTGTCGATCTGGCGTAGCAGAAAAGCGAGATCAGCAGCAGAGGCACGCCGGCATAGCGATAGGCGTAGCTCTCAATGAGGGACGCCGACATGATGACGAGCCAGAGGCCGCTGATCGCGATTGCCTGATATCCGTCGAGGAAGCGAAATGTGCCGCCGGGCGGGGTCTCTTCGATCATGTCTGCCCTTTCATATGTGCGTCGCCAGGATGAAAATTCGCGGCCGCACGGTCTCTTTGAGATCTCGTGCGGCTGTTGGTAGGCCATGAACTTGAAATGACGCTGAATTGGCGTCCGCATTCAACGATATCCGCCGACAGCCATCGAGGCGAACCAAGCGCCTTCCCGGCGGGCCACAGACCTGAGTCGCTGCTAGTCCTGTTGTCATGGGAAGCGGCGAGGTGGCTTCAGGCATCTTACAAAACGGTAAACTTCCGGACAGGTGAGGGCGAGAATTAGGGCTTAGCAGTGAGCTGGCCCTTGAATGAGGGCAAGGAAAAGTCCTCGATCAACAGGAAAAAGCGATGAAGAACTTCATTCCGGGAATGGCCGTACTTGCAGGCGGACTTTATGCGGCGACTTGGGCTCACGCAGCAAACGTGCCGTGTGAAGAGCTCTTGAAGCAACTGCGGGCGGCCGAGGCAGCCGGCAAGCCGAGCACTGGCGACAAGGTCAAGATTGCGGATCTTGAAGCAAAGGGCATCGAACGTTGCAATGCCGACGACGACAAGCGCGCCGACGAGTTCTTCACCGAGGCGCTCAAGATTCTTGGCAAGTGAGAATTGCGCACGGTCTCATCCAGGAAGGAAGATTCAATGTCGTCACTAAAATCATCTACCCCAGTTCCGAACCGCGTTCCCGAGGTCACGGTCGACTTTTGGATCATCAAGCTTTTGGCAGTCACAATGGGTGAGACTGCTGCCGACTATCTGGCTGTCAACCTGGGCCTTGGTCTGTCGATGACATCGGCGATCATGTGCGTGCTGTTGGCAATCGCGCTGGTCATACAATTCGCTCAAAAGCGCTATATCCCGTGGGCTTACTGGCTCGCCGTAGTCATGATCAGCGTTGTCGGCACGCTCGTAAGCGACAACCTGGTCGACAATTTCGGCGTCGCCCTGGAGACGACGACAATCGCCTTCAGTATCGCGCTCGCTGTGACGTTTGCGGCGTGGTACGCCAATGAAAAAACGCTGTCGATCCACACGATCTTCACAACGCGCCGCGAAATTTTTTACTGGTTTGCGATCCTCTTCACCTTCGCTCTCGGCACCTCCTCCGGCGATCTCGTGGCCGAACAATTCAGCCTGGGATATCTCACGACGGGATTTATCTTCGCGGGGATTATCGGCCTGATAGCGATTGCCTACTACTTGCTGAGGCTGAACGGCATCTTAGCGTTCTGGCTTGCCTATATCTTTACCCGCCCACTCGGCGCCTCCTTCGGAGATCTGCTTTCTCAACCGCGGGAGTATGGTGGATTGGGCTTTGGCACAACCGTCACCAGCCTGCTCTTCCTCGGCGCTATCGTCCTGATCGTTATCTACATGACCTTCAGCCGGCGCCGCGACGAAGAGGATCGGCTCATAACGGGTGTGGATCGGACGAGATAAGCGGAGATCGTTCGGTTCGGTCTCGAGCCTAGAGGGCGAGCACGACACGAGAACATCGAGTGGCCGAGCGGCTTTTCCCGGTCGGCCATTTTCGAGTTTCCCATGGCGTTCATCCGGGGTTCTCCTGTAACGCATCCGGGACAGGCTGTCGGTGGAATCATTCAGTGCAGCCAGCGTCGAACGACGGCATTCTCAGCCGGTCTATGAGATGCATTGCGTATCATGTGTGTAAGCCAGCGCTGCCGTTAAATTTCGTGCAATGGTGAATTTGATTTGCGTATTCATAAGGCATGGCTGCTGCTCTTCGGGCACGCTCCAAATACGACGGCCTCCGGACATTCGTTGGTCCGGAGGCCGTGAAGACAGACGAGAGCTTGTCGTGATCAGCAATTAGGTCGACGAAACAACGGAAGTCGCTCTATGACAACGCCCCGAACTCGACTGGCTTTTCCATGTTCGAGGAAGTCATTTCGTCGATGGATTTTCGATGGCTTTGATCAGTTGCTTGAGCGCCGAACTCGCTTTTGCCTGACTGGGCTTGGCGGCACGCAGCGATGAAATCGCGCCGTCGGCGGCGGTATCGATGACACCCCATTGATCCTTGTTGAGAGGATACAGCTTTGATTGTGCCTTATCCCATGCGGTCTCGAAATCGGTGATGCGCTTCTGCGCTCCCGTCATATCGCCGGCGTCCACGAGCTTGAGCGTGTCATTTGCAATCAGCTTGAATTCGCTGAGATCGCCAAGCTTCGGTGCTGGGGCGGCCAGTGACTGAGCGGGAGGCAAGAGCGGCGTCATGGCTGGGACAAGAGCCAGCGACGCGATGATAAGCGCCTTCTTCATGTGTGATCTCCGGTTGTCGACGCGGATGTTGCGCCACAGTCAGACTGCCAACCGTTTTTTTCCCGTCCCTTGCCGCAAACATACCGATTTGTAAGGTGGGATTGCTGCCAGCTATTCCATTCATCGATTTGAAACGAATGCCCAAAGTCGCCGTGTGCGATCCCGGTGTCATGCTCAAAGGATTGATGTCACGGCGCGATCGAGCTTTGTATCCTTTCTGTAAAGGAAGCGAACGACTACCGTGGCGATGGCTGCCATCGCTGCCCCACCCAGAAGGTCGGACACGTAATGCGTCCCGACATAAACTCGCGACAGACTGATCAGAATCGCCGCCGCTAAGGCGAACAACGCCCGTCGGTTCAAGCCGGCGGCAAGAAGGCAGAACGCGATTGCGAATGTCGCGGTGGCATGATCGGAGGGGAAAGACGCATCCGTGCTGCGATCGATGATGAGATGCGTCACGCCGAGCTCATAGGGTCTCAGCCGCTGAAAGAATGCAATGATGATCTGGTTGGCGCCAAGACCAAGCAAAAAGGTCAAGCCGCAGGCGACGCATGCATGCCTGACATGATCCCTGTCTTGACGGCTCCACCACTGCAAAGCGACAAAAAGAACAAGCAACGGTACGCCCGCCTGTGTGAGGGCAATCACGCAGGTGTCCAGGACAGAACTGAGCCCCGACCAGCTGTTAATCCAATGCGTCACGGCTACATCCATAGTCAGCTCCCAAGCTTAGTGCGGACCATATCCGCCATCAATTCGATCGCTGTCATGGGTGGCTGTATATCTCCGCTATCGACATTCAAGCCGTCTCGCTATGTGTGCATAGACTTAGAGGAAACTTAGCTTGCTCTGCTGCAGCTTGGCCATGTCCTTATAAGTCTGGGATAAGTTTACATGCGCATCCTCCTGTTGGATCGATGGAGGTTGCAATGGCGATTGACGATATGCAGCGCAGCCATGCCAACAAATACGGGCACGGCCGATCGGTTGTCCGCCAGGCGTCACGGCCAAGGCACACGCTTACCGGCATCGTTGTCTTGATGGCGCGGTATATTGCTCTGGCAATCGTCGGTATCGCCATCGCGCTTTATTTGGTCATGTACGCCTAGGGCCTACACGGCTATGACCGGAGCGCAGTTCATCGATGAGGAAATGTTCGGTCGATGGCGACGCGAAGCAAGGTGCCCGAAAACGTGCACTTCGTCCGCGCCGCCTGCTTATGCCCGATTCTGGGAGGCATCCGCGCATTTGCTTTCGGCGTTTCTGCCGATGCGCCGCCTTATCGATCCGTCGGTGTCCAGTCGCGGTCCGCCGCATGGCGTCGGCCATGAACCTGATGTCACCTCTCGACCTCAAGGCGTGCTGTTCACCGCGATGATCGCAGTGTTGCGCGTCTTCTACTCCTGGCTTTTGCCGCAGCAACACCATCAGCCGCTGCGGCGGGCGTCCGGATCGCTGTGGCTCAAGCTCCGAAGGGGTTTCAAGCCGCCGCAATCTTGCACTGGATTCTTAGATGTGACTTAGCAAGTTGGGCCTTCTCCATTTCCATACTAAATTCTCTGTCCGACGGGCCATCACAAAATCGCATAAGGTTAGCGCCGATGAGAATTCTCGTGGTCGAAGACGATCCCATGCTGGCGCTCGGGCTCCGCCGGGCTCTGACGGATGTCGGAATGACCGTCGATTGGGTTGCTGACGGGCGTCTGGCCGAAGAGGCGATGCGTGATGACACCCACGCGGCAGTGCTGCTGGATCTGTCACTTCCAGCTCCCGATGGTTTGACTTTGCTGAGAGAGGCGCGTCTGCGGGGTTCTGACGTTCCAATCGTCATCATTACCGCACGCGACGATCTCGATGTCCGATTGAAAGGACTTGATCTCGGCGCCGATGATTTCGTGCTGAAGCCGTTCGAGCCATCGGAGATCATTGCACGCCTTCGGGCTGTCATCCGGCGTCATGCCGGCCATGCCACCTCCAAGATCGGGACGGCGCAGGTGGCTCTCGATCTCGCAACACACGAGCTCTCCTATGCCGGCGTGACAGAGGTCCTTCCCTATCGCGAGTTTGCGCTGATGCGCGCTCTTGTCGAGCGTCCGGGCGTCATCCTGTCGCGTACGCAATTGGAGGAGAAGATTTACGGCTGGGGCGATGAGGTCGAAAGCAATGCCGTAGAGGTGTTGATCTTTTATATTCGAAGGCGCTTCGATAAAAATATCATCCGCAACGTGCGCGGCGCGGGATGGATGGTGCCGAAGTCATGATTTCTCTTCAAACCGCGACCGCCAGTTCTCTTTCGATCCTGTTTACGGTGATCGCCATCGTCGGTGGCGCGGCATCCTACGCCTTTACAATGAGTGAAAGTAGCGAGTTTCTCGATCTCCAGCAGCGCCAGATCGCGCGTTACGTGGGTGATCTCACCTTTACTGGCCCGGATCGCGCTGCCGTACCGCCACATGACAGCGAGGACGATTACCTGATAGAAGTCAGCTATTCGGACGGTCGCGCTGCCAAGTCGTCGGATAAATCAATTGTCATCCCCGATGAAATGGAAACCGGATTTTCCGAATTCTCGGACGGAAAGCGGGATTGGCGGGTGTTTTCAATGGTCACGCCTGAACGAACTGTCCAAGTGGCACAGCAAATGGTGGTGCGTAGAGAACTTGCCAGAGATGCGGCAGCGAGGGCCACCATTCCGTTTCTCCTGGCCATCCCGCTCTCGTGGCTACTCGTCGCTTTCGTGACGAGACGAATCTTTCGCGATCTCGAGAAGCTTGGAGGAGCGTTGTCACAGAGGGCGACTGCCGAGACCGTTCCTGTTGATCTCAGCACCATACCGCGGGAGATCTGGCCTTTTGCACGCTCCATGAATGGCCTGATTGACCGTCTCGGCCTCGCCTTTCGTCAACAGCAGATGTTTCTGTCCGATGCCGCGCATGAGCTAAGAACGCCTCTTTCCGCGCTTACGCTTCAGATCGGCAATCTCTCCAATCAAGACGGGTCAGACCTCGCTGAGCGCATTTCCGAACTCCGGGCCGGAGCCAGGCGCGTATCCGCGCTTACCGACAAGCTTCTGAAACTGAGCCGATATGAAGGCGGACAGCCATCCGCCGCGAGTGACGTCCTCAATTTGCCGGAGATCGTCAAAGATGCGATCTCCGGCCTGCTGATCGCAGCCGAAGAAAAGGCGCTCGATCTTGGCTTTACCGAGTTGGCCGAAGGCGCCTTGGTTCGCATCAACGCGGATGACTTGAAGACGCTGATAGAAACGATCGTCGACAATGCCATTCGATACACACCGAGCGGAGGCTCGGTTGATATCTCCGTCAAAGGTGACACGGAGACAGCCCTGGTCGTCTGCGACAGCGGCCCGGGCGTGGCCGAGCACGAATTGCCGCGGCTGGCCGAACGCTTCTACCGCGGTTCCGGTGTTGGCGAAGGGACCGGCCTCGGGCTTGCGATCGTCGAAGCCATTTGCGCCCGGTACGGCCTGGAACTGCGATTGAAGAACCGCACGGATAGCGCCGGATTCGTCGTTACCGTATTGTTTCCATCTCGATAGCGTTCAAACCCGAGGACGACATACTCTGTGATCGCTCTTAGCCGTTGAGTTCATGTGACTGTCAGCAAATAGGAGCAAGGGTATCCGCGCGATTGGAGACATGCTTTGCGGATACTTCTTGCAGAAGACAATATTCTGTTCGGCGATGCTGTCTGTGATCATCTGCGGTCGACCGGATGGCTGGTGACCTGGGTTACGGGCTATAAGGCCGCGCTCGAAGCGCTGCACGATGGAGAATTCGATATTCTCTGTCTGGACCGGCAGCTGGGTGATGGGGATGGATTTGATATCCTGCGCCGCAAAGCGCCGGCTTGCCCGACCATCGTCATGTCTGCGTTCGACCGACTGACTGATCGCCTGGAGGCGAAGCGGTTGGGAGCGGTAGACTATCTGGTCAAACCCTTTGGAATGCAGCAACTGACGCATCGGATTTGCTTGATCCTGCCGCAAGCTCGCGCCGGACGTCAGACATCGCCGAATGTTTCGCGCTCGTGAAGCATGAAAGAACTTTAATCGAAAATCGCCGCAGCCGTTCAGGCGCATGTCAGTTTATTCCGGCATTTCCTTGCGTCATCACGCAAGGAGTGGCTCGAGAGCAATGACCAGATTTCGCAAGGCAGTTCTGTCAATTCTTGGGGTTATCGGAATTGTCGGCGCCAGCTGCGGAGCCTATGCAGGTTTGCTCCAGTATACCGGTAACTTCCATCCTGTTATCGACGGTCAAATATATCGATCTGCCCAGCCTTCTGGCGCGGATCTCGCCGCTTATGTGCAGGCTCATGGAATCAAGACTGTCATCAACTTGAGAGGCTCTCATCCGGGATCCGCCTGGTATGACGAGGAGGTCAAATCCTCTCGAGAGCTTGGTTTGGTGCATATCGATTTCGGCATGTCATCGGCTCGACTCGTATCGCCGGCCAAGGCAGATCGCCTAGTGCAGTTGATGGAGAATGCACCAAAACCAATCCTTATTCACTGCCAGGCAGGCGCTGATCGGAGCGGTCTGGCATCCGCACTTTTCGTGAGAAAGATTGCGGGCCTCGATGAGGCAAAAGCAGAAGATCAGCTATCGTTCTATTACGGACATGTCGGCATTCCGGTCGTGTCCCGCGCCTACGCCATGGATCAAAGCTGGGAGAATATCGAAGCTCAAGATCGGCAACAGGCAAAGGCAGATCTATCGACCGGAGCAACGGTTCGATAGATTAAAACGGCTAATCATGTTCATGGCATAGATGATCGATCGCTATCGTTACTCGCGTCATATCTTTCGAGACCACGAACAAGCGATATGCATCGCCAGATGCACCGACCCTATTAGCATCATCAAGATATATAAAGACAATCCGTATAGTATGGATCGGAATGCACAGTGCTGCAGACTCAGGCAAATCAAACAAAATATAAGCCTGGCTCCAAAAGGCCATATGTAATCGCAGCTGTCGGCGTCGTTATTGACATTGTAAGTTTCATCGTCTTTGTCAGGTTTGGTATCAATCCCGCGCAAGCTCACGTTATCAGCTTTTTTTGCAGCTCCATTTTCTATTTGACCGCAATACATGCGGGCAGTTTTGCCTCCGATAGGCGGAAAGCACCGTTCAAGACACTTCTTGTGATCGCTTTTCTCTTCATTCTCATTCTTTGTATGAGAGGCGGAATTGTCGCGACGTGTCTTTTCACATTGAAACTTCCCGTGGTAGCCGTTGACGCTCTAGCATCATTTTCAACATTGGGAATGGTTGTCGTTGCAAGAAAGATCATTCTGAAGTTAGATGATTTTCATTCAGACGGTGTGCTGTTAGCCTCAGCTGGTGCAATTGCCTATCTGGTCGTTCTTCGGCTTCTGTATCTTGGGCAGTCCAATCTTCTGCCGGAGGAAGCCTATTATTGGAACTACGCGCAACATCTTGATATCGGATATCTTGATCATCCGCCGATGGTTGCATGGTTGATCTGGATCGGTACGAAGCTGTTCGGAGACCATGAGTTCGGTGTTCGCATCGGCGCTTTTCTTTGCTGGTTTGCCACCGCATCATTCTCGTATGCGTATGGGCGAAATCTCTTCGGAAAACCTGTTGCCGTTGGCTGCCTGTTGCTGGTTGCCGTCGCGCCGTTTTACTTCTCGACCGGCTTTTTTATGATGCCGGACGCACCTTTGACGGCGTCTTGGGCTGCCACGCTATATTTCCTCGAGCGCGCGCTGGTGGGCGGCAGACAAAAAGCATGGCTCGGCGCCGGGCTGGCGTTGGGGCTGGGATTGCTGTCAAAATACACCATCGTCTTGCTGGGACCGGCCGCCCTTCTGTTCATGTTGATCGATCCGAAATCGCGCCGCTGGTTCGGCCGGATGGAGCCGTATCTTGCCGCAGCCTTGTCGATCATCCTGTTTTCACCGGTTATTTACTGGAACGCCACCCATCAATGGATGTCCTTCGCGTTCCAGGGATCCCGGCGCGTCAGCGCAGCATTTCACTTTACGCTGCCATCGCTCATCATAAGCGCGGCCGTCCTCATAACGCCTCCCGGGCTTGTCGCCGCAATCATCGGGCTGAAATCCAATCTTGCTGCTCTGCGTCATCGGACAGGCGATCGGCGAATGCTTTTCGTGCTTCTCTTCACACTGGTTCCGCTTGCTGTTTTCGTCGTGTTCAGTCTGTCGCATGAAAACAAGCCAAACTGGACGGGTCCTTTATGGCTCGCGATTTTGCCATCCGTGGCCTCCGTGCTGGTCCGATCCTTGGAGCGAAGCACCGATACCGATCGCAAGCCGAGGCGCATCTGGCTTGCGACGATCGGCATTGCGATGTCGGTCTACGCCGTGTTGTTTCACTATGTTGCGTTGGGCTTTCCCGGCGTGGGCTACATTCACAACATTCGCACACTTCCGGTGGCCTGGAATGAGTTCGGCAAGGCAGTTGGCGACATCAAGGCGGAGATCGCAAAGGACAGCCCCAAGCCTGTCGTTCTGATCGGAACAGACAAGTATTTTCTCGCAAGCGAGATGGCCTTTTACGCGCGACAGGCAGCCTCTCTTCCGGCCAATTCCGTCGGACAAAGTGCCATCGGTAGCGACAGCCTCATGTACGATGTCTGGTATCCAGCGGATAGCCTTCGCGGGGATACGGCAATCCTTGTCTCCCTGAAGCGAAACGAGCTGCAGCAGGAGAACCTGGCGCAATATTTCTCTCGTCTCGACGATATCAACGAACAAGTGGTGCGCAAGAACGGCCGTACCGTCGGCACATTCTATTATCGCGTCGGCCACGATCTCGGCGCCTGCCAGGATGCGCCCGCCGGCTGCGCGCAGCCGGCGTCTCAATAGAGGCTTACTTTGCCGGCAACTCTTCAAGCGCAGGATTTGCCCGAAATTTCCTCACGAATTCAGAGTATTGTCAGGTGCCCATGGAATAGTGCCGGCATCGAAGTCGCTTCAGGCGTCATGGCGAGCCGACAAGCGATGAAGAGCAAAAGGATACTGACTGGCCACTTTGCCGCTGCGGCGGCCGAGCGAGCCGGAGCGTGTTTCTGCGCGACTTCGTCGATTTAACTCGCCCGTTCATGTTGGAACAATTTACGCCTATGAATTCTTCTCAATTAATCGCTCTCGACGCACGCGACGGGGATTCGGCCGTGTCATTTTCTCCCCCCGCACAACGGGCGGGGCTGGAATTGTCTGTCGTGGTCCCAACCTTCAATGAGCGGGAGAATGTCATCCCCTTGGTGGAGCGCCTGCGCAAGGCGCTTGCTGGAATTTCCTGGGAGGTCATCTTTGTCGACGACGATTCCACCGATAGAACCGTCGATGTGGTCAGAGATTTATCCATTAACGATCCGCGTATCCGCGCAATCAGACGCGTCCACAGACGAGGACTTGCAGGCGCGTGCCTTGAGGGCATCTTGTCGACGTCAGCGCCGATTGTCGCGGTGATGGACGCCGATTTGCAGCATGATGAAACACGGCTGGCGACGATGCTCTCCATGATGCGCGGCGGCCGGACCGATCTTGTGGTTGCGACACGATATTCCGGTGATGGCTCTTCCGGTCAGGGGTTCAACCGTATTCGCCAGGCCGGCAGTCATATGGCCATCGGTATGGCCAAGCGACTCTTGAAGGTGGAGACATCCGATCCGATGAGTGGCTTCTTCATGGTGCGGCGGACTTTGATCGATGAGCTTGCACCCAAGCTCTCGCAGCAAGGTTTCAAGATATTGCTCGACATCATCGCGTCGTCTCCCATGCCGCTCAGCATTGGCGAGATATCATACGTGTTCAGGCCGAGAATCCATGGCGAAAGCAAACTGGACGCATCCGTCGTGCTGGAATATCTCGGGCTGCTGGTCGCGAAATGGTCAAGGGATCTCATTTCTCCGCGAATGGTTCTGTTTGGTCTTGTCGGCCTGAGCGGTGTCGTCGTCCATTTGAGCATGCTTCGCCTGCTGCTGACGGCCGGCTTGCCATTTGCAGCTGGTCAAGCGGTTGCCATGCTGTTTGCCGTGGTTTCCAATTACACGTTGAACAATGCACTGACCTATCGAGATCGCCGTCGACGCGGCTTGCACTTCCTGACCGGCATGATGATGTTTGCTGCACTCTGCAGCCTGGGCGTTCTTGCTGGAACAGGCGTGTCGTCGCTCTTTTACTCGCAAGAACCACAATGGTGGTTGGCGGGCCTCGCGGGCGCTGTCATTGGCGCGGGATGGAACTATATCACCAGCTCTATGATTACCTGGAGACGGTGAAGCTGTCCGGATCACGGACGATGATATCCGTGGCGCGATCGTTGAGAAACGCAGTGACTAGAGGTAGGAAGCCCTCTTGCTAGCTTGACTCGTGTCTGGCACGGGAGTCGGGGAGCTGTGATGATCGCGCGGGCTCCAATCCCGGAAAGCAGAGACTTACCCTCAAGCCCGGTCCGTTGTCGTCTAGCGAGATGCGTGCAGCGTGCAGATCGGCGATTGCTTTGACCAGGCTCAATCCGAGACCGTTGCCCGGCGTGGTGCGGCTCTTGTCGAGCCGATAGAGCCGCCGAAAAACGAGCTCCCGCTCCGCCTCCGGTATGCCCGGGCCGCTGTCCGATATGCTGGCGCGGTACGACTGTGGATCAATGGAGAGCGACATGATGATGGTCGTTCCCGGCGGACAGTGCGTTATCGCGTTCTCGACAAGGTTGACGAAGAGCTGGGTCAACAACTCATTGTCGCCGTTGATGAGGCAAGGGCCGGAAACGGTCGGCAGCACCACGAGCTTTTGCAGATTGTCTTCAGCAACATCCGCATAGATCTCCGCGACCGAACTCATAATGTCCCAGAGATTGACGATCTTGAAGCGTGTCCTTCGCGCTCCCGCCTCGATTTGGGAAATCCGCAGCAATGCTTCGAACGTGGCGTTTATCCTGGCAATCTCGTCTTTCGCGTCGAACATCAGATCTTCGACATTTCCACCTTGTTCCAGTCTCTGCAGAGACTGCTCGATCGTCAGGCCAAGGCGATTGAGCGGCGTTTTCAGGTCGTGAGCAATATCGGCGCTTACCTGCCGCATTCCCTCAACGAGGCTGGATAACCGCGAAAGCGCCTCGTTCATATGCGACGAGACCACATCGATATCGTCGCCATTTCCGCGAATTGGTATCCGTCGCGCCAGATTTCCCGCGGAGACGTCGACCATCGTAGTCTCGATGGAATCGAGACGGCGTTGCGTGCGGCGCGCGAGAAACGTTCCTCCGAGCACCATCGTGGCGATAATGACGACGGATGCCCAGGCAAAGCTGACCAACGCGATCTTTTCGATACGGTCGATTTCGCGATAGCTCTGACCAACAATCAGTCCGTTACCGCCGACGACACCGGCCTTGATCCTGATCGGATCTTCCTCCTCCATTCCCAGCATGGCGGCGGGGAGGGTTGATAGCCCCTGATCGACGCGAGTGAGCTGAACGTTGCCGGCAAGTTTCTGACCGTTCGAATCGACCAGGAGAAAGATCTGGTCTTCTGGACGTTTCAAGGCGGAATAGGTCGAAACCGCCGCGACCAGATCTTCCAGGTCGTTCGAGGAAAAGGTCGAGGCGACGACTGAATACGTGTCTTGAATGGAAACGTCGAGCGATCGCGAAAGCTCGCGTTTCATCAGACCATAGGCAACCAGACCGGCAATCAAAAACGCGATGATGAAGAAGAGGCCAAAGGAGAGCGCTAGACGAAAAGGCGTGCTGCGCAGAAGCCTATCGCGGCGCATGAATGCAATATCCGGTGTTTCGAACGGTATGGAGAAGAGGGACGTCGAATGGCTTGTCGATCTTCGCACGCAACCTGCTGATATGGGTTTCGACGACACTGGTCTTCGGATCGAAATGGAAATCCCACACGCGTTCGAGCAGCATGGTTCGCGTCAGCACGCGACCTTCGCCACGCATGAGGACTTCCAATAGCGTAAATTCACGCGGTTGGAGTTCGATGGCAACCCCGCGCCTCTGAACCTGGCGTCTGGCTATGTCCAGTTCGAGATCGGCGACCTTTAGAACAATCTTTTCGTCTTGGACCGGTGGACGCCGCGCCAATGCATTGAGCCGCGCCATCAACTCGGAAAATGCGAAAGGCTTTGTGAGGTAGTCGTCGCCACCGGCCTCCAGCCCTTCCACCCGATCATCGACGCCGCTGATGGACGTGAGAAACGGCGCGGGCGTCTTGACCTTGGCTGCCCTTGCGGCCTTGACCAGCGAGAGACCATCCAAGCCAGGGATCATTCGATCGCCAACCAGGACGTCGTAGCTTTCGCGGGTAACTTGGAAAAGAGCGTCCGTTCCGTCCTTGAGCGTCTCACAGCTATGGCCGGCTTCGACAAGGCCTCGCGCGATATATTCCGCGGTTTTCGGATCGTCTTCTACGAGAAGAATCTTCATGTTCAGGACGGACGCCTCATCTGCGCAATCAACTTCACCACATATTTGCCTGAAGAAGTTGTCTCTCACCTGAACGTCCGCTTACAAATTCGTAAGGTCTTGGACACCACGCACTTGCATTCTTACGAAATGGTAAGACTGCAGCAAGTTTTGCGTAAAGCGGCTTGGGTAGCATTCATGTGTTTGCTTGAGGCACGGCAGTCCATTTCGTTTTTCGGTGCAGTTGTGCACCATTCAAGGTAGGCCGCCTCATCCCATGCGATTGGTTATGACACTAGAATGAAGGTAAGATGTTGCAGCGACTTTACGCATGGGTGGCCGCTTTAAGCAGCAGGCCATCGGCAGAAATCTGGTTGGCCGTCATCGCATTCGTCGAAAGTTCCGTTTTTCTGGTCCCAACCGATATTCTGTTCATTCCAATGGTGTTGGCAAGGCTCGACAAGGCGCTACGGCTAGCTATTGTTGCAACTGTCGCATCCGTTGCGGGTGGAGTTGCCGGTTGGTTGATCGGCTTTTATGCCTATGAGGCGATCGCTCGCCCGATATTGTCATTTTATGGCAAGCTCGATGCGTTTGAGCACCTCCGCTCCTATGTCGATCTACGTTGGATTGCTTTGCTTCTTGTAAGCTCTGGCTTCGCGCACTTTCCTCCCATCAAGGTTGTTACGATCCTTTCCGGCGTAGTTCATACCAATCTGCTCGTCTTCGTCGGCCTTTCGACATTGGCGCGGGGCGCGCGATTTCTGATTCTCGCTCTGCTGCTGCAGCGTTATGGGACCAGCATATTGGCGTTCCTTCGAGAGAAACGCTCCGTGATAATCTCCATTTCGGTGGTGGCGGTTGCGATTGCCCTTCTAGGATATGGATTGGCAAGGCAATTCTAGATGCTGCGGTTTCGGGCCTGGTGGTCGTAAAGCCGACCACCAGGCGAAGCTCGACCGCTCGTTTCAAACCGCTCAGATGAGCCCGGCTTCCGTCATGAGATCGGTGACCTTCTTGCTGTTCAGCTTCGAGGGTTCGACCTTCGGTGCCTGCAGATCCTTCAGCGGAACCAGCTTCGGATTGGACGCATCGCCATTGCCGACGGCATATTCAAAGGAATCGCCATCGC
>NZ_JABAIJ010000019.1 GCF_012641435.1 Rhizobium sp. P38BS-XIX
CCGACGGCGAGCCGGTCAGGCTGCCGATCGCACCCGGCCGCGAGCAGCTCGAAGCCCATGCCGGCCGTCCCGTCGTCTTCGGCATCCGCCCCGAGGCGCTGACCGACCCGGATGGCGCCGACCGCAATGCGCAGACCGTCTCCGAGAACGACTGCCTGATCGAGGTGGTCGAACCCGCCGGCTCCGACACCTTCGCCGTCATCAAGCTCGGCGGCAAGGAAGTCGTCGCTCGCCTGCGCGCCGATGCCCGCATCCACGCAGGCCAACACGCACGCCTCGCATTCAACCTCGACAAGGCCGTCTTCTTCGATCCAAACTCTCAACTCAGAATCGCTTGAACGGGGGATTGAGA
The DNA here is from genome assembly GCF_012641435.1 of Rhizobium sp. P38BS-XIX. Taxonomy (GTDB): domain Bacteria; phylum Pseudomonadota; class Alphaproteobacteria; order Rhizobiales; family Rhizobiaceae; genus Rhizobium. The sequence goes on from NZ_JABAIJ010000019.1 coordinate 353, forward strand.
CCGGTATTCCATCATCTTCGTCGGCGCGGTTTTGAGAAAGGACCGCGCCGATTGCTGTTTTATGATCACAGGCGAGGCGGTTCTGTTTTCCAGACGCCGATTCCTCTCCGTCAGTCTCTCAGCAACCGCCTCACGAGATCGCAGGCGAGTTGCCGAAAGGAGAGGGTCTGGATCATGGGCGCGATTATACCCATGAAACGGCTGGCCGCCTCTTGTGTCAGCTCGACAGGCGTAGATTGGTGTTTGACGCCTTGACGAAAAGCGCATTCATCGCCGCTTGGAGGTCATCCGAGGGGCTGACTTCGAAATAGAGATTGTCGGACGCGCATTGCTTCAGCTGCGGGCCGATATGAGTCGCGAAAGGATTGATATAGGTATCCCATAGATGATCGCCGGTCAGCGGCACGTAGGTCGTGTAGAGGATGGCGATCTTGATATTGCGGCTCTTGAGTGCATTGCATTGAGCCAAGTTGATGGGTTCGATACAGCGTTTCGAATCCGCCCAGCCGCCGCCACAGGTCGTCGTCTGCAAGGCGTCACTGACGCCGTCCGTGACGAAGAAGAGAACCTGCTGTCTATTGGAGGAACTACTGCCCGTTCCGCCCGTTGAGGGCATCTCCTTGCCGATATCGGTCAAGGCGGTATCAAAGCTGGTGAGCGCATCGTCGTTGTAGCTATGGTGCGGCGTCACCATCAACTGTATCTGACCTGCTGCATTGCTTGCCGATGCCAGATCGGATGTCAATCCGATGATCTTCTGGATGGAATAGCCGGACTCGGATGCCATGCTGCCAAGTGTATATGCGGCGACCCGGAACTGGCCGGGTGTATTCTGCGAGGTATTGACTGTACTCAGCAGCGTATTGACCGATTTGGTCACCACATCGATGCGCAGGGTAACATTGTTGGCGCGGGCGATCAGATAGTCGCTATTCGGATCTTCATGAAAATTGCCGTTATTGTCGATGCTGCCCATATGACAGGCAAAGGCACAGTTTCGTCCGGCGGCATCGCCGGAGTTCGCCGTGGCGGTCTTCAGCTTATTGATATCCTGCTGCGTTGCGCCAATTCCCATCGAAGGAGAGTTATCGAGCAACATATAGAAATCGCTATAGCTCTCACTCTTGTAGACTGCCGTTGCACTACCGGAAACCGGCACTGTCATGTCGCCAAGGATCTGCATGAATGTTGTCGGAACCTGCGCCGAGAATGTCACTGTTGACGAGATGCTGCCGCCAGACTTCGTGACTTTGACTGACACATCCAGCGGCAGCTGGGAGAGTTCGAATGTCCTCTGACCGAAAAAGATGTTCTTTCCATCTGTATCGCCCAATGTGATTTCGCCGTCCTGCGTCATCTTCTGGGCCTGCGCGAGTGCTGGCGAGGAGTCCGAGATCGCACCCACCGCTGCTGCATCGGCGGCTTCCATCAACTGAGTGCGGATCTGATAGGCATTGGTGAGGTCGACGGCCATGCCTGCACAGCCTATGACGGGGATGATAAGCAGAGCTGTCAATACGCCGAAATTACCGCGGCGGTCTTTAAAGAAATTCTGAAATAAAGACATTTTAGTCTAAAACCTTTAGCGGGCTAACCCTTTGATAGAGTTACCTCTTACAGGTCTTTGCTTTATTAAGAGTTAGGAGACGACAGATTAGCTGCAATATAGGTGCGAAAGTTAGGAAATGTCTTCATTTTCTCGTGATGTATTTGTATTTGGCGCGTCTCTTAGTTGCTTCTCTATGGGTCTGCAGCAAATTCGCGAGGTATGTGAGATTTGCCTGATGTTATATGCGAACGACGGCAGCACCTCCGGAGAATCCGGCACCGGCTGCTGTCATGAGCAAGGTTTCTCCGCTGCCGAACCGCTTGTTGCAATTGGCGATAGAGAGCGAGAGCGGGATCGTCGCTGCCGACGAATTGCCATAGGTTTCAATCGTGCGCACCGTTCGTGCCGGATCGATGGTCAGATTGGCGCAGACCGCATCGAACATCCGTGCATTCGCCTGATGCGGGATGAAATGATCAATTTCGCCGGTGGCGATTCCAACGTCCGTCAGCGCACGTCGCGACGTCTCGGTCATCATGTCGACTGCTCTGGAGAAAACCATGCGGCCATCCCGCATCGACATCAGATAATCCTCCGAGCCGATCTCCCTGGAAAAGGGGCGGCTGCTTCCCCCCGCCGGGGTCTGGATCAGATCGTAGCCGCTTCCGTCGGATGACAGATCTACGGAAAGAAGGCCGCGTCGAGGATCGTGCGCGGGCTTGAGCACAACGGCGCCGGCGGCATCGGCGAAAAGTACCGCGCTCGCTCTTTCGGCAGGATTGATGCGGCGACTGAGGATGTTCGCCGCGACGATCAGCACGGCGCGGCCATGCGTCCTGACGAAACCGTCGCCGAGGGCAAGTGCATACAGAAATCCGGAGCAGGCGCCGGCAAGATCGATGGCGCCCGATCTCGCAAGGCCGAGCTTATGGGCGAGAAGCGGTGCCGAGGGCGGCAGCAGATGGTCGGGCGTCGAAGTCGCAAGCAGCGTCAGCGCGATATCCTCGCCAGCTATGTCAGCGTCTTCGATTGCCATTCTTCCGGCGGCGGCGGCAAGCTCGCTCAGCGTCTCGCCATCTTCGGCCCAATACCGCGTTCTGATGCCGGTCCGCCGTTCGATCCAGCCAGCTTCCAGCCCAAGGCTCAGCTCGATTTCCGCGTTGTGCACGCACCGGCCTGGCACGGCGTGACCAAAGCCTGCCATGCGCGAAGAACGGCCGCCGTTCATTGTGCGTGTTCCAGAGCGATCGCCGCGACTTCGCCGATGGTGTCGTAGGCATATTCAAGCTCGCTCGTGGTGACACAATAGGGCGGCATCAGATAGAGAACATTGCCCAGGGGACGGATGAGCAGTCCGCGATCGCGAAACAGCCTGCGCATATGCGGGCCGACCTTCGCGAGATAGCCGCCCGCCGGAACGATGAGATCGAGTGCTGCGATCGTGCCCAGTTGCCGGATGTTGGCAAACCGCGCATCGGCCTCGTATCGGAGGAGATTCAGCCTGTGCGCAGTCTCGAGATCCCGGATGCGTTCGATCACGGGCTCGTTTCGCCAGACCTCGAGATTGGCAACCCCTGCGGCGCAGGCGATCGGGTTGGCGGTATAGGAACTCGAATGGAAGAAGGTTTTGCGCCGATCGGTTGACAGATGGGCGTCGAAGATATCGCCGGTCGCAAGTGTTGCCGCCAGTGGCAGCGCGCCACCGGTCAGACCTTTCGACGTGCAGAGAATGTCGGGCGTCAAGCCGGCCTGTTCGCAGGCGAACATCGTTCCGGTTCGACCCCAGCCGGTCATCACCTCGTCGGCAATGAAAAGGCAACCGTGCTGCTCGGCAATCTTCTTCAATCCTGCCAGCAACGTGGCGCCGTAAATCTTCATGCCGCCGGCGCCGAGGATTAGCGGCTCTATCAGCAGGGCCGCGACGCGACCGGTACGGCAGAACGCCTCGAACCGATCGAGTGTGTCCTGCTCTGAGTTCGCTTCCGGAAAGGGAAGCCTGTCGACACCAAATAGCAGCGGTTCATAGGCGGCGTTGAAGACGCCGCGTTCTCCGGTCGACATCGTGCCGATCGTATCGCCGTGATAGCCGTGCTCCATGACAACGATCCGGTCGCGCGGTTCTCCCTGGTTGTGAAAATAGCCGAGCGCCATTTTGACCGCGACTTCTACCGCGGTCGAACCGCTATCGGAATAAAAAACATGCTTTAATCCCGCAGGCGCAATCCCGATCAATCCTTCCGCGAGCCGCTCGGCCGCCTCATGCGAGAATTCGGCGAAGATGATCTGGTCATAGGCTTCGGTTGCTGCTCGAATTGCCTCCATGATCGTCGGGTGGCGGTGGCCATGGGTGATGACCCACCAGGACGAGATCGCATCGAGGATACGATTGCCGTCTTCATCCGTGAGATAAGCACCTTGCGTGGACGCGATGCGCTTCATCGGCGGTTCGAGTGCATGCTGGGTAAAGGGATGCCAGACGGTCGAACGGTTCATGGCCACGACTCCGAAAAAGTGCTCACATTAAAATTGTCGCGAAAGGCTCGATGGAGTGCGTCGGCATCGATGTCCGCCATCCATGGCAGACGTCCGAGCAGGCGGCAGCGGCCCATCTTTTCGATGATGCGTTGCGTTTCCGAATTTTCGTCGCCGACAAAGGCAATGCCGAACACCGGAGTGTTGCGTTGCCTCAAGGCCTCGAGCGACAGCAATGTGTGATTGATCGTGCCCAACGACGTCCGCGCACAGAGAATGACGGGGATCTGCCAGCGCGCAAAGAGATCGGCGAAGACGAGGTCGTCCGTCAACGGGACCAGAAGTCCGCCAGCGCCTTCGATGATCAGCGGTCCCTCGACCTCTGGCGGCTGGAGCCGCGCGCTTTCGATCTCAACGCCGTCGAGACGAGCGGAAAGATGTGGCGAGGCGGGCGTTCTTAGGCGATAGGCCTCCGGCAGAATCTGTTGGGGAGAGACGCCGCTCAGCCGCAGTACAGTTTCGCTGTCGGTCTCCTCGTCCAGACCTGACTGGACGGGCTTCCAGTAGCGGGCGTTGAGAGCTCCGGTCAGGCCGGCTGAAAAAATCGTCTTGCCTATCCCCGTATCGGTGCCGGTTACGACGTATCGGGGCATCATGCTTTCTCTCCATCCATTATGGTTGCGAGGCATTCGATCATGTCGGCGATCTGGCCCTCATCGATATTGAGCGTGATGGAAACGCGCAGCCGTGCCGTGCCTTCGGGCACCGTTGGCGGCCGGATGGCCCTGACATCGAAGCCTTCGCTGCGCATGCGCTCGGCAATGCGCAACGCAGCCGCATTGTCGCCAATCATGATCGGCAGGATCTGCGAGCCGCTACCCGAATTGAGTCCGAGTTTCGACCGCAATCGATCGCCGGCAAAATCTTTCAGCGCGGTGAGACGGCTGCGGCGCTCGGGCTCGTCTTCGATCATGTGCAGCGCTTCGCGCACGCCCGCCGCCATCAGTGGCGACGGTGCCGTGGAATAGATGAAGCTGCGGGCGCGATTGACCATATAGTCGGCCAGCACGCCCGGCAGCCCCAACAGCGCACCGGACATGCCGAGTGCTTTGCCGCAAGTATGCAGCACGAGCACATTGCCGGCGGTCTCCAGATCCGAAGCAAGACCGCGACCACCAGGGCCGAAAACGCCGGTGGCATGTGCCTCGTCGACGACAAGAAGTCCGCCGTGCCGGTCCGCCAATTCCTTAAGGTCGAAGAGCGGTGCCCGATCTCCATCCATCGAATAGAGGCTTTCAACGGCGATCCAGACGCACCTCCTGCCGCCCCGCTTGCGCCAAATCCCGATCGCCTTGTCGAACGCCTCGACATCGTTATGTGGCACGGCCAAAGTTTCCGCCTTGCTTGCCGAAATACCGTCACGAGCGCTCGCGTGAATAAGGGTATCGTAGACGATGAGGTCGCCGCGTTGCGGCAAGCAGGAAAAAAGCGCGACGTTTGCGGCAAAGCCGCTGCCGAAATAGAGCACTCTTTCCGTTGCGAAGAATGCAGCCGCCTCCGTCTCCAAGGCTTCGTGCATCCAGTGATTGCCCCGTAACAGTCGGGAGCCGCCGGCGCCGGCAGGTACGCCAGCCTCCAGCGCTGCCGATATTGCTGCTTTCATGCGCGGCGCGTTGGCAAGCCCGAGATAGTCGTTCGAGGTAAAGTCCGCGCCCTGGTGCGGCACGAGATCGCGAATTCTCGACCTGCGCCTGAGACCGGCAAGTGTTGCCTCATGGCGGCCAAAGGCCGGCGCGCTCAACGCAACGGCTCCAGGGGCATGGATTTCAGGCCAAGCTTGCGGAACAGCGCGCTATCGTGATCCTCGCCGGGATTCTCCGTTGTCAAAAGCGTTTCGCCAACGAAGATCGAATTGGCTCCGGCAAAGAAGCAAAGTGCCTGCATTTCGTCGCTCATGCTTGTGCGCCCCGCAGACAGGCGCACGTGCGAAGACGGCATGAGAATCCGTGCGAGCGCGACTGTGCGGATGAAATCGATCGGATCGACCGGCGCGGCATCGCCGAGCTTGGAGCCGGGGATCGGTATCAGCATGTTGATTGGCACGCTTTCTGGTGGCGTGGGCAAATTGGCGAGTGTCACGAGCATCGAAATGCGGTCCTCGATCGTCTCGCCCATGCCCAGGATGCCGCCCGAGCAGACCTTGATGCCCGCATTGCGCACGTTGGCAAGCGTATCCAGCCGGTCCTGGAACGTTCGCGTCGTGATGATCTGCGAATAATAGCGCTCTGACGTATCGACATTGTGGTTGTAGTAATCGAGGCCTGCCTCGGCGAGTTTTGCCGATTGTTCAGCCGTAAGCATCCCGAGCGTGATGCAGGTTTCCATCCCGAGCGCACGGACGCCTTCGACCATGGCGACAAGCGCGTCCATATCGCGGTCCTTGGGATTGCGCCACGCAGCGCCCATGCAATAGCGCGTCGCCCCTTTTTCCTGCGCCTTGCGGGCCTCGGTGAGCACGCGCTCAACTTCCATGAGTTTGGATGCCTTAAGGCCCGTCGGGTTGTGGGCGGACTGGCTACAATAGCCGCAGTCTTCAGGACAGCCGCCGGTTTTGATCGACAGAAGCTGGCTCATCTGGATGGCGTTGGGATCGAAATTCCTGCGATGGACTTCGTGGGCACGGAACAAGAGATCGTTGAAGGGTAAATTATAGATAATTTGTGCGTTCTCGATCGTTGTTGTAGGCGTGGCGGTCGAGAAATGCGTTGAATCATCCTGTTTTGATATCGGAAGCTGATCCATAAGAGTCCTCCTTGAGCGAATCTATAGATATCCAAATAATTTTATCTATTATTTTTGACAAGAGGGTATTGCGCAAGAGGCCATGGGCTGTAGCGCTGCGATCTCGAATGCAACCAAGCAATCGCGAAGTAGGCTGTAGCTTTGGCGAGGGATGCGCGCTCGACCTCTGTTGTCCCTGTATCCCAGGTAAAATTCTGCCGACGAGGTCGTTCGCTTCTCAAGATGTCGACGGTCAAGGCATGGCAGATTTTCTGCTCTGAATGGCAGTTTTTGAACACTTTCCACTTGGCCGGCCAGCGCTTATGGCTTGAACACTCAGGTAGGAGGAAAGCACATTGCTGCGTTGGGGATTTCTGGGCACGAGCTTTATTTCGCACACGATGGCGCGGGCGATTGCCAATAGCGACAATTCGCAACTGCTGGCGGTTTACGGCCGTGACCCTGGAAGATTGCAGGCTTTCGCAAGCGAGTATGGCGTTGCGCGGTGCTATGAGAGCATCGAGGCGCTCGCCGCTGACGCCGATGTGGATGTCGTCTATGTCGGCTTGCCAAACGATGTTCACGCCGCGGCCGTCATCAGTGTGGCAGCGCAGGGAAAAGCCATTCTTTGCGAAAAGTCCCTGACGACGGATAGGGATGATGCCAATGCGCTGGCCCGCGCCGTCAGTCAAAGCGGCGCGTTCTTCGTGGAGGGGCTGATGTATCTCAGTCACCCGCTGATCGCAGCTTTTGGCGATGTCATCGCGTCGGGACGATTGGGGCGCTTGCGGACCATTTCCGCCACCTATGCGGCCGACATATGGAATGTCGTCAATCCGAATGGCGGCGGGACGATTTTCAATCTCGGCTGCTATCCGGCCTCGCTGCTGCATTATGTCCTGCAGACGGCCTTCGGCGATGGTGCCTTTTCGCAAAGGCAGATGTCAGCCTTCGGCAATCGATCGTCTAAGGACGGAAATATTTGTGATACGACGGCGCTCGTGCAATTTGAAAGCGGCCTGCTTGCGTCGCTCGCCAGCACGGATAGTTTCGGCATGTCGCACGACTTCACCGTGCGTGGAGAGCTTGGCTCCGTCCGTTTCGTCACCAATCCATGGCTTCCGGTCGCCGGTGAAAACAGCTTTGAGGTAGAGATCTACGGGCAAGCTCCGGAAAAGACGGTCTTGATCTCCAGATACGATGCCTTCGATTCCCAGGTGCAGATGGTCGAAAACTGCCTCGGCAACGGACGCACTGAGGCACCGCGGCCGTCGCCGAGAATGAGGGATTCACTCGATATCATGGGCTTCCTGACGGAGTGGCAGGCTCTTGCCGCCAAAACGGCATAGGCTGGTAGCGCTAGTGAAGCGGGCCGATCTGCGGACTTTGGCTTCGGCGCGATTGCCGAAGCCGTTTGCTGTACTGAGGGGTTACGGCACGAAGAGTTCCCGCATCCGGGTCAGGTAAGCCTCCTCCGATGTTGGCCATCTCAAGGATGCGAGCAGTTCGGAATCCGCGCCCGCGGGATAGCGAAGACGGTTGCTGCCATCGCTCGCGGCTTCGAAGGCTGCAGCTGCGACTTCGGTTTCCTTGCAATAGTCGGTCGGATAATGCGCCATCTTCTGGAAGTAGCGCTGCGCATAGTCCTGATAGTCATGCGGGATGAGGCCGTCCATGCGCGTTGCGGCGTTGGCACCAAACCGTGTCGTCGGCGCAAGCCCGGGTTCCACCAGCTTGGCTCTGATATTGAATGGCAGCAATTCGTTGGCGACGGATTCGGTAAATCCCTCGATCGCGCATTTGCTTGCCACATAGACGGAAACGAGCGGATAAGTTGGCGCGATCGCCGCACTTGAGGTGACGTTGACGATCGTGCCGCCTCCTTGTTTGCGCATGAGCGGAATGATCGCGCGGCATGTTGCAAAGACGCCGAACGTATTGGTGTCGAACAGCTCCCTTATCGTCTCGTCGGGCGTCGCCTCGAAGGCGGATGCCAATCCGATACCGGCATTGTTGATCAAGGCGTCGATCCCGCCGAAATGGTCCTTCGCCTGTGCGATCGTTTCGTCGATCGATGCGGTATCGGTCACATCGAGCGGAAACACTTTCAACCGATCGCTTTTTGCAAAGGCAGTTGCGGACGGCTTTCTCATCGTCGCGGCAACGTTCCATCCTTGCGTTAGAAAATGCTGCGCTATGGCGAGGCCGTAGCCGGAAGACGTACCCGTGATCAGAACTGTTTTTGACATTTTTCAATCTCCTTTTCCATCATTATGGACAAAGTGATCGGACAATCTATAATCAATCATCCATATTTATTTACTGTTTGGCCAAAATGGACCCGTTAACGAGCATCATATCCGTCCTGAAACCCGCCACCGTCGTCTCCAAGAAAATCACCGCGAGCGGGCGATGGGGTGTTCAATATGATGCTTACGAGGCTCCAAGTTTCGCCATCGTCATCGAAGGGCGCTGTCTCCTTTCGTTGGACGGGGCGCCGCCCTTCGAGTTGTCTCGTGGCGATTTCGTGCTGATCCCGCGGATGCCGGCCTTCTGTCTCACAAGCGATCCGGACGCGATGTTATTGAAAGGGGTGCCCTCCGCCGATGCGGTGCATCATGGCGATCAGGATTCCGCGCCTGACTTTCAGATGCTTGGCGGTTCGTTCGAAGTGGGGCAACTCAACAAGGCGCTGTTGCAACCCCTTCTGCCCAGTGTGATCCATGTCTGGGCCAGCGAAACCGATACAAGCCGTCTGGCACGGACGATAGATCTCATTGTCGATGAGTCGGCGGCCGATCGGCCGGGGCGAGATATGATCGTTCGCAGTCTTCTGGAAGTCGTGCTCATCGAAGCGCTTCGCTCCGCTTTCCTCGGAGCCAATTCTCTTGACCCCGGCCTGTTCGCCGGCATGCGCGATCCCGGTATCGCCCGGTCGCTCCATGCCATGCATGGCGAGCCCTCTCGCGCCTGGACCGTTGTGGAACTGGCAGCACTTGCGGGGATGTCACGATCGTCGTTTTCGGACCGCTTCTCGGAGTTGGTGGGGCGGGCGCCGAAGGATTATCTTTCCAACTGGCGCATGACCTTGGCAATCGACGCCTTGGGCCGGAACGAGGCTTCCCTGAGCCAAATTGCGGAGGAGGCAGGTTACGAATCGGCAAGCGCTTTCAGCACTGCGTTCCGCCGTCGAATAGGGTGTTCTCCCGGCGCGTTTGCCAAGTCCATGCGCGCCAATCAACTGCTGTCTCGTTGATAACGGGGCAGATGACTATCACGTGCCTGCTTCGATAATCGACGCCATCAGCAGTGTTTCCCTCGCACGACGAGAAACTTACTGCCGGTAGCCGGCTTCCCATATCGAGCGATCTCGTGCGGGTTCAGCATATCCGCAAGTGCGATCTCCGCGGCGTAATCCGTCCGGAATATCGTCGTCAACTCGTTCAACATGCGTGCACGGAGCGCGTCAGTAGCGTTCGCGCCGATCTTCGCGAGATGCCAGCTCATCAACCATCCGCCAACGCTCCACGCCGTGCCGATATTGGTTCTCAACACCCGGTCACCGGGATCGAGCAGGCCGTAGACGTAGACTTGTTTATGCACAGGCGATCCGTAGCGGCTGAACTGCGCCGATTTCCGTGACTGCGCGATTTCCATGGCATGAAGGATATCGGAGGCCATCGTGCCGCCGCCGATCGCATCGAAGGCAAGCGTGGCATCCGTCTGTTCGATCGCGTCGAGCAATCGGGCGGGGAAATCGTTCCACGCGGAATTCACGACATGGATGGCGCCTGCCTGTCGAAGCAGAGCCACTTGCTCGTCACTGCGCACGATGTTGACGAGCGGAATACCGTCGGTCAGGCACAAGCGGTTGAGCATCTGACCAAGGCTGGATGCGGCTGCGGTATGGACGAGCGCGGAATGTCCCTCGCGTTTCATGGTATCGACCATGGAAAGAACGGTCATCGGGTTGATAGATGCGGATGCACCCTCGTGTGGCGACATTCCAGTCGGCAGCACGATGCAATCGGTGAGCTTCGCCGTGCGATACTCGGCAAACATGCGGTCCCGCAGGGCGACCGAGCGGCCGAGCAGATGCTCGGCGCCGGCTCCAGCCTGGACGACGATGCCGGCGCCTTCATTGCCAACAAGGAGTGGTTGATCAAGCCTTGCAGCCACGCCAGCCAGTTTTTCCGCAGGAACCCTTGCCCTGACGAGCGGCACGCCGTCTCGTTCGAGAAATTCAAAGGACGCGGGATCTGCAGGGCCGAACATCACGAGGATGTCCGCGGGATTGATGGGCGCGGCGATCCGCACCAGCACCTCACCGGCCTCAGGCGAGGCTACTTCCTGCCTTATCAAGGCGAGTTCCAGCCATGCGTCCGAAGTGATCGTCGAGCGCAGTTCCATTCCCGAAAGGGTTTCAGCCATTGTCTTGAGACTCTCGATTTTTGGGGTTCGCGAGGCCGTTCAGGAGGAGAGTGAGCACCAAATCGGCCAACTTCCCTTCCGGCAAATTTGTCTCCGCTTTCCGATCGACCACGAACGAGGCGAGGCCATGAAGTGCCGACCAGACGGTCAGATGCGCGGTTTCCAACCCTTCCGTATTCTCCGGATGAAAGGAGAATGCAGCCGCTGCTGCACCTCGCTGCAAGAGGCCGACAAGCACGGTCTTTGCCTTCGCGCCGGCTTCGATCGTGACATCGGGCCTGTTTTGGTGCCCATCCGCAAGCATTGGACCGAACATCAAACGGTAAAGCGCTGGGTTGTCGCTTGCAAAATCGACATAGGCATTGGCCAGGCGGAAAAGGGCTTGTTTCGCGTCTGGCTCGTCCGCTATCGCCGCAAAAAGGTGCTGTTGCAAGAGCCGAAAGCCACTTGCAGCGACCTCCGCCAGAAGCGCGCGTTTGTCGGTGAAATGATTATAGGGCGCATTATGCGATACGCCGGCGCGCCGCGCGACTTTCCGCAAGGAGAAATCCCACGCCTGTTCCTCGGTGACAAGGTCAAGAGCTGCATCGACGAGCGCGCGGTGCAGATCGTGATGGTGATAGGCCATGGCGGTTCTTCCAATGTTGACAGTGCCCATTTAAGGCACGGAAATTGACGGTGTCAACATCGTTGGCATCCGACCACGTTGCTTGGGCTGCGAATTTGCGCTTCAGCCCACCGGCAACCGCCTCGGTATAAACGAGGCGTCGAATGCCTCAGCCTTGTTCAGCTGATATTGGTCGAATGGCTGACGAGCAGACGCCACGCCCGGTCTCCGTTGCCGCGTGTCCAAATCTCGGTTACCCGGATCTGCCTGGAAACGGTTTGACCAGAAGAGCGAACCGTCATGGAGACGGCCATGACTTTGTTGCTGATGACAAGGTCGCCATCCGTCAGGGAATAATCGGTCTTCACCGTCTCGACTGAATGATAGATATATTCCTTCCTGTTCAAAGCGGCGATGTAGGATTCGCGCGTGTCGACCACGCCGCTGGAATGGGTATAAATCAGGCGCTCGTCGAGAAGGGCGGCAATGCCATCGATGTCGCCGGCAATCATGGCGGCGGCACGTTTTTCGGCGGCAGCGTTAACGTCATTCATTTCCTGCATGTGAGCCTCTTAGCAATTGGGCGGGTCACTGGTGAAGGTAGCGCGCGAATTGAGTTTCACAGGGTCACGGCAGGTAACATCGCGTTGAACAGCGATCGGAAGATGCGCCCGGTTGGCTTGTTGCCTGGCGCCATATGGGCCACTATGCATTCCAACAGGGAATGGTAGCGCATGGATCGCTTTTCGACTTTGCAGTTGTTCGTCAGGGTGGTGGAGTGTGAAAGTTTCACAAGGGCTGCTCGCGAACTCAATCTTGGACAACCGGCCGTCAGCAAGCAAATCGCCGGTCTCGAAACCTGGCTTGGCACGCAGCTTTTAAGCAGAACCTCGCGCGGCCTTCGGCTGACGGCGGCGGGGCAGGACCTCTACGATTCGGCGGTGCGTATTCTCGACGATTTTGAAGAGGCGGAGAGCCGGATCACACGCAGCAGTGTTAACCCGTCTGGTCTGGTGAAGCTTGCCACGCCGCCTGGCTTCGCAAGCCAGTTCATCATACCGCGCCTTCCAGACTTCCTTGCGGAGTTTCCAGGGATAGCAATCGACATTTCGGTCGCGGGCCATCGGGTCGATCTTGTGCGGGAAGGCATCGATATTGCCTTGCGTGTCGACCTTTTAAGCGATTCATCGTTGATGGCGCGCAAGATCGGCAGCGTTCGCCATATAACGGTTGCGACGCCGGATTATCTTGCCAGGCATGGCACGCCGCAGAATCCGGCTGAGCTGAAATCCCACAAGCTGGTAGTGCGCCACTCCCGAGGCGCTGCCGCACTATGGCGGTTCAAGGGACCGGATGGTGAATTCTCGCTCGAGCCTTCCGGCAATTTTGCATCGGACGATTCAGAAGACATCAGGTCGGCCATACTTGCCGGCCTAGGCATAGGTCATTCGTCCAGAGCGCTGTTTGCGTCGGATCTCGCCTCGGGTCGTCTCGTTCAGATTCTCGACGAGTTCGCACCCGATTCCGTGCCTATCCATGTTTTGACGCAGAGCGGCCGTCGGCTCGCGCAACGCTTTCGGGTGGTGATCGATTTCCTTGCCAATATCTGCGCTAGTGAGCTCACCCTCCGGATAGAGTAAGCCACATCCATTCCCTCTAGGAATGGATGCTAGTCGTTCGGCCATTCTACGACTGTGTCCGCACGACGTTTAGGGTCCTTGCCGATCTGCGATAGCAGATGATGGATAAGGAAGGACGTACCTATGGGTAAATTGGACGGAAAAATTGCAGTCATCACTGGCGGCAGCACAGGTATGGGATTTGCAACCGCCAAGCTGTTTGCGCGCGAGGGCGCAAAGGTCGTCATCACCGGGCGGGATCAGGCGGCGCTTGATGCGGCAGCTCGCGACATCGGTTCGGGAGTTGCGCCATTCCGAAGCGATATTTCGAAACTATCCGATATCGACGCGCTGAAGACGCATGTCGAATCCCGATATGGTCGGCTCGATATTCTCTTTGCAAATGCTGGCGGCGGCAGGCCGATCCCGCTTCACGAGACGTCGGAAGATGATTTCGACGCGGTTGCGGATACTAACTTCAAAGGCACTTTCTTCACCGTGCAGAAGCTGGTGCCATTGATGCAGGCCGGCGCTTCTATCATTATGACGACGTCGATGCAGGATGAGAAAGGGATCCCCGGCTTTGCAATCTATTCGGCGACCAAGGCCGCGATCCGCTCGCTTGCCCGCACGCTGACGGCGGAGCTCGGTCCGACCGGCATCCGCACCAACGCCCTGTCGCCCGGCCTGATCGACACAGATATCATGCGCAAAGCCGGCCTGAGCGACGACATGATTGCCGGCGTGAAGACCCAGATGATAGCGGCAACACCGCTCCGTCGCATCGGGACAGGTGAGGATATCGCCTCGGCCGCCCTTTTTCTCGCATCAACGGATTCAAGCTATATCAGCGGCATCGAGCTGACTGCGGACGGCGGCTTCGCGCAGATCTGAAAGCATGACGCCGGGGTTCGCCGACCCGAATCCCGGCATCGACCGATGTCTGGTTGGTAAACTGAAATTCCCAGGCTTGTGATCAGGATTGGGATGCGAAGAAGCGGCTCTTCGACGAACGGAAGCCGAGTTTCTCGGAGATTTCATGGGCCGCCTTCAAAAGGCTGTCGAGATAGGCCTCGCGATTGCGCAGGCCGTCTTCCCGTGGCGTCACGAGGCAAAGCGTGGCGATGCATGCGCCCTCGGCCTGGTAAATCGGAACGGCGAAGCAGTGGGTGAAGTTTTCGACTTCGCTGTTGAAGGTGAAATACCCGTCGCTCGCCGCCTGCCGCACCTGCGCGATGAAATCCCCCGCTTCCAGTCGTTTGCCGTTCGGCAGGACAAAGTCATCCGGCGGAATGAAATCAAGAATCTCCTGATCCGAAAGATGTGCCACGAGGAGGCGGCCCGATGCCGTCCAGGGAATGGCGACAAGCTCTCCGACATTCGAGGAGATGCGAAACGGTCGAATGCCCTCACGCATCATGGCGACGGTGTATTTGTTGCCTTCGAGCAGGCACATCTGAGCGGTTTCCCGTGTTTCCTCGGCAAGCGTGCTCAGCATGCGCCCGCATTCGCGCATCAGATCGAATTGTTCGGCATAAGCCGTTCCGAGAAAATAGAGGCGGCGCCCGAGAAACACCCGGCCGTCGCCGCCCTGATAGTCGAGCATGCCATGGCCGAGCAGAAGATTGACGAGCTCGTAGATGGAGGAACGCGGTGCGCCGATTTCGTTGGCAATCTCGTTCGGACGCATCGGTTGACGCTTGACGCGCAGGAACTCGAGGATCTCGAAAGCGCGATCCAGCCCACGCATGCGTCGCGATCCAATGTCGTTTGCAGTCTCGGCCATGCTTTTCTCCGAATACTCTCAACCAGTCGCAACCGGCGCAAGGGGCATGCGCCGGCATGTTCTTGCCGATTATTCGGCGTCGATGCCGCGGAACCTCAAGACGAGGCTCCGATAGCATCGGCCTTTGCGATGGCGCAATGCCCGTGCCGGCTTGCTTTCCAGAACCTCAATTGAAACTCGATGTCTTCAGGAATTCGGCGAGCCGCTCCGTCTTCGGGCTTGCGAACATCTCCTTGGGGTTGCCCTCTTCGCAGATGACGCCCTGATTCATGAAGATGACGCGCGACGAGACTTCATAGGCAAAGCGCATCTCGTGCGTGACGAGCAGCATCGTCATGCCATCGGCGGCAAGCCCCTTGATGACCTGCAGCACTTCGCCGACCAGTTCGGGGTCCAGGGCCGAGGTGACCTCGTCGAACAGCATCAGCCGTGGCGCCATGGCAATGGCACGTGCGATCGCAACGCGCTGCTGCTGACCGCCGGAGAGCTGACCGGGATAATGGTTTGTCCTGGCGGAGAGGCCAACGCGGTCGAGCCATTTCTCCGCCAACGCGCGCGCATCCGGCTTCGACATCTTCTTGACCTTGATGAGGCCGAGCATGACGTTTTCCGCCGCACTCATATGCGGGAAGAGATTGAATTGCTGGAAGGCCATGCCGGTCAGCGCCCGTTGCCGGGCGATTTCCCTTTCGCTCTTGCGGCGACGCGCTGCGCCTTCGCCGTGATAGCCGATTTCCTCGCCATCGAGGCTTATCGTGCCGCCCTGGAATTCCTCCAGCATGTTGATGCAACGCAGCAGGGTCGTCTTGCCGGATCCGGAGGAGCCGATGATGGAAATGACCTCGCCTTCCTGAACGGCGCAATCGACGCCCTTGAGGACTTCGTTCTGGCCGTAGGTCTTACGCAGCTTTTTAATATCGAGAATAGTCTTGGCCACCAGTCGGATCTCCTCAGGACGGCAGTGCAGTCTTGCGCTCGACATATTTGCCGAAACGTTCGATGCCGAAGTTGACGATGAAATAGAGGCCGCCAGCCAGGAAATAGAACTGTAGGCTCATGAAGTTGCGGGAGATGATCTCCTGCGTGCGCAGAAGAAGCTCCGCCACGCCGATAACAGACAGAAGCGTCGACGCCTTGACCATCTCGGCTGCTGTATTGACCCAGGACGGCAGGCATTGCCTCATGGCCTGAGGCCACAAAACCGAGGTAAACGTCTGGCTGAACGTCAGGCCGATTGCCTTCGCCGCCTCGGTCTGTCCTTTCGGAATGGCCTGCAGCGCGCCACGGACGATCTCGCCGACATGCGAGGAGCAGAAGATTGCAAGGGCAAGGACGCCGGCCGAAAACGGCCCCAGATCCAAGCCGACGGCGGCGGAGACGTAGTAGCTCGCCAGCACGAGCACCAGCACGGGCGTGCCGCGTATGATGTCGGTGTAGGCGCGGATGATCAGGCGCAGAATGACATTGCCATAGACAAGCGCGAGACCGACGAAGACACCGACGACGGAGCCGGCGAGAATGGCGAGAAGAGAAATCGACACCGTCACGCCAAGCCCATTGATGATGACGTATCGGGCGATCCAGAGTTGTTCGAGAAAACTGTGAGACATGCATTTACCTCGGCAAGGCCAGCCTGCGCTCGACGAGACGCATCAGCGCGGCGATGAGGAAGCAGGTTGCGACGTAGAGCGCTGACGTGACCATCCAGGTTTCGATGACGCGAAAGCTTTCGACATTGATCTTGCGCGCAGCGAAGGTCAGCTCCGGCACGGCAATGGCGGCGGCAAGCGAGGTATCCTTGAACAGCGAGATGATGGTCGAAGACAGCGACGGAAGCACGTTGCGCAGCATCAGCGGTGCGATGATCGACCCACGGATCTGCATCGGCGTCAGGCCGATTGCGAGACCCGCCTCGGAGAGACCTTTCGGGATCGACAGCAAGCCTGCGCGAAACACTTCGGCCAGATAAGCGCCCGAGTAGATCGAGAGGACCAGCACGAAGCTTTTGATCTTGTCCAGGCGAAAGCCCATCTGCGGCAACGCGAAGAAGGCGAACAGTACCAGCACCAGGATCGGCAGATTTCGGATCACGGTCACATAGACTTGCGCCGGGATCATTGCCGCACGGCTTTTCGACGTCAGCGCGAAGGCGAGGATCAGGCCGATGAGGGCACCAATCAGAATCGATATGATCGCCAGCCCGAGACTGAGCGCCAGACCACTTATGAGAAAATCGGAGTTGCGCCAGACGGCGGCAAAATTCAGCGTGTAACCCATGTCGGGCCGCCCCTTTCAGACTGGCGGAGCGGGAGGATATCCCGCTCCGCTCGGCCATTACTTGTATTCGACCGGGAAGCCGATCTGCGGCGGGGTCAGGTCCTTGCCGAACCAGGTCTTGTAGGACTTGGCATAGCTGTCGAATTCGACGCCGGTCATGGCTTCATGAAGGGCGGTGTTGACGAAGTTCAGCCAATCCTGGTCCCCACGCTTGACGGCGCAGGCATAGGTCTGCGGGTTCCAGCCATAGCCGGCGTCCTTGTAGCGACCCGGGTTCTGCGTCATGTACCAGGCGAGCGACGACTGGTCGGTCGCAACCGCATCGGCACGACCGGATTCCAGCGCCTGGTAGATCAGGTCAACGGATTCGTACTGGTCGACCTTCGCATCCGGAAGGGCGGCGTGAACCATGGATTCTGCGTAGACGTTCTGCAGAACCGAGATGGTGACGGACGAACCTGCTGCCTTCAGCGCCGCATAGTCGGCATACTGGCCATCGGCCTTCAGCATCAGGCCGACGCCTTCGCGATAATAGGGAATGGTGAAGGCCACCTGCTGGGCGCGCTCGCCCGTCACGGTCATGAACTGGCAGGTGATGTCGACCTTGTTGGTGGTGATGTTCGGAATACGGGCGTCGGACGACTGGTTCACATACTCGATCTTGTCGGGATCGCCGAACAGTGCCTTGGCGATGATGTGGCCCATGTCGACATCGAAGCCCTGCAGCTTGTCGTCGGCGCTCTTGAAGTGCCACGGCGCGTTCGTGCTGCCGGTTCCAAGAACGAGATGGCCGCGCGCCAGCACTTCGTCGAGCTTGCTGCCATCGGCAAGGGCCGGTGTCGTGGACAGGAGTGTTGCGGCAACCAGCGACATAACGCCGGTGCGGAAAGAAATGGTCATGGTGGTCCCCTTTGGATAAGCGCTTCCTGATAATCCAATATATCGGACATGTGTCTGTTATCTCGGATAGGTGTATCAAGCGGCACGCTCGCCGACTTGTCAATAGTTTGGCGATCCAAGTGGTGTGCGTGAAAAACGGCTCGCTATGGTCGCAGAGCCACGTCGGGTGTTGATCAGCGCTGTATGCGCGGGTCGGGACGCCGCTGAAGCGATCAGAAATGGACGGAGACAGTGATTTGGAATCCACCTAGCGTTTGCGGCGGCGAACCAAGAGCAGCATCGACGTGGCGCTTGGCGCAGGCCGATCGCTTTGGCGTCGCTAAACTAGCGAGATGGTGAAGGCATTGAAGTATCTGTTCGCGCGGGCGGTCGAAGAGGGGGCCAGCTTGGCTTTGAAAGCATGCGCAGCGGTGTAGGAAATTGGACCTTTGACGATGGCGGCGGCTGATGATCTTTATGCGGTCCGGCAAGATCCCGATACGAACTGGACGGTTTTTAACAAGGTGACTGGAGAAGTCGCCGAGATCGGCGATCTCAAGCTGGTTCGCTTGACCAAGGCTGACGCCGAGGATTTCACGACGTTATTGAACTGGTTGCGATCGAGACGCCTCATATGCGGCAATCTGTAGACGCCACAGGTTCGAAGGCGCCATTATGACCGATTGATTGACGATCCTTACGAGCGAGGTCAATGCATTCCCTCGCTCGCGAAAACGATCATGTCTATTGAAATTGCGTGGTGCCGTCGGCGTTCAGCGTGACATTGCATCTGCTATGGCCGCCGGTGAAATCCACCATTGCGGCATCTATGCTGGCTTGAGTGAAGTTGATGACAGCGCCCGGCATATAAGTCCCTGTCTGGACATAGAATTTGAGAACGGGCTGGCAGTCCGTGTTGTTCATCGGGTATGCGACGACAAAATTCGACAGAATGATGCCGCCATTGGTGGAAACCGCCGATCCAACGTTGTACATTGACGGTGGGGTGAACCCTGGCGTGGTGATGCGAAAAGCCCCTGGCTGAACACCCTGATAACTGACCGGTGCGGAAAGGCCGAGCGGATTCACCGAAGCCATCGTCGAGTCATTCGAATGGCCGCCGTTGATGCCTGCAAGCTCTATAGCGCGGCTCGCGCTTGCAAATCCGGAAGGCATTCCGACTTGCGGCATGCTGTTCGCCTGCTGGATAGCGGCATGATAATTTTGCTCGACCATGAATGTCATGACTGCCCCACTCGTGTCGTAGCTTGCAAGCACCTGAGAAAAAAGGCTGTTTGAATAGGCCTGTCCACCTCCCGAAAAGATCGACGGCTGCTGGAAGAAATAGAAACTCTGTGTCTGTGGCTGACGATTTTGAACATTGATGGTGAATGTTCCGGCCATGTTCGACAACTCCTTTGGCGTTGAAAATCAAGCAAAGGGTCCCTCACGGCTGAAAGCGAATGTGCTTGCCGTCTGTTCATCGTCTTTGTCTGAAACCCTCATTCAAGGCATATAACAGCCAATGATCTAAATCAACCTATAGATGTTTGTTCTGGTTAAGAGAAAACACGCATTTGGTGTCGTAATTCAGAACGTCTGAGTGAGGCGAAAACTTGCGTCTACCGCTCCAGACAGTAGCCCGCGAAGCGAAGCTGGTGCCGACTCGGAAAATGCAATCTGGAATCATAGGACAGCAGAAACATGAAACAGGCGTCGACTTGAATTGGTTCAAAGGTGTTTGGTGTTGATGATAGGCGCCCATTGCGCGTTACGGCTCGCGGCTGCAGTCCGGTAAAAATGCGGATACAAACGTTTTAAATTCGGCATTGCAGGCGGTACGTCGGATTTTCGGCAAAACCCTCCCATTTCGACTGGATATGGACGCGAAATCCTATAGTTTCCTCAGAAAATGGTCATCTGTGCAGCCGGGTGAAAGTCAGTTTGAGTGCTGAAGCTGGCAGGCTTACCTGGGTCGGAGCCACCGAAGGCCATTCGAGTTGCAAAGTCCGTACGCGCCGCGCGTCGTTATACATAGGGAGAATAGCATGGCTGACGAAAAGATGATGTCGCAGATGTCTGAGAAGAAGGGCTTCATCGCGGCTCTCGATCAGAGCGGCGGCTCGACACCGGGCGCCCTGCGTCTCTATGGGATTGCCGATTCAGACTATAGCGGCGATGAGGAAATGTTCCGTCTGATGCATGAAATGCGCGTGCGCATCATGACGGCTCCATCCTTTTCCGGTGACAAGGTGATCGGCGCGATCCTGTTCGAAAAGACGATGGATGGTGAAGCGAAAGGCAAGCCCGTTCCGTCCTATCTTTGGGAAGATCGCGGCGTCGTGCCCTTCCTGAAGGTCGACAAGGGTCTGGCTGCCGAGGAAAACGGTGCACAGGTGATGAAGCCGATGCCGGATCTCGACGCCTTGCTGGCGCGTGCCGTCAAGAAGGGCATCTTCGGCACCAAGATGCGCTCCGTCATCGCCAATGCCGACAAGACCGGCATTGCCGCCGTGGTCAAGCAGCAGTTCGAAATCGGCCGCCAGATTCTCGGCCATGGTCTCATCCCGATCATCGAGCCGGAAGTCTCCATCAAGAGCCCGACCAAGGCTGAGGCTGAAGCCATCCTGCGTGATGAGATCGCACGCAGCCTCGATGCTCTGCCGGCTGGCGAGAAGGTCATGCTGAAGCTCACCATTCCGACGGTCGCGGATTTCTACAAGCCGCTGGTCGAGCATAAGGCCGTTGCCCGCGTCGTCGCCCTGTCTGGTGGCTATACCCGCAGCGATGCCTGTGAAAAGCTCAGTCACAACCATGGCATGATCGCCAGCTTCTCGCGCGCCCTGACCGAGGATCTGCGCGTATCGATGAGCGATGCCGAATTTGACGCCAGCCTCGGAAAGACCATCGACGAGATCTATACCGCGAGCGTCGTGAAGGCTTGATCGGCTCGCAGCGCCGGGTTCGAAAAAGGAATCCGGCGCCCGCGCTCTTTCGCCGGGGCAGCGCAAACCGTGCTAAGGCGCTAGCTGATCGATGAGGCCCGCGGCGGCCCCGGCTTCAGCCAAAAGCGCGGATGATGAGCGTAGCTGCGGCCGCTCGTTTTGATACATCTGTGAACTCGATTCATTGAAGCTGTGAAGCTGGCTCATTTGAGGCCGAGCTGATCGCGGTCTATCTTCTGTTCAAGCAATTCAGAAAGGTAGACCCATGCATATTCCAGCACAAAACAGATATGACGGTATCTCGTACCGCAGAAGCGGCGCTTCCGGACTTCAGCTGCCGCCCATCTCGCTTGGCCTCTGGCAGAACTTCGGCGGAGCCGACGTCTTCGAAACCGGCCGTGCTGTCATCCGAAGGGCGTTCGATCGCGGTGTGACGCATTTCGATCTCGCCAACAATTACGGACCTCCCTATGGATCGGCCGAAGAGAATTTTGGCATTATCCTCAAGAAGGATTTCGCCAATTATCGTGATGAGATGGTCATTTCGACCAAGGCTGGATGGGACATGTGGCCCGGCCCCTATGGTCTCGGTGGATCTCGCAAGCATGTGCTTGCTTCCCTCGACCAGAGCCTGCGCCGCATGAAGCTCGATTATGTCGATATCTTCTATTCGCATCGCCCGACGGAAGATGTTCCGCTGGAAGAGACGGTGGGTGCTCTCGTCCAGATGGTGCGTCAGGGCAAGGCGCTTTACGTCGGTATTTCCTCCTATGGTCCCGAGCGGACGCGCAAGGCTTATGAGTTGTTGAAGCAGGAAGGCATTCCGCTGCTGATCCACCAGCCTTCGTATTCGATGGTCAATCGCTGGGTCGAGGAAGGTCTTCTCGATACGCTTTCAGAGCTGGGCGTCGGCTGCATTGCCTTCTCGCCACTGGCGCAGGGACTTCTGACGTCGAAATATCTGAGCGGCATTCCGTCGGATGCTCGTGTGGCACGCGGTTCTTCCTTCAGCGATCGGTTGCTCAAGCCGGAAGTGCTGGAAAAGGTGCGCAGCCTGAACGCAATCGCCGAACGTCGCGGGCAGTCTCTGGCCCAGATGGCGATCGCCTGGACGTTGCGAAACCCTGCAGTGACCTCATCGCTGATCGGCGCTCGCAATGTGGAGCAGTTGGATGACTCTCTGGATGCGTTGAAGAACCTTTCGTTCTCGGCGGAAGAACTCAAGGAGATCGACGGTTTCGCGACCGAAAGCGGCATCGACCTCTGGCGCGCGCAGTCTGCGAAGCTCTAAGATTGCAATGACGGCCCCCGGCTTGTCCGGGGGCACTCACGCCGAGAAAGCTAGGCCCTCAAGGTCGCTCGCTAAGTCTGGCCAAGCCGCTTCGAGCCCTGATGATATTGATGAGGGTGCGAAGTGCGGGATGATTGTGGCGCCGGCTGCTATAATACATGTAGAATGGCGCGCCCTCGGCCGCGAAATCTTCCAGGACTTGCTGCAAGCTGCCATCTTCAAGTTCGCTCTCGATGCGGGCTCGCAGGAGATAGGCCAGACCAAGTCCGTCCCGCGCCGCTGAAATCGTGGTGGCCGTGTCGTTGATGGTGATCAGGCCGGGCACCCGCAGCCGCTGCTCCTCCGCACCCGTTCCAAGCTCCCATCGAAATGCCGTGTTGTCGCCCAACTGAAGCTGCACGCACTTATGCCGTTGCAGATCGCTCGGCGTCGCGGGCACGCCGTGTTCCGCAAGATAGGCTGGCGAGCCCGCAACCACCCAGCGCTGTGGGCCGGTCAACGGAACAGCGATCATGTCCTCCGGCACATGATCGCCATATCGCATTCCGGCGTCGTAGCCTTCGGCGACAATATCTATCGGCCGATCGTCGACAACGATGGTCAGGCGGACATCCGGGCACTGTTTCGCGAATTCCGGCAAGGACGGCGTTATCAGCAGATGTGCGGCGTCGCGAAAAACATTAAGCTTCAGCTCGCCGAAACGTCCGCTCCCCGGCGCTTCGAGATCCTCGATTGCAGCGCCGATCAGGTCGAACCCATCCTCCAGCCGTCGCGCCAGCTTTTGGCCGAGATCCGTTGGGGAAACGGCCCTGCTTGTCCTGTTCAACACCTTCGCGCCCAGCCGGGATTCGAGCCGTCGCATGGCATGACTGACGGCCGAGGCGGTCAATCCCAGCTCGATGGCGGCCGCCGTAAAGCTTCCCCTTCTGACGATCGTCAGGAACGTGTTCAGGTCTGCAAGGTCGGTACGCTGAAGTCCGGGCATGATCTTATCTCTTCGACTGCGCTCGCGCCGCTGAAGCGGGCGGAGCACCCTATCCTATCCCTTGTCGCAGTTCCTATCCAAATTCAGCACAGGGAAGATTGGGCTGTGAAGATCTGCGCCATCGTGCGGAAAGAAATTGACCCTCATGGGTTGAAATTTCGCATGCGCGCATAGATTCTGCCGGGATAATATTGCCGTTTAGTCTGCCTATAAACGGCGCATTTCATCGACATTCTGCCGAAGGCCCCCATGCCCGACGATATTCAAGTTTGCGGCCCATGATTATCGGAATTGATCTTGGCACGACGAATAGTCTGGCCTCCGTCTGGCGTGACGGCGAAGCAACGCTTGTGCCCAATTCCTTGGGGGAGGTGCTGACACCGTCGGTCGTCAGTCTGGATCGCAATGGCGATATTCTGGTCGGAGCTGCTGCGCGGGAGCGCATGGTCAGCCATCCCCAGCATTCGGCCGCTGTGTTCAAGCGAATGATGGGAACCGGCCGAACGTCAACGCTTGGCGATCGGTCCTTTCGCGCCGAGGAGCTGTCCTCCCTTGTGTTGAGGGCCTTGAAGGCCGATGCAGAAGCCTTTCTTGGAATGCCAGTCGAAGAAGCCGTCATCACGGTGCCGGCCTATTTCAACGATGCGCAGCGCAAGGCGACCAAGATTGCCGGCGAGCTCGCCGGATTGCGCGTCGAGCGCGTGCTCAACGAGCCGACCGCAGCGGCATTGGCCTACGGATTGCACGAACAGCAGGCCGGCCGCGACGGCAAAATTCTGGTCTTCGACCTTGGAGGCGGCACGTTCGACGTGTCGGTCATCGATCTGTTTGACGGCGTCATGGAGGTCAGGGCGACGGCCGGCGACAACTTCCTTGGCGGGGAAGATTTCGATTCAGCCATCATGGACTGGTTCCGGGAGACAGCCCGGATCGATATCCCCTTGCAGGATGATGCGAGTTCCTCCGGCTCTTCGGCGCATATGCGCTTGCGTCGCGCAGCCGAACAGGCTCGGCGTGCGCTTGGCGTTGAAGATCAGGCCGTGATGGAATTTGAGATCGACGGCCGTACGGCGAAAGCGGTTCTCGATGCGGCAACGTTCTTGCGCATCAGCGAGCCGCTGCTTGATCGTCTTAGAAAGCCTGTCGCGCGCGCTCTGGCCGACAGCCGCATCCGCCGCGAAGACCTCTCGCATATCGTCCTTGCCGGCGGTGCGACGCGGATGCCTGCGGTGCGAAAGCTTGCGGCCACGCTGTTCGGCCGCTTTCCGCTCCAGACCATCGACCCGGACCGCGTGGTCGCACTTGGCGCAGCCGTTCAGGCCGGCCTGAAGACGCGCGACAAGGCGCTTTCCGATGTCGTTCTGACTGATGTTGCGCCCTACACGCTCGGTATCGAGGTGGTGGAATCCTTCGGTGGCGGAAGCGCAAGCGGGCGGCTGCTGCCGATCATCGAACGCAATACGGTGGTTCCCGTCAGCCGCGTGCAGACGGTGACGCCGGTTCATGATTTCCAGCCGCAGGTCAATGTCCGGATCTATCAGGGCGAAAGCCGTCTGGTGAAAGACAATATCCCGCTCGGCAAGCTGATGCTCGAGCTTCAGCCACGCCGCAGGGAGGAGCAAACGATCGAGGTGCGGTTCACCTACGACATCAACGGTCTACTCGAAGTTTCCGCCCGCAGCATGATCGATGGTGTCGCCGAACGTATTATTATCGAGCAGCACGCCGGCGTGCTAAGCGCGGACGAGATCAAGGAAAAGATGGCGGCTCTGGCGCACCTGAAGTTGCCGGCGCGTGAGGCGGCGCGAAACAGGTTGCTGCTGGCACGCGCCGAGCGCGCTTATGAGGAGAGCCTGGGTTCGCATCGCGAGGAACTCGCGCGGTGCATCGCTCATTTCGAGGCCGCGCTGGCCAATGAGGAACAACAGGCGGCCGCAATGAGCGGGGCGGAACTCGAAGCTATGATCGACAGAATTGAAGCGGCGCAGAAACGATGAACGCGTTCTTGAACATGGAAGATTGGGCGCTTCTGGACCTCGAGCCGACAGTGGATGAGACGGCCATTCGTCGGGCCTATGGTCGCAAGCTGAAATCGGTCAATCCCGAAGCTGATCCGGCCGGCTTCCAGGCGTTGCGTGAAGCTTATGAACGGATCCTCGCCGCAAGGCCGGTGGCCGCTGAAGCGGTTGCCCCTACAGTCGATCCGCATGCGGAGGAGGCTGATGCCTTCGTTCGTCGATTGACAAGTTTCCGGCAGGCTGGAGATGTTGATGCCGCCGTCAAGCTGGTCGATCGGCTTTTCTCGGTGAAGCAGCCGGGCGATCCGTCACTCGCGGCGATCGGTGCGGCCCTGTTTCATGCCGTGGCATTGCAGAGAAACCTGTCTGCCCGGCTGTTCTATCATCTCGTGGATCGCTTCGAATGGCGCGACGCAAGCGGCTTTGCCGCCATGGCCGATCCAAGAGCGCATTCCATTCTGATGAGGCGTGTGGCCGCCGAGGACTGGTATGGAGAGCTCAGAGAACGCGCCGCGAATTCCGGTGACGTTGTCGCCGCCTTTGCACTTGGCCGCGGTCAAGCGACGATGCCTGCCTCTGGATTGACCGATGCCCAGAAGGAGGGAGTAGGGGCGTTGATGAATGCCCTGTTGGAGCACGGAGAATTTGTGCTGCTGCGCTTCGATCCCCGCCGACTTGCGGCATTGCGCGAGGCCGTCGAAGGCCCACCTCTGATTGTTGCTGGCGCCGCGCCATCGGTTGCCCCCAAAAAACCTCTGAAATTTTACGAGCGTGAATATTCGCAACTGACGTGGACCATCGCCCTCATTCTCGTTTTATGCGTGATCGTCGTCGGCTACAGCACACAAGGTTTCGGGCTTCTCCGCTCTGGTCCAACTTTTTCGGAGAAGTCGGGGGATCAACAGGCGCGCCAGATCCTCGACGAAACCGTTTCAGCCTGGGTCGAGTTACGCCGCTTCAATGGCCACACACTCGTCTATTTCTCACAGATTTTGTCATGCGCGGCGGCAGTCAAGGAAATCCGCTACGGGCTTGATCGTGAAGATCCGGACCAGACATTTCCGGTCGAAGGCGATGCAAAGACATGGCCGGCCGAAATCGGCCCGCAGACGCGTATCTATGTAGAAGCTCCCGTTGGCCTGCAATTCGTCAGTGTGAAGGTCATTTACAAGGATGGCTCGGCGTCAAAAGTCCATCTTTATCGACAAAAGGGCCAATGATGGCAAAGCAGGCACCGAAGTTGATCCTCATGCGCAAGGCGCCTGAATGGACGCCCGCCCAAGCCTGGGCCTACGCACTGGGTGCGCCCTATCACGTGCAGCATCAGGTACCGCTCAACGCGCTGCCTGAGCCCGTCAAGGATACGGTTCCCGCCCTCAGGGACATGTTGAAGGATGGATGGTCTGTGGAGGGGCCGGAAGACCTGCTGCGTGTGCTGAACTGGCTGGGTGTGGAAGGGCACAGGCGAGATCATGGACTGGAATTGCGCCGTTACAGCATCTGGCGGCGGCCGTCGATCGCAGCGCGTCGCGAAGAGCTTCGCGACATCGGCCGGGAGAATCCGGATGCCTTGGAGGAGTTGTGGCGCGTCGATGCCATACAGGCTGATGCCGATGGCGTGCGCGGCGGCGATCTGATCGGTTTCGACGCAGCACGTGCCGTTATGCTCGCGCGTTCCGGATGGCTGCTCGGCTGGATTTCCGATCAATTCATGTGGGACTATCTGCTCGACGTGGCGCGCGACGTGCAGCGCCGGTTCACCAGCTGGGCCGAATATGCCGAGGATTTTCGTCTTTCACGTAACCTCTGGCGCGGGACGAACCGCCTCGATCATTTTGATGGGATCGTGCAGCAGTTGCTCAGCGATAGGGCAAGTCCCTGGCGCCGGCTGCCCTGGCCGACGGCAGGGCTTGAGATTCCGCGCCCGGCAAGGGCCATCGATCCCGCTATGCCTGTGTGGTCGCTCGAGTGAAGAGACTTATCGACTCCAAAATCGCACGGATTGTTCTTCTCGTCACTGTTCTGGTTTTTGTCCTGCTCGGCTACACCATTCTGATGGCCCGCATCGCCCCTGGAGATCCGCCAGCCGCACTGGAGGCAGACAGGCAGGCCGACGAAATCCACGTCTATAAGGCCAGCCGGCGCATGGACCTACTGCGCGCGCACCAGGTGATCGCCTCTTATCGCATTTCGCTTGGTCGGGGTGCGAATGCCGGCGCCAAGCAGCGTGAAGGCGATGGCAGAACGCCCGTCGGCACCTATGCCATTGATTGGCGCAACCGCCGATCGTTCGACTATCTCAGCCTCCATATCTCCTATCCGAGTCCGGAGGATAGCCAGAGAGCAAAGAGCGCCGGCTATTCCGCCGGCGGCAATATCATGGTGCATGGGTTGCCGAATGGCTGGGGCTGGCTCGGCGGCATCCATCACCTGTGGGATTGGACGGATGGTTGTATTGCCGTGACCAATTCGCAGATGCGTGAGATATGGGCGCTGGTGCCAAACGGCACCCCGATCACGATCGAGCCCTAGTCGACCGAAAGTACCAACTCCTCTTCGAAGACTACCTCGAAAAGGAGAGGTTGAGCGATGCAAACCGGTGCAGGCCGAGGCTCATCGAGCGAAGCGCTAATGGGTGTTGCCCTCGATCGCGGATCAATCCGGAATGACGAGCGGGCCGCAATTGTCGTCGGCAATGAACATGGCGAGGATTTGCGCGGGCTCCGTCTTGCTGGCGTTTTCGGCAAAGAGATGAACGGCGCCCGGCGGTTCGAACCACGTCTGGCCCACGCTGTATGTGCCGACCGGCCCTCCGGCGAGCTGCGAGCGCAAAGTCCCTTTCGTGACAAAGGCGGACACCGAACCGGGGTGGCGATGGCGCGGGGTATAGGCATCGGGAGGATAATCCACGAGCGCCAGCGTCAGGGATTTCCCTGGAACGTTCGGCAGTTTTTCGCAGGATATCGGCTTTACGACGGTAGTGGGCCTGCCTGCCTCGGCTGGAGTGGCTGTTTCGGAGGCATGCATGCCGGCATGATGCTCCATCGCCACGGTGAAATCGGTGCCTGATGTGTGGTGGCTGAAGCCGATTGCCAGGATTGCGGCGCCAACGGCGAGCGAGATCGCGGCGGCAATACCCACCTTCGCGGGCCTTTCCCTGAGTTTTGCATTTGCAAAGACGTTCCATCGGCCGCTGCCAGACCAAGACGTGGTCATTTCGAATTCCTCTTCCCTGCCGCTTCGAACCGTGGAGCATCGGCTGCCGTGGGGAAGTTGTTCCGGGCACGTCGATATGCGCAGGCTCGATAGCGAGCGGTTATCGACTAAGAATATGAGAGGTGTTGTTCGTCAAACAGAACCAAGATCGGCACAACGGACTGTACCAAGGCGCGGTGCTGGCTGATTTCATGCATGGCTTATTCGGCGTAACCGCGCTGCTCTTGGCGTGCTTCTCCAAATTCAAAAGTTGTAAAGCCTCGCATTGGCTTCTTGAATTCGATCGTCGTGACCATGGCCGTCAAATACCATTCTTGAGCGTGGTCTAAATTCAGCGAGCCCCCTATCCGGAGAAAGAACGAGGATACCGGTTTTCGCGCGGTTCTTCCTGTCGAAACCGCTGAAGCTTCCGGTCGGCTTGGATGTTTCCAGCGCACAAGAATCCATTTGACTTCAAAAAAACACACGGCATATTGGAGTTACCAGAGTGGTTAGACCACTTTGCAAAAAAACACCGCGCTACGTCGGTGAGCGCATGACTATCGGGAACAGGGAAGTCTGGTGAGCAATACTGATTTTTCGAAGAATGCCGAAATTGGCTACATGTCTGCCATGGAGCTGTCGTCGAGCTACGCGCGTGGAGATCTCTCCGCAACGGAAGTGACGAAAGCCGTTTTGGCGCGCATTGATGAGGTCAATCCACATCTGAACGCATTCGCAGTCATGACGCCGGAATTGGCGCTGGCCGACGCGAAAAAGGCGGATGAGGATCGCGCCAAAGGCATTTCCAAGCCTCTTCTCGGTATCCCAGTGACCATCAAGGATGCTTATGACGTCGCAGGCTTCAAGACGGAGACGGGCTCCAATTGGCTCGCCGGCACGACGGGCGTTGCGTCGGAAGATAATGTTGTCGTCAAGCGTCTTCGTGACGCGGGTGCCGTCGTTCTCGGCAAGACGACGACCTCCGAAATGGCCTGGTCCGGTCTCAGCTATAGCCCGCGCACCGGCATCACGCACAATCCATTTGCAAAGGGCCTGAATGCCGGCGCTTCGTCTGCGGGTGCCGCCGTTGCTGCTGCTGCCGGCTTTGGCCCGCTTCATCTCGGGTCCGATGGCGGCGGCTCGATCCGCATGCCCGCGCACTTCTGCTCGATCTACGGCCTGAAGCCGACCTATGGCCGCGTGCCGCATGTTCCGGTTTCAAACAATGATTATGGCACGCATATCGGTCCGATGACGCGCACGGTCGCCGAAAGCGCGATCATGCTGCGCATCATGGCAGGGCCGCACTATCTCGATCACACCAGCTCCGAGACGCCGCCGCCGGATTACTTCTCGGCGCTTGGCGCGTCGATGAAGGGCAAGCGGATCGCATTCAGCATCGATCTCGGTCATGCGCGCGTGGACCCCGATGTCGAAAAGTCAATCCGCGCAGCGGCTGACGTCTTTGCCTCGCTCGGCGCGACGGTTGAGGAAGTGACGCCATCCTGGGGACCGAAGGGCGTCGATCTCGCACGCTTCTTCTGGGCGGCAAAAGAGGCGCGCCGCCTGTCGATCCTTCCGGAATGGGAAGATCGCATGGGTCCGGATTTTGTTGCCTGCATGCGGGCCGGCGCCGATTATACCTCCGCCGACTATCTGCTGCGCCGTCAGGATAAATACGATTACATCGCCGAGATGCAGACGTTCCTCGAGGACTGGGATTTCTTGCTCACTCCGGCGGCCTCTGTTACCGCATTCCCGCCGAAGCAGATGCGCCCGGACCATTGGCCGCAGCACGATTGGGATTGGATGGCGTGGGCGGAATTCATGTATCCGTTCAATTTCTCCGGAAACCCTGCGGCCGTCATTCCGTGCGGCTTCGACACAGCAGGGTTGCCTGTCGGATTGCAAATCGTCGGTCAACGTTTCGACGATCTCGGGGTGCTTCAGGCATCAGCCGCCTTCGAGCAGGCGCTCCCGGTCTATAAGACGAGACCGACCTTCGAAAGCTACAAATAGTGCTCTCAACCGCAGGCCAGAGATCGGGCAACCGGTCTCTGGAACAATAACGCCCGCGCAAAGCGCGAAGAAAAAGGGGAACTACATATGAGACGTTTCAAAAAATCGATCCAGATGCTGGCTGCCCTGGCAGCCATGACGATTGCCGCTGCACCCGCCTATGCGGAATCGACGCTCGACCGCATCATCTCGTCGAAGAAAATCACCATCGCCGTGCAGAACGACGTTCCGCCCTATAGCCGCATCGGCGCCAACAACGAGGTCGAAGGTCTCGATATCGATATCGCCAAGGCAATCGCCAAGGATCTCGGCGTCCAGCTCGATATGCTTGTTGTCACGGGCGCCAATCGCGTTCCGGCGCTGGTGACGAACAAGGCCGATCTCGTCATCGCAACGGTGGGCATCAATCCGCAGCGCGCAGCGACCGTCGCACTTTCCAATCCTTACACCTCCTATCCGATGGTGATGATCGCCTCGAAGGATACCGCCATGAAAGCGTTCGGCGATACGTCGGGCAAGGTCATCGGCGTGACCCGCGGCACCATGCAGGACGATATCGTCACCCGCTTCGCCAACGGTGCCGATGTCCGCCGCTACGATGACGACGCGACGGTCATCCAGTCTTTGGCAACCAACCAGATCGACGGGACCGTGTTTGGCACGAGCGTCGCGGACGATCTCGCCAAGCGCTTCCCCGATCTGCATCTCGAGCAGAAGTTCGACGCGTTCTCCGTCTATGCCGGCATCGCCATGCGCCGCAGCGACACCGATCTCCTGCAATGGGT
The DNA here is from genome assembly GCF_012641435.1 of Rhizobium sp. P38BS-XIX. Taxonomy (GTDB): domain Bacteria; phylum Pseudomonadota; class Alphaproteobacteria; order Rhizobiales; family Rhizobiaceae; genus Rhizobium. Next base: position 31,995 of record NZ_JABAIJ010000019.1, read on the forward strand.
CAATACCTGGATCTTCTTCAACGAGAAGAATGGGTACCTGAACGAGCTTCACAAGAAGTGGCTGGGCATCCCGATGCCGCCGCTGCACTGAGCCGCGAGCCAGTTGAAGATCGCTTGCCGTCCAGGCAACGTCCGAGACAATGAATTGTCGCGCGAGCCGGCTTCATCCGGCTGGCGCAGATTTATCTTTCCATGAAACTGGGATGCTTTGATGGACTACGTCTTCCAGTTCGGCGCCGTTTTTCAGAGAACGGACTTGATCGTCAGCGGTTTGCTGATGACGATCAAGCTCTCCGTCATCGCCACCATTGCCGGCTTCTTGCTCGGCGTGATCTGCGCAAGGGCGACGCGAGAGGGGAGCCTTGTCAGCCGCTGGCTGGCGACGACCTATGTCGAGATCATCCGCAATACGCCTTTTCTGGCGCAGCTTTATATGGTCGCTTTCGGGCTGCCGCAGATGGCGCTCTGGTTCGGTCTCCACATCCGCCCGTCGCCTTACATACTCGCAAGCGTCGCGCTCAGTATCAATCTTGGGGCCTATGTGACGGAAATCGTTCGTGCAGGGCTCGATGCCATTCCGAAAGCACAGGTTGAGGCAGCGGAAAGTCTGGCGCTCACGCCTTTCCAGATTTTTCTGCATGTGAAGCTGGCGCCGGCGCTTGCGAAGGTCTTTCCGGCTCTGACCAGCCAATTCGTGCTGCAGATGCTGGGATCGAGCGTGGTTTCCGTCATCGCGGTGCAGGAATTGACGGCGGCGGCCGGCCGAATCCAGTCGGAGACGTTCCGCACATTCGAAACCTATCTCGTGGTGACCGCGATCTATTTTGTCCTGGCCTTCGTGCTGCGAAGCATCCTGTCGCTTGTCGTTCGCGCGATCTGGCCCTGGATGCCGCGCGGCGCGCGGCGAAGCCGAGCCTGAGGGGAGAAAACAGATGCGTTACTTCGGATCCAACGACGTTATCTTCCTGATCCAGGCGGCTCAGTGGACCCTTTATCTCTCGGTGCTGACGTTCATTCTCGGTGGCCTGGTCGGCTTCGTCATCGCACTGGCGCGGGTGTCGTCTTCATCGATCCTGCGTGCGGTCAGCGGCGCCTATGTGCAGGTGTTTCAAAACACGCCGCTGCTGATGCAGTTGTTCCTCATCTACTACGGGCTGAGCCTGGTCGGCTTCGCGCTGTCGCCGATCGTCGCCGCAGCCATCGCGTTGACCTTCTTTGCCTCGGCCTTTCTGGGAGAAATCTGGCGCGGCAGCATCGAGGCCGTGCCGCGAACGCAATTCGAGGCGGCCGAGGCTCTGGCGCTGACGCCCTGGCAACTCTACCGTTACGTCATCCTGCCGCAGGCCATTCGCATCTCGACGCCGCCGACGGTCGGCTTCTTCGTCCAGATCGTCAAGAACACCTCGCTCACCAGTATAGTCGGCATGACGGAGCTGATGCGCGCGGCGGGCATGATGAACAATGCCACCATGGCTCCCATGAAAGTCTTCACGGTGGTTTGCCTGATCTATTTCGTGATCTGCTTCCCGCTTTCCATGCTCAGTCGTAAACTGGAGGTTCGTTTGCATGCCGGTCGTTAAGGTAAAGGGGCTGCGGAAGAGCTTCGGTGATCACGTCGTGCTTCACGAGGTCGACATGGAGGTGGCGGCCGGAGAAGTGTTGGTATTGCTTGGCCGCAGCGGATCGGGCAAGTCGACGCTGCTGCGTTGCCTCAATGGCCTCGAAAGAGTGCAGGCCGGTACGATCGAGGTCGCCGGCCATAACATGAGCTACGATGCCACGCCGTTACGCGATCTGCGCAAGGACGTCGGTATCGTATTCCAGCAGTATAATCTGTTTCCGCATCTGACGGTCGGGCAGAACATCATGCTGGCACCGAAGCTGGTCAAAAAGCTCGGCTCGTCACAGGCCGAGGAAAGAGCGCGAGCGGTGCTGGCGAAAGTCGGTCTTCTCGAGAAATTCGATGCCTATCCGGATCGTCTGTCCGGCGGCCAGCAGCAGCGCGTCGCCATCGCACGATCGCTTGCGATGGAACCGAAGCTCATGCTGTTCGACGAGGTGACGTCCGCGCTTGATCCGGAGCTGACCGGCGAAGTGCTGAGCGTCATGGAAAATCTCGCCAAGTCAGGCATGGCGATGGTCGTCGTCACGCACGAGATGAGCTTCGCCCAGAAGGTCGCCCACCGGGTGATCTTCATGCATGGCGGGCGCATTCTGGAAGACGGTCCACCCGACATGGTCTTCAACACGCCGAGCAGCCAGGAGTTCCGGACCTTTCTGTCGCTGTGAGTGCCCACGATGATCTTGGGACCACTGCTACCGAACATGCGACTTTATAGTGTGTCGTCCTCATCTGCGGCTTTCGTTTTCGCCGGTGAGGACTCCTTCAGAAGCGTGTCTTTGATGTTGCGGATGTGCCGGTGCATGGCACGCCGCGCATCGTCGGGATTTCGCGACTGCATCGCTTCGAATATCCGCTCGTGATCCGCGAGCCACATGGGCCAATAGGTACGCATATGCATCCGGCGGTGAATTTCATTCCAGATTCGCGACTCCAACTGGCTCTTCCAGAGCTGGTCGACGATGCTGACGAGCGTTGCGTTGCCGGTGGCGCTGGCGATGGTGACATGAAAGCGGCGATCGCCGACGTCGGCTTCCTGCCCTTGAGAATGCTCCCAGCGCATCATCGCAATCGCGTCGGCGAGCTGGGCAAGAAACGGATCCGTCATCTTTCCGGCCGCAAGCGCTGCAATCTCAGGCTCGATCGTGATGCGCGCGTCGAGGTTTTCGAACGGGCCGGTGCCGGCCTCGACGATGTTGGCAAGCTCCTGCCGGCTCGTGACGTAAACGCCGCTATTCTTGCGGACCTCGACCATGCCCGCAAGAGAAAGGCGCAACAACGCCTCACGAACTGTTGGGCGCGATACGCCGAATCGGGCCGCGAAATCACGCTCCGCCGGCAGCTTGTCGCCGATCTCGTATTTGGCGCGGATCATCGCGGCAATATCGCTCGCCACAGTCTCATAGGCACGCTGAAAGGACGGCTCCTTGGATATTTCCGCGTTTTCCGTGGCCTTGGATGCTTCATTCAACTCCATACGGCGTCGCTCTCTTTTCTCATGCCTGTTGCGCCAGATTATGCCAATCGCGCTCGACGTGTAAGCCGAAACTCTTCGTTCGGCACCTTCTAAAGCATAAACCTCGACTTGACAAAATTGGTAAAACCACTTTGGATATACCAATATCAAATTCGGCCGCGAACTGCCATCGTTTGATGGCGGCGCCATGTGGGATCGCCCGGATTGATGAAACAGACGCATTTCAGCTTCGGCGACCAATGGCTCGCCGATACAATCGAGGCTTCCATGACCTTATCCGGCTCCAATTCCCTGCGTGATCGCGACCTGCGTCACACGTTGCATTCGCAGACCAACCCCGCGCTACACGAGCAAGCCGGGCCGTTCATCATTGCGAGCGGAGAGGGGCCTTACGTCATAGACAGCGAAGGAAACCGCTATCTGGACGCCATGGCAGGGCTTTGGTGTGCCTCGCTCGGCTTTACCAATGACCGCCTCGCGGCTGCCGCCGCCAAGGCCTATGACACGCTGGGTTTTTACCACACGTTTGGGGGGCGGGCCTCGCCGTCGGCGATCACGGCGGCCGAAGCCGTTGCCGAGCTTGTGCCGATCAACGATGCGCGCGTCTTCTTTGCAACCTCGGGTTCCGAGGCGGTGGAAACCATGGTCAAGCTGACCTGGCTGCATTTCAAGGCCCTGGGGCAGGAAGGCCGGCGCAAGATCATCGCCCGAGATCGCGCCTTTCACGGCTCCACGATCTTTGCCGCCTCGCTGACCGGACTGCCGCATATGCATCGCGAGTTCGGCCTGCCGCTTGACGGCATCGTGCATGTTTCCTGCCCGGACGCCTATCGCGGTCGTCACCCCGGCGAAACCGTCGAAGACTTCGTGACGCGTCTCGCCAACGAACTTGAAGAGACCATCTTGCGAGAGGGACCCGAAACCATCGGCGCCTTCATCGCCGAGCCGATCAATGCTGGTGCGGGCGTCATCGTGCCGCCGGATGGATACTTCACCAAAATCCAGCAGATCCTGCGCAAATACGGGATCCTGTTTCTGGCGGATGAAATCGTCTGCGGCTTCGGTCGCACGGGCAGCTGGTTCGGCTGCGATACAATGGGGATCCAACCCGACATGATGGCGATGGCCAAGGGCATGTCGTCGTCCTATTTCCCGATTTCCGCTGTCGCGGTCGGGCCGCACATCTACGAGTCGGTCAAGAGCATCAACAGCGGCAAGACCAACTTTGGACATGGCTTCACCAATTCGGGTCATCCGGTCGGTGCTGCCATCATCAACGAGACGATTGCGATCTACCGCGATATGGACGTCGTCCAAACAGTCGGCCGGCTGGGCGGTCGCCTGATGCGGCGGTTGCAGGCAATCGGCGAGGCATCCTCCATCGTCGGCGAAGTGCGCGGTCGCGGCCTCATTCTGGGTGTCGAGATCGTGGCGGACAAGACAAGCGGCGCTCCACCGGCTCCGGAGCTTGACGTCTTGTCGCGGATCGACAAATACGCGAAAGCGGCTGGTATCATTCTGCGGCCACAGGGTAACACGATCACCTTCTGCCCGCCCTTCGTCATCGACGAGACGCAGGTGGACACAATCGCCGACGTCTTCGAAGAGTCCCTCTTCAAGGTCGAGAGCGAGTTGCGCGGCGCGTAACAGGCTGAGAAGAGAACCATGACCCATCATCTTTTCGATCTGTCCGGCAAACGGGCTCTGGTTACAGGCTCAAGCCAGGGCATCGGTTTTGGACTGGCCAAAGGGCTTCTCGATGCCGGCGCCGAAGTCGTGTTGAACGGCCGTGACATCAGCAAATTGGCCGACGCCGCCCAACGTCTGGGCGGCACGGTGAAGACGGCGGCATTCGATGTCACCGATCACGCGGCAGCCAGAATAGCTATTGATGCGCTGGAGGTCGAACTTGGCTCCATCGACATTCTGGTCAACAATGCGGGCATGCAGCATCGGTCGCCCCTGGAGGAATTTCCGCCCGACGCATTCGAGAAATTGCTGCATACCAATATATCGTCGGTGTTCAATGTCGGGCAGGCAGTCGCCCGGCACATGATCAAGCGTGGTCATGGCAAGATCATCAACATCGCCAGTGTCCAGACGGCGCTCGCTCGTCCGGGTATTGCCCCCTACACCGCAACAAAGGGCGCAGTCGGCAACCTGACCAAGGGAATGGCGACCGATTGGGCACGGCACGGCCTGCAGTGCAACGCCATCGCGCCGGGCTATTTCGATACGCCGCTAAACGCGGCGCTCGTTGCCGATGCTGAATTCTCGCGCTGGCTGGAACGGCGCACGCCTGCCGGACGATGGGGGCAAATCGAAGAGCTGATCGGCGCCTGCGTCTTCCTTGCGTCCGATGCCTCTTCCTTCGTCAATGGCCATATTCTCTACGTCGATGGCGGCATCACCGCGTCTCTGTGACGTCATGATGATGAGGATATTCGCTTGATTGCCAAAGATTCAGGTCCGGGTTTGCAAGCGCAATCCCGGGTCTGATCCTATCCATATTGATCGTTTTGCGTGGCGCGGCAGCCGCTAGCACCTCAGCCCCAGCCGACGATGCCCTTGATTTCGAGGAAGTCGTGAATGGCCCAATCGGCATATTCGCGGCCGTTGCCGGACTGCTTGTATCCGCCAAACGGCGCGAACGTGTCCCAGTCGGGGTAATTCAGATAGACCGAACCGGCGCGCATCTGCTGGGCGACAGCGCGTGCGTGTTCGATATCTTGAGATTGGATATAGGCGGCAAGGCCGTAGACCGTGTCGTTGGCGATGCGCACTGCATCCTCTTCGCTCTCATAGGAAATGATGGAGAGAACAGGGCCGAAGATTTCCTCGCGTGAAATCGTCATCTCCGGTTTGACATGGCCGAAGATCGTCGGGCGGATGTAGTAGCCGCGATTGAGCCCTTCGGGCCGGCCAGGACCGCCGGTGACGAGCGTTGCGCCTTCATTGATGCCGCTCTCGATCAGCCGCTGGATCTTGTCGTACTGGATCTGGCTGACGACAGGACCGAGATTGACGCCATCGGCGCGCGGATCGCCGGTCTTGATGGCTTCCGCCGCTTTCTTGGCGATTGCAAGCACCTCGTCATGGCGATCGGCGGGAACCAGCATCCGGGTCGGCGCGTCGCAGGACTGGCCGGTGTTGCTGAAGCAGCCTTGTACACCCTTTGTCACGGCCGTGTCGAAATCGGCGTCCGGCAGGATGATATTGGCCGATTTGCCGCCGAGCTCCTGGGCAACGCGCTTGACGGTATCGGCCGCAGTCTTGGCGACAATGATACCGGCTCGCGTCGAGCCGGTGAAGGACACCATGTCGACATCCGGATGGCCGGCCATCACCTGGCCGACATCCGGGCCGGTGCCGTTGAGGAGGTTGAACACACCCTTTGGCGTGCCGGCGGCTTCCATGACCTCGGCGAAGATGATGCCGCTGATCGGCGCGATCTCGGAGGGCTTCAGGACGACAGTGCAGCCGGCGGCGATCGCGGGAGCAACCTTGCAGACGATCTGATTGAGTGGCCAGTTCCAGGGCGTGATCAGCGCGCAGACGCCGATCGGCTCCTTGACGACTGTCGTCGTGCCGCGCTTCTCGGTGAATTCGTATTCCTCGAAAGCGGCAATCGTCGCTTCCATGTGGCCGCGACCGGCCCAGGCCTGAGAATCGCGGGCGAAGGGCAAGGGCGCACCCATTTCCTGGCTGACAGCCTGAGCGATATCCTCAAAGCGCTCGTTATAGCATTCGAGAATTCGCTTCAGCAGAGCGAGGCGATCTATCTTGGACGTACGCGAGAAGCTTACAAAGGCTTTCTTTGCAGCTGCCACGGCTTTGTCGACATCGGCAGCCGAACCGCCGGATATTGCCGTATAGGCTTCCTCGGTCGAAGGATCGATGACCTCGATCGATTTGGGGGTGACGGGATCGACCCAGGAGCCGTCGATAAAGAATTTCAGGTGGTTGTTCATGTGTCCTCCTTGTCGTTCACTCTTTCATTTGCCGGTCAGCTCGGCAGAACCGGGCAGGCGGCACCGGGCCTCAGCGAGGCGAAGATCTGCTCGCCAACCGCCATGGCTGCCAATTCGGCTTGGCGCGGTATGTCTGCTGTCAGGCTGATATTATCGTCCGTCAAGAGATGGACCCGCAGGCTACGGCCCTGGAAGACCACGCTTTCCACTCTTGCGCCGGCGGCGCCGTCGATGCGCTCGCGTGAAAGAAGAATATCCTCGGGCCGGACGCCGACCGTTGTGGCATCGCCCGACTTCAGCGCGGCATCGCCGGCCGCTGGCACCGATAAAGCCAGGCTCCCGGAAGCAAGATGCAAGGTCGAGGTGTCACGGCTCCTGAGCTTTGCCCAGAGCAGGTTCATCGAGCCGATGAAGCCCGCGACAAACGTCGTAGCCGGCCGATCGTAAAGTTCTGAGGGTGATGCGATCTGTTCGATGCGGGCCTTGTTCATGACCACGATGCGATCGGAGATCGATAGCGCCTCCGTCTGGTCGTGCGTTACCATAACGAAAGTGGTCCCGAGTTCGCGCTGAAGGCGCTTCAGTTCGATCTGCATCTGCTCGCGCAAATGGGCATCGAGTGCCGACAACGGTTCGTCGAGAAGAAGGACACGCGGCTCGCAGACGATCGCCCGCGCAAGGGCTACGCGCTGGCGCTGGCCGCCGGAAAGCGCCTGGACGCGCTGGTTTATCTTGTCGGCAAGGCCGACCATGTCGAGCGCCGCTGCTACCCGCTTGCGACGCTCGGCGGCTGCGATTTTTCTGAGCGACAGGCCGAAGCCGACATTGTCTGCGACCGACATATGCGGAAACAACGCATAATCCTGAAACACCGTATTCACCGGCCGGTCGAAGGCGCGAAGCGGCGTAATATCCCGGCCATCGAGCCAGACATGGCCATCTGTCGGCGCCTCGAAGCCGGCAATGACGCGCAGCGTCGTCGTCTTGCCGCAACCGGAAGGGCCGAGCAGGCTCAGGAATTCGCCCTGGGCGATCGAGAGGTCGATATCGTTGAGGCCGACGATGCCGCCGGCAAAGTGCTTAGAGATTTTTTCGAGACGAAGCAGGGCATTACTCGCCATCGCGCGCCTCCGAAGGCTTGGTCGTGTTGACCCAGAGAATGGTGCAGCGCTCGGTTCCGGGGTTGCGGAAGGAGTGCAGGAGCGTACTCTTGAAGGCGAAACTGTCGCCCGTCTTCAAGAGATAGCGTGTGGAATCGACCACCAGTTCGGCTTCGCCTGTGGTGACGATGCCGAATTCATGGCCGCTATGAGCATAGGCCTCGGTGCCGCCGCCGGGCTCGACCGTCACCACCATGCCGGTCAGCGATGCGCCGGGCGGCGACAGCAGATCCTTGGTGATGCCGTCTGAATGTACGGGGAGGGCACGGCGGCTGTTGGCGCGAACGCAATAGAGATCGTTGACCGGCTCATTGCCGTCGGTAATCAAAGCCGAAGGTTCGACATCGAGTGCGGCGGCCAGCGGCCAGATCACGCGCACGCGCAGCGATGACATGCCGCGCTCGATCTGGCTCAATGCGCCGATCGATATCCCGGCTTTCGCGGCAAGGTCGGCCAACGACAGGTTTTTCTCCAGCCGCAAAGCTCTCACGCGCCGGCCGATGCGGATATCTGCCTCATCCGCTTCGCGTTCGGCCTTCATTGTCAAATCATCCGCGTCCATCCGGCCCTCAATATTCAATCCTATGGAAATGGCCCGGTCGCGCCGCGTCCGGGCCACATATGGCAAGCTTAACCGCCTGCCTTCACCTTCTCAAACATCTTGGCGAGATCGTCGTTCTGCTTCATCGGTCCGGTAAAGACGGTTGACTTCAGCATGGTCTCGGGGTCGGAGGGAAGCTGCAACTTCTCAAGGTCTTCCTTCGGCACGGAGGCAAAGGCTGTCGATGTCGATGCGCCGTAGCCGTAGTTTTCGATCAGGCCCTTGCCCGAGTCCGCCTCGAGGCGGCTGTTGATGAAGTCATAGGCCAGATCGACGTTCTTGGCGTCCTTCAGCATGACGAAGCCGCAAGCCCAGGTCAACATGCCCTCCTTCGGCTTCATGAACTCGACCGGCACGCCCTGTTTCTTGAGCGCCACGGCCGAGGCGTTCCAGGTCATGGCCGCGACCAGCTGGCCACTGGCGAGCGACTGTTCGACCGAGGTCATGTCCGTGGTATAGGCCGACATCAGCGGGCGCTGTTCGCGGAGCTTGTCCGCCACCTTGTTCAACTGGTCCGGCGTCATGTCGAACGGATTGACGCCTGCCAGCAGGGCCGCGACGATCGGCGTATCATGGACGGCGTCAATCGTTGCCATTCGGCCGGTATATTGCTTGTCCCAGAGAAGGTTCCAGCTCGGCTCCGGATTCTTCACGAGGTCCGTGCGATAGAGCACGGACGTATTGCCCCAGTCCCAGGGAACCATCCAGACCTTGCCATTGCCAGCCTGAATATCCGGAAGATTGCGGAAGATCGGGAAGATCTTGTCCCAGTTCTTGATGCGAGAGGTGTCGATCGGCTGCAGCAAGCCTTCCTTGTTCCAGCGCGCGACCTTGTCGTAGCAGGGGTGGGCGAGATCGGGATGAAAGCCGGCCTTGACCTTGGTGAAGGCATCGTCGTCATCACCGAAGACCGAGATGTCGACGCTATCGGGATGGGCAGCCGTGAAGGTCTTATGGAAATCCGGAAGCTCGTAACCCGACCAGGTGAAATAGGTGAGCTTGTCGGCGGCGGCGGCCGGCAGCGCGAGTGAAAGCGAGAGAGCGGCTGCACCAAGGACGCGGCATGCGTCTTTGAGCGAGCGGCGTTTCATGGACATTGGCATCTTGGTTCTCCTCTTGTGATTTTGATCGTTATCAGGCGCGGGATGTTCCGGATCGTGACAGGCCGCGCTGTCGCAGCAGTTCCGCGCAGCCGGCAATCACAATCGAGGTGGCGAGGATGGCCGTCCCCAAGGCCATCACGGTCGGAAGAGACTTCGGAAAACGTAGCTGGCTCCAGATGTAGAGCGGCAACGTCGGTTGCGTTCCGGCCAGGAAAAAAGCGACGATGAATTCGTCGAACGATGTCAGAAAGGCGAGCATGAAGGCCGAGCCCACGGCCGGTAGCGCCAAGGGCAGCATAATGCGCCTGAAGATGATCATCTCGCCGGCGCCAAGATCCTCGGCTGCTTCCGGAATGCTCCTGGGAATGGCGGCAAACCGTCCGCGCATGATGATGACCGTGGTCGGCAGGCAGACCAAAACATGCCCGAGGACAATGGCGATCCTGGACGGACCGAGGCCCAGGAGATTGACAAGGATGAGCAGGGATATGCCGACCACGACCCCCGGAATGAGGATCGGCAGTCGCGCCAGGCCGGAAACGAGCTTCGCGAGCGGCGAGCGCACCTGCGTATCCATATAGCCGATGGTGATGCCGCAGAGCGTTGCGAGCGCGGCAGCCGTGACGCCGATCGTCAAGCTGGTCATCAACGCGCCGGTCAGCGTTTCGTTGCCGATCAGGCTCCTGTACCAGTCGAGCGTGAATCCCTTCAGCGGGAAGGCGGCCTGAATTGAGTCGTTGAAGGAAAACAGCGGGATCAGTGCTACGGGCAGGTAAAGGAAGATCAGATAGAGGCCGACATACCATCGCAGCCATCCGCCTTCCCGGCGCGGTTTGTTCCTGCTCGTCATGTGCGGCTCCCGAACAGGCGATCCGCCTTGCGGACGATCAGCACCACGGCGAGGATGACCAGCATGACGACGACGGCGAGTGCTGCGCCGAACGGCCAGTCGTTCGCCTTGCCGAACTGAGCCTGCACCAGTGAGCCGATCATGGTGCTGGTGGGGCCGCCTATGAGCGCGGGCGTCACATAGTCGCCCACCGTCGGCACGAACACGACGACTGCGCCCGACAAAACACCCGGCATCGAGTTTGGCAGTATGACGCGGCGAAACGTGGTGAACGGTCTTGCGCCGAGATCGGCCGCCGCTTCCATCAGCGATTTCGGAATGGTGTCGAGTGCAACGAAGATCGGCAGGATCGCGAAGGGTGCATAGGCATGCGCCAGTGTCAGCACCACGGCAGACGGCGTGTTCAGGAAAAGCGTCGGAGGCTCGGATGTCAGACCCGACAGCATCAAGGCGGAATTCAACACGCCGTTATAGGCGAGAACGATTTTCCAGGCGAAGACGCGCAGCAGATAGCTTGTCCAGAATGGCAGCGTCACGAGGAAGAGTATGAGGCTGCGTCGCGGGCCAGCGTGAAAGGCAAGATAATAGGCGACTGGGTAGGCCGTCACCACGGTTGCAAGGGTGACGAGGCCGGCAATGATAAGCGAGCGCATCACCACAAGCGCGTAAAGCGGATCGGTGAACACGGCGACAAAGTTTTGCAGCGAGATACCAGCGCCGAGCAGCGAGCCGTCATTGCTGCGGAACGATAGAAATATGACCAGGCAGAGCGCGAAGACGACCAGTGCGAAAGTCATCAACATGCCCGGCGTCAACATGGCGCTGCGAAAGAGCCGTGTCCCGTCCAGTGCTTGAGGAGAGGCACCCTCATTGATCATGGCGTAACCTGCAATATGAAATTTACCTGATAATTTTCATTTTCATGAAAATGTCAAGAACGGTTTTGCAAACTTACTTTTCAAGCGCGTCGAGCAACCGATACCAGGCGATCGTTGCCGCGACGCCGATCTGGCGGAACTCGTGAAGCGGGATGGGTTTGATCGCGGATATGGGGAGTGGCAGAATTGCGCGGTCTCCGCTTGCGATATAGTGCGCGAACTTCTGACCGAGTGCTGTCATCATGCCGACGCCGCGCCCCTGGCAGCCAACGACTGTCATCAAGCCTGGTTGCGGCTCATGGATGTGCGGCAGGTGATCGGGCGTCATGGCAACGCGGCCAAACCAGCGCCGCTCGATCGCAATTCCGTCAAGACTGGGATAGAGACGTCGCATGGCGCGCTCCAGATGTTTCCAGTCAGATTCTGACTTCGGCTCGGCCATGCGCCCGCGACCGCCAAGCACCAGCCGGCCATCCGGGCTCTTGCGATAATAGACGAGTATGCGGCGGGAATCGGAAACGGCTTGCCGGCCCGGCAGAATCGCGTCCTGAAGCCGACCGGGCAAGCGCTCCGTGGCGATCTGGAACGAATGCAGCGGGACGATGCTGCGTGCAAGCCCGGGGATAAGGCCATCGCTATAAGCATTGGTCGCGACAACAACGAAACGCGATCGGATCGTGTGTCCTGTGGAGGTTTCCACGCTCCATCCGGCCTGGTCGCGCCGAAGCGCTTGCGCCTTCGTGCGCTCGGCGATCTGGACGCCGGCTCGCCTCGCGGCAAGCGCAAGCTGCGTGACGAAAGAGAGCGGGTCGATAATGCCGGCCCGCTTGTCGAGCCAGCCGCCGAGATAGCCGCGAGCGCCTGTCATTGCCTCGATCTCGTGCGCATCCAGCATGCGTACGTCGGCGCCGCGCGCTCGCCACTGTGCATCGCGCCGCTGCGCCGCTGCGAGCGCGCTTTCGGTATGCGCGGCCTGTATCCAGCCGTTGCGAACGCGGGGAACCTCAAGACCCTCACGCTCGATCAGATCGAAAACCGCATCCGCCGTCGATTGCGCAAAGGCGATGGCGATCTCGCCACGCTCCTGGCCGAAATGCTGCAGCAGCCAATCCGGATCATATTTCAATCCGGGAATGACCTGCCCGCCATTGAGGCCGGAGGCGCCGGTGCCAACGTCACTCGCCTCGATAATTCGTACCGACTTGCTCTGCCGAGCAAGCTCCAGGCCGGTGGAAAGGCCCATGACGCCGGCGCCGATGATCGTTACATCCACTTGCTCCCCGTTCCCGATCGGCGCATGCAGCGAGCCGGGATCGACTACTTTTTGCCAGGCTGAGCGGACGTTCAGATCTTGCGACACGTGTGGCCTCCAACGACATTATGAAAATCTTTATACAATTTTCAAAAATATGAAATAGCATTTTCATATTCACGTTGCGCGGAATCGAAGTCGGCCCGTGCCAATGGGCTCAGGAAGCCTCGGCATTGAAGGCCATGTCGGGATTTTGAACGAACGACCCTGCGTCGATATCGACGTTGCCGCGATCGGTGCAATGTTATGAAAGCTTTAGGAGCCGATAAGCAACGGCTTCTTGTCGCTGCCCTTTTTCATGAGAACGCCGGTGTCCGGGCCGAACATGGAGAAGATGGGCAATATGCTTGCGCCGAGAGCGGACCCGCGCGAGCCGAAGGCGCCCATCGAGATTGCCGGTGCAATCAGGCCGGAGGGCAGCATTTCCGAAAAGCGTTCGCGCACGCGGGCGACCGTTTCCATCAGCAGCGGAGCAGGCAGAAGGCCATCGATGATGATTGCCTCGACATCGACGACCGCAATGCTGCCGATCAAGGCCTGGGCCAGCGCATCCGAACAGTCGTCCTGCCATTCCGAGACGAACTTGCGGGCTTCGGGCGGCATCGGCGCCAGATCGCGCACGCGCTTTATTCCCACGCCGTTGACATTGAGATGCCTAATCAACGTGTAGATCGAAGCGCGATGCAGCAGAACTTCGAACTTCTTGCCGGGAGCCAGCGGCGGCACGGAACTCAGCGTCGATGCTGTCACCGGGAATGGTCCGAAGGCGGCGGTATTGCCGTTTGGGCCGGTCTGCAGCGTGCCGTCCAAAACCAGCCCGCCGCCGACAAATGTGCTCAGCGAGATATGGATGAAGTCGGAATATTGCTTTCCAAGACCGTAAATGAGTTCGGCTGCGGCTGCCGCCGAGGCATCATTCTCGATCATCGTCGGGAGATCGTGGGTTTCTGAAAAGTAGGTCTTGAGATCAAGCGAGCGCCAAGCCTGCTGCACGTCTGCCGGAAACGAGAGCTCTTCATCCCAGCCACCAATAAAATAAGGGGCTGAAACGCCCAGCCCGATCAATCGCGCCTGTGCATCCTCGCCCAGCTGCGCCTTGAAACGGCCAATGATCGAATTCGCAAGCTTCTTTACATTTTCCGGATCCGGATAGGTGTAGTCGTGCGTCTCGAATGCGCAGGTCTGGCCGGAAAAATCGATCAGCAATGCATCGAGCGCGCGGCGGCCGATATGCAGGCCGATCGAATAGGCGCCGCCGGGATCAAGCGCATACATGGCCGACGGTTGGCCTTTTCCGCCGAACCGTTTGCCGTTTTCGGCGAGATAGCCGCCGGCGACCAATGCGTCGACGATGCTGGCGACGGCTGGAGGCGTCAGATGCGCAAAGCGTGCAATCTCAGCTTTGGAAGCTTGGCCGAAGCGGCGGACGGCTTCGAGCACAACCCGTTCATTGTAATGACGAAGCTGAACTGAGTTGCTTCCCTTGTTTGCCATTTCGTCTCAATCGCCACATCAAGTTGGAGGTCGTCATATCGCGACCGATCGACGCGATGGTGTCAGGCATATGGCCTCATATCTACAGATTTGCATCGGCGGCCGCAACCGTGGAACGTGATTTTCAGCCGAACAATCCGCTATTAAATTAATCAGTCTTATTTAATTGCGACTATTTTTGCTCGCTCCTGCCGTGGCCGAGATTTAATAATCACCTATATAGCGGAAGCGCGGAAATATCGACAAACACTGCCTTTATTCCGGGAATTGGTCGGTGTTCACTTCAAATTTGAGATGCGAGGCATGTGTTCAAAAAGTGAGAGAGCTCTCTCTTGACGAACATTAATATCAATTATAGTAATTTGCTTTAATAAATGGACGATCGAAAACGTGCAGGGAGGACTGCGAATGGGAGTTGGCCGGCAAAGGTCCGCGAGCGGATTTGGTGAGCGATATGTCTGAGCTCGCTGCGGGAGCGGCTTCGGCCAATTCGCCAAGTGCAGGCGCCGTTGTTGCTTCGCTTGAGAATGTCACCAAGGTGTTTGGCGGAACCGTCGCTGTTTCCAACGTGACTCTCGAGTTAAGGGCGGGTGAGGTTCTTGCTCTGCTCGGCGAAAACGGTGCGGGAAAAAGCACCTGCGTCAAGCTTCTGGCGGGTGTCTACAGGCCTGATGGTGGTCATGTCGCCATAGGCGGCCAGTCGGTTCGGCTGTCGTCGCCATTGGAAGCGCAGCATGCCGGCATCGCGGTGATGCATCAGCATCCGGGCCTGTTTCCGGATCTCAGCATCGCCGAGAACCTCTTCATCGGGCAAACCGGCACGCGGTGGAAGCTCGATCATCTCGCGATGCAGGCCGAAGCACGACGGCTTCTGAAGACTGTCGGCCTCGATGCGGATGTCAGTCTGCCGCTCGGCCGCCTGCGTACGTCCGAGCAACAACTGGTCGAAGTGGCAAGAGCCCTGTCTCTCAATGCGCGCGTTCTGATCATGGATGAGCCCACCGCAGCGCTGTCGCAGCGAGAAGTCGAGCGGCTCTTTTCGGTGGTCGACGAGCTCCGTAAACATGGCGTCGCAATGATGTTCGTCGGCCATCGCATGGACGAAATCTACAGAATTGCCGATCGCATCACTGTGCTCAGGGACGGCCGTTTTGTCGGAACGGAGCTGACGCGCGATCTCTCACGCGAACGTGCCATTCAGATGATGGTTGGCCGTGCGCTGGATGGTCTTTATCCCCGACATCACGCAGTGCCGGGAGAGGTCGTTCTGAAGGTCGAGGGCCTGTCGCGAGACGGTGCGTTCGAGGATGTGTCCTTCGAATTGCGGGGCGGCGAGATCCTCGGTTTCGGCGGTCTTGTGGGAAGCGGCCGTACCGAGATTGCCCGTGTCCTGTTCGGGATCGATCAGGCCGATGCGGGCAAGGTGGTCATCGACGGACGTGACGTGGCGTTCTCGTCTCCACGCGAGGCGATGAAGGGCGGGGTGGCTTATGTGTCCGAGGATCGACTCGGCCAGAGCCTCGTCATGGATTTCTCCATTCTGAACAATGCGTCCCTGACCGTGCTTGACGAGGCAACGCAGGGTGGCCTGATGTCGCAATCGAAGGAACTGGCGCTTGCCGAACCATTTCTCGATCGCTTGCGGCTTCGGTTCAGCTCCTACGATCAGCCCGTCAGTTCGCTCTCCGGCGGCAACCAGCAAAAGGTGGTGCTGTCGAAATGGCTGGCAACGAATCCGCGTGTCCTCATCCTTGATGAACCGACGCAGGGCATCGACGTGCAATCCAAGGCCGGCGTGCATGAGATGATGGCCGATCTCGCCAGCCAGGGCATGGCGATTATTCTGATTTCCTCCGAGCTTCCCGAGTTGCTGGGCATGTCCGACAGGATCATCGTCCTTCGCGAAGGCAAGATATCCGGCCGCTTTGGCCAGGGCGAGGCAACGCAGGAAAAGATCATCGAGGCGGCCACAGACGCGATCGTGGCAAGAGCCGATGCCGAAATCGTCGTCAAGGCAAGCGACACCGCAGGCGATGTCTCTGTGCACGAGGCGTCCCGGAGCGTCTGGTCACGCCTTTTCGCACGGCGCGAGTTCGGTTTGGTGGCAGCCATCCTTGCGGTCATCATTCCCATCTCTTTCCTGAATATCCGCATGCTGAGCGGCGCCAATCTTGCGGCTCTCGCGATGGACGCGGGGCTTTTGATGATCGTCGCGGTCGCGCAGATGCTCGTACTGATCACGCGCAGCATCGATCTGTCGGTCGCAGCTGTGATTGGATTGGCCGCTTATGGGGCGGCCTCGACGCTCCACCTGCATCCCGAGATCGGTGTTGCCGGCGCCGTCCTTCTTGCTTGTGGCATAGGTCTGGTTGCCGGTTTGGCCAATGGCCTGATCATTACCTATGGAAGAGTGCCGGCCATCGTCGTGACACTCGGCACCATGTCGGTGTTTCGCGGGCTGAACAGTCTTTGGGCCGGCGGCACACAGGTCAGCGCGGATCAGGTGCCGCAGTCATGGCTGGATATGACCAGCGCGAACATCCTTGGAGTGCCGGCGATCCTCCTGATCGCGGTCTTAACTCTGGCGATCGTCGGCTATATCCTGCGTTATACATCGCTCGGTCGCGAGCTCTATGCGATCGGGTCCAACCCGGATGGTGCACGCCTGATCGGTATTCCTTCCAGACCGCGTATCCTTCTCGCGTTTGCCGCGGCCGGTCTTCTGGCGGGGTTTGACGGAGCGCTCTGGGCATCGCGTTATGCGACCGTCGATGCGCGTGTTGCCTATGGCTTCGAATTGACAGTCATCGCTGCCGTCGTTGTCGGTGGCGTGGCCGTTCGAGGCGGCTCCGGCACCGTGCTCGGTGTGGCGGCGGGAGCGCTGCTATTGCTTGTCATCAACAATGGCCTGACCCTCGTGCGCGTCGATCCGCTCTGGCTTCAGGGTGTGTACGGACTGGTCATTCTCGTCGCTATCGCCATTGACGCCTATGTGGCGCGGCGCGCCACCCGTGGAGGGACGCATTGATGAATGCCAAATCAAAGCATCAGCCCGACTTTGTCGCCCGCATCGGCAATTGGGACAATTTCCTTGCAGCGCTGACGATCCTCGTCATCCTCTATGCGGTCTTCGGCGTGCCGAATTTCGCGTCGACCTTCAATATCTCGCAGGCCGTTGCCGGCATTTCCGAGCGCGCTCTCATCGTGCTTCCGATGGTATTGCTGATCATTGCGCGAGAAATCGATCTTTCGGTTGGAAGCACCCTGGCACTGACCAGCGTCATTTTCGGATTGCTCACGCAGGCTGGCGTGCCGCTCTATGCCGCCATCCCGCTGACATTGCTTGCGGGCGCGGCGTGCGGCGCCTTCAATGGGGTTCTGGTCACAAAGCTCGGTCTGCCGTCGCTGGTGGTGACACTGGGCACGATGGCCCTGTTCCGAGGCATTGGCTACATCCTGCTCGGTTCGGATTCGATCAACGATTTTCCCGACAGCTTCCTGGATTTCGGCATCAATACCGTTGGCGATTCTCCTGTGCCATGGACCATCGTGCCTTTCCTCGTGCTGGCGCCGATCTTTGCGATCGCGCTGCAGAAGATGCCGGTCGGCCGCAGGATTTACGCGATCGGCGGCAGCCCGGAGGCCGCCCGCTATTCGGGGATTGGCTTGGCCCGCACGGTGCTCGGCCTGTTCATCACATCTGGTGTGGTGTGCGCGGCGGCAGGGATGGTCTACACGGCGCGTCTTGCCAATGCTCGCGCCAATAATGCGCTCGGGATCGAACTGGATGTCATCACCATCGCCCTTCTCGGCGGCATCAGCGTTTTCGGCGGAAAAGGCAAGCTGACGGGCGTTCTTTGGGCGCTTCTGCTCTTTGCGATCATCCGCAATGTCCTCGGTTTGCTGCAGATCGGCGGCGATGCGCAAGGCACCGTCATTGGCCTGCTGCTGATCGTCTCACTGCTCGCCAGCAATGCTGCGGAGCGCATTTTCGCCGGGGTCAGAGCCCGATTTTTTCAACCAAAGGCAGGCGAGTAAGTTCCGGCGCTCGCATGTTTGTCCAAGCCGGATTTGGAGGAGAGTCATCACATGAAATCGAAAATCTTGACGTCATTGCTTATGGCGAGCACGCTTCTTGCAAGCGTTGCCGTCACCAGCGCTCAGGCCGAAGATTGCGCGAAGGCGCCCGTTACGGTCGGCTTCCTGCCGAAACTCGATACGGACCCGTATTTCCAGGTCGCTCAGACGGGTGCTGAGGAAGCGGCTGGCGAAATCGGCGGCAAAGCCATCAAGCAGGCGCCGTCGCAGGCCACGGCCGAAGCGCAGATCGACTTCATCAACAATCTGGTTTCCCAGAAGGTCGGTGTCATCGCGATTTCCGCCAACGACGCGAACGCCGTTGCGCCTGCCCTTCGCCGCGCGGAAAAGCAGGGCGTGAAAGTCGTCTCCTACGATTCCGACGTGTCGACGGCCGCCCGCACCGTCTTCCTCAATCAGGCAGCCGGCGACAGCCTGGCGGAAATGATGCTGGAATCGATGGGCCAGCTGATCAACTACGATGGCGAGTTCGCCATTCTGTCCTCGACCCCGACGGCGGCCAATCAGAACGCCTGGATCGACTTCATGAAGAAGAAGATGGCCAGCGACAAGAAGTTCGAAAAGATGAAGCTGGTTCAGGTCGCTTACGGCCAGGAAAGCGAGCAGGTCAATCAGCAGCAGGCGCTGGGCCTTGCGCAGGCATTTCCGAACTTGAAGGGCATCATCATCCCAGCCGGCATCGGTTTGCCCGCGGCAGCTCGCGCGATGGATCAAGCCGGTCTTCTCGGCAAGATCAAGCTTACCGGTCTCGCACCGGCAACCCTGATCAAGAAGTATATCCAGAACGGCTCGGTTCAGGACATCTGGTGGAACGTCAAGGATCTCGGCTACCTGACTTATTATGCAGCGCAGGCCGTTGCGCAATGCAAGGTGACGGGCAAGGAAGGCGAAACCTTCACCGCCGGTCGTCTCGGATCGTTCAAGGTTGGCGCCAAGGGCGAAGTTCTACTCGGACCGGCAAAGATCGTTACGCCGACGAATGTCGAAGAATTCAAGTTTTGATATCATAGGGCAACGCCATCTTGGCGTTGCCTTCCTCCCATCGAGAGTTCCATCATGAAGCCAGTACTGCTTGCAGGCGAGACGTTTCACGTCACTTCCTTTGCGTCCAAGGGCCTGAACGTCGGCGCATCCTCCCGCTATTCCAACGGTGCCCTGCGCTATCTTCAGGCGCTTGGCAGCTGCGGCATTGATGTCGTGCAGATCGGGGGAGAGCGCTGCGAAGCCGAGTTTCCGACAAGCCTTGAGGCTTTGAATGCCTATTCCGTCGTCGTACTGTCGGATATCGACGCGCTGACGCTGCTTTACACGCCGGAAACGCGCGCCGGTCGGCGCTCGGTCAATCGTCTCGAGCTATTGCGCAGCTGGGTTGAGCAGGGCGGCGGGTTGATGATGGCCGGCGGCTATACCAGCTTTCAGGGCATGGACGGCGGCGCAATGTTTCATGGCACGGCCATAGAAGAATGCCTTCCCGTCACCATCCATGCTGGCCCGGATGGCCTCGAAGCACCGGAAGGCCTTGATCCCATCATCGGCAAGCAAGACCATCCCGTGCTCGCGGATGTGACGTCAGCACTTCCCTACGTCCTGGGCATGAACCGCGTCCAGACGAAACCGGAAGCGACGACGTTGGTCGGCTGCCCGACACTTGGCGGAGAATTGCCTCTGCTTGCCGTTCGAAATTATCACGCGGGCCGCAGCTTGGCATGGATGACGGATATCGGCCCGCATTGGCTATCGAACGATTTCATGCAGTGGGATGGCTATGACCAGCTGATGGCGGGCATGGTTCGCTGGCTTGCCGGCGAGATCTGAACGATGGCAATCGATACCGCGCCAAAGAAGATCACCATCGAGCAACTGATCGATCTTCTTGGCACTATTCCGGCCGGAGAGCGGCGCATCATCGGTATCGCGGGCCCGCCGGGCTCCGGCAAATCGACCCTGGCCACGCAGATCGAATCTGCCCTGAACGCACGAGCCGCCGGATATGCGGCAGTCTTCCCGATGGATGGCTTCCATTTCGATGACCGTGTCCTCATCCCACGCGGCCTTCGCCCGCGCAAAGGCGCACCGGAAACCTTCGATGTCGATGGTTTCGGCTTCATGCTGGAGCGGCTGAGATCGAATGCGAGTGAGGAAATCGCGGTGCCGGTTTTCGATCGCGATATCGAGATCGCCAGGGCAGGAGCTTCGATGATTCCTCGCGCCGTGCGCGCCATTCTGGTCGAGGGGAATTATCTTCTCCTCGATCGCGGCCCCTGGATGGCATTGAATTTCGACATGACGATCGCTCTCGATGTGTCTCGCGAGACGCTGAGAAGCAGGCTTGTCGATCGATGGGTACGACACGGCAAGTCCAAGGACGAGATCGTGGCTCAGGTCGATTCCAACGATATGATCAATGTCGACCTCGTTTTGCAGGCGAGCCGCAGAGCGAACTATGTAATCGCCGAGCATTGATCCGCACCGATCGCGGCGATTTTGTTTCCCTAAACAGTTCCATGTGCGTGGGGCGCTTCAGTGCCCGCGCGATCATGGAGTTGTCCCGCGATTGGGCGTGGCAGATGATCCAGAACCGTCTCTGGCAGCGCTAGATCCATTCGATTTTTGCAAATCCGTCAACCGGAAGCCGTTATCCACGGCCGGGATCGCGCTATGCTGATCGCTCCGGCGCAATTTTGGCCGCCATAAACAAAAGATGCTTGCAGAAAATCGTTTTTCTGATACGACTCCCGCCATCAGAGGGAGGCATCATGAGCCGCAATATCATTCTCGTCGATCCGTTGCCGCGGACGGTTGATCTCATTATGGAGCCGAGCGTCAAGGCAAGGCTGCATCAGCTTGGCGAGGTCGTGATCTCCGAAGATCGCCAGATGGGTGCCGAGCAGGTCGATGAACTTCTTCCCGACACGGTGCTGATTTTCGGCCAGACCGATATGCCGAAAGAGCGGCTCGATCGCGCCCCCAAGCTGAAGGCGATCATCAACGTCGAATCCAACTTCATGCCGAATATCGACTATCAGGCCTGCGTCGAGCGCGGGATCTGGGTCATAACGCCGGCGTCGGCCTTTGCTTCGCCGGTGGCTGAGTCCTCTCTGGCGATGGCGCTCGATCTGGCTCGCGGCATCACCAAAGCCGACCGCGATTTCCGCCAGGGTGTCGAAGAGTACGGCCTGGCCGGCAATGCAGACACGTTCCGCTTTGCAGGCGCTTCCGTCGGCATCATCGGATTTGGCGATCTTGGCCGGCAATTGCGCGAACTGATCCGCCCGTTCCGCAATCATGTGCGCGTTTTCGACCCTTGGCTCCCTAACGAAATCATTGAACGGGCCGATTGCGTGCCCGCTGGAATGGACGAAGTGCTTTCCGAAAGTCAGGTGGTCTTCGTTTTCGCAAGCGTGACCAGCGAGAATGAAGGTTTTATCGGCGCCCGCGAGTTCGCGATGATGAAGCCCGGCTCGGCCTTCCTGCTCATGAGCCGCGCCGCCGTCGTTGATTTTCCGGCGATGATCGAGGCAGCCGCATCCGGTCATATTCGGGTTGCGACCGACGTGTTTCCGGATGAGCCGGTTGCGACAGACGATCCGGTGCGATCGGCGCCTGGGATCCTTCTGTCTGCGCACAGGACCGGCGGGACGCGCGATGCCCTCTATGCGCTCGGCTCCATGGCAGTCGCCGACGCCGAGTTGATCATGAAGGGTCTGCCGCCGCAGCTT
This sequence comes from Rhizobium sp. P38BS-XIX, assembly GCF_012641435.1. GTDB lineage: Bacteria > Pseudomonadota > Alphaproteobacteria > Rhizobiales > Rhizobiaceae > Rhizobium. Next base: position 54,279 of record NZ_JABAIJ010000019.1, read on the forward strand.
TGCCGGCGCGCCGATCCGGCAACCGCCGCTCGGCTGAAGTCGAAGCCCGTCTCAGTAACCTGAGCGGGCACAAGTTTATAGTTTAGAAAATCGTTTTTCTAAATCGGGGAATGGTCCCCAATCCTGGTGTTGGATACCGGGCGCGGCGAAGCCGTGATTTATCGGAGGAGAATGATCATGAATAGAAAAATGCTGTTTGCCGCCGCCGCGCTCGCGGCAACCTCGTTGTTCAGCAGCGTCCAGGCCCAGGCCGCTGACTACGCCGTTATCCTGAAGACGCTCGCCAACCCCTATTGGCAGGATGTTCAGAAGGGCGTCCAGGCGAAGGCCAAGGAACTCGGTGTCGATGTCGATATCTTTGCATCGCCATCAGAAGACGACACGCAGGCTCAGCTCCAGCTCTTCGAAGATGTGCTGAACCGCAACTACAAGGGCGTCGCTTTCGCGCCGATTTCGTCGGTGAACCTGGTTCAGCCGGCGGCTCGCGCCTACAAGGCCGGCATTGCGCTCGTCAACATCGACGAGCAGATCGACATGGCTGCCCTGAAGCAGGCTGGCGGTAACGTTGAAGCCTTCATTACCACGGACAATGTCGCAGTCGGCAAGAAGGGCGCGGACTTCATCATCGACAAGCTCGGTTCTGCCGGCGGCGAAGTCGCCATCATCGAAGGCAAGGCCGGCGTCGCTTCGGGTGAAGCCCGCAAGACCGGTGCGACGACCGCGTTCCAGGCCACAAAGGGCATCAAGCTGGTTGCCAGCCAGCCTGCCGATTGGGATCGCCTCAAGGCACTCGACGTCGCAAGCAACATCCTGCAGTCCTCGCCGGACCTCAAGGCCTTCTATTGCGCCAACGACACCATGGCGCTCGGCGTCGTTCAGGCTGTTCAGAACGCCGGCAAGACCGGTCAGGTTATCGTTGTCGGAACGGACGGCGCACCGGAAGCCCGCGATTCCGTCCAGGCCGGTCGCCTGACGGCAACCGTCGCCCAGGATCCGCAGAAGCTCGGCGCCGATGGCCTCGAGCTGGTCGTCGAAGCTGCCAAGCGCGGTTCGCTGACGCCGGTCGGCACGCAGCCGAAGCAGGTCGCCGTCGATTCAGTGCTCGTGACGAAATAATGCCCAGCCGCCGTGGCGAGTGAAACGCCGCGGCGGCCTCTCCCCATGAGAGCAATTCCAGGAAAAGTGCGCAGCGGTTTTCCGTCCGGAATTGCTAGATAACAAAGAGATAGAGCGGCTCAGAGATTCCGTGAAAAACTGAACCGGTCTAGGAGGACGGCCATGGAGAATGGCGAAACCAATATCAAAATGCCTGTCGTCAGAATGAAAGCCATCGAGAAATCCTTCGGAGGCATTCGTGCCCTCAAGGGCGTCGATCTCGACATTCACGCAGGCGAGGTTCATGTCGTGCTTGGCGAGAATGGCGCAGGCAAATCGACCCTGATGAAGGTTCTGTCCGGCATTCATGCGCCCACGGCAGGCACCATCGAGATCGATGGCAAGGCATTCCCACAGCTGACGCCGGCCGATGCCTCCGAAGCCGGTATCTCGATCATCTATCAGGAGCTGAGCGTTATCAACGAACTCTCGGCCCTCGAAAATCTCTTCGTTGGGCGGCTTCGCACAAAACGGCGCTTCGGCTTTCCGATGATCGACTGGAACCAGATGGAAACGGAAGCCCGGGCCATCCTCACGCAGCTCGGGCTCGACATCAATCTCCGCCGCCCTGTTGGCGAACTCCCGATCGCTCATCGCCAGATCCTCGAAATCGCCAAATCGCTGATGGGCAAGGTCCGCGTTCTGGTCATGGACGAGCCGACCTCGTCACTGACCAAGATCGAAGTCGACCGGCTGCTCGATCTCGTGCGCAAGCTGCGTGCCCAGGGAATGGCGATCCTCTTCATTTCCCACAAGTTCGATGAAGTCCGGGCAATCGGCGACCGCTTCTCCGTCCTGAAGGATGGAAGCTCCAACGGCACCGGCCTCATTGCCGAGCATACGAATGACGATCTGATCAGGATGATGGTCGGCCGCGTCGTCCAACAGAAATTTCTGTCGTCTCATCCGATCGATCGAACCGCGAAGCCCGTGCTCGAGGTGCGAAACGTCACCTCCGCCGACCGCAAACGGGTGAGAGATGTCAGTTTCGACGTGCATCACGGCGAGGTCTTCGGCTTTGCCGGGCTGATCGGCTCCGGCCGCACCGAGCTGATGAACTGCCTCTTCGGCGCCGAGAAGCGCGCATCGGGGTCGGTCGTTCTCAACGGGCGCGATATTACGCCGCGTAACCCTTTGAAAGCGCTGAAGAGCGGCATGGCCTATATCACCGAGAGCCGCCGACAGACCGGCTTCATGCCGAATTTCACCATCATGGAAAACACGGTCGTTTCAGCCCGCGTCAAGAAAGCCGCGATGCGTGGTGCTCTGGGACTGGTATCGTCTCGTGCTGACAGGGCTCTTGCCGAGACCGAGAGCAGGCGATTGGCCGTGAAGGCAAGTTCCGTCGACCAGCTGGTGACCGAGCTATCCGGTGGCAACCAGCAAAAGGTGCTTGTGGGCAAGTGGATGGCGACCAATCCGGAGGTCTTCATCTTCGATGAGCCAACCCGCGGTATCGACGTCGGCGCCAAGGCGGAGATCTACGCGATCATTCGAAAGCTTGCGGATGAGGGCAAGGCCGTCATCGTCGTCTCGTCTGAGCTTCCCGAGATTCTCGCCGTGTGTGACCGGATCGCGGTGTTCCGCTCAGGATCGATCGGCGGTCTCGTCGACGGGGCCACTGCCAATGAGGAAATGCTTCTACAATACGCAATCGGAGGAGTTGCCTGATGGGCCGCCTTGAAAAATTCTGGGAGACCTACGGTACTCTCTGCATACTTGTCGTCATCCTTGTTCTATTCAGCTTCCTGTCGCCGGCCTATTTCCTGCGCAAGGACAATCTGATCCAGATCGTGCTCCAGAGCTCGATCACGATCCTTCTCGCCCTTGGCGAGTTTTTCCCGATCCTGATCGCCGGCATCGACCTCTCGGTCGGCTCCATTCTCGCTCTTGCGGGGATCGTGACGGGCAAGCTGCTCCTGGCAGGCTTCGATCCGTGGCTTGCCGTTCTGATCGGCGGCGCGCTTGTCGGCATCGTGCTCGGCGCGATCAACGGCCTGCTGGTCAATTTTACCGGCTTGCATCCCTTCATCATCACGCTCGGTACCAATGCGATCTTCCGTGGCGTGACGCTGATCATTTCCGGCGCAAGCCCGGTCTTCGGTTTCCCCTATGCCTTCACGGATGCGCTGGCAGGCTCCATCCTTTATGTCCCGGTGCCCATCGTCGTGGCGCTTGTAATGGCGCTGATCCTTTGGTGGATGACGAAGCAGACGCGGCTTGGACGAAACATCTACGCGGTCGGCGGAAACAAGGAAGCGGCGTTCTTCTCGGGCATCGATGTGAAGTTCCACACCCTGATGGTGTTCATGATTTCCGGCCTCTGCGCGGGTCTTGCCGGCGTTCTCAGCACGGCGCGCCTCGGTGCGGCGGAACCGGCCGCGGGAACGGGCTTCGAGACCTTCGCCATCGCCTCGGCGATCATCGGCGGAACGAGCTTCTTCGGTGGCAAGGGCAGAATTCCTTCTGTCGTCATCGGCGGTCTGATCATCGGCACGATCAGCAACGGGCTCAATCTTCTGCGTGTCCCGACCTTCTACCAGCTGGTCGTCATGGGTGGCCTGATCATCCTTGCCGTCTCGCTGGACCGGTTGGTCGGCTCGCGCCGTTGATGCCGTCTTTGATGCCGGAATAGGGATCGTTATGATCGGGTGAATCGATGAAGAATAGCGAGAGTGAACATGGCAAATAGCGGCGCGAACAAGGCTCCGACGATCAAGGACGTGGCGGCGCTTGCCGGCGTCGCTCCTGGCACGGTTTCAAACGTCCTCACCGGCAAGAAGCTGGTGGCGGAGCCTTTGCGCAAAGCTGTTCTCGATGCCATCGCAACACTCGACTACCAACCCAATCATCTGGCCTCGAGTCTTAGGTTCGGACGCACGAAAACCATCGGCATCGTCGTGCCCGATATGACCAACCCGTTCTTCTCCGGGTTGGTCAAGGAACTCGAACTGCGTGCCCTGAAAGCCGGCTTTCAGACGCTCCTCATGAGCAGCCACGAAGAGGTTGCGGAAGAAAGGGAGAGAATAAAGGCGCTGGTGTCACGCCAGGTGGATGGGTTGATCATCGCCTCGAGCGGCGATGCGATCGATCCGTCGCCGAATTCGACCATCAATGGCGTGCCGACCGTTCTCGTCGACCGCGCCTTCACGGTTGAGGGTTTCGATACCGTATCGGCAGACAACGAGCAGGCGGCGTTGATGGGCGCGCAGCACCTGATCGATCTTGGCCACAAGCGCATCACCTTTCTGGCGACGGCGCAGGGTCTTGGCAACATGGAAGAGCGTGTCTCCGGCTACAGAAAGGCCATGGATGCGGCAGGAATGCAGGAAGCGAATGTCGTCTATGGCGGCTTGACGATCGAGAGCTGCCGAAGCGCATTGGAGCAGGAACTGAGACGTGAGGACAGGCCCACGGCGATCTTCGCTTCAGCCTATATCGCCACCCTCGGCGCGGCCAAGGCGATCAGGGCGGTCGATCTGGCGTTTCCCAACGACGTGTCGTTGCTTGGTTTCGATGACTCCGACTGGATGACGGTTCTGCGGCCTTACATCAGCACGATCGAGCAGCCGCTCGGCGAACTCAGCGAAGCCTGTTGGGAGATGCTGCAGCGGCGGATGAAGAAGCGTGACAGCCCGATGGCTCACAAGCGTGTCACCTGTGCTTTGCGGGCGCGGGAATCCACGCGCCGGGCCATCAGGAAATCGAGCCGGAACACACGACCGGAAGAGTAAGAGGAACCTGCCGATCACCAAGCGCACGAGTGCGTGCCGCGATGGTCCTTGGCGGTTGCCATCAAAAGGATAGGACATGATAAGAATTCGACTGGGCATGGTCGGAGGCGGCCGGGGATCGTTCATCGGTGGGGTTCACCGCATCGCCGCGCGCATGGACGGGCTTTACGATGTCGTTGCCGGTGTCTTCTCCTCGGATGCGGAGCGCAACAAAGCCTCGGCCGAGGATATCGGCGTCGAAGCATCTCGAGCCTATGATAGCATCGAAGCCATGATCGAGGCCGAGCGGGCGAGGGCGGATGCGATCGAAGCAGTCGTCATCGCGACCCCGAACCATCTTCATTTTGAAGCCGCCAAGGCCTGCCTCGAGGCAGGTCTGCACGTCATCTGCGACAAGCCGGTGACCGCGACGCTTGAAGATGCGCTCGAGCTGGAAAAGATTGTCGGCCGAACGGGCAGGCACTTCTTCCTTACGCATAATTATACCGGATATCCGATGGTCCGGCAGATGCGCGACATGATCGCCGCTGGCGAGCTGGGCGAGCTTCGGACTTTTCATGCCGAATATGTTCAGGATTGGCTGACCGAGCCGATGGAGCAGCGCGGCGCCAAGGGAGCCGAGTGGCGCACCGATCCATCGAAGTCAGGTGCCGGCGGATCGATCGGCGATATCGGCACGCACGCCTATAATCTCGCCGGCTTCGTGCTGGATCGCCGTCCGTCGCATCTTCTGGCTGACCTGTCGTCCTTCGTCTCCGGGCGCAGGCTCGACGACAACGCCTCTATCCTGCTTCGCTATGAAGGCGGTCTGAAGGGCACCATGTGGGTCAGCCAGGTTGCTGTCGGCAACGAAAATCATTTCACCTTCCGGATCTACGGCTCCAAGGGCGGTCTCGAGTGGGAGCAGGAAGATCCGAACCGGCTTTGGTTCACGCAATATGGCGAGCCGAAGCAGCTTCTCACCCGAGGGGGCGCCCAGGCAACCTACGGCAACACGCAATCGATCCGCATACCTGCGGGTCATCCCGAAGGCTTCCTGGAGGCTTTTGCCAATCTCTACCGTGACGCCGCCGCGGTTTTGCGTTCCGGCGAGACCGACAGACGGCTCCCGCTTCCCGGCATGAAAGAAGGTGTTCAGGGATTGGCGTTTGTCGACGCCTGTGTCCGTTCGTCTTCATCGAACGGCGCATGGGTGGAATTGATCGGATGAGGTCTCCGCCGGTGAAAATGGCGGTGCTGCAGAACGCTTTGACGCATCAAGCAATACAGAAAGAGAAATTATGACTGTGCAGGGTTTTGGCATTCATGCCGCCATGTGGACGATGACCTGGGACCGCGCCGGCGCGGAGCGGGCGATTGCCGGTGCGGCAAAATACAAGGCGGACCTCATTGAAATCCCGTTGCTGGATGCGCCTTCGGTCGACGCGCAACATACACGCGCGCTGCTTGATCGACATGGCATCCGCGCTGCCTGCTCGCTTGTCCTGCCGCAGCCGGCATGGGCGTCCATTCGCCCGGACGCGGCCATCGCGCATCTGACGACGGCGATGGACAAAGCCGCCGAAATGGGCGGCGAAGCCCTGACGGGGGTGACCTATGGCGGCACCAATGAGCGGACCGGCTTTCCGCCGACGCAAGGCGAATACGACAATCTGACCCGCGCTCTGGAAGCGGCCGCGAAACATGCCAAGTCGCTGGGCATCCAGTTGGGCGTCGAGGCCGTCAATCGCTATGAAAGCCATCTGATCAACTCGGCCGAGCAGGCGGTTGCGCTGGTCGAGCGCATCGGCATGGACAATGTCTTCGTGCATCTCGACACGTTCCATATGAACATGGAGGAGAAGGGCGTCGCCAACGGTATTCTCGTCGCCCGCGATCACCTCAAATACATGCACATGTCCGAAAGCGACCGCGGCACGCCGGGCGCTGGCAACGTTCCGTGGGATCCGATCTTTGCGGCGCTTTCGGCGATCGGTTTCAAGGGCGCGTTGACGCTCGAAAGTTTCGTCAGCATGCCGGCCGAAATGGCTGGCGACATATCCACCTGGCGTCCTGTGGCACGCGATGCGGAAGAGGTTCTGGATCAGGGTCTCGGATTCCTGCGCGGCAAGGCCGCGCAATATGGCTTGGCCTGAGAACGGCGGATCGGAGTTGCTTTGACTAGGTTGGATGAAAATGCCCATGCAATCGCGGGTATCGCGGCGCAAAGGTTTGCCGCTGGCGGTGGCAAGAGAGTGCTGGTCGCCATTGCCGGCGCGCCGGGTTCCGGCAAGTCCACGGTTGCCGAGCGTGTCGTTGAAGTCATTGCCAGCAACCATGCCGTCAGTGCCGCCCTGTTCCCGATGGACGGCTATCATTTCGACGACGGTGTGCTGAAAGAGATGGGGCGGCTTGCCTACAAGGGCGCCATCGATACCTTCGATGCCCATGGCCTGCGTCATATGCTCGCCCGCCTCAAGGCCAATGAAGACGATCTTGTCGCCGTTCCGGTTTTCGATCGGGCGATCGAAATCTCGCGTGCCGGTGGCAGGCTGATCCCGAAATCGACCGGGATCATCGTCTGCGAAGGAAATTACCTTCTCGCACGCCAGGCCCCCTGGGACCGATTGAAGGAGATCTTCGACGTCACCGTTTTTGTTGACGTCGGTGAAGCGCAGCTGCGCGAAAGACTGCAGGCTCGATGGCGCAGTTATGGCCTCGATCCGACCGAGATCGACCGCAAGGTCGAACAGAACGATTTGCCGAACGGACGAGCGATCATGCAAGGAAGCGCCGATCCCGACCTCCGTATCGACAACAACTAAGCCATCCGGCTGATCGCGACTGAGGCGATCCACCGACACATCAACGCCGCAACCCGGAGAACGTCGTTTTCCGGGAAGCAAGATCTTTTGACAAAAATCTAGGAGCATTGGCATGAATAAGCTGGGTGTACACGCCCTGGTCTGGGAGAAGGGCTGGAGCCACGAGGAATGCGAACGCGCCATCGCGAAGTCGGCTGAAGTCGGCTACGATTTCATCGAGGCGCCGGCGCTTGATCCGAGCTCGATCGACATCGACTTCACGCGTCGCGCGCTGGAAAAGCATGGTATCGGCATCAATTTTTCGCTCGGCCTCGATGCCGATACGGACATATCGAGCGGCGATATCGAGAAGGCAAAGCGCGGCAAGGCAAAGCTTCTTGAGGCATTGTCGGTTGCGCGCGATGCCGGCGCAACGCATGTCTGCGGCATTCTTCATTCCGCGTTTCAAAAAAGCAGCATTCCAACGACTGCCGCAGGCGTCGCCATGTCCGTCGATATCCTGGGGCAAGTTGCGGAAGTCGCGGCAAAGAGCGGCATCACTCTCGGCCTGGAAGTCGTCAACCGCTACGAGTCCAACCTGCTCAATACGGCATCGCAGGGCGTTGAGCTGTGCAAGCGCATCGGCGCGGACAATGTGAAGGTTCATCTCGACGTCTACCACATGAACATCGAGGAATCCCACGTTCCCTCCGCGATCAAGGATACCGGCAGCTACCTCGGTTATTTCCATACGGGTGATTCCCATCGCGGCTATCTCGGCTCAGGCACGATCGATCTTGCAGGTGTCTTCCGCGCGATCGTTGCATCGGGCTATACAGGCCCGATCACCTTCGAAAGCTTCTCGTCCCGCGTGGTTGGTCAGCCGCTCGAAGGCATCCTCGGCATTTGGCGCAACCTGTGGGAAGACGGCTATGACCTCGCATCGCACGCGCTCATGTATACGCGCGCTCAGCTGAAGTCGGCGACAGAAACCCTGCGCCAACCGGAGCGCAGCCGCCTGCCGTAATCGCCGCCGCTGCCAAAGTATTGAGTGTCAACCCGCCGCAAGATCCGGTTCTTGCGGCGGGTTTTTTGCGTAAAAAACCCGGTCTCGCCATGCAGCGTTGGTGACCGATGAGCGATCGCAGGCACGCTGCGAGCATCCCCAATCAAGTCTGAATCCTCAATTTGTGGGGACCATTTTCGGTACTTTCAAAAATGGACACTGACAGGCTGCGTGAATCGACCTAGCGTCCGTCGCGAATACACGACTTCCCTCCGCCACTTGGGCGAGAGGCGAGGGGAAGCGTGAGGGGCACATGCTTCGGCGCATCCGTTACTGGATGGGGTCTGGCGTATGAACGGGCGAGTGGGTCGGCTGGGGAGACTACACATATGGGGTTGCTAAGGGGACGAAGCTGCTGTTCAGCCGGCCGACGGGCGGGCGACAAGGGGCCGGAAACGGCCTTACAGCCGGGGATTTCACACTTGACATTTTAGTCATCGAGGCAGGCGGCAAGTCTGCCTTTTCGGGGCAAAAGTAGAATATTTTTAGCGATTTAACCGGTCGTTGCCTGGGCAGGGCGAGACGCGGAATGATGTTTTAGAAAGATGGCAGGGGCTATGACATTTGAACAATTTCACGTTGGCGCGTTTTTTAATCGCGCTCGCTACGTTATGGTCTCGTTGCTGCTGATTTTCTTGCAGATTGCTTTTGTCACGACATCGTTTGCTTCTTCTGGTTGTCAAGCGATCAACGCTGCCTGGGGAGGCGGTGCGACATACACCAATGGTGACTACCATTGGCAGCCTGGCCTATCACTGAATGCCGGCGACAAAATCAGCTACAATGTGACCACCAGCGGCAGTACCAATGCAGATTCGGACGAGTCTTCTGGACCCGGATTTGCGTTATATAACAATAGCTCAGCTACCGTCTCGGACGTTATCATTGAAAAGTACGCGACGATCAATCACGAACTGAATTTGAGCGGCAGCTATACCACGCCTCAAGCCTATCCCGATTTTACGGTCTACGCGTGGTCGCAACCCGGAGCTGACGAGGTTCATGCTGCAGTTACCTGTCAAAATGCCATGGGAACGATCACACCGCCGGCATTTCCGACGACGCGAGCAGGCGGCACGACCAGCAGCCTCACCATGTCGCTGTCTCTGGCGCCCGACAACAATTTGACCATCACGCCGACTGCCCCAGGATTGACGTTCAGCCCTTCGACCATCACCTTCGCGTCGGGCACCACTACGCAGACTTTTACGGTGACGGCTGATTCCGCGGCAACGCCAGGGCCAGTTGCAATCAGCTACACGCTCGGCGGCACCGATGCGGCTGACTATACGACACCTGCGAATTCGTCGATGACCGTTCTCGGCACGATCAGCCCGCCGACATACCCTTCTCTGACGCAGGGCAGCACCTCGGCTGCACTGATCATGACCGCATCGAGTTCCGGAGCAGTCTCCGTGACGCCGTCCGCAACGGGTTTGACGTTTTCACCGTCCACTTTGAATTTCTCGACGGCAACAAATGTGAGTTTCATCGTAACGGCTGCGTCAAATGCCGGACCGGGGCCGGTGACTGTCAGCTACACACTTTCCGGATCCGGCGCCGCGTCCTACGTTACGCCTCCTACCGAATCCATTACGGTGAACGTGCCGCCGCCGACCATAACCTCCGTTTCGCCGACAGCAGGGCCAATGGCGGCCGGAACGTCGGTGGTAATTACCGGCACGAACTTCACGGACGCCACGGCCGTTATCTTTGGCGGATCGGCGGCAAGCTCTTTCACAATAAATTCGGCGACATCAATTACCGCGACGGCACCGGCAGGATCGGGAACGGTCGATATCCGTGTAACGACACCGGGTGGTACAAGCGCCGCAACTGCGGCTGACCAATTTACCTACGTTGCCGCTCCCACGGTAACATCGCTCAGTCCGACAGCCGGCCCGACGGCTGGGGGGACGAGTGTCGTGATTACCGGCACGAACCTGTCCGGTGCGACATCCGTGCTCTTCGGCGCATCCGCGGCAACATCGTTTACAGTCAACTCGGCATCGCAGATCACGGCGACGGCGCCCGCCGGCACGGGAACCGTCGACGTCAGGGTAGCCACCGTCGGCGGCACGAGCACGACCACAGCTGCTGATCAGTTTACCTATCTCCAGGCTCCGGTGATAACATCGATCAGCCCGACATCGGGACCGAGTGCAGGTGGCACGGTCGTCACGATCACCGGTTCTAACTTCAGTGGTGCGTCGGCGGTCACCTTTGGTGGGTCTGCCGCGACCGGCGTTACGGTGGTTTCTGGAACCACGATCACAGCAACAGCGCCTGCCGGAACAGGAACGGTTGACGTTCGGGTGACGACAGTTGGCGGCACGAGCGCCGCATCTGCAGCTGACCAGTTTACCTATATACCGGCTCCGACCGTGACCTCCGCCAGCCCCACAGCCGGGCCGACGGCCGGCGGTGCGACGGTCACCTTGACGGGCACGAACTTTACCGGCGTAACGGCGGTGACCTTCGGCGGTACCCCGGCAGCGAGCTTTACCTTCAATTCGGCGACATCGATTACTGCGACGGCACCGGCAGGATCGGGAACGGTCGATATCCGTGTAACGACACCGGGTGGTACAAGCGCCGCAACTGCGGCTGACCAATTTACCTACGTTGCCGCTCCCACGGTAACATCGCTCAGTCCGACAGCCGGCCCGACGGCTGGGGGGACGAGTGTCGTGATTACCGGCACGAACCTGTCCGGTGCGACATCCGTACTGTTCGGCGCATCCGCGGCAACATCGTTTACAGTCAACTCGGCATCGCAGATCACGGCGACGGCGCCCGCCGGCACGGGAACCGTCGACGTCAGGGTAGCCACCGTCGGCGGCACGAGCGCGACCACAGCTGCTGATCAGTTTACCTATCTCCAGGCTCCGGTGATAACATCGATCAGCCCGACATCGGGACCAACCGCCGGCGGGACGGTCGTGACCGTGACCGGTGCGCATCTGACAGGCGTGACGTCGGTGAGATTCGGCGCGTCGACGGCGTCCTCGATCACGGTCAACTCCGACTCGTCGATGACGGTGGTCGCACCGGTTAATTCAGCCGGAACCTATGATATCACAGCGACATCGGGTGGCGGCACCAGCACAACCTCAGCTGCCGATCAGTTCACCTATGTCAGCGCGCCGGTGGTCTCATCAATCATCCCGACGGCCGGTCCGACGTCGGGCGGCACGACCGTCATGCTGACGGGCACGAATTTTACCGATGCGACGGCGGTGACCTTCGGCGCTACGCCGGCAGCGAGCTTTAGCGTCAATTCACCGACATCGATCACGGCGACGGCGCCGGCGGGTACAGGGACAATCGATCTTCGTGTCACGTCTGTTGGCGGCACGAGTGCGACGTCGGCCGCCGATCAGTATACCTACATAGCTCCTCCGACCATCAGTTCCGTCACACCCAACGCCGGCTCCGAGGGCGGCGGCACGTCCGTGACGATCACAGGGTCGAACTTCTCGGGCGCAACCGCGGTCACCTTTGGTGGAACTACGGCCGCTGGCTTCACTGTGAACAGCCCCACCTCGATCACGGCAACGTCTCCGGCTCACAGTGGTGGTGCAACGGATGTCGTCATCACCACATTGGGTGGCACCGGGACGTTGAGCGGCGGTTATACCTTCCTCAATCCGCCGGTTGCGGGAAATGTGTCGGCGACGGTCGATCCAAACTCGACGAACAACCCCATAACACTGGCTCTCTCCGGGGGAACTGCGGCATCTGTTGCTGTTTCGACGCCAGCAAGTCATGGTACGGCGACAGCCAGCGGCACATCGATCACCTACACGCCGACGGCAGGCTACTCAGGTACCGACAGCTTCGCCTATACCGCGACCAACGCCACCGGCACGTCGACGCCGGCGGCCGTCAGCGTGAGAATTTCAGCACCTGTTGTCACGATTACCCCCGCATCGTTGCCGAATGCGACCATAGCGACATCCTATAGCGCGACCGTGTCTGCAGCCGGTGGCACCAGTCCTTACAGCTACGCGGTGACGGCAGGTTCGCTGCCGCCGGGCCTGACCCTATCTTCAACCGGTGAGATCTCCGGTACGCCGACCGGCGGCGGTACCTACAACTTCACCCTCACGGCGACGGATAGTACGACAGGCTCCGGCGCGCCGTTTGGTGGCTCCATCGCCTATGCATTGACTGTGAATGAGCCGTCGATGTCCATTTTACCGGGCTCGACGCCGAACATGACTGTTGGAACAGCCTTCAGTGAGACATTCACGGCATCGGGCGGTAGTGCTCCCTATAGCTATGTGCTTGCCGCAGGAACATTCCCTCCCGGGCTTACACTTGCAGCCGACGGCACCCTTTCCGGTACGCCCATAATGGCAGGATCATTCAGCTTCATCATCAGGGCGACGGATAGCTCCACAGGTACGAACGCACCGTATCATGTCGATACGGCGGTCCATACGCTAAACGTGAATGCGCCGACGCTTTCGATTGGTCCGGCAACCTTGCCAGCAGCAACGATTGCTGCATCGTACAATGCCACCGTCACCGCTTCCGGCGGCACCTCACCCTATAGTTACGCGGTGACGGCCGGTTCTCTGCCGGCGGGTCTCAGCCTCAACGCATCGACGGGCGCCATCATCGGCTCGCCGACCGCCGGCGGCGTCTTCAACTTCACCATCACGGCGACCGACAGCTCCATAGGCACAGGCGCACCCTTCACAGTCGCCATCGCCTATAGCTTGAACGTCGCTGCGCCGACCATGTCGATTTCCCCGCCGACGCTGCCAAGCGGCACAATTGCTGCATTCTACAACGAGACGGTGACGGCATCCGGCGGCAGCACGCCCTACAGCTATGCGGTTTCGGCAGGCGCACTGCCGGCCGGATTGACACTCAACACCTCGACGGGCGAGATTGCCGGCACGCCGACGGCGGGCGGGAACTTCAACTTCACCATCACCGCGACAGACAGTTCGACGGGAACCGGTGCGCCTTACACGGCATCGCGCCCCTACACGCTGACGATTGCCGCGCCGACGCTTTCGGTGACGCCATCGACGTTGCCGGGTGCGGCGCTGAATGTGGCCTATAGCCAGCCGCTGACTGCATCGGGTGGCACCAGTCCCTACAGCTATGCCGTGACGGCGGGCGCCCTGCCACAGGGCCTGACCTTGTCGTCCGGCGGCTTGCTTTCCGGCACGCCGACATCGGCCGGCACCTTCAACTTCACCGTCAGCGCAACCGACAGCT
>NZ_JABAIJ010000001.1 GCF_012641435.1 Rhizobium sp. P38BS-XIX
GGCGGCGGTGGTGGTGGATCGTCAGGCGGCGGCGGCGGCGGTGGAGGTGGCGGCGGATGGTAAATTCGCCGTTTGCCTTGGTGACTTTTGCTGCCGGGCTTGCTAAGTCCGCCCGGATCATTTCTGCCTCAAGGTAAAGACAGCTCCCATGCCCGATCTCCTTCTCGAACTCCGCTCCGAGGAAATTCCCGCCCGTATGCAGCGCAAGGCTGCCGGCGACCTGAAGAAGCTGGTCACCGATGCCCTGGTCGAAGCGGGTCTTTCCTATGAGGGTGCCAGGGAATACTGGACGCCGCGGCGCCTCACGCTCGATATTCGCGGATTGACCGCGCGCTCGGCGGATGTGCGGGAAGAACGCAAGGGCCCGCGCACCGATGCCAACGAGAAGGCGATCGAGGGCTTCCTACGCGGCGCCGGCCTGTCTTCCATTTCCGAGGCGCAGGTACAGAGCGACCCGAAGAAGGGTGATTTCTACGTCGCGATCATTTCCAAGCCCGGTCGTGCGGCGGAGGAAATCGTCGCTGCGGTCATGCCTGACATTACCCGCAACTTCCCCTGGCCGAAGTCGATGCGCTGGGGCAAGGCCTCGGTAAAGCCCGGCTCGCTGCGCTGGGTGCGCCCGCTGCAGTCGATCGTCTGCACCTTCGGCACCGAGCATGAAGAGACTGTCGTCATCCCCTTCGAGATCGACGGCATCGTCGCCTCCAACGTCACCTACGGCCATCGCTTCCATGCGCCGGACGCGATTACGGTCAAGCGCTTCGAGGATTATGTTACCAGCCTCGAGAAGGCTTACGTCGTGCTGGACGCGGAGCGCCGCAAGGACATCATTCTGCATGATGCCCGCGATGTCGCTTTCGCCAATGGCCTGGAACTGGTCGAAGACGAAGGTTTGCTGGAGGAAGTGTCCGGCCTCGTCGAGTGGCCGCAAGTCCTGATGGGTTCCTTCGAGGCAGACTATCTGACCATCCCGTCGGAAATCATCCGTCTGACAATCAAGACCAACCAGAAGTGTTTCGTCACCCGGCCACAGGTTGGCGAGACGCTGTCCAACCGCTTCATCCTGATTTCCAATATCCAGGCGACCGACGGCGGCGAGGAAATCATCCACGGTAACGGCAAGGTCGTGCGTGCCCGCCTGTCCGACGCGCTGCACTTCTGGAAGCGCGACCAGGGCGATCTGCCCGATCTCGAAACGCTGGAAGCCTCGGCTAAGAAGTTCGGCCTCGATCTGAAGAAGCCGCTCGATCAGCGCATGGCCAAGCTCGACGCCCTGAATGTCACCTTCCATGCCAAGCTCGGCAGCCAGGGCGAGCGTGTCGCCCGCATCCGCACGCTGGCCGCTGACCTCGCCAAAATCACCGGCGCCGATGCCGCTTTGGTCGACCGTGCCGTGGTGCTCGCCAAGGCCGATCTGCGCACCGAAGCGGTCGGCGAATTCCCCGAATTGCAGGGCCTCATGGGCCGCAAATATGCGGTGCTTCAGGGCGAGAATGCCTCTGTTGCTGCGGCGATCGAAGATCACTACAAGCCGCAAGGACCATCCGATCGCGTGCCTGAAGACAAGGCTGCGATCACGGTCGCGCTTGCCGACAAGCTGGATACGCTTGCCGGCTTCTGGAGGATCGATGAAAAGCCGACGGGTTCGAAAGATCCTTACGCGCTGCGTCGCGCAGCCCTCGGCGTCGTCCGTATCCTGCTGGAGCGAGGCGTGCGCGTGCCATTGCTCGCAATCACCAAGGATGCCGATCTGCTGGCCTTCTTCCATGATCGCCTCAAGGTCTATCTGCGCGATCTCGGTGCCCGCCATGATCTGATCGACGCCGTGCTGACGCCGGAGGCTGATGATCTGCTGATGGTCGCGCGCCGCGTCGAGGCGCTGACCGCGTTCATCACCTCCGAGGATGGGAAGAACCTACTGGCCGGCACCAAGCGTGCGACCCAGCTTCTGGCCGCCGAAGAGAAGAAGGGTACGGTCGTTGCCGATGGCGTTTCGGACGCTCTGCTGAAGCTCGATGCGGAAAAACACCTCTTTGCCGCCGTCAAGGCCGCCTCCGCCGAGGCTTCCGATGCGGTCGCAAAGGAGGACTTCCGGTCGGCCATGGCAGCGCTTTCCAAGCTGCGCGCTCCCGTCGACCGCTTCTTCGAGGACGTGCTCGTCAACGATGAAGACACCGCCATCCGTGCCAATCGCCTGGCGCTGCTGCGCCTGATCCGCGAAGCAACCGGCACGGTTGCCGACTTCTCGAAGATCGCTGGATAAGGCATGGAGGCGCGATGACCGGAAAGATTCTCGTCAGCGCCTGCCTCATGGGCCATGCCGTCCGCTACGACGGTCGTTCCAAGCCGCTCATCCATCCCGCGATCGATCGCTGGCGCGAGGAGGGGCGGCTGGTGACGATCTGTCCGGAAATGTCTGCGGGCATGGCGGTTCCAAGACCGCCGGCCGAGATTGCCGGTGGCGCCACCGGCGAAGACGTGCTGGCCGGCACGGCAAAGGTCATGGAAATCACTGGCGGCGATGTGACGGCGGAGTTTCGTCGAGCGGCGGAAAATGCACTGACGCTCGCACAGGAAACCGGCTGTCGCTACGCTCTTTTGATTGACGGCAGCCCATCCTGCGGTTCCGGCTTCATCTATGACGGCTCATTTTCGGGTGGCCGGCAGAGCGGCCAAGGCGTTACCGCAGCGCTGCTCAAGCAGGCCGGCATCGAGGTCTATTCCGATCGCGAGATCGATAAATTGGTCGAGCGGTTGCAAGCCGTGGACTGAATTGGCGGCCAAACCCAGCGCAAAAGAAAACCGCCGGACGCGAGCCCGGCGGTTTCTTGTTTTAGGCCACGTCGTGTTTAGGCGGCGCGGCGATGATCCATGGCCGAGCGGCTGTCGTTGACGCGGAAACCGCGAATGAGGGCGAGAAGATCTTCCGTGTCGGCGGCGAGCGTTTCGGCCGATGCGGTGGTCTCTTCCGCCATGGCGGCGTTCTGCTGCGTGGCGGCATCGAGCTGGTTCATCGAGGACGAGATCGAGCGCAGCGTCGTATCCTGCTCGGAGGCGCTATGAGCGATCTTCGAGACGATTTCGTTGGCCGCCTTGATCTGGTCGGAGATGCGCTTCAGCGCCTCGCCTGCCTCGCCGACAAGGCGGACGCCCTGGTCGACCTGGCCGGAGGAGCGGGCGATCTGGTCCTTGATCTCCTTGGCGGCTGCCGCGGAGCGCTGAGCCAGTTCACGCACTTCCTGGGCGACGACCGCAAAGCCCTTGCCGGATTCGCCGGCACGAGCGGCTTCGACGCCGGCGTTGAGCGCCAGCAGGTTGGTCTGGAAGGCGATCTCGTCGATAACGCCGATGATCTTGCCGATCTCAGACGAGGACTTCTCGATGCCGCTCATCGCTTCGATGGCCTGGGCAACCACGGCATCGCTGCGTGATGCTTCGGCGCTGACGGCATGAACGCGCTTGCTCGCTTCGTCGGCACCTTCCGCGGTCTGGCGGACGGCGACGGTGAGCTCGTCGAGTGCTGCCGAAGTTTCTTCCAGGCTTGCGGCCTGACGTTCGGTGCGCTGCGACAGTTCGTTGGAGGCGCGACGGATCTCTTCCTTGCTGAGGCCGATGTCGTTGCCCTTGGCGTTGACGCGGCCCATCGCAGCTTCGAGATGCGAGAGAGCTTCGTTGAAGTTATTGCGCAGACCTGCATAGCCGGCACCGAGATCGCCGCAACGCACCGTCAGGTTGCCTCGGGCCAGCTCTTCGAGCGCATTGCCGATGACGGACACGACACGGGCCTGTTCACGGGCTTCGTCCTGCTGCTGGCGCAGGTTCTGTTCGCGCTCGCTGCTGATCTCGAGTTCCTGAGCGGCCTGGCGGTCGGTCAGCATATGGCGCTCGCGCACCTTTTCCTGCAGCGCCTGGGTTGCTTTGGCCATCAGGCCGATTTCGTTGCGCATCTCGACATGCGGGATGGGCATCTTCACGTCTTCGTCGGCAACGGCCTTGAGCGCGGTATGAACGTCGGCGAGCGGCCGCGTAATGCCGCGGATGAAGAAGAGAGCGGCACCGATGCCGATGACGAACACGATGCCGCAGATCAGCAGGGCATTCCACATGGTCGTGTTGATCTGTGCCTGCAGGTCATCCATGTAAACGCCGCAGCCAACCACGAGCTGCCAGGGTTCGAAGGCGGCGGAATAGCTGCCCTTCAGGAAGACGTCGCTGTCCGGATGGCCGGGCTTGTTCCAGTAGTAGATCGTGCGGCCACCGCCCTTGATGCCCTTTTCAACCATTTCCTTGCTGAAATAGGTGCCCTTCTTGTCGACCTGCGAGGACATGTCCTTGCCGATATTGACCGGGCTTGGGTGGATGCGCTGCACGACATTGTAATCGAAGCCGAATAGATAGCCGGCCGGCGCGAAGCTGACATGCGAGAGGATCTTGAAGGCTTCGGCCTGGGCGGCCTCATGCGTCATCTCGCCGGATTTCTCGCGCTGGTAATATTGATTGAGGACCGAGATGCCGGATTCGACCTGCGTGCGCAGCATGTCGAAGCGGTCGTCATAGATGGAATCGGCCTGCGACCGGATCTGGAAATAGGTGGCCACTGCAAAGGCGGCCATCAGCACGCCAAGCAGGGCGAATAGTTGATGTGCAATCTTGAGATTCTTCATAACGTCTCCCACAGGTAAGTGATTACCGGTGCGGTATCCTACCGCCTGTGCGATCGCCTGAGATAATCCCCAATACGCTTGCCGCCGCTCAAATGACATGCTGCTGTCCGGTGGCAGTAAAATCGCTTTTTATGTCTAAAAAAGCTTTAATTGTAGGGGGTTGGTTGTGTTCTTCCGGAATTTAAACCGGCGATATGCTTTTCTCGAGAAAGTAATAATTATCTAGATTTGTAAAAAACTTCAGAAGCGAGTGGTTTTCTCAATCTGTATCTAGATATTCGAATATTATTGAAAATACGTTGAGCTTTCAGGCATGCGAGCCGACGCGGCGTAGCCCTCAGGGCACTATTGGCGAAGCTGGAACGTGGAGAGATTGAGCGGCGCCGGAGCGACGGCTGCTGCGGCCATGTCTGAAAGGGCTGCGGTTTTGGCGGTCATATCGATACCGTCGGAAGAAATGCCGGCGGACGCCAGGGCCTCAGGAGTAGGTTTGCTGACGAACATGACGGGTGAGCCGCCCATCCAGGCCTCGGTGCGCACGACCTTCTGCTGGCCATCAATGCTGCGAACGGTGATCGACTGTGTCCCAGGCGTCAGCGTCGGAACGGTATATTCTTTCTCAGCCAGCTTTGGCTTCAAAGGCGGGCAGTTGGCGCAGCTTTTTTCGACGATGCTGTTCCCACTGGTGCGCGTCGTGCTGTCGACGGATTGGATCGACGAAGCCATGGCGGAGCCGCCGGCCAGTACGCATGCCAAGGTCAGAAAGAGGGAACGCATAACAAACAACTCCGTCTATGTTGACGAAGACATTAGCGGCGCTTTGTTTCCATACCGTCAGGAGATTAGGTAAAGATTTAATGGACGGTCGATCGTAGGGCCGATCCGGCGTTTACGTTTCGCGCTCGATCGCGCGCCAGCCGATATCGTTGCGATGAAAACCGTTGTCCCACTGCACGGCACCGGCAAGCTCGTAGGCGCGCTTCTGCGCTTCTCCAACCGTCTTGCCCGTTGCGGTGATGTTGAGCACGCGGCCGCCGGTTGCGACCAGCGCTCCGTCCTTCAAGGCTGTGCCGGCATGAAACACTTTGGTGCCTTCGCCATCGCTGGGCAGCGCTGCAATCGGCGTATTTTTGTCATAGGAGCCGGGATAGCCCTTCGAGGCCATCACCACGGTCAACGCCGCGTCGTCACTCCATTCGGCCGTAACCTGATCGAGCGTGCCGGTGGCACAGGCATGAAGCAGCGGCAACAAATCGCTCTTCAGGCGCATCATCAGCACCTGGCACTCAGGGTCGCCGAAACGGACGTTATATTCGATCAGTTCAGGACCCTTGGCGGTGATCATCAGACCGGCGAAGAAGACGCCTGAGAACGGATGACCGCTTTCCGCCATGCCGCGCATCGTCGGCTCGATGATCTTCTTCATGGTGCGGTCGATCATCTCCGAGGTCATCACCGGGGCAGGGGAATAGGCTCCCATGCCGCCGGTGTTCGGGCCGGTGTCGCCGTCGCCGACGCGCTTGTGGTCCTGGGCTGTTGCCAGCGCCAGCGCATGCTTGCCGTCGCAAAGGCAGAAGAAGCTCGCTTCCTCGCCGTCGAGGTAGGCTTCGATTACGACCTCGGCACCGGCTTCGCCGAACGCACCTTCGAAACAATCGTCGATGGCTGCAAGCGCCTCCTCGACCGTCATGGCGACGGTCACGCCCTTGCCCGCAGCAAGGCCATCGGCTTTGACGACGATCGGGGCGCCCTGCGCACGCACATAGGCCTTCGCCTTCGGACCGTTGTTGAAGCGCTGGTAGGCGCCTGTGGGAATATCGTATCGAGCGCAGATATCCTTGGTGAAGCCCTTGGAGCCTTCCAGCTGGGCAGCGGCGGCGGAAGGCCCGAAGACGGCGATGCCGGCGGCTCTCAGCGCGTCGGCAATGCCCGCGACCAAAGGTGCCTCCGGGCCGACCACGACGAAGTCGATGGATTTTTCCTTGCAGAAGCCGATGACGGCATCATGATCGTCGACATCGAGCCCGACGAGTGTCGCATGCTCGGCGATGCCTGGGTTGCCCGGCGCCGCGTAGAACTCGGTCATGAGAGGCGATTGCGCCAGCTTCCAGGCCAGCGCGTGCTCGCGTCCGCCCGATCCGATCAACAGAACTCTCATGGCTTGCCCTCTCGTTGCATCCATTTGCGCGGTTAAGCGGGCTTGGAGCAAAGGTCAAGCATCAAATCCTGTGGAGGTTTGCCCGGTAACATTGCCATGCCTTTTTATGGCGCTAAAGCGGGGGTGCTTTTGGATGCGAGATCGCCTCTTCCTTGCCGGATTGGCATGTTCTGCGTCAAAACCGTTTCTATTGCTCACGGGATCATGCTTATGGTCCCCTTACGATTGTCCAGTCCAGAGAGTCACATGGCCGCTGATATCCGTTCCCTTGCCGCAACCATCGCCGCCGAGATCAATTCCCGCCCGGATCAGGCCAAGGCTGCGATCGAGCTTCTCGATGAAGGCGCGACCGTGCCGTTCATTGCCCGTTACCGCAAGGAAGTGACCGGTGGCCTGGACGACACGCAGCTTCGCAACCTGGCGGAGCGGCTCGTCTATCTGCGTGAACTGGAAGCCCGCCGCGCCGCCATCGTCGAATCGATCAACGGCCAGGGCAAGATGACCGACGAGCTGATGGGCAAGATCGTCAAGGTCGCCACCAAGTCGGAGCTCGAAGATCTCTATTTGCCCTATAAGCCGAAGCGTCGTACCCGCGCCGAAATCGCCAGGGAGCGCGGCCTTGGCCCGCTGGCCGACACGATCCTTGCCGATCGCTCCAGGGAGCCGGCAGCGCTCGCCGAAGGGTTCATTACCGCCGATGTCGCCGATGTGAAGACGGCGCTCGAAGGCGCACGCGATATCATCGCTGAAGGCATTGCCGAAAATGCCGATCTGCTGGGCAAGCTGCGCGGTTATATGAAGACCAATGCAAGCCTGAAAGCTGCCGTCGTCGATGGCAAGCAGGAGGCAGGCGCAAAATTTTCGGACTATTTCGCCCATCAGGAGCGCTGGGCAACGGCGCCGGGCCATCGCGCGCTTGCCATGCTGCGCGGCTGGAACGAAGAGTTCCTCACGCTGAATATCGAAGTCGATATGGATGCGGTCTCGCCGAACAAGCCCGTCGAGCGGATGATCGCTACAGCTTACGACATCGGCTCCAGCCGCCCAGGCGACCGCTGGCTCATGGATGTAGCGAGCTGGACATGGCGCGTGAAGCTATCCATGTCGCTGTCGCTCGATCTGATGCGCGAACTGCGCGAGCGGGCTGAAGAAGAGGCTATCCACGTCTTCGCCCGCAATCTGAAAGATCTGCTGCTTGCCGCTCCCGCCGGCTCGCGTGCGACCATGGGTCTCGATCCGGGCATCCGCACCGGCGTCAAGGTGGCGGCGGTCGACGGCACGGGCAAGGTTCTGGAGACGACGACGGTCTATCCT
Source organism: Rhizobium sp. P38BS-XIX (assembly GCF_012641435.1). Classification (GTDB taxonomy): domain Bacteria; phylum Pseudomonadota; class Alphaproteobacteria; order Rhizobiales; family Rhizobiaceae; genus Rhizobium. The sequence goes on from NZ_JABAIJ010000001.1 coordinate 8,137, forward strand.
TTCCCGCCGAAGAACGATGTCCGCGGCACGCAGGCAACCTTGGCGGCCCTGATCCGCAAGCACAAGGTCGAGCTGATCTCCATCGGCAACGGCACCGGTAGCCGCGAGACGGAGAAGCTGGTGGCCGACATGCTGGCCGAGCTGCCGGCACCGAAGCCGACCAAGGTTATCGTTTCAGAGGCGGGCGCATCCGTCTACTCGGCCTCGGAAACGGCCGCGCTTGAGTTCCCCGGCCTGGACGTGTCGCTGCGCGGAGCCGTCTCTATCGCCCGCCGCCTGCAGGATCCGCTCGCCGAACTAGTGAAGATCGAGCCGAAATCGATCGGCGTGGGTCAGTATCAGCACGACGTGGATCAACAGAAGCTGTCCCGCTCGCTGGATGCCGTGGTCGAAGATGCGGTGAATGCGGTTGGCGTCGATCTCAATACGGCATCGGCCCCGCTGCTCGCTCGCGTGTCGGGCCTCGGCCCTTCGATTGCCGATGCGATCGTCAAGCATCGCGATGGTGAAGGTCCGTTCGGAAGCCGCCGCGATCTGTTGAAGGTCGCCCGGCTTGGTCAGCGCACTTTCGAGCAATGCGCCGGCTTCCTGCGCATCCCGAACGGCAAGGAGCCGTTGGACGCGTCCTCTGTGCATCCGGAAGCCTATGGCGTTGCCAAGAAGATCGTCGCTGCCTGCGGCCGCGATCTGCGCAGCCTGATGGGCGATAGCGCGGCGTTGAAGGCCGTGGATCCCCGGCAGTTCATTGACGAGCGATTCGGCCTGCCGACCGTGCGTGACATCATCGCCGAACTGGAAAAGCCCGGCCGCGACCCACGCCCGAGCTTCAAGACCGCGACCTTTGCCGAAGGCGTGAACGAGATCAGCGATCTCAAGCCGGGAATGCAGCTGGAGGGAACCGTCACCAACGTCGCCGCGTTCGGCGCCTTCGTCGATATTGGCGTCCACCAGGACGGTTTGGTGCACGTCTCCCAGCTCGCCGATCGCTTCGTCAAGGACCCCCATGAGGTTGTCAAAGCCGGCGACGTGGTGAAGGTCAGGGTGGTCGAAGTCGACGTAAAGCGAAAGCGAATCGCCCTTTCGATGCGCAAAGATGGCAGCACTGTGGCCGCCCCTTCAGGCCGCGAGTCGCGCGAGCAAAGTGGTGCGCGCAACGCTGGCGTTAGTGGCAATAGCCGTCCAAAGGCCGAGGAGAGGGGTAGTTTTGGTGCCGCTCTGGCGGATGCACTTAAACGAAAATAAGGACTTAGCGGGAGATAATGCAAGAATGTCACACTCTGGCAGAGTTGTTGCCAGAGTGCCAATGACTGCTGAAAGCTGATCTTGCCACACAGCTGTGAGGCGTTAAAGTCTGCCATAATGTCATGTCATAACATTCGAGGCGTCCATGGCGTCGGCACTTCTTTCTCTCGTTAAGAAACTCATCCGTAAAGGCTCCCTCAAACTGACGCTCGCTTCCGGCGAGACGCACACGATCGGCGATGGCTCCGGCGAAACGATCGTGGCGCGTATTGCCGACCAGCAGGCGGAAGACGCGATTGCGCGCGATCCGACCCTGAAGCTCGGCGAAATGTACATGGAGGGGCGCTTCATCCTGGAGCAGGGGGATATCTACGAATTCCTCTCGCTGGTGAAGCAGAACACGACCAACGAAATCTTTGACCTGCGCATGGCGGCACTCCTCATCGGCCGTATCGCCTGGCAGCAGATCAAGAGTCGTTCGCCGGTCAATCGCAACAAGTACAATGTTGCGCATCACTACGATCTGTCGGCCAAGCTCTTCGATCTCTTTCTCGATGAGGACTGGCAGTATTCCTGTGCGTACTTCAATCCGCCGGGCATCAGCCTCTACGAGGCGCAAGTGGCAAAGAAGCGCCACATTGCCGCGAAGCTGCTGGTCGAGCCGGGTCAAAAGGTACTGGAAATCGGCTCCGGTTGGGGCGGCATGGCCATGTATCTCGCCGAGGCCTATCCCGGCCTCGACGTGACAGGCATCACGCTCAGCGAAGAGCAGCTGAAAGTCTCACGCGAGCGGGCGGCCAAGCGCGGCCTTTCGGATCGCGTCCGTTTCGAGCTGCAGGACTATCGCTATATGACCGGTCGGAAGTTTGACCGTATCGTTTCCGTCGGCATGTTCGAGCATGTCGGCATCGGCGATTACGGCAAGTTCTTCCGCAAGGTGTCGGAGCTGCTTGACGATAACGGCGTCATGCTGCTGCATTCGATCGCGCGTCCGAAGCCAAGCTTTGCAACCAACGCCTTCATCGAGAAGTACATCTTCCCGGGCGGATATATTCCGTCGATCGGCGAAACCACGCCGCCGCTGGAAAAGGCCGGCTTGCTCACCAGGGACGTCGAAACCCTGCCGATGCATTATGCCTACACGCTGCGGCATTGGCGCAATCGCTTCGTCGCGCGCAAGGCCGAGGCAGTCGCACTTTACGACGAGAAGTTCTTCCGCATGTGGGAGTTCTATCTGGCCGGATCGGAAATGGGCTTCCGCTGGGATGAGCTGTTCATCATGCAGCTGCAGATCACGAAGAACCAGTTCGCAGTTCCGGACAATCGCAACTACATCGGTGAGCGCGAGGCGCTGCTGAAGGAGTTCGAGGCGACGCGCGCGCCGCTGGAAAAGATAACGTTCTGAACGTCAGCCATATCGCTTTCGAAAACGCCAGACCTGGGAAAACCATGGTCCGGCGTTTTCGTTTATGATCCGCGGATGGGGACCTGTGCTGGAGCCATTCCGTCCTTCTTTAAATCGCAAAGCGTCTCATTCCCGTATTACGTAACTCCAGATGGAAACGCTGTGCGCTTTACAGCGGCTGCTTTATCTGCCGACGCGGACGACGAAGGTTCCGTCCTGCACGGTGCCATCGGTGTGTAAACCCGTAAGGCGCACGGTGAACTGGTCGGTGCCGGAGAAGCCGGGGTTCGGCGTGTAGGAAATGATGTTCCCCTGGACGGATTTGCCTGAGCAAATATAGGCAGGGCTGTCCTTGGAAAACTTTGCCGCGACCGGACCGTGCTCGATATCGATCTTACCATGGGCCGGTGGCTTGACGACGCCTGTGTAGGGAAATCCCGCAAAGGTGCAATCCTGCTTTACAAGAGAAGCGCTTGTAATCTTCGTTTTCTTTCCGGCCGGAACCTGACGCGAAAAGCTGCTTTGCTTCGCACCTCCGATCGGAGCGCTGACGCAGCTGGAAAGCGCCGTTGCGGCGCCAAGCAGTAAACCCATGGAAATCAGGGATATGGTCTTCATTCGGTTCTCGTTTTGAAAAATGGGGGCTGCGCAATGGCCGGGTGAGATGATCGCTCGCCATTACCTATGATTGAGTAGCCTAAGTCATAATTAAATCACCGCGACAGATTGGCGCATGTCGCCCGCAACAACCGCGCAACCGGAATTTGGCCTGCGCATGAATTCGACGCCTTGTGGTTAAGAGAGCGGTAACGCGATCCGCATAATTTGAAGCAACTCTGGGGCCGCGTGTATGGCCCTTTGTATTGCGTATCATGGAGTTGCATTGTGTTTGCCAAGTCGCGTCTTTTCCTTATCCTCGGCCTTTCCGTTGCTTATGCGGGCGTTGCCCATGCCGGTGACGGCCAACATCTCTGGTCGGGCGATTGGTACTTAAGCGTCGGCGCGGCCGGTTTCTCCGCTCCGAAGTTCGAGGGTGGCAAGCATAACAAGCTGCAATGGTCGCCGCTGGTCTCCATCGGCCGGCAAGGCCCCGGTCCGCGGTTTTCCTCGCGCAATGACAACCCGTCCTTTGCCTTCATCGAGAGCGATGCGTTCCGCGTCGGTATCGTCGGCAAGTTCGTGCCGAGCCGCGATAGCGGTGATGGTCGTGAGCTGAAAGGGTTGAAGAAGGTCAAGTGGGGTCTGGAAGCCGGTGGCTTCGCCGAAGCCTATCCGACGGATTGGCTGCGTGCCCGCATCGAGGTGCGCCAGGGCATCCGGGCTCATAGCGGCCTCGTTGCCGACGCCGCCGTCGACGCCTTCACCGATATCACGCCTGAGCTGCGTGCATCCGCCGGCCCGCGCATGACGCTGGCCAGCAACGATTATATGAACACGTATTACGGTGTGAACGCGCGTGAATCGGCCGCATCCGGCCTCAGCCGCTATAGCCCCGGCGGCGGCGTGAAGTCCGTCGGCTTTGGCGGCGCGTTGACCTGGAAGGCCTCGCAGAACTGGACCACCAGCACGTTCCTCGAGTACACCCGGCTCACCGGACCCGCGGCCGATAGCAGCCTCGTTCGCGAACGTGGCGATCGCAATCAGCTGCTGATCGGCGTCTCCGCCAGCTACAAGTTCAATTTCACGATGAACTGAAATGAGCGGGGCGATCGCCCCGCCGCTTGACCTGCCCTGCCGGATATCACTACTACTCGCCTATGCAAAACACAGGCGACATCAACGGGCGCGTCGTCGACGCGCCATCCGGCAACTGGGTCTATCGTGTCCTGCCTCCGGCACTCTGGCCTTATGCGCAGCTCGCGCGCTGGGACAGGCCGATCGGCTGGCAACTGTTGATGTGGCCGTGCTTCTGGTCGGTCGCGCTCGCCGCTAATGCCTCGATATCCATGGGGCAGGGGTCGCCAGGCTTTGTGGTGATCTATCATCTGATCCTGTATTTCGTCGGCGCGGTCGCCATGCGCGGCGCCGGCTGCACCTATAACGATCTGGTCGATCATCAGATCGATATGTCTGTGGCTCGAACCCGCTCGCGCCCGCTGCCGTCAGGCCGGGTAACGCGCAGCCAGGCCAAGGTCTTCATTGCGCTGCAGGCTCTGCTCGGTCTGCTCGTGCTGCTGCAGTTCAACTGGTTTTCGGTTGTTCTCGGCGTCCTGTCGCTTGCCATCGTCGCGCTTTATCCCTTTGCGAAGCGCTTTACCGACTGGCCGCAGTTCTTCCTCGGTCTGGCCTTCTCCTGGGGTGCGCTGATGGGCTGGGCTGGGCTGTTCGGAAGCCTGTCGTTCGCAGCGATCATCCTATACGCCGCCGCGATCCTCTGGACGATCGGCTATGATACGATCTATGCCCATCAGGACAAGGAAGACGACGAACTGATCGGCGTTCGCTCGACGGCGCGGCTGTTTGGCGATCAGACACGTCTCTGGCTGATCGGTCTTTATGGCGCAACGCTTTTCCTGATGCTCATTGCCTTCGCGCTGGCCGGCGCCGGATGGCTCTCTTACATCGGCCTGATCGCCGCCGGCGGCATGTTTGCCTATCAGATCGCCGTGCTCGACATTAACGACGGCGAGCAGTGCCTGGCATTGTTCAAATCGAACAATCGAGTCGGACTGATCATCTTCGTCGGCTTGTTTGCATCGTTCCTGTTTTTGGTGCGCTGACCGGAGCGGCAAGCCGCGCCCAATTCCGAAGGAGGGGCGTCATGGCATGTAAGATTCGTCCGGCTGTCGAGGCCGACGCCGAAGCAATCAGCGGCGTGATCCTTGCCACGCTTCGCGAAAGCAATGCCAAGGACTATTCTGCTGGCATCATCGACCGCGTTGCCCGGAGTTTCAGTCCGATCGGAGTGCGCAAGCTCCTGAGCAGCCGAACGGTTTTCGTCGCGGTTGACGACGGAATTGTCGTCGGCACCGCCGGCCTGGAAGGCTCGGTCGTGCGCACGATGTTCGTCTCTCCCTCGATGCAACGACGTGGGGTTGGTGCCCAGCTGATGGAAGCAATTGAACAAGCTGCCATCGCCCGTGGGATTGTCACGCTGTCCGTACCCTCATTGATGACCGCGCAGGGCTTTTACGAACGGCTCGGTTTCCATGCCGTCGGTGAGCACTTTCATGGCGAAGAGCGAACGATCCTCATGGAGCGTTTGCTGCGCTCATAACGATTTCGGCCGCGGAATTGGATATCCCACGGCCGAATTGCGTATCATCGGGCTGTAATATGGATGCCCTAGCGGCGCGCGATGATCTCGCGGCCCTGGATCTTCATCTTCACGCCCAGCTTGCCGGTCGAGCGGCGCACGAGGAAGCGCGGACGGCGATCGGCGAAGTAGGAGTGGCGACGACGCGGCTGGCTGTCGTTCGCACGGACGCCGCCGAGATGCTCTTCCAGCGGACGGGCAACGCCGTCGGCTTCGATCATGAGCATCGGAATGCGGAAGGCTTCCGACCAGGAGCGCCAGTCGGCGGCGATGTCGCTGAGGTCGTGAGCGACGAGAAGAGGAATGCAAAGATCCGGATCGGAGTGATGAAGCTCCAGCGTCACGGTGACCTCACCGTCGCCATGGTCGATGGCGCGAGCGGCGACACCCATGAAGGCCCGCTTCGGGAGGGCCACGGACAGCGGCAGGCCGCTGGATGGCAGGATCTTGCGCAGGACGGCGCCGCGCTCGTCTATCGTGATGGTAACGTCGCCTTCGGCACCCCGCATGGCATAGCTGACCTGCTGCGGAAAGCGCGAGGGGTCAAGTCGCAGTGTGGTTCCAGCCCAATCGGGCTTCAGGACGGTATTTGTCATCGATTCTCTACCCTTGCTTTACCTGAGAGCCGTTTTTTCCGGTCTTCTCTCGGAGAACTTTTGTCCTCTCGTTGTAGGGCAGATTAGGCGCCGTCCCTTCCAGACAGCTTAAAAATCGAGGTTAAGAAAACTTTGCCTCATCAAATGGTTAGCAAAGTCGAATGCATCAGGGTTTCCATAAAGTGAACACACGGCAGGGGAGTCGTTTCACTATAGTGCACGCATAGGGAGAGTGCATGTAAGTCTCGGGTAAGGTTTGTATGAAATAATGTCAGCTAGATTCGCCCCCTATATTAGAGATCTATTGGGATTCTGCTGATGATTTCCACCTATCTTGGTTATACGATCGCAACCAGAGATATGTCGACCTCTCTCAATCAGGTGGCGTCACAGGCGCAAAACAAGCGCCAGATCGACTATTACAATGCCAATATCGGCAAAGTAACCAACGCCGACGACTTCGTGAATGACTATCAGCTATACAGTTATGCCATGGAAGCCTACGGGCTCTCCGACATGACGTATGCCAAGGCGTTTATGAAACAGGTGCTGACCAGCGACCTCAGCGACTCCAACAGTTTCGCGAATAAGCTGAGCGATCCGCGCTACAAGGAGTTTGCCGCTGCGTTCAATTTCGGCACGGGCGGCACGAATACGGCCCAATCCAGCACGCAGGAAGACGATCTCATCGGGCTTTATCAGCAGTCGTTTACAAATGAAGAGACGTCCGCGGCCACCGAGACAAGCTATTACACGCAGAACATCAGCTCCGTTAAGACGGTCGATGACCTGCTCGGCAACAGCAGGCTGAAGAATTACGTTCTCCAGGCCTATGGCATCGATCCGACCTACGCCTCGAATTCGATCCTGAAGCAGATGCTGACCAGCGATCCGAACGATCCCAACAGCTTTGTCAATCAGAATGGCAGCGCTGCCGACAAGGCTCTTGTCGCGGAATTCAATTTCAACGCCGACGGCACGGTCAAGGCTTCGACGCCGGACAGCGATAACGCCTATTATCAGGCAACGATCGGAACGATCACCTCGGTCGATCAGCTGACCTCGAATGCACGGCTGTTTCAGTACGTAAAAACCGCCTACAATATTCCCGCCTACATCACGGCCGATCAGTTCAACAATTCGGCGATGAGCGCCACCACGGCGGCCTCGAATGGGCTGACCAGCGTGATGGCGCAATTCAATTTCAAGAACGACGGAACAGTTGCCTCCGGCTCGCAGGCACAGACGTCGGATCAGGCGAATGCGACAACGGCTGCCTACACCGCCAACTATCCCGGCGGCCCGCAGACGCTCGGCCAGAAGGCCGATGTGATGAGCGCCTATAACTCAACCGTGCCTTCGTTCATCACGACTGTCGGGGCGGCCGACAACGATCTCTATTACAAGGATCATATCGGCTCGATCACCTCGGTCGACCAGCTGACCTCGGATCCACGGCTCTACGACTATATCAAGACGGCCTACGGCATCGATCCAACCACGCCGGCCATCGTTTTCAAGAATGCCTTTGCCGACCCTTCGACCGCCGCCATCTTCGGCCTGACGAATGTCGTATCGCAGTTCAATTTCCAGTCGGACGGCACGCTTGCCTCCGGCCAGACGGCGCAGTCCCAGGACGCCACCAATGCCGCGTCCAAGGCCTACATGACCAATTATCTGACCTCGCAGTCGAACATGACGAGCGATGCGGTCAACAATTACAAGAACCGGCTCGCCGACGTGAAGACCATCAAGGATTTCTTCGCGAGCAATAAGTCCGACAGCGATGTTTCCAACGACAACGCGCCGGAGCTTTATCAGATGGCGCTGCGCGCCTACGGCATCGGCGAGAACGAGGTCACGAAGACGCAGCTGACAAAGATGCTCGAAAGCGATCCCTACGATCCGAAGAGCTACGTCAATTCGCTCAACGATCCCCGGTTTACCGCGCTTGTCAAAGCCTTCAATTTCGACAGCAAGGGCAATCTGACGCCGCCGGTCCAGGCTTTGTCGTCGGCGCAGGTGAATAGCTACATCTCGCAATATTCCAGCCGCGCGACGACCGGACTGACGGGCGCCGAGCTGACCAAGGCGACCAGCGACGCCAAGGATGCCGGCACCTATTTCGCAACCAACATCGTCAAGGTGAACAGCCTCACGGATCTGCTTGCGGACAGCAAGCTCACCAATTTCATCCTGACCGCCAACGGCATCGATCCGAAAACAGTCGATACCGCGACCCTGAAGAAGGCCTTCGCCTCCGATCCCTCCGATTCGAAGAGCTTCATCAACACGGCCGATGGCGCCAAGTTCAAGAGCATCGTCGAGGCGTTCAATTTCGACACGAAGGGAAACCTGACCGATAGCAAGCTCGGCGTTGCGCAGAACCAGGGCGCCCTCTCGGCGACCAACGATCTCTACCTGCATCAGACGCTTGAAGATCAGGAGGGTGACACCAATCCCGGCGTCCGCCTCGCGCTCTATTTCCAGCGCAAGGCGCCTGACATCAATTCGATCTATGACATCATGGGCGATGCGGCGCTGTATCAGGTGATTACCACGACCTACAGCTTGCCGAGTTCGATCTCGAATATGGATGTCGACACCCAGGCCAAAATGCTGGGCAAGTTCGTCAATGTCAGCGACCTGCAGGACCCGGATAAGGTCAACAAGCTGCTGCAGCGTTTCTCGGCGATGTACGACATCAATAACAATACGGCTGCGTCGACGTCGCCGGCTCTGTCGATTCTGACCGGCTCCTCTTCAGGCGCCGGCATCAGCGCCGATACCCTGCTGTCGATCGCACAGCTGTCGCCGTCGCGATAACGAACCGACAAAAAATTTAACCGGCCGCCTGGCCGCATTCACGCGCGCCAAAGCTGTTTGCGTGCGCCGGTTTGCGGAGGATTTTGCCTGTTGTAGCGGCAACACAGAGGGTGGGGAATAAGCGCTTTCGCGGGCTTCAGGAAGGAACTTATTAACCATCCTTGCCCTATCGATTTGGAAAGCCATCGGCAATATCAATGACTGGGTTGCAGGTCTCATGCGTCTTTCCCGAACGACAGTTTCAAATGCGTCATCAGGCGTACAGCCGGAGGGCGAACTCAACCAGGAGCAGGCAGCCGAAGAGGCGCGCCGGGCCGAGCAGATCGCTGCACGTCGGGCATTCCTGGAAGAAAAGATCCGCAATGCCCGCGAAGGCAAGCGCAAGGCTGAAGAGCAGCGTCGCGCGGAAGAGTTGCGTCGTGCCGAAGAGCTGAGGCACCGCACAGCGGCTGCGCCAAAGCCGGTTGTCGAGGCTCTGCAGGCAAAGCCCGCCGAGAGCGCTCCAGTGATGCCTGTCCTGCCGCAGGGCATATCGGCCGAGGATCTGGCTTCCCCGGGCTGGCAGAACGCGTTCCTGATGGGGCCGAACGTGCGCTTCACCCGCACGCGCGAAAACGAGATCATTGGTCGTCGTCCGCCGGCCGAGCCTCAGGTCGAGGTCGCGCCGCAGGTTTCCGCCCATGCCGCCATGCGCCTGATGGAGCCTCCGGTCATCGAGACGCCGATCGTCACGGCACCGGTGGTCGAGACCCCGGTGACAACAGTTGCGCCCCAGCTAGCGCAATATGCCGAATTCCACCTGCCGCCGCTTGAGGACATGCCTTTTGCGGTTGGGGGCTACATGCCCTCCGTAATCAAGAAATCTCCGGCAACCGAGCCGGACGCATTGGAGATGACCGTTATCGCTACCGCATTTTCGAAGGCTCCCGCGATCGCGCTGGATGCTTCCCCTGTATCGTCAAGTGTTCCTGAGTCTGTTGCCGCGCCTGTGGTCGAGTCGCGGCTTACCCATCTTTCCGATTTCGCCTTCTGGGATGCCATGCCATTCGAAGGTGAATTCGTGTCCGCCATCCGGGGCGTGCCCGTCCAGCCTGTCGTACTGCCCGAGATTCAGATCGAAGCCGAATCGATCGTTGCCAAATTCCGCATCGTGGAATGCCGCAAGCCTGCCTCGATGATCGAGATCCAGCCATCCGTCTCTGAGGTTATTGCTCCCTTCGAGCCCGTCCTCAACCTCGCGCCGGTCGCGGCCAGCACACCCGCCATGGACGAGCTTGCGGCTTGGGAAGCTTCTGTATTGGTCACCGTCGCAGACCCGGTCGTCGACGTTGTTGTGCCTGTTGTTGCGGAACCGCAAATCGCGGTCGAGGCCGCAATGTTCGTTCCTCCGGCGTTTGTAACCGCAGTCTATGGTTCGGCGGCCGCTCCCGTTGTCGAAGCGCGCCCGGCGCCGATGGTTCTGGCACCAATGCCGACCAAGGTCGCGGCTGTCGCGCCTGCCGAGCCTGTGGCCAAAGCAACGCCGACCATGCCGGCTGTCGAAGCTGCTGCTCAGCGCTTGATCGATGCGCCGCCTTCACGGGTTGTCCCACGTCGTCCTGCATCGCTGACGCCTCCGGAATGGCGCCCGATCGCCCCCAGTGTCGATGGCGAGTATGAGTTGCCGCCGCGTGAACTGCTGCAGGAGCCGGCGGCTCGCACCGGCGTAATCATGACGCAGGAAACCCTGGAGCAGAATGCCGGCCTGCTGGAAAGCGTGCTTGAAGATTTCGGCGTCAAGGGCGAGATCATCCATGTGCGTCCCGGCCCTGTCGTCACGCTTTATGAATTCGAGCCGGCGCCCGGCGTTAAATCCTCGCGCGTCATCAACCTTGCCGACGATATCGCCCGTTCGATGTCGGCCCTTTCGGCCCGCGTTGCCGTCGTTCCCGGCCGTAACGTCATCGGCATCGAACTGCCGAACGTCAACCGCGAGACCGTCTATTTCCGTGAGATGATCGATTCGCCCGATTTCGAGAAGAGCGGCTACAAGCTGGCGCTCGGCCTCGGCAAGACCATCGGCGGCGAGCCCGTCATCGCGGAACTTGCGAAGATGCCGCATCTGCTCGTTGCCGGCACCACCGGTTCGGGCAAGTCCGTCGCGATCAACACGATGATCCTGTCGTTGCTCTATCGCATGACGCCGGAACAGTGCCGCCTGATCATGGTCGATCCGAAGATGCTGGAACTGTCCGTCTATGACGGCATCCCGCACCTTCTGACCCCCGTCGTTACCGATCCCAAGAAGGCCGTCATGGCGCTGAAGTGGGCGGTGCGCGAAATGGAGGATCGCTACAAGAAGATGTCGCGCCTCGGCGTGCGCAACATCGACGGCTATAACAGCCGCGTCGCCTCCGCCAAGGAAAAGGGTGAGACGATCCACGTCATGGTCCAGACCGGCTTCGACAAGGGCACCGGTGCCCCGATCGAGGAGAGCCAGGAAATGGACCTGACGCCAATGCCCTATATCGTCGTCATCGTCGACGAAATGGCAGACCTGATGATGGTCGCCGGCAAGGAAATCGAAGGGGCGATCCAGCGTCTGGCGCAGATGGCGCGTGCCGCCGGTATCCACCTGATCATGGCGACGCAGCGTCCATCGGTCGACGTCATCACCGGCACGATCAAGGCGAACTTCCCGACGCGCATTTCCTTCCAGGTGACGTCGAAGATCGACAGCCGCACTATCCTTGGCGAACAGGGTGCCGAACAGCTCCTCGGCCAGGGCGACATGCTGCACATGGCCGGCGGCGGCCGCATCTCCCGCGTTCACGGCCCCTTCGTCTCCGACGAGGAAGTCGAAAAGGTCGTGGCGCACCTCAAGCTGCAGGGCCGGCCGGAATATCTCGATACGGTCACGGCCGACGAGGAAGAGGAAGACGAGGAAGAAGATACGGCCGTGTTCGACAAGGGCGCGATTGCCTCGGAAGATGGCGACGATCTCTACGAACAGGCGATCAAGGTCGTCATGCGCGACAAGAAGTGCTCGACCTCCTATATCCAGCGTCGCCTGGGCATTGGCTACAACCGCGCCGCCTCGCTCGTCGAGCGCATGGAAAAGGACGGTCTGGTGGGTCCGGCCAACCACGTCGGCAAGCGTGAGATCATCACCGGCAACCGCAATGGCGGCGGTAATTCCAGCCAGGAAGATTTCGATTGATCTGACCGGCAGCCAGATCGGAACGACATCGTGACAAGATAGAAAGCGGCTTTCCAATGGAAGGCCGCTTCTTTTTTGTCAGACACGCTCGAGCTTGATGTGCGGCAATGGCGGTAGCTCGACATGGATGGTGTCATCGCGCCGTACGCGGCCACCCTGCGAGACGATACCCATAATGCCGGCCTTGCGGATCAAGCCGCCATCCGCATCCTTGTCGAGCACGGCATGCAGCAGGCCCTTCTGGAAATTATCGATCTGCTTGCAGGGATTGCGCAAGCCCGTCACCTCGACGATGGCATCCTTGCCGATATGGAGGCGCGTGCCTTGCGGCAGCGAAAGCAGGTCGATCCCTCTGGTCACGATATTCTCGCCCATATCGCCCGCCGAAACGGAAAATCCCTTTTCCGTGAGTTCGTCGAACAGCTCTTCATGGATGATATGCACCTGGCGCAGATTGGGCTGGGTCGGATCGACCGCGACGCGGGAACGATGCTTCACCGTCACCCCCATATGCGCGTCACCCTCTACGCCGAGCCCCGTCAGCAGCTGGATATGATCTTTGATCTGCTTGCTGAACTCGTGCACGCCGCTGCTGCTGACCGACGTTACATATATGCGCTTGTCGCCCATGCCGAACCCTTCCATAAACGATCGAGATCTTTATAAATTGGTATATACCAATTTCAAGGCGACAGATTTGTGATGGTAGAGAAAATTCGACAGGACGAAGACGTAAAAACTGGGGGAGGCTGGGCGACCGTTGCCGCGGAACTCAGACGCGCCATCGATGATGGCCAGCATGCGCCGGGTAGCCGGCTGCCGAGCGAGCGCGCTCTATCCGAACAATTCGGTGTCTCCAGGGTGACGATGCGGCGGGCGATCGCCGAACTGGAGGGGGAGGGGCTGCTGCGTGTCGCGCGTGGCAGTGGCGCCTATGTCCGCGCCGATATGCCCGTTCGTTTCCAGTTGGGCGACAAGGTGCGCTTCAGCAAGGACTTGACCGCGACAGACGCCAACCTCACGCGCAAGGTTATCTCGGCGAAGGAGGTTCCGGCGACCGCCGATATCGCCGCAAGGCTGAATTTGCAGCCGGGCGAGATCGTGCTGGATATGTGCGTCGTCGCCTATGCCGATGCGCTTCCCGTCTCGGTGGTCATGCGCAGCTGCTCAGCTAAGCGCTTCGCCGGCTTGGCAGAGAAGTTCGCTGCAATGGGTTCGTTTACGGCGGCGCTGAAGGAGTACGGCGTGACGGATTACTGGCGACGTTCCACCGACATCACGGCACGCATGCCGACGGAAGCCGAGGCGCGACTTCTGCAGCAATCGCGTTTGACCCCTGTGCTTGCTTACGCCGGCGAAGATATCGATGCCGGTGGCACGATCATCTCATGCCAGATCGGCTGCTTCGCCTCGGAGCGGGTCGTCGTGACTGTCTAGGGGATCAGACCTTGAGAACCTTGCCGGGATTCATGATGCCGGCCGGGTCGAAGGCCGTCTTGATCCGGTGCATCAGGTCGATCTCGATATCGGAGCGGATCGAGGCAAGCTCGTCGCGCTTCAGCTGGCCGATACCATGCTCGGCGGAGATCGAGCCGCCATGCTGTAGCACCAGACCGTGCACAATCTTGTTGATCTCGCGCCAGCGGCCGATGAACTCCGCTTTGTCGGCGCCGACGGGCTGCGAGATGTTGTAATGGATATTGCCGTCGCCCATATGACCGAAGGCGCAGACGCGCGCGCCCGGCATGGCGGCAACGACGGCCTTTTCGGCCTCCGCCATGAATTGCGGGATCTGCGCCACCGGCACCGAAACGTCGTGCTTGATCGAGCCGCCTTCCGGCTTTTGCGCGTCCGACATGCTCTCGCGCATATGCCAGATGGCCTTTTGCTGGGCTTCCGAGCTGGCGATGGTCGCATCCTGGATCAGGCCGGCCTCATAGCCCTGTTCGAGCAGTGCCGTCATCATCCGCTCGGCCGTCTCGGCTGAATCGGAGGTAGAGATGTCGATCAGCACATACCAGGGATGGGCAGTCTCAAGCGGATCGCGCACGCCGGGGATATGCCGTGTCGTGAACTCGACGCCGATGCGTGGCATCAGCTCGAAGCCCGTCAGCGCCGGGCCGCAGAGGCTCGAGGCATTCTTGAACAGGGTCAGCGCATCATCGACGGATTGCAGGCCGGCGAAGGCCACCTGATGGCCGAGCGGTTGCGGAAAGAGCTTCAGCACCGCGCCAGTGATGACGCCGAGCGTGCCTTCGGCGCCGATGAAGAGATCGCGCAGATCGTAGCCGGTATTGTCCTTTTTCAGGCGGCGCAACCCGTTCCAGATTTCGCCCGTGGGCAACACGACTTCAAGGCCGAGGCAGAGCTGGCGCATGTTGCCATAGGCAAGAACGGCCGTACCGCCGGCATTGGTGGACAGGTTGCCGGCAATGCGGCAGGAGCCTTCGGAGCCGAGCGAAAGCGGGAACATGCGGCCATGCTCGGCCGCTGCCTTGTGCACATCGGCGAGAATGCAGCCGCCGTCGACGATCATGGTGTTGCCGACCGGATCGATATCGCGAACGCGGTTCATACGCTCCAGCGACAGGATGATGTCGGAGCCACCCTCGCGGGGCGTCTGCCCGCCGACAAGGCCGGTGTTGCCGGTCTGGGGTACGATGGCCGTACCGGCCTCGCTTGCCAGTTTCAGGATCGCGGACACCTCTTCCACCGAGCCGGGCTTCAGCAGCATGGGTGACGAGCCGTGATAGAGGCCGCGATTTTCCACGAGATGCGGCGCGATTTCCGCCGGGTCCCGCACGGCATGGTTTTCGCCGACGATGGCGGCGAAGCGATCGAGAAGGTCGGAAGAAAGGGCGGAGCTGCTCATGGCGTGTCCTTTGCCTGATAAGGTCGGGCTGATTTATTCTCTGGGTGCGGCCGCGCGGCGCAGCCGGTCGTTGATGGCCTCGCCGAGGCCTTCGTCGGGAATATGTGAAAAGGCAATCGTCGCAGCGCCGGTGGCATCGGCGCGCTTCATGAAGTCGAAGAGGTTTGCGGCGGCTTCGGAAAGATCGCCGGCAGCGCTCAGATCGAGCACGGCGACGGCCTTTTCGATGCCGGTAATGTCAGGCGTACCAAAGCGGATCAGCGTCTCGTTTGCGGAAACGTCCGTTGCATCCAGCCGCACGGCCGCTCCCGGCGCATAATGCGAAGCCATCATGCCGGGCGCCTCGATGGCAGCCGAAGCCTTCTTCTTGCGCTTCAGCGCCTTGCCGGCCACGCGCTCGATTTCGCTGGCCGCAAGGCCGCCGGGCCGTAGGAGGCGCATCTCGCCATCCTCGACCTTGACGATGGTCGACTCCACGCCGACAACGGATGCTCCTGCATCCAGAATGAGGGTAATCCGCTCACCGAGATCGTCGTCGACGTGATCGGCGCTGGTGGCGCTGATCTTGCCTGACGTATTGGCGCTCGGCGCTGCAAGCGGGCGGTCGAAGGCGCGGATCAGGTCTCCGGCAAAACCTTGCGGCACGCGAATGCCAACAGTGTCGAGACCGGCAGTTGCCAGCGGATGAATGCCGCTATCGGGTCTGAGCGGCAGCACCAGCGTCAACGGGCCGGGCCAGAAGGCTTCCGCGAGCTTGCGCGAGATGGGGTCGAAGATGGCATAGCGCTCGGCCATGGCGAGATCGCTCATATGGCAGATCAATGGATTGAAGCGCGGCCGCCCCTTTGTCTCATAGATCCGGGTAATGGCAGTGGGGTTGGTGGCATCGGCGGCGAGACCATAAACCGTCTCTGTCGGTAGCCCGATCGGCAGACCCTCGGCAAGGGTTGCCGTTGCGACGTCGATCGCGGTTTGCGGATGTTCGAGAATGTCTATGTGTCGTGCCATGGCCTGCCTGCTTGCAGTTCAGGCCGTTTCTTATGCCCTTCGAGTTTTCGGATCAATCGTCAAAGCTGGCGAATGATGTCGCGAAGCTGCTCGTTGCGGGCGCCGAGCAAAAGAACATTGCGGATGGCGATCTGCGGATCATGGGTGTGGAACAGGACGCCGTTGCCTCTGATATCGCGATTGATCGTCAGCTTCTTGTCTTCCGCCTGTTTGTCCGGATGGACGGCGACGGCGAAATACATC
Source organism: Rhizobium sp. P38BS-XIX (assembly GCF_012641435.1). Lineage (GTDB taxonomy): Bacteria > Pseudomonadota > Alphaproteobacteria > Rhizobiales > Rhizobiaceae > Rhizobium. Next base: position 24,784 of record NZ_JABAIJ010000001.1, read on the forward strand.
CGCGAATATTTAAGGCTGATGTCCTCGAAGAAGTTTTCTTCCTGGCCGATGCGGGCGAAGAAATTGGCGATATAGAAGGCCCAGTTCACTTCCTCGTATTGAGCGAACTGCGTCCGTGCCGCGGTCACATGGCAATAACCGAGATGCGGTGAGTCTTTCAGCGTGTGGTGAAAGATGAGCTTCGGGAAACGAATGGATTGGTGGAAGCTGTTGAGCCGGTCGTGGGTCTTTTCGCCGGCGCTGAGCAGCTTCATCGCCGTCCGTTCCGCCACCTCCTGATGGCTCATGTAACGCCGTTCCTCGGCGAGCCAATGCGCTCTGTCGCGGGTGATGCGACCGGTGCGCAGGAATTCGCTATGCCCCGTTGTCGATGCCACTGGCGTCGGCTCGGGGTCGGCGGGCTTCCCAGCGTCGAAATATCTGAGTTTTGCCATGCCGGCTCTCGCTATAGAGGTCTGGAGACTGCATGATAAACTGTCTGGCTTGAGCCGAGCTTAACCGCGACCTGAGCCGAATTTCAAGGAGATTGACGACATGCCGGGAATGACCGATCTCAAACTGCTTCTGTCCGGCATGCGGCCCAATCTGATCGAGGGCGAGTTCGTCTATTGCGGTGTACCGTCGTCGTCGCTTGCCGACTATGTTCACCTCGAACCTGTCGGCGTCTTTCGTGAAAAAGAGGGAGCAACCTTGATCCTTCCGCTTGAAACCGCACGGCAGGCGGGTCTGGCGACGGCGCCCGTGATGCGCATGATCACCCTCGATGTTCACTCCTCGCTGGAAGCCGTGGGTCTGACCGCAGCCTTTGCCACAGCGTTGGGAAACGAGGGCATCAGCGCCAATGTCGTCGCGGCTTTTTACCACGACCACATCTTCGTGCCGACGGTCGATGCCGAGCGGGCGATGGCGGCGCTGCGGGCGCTTTCGGCAGCGCAGACGGCACCCTGATAGCCGGAGTTCAGCCGCTCTGTCGCAATCAGAATAAAGCGTCATAAAGGCTGAGCGGCCGGATCGGATTTTACCGTTCGGGCCGTCATTCCTAAAGGATTGAATTACCTTTCTATATCGGCTCTTTTTATCGCTTTTCCGAGCCCGTTTTTCAAACGTCGGCAATTTCGAAGCGGATGTCGCATTGTAGCGCAGTCGGCGACACGGCCGAGGGATATGATGTGATCAATCTCAAGGTGCCGTCTATTAGGGAGACGGAGAATTGGGAAGCCGGTCAAAATCCGGCGCTGCCCCCGCAACGGTGGTGGAGTGAGGCATGGCGAAAAAAGCCACTGGGTCGGCCGACCTGGGAAGGTGCCATGGGGTCCTGGAAACAGGGCCGCTCCAGAGCCCGGAAACCAGCCTTGGGCACATATGGTTTACTGACCGCGGCGGGCGGTCGGGACATTGCTTTCGGCTGTCTTCAAGCGGCCTCGCATGTCCTTCGTTCGCCTCTCGGTACTGCGCAAGGATAGGCAAATGGACATCAGAAGCAACGTTCTCAGGCAATTGAAGAACCACCCGACAGGCTTGAGCCTCGAGCAACCGTTCTACACGGATCCGGACTACTTCAAGCTCGACATGGAGACGATCTACTATCGCGACTGGCTGTTCATCGGTCACGATTGCGAAGTGCCGCGCGCGGGCAACTATTTCACCGTCCAGATCGGCGATTATCCCGTCGTTATCGTTCGCGGCCGTGATCAGGTCATCCGCGCCTTCCACAACAGCTGTCGCCATCGCGGTTCGCGCGTGTGCACGACGGAGCGCGGCTCCTCGGCGAAGCTCGTCTGCCCCTATCATCAATGGACCTACGAGCTCGACGGGTCACTGCTCTTCGCCCGCCAGATGGCCGAGGACTTTGACAAGAGCCAGTATTCCCTGAAGCCGGTTCACTGTGAAAGCGTTGGTGGCTACATCTTCATCTGCCTCGCGAAAAACGCGCCGGATTTTGAGCCGGTTCGCGCAACGATCGAGCCCTATATGGCGCCGCATCGGATCAGCGAAGCCAAGATCGCCTTCCAGAGCACCATCATCGAGAAGGGGAACTGGAAGCTCGTCTGGGAAAACAATCGCGAGTGCTATCACTGTGCGGCAAACCATCCAGAGCTTTGCCGCACCTTCCCGGAAGCGCCGACCGTGACCGGCGTTCAGGGCGCGATGAACGATCCCGTCATCGCCGAACATTGGAATCGCTGCGAAGCGGCCGGCTTGCCGAGCGAATTCAAGATCTCGCCCGATGGCCAGTTCCGCACCGCCCGCATGCCGCTGATCGAAGGCGCCGAAAGCTACACCATGTCCGGCAAGAATGCCGTCCAGCGGCCGCTCTCGCCGGATGTCAGGATTAACGGCATCGGCACCATGCTGCTGTTCCACTACCCGACCACTTGGAACCACATCCTGGGCGATCACGCGATTTCCTTCCGTGTGCTGCCGATCAGCGCGGAGGAAACCGCCGTCACCACGAAGTGGCTCGTCCATAAGGATGCCGTCGAAGGTGTCGATTACAATCTCGAAGAGCTGACCCACGTCTGGACCGAAACCAACGATCAGGATCGCCGAATCGTCGAGGAAAATGCCTTCGGCATCCGCTCGCCGGCTTACGAACCAGGCCCCTATTCGGAAATCCACGAAGGCGGCGTCATGCAGTTCGTCGAGTGGTACACGAATTTCATGATCAACCGGCTGCAGGGCGATCAGTCCAAGCTGTCGGCGGTTGCCTGAGTATGAACATGGCCGTCTCTCTTCCGCATCGCCACCTCGACCAGATGCAGCCCTGGAATGACAGGCAGCATGTGCTCGAATGCCTGTCGGTCACGCCGGAAGCTCCCGATGTGATGACCTTCACGTTCGGATCCGACAAGGACAACTGGTTTCGGTATCTGCCGGGCCAGTTCGTGACGCTGGAGTTGCCCACGGCTCCCGAGCCGGTCATGCGCACTTATACGCTGTCTTCCACGCCATCGCGGCCCTTTTCGGTCGCGGTGACGGTGAAGGCGCAAAAGGACAGCATCGGCACGCGCTGGATGTTCGAAAACCTGAAGCCGGGCATGCGCATCAAGGCTTTCGGACCGCTGGGGGATTTCACCCATATCCGCCATCCCGGCGAGAAATACCTGTTCGTCTCGGCCGGCTCGGGCGTCACCCCGATGATGGCCATGACCCGCTACATGGCCGACACGGCGCCGCTATCGGACATCACCTTCGTCAACTGCTCGCGCAGCCCGGCCGACATCATCTTCCGTTCCGAACTCGAATATCTCGCCCGCTTCATGCCGAACCTCAATCTCGGCCTGATCGTCGAGGGTTGCGGCCGCACCGATCTTTGGTCGGGGCTGAAGGGCCGCATCGACAAGGCGAAAATCGGCCTGCTGGCGCCCGACTTCATGGATCGCACCATTTTCTGTTGCGGCCCGGAAGTCTTCATGGATGCCGTCCGCTCCATGCTGGACGCGCACGGCTTCGACATGAAGCGCTATCATCAGGAAAGCTTCCAGCCGGCGAGCGCGGCAACACCGTTGGCGGAAGTGGCCGACGATGGCTCGGCCGAAGCGGCCACCACGATCCGCTTCACCATGGCCGGCAAGGACGTTGCCTGTGCGGCGGGCCAAACCGTGCTGCAGGCGGCGCGCGGCGCCGGCGTTCGCATCGGTGCGGCCTGCGAGTCCGGTCTATGCGGCACATGCCGTGTGATGAAGCTCTCGGGCGACGTCGATATGAGCCACAATGGCGGCATCCTCGATGACGAGATCGAAGAGGGCTATATTCTCGCCTGCTGCTCGCGGCCGAAAACGGACGTCCAGATCGAGGCTTGAGGACTGTCCGGCACGTAAGCCGGGCAGTCTCAAAAATCCTGATAGTTCAGCTCGTTGATTTCGACAGGCTTGGTTTGCGGCGTCGAGGCGGTAACGACCGGATCGACGTCGACGATGAGCGAAACGAGCGTCTGCCGCGGCCCGTTGCACATCTGGGCGAGCGCGATCGTCAGGTCGGGCGCGGGCAGGGGTTTGGCCGGCAGGAGATCTCCCTGCGGCCAGATCTTCGCAAGCTGTAGCTTGGTCATCGGCACGACATTGACATCGATGTCCGTCAGCGTGCCCGGCACGCGGTAGGGGCAGCTCTTTTCCGAGCAATTATCCGACGAGGCGAATTGCCAGATGGCATAATTATCCCAATTGCCGAGCGGGAACGTCCCCTTCACGTCCGACTTGTAGCGCGCGTACCACAAGGGAAGTCTTGAGAGCAGCGCGTAGGTGTCGCGATGATCGGCGATATAGCGGGCCGTGTTGTGATTGACGTAGAGGATGGGATAGCGCCCGGTTCTGAGCTTGATATGGGCAACGAAAATCTGCGCATCCTCGAGCGACATGAACTGCGTCGTATCCATGCCGTCTATGTCGAGCACCATAAGCTCATCCGGCTGCGGATCGGCATAATCGAGAAAATGATTGGCCTGGTCGATCGGATTGCCGGGTCGCCCTAGATGATAAGCGCCCCATAATAGGCCATTTGTCTTCGCGAGCATCCGGCGGGTCTGATAGAGCTCGCGACTGACGGCATATTTGCGCCAGATCGTCTTGCAGTGGGCGACGGTGTCGCCGGCATGATCTCCGGTGCAGCTGAAACTTTCGGGAAGTCCATCGGACGCCTTGGAGATGAACGCCGCGATGCGCTTGTCCTGTAAAAACGCGCTCCAGTCGATGGTATTGAGCTCGTAAGCGTCGACGATGAGGGCGTTTTGCGGATCGGTCCAGGGCTGGCTTTCGCTCGCCGAAGGCTTCGATGCCGGCCCCATCAGAGCCAGAACCGTCAGGAGGCTGCAAATCAGAGCGTGGCTCGGCCGGTATCCTCTCATGAAATAATGGTAAGGATTGCAGGTTAATCTTGGGTTAAGCATACGTTCACTATAAATTCATCGTGGAGCCCTCGCATACCTCCTCAAATCGGTAGGGTTTGAGGAACTGAACAACATGTTGCCGCGTTTCAGATTGTCTATTCGGACATGCGACGAAGCAGGCAGTTCAACCTTGGTCGGGAACGACACGCCCGATTTGAAACGCTACATGCTTGAGCACAAGTCAAACCAGGGAATGGAGATAAAAATGCTTGGTTTCCGTGCGAAACTTGCGACCATCGCTATCACGGCCGCAGTCACTGTGACGAGCTTCACGCCGTCCTTCGCTATCCAGATGCCTGCTGCGCCGGCCGCGCCGGTCGAAAAATCCACGCTTGGCAATGTCGAGCAGGTCCAGTGGCGTCACGGCGGCTATTACCGCCGGGGCTGGTATGGCGGTTATCGTGGCTATTCGGGTTATCGCCATGGCTATCGTTATCATGATGGCTACTGGTTCCCGCTGGCTGCCTTCGGCGCCGGCGCACTGATCGGTGGCGCAATCGCCAGCGAGCCGCGCTATTATGCACCTGCGCCGCGTTACTATGCGCCCGCCGGCGGCATCAACCCGCGCCATGTCGAATGGTGCTCGGATCGCTATCGTTCGTATCGCTCTTACGACAATACGTTCCAGCCGAATTACGGCCCGCGCCGCCAGTGCTACTCGCCTTACTATTGATCGGCATTCGATGCTGATTGAAACAAGCCGTCCGGTGCGCCGGACGGCTTTTTCATGTTCGGGGCGTCAGAGAATATCGACGCGCTTCAGCAGCCACCACGCAAGCAGCATGGATATCAGGATAAAGCCGACGGCATAGCCTGTGCCGCCGGCGCCGCCGGAAAGGGGCAGGCCTGAGGTGTTCATGCCGAAGAAGCCGGTCACCAGTGTCGGTGGCAGCAGGAACGCGGTCATGATCGAGAGAATGTAAAGGTGGCGATTGATCTCGGACGCCAGCTTTGAATCGATCTCTTCGTGCAGCAGTCTAGCTCGCTCCTGCAATGCGTAGACATCGTGCTCGACGGCCTCGAGGCGGCCCGTCAGGCGGCCCGCGACATCTTCGAAGCCGAGCGGCATTTCCTCGTCGTCCGAGGCTGCGGCGTGGCGCATCAGAGAGAGGACGGTCCGCAGATGCCGGTGCAGACGAACGATCGTCCGGCGAATGGGCGGAAGTTGTGCCCGCTCGTCACGCGACGTGTTGCCGTGAACGAAATCCTCGATGGTATTGAGTTCTTCGCCGATCTCGATGACGACGGAAATCAGCGTGCGCTGAAACTCGACGACCAACGCCTCGAAAATGTCCAGCGGGCTCGTGAAGCGCGCGGGATTCTTCTCGATCATGATCCGGCCGCGGTCGACGCATCGAAGCGGCTGTAGCCTGCTGGTGATGAGGATGCGGTCGGTCAGCGCAAAATGCAGCCAGCCGATATCGTGCGTGTTATGGGCGAAGTCACGCTGGAAATCGACCAGCGTGCCGAACAGCATCTGCTCGTCGACCGTGACCGTCGCATGAGTTTCATGCGTCGTCAGCGCGAGGCGCGCTGCCTCGCTCAGTCCGGGCGTATCTTCGAGAAAGGCCGGGATACGGGCATCCACGAGATTGAGGTGCAGCCAAAGGAAACCTTCCCCTCCAAAGAGCGCGGCGCGATCGGTATCATCAGATAGCCGCTCCGGCTTGTCTGCGCCGGGAAGCAAACGATAGGCCCAGACGAAACCGGGTATCGTGGAGGTTGACGTCATCGTGTTCATGGCTGGATCGTTCGCATTGTCTGAAGAGTTGCCTTAGTCTTCGTTCATGACGATTGTTTATGCAAGGCTTGAGGTCTGATGGAATAATTGCCTTTGCACTGCCGATTCCGAGGGTCCGCAACGCGCTTAAGGCGTATGACCGTCAGGACTTCACGACAGGGTGGAAATTGCCGTTCGCGAGCGTTTGATAAAATTGACGTTTACGTAAAAATCAACTAGCTATACCAACATATTGCCGATGAGCCGGGTGAGGTGGATCGTTGGCATCACCGATGCGGAGGAAGCAGCATGTATAAGGCGCCTGTCGAAGAAATCGCATTCACGCTCAATCATGTTGCCGGCATGGGGCGGGCCATGGAAGAGGGCATTCTCGGCGATCTCAGCGCCGATGTCGTCGATGCCATTTTGGCGGAGGCCGGACGTTTCGCCGGTGAGGAGATGGAGCCGCTTGCCGAAGTCGGAGACAGACAGGGTGCAAAGCTCGTCGACGGCAAGGTTGTGCTTCCGGACGGATGGGAGAAGCTTTATCGCGACTGGATCGCCGGTGGCTGGAACGGGCTGACCGCACCGGAGGAGTTCGGCGGGCAGGGCCTGCCGCACATGCTCAACATCGCGACGCTGGAAATGTGGAACTCGGCATCGATGGCCTTCGGCCTTGCGCCGACTTTGACCATGGGCGCCGTCGAGGCGCTGATCGCTCACGGCAGCGAAGACCTCAAGCAAACCTATCTGACCAAGCTCGTCTCCGGCGAATGGGCTGGCACGATGAACCTGACCGAGCCGCATGCCGGTTCCGACGTCGGAGCCTTGCGCACTCGCGCCGAGCGCCGCGATGACGGCACCTATCGGCTCTTTGGCCAAAAGATATTCATCACCTGGGGCGATCATGAAGCGGCCGAGAATATCGTCCACTTCGTGCTTGCCCGTCTGCCTGATGCGCCGGCCGGCACACGCGGCATTTCGCTGTTTCTCGTTCCGAAATTCCTGGTCGATGGCGATGGTTCGCTCGGCGCCCGCAACGATTATTTCGCCCATTCGCTCGAACATAAGCTCGGCATCCATGGATCGCCGACCTGCACGATGATTTATGGTGATGGAAAATACGGCACGGAGAAGGGTGCAGTTGCCTGGCTCGTCGGCGAGGAAAACAAGGGTCTCGCCTGCATGTTCACGATGATGAACAACGCTCGCCTGGCCGTCGGCATTCAGGGTGTCGCGATTGCCGAAGCTGCGACGCAGAAGGCAATCGTCTATGCCCGGGAGCGCACGCAAGGCCGCGCACCCGGTACGACATCCCCAGGCATGAGCCCGATCATCGAGCATCCGGATGTCGCGCGCATGCTGCTGACGATGAAGACGCTGACCCAGGGTTCTCGCGCCATCTGCTACGCCTGTGCCGAGGCGATCGACATGTCGCATCGCGACCCACAGAAAGCTCGTTATTGGCAGGAGCGGGCTGCATTGCTGACGCCGATCGCCAAGTCCTTTTCCACCGACGCCGGTGTCGATGTCGCTTCTCTCGGCATCCAGGTTCACGGCGGCATGGGCTTCATCGAGGAGACGGGTGCCGCGCGCTTGCTGCGGGATGCTCGTATCGCACCGATCTACGAGGGCACGAACGGCATTCAGGCCATGGATCTGGTGACGCGCAAGCTGACGATCGCCAATGGCGACCACGTGCGCGGTTTCATCGCCGAACTGCGCGAGACGGCGGACGCCGTCGCAAAGTCCAATCTCGATGGTTTCGGCGAAACGGCGGAAAGGCTGAAGGCGGCCATCTCCAATCTGGAAAAGGCAAGCGAATGGCTGCTTGCGCGACAGGCCGAAGGCGCGACCGCCGAAGCCCTGGCTGGGGCGACACCCTATCAGCGCCTTTTCGGTCTTGTGCTGACCGGATCTTATCTGGCCAAGGGCGGCCTTGCCGATGTGGCGGATGGTGCGGGTGCTAAGCGCATCAGCCTTTGCCGCTTCGCTGTAGAGAACCTTCTGGCCGAAACCGCTGCGCTCGCCGATTGCGTTGTCACCGGCGCATCCAGCCTCGAAGCCGCCCGTATTGCACTTGCCTGAGGAGAGGCCATGACCGACCATATCCTGATCGAGCGTTCCGAAACGGCGCCGCATGTCCAGATCATCCGGTTCAATCGGCCGGAAAAGAAGAATGCGATCACCCGCGCCATGTATCAGGTGATGACCGATGCACTGAAAGCGGCGGACGAGACGCCGGATATCCGCGTTACAGCTTTCCTCGGCACGGAGGGGTGCTTCTCCGCCGGCAACGACATGGCTGATTTCCTCGCCTTCGCCATGGGCGGCAGCATGGGTCGGGAAGTGTTGGATTTTCTGGCCGCGCTGGCAAATGCCAGAAAGCCGATCGTCTCAGGTGTCGATGGGCTGGCGATTGGCATTGGCACCACCATCCACCTCCATTGCGATCTGACGGTCGCTTCCGACCGCAGCCTGTTCAAGACGCCTTTCGTCGACCTGGCTCTCGTTCCCGAGGCCGCGTCGAGCCTGATCGCGCCGCGCTTGATGGGGCATCAGCGCGCCTTTGCCCTGCTTGCCCTTGGCGAAGGGTTCTCCGCCACTGATGCCAAGGAAGCCGGATTGATCTGGAAGGTGACGTCACCGGAAGTGGTGGAGGCAGAAACCTTGTCCCTGGCGGCCAGGCTCGCCGCCAAGCCGCCGGAGGCGCTGCGGATCGCGCGAGACCTGATGCGCGGCTCACCGGATGACGTGCTCGAGCGAATTCAAAAGGAAGCCGAGCACTTCGCCGCGCAGCTGAAAAGCGCCGAAGCCCGCGCGGCCTTCGAAGCCTTCATGAAGCGGTGAGGGTCTATTTCTCCAATACCGCGACCACCTCGACGTGGGAGGTCCACAGGAACTGGTCGATCGGCGTTACCTTGGTGATGCGGTAACCGCCTTCGACCAGCAGCGCGAGATCGCGGGCGAATGTCAACGGGTTGCAGGAGACGGCGACGATCTTCTTGACCTGCGAGCGCGCCAGTTCCTTGCACTGGAATTCCGCGCCGGCGCGTGGCGGGTCGAAGACGACGGCGTCGTAGACCTTCAACTCCTGTGCCATCAGCGGCCGGCGAAAAAGATCGCGGCGTTCGACGCTGACAGGCTTCAGTCCTTGCGTGTTGCGAGCCGCATGATCGAGCGCGGCCAGCGGTTTATCGTCGCTTTCAACCGCATGGACGCGGCCGATGCGCGCCAGACGGAGCGAGAAAGTGCCGCTGCCGGCAAAGAGATCGGCGACCCGCTTTGCCTTGCCGACGTGACCGACAACCAGTTCGGCCATGGCGTCTTCCGCCTGCTTGGTCGCCTGCGTAAAGGCACCGGGCGGTGGTGCGACCTGCACGCCGCCGAAATCGATCATCGGCTTTGACGGTTCAACGAGGATTTCACCGTTGAGCGAGACGCGGGCAATGCCGCGCAGCGACAATACCGTCTCGACCGCGCTGCGGCGCTGCTTGTCGGAAAGCGATTTGATGCCGTCCACGGCAAGATCGAGGCCGGAGAGGGTCTCCAGCACCGAGATGCGGAAGGCCTCGGCATTGATGGCAAGCGCGGTCGCAACCGCCCGGATCGCTTCCAGCCGCGCCATGATCCCCGACGAGGCAATGGGACATTCCTCGATCGCGACGATGTGATGGCTTTCGGCCTGGTTGAAGCCGATGAGTGTGCTCTTCTCGGTCTTGCGCGCTGCAAAGACGACCCTGCGCCGTTCGCCCGGATGGGCGGCAACGACATCGTCGACCTCTGGCGTCAAACCCTTGGAGCGCAGCGCATCGACGACGAGGTGCCGCTTGAAGTCGCGATAGGGCGCATCGGCATAATGCTGCAGCGTACAGCCGCCACAGGTGCCGTTAACGCCGTCGGGGCCGAAGTGCCGACAGTGCGGTTCCTGCCGGTCTGGCGAAGCCGAGGCAATCGATATCAGCGTGCCCTGGTTCTTCACGCGTGCGATGGCGACGCTTTCGTCCGGCAGCGTGAAGGGCACGTAGATCGGGCCGTCGTTGCCCTGGGCAATGCCGTCGCCCTGGGCGCCGAGCTTCTGGATGGTGACGGTTTCGGTGCTCATGGTTTGATCCCTGCGAGAAGAAATTCCTGGTTGCCGTCGCCGCCTGCAATCGGTGAGGCGATGAGGCCGAGGCTCTGCCAGCCCATGTCTTCGGTAAACCAACGCTCAAGTTCGGCCGCGACTGCGGGGGCGGAGGAGGGGTCTTTTAGAAGGCCCGCCTTGCCGATTGCATCCCGCCCCGCCTCGAATTGCGGCTTCACCAGCAATACGGCGCGCGTGCCTTGTTCGGCAAGCTCCAGCGCCGGCGCCAATGCGAGCTTCAGCGAAATGAAGGAGACATCGGAGACGACGAATGAGAAAACGTCGCCGATATCTTCGGCAGTCAGATTGCGTGCGTTCAATCCTTCGATGTTCGTCACGCGCGGATCGGCCGCTATGCGCGGATGCATCTGATCGTGACCGACGTCTATTGCGGAGACATGCGCCGCGCCTCGCTGCAGCAGCACTTCCGTAAAGCCGCCCGTCGATGCGCCGACATCGAGACAGTGAAGCCCCTTCGGATCCAGGCCGAAATGATCGAGCGCGGCGACCAGCTTCAACGCCGCCCTCGAGACGTAATCCTGCGCCGGATCGTCGATGGCGATCTCGGCATCTTCGGTGAACAGCGCACCCGGCTTAGTGACGATCTTGCCGTTTACGGTCACGGTGCCGCGCTGGATCGCATCGCGCGCACGGGAGCGGCTGGCGAAGAGCGAAAGGGTGACGAGAAGCTGGTCGAGGCGTTGTGGTTCGGACATAGGCTGTCCATGCAGGGCAATGCACGAGGTTGCAAGCCTTTTATGCTGATATCGACGTTGACGCCGGACGGCGGCTAGCGATAATCGCCGCGATCACAGGGTATGGGGGACGGCATGCGAAAGAAGATCGGTGGCTTGGCGGCGTTGATGGCGGTCTTCGCAGGCCCGGCGATGGCGAACGATACCATGGCCGAACTGAGCACGGGCGGTCTCGCCTATGTCCGCACCGGCGATATCAGCATGGATGAGGAAAAGCTGTTCATTTCGGCTGAGCAGGTGCGTGTCGATTATGTCTTCGAAAACACTTCCGACAAGGATGTCGAAAGCGTCGTCGCTTTCCCCATGCCCGATATCAAGGGTGACATTGACAGCATGGTCGACGCGGGAAATGTCGATTCCGACAATTTCCTCGGCTTCACCGTCGCGCAGGATGGCAAGCCGATTACGCCGACGCTTCAGCAGCGCGTATCGGTGGCGGGCATCGACATGACCGACGAGTTGAAGGCGCACAACATTCCGCTGCTGCCGTTGAGCAAGGCCGCCATGGATGCCGTTGCGAAGCTTCCGGTCGAAGTGCTGGAGGATTGGACCGCTCGCGGGCTGATCGCCGACGACGAATACGATAATGACGGCCAGGGCATGAAACATCATCCCACGCCGATGTGGACGCTGCACACGACCTATTGGTGGCGCACCAAATTCCCCGCCAGCGCCAAGATCAGCGTGCAGCATCGTTATAAGCCGAGCGTCGGCGGAACCGTGGCGATCACCTTCGCCGGTGAAGAGGACTATCAAAAACAGCAGCTGCAAACCTATCGCGGCAAATATTGTCTCGATGAAACCTTCATAAAGGCGGCGACGAAGCTGGCCGCTGCCGCCAACAAGGGTGGACGCAGCTATACGGAAAGCTGGATCTCCTACGTGCTGACGACAGGTGCCAACTGGTCTGGCCCGATCAAGCATTTCGAGCTGACGGTCGACAAGGGCAGCTCCGACAATTACGTCAGCTTCTGCGGCAAGGATGTGAAAAAGACCGGCGCGACGACCTTCCAGATGACAGCCCAGGATTTCTATCCGGAACACGATCTGGATGTCCTTATTCTCGCTGCAGCTCCGGTAAATTAAGCTCCATCGCCGAAGCGCATCCGCCCGTTTTGGCTGCATTTCAAAATGGTGCGCAATTAAATAAATTTAAAGTCCGAGCCTCTACTGATGCCCGGGATTGCGGCGATCTGTTTGAGATCGCCGCCTGCCATGAAGGCTTCGCGCGTCTGCGTCCCAATCATGCCCCCTCCCTGAATTCTCCGAGCCGTGCGCCGCTCTCCTCCCAAGGCGGTCCCATGACGCTCGCCAGAACCGGCGCTCAGGAGGCGCTCGCTTATGTTTGCGAAAAAACTCTCGTTGAATGGCAAGCTTGCCATCACGTTTACGCTGCTCATCGCCATTTTCGCCTGCGTTTCCGCCTTCGTCTATTCCAAGGCAAAGGTCTCCGATGAGGCCGCGGCGGAACAGGCCAAATCGCAGCAGCTCGTCAGCCTCATCGACGACTCGCTGCAGGCTATGCTGGAACAGGCCGTCAATCTGCGCGGCTTCCTGCTCCTGCGCAGCGACAGCACCTATGGTGATATCTTCAACAATCGCGATCGTATGCTGAAGAGCATTGGCGCAGCCAAGCAGGTGGCTGCCGGCTCTCCGGAACTGCTGCAGGCGATCGATAACATGCAGAAGGCCGCCGATCTATATTTCCATCAGCTCGCCGAGCCGCAGGCCAAGGCTCGCAAGGAAACCGAGATGCCGCTCGATCAGATCGTCAAGATCGGTCAGAACGAAACTCGCGGCCAGCTCGATGGCTTCCGCGAGGCTGCGGCCAAGATCAAGCAGGCTGCCCGCGCAAAGGCGAGCGATCTGGCGGCCACGCAGGACGGCGCCAATAGCGATCTGCGCATAACCCTTATTCTGGGCGGCATTTTCGCGTCGCTCGCCGCAGCCGTACTCGCCTGTCTGCTGTCGCGCCTCATCGTGCGCCCGATCGTCGGCATGACGGCGGCCATGGATCGCCTGGCCAATGGCGAGCATGATGTCGAGGTGCCGGCTGTTGGTCGTGGCGACGAAGTCGGTCGTATGGCCGATGCCGTTCTCGTCTTCAAGCAAGCCGGCATCGAGAAGCTGCGTCTCGCCGGCGAAACCGATCGCATGCGAGATGATGCCGAGCGTCAGCGTCAGATGAGCGACGAGCGGAAGGCACGGGAAGAGGACGATATCCGTTTCGCAATGGAAGCGCTCGCAAATGGGCTTTCAACGCTCGCAGCCGGCAATGTCGCGGCGCGCCTCGATCAGGCATTCGCACCGCAATTCGACAGCGTTCGAGCCGACTTCAACAATGCCGTCGAAAAGCTGGAAGCGGCTCTGCAGTCGGTTGGGCGCAATGCGGCCGCCATCAACGCCGGCGCCGGTGAGATTCGCTCGGCTGCCGACGATCTCGCCCATCGCACCGAGCAGCAAGCGGCGTCCGTCGAGGAAACGGCCGCAGCACTCGAACAGGTGACGACCACAGTACGAGATTCGGCCAAGCGCGCCGAAGATGTAGGCCATCTTGTCGAGCGTGCCCGCCTGGGTGCGGAGCGCTCGGGCGAAGTCGTGCGCCGGGCCGTCTCCGCCATGCAGCAGATCGAAAAGTCCTCGGGCGAGATCAGCAACATCATCAGCGTCATCGACGATATCGCCTTCCAGACCAATCTTCTCGCGCTGAACGCCGGTGTCGAAGCAGCCCGAGCAGGGGATGCCGGCAAGGGCTTTGCCGTCGTCGCGCAGGAAGTCCGCGAGCTGGCGCAGCGCTCCGCCAATGCTGCCAAGGAAATCAAGTCGCTCATCACCACGTCGAGCGATCAGGTCAACACCGGCGTGTCTCTGGTCGGCGAAACCGGCAAGGCGCTGGAACTGATCGTTTCCGAAGTGCAGGAGATCAACCGCCACGTCGGCGCGATCGTCACCGCGACCCGCGAGCAGTCGACCGGCCTTCAGGAAATCAACACGGCGGTCAACAATATGGACCAGGGCACGCAGAAGAATGCTGCCATGGTCGAGGAGCAGACAGCAGCAAGCCACGCGTTGGCGCGCGAGGCCGCAGCATTGAACGAACTGCTTCAGCAGTTCCGCCTCAGCAACGCGACGCAGGCAGCGCCCGCCCGGCCTGTCGTTGCAACGCAGCGTTCCAAGCCGGCCGTATCACCCGCTCGTGCGCTGGGGCGCACCGTGGCGAAGGCCTTTGGCGGCGCGGCGACTGCGGCGGCGGTGCAGGACGATTGGGAAGAATTCTGATCGTTTCTACCGGCTATCTGGCAGCGTAGATCCTTCGATCGATCGCGAATCATCACGAGCAAAACAATACCGGCCTGTCGTTTTATCGGCGGGCCGGTTGCACTTTTAAGGAGGCATCGAGACTCGTGATCATGGATTTGCCCCGTTTTGGTTCAGTCCGTATCGGGGCAAATTAGAGCGCGCAGCCAATATAATAGGCATTTTTACCGGTAATTCGTGGTTTTAGCCTATTTTCCGCAACATTCGCTCGCCAAGATTTATTAAATATTTGATCTGCAACAGGGTTGCGTTGAGCGCCAAACCATCTTTTTTATAGCTACACTACGAGTGATTGCCGAGGGAGATTCGAATGGGACAGCTCGTCAGAGTTCCGCCCAATGAAACACAGAGGCTTCTGGCCGTGCGTTCCCTGACTGCGATCCATAGCAGCCCGACGCCGGAACTTGCGGTGCTTGCGGAACTGGCGAGGGGTGTCTTCGACACACCTTATGCGGCGATCAACATTATCGACGAAGATTGGCAGCGCATTGCCGGGCAGGCGGGCCTCAAGATCAGCGAGTGCTCCCGCGACATGTCGATCTGCACGCGTGTGGTCTTCGAAGACGAATTGCTTGTGATCCCCGATCTCGCCGAAGACACCGAATTAATGGTCGCGCCTTTCGTTGTGGAGGATCCGTATTTCCGTTTCTATGCCGGTGCTCCCGTCCGGCTGGAAAATGGATTGCCCGTTGGTGCGTTTTGCGTCCTGGACCAGACGCCGCGCCGCTTTTCGCAGGGCGAGCAGAAAAATCTCATGCAGTTCGCACAGATCGCCAGTGCGCTGCTCCGCCTTCAGAAAAACAACCTGTTGATGGGTATTGCCGAAACCGGCTTGCGCACGGCCGCCATGACAGATCCTCTGACCCGCTTTTTCAACCGGTCCGCACTGGAAGGCATCGTGGACGGAGCCTTGAGCACTGCCATTGCGGCTGGCCGCAGCTTCGGCGTGCTTTATCTGGATATGGACGGCTTCAAGTCGATCAATGATCGCTTTGGCCACAATGTTGGCGACGAGGTGCTTTGCGAAGCTGCGTCGCGCATTCGCTCCGTCACGCGGGCCGATGATATAATCGTGCGCATGGGTGGCGACGAATTCGCGATCTTCGTTCCCAATCAGCCGGAAAAAAACACGCTGATGTCTCTGTCCGAGCGGTTACTCGTGGCGTTCAGGGCGCCCTTCATGGTGGATGGCGTGTCGATTTTTGCCAGATTGAGCATTGGCGCTGCGCTTGCGCCCCAGGACGGCGCAACGCGCACGGTGCTTTTGCGAAACGTCGATGCCGCGCTGTACCAGGCTAAGGCCGCCGGCCGTGATCGCGTCGCAATATACAATACCTGACAGTCAGGCTGAAACCGCAATGCGTCGGTTTCAGCTTATTCGGACGGATATGAAGGTCGTCCCGGACTGGAGCAATTCCAGAAAGACGGAAAATCTCTAGCCGGCCGCTTCGACGATGCGACCACGACCGAGAGTGCGAAACACCGTCTGAACGATGCTGGCGCGGTCGAGCCCGGCTTTGGCATTCATCGCTTCGGGCTTGGCCTGCTCCATCCAGATATCCGGCATGACCAGCGAGCGGACCTTCAAGCCGCTGTCGAGCAAGCCATCATTGGCGAGGAAATGCATGACCTGGCTGCCGAAGCCGCCAACCGCGCCTTCTTCGATGGTGATCAGCATTTCGTGGTGGGCGGCAAGCTGACGAATGAGGTCGTGGTCGAGCGGTTTGGCGAAGCGCGCGTCGGCAACCGTCGTCGACAGGCCAGCGGCATCGAGGTCTTCGGCTGCAAGCAGGCTGTCGGCCAATCGGGTTCCGAAGGACAGAAGCGCCACTTTCGATCCCTGCTTGACGACGCGTCCCTTGCCGATCTCCAGAATCCGGCCGCGTTCCGGCAGGTCGACGCCAACGCCTTCTCCGCGCGGATAGCGGAAGGAGATCGGGCCGAGATCATAGGCGGCGGCTGTGCGAACCATGTGCTTGAGTTCAGCCTCGTCAGCCGCAGCCATGACGACGAAGCCCGGCAGCGTCGCGAGAAAAGTCGTGTCGAAGGAACCGGCATGCGTTGGGCCGTCCGCCCCGACGAACCCGGCTCGATCGATCGGGAAGCGAACCGGCAGACCCTGGATCGCCACGTCGTGCACTACCTGGTCGTAGGCGCGCTGCAGGAAGGTCGAGTAGAGCGCGGCAAAGGGCTTGTAGCCTTCGGCGGCAAGACCGGCTGCGAAGGTCACGGCATGCTGTTCGGCAATGCCGACGTCGAAGCAACGCTTGGGGAAGAATTCCTGGAGCTTGTCGAGACCGGTGCCGTTCGGCATGGCGGCGGTGATGCCGACGATCTTGTCGTCGAGTGTCGCTTCCTGCACCAAAGCGTCCGCAAAGACGCTTGTATAGCTCGGCGCATTCGGCTTCACCTTGGTCTGCGCGCCGGTAATGACGTCGAACTTGTTGACGCCGTGATATTTGTCCGCCGCAGCCTCGGCGGGCGCATAGCCCTTGCCCTTCTGCGTGACGACATGGATCAGCACCGGCCCCTGGGCATTGTCGCGCACATTGCGCAGCACTGGCAGCAGGTGTTCGAAGGAATGGCCGTCGATCGGGCCGATATGGTAGAAGCCCATCTCCTCGAACATGGTTCCACCGGTCACGTAGCCCCGCGCGTGCTCGACGGCCCGGGTGATGGCGCGATCGACCTTCTTGCCGAGGTAGGCGGTCAGTTTCTTTCCGAAATCCCGGAAGCCCATATAGGTGCGCCCGGAGGCGAGGCGCGCGAGATAGGCGCTCATTGCCCCGGTCGGCGGAGCGATCGACATGTCGTTGTCGTTGAGGATGACGATCAGCCGCGCGTCGAGCGCGCCGGCATTGTTCAAGGCTTCATAGGCCATACCGGCCGACATCGCGCCGTCGCCGATAACGGCAATGACGCGGCGGTCGGTGTTATCAAGCTCGGCGGCCACAGCCATGCCGAGGCCGGCTGAAATGGAGGTGGACGAATGCGCGGCGCCGAACGGATCGTATTCGCTTTCGGCCCGGCGGGTGAAGCCGGAAAGGCCGTCTTCCTGTCGCAGCGTGCGAATGCGATCACGGCGTCCGGTCAGGATCTTGTGCGGATAACACTGGTGCCCGACGTCGAAGATCAGGCGATCGTCCGGCGTGTTGAAGACGCTGTGAATGGCGATGGTCAACTCGACGACGCCGAGGCCGGCGCCCAGATGTCCGCCCGTGCGCGACACCGCGTCGATCATCTCGTCGCGAACTTCGCGAGCGAGCTGCGGCAATTCCTTGTCCTCGAGCTTTCGCAGGTCGGAGGGATAGTGGACCCGGTCAAGCAGGGGCGTCTTTGGCATTTGTGTCAAGGCTAGAGCCTCTTTCTTGCTATTCTTGGGCGGGTGTCCGCCTTATCTCAAAACAGATTGCGACAAAAGGCGCCGAATTCAAGGTGTTCCCGAACAAGAAACATGTGGGATTGTTATGAACCCGTTAGCCTTCCGGCAGGGGGATGAACTCTTCCTCGTCGCCCGGCACGATATCGAAGCGGCCGGTGCGCCATTCTTCCTTGGCTTTTTCGATACGCTCCTTTGAGGACGAAACGAAATTCCACCAGATATAGCGCTTCGAATTGAGCGCCGCACCGCCAAAAAGCATGAGATGACAGCCTTTTTCGCCAGCTTCGAGCGTGATCGCATCGCCCGGACGGAAGACGAGCAGCTGATCGCTGGCAAAATGGTCGCCGGCGACAATGAGAGAGCCGGAGAGAATGTAGACGGCGCGTTCCTCGTGCGCTGCCCCAAAAGGAAACGTCGTGTTCGGCTGCAGTTGAAGATCGACGTAGAGCGTATCGGAAAAGGATTTCACCGGCGACTTAAGACCTTCGAAATCGCCGATAACAACCCGCCCCGTGACGCCACCATCAGCAATCAACGGCAGTGCGTCTTTTTCGGTATGAGCGAAAGAGGGATCGATCTCTTCCTTCTCGTCGGGCAGTGCCAGCCATGTCTGCAACCCGGACATGGCGAACGGGTGGTCGCGCAGATTTTCCGGCGTGCGCTCGGAATGCACGATGCCGCGCCCGGCCGTCATCAGGTTGACGTCGCCGGGGCGGATCACCTTTGCCGTACCAAGGCTGTCGAGGTGGCGGATTTCGCCGTCGAACAGATAGGTTACTGTGGAGAGGCCGATATGCGGATGCGGACGCACATCGACTGCCTGGCCTGGCCGAAAAATTGCCGGCCCCATGCGGTCGAAGAAGATGAACGGCCCCACCAGACGCCGGCGGCTGCTCGGCAGCGCGCGCCGCACGGAAAAGCCGCCTAGGTCGCTGGTGCGCGGAATGATGAGGTTCTCGATCGCGTCACAGGCGAAGGCGTCACCGGCCTGCGGATCGTTTCTTGGGAAGAAGGACATATCGGCTCTCCTTTCGGCGGGCACGTGACCCACCGGGCCAACCTACCGGGAATATCAGCCAAACTCAAATTTTCCCGCCGGATTTCAGGCGCCGTCCAGTGCTTCCGTGCCCTGCGGCTTTCCGGCGCGATCGAGCCTGATCTTCTCGATGCGGTTTTCCGCTGCCGAAAGCAGCGCCTCGCAATGCTTCTTCAGCGCTTCGCCGCGCTCGTAGATGGCGATGGATTCATCCAGAGCCACATCGCCGCGCTCGAGGCGGGCAACGATGCTCTCAAGCTCCGCCACGGCCTTCTCGAAGGAATAGCCCGAAACATCTGCCTTGGCGTTCTCGCTCATCGTCAACCTTTCATCATGCGTAGAATATGCATTCCCGCCGACTCGGCGAGGCCTTCCAGATCATAGCCGCCTTCGAGCAGGCTGACGACCCGGTTCTTGGCGCTTCGATCGGCGACTTCGAGCAACCGCCCGGTCGCCCAGTCGAAATCTTCGCCGGTCAGGTTCAATTGCGCTAGGGGATCGCGGTGATGGGCGTCGAAGCCGGCCGAGATGATGATGAGATCCGGGCTGAAATCGCTGAGCGCCGGCAAAACGCGGGATTTGAAGGCCTCACGAAATTGATCCCCGCCCGTGTTGGGGGAGAGCGGCGCGTTGACGATGGTGTTGTGCGTGCCGCGATCATCCTTCTTGCCCGTGCCCGGATAAAGCGGCATCTGATGGGTGGAGCAGAACAATACGGACGGATCGTCCCAGAATATATCCTGTGTACCGTTGCCGTGATGCACGTCCCAGTCGACGATGGCGACGCGTTCGGCGCCATGTGCCTTCTGCGCGTGGCGGGCGGCAATTGCGGCATTGTTGAAGAAGCAGAAGCCCATGGCCTTCGTCTTCTCCGCATGATGGCCCGGGGGACGTGCTGCGACGAAGACATTGTCCGCCGCGCCCGAAAAGACGTCGTCGACCGCCGCCATGGCGCCACCGACACCATGCATGATCGCTTGCAGCGTCTTCGGGCTGGCATAGGTATCGGCTTCGAGCTGGTTGATTTCGCCCTCATCGCCTCTGTCCGGCATGGAGCGCAGCACGAAATCCAGATGTTCTTCGGGATGTGCCAGCAGGATCGAATCCTCATGCGCGGCAGGGGCTTTCCGCCGGTCCAGCCGCTCGAAATTCGGATGCTCCAGGGCGATGTTCAGAGAGCGCAGCCGATCCGGTCGCTCGGGATGGCCGGGCGGGACAATGTGTTCAAGAAAGATCGGATGTTCGTAAAGACGTGTGCTCATGGGACCAATCTATAAATGACGTGTGACGCCTATTACAGGACATGGACCATGTCACTACAATGTCAACAATCCATCTTAACCACTTTGGGATCGCGCCCGTTTACTTATCGAGGCCCGGTGTTAAGCTTTCATTAAGTCAGTACGGCGTCGGCCAGGGTTATTGCGTGATGGCGAGAGTAGAACGATCCGATGTCATAGAGGTCAGGGTGCCGCCGCGCGATGTCGACCGGCATGGCCAGATGTTCATCGCCTCCTACATCTCCCAGGCGGAAACGGCGCTCTCGAATTTCTGGCGCACGCGTCCGCTGGTCGACGATGAACCCATCTATATCGCCAGGAAAGCATCCTGCTCGCTGCATCGCGCCCTGCATTATGACGATCTCGCCCGCTTTTCGGTGAGCGTCAACAAGATCGGCGGCAAGTCGATCGGCTTCATGGTCATGGTCGAGACCGGCAATGAACTGGCGGCCGAGATCGAAATTCTCTGGATGGCCGTGCGCGGCGAAGAGCACGATCCGACATCGCTGCCGGAAGACACGCGAGACTGGCTCTACAAATACCTGACTTGAGCTGACTTAGAGGGCTTCATCGAGCAGCCGCGGAGCGCTTTTGCGCGCCATGCGCTAGCTTCGTTGTGGCAGAAGCGGATAGCCGGCCATAACGGCGCGGCCGACAAGGGCTGCGACGAACGCCTTGATGACATCACCCGGCACGAAGCCCAGCGAGCCGAGAAACGCCTTGCTGAAGCCGATATTGATCGCCAGCCAGGCAATGCCGAAGGCATAGAGCACCACGACGCCGCCGATAACGGCCGCGATGAAAAAGCCCACGCCCTGCACGAGGCCGCTTTGTTCCGGTTTGACCAATTGCTCCGAGAGGTAGCCTGTTACGAGGGCTGCAAATATCCAGCCGACAAAGAAGCCGGCGGTCGGGCCCGCAAATACTGCAAGACCGCCGCGACCGCCCGACAGCACCGGCAGGCCGATCGAGACGAGCACCACCACCAGCAGGACGGCGATGGTGCCGCGTTTTGCGCCCAGCACCACACCCGACAGCATGATGCCGAGCGATTGGGCGGTGATTGGAACCGGAATGATGCCGATCGGGATCGGCGGCAGGAGGCCGAGCGCCACGATGATGGCGGCAAAAAGCGCCGAAAGCACGAGGTCGCGGGTATTCATGGCGGTTCCTTCCAACAAAGACCCATGTTCATTGACGCCGAATCCCGCGCGCGTCAATCGCAGCGGCAATATTGTCGGCATCGCGTAGCGTCAGGATGATCAGCGGCGCAAGCGTGGTTGCCAGTCGAACCTTGATTCCACGTGCCTGATGCGCATCGCGGATCGCACGATAACGATCGAGAATCTCCGGCACGAAACGGATGACGAGGCCGATCGCAAGCCCGATATCGGCGGCCCTCAGCAGGCCGAGCCTTTCGAGCGGTGTGGCAAGCGCCGTGATCTCATCGATGAAGGCAGTCATTGAGGTTGTCGCCGTCACCGTGGCGGCGAACAGCGCAAGTGCGGTCAGGCGCAGCGCAGTGACGACTGCCGCGTGCAGCGGCCCGACGAGCGCCGCGAAAACCGCCAGAATGGCAATCGAGATCAGAATTGGCCGAAGCCGCTTCAGCGCCTCCGCGATCCGCAAGCCGCTGCGCAGATAAAGCGCGGCGCCGATAACGTTTGCGCCGACAAGAATAACGATCGACGAGGTAAGGAAAAGCACCACGCCGAACGCCGTCAGGGCAAGCAACTTTATGCGCGGCGACAGCCGGTGCAGCCAGGTATCGACGTCGACATGCAGCGTCTGCATCAGCCTGCCAACTCCCTGTAGCGCGCGATCGCTTCCGCTGCGGGTGCATCGGCGACGAGACGGCCGCCATCAAAGAGCAGTACCCGCTCGAAATCCTCGAGCAGCGGCAGGTCATGGCTGATGACGATGAGATTTTCCGGCAGCGACGCGATAGTCTTCTGCACGAGTGCCCTGTTCCTGAGATCAAGCTGATTGGTCGGCTCGTCCAGAATGAGAATGTCCGGACCGGTCACCAACACGGAGCATAGGGCCGCCATCTGCAGCTCGCCACCGGAAAGCTCATGCGCGCGCCTGCTCCCGAGATGGCTGACGCCAAAACGGCCCAGAATGCCCTCGACCGCCGCGTCGATCATCGCCTTGTCGTATCCGCGCGCTTTCAGCCCATAGGCGATGTCGTCGCGCACGATGGGCAGAATGATCTGGTTCTGCGGCGACTGGAAGATATAGCCGACTTTTCCGAGCACCTTGCCGGCATCGCCGACGGTATCGAGCCCATCGACCACGACACGGCCGGTCGTCGGCTTGACGAGCCCATTGATCAGCCGCGCAAAGGTCGTCTTGCCGGAACCGTTGAGACCGATCACGCCGATGCGGCGCTCTTTAAGCGCGAGACTTAACGGAAACAGCGCGGTGCGCTTGCCGTAATCGACGCCGGCATTGTCGAAGCGGATATCCAAGCACTTTCCCTGTTCAATAACGTGATCGCGGACCTATAACGCATCGTCCGGATTTATCAAATCGGCGCCTCTTTGAAAGCATGGGAATTTATGCCTATGATTGGGCCATGACGAATCTGCTCTCGAATCGCGATGCCCGCCGCGTGTTCCTTGCCAGGCAGGGGCTCGCCAATCCGCCGAACCGCGCCTTGACCAAGGCAGGCTTGCTGCAACTCATCCACGACATCGGCTTTGTGCAGGTGGACAGCATCGCCACCGTCGAGCGCGCCCATCACCAGATCCTGTTTTCGCGCAACCAGACCTATCGGCGCGAACACCTGACCGAACTTCTGGAGAAGGATGGCGCGCTTTTCGAGAACTGGACGCACGATGCCTCCATCCTGCCGAGCGCCTTCTTCGTCTACTGGAAGCATCGCTTCCGACGTGAGGATGAAGCGATCATCGCACGATGGCGCAAATGGCGCGGGGAGGGTTTCGAGGCGGCGTTCGAAGAAACCTACGAGCGCGTGCTGACGAATGGCGCGATCACCGCCCGCGAGGTCAAGGCGGAGGATCATGTCTCGGGCGGCTGGTGGAACTGGCACCCCAATAAGACGGCGCTCGAGTATTTCTGGCGCACCGGCAAGTTCGCGATTGCCGGCCGCACGAATTTCCAGAAGGTCTATGACCTCGTGGAGCGTGTCTTGCCGAGCCATTTCCATGAGCCGGAAGTCGAGCACGACGAATTTGTCGACTGGGCTTGCCGCAGCGCGCTGCAGCGCCTCGGCTTTGCGACTTCGGGCGAGATCGCCGCCTTCTGGGATCTGGTGACCCCGCAGGAGGCCAAGACCTGGGTAGAGACGCATCGCGACGAACTCACAGATATATTGATCGAACCCGCCGGTAGCGGCAAGCCAAGGTTGTCCTTCGCCTTCCTCGATTTCCACGAAACGCTCGATGCGCACGCCGAAGCGCCGGCGCGCATCCGCGTTCTCAGCCCATTTGATCCCACGCTGCGGGACCGCAATCGTACCGAACGTCTCTTCGGCTTCTTCTACCGCATCGAGATTTTCGTACCTGAACCGAAGCGCGAATACGGCTACTACGTCTTTCCGTTGCTGGAAGGAGACCGTCTGATTGGCCGGATTGATATGAAGGCCGACCGCAAGGCCGGCACACTCGATGTCAAGCGCCTCTGGCTGGAGCCGGGCGTCAAGGCATCGGCTGGCCGGCTTGAGAAATTGGAGGCGGAGCTGGAGCGTCTTGCGCGCTTCACCGGCGTCGAAAAGGTCGTATTTCTTGAAGGCTGGCGCGGCTAGCGAGCCTTCTGCGGAGAGGTAGGGCGGAACGCATGTGCAAGTGACACTTTTCTGGCTCTGAAGACTGAGGCGATCAATCGGCTTGGTCGTCACACAAGGGAAGTCAGGCCGAGGCGCCTGCGAAGAAGGGAGGGTTCTTTGTCTGTGCCAATTCTCGAGGGTCGCAATGTCAGGCTTCGTCCGCCATGCTCCGACGATGCCGATGTGCGTTTCGCCCTCGGCACGAATGCCGAGATCTCGGAGATGTACGGCATCAACAAGGAAGATATCAAACCGATCACGCGCGAAGGTGCTGTCAGGTGGGTGCAATGGTTCGATAAACGTCCGCATGCCTGGGTCATTGAAATCAACGGCGCCTTTGCCGGCGAAATCAGATTGGACAACGTGAACGCGCAGGACAAGCGCGCGACGATGGCGATCGGCATCAACAATCCCGCATTGCTCGGCAAAGGCTTCGGAACCGAGGCAATCACCATTTTACTGCGCCATGCCTTTGGCGAGATGGCACTCCACC
Organism: Rhizobium sp. P38BS-XIX; assembly: GCF_012641435.1. Taxonomy (GTDB): domain Bacteria; phylum Pseudomonadota; class Alphaproteobacteria; order Rhizobiales; family Rhizobiaceae; genus Rhizobium. The sequence goes on from NZ_JABAIJ010000001.1 coordinate 49,569, forward strand.
GCATCGGAATACGCGTGCTCGCCTACAACAAGCGCGCCATTCGCGCCTACGAAAAATGCGGCTTTATCATCGAGGGAAGAGAGCGTGAAACCGCTTACGTCAACGGCCGCTGGCACGACGATATCATGATGGGCCTGCTGGATCGCGAGTTTCACACACACGATGCCGTTCATCCATCAAGCGGCAAATGACATTGACCATGGTCCGTTGCGATGGTGGACAACCGCAACGGATGAGCTGGGCAACAAAAGCCGATTAGCAGATCTCGGTCTTGGCGATCTTGATGCCGAAGCCTTCCAGGCCGACGTAGTGGCGTTCGCGGCTGGTCATCAGTTTGATCGAGCTGACGCCGAGGTCCTTCAGGATCTGTGCGCCAAGTCCGATTTCGAGCCATTCGCTTTCGCGTGACTTGGCTTCGGCATGGGCTTCGCGATCCGTCTGGCGTGACTTGCGGCCATTGTCGACATGGCCTACGCCAACGGAGCCTTCGCGCAGGTAGACGATGATGCCGCGGCCCTCTTCGGCGATCTTCTTCATGTAGAAATCGACCGGGCTGCTCTTGCCGAAAATATCGTCTGCCACGTTTTCCGGATGCAGGCGCACCGGAATGTCGATGCCGTCGCGGATATCGCCGAAGACGACGGCCAGATGCTGCATCGGATCCCAAGGCAGGGAATAGGTATGGGCACGCGCCTTGCCGAACGGCGTCTCGATGTCGAAGCTCGCACCGAGTTCGATCAGCGTTTCCTTGCGCTGGCGATAGGCGATGAGGTCGGCCACCGAGACGAGCTTCAGCCCATGCTGTTCGGCAAAGCTGACGACCTGCTGGCCACGCGTGACGGTGCCATCGTCGTTGACGAGTTCGCAGATGACGCCGATCGGTGGCAGGCCGGCAAGCTTGCAGAGGTCAACGGCAGCTTCCGTGTGGCCGGACCGCATGAGGACGCCGCCTTCGCGGGCAACGAGCGGAAAGATGTGGCCGGGACGGACGAAATCCGTGGGGCCGACATTCGGGTTGGCGAGATTGCGCACTGTCAGCGTGCGGTCGTCGGCGGAAATGCCTGTCGTGGTGCCGTGCTTGAAGTCGACGGAAACGGTGAAGGCGGTGGTGTGGGCGGAATCGTTCTCCGCCACCATGGCATTGAGATTGAGACGCTTGGCTTCTTCACGCGGCATCGGCGTGCAGACGATGCCGGAAGTGTGCCGGACGATGAAAGCCATCTTTTCGGCCGTGCAATGAACCGCAGCGACGATCAGGTCGCCTTCGTTTTCGCGGTCGTTGTCATCCATGACGACGACGATCTCGCCGGCCTCGAAGGCCCTGATAGCATCGACAACACGCTTCTGGTCGTAAGGCATCTCGAAATTCCTATCTCTGCTGGCCCGTCTGGCCGCGATCCCTCAGATAATGGTCGGCAACGGCGCAGGCAACCATGGCCTCGCCGATCGGCACGGCACGAATGCCGACGCATGGATCGTGGCGGCCCTTGGTGCGCACATCGACATTGTTGCCATCGGCATCGATCGACTGGCGTTCTGTCAGGATCGACGAGGTCGGCTTGATGGCGAAGCGCGCGACCACCGGCTCGCCGGTGGAGATGCCGCCCAGAATGCCGCCTGCGTGATTGGAGAGGAAGATACGCTTGCCGTCATTGCCCATGCGCATCTCGTCGGCATTTTCTTCGCCGGTCAGTTCTGCGGATGCGAAGCCTTCGCCGATTTCGACGCCCTTGACGGCGTTGATCGACATCAGCAACGACGCGATGTCCTGATCGAGCTTGCCGTAGATCGGCGCTCCGAGACCCGCAGGCACGCCTTCTGCAATGACTTCCACCACGGCGCCGACCGAAGAGCCGGCCTTGCGAATGCCGTCGAGATATTCTTCCCACACCGGCACGATCGCAGGATCGGGCGCGAAGAACGGGTTCTGGTCCACCTGAGCCCAATCCCAATTGGCGCGGTTGATCTTGTGCTTGCCGATCTGCACCAGTGCGCCGCGGATCGTTGCGCCGGGCACAACGAGGCGGGCGATGCCGCCGGCTGCAACGCGTGCGGCCGTCTCGCGGGCAGACGAACGGCCGCCGCCGCGATAGTCGCGGATGCCATATTTGACGTCATAGGTATAGTCGGCATGGCCCGGGCGGTAACGCTTGGCGATCTCGCCATAGTCCTTGGAGCGCTGGTCGGTGTTCTCGATTAGCATCGAGATCGGTGTCCCGGTCGAGATCATCGTCTCGCCGTCCTCGTCGAACATCACGCCCGATAGCACCTTGACGAGATCGTCTTCGCGTCGCTGCGTGACAAACCGGGATTGTCCCGGCTTGCGCTTGTCGAGCCAGACCTGAAGATCCTCCAGCTTGAAGCGGAGGCCGGGAGGGCAGCCGTCGACGACGCAGCCGAGCGCCGGACCATGGCTTTCGCCCCAGGTGGTGACGCGGAAGAGGTGACCGAATGTGTTGTGCGACATGGAAAACGACCAGCTTGGTGCGGACTGACAGGCAGGCCGCGTCTTTTCTCTTGCAATTGCGGCCCACTCATAGGCCAAAATGCCGGCAAGACAAAATCTTTCTTTCGGCGATCGAAGAAACGATCTTCAGCATAATCTGCTGCCTGCCATCATCATGGTAAACAAAGATTAATCCGAATTGTGGATTGTGACGATGCATTCACCAATTAGGCGAGCCTAGCCATTATTGGGGGCAACTTCCGCCATATTCACCGTGTTTTCTACACTCCATAAGAGATCACGAGCAAATTGACCTGAAGGGTAACGACCATGCGCTTTTTTGTTGCGACGCTTTTGGCCACGGCAGCCTTGCTTGCGCCCGTCGCGGGCTTTGCCGAAAGCGCAGATGTCGAATCCACCATCAAGAAGGTCGATACGAAAAACTTCAGCATCACCCTCGATGACGGCAAGAACTATCAGGTGCCGGAAGATTTCGATTTCAATGGTCTGAAGGCCGGCGTCAAGGTCGTGGTTTTCTACACCGAAGTCGACGGCAAGCGCGTCGTCAACGATCTCGATATCGTTCAGTAATCAGGCGATACCGCCGGCAAATTGACGGCGCTCGAGAGTACGCTTGCGTCGCTGACGCGTTTCCTCACGCAATTCCCGGCAGAACCCGCTGCCGTGCATCTCAGGAATCATTTAGACCCAGCCGATGATCTTCATGTCCAGATCGACTTTCAGGATCTGATCCTGATGGATCGGAATGTCGGCCGCTTCTTCCTTGGCAATATCGCCTACCAGACGAAACAGTGTCCGAATGACGCCGCCATGCGTGACGCAAACGGTCGGGCGTTCGACTGAAGTCAGCCAAGAGCCCACACGCCAGGAGAGGATCTCGTAGCTTTCGGCATCTTCGCCCGGAGGAATGAAGTCCCATTTGCCGGCCTTGCGCTCGGCAAGACGCTCTGGCTCGGAGATCTTCAGTTCCTTGAGCGTAAAACCTTCCCAGGCGCCGAAGGAGACTTCGACGAGCCTTTCGTCCGTGCGGTAATCCTTGGGAGGGCGTTCCATGGCCTCGCGCATGATTTCCATCGTCTCGCGCGTACGCCGCAAGGGACTTGCGACGAAATCGAACGGCTGGCCTTCGAATGTCAGGATTTCGCCGAGGTCGATGCCGTTCTGGCGCGCCTGTTCGCGGCCGATGGCGTTGAGGTCGATGTCCTTCTGCCCCTGCAGACGGCGCTCGGCATTCCAGTCGGTCTGACCGTGACGGATCACATAGAGGATTGGCGACACGGTCAGATTCCTGTTGATCAGTCCTTCGCGACGGAAATGTCAGGCGCGTCCACGGCCTTCATGCCGACCGTGTGGTAGCCGGAATCGACGTGGTGGACTTCACCAGTGACTGCGGTCGACAGATCGGACAGAAGATAGAGAGCCGAGTTGCCGACTTCGTCGATCGTGACGGTCCGCTTCAGCGGAGCATTATACTCGTTCCACTTCAGGATGTAGCGGAAGTCGCCGATGCCGGACGCTGCGAGCGTCTTGATCGGGCCTGCGGAGATCGCGTTGACGCGGATGCCGCGACCGCCGAGATCGACGGCGAGATAGCGCACGCTTGCTTCGAGAGCCGCCTTGGCAACGCCCATGACGTTGTAATGCGGCATGACTTTTTCCGCACCGTAATAGGTGAGGGTGATCATCGAGCCGCCATCATTCATGATTCGCTCGGCGCGCTGTGCAACCGCCGTGAACGAATAGACGGAGATGTCCATCGTCTTCGTGAAGTTGTCGCGGCTGGTATCGAGGTAACGGCCGGTCAGCTCGTCCTTGTCCGAGAAGGCGATGGCATGCACGACGAAATCGATCTTGCCCCATTTCGCTTCCAGCGTGTCGATGACGGCATCGATCGTTGCCGGGTCGGTCACGTCGCAATGGCCAGCCATGAAGGCACCCAGTTCCTGGGCGAGGGGCTCGACACGCTTCTTCAGGGCATCGCCCTGCCACGTCAGTGCGATCTCGGCTCCGGCATCCGAACAGGCCTTGGCAATACCCCACGCTATCGAACGGTTGTTTGCAACGCCGAGGATGACGCCGCGCTTGCCTGCCATGAGGCCAGTGGATTGAGCCATATTCTGCTCCCTTGAACTTTCGAATGACCCTGCCTATGGCATAGGCCGTTCCCCTGTTCAAGCATCGTAAAGATCATCAACTGTTAGGGATCGTAACAAAGGGTGCTGTTGTCACCAAAATTTCACAGGAAAAGCCCCTCGCGCATACTGCGCATGAGATCGGTGACCTTATCGTCAGGTTTTTCCCACAGCATCAGCCGCAATTCGACAATGAGATCGCCTTTTGCGCCATTTCCGTCGGGCAAGCCTTCGCCGGGAACGCGCACGATGTGATCCGAACCAGACCACGGCGGCACCGTCAATTTGACCGGGCCGTTCAATCCTTCGACGGTTGTTTCACAGCCGAGCACCGCGTTTTCGATGGTCACTGGCAATATCGTGCGCACATGGCTGCCATCGAGGGTGAAGCGTCCGTCGGTCGACATGTGCACCGTGATGGCGACGTCGCCGCGCAGCATGCCCTGCAGTTTCAGACCCTGGTTCTTGAGATGCAGCACCTGGCCGTTGGAAATATCGGTCGTCGCCTGGAAGCGCGCCTCGCGACCGTCCGGCAGCGGAACGATGATCCAGCGGCTCTTCAGCATGTCCTCAAGTGTGACCGTCGCTTCGGCCGCGACTTCAGGCGTCTTTTCCGGCGGCTTGTCTTGAACGTTGCTGCCGGTGATACGGCGCATGAGCGAACCCAGGATGCCGAAAGCCGAGCGCGAACCGCCCGAAGCCGTGCCCGTCGCAAGCAGTTCTTCCTCCGGCTGGATGTCTTCCGCTGCCGATGCGGTGGTCTCCGGTTGCTTTTCGGGCTGGGGCGCGGCCGCTTCGGCGCTTGCCTGTTCCTGCTGCTGTGCGCGGCCGGCCTTCACGCCGAAAATACGCTCGACCACGTCTTCGGGCGTTTCTTTCTGGGCTCCCGCCTGCTGGCTGGCTGCCGACGCAGCCGCCTTTCGGGCGTTGGCCCGCGCAAGCTCTTCCATGACCTTTTCCGCATTGGCGCGAGCCACCTTCGCACGCTCGGCCGCCTCACGCGCAGCCTGACGCTGCTGCATGATGGTCTGCTCCGTCGTCTGACCCTTGGCTTTCGCCAGGGTGGCGATCTGATCGTAGCGGCTGCGCTTTTCCGGGTCTTTCAGTGTCTCATAGGCGCGGCCGATCTCCGCGAAGCGCTCCGTCGCCGTCGGATCGCCCATATTATGATCGGGATGAGCGGTCTTTGCGAGGTTGCGCCACGCCGCCTTGATCTCATCCGCCCCGGCATCTTTTTTCACGCCCAACACCTGGTAAGGATCACGCATCTTTCCAGCCACCATTCTGTGGGTATCCGGCCCCTTCGGAGCACCCCCAACACACGAAACTCACACGTCGTGCTTCGCCGTCTCGCAGCCCTGGGAAAGGCAAGAGGTCAGCACGCGTATGAAGCGATCCTGCGGGAAGAGTTGCTAATCAGGCGTTACGTCTGATGGGGGAGGGCCTGCGCCATGTTCGCGGATGGTTAGCCGTTCGCTAACGCCGGACGCGAGAAATCGTAAGGCTGCAGCGGCGTTCACCGCTGCCATGCGTCGGGATTGCCGGTCGAGACGAAAAAGAGAGGGAAGGTCAGCCGGCCTGCTGGAAGCTCAACAACTGCCATTCGCCCTGGCTGACAAGGCAAGTTCTGCCGGAGAAGTTGGCAATGCCCTCGTAGGAGTGGCGGCTCGTGCGGAATTGGCGGCAGACGACGCCGGAGGAATTGCTCTCGGTGATCGCGTCGATAACCCCGGCGCTGCCGGTGGACGCGTTCGCCCAGGGGATGGGCTGGCCGTTCAGCTTGTGCAGGTCCGCCGAGCTGACGGCGTTTCGCACGGTCGATTCGTCTGAGATGCTGTCGGTCGTCACGGGCGCTGTCGGAACCGTGCCGGTCGAGACGCTGCGATCCACTTTTGCCGAGGCCAGGTAGTCCATGCCGCCGCCGACGCAGCCGCCAAGGGTGAGAAGGGAGACCAGGGCAACACCTATCGTCACGCCTTTCGCAAGCTTGCGCTTTGTATGAACGATCGACTTTGCTATGACTTCCACCCGAAGATCTTTGTCAGCCGGAGAGGCTGATGATTTTTAGGAATTGCGGAGTATTTAAACTAATATGTCGGAAAACGGGTTAACAAGCGGTGACTTCACCGAACAGAACGAACCTTTCACTCTATTTGCGGCCTGGCTTCGCGAAGCTGAGACCACAGAGCCAAATGATCCGAATGCGGTTGCCTTGGCAACGGTTGATAAGGATGGACTGCCAAATGTCCGCATGGTCCTTTTGAAAGGTTTCGATAGCGACGGATTCGTATTCTATACGAATTTCGAGAGCCAGAAAGGCCAAGAAATCCTTTCTCAGAAGAAAGCGGCCATGTGCTTCCACTGGAAGTCGCTTCGACGGCAGGTGCGTTTGCGCGGACTGGTTGAGGTGGTGACCGACAAGGAAGCCGACGAGTACTACAAAACAAGGGCTCGCGGCAGTCGCATCGGTGCCTGGGCCTCCAAGCAGTCTCGTCCGCTGGAAGGTCGTTTTGCACTGGAAAAATCTGTTGCCGAATATACGGCGCGGTATGCGATCGGCGATATTCCACGCCCGCCCTACTGGTCCGGCTTCCGCATTCGGCCGCTATCGATCGAATTCTGGCACGATCGCCAGTTCCGTCTTCATGACCGAATCGAGTTTCGTCGCGATATGCCTGAAGGTGCCTGGCAGAAGGTGCGGATGTACCCTTAAGGCGTCTCGCCCTTCGGCATACCAGGTCATTTACCGAGGATTTATATTGCGTCCCGGCGCCCCATCAACCGCATGGGGATGCCGGAGGCCAGCGCCGAGGCATAGCGCGGCTTCTGATAATGGCCGTTCAGCGAAAGCCGGGGCAAAAGTGTGAGGGCATTGCTGCTTGCAGCAGCGATGATCCCTGGACGCGTCGTTACGCCGATTGAAAAGCCGAGTTTCGCAGCAAGCCTTCCTTCGCGCTGCGAGACCGCGTCTGTTGTTCCGTAAGGATAGGCAATGGCTGTCGGCCGTTTTCCAATGATATCGGCGACATAGTCGGCGGAAAGCGCCATTTCCGCAGCTGCTTCCGCTTCCGTCAAGCGCGAGAGTGCACGGTGGCTCACCGTATGGGCGCCGAGCGACACGAGAGGATGGCGGGCAAGCTCCCGCAATTCCGTTCGGTCCATGATCGCTTCCCGTACCAGATGGAGCGGTTCCAGGCCATTCCGCGCGGCCAGCTCATCGATGCGCGCGACGGCGTCGCTTTCATCCGTGCCGTGCACGAAGGCCGCGAAGCGTGAAAACGCCGCCTGCTTCTGGCTCTCTTTCTCCAAAGGCACGAACTCGTCGCCAGCCCCGAAATCGAATCTCAGCCGATCCAGCCGGTTGAGCAGTTCCGCCAATGTTTCCCACCACAGGCTATGCGTCCGCTCCGACAAACCTTGGGCGACGAAGATCGTGAACGGCACGCCATGGCGTGCAAAAACCGGCAGCGCATGATCGAGATTGTCTCGATTGCCGTCGTCAAGCGTGAAGGCGACGAACGGCGGCTTGCCCCCGGCATTTTCGATGCGCGCGGGCAAAGCATCGAGAGACAGGAACTCGTAGCCGTCCTTCTTCAGGCGCAGGATCGCGCGATCGAGGAAATCCGGCGAGATTTCGAGATGAGCATTCGGTGCGAAGCCACGAGGAAGGGCAGGGCGCACATGATGAAGGGTGAAGATCGTACCGATGCCGCCGACATCCCGCATGAGGCCCGCGCCTCTGATGAGTGCGGCGGCCTCCAGCCCGCTGGAGATCATTGTGCGCTTGAGGCGGACCTTGAGGCCCTGTTCCATGCGGATCGATCCGGTTGACGACTGCCAACGCTCTAACGCGCCCTCCGTTAAACCTTACTGAATCTTTGCTATAATTTCCAATGCGTTAATGCTTATTTTACCAGGAAAGGCAAAATTGAAGAACTAACGAGGCTGTTGCCTCAATATCGCACCGATATCAGCTTTCTTGTCGCAAAATCATACAAGGCTGACTGCGGTGTGTTGGCATTTTTTCGTTTGGGGACGATTATGAAAAGACTTTTGGTGGCCATGTCTGCGGCTGTTGCGCTGTTGAGCGCGCCTGCGGCGAGCTTTGCGGGCAGCGCCTACTTCATCATGGACGCCAAGACCGGCAAGGTTTTGACGTCGAGCAATGCGGATGACCTCAATCATCCCGCGTCCCTGACCAAGATGATGACGCTGTACCTGACGTTCGAAGCGATCCATCGCGGCAAACTCAGCTGGAACACCAGAATCCCCGTTTCGAGCGCCGCCGCGGCCAAGCCCCCGACCAAGCTCGGCCTGAAGGCAGGCGGCACGGTGACCGTACGCGAAGCCGTCGACGGTATGATCATTAAGTCGGCCAACGATGCCGCCGCCGCGATGGGCGAAGCGCTTGGCGGCAGCGAAAGCGGCGCCGCGCGGTTGATGACGCAGAAAGCCCGCGAACTCGGCATGCGCCGCACCGTATTCATGAATTCGTCCGGCTTGCCCAACATGCAGCAGGTGACGACGGCTCGCGATATGTCGACGCTCGCCGTTGCTCTCATCAATAATTATCCGCAGGAATACCGGCTGTTTTCGCAGGCGAGCTTCAATTATCGTGGCCACTACGTACGCGGCCACAACAACTTGATGTACCGCTATGAGGGCATGGACGGTATCAAGACCGGCTATACCAATGCGTCGGGCTTCAACATCGTCAGCGCCGTGCGCTCCGGCAATCGCCGCGTCATCGGCGTCGTCATGGGCGGCGCGACGGCCCGTGGCCGCGATGCGCTGATGGCTTCCTTGCTCGATCGGTATGTCTCCAAGGCCAGCTCGGTTTCGACATCTCGCCTCGTCGCGAGCATTGGCAGCGTCGGCAAGGGCAAGCAGGTCGAAGTGGCGTCGGCATCGGATGATGTCGCCGTCGATGTCGATACGCAGACCACGGCCACGACCGCGAGCCGCAAACGTCCCGAAGTCGTGCCTTTGGCATTTGCCGCATCCTCGAACGTCACGGTCCCGATGGACCGCCCCGTCGCCATGGATGAAATCATGAACGCCGGCAAACCCGTAGCGGGCGGTGGCTGGCAGGTGCAGATTGCGGCAACCCCGAGCGCGCAGGCTGCCAAGGATCTTCTGTCCATCGCAAAATCGAAGGCCGGCAACGCTCTTGCCAATGCCTCGCCCTATACCGAGCCTTATGGCAAGGGCAACAATACGCTCTACCGCGCACGTTTCGTCGGCTTTTCCACTCGCGACGACGCAACTTCGGCATGCGCGGCTTTGAAGCGCAAGGAATTCGATTGCATGCTTCTGCCGAACAAGGGCTAAGCGGAATATCAACTTTCGGAAGTCGAGCCGGCGGGGCAGAACTCCGCCGGCTCGACTTTTTTCATGGAATCGGTCATCAATGCTCTAGAACATAAAGAGAACGGCGTCGATGATGAAAAAGCTGATGCAGCAATTCGAAATGGCTTCCGCCACCTATGCCGCCGAGAACGGCCTGGAGCGGGATGAAGACTGGTTCATGCTCAAGCTGCAGGAAGAGTTGGGCGAACTGACGCAAATCTGGAATAAGACGACGGGCCGTGGCCGCCGCAAGGGCATGACCGAGGCGCAGCTTGCAATGGCGCTGGCGGACGAGACGGCCGATGTTCTCGGCCATATCCTGCTCTTCGCCCATCGCAACGGCCTGGATCTTGCCGCTGCCATAGAGCGCAAATGGCGTTTCCGCCCCTCCGAGGAGTAGGGGAGGGCGATTTACGCCTTCGTGCCGCCCACGGTGATCTGGTCCATTCTCAAATGCGGCTGCCCCACGCCGACGGGAACCCACTGGCCGCCCTTGCCACAATTGCCGATGCCGGTGTCGAGTTTCATGTCGTTGCCGATCATTGAAACCCGCTTCATCGCGTCCGGTCCGTTGCCGATCAGCATGGCGCCCTTGATCGGCGCCCCGATCTTGCCGTTCTCGATCAGATAGGCCTCGGTGCAGCCGAAGACGAACTTGCCTGAGGTGATGTCGACCTGGCCGCCTCCGAAGGAGACCGCATAAATACCCTTCTTCACCGAGGCGATGATCTCGTCCGGTGTCTTGTCGCCGCCGAGCATGTAGGTGTTGGTCATGCGAGGCATCGGCGTGTGGGCATAGCCCTGACGCCGACCGTTGCCGGTGGCGTTCATGCCCATCAACCGCGCATTCTGCCGATCCTGCATGTAGCCGACCAGCTTGCCGTCCTCGATCAGGACGTTGTAGGCCGAAGGCGTGCCTTCGTCGTCTACGGTGAGGGAGCCGCGGCGGTTCTCGATCGTGCCGTCGTCGACGACGGTCACGCCGGGTGCGGCGACCATCTGACCGAGAAGGCCTGCAAATGCCGAGGTTTTCTTTCGGTTGAAATCGCCTTCCAGCCCGTGCCCGACAGCCTCATGCAGCATGACGCCCGGCCAGCCCGAGCCAAGAACGACATCCATCGTTCCTGCCGGTGCGTCGATCGCCTCGAGATTGATGAATGCCTGCCGCAGCGCCTCGTCGGCGCCGCGCTGCCAATTCTCCTTCGTGACGAAATCGCCGAAGCCGATGCGGCCGCCGGTGCCGAATGAGCCGGATTCCTGTCGGTCGCCATCGCCGACGATGACGGAAATGTTGATTCGGGTCATCGGGCGAATATCGCGTACGCGGTGTCCATCGGCGCGCAGAATATCAACCACCTGCCAGCTTGCGGCAATCGATGCCGTCACTTGCCGGACCTTGTCGTCCTTGTCGCGCAGATAACTGTCGATCTCCTGGAGAAGCTTGGCCTTCTCCTCGAATGTCGGCGTGCCGATCGGATTTTCGTCGCCGTAGAGAACCTTGTTGGTGCGCTGCGGCGCGGCGGCGTAAGAGCCTGCGTAACCGGAGGTGACCGCGCGCACTGCGTCTGCGGCGCGCTTCAACGCGGCTTCCGAGAGATCACCCGCATGCGCGTAGCCCACGGCCTCGCCGGCGACGGAGCGCAGGCCGAAACCCTGCTCGGTATTGAAGCTGCCGCCCTTCATCCGACCGTTGTCGAACGTCAGCGATTCCGCCTGCACATGCTCGACGAACAGCTCGCCGTCGTCAGCGCCCGCAAGTGCGTCGGCCACGATGCCGCGCAGTTTGGTTTCGTCGGTGTCGAAAAGGGTAAGGAGATCGGTATTCATGGGTCAGGTGCTCCGTTCAGAGCCGATGTAGGCTTCGCACGGCGCAAGAGCAAGCCCATCCGATCAGGGAAGGGCGTCGTAGCCTTCGGCAAAGCCCTTGAGATCGACCGGAATACCGATGCCTTCTTCCGGAGACTGGAAGACGATGAAGGTTGCGGTGGCGCCGCTGCGCAGCGTCTTCAGCAATTCGTCTTCAAGCACCACTTCGGCATAGCAGCCATCGGCGAAGCAGCGCACGAAGTAGGCGCGGCCGATATCCTTGCCGTCGATATTGAGACCGAGACCATTCGGCAGCAATACGCCGAGCGGCGCGAGAACGCGCAGGATCTTGGACTTGCGATCGGCGGTTTTCAGCACGACGACGGAAAGACCGATTTCCGGACGATCCTCGGCAATCACGTTCTGCATGAGTGCGCATTGTTCGGCCGACGCACCGGCCGGCTTGTCGCAGACGACGGACCATGCGCCATGGCTGGAACGAACCGTGCCCGGAGGTTGTGGAACCTGGCTGGTCGGAACCTGCTGCGTAGGAGGCTGCTGCTGGCCCTGTTGTTGCGGCTGTAGCTGCTGGGTCTGCTGCGCTGGCTGAGTCTGTTGTGCTTGTTGCGCCCATACGGGCGCGGCGGCCGCGGCAACGACGCTGCCGGTAACAAGCCAAAGCCGGGCGAGGGAACGAAAACCCATGAAAACCTCTAGATTCGAATCAGTGCCGCTATTGTTGAAGCCAGACCGGCAAATGAAAAGCCCCGGGTGCTGGATTCCAATCGACTACGGCGGAAATACGACATGTACTCTATTTTGTCCCGGTGGCGCCATGGACCACGATGCAATTTTTCGTATGATGATGAAATGCTTGCCATGTCCGGCCGGCGATGGGGATTATATTCGCGCAAAAATGCCGCACTAACAAATCTCTTGAGTTGTTGCGGAGTACCCCAAACTGTGGTTTGAAGCGCAATGGACTGTAGGGATACTGCGTTTGAGGAAGATCTGGGATCAAACGCTGGAGGGAGAGACATCGTGATTAAGAGAGCTTATGCGGCTCTGACGGCTCTGATCTGTCTGCTTTTCGCAACAGGCAGCTATGCTGATCAGCCGAAACCTTGGGAAACCGGTATGCAGGAGGCGGCAACCGGCAATATGCATCAAATCCGTTGGTTTGAGGCATACACGCTTTGGTTTGTCATTCCGATCACGCTTCTTGTCCTCGTTCTCCTATTGGTCGTCATGATCAAGTTCCGGGCTTCCAAGAACCCGGTTCCGTCCAAGACGAGCCATAATACACTGATTGAGGTTATCTGGACCATCGGTCCGGTCCTCATCCTTCTGTTTCTGGCGATCCCTTCCTTCAACCTCCTGACCGACCAGTTGACCTTCCCGGAAAAGACTGATGTCACCGTCAAGGCCACCGCGACGCAATGGCAATGGAATTATGAATATGAGGGCAGCGGCGCCACGCCGCTCGCTTTTGATTCGTTCATGCTGAAGGAGCCGGATCGCGCGGCTGCCGGCAAGGACGACAAGTCGAAGTATCCGCGGCTTCTCGCTGTGGATAACGAAATGGTGGTGCCGGTCGGGAAGAACGTGCGCGTTCTCGTCACGGCAGCGCCGACCGACGTCATTCACTCCTTCGCCATGCCGTCCTTCGGTGTTAGAATTGACGCCATCCCAGGCCGCCTCAACGAGACCTGGTTCAAGGCAGACCGCGAAGGTCTTTACTACGGACAGTGTTCCGAGCTCTGCGGCAAGGATCACTCTTTCATGCCGATCGCCATCCGCGTCGTCTCCGATGATCAGTACAAGCAGTGGCTTGCTTCCGCTGCAACCGATCTGAACAAGGCGAACAAGGCTCTGATGGCCGCCGTCGATCAGCCCGCAACCGTCAAGGTTGCCGAAAACACGGCGAAGTAAGAGGGATAGGAACAATGGCTGGATCCAAGGCACACGACGATCACTCGCATGATCTTCAAGACGCCCACGCGCATGACGATCATCATGCGCACAAGCAGACCTTCGCCGAGCGTTGGCTGTATTCGACGAATCACAAGGACATCGGAACGCTCTATTTGATCTTCGCGATTTTCGCGGGCGTGATCGGCTTCCTTTTGTCCGTCGCCATCCGCATGGAGTTGCAGGAACCCGGCATTCAGATCTTCAGCGGTCTGGCGTCGATGGTCTACGGCTACTCCGGCGATGCTGCCATCGATGGCGGCAAGCAGATGTACAACGTCTTCGTCACCGCACACGCACTGATCATGATCTTCTTCATGGTCATGCCGGCGATGATCGGCGGCTTCGCCAACTGGATGATCCCGATCATGATCGGTGCGCCAGACATGGCTTTCCCGCGCCTCAACAACATCTCCTTCTGGCTGATCGTACCCGCCTTCCTCCTGCTGATCCTGTCGATGTTCGTCGAAGGTCCTGCGGGTGCTTATGGCGCGGGCGCCGGCTGGACGATGTATGTGCCCTTGTCCGGCACGGTCGGCCACCCGGGTCCGGCGATCGATCTCGTGATCTTCGCGCTGCATCTGGCCGGCGCATCGTCGATCCTTGGTGCGATCAACTTCATCACGACGATCCTCAACATGCGCGCACCGGGCATGACACTGCACAAGATGCCGCTTTTTGCCTGGGCCGTTCTGATCACCGCGTTCCTGCTGCTCCTGTCGCTGCCCGTTCTCGCCGGCGCCATCACCATGGTGCTGACCGACCGTAACTTCGGCACGACCTTCTTCGCTCCAGAAGGCGGCGGTGACCCGCTGCTCTATCAGCACCTCTTCTGGTTCTTCGGCCATCCGGAAGTCTACATCCTGATTCTGCCCGGCTTCGGCATGATCAGCCACATCATCTCGACCTTCTCGCGCAAGCCGATCTTCGGTTATCTCGGCATGGCCTACGCCATGGTCGCGATCGGCGCCGTCGGCTTCGTCGTCTGGGCCCACCACATGTATGTGACCGGCCTTTCGCTCGACACGCAGCGTTACTTCGTCTTCGCAACCATGGTCATCGCCGTCCCGACGGGCGTGAAGATCTTCTCGTGGATCGCGACGATGTGGGGCGGTTCGATCGAGTTCCGCACGCCGATGATCTGGGCATTGGGCTTCATCTTCCTGTTCACGCTCGGTGGTGTGACGGGTGTTCAGCTCGCCAATGCCGGCCTCGACCGCGAACTGCATGCGACCTACTTCGTTGTGGCACACTTCCACTACGTGCTGTCGCTCGGCGCCGTCTTCGCGATCTTCGCCGCATGGTACTACTGGTTCCCGAAGATGACCGGCTACATGTACAGCGAGCGGATCGGCAACTGGCACTTCTGGATCACCTTCATCGGTGTGAACATGGTGTTCTTCCCGCAGCACTTCCTGGGTCGTGCGGGCATGCCGCGCCGCTATATCGACTATCCGGACGCCTATGCCGGTTGGAACTTCGTGTCCTCGATCGGCTCCTATGTCGCAGCTGTTGGCCTTTGCTTCTTCTTCTGGGGCGTTATAGATGCATTCGCCAAGAAGCGCGTTGCAGGCAACAATCCCTGGGGCGAGGGTGCGACCACGCTCGAGTGGCAGCTGTCGTCGCCGCCGCCCCACCATCAGTGGGAAGAGCTGCCGCGCATCAAGTAAGTCTGTTTCCGGACGCCGCGATGAGCGGCGTCCGGCTCACCTGATAATTGGAAGAAAGCATGACGGTCATCGACAATCACGAAGCACTCGCAACGCAAGCCGACAACGGCCTGTCGGAAGCGAGCGCGCGCGATTATTTCGAGCTTCTGAAGCCGCGCGTCATGTCGCTGGTCGTCTTCACGGCCTTCACCGGCCTGGTGTTGGCGCCAGGACACATCAATCCGGTCCTCGGCTTCATCGCAATTCTCTGCATCGCGGTCGGCGCCGGTGCGTCCGGCGCCTTGAACATGTGGTATGACGCCGATATCGACGCTGTCATGAGCCGCACGGCGCGCAGGCCGATCCCATCGGGCCGCGTCAGCCCTTCGGAAGCGCTGGCGTTCGGCCTGGTGCTCTCGGGCTTCTCGGTCACGATCCTCGGCCTCGCAGTCAATTGGCTTTCGGCCGGTATCCTCGCCTTCACGATCTTCTTCTACGCCGTCATCTACACGATGTGGCTGAAGCGCTCGACGCCGCAGAATATCGTCATCGGCGGCGCTGCCGGCGCATTCCCGCCTGTTATCGGCTGGGCTTGCGTGACCGGTAGCGTGCCGGTTGAAAGCATCGTGCTCTTCCTGATCATCTTCCTCTGGACGCCTGCCCATTTCTGGGCGCTGGCCCTGTTCAAGATGGGAGATTACAAGGCCGTCGGCGTTCCGATGCTGCCGAACGTTTCGGGTGTTGCGACGACCAAGAACCAGATCGTCGTCTATGCCGTTCTGACCGCGCTGATTGGTGTCGTGCCGTCCTTCATGGGTTTTGCGAGCCTGGGCTATGGCATCGTGGCTGCGCTGCTGGGTGCGATTTTCGTGCACTGTTCCATCGCCGTCTGGCGGATGGCCGATGGCGACGAAAAGATGGTGCCGGCAAAGAAGCTCTTCGGCTTTTCCATTTTCTATCTTTTTGCGATCTTTTCCGCGCTGCTGATCGACAGGCTCGTCGCCGTGCTGATCTCGGGCGGCGTTGGAGGCTGGTTATGATCGAGCTGGTCAAGTTGACGGAAGCGCAAAGAAAATCGCGGCGCGGGCGCAACATAGCGCTCGGCCTGGTACTGGCCGGCCTGGTGATCCTGTTCTATGCGATCACCCTCATCAAGGTCGGTACCGGACACGTTTGAGGAGGCGTGATGGCGGAGGAGGCAAAGAAAAGCACGAAGACCGGCGGCCGTAACAATGGGCTGGTGGTCGGGATGTGCCTGAGCTTTATCATAGGCATGAGCGCCATGTGCGCTGCTGCCGTGCCGCTCTACCGCATGTTCTGCCAGGTAACGGGATACAACGGCACGACGCAGCGCACCGAGCAGGTTTCGAACGTCATTCTCGACAAGCCGATTCAGGTGTCTTTCGACGCCAATGTCGC
Organism: Rhizobium sp. P38BS-XIX; assembly: GCF_012641435.1. GTDB lineage: Bacteria > Pseudomonadota > Alphaproteobacteria > Rhizobiales > Rhizobiaceae > Rhizobium. The sequence goes on from NZ_JABAIJ010000001.1 coordinate 66,362, forward strand.
GCCCGGTCTGCCCTGGGATTTCAGACCCGAGCAGAAATCGGTGAGCCCGAAGATCGGTGAAACCATCGAAGTCAAGTTCGTGGTGGAGAACAAGTCCGACAAGGTGCAACGCGGCCAGGCGATTTTCAACGTCACGCCGCTTGAAGCCGGGGTCTATTTCAACAAGGTCCAGTGCTTCTGCTTTAACGAAACGGATCTTGCGCCAGGGGAAAAGCGCGAGATGCCGGTGGTATTCTACGTCGATCCTGAGATCACCAAGGCGGTGGAAACCAAGACGATCAACGCCCTGACATTGTCCTACACATTCTATCCACGGGACGGCGTGAAGCCCGTGGCATCGAACGAGGGCGCGGTGCAGCCGGCGGAAAAGAAACTTTGATGGAGAGTGCTTTTCGGTTTGACCGGAAGCAATATGGGAAAAAGTTATTCGGGGATTGCTGATATGGCCGAAGTGCATCAGAGAAAACACGACTATCACATTATCGATCCCAGCCCATGGCCGATCCTTGCGGCCGCTGGGGCCTTCGTGCTGACCTTCGGTGGTGTCGGCTTCATGCGCTACCTCAACGGCGGCGCGCTACATATGTTCGGCTTGAATTTGGCGCAGCCCTGGCTGTTCTTCATCGGCCTGGCTGTCGTCCTCTATGTCATGTACGGCTGGTGGGCTGATACGATCAAGGAAGCACATGAAGGTGCGCACACGCGTGTCGTCTCGCTGCATCTGCGCTACGGCATGATCATGTTCATCGCCTCGGAGGTGATGTTCTTCGTCGCATGGTTCTGGGCCTATTTCGACGTCAGCCTGTTCCCGAACGAGGCCATTCAGGCATCCCGTACGGCCTTCCTCGGTGGTCAGTTCCCGCCGAAGGGTGTCGAAGTTCTGGATCCCTGGCACCTGCCGATCTACAATACCATCATCCTGCTGCTGTCCGGTACGACTGTCACCTGGGCGCACCATGCGCTGCTGCATGGTGATCGCAAGGGGCTGATCCAGGGTCTGACGCTGACCGTCCTGCTAGGCGCCTTGTTCTCCTGCGTCCAGGCCTATGAATATGCTCACGCCCCATTCGAATTCAGAAATTCGATCTATGGTGCGACCTTCTTCATGGCGACCGGTTTCCATGGTTTTCACGTTCTGATCGGTACGATCTTCCTGCTGGTCTGCCTCGTGCGCGCCATCCGCGGTGATTTCACGCCGAAGCAGCATTTCGGTTTCGAAGCGGCTGCCTGGTATTGGCACTTCGTCGACGTCGTCTGGCTCTTCCTGTTCTTCTGCATCTACATCTGGGGCAGCTGGGGCGCGCCGATCGCCGCAGGCTGATCGAACTTCCATCCTTCGTAAGAAAAAAGGCGAGCCCCGTGCTCGCCTTTTGCTTTCAGGCTTCAATCGCCCGACGCGAGCCTCTCGAAGGCGCTTGGATGAGGCACTCCTCTGGTGAGCAAGTGCCGAATTTCCTCGGCGCATGCCTCAGGGCTTTTCGTGGACGTATCAACTTCCAGATCGTAGGTGCCGGGCCGATGCACTTGGTCCTGCCAGGCGACGATCGGAGCGGGGATGGGCATGTCGCGTTCGATGGTGATGTAGGAGCCTTGCCTTTCCGCTCCTTCCGCCAACCGCCTCTGCAAGATGATATCGAGCGGGCAACGCACGCCGATGAACAGAGCTGGCAGTCCTGCCAGCAACTTGGCGCAATCGCTGAGAATGCCGAGCGGCTGCGAGTAGCTGTCATGATGGCCGAATTCTGCGACGACATTCAGTCCCAGTCGGCTGTGCGCGGCGATCGAGGCATAGAGTGCGGCATAAAAGCGCGGAATGAGCGGCTCGAGGTCGGGTCGCTCGCCGCCCGGACGCAGGCCGATACCCGGGCGATAGCGCTCGGGCGTGATGTGTCGCACATAGGCATCGACGCCGAGATTGAGCCACACGCCTTCAAATCCGGTCTGGATGGCTTCGACGATGCTGCTCTTTCCGGATCTCGGAGCGCCGTTCAGGATGATGATATGTCCTGGGGTGACATCTTCGCCGTCTTTCATGGGGCCATTCCTCTCTACGCATGGTCTGACTTGGATATGATGTACGAGCTTTTGGATTGGACGGAGAATGGCATCGCGGGTACTGATTGTAGCGGGGGCGAGATCACGATGCTTGCCCGTATTGGCAGACTGACCGGGATCGGACATTGAACTCAGAGCAAGACAAAAGCCCCAACGCGTCGAATGATGATGGCGCCCTCTTTGCGCCTGTCGATCCGTTCAAGGTTGGCCTCCAGGGATGCTGCCCGCGCTGCGGCCATGGAAAGCTTTTCGATGGATTGCTGTCGATCAAGCCGCGTTGCTCTGCCTGCGATCTTGATTATGCCTTTGCCGATGCCGGCGATGGCCCGGCCGTCTTCGTCATCCTGATCGTCGGCTTCATCGTCATCGGTCTGGTCCTGTGGATGCAGATCAATTACGCGCCGCCGATCTGGGTCTACATAGTGCTGTTTGCACCGCTGACCATCATTCTGTCGCTGCTCTCTCTGCGCTGGTGCAAGGGCATCCTGATCGCGCTGCAATACCGCAACAATGCCAGCGAAGGACGCATCACTCGTGACTGAGACCGTTGTGCCCGCGCGCCGTGCCAATCCTCTATGGCAAGTCGGCAAGGCGTTGATCCTGCTCGTTGCGCTCGTCATTCTTTTGGGCCTTGGCACCTGGCAGGTCGAACGCCTGCAATGGAAGGAAGGCCTGCTGGCCGATATTGCCGCGCGCAAGGATGCGCCGCCCGTGCCGCTGTCGGCGATCGAGGCCATGGCGGCTTCCGGTGGCGATATCGAATATCGCACGGTGACCGCCTCCGGCCACTTTCTCAACAACAAGGAACGGGACTTTCTCGCCACCTATGGCGACGAGCCCGGCTTCTATATCTACACGCCGTTGCAGCTCGACGACGGCCGTTATGTTTTCGTCAACAGAGGCTATGTGCCTTCGGATGCCAAAGAGCCGGAGATGCGCAAGCAGGGTCAGTTGACCGGCGAACAGACGGTAACGGGCCTCGCGCGAGCCGAGTTGAGTGGCCAGCCCTCAGGCATGCCGGACAATGATCTAGCCAAGAACATCTTCTTCTGGAAGGACCTTGAAACGATGGCGTCCAGCGTCGGGCTGCCGAAGGACAAGGTTCTGCCTTTCTTCATCGATGCCGACAGGACCCCCAATCCGGCGGGCTTGCCCATCGGCGGCGTCACCATTGTCGATCTGCCGAACAACCATCTGCAATATGCCGTGACCTGGTACGGTCTCGCGGTGGCGCTGGTTGCCATCGTCGCTATTTCCTGGTGGCGCAAACACCATCCGGATGCGCCGTCACAATAGAGGCATGCAATAGAATAGCTTCATTTCGATGGAATATTCGGCTAGAGCATGGTCGCAAAAGTGCGCAGCGGTTTTTGGATAAGATCCTGCGGGCAAAGTGGATCAGCCTGAAGGGCATCCCTATCTAATGGCCGAGCCATCGTCGCGTATTTCGGAAGAGACATGAATATAGCCGTTTCCAAACCTGACCTGACCATCCGGCTTTGCGGCCCGCGCGGCTTCTGTGCCGGCGTCGATCGCGCCATTCAGATCGTCGTTCTGGCGCTGAAGGCTTATGGCGCGCCGGTCTACGTTCGCCACGAGATCGTGCACAATCGCTATGTCGTGGAAGGGTTGGAAGCCAAGGGTGCCATTTTCGTAGAAGAGCTCGACGAAATTCCGGCCGAGCATCGCGCCCAGCCCGTGGTTTTTTCCGCCCATGGCGTGCCGAAATCGGTCCCGGCAGATGCGGATGCGCGCAATCTCTTCTATCTCGATGCGACCTGCCCTCTGGTCTCGAAGGTGCACAAGCAGGCGATGCGCCACAATCGCCTCGGCCGCCACGTCGTCCTGATCGGCCATGCCGGCCACCCGGAGGTGATCGGCACCATGGGCCAGTTGCCGGAGGGCACGGTGTCGCTGATCGAGACGGTGGAAGACGCCGATGTCTACGAGCCCGTCGATCCCGACAATCTCGGTTTCGTGACACAGACGACACTTTCGGTCGACGACACCGCCGGCGTCATTGCCCGTCTACAGGAGCGCTTCCCCAATCTGACTGCGCCGGCTGCGGATTCGATCTGTTACGCCACGACCAACCGCCAGGAAGTGGTGAAGGAGGCGGCCCCCGGCTGCGATCTCTTCATCGTCGTTGGCGCGCCGAACTCCTCCAATTCCAAGCGCCTTGTCGAGGTGGCGCTGAGAGCCGGGGCGAAGAAATCCGTTCTCGTCCAGCGCGCCGCCGAGATCGACTGGGGCAATATCGGCGACATCAGGACGGTTGGCCTGTCCGCTGGTGCATCTGCGCCAGAAGTCATCGTCAACGAGATCATCGAAGCTTTCCGCGCCCGCTATAATGCCGTGGTGGAACTCGCTGAAACTGTGAAGGAAACCGAGAATTTCCTCGTCAATCGCGAGCTTCGCAGTATAGAGCTGACGACAGCAGACATGGCTTTCGTCAACGGCGAATAGCCGACCCAAGGCGCTCAAGTTCAGGACTGTTTCGTGGCCGTTTATACCGATATTACCGAAGACGATTTGAAGTGGTTCCTGACCGAATATGATGTCGGCGAGTTGCTGTCCTACAAGGGCATCGCCGAAGGCGTAGAGAATTCGAACTTCCTGCTTCACACGACTCGCGATCCGCTCATCCTGACGCTCTACGAAAAGCGCGTCGACAAGGGCGATCTGCCGTTCTTCCTGGGGCTGATGCAGCATCTCGCAAGCCGTGGCCTGTCGTGCCCGCTGCCTCTGCCGCGCAAGGATGGCGCGTTGCTCGGCCATCTCTCCGGCCGCCCGGCTGCCCTGATCTCCTTCCTCGAAGGCATGTGGCTGCGCAAGCCTGAGGCGCATCATTGCCGCGAAGTCGGCAAGGCGCTTGCCGCCATGCATGTCGCCGGCGAAGGTTTTGAAATCCGCCGTCCGAACGCGCTGTCGCTCGAGGGCTGGCAGACGCTTTGGGAAAAGTCCGAGGCGCGCGCCGACGAGGTCGAAGCCGGCCTGCAGGATGAGATCCGCAGCGAACTCGATTTTCTTGGAAAGCATTGGCCGAAGGATCTGCCCGAAGGCGTCATCCATGCCGATCTTTTCCCGGACAATGTCTTTTTCCTGGGCGACACGCTCTCCGGCCTGATCGATTTCTATTTTGCCTGCAACGATCAACTGGCCTATGACGTCTCCATCTGCCTCAATGCCTGGTGCTTCGAGAAGGATCACGCCTATAACATCACCAAGGGCATGGCGCTGCTGGAAGGCTACCAGAGCGTGCGGCCATTGAGCGAGGCGGAAGTCGCCGCCCTGCCGATACTGGCGCGGGGCTCGGCGCTGCGCTTCTTCCTGACCCGCCTCTACGACTGGCTGACGACGCCGGCCGGCGCCATGGTCACGAAAAAAGATCCGATCGAATATTTGCGCAAGCTGCGATTCCACCGCCAGATTGCATCGGCTGCCGAATATGGGCTGAAGGCATGAAGCACGTCGATATTTTTACCGACGGCGCTTGCTCCGGCAATCCCGGTCCCGGCGGCTGGGGCGCGGTGCTTCGCTATGGTGAAGTGGAAAAGGAGCTCTCCGGCGGTGAGGCGGATACAACCAACAACCGCATGGAATTGATGGCTGCGATCTCGGCGCTGTCGGCCCTGAAATGCCCTTGCGAGGTCGATCTTTATACCGATAGCGTCTACGTCAAGGACGGCATCACCAAGTGGATCTTCGGCTGGAAAAAGAACGGCTGGAAGACCGCCGACAAAAGGCCGGTCAAGAATGCCGAGCTGTGGCAGGCGCTGGACGAGGCCTATAACCGGCACAAGGTGACGTTGCACTGGATCAAGGGGCATGCGGGTCATCCCGAGAACGAGCGGGCCGACGAGCTGGCGCGCAAGGGCATGGAGCCTTTCAAGAAGAAGTAGCCTTGGCCTAGTCCGTTTGTCGGCTTTTGGTTCTGTCTGGTGGGTCATTGCCCGTTTATGCCTCGGCTATTCCCATTCAGCGAGAGCCGGACATGATCTTCAAGCATATCGAAAGCGCCGACGATATTGCGGCGAGCTTTGCCGTTATGCGGGAGCTTCGTCCGCATATCGAGCAGGCCGCAACCTATCGCGAGCGTATCGAGCGGCAGCAGCAAGAGGGCTATCGCCTGTTGGGTGTATGGAAGGACGGTGAACTGGCCGGTCTGGCCGGCTATCGTCATCTTGAAAACCTGCTCTATGGACGGTTTACCTATGTCGACGATCTCGTGGTGCGCCAATCATGCCAGCGGTCTAATTTCGGCGCTAAACTGATCGAGCATGTCCGGGAAATGGCGAAGGCCGATGACAGGGTAATGCTGGTGCTCGATACCGGGCTCGCCAATTCGCTCGCCCAGCGTTTCTATTTCCGCAACGGGCTTCTTGCTCGAGGTCTGCATTTCAGCCAGCTTCTGAAACAGCCGGCAGCATGAAAATCGCGCTGCATGTCAATGCCAGTCCGCTGGGGCAATCCTCACGTGCTTATCGACTGGCGCGACAGGCCGCGGCCAATCTTGCTGCCAAGGAAGGCGGCGTCGTTCTGGTCGAGCGTGATCTCGCGACGAAGTGCCCGCCGCCGATCACCGCGCAATATGCCGACGCCATTGCCAGACGTGCCGAAACCGGCCTCCCGGTGTTCAAGGAATCGGAGACGCTGATCCGTGAGCTGGACGCCTGTGATTACCTGATTGTCTCAACGCCGATGCACAATTTTTCTGTGCCGGCGTCGCTCAAGCTCTGGATCGATTACATCCTGCGTGACGGTCGCACCTTCAGCTATCGGGACGGTTACAAGGTCGGCTTGCTCAGGGATCGTCCTACCCTCGTGATCGTCGGCTCGGGCAGTGAGCACGAGGGTCCACGCGCCCGGCAGCCCGATTATCTCTCGCCTTATTTCACCCACGTGCTGGCAACCATCGGCATCGAGGATGTGCATTTCATTCGGCTGCAAGGATTGGTGCAGCCGGATTTTGCGGCAGAGGCCATCGCATCGGGCGAGCGGCAGCTTGCCGCCAATCCTGTCTTCGGGCTAACCTCCGCGCCAAGAGGATCGTAGGTTTTGGGCGGCAGCCCCGATATCCAGGAAATGGCCGTCATGGCAAAGCAGTCTCCATCGGCCAATGCGAAAGATACGCCGCTTTTGCACGACGATAACAATCCGATCTACCTGCAGCTCTGTGCGCGTTTCAAGACCGCGATCGCCGAGGGACGTATGGCGCCGGGAGATCGGATGCCATCGGTACGAGCGCTTGCCAGCGAACTCGGCCTATCGCGCGGGACCGTCAATCTCGCCTATCAGATCATGGCGGAAGAGGGCTATCTCGAGTTTCGCGGCGCGGCAGGCACCTTCGTCGAGGAGCGCCTGAAGAAGACGAGCAATGCAGGATCGCCGCGCCTCGTTACGGGTCGAGCTAGGGCGGAACGATTGCCAAATATCCGGCCGTTTCAGCTGGGCTTGCCGGCGCTCGATGCCTTTCCTCGCAAGACCTGGAACCGTCTGGTCAGCCGCCGCTCGCGCGAGCTTGGCATAGAGCAGCTCGGCCACCCTCAGCCTGCCGGGCTCATGGCGCTGCGTGAGCGTATTGCGGCCTATCTCGCCTTTTCGCGCGGCATTGCCTGTCGGCCGGAGCAGGTATTTGTGACCTCAGGCCATCGCGCCTCGCTGGAGCTGATCATGCGTGCGCTTCATCAGCCGGGCGACGGCATATGGTTCGAGGATCCGGGCTATCCAATTGCTCGCGATTTTCTGGTCTCCATGGGTGCCAAGCTCCACCCTGTGCCGGTCGATCAGGATGGCCTGATTGTCGAGGGGGGCAGGGCTCGCGCGCCCGATGCCCGCTTTGCCATGGTCACGCCGGCCAACCAAAGTCCGCTCTGCGTGATGATGTCAAAGGAGCGGCGTGGTGAACTGCTCAAATGGGCGGAGGAGGGACAGCGCTGGATCATCGAGGATGATTACGACAGCGAGTATCGCTACAACCGCCGGCCGCCGCTGTCGCTCAAGGCCATGGATCGCGGCGAGCGCGTGCTGTTCACCGGCTCGTTCAGCAAGGTTCTCTATCCGGCGCTTCGGCTTGCCTATCTGCTCGTGCCGCCCTCGGAGATCGACAGTTTCGAGCGTGCCAGCCGGCTGATCAGTGCCGGTTGTCCGGAATTCCATCAATCCGTGATCGCGGACTTCATGGAACAGGGCTATTTCATCCGTCATCTGAAGAAGATGCGAACCCTGTACGCGCAGCGCCGGCAATTGCTTGTCGATACTATGCAGGATGTCTTCGGCGACGGGGTCAGGGCGATTTCGCCTCCGGCGGGATTGCATCTTGCAATGCAGTTCGAGGGGTATCGCGCTTCGTCCGCAAAGATCGCCACATTGGCGCAGGCGGATGGCTTCGGCCTGCAGTCGCTTTCATCGTGGCACATGGGGCCGCCGTCGGTCGATGGGCTGCTCATCAGCTTCACCAATCTCAGCAGCAGGCATATGGCTGAGACGTTGGCGCAGCGGTTGAAAGCCATCTGCATGGCCGCAGATCAAGAAGGCTGAGTCAGATCTTGGCCTAGTCAAATCTGGGATTCTTGCATCTGTTTCCAAGGCCAAGCCCATGCGAAAACATGCACACCAAACATGGTGCAGATATCCAAGGAGTTCGAAATGGGCGAGACCATTTTTCTTGCCGGGGCAACCGGCGCGATTGGACGCAAGCTCGTTCCTTTGCTGGTCGAGGCAGGCTTTACCGTCTATGGCTCAACCCGCAAGCCGGAGCGCGGTGAGAGCCTGAAGCAGGCGGGTGCCACGCCTGTCGTCGTTGATGTATTCGACGGCGAAGCGCTAAAAGACGCGCTGATAAGGACGAAGCCGAGCATCGTCATCCATCAGCTGACCGATCTGCCCTTTGGGCTTGACCCCGCGCAGATGGAAGAGGGGCGTGCCCGCAACGCCCGCATTCGCGAAATCGGAACCAAAAATCTCGTCGACGCTGCGGTCGCAGCCGGAGCCGAACGGATGATTTCGCAAAGCATCGCCTGGGCCTATCAGACCAGCTCTGGCGAAGTGACGGAAGAGACTCCGCTTCAGGAAGGCGCAACCGCGATCCGGACGCTCGAAGGCCTCACGCTGAACACCGGCGGCATTGCCGGAACGGTCCTGCGCTATGGCCTGCTCTACGGGCCGGACACAGGCTGCGACGCGCCGTCCGGATCGATAAGCCTGCATGTGGACGACGCCGCGCGTGCCGCGCTGATGGTGGTAAAAACCCCTGTTGTCGGCATTTTCAATATTGTCGATGACGGCGGCTCGGTTTCGAACGCCAGGGCGAAGTCGATCCTGGGTTGGCAGCCGACCAAACGGGCCGGCGAGTAGCATTCGTCTACAGCCATCGCCGGAGTGGCTTTGGGTTCATAGGGCAAGGACGGTTTGGAAGGGATCAGGTCGTCGATTGATCGGCCACCTCGAACGCAATGTTCGCGACTTCCAAGCTTGCTCCGGTGCCCGTTCCCTTTATGCTGGCCACGATATCCAGGGAGGCTGTATCCATGATCCTGCACTGCGTTTTTCTTCGGCTCAAATCCGCCATGACACAGGATGAGAAGAAAGCGATCTTCGAATCCGTAGCTGCCTTGCAAAAGGTCATCCCGGGCATCGTCGACGTGAAGTATGGGCCGAATGTCTCGCCGGAAGGCCTGCACGGCGGTTTCGTTGACGGTTTTGCCGTGACATTCGAGAGCCCGGAAGCACGGGATGCCTATCTCGTGCATCCGGATCACGTCGCTGTCGGCGAGCGCATCGTCTCGTCCACCGATGGCGGTCTTGCCGGCCTTCTGGTCTTTGATCTGAATATCTGACCGCCCGGACTTGAAGTTCATAAAGGGCCGCAGGCGAGACGCGCCTGCGGCCCTTTTCACGTTCAGTCGCTCATTCAGCTCGACTTCGCCATGGCGGCCGCCAGCTGGTCAACGTTATAACGGAACATTTTTTCATACGTCGAAGCCGGGCCATTTGCCTTCGAAAGCGCCTCGACATAGAGCTCGCCGCCAGGCTGCGCGCCGGTTGCCTTGGCGACCTGCTTGACAAGGCGAGGGTCGTTCGAGTTTTCGAAGAAATAAGTCTTCACATGCTCGGTCTTGATCTGCTCGATCAGCTGGGCGACCTTGGCGGCCGACGCCTCCGTTTCCGTCGAAAAGCCGAGCGGGGCGAGGAAGTTGACCTTATATTCGCGGCCGAAATAGCCGAAGGCATCGTGGCTTGTCAGCACCTTGCGGCGATCGTCGGGGATCTTATCGAACTTGCTGTGCGCGTAGGCATCGAGCTCGGTCAGAACCTTGGTGTAGCGCTCGGCATTCGCCTTGAAGTCGGCGGCATCGGCCGGATCTGCAGCGGAAAGAGCCTTCTCGATGTTGGCGACCCAGATCTTTACGTTGACCGGGCTGTTCCAGACATGCGGGTCTGTGACAGTCTTGCCGTCATCGACCATCGTGCGGGTATTGATGCCGTCGGAGACGACAACAGGCGTTCCCTTGTAGCCCGATGCGGTGATGAGGCGATCCATCCAGCCTTCGAGGCCTTCGCCGCTGACGAATGTGACCTTGGCGGCATTGAGCTTTTTGGCATCGGCCGGCGAAGGTTCGAATTCATGGGGGTCGCCGTTCGGACCGACAAGGCTCGACACCTTCACATGGTCACCGCCGACCTGTTTGACGACATCGGCAAGCACGGTGAAGGACGCGACGACGTTCAAGGTCTCGGCCGAGGCCGGGCCGGCGACGCCGAATGCGATAAAGGCTGCAGCAGCGGCCGAGAGAAGCAGTTTCTGTTTGTTCATGCGAGTCTCCTTGTTGGGTTTAGCCCCGGAGATGGGGACGCGGGAAGAACCGCCGGGCAACGCCCGAAGGTGCGAAGAGAATGGAGAAGCCATAGATCAGGCTCGCGGTGATGATGATCGTCGGGCCGGAGGCAAACTCGAGGTGATAGGACGCGATGAGACCCACATATCCGGAGACAGCCGCCGTTCCTGTCGCGATCGCCATCATGGCAGGCAGGCTGCGCGACCAGAGCTGGGCAACGGCCGCAGGCAACATCATCAACCCCACGGCCATCAGAGTGCCGAGCGCCTGAAAACTGGCGACAAGATTGAGCACCACAAGTAGCAGGAACAGGAAATGATACACCGGTCCACGCCCGCCGACGGCGCGCAGGAAGCCTGGGTCGAAGCATTCCATGACCAGCGGTCGATAGATCACGGCAAGCGCCAGCAAGGTCACGGTGGTAATCGCGCCGATCTGGTAGAGGGCAGGGGCATCGATCGCCAGAATAGTGCCGAAAAGCACATGCAGCAGGTCGATGTTGGACCCTCGGAGCGACACGATGAGAACGCCGAGTGCCAGGGAGGTGAGATAGAAGCTCGCAAAGCTCGCATCCTCCTGAAGCACCGTCATGCGGCTGACGAGGCCGGAAAGCAGCGCGACCGAAAGGCCGGCCACAAGTCCGCCCAGGCCCATGGCCGTCAGCGACAGCGAGCCTGCGATGAGATAGCCGATGGCAGCGCCGGGCAGCACGGCATGGCTCATGGCATCGCCCATCAGGCTCATGCGGCGCAGCATCAGGAAGACGCCGATCGGGCCGGAACCGAGGCCGAGGCACAGGCAGGCGATGAGCGCCCGCCGCATGAAACCGTAATCCGCGAAAGGTGCGAGAAAGATATCGTAGGCTGTCATCGGGCCGGCTCCTGCCGCGCGAGATCGTCGGACGCCGTTTCATCTTCGGGCAGGCACGCGTCGGCTGCTTCATCCCAGCGCTCTGCCATGGCCCGTGCCTTGATGAGGTTTGCGGAGCTCATGATCGACTGTGTCGGCCCCCAGCCCACCAGTTCGCGGGCAATCAGCAACGTCTCGGGAAAATGCGCGCGCACCTGATCGAAATCATGCAGCACGGCGATGACCGTACGGCCTTCCTTGTGCCAGCGCAGAACGATGCTCAGGAGATCCCGCGTCGTGCGCTGGTCGATGGCGGTGAAGGGTTCATCGAGCAGGATGACCTGCGCGTCCTGCAGCAGCAGGCGAGCGAAAAGCACGCGCTGGAACTGCCCGGCGGAAAGCGAGCCTATATGCCGGCGCTCGAAGCCGGAGAGGCCGACGCGCTCAAGTGCATCGCGCGCGCGATCCGCATCCTGTCGGGAGAAGCGCCCGAATGCGCCGGAATTCTTCCAGGCGCCGAGCATGACCGTATCGGCGACTGAAATCGGAAAGCGACGGTTGATGTCTGCGGCTTGTGGCAGATAGCCGAAATCGTTGCGCGTCAGTGCGCCGCGATCGATCGATCCTTCTGCTGGTCTGAGTTCGCCGACGATTGCTTTCAAAAGCGTCGATTTGCCCGCGCCGTTCGGCCCGGCGATTGCCGTTAGGCTGCCGCTGGCGAAAGCTCCCGAGACATGATGCACCGCTGGATGACGCTCATAGGTGACGGTAAGATTGGTGAGGCGGATCAGATCGCTCATGCCAGCGCCACCGCCCAGCCGATCGCCGCCCAGAGAAACGCGATGCCGATCGCCACATAGGCAAGGCGCATCAAGGCGGAGCGTCCGATCAGGGCCGACGCGAAGGGATCACGATCAAAGGGCATGCCAGGCTTTCAATTATGTAATAACATTACATGTAGTAGCCGAGCGAATATGGCGAAAAAGAGGCGGGGAGTGGAATAGCTGTGACTTGCATCGGAAAGCGCAGAGACGTCCAAACAAAAAAGGCGCCGTGCGGGCGCCTTTCTGGTTGTCTTTTGTCAAAAATCTCAAAGCTGCTCGATCATCGCGGCAGCGCCCGAAACCGTCGCCTGGCCGGGGCTTTCTTCGATGTTCAGCGACTTCACCACGCCGTCTTCCACCAGCATGGAGTAGCGCTTGGAACGAACGCCAAGTCCGCCGCCCGAAAGGTCGACGTCGAGGCCGAGCGCCTTTGCAAATGACGCGTCCCAGTCTGCGAGGAAGTGGATTTTGCCCATGCCGCCAGACGATTGCGCCCAGGCGCCCATGACATGCCAGTCGTTGACGGCGACAACGGCGATATCGTCGACACCCTTGGATAGAATGGTATCCCGGTTTTCCAGATAACCCGGCAGATGATTGAGCGAGCAGGTGGGTGTGAAGGCACCTGGAACAGCAAACAGCACGACCCGTTTGCCGGCAAACAGCTGTTCGGTGCTGATCTCGACCGGGCCATCGACGGTCTTTTCCTTGAAAGTGGCGGCGGGCAGTTTGTCGCCGATAGCGATTGTCATGGTTCTCTCCTTGGGGCGCGATCTCGGGGCTTGGAATTGCCGCCGAATGAACAAGAGCTGTGGGTGAAACTATAGATCCGGCCTATTCGAACGCAAGGCTGGTCTCCATGGCGCGATCGCCATCGACAACGAGGACGCCCCAACTTTTGCCCTTGATCTCGTAATTCTTCGGCAGCTTGCTGATTTCGATATCGGCGGAATAGGTCGCGCCTTCGCGTTTCCCGTTCGATTGCTGGAAAAACACGTAGCCTGACGGTCCGGTGACGTAGATCGCCGGCGCATCGCCCCCCGAGTCGGGCAGAGTGAGGCGGAGCGAGAGGTTCTTCGCATCGGCCGAAACGCTGTGGCTCTGCAGCGAAAAATCAGAGGATGGCGGCTGCGGCAGCAATGATTTCGCAGCATCCAGCAGGGCGAGTTCGCGCGGCGTCGGTTGCGCATCGGCCGGCAAAGACAGCGAAAAGTCCGCCTGAAAGGGGATACAAATGTCTTTGCAGAGACCGACGAAGGCGGTCAGGTCCAATGTCGTCGGTGGCTTGCCGTCAGCACGAAATTCAAGCGGCAGCGTCACCGGCGTGTCGTAGCCGATCTCTCGTATCTTGCCGACAGTGATCTGTTTCGGCGTGGGGTAGCTTGCCTTTTCCAGCGTGACGCCGGTCATAGGCTTGACCGTGACTTGCGGCGGAATGCCGCTTTCGCCGGGCTCGCGCCAGTAGGTAATCCAGCCCGGCTGCGGCTCGATCTGGAGTGCTGCGCGGATATGCCCTTGCGCATCCGGCGCCAGCGCCACAAGCCGCATGCGGCCGCCGTCATTGTCGACCCAATCGCTCGTCGCCGCATGGGCGACAGGGCCGGAAAGAAGGGCAAGGGTAAGTGTTCCGGCCAAAAGCGCCGAGACGCGAGAATGATGAAGCGTTCCAATCATGATCAGGATTTAGCGGATCGGCTGACATGGAGCCAGCGCCGCCGGCAAAAGAAATGATCATTTTCAGTTGATTGATTTATGACATTGCCCCATCTTGCTTTTTAGCGGTGCAGTTTTGGACTGCGGTCAGGAGGCACGATGTCCCTATCGACGCTGAAGAACAGACGCGAAAGAGGTTTTCTCGACGGTCAGTTTCTGATCGCCATGCCCGGCATGGAGGATCGGAACTTTCACCGGACGGTGATCTATATTTGCGCCCATTCCGACGCCGGAGCCATGGGCTTCGTCATCAACCGGGCTCAGAAGCTGACTTTTACGGATGTCCTTCTGCATCTTGAGATGATCAAGGATGACGATGCCATCGTGCTGCCAGCCGGCGCGCGCGATTTCCCCATCCAGACGGGCGGCCCTGTCGAAAGCGGTCGCGGCTTCGTTCTGCATTCCGACGATTACATCAGCGACAGCAGCATTCCCGTCAGCGACGATATCAGCCTGACGGCTACGCTCGACATCGTGCGAGCCATCTCCAAGGGAAGCGGCCCGAAACTCGCCACCATGCTGCTCGGCTATGCCGGCTGGGGCGCTGGACAGCTCGAGGCCGAAATCGGCAACAATGGCTGGCTGAATTGCCCGGCCAACGAGGATCTGATCTTCGACCGCAGCCTCGATGACAAGTATGATCGCGCTCTGGCGCTCATGGGTATCAATGCCGCGATGCTCTCGCCCCAGGCAGGGCACAGCTGACCCTTCTGCTTTAAAATGGAACGAACTAGCGCCGGTGACGTTTCTTTGACAGAGGCACCGGCAATTCCGCTGTGCCGACAACGGAGGTGTTAGACATGAGCAGCACGACCGACAAGGTATCCGGCAAGGTCAACGAAATGGCCGGCAAGGCAAAGCAGATGGCCGGCAAGGCCACCGACGACAAGGAATTGCGTGCCAAGGGCGCTGCCCAGGAAGCCAAGGGCAAGGTTCAGACCGCCGTTGGCAAGGCCAAAGACAAGGTCAAGGGTGCCGTCGACCGGATGTAACCGGCGACGTGTGTCTGCCAATCTAGGGTCGCTGCTCCGTTGAATTAACGTCGTAGCAGCGATGTTGGGAGGAAGAGCCTGTTACGGAAACGTGGCAGGCTCTTTACTGTGGGCATTCCATCTCTTCGAGGAAACATGCGGCTATTCACCTGCGATCATTGCGGCCAACCCGTTCATTTCGACAACAGGCAATGCGTTCACTGCGGCCATCAGCTTGGCTTTCTTCCCGAGCGCCTGGCGATCCATGCGCTCGATGCCGATGAGGCGCCGAACTGGCATCTTGTCTCCGAGCCGGAGCGCCGCGTCCGTTTCTGCGCCAATGCCGAACTCGATATCTGCAACTGGCTTGTGGATGCGGAAGACACGCAGGTTTATTGCGTCGCCTGCCGGCACAATCGTCTTGTGCCGAACACCGGCACGCAGCAAGGGATCGATCGCTGGCGCCGCATCGGGCAGGCACAGCGGCATCTGTTCTATTCCTTGCTGCGATGGAACCTGCCGCATCCGGACCGTGTGGAGGATCCGCAAGGCGGGCTGGTGTTCGATTTTCTCGAAGATGAAGTTCAAGGCGGGGCCGTCGTACCCGCCATGACCGGTCATGAGGAGGGGTTGATTGCCATCCGCGCTGCGGAGGCCGACGACGTGACGCGCGAGCAGGCGCGCACATCGATGAACGAGCCTTATCGCACCCTGCTCGGCCATTTCCGTCACGAAACAGGTCATTTCATCTGGAACAAGCTGGTGCGTGATCGCGGGCAGTTCGATGCCTTTCGCGCTGCCTTCGGCGACGAGCGCGTAGACTACGGCGCCGCGTTGCAGTCTCATTACGACAATGGTCCGCCGGCAAACTGGCAGGACAACTTTATCAGCGCCTATGCCAGCTCCCATCCCTGGGAGGATTTTGCCGAGTGCTTCGCGCACTATCTCCACATTGTCGATACGCTGGAAACGGCGCGATCCTTCGGCATGGCAATCGATCCGCTTGCCTATCACGACATGGCCGCGGAAGTGGATTTCAATCCCTATAAGGCCGAAAGTGCGGAGCGGCTCGTCAGCGCCTGGATCCCTTTAAGCGTGGCGATCAATTCGATCCAGCGCAGCATGGGACAGCCGGATTCCTACCCCTTCGTTCTATCGCCGCCAGTCGTCGCGAAGCTCGATTATATCAGGGAGCTGATCGAGAGCGCCTGATCAGGCGCTCCAGCGATTTGCTTTAGCGCAATTCCGGACGGAAGACCTCAGCGGCTTTCACGGAATTGCGCTAGGCGCGCTTTGTCAGGGGAAAGCGTTCCTTCAGCAGACGAAGCACCGAATCCGAGCCCATTGGCGGCCCAAAGATAAAGCTTTGGCCATAGGTGCAGCCGATCTTGGCAAGCTCCAGCGCATCCTCTTCCGATTCGATACCTTCTGCCACCACCCGCATGTTGAGTTCGCGCGCCATGGAAATGACCGAGCGCAACAGAACAGCCTTCTTGTCGCTGTCGTCGCGGACCATGGCCTTGTCGAGCTTGATCGTGTCGAAGGGGAAGCGGGTGAGATAGGCAAGCGACGAGTAGCCGGTGCCGAAATCGTCGAGCGCAAGGCCGATACCGGCGTCGCACAGCTTGTCGAGCACAAGACGCGCCTGTTCCGGATTCTCCATCACCTGCGATTCCGTCAGCTCCAGCTTGATGCGGCTCGGGTCGCAATGGGTCTTGGCGAGCAGGGCGCGGATATCGTCGTAAAGCTCGTTATTCAACAGCTGTACGCTGGAGAGATTGATGGAGACGAAGAGCGGCAGGTCGCCGGTTTGACGCTGCCAGGCCTTCAGGTCGTTGGTCGCCTGTTCCATCGCGAACATGCCAAGCGGACCGATAATGTCGGAGGCCTCCGCGATCGGGATGAACTCGGACGGCGGAATGTTGCCGCGCTTTGGATGTTCCCAGCGCATCAACGCCTCGAAGCCTGCGACTTCGGCGTCTTCAAGCCGCACAATCGGCTGATAGACGAGGGAGAGTTCCTTGCGCTCGACGGCGCGGCGCAGATCGGTTTCGAGCTGGAGGCGATCCGTGCCGAAGCTGCGGAATGCCGGCTGGAAGGGCTCGACGCGATTGCCGCCGGCGCGCTTGGCGCGATACATCGCGAGTTCGGCGTCGCTGAGCATACCCGCTGCGTTTTCCTGCTGGTCGACCCATGAGGTCAGTCCGACAGATGCCGTCAGGATGATCTCACGATTGGCGAAATTGATCGGAACCATGATCGCCTTGCTGATCGCATCGGCGAAATCCGCAACCTTGGCCGGATCGCGTTCGGAGACGAGGATGAGGCCGAACTGATCGCCCGAAAGGCGCGCCAGCGTATCCTGCGGCTTCATCAGGCGGCGAAGACGCCGGGTCAAAGCGATGAGGATATTGTCCCCGGCAGCAAAACCAAGGGTGTCGTTGACCAGCTTGTAGCGGTCAATATCGATCACGATAACGGTTGGACGAAGCTGATTGCCATCAGATGCAAGCGTCAGAACGGACTGCAGACGATCAAGGAAAACCTGGCGGTTGGGCAGGCCGGTGAGATTGTCGTGCACCGCATCATGGAGAAGTCGCTCGATCGAATTCTTCTGTTCGGTAATGTCGACGATCGTGCCGACGCAGCGGATGATCTCGCCATTCGATCCGAGCACCGGCCGTGCGCGGATCGACAGCCAGTGGAAATGCCCATCCTCCGCACGAATGCGGAATTCGTGATTCAATCGGCCGCGTCGATGCTCCAGGAGCACGTCGAGTGTCGCTCGGAAACGGTCGCGATCGTCGGGATGCAGCCGTGGCAGCCAGTTGCGTGCCGCGCCATGCATGCTGCCGGGTGAAAGGCCGAGCTTCGTCGAGATATCGGGCGTCGTCACCACACGGTCGCGCGCCACATCCCAGTCCCAGACGGTATCGCCGGAACCGGTAAGCGCGAGGGACTGCCGCTCCAGATCGGAGAACAGGCCCTGCTGGAAAGCACCGCCGGCAAAAGCGTGCTGCATGACGGTAAAGCCGATCAGCAGCACGATCAGCACGAGGCCGCCGCCGAGAGCCGGCTGGATGATATCGTTGTCGAGCTTGCCCATGACCGTCATCCAGGCCCCGAACAGCCAGACGAGGATCAGAGCCCAGGCGGGCACGAGCAGGATTGCACGGTCATAACGGCTGAAGCCGAGGTAGATGATGAGCAGCAGGCCGGCGGTCGCGGTCAACGCCAGCGACAGCCGCGCAATGCCGGCCGCAATCGAGGGATCGTAGATCGCCACACCGAAGAGCAGCGCAAGGCCAAGCACCCAGGCAAGCGTGACATAACCGAGATGGGCGTGCCAACGATTGAGGTTGAGATAGGTGAACAGGAAGATCACCAGACTCGACGCGAGCGCCACCTCCGCGCAGGCGCGCCATATTCGCTGATCGCTGGAGGTAATGCTGATGAGCTTGCCGAGGAAGCCGAAATCCACGCAGATATAGCCGAGCACCGCCCAGGCGAGGGCCGCTGTCGCCGGCAGCATCGAGGTGCCCTTGACGACGAAAAGAATGGTCAAGAACACGGCCAACAGGCCGGCAATGCCAAGCACGATGCCGCGATAGAGCGTGAAGGCGTTGACTGTATCCTTGTAGGCGTTCGGTTCCCAAAGATAGAGCTGCGGCAGATCCGGAGACGACAGCTCGGCAACGAATGTGACGACCGCGCCGGGGTTCAGCGTGATGCGGAAAACGTCCGCTTCGTCGCTTGGCTGACGGTCTAGCGCGAAACCTTCGCTTGGCGTGATTGCGACGATGCGCTGCGAACCGAGATCCGGCCAGAAGACCTTTGAATTCACCAGACGGAAATGCGGAGCGACGATGACGCGCTCCAGCTGCTCTTCGGAGACGTTGGCGAGTGCGAAGACCGCCCAGTCGCCCTGATGGTTCGGTGAGGAGGATCTCACCTCGATACGGCGGCGTATGCCATCGGCGCCGGCAGCCGTCGAAACCTGAAAGGCTTCACCTTGATTTCTGTAGATTTCCGTCGTCGCGGTGAGATCGAGCGCGGTATCGTCGCGCGAAATCTTAACGGGCTCGGCTGCGTGCGCCATTCCGGCGATCAACAGCATGATGGCGGCGGCCAGCATCGCGATTGCGGCATGAAGCCGCCGGGCCATTGGCCTCGTCTGCGGGAACCCGGCGATCATCGCTGGTCGAAGCTTCGGTTCAGGTCGGTGTCGGACGCCAACCTTGAGAACATCACATGGTCGCGCCACTGACCGTTGATTTTAAGATAACCGCGCAAATGACCTTCCCGCTGGAAACCGGCTTTTTGCAGAAGCCGCATGCTACGCTCGTTATCCGGAATACAGGCTGCTTCAATTCGGTGCAACTCAAGTCCGGAAAAGATATAGGGTATAACCAACTGAAGTGCGGCGAACATATGTCCCTGACCGGAGTAGCGTTCACCCATCCAGTATCCGATCATGCAGCTCTGTGCGGCACCGCGGCGAATATAGCCGATCGTGATGCCGCCAACCAGCGTCATGTTTTCCCTGAGGAAAATGAAGAGCGGGATCGCCTGGCCGGAACTGTATTCCTGCTTGCCGCGAATGATGCGGGCTCGATAGGCGCCCTCAGTCAGCTCGTCGTGTCGCCAGGTCGGCTCCCACGGCTCGAGAAAGCGGCGACTTTCGGCCCGAAGCTTATGCCATTGGTTGAAATCGGAGTAGCGCGGCAGCCGCAGCAAATATCTGTCGTTTTCGAGTTCAACCGCGTCCGGGTGACGTGAGAGAAACCGAAAGACAGATTTTTGCATGCCGCCAACCACTCCCCCGAGAACAGAACCCATAGGCCCGCGGCGTGCCCTTAGCCGCTGGCGCTTCTGGAAGCAGCTGCCGGCGCCGACGACAGCGACGTGACGATGTCTTCCATCGGCGCGAGCTGCTCGAGCGGGCCGATCGCCGAAAGCGTCGGTACTGTATCGAAGAACAGCCGTCCGGCAAGATCCGTGAGGCGCTCGATCGTGATGCCTTCCAGGCGCTCCAGCATCTCCTGGTTCGGGATCGGGCGGCCATAAAGCATCATCTGCCGGGCGATCTGGCCGGCACGAGCGGCCGGGCTTTCCTGACCCATCAGCAGCTGTGCACGGATTTGCGCGCGAGCGCGCTCGATTTCCTGCTGCTGGATGTCGTGTGACGACTTGCGCAGCTCGTCGACGATGACAGGCAACAGTTCCGGCAGGTTCTCGCCGCCGGTTGCGGCATGAATGCCAAAAATGCCGGTATCGGAGAAACCCCAATGGAAGGCATAGACGGAATAACAGAGGCCACGGAACTCGCGCACTTCCTGGAACAGGCGAGAGGACATGCCGCCGCCGAGAATGTTGGCCAGGATCTGCGAGCAGTAGAAATCGCGGGTGTGATAGGCGCGGCCTTCGAAGCCGAGCAGGATCTGTGCATCCATCAGGTCGCGGGTTTCGCGAATGTTGCCGCCGATGTAGCGCGCCGGCTCTATAACGGGCGGAGCGGACGGTTTTGTCGGCAGGCTCGAGAAGCGTTCTTCGACCTGGCGCACGAAGCTTTCATGATCCACCGCACCGGCGGCTACGATGAACATGCGATCGGTCATATAGTTGCGGCTCAGATAGTGACGGATCTGTTGCGGCGAGAAGGAGAGGACGGTATCCGGCGTGCCGAGAATTGCGCGTCCGAGCGTCTGTCCGCGATAGGCGACTTCGGAAAATTTGTCGAAGACGACATCGTCAGGCGTGTCGTTCGCGGCATTGATTTCCTGCAGGATGACCTGCTTCTCACGCGCCAGTTCTTCGTCGTCGAAAGCAGATTCGGTCAGAATATCGGCAAGGATATCGACGGCGAGCGGGACATGATCCTTGAGCACGCGGGCATAATAGGAGGTGGTTTCGGTCGAGGTGGCGGCGTTGACTTCGCCGCCGACATTCTCGATTTCCTCAGCGATCTCGCGGGCGGTGCGCCGCGCCGTGCCTTTGAACGCCATATGCTCGAGCAGATGCGCGATACCGTGTTCTGCTTCGGTCTCGTTACGCGAACCCGATTTGATCCAAACGCCGAGTGCCACGCTTTCGAGGTGTGGCATCGATTGGGTCGCTATTGTCAGCCCGGACGCTAGCCGGGTGCACTCCACTGTCATCGCTTGTCTTTCCGCGTTTGTTATTCGCCGGCCCGGGCATGCTTGCCGATAAAACTTTCAACGGCTTTTAGTTCCGGATCGAGAATATCGAAACGCTCCTCCCTGGTCATCAGACCAGCAAGCCACGTCGGAAGCGCCGGGTCAATACCGGATGCGGATTTTACTGCGGCGGGGAATTTCGCCGGGTGTGCGGTGGCAAGCGTCACCATCGGGCTGCTCGGACGCTCGTTCTTCTCAGCGACGAAGACGCCGATCGCGGTGTGCGGATCGAGCAGATATCCGGTATCGGCAAGCGTCTTGCGGATGGTTTCGGCCACCTGCTTCTCGCCGGCGCGGCCGGCGCGGAAGTCCTTCTTGATGAACTTCAGAGCTTCCGGCGTGATCGAAAAACCGTTCGATTGCTTCAGGCTTTCCATGGCGGCGCGCACCTTGGAGGCATCGCGGCCGTTGGCTTCGAAGAGCAGCCGCTCGAAGTTGGACGAGATCTGGATATCCATCGACGGAGAGGTGGTCGCCTTGACCGAGCGCATCTCGTAGCGTCCCGTCTTCATCGTGCGTGCGAGAATATCGTTCTCGTTGGTGGCGATAACAAGCCGTTCGATCGGCAGGCCCATGCGCTTGGCGACGTAGCCGGCGAAGATATCGCCGAAATTGCCCGTCGGGACGGTGAAGGAGATTTTCCGGTCCGGGCCGCCCAAGGCAACGGCGGTGGTGAAGTAATAAACCACCTGCGCCATGATTCGCGCCCAGTTGATGGAATTGACGCCGGAAAGCCTCACCTTGTCGCGGAAGGGCGCGTCGTTGAACATGGCTTTGACGAGGTTCTGGCAGTCGTCGAAATTGCCCTTGAGCGCCAGAGCATGGACGTTTGACGCCGTCGATGTGGTCATCTGGCGTTGCTGAACCGGCGAGACCTTCTCATGTGGGAACAGAATGAAGATGTCGGTGCGCTCGCGACCTGCAAAGGCGTCGATCGCTGCGCCGCCAGTATCGCCCGAGGTGGCGCCGACGATGGTGGCGCGCTGGCCGCGCTTTTCCAGCGCGTAGTCCATCAATCGCGCCAGCAGCTGCATGGCGACATCCTTGAAGGCGAGCGTCGTGCCGTGGAAAAGCTCCATGACGAAGCTGTTCGGCCCGGTCTGCACCAGCGGCGCCACTGCAGGATGCCGGAAGGTGGCATAGGCATCGTCGATCATGCCGCGGAAGACATCGGCCGGAATTTCGCCGTTGGTGAAGGGCGACAGGACGGCGAAAGCGACATCCTGATAGCTCTTGCCGCGAAAGGCGCGGATGTCTTTTTTCGTCAGCGTCGGCCATTCGCGGGGAACATAGAGCCCGCCATCACGAGCAAGGCCGGCCAGGAGGGCGTCGCAGAAGCCAAGGGCAGGGGCTTCTCCCCGCGTTGAAATATAGTCCACGGTCTAGAATTCCTTTGGTCGCAAAATTGCCTGAGTGATCGATTGAGAGGGTAGAGAAACGAAGCGACGGCGGCCTGTCTTTTTGCGTCGAATTAGCCGCGTGGTTTTCGCGTTTGCGCAAGGCGCGTGGGATCAGCGCCGTGCGGAGGCTGTTTGTGGCAATCTGTCGATCTCGAAAAGTGAGCCAAAACGGTGTCTACCCAATCGATTTTTCGCTGCGTCGCTGGTATAGACCATCGCCAAGTGTCATAAAAGGCCCGTTTGACAGGCTGCAGGCCGATAATGTGAAATATATGGAGAGGGTGGAATAATAGTGTTTGGCAAGGTTTCGCGTCGTCTTTTCTCCGCTTCGCTTCTGGCATTGCTGACGGGTTGCAGCACTCTTGGCATAGGCGGCAATAGTGAAAAACAGCCGGCAACGGATGTGACCGTAGCTCCGCAAGCCGCAGCTGCGACGACCGCCGCACCGACAGGCGGTCAGACCTATGTCGCCGGAAAGTGCCCGCAGGCCGTTATCCGCGACGAAGACTCGGTTTATCGCACCTACGCCAAGGGCGCAAAGGACGATGCGACCCAGTTGACCTATCAGGCTTCGCTGGCCCAGGCGACGCGTCAGTGCACCACGGATGGCACCAGTCTCGGAATTCACATTGCCGTTCAGGGACGTCTGGTTGCTGGCCCGATGGGCAGCTCCGGCAAGGTGACATTGCCGATCCATGTTTCAGTCATGGACAATGAGACGGCGCTTTACAGCAAGACTATCAATTACACGGCAGAAATTCCGCCGGGCGAAACCACGACGCAGTTCCTGTTCACCGAGGACGACATCAACGTCACCGGCGGCTCGGGCGGCTTCACGATCGTTCAGATCGGCTTCGACCAGGGCCCGCAGAAGCCCGCCAAGGGTGAAAAGCCGGTGCGCAAGAAGCGCCATTGACAAGATTGTCCGCGAACGAAGCCGCCCTCTGCGGCTTCGGGCGGAAATCGCACTGTTAAAGAAAAAGGCCCCGCCGCATGGTGGGGCCTTTTCTCATTCCGATCACTGTTACCGACGTCTCAGAGAACGCCATCCCATTCCGCGAGCGCCATGACGACGCCAGGCAGATCCGACATGCGGGAAACGACGGTCTCGGCTCCGGCATCCGTCAGCCGGTCGGCATGGGAAGGATAGGTGTGTGAAGCGCCTGTGAAGCCGATGACGCGCATGCCGGCGGACCGTGCGGCGTGAACGCCGTGGACCGAATCTTCCACCACGATCGTGTTGGCCGGGCTGACATTCATCTGCTCGGCGCCGTGCAGGAAGATATCCGGCTTCGGCTTGACCCGATCGGCGCCGAGATCCTTGGCGGAAAAGATATTCGGCGCAAACAGTTTGAAGTAACCGACCCTGGTCAGCATCATCTCAAGGCGTGCCGAGCTGGAATTGGAGCAGATGCAACGCGGCATCGGCAGTTTCGACAGGGCCTGAGGAACGCCCAAGATGGGCTGTACGTCGTTGGCAAGCTTGATGTCCAGCAGCTTTTCCGACTGGTCGAGCAGCGATGCGGAAAGCGGGATGCTGGCTTCGCGCTCGACTTCGAACAGAATGTTGCGCCAGGTCATACCGGCGAAGCGCTCGCCCATCTCTTCAGTGCTGATGGGATAACCCGCATCCGTCAGCAGCTTGGACTCGACCTGCGCCGCGATAATTTCCGAATCGACCAAAACGCCGTCGCAGTCGAATATGATGAGGTCGAAGCCATTGCTCATGAAAAATGCTGCCTTTGATCGGGGCTGGGTTCGGCATGCTCCGCGCAAAACCGTCAACGGTTAGGGGCATGCTCAAAAATGACCGTCGCGCTTTACACGATATGTCGACAAAGCTCAACCAATCGTCAGGCATGGCTGTACTGCGCTGATGGAAAAGGTCATTTGCGCTTCAAAAGACGTGACCACTGCAGCTTGTCGCTCGACATCGGCTCGACCCGCCTTTAAGGATCGGCCATGGCCAAGGAGCGTGACGACACTATTGCCAGCCGGATCAGCCGGGTTCTTGCCGACCGCATCATCCGCGGTGAGCTCGCGCCCGATGCGCGGCTGCGGCAGGATCACATCGCCGAGGAGTTCGGCACCAGCCATGTGCCGGTGCGCGAGGCGTTCCGGCGGTTGGAAGCTCAGGGTCTCGCTGTCAATCTGCCCCGCCAGGGCGTCCGCGTCGCATCCTTCGATTTGAAGGAGGTTCGCGAGGTGGCCGAGATGCGCGCCGCGCTCGAGGGGCTTGCCCTGAAGCATGCGGCACAGCACCTGACGCCCGCCATCCTTGATGAGGCTGAAGAGGCGACGCGCCAAGGTGACGCGGCAGCCGATGTTTATGCTTGGGAAGAGGCCAATCGCCGCTTCCATCGTCTTATTCTGGCGCCCTGCGGTATGACGCGTCTGCTGGCTGCCATCGATGACCTGCATGCCGCCAGCGCCCGGTTTCTTTTCTCGGCATGGCAGTCCGGTTGGGAAAAGCGCACCGACCATGATCATCGCGCCATTCTGGCTGCGCTTCGCCAAGGCCGTGCCGAAGAAGCGGCCGCGATCCTGCAGAAGCACGTCCAATGGATCGGTCGCTCTCCCGTGCGGACATCATCGGGCTCGACCCGCGAAGCTTTCGCGATCGTCGGCTGACCTCTTAAATTTGCGGTGACATCGATCTGCGCCTTGACGTTGGCGCCTTAGACCGTGTCCGCCATCTCTAGCGGAAAGAGCGCCAGAAACCGGCGCTCGCCTTCAGGTGTGAAGAAGATCGAGCGGCTGTTTTCGGTTCGCCGCGCCCAGCCTTTCTCCAGGAAGTTCGAAAGCAACGCCTTGCCGAGACTGCCGGCCAGATGGGCGCGTCTCTCGCTCCAGTCCAGGCATGAGCGGCACAAAGGACGTCGATTCGAGCGTAATCCGGAAACATCGATGCCGATCGCGGCGAGATGTGTTTCGCCTTGTGCCGTCAGGCTAAGACCCTCGCCCAGAGCAGAGATCGAGCCCGATTCGATCAGGCTGTCGAGCATGCGTACGCCGAAATCGCCGGCGAGATGATCGTAGCAGATGCGCGCCTTGCGCAGCGCGGGCTCTTTCGGTCCGGGGCGATACCGTAGATGGCCTCGGCTGGCGGCAAAGCCCATGATGCCTTCCAGCAATTTGCCGACGCCGTCATCCGCCAGCGTGAAATAGCGATGTCGTCCTTGTTTGCGCTGCGCAAGCAGGCCGCCCGCTTCCAGCTTGGCCAGATGCGCGCTGGCAGTCTGCAACGTCACGCCTGCCGCTGTCGCAAGTTCCGTCGCCGTCAACGCGCGGCCGCCCATGAGCGCCGTCAGTATATTGGCGCGAGCGGGATCGCCGATCAGCGAGCCGATCTGTGCTATGTCCGGACCTTCCTTCATACTTCGATCGTAACCGAACCATCTCCGTTCTGCAATGTGCGAAAACGGCAGCATCAGCAAAGGAGAAAGCTCATGATCACCTGTCTCATCCGCTACCAGATCGACCCGTTCAAGCAGGAGGCTTTTGCACAATACGGCAACGCATGGGGCCAGATCATCCCGCGCAATGGTGCGGATCTCATCGGCTATTTCGCCCCGCATGAGGGGTCGCTGACGACGGCCTACGGCATTTATAACATCGAAAATCTGGCCGCCTACGAGGCCTATCGCAAGAGCCTCGCTGCGGATCCGCTGGCGCAGGCCAATCACGATTTCTCCCGCCGCGAACGTTTCATCTTGCAGGAGGATCGCATTTTTCTGAAAAATGTATCCCTGCCACATGCTTCGAGGACATCGCCATGATCGCAGTTATTTTCGAAGTCATCCCTCATCCCAGCGAACATCAGCATTATCTCGACATTGCCGGACGGCTGCGTGCCGAACTCGAAACGATCGACGGCTTCCTGTCCATCGAGCGTTTCGAAAGCCTGACACAGCCGGGCAAGATCCTGTCGCTGTCCTTCTGGCGTGACGAGGCTGCGGTTCTTGAATGGCGTAACCGCGAAGCTCACCGCGCCGCGCAGAAAGCGGGGCGCAAGACGGTCTTTGCAGACTATCGCCTGCGCGTCGCTCAGGTGCTTCGTGATTACGGCATGACGGAGCGCGCCGAAGCGCCTGACGACAGCCACGCCGTGCACGACCTCTAGCGCTTTCAACGCGATAGCGCTGCTCGACGAGGCCTGCATTCCCGGAAACTTGCGCGGGAAATTGGAAAATGTGACGCCGCTTTAGCCTTTAGTAACCAAGTTAGGTAACCATAACACTCAGTTAAGAGCATCGAGTAAGTGTAACAGCGAGTATCAAATGGCGTCAGTTTTCCCGCTTGCCGACCTCAGGACCTCAGCAGTTCCGGGGTCCTGGATCGACACGATCATCAAGGGCGATTGCGTGGCCGCTCTTGAGGCACTGCCCAATCAATCCGTCGACGTGATCTTCGCCGACCCACCGTACAATCTCCAGCTTGGCGGCACGCTGCACCGTCCGGACCAGTCGCTGGTAGACGCCGTCGATGACGAGTGGGATCAGTTTGCGTCCTTCGAGGCCTATGACGCCTTCACCCGCGCCTGGCTGCTGGCCTGCCGTCGCGTGCTGAAGCCGACGGGCACGATCTGGGTCATCGGCTCCTATCACAACATCTTCCGCGTCGGTGCGACCATGCAGGATCTGAATTTCTGGATCTTGAACGACATCGTCTGGCGCAAGACCAACCCGATGCCGAACTTCAAGGGCCGCCGCTTCCAGAACGCGCATGAGACGATGATCTGGGCGAGCCCGAATGCCAAGGCGAAGGGCTATACCTTCAACTATGACGCCATGAAGGCCGCCAATGACGACGTGCAGATGCGCTCCGACTGGCTGTTCCCGATTTGCAATGGCAATGAGCGACTGAAGGGCGACGACGGCAAGAAGGTGCATCCGACACAGAAGCCAGAAGCGCTTTTGGCGCGTGTCATCATGGCCTCCTCCAAGCCGGGCGACATCATTCTCGATCCCTTCTTCGGATCAGGCACGACCGGCGCGGTGGCCAAGCGTCTCGGCCGTCACTTCGTCGGCATCGAGCGCGAGCAGGATTACATCGACGCGGCAAGCGCCCGCATCGCCGCCGTCGAGCCGCTCGGCAAGGCGGAACTGACCGTCATGACCGGCAAGAAGGCCGAGGTCCGTGTCGCGTTCAACGTTCTGATCGAAAGCGGACTCATCAAGCCGGGACAGGTGCTGACGGATGCGAAGCGTCGCTACAGCGCCATCGTCCGGGCCGACGGCACGGTCGCCTCCGGCGGCGAGGCCGGTTCTATTCATCGTCTTGGCGCGAAGGTCCAGGGCCTTGATGCATGCAATGGGTGGATGTTCTGGCATATCGACGATGGGCGTTCCCTGCGTCCGATCGACGAGCTCAGGGCCATCATCCGCAGCGATCTGGCAAAGGTTGAGTAGTCTCAACAGCTAAAGCAATTCGAGGAAAAGTGTGTAGCGGTTTTCCGTCTGGAATTGCTGAAAGCAACGGGCCTGCTCCAAGCCGCCTTACGGCTATCGCAGGCTGGTCGGATCGACATATTCGTCTTCTTCCGTCGTGTACCTCCAGTTGGGAAGAAGGCGAGACACCCAGGGCCTTACCGAACATAAAGTACGGTAAGGCCCTGGGTGTTTTCAGTTTCGACTATCAGAACTCCTGATAATCCGTGACGTCGACGCGCACCACGCGACCGTCTTCGTTAAACGTAATCGTTTCTTCGCCCTCGCGGATCAGCGGTTGGCCCGTCTTGCTGTTGGTGGCGCGAACCGACCAGACGGCACGGCCAGACAGCGGCGTCAGCGTCTCCACGAGGGAGTTCGACGCTGTCTGATCGGGATACTTGTCGAAGTAGCCGCGGAAAGCCTCCATGATCGCATCGCGGCCAGCGAGGTCGCCGACACCATTGGAAACATAGGTGGCGTTCTCGGCGAAGAAATTCTCGATCTCTTCATAGTTGATACGATTGATGGCGTCGTGAAACAGCTCGATACGTTCTGCGGGATCGAAAATCATCGGTTCAAACCTTTATGCCGTGGGCGGCGAGATCGCTGCGCAGCTTCTCGGCGCCGGTGAAGTGAACTGCATGCCAGCCGGCGGCCCGTGCGCCTTCGACGTTCGGATAGGAATCGTCGATGAAAATGGTCGAGGCCGGATCGAGGTCGAAGCTCTTGGCATGTGTTTCATAGATGGCGACATCCGGCTTGATCAGCCCGATATCGCCGGAAACCGTCACGCCGCGCGGCTTCTTGAGGAAGGGATAGCGAACCTGCGCCTCGCGGAACGTATCGGAGGCAAAGTTGGTCAGCATGGTGACGTCGCGACCTTCGTCGATCAGCCGTTCCAGAATGGCAACGCTGTCTTCATAGGCATGCGGCACCATCTCATGCCAGTATTTGCGGAAACCGCGGATCTGTTCTTCACGCTCCGGATGGTCGGCGAGCAGCAGCGCTTCGGCATCGCTCCAGGTGCGGCCGCGATCTTGCTCCAGGTTCCATTCATGAGTGCAGACATTGGCGAAGAACCATTGGCGCTCGGCATCGTCCGGAATGATGCGGCTGTAAGGAAGGTTCGGATCGTAGTGAATGAGCACCTTGCCGATATCGAAGACGATATGCCGTATTTCCGTCGTCATGGATGAATTCCTGATTGTAGATCTAAACGTGTTTTGCGAACGCATTCGGAATAGCCTGAGCGATCGCTTTTTTCATGACTGTTGGCAGTGCCTGCTCTTCAAGATTTGTAACCGGCGCCCACCATCCGTCAGGGTTGTCTTTCTCGGAAACTGACTTGGCACGCCAGATCGACAGCCGCAGTTCGAAATGCGTGAAGACATGCGTCACGGTGCCGGCCGGCTGCCAGTCGGCCGGGAAGGGGGCCGCCTCGATGCCAGTTTCGCCGTCGACACGTGCCGTCCAGCCTGTGGTCGGAACCTCGGTCATCCCACCCAGCAGGCCGCTTTCGATGCGCCGCCGCAGGAAGATCTCGCCCTCGTCGTTGACGGCGATGAACGCCGCCCCATGCCGCACCGGCTTTTCCTTCTTGGCTGCCTTTACCGGAAAGCGCTCGGGATCATGCTCGGCCAGCGCCTCACAGGCGCCGTTAAAGGGACAGAGCGAACAGACGGGACGCCTCGGCGTACAGATCGTCGCCCCGAGATCCATCATCGCCTGTGCGAAATCGCCGGGACGGTCGGCCGGCGTCAGCAGGGCGACCTTCTGCTTCATCCGCGGCTTTGCGCCGGGCAGCGGCGTGGAAATCGCATAGAGCCGCGAAATGACGCGCTCGACATTGCCGTCCATCACGGCGGCCTGGCGATTGAACGCAATGGCGGCAACGGCGGCAGACGTGTAGTCGCCGATGCCGGGGAGCGCGCGCAAGCCTTCCTCGGTATTGGGAAAACGACCGGCATGATCCGTAGCAACAGCCTCGGCGCATTTCTTCAGGTTTCGGGCACGGGCGTAATAGCCGAGCCCGGCCCAGGCCGCCATGACGTCGTCATTCGTGGCGGCGGCAAGATCGTTGACCGTCGGCCAACGCTCCAGAAACTTTGCGAAATAGGATTTGACCGCCGGCACCGTCGTCTGCTGCAGCATCACTTCCGACAGCCAGATGCGGTAAGGATCAGGCGTGATGCCGCGTGCCGCCATGGGCGGCGAGACGCGCCAGGGCAGATCGCGATGGTGTTTGTCGTACCAGGCAAGCAGCGATGCGGCCGTTGGTGATTCTAAAGTCGTGGTCATGATTTGCCGCGTTGAGGGGAAGTGCTCTATACTTGGCCAAGCTGCGTCGGGCGATCAAGCTCCCGAATGGACAAGAATGCACCGGAAACCCGATTGAGATGAGTTATCCCCGAAAAGGCGAGAAGCAGATTTCCGAGCTGACCAACGGCATCGTCGATCCCGTGCTGGCGAAGCGCGCCGGGATCAATACGGCCTTGCTGGGCTCCTGGGACGAAATCGCCGGCGATGATTTTGCCGAATGCACGCGCCCGGAAAAGATCGCCTGGGCGAAACGCGGTGGCTACGGAGACGATCGCGGCTATCAGCCCGGCGTGCTCACCATCGCCTGCGAAGGCGCGAGGGCTCTCTTCCTCACTCATGCTCAGGGTGAGTTGATCCAGCGCATCAACGGCTTTTTCGGATTTCATGCCGTCAGTCAGATTCGCATCGTCCAGAAGCCGATATCGGCCGCATCGAAACGTTCCCGCACCCCGCCGCCCTTGAAGGGCGAGGCAGCGCGCAAGCTGGCTGATATGATGGATGGCATCGAAGACGAGAAGATCAGGGCAGCCGTTCAGCGTTTGGGCACGGCTATGGTCTGGAAGCGGCGATAGGAGCAGGCCAAACCGCCGGTTTTGTCGATTGTGGATAGAATTTAAGTTGTTTGTCTTTGCCAGGTCACAATTCTTTGAAGAAAGTTGCCCAAGCGTGCCTTGTTAGCGGCAAGCAGCCGTTATATCGCATGAAACATTCTAAGACCTCTTTCAACGACGGGTGACTCTATGCCGATGTCCGACATGCTCTTGACCAAACGCCACCTGCTGGGCGGCTCCGCCGTTGCGGCGCTTTCCGTGGCGTTCGCTTCCTTTGCCGACACCGCATCCGCCGCAAATGCCTCGACGGCATCGGGTGGTCAGGAAACCACCAGCGCCGGTGAGGACACCCCTCCGTCTGCCGACGGCGACGTTAACATGAGCGACGTGCTGAAGCCCGGCCCATTGCCGGAAATCGCTTTCGGCAAGGAAGATGCGCCGGTCAAGATCGTCGAATACATGTCGCTGACCTGCCCGCACTGCGCGCATTTCGCCGTCACCACCTTCGACACGATCAAGCAGAAGTATGTCGACACCGGCAAGGTTCGCTTCATCATTCGCGAATTCCCGTTCGATCCGCGCGCCGCTGCCGCCTTCATGCTGGCCCGCTGCGCCCCGCAGGAACAGTACATGCCGATGGTCGAAATGCTCTTCAAGCAGCAGATCGCCTGGGCATCTCCTGATGTCGACGGCCGCGCCGCACTGCTCCAGATGTCGAAACTCGCTGGTTTTACTGAGGATAGCTTTACGAAGTGCTTGACGAACCAGAAGCTTCTGGATGATGTCAATTCCGTAAGGGAACGTGCAGCCAAGGATTTCGGTGTCAATGCGACGCCGACCTTCCTGATCAATGGCAAGCGCTACGCAGGGGACATGTCTGTTGGTGCCATGTCGAAGCTTATCGACGGCCTGCTCTGATCCGCGCCTTTTTCAACCACAGGCGGGCGGCCGCAGCCGTGCGCCTGTGGTGATCCCATTAGATGACGTGCAAGCTATGGCCACCGGCCGGGTACTCCCGACGGTGGCTTTGCGCGTTGCCTTCCCCTCCCGATGGAGAAGGGGGGATCGCCCATGAAGTTCAACAAGCTTCGTCTCGTCGGTTTTAAATCCTTCGTGGAGCCCGGGGAGTTCGTCATCGAGCGAGGCCTGACGGGTGTCGTCGGGCCGAACGGCTGCGGCAAGTCCAATCTTGTCGAAGCCCTTCGCTGGGTAATGGGCGAGAATTCCTACAAGAACATGCGCGCCTCCGGCATGGACGACGTGATCTTTTCTGGATCCGGCAACCGTCCGGCGCGCAACACCGCCGAAGTCGGCCTTTATCTCGACAATAGCGACCGTACGGCCCCCGCAGCCTTCAATGACAGCGACGAAATTCAGGTGACGCGACGCATCGAGCGCGAACAGGGATCGGTCTATCGCATCAACGGCAAGGAGGCGCGCGCCAAGGATGTGCAGCTTCTGTTTGCTGACGCCTCCACTGGGGCGCGTTCGCCGTCCATGGTCGGGCAGGGACGTATCGGCGAGCTGATCCAGGCCAAGCCCCAGGCGAGACGCCAGCTTCTGGAAGAAGCGGCCGGCATCTCCGGCCTGCATTCGCGTCGCCACGAAGCGGAGCTTCGCCTGCGCGCTGCCGAAAGCAATCTCGAGCGCCTGGACGACGTGACCTCGCAGCTCGAGAGCCAGATCGAGAGCCTGAAGCGTCAGGCGCGTCAGGCCAATCGCTTCAAGATGCTATCCGCCGATATTCGCGCCCGCGAAGCCATGCTGCTGCATATTCGCTGGGTTCAGGCCAAGGAAGCCGAAGCCGAAGCCGATAGCGCCCTCAATCAGGCAACCGTGCTGGTCGCCGAGAAGGCGCAGATCCAGATGGATGCGGCGAAGGCTCAAGGCATCGCCAGCTTCAAGTTGCCGGAACTGCGCGACGATGAGGCAAAGGCTGCGGCTGCACTGCAGCGGCTGCAGTTTGCGCGCAACCAGCTGGAAGAGGATGTCAACCGCATCCTGCGCCGTCGCGACGAACTGACCCGTCGTCTAGCACAGCTCGGCGAGGACATCAGTCGCGAAGAGCGCCTGGTCGCCGACAATGCCGCCATCCTTGCAAGACTGGACGCGGAAGAGGCTGATCTCGCAGAAGTTCTTGCCGATTCCGGCCGCCTTGCCGAGGAGACGCGCGGCGTATTCGAGGAGGCGGCCGCCAAGCTTGCCGACAGCGAGCGCATCTTCACGGCATTGACGGCCGAGCGGGCCGAGGCTGCGGCCGGCCGCAACCAGTTGGAACGCGCGATCCGCGATCTTGCCGACAGAAAGATGCGGCTGGAGCGGCAGGCTGATGAGGCAAACCGCGAGCTGGCCGCCATCGACGAAAAGATGGCCGATCTGCCAGATCCCGGCGAAAAGCGCGATATGGTCGAAGCAGCGGAAGCCGTCGTTGCCGATGCCGAGGCGGCGATCCAGCTGGTTGAAGCAGCCCTTTCCAAGGCACGCGAGACCGAGGCCTTTGCGCGAGGCCCCGTCGAGCAGGCGCGCGCCGGGCTGAATGCGCTTGAAACGGAAGCGCGGACCATTTCAAAGATGCTGGCAGCCGTTGATACATCCGGCGCGTTTTCGCCGGTTGCCGAGGAGCTGCGCGTCGATCGCGGCTTCGAAACCGCGCTTGGAGCGGCCCTTGGCGACGACCTGGAATCTCCGCTCGATCCGAACGCACCGGTCCACTGGTCCGACAATGGCAGCGGGACAGGGGACCCGACGCTGCCGGACGGGGTGCTGCCGCTTATCACGCATGTCGGCGCGCCGGCTGCGTTGACACGGCGTCTGCGCCAGATCGGTATCGTCGCGGCTGATGATGCCGAGCGGCTGATGTCGAACCTGAAGCCCGGGCAGCGCCTGGTCACCAAGGACGGTGCCGTTTTCCGTTGGGATGGCCATGTCACCGGAGCCGATGCCCCGAGCGCGGCTGCGCTGCGCCTGGCCCAGAAGAACCGTCTCTCCGAACTAGAGGCTGAGGCCGAGCTGGCGCGTGATGTTCTGATCGAGGCTGAGGAGCGCCTGTCGGCCGCTGCCGAGGGCATCAGGGCTGAAGAAGGACGCCTCGGCAATGCGCGCGACAGCAGCCGTATCGCCGCCCGTCAGCTCGCCGAAGCGCGTGAAAATCTCGCCGCAGCCGAGCGTGCCTCGGGCGATCTCATCCGTCGCCGTGACGCGATAGCCGAATCGGTCAGCCTGTTGCAGCAACAGCTGGAAGATGTCGCGATGCAGGACGAGAATGCCCGCATCGAGCTTGAGGACGCGCCGGATCTTGCCGGTATCGACCTGAAACTGCAGGCCCAACAGGTCGAGGTCGCGACCGATCGAGGCGCGCTTGCCGAGGCTCGTGCCCGTCATGAAGGCCTGAACCGCGAAAATGAAGCACGCCAGCGCCGCATTCTGGCAATCCGCCAGGAGCGTGACACCTGGCGTCAGCGCGCGGCCAGTGCCGAGGAACACATTCAGACACTCCGCGACCGTGAGGAAGAGGCGCGCGACGAAGCGGCCGAACTGGATCTCGCACCGGATGAGTTCGACGACAAGCGCCGTGCCTTAATGAACGAGCTGCAGAAGGCCGAGGAAGCGCGCCGCGTGGCTGCCGATCGCCTTGCCGAAGCAGAAATCGTGCAACGCGAGGCCGATCGGGCGGCGGCGACGGCCCTGTCGGAACTTGCCGAAAGCCGCGAAAAGCGGGGCCGCGTCGAAGAAAGGCTCGTATCGGCTCGAGAACGGCGGCAGGAAGCCGAGTTGCGCATCCGCCAGACGCTGAACGTCGAGCCGCATGAAGCCATGCGCCTGACCGGCCTGTCCGGCTCGCAGAACATCCCGGATTTGCGTGAAGTCGAGCGGGAGCTGGAGCGGCTGAAGATCGAGCGCGAGCGTCTTGGCGCCGTCAACCTGCGTGCCGAAGAGGAAAGCCGCGAGCTGACCGAGCGGCTGCAGGCGCTGATCAAGGAGCGCGATGATGTCATCGATGCCATCCGCAAGCTGCGCGGCGCGATCCAGAGCCTCAACCGCGAGGGTCGCGAACGTCTGATCGTTGCCTTCGACATCGTCAATGCGCAATTCCAGCGTCTCTTCACCCATCTTTTCGGCGGCGGCACGGCCGAGCTTCAACTCATCGAGTCTGATGATCCGCTGGAAGCCGGTCTCGAAATCCTCGCCCGCCCACCCGGCAAGAAGCCGCAGACCATGACGCTGCTGTCCGGCGGCGAGCAGGCGCTGACAGCCATGGCGCTGATCTTTGCCGTATTCCTCACCAATCCCGCGCCGATCTGCGTGCTGGACGAAGTGGACGCACCGCTCGATGACCACAATGTCGAGCGTTATTGCAATCTCATGGACGAGATGGCGGCCTCGACCGAGACTCGCTTTGTGGTCATCACCCACAATCCGATCACCATGGCCCGCATGAACCGCCTGTTCGGCGTCACCATGGCGGAGCAGGGCGTGTCACAGCTTGTTTCCGTTGATCTCCAGACTGCGGAGCGTCTGCGCGAAATCGCTTGAAAGCGACGATAAAACTGTTCTCGTTTCGACAAGAAATTGCTCTGTCGTCTGCCGCACAGCTCTAAAGCGTGCTAGCGTCGTTCTTAAATCAACAACGTGGGCGCTGATCCGCCCGGAAGGGAAGTATGTCTGACTCGACTGGCGGTATTTTCGATTTTCTCGGAATACTCGCCGTACTGCTGCTTGTTGCCGCCAACGGCTTTTTCGTTGCGGCCGAGTTCTCTCTGGTGTCCGTTCGCCGCAGCCGCGTGACGGAGCTTGTCGCCGAAGGGCGCATGAATGCCAAGTCGTTGCAGAAGGCGGTCGATAATCTCGATGCCAATCTGGCGGCCACGCAGCTCGGCATCACGATTTCATCCCTTGCTCTCGGTTGGGTCGGCGAACCCGCATTGGCCCATCTTCTGGAACCGCTTCTCGATTTTCTTCCCGGAGCCTGGGCTGCCGCCAGCTCTCACGCGATTGCCGTCGCCATTTCCTTCATCATCATCACCGCGCTGCACATCGTGCTGGGTGAACTTGCGCCGAAGAGCCTGGCTCTTCAGCGTAGCGAAGGCACGGCGCTCGGTGTAGTCCGGCCGCTTGGACTGTTTCTCTTCCTGCTTCGCCCGGCGATTACCGTTCTCAACGGTCTCGGCAATCTGGTGCTGCGCCTATTCGGGCTTCGGCCGGGAGCGGGCGAGGGCTCGCTGCACTCACCGGCCGAGATCAAGCTGTTGATCGCCGAAAGCCAGGAAGCCGGTCTTTTGGAGCAGGCGCAACAGGACCTTGTCGAGCGCGTCTTCAATATCGGCAACCGTGATGTCTCCAACATCATGACGCCGCGGCTTGAGGTCGATTGGATCGACGCCGACGACACGCCGGAAGAAATGCAGAAGACTATCCGCGAGAGCCGCTACGAACAGCTTCTCGTTGCACGTGGATCGATCGATGAGCCGCTTGGCATGATCTTGAAAAAGGATCTTCTCGATCAGCTTCTCAATGGCGAGCGGCTGAACCCGATGGCCGTCATCCGCCAGCCATTGGTCGTCCATGAGGCGACCGCAGTCTTCAAGGTGCTGGAAAGCTTCAAACGCGCTCCCGTGCGCCTGGCCATGGTCATCGACGAATATGGCAGCCTTGAAGGTATCGTTACGCAGACGGACCTTCTAGAGGCGATTGCCGGCGATCTTCCCGACATGGAAAATGAAACGCCAGACGTCGTCGAGCGTGCCGACGGATCGCTGCTGATGGAAGGCATGATGCCGGTCTATGAGGCCTTTGCCCGGCTCGGTCTGAAGGAGGGCGAGGAAGAGGTCACCTTCCATACGCTCGCCGGCTTTGCCTTGTATCAACTCGGCCACCTGCCTGATGTCGGCGAAAGCTTCACCTTCGGTGGCTGGCATTTCGAAATTGTCGATCTCGACGGTATGCGGATCGACAAGATTCTGGCGCGGCGAGAGGCCGGGGTTTAGTCTGATTTCTGAGGTTCGTTGTTCAGCAGCAGGCGCTGCAGAAGATGAAGCGTCGACATACCTAGATCTTCGGGAAGTTCGATTTCCTCAGCAATACGGTAATAGCGATTCACGCTATAGCCGATGCCTATGGCAGCTAGTTGGATAACGGACTCTGTTTCAATGGTCTCAATGACTTCGGTTAGATGTTTTGATAGGAAAAGAGGGCCATTTTCGTTGAGTGTGGAATCATCTACCGGGGCACCGTCGGAGATCACCAACAGTAGCTTACGTGTTTCGGGCCGCGCATGTAATCGCTTTGTCGCCCATTGTAGCGCCTCGCCATCAATATTCTCCTTCAGCAAATCTGGCCTCAGCATCGGCTTAAGGTATCCAGCATGCGGAAAATTGCTGTCTGCTGCTCGGTAAATGATATGGAGAAGGTCGCAGAGTCGTCCGGGCTTCGCTTGTCGCGGGCGTTCGGAAAGCCAGTGTTTTCGCGATTGTCCTCCCTTCCAAGATGTTGTCGTAAACCCGAGAACTTCCACCTTGTAGCCGAGGTGCACTAGAAAATCAGTAGCGATATCTATTGTCGCTGCCGCGAGCAATATCGATTGCCCTTTCATCGAGCCGGAATGATCGACTAGGATTGAAACCACAGTGTCGGTGCGCATCTGCTCCGTGGTTTGAATCCGCACGAGCCGCGAAGCCTCTAGGGCGGCGAGATTGCATTCCGCACGCCAATCGAGGAGCGCGCCTTGATATCGTTGCCATGCTGCGTCTAACATTGCGGCGTGCTCAATTGAGATCGGTTCCAGAACTTCGTCCAACTGCCCGGCCCTGAGGGTTTTATCGAACTCGCGTGTGTAGATCCGATAGGACGGGACCGAACCGGCTACAGGCTCGTTTGCTGGTTTCTTAAACAGTGCTCTCAAAAATTGCATCAGCGATTGCTAGCTCTAAACCGATCGGTAATGAAGAGAAATTTGCCAATTTATTCGTATTTTCGTAGTTTGCTCCATATTTATGGTGCGGTGCAACATTTCGCCGTATTTGTCGATTTTCATTTGCCTCTCAATGAATTAAGTTCAACCCAGGGAGTTGGACGAGACAATGACAAAGTGGGTCTATACATTCGGCGATGGCAAGGCCGAGGGAGGCGCCGGCGATTTTGAACGGCTCGGCGGCAAAGGTGCGAATCTCGCCGAAATGTGCAATCTCGGGCTGCCAGTCCCTCCGGGGCTGACCATCGTCAGCGAAGCCTGCACGACCTACTACAAGAACGGCCGCAAGATTTCCGAAGAGCTGAAGCCGCAGGTCATGCAAGGGCTGAAGCGGATGGAGGCGATCACCGGACGCAAATTCGGCGATACCGCGCGGCCGCTGCTGGTTTCCGTCCGTTCCGGCGGCCGCGCTTCCATGCCGGGCATGATGGACACCGTCCTGAACCTCGGTCTCAATGACGCAACCGTGCAGGCGCTCGGCCACGATGCCGGCGACGCGCGCTTCGCCTGGGACAGCTACCGTCGCTTCATCCAGATGTATGCCGACGTTGTCATGGGCCTCGACAACGAAGTGTTCGAGGAGATCCTGGAAGACGAAAAGGCCCGCTTCGGGCACGAGTACGATACGGAACTCACGGCCGTCGAATGGCAGCACGTCGTTTCGATCTACAAGACCGTCATCGAGGAAGAATTGGGCGACGCGTTTCCGCAGGAGCCCGAGGTGCAGCTCTGGGGAGCCGTCGGTGCCGTCTTTGCCAGCTGGATGAATGCGCGGGCCGTTACCTATCGCAATCTCCACAACATTCCCGAGGCTTGGGGCACCGCCGTCAATATTCAGGCGATGGTGTTCGGCAATCTTGGCAATTCGTCCGCAACGGGTGTCGCCTTTACCCGCAATCCTTCGACGGGAGAGAAAGAGCTTTACGGCGAGTTCCTCGTCAATGCGCAGGGCGAAGATGTCGTTGCCGGCATCCGCACGCCCCAGAGCATTACGGAAGCAGCCCGCATTGCCTCCGGCTACGAACGGCCATCGATGGAAAAGCTGATGCCGGAGGCTTTCGGCGAATTCCGCAAGATCTGCGCCCAGCTCGAAGCTCATTATCGCGATGTTCAGGATCTGGAATTCACCATCGAGCGCGGCAAGCTCTGGATGTTGCAGACGCGTGCCGGCAAGCGCACCACCAAGGCTGCGATGCGGATCGCCGTCGATATGGTCGATGAAGGGCTGATTACCGAGGACGAGGCCGTCTCTCGCATTGATCCGATGACGCTTGATCAGCTTCTGCACCCGACGATCGACCCGCGCGTGCGTCGCGAGGTTATCGGCTCGGGCTTGCCCGCCTCGCCGGGTGCTGCCACGGGCGAGATCGTCTTCACCGCGGAAGAGGCGATCATTGCCGAAGAAGAAGGACGCAAGGCAATCCTGGTTCGCATCGAGACGAGTCCGGAAGACATTCACGGCATGCACGCCGCCGAGGCTATTCTGACGACGCGTGGCGGCATGACCAGCCACGCGGCGGTGGTCGCCCGCGGCATGGGCATCCCCTGTGTTGTCGGTGCCGGCACCATGCGCCTCGATATGCGCAACGAGAAACTGATCGGCATCGGCATCACCTTGAAGAGGGGCGATATCGTCACGATCGACGGCTCCACCGGTCAGGTGCTGAAGGGTGAAGTGCCGATGATCCAGCCGGAGCTCTCGGGCGATTTCGGGCGCATCATGGCCTGGGCTGATCGTTCGCGGCGCATGACCGTGCGCACCAATGCCGACACACCCGCCGATGCGCGCGCTGCCCGCTCTTTCGGTGCCGAGGGCATCGGCCTTTGCCGCACCGAACATATGTTCTTCGAGGGCGACCGTATCCATGTGATGCGCGAGATGATCCTTGCCGAGGATGAGGCCGGGCGGCGTGCAGCGCTTGCCAAGCTCATGCCGATGCAGCGGCTCGATTTCACTGCTCTGTTCACGATCATGCATGGCATGCCGGTGACGATCCGCCTGCTTGATCCGCCGCTGCATGAATTCCTGCCGAAGACGGATGAAGAGATCGCCGAGGTGGCGGGCATCATGGGCATGGAGCCGGCAACGCTGCGCCAGCGCGTCGATGCGCTGCATGAGTTCAATCCCATGCTTGGCCATCGCGGCTGCAGGCTGGCGATTTCCTATCCGGAGATCGTCGAGATGCAGGCCCGTGCGATCTTTGAGGCTGCTGTTGAGGCGGCACGCGAAACCGGGGCTGCCGTGGTGCCCGAGATCATGGTGCCGTTGGTCGGCCTGCGCTCGGAGCTGGACTACGTCAAGGCGCGGATCGACGAGGTGGCGCGCACGGTCATGACGGAAGCGAAGATGAAGATCGACTATCTGGTCGGCACCATGATCGAGCTTCCGCGGGCGGCATTGCGCGCCCATATCATCGCCGAGGCGGCCGAATTCTTCTCCTTCGGCACGAACGACCTTACGCAGACGACCTTCGGCATGTCACGCGACGATGCGGCCGCCTTTATTCCGACCTATCAGCGCAAGGGGATTATCGAACACGACCCCTTCATCTCGCTGGATTTCGACGGGGTAGGGGAGCTGATCCGCATCGCCGCAGAGCGCGGCCGGCGTACCCGCAACGACATGAAGCTCGGCATCTGCGGCGAGCATGGCGGCGATCCCGCTTCTATTCACTTCTGTGAGGATATCGGGTTGGACTACGTGTCCTGCTCGCCCTTCCGCGTGCCGATTGCAAGGCTTGCGGCGGCACAGGCGGCGATCAAGGGACGCGCCTGATTCTGCTTGAGCGAGCCGCTGTTGCGCTCAGTGACGCCAATGACGGTGACCATAGTAATATCCCGGGCCCCCGACCACGACAGTGGGTCCCCAGAAGAAATCGTCATTGCTTTCCATGAAGGCCCGTTGATCGGCGCGTCGGCTAAGATCCTGGTTCATCAGGCAATTGGCGAAGTTTTCGCTGCCGCGCCGAAAGCCGTAGCCGGCGCATCTCGACTCGTCCGCCGCTCGGATTTCCTCGGCCGTCTGGCAGGAGGAAAGAACAAATCCAATAGCGAGAAGCGATAAAATAGAAGCAGCGATACGCATGACTTGATGTCCTGAATGCAAATATGCAGTCACGAGTTATAGCCCCGCGTGCCATCGCGGGAAAGGCCTATCATCGTCGCAGGCCTGGCGGTTTACGCGGCTTCTTTCGATCTGCCCGGGAAGCGCTGCAACAGATCGATGAAGGCATCGGCAAAGCGCAGCAAATGCTCGGTATCCTCGTCCGGCTGCAGTAGGCGGATTTCCGCACCATCTTCGTCGAGTGCTGCAAAAAGCGTGCGCATTGCATCGCCTTCCGGAATCCTGATAACGGCCAGCCTGCGGCAGTCGTGAATGAGGCCTGTCGCGGGGAGATCGAACAGGAAATCGCCCTTCACGGCGGAAGCGGCATTTCGAACGGCTTCACAGAAAGCCGGCTCTCCGCCGGAAAACCCTTCAAGTGAGAGCTCGAGCTCGAGAAGTTCAAGTGGCAGGATCGGGTCGGCCGCATCGGCCCCGGCAATGGCTGCAGTTGGCAGCGTTTTGGCAGCGACGTCTTGAGAAAGCATCGGTTCCATCCCATCAAGTCCTTTCACAGCCTCGATAAAACGCTAAAGAATGGCCTTTTTTAGGAATTTAAGCAAGTGCTCACACTTTTGCGCTATGCGCCCAGCTGATTCGGGCATTGAAGGGCGTTTCCGGCAAACGCATGGCATTCGATTTATGTTCACCTTTTCCTGATTTAAACATAAGTCGCTTTTACGGAATCGGTGCATCCGGCTTCCGATCCGACGCGCCGACGAGCCATTGATGACCATTCGTTTCGACCGTCCCGTTTCACATGCCGCCCGCGCCGCGCGCCTGATCGCCGCCTTTGCGCTGGTTCTGTGTGGCGTCACGTTGATCGGACATCGATTTGCGCCTCTGGAAACGCCCTATTTCGTGCTGCTGATGCTGATTTCCGCCGGCTGCGCCGCCGTGGCGGTGCTGCTCGCGCTCATCGGTCTCGTCCAGCTTTGGCAGCATGCTGCCTTGGGTGGAATTTCAGCGGCAAAAGCCATCATTTATGCCGCCTTGCCACTGGTCATCTTCGGGTTTGGCGCCGAGCGCTATTGGACCCGCCCGCAGATCTACGAGGTTTCGACCGATCTCAGCGATCCCCCAGAATGGCTGATAACGCCGGATGCCAAACAGATCTGGCTGCCGCCACGCCATCTGGTGACGCAGCAGGAGCGCGAGGCGCAGTTTGCCGCCTATCCGGCCTTGATCAGCCGTCGTTATGAAGGGGCGGCGGATCGCGTGCTGGAGGCGGTGCGCAAGGTGGCGAGAGATAGTCATATCACCATCGTCAAGGCCGAAGGTGCTGAGGTCGCCGATCCGAATGGTGCGGCCAAGCCGAGGCGGCGCAGCCAACCGACGCCGGCCAGCCCGACGCAAGATGACAGCGCTGTTAGCGATATGCCTGATGTCGTTCCGGTGCCGACGCCACGCCCTTTCCGCGATAGTGTCGCCGACCTGATCCGTCAGAATACCGATGTCCTTCTGCAGGGTGAGACGCGCACGCGCATTTTCGGATTTCCCTGCGATGTCCTCATCCGCCTTCGTGAGGAAGCGGAAACCACGCTCGTGGATGTCCGCGTCGCGTCGCGCTATGGTCAGGATGATCTCGGCGTCAGCGCCGGCATGGCGGACAGCTTTCTGAAAGCCTTGGACGCGGAACTGCTTGGAATTGCCGGCGGCTGATTCCGAGCCTTAACCACCTTGGACATTTCAGCCGGAATAAATGTCGGCGCGACTAGAGCCGTTTCGCTTTTCTTCGAATCGCGAAAATGCTCCCTTTGTTTTTACGCAATTCCGGGCGGAAAACCGCTACGCACTTTTCCTGGAATTGCTCTAGGTGGGGCGATAGATCCCCATCAAAGCGGGCGGCCCATCGGTTTCCACCTGACCCTTTTCGAGCAGATCTTCCAGATGCGCCAGCACCGAAAGCGCGGCTGCGCCATGCAGGCGCGGATCGGTATCGCGATAGATGGCCTTCACCATATCCGGGATCTGCCGGTCGCCGGCCTTGATGCGCTCCAGCACGGCGCGCTCGCGCATGCGGCGGTGGGTTCTGAGGCCTCGCATGAAGGATGCGGGCTCCTTCACCGCTCCGCCGTGGCCAGGCAGGAACAGGCGGTCGTCGCGGGCAAGAAGCCGCTCCAGAGAAGCCATGTAATCCGCCATCGATCCATCCGGCGGCGCGACGATCGAAGTCGCCCAGGCCATGACGTGATCGGCGGAGAAGACGATGCCCGTGCCGTCGAGCGCGAAACAGGCGTGGTTTGCCGTGTGGCCCGGCGTCAGCAGCGCCGTCAGCTGCCAGCCGTCTCCCGCAACGCTTTCGCCGTCGCCAAGAATGATGTCAGGCTGAAACTCGGTGTCAGAGCTCTCGGCAAATGGGTTTATCTCACCCTGATGCAGGGGGCGGGCGGCACGATGCGGGCCTTCGCCGACGGTCAGCGCCCCGGTTGCTTCCTTCAGCCGTCGGGCGAGCGGCGAGTGATCGCGATGGGTGTGGCTGACGAAGATATGCGTGACCTCGCGCCCCTTCAGCGCCGCCAGCAGCGCGGCAAAATGCTCTTCATTCTCCGGGCCGGGATCGATGACTGCGACAGACGAACCGCCGACGATATAGCTGTTGGTGCCGTGAAAGGTGAAGGCGCTGGGATTGTTGACCGTCATCCGCTCGATGCCGGGGGCGGTCGGGACGGCGCGGCCATAGGCGGGCTCAAAGGCAAGGTCGAAGTCAGGCGTGCTCATGATTGCTTGTATTCGATTTCGATAAAGGACATCGGCTCGGAGCCGGCGTTGACGAC
The DNA here is from genome assembly GCF_012641435.1 of Rhizobium sp. P38BS-XIX. GTDB lineage: Bacteria > Pseudomonadota > Alphaproteobacteria > Rhizobiales > Rhizobiaceae > Rhizobium. The sequence goes on from NZ_JABAIJ010000001.1 coordinate 110,357, forward strand.
ATTGTGCTCGACACCGGCTTCGCGCCGATAGGCTGCACCCTTGGCGATATCGACGCGGCGGCTTCCGCCGGCTTCTTCAAGCATAAACTGGCAATCGGTCATCGGCACCACGACATAGCCAAGGCCGTGAACATGATGCCCGGTATCGGCGCCCGGCTCGAAATCCCAACGCGTGATGCGAACGACGGCATCGTCGAGAAGCACGGTGGGCACGGCCGGCGGGCGGGCACGAAACTGGCTCATCGGGCCTCCTGATTTCCAACGCAGTGCAGCAAGACCTATCATAGCCGCCTGTAAAGCACACAGAAATATGCGTTCACGCATAACTTAGTGATTGTGGCCGGATGCGACCTTTGCTAATCAGACGCCGGTTTGGCAGGTACATCAGCCATTTCCTCTGTTGGGGCGTCGCCAAGCGGTAAGGCACCGGTTTTTGGTACCGGCATTCCCAGGTTCGAATCCTGGCGCCCCAGCCACAATCACTGACTAAGCGAATGTTGATGTGACTACGGGTAAGTCCTGCCTTTAATCGGAATGTATCGTCATGGGTTGTTTACCGCCGTTTCTTCTGCTCCTCATCGGAGGCGCCATCGGTGCGCTTGTCGGTGGAAAAGAGGGAGTGATGTGGGGAGGCGGTGCGGGATTTATTCTTGGTATTGTCTTGATGGTGGCGCTGATCGGATTGCTGAGAGACGCGCGCCATAAATGAACGCCGTTTTGAGGGGCATCCGCAAAGCCCTTGCACTGAAGTCATGACATGCGGCGCCTGCAGCCGCCGTTCTGGCCAGGCCGAGAAATGACCTCCGTCAAATGAAAAGGCCCGCCGAAGCGGGCCTTTCGTTTAGAGGATCTTCGCCAGGAAGCTCTTTGTTCGATCCATTTGCGGATTGGAAAAGAGCGCTTGCGGAGCACCTTCTTCAAGAATGCGACCGTCATCCATGAAGATCACGCGATGGCCCACCTCGCGGGCAAAGCCCATTTCGTGGGTGACGACGACCATGGTCATGCCTTCATGCGCCAGATTGTTCATGACCTGAAGCACTTCGCCGACCATTTCGGGGTCGAGCGCCGACGTCGGTTCGTCGAAGAGCATGACATCGGGCTCCATCGCCAGCGCGCGGGCAATGGCGACGCGTTGCTGCTGGCCGCCGGAAAGCTCGTCGGGATAGTTGGCTTCCTTGCCGCGCAGGCCGACTTTCGCCAGCAATTCCCGCGCCACGCGGTTTGCCTCTTCCTGTGAGATCTTTTTGACCTTGCGCGGACCGATCGTAATATTGTCCAGGATCGTCAGGTGCTTGAAGAGATTGAACTGCTGGAACACCATTCCGACATGCTGGCGCAGCTTGTGGATATTGGTCTTCGGGTCGGTCAGCATCATCCCGGCGACTTCGATATCGCCGCTGGTCGGCGTCTCCAGCCCGTTGAGGCATCTCAGGAAGGTGCTCTTGCCGCTGCCGGAAGGACCGATGACAACGACGACCTCGTTGTTCTCCACGTGTGTGGAGATACCTTTGAGGATCTCGTGATGACCGAACGATTTGTGGAGCTCTTTAACGCTTATCAACTTGAAGCCTCCTCTCAATATACGATGAGAACTTCGACAGGGAGAAGATCATGATGAAATAGAGGACCGCCACGAAGCCCCATATCGCGAAGGAAGCGAAGGTTTCGGAGATCACGATCTCGCCCTTGTAGACCAGCTCGGCAATGCCGACCGGCGCGAGCAGCGAGGTGTCTTTGATCGTCTGTGCGGCCTGGTTCACCAATGGCGGGATCATCCGCTTGAAGGCCTGCGGCAGGACGATGTAGCGCATCGTCTGGAAGCCGTTCATCGCGATGCTTGCGGCAGCTTCTTTCTGCCCCCGGTCAACGCCCAGAATGCCCGCGCGCACGATTTCCGTGACGTAAGCACCTTCGTTCAGGCTGAGGGTGAGGGCGGCTGCGAGGATCGGGTAGGTGAGCTGCCCGAACCACGCGTTGACAGGCAGAATAGCCGGCAGTCCGAGCACGATGAAGAAAAGCTGGACCAGTAGGGGCGTCGATCGGAAAATCTCGACATAGGCGGTGGCGATCCATCTCAGCGGCGCAACCTTCGAAAGACGCATGAGCGCCGCGACCAATCCGATGACCACCATCAGGACGATAGCGACGAGCGAATATTCGATCGTCAGGAGCAGACCGTTGAGGATCACAGGTAAATTTTGCCGAATGGCGTCCATGAACCGTGCCTTGTTTGTTTATTGTATTTATCGAAGAATTGAAGAAAGTGCGCAGCGCAAATTTGCGCTGCGCAACCTATCATCCAATCACGGAACTTTCGGGAGGCATGAAATAGCGTCTTTCGAGACTATTCCGGAAGTGCAGCCTTCGCCGGGTCCAGTGCTTCATTGACTTCGCCGCTCGTGTCACCACCGAAGTACTTCACGAAGAGCTGGTGATATTCGCCGCTCTTCTTGATCTTCTCGAGGCCGTCATTGATCTTGTTGACGAGATCCGGCTTGGTCTTGCTGATGGCGATGCCGTAATATTCGCCTGTGAGCAGCGGGCCGACGGTCTGCACGCTGTCGGCGTGCTTAGCCTTGAAGTCGATGTTGACGGGGTTGTCGAAGATCACCGCATCCGCACCGCCAGTCATGAGCGCCTGATAGGCGGCGTCGATGTTCTGGAACTGCTTGATGTAGTCGGCCGAGAAGCCGTGGCCGGTGAGGTAATCGACCGAGGACGTCGCCTTCTTGGTGGCGACGACATGGCCCTTGAGATCGTCGAAGCTCTTGATCTCCGAGTCCTTCTTTACCAGGACCGACAGGCCGGACTTGTAATAAGCGTTGCTGAAATTAGCGTTTTCCAGACGGCTCTTCTTGATCGTGATGCCGGCGACGGCGGTATCGATCGAACCGGCCTGCAGGCTCGGAATGAGGCCGTTGAACGGCAGGGTCTTGACCGTGACCGTCATGCTTTCGGCCTTGGCGATGGCATTGATCATGTCAATGTCAAAGCCCGTAACGGCGCCGTCCTTCTCGCTTTCGAAGGGCGGGAACGTCGTATCGGCGCCAACGACGATGCTGGTCGCAGCATCTTCAGCGACCGCAGCGGACGTTCCGCAAATTGTAGTTGCAAGACCGGAAGCCATTGCGGCGACCAAGAAAATAAGTGCTTTGTTTCTCAAGGGGGCTCTCCTTCTTATGGGAGAGCATACATTTGGGCCGCCGCAACAAAATGGATAGCGCGTAACCTTGGACTGCAAGCATCTCCCAAGAATGGTATTTAACGTCAAACTTCGCGGGTCAAGGGTCGAGCGGAAACATTTTGAGCACGATAAAGTGTTTGGATATCCCGAAGATCGGGAATTCTTGTCTTGAATCGTCGAAAATCCGAAAATGCGTGAAGGTTAAGAGTCTTGCTCATAGCATATCGTTTTTCGACCATCCGACGTCCTTGTTGTTGTAATGATGCGGGCAGAAGCCCGTCGCCGCGCCGCAATCCGACTTCAACTTACACGACAGGTTGGCGATGGCGACGAGTGGGCGTGCTTTACCCTTAAAGCTTGTTTGACCTTTTTCCTGCACTCTGATGCCGTCATTTCGATGCGGGCTATCATGAATCAGAAATCCCACGACCTGCTGCTGTCCATCGTTGCTCCCTGCCATAATGAGGAGGAGGGGCTTCGCGAATTTTGCCGCCGGTCGGTCGTGACTGCGCGGGGGATCGCCGGCGAAGCCTTTGAGATCATCCTGGTGGATGACGGCTCCACCGACGGAACCTGGGGTGTCATTGCTTTGCTTGCCGAGGAGGTGCCGCAGGTTCTCGGCGTCCGGCTCATGCGCAATCACGGCCACCAGCTCGCCGCCACGGCCGGCCTTGCCGCTTCGCGCGGTGAACGCGTGTTGCTGATTGACGCCGATCTGCAGGATCCGCCGGAACTGTTGCTGATGATGATGCCGATCATGGATCGCGGCGCGGATGTCGTCTATGGCCAGCGCGTGCGCCGGCAGGGGGAGAGCTGGTTCAAGCTTGCATCGGCTTCGCTCTTTTATCGGTTGCTGTCACGGCTCGCCTCGGTGGCGATCCCGCGCGATGTCGGTGATTTCAGGCTGATGCGTCGGCGCGTGGTCGACATTCTGCTGGCGATGCCGGAGCGCGATCGGTTCATCCGCGGTATGGTCAGCTGGATCGGCGGGCGGCAGGTGGCGCTACCTTACGAGCGCGATGCGCGCTTTGCCGGCACGACGAAATATCCGCTGCGCAAGATGATCAATTTCGCGATCGATGCCATCACCAGCTTCTCGACTGTTCCCTTGCGGATCAGCACATGGCTGGGTCTTGCCAGCGCCGGCTGCGCGGCCTTGCTCTTGATGTATACGCTTGCCCGCTGGATCGCCGGCGAGACCATCGTCGGCTGGTCGAGCATCATGGCCGCGATCACGGCCTTCAGCGCCATTCAGCTGATCTGCATCGGTATCATCGGCGAATATGTCGGCCGACTAGTTCAGGAAAACAAGCGGCGTCCGATGTTCATGATCGAGAGCCTGCTGCAGGGAAATCGTTCCATGGAGATCCCCGGCGATTTCTCCGATATGACTGCAGCTGCCAAGCGCAATGCGCTTGAGGAACTGCTGGCCCAGCCGGCTGAAGTGACGGGCGGCATGCCGCAGGTCAGGGCCAGCCGTTGATGGCACATCAATCCGCGGAAGTGCATACGGACGGCAAAACGAACATGCCCGCCAGCGCAGAAGGCCAACCTTCAGCCGATGCGGATGCCGTCATCGTCAAGCAAAGGCCAGGGATCGTCATCGCCGTCTTCATCGCGACGGTTGCGGTCTTTGTCGCGGTCTTCAAGTTTCCGCCGATCCTCGACTATCCCAACCATTATGCGCGCATGTGGCTTCTCGCCGGCGGTATCCATACGCCGCCTTTCCAGCAGATTTATACCATCGACTGGAACAGAAGCTTCACGAATGTCGGCATTGATTTGCTGGCCTATTGGCTGGGGCCGCTGATCGGTGTGTCGCTGCTGGCACGCAGCCTGCTTTTCCTGGCGATCGTCCTGCCGCCGCTTGGCGCGATCGCCCTTCACCGGCGTCTCCATGCCGGCAGCTATTACTGGCAGATCGCCATCCTCTATTTTGCCTGGTGCGCGACGCTGATCGGCGGCTTCATCAATTTTCAGATCGGGCTTGGCATGGCGCTCCTCTTCGCCACTGCCGATCATGCGCTACAATCGCGAAATTGGCTCTCGCTGTTTGCCTGGCGCCTCCTGGCCGGCCTGTTGTTGACGGTCATGCATATCTTCTCGCTGGGTTTCTATGTGGCGCTGGTCTGCGGCCTCGAATTCTCCCCGACGCTGGCAGCCTTGAGATCGCCGCGGGATTTCCTGCGGCTGTGCGGCAGGCTTGTCGTGGCGATGGTCGCCTGTGCGCTGCCGGCGATCTGCCTCTTTCTCTATCAGCCGGTGTTGCCTAACGGCGGGGATGGTGGCCTTGGCGCGTCCTGGAACGATAATCCGGTTCTGATCCTTTCCAACCTCATGTCTGCCATCTGGAGCTACACGCTTCTGGCGGATATGTTGCTTCTGATCCCGATCGCGCTCATCTGCAGCAATGCGATGCGCACACGCCGGCTGACTTTGCATGCCGGTCTTGCGGTCACCGCCGTTGGTTTGCTGTTGCTTGCCTGCGTCTCGCCCCGTCACGTCCTTGGAACCGGCTGGATCAGCTGGCGGTTTCCCATCATGGCAGCGTTGGCGGCCATGATCATGATCTGCCCTTTGCCGCGTCTGTCGCGCAAACAGGCATTCTCAGTTCTTGCCGTGCTGACCGTAGTGACGCTCGGCCGCACGGCCTGGATCGGCTTCAACTGGTGGGAGGCCGATAGCGAAGTCACCGATGTCCGCACCGTGCTTGCTGCCGTCCCGCAAGGTTCCGCAATCCTGCCCGTTACGATGCAGAGCAAGGACGGACCTCGCATCGCCGATCCCCGCTATTTCGCCTGGAGCCAGGATACATTCCGGCACCTGCCGACGCTCGCCGTGCCCTATGCGCATAGCTTCGTGCCGACAGTGTTTACCGCCAAGGGCAAGCAACCGCTCGGCGTCTTGCCGCCCTGGAGCGATATCGCCGTGCCGGAAGGCAATCTCTTTTCCATCAGCGTGCTGGACTGCCCGCATGAAATCGAGGGAATCTCCGGCTTCACGCCGTATCTTCTCCATTGGCGTCAGCGTTTCGATTTCATCTTGCTCGTCAATGCCGACGTTGAGGATCGCTTCGGCGGGACGATCCCCGGCGGCGTCACATCGGTCGCCGAGACCCCCTTTGCCAAGCTTTATGCCATCGACAAGACCTTCGCGCCGTCTGCCGATGCGCCCCCGCCGAAGAGCTGTGCCGCCTTTGCCGCCGAAAATCATTGACGCTGGAAACGACAACAGGCGGCCCTTGCAGGCCGCCCGCTGGTATTATCTCGTGATGAAGCTTTAGCCTCAGCTGTCAGCGTCAGCCTTGTCGGCCTTTTCCGGCGGCGCCAGAAGTTCGGCGCAGTAGGACGAGCTGTTGACGCCGGGCTGGTCGCCGAGAATCTTGACCGAGCGGATTTCGTAATTCTTGTCGGTGACGATGTCGGCCTTGCAGCTCAAAGAGCGCTTGCCAGCCTTCTTGCCGTCCTTGTTGACGACGGAGACGTTCTTGTAGCCGCCACGCCAAGTGTAGACGCGATCGCCGCTTTCGTCGCGATCGGAGATCGGCGGACCGTAGGCGGCAAAGAAGCGGCCTGCGGACTGGCCCTGCCAGCGATCCTGAACGGGGTTTTTCGCCAGCAGCGGCAGGGCTGCTGTCGTTGTCGTCGTCGTGGTGCTGCAGCCGGCCAGAGCCAGCAACAGTCCAGCCGCGGTGATCATGCGGATATTCATCGTTTCGTCCTTGAGCTTCTGTCACGCATTCGGTCGCGGAAAAGCCGCTGTCCCACGACGTTTCCACCTGTCCCGCCTAGCGCTTTACCGCCAAAGCCGGCAAAAGAAAATTCCCATCCGCGTGTACAAGTCGGATTTTACTTAATCTGTTGCGTGTTTTGCACGCCGGTGGTTTTGGCGCATCTTTCCTGCCGATTTTATAGGCAGCCGCCGCTGTAATCTTTTCGTCAAAAATCAAAAGTTTTTCTGAGATAGGTGCTTGTGCATCAAAAATGGCTGGTCTATAGAAGCGCCGCTGGTCACGGAGTGTAGCGCAGTCTGGTAGCGCACCACGTTCGGGACGTGGGGGTCGAGTGTTCGAATCACTCCACTCCGACCAGCTTAAATCACTGATCTTTTTCCCGAAAAATCCCCTCACATTTTACGCAAAGCCAATTGGCGTCAGAGCATTTTGCGCCATTCTGTCAGCCCGCACGGTCATGCTCCCGATGCCGCGGTTTCGCGCATCCTGTTTCGCTCTGCGCATGCTTTTGCAAAACCTGCTCTTTTTGTCGCGGCAAGCACTATATAGAAGGGAGAAGCGGATGCGGCCGACTCAGGGTACGGGGCGGCTTGTGGGCGCTGGAGCGGAGTGACGGGATGAGTTTTATTGCAGGAGTGGCCGATTTGGCCAGGGAGGGGCTGGCATCTTTAAGGCGGCGCGGTGGCGCTTGGTCCTGCGGTGTCGTCGGCCAAAAGCTCGGGGTAGCAGGCGGCTACGGCATGTTGGCGCTGAGCACTGCTTTCCTTCTGACATCCAGCGACGCTACGGTGCGAGCCGCCGATTGTGGCAATGTCGCCGGTCCTGGCCTTGACTGGAGCGGCTGCAGCAAGTCCAACATCATGCTGCAGAACAGCGACCTCAAGGGTGCAAATCTTTTCGGTGCGCATTTCGACAGCACGGATCTCAGCGACACCAATCTGACCTCGGCCAATCTTGAGAAGGCAACGCTGGTGCGCGCGTGGGTGAAGAACGTCCATGCCGATGGCGCGAACTTCAAGCGGATCGAGGCATATCGTTCCGATTTCAGCAACGTCTCCGCCAATGGCGCATCCTTTGCGAATGCGGAGCTGCAGCGCGCCGTCTTCCGTGGGGCTCAGCTTGTCAATGCCGATTTCCAGAAGGCGGAGCTTGGTCGGGCCGATTTCAGCAAGGCCAATCTCACCGGCGTCAATTTCTCCTTCGCCAATCTTTCCCGTGCGGGGCTGAGCGGTGCCGTCATGCAGGGGCCGGTCTCCTTCAGCGGCGCTTTCATGTATCTCACCCGCATAGAAGGTCTCGACCTGTCGAACGCGACGGGTCTTCAACAAGCCCAGCTCAATCTGGCGTGCGGCGACAAGGACACCAAGCTGCCATCGTTTCTGAAGGCGCCGACAGGTTGGCCATGTCCGCCGGACGATCCGGATGACAAGGACTGAGTTCGGTCCTAAACGGCGAGACTTTCAGGAAGGCGGAATAAGATGTTTGCAGAGAAGACGATCCAGAGTGAGAGCAAGCCCGAATTCTTTCGGGAGTTGGCATCCCAGCTTGAGGCCCTGCTTGCAGGTGAGGCGGATCCGATCGCCAATGCCGCCAATACCTCCGCATTGATCTTTCAGATGCTGCCGGATCTCAACTGGGCCGGCTTCTATTTCCTGAAACAGGAAAACGAACTCGTGCTCGGACCGTTTCAGGGCAAGCCGGCTTGCGTGCGTATCGCAGTCGGCCGTGGCGTCTGCGGGACAGCAGTCGAGCATGCGCAGTCTGTCCTCGTCGAGGATGTGCACGCTTTCCCGGGCCACATCGCCTGCGACGCTGCGTCCCGCTCGGAGTTGGTCGTGCCGCTTCTTCGCGATGGAGCCGTGTTGGGCGTGATCGATCTCGATAGCCCGATTGTCCGTCGCTTCGATCGTGATGACCAAGCCGGAATCGAAGCTCTTGCCGCGATCTATGCTGCGTCATGCAAAGCGGATCGTTGAGAAACCGTCTGAGCCAAGGCGTCACGCAGTCGTGATCGATATGGCAAATCGACTGCGCGATACCTATATTGGCTCTGCAACCACTCCCTTAGCGCTGATCGAGCTTCATCCGGCCCTTTCGAGTCCTCATTCAGGACACCCGGCCAAGCTCGGAAGGCGTGCCGAGGGGCAAGGAGAATAACAATGGGCACATACAGCAAGACGGCAGAGGCGATAGCCAAGCTTACCCCCGAGCAGTATCGCGTGACGCAGGAAAGCGGCACGGAACGTCCCGGCTCCGGTGAATATCTCTACAACAAGAAGTCGGGCATCTATGTTGACATCGTCTCGGGCGAGCCGTTGTTTGCCTCGGCGGATAAATTCGATTCCGGCTGCGGCTGGCCGAGCTTTACCAAGCCGATCGAACCCGCGAATGTCAGCGAACTCACCGATATCTCGCACGGCATGGTGCGTACGGAAGTGCGCTCGGCCAGCGGCGACAGCCATCTCGGCCATGTGTTTCCGGACGGTCCCATCGATCGCGGCGGACTTCGCTATTGCATCAATTCGGCTTCGCTTCGTTTCGTGCCGCGTGACCGCATGGAAGCAGAAGGTTATGGTGCCTACATCGATCAAGTGGAGGATGTAAGATGACAACGGAACGTGCAGTTCTCGCCGGCGGTTGCTTCTGGGGCATGCAGGACCTCATCCGCCGCTATAACGGCGTCATCTCGACGCGCGTTGGCTACAGCGGCGGTGATGTCCGCAACGCCACCTATCGCAACCATGGCAGCCATGCCGAGGCGATCGAGATCATTTTCGATCCGCAGAAGATCAGCTATCGGGACCTCCTGGAATTCTTCTTTCAGATCCACGATCCGAGCACGCGCAATCGCCAGGGCAACGATGTCGGCATGAGCTATCGCTCGGCGATCTTCTACGCCAGCGAAGAGCAGAAGCAGGTTGCTCTCGACACGATCGCCGATGTCGACGCGTCAGGCCTGTGGCCTGGCAAGGTGGTCACCGAGGTAACGCCGGTCAGTGATTTCTGGGAGGCCGAGCCGGAGCATCAGGATTATCTGGAGCGCTATCCGAACGGCTATACCTGCCACTTCCCACGGCCGAACTGGAAGCTGCCACGTCGCCAGGTCGACGCGGCACAGCGCGCGGCTTCCTGATGGGAGGATCGGCCGGCATCGACCGGCTGAGCGCTTTCCTCGGCACGTGGGACGTGAAGCGACGGATCATCGATCGCTTCAACCGCTCCCTGATCACATTCGAGGGGCAGGCGTTCGTAACGCCTGTCCAGTTCGAGGAGCACGGCGATACGCGTAGCGAACACGCGACGCTGAGAAGCAGCCGTACCTACCGGCTCGACAACGCAGGCGGCGATCTCGTCGTGCGTTTCCCCAATCTTTCGGAATTCGTTCGCGTCGGTGTAGGAGCCTCGCAGCGCGTTACCCATCATTGCGGCGCCGATCTATATCGCGGTCGCCTGTTCTTTCGCTCGCCCGATATATGGGCAGAGATGTGGCATGTGCGCGGGCCCAGAAAAAACTATCTGAGCCTCGCGCACTACCGGCGGATTTGACCCGAGCCAGTCTCCCGCAAGGGAGGCGGTATCAGCGCGCCTGTCGTCGAGCCTGGACGGCCTTGGCCAGATCTTCCAGCGTCTTCACGGAGGTCGGCCAGTCGATGCAGCCATCGGTGATGCTTTGGCCGTAGACCAGCGGCTTGCCGGGAACGAGATCCTGGCGACCGGCCACCAGATTGCTTTCCATCATCATGCCTTTGATCCGCTGATCACCCGCCGCGACTTGCTCTGCGACAGACGCAACGACGAGCGGCTGGTTCTCCGGATTCTTGCTGCTGTTGGCATGGCTCGCATCGATGATGATGCGCGGCTCCAGCCCGACCTTCTCAGATTGCTCCGCCGTCGACTGCACGCTGGCCGCATCGTAATTGGTCTGCTTGCCGCCGCGCAGGATGATGTGGCAATCCTCATTGCCGCGCGTCGAGGCGATTGCCGCCAGGCCTTCCTTCGTCACGGCGGGGAAGTGATGCGGCTGTGACGCGGCGATGATTGCGTCGAGCGCGATGCGCACGTCGCCATTCGTACCGTTCTTGAAGCCGACGGGGCAGGAGAGACCTGATGCCAGCTGACGATGCACCTGGCTCTCGGTCGTTCTAGCGCCGATCGCGCCCCAGCTGACGAGATCTGAAATATATTGCGGCGTGATCGTATCGAGATATTCGCAACCAGCAGGCAGGCCGATCTCATTGACATCGACCAGAAGCTTGCGGGCGATGCGCAGGCCTTCCTCGATACGGTAGCTGCCGTCGAGGTGCGGATCGTTGATCAGGCCCTTCCACCCCACAGTGGTGCGCGGCTTCTCAAAATAAACACGCATGATAATTTCGAGATCACCGGCGAAGCGACCGCGCTGTTCCTTCAGCCGCGCGGCATACTCGCGTGCAGCCTCCGGGTCATGGATGGAGCAGGGGCCGATGACGACGATCAGGCGGTCGTCCTCGCCGCGCAGGATGTTGTGAACGGCATTGCGGGCCTGGGTGACAGTGTTCGTCACGGCCGCATCGCGGGGGATTTCGTCTATGATGCCAGAGGGCGGCGTGAGCGCGGTGATCTCGAGGATGCGCAAATCATCAGTAGAATTCAACACGGTATCGGTTCCTTGTGGGGTCCTACCGTGGCGACAAAAAAGCCGCCAGGTAGACTAGCGGCTGTTCGGGTCTTTGCTGTCGTGTCTTGTTTAACTACGCACAGGCCCGGCTCCGCTGGAAGCAGCGGTACGAATAAAATCGCGAGGCATATGCGTAAACGTTCGACATAGGCTGTCTCTACGACAAAAAAAGCTTGTTGTCGATGAGGGGCAAAGAGAAACGGAGAAGTCGGCTCATGGTGTCGCCATTCGGCATCAACACACCAGTGTAAGCGCGGTCGGGAAAGGGCTGCCAAAATAGATTAACCCCTGCCTCGGAAAGACCGGTCCGACTTCGCTGGAAGCCGGACCAGTCCCCATCCGATCAGGGGTCAAGTCAGATCAGATCTCGTAAACGAGGTATTAGAAGCTACGCTGGAAGCGAAGAACGCCAGCCCACTGGTCCTGGTTGATGGAGTCCCAGTTGGTGTAGGAAACTTCCGGCTGAACCAGGAGGTTCTTGACCGGGTTCCAACGCAGGTTGGCGGTAGCAGCGAAGATCTTCGAGTCGGTGTAGGCAACCTGAGCGTTGGCCTGCAGCTTTTCGTTGAACGGAACGGTTACGCCGCCCCAAACAGCCCAGTCACCCCAGCCGATGGTCTTGGCCGGGCCGGTGCCGTTCGAGCTTGCGTACTTGTTCAGCTTGTCGCCGTCGGTGTTCCAGCCACCCATGACGAAGGCCTTGAAGACGCCGAAGTCGGCATCGACGCGAGCCTTGATCGCGCCTTCTTCAACGATCGAGTCGTAACCGCCGACGATCTTGAAGCCGAAGTTGCCAGCCTTGTAACCAGCACCGGCAACAACGTCCGGAGCGTAGTGGTTGGAGCTGTCTTCGCCGTTGACGCCCTTGGCGCCCGAACCGGAGTTGCTATCTTCGAGCGAGACGACAGCGGTGAAGCCGTTGCCTGCGTCGTAGTTGTAGGTCAACTGGTTGAGTTCGTACGGGCCGTCATAGACAACGTCGTCGTTGATGACGTTGCCGGCGTAGCCGACGTACAGGTTGTACTGCGAGTCGAGCTTACCAACGGTGAAGCCGCCGAGGCTGATGTTTGCGAACAGCAGCTTCGAGGTGGTTGCGCCGCCATCCTGCCAGTCGAAACGGTAGATGGTGTTGGTCTTCAGCGGACCGTATTCGGTGTCGCTTGCGGTGTCGATGCTCAGCTGAGCGCGGGTGTGCCAAAGGGTGCCGTAACGGTCAGCCGGGTTGTAAGCATTGTACCACTTACCTTCGGTACGAACCATGCCGCCGATCTTCAGGCAGGTTTCCGTGCCCGGAATGAAGAAGTAGCCAGCGCCGTACGCGTCGCAGATGCGAACGTATTCGAGCGGTTCCGGCTCGGCAGCAACGATTGCGTCAGCAGCGTGAGCACCGGAAACGGCTGCCAAAGCGGCAGCGGAGCCGAGAAGAAGGCTCTTGATATTCATAAAAACTCCAATCCAATATAGATTGGGCACAGGCTATAGCGCCGAAAAATCGACGTGCCTTAACCCCATCCCTGTTTAAAAACCCCGACTCGGGAGAAACGGGCCCCACCCGCTTCTGGTCGCTATTAAAGACGAATACCGAGAAAGTTATATGATATATTTTTCTCCGGATGACGTTTTTGTGATTTTAAAAACTTAGTTGCATGATTGCCACATACACAAACATAGATGGTAAGTATCCCATAATATTGGGCACGCAATAGTCATTGGACGGGACAAAGTATATCTTTGAGAACATCCGGATATACTTCTGCAACGATAGGAAAGTCTGGAATCTAAGCTTGCAATTAAATGTTGTGCATGCCGACGGCTCGCTCCGGCTTAACCGGAGGCGTGCGTTCTGACGAATTCAGGTTCGCTTTTATCAGTAGGATGGAGTGCGCTTGGCCGCTGGTACAATCAGCTTGCTCAGGACCGAACCGAGCATGATCCCCCAAAGCCCGCTCGCCATGCCGACGATGATATCAAGCGTCGAGCCGTAATTCCCGTCCACCAGGAAATGTGAGAAGGACAGGGCAAGAACGCTGCCGATCATGAGAAGGCAGGTGAAAGAGGGGGATTGCGGATAGGCGAGCCGTGCGAGCATGCCCGCCAGGCAAAGAGCCCCGGCACGGAAGATATCGAACGGATTGCCCAGCGCAGCCTGCCAGTTGAGATGCGCAAAGGTCACGGCAACGAGTGCCGCGATATAGGTCCATGCGATGATCTTCAAAAACCGGTCTGATATCATGAGGATATGCTATAGCAGCGAGACGTTTAAACGCCAGTATCGTACCGTTTCAAACATCGAGGCGGATGGCATTTCGGTGCGCACATTTTATGTGGCTGCGAAACATTCTGTTGCGACGCAAAATCTTTCCGACGTCTTTCCGCCTTCGATTAGCCGCGTTGCCATGCCGGCCGGAGGTCTTGTCCGGCCGACATATGGGCGCATCACGCCTTTGAGACGCAGAGCGCTTCTTCCTCTTCCATCAACGGCGCCGTTTCATCGGCCTGCGCATCGGATGATCCTCGGCCGAGGAAGGAAAAGACGACGATCGCAGTGATGACGGTGATCGCGGTCAGCAGCCAGAGCAAGGCGCTGAAGGCATTGCCATAGCCCAGGATCAGCGCGTCGTGGCCGATTGCCGGCACGCTCGAAGCTGCGGCGACAACATCGCCGGTCACCAGCCGCTGCGCCGCCGCCGATGCATGCTCGCCCGCGGCAGTCCCGAGCCGCGATTGAATGAAGGCGGACAGGATGGCGCTGACCACCGCAAGTGCAACACCTTCGCCGGCAACGCGGGTCGTGCTGAAGATGCCCGTCGCCATGCCCGCGCGCTCCTTCGGAACGACGCTGACCGCAAGACCGTCCATCAGGCCCCACGGCAGGCTGATCCCGACGCCGATCGTCAACAGCGGACCGATCAATGCCGACGGCGCGGAGCCGGTGGTGAAATGGCTGAGCCAGAAAAGTCCTGCGGCCGAAACAAGAAGGCCTGTGCCGCAGATCGTTGCCGGGCTGAACCAGCGAGTGAGAAAGCCGGCGACGATCGGCAGGATGAGAAGCGGTGCCGACAGCGCGACCATCATGCGGCCGGCACCGATCTCGCTCATGCCTTCGATACCGACAAAGCGCACCGGCAGCAGGATCAGAAGCACCACGAAGGCATAGGCGGGCGCGGCCGCCAGCAATTGCACGCCGACAAACCGGGGATAGCGAAAGAGGCTGAGATCCAGCATCGGTCGCTTCACAACGCGTTCGATGATGCCGAAGGCGAGAAACAGGATGGCCGCGCCGGCAAGGAGGGCAACGACGAGCAGATCGCTCCAGCCGGTTTCGGGTGCGCGCAGCACTCCATAGGTGAAAAGGGTGAGAGCGAGCGTAAAGGTGAGGGCGCCGGCCCAGTCGAGCCCCGCCGCTTCAGGATCGCGGGATTCGCGCAGGAAATATGCGCTGAGCGCAAGAGAGAGTATCGCCAGGCCGACGACGAGCAGAAAAATCGAAGGCCAGCCGAAGGCATCGATCATCAGTCCGGATGCAATCGGTCCGAAGGCGAGGCCGATCCCGAAGCTGGAGCCGACGATGGAGAACGCCCGCATGCGGGCCGCGCCATCGAATTCCTGTGCAAGCGACGCCATGCCGCCTGAGAAGGCTGCCGCCGCGCCGAGCCCCTGCAAGGCTCGCAATATATCGAACCAGACGATGTTGCCTGCGAAGGCCAGTCCCGCCGAAAAGAGCGCGAAGCAGGCGACACCGGCGAGAAAAACACGTCGGCGGCCAAAGCTGTCGGCCAGAGCGCCTGCCGCCATCAGGCTGCTGCCGAACGTCAGCATGAAGGCGTTGGTGACCCAGTTGAGCGCGATGGGGCTACCGCCAAGCGTGCGGCTGATGGCCGGTAGCGCGACGGCTGGGCCGGTGAATGTGAGCGGCATGGCCGCTGCGGCGCAGCAGACCGCGACGAGCACAAAAAATTTCTCGGTCGGACTTGCGACCCTTGTCTTGCTGGGGGGCATCGGATTTCCATTCGATTTGATGCGGGCGAACGATGAGCGTTCTTGGACAGGATGCCGTCGCTCACGGGTTTGAATGACCCAAGCAAGATAGTTTTGCTGTAATCTCATGATAATAAGGCTATAACTCCACATATACCGGAAGAAAACGCTCGAATGGAGTGCCCGTGGATCGTCTGAGTGGCTTGAATGCTTTTGTGAGGACGGCGGATCTCGGCAGTTTCACCGCCGCCGGCCGGGTGCTCGGTCTTTCAGCCTCTGCTGTCGGCAAGGCTGTCAGCAACCTGGAGCGCCAGCTCGGTGTTCGGTTGCTTCAACGGTCCACACGCAGCATTCGGCTGACCGAGGAGGGCCGTCTTTTTCACGAGCGCTGCCGGCGTGTGCTCGATGATCTGGACGGCGCCCAGGCCTCTCTTGCACAGGCCGTGGCCATGCCGCGCGGAAAGCTGCGTGTGAGCGTTCCCATCATCAGCTACCACTTCCTGCTGCCGGTGGTGCCGGAATTCGTGGAGCGCTATCCCGAGGTCGAACTCGATATCGATTTCAACGACCGTATCGTCGATCTCATCGAAGAAGGGGTCGACGTCGCGATCCGCAGCGGCGATCTGCCGGATTCGCGCTTGATCTCGCGCACCCTGCGGCCTTTCCGCATGCTGCTTTGCGCTGCCCCGCGCTATTTGGAGCGCCATGGCGTGCCGCATTGCCCGCGAGCGCTGGATCAGCATCTGGCCGTGCGCTTTCGCTATCCCAACAGTGGCAAACTGCAGGACTGGCCGTTGACCTTGCCGGAGGGAGAGCCGGAGCTGCGCATGCAGACGGCACTGTCCTGTAACAATATGGAGGCGGTGCGCGGCGCCACCGTCGCCGGTCTCGGCATCGGCTGCATGCCGGATTTCCTGGTGGGCAGTTCGCTTGTTGACGGCGTGCTCCAGATCGTTCTTGGCGATTTTGTCGATGAGCCGGGTCACTTTCATCTGCTCTGGCCGTCCAGCCGCCATCTGTCGCCCAAGGTCCGTGTTTTCGTCGATTTCTTGAGCGAGCGTCTCTTTTCCAACAACTGTGATCTGCTGCCGGGCATGGCCGCGGCGTAGTCGCGCAACCGGCGTCAAGGCCACGTTGCCCGCGATCATTCCGCTCGGCATATTTTCAGCAAAACGCCTTTAAGCTGTTGCCGTGAAACGCTGTTTTTGCAACGGTGCGGGCGTTATCAGCATCGGCCGGAATCCTCGGCCGCTAGAATTTGGAACTTACGATGAGCCGCTTCTGGAGTCCTATTGTTCATTCCTTGACGCCCTATGTGGCCGGCGAGCAGCCTGCCATCAGCGACATCGTCAAGCTGAACACAAACGAAAACCCATACGGCCCATCACCGAAGGCGCTGGCGGCGATTGCGAAGGCAACTGCCGATACGCTTCGCCTTTATCCAGATCCGACCGCACAGAGTTTGCGTGCTGCGATCGCTGAAAGCCATGGTCTCGACAAGAGCGAGGTGTTCATCGGCAACGGGTCAGACGAGGTGCTGGCGCACACATTCCAGGCGCTGCTCAATCACGATCAAGCGCTGCTGTTCCCCGACATCACCTACAGCTTTTATCCGACCTATTGCCGGCTCTACGGGGTCGAATTCCAGGAAGTACCGCTCGATTCCGAGATGCGCGTCCGAGTGGAGGATTATCGCCGGCCTTGCGGCGCGATCATCCTGCCGAATCCGAATGCGCCCACGGGAATCGGCCTGCCTTTGTCCGAGATCGAGGCGCTCGTTAAGGAACATCCGGATCAGGTTGTTGTTATCGATGAAGCCTATGTGGATTTCGGCGGCGAGAGCGCCATTCCGCTTGTGCGCCAATACCCCAATCTGCTGGTCATCCAGACCTTCTCGAAATCCCGGGGGCTGGCCGGGCTTCGCGTCGGCTTTGCCGTTGGGCAACGCCCGCTGATCGAGGCTCTCGAGCGGGTGAAGGACAGCTTCAACTCCTATCCCATCGACAGGCTCACGCTTGCAGGCGCCGTTGCGGCCTGGGAAGATCAAGAGTGGTTCGATCGCCATCGCGCAATGGTCATTGCCAGTCGGGAGCGTCTGGGCGATCGACTGAAGCAACTCGGTTTCGAAGTGCTTCCCTCGTCGGCAAATTTCGTATTTGCGAGACATCCGCGCAAATCCGGCGCGGATCTGGCAGCCGAACTTAGGAGCCGGTCGGTGCTGGTCAGGCGCTTCTCGTCTACCCGCATCGCCGACTTTCTGCGCATCAGCATCGGCACCGACGCCGAATGCGATCGCCTGCTGGCCGCGCTCGGCGAGATATTGAGCTAACGGCAAGGACAGAAACCGTCACGAGTTCATAAAGAAAGAGGCCGATCGATGTCGGCCTCTTTGCTTTCAGCTATGAAGCGGGCGATCAGATGTCGCTGGCCGCATTGGCCCAGATCTCCGCAGCCTGTGCGGAGGTCACGCGACGCACATCCGTCTCGTCGCGGCGGCTGGCGAAAAGCTCACTCGCCATGATCTGCTCGGCGAGATCGGCCGGCAGGGACAGGAGCACGCGCTGGCCGTCCTTATGAAGGCCGCCAACATCCGAGCGCTTGCCGGTGATCATGCCGCCAGCGACCGTGTTGTTGGTTTCCGGATCGATCAGGATGAAAGAGCCGGTCGAGCGGTTCTGGTCATACGGATCGAATACGGCGGCCTCGTCGAAGGAAAGGCGAACCTTGCCGATGGCGTTCATCCAGAGCGCCTGTGCCGGAGCCCAGGCGCCCGTCTTGAGTTCAAGCTGGGCAATCGGCTGCACCTGAACCCGCTGGCGGCGGCTGCCGCTCTTCAGCCAGTAGCGCTTGCCGGGTTCGATGCCCTCAGGCTGCAGTGCGACGATCTGCGCATCGAAGGAAAGACCAGTTTGCGGCTGGCTGTCGATCGCAACGATCATATCGCCGCGCGACACATCCACCTGGCGATCGAGAACGAGCGTGATGGCGTCACCCGCAACCGCTGCATTGCGCACGAGATCGAAGGTCACGATCTTCGAGACATTGGCGACCATGCCCGACGGCAGGATCATCACGCTGTCGCCCGGCTTGACCGAGCCGCCGGCAACCGTGCCCTGATAGCCGCGGAAGCTTTCGCCGGGGCGCGAGACACGCTGCACGGACAGGCGGAAGCCGACCGTCTGCGCTGAGCGAACGGTTGCCAGCTCCAGCGTTTCGACCAACGTCGGGCCAGTGTACCAAGGCATGGCAGCCTTGCCGGAATAAACGACGTTTTCGCCCTTCAGCGCCGACATCGGGATGGCCGTAATCTGCTTGACGCCGAGCGACAGGGCAAATTCGCGGAAGTCGTTGGAAATTTTCTCGAAACCGGCGCGATCGTAGTTCGTCAGGTCGATCTTGTTGATGGCCAGTACGAATTGCTTGATGCCGAGCAGCGAGGCGATCGTTGCATGGCGGCGGGTCTGTTCGAGAATGCCCATGCGAGCGTCGATCAGCAGCACGGCGAGATCGGCGGTCGAAGCGCCGGTCGCCATGTTGCGGGTATACTGCTCGTGGCCGGGCGTGTCGGCGACGATAAAGGAGCGCTTGTCGGTCGAGAAATAGCGATAGGCGACATCGATGGTGATGCCCTGTTCGCGCTCGGCCTGCAGTCCGTCCAGCAGCAATGCGAAATCGGGCAGGCCGAGATCGTTCTGCTTGCCGGTGGAATCGCGCTGGAGCGTGGCGGCCTGGTCTTCCTTGACTGCCTTGGTATCCCAGAGGAGACGACCGATCAGGGTCGACTTGCCGTCATCGACGCTGCCGCAGGTAATCAGGCGAAGCGGGCGCGAGTCGCGAACGGCCTTGGCAGGCTCGGCGGCCAGTCCGGCAGCCGGAATCGTAACGACGTTTGCGTTTACGGTCATCTCAGAAATATCCTTCGCGCTTCTTCTTTTCCATGGAGCCAGACTGGTCGCGGTCGATAGCGCGACCTTGGCGTTCGGAAACCGTGGCAATTTCCAGCTCTGCAATAATCTCTTCCAGCGTCGTGGCCGTCGAGCGGATGGCGCCCGTCAGCGGGAAGCAGCCGAGCGTACGGAAGCGGATATGCTCCTCACGCTTCACCTCGCCGGGCAGCAATTCGAGACGCGGATCGGCCGCCATGATCATCATTCCGTCGCGCTCGACGAAGGGCCGCTTTGCCGCAAAATAAAGCGGCACGATCGGGATCTCTTCGGCCTGGATGTAGCGCCAGATATCGACTTCGGTCCAGTTGGAGAGCGGGAAGGCACGCACGCTCTCACCCTTGCGGATCTGGCCGTTGTACACGTTCCAGAGTTCCGGCCGCTGGTTGCGCGGATCCCAACGATGGTCAGGCGTACGGAAGGAATAGATGCGTTCCTTGGCGCGCGAGGCTTCTTCGTCGCGGCGGGCGCCGCCGAAGGCCGCGTCGAACTGGCCGGCATCGAGCGCATGGCGCAGGGCTTCCGTCTTCATGATGTCGGTGTAGCGCGCCGAGCCATGCGTGAAAGGCGTGATGTTCTCGGCCTTGCCGCGCGGATTGATGTGCTCGATCAGATCGAGATCATATTCTTTGACGATGTTGTCGCGGAACGCGATCATCTCGGCAAATTTCCAGCCGGTGTTCACATGCAGCAACGGAAAGGGCACGCGGCCGGGATAGAACGCCTTGCGCGCCAGATGCAGCAGCACGGACGAATCCTTGCCGATCGAATAGAGCATCACGGGGCGCTCGAATTCGGCGGCAACCTCGCGGAAAATATGAATGGACTCGTTTTCCAGTGCTTTCAGATGCGGGTCGAGCGGCGGCTTGGTGCTTTGCGGATTGGAGATTTCCGTATCAGGACGGCTATCGGGCATTGATGACTCCAGAACTTTCAAGTGTGCCGACCGAAGCTTGGCCGGAAAGATGGATGCGTTGGTTCCCGAGAGATCGGCGGCGTATAAGACGCGCCTTGTATCGGAATTCAGGAACTGGCGGGTATTTTATTGTGCGGCGGCGGCGCCTTCTTCATGGACATGAAGGCCGCATTCGCGCTTCTCGTCGTTTTCCCACCACCAGCGGCCGGCGCGCTCAGGTTCGCCCGGCTTGATGGCGCGCGTACAGGGCTCGCAGCCGATCGAAGGATAGCCGCGCGCGTGCAGTGGGTTTACCGGCACACTGTTGTCGGCGACATAGGCGCGGATGACATCGATATCCCAATCGGCGAGCGGGTTGATCTTGATCAGATTCCGTTCGGGATCGAATTCGGCGAATGGCGTGTCGGCGCGATTGGCGGACTGGCCACGGCGCAGGCCGGTGATCCAGATGGTGGCACCTGAAAGAGCGCGCGCAAGCGGCTTCAGCTTGCGCACGCCACAACAGGCATGCCTGGCTTCAACACTCTCATAAAAACCGTTTAGACCGTATTTTTCAGCATAGGCATCGATATCTGCCTTTTCCGGCTCGTAGCTGACGATATCGATATCGTACTGGCTTTTCGTCTCGTCGATCAGCGCGAGCGTTTCGGGGAAAAGGCGACCGGTCTGGAGGGTCGCAACTTCGATCGGCAGGCGGTGATTGCCGATCTCCGCCGTGATCACCTGGTCCTCAATACCGAGCGATGTTGTAAAGACGACGCGGCCACCGAGGCTGGAGACGAGGGACAGACGGCCAGCAAGATCGAGCGATGCGAGCTGGCTGTTGAGCGTCGCGGCGTCTTCAATGGATGTAATGGCAGTCATGGGAGGATCCTGTCCTTATGTTGCCGGGAGTATCGCAGCTCGGAAGGATCGCGGACAGAAAAATAGATATCGAAAGCACGCGGATGGAGGGTAAATATCTCCATGAAGCAGCGTCGATAAGGAAAAGCGACCGCCTCGGCTGTTAACCAAGGCGTTTTGCCGTCAATTACGGCTTATCGAAAGCGCTTTGCACGGTCATCCATGTTTCAGCGCTTGCTTTAATGTCTATAGAAATAGTAGAGTTACACATAGCTTGTCAAATGGAAATCGGAAGTGATGCCCGAAATGATGCGCTGCGGCGGATTTTGAGCTAAACTATGGGCATAGCGACGAAGAACGACGACAAGTCTGGGTTGCTGGCGTCTCCTGGCATTGCGCCATGGGTGTGAGTGCTTCGACATTGCCCGGGGACGAGGGCTGAGGAGTTCTGGAGCGGACCGGCCGAATCGATCGGCCGAACGTATCGCATGTGTGTGTGAAGCGGTTCGATAATGATTACTCAGAAAGCAAAGTATGCGCTGCGCGCGCTATCGGCCCTGGCTCAATCCGAGGCAGGCGAGCCGATGATGATTTCCGACATCGCGACTCAGCAGAAGATCCCGAAAAAATTCCTGGAACAGATCCTCCTCGATCTGAAGCATCAGGGCATCGTGATCAGCCGTCGCGGCAAGCAGGGCGGTTATCTCCTGCGAAAGCCGGCAAACGAGATCACGTTCGGCGAGATCCTGCGGGTCATCGATGGGCCGTTGGCCCCGCTGCCCTGTCTGTCGCTGACAGCCTATCGCCGCTGTGACGATTGCGATGGTGAGCAGACCTGCGAAATCCGTCATGTCTTCGCCCGGGTGGCGGATGCGACCCGCAAGGTCCTCTTCTCGACGACGATCGCCGATGCGATCGAGCGGCCGGAAGGCGCCGAAGTCACGCGGCTCATGGCCTGACACAACTGACGGTCTCTCAAGGCCAAGCGTCGCCCGTCAGCCGGCGGCGTGCTCTTCGCTGCCTTCCTTTTCCATCGCCCGCCGGGCGCGGATGGCCGCCGCGATGAAGACGCGCGACAGCCCATGATACAGTGGCTCGCGTGACAGCAGTCGCGAGGTCACATAACCGATCATCGAAACGGCCATGATCGGGATGACGGCCTGGTGATCGCCGGTCATTTCCAGAATGATGACGAAGGCCGTCATCGGCGCCTGAACGACGCCGGCGAAATAACCGGCCATGCCGAGGATCGCGGCGAGCGCGATGCTGCCGCCGACCAGCGTGCCGACCGTGCTGCCGAAGCCGGCCCCAACCGCAAGCGATGGCGCGAAGATACCGCCTGGAATGCCCGAGATCATCGACAGGAAGCTCGCAAGCAGCTTTTCGACAAAGAAAAGCAGGGGAAGGGCGTGTCCTTCCACAGCGCCGCGGGCCTGGTCGTAACCGGTACCGAATGTCTGGCCGCCGGTCACGACGCCGACGGCCGCGACCACGAGACCGCAGAACCCGGCCAGGATCAGCATGCGCTGCAGCGGCTGCGGCTGCGCCCAGCGACGGATGCGGATGCCGGCGTAAAGCGCCAGTCCGCTGAACGTCGCGCCGAGCGCCCCGCCGCCGACACCGCAGATCAACATGACGATCCAGTCGCGCAGCATCGTCGGTGCGGCATCGGCCGTGCCGAAATAGTTGTAGCTGCCGGAAAGTCCGAGTGCTGCAAGGCCTGAGAGAATGACGGCCATCAGCACCAGGCCGTTGGCGCGGGATTCATAAGTTCGGCTCATTTCCTCGATGGCGAACACGATACCGGCCAGTGGCGTGTTGAAGGCTGCCGCGATACCCGCTGCCGAGCCGGCAAGGATCAGCCCCTTTGCCTGCGCCATGCCGCCGAAGCGGGCAACGGCCAACATGAAGGAGGCGCCGACCTGCACAGTCGGTCCTTCGCGACCGATCGAGGCGCCGCTCAAAAGACCCAATATTGTCAGCACAATCTTGCCGAAGGCAAGCTTGAGGGAGAGCAGCTTGGTGCGATCCTCGTCGTGATGCAGGTGTCGCGCCGCGATCGCCTGCGGAATGCCGCTGCCTTGCGAATTGGGAAAGAGGGTTGCCGCCAGATAGGCCGACAGAACGAAACCGAGCGGGGTGAGCAGCAACGGCAGCAGCCAGGTCCATTCGCCTGATTGGGTGACGCCTGTAAAAGCCTTCTGCGCGAAATCCGCCAGCTTCGCAAAGCCAACGCTGATCACGCCGATCGCCAGAGCCCCGGTCCAGAAAACCAGACGCGGCCGCCAGAGATTGAACGAGCCCCAGATGACACGGGAACGACGGAGCAGCTTGGACTTGCGGTAGATTGGGGGCATGGGGCGTGTGACCAGCAGATTGATGGACGGGTCTTTACGGACTCTGTTCTGGCAATCTGCTTAAAAACGACGTCTTAAGATAGTCACACTGTCTTACAGAGCTTCACTTTGCTGAAGGTCTCTTTGCGCCCCCTAAGCATCGACGTCAACCTATTATGTTCATCTCTCGGCTATCAGCGATCGCTCATCTCCCAACGCGGATTGATCCACGGCTCCTGGTTCGAGCGCGCGAGCCTCGGCTTGCCGAGAATATGGTCGGCGGCCTTCTCGCCGGTCATGATCGAAGGGCCGTTCAGGTTGCCGTAGGTCACATGCGGGAAGATCGAGCTGTCGGCGACGCGCAAGCCATCGACGCCGATGACGCGGGTGTCGGGGTCTACGACCGCCATCGGATCGTCCTTCGCGCCCATACGGCAGGTGCCGCAGGGGTGATAGGCACTTTCCAGATGCTCGCGCAGGAAGGCGTCGATCTGGTCGTCGGTCTGGACGTTTGCTCCCGGCTGGATTTCCGCGCCGCGATAATCGTCGAAGGCCTTCTGCCCGAAGATCTCGCGGGTGAGGCGCACGCAATGGCGGAATTTCTCCCAGTCTTCCGGGTGGCTCATATAGTTGAAGCGGATGACCGGATCGGCCTTCGGATCGGAGGAGCGCAGCGTGACGTTCCCGCGCGATTTCGACAGGTTGTAGCCGACATGCACCTGGAAGCCGTGGCTCTTGGCGGCCGCCTTGCCGTCATAGCTGATGGCGACAGGCAGGAAGTGATATTGGATATCCGGCTGCTTGACACCCGGCGCCGAGCGCAGAAAGGCGCAGGCTTCGAACTGATTTGACGTACCAAGTCCCTTCTTGAAGAAGAGCCACTGCGCGCCGGCGATGCCCTGCATGTACCAGGGCAGCCAGGAATAGAGCGACACCGGCTTCAGGCTCGTCTGCTGGAAATAGAATTCCATATGGTCTTGCAGGTTGGCGCCGACGCCCGGTCGATCAACCTTCACCTCAATCCCCATATCGCGCAGATGCTGGCCCGGTCCGATGCCCGAAAGCATCAGCAGCTTCGGCGAGTTGAACGAGGAGGCGGAGACGATCACCTCGCGGTTTGCCTTGATCACCTCGATCTTGCCGTCCCGTTCGACTTCGACACCGGTTGCGCGGCCGTTTTCGATGACGACCTTGCGGGCGAAGCAACGGATGAGCTGCACGTTCGGCCGCTTGAGGGCAGGCTTGAGATAGGCAGTGGCCGCAGACCAGCGCCGACCCATCCAGGTCGTCTGCTCCATCAGGCCGAAGCCCTCCTGCTTCCTGCCATTATAGTCCTCGGTTGCCTCGAAGCCCGCCTGCTTGCCGGCTTCGATGAAAGCGTGGAAGAGCGGATTGCGAGCGTCGCCCCGGCGCACATGCAGTGGGCCGTTCGTGCCGCGCCATCCCTCTTCGCCACCATGCGAATGCTCCATCCTCTTGAAGTAGGGCAGAACATCGGCATAGCCCCAGCCCTGAGCGCCGAGCGATTCCCAACGATTGAAGTCTTCCGCATGGCCACGCACATAGACCATGCCGTTGATCGAGGAGGAGCCACCGATCACCTTGCCGCGCGGAGCGGTGATGCGGCGATTGTTGAGGTTTGGTTCGGGCTCGGAGAGATAGCCCCAATTGTAGCGGTCCATGCTCATCGGCCACGCAAGGGCGGCCGGCATCTGGATGAATGGGCCGAAGTCGCTGCCGCCGAACTCCAGAACGATGACCGAATGCTTGCCGTCCTCGGACAGGCGGGAAGCCATGGCGGAACCGGCCGAACCCGAGCCGACGATGACGAAATCTGCTTGTTCCATACTCATCTCCTGTGGCCGTCTCGATCCTTCGAGGCCGGCCTTTGGCGGCACCTCAGGATGAGGCGGATTATCGTCCGTGCTTGCGATTAGCTGCTCTCGACCTCACCCTGAGGCGCCACAAGCGGCCTCGAAGGGCGAGGTTGAGCCCCTAGGTTGCATCAATAAGGCGCCTGTACCGGGCCCATGCCGACGTAGACGGTCTTCAGCTCCGAATAATGCTCCAGCGCCGCCAGCGAGTTCTCGCGGCCGAAGCCGGATTGCTTGGAGCCGCCGAAGGGAATTTCGACCGGGCAGAGATTGTAGGTGTTGATCCAGAGCGTGCCCGCCTCGAGCTGATCGACGACGCGGTGCGCGCGGGTCAGATCGGCGGTGAAGACGCCGCCGGAAAGGCCGAATTCGGTTGCGTTGGCGCGGGCGATGACCTCGGCCTCGTCGTCGAAATCGAGAACGCACATGACAGGCCCGAAGATCTCTTCGCGAGCGATCGTCATGTCGTCAGTGACATCGGCGAACACGGTCGGCTGGATGTAATAGCCTTCGCCGGAGACATTGTTCGGGATGCCGCCGCCGGTCAAAAGCACCGCGCCCTCGGCCTTGCCCTTTTCGATATAGGCGAGCACCTTTTCGCGCTGCGCCCAGGACACCATCGGGCCGATCTGCGTTGCCTCGTCCATCGGGTCGCCGATCAGCATGGCATCGGTGCGGGCCTTCAGGCGCCTCAGGAATTCGGACTTGATCTTGCGGTTGACGAAAACGCGCGTGCCGTTCGAGCAGACCTGGCCCGTCGAATAGAAGTTGCCGAGCATCGCGCCGCCGATGGCGCTGTCGATATCGGCGTCTTCGAAGACGATGAGCGGCGACTTGCCGCCGAGTTCCATGGTGACATGCTTGAGATTGCCGGCGGCGGAAGCGGCGACCTTGCGGCCTGTTGGCACCGAGCCGGTCAGGGATACCTTGGCGACGTCAGGATGATTGATGAGCAGTGGCCCAGTTTCGCGGTCACCCTGGATGACATTGTATAGGCCCTTGGGAAGGCCAGCCTCGATGAGGATTTCGGCAATCTTCAGCGCGCCGAGCGGCGTGTTTTCCGAGGGCTTGAATACCATGGCGTTGCCGGCAACGAGCGCGGGGGCACCCTTCCAGCAGGCAATCTGCTGCGGGTAGTTCCATGCGCCGATGCCGACGCAGACGCCGAGCGGCACGCGCTTGGTATAGGCGAAGTCACCACCGAGCGGGATATAGGAGCCGTTGAGGCCGGCTGCTGCGACGCCACCGAAGAACTCGAAGCTGTCGGCGCCCGAAGTCGGGTCGGCAACGATGGTCTCCTGGATTGGCTTGCCCGTATCCAGCGTCTCCAGCTCGGAAAGTTCGCGGTTACGCTCGCGCATGATCTCGGCCGCCCGCTTCAGGATGCGGCCGCGCGCCGTCGGGCTCATGGCCGCCCATTCCGGCTGCGCCCGTTTGGCGGCAGCGATTGCCTGTTCGACGATATCTGGCGTTGCGG
Source organism: Rhizobium sp. P38BS-XIX (assembly GCF_012641435.1). Taxonomy (GTDB): domain Bacteria; phylum Pseudomonadota; class Alphaproteobacteria; order Rhizobiales; family Rhizobiaceae; genus Rhizobium. The sequence goes on from NZ_JABAIJ010000001.1 coordinate 137,302, forward strand.
CGTGCAGGCGGGCGATTACCTCGCCGGTCGCGGGATAGATGCTTTCGATAAGAGAGCCATCAGCGTCCTCGACATATTCGCCGTCGATGAAATGCGAGGCCTTCGGTTGTGCGCGCATTATAAAACCCTCAATTCTTCGTAGGACACCATGACATGCTCTTGGAAGGCAGGCCGCTCGGTCAGGTTTTCGTAGTAACGCTCAAGCCGCGGATGGGCAGGGCGCTGGATGTCGATCTCGAAATAGCGATAGAGAACATGCCCGAACTGGATGTCGGCCAGCGTCAGATTATCGCCGGCGAGGAAGCGATGCCGTCCGAACTGCGACTCGGCGATGTCTAGCTTCGCAGCGAGCGCGGCGATGCCCGTGGCGATCGCCTTTTCATCCTTGAGGGCCGGCGCCGTACGCACCGCGCGCCAGAAGATCGGACCGGTGAAGCCTTGGGCAACGTTGATCTTGGCCCACTCTGCCCATTTGTCGACCTGGGCGAGCTGTCGTGCACCCTTGGGCCAGAAGGTATCGTCGCCATATTGCGTGGCGAGATAACGCAGGATCGCGCCTGTTTCCCACAAGGGTTCGTCATCGCCATCGCGCAGCACCGGAACGGTGCCGTTCGGGTTCATCGCCAGAAACTCGGGAGTATTGTTGACGCCATAGGTGAAGCCGGCATCGATGCGCTCATAGGCGAGACCCAGCTCACCGATGCACCACATCAGCGCCTGTACGTTGGATGACGATTTGCGACCCCAGACGGTCAGCATGGCTTCAGCCTTTCACCGCGTTCAGGTTGGTCGTCAGGTAATCCTCCGTCAGTGCGATCGACGCATCGGTACTGATCGGCGCCGACCGCAAGCTCTGCCGGATATAGAGGCCGTCGATCATGGCAGCTGCGCCCTCGGCGATGCGCGTGGCATCGGAGGCAGCGCACAAAGCCTTGAGATTGGCGACGAGGTTCGAATGCAGGCGGCGCGCGTAGATGACGAGAAAGCGGCGCGTTTCTTCCGAGCGCTGCGCCTCGGCATAGAAGGCGAGCCAGGCGGCAATCGTCTCAGGCGCGAACTGATCCGCCTGGAAGCTGACGCGGATGACCGCAGACAGCTTTTCGCGCGGCGTTTTCGCCTCGCGGAGCGCCGTCACCACGCTGTCGCGCAGCCGCTGTAGATTCACGCGGACAGTCTCGATCAGCAACTGCTCCTTGCTGCCGAAATAGTGATGCGCCAGTGCCGGAGAAACGCCTGCCTGCTTGGCGATTTCGGACATGGTGACAGCCAGCGAGCCGTGATCGCCGATCACGCGCATCGCAGCATCCACCAGCGCCTTGCGGCGCACCGGCTCCATTCCGACTTTCGGCATGCATCAATCCCCAATCTTGAAGGGATTGTATTTTTGATTGACTGATCAATCAATAAAAAAATGATGCACGCCTAACCCCCTGATGAATCCGCCGCTCTTTTCAAGCTGAAGATCTGCGCCATACTCATTGAGAGGAGGAGGTGCAGTCATGGTTGATAGTTTCGACGAAGTTCCACCATCCGTCATGCATGAAAAATGGGGCTGGTTTGCCGGGCTCGGACTGCTGCTGCTGATCTGTGGGGCTATAGCGCTCGGCAATCTGCTCGTCGCCACGGTGGCGTCGGTCTATTATGTCGGCATGCTGATGTTGATTGGCGGCATCGTTCATCTCGCTCATGCGTTTCAAATGAGGGGATGGGAGCACGTCGTCTTTTGGGTGCTGAGCGGTATTTTATACACGCTTGCCGGCATCCTTGCCTTTGCAAATCCGCTGCTGGCTTCGGAAGCGCTGACCCTCTTCCTTGCCATCGCGCTGGTGATTGCCGGTACGTTTCGCGTATGGGTGGGCCGCAGGTTGAAGCCGTTGCCGGGCTGGTTCTGGATCATTGTCAGCGGCTTGGCAACCGCCGTCGCCGGCATCGCCATCATGGTCGGATGGCCCGGAAACAGTCTCTGGATTTTAGGTCTTTTCCTGGCGTTCGATCTGATTTTCCAGGGGTGGACACTCGTGGTGTTCGGCCTTGTTCTCCGTCGCTAGGCGCTTGGTCGGCTCGGATAACGCGGTGCTATTTTTTGACAAGAAGCGTGAGCGGCAGTAATCTCCTGCTTCTGCCTGACGGGCAGAACGTCGCCGAACTGATGTAGCGACGGTGCCTCGATCTCGAAAATGCATGTCGAAAGGACATGTTTCGAAGGCACCGCTGAACACCGCGGAATAGGCTGTTAGCGAAAATTCCGCCCGATAACATCAAGGGAGGACTATCATGCCAATGGTAACGGTTTCCATCTCCCCGCTTCAAGCTGCCGGCATCCGTGATGCGGTCGATACCGGCACCTATGCCTCGAGCAGCGAAATCGTGCGCGAAGCGCTTCGCCTGTGGGATGCAGCCCGCAAGCGCGATGGCGTTTACGATTTACGCAGCGCCGCAAACTATCGGGAAAAGACGGCAGGTGGTGGCCGTTGCGTCGCTGACATGTTCGCGGATTATGAGGCTGAGAAGCACTCGCATAATTAGTTGCGAGACATTGATTGCTGCCATTTACGGGATATTGGTCCAAGAGCGGGAGCATCCTGTAAATGGTTAATATTGCTTTACCATTCACGAAACTTTCACACAGGGGAAAGGTTTCGTTGATGGTTCTGGCGCATCTTGGGCCGAAAACGCGGTAAATCCAAAGTTTTACCAAAAATAATTTGAGTCAAGAATTCGCAAGTGGAGATGGGCATGTCCCTGACTGCCGCAATCGAGCCGGGCGTGTTGCGCCGGTATGCCAGCGACCAGATCGTCACTCTCGCCAAACTCGTCATCGAGAATGCCTTTCAGCCGATCGTCGAGGCCGGCACCGGTGCGGTCTTCGGTTATGAATCCTTGATGCGGGGCCAGGAGCGCATCGGCTTTGAAACCCCCGTCGACATTCTTGATGAAGCAGAGCGCACCGGCCAGCTTCTCGGTCTGGAACAGATGGTCACCAGCCGCGCGCTGGCCAAATTCGCGACGCTTCCCAACATCGCTTCGGCAACGCTCTTTCTCAATCTCGATGTTCGTCTGATCCCGCGGGGAGAAGTCCTGGTCGACAGCCTTCTGCAGCATATGAAAAAGGCCGGAATCGCGCCGTCCTCCGTATGTTTCGAATTCTCCGAGCGCTTCGACAATACCATCGTGCCCGAGTTCGGCGATCTCGTCGCCAAGATGCGCAATGCCGGCTTCAAGCTGGCGATCGACGATTTCGGCGTCGGCCATGGCGAAATGAAGTTATTGTCCGACTACCCGATCGACTATCTCAAGGTCGATCGCCATTTCATCGTCAATATCGATCGCAGCGCCCGCAAGCGCCATATTCTGAGAAACATCGTCAATATCGCCCATGTGCTTGGGACGCGCGTCATCGCGGAAGGTATCGAGACCGAGGCGGAGTTCCTGACCTGTCGCGAATTCGGCGTCGATCTCGTGCAGGGCTGGTTCATCGCCCGCCCGACGACCCTCGTCAACGAACTGAAGCCGAGCTTCCCGCATCTCCAGGATCTGGGCAAGACGGTGCGCAATAGTCAGTCGCTCGATGAAATCCTCATCCGCAAACAGATCGAGGTCCTGCCGACGATCCGTGAGAGCGACAGCATCGACAGCGTCTTCGAGCTTTTCCGCCGCAATCCGCGTCGTGCTTACTTCCCGGTCGTCAACGCCAATGACGAGCCGCGCGGCATCATCCACGAATATCAGCTGAAGGAATATATCTATCAGCCCTTCGGCCGCGATCTTCTGAAGAACAAGGTCTATGAACGTTCGATCTCGCATTTCGTCGAGATGGCACCAATCGTCGGGCTTGATTCCGATGCCGACACGCTGATGGCGATCTTCGCCAATATGGAAAGCAGCGATTGCCTGATCGTCACCGAAGGCACGCATTATGCCGGCATTGTCTCGGCCGCCTCGCTCATCAAGGTCATCAACGAGAAACAGCTGAAAATCGCCCAGGACCAGAACCCGCTGACCGGCTTGCCGGGCAACAGGGCGATCCATGATTTCATGCAGCATGCCGGTCGCGATGGCGATGAAGTCAGGCACTTCTGCTATTGCGATTTCGACAACTTCAAGCCATTCAACGATGCCTATGGCTTCCATCTCGGCGACCATGCCATTTCGCTGTTTGCCGCGCTGATGCGCCGTTATTTCTTTGCTGAACGGCATTTCCTCGGCCATGTCGGCGGCGACGATTTCTTTATCGGCGTTTCCGGCTGGAGCACGCAGGAGGTGCGCGAGGTTCTGGACAGGCTGCTTGCCGATTTCCATGCCGATGTGCTCGAGCTCTACTCGCCGGAAGATCGCGCCGCAGGGCGTATCCGTGGGCATGACCGCAGTGGCGCCAAAGCGGAGTTTCCGTTGATGCGCTGCTCGATCGGCATCCTGCAACTGCCCGAGGGGCTGGTCATCGATAACATCAACCGCGTCAGCACCTCGATCGCCGGCATCAAGGCGAAGGCAAAAGAGAGCGCCGCCGGCGTTGCTTTCCTCGGTTTAACCGAGACGAATTGACGCCCTGGCGCCGCGCCACCTTTTCAAGCGCGCTGCGCTAAACTATCTCCACTGCTTTGCTGGGAGAGGAGAGCGCCCCATGTCCTTGCCAACTGAAATGCGTTTCGTGGATCTACCGTCCTTCGGCGGCCCTGAAGTCATGACCATCGGCCGCAAGCCTTTGCCGGTGCTGAAACCGGGGGAAATTCTCGTCAGGGTCGAAGCGGCCGGCGTCAACAGACCCGATATCGCGCAGCGACAGGGCAATTATCCCGCGCCGAAGGATGCCAGTCCCATTCTGGGGCTGGAGATTGCCGGCGAAGTCGTCGATGTCGCGCAGGGCGTGACGGAGTTTTCGATCGGCAACAAGGTTTGCGGTCTCGCCAATGGCGGCGGCTACGCGGAATATTGCGTGCTCCCTGCCGGTCAGGCGCTCCGTTTCCCCAATGGCTATGATGCCGTGCGCGCCGCGGCCGTGCCCGAAACTTTTTTCACCGTATGGGCCAATCTCTTCCAGATGGCGGGCCTCACCGAAGGAGAAAGCGTGCTGATCCACGGCGGCTCCAGCGGGATCGGCACGACGGCGATCCAGCTTGCCCGCGCGTTCGGCGCCACGGTCTACACGACCGCCGGATCGAAGGAAAAGTGCGAGGCTTGCGAGAAGCTCGGCGCCAAGAGAGCCATCAACTACAAACAGGAAGATTTCGCCGAAGTCATCAAGGCGGAAACGGAGCATGGCGTCGATATCATTCTCGATATGATCGGTGCTGCCTATTTCGAAAAGAACCTTGCTTCGCTCGCTCGCGATGGCTGCCTTTCGATCATCGCGTTCCTCGGTGGTGCCGTGGCCGAAAAGGCAAATCTGCAGCCGATCATGGTCAAGCGCCTGACGGTGACCGGTTCCACCATGCGCCCGCGCACGGCGGAGGAGAAGCGGGCCATTCGCGACGATCTTGTGTCGCAGGTCTGGCCGCTGCTGGACGAGGGCACGGTTGCCCCCGTCATTCACAAGGTGTTTTCCTTTGACGACGTGGTCGAGGCACATCGCCTGCTGGAGACCAGCGATCACATCGGCAAGATCATGCTGACGCTGGCCTGATCGTCACCGACAGCACGATCGCGATCAGGCCCGGGAGCGCCATAAGCGCAAAAAGCCAGGTGGCGGCCGAAAGGCTGCCGGCTGTGCCTCCCGGGTGAGTGAGGCCTGCGCCGTTGACGATGACGCCGGCGAGAGCGGCACCGAACGCGCCGCCCAGGGATTGGGTCATCGAGATTGCCGCCGAAGCCTTGTCCTGTTCGCTCTTTCGAGCGATCGCGATGACCTTGGTGATTAGATGTGCCCATCCGAGGCCGACGCCGAAGCCCATCAGGAACATGGAAATCACGGCGGGCGCCAGCTCTGCAACCCCGTCGAAAGGCGTTGCCGTTGCCAGGAACGGGATCAGCGAGGCGGTCGCCGCAGTTTCCAGAATGCAGCCAAAGATGATTGCGATTGCCGCCTGCCTGCCTGAAAAGGATGCGCTGAAAAAGGCGGCGATGGTCCAGCCCAAGGCGACAAGCGCGACCAGATATCCTGAAACCAGCGGCGTGACCCCATGCAGCGTCTGCAGGAAATAGGGAATGTAGATGTCGCTGGTCAGCACCATCATCAGCGTGAACATCGTCAGATACAGCGCGGAAATCGGATTGCTCAGCATGACGGCGCCATAGGGAAGCAGCCGGATGTCGCTCTTCCGTTCGACGACGACCATCGCGGCGACGAGCGCCAGGGAGGCCGCAATCAATATGGTCTTGTATGATCCATGCTCGATCGTGCTCGCGACATTGACGAACAGGACCGCCACCAACAGCAGCACGATCTGGATCAGCGGCGTGCGCGTGTCGGCGCGGTCGTCGGCAACGTTTGGCAGTAGCCAGCGCGCTGAGAGCGCCATGATGACGGTCAATGGCACGAGGATGATGAAGGCCTCGCGCCATGCGCCGCCGGCGGCAAAGAAGCCGCCAAGCGTCGGGCCGAGCACCGTGGCGACACCCCAGATGGCGGCATAGAGGGTGGAGGCCTTGCGCCACAGAACTTCAGGATAGACGAAGCGAATGAAGGCATAGGCGAGGCCGGACAGCATCCCGGCGCCATAGCCCTGGATGGCGCGCCCGGCGATCAGCACGGGCATGATCGGCGCAATGGCGCAGACCAGGCTGCCGATGCCGAAAGTGATCGCCGCCGCCACATAAACGGCGCGCAGTCCCATGCCCTGCGGCCGCGTCGCCACGGTGATCGAGCCGAGCACGCCAGCGGCCACAAAAAGCGTCGTCATCCACGAGAAGAGCTCGAGGCCGCCGATGTCGCGGACGATCGAAGGGGCGATCGTGGCGGTGATGTAGGACTCGACGGCGTAAAGCGTCACGCCGCCGCCGAGCATGAGTGTCGCGGGCAGAAGGTTAGGCGAAAACAATGTGAAGACGGATGAGGATGGGGTGGCAATTTCGATGTCGGACATCGGAGGGTCCTCGGCATTTCCTAGGGGATGATTATTTTCAAAGATATTAATTGGAAAATTGCATAGGCTACAAAATAAAACAAGAAAAAACTTGGAAAATTAACCGACCTTCGCCGCGCGGCGTTTCGGTTTATTTGCAAAGGCATGGTGCGCGTGTGGGACGGCTGACGCAGCAAGCGACGCTCCCGAGACGAGCTTTGGCGGCGGATCGACAGCCAGGCGATTGGCAATTCCGGACGCAGAGGCTATCACTGGCCATCCCGCAAATCAGAGGCCGCTTTCATCATGTCCAATCCCGTCTGCGTCGAAGTCACCCGTGGCAATCTGGTCGAAAGCAGCCACAGCGGTTCCGTCGTTGTGGTCGATGGCGATGGCAAGGTGGTCTTCTCTCTGGGCGATATCGAAAGTGGCGTCTTTCCGCGTTCGGCCTGCAAGGCGATGCAGGCCCTGCCGCTGGTCGAAAGCGGGGCGGCGGATGCCTATGGCTTCGGCGACAAGGAATTGGCGCTCGCCTGTTCCTCTCACAATGGCGAGGATGAACATGTCGCCCTGGCTGCTTCGATGCTTCAGCGTGCCGGTCGCGATGTCGGGGCGCTCGAATGCGGCGCGCATTGGTCCTTCGATACCAAGACCGTCATCCATCAAGCCCGCACGATCGATAAGCCGACCGCGTTGCATAATAATTGCTCGGGCAAGCATGCCGGCTTCGTCTGCGCCTGCTGCCATCAGGACATCGATCCGAAGGGTTACGTCGGTTACGATCATCCGCTGCAGCAGCAGATCCGCGATGCGATGCAGAGCCTGACTGGCGCAGTTCTCGCCCATGACAATTGCGGCACCGACGGCTGCTCAATTCCGACCTATGCGGTGCCGCTCAAGGGGCTGGCGCATGGCTTTGCCAAAATGGCGACGGGTGTCGGCCTGGAGCCGTTGCGCGCCAAGGCGTCGCGCCGCCTGTTCGAAGCCTGCATGGCCGAACCCTTCTATGTTGCCGGGACAGATCGTGCCTGCACCAAGCTCATGCAGATCGCGCCGGGCCGCATCTTCGTCAAGACGGGTGCCGAGGGCGTCTTTTGCGCCGCGATCCCGGAGCAGGGGATTGCCGTCGCACTCAAATGCGATGACGGCACCGGCCGTGCGGCGGAGGTGATGGTGGCGGCGGCGCTTGCCCGCTTTTTCGAGAAGGATAGCGCGGTTCATGCCGGCCTGATGGCGATGGCCAGCCGCTCCTTCAAGAATTGGAACGGCATTCATGTCGGCGATATCAGGCCGGCTTCGGCCCTGATGGCATAAGCCGCCTCTGTCTTCAGCCTCGAGCCTGTCCTGCCGGCAGATGGTGCCGTACGATCCGGTATTCCTTCCAGATCAGCACCATGACGATGAGGTCGAAGACGGTGAGGACGATAAGCCCGATACCATGCGTATCGGTGAAGCGGTAAAGCTGGTAGGCGATGAAAAGCCCCAGTGCGATCAGCGATGCCGGATAGGCCCACATTTTGCCTCTGAGCAGGCCGATCACCAACAGCACCTTCACCAGCCCATGGCTGAGCAGGTAATAGGCGTAAAAATTCTTGGTGCCGACGGAGAAATCCTGCGCCCATGTCAGCAGATGCGTTGCAACGAAGTCATGGGGATCGTTCAGCAACTCCGGCTGCGTGATCCTGTTTGCCAGACGCAGAATGGACTCGGTGCTGACGAGCGCCAGCACGATGCCGCCGACGCACTCGATCAGCGCATGCGCCCCTTTTAAGAGGACGCTGATTTCGAAGAGCTGGTGAATGCGGTGTTCGTTCATGGACGCTCGCAACCTCTGATCAGGAATGAGGTAGGTTCGATCGGCTGTGACGGCAAGGCGAGCCGCCATCCGGATGGCATAGGATCAATCTTCGACGGCATCGTGATGATGACGACGAAATGCAGAGCGTATGGCTTTAGAGCAATTCCAAGAAAAGTGCGCAGCGGTTTTTCGTCCGGAATTGCGCGAAAACTAAGAGATAGAGCGGTTCGAGGATTCCGTGAAAAGCTGAACCGCTCTAGGTGAGGCCTTTGTCACGCCAGGAAGATCTGGATTTCCTTATCCCGATAGGGCGCGAGGCTCGCATCCGGAACTTCCGCCGGCATGATCAGCCCGGAAACACTCTGGAGCGGCAGGATTTGGCATGGCGAGGCAGCGTCGAGCTTTTCGCTCGTCGCCAGCACATAGGTTTCCGCCGAACATTGCGCGATATGCCGCTTGATGGCCGCTTCCTCGAAATCGCCGGTCGAAAAGCCGCGGGCAGGATGGATGGCGGTTGCGCCGAGGAAGAAGATATCGGCCCTGATGGATGCGATGGCGGCCATGGTGATGGCGCCCGTCGCGACCATGGAATGCTTGTAGAGCTTGCCGCCGATCAGGATTACCTCAGCCAGCGGATGATGCTCCAGTTCGCCCGCGATCGTCGGGCTATGGGTGACGATGGTGACGGCGAGGTCCCGAGGCAGCTGACGCGCAATCTCGGCATTGGTGGTGCCGCCGTCGAGGAATACGGTCTGCCCCGGCTGGATCATGCTGGCCGCATAGGCCCCGAGCCGCCGCTTCGCATCCGATGAGACCGCCTGACGCGCAGTAAAATCCGGCAGCGCCGGCGAAAGCGGCAAAGCGCCGCCATGCACCCGCTTCAGCAATTTTTCCGCCGCCATTTCCCGCAGATCCCTGCGGATCGTGTCTTCGGACAGACCGAGATCGTCGGCCAGAGATTTGGCGACGATCTGGCCGTCTCGGCGCAATCTGTCGAGAAGGAGGGCTTTGCGTTGGCTGGTCAACATGATGGTCTCTGCACGATATTTCACGAATAATCCCGAATTTACCAGATTAGATTCGACATTCAAGAAAATATGCGCATATTCGTGCAAATTCCTGCAGGAAGCGGGTGTATAAAAATGGAGACATGACATGTTGATCCTGATTGCCGGCCCTTATCGCTCCGGTACTGGCGACGATCCAAAGAAGATGGCTGAAAACCTCAAGCGCCTCGAAGAGCCGTCCTATGCGCTCTTCAAGGCCGGGCATCTGCCGATGATCGGCGAATGGGTCGCGTTGCCGGTCTGGCACGCCGCCGGCGGCAAGAGCATCGGCGACGATCTCTACGAGGAGATTTTTCATCCGACAGCGGGCCGTCTGCTGCAGCTTTGCGAGGGCGTGTTGAGGTTGCCGGGCGATTCCAAGGGGGCGGATAATGACGTCCGCATCGCCCGCGAGCGCGGCATTCCCGTCTGGCACAGGCTGGAAGACGTGCCCGGCTGCGCCTGACCTCTATCGCCCATCTCCGTCAAGTCAGCCGATGGAGATGGGCATCGCTTCCGAATCATCAAAACCTTTTGTAGCGCCCATTCGCGCCAGCCACTTCCGTATTGGCCGGGTTGCCTTTAGCTTCCCGTGGAATCCAATCGAGGAATGAAACATGCTGACATTCTATTTTGCGCCTGGAACCTGTGCGCTCGCCAGTCTCATCGCCCTGGAAGAAGCCGGTCTGGCTTATGAGCCTCATCGTCTCGTTTTCGCCAACAACGACCAGCGCCAGCCGGACTATTTGGCTATCAATCCCAAAGGGCGCGTTCCCGCACTGGTAACCGATAAGGGCGTGATTACCGAGAATATCGCGATCCAGGCCTATATCGCCCAGATCGTACCGGCCGCGAAACTTGCGCCGCTCGACGATCCCTTTGAGTTTGCCCAGATGCAATCGTTCAACAGCTACCTGTCATCGACCGTTCATATCAATCATTCGCACAAGGCGCGCGGCGCGCGATGGACCGACGATGCGGCGGCCATCGAGTCGATGAAAGCAAAGGTGCCGCAGACCATGGCCGAGAGCTTCGCGCTTCTCGAAGACAAGATGTTCAAGGGGCCTTGGGTGATGGGTGACCAGTACACTGTCGCCGACGGCTATCTTTTCACCATGGCCCGGTGGCTGTCGGTAGACAACGTCGATATCAACAGATTCCCCAAGGTGAGCGCTCACTACGCGCGCATGCTCGAGCGTCCCGCAGTCAAGAAGGCACTTGAAGTCGAGCAAGGTAATCCCGGTTGATGGAGAGTGGCGAGATCTGGTTTGGCAGGCCATGAGTGATAAAACATATCCGGCAAACATGGACTGCATGTGGCTGGCAACTGATCAAAATGGTCAGTTGGCGGCCTTCCTTACGGCAGGCTTCGGTCCGATTCCGATGGACGCCCTGATGCAGGTGAATTCTGAGTCCGGACGCGTCGAGCGGTTGGTTCAGGATATGGTGGCAACGGGCGAGGCGCATTTGTTGGTGACGGTTCCTCGCCCGGATGACTTCACTGATCTTGCTCGACGCGGCTTCTTCGTCTTCGATTGGACCGACATTCACAGGACTGCCCGCCAGAAAGTTGACGGATATGAGGTTGTCGCGGTGCCGAATGAGCCAAAAAAGCTGGGAGCGCTCCCGCACGAATTAGCGCTGCTGGTGCAGCCTGTGAAGTTTGCAGGAATTACGTTTTCGACCAGTTCGCGACTGGATGTGCGCGAGTATTTCAATAGTGTTGAAGCGTAATCGGCGGACGCCATACGTCATGCTTCGTTAAAAGCCGCCCGCAGCTTCTTCGGCGCGCGGTATTGCCAAGCCTCGATCAGACGTTGCTGCAGCTCTTCGTCGCCGATCGCAGCGATACGAAGGGGCAGGGACGGCCAGCCGACATAGTGGTCGGTCTGGAAATAGATATCCGGCGCCATTTCGATGAGCTGTTCTTTGCGATCGATTGGCAGCGAGAGCACGATGGTCTCGTTGTTCTTGATCGTCACGAACGCTTTGCCGCCGACTTTGAGAGCGGGCAGGCCGTAATGCGTCCCGGCTTCGACGTCAGGCAATCCAGCAGCGGACGCAAGACGTTGAACCCGCTGAAAAATGGCATCGATATTGAGGTGTACTACCATTCCTGCGCTCGGTTCGATTGTATATGCGAAAAAGAGAGTATATCTCTATTTTCAGGAAACAACCTGGAACCTGTCGCCAATGCGATTGAGCCGCGAAGCCCGCGTATCGCTTTCCAGCTTTATCATCGCCACGGCGCTGCTAGCGACTATAGCAGGTCATTTCCAATATCATGAAAATTGGAGCGCCGCTTTCGGTACGATCATCGCGGGCGATACGGAAGATGTTGTCCTTCGCAAGCTCGGGTCTCCGACGGCGCGCGAGAAACCCGACCACCTCTACCCCGGTTACGCCTTGGCCAATTGCGTCAGCCCGTGTGCCGAAAGGCTATGGTATGAGAACTCAGTCCTAGGCCTCGAGGCGTGGTCCGTGTCTCTCTCGGACGATCGGCGCGTTCTCAGTACCTATCATTGGGTTTCGCCCTGAGAGATCAGGCGCATTGTTTCAAATGTGCCTGCTGGCTCTCAATCTGCCGCCCAAGGTTTTCCGGCATCAGCGGCAAGTCGGCGAGTTCTTCCAAGGACATGGTTGCGAGCAAGGGATGTTGCAGCGGATCATTGTCCGGCTCGCGAGCCTCATCTAGAAGGTGACTGAAGAAAAGCTTCACGATCGACATGGCATGCCTCCTCATTGGCGGCAGTTTCTCGTTTCACGCTGCTATAATCGCGCCTATCTTTCCGTCGTTCAATTGAGAATGCCGAGACACTCCTATAGATATTCTATAATGAGAAACCTCAACAATGTTCATCTGAACGGCCTGCGCGCCGTCGAAGCGGTCGGTCGGCTGGGCTCGTTGCAGGCGGCGGCGGAAGAACTCGGCGTGACGGTCGGCGCGGTCAGCCAGCAGGTCATCAAGGCAGAGGCGCAGCTCGGGCGTCCGCTTTTTGAACGAACGCCGAGAGGTCTGGCGATCACGCAGGCGGGAATTGCGGTGCTCGCGAGACTTGGCGAAGGCTTTCAGGCGCTTTCGGCGGCAATCTCTCTGGCGCAATTCAAGGACGAGAACATTCTGACCATATCGGTGGCCCCGGTGTTTGCCGCTCGTTGGCTGGTATACCGGCTCGACCGCTTCGCCAGCCGCCACCCAGATATCCGTCTGCGCATCGATGCCACCACGCGCCTGATCAATCTGGCGACATCGGATGTCGATATCGGCATTCGGGTCGGTACGGGTCAATGGCCCGACGTCAAATCGGAGCTGTTGCTGGCGCAGGAGGTGTTTCCCGTCGTGACGCCACAGATCGCCGCATCGCTGAAAGAGCCCGCCGACCTGCTGAAAGTGCCTGCCGTCATCGACGGGCACGCGATGTTCGGCTGGGATGTGTGGTTGCGCAAGGCTGGGTTATCGGGCCACGGCATGGAAGAGCGGCATATTTTCAACGATGCGTCGCTCTGCCTGGATGCGGCTATGGCAGGGCAGGGCGTAATGCTTGCCTGGCAGACGCTGGCGGCCTATGCGCTCGAGCAGAAATGCCTTGTCGATCCGTTCGGCATTCGCGCCAAAACCGGCTTTGGCCATTATTTCGTTGCAGCCGAGAGCGTGCGCGAACCGAAGAAGGTAACCGCTTTCAAGGCCTGGATCCGCGAGGAAATGGAAGAGAGCATGCGTCTCTTCCAATAAATCTCGTCGCACATGTCGCGTGCTGCTTTGCGCGAAGCAATTTGGCGCCTGTCAGATCGTCTCTTTGCCGCGTGTTGCCTGCATGGCCTTGTAGGCATCGCGCGCCTGGCAGCGTGCGAGCCACGCCTTCATCTTCGGACGAGCGTCGAACAAATCCTGCTCGGTCTGGGCGTAGCGCATCACTTCCGCAAGATTGAGGTCGGCGGCGGTGAAGCGGTTGCCGACGAGATAGTCCTGATCTTGCAGATGCTTTTCCAGCACGTCGAGCGGCCTCTTGAGCGAGCGGCAGGCAACCGCGATGCCGGCCTTGCCTTGCTCGCTATTTTCCCGGGCGTTGTCATAGATGCGAACGAGCGCGACGCTGTAGGGCTCGACTTCCGTTGCCGCCCACATGGTCCACATCGACATCTGCCCTTCTTCCTCCACCGTCTTGCCGGCAAGAGGACCGACATATTTGCGCGCAAGATAGAGGTTGATGGCAAGCGACTCGTGCAAGACGAGGTCGCCATCCTTGATGCAGGGGATCATGCCCATCGGATTGACCGCCAGAAACTCCGGCGACATCGTGTTGATCGGCGCATCGGCGGCAAGCGGGTTGGGCAGCCGGCCAGCCTGGATGACGGGCACGGAGTTGAACTCGATACCGAGCTCTCCGGCCATCCAATAATTGCGCGAAGCGCGCGAGCGATAAACGCCGTAGATCGTCAGCATATGCGTCTCCTAGATTCGGTCAGGCGCGACCTTATGGGGCAGCTCGAACGCGTAAAAGCCCTTGCGGCTGATATCTGAGATGAAAGCTCGTGATGGATGGGCGCACGCACGGTGGTCCAAGCACGAAAATATCCGTCATCTGCCCCAATTCTTTGCAGATCATGCGGCCGACCCCCAGCCTTCGTTCGGAAATTAGCGTGAGCGCATGTTAGAGTTCCACCATGGTTTTTGTCGGAAGCGGTAGGAGGTTTCCGGCGAAACATTACAGCGCATTCGGTGACTGCGATCTCGGGAGGAGAGCAGATGCTTGCAACCAGCGTATCGTTGGACGACAAATACACAGCTGAAGAAGGCCGCGTTTTCATGACTGGCCTGCAGACGCTGGTGCGGCTGCCGATGACCCAGATGCGCCGAGACCGCGCCGCGGGTCTCAATACGGCAGCGTTCATATCAGGGTATCGCGGCTCGCCGCTCGGTGGCTATGACCAGCAGCTTCTGAAAGCCAAGGCTTACCTGGACGCGTACGATGTCACGTTCCAGCCCGGGATTAATGAGGATCTTGCGGCAACGGCGGTCTGGGGCTCGCAGCAGGTCGGTCTTTCCCCCGGCGCTCGCAAGGACGGCGTGCTTGGCATCTGGTACGGCAAAGGCCCCGGTGTCGACCGTTCGGGCGACGTACTGAAGCATGGCAATGCCGCCGGCACCTCCAGACACGGTGGCGTCCTCTGCATTGCCGGCGACGATCACTCCGCGAAATCCTCGACCATCCCGCATCAGACCGATCATGATTTCATGTCGGCGGTCATCCCGGTTCTCTATCCCTCGTCCATCCATGAATTCCTGGAATACGGCCTGCTCGGTATCGCCATGTCGCGCTATTCCGGCTGCTGGGTCGGCATGAAATTCATTGCCGACACCATCGAAACGACGGCGGCCGTCGATCTTTCCGGCGAGCACCGGCAATTCGTGCTTCCGACTGACTTCGAGATGCCGCCCGGCGGCCTCAATCTGCGCTGGCCCGATCCGCCGCTGATGCAGGATGATCGCCTGCAGACTTACAAAGCCTACGCGGCGATTGCCTTTGCGCGCGCCAATCGCGTCGACGAAGTCACGCATGATGTGCCCAATGCCCGGTTCGGCATCATCTCGTCAGGCAAGGCCTACGAGGATGTGCTGCAGGCATTGCGCGAACTCGAGATCGGCCCGAAGGAAATGGCGGCGATCGGCCTGCGCATCCTCAAGGTGCGCATGCCATGGCCGCTGGAGCCGGAAGCAGTCCGGCATTTCTCCGAGGGGCTGGACGAAGTTCTCGTCGTGGAGGAGCGTCGCGAGATCATCGAAAACCAGATCAAGCAGCAGCTCTTCAATTGGCGCGCCGATGTGCGTCCGCGCATTGTCGGCAAGTTCGATGAACACGACAAACCCTATCTCAGCCTGTCGGCGGCATTGACCGTCGGCGCGGTCGCGCGAGCCATAGCCGGGCGCATCGTCAAGCTCGATCTCGATCAGGGCCTGCATGATCGCATTGCCGCCAAGCTTGCCTATCTTGCCGAGCGCGGCCAGATCAGCCGCAGCCATGTCGCTCCGCTGAACCGCACTCCATTCTTCTGTTCGGGCTGTCCGCACAACACGTCCACCAAGGTTCCCGAGGGCAGCCGCGCCATCGCCGGCATCGGCTGCCACTACATGGTCACCTGGATGGATCGCAACACCGAGACGTTCACGCAGATGGGCGGCGAAGGCGTGCCTTGGACGGCGATCGCCCGTTACACCGACGAAAAGCACATGTTCGTCAATCTCGGCGACGGCACCTATTTTCACTCCGGCATTCTCGCCATCCGCCAGTCCGTCGCCTCCAAGGTCAACGTTACCTACAAGCTGCTTTACAACGATGCTGTTGCCATGACCGGCGGCCAGCAGATCGACGGCTATCTGACGCCGCAACTGGTGACGAAGCAGCTGCACGATGAAGGCGTGAAGCCGATCTACCTGCTGTCGGACAATCCGGATGCCTATCGCGCTTCCGAACTGGCTCCGGGTGTCAAGGTTCTGCATCGCGACCATATCGATCAGGTGATGTTGACGCTGCGCGACACCGAAGGCTGTTCGGCGATCGTTTATGTCCAGACCTGCGCGGCCGAGAAGCGCCGTCGCCGCAGCCGCGGCCTCATGGAAGATCCCGCCAAGCGCGTCTTCATCAACAAGGCGGTCTGCGAAGGCTGTGGCGATTGCTCGGTACAGTCCAACTGCATCTCAGTCGAACCGTTGGAGACCGAGTTCGGTCGCAAGCGCCAGATCAACCAGTCGAGCTGCAACAAGGATTTCTCCTGCGTCAAAGGCTTCTGCCCGTCCTTCGTGACCGTCCATGGCGGCAAGCGCCGCAAGCGCAAGGCGCTCGACCATGCTGAGATCGACGTGCCGATGCCTGAAATTCCCGTCATCGGCGATCGGCCATGGAATATCGCGATTGCCGGCGTCGGTGGCACCGGCATCCTGACCATCGGCGCGATCCTCGGAATGGCCGCGCATCTGGATGGCAAGGTGCCGATGATCCTCGACATGGCTGGTCTCGCGCAGAAGGGCGGCGCGGTGATGAGCCATCTGCGCATCGGTCACAATCAGGCCGACGTCACCTCATCGCGCATCGTCAATGGTGGCGCGGACCTGCTCTTTGCCGCCGATGAAGTGGTGGGCGCCTCCAAGGATGCGATCACGCTCTGCTCGTCAACGCGGACGACGGCAATCGTCAACACCGGCCTCATGCCGGTTGCCGATTTCGTCCGCAATCGCGATTTCGATTTCAAGGTCGGCTCGATACAGCATGCGATCGCCAAGACCGTCAGCGACCAATCGGTGTTCCTCGATTTCAATCGCGTTGCGACCGAAGTGACAGGCGACGCCATATCGACCAATATTCTGCTGACCGGCTTTGCCTGGCAGCGAGGCTTGCTGCCTCTTTCGCTGGAGGCGATCGAAAAGGCGATCGAGCTCAACGGCGTTGCGGTCAAGGCAAGCCTGTCCGCGTTCAAGTGGGGTCGCCTGCTGGCGTATGACCCGCAGGCTGTGCACGCCATGATGGCCGAGCCCGAAGCGGGCAGGACGCTTGCGGATATGAGCCTCGAGGAGCTTATCAAGCATCGCAAGGCGCATCTGACCGCTTATCAGGACGTCGCCCTTGCCGAACGCTACGCAGCCTTCGTTGCCCACGCCAATGCACTGGCGACAAGGGAGCGTCTTTCGGACAAGGTGCCCTTTGCTGTCGCCGTCACCTATGCGCGCGTTCTGGCCTACAAGGACGAATATGAGGTCGCGCGTCTTCTGACCGATCCTGCTTTCGAGGCGCATTTGCGCGATGAGATGGAAGGCGACTTCAAGCTGGCTCTCAACCTTGCTCCGCCTATCCTTGGCGGCAAGGATCCGAACGGTCGTCCGAGGAAGCGCGAGTTCGGCGCCTGGATCCTGCCAGTGCTCAGGGCGCTTGCGCCGATGAAGCGGCTGCGCGGTACGCCTCTCGATCCCTTCGGCTATATGGCGGAACGTCGCTTGGAGCGTCGCCTGATCACCGAATACGAAGGGATCGCCGCGCGGGTGCTTGCTGGCCTGCGCCACGACAACGAAGCGGAAGCACTTGCCATCCTCACACTGTTCGATGAGATAAGAGGCTTCGGCCCTGTCAAGGAGGAAGCCGTCCGCAAGATCATGGTTGGCATCGCTGACAAGCTGAAGGCCTATGAGGCCTCTGAGGAAAAGCCGGCCAAGCAACCTGCGCCCGCCGATGCCGCATGATGGCACCGGCCAAAACTTGAAGCGGGCATAAAGAGATATAGGTTCATACAGATCGCGCGTTCGGGATGATCGGGAGGATAAGCCGGATGTTTGAAGGGGGATTGAACTTCGCGCTGGGAGAGGACATCGAGGCGCTGCGTGAACAGGTGCGCCGCTTTGCTGCCAATCGTATCGCGCCGTTTGCCGACGAAATCGATCGCAACAACAGTTTCCCCATGCATCTGTGGCGGGAGATGGGTGATCTTGGGCTGCTGGGGATCACGGTCGATGAAGCCCTTGGCGGCTCCGGCCTCGGCTATCTCGCCCACACGGTGGCGATGGAGGAAATCAGCCGCGCCTCGGCCTCGGTCGCTTTGAGCTACGGCGCTCATTCCAATCTCTGCGTCAACCAGATCCACCGCAACGGAACGATGGCGCAAAAGGAGCGCTATCTGCCGAAGCTGATTTCAGGCGAGCATGTCGGTGCCTTGGCAATGTCCGAGCCCGGCGCCGGTTCCGATGTGGTTTCGATGAAGCTGCATGCCGTGCGGCGTGGCGGCCACTATGTGCTGAACGGCAGCAAGATGTGGATCACCAACGGCCCGGATGCCGACGTACTCGTGGTATACGCCAAGACGTCTCCGGATGCCGGAGCGCGAGGGATTACCGCGTTCCTCGTTGAAAAGGGCTTTCCCGGCTTCTCCGTCGGCCAGAAGCTCGACAAGCTCGGCATGCGCGGTTCCAACACCTCCGAGCTGATCTTCCTCGATTGTGAGGTGCCGGCGGAAAATGTGCTGGGTCAGGTCGATGGCGGCGTGCGCGTGCTGATGTCCGGGCTTGATTATGAGCGTGTCGTACTGTCCGGCGGTCCCGTCGGCATCATGGCCGCCTGCATGGACGTGGTGCTGCCCTACATGCATGAGCGCAAGCAGTTCGGCCAGTCGATCGGCGAGTTCCAGCTGATGCAGGGCAAGCTTGCCGACATGTATGTGACGATGAATGCCGCGCGCGCCTATGTCTATGCGGTTGCTGCCGCCTGCGATCGCGGCGAGACGACCCGTAAGGATGCCGCCGGCTGCATTCTCTATTCCGCCGAAAAGGCGACAGGGTTGGCGCTAGAATGCATCCAGGCGCTCGGTGGCAACGGCTATACCAATGACTATCCCGCCGGCCGGCTGCTGCGTGATGCCAAGCTTTACGAGATCGGTGCCGGCACCTCCGAAATCCGACGCATGCTGATCGGCCGCGAACTGTTCGGCGAAACCGCCTGATTTCGAATTCCATTTCACTGATCGGCGAGGCCGCATGACCGTCCTGAAATCAGAGATATCGACGCACACGGATCGCTTCCGCGACAATCGCGCCGCCATGCTGGAGGCGATCGGTGTCGCCGAGACGGCGGCGTTGCAGGCGGCCGAAGGCGGCGGCCCACAGGCGCGTGAGCGGCATGTCAGCCGAGGCAAGATGCTGCCGCGCGATCGTGTCGCCGGCTTGATCGATCCCGCCACGCCGTTTCTAGAGATCGGAGCGACGGCCGCGCATGGTCTTTATGGCGGCGATGCGCCGGGTGCCGGCCTGATCGCCGGCATCGGCCGGGTTTCCGGCCATGACTGCATGATCGTCTGCAACGACGCCACGGTCAAAGGCGGGACCTACTACCCGATCACCGTGAAGAAGCATCTTCGGGCGCAGGAGATTGCGGCGGAAAACAACCTTCCCTGCATCTATCTCGTCGATTCCGGCGGGGCCAATCTGCCGAACCAGGACGAGGTCTTTCCGGATCGCGATCATTTTGGCCGCATTTTCTACAACCAGGCCAACATGTCTGCATCAGGCATTCCGCAGATCGCCGTCGTCATGGGCTCCTGCACGGCAGGCGGCGCCTATGTGCCCGCCATGTCGGACGAAACGATCATCGTCGAAAAGCAGGGAACGATCTTTCTCGCCGGTCCGCCGCTCGTCAAGGCGGCGACGGGCGAGGTCGTCTCGGCCGAGGATCTCGGCGGCGGCGATGTCCATACACGCCTCTCCGGCGTTGCCGATCATCTGGCGCGTGACGATGCCCATGCCCTTGCGCTCGCTCGGCAGGCAGTCGCAAACCTCAATCGCCGCAAGCCCGAGGGTGTCGAGCTTCGCAAGCCCGAAGCGCCGCTCTACGATCCAGAAGAAATACCGGGCATCATCCCCTCGGATCTGCGCACACCCTATGACGTGCGTGAGGTGATCGCGCGCACGGTGGACGGTTCCCGCTTCGACGAGTTCAAGGCGCGATACGGCACGACGTTGGTCTGCGGCTTCGCTCATATCCACGGCATTCCCGTCGGCATCATCGCCAACAACGGCGTCCTGTTCTCTGAATCGGCGTTGAAGGGCGCGCATTTCGTCGAGCTTTGCTCGCAGCGCAAGATTCCGCTGGTTTTCCTGCAGAACATCACCGGCTTCATGGTTGGCCGGAAGTACGAGACCGAAGGCATCGCCAAGAACGGCGCCAAGCTGGTGACGGCTGTCGCCACGACCAGGGTCCCGAAGGTGACGATGTTGATCGGCGGCTCCTTCGGAGCAGGCAATTACGGCATGGCCGGTCGCGCCTATTCGCCGCGCTTCCTCTGGACATGGCCCAACAGCCGGATTTCCGTCATGGGCGGAGAGCAGGCGGCGGGCGTGCTCGCCACTGTGCGCGGGGAATCGCTGGCGCGTGCCGGCAAACCCTGGACGGCAGAGGAAGAGGCCGCCTTCAAGGCGCCCACGCTCAGGATGTTCGAAACCCAAAGCCACCCGCTCTACGCCTCGGCCCGCCTCTGGGACGACGGCATCATCGACCCGCGCAGGAGCCGCGATGTGCTGGCTCTGTCGCTTTCGGCAGCACTCAACGCGCCGATCGAAGACACGCGCTTCGGTCTGTTCAGGATGTGAGGCGCCGATGTTTTCAAAGATATTGATCGCCAATCGCGGAGAAATCGCCTGCCGGGTCATTCGTACGGCGAAGCGCCTGGGTATCCGGACGGTAGCGGTCTATTCCGATGCCGATAGGGATGCCTTGCATGTGGCGCTGGCCGACGAGGCCGTTCACATCGGCCCGGCAGCCGCGAGCGACAGCTATCTTTCGAAGGAAAAGATCATCGCGGCAGCGAAGCGGACCGGCGCGGAGGCCATCCACCCCGGTTATGGGTTTCTCTCGGAGAATGCCGGTTTTGCCGAAGCCGTCGAAGCGGACGGCCTGGTCTTCATCGGTCCGTCGCCGGCCTCCATCCGGGCCATGGGCCTCAAGGATGCCGCCAAGGCGCTGATGGAGAAGGCAGGCGTCCCCGTCGTTCCCGGCTATCACGGCGATGGGCAGGAGGCCAGCTTTCTTGCCGAGCAGGCGGCTGCTATCGGCTTCCCCGTTCTTATCAAGGCGCGGGCGGGCGGCGGCGGCAAGGGCATGCGCCGTGTCGACCGGCCGGAGGATTTCGGCGTGTCTCTGGAAGCGGCAAAGCGCGAGGCGAAATCCGCCTTCGGCGACGACGCCGTGCTGATCGAGAAATATCTGATCAAGCCGCGCCATATCGAGATCCAGGTCTTCGGCGACAGCCAGGGCAATGTCGTGCATCTCTTCGAGCGCGACTGCTCGCTGCAACGCCGGCATCAGAAGGTGATCGAGGAGGCCCCGGCGCCGGGCATGACTGCGGAAATGCGCAGCGCCATGGGCGAAGCGGCTGTTCGCGCCGCCCGCGCCATCGATTATCGCGGCGCCGGCACCGTCGAATTCATTGCCGATGTCTCCGACGGCCTGTCGCCGGATCGCTTCTTCTTCATGGAGATGAACACGCGGCTGCAGGTGGAACATCCCGTCACCGAGGCGATCGCCGGCGTCGACCTGGTGGAATGGCAGTTGCGGGTCGCCAGTGGCGAACCGTTGCCGAAGATCCAGGACGAACTCACCATCAACGGCTGGGCCTTCGAAGCGCGCATCTATGCCGAAGATCCGGCACGCGGCTTCCTTCCGGCGACCGGCACGCTCGCGCGCGTACGCTTTCCAGAAAGTGATGTTCGCATCGATGCGGGCGTGCGCGAGGGCGATAGCATCACCCCGCATTATGATCCATTGATCGCCAAGCTGACGGTTCACGCACCGGATCGGGCCGCCGCCCTTGCCAAACTCACAGGAGGGCTCGAGCGGACGCAGGTCGCAGGAACCATAACCAATCTCGATTTTCTCGTTCGGTTGAGCCGCCAGCCGGACTTCGCCGCCGGCTCTCCCGATACGGGATTGATCGACCGGGACATGGAGGTGCTGACCTCCGTACAACAGCCTGGCGATACGGCCCTTGCCATCGCCGCTATGGTCGAGGCAGGCGGTTTTGCGCCATCCGTCGGCAGCGACCCGTGGCTTTCGCTTGGCGCCTGGCAGATCTGGGGGCAATCAAGCCGTCCTGTCACGCTGCATTTTGCCGAGGATCAAAGGAATGTTCGGGTGATCGCAAAGGCACCGTCGCTCTTCGACATTGTCTTCGATGACCGCTCCATTTCCGTGCGCCTTCTCGAGAATGATGGCGTCTCCCGACGCGTCGAGATCGACGGCCGGCAAACCCATGTCGATCTTTTCGAGACATCCTCAGGCGTGACGCTTTTCCTGGATGGGCACACACATCAATTCCATCGCCTTGATCCGCTCGATGGCGGCGAGGAGGCGGCGAG
The DNA here is from genome assembly GCF_012641435.1 of Rhizobium sp. P38BS-XIX. Taxonomy (GTDB): domain Bacteria; phylum Pseudomonadota; class Alphaproteobacteria; order Rhizobiales; family Rhizobiaceae; genus Rhizobium. The sequence continues at coordinate 160,030 of NZ_JABAIJ010000001.1, forward strand.
CGGCGGCGATCGCGTGATTGCGCCGATGCCGGGCCTCGTCAAGATCGTGCGTGTGCGTGAGGGCGATGCCGTGTCCAAGGGACAGGCGCTGATCGTCATGGAAGCCATGAAGATGGAGCTGACCTTGTCCGCCGCCCGGGATGGCATCGTGGAAAGCCTGCATGTCGGCGAGGGCGATCAGACCAGCGAAAGCGCCGTGCTTCTGTCGCTTCGGCCGGAGGATGCGACATGAGCGAGAAGCCTTCCAACCACGTGACCATTGTTGAAATGGCACCGCGCGACGGCCTGCAGAATGAGAAGCAGTCGGTCGATACCGCCCGTAAGATCGAGCTGGTGGACCGGCTCTCCGATTGCGGCTTCGAGCGCATCGAGGTTACGAGCTTTGTCAGTCCGAAATGGGTGCCGCAGCTTGCCGATGCCGCCGCCGTCATGGCCGGAATAGAGCGGCGTCCGGGTGTTCGCTACGCAGCGCTGGCGCCCAACATGCAGGGGTTCGAAGCAGCGCTTGCGGCCGACGCCGATGAGGCGGCGATCTTTGCGTCCGCGTCCGAAACCTTTTCGATGCGCAATATCAACTGCTCGATTGCCGAAAGTATCGAGCGCTTCCGACCGGTTGCCGCGGCCAGCCGGGATCGTGGCGTTCCTTTGCGCGGTTATGTCAGCTGTATCGTCGAGTGCCCCTATGAGGGTGCTGTGCCGCCGCAGAATGTTGTCAGTGTCGCATGGCAGCTGCGTGCGCTTGGCTGCTACGAAATCAGCCTTGGCGATACGATCGGCAAAGGCTCGCCTGAAGCCGTCGACCGTATGCTCGCCGCAGTGCTGGGCGAACTGCCCGCCATGGTGCTGGCAGGACATTTTCACGATACGTCGGGTCGCGCGCTGGAGAATATTGCCGTTGCCCTGGAGCGCGGCCTGCGCGTCTTCGATGCGTCGGCAGGCGGTCTTGGCGGCTGCCCTTTTGCCCCAGGCGCCAAGGGAAATGTCGATACCGTCGCGGTCTGCGACTATCTGGAGGCACAGGGTTACGAAACCGGTCTCGACAAAGACAAGCTTGAAATGGCCGCCGCCTTTGCCCGTAGCCTCAGGAGTGCGTCATGACATCGCAAACGATCCGTATCACCACCGACGAGCGCGGTGTCGCCCATCTGATGCTGGCTCGCCCGGAAAAGCACAATGCCCTGTCGGCCGAGATGATCGATGACGTCACGAACGCAACGCGCGAGCTGGCCCAGGACAGTGCCGTCCGGGTCGTGGTGCTCACCGGCGAGGGAGCAAGCTTCTGCTCCGGCGGCGATCTCGGTTGGATGCGCGCGCAGTTCGACGCTACGCGCGATGGGCGCATTGCAGAAGCTCGCCGGCTCGCCATGCTGTTCAAGGCGCTGAACGAGTTGCCGAAGCCGCTGATCGCCCGCGTCCACGGCAACGCCTTTGGCGGCGGTATCGGCATCCTGAGCGTCTGCGACATGGTGATCTCGGCATCGACGGCGCGCTTCGGCCTGACGGAAGTGCGCCTCGGCATCATCCCGGCAACGATCAGCCCCTATGTCGTTGCCCGGATCGGGGAGACGAACGCCCGCCCGCTTTTCCTTTCCGGCAAGATCATCGATGCGTGGCAGGCGCATGCGACAGGTCTCCTGTCACGCGTCGTCGCGGAAGAGGCGCTCGATGAGGCCGTGGAAGCCGAAGTCCGCCATTTCCTGGCGGCATCTCCGCAGGCGGCCGCCCGCGCGAAGGTTCTGGCCCGCTCGGTCGGCAGGCCGATCACCGATGGCATGATCGATCACGTCGTCGAGCAACTGGCGGATGCGTGGGAAACGGAGGAGGCGAAGGAGGGTATTACCGCCTTCTTCGAAAAACGGCAGCCAAGCTGGCGAATGGCCTAAACGAGCCTGTTGTTTTCAACAGTCAGCTGCGGGAACTGCGTGCTTCCCTTGATGAGATCGCCGGATGCAGGCTTGTCCCAGCGGAAGCCCATGATCGCGGCCTGTTCCATTTTCTGGAAGAGATTGCCTGTAATCACGGCCGACCCGGCGCCGTCCGCAACCGAAACGACGCAGCCGATACCCGCATGCTTGACGATATTGCCTGTCGCGACGACGTTGCGGAGATACTGACCCCAGCCGAGCCGCATGCCCCAGAGCGGCGCATTCTCGATGACATTGTCTGAAATCAACGTATCGGCCTCTGCCGAGATGCCGATACCAAAGCCGCCATCCTGCGCGTAAGGGGCGGTGAGCGACAGGTTGCGGATGACATTGCCCGTCACCGAAGCGAGCCTTCCGCCCTTATCAAAATTGGTGACCGCAATGCCATTGGCAGCGCCATCGACGAGATTATTGTTGATCGTGGCGCCGACGAACTCGAATTCGCAATAGATGGCGGTTTCGCCTGAGCGCAGGCACTGATTATTCGATATCTGCACATTCGAGGCCGAATTGGCGCGGATCGCGGTGAAGGCGCAATCGGCAATCTGGTTGCCCGAAACCGTTACGCCATCGGCGCGGAAGACATTGATGCCGTTGCCATTCTGGCCGGTGCCTCCATCATTGGCGCGGATGCGCGCAATGCGGTTGTCGATGACGCTGCTGCCGTCCTCCGCCTTTTCCCACCGATGGATCAGAATGCCGCCATTGCCGCAATCCTCGACGCGATTGCCGGTCACCGTCAATCCGGTTGATTGGACGGAATAGATGCCGGCTCCGGCGGCACCCGAGATTCGACTGCGTTCGATCCGGCCGCCGCAGCGCTCCAGCTGCAGCGCATGCTTGCGGCTGCCGGTTACTTCGCAATTGTCGATGAGCACCTCGTCGACGCCGGTGAACTGCAGCAGGCCGCCGGCATAGTCGGCAAGCCAGCGATTGCCGCCATCAAGCACGAGGCCGGAAAGCTCGATGCGCTTGGCCTTGTCCGCATTCATCATATGGCCATCGCCGCTATAGACGAGCCGCGAAGCACCGGGAACGCCGGTGATGCGCGTATTATCGGGCAGTGTCAGATTTGAGATGCTGTATGTACCCGGCGGAAGGAAGAGCGGCATGTTCGTGCGCGCCGCATTGTCGATCAACGACTGGAGCTTGCCGCTCTTGAAGTCGCTGGCGCCCGGCGTGGTCTTGAGCGCGATAGCGTCGATCGGTCCACGCAGATCGGCACCCGTCATTTTGGCCAGCGGCGCGGCAAAGACGCGGGGTGCGAGCAAGCTAGCCGCTGCCGAAGCGGCGAGTGAAGCGATGACTGCGCGGCGTTGGATCATTGCAAACTCCTGAATATCATCGCTGAAGCAGAAAACATGCCAGCTCCATCTGTCCCGATTTGATACATAGGCGCTATCATCCGCGCGTTCAGGGCCGGCTTTCATTGACCAATCTGTTTGCCGTAGGAGCGACTCGCGGCAGATGTTACCCCTGCCGCATGCGGATAGCGGCCTTTCAACGTCTGGCACTTTTTGACGCCGTCGAGCAAGCGGCCGAGGTTTTGGCGCGTGATCTGGCTTGGGCGGAAGCGCAGGGCATCGATCTCGCCCTTTTTCCCGAATGCTATCTGCAGGGCCACAGTTACGACAAGGCCATCGCGAGACGGCGCGCAATGTCTCTGGATGATCCGCATTTGAGCGCTCTTGTTGCTCGTTTCGCCGCCAGAAAAACCACGGCAATCGTCGGTCTTTTCGAGCGCAGGAGCGATGGCATTTATAACAGCGCCCTCGTCGCCAAGTCCGGACGGATCAGCGGGGTCTACGCCAAGGCTCATCCGCTTGAGAAAGGCTGCATGCCGGGACAGGATTTTCCGGTATGGGACGAGGGACATTGGCGCTTCGGCATCAATATCTGCGCCGATCTCAGATATCCCTATACGGCGCGTCGACTGGCCCGAAAGGGAGCGGGGCTCATCTGCAATCCCGTCAATCTCATGCTCCGGCCCCACAAGGCGGAAAGATGGCACAAGCCTGGGATTTCGGGCCTGCAGACCTGCGCCAGACATACGGGCTGCTGGGTAATGGCATCGGATGTCGTCGGCAGCAACGATGATGGGTGGGTCAGTTACGGCAGCAGCGCCATCGTCGATCCAAACGGTGTCGTTGTCGCCAAGGCCAAGCCTTATTGCGAGGATGTTCTCGTTTTCGATCTGCCGGACCGGCAACCCGAGCGCAGTTTCGATCAAAAAGCTGCTGTGATCGCTACCTAATCGTGCAAATCGCGCTATCCTCATAACTTATGAGACCTGATCAACTGCTTTATCCGGCGCCTGAGGGCCTGTTCTGTCCGATCGGCGGCTTCTACATCGACCCCGTCCAGCCGGTTGAGCGTGCACTTGTCACGCATGGTCATTCCGATCATGCCCGCTCCGGTCATGGCCGCGTTCTCGCCACGCGCCAGACGCTCGATATCATGCGTATCCGCTACGGCGATGATTTTGCCGGTTCGGAGCAGGCGGCCGCCTTCGGCGAGGAAGTGACGATCAACGGTGTCAAGGTTCAGTTCTATCCGGCCGGTCATGTGCTCGGCTCGGCGCAGATCGCCGTCGAGAAGGATGGGCTGCGCATCGTCGTTTCCGGCGATTACAAGCGCCGGCCCGATCCGACCTGTGAGGCCTATGTGCCGGTCCCGTGCGATGTCTTCATCACCGAAGCCACCTTCGGCTTGCCGGTCTTCCATCATCCCGATCCTCTGGCCGAAACGCGTAAGCTCCTGGCCTCGCTTCGCCAGTTTCCAGAGCGCACGCATCTGGTCGGCGCCTATGCGCTCGGCAAGGCGCAGCGCGTCATTCGCCTGCTACGCGATGCCGGTTACGACAAGCCGATCTACATTCACGGCGCGCTTGAAACACTGTGCGATTATTATGTGAGCCAGGGCATCGCACTCGGCGAGCTCAAGCCGGCGACCATCGAAAGCCGCGATCAGTCGATCTTCCACGGCGCCGTCGTCGTCGGGCCGCCCTCGGCATTTCAGGATCGCTGGGCGAGGCGCTTTCACGATCCGCTCCCAGCCTTCGCCTCAGGTTGGATGATGGTGCGCCAACGCGCCAAGCAGCTCGGCGTCGAGCTGCCGCTGGTCATATCGGATCATTGCGACTGGCCGGAACTGACCGAGACGATCTCCGATCTGAAACCGAGCGAGGTCTGGGTCACCCACGGGCGTGAAGAGGCCCTGGTGCGCTGGTGCGAGCTGCAGGGCATCGCCGCAAAGCCACTACATCTCATCGGTTATGAAGACGAGGGCGATTGATGAAAGCCTTTGCCGACCTTCTAGACCGCCTGGTGTTGACGCCGAGCCGCAACGGCAAGCTGAAGCTGCTGACCGACTATTTTCGCGATACGCCCGATCCTGATCGTGGCTATGGTCTGGCTGCTATCGCAGGCACGCTCGAAGTCCGCAACGTCAAGCCCGCCATGCTGCGCGAACTTGTTCTTGAGCGCATGGACGATGTGCTCTTCCGCTATTCCTACGATTATGTCGGCGATCTCGCAGAAACGATCTCGTTGGTCTGGGACAAGGAGAGCGACATCGAGCGTCCTCCCGGCGAGCAGCCGAGACTTGGCGACGTCGTGCGCAACATGAATGCGCTTGGGCGCACCGAGGTGCGCGGCTTCGTCCGAGATCTGCTCGACAGGCTGGATACATCAGGCCGCTTTGCCTTCCTGAAGCTCGCGACGGGCGCGATGCGCATCGGCGTCTCGGCGCGACTTGCCAAACAGGCTCTGGCGGAGCTGAGCGGCAGGGACGTCACCGAAATCGAGACGCTCTGGCATGGCCTGCAGCCACCCTATGAAAGCCTGTTCCGCTGGCTTGAGGGCAAGGGCGATCGGCCGATATTGGCGACGCCGGCGATCTTCCATTCCGTAATGCTTGCCAATCCGGTCGAACCCGGCGATCTCGATGGGCTCGACCCCGCAAATTTCGCCGCCGAATGGAAATGGGACGGCATTCGCGTTCAGCTTTCGCGCGCCGGGGAAACCAGCAAGCTCTATTCGCGCTCGGGCGATGACATATCCGGCGCTTTTCCCGATATCGTTGATGCGATGAATTTCGAAGGCGTCATGGATGGCGAGTTGCTGGTTGGCGGAACTGTGCGGTCCAACAGTCCGACGCGCTCCTTTTCCGATCTGCAGCAGCGCCTGAACCGCAAGACCGTGACCTCGAAGATGCTGGAGGAATTTCCAGCCTTCATCCGCGCCTATGATCTCCTGTTCGATGGCGCCGAAGACGTGCGTGCTCGCGGCTTCCTCGAGCGGCGCGAGCGGTTGACCGAGATTATCGAAGCTGCGCCGCATGATCGTTTCGATCTGTCACCGCTCGTCGATTTCACCTCATGGGAGGACCTCGACCGACTGCGCTCCTCGCCGCCCGATCCGGTGATCGAAGGCGTGATGATCAAGCGAAAGGATAGTTCCTATCTTGCCGGCCGCGCCAAAGGCCCGTGGTTCAAGTGGAAACGCGATCCCTACAATGTCGATGCCGTGCTGATGTATGCGCAGCGCGGCCACGGCAAGCGATCCAGCTACTATTCCGATTTCACCTTCGGCGTTTGGGCGACGACGCCGGAGGGTGAGCAGCTTTTGCCCGTCGGCAAGGCCTATTTCGGTTTTACGGATGCCGAGCTGGAAGTGCTCGACAAGTTCGTGCGCAACAACACGGTCGATCGTTTCGGCCCTGTGCGAGCCGTGCGCGCCGATCGCGATTTCGGCTTCGTTGTCGAGGTTGCCTTTGAAGGGATCAACCGATCCAACCGCCATAAATCCGGCGTTGCCATGCGGTTTCCGCGCATCGCCCGGCTGCGGCAGGACAAGCCACCTTACGAGGCCGACAGGCTGGAAACTTTGATCGCGATGATTGACGCGAAGGCTCCCACTGTTGATGAATAGCGCAGGGCGATTCCTCACCACAATGTGAGTTGGCCTTGCCGCGCAACCCGTGCAGATTTCAGCTGGCGCCGGGATATTTGGACAGAGCCTATGACCCAGTCTGACGACAATATATTCCGTCCCAACCGCCGCGGCGTCCTTGCCGGCCTTGCTGTATCTTTGTTTGCGCCGGCCATAGTCAGGGCTGCCGATGACAGCACCACCGCCACCAAGCCGGCGGAAAACAAAGTTGCCATTCCCAGAAGCGATGAGAAGGCGGCCGATGCGCCGCCGCAATTGTCGGGCGATTATGCCAAGGAACGACATGTCTTCCGCACGGATCTCCTGAGCAAAGGGCCTGCACCGGATATTTATGAGCCGTTGGTGACGCCCTCGAACGCCGATCAGCTGTTTTACCGCAGCGGCCTGGGGAGCCAATTGGAACTCGTCGCCTGGGTATCTCGCTACACGCGCACGCCCAAGCCAAAGCCGGCGGTACTTTTCCTGCACGGCGGCAACGCCATCGGCCAGGGCCATTGGCAGTTGATGAAGCCCTACATCGATGCCGGCTATGTCGTCATGATCCCTTCGATGCGTGGCGAAAACGGCCAGAAGGGTAATTTCTCGGGCTTTTACGATGAAGTTTCGGACGTGCTGGCCGCCTCCGATCGGCTGCGGCACCTGCCGGGTGTCGATCCGCATCGCATGTTTATCGCCGGGCACAGCATCGGCGGCACCTTGACGATGCTGGCTGCCATGTCGACGAAGCGTTTTCGTGCGGCCGTGCCGATCTCGGGCAATCCGGATGCCTACGCCTTTTTCAGCCGCTATCCCGAGGATATCCGTTTCAACACCAAGAACCCGCGTGAATTCCAGATGCGGTCGCCGCTTTGCTATGCCCACAGCTTCAAATGCCCGATGAAGCTCTTTCACGGTACCGAGGAGGCGCATTTCGATGCTCGGCTGGCTCTGCTGACAAAGCGGGCAACGGCAAGCGGCGTGAAGATGGAGATGGCGACTGTGGCAGGCAGCCATAATTCCGCTCTGCCGGCCGAAATCGAACAGAGCATCCAGTTCTTCAAGAGCGTTGCCGCCTAAAGCACGTTCGTTTCAAGGAGCGATGGAAACGCTCTCTCTGTTTTGCGTTCAGGCAATCGCGGAAAACCCGAGATGGTTTTGCTTTCGTTGAAACGCCGCGCGACTGTCTGTGCTTATCCCGTCAGCTTCTCGATCAGCGCAGTCGCTGCCTGAGCAATGACAGTGCCGGGCGGGAAGATCGCATCGGCGCCGGCTGCCTCCAACGCGGCAAAATCCTGAGGCGGTATGACACCTCCGACGGCGATCAGGATATTGCGGGCGTTGCGGCGGATCAGCGCTTCCTTCAATTCCGGCACCAGCGTCAGATGGCCCGCGGCCAGCGATGATGCGCCGAGAATATCGACGCCTTCGCGCACGGCGACATCGGCCACTTCTTCCGGCGTCTGAAACATCGCGCCGACGACAACATCGAAGCCGAGATCGGCAAAGGCCGTGGCGATGACCTTCTGTCCGCGGTCGTGCCCGTCCTGGCCCATTTTGGCGATCAGGATACGAGGCTTCTCGCCGCGCTTCCTGCGGAAGGCTTCGACGGTGGCGACGGCCTTGTTGAAGACGGGATCCGCTTCTCCGACCTCCTGGCGATAGACGCCCGAAATGGTTCGGATTTCGGCGACGTGGCGACCGTAGGCTTTTTCCAGCGCCAGCGAGATTTCGCCGACCGTGGCTCTGGCCCTTGCGGCCTTCACGGCAAAATCGAGCAGATTGCCCGTGCCGTTGCGTGCAGCATCAGTGAGGGCGTCCAGAGCCGTTTCGACGGCTGTCGTCTCTCGCGTGCCCTTCAACTGCTGCAGCTTGGAGAGCTGCCGTGCCCGCACCTCGGAATTGTCGACCTTCAGAACATCGACTTCGATATCCTTTTCCGGCTTTGAGAAATTGATGCCGACCAGGATCTGTTGGCCGCTGTCGATACGGGCCTGCGTGCGGGCGGAGGCCTCCTCGATCCGCAGTTTCGGAATGCCCTTCTCGATCGCTTTCGCCATGCCACCCAGCGCCTCGACTTCTTCGATGTGGGCAAGTGCACGGGCGGCAAGATCATGGGTCAACCGTTCGACGTAAGCCGAACCGCCCCATGGATCGATGATCCCGGTCGTGCCGGATTCCTTCTGCAGCAGGATCTGCGTATTGCGCGCGATGCGGGCGGAATGATCGGTAGGAAGGGCAAGCGCTTCGTCGAATGAGTTCGTGTGCAGCGATTGCGTATGTCCCTGCGTCGCCGCCATCGCCTCGACCATGGTGCGGATGATGTTGTTCATCGGATCCTGCGCCGTCAGAGACCAGCCGGAGGTCTGGCTGTGCGTCCTGAGCGCCAGGGATTTCTGATCTTTCGGTGCGAAATTCTTCTGCATCAGCGCAGCCCAGATCAGGCGTCCGGCACGCATCTTGGCGACCTCCATGAAGAAGTTCATACCGACGGCCCAGAAGAACGAGAGGCGCGGCGCGAAGCTGTCGATATCAAGACCTGCCGCGACGCCGGCCCGTGCATATTCGATGCCGTCGGCGATCGTATAGGCAAGCTCTAGGTCGGCGCTCGCTCCCGCTTCCTGCATGTGGTAGCCGGAAATCGAGATCGAGTTGAATTTCGGCATGCGCTCGCTGGTGTAGCTGAAGATATCCGAGACGATACGCATCGAAGGCTGTGGCGGGTAGATGTAGGTGTTGCGAACCATGAACTCCTTGAGGATATCGTTCTGGATCGTACCCGACAGCTTGTCTTCGGAGACGCCCTGTTCCTCCGCCGCGACGATATAAAGCGCCATGATCGGCAGCACCGCGCCGTTCATCGTCATCGACACGCTCATCTCATCGAGCGGAATGCCATCGAAGAGCTGGCGCATGTCGAGGATGGAATCGATCGCCACACCGGCCATACCGACGTCGCCGGCAACGCGCGGATGATCGCTGTCATAGCCGCGGTGAGTGGCGAGATCGAAGGCGACGGAGAGGCCCTTCTGTCCGGCCGCGAGATTGCGGCGGTAGAAGGCGTTGGATTCCTCGGCCGTCGAGAAGCCGGCATATTGCCTGATGGTCCAGGGCTGCTGGACATACATTGTGGGGTAGGGACCACGCACGAACGGCGCGGCTCCGGGATAGGTGCCAAGAAAATTCAGGCTAGCGAGATCGCTTTCAGTATAGGAGCGCTTGACGGCGATGCCCTCGGGAGTTTCCCAAGTGGCAGCATCGGTCGTTGGCGCCATTGCTTGCGACTTGGCCCAGGGAATGCTGGCGAAGTTTGGGATATGGGTCATGGAGCCGATGCCTCCCCGGATGCAATATTCATTCTCATCCCTCCACCCCGTCACTCAATCGTATCGGCATCAGCCCCATGCCGCCGGTAATCGGGCCCAAAGATCCCAAAACGACAACCGGCCGCTCGGTCTTCATCGCAAACAGCGTCGTTCCGACGATCGGCTTGGCGACGCGACTCTGCCGCGCTGTCGCAACCATTGCCATAAGCTCGCCGCTGGCGATCACCTTTGGGAGGCCGCCTTTGCGCTCGATATCGGCAAAGATGTTCCACGCCTGTTCGGCCAACGCGTCCGTCAGGGCCTCGATAGCGCCGGCTCCGGCAGCGGGGTCGATGACGTGATCGAGGTGGCTCTCGGCCACGAGGATCGTCTGCATGTTGCGCGCAAGGCGTCGCGCGAGCGGATCGGGGATCCCGTGCGTGAGACTGTGCGGCAAAACGGAAATCTCGTCGGCGCCGCCGACGCCGGCCGAAAAGGCGGCGATCGTGTTGCGCAGAATATTCGTTTCCGGATCGAGCCGGGTGAGCATGCGATAGCTCGTTTCGGCATAGAGATGCGCCTGCGGCGGCTCGGCGACGCCGCATGCCTCGGCGATGCGGGCAAAGATCAGCCGCGCAGCGCGCATCTTTGCGATCGTAGTGAACTGGTTCTGGTCGGCCGATAGGCAAAGGCTGGCGGCCGCAAGCGCGGCTTCCAGAGAAAGGCCGGTTTCTTCAAGCAATCGCAGGTGGCCGACGAGGCTTGCGGCCATAACGGCGAGCTCCTGCGCCTCCGTTCCCCCCGCATTGTGGACAGAACGTCCGTCCGCGTTGATGACGGTGCCAGCCACGTTCAATTCCAATAAATGACTGATGTCGTTATGGAAATTTGAAGAATAAACGGCTGCCAAGAAGGCGTCGAGGCCGAGATGCGCGCTTTGAACTCCGGCATCCGCCAACGACCCAATCAACCCTTTGACGGTGAAAGGCGGAACGCCGTCGAGGCGCAATGTTGTCGCTCTGCCTGCTGCTGCGGCCACTTTCGAGATGTTTGGTTCTGCCGCATCCATGCCGATGCCGAACGAGGAAGCGGAATCCTGCGCGACGAGACAGATGCCGCTCGCACCGTTGGCCAGATCGTCGTCGAGCTGTGCCATTGCCCTTTCGTGATTCGGATCGTCCACGCGCTGCGTTATCGTCCAAGGCAGCTCGGTGTGTTGACGAGAAAGCGGCATGGAATCTCCGCGTCGCTGATAAAGCGGCTCTATGGCGATGCCGTCATCCGTTCGCGACACCAGCGTTTCCTGGAAGTCTTTGCCCTTGAGCGCCCGGTCCACCAATTTCAGCCAGGCCTCGTGATCCGTTTGGCTGAAGATGTCCGGGTCGAGACTGTCGATGTTCATGCGATCCTCCGTCCCGTAAAGGTCTAGCCCATGACGTGGCAGGGGAAAACAGCAGTTTGGCCAATCGGTGCAATATCTTGCCGGTGTAGACCTTGATGTCGACGCCAGCCTCGCTCCAGCCGCGCCGTTCATCATGCGGCCGATCCGACATATGTTCCAACTGGTTCCCGATGATGGCCGATCTGCTGACCGTTTCCCGCTACCTGCTCTCAACTGCCGCCTTGGCGACATTGTCGGCCTGCAGCATCATTCCCGATACGGGCGCGACCGACCCCGATCGCTTCGTGCAGGAGACCACGCCAGTCTTCTATCGTCCGGAGGGCATCGATCCGCAGAAGGTGCAGCGCCTGCCGGTGCAGCCCGTGCCGCAGTCGCGTGATCTTTTCCGGACTCAGTTCCATCAGACCTACGGCTTGCCGACCTTCAATCCAGTGCATCAGGCGATGTATGCTCAGCACAGTGAAGACGACTTCACGCTGCCGGCAATCCCTTACAAGCGCATCGATCCGCGTTTCCTGCGTCAGGAAGTGGACTACAGAACCAATGAGCGCCCGGGCACGATCGTCGTCGATACCAAAGACCATTTTCTCTATTTCATCGAGCCGGGCGGAAAGGCCATGCGCTACGGCGTCGGGCTTGGCGCGGCGGGTTACGCCTGGCATGGCAGGGGCTTGATCCAGTGGAAGCAGAAATGGCCGCGCTGGACGCCGCCGGCCGAAATGGTTGCACGCGACCCGCAGATACGACCGCTATCGGCCGAGCGCGGCGGCATGAATCCCGGGCCGACCAATCCGCTCGGCGCGCGCGCTCTTTACATCTATCAGAACGGCAGGGACACGCTTTATCGCGTTCACGGAACCCCGGATTGGCAGTCGATCGGCCATGCGGCTTCCTCGGGTTGTGTGCGCATGCTCAACCAGGACGTGATAGATCTCTACAACCGAGTGCCGAATAAGGCAGAAATCGTCGTTTTGTAGTGACATTTTACCACAAATTTTCGTGATGTTGCATAAGTGCGATAGCGGCGCCCTGCGGCTCTCTTTAGTTTCGCCTTTGTCTCTGCAAACCTCTCGGGGAGCCGAATCAGCTGATGTTGGCGGGTTCTCGCTTCCTCTTCAACAGGAACTATGCTGTCGACATGAGCCTCCCTTCATCCATATCCAGACGTAATTTCCTCACCCTTGCTGGTATCGGCGCCGTTTCGACGCTCGCCGGCTGTGCCTCCTCAATCAACAGCGGTCCTGTCGTCAGCCCGGTTCAATATACCGGTTCGCCCAGACCGTTCCGTACCTGGTTTTCCAGCTACGATGGCGAGCAGCCTGATCCAGCCGTGATCTATGCGGCGCTGGACGATGGTGGCTTCCATGTTCCGGCTGTCCCCTATCAGCAGATCGATCCGCGCTTCTATCGCCAGCGCGTCGTCGACCCGACTGGCGAAGCGCCCGGCAGCGTTGTCGTCAACACAACCCAGCGCATGCTTTACGTCACCGAGCAGGGCGGCACTGCGATGCGTTACGGCATCGGCGTCGGCCGCGAAGGCTTTGCCTGGCAGGGTCGCGGCGTCATCCAGTGGCGCAAGAAGTGGCCGCGCTGGAACCCGCCGAACGAAATGGTCGACCGCCAGCCGGAACTCGTCAAGTATTCCATCGCCAATGGCGGCATGGATCCGGGTCTCAGAAACCCGCTCGGTGCGCGCGCACTCTACATTTTCGAAGACAAGCAGGATTCGCTGTATCGTCTGCACGGCAATCCCGAATGGCGCTCCATCGGCAAAGCCGTTTCGTCAGGCTGTGTCCGCCTGCTGAACCAGGATGTCATCGATCTCTACGATCGCGTGCCCGAGCATGCGCCGATCCTCGTGACGACGTGATCGACGCACATCATTGCAAACAAAAGGGCGCCGCATGCGGCGCCCTTTTGTTTTCGGTCTATTGCATGGCCCCGCTGGACGCAGCGTCTATTCCGCCGCCAGATTGACCTTTAACTGCTGCAGCCGGTCACGCAGATTGGCCATTTCCGTCATGTCGCAGCCGGTCGCTTGACCGATGGCATCCATGATCACGCCGACCTGGCATTGCATGTCCGCACCTTTTTGCGTCAGCGAAATGATGACCTGCCGTTCGTCCCTGGGATCGCGTGCACGGCTGATGAGGCCGGCTTGCTCGAGACGCTTCAAAAGAGGGGAGAGCGTGCCGGAATCGAGATCGAGCTTCTCGCCGATGGTCTTTACGGACAATGTGCCCTTCTCCCACAGCACGAGCATGACGAGATATTGCGGATAGGTGAGGCCGACTCGGTCAAGAATCGGTTTGTAAGCCCGATTGAACGCATGCGCAGCGCTATAAACGGCAAAGCAAAGCTGCCTCTCCAGCCGCTTTTCCTCATCCTGTATCATGGTTTGCCCATCCACCTTATCCGTCATTGCTGCTCCGTCTTTTTTCTTGTTGGATGCATTGTCACAAATTCACTTTGCAAAATCAAATTGCAAAAAATACATGTTGCGCACGATTAAATCGTGGCGTATATAAAATCCATCCAAACCGAAAAGGAGATCTGACATGCCTATTCTCTACACGACCAAAGCTTCCGCCACCGGTGGCCGCGCTGGCCATGCAGTTTCCGAAAATGGCGTACTTGACGTCACGCTGACCGTGCCGAAGGAACTCGGCGGCGACGGCGCCACCGGCACCAATCCCGAGCAGCTCTTTGCGGCAGGCTATTCCGCTTGCTTCCTCGGCGCTTTGAAATTTGTAGCTGGCCAGCAGAAGGTCAAGATTCCGGAGGACGCCAAGGTCACCGCGACCGTCGGCATCGGCCCGCGCGCAGATGGCGGCGGCTTCGGCATCGAAGTTTCGCTGGCAGTTCACATCCCCGGCATGGACAAGGCCGAAGCTGAAAAGCTCGCCGCTGCCGCTCACATCGTGTGCCCCTACAGCCACGCGATGCGCACGTCGACCGAAGTGGCTTACGCCGTCGTCTGAGCAATCGGCCGTCATACGCTGCCGAATAACGTAGTATAAAAGAAAAGGAGCGACGGCATTGCCGATCGCTCCTTTTCTTTTGCAAGAAATATGCTATATATTTTCCGAGGAAAGGATATGGCGATGGCAAAAGCTCAAGCAATAGGCCAGACAATACCCAGTGAAGCGCTTGTGATCACAAAGGCCGTGGTCAACGCCGCTGACCGTCTGGGATTGAATGCGCGCATACTCGCTGCTGTTATCGGCGTTTCCGAAGCGACCGTCTCGCGCATGAAGCGGCAGGATCATCTTCTGGAGCGCGATAGCAAGCCGTTCGAACTCGGTGTGTTGTTCATCCGCCTCTTTCGCTCGCTCGATGCCATTGTCGGGGGAGACGAGGTCGTCGCACGGCAATGGCTGCGCAACGCCAACCTGGCTTTGGGTGCCGCTCCGCTCGATAAGATCACCTCGATTTCTGGTTTGACCGATGTCCTTGGATACCTGGACGCCCGCCGCGCTCTCGTCTGAGGCAAAGGCGATCTCCGGCCGCTATTGGCGGCTGGTGGAATCGCAGCATCAGGTTTCGACGCTGAAGCTGGTCGATACGCTCGAGGAGCAGGCGCTGCTCGAAAATCTGCTGGAAGAAAGCAAGCCGGTGCTGCCGCCGGAGTGCGCCGGGCTGGACTATCTGCTTGCCACGCCCTTTCGCTACGGCGCGATCTATCCGCATGGCTCCCGTTTCCGGAGGGCCGGTCGCACGCTCGGCGTCTTCTATGCGTCGGAGCATGTGGAAACGGCTTTGGCGGAAATGAGCTTCTATCGGCTGCTTTTCTTCCGCGATTCTCCCGAGACTGCGTTGCCGACGAATGCCGCGGAATACACGGCGTTTGCAGCCGCTATCGCCACCAAGCAGGCGATCGACCTGACGGGGGCGCCATTCGATCAGGATAACCAGCGATGGACGGATCCGGTCGAATATGAGGCGTGTCAGGCTCTTGCCGAGGCGGCGCGGGTGGGTTGCATCGATGCGATCCTCTATCGTTCCGTTCGCGATCCGCAAGGTGGCCGGAACATCGCACTGCTGACCGCCAGGGCCTTTGCCGCGCGCGAACCTGTGGAGCGTCAGACCTGGCGCATTCGGCTGTCGCGTGTCGGTGTGCAGGCGCTTTGCGAATTCCCCCGCCGCCGCATCGGCTTCGAAAGGCAGGATTTCGGCAACGATCCACGCCTGTCCGATTAGAGCAATTCCAGGAAAAGTGCGCAGCGGTTTTCCGTCCGGAATTACGTGAAACAAAGAGATAGAACGGTTCAGGGGTTCCGTGAAAACCTGAACCGTTCTAGGTCCTAAAGCAGGATTGCCAGGTCTTGGCGCAGGCGGTCGCCATTGCCATCGGGCAGGCGCTCTTCGAGCAATGCATGCGTGATCTTCCAGGTCGGCACGGCGGCGGCGAGGGCCGATTTGCCTGCTGCCGTCAGGGTCAGAAGACGCGCACGGCGATCGGCGGGATCGGCTTCCACATTCACCCATCCGCGGCGCTGCAGCGGCTTCAGCGCGGCCGTCAGCGTTGTCTGATCGATCGCAAGCAGTGTGCAGACGGATTTCATCGACGCCGGCACCGGTCTGTTCAGCGACATCATCAGGGAAAACTGGCCGTTGGTCAGCCCGAAGGGTCTTAGCGCATCATCGAAACGGCGAGCCAGGGCCCGTGCTGCGCGCTGCACATGCAGGCAGAGACAGCTGTCGCGCACTAACAGCGTGGTTTCAAAGGGAATTTCAACTGCGTTTGACATGCGTTATTAATATTGATATCAATGTAATTGTCAAGCTTTGGGAAAGAGTAAGCGCCGGAGGAGGGCGCGAACGATGAACCAGGTTGTTTCAAGGGATGTATGGCTCGAAGCCCGTCGTCAATTGCTTGCCAGCGAGAAGGAAGCGACGCATCTGCGCGATCGCGTCAATGCGGAACGTCTCGCTTTGCCTTGGGTGAAGGTGGACAAGACCTACGTCTTCGATACGCCCGCCGGCGAAAAGACGCTTGCCGATCTATTCGATGGTCGCAGCCAGCTTATCATCTATCATTTCATGCTCGGTCCGGACTGGGATGCCGGCTGCACCGGCTGTTCCTTCCTTGC
Organism: Rhizobium sp. P38BS-XIX; assembly: GCF_012641435.1. Taxonomy (GTDB): domain Bacteria; phylum Pseudomonadota; class Alphaproteobacteria; order Rhizobiales; family Rhizobiaceae; genus Rhizobium. Next base: position 176,683 of record NZ_JABAIJ010000001.1, read on the forward strand.
CGATCATTTCGATGGCACAATTGCCCATCTCAATCATCACGATGTTTCGTTGGTCGCAGTCTCCCGCGCGCCGCTGGAAAAGGTGGAGGCTTACAAGAAGCGCATGGGCTGGCGTTTTCCCTGGGTGTCGTCCTATGCGAACGATTTCAATTTCGACTATCATGTCTCCTTCTCGAAAGAGGAGCTCGCAGGCGACAAGGTTTTCTACAACTTCACGGCCATGGATGCGGCCGAAGGATTTGATGAGCTTCCGGGCCTGAGCGCCTTCTACAAGGACGAAGCCGGAAATGTCTTCCACACCTACTCGAGCTACGCCCGCGGTCCGGAGGAGTTGATCGGAACGCTGATGATCCTTGATCGCGCGCCCAAGGGGCGCAATGAAAGCAGCACGATGAATTTCATCCGCCGACATGACGAATACGAGGATGCTCCAAAGGCGGATTCCTGCTGCCATTGAAGCGGATAAAGGCTCGCTATCGGGATGGGGGTCGAATTATTTCAGCTCGTGCCTACTTAAAAGATGAACGCTTGCTTGTCGGGGAGGCGGCTGGATGTGTCGATCGACCATTGCTTGGCCGTCATTGTCATCGGCAATAATGCGCCCTGGCCGTCACAGGCGCGGGACGAAACGAATGAATGCAGCGATCACAATAGGGAGAGAGATGCGATGGCTGAGAAGGGATATTTTGTCTGGTATGAGCTGATGACCTCGGACATGAAAGCCGCTGAGGCTTTCTACACCAAGGTCGTCGGCTGGGATGCCGCCGATGCCGGCATGCCCGAAGTTGGCATGGACTACACGCTGTTCAGTGCAGGTGCGGGGCCTGTTGCCGGCCTGATGATCTTGCCCGACGAGGCAAAGGCCATGGGAACGCCTCCCTGCTGGACAGGCTACATCGGCGTGCCCAACGTCGACGAAGGCGCCAAGACCGTGGCAGCCAAAGGCGGCAAGGTCTATCGCGAACCGACGGATATTCCGGGCGTCGGCCGATTTGCCGTCGTTTCCGATCCCTATGGCGCTGCCTTCTGCCTGTTTACCCCGCTGCCCGGTCAGGATTGGGAGCCCCCGGCACCCGCCACTCCCAGTTATTTCGGCTGGCATGAACTCTATGCCGGCGATGGCCCGAAGGCGTTCGATTTTTACAGCGATATGTTCGGCTGGGAGCTGAGCTCCGATTTCGACATGGGCCCGATGGGCAAATACAAGATCTTCAAGATCGGCGACCGAGACTTCGGCGGCATCATGACCAAGCCAGCGGAAATGCCGGTGCCGGCCTGGAATTTCTACATCAATGTCCCGGCGATCGATGCGGCCATCACCCGTATCACCGAAGGTGGCGGCAAGATCGTCAACGGTCCGATGGAAGTCCCCGGCGGCAGCTGGATCGTCCAGGCCACCGACCCGCAGGGCGCATTCTTCTCGCTGGTCGCGCCAGTACGCTAAGGCCAGTACGCTAAGGATGGAATAGAATAGCCCTCCCGCTAAAGCGGGAGGGCTATCTCTTATCGCTTCAGGCTGCCGAGGATGCCTCGGACCAGCGCCCGCCCGACCTGCGTGGCAACCGTGCGCGCCACGCTTTTCAATGCGGCTTCCATGATTGTTTCACGCTGGTAGCCGGATCGGCGGCCAGTCGATTTGTTGCTGTCGCCGCCAAAGCCCGGCAGGGTCCAGCCGTCCCCGGCGCTTTCGTTTTGTGGCGCGGCTGCCTTGCGTGCACGCTCCGTCAGAATTTCGAATGCGGACTCCCGATCGATCGTCTCGTCATAAACACCGGCAACCGGGCTGGCGTTGATGATGGCGCGGCGCTCCGCATCGCTTACCGGGCCGATGCGGCCGGCGGGCGGCCGGATCAGCGTGCGCTCGACGACGGAGGGCGCGCCTTTGCCTTCGAGCATCGAGACCAGCGCTTCGCCGGTGCCGAGCGTCGTGATGACTTCGGCGCAATCGAAAGCCGGGTTGGGCCGGAATGTCGAGGCCGCCGTCTGCACCGCCTTCTGCTCGCGCGGCGAATAGGCACGAAGTGCGTGCTGCACACGATTGCCGAGCTGCGCCAGCACCGTTTCCGGCACATCGAGCGGGTTCTGCGTGACGAAGTAGACGCCGACGCCCTTGGAACGGATCAGGCGCACCACCTGTTCGACACGCTCGATCAGCACCTTCGGCGCGTCGTTAAAGAGCAGGTGCGCCTCATCGAAGAAGAAGACCAGCTTCGGCTTCTCCGGATCGCCGACTTCGGGCAGTTCCTCGAACAGCTCGGACAGCAGCCACAGCAGAAAAGTGGCGTAAAGACGCGGGTTCATCATCAGCTTGTCGGCGGCAAGCACCGAAACCTGGCCATAGCCATCATTGCCGACCCGCATGATGTCGGAGATCTTCAACGCAGGCTCGCCGAAGAAGTTTTCGGCGCCTTGTTGCTCCAGCACAAGCAGAGCGCGCTGGATCGAGCCGACGGAGGATTTCGAGATCAGGCCGAATTTGCTGGAAAGCTCGCTGGCATTCTCGCCCATGTAGTTGAGCAGCGCCTGCAGATCCTTGAGGTCGAGAAGCGCCAGTCCGTTTTGATCGGCGATCTTGAAGGCGATGTTGAGCACGCCTTCCTGTGCTTCAGATGCATCCATCAGCCGTGCCAGCAGCAACGGACCCATCTCGGCGATGGTCGTGCGCACGCGATGGCCTTTTTCGCCGTAGAGATCCCAGAATATGACCGGAAACTGATCGAACTCATAGGGCGCAAGGCCGATTTCCTCGGCGCGCTTCAGTAGGAAATCCTTCGGCTCGCCTTTGACCGCGATGCCGGAGAGATCGCCCTTGATATCGGCGCAGAAGACGGGCACGCCAGCCTTGGAAAACCCTTCCGCCAGCACCTGCAGCGTCACCGTCTTGCCGGTCCCGGTCGCGCCGGTGACGAGGCCGTGTCGGTTGCCGAATTTCAGCGTCAGAAATTCGTCCTTGTTGATGCTTTCATCCGGATTGCGGCTTGCGCCGACGAAAATCTGTCCGTCCTGCTGCGGCATGGTGTCGTCTCCCTCAGCGCATGATGCCGAAAAGTGTCACCGGTTTTCGGACGACATCATGCTCTACCTATCTGATTCTAGAACCGGATGACTTTGCATCGTTTCGATTCAAAGTCATCCGGTTCCAGGGCGGCGGCACGGCAACCGTCCAGGTCGCCAGGGCCATTCATCGATTTGTCCTGACACTGTTATAAGAACTGACTTGAACGGGGACAACCATTCGCGTCGAGGTTCCGCTTCTGGTAGTATGGCGAGCTGCGGCGCGGCTTGTGCCGGTTGATTCATTCAGTTACGTTGACGTTAACGTCGTAAAGGCAGGAGGCCACAGTGAACGAAGTTATTGATCAGATCGCGACCAGAGCCGGCATCGCTCCCGACCTTGCGGAGAGAGCCGTCGGCATGATTCTCGGCTTCCTGCAGCGCGAAGCGCCGGATGGCCCTGTCACCAAGATGATCCAGGCCATTCCCGGTGCCCCTGATCTCGTCGCGCAGTACAATGGCGAAGAGACCACCGGCGGTGGCGGCGGTTTGCTTGGCGGTCTGCTCAGCGCAGTCGGTGGCGGCGGTGGCCTGATGGCGCTCGGCCAGCAGCTGATGAGCAGTGGCCTCAGCATGGGCGAGATCACCTCGCTCGCTAAGGAAACGATCACGACCGCCCGTCAGCATGCCGGCGATGATGTGGTCGACGAAGTCGTCAACTCCGTCCCGGGCCTGCATCAGTTCCTCTAGGAATATCCGCTTCGTTCAGAGGCGGATTGATCGCCGCGATATCGGCGGACCGAGGAAATCTGTTCGGTCCGTCGCCCATAACGGATAGTGCATCAGAATATTTGCAACAGCGGGCCATGCGTTGCATCAGCAAAATATGCACCTCATGGCCGTGGCCCGACTTTCACGCCCAAAGGCGCTTAGTCCCTGACCCGCCCAGCCACTCGCATCCGTCACATTACATCTGTAGGCCGATCCTGAAGCCGCTCATGGCCCTGTAATACTGGGCGGCGATTTTCTCTCTGTTTCATCGAGAGGAGATACCCGCGTTCATGAAGCAGGATCAGCATGTCCCGTGCGATAAACAACCCGTATGCAAGTTGATATGGCTTGGCCAAGAGGTGATTGACAGCAATACGGTTGCAGGGAACAGCGATCCGTTCCTGTCGCGAACTGTTCATCTGCGTCTGCCCGAAACAGAGGCGGCAGGCGCTGTCGTTCCGTCAACCATCACGCCGCAATTCTTCTCTTCAGCAATTATCCGTTATTTAAAAAAGCACCTGTTCGCCATTCGCCGGAAACGAACAGGCAGACGTGAGGTGTCGCAATTAGCGGAGCTCAGCGATCACACTCTCAAGGATATCGGCTTGCAGCGCTGGCAAATCTAGATCTGCGTCGCCACCCGCAATGACGGTCAGTCAGGTGTGAAGTCAGGTTTGGGAAAAATCGTCGCGGCGATCGCGCGGTAGGAAGCGGGCCGATTCCCTTCTAGAAATCGGCCCGTTCGATCTCAAGCTTTTTTACCGTCCAGCTTGTCGTCCGGTTGATGCCATTTGCGACCGTCGCGTTGGATGAGGTCGTCTGCGCAGGCCGGGCCCATGCTGCCGGGTGCGTAAGGATCCGGCTTGCCGCCTTCCGCCCACAGATCGAGAAACGGCTGAACGGCGGCCCAGCCGGCTTCGATGCCGTCGGCGCGTTGGAAGAGCGTCTGGTCGCCGACAAAGAGTTCGTAGAACAGGCTTTCGTAACCCGTCTGCTTGCCGATATCGAAACGATCGGCATAGCGGAAGTCGAGCGAAACCGGTGCGGTTTTCAGCACCAGACCCGGCGACTTGATGGAGATTTCCATATCCAGCCCTTCATCCGGCTGTACCTGGATGATGAGCCTGTTCGGCGGCAGCTCGGGCCGCGAGCCATGGCGCGGAAACTGCGCGAAAGGCACCTGACGGAAGGTGATGACGACTTCCGTGTCGCGCGCCTTCATCGCCTTGCCGGTGCGCAGGTAGAAGGGCACGCCGGCCCAGCGCCAGGTATCGACGAAGAGCTTCAGCGCGACGAAGGTTTCCGTGTGGCTGTCCGGCGCGACATCGGGGGTCGACGTGTAAGCCGGCAGATCGTGGCCAGCAAGCGGACCGGCGATGTAGGCGCCACGAACGCCGTTCTCCGCTGCTTCCTCGCGTGAGTAGGGACGCAGGGCCTTCAGAACCTTACCCTTTTCATTGCGGATGGATTCCGCATCGAAGCTGTTCGGCGGCTCCATCGCCACCATGGCAAGCAGCTGGAAGAGATGGTTTGGCACCATGTCACGCAGCGCGCCGGTTTCATCGTAGAACTTGCCGCGCGTGCCGACATCGACCAGCTCGGCGGCCGTGATCTGCACATGGTCGATGTAGTTGTTGTTCCAGAGCGCCTCGATCATCATGTTGGCGAAGCGCGTCGTCATGATGTTCTGGACCGTTTCCTTGCCGAGGAAATGGTCGATGCGATAGATCTGGCTTTCCTGAATATGGTTCAGAAGCCGGGCGTTCAGCGCCTGTGCCGAAGCGAGATCGTGGCCGAATGGCTTTTCGATCGCGATGCGGCGGAAGGCGCCGGTCGCCTCGTTCATCAATCCGTTTTCGGAGAGCTTCTCGGCGATATCGCCGAAAAAGCGCGGCGGCACGGCGAAATAAAAGGCCGCATTGGCGCTTTGAGCGTGGGAGAGATAATCCGATATTTCCTTGTAGACGCCGTTCTGTGTGAAATCGCCGGAAATGTAGCTGACGCGCTTGCGCAACGCCTGCCACGCCGTCTGGCGGTCGGGATCTTCCATGTCGCCGGAGGTCTTGAGAAAGCTCTCGAACCGTTCCAGCAGCATGTCGACGCCGCCGGTCTCGATGCCGACACCGAGGATGTGCACATCCTCTCCGATCAACCCGTTCCGGGTCATGTTGATGAGTGTCGGAATGAGCAATCGCCGGGTAAGATCGCCGGCGCCGCCGAAGATCACGAAAGTCAGCGGCGGGGCAGGTGCGACGTCGGGTGTGGTCATGAATGTATCTCCTTCCAACGGAGATATAGCGGAGTTCTGTACGACATCGACTATCTCCGGGAGCGATTGCTGTTCAGCCTGGGGCAGCTGGTGTTCTAGCGCGGGCTGACGCCGGTTGTCGATGGGATCGACGCACCGCCGTCAACCAGGATCAGGGAGCTGGTAAAAGTCTATTTCTTCACGGCAACAAGGAAAAGGCGCGGGAAGCGCAGCAGCACCTTGCCGTCGGCAAGCGGCGGATAGGCCTGCTCGATGCGCTTCAGGTATTCGGCGGTGAAGGCATCGCGATGGTCCGCGCCGGCATGATCGAGATAAGGGCGAAGACCGGTGCCCTTGACCCATTCGACGATGGCCGCCGCATTCTCCAGCGCATGATTGTAGTTGGTGTGCCAGATATCGACGCGGGCCGACTTGCCGATCAGCCTGTTGTAATAGACCGATGGTGCCGGCAGCGGATTGCGGCGAACGCTCTTCTTTGCGAAGGCCTCGCTCCAAGGCCCGTTTTTCGAGGTTTCCTCCATCATCAGATGGCTTTGTTCATTAAGATTATCCGGCATCTGGATGGCAAGCGCGCCGCCGGATTTCAGGCCGTCCATCAGATGATCGAGGATGTCGAGATGGTTCGGCAGCCACTGAAATACGGCATTGGCAAAGAGTAGATCCACCGGCTCCTGCGGGCGCCATGCCGCGAGATCGGCCTTGACGAAGCTCGTGCCGGGCATGCGCTTGCGAGCTGCCTCCAGCATGTTGTCGTCACGGTCGAGACCCTCGACACCTGCAGCGCCATAGCGCTCGACAATCAGCTCGGTGGAATTGCCGGGGCCACAACCGAGGTCGATCGCTCGTTCGACGTGCTGCAGCGGCACTTGCGCCAGCAGGTCGCGCGCCGGGCGCGTGCGTTCATCCTCGAATTTAACATACTGGCCGGCAGACCATGCCATGAGCGTATCCTCTTTCTAGATTGCGTATTTCAGTGGTTGAATCCGGACTTTGTCGATATTTCGGCGAGCGAGTTTGACCACTTCGTCAGCGAGTCGGCCAGCCTCGATGGCCGATTGATCGGGAGGGCTTGCCGGGCGCGGCCGTGATGAGCCGGCAAGCCTATCCGGGCAGTGTGACAGTTTCTCAAAATTGGCGGTGGTCGCTTGAACGAGCCAAATGGCTCAAGCCGATGCGGGACCGCCATGCTCCCTGGTCGCGCCTTCAAAATTGCGTGATGACGCTGATGCCCTTGCCCTCGGCCTTGTCGAGCGTCATGAGCGCCGGAACCGCCTCTTCCAGGCTGATCCTGCGGCCGATCAGCTTCTGTGGTGCGATCTTGCCGGCGGCGAGCATGTCGAGCATGGCATCGTAGCGCCAGGCCTGCATGCCGTGGCTGCCATAAATCTCCAGTTCGTGGCCGATGACCTGTGCCATCGGGATTTGCGGCGTCGCATCGTTGCCGAGCATGAGGCCGACCTGCACGTGGCGGCCGCGCCGGCGCAGGTTCTTGATCGAATTGAAGCACGTCGCGGGATGGCCGAGCGCGTCGATCGAGACATGCGCACCACCCTTGGTGATCTCGCGCACCGCCTCGGCCACATCGGCGACACTGGTTGCGTTGATGGTCGCGACGGCGCCGCATTCGCGGGCGAAAGCAAGCTTCTCGTCGGAAATGTCGATGGCGATGGCGTTGGCGCCAAGCGCGCTGGCAATCATGATTGCCGACAGGCCCACACCGCCGCACCCATGCACGGCGATCCATTCGCCCGGCCGTGTCTTCGCTTGGTCGGCGACCGCGCGGAAGGACGTGGCGAAGCGGCAGCCGAGGCTTGCCGCCGTCGCGTCATCGACCGCTTCCGGCAGGTGAACGAGATTGGTGTCGGCATAGTCGATGGCGACATATTCGGCAAAGGAGCCCCAATGGGTAAAGCCGGGCTGGAATTGGCTCGGGCAGACTTGCTGGTTGCCGGAATGGCATTCGGCGCAATGGCCGCAACCGGAGACGAAAGGAACGGTGACACGATCGCCGACCTTGAAGCGGACGACGCCTCGCCCGGTTGCAACCACTTTGCCGGCAAGCTCGTGTCCGGGCACATGCGGCAGCTTGATATCCGGATCGTGTCCCATCCAGCCATGCCAGTCGCTGCGGCAAAGCCCTGAGGCTCCGACGGCGATGACCACGCCATCCTCACCGGGTGTCGGATCGGGCAGGGTGCGGATTTCGGGCGTTGCCTCAAAGGACTCGTAGTACATCGCTTTCATGGGAGATCTCGCTCTTGCCTGACATCTGTCCCATCGATCATTTTTCCTGATGGACCTATTCGTCAAGTTGTTGTTTCGGCGCATGAAAATTGCGTTATGAATGCGGTATGGAGCGCTTTGTTGCAAATGAATTTTTCCGCTCAGTTTCTCCTTGACCGCGAGATTGCGCGGTTATTTGCTTTTCGTCAGGTAAAGCAATTTCAGGAAAAGTGCGTTGCGGCTTTCTGCCTGGAGTTGCGTGAAAACAAAAGATAGGGCGGTTCCTTTGAAAATCTGAGCCGCTTCAAGGGAGGAAATCACCATGTCCGTTGATACATCGCCGCGCACCACAACCTGGACCTATGTCGATGGCGAATGGTTGTCCGGCAATCCGCCGTTGATCGGGCCGACCTCGCACGCCATGTGGCTGGGTTCGACCGTATTCGACGGCGCACGCTGGCTTGATGGCATTGCTCCCGATCTCGATCTGCATTGCCAGCGCATCAATCGTTCGGCCGTTGCCATGGGGTTGAAGCCGCTCAAGACAGCCGAAGAGATCGAGGCGCTTGCCTGGGAAGGCATCAGGAAGTTCGACGGCAAGACGCCGATCTACATCAAGCCGATGTATTGGGGCGAACATGGTTCGCCGGGCAGCGTGGTCGCTGTGGACGCGGAATCGACGCGCTTTGCTCTTTGCCTTTTCGAAGCGCCGCTCAGCGGAAATGGCGGCATCACGCTTACCGTCTCGCCCTTCCGGCGACCATCGCCGGAAACGGCAATGACCGACGCCAAGACCGGCTCGCTTTATCCAAATAGCGGCCGCATGATCCATGAGGCCAGAAGCCGTGGCTTCAACAATGCGCTCGTGCGTGACATGAACGGCAACGTCGTCGAGACGGCCGCATCGAATGTCTTCATGGTCAAGGACGGCATCGTCTACACGCCGGTCGCCAACCGCACCTTCCTTGCCGGCATTACGCGCGCCCGTGTCATGGGTCTGCTGCGGCGGGAGGGTTTTGACGTGCGCGAGGAAACCCTGTCCGTCGAGCAGTTCATGGCCGCCGATGAAATTTTCACGACCGGAAACTACTCCAAGGTCGTCAGCGTTATTCGCCTCGATGATCGCGAACTTCAGGCCGGCCCGGTCGCCCGCAAGGCGCTGGAACTCTACATGGATTGGGCTCACGGCCGCAGCGCCAGCGAAGAGTGAGAAGCGTGGGACGCGTCGCTGTCCCGCAGATGACGGTTGTAGCCTAAAGTTGTTTTGCACTAGTCGGAATCATTTGGTGACGAAGAATGTGCAGCAAGCCATTCCATCAATTCCTCTCGGAAGCGTGTGTCCCCGATTTTAAACATGTCGAGATAGAGCGTCGAGGCGAGTGAGTCATAGAAATGTTCCGGGTTGCGATTCGTGACGAAGGCATATAGTTCCCATGCCCTCGTGAGCGCCGTCTCCATCGTTTCTTTATCTTGGTCTACGGTGACCAACGCGTGTTCAGCTAGAGCCCTGATGAACCAGGGATGATGTTCTTTCGCTTCCAATAGCCACCGGTCAGCCCGAGCGGCCTCGGCGATTTCCTCTGGCTGATTTCCTGTCTGTAAAAGCACCAGATTTAACATCTTGGAGGAAGGGGGCCAGCGATGTTTAGGATCATTGACAAAATTTAAACCGCAGGGTCGGCACCGAAAGCGCTGCATCTTTCGAACTTTCCCATTCTTCACGAAGTCTCTGGCGTAACAGCTAGGGCAATGGATATCTTCATCATCGTCCATATAAGCCACGCTACTTTCGTACTCTTGACGAGCGCCTACGCCAGCTTCGCAGCTCTCGGAGAAGCGCGTTTATTGCGGCGATCAAGCCAGTGATGGCAACGATTACGGCCGTTAATGAGAGTATATCCAACTGTCGTCCCTTCTGGCTATTTGAGATGCCATCAGGATATGATTTGCTGCCTTTGCTGCAACGATGAATTTTACACAAAATTAAGAGATAGATGGGGCGATACAAAATGGGTGGAGATGCAGCCTGGCTTACTCCACTTCCTTCTTCGGGCTGACCCACCAGCAATAGACCGCTCCTATCGCGAGCAACACGCAGGTGCCGAGGAAGACGGCGCGCATGCCGATATGGCCGCCGACGAAGCCGCCGATGACGGGACCTGCCACCTGGCCGACATATTGCGACGAGATGGAAAGGCCGAGGATACTGCCGGTGGCCGCGTTGGGAACGCTATGTCGGATGACGGCCGTAATGCAGGGTAACAGGCCGCCGAGCGCTATCCCCATCAGGAAGCGGAGCGCGATCAGCTGCCAGGCCGAGGTCACGAAGGCCTGCGGAATGAGCAGCAGCGCCGCAACGGCAAGAGCCGCCATGATGACGGTCCAGTGGCCGATACGATCGGCCAGCTTGCCGAGCCACGATGCCGACAGGATACTGCCGAGCGCGGCAGCGGCCATGACCACGCCCGATACCATCGTCACCTGCGCGTCGCTGACGAACTGCGCGACATAAACGGTAATGATCGGCTCGATCGACATATTGGCGAGCATCAGCAGCAGGCCGAGCGACAGCATCGCCATGACAGGGCGCTTGTCCGGAATGGATGCCCAGCTGCCGGCGGCTTTGGCAGCCTTCTTCCTTGCCGTGGACTTCTCCTCCTTGATCAGGAATGTCGTTGCCAGGAAGGTGAAGAAGATGATGCCACCCGCAAGCAGGAAGGTGCCGCGAATGCCGATCAGCGGCGGCAACGCGCCACCGATCAGCGGTCCGACAAGATTGCCTGCCATGATGCCGGCAGAGAGCGTGCCCAGCGCCCAGGCGGAACGATGCTTCGGCGTTTGTGCCGCCACCAGCACCATCGAGCCCGAGGAGTAGCCGCCGGCAAGGCCGGTGAACAGGCGCAGCGCCACCAGCTGCCAGACGTTGCCGGCCATGCCCATCAGCGAGATGGCGATCGTCATGCCGAGGCTGGCGCGCACCAGCATCAGCTTGCGGCCATATATATCGCCGAGCCGCCCCCAGAGCGGGGCGACGAAGGCGGCGGCAAAGAAGGTGGCGCCATAGGCGATGCCGGACCATTGCACGATCGCGGCCTTATCCGTGACGCCGAGTTCTTCGACATATAGGGGCAGGAACGGGAGCAGCAGCGTCATCGCCACGATCGTCGTGAACGAGCCGAGGAGGCAGATGATTAGGTTCCGCATCCAATGCGCGGTTTCCGGCTCGGCTGGTGCCGCCGCATCCCATCTCGTCTCAGTCATTTCTTGGCCTTTGCATTCAATGTGTAAAACAGTTCCTGGCTGCCCGATGCCAGGATATGACCCTTTGCTGCAGCGAGGAGATCGGCGCGGGTGAAAAGGTCCGGCAGGTTCAGTCTGTTGACGTCTAGCGCATAGACGGTGACGTGGTAGCTGTGGATGTGCTCGTCATTCCAGGGCGGGCAGGCGCCCATATAACCGCCATGCGGCCCATCCTTCAAGTTGCCGCCGCCGGCGCCGTTCTGGCCGCGCCGTCCATAGGCGGTGCGCTCGAGCTTTAGTCCCTGAGCTGAAGAGCCGTTTCCATCCGTGCCCTCGGCAAGGTGGGTACGCGACGCCGGGATATCGGCGAGCACCCAATGAACGAACTCCATCCGTTTGAAATCCTTCGGGATGGTCTTGTCGGCCTTGTTGAACAGCGAGAAGTCGCTGGGAACGTCCGGATCGACCATGGTCAGCGCATAGGAACGCGTGCCCTTGGGGCCCTTCGACCAGGATACGGCCAGGCTTTTGTTGGGTCCGGGTGCCGATTTGTCGTATGGCGTGGAGATGCAGGAGGCATTTTCCGGCAGCAGCATCCGGCCATCGCTCTTGGCAAACGTCACCTTCAGATCGGCCGATAGGGCCGGGCTGGCGACAGCTGCTGCGATGACGGTGGCGTTCAGAAGGTTGAGCATGTTTTTCATGATGTTGCCCTTTCGCGGTTCGCTCCTGTGAGCTTCGAGGGCAGGGTCTAACAAATCGGTGGCGAGCGTCGGCGCACGCAAACGCTCAAAATGCTGTCGCAAACGCTCACGCGCGGCGAAGTCGTTCTGCAAAGCGGCGAGGCGAGCGATAGCCGGTGGCGAGCGCGGCTTCCCGCAGCGAAAGCCCGTCTTCGGCAAGAAGGGTCGTTGCCAGCGCCACGCGCTCGCTTGTCAGCACATCGCGCAGGGACGTTCCCTCGCGCGACAGGCGCCGGCGCAGCGTCGCGTTGCTCGTGCCGAGTTCGGCGGCGATGAGATCGGCCGTCCATGGGCGATCGGGTTGCCAGCGCACCAATCCCCGCACTGCTTCTGCGGTGGTCCCGGTTGAACGGGGCAGGGCGCCGCGCATCCCGAGAACCATCAGGATTTCGAGAAGACGGTGTTCGATCAGCGGGACCGGCATGTTGCCGCCGGCAATGCCTTCGCCGGCATGGCTGATGGCGGCGGCCAGCAACGGATCGAGCGGCAGGTCGATCTGGGATGCGGGCCGGGCCGGCGGGAAGGCCTTTGCCGCGCGGCGCGTCAATTCCTCAGGAAAGGTAATGAAGATTGCCCGATAGACGCCGGTCTGTGGATCGGGGTCGTTCACGACATCGCCGCTCCACCCGGCCGGCAGCACAAGCACCGTACCGGCCGCGAAATGCCGCTGTCGTCCCATGCTGATGATTTCCTTGGAACCTTCGAGGATGGCGACGATTGAAACCTGTGAAAAGGCGGAGCCGGCAATGCGCTCGCGTTCGCGTGTGACGAAGGTGAAAAGCGTCGAATAGCTGCCGATGCCGCTCGGCGCGGCGACCGGGCGATTGTCCTTCGCCGCCAGGCGGCGCAGCTTTTCCAAGATGTGATGATGAGCCTCGGACACGGCGATGGCTTCCTGCTGACATGGGGGTATCGCAGAGTTTGAACCACCGAGATGGCAATGCCAAGTCCGCAAAGCGCCTTGTCGGTTCTCCTGGCTCATGTTATAAACTGATTGCATATTGCAATCAGTTTATTGAACAAACCTCGATTGCCTGATGTAAAGGAGGAGAAACATCATGGATTCTCTCGAAAATGCGCGTTGCGATACGGTCAGGCGTCTGTTTGCCGCCTACCTTGCCCAGCATCCCGATATCGTCGAGCCGATGCTGACGGAGGATTTCACCTTTTCCAGCCCACGCGACGACCACATCGACCGCAAGAGCTATTTCGAACACTGCTGGCCGAAGGAGAAGGTCTTTTGCGATATCCATATCGAGCATCTCGTTGCTGACGGCGACGACGTGATCGTTGGCTATCGGGCAGAGAAGATCGATGGCGGCAGCTTTCGCAATGTCGAGATGATCCGCTTCGCCGGGGATCGGATCGCTGAAGTGAACGTTTATTTCGGGCGGAACGTGTAGCGGTTCAGCCGGCGGCGCTCTTCGCCACCGCTGCCGCAAGGGCTGCCGCCGGGCCGGTCATCGGTCGTTCTACATGGTCCGGCAGAAGGTCGGCAGCATCCGTCATTGAAGCCTGCGCGAAAGCGATCGTGGCGGCACCCTCGCTATTTGCCACTTTCACTGCATCGGCGATGCAGAAAAGATAAGCCTTCAGATCGCCCGCCCGGAAGTGCGCCCATGCGCCGGGAACCAGTCGAACCTCGATTTCGGCGCGCGTCGCTCTTGCAGCCGCTTCGAAAAGCGTTGTTGTCGGTGCGATGGTCGTTTCGACGGTACAGAGGACGACAACCTTGCCGCCCTTCTTGACGGCTTGCTCCGCCAGCATCGCATCGGCCCGAATGATCGGTACCGCAGCACCTGCCGCGACCTTCGATGCCGCCGGTCCGAGCGTCGAGCAGTTGAGCACCACGGCATCGGCGTCTCTCGCGAGAGTTAGCAGGAGCGCCGCGGTCTCGTCCGAAATCTCTTCTGTGAGGTGGCCTACCGCTTCGGCGGCAAGAAGCAGATCGGATCGGACATGGTGGCGCAACATGCCGGGCGGCAACCCCAATGCATTTGCCGCGGCCTCATAGACGGCGATGTTGCTTTCGGCGGTGTGCAGGCAGGCGATGGTCACGGGATGTCTCGCGGCTGTCAAAAGGTCAGCGAACTTAGCTTTGCTGGTGCAGCGTGTCGACGTCTGCATAGCGCCGTCAGTCATCTATCCAAACTTGATCATATGCCGTAAGGAAAACTTCTAAGTCGATGCTATACCTGATTGAAAAATAGGGCAATTTTTGCTCTCGCGTGCAACTTTTTTGGCATGTCGCCGGTTGCTCTTCCAGGCGACCGCTCCTATGTTCCGGTTCACCTGCCGACGCAATTTTTTGCCAAGAGGAGATATGACCATGGCTTTCGAATTGCCTGAACTTCCGTACGATTACGATGCACTTTCGCCCTTCATGTCGCGTGAGACGCTTGAGTATCACCACGACAAGCACCACAAGGCTTACGTCGACAACGGCAACAAGCTTGCTGCAGAAGCAGGTCTCGCCGATCTGTCGCTCGAAGAGATCGTGAAGAAGTCTTTCGGCACCAATGCGGGCCTCTTCAACAATGCAGCCCAGCACTACAACCACATCCATTTCTGGAAGTGGATGAAGAAGGGCGGCGGCGGCAACAAGCTGCCGGGCAAGCTCGAAGCAGCTTTTGCCTCCGATCTCGGTGGCTACGACAAGTTCAAGGCTGATTTCGCCGCTGCAGGCGCCACTCAGTTCGGCTCCGGCTGGGCATGGGTTTCCGTCAAGAACGGCAAGCTCGAAATCTCCAAGACCCCGAACGGCGAAAACCCGCTCGTTCACGGTGCAGATCCGATCCTCGGTGTCGACGTTTGGGAACACTCCTACTACATCGACTACCGCAACCTGCGTCCGAAGTACCTCGAAGCCTTCGTCGATAGCCTGATCAACTGGGACTACGTCCTGGAGCGCTACGAAGCCGCTACGAAGTAAGGTTCGCCGTACAGGCTGGCTTTCGCACCCGGCGTCTTTTTGGGCGTCGGGTGTTTTCTTATCCGCAAGCATCTCATGATATCATCCGCGTGCCGCTTACCGCCCCCAAAGGAGGCCGCCCAAGGAGGCTGAATGCAGTCCGCACCGCTCTTCCGCTTTGGCGTTATCGCTGATCCGCAATATGCCGATCTCGAGCCTAATCTCGCTCTCAATCGCTATCCCGCCGATAGCCTCCTCAAGCTCCGCGCGGCAATCGATGAGTTCAATCGACACGATCTCGCCTTCGTCGTCACGCTCGGCGACATCATCGATCGTGAATGGAAGAGTTTCGACGCCGTTCTGCCAGTCTATGAGGCACTGCGTCACCCCAGGCATTTCCTGCTCGGCAATCACGATTTTGTCGTGGGAGCCGAACATCTCGCTACGGTGCCCGCTCGCGTCGGCATGCCTGCCGCCAATTACGATTTCGTCCTTTCCGGCTATCGCTTCATCGCGCTCGACGGCAACGAGATCAGCGTTTTTGCCTCGCCGGAAGGCGACCCGCGTCGCCAGCAGGCGAAAGACATGATGCTGGCGCTCGAAAACGCTGGCGCGCCCAACGGACAACGCTGGAACGGCGCGATCGGAGACGAACAATATGATTGGCTTGCCGCGAAGCTCACGGCAGCAAAGCTGGCGGGCGAGAGGGTTATCGTCATGAACCATTATCCGGTCTTCCCGGATGATGCGCATAATGCCTTGAACAGCGACCGCATGCTGGCATTGCTGGCCGAGCACGACCATGTCGTTGCCTACCTTAATGGCCACAATCACGCCGGTAATTTCGGGGTGTCGGATGGGACCTACTTCGTCAACTTCAAGGGCATGGTCGATACGCAGGATACCAGTGCCTACGCCATCGTCTCGGTCTATGAGGACCGCTTGGAGATCACCGGCTTCGGCCGCGAGACCGATAGAACGCTGATGCTTCGCTGATGCTCACTCCGCCGCCATCCGCATTTCGGTTACATCCTTTTTCGGCGGCGTGCCGAACATGCGGGCATACTCGCGGCTGAACTGCGAGGCGCTTTCATAGCCGACCTGATAAGCCGCACTCTCCACATTGGCATAGCCGGCGGCCATCAGGCGGCGAGCCTCCAGCAGCCGCATCTGCTTTTGATATTGCAGCGGCGTCATGGAGGTCAGCGTCTTGAAATGTTGGTGGAAGGATGAAGGGCTCATGCGCGCGGCGGCGGCCAGTTGCTCGATGCGCATCGGCTCCGCAAAGTGGTCGCGCAACAGGCGGATGGCATCGGCAATGCGCCGGGTCTGACCGTCCGGCAATACCAGCTTGCAGACCTCGCCACCATTCGGGCCGGTGAGCAGCCAGAAGCAGATTTCCCGCATGATCGCCGGATAAAGCACCGGAATGGCGCTCGGCGTCGCAAGCATGCGGGTCAGTCGCACAAGGCAATCTTCCAGCGACTGGTTCAGATCTTCAACGAAGATGGCGAGCCGGGCGCTGCCTGTCGGCTTTGGTGGCTTGTCGAGCTGTTCCATCACCTCGCGCAGAACGCCGACATCGAATTCGAGCGAGATCGCCATGTAGGGCTTCTCTTCGCTCGCTTCGATCACGCGGCCGGAGGCGGGCAGCTCGATGCTGATGATCAGCGCCTGCATTTGCCGATAGTCGATGACCCTTTCGTTCAACATCAGCTGTTTTGCACCCTGAACGATGACGCAGAGTGCAGGCCGGTAGACCATCGCATGCGGCATTTTCAGTTCCGTCGAACGCATGATGTGCAGGCCATCGATGCCGGTCGGAAAAACGCCGTTCGCGCCGCCGTCGCTGGCTTCGATGAAGCGCGATATCGCCTCTTTCAGGGCTGATGACATGACCAATCTCCGCGGCAGGATGTGCTGTCCTTATCATAGCAGCGCGAAGCGCACCGGCAAGGCACTTGGAGGAATAGGCAAGAAATTCGAGAGTTCCGGCATTCAAGGAAATGGTCGCCAAGGCGTAACCTGTTGTCATCATGCATCCCCTGGAGAACGCTTATGACAACGGAAATTGCAGAAAAATCAAAGGGAAAGATTGCGATCATCACTGGCGGCAGTCGTGGTCTCGGGCGCAATGCCGCCATTCATTTCGCCGGCCGAGGCGGCGATGTCATTTTGACCTATAATGCAAATAAGGCAGAAGCCGATAGCGCCGTCGCTGAGATTGAAGCGCTCGGTCGAAAGGCTTTTGCCTTGCAGCTCGATGCCGGAAATGTTGCGTCCTTCGATGCGTTCGTGGCAGAAGTCGGCCGGGTGCTGCAGCAGGTGTGGGGCCGCGATCGTTTCGATTTCCTCGTCAACAATGCCGGCACGTCCTACCACGCGTCAATTGTCGAAACGACGGAAGCCGAGTTCGACAAGCTCTACAACGTCCATCTCAAGGGCGTATTTTTCCTGACACAGAAGCTGTTGCCGCACATCAATGACGGCGGCCGCATCGTCAATATTTCATCGGGTCTTGCCCGCTTCAGCAACCCCGGCTCGTCTGCCTATGCGTCCATGAAGGGTGCGGTCGAAGTTCTCACGCGCTACCTCGCGAGAGAGCTTGGCGCTCGCGGCATTGCCGTCAACACCGTGGCGCCCGGCGCGATCCAGACGGATTTCAGCGGCGGCATCGTTCGCGACAATCCCGAGGTCAACAAGATGGTCGCCTCCATGACGGCGCTCGGTCGTGCCGGCCTGCCCGACGACATCGGTCCGATGATCGCCTCGCTGCTCTCGGACGACAATCGTTGGATCAACGGTCAGCGTATCGAAGTCTCCGGCGGCATGGTCGTCTGATCCGGATTGCATGGCTGTCGACGTCGAACATCTCAGCCGGTCGCGGCTGGGGTGTTTATCTGCCAGCCATTGACCCAGATCCGGCGCAAGGCGTCTCCTTCGCCCTTGAACCAGAGGCCGGTCGACTGGCAATCCTCGATCCGGTCGCTGCGGAAATTGCGGATGGCCTCACGCAGCTCGCACCATGCGACGATATTGGCCGTCTCGGCATAATAGATCAGCGCAATCGGCCGGATGGTGCGTTCGGTGGCGCGACCGAGTTCGTCGCGATAGGCGAGGTCGAGTTTTTCCTCTTCGCGAATGGCGCGGCGGATGAGCGCCAGATCGATCGCGGATGCAGACGGGGCGGCAAAGCCCCAGGCATGCAGTGCATTGGCATCGAGCGTCTGGCGCAGCGGTGGCGGCACTGCACCGGCGATCTTGGCGGTGACGCGCTTGGCCGCCTCCTTCAGCTCCGCATCGCCCGTCCGTTCCAGCAGCGCCAGCGACAGGACGATCGCCTCCATTTCTTCGATGGAAAACATGAGCGGCGGCAGGTCGAAGCCGGGCCGCAGTATGTAGCCGATGCCGCGCTCGCCCTCGATCGGCACGCGCATGGACTGAAGTGCTGAAATATCGCGATAGACGGAGCGCACCGTCACTTCCAGCTGGGCGGCAATCTCCGCTCCGGTCACCGGTCGCTTGGCCAGACGCAGGATCTGGATGATTTCGAAAAGGCGCGATGCCTTGCGCATTCCTGCCCCTCAACATGAAGGCTACTGACAATACCCCGTCAGTTGGCTCATTTTATAAGACTGCCTATCGATTTGAAAATCAATCATTTCCTCTCCGATTTCCAAGGTGAGGACGATAGGCAACTGACATGGGTTACGCAGAAAATCTCTGGCTTTTCTTCATCCTTCTCTTAGGAATCATCATCGTGCCGGGCATGGATATGCTGTTCGTGCTCGCCAATTCCCTGACGGGCGGCAGCAACCGCGGTCTTGCCGCAACGGGCGGCATCATGCTTGGTGGGGCGGTGCATTCGCTGAATGGCGCAATCGGCATTGGGCTGCTGATGCATTTCGTACCTGCACTGTTCAATCCGCTGCTCATTGCCGGCGGCGCTTACATGGCCTTTATCGGCTACACGCTCATGCGCAGCTCCATCACAGTAGGAGGCGAGGGGCCGGCCGGCAGCCGCTCTGCCTGGAAGGCGTTCCGGCAGGGGGCGATCACTTGCCTGATCAATCCCAAGGCCTATCTCTTTATCTTCGCCGTCTATCCGCAATTCCTGAAACCGGATTACGGCCCGATGTGGATACAGGCCGTCATCATGGGAGCGATGACCATCACGACGCAATTTGCCGTCTATGGAGCTCTTGCCGTCACTGCCGGGCGTAGCCGCGACTTGCTGGTCGCCAATCCGCAGGCAACCGCCTTAGCCGGCCGCGTCGCCGGACTGCTGCTTGTCGCGGTGTCGGTATTCACGGTCTGGGAAGGTTTGAAAATGACGTGAAATCCGGTGAGATGGGGGGAGTGTGTCTATAGCATGACACTGATTTCATTCGGTTCTCACCATTTTGTGACTTCATTGCCGGAAGGGAAACCGGCAAACATGTCGACGTTATCATGCGCCGGGCCGCTGACGCGGTCTTGATCACTCTGAGAGGTAGGAGAACGAAATGAAGTGGAGAACGATTGTGGCGGCGACGGCTTTGGCCGGCATCGCCTTGGGTTCTGTTGTCGCGGCCGACGGTACGCATGACTCCCGCATCGCGATGATGAAGAAGATCGGCGGCGCGACCGGCGCTCTCGGTGCGATTGCCAAGGGCGACAAGCCCTATGATGCCGATATCGTCAAGGCGTCTCTGACGACGATTGCCGAAACCGCGAAGGCGTTCCCGGATCAGTTCAATCCGCAGAGCGACAAGAGCGATGCCGAGGTCAACCCGAAGATCTGGGACAACCTCGATGACTTCAAGGCGAAGGCAGCCAAGCTTTCCACCGATGCCGAAACAGCGCTCGCACAGCTCCCCGCCGATAAGGCTGGCGTTGGCGCGACGCTGAAGACACTCGGCAGCAGCTGTGGCGCCTGTCATCAGGCCTACCGCGTCAAGAAAGACTAAGCGGTAGGTCGGCCTCGTCTGCAAATCAGTTTTGGCATCCGCACCGGTTTGCCCGGTGCGGAGCTTTTTGGCTTTTAAGCTAGGGGGTAATGTGATGGCGCGGTTTATCCGGTGGTTGCTTTGTCTTTTCGGCGTGATCATCCTCGGCTGTGGCGCATTCTATGTCATCACCGCGCCGTCACCCTTGCCGGCGAGCCATTGGGCCAATCTCGGCGATCCAGACATCAAGAGCGGTCAGCAGGTCTTCTGGGCCGGCGGCTGCACGAGCTGTCACGCGGCTCCCGGCGCGCAGGGCGATGCCAAGCTGGTGCTTTCGGGCGGCTTGGCGCTGACCAGCCCCTTCGGCACCTTCCATGTTCCGAATATCTCGCCGGACGAGAAGGCCGGGCTTGGTAGCTGGACGCTTGCCGATTTCGGCAATGCCATGAAGCGCGGCGTCGGCAAAAACGGCGAACATCTCTATCCGTCCTTTCCCTACGGCTCTTATACCCGCATGAGCGACAAGGACATCAACGATCTCTGGGCCTTTCTGAAGACGCTGCCGAAGAGCAACAACGTCGCGCCGCCGCACGAGCTGCCCTTTCCCTTCGACGTCAGGCTCGCGCTTGGCGCCTGGAAATTCCTGTATCTCAACGATCAGCCGCGTGTCGTGCTCGCCAGTGCCGATGACAAGATCAAGCGCGGCCAGTATCTGGTCGAAGGACCGGGTCACTGTGGCGAATGCCATACGCCGCGCGACAGCCTCGGCGGCTTCGTGAGCGGCCAATGGCTGGCCGGTGCGCCCAATCCGGAAGGCAAGGGCCAGATCCCGGATATCACGCCCGGCTCCAAGGCAATCGGCAACTGGAGCGCCGGTGACATCGCCAATTACCTCGAAACCGGCTTTACCCCGGATTATGATTCCGCCGGCGGTTCGATGGCCGAAGTCCAGCAGAACATAGCCCACCTGCCGGCAAGCGACCGGGAGGCGATCGCAGCCTATCTGAAGGCGCTTCCGGCGAAATAAACCGAGAGAAGCTCAAGCCGCTCTTTGGCGCTTGGCGAGGTAGAGATGCGTTTGATAACGCAGCTCGAATTCACCCCCATGTGCGTTGATCGCATCGGCAAGCGCGGAAAGCAGCGCTTGCCGCTGATCTTCGGCCAAAAGCCGGTAGCTTGAGAGCGTGCGCAGCAGATCTATATAGCTTTGCGCCGTATGCAATCGGCTCCAACGATAGCAGTGATGGACCGGTGTTTCGAAATGGTTGGACTGCTGTAGGTCCCGGGCAAAAGGCCCGTCGGGCAGATACCAGGCTTCTGCGGGCGGGCCTGCAAGCTGCGGTGCATGGTGGGCATAGACCTCGGCGAATTGTTTGGATAGCGGCTCATCGAGTGGCATCGGCACATTGCCGAAGACTGCGAGTGTTCCTTCCGGCGAAAGGAAAGCGGCAGTCCTGGCGAAGCGTCGCTCCGGTGAAACCCAGTGGAAGGATTGTGCCGCGGCTACCAGCCTGAAGCTTCCCGGCTCGCCCGACCATGCTTCGAAGGTGGTTTGCTGGAATTGTACCTGCGGAAATTGAGCCAGTCTTTTCCGCGCGACCGCAATCAGCTCAGCGCCGGGATCAAGCGCGAGAACGCAGAGGTCGTGACGGGCGAAGCCTTCCATCGCTTGTCCGGTGCCGCATCCGATCTCCAGGATCTTATCCGTGGCTTCCAGCCCGGCGAAGTCCATGACATCGGCAAAAAGCGCCTCCGGATAGAGGGGACGGGAGATATCGTAGAGCGTGGCGACGCCATCGAATGTGAACCGCTGTTCCAACGCGCATCTCCAGTTTCCGATCGGGGCCGATAGCCATTTTTCTAGCGCATTTCCCGGCAAGCTTACAGCTTCGGGATTCGGCAACGGGAGAGGGTGCTCGTGGACGCAAGGGTGACGCAGAAGGTTCCGTATTTCAGCCAGTGGGAAACGCCTGACATGACGCTGGCGGTTGTGGCCGAGGGAGCACAGTCGGCCTTGCTGAAGGATCCGTTTTGGGCCTCTTCCGGCGCCGACAGCGTCGAGGACTATGCGCGCTGGGCCGGCAATCTCTGCGGCATGGCCTGCCTGAAGATGGTGCTTGCCGCCCGCACCGGCAAAGCCGTGCCGATCATGGATCTCGCCATGGGCTGCCGTGATTATGGTGGCTATGTCGAGGAGGCGGATGGCCGGATCAAAGGTCTGATCTACGCGCCCTTCGTTCCGTTCGTCCGCGATCGTTTTGATCTGAATGCCCAAGTCGTCACAGGGATTTCCGTCGATGACATCGCCGATATCCTCACGCAGGCGGAGTTCTTCATTGCGTCGGTGCACCATTCCATCCGGTGGCCCGAGGCCGAGCCGCCGACCAAGGGTGGCCATCTGGTGCTGGTGACGGCTGTGGACGGAAGCAGGATCCGCTTCCACAATCCCTCGGGCCACGTCGATGCGACGCGTGAGAACGCGGAAATGTCGCTGGAGGTGTTTGAGAGGTTCTTTGCAGGCCGCGGGATCGCCATCGATCGCTAAAGCATTTCCAGTCG
This sequence comes from Rhizobium sp. P38BS-XIX, assembly GCF_012641435.1. Taxonomy (GTDB): domain Bacteria; phylum Pseudomonadota; class Alphaproteobacteria; order Rhizobiales; family Rhizobiaceae; genus Rhizobium. The sequence goes on from NZ_JABAIJ010000001.1 coordinate 199,321, forward strand.
CAATGCCGGAAAGCGCTAAAGATCAGTTTTCGACGACGATCCTGTTAAAGGCCGGCATCAGGCAAGGGCCTGCAGATAGCGCATGCCGGTGACCGGACGCGGCTTGAAGTCCATGTTTTCGTAGAAGCGGTGAGCCTGAAAGTTCCCAGTCGCAGCTCCCACGGAAAGGTAGCTGCAGCCGGCCTTGCGGGCAATATCCCGGGCGCGGTCGACGAGATGCTGTCCGACGCCATGACCACGATGGCCGTCACGCACGAAGAGATGGTGCAGGTCCATGCCGCGCTGGCCTTCCTGCGCCTTGTAGAGCGGCACGAGGATGGCGTAGCCGAGTAGTCCATGTTCGCCTTCGGCAACCAGCGCGGTGATCCAGGGGATCGGGCCGAAGAGATCGCGCTCAAGCTGCTCGGGCGTCGTGTCGGAAGGATCGCCATGATGGGCGGCTAGCAGCCGGATCATGTCGTTCAACTCGGGCAGATCGCGCTGCTGCGCGCTGCGGATTGTCAGCACAGGCGGCCGTAGGAGTGAGATTTCGCTGTCGTCTAGCATGGCATTCTGCGTCCTTGTTTTCGAGTAAGCCGTCAGGACGCTGCCGATACAACAAAGCCGCCTGACGGCGGCTTGTTGACATATGATCTGTCTTGGCCGCCCCTTACAGGTACAGCCAAAAATACGAGCAATTGTGGAGCGCGTTCGTGATCATGGGCGCATCAATGATCCGGTTCCGCGCATTTGTCAATGGGGCCTTATAGACGGATGATTTTAGGTCTGTTCGAGCGAAAATGATCCGTCTCTGGAATCAAATAAGTAGAGCATGATGTCGTTCGAAACCCGCCTACACTTTTCGGCATCATGGTCTAGTGCTCGTGTTCGCATAGCCCATGGTCGGAAAGCGCACGGATCACATAGCAGTCTTCGATGCTGTGTCCGTCGCAATGCGAGACGATGCGCTCCAGCTCGTGCTCCAGTCGCTTCAGCTGCGCGATCTTGCCGCGCACATCGTCCAGATGTTCCCTGGCGATGCGGTCGGCGCCGACGCAGGGGCGGTCGGGATGCTGGCTGAGCGAGATCAGTTCCTTGATGGCGTCGATGGTCAGTCCGAGGTCGCGGCCGTGACGGATGAAGGCAAGGCGCTCCTGGTCGGCCTTGGAATAGCGCCGCTGGTTGCCTTCGCTGCGTTCCGGCTCCGAGATCAGGCCCATCTGTTCATAATAACGGATCGTCGGCACTTTTACACCGGTCCGCTTGGATAGATCGCCGATCGTCAGCATCGCATAATCCTCAAAAGCTCTAGTCTCTAGAGAAATATATGCGTTTGTCTGTAGAAATTGCAAGGTCACGGGAACCCGATGGGCGACATGACGCATTCCAACAAGCCTTGATGCGAGATGTTTCCGCATCAAAAGACCGCTTCCCATCCGCAGTCGACAATAGTATACCCCCCTATATTATTTTTTGAGGCCACGATGTCCCACACCATTCGCCAGCAAGCCAAACTCCTCTCCCGCGTCCGCCGGCTCAAAGGCCAGATGGAGGCTGTGGAGCGGGCACTCGAGGCCGAGAGACCGTGTGGAGAAATCCTGCAGCTCCTCGCTTCCATTCGTGGCGCATTGACGGGGCTGACCGGAGAGGTGCTCGAAGATCATTTGCATGAGCATATTCTCCATGCCGAAAGCGAAGAAGGCCGCCGTCAAGCGGTCGATGAAATCGCCGATGTGCTGAAGACCTATCTGCGATGACCAGGGCACGGCGGAGAGAACGGCGGGACAGGATTTAACAGGAGAGCGATGTGATGAGTATTTCCTCCGAAATGGGCCACAGCCATGTGTTTCTGGGCTCCGATCACCAGCGCAACGAGCGGCGCATCTGGCTCGTCATCGCGCTGACCGCCGTCATGATGGTGATCGAGATCGGCGCGGGCACGGTCTATGGCTCGATGGCACTCGTGGCGGATGGCTGGCATATGTCGACGCATGCCAGCGCCATGCTGATTTCGGCGCTCGCCTATCTCTACGCACGCCGCCATGCGCACAATGCGCGCTTCACCTTCGGCACCGGCAAGCTCGGTGATCTCGCAGGCTTCGCAAGCGCCATCATTCTGGCTTTGATCGCGCTGATCATGGGCTGGGAAAGCATCTTGCGGCTCGTGGATCCGGTCGCGATCAATTTCCGTGAAGCCATTGCCATCGCGGTGCTCGGTCTTCTCGTCAACCTTGCCAGTGCATGGCTGCTACGCGATGATCACAGCCACCACCATCATGGCCACGCGGGCCACACTCACAGCCACGATCACGCCAATCAGCATGATCATCATCATGCTCACGATGAAGATCACGACTATGGCGAAGATCAAAGCAAGAGCGGCAGCAGGGATAACAATCTCCGCTCGGTCTATGTTCATGTGATCGCCGACGCAATGACATCGGTTCTCGCCATCGCCGCCTTGCTGCTCGGCAGCCGTTTCGGCTGGACCTTCCTCGATCCGGTCATGGGCATCGTCGGCGGTCTGGTGATCCTGCAATGGGCCTGGAGCCTGCTGCGCGTGTCGGGCGCGGTGCTCCTCGATTTCATTCCGAAGGGCGAAGACTTGCCGGAGGAAATCCGCGAGGCGATCGAAACGGAGGAAGATCGCATCACCGATCTTCACGTCTGGCAGGTCGGTCCCGGACATCATGCCGCGATCGTTGCCGTCGCAACGCCAGTGTCGCGCGATCCGTCCTTCTACAAGGCGCGGCTTGCGGAGATCCACGAGCTTTCGCACGTGACTGTCGAAGTTACCGTCGACAAGGCCGCATAAAATCCGCTAGCAATCGGGGAGGTCAGAGGCTTGCCATATTCCTCGCATAGCCCGAAATCTGCCCGATTCTGCTGGAGGCCCCTCATATGCCCACATTGCTCACCCGCCGCCGCCTCATGGCGGGCTCGGCATTGCTCGTTCCCGCTCTGACGCTCGGGCCTGGCGCTCTTTTTGCCCAGGACAGCGCTGCGCCGGCGCAGACGCCGCCCGCAACGGATAGTACCCCGGCGCCAGACGCCGATAGTCAGGGAATGGACAGCGATGGCGGGGCTCAAGGCAACTCGCAACTGACTGACGATGTCGACAAGCAGCTTGCGGACCTCGAGAAGAAGACCGGCGGCCGGCTCGGCGTGTCCGTGCTCGATACCGAAACCAACATCTCTCTCGGCCACCGCGAGGAGGAGCGTTTTCCGCTTTGCAGCACCTACAAGGCGCTCGCCGCCGGCTTCGTGCTGGCGCGCGTCGATCAGGGCACGGAAAAGCTCGACCGCCGCGTTACCTATGGCAAGGACAAGGTCGTCACCTATTCGCCGGCAACGGAGAAGCACGCAGATGCCGACGGCATGACCGTGGCCGAGCTGTGCAGCGCGGCGATCACCCTCAGCGACAACACCGCCGGCAACCTGCTGCTCGAAAGCTTTGGTGGCCCGGCTGCGTTGACAGCATGGCTGCGTACGACCGGCGACACGGAAACCCGTCTCGACCGCAACGAGCCCGATGTGAACCAGGCGGTGAAGGACGATCCGCGCGATACGACCACCCCGGACGCGATGCTTGACAGCATTGGCCTTCTGACGCTCGGCAACACGCTGTCGGAGACCTCGAAGGATCAGCTGATCAACTGGCTTGTTGCCAACACCACGGGCAACAACCGCCTGCGCGCCGGCCTGACAAAGGAATGGAAGGTCGGCGACAAGACCGGGACCGGAAACAATGGTTCTTATGCCGATATCGCCGTCATCTGGCCGCCGGATCGCGGCCCGATCCTGGTGACGACCTTCGTTGCAGAGGCAACGGCGTCCGCAAAGGATGTCGAAGCGATCTTTGCCGAAGTCGGCAAGATCGTCGTTGGCATGGTTGGCCAGTAACGATGAAGAGCTGAGACAAAACAAAACGATACGATCGAGATGTGAATCAGGATCGTATCGTCTTCATGCAATATAGTAGTTTCGTCAGGCGAGCGACAAAGCCGAAGCAGCGCTGTCGGTCTGCTTGTCGTTGCCGTTGGCGTCGATGTTTCCAACGCCGAGCTTCTGCTTGATCTGTTCGGCAATCTGATCGTTGATCGCCTTCTGGTCGTCGGCGGAAAGCGCCCGGAAGGACTCTTCGGTCAGGCCGTGCGATTCCAGATATTGCGCCCTGATCTTCTGGGCAGGCGTCATATTCGCCCATTTGGAAAATTCGTCGAGAATATCCTGGTTGGACTTCTTGCTCGATGCAGTCGAAGCGCTGGCGCTTGCCGTAGACGAATCATCATCGCCCGTGCTGCCGTCTGATGACGCTGCGGCAACCTGGCTGAGCCAGAGACCGGAGGAAATCGAGGAAGGAACGCCGCTCGATGCAATCGAAGGCCCCTGCGAATCGTCCTGTTGGCCGCCGCTGTTGCCGCTGCCGCCGGGCAGACTGAATGGCGTGCTGTCGTCGGCGCTGGCATCCTGCTTGCTGCGGATCGGTGCGCTGAAATAATTCTGGGTGCTGTGGTGCACTTTCATCGTCGCAATCTCCCTATAGGTTGATGGGACGATGACTCTTCAACCCTGTCCGGGGCTTATGTTCTCGACGTCATCACGTCCCGCAGAAGGTTTGCAGCACGCGTTCCGTCGGCAGGGGTGGCTCAGCATAGGGCGCAAAGGCAGGCTGATCCTCGTATGGTCTGGCCAGAACCTCAAGCAGCGCCTCAAACAGCGAGAAATCGCTATCATCGACGGCGGCCTGGATCGCCTGTTCGATACGGTGATTGCGCGGGATGAAGGCAGGATTGACCCGTCGCATGGCGACCGCACGCGCCGCCGGCGTTTGCGGGTCGCGGACAAGCCGCTCGCGCCAGCGTTCAAGCCAAGGCGTGACAGATTGCGCCTCCTGGAAGCTGGCGGCAAAATCCGAGACGTCTTCGTCTGCAGCGAGTGAAGCAAGACGGCGGAAGACGAGCGTGAAATCGGCGCTCTGCTGCTGCATGATCGCCAGCAGTGACTGGATCAGATCGAGGTCGCCGTCCTCCTCGCTCGCAAGACCGATCTTGGCGCGCATGCCGGCCAGCCAATAGGCCTGGAAGCGTTCGCCATAGGCTTTGATGATGGTGTTCGCGAGATCGATGGCCGTGTCGGCGGATGGATCGATGAGCGGAATAAGCGTCTCGCCGAGGCGCGCGAGATTCCATTGGCCAATGCCCGGCTGGTTGGCATAGGCATAGCGGCCGTTGCGGTCGATCGACGAGAAGACCGTTGCTGGATCGTAGGCATCCATGAAGGCGCAGGGCCCGAAATCGATCGTCTCGCCGGAAACGGTCATGTTGTCGGTGTTCATCACGCCGTGGATGAAGCCGACATGTAGCCAGCGTGCAATCAGCGAAGCCTGCCGGTCAGCAACCGCTTCCAGAAGGGAGAGGTAGGGGTTGGCTCGATCCCTGATCTCCGGATAATGCCGGGCGATGACATGATCGGCCAACACCTTCAAGCTCTCGGTATCGCCGCGTGCGGCAAAGAACTGGAATGTGCCGACGCGAATGTGGCTTGCCGCCACCCGCGTGAAGACGGCGCCCGGGAGCACCTCTTCGCGATAGACGGGTTGGCCCGTCGTTACAGCCGCAAGCGCCCGCGTCGTCGGGATGCCAAGCGCGTACATCGCCTCGCTGACGATATACTCACGCATCACCGGACCGAGCGCCGCACGCCCGTCGCCGCGGCGCGAAAACGGCGTCGGGCCTGGCCCTTTGAGCTGAATGTCGCGGCGTCTGCCGTTGCGGTCCTTCACCTCGCCGAGAAGAATGGCACGGCCGTCACCCAGCTGCGGCACGAAATTGCCGAACTGATGACCGGCATAGGCCATGGCGAGCGGTTGCGAACCGGGCAAGAGTTCGTTTCCGGAAAAGATTGCAGCTGCATCGAGCCTCAAAGCGTCGACGTCGAGCCCCAGCTCGCGCGCCAGCACCTCGTTGAACTTGATCAGCTTCGGCGCGGAAACAGGTGTCGGCGCCTGCTCGGCAAAGAACTGCGGCGGCAGGCGCGCATAGCTGTTGTCGAATGCGATCGGTGGCGCCTGAAGCGCGGTATCGTCGTGAAAATCTGAGCTCATGCATCTAACGTAGGGTTGCCAGAGGAGAGGCGCAAGGCGATTATTTAATGCGGCGGCTCGCCCTGTAGGATGCAGAGGGACTTGGAGGAAAGTTAACATGCGCTTGAATCAAGTGACTGTAACGATGCCAGATCTCGATGCAGGCTGGAGCTTTTACTGCGCACTTGGTCTTAAGCCCGTAGTCGATGCGCGCCCACGATATGCCCGTTTCGTCTGTCCGGACGGAGACAGCACGTTCTCTTTACACCGAGGCGAAGCAGGTGGCGGTGGCACGACCGTCTATTTCGAGTGTGACAATCTGGACGAGGTCGTCGAAGGCTTGAAGACCGCAAAGATCGCCTTCGTAAGTGGGCCGGCCGATAAAAGTTGGCTTTGGCGCGAGGCAGAACTTTTCGATCCGGGAGGAAATCGCGTCATCCTTTATTTTGCGGGATCAAATCGTATCAATCCTCCGTGGCATGTAGCGTCGCGATAGCCGCCGCGCCCTTAACTTTCCTCCATCTCACGCGCCATCTCAGCGAGCTTCTTCACCGTGTTGAGATTTCTCGATGTTCCCGCCTTCAGCGCCGGCAGCTTCAGCTTGGAGCGCCCCGAGCCATCGGGATAGTGCACGTAGATTTCCTTGCCGGCGATATGGACTTCCTCACCGCCGGGGGCGACGAGCTTGTCGAGAGCATCCGCCGGGGCGGCTTCCGGCAGGAAGGTCACCAGCAGGTAGTTCGGCTTGGCGTGGGGAAAGGGCGAGCCTTCCGCGGCGGCTTCCAAGGCCTTTCGGCTGCGCAGGATCACGCCGGGCGATTTACCCATCCTCTCCGTCAGCGCCTTTTCCAGATGAGCGTGAACTTTTGCCTCGTTGTCATCAGAGCGAAAAAGCACGTTTCCGCTCTGAATATAGGTCTTCACATCCCGAAAGCCTGCGCCTTCGCAGAGAGACTTCAGATCCGCCATCGGTAACGTGCCGGTGCCGCCGACGTTGACGGCACGCAGCAAGGCAACAAAGACGTTCATCCGCGTTCTCCCGAGGCTGGGTTACATCTTGCCCGCGACCTTGATGGCGAAGGAATATTCAAACGCCACTTCCTCCAGGCGCTGGAAGCGGCCGGAGGCGCCGCCATGGCCGGCATCCATATTCGTCTTCAGCAGGATCGGCGCATCGCCCGTTGTGCTGTCGCGCAGCTTGGCGACCCACTTTGCGGGCTCCCAATAGGTGACGCGCGGGTCGGTAAGGCCGCCGAGCGCCAGGATCGGCGGGTAGGCCTTTTCGCCGACATTGTCATAGGGGCTGTAGGCGGCAATCTGCTCGTATTCTTCCTTGCTGTCGATGGGGTTGCCCCATTCGGGCCATTCCGGCGGCGTCAGTGGCAGGGTGTCGTCAAGCATGGTGTTGAGCACGTCGACGAAAGGTACGGCAGCGATGATGCCGGCGAATTTTTCCGGCGCCATGTTGGCCACGGCCCCCATCAGCATGCCGCCGGCCGACCCGCCCTCGGCGATGATGTTCGCGTAAGAGGTGAACTTCTCCTGATTCAGATAGTCGGCTGCCGCGATGAAGTCCTTGAAGGTATTGGTCTTCTTCTCCATCTTGCCGTCTTCGTACCAGGCAAAGCCCTTGTCCTTGCCGCCGCGGATATGGGCGATGGCGTAGACGAAGCCACGGTCCGCCAACGACAGGCAATTGGTGTTGAAGCCGGCCGGAATGGCGATGCCGTAAGCGCCGTAGCCATAGAGCAGGCAGGGTGCGGAGCCGTCGAGCGGCGTGTCCTTGCGATAGAGCAGCGTCACCGGCACCTGTTCGCCGTCCCATGCCGGCGCAAAGACGCGACGGGTCACGTAATCGGCGGGGTTATGGCCGGAGGGTACTTCCTGGGTCTTCAGCAAGGTGCGTTCGCGCGTCACCATGTTGTAGTCGTAAAGCTGGCTCGGCGTCGTCATCGACGAGTAGGAGAAGCGGATGACATCCGTGTCGTATTCCGCAGCGCCCTGCAGGCCGAGCGAATAGGCTTCTTCCTCAAAGGCGATCGAATGCTCCTCGCCGCTGCGGCGATCACGGATGACGATGCGCGGCAGGCCATCCTTGCGTTCCAGCCAGATGAGATGACGGGCATAGGCCATGTGGTTGAGGAGCAGCGTGCCAGGCTTGTGCGCGACGATTTCGCGCCAGTTTTCCTTGCCCGGCTTGTCGGCCGGCGTCTCCATGATCTTGAAATCCTTGGCGTCGCCGTCATTGGTGAGGATGTAGAAGACATCGCCGCCTTCCGTGATCTCATATTCGATCCCAGTCTCGCGTGCCGCCACCAGCTTTGGCTTGGCGGTCAGATCGGCGGTCGGGATGATGCGGTATTCGCTGGTTTCGTGATCGTGGATATCGATGAAGATATAATCGTCGAGCAGCGAGCCGCCGACGCTCATGAAGAAGCCCGGATCCTCTTCCTCGTACACAAGACGGTCTTCAGACTGCGGGGTGCCGATGAGGTGATGGAAGATTTTCGACGGACGATGGTTCTCGTCCTGCAGCGTGTAGAAGAAGCTCTTGCCATCGGGCGCCCAGACCCCGCCGCCGCCGGTGTTCTCGACGACGTCGGCAAGATCCTCGCCCGTTTCGAGGTTGCGGACCTTCAGCGTGAAATATTCGGAGCCCTTGTCGTCGTAGCCCCAGATGCCATGGCTGTGATCGGTCGTGTGATCGAGGCCGGACAGACGGAAGTAGGACTTGCCTTCATTCTCCTTGTCGCCGTTGAGAAGCAGCTTGCGACCGCTGCCGTCGCGGGCCTCGCGAAAATAGTGCGGCTGCTCTCCGCCCGTGACGAACAGCGTGCCATAGGCATAAGGGCCGTCCTTGACCGGCACCGAGCTGTCGTCTTCCTTGATGCGGCCCTTCATCTCGGTGAAGAGCGCCTTCTGGAGGTCCTTCGTGTCGGCCATGGCCGCGTTCATGTAGGTGTTTTCGGCATCCAGATGTGCGCGGATTTCCGGCGCCAGGATCGATGGATCCTTGAACATCGCCTGCCAGTTATCGGCACGCAGCCAGGCATAGTCGTCGCTGCGGGTAATGCCGTGCCGGGTATCCGTAACGGGCTTTTTCGGGGCAGCGGGCGGTGTGGAAAGGTTCTTGAAAACTGACACGGAAGCGCTTTCTCTGGAATGAAAGTCGGATGCGAAGAGAAGAGAGAAATAGAGGGCGGGCGACGGCGGTTCAATAGCTAAGTATGCCCTCAAGTTTCATGCAAGTCGCCGGGATTAGTCTCGATCGGACAGGCAGCTTGCGGGAAGAGCCTTTTATGACCCTGCCTTGATGAGACCACATTTGTTACGGAAGTCGGCATACACTGCGTCGACATAAAGGCAGTCGAACTGCCTTCCCTGATGGTACAGACGCGCTCAATTCAGAACAATGCAAGGGACCGGTCTTTATGCTGAAACTCGTTGCCATCCTTATTCCATTGGCTTCCATCGCGACCTCCGCCTATGCCGTCGATCCGGCCATCAAGAAGCAGCTGGAGAAGCTCGACCCGTCAGAACGAATGGAGCAGGCCTGCGATGTCGAGGCCATGAAGCGGATCGGCACGGACAAGACAGGTTTCAGGCCGGACAAGGTGATCGCCTATGCGTTCGGGGATCCGGCCATGAATCCCGATTCGATGAACGCGCCGGGCGCCGTTTTCCGCAGCAAGGGTGACTGGTATCACCTCTCGTATAACTGCGTCACCGGCCCGCAGCACATCCATGTCCGGGATCTCAGCTACCAGATCGGCGACAAGGTGCCGCGCGATGCCTGGCAGAAGCATTATCTCTACGACTGAGCCGTAAAGGCTTCATGAGGCGCTAGCGTCGCTTCTGAAAGTCGACGCGATTGAGTTCCGACAGGATCAGCTCCTGCACATGCGACGGCTGCTGGCGTACGGCGTCCGTCAAATCGCGAAGAGTTGCCCTGAGGCTGTGAAGCTGGTCGACGAGGTCCATGACGACGTCGACACCCGGCTCATTAACGCCCATGGCGTTGTGGAGGTCGAGGATAAGCTGGCCGCGTGCGATATCTGCCTCGCGGAAGCTGCGGCCTTGGGCGGTCTCCTCAGGCACCAGCCAGCCTTCTGATATCCAGACTTCCAGCACGGTGGTTTCGATTTCGAGGTGCAGTCGAAACTCTCTCTCGTCCATCGCTTATTCTCCCATGGCTTTTCTGGGATCTTGTGCCTTGCCTGCCTCCCATTCGGAGACGAACCGCGTCAGTTCCGGGTCCGGCGTATCTGGCAGCACGATCTTCAGGGATACATAGGCATCGCCGTTTTCCTTGCCGCGCACAGGCGCGCCCTTGCCTTTCAGGCGCAGCACCTTGCCGGTGTTGGTGTTCGGCTGCAGCGTGACGGTGACGGCGCCGGATGGGGTTGGAACTCTTATCTTGCCGCCGAGCACCGCTTCCGTCAGCGAAATCGGCAGTTCCATCCGGATGTCGTCGCCATCGCGGGTATAAAACCGATGCGTGCCCACATGCACCGCTATCAGTGCATCGCCGTGGGCGCCGCCGCCGAACCCGGGGTCTCCCTTGCCTTTGAGGCGCAAAGTCTGGCCGTCACGCGTGCCTGGCGGTATCTGGACGTCGAGGGCCGGTCCATCAGGCAGGCTGATCTGCTTCTTCACGCCGTTGATGGCGTCGAGGAAGTCTACCTCCATCGTATAATGACGATCTTGACCCTGCATTTGCGATTGGCCTCGGGTGCGCCGTGAGAAGAAATTGGAGAAAATGTCGTCCGCATCGCCGAAATCGGCAAAACCGCCGGCGTTCTGATAGCGGCCGCGTTGGCCTTCGCCGGCGGCATAATCGCGATAATAGTTGCGTGGCGCCTGTTCCGCGCCGCTGCTGTCGATCTCGCCACGGTCGAAGCGCGCGCGTTTTTCCTCGTCGCCGACAATGCCATAGGCGGCCGAAACCTCCTTGAACCTGTCCTCAGCCGTCTTGTCGCCGGGGTTCAGGTCGGGGTGCAGCTTCTTGGCAAGCTTGCGATAGGCGCTTTGGATATCCTTCGACGGAGCGTCGCGTTTGACGCCCAGAACTTCATAGGGATCGCGGCTCATACATGTCTCTCTTCAGGCGCGCATAAAAATACTGAGATAGTACTACGGCAGCTTCATATCAATCGTAGCATGTGCGCCGCGAAGTTGGAGTGGAGGCCTTGCGCTTTGTTCGCTCGGCGCATTTGTGATGCGAATTAGGCGGGTTGCCGCCAGTTTGCCATATTTCCGGCGTGTTGCCGGAAGATGCGAGCGTTCAAGGAAAATATTTCGAAGGCTGCCCGATGAACCGTTTCTTGCTCACGTCCGCCTTTATCGTCGCTGCGGTTTCGGCCGTTCAGGCTGCGCAAACTGCACAGGCGCCACAGCAGCCTGCCGGCTGGCCGCAACTGCCGCCGAAGGCAGCCGTCAGCAACATCAAGCTGGTCGAGCCGCATCTGCATGTCGATCGGGCGGGGAAGGGCGCGCCGCGCATTGCGCTGACCTTCGACGCCTGCATGGGCAAGACCGATCCGCGCATTCTCAGCACGCTTGTGGAGCAACGTATTCCCGCGACGATCTTCGTAACAGCTCGTTGGTTGCGGACCAATCCGGATTCTCTTGCGGTCTTTCTCGCCCATCCCGATCTCTTCGAGCTGGAAAATCACGGGCAGAACCATATTCCGGCCGTCGACGTGCCTACCAAGGTCTATGGCATTGCCGCGGCCGGCTCGCCGCAGGCCGTGGCGCAGGAGGTCAAGGGCGGCGCGGACGCGATGCTGACGGCCGGTATTCCGCAGCCGCGCTGGTTCCGGGGCGCGACGGCGAAATACAGTCCGACGGCGATCATGCAGATCCGCAGCATGGGCTATCGCATTGCCGGTTATTCGGTGAACGGCGACAGCGGCTCTTTGCTGCCGGCGAAGATGGTGGAAAAGCAGTATGCCTCTGCCAAGGACGGTGACGTCATCATCTCCCACATCAACCAGCCGACCCATGCTGCCGGCGAGGGTGTCGCCGCCAGCATTCTTGCGCTGAAGGCGAAGGGTGTGCAGTTCGTTCGTCTTCAGGACATTCCTGAAAAAGGCGACGACGGTACGACCAACTGACCTGCGGCCGGGCATCGATCAGCCCGGCAATTGCGGCTGCGTCTTTTCCTCGATGAAGAGCTCGTTGATGACGGTCATCATGATCAGCGACAGCGGCAGCGCAAGCATCGCGCCGACGGCACCCCACATCCATGTCCAGAAGATGATGGCGAAGAAAACGACAAAGGGGTTGAGCTCCCACTGACGGCCCATAACGGCCGGAAAGACGAGGTTTTCGACCGCCATATGCACGGCGAAGAATACAACGGCCGGCGCAAGGCCCAAAATGATGTCCGAATGGGTGATGATACCGGCAATGGCGAGCGCGATCGTCATGGTGGTGACGCCGAGAAACGGAATGAAGCTGGAGACGAACGCGAATACGCCCCAGAGAACCGGCACGCTCATGCCGCCTACATAGGCAATGATCGTCATGGCGACGCCGATGCCGGCATAGATCAGCGATGCCGTGGCGAAATAATAACCCAGCACTTGCTCGATCGCGTTGATGATGCGGATCGCCGTCAATCTCGCAGCTCTGCTGGAGAAGGTCATGATGATTGTCTTGCGCAGGCTCACCCGGCCGGCCAGGAACAGCAGCAAGGCGGCGAAGAAGATCAGAATCTGAACGATCGCTGGCGTCAGGCTGCTTGAAACGACATGCAGGACATTGCCGCTGTTTTCCAGAAGCGTGCTGATGGACATGGGGCCGCTCTGAAGGGTCTCTGGCGAAATATGCAGCCATTTGAACCGGTCCAGATATGGCATCAGCTTATCCGAGGTCCGCTGGAAGAAATCAGGAGCTTCCAGAGCGAGCTTGGCAAGCGGGCCTGCAAGCGCGTTGATGACAAGAAAGATCGCCAATGCCACCGCTGATGACAGAAGGACGGCATTCAGGATGCGGGGCACCCCGAGCTTGGTCAATTTTTCCGCCGCCAGCCCCAGGATCATGCCGACGACCACTGCCAAAGTCACCGGAACAAGAATGAGCTGCAGCATGTAGACGCCGGTCAGCGCCAGGATCAGGAAGATCCCGATGACAGCCCAGGAGGCAGTCATATCGAGCTTGCTCCTGCCGGAATGGCTTGTCGGCAAGGAGGCGTCGGGCTCCTCGCCGTTTGGGTACGATATGCCGTGTCCGGCCCTCGAACCCATCTCGCCAATCGCTGCACTGGCCGCCAGCTTTCCAGCTACCTTGTCTAATGTCATGACCACCAACCCCCGAAGGCTTGATCGCCTCGCCACTCAAACGCGAAAAGCCCGCTGCGGTTCCGCAACGGGCTCATGGAAAACATATTCGATGATGTGGATCAGGCGACCAGATTGAGCCCGATGCCCCAGGGATCGCGCAACGATACGCCGCCATCGCGCTTTTCGGTCTTGATTTCATGCTGGTCGAGAGCGGAGATCGCCTTGTCCAGCGAAGCCTTGTCGTTGAAACGCAGGGTATAATCGGAAAGGCCCGTCATATGCTGCGAGCGCACGCCGGCACCGCGGCTGTTCCAGGTATTGGCGCCGAGATGATGGTGGTAGCCGCCGGTTGCAAGGAAGGTTGCGCCGGGATAGCGCGCCGCCATGACCTTCATGCCGAGCACGTCGCGATAGAAGGCGTTGGCTTCGGCGACATCGCCCACCTGCAGATGGATATGACCAATGGCCGAGCCGTCGGCCATGCCGTCCCAGCGGTCCTGCGGGGCGCTTTCATAAAGCTTCTGCAGGTCAAGCCGGAGCGTTGCCATCTCTACGGTGCCGTCGCTATGAAACGTCCATTCCTCATGCGGCCGATCGGCGTAGATCTCGATGCCGTTGCCTTCAGGGTCGGAAAGATAGATCGCCTCGCTGACGATGTGGTCTGAAGCGCCTTCAAGCGCGACATTGTTATGCGCGGCGTGACGCAGCCAGCGAGCAAGCTCAACCCGGCTCGGCATCAGAAAGGCGGTGTGAAACAACCCCGCTGCGGTTTGCGGCGCGCGCTCTGCGGCGCGATCGGTCGTCAGCGTCAGCAGAGGCTGACCAGAGACGCCGAGGACTTCGCCGCTCGCGGTCTTCTCGATAAGCTTGAGGCCAAGCATATCCTGATAGAAGCGGGAAACCCGGGATAGGTCGGTGACCACGAGATGCGATTGGCCGACATAGGCAGGGCGTGTCAGTGCGTAGGAAGGGGTAATTTCGGTCATGGGGTCAGTTCCAACCTCGATGGTCTTGAAAAAGGCAACCGGCTTGGATGGCACTGGAGCCATCGGTGGCGAGCGGACGTCTCTCGCCGGCTGATATGCCTCTTCGATATCCTCTGCTCGCTGTACTTGAATGACTATATGGCGGATTTCGATTGTTCACAAAAGGCTAGAAATTGCGGATTGAGCGTTCGCTTGGCGTTGACGAACTGGGCGATGCCGGTCACGAAGATTGATCAAAATGCGCGTTTGATGCGGTTGCGCCCACCTCGTCGAGGTGCAAGGATCGCGCCATGATGAGATCTGGAACGCGTGTACCGATGGCCGAATACAAGGGCATCCGCTGGGCCTACGACCGATATGAGGTCATCGCCGACAGCATAGTGAACGGCGTCGGCGTCATTCTTGCGTTGATCGGCGCGACGGTGCTGATCTTCTACGCCACGGTCTGGAGTTCGCACGGTGAAATCGCCGCCGCCTGGATCTATGGCGTTGGTCTCGTCCTGACGCTCGGGATGTCCTTCACCTATAATCTATGGCCGGTCTCGCGGACGAAGTGGTTCCTGCGTCGCTTCGATCACTCCTTCATCTATGTATTGATCGCCGCCACCTACACGCCGTTTCTCGAGCGCGGGGCGCAAGATCCGCTGCTCTTTGCAATGCTCATTGCAGTCTGGGTTTTCGCAGCTTTCGGCATCGTCTTGAAATGCCTGTTCCCGGGACGCTACGACAAAGTGGCGATCTTGCTCTATCTGGCCATGGGCTGGAGCGGCATTGTGGTGGCCAAGCCGGTTTCGACCTATATTCCCTCGGCCTCGATGATGCTCATCGTCATCGGCGGGGTGATCTATTCGCTGGGGGTCGTCTTCCATGTCTGGGAGAAGTTGCGCTTCCAGAATGCGATCTGGCATGCCTTCGTGGTTGCCGCCGCCGCCGTACATTACTCGGCGGTGCTGACCTGTTTCAGCCTGTCACCGGAAAACTTTTGATCACCTGCGCCGTCGGCGTGCATTTCCTGGTCGATCGCAGGCTGCGCGCCAGACGCATCACGATGGCGTCATAGCGCTGCATGTCCGTCTTGGAGTAATCCATCTGGAAGAACGCAGCGCCGCCATTGCAAAGCGCGACACCGCGCACATAGACGATGCGTCCTTGCTTCGTGCCGGAAAAGCTGATGCCGCGCGAGTTCGACTTGGAATAGGAAATCTTCCAGCCTTGATCCTTGGCGAGCGCAACGCGTCCATTCGCCTCTGTCGTAAAGTCGCCGTTGCCGATCGCAGTGCCGAAAACCTGCAGCACAGCCGACCGATCCGCGGGCGAAAGCGAGAGACGATCGGTATCGTTGGAAGGGTCCGAAAGATGGAACTCCGGTGGCAGCTCGATCGCATAGCCTAGGCCGGCATTGTCGTAGGACCACCAATCCGCAGCAAGTGCAGAGGTCGGGCAAAGAAGCAGTAGGGCGATCAAGCGCGCGAGCATTGCGGTTTCCGGGAGGCGGGATCTGCAAACCGGTCAAGAATAGCGCATTTTTCAGCGAAAATTCCATAGCGATTCTGGAAGTGAGTGAAAAATAGCGCAAATTCATTACATCTTCATTGCGAGCCATGCGAGATTGTCAACTCATTCGGCCCGTCCGGCGCGTTTTCGAGCCGCAGGATGCCAAATATTGGGACTCCGGATGTGCGTGGCGCCGATTTCGGTGGTTTGGTTTCGGTTTTTGCCCTGTTGTACTTGAGGCGGTTTATGCTTTCGCCTATCCCTGAAACATAGTTCCGGCTGCGTCGGATTCCGCGTGGACGTTCAACAGGGAGAAGGCATGGCCGGTGTTGAAGGCCTGACATTCCTGGCTCTATTTCTGCCTTTTTTAGGCGCGTTGATCGCGCCCGTTATCGTTCGCAGGCTTGGACACAATGCGGCGTGGCCCTTGGCGGTCCTTCCAATGCTCGCTTTTCTGCGTTTTGCCGGGTTTCTGCCTGGGATCGCTGCGGGACAGGCCATCCGGGGTGGTTTCGATTGGGTTCCGAGCCTGGGTGTCCGCTTCTCATGGCTATTGGATGGGCTGTCGCTGACCTTCGCGTTGCTGATCACCGGCATAGGCACGCTGATTGTTCTTTATGCCGGCGGTTATTTGAAGGGGCATGCGGATCTCGGGCGCTTCTTCTCCTTCATCTTTTTGTTCATGGGCTCGATGCTCGGCCTCGTGGTTGCCGACAGCTTTCTCACGCTGTTCGTTTTCTGGGAGCTGACATCGATCACCTCCTTCCTGCTGATCGGTTTCGACCATCAGCGCGAGGCCTCTCGTCGGGCGGCTCTGCAGGCTCTGGTCGTGACCGGTGGCGGAGGGCTCCTGCTGTTGGCGGGGCTGCTGCTGATCGGGCAGATCACCGGCATGGGCGCCATGTCCGATCTGCTGAAGACCGGTGATACCCTGCGATCCAGCCCGCTCTATCTCGTTGCGCTGGTTCTCGTTATCGGCGGTGCCTTCACGAAATCGGCGCAGTTTCCCGTTCACTTCTGGCTGCCGAATGCGATGGAAGCGCCAACACCCGTATCGGCCTATCTGCATTCCGCGACCATGGTGAAGGCCGGTGTCTATTTGCTGATGCGGCTCAATCCGGTGATGGGGGATACGTTTGCCTGGCACACCATCCTGACCGCTTTCGGTGCTACGACGCTTCTCGTCGGAACCTTGCTGGCGATAGCTCAGACCGATCTGAAGCTGAAGCTTGCCTATACGACGGTGTCGTCTCTCGGACTGCTGGTATTGCTGACCGGCTTCGGCACGGATTATGCGATCGAGGCGGCAATCCTCTATCTGGTGGCTCACTCCCTGTTCAAAGGCGCGCTGTTCATGGTCGCCGGTATCGTCGATCATGAGACGGGAACGCGTGACATCACGCGGCTGGGTGGCTTGCGCTCGGCTATGCCGCTTACATTTGCTGCCGCATTGATCGCCGCCATCTCCATGGGGGGCCTTCCGCCGGCCTTCGGTTTTCTTGCCAAAGAGGAAATTTACGCGTCGCTGGCGCAGGCCTCCATCGGAGCGATCCTGCTGACCGCGATCGTGGTGATCGGCAATGCTTTGATGTTCGCCATTGCTTTCGCGGTAGCGCTGAGGCCCTTCATCGGACCGAGACCCGAAACGCCGCGCCTTCCGCATGAGCCGCCGCCGCTGCTATGGCTCGGACCAGCCCTGCTGGCTCTGCTCGGCGTGGCCGCCGCGCTCTTCTCCGGCGTGTGGCATGCTTACGTTTCATCGCCGATGGCCAGCGCCGTCGGCGGCAAGGAGTTGCATGTCGCGGTCTCGCTCGTCCCGCATATCGGTTTGCCGCTGATCTTATCTGTCATCACAGTGCTGATCGGCATTCTCGTCTACTGGCGGCTCGATCGCGCCCGTTCGATGATGTCGGACATTCTAAGACGGATTGGATCAGGACCGGATCGCGGTTTCGATAGCGTTATCTCAGGTCTTGTACGGATATCGCACGGCCTTTCGCGCATCCTGCAGCCGGGTCGGCTGGAAATCTATATTGCGGTGACGTTCCTCTGCATCACCGCCATGTTGCTGCTTCCTCTCGCTATCCACGGTGAACTGCCGGCACTGCCTCGGTGGCCAAGCCTGCAATGGCACGAGGCGGCCATCTTCCTGATCGCCATCATCGGTCTGGCGGCCGTCATTCTCGCGGATAACAGGCTGACGGCGATCGTATCGCTCGGCATTCAGGGTTTTGCGGTCGCCGTCATCTTTCTTTTGTTCGGCGCCCCCGATCTCTCCTTTACCCAGTTCATGGTCGAGACCCTCTCCGTCGTGATCCTGGCCCTGGTGATGACGCGCCTGCGACTGTCGCCCTCCGATCGGCGGCCGCCGCTGAAAATGGTAGCGCATGCCGCACTGGCTATCGCCTGTGGTCTCGGCTTCGCTCTCCTTCTGTTGAAGGCAACCCAGGCTCCTTTCGACCTCACGCTGACGGCCTTTTTCAACCAATATTCGAAGCTGATCGCGCATGGCGACAACGTGGTGAATGTCATCATCGTCGATTTTCGCGGCACAGACACGCTTGGCGAAATCGCCGTTGTTGCGATGACCGGCCTCGCCATTCTGGCGCTGATCCGCATCCGGGCGGGTGGCGAGCGCAAACTTGCCGCCAACGATCCCGATCTTGAGGAAACGATGGAAGGGGACCGCCGATGAACACGTTGATCTTCCGCACGGCCGCGCCTTTTCTGACGGCTCTCATGTTGCTTTTTTCCGTGTTTGTCCTGCTGCGCGGCCATAATGAGCCAGGCGGCGGCTTCATAGGCGGCCTGGTCGCGGCCTCGGCGCTCGCGATCTACGGCATTGCCTGCGGTGTGACGGCGGTTCGAAGGGCCATCGTCTTCCATCCGCTGGCGATTGCGGGTTTCGGTCTGCTGGCATCCACCGTTGCCGGGTTCATGTCGGTTTTCGCCGGGGTGCCGTTCATGACGGGGCTCTGGGTCTATCCCCATCTGTTCGGCGTCGAGGTTGCGCTGTCCACCGTGATGCTTTTCGATATCGGTGTCTATCTGGTCGTCGTGGGCGCCATCACCTCGATCGCGCTGGCGCTCGAAGAAAGGGAGGTGGATTGATGGAAGCCGTATTTGCCGTCCTTGTCGGCCTTTTCTTTGCCGCCGCGATCTACCTGATGCTCTCGAAATTCTCGATCCGCATCATGCTTGGTATCGCGATCCTCGGGAACGCCGTCAACCTCTTGCTTTTCACCGCCGGTCGTATAACCCGCGAAGTCCCGCCCATCATTCCAAAGGGTGCGACCGCGCTCGATCTGTCCGCCGCAAACCCGCTGCCGCAAGCGCTCATCCTGACAGCGATCGTCATCTCGTTTTCGTTTCTCGCCTTTCTGTTGGTTTTGACCTATCGGGCCTATCAGGACCTCAAGACGGACAACACCGGCGAGATGCGCGTGGCCGAACCGGACGAGCGGCCGCTGCCGCCTTTGGGATACTGACCTTATGGCCGGGCCAACCGAAACCTCCGTCGATCTGTCCGCTGCACTGGTGTCGGCACCGGTGTCGTTTGGACACTGGCTGGTTATCCTGCCGGTGGCACTATGCATCGGTCTGGGTGCCATATTGCTGATGCTGCGCAATCGTACGGAATGGCAGGCCTGGATCGCCATTCCCGGTCTCGTTCTGCTTGTGCTGGTCGACGTGGCTCTGCTTTGCAAGGTTTTGCGCGAAGGAGCGGTGACGATGGTCATGGGCCGCTGGCTGCCGCCCTTTGGCATTGCTTTCAGTGTCGATCTTCTCGGTGCGGCCATGGCGTTGACGGCTGCAATCGCCGCATTGGCTGCCGGCATCTATGCGCTTGGGGAGATCGGCATCAGCGGCCGCCGCTATGGCTTTTTTCCGTTCCTGATGCTGCTTCTTGCCGGCGTCAGCGGCGCTTTCCTCACGGGTGACGTCTTCAACCTCTACGTCTGGTTCGAGGTGCTGCTGATTTCGTCCTTCGGCCTGCTCGTCCTTGGCTCGGAACGAGAGCAGATCGACGGCGCACTGAAATATGCCGTGCTTAATCTCATCGCCACCACGCTCTTTCTTGTCTGCGTCGGCTATCTCTATGCCATCTTCGGCACGCTCAACATGGCCGATATCGCCGTCAAGGCGAGAGCCGCGGATAGCACGGCGCCGTTGGCGACACTCGCCGGCCTGTTCCTGCTGGCATTCGGGATGAAGGCCGCGGCCTTCCCCGTCAATTTTTGGCTGCCGGCCTCGTACCACACGCCCCGCATCACAGTTTCGGCGCTGTTCGCCGGCCTGCTGACGAAGGTGGGGATCTATGCGCTCATCCGCGTTCTGGTCATGTTGCTCCCTGTGGAGCGAGCCGATCTCGGTTGGCTGATCGGCGTCATCGCGATAGCCACTATGCTTGCCGGCGTGTTGGGTGCGCTCGGGTCGAACGACATCCGCCGTCTGCTGGGCTATATCGTCATCTCCGGTATCGGTACGATGCTGGCGGGCGTCGCGCTCGGGAATGTCGCAGGTCTTGGCGGCGCCATCTTTTACGCGCTGCACTCGATGGTGTTGATGACCGCGCTGTATTTGGCAGCGGGACAGATTGCCCGGCTTGGTGGCAGCTTTTCGCTCGGCACGCTCGGTGGCCTTTATCGCCACAGCGGCTGGTTCGCCGGCCTTTCCCTGGTGCTGTTTTTCGCCATCAGCGGTCTGCCGCCATTCTCCGGCTTCTGGCCCAAGGTCGTGTTGGTCAAGGCCGCGCTCGCCAGCGGAGCGGGATGGCTTGCCGGCGCGATCCTGCTCACAGGCTTTCTGACCACCATTGCATTCGGACGCGTTTTTCTTTTGGCCTTTTGGCGACCAGCTGCGGAGGGTGCCACTATCGATCCCGAGCCGATCCGATGGCAGGCGGCTTTCCCGTTGCTGACGCTCACCGCATTGGTTGTCGTCTTCGGCCTCTTCCCCGAAAGACTTCTTCAACTCACTCAGCTTGCCGCAGTCGGCCTGGAACAACCCTCGGCCTATATCCATTCCGTCTTCCCGCTGCAGGCAGGAGCGGCGCAATGATCCTCTTTGTCTTCAACCTGATGCTTGCCATCGTCTGGGTCGCCATCACGGGCAGCGCATCCTTTATCAATCTGGTTTTCGGCTTCGTTCTTGCCGCAATCGCGCTCGCCATCGTCCGATCCTCTTATGGCGGCGTGCTTTATCTCGGCCGAGTTCGTCGCATCGTTGCTTTGTTGACGCTGTTTCTATCCGAGCTCGTCAAATCGGCATGGGCCGTCTCGGTCGCCGTCATGAGTCCGAAAATGGACGTGAAACCCGGCATCTTTGCTTTCCCCTTGGCGGTGGATCGCGATTTCGAAATCGCTCTCCTCGCCAATCTGATTACCCTGACCCCCGGTACTCTGTCGGTCGATGTCTCCGACGACCGCAAGACGCTATATGTGCATGCGCTCGATTGCTCGGATCCGGATGCGATCCGGCACAGCATCGCTAATGGCTTCGAGCGCCGGATCATGGAGGCCTTTCGATGATGGCCGCCTCTGTCGTTTCGGCTGCAGCCCTGGTCGCACTCGGCATTCTCAGCCTTGCTTTTCTGCTGACCGTTTATCGCGTCGTGGCCGGGCCGACTTTGCCGGATCGCATCCTGGCGCTCGACATGCTGGTTGCGATCGTGATCGGTTTCATCGCGGTCATCGCCATCAAGACTGGCTTCACGCTCTATATCGATATTGCTATTTCGCTCGGGCTCGTCGGATTCCTGGCCACCGTCGCCTTTGCGCGCTTCGTTCTGGCACAGGCCGAGCCTGATCCGATGCAACAATCTCCAGGCGATGAAAGAAACGAATCATCGCAAAAGAAGAGTCGCAAGAATAACAAACGAGCGAAGGGAGGGCGGTAGATGGATTTGCTTTGGGCAATCGTCGTGGCTTTCATCCTTCTGGCGGGGGCTCTGTTCTCGCTCATCGCCGCCATCGGGGTCGTGCGTTTGCCGGATCTCTATAGCCGCATGCATGCCGCCTCGAAGGCAGGAACCGTCGGCTCCGGTCTTTTGCTACTAGCGGTCGGTATTCATTCGCAGGACATGTCGATATTGGCGAGAGCCTTGGCCGGCTTTGTTTTTTTCGTGCTGACGGCGCCGATCGCAGCGCATCTCCTGGCGCGCGCATCCCACAAGGCCGGACACCATCTGACCGAGCCGTCCGTACGGGATGAATTGCGGTTGCAGGAGCAGATCGCGAAACGCGAGTATCGGAAAAGGCGTCAATAAACGCAAAGATTGTCGAAGAAGCAATAGTGGTTCGTCTCTTTAGTTATCTATTTTTTAGTAGATGAATTTTTTGCAAAGAAATGTTTGGATTAAAAACTGGACATTTGGGTAAAGAGTGCTAATTCAGATTCAAGTAGAGTTCTGATGTTGAGTTAGTCTCAGCCGGGTTTAAGCTCTCAATGCTTTTAACTTTCTTGGGGAAAAGCTGAGAAAAACTTTCCTGCGGTTAACGATTGGAGATCATTTTGATGGTCGCTAATCCTGACATCAGACAGTAAGAGGGCGGCTTTCGTTGCGCGAAGTCTAGGGGTGGATTTCGCGCGATAAGAAATATGGCGTTATGCACCGTTCTTTTGCTGGTCGCTGCTACGAATGCGGGCAATACGCTTTTGCGGCTTGCCCGGCGTTACGGGACTTGGGGATCAACCGATTTCTAGGCTGTGCGCGGATCTTTCAGCAACGTTGTGCCTGACGCGCTCTCTTGAGGCGCGGCGCAGCAAGCAAGCCGATGAACAGGAGAACGAAATGTCAGATACGGCCCTTGGCAATGGGCAGGAATTACTGGTTGAACTGACGGCCGATATCGTCGCGGCCTATGTCAGCAACCATGTCGTACCGGTCAGCGACCTTCCGAATTTGATTTCCGACGTACATTCCGCCTTGAGCAACACCTCTGTTCCGGCCCCTGCCGTTACCGTGGTTGAAAAGCAGAAGCCGGCCGTATCCGTCCGTAAGTCGGTCCAGGATGACCAGATCACTTGCTTGGAATGCGGTGGCAGCTTCAAGTCTCTGAAGCGCCATCTGATGACCCACCATGGTCTCTCGCCCGAAGAATATCGCGAGAAGTGGGATCTGGCTGCCGATTATCCGATGGTTGCGCCGGCTTATGCAGAAGCGCGCTCCAGGCTCGCGAAGGAAATGGGCCTCGGCCAGCGCCGCAAGCGTGGCGGCCGCTGAGAGCTTCAAGAAATTCTCAAATAAAAAACCCGGCTCTCGAGCCGGGTTTTGTTTTTTAATCTATAGAAATATTTCGAGAATTCTGCGCAGTTAGCCAATTGAAGCTATCATAGGGGAAGAAGGGGAGAATTTATACATCTCTCCACATGCACCTGACGCGGTTGGCAGCAAGGCTTCTTCGACTTCCTCAAGCGGCAGCTCGTATGCTGGCTTCCTCACGGATGCGTTTGACCATCGAGCGCAATCCATTGGCGCGCTGCGATGAAAGATGCTCGACCAGTCCGATCTTGCCGAAGATGTCGATTGCGTCGAGCGTGGCGATTTCGAAGGCTGGCTTGCCGGAATAGGTGGCAAGCACGATCGCCACCAGCCCGCGCACGATATGAGCGTCTGAATCACCTTCGAATGTCAGTATCGGATTGTCCGGGTCACCGGAGACATGCGTGACGAGCCAGACCTGGCTTGCGCAGCCCTGCACCTTGTTTTCCAAAGTCCGCTTGTCCTCGGGCAGATCGGGGAGCGCCTTGCCAAGTTCGATCACATAACGATAGCGATCCTCCCATTCGTCCAGAAAGGAAAAGTCGTCGATGATCTTTTCAAGCGCAGTCATTGTATCCGTCCAGATTATCCATTGTCTCTGGATATAGGCGAAAGCCTGACGGATTTGAACCCGCAACAAAAAAGAACGCCGCAGAGCAGGTTTGCTCGCGGCGTAAGTGGAGGGCAAGTTCGATCAGTGTCAGGTCCGCGGGCGCGGCATCGGCAGAGGTATGAAAGACGGCAGCTTCACGGTTCCGGTGACGACCGCGTCGGCCGTTTCCGTATTCATGATGCGTTTCGCCGGCATCGGCTGTGTTGTCGCTGCGATCTGCTCGCCGGAGGCGTGCAGGGTCGCGGTGGCGACGGAGGCGTTGGAAGCCTGATCCTTGAAGTGATGGCCGAGCATGTCATAGGCAACCCGTGCACCATCGCTGACCTGATATCCAAGGGCGGTCAGTGTTTCCCCGCCTTTCGTGCAGACTTCCGGCTTCTCGCTGCACATGGCGCCGACATATTGAACGACGCCTGAGGCTGCGGAGATGGCGTCGGACACTTGAACCGCGGGTTCGCCTGCCGGACGGGGATTGCCGTCGGGCTTTGCAAATATCGGCAGGAACATGAGAACCAGTGAGAACCAGAACCCCGCTCTAATAAGAAACCACATTTCCTTGCCCATCCTCTCTGACGTTCGGCTCGTTTGCCGATTCGGACTGACCCGTCCGATGTGGCTTGAAACCTATCCGGCAGAGGACAACATCGCTTTTCAAAACTTCGCGGCATTTTCGGCAAATTTGATTCAAATTTTATCTTTCCGAATTCGCCGCGGATTTAGCTCAAATTGTAGCGATTGCTGTTAAGCATGTCTCGTCCGATCCTGTTGATATGCAGGGCTTTGCGAGGTTTCATCTTTCTACAAAAGTTAACGCGCGGCGGAAATCTAAATAAAATCCGTTGCTTACCCGCTGTTAACCACAAAAAACAAAGGTGCCGCTTTCTGCGCCAAAACGGGATTTTGCCGCCTTTTCGGCCGAGCGGCGGGTTCTCTCTTTATTCTTTCCTTAAGTCGCGAAGGCCTATTGTGCAGTCCAATAAGTGACCGTTTTGACGGGTTGTAGTGTGCGCGTATTGAGTGACATGGCTGTCGGGGCTGGAGCCTTCGTAGACCGGGTGGGCGGAAGCTGGCTCTCCCGGACGAGCGGGAATGGCGAAGTCCGCACGCAAGAATTGGCGATCCTGCGCCGGCTGGCGCTTGCCTCTTCCGTGGCGCTTTTTGCAGTTCCTGCGGCTCTTTCTTTGATTACCAGTCCGGCAGTGGCTTTGCCCGCCGGTGTCGCCACCGTCTGCGCCGGCTTCCTGTTTTCCGCCGTGGGCAGCATTGCGCTATCGCGCCAGAAACCCGTTCCCCAATCCGCCGGAGCTGTGATCGTCGAACATCGCGATCTGATGCTCGAGGCTGCGTTCGGTCTTGTCCTGCTGCTGGACCCGCAGGGAAGTGTGACGACGGTCGGCGGTCGTGATCGGGCCGAGTTTCTGAGCTGGATGCGCAATCCGCTCGGCCGCGGCTTTATCGAGCAGATCCACGTCTCGGACCGCATCGTATTCCTGCAGGCGATCGACGTGCTGCGCCAGGGTAGGGATGCATTCAGCGTCGATCTGCGTCTCGAGCGTTCGGCCGTGATCGGCGGCGATGAGCAATTCGTCCATGTACGCATGGAATTGACCGCCCGCCGCGACGGCGAAGAGCGTCTGACATCGATCATCAGCCAACTGCGGGACATATCGCGAGATCAGCAGCTCCGCGAGGATGCGGCGCGCAAGACCGCGGAAGCGGAATCGGCGAATGATGCCAAGTCGCGTTTCCTTGCGGCCGTCAGCCACGAGTTGCGGACGCCGCTCAACGCGATCCTGGGCTTCTCCGATATTCTCAGCGGCGAGTATTTTGGCAAACTCGAAAACAATCGTCAGCGCGAATATGTCGGCCTGATCCGTCAGTCCGGTGCTCATCTCTTGTCGGTTGTGAACACCATGCTCGATATGAGCAAGATTGAGTCGGGCCGTTATGAGCTGCTGCTCGAATCCTTCTCGATCGAAGAGTCCATCGCTACATGCGAAGCCATGCTGGCGCTGCAGGCCAGGGAAAAGGGGCTCACCCTTTCGAGCAGGGTTCAGCGCGGTCTGGCCGATATCGTGGCCGACCAGCGCGCCATCCAGCAGATCCTGATCAATCTCGTCGGCAATGCCATCAAGTTCACCGATGCGGGCGGCGCGGTAACCGTCGATGCGACTTTGGCGGATGGCATGCTGAAGCTCTCGGTCGGTGATACCGGCATCGGCATTGCAAGTGATAGGCTGGCCTCGCTGGGGCAGCCTTTCGTGCAGATCCAGAACGACTATACCCGCCGCTACGCTGGTACAGGCCTCGGCCTGTCATTGGTCAAGGGACTTGTGGCCTTGCATGGCGGCAACTTCTCCATAGCCAGCGCCCCGGGCGAGGGCACGGTGATTACAATTCTTATTCCGTTCGACGGTGCGGGCGTCGCGGCTGTGCAACAGCCTGTGGATGCCAATCGCCCGGTCGATTTTCCGCCACGCCTGAAACATACCGTCGAGATGAATGAAGGGCGAAACGAGGAAGGGATGAATGGCCCCGCAAAAGCGAAAATCGCCTAAGGGAAGAGGCAGAGGCAAGCGCAAGCAAGCCGGGCTCGCTTCCCGCGGAGTGGTTGCCCTGGGCAGTCTCAGCCTGCGCGGGGGCACTGCGCTCGGCGGTTTTGGTCTTCGCGGAGCTGGCGCTTTTGCGGGCTTGCTCGGCGGCGCGGTCGGCCGTCACCCGGCGATTGCCGGCGGCATTGCTCTGTTCCTGGGGGTTTTCGGCTTCGTGACCGCCAATGCGCTTTGGTATCAGCCGGGCGCGCATCCGTCGCCGCTTCTGCGCACCCGCGATCCTGGAGCTCCCTACCAGATTCCCGGACGCCGGTCGTTTCTGCATGCACAGCAGGCGGATGCCGGGAACGTCACCACGTTCCGCATCGAGCGGCAGGATTCGATCACCAGTTCCGCGCCGACCTCCAGCGGGCAGGCGGCAGCGCCATCGGCGGCCCAGCCTGCTGCAACGCCATCGAAGCTGGTTGCCGATGTCCAGGCAGAGCTCATTCGCCATGGCTTGTACGATGGCGCAGCGGATGGTGTGCCAGGTTCGCGCACGTCGGCTGCCATTCTTTTCTTCCAGGAAGCCTCCGGTCTGCCGCAGACCGGCGCGCCGACGCCGGAACTGCTGGCCGCTCTCAAGGCTAGCAATGCCGCGAGTGCCGCGCCTGCTGCCAAAACAACCGCTTCTGTGGTTCCATCGCAGCGCCCCATCAACGTCTCGGCCACGGCCGATGCCATCGACCCCGTGGCTGCAGCCATTCAGAACGCCGAAAAGACCATGAAAACGGGTGCCGTGGCGCCCAGGCCCGTGGCAGGCGATGCTGTGAACAAGGTCAATCTGGTCATGCAGATCCAGAAGGGTCTCAGCAATATCGCCTACAGCAATGTCAGCATTGACGGTGTCGCCGGGGAACAGACGAAAGCTGCCATCCGCCGGTTCCAGAAGCATTATCGCCTGCCTGAAACGGGCGAACCGAATATGGTCGTCCTGAAAAAGCTGCAGGATATCGGCGCGCTTTAATCCCTTGCTTTAATTGCCTCACGCACGCGTCGCCGCTATAGCTCGGCGATGAGATTGCGCAGCGACATCTTCGTATCCGCCATAACCCGCCGCCTGTTCGCGCGGGGTGACTTTGCGGCTGTCGAGCGCAAAGGCCAAGAGCAGGCGGGCGCTATCTTCATCCGGCAGCGGTTCCGCGATGGGTTTGAAACGCTCTATGCGCCGGCGCCGCAAAGTTTCTTCGATGAGGAGCAAGGCGGCAATCGTCTGTTCGAAGTGCGCATCGATCGCAAGGAACCGTCCGAAGTCCGTGAAGCGCTCGACCGGGAGATCAAGTTCGACCCCGATTTGTGGATTATCGAACTTGAGACGGATGATATCGGCGATATCGTCCCTTTGGCTGAGGTACGGCCAAACCCCTTGGGTTAAAGCGCGTCGCGCCCTCTGGCGCGAGATGCGCTTGCTGCCGTCATCGCCGGCTTGCCACCCTCAATTCGCGGATCGAGCCGGACTTTGTGCCGAACATCGGTGTTGCGGGACGCGGCGCAATATTGTCCTGAGGAAGATAGGTGTAGCTGTCGGCGCGGCGCCATGCTTCGACGCGGGCCTGGCTTTCTTCCGCATCGATGTCATCGAGCACCAGCCATGCCCGGCTGACACTGCCGTGCTTTTCTGTCAGATGCGGATAGAACCGCTCCAGCGAATAGACGGCATCGGCAATACCCATGCCGAGGCTGACGAGGGTCACGGCGAGCTGCTGGCCGGACGTGTCGAGCATGATGCGCTCGGTCAGCCAATGGCTTGAGGAAAGCGCATCGGCAAGCGCGGTCGCAAACTGCCGTGCATCCCGCTCCCGTGCGAAACGAACGAGGAGGGCTTCCTGCATCTCGCTAAGGCTTCGCAAACCCAGACGGTCGCTATCGTCACGGCTCAGATGGCGCGCGGCCTGCTTGATCTGCAGGCGCAACGCCTCTTCACGCGCCAGCCGCTCGACTTCCACTCCATCGGTTGTCGTGATGGCAGCGCCCGCAACCGCTTCCGGTGTCGCTGTGCTACGCTCCGGCTCAGCGCGGTGCAAGTCGACAAGCGCATCGATGACCCTGGGTGAAAGGGCCGATCTGCTGACGATCGCTTTTGCATGGGCTGCCCCTTGCGTGCGAGCGATGGTGATGAGCGTATCGTCGTCGATTGCCTGCGAGCTTGTCAGAAACGGAGCGGCGATGGCGATCGGCTGGCAGCCGATGAACAGCGCCACCGCCTGCGGAACAGTCTCGCATTGCGACAGTGCTGCCACGGCTTGACGTTTTGCCTCGTCCGAGGACGCCTGGAAAACCGGTGTGAAAAGTTCGGCAAACTGGCGAAGTTCCGATTTGGACGGGTGGCCCATGCCTTCGAAACTTGTGATCGTCGCCATTAGAACCACGTCCTTCTTGCGGACTGTTGCAGGCTCTTCGAGGTCTCGATACCGGTCACGCACGCCAACACCCATACTGATACGCAGAACAAAAACAGAGGGAGCCAAATCGTTGACAGTTGGCTGTGTCGCATCTTCCCCCGGTCGCGCCGGATGGCCCTCATCCCTATGAGAGCATCTTCAGCAGCGATCGTCGAAACAGGTATGGACACGGCCGTCCTTGTCTGGCTTTGAGACAAGACTAAGGCTGGCACGGTTAATGGTTCGTGAAAACTTTATTAAAATCCAAATAAAAATTGCGCGTTAAGCTTGCGCGTGTGCCGAGCGCGAATTTTTACCCGATCCACTGTGGTTCAAGGGGGAGGGCCGCATGTGGGGTACTTTCGCGCTAGGCGCGTCCCCAGTGAATTGCAACCAATAGCAGCATTCGGTCGCGTGCAGATTTTAAACACTTCGAACCGGCCTGAATGGCGCATCCGCAGGCGATATTAACGAAGAAGAACGGTGGCTGTTACTGGTCTCTGCCATCGCGCAAAGCGGCGAGCAGCTTTTCGGAAGTGTTGTGACCGGATTTGAAAAGACCGAGCGCTGCCGTTGCCGCAAATTGCGCCTCGGTGCTTCCGATATCGATTCGCTTCTCCAAGCACCATTCATCCAGCGCATCACGCAGGACCATGACGTCCTCGGGAGAGAAGACGGCATTACCCGTCGCAAACATGGGTGACCCTCAATTTTCTGCTTTGAACATACGTTAATTTTTTGTGAGCGCAAATAATATCTGCGTGACGTTTTTCTGCAACGCGCCTTTATTCCGCCCATTTGCCCGCGTCGCGAAGCATTCACCTAAGAATATGAAATTGCTGGCTTTCGAAGCGAGGACTTCTCCGGCGATTTTTCCCGGAGCAGGTGAAACTAAAGCCGCGCTCGCAGCGTTACTATTGCATAACCGCTCATGCCGAGGATGAGGTGCGACAAAATTAGTATTCTGTTAACTGCGATATGTCTGAATTCCGGTGAAAGCAGTGATTGGCAGAGTCTAGTGAATGCGAATTGAAGTGCGTGGTTGCCGGTGTCGGCTCCTCGCCACGGTGTCCCGGAAATACCGTGAGAAGGCGTGAATGCTTCCCGTCGAAAGCCAAGGGAAACGGCTCGAAGGGAGGAAACGCTAGCCCGTTATAGCAGCGGGCAGGGTGAAATTAGTCGCAAGTTCATCCGTCTCGAGACAAAAATGGAGACGAGAATGGCAAAGATAATATCTCTTTCGGATTGGCGATCACGCCATCCGCCGCGCGCCCAAAAAGAGCCGACGGAAGCACAGATACTTTTGTACACGGGAGTGCGTTACGAGCATCTCGATACGACCAGCCACCGCCCTGGTACCGGATCCAAGCGGGCCAAAGGCAAGTAAATTTTCCTTGAGAGTGCGGCCATGGAGCATGCCCGGTCTTTGATGCGCGCCATGGTGCTGATATCAAACCGCGGCTTTCAAGCGGCGCAAGCTCGCCGATTGAACTTAATCCTCACCAAATTCATCGCAGCCTGCTTGCGACAGGAAATCGCGCGCCGCATCGTCGAAGCTCGATTGCGGGGCCATCGTATGCAGCACTGCATATCCTTGCGCATGAGCAGCCTCCACCAGAATTGATTGAGCAAGCGCCGGCGGCAAGGCCTTGCGTATTCCGGTGAGCTGAACCGGGGAGGCAAGCAACAGATCGAGAGCGCCACCCACCGATGTGCGATCGCTCATACTGAAAACCTCGTTCGACGCGGCATCATAGACGGCAAGCGACCAGAACGGCACCTTTCCCTTCGCCGTCAGGTGTACCGGCTTGTCCTCTATGTCGAATGCGCAGACGGCCGTGCGGATATAGGGATCCGTATTGGAAAGCCCTGCCTCGTCGTCCTTGTCGTCGAGCATATAGAAATGGTTTTCATCGCCCTCGTCCAGCACGCGCGTATAGGCATCGCGGTCGGAAAAGTGCGGCAGGGAGAGAATGATGATGATATGCAGCAGCGCCGCGCCGAACAGGCCTGTCAGAAGGGTAAAGACGAACCTAAACATTGCCGCACCCGATCTTCTCGAGTTTCGGCATGGTGAGATCGATCAGGCCGGAACTGCTGGCTGCCGGCGAGTCCAGCAGCGTCCATACCAGCCGGAAATTGCCGGTCGCAGGCAGCGCAAGCCAATTGTCGGCCCGCGCGCTCGATGAAACCGTGATGCTGAAGGTCGAATCCGGATTGCGCAGAACGATCCAGGAGTTGATCGTCGACGGACGTCCGGGAGGTGCGGCAAGCGGCTCACCATCATTGCCTG
Source organism: Rhizobium sp. P38BS-XIX (assembly GCF_012641435.1). Classification (GTDB taxonomy): domain Bacteria; phylum Pseudomonadota; class Alphaproteobacteria; order Rhizobiales; family Rhizobiaceae; genus Rhizobium. The sequence goes on from NZ_JABAIJ010000001.1 coordinate 230,293, forward strand.
CAATGAAAAGCGTCCAGAGACGCGCGGGCGGTGTCTGGCCGCTGATGCGATAGCTGCAACCTGCCGTCAGCCTGGCGCCGGAATCGTCGTTGGACGCGGTAAACACCAGGCCCTCAGCAGTCCCGTAAAGCAAGCGGCCGGCGCGGGCGCGATGCGACTTGGCATAAGGGTCGGCATCCGCAGTCTGCATTTCCGGAAAAGCTTGCCAGGCGCCAAGCTTGATCGCGCCGAAACCCGACGTCGCATTCAATGCGAAAAGCGTGAACATGATCCCGCCGCCAAAGGCGATCAGCAGCGAAAGCGCAACAAGAAGGGGGACTCGGAACAACCTGACGTCCTCGTGACAAATCAATCTCGATTTATTTCTGATTCTGCCGATAGGCGAAAGGGCACGGCGCATTTCGGCACAACAGCGCGGATCATTGGCACCGAAAAAGTGCAATGGGCAATACCGGAAGCGACGGCGTCAGACAGATGATAGGACGTCTGGCCGTTTCGAAATCCGGCAACTCATGCGGCAGATTGCCAGGGAAGCTAACGACGGTGATCGAGCCATACGGTTCGCATAGCCACGCCGCTCTATTCCGCCGTCGCGACCTTCTGCGTTTCGAGCGGTATTGCCGCCTTCAGCCTCTCGCCAATGTCGCGAAGAACCTTCGTCGACTCCACCGAGAGCGAGCGTGGCCGCACGAGCGGAGGCAGGCCGCCATTAGCGGCATCGGCGGGTTTCTTGGCAGCCACCGTCTGCGGCTTCTGCACTGGGAACGGATTGCTGATGCCGGGGATGGGCTTCAGCACGATCCCCTGATGGGCATAATCCATGATTTTCTTGAAGGTCATCGCCGGCAGTGTCCCGCCCGTCATATTGTTCGTCGACGTGTAATCATCATTGCCGAACCAGACGGCACAGGTGTAGTTGCCGGTAAAGCCGATGAACCAGGCGTCGCGATAGGCCTGCGTGGTGCCGGTCTTGCCACCGACCACGATGCCGTTGTCGAGCGCGGCCTTGCGGCCGGTGCCGATGACCGGAACCTGGGTCAGCATCTGGTTCATATAAGAGGTTGCCTTTTCGCTCAGCACACGCTTAGCAGGGGCCTCGTCGCGGTTGAAGTCATATAGAACCTTGCCGTCATAACCGCTGATCTGGTCGATGCCGTGGCGTCGCGATTGCATGCCGTCGGCCGGGAAAACGGAATAGGCCGTCGCCTGGTCGAGAACGGTCACTTCCGAAGTTCCGATCGGAATGGTTTTGTCGTTGCGGATCGGTGTCTCGACACCCATCGCCTTGGCCATGTCGCGGATAGGCTGAATGCCGAACTTTTCCTTGGCGAGACGCACGGGGATGGTATTGATCGACTGCGCGATCGCCTGCGTCAGCGTGACCTTGCCTTCATAGCGGTTTTCGTAATTGTGCGGGCTCCAGTTGCCCCAGGAGATCGGCGCATCGACGATGGTGGAGGTCGGCGTCATGCCGTTCTCCATCGCCACCGAATAGGTGTAGATCTTGAAGGACGAACCGGGCTGGCGAAGCGCCTTGGTAGCGCGGTTGAACTGGCTTTCGCCATAATCGCTGCCGCCGACCATGGCGCGCACGGCGCCGCCGTTCTCGATCATGACGCTCGCGCCCTGCTTGGCATGATAGCGCTCACCGAATTCCATCAGGCTGGATTGGACCGAATCTTCAGCGGCTTTCTGCAGCCCCATATCGATGGTGGTGCGCACGATCAGCGAGCGCTCCGGAAAGCGGATGGCAAGCCGCTGCACTTCATCGAAGGCCCAATCAAGGAAGTAGTCGGGAGATTCGATCTGGGCACGGTCGACGACCGAAGCCGGGTTGCGCCTTGCGGCAATGACCTGCCCCTCAGTCATCAGTCCGCTCTGGACGAGATTGGAGAGCACATCGTTGGCGCGGGCGCGTGCTGCGGGCAGGTTGACGTGCGGCGCATATTTCGCCGGCGCCTTGAAGAGACCGGCAAGCATCGCCGCTTCCGCCAGATTGACGTCGGTGATGCTCTTGCCGAAATAGAACTGCGCTGCCGCCGCTGCCCCGAAGGTGCCGCCGCCCATATAGGTGCGGTCGAGATAGAGGCTCAATATCTCTTTCTTGGAGAGATTGGCCTCGAGCCAGATCGCCAGAAAGGCTTCCTTGATCTTTCGGTCGATGGAGCGCTCGTTGCTGAGGAAAACGTTCTTGGCGAGCTGCTGGGTCAGCGTCGAACCACCCTGAACGACGCCCCCGGCCTGCGCATTGACTGTGACCGCCCGGAAAAGGCCGATGACATCGATACCGAAATGGTCGAAGAAGCGACGGTCCTCCGTCGCAAGCACAGCCTTGATGAAATAATCCGGCAACTGGTCCACCGGCACGGAATTCTCGTGAATGATGCCGCGGTGGCCGATGACATTGCCGTAGCGATCCAGAAACGTCACGGCGAAGTTGCCGCGATTGCGCCAATCACCCTGTGTTGCCTCGAAAGCCGGCATGGCAAGCATCAGCATCACGACGGAGCCGGCGGTGCCCAGCGTCAAACCTTCTCCCAGCAGTTCGAAAACGATACGCTTCCAGCCGCGCACGCGAAAGCGACGGAAGAAGATGGTGATTTCTTCCCATGCCTCCGCCAGACGAAAACCGGCATTCCATATCGTGGAATCGATCCATGAATCGATGCGCAGGAAGAAATGGCGCTTCCGGCGCCTTGGCTTGCCGGCCCCATGATCCTGTTGCTTATCAGGCCCTGTATTCGGCCCGTTTTCTGGATTGGATGGGTCTTCCACGCTCTACTTCCCGACCACATTAACTGTCGCGCGTCTCCTTGTGACACACGCAAAGCCCATTATCTCATAGAACGACCGATTGAATAATTGGTTGATTTAGAGAAAAGAACAAGAGACATGCATGCCGCAGCCCGCATTCCATGGCGCGGGCAGCTGGGATAATCACCGTGATGACAGACGAAACACCCTTCTGGAAAATCAAGACACTGACGGAGATGAGTCCGTCGGAATGGGAAAGCCTGTGCGATGGCTGCGGCCTCTGTTGTCTCAACAAGCTGGAAGAGTGGGATAGCGGCGACGTCTATTTCACGTCGATCCGCTGCAAGCTGATGGACGGCGAAAGCTGTCGATGCACCAGCTATCCGAACCGCTGGGATTTCGTGCCCGATTGCGTCCAGCTGACGCCTGAAAAGGTGCCGGAGCTGGAATGGTTGCCGCCGACCTGCGCCTATCGCCTCGTCAAGGATGGCCGCGATCTCTATTGGTGGCATCCGCTGATCTCAGGCGATCCTGATACCGTGCATATTGCCGGTGTGTCGGCGCGGGGCCGCACCGTCAGTGAAGAGAATGTCGATCTTGACGACTTCGAGGATTATGTCGTCGACTGGCCTCTGACCGTCGAGGACGATATGGAGCCTAATCCTCCGTCAAAGTGATGGATTTCGGCGCTACATTTCGCCAGGCACGTCGTACCAGTGTTTGGACAGCGTCTGCATGGGCATCGTGATGGAAGAGCCTGGTTGAGCCTTTAAGCCCCCAGCCGCCCGGTACGGGCTCGATGTGCTGTGGAAGGGTCGCCATGGCGAGCTGCTGTTGATCCGGCGTCAATTTCACGACGCAGAAATCGGGTCCCGGGAGCGTCATGAAGATCTTGCCGCGCACCCGAAAATCGCGGGTTCCGAAATGCGCGCCTTCCGTCGCTTCCGGCAGACTGAGGGCGAGGGTCACGAGGTCGTCGTCGGTCATGGCGATGAAGATATCACGCAACATCCAATCGTCAAAAATGACCGTTCAAAGGGCCTGCTCGCCTTTCATTGAAACGAGAGGACGCGCATGATATCGCGCGGTCCATTCGCCTATATCCAAGGAGCCGTTGCGTGATCCGCCACATCGTTTTCTTCACCGTTCCCGATCGCGCCAAGCTCGAGGAGGTCCGCTCCGGTCTGTCGATCCTCACCGCCATCCCGCACGCCCGTCTGCTGGAGATCGGTACGAATGTGAAAACCGATCAGCTCGGTACGGAGATCGATCTTGTCGTCTACGGCGAATTCGATGACGAAGCCGCCCTGGCCGCCTACAAGGCGCATCCGAATTATCAGCATTCGATCGAGCGTGTGCGCCCGTTGCGCGAAATGCGGATCGCCGCCGACTATGAAACGACGATCGCAATCCGGGAGCCGTTCTGAGACCTGAGGCCGAGGACTTGCCGCTGAAGCCATTTCAAATGATTGGGCTTTGATCTGGAATCGGATTGTCGGAGATCGGATTCTTTGCGGGAAGTTGTTGAAGCAAGATCTCAGCCAGTCGAATCTGTTTGAGAAGACATTCGGCCAAGCGATTCAAAAGACTCAAAGAAGACTGGGCGTTCTACCTGAGTAAAACACCTGATCGCCGCTTGCATCAGGCAATGACACGCTGTCATTCATCCTGTGCTCATGGGGTCGACCATACTTGAGAATGATTAAAATTAGCTGAGTCTGGACTTTGAGAGGCCATAAAGTCTCGTCCGGAAGCTGCGGGAACAGCCTTGCAAACAGAGTGGGGCCGGTGCAGTGCAAGAAGAAGTCCCACTGCCGCGATTTCCTGCGAGAGGGTTGCGATCTATACAATAAATTCAAATAGTTAAATCAGGCATTAAGCTTGTCAAACGCCCCGCAAGCCGAAAATTACAGCCCATTCATTTGCCATTCAGACGTGTTTGGGTACATATTTGCTCAAGTTAATGTCCCGATGGGAAGTCCTCAGCATGGCCACATTCTCAAGCATAGCAGCAGCGGCCCTTGTCATGGCCGGCTCGGCTGTTCTGCCGGCGCCAGCGCCGACCTTGGTGGCCCGAGCCAACAGCGACTGCAGCGAGGCTGCGGATCAGGTTGTCGAGAAGACCGGTGGGCAGCTTCTTTCCGCACAGCCGTCCGGCGATAGCTGCATCATCACGGTCCTCGTTCAAGGTAATGGGCAGCGTCCGCGCAAGGTGACGATGAAAGTGCCGATGTAATCATGGCGGCTTGAATCATAATGCGTGGCGGGTGGTCTAAAGCTTTGAATCCAACATAAATTCTTATTGTTTCCGTGATTCCACTGTAGCTCGATTTACAGTAGTGTTTCTCGAACGGGGAAATTGGGTCCAAACATGCGCATTCTCATTGTCGAAGACGATATCAACCTCAACCGCCAGCTTGCCGAGGCCTTGAAAGAGGCGGGTTATGTGGTTGATACGGCTTTTGATGGTGAGGAGGGGCATTTTCTCGGAGACACCGAACCCTACGACGCCATTATCCTCGATATCGGCCTCCCGGAGATGGATGGTATCACCGTACTGGAAAAATGGCGCGGTGCCGGCCGTGCAATGCCCGTGCTGATCCTGACGGCGCGTGACCGCTGGAGCGACAAGGTCGCCGGCATCGATGCGGGTGCGGACGATTATGTCGCCAAGCCTTTCCATGTCGAGGAAGTCCTTGCGCGTATCCGTGCACTCATTCGCCGCGCCGCAGGTCATGCATCCTCGGAAATCATCTGCGGTCCGGTACGGCTGGATACCAAAAGCTCAAAGGCGACCGTCGACGGCAAGCCGCTGAAGCTGACCTCCCACGAATACCGCCTGCTTGCCTATCTCATGCATCACAAGGGAGAGGTCGTGTCGCGCACCGAGCTGGTCGAACATATGTACGATCAGGATTTTGACCGGGATTCCAATACGATCGAAGTCTTTGTCGGCCGCCTGCGCAAAAAGATGGGTGTTGATCTGATCGAAACGGTTCGTGGCCTTGGTTACAGAATCCAAGCTCCGACCAATGCGAATTAAGTCGCTCACCGCGCGTGTCCTGCTGCTGACCACGCTCTGGTCGGCAGTGGCGCTGGTGGCGATCGGCCTTCTCATTTCCAATATTTATCGCAAGAATGCCGAACGCGGCTTTCAGGATCTGTTGCAAGCACAGCTTTCGAGTGTGGTAAATGCGGTCACAGTCAATGAACAAGGCGCGTTAACGGGCAATCCACAACTTGGCGACTTGCGCTTCGCTCAGCCAAAGACAGGCTGGTATTGGATAGTCGAGCCGCTCGGCACCTATACGTCGCCACCGCTGGTCTCGCCGTCTTTGGGCGCATCGAATCTACCGGTACTATCGGTGCTGGAGGCGCCGTTCGACAAGCTGTACAAGCGCTACTATGTCGTCGCAGATGCCTTTGGAAACCGTGTTCAGGTGGCTGAAACGGAAATTCAGTTTGACACGGATCACGCCGCGCGTTTTCGCGTCACCGGCAATGTCGCCGTCGTCGAAGATGACGTCCGCAATTTTTCCCATAGCCTCTATTTCGCACTCGTCGGCTTCGGTGTCGGCAGTCTCATCGTCAATGCGCTCGCCATTCTCTACGGCTTGAAGCCGCTCGATAAGGCCCGCGCCGCCCTGGAACGCATCCGTGCCGGCGAAAGCGAGCGCTTGCAAGGCGAGTTCCCGCGTGAAATCCTCCCGCTTGCCAACGAGGTCAACGCATTGATCGAAAGCAATCGGCGTATCGTTGAGCGCGCACGCATGCAGGTGGGCAATCTCGCACATTCGCTCAAGACGCCGATTGCTGTTTTGCTCAACGAATCCCGCGTGTTGGAGCGCTCGCATGGCGACCTCGTGAAGAACCAGGCCGAAGCCATGCAGGGGCAGGTGCAATCCTACCTCAATCGTGCCCGCATCGCCGCGCAGCGCGAATCCGTCTTGGCGCGCACCGAGGCGGAGCCCGCGCTGGAGCGGCTTGTCCGCGTCATGCGCCGCCTGAATGCCGACAAGGAATTCGAGTTGTCCGTCGCGCCTCATCTGGTGCTTGCCATGGAGCAACAGGATCTGGAGGAGACCGTCGGCAACCTCCTTGAAAATGCCGCCCGCTTCGCCACGAACAAGGTGCGAGTGGTTGCGGTCGAAGCGCAACCGGACGTGAAGGGGCTCGATACGGCACGGCGCTATTGGGCGGAACTGGTGGTTGAGGACGATGGTCCCGGGTTGGAGCCGGACCAGATCCGCGAAGCCATGAAGCGCGGTCGCAGGCTGGACGAAAGCAAGCCCGGCACGGGACTTGGCCTCTCGATCGTTACCGAGATCACCAACGAGTATCAGGGTCGTTTCGATCTGTCCCGAGGCGAGTGGGGCGGGTTGCGGGCAAGCCTAATTTTGCCGGGTTTGACGAAGGATGTTGCGTGAGGAGCGGCATGATGCCAAAAAGGCGTTGTGGGTCATGATGATGCCGCATCGCAGTACCTATGGTTTTGCTTTTTGATACTGGTTCGGTTGTATGAAGCTTCGTACCTTTTTTCTGGTTGTTCCATCTCTTTTCGCTGCGATTGCGCTTTCTGGTTGCTCGACGACGTCGGGCGGCGGCAAGAGCCTTTTCTCGGATGCCAAGCCGCCAGCATCCGCCACATTCATCAATGCGCTTGATGGCGGCATCGTCGAGAGAACAGGCATCAAGCTGACCGACAGCGACAAGCAACGCGCGCTTGAGGCCGAATATCGGGCGCTTGAAAGCTCGCCACTTGGCCAGCCCGTTGCCTGGAAGGGCAGGAATGCAAGCGGTGAAGTCGTGCCTGCAGCGCCTTACCAGGTCGGTTCGCAGAACTGCCGCCAATATACTCATACGATCACGGTGGATGGTAAGCCGACGACGGCAAGGGGTGCGGCCTGCCGTAACGACGACGGCACCTGGACGCCGCTCGACTAGCCTTCATCGCAAAAGGGCGCGGCCAAACGCCTCAAATCTTCGTCAATAAAGCTTTCGGAGTTGGAATAGACGCCCCGTTAAAGTATTGGGCGTGTATGCTGTTCTGGATTCTCGTGGCCGTAATCACGGCGGTTGTCGGTATTGTGCTGCTCTATCCTCTTCTGCGTGGTGCAAAAGAGGTGGAGGACTGTCGTTCCGGCGAGGCTGAGGTCTATCGCGACCAGTTGCGCGAATTGGACCGGGATCTGGATGGCGGGCTGATCTCCAAGGAGGAGGCCGGGTATGCCCGCGCGGAAATCGGTCGCCGTCTCATTGCCGTTTCCAAGCCCGATGCTGCCGGTGCGAAGTCGCCGGTGCGTGGCAGTTATCGCCTCTCTCAGGCTTTCATCATTGTTCTTCTGCCTGCGATAGGGCTCTGTCTCTATCTCATCAACGGCGATCCGGGGTTACCGGCTCAGCCGCTGGAAGCGCGGCTGGAAAAGCCCGGCGACGATCTTGCCATTTCCATCGTCAAGATCGAGCAGCATCTCGCCAGGAATCCGGATGACGCCAAGGGCTGGGAAGTTCTGGCGCCGATCTATGTCAAGACCAACCGCATCGGCGATGCCGAGTTGGCCTACCGAAACCTCCTCCGTTTGCAGGGACCGAATGCCGCCCGGCTGGGCGCTCTTGCCGAAGTCCTGGTGGTCAAGGCCAATGGCGTTGTGACGGCGGAAGCGCGGGATCTGCTGCAGCAATCGCTTGCGCTCGATGCCGCCAATCCGCGCACCCTTTTCTATCTCGCGCTGGCGCTGGAGCAGGAAGGCAAGACCGCAGACGCAAAGACCGCCTTCGAAGTTCTGGCGCGACAATCGCCACCCAATGCGCCGTGGCTTGCCGCAGTCGACGAGCATATCGTCAAGAACGGCGGGAAGCCGGTCGTCTCGGAAAATTCCAATACGCCCGGCAATCCGACCGCAGAAGAGGTTGCCGCGGCGAATAGCATGACCGGCGGCGATCGCCAGCAAATGATCCGTGGTATGGTCGATAGCCTTGACGCCAAGCTCAGGCAGGATCCGAATAATTTCGAGGGCTGGATGCGGTTGATCCGTTCCTATGTCGTGCTGAACGACAAGGATCGGGCCATGGACGCGTTGAAGCGCGGCCTGACCGCATTTCCGGCCAACGGAGGGGAGGGCCAGCAGCTTTTGGCGCTGGCAAAGGAATTGGGACTGCCGACGGAGGTGACGCAGCAATGACCCGCAAGCAGAAACGTCTGGCAGTCATCGCCGGCGGCATGGGTTTCATCGCCGTCGCCGTGCTGCTCGTTTTGTTCGCCTTCAGCCAGTCCGTCGCCTATTTCTACATGCCGGCGGATCTCGCCAAGACGCCCGTCAATGCCGGAACGCTGATCCGGCTTGGCGGTCTCGTGGGAGAGGGGTCGATCATCCGTGGCCAGGGCACGCAGGTGCAGTTTGCCGTGACAGACGGCACCGACACGATCAAGGTCAAGTTCGACGGCATCCTGCCCGATCTTTTCCGTGAGGGGCAGGGCGTCGTGACGGAAGGCAAATTCGAGCCCGGAAGCGACGTGTTCGTTGCGGACAGCGTGCTCGCCAAGCATGATGAACGCTACATGCCGAAGCAGGTTGCCGACAAGCTGAAAGCGGACGGTGTGTGGAAGGGCGAGGAGGCCACCCAATGATCATCGAGCTCGGACATTATGCGCTGGTCCTCGCGCTGGCGACCGCGATCATCGTCTCCATCCTCCCGATGATCGGCGCACGCCGTGGCGATGTGTCGATGATGGATATCGCGCCGATCGGTTCGGTGGTGTCGTTCATCCTCGTCGCGTTTTCATTCGGCGTCCTCACCTATGCCTATGTGGCCTCCGATTTCTCCGTGCTGAACGTCTGGGCCAATTCCCATTCGCTCATGCCGCTGATTTTCAAGATCTCCGGCGTCTGGGGCAATCACGAGGGATCGATGATGCTCTGGCTGTTGATCCTGGTCTTGTTCAGCGCGCTCGTCGCGCTCTTCGGCCGTAATCTGCCTGATGTGCTGCGTGCCAACGTGCTCGCTGTGCAGTCATGGATTTCCTCGGCCTTTCTGATCTTCATCCTTTTGACCTCCAATCCCTTCATTCGGCTCGATCCGGCGCCGGCGGAAGGCAAGGACCTCAATCCCGTCCTGCAGGATATCGGTCTCGCGATCCATCCGCCGCTACTCTATCTCGGCTACGTCGGCTTCTCGGTCTGTTTCTCCTTCGCAGTCGCCGCACTTTTGGAGGGCCGCATCGATGCCGCCTGGGCGCGCTGGGTTCGGCCGTGGACGCTTGCGGCCTGGAGCTTCCTGACGCTCGGTATCGCCATGGGTTCCTATTGGGCCTATTACGAGCTCGGCTGGGGCGGCTGGTGGTTTTGGGATCCGGTGGAAAATGCCTCCTTCATGCCATGGCTTGCCGGCACGGCCCTGTTGCATTCGGCGCTTGTCATGGAAAAGCGCGACGCACTGAAAATCTGGACCGTACTGCTCGCGATTCTGACATTTTCCCTGTCGCTCCTGGGGACCTTCCTCGTCCGATCCGGCGTGCTGACCTCCGTGCACTCCTTCGCCAGCGATCCGACGCGCGGCATCTTCATTCTCTGTATCCTGCTGCTCTTCATCGGTGGTGCGTTGGCGCTTTTTGCCTTCAGGGCGCCGAAGCTCGCAGCCGGCGGGTTGTTCGCGCCGATTTCTCGCGAGGGCGCTCTGGTTCTCAACAACCTCATTCTGACGGTTGCGTGCGGCACAGTCCTGACTGGTACGCTCTATCCACTGGCGCTGGAAACGCTGACGGGCGACAAGATCTCCGTCGGGCCGCCCTTCTTCAACATGACCTTCGGGCTGCTGATGACGCCGATCCTCATTGCGGTGCCGTTCGGCCCGCTGCTTGCGTGGAAGCGCGGCGATCTGCTCGGCGCCATGCAGCGGCTCTACGTCGTCGCCGGTCTGGCCTTCGTGGCGGGGCTTGTCCTGTTCTACATACAGCATGGCGGCCCGGTGCTGGCCGCGCTCGGGCTTGCCGCCGGTTTCTTCCTGATCTTCGGCGCGCTGGCCGATCTCTGGTATCGCGCCGGCGTTCGCAAGGTTGCGGCAAATGTCGCCTGGCGCAGACTGCGCGGCCTGCCACGCTCGGCCTTCGGCACGGCGCTGGCTCATGCCGGCCTTGGCCTCACCGTTCTTGGCATCGTTGCGGTCACGACCTTCGAGACCGAGAATATCACCAGCATGAAGCCGGGGGAGACAGCCGAACTCGGTGGCTATAGCCTGCGCTTCGACGGCATGCAGCCGCAGGTCGGGCCGAATTACACCGAGGATCGTGCCCACTTCACGGTTAGCCGTGGTGGTGTTGCCTTCGCCGAAATGTCCTCATCAAAGCGTGTCTTTACGGCAAGCCGCACGGGGACGACGGAATCCGGCATTCTGACGCTTGGACCAAACCAGCTCTATGTCTCGGTCGGCGATGCCAGCAAGGATGGCGGCATGGTCGTGCGGATCTGGTGGAAGCCGTTCATTCTCTGCATCTGGATGGGGGCGATCGTCATGGCCATCGGCGGCTTCGTTTCGCTGAGCGATCGTCGCCTGCGCGTGGGAGCGCCAAGCCGCAAGGCCAAGGCCGTTCAGCCCACACTGGAGCCGGCCGAATGACTGGAAGCGCACGGCAATGGCTCTTTCCCCTTGCGAGCGCGACGCGCCTGCTCGGCTATGTCCGCGTCTGTCTGTGCCTGGCCGCTATCCTGACGCCGTTTTCTGCTTTCGCGGTCAATCCGGATGAAATTCTGTCGGATCCGGCTCTGGAGGCGCGCGCCCGCACGATCTCAGCCGAACTACGCTGCATGGTCTGCCAGAACCAGTCAATCGATGATTCCAACGCCGATCTCGCCCGCGACCTGCGCTTGCTGGTTCGCAAACGCCTTGTCGACGGCGACAGCAATCAGCAAGTGCTCGATTACATCGTCTCGCGCTACGGCGAATTCGTGCTGTTGAAACCTCGCCTCACCGAGAAAACCTACATTCTCTGGGGTGCACCCGTCGTGCTCTTTATCCTCGGTGGAATTTCGCTTGTCGTCTACGCGCGCCGTCGCGTCGGCAAGCCCACGGGCAAATCGCTCAGCGCCGAGGAAGAAGCGCAGTTGAACGAGATTCTGGGAAAGTAACGCAACCGTTATTCCCCGCTGCCTCACTGCAAACATTTCCTTACATTACGAATTTTTCATGGGGCGGACAGTTCGCCGTAAGGTCGTGCGTCCTATATCTTTACCAACGCAAATCCCTGCCGGTTTCCGCCGGTGGAAATCTGACGAGAGAAAAGAAGGTAACTCGCATATGTTCAGGAATATCAAGGACTCCTTGACCGTCAGCACCGCTATGAAGGCTTCCGTTGTTGCGGGCCTCGCTGCAGTTGCTTTGGCCACGGGTGTTCCCGCGGAGGTCAGCCGTTCCTATGCCGATGCCGTCAACGTTCAGGCGCCGCAGGTGCCGAGCTTCGCCAACGTGGTCGATGCCGTATCGCCGGCCGTGGTGTCAGTCCGCGTCGAATCCCGCGTCAACACCGCTGCTGAAGAAGACGATTCCTTCGGCCTCGGTCGCGGTTTCGACGACCTTCCCGATGATCACCCGCTGAAGAAGTTCTTCCGCCAGTTCGAGCAGCAGCAGGGTCGCGGCCAGCAGAAGGGCCAGAACCAGCAGAAAAACTCTGAAGACAACAAGGGCCGTCTGCGTCCTGTTGCTCAAGGCTCAGGCTTCTTCGTGTCGGAAGACGGCTACATCGTCACCAACAACCACGTCGTCTCCGACGGCGCCGCCTTTGTCGTCGTTCTCAACGATGGCACCGAGCTTGACGCCAAGCTCGTCGGCAAGGATTCCCGCACCGACCTCGCAGTGCTGAAGGTCGATGGCAAGGGCAAGAAGTTCACCTATGTCGGCTGGGCCGATGACTCCAAGGTCCGCGTCGGTGATTGGGTCGTTGCCGTCGGCAACCCCTTCGGCCTCGGCGGCACGGTCACTGCCGGTATCGTTTCGGCCCGTGGTCGCGATATCCACTCCGGCCCCTATGACGATTACATCCAGATCGACGCGCCTGTGAACAAGGGTAACTCCGGTGGCCCGACCTTCAACCTCAACGGTCAGGTCGTCGGCATCAACACGGCCATCTTCTCGCAGTCGGGCGGCAGCGTCGGCATCGCCTTCGCGATCCCGGCAACCACGGCAAAGGATGTCGTGACCGATCTGATCAAGAGCGGCAGCGTTTCGCGCGGCGCTCTTGGCATCCAGATCCAGCCCGTCAGCAAGGACATTGCCGAATCCCTCGGTCTTTCCGAAGCGAGCGGCGCTCTTGTCGTCGCCCCGCAGGAAGGTTCGGCTGGACAGAAGGCCGGCATCAAGAATGGCGATGTGATTACGGCTGTTAATGGTGAGCCGGTCAAGGATCCGCGCGATCTGGCCCGTCGTATCGGCGCCATGCAGCCGGGTACGAAGGTTGACGTTTCCCTCTGGCGCAATGGCAAGTCTCAGTCGCTAAGCGTCGAGCTGGGCAGTCTGCCGGCGGATCAGAGCCAGGCATCCAACGATGACGATCAGCAGCCCGCCCAGCCGCCGCAGCCGTCCTCCGAGAAGGCGCTGGCCGATCTCGGTCTGACTGTCGGCAAGTCTGACGATGGCAAGGGTGTTGCGATCACCGCCGTCGATCCCGACTCCGATGCCGCCGACAAGGGCGTGAAGGAAGGCGAGAAGATCACCTCGGTCAACAACCAGCAGGTTTCGAGCGCCGCAGATATCGCCAAGGTCATCGAACAGGCAAAGAAGGATGGTCGCACGCGCGCGCTGTTCCAGATCGAGTCTGGTGACGGCAGCCGCTTCGTTGCTCTGCCGATCAACGCAGGCTGATCTGCTCGGCCTGGGCGACTGTAAATGCAATGGGAAGCCGCGCAGGCCACGGCTTGTGCGGCTTCCCTTTTTTAGACGTCAACGATGACTTGCTTCAAGACAGGTGAAAGATGACAACCGCTGGCCAACACGCCGTGAATTCAGCCGATTCTGGTTGTGCCGAGACACCCTCGGCAGGTAATGTCGCGCACATGAAGATTCTGATTATCGAAGACGATCTCGAGGCGGCGGCATATCTCACCAAGGCGTTTCGCGAGGCCGGCATTGTGGCCGATCACGCAAGCGACGGCGAGAGCGGCCTCTTCATGGGGACCGAGAACGCTTACGATGTCGCCATCATCGATCGCATGCTGCCGCGCCGCGATGGACTTTCCGTCATCAGCGAACTGCGCCGCAAGGGTGTCCATACGCCGGTTCTGATCCTGTCCGCCCTCGGTCAGGTCGATGATCGCGTCACGGGCCTTCGCGCCGGCGGCGATGATTATCTGCCGAAGCCCTATGCTTTCAGCGAGCTTCTGGCTCGTGTCGAAGTTCTCGGCCGCCGCAAGGGCACGCCGGAGCAGGATGTTCTGTATCGTGTCGGCGATCTCGAACTCGACCGTCTCTCCCATGAGGTGCGTCGCGGCGGCAAGGAAATCCTGCTGCAGCCGCGCGAGTTCCGCCTGCTCGAATATCTCATGAAGAATGCCGGCCAGGTCGTCACCCGCACCATGCTTCTGGAAAACGTGTGGGATTATCATTTCGACCCGCAGACCAACGTCATCGACGTTCACGTCTCGCGTCTGCGCTCCAAGATCGAGAAGGATTTCAGCCAGCCGCTGTTGAAGACTATCCGCGGTGCCGGCTACATGATCAAGGATGAGGGATGAGTCGCTTTCGCGTCCTCTTCAAGTCCACCGCAGTCCGCCTATCCGCTCTCTACATCCTTCTTTTTGCGCTTTGTGCCGCTACGCTGGTTTTCTACGTCACGGCCATGTCCGAACGGCTGTTGACGGGACAGATCCGCGACGCCGTTCAGCAGGAAGTCAGTCAGGTGAAACGCGCCTATGATATTGGCGGCTTGAACCTGCTTCTGCGAACCATGGAGCGTCGTGCGCGCCAACCCGGCGCCAATCTCTATGTCATTGCCGGGCCCTCCGGCGATATTCTGGCCGGCAACGTCGCCTCTGTGCAACCGGGTGTGCTCGGCCAGGCCGGCTGGACCGAGCTGCCTTTCACATATGAGCGATATACAGACGCCTCCAATGATCCGGAGCTGAGGCATCTGGCGATCGCCAACATCTTCCTTCTCGACAATGGCCTTCGCATTCTGATCGGTCGCGATCTCGGCGAGCCGGAGCGCTTCCGTCTGCTGGTGCGGCAGGCGCTGATGCTGGCTCTGGCAATCATGGGCCTCGGTGCGCTGGTCATCTGGTTCGGCATCGGTCGCAATGCGTTGAAGCGCATCGACCGTATGACCGGTGCCAGCCGCAAGATCATGGCAGGGGACCTATCGCAACGGCTTCCCGTCGGCGGCTCTGGCGACGAGTTCGACCGCATGTCTGCCTCTTTGAACGACATGCTGGAGCGCATCGAGAAATTGAACGAAGGTCTGCGGCAGGTCTCCGACAATATCGCCCATGACCTGAAGACGCCGCTGACACGGCTGCGCAACAAGGCTGCCGATGCGCTCGACAATGCCGACAGCGAGGGCCGTCGTGTCGCGCTGGAGGGTATCATCGGCGAGTCGGACCAGCTGATCCGCACGTTCAATGCGCTTCTGATGATCTCGCGTGTCGAGGCGGGTTCGGTTGCCGCCGAGATGACCGGCGTCGATCTGTCTTCCATCGTCGCCGATACCGCCGAGCTTTACGAGCCCGTTGCCGAGGAGGCCGGGCTGGAGTTGACTGCCGATATCGAACCGGAGGTCGAGGTTCAGGGCAATCGCGAGCTGATCGGTCAGGCGCTCTTCAATCTCATCGACAATGCGCTGAAATATGCCGCGGGAAGCCAGGGAAAGCCCGCGGTGACCTTCAAGCTGTCGCGCACGCAGGATGCCGTCATGCTCGCCGTCGCCGATCACGGCCCCGGCATTCCCGCGCACCAGCGGGCCGACGTGGTCAAGCGGTTTTTCCGTCTGGACGAGAGCCGCTCCAAGCCTGGAACCGGCCTTGGTCTGGCGCTGGTGGAAGCCGTCATGGAGCTGCATGGCGGCCGCTTGGAGCTTTCGGATAGCGATCCCGATAGTCCCACGGCAAAGGGATTAACGGTCACGATGATCTTCCCCATGCAGAAACAATAGGTTACTCCTGCACTATCCGATTGCTCCCTGGGGAGAGCTGCATGACGACGACGCAAGGTGATATGCTGCGAGATGTCCCGCCTGGACGGCTGAAGCCGCTCAATCAGGCGGAGACGAAATCCGCGCTCGCCGACCTCAAGCAGATTGCCGGATCGGAGCCAGCGATCGCTGCTCTGCTTGCCGAGGAAGGCACGCTGCGGGATTTTATCGTCGCCGCTTTGACCTTGTCTCCACATCTGCGTGAAATTGCCAACCTTGAACCGTCGCTTCTCGTCGCCGCCATCGACAAGCCGTTGTCGCCGCAGATCGAGGCGCTGGTGGAAAATGCCCGGCAAGCCTGGCTGCCGGCAGAGCAGGGGGCTTCATCGCCTTCCGAGTCCGAGGTGATGAGCCGTCTGCGCGTTGCCAAGCGTCGCGCCTCCTTTCTGATCGCGCTTGCCGATCTCGCCCGCATTTTCGACGGCCGGCTGACCACGAAATGGCTGAGTCGTCTTGCCGAGGCCTCAATTTCAGCGGCGATCGATCATCTGCTGCTGTCGTCGCATGAGGCGGGCAAAATCTCGGTTCCAGATCCTGCCGCCCCGAGCCGCAAGTCGGGTCTGATCGTGCTGGGCATGGGCAAGCTCGGCGCCGAGGAGCTGAACTACTCCTCGGATATCGATCTGGTCGTTTTTTTCGACGAGACGGCGGGTATCGTTCCCGATCCCGACGACGCGATCGACATCTTTCCACGGTTGATGCGCCGGCTAGTGCGGATCCTGCAGGAGCGTACCGCCGACGGCTATGTTTTCCGCACGGACTTGCGCCTGCGCCCCGATCCCGGTTCGACGCCGCTGGCAATCCCTGTCGATGCAGCCATGATCTACTATGAGGGCAGGGGCCAGAACTGGGAGCGCGCGGCTTTCATCAAGGCGCGGCCCGTCGGCGGCGATATCGCTGCCGGGCAGGCCTTCATCCGTGAACTCGTGCCCTTCGTCTTCCGCAAATATCTGGATTATGCGGCGATATCGGACATTCACTCCATCAAGCGACAGATCCATGCACACAAGGGGCATGGCGCAATCGCGGTCAAAGGCCACAACGTCAAGCTCGGCCGTGGTGGCATCCGCGAAATCGAATTCTTCGTGCAGACGCAGCAGCTGATTGCCGGCGGCCGTATGCCGGCGTTGCGTTGCCGTTCGACCGAGGAAACTCTCGGCCAACTCACCGACGCCAAGTGGATCGATGCGGAAACGCGCGATGAGCTGGCGGTTGCCTATTGGTTCTTGCGGGATGTGGAACACCGCATCCAGATGGTGCGCGACGAGCAAACGCATCTGCTCCCGGAAACGGATGTCGAACTGCGGCGCATCGCCTATATGATGGGCTTTGCCGATGTGCCGGCCTTCTCCGAGACACTTGTGGCCACACTGAAGACGGTGGAGCGCCGCTACGCGCGCCTGTTCGAGCAGGAAACGAAACTGTCGAGCGAGACCGGCAACCTCGTCTTTACCGGCCAGGGCGACGATCCCGACACGCTGGAAACGTTGCGTCGTCTCGGCTTCGACCGGCCCTCCGATATCGCCAACGTCATCCGCACGTGGCACTACGGCCGATATCGCGCCACGCAATCCGTCGAAGCGCGCGAGCGGCTGACAGAGCTGACGCCGGAACTGCTGCGTGTGTTCGGCGAAAGCAAGCGGGCTGACAAGGCGTTGATGCGCTTCGATAGTTTCATTTCCGGCTTGCCGGCGGGCATTCAGCTCTTCTCGCTGCTCGGCACCAATCCGGCATTGCTCTCGCTGATCGTCAACATCATGTCGTCGGCGCCACGGCTTGCCGAGATCATCGCAGCCAAGCCGCATGTCTTCGACGGCATGCTGGATCCGAGCCTGATGGCCGAACTGCCGACGCGCGATTATCTCGCCGAGCGCCTCAGAAACTTCCTCGCTCCCGCAAGGCACTATGAGGAAACACTCGATCTGCTGCGCATCTTCGCTTCCGAGCAGCGCTTTTTGATCGGTATCCGCCTTCTGACAGGCGCGATCGGCGGCACCATGGCTGCCCGCGCCTTTACCTATCTTGCCGATCTGATCGTCGAGGCGGCACTGGATGCGGTCATGAAGGAAATCCGGGCAGCGCACGGCGAATATCCTGGTGGCCGCATCGCCGTCGTCGGCATGGGCAAGCTCGGCAGTTTCGAACTTTCGGCAGGCTCCGACATCGATATCATTTTGCTCTATGACTACGACGACACGGCAGGCGAATCCTCAGGGCCGAAGCCGCTCGATGCAACACGTTATTTTACGCGCATCACCCAGCGCCTCATCGCCGCCCTCTCGGCGCCGACGGCCGAGGGCGTGCTGTATGAAGTTGACATGCGCTTGCGACCCTCAGGCAACAAGGGCCCGGTCGCCACGCGCATCAATTCCTTCGAAAAATACCAGCGCGAAGAGGCGTGGACCTGGGAGCATATGGCCCTGTCTCGCGCTCGCCTGATCCGCGGTGACGATCAGTTGACGCTGGATGCGGAGCGCATCATCGGCGAAATCCTTTCCTCGAAGCGGGATGTCGGCAAGATCGCTAAGGATGTGCATGAAATGCGCATGCTGATCGAACAGGAGAAGCCGCCCGAAAGCATCTGGGATTTGAAGCTGATCCCCGGCGGCCTGATCGATATCGAATTCATCGCGCAATATTTGCGGCTGATCGCGCCGGCTCGTGGCGTCGGGATCGATGCAAATGGCCTCAGCACGGCTGAAGCGCTGAAATTGCTTGGCGGCAGCCTGATGGATCGCAATGATCTGGATCTCTGCCTGGAGGCTCTGCAGCTCTACACGGAAGTGTCGCAGCTGATCCGCCTTTGCATCGACGGCATTTTCGATCCGAAGAATACGCCCGCCGGCCTGATCGAACTCGTCTGCCGTGCTGGTGATTGCCCTGATATCAGGACGCTGGAAGCGGAGCTGAAGCGGCTGTCTAAGGCGGTCCGGAAGATATTTCAGGCGACAGTCGGGCGCTGATCGGGAATGCGGATGGAAATGACCGTGCCGGTGCCCTCGCGGGAGCGGATGCGCATCCGCCCTTGATGCAGCGCGGTCAGCGAGCGGGAGATCGCAAGGCCAAGGCCGGAGCCTCCCTTGCTTTTCGCATATTGGCTTTGCACCTGCTCGAACGGCTGGCCAATCTTGCTGAGGGCCGATTTGGGAATGCCGATGCCGGTATCGGCGATGACGAGCATGACGGAATCGTCGACCCGGCGGGTGCGAACCGCGATGCGACCGCCGTCATTGGTAAATTTCACCGCGTTGGAAAGCAGGTTGAGCACGATCTGCTTCATGGCGCGCCGATCGGCATCGAGCTTGATATCGGCAGAGATGGACTGCTCGACGAGAATGTTCTTCTGCGCGGCGGGAACGCGGGTTAGCCGCAGGCATTCCTCGATCAATGGTGCCAGGTCGACCTGCTCGCAGTGCAGCTTGATGTGGCCCGCCTCGATCTTCGACATGTCGAGAATGTCGTTGATGACGTTCAGCAGGTGCTTGCCGCTGTCATGGATATCCCGGGCATATTCATTGTATCGCGCCGAACCGAGCGGGCCGAACATCTGGTCTTGCAGAATTTCCGAGAAGCCGAGAATGGCGTTGAGCGGCGTTCGCAGCTCGTGCGACATGTTGGCGAGGAACTCCGATTTCGCCCGGTTGGCGGCCTCGGCGCGTTCTTTTTCGGCGAGGTAGTTGGTGTTCGCGGTGGAAAGCTCCGCCTTCTGTCGTTCCAGAATTTGCCGCGATGCGGAGAGATCGTTGATCGTCGCCATCAGGCGTCGCTCGGATTCGCGCAGGCGCTCCTGGTTGCGCTTCAGCTGCGTGATGTCGGTGCCGACCGAGACGAGGCCGCCATCGCGCGTGCGGCGTTCGTTGATCTGCAACCAGCGCTCGTCGGCGAGCTGGACTTCGGTCGTCTGCGAATGGTTGGAGCGGCCAGGATCGACGATGCGACGCTCGATGACGGGGCGCGCTGCAGCGGCATTGACGACGGCACGTTCGGTGCCTGGCACCAGCACCTTGTCGGGCAGGCCGTAAGCCTGCTGGAAGTGGGCATTGCACATCACAAGCCGATCATTCTTGTCCCAGAGCACGAAGGCTTCCGAGGTGCATTCGATGGCGTCTGCGAGACGCTGATCGGCTTCCGCATAACGCTGGGCCAGCCGATGCTGCTCGGTGACGTCCATGGCAATGCCGATCATGTGCACCCGGCCGGAATTGGTGCGGATGATCTGAGCGCGGGCACGCATCCAGACGTAATGACCCTTGGCATGACGGATGCGCAGGATCTGATCCACCTGACCTGCACTGCCGCGCGAGACCGAGCGGGCCAATATGTTCAGGCTGCTATCGTCCGGGTGCATCAGCCGCGCGGCATCCGTGAAGGCAAGCGGCTTGTCGGCCGCCGGTAAGCCGAGCATGTCGTACATCGACCGCGACCAGAAGAATTTGCGGCTGGCGAAATCGAAATCCCATAGGCCGCAGCGCCCGCGCGACAGCGCCGTCTCGACGCGCATGTTGGATTCAAGGAAGATCTCGTCGGCGTCGCGTGCGCGCTTTACCTGAGTGTAGTAGGCGTAAAGAATGACCAGCAGGATGGAGGAAATGCCGGCAAAGAGCGTGACGTTGAGCGTCAGCTCGTCGCGCCAGAGCTTGTCGATCTGCTCCATCGAGGCTGCGGAGAGGACGAAATCGCCCTTGTCGCCGACGAGCGAGATCGCCGCGTAGTAGGGCGCTCCATCGATCATCGTTTCGATCACGTCGGCATGGTCGCCGAAACTCCGGATAGCCGATACTTCGGGAAAGAAATCGGAGATCAGCATGCCGATATAGGCTGAGCCGGCGGCCGACGAGCCGAAGACGCGACCGCTCGACTGGACGAGCAGAACGAACGCGCCGTTGTCGAGCCGGTCCTGTGGCAGATAGGTCGCGAGCTTACGCTCGGCAGCGCCCCGGTTGCCGGCTTGAAAAAGACTGGCGTCGTTTGAAAACGCGGCTGCCGCTGCCGCGATGGAAAGCGAGGTCGCGCGTCTTGCGGACGCTGCCATGCGGCCGTGCTCCGTCACCATCCCGAAGAAGTGCGAGGCGGCAACGACCATCAGGAAAGAGACGATCAGAACGGGAATGATGCGCTTGAGGATATGTTCGGTTTGTGGGAACCGGCGCGAGATCGTCTCGACCCGTACTCCGGTTCGATCAGTTACGCCGCTGTGCCAGGATTTCAGACCGTCGAAATTAACACGCAGCCGTCCATCGGCCGCGGTTGCCCGCCGCACGTCCACCATCGCTTTAGCCTGTCCCTCGTGTGATTCGCTGCGCCGCTCGCCCGAATCTACCCTAATGAATCATTCGCGATTCGCCTTGTCCAGAGGGCTCGGTAAAACTTTCTTAACCATATGGTATTTAAGCATATTCAATACACGCAACAGTAAGTTGCATACTGTCGGGACTCGCGGAGGCTGAAAAGGCGGTGCAAATCAGCCGCTGTGACCTGAGCCGGCTGGAGCCCAAATCACTCCTTCAGAATTCGCTCCACGATATCGCGAACATCGGTGGAAAGATTGCCGCTGCGCTCGATGCGAACGAGGGCGGAGCGTGCATGATCGGCGCGGACGTGTTCCAGCAGCCGCCAGGAGCGCATTGACGTCAGAATGCGGGCGGCAAGCTGCGGATTGCGCTGGTCGATATCGAGGATTTCATCCGCAAGGAAGTCGTAGCCGGCGCCGTCGGCGCGGCCGAAGCCGGTCGGATTGCCGAAGACGAAGGTGCCGAGCACGGCCCGCACGCGGTTCGGGTTGCTGCGCTTGAACAGCGGCGTTTCCATGAGCTGTCGGATGCGGTCGAGCGCGCCTGGTCCTGGGATTCCGGCCTGTATGGCGAACCATTTGTCGACGACAAGCGCGTTGTCGGCAAAGCGATCGCGGAAATGCTGCAACGCGGTTGCTGTCTCGGTCGTGTCGGGAAAGCGGTGAGCGAGAATGGTCAGCGCCGCGCTAAGGTCGGTCATATTGTTGGCCGCGTCGTAAGCCGCCTTGGCTCTCGTCGGCGTCTCATCGAGCTGCGAGAGATAGCTTAGGGCGGCGTTTCGAAGAGCCCTTCGGCCCGCGCTAGCCGCGTCCGGGCTAAAGAGACCTTCCGTCCGCATGCCGTCATAGAGCGCCACGAAGATATCCTTGCCGGCTTCGGCAATCTGCTTGAGGATCGCCTGACGAGCCGCATGGATGGCATCGGGATCGTTGTCGCCGCCAAGCTCACGGCCGATATCGGCCTCGCTTGGCAAGGCGAGGGCCTGTGCACGGAAAGCCGGCTCAAGCCTGTCGTCGCTGGCCGCCGCCAGCAAGGCGTCGATGAATGCGGGGTCGCAGGTGATTGCCGAACCCTGACGCGCATCGCGCGCTGCCTGCAGCAGATTGGGAAGGCCAAGGTCGATCAAAGCTTGCCAGCGAGCGAAGTGATCGGCCTCATAGCGTGCGATCAGTGCCAGGTCGCGGGCACTTTGATTGAACTGCAGATTGATCGGCGTCGAGAAGCTGCGGTTGAGCGAGAGAACCGGTCGTGATGGGATGCCGTGGAAGACGACCGTCTGCGCCTTCTGCGTGAGATGAAGCACGTCGTCGTTCAGTTCAGCGCCGCTGACGGAGGCCGGTGCGATCATGCTGCCGTCTTCCGCGAGCAGCGCCATGCGCAGCGGAATATGCATCGCTGCCTTGTTGGCCTGTCCCGGCGTTGCCGGCACCATCTGCTCGAGCGACAGCGTAAAGGTCTTGGCGTCGGCGTCATAATTGCCGGAGGCCGTCACCAGAGGCGTGCCGGCCTGGTGATACCACAGCGAAAACTGCGCGAGATCGCGACTGCTCACATCTTCGAAGCATTTGACGAAATCCTCGATCGTCACAGCCTGCCCGTCGTGCCGGTCGAAGTAGAGATCCATCCCCTTCTTGAACAGCTCGCGGCCGAGCAGCGTCGCGATCATGCGCGTGACTTCGCTGCCCTTCTCATAGACTGTCGTCGTATAGAAGTTGTTGATTTCGCGATACTTTGTCGGACGTACCGGATGGGCCAGCGGACCGCTATCCTCCGGGAACTGCTCGGATTTCAGATGGCGCACTTCGGCGATGCGCTTGACCGGGCGCGACCGCTGGTCGGCCGAAAACTCGTGATCGCGGTATACAGTCAGGCCTTCCTTGAGGCAGAGCTGGAACCAGTCGCGGCAGGTGATGCGATTGCCGGTCCAGTTGTGAAAATATTCATGCGCGATGATGGCTTCGATATTGGCATAATCGGCATCGGTCGCCGTTTCCGGGTCGGCGAGAACATACTTGTCGTTGAAGACGTTGAGACCCTTGTTCTCCATCGCCCCCATGTTGAAGTCCGACACGGCGACGATCATGAAGATATCGAGATCGTATTCGCGGCCGAACCGCTCTTCGTCCCACTTCATCGAACGCTTCAGGGCGTCCATTGCGTATGTTGCACGCGGTTCCTTGCCGTGTTCGACATAGATCTTCAGCGCAACTTCTCGGCCGGACATCGTGGTGAACGTATCTTCGACAACACCAAGATCGCCCGCAACGAGCGCGAAGAGATAGCTCGGCTTCGGATGCGGATCGAACCAGGCGGCGAAGTGCTTACCTTCGCCATAGCCGGCGCCGCCGAGGAAGTTACCGTTCGACAGGAGAAGCGGATTGCTATCCTTGTCGGCGATGATGTTGACGGTATAGGGCGCCAGAACATCCGGGCGGTCGGGGAAATAGGTAATGCGCCGGAAGCCTTCGGCCTCGCATTGCGTGCAATAGATGCCGCCGGTGCGATAAAGGCCCATCAACTGCGTGTTGGCCTCGGGGTTGATGATCGTCGTGATGGTCAGCTCGAAGGGCACGCTTTCCGGCAGGTCGCGGACGGTCAAGCCGTCGGGCGTGGCGTCGTATTGCGCGGCCGGGATTTCATTCTGGTCGAGCAGCAATCCCGAAAGAACCAGTTCATCGCCATCGAGCACGAGCGCTGCTTTCGGGTCGGTGCCTTCACGACGATGAAAGATCAGCCGCGCCTCGACCTTGGTCTCGGTGGGATGCAAATCAAAGGTAAGATCGACGCGTTCCAGAACGAAGTCGGTGGGACGATAGTCTGCCAGAGAAATGATCTGGCCGGTGTCTGTGCGCATGGTCTATCCTGATGAGGCTTATGCTGTTCGGGTGAAGTCCGAAACATGGGCTCCGGCTGAAAGTGGCGGCATCATTACATCGAAATCTGAACCAAAGTTAAAGTCATATCATTCTATAGAAATGTTTTGTTATGGCACGGCAAGTATTCGCTCGACGCTCGATCGCCTAGTTTGTGAAAGCATTCGTCACGGGTGCGTATTCGGTCAATTTCCAGTCAATTAACGTGTGAATTTAACGGCTATCCTGCTCGTCGTTTCCACGCGTGCAGCCGGATGATCATCGATCTGCTACGTCTAAAGATATGCTCTTCGATGAAAGAAACAGTTACTTAAAGTAAATTATTTGTTTAACCTCTTGCGTTAAAAGGGCAGGTGCAATCTCATAGCATGCTATGAGATGTCGGAATTATGATCGATTCCGGTGACGTTGTTCACAAAAATAAAACATCCTCCTTTTTTGATGATTGATAAGGGCACCCCAAGGAGGCCCGATTGAGCTTTTCTATCGAGCAACTTGCTCGCCATCCCAAATTCGTGACGTCTCTGCGCTTTCTGGCCGAGGCGCTGCGGAACCGTTACGATAACGGGCCGAGAATTGCGCGCATGCTTGCCTCGCATCAGCGTTGGCTTTTGACGCAGACGGCCTATGCACTTCATCTCGAGTACGATCCGGCCGTACCCGGCTCGGGGCTGACCGTCGTCGGTCTGCGCGATATGATCACGCATTACCGCATCGCCAGCCGCAATACGGTGCTGAGCTTTATCGATGAGCTGCTCACCTATCGTTTTCTGATGATAGCTAATGGCCCGACGCGGCGTCCGCGCCGCTATGTACCGGCCGAAATCAGTCACACGGCGATGTTCGGCTGGTATCTGCACAATCTGGCCGCACTCGATCTGCTCGATAATGGCGGCCGTGCGGCAGCCTTGGCCGCCGCGCCGACGCTGATGGATATCGCGCAGCCACGCATGGCCCGTCATTGCCTCGATACGGAAGTGTGGCGTGAGCCACCGGAATGTGTGGGTCTGTTTCTCTGGACGGAAGCCGGCGGCCTGGTGGTCGACTATATCATGTCGCAGTTGCAGCTGGACGACGATTCGAGCGCCCGCATCGAGGTCGGCCGGGTGGATGCCCGCGCTCTCGCCGCGCACTTCATGATATCGCGCACGCATCTGCAGCGGTTGCTGCGCAAATCCGCCGAGCGCGGCGATATCGGTTGGCATGACGAGACCAAGAAGACGCGCATGTGGATATCGCGTGATTTCCTGGAGCAGTATTGTGTCTGGCAGGCGGTGAAGCTGGCGGCGGTCGACGAAGCATTCGAGTGGGCGCAGGCGACGACTGGCCACCTCGGTCTCAAGGCATAATTCGATTTGAAAATGCCGGGTCTCAGGCCCGGCTATCGGCGTTCATCGACGCGAAAACGCAGCTAGATCAGGAAGCGCGTTTCACCCAGGGTCTCTGTTCGTTTAGAGCGGAATGCCAACAGCTGCTGCACGTGCAGGGGTCGCATCGCGGCAGTCATCGGCGCGCAGATTGCGGGCGCGCTCGAACTCCTCGGCCGCCCGTACGGCAGACCCGATATGGCCGACAGAATCGATAAGAGAGATAAGCGAACGCAAACCGGAAGACATCGTATAATTCCTGGAAGATAGTCAGTATGACTTGCATCGGCGCGTTCTCCGCGCCGGATGGGTCAATAGGCGCGGAAATCCGCAAAGAGTGCGGCCGGGCGGCCAATGCGGGCCGAAATGCCGGTGCCGCGGGCAGTCATCTGCTCATTGGCAGCGATGCCGAGATTGCGATGTCCACTGATGGCGCGCACAGGCGTGATGGCGCGGCGCAGTGTATCAAACCCGCAATGGATAGGACGAAATTGTGCGGTCATTGCCTTGGTTCCTTTCAAGATTCCTCCCAAGACACGAGTATATATTGCAGCGCAACATGAAATTCGCAATGCACAACGCCGGAACACTGCCATGCCGCAATTGCATGGCTATTGTCATGTTTCGTTAATCCTGGCGAAAATCAGCCTAATATTTCGGCGTCGATACGATTCTTGAACGCCATCAGATCGTTCCAGGCCAAGCGCTTATTGATTGGCGCTGTCAGCAATTCCTGCGGGTGAAGGCTGGCGATTGCGGGAATTACCCGCCCAAGAATGCTGATTTCACGCCATTGTCCGCGCAGGCCATGGATGGTCTCGGCACTTCCGAAGAAGTGCCGGGCAGTGAAATTACCGAGCAGCAGCAAGGCCTTAGGCTCGGCAAGCGCGATCTGGCGTTCTATGAACGGACGGCATATCTCGATTTCGGGCGCCGAGGGTGCGCGATTGCCCGGCGGACGCCAGGGGATCACGTTGGTGAGCAGGATATCGTCTCGCCGAAAACCAATAGCGGTCAGCATCTTGTTAAGCAGCTGCCCGGCGCGGCCCGCAAACGGCATTCCGTCGCGATCGTCGTCGGCGCTCGGCATCGGACCGATCACCATGATGCGCGCATCCGGCGTGCCGCTGGCAAAGATTGTCGAACGGGCGCTGTTCTTGAGATTGCAGGCATTGAAGGCCTCAAGAGCCGTCTTCAGCTCTCCAAGCGAGCGTGCGCTTTCCGCCGCGAATCGCGCTTGTTCCACTGCTTGCTCATCGGGAATGGCCGGTGCGTTGCGTGGTGGAGGAGGGGGCGGTGCGGCGGCCGCAGGCTTTGCGGCCTGGCGCCGCTCGGGTTGCGCGCGAGCCGCCGCCGTGGGTGTCTCGGATCGAGGCTGTGACGCCCGCGCGCCTTGCCTTGCCGCGCGCATCGCCTCGAATTCGGCGAAGCGATCCACCGGCTCGTCTTCCAGCAGCCAATCGACGCCGGAATCCGCATGGAAATGCAGAAGGGCGGCAAGTTCGGCCGGTGTAAGGTCGCTGGCGGAAATCATGGAGCAACTCTAGCCAAAGCGGCGCGAGAACGAAAGGGCAGGGTGGGCGGCTATCTCAGGCCGTCCACTGGGTGATGTCCTCACGCTCGCCGATCAAGGCGAGACCATGGGCGATCGAGAGCAATTCGCCACCGGTCTCGATACGCTCCTGGCCGAACCGCTCCGTAAAGATGCGCCTGACCGCGGGGACGAAAGAGGTGCCGCCAGTGAGGAAGACCTTGTCAATGGCATCGGGCGACGTGTTCGTGGTCGTCAGCACATCATCCAGCGCGGCCTCGATTCTGGTCAGATCTTCCGCAATCCAGGTTTCGAAGTCGGCGCGGCGCACATGCTTGCGGCCGGCCTTGCCGAGCGGCGGGAAGTTGAATTCGGCCTCTTCTTCGCTCGAAAGCGCCATCTTGGTCGCAGATACGGCCTGGTAGAGCGGATAACCCTCGTCATGCTCTACCAGCTCGATGAAGGTTTCCAGTTTTTCCGGCTCCAGGCTGCTGCGCACCAGCGTCTTCAGGTCCGCATATTCGCGGGAGGTCTTGAAGATCGAGAGCTGGTTCCAGCGGCCGAAATTCGCGTAATAGGAGGTTGGTACCTCCAGAAGCTTGTCGAAGCTCTTGAAATAGCTGCCCTTGCCGATCGCCGGCGATACGATGTTGTCGATCATCCGGAAGTCGAAATGATCGCCGGCGATGCCGACACCGGAATGGCCAATCGGCGTTGCCGTCAGCTTGCCGGCGTGGGTCTCGAACCGGATGAGCGAATAGTCGGTCGTACCGCCGCCGAAATCCGCCACCAGCACGGTCGCATCCTTCTTGAGATGCTGGGCGAAATAGAAGGCCGCCGCGACCGGCTCATAGACATAATGGATTTCCGGAAAGCCAAATCTGGCGAGAGCGGCATTGTAGCGCTCTGTCGCCAGCGCCGGGTTCGGGTTGGCCCCGGCGAAATGAACTGGCCGCCCGGTGACGATACGGGATACGTTTTCCGGCCAGCCTTCGCCGGCATAGGCCCGCAGGCGGCGAACGAAGACCTCCATCAGATCCTCGAAGCTGTGGCGCTTGGCATAGATCAGCGTGCCCTGAAAGAGGGCGCTGGCCGCAAAGGTCTTGATCGATTGCAGAAAGCGACAATCACCGGGATTGTCGATGAATTGCCGGATAGCGGCGTGTCCTGCCTCGACCTTGAGCGCGCTCGCGCCCAGACCCGCATCCTTCATGAAGGAGAGCGCCGTGCGCATGCTGTCCGCCGTACCGGCTGCACTATGAAAGGCGACCGATTGTGTCGCGGCCCCATCGGCCATCGCCAGCACCGTGTTTGTCGTGCCGAAGTCGAAACCAAGCGCCCGAGCCATGCCCGCACTCCTTTCAGTCGAAATTGTCTGGATTGGGGAGCCAAGCCCCGTGTAGGGCGCAAGCCGCGCCCCGTCGCAAAGAGGGCGCGTCATGACATGGCTGGACGTCAAGTTCAAGACGCGAGGACGCTTTATTTTTGCCCTTGGGAACGCGCGTCACGCGATGTTTTGGTGGGTAATTCCTTCCGGGCTTCCGGCAAAAGAAACGGGCGCCTTTCGGCGCCCGCAGCGTTTATTCGGCGGCAATCGCCGTTGGTGTTTCCTTGGGGTGTTGATCCCCTTCCTTGCGCCTGCCGAAGCGGCCCAGGAAGTCGTTCAGGCGGTTCATTTCCAGGAAGATCACTGGCGTGATGAACAGCGTCAGGATCTGCGAGACCACGAGGCCGCCGACGACTGCGATACCAAGCGGCTGACGCAGCTCGGAGCTCGCACCGCCGCCGACGGCGATCGGCAGGGCGCCGAGCAGTGCGCAGAAGGTCGTCATCATGATCGGGCGGAAACGACGCACGCAGGCTTCATGGATCGCTTCACCCGGAGACATGCCGCTACTCGATCGCAACGTTTCCAACGCCACGTCGATCATCATGATCGCGTTCTTCTTGACGATACCGATGAGCATCAGCAAGCCGATGAGCGCGATGATCGAAAGGTCGAAGCCGAAGACCTTCAGCGCAAGCAGAGCGCCGAGAGCCGCGGCCGGAAGACCGGACAGGATGGTCAGCGGATGGATGAAGCTTTCGTAGAGCACGCCGAGGACCACATAGATCGTCAGCACTGCCGCGAGGATCAGGTAAGGCGTGCTGCCCTGCGACTGCTGGAAGATCTGCGCCGTACCGCCGTAGGACGTGAAGACGTCCGCCGGCATGTTGATGTCCTTCTTGATCTGCTCGATCTGCGCTGTGGCATCGCCAAGCGATTCGCCGGCCGGCAGGTTGAAGGACACCGTGGTCGAGACGAGCTGGCCGGTCTGGTTGATGGTCACCGGACCGGTGTTGCGCTCGATGTGTGCGAAGGCAGATAGCGGAACCTGCTGGCCCTTCGAAGAGGTCACATGAATGCGCGACAGCTTCTGGTCGTCCCAGGGCTGGTTCGCATCATATTCGATGATCACGTCATAGCTGTCGCCGGTCGACTGGATCTGTGCGGCGGCGTAGTCGCTGAACGCCTCTTCAAGCGTGGTGCGCAGCAGGTTGTTGTTAATGCCGTAGGCAGCAGCCTTTTCCGTGTCGACCACGATATTGGCCTGCAATGCGTTGTATTGCGCATCGGTCGTCACATCGGTGAAGCGTGGATCCTTGCGCATTTCCTGCAGCATCTTGTTCGCCCACTGGTTCGTCAGATCGGCGTTGAGGGCCTGGACGATGAGCTGATACTGGCTGGCGGTTTGGCGTCCACCAAAGCGAAGGCTTTGCTGAGGATTGATGAAGACCTGAATGCCCGGGATCTTGGCGACGGCAGCACGCATTTCGCGCAAAGTCTGGTCAAGAGGCGGACGATCCTTCTTGTCCTTCAGCTGAGCGTAGATCGTGCCGTTGTTCAGTGTCTGGCGAGCGCTGGCGCCGACAACGGACATCACGTGCTGGACGGCCGGGTTTGCCTTGATTGCGGCAGCGGCCTGGTTCTGCAGGTCACGCATGGCCGGATAGGAAATATCCTGGCGCGCGCGCGTGGAAATCTGCAGTCGGCCGATATCTTCCTGCGGGAAGAAGCTGGCCGGCAACGTCAGGAAGAGGTACGCGGAGAGGGCCACCGAGCCAAGGAAGCTTCCAAGCACGATGTAACGATGGCGGATGCACCATTCCACGCCCTTGCCGTAATTGACCTCGGTCCAGTTGAAGCCCTTGTTGAAGAGGCGCACCGGCAGTGGAGGATGGCTGTGGGCACTGGAGAGACGCGAGCCGAGCATCGGCGTGACGGTCAGCGAGACGACGGCGGACGACACGATGGCGATCGCCACGACCATGCCGAACTCGTTGAAGATACGGCCGACGACGCCGCCCATCAGCAGAATCGGGATGAACACGGCGATCAGCGAGATCGACATGGAGATAATCGTATAGCTGACTTCGCCCGCGCCCTTGATGGCGGCCTGGAGCGCCGGCATGCCTTCTTCCATGTGCCGTAGAATGTTCTCCAGCATCACGATCGCGTCGTCCACCACGAGACCCACCGCGATCGTCAATCCAAGCAGTGATATGTTGTCGACGCTGTAGCCGAGTACATACATCATGCCGAAGGTGGATATCAGCGAAAGAGGCACCGCGAGACCGGGGATGATCGTCGCGGTTACGTGGCCCGTGAACAGGTAGATGACGAGAACGACGAGGCCGATCGTCAGCATCAAGGTAAACTTGACGTCAGAGATAGCCTCGCGGATCGGCTGGGCCGAGTCGTTCATGACCGTCATTTTGACGGAAGCCGGCATTTCGGCATGCAGCTTCGGCAGTGTCTGGTTGACGGCATCGACGACATCGACGGTATTGGCATCGGGCTGGCGTTGAATAGCCAGGATGATCGCCCGCTGACCATCGTACCAACTGCCGATATTCTGGTTTTCGACGCTGTCCTGAACGTCGGCGACATCGCCGAGGTGGATGGGATTGCCATTGGGATTGGCGATCACAAGCGTGCGAAACTCGTCGGCGTTGACGCGCTGCGTGTTCGCATTGATCGTCATGCTCTGGGCGGAGTCCTGCAGCGTGCCGACCGGAACCTGGTTGTTGGCATTCACAACGGCTGTATTGACCGTGTCGATGCCGATGCCGCGATCCAGAAGCTTGTTGGGATCGACATCGATGCGCACCGCGTAGGTTTGCGCTCCGTTTACGGTCACTTCGGCGACGCCGGGCAAGGTCGAGATCGACGGAGCGATGATGTTTTCGGCGATATCGTCGAGCTTGCTGCGCTGCAGGGTGTCGCTCTGTACGGCGATCAGCATGACGGGCGCGTCGGCTGGGTTGGTCTTCCTGTAGCTCGGCGGCGTGGTCAGGTTGTTGGGCAGCTTTCGTTGCGCGGTCGAGATCGCCGCCTGCACGTCACCTGCCGCGGCGTCGATGCTGCGGTCGAGATTGAACTGCAGCACGATGCTGGTATTGCCGAGCGAGTTTGTCGAAGAGATTTCGCTAATGCCGGGAATCGTCTCGAACTGTTTGATCAGCGGCGTGGCGACCGATGTCGCCATCGTCTGCGGCGAGGCGCCCGTCAGCTGGGCTGAGACGTTGATCGTCGGGAAGTCCACCTGCGGCACTGCCGCGACGGGGATGAGCCGGTAGCCGGCGAGACCGGCAAGCACCACGCCGATGGCGAGAAGCGTGGTCGCGACCGGTCGCTGAATACAGAAGGTCGGGATCATTGCTGCGCTCCAACTGCGATGGTTTCGGTCTTTCCATCATCGGCCGAAGCGACCTTCTCGTTCGGATTGTCGCTGAACTGTTCCTTGACTTCGGTGCCGTTGTTGAGCTGCGACTGGCCCTCGATAACGACGTGATCGCCGACCGAAAGGCCGGTGGCGACGGCCGTACGACCGCCATTGGCACGAGCAATCGTCACCGGCGTCAGCTTGACCTTGTTATCCTTCACCACGAAAGCGATGTAGCCATCCGGTCCGGGGCTGACGGCAACCGTCGGGACGATTATCAGCTGCTCGTTATCGGCGAAGTGAACCATGACATTCGTGGAGCGCCCCGGCCAGAGGGCGCCGTTGGCATTCTCGAAGGTGGCCTTCACAGCGATCGTTCCGGAAGCCTGATCGACTGTGTTGTCGTAGAAGGTGATCGTTCCCGTACGAGGCTTGCCCTGAGCGGAACGAGGAACGGTGGTGACCTTGACAGGTCCGGCGGCGGTCTGCTCCTGCAATTCTCGCAGGTTGTTTTCCTGCATGGTGAACTTGATGTACGCCGGATTATACTGGCTGATCGTGACGATGGGCGTGCCGGCGCTGACATAGGCGCCCAGGCTCAACTGAACATCGCCGAGCCGGCCGTCATAGGGTGCCCGTATGTCGGTGTTTCCGAGTAGCACCTGATCCGATGCAAGCTGCGCCTGGTCCGCGGTGATCGTGGCGACGGCGGCGTCGCGAGTCGCGCGTGCCTCATCGGCAGTCGCCTGCGTGCCTGCGCTGCTTGTGAGCAGGCTATTGGCGCGCGTCAGCGCAGTCTCTGCTTGAGCGAGATTTGCCTGGTCTTTGGTGAGGTTGGCCTGGTCTTTGCTGACGGCAGCCTGCGCCGTGCGCGGATCGAGCTTGGCGATCAGATCGCCGGCCTTGACCGTTGCGCCGTCCTTGACGGCAATCTGCGTGATCAGCCCGGCTTCCTGTGCAGCGATCGTCGTTGAATCGATCGGTACGACCCAGCCAGTTGCCGGGACGTCCATGGGAAGCGTGGTCTTGACGGCGGCCACCGTTTTTACGGCGATCGGACCTGCCTGACGCTTGCTGCTAGGCTGCGCCGCCTTGCTGCCGTCTTTGGTTTCTGCCGAAGCCTGGTCGATAAATGTCGAGAGAAAAGGAATACGGTCGCGATAGCCCCAGACAACGAGGGCTGCGACGACGAGAAGGCCGAGGGGAAGCCAGAATTTTTTCATATTAAAGTACACCGGTCGAAGGCGAGTTGCAGGAAACGCGATCACATCGAGGTGTAGTTATTGCGCCGCACAACACAGACGGGATTCGCCGCAATCCATCACATCGCCGTTACCGCTAACGTTCGGTAATTCTGTCCCTATAACGTGAATTCATGAACGTTGATCCAGAGCAATTTACCACAGTTCGGTGGGACGAAAAATTAAAGCTTGGAAAGCTTTGGGTTTGCTCAGGCTTTTGCAGTGCAGCGACCGGTGAAATGGCTAGTTTTTGATTGCCGTTATGTAATAATCGGGCGGCGTGGCCGGGTTATGCGACATTTATAGTCAATAGATACGCGACAAGCTCATAACGCTCGTCAGCGTTGCTCACGTAATTGTGTTGCCGGGCTCCGTTTACAAGAGCCCGGCCATTGTAAGGGTGAGGATTTTAGAGGGAGCGCGCAGCCCCGCCGTCACAGCGCACGAGCGTTCCCGTCACGTAGCTTGCGGGCTCGCTGCATAAGAAGGCGGCGGTTGCCGCAAATTCCTCGACGCGGCCGTAGCGCCCGGCGGGGATTCGCTCCTGGCGCTCGGCGCTGACGTTCTCAAGGCTTTTGCCGCTACGCTTGGCCGTGGCCGAATCAAGTTCTGCCAGACGGTCTGTCGCGATGCTGCCGGGTAGAAGCATGTTGACAGTGATGCCGTGCCCCGCCACTTCGCTCGCCAGCGTTTTGCTCCAGCCGACAAGCGCCGGGCGCAGCGTGTTCGAAAGCGCGAGATTGGGAATGGGCTCGACGACGCCGGAGGAGGCCACGGTCAGAATACGCCCCCAACCCTGTGCCTTCATGCCCGGCAGCAGCGCATTGGAGAGGGTGATGATCCGCGACACCATGGAGATGAAATAGGTCTCCAGCCGATCGGCGGTCATATCCTCGGTCGTTCCCGGTGTCGGCCCCCCGCTATTGTTGACGAGAATGTCGATGCCGCCGAGTTTTTCGACCGCTGCTTTGGTCACGACATCAACGAAGTTCTCGTCGTTGAGATCGGCCCAGATCCAGTCGGCGCGGCCTTTGCCCTCGGCATTGATCGCCTTGCAATTGGCTTCCAGCCGGTCGCCGCTGCGTCCGCAGAGGAGGACATTCACGCCCTCGCGGGCGAGCGCCACCGCGATGCCGTGTCCCAGCCCTTTCGATGAGGCAAGCACCAAGGCGCGTTTTCCGCCGATACGAAGATCCATCTCGATTACCCTTCATGCTGTTTGGAGAGTCTGATCGATATTTATATAAAGTGCCATTGCGCGACTATGGAAGCGGGCTTGGCAAATGGACTTAAATCACCGCAGAATATTGACGTTGACGTAAGAGTAATTTAACTTGTTTTACGCGTTGGGCGAATTGGAGGATTGCCTGTCGCTTCCCGGCTCGACAATCCCTTCCCATTTTGACAAGAGATAAACGAAACGGGGAAGACGCCCAAGGGGATAAGGCCGCGATCCGATCTCAGCGGATGCCGGTCAAGCGGAGAAGATGAATGACTGACGCGAACGAGCTGCCGGAACGCGAGAGCATGGAATTCGACGTTGTGATTGTCGGCGCAGGCCCTGCAGGCCTGTCGGCGGCGATCCGGCTGAAACAGATCAATCCGGATCTGACCGTCGTCGTGCTCGAAAAGGGAGCTGAAGTCGGCGCACATATTCTCTCGGGCGCCGTCGTCGACCCGATCGGCATCGATCGCCTCCTGCCGGACTGGCGCGAAGACGAGGGACATCCCTTCAAGACCAAGGTCACGGCCGATCACTTCCTGTTCCTGGGTCCCGCTGGCTCCATCCGCCTGCCGAATTTCATCATGCCGCCGCTGATGAACAATCACGGCAATTATATCGTATCGCTCGGCAACGTCTGTCGCTGGCTGGCCGAGAAGGCGGAAGCGCTCGGCGTCGAGATCTATCCCGGTTTTGCCGCAACCGAAGTTCTTTACAATGACGAAGGTGCCGTTATCGGTGTCGCCACCGGCGACATGGGCATCGAAAAGAACGGTGAGCCCGGCCCGAACTACACGCGCGGCATGGCGCTCCTAGGCAAATATGTGCTGATCGGCGAAGGCGTACGCGGCTCGCTTGCCAAGCAGCTGATCGCCAAGTTCGATCTGTCGCGCGACAGCGACGTGCCGAAGTTCGGCATCGGCATCAAGGAGCTCTGGGAAGTCA
Organism: Rhizobium sp. P38BS-XIX; assembly: GCF_012641435.1. Classification (GTDB taxonomy): domain Bacteria; phylum Pseudomonadota; class Alphaproteobacteria; order Rhizobiales; family Rhizobiaceae; genus Rhizobium. The sequence continues at coordinate 265,394 of NZ_JABAIJ010000001.1, forward strand.
AGCGCGAGAACCACAAGAAGGGCCTCGTGCAGCACTCCTTCGGCTGGCCGCTGGGCATGAAGGCGGGCGGCGGCTCGTTCCTCTATCACTTGGAAGACAATCTGGTCGCCGTCGGCTTCGTCGTCCACCTGAACTACAAGAACCCTTATCTCTATCCTTTCGAGGAGTTCCAGCGCTTCAAGACGCATCCGGCGATCCGTGGCACTTTCGAGGGCGGTAAGCGCATCTCCTATGGCGCCCGCGCCATCACAGAGGGCGGTTATCAATCGGTGCCGAAGTTGACCTTCCCGGGCGGCGCACTGATCGGATGCTCGGCTGGTCTGGTCAACGTTCCCCGCATCAAGGGCAGCCACAATGCTGTGCTATCGGGTATGCTCGCTGCAGATAGGATTGCCGAGGCGATCTCTGCCGGTCGCGCCAATGACGAAGTCATCGAGATCGAGAACGAATGGCGTCAGACGGATATCGGCAAGGATCTGAAGCGCGTCCGCAACGTCAAGCCGCTGTGGTCGAAGTTTGGCACGCTCGTTGGGATCGGGCTCGGCGGTCTCGACATGTGGACGAACCAGCTATTCGGCTTCTCTTTCTTCGGCACGCTGAAGCATGGCAAGACGGATGCAGCGTCGCTGGAGCCTGCGGCTCAACATCAGAAGATCGATTATCCGAAGCCGGATGGTGTCTTGACCTTTGACCGCCTTTCCTCGGTGTTTCTGTCGAACACCAACCACGAGGAAGATCAGCCGGTTCATCTGCAGGTGAAGGATATGGCGCTGCAGAAGAACTCCGAGCATGACGTCTATGCCGGTCCGTCGACGCGCTACTGTCCGGCCGGCGTCTACGAATGGGTGGAGAAGGATGGCAAGGAAACCTACGTCATCAACGCCCAGAACTGCGTCCACTGCAAGACCTGCGATATCAAGGACCCTAACCAGAACATCAATTGGGTGCCGCCGCAGGGCGGCGAAGGGCCTGTCTATCCGAATATGTGAGATGCAATGACCGAGATTGGGCAGGAGGCCTGGACGATCCGCTCGGCCAGGCTTGATGAGCTGCATTTGCTTGCCGCCATCGAGATCGATGCTTTCTGGGCTTTGCATGACGCGGGCGCCGTCGCGTGCGAGCCGACATCTCTGCCTCTCGATATCGTCGAGCAGTCGCTAGCCGAAAACTTGCTCTTCATCGCCGCCGACAATACGGATCAACCCTTCGGGTTCGTGGCCGGCATCCGCAAGGACGGCTCCGTTCACATCGCCGAGATCGATGTCGTCAGGCGCTGGCAGAAGCAGGGCGTCGGACGCCGCCTGATCGAAAAAGCCATTGCCGCGGCGAGGGCACAAGAAGCCTCTGGTGTCACTCTGACGACCGATCGCGAAGTGGCGTTCAACGCGCCCTTCTACGCCTCCGCAGGATTTCGCATTTTGAAAGACAACGAAAGATCGGCCGTCCTCACGGAGATCCTGGAGAATGAAGTTGCCCATGGCGCCGATCCGGCGAGGCGCGTGGCCATGTTGCTTCGGTTTTAGATCTCATTTTAACGGCTGCGCCCAATGAAAAGAGCGGCTCAGCGCATAGCTGAACCGCCCTCTAGCTCGGCACGAGGTGAATCAGTGCTGGGCGGGCTTTCGGGCGAGGAGCCCGGTGGAGAGGGCGACGCCGGCGCCGGTGACGATTGCGGCGGCGATGCCGGCAATGCCGATTTCTTCGCCGAGCAGGAGGCCGCCGCCGATCGTCGCGAGAACCGGGGTGATCGCGGTGAATGCCGCGGCTTGCGTGCCGCCGAGAGCCTGCACGGCAAGGCCATAGGCCAGAGTGGCGGCGAGACCGGACAGCAGGCCCTGGCTGACGATCTGCAGGCCGATTTCCGGCAGCGGCACCGAGGTCAGCGAGCTGCCGACGGTGGCGGCCAGTGCGATATGGATGAGGAACGACCAGACAGCAATGACGGCACTCGACTGCACAGCGCTCAACCCTGAGCGACGGAAGGCATGAGTGTAGCTTGCCCAAAGCACAGCCGATAGCGGCAGCAGCGTGAAGCCTTCCCATGAGATCTGCACGCCACAGAGGCTGCGTGCCAGGAGAATCACAACGCCTGCGACGATGCCGCCAAGGCCAAGCCAGCGGGTGATATCAAGCCGCTCACGAAACAACAGTACGCCGATCAGGGCGGTTGCGAGCGGCATGGAGCCGCCGAGCAGGATGCCGGCCGCCGAAGCAGGCGTGAACTGAATGGCAAGCGTGGTCAACTGGAAGAAGAGGGCGCCGGAGCCGCAAACCATCAGCGCCAGCAGCTTCAGCGGCACACCCTTCGGCAGAAGGCCAGTCTTCCACCAGACGGGAGCGAGCACCAGCGCCGGCACGCCGTAACGGATCAGGCCGAGGTCGATCGTGCTCATGTCCGCTTCGGCCGTATGACGCGTGGCCAGGATCCAGTTTGCCCAGATCAAGACAGTGACGACGGCACCGGCATAACCGATCATGGTGGGGGTTGCCTTGCGGGTGGAGAGAGGCAAAGCGGTCATCGACATATCCTTTCCAGCGATCCTGAATGCCGTTCGAATGAGGAAAAGATAGCGCCGGAGGCCGCGGCATGTCCTTGCTAGTTGTGGCTCAGAATTCATGATATCAGCAATAATCTGCCAATCTGAAAATCAGATTTTCTCGAATATGCTAAAACTCGATAAATTCGATATCGCCATCCTCAATTGTCTGCAGGAGGATGCGCGCGCCACCAACGTCGAGATCGCCGAGCGCGTAAACCTTTCGCCGTCGCCGTGTCTCAGGCGCATTCGCAATCTGGAAAAATCCGGGCTTCTGCGCGGCTATCGCGCCGATATCGATCGCAAGGAAGCCGGCCTCGGCCTGACGGTCTTTGTGGAGCTCAAGGTCGGTCATCACTCCAAGGAGAACTCCGAAATGCAGCAGGCAGCATTGCTCGCCATTCCGGAGGTCGTCGCCTGCCATCTGATTTCGGGAACGGCCGATTTCCTGGCAGAAGTCGTGGTGGCGGATCTTGCCGCCTATGAAAAGGTGATGTCCGAGAAGCTTCTGGTGCTTCCAGGCGTGGTCGATCTGCGCTCGAATTTTGCGATCCGGACACTTAAGACCAATGGCGTTCTGAAATTGCCGTCACCTGAGTGAAAATGAAAAAGGGGCCGCATGGGCCCCTTTCGATAGAAAGATCGATGGTCTTCAGAGCATCGTGCCGCTGAGTATCAGCAGCGCAACGGAGAAGTAGATCACCAGGCCGGTGACATCGACCAGCGTGGCGACGAAGGGCGCCGATGCGCTGGCGGGGTCGAGCCGCAGCTTTTGCAGAACGAATGGCAGCATCGAGCCGGCAAGCGAGCCAAATGTAACGATGCCGATCAGCGCCGCAAACACGGTGAAAGCGACCAGCTGCCAGTGCGGACCATAGTCGAACAGGCCGATAGACTGCCACAGGATGATGCGGGCAAAGCCGACGAGACCGAGAATTGCGCCGAGCACGATGCCCGTGGGCAGTTCGCGCAGCGCCACGCGCCACCAGTCCGAAAGCTTGAGTTCGCCAAGCGCCAGCGCCCGGATGATCAGCGAGGTCGCCTGCGAACCGGAGTTGCCGCCGGAGCTCATGATCAGCGGGATGAAGAGCGTCAGCACGACGGCCTTCTCCAGCTCGCCTTCGAAGTGCTGCATGGCGCTTGCCGTCAGCATTTCGCCGAGGAAGAGGGCGGCGAGCCAGCCTGCGCGCTTACGGATCATGCCGGCGAAGCTGATCTTCATATAGGGCTGGCCGAGGGCTTCCATACCGCCGAACTTTTGGGCGTCTTCCGTGGTGTCGGCGATCATCGTGTCGATGACGTCGTCCACGGTGACGATACCGAGCATGTGGCCCTTGTCGTCGACGACCGGAAGCGCCAGCAGGTCGTGGCGGCGGATCAGTCGTGCGACGTCCTCCTGCTTCATCAGCGGCGGCGCCGTGACCGGCGTGCCCTTCTGGGCAACCGTCAGAATACAGGCATCGGGCTCACCGGTGATGAGGCGGCGCAGCGTTACGACATGCAGCAGCACGTGCGTTTCGTCGTCGAGCACGTAGATGGCATAGACGGTTTCGCGGGAACGCTCGACTTGGCGAACGTGATCGAGCGTCTGGGCAACCGTCCAGCTGGCCAGCACGCTGACGAATTCGGTCGTCATGATGCCGCCGGCCGTGCGCGGCGGATAGCCCATCAGGCCCTGGATCGCGTGCCGAGCAGCCTCGTCGAACGTTGCAAAAAGTCGGGCGCGAGCCTCGACATCCATTTCCAGGAGTACGTCGGCCACGCGGTCGTTGGACATGCCATGCAGCAGCCGGGCGGCATCCGCATTGGTCATGACTTCGAGGATTGCAGGAGCGTTGCGCAGCTCCGGCCGGTCAAGAATACGCACGGCGCGTTCTTCCGGCATTTTGGCGAGTATGCGTGCTGCTTCCGACGCCCCGAGCGCATTCAGCGACTCGACACGTTCGGCGATGGTTACGCCACGATTGTTATTGATGAATGCACGAGCGGCATTGCCGGCCCGCGCTGGAAAGCTGTTTATGTTCATTATAGCTCGCCTTTCCGGTCGATCCGCCGTCGTAGCGGATCGTGGCGAGCCGACAGGAGTCGGTTACTGCACGAATGCTACTGACGGCAAAGGCAATCGACTACTACTGTCGCTAGGCATCGAAAGATGGCTCCGGTTAATCGGCATGGAAAACGCTGTTCTCCACGTGCGGAGAAGTCGCGCCGAAGGCTCTAAAAGTCAAGAGGCGGAAGCGCCTAAACGCACGTTCCTGCGATAAAAATTTGTTTAGGCGGCTGCAAGATTTCGCGATGCAACAAAACATGGTGTGGCCGCGTTAAAATGCAATGGCCGGATGTCCTTCATCCGGCCATATTTGCCGTGGATTTCCGAGGCTCAAAAGCCTGATAACACGACCTTGCCCTTCATCTTGCCCGTCTCGACAAGCGCATGTGCCTTCTTCAGATTTGCCGCATTGATCGTGCCGGCAGTCTCCGTCAGCGTCGAGCGGATCTTGCCTGCATCCACCAGCTCGGCGACTTTCGTCAGCAGCTTGTGCTGCTCGATCATGTCTGCCGTGTTGAAGAGGGGACGGGTAAACATCAGTTCCCAGTGGGTCGATACGGCCTTGCGCTTGAAGGGAACGATATCGAGCGTCTTCGGATCGTCGATCAGAGCGAACCGGCCCTGTGGCGCGATGGTCTCGACGATCGAGCCGATATGATCCGTCGTGTTGGTCGTCGAAAAGACGAAGGCGGGCGCACCGATCCCGAGCGCTTCGATCTGCGGCGCGAGCGGCTTCGAATGGTCGACGACGTGATGGGCGCCTAGCTCCTTTGCCCAGGCTTGCGTTTCCGGCCGTGATGCGGTGGCGATGATGGTGAGATCAGTCAGCGCACGGGCGATCTGGATGGCGATCGATCCAACCCCGCCGGCGCCACCGATGATGAGGATGGCATTGGTAGCGCCGGGAACACGGTCCTGCACCTTCAGCCGGTCGAACAGCGTCTCGTAGGCAGTGATCGAGGTCAGCGGCAAGGCGGCGGCGGCCGCAAAGTCGAGGCTTTTCGGTTTGGCGCCGACGATGCGCTCGTCGACGAGCTGGAACTCGGCGTTCGATCCATCGCGGCTGATGGAGCCTGCGTAAAAGACCTCGTCTCCCGGCTTGAACATGGTGACGTCAGGCCCAACCGCCTTGACGACACCGGCCGCATCCCAGCCGAGGATCTTGTATGCGCCCTCGGGCGGGGCAACGTTCGCGCGGACCTTGACGTCGACCGGATTGACGGAAACAGCCTTCACCTCGACGAGCAGGTCATGGCCTTTCGCCTCGGGCGTCGGCAGCTCGATGTCGACCAGTGACGTCTCGGCGGAAATGGGTTGCGGTTGCTTGTAGGCGACTGCGCGCATGGGAAAGGCTCCTGGTTTTGTTGCACAGAGGCTAGATGCGCATTATCCTTGAATGGCGCAAGAATGCACAATTTCTGTACGTAGGTACAAAAAGGATACTGTCGATGTCGGTTCCCCGCTCCAAGCTGGTTCAGAATTTTCCGGGATGTCCGGTCGAGGCGACGTTGAGCCTGCTCGACGGCAAGTGGAAGGGCGTGATCCTGTTTCATCTGATGGAGGGAACGCTGCGCTTCAACGAAATCCGCCGCAAGCTGCCCTCGGTGACGCAGCGCATGCTGACAAAGCAGCTGCGTGAGCTTGAGGAATCCGGGCTACTGTCACGCACCGTCTTTCCGGTCGTGCCGCCGCACGTCGAATATGCGCTCACGCCGCTTGGAACGAGCCTGCGGCCGATCATCCAGGCGATGGCCGTATGGGGCGAGGAGAATGTATTTTGCCACAACGGCAAGCAGGAGCTGGTTGCGCCCGCAGCGTCATGCGTGGCCGGTGCGGCGCTCCAGGCCAACTGAAATTGCAAAGACGATAAGGCCGCCAACGGAAAGAACCGCGCCGACATAGCCCGTGGCGGCCGCGGTGAAGCCCCAGGAAATCACCAGACCGCCAAGCCAGGCGCCGAGAGCGTTGGCAATGTTGAAGGCGGAGTGATTGGAGGCCGCGGCCAAAGTCTGCGCATCCGCAGCCACGTCCATCAGCCGGGTCTGCACGGCGGGACAAGCGGCGAAACCGCAGCCGATCAGAAACACGCAGACGCACAGCATGACCGGGTTTGCCGCCGTCAGCGAAAACAGCGTCATGATGATGATGTTGAAGATCATCATGCCACCGATCGTACCCTTGATCGAAAGGTCGCCGAGGCGGGAGCCGACGATGTTGCCGACATTCATGCCGATGCCGAAGAGCGCAAGCACGACTGGCACCATCGCGGTGCCGAGGCCCGCGACGTCGGTGGTCGTCGTGGCGACATAGCTGAAGATTGAGAACATGCCGCCGAACCCGACGGCCGCGATGCCGAGGGTCAGCCAGATCTGGATCCGCTTTAGCGCGCCCAGTTCGCGCGTGATGCTTGCGCCTTCTTCGACCCTGTCTCGCGGCAGGAAGAGGGCGATCAGCAGCATGGCCGCAAGCCCGATGCCGCCAACCATCATAAAGGCGGCGCGCCAATTCAGGACCTGCCCGAGGAAGGTGGCGATCGGCGTGCCGATGAGAGTGGCGATCGTCAGGCCGAGCATGACCTGACCGACTGCGCGCACACGGCGGTGCGCCGGCACCATGGAGGCGGCTACGAGTGCCGCAACGCCGAAATAGGCGCCATGCGGCAGGCCGGTGATGAAGCGCAGAGCGGTAAAGCTTTCGAACGTCGGCGCAAACGCGCTGGAAATATTGCCGGCGGCAAAAATTGCCATCATCAGGAGAAGCAGTGTGCGGCGCGCCATCTTGGCGGCGAGAACGGCAATGATCGGTGCGCCGACAACGACGCCGAGCGCATAGGCGCTGATCACATGTCCCGCTTCCGGCGTCGTAACGCCGAAGGTCTCGGCCACGTTGGGCAGGAGACCCATGATAACGAATTCGCCGGTGCCGATGCCGAAACTACCGACGGCCAACGCCACCGTCACAAGCGCAATGGCAGTACGCGAAGGCGCTTCGAGAACGCTTTGGGTATCAAGGACATCGACGGCAATATCGCTCACGAAAACTCCTGGGCGGCCATCATGTCGAAGCACCGCGAATCACACGACGAGCCCCTGACGCGGTACTCGGCGCTGCATTTTGAAATATTGGACTGGGATGGCATGGACATGCCTCAAATAAGAGTATCGATGACCCGGATACTTCTGTCGCGTGCATTTTTTGCAGCGCAGCATGTCGAATGATGCATACGTGCTACGAGCTTCTGTGCCGTGTTTGCGCCCGTCATGCTTGAAATCGCTTGCGGTGGGACCATCTGAGATAAAGCGCCGGGGGTTATGGCTCCCATCGAAATACAATTTGCGGAAAAACCGAGAGCCCCAATGAAATTGATCGGCTTTTTCAATCGCGATGGCGGTACCTTCCGTACGACGGATATGGTCGCCTATGAGCAGGCGGCAGAGCGGATTTTTCGCGATGCCGGCCATGATTTCGAGGCGCTGGTTGTCGCAGGCAAGGATGTCGTATCGGCGATGGAGCGCGCCGCGCGCCGGGATGACATCGATGGCATTGTCGCTGGCGGTGGCGACGGGACGATCTCAGCGGCGTCCGCCATCGCCTGGAAGAGCGGTGTCGCCCTGGGCGTTATTCCCGCAGGCACGATGAACCTTTTTGCCCGTTCCCTGAGATTGCCGCTCGATATCTGGGAGTCGCTGAGCGTGCTTGCGACCGGCGAAGTGGATCAGGTCGATATCGGCAGCGCCAATGGCCGCGCCTTCGTGCATCAGTTCTCGGCAGGCCTGCATGCGCGCATGGTGCGCTATCGAAATAGCTACACCTACCGCTCGCGCATCGGAAAAATGTCTGCCAGCACCCGGGCTGCCTTCGGTGTCATTGCCAATCCGCCGGAGTTCGATGTCGATTTCGAGGCTGGCGACATTCGCGAACGCCGTCATGTTTCGGCGATCTCCGTCTCCAACAATCCATTCGGCGCGAACGCGCTACTTTATGCCGATAGTCTGCGAACCGGCGAACTGGGATTTTACACCGCAAAGCCCTTGAAGCCGCTCGGTGTGGCCCGTCTCGCCGTCGATATGCTGCGCGGCCGTTTCCGCGAGAATACCGACGTCATGGTCATGCATGCCGCGCAGGTTCATCTGTATTTCCCGAAGCTGTACCGTCACGCCAATTGCGTCATGGATGGCGAATTATTGCCGCTCGAGCGTGATGTGACGCTGAGAGTACATCCCGGCGAACTCAAGGTCATGGTTCGTCAGGGAACCGCTGCCGTCGTCGAGCGCGAGGGGGCCATCGATAGCGTTGCCATTTGACCCGCTCAAAGTCGGGGCAGATACGTCCGATAGTCGAAATCTGAAACGCTGCGCAGATAGCGGATTGCTTCCTTGTGCTTGGTCTCGCCGTAAAGCTTTTGATAGCGTTCCCCGAAGATGTCGGCGATGAAAGCGGAGGCTCGGAAGCGCTCGACTGCGGTGAGGAAGTCATGTGTCAGTCGAGGGGCATCCGCCGGCACATGCGCGGGCGTCGTTTCCTCGCCCGGATCCAGATCGTTCTCCAGGCCGAGCAGCATGCCGCCAAGGATCGCCGCCAGCATCAAATAAGGGTTCGCATCGGCGCCCGCGACCCGATGTTCGATGCGCGCGCCCGGCCCATCCTTTTCCGGAATGCGCACGGCAGTGCCGCGATGGCCAAAGCCCCAGGTCAGGTCGACGGGGGCAAAAGAGCCCGGCTGGAAGCGGCGATAGGAGTTGGCATAGGGCGCAAAGATCAGCTGTGCGTCCTGCAAGGTCTGAAGCAGCCCTGCGCAGATAGACTTCAGCTTCTTCGGCTCGCTGCCGAACGCATCGAGAACGTTGCGGCCCTGGGTGTCGATGATGCTCGCATGGACATGCAAGCCCGAGCCGGCATGATCGGTATAGGGCTTTGCCATGCAGGTGGATTTCAGGCCGTGCTTGCGCGCTGCCTGCTCGGCTACGCGCTTCAGCATGATGCAGTCGTCGGCAGCCACCAATGCATCCGGGCGGTGCAGCAGATTGACCTCGAACTGGCCGGGACCGAACTCCGCCGTCGTCGCATCTGCCGGCAGGCCCTGTGCCCTTGCATAGGCACGCAGCGTCTCGAGGTAATCATCAAGAAGATCGACCGCGTCCATGTCGTAGAGCTGAAAGCCGTTCAGCTCGCCTTGATAGGTCAGGGCTGGCGGCGGCGAGGGGGTGCCCCGGTCACGCCAGTCTCCAGCCAGCAGGTAGAACTCCAGCTCGGTCGCAATGACTGGCGTCAGGCCGAGCGCCTTGTAGCGATCGACAACGGCGGCAAGAATGGCGCGGGGATCCTGAAAGCTCGGGCTGCCATCGAGCTCGTGCATGGTGGCGAGCACCTGCTTGGATCCCGCCGGCGCCCAGGGCATGTCGGCGAGCGTGCGCTCATCGGCAACGCAGGTTCCATCCGGATCACCGATCGTCAGCGACAGGCCGGTAATGTCGTCATTGTCGTCACCCCAGATGTCGAGCGATTGCGTCGATGTCGGCAGCCGCACGCCGCCGGACCAGACCTTCTTTTCGGCAGCAATCGGGATCTGCTTGCCCCTGAGCCGGCCGTTCATGTCCGAGATCAGCACCTCGATGCGCGCGTTACCTTCGGTTGCGTTGTCGGCCGCCATGCTCTTGTAAATCCCCCATGCTCACGGCATGGTCGTAAACCAAGATAGCTTGCAGTCAAGTCCAGCTGCGTCGCGGCGTTGACGGACTTGCCTGACAAGACCAATTCAAAGAGGGTTCGAATAAATCATGTCCGATACGCCAAGCCGCTCGAATCTCGCCGCCCTCGATGCCGCTCATCACCTTCATCCCTTTGCCGACATGAATAAGCTGAACGCGGATGGTGCGCGTGTCATCCAGCGCGGCGAGGGGGTTTATATTTTCGATGCGGAAGGACGGAAGTATCTGGATGGGTTTGCCGGCCTCTGGTGCGTGAACATCGGCTATGGTCGCACCGAAATTGCCGACGCTGTTTTCAGACAGATGAACGAACTGCCCTATTACAACACCTTTTTCGGCACCACGACCACACCCGCCACGCTTCTCGCCGAGAAGGTCTGCACCCATGCCGGACCGCAGTTCAACCATGTCTTCTTCACAAATTCCGGCTCCGAGGCCAACGATACCTGGTTTCGCATGGCAAGGGTTTATTGGGGTGCTGTCGGCAAGCCGACGAAGAAGGCCATCATTGCCCGCAAGAACGGCTATCACGGTTCGACGGTTGCCGGCGCCAGCATGGGCGGCATGAAATACATGCACGAGCAGGGCGATTTGCCGATCCCGGGCGTCGTCCATATCGGCCAGCCTTATTGGTACGTCGAGGGTGGCGATCTCACGCCGGGGGAGTTCGGCCTAAAGATCGCGCGCGAGCTCGAAGCCAAGATCGACGAGCTGGGCGAGGATAATGTCGCGGCCTTCGTGGCCGAGCCGGTGCAGGGCGCCGGCGGCGTCATCATCCCACCGTCCACCTATTGGCCCGAGATCGCGCGCATCTGCAAGGCAAGGAACATCCTGCTCGTCTGTGACGAGGTGATCTGCGGCTTCGGTCGTCTCGGCGCATGGTTCGGCCATCAGCATTTCGGCGTCGAGCCCGATCTGGTGCCCATCGCCAAGGGACTGTCGTCGGGCTATCTGCCGATCGGCGGCGTGCTTGTCAGCGATCGCATCGCCGATGTGCTGATCAACGACGTCGGTGAGTTCAATCACGGTTTCACCTATTCCGGCCACCCGGTCTGCGCGGCCGCTGCTCTGGAAAATCTGCGCATCATCGAGGAGGAAAAGCTGGTCGAGCGCGTGCGCGACGATATCGGCCCGTACTTCGCGAAGGCGTGGGGCAGCCTTGCCGATCACGACATGGTCGGCGAATCGGTCAGCATCGGCCTGATGGGCGGCTTGCAGCTCGCTGCCGATAAATCCACCCGCCGCCGCTTCGAAAAGCCCGATGCCATCGGCTCAGCCGTGCGCAATCATGCCTTGGCAAACGGCCTGGTGCTGCGCGCCACCGGCGATCGCATGCTGGCCTCGCCACCGCTCGTCATCAGCCATGAGGAGGTGGACACCATGGTCCGCATCGCGCGAAACGCGCTCGATGCCGTTTGGGCGGAGGTGAGATCGTAATCGCCAACGGCTTTTGCCGCTGGCGGTCAGCTTACTTCGGATAAATCCAGGTATAGGCGAAAGACGTCATGTCGCCCGGACGACCATGGATATATTGCACGTCCGCAAGCTTGATGTCCGGTGTCGCATATTGCGGGCCGAGCGTGTCGCGCAGCCAATCCGCCAGCGCGACCGGCATGGTGCCGTTGTCCTTGCCGTTGCGCCACACGATCAGGATCGGCCGATTGGCGCTCCACTCATAAGCGGTCTTCAGATTGGGGAAGAAGCGCGACATGGTCGGCACGTCGGGAAGCTGAAGATGCATGTTTCCCGCCGGCAGCCAGCCATCGGTCATCACCATGCCCGGTCGCTTGCCTTCCGCCGCCACGATCTGCCGCACGAAAGCCGGATAGGGCGTATTGTAATGCTCGAAAGCGCCGGCCTGGATGGGGAAGAAGGCGCGAAACAGCAGCAGCGCCGGAATGACGACCATCATCACGAGCGGTACGTAGAAGAAGCGCTTTCCGAAATCCGCCGCGCGAATGCCCGCCACTTCCATCTTCAGGCACAGATAGATCGGCAGAAGAAAAAGAAACGGCAGCAGCCAGCGGTCACGCAGATCGGTCATATCGATGGCCAGGATCAGCCCGAGCACGATGATGCCGATGACAGCCAGAAGAACTTCGAAGAAGCGCGTCCACTCATTCGATTGCTTGAGGTTTTTAAGCAGGCTCTTGCCGAATACCAATGCGTAGACGATGAGCGTCGGCGCGCTGATGACGAGGATCAGCTTGATGTATTTCAGCGGCCCCTTGACGAGTTTCGCAAAGGCACCGGTCGGTGCGTTCTCGGACATGATCCCGAGCGTGCGGCCGGAGGCAAGCTTGAGATTGTCCATCAGCCAAAGGCCGTGCGGCAGGAAGATCACCAGCGAAATGGCGATCGTCAGCAGGAAGCGCTTGTCGAAGACGCGGGCGCGGCCCTGCGGATGTGTGAGCACTGCGACAAAGGCGCCGGCCACCAGCAGCGCGAAATTGTATTTCGACAGCATGCCGAGGCCGAGAGCGACGCCCATGAACGCATAGGAGCCTAAGCTCGGCGCCTTCAGTGTCCGAATGATGCCGTAGAGAAACAGGTTGATGGTGAGGAGTTGCGCGACCGTATGCGTGAGATCGCGTTGTGCTTCCCAGAAAAATTGCGGGATGGTGAGCAAGGAAAGCGTTGCGATCGCTGCAAAGACCTTGTCGGTCAACACTTCCCGCGCAAGCCTGTAATAGCTGAGGTAAACGAGGAAGAGGAAGAGGTTCTTGACGCTAGAGATGGTCGCCAATGACAGGCTGAAAGCCGAGATGACGAGCGACTGCACCCAATTATACAGCGGCGGCTGGGAATCGTAGCCGAAGGTCAGCCATTGGGAGAACAGCGCCTGCTGCGACTCGTCATAGCGCAGCCCGTGCGGCAGGATGAGGCGCACAACGAACTCGAGAATGAAGTAGCCGGCAAGCAGAGGGATTATGGCATCTGGTCGGCGGACCAGATATTTATGCATCCTGATGATCTCTGTCGAATATCTTGCGGACGATATAGTTCGGCGAGAGGTCGTCGCGGTAATAGATGCGGGCGATCATTTCGGCGAGAATGCCCGTGGTGATCATCTGAACCGACGACAGCAACAACACGATACCCACCAGAAGCAATGGTCGGCTGCCGATATCGTCACCGAATATGAACTTGTCGATGAAGAGCCAGAGCAGGATCAGCGCCGCAAGCGCGCCGAGACCAAGGCCCAAAGATCCGAAGAAATGTCCCGGCCGCGCCTTGTAGCGCATGAAGAACATCACCGACAGCAGATCGAGGATGACGCGGAAGGTGCGCGAAATCCCATATTTCGATGTGCCGTGCTGGCGGGCATGATGGGTGACTGGAACTTCGCCGATGCGCGAGCTCGGCACAACGCCGGCAACCCAGGCCGGGATGAAGCGATGCATCTCGCCCATCAGCTTGACCTGCTTGATGATGGAAGAGCGATAGATCTTCAGGCTGCAGCCATAATCGTGCAGCTTCACGCCTGTGATGCGGCCGATCAGGTAATTGGCGCACCAGGAGGGGATCTTGCGCAGGAGGAGGCCGTCCTGGCGGTTCTTGCGCCAGCCGACGAGCAGATCGAGCTGCCGGCGTTCCAGCTCATCGACCATTGAAGGAATGTCCTTCGGGTCGTTCTGCAGGTCGCCGTCCATGGTTGCGATGAGGCGGCCGCTGGCGGCATCGATGCCGGCTTGCATGGCGGCCGTCTGACCGAAATTGCGCTGCAGTTCGACGATGCGCAACGTCAGCCCATCACGGCCGAGCGATCTGCGGGCGTTGGCGAGCGTGGCATCCGTGCTGCCGTCATCGACCAGGATCAGCTCCCAGGATTTCGTAAAGCTGGTCATGGCTGAACAGATACGCTCGATGAGCGGTCCGACGCTTTCTTCCTCGTTGAAGACGGGTACGACCAGCGAAAGCTCCAGAGGGCTTGCCGGATCGGCCTGGGGGAGGGTCGACTCTGCCGTTGTCTGCAACACTTGTTTCTCCTAAAAGACCGGCAGTATCTGCCGGACGAAACGAGCGAGAAGTCCGGTCTGAAGCCTCCGCTCGCATTTGGGGCCCTAACTACATGAAGACTCCGATGGTTGCCAGCCGACAGAATTGGTTTATTCGCAACCGAATGATGCTGCTGACGCTCTCCGTCGTCGTGGCGTATGCCGCCTTCATCGAATGGTTCTGGGGCTGGAGCTCGATCCTGGCGCAATGGAGCAAAGTCGGAGCCTTGCCGATCCTCCTTGCGCTCGTTCTCCTGACCGGCACGTATTTCCTGCGCACCTGGCGCATCTACGATTACTTCCCGAAGGAAACGGCGGGCCATTTCGCCGCGCTCTTCCGTGTGACGCAGGTGCATAATCTGCTGAACATCATGATGCCGTTCCGCACCGGCGAGACCAGCTTCCCGGTGCTGATGCGCTCGGAATTCGGCATTCCGCTGGCGCGTGCGACATCGGCACTGCTCGTCATGCGCCTCCTCGATCTGCACGCGCTGCTGGCTGCGGCCGGCATCGGTCTTGCGCTTGCTTCGCCCTATCGGATCCTGGCCTGGATCGTGTGGGCTGTCTTCCTGTTGCTCCCTGTCGTCGGTTTTGCATCCCGTCGACCGCTCATCCGCCTTGCAGCCCGCATCCTGCCAAAGAAGGCGCAAGGGCTGGTCCATGAACTGGAGCGCGGACTGCCGGTCGATGCGAGCGCCTTTGCGCGTGCCTGGCTGACCACCGTTATCAATTGGCTGGTGAAGGTGGCGGTTCTGGCCTGGGCGCTCGGCCTCATGAATGTCGCCCCGCTTTCGGCGAGCTTCGGGGGCGCGCTCGGCGGCGAGCTGTCGTCTGTCCTTCCCGTGCATGCACCGGGCGGTGTCGGAACCTATCCGGCCGGCATCACAGCCGGCGCCATGGCCTTCGGTTCTTCGAGCGAAAAGGCCGCGATCGAGAATCTCGCACAGGCCAGTATCAATGCGCATCTGCTGATCGTCGTTTCGGCATTGACGGGAACAGCCATCGGCTTGCTCGTGTCGCGCAGACGCGTCGCAGGTTCTTAAGTCAGGTTCTGGTTGTCGAGTTCGGCCAGTCGCTTGCGCAGGAAAGCCTGTTCCGGCGCCTGCTGGCAGAGCGAAAGCGCCGTTTGATAGGATTGTCGCGCCTCGTCCGATCGCGCGAGCTGCCGAAGGAAATCGGCTTTCGCCGCATGCGTGAGGTGATATCGCGCCATTCGCTCCTCTTGCAGCAGCCCATCGACGATGGAAAGCGCCGCTGCCGGGCCATCGCGCATCGAGATCGCCACGGCCCGGTTGAGCTCGATCACCGGAGAAGGGCTTGCCGTCAGAAGCAGATCGTAGAGCATGACCAGTTGCCGCCAGTTCGTATCGTCAGCTGTTACGGCGCGGGCATGTTCGGCGGCAATCGCAGCCTGCAGGGCATAGCTGCCGACGCTTTCAGCCGACATAGCGCGTGCCGATAGCGCCAGGCCTTCGCGGATCTGATTGCGATCCCACAATGCGCGATCCTGATCGGCAAGCAGCACCAGATCGCCGTCGGCACCGGTGCGCGCATGCCGGCGCGAATCCTGCAGCAGCATGATCGCCAGCAAACCTTCCACTTCCGAATCCGGCAGCAGTTGCAGCAGGAGCCTGCCGAGCCTTATGGCCTCGGCCGCAAGATCGGCTCGCACAATGGCAGAGCCTGACGAGGCCGAATATCCCTCGTTGAAAACCAGATAGATCACGTGCAGCACCTGGGCCAATCGCTCCGGCAGTTCGGTCTTGCCCGGGACTTCATAGGGAATATTGGCAGCGCGGATGCGGTTCTTGGCCCGCACGATACGCTGTGCAACGGTCGGTGCCGGGATCAGGAAAGCATGGGCGATTTCTTCCGTCGTCAGGCCACAAACTTCACGCAGCGCCATCGCCATGCGTGCCTCGGAGGCGATGAGCGGATGGCAGCAGGTGAAGATCAGTCGCAGCATGTCGTCTTCGATGTCCTCGTTCTCGGCGACTTCCATCGCCTCTCCCTCCGGGTAAAGGCTATCGGCGATATCCGAATGGGCCGCATCGAACCGCGTTCGGCGTCTGATGTGGTCGATGGCGCGAAAGCGTCCGGCGGAGACGAGCCAGGCATAGGGATTGGCCGGCATCGTCTCCTCCGTCCATTGCTGGGCCGCAGCCGCAAAGGCATCGTGGAGCGCTTCCTCGGCCCGGTCGAAATCGCCGAGCAGACGGATCAACGTAGCCAGCACGCGGCGCGAATGGCTGCGATAGATACCTTCGATGGTCTGGTTCAGCGACACGGCCTCAACTGTTCTCCGCCAGATCTCCGCTGAGTGTCAGGGTGCGGACCGGGCGGATTTCGACGGCGCCGTAGCGTGCCGAGGGGATGCGTTTGGCAATGTCGGCCGCACTCTCCAGGTCGGGCGCCTCGATCAGGTAGAAGCCAGCCATATGCTCCTTCGTTTCCACGAAAGGCCCATCGGTGACCGAGAACGTATCGCCGTCCGGGCGGATGACGATCGACTTGTCCCGAAGCGCCAGGGCATCCGAAGCGATCAGGGTGCCATGCTGTCGCAGGCCGTTATCAAAGACGAAATGCTCGCCGATCAGGTGGTTCATTTCGCTCTTGTTCAATCGACCGTCGACATCGACGTTCGTGTAGATCAGGCATAGAAACCGCATGTTTTTCCTCCGGAGCTATTCATTCGGAAAGCGGATATCGAAAGTGGCCCGCACCTCGATCATCCCGTAGCGTGCGACGGGGAAAGTCGCGGCGATTTCAGCCGCTTCCTTCATGTCTTGCGCCTCGATCAGCACGAAGCCGCCAAGATGTTCCTTGATTTCGGCGAAGGGGCCGTCGGTGACGGTGGGTTCGCCCTGACGCACTCGAACGGTCTTGGCCGTATGCGGTTCGCGCAGGGCATTGGCGACGATGAGGTGGCCACTTTCGCGCAGCCGGTTGTCGTTATCGATCGAATCCTGGGTCAGCTTTCGGCCTTCCTCTTCGGAAAGCTTGGCGATTTCTGCGGTCTCGAACCAGACCTGGCAAAGGAACTTCATGTCTCTTCTCCTCAGGCGTCTGGGCCGAAATTGTGGATCGGCCGCACCTCGATAGCGCCGAGCTTGGCGAGCGGAATGCCGGCGGCAACGCGGATCGCCTCGTCCATGCCCTTGGCTTCGATCAGGATGAAGCCGCCGAGATGTTCCTTGGTTTCGATAAAGGGGCCGTCCGTCACCTCCGTCCCCCCATTGCGCATCCGCACCGTCACCGCCGATTTTGGCGATTGCAGCGCCTCGGCATGGATCATATGGCCGCTCGCCATCAGATCTCGATCGTAGCCGAGCGAATCCACGCCGAGTTTGTGTTTTTCCTCATTGGTTCTCGCGGCAAGCATCGCGCCGTCGAACCAGACCTGGCAAAGGAACTTCATGTCTGTTCTCCTCAGGCGTCTGGGCCGAAATTGTGGATCGGCCGCACCTCGATAGCACCGAGCTTGGCGAGCGGGATGCCAGCGGCGACGCGGATGGCGTCGTTGAGGTCCTTAGCTTCGATCAGAATGAAGCCGCCGAGATACTCCTTGGTTTCGATAAAGGGACCGTCCGTCACCGCCGTCTCCCCATTGCGAACCCGCACCGTCACCGCCGATTTTGGCGATTGCAGCGCTTCGGCAAGGATCATATGGCCGCTTGCCATCAGATCTTGGTCATAGCCGAGAGAGTCCGAATCCAGCTTGTTCTTTTCCTCTTTTGTCATGACGTTGAGCGTCGTGCCGTCGAACCAGACTTGGCAGAGATATTTCATCGCAGCGTCTCCTCTTCAATTTGCTGACAGGCATGGACGAATGGCCTTCATGCAAATCGACATCCCCAACCGCAGCATGACAAAAATTTTCGGTGCTGTCGAAAAAGCCCGAGCCCGGTCGACAAGTTCCGTGACCTCGAAAGGAGAAACGGACATGTACAACCTCGAAGCAGCCCTCATTTATCACTGGCACAAGAAGACCCTGTCGGACGAAGAGATCCTGCAGATGTCAAATCCTGGCGAAATCATTCGTCGCATGGCGATCGGATTTGCCATATTCGCCGCGATGATCGTTGGCTTAAATTTGTGGGCGGCGCCAAACGACGAACGGCCGCAAGTCGCGGCCGCTTATCAGGTGCAATCGATGCCGGCAGATAAGCAATAGGGCGATGCCCCATTGCCTTATGACCTGTGGCTTACTGAAACGCTGTTTCGAAGAAGCTGCGCAGCTTGCGTGAATGCAGCGTTTCCGGTGGCATGGCCGCCAGCTTCTGGATGGCGCGGATGCCGATCTGCAGATGCTGGTTCACCTGCGTGCGATAGAACGCCGTCGCCATGCCTGGCAGCTTCAACTCGCCATGCAGCGGCTTGTCTGAGACGCAGAGCAGCGTGCCGTAGGGGACGCGGAAGCGAAAGCCGTTGGCGGCAATCGTTGCCGATTCCATGTCGAGCGCGACGGCGCGGGCTTGGGACAGTCGCTTCACCGGGCCTGCCTGATCGCGCAGTTCCCAGTTGCGGTTGTCGATGGTGCCGACGGTGCCGGTGCGCATGATGCGCTTCAGCTCGAAGCCCTCATAGCCGGTGATTTCGGCGACGGCGGCTTCCAGCGCCACCTGCACTTCGGCCAATGCCGGGATCGGCACCCAGACCGGCAGGTCGTCGTCGAGAACGTGATCTTCGCGCATATAGGCGTGGGCAAGTACATAGTCGCCGAGGCGCTGGCTGTTGCGCAGGCCGGCGCAGTGGCCAAGCATCAGCCAGGCATGCGGGCGCAGCACGGCGACGTGGTCCGTGATCGTCTTCGCGTTGGACGGGCCGACGCCGATGTTGATCATCGTGATGCCGGCATGGCCCTTCTTTTTCAGATGGTAGGCCGGCATCTGCGGCAGCCGCGGCGCTACCACATCGCCTTCGGGCTGGCTGAAGCCGGCCTTGGTGATGATGTTTCCGGGCTCGACGAATTCGGTGTAGCCATCGCCGCCCTTGGCCATCAGGTCGCGCGCCCAATTGCAGAATTCGTCGATGTAGAACTGGTAGTTCGTAAACAGCACGAAATTCTGGAAATGCGCAGCACTGGTCGCCGTATAGTGCACGAGGCGGGCAAGCGAATAGTCGATGCGCTGCGCGGTAAAGGGCGCAAGCGGCGAGGGCTCGCCCGGCGGCGGAATATATTCGCCGTTGGCGATCTCGTCATCGGTCGTGTTGAGATCGGGCGTATCGAACAAATCACGCAGCGGGATATCTTCGAACACGGCAGCCGATGCCTCGACATGTGCACCTTCGCCGAATGCGAAATGCAGCGGGATCGGCGTGTTCGATTCCGACACGACGACGGGCACGTTGTGACTGCGCATCAGAAGTGTCAGCTGCTCTTTCAGATAATGCTTGAAGAGCTTGGGCCGCGTGATCGTCGTCGTATAAACGCCCGGCGCCGTGACATGGCCATAGGAGAGACGCGAATCGACATGGCCGAAGCTCGTCGTCTCGATGCTCACTTGCGGATAAAAGGCGCGATAGCGTGCCTTGATCGGCGCGCCTTTGGCGAGCCTGCTGAAATTCTCGATCAAAAACGCCGTATTGCGTTCGTAAAGTTCCGCCAGCGCATCCACCGCCTTGCCGGGATCATCGAATGTCTGCGGCTTGAACGGGGTGGGGGAGGAGATGTCGAGGGGTAAAACGGAAGATGTTCTGTTGCTCATGAGCCATCATAGAATGTCGTTGGTTACAAGCAAACGACGTTGCAACTTACGGCCCGGTTTCTCGCAGCTATTTTTCCGCGCGACCTGCATTTCAGGCGCCCGCACAGGCGCCTGGATGAAGCTTATTGAACGGTCGTGCAATAGGGCGTGCCGGCCTGCAGGCAGGTGAAGCTTGCGCCGAAATGCGATTGCGCGCCGCTGCGGCCGGCATGTTCGACCGCAACCGAGAAGCTGAATGCAAAGACTGCGGCAAACAGCATGATAATAACGAAACGCCGTGCCATGATGATCGAGTCCATTTTCCTTGGCCCTACCCGTGCCCTATACTGGACACTGTTTTGCCATGGTCAGGCTGAACAGGTGCTGAGATACCGGTTCATCCGGCGTTCATGAATCTTACCCGGCTAGAGCAATTCCAGGAAAAGTGCGCAGCGGTTTTCCGTCCGGAATTGCGCAAAAACAAAGAGCTAGAGCGGTTCGGGGATTCCATGAAACCCTGAACCGCTCTAGCTCATCCCGTTGCTTCGAGAATTAGAACGACAAAAGCCCGCTCGCGGTGTGGCAAGCGGGCTTATACAAATCGTAACGTCGCCAATCTTGAGGCTATGGCGAACGAATTTTTCGGGCTTGTTTTAAAGCCTCGTCCAGGTCTGCGATTTGCAGAAGATTTTCAGCACGCAGCCCTTCATCCGCACCTTGTTGCCGCTGACGGTTCCGGAGCCGCTGTAGGTCTTGTCCTCGGATGGATCCGTGAGTTCGCCCGTATAGCTGCCGTCCTTGCCTTGCATCTTGCCGATCTGACGGCCCGCATACTTGCCTGTCTTCAGCGTGACGCAGTAGCTGTCGGCGCAAGGCGTGATGGCAGCCGTATCGCCATCGACGGTTTTCCAGTTGCCGACAATCGGCTCTTCCGCAAAGGCGGTCCCCGCGCTGACGAGCAGCGTTGTCGCAAGAATGATTGTACGGATCATAATGTTGCTCCTCCCCAGGCAGCGTCCGGCCCAGAGGCCGATAATGAGGTGAGATTATCTGACGCGAACGTAAAGGTAAATATATGTCGCAAACGCAAATTCCCTGTTTTGCGGCCTTTGGAAACGAAGCGAAAATCCTGCTTCCGTCGACCGCAGCTTTTTTCGTGGTGAAGAAAGGGTTTAAATCCAGAACTTAACAGAACGTAAAATTCGCTCAAAAGTCCTTAATTTGCAAGGCGAGCGATGTTTAACAAAATCCCAAGTTTACCAAGCATTTGCACTTTGTTTGCATCGAATTAATCATGCATTTTAGGCGTTTTTTGAAAGCCGTCTGCGATAGTGAACCCATCAAACGAGCGGGGCAAACCCGCCGACCGGAAGGACCGGAAAGCCGCGGATGACGGCAAGGTCCCAACGGAAAACAGGGCAGATACAACGTAAGTGAAACAGGGATCATAACCGATGGCACGCTTCGAAACTCCGATGTCTGGAAATGCCATGATGGGTGGCAACGGCGCCGACGCTCTTTGTGAACTGGGCGTCAACTATGCGACCGGCAGAGGCTGCAACGCAGACCTCGTCGCGGCCCATAAGTGGCTGAACATCGCCGCCATCCGTGGCAGCGCACGGGCCGCCGAGCTTCGTGCCGACGTCGCCGCGACATTGACGAAGATGCAGCTCGCAGCCGCGCTGCGCGCCGCCCGCGAATGGATGACGACGCACTGAGGCGTGCCGCAAACAAGGCGACTTACTGACTGATCTCGAAGGAGGGGATGTCGGCGGTCGACGGGAGGCGAGCGCCGATACGATGAAAACCGCGACCAGCCGGAACAAGGCTGGCGCGGTTTCGTCGCTTTGGATTATTCGGGTCTCATTCCATTCATGCCGGTGGCGTACGACGTCAATATGTTCGGCAATATCGCAACGGAGACTGGCGATCATGGCTCAACGTCGCTAAGGTATCGGCGGTTTAAGCTAAATTATCAGCGCGGTACGACGCGCAAATTCAATGATCTTGAATGTCATCGACCGACGACAGCGCCGCTATCGTTGGAAACGTGTGAACGCAATCATCGAAGCCGTAGAGCATGACAATAGCTGCGCAGACGCAGACCTGGCGGATGAGTCGCCACCGGGCTTGACCATCGACTACGCGAGCCGGGACGATGTGTCCGTTCACGAAGCAATCCAATGGGCGAACCAGCAGCACTTTCCGGTAACGCTGTATATCTACGACGCGGATGACGGAACAATCTCTGCGCATTTTCATGGGTGCGGAGAGCGGTTCTGGCAAGACGATATGGGTGACTCATAATTTCGTAATTCGGCGAGGCCCAGAAGGTCAGTCGATCGCCTTCAGCACCTTCGGCAACGCCTCGGCAAGCAGGTCCAGATCCTGTTTTGGTCCGACGCTGACGCGGATGCAGCGATTGAGCGGCGCAACCCCCGGCATGCGGATGAAGACGCCGTGCTGGATCAGCCCGTCGACGATGGCACGGGCATACACACCGTCCCGGCCGCAATCTATGGCGACGAAGTTGGTGGCGGAAGCAAGCGGCAAAAGCCCATTGTCGCGAGCTATCGTCCCTATAACGTCGCGTGCGGTGGAGATCTTGCCGACCACCTCGGCGAGATAGGCCTGATCCTTCAGCGCGGCGAGGGCGGCCACGGTCGCAAGCCGGTTCATGCCGAAATGGTTGCGGATCTTGTCGAAGGTCAGGATGGTTTCCGGTACGCCGATGGCATAGCCGACGCGGGCGCCGGCAAGGCCGTAAGCCTTGGAGAAGGTGCGGGTACGCAGCACGTTCGGCAGATCGATCAGAGCCGAGATCGTGGGAAGGGAGCTCGCCGGTCCGGTTTCACTATAGGCTTCGTCGAGGATCAGCAGGCAGTTTTCCGGCAATGCGCGGGCAAAGGCGACAATCTTGTCGGCATCCCACCAGCTGCCCATCGGATTGTCGGGATTGGCGAAGTAGACCAGCGGCGCGTTTTCTCGCTTCACTGCCTCCAGCAGCCCATCGAGATTCTCGCGATCATCGACATAAGGCACGGTCACGAGGCGACCGCCGAAGCCGGCGACATGGAAATTGAAGGTGGGGTAGCCGCCGAGCGACGTGACGACCGACGTGCCCGGCTCGATGACCATCCGCGCGATCAGTCCAAGCAAGCTGTCGATGCCTTCGCCGACGGCGATATTGGCCGGCTGAACACCAAGATGGGCGGCCAGTGCCTGCTTGAGCTCGAAATTCTCCGGATCATTATACATCCAGATATCACCCGCCTGTTCGCGCATGGCCGCGATGACGGAGGGCGCCGGACCGAAGCCGTTCTCATTGGCGCCGATGCGAGCCTTGACGTTCAGCCCGCGTTGACGCTCCAGCGCTTCGGGGCCGACAAAGGGCACTGTGGAGGGAAGGGCGCTGATCAGCGGCGTGAAGCGCGAGAAGGCGGACATGCTGGCTCGATTTCCCAAATTCGGTTGCAGGGTGCGGCAGAATAGGCGCTTGGCGAGGCGTTGCAAGTGCGGAAAACGCCGCTTTCGGATTGCACGGTCAAGCCACGATCTCGCTACGCGCGCAGGGCGAGGTCGCCGAGATGCTGGCGCATCCATTTGACCTCTTCAGAGGCCGTTCGGCGAAAATGCCGTTTGAAGTCGCGGCTGAACTGTGCGGGACTGGCATAGCCGACCAAAAGCGCGATATCCGCGATCGTCCTGTCCTGGCGTGCCATCATCAGCCTTGCCTCGTGAAGCCGTATCGCCTTGACATATTGCATCGGGCTGCTGCCCGTCAGCGCCTTGAAATGCGTATGGTATGAGGGAACGCTCATGCCCGCTTCGCCGGCAAGGGCTGTGACCGAGATATCGGTACTGTAGGTTTCGCGCAGCCGGGCGAGGCTCTGGATGATCCGTCCCGATGTGCCCTTCTGTTGCAGGGCTGAAATCATCTGAGCACCCTGAGGACCGACGAGCACGCGGTAGTGGAGCTCGCGCAGAATGCTTGCGCCGAGAACGGCAGTTTCAAGGGGATCACCAAGCGCACGCAACAGGCGCAAGACCACGTCCTCGATAGCCGGTTCCATTCTGCTCGAGATCAAGCTTTTTGCCTGGGAGACTGTCTGGCCGGACCGCTGCATATCCACTTCCGAAGCGATTTCTGCGGCAAGCGGCATATCGAATTCGATATAGACGGCGAGCAACGGCCTTTCCTCGCTGGCCACGGATTCCATCCGAAACGGAACCGGCACCGACACGGCAAGATAATGCTCTTCGTCGTAGAGATACACGTCTCCCTCAAGCACGCCCTGCTTGCGCCCCTGCAGCACGAACACCGCTCCCGGCTTGTAGAGGACGGGAACGTCGTGAAGGACAGCCTCTGTCCTGAGAATGCGGACACTCAAAAGTCCGGTCGGATTGTATCCCTGATGGGGTGCAAGCCCTTCCGCCAACCGGACGAGCTCATGACGCGTCACACTCTGATTTATAGGATTTGGCAAAATTCTCATAGCTTCTGCAATCGATGGAGCCGCTTCTCAAGATTATCTGTCAAAGGCATCGATCAATCAAGAAGCGAGATCTCACATGTCGAAGAAGACCTTTTTCATCACCGGCGCCAATTCGGGCTTTGGCCTCGCCATTGCGACGGCGGCGAGCAACCAGGGCCACACGGTCATAGGTGCCGTGCGTTCGGAAGCATCGTGCGCAAGCCTCGCCGAACGCCTCCCGGAGGTTCATTCCGTTCTTTGCGATGTCACCGAATTCGACCGGATACCTGCGGTCGTCGAGCAGGTTGAACGAGACTATGGACCGGTCGACGTTCTGATCAACAATGCCGGCTATGGTCACGAAGGCATACTCGAGGAATCGCCGATCGAGGAGATGCGGCGCCAGTTCGAGGTGAATGTCTTCGGCGCAGTCGCCGTGGCAAAGGCCTTTTTGCCGAGGTTCCGTGAACGGCGGCGCGGCTTCATCGTCAACGTCACGTCGATGGGAGGCATGATCACCATGCCCGGCATTGGCTATTACTGCGGCAGCAAATTCGCTCTGCAGGGCATTTCGGAAGTGATGCGCGCGGAAATGGCGCCGTTCGGCGTTCGCGTCACGACGCTGTGCCCCGGCTCTTTCCGCACGGACTGGGCTGGCCGCTCGATGATCCGCACGGAAAGAACGATTGCGGATTACGATGCATTGTTCGACCCGATCCGCGAGGCGAGACAGGCGAAAAGCGGCAAGCAACTCGGCGATCCGGATAAGCTCGCCGCTGCGGTTCTGAGCCTTATCGCATCAGACAATCCACCGCCGCAGCTCCTGCTCGGCAGCGATGCCCTTAAATTCGTATCGGAAAGGATTGAGCGCCTGCAGCAGGAGATGGACGCCTGGAAAGCGGTCACCGTTTCGACCGACGGCTAACCAAAACAAGCGGCGGCAAAGGCGATAGAGCCTCTTGCCGCCAGTTTGCGTGCCGAACGGGAGTTAGTGGCGCCTGCCGCGCGCAGCGAGCGCCTCGGCATTGCCGATCATGAAGTCGGCGCGTACCACACGGCGCAGGGTTTCCGGTTCGATCAGGTTGATGAAGCGGACGTGCACGCGGTTGCCGTTGCGGCTGACTTCGGCGCAGGCGATGCGATAGGCAAGGCCGAGAATGTTCAGGTAGTAATGTGTCGGCAGCCCGACGGTCGTGCCGACCGTGAAGCTGGCGCCGCCGCGCGAGATATCCGTAATTTCGGCGCTGCGCACCGAAATGCCCGTCAGGCAGGGACGGACCGCGATAAGACGAGCCGGTCGTTGAACGTAGAAACGCTCCCAGCTTCTTTCGTAAACTTCGGATTTGACTTTCGCCAGATGTGTTGCGCGAAGCATCGTCATTCCCTGTTGAAGAACAGACCGAATTCATTTCGGTTACACCACGAACCTTGCACGGAGATTTTGCCGAAGCGTCAATTCCATTGATAGAATTTTAACGGGTTGATCATTTGTGCCGATTTGGACGCATCTTGACAGCAAAGCTCAGTTGGATCATACGAGCGATCGGTTCGAGGCGCCTGCCGCTCGCGGATGAAAATCCACGGTGAAGTCCTCGCTGTTTTAGGTCACGGCCATTAAGGGCATGCTGACTGACGGTAATGCGAGCTCCGTTTCACGGTCGTAATTGCGTGCCTTAACAAAGGCTGATCCTATGACGACGTATCCGTCCATAGATGAATTGAAGGCTCAGGCCCGACGTCTGCGTCAGGCGATGACCGAGCGCGGCGACGACATGAGCCACTCGACAGCGCTGGAACTCATCGCCAAGCAACATGGGCTGCGTGATTGGAACACGCTGTCGGCGCTCGCCGCAAAACCGAACGACGGGCCGGATGCGCCCTTCGATGTCGGCTCCGCCGTGCGCGGACGCTATCTGAACAAGCCCTTCACGGGCAAAGTCATAGCGATGTCGGCGAAGTCGGGCGGGCTCTACAGGATATCAATTCATTTCGACGAGCCCGTCGATGTGGTGGAGTTCGAGAGTTTTTCGGCGTTCCGCCAGCGCATCAACGCCCAAGTCGACGCCGACGGCATTTCGCCACGCAGGACATCGAACGGCCTGCCGCATCTGGTTCTCGACATTTAATCTTCATCCCTTCTCGTTGCGCGGCTATCTTCGCCGAAAGCGAGCGATTCCGTCCGGATACCACCATGACACGTCATACTGAAAGCAACATGTTCCTCACCGGTTGGCTGCCGGGCGTCTTCGCCAAGACCGCAGCACCAATCGTTATCATCACGACCGTCAGCGGCCTCTTCGCCGTCGTCGACGCCTATTTCCTCGGCGTCTATGTCGGGGCCGACGCGCTGTCCGCCGTCAGTCTCATCTTTCCCGCGCTCATGCTGCTGATCGCGCTGCAGACGCTGGTTTCAAACGGGATGGCGAGCATTCTCGCGCGTCGTCTCGGCGCCGGCGATCGCGATGGGGCGAAGTCGGTATTCACCGGCGCCCACACGTTGGCACTTGCCGTCGTGGTTTTGGTGAACGTCGTCTACTGGCTCGCCGGCCGCCAGTTCATTGCTGTGGCTGCGGCTGGAAATGCCGATGTTGCCCGCAGCGCCGAGGCGTTCATGGGCGTCATGGTCGCCTTCGCACCAATCAGCTTCTTCCTATCGCTGCATCTCGACGGGCTGCGCTGCGAAGGAAAGCTTGGCTTCATGACGCTGGTGACGCTTGCCTCGACATTGCTCAACATTCTGGCGAATTGGCTGTTGATCGCCGTCTTTCACTGGGGTGTGGTCGGCTCCGCAGGCGGCTCGATCCTCGCGCAGTTCATCTGCCTGGCGATCGTCGTCGTCTTTCGCCTGCGCCGGCCAAACGGGCTTTGGGTCGATTGGGCGGCGCACATTCGCGAGTGGCGTGGCATCTTCGCGTTTGGCGCACCGATGAGCCTCGGTTTCATCGGCATTTCGCTGAGTTCGGCGGCGATTCTCTTCAATGTGTCGATCTGGCATCAGGGCGATTATGTCGCGACTGTCGGCGCTTACGGGATCGTTACCCGCGTCATGACCTTCGCCTATCTGCCGCTCCTCGGCTTGAGCATCGCGTTGCAGACGATATCCGGCCATAACCACGGGGCAGCCCTTCCGGCGCGTGTGGGCCACAGCGTCCTGATCGCCATGATCTCGGCTTTGGTCTACTGCGCCGCCGTCGAACTGATCGTTGAGCTTCTGGCCGCGCATCTGGGGTCGATCTTCGTCGCGGATCCGCTCATTATCGAAGAGGTCGGCCGTATCCTGCCCTGGACGATCGGCGCCTATTTTCTCTTCGGTCAGGCGATCATCCTGTCGTCCTATTTCCAGTCGATCGGCGATGCGAAACGTGGTGCGATCTTCGGCCTGTCACGGTCCTATCTGTTCACATTGCCGCTGACATTCCTCCTGCCGCTCGTCTTCGGCGAACGGGGGATCTGGATGACACCGATCTTTGCCGAGCTGGGGATGATCGTGCTGACCTGGCTGGTGCTGTCGCGCAATGCCAGGGATCGGAAATGGCGCTACGGCCTGCTGCCGGCATGATATAAGAAAAGGCCGCGCTTTCGGGCGCGGCCTTTTCAATATGAACCTATACCAGGCGTCGTTCAGGATTTGAGCAGCCACTCATGCTCGACGGCATTGTGGAACTTCCAGATGCGCTTCGGGCCGGCCATGACGTTGAGATAGTAGAGATCGTAGCCGTGGCAGGCGGCGCAGGGGTGATATCCCTTCGGCACCAGCGTCACGTCGCCGTCTTCCAGCACCATCACTTCGTCCAGCGACCGGTCGTCCGTGTACACGCGCTGGAAGCCAAAACCCTGCGGCGGATTGAGGCGATGGTAATAGGTCTCCTCAAGGAAGCTCTCGTTCGGGAGATTGTCCTGATCGTGCTTGTGCGGAGGGTAGGACGAGGTGTGCCCGCCCGGCGTGATCACTTCCACCACCAGCAGCGAATGGGCGGCACCGTCGTCTTCCGGCATAATGTTGTTGACGTGGCGGACATTCGTACCCTTGCCGCGCGTTAAGGCCGGATGGGTGCCCGGTGGGATGGCGCGGGCTTCATGAGAACCGCCGCCCGGTGCCGAGCAGACGGCCAGTTCCAGATCCGTCTCGGCCGTTACCGACCAGTTTGAGCCGGCCGGAATATAGAGCGCGTGCGGCGCCCCCTCGAAAGGACTCATGCGTTCGCCAAGCGAGCCGAAATCTTTGGCTCCTGCCTTGGCGCTTCCCTTGCCGCTGACCCAGACGAGGCAGACTTCGCGGTCGCCGGTTTCGGCCGAAGCGGTTTCGCCCGGCTTCAGGTGGTGAAGATCGAAGCCGACATAGGTCCAGCCGGCGTTTTCAGGCGTGACGTGGGTGACGCGGCCATGGGCGCCGTCAGGTTTGACCTTGAGATTGGGCATGGACGTTGTTCCTTGCTTACTTGGGAAAGCCTTCCGTTTCCACCGTATAGCCTGCGGCTGTCATGACACGCATCAGCTCGGCATGGCCGATCTCGGCCATCTTCTGCGGTGGTGCGTTGCGCGGATCCTGCTCGGCCTCGACCACGAACCAGCCCTCGTAGCCGTATTCGGCAAAGCGCTTGACGATGGCGCCGAAATCCAGCGAACCGTCGCCCGGCACCGTGAATGCGCCGAGCGCGACGGCATCGAGAAAGGATTGGCGGCTGCGATCCAGCCCATCAACGACGGACTTGCGGATATCCTTGACGTGGACGTGGTTGATGCGGGCATGGTGGTTGTCGATGGCGCGTAGCACGTCGCCGCCGGCAAAGGCGAGATGGCCGGCATCGAGCAACAGCGGAATGCCTGCGCCGGAATTGCGCATGAAAGCATCGAGTTCCGGCTCGGTTTCGACGACAGCGGCCATGTGATGGTGGTAGGAGAGCGGCATCCCCTGCGCAGCGCACCATTCGCCAAACTCGGTGACGCGGCGGGCATAGGCCTTCATCTCGTCATCGGAAAGGCGCGGCTTGGTGGCGAGTGGCTTGGAGCGATCGCCCTGGATGGAACGGCCAACTTCGCCATAGACGATGCAAGGCGCATTGACGGCCTTGAACAGCTCGATCATCGGCGCGATGCGGTCCTTGTTGGCGGCAAGCTCTTCATTGACGAGCGTGCCGGAGAACCAGCCGCCGCAGAGCGTGACGTCGGCGGCGCGC
The DNA here is from genome assembly GCF_012641435.1 of Rhizobium sp. P38BS-XIX. GTDB lineage: Bacteria > Pseudomonadota > Alphaproteobacteria > Rhizobiales > Rhizobiaceae > Rhizobium. Next base: position 295,026 of record NZ_JABAIJ010000001.1, read on the forward strand.
AGGATCGGCAGCATTTCATCCGGGTTGCTCGGAAAGCGCCGGCCCTGTTCCATGCCCGTGAAGCCCGCACCGCGCGACTGGCGCAGGCATTCTTCCAGGGATACGTCGTCGCTGAGCTCAGGAAGGTCGTCGTTCCACCAGGCGATGGGCGACATGCCGAGTTTGGCCTTCATCAATAGTCTCCTTGAAAACACGATTGGAGGAGCCGAAAAGCTCCTCCGGAAAAATGACGGAAATGGATCAACCGATGCGCTGGGCGGCGCGGGCCTGTTCGTAGGCGGCGCGGGCCTTGTTGACTTCAGCACGCGGGCTGACCTCGGGAACGGCGACGTCCCACCAGTGGCCGCCTTCATTCGTCGTGATCAACGGGTCGGTGTCGATGACGATGACCGAGCTGCGGTCGTTCTTCCTGGATGCCTCGATCGCCTGTTCCAGTTCGGTGATGGAGGAGACCTTCACGGCAATCGCGCCCATGCTTTCCGCATGCGCCCGGAAGTCGATCTCAGGCATCACTTCGAAGCGCGAGTCCTTCAGGAGGTTGTTGAAGTTCGCGCCGCCTGTCGCCATCTGCAGGCGGTTGATACAGCCATAGCCGCGGTTGTCGAGCAACACGACGGTGATCTTCAACCCGAGCATGACGGAGGTCGCCAGTTCGGAATTCAGCATCATGTAGGAACCGTCGCCAACCATGACGACGACATCCTTCTCCGGACGCGCCATCTTGACGCCAAGGCCGCCGGCAATCTCGTAGCCCATGCAGGAGAAGCCATATTCCATGTGGTAGCTGCCGGGCACAGTCGCGGGCCAGAGCTTGTGCAGCTCGCCGGGCAGGCCGCCAGCGGCACACACCAGAATACTGTTTTCGCCACCAAGCGTGCGGGTGACGGCGCCGATGACCTGGGCATCGGAGGGCAGGGCGGCATTCGTCGTCGCCATCGCCTTGGCGGCTGCCTCCGCCCAGATCTTTTTCTCCCGCGCTGCCTTCTCGGCAAGCGAAGCCGGCGCATGCCAGCCGGTCAGTCCGGCGGAGAGCGCCTTCAGGCCTTCGCGTGCGTCCGTCACCAGTGGGTGACTATTGTGCTTGAGCGCGTCATAGGCTGCGATATTGAGGCCGATCATGGCCAGCTTTTCGTTCTTGAACAGCGCCCAGGAGCCGGTGGTGAAGTCCTGGCAGCGTGTGCCGACGGCGATCACCAGATCGGTATCCTCGGCAATGGCGTTGGCGGCAGACGTGCCCGTCACGCCGACCGAGCCAAGTGCTAAGGGATGGGTCTCGTCGATAGCGGATTTGCCGGCCTGCGTGACGACCACGGGAATGTCATGCGCTTCGGCGAAGGCGGTCAATTCTTTCGTCGCTTGCGAATAGAGCACGCCGCCGCCGGCCAAAATGACCGGCTTTTCGGAGCGGCGGATCAACGCGATTGCATTGGCGAGTTCGTCTGCGTCCGGCTGCGGGCGGCGCTGCGCCCAGACATGCTCTTGGAAGAAGCTTTCGGGGTAATCGAAGGCTTCGGCCTGCACGTCCTGGCACAGCGACAGCGTTACGGGGCCGCAATCGAGGGGATCGGTCAGCACCTGCATCGCGCGCTTCAGTGCCGTCATGATCTGCTCGGGGCGGGTGATGCGGTCGAAATAGCGGGAGACCGAGCGGAAAGCATCATTGGCGGAAACGGTGCCATCGCCGAAGTCCTCGATCTGCTGCAGAACCGGATCGGGCGCGCGATTGGCAAAGACGTCGCCGGGCAGCAGCAGCACCGGAATGCGGTTGACATGCGCGACACCGGCGGCCGTGATCATATTCAACGCACCGGGACCGATGGAGGTCGTGCAGGCCATGAAACGCTGACGGAAGCTTGCCTTGGCGAAGGCGACGGCTGCATGGGCCATGCCTTGCTCGTTATGCGCACGGAAGGTCGGCAGTTCCTCGCGCACCTGATAAAGCGCTTCGCCGATGCCGGCGACATTGCCGTGACCGAAGATGGCCCAGACGCCGCCGAAGATCGGCTGCTTCTGTCCGTCGATGATGGTCATCTGCTTCTTGAGGAAATGCGCGACGGCCTGTGCCATCGTCAATCGGATCGTCTTGCCCATCGGATGCCTCCCAAATGCGAAACTATTGCAGACCGCGGGTTTTGAGCCACGCCGCCGTCAGTTGTCGGAAACGGCCGGCCATATCGGCAATCGCTTCCTCGTCGTTGATGCCACCCGAGAGCCATGCGCGGGCTGTATCGGAGAAGATGGTCCGCCCGACGGCGAAACCCTTGACCGAGGGGGCCGCCAGCGTCGCCTCGAAGCTGCGGATCAGTTCCTCCGCCGGCGCCTCCAGACCGAGCAGTACGATACCACGGCACCATGGATCATTTTTGGCAATCACGGCATCGATTTTTTTCCAGGCAGCGGTCGAGCCCTGCGGCTCCAGTTTCCACCAGTCCGGCTTGATGCCGAGTGCATAAAGCTCTTCCAGCGCCGTCGCTATGGTGTCGTCGGTCAGCGGGCCGTTCTTGCTGGCGATGATTTCCACCAGAAGCTCGCGGCCAACCTTGCGTGCGGCTTCGAAAAGCGTCCGCAACTTCTGTTGTTGCTCCGTCTTCAAGTCCTTCGGGTCGTCCGGATGGTAGAAGCACAGGCACTTGATGCAGTGATGGAGCGGCCATTCGACAAGCTGAGATCCTATGTCCTGGCTGAACTCGAATCGCAGAGGTTTCGAACCCGGCAGCTCGACGGGGCGGCCGATCCAGGAAAAATTCTTCGTGGCAGCATCGAAGAAAGCGTCACGCCCGAAGCGCTCGTCGATCAGCATGCCGTAGCCGGGACGGCCATCGGACACCCTTGCTGCCGCTGCGACGGCGAGCCGTTTGAAGGCAACGATCTTCTCATGGCCAAGGCCAAGCTCGTCGCAGACGCTGACGAGCTGCGAACGGTGGTCGATCGCCAGCGCCATCAGCAACGGGATTTCGTCGCCACGCCGGGTCGTTGCCCAATGAATATGGTTGATCGCCTCATCCTTGCGCAGCGCCCTGTGTTCGCTGCCGGTCTTCAGGAAGAAGTCGAGCTCCGTCCAGGTCGGGTATTCCGGCGAGCAGAGCAGGCGGGAGACGGCAAAGGCGCCGCAGGCATTCGCCCAGGTGGCGCAGGTCTTCAGCGGCTCGTCGCGCAAATAGCCGCGCAGGAAGCCGGACATGAAGGCGTCGCCCGCGCCGAGAACGTTGAACACTTCGATCGGGAACCCCTGGCCGACGATTCCCGCTTCAAGATCGTCCGAGATTGAACCGTCATAAACGATGCAGCCCATGGCGCCGCGCTTGAGAACTATGACGGCCGAGGAGAGGCGGCGGATCTCCCTCAAGGCTCCGAGAACGTCGTCGGCACCCGAGGCGATCATGATCTCTTCTTCCGTGCCGACGATCAAATCGCAATCCGGCAGCGTTTCCTTCATCTTGGAGGAGACGCGATCCGACTTCACATAACGCTCGAAGCCTTCGGCGTGGCCGGCGAGGCCCCACAGGTTCGGCCGATAATCAATGTCGAAGATTACCTTGCGGCCGTTTGCCTTGGCGATGCGGATCGCCTTGCGTTGGGCCGCTTCGGTATTCGGCTTGGAGAAATGCGTACCGGAGACCAGAACGGCGCTCGAGGACTTGATGAAGTTCTCGTCGATATCGTCTTCGTTCAGCGCCATGTCGGCGCAGTCGGACCGATAGAAGATCATTGGCGAGACGCCCTCGGCCTCGACCGCAAGCAGCACCAGTGCCGTCAGGCGCTCCTTGTCCGTCGCGATCCCGTCGACCGCCACCCCTTGGCGTGCAGCCTGTTCACGGATGAAGCGTCCCATCTGCTCGTCGCCGACGCGGGTAATAAGGCCGGATTTGAGACCGAGGCGCGCCGTACCGATGGCGATATTGGCCGGGCAGCCGCCGACCGACTTTGCGAAGGATGCGATATCCTCGAGCTTCGATCCGATCTGCTGACCATAAAGGTCGACGGAGGAGCGACCGATGGTGATCACATCGAGTTTCGCCTCCGGCTGAGCGCCAGGATTGTCGTGTGCCATGATGTCCTCCCGTCGGGGCATGACCTCTTTGCTCTATAACTTGGGCCGAGATCATGCAGTATTGAATAGTGCCGGTGTTCGTTTCGTTCCGGTTGCGATCGATCGAACGGCCATCTCCCGCAGCCTTGATCTGATCGTAGTGAAACATCGGTTCCGAGATTTTGTCAATTCGGAATGTTTATTCCATTTTTGTTTTATCGGTTTTTGCCATCTCTTTTCGCCGGCGTTCAGCAATGGCGACGGGGAAGGCCATGACCAGCGCCATGGATGCGGCCATCGAGCGAAACCCGGCGAAGTCGGCCTCCGCCACTTCGAACCAATGGTCTGCGCAGGCGGTCAGCGGCGAAAAGGCCGAATCGGTAATGGCGATTACAGGCACATTGCGAGAGGCAAGATCCTGCGCCTGAGCGAGGCTCTCGGCTGCATAGGGCGAAAAGCTGGCTGCGATCGCAGCATCCTTTTCCGTGGCGAAGCGCGCGATCTCGCCATCGATGCCGTTTGGCGACGCAACGATCTGATGGCGGATGTTGAGCTTGGAAAAAGCATAGGCCATATGCGCGGTCAGCGGATAGGAGCGGCGCTTGGCGATGAGATAGATGGTCTCGGCCGCGGCAAGGACGTCGACCGCCTTGACGAAGGTTTCCGTCTCGATCGTCGCGGCCAGCTTGTTGACGGACTGGCTCGCCGCAGAGAGAAAGCCGGAGAGAATGCTGGCTTCTTCATTCTCCACGCCAGAACGCTCCAAGGTCACCAAGCGCTCCTCATAGCTCAGCGTCCGGTCGCGGAGCCGCTCGCGAAAGATGCTCTGCAGGTCGGAGAAGCCCTCGTAGCCGAGGTGATGGGCAAGGCGTACCAATGTCGACGGCTGCACCTCCGCGGCGGCGGCGATGCTGGCGGTCGTGCCGAAGGCGATCTCATCGGGATTGCCGAGCGCAAAGGCGGCAACCTGCGCGAGGCGCTTCGGCATGGCGTTCTTGCGCTCGATGATGATGCTGCGAAGGCTTTCGAAGTCGCGCGGCACCCTGGTCTGCGTATCCATACCGTTATCCATGCCTGCCCTTCCGCCACTCTGCGCCATAATGAAATAAATATTCCATATTTGCAACGATAGCGGATTTTGAATCGATCAGCACGAATATTTTTAAGTTAATGATTTAAAACATGTAATTTAGATTTCTAGTCAGTTTTAGTGAGAATGCGGGCAAAGCCCCGCTTGTCAAAACGGTCTAAATATTCCAAAAATCCCGCAACTTCGTGAGAAGGTTGAGGAGAACGGGCAAATGAAATCGCTTGGCGTTGGATTGATCGGGACCGGCTATATGGGCAAATGCCACGCTCTCGCATGGAATGCGGTAAAAACCGTATTCGGTGATGTCGCCCGTCCCCGGCTGGTGCATCTGGCCGAAGCCAACGCCGATCTGGCAAAGGCGCGAGGCGACGAGTTCGGCTTCGAAAAGGCGACAGCCGACTGGCGGGACCTAATCGCGGATCCGGACGTCGATGTCGTTTCGGTGACGACGCCCAACCAGTTTCACCCGGAAATGGCGATTGCAGCACTCGAAGCCGGCAAGCATGTCTGGTGCGAAAAGCCGATGGCGCCCGCCTATGGCGATGCCGCGCGGATGCTCGCCGCAGCCAAAGCTTCCGGCAAGACCGCCATCCTCGGCTATAACTACATTCAGAATCCGGTGATGCGCCACATCAAGGCGCTGATAGCCGAAGGTGCGATCGGCACCGTCAACCATGTTCGCGTCGAGATGGACGAGGACTTCATGGCTGATCCGAACGGCTTGTTCTATTGGAAGAGCGAGCTTGCCTCCGGTTATGGCGCTCTCGATGATTTCGCCGTGCATCCGCTCTCGTTGCTGTGGTTTTTGTTCGGTCATGTCGAAGCTGTTATCACTGACATGGTCAAGCCCTATGCCGAGCGGCCGTTGAAGGATGGCGGCAGCCGCACTGTCGAAAACCACGATCTTGCCAACGTGCTGATGCGCCTAGGCGGCGGCATTTCCGCGGTGCTGATGGCCAATCGCTCGGCCTGGGGCCGCAAGGGGCGAATCGCCCTGCAGATCTTCGGCTCAAAGGGCTCGATTTCCTATGACCAGGAGCGCATGAACGAATTCGAGCTCTATCAGGCCGAGGGCAGGGAGAGCGAACAGGGCTTCCGCAAGGTGCTGGCGGCCCCCGCCCACAAGCCCTATGACCGCTTCATTCCGGCGCCCGGCCACGGCCTCGGCTTCAACGACCTGAAGATCATCGAATGCCGTGAACTGATTCGCGCTATTTCGGGTGAGGCTGCGTCAGTCGTGGCTTTCAAAGATGGCCTGCGCATCGAAAAATCCGTGCATGCCATGGCGCAATCCTTCCATGAACGGCGATGGGTCGAAATCGAGGATTGACCATTCGGCCCAATTTTTTCCCGATCCAGGGCGCAGGGTTAGCGACGATTGACGCTTGCGGATGCAGGCGCTACCCCTGAAGCCATAGGCAGCCTTCCGCGCAGCGCGCAAGGATCGCCATAATACAATGGAGTACGGATCGTGACGGGCAGATTGGTCATTATCGGGGCCGGGCAGGCGGGTTTTGCACTCGCAGCCAAATTGCGTGGGTTAGGTGATTCGCGGCCAATCACCATCGTCGGTGCAGAGGAAAACCTTCCCTACCAGCGCCCGCCGCTCAGCAAGAAGTACCTGCTCGGCGAAATGACATTCGATCGTCTGCTGTTTCGTCCCGAACATTGGTATGCCGATAACAATGTCGAAATCCACGTCTCGACGTGGGTCGAGCAGATCGATCGTGCTGCAAAGCAGATCGTCATGCAGGATGGTTTCAGGCTGGATTACGAGACATTGGCGATCGCAACAGGCTCGACACCGCGCCGCCTGCCGCCATCGGTCGGCGGTGCGCTCGAGGGTGTCTATGTCGCGCGTGACAAGCGCGATGCCGATTTGCTTGCTGGTGAAATGCGCCCCGGGCGTCGCGTCCTGATCATCGGTGGCGGTTATATCGGGCTCGAGGCTGCGGCCGTCGCACGCCATCGCGGTCTCGAAGTCACTCTTATAGAGATGAGCGACCGGATACTGCAGCGCGTTGCCGCCAAGGAAACCGCCGATATTTTCAGGGGCATCCATCAGAAGCATGACGTCGTCATCCGTGAGAAGACCGGACTCAAGCAGCTGATCGGCCGCAACGGCCACGTCGCGGCAGCCGAATTGTCCGACGGGACGACCATCGAGGTCGATTTCGTCGTCGTCGGCATCGGCGTCGCGCCGAATGACCGGCTCGCCAAGGAAGCGGGGCTTGAGGTCGGTAACGGCATCGTCGTCGATTCGCATGTCCGTACCTCCGATCCCTCCATCTTTGCCATGGGTGATTGCGTGGAGTTGCCATGGGAGGGTGGCCGGATCCGCCTCGAATCGGTCCAGAACGCCGTCGACCAGGCAGAAGCCGCAGCCGCGATCATTGCCGGCGGCGACAGGGCCTACGATCCGAAGCCTTGGTTCTGGTCCGATCAGTATGACGTGAAGCTGCAGATTGCCGGTTTCAATCTCGGTTATGACGAGACGCTTTTGCGTCCCGGGGCTCGCGAGGGTGCCGCTTCCATCTGGTATTTCAAGCAGGGACGATTCATTGCCGTCGACGCGATCAACGACGCAAAGGCTTATGTGACCGGCAAGAAACTGCTGGAGACCGGCACCAATCCGTCCAGGGAGATTCTGGTCGATCCGGCGGCGGATTTGAAGCAACTCCTGTCCTGATATAAATTTCGAGGCCGGCCGAAGCATGCTTCGGCCGGCAATCGCCCATCGCTGAATCATGGAAAGAACGTACACAAAGGCGAAAAAGCGCTTGCGTCGATAAATGAATGGCCCTATCAGGGCCGCACCGGAGAGGTGGCCGAGTGGTCGAAGGCGCTCCCCTGCTAAGGGAGTATACCAGAAATGGTATCGTGGGTTCGAATCCCATCTTCTCCGCCATTTCAAACAAATCACACCCACAATAACGAGCATCCAGCAAGCCAGCGGCAATAAGCCGGCTACTTGCTTCGATATGGTGTCGCTCCTCGCCAAATTGATTCCCGAAACGCTTGATGGCACCTCTGGCCAATCGCGCGGATGCTTCGACGTCGAATCGCTCAAGATGGAATCATTCGGCGTCTGCCCCGATTTGGGACGATGAGAATGCCGATGGCATGTCGCCCACCACCGGAAATTGTCGCGGTAAATGTCGTAAACGATCATTGAGGCGTCGCTAAACCCCGCGATAGAGCGGGAAACAGCGATTTGACCGCCCAGTTGCATTTCCGCGGCTTTATATAAGCACCCTATGTAAGTGCCGACAGATCAAGGACTTTCTTAATAAAGTTTAAACCCTTAATCCGGCCCCGATGTCGTTTTGTGTCCTTTCAGCAACAGCCGCTACGGAAGGCTTACGCAAATCCACGTTTCCGAGAAGATGTCGATTGCGTGACAGAGCGCGTCTTGTATTTTCACTCTCGGAAGCGAGGGCGATTGATCGTCCACTTCTTGAAACGCCGAGGATGGGACAGGGAATACCTTCGGGTAGTTCTCATTTTCGATTAAAACTTTGACTGGAGGTCAATATGAACATCAAGAGCCTTCTTCTGGGCTCCGCTGCTGCGCTTGCAGCAGTTTCCGGTGCTCACGCTGCTGACGCTATCGTCGCTGCTGAGCCGGAGCCGTTGGAATACGTTCGCATCTGCGACGCATACGGTGCAGGCTACTTCTTCATTCCGGGCACGGAAACCTGCCTCAAGATCGGCGGCAAGGTTCGTACCGAAGGTCAGTGGTACGATGCCTACAACCCGAACAGCCGTAACGGCACGCTCTGGCACACCCGCGCTGAGTTGAACGTCAACACCGCGACCGACACCGAATACGGTCCGCTGAAGACCGAAACCATCATTCGTTGGGACTGGAACGACGGCAACGCAACCAAGACCAACCTGCTCTGGGCTTACATCAGCCTCGGCGGCTTCACGGTTGGTAAGACGGACTCGCAGTTCAACGTCTTCACCGGCTACGCCGGCGACGTCATCAACGACGACGTGGTCTATGACGGCCCGTACGAACTCAACCAGATCACCTACAACTACGATGCAGGCAACGGCTTCACCGCTGTTATCTCGCTCGAAGACAGCAACTCGGGCGCTGGTGCAACCGGCTCGAACGGCGAAGACAGCTCTGACCACTACGCTCCTGACGTTGTTGCAGGTGTTGGCTACAAGGCCGGCGCATGGGGCTTCAAGGTCGTTGGCGGTTACGACTCGATCGTCGAAGAAGGCGCTATCAAGGCTCGCGTTGACGCTGACTTCGGCGCATTCTCGGCCTTCTTGATGGGCGGCTGGAACACCGACGGCGACAAGCTCAACAAGTACGCCGGTTCGAACGGCGCTGGCGATGCATCTGGCATCGGCTGGGGTGACTGGGCTGTTTGGGGCGGCGTTGGCGTTCCGATCAACGAAAAGCTGAAGTGGAACCTGCAGCTCGCCTACACCGACAGCAAGATCTTTGCTGCAACGACGAACCTGAAGTTCAACCCGGTTAAGAACCTGCTCATCGAGCCGGAAGTATCTTACACCAACTGGGACTCGATCAATCAGGATCAGTGGGCTGGTATTCTCCGCTTCGAGCGTTCTTTCTAATCTGATTTGACCTCAGTCATATCTGGTTTCTCAATTTGAGAGGAAAAGGCCCGGCTATATGCCGGGCCTTTTCTGTTTGGGAAGTTTAGTTTTCATGTTGAATACTAGGATGCTTGTATTCTCGAATGACATGAAGTTTAAGTAGGCTTATTTAGGGATATTAGATCTATATCATCAGTATTGTCTCTTTAATTTAAGTATTTTCAGAAGTGATAATTCATTCGATCCGGATTTTGGTCATGTCAAATATATGACAGTTTTGCGACGTGATTTTTGTGCAACGCACCTTTTGAAACAACCGTCACAAATGCTCTTAAATTATCTCTGATATTGCTCTGAAAAAAACGATCTGTAGGTTCCAAATCGGAAGCAAGGCTTACTGTCTTGGTTCTCCCAGATCAGGGGTCAACTTTAAAACTAGGTGGGGTAGGGCTCGTCGATTTTCTCGGCGTGATTTCTCATACCTAATGGATATTGAAACTGGAGTTATTATGAACATCAAGAGCCTCCTCCTCGGCTCCGCTGCTGCGCTGGCAGCAGTTTCCGGTGCTCATGCAGCCGACGCTATCGTTGCTGCCGAGCCCGAGCCGCTTGAATACGTTCGCATCTGTGACGCTTACGGCGCTGGCTACTTCTTCATTCCGGGCACCGAAACCTGCCTTAAGATCGGCGGCCTCGTCCGTACCGAAGGCGGCTGGTACAACGCCTACAAGGCTGGCCAGGACGAAAGCGCCCGCGGCACCTACTGGCATACCCGCGCCGAGCTGAGAATCTCGACGGCTACGGACACTGAATACGGTCCGTTGAAGACCGCAACGGTCTATCGTTTCGACTGGAACGACGGCAACGCCACCACCAACAAGCTTCTCTGGGCTAACATCAGCCTCGGCGGCTTCCTCGTTGGTAAGAACGACTCGGTTTACTCGACCTTCCTCGGCTATGCCGGCGACGTCATCAACGACGACGTGATCGAGTACGGTATCAACAACACCGACGAACTGAACCAGATCACCTACAACTACGATGCAGGCAACGGCTTCACGGCTGTTATCTCGCTCGAAGACAGCAACTCTGGCACCGGTGCCAAGGGTGCAAACGGCGAAGACAGCTCGGACCACTACGCTCCTGACGTTGTTGCCGGTGCAGGCTTCAAGTCTGGCGCATGGCAGTTCCGCGTCGTCGGTGGTTATGACTCCATCGTCGAAGAAGGCGCTGTCAAGGCTCGCGTAGACGCTGACTTCGGCGTATTCTCGGCCTTCTTGATGGGCGGCTGGAACACGGACGGCGACAAGCTGAACAAGTACGCCGGTGCTGGCGGTGCTGGTCTCGGCTGGGGTGACTGGGCTCTGTGGGGCGGCGTTGGCGTTCCGGTTAACGACAAGCTCAAGTGGAACCTCCAGGTTGCTTATGACGACCTGAAGACCCTGTCCGCTACGACGAACCTCAAGTTCAACCCGGTCAAGGACCTGCTCATCGAGCCGGAAGTGACCTACACGAACTACGACGCCGTCAACAAGGACACCTGGGCTGGTATCCTCCGCTTCCAGCGCACGTTCTAATTTGCCGAATCAAGTTCGACAGATCTCTTGATCAGACCTCCGATCAGGAGAGGAAAGGCCCGGTATCCCAACCGGGCCTTTTCGTTATTGAGCGCAATCGCAGCCCACGCGTCAGAGAGCGGCCATGAAATTCCGGATGGCGTCGGGAATGTCGCCGAAATGAAGGACAGGCGCATGCCCTTGCCCGGCGGCAACCTTGACGACGAGCCCTGGATGACGCGCCGCCATCTCGGCTGTCGTTTCTGCCGTCAATAGCTTTGAGTTTTCACCGCGAATCACCATCAGCGGAACAGTCTGGAATCCCTGGAACTGCTGCCATAGATCGGGAATTGGGGCATCGAGATCAATCGACTGCATCTGAGTCGCGATGGCCGGATCGTAGTCGCTGACGGGCCTGTCATTGTGCGAGGCATAGATCGCCCGAGCCATGTCCTGCCAGTCAGCCTCGCCGAGCGCGGTAAAGGCGGTGCCATGATTCTCCCGCAGAATCTCGGCGGCTTCATCCCAAGTGCCGGGCTTTCTGTCACGGTTGAGATAGTCGCGTATATCCGTCAGTCCGGTCTTTTCCAACACCGGGCCGATGTCATTGAGGATAACGCCCCTGAGAACATCGGCGCGACTTGCCGCAAGCATGTGCAGAACGAGCCCGCCCCGGGAGGTGCCGATGAAGATCGCCTGCGCGACATCAAGTGCTGAGCAGACGGTCAGAACATCCTGTGTCTCGATGATGAGATTGTAGTGGGATTTGTCCGCGTCCCGTTCCGACAGGCCGCGCCCGCGAGCATCAAGCGTGATTACCCTGCGCGGAGCTGCTGTGTCCTGCGATAAAGCAAGCGCCAACTGATGAAAGTCCCGCGAATTACGGGTGAGGCCGGGCAGGCAGATGACAGGTGCTCTGTCTCGAATCGCCACCGCGTCGGCGGCATAGTCCCGAACATAAAGTTTCAGCCCGTCCCCAGCCGATATCGTTCTCGTAAGGAAACCACTTTCGTCGTCACTACGCATATGTCGTCCCTCATGGCTGAGATCGCGTGAGGGATGTAACGGCATTTACGCGGTGAGCACAACTGCAGTTGGCATCCGGGCGAACTCTCGGCGTGAGACCCGCAACCGCTTCAAACCTTCGCGAGGTTTGAAACGAGTTGAGGAAGAGCGCAGCGGTTGTCCGTCCGAATTGCCTGAAAGCAAGAATGTCGAGCGTTGTCGCGATTCGCGGAAAGGCTGAAAGCCTCTAGCCGCGACCGTTGACGAGATCGTGCACGATATCGGCTTTCTGGCCGAGCCGCGCCTTGTAGACCTGGTAGTTCTCCATGACCCGCTGCACGTAATTGCGGGTCTCGGGGAAGGGGATGCGCTCGATCCAGTCGATCACGTCGTCCAGCGATTTCCCGCGTGGATCTCCATAGCGGTTGATCCACTCCGGCACCTTGTTCGGTCCGGCATTGTAAGCGATGAAGGTCAGAATGTAAGAGCCGCCGAAAGTATCGATCTGCTCGCCGAGATAATGCGCGCCGAGCGTGGCGTTATAGCCAGCGTCCTGCGTCAGCTTCTCGGCTGAGAAGACGATGCCGTGACGACCGGCGACAGCCTTTGCCGTCTTCGGCAGGAGTTGCAACAGCCCCCGTGCATTTGCCGAGGAGACTGCGGCCGGATTGAAGGCGCTCTCCTGGCGGGCGATGGCGTAGGCCAGCGCCTTGCCGGAACCGGAAATGTTGGCGTTATCAGGTATGACGCCGATCGGGAAAGCCAGTGCCGCAACATCGATACCACGCCCGTAGGCGATCTTGCCGATCTGCAGCGAAAGCTGATGGTTGCCGGAGCGTTCGGCGCGGGCAGCCAGCATCGCGATTTCGCCGGGGCTATCCAGCTGTTTTGCCAGTGCGCGGTAGAGCGCATCGGCACGCCAGCCGTGGCCGGCTGCCTCGAGCCGAGAGATCGCCTGTATCGCTTCGCGTCCCTGGAAGCGCTGGCGGTCCGTCGGCGAGGGCGAGGGGTAGGTGACGTTCAGCGTGCGGCGGCCAAGCTTCTCCGCTGCAAGCTGACCATAGAAGGTGCTTGGATAGGATGCCGCCTTCGCATAGAAATCGGCCGCCTTGCCAGGTCCGCCTGCCTCGGCAGCCCGGCCAAGCCAATACCAGCCGCGCGATTGAGAGATCGGTCCGTTGGAGACTTGCAGGATCTTGCGGAAATGAACGGCGGCACTCGTGCCGTCCTGCAGGCCGCGTAGAGCATACCAGCCGGCATGGAACTCGGCCTCGCCGACATCCTGCGGGCTCTCGGCGACGCTGGCGTCGACAATCCTGTAGGCTGCCTTGAACTCTCCCTGATCCACCAGGCCGCGACTGACGATGCGCTGCTCGCTCCACCAGGCGCCGGGGCTGACAAGCACGCCACGGTCTCGTGGCATTTGCGCGAGAAGACTGGCGGCATCGTCGTATTTGTTCTGGCGGCGCAGGTTTTCGATGCGCATGAAAAGATAGGCCGGATCCTTGCGCCATTGGGCCTCGACGGCCGCAATCATCGCGTCTGCCTTTGGTGAGCGCTCGTTAACGGCGGCCCAGGCCTTGTAGAGCGATTGCGCTCTTCCGAGATCGCCGAAGCGCTTGGCCTGCGCAGTCCGGTCGCGGTAGAGCAGATAGTCCATGCGCGCCTTGTGATCGGCAGGCGAAAGCAGCATCGGGAATTCGGCGAGGATCTTGTCCTCGAGCGCCTTGTCCAATGGCTCTTCGCGCCAGATCTTTCGGATCAGCTTCGACGCCTGGGGCGATGCGCCACGCGCCATGTAAGCGCGCGCCAGGATGATGGAGCCCTCCACCGTTTCCGGTTGCGAATTGCCGAAGGCGGCCAGAATCTGATCCGTGGCGGGGTTTTCCTGATAGAGGGCCCGTTCCGAGTTGGCACGCAGGCTGCCAAGTCCAGGCCACCCCTGAAGCTCGCGCGAGGCGGCGGCAATTTCGCCGGACGGGATGCCCGGTTGGCCCGATGTCGCGATCGCCCATGTCAGAATATGCCGGTCGAGCGTGCCTTCGTTCATGCCATTGCGAATGGCAAGCGCCTGCATCGGATTCTTGTTGGAAAGTGCGTCGAGGCCGGCTTTCAGATCGCTGCTGATTGGCGCGATCGTGCCGTTGCGCGGTATGGCGGCCGTGCTGATGGGATCGGTCGCCATGGCAACGTCGGTGCCGGCGGGCGCGGACGATGGCCGGCCGGATAGCTGCGAGGCCACGGCACCCCAGGCGACCGCCAAGCCCACAGCGGTCCAGATCATGACAGGTCTCTTCATCCGGCTACTCACAAAACAGACGGTCCCATTCCATTTGCCAAACGCTATATTAACGAAACCTTACCGGTGGTCCGAAATTCAATCAATTATGATATCGGAAACTGCCCTCCACCAATCAAAGCACGCTTGTCGCCGTCAAGTCGTGGCTCTATGGTGCCCGGATTCATAACCATGGATTGCGGCTGAAGCATGAATGCCGCACCGCTAGGAGACTTGCATGTTCCAGGGATCCATTCCCGCTCTCGTGACGCCCTTTACTGACGCCGGCAAGGTGGATGAGGCATCGTTTGCCTCGCATGTCGACTGGCAGATAAAAGAGGGCAGCAAGGGTCTTGTGCCGGTGGGCACGACTGGGGAATCGCCGACCTTGTCGCATGACGAGCACAAACGCGTGGTCGAGCTCTGTATTGAGACCGCCGCCAAGCGCGTTCCGGTGATGGCGGGTGCTGGCTCCAACAATACGCGCGAGGCAATCGAGCTTGCACAGCACGCCGAGAAAGTCGGCGCGAACGCGGTTCTGGTGGTCACCCCCTATTACAACAAGCCGACGCAGAAGGGCCTTTACGCGCACTTCGCGGCGATCGCCGAAGCCGTGAAGCTGCCGATCTACATCTATAACATCCCGGGCCGTTCGGTTGTCGACATGACCCCGGAGACGATGGGTGCGCTTGCCAAGGCTTATGGCAACATCGTTGGCGTCAAGGATGCAACGGGCAAGATCGAGCGCGTCTCCGAGCAGCGTATCAGCTGTGGTCGCGAGTTTCAGCAACTGTCCGGCGAAGACGCGACGGCGCTCGGCTTCAATGCCCATGGCGGTGTCGGCTGTATTTCCGTGACGGCCAATATCGCGCCGCGCCTCTGTGCCGAGTTTCAGGCGGCAACGCTTGCCGGAGACTATGCCAAGGCGCTCGAATATCAGGATCGTCTCATGCCGCTGCACAAGGCGATCTTCCTGGAGCCGGGCCTCTGTGGCGCCAAGTACGGCCTCTCCCGTCTTGGGCGGATGAACCGCAACGTCCGCTCACCGCTTCTGTCGACGCTGGAGCCTGGGACGGAAGCTGCAATCGACGCAGCAATGCGTCATGCCGGACTGCTGAACTGACGGCATTGCGGGTGCATCTGATTGTCTGTTGGACCGCTCTCTTCACAAGGAGGGCGGTCTCGCTTATTTAGGGAAGAACAACCTGGCGCGCCGACGGCAGCCGCCTGAATGACAATAAGAAAAGAAGAACAATCATGGCACCCAAAGGCAGCCAGCGCGTAGTCAACAAGATCGTGGCGGAAAACCGCAAGGCGCGCTTCAACTACGAGATTATCGATACCTATGAGGCGGGGCTCGTACTGATGGGCACCGAGGTAAAGTCGTTGCGCGAAGGCAAGGCGAATATCGCCGAATCCTACGCGTCGGACGAGGGCGACGAGATCTGGCTCATCAACTCGTATCTGCCGGAATATCTGCAGGCAAACCGGTTCAATCACGAGCCGCGACGTCGTCGCAAGCTGCTGCTTTCCAGCCGCGAGATCGGCCGCCTGCGCTCCGCCATCAATCGCGAGGGCATGACGCTCGTGCCGTTGAAGATCTATTTCAACGACAGAGGTCGCGCCAAGCTTGAACTGGCGCTCGCCAAGGGCAAAAAGCTTCACGACAAGCGTGAGAGCGAAAAAGAACGCGATTGGAACAGGCAGAAGAGCCGTCTGTTGAAAGACAACGGCTGAGTACTGCTTATCCGGATTGCCGGCCTCGCTGTAATCGGATTCCGCTCGTTTTTCGCAAGGCACGCCGCACTCAAGATCAGTGCGGCGCAGACCGAGCCGCCTGCGACAGATAAATCGGCTTGGCTATGCCTTATTGCTCTTCGGAGTCCGCATCTGCGGCGTGCGTCGTCGGCTCGGCCGAGCGATGAGGCCGTTCCGAGGGCTCGCGTCCGATTTCAGCCTTCAGCGATACGAGATCGATGAAATGATCGGCTTGGCGGCGCAAGTCGTCGGCAATCATCGGCGGCTGCGTCGACATGGTCGAGATGACCGATACCTTGCGGCCGCGGCGCTGCAGCGCTTCGACAAGCGTCGTGAAGTCGCCGTCGCCGGAGAAGATCACGAGATGATCGACGGTTTCGGATTGCTCCATGGCGTCGATCGCCAGCTCGATATCCATGTTGCCCTTGATCTTGCGGCGACCCATGGAGTCGGTAAATTCCTTCGCCGGCTTTGTGACGACTTTATAGCCGTTGTAATCGAGCCAATCGATGAGCGGGCGGATGGACGAATATTCCTGATCCTCGATCAGGGCGGTGTAATAATAGGCGCGCAGGAGATATCCACGCTTTTGAAACGCTTTCAGAAGCTTGCGATAGTCGATATCGAAGCCCAGGCTTTTGGATGCAGCGTAAAGATTGGCGCCGTCTATAAAAAGTGCAATTTTTTCGCGTGGGTCAAACATCGTTTACATATCCACTGTTACAAAAACATAATCATTTTATTCAAAGATCAGCTAAAACAATGCCTTGCCGAGCATTGCAGAATAATTCGTGTTACTTTATGAATTATTCATATAAACGAGACTTAGGGCACGCAAAGCGATATTCCAAGCAATCATAGGTTGAATCCATGGAATGTCTAAGGTGATTTTAGCACTTTCTGTGACGCTGCGAAGGCGCTCAAACAGGAAAAACTTGAATTTGCCTTCGTTTGCTTGTATCGGGCGTGCTACTCCGAGACATGATGACGACATCACGACCGCAAAGGACAGGCAATGGCCCGTGTCACAGTAGAAGATTGCATTGATAAAGTAGAGAACCGGTTCGAGCTCGTTCTGCTCGCCAGCCATCGCGCTCGCCTGATTTCGCAGGGCTCCTCGATCACCATCGACCGCGACAACGACAAGAACCCGGTCGTGGCGCTGCGCGAAATCGCTGACGAGACCCTCTCGCCGGACGATCTGAAGGAAGACCTGATCCATTCGCTGCAGAAGCACGTCGAAGTGGATGAGCCCGAGCCCGATCCGGCAAGCCTGCTGGCCGCCGGCGGCGCTGCCGCTTCCAGCGACGAAGAAGAAGATGCACCGGAAGCCGTTACCTTCGACCAGATGTCGGAAGAAGAGCTTCTGGCCGGTATCGAAGGCCTGGTGCCTCCGGAAAAAAGCGACGATTACTGATCGTCGGCCTTGATGCTCCAATCAGGAGCGATATGATGTGAAGATGTGTGCGCCGGTCAGATGACTGGCGCGCTTTTGTTTTTGCTGGAGTAGCTTTGGAATGATGCGGCAATACGAGCTTGTTGAGCGCGTGCAGAAATACAAGCCCGATGCCAATGAAGCTCTCCTCAACAAGGCCTATGTCTACGCCATGCAGAAGCATGGCCAGCAAAAGCGTGCCAGCGGCGATCCCTATATTTCCCACCCTCTCGAAGTTGCCGCCATCCTGACCGATATGCGTCTGGACGAATCGACGATCGCGGTTGCGCTTCTCCACGACACGATCGAGGACACGACGGCGACGCGTGCCGAGATCGACGAGCTCTTCGGTGAGGATATCGGCCGTCTCGTCGAGGGACTGACGAAGATCAAGAAGCTCGATCTCGTCACCAAGAAGGCGAAGCAGGCGGAAAACCTGCGCAAGCTGCTGCTGGCCATTTCTGACGACGTGCGCGTGCTTCTCGTCAAGCTTGCCGATCGCCTGCACAATATGCGCACGCTCGACCATATGTCGCCGGAAAAGCGTGCCCGCATTTCCGAGGAAACGATGGAAATCTATGCGCCGCTTGCCGGCCGCATGGGCATGCATGACATGCGCGAGGAGCTGGAAGAGCTCTCCTTCCGTCACATCAATCCTGAAGCGCACGAGACCGTCACCAAGCGACTGGAAGAGCTGTCGCGGCGCAACGAGGGCCTGGTCAAGAAGATCGAGACTGAACTGCGCGATCTGCTTGTGGCCAATGGTCTTGCCAATGCGATGGTCAAGGGGCGGCTGAAAAGTCCCTATTCGGTGTTCCGCAAGATGCAGTCGAAGTCGCTGTCGTTCGAGCAGCTTTCGGACGTCTACGGTTTCCGGCTTCTCGTCGACGATATCCCGTCCTGCTATCGGGCCCTCGGCATCGTCCATACGCGCTGGCGCGTCGTCCCCGGCCGTTTCAAGGACTATATCTCGACGCCGAAGCAGAATGATTACCGCTCTCTGCACACGACCATCGTCGGCCCATCCAGCCAGCGCATCGAGCTGCAGATCCGCACCAAGCGCATGCATGAGATCGCAGAGTTCGGTATTGCGGCCCATACGCTCTACAAGGACGGTACCAATGGCAATGGCGGGGACGGCGAGCTGCTGTCACGCGAAAGCAATGCCTATTCTTGGCTGCGCCACACCATCGAAGCGCTGGCCGAGGGCGACAGCCCGGAAGAATTCCTCGAACACACGAAGCTGGAGCTGTTCCAGGATCAGGTCTTCTGTTTTACGCCGAAGGGCAAACTGATCGCCCTGCCGCGCGGCGCGACGCCGATCGACTTCGCCTATGCCGTCCACACCAATATCGGCGACACCACCGTCGGCGCGAAGATCAACGGCCGCATCATGCCGCTGGTGACGCGGCTGACCAATGGCGACGAGGTCGAGATCATCCGTTCCGGCGTGCAGGTGCCCCCGGCGGCCTGGGAAGAGATCGTGGTGACGGGCAAGGCGCGTGCCGCCATTCGCCGCGCAACACGGCTTGCCATCCGAAAGCAATATGCCGGCCTCGGCCATCGTATTCTGGAGCGCACCTTCGAGCGCGCCAGCAAGGTCTTCTCGCGCGACGCTTTGAAGCCGGCCTTGCATCGCCTCGGCCAGAAGGATGTCGAGGATGCGATTGCTGCAGTCGGGCGAGGGGAGATGTCGTCGCTGGATGTGCTGCGCGCTGTCTATCCCGACCATCAGGACGAGCGCGTAACGGTGAAGCCTGCTGGCGACGAGGGCTGGTTCAACGTCCACAGCGCCTCCGGCATGATGTTCAAGATCCCCGGCAAGAACAAGGCGGATCTCGCCGATGGCGCAGAGGCGCCGCCGATCCGTGGCCTCGCGGGCAATGTCGAAGTGCATTTCGCCCCGACCGGCGCCGTTCCTGGCGATCGCATCGTCGGTATCATGGAAAAGGGCAAGGGCATCACCATCTACCCGATCCAGTCGCCGGTGCTGCAGCGCTTCGACGACGAGCCGGAACGCTGGATCGATGTGCGCTGGGATCTTGATGAAGCCAACAAGTCGCGCTTTGCCGCCCGCGTCCTGATCAACGCTTTGAACGAACCCGGCACGCTGGCCAAGGTGGCGCAGACCGTTGCGGATGTGGACGTCAATATCCGTATCCTCAATACCGTCCGTGTCGCTGCCGACTTCACCGAGATGGCTCTCGATGTCGAGGTGTGGGATCTGCGTCAGCTGAACCAGCTTTTGGTGCAGCTCAAGGAGCTCGACTGTATCGCCACCGTGAAGCGGCTTTACGAATAAGGCCGCTCATCGGCCTTGATCGGGGCGTTTTGCATATTTTGTGATCATTTAATGACCAAAATCGAGCAGCTTTCCGGATTGATATGCGTTTAGCGCATGGCTGTCTGTATTTTAGAGCGGTGGTAATTAACCCTTGTCGAGCCTATCTTCTGGTCATCGCAGAAACGAAACAGAGATGAGAGAAGACAATGTTTACCCCGATCAAGAAAATCGCCCGTGCCTTGCGCGTTCCGAGCGTTGAAGAACGCGAAATGGCTTACCTGAATGGCTCGCATGACCGTTTTGACCTTGAATATCGTCAGCGTCAGGTCGACCGCGGTCTGTTCCGTCAGCGCTAATAGCTGTTAATACTTGAAGTAACCAGGAGGGCGCGGTGTTTATACGCCCTTGGAGCATCCCGATATTGCGGTGATGCTTCGCTAGGAATGAAGAAGCGTTTCAACTCGGCATCCTGAACCGGTGACGCTCCAAAAAAGGGCCGCAGTTTCGGCTCTTAATCAGTGCTTGATATGTAAGGCCGGTCTTGTCATGACGGCCCTCAGTGCACTAGATAAGCCGCATGCTATTTCGTCGCCGAAAACCACTGACGCTGAAGGAAAAACTGCGGGATCACATCTGGCCCCGTAAAGGCTTCGTTCGCTCGTTCCAATATTTTGGCAAGCGTCTCGTTCGCCTTGCAGCATCGCCGCATTCCGTTGCTGCCGGCTTTGCTGCCGGCATCGTCGTGTCCTGGACGCCGTTCATCGGCGTGCACTTCGTGATGGCGATCATCATTGCCTATCTGATCGGCGGCAACGTCATCGCGTCAGCGCTTGGCTGTCTGGCGGCGGGAAACCCGATCACCTATCCTTTCATATGGGCTCTGACCTGGGAAATCGGTCATCTGATCCTTTCGCGTGACAGCGGAAGCGGGCAGGGTGCGGGCATCGATCTGCCGGCCCTCTGGCACAAGGGCGATCTCCTGCAGATCTGGGACCCGGTTCTGAAGCCGATGCTCATCGGCGGCATCCCTCCGGCAATCGTTACCGGCGTAATCGTCTACGCGCTCACCTATTGTGGTGTGAAAACCTTCAAGACGCGCCGCAAGGAGCGCCTGATGGAACGTGCGCGCGAGCGCATGGCGCTGGCCGAAAACACGTCCAGCGTCTGACGCATTGTGACGCCTGGGCCGTCAGGAGGGCTTTTCATGATCATCGGTATTGGCAGCGATCTCATCGACATCCGGCGGGTGGAGAAGACGATCGAACGTTTCGGCACACGATTTACCGATCGATGTTTTACCGACATAGAACGTGCAAAGTCGGAAGGCCGCAAGAACAAGGCCGCCTCCTACGCCAAGCGTTTTGCCGCCAAGGAGGCCTGTTCGAAGGCGCTCGGCACTGGCCTTGCGCAAGGTGTCTTCTGGCGCGACATGGGCGTCGTCAATCTGCCGAGCGGCAAGCCGACCATGCGGTTGACGGGCGGAGCCGCCGAGAGACTCGCTGGCATGCTGCCGGAAAATCATCGCGCCGCCATTCATTTGACGATAACCGATGATTTTCCTCTTGCTCAGGCTTTTGTGATCATCGAAGCGCTGCCGATCAGTGCCTGAATCACAGCCATGTGTCGCTTTTGGCATCCGCGCCATTGCCGCGATGATATGAAGCGAGTAGACAATGCCTGAATGCAAGTGCGCCGGTGGGGTGCAAAAAAGGAATAAGACTGCGTGTCCGAGAAAGCCGTAAAACAGCAGAACGCCCTGTGGGAGAATATCAAGGTCATCGTACAGGCACTCGTCCTGGCCATGGTCATCCGCACGGTTCTCTTTCAGCCATTCACCATTCCGTCCGGCTCGATGATGCCGACACTTCTGGTTGGCGACTATATCTTCGTCAACAAGTTCGCTTACGGCTATTCGAAATATTCACTGCCGTTCTCGCCGGACCTGTTCAGCGGCCGTATTTTCGGCAGCGAGCCGAAGCGTGGTGACGTCGTCGTGTTCCGCTTCCCGCCGAATCCCGATGTCGACTACATCAAGCGCGTGATCGGTCTCCCCGGCGACCGCATCCAGGTGAAGAACGATATCCTCTATATCAACGGTCAGGCCGTTCCGCGCGATCCGCATGGGACGTTCTCGTCCGACTACAGCCAGGAGCCGGGCGACAACATCCCGGTTTACAGCGAGCGTCTGCCGGATAGCGGCAAGGTCTATGACACGCTGGACCTGTCGCCGAATTCGCGCGGCGACAATACGCAGGAATATGTCGTGCCGGCCGGCCATTATTTCATGATGGGCGACAACCGCGACAATTCCGACGACAGCCGTTTCGATGTCGGCTACGTGCCGGCTGAAAACCTGATCGGGCGCGCCAGCGTCATCTTCTTCTCGCTCGGCCATGACACGTCGTTCCGGGAAATATGGAAATGGCCGACCAACATGCGTTGGGATCGCATCTTCAAGGTTGTCGAATGACGAAAGCGCAGGCCCTCTCGCAGGCGGAACGTACCAAGCTTGAAACTGCGATAGGTTACGAGTTCGTCGAGAAGGATCGTCTTGATTGGGCGCTGACACATGCCAGCGCCCGCACGCACAAGGCGGGCAACTACGAACGGCTTGAATTTCTGGGTGATCGGGTTCTCGGCCTGTGCATCGCCGAGTTGCTGTTCAAGACGTTTGGTGCCGCGACCGAAGGTGAGCTTTCGGTGCGGCTCAACCAACTCGTCAGCGCCGATACCTGCGCCGAGGTTGCCGATGAGATGCAGCTGCATCTCTATATCCGCACCGGCGCTGACGTGAAGAAGCTGACCGGCAAGCGCATGCTCAACGTGCGCGCCGATGTCGTCGAAAGCCTGATTGCCGCCCTTTATCTGGACGGCGGCCTCGAAGTGGCCCGCAAGTTCATTCTGAGCTATTGGGAGCGTCGTGCCGTTCGGCCCGACGGGGCAAGGCGCGACGCCAAAACGGAATTGCAGGAATGGGCGCATGCGAAATTCGGCGTCACCCCGGTGTACAGGGTTGATGATCGCAGCGGACCGGATCATGATCCCCGCTTCACGGTGACGGTGGAAGTGGCGGGAACCGCGCCCGAAACAGGAATAGACCGCTCAAAGCGCGCAGCCGAACAGGTGGCGGCGACTCGGATTTTGGAGCGTGAAGGTGTATGGCAGTCTCAATCGATTGAGAAATGACTGCCTGGAAACGACGGAAAAGATGACCAATCAGCAAGACACGCCCGCCGAAGACGGCGCGGTTGAACATATCGGCCCGACCCATTCCGGCTTCGTGGCGCTCATAGGCCCGACCAATGCCGGCAAGTCGACATTGGTCAATCGCCTGGTCGGCGCCAAGGTGTCGATCGTCAGCCACAAGGTGCAGACGACGCGCGCGATCGTGCGCGGCATCGCCATCCATAACAACGCGCAGATCGTCTTCATGGACACGCCCGGCATCTTCAAGCCGCGTCGTCGTCTCGATCGTGCGATGGTGACTTCGGCCTGGGGCGGTGCCAAGGATGCGGATCTCATTGTGCTCCTGATCGACAGCGAGCGTGGCCTGCGGGGTGATGCCGAAGCCATTCTGGAAGGCTTGAAGGAAGTTCCGCAGCGGAAGGTCATGCTGCTCAACAAGATCGACCGCGTTCGCCGCGAGGATCTGTTGGCCTTGGCCGCCGCCGCCAACGAGAAGATCGCCTTCGATAAGACGTTCATGATCTCGGCCGAGAATGGCTCCGGCTGCGACGACGTGATGGATTATCTCGCAAAGACCCTGCCGGAAGGTCCTTGGTATTATCCGGAAGACCAGATTTCCGATCTGCCGATGCGCCAGCTCGCCGCCGAAATCACGCGCGAAAAGCTGTTCCTGCGACTGCATCAGGAGCTTCCCTATTCTTCGCATGTCGAAACGGAGAAGTGGGAAGAGCGTAAGGACGGCTCTGTTCGGATCGAACAGGTGATCTATGTCGAGCGCGAAAGCCAGAAAAAGATCGCGCTGGGCAAGGGTGGCGAGGCCATCAAATCGATCTCGACGGCATCCCGTAAAGAACTCTCCGAGATCCTGGAGCAACCCGTCCATCTCTTTCTCTTTGTAAAGGTTCGCGAGAACTGGGGAGACGATCCGGAGCGCTTCCGGGAAATGGGTCTCGACTTCCCGCGTTGATGGAACTTTAGTTCAATTAGTGCTTTATATTGCGGCAGTTTATCGGGCGGCGTTGCTTGATCTGGCGCGATTCAGGGGAGTACTATATGGGGAAGGCCGCAGCGATGCATGGGCAAAGAACGCCCTGCCAGCAATGTCCGTTGAGGTCTTTACCACATTTTCGAGAGTTTGGACGGGAAGAGCTGAGTTTCATCAGCAGCTTCAAGAAGGGTGAGATGCTGGTTGATGCCGGCGCAACGGTCTTTCTTGAGGGGTCCCACAGCGCGCATCTGTTCACCATCCTCTCGGGCTGGGGCTTTCGTTACAAGACACTCGAGGACGGCCGTCGGCAGATCCTCAACTATGTGATGCCCGGCGATCTCATCGGATTGCAAGGCTCCATCATGGGCGAGATGCAGCATTCCACCGAAGCGCTCTCGCCGGTTTCGCTCTGTGTTTTCGAGCGTACCGACTTAATGACCCTCTATAATTCCCATCCTTCGCTGGCCTTCGATCTGACCTGGATTGCGGCGCGCGAAGAGCGGATATTGGACGAACACCTGTTAAGCATCGGGCGCCGGTCTGCGCTCGAGCGCGCCGCCTATCTCATCGCTTACCTGCATCAGCGTGCCAGCGCGCTTCATCTGTTCAACGGCAGCAAGGTTATCCCCATCACGCAGCAGCATGTGGCGGACACGCTTGGCCTTTCCGTTGTTCATACCAACAAGACGTTGAAAAAGCTGGCGGAACGCGGATTGATCGTTTGGCAGGAGCGTGGTTGCGCCGTTCGCGATGCCAAGGCGCTTGCAGATGTGGCCGGATGGGACGGCCTTGATTCGGGCAAGCGACCCTTTATTTAAAGATAGTCATTGTTGTCGACGGCATGTCTTTTTTAAATGTCGGCATGACCTGTATCAGCTTAGATTATCGCGTCCGTCACTTTTCGACCAGTTTCACCTTTTACTAACCGCGGCGGCAAATGCGATTGGAGCACATTGACGAGCCCATAGTACCGCAGTGCAAAAAGTGCGAAGCGGAATGGAGGTTAGGTCGTGTCACAAAGGACTGAGCCAGGACGGATGGGGCATACCATCCATTCAATACGGGCCGATGATTGGCGCCGGAGGGATAGATGTGGGATTTTTTACGAGCGGCGTGGCTTGGGGCTGGCGTGCGGGGATGGCGTTGAGATGACGTTTCGACGCGTTCTTATTCTGGAAGACAATCTGATCATTGCGATGGAGGCGGAAGAAATACTGCGCCTTGTCGGGATTAACGAAGTCGAGATTGCTTCCAATCTGGAACAGGCTGTGAATGCCGTTCATTCCGATCATTATGATTTCGCGATGCTGGACGTAAATCTCGGGGAATCCACGAGTTTCGGTTTTGCGCGCCTGCTGATGGAGCGTGGCATCTCTTTCGGTTTTGTCAGTGGCTATTCCGATACGCTGGATTTCCCGCCGGACTTGCAGAATGTGCCGCTTTTGAACAAGCCTTTCGATGAGCAGTCCATGCGCCTGTTTGTCGAGACAATGATAAAAGCCGGCAAGCCTTCCACGATGTGACAGCCGCCGCCGTTTGTCCTAAACTCGAATCGAGACATTCCTTTTGGGGCATACCAGCCTATGCAGTGGCAGGATCAAGCGATCATCCTGGGCGTGAAGCGTCTTGGCGAGACCAGCGTCGTCGCCGAGGTGATGACGCGGGCGCGCGGCCGGCATATGGGCCTGGTGCGCGGAGGCCGATCCCGATCCATGCAGCCGGTGCTGCAGGCCGGCAATCTGGTCGAAGTCACCTGGCGGGCGAGGCTGCACGAGCATCTCGGCGAGTTCAGGATGGAGCCGGTTGCGCTGAGGGCGGCGCGCCTGATGGAAACCGCGACTTCGGTCTACGGCGTGCAGGCCATGGGTGCACTTCTGCGACTTCTGCCCGAGCGCGACCCGCATCCGCATCTCTATGATGCGCTTGATGTCATCCTCGAAAATCTCGGCAATCCCGCCGATGCCGGCGAGCTCTTCGTGCGTTTCGAACTCGCGGTATTGAACGATCTCGGCTTCGGTCTCGATCTCACGGAGTGCGCGGCGACTGGCATACGCGAAGATCTGGCATTCGTCTCGCCAAAGACAGGCCGGGCCGTCTGCCGGTCGGCGGGCTTGCCATGGGCGGACAAGATGCTGGCATTGCCGCCTTTTCTGACCTCTGGAGCCATGATCGCCGCCGATAGCGAAAGCCTGGCTGCGGCTTTCCGCCTGACTGGCTTCTTCCTGCATCGCCATGTCTACGAACCGCGTGGTATCGAAATCGCCGCGGCACGCGAGGGGTTTATTCAGGCGGCAATGAAGGTGATGCGCGCCGCGCCGGCAGAGCAACCGGCAAGCCCTGCTGCGATGGCAATGGAACGGGCAATCGAACGCTGAGGTTCAGCCCTGGCAGTTCCCTTGAACCAATGAATTATCTCTAGAGCGGTTCAGCTTTTCACGGAATCCCCGAACCGTTCTATCTCTATGTTTTCGCGTAATTCCGGACGGAAAACCGCTGCGCACTTTTCCTGGAATTACTCTAAAGACGCCGCTCATCGGCGCTTGAAAGCCCAGCCTTCCGGTCGTTCCTCGAGCACGGTCACCGCATCGCCGATCTTCACCGAGCCTTCGCCGCGCGGCACGACATTCCAGCCGAACAGCGGCCCCGGCACACGGCGGTCTGCCGACATGCGCACCCGGCCCATGGCGGGCATCGGGTTCGGCACGTCGCGGGAGCCGGTTTTCTGGTCTTGGGTCGTCATGATACAGCGGGCGCATGGCTTGACGAGATCGAGGCGAATACCACCGATCTCAATGGCCGCCCAGCGATCCTCGGGCCATTCCTCGTCGATATCGATGACGATATTGGGTCGAAAGCGTTCCATGCCGATGGCGCCTTCACCGTGGCTGGCAAGATTGGCGTTGAGTGCCTTAAGCGATCCGGTCGTGGTGACCAGGATCGGATAGCCGTCGGCAAACGTGACAGGCGTGTTATCTCCCGCCCATTCCGGGCTTGCGATGCGCTTGGCGAGCCTGTCGAAGAAAACCATCCTGACATCGCGATCGAGCCAGGCGGACAGAGCCTTGTTCGTCGCCTCATCGGCGACGGAAGCGCTGACGGGAGACTTCCAGATGACCACATCCATGCGATTGTCGGGATGTGGCGGTGGAACGATGATATCTGGCTTTCCTTCCATCTTCAGGCGCAAATAGGACGGAGCCGGTTGGATGTCGATGCGCGCAAGCGCCTGCAGATCGCGCTGCGTGATGAAGTTGCCTGAGGGATCGACCACCATGGCCCGACGATCGCCGGCAAGGCCGAAGGCGTCGATGCTGGCAGACGGGATGGCAATGCCGCGCGCGCTCTTGAGCGGATAGATGAAAAGATCGCTGACGCGCATGGATGACCTCAGATTTCGTCGATGAACATGTCCAGCACGGTCTTCAGCCGCTCATGACGGGCCTCGGCAAACTTTCGCCCCGTCTCCGTCTGGAATCCGTCCGCAAGTTTGAACAGCTTCGTCTCGAAATGATCGATCGCGAAGCGCTTGTCGTCAAGCGGCCGCTCGGCCGCAAGCGGATCGAACGGATCGTAGAGGCCGGAGCCAAGTCTTCCGGCGATATAGAAACAGCGTGCCGCGCCAACCATGCCGATGGCATCGAGTCGATCCGCGTCCTGCAGCATTTTCGCCTCCAAGGTTTCGGGCGGCAGATTGGCGGAAAAGCTATGCGTGGTGATTGCGTGCGCCGTGGCTGCGATATCGGCATCGCTCCAGCCGAGCGCTCGCAAAATTCCGGAAGCCTTTTCTGCGGCGAGACGCGACGCCTGAGCCCGATGCGGCGAATTCTTTTCCACGGCAACGCAGTCGTGCAGAAGAACGGCGGCAGCAAGAATCCTGGCATTCCCGCCTTCTTCCCCCTGGATGGCCATGGCATTTTTGAACACGCGCAGGATATGGGCGATATCATGCGAGCCGTCGTCGCCGTCCGCGGCATGCGGAATCAGATCCGCAGCTAGTGCTTCGAACGGGGCAAACGCCCGGGCCATCCTGTTTGTATCCATTATCGCACTCGCTCCGGAACGGTCTGTCGGCAGCCCCGTCCTAAAGGGCGAAGGGATTCGCTGCAATCACTCCGTCACCTTCTTGCGGGTCAGGATCTTCTGGTAGAACAGGCCGATACCGATGAGAACCGCGCCGAGCCCGATGAAGGACAGCGCACGCAGGAAGCCTTCGAGATTGGCCATGTCGATCAGGAAGGCCTTGAGCACGGCAATGGAGACCAGTGCCGCCGAGGCGACGCGCAGGCTTCGTGCCTCGAAGCGTGTGCCGAGCCCGAGAAGAGCGATGCCGATCAGCAGCCAGACGACCGAATAGGAATAGAGCTCGCCCTGGATGAAGTCGTTCCAGAAGGGAATATACTCCCCCTGCCAGAATCGCCGCACCGAAAGCGTCGCCCAGGAAAAGGCCATGACCGCCCCGGCAACCGCCAGCATGCCGACATAAGGCTGTGGCCGTCGGCTTCGCGCAAGGAGCGCCAGGCCGCCATAGGCGATCGCAGGCAGCAGATAGCCAAGCAGCAGCAGATTGAAGACCGGGATCCGGCCGGTGCTTTCGCCCGTGATGAACGGATTGAGGCCAAGCAGATGCAGCGTCAGGATCATGATGACGGAGATGATGCCAAGCGCCATGCTGCCGTATCGGAAGACGGGGCTTGCGGCACTCAGATCGAGGGCCATGAGCGTTGCCGACGCGCCGATCGCGAGCAGCGTGTAGATCGATTGCTCACCAAGTGTCGGCACGGCGTCATTCAACACCCCGCCATTCATGGCATGGCGCACGAGAATGGCGATCGTCAGCAAGACGAGGAACGACGCCAATGCCTGCAACGCGCTGCGCAGCCGGATATCCGGAGAGCGCCGCACGCCAAAGGCGGCCCATGTCGCGAGCAGCGCAGGGATGCCGTAGCCCGCCAGCAGCATGTTGAAGACCGGCGTCGTGCCGAGCTCTGCCGGATCGACGATCGTCGGCTGCCAGGCAATGCGCATCATGGTGATGATCAGTGCCGCCACCATGGTCCAGGGAAGCACCGGCCACGCCCGCAGGCGTCCTGCCGAGAGATAGGCCATGCCGAGTACAGGCAGAAGCATCGTCGGCACGGCATGGTGCGTCAGCATGTGCAAGGCAAAGACCGACGCTGCGAAGGAGCCGGCGGCGAGAATATTGGCAGGCAGGTCCAGCCTGTCTCTCGAACGGCGATATTGCCATTCTGCCAGCGCCATCAACACGATCGCCAACCCGATGCCGTAGAGGCCGTGCAGCCAATCGAGCATCCAGTTGCCGAAATTGACGAAGCTGATCGTCGCTATCGCCAGCGGCGTGGCAACCATGATCAGGCTCCAAAGCGCCGCGAAAGGCTTTTCATCCCTTGCGAAGCGCTTGAGGAAAAAACCGCCGACGAGCACGAAGATGGCGCCCAGGCCGAGCGCCTCATGGATTACCGTGCTGTCGAGCGGCACCACCGCGTTGGGGTTAGCGGGGTCGAAGTCACTGATCCAGCTTGCCAGCACGCCGAACGCGCCGACGATGGCGATGACCGCGGATAGGGCTGCGGCCAGGGCCGCATGGAGCCGGCCGGCGCCAAAGGCCGCCACCGCGGCGACGATGGCGGCAAACGCAAACATAGCTTCCACGATCGGATATCCATGCTGGAGGCTATAGGTCAGCAGGCAGATGGAGACCGTAAGAGCGCCGACCGCGGCCGTCAGCGTCATGCCAAGCGGCGGCCGCGCGATGAAGGCGCTCCAGTCGCCGGCGCCTTTACGCTGTGGAGGCGCGACCTCCGTGTTGTTTGTCGCCCCATCCGTCTCTTTCACAACGCCAACATAGCGTCCCGGCCAGATGAAGATGGTGCCGGCGATCATGGCCAGCATGCAAAGCGTTACCGGCACGAGATCGACGGCCGCGCTATAGGAAAGATAGAGGAGCGGCCAGAAGCTCAGCAACGCATTGGCAAGCGAGGGCGCGATCAGCCAGCGCCGCAGCCGCGATGCCAGCAGGGTCGCGAGCCATGTAAGCGTGAGATAGCCGAAAAGAATCCAGGGTCGCGGTGCCGTGGAGGCGATGAGGGCAGGGGTCACCATCGAGGCTAACAGGCCAAGGCCTGCCAGCGCCTGTCCATGCAACAGCGAGAGCGCAAGCGTGGCGAGCGAAATCAGGGCAAGCAGAATGAACGCTGTTGCCGGGCCGATGAAACCATAGATCCCATGGGCGGCATAGGTCGAACCGAACAAGGCGACGACACCGGCGGCGGTCAGTACGCCGGGGATCATCGCGTTCTGAAAGGCATTGTCGAGCACAGGCTCCGAGCGGCGGCGGATGATTTCACCGGCCGCAAGCAGAAGCAGGCCGAAGACTGCGGCAAGTACCAGCCGGACGCCCGGGCTCAAGAGGCCGCTTTCGATGGAATACTTGACCATGAAGATGCCGCCGAACGCCAGCGCAATGCCGCCGACCCAGACTGCCCATCGCGCACCGATTGTGCTTTCCAGGCTTTCCTTCGGACGCACCGTTTCCTGAGCTGCGGGATACTGACGGCCAGGCGTCGGTGCCTCGGCCGCCTCGCGGGCGGCGATCGCGGTTTCCGGCGGTTCCGCGTCGGGCGCCGCCGTCACGACTTCGGTGGAGGCTGCTTCTTCGGGGAGTGTTACGTCTTGCGGGGTGTCTGCGATTGGTTCTGCGAGAAGATCTGATTCGCCTGCCGGTGCTGCAGCCACCTGTCCCGCGAGGGCATTTTGCAGCTCCTGAACGCGCGATTCCAGCTGCTTTATCCGTAGGTTGTGGCCCCGCAATATGAAAATGCCGACAACCACGATAACAAGCGGCAACAGTTCCATCATGTCTTCTCCGTGGGCAATCCGCTGCACATTATACCAAACGGGTCCAAGGGTAAGAACCGATGGCCGAATTCACCCATGATTTCAGTGGATTATCCTTCGCACGCCGGCATTTGTCATAATGCGGAAATATTAGATCGTTCCGATTTACGACTTGGGAACTATGGTTAATAGCCATTAACAATTTGTCTTTACGCAAGCGGCGAAGCAGCTTATGAAGACCGCATAGTTTAACTCCAAGTGTATTGCGTACAAACGACGTCGCATGAGGCGGCTCCTACCAAAGGAGGTTTGTATGTCCCATGTATCTTCCATATCCAACAGCTCGTATCCCTATCGCGGCACGCTTTCGCGCCTCGATTCGAACGGCGATGGTGTGCTGAGCCGCGAAGAGCGCGAGGCGGCCGATCGTCCTGGTATTCTTGAGCAAGACAACACGAGCGGCGGTGACGGCTCCAGCCCTGCAATGAGCAGCCTGATGGCGAAGCTTATGCAGTTGCCGATTGCCGACAGCGCCTCGAAGACGAG
This sequence comes from Rhizobium sp. P38BS-XIX, assembly GCF_012641435.1. Taxonomy (GTDB): domain Bacteria; phylum Pseudomonadota; class Alphaproteobacteria; order Rhizobiales; family Rhizobiaceae; genus Rhizobium. The sequence goes on from NZ_JABAIJ010000001.1 coordinate 326,615, forward strand.
GGCGCCGGATGCGAATATCGCATACGACGTCGATCTTCTTTCGCCGATGGATGCTTATAACAGCACCTACGGCCAGTATGACGTTAACGACATAGCGGCCTGATATCAGGCGCATTGCGTGATTGTGCGAGCGGTCTGCCTGATAAAGGCTGGCCGCTCTATCATTTTGATATAGGTTCAATTTCGCCGATTTTCGGAACAGTCGCGCCCGCCATGCGTTGGACCATTGCCACGCAAACAGGGAGGGCGCTCCATGAAACGGATGATGATGGCGACAATTCTGGCTTTTTCCGCAGCCATGCCTGTTGCCGCGCAGACCCAAAGTCAGAATACGGCAACGGCCAATTTTGTCGGACTTGATGGCAAGGAGGCAGGACGAGCCACTTTGACCGAAGGCAAGAAAGGCGTGCTGATCGAGATGGAAGTCTCCGGCATGCCCGCAAATCGGTGGGTTGCCTTTCACATTCACGAAAACAGCAGCTGCGACCACAAGCACGGCTTTGAATCGGCCGGCGGCCACTTCAATCCGACCAAGGCAGAGCATGGTTTCCTTGCGGCAAAAGGCCCGCATGCCGGTGATATGCCGAATCAATATGTCGATCAGGACGGCAAGCTGCGCGCTCAGGTCTTCAACGGCATGGTGTCGTTGAATGGCAAGAACGGGATTCGCGGCCGCACCCTGATGATCCATGAAGAGTCGGATGACTATCGCAGCCAGCCCGTTGGAGGCGCCGGCAAGCGCCTGGCTTGCGCCGTTATCGAGTAGATCAGCCATAAGGCATGATTCGATCCCTTGCGCGAGGCTGTGCAAAGCCTCGGTTGTTCTCTTAGGGCGAGTGCCCACCGGCAATATGATTCGATGCCTGTCAATTATGGTTAATGGTGACTTAACACCAATCTATATCTGACCGACCAAATCGACCTATTCTGTCGGCAGGTGATGAAGCGTGCCGGGGGGCAATCGAACACGCCGATGGCGTTTGCTTTAGGAGATTTGGATGAGTGGCGTTTCTTCAATTGGAAGCAGCATGACGGCTGCCTCGTACAGTCCCCTTGATAAGAACCAGGACGGTGTTGTGGATGCTCAGGAGTTGCAGGAGGCCGCCCAGTCCGGCCTTCTGTCCGCGAGCCTTCTCAACGATGAGGACAGCGACAACAGCAGCGATCCAAGCGCCACGGACGTATTCTCCGGCAATCTGGCCTCGATGCTTCTGCAGATGCAGCAGGCAAATTCCGGTCAGTCTGGCTCATCCTCCTCAAGCGACGGATCTTCGGACCAGTCGCCGATGGATCAGCTGTTCGCCAGCCTGGACACCGACAAGGACGGAAAGATTTCCGAGAAGGAATTCGTCGCAGGGCGTCCGCAGGATATGAGCGAGAGCGACGCCGAAAATCTGTTCCAGAGCATCGATGCGCAGGGATCCGGTGCCCTCAACAAGGATCAATTCGCCGAAGGTCTAGACGCGCTGAAATCTTCCGACGTTTCCGCTGCGGATATGTTGTCTCTTGAGCCTGCTTCGACAACAGGTAACAGCGGTAAGGGATCGGCAACAGCGGCTCAGGACCAGGCATTCGATGTGTTTCTGAGCGAAATGCAGAACCCCTCAGGCCTCTATCAGAGCACCTACGGGCAGTACGACCCCGATCTGACGAATGGTATCGGCGGCTGATCCAAGAGGGTGAGCATGCCTTGACGTGAACGGAGGCAGCGATAGCGCAGCCTCCTTTTTCCTATATGGAAACGCCGATCGCGGCGGGCGAGAGTATGAACGGCGCATTGCCGTCCGCATCCGCGCCGCGTCCAATATCCTTGACCGCTGCTACCAGCCGACCCTTGCGCTGAAGCATCTCGTCGGCAATCGCAATCAGGCGCGTGTTCGGCGTCGCGAAAGGAGAGGCCGAACGCAGATGACGAACAAGCGTCTGATCGTCCAGCTCGGGATGAACGGCAAGAGCTGCAATCAACGCCGCCGCCGGAGAGCGCGAAACACCCATCCAGCAGTGAATCAGGAGAGGGGTACTGCGATCCCAGCCCATCGCAAAATCGATGATGGCGCCGACATGGGCTTCCTGCGGAGCGATGAGATCGCCTGTACCGGCGAAACTGATATCGTTCATGGTCAGCAGGAGATGCCGGTCGGCCTTGATGACGGCGGGTCGATGGAACGTATGTTCCTTCGACATGAGGCTGATCATCTCGCTTGCCCCATGGCGAACGGCCATTTCGGCAATCCGCGCCAGGGGCGACACCACGATTGTCGTCACGCCTCGATCCTCACGGCTGCGCGCTCGGCTTCGATCTCCTCGAAACGCTGCAGGAAGAGCCGCTGCGCCTCGATTGCCGGGAGAGGGGAAATCGGCAGCATTTCGCGCGTGATGTCGCGCGGCTGGCCGAAGAATTTGCGCGCCTCTTCCGGCGTGAAGCCGGCGAGCAGCGTTGCCTCGAAATAGGCTGAGACCGTATCGGCCTTCTTGATCTTATCCTTCAGCTGCGGTGCGCAGTGCGGCGGCAAGGCAAAACGGCGGTAGATCGCGGCTTCGAGGCGCTTTTCCACTTCCTTGTAATCGCCACCAACCACGGATTTGAAGGGGGAAATCATGTCGCCGATGACATATTCCGGCGCGTCGTGCAGGAGGGCCGCCAGCAGTTCATCCGGTGTGGCGCTATTCAGGTGTCGAAAAATGGCTTCGACGACGAGGCTGTGTTGGGCGACCGAGAAGGCATGATCGCCTGACGTCTGGCCGTTCCAGCGAGCGACTCGGGCAAGGCCATGCGCGATATCGCCAATCTCGACGTCGAGCGGCGATGGATCCAGCAGATCGAGCCGCCGCCCGGAGAGCATGCGCTGCCAGGCGCGCGCTGTCTTGCCCGACGTCATGCCGAAGCCTCATCACTCGAGGTCGGGAAAGACAGGCCGGACCAGACCGGTAGTGACAGGGAGACCTGTACACCGCACGTCTCAATCGCAGTGCCCTGTGCGAGCGCTTCGCCAGCTCTGTCGATGCGCACGATGGCCAGGCCCTTGTTGCCTGCCGCCGAGCCGAGCGTGCCGATCGGCTTGCCGCCTGCCGTCAATTCTGTGCCGGAAGCGGGCAGTTCGGCGTGACCGGATACGAGGACTACGCGCCGGCGGGCTGTGCCGCGATGGTGCATGCGCGAGACCACTTCCTGACCGACATAGCAGCCCTTGCGAAAACCCAAGCCACCATTGAGGTCCATCAGTACGTCATGCGGGAATGCATCCTGCAATGCGAAGTCGCGACCGGAAACGGCGATGCCATTGGCAATGCGGAGATCTTCGTAGAGAGCTTCGGCGTCGCTTCCATGGTCACCCGGCAGGCGCGTCAGGACGATTCCTGCCTTGGCGAAACGGCTATCCTTGGCGCCATCGCCGGCCTCCGCACCCCATGCAACGGTGACGCCCTCAATATCGTCGACGCTGAAATCGACCTTCGCGCGCAGCCGATACATGGTGAGGCGTTTCAGCAGGCTGTCTCGCTGGGCAGCATCCGTTTCGATGACAAAGCCGGCACCATCTCGCCAGATCATGAAGTCAAACAGGATCTTGCCCTGCGGCGTCAATAACGCGCCGGGGCGTGCCTCGTCCGCGCCGAGAGAGGCGAGATCGGTGGTGATGAGATTGTGCAGGAACGTTTCTGCTTCCGCGCCGGCGACACGGATAAAGGAACGCTCTCTCAGGAATACGGCTGGCATGATGAATCCGCTGATTTGGCCTATCTCGCAGAGGTAGGGCCTTCCGGCGGTAACCGCAAGTTCGCAGATCGGATCATTCGCCCGAGGTGAAGAATTTCCAGCGGCCATCCGGGGTGATGCCGACGCGATAGAAATTGTAACCGCCGAATTCCAGCATGTCGGCATAGTCACCGGCCGTGACGATGCGCATCAAATCGACCTTCTCCGGTGTGGAAAGCGTCTTGATGTCTTTTTCGGCGAAATATGGCCAGACATACATTTCGTCCGGCGTACCCTGGCCGACATGGGCAAAGCCGGTCGACATGATATCAAGCAGGATTGACAGGATCTCGATGCCATCAGGATCGCCCGACAGGTCGTGCAGGGTCTTTATCGGATCTTCACCGGGATCATCGGCGGTGACTTGCGTCTGCTTGAGCCCGCCTCCGACGTTCATCAACGGGCGCAGACGCTCGAGATCACCGGAGGCTGCCGCCTCGACGATGGCTTCGCGCAGCTTGCGCACAGGCTCGGGCGCCTTGTTGATATCGAAAAGAAACTCGATGGATTTGTTCGAGCTCGAGGCGTCACCGCTGCTCTGGCCGGCCTGCTTGTTGATCAGCGGGTCGGGCGCCGGGATCGTATTTTCCGTGCTTGGTGCTTCCAGAGCTTGCTCGATCGGCTTGTCGTTTTTCTGCTGGTTCTGCGTGCCCTGTGCGCTCGGCAGCGATGCCGGCGGATTGAGCTGAGAAAACGCGAAGGCCGGCATCGGCACCGCCACGCCGCCAACGATCAGGGTCACAGCGGCAAGCGAGGCAATGGAACAGCGGAACTCATTGCCTGGGAAGATACGCATAAGCAATCTCTGGTTGTTATTGCAGGGTACGGTTCGGTGAGAACTCGCCGGCGAGCATGCGTTCGCGAAGCGATTCGAGCAAGGCCTCTGCGCCCTGTTCACCCTGAATACGGATGGTCTCGCGAATCGCATGAGCGATCGCAGCATCGGCAATGATCTCAGGCTCAATACCATCAGCCATGCCATCGGCCCAAGCTTCGTTCTGGTATTCCAGCGCTGCCTGCATCTTTTCATGGACGATCATGTCGTCGATTTCGTTCAGGCTGGTTTCCATTGTTTCTTTCCTCGAGACGTTCATGTCCTTACCACTTGCTTAATAACTTTATCAGCCTTTTCTCAAAACGACACGGCTCGGTACGAAAAGGGGTTAATAAAACGTTAATTTCCAAAGCGGGCTGTAATTTCTGTGGCCAGTGTTGCACCTTCGTTACGGTACCTCTCCTCGGCAATACGGGCCTGTTGCGTGCAATCGGCGTAGACTGATGCGAAAGACCTATACCCACGGTTGAAGGCGGCCGTCAGCCGCTCCTTGCGTTTCGGTTCGCCCTTGGTTTCGGTGTCGAGCAATTGCTGCATGTCGCCGCGCCACCCGTCCTCCCGCGAAGCGCTGCAGAGATTGCGCAGATAGTCGATGGAACCGAGGATTTCAGCGAGACGGGAAAGCTGCTGATCGTAGGGCGTCGGACGTTCCGCATCCGCATTGTCGGCCGGCTGTGTCTGCGGCGCATTCGCAGTCGGCTGCGCGACGACGGCGGATGCCGCGGTCAGCGCAATGCAGATCAGAAGTGGTCGGCCGAGGCGAATATGAATCATGTGTTAACATGATCGGACAAGCATGACGTGAACAAGGCGTCAGGCCGTCTTTTCACCCCGTTATTGCTTGGTATCGTTAATATCGGCGTTTTACGGACGGTCGGCTGCGGCAATTCTTTCGACGCATTCAAGCACGCTTGCCGGCACCGGCAGCCGGCGAATCTCTTCCAGAGTGTACCAGCCGATGGCGGCGGCATCGTCAGCAGCCTCCGCGATCGCATCCCTGTCGGCATCGACAAGGAAGACTGAGAGCAGGAAATGGCTGGTAAGGGTTCCGTCAGCCGCGTGCGAGCGCAGATCATAGGTTTCGAACAGGCGCGGATTGCGCGCAGTTATACCCGTTTCCTCCTTGAATTCGCGCAGTGCCGCGGCATCCGGCGTTTCGCCATCTTCCGCCCTGCCGCCCGGAAAAGCATACATGTCGGCAGAGGGAGGGTTGCGACGAAGTACCAGCAGAAACCGGCCGTCGCGTTCGAGGATTGCGGAGGCGGCGGGGCGGGGAATAGACATCATCGTTCGTTTCGCATTTCGGATAATCGGACTGAAAGGCGATGGCCGAAGCCCTCGTTGATCGATCTCTACAGGAGTCGACCCTTGCTGTCCTTAGGCAAAGCCTCTTTAGTCCTGTGCTATCGGGAGCAATTCGAATACGGCGAGTGTAGGAGCGATTGAATGATGTACGGACTCTATGCTCTTGCGGCGCTTGCCGAGATTGCCGGTTGCTTTGTCTTCTGGGCATGGCTGCGATTGGCAAAGCCGATCTGGTGGCTTGCGCCCGGTCTCGTGTCACTAGCGCTTTTCGCCTGGCTGCTGGCTTTGGTGCCGAGCGAGGCTGCCGGGCGTACGTTCGCGGCTTATGGCGGCGTCTATATCGTCGCCTCGGTCCTTTGGCTCTGGCTGGCGGAAGGGCGGTTACCGGATCGTTGGGATATCTCCGGTGCGGCCATATGCCTTGCCGGGGCGGGCCTCATTCTCTTCGGCCCGCGCGGCTGAGCTTGCGCTTGACCCCAGGCGTTGCGGGTGCAAAACAAGCTATATGTGCGGACGCTTTGCTTTGACATCGACGGCGGAATATGTGGGCGAGGCGCTGGGCGTCTTGCTGCGGGAAGGTTTTCCCGCGCGATACAACATCGCGCCAACGCAACCAATTCTGGTTGTTGTCTCGGGCGAGCGGCAACAGCCGGGTAGCAATCTGCCGGATCGTCAGGCGCTATTGGTTCGCTGGGGCTTCACGCCGTCCTGGGTCAAGGATCCCAAGGAGTTTCCGCTCCTGATCAACGCGCGTGCCGAAACGGCGATCGGCAAGGCATCCTTTCGCGCTGCAATGCGCCATCGACGCATCCTTATCCCGGCCTCGGGTTTCTACGAGTGGCGTCGGCCCTCAAAGGAAAGCGGAGAGAAATCGCAGGCCTACTGGATCCGGCCGCGCCGGGGAGGCGTCATCGCATTTGCCGGCCTGATGGAGACCTGGTCGTCGGCGGACGGCTCGGAGGTGGATACCGGCGCGATCCTGACGACGGCCGCCAACAGCGCCATGCGGCCGATCCACGATCGCATGCCCGTTGTCATTCAACCGGAGGATTTTGCGCGCTGGCTCGATTGCAAGACGCAGGAACCGCGCGATGTGCTTGATCTGATGGCGCCGGTTCAGGAAGATTTTTTTGAGGCGATTCCGGTTTCGGATCGCGTCAACAAGGTCGCAAATATGGGAGCGGATCTGCAAACGCCAGTGGCGATCGAGCCTGCCAGGAAGCCTGTTAAAAAGGCAGATCCCGACGACGGCCAATTGAGCCTTCTTTGAACGACCGCCATGTGGCGGCCGACATCGGGATAGTCGTTACACCCAGCGACGATCCTGCCGAAGGGTGACTTCCGATTTAGGCGACTTTCTTCTTTGCCGGCTTGGCTTTCAGCATCAGATGAGCTGCAAGAACTGCCTTCAGACCCAGCGGGCGGTAAAGCTTGCTGGGGTCGATCTTTGCCTGCGGTTGTGCCGGTACGTCTTTCTTCTGCGTCATGATTTTCTCCTCACCATGCTCCCCCGGAGCATTTCGCGATTCACTGCCGTGCACCGCTATCTCATGTTAAATCATGACAAATCGAAGGCGTTTTCCAATCAGCTTTTGTAAACAATGACCATATTTCGAGAGATTAGCGCGGAATCCTCGTGTGACAGGCTTTGCATCAGAGGGGGCGAATTCGCTTGAAAACGCGCGGTGCATAGGGCGTTGCCGGTCGTTCGGCGTCTATCCGCACAGCACAAAAACTGAAAGAAATTGACACACTTGCGGTTGCGGTCATTGGTCGCATCGGCGATCGCCGCCTGAGGCGCGGCCTATGAGCAACTGAGCCGTTGCGCGTCAGATATGTCGGCCAATATCATCGTTGGAATCGTCGACATCCGGATCGTTCGGGCCGTTGATGGTGTAGGTTCCGTATTTCTTGGCCCAGGAGCGTGCGCCGAGCGGCAGCGACAGCAGGTAGGCAACGACGGTCACCACCATGACATGCCAGGTATAGCTCATCAGCAGCGCCACGTAGACGACGAGAGCCAGCATGACTGGCAAGACGAGATCGCGGCGGATGCGGCTGCTTTCGGACTTGCCGGACCAGACGGGCAGGCGGCTGACCAAAAGGAAGCCGATCAACACGGTGTAGCCGGCGCCCCAATAGGCGAAAGTCCGATCCGGCGTCAGGCCGAGAAAACCGAGATAGACCGGTAGCAGCACCAGCATGGCGCCTGCGGGCGCAGGCACCCCGACGAAATATTCCGATTGCCAGGAGGCCTTGTGTTCGCGCTCGGCCATGACGTTGAAGCGCGCAAGGCGCAGGGCCGCGGCGATGGCATAGATCAGGGCGGCGATCCAGCCCAGCGATCGAGCCTGATCGAGCAGGAAGATATAGACGACGAGAGCCGGGGCCACACCGAAATTGACGATATCGGCGAGCGAATCCATCTGCGCGCCGAATTTCGACGTCGCCTTCATCAGTCGCGCGACACGGCCGTCGATGCCGTCGAGAAAGGCTGCGACCAGAACCGCAACAACGGCGAGCTCATACCGGTTTTCGAACGCCAGACGAATGCCTGTCAGCCCCGCGCAGATCGCCAGCACGGTGATCATGTTCGGCACGATCAGCCGCATAGGGATTTCCCGCAAGCGCGGCCCGCGCGCTTCATCATTGGGGCCGTGCGGTTCGAAAGGCGGAAAAGGCGTCTTCATGTCGCTCCGAATGCTCCAGACTCAGCTGCGGCGGCTAATCGTCGGTCCCTTCACGGAGCCGAATTCCGCAATAACCGTTTCTCCGGCAATCGCCCGCTGGCCAATCGCCACGCGCGGCGCTGCACCATCCGGCAGGAATATGTCGAGGCGGGAGCCGAAGCGGATGAGGCCGATGCGCTCGCCAGCATCCAGCGGCTCGTTCGGATTGACGAAGCAGAGGATGCGGCGGGCGACGAGGCCGGCAATCTGCACGACGCCGATTTCGCCATGCTTGGTCTCGATGACGAGGCCGTTGCGCTCGTTCTGCTCGCTCGCCTTGTCCAGCTCCGCATTGAGGAAGCTGCCCTGACGGTAGGCGATGTTGGTGATGCGTCCGCGCATCGGCGAACGGTTCACATGGCAGTCAAAGACGTTCATGAAGATCGAGATGCGCAACATCGGCAGGGTGCCAAGGTTCAACTCCGCCGGCGGCGTAACCATCTGCACACCGGAAACCCTGCCGTCGGCGGGCGATATGGCAAGGTCGTCATCCTGGGGTGTCATGCGCTCGGGATCGCGAAAGAAATAGGCGCACCAGAGCGTGAAGATCAATCCAACCCAGAAGAGAGGCTTGAAGATCCAGCCGAGCACCAGCGACGCGACGAAGAAACCTGCAACGAAGGGATAGCCTTCCTTGTGCACTGGAACGATGACGTTGCGCACGCTGTTCAACAAGCTCATCTACAGCCTACTCCGTTATGGCGCACCCGTGATCACCGAACCCCGGTGCCCTCGAGCCCTTGCCAGTCAAAAGACGAGAACAAGATAAGCGGTCTTGCTCTGATTACCAGTCGACGGTGACTACAGGCAAACGCTGTCATGGGCAATGGTTTCGCGTGCTCGCCCCCAGCGCAATCAGCGTGGCGGCAAGGTGCTAACGTCGGAGGATTGCAAGACGCTATCCGTAGAAAAACCTTGGGTGGTGGCGAGAAGGCCGCCGATGCGAGGCGGCGACCTTTCAGATTTGCGGTGATCGGAGAGGATCAGAGGCCGAGAGCGCCGCGCAGCTCAGCCTTGGCGGCTTCATACTCGGTCTTGTAGTCGTGGTGCGTCATGATGGTCTGAGCGATGACGATGCCCGAGATGCGGCCAGCTTCGATATCGGTTGGGTAGTGAATGCCGCCGACGACGCGGTTATGGCCATATTCCCAGGCCCGAGCCATGATCACACCGCGCTTTTCCGGCAGCATGTTCGAAAGCACCACGCCCATGAGCGTGCCGAGCGTCGTGTGACCCGACGGATAGGAGCCGGACTTGGAAAGCGGAACAATCGGCTTGACCAGATCGCTGTAGAGATGCGGGCGAGGGCGCTTCCAGACATCCTTGGCCGGATCGACGACGGCGCCTTCGGTCTCGACGATGCGATCGAAGAAGGCCGTGAACTTCGGCAGGTTTTCCTTGGTGAACTTCGGATTGTCGATGACGTCGGAGAAGCGCCAGACATTTTCTTCGGCATCGGCGACGGCGCGCGCGGCCATTTCCGGCGTGCGGGTCACCTGGATCGTCAGCAGTTCGCCGAGCTCGGCCTTCATCTGTGCCGAATCGTTGGCGGGCGGCGGCGGCAGCAGGTTGAGGAGGTTGACTTCCTTGGCGTCGGTAAAGGGCTTGGCATCGCCGGCAAGAACCGGCGAGGACATGCCGACCACGAGCACGAGCGCTAAAGCTTTGGCAAATGTACGCATTTTGGGGCTCCCTAGATGTGAGAGCCGTACCTAGCAAGCTGTTATCTCAACTGCGTGACAAGCCAGGTCCGCAGCATTTGTCGACGCTTGTTACCCACAGCGAGAAGCGCTGCGCTGGCAGTGCAATTCCTCAGCTTGCCGGCGCCAGCCGGTTTACGACGCCCAGATCGTCGTTTTCGCGCACCTGCTTCAGATGCTCCTCGGCCTGCGTTGCCTCGCGTTGGCGGCTCCACATGGAGGCGTAAAGCCCGTTCTGTGCCAGCAGGTCGGCATGCGTGCCGCGCTCGGCAATCACGCCGCTCTTCAGCACGATGATCTCGTCGGCGCCGATCACGGTCGAGAGACGGTGGGCGATGACCAGCGTGGTGCGGTTCTTGGATACGACGTCAAGGGCAGCCTGTATTTCCCGCTCGGTTGTCGTGTCGAGCGCCGAGGTTGCTTCATCGAGGATGAGAACCGGCGGTGCCTTCAGAACGGTGCGAGCGATCGCGACACGCTGTTTCTCCCCGCCGGAGAGCTTGAGGCCGCGTTCGCCGACCTTCGTCTCGAAGCCCTCGGGCAAATTGCGGATGAAATCGCCGATCTGCGCGATTTCCGTCGCGGCCGCCACTTCAGCATCATCGGCGCCGGGACGGCCATAACGGATGTTGTAGGCGATGGTGTCGTTGAAAAGCACGGTATCCTGCGGCACCATGCCGATGACGTTGCGCAGGCTCTTCTGCGTCACCGTGCGAAGATCCTGTCCGTCGACGGTAATCGTGCCGCTCTGAACGTCATAGAAGCGATACAGCAGGCGAGACAGGGTCGATTTTCCGGCACCGGATGGGCCGACCACGGCGACGGTCTTGCCAGCCGGCACTTCGAATGAAATGCCCTTAAGGATCGGCCGCGCCGGATCATAAGCGAAGTGCACGTCCTTGAACGAAATCGCGCCGCTGCCGATGACGAGTTCCTTTGCATCGGCGGCATCGACGACTTCGGGCTGAACCTCGAGCAGATCGAACATTTCTTCGATGTCGGTCAGGCCCTGGCGGATTTCGCGGTAGACGAAGCCGATGAAGTTCAGCGGCACCGACAGCTGCAACAGCATGGCATTGATGAAGACGAAATCGCCGACCGTTTGATGGCCGTTAAGCACCGACAGACCGGAGATGACCATCATGACAGTCGTGCCAAGCCCGAAGATCACACCCTGGCCGAAGTTCAGCCAGCCGAGCGACGTCCACACGCCGGTCGCCGCCTTTTCATATTTCGCCATCGATTGATCGAAGCGCTTCGCCTCCATCTCTTCGTTGCCGAAATATTTGACGGTTTCGAAGTTCAGCAGTGAATCGATCGCCTTGGTGTTGGCGTCGGTGTCGCTGTCGTTCATCGTGCGGCGAATGGAGATGCGCCAGTCGCTCGCCTTTACGGTAAACCAGATATAAACAACGACGGTAACGGCTGTGACGGCCAGGTATGAGAAGCCATAGCCGCGCCAGAAGATGATGGCGGTCAGCAGAAATTCGATGAAGGTGGGGAAGGTGTTGAGGATCGTGAAACGAACGATCGTCTCGATACCTTTGGTGCCGCGCTCGATGATGCGCGAAAGGCCGCCCGTCTTGCGCTCGAGGTGAAAGCGCAGCGACAGCTCATGCATATGGACGAAGGTGCGGTAGGCGAGTTGACGGACGGCATATTGGCCGACACTGGCAAACAGCGCATCGCGCAGCTGGTTCAGTCCGAGCTGGATCAGGCGGGTCACATTTGTCGCGATAACGAGAGCGATGGCGCCGACCATGAAGGCCGGCAGAATGCCCTGCATGTCCAGCTTGCCGTTCAGCGCATCGACGGACCATTTGAAGAAATAGGGGACCAGCAGCAGGAAGAACTTTGAGACCAGCAGGAAGACGGTCGCCCACACCACGCGCATCTTCAGGTCCATGCGGCCCGCCGGCCACATGTAGGGCCAGAGATTGACGATCGTGTTCAAAGGATTGCTGGAATCCGCCGATATGGTCTTCTTGCGGTCTGCCATGTCCGTCTCCGGCGAATATCTGAAGCAGCTGGACAGGCAACCGTATTGGGTCGGCCCGGCTGGGGGAGGCCTTGGCACGCAAAGGCACGGCCGTTGCATGAAGGCGATGGGGTCGCGCGACGCTTATACTATTTTTATGACGCGTAAAAGCATTGGCCAGGCGTTGATCGCGCCTGGCCAATGAATGTCGTTATCGGCTAACGCCTGGGAGACTAGAGATGCTCGCCCGAAAGACGCTTGCGGTGAAGCTCTTCGGCATTCGGCAGCGCGTCTTTCGGCAGGCCGAACACTTGTCCCGGCAGGATACGGTCGGGATTGTTGATCTTGTCCTCGTTGGCCAGGTAGATCGTCGTATAGCGCACGCCGGCGCCATAGATGCGGCGCGAGATCTGCCAAAGCGTGTCGCCACGCCGGATGATGACGGCATTGGCATCCTGCGAAAGCGGAGCCTGCTCGATCGTTTTCGGTCCACTCTCGGTCGAGGAAACCTGGGCATTCGGCTGGGCCGGTGCCGTTTGGGCCGGAGTGGTGATGGAGGCGATCAGCTCTTCCAGGCCGGGCAGTGCGGCGCCGACGGACTTCGCGTCCTTCGGCAGTGCCAGCAGGCTTGCAAGCGCCTTGCCGGCCGCGCTCGACGCATCGGCCGCTGCTTTCTTCAGCTCGGTGCTGGCGCCGATCGAGGGACGGAATTCGGAGAGCGATTTCAGCGCAATCTCTGTGCCGGAGCGGGCAGCCGCGAGCTGCTCCACATTCGGCTGCTTGCCATCGGCAAAGAGGCCTTTCAGCAGTGCGAAAGCCTTGCCGGCACCTTCCTTCAGCTTGGCAAGCTCACCTTCGTCGAGCGGCACCATCGTCGCAGCCGGTGTCGATTGCGCTTGCGGATTGGCAGCTGGCGGCGTTTGTGCGGCAACCGTCACCTGATTGCCTTCGGGGCGGGTGAAATTGACGCTGGTGCGCACGACGACCTTGCCGGCGTCGTCAAGCACGTCGACACGGATCTTGTGATCGCCAACGGCGAGCGGCATCACGCCATCGACGACGAAATGGCCATCCGCTCCGGCGGCGATCTCGCCGATCAGCTTGTCATCCGCATAGGCGCGGACCTTGGCGTTGGGCTTCGTCGTCCCGGCAACGAAGATGCGATCGTTTTCGATCTCGACTGCATTGACCATGACATCCGGCGCGGCGTCGGTCTTTGCCGGCGGCGGAGTGGTGGTTCCGGCAGCGGGGTTGGCCGACGCTACGTCGGTGCTTTGTTGCTGCGGCTTGGCGTCTGAAGCCGCTGCTCCGTTAGCCTGTGCATTCGTGCCTGGGGCATTCGCTGCGCCAGCATTTTGATCGGCCGTGTTTACGCGACCCTGCTTGGACGAAGGTGCGGTGATGATACGGCTTGCCGTGCCCGGCTTGGAAACCATGGCGAGCAGCTGGGTCGAGTCGTCCTTCGGCACCGAAACCGTCGCAACCTCTTCGGAATTGACAGCCTTGCCGTCCTTGCCGGTGGCGCGCAACACAAGCTCATGGTCGCCGGGTGGCAATGGATTGTCGAGCACGGCGGCGAAATCGCCGCTGGGGCCGACATTGGTGGTGGTAACGACCTTGTTGCCGTCAACGATTTCAAGCTTCGCATTCGGCTCGGCCGAGCCGGCAATCACGGTCGAGCCATCCGGCTCCACGCGCAGCACGTCGAATGATGGCGTGGACGACTTGGCGGCGTCCGTCTGCGCTGCGGGCTGACCGGTCAGGGCTGCAAATGCCTTGTCGATAGCAGCGCTTGCCTCGGCTGCGTTGTCAGGCAGCGATTGTACGATCGCAAGCGCCTTGCCGGCACCATCCTGCGCCTTCTTGATCACGGCCGTCGTGGTCGCATCGATGCCCTGAGGCAGTGCAAAGCCGACGATCGACTGTAACGACGTGATCGCCTTCGTCTTCGCGGCCGCAAAAATATCCTGGCCCGGCGTATTGCCGTCGTTGAACAGCGCCTTCAGCTCGCCGAGAGATGTCGTGGCGGCGCTCGTGAGATCGGTCAGCTTCTTGGCGAGATCGGCCGTGTTGACGGCATTCGCCGTTGCGTTCTGTGTTGCCTGCGTCGCGTTTTGCGCGGCTTCATTCGCCTTCTGCGCATTTTCGTCGATGGTGTTCTTCACCGTGCTGCTGGCTTGATTGACGGCGTCGCCGATCGGATTTTTCGTGCCGTTGATACGTGGCATCACGAAAAAGACCATCAGCAAGGTCGCAATTATCAGCACCAACAGAGCCAGCCAACCGGCACGGTTCTTCATCATCATTCATCTCCACGCGGCGCAGTCGTCGCAACTCCTGAAATTGCTAGCGATTTCGCCTGTTTTTACAAGCTTTCTCAGCCATATTCGCATGCCGGGACACAAGTTTTCCGTCGAAAATTCTTGACTGAGCATTTGCAGCATAGTTGTTTGCAGTCATGACCGACGATTCTGTGCCAATTCGATCCATCTGCGTCTATTGCGGCTCACGGCCGGGGCGCGATTCTTCCTACATGGATGCCGGCCGCGAGTTGGGCAAAAGCATTGCCGAGAACGGCTTGCGCCTGATCTATGGCGGCGGCACGAAGGGCATCATGGGCGCTGTCGCAGCCGGCGTGCTTTCGCATGGCGGGCAGGTCACCGGCATCATTCCGGAATTCCTTGTCGACATGGAAGCGACGCGCCATTCGCTCGGCCAACTCGACGAGTTGATCATAACGTCCGACATGCATGAGCGCAAACATGGCATGTTCGAGCGCGCCGACGCATTCGTGGCGTTGCCGGGCGGCATCGGCACGCTGGAGGAGATCGTCGAGATCATGACCTGGGGTCAGCTCGGCCGTCATGAGAAGCCGATGGTCTTCGCCAATATCAACGGCTTTTGGGATCCGATGATGGAGCTGATCCGTCACATGACGGAAGAAGGCTTCGTCCACACGGCCCACCGTGTCCAGCCGCTCGTCATCGACAAGGTTGCCGACATCATTCCGGCCATCCGCAAGCATGTCGCCGAAACACGCGGTGAGCGCGGCGGCGAAGAGGCCGTGATCTCCAAGCTGTAGTTAGCAATCTGCTAACCATATCGAGTTGTTAGCGCACTCTGCTCTGACGCAGCATTGACCAGCTGTAGAGAACGAGCCCTGCCCAGATCAGCGTGAATGCGATCATCTGCGTTGTGCCGAAGGGTTCCTTGAACAGGAAGACGGCGATGAGGAAGACCATCGTCGGCACGATGTATTGCATGATGCCGATGGTCGACATCTTCAGAAGCTTCGCACCATTGGCAAAAATCATCAGCGGCAGCGCTGTTACAAGACCGCAGCCGAGCAGGAGCGCCGTGTCGGCGAGGCCCGTCTGATAGAAATGGCCTTCGCCGCGTGCTTCCAGATAAAGGATGTAAAGCGTCGCGGGCAGGCAGAGCAGCAGCACCTCAATGAAGAAGCCCTGATTGGCGCCCACAGGCAATGTCTTGCGGAAAAAGGCATAAAAGCCCCAGGAGAAGGTCAGCGACAGCGCGACCCATGGCAGGGTGCCTGCTTCGATCGTCAAAATCACGACAGCAATGGCCGCCAGACCGATCGCGACGATCTGGGTCGGGGCCAGCTTTTCCTTAAGCAGGATGGCGCCGAGCGCGATGCTGAACAGCGGATTGATGAAATAGCCGAGAGCGGCGTCGAGCGAATGGCCGGCGCCAATGGCCCAGACATAGGTTCCCCAGTTGATCGTCACCAGCGTCGCCGTCAGGGATGCCATGGCGATCGTGCGCGGATTGCTGAGCGCCGCCTTCACGTCGCCCATACGACCCAGTGCCAGCAACACGATGCCGGCGACGGGGACGGACCAGAAGATGCGATGGGCGATGACTTCGAAGGCCGGGATGTGCGCGAGGGCCTTCATATAGAGCGGCAAAATACCCCAGAAGAGATAGGCCGTCATCGCGAAGCCGAAACCTCGCATCGCATCGTTTTTCTGGATGTCCGGTTTGACCGTATCAAGGGCCATGAATGTTTCCCGCCGCAATCTGTTCTTGCAGACGGGATTACTCCAATGACCATCGCGTGGCCAATTCATTTACTTGACGGCATCGTCAAGCTTTTTGATAGGCCGCAGATCACTCCGCCGCGATCTTGCCTGCCATGTGCCGGTTTTTCATCAGCTTGTAGATGACGGAATCCATCAGCGCCTGGAAGGACGCGTCTATGATGTTTTCCGAAACGCCGACGGTCCACCAGCGCACGCCGCTGCTATCGGTGGATTCGATCAGGACGCGGGTGATGGCTTCCGTGCCGCCGTTGAGGATACGCACCTTGAAGTCGGCCAGCACAAGATCGTCGATCTCGTGCTGGTATTTGCCGAAATCCTTTCGCAGCGCCAGGTCGAGTGCGTTGACCGGACCTTCTGCCTCGGCGACGGACATCAGCGTCTGGCCATCGATCGTGATTTTCACCACGGCCTCGGAGACGACTTTCACCCGGCCATGGGAATCGAACCGGCGCTCGACCATGACGCGGAAGCCGTCTATTGCGAAAAATTCCGGAATGGCGCCGAGCGTGCGGCGCGCCAAGAGCTCGAAGCTCGCGTCCGCACCTTCGTAAGCATAGCCTGTCGCTTCGCGTTCCTTGACGATGTGGATCAGCCGATCGAGCTTCGGATCGTCCTTGCCGACATCGATGCCGCGGCGTTTCAGTGCGTTGATGAAGTTCGACTTGCCGCCCTGGTCCGACACCATGACCTTGCGGAAGTTGCCGACGCTTTCCGGCGTCACATGCTCGTAGGTTCGGGGATCCTTGAGCAGCGCCGAGGCATGGATGCCTGCCTTAGTCGCAAAGGCGGACGCGCCGACATAGGGCGCCTGATGATCGGGCGAGCGGTTCAACAGCTCGTCGAAGGCGTGGGAGAGCCTGGTAAGGCCTGACAGTCGCTCCTCGTCGATCGTCATGTCGAAGCGGGCGCTATAGGTTGGCTTCAGCGCCAGCGTTGCGATCAGCGTGATGAGGTTGGCATTGCCGCAGCGCTCTCCGATGCCGTTCAGCGTGCCCTGGATCTGCCGCACGCCGGCCTCGACGGCCGCAAGCGAATTGGCGACGGCCTGCCCAGTGTCGTTGTGGGCATGGATGCCGAGACAGTGCCCGGGAATGCCGCAGGCAATCACGGCTTCAACGATGGCCCGGATTTCCGGTGGCTGAGTGCCGCCGTTGGTGTCGCACAGCACGACCCAGCGTGCGCCCGCATCATAAGCCGTCTTGGCGCAGGCAAGCGCATAGGTCGGATTGGCCTTGTAGCCGTCGAAGAAGTGCTCGCAATCGACGAGAGCTTCCTTGCCGGCGTTGACGGCTGCCTTGACGCTCTCGTCAATGCTCTCGAGGTTTTCCTCATTGGTGCAGCCGAGCGCGACCTTGACGTGATAGTCCCAGCTCTTGGCCACGAAACAGATCGCATCGGACTTTGCCTGCAAGAGGCTTGCAAGGCCCGGATCGTTGGAGGCGGAGACGCCGGCGCGCTTCGTCATGCCGAAGGCGACGAAAGACGCCGATTGCGTGCGCTTCTTGTCGAAGAAGGCCGTATCCGTAGGGTTTGCACCCGGATATCCGCCCTCGATATAATCGAGGCCGAATTCATCCAGCATGGCCGCAATCGAAACCTTGTCCTCGACGGAGAAATCGATACCGGGCGTCTGCTGTCCGTCCCGGAGCGTCGTATCGAAGAGATAGATTTTTTCGCGTGTCATGATGTTTCCTCCGGCGAACCGGTGCTTGTTTTCGATCTCTCCGCCTCGAGGCGATCGGCGGCGAGAAAATTCGCGACGTCTATTGCTTGCCGGCAAACTTATCCGTTGCGCGGATCAACTAATCCAGAATGCCGGGCTCGGATGCGGCATGGCCCGCACCTTCGACCAGATGAAACTCGGCCTTTGGCCACGCCTTGTGCAGCGCCCAGGCATACCGTGCCGGGCAGGGCATGTCGTAGCGGCCGTGAACGATGACGCCGGGGATGTCCTTCAGCCTATGCGCATCGCGCAGGAGCTGGCCTTCCTCGAGCCAGCCGGCATTGACGAAGAAATGGTTCTCGATACGGGCGAAAGCATGGGCGTATTCGGCATCTTCGAACTGCGTGCTGACGGAGCGGTCCGGCAGCAGCGTGATCGTCTCGCCTTCCCAGATCGACCAGGCCTTTGCGGCCTCCAGTCGAGCGGCCTTGTCGGGATGCGTCAGTACACGATGGTAGGCGGCCATCATCTCATGGCGCTCTTCGGGTGGAATGGGAGCGACGAAGCGCTCCCACTTGTCCGGAAACATCTCCGACACGCCAAACTGATAATACCAGTCGAGTTCAGCTTTCGTCAGTGTATAGATCCCACGGACGACAAGCTCAGACACATGCTCGGGATGGGTCTCGGCATAGGCGAGCGCCAGCGTCGAGCCCCATGAGCCGCCGAAAACGAGCCATTTCTCCACACCGGCCATTTGCCGCAGCCGCTCGATATCGGCAACGAGATGCCAGGTCGTGTTGGCTTCGAGGCCGGCATGCGGCGTGGATCGCCCGCACCCACGCTGATCGAAGAGCGTCACGTTATAAAGCGCGGGATCGAACTGACGGCGATGGTTCGCCGAGCTGCCGCCACCCGGGCCGCCATGCAGGAAGACGGCGGGCTTGGCGCCCGGCGTACCCACGCGCTCCCAATAGATCACATGGCCATCACCGACATCGAGATGACCGGATGCGTAGGGCTCGATTTCCGGATAGAGCGTTCGCAGGATCTCGGTCATATCTTCAATCCCTCTGCCGGCCAGACATTCGTATCGTGATCGGGGTGCTGGAACGAAATGATCTGCTCCTGTCTCGAGTAGAAGTCGGGGTCCTGATGGACCGGCTTGTCGAAGATGGTATCAACCCACGGCAGGCGATAGGCATGGTTGACCTGGATCTGCGGCACGAGATCGTCGCGGTCGTCGAACGCACCGATCGCAATTTCCAGCCCGCCCGGATGCCGATACGTGAGCGGCGTGCCGCAGTTTTTGCAAAAGCCACGCTCGATGTTGACCGAGGATTGAAAATAGGTCGGCTCGCCGCGGGTCCATTCGAGACCGTCTTCCGGTGCGGTCACCAAAGCGGAGAAGAAGCTGCCGAACTGCTTTTGGCACATGCGGCAATGGCAGATCGACGGACGGCCCAGCTCGCCATGAGTGCGAAACCGCACCGCGCCACATTGGCATCCGCCGCTTCTTGTCGCTTCACTCATGGCGCTTCTCCTGTGGCCAGCTTGGGGTATCGTAATCGGGGTGTTGAAAGGATTTAATTTCGAGCACGAAGGGGGCCTGTTCAGCATCCTCTTCCGTGCGATGACCCGGCAGAAGGTGCAGTCGGTCGACAAAGGCAATCTTGGCTTCGGTGCCGTATTGCACGACGGGCGGCAGCATTGCGGGATCGTCGAAGGCTCCGGCGGCGATGGCAATGCCGTCGGGCGCCTCGTAGGTCAGCGGCGTGCCGCAGTCCGCGCAGAATCCCCGCTCGACATAGTTGGAGGAGCGGAATTTCTTCCGTTCTCCACGCGTCCAATCAAGCTCGGCACCGCGCGTCGAGACCAGCGGCGCATAATAGGCGCCGAAGGCCTTCTGACACATGCGACAATGACAGATCGAAGCATCCTGCAGCTCGCCCCGCACCCGGAAACGAACCGCACCGCACTGACAGCCGCCGGTGTAGATGGAGATCGTCATGCCTTATCCTTTCCGGCGATGATGAGGATATGCATACAGACGTTGTCGATATCCTTTAGGACATCGTCGTTCCAGAAACGCAAAACAGTCCAGCCGTCTGCTTCGAGCCGGCGTGTACGAACCTGATCATAGGTTTGATCGTGGTTGTTTGCATGTTGAGAGCCGTCTACTTCAACGATGAGTTTCTCGGCAGGACATGCGAAATCGACAATGTAGCCGGCGATAGGCAGTTGGCGGCGGAAGCCCAGGCCCATAAGGCGATGGGCACGCAATTCGTTCCAGAGCCGAAGCTCCGCATCCGTCATAGCCTTACGCATGCGGCGGGCATTACTTCTGATCTTCGGCGGCACTAAAGTATGCGGCAAAGTACCCCCCTCTGTCACTTCGTGACATCTCCCCCACAAGGGGGGAGATCGTTTGCGGCGAAACCTCTGTATTCCGCCTTTACTTGAGAGTATGCGGCTATTCTGTGCTGTCGACAAAGGTTCAGTATTCAAGTCAATGCGTTCGGCATACACCCTCGATCTCCCCCCTTGTGGGGGAGATGTCACGAAGTGACAGAGGGGGGTAGCAAAGCTCACCGCTTGATTTCCCAGCTCGTGGTCCGTTCACCTGTCGCCGCATCCTTGCCGTCCTTGAGCTGGACGCCCATGGCGGTCAGCTCCTCGCGCAGCTTGTCGGCCTCGGCGAAGTTCTTGGCCTTCAGCAGCTCCAGGCGCTGACGCACTTTGGCGTCGATTTCCGCAACAACGGCGTTGTCGACCTCCGCCTTCTTCGGCAGCAGGCCGAGAAGGTCGGCGCTGGCGGCGAAGACGGGCAGGAGGCTAGCGTCGGCATTGGCGGCTTGCGCCAGGGCATGCAGCGCCTGAATGGCGGCAACGGTGTTGAGATCGTCGCCGAGGGCGCCAAGTACCGTCGGATCCGGCGAGGCGTCGCCGACATCGGCCGCCGGCCATTTGGCGATCAGCCGCTCTGCTTCCTCGAGACGCTTTACCGAGAAGTCGATCGGCTCGCGATAATGCGTCATCAGCATGGCAAGCCGCAGCACGTCGCCCGGCCATGTCCGGTCGCCGAGCTTGTCCGTCTCCAGCAGTTCGTAGATTGTGACGAAATTGCCTTCCGATTTCGACATCTTGCGGCCTTCGACCTGCACGAAGCCATTGTGCATCCAGAGGTTCGCCATCGCATGCGTGCCATGCGCGCAACGTGACTGCGCGATCTCGTTTTCATGGTGTGGGAAGATCAGGTCGAGGCCACCACCGTGAACGTCGAAGACGTCGCCGAGATAGCGGCCGCTCATGGCCGAGCACTCGATATGCCAGCCCGGACGGCCGCGGCCCCAGGGGCTTTCCCAGCCGGGCTCGTTCTCGTCGGAGAGCTTCCACAACACGAAATCGCCCGGGCTTTTCTTGTGCTCGTCGACGGCAACGCGGGCGCCCGCCTGCTGTTCATCGAGGTTCCGCTTCGAGAGCTGGCCGTAATCGGCCATCGACCTGGTGTCGAACAGCACTTCGCCGGCAGCGCGATAGGCGTGGCCCTTGGCGATCAGCGTTTCGATGATGGCGATCATCTGCGCGATATTGTCCGTTGCCCGTGGTTGGACCGTAGGCTCCAGGCAGCCGAGTGCGGTCGTATCCTCGCGATACTGCCGTTCGGTCTTTTCGGTGACCAGCCGGATCGCTTCGTTGAGCGGGAGACCGGGGTGGTCACGCAAGGCACGCGCATTGATCTTGTCGTCGACGTCGGTGATGTTGCGGACATAGGTCACGTGGCTTTCGCCATAGACGTGGCGCAGCAGCCGGAAGAGCACGTCGAAAACGATGGCCGGTCGCGCATTGCCTATATGGGCGAAGTCATAGACCGTGGGACCGCAGACATACATGCGGACGTTATTGCGGTCGATCGGCTGGAAACCGACCTTTTCGCGCGTCAGCGTGTTGTAGAACTTCAGTTGCGGCTCGGCGCCCATGTCACTCTCCCAAAGGCATAAATCCGAAAAAATACCGTCACCGGCAGGCCGGACGTTTGTCATCTTGGATTTTGGGAGACGAAAACGGCCAGGCCAGCGAAACGCTAGCGAATAATTTTCCGGCAGATAATGCAGATAACCGTTTTCATGGGCGGCTTTATCGCGCGCCGGAAGAATTTGGTCAAGTAGGGGGAGCGCCTCTCGCGTATGGGGAGAGGCTGTTTTTTATTCCGGCATCCGATAGTCGACGAGCTTGTTTTCGCGCACGACGAAAAGCTTGCCGGTTTCGGTGACGTTAGGGCCGACGAGCGGGATAATCGCTTTGGCGACATCGCGGGGATGCGGCAGCGTATCGGGATCTTCGCCGGGCATGGCCTGGGCGCGCATGGCCGTGCGGGTTGCGCCCGGATCGACGCTGGTAATGCGCAGCGGCGTGCTCTGCGTCTCTCCTGCCCATGTGCGGGCCAGCGCCTCGACGGCAGCCTTCGATGCGGAGTAGGGACCCCAGAAGGGCCGGCAGCGATGTGCGGCGGCCGATGACAGGATGACGGCACGGCCGGCTTCGGAGCGCATCAGCAGCGGCTCGACCGAGCGGATCAGCCGCCAGGTGGCTGTCACGTTGACGGTCATCACCTTTTCAAAGACTTTCGCCTCGACATGGCCGATCGGCGAGATCACGCCGAGCACGCCGGCATTGGCGACGAGAATGTCGAGTTTGCCCCAGCGTTCGAAGATCGAAGCGCCGAGCGCGTCGATGGCATTCATGTCTGCAAGATCGAACGGCACCAGCGTTGCCGAACCACCGGCGGCCTTGATGGCATCATCGAGCTCTTCCAGTCCGCCGACAGTGCGGGCACAGGCGATGACATGCGCGCCTGCCTTGGCCAGTTCCAATGCGGTGAAGTAACCGATGCCGCGCGACGCGCCCGTGACGACGGCGATCTTGTCCTTGAGATTGACGCTCATGCTGCCTTGATCCGAATGCTGGGAAGAGAAAAAAGGGCGCGAACGCCCCTTCAATCATGGCTTGGGTCAGCCGTTGCTTGCGAGAACGGAAAGCTTGCGCACATTGCTGGTGCTTTCCTCGTCGAGCAGGCGGGTCGGATAGTCGCCGGTGAAATAGTGATCGGTGAACTGCGGTGCGGCGGCATCGCGCGGAGCGCCGCCGACAGCGCGATAAAGACCGTCGATCGACAGGAACTCCAGCGAGTCCGCGCCGATGAAATCGCACATTGCCTGCATGCTGGAATATTGATTGGCGAGCAGCTTGGCGGCGTCGGGAGTGTTGATACCGTAGAAATCCGGATAATAGATCATCGGGCTCGCAACGCGGATATGCACCTCACGGGCGCCAGCCTCGCGAATCATCTGCACGATCTTGACCGAAGTCGTGCCGCGCACGATGGAATCGTCCACCAGGATCACACGCTTGCCTTCGATGATGGCACGGTTGGCGGAGTGCTTAAGCTTGACGCCAAAGGCGCGAATCTGCTGCGTCGGCTCGATGAACGTGCGGCCGACATAATGGTTGCGGATGATACCGAGTTCGAAGGGGATGCCGCTTTCCTGCGCGTAGCCGATCGCAGCAGGCGTGCCGCCATCCGGGACGGGTACGACGACATCGGCTTCGACAAAGGCTTCCTTGGCGAGATTGATGCCCATGTTCTTGCGCGCGACATAGACGTTGCGACCGCCGACAACGGAATCGGGGCGGGCGAAATAGACATATTCGAACAGGCATAGCCGCTCGGGCTTGGTCACGTCAGGCTTGCGGGCATCGATGGTGATGGAGCCGTCCGGTTGGATCTCGCAAATGACAACTTCGCCATTTTCGACATCACGTACGTATTTCGCGCCGATAATGTCGAGGGCGCAGGTTTCCGAACAGAAGATCGGCTTGCCGTCGAGTTCACCCATGACAAGCGGGCGGATGCCGGTCGAATCGCGCGCGGCAATCAACTTGGTGCGAGTCATCGCGAGCATCGAATAGCCGCCTTCCATCTGCCGGATGGCATCGATGAAACGATCGGAGGAAGACGAAAACTTGGAGCGTGCGATCAGATGAAGAACGACTTCGGTGTCCGACGTCGACTGACAGATGGCGCCATCGGCAATCACCTGCCGGCGCATCGTCAGGCCGTTGGTGAAGTTGCCGTTGTGAGCGATCGCGATACCGCCGACCTCAAGTTCGGCAAACAATGGCTGAACGTTTCGCAGCGCGACTTCGCCGGTCGTCGAATAACGCACATGACCGATAGAGCGGTCGCCAGGCAGGCGGGCGAGGGTGGCCGGGTCGGTATAATGGTCGCCGACAAGGCCCATCCGCCGCTCCGAATGGAAGCGCTGTCCGTCAAAGGAAACGATGCCGGCTGCCTCCTGACCGCGATGCTGCAGGGCATGCAGGCCGAGTGCCGTCAACGTCGCCGCGTCCGAATGTCCCAGAATGCCGAAGACACCGCATTCTTCATGCAGCGTATCGCCGTCGATATCGTCCTCGAAGGAAACGGAATGGTTCATGGCTGCGGGCCTTTGCTCTCAACGTGGGCGGATCGGGGCGGCGTCACGAGTGACCATTAAAATAGCTTAAAATCCGGCCGGAAAAAATATCGGGCCGGATCTTTCAATGTCACGCCGCTCAAATGGCGATTCCCGGGCTGCAGGTCAAGCCTGTAAACGCACTGTCAATTGTTTGTCTGCGGCGCGGGCGCGTCGTCGGAGGGCGCCGTGTCGTTCGTCGTGCCGTTTTCGCCGCCCTGCGTCTGTCGCTGCTGGTTCGGCGCGATCTTGTTGATGATTTCAGCCGGCAACTTGGCCTGGATATCCTGTGGAAGCGCCGCGGTCAGCTTTTCGACCATCGAATCGAGGAAAGGCTTCGACTTGGCGTTGTTGACCCAATCGGGACGCGCCGCAGGTGCCACCAGCCAGTTCCAGAAGGCGACGACCACGACCATCAGGAGCAGGCCGCGGGCAGCGCCGAACAGGAAGCCGAGCGTCCGGTCGAGTGCGCCGATGCGGCTGTCGATGATGAAATCCGCGATCCGGATGGTGATGAAGGAAATGATGATCAGCGCCAGCAGGAAGATGACACCGGCGGAGGCGATTGTCGCGATCTTGGTATCGGCCTTGTACTGCAGTGCATAGGGAAGCAGCAGAGGGTAGAGATAGTAAGCCGCGACGGCCGAGCCGCCCCAGCTGACGATCGACAGAATTTCGCGGGAAAACCCGCGAACCATGGCCAGCACGGCAGAGAACAGAAGAACGCCGATAACAATACCGTCGAAAATCGTAATTGGCATGTACAATCCTTCAAGACTTGCCACGCCAGGTGGCGGGCATCGGCCTCAATATGAGCCTCTTCTCCGTCAAGGACGGCTGAAATATGGCTCAGTCTTCATCTTCCGCACGCTTGAGCGCGCCTTTCGATCCGGCTATTCGCGCCACCAAATCCGGCAGGCTGTCGATCTCGCTCCAGCGTCCGCTGCCGACCTTCTGCAGGTCGACGGAAGCGGCAGGGAGAACAGCTGCTGAAAATCCCAGCTTCTCGGCTTCCTTGAGACGCTGGGCAGTATGCGCAACCGGCCGGACGGCGCCCGACAGGCTGACTTCGCCGAAATAGACGCAATCGGCGGGAAGGGCAATACCGGCCAGGGAGGAAACCAGTGCAGAGGCGACGGCGAGATCCGCGGCCGGCTCGGAAATACGGTAGCCGCCGGCAATATTGAGGTAGACGTCGTGCTGGCCGAGGCGCACGCCGCAATGGGCCTCAAGAACAGCGAGAATCATCGAAAGTCGGGCCGAATCCCAGCCGACGATGGCGCGCCGGGGCGTGCCGAGCGATGTCGGCGCCACCAGCGCCTGCACCTCCACAAGCACCGGGCGCGTCCCTTCGATGCCTGCAAAAACGGCTGCACCCGGCGATTTTTCGTTGCGTTCTCCCAGGAAAAGTTCCGAGGGATTCGGCACGTCGCGAAGCCCGGCGTCGGACATTTCGAAGACGCCGATTTCGTCGGTGGGGCCGAAGCGGTTCTTGACCGTGCGCAGGATGCGATAGTGATGGCCGCGATCGCCCTCGAAATAGAGGACGGCGTCGACCATGTGTTCGACCACACGTGGCCCGGCGATCTGGCCATCCTTGGTGACGTGACCGACGAGCACCATTGCGGTTCCGGTCTGCTTCGCGAAGCGGATCATCGCCTGAACGCCCGTGCGCACCTGGGTCACGGTGCCAGGTGCGGATTCGGCAAGCTCGCTCCACAGCGTCTGAATGGAATCGATGATGACGAGATCCGGCCGCTTGCCTTCCGCGATCGTCGCCAGAATGTCCTCGACATTGGTTTCGGCGGCGAGCATGACTTCGGTGTCTGCCGCTTTCAGGCGCTGAGCGCGCAAGCGCACCTGCGCCACGGCTTCTTCGCCCGACACGTAAACGATCTTGTGCCCCTGACTCGCCAGCGCTGCCGCAGCCTGCATCAGCAATGTCGATTTGCCGATTCCGGGATCGCCGCCGACGAGGACGGCCGACCCACGCACGAAGCCGCCGCCGGTCGCACGATCGAGTTCGGAAATTCCCGTATGGATGCGCGGCGCTTCCTCGATCTCTCCCGAAAGCGACGTCAGCGTAACAGGCTTTCCCTTCCGTGGGGTCTTCGCAGGGCCGCCGCCGATCCCGCCCATCGGATCTTCTTCGACGATGGTGTTCCAGGCGCCGCAATTGTCACACTTGCCGGCCCAGCGATTATGGACCGTGCCGCAGTTCTGGCAGATGAATTGTGTACGGGCTTTCGCCATCGGATGCTGTTCTCAAAGTTCGGATGCTTCGCTTGTGCGACGAATCGCTTCGGCTGTCAGATAATGTCTTTCGCGGGCCATCAAAACTAATGATTTCCGTATCAACGGCGATCATGCCAGGCTTTATGCCAGTGTTTTTACGGATGACTGCCGATGTTCGACTATTCGCTGGCCCATTGGGTCGCTTTTTTGACTGCAGCGACGCTGCTTAACCTGTCACCGGGGCCGGATATTGCTTTCATCCTCGGTCATACAATCCGGAGCGGCATGCGCTCGGGCTTTGCAGCTCTGTTCGGCATCTGGAGCGGGGCGTGTCTGCATGTGTTGATGGCCGCCGCCGGACTGTCGGCGATCCTCGCCGCCTCGGCACTTGCTTTCTCGACGATCAAGTGGATCGGTGCCGCCTATCTCATCTGGCTTGGGATACAGGCGCTGCGATCGAAGGGCGAGGCGGCGTGGATCAAGGAAGCGGGCAAGGCGCTATCCTTTGCTCGCATCTATCGGCAGGGCATTCTGGTCTCGCTGCTCAATCCGAAGGTGGCGATCTTCTTTCTGGCGTTCCTGCCGCAATTCGTCGTCGAAGGCGCCGGTCCCGTATGGGCGCAGCTTTTGCTGCACGGCAGCCTCATCATCGTCGTCGCAGCCTTCATCGAGCCGCCGCTTATCCTGCTTGGCGGTCGTCTGAGCGAGGCGCTGCGGCGCAACCGCAGTCTCGGTCTTTGGCTGGATCGCGGGCTTGGAACCCTGTTCGTGGCTCTCGGCGTGCGCCTCGCGATCAGCGCACGCTAACGAATTATCGGGCTATTCCTCAGTCTCTTCCGAGATATACCGCCGCTCGTGACGCAGGCCCATGCTGGTCAGCATCTCGTAGCCGATCGTGCCGGCTGATCTGGCCGCATCATCCACCAGGATGTTGCTGCCGAAGAGCTCGATATAATCGCCGGCGCGGACCGTGTTTTCCGGCAGGTCGGTGACGTCGAAGATCGTCAGATCCATCGTGATACGACCGGCAACAGGCACCTTGTGACCGGCGATGAAGCCGTGGCCGGCGGGAACACCGGTCTGGCGCAACGGCACGCCGGCGCTCGATTGGCTGCGCATGTAGCCATCGGCATAGCCGGCTGAAACGATTGCCAGGCGACTGTCGCGCGTCAGCTGCAGCGCGCGGCCGTAACTGACTGTTTCTCCCGCCTTGACCGAGCGGGTCTGGATGATCCGGGCCTGCGCCGTTGCCACCGGACGCATCGGATTGGCCATGCCGGGAACGGCTTCCCCGCCATAGGTGGCGATACCCGGACGGGTAAGGTCGAAGTGATAGTCCGACCCAAGGAAGATACCGGCGGAATTGGCAAGGCTTGCCTCGATGCCCTCGAAAGCCTGGCTGACCGTTTGAAAGGCTTCCAGCTGCTGCTTGTTCATCGCATTGGAAGGGTCGTCGCCGCAGGCAAGATGGCTCATGACGAGCACGGGCGCAAAGCTTGCGGGGCGCGATACGTCGTCGGCAAGCGCGATGGCATCGGCCATCGGCAGGCCCAACCGATTGAAGCCGGTATCGACCTGCAATGCGCAAGGGTAATCGCCATAGTCGGCCAGCACCGCCATCCAGAAGCTCAACTGTTCCTCGGACGCGATGACGGGAACGAGATCATTTTCGAAGAAGGTTCGCTCCATCCCCGGCCATATGCCGCTGAGGACGAAGATGCGTGCCTCGGGCGCATAAAGCCGCAGGCTCGCGCCTTCATCCGCTGTGGCGACGAAAAAGTCGCGGGCTCCAACCGAATAAAGGGTTTCGCCGACATCCTCGATGCCGAGCCCATAGGCATCGGCTTTGACGACGGCTGCGGTGCGGGCCTTGCCCGAGCGCCGCGCCATCTCGCGCCAGTTCTCGACGAGGGCACCGAGATCGACCGTCAACCGCAGACCAGCCGAAGCGAAAGCATCATAGTCATCGAAAGTGTCTGTCATAGAGCCGCCTTGACGAAGAAATGGCCGGAGGGGTGTCGCTCCGGCCAAGGATAATGGTCATAGATGAAAAGAAAAAGTGTGGCGGCGCAGATATGCGTCGCCCATCGCTTTTATCAGTGCTCTTCGTATTGAAGGAACGAGGAGTCGGCGAGATCCGCGAAGCGGGTGAATTCCGACTGGAAGGCGAGTTTCACGGTACCGGTCGGCCCGTGACGCTGTTTGGCGATGATGACGTCGGCCGTACCCTTCACGCGGTCGAACAGGGCTTCCCATTCGCCGTACTTCGGATCGTTCGGGTCACGCGGCTCCTGGTTCTTGACGTAGTATTCCTCGCGGAACACGAAGAGTACCACGTCGGCGTCCTGCTCGATCGAGCCGGATTCACGAAGGTCCGATAGCTGCGGGCGCTTGTCGTCGCGGCTTTCGACGGCACGCGAGAGCTGGGAGAGCGCGATGATGGGAACGTTGAGTTCCTTGCCGAGCGCCTTCAGGCCCGTGGTGATCTGGGTGATTTCCTGCACACGGTTCTCGTTCGATTTGCCCGAGCCGGTCATCAGCTGAACGTAGTCGACCACCAGAACGTCGAGGCCGCGCTGGCGCTTCAGGCGTCGGGCACGCGCGGACAGCTGGGCGATCGAGATACCACCCGTCTGGTCGATAAAGAGCGGCACCTTCTGCATCATCATCGAGCATGCCACCAGCTTTTCGAAATCGGCGTCGTTGATATCGCCGCGACGGATCTTCGACGAGGAGACTTCCGTCTGCTCGGAGATGATACGCGTTGCGAGCTGTTCGGACGACATTTCGAGCGAGTAGAAGCCGACGACGCCGCCGTTCTTCGCTTTGGTGGAGCCATCCGCCTGCACCTCGCCTTCGAAGGCTGCTGCGATATTATAGGCAATGTTGGTGGCAAGCGAGGTCTTGCCCATGCCGGGACGGCCGGCAAGGATGATCAAGTCCGAGCGCTGCAGGCCGCCCATCTTGCTGTCGAGCGAGTGGATGCCGGTGGAAATGCCCGACAGGCCACCATCGCGCTCCTTGGCAACGGCGGCGAGATCGATGGCGAGCGCCACGGCATCGTTGAAAGCCTGGAAGCCGCCGTCGTAGCGACCGTTTTCGGCCAGTTCGAAGAGCCTGCGTTCGGTGTCCTCGATCTGCGTCTGCGGCGGCATGTCGAGCGGCGCGTCATAGGCGATATTGACCATGTCCTCGCCGATGGTGATCAGCGCGCGGCGTAGCGCCAGATCGTAGATGGCGCGGCCATAGTCTTCGGCATTGATGATCGAAACGGCTTCTACGGCCAGGCGTGCGAGGTATTGCGCCACCGTCATGTCGCCGACCTTGTCGTCGGCCGGCACGAAGCTCTTGATGGTGACGGGGTCCGCCTTCTTACCCATGCGAATGATATCGCCCGCGACTTCGAAAATCTTCCTGTGCAGCGGTTCATAAAGGTGGATCGGTTTCAGGAAGTCGGAGACGCGATAATAGGCATCGTTGTTGACGAGGATGGCGCCGAGAAGAGCCTGCTCCGCCTCAATATTATTCGGGGCTTCGCGATAGTGCTGTTCGGCGGGCGTAATAGCGGCAAGCTTGCGCGCAGCTTCGTTCATTTTCCATCTCTTCGTACTTTTGGAGTATCGAATGGTTTGCGACGATCCGATGTCATGGTCAACCACGCAATGCTCTGCTTTTCGCAAACGAGGGCAATTACGGCGACGCTATCAACGTTGTTCCACTCGTCCACAGGGCCAAGTTTCTGCCGCTTAAAAAATCCCTTGTCGCCACTTTGCAACGCTACGACCGACACACGAATCACGTAGGCAAGTTGTTCGTGGGGCATTTTAGCCGGGTATTTTGCTGTGCGCATCCGCCTGCTTGGCCATGATGCTTGAAAAGACGGGAAAATCCCGATAATGCCTATGAATAGGGTAGGATACTAATAGTATAAAGTTGCAATAATGTCCGGTGCGCCATCAAGACGTGAGCTTTTCGACGACCTTTCTTCGTTCAACCGCAAGCTGAGGGCGGCATTCGACGCCCTTGTTCGCGAGCACGGTATGACGCTTGCGCGCGCAAGGGTTTTTCACAAGCTCTCGCGCCGCGACGGGATCAATCAGCGGGAGCTCGCCGACGAGCTGGAACTTGAGACGCCGACCCTCGTGCGCATCCTCGATGCCATGGAGGCGCAAAGCTTCATTGAGCGTCGCGCGGTGCCATCGGATCGGCGCGCCAAGCAGATATTCATGACGGAATCGGGAAAAGTCGTCGCTGCGGAGGTCGAGGCTCTTGCCACAGGTGTGCGCGCAGATATCTTGGAAGGAATTTCGGATGAGGATGTTGGCATGGCGCTCAAGGTTATCCGCGCCATGACCGCCAATCTTCAAAATGTGGGCAAATCATGAGGTAGTGCATGAGCGGTCAGCCGGGTCCGGTGCCCACAGGGGAAACCAATGCAACCCCTGCTGCTCCGCCACCGATGCCTGGCTGGAAAGTGCCTCTCTATATCGCCGCCTCGGTCATGTTTTTTCTGACCCAGGGACTGGGTCTCAATCTCGCCTTCGCCAACCTGACCCAGATCCAGGGAACCATAGCGGCAACGACAACCGAGTCCGCCTGGCTCTCCGCCGCCTATATGGCGCCCAACGTCAGCCTTGCCATCGCTCTGGTAAAGATCCGCCTGCAATACGGGGTGCGCAATTTCGCCGAGGTCAGCATTCTCGGCTTCGTCGTGGCCTCGCTGCTCAATCTCTTCGTGTCCGATCTGCATTCGGCGATCGTGGTGCGCTTCCTGAGCGGCATTGCCGGTGCGCCGCTTTCGACGCTCGGTTTCCTCTATATGCTGGAAGCGTTCGAGCCGGCGAAGAAATTGACCGTCGGCGTCAGCCTTGCAATGACGAATACGCTGCTTGCCGCACCGATCACCCGTCTCGTGTCGCCCTCGCTGCTTGACTACGGCGAATGGCGCGGCCTCTACACGCTGGAGATGGCGCTGGCGCTGTTGGTCATGCCGATCATCTATCTGCTCCCGCTCACCCCGCCGCCGCGCGTCAAGGTCATCGTTCTGGGTGATATCTTCAGCTACCTGCTGGTGGCGATCGGTTTCGGCTGTCTGGCCGTAGTGCTGTCGGTCGGCCGACTCTATTGGTGGCTCGAAGTGCCCTGGCTCGGCGTCGTGCTGGCGATTGCGATTGCGTCCCTCACCGTGGCGATCGTCGTCGAGGTGAGGCGATCGACGCCGCTGATCGACGTTCGATGGCTGCTTCGGCCCGAGATCCTGCATCTGACGGCGATCCTGCTGATCTTTCGCCTGATCGCGGCCGAGCAAACCTCGGTTATCATGACGTTTTACCAGAACGCCGTCGGCCTGCTCTACGATCAGCTCTCGCTGCTCTATTGGATCATACTGGCCTTCTCGATCATCGGCGGGCTCATCTGCACGCTCTTCATGAGCTATGGCTTCAGCTGGCAGATCCAGTTCGTCGCTCTGATCCTCATGGGAACGGGCGCGCTGATGGATTCGCAGCTGACGAATCTGACGCGGCCGGAGCAGATGTATCTGAGCCAGGCATTGATGGCGGCCGGCGCCGCGCTTTTCCTGCCGCCATCCATGTCTGAAGGGTTCAAGGCGGCCATAACCAAGGGGCCGCCGTATCTGGTGACCTTCTTCGTCGTGTTTACCTTTACTCAGAGTGTCGGCGGCCTGATCGGTTCGGCGTTCTATGGCACGCTGATCACCATTCGCGAAAAATTTCATTCCGCCGTTCTGACCGAACGCGTGCTGTTGACGGATCCGCATGTGGCCGAGCGCGTCAGCCAGCTTTCATCGTCTTACGGCAAGGTGATCGGCGACAGCGCGATCTTGAAGGGCGAGGGGGTCGCACTGCTCGGCGCGCAGGTGAGCCGCGAAGCCAACATGCTTGCTTACGGCGACGCATTCCTCGTCGCTGCGCTCATCGCCTTTGCTTCGCTTGCCGCATTGTCACTGCATGTCTTTTACCGCTTCATCAAAGCTCGGCTCGCTGAAGATCGGCCGCAGCCCGTGGCGTCCAACCCGTGAGGATATGAAATAGCTCCATGTCGAGGCTCGTTCGCTCCCCCATCGAAGTTATCGCAGTTCTTGCCGGCATCGGCGGCGTCATGCTGGTGCTTTATGCCTGGCACCTGCCGCCGTTCAAAACTTCCGTCGAGACCACCGACGACGCCTACGTCAAAGGCTATGTCACGACGATCAGCCCGCAGGTGAGCGGCTATATCACCGGCGTCCCGATCAAGGACTACAAGCTCGTCAAGCAGGGCGACGTGCTGGCCCAGATCGATGACCGCATCTATCGGCAGAAGGTCGCGCAGGCGCATGCCACACTGGATGGGCAGAAGGCGGCGCTCGCCAATTCACAGCAACAGGAGCAGGCGGCCAAGGCCGGCATCGTCTCCAGCCAGGCGCAGATCGACAGCGCCAACGCCGCACTCAAGCGCGCTCAGCTTGCCGCAGATCGCGTGACGACGCTGG
Source organism: Rhizobium sp. P38BS-XIX (assembly GCF_012641435.1). Classification (GTDB taxonomy): domain Bacteria; phylum Pseudomonadota; class Alphaproteobacteria; order Rhizobiales; family Rhizobiaceae; genus Rhizobium. Next base: position 359,883 of record NZ_JABAIJ010000001.1, read on the forward strand.
TCTCCAAGGGTGTCTCGACGACGAGCGATTCCGAGCAGGCGCAGGCAACGCTGCAACAGGCGCAGGCCGCCCTCAATCAGGCAAAGGCCGGCCTGGATGTATCCGAGCAGAACCTGACGACCATCATCGTCAATCGCGCTTCGCTCGAGGCCGGCGTCAGCGGCGCGCAGGCTGCCGTTCAGCTTGCCGATATCGATCTCAAGAACACGACGATTATCGCGCCGCAGGACGGGCGGGTGGGCGAAGTCGGTGTCCGGCTCGGCCAATATGTCACGGCCGGCACACAGCTAATGGGACTGGTGCCGAAGGATATCTGGGTGATCGCCAATTTCAAGGAAACGCAGCTCGATGGCATGAAGCTTGACCAGCCGGTCACCATCTCCGTCGATGCGCTCGGGCATCGCAAGATCAAGGGGCGCATTCAGCGCTTTTCGCCGGCGGCCGGTTCTGAATTCGCCGTCATTAAACCAGACAATGCGACCGGCAACTTTACGAAGGTAGCGCAACGCATCGGGGTTCGGGTGAAGATCGAGCCGAACCAGCCTCTGGTGGACCAGTTGGCTCCCGGCATGTCCGTGGTCGTTTCGATCGACAAGGACTCTGCGCCCATGCCGGAACCCGACGCTAACGATTGATCCAGTGTGCAATTGTGCCAAAAGAAAAGCCCGGATCGTCTGATCCGGGCTTTCGCGTTCCAGCAATCGGCTGAAAATTATGCGTCGTCGTCTTCGGCGTTGCCGTCAGCTTCCGGATCGAAGAAGTCTTCCGGACGCAGGGCGTCTTCGTCGACGCCATAGATGGCGTCAGCGGAGGTGAGGGTTTCGCCCTTGGACTGACGTTCTGCTTCTTCAGCCGAACGGGCAACGTTGAGCTCGACGCTGATTTCGACTTCAGCGTGAAGGCCGATGGCAACCTGATGCAGGCCGATAGCCTTGATCGGGGTGTTCATGTGAACCTGGCTGCGGCCGATGTTAAAGCCTTCTGCAGCGAGGATTTCAACGACGTCACGAGCTGCGACCGAACCGTAGAGCTGGCCGGTTTCGCCAGCCGAGCGAACGACGATGAACGACTTGCCGCCGAGAACGTCTGCAACCTTCTGGGCTTCGCTTTTGCGCTCGAGGTTACGAGCTTCGAGCGTTGCGCGCTCGGCTTCGAAACGAGCCTTGTTGGCGGCATTGGCGCGCAGCGCCTTGCCGAGCGGCAGCAGGTAGTTGCGAGCAAAGCCGTCGCGAACCTTTACGGTTTCGCCCATCTGGCCGAGCTTGGAGATGCGTTCAAGAAGAATGACTTCCATGTTTCTATTCCTTTCGATGTCAGATTTTCGTGTCTGTTGGTTTGGATGTATCGGCATTCTTGTTCGGGGTCAGCGATATCGCCTTGCGGGTATCGTAGAGGCCGAGAACAAGGATGATGAAGAGTGGTAGCGTCAGGAAGAACGAGACCAGATAGCAGACGACCAGGATAAGGATGCGCCAGTCGTTGCCCCGCGTTCTGTAGTGCAGGGATGCGAAGCCGGAAGCAATGAAGCCTGCGCCGAATGCGCCGAGGACGGCGGCAGCGATCAGGCCAATCACTCCACCAAGGAAGATGGCGACGATTGCCACGAGAAAGACGAAGATCGCGTTGCGGTTCATGCGCAGCGATGAGGGGATATCTTCACGCGGGCGCAGATTGTGCTTTGAGGCGGCAACGACGCGGATCGCGACATAATAGGCTGCGAGCAACATCAAAACCCAGATCATGCCCCAGGCGATCGGGATCGTGTACAGCATCAGCGACTTCATCTTCGTGATCGCAACCGGATCGAGCTGAATATCGGGTGACTGCTGATTTACGGCGCTGATGTAGGCATCGACAACCTGGCCGACCAGATCCGCATTATAGCCCATCACCGCACCGGCAATGACGACCATCACGGCGGTCAGGCCACAGAGATGCAGCATGATGTCGGAGAGCGGATACCATGCCATCAGGTGATCCGGGCCACCCAGCTCGGAGGCCGGACGCGCAAGATTGGCAAGATGGCTAAGCCATGCCGGGATCAGAGTGAGGACGACTGTAAAGATGCCGAAATAGAACGATTGCCAGACCGTGCCGATGATGCCGGCCACCACGACTGCCGTAATGACAGCCATGTTGCCCCAGCCAAGGCCAACAATCAGGATCGGAAGAAGGGAAAGAGCGCCGAACAGGATGAACATGAACGGCTGCACCGTCGCGCCATACACGAGTAAGGCGGCGGTCAGTCCGGCGAGCGCGCCGATGCCAAGCTCTTTTGCGTTCAACTGTTTCACGTCGCTGTCCTGCTTCGTATCGAGCAGTTAGAGGATGCTTTCGGCACTTTGGCCTCAAAGTCGTCCCCAACATGGGTTTTCTGGTTCCGATCCGCGCCCATCGCGAAAGGGAGAAGGGAAGGCATTGCTGCCTTCCCTCAGATTCATTCTGCGTCTGTCGCTATTAAGCGACGACGTAAGGCAGCAGGCCGAGGAAACGGGCGCGCTTGATCGCCTGAGCGAGTTCGCGCTGCTTCTTCTGGGAAACGGCCGTGATGCGGGAAGGAACGATCTTGCCGCGCTCGGAAATGTAGCGCTGCAGGAGACGAACGTCCTTGTAGTCGATGCGCGGCGCATTCGCACCCGAGAACGGGCAGGTCTTGCGGCGGCGATGGAACGGACGGCGGACCGGTGCGGAGGAAACTTCAGACATTCTCAAATCTCCTTATGCACGGTCTTCGCGCGGACGGCGCGGACGGTCTTCGCGGTCACCACGATCCGGACGCGGACCACGATCGCCGAAGCTGCGCTCCGGACGGTCGCCATCGCGGCGCGGACGGTCGTCACGGTCGCGCTTCTGCATCATGGCAGACGGGCCATCTTCGTGCTTTTCAACAGCGATCGTCATGTAACGCAGGACGTCTTCGCTGATGCGCATCTGACGTTCCATTTCCTGGATCGCAGCGGCCGGTGCTTCGATGTCCATCAGGGCGTAATGAGCCTTGCGGTTCTTCTTGATGCGGTAGGTGAGGGACTTGAGGCCCCAGTTCTCGATACGCCCGACTTTACCGCCGTTAGCTTCGATAACACCCTTGTACTGTTCTACGAGGGCGTCGACCTGCTGCGCGGAAATATCCTGTCGGGCAAGGAATACATGTTCGTAAAGAGCCATGGATAGCTTTGCCTTTCTTGCGTTGGTCTGAACCCGATATTCGGCGGCTAAGCCTCAACGACTGCTCCTGAGAGGGTAAACCCAAGCAAGAAAAGCGTTTCCGAGACGGTCGAGAGCGGAGACACGGGAGGCTGGAACGCTTCCGTTCCGAACGATTCCCTTGCGGGAACCGGCCCTCCGTTCAGCCACCAGCCAGAAGACCGGGTTGCGAACAGGGCGGCTTATACGGATTTTTCTCAGAAAGGCAAGGGGAGCCCGAGCAATTGCCTTAGTTCTATGACTGGGGACGATGGCCTGCAGCAAATCGCGAGCGCCGATGCTTATGAGATTGCGTGGCTCGCGCTCTCCCATATGATACGTGACCAGTGGCAGCAATATGGATTGTTCATGCGCATTTTCCTCGTCCGGCACGGCGAATCCCTCGGCAATATCGACGATCGGGCCTACCAACAGTTCGGCGATCACAACGTACCGCTGACCGAATGGGGACATCGCCAGGTGCTGCAGGCCGGGCAGGCGATCGCAACCTATCTGAAGGCGTTGCCGAGCGCCGACCTGCGCAAGCTCAATGTCTGGTATTCGCCATTCCTGAGAACGCGGCAGAGCAAGGATATTTTGCTGGAGGTTCTGCCGGCGGAGTTCATCGACGATGTGCGGGAAGACTATCTGCTGCGCGAACAGGATTTCGGCCTCTTCACCGAAATCTATGATCACGCCGAACAGCGGCGGAAGTTCCCTGACGAGTTCGAGAAGTGGGCGAGGCTGCGCAACAACAACGGCAAGTTCTATGCGCGTCCGCCGGATGGAGAAAGCCGCGCCGACGTTGCCCAGCGCGTCCGCCTATTTCTGCAAACGGTCATGCGCGAATCCGAGGATGGAAAGAACAATACGATCATCGTTGGCCATGGCGTGACCAATCGGGCCTTCGAGATGAATTTCCTGCATCACCCTGTCGAGTGGTTCGAGCGATCGGACAATCCCGGCAATGCCGATGTTACGTTGATCGAGGGGCGCAGCTCGGAAGATTACAGATCGACCTTGCTGCACAAGTCCGTGGACCGCTTACAGGGGCAGGAGGAGTTGAAGGAGGCTTACGGCACCGAGCTGACGGTCTTGCCGAAGACGACCAATTAGCCGGAGTTTACGGCGGGAAATTTCATCGGACGCCCTCTGTCATCCGAAGTTGGCCGCAAAAGCGGATCGCCGTTTTGCCAGTCTGAACCTCAAACATCCGGTCGACCGCTGTTTTCGACAAGATTGCCCAGATAGAGATCGAGATGGTCCTTCCACAGGGCCGGCTTGAACAGCAAAGCGTGGCCAGCGTTGGCCGCAACGAATTTCCCTTGCCCTCCGGCTGATAGGAATGTCTCAAAATTTCTGCGGCAATGCTCCATTCGATAATATTGGTCCCGGGTGCCATGCAGCCAAAGCGTCGGGATTGCAGCCGATGCGCCCCGCGCAAAGATCGTCGGGTTTACGCTCTCATAATTGACACAGCCGCGACCTAGCCATCCGCCGTTGAAGTTGACGGCGCCGCGGAAGACCCCCGGGCGCATGCCCGCATATGCTATCGACAGGATGCCGCCGCGCGAAACGCCACCGATGGCAAGTTGTGTCGGATCCACATCTGGGTGGTCGCGCAGGTGGCCGACGACCGCATCCAGATCTTCAATGGCCCGCTCGAAGCCCGCAAGCGCGACCTCAACGTCGCAGGAATAGCCGGAGCCGTCCGGAGCAAGTCCTTCTCCGTAATGACCGCCCGATTTCCCTCTGCCCCGTCGCTGCGGAAACAGGATCATCCAGCCCCTTTCAACGAAATAGTCTCCGACGACAGTCGGAGACCATGTTCTTGAATAGAGCGATTTGTTCTGTCCACGGCCCGTAGAGCCGTGGTTGAAGATCATGGTTGGATACGGTCCCGGATGCAGGGGCTTTGCGACAACAATTTCCAACCGTGCATCGGCCTCTGGTGAGGGTATGAAAAACCTCTCATACTTCACAGGATTTGCCTCGACTAGCCTTGCGCCCCGCGTATCGAGGATTGCTTTAAGGCGGATTTTGCAACCTTCCGCAAAAATCGCAAGCTGACTTCGAGGCTTCCGGCCTTACATCGGCATTGGATATTTCCGGTGAACCTGCTCGATCTCGGCCAAAACTTCGTCCGGCAGCGTCACGTATACCGCGGCGATATCGGTTTCGAGCTGAGCTGCCGTCGTGGCGCCGATGATGACGGAGGCCATGAAGGGCTTGGTAAGGCAGTAGGCAAGCGCCAGTTTCGACGGATCGATGCCGTGCTTGGCAGCAATTTCGAGATAGGCCTTGACCGGCGGCTCCTGCAGCGGCTGAAGGCGGCCGCCGATGTCCAGGTTGATCGAGCCGCGCGAGCCGGCCGGCCGCGCGCCGCCGACATACTTACCCGTGAGGATGCCGCCGGCGAGCGGCGAATAGGCGAGTAGCCCGACATCCTCGTGATGCGACAGTTCTGCCAGATCGAGATCGAAATGCCGGTAGAGCAAGTTATACTCGTTCTGCGTGGTGGCGACGCGCGGCAAACCCTTTTGCTCGGAGATCGTCAGATACTTCTGGATGCCCCAGGTCGTCTCGTTCGAGAGGCCGATGGCGCGAATTTTGCCGGCCTTCACCAGCTCTCCCATCGTCTCCAGGATTTCCGTGATATCGGCGACGGCCTTCTCGCGATCCTGCGTGAACGGGTTGTAATGCCAGTTCTGGCGGAAATGGAAATGGCCGCGGTTCGGCCAGTGAACCTGATAGAGATCGATGTAATCGGTCTTCAGCCGCTTGAGGCTGGCGTCGACGGCCGCATTGATATTGGCGGCATCAGGGCCCTGGCCACCACGAAGATAGTCGCGGCCAGGGCCAGCGACCTTGGTCGCGAGCACGACGTCGTTACGCTTGCCGGTCTTTTCGAACCATGTTCCGATGTACTCTTCGGTGCGGCCTTGCGTCTCGGGACCGACGGGCGTCGTTGGATACATTTCGGCGGTGTCGAAGAAATTGACGCCCTTGTGGAGGGCATAATCCATCTGCTCATGGGCTTCGGCTTCGCTGTTTTGTGTGCCCCAGGTCATCGTGCCGAGGCAAATCTCGGAAACGGAAATGTCGGTGCGGCCTAAACTCTTATATTTCATGGGAAAACCTTGGGGGCTGGGAGAAAGTAAAAATTGCAAAGGTCGCGCAAATTTAGGCGGGAACTGAGCAAGCGCAAGAGGAAAATCAATTTGTTTCGCAGGCGCAAAAGCCTGTGGCTCCAGGGGCTGCGCTATTGACTCCGCCGCAAACAATGTCATTGGGGAGCGAAACGACCCCCAAAAGGACGCTTTAAAATGACCATTGCTTTCACATTTCCCGGCCAGGGTAGCCAGGCCGTTGGCATGGGCAAGGATCTTGCCGACAATTTCGCCGAGGCGCGTGCCGTCTTCGAAGAAGTCGATGAAGCGCTCGGTGAAAAGCTCTCCGACGTCATCTTCAACGGCCCGGAAGAGACGCTGACCCTGACGGCCAATGCGCAGCCCGCGCTGATGGCTGTATCAATGGCAGTCATCCGTGTGCTGCAGGCCCGCGGCCTCGATCTGAAGAGCAAGGTCGCCTATGTCGCCGGCCATTCGCTCGGCGAATATTCCGCTCTCTGTGCTGCTGGCACCTTCTCGCTCGCCGATACGGCACGCCTGCTGCGCATTCGCGGCAACGCGATGCAGGCCGCGGTTCCCGTCGGTGTCGGCGCCATGGCGGCGATCATCGGTCTGGAGCATGCCGACGTCATCGCCGTCTGCGCCGAGGCTTCCGCGCTCGGAGCCTGCCAGATCGCCAACGACAATGGCGGCGGTCAGATCGTCATTTCCGGTGAGAAGGCGCCTGTCGAGAAGGCTGCGGAGCTTGCGACCGGCAAGGGTGCCAAGCGCGCCATTTTGCTGCCGGTCTCCGCTCCCTTCCATTCCTCCTTGATGGCTCCGGCCGCCGACGCGATGCGTGAGGCGCTTGCCGGGGTTGCCAAGTCCAATCCGGTCGTGCCTGTCATCGCCAATGTCCGTGCTGCTCCTGTTACGGATGCCGAAGAGATCGCCAAGCTTCTCGTGGAGCAGGTGACCGGCCAGGTGCGCTGGCGCGAAACGGTCGAATGGTTTGCCGCCAACAATGTGACAACATTGTATGAAATTGGCGCGGGCAAGGTGCTGACGGGTCTCGCCCGCCGCATCGACAAGTCGGTGAATGGCATTGCCGTCAACAACGCTGCCGACATCGACACCGCGCTCGCCGCATTGCTCGGCTGATAAGTTTAAGGAACGAGGGACAAACATGCTTGATTTGACCGGCCGCAAGGCCCTGGTAACCGGTGCATCCGGTGGCATCGGCGAAGAAATTGCCCGGCTCCTGCACAAGCAGGGTGCCGTCGTCGGCCTGCACGGCACGCGCGTTGAAAAGCTCGAGGCGCTGGCCTCCGAACTCGGCGATCGCGTCAAGATCTTTGCGGCCAACCTGTCGGACCGCGACGAGGTGAAGGCGCTCGGTGCCAAGGCCGAAGAAGAACTCGGCGGCGTCGACATTCTCGTGAACAATGCCGGCATCACCAAGGACGGCCTGTTCGTGCGCATGAGCGACGAAGACTGGGATGCTGTGCTCGAAGTCAACCTGACGGCCGTCTTCCGTCTGACGCGCGAACTCACCCATCCGATGATGCGCCGCCGCTACGGCCGCATCATCAACATCACCTCGGTCGTTGGCGTCACCGGAAATCCGGGTCAGGCAAACTACTGCGCTTCCAAGGCCGGCATGATTGGCTTTACCAAGTCGCTGGCGCAGGAAATCGCCACCCGCAACGTCACGGTCAACTGCGTTGCCCCCGGCTTCATCGAAAGCGCGATGACGGGCAAGCTGAACGACAAGCAGAAGGAAGCCATCATGGGCGCCATCCCCATGAAGCGCATGGGCAACGGCGCGGAAGTTGCTTCCGCAGTGGCCTACTTGGCGTCTTCGGAAGCCAGCTACGTGACGGGGCAGACCATCCACGTCAACGGCGGCATGGCGATGATCTAATGGAATTGCTGTTGGAGGGAACTTTCGCTCCAATAGCATGTTGAGCAACCCGGAGCCGGCTATTTTCTGGCTTTGCGACGGACTTAAACCGTGTTAAGCGGGCCATGACTGTGAACAGTCGTCCGGAAAATGCAGACGGACTGGGCCGCATTCATGGCGCCGGACCGGATCTCAATGCCGGGTTGCACGGGTTTGCCAGTGGCTTCAGGATTGATGCTGCAGGTTTTGAATTAGGGTAGGGATGTCACAAGGCATTCTGATCAGGACATAAGGTCGAGGAAACCGACATGAGCGATATCGCAGAACGCGTAAAGAAAATTGTTGTTGATCATCTTGGCGTTGACGCCGACAAGGTTGTTGAAAGCGCAAGCTTCATCGACGATCTGGGTGCGGACTCGCTCGACACCGTCGAACTGGTCATGGCCTTCGAAGAAGAATTCGGCGTTGAAATCCCGGACGACGCTGCTGACTCGATCCTGACGGTCGGCGACGCTGTAAAGTTCATTGAAAAGGCTCAGGCCTAATCCTTTGCGCTTTTTGAGGGGGCGGGCTGAAGAGTCCGCCCTATTTCGTCCGGCAAGGTCGGGCGACCTATTGTTATACGCATATCATCATAAAAAGACGGGGTCTGCGGGCGATGAGACGTGTCGTTATCACGGGTACCGGCATGGTATCACCTTTGGGCTGTGGCACTGAGGTGTCCTGGTCGCGCTTGATCGCCGGCCACAATGGCGCACGCCTCGTGACGGAGTTCGAGGTCGAAGACCTCCCGGCAAAGATCGCTTGCCGCATTCCGGTCGGCGACGGCACCGACGGCACTTTCAATGCCGACGACTGGATGGAGCCGAAGGAACAGCGCAAGGTCGATCCGTTCATCATCTATGGCATGGCCGCCGCCGATATGGCACTGGCGGACGCCGGATGGCACCCCGCAACGGACGAGGATCAGATCGCGACCGGCGTCATGATCGGCTCCGGCATCGGCGGCCTCGAAGGGATCGTTGAAGCCGGCTATACGTTGCGCGACAAGGGTCCTCGCCGTATTTCTCCCTTCTTCATTCCAGGCCGCCTCATCAATCTCGTCTCCGGCCAGGTATCCATCCGCCACAAGCTGCGCGGCCCGAACCATGCCGTTGTCACCGCATGCTCGACCGGCGCGCACGCCATCGGCGACGCTGCCCGCCTGATCATGCTTGGTGATGCCGACGTCATGGTAGCGGGCGGCGCCGAAGCTCCAGTCTGCCGCATCTCGCTGGCCGGCTTTGCCGCCTGCAAGGCGCTGTCGACAGACTACAACGACAATCCGCAGAAGGCTTCGCGCCCCTATGACCGCGATCGCGACGGCTTTGTCATGGGCGAGGGCGCCGGCATCGTCGTTCTCGAAGAGCTGGACCATGCCAGGGCACGCGGCGCCAAGATCTACGCCGAAGTCGTTGGCTACGGCCTTTCCGGCGACGCTCATCATATTACTGCGCCGGCCGAAGATGGTGATGGCGCATTCCGTTGCATGACTTCGGCCTTGAAGCGTGCCGGACTGACGCCTGATGATGTCGACTACATCAACGCGCACGGCACCTCGACCATGGCCGATACGATCGAACTCGGCGCCGTCGAGCGATTGGTCGGCAACGCAGCAGCGAAGATCTCGATGTCCTCCACGAAGTCGGCCACCGGCCATCTTCTTGGCGCTGCGGGCGCGATCGAGGCGATCTTCGCCACGCTCGCCATTCGCGACAATATCGCGCCGCCGACGCTCAATTTGGACAATCCGGAGCGCGAAACCGCCATCGATCTGGTTCCGCACACGGCTCGCAAGCGCGAAATCAACGTCGCACTGTCGAACTCCTTCGGATTTGGCGGCACGAACGCATCGCTTGTCCTGCGTCGTTTTGAGGCTTAATAACAGCGCGTAATCGTCGAGGCGGGGGTGCCTTTGGCAGTCCCGCTCAAAGTCCTTGATAGCTGCTGCGCCTGCCTCTCGGGAACATGGTGCGGAATGCCTGATCGGTCGAAGGCGGAGCCTGGGTTCCGCCTTATCTTCTGAACCTGTTTTTTGCCGCATTGCTTGGCCAAAGAGCAGGCAATGACAAAAGGGAAGGATTGCCGGTGAGCGATACGAACCAGAGCAACGGAACTCCGAACGGGCAGAAAGGACCGATTATCCCGAAATCGGCCAATGAAGCCTTGCGTCCGGAGCGTGTTCCGGATCCGCCCAAGCGTTCGCGCAAAGCTCGCAGTCAGATGGTCATCTTCCTGAACTTCCTGATGACGCTTGTCGTTTTCGTCGTCATTGCGGCCGTTGCAGGGACCTATTACGCCTTTTCGATCTATCAAAGCCCAGGCCCGCTGACGACCAACACGAATTTCATCGTGCGCAGTGGCGCCGGACTGAACGAAATCGCCAATCGCCTGGAATCCAACAATATCATCACCGACCAGCGGATCTTCCGCTGGATTACCGCAACGCAGCTGCGTAACAACGAAACGCTGCGGACCGGTGAGTATGAGATCAAGGCTGGCGCCTCCATGAAGGACATCATGGAGCTGCTGAAATCGGGCAAATCCATCCTTTACTCCGTAACCTTGCCTGAAGGGCTGACGGTTCGACAGATCTTCAACAAGCTGCAGGCCGACACGGTGCTGGAAGGCGATCTGCCCTCCGCGTTGCCGCCGGAAGGCAGCCTGCGGCCGGATACCTACAAGTTCACGCGTGGCACCAAGCGCACGGAAATCGTGGAACAAATGGCGGCGGCGCAGACGAAGGTGGTCGATCAGATCTGGGAGAAGCGCGATCAGAGCGTCCAGCTGGCCAACAAGCAGGACTTCATCACGCTGGCGTCGATCGTCGAAAAGGAAACCGGCCAGGCGGACGAGCGCGCTCACGTCGCTTCCGTCTTCCTCAATCGCCTTGGCAAGGGGATGCGCCTGCAATCCGATCCGACCATCATCTATGGTCTTTTCGGTGGCGAAGGGAAGCCGTCGGATCGTCCGATCTATCAGTCGGACCTGAAGAAGGAAACGCCCTACAATACCTACATCATCAAGGGTTTGCCCCCGACGCCGATCGCCAATCCCGGCAAGGATGCGCTTGAGGCGGTCGCCAATCCCTGGAAGACACAGGACCTCTACTTCGTCGCCGACGGTACGGGCGGCCATGTGTTTGCCGCGACGCTGGAAGAGCACAATGCCAACGTCAAGCGCTGGCGCAAACTGGTTGCCGAAAAGGGTGAAGATCCAAGCGCTATTGCCGTGGATGGCCAGCCCGACGATGGGACGACGGCACCTGGCTCCGGCACGCAGCAAAAGAAGAAAACCAACTGATCCTTGTTGCGCCATGGCTTCCACGAACCCTTGGCGCGGTTTCACTTTACATTGATCCTCATTCCGATGATTTTCGATGGATTGGGGATGGGAATAATCGGAGGCTTGCATGGTATTGCAGTCCATGACCGGCTTTGCCCGGCGTGAGGGAACGAGCGGGCGCGGTCGCTGGGCGTGGGAATTGCGGTCAGTCAACGGCAAGGGGCTGGATGTCCGTCTGCGCCTGCCACAAGGGCTTGAACGCACTGAAACAGATGTGCGCAAGCTGATCTCAGATCGGTTTTCTCGTGGGAATCTCCAGGTTAGCCTGTCGCTTGCCGTTGAAGACAGTCGCGTCGAGGTCGTCGTGAACCAGGATGCGCTGGCGGCCGTGCTGGCATTGCGTGATCAGTTGACAGGTATCGTCGATCCCGCGCCGCTGAGGCTTGATAGCCTCATGGCGGTTCGCGGCCTTGTCGAATTCAAGGAAGCCGAGGAAAGTGAAGAGGCGCTTGCCAAGCGTGATATCGACATAATGGCGGGCCTGACGGCTGCTCTTGCCGATCTTCGTGAGATGAGAGGCAGGGAGGGCGACGCGCTCGGCCAGATCCTGCTAGGCCATGTCGCCACGATAGAGGGTCTGACGGCAACCATTGAGCGCGATCCCTCACGTTCGCCGCAGGAGATTGCGACACGCCTGGCGGCACAGGTAGCCATGCTGATCGACGGATCGTCCGGTCTCGATCGTGACAGGCTGCATGCTGAGGCGGCTCTACTGGCCACCAAGGCCGATCTCCGCGAGGAAATCGATCGGCTGAAGGCGCATGTCGCGGCAGCGAGAGAGCTGATTTCCAAGGGTGGCCCAGTCGGCCGCAAGCTCGATTTTCTTGCACAGGAATTTAACCGGGAATCGAATACCATCTGTTCGAAATCGAATGCCGCAGCGGTCACAGCCGCCGGTATCGAGCTGAAAGTCGTTATCGACCAGTTCCGCGAACAGGTCCAGAATTTGGAGTAGGGCCATGAAGCCGGCGACATCAACATCCGTTCCGATTGCCCGCCGGGGGCTGATGCTAGCGATCTCCTCGCCATCGGGCGCAGGCAAATCGACAATAGCGCGCACCCTGTTGGACAAGGACAAGCAGGTCAGCCTTTCGGTAAGTGTCACCACCCGGCAGCGCCGGCCGAGCGAAATCGAAGGCGTGCATTATCATTTCGTCTCGCATCGCGAATTCGAGCGTCTTCGCGATTCCGACTCGCTGCTCGAATGGGCTGAGGTCCACGGCAATTTCTACGGCACGCCGCGCGAGCCGGTGGAAACCGCGATGGCCGAAGGCCGCGACATGCTTTTCGATATTGATTGGCAGGGTGCCCAGCAGCTTCAGGAAAAGATGCCCGCCGATGTCGTTTCCATTTTCGTACTGCCGCCAACCATGACCGAATTGCAGTCGCGCCTGCATCGCCGTGCCGAAGATTCCGAAGAGGTCATCGCCATGCGGCTTGCCAATTCCCGCGCCGAGATCGGCCACTGGCGCGAGTATGATTACGTCATCGTCAATGACGATCTGAACGTCGCTTTCGATGCGGTGCAGTCGATCGTGAAGGCCGAGCGCCTGCGCCGCGACCGCAGACACGGGATGTTCGATTTCGTTCGGGATTTGCTCGAAGAGACACCGAAGCTCTAAAGCGCGTCGCGCAAAGCTTCTAGCGGTCTTGCGATGCGCCTTGCAGAAGATCAGGGATGTCATCGTCTGGATCGCCTCACGGCGGTTTACAGGCAATTGGCAAGCCGGCAGAACTCTTCGACGGAAAGCGTCTCGGCACGCCGTTGTGGATCGATTTCAGCCTTGAGCAGTAATGCTTCGCCGCCGATCGGCTTCAAGCTCTGGCGAAGCATTTTCCGGCGCTGGCCGAAAGCGGCTTGCGTCACTTTCTCCAACTTCTCGATAGCGCAGGGAATTGGGTTTTCCTTCGGCGTCAGATGCACCACCGTTGACGTGACCTTCGGTGGGGGCGTGAAGGCCTGCGGAGATATGTCGAAGGCCATCTGTGCCTGCGTGCGCCAGCCGCAAAGAACGCCCAGTCTACCATAATGATCGTCGTCTTCGGCTGCGACGATCCGCTGGCCGACTTCCTTCTGGAACATCAAGGTGAGGGATTGCCAGAAGGGAGGCCACTCCGGCGGCAGCAGCCAATTGACGAGCAGCTGGGTGCCGACATTGTAGGGCAGATTGGCAATGATCTTTACCGGCCCTTGCGGTACGAGCGCCGCAAAATCGGTCTTCAATGCGTCGCCCTCGATCACCTCGAGGCGGCCCGGGTAATGATCGGCAATTTCCGCCAGGGCAGGCAGACATCGCGCATCGCGCTCGACAGCAATAACCTTCGCGGCACCGAGCGCCAGGATGGCGCGGCTAAGGCCACCAGGCCCTGGCCCGACCTCAAAAACGGTAACGCCTTCGAGAGAACCAGCCGTGCGGGCGACTTTCTGTGTCAGGTTGAGATCAAGAAGAAAATTCTGGCCGAGCGCCTTGCGCGCGTCGAGGCCATGGCGCTGGATGACATCGCGAAGAGGCGGCAAGCCGTCGAGAGCAGCCATTATGGGTTGCTTCCTATCTTGCCGCTCATCTCGCTTGCCAGCTTGAGAGCCGCCACGAGACTGTCCTCCTTGGCGATGCCTTTGCCGGCAATGCCGAAGGCCGTGCCATGATCCGGAGAGGTACGGATAAAGGGCAATCCAAGCGTCACATTGACGGAATCGTCGAAACCGAGTGCCTTGGCCGGGATCAATGCCTGATCGTGATACATGCAGATGGCGACATCGTAGCGACGCCGCGCTTCATCGTGGAACATTGTATCGGCGGGGAGAGGACCAAAAGCGTCGATATCTTCATTGCGAAGCGTCTCGATTGCCGGGCGCACGATTGCGTCGTCTTCCTTGCCTAGCGCTCCATTTTCGCCTGCATGCGGATTGAGCCCGGCGACCGCCAGCCGCGGCCTGGAAATGCCAAAGCGCGTCCGCAGATCGTGATCGGTGATCCTGCAGGTTTCGGCAATGAGATCCGAGGTCAGGGTTTGCGGCACATCCTTGAGCGGAATGTGAATTGTGACGGGAATGGCACGGAGCTTGGGGCCTGCCAGAAGCATGACGGGCATGACCGGCCTGCCGGTTGCGCGTGTCGCAAGATCCGCAAGAAATTCCGTGTGGCCCGGAAAACCGAAGCCTGCATCGTAAAGGACGGACTTGGCAATCGGGTTTGTCACGACAGCCGCTGTCTTGCCGCTCATGCTGAGCGCCACAGCCGTCTCTATGGCGGTGATCGTTCCTTTTGCCGTATCAACATGCGGCTCGCCAGCAACGACATTCATACCGCCATTGATCGGCAGAATTGGAAGAGCATCGGGAAAAATAGAGAGAGCGCTATCCGGGCCAGCCTCTTTTAAAGGCACATTTATACCAAGCTGCTGCGCGCGCGCCGCAAGGATATTCGCATCGCCAATGAACAGGAAAGGAGGAAGATCCAGTTCGCCACGACGCAACCAGGCAGCGAGCGTGATGTCAGGACCTATGCCCGCTGGATCCCCCTGCGTCAACGCAAGGGGAGTGGAATAACGGAGTGACATCGCCAATCAACGATAGACGATCTGCGCCTTGGAGCGCAATTCATCCATATATTTCTTGTCGTTGGCACTGACGCCCTGAGCATTGTTTTTGCCAAGATCTTCGGCGCGGAAAACGGCGGCGGCGGCGACGTCATCGTTGACCTGACGCTGCGAGCAGATGGCGATATATTCGACACCGCGATCCGTCACGACAGCGCTCGTCGTATTGCCGGAGGCCTTTTCAAGCAGTGGCTTCCAGATTTCCGGCACTTCCGGGGCAAGCACGCGGCCAAGGTCCTGGACGGAAACGTCCCGCATCGTGGCGGCAAATACTTTCGCCTGGTCGCAGCCCGGGAACTTCGAGCGCGATGCCTCGGCTTCAGCCTTGCGCTGGTTCAGGATCGCATTCCGCTTCGCCGTGGGGACAACGAAGACGATCTGCTTGAGGAAATATTCCGTCGTGACGGGCTTCGTCTTGTTTTCCGTCATGCGGGTGACGAGATCGTCGTTCGAGATTTTGCTGGATGCACCAAAACGAGCATTCACCACGCGCGGCCAGCTCATGGAAACGGCGATATAGGATTTGAAGTGGTCGACGGTCACGCCCATCTTGTCGAGAATCTGGCCGAGCTGCTGGGGCGACATCTTGTTGCTGGATGCGAAACGTCCGAAGGCGGCATCAACGTCGGATGTCGAAACGGACATGCGCAAGCGGGAAATCTCTGCGCGCTTCAATGTCTCATCGACGAGCTGATCTTTGGCGAGCTTGTTCAGGTCGCCCTTCTGTCGTTGCAACTTGAGGAAGTTGACACGCTTGGCAATGTCGCCCGAAGTAATGACCTGATTGTTGACCAGGACCTTTACTTCGCTTGCGGCAAAAGCAACATCGCTGCTCGGTACGGCGAAGCTTGCCATGACAAGGGCTGCAGCTCCAAAAAACAGAGCGCGCATCGGTGTCTTTCCAGAAAACATCAACTACCCCTTCCCAAGGTCTTTCGATCACTATGAGCCGTATCGGCACACCGTAGACGCAATAAGGCAACTTCGCGCCACATGTCTACAACAAGCGCGATTGATTGCAAAATCCTTGCGGCGAAACAATGACGCAAAGAGAGTGGTAATCCACCCATAAAACAATAAAGCCGGCTGTGAAGCCGGCTTCTTGCTGTTTCTTGAAATATCAGAACGTTGCGTCCTGAACACTGCCGAGATTGACGTCGCCAAGCGTACGGAAGGTCAGGCGGGCACCAATAGACCAATCGCTTGCAGCCTGGTTGGTCGAGTCTTTCTTGTTCAGGAACGAAATGCTCAAGATCGTGCATTCGTCTTCATACGACAAGCCAACACCCTGACGGGTGAATTGGTCGTTGTTGATATCGTAGCTGACCGTTCCGAAGACAGACCAATATTCCTTGAATTTGATCTGCGCGCGGGACTGAATTTCGTCCTGGTCGCTTGTAAAGCCATACTGCGGCTGAGCCGCAATGTGCGTGTAGATCAAGGATGTCTGGAATATGTCATTCGAGAATCCAACCGACGTATCGCCGCGACGGAAGGCAAAGTCCTTCTCATCGAAGCGATAGGAGGTTGCCAACGAGATACCCTGTGGGGTCGTGAGACCGAACATCGTCACGTAGTCGGATCGGGTGGTCTCA
This sequence comes from Rhizobium sp. P38BS-XIX, assembly GCF_012641435.1. Taxonomy (GTDB): domain Bacteria; phylum Pseudomonadota; class Alphaproteobacteria; order Rhizobiales; family Rhizobiaceae; genus Rhizobium. The sequence continues at coordinate 376,658 of NZ_JABAIJ010000001.1, forward strand.
AGTCCGGAATCTGCGCCTACACCCGCCAGATCGGCCGTGGCGAACGAGTTTCGCCCAGCAAGCTGATAGGACTGACCAAAGATATGCTGGAACTTGTAGCCGCTGTCGAAGCTGGCCGTGTAACGCCAGCCAAGGTTGGCGCGCGTGCCGCCTTCAACGCGGTCAAAGCCGGAGAACTTGTCGCGATCAAACAGGTTTGTCGCGTCGAAGACGAAGCTTTGTGCGTCCTCGTTCGGCAAGCGACCGCCAAGCTGTTCGTCGGGACGCACATAAATCTGCGCGATCGGCTCGAACACATGCGTGCTGTTGCTCGTCGTGATCAGGAACGGGTACTTGGCTTCGAGACCCCCCGTAACCATGCCGCGAGTGGCAAGGTCGCTGTTATCGTAGTTTCCTGAATAGTCGCCAACCGGCGAATCCATATTCAGGCCGTATATATCACCACGGGCAGCTGCCAGCGGTGTCAATACCAAGCCCTGATCGGTTGTGAAGCTGCGTTGCCACTGCAGCTCGGTGCTCAACCGCGTGTAGCTGCCGGAAAGTCCCAGAAAGCGATCGTTTAAGCTTGAATCGCCAAGATTGTAGAAATTATCCAGCGTCGACGCCTTGTCACGCGATAGATGCGTGAAGTTCATCGTTGCGGATAGCTCACCACCGTAAACCGACTTCGGATCGACATAGTGATAGTCGATACTCGGATAGACGACCGCCTGCTGCTTTTCTGCAAGGCTGTTATCATCGGCGTTCTGTTCGTTGAAGTAGTAAGCGCGCATATCGAAATAATTGCGCTTTCCGATCCCAGTCAAATAAGCCTGATTGGTGCGGGTGCTTTGGTCGACACCATCCAAACCATAGGTGCGCGAGAAATTATTATCGCTCTGCGCCATCACATCCCAGCCGAACGTCCAGCGGGGATTGATCTTGAAATCGGCCTTCGACGAAATCATGCCGCGCGTCTTATGCTCGGCATCGCTGGTTCCTGCGGTAAAGGCCTCAGGATCCATCTGGCTGATACCGGCAACACGCAGAGTATGCGTGCCGTTTTCGAAGCGCTGGCGGAATTCGCCTTCGAGCAAGAGGCCCTGGCCGGTGTAGCCGGTCGCCGTGACCGTCGCGTCCATGCTGGGCGAGATCACGTAATAATAGGGAACCTTGACGCCGACGCCGAGGCGCTGCGAAACGGTGACCGATGGGAACAGAAAGCCCGACTTGCGCTTGACCGTATTATCGGGAACCGTGATCCACGGAACATAAGCGATCGGCTGCCCGAACAGTTCGAAGCGAGCATGTTCAAGGCGCACCGTATGCGTAACGCCGTTCTGAACGACGCGCTGCGCCTTCACCTGCCACAGCGGCGCGCGGCCGGCTTCGGAACAGGACATACAGGCCGTGTAGACGCCCTTAGTCAGAATCATCTGCGTGCCGCCCACGCGCTCGCCCTTTTCGGCGGCGAGACGGGTGTTGTCTGGCATTTCGATACGCAGAGAATTGACGAAACCGTCTGAGAAACTGTCGGTGACATCCATTTTGTCACCGTACATGCGATTGCCGTCCGGGCTGATCAGCTCGACATTGCCGAGGGCAGTCATGCGTCCGGATTTCTGATTATATTCAACTCTTTGGGCGACCATTCTATAGCCGCCATAGTTGATCTGAACGGCACCGCTGGCGGTGACGATCTGCGTGTCCTTATTATAGATCAGTTCGTTTGATGAAAGGACGAGCTTGGAGCCGTCCGGCACGTTGACCTTGATGGGAGAGGTCACAGCACCAGCGCCGCCATTGTTGTCGGTGGCCTGGGCATAAACTGCGACCGGGCTCATCATATACGCGCATGCGGCCGTGCCCGTAACAAGGGCACCCACAAACTTCTTAATACTCTTGCGGTTGGCTGCCGCCACTTAGCCGTCCTCCTGATGAAGCAGGATCGTTGCCCCGAATGCTAATGCGACGATCACGGGTATCCATGTCGCCACGAAGGGAGGAACCACTCCGCTGCTCCCGAATGCCTTTACAAGCACGGTGACAACATAAAGCACGAAGCCGGAGAGGATTCCACCCAGAATCACGGAGCGCGATTGGTTGAATCTACTGAATTTTAAGGACACAGTTGCGGCGATCAGAGTCATTGCCACCAGAAGGAAGGGCTGCGACGCCAGCGAGTTGAGCTGTGTTTCGAGTGCGTTGGTCGAGATTCCGAAGGAATGCGCGACCTTAATTCGATTAGGAAGATCATAAAAAGCAATGGTTTCCGGCTGTGCGAGACGCTGTGAGACGAAATCCTGCTTCAGATTGGTACGGACCTGTATCGAAGCTTTATGATCGGGAATTTCACCCGGTCGACGTTCGACAACGTTGTTAAGAAGCCAGTAACCATCTTCCAATTTAGCCGACTGAGCGTCCTGTCGGAGAACGATATTCCCCTGTGAATCGAAGTGGATAAACACGACTCCCATCAGCGTGGTGCCGTTGTTCAAAATGGCTTTGGCACCGATGATGGTATCGTCTTTTCCGCTCGACTGACGCAGCCACGGAACAGAAAGTGTATTGTGATAGGACGGGTCGCCGCGCAGGTCGGCTTCCATCGTCTCGGCAAGCCTCTGCCCCCAGGCCGCGACCGGATTGAGCGCGAGCATCGTCAATAGACCGACGCAGAAGGCTCCCACCACGAAAGGTGTCATGAACTGCCAGACGGAAATGCCGGCAGCACGCGCAATCACCAGTTCGCGGCGTCGGTTGAGTGCGATCAGCACGGTCATGCCAACGAAGAGGGCGATGAACGGCACGGTCTGCTGCAGAATGAACGGCAGCCTGACGGCGGTCATCAAAAGCCCGACCGGGACAGTGTATCCGGGCAACCCGGAAAGCCGGCCTGCGGTCTCGCTGAAGTCGACGAGATAAACGATGGAGATAACGCCCAGGAAGAACCAGAACGTCGTCACGATATAACGCGTAAAGAAATAGCGCCCCAGCGTGCTGAAAATCATGCGCCACTCCCATCGGAGCTGCCAGGTGCGGCAGGCAAGCGCTCCTGGACCTTCTGACGCCAGCCGCTAAGCGCATTGCGGATCGAAACCGGCATGGACATCTTGCGATTTCGCATCAGCAGGGCGATCGCCACAAGCGTCGCCGCTATGTTGAGGCCGTAGAGCACATAAATGAAATGTGGTGAGTTTTCGATCTGGTTGGTCGCATAGAAATCTGCCCACCTCAGCGCAAAAGCCAGTGTCAGCGCAGATACCATGGGGTGCAGCCGCGCCTCGCGGTGCGAGCGCGCATCGCCCGCGATCACAAGGGATATCAGCGCGAAGATCGCAGGCAGTGCCCAGTCATTCAGGCGGCGATGCAATTCCGTCCGGTAGCCGCTGGGCTTTGCCTTGTAGTCGGCATCGTTCGGATCCGGATTGAGCAGGAAGCTGAGGCTTCGGTCGCTGGCGCGCAGGGTAGCCTGTCCGCGATTCTGCGTCATGTCGGAGAGGTCGAATGAATAGGAATCGAACTTGATGACAGAGACGTTGCCATCGGCGGTCTTGCGGTGAACTTCGCCGTCCTTCATCAGCAGGGAGGAGCCGCTCGGATCGACGGCGCCTTCCTTGGCATAATAGATGAGATCGAACGCCGGATCGCGCGAATCGACGACAAACAGACCCTTGAGAATACGCCCAGACAGCCGCTGGCTGATCTGGACATAAAGACCGTCATCGATACGACGGAAATTCTTCTCCTCAATCACCGTGGAGAGAAGGTCAGCGTAGGCTTCGGCCACCATCTGTCGCGCAGCAACGCGTGCCCGCGGTTCGACCACATTGTCAACGAAGAAGGAGAACACGCTGATCGCGATCGCGAGAATCATGATCGGGCGGATGATGATGCTACGCCGGGCGCCGGCCGCTTCCATGACCGTCAACTCGGAATCGCTGTTCATGGCCGTCAGCGTCTGCGTGATGCCGATCACAAGGGCGAATGGTAAAACGATCGGGATAATCGTTGGCAGGATAAGCGTTGCGAGCTTTGCGAAAGACCCGATGGACTGGCCGCTATCCGTCACGAGGTTGATGCGCTGCAGAACCTGGGTCGTCCAGATAATAGCAAGCACTGGCAGCAACGCCACCAGGAACATCATACCGACACGCCGTACGATATATGTTTCGAATAACTTCATGCCCGCCCTTAAAACGCAAACGCCCGCCGGGCAAGCCGACTGAGATTCATCCTCCTCTACGCTGTTTGCGTTTTTTTGGCGACAACCAACTCGCAAAAAAATCGTTAATTTTCTGAGATTCTTCTGTTGTGTGTCGTTTGGGATAATGCCAGCAGCGCGGCGAATATGACAAGCGAGGATAGCCAGCCAAGGACGGCGTCGGAGAGGTAATGTCCACCGAAAGCCACGCGAAGCGCCGGGATCAGCAGGGAAACCGCCGCAATCGGCAGGGCGACCGCTGAGCGCATCGGCTGCGGGATAATGAAGATCAGGCAGAACAGCCAGCCCGCGCCGGCAGCTTCACCGGAAATGAAAGAGCAGTTGCTGACACATTTGCCGACGAAGGATCCCGCATGCACGAAATCGAGCGTCCCGCCGAACAGATCGGTTTGCCTCGGGCGAGGGCGGCCTGAAAAGGCTTTGAGCCAGAGATTGACGATCAGAATCGGACCGATCAGCAGCGAGCCTAGCGCGATCTTGAGGTTTTTTGCCCGAAGAGTGTTGAACGTGGCGCCATGCTGTTGCCAGCACTGAAACAGCATCCAGCAAAGCGCGATGGCCGTTATATAAGGAAGCTGGTAAAACACCTCGCGCAGCATCTGCATCCGCGAATCGCCGCTATAGGGGAAAATGCCGCAGATCCGGTCGGGCTTCACGAGAGAAAGACACTGCTTCGGCAAGAAGAACATGTTGGCGACGGCAATGTCGATCTGTGGAAAGAGCGAAAACAGACCCAGCAACGCCCACCAGAGACAGAACAGGGCAATGAAGGCATCGCCGGCAGTTCGAGGGCGCAGGACTTCGGGAAAGCGATCCTCGCGGTTCAAACTGTTGAAGTCTATGATCAAGGCAGCGTCCGCTAAAATAATTGGCGCCATGCTGGGATGGCAAAATCGACGATGCCTCCAGTTTACCAGCGCTAAATGACAGGGATTTGAAGCCGCCGGCCTGCTTCTTCGGGGAATGGCTTTGCCAAAGGGTTGTATTCCCTAGGCAAACCTTGAATGATGGCTGTTGAATAAGTCTTCTACCATCGCATGTTCATCGGAGCCGAAATGTCTGTGAAATTCGAGATTTCCTTCGCCAAGTCAGCCCGCCTCAATGGTGGTCTGGCCATCCTTCTGAAAGGCACGGAAGGCGAGTTGCCCGCGGGCGCAGAGACTGCCGATCCGGCAAACATTTTCGCCAAGGCCGCGCCTGTCTCCGGTTTCAAGGGCAAGGCGCTGAGCAGTCTGGATATCATCGCCCCGGAAGCTGCCCCCGTCGATCGCATCATCGTCGTCGGCGCTGGCAAGGCTCGCGATTTGCAAGCGCATGACTGGTTGAAGCTTGGCGGCACCGCAGCCGCAAAAATCCGCAATGTCGAAAAGGTCGCCATCTTCCTCGACGCGCCCGGCATCGAAGTGGGGGCCAAAGAGGCTGCGGATTTCGCTCTGGGCATGCTGTTGCGCGCCTACAGTTTCGATACATACAAAACGAAGAAGGGCGATGACGACGAGAAGGCCGCCGCCCGCAAGGCCGTGAAAGTCACCATCGTCACGCAGGATGCCGCAGCCGCCAAAAAGCTGTTTGCAGCATCCGAGGCGATTGCCGGTGGTGTGATCCTGGCACGCGATCTCGTCAATGAACCGCCGAATGTGCTTGGCCCGGTCGAGTTCGCCGCCAAGGCCAAAGAGTTGGAAAAGCTTGGTGTCGAGATCGAAATCCTGACCGAGCGTGAGATGCGCCGTCATGGCATGGGCGCGTTGCTCGGTGTAGCCCAGGGTTCGGCTCGCCCGCCACGTCTTGTCATCATGCATTGGAAGGGCGGCAAGGCGAAGGAGAAGCCGGTCGCGTTCATCGGCAAGGGTGTCGTGTTCGACACGGGCGGCATTTCCATCAAGCCGGCGGCCGGTATGGAGGATATGAAGGGTGATATGGGCGGCGCAGCCGCCGTCACAGGTCTGATGCATACGCTTGCCGCGCGCGGCGCCAAGGTCAACGCCATCGGCGTCATCGGTCTGGTCGAGAATATGCCCGACGGCAATGCGCAGCGTCCCGGCGATATCGTCACGTCAATGTCGGGCCAGACGATCGAGATCATCAACACGGACGCCGAAGGTCGCCTCGTTCTCTGCGATGCGCTCTGGTACACCAACGACCGTTTCAAGCCACAGTTCATGATCAACCTCGCGACCTTGACCGGCGCAATCCTGGTTGCCCTCGGCAATCTCCAGGCGGGTCTGTTCTGCAACGATGACAAGTTGGCGAACGAACTGACTTCGGCAGGTCTCGTGACCGATGAGCGCCTGTGGCGCATGCCGCTCGGCAAGGAATACGACAAGATGATCGACAGCAAGTTCGCCGATATGAAGAACACCGGCGGCCGCTATGCCGGTTCGATCACCGCGGCGCAGTTTCTCAAGCGCTTCGTCGGAGAGACGCCGTGGGCGCACTTGGATATTGCCGGCACGGCCATGGGATCGGTTCAGGACGAGATCAATCAGTCGTGGGGATCCGGCTTCGGCGTGCGGCTGCTCGACGAGTTGGTTCGCGCCAACTACGAATCGTGACCGAGCAGATTTTGTAAGATAGAAAAGACGGCATGACCGAGGTTCTCTTCTATCACCTGACCGAATCGAAACTGGAAGATGCCCTGCCGCCGTTGCTCGACAAAAGCGTTGAGCGCGGCTGGCAGGTCGCTGTACAGATGCGCGAGCCGGTACGGCGGGATCTTCTCGACACCCATCTCTGGACGTATCGCGAAGACAGCTTCCTGCCGCACGGCACGGATGAAGGCGATATGGCGGAACGGCAGCCCGTCTTGCTCACCGTCACGGCCGACAACGTGAACAATGCGACCGTCCGCTTTTTTGTCGATGGGGCCGAGGTTGCGGATGTCGGTTCTTATCAGCGTGTCGTGCTGATGTTCGACGGCTACGACCAGGAACAGCTGGAAAGTGCGCGCGCCCAATGGAAGCGACTGAAAGGCGAGGGGCATAACCTCACCTACTGGCAGCAGACGCAGGACGGTCGCTGGGAGAAGAAGGCCTAGCGCGAAAAGACTGAGCGATTGAGGGTTTCTATAGGAAGCCGAATTGCCAAAGGCCGCTTGCGCGCAGCCCTTGAAGCCGGCGCTATTCGCTTTCCGCCAGGATCTTCTGGATGAAGTCCTTTTTCGCGGCTGTGTAGGCTGCGCGATCATTCGCATATTTGGTGGCAAGTTCGACCTTCAGCGCCTCATAGGCATGGGCGAGGTCAGGACGATTGCGCATGCGATCGCGGAAAAGAAGGAAATGGCGCCAGGTGGGGCCTCCATGCTCGACCACATGCACGAGATGCGTCCGGGTTTCCCCCGGAATGCCGCGGCCGAAAATGTGATCGTCCGGCACGATATTGCTGCCGGCATAGTCGTAGCCGATGGAAGCCATCGGCTCGACGCAGGCCAGCCCATCCTCGAAGCGCCGAACCCCGACGGCGATGTCGATGATGGGCTTGGCTTTGATCTCCGGGATGGATGTGCTGCCAAAGTGCTGGATATCGACGGCAAGATCGCCAAGAGCGCCGCGAATGGCGGCTTCTTCCAGCAGATAGGCTTCGTGCCATCGTTGATTTGGTTCGGAGAGCCGGACGGATTTATTGCCGACGCCGAGACCGAAGGGTTGTTCATTTTCCGCTGCCATCGGCAACTCCCCGATGAAGATAATGCGCCACGCTAGCACGTCGCGGGGCGCGTTGTCTGTATCGGGCAAGGCCAATCAATCGTAAAATGCTTCGACGAATTTGCGTTTGCCGAGCATGAAAGCATCCGCCACATGCCGCAGCGGCGAAACGTCGACGTCGGATGTCCCGGCTTTGACGATTTCGGCAAAGCGACGGTAAAGCGAAGGATATTCGGCCTCGGGCGCGGAGAACGTCAGCTCGCCATTGACGGAGAGCTTGGAGCCGCCTTCTGCGAGAACCATCTGGCCGGCATCCGTGTCGGCGACGATATCCCAGCTCTGCTTGCCCGTCTGGCGCCAGTCGAATTCGGCATGGACGGGAAGACCGGCACCGCTCTTGAAATGTAGGTCGGCTGCGATCGGCGAATCCCGGTTTTCCGGAAACTCCAGCGTGGCGCCCGTCAAGAAGAGCGCAGGCAGAATGTGGGTGACGATCGAAAGGGCGTTGATGCCGGGATCGAATACGCCAAGGCCGCCGGCCTGCCAGATCCATTCCTGATTTGGATGCCAATGGCGCACATCTTCCTTCCAGATGACGTGCGCGCTCCGGATCGTGGTCCCGGCGAGAAAGGTCTTTGCCGCTTCGACAGCCGGTGCATAGCGTGAATGCCAGCTTGCAAACAGCGAGACACCCTTGGATTTCGCGAGGTTCTCTAGGTCCGCGACTTCGCTGAGCGTCGCACCCGGCGGCTTCTCCAGGAAGACATGCTTGCCGGCGATAAGCGCCTTGTAGGCGGCCTCATAGCGATATTGTGGCGGCATGCAGAGCGAGACGGCGTCGATCGACGGCACTGCCTCCAGCATGGCTTCGATCGTCGTAAACGATGGAATGCCTTCGACCGTACCATGGCGGCTCGCGGTGGCGATGAGTTCGAAATCCGCGTTGTTCGCGATCGATGGGAGATGCTGATCACGGACGATCTTGCCGACGCCGACGATAGCGAGCTTGATGGGGGACATGGGTGTCTCTCGATTAGTATGATTATTGACGCGATCTTTAACAGAAAGCCGCTCGCGGGCAAGAGCGCTCCGAAGCGCCGATCAGCCAAGCTTCTGCTTGACGATCGTTTCCCGCAAAAAGCTGTAGCCGAGTGCCGTGCGTATAGCGAGTTGCAGCGACGCTCCATCGCCGCCATGGCCGCCTGAGGTGAATTCGTGGAAAAGCGGATGATGACCGAGAGTCTCAAGCTGCGCGGCGAAACGTCGTGCATGCGAGGGATGGACCCGGTCGTCATTGCTCGAGCTTTCGATATAGATCGGCGGATAGTCGATTTCGGACGCCGGCTTGACGTTGTGAAGCGGCGAATATGACTTGAGATAGTCGAGGTCGGCCGGATTGTCGGGGTCGCCGTATTCGTCGATCCAGGCTCTTCCTGCGGGGAAATTGTGGAAGCGCGTCATGTCCAAGACAGGCACCTGGCACCAGATCGCGCCGAAATCATGCGGGTAGCGGGTGGCCATGACACCGGTGAGCAACCCTCCGTTACTGCCGCCATTACCGGCGATACGGGATGGTTTGGTATAGCCGCGAATGACGAGATCCCGGGCCACAGCGGCAAAATCCGCGAAAGCCTTATGCCTTCCGTGCCCCTTGGCGGTGCGATGCCAATTCGGCCCGAACTCGCCGCCGCCGCGAATATAGGCCATCACATAGGCGTTGCCTTGCGAGAGCCAACGGCCGATGACACCGGAATAATAGGGCGCAAGCGAAACGTCGAAGCCGCCATAGCCGTAGACGAGAACCGGCAGCTCACCTTTGGTCCAGTCTTTCGGCAGGGCGATATGATAGGGCACCCTCGTACCGTCTTCGGAAGTCGCTTCCAGCAGGACGGAAGTCATGCCTTCATTGTCGAAATAGCTCGGCGAACTCGCGACAAGCTTGAGTTCGAGCGGCTCGTTCCGATTGCTCAGGTTCAGATGATAGTATGACGGTGTCTGCAGGAAGCCCGAGCCGAAGATCTGCAGCGTGTCGTCGCCTAGATGCAGGTCCGAATGAAGTGGCCGGAAAGATACGGTCTGGACGTCTGCGGGCAGGGAGATTTCCTGGATCTCGGCATCCTGCTTTGTCAGGTCCACAACGAAAAGGCGCGGTTGCATATTGTCCGAGACGATGAAGGCGCACCATTCGCGCATCACCTGGAACTGCGAGACGGATTGTCGTTCGCCGGGCGAAAACAGAATGCGCGCGGTTGCGACACCCTGGGGTTCATGCGGCAAAGGCTGCAGCGCCAGGCTGCCGGCGGGGATTCGTTCATCGGTCTTGGCAAGCCATGCAAGATGAGAATGATTGAAGCCGAAGTCGATATCCTTCGGTAGATCGATCCGCCGCAGCGAGCAGTCCGGCTCTTCGATAAAGAGGCTGCAATTGCCGATTTCGTGGCCGGCGACGAAGATGCGGACCGGCCTGACATCGGTTTCGATGGAAAGGCCGGCGAGTACGGGGTCGAAGATCGAGCAGGAACCGTAGATGTCGCTGTCGTCAGCGGCATAGAGAACCGGCGCATCGGCTGGAGCATCGCCGCGCCTCAGCCGCCGGCCGACGCGCGGCCAGCCGGAGCGCGTTGCGGATTCTCGGTCGATCGAGCCGAAATAGGCGATCTCGTCGCGGCTGAGCCACGTTGCGTGACAGCGCACCGGCGGGGTGTCGAACCCGCCTTCGACGATGTTTTTCGTCTCGCAATCAAACTCCAGAAGACGCATCGGATCGGAACCGCCGTCGGACAGGCACAAAAGAACGCGCGTCGGCTCCCACGGACAGGTAATGGCGCCACGCCAAAGCCACGACTTGTTGTCCGACGCACTGAAGGCATCGAGATCGAAGATCGGTTCCCACGGAGCGTCCGGCAGCGGCGCCAGATCGGCTGGCAACCGATACCAGCGGCCAAGCGGGTGATCGGCGCTACGGTGGAAATCGAACAACCAATTGCCGCGCCGGCTGGGCGCAATCAGCCGATCCTCACGCTCGATCATCGCCTTGATGGCATCGCGATCCGCCTCGAATTCCGGCGTCGTGAGCAATCGTTCGGATTCGGCATCCTTATCGGCGACGAATTTCAGAGTGATCGGATCGTCGTCACGTTCAAGATGGAGATGCATGGAAACCCAAACCGCTGATTGATGATATGATTTGCATGCACCAAATCAAAATAAAGCCCCGGAAGCAACCGTGCTTCCGGGGCGCGAGAGGCTTGCAGGTTCGAGATCGACGGTTTCAGCGGACCATCTTGGTGTCTGCCTGGGCCACCATATTGGTCGCCGGCGCGGGCGCATGCCTGTATTTCAGGGTGACGACCTTGTAGCCCTCTTTCTCCAGACGGCTCAGGAGAACCGGCAGCATTCGCACCGTGCGCTGGTGGATATCGTGCATCAGGACGATGCCGCGGCCACGCTGGTGCAGCTGCTTCATGGTGCGATCCACCACGGAAGCAGGCGTCGAGGTGAAATAATCCTTGCTGTCGATATCCACGTCCATGACGATCATGTCGCGTGCGGCGATCGCCGTGCGCAAACGCTTGGAATCGGCGAGATAGGGGAAGCGGAAGAACGGCACGTCGGTACCGATCGCCTTGGTGACGGCATCCTTGCCACGGGCAATCTCGGTCATTGCCGCATCGAAGGTCATCTTGTCGAGATCGGGATGGCGGAAGGTGTGGCTGCCGATCGCATCGCCATGCGCGAGAACCTCGCGTGCCGTTGCCGGGTGAGCCTGCGCCATTTCGCCGACCATCATGAAGGCGGCCTTGACGCCGAACCTGTCGAGCGTGGCGAGAATGCGCTCGGTCTTGCCGGGAGCCGGGCCATCGTCGAAGGTCAGGATGACCTCTCTGTCCGCGAGGCGGATATCCTTGAGCGAGGAGACTTCAAGAGTACGGCCGGCGAGATTGTGCGGCCCGCTTGTGTCTTCCAGCTCCTTGGAGTCCAGATCGGCGACGAGCCATTTCTTCGGCTCCATCTCGATGGGATCGTTGGCCTTCAGGGGCTTGTGACGCGGCTCTTCGGCTGCATAGCCGGTTTTGAGCGACGCATCGGCATTCGGCTTGGTCGCACAGCCTCCCAGAGCCAGGGTCATGGCAAGGCCAGCCAGTAAAGCGCGGTAGTTCATGAGAATCGCTCAACAATATGTCTATGAAAGTTGAGCGCATTTTCTGCAGTTATGGTTAATGAACGGTTAGGATCGGGTTCTCATTTGTTAAGCACCGGTAAGATCTTAGCCGGCCATGGCGCTTTCATATTCTGAAGAAAGCTCCAGCCATTGTTCTTCGGCCGCGGCAAGCTTTTCGGCCGCATCCGAGCGCTGTTTGGCCTTTTCCGCAGCCTTTGCCGGTGCCTTCTCATAGAGCGTCGGATCCGCAAGCTCCGCATCAAGTGCCTGAATCAGTTTCTCAAGCTTGCCGGTCAAGGATTCGATTTCGTTGATCTTCTTCTTGAGCGGGGCCAGCGAAGCGCGTCGATCGGCGTTGAGCTTGCGTTGATCCGCCTTGGAAACGGAATCGTCGCTTATGCCGGTCTTGGCCTTGTCGTCTTTCGACTTCGGGCTGGCGACGACGAGATTGCGATACTCCTCGAGATCGCCGTCGAACGCCGTCACCGTACCATCGCGGACCAGCCACAGCCGGTCGACGGTGGCTTCGATCAGATGGCGGTCGTGCGAGATCAGGATTACCGCGCCGGAATAGTCGTTCAACGCCTGGATCAGCGCGTTACGGCTGTCGATGTCGAGATGGTTCGTCGGTTCGTCGAGGATCAGAAGGTTCGGAGCGTCGAAGGCGGCAAGACCCATGAGCAAGCGAGCCTTCTCGCCGCCGGAAAGGTCCTTCACCTGTGTGTCCATTTTCTCCGTCGCCAATCCCATCTGCGCGACGCGGGCGCGCACCTTGGCCTCCGGCGTTTCGGGCATGCGTCGGCGCACATGTTCGACCGCCGTCTGGTTCGGGATCAGGTCGTCCAGCTGATGCTGCGCGAAGAAGCCGATCTTCAGGTTCGGCGCGAGCCTGACATCGCCGCTTTCGGCGTCAAGCCGGCTGGAAATGAATTTAGCGAAGGTTGATTTGCCGTTGCCGTTCGAGCCAAGCAACGCGATGCGATCGTCGGCATCGATGCGCAGATTGAGACGCTTCAGGATCGGCTTGCCGGGTTCGTAGCCGACGGCGCCGCCGCTGACGGCAATGATGGGGGAGGCGGGTTGCTTTTCCGGCTCCGGAAAGCTGAAGCCCATCACATGGTCTTCGATAACGGCAGCGACCGTGCCCATGCGCTCCAGTGCTTTGATGCGGGACTGCGCCTGTCGTGCCTTCGAAGCCTTGGCCTTGAAGCGGTCGATGAAGCTTTGCAGGTGCTTGCGCGCCGCGTCGTTCTTCGCTTTCGCCTTCATCTGCAGCTCGTCGGCTTCAGCCTTCTGCCGTTCGAACTGGTCATAGGAGCCGCGATAGAAGGTGAGCTTCTTTTGGTCGAGATGCACGATGGAATTGACCGCCGTGTTCAGGAGGTCACGATCGTGCGAGATGATGATGACCGTGTGCGGATAGCGGCGGATATAATCCTCCAGCCAGAGCGTGCCTTCAAGGTCGAGATAGTTGGTCGGCTCGTCGAGCAACAGCAGATCCGGCTCGGAAAACAGTACAGCCGCAAGAGCCACGCGCATGCGCCAGCCGCCGGAGAAAGACGAGGCGGGGCGCTTCTGCGCCTCGTGATCGAAGCCGAGGCCGGCGAGAATGCTTGCGGCACGCGCTTCGGCCGAATGCGCGCCGATATCGGCAAGGCGTGTCTGAATATCGGCGATGCGATGCGGATCGGTGGCGCTTTCCGCTTCCTTGAGCAGGGCGGAGCGCTCCTTGTCGGCGGAAAGCACGATGTCGATCAAAGGTTCTTCGGTTCCCGGCGCTTCCTGCGCAACCTGGCCGATGCGGGCATTGCGCGGGATGGAGACTGAACCGCTCTCGGCAGCAAAATCACCTGTGATGATCCTGAACAGTGTGGATTTGCCGGCGCCGTTCTTGCCGACGAGGCCTGCTTTCGTGCCCGCCGGAAGCGTCACGTTGGCATGGTCGATGAGGAGGCGGCCGGCAATGCGGGCGGAAAGATCGGAAATCGAAATCATGGCGCGGTTTTGGCCGAACTCGGCGCCGAAGGCAAGAGCGTGAGGGTGCTTAGGCGCCCGTGTTTTGCAAGGATTTGGGGAGGTTGGCGCAGTTGCGGAGGCGCTCGGTCAGCTCCGTTTCATAGAGCATCAGGTTGCTGAGCGAGGCGTTGAGGCTGTCGAGGGCGGGATTGGCATCCGCCGCCGTGTCCATTTCGCGGGCGACGCGCTGCTTTTTCATCAGTCCCTTGGCGAGCTGATCTGCGACCTCGCGTAGCATTTCGGCTGCATCACTTTCGGATTTACGCGCCACCAAGCCGCAATGGCTGACCAGACGGTGCTTCAGGCCGATTTCGTCGAGGCCGCTTTGAGAAGGCTGGCGTCCAAGTGCTTCGATCTCTTCGGCAATCCCGCGATCCTGGCCGTAAAGGGCCTCATAGAAAAGCTGGTAATTGCGCGGCAGGCTTTTCACCTTCAGCCGCGTCATGAAGCGGCCGATGATTTCGAGTTCGGTTTCCTCCGTCTCGTCCTCATCGACCGTATATGTCGAAACGCTTTTGTGCGAGTCCTTCATGCCTGCTCATGACCGTCTGCTGATATATTTCATCATAGTGCCGGCTCGCAGATTAAGGGAACATGAACAAAATACCCTATGTTTGCGGCAACGCAATAAAATGAGGCAGATGCTCAACGCTTGGGCGAGGCGGCGAGCAAAGCGCTCGCCCGATGCTTACATCCAACGCATCCCATCGCCGCGCAGGAAATGCAAAAGATCCAGAACAAGCGACGGCTTGCCCATGGATGTCAGGATCATATGACATTGGCCGCGATGATGGGTGTGGTGGTTGAACATGTGTGCGATCGCCAGATGGAGAGGGTGGGTGATCGCGCCCGGGCGCAGGACCGAACTGTAGGTGACATCGGCGTCGAGCGCTGCTTCACTGAGCGTGTCGATCCAATCCGTGATCTGCCGATCCTGCGTCTCGCGTGATGCCCGAAGCTCTGCGAGCTCCTCATGCAGGACGACGCCGAGCGCTGCGGGTGGCTCGCCGCTGCCGTCGAAGCGATGCATCCAGAGCCGGTCCGCCACCAGCAGGTGGTTCAGCGTCCCGTGCAGCGAGCCGAAGAAAGCGCCACGATCTTCCCGGAATTCGGCATCGCTCAGCTGCGCGGCCGCATCGTAAACCTGAATATTTGCCCAGCGATTGTAGTCGGCAAGCATCTTGAAATGTGTGAGCATATTGTCTCCTCTGCGGTCGTGATCATGCAGGAGCCAGCCGGGCCTCTCAACCGTCGCGTTGTTACTTGCCGGTCTACCAATCGGGCGCCCGCACTGTGACAGCGGCGTGAAATTGGGCGATCCCCCTTGTTTTCGGGCTTTGAGGCAGGTAAACACCGCCCACTTTTCTCTGATTACAAGGAACGGACCCATGGCGATTGAACGTACTTTCTCGATGATCAAGCCGGATGCGACGAAGCGCAACCTGACCGGCGCCATCACCAAGGTTTTTGAAGACAACGGCCTGCGCGTCATCGCCTCCAAGCGCGTCTGGATGAGCAAGCGCGAAGCCGAAGGCTTCTACGCTGTTCACAAGGAACGTCCGTTCTTTGGCGAACTCGTTGAAGGCATGACCTCCGGCCCGACCATCGTTCAGGTCCTGGAAGGCGAAAACGCCATCCTGAAGAACCGCGAAATCATGGGCGCGACCAACCCGGCAAACGCTGACGAAGGCACGATCCGCAAGTCCTTCGCTCTGTCGATCGGTGAAAACTCGGTTCACGGTTCGGACGCTCCGGAAACCGCTGCTATCGAAATCGCTTACTGGTTTGCAGAAACCGAAATCGTCGGCTGAATCGGCCTCTCAGCGGAAGCGCTGAACGATTTGAAATGACTCAGGAAGCCGGGATCTCGCATCCCGGCTTTTTTCATGTGGGGCAGGCGGTGTCATGCCCGTAATCGGCGCTGCCGTCGGTTTTGAAGACATCCGGATTGGCCGTGTAGGCGGGACCGACGACGAGGGGTTTCGTCGGTAGCACCGTTTGATCGAGGTCGGATTTCACCTGGGTCTTCAGCGTCTGGATCGTCTTGTTGCTGGCATCCACCAGCTTGATCGACACGGAATAGGGTCGGTCCTTGCGCACGCAACGCAGGTCCGGGCTTTCCAACGTGATCTTGTCCCAGAATGAATAGATCTTCTCGTTGACGATAAGGGGATCGCCGCCGGCCGGATTTTCAAATTCGGCAACGGCAGTCGTGCCATCCGGGATCGGCGCGATTTTCTTCAGCGTGATCATATAGCTTGCGCTTGCCACCCGATAATTGAAGACGAAAAGGCGACCGCTGAGCTGGGTTGGGCCTTCATCGTCTTTCCTTTGGCAACCGCTGAGCGCAAGCGCGGCGATGATTCCGGCACCCATCGTGATCAGCACCCTTCTTCGCAGCGTCATGACACGGCCCCCTCCTTCTTGCGCCGGTAGTGCCGGCTTGCCTTGGCGCGGTTGCCGCACACCGCCATGTCGCACCAGGCGCGGCTCTTGTTCTTGCTGCGGTCGATGAAGAGCCAGCCGCAGTTCCCGCATATTTTCATCCGCTCCGGATCGGGCATGGCGATGAGGCGCAAGGTGGAATGAACAGTCGCAGCATCGAGCCCATCGGCCGAAGCCTGCTTCAAGACCTTTGCCAGCGCGGCCAGAAGATCCGAAAGCAGCACGTTTGCATCCCCACCGAGAACGCGCGCTCGAAAATAGCGATCGATGGTTTCGCGCAGGGATATAAAGTCCGTCCTGTTGTCCCGCTGCACCGGCAGAATGTCGCCGAAGAGCGCTCGTTCAGCACAGAAATTGACGGCTGCTTGAGGGAAGCTGTCCATCTGTCCCGCTGCGTCGAACCTGTCGATGCGCCGCTCGTCGTCATGGCGCAGGATCACGCTATTGGCGACATCGAGCGCAAGCGCGCCACCGGAAAAGCGATGTGGAGTCCAGGAAAAGGTCATGTCGAAATTATAACTGGTAAAATTGATTTTGCCAGTTACTATTTGCGTATTCCTCGGAGGGGTGAATGGCCTATCTTCTGCAGCAACTGGCAAACGCAGTTCCTTTGGCCGCACTCTATGCCACGCTGGCCTTTGGCTATTCCATTGCGTTCGGGGTCATGAAACGAGCCGACATTACCTATGGCGCGCTGTTCGCCTTCGCCGGCCAGATGCTCGTGCTGTTTACCGATGTCGGCTATACGCGAATGTATCTGATCCTGCCGGCGGCCTTCACCTTCGGCGCAGTGATCGCCACGGGCTATACGCTTGGAACCAGCCTGCTTGTCGGCCGGGCGGTCATGTTGCCTTTGTCGCGTAAATCGCCGAACACCATCATTGTTGCAGCGCTCGGCATGATGATCATTCTGATGGAAACGGCGCGGCTGGCCTCCAATACCCGCGGCATCTGGCTGCCGCCTTTCCTGAATGAGGCCATCGTCTTCTGGGATAGCGGCGGTTTCCGCGTGACGCTGACCGACATACAATTGCTCAACACCGGCCTGATGATCCTTGTCATCCTTGCGGGTGCCTATGTCCTGAAACGGACTGCCTGGGGGCGCATCTGGCGGGCGGTAACGGAAGACGCATTGGCCGCGGAGCTTTGTGGAGCCAACGCCAATCGTGTTTTCATATTGGCCTACGTCGCCTCCACTCTCGTGGCCACCATCTGCGGACTGCTCGCAACCTCGTATTACGGAACGATGGATTTCGGGGCAGGGTTAATGTTCGGGCTGAAAGTGCTGATGATCGCGGCGGTCGGCGGCTACTCCGATCCGTTGAAGTCAGCCGGAGGCGCAGCATTGCTCGGGCTTTCGGAGACCATGTGGGGTGCCTACGGACCATTCCTTTGGCGTGAATTCGTCATCTTCTCGATGCTGGTGCTGCTTTTGGTGCTGAGCCGCCGCGAAAGGATTGTGCCTTAAGTCTCATGTATCGCCGGCCCATTTATCGCGGGCCGCATCGTCGGCGTCCTTGGCGGAAACCCAGCCACCTTCGCTGCCATCCGTGCCATGTTGCTTTTTCCAGAAGGGCGCCGAGGTTTTCAGGAAATCCATGACGAAGTTGGCGCCATCGAAGGCGGCCTGTCGGTGCGGTGCGGCAGCGATGACGAGGACGATATTCTCGCCAGGCTTGATTTTACCGTAGCGATGAAGGGCCGTCAGAGCGAGAAGTCCGAAGCGGTCGATGGCAAGCGTCGCGATCCGCGTGATCTCCGCCTCCGCCATGCCGGGATAATGTTCGAGCTCAAGCGCGCCGAGCGTTCCGCCTTCGTCGCGGCAGAGGCCGGAGAACGTCACCACGGCGCCGATGTCTTGCCGCCCGTTCGTCAGCCGGTCAATCTCCGTCTGGAGATCGAAATCTTCTGGCTGGACTTTGACGAATGGTGAGGTCATCGCAATTTCCTTGAAGAGCTGGCGCCACGCCATTCTTGCCTGGCCGCCGCCCGAGCGCCGCCGTTACCCGCCGGTCATGGGCGGAAAAAGCCCGATCTCCCGTGCGCCGGCAATCGGCTCGTCGTGATCGGCATGTTCCATGTTGATGGCCACGCGGATCGCCTCGGGAAACTGAAGTGCCGCCTCGTATTCCTCTCCCAAGCCTTTCAAATGACTCAGAAGGTCGCCAACAGTGATGACATCGGCGGGCAGGGGGATATCTTCTTCTGCCTTGCCGATCCGCTCACGCACCCAGGCGAAATAGACGAGCTTCGTCATCAATCCTCATCCACGATATGCTTCAGCCCAGCCCGGAAGTAGTCGTAGCCGGTGTATATGGTCAGCAGCGCGGAAATCCAGAGCAGGCCGATGCCGATCTCCGTCGTATAGGGTAGCACCTTGTCGCCCGCCGGCCCAGCCAGCAGGAAGGCGATAGCCACGAGCTGTGCGGTCGTCTTCCATTTGGCGATGCGCGTCACGGGAACGCTGACCTTCAGCGCCGCCAGATATTCGCGCAGGCCCGACACCAGGATTTCACGGCAAAGAATGATGATGGCGGCCCAGAGAGACCAGCCGGCAATCGTGCCGTCGGCCGCGACGAGCAGCAGGATCGCGGAGACCAGCAGCTTGTCGGCGATCGGATCGAGCATCCGGCCGATATTCGATGTCTGGTTCCAGATACGCGCGAGATAGCCGTCGAGAAAGTCTGTCAGCGAAGCGATGACGAAGATCCAGAGCGCAACCCAGCGCGCGAAATCGGACCCTTCCAGCTTGCCCTCGACGAAGAAGCACAGAACGATCAGGGGGACGCAGAGAATGCGCCCGTAGGTGAGCAGATTGGGAATGCTGTAAGCGCGCGAAGCCATGGAAATCGTTTCGTTTTGGTTGTTTCGGCGGAGTGTGATCCGGCTCGATTTCGGGCCTTATCGCATTCCGGGCATGTGAGTGTCTTGATCGTGTCCAAAAACCGCTGCGCACTTTTTGGGATCAAATCCTAGATGATGGTTTGACTAGCTTATCGTCAACATTGTTTCTGTTTTTTCACCGCTATTGCGTGGAATTTGCGACGAGCTTTTCTTATTTCGCGGCGTCTTCGTGGAAATGATTGTAGACCTGCCGCGCCACGGTCTCCGATATGCCTTCGACAGCCATCAGATCCGAAAGTGCGGCGCGGGATACGGCCTTGGCGGTGCCGAAATGCTGCAGCAGCGCCCGCTTGCGCGAGGGGCCGATGCCGCCGATCTCGTCCAGCGGGTTTTTCACCATCTCCTTCTTGCGCCGGGCGCGGTGTGAGCCGATGGCGAAACGGTGGGCTTCGTCACGCATGCGCTGGATGAAATAAAGCACCGGATCGCGCGGCGGCAGCGTGAAGCTTTCGCGCGAGGGGGCGAAAAAGCGCTCGCGTCCGGCATCGCGGTCGACACCTTTGGCGACGCCGATGGCGATAACGCTGTCGGTGATGTCAAGCTCATCGAGAATGGCGCGCACGGCCGTCATCTGCCCCTGGCCACCATCGATCAGGATGATGTCGGGCCACGCAGGGAAGGGCTGATCAGCGGCATCGGCACCGGATGCTTCCAGGGCTGCGCTCCGATCCGGCTTTCCCTCTTCCTTGAGCAGGCGGGAGAAACGCCGCGTCATTACCTCACGCATCATCCCGAAGTCGTCGCCGGGGGTGATGTCGGTCGATTTGATATTGAACTTGCGATACTGGCCTTTGACGAAGCCTTCCGGCCCGGCCACGACCATGCCGCCGACAGCATTGGTGCCCATGATGTGAGAGTTGTCGTAGATCTCGATGCGCTGAGGCACGTAAGGAAGCTGGAACGTTTCCTTGAAGCCCTCGAGCAAACGCGATTGCGAGGCCGTCTCGGCAAGCTTGCGGCCATGAGCCTCGCGGGCATTGGCGACGACGTGGTCGACCAGATCGCGCTTCTCGCCGCGCTGAGGGACCAGGATTGCGACCTTGTGGCCAGCCTTTTCGCCAAGGGCTGCCGCCAGAAGTTCGATTTCCTCGACCGTCTCGGACAGCAGAATCTGCCGAGGCACGGGCTTGTCGTCGTAAAATTGCGCGAGGAATGCATTCAGGACTTCGGCGCCGGAGAGCGATGGGTCCGCCTTCGGAAAATAGGCTCGATTGCCCCAGTTCTGGCCGGTGCGGAAGAAGAACACCTGGATGCAGGAGATGCCGCCTTCATGATGGATGGCGAAGATATCGGCCTCCTCGACCCCCGCCGGATTGATGCCCTGATGGCTCTGCACATGCGACAGAGCGGCGAGGCGGTCGCGAAATACCGCGGCGCGCTCGAAATCGAGATCCTCGGCGGCTGCGTTCATTTCCTCGGCCATGTGAGCCTTGACGTTCTGGCTCTTGCCGGAAAGAAAGTCTTTTGCCTCCTGCACCAGGTCTGCATAGCCTGCATCGCTGATCTCATGCGTGCAGGGCCCGGAACAGCGCTTGATCTGGTAGAGCAGACAGGGACGGGTGCGCGTCTCGAAGACACTGTCGGTACAGGTGCGGATGAGGAAGGCGCGCTGCAGCGAATTGATGGTGCGGCCGACGGCGCCGGCCGACGCGAAGGGGCCGAAATAGTCTCCCTTGCGGGCGCGGGCGCCACGATGCTTGAAGATTGCCGGTGCGCGCTGGTCGCCGGTGATCAATATATAAGGAAAGGATTTGTCGTCTCGCAGCAACACATTGAAGCGCGGCCGCAAGCGCTTGATCAGATTCGCTTCCAGCAGCAGCGCTTCCGTCTCGGTGCGGGTGGTCACGAACTCCATATTGGCGGTTTCGCGCACCATGCGGGCGATCCGGTTGGAGTGCACGCGGCCCATTGCATAGTTGGCGACACGCTTCTTCAAGCTCCGCGCCTTGCCGACATAAAGCACGTCGCCGGCCTCGTTGAACATGCGATAGACGCCGGGGCTGTTCGGCAGCCGCTTGACGAATTCGGCAATCAGTTCGGCGCCGCGAAGCCCGGTCTCGTTCTTGCCGCCTTCGTTCCAGTCGACGGTCGAAACGGGGGAGGCGGCGGCATCGCCCTCTACCTCGATGTCGTCTTCGATATCATCTGATTCGTCATAGAGAACGCCACCATCAGGCAGCTTTCGTCCGTTCATTCCGCACTCTCCGCCACGTCAGGCGTTTCCCAGGCAAGATGCTGGCCGCCATCGAGCGCTATCATTTGGCCCGTGATCGAGGGCGTGTCAAAAAGAAAGCGGATGGTCTGTCCGAATTCTTCGAGCCTCGGCCCTGCCTTTAATATGAGGCCGTCGATTTGCGCCTGAAAGTCCTCTTCGCTTTGCCGCACGCTGCGCACGCTCGGGCCGGGGCCGATCGCGTTGACGCGGATTCTCGGTGCAAAGCTCTGCGCCATCGTCTGCGTTGCCGCCCAAAGAGCCGCCTTCGATAGCGTATAGGAATAGAAGCGCGGATTGAGCGCCCAGACCCGCTGGTCGACCATATTCACGATAAGACCGGGATGAGGCTCTGGAAGCTGCCGCACGAAGTCGGCAGCCAGGATGGACGGTGCGCGCACATGCACTGCGAAATGCGCCTCGAAGGCGGCGGCATCGAAACGATCGGCGGAATCGCCGAGGAACGCCGAAGCGTTATTGACCAAAAGATCGAGGGGGCCGAGGGCTTCAACCGCCTTTTTGACAAGGGTTGACGTCTCCGCCAAATTTTGCAGATCGGCCTTGATCGCAATGGCCTTGCGGCCCGATTGCTGCAATTTCGCCACAATTTCCGATGCCTCGGCAAAGGAGCTGTTGGCATGGACGGCCACCGCAAAGCCGTTAGCCGACAAATCCTCGACAATTGCCCGGCCTATTCTTTTCGAGGCACCCGTAATCAATGCCGTGCGTAGTTTTTCCTGGCTCAAGAGATGGCCTTTTGCTCTTCGTTTTCAAATCGACCTTCATATAGGACGTCGATACACCATATGGAAAGGTGCGAGGCCAAATGGCGAACTTGGCGTTTCTTATGTAAAACTTGTGTTTTATTTAGATAAAAATAAGTATACACGCTTTAACCATTGGTTATGGTTAACAATTCGTCTGTTGCGATGAAGCAACATCGAAATTCAGCCACCTCTGTGCCACAATGATATCATATTTTGGCTCTTCCAATTCCTCATTTGCACTCCAATTTCATCATCGATCCGGGAGGGATTTGTTTTAATTGCTCGTGACGCTTCGAAGTCAAAGATAGTAGACGAAGCACACGGGACTGAAAGGAGAAAAGTATGCGTACTCTCGTAACGACCCTCATGGTCTCCGCTCTCGCTCTTGGCGGCTACACCGCAGCTCACGCTGCTGACGCTGTCGAGCAGATCCCGCAGCCGCCTGTCGCTCAGGATGCACCTCCGGCCGTCAATAACTGGTCCGGCTTCTACATCGGTGGCGCTGGCGACTGGAACGCCGGTCACTTCAACCGTAACGGCGACGCTTATGCATTCGGCGGCCAGGCTTTCACCGGCTACAACTGGCAGCAGGGCCAGATCGTATACGGCGTTGAAGCTGACCTCGGCTACTCCGGCGCTGACAGCACCCGCAACGGCCTGACTGCCAAGAACGGCGTCAACGGCTCGGTTCGCGGCCGCCTCGGCTACGACTTCAACCCGTTCATGCTGTACGGCACGGCCGGTCTGGCTCTCGGCCAGAACAAGCTCTCCGACGACACGTCGTCCGACAGCAAGACCGCAGTTGGCTACACGGTTGGTGCAGGTGCTGAAACCATGCTCACCAACAACATCACGGCTCGTCTCGAGTACCGTTACACCGACTACGGCAAGAAGAACTTCAACCTTGACTCGGGCAACTTCTCGCGTGGCTACGACGAGCAGAGCGTCAAGGTCGGTATCGGCGTCAAGTTCTAATCACTTGATCGCTTGGAATGAAGAAAAGGCCGGGGTGAAAACCCCGGCTTTTTCTGTTTTGACGCGTTTCACCCGTCCGGTATCGTTAAGCCGTTTCAACTTCACCGTTTGATTTTTTTTGCCGAACGCCGCATAGATTGTTGCGATAGCGGCGGGGCGCGCAGATGGCTAAGTGGAACTACTCAGTCGGAGATGGTTATCAGGGGCCGGTCGAGAAAAATGAGATAAGCGCACGCCCTTGGCCACGTTTCTTGGCGAGATATATCGACACTTCCATTATGCTCTGGCTGCTTTTAAGCATGCTGTCGCTTGTAAGCTCGCTTTACGCACCCGCTTTGTACATAAAAATTATGAACACGGGCAATTCCGTCTGGACGTTCTGTCTTCTGCCAATCGTGGCTTTGGTCCTTGCATTGGTAATGGCATTGACGGGGAGGACCATAGGTAAAGCAATATTGGGGATACGTGTGCCGATCCAGAACGGCCAAGGCCGGCTGGGGTTTTTCCTCCTCCGAGAACTGAAGGTCTGGCTTGTGGGCCTCGGGCTTGGTATCCCGGTCTTTTCGCTGGTTACCCAAATCTACCAGTGTCGCCGGGTAGCGGCCGGAAAACCGGCAAGTTATGATCAGGGCGGAATTGTCGTCCTCGGGAGTTCATCTAAACTCCGTGTTTGGGGAGGCTTGCTTGTCGCTTTGAGTGTCACGGCTTTCCTAATGTACCTGCAAGCTCAGTATGTATTGGCTAATTACAATATCTACGCGACCCAACCTTGGATCAATCCGGTCAGCAATCGCACCGCTCGCATGGCCAGGATGTGGCAAGCAGAAGAATTACAGGCAAACAGTGGTCGCATGTTCTACTTTGCGGCGAACGCGCAACTCGCGGCGGCGCTCTTCGGTTATGAGCAGTTGGGCGTGGATGGGATCGACAATCTTACCTACGCCAAAGCTTTTGGGAACGCGATAACCTCGGATGTTACTATGACGTCTGATTGGACACGGGTCATCGTCTACGGATATCCCAGTCTTCGAGCCACGGGCAAGAGTCTCAGAGACGATGATGTCAGTGTGGAAATGACCGTTTTGGTCATCGGAAGACATGCTTGGAAAGCGCTCGTTTTTGCGCGGGGACGGCCAATCGCGGACCTACCAGGTAGGAGCGAATTTGTTGAAGCCGCATTCACGACGGTTAATTGAAGTAACTCATTGAAGCGAACTATTATCCCGCAATACCAATGGGTTAAGCCCGCGGCTTCATCGCTTGATAGTCCGGAAAATGCTTTTCGAATTTGCGTGCCCAGTCGGTGAGGCCGGTATAATCCGCTTCCCATTGCCCTTCGAAGCGCAGCTGTAGATAGCCGATGAGGGCCGCGAGCGCGAAATGTCCTGCGTGCAGCTTCTTGCCGATCTTCGGCGGCTCGGCATCGAGATGGACAAGGGCGCGGCTTGCTTTGGTCCATTGCCGATCGATCCACGGCTGATGCTGCTTTTCCGGTTCGCGAAGGCGCCGTTCGTAGACGATCGACAGCAGGCATTCGTTGGTGCCGTCGCACAAAGCCTCCAGCACTTCGACTTCGGCTCGTTTGCTCTTCTTCGATGGGTAGAGCCCGCCATCCCGGCGGTCGAAATAGTGCATGATGGCGCGGCTGTCGAAAATCGCCTCGCCGTCGCCGGTCAACAAGGTTGGGATCTTGCCGAGCGGATTGTTGTCGATGAGAAGTGACGGCCCCGCATTCGTATCCACATGGATTTCCTCCAGCTTGATGCCGAAATGGCGCGCCGCCATGCGCACCTTGCTGGAAAAGGGAGAGGCGGGCGAGCAGAGCAGTCTCATGAGATCACCTGTGGGTATGCGGAGAGGAATTCAATGTTCGCCGCGCAGCCAGAAGGCCCGCTGCGAAGCGAAGCGGTCTTGTGCCAGCATATCTTTCAGGGCAGGCAACAGCGCATGCAATTCGTCCTTCAGCGTGAAGGGCGGGTTGACGATGATGAGGCCGGTGCCGGTCAAGCCGGTGAAGCCGCGATCGCTTCTGATCGTCAGTTCGGCGCAGAGCATCTTCGGCACGTCCAAAGCCTGCAATGCCTCGTGGAACTGCTTGATCGGCGCATCCTTCTTGATCGGATACCAAATGCAATAGGTGCCGCCAGGGAACCGGCGCCAGGCCTTGGCCAGGCCGTCGACCAGGCGCTCGTATTCGCCTTCCTCCTCGAAAGGGGGGTCGACGAGTACAATGCCGCGCTTTTCTTTCGGCGGCAGATGCGCGCCAAGTGCCAGCCAGCCGTCCAGCTCGGTAATGCGGGCGTGGTGATCGCCTTCGAACAGCCGGTGCAGGCGCTGGAAATCGTCCGGGTGCAGCTCCATGGCCGAAAGCCGGTCTTGCGGGCGAAACAGCATCCGGGCGAGCTTCGGAGAGCCGGGATAGTGCCGCAAGCCCCCATCCGGATTGAGCTCGCGGATGGCCGTGAGATAGGGTTCCAGCAGATCGGCCACCTGCGGCACGAGGTCGGCCTCCAGCACCTTGCCGATGCCGTCCCGCCATTCGCCGGTCTTCTGTGCTTCTTCGGAAGACAGATCATAGAGCCCGATGCCGGCATGGGTGTCGAGAACGCGAAACGCCTTGTCCTTGTTCTGCATGTAGCGAACGAGGCGCGCGAAAACCGCGTGTTTCAAGACATCGGCAAAATTGCCCGCGTGGTAGATATGCCGATAGTTCATTGTCGGTGAAGTCCGCATGAATTGTTGAGATGGGCCGGATTGTCTCTAGTGGCCGATCCTTGCTTGAAATATACAAACCTCATGAACATTGCGACCCCCATCAAAGCCAAATCGCGCATCGGCCACACGGCGTGTCCACATGACTGTCCCTCCACCTGCGCGCTAGAGGTCGATCTGACGGATGATGGCCGGATCGGTCGGGTGCGCGGCGCAGGCGACAATTCCTATACGTCCGGTGTCATCTGCGCGAAGGTCGCCCGCTATGCCGAACGGCTCTATCACCCCGATCGGCTGATGAAGCCGCTGCGTCGCGCCGGCGCCAAGGGCGAGGGGCGCTGGCAGGAGCTTTCCTGGGATGCTGCGCTGGATGAGATCGCTGAAGCCTTCGTGAAGGCCGAAGCCAAGGACGGCAGCGAGGCCATCTGGCCCTATTTCTATGCCGGCACGATGGGCTGGGTGCAGCGCGATTCCATCGAGCGCCTGCGCCATGCCAAGCGTTATTCCGGTTTCTTCTCGTCGATCTGCACCAATCCGGCCTGGACGGGCTACACGATGGCGACGGGCGTGCTGCGCGGTCCGGATCCGCACGAGATGGGCCGCACGGATTGCGTCGTCATCTGGGGCACCAATGCCGTTGCCACCCAGGTCAACGTCATGACCCACGCCATCAAGTCCCGCAAGGAGCGCGGCGCCAAGATCGTCGTCGTGGATATCTACGACAATCCGACCATGAAGCAGGCCGACATGGCGCTGATCGTCAAGCCGGGCACGGATGCGGCTCTCGCCTGCGCCGTCATGCACATTGCCTTCCGTGACGGCTATGCCGACCGCGCCTACATGGCAAAATATGCCGACGATCCCTCGGGCCTCGAAGCGCATCTGAGGTCGAAGACGCCGGTATGGGCCGCTGACATTACCGGCCTTTCGGTCGACGAGATCGAAGCCTTCGCCAAGCTCGTGGGGACGACGAAGAAGACCTATTTCCGCCTCGGCTACGGTTTCACCCGCCAGCGCAACGGCGCGATCGCCATGCATGCGGCCGCGTCGATCGCGACTGTCCTCGGCTCCTGGCAATATGAAGGCGGCGGCGCCTTTCATTCGAACAGCGATATCTTCCGCATGGATGCGAGCGAACTCACCGGTCGCGCCATGAAGGATCTCGATGTCCGCATGATCGACCAGTCGCAGATCGGCCGGGCCTTGACCGGCGATGCCGTGGCGCTGCGCCATCGCGGCCCGGTGACTGCGATGTTGATCCAGAATACCAATCCGATGAACATCGCGCCGGAACAAAGGCTGGTGAAGCGCGGCTTTGCGCGATCCGATCTTTTCGTGGCGGTACACGAGCAGTTCATGACCGATACGGCCGAAATAGCGGATATCGTCATCCCCGCCACGATGTTCGTCGAGCATGACGACATCTATCGTGCCGGCGGCCATAACCACATCCTTCTCGGCCCGAAGCTGGTCGAGCCGCCGCCGACGGTGCGCAGCAATCTGTTCGTGATCGAGGAACTGGCCAAGCGCCTCGGCGTGGCGGATCGCCCCGGCTTCGGTTTTTCCGCCCGCGAAATGGTCGACCGGGTGCTGTCGAAGAGTGGCCTGCCGGACTACGATTATTTCCTCGAGCATAAATGGTTCGATCGCCAACCGGCCTTTGAGGATGCCCATTTTCTCAATGGCTTCGGCCATGCAGACGGCAGGTTTCGTTTCCGCCCTGATTGGGCCAACCAACCCGCGCCGAACAAGCCGCCCGCATCAGTCGGGCTGCTCGGGCCGCATGTCGAGCTGCCGGAGTTTCCCGATCAGGTCGACGTGATCGAGGTGACCGATCCGGAACATCCCTTCCGGCTTGCGACTTCGCCATCCCGCAACTTCCTGAATTCGAGCTTTGCTGAGACAAAGACGTCACGGCAGAAGGAGGGGCGTCCCGAAGTGATGATCAGTCCGGCCGATGCGGAAGCGCTCGAGATTGTTCATGGCGACCTGGTCTACCTCGGTAATACGAGAGGCGACATTCGCATTCATGCGCGCGTGACGACGGAAGTGAAACCCGGCGTGCTGATTGCGGAGGGACTCTGGCCGAACAAGGCCCATGTGGACGGCGAGGGCATCAATGTGCTCACCGGCGCCGATCCGGTCGCGCCCTATGGCGGCGCGGCTGTTCATGACAACAAGGTATGGCTTCGCAAGGATGTGGCATGATTGAATATGGAAAGGCGAAAGCCGAAATCGCCAACGAAAAGACGCTTTCGGATCAATGGACGCGTCTCACGAGTTTCGAGATCGACTACACGGATTCTCGGGGCGAAAAACATCGGTTGAAGCGCGAGATCTATCATCGCACTCCCGCCGCCTGCATCCTGCTTTATGATCCCAAGCGTGAAACCGTGGTGCTTGTCCGCCAGTTTCGCCTGCCAGCGCAACTCGTCGGCGAGCCGGCGTGGATGATCGAGGTGCCTGCCGGTCTGCTTGACGGCGAGGAGCCGGAAGCTGCGATCCGCCGCGAGGCTATGGAAGAGACAGGCTTCCGCATCCGAGACGTTCGTTTTCTCTTCAAGGCGATGACGTCCCCAGGGTCGGTGACCGAAATCATCCATTGTTTTGCCGCCTTGATCGATACCTCCGACCGTGTCGCCGACGGTGGCGGCCTTGCCGAGGAGCACGAGGATATCGAGGTCATGGAAGTTCGCCTGTCGGACGCCATGGCCATGATCGAACGTGGCGAGATCTATGACGCAAAGACGATCATGCTCATGCAATGGGCCGTTTTGAACGCTGCCTCCTGGAAATAGTCTGCTGGAAGAGGTGCGGGTGTGAAACTCCGCACCCGTTCATCACAATGTCACGAATCGAGCTTACCGGCGTGAGGCCCGGAAACATTCGAATGTTTCCGGGCCTCTGTAATCATGGACGCTGTTTCAGGAGAAAGCCGATGTGGCTCAGCAATTTTACGCTCGTTCTTCCCAATGAGGTCGTCGACACCGGCGCGGTGCGCATCGAGGATGGCGTTATTGCCGAAATCCGCGCGGAGCCGGTGGAGCAGCCGACCTTCGACGGTGGCGGCCGTTTGCTGATGCCCGGTTTCGTCGATCTTCATGGCGACATGATAGAGCGCGAAGTCTCGCCGCGACCGAACGCGATGATGCCGATCGATTTCGGCATTCACGAGCTCGACAAGAAGCTTGCGGCAGCCGGCGTCACCACCGCGTTTGCCGCACTCTCGTTTGCGACCGAAAGCGTCTACGGTCACGTCCGCTCGCTGGAAACCACCTCCGCCGTCATCCGCGGTATCGGCAGCTTGCGTGAAGGACTTTTGGTCGATCACCGCGTCCATGCGCGCTACGAAATCACCAATCTCGGTGCGGCAGCGACGTTGGAGCGGCTGCTGGAAGAGGGGGCGGTCGACATGGTTTCGCTCACCGACCATACGCCCGGGCAGGGGCAATACAACGATATCGAAAGCTACGTTCGCAGCATGTCAGAGCGCCGCTCCATCTCGCGCGAGGCAGCCGAAGAAGTCGTGGCAAAGCGTATTGCTCAGCGCCAGGATCAGGATATCGAGCGCAAGCTGCATGACGTGGTCAAACTCGCGCTCAAGCACAAGCTTTCGCTGGCGTCACATGACGATGATAGCGCCGAGAAGGTCGCCGCCATGCATGATCTCGGCGTGACGATCAGCGAGTTTCCGGTGACGGGACCGGCTGCGGAAGAAGCCTGCCGTCGCGGTCTTTGGACCCTGATGGGCGCGCCGAACGCGCTGCGCGGCCAGTCCATGTCCGGCAATCTCAGCGCGCTGGATGCGGCTCGCGCCGGCTTGCTCGGCATTATCGCAGCCGATTATCACCCGGCTGCCTTCGTGCCGGCGATCTTCAAGATTGCCGATGTCACGACCGGCGGCCTGCCGGCAGCAGTTGCCATGGCAAGCTCGAATGCCGCGCGCTCGGCCGGCCTCATGGATCGGGGTGAAATCGCTGTCGGCCAGCGTGCCGATCTGGTGGCGGTCGAGCCAGGTTCGGTGCATCGCATCCGCGCAACATTCCGCGGTGGCCGTATCGTCTATAGCGACGGCACATTGCACCCGTTGATGGCGATGGCTGCCTGACGTTTAGTTGGTGTCGCCGAGCAGTGATATGATCTGCCGCTCACGCGCGGCAGATGCTCCGGCGAGGCTCACGGCCTTTCCGTTTTCCATCCTGACCTTGTCTTCCGCCAGCAGCCGCAGCGATTGCGGATAGATCTGATGCTCGACCGTGAGGACACGGGCGGCAAGGCTGTCAGCGGTATCGTCAGTCAAGACAGGCACGGCGGCCTGGCCGACAACCGGGCCTTCATCCATGCCTTCGGTAACGAAATGCACGGTGCAGCCGGCGACGCGCATCCCGGCGTCGATGGCGCGCTGATGCGTGCGCAAGCCGGGGAAGAGCGGCAGCAGCGACGGATGGATATTGATGATCCGCCCTTCGTACGCCTGGATAAATCGGCCGGAAAGCAGCCGCATATAGCCGGCAAGGCAGATGATGTCGGGAGAGAGGGCTTCCAGCTGCGAAAGGATCGCCTCCTCATGCGCTTCCTTGCTGGCAAATTCCTTGCGCACGAAAGCGAAAGTTGCAATGCCCTCGGCGGCAGCCTTTGCCAGCCCGCCGGCGTCCGCCTTGTCGGAGATGACGCCGACGATCTCGGCCGGATAGTCCGCTGCCTTCGTGGCATTCACAAGAGCCAGCATGTTGGAGCCGCCGCCCGAGATGAAGACGACGACGCGTTTGCGCGGCATGATCATAGAGCGAGCGTGCCCTTGTAAACGGTGCCGTGAGCGCCGTCTTCGCGAGCGATCATGCGGCCGAGCGTAACGACGGCTTCGCCTTCGGCCTCGAGCGCAGCTTTCACCGCCTCGACGTTTTCTTGGGCGACGACGACGATCATGCCGATGCCGCAATTGAAGGTGCGCAGCATTTCCTTGGCCTCGACGCCGCCGACCTTGGCAAGCCAAGAGAAGACGGGCGGCACCTTGACGGCGGCCAGATCGATTTCGGCGGCAAGATGCTTCGGCAGCACGCGCGGAATGTTCTCCGGGAACCCGCCGCCGGTGATGTGGGCAAGTGCCTTCAGGGCGTGCGTTTCGCGAATGGCCTTGAGCAGCGGCTTCACATAGATGCGCGTCGGCGTCAGCAATGCTTCGCCGAGCGCCTTGCCTTCGGCGAAGGGAGCCGGCGCATCCCAGCCGAGGCCGGAAAGCTCGACGATCTTTCGCACCAGCGAGAAACCGTTGGAGTGAACGCCTGAGGAGGCAAGACCGAGAATGACATCGCCCTCGGCAATGTCGCCAGACGGCAGCAACTGGCCACGCTCGGCGGCGCCGACGGCAAAGCCTGCCAGATCGTAATCGCCGTGGGAGTACATGCCCGGCATCTCCGCCGTCTCGCCGCCGATCAGCGCACAGCCCGCATCACGGCAGCCGGCAGCGATGCCGCCGACGATCGCCGCACCCTGGTCGGGGTCGAGCTTGCCGGTAGCGAAGTAATCGAGGAAGAACAGCGGCTCCGCGCCCTGGACGACCAGATCGTTGACGCACATGGCGACGAGGTCGATACCGACGGTGTCATGATAGTTGGCATCGATCGCGATCTTGAGCTTCGTTCCAACGCCATCGTTGGCAGCAACGAGAACCGGATCGGTGAAGCCCGCGGCCTTGAGGTCGAAGAGGCCGCCGAAACCGCCGATTTCGCCATCCGCACCAGGACGGCGCGTCGAACGGACGGCAGGCTTGATCTTTTCGACCAGCAGGTTGCCGGCATCGATATCGACGCCTGCGTCGCTATAGGTCAGACCGTTTTTTCCAGACTGGCTCATGCTTCTGCCTCCGATGGCCGCCCGTCCGTCGCGACCGGGCTTTGATCGGGTCGCCATTGCATGATAGGGGCGTTTATGCAAGGCGCAAGCGCCGCCAACCCCGCGATTTTCCCCGTTTCACAACGCCCGACGCCGATTTCCGCTCTCAGGCTTGACCATAATTGCGGCATCATCCTATGTCCTAAGCACACGGTAAACGAGTTGAAAACAACGAGGAAGACGATGGAGCAAAAGGTCAGCGGGGCGAACCTCAAGCGACAAGTCATCTTCTGGGTGCTCCTGCTCGTGTTTTTCGTCGCCTTTGTTTATATCTTCAGCACGATCCTCCTGCCGTTCATCGCCGGCATGGCGGTGGCCTATTTCCTTGATCCGATCGCCGACCGGCTGGAACGGATCGGCCTCAGCCGCCTGATGGCGACGGTCGTGATCCTCGTGGCCTTCGTGCTGATCTTTGCACTTGCCCTGACGATCTTCATTCCGATCGTCATCAACCAGTTCAACGACTTCATCCAGCATATTCCGACCTACGTGCAGCAGATCCAGCAGCTGATCGCCAAGGCGCAGACGATGGTGCTGCCGGACTGGATCCGCAATCAGCTCGGCGCGATCAAGGATAATTTCTCCAGCATCATGTCGGAAGGCCTGAGCTTCGTCGGCGGACTGTTCGCGCAGCTCTGGAGCTCCGGCAAGGCGCTGGTCAACATTCTCTCGCTGATGGTCGTCACCCCGGTCGTCGCCTTCTACATGCTGCTCGACTGGGACCGGATGGTCGCCAAGGTGGACGACTGGATTCCGCGCGATCATGTCGCCACCGTGCGCCAGCTCGCTCGCGAGATAGACAAGGCGATCGCTGGCTTCATCCGTGGGCAGGGTTCGCTCTGCGTCATTCTCGGTGTCTATTATGGTGTCGGCCTCTCTCTCGTCGGCTTGAACTTCGGCCTGCTGATCGGCCTTTTTGCCGGCATGATCAGCTTCATACC
This sequence comes from Rhizobium sp. P38BS-XIX, assembly GCF_012641435.1. Taxonomy (GTDB): domain Bacteria; phylum Pseudomonadota; class Alphaproteobacteria; order Rhizobiales; family Rhizobiaceae; genus Rhizobium. Next base: position 409,526 of record NZ_JABAIJ010000001.1, read on the forward strand.
CTATGTCGGTTCGATGGTCGGGCTGGTATTGGCCGTCGGCGTTGCGCTCGTTCAGTTCTGGCCCGATTATCTCTGGGTCGGGCTGACGCTCGCCGTCTTCTTCACCGGCCAGTTCCTCGAAGGCAATGTGCTGCAGCCGAAGCTCGTCGGTGAAAGTGTCGGCCTTCATCCGGTCTGGCTGATGTTTGCACTCTTCGCCTTCGGCGCGCTCTTCGGCTTCGTCGGGTTGCTGATCGCAGTTCCGGCGGCTGCTGCCTGCGGTGTTCTTGTCCGCTTTGCGCTTTCGCGGTACCTTCAAAGTGAACTCTATCATGGACGCTCGGAAGCAGGCAGGGCTCGCAGAGCCAAGACCGGCAAGCCCGAGAATAACACATGACCGAAGCAAAGAACGCTGATCTCAGGCGCAAGGCCGCCGAACAGCTGGCCTTGGCCTTTACGCACGATTCCGCCAACGGACGCGACGATCTGCTCGTAGCCGATCCCCTGAGCGCGGCCGTAAAGATCGTCGATTCCTGGCCGCACTGGCCGTCGCCGGTGGTGATCCTTGCCGGTCCCGTGGGGTCCGGCAAATCGCATCTCGCCAGCATCTGGAGTGAGCGCTGTGGTGCCGCTCCGATCCATCCGATCGCCGGCTCCAACGCCGCGGTTACGGCCGCGAGTGGCGCGGTGATCTTCGAAGACGTCGATCGTCTCGGCTTCGACGATACGGAACTTTTCCATGTGATCAACAGCGTACGGGAAAACGGCACCAGTCTTCTGATGACGAGCCGGCTCTGGCCGATGTCATGGCCGGTGACGCTGCCTGACCTGCGCTCGCGCCTGAAGGCCGCGACGGTGGTCGAGATCGGCGAGCCGGACGAGGAACTGCTGTCGCAGGTCATCGTCAAGCTCTTCGCTGACCGGCAGCTTTATATCGATGACAAACTCGTCCTCTATATTGTCAATCGCATGGAGCGCTCGCTGAACGCGGCGCAATTGATCGTCGACAGGCTTGATCGTCTGGCACTGGGACGCGGAACACGGATCACGCGCCAGTTGGCCGCTGAAGTCTTGAATGAACTGGGCAATTCCGGTCAGGCGGATTGACCTGACATCGACTGTCACAGTTCCGTCGTCAAACTGATATACGTGGCACAAGATCAGAAAGAGGGTAGGTTGAACATGGACTCGGCACTCACGGAACAGCAGGATCCCAACCAGCAGGCTCCGGAGGCCGCACAGCCCGTCAGCGAATTGCTGACCAGCCCAGAACGCTTCATCAATCGCGAATTTTCCTGGCTGCAGTTCAATCGCCGTGTTCTTGAAGAGACGTTGAACACCGCGCATCCGCTATTGGAGCGCGTTCGCTTCCTGTCCATTTCCGCCGCCAACCTCGATGAATTCTTCATGGTGCGCGTCGCCGGCCTCGAAGGTCAGGTCCGCCAGAAGATCCTGGTGCGCACGCCCGACGGCAAAACGCCTGCCGAGCAGCTCGACGACATCCTGCGCGAGATCGACAATCTGCAGATGGAGCAGCAGGCCTCGCTTGCCGTCCTGCAGCAGTATCTCGCCAAGGAAGATATTCTAATCGTCCGCCCCGCGGCTCTTTCCGACATGGATCGGCAATGGCTGCATACCGAGTTCGAACAGGCGATCTTCCCGGTTCTGACGCCGCTCTCCATCGACCCGGCGCATCCGTTCCCGTTCATTCCGAACCTTGGCTTCTCGATTGCGCTGCAGCTGAAGAGCATGAACGGCCGCGAGCCGATGACGGCGCTGTTGCGCCTGCCGCCGGCGCTGGACCGCTTCGTCCGTCTTCCGGATGCCAGCAACGTCATCCGTTACATCACGCTGGAAGATGTGGTGAACATCTTCATTCACCGGCTTTACCCCGGCTACGAGGTTCAGGGCTCCGGTACGTTCCGCATCATCCGCGACAGCGATATCGAAGTCGAGGAAGAGGCCGAAGATCTGGTGCGCTTCTTCGAAACCGCACTGAAGCGCCGCCGCCGCGGCTCGGTGATCCGCATCGAGACGGATTCCGAAATGCCGCTCGAGCTTCGCCAGTTCGTGGTGGAATCGCTGAACGTGCCGGAAAACCGCATCGCGGTTCTGCCCGGCCTGCTGGCGCTCAACACGCTCTCCGAAATCTGCAAGGCTCCGCGCGACGATCTTCGCTTCGAGCCCTACAATGCGCGATTTCCTGAGCGCGTCCGCGAACACGCCGGCGATTGTTTCGCCGCGATCCGCGAAAAGGACATGGTCGTCCACCACCCCTACGAATCCTTCGACGTCGTCGTTCAGTTCCTTCTCCAGGCTGCTAGGGATCCTGACGTTCTGGCGATAAAGCAGACGCTTTACCGCACCTCCAACGACAGCCCGATCGTTCGCGCGCTGATCGACGCCGCCGACATGGGCAAGTCCGTGACCGCGCTTGTGGAGCTCAAGGCTCGCTTCGACGAAGAGGCGAATATTCGCTGGGCGCGTGACCTTGAGCGCGCAGGCGTGCAGGTCGTCTTCGGCTTCATCGAACTCAAGACCCACGCGAAGATGTCCATGGTCGTGCGCCGCGAGGACGGCAAGCTGCGAACCTATTGCCATCTCGGCACCGGCAACTATCACCCGGTCACCGCAAAGATCTACACCGACCTGTCCTACTTCACCTGTGATCCGACGATCGCCCACGACATGGCGAATATCTTCAACTTCATCACGGGTTACGGCGAGCCGGAGCACGACATGAAGATCGCCGTTTCGCCATACACCCTTCGCCCGCGCATCCTCGAACATATCGAGGGTGAGATCGCGCATGCCAAGGAAGGCCGTCCGGCCGCGATCTGGATGAAGATGAATTCGCTTGTGGATCCCGACATCATCGATGCGCTCTACAGAGCCAGCAATGCCGGCGTCGAGATCGATCTCGTCGTGCGCGGCATCTGCTGCCTGCGTCCGCAGGTCGCCGGCCTCTCGGAAAACATCCGCGTCAAATCGATTATCGGTCGCTTCCTAGAACACAGCCGCATCTTCTGCTTCGGCAATGGCCAGGGCCTGCCGTCTGACAAGGCGCTGGTCTATATCGGCTCCGCCGACATGATGCCGCGCAACCTCGACCGCCGTGTCGAAACGCTCGTGCCGCTGACGAACAAGACCGTGCATGAACAGGTGCTTTCACAGATCATGCTGGGCAATATCATTGACAATCAGCAAAGCTACGAGATATTGCCGGACGGAACTTCCCGGCGCATGGAAGTGCGCAAAGGGGAAGAGCCATTCAATGCGCAGCAGTATTTCATGACGAATCCGAGCCTTTCCGGCCGTGGTGAAGCCTTGAAATCCAGTGCGCCGAAACTGATCGCTGGGCTGTTGTCGGGCCGCAACAAATAAACTGGACCTGCATGGTTGAATCAGAAGCCCAGGGGCGCCTTCCCGGTATTGCCCCTGTCTCCGTTGTCGATATCGGGTCGAATTCGGTCCGTCTTGTCGTCTATGAAGGCCATTCGCGGTCTCCGACCATTCTTTTCAACGAGAAAGTGCTTTGTGGCCTTGGAAAAGGCATAGCACTGACCGGAAAGATGGACGAGGAAAGCGTGGCCCGGGCGCTCGCAGCCCTGCATCGCTTCAAGGCCTTGTCCGATCAGGCGCGCGCCTCGACGATCTATGTCCTGGCGACCGCAGCAGCGCGCGAGGCCAGCAACGGCCCGCACTTCATCCATCAGGCCGAGACGATCCTGCAGCGCAAGGTGCGTGTGCTCTCTGGTGAGGAGGAAGCACGCTTCTCGGCGCTCGGCATCATCAGCGGCTTCTTCCATCCGGATGGTATTGCCGGTGATCTCGGTGGCGGCTCGCTGGAGCTGATCGACATCAAGGATCGCGAGTTCGGCAAGGGTATCACGCTGCCGCTCGGCGGCCTGCGCCTGTCCGAATATGCCGGCGGCTCGATCGAGAAAGCGCGCAGCTTTGCGCGCAAGCACGTCAAGACCGCCAAGCTGCTCGGCAAGGGCGAGGGGCGGACCTTTTATGCCGTTGGCGGCACATGGCGAAATATCGCCAAGCTTCACATGGAAACCCGCAAATATCCGCTGCACATGATGCAGGGCTATGAAGTGCCTCTCGACGAGATGGTGCGATTCCTGGACCAGATCGTGGAATCGAAGGATTCGAAGGACCCGGCGCTGCAGGCCGTGTCCAAGCATCGCCGCCTGCTGCTGCCCTTTGGCGCCGTTGCCATGCGCGAAGTGCTGACGGCCATGAAGCCATCGATCATTTCCTTTTCCGCACAGGGCGTGCGCGAAGGCTATCTCTATTCGCTACTCACCGAGGCCGAGCGCCATAGCGATCCGTTGCTTGTCGCGGCCGGCGAGCTTGCCATCCTGCGCGCCCGTTCGCCGGAGCATGCCCGTGAGCTTGCCGAATGGACCGGACGCATGATGCCGTTCTTCGGCATCACCGAGACGGAAGAAGAGAGCCGCTATCGTCAGGCCGCCTGCCTGCTTGCCGATATCAGCTGGCGTGCTCATCCGGATTATCGCGGCCTTCAGGCGCTGAACATCATCGCACATACGTCTTTCGTCGGCATCACCCATGCCGGTCGTGCCTTCATTGCCCTTGCCAACTACTTCCGTTTCGAGGGGTTGAGCGACGATGGAGCGACCGAGCCATTATCGACAATCGCCACCCCGCTATACCTGGACCGAGCCAAGCTGCTCGGTGGATTGCTGCGTGTCGTGTACCTGTTTTCTGCCTCGATGCCCGGCATCGTGCGCAACCTGTCGTTCCGCCGGTCGACAAACCCGGATCTGGATCTCGAATTCGTCGTTCCCGCCGAATATCACGATTTTGCCGGTGAGAGGCTGGAGGGCCGCTTGCAGCAGCTCGGCAAGCTGACGAACCGCCGGCTGGCCTTCTGTTTCGAATAGGCTTCGTTTCCAATATGCGTGAAGCCTCTCCCCATAATGCAGGGAGAGGCGGCTTTGCTCTGGCTTACTTCGCGTTCAGGAAATCGCCGACTTCGAGAAGGCTGAATTCGTTGTCGTCAGCCTTGTCGACGGCGCGACCTGCCGAGAAGGGCAGGTTATTGTCGTTGCCGATGATGATGTGCGTGGCATCGACGCGGTCGACGTTCTCGATCGTGACGAAAGGCATGTCGTAAAAGCCCTCGCCGCCGCCCTGACGGCGCTTGTGGTCGGGATCCTCGATCCGCAGCAGATCGATGTAGCCGATCTTGCGAACGGACTTGCCGACATTGGCGTCACTGAACTCGATCTTGTAGACACGCTTCAGCTCGGCCGGAGCCTCGAAGCAATCCGGCTTCGGCTGCTTGGGATCGGCGCAAGCCTTATCCTTCGTGCCGGCGCCATTGTCGCGTTCGATGACGAGAGCGGTCGTTTCGTCGAGCATGTTGAAATCGCCGATCGAGACGCCCTTGTCTGCGAAGGGATAAAGCCAGCTGCGGCCCGTCCAGGCCTTCGCGGCAACGTCGAATTCGATGACGCGGATCGCCGTCTTGCCGTCGACGCTCTCCATCTGGCCATCGTCCTTGTAGATCGGGCCTTCCAGCAAACCGTAGAGCTTGGAACCGTCCTTCGACATGGCGAGACCTTCGAAGCCGCCGGAGCGTTTCAGGTTGAAGGCCGGCATCTTCTGCGTGGGGTTGCCGGGGAGCTGGATCAGCGGATTGTCGGGAGACATGACCGGCTTGCCGTCGAGGGTTGTCGCGAAGACGTCGGTCAGCTGGCCGTTCGTGTCGAATTTCAGCAGGTAAGGTCCGAACTCTTCGCCAATCCAGAAGCCATCGGCAACCGGCTGGATCGATTCGATGTCGAAATCGGCGCCCGTCAGATAGCGCTTTTCAGCACCTTCGAGAACGATCGGGAAGGGGGCTTTCTTGTTCGGATCGGAGAGGAAGAGGTTCTTGACGACCTCAACCTTGCCGCTGTTCCAGTCGAACTTCAGCTGATGCAGGAAAAGCATGGCGTCCGACGAGTTCTGCTTGGAGCCGAAACCGTTGTCGGAGAGCGTCCAGAACGTGCCGTCGGACATGGTCTTGATGCCGGAAAAGCCCTGGATCGGCTGACCGGCAAACGGCAGCTTCAGGTCGGTGACGCGAGCGCCGTCCTTGCCCGGTACCGTGCCGAGCGCATCGGTGCGCTTGCGATCCGGCGTCGTGAACTTGCCGGAGGTCTTCAGAAATTCCGGCGCATCGGTAGGCGCGTCGGCAATGGTGTTGGCCGGCAGGATGGCCTGTCCGGCGAGCTTGGCCGTGAATTGCTGCTCGTCTGCCTGTGCGGATGCAGCAAGAAAAATAAGGAGTGCCGTGGAGGCGGAAAGAATTCGGATCATCGTGTCACCTTGTTGGTGGGATTGGCGAAAACAATCCCGCTTAACAGGCGTGCCATGTCGTCGAATTAACGCTTAGGTGAATATTTGGTGACTGTGGACAACCCATAGGGTGTGAAGCTCAGGCGTGCATTGATATGGATATGCAGCTATTGATATGCTTAACTTACGATCTGCCACGCACGCTTTTCAGCACTTCGCGGCTTTGCGTATGAAGCGCGATGACGCCGAGCGAGTGGTCTCGGCCACGCACGGCATGTTCGCCGAGCTCTTCCTTGACGATTGCTTCGGGAAGTTCGAGGCGCCTTGCAAGATCGCTCGAAATCAGCACCTGCCGTTCCAGCGTCTTGCACAGCGATTCCAGCCGTGCCGTCGTGTTCACCGTGTCGCCGAAATAAGCGATCTTGTGATGATCGACGCCGATTTCCGCCGTGACGATGCCACCGCCATGCAGAGCGGCCCGCAGGCGCGGCACCCGGCCATAAGATTTCAACCAGGTCTCGGCGTTTTTTTCGATGCCGTCGAGGATGTCGAAGACGCAGCGCACGCAATTGGCGTTCTTGACGCCGCGGTTTAGCGGCCAGGTGATGATGGCGGCGTCGCCGATATAGTCGTCGATTGCGCCCTTGTGCCGGCGCACCGGTTCCGCCATGGCGCCGAACACCGCGCCGAGAAACTCCTGTGTCTTCAGATCTCCATGCTCTTCGGCAAAGGCCGTGGAGCCGACAAGATCAATGAACAGGAAGACGCGCTCTTCCTGCACCGGGTTGCGATAGCGGCCCGTGAGCAGGCTCAGGAACACGTCGCGACCAAGCAGTTCTCGGACGCGACCAATGAAGATGATCGCGGCCGTGACCACGACGGCATAGAGATAGACGTCTATCTTCAGGAGCGTGACGTCCTTCCAGCTGCCTTCGATGATGCCGGACAGCTTGAGCAGGCTGCCGGCAATGGCATAGCCAATGCCGATCAGGGCGAAATCGATGACCAGCGCCGAGAGAATGAAGATCGGCGTCGGCAGGCGATGGATCCATCCGTTCAGGTTGGACAGGATCATCCGGCGCTCGAAGGCCAAAAGCGGCATGCCGCAGAAAAGCGCGAAGATCGCGCCGATATACATGGGTGCTTCGGGGAAATACATTTTGCCATAGGCAACGCCGGTCGAGGCGACGAGCAGCGACGACAGAAGCCAGGTGCGTATCGAATGGACAATACCCATTCACGGTTCCGCCGAGAAAGGACGCCCGTCATCGACGCGGGACTGCGCCGACAACGCTTATGCGTCATCAAAGATAACGACTATAACAGACGTTCATTCCACGAGATTTACGGCGCAATCGTGATGGCGGCCAGCGTCCCGACATGCGAATCATACGCAATCGCGAGGCGCTGGGGAAGATGAATGTCACTGCTGGAGCGTGACGGTCTCGATGCGCTTGCCGACGAACCGCAGTGCGACCTGGCCCTGAATGAGCTGCAGAGCCGTCTCGCCGAAGAGATCACGGCGCCAGCCGGTCATGGCAGCCACATCGGCCTTCTCACCCTCGGCTGCGATCTTGTCCAGATCGTCGCTATTGGCGATCACCTTCGGGGCGACGCCATGCTTTTCGGCGATGAGCTTCAGAAGCACTTTCAGCAGCTCCGAAGCCGCTGCAGTACCTTCCGGAGCCTGCTGATGACGCGGCGGATGCGGCATCTCGGACTTCGGCAAGGCGAGAGCTGTGTTGATCGCTTCGATCACTGCCGTGCCGGCGGCCGACCGCTCCCAGCCTTTTGGAATGGTGCGCAGACGGGCAAGCGCTTCGCTATCCTTCGGTTGCTGCTGGGCGATCTCATAGATTGCGTCATCCTTCAGCACGCGCGCGCGCGGCACGTTGCGGGCGCGCGCCTCGCGCTCCCGCCAGGCCGCGACATATTTCAGGACGGCCAATTCCTGCGGCTTGCGCAGCCGCATCTTCAGCCGCTGCCAGGCATCGTCTGGGTGCAGGTCGTAGGTTTCGCGCGCTTCGAGGATTGCCATTTCCTCTTGCAGCCATGAGGCGCGGCCTTCGCGCTTCAGCTGCTCGCTGAGGGAGAGATACACGTCGCGCAGATGGGTGACATCGGCCAGAGCATAATCCAGCTGCTTTTCGGAAAGCGGACGCCGGCTCCAGTCGGTAAATCGCGAGGACTTGTCGATATGGACGTTCTTGGTCCGGCTGACGAGCTGATCATACGAGACCGAATCGCCGAAGCCGCAGACCATTGCCGCAACCTGCGTATCGAAGATCGGATGCGGAATGAGATTGCCGCGATGAAAAATGATTTCGATGTCCTGGCGCGCGGCATGGAATACCTTCAGCACCGACGGGTTTGCCATCAGTTCGAAGAACGGCGCAAGATCCAGTCCCTTGGCGAGCGGATCCACCAGCACCTCGGTCGTGGGGCTTGCCATCTGTATCAAACACAGCTCCGGCCAGAAGGTCGTTTCTCGCAGGAATTCCGTATCGATGGTAATGAATTCCGACTTGGCCAGCTCTTGGCAGGCCGCCTCCAATTGGGCGGTAGTTTCGATCATATCAACACATTCAACGGTAAAATACTTCTTTAACTTCCTTCTCCTTTCAGCCCGATATGTCAATACTTTCGCGGGCAAAGCCTTTGTCGCATTTCGCTTTTAGCTGAAATTATCGGAAGGTGAGGCGGGTTCGGACACAGTTCCACGTCTTATCGCGATGACCACTCAGGTTACACGCACGTAGCTCGTCATGCCGGTCTTCTGGTGCTCGATGATATGGCAATGCAGCAGCCAGTCGCCCGGATTGTCGGCAACGAAGGCCAGCTGCACCTTCTCGTCCGGCTGGATCAGATAGGTATCGGACACGAAGGGCTGCACCTGCCGCGTCGAGGAGGACAGCACGGTGAAGCTCATCCCGTGCAGGTGGATGGGGTGGCTGTGTGGTGTGACGTTTTCCATGTCGATGACATAGCTCTTGCCCAGCTTGAGCTCGGCGAGCGGCGCTGTCGGATCGGGTGTGTCGCCCGGCCACGGCACCTTGTTGATGGCCCAGAAGCTGTAGCCGAGAGAGCCGCAGATACTGTTGTCGGCGGTGTTCTCGGCGGTCGAACTCAGGATGAGCGGAAGATGCGTTGCGGAACCGAGATCGGCTTTCTGCACGGGATTGTCCTCAAGCGGCGCCAAATCACGCACATCGCGCTTCAGCGAGGCTCCGACCGCCCGCAAGGTCGCCAGCACCTTTGGATTCGTGCCCTTGATATCCTCGAGCTTGATGACCGCGCCTTCGCTATCAGGCATGCGCACGGCAAGCTCCAGCCGTTGACCGGGCCCGAGTTGCAGAAGATCGAGCGGAAAGCGCTGCGGTACGGGATTGCCGTCGATCGCAATAACGGTCGCCTCGGCGCCGTCCATGCGGAAAGAATAGATGCGCGTGACGTCGGTGATGGCGACGCGCAGCCGCACGAGGCCGCCCGAAGGGGCATCATATTGCGGCTCCTGCTGCCAGTTGGCAGTCCGCACCGTGCCGTAGGTGCCGGATTTCGCTGCATCGCGTGGGCGGAACTGTTCGATAAACTGACCGTCGCCACCCAGACGCCAGTCGCGAAGATTGAGCACGACTTCCGAATCGAACGTCGGATCCTTGGGGTTTTCGACGACGATGACCCCGGTCATGCCGTGACCCATCTGCTCCAGCGTGTTGCAATGCGGGTGATACCAGAACGTACCGGCATCGAGCGGCGTGAAGGCATAGTCGAAATGATCGCCGGTATAGACATAAGGCTGGGTGAGGAATGGCACGCCGTCCATGTTGTTGGGTAGCCGGATGCCATGCCAATGAATGGTCGTCGGATCATCGATGCCGTTGATGAGCCGGGCTGCAAAAGCCTCTCCCTTTTTCATGCGTACGACCGGCGGCATGCCATCATCGCCATAGGTGAGCACGCTCTTGGTCTTGCCGCCATTGGTGAGGCTGGCCTCGATCTTTGCCGTCTTGAGCACGCGCGGCTCTGCTGCCGCCGCGCTGCCCGCGAATTTGCCTGCGATGCCGAGGCCTACGCCATAGGCGCCGGCTACGGCTGAAGCTTTGAGCAGATTGCGGCGGGTGAGGATCGGCATGGCCATGCTCCGGGGGCGAGGATCTATCGATGTCTGTTTAAAGTTGACCTCGATGTTCAGCAATAGCATTCCAGTAGCCAAACTGCCGCAGCGGCTACTTGCGGATGCTGTCATGAGTGGCAACGGAAGCAGCTTTAAGTCGACTTCCGGCGTTCGAGCCTTGACAAATCGGGCGTGCCATGCGCTTTTCCGCCCGATTTTCTCGTCGGCGGGCGAGGGGTTTGCATGTCGTTGCGCCACCGCCCGCCAAGCCCAGGATATATACTATGCATCGCTATCGCAGCCACACATGCGCCGCCCTGCGCAAGTCCGACGTCGGTTCGACCGTCCGCATCTCCGGCTGGGTTCATCGCGTCCGAGATCATGGCGGCCTGCTGTTCATCGACCTGCGCGATCACTACGGCATCACCCAGGTGGTCGCCGACCCTGATTCTCCGGCCTTTAAGCTCGCGGAAGCGGTTCGCGGCGAATGGGTGATCCGTATCGATGGTCTGGTCAAGGCCCGTACGGAAGACACCGTCAACAAGAACATGTCGACCGGCGAGATCGAGCTTTACGCGCAGGAGATCGAAGTGCTCTCCGCCGCCAAGGAGCTGCCGCTGCCCGTCTTCGGCGAGCCGGACTATCCGGAAGACGTTCGCCTGAAGTATCGCTTCCTTGATCTGCGCCGCGAAACGCTGCATCGGAACATCGTCAAGCGCACGCAGGTCATCTCCTCGATGCGCCGCCACATGGGCGATGTCGGTTTCACCGAATACACGACCCCGATCCTGACGGCCTCGTCGCCGGAAGGCGCGCGCGACTTCCTCGTGCCGAGCCGTATCCACCCCGGTACCTTCTACGCGCTGCCGCAGGCACCGCAGCAGTACAAGCAGCTGCTGATGGTCGCCGGTTTCGACCGCTACTTCCAGATCGCACCTTGCTTCCGCGATGAAGATCCGCGTGCCGACCGTCTGCCGGGCGAATTCTACCAGCTCGACCTCGAAATGAGCTTCGTGACGCAGGAAGACGTCTGGAACACGATGGGTCCGCTGATGACCCAGGTGTTCGAGGAGTTTGCCGAAGGCAAGCCGGTCACCAGGGAATGGCCGCGTATCCCCTATGACGTTGCCATCCGCAAGTATGGCTCCGACAAGCCGGACCTGCGTAACCCGATCGTCATGGAAGCGGTGACCGAGCATTTCGCCGGCTCCGGCTTCAAGGTATTTGCCAACATGATCGCCTCCAACCCGAAGGTCGAAGTCTGGGCAATCCCGGCCAAGACCGGCGGCTCGCGCGCCTTCTGCGATCGCATGAACGCGTGGGCGCAGAGCCAGGGTCAGCCGGGCCTCGGCTACATCTTCTGGCGCAAGGAAGGCGAGAAGCTCGAGGGCGCAGGCCCGCTTGCCAAGAACATCGGCGAAGAGCGCACGGATGCGATCCGCACCCAGCTCGGCCTCGATGACGGCGATGCCTGCTTCTTCGTCGCCGGCGATCCCTCAAAATTCTACAAGTTTGCCGGCGAAGCCCGCACCAGGGCCGGCGAAGAGCTGAACCTGGTCGATCGCGACCGTTTCGAGCTGTGCTGGATCGTTGACTTCCCGTTCTTCGAATGGAGCGAGGAAGAGAAGAAGGTCGATTTCGCTCACAACCCGTTCTCGATGCCGCAGGGCGGCATTGAGGCGCTGCAGAACCAGGATCCGCTCACGATCAAGGCGTTCCAGTACGACGCCGTCTGCAACGGCTTCGAAATCGCTTCGGGCTCGATCCGTAACCAGTCGCCGGAGACCATGGTCGCTGCCTTCGAAAAGGTCGGTCTCAGCCAGACCGACGTCGAAGAGCGTTTTGGCGGTCTCTACCGTGCCTTCCAGTATGGCGCACCGCCGCACGGCGGCGCTGCCTTCGGTATCGACCGCATTGTCATGCTGCTTGTCGGCGCCAAGAACCTGCGCGAGATCTCGCTGTTCCCGATGAACCAGCAGGCGCAGGATTTGCTGATGGGCGCTCCCTCGGTCGCAACGCCGACGCAGCTGCGCGAACTGGCGATCCGTCCGGTGCCACCGGTCAAGAAGGACTGAGGCTCTTACAAGCCTGCTGAAATGCAAAACCCGGCGACCGAAATCGCCGGGTTTTTTATGCTTCGAGGGAACCTAGATTGCCGCGTAGATCGCGTCGCGCAGGTCGATGGTGAACTGGCCCCACATGCCTTCGAGGGTCGTATTTGTCAGCGCCACGACCGTCAGCTTTTTCTCCGGATCGACGAACCAGCTGTGGCCGTAGACGCCGCCCCACTTGATTGTGCCCGCCGAGAAGGGAGCTTGCGCGGCGACGGGATCGGTCACGACCGACCAGCCGTAGCCAAAGCCGAAGCCGGCCTGCAGCGGTTGCATATGGCCGCCCGCCTGGTCGGTCATCATCGTCTTCACCGTATCGGCGGAGAGAAGTGGCGCGCCGCCCTTGCGCACCGTTTCCAGAATGGCGAGCACGTCGCTTGCCGTGCCGGCCATGCCTGCGCCGCCGGAGTGGTAGGAGGTGGGGTCGAATATCCTGTCGGGCGCGAAGCGGATCGTTCCGTCAAGGATTGGCACGAGGGCTTCGTCTTCCATTCGTTGCGGCTCCCCTGTGCCGTTCACATAGGCTGCGGCAAGCCGGTTGCGATCGCGAACGGAGAAGGCCGTGTCGGAAAGGCCGAGCGGTTTCATGATGAGATCGGCAACAGCGCTGCCGAGATCGCCGCCGGTCTCTTTTTCGATAATGGCGCCGATCACGTCCATTGCCAGCGAATAGTGCCAGCCTTCGCCCGGCGCAAAGACGAGGGGAGCGCTGGCGATACGCTTGAGGTTGTCGGCAATCGACCGGCCGGGCGTGTCGAGGCCATCGGATACGCCGGCGCGATGATAGGGGCCGTCGGGCGCTTCGGCGAAAGTGTAGACCAATCCCGCAGTGTGCGTGAGAAGATGATGAATGCGGATATCGGCTTCGCCTCCATCCGGCAGTCGCGGTCGGAAATCCGGAAGCCATTTGGTGATCGGATCGTCAAGCCCGATGCGATCCTGTTCGACAAGCCGCATAGCGGCGATGGTCACGATCGGCTTGGTGATGGAGGCAAGCCGGAAGATCGCATCTTCCTGCATTGCCACATCGTTCTCCCGATCGGCAAGGCCGGCGGCGCGCTGATAGACCAGCTTCCCATCCTTGGCGATCAGGACAACCGTGCCGACCAGTCTCTTATCCGTCAGAGCAGCTTCAATTGCAGCGTCGACGCCTTCAGCAAGGCTGCCGTCGCTTGGGCGCATGGCATTTTCCAGGGGAAGACTCATGGGACAAAACCTTCTATAATCACAATGATCATTCCTGAATAAACCAGATCAGGAAATAATTCTAGAGTGACCATTGTGAAAAATACGCAAGACACCGAAAATTCTTCCCCGCGCAAGCGTGGACGGCCGCCGGCCTTTGATCGTGAGACGGTTCTCGCCTCGGCGCGGGATACGTTCTGGAAGCACGGCTATGATGGCTCGTCCATCGCGGATCTTACGGCTGCGATGGGGATTACGCCGCAGAGTCTCTATGCAGCCTTCGGCTCCAAGGCGGATCTTTATCGGGAAACGCTGGACCAATATCGGCGCATGCCTCGCCCGGTGGCCGGCAATCCGTTGATGGACAAGGTGGATACGGTGACGGCATTCGAGGGCTTTCTGACGAATTCGGCGGGAATCTTCACCGCGCCGGAACATCCGAAAGGCTGCATGATTTCGACGGCTGTGCTGAACTGCGCCGAAGAGAACGAGCCGATTGCCCACTACGTCGCCTCTATGCGCCTGCAGACGCTCGCTGCCTTCGTCTCGCGCATAGAACGCGGCATTTCGGAAGGCGACATGCGGCCGGATACGAATGCAGCGTCTCTCGCCCGCTTTCTTGGGGCGATCGTACAGGGCATGTCCGTTCAGGCTCGCGACGGTGCGACGACGGACGAGCTGCTCGCCATGATCGATCACGCTCTGAGCGAACTCGGGAAATATCAACTTCCAAATGCCGCCCGGCTTTGACGGCAAAGAAAAACCCGGCGACCAAGATCGCCGGGTTTTTCAATTGTCTTGACGAATGACCGATCAGTCGTTCGAGGAAACCGTCAGACCGATGACCTGCGGGATCGTCTGCGGAGCGCCCATGGCAGCGCCGATGATCATCGGAACCGGAACCGGCTTGCCCGGAGCAGCCGTCACCGTCATGCTCTTCGGATTGTCGAGGTAGGTGTTGACGGCCGTGGAAACGGCGTTCTGCAGTTCCGGAATGTTGAGCTGCGCCATCATCATCGGCGTCATGGCCTTCAGCGTGTCAGCCAGCTGCTTGCCGGTCACACCCTGCTGCTTGCCGGCGAAATCCAGCGCGCGAGCCGTGATCGACGCGTCGTCGAAACGGATCTTGGCGCTGTTGAACGTCAGCTGCTGCATGAGGCCGAGCATGGCGAGGCCGGCCGACTGCTGGGCTTCCTGCTGGTTCGGGTTCGAACGAACCGTCTTCAGCGCATCCTGCAGCGACTTTGCGAAGGCAGGCGTGTAGCCCGAGATGCTGAAAGCGAGGTCAAGCTTGCCGATATCCTTGAAATCGAAGGAGTATTCGGTGATGTCGATCTTGCCGGGCCCGATTTCCCAGCTGCCCTTCATCGCAACGGTGCCGTCGATCTGCTGCAGCTTGAGCGCGTCGATCGCTTCCTTCGCCTTCGGATCGTCAACCTTGCTGAGGTCGCCCTTGATGCCGTTGACCTTCGCGTCGAAGTCGATGCCGGAATTGTCGCTGCGCTTGCTCATGGTCGCATCGGCGCCCTCGATCGAGAACACTTCGGCGTCATCCTTGCTGACGGAGATTGCACCCGCATGGGCGCTCTTGTAATAGAGCAACGAGCTGAGATCGCCCTTCGTCGCGTCGGCTGGAATTTCAACGCCATTGAGCTTCAGGTCGGTGGCGGAGATGGCTGCACCATCCTTGTTGAAATCGACATCGGCGAAATCGACCTCTTCGATCGTGTAGCCGCCGTCCTTTTCCTCGACGCCGTTCATGGTGATTTCGCCGAGCGGAATGTCGTTTTCCATACCGGCGGCCTTCAAGGTCGCGTTCTTGAGCGTTACCGTGTCGCCGTCGATATCGATGCCTTCGGCGGCGATCGAAGCGCCACCCTGCTGGCCATAGACGTCGTTGAGCTTCTTCAGGAGGTCATTGCCGTCAAGCGCGAAGGCCGAGCTGGCGAAAGACAGGATGGCAGCGCTGCAGAGCATCAGCCGCGTGGTCCGGTAGAAAGTCATAATGGCGTTTCCTCATTAAGCCGGTAGTATGGGCGGGGACGTACAGATTGAGCGTGTACTGCGCTGACTTATATTGATCTTTCTGCAAAAATCCAATGACATTGAGTGTAGCGAGCAAGTGCAGCAAAAATGTATCGGTTGCATCATCTCTATACACGCGAAACGCCTTCATCCACAGGTGCTTTCGACCGTTTTCTTGCTCGAAAACGTCATCTCCGATAGTCAGGAAGCATGGGACAAAATCTGACTCCGCCGCCCGGTGACGGCGACGACAACATCCTTCCGGTCGATCTGAAGGCGGCGCTTGAAGAGCGCTACCTGGCTTATGCCTTGTCGACGATCACGCAACGCGCGCTTCCCGACGTTCGCGACGGGCTGAAGCCTGTGCACCGGCGCATCGTCTATGCGATGAGCGAGATGGGCCTTCGGCCGAATGCAGCGTTCCGCAAATGCGCGAAGATCGTCGGCGAAGTGATGGGTAACTATCACCCGCACGGCGACCAGTCGATCTACGACGCGCTGGCGCGCCTCGCGCAGGATTTTTCGCAGCGCTATACGCTGGTCAATGGTCAGGGCAATTTCGGCAATATCGATGGCGATAGCCCCGCAGCGATGCGCTACACCGAATCCAAGATGACGCTGGTTTCGGAGCTGCTGCTCGAAGGTATCGATCAGGACGCGGTCGATTTCCGCGACACCTACGACGAATCCAATTCCGAGCCGATCGTTCTGCCGGGGGCTTTCCCCAATCTGCTTGCCAACGGCTCCTCAGGCATCGCCGTCGGCATGGCGACCTCCATTCCCTCGCACAACGCACATGAGCTTTGCGACGCAGCGCTGCATCTGATCAAGGATCGTGATGCCACCGTCGAGAAGCTTGTGGAGCTATACATTCCCGGTCCGGATTTCCCGACGGGTGGGATCATCATCGACGATCGCCGCAGCATCATCGAAAGCTACAAGACCGGCCGCGGCGGCTTCCGCGTCCGCTCCAAGTGGGAGATCGAGGATCTAGGCCGCGGCGGCTATCAGATCGTCGTCACGGAAATTCCGTTCCAGGTGCAGAAGTCCCGGCTGATCGAGAAGATCGCCGAACTCCTGATCGCACGCAAGCTGCCTTTGCTCGAAGACATCCGCGATGAATCCGCCGAGGATATCCGCGTCGTCCTCGTGCCGAAGAGCCGGACTGTCGATGCGACGATCCTGATGGAATCGATGTTCAAGCTGACGGAGCTGGAAAGCCGCTTCCCGCTCAACATGAACGTCCTGTCCATGGGCCGCATCCCGAAGGTCATGGCGCTGAACGAAGTGCTGAAGGAGTGGCTGGATCATCGCCGGGAAGTGCTTTTGCGCCGCTCGCGCTTCCGGCTTGCCGCCATCGAGAAACGTCTGGAAATCCTGGGCGGCTTCCTGATCGCTTACCTCAACATCGACGAGATCATCGCCATCATCCGAGAGGAGGACGAGCCGAAGCCCGTCATGATGGAGCGGTTCGGTCTCACGGACAATCAGGTCGAAGCGATCCTGAACATGCGGCTGCGCTCCTTGCGCAAGCTGGAAGAATTCGAAATCCGCAAGGAATTCGACGGGCTCAGCAAGGAAAAGGCGGACATAGAATCATTGCTTGCCTCGGAAGAGAAGCAGTGGCAGACGGTCGCCTGGGAAATCGGCGAAGTGAAGAAGAAGTTCGCCAAGGCGACGGAAGTCGGTCGCCGCCGGACACAATTCGCGGAAGCGCCGGAAGCCGATGACGCGGCGATCCTGCAGGCCATGATCGAGAAGGAGCCGATTACGGTCGTCGTCTCGGAGAAGGGCTGGATCCGCGCGCTGAAGGGACATATTTCGGATATCGCCTCGCTCACCTTCAAGGAAGGCGACGGGCTGAAGGTTGCGTTCCCGGCCCAGACGACGGACAAGATCCTCATCATCACCACGGGCGGCAAGGCCTATACCCTCGGCGGCGACAAGCTTCCCGGTGGACGCGGCCACGGTGAGCCGCTACGCATCATGGTCGACATGGAAAACGATCAGGACGTACTGACCGCCTTCGTCCACGATCCACAGCGCAAGCAGCTGATCGCGTCGACGGCCGGCAACGGCTTCATCGTCGCTGAGGCCGAATTGATCGCCAACACCCGTAAGGGCAAGCAGATCATGAACGTTTCCTATCCGGACGAGGCCAAGCTGCTGGTGCCGATATCAGGTGATCACGCCGCCGTGGTTGGCGAGAACCGCAAGATGGTAATCTTCCCGCTGGCGCAGGTCCCGGAAATGTCGCGCGGCAAGGGCGTGCGCCTGCAGAAGTACAAGGATGGCGGCGTCGCCGATATCAGATGCTTCGCGATTGCCAATGGCCTGACATGGGAAGACAGTGCCGGCCGCACCTTCACCAAAACCAAGGATGAGCTGGCGGAATGGCTGGGCGACCGCGCCGGTGCCGGCCGCGCCGTACCGAAAGGTTTCCCGAGAAGCGGCAAGTTTTCGGGCTAAAGAGAAATAAGCGAGAGCAGTCTCTCGCTTATTCGGCAGCATCATCGTGATAGATTTGAGGCTGCTCGGGATCGCGTCTAAATGATAATTGGTCTCGCCTTTGCCCGCGCCTGCCATAGCGAATGAGCGGCAAGGGCGAGGATCAATATTGCCCCGCCGGCAAGCGTCATGTTGGTCGGCGCTTCTGCAAAGATCAGCCAGACCCAGATCGGCGCCAGGATCGTTTCCAACAGATAGAACATTGCCACTTCCGGAGCGGAGATAAACCGCGTGCCCGTTGCAAGGCACCAGAAGGAGAGGGGCATCAGCACGGCGCCGTCGAAGAGGATCCAGCCGGGGTGGTCTATGGAAAAGCCGGAGGGAATGACGTGATAAAGCCCGGCGATTGCGGGAACGATGGCCCCAAGCAGTGATGCGAAACCCATGTCCTGGCGCGAGGCGCGGCTGATGGTGATGGCGCAGGCAATGGAAAAAGAGGCCACCACGGACAGCGCATCACCGAGAAGATGTCCGCCCTCCATGCCATCGCCGACGATCAGTCCGACACCGACGATCATGAAAGCCATGGTGACGAAGGTGGAAATGGCAGGGCGTTCTCTCAGGAAGATCCAGGATAGCAGCGCCGTGAACATCGGATTGAGCGCGATGATGAACACCACATTCGCCGCCGTCGTGTAATAGACGGCAAGGAGAAAGGTGATAGTCGTCAATCCATAGAAGAATCCGACCGGCAGCCCGAGCCGACCCGGCAAAATGCCCAGCAGTGAACCCTTGACGCGGCGGATCACAGCGAGAGCCGCGATTGCGACGATGATCGTCGCCACACTCCTGACGGAGAGAACTGACCATACCTCTCCATCGGAAAGCCGGATCAAGGGAATATCCATCGATAGCGCCAGGCCGCCAAGCGTTGTCAGCAGCAGCCCTTTGCGATGATCCGGGAGATGGGCGAACATTTAGCGGAAGGTATCTTTTTCGCCGTCTGCGGCCGGGTCGAAACGTTCCCAGCCGCGCGGGGTCAGATGCTCTTGCGGCTGGAAGCGTGTCTTGTAGTCCATCTTTCGGGACCCTTTGACCCAATAGCCCAGATAAACGTGCGGCAAGCCCAGCGCCTTGGTGCGCCGGATATGGTCGAGGATCATGAATGTCCCGAGCGACTGCTGCTCGAAATCAGGGTTGAAGTAGGAATAGACCATCGACAGGCCATCGCTCATGACATCGGTCAGGGCCGCAGCCAACAGTTCGCCTTTCGGACGTTGCTCGAGCCCCGATCCTTCCTCTCGACGGCGATATTCGATGATGCGCGTGTTCACATGCGTGTCCTCGACCATGATCGCATAATCGAGCACGGTCATGTCGGACATGCCGCCTTGTTGGTGGCGATAATCGAGATAACGGCGGAAAAGCGAGTATTGCTCGCTGGAAGGTTGAGCCGGAAACTCGGTGGCGATGATGTCGCTATTGTTTGCCAGCACGCGCTTCATCGAGCGGGTAGGTTCGAATTCCTGCGCCAGAATGCGCACCGACACGCAGGCGCGGCAGGATTCGCAGGCAGGCCGGTAAGCAATGTTTTGCGAACGCCGGAAACCGCCTTGCGTGAGGATATCGTTCATCTCCGCCGCGCGCGGGCCGACAAGATGCGTGAAGACCTTGCGCTCCATCTCGTGCGGCAAGTACGGGCAGGTGGCCGGTGCCGTCAGATAAAACTGCGGAGATGGCGTCGACTGCGTGTTCATCTGCCGTTGATTGACCTTTCTTTCGGCATCTGTGTTTTACAAGCATGGCTTAACTTTAGAAAACGTCAACCACGTCCTTTGCTAAAGATCACAGTTTCCTAATTGACCGCACATGATTAAGCCGCCTAGAGCCTGTTCGGTTCCACGGCAAGCCAGATGATTGTTGAGCTGTTTTGGCTATCAGGCCGTGCGGGCGATGACCGTTCCAAGCAAGAGATCGTGCACCAGACGGCTGCGATCGGTGAAAATGCCGACGAGCAGAATGAGCGGCGTCAGCACCGAATTCAGGATCCAGAACAGCGCCAGATGTACGATCGCCGTCAAAAAGTCCATGCGCCGGCCGTCTACTCGTACCATCGTCAGGCCCATGGCGCGCATACCGGGCGAATCCTGATAGGGACCTCCAAGCGTCCAGCCGAAGTAAAGGCCGGCAACGATGATAAAGAGCGCGGGATAAAGCACGAAGCCAAGCCCCAGCGTCAGGATCGATACGAAAAACAGAACCACGGCCGCGGGAATGCAGAGCAGGGCAACGATGATATAGTCGACGATGAAGGCGAAGATGCGCCGGCTCAGCACACCGCTATAGGCGCGCCAGTCATCCGGTGCTGCGTAAAGCGGGCTGGGGTTCAAGCTCATTATTTTGCTCCTTGGCGCAGTTCACGTCGGTTATTTCGACACAGTGAGATGCGCAATCCTTCGATACTCACGGCCATTTCAGCGCGATGGCAGGTAAAATAGCCGTGAGCTACATATCCAAAGAGCATATGGTATTCGCTCCGGCAAATACAATAAGCCGGAGCGCAGACGTCATTTCCGTGCGAGGTGCCTGGCCACGTCCATCGCGAAATAGGTGAGGATGCCGTCGCAGCCGGCGCGCTTGAAGGCGAGCAGGGTTTCGAGCATGACCCTTTCGCCGTCGATCCAGCCATTGGCGGCCGCCGCCTTGATCATGGCGTACTCGCCGGAGACCTGATAGGCGAAGGTCGGCAGGCCGAAGGCCTCCTTCAAGCGCCAACAGATATCGAGATAGGGCAGGCCGGGCTTGACCATCAGCATGTCGGCGCCTTCCTCGACGTCAAGTGTGGCGTCGCGCACGGCTTCGGTGCCGTTTGCCGGATCGATATAGTAGGTCTTCTTGTCGCCCTTCAGCAGGCCACCGGTCGAGATCGCCTCGCGATAGGGGCCGTAAAAGGCCGAGCTGAATTTCGTCGCATAGCTCATGATACCGACGCTCTGGTGTCCGGCAGCGTCGAGCGCCTGACGGATCGCGCCGATGCGCCCGTCCATCATTTCCGAAGGTGCGATGATGTCGGCTCCGGCGTCTGCCTGGTAAACGGCGGCCAGTGCCACCTGCTCGACCGTTTCGTCGTTGACGATCTCATTGCCGCGCAGGATGCCGTCATGGCCATGGCTGGTGAAGGGATCGAGCGCGACGTCGGTGATGACGCCGATGTTAGGCACGGCCTTCTTGATCGCGGCGCTGGCGAGATTGATGAGGTTGTTCTTTTCGAGGCTGTTGGAGCCGGTCTCGTCACGCAGCTCCATTTCGATGTTGGGAAAAGTGGCAAGGGCCGGAATGCCGAGATCGGCTGCTTCCTTTGCGGCCTCGACGGCCTTGTCCACAGTCATGCGGTTGACGCCGGGCATGGCCGGGATCGGTTCCAGGATGCCGGTGCCGGGGATAAGGAAGATCGGCCAGATCAGGTCGTCGACCGTCAGCCGGTTTTCCTGCACCATGCGGCGCGTCCAATCGGCCTTGCGGTTGCGTCGCATGCGGCGATGCCCGGTGATCTCGTCAACGAGATGCGTCTTGTTCTCCATGATGCCGCCATCCTTTGTCGTCTATCTGTGGCCTTATTATATGGGCAGCGTACCTATCACGCTGTCCCCAGGATTCAAAACAAGGCGAAAGGCCGCAGCCATTATATTCTGGCGGGGCCGATGGCTCATACGTATTGTTCGCGCATGGAACCTGATTCTTCGACCGTACCCAAGAATACGCTGACGGACATCCTGTTCGTGCTGTTCCTGCGGCTGATCGCGATCGCCTGCTTCTGGCTCGGTCTTCAGTACTGGGCAATGCTGGTCGGCTATTCGCTCGAAGGCCATGCCCGCTTCGATCTCCTTAATCTTCCATGGAAGGTCGCGGGCGCCGGATTGGCCGTCGTTTTCCCCGTCGCGGCTCTCGGATTATGGCTGACCGTATCCTGGGGGCCAGTCATCTGGGTGCTGGCCGCAGGCGGTCAGGGATTGATGTATGGCGTATGGCCGGAGGTCTTCGGATCCAATCCGTTGATCATGATCTTGCATGTCTGCGTGGCCGTGCTGTATTGCCTGTTTCGCGTCCTGCTTTGGCAGGAAAAGCGCCGGCGTCGCCAGCAGCAGGTAATGGTTGATTTACCCTGAGACACCAAGAGTTCCTGGTAAGGTGCTGTTAAGCCTGCAGTTTAAGTAGAATTTTATGTGTATTCGATAGGGTCTCACTCAAGGCGGGAAGAAAACGACACCGCCAAACAAAACAGAGTGAGGCCAAGTCATGATGAATACCAAAATCAAGCCGCAGGCAGTTGCGAACGCTCGGGATCAGCAGGTTGACGACATCCGGGCTCTCTACATGGAATCTCTCCATCTGGTCGAGCGTTTGCACCGCCGCCTGCTTGACGTCATCAAGGACGAGTTCGACCGTCAGGGTCGCGACGACGTCAACGCCGTCCAGGCACTTCTCCTTTTCAACATCGGCAATTCCGAGCTGACGGCCGGCGAGCTCCGCTCCCGCGGTTTCTACCTCGGCTCCAACGTTTCCTATAACGTCAAGAAGCTGGTCGACCTCGGCTTCATCAATCACCAGCGCTCGCGCATCGACCGTCGCTCGGTTCGCATCAGCCTGACCGAAACCGGCCAGGAGATCGCCGAAACCGTTGCCAAGCTTTACGAGCGCCACATCGGCTCGATCGACAAGGTCGGCGGCATCGGCACCGACGAATTCGCCCAGATGAACAAGCTCCTGCAGCGCCTCGACCGCTTCTGGAACGATAGCATCGCTTATCGCATGTGATCTACCAAGCCGGCGTTCCCTCCGGCTTCTTAGAACCTCCAGGCGCATGAACTGGTGTAACGAGGCGAGAGAAGACGCCACGTTGCGCCCGTTTGTGCTTTCGGTATCCTCAAAGGACCGAAGCATAAGCGGCTCGTGATTGCATTTTGCATCCGCCTGACGTCCGCAATTGTGCGCTTTTTGCCACGGCTGTTCCTCAGCTGTCTTTGTATAGGGCGCAGAGCGCCATCAGGCCATTGACCGCAATTTAGGACGCGGTATGAACCACGCGCAGCTGTGATATTTTAGCATATTCAACATGGCTTTTGTGTCCGTGCCGCGCAGGAAAGCAAGTTTCATGCCGGGCGACACGAATTGGCCATATTGATATGACAGCGGAAACTCACGGCAAGCGGCGTTCTCGAAATTCGATCTTCCGACCGTCAAGGTCCTGGCTTCGCGATATTGTGATAGTTCGTGGCGAAGTTTTTGATGGTGCTTTAAGGGAACGGATCGATACTGAGCTGCGTTACTTGGCGCAAAGCCGCGCTATTTACTGCTTCCTCTCTAGGCTGCGTATAATTGTATCGCAGCGCTGAACGGTTTGGATATGTCGAAGAAAAACGGAATTGAACCCTTTTCGCGCCGCTCTTTCCTGCGGTCGGCTGTAACTTTCGGTGCTGCCGCATTGGCCGCCCCGGCGCTCGCGCAGAACGCGACGCCTCTGGAGGCGCTGATCAACGATCGCTCTCGCGGCAATTGGGACGACCAGTTCGATGCGAAGGCCGCGGCGCGCACGGCAGCGGCTGTCCAGTCGAACACGCCGATCCTCGGGCCGGATTCCGTTCCGAACATCCAGCAGGCGATTTCTCAGTATCAGAGCATCGTCTCCAATGGCGGTTGGCCGCAGGTCAATCCGACGAGCCAGCAGCCGCTGCAGATCGGCGTGACCGATCCCGCCGTACAATCGCTGCGCCAGCATCTGATGGTCACCGGCGATCTGCCGCGCGAAGCCGGCGTTTCCTCGTCCTTCGATTCCTATGTGGACGGTGCCGTGAAGCGCTTCCAGGCCCGCCATGGTCTGCCGCCGGATGGCGTCATCGGCGAATTTACGCTGAAGGCCATGAATGTTCCCGCCAACATTCGCCTACAGCAGCTCAACACGAACCTCGTTCGCTTGCAGACGTTCCCGTCCGATCTCGGCCGTCGCCATGTCATGGTCAATATTCCGGCGACCCGCGTCGAGGCCGTTGAAGATGGTCAGGTGGCGCTGCGTCACGAGGCGATCGTTGGCCGCGAAACCAGACCGACGCACATCATCAATTCCAAGATCTACGAGGTTATCCTCAACCCGTACTGGACGGCACCGCGCTCGATCATCATCAAGGATATCATGCCCTTGATGCGCAAGGATCCGACCTACCTGACGAGAAGCAACATTCGTCTTCTCGATGGCAAAGGCCAGGAAGTCTCTCCTGAGACCATCGACTGGAATTCGGACAAGGCACCTGATCTGATGTTCCGTCAGGACCCGGGCAAGACGAACGCCATGGCGTCGACGAAGATCAACTTCCACAACCCGAACAACGAATACATGCACGATACGCCGGAGCAGGGCCTGTTCAACAAGCTCATGCGTTTCGACAGCTCGGGCTGCGTTCGTGTTCAGAACGTGCGTGACCTCGCAACCTGGCTGCTAGGCGAAACGCCTGGCTGGCCGCGTCAGCGCATCGAGCAGGTGATCTCCACCCGCGTCAACACGCCGATCACGCTGGCGTCCGAAGTGCCGGTCTATTTCGTCTATATCTCCGCCTGGAGCGCCCGCGACGGTATCGTCCAGTTCCGCGACGATATCTATAATCTCGACGGCAACTCCCAGCTGGCGCTCGACACGACGCAGGGCATGGAGCAGCCGGTTCAGTAATCGGCATTCAAGTTGCTATTCTTGTCGAAGCCGCGTCCTCGGATGCGGCTTTTTCATTTGCCGGCATCGCGCTGCGTAGAATGCTCAGCAAATGTCGCTGGTCGTATTGCTCTCCGGCGACCCGGACGCTAATACCGTCTTCATTGCCGTTCCGGCCCGTTCAGGAGCTTCTACGATGACCAATGCGTCCACCGAACCCTTCTTCAATCGCTCGCTTGCCGATACCGATCCGGAAATCTTTGGTGCGATCGGCAAGGAACTCGGTCGCCAGCGGCACGAAATCGAACTGATCGCCTCGGAAAACATCGTCTCGCGCGCCGTTCTGGAAGCGCAGGGCTCGATCATGACCAACAAGTATGCCGAGGGCTATCCGGGCAAGCGCTATTATGGCGGCTGCCAGTATGTCGATATCGCCGAAGAGCTCGCCATCGAGCGCGCCAAGAAGCTGTTTGGCGTCAACTTCGCCAACGTTCAGCCGAATTCCGGTTCGCAGATGAACCAGGCCGTCTTCCTCGCGCTCCTGCAGCCGGGCGACACCTTCATGGGCCTCGACCTGAATTCGGGCGGCCACCTGACCCATGGTTCGCCGGTCAACATGTCCGGCAAGTGGTTCAACGTCGTGTCGTACGGCGTGCGCGAAGGCGACAACCTGCTCGACATGGATGACGTGCAGCGCAAGGCCGAGGAAACCAAGCCGAAACTCATCATCGCTGGCGGCACGGCCTATTCCCGCATCTGGGACTGGAAGCGCTTCCGCGAGATCGCCGACAGTGTCGGCGCCTATCTGATGGTCGACATGGCTCACATCGCCGGTCTCGTTGCCGGTGGCCAGCATCCGTCGCCGTTCCCGCATTGCCATGTTGCCACGACGACCACGCACAAGTCTCTTCGCGGCCCGCGCGGCGGCATGATCCTGACCAATGACGAGGATCTGGCGAAGAAGTTCAATTCGGCCGTCTTCCCCGGTCTCCAGGGTGGCCCGCTGATGCACGTCATCGCCGCTAAGGCCGTTGCCCTCGGCGAAGCGCTGCAGCCCGACTTCAAAGACTACGCGGCCCAGATCGTCAAGAACGCCAAGGCTCTCGCCGAAACGCTGATCTCCGGCGGTGTCGACGTCGTTTCCGGCGGCACGGACAACCACCTGATGCTTGTGGACTTGCGCAAGAAGAATGCGACCGGCAAGCGTGCGGAAGCCGCACTCGGCCGCGCTTACGTCACCTGCAACAAGAACGGCATCCCGTTCGATCCCGAAAAGCCATTCGTCACCTCCGGTGTCCGTCTCGGCACCCCGGCCGGCACGACGCGCGGCTTCAAGGAAGCCGAGTTCCGTGAAATCGGCAACCTGATCATCGAGGTTCTCGATGGTTTGAAGGTCGCCAATTCCGACGAAGGCAACGCCGCCGTCGAGGCTGCCGTTCGCGAGAAAGTGGTCAAGCTCACGGACCGCTTCCCGATGTACGGCTACATGGGCTAAGGAGAGCGCATGCGCTGCCCCTATTGCGGTACCGAAGATACCCAGGTGAAGGATTCGCGCCCGGCGGAGGATAATACCTCCATCCGCCGGCGTCGGATCTGTCCCGATTGCGGCGGTCGTTTCACGACCTTCGAGCGCGTGCAGTTGCGCGAGCTCATGGTCATCAAGAAGACCGGCCGCAAGGTGCTTTTCGATCGCGACAAGCTGGTGCGGTCCTTCGAGATAGCGCTCCGCAAGCGCCCGGTCGATCGTGATCGGATCGAGCGTGCCGTGTCCGGTATCGTGCGCCGCCTCGAAAGCTCCGGCGAGACGGAAATCAGCTCGGAACAGATCGGTCTGCAGGTGTTGGAGGCCTTGAAGAGCCTCGATGACGTGGCGTTCGTGCGCTACGCCTCCGTCTATCGCGACTTCTCGCATGCAGAGGATTTCGAGCACGTCATCAACGAAATCAACGCCAAGATCGCTCGGGATCCGTTGGATCCCTAAGCACGCTCTTGCCGAATTCAGAGGGCTCGGGACGTTCCGGAGCCCTTTGGCAACGTGGTGCAAAAGAGAAGTGTCACGTCATTTTGTTGTCTGACGTGGCTTGCGTCATCGATCCGGAAACTGGCATCACTCTCCCGGTTCAAACGGATTTCCAGTGAGAGATGATGACTGTAGCTTCTCCTCAGCTCGATCAGACATTCATGGCTGAGGCCATCCGCCTGTCCCTGACGCATCTCGGGCT
This sequence comes from Rhizobium sp. P38BS-XIX, assembly GCF_012641435.1. Lineage (GTDB taxonomy): Bacteria > Pseudomonadota > Alphaproteobacteria > Rhizobiales > Rhizobiaceae > Rhizobium. Next base: position 436,625 of record NZ_JABAIJ010000001.1, read on the forward strand.
TACCTCCACCAATCCTTCCGTCGGCTGCGTCATCGTCAAGGATGGCGTCGTCGTTGGTCGGGGCGTTACGGCAGAAGGCGGTCGCCCGCACGCCGAGACCCAGGCGCTTGCCGAGGCCGGCGAAGCTGCTCGGGGTGCAACTGCCTATGTCACGCTCGAGCCTTGCTCGCATTACGGCAAGACGCCGCCCTGTGCGGAGGCTTTGATTGCCTATGGCGTGGCGCGCGTGGTCGTCAGCGTCACGGACCCCGATCAGCGCGTTTCAGGGCGCGGCATCAAGATGCTGCGGGAAGCCGGTATCGAGGTCGAGACCGGTGTCTTGGAGATCGAGGGCAGGCGAGCCTTGGCTGGCTACCTCATGCGGCAGACGAGAAACCGCCCCTATGTGACTCTCAAGCTTGCCGTTTCCGCCGATGGCATGATTGGTCGGGTCGGGGAGGGGCAGGTGCGCATCACGGGCGATCTCGCCCGCAAGCAGGTGCAGATGCTGCGCGCCGAGAGTGATGCCATTCTCGTCGGTATCGGCACGGCAATCGCGGATGATCCGGAATTGACCTGCAGGCTACCCGGTCTCGAAGACCGTACTCCCTTGCGCATCGTGATCGACGAAGACCTTCAGCTGCCGCTCGCCAGCAAGCTGGTCAAGACAGCGAGACAATATCCGGTCATCGCTGTTGCCGGACATCAGCCACCCTTCGATGAAAACACCGATAGCGCCTTCCTCGGCCGCCGTGCTGCTCTCGATGCGGCCGGCGTCGAAGTATTGCAGTCGAACGTGGATGAGCCTGGAGAGTTGCTGGAAGCATTGGGCACGCGCGGCATCTCGTCCCTGCTGGTCGAAGGCGGCGCCAAGACGGCGCGCCGTTTTCTCGCGGCCGATCTCGTGGATCGAATCCTGTTGTTCCAGGGACCGGTGACAATCGGCGCGGGTGGCATTGAATCGCCCGTCGCGAAATCCAATATCCCACCCAGTTTCATGCATATCGGCGAAAGCCAGTTTGGCGACGATCGCTGCGACGAATACGAAAGAGGTCTTTGATGTTTACCGGAATTGTTACCGATGTTGGCACTGTCGAAGCCGTGTCCGAGCTCAAGGAAGGCATCAAGCTGCGCGTTGCCACCAATTACGATCCGGCAACGATCGATATGGGCGCTTCCATTTCGCATGCCGGCGTGTGCCTGACGGTGACGGGATTGCCTCAAGAGGGTAGCAACGGACGCTGGTTCGAGGTCGAAGCCTGGGAGGAGGCCCTGCGGCTGACCACCATCGGCAGTTGGGCCACAGGATCCAAGATCAATCTCGAACGTTCGCTGAAGATCGGCGACGAGCTTGGTGGTCATATCGTGTCTGGCCATGTCGACGGCAAGGCGGAAATTCTGTCGGTCACGGCAGAGGGCGATGCCACGCGCTACCGCCTGCGTGCGCCAGAGCATCTGGCCAAATTCGTTGCTCCAAAAGGATCGATCGCGCTTGACGGCACGTCCCTCACGGTCAACGCCGTCGATGGCACGGACTTCGACGTGCTTCTCATTCGCCACACTTTGGAAGTGACGACCTGGGGCGAGCGCAAGGCTGGCGATTTCGTCAATTTCGAGGTCGACACCATGGCGCGCTATGCCGCCCGCCTGGCTGAGTTCCCCGCCGTTCGCGAGGGACGAGCCCTGGTGCTCGAGGCCTAAGCCAGAGCCTTTTCCATCAGAAAATTTGACAGCGTCTGGCCGCGCTTTTCCACTTTTTGTGCGGCCAGAACGGTAAAGCCCTTTCGCTCGAAAAAGGGGCGGGCGGTGAGGCTCGCTTCGGTGAAAATTCGTTGCAGACCTTTTTTGCGGGCTGCTTTTTCGACCATTGCCAGTAAGAGACTGGCGACGCCTTTGCCTTGATGATCGGGACTGACGAACATCATATCCAGGCAGCCATCGGCCTTAAGGTCCGTAAAGCCGACAGGCGTCGAACCGATCATTGCAAGCCATGTCGGCCGGCTTGCCCGATACTGGCCCCAGATTTCGGCATCCTCGACCTTTGCCCAGGCGGCAATTTGCGCTGGATCGTAATCGCGTGATGCGACCTCACGAATGGCGCGCAGAAAGATGTCGATCGTCGCCTGCGCGTCATCAGGTTCGTAGTCCCTGAGCCAGATTTCATCCTGCGAAGATGTCATGTGCGGTCACCTGCTGCGCCGTCGCCGATAGCGCCTATCGCTCGAACATGGCGTTTGGTTTGTCCTTGAAAACGATCTCGCCGATCCGCCGAAACCCGATTTTCTCGGCCACGCGCAGCGACGGCTTGTTTTCCAGCTCGACGATGCAGGTCATGCGCCGGCCTGCGAACTGCTCTTCCGCCCAGGCGATGGCCGCACGCATTGCTTCCGTCGCATAGCCCTTGCCCTGCATCGGCGGCGTGATGCCCCAACCGGCTTCGAGCGTCCCTTCCGTCGATGGCGTCATGTCACGGTGCAGATCGAGGAAGCCGACTTCGCCGATGAGCTTGCCGCTCTGGCGCTCCTCCACCGCGAAGAACCCGAAGCCGAGATAATGCCAAAGGCCGGCATACCGCAGCAGTCGCGCCCAGATCTGCTCGCGCGTCGGCATCTCGCCGCCGATGAAACGGACGAGATCCTTATGCTTCCAAAGCTCTACAAATTCATCGAAATCATCAAGCCGGTGGCCACGCAACAAAAGGCGGTCAGTCGTCAATGTCGGAATGATCGTCATCGGATATGATCTTTGCTGAAATATTTTTGGTGATGGTCAGTCGTCGAAGGCGCCGGGCTCGCCGTCCCAGTAATCGAAATTGGTGGTCGCGGCGCGACCGATTGCGCGGAACGTTGCCTTGCCGTCCCGATTGGTCTTGGCCAGAAATTTGCCCGAGTCCGGATATTCCACGATCTCCGTCCGCGCCTTGGTGGAAATGGCGAGATAGATGAGCACGGCAGGACCGGTATTGATCAACTGATGCGCTGTCTCCGGGCCGCCCACCGGAGCGCCGAGCACATCGCCCTTGCCAACGGCCACACGCTCGTCGCCGAAGCGATATTCGCCTTCGCCGTCGATAATGATGAAAAGCTCTTCCTCGACGTGATGGTTATGAAACGGACAGCCCGATTTGCCGGGGGGTACTTCGTTATAACTGATCCCCAGGTCCTTCAGCCCCAGCAATGCGCCGAAGGAAGTGTCGCTACCGGCAAAAAAGCTCCCCTGCCGCCAATGCTCCAGTTTGAGTTTGCCGACATTGACGGCCGGTATGGATTTCTTCGTCATGAACCTCCCCCTCCCAGCCACAAATTATTAGCGAAGCGCCTGCGCGCAAGGAAGCCGGAATTTCCATGCTGCCGCGATCATTTCCAAATAGGGCCGGAATTGGCGTCGACCATTGAAAAACACTTGCCAAGTGCGGCCCGCCGTGATTTGACCCCGCCTAATATGGTGTCGCGCCCCCTCTTGATCCGCAGGTGATGTATGTCCAGCTCTTCGAATGCCCACATTCTCATTGTTGAAGCCCGCTTCTACGATGACATGGCCGACGCTCTGCTCGATGGGGCCAAGGCTGCGCTCGACGAAGCCGGCGCGACCTACGATGTCGTAACCGTGCCCGGCGCGCTGGAAATCCCGGCTGCGATTGCCATGGCGCTCGATGGCGGCGACAACGGCAATGTTGTATATGATGGCTACGTCGCTCTCGGCATGGTCATTCGCGGCGAAACCTATCATTTCGATATCGTTGCCAATGAATCCTCGCGTGCGCTGATGGACCTCGCCGTCAGTGAATCGCTTGCGATCGGCAACGGTATTCTCACCGTCGAGAATGACGAGCAGGCTTGGGCGCGTGCGCGTCGTTCGGACAAGGATAAGGGCGGTTTTGCCGCCCGCGCAGCGCTGACCATGATCGCGCTGAAAGAGAAATTGGGTGCATAATACATGAGCAATCAGGATAACGAGCGACCGGCAAAACTCGCCAACCAGCGGGGCGCAGCACGCCTTGCGGCGGTGCAGGCGCTCTATCAGATGGATATCGGCGGGACTGGCGTTCTCGAAGTTGTGGCTGAATACGAAGCGCACCGTCTCGGACAGGAGCTGGACGGAGAGACCTATCTGAAGGCAGATGCCTCCTGGTTTCGCTCCATCGTATCCGGCGTCGTGCGCGAACAGACCAAGCTCGATCCGCTGATCGGCTCGGCGCTTCAGGACGACTGGGCGCTTTCGCGTCTGGACAGCACCGTGCGCGCCATTCTGCGTGCTGGTACATTCGAGCTCATCGATCGCAAGGACGTGCCGGTTCCGGTGATCGTCACTGAGTATGTCGAGATCGCCCATGCCTTCTTCGAGGAGGATGAGCCGAAACTCGTGAACGCCGTGCTTGACCGAATCGCCAAGCAGGTTCGCGGCGAAGCAAAGAAGTAAGCTTCGCCCGAGAGACGGAAGCCCGTGTTTGGCGCTTTCGTTTCCTTCGTTCGCGTCTGATTTCATCTTCGAATATTCTTTTGAACCTCCTGCGGGTGTTTTACCTGCGGGCGGTCTTGACGCGACGTTTTCCCAACAGCAATCTCGCAGTGCACATCCGTAGATCGCCTTGGAGGAGGGGAGCACCGGTTGTCGCAGGCGGCCGGGGGAGGAGTGAACCGCCGGCTTTTTTGGAGGGAAAAAGCGAAATGTCGATTCTTTTAGGTGTAATCGCGTGCGGTTTGCTCTCGGTGGTTTATGCCATCTGGACGACCCGGTCGGTGCTTTCAGCCGATCAGGGTAACGCACGCATGCAGGAAATCGCGGGTTATATCCGCGAAGGCGCGCAAGCCTATCTGGCGCGCCAGTATAGAACCATTGCAATTGTCGGTGTCATCGTCTTCATCGCAGCCTGGCTTCTCCTGTCCGCCGAAGCCGCTTTTGGCTTCCTGATCGGCGCGATTCTCTCAGGCGGTGCCGGCTTCATCGGCATGCACGTCTCCGTGCGCGCCAATGTCCGCACGGCGCAGGCCTCGTCGCATAGCCTTTCGGCCGGCCTCGATATCGCCTTCAAGTCGGGCGCCATCACCGGCATGCTGGTTGCCGGTCTCGCATTGCTCGGCGTTTCCATTTATTTTTATGTTTTGACCGGCATTCTCGGCCATGAGGCTGGTTCGCGCGATGTCATCGATGCGCTGGTTGCGCTTGGGTTCGGTGCCTCGCTGATTTCGATCTTCGCCCGTCTCGGCGGCGGTATCTTCACCAAGGGCGCCGATGTCGGCGGTGACCTGGTCGGCAAGGTGGAGGCCGGCATCCCGGAAGATGATCCGCGCAACCCCGCAACCATTGCCGATAACGTCGGCGATAACGTCGGCGATTGCGCCGGCATGGCAGCGGACCTGTTCGAGACCTATGCGGTCTCGGTCGTCGCCACCATGGTTCTGGCGGCCATTTTCTTTGCAGGCACGCCTCTGCTCAATTCCGCCATGATTTATCCGCTGGCTATTTGCGGCACCTGCATCATCACCTCGATCATCGGTACGTTCTTCGTCAAGCTCGGTACCAACGGTTCGATCATGGGCGCGCTCTACAAGGGGCTCATCGCCACAGGCATCCTCTCCATCGTCGGATTGGCTATCGCGACCTCACTGACCATCGGTTGGGGTTCTGTCGGCACGGTCGGCGGCTTCGACGTCACCGGAACGAAGCTCTTCAGCTGCGGCATCGTCGGCTTGATCGTGACGGCACTGATCGTCGTTATCACCGAATATTACACCGGCACGAACAAGCGCCCGGTCAACTCGATCGCCCAGGCGTCGGTCACCGGACACGGAACCAACGTCATTCAGGGCCTTGCCGTCTCACTCGAATCGACGGCGCTTCCCGCGATCGTCATCGTCGGCGGCATCATCGCCACCTATCAACTCGGCGGCCTGTTCGGCACCGGGATCGCCGTCACGGCCATGCTCGGGCTTGCCGGCATGATCGTTGCGCTCGATGCCTTCGGTCCGGTCACGGACAATGCCGGTGGTATCGCCGAAATGTCGCATCTTCCGCCGGAAGTGCGCAAATCGACCGACGCTCTGGATGCGGTCGGCAACACCACCAAGGCCGTCACCAAGGGCTACGCCATCGGCTCGGCTGGTCTCGGCGCTCTCGTGCTGTTCGCCGCCTATTCGAACGACCTGCAATATTTCGCGGCCCATGGCGACAAGTTCCCGTATTTCGCCAATGTGGGCACGATCTCATTCGATCTCTCCAACCCCTACGTCGTCGCCGGCCTCCTGTTCGGCGGCCTTATTCCCTACCTCTTCGGCGGCATCGCGATGACGGCCGTTGGTCGCGCCGCAGGCTCGATCGTCGAGGAAGTGCGCCGGCAGTTCCGGGAAAAGCCCGGCATCATGCAGGGCACGGAGCGTCCCGACTACGGTCGTGCCGTCGACCTGCTGACCAAGGCGGCCATTCGCGAAATGATTATTCCGTCGCTGCTGCCGGTCCTGGCTCCGGTGGTGGTCTATTTCGGGGTGCTGCTGATCTCTGGCTCCAAGGCTTCGGCCTTCGCTGCCCTCGGCGCCTCGCTGCTTGGCGTGATCATCAACGGCCTCTTCGTCGCCATTTCGATGACGTCGGGCGGCGGTGCATGGGACAATGCCAAGAAAAGCTTTGAAGACGGCTTCGTCGACAAGGACGGTACGCGCCATCTGAAGGGTTCCGAAGCGCACAAGGCGTCGGTGACGGGCGATACCGTCGGCGATCCCTACAAGGATACGGCAGGCCCTGCGGTCAACCCGGCGATCAAGATCACGAATATCGTCGCGCTGCTGCTGCTTGCGATTCTCGCCGGATAAGGAAAGCAAAGCGAACGGATAAAGAAAAACCCGCGGGGCGAACCTCGCGGGTTTTTGCTGGAATATCGTCCTGGCTTACTGGCCCGGGTTGAGGTTGTTGAGGAAGTTCCTCGCGCCGTTGACGCCGTTGCCGCTGCCTTGCAGGATCTGCTGCAGGAAGGTGATGTCGCGGCCGCCCGTCGGCGTCGTCCGGCTGATCATGTCGAAGACCTTGCCGTCCTTCAGCGTATAGTTGGCTTCCTGCTTCACCACGCCATCCTTGTCGAAATAGATCGCCAGAATGTTCTGGTCGACCAGCTTCGGCTTCATGAAGGCGACAGCGCGCGTGCGCTTCTGGGAGATGTAATAGAAGACTTCGCCATCGAACGTCGCAGTGGTCGAGGGCGTGCCGAGCGAGAGCAGAACCTGCTCGCGGCTGGAGCCCACCGGCGCAAGCGCCAGCGACTGCTGATCGAAGATATAGCCGTTGTTCATGACCTCGCCGGTCTGGCAACCCGTGAGTCCCACGGTCGCAATCACCAGGGCGATGGCGGCACTGCTGCTGAAAGTTATGTCAGACTTGAAATACCGTCTGGTCAACGACATCTCATCTCCCCTAATGAATCAATCCGATGGCCGGACGGCCGGTAGACCTTGCTGTGCACATCATTGTGGCCTTTCCGCGATTGGAAAAGATACAATCATGTTGTTCGACACTCTTCACCAGCAATCATCCACAACATCACGACGGTGAGGGCTTGGAGCTTGGAAGCGGGCACAAACGGCATTGCAATTCGCGCCTGCTTCGGTAAACCAGCTTTTGCGTGGATGCAACAAGGCCAAGCAAAAACGGCGCGCTCTGAATGAGCCAATTCCGGGAATTCTCATGATTTTTGGGCTCTTTCGCAAAAGAAATCACAATCAGATCATCGTCGTCAGGCAGTATGAGCTTCTGACGTCAGCGGCACGGCAGCCGGTTTTCTATACCGACTACGATGTGCCGGATACGGTGATGGGGCGCTTCGAATTGCTTTCGGTCATGATGATCCTCTTCTTTCGCCGCACGCGATCGTCCGTGACCAGCGGTCAGGAGCTCGCGCAGGAGATCGTCGATGCCTTTTTCGAGGACATCGATTATTCGATCCGCGAACTTGGAATCGGCGACAACAGCGTGCCGAAGCGCATGAAGAAACTGGCCGGGATGTTTTACGGACGGCTTGAGAGCTATGCGGCGGCGATGGACGGCAATGATCGAGCTGCTCTTGCCGTGGCTCTTCAGCGCAACATCTATCCAAAAATGGAGAGCAGCGCACCATCGATGGCGGCGCTCGCCGATTGGATGATGGCGGCCGAGGCGCATCTGGCAGCGATAAGCGAGGCCGATCTTGCGACGGGATCAGCGACGGTGCCGATCCCGCCGAGATTGGGCCAGCAGGCAGTTTAGGAGACAACAATGAAAACACATAACTCCGACGAAACACCTTTTTCCTACCTCGTGAAGGTTGGGCACATTTCCGCAAACCCGGTCGATGTTCACGTCGAGGCGGATAAACGCGAGCTTGCCGGCCTTGCCGCGCTCTGGAACGTCCTTTCGGTGGAGAAGCTCGAGGCCGATCTGAAGATCGCGCGCTGGAAGCGTGATGGCGTCCGGATCAAGGGCAATGTCCGGGCAAAGATCGTCCAGGCTTGCGTCGTGACGCTCGAGCCGGTCGAATCCGATATCGACGAGAATTTCGAACATATTTTCGTGCCGGAGGATTCGAAACTGGCGCGCGCGCCTTCGACGGATGCCGGTGAAATGGTGCTCGATCCTGATGGTCCGGATCTGCCGGAGACCTTCACCGGCGACACGATTGATGCCGGCGAAGTTGTTGCGGAATTCACGGCGCTTGCCATCGATCCGTACCCGCGCAAGCCCGGCGTCGAGTTCGAAGGGCACATCGAAGACACCGGCGAAAATGACAAGAAACCCTCGCCGTTCGCGGTTCTGAAAGACTGGAAAAAGGATTAGACCTTCCTGGCAATTGAACACAATTCAGTTGTAACCCAGGGAGAAAACGGTATTTTGACGCCAAATTCGCCGCGCTCGGCGGACAAAAAGGACTAGGGACGCGTGATCAGAATTTCTCTTGACCTGATGGGTGGCGACTTCGGCCCAGAGGTTGTTGTTCCCGGCGCGGCCAAGGCGCTGGATAGGCATCCCGATATCACTTTTATCTTGTACGGACAGAAGGATCGCTGCGAAGCGGTCCTCGCAAAATTTCCCAAGCTGCGTGAAAAATCGGTCTTTCACGACTGCGATGTGGCCATCAGCATGGACGAAAAGCCAAGCCAGGCTCTTCGTCGCGGTCGCTACGTGTCCAGCATGTGGCGCTCGATCGAGGCGGTAAAGACCGGCGATGCCGACGTCGTCGTTTCCGCCGGCAATACCGGTGCGCTCATGGCGATGGCGAAGTTTTGCCTGCGCACCATGGCCAATATCGAACGTCCGGCGATCGCCGCCATCTGGCCGACGCTGCGTGGCGAAAGCATCGTGCTCGATGTCGGCGCCACGATCGGCGCCGACGCGCAGCAACTGCTCGACTTCGCCCTGATGGGTGGCGCCATGGCGCGCGCGCTTTTCGAGATCGAGCGCCCGACCGTCGGTCTGCTTAATGTCGGCGTCGAAGAGATCAAGGGGCAGGAAGACGTCAAGGATGCCGGCCGGCTGATCCGCGAAGCCAATCTCGAGTCGCTCGACTATTCCGGTTTCGTCGAAGGCGATGATATCGGGAAGGGTACGGTCGATGTCGTCGTCACCGAAGGCTTCTCGGGCAATATCGCGCTGAAGGCTGCGGAAGGGACTGCAAAGCAGATCGGCGCCTATCTGCGTGCCGCGATGTCGCGCACGCTGCTTGCCCGCATCGGCTATGTCTTTGCCAAGGGCGCCTTCGACCTGCTGCGCGAAAAGCTCGATCCCAGCAAGGTCAACGGCGGCGTCTTTCTCGGCCTGAACGGCATCGTTATCAAAAGCCATGGCGGGGCCAATGCAGAAGCCTTCGCTGCGGCCATCGATGTCGGCTACGACATGGCCAAGAACGGTCTGACGCAGAAAATCGAAAACGATTTGAAGAAATATCATGCCAAACGGCTGCCCCCCATCGGGCCGGAAGCAGCATGATCGACGGGGTAATAGCAGAATGATCCGTTCAATTGTCCGCGGTTTTGGGGCGGCGCTCCCAAAACGCGTCTTGACCAATGCCGAGATGGAGAAGGTCGTCGATACAAGCGACGACTGGATCGTACAGCGCACGGGTATTCGTCAGCGCTATATTGCCGGCGATGACGAAACCACGGCATCGCTTGGCGAGCAGGCCGCGCGTGCAGCCCTTGCCAATGCCGGCCTCACGCCCGACGATATCGATCTGATCATTGTTGCCACATCGACGCCGGATAATACCTTCCCGGCAACCGCGGTGAACATCCAGAACCGGCTCGGCATGCATCATGGCTTTGCCTTCGACGTTCAGGCCGTCTGCACCGGTTTCGTCTATGCAGTCACCACGGCCGATGCCTATATTCGCGGTGGCCTTGCCAAGCGCGTGCTCGTCATCGGCGCTGAGACATTCTCACGTATTCTCGATTGGACCGACCGCACGACCTGCGTGCTCTTCGGCGATGGCGCTGGCGCGCTGGTGCTGGAGGCAGGCGAGGGGAGCGGCGCCAACACCGATCGCGGCGTACTGACCGCAAGCCTACGCTCGGATGGCTCGCACAAGGATAAGCTTTATGTCGATGGCGGACCGTCCTCGACAGGCACGGTCGGTGTTCTTCATATGGCTGGGCGCGAAGTCTTCAAGCACGCCGTCGGCATGATCACGGACGTGATAGAAGCTGCGTTCACCGCATCTGGTACCACGGTGGAAGATCTCGACTGGCTGGTGCCGCATCAGGCCAACCGGCGCATCATCGACGGATCGGCCAAGAAGCTCGGAATTGCTCCCGAAAAGGTTGTGATTACCGTGGATCTCCATGGCAACACCTCGGCTGCATCGATCCCGCTGGCGATCGCGGCTGCGGCCGGCGACGGCAGAATAAAGAAGGGCGACCTGGTGATGCTGGAGGCCATGGGTGGCGGTTTCACCTGGGGCGCGGTTCTGCTTCGCTGGTAACACTATGTCTCTAAAGGCCGATTCCCAACAAGAGCTTGACCGTTCGGCGCAAGGGCAATACTCTCGTAAGGCTAGAATAAGATTACCTATCAATATGGGCGGGGAGCTATGACGGGCAAGACAGTCACGCGCGCAGACTTGGCGGAGTCGGTATTCCGGAAAGTCGGTCTTTCCCGGACAGAGTCGGCCGAGCTCGTGGAGACGGTGATCGACGAAATCTGCAATGCTATCGTGCGCGGCGAAACCGTAAAGCTTTCCTCCTTCGCGACATTTCAGGTGCGTGATAAAAATGAACGCATTGGTCGAAATCCGAAGACCGGCGAGGAAGTTCCGATTTCCCCGCGGCGTGTCATGACGTTCAAGGCATCGAACGTTTTGAAGACCCGCATTCTGAAGGCGCATGCGAGCCGCAAGGCAAAGGCCAGACCGGCCAATCCCGCGTCCTGAATTCCCGCAAAAGATGATTTTTTCGCTGGCCGCATGCTCCGCGCTGCGGCCTTTGATATTTGCGTTCTTGCCGGTTTCGCAGCTTGGCTGTGCAGCAGCCGAACAAGCCACTTGAATTTCCGCCGCCAAACCGTTGAAATATGGTGAGTCGTATCCGGGCGGGTACGATGTTGATATCCGGTTTGTGTAATTCGGGCCTGATGGCACCGCATTCGCACTGTGGGAGTATGATGATGGACAAGAGCCCGGATGCATTTCGCACCATCAGCGAAGTGGCGGAAGACCTCGATCTCCCCCAACATGTCCTGCGGTTTTGGGAGACGCGCTTTCCGCAAATCAAACCGATGAAACGTGGCGGTGGCCGGCGCTACTATCGTCCCGAAGACGTCGATCTGCTCAATGGTATCCGCCATCTCCTTTATGACCATGGCTATACGATCAAGGGCGTTCAGAAGCTGCTGAAGACCAATGGCAACAAGTTTGTCATTGCGGTAGGTCATGGCGATCTTGCCAGTGTCGAAGCCCTGGCCGCCGCGACGCAGGAGCCGGCGCCCGTCGAACCGCGCGTCAATTCCGCCAACCCGGACGAAGACCAGCTCGTCGGCCGCGCCAAGGCGCCGATCAGCCGTCGCTTCTTCAACTTCGTCAGTGGCGACGATGGCGCTCCCGATGTTTCGATCGGCAAATCGAGCGTCGGCAAGGAAGACCGCGCTTTGTTACAGGAGACGCTGTACGATCTCCTGGAATGCAAACGTCTGCTCGATCAGGTTCGTTAAGGCTCTCGAATCGCTGTGAAGCTGCGGTGTTCCGATTGGCGTTCTCTGCTGATTGCCGGTGGCCACCCATACAATTATGGATAGTTTCGAGGCGTCGTTACGTTGGCGAGGCTGGGCGGATGCTTGCAGCCACTCAACCGGCCCTAGTTCGGTGATATTTTTGTCACATTAGCGCCCTTCTGTGTTTCATGACTTAGTTTGGTGTCCTTATTAACTTGCCGGATCTTCAGTCTGGGTTCAGTTTGATGAGGAAGCTACATTGCTTCACCCTTAAAAAGGGAACAGCCAGTCAGGCTTTGGAGGGGCAAGAAATTGTCTGCCGGGAGACTCCACCCCTGATGGAATAGTCGAATGGAGACACCATGAACATCAAGAGCCTGCTTCTTGGCTCCGCCGCTGCCCTCGCTGCAGCGAGCGCTGCCCATTCCGCCGATGCAATCGTTTCAGCCGAGCCCGAGCCTCTGGAATATGTGCGCATCTGCGACGCTTACGGCACCGGCTATTTCTATATCCCCGGCACCGAAACCTGCCTGAAGGTCGGCGGCAAAGTCCGTACCGAAGGCGAATGGTACGATGCATACAATCCGCGCAGCAGGGTAGGTACCCTCTGGCATGAGCGCGTTGAGCTCAATGTCGATACCGCAACCGATACCGAATACGGCCCGCTGAAGACCAATACGATCTTCCGTTGGGAATGGAACGATGGAGGCGCGACCTCCTCTAAGCTGCTGTTTGCCAACATCAGCCTCGGCGGCTTCACCGTGGGTAAGCTCGACTCGCAGTACAACCTGTATGTCGGTTACGCTGGCGACGTCGTCAACGACGACGCGATCTACGACGGTCCATACGAACTCAACCAGTTGACCTACAACTACGACGCAGGCAACGGCTTCACGGCGGTCATCTCCCTCGAAGACAGCAACTCGACCTCTGACGGCGAAGCATCCTACGGTGCCGGCTGGTGGACGGACGACAAGTCGGATCATTACGCGCCTGACGTGGTCGCCGGTTTTGGCTACAAGACGGGTGACTGGGGCTTCAAGGTTGTTGGCGGCTATGACTCCATCGTTGAGGAAGGCGCCATCAAGGCACGCATCGACGCGAAATTCGGCGGTGTTGAAGCATTCCTCATGGGAGGCTGGAACACCGATGGGGACAAGCTGAACAAATATGCCGGCACCAACCAGGATATCTCCGCTTGCACGACCTCGAGCGGCACCAATGCTGGCAAGTGCGGCTGGGGTGACTGGGCTGTTTGGGGCGGCGTTGGCGTTCCGATCAACGAAAAGCTGAAGTGGAACCTCCAGCTGGCCTATACCGACTCGAAGATGTTTGAGGCAACGACCAACCTCAAAATGTATCCGGTCAAGGATTTCCTCGTCGAGCCGGAACTCACCTACATGCACTACGACTATATCAAGGATGATACGGTCGCCGGCATCCTGCGTTTCGAACGCAATTTCTGATCTCGGATCTAGTGACGTCTGCAGTCTTTGATTATGGCCGCAGAGGGATGGAACGACATGGAAGCCCCGCAATCTGCGGGGCTTTTTTGTTTCTGACCGTATCCGCTGTTAATCATGATGCCATCTTTCGAACACACTCTGGCGCATTTTTGCCAAAATTCGCGCCAAACTTGATAAGCTCGACTTGCTAAACATTACTTTTGGCTGTAGTTCGCTTTCTCACGGTTGTGTAACTATTTGCCGGAGGGAATATGCGTATACGTGCCACCATGGCCGCGAGCCTGCTTGCCGTGACTACCATTCTATCAAGCTGCCAGACGCCGCAGGAATCTGCGATGAGTGCCGAAATGACCTGCCAACAGCAGGGTCTGCGTCCAGGTACGCAGCGTTATAACCGTTGCGTCGGTGCGACCTACCAGTCGAACCGCGTTCAGGCGCAGCAGGCTGAAAACCAGGCCGCTGGCCTTGCCGCAGCCGGCATCATCGGCGGCGTTCTGGTCGGCGCTGCCGTCAGCGACCATCATCGCGGCTACTACGGTCGGCCGTACTATCGCCGCTGCTACCGTTGCTGGTAATCAGTCCGATCCATCGGTTCTGAAAATAGAAAACTCCGTCGGCATCCCGGCGGAGTTTTTGTTTATGCAGCCGACAGTCAGAATGGGGTCACGATCTCGCGGTTGACGAGCTTGAGGCTCCGGTCAGGCTGGAGAATGTAGGTCTCGTAAACATCCTCTCCCCATTGATTGGTGAAGCGATGTTGAATTCGTGCGCCGGGCGGCGATTGCGTCAGCTTCATATGCGGTTGCCCGCCATAGGTAATGCTGCCGGGAATCGGCTGCAGGGGCTCTGTTGTGTTGCATGCCGCAAGCAATGGTGCGCACAGCATAAGGACCAAAAGGGGCTTCATCGCCTTAACTTTCCGCTCGCGTCTCACTCCCTGAAATTCGCCGATCAATAAAGGCGGAGGGAGATCTATGAGTGTGGATCGAAGTCACTATATAGAGGTAATATCGGTGCTTACGGCGACAAGGTTTTTCACGCAGATGTGCTTGGGCAGCGCCGCCGGATTTTGAAGGAGTCGCTTATGTTTACGATTGCCAGATTGATCTCCGTCGTGGGTATTGGCTTGCCGTTGGTCGCTGCTGCCGCTGCGCCGACCGGTGCGATGATGATGCCGGCACTGTCGGTGCCCGAGCAATCCGACGTCATTCAGGTGCGCGATCACCATGGTCACGGCCATTGGCATCATCACGGTCACTGGGGCAGCGGTCATCGGCTGCACGGTAACGATAGCTATTACGACGATGATTCAGATAGCGGCGTGCTTTTCAAATCCTTCGTGACGGGAACCCTGTTCAAGGGTCAGCGCGCTCAAGGCTATTACGATGACCACACGCGCGCTTGCGCCAGCCGCTACCGATCCTATCGCGCTTCGGATAACAGCTATCAGCCAAGCCACGGCCCGAGACAGTTGTGCCGCTAGACGGCAATTTTTTCTGAGTTGGTCGCTACTTTTCGCTTGCGTCGCGAAACGCTAAACTCTAAACGAAACAAGCCGTTTCGGCAGGTCGGGGCGTAGCGCAGCCCGGTAGCGCACTTGACTGGGGGTCAAGGGGTCGCTGGTTCGAGTCCAGTCGCCCCGACCATTTATCTCCTTGAACTCCCAATCAGATTTTCAGCCACACCATGAGGATGCCTGGCCAGTCCAGCGGTGGGCCAATCCTTCCGATACCATTTGATCCCCGATTGAGCGACCGGCGCGCATAGCAATGCGCATCTTGCCGCCGCCATCGTCGTCGCGACGGTTGCTGCCGGAAAGGACGAAGGTGCCGTCGTTGAGGATGGCCTGCAGGCGCAGTTTCGCCGCCACGGCCTTTTGCCGCTCGCTCGGGCAGCGCCCTGCGGAGGCGTCGGGGACGTCGATATCGGCCAGCTGGATCATGATGCCGTCTTGCCAGAAGGTGTTGCCGTCAACGACGCAGTTGGTGCCGGAACCGGCGGCGCAGAGCACGAACCGACCACCTGTCTGCGCCCGTAAGCCGGGAACCGGCCGCTCGCTCGGCATTCTGGCGATTGGCATTGCCACGGGGATCGCGGCGGGTGGAACCGGGAGTGTGGATGCCGCATGCGGCTCGGGTGTAACCGCTGCGGTTTTGATTTTCGGTTTGCTTGTCGGGGTCGGCGCATCCTGAGCCACCTGGGCCATATGCGGCATTCCTGCGACTGCGCTCGCATGCGCGAGCATCGACGGCATATCCTTGCGATGCTGGTAGGCATATATGCCGCCAATAGTGGCCAGGCCGACGACGCCCCACAGCCACATCGAATTGCCCGCCTTTGGTTGCGCCTTGCGCCGCACGCGTCGTTTCGCTTTTGCCATGGTCTTGTCCCTCGATTGCGAGGGGGATTATCGCCGCCATTTCTTACCGATCCGTTGGCTTGCGCGGTATCGGCTGTGGAGGAGGGGATTCTTACCTTACCGGCGCCGTTGACGGCTTCAGCTTCACCGACATCGTGATCTGGCCGCTGATCGTGAGTCTCTGGCCGCGACCGTCGAGATTGTTGAGCGATGTATTGTTCGACATGGCGGTGATTTCGCAGGCGTCCGCGATGCTCTCGAGCAGAGTGGTGCAACTGCTCGCCGCGACCTTATAGAAGGATTTCAATGCCTTCTCCTGCTGTCCTTCGTCATCGCCATCCTGCACGGAGTAAGAGAGCGATATTCCCGACTGGACGGAAATATATCCTTCTGGAACTTGCCGCGGATTGCGCAGCGGAAGATTTTGAAGGTTCTGCGCTGTGACGGGCAGCGCCACGCCGACACAAAGCAGGCCTGAAATGATCGAAATAATAGTTTTGCTCATCGCACTGTCTCCATTTTCCTTGCTTGTCGCAGAAAGAGATAAAGTCTTGGTGACGGCATAACCTAAAATTGTATTCTCGGTGCAACATACCCTATAATTTGCGAATCACAGATGCGTCGGCTTGGGTGATTTACCCAAAAGCTTCCTTGCCAAGGTTGAAGCCAAAGCGCATAGTTCAGTTCTGTCGTCGGGTATTGCACGGGCACCGACGAGGTTTTGCGTGCCTCGGCCCGAAGGACATTGAGACGGCGCAAATGTTGGAAACGCCTATCCATCCGCGGGATCTGCCTCTGTTTTCGGACGATCTGGATCGCCTTGAAAAAATATTGGAAATCGTGTGCCGTGACCGCGGCATGAACGCGCGCAGCTCGGAAGCCGAGCGCCTGGGAGCGTTGATCATTCAGCTTTATCGTCAAGGCGTGAAGGATGACGCCAAGCTTCTCGCGCTTGCGAGAGCTTATTTCTGACGCAACCGCGCTTTTTTATGGCGTTGAATCTAATCGATTAAGCTGATTTCACATAGCTGCAATGAAGCTTTGTGTATGTTCGAAGCGACAGTGCCACCCTATATCCGCTGCATTGCACAAAGAGAATGAATTTCTCGATGTTACTGATCCCGTGCGGGAGCAGTTTGCGTTTGGCGCTACGGATGAAACCGAATGCGGCTGACGCGGATAATTTGAAGGGTCTATAATGAATTTCAAGGTTCCGAGCCGGCTTCGCCGCTTGCTCGTCGATTCCGTCGAGCTTCCGCAGCTCAAGTTTCCGATGACACGGCCGCTGTCGCAGCCGGCGCGTCGTCGCATCTCCGCGCGGTCAGTTCCGCAGCGCCTGACGGATGTCTTGTGGTTCGGCCGTAACCCAGGCGATCTTCGTATGCTTGAATATGTGCCGCCCGGTATCAAGGGGCCGATGCCGCTTGTGGTCGTGCTGCATGGCTGTCATCAGAATGCCGAGGATTTCGATCGCGCCAGCGGCTGGACGATGCTCGCGCGCAAGCATGGTTTTGCCGTGCTTTATGCCGAGCAAAAGGCCGCCAACAATCCCAATCTTTGTTTCAACTGGTTCCGGCCGAGCATGGTCACGCGCGATCGCGGCGAGCTCGGCTCCATCCGGGAAATGATCGATTTCAGCCGGCGAATCCATGACATCGACGACAATAGAATTTTCGTCATGGGCTTGTCTGCCGGCGGTGCGATGGCCGCAGCGCTGCTGGCCACCTATCCGGAGCTGTTTGCCGCAGGCGCCATCATTGGCGGCCTTCCGTTCGGCGCGGCGCGCGATGCCATGTCGGCTCTGGATGTGATGAACAGGGGGTCCACGCGCGATGCCGAGAAGTGGGGCGAACTCATTCGCGAGGTTTCGCCTGATGCCGAGCGCTATCCGGTCGTTTCCATCTGGCATGGCGATGAAGACGAGGTCGTCTCGTTCGCGAATGCCGAAGCTTCAGTGGCACAATGGCTTGCCGCCCGCGAACGCCCCCGCATCAAGGGGCGCTTGCGCCTGTTCGAAGGCGGCGAGCGTCGCGAATGGCGGGACGATTACGGCAATATGATCCTGGAACTGGTGACGCTGAACGGCTTTGGTCACGGACTGCCCGTCGTTCCGGGCATCGAGGGATGGGAGCCGGCGAACGATACCGAACGCTATATCTTGCCTGCGGCGGTTTCCGCGCCGGAGCAATTGGTCCAAAGCTGGGGATTGACTGCCTGACGCACTGCCTTAGGAGGCGGGTGCGGTCAGGCATTTCCTGGATGTGTTCGACCGCTTTCGCGATCAATCATCATTGGTGGCGTTGAGATTTTCCGGGCGAATGCCCTCGTTATCGGACCAGTGCTTGAAGCGAACGCCGGCCCCGCCGGTGCCATCGCTGCCGCCGGCAAGGAAAAGCAGGCCGCGTGCTTCAAGGGCGGAACGCAGCGCCGAAAGCGCTTTCATATCCGCGGAAGCTACGTCTGTTTCGAGCGCTTGGATGGTGGATGCGGAAAGTTTGCTCTCGCCGGCAAGCGTTTCCACTGTCAGTCCGAGCATGGCGCGTGCGCCGCGTAATTGTGCTGATGTAATCATCGTTTAAATGTAACGCATAAGATCGCAGATCGAAACCGACTGCCGTTAAAAATCATGCGCGGACGGGAAATGCGGTCGCGTTGCCGGTTCGATCTTCGGCCGCATTCCGCAGCCTGACGTTGTCGGGCTTTTCCAGTGGAGCAGGGGCAGGATAGCCGAGCAAATCGAAATAGATTTGCTCCGTCGCATCGGCCATTCCCGTGAGCGTGTAGTCGTCCTTGCGGCGACGTGCTTCCGCGCTGAAGCTTGCCAGCAACCTGGGATCGGCAAATCGCCTCATCGCGGCGGCCAGTTCGCGCGGATCGTCCGTATTCGGCACGAGATAGCCATTCTTGCCCGGCTCCAGAACGGTGCGGGCGCCACCGACATCGGCCAGCAGCAAAGGCTTGCCCGCCGCCGCTGCCTCCAGCATCACATAGGACATCGCCTCATATCGGCTCGGCATGACGACGACATCAAATGCATCGATCGCCGTGACCCCTGGGACGCTGCTGTCGAGGCGCACCCGATTTTCAAGACCCGCTTTCCGGATCATGTCGGCAATCGCCGGTGCCAGTTCGCCAATGCCGATCATCAGCAGATGAGCCTGCGGCAATTCCTTTGCGACCTGAACGAAGGCTTCGATTAGTCTCTCCGGTGCCTTCTGCCGGGTCATACGGCCGACGAAGCCGAAGAGCAGGGCATCCTGCGGTATTTCGTAGCGCATGCGAACCGCGCCGCGTTGGCTGATGGGCGGGGCGTTGACGCCATTGACAACGATGCTCAGGCGATCTTCGGGAATGCCGATCGACACCGCGTGATTATACTCGTCCCGGGAAACGCAGATAAGGCGATCCGTCAGCCACTTGCCGAGCAATTGTTCGATGCCGCCATAGACGAAACGGCCCTTTGAGCCGAGCGTCGGGTCCATGGTGCGGAAGGCATGCGGCGTATAAAGAACCGGAACGTGCTTGCCCGGCAGCCGCAGGCGCGTGAGCGCACCGGCTTTCGAGCTGTGGCCGTGGATCAGATCAAAAGGGCCGCGATTGGTCGCGATCTTGCGCAGGTTCCACCATGCCGTGATATCCCAGGGACCTGGAGCACGGCGCATCGCGAGTGGAATGACATTGTCCAGACCGATGCTTTCCAGCTCGGAAACGAATGTCGCCTCTGCGCGCACCGGTGAATAAACAGCCGTCACCGAGTGACCACGATGCTGCATGGCGCGGCACAGATCGAGGAAATGCCGTCCCGAGCCACCGCCGCTCGGTTCGAGAACCTGCAACAGAGACAGGCGCCTGATGCTGCTGTGGATATTCAAGGTGCTGCCCCCCTGCCACTCAAGCTACGCTGATACCTTTGCTCAAGGGCACCGCAGCCCCAGACGATGCCGATCAGCATGTAAAGATGACGCCAGTGGTCGGTATCGATGACGTTGCCGATGCCCACATGGCCGAGAATGACGATCCAGGCTATCATCACGTAAGGCTGCCAGGGGCGCTCCTTCAGGAAGTTGCGGAAGCCGATGTAGATGGTCCAGCAGATCATGCTGATCCAGCAGGCAAAGCCGATCCAGCCATAGGTGGTCAGTGTCTTGAGCCAGGTATTGTGCTCGTCCTCGCGAAACATTTGGCCGAAGACCAGTGGTCCGAGGCCAAGCGGTCGTTCCATCGACATCATGAAGCCGATACCGTGTCGTTCGAAACGTCCGAGATGGCCGCCGTCATAGCTCTGGACGAGTTGCAGTCGCGTGGTGAACAGGTCGCTGACCTGGGGAAATTGCAGGGCGACGACAAGCAGCACCACCATGAAGATGATCGCTGTCATCGACATCACCAAGATGCGGAGCCGGAAAGTATTGCTGCGGTGCTTGAGCAGCATACAGAAAATCAGCATCACCGATGCGAAGGCAAAAAGAGCCCAGGCCGCGCGAGAAAAGGACAGGAAGACACCAAAGGCCAGAACAAGCAGGCAGACCGCCTTGACCGGCGCTTTTTTCAGATCGCCGACGAGAAGCCCGTGCATCAGATAAAGGCTCGGTGTCACCAGGTAGGGACCGAAGACGTTCGGATCCTGGAAGGCACCCATGGCGCGGTCGTAGCGGGTGAAGATATCGAAGCCCGGTACGGCATGGAAATAGCCGAGAATGCCGAGGCTTGCGGTAATCAGCGCAGCCACGACCCATGTGTTGAAGATCAGCCTCAGCCGCTTTTGGTTGTCCTCGACGATCGCCGCGTAAAAGACGGAACTGAGGGCCAGGAAAGTCGATACCGCGATATAGATCGGACCGTCGAGGTGATTGCCGGCAGCCAGATCGCGCATCTGCGTGATCGACAGCATGCCGCCGATATTGAAGGTGATGAATAGAGCCAGAAGCGGCCCGACACTGCGCGATATTCTTAGTCCAAGAATGAACCATGTGCCGATGAGAAAGGCGAGCCACAACTCATAAGGCGCAGGCTCGGCAATGACGAAACCCGACAGGAATACCCCGACGGCAACGCTGGCCGTGCCGATGAGCCGCATTGCTGCGACCTGCGGCTGCGCCACGCGGGAAGGGGAGAGCTCTATCGAGGTCAATACGCGTTTTCCGTGTTGAACAGACGGAACGGCGTCAGGAAGAGGATCTTTAGATCGAAGAGCAACGACCAGTTCTCGATGTAATAGAGATCATAGGCCGTACGGAATCTGATCTTGTCGTCGCTGTCGATCTCGCCGCGCCAGCCGTTGATCTGGGCCCAGCCGGTGACGCCGGGTTTGACGCGATGGCGGGCGAAATAACCCTCGACGACATCGGCATATGTGCGGTTATGGCTGGCAGCGAGGACGGCATGCGGGCGCGGTCCCACCAGCGACAGGCCGCCGAGCAGCACGTTGAAGATCTGCGGCAATTCGTCGATGGATGTCTTGCGGATGAAGCGTCCGACCGGGGTAACGCGCGGATCGTTCTTGGTGACGGCATTGCGTGCGGTCGGATCGCTCATATGCGTATACATCGAGCGGAACTTGAAAACGTTGATGATCTCGTTGTTGAAGCCGTGGCGCTTCTGCATGAAGAAGACCGGCCCCTTCGAGGTCGCCTTGACCGCAATTGCGGCGCCCAGCATGATCGGCCACACCAGCGCCAGTGCCAGCAGGCTGAAGAAGATGTCGAAAATGCGCTTGGCAACGCCGTCCCAATCGCGGATCGGCTTGTTGAAGATATCAAGCATCGGTACGGCGCCGACGTGGGAATAGGCGCGGGGTCGGAAGCGCAGCTTGTTGGCATGTGCCGCCAGACGAATATCGACGGGCAGCACCCAGAGCATCTTGAGGAGCTGCAGGATGCGGTCCTCGGCGCTGATGGGAAGCGCAATGATCAGCATGTCCACACGGGTGAGGCGAGCGAACTCGACGAGTTCGGCGACAGTGCCGAGTTTCGGATAGCCGGCGACCATGACAGGTGACCGCTTCTCACCGCGATCGTCGAAGATGCCGCAGATGCGGATATCATTATCGGGCTGGTGCTCGAGCGCGCGTATCAACTCCTTGGCGGGCTCGCCGCCACCGATGATGACTGCACGTCGTTCCATGACGCCGTTGCGAGCCCAGTGGCGAATGCCGTAGGCGAACAGAAGTCTGGCAACGAGGAGGAAGGCTGCGCCCGTAGCAAGCCATGTGGCGAGAAGCGTGATCGAATAGACTTTATGGATAGCGAAGGGAAAGAGCGCGATGGTTATTCCCGCGAAGGCGACAGCCCATGGTCCGAGAATCCGATGAAGAAAGCGATGCGGGGAGCGCAGAACCGGAATCTGATAGGCGTCAGCCACCTGCATGAAGATGGTCGCAAGACCGCTCACTGCAATGGCCAAGGCTGCTTTCAGCAGGAGCGGATGATCGCTGACCGAGGCACCCAACACCAGAAGCGTCAGGCCGAGCGCAAGCAATGACAGGAATTCGAACAGTCTGTATTGGCCGATGATGATCGACGGCGTCTGGTTGCTTTCGCGGAATTGCTCGGCAATCTGTCGCGCATAGGGATTGAGCTCGCCGCTAGCGCGCTCGGAAGACTCCTCCGTACTGCGGGTGCGGATTTCCGAAACCTGCTTGCGAATGTTGTCCAAGTTGAACTGCTCGGACTTTTCAGGAGTGTTCATGGCAGCTTATCCGGTCGTTGCCGTAAAACGCCTATCAGATATCAGCTAAGAAACACTTACGGCAGACACTTGTATTCTAACGGTTGTCGCGCCGCCCAAGTATATTCTGATACAACCTTAAAGTATCCCGGGCCATTGTGGAAGCGGAAAAGCTCGCTCTGATTGTTTCAATATCGGGCATGTTGCGTTTGCCCCAGTCCGGCTCCGTAATCGCCTCTGCCATGGCTCGTGCAAGATCATCGGAATTGTCGGATTTGGCTAGTGCCGCGCTGTCTTCGCCCAAGGCCTCAGGGATGCCGCCGACCCGCGAGGCGATCACCGTCTTTCCGGCTGCGAGCGCCTCCAGGACGATATAGGGCATGGCCTCCGCGCGGGAGGGGACGACGACGTTTTGCGAGACGGTGAACGCTTCCTGCACGCGCATGGCCGGCAGCATGCCTATCCGATGCCCGAGGCCGCGTTCGGTCATCATTCGCTGATATTTGTCCCTGTCCGGACCATCGCCGATCATCAGCGCCGAGAGTGGCCTGCCGATCCGCCGCTCAGTCTTGGCGAATGCATCCACAAATAGATCGGGACCTTTGAGGTCCCGTAGCATGCCGATATAGACGAAGTGCACGGAATCCGAACGTGTGGGAACGCAACGGAAGTCCCGCTCACTGATGCCGTTGTAGATGAGAACCGAACGGGTCCGCGGTTTGCCGATCTTGCGCATGTAGGTGCGCCGCTCGAAATCGCAGATGAAGATCAGGCCGTCTGTCACGAGTTCAAGCACGCGCTCCAGACTATGCACCAGCATGCCCTGCAGCGAGGCGCGGGGGAAGTGCAGGCTACCCCCATGCGCAGTATAGAGGCGGGCTACGCGATACCTGTTCACCCGCAGGATCGAGCCGAGAACGCGCGCAAGCAGGCCGCCTTTGGCGCCATGCCCGTGCAGCACATCCGGCCGCAAACTTTTGATTTCCTTGTAACCGCTCCAAAGTGTCGCGATGTCCGAAAGGCTGATCTGCCGCCGGATGGGCAGCCGGACCACGCCGAGCGCCAGAAACGGCGCGATATCCTCGAACAGACGATCCTCGTGCTCGCCACCGGTCAGGCTGTCGCAGAGGATGCCGACCTCGTGTCCCGCCTTGCTCTGCTCTTCCACCAGATCCCTTACATGGCGGAAGATCCCGCCGACAGGCGATCTGAAGCAATGGAGGATGCGGAGCGTTTTTGTCATGAGTGAGCGCGGTCAGAACAACCGCTCTCTGACATAGATGGTGTCGCCCGCCAGCACCGGATCGGAAATGCCGACGCGGCCGGTCATCACATGGCCGTTGATCTTGCGCGTGACATCGGCGTTGGCCTGATTGGCGCGGCTGCTGAAGCCACCGGCAACCGCGATGGCGTTCTGGACCGTCATCCCAGGCACATAGGAATACTGTCCCGGCTGGCCGACTTCGCCCATGATGTAGACCGAGCGATAGCGATCGACATCGATGGAGACGTCGGGGTCGCGAATATAACCCTGGCGCAGCTTCTGCGCGATCTGGCCGGAGAGCTGCTGCAGGGTTCTGCCGCGGGCCGTGATCTGGCCGACCAGCGGGAAGGAGATGTAGCCGGCCTGGTCGACCGTGTAGGTATTGCTGAGGCCGGGCTGGTCAAATACCGTGACGCGCAGCCGGTCGCCGCTATCCAGCGTATAGGGCTGGATCGTCGCCTCGCTGAAGGCTCTCGGCGCAGGTTGATAGGTATTGCAGGCAGCGAGCGCCACGCTCATGGCTGCCATGCTGAGTGCAAGTGCAATCTTTGGCTTTGCGAAGGGCATTTCGCGCTCACACGAAAGGAAACTAACTATCGCCGTTATCAATCCGTTAGGGTTAACGGGAGGTAAAGAGCTCAAGCATTCGCGGAAAAATTCAGTGCCGCCGAAAATAACGTCCACGAAATACTATTAACCGTTGGGTTACCGTGGGCGTTTACGATTAATTTTGGCTTTCTCTCATGGAGTTCTTGCATATGTCCGGTGTCAACAACACCCAGCAGGATGTGGACATCGATCTCGCGCAGCTTTTTCGCGCCGTATGGCGGCGGCGGCTGCGGGTTATCGCCATCACGCTGGCGGGCGCTTGCCTGGCGTTTGCCATCGCCAAACTGGTTTCTCCGGAGTACCGCAGCGAAACACGTATCCTGATCGAACAGCGCGCGCCCGCTTTTGCAGCCACGACCACGAACAATGATGCCAGCGCCGCACCTCTATTGGACGAACTTAATATTGCCAGCCAGGTGCAGATCTTGCAGTCGGCGGATCTGATCAAGCAGGTCATCACCAATCTCAAGCTCTACGATCGTCCGGAATTTGCGGCCGCCAACAACAATTCGGCATTCTCAACTATTCTCGTCAAGCTGCACTTGAAGAGCGCCGCGGCCGACAAGGCGCCGGAAGAGCGGATGCTGGATGCTTTTACACAGCGGCTGCAGGTCTATCAGATCAACAGCTCGCGCGTGATCGGCATCAGCTTCACATCTCGCGATCCCGCTCTTGCCGCCAGCGTGCCAAACGCGATGGCGCAGGTTTATCTCTCCATGCAGAGCGGCGCCAAGCTCGATTCCAACAGCGAGGCGACACGCTGGCTGGAGCCTGAAATCGCCAATCTGCGCGAGAAGGTAAGCGAAGCCGAAAAGAAGGTTGCCGATTACCGTTCGGCCAACGGTCTCCTTCAGACCAGCCAGAACACCAATTTCGCCACCCAACAACTTGCCGATATCTCCAATCAGCTCGCGCAGGTGCGCGGCGACAAGGCCAATGCCGAGGCGCGGGCGCAGGCGGTGCGCAACGCTCTATCCAGCGGCCGCTCGACGGATACGCTGTCCGACGTTGCCGGGTCGGTCGCCATTCAGCGGCTGAAGGCAACGGAATCCGGCCTTGAATCGCAGATTTCGGATCTATCCACCAGTTTGATGGAAGGGCATCCGCGCCTGAAGAGCCTGCGGGCACAGCTTGCCGACATCCGTCAGCAGATCAATCGCGAGACGCAGAGGATCATTGCCAGCATCGACAACGAAGCCAAGGTCGCGCAGCTGCGCGAGCAGCAGTTGCTGGCGCAATCTAACACGCTGAAGACAGCCAGCGCCCGGGCAGGGGAGGACGAAGTCGGCCTCAATGCTCTGGAGCGGGAAGCCGCCGCGCAGCGTCAATTGCTGGAGACCTATCTCGCCCGTTATCGTGAGGCTGCATCCCGCGCCGACAAGAATTCCAGCCCGGCCGATGCCCGCATCGTGTCCACGGCGGTCGAACCCGTCGACCCTGCCTTCCCGAAGATCGGGCCGATCGTTGTCGTCGCGGCCGTGGCGAGCTTCCTTCTCTCCTCGATCGTCATCATGCTGGCGGAGCTGTTCAGCGGCCGCGCATTGCGACCGGTCGGTCCTGCTCGGGAGGAGGAAGTCTCCGAGGAGGCCGCAACCACCGTCCAATCGAAGGCAAGGGTTGAAACCATTACCGTCAAGCGCGCCGAAGCACCGGCAAGCTTGCTTTCCGTTCCCGTGGCGGAACCACCGGAGCCGGTGGCGGAGACAGCGCCACCTGTGACGCATGAGACGGTGGATGCGCCCGTTCAAACGGAAGAGGAAGATTTCTCCATTCAATCCGTCGCGGATTATCTCATCGACAACGGTTCACGCCTTGCGATCGCTATATCGCCGACCGGAGACGAAGGCTCGACCGCGACGGTGATGCTTGCTCGCACAATCGCCGATGCGGGAAGCCGTGTCGTGCTGGTCGATATGACGGGGACAGGCTGCCCATCCAGACTGATGGCCGAGCATGACGAGCTTCCGGGCGTGACCGATCTCCTGTGCAGCGAGACCGCTTTCGCCGACACGATCCATCCGGACCGGTTGTCCGATGCCCATCTCGTGCCGCAGGGGATGAGCGAAATCGGCCGTGCGATGCGCGGCGCCGATCGCCTGTCGTTAATCCTCGATGCACTCGGCTCGGCTTACGATATCGTTCTGGTGGAGTGTGGTGCCGCCGAAGTTTCCGGCGTGGCGCGGCTGACGCGCAGCAAGAACACGGAAATCATTCTTTCCATGCCGAAGCCTGAGGAAAAGCAATTCCTGGGCGCGATGGCGGAATTTCAGAAGGCCGGCTACGAACACATCATCCTGATGTCCGGATGGCGGGAAGAGCACGATCCGAGCACCCGTCGCGACGCCGCCTGATCAGTCCACCTCGGTGGTCTCGGTCGCGGCCGGGGCATTGCCGCCTTGCTGGGATCGTAAACGCTGGATGAAGGCATAAAGCCGCTTGTTGTCCTTGATCGCAGACTTGGCGCGTGTGATGCCTCTCTGCGCCAGCGCTGCCAGATGCCCGGCGGTCGAGATCGGCAGAAGCAGATCATGCTGTGTCGTCTCGGCCGGGCACCAGGAACGCTTGTAGGTCTGGTCGCCGATGCCGAAGTCGAAGAGCGCCACGCCTTCGCGATGCAGCTTTTCGATCATCAGCCAGAATAGCAGTTCGCCGGGGCTTGCTTCGGCAACAAGCGACTCGTCTATCGAAGCAAATTGACAGATGACATGATCGCCCTTGCGGGAGAGGGCGGCGATTGCCGGAATATGCCCCTCATGCTCGCCCTTGAGCCGCAGCGCATGCATCTGCAGCGTTGCGTTATAGCCGTCGCTATTCTGGCGTAGCAGCCGGTGCAATGCGGCCTGCGTCGGCGCATCGTCGAAAACATCGGGCAGACCGGCTTCCTTGAAGCGCACCGCTTTTTGCCGGAAGAACAGGTCCAATAGAGCATCCTGCTGCTCAGGGCCGGCGATAACGTGCTCATAGCCGCCCTTGGCGTCGAGAATGCGGCTCTGGTGCTTGTATTTCTTGCGCCGCCGCTTGGCATTCACCTGCTTAAGGCTGGCCTCGAAACTATCGAGGAACGGCATGTGAAAGGCATGATTCTGATTCTCGACCGAGGCGAGTGCCGTCAGAGGGGATCTTCGACCGCGCCAGTTAAGCGGCACGTTGCGAAGAATGGCAACATCAGCCCTGCCGCGCAGCGCTTGCGCTATAATCGATAAGTGCGTCGATGCCATCCCGCCGCCCGCAAGAAAGTCGAGGGAGAACAGACCGGTGTTGATGTTGCTGTGGCGCGCGCCGATGAACTCGGCCCGCTTTATGCCGTGCTTTCGGATGATCTCGAGCGGCAGGATAAAGACCGTATGGTCGCCGATCGAGCCGCGAAGAATGGAGAGGGGATATCCAAATGTCTCCACCCAGGCCGCGCACCAATCGTAACTCTGGTGCAGCGAGGCGAGATCATCCTGCTCGAGCGCGCGCCATTCCTTTTCAAGCGGCGCCATGCTGTCGAAGACATCGACGCGCAGCTCGCCGGCGGCTAGCGCCTGGATACGAGCGGACGCGTCCGACCCTTCCGTTGCGGAGGCAACGGTCGTCGTGACGATATCTCGCTCCTGCGTCTGCATCCAATCCTCTCCGATCTGGCGGCATTTGAGGGCAGTCTTGCGAAGAGCAACTTATTTTTGACTTAAGATGGCACAGATTATCCGCATATCGCATGGATCACGGTTATCCTCAGGTAAATAGACCTGCACCTTCATTACTCGGGACGCGGCCCGGCCATCCATTTGATGATGCCCATGGCAGGCAATACCCAGATCGTTCCGCTGATCAGGAAATACAGGAAGTGAACCCAGCCGGGTTGATCTCCGAGCGTCCGCACGGCAACGATCATGGCGACGATCGCATAGATTGCAACCAGAAGCACGAGCAGGATCATGCCGATGAATTTGCGCAGGCGAAGGGGCACAGGCTGGTTTCTCCTCTTACGACGACATGCCGCGACGGCATGCCGCAAACTCCCGGGGCTTGTTTTGCACGCCCCCATCGGGCAAATCAACAGCCTGATCGAAGGGAGACGCCATGGCTGCCACTAATTTCACGTCGGAACAGGCTATTATGAAGGAAGTGGTCCGTCAGGATCGCAATCGCCGAGCCATCCGTCTCTGGTTAGCCTGCGTGCTGCTGGTTCTCTTTGGCCTTGTGCTGGTGGGCGGCGCGACGCGCCTGACCAATTCCGGCCTCTCGATTACGCAATGGCAACCGATCCATGGCGTCATTCCGCCGCTCAACGCAAAGGAGTGGCAGGAAGAATTCGACCTCTATAAGCGTATTCCGCAATTCCAGATCCTGAACAAGGACATGACGGTCGACGAGTTCAAGGGCATTTTCTGGTGGGAATGGGCACATCGTCTGCTCGCGCGGACCATCGGCGTCATCTTCGGGGTGCCGTTGCTGTTTTTCGTGTTGACCGGGCGCGTCGAGCGCAAGCTCTGGCTGCCGCTTGCGGGCATCTTCGTGCTGGGTGGGCTACAGGGCGCGATCGGCTGGTGGATGGTATCCTCCGGGCTCGAGGCGCGCACCGATGTCAGTCAGTATCGGCTTGCAACCCATCTGGTAACCGCCTGTCTTATCTTTGCAGCCTGCATGTGGTTCATGCGGGCTTTGTCGCCGCATTCGAACGAAGAGCCACCAACCACCTACTCAGCCAAGCTTGCCGGCCTCATCGCAATCATGGCGCTGTTCCAGATCTATCTCGGTGCCTTGGTTGCCGGTCTCGACGCCGGTCTCAGCTATAATACCTGGCCGCTGATGGACGGCGCCATCGTGCCGGGCGGTTTGTTCGTGCAATCGCCGGGCTGGATCAATCTCTTTGAGAATCCGAAGACCGTTCAGTTCGTGCATCGGCTTGGCGCGTATGCGCTCTTTACCGTCGTCATCATCAACATGATCATCTCGCTGCGGGGTGCAGCCCAGACCACGCATGCGCGCCGTTCGGTCGTGTTGTTCGTGCTCGTGTTGATCCAGGCGATCCTCGGGATCTCGACGCTGCTGATGCAGGTCCCGCTGGATCTGGCATTGGCGCATCAGGCCGGTGCCCTCATCGTCTTCGGCTTCGCTATTGCCAATTGGCGCGGCTTTTATGGTGAGTTGCCGCGCCAGACATCGATCGTCGTGGGAGATTGAGGCACTGTCTGCGCCTCGCTTATTACGGGATGGCTCTAGCGAGAAGCGACGCTCGCTGCCGAGGAGATGCTGGTCACGACCTTCAGGCGGCGGATTTCACCGCGTCTGAAGGCAGCCAGGAAGCGATTATAGTCCTTGAAGACTACGCAGCCATTCGATTCGCCGCGACCGCCTCTTAGCATGTAGGTGTGCGCCAGCAGGCCATCGCGGCCATAGATGCGCGCGCCGTTTGCCGGCGTTAGGCGCAGCGCTTGCACGCCATGAAACAGGCTTTCTCGGTACGTCAGGTTATACGTTTCAGGCGGCGTCGGGCCGGTATTTTTGCGATCGACATAGTGAGGATTGTCACGCATGTGGCCGAGGCCCGAGTGAGCTTCCAGGCGCTCGCCGCTCGGAAGGTAAACCGTCTGAGCCGTGATATCGTAGATCGCTGTTCCTGCGCCCGGGCTGATGGCGGCAAAAGGATTGAGGAAGGGCTTGGCCTTGCGCACGGAGCTGTCATCCGGATCCGCGTAGGCCATCAGACGCGCCGGCGGCTGTACCGGCGTGTCCTTGACCGTTGCCCGCGCGATGGCGGCTGCGGCCGGGGTGCTGGAGCGGTCGACATCCGGTTCGCGGGCCGGGCGGGCGATCGGCACAACGCTCAGCACCGCTTCGGTCATTGCAATATCGGCATCCCGTGCCGGGAGCGGCGTTGCTTCGGCAATGGCAGGCAATCCGACAGGGGCCGCTGAAGCGACGGCGACAGGCTGCAGGGCTGCCTTTGTCGGGCTTGCCGCGGGGATGGAGGCGGCCGCGTATTTCACCTTTGCCATGGATTGCAGCGCAGTCGCAAAGTTGATGGCGATCACCTTGCGCAGATGGTCGACGGTCTCGGGCGAAGCGGCGGCCACTTCAAGGCGTCCGCTCTTGATGCTCGCGGCGGCGCTTTGCGCCTGCTTGATATCGGAGGTCTGCTGCGCGAGAGCGTTTGCCAATTGCAAGCGAACCGCGTCCGCGCCGAGCGCTTTCGGGCGAACATCGCTGTTTTTGGCTGCGGCATAATTTGCGCCACCGACCGGTGCGTTCGCGGGAACGAAGCGGCTGCGATCTTTCTGCGAAGCGACCTGAGAGAACCGGTGACCTTGCGGCACGATGAAGGCCGATGCGCGCGGTGTCAGAAAATCATTCGTCGAAGTGGCTGCGCCGGGAAGCGATAGCACCATCGACTGAGTGGTGATCAGCGTAGCGGCGACCCATGCAAAGGCCACCACTGCGACGCCGGTGGCCAAAGTGCCGGGGCGTATGCTGAATGATTTTTTTGATCGCGAGGCGTAGCCGGAGCGCGAATTGAAGTTACCGAAAGTCTCGGTGACGAACGCCATGATACACGTTATCCAAACTACACAGACACTACGCCGGCTCACAAATGCACACGTGCCTTGACGCAGGACCTGCGTCTGACCACCACCTTGCCGACTGTCTGGAAGCATGCCGAATTATGGTAACCAATTCCTTTACGATGGCTCATTCTTGGATATTCGCTGAAAAAAGGGATACATGAATGTCGGCTCGCGTGAGCCCGTGAAGCCGATAAACAATGATTTCGGCCGAGAGTTGGTCGCGCTGTATCACGAGCGATCAACTTTTTGTGCAGTGGCTGCTAATTTAGCGATAAGGCAAAATTGTGACCGCGCCCGAGCGTTTCGAATTGCTCCGCGTCTCCGAACGTAAAAAGCCCGGCGATCTCGTCGATCGGCCGGGCTCTTGATGTCTTTGATAGCTGATCGGAGCGTTACGCGCTCAGCATCAGATCCATGTTCTGAACGGCAGCACCTGAGGCACCTTTGCCGAGATTGTCGAGCAGGGCAACGAGATTGACCTGCGCGGCGCCCGGTGTGCCGAAGACGAACAGCTTCATCGTGTCCTTGCCAGCCAGCTCGACGGCATCGACGCGGGGCAGGGAGCGGCTTTCTTCAAGCGGAATGACCTGCACGATATCCTGGCCGGAATAATGGGCGGTGAGGGCGGCATGGAGGCTTTCCAGCGTCGCGCCTTCCGCAAGGTCGCCAAGATAAAGCGGCACCTGCACGATCATGCCCTGGGCGAAGCGTCCGACCGACGGCGAAAAGATCGGTGCACGATCAAGTAGACCATGCGTCGTCATCTCGGGCACATGCTTGTGGGTGAGCGGTAGGCCATAGAGGAAATGCGGCGCGCTGATCGCATCCTGGTGATCCGGATTTTCCATCTGGGCAATCATCTGCTTGCCGCCGCCGGTGTAGCCCGAGACGGCATTCACGGTCACAGGATAGTCTGCCGGAAGGATACCCGCGGCGCGCAGCGGGCGGATAAGGCCGATTGCGCCCGTGGGATAGCAGCCCGGGTTGGCGACAAAGCGTGCGGACTTGATCTTGTCGGCCTGATGGCTGTCCATCTCGGCAAAGCCATAGGCCCAGTCCGGATGGATCCGGAAAGCCGTCGATGTGTCGATGACGCGGACATTGTTGTTGGCCGCCACCATTTTCACCGCTTCCTTCGACGCATCGTCGGGCAGGCAGAGAATGGCGATATCGGCATTGTTCAGCATGTCCTCGCGCATGGCGGGATTGCGGCGCTCTGCTTCCGGGATGGACAGAAGTTCGACGTCGCGGCGGTCGGCCATGCGCGTGCGGATCTGCAAGCCCGTGGTTCCGTGTTCGCCATCGATGAAGATTTTCGGTGCCATGTTATTCCTGCTCTTTCAATAGGTTCAGAGTGTTTCCGGACTCAGTTTGCCATGGAGTTGATTCAGTTTCATAACGGCTGCTTCAGAGCTGCATGATGGGCCTGAACCTGCTGGGCATTTTCAGGCTTCCAGCCTCAGCGGCCGTTCGCACGTCGTTCTGCGTGGAGACCGAGCATATACATTGCCACGGTCGCGCCCGCAATGGCGGTGATATCGGCATGGTCGTATGCCGGCGATACTTCGACCACATCGGCGCCTCTGATATCCAGCTGGTGCAGCTTCTGCAGGACCGACAGGATTTTGGCGCTGGAGGGGCCGCCGGCGACCGGCGTCCCAGTGCCCGGCGCATAGGCTGGATCAAGGCAATCGATATCGAAGGTCAGGTAGGTGGGAGCACCCTTAGTGTGGGAAATGATCGTTGAGGCGATATCGCCGGCGCTCATCTCTTCGACCTGGTGGCCATAGAGGATCTGGATGCCGCAATCCTCCGGCGCATGGGTGCGGATGCCGATTTGGATCGAGCGATCAGGATCTATCAGCCCGTCGCGTGCGGCACGTGCGACGAAGGAGCCATGATCGATCCGTCTGCCATCATCATACCACGTGTCCTGATGGGCATCGAACTGTACGAGGGCGAGGGGGCCATGCTTGGCGGCATGTGCCTTCAGAAGCGGCCATGTAATGAAGTGGTCGCCACCCAGCGTCAGCATGAAGGCGCCGCTATCGAGAATCGTCGCGGCCTGCCGTTCGATCGCGCCGGGCGTTTCCTGGTGATTGCCGTAATCGAGAAGGCAATCGCCGTAGTCGATGACGGACATCTCCGCAAAGAGATCGCGATTGAAAGGATATTGCGGATCGTTGTCGAAGATAGCCGAGGCGCGGCGGATAGCCTGCGGCCCGAAGCGTGTTCCCGGGCGATTGGAGGTCGCGGCATCGAACGGAATACCCCAGACTACAGCGTCGACACCGTCGAGCGACTTCGTGAACCGACGGCGCATGAAGGATAGCGCGCCTGCAAACGTCGGGTCGCTTGCGGACGAGGTCAGGCTGCTTGCCGTGAAGGCGTGATCAATCGACGTGCTCGGCAAGGGTGTCTCCTTCGCTCGCATGGAAACCATAGTCCCGTTCTACCCGGGCAATGCGAACCTTATACTGCTCGTACCAGCGTTCGCGACCAAGTTTCTGCGCCGCAAGGTGCGAGACGACATTTTTCCAGGCGCGAATGCTTTCCTCGTCACGCCAGAATGAATTGGTGATGCCGAAACCATCGGCTCCTCTTGCGCTTTCGAGCCCGAAACAGCCCTCCTGCGCCAGCGCCATTTCCTCCATGCGTTCGCCCATGGCGCCATAGCCATTTTCTCCCTCAGTACGAACGGAGGAGAACGACACGATGTAGTAGGGCGGCTGCGGTGTCTTTGCGAAATGCGACTTGTCTTGTGCGCTCATATCAGGGCTCCTAGGGGCAGATCGCAGTTATGAGACATCGGCGGCGTTTGCAAGTTATGGCAGGTATACTATTGGGTTGATCGCACCGTACATTGATATGCCTTTTTGATGCACGCGATCTGCGGCGTCGAGCATCGGGCTGCGCCATCGACAACAGTGCAATAGGAGCAACTGTCGGTAAATTCGCGGCAATCCGGGCTGGCCCTGAGAAAGTCGCTCATGCTCTGCATGTCAGCCGCCTTGTCGGCTCCAGCCGGCGGCACGGTATCGTCGCATAGCGCCGGCAAGGCGCTGCCGATGAGAAGCAAAAGCGGCAAGATGAGTCTGAGCATGTTCACCCCCTTAAGCGTAGGGGCTGATTCTGCCACAAAAAACCGAATTTGCCTGCGCTGATCCAACTGCGCATGGCGCTAAAAAGAAAAAGGCCGGGTTTGCACCCGGCCTTTCCAAATCCGATCTCGGATAAGCGATTAACGCTTCGAGAACTGGAACGAACGACGTGCCTTTGCACGGCCGTACTTCTTGCGTTCGACGACGCGGCTGTCGCGGGTCAGGAAGCCACCCTTCTTCAGGACCGAGCGCAGGCCCGGTTCGAAGTAGGTGAGGGCCTTGGACAGGCCGTGGCGAACTGCACCAGCCTGGCCGGAAAGACCACCGCCGGCAACGGTTGCGACGATGTCGAACTGGCCATCACGGGCAGCAGCGAAGATCGGCTGACGCAGGATCATCTGCAGGACCGGACGGGCGAAATAGTCCGTGTAGTCCTTTTCATTGACGATGATCTTGCCGGTGCCGGCCTTGACCCATACGCGGGCGACAGCGTTCTTGCGCTTGCCGGTTGCGTAGGAACGACCAAGCGAGTCGACCTTGCGGACGTGAACCGGAGCAGCAGCTTCCGATGCCGTGCCGAGATCCTTCAGGGAAGAGAGATCAGCCATTATCAGGCGCTCCTTACGTTCTTCTTGTTCAGCTTGGCAACGTCGAGAACGACGGGCTGCTGGGCTTCGTGGGGATGGTTCGAGCCGGCGTAAACGCGCAGGTTCTTCATCTGGCGACGGCCGAGCGGGCCGCGCGGAACCATGCGTTCGACAGCCTTTTCAACGACGCGCTCCGGGAAGCGGCCTTCGATGATCTGACGAGCGGTACGCTCCTTGATGCCGCCGGCATAACCGGTGTGCCAGTAGTAAACCTTGTCTTCGTACTTCTTGCCGGTGAAGACGACCTTGTCGGCATTGATAACGATGACGTTGTCGCCGTCGTCGACGTGCGGTGTGAAGGTAGCTTTATGCTTGCCACGCAGACGCATTGCGATGATAGAAGCGAGACGACCAACGACGAGCCCTTCGGCGTCGATGAGAACCCACTTCTTCTCCACCTCTGCAGGCTTCTGGGAGAAGGTTGCCATGTTGCATACTCTCTTTTAGGACCCTTGGCCCGAAGGCGCTTGGGCGTTTCTTGTTGCTTGGTTTGGTCCGCTTGAAGCGAGCCAAAAAGAAAGCAGCCCGGAAAGGCTGCGATCTGCGGCGGCTTATAAAGAGAACCGACATTCAGGTCAATATCGTCGATTTTGACGACTTGAAAAAATATCAATTGAAATCAAATAGTTATGAATACGGTATTTTTATACCACATATTTTCCGCTTCATCCGAGCCTTAGAACCAGCACGCCGGCCGCGATGATGGCGCCGGCGATGTAGCGCCAGATACTGGAACGCTCCTTTAGAACGAGGACCGATATCACCAGCGCAAAAAGGATCGATGTCTCGCGAAGGGCTGCGACCATGGCGACCGGAGCTCTTGTCATCGCCCAGAGCGCAAGCCCGTAAGAAGCGATGGAGCCGCCGCCTCCGATCAGGCCGCGCCACCAGTTATAGCGGACATGTACAGCAACCGCGGTCACGCCGCGCTGCGAGATTGCCCATATAAAGAGCAGCACTGGCGGCAGCAAAGACATCCACAAGGTATAGGAAATGGAGTTGCCGGAAATTCGCGCACCGATACCGTCGACATAGGTATAGGTTGCGATGACGACGGCGTTGGAGAGAGCCAGCATGATCGCGCGGCGACTGCCTTTTCTGGCCTCGAAGGCAAGCGTTAATATTCCCACGCAGATGGTCATCGTGCCGATCAATGCACCGCCGGAGAGCGTCTCCTTCAGGACAAAGCTGCTCGTCGAGACGATGATGAGAGGTGCCACGCCGCGCATCAGCGGATAGACGAGCCCGATATCGCCGGCGCGGTAGGCCGCGGCGACAAGCTGAAAATAGGCAAACTGCAGAATTGCCGAGGCGCCGATGAATGGCCATGCGCCGGATGCGGGCATGGGCAGAAACGGCAGAAGGGGTAGGGCGCACACCGCGCCGCCGGCCGAAACCATGGCCGCATCGAGCGATTTATCGGTGCCGGCCTTGATGATCGCATTCCATGTCGCATGCAATAGCGCGCCAAACAGGACAAGGGCGATGACGTCAAGTGACACGAAAACCTCGAAAATCGGCTGGGGGCTGCGAGAGATTGGTATTTTGTGGGAGTTTGGCCCTCATATGATCCGCAATGCGTCAAAAAGCAACGCAATATGCGGTTTTGCACGATTGCAGAAGTGTCCCACGCTGAGCCGTTGTCCCGGCATGAAAACGTTCATTTTATGTTCCGGTCGTTACGTCACGATATTATAAATGACTAAATTATTGGAGTATGAAGCGCGAACAAATGTTGCATGTCATGTGAACGCTTGGGTAGAATTAGGCCTCACTCATCAAGGGCGATATCAGGCGCATTTGCGACGCGCGCTGCCAATCTACCACTCGCGCTGAAAGCGTTGATAAAGTGGTAACCTCCTCTCGCGGTCATCGCAGGGGTATGGTATGGGTGGAAAAAATTTCAAATAATGTAAACTATTGCATGTCGCCGGGTCGTTTTCCGAGTGCCCGGACATCGCAAATGCACTTCGATTTTGAGTATAGAATCGGGAAATTGATGATCCGTTTGGTATAGATTTCAGTCCATACCAAAAATTATTCTGTGGAAAACTTATGGGAATGCATATAGTCTGTGTTCGCAATCGGTTCCTATCCAATCATTCTTTTTATTAGTTATAGCTAATTGATGTGAGAATGAATGGCGAACAAATATCGCATTTCACGAGAACCCATTCCAGTTGTATACTGAATTCTGCGGAAATGCCCCGATGGTTGAGTTGGGAAGCAGGTCGCAACACACCGCACCGTGGCCGTTATCGTCATAACGAATCACGTTCGAGACAATCAGTAGTCGTATCGGGCTGCGTAAGCCTTCGGTGACAATCAGGTCTATCTCACCTGACTCAGCGCCGGAAAATCAAATCATCGTCATCGAGATCGGTCGTCGGCCGGCAGACATATACGGGGCAGGAGGGCCGATCCTTGGTCGGCAGATAGTCCTGTTCGGCATAATAGCCGTTGTCGCAGGCGTCGCTGTCGGAGACGTAGCGATCGTAGAGCGTCATATTCGGCGTTCTCTTGGCGGGATAGCGCATGATGACCGCCCGTTCCCGATTGATGGTGGCCTTTGCCTCCGCGCACGTCATGGACATGGAATTATAACGCGAAATCGCCAGCGCCGGCGTGGCGGCGGATACCATCAGCATGCCGAGGAGAATGATCTTTTTCATGGGGTTAATCCTCGCTGATATTGTTATGATACATATATACGTAGAGGCCGCCTGTGCGGTTTCTACAATTGCGGCATAAACGTAAGTGTGATCGACGAGGGAGGCTTCGTGATGAACCACGACAGTTATGACGATTCCTATATTGCCGATATCCTTTTGTCCGTCAGAACCATTGCGCTGGTCGGCGCGTCGCCCAATCCCGCGCGGCCGAGCAATGGCGTGATGGCCTATTTGCTGAACAGGGGTTATCGCGTCATTCCCGTCAACCCGGGGCAGGCGGGCAAGGAAATCCTCGGTCAATGGGTCTATGCGCGACTTGCGGATATTCCGGAGCCGGTGGACATGGTCGACGTCTTCCGGGCGCCCGTCTATCTGCGCTCCGTGGTCGAGGAGGTCATCATGCTCGATCCAAGGCCATCAGTGATTTGGGCGCAGCTTGGCGTGCGCGACGATGCCGCCGCGACAAGAGCCGAAGCCGCAGGCGTCAGGGTTGTCATGGATCGCTGTCCGGCCATCGAGTATCCGCGATTGGTCGCTTGAGCCAACGGCGCACTCGCGCTGTCGCACAGGCTTTTATCGCGCGATCCCAACGAAAGATGGCAAGTTTTTTCCGCAGCTTGAAAAGCACGGCAAACTTCGCGGTTAACTTTCATCCGCCGACCTTTATGATCTGACCACCATGAACAGAATATGGCGGGAGGAAAGATCATGCCGACGAACAATCCTGGCTTCGACACACTGGCAATTCATGCGGGAGCTCAACCCGACCCTGCGACGGGCGCCCGTGCGACGCCGATCTATCAGACGACATCCTTCGTTTTTCAGGACGCGGATCATGCTGCGGCACTTTTCGGATTGCAGCAGTTCGGCAATATCTACACGCGCATCATGAACCCGACGCAGGCGGTGCTCGAGGAGCGTGTCGCCGCCCTCGAAGGCGGCACGGCGGCGCTTGCCGTTGCATCCGGCCACGCGGCACAATTGCTCGTCTTTCATACGATCATGCAGCCGGGTGACAATTTCATTGCCGCCAAGCGGCTCTACGGCGGCTCGATCAATCAGTTCGGCCATTCTTTCAAGAATTTCGACTGGCGCGTTCGTTGGGCCGATCCCGCCGACCCCTCGACATTCGAAGCACAGATCGATGGGCGCACACGTGGCATTTTCATCGAAAGTCTTGCCAATCCCGGTGGTACCTTCGTCGATATCGCCGCGATTGCGGCCATTGCTCACAAGCATGGCCTGCCGTTGATCGTCGACAATACGCTTGCAAGTCCATATCTGATCCGCCCCCTCGAGCACGGCGCCGATATCGTCGTGCATTCGTTGACGAAATTCCTCGGCGGCCACGGCAATTCCATGGGCGGCATCATCGTCGATGGCGGCACCTTCGACTGGTCGGCCTCGGGCAACTATCCGATGCTGTCGACGCCGCGGCCGGAATATAATGGCATCGTGCTGCATTCGACCTTCGGCAATTTCGCCTTTGCCATTGCTTGCCGCGTCCTCGGCCTGCGCGATCTCGGCCCTGCCATATCGCCGTTCAACGCCTTCCTGATCCTGACCGGCATCGAGACGCTGCCTCTGCGCATGCAGCGTCACTCCGACAACGCAATCGCCGTGGCGCGATGGCTGAAGGGGCATGAGAAGGTGGCATGGGTCAGCTATGCCGGTCTTGAGGATGATCCGAACCACGCGGTGCAGCAGCGCATTTCGCCGAAGGGAGCCGGGTCGGTATTTACTTTCGGGCTGAAGGGCGGCTACGAGGCGGGCAAGGGACTGGTGGAGGGGCTGCAGCTCTTCTCGCATCTGGCCAATGTCGGCGACACGCGCTCGCTGGTCATTCATCCCGCCTCGACCACACACAAGCAATTGAGCGACGAACAGAAAGTCGCAGCAGGTGCCGGACCGGACGTGGTGCGTCTGTCCATAGGTATCGAAGACGTCAAGGACATCATCGCCGATCTCGAGCAATCATTGGCGAAAGTCTGAGGACTGATCGAAAGCGCGGCTGAAAAAGCGCGCTGACCTCTTTGACCAAAGCGCGTTTCGTGCTTGTCTCGGTCCGCGATCGCCTGGTGTGATCGCGGATCTTTTTATTGGCGAAACTCTATCGACGGGAGAGCGAAGTGGCAACCTATCTGCAATTGGATGTCGATAGCGTTGAGCCTGAATTGGGCGCGCCCGCAGCCGAACGGCTTGTTTCCGGAAACCCGACCTTCCGTACATGGAACCTCGATGAGGCCGATGGCGGGCTCTACGCTGGTATCTGGGAGGCGACGCCCGGGACGTGGAAGATCGTCTATGACGAGTGGGAATACTTCCATATCCTTTCGGGCTACTCCATCGTCACGGCGGAAGGCGGCGAGAGCGTCCATCTGCGTGCCGGCGATCGGATGATCTTGAAGCCGGGCTTCAAGGGAACTTGGGAAGTCGTTGAAACGACTCGCAAGGACTATGTCATCCGCCTTTGAAAACCCTCTTGAATCAAAACATTAAGTTGGGTGCCCTCAGCCGGGTGTACGGACCTTTTCTGGGTCTCGCGGCAGAGCCGTCACAATTGCTGCAGGTTGTGTCACCGGCGCTTCATTAAACTGTCATCAAACTGAAACAAAGCATCTTTAGAGCCATCCTTGTCGCCAGGAGATTCAGGTGGGGATGTCTTTACTATGGAGACCTCGTGCCGATCTTCTGCTCGCCATCCTTTCATTCACTTGAGGAAGTGAGTCTACTATGCTTAACCTGAAACTTCGTTCCCTTTGCCTGACCGCTGGCCTGGTTGTTACCATGACTGCTTCGGCCATGGCCGCTGACATCACGGGCGCCGGCTCCAGCTTCATCGCGCCTGTTCTGTCCAAGTGGGCTGAAGGCTACAAGGCTGCGACGAACAACGTCGTCAACTACCAGTCGGTCGGTTCGGGCGCCGGCATCAAGCAGCTCCTCGACAAGACCATCGTATTCGGCGCTTCCGACAAGCCGATGAGCGACGCTGACCTCGAGAAGAACGGCATTGCCCAGTTCCCGATGATTTCGGGCGGTATCGTTGTTTCCTACAACGTTGAAGGCGTAAAGCCGGGCGAACTCGTTCTCGATGGCAAGACGCTCGCCGACATCTTCCTCGGCAAGATCACCAAGTGGGACGACGCTGCCATCAAGGCTCTGAACGCCGACGTCAAGCTGCCGTCCACGCCGATCTCCGTTGTTTACCGCGCTGACAGCTCGGGCACGACCTTCAACTTCACCGACTACCTGGCCAAGGTTTCGCCGGAGTGGAAGGAAAAGGTTGGTTCGAACACGGCAGTTGAATGGCCGGTCGGCTTCGGCGCCAAGGGTTCGGAAGGCGTTTCCACCACCGTCAACCAGACGGCTGGCTCGATCTCCTACGTTGAATACTCCTACGTCGTCGCCAACCACATCGGTTTCGCGAAGATGAAGAACGCTGCCGGCAAGGTCATCGAGCCGAGCCTCGAGACGTTCAAGGCTGCTGCTTCCAACGCTGATTGGGCTCATGCCAAGAACTTCAACCTGATCATCACCAATCAGCCGGGCGAAAAGAGCTGGCCGATTGCTGCTTCGACCTGGGTTCTGCTCTACAAGAAGCCGGCAGATGCTGCTAAGAACGAAGAAGCCCTGAAGTTCTTCAAGTGGTCCTACGAAAAGGGTCAGAAGGACGCGACCGAGCTGTCCTACCTGCCGATCCCGGACAGCGTTGCCAAGGTTGTCGAAGAGTCCTGGAAGAAGGACTTCGGCGCGAAGTAATTTGTGCTGACTGAAAAGTTAGGGCGGACAGGGTATGGCCCTGTCCGCCTTTCGTGACAGGACAAGGGGAAATCGATGGCTGACGCGACTCAGACGGCTGGCTTCCAGGCAATGGATACCACCGCGGCTACCAGAAAATTCCGGATACAAGACCGGATTTTCTATCTCATGACGCTTGGCTCGGCTGCGCTTGTCGTGCTTCTGCTGCTGGCAATTCTGGTCGTTCTCGTCATCGATGCATTGCCAACCTTCCAGGCTTTCGGGTTCTCGTTCCTTTGGGGAACGAAGTGGAGCGCTCCGGCTGATATCTATGGCGCGATTCCCGCCGTTGTCGGCACGCTGGTCAGCGCGTTCATCGCCATGCTGATCGCCGTTCCGCTGGGCATCGGCATCGCCATCTTCCTGACGGAACTTTGCCCCGGAAAGCTGCGCCGCCCGATCAGTACGGCTATCGAGCTTCTGGCTGGCGTTCCCTCGATCATTTACGGCATTGTCGGTCTGTTCATTCTTGTGCCGCTGATGCAGACCTATATTCTGCCATTCCTCATCATGACGATCGGCCAGGTGCCGCTCATCGGCCTGCTGTTCCAGCCGCCGGCTCCCGGTGTCGGCCTGTTGACGGCGAGCCTCGTGCTGGCTGTCATGATCCTGCCGTTCATCACCGCGATCTCGCGCGACGTGTTCAGCACGGTTCCGCCGATGCTGCGTGAATCGGCCTACGGCATGGGCATGACCACCTGGGAAGTGGCGCGCAACATCCTGATCCCGTATACACGCCGCGGCCTGGTCGGCGGCATCATGCTCGGCCTCGGCCGCGCGCTCGGCGAAACCATGGCCGTCACCTTCGTTGTCGGTTCGGTCAGCCGCCTGCAGTCGTCGATCATCTCGCCGTCCACCACCATTTCCGCACAGATCGCGAACAACTTCGGCGATGCCGACGGTCTGCAA
The DNA here is from genome assembly GCF_012641435.1 of Rhizobium sp. P38BS-XIX. GTDB lineage: Bacteria > Pseudomonadota > Alphaproteobacteria > Rhizobiales > Rhizobiaceae > Rhizobium. Next base: position 478,805 of record NZ_JABAIJ010000001.1, read on the forward strand.
CTGTCGAGCTTGATTGCGCTCGGTCTGCTCCTGTTCGTCCTTTCCTTCTGCGTACTTGCAGCAGCGAGATGGATGATCGGCCGCGCCGACTCGCTCTGAGGGAAGAACCATGGAAAATGCAATTCGTCAGAACCTCGTCTCGAGGCGTTACGGTAAGAACAGGGTGATGATGGCCTTGTGCTTCATCGCAGCCGCTCTCGGCATCTTCTTTCTGAGCGTGATTCTCGTCACCCTCGTTTTCCGCGGTATCTCGGCGCTGAACTTCGACGTGTTCACCATGTCCATCCCGGCCCAGGGCTCGCGCGGTGGTCTGATCAACGCAATCTACGGCACCGTGCTCGTCACGGGCTGCGCCATCCTGATCGCTGCGCCGATCGGCATTCTTGCCGGCACCTATCTGGTTGAATACGCCAACGGTACCAAGCTTGCCGAGGCTGCGAAGTTCATCAACGACATCCTGCTGTCGGCTCCTTCGATCATCGTCGGCGTCTTCGTCTACGGCGCCGTGGTCGTTCCGATGCACGGAAACTCGGCAATCGCCGGTATTCTGGCGCTGGCGCTGATCGCCCTTCCGGTCGTCAACCGTACGACGCAGGATATGCTGTTGCTGGTGCCGAACGCGCTTCGCGAGGCGACGGCCGCGCTGGGCGCACCGCGCTGGAAGTCGATGATGATGGTCATCTACCGCTCCGCATGGACGGGCATCCTCACCGGCATCCTGCTCGCGGTCGCCCGTATCAGCGGTGAAACCGCGCCGCTTCTCTTTACGGCAGGCTATAGTAAATTCATGAATGCGGGCCTGACCGGTCCGATCGCCACGCTTCCGGTTGCGATCAATACGCTTGCCGCCGATCCTGGCGAGGACCTGAAACAACTGGCCTGGGCCGGCGCGCTGATCATCACCGTTGCCATCCTTGCGCTCAACATCCTTGCCCGTGTCTTGAGTGGGCGCCGCCAATGACGCAGACGCCGAACGATAGGAATGAGACCATGAACATGAGCGACAGCAATTTCCAGAGCGTCAACGCACAGTCCGGGAAGGATGCTTCCCTGTCGGATCTCGGCGCGCTTGCGAAGCTCGAGGTCAAGAACCTCGATTTCACCTATCAGAACGGTCATCGCGTTCTGAAGAGCGTGAACATGAACATCCGCAAGAACGCGGTGACCGCTTTCATCGGCCCATCGGGTTGCGGCAAGTCGACGCTGCTGCGTACCTTCAACCGCATGTACGACCTTTATCCGGGTCAGACTGTCGGTGGCGAGATCCTGCTCGATGGCCGCAACATTCTTGCCAAGGACGTCGATCTGAACGATCTGCGCGCCAAGGTCGGCATGGTGTTCCAGAAGCCCACCCCGTTCCCGATGTCGATCTATGAAAACGTCGCCTTCGGCATCCGTCTTTACGAGAAGATCTCCAAGGCGGAGATGGACGTCCGCGTCGAAGCTGCGCTGACGGAAACGGCTCTGTGGAGCGAAGTGAAGGAAAAGCTGCATCAGAGCGGACTTGGCCTTTCCGGTGGTCAGCAGCAGCGCCTCTGCATCGCCCGCGCCATCGCGGTCAAGCCCTCCGTCCTGCTTCTCGACGAGCCGACCTCCGCTCTCGACCCAATCTCGACCGCAAAGATCGAGGAGTTGGTGTCGCAGCTGAAGGGCGAATTCACGGTCGTCATCGTGACGCACAACATGCAGCAGGCGAGCCGTATCTCCGACAACACTGCCTTCATGTATCTCGGCGATCTGATCGAATACGGCGCGACCGAGCAGATCTTCCAGGCTCCGAAGGTCAAGCGCACGGAAGACTATATCACCGGTCGTTACGGCTGATATCATCTGATCTTGATCGACAATTCCGCTATGGCGCGCCGCTCAGGTGCGTCATTTGCATTTCATGCGGTGATATCGATTTTGCCGGCCATGCGCCTCGTACGGTTTTGAGCCGCTCGATAACCGAAGTAGCCCCGACGCGGTGGGGCGGCTCAGCCGTGCCGCGCGCAGGCGACCTTGATCCAGGCCGGGGCTGAAGGATGTGGGGCAGGAGAGACCGTTACATGCCAGCAAGCTTGCGCATGCGCCTGAGAGCATGGATCTGATCGTCGAGGGTTGGCACCAGCTCGCCGCTTTCGGCATCGACGGGTGCATCTTCCGGCTTTGCCGTCTCTTTCTCGCTGAAGACGATGGTGCAATTTCGCCCGGCGCGCTTGGCGGCATAGAGCGCGCGATCGGCGGCCGATACGAGACGATCCCAGCTCGCGGTATCATGCGGCATGATCGCCACCCCGATGCTGACCGTTGCCGGCACGAGCGAGCGTCCCGCAAGCAGGGGTGTCCGGCAGAAGTCCGCGCGAATGGTTTCCGCCAGGGCCTCGGCCTGGGCCTGATCGTCTATCGGAACGAATGCGACGAATTCCTCCCCGCCCATTCGGCCGAATGCGCCGCTGCGCGGCACGAACTGGTGAGCGATGCGGGCGAATTCGACGAGGACGATATCGCCCGTCTGATGGCCGTAGCGGTCGTTGATCGATTTGAAGTGATCGAGATCGAACAGCAGCGCTGCGAGCTTTCGCGCCCGGTGTTGTCCTTCGCCAGCCAGAATGTCGTAGCTGTCCTGGAGGCCGCGCCGGTTCAGCACGCCGGTCAGCGTGTCGGTGATGGAGATGGCTCGCCACCGGCGCTCCGCGCGCTCCATCAGCAGTTTCCCGTTCAGGACGATCGCAACGGTGATCAGCAATGCGTAGCCGAGCGCCACATAGCCTCGGCAGATGAGGGCATCGTCCAGCGAAGGTCGCAGGAGCGCCATCCAGATTCCGGAAATGAAGCAGAGGCATGCCAAGGTCATGAAGACGATGCTGATCTGCGCCCGGGCAGGCTCGCGCCGGCCTTCGCCCGGCTGAACCGCGATTGCAAGAAGGGTCGAGCCGACGGCGCCTGCCAGATCGTAAAGGATGACACGATTGACGAAGTCGTCGTTGATCCAGGGCAGGTTGACGCCGATCACCCAGATAAGCGGCGGCAGCAGGGCGGACCATTGAAGCTTGCGCTTGTCCATCCAGCGGAAGCCTGCAATCCAAGCGCTCTCGCCGAGCAAAGCTATGGTGTTGCCGATGGTGACGGACCAAATGTCGGGAATAACGCCGCGAGCCGCCACCAGCGCAAAGCCGATTGCGCTGACGCTGAAACCCAGGGCCCACATCAGATAGGCGGGAGTTTGACGGTTGTGACGCCAGGCGAGGAGAAGCACGGTCGCAAGAGTAATGGCCTCCGAGCACCAGATCGTCAGGCCTGTGGTCATGTTCAACACGATCGACGAATTCCCCTCTGGCAGGACTGGATCGCCCGGGTGGGCGTCGTAGTTCCTGCGTCGATGCATCCTTGCGCAATAAGGTGGCCAGTTCCTTAAATGACGTGGTAAATTTTAGCTACGCCCAACCTCTGCGTCGTGCCGGGATGGGTCTTCACGCTTCCTTCACCTTGTGACCGGGAAAAGCGGTGAGTTGCGCGGAGCAAACCTGCGTGACTGTTGGCTTCACGAAAGCGACGCTTAGAAATGCTTTGTCAACGCTTCGTGAGGCAATACTGCTTTTTGAGGTTATGCTTTCGTGCGTCTTGAAGTGCAGGGCAGGGACACTCTATGTAGGGGTAAAGAATTTTTATTCGATTCCCGGCGTTTTCGTCGCCGGGGCAAGCTTGGTAAAGGACGCACATGAGAAATCCAGTTGATACAGCTATGGCTCTGGTGCCGATGGTTGTTGAGCAGACCAACCGTGGTGAACGGTCTTACGACATCTATTCCCGCCTGCTGAAAGAACGTATCATCTTCCTCACCGGGCCCGTCGAAGACCACATGGCAACGTTGGTGTGCGCCCAGCTTCTCTTCCTCGAAGCAGAAAACCCGAAGAAGGAAATTGCGCTTTACATCAATTCGCCGGGTGGCGTGGTCACCGCCGGCATGGCGATCTACGATACGATGCAGTTCATCAAGCCTGCCGTTTCGACGCTGTGCATCGGTCAGGCCGCATCGATGGGATCGCTGCTGCTCGCCGCCGGCGACAAGGACATGCGTTTCGCAACGCCGAATTCCCGTATCATGGTTCACCAGCCTTCGGGCGGCTTCCAGGGCCAGGCTTCGGATATCGAGCGTCACGCACGCGACATCATCAAGATGAAGCGTCGCCTCAACGAAGTCTATGTCAAGCATTGCGGCCGGACTTACGAAGAAGTCGAGCAGACGCTTGATCGTGACCATTTCATGTCCTCGGACGAGGCCAAGGAATGGGGTCTGATCGACAAGGTGTTGACGTCGCGTACTGAAATAGAGGGCGAAAGCGCCTCGTGATTATCCACGAGGCGGTGCTTTCCGCGCCACAGTTCTATCCCATTTGTGATTGAATAGGGGTTTAATGTGGAATGGAACGCGGTAATAGTAAGCATTCATGCTATGTAGCGTTTTTATGACATGGCATTCGGCATTCGAAGGGGGATCGTTGCCACGCAGTTCCAGTTATCTGGCCTGCGTTCAGTACCCTGAAGGGCGCCGCGATCTGCAAAAACGAGGGGCAGATCCGGCGAGCGCATTGAGTGGACCGCGATTTCATTTGGGAATTTGCGGCGTGCTGGAAGGAAAGTGATATGCCCAGAGACAACGGCAGCAACGGCGGCGACTCGAAGAACACGCTTTATTGTTCGTTCTGCGGTAAGAGCCAGCATGAAGTCCGGAAGTTGATTGCCGGACCGACCGTATTCATCTGCGACGAGTGCGTCGAACTCTGCATGGACATCATCCGCGAGGAAAACAAATCCTCGATGGTGAAGTCGCGTGATGGTGTTCCGACTCCGCAGGACATCATCAAGGTTCTTGACGAATACGTCATCGGCCAGCGGCAGGCGAAGAAGATCCTCTCCGTCGCCGTTCACAACCATTACAAGCGTCTTGCACACGCATCGAAGAACGGCGACGTCGAATTGGCGAAGTCGAACATCATGCTCGTCGGCCCGACCGGTTGCGGCAAGACCTATCTCGCTCAGACGCTCGCCCGCATCATCGACGTGCCGTTCACGATGGCCGATGCGACGACGCTGACCGAAGCGGGTTATGTCGGCGAAGACGTCGAAAACATCATTCTAAAGCTGCTCCAGGCTGCCGACTACAACGTCGAGCGCGCCCAGCGCGGTATCGTCTACATCGACGAAGTCGACAAGATTTCCCGCAAGTCAGACAATCCGTCGATCACCCGTGATGTGTCGGGCGAGGGCGTGCAGCAGGCGTTGCTGAAGATCATGGAAGGCACCGTGGCTTCGGTTCCCCCGCAAGGCGGCCGCAAGCATCCGCAGCAGGAATTCCTGCAGGTGGATACGACCAACATTCTCTTCATCTGCGGCGGTGCATTCGCCGGCCTCGACAAGATCATCTCGGCGCGTGGCGAGAAGACCTCGATCGGCTTCGGCGCCACCGTCAAGGCTCCAGACGATCGCCGCGTTGGCGAAGTGCTGCGCGAACTGGAGCCGGAAGATCTGGTGAAGTTCGGTCTCATCCCGGAATTCATCGGCCGTCTGCCGGTTCTGGCAACGCTGGAAGACCTGGATGCCGATGCGCTGATCCAGATCCTGTCCGAGCCGAAGAACGCGCTTGTGAAGCAGTACCAGCGCCTGTTCGAAATGGAAGACGTCGAGCTGACCTTCCACGAGGATGCGCTACGTGAAATCGCTCGCCGGGCCATCGTCCGCAAGACGGGTGCTCGTGGTCTGCGCTCGATCATGGAAAAGATCCTGCTCGACACGATGTTCGAGCTGCCGGCGCTGGAAGGCGTTCGCGAAGTGGTCATCTCCGAAGAGGTCGTCCGTGGATCGGCTCGCCCGCTCTACATCTATGCCGACCGGCAAGAGGAAAAGGCCAACGCAACGGCTTAACCCTCCGTTTTGTCGTTAGGAATCAGGGGCTCGTCGATGACGGGCCCCTTTCTGTTTGAAAAATCGTGCGGTTTGCTGATAAAGTCTTGGATAAGCCCATGGGAACGCCGCCAAAACCGGTTGTGAAGCGATCCTGCTGCAGCCATGATGGCATGATTCTGGAGCATTCGGCGGCTAGGGCTCAAGCCCGGCGTTTTATCTTCGGATTTCGCTTCGCCGACCGTGTTTGAGTAGTCTGGCTTCGGTGTTTTGTTGTTGCGTTCCTCCTCGTGAATAGGCGGGGCATCTGTCTGACGACAGCGCGTCCTGCATGACTTGAAATAGGCAATGTGAAGCTCCACTTGTTAACCAAGTGAGAGAGCCGGCTAATCCTCCCCCAGGCCGGTGAAGAGCCCGGGAACGGGACGACGGAAAGGAAATATGATGACTAAAAAAACGTCTGCGGCACATGAGAGCATTGCCTATCCGGTACTGCCGTTGCGCGACATCGTGGTTTTCCCCCACATGATCGTGCCGCTGTTCGTCGGACGGGAGAAATCCATTCGTGCGTTGGAAGAGGTCATGGGGTCGGACAAGCAGATCATGCTGGTCACCCAGATCAATGCCAGCGACGATGATCCCACGCCGGACGCCATTCATAAGGTTGGCACTGTCGCCAATGTCCTGCAGCTGCTGAAGCTGCCCGACGGCACCGTGAAGGTGCTTGTCGAAGGCCGTGCGCGCGCTGAGATCGACGAATACACCGGTCGCGAGGATTTCTACGAAGCACTCGGTCACCTCCTGCATGAGCCTGAGGAAGATCAGGTCGAGCTGGAAGCCTTGAGCCGTTCGGTCGTGTCGGAATTCGAGAGCTACGTAAAGCTCAACAAGAAGATTTCGCCGGAAGTGGTTGGCGCTGCCAGCCAGATCGATGATTATTCGAAGCTGGCCGACACCGTCGCCTCGCACCTGTCGATCAAGATCACCGAGAAGCAGGAGATGCTGGAAACCACCAGCGTCAAGACCCGCCTCGAAAAGGCGCTCGGCTTCATGGAAGGCGAGATTTCAGTTCTGCAGGTCGAAAAGCGTATCCGCTCGCGCGTCAAGCGCCAGATGGAGAAGACGCAGCGCGAATACTATCTGAATGAGCAGATGAAGGCGATCCAGAAGGAGCTTGGCGACGGCGAGGAAGGCCGCGACGAGATGGCCGAACTGGAAGAGCGCATCTCCAAGACCAAGCTGTCGAAGGAAGCCAAGGAAAAGGCCGATGCCGAGCTGAAGAAGCTCCGGCAGATGAGCCCGATGTCGGCCGAAGCGACCGTTGTGCGTAACTATCTCGACTGGCTGCTGGGCATCCCCTGGCACAAGAAGTCGAAGGTCAAGGCTGACCTGAACAATGCCGAGAAGATCCTCGAAGCGGATCATTTTGGTCTGGAGAAGGTCAAGGAGCGCATCGTCGAGTATCTGGCCGTCCAGGCACGCGCCACGAAGATCAAAGGCCCGATCCTGTGCCTCGTCGGTCCTCCGGGCGTCGGCAAGACCTCGCTGGCCCAGTCGATCGCCAAGGCGACCGGACGTGAGTATGTCCGCATGGCTCTCGGCGGCGTTCGTGACGAAGCTGAAATCCGTGGTCACCGCCGCACCTATATCGGCTCGATGCCCGGCAAGGTCATCCAGTCTATGAAGAAGGCGAAGAAGTCCAACCCGCTGTTCTTGCTCGACGAAATCGACAAGCTCGGCCAGGACTATCGCGGCGATCCGTCTTCGGCCCTGCTTGAAGTGCTGGATCCGGCGCAGAACTCGACCTTCATGGACCACTACCTGGAAGTCGAATACGACCTGTCGGACGTGATGTTCATCACGACGGCGAATACGCTGAACATCCCTGCGCCCCTGATGGACCGCATGGAAGTCATCCGTATCGCCGGCTATACCGAAGACGAAAAGCGCGAGATCGCCAAGCGGCACCTGCTGCCGAAGGCCATCAAGGAACATGCGTTGCAGCCGCAGGAATTCTCGGTCAGCGACGACGCCCTGATGGCGATCAGCCAGCAGTACACCCGCGAAGCCGGTGTTCGTAACTTCGAACGCGAATTGATGAAGCTCGCCCGCAAGGCGGTCACCGAGATCATCAAGGGCAAGACGAAGTCGGTTGCCGTTACGGCGGAGAACATCTCCGACTATCTCGGCGTGCCGCGCTTCCGTCATGGTGAAGCTGAGCGCGAAGATCAGGTCGGTGTTGTCACCGGTCTGGCCTGGACCGAGGTTGGCGGCGAGCTGCTGACGATCGAAGGCGTGATGATGCCGGGCAAGGGCCGCATGACGGTCACCGGCAACCTGAAGGAAGTCATGAAGGAATCGATCTCGGCGGCGGCCTCTTATGTCCGCTCGCGCGCTGTCGATTTCGGCATCGAGCCGCCGCGCTTCGACAAGAGCGACATCCACGTGCACGTGCCGGAAGGTGCGACGCCCAAGGATGGTCCGTCGGCTGGTGTCGCCATGGCAACCGCTATCGTCTCGATCATGACCGGCATCCCGGTTTCCAAGGATGTCGCCATGACCGGCGAAATCACGCTGCGCGGCCGTGTGCTGCCGATCGGCGGCCTGAAAGAAAAGCTGCTTGCGGCATTGCGCGGCGGCATCAAGAAGGTGCTGATACCGGAAGAGAACGCCAAGGATCTGGCGGAGATTCCGGACAACGTGAAGAACAGCATGGAGATCATCCCTGTGTCCCGCATGGGCGAGGTGATCAAGCATGCGCTCGTTCGCCGGCCTGAGCCGATCGAATGGGACGGCACCGTCGAAACGCCCGTCATTGCGACGGTCGAAGGCGTCGACGATGTCGGCGCGACCATCGCTCATTGAGGCCCTCCGCCTCAATTCTGTCGAATTGATCCAAAAGGCGAAAAGACCGGCAAAATTGCCGGTCTTTTTTTGTGAAAAGCGTATGGCAACGCTTGCTTTTCCTTGGTTTGCAGGGTTTTTGGGGTTGCGGCGGGTAAGAGCATTCCTACTTTGCACCCCGCTTACTGATAAGTCGTTTCATACCAGAGAAAGGGGTGGAAACATGAACAAGAATGAGCTCGTGTCCGCTGTGGCCGAGAAGGCCGGTATCACGAAGGCTGACGCTGCTTCCGCTGTCGACGCTGTTTTCGAAACCGTCCAGGCTGAACTGAAGAAGGGCGGCGACATCCGCCTCGCAGGTTTCGGCAGCTTCACCGTTTCTCACCGTGCAGCCACCAAGGGCCGTAACCCGTCCACCGGTGCTGAAGTTGATATTGCTGCTCGCAACGTACCGAAGTTCACGCCCGGCAAGGGCCTGAAGGACGCGGTCAACAGCTAATGAGTTTTCACCCGCGACGAGGCTTTAGCCCAGCGCGTGGATGACATCGGGGCCCGCGAAAGCGGGCCCTTTTCGTTTCATATCGCGACGTTCGTTACGACCGATCCGGCTATTCGACGACGATGCCGCGGCCATCGAGATGTGTAGCGTTTTCAGTCCGGCGCGCCCCAGAACGCCATCGAATCCGGGCCCAATCGTTGCAGACATTGATCGAACGCAATGGGATCGACATGACCTCGCATTGCTGCAGCGACATCTGAAATCACCGATCTCGGTGCGAGATTGTGATCCTGGCGCACGGCCAACACCTCGCTGGTCATCGCTTCACGGCTTTCGAATGGTCGCGGCGGCTCTCGAGTGTCCCAATCGGAAACCAGGATTGCGCCGAGAACAGCCGGCAGCACGGCCGCAAAGTCAATGACTTGCTGGACCATCAAGCGCCGACGAAAGACAATCAGCGTTCCGTAAACACCCTGATACGTCTGATGCCGGGTGGCTGTATCCATGTGGATTTGCGCATCTCGCAAGAAGGCATCGAATTCTTCGGTGGCGCGGCTGTAGCGCATTGGAACGGTCATGATCTTGCCTCCCGGAAGTGGACGATGAGATCCCGATGCCGGATGACCTGATCGAGCTGTCAATCCTTGCTGCGATGAGGCCGCCTTAAAGCAGTGTCCGGCCGCCATTCACCGCAAGCTTCTGGCCCGTGATGAAATCCGCTTTGCTCGAGGCGAGAAAGACGACGGCATTGGCGATGTCTTCCGGCTTGCCGAAATGAGCCATCGGCGTATGCGCGAGGTAGCCGTCTTTTGCCTGCTGGGACGCTTCGGCATGCCGCTCGACCGGGATCCAGCCGGGCGCAACGAGATTGACCGTGATTCCTTCCGGTGCGAGTTCTCGTGCCCAGGATCGCGTCATCGAGAGCATCGCACCCTTGGCGGATGCATAGTTGCCGAAATTGGGGTTGCCCAGTTCCGCGACCTCCGAGCCGATGTTGACAACGCGTCCCGATTTTCGGGCGCGCCAGTCGGGGAGTACGGCTTGAAGCAGTTCCAAGGGCGCCTTGACGAAGAATTCCAGCTGATCGAGATAGCTTCGCCAGGATTGCTCCATGAGCGGCATTTCAGGCTGTGGTCCTGTGGCGTTGTTGACGATCAGATCGATCGGCCCGAGCGCCGCCTTGATCTTCTCCAGACCGCGAACCAGTTCCGCCTGATCGATGACGCTGAATTGAGCGGCATAGGCTTGCCCGCCGCGCTGCCGAATGGTCTCGGCAATCTTTTCGGCACCCTGGGTGTCGCTCGCATAGTTTATAGCGACAGCCCAGCCCGCATTGGCAAGCTCCATTGCGATCACCGCGCCAAGACCGCGTGACGCGCCCGTGACCAGAGCTACTTTCATGAATATCCTCCTCCAGATCTGCTCCCAATCGGGCTCTTTCGCAAGCCAGGTTCGGTCGCATGCGTCGATGAAAAACCATGCGCGTGGCCGGAAATTCGTGCCCGGCCACGCGCATGACAACGCCGTTACCAGCGATGATGAACGTGCGGAGCGATCAGGCGCTCATAGATATCGCGCGTCGCTGCCATGACATCAGCCGAAAGAGGCGCAAGATCGGCGGCTGCCGCATTGGCTTTCGCCTGTTCGGCATTGCGGGCACCGGGGATGACCACGGTGACGGCATCGCTCATCAGGATCCAGCGCAGCGCAAAAGCCGCCATGCTGGCGCCTGCCGGTACAAGCTTGCGCACTTCTTCCACCGCCTCGAGGCCGACTTCGAAAGGAACGCCGGCAAAGGTCTCGCCGACATCGAAGGCTTCGCCATGGCGATTGAAGCTGCGGTGGTCATCGCTGGCAAATTGCGTATCGCGGGTAATCTTGCCCGAAAGCAGGCCCGAGGCGAGGGGCACGCGGGCGATGACGGCGACGTTCTTGCGCCGGGCTTCCTTGAAGAACAGATGATCCGGCCGCTGACGGAAGATATTGTAGATGATCTGGATGCTCAGCACGCCCGGATATTCGATCGACTTCAGCGCCTCTTCGACCGTCGCCACGCTGACGCCGTATCCCTTGATCTTTCCAGCCTTCTGCAATTCGTCGAGACCGGCGAATACCTCGGGTCGGTAGAGTACCTCCGTCGGAGGGCAGTGAAGCTGCACAAGGTCGAGGCTTTCGACGGCGAGGTTCTTGAGGCTGCGATCGATGAAGGCTTCAAGATTGGTCTTGTTGTAGCCATCGGCAACATGCGGGTCCAAGCGTCGACCGGCTTTGGTTGCTACCATCGGGCGGTCGCCGCCACGCGCTTTCAGCACATCGGCGATGATCTTCTCCGAGCGGCCGTCGCCATAGACGTCGGCCGTATCGATGAAGGTCATGCCGGCATCGAGGGCGGCATTGAGTGCTGCGCGGCCATCGGCCTCGCTGACATCGCCCCACGCGCCGCCGATCTGCCAGGCACCAAAACCGACGTCCGTAACGATGAAGGGCGTTCGCCCAAAAGCGTGATGTCTCATGAGAGGTCTCCTCGTCCTTGGTGATGAAATGCTAGGGCAATTCCTGCAAGAGCGCGAAGCGGCTTTGCGTGCGGAATTGCTTGAAAACAGAGAGATAGAGCATTTCCGTGACTTTGTTTGAAACGAAAATGCCTCCTGGGAAGTAGCAGCCGGCTGCACTTGCGGCAAGCATGCAAGGTCAGGTGGCGGATCGCAATCGCGTGAGCCGGGAACGAGGCCGCTCAAATGCTCATGAAACCATTGGATGAAGCAACAGGCACAGTGTTCATGGCGCCTTCGCTTCCTTAAAAGGGAGGGCAGGATATCTGGCGATGATCGGAGCCCATGCCCTCTTTCAGTTTCATCCATGCCGCCGACCTGCATCTGGGCAGTCCCTTTCAGGGGCTGGCCCTGAAGGATGCTGCCATCGCCGCCATATTCGTGGAAGCAAGCCGCAAGGCTTTTTCGACGCTGGTCGGCTTGGCCATCGAGAAGCGCGTCGATTTTTTCCTGATTGCCGGCGATGTTTATGACGGTGATTGGAAGGACAACAAGATCGGCCTGTTCTTCAATCGCGAAATGGCGCGGCTCGAGCGTGAAGGCATTCCGGTCTTCCTGCTGCGCGGCAATCACGATGCGGCAAGTGTCATCACGAAGACGATTACGCTGCCAGACAATGTGCATGAATTTCCGACCGGCAAGCCGGGCAGCGTCAAGCTCGACGGGCTCAAAGTGGCGTTGCATGGGCAGGGATTTGCCGAACGGTCGGCCAACGACAATCTGGCGCTGACCTATCCCGCGCCGGTCGCCGGCTGGTTCAACATCGGCATTCTGCATACGTCGTTGACGGGCCGCGAGCCGCATGCGCCTTATGCGCCTTGCTCCATCGAAGATCTGCGTTCGCGTGGCTATGATTATTGGGCGCTCGGCCATGTGCACGATTATGAAGTGGTTGCCAGCGATCCGCTGGTGATATTCCCCGGCAATCTGCAGGGGCGCAACATCCGCGAGCGGGGTGCCAAGGGCGCGGTGCTGGTCACTGTCGAGGACGGACGCATTGCGCACGAGCGTCTGATCGTCGACGAAGCGCGATTTGCGCAAGTGGATCTGAACATCGGCCCGGAGCAGGATCAGACGGCAATCTTGCGACACGTCGAGCATGCCGTGCAGGCATTGGTGGAGGATATGGAAGGACGGATGACGGCGTTGCGTGTTCGGCTCTCCGGGGTCACGCCGCTGCACGGAGCTATTCTTGCCAATCGCCAGCAGTGGCGCGATGAGGTCGAAGCGGCCTGTCATCGTGTGCATGAAGACATCTGGCTCGAAAAGCTGGAGCTGCGTCTGGAGCCGCCTGCCGCGTCTCCTGCCGTTGCCGAGGGCGCGCTCGATCTGCGACAGTTACTGGCCGAGCACGCAAGCGATGCCGACATCGCCGCCGAAGCCAATCGTCTCGTCGAGGAAATTGCCGTACGCCTGCCGGGAGGCCTCGGTGCAAACGAGCAGCCACTGGGCGACGGCATAGACACACTCATCGAGGAGGCACGGCAGCTGTTGATGACGCGCGGGCAGGGGGCAGACTGACATGCGCTTCGACCGCCTCGACATTCTTCGCTATGGCGCGCTTACCGACCGTTCGCTCGATTTTCGTGCCGGAGCCAGACTGCATGTGATTTACGGCCCGAACGAAGCCGGCAAGTCTTCTGCTTTGAGTGCAATCTCGGATCTTCTGTTTGGTTTTCCGGCCGCCGCCGAGCAAAGCTTTCTGCATGAGCCCGGCAGTCTGCGGATCGGTGCGGCGATCAGCGCTCGCGACGGTGCAGCACTTGCCTTTCGCCGCCGGCGCGGCCGCAAAAGCACGCTGCTTGCACCGGATGACAAGGAAGCGCCGCTTGCCGAGGACGCGCTCGCGCCATTCGTCGGCAATTTGAGCCGCGATGTTTTCGAACGTGCATTCGGTCTGGATTCGCAAAGATTGCGCCAGGGCGCTGCCGCCATGCTGCGAAGCGGTGGCGAGATCGGCAGCCTGTTATTTTCCGCAGCCTCGGGACTGACAGGCCTCTCGCGATTGCGCCAATCGCTGGAAACGGAAGCCGATGGCATTTATGCGGCCCGCCGCTCGAAGGACCGCGGTTTTTATCAGGCGTTGGATCGCTACGACGACGCCCGCAAGGCCGAGCGCGATCACGAGCTCAAGTCAGGCGATTGGAAGAAGCTGATTGCGGAGGCCAGCGAACTTGAGGTGGAGCTGGAGCACTTGCAGACCGAGCGTCGTAACACGCGCCAAACTCTGGATCGGCTGAGCAAGCTGAAGACCCTCCAGCCCTTGCTCGCCGAAATCGATGCGGAGAGCATGGCCCTCGAGGGCTTGTCGGATCTTTCCGCGATACCTGACAGTTTCGCCGACAGGCTCGAGCAACGGCTGCGCGACAAGCAGGCCGCCGAGGACGAACTGCGGCGGATACGCCAGACCGTTGTCCGTGCGGAGGAAGATCTCTCGCGCATGAACATCGATGAGGCGTTGTTGCAGCTTTCGGGCGACATCACACAGCTCTTTGCCGATACCGGTAATTATCGCAGCCAGCAGCGCGATCTCCCGCGCATCGATCAGGAGCTGGCAGGTTATGACGCCGCTTTGACCCAGCTCGCACGCCGTCTTGGCATCGCCGATATGGCCGAACTCGAACGGCATCAGCCGAGCGATGTCGACCATGCGCGCCTGTCCGAGTTGGTAGAGCAGGGACGGCAGCTCTTGCAGCGGCTGCACGCGCTTGCCGATCAGGCGGAAGGCGAGCGCACGCAGCTGGCGGCGTTGGAGAGAGACAGTCTTGCCGGGCGTCTCATCGACCCCAGGCCCTTTATTGATGAACTGGATTCACTGGCTGGTGACTTGGCTGCTCTGGCGCGGCTTGACGGGCTGGAAATGCAGATACGCCGCGCCGAGACGGATCTGAACGAAGCGGCGATGCGATTGCGACCGCCGGTCGATGACATATCAGCCATTTTCGCGGCTTCCCTGCCTGAGTTGGCGGAGATTGCCGAGCATCAGAAAGAGCTGGATACGGCTCGCGCAGCAACACGGGAGACTGCCGAGAGGTTGCGCGGCCATGACGATCAATTGGCCGAGATAGAACAGGCTCTGGCCGATGCCGAGCGCTCAGGTCCGGTCGTCAGCCGCGAGCAAATTGCTGCTGCACGCGAGGACCGTGATAACAGATGGTCATCCATTCAGGACATGATTGCCGGAGGCGGCGTTGCCAATGCCAAGGCAGTTGCCGCGTTGACAGTCACAATCCGTGAAGCGGATCGTTTGGCTGATACGGCCTTGAACGATGCCGATCGCGTCGCACGCCATGCCGATTATCGCTTGCGGCAGGCGCGTTTGCACAAGGAGCGTGAAGAAACCGCCGATCGACTGCGTGGGAAAGAAGCAGCTCTGGCCGATGTCCAGACATCCTTTGCCGCGTTGTTCGATCCCTGCGGCATCGCCGTCCTCGAGCCCGCCACCATGCTGGAATGGCGACGCGGCGTCGAGGCGCTGGCGCGTCAGCGAAAGGCATTGCGCGATCTCCGTGATGAGCGGGACGAGAATGCCCTTGCCGAAGCGCGAGTCCTGCCTACCCTGCAGGATATTGCCGAAGCGACCGGTTATAAGAGCAGTCGCCTACCGCCTGTGGCGATGGCCGATGGTTTGCGCAAGCATCTGCGGCTGGCTGCCGAATGGTGGAGCGAAAGCCGCACGCGGGAAGGTGAGATCAGCTCCGCACGGGATCGGCTGGCCCGTTTTGACGAGCAGCGGCAAGCACTCGACCGCCAGCAGGCCGGTTGGCGAGACGCTTTCGATAAAGCCGTGGTTCCTCTCGGACTGCCGGCGGATACGACGCTGGAAATGGCGTCGGTAGCTCTCAAGGCTTGGGAAGAGCTTCCCGATGCCTTGGCGGAGCGAGACAATCGCTCGCGTCGTGTCGCCGGCATGCGCCGTGATATGGCCGATTTCGAACGCCGGCTTGCAACGCTGACTGCCAGCGCCGGATACGAACTCGACCATCTGCCTGCCGACGCGGCAGCCGAGGCTCTTCATAGTCGCGCCAACGCCATGCGCAGCGAACTGAAGAAGCGCGATGGCCTTGAGGAGGATCGCCAACGCGCCGAGGGCTTGCTCGCACGCCATGAGAAGGCGCTGACTGTAATCCAGAGCGATCTCGATCACCTGGTTGCGGATCTGCCTCAACCCTCCGATCTGCCGGTGCTGTTGTCGCGCTTGCGTGAGCGTACGCGCCTGAATAAACGTCTTATCGAAAGCCGTGACAGGTTCCGTCAGCAGGCCGATGGCAAGGCGGAAGCCGAGCTTCGGACGGAGCTTCACGATTTCGAACGAGTGGCTGCCGATCTCGAAATCGAGCGTTTGACGGGAGAGGATCAGCGGCAGTTCACCATGCACGGTGAATTGTCGGCGCGTCTGGCGGAGAATCGGCGCCAGCAACAAGCGCTTGAGACCGGGGCCAGTGCCGAATATGCGGTGTTCGAAAAGCTTTCGGCTGAACAGGAAGCCAAGGAACTCGCAAGGCAGTGGGTGGTGCTGAAACTTGCCGCCCGGATGCTGGCAGGCTCGATGGAATCCTATCGCGAGAAGCAGGCGGATCCCGTCATCAGACGCGCCGGCGAATTGTTTTCTCAGCTGACCGGAAGCCGCTTCATGCGTCTCGTCGAGGCCCATGACGAAAATGATGCGCTCCAGCTGCTGGCCGAGCGGATGGGAGGCGAGCGGGTGCCGCTTGACGGGCTGAGCGAAGGTACGGCCGACCAGCTCTATCTTGCTCTGCGACTGGCATTCCTGGAGGATTATTCCGTTCGCAACGAGCCGGCGCCGCTGATTGTCGACGATATTTTCCAGACCTTCGACGACGAGCGCGTCAGCGCCGGCCTGAAGGTGCTGGCATCGACGGCGGAGCGCTTCCAGACCATTCTCTTCACGCACGAGACGAGCGTGGTCGACATCGCCAAGCGCGAGATCGGCCGGGATCTGGACCTGATACAGCTTTAGCCGGAGAGTTCAGGCAGGCACGATTTTCTACGACATCGATGGAATGAAGAGCTTCGTCGGCACCAGAATTCTCGGGTCTGATTTGTCGCGGCTATAGGCGGGGTTGAGAGCCCTATCCGCAAAGCCCTGGGTCGCATGCGCGCGGCGCAGGTTTTCCTTTTCCTGATTGAAGCGCTTCTTTCGCTCACCCGATTTGTCGGAGCCGCGCGAGAGCGATTCATGATGGTAGAGGCAGGCAAAGGGCGTCCATATGATGCGAAAACCGGCTTTGTGGGCACGCAGGCAATAATCGACATCATTATAGGCGACGGCGAAATTCTCCTCGTCGAAGACGCCTATTCTGCGTAGGCAGTCACCCGAGATCAGCATCACGGCGCCGGTGACACAGGTCATGGTGTTGCGCACATGCAGCCGGTTCATGGGACCGCCGAATTCCCTGGGCTTGTTCAGGTACCAGTGACCCGCCAGTCCTCCGAAGCCGATGATCACGCCCGCATGCTGTATCTTGTTGTTGGCAAAGAGCAATTTGGCGCCGACGATGCCTGTTCTGTCATAGGCTAGACAGGACACCATTTCCTTCAACCAGCCCGGTTCGATGACCTCGACGTCATTGTTGAGAATGAGAAAGTGATCTCCGGTGGCGGCACTCAGCCCGCGATTGACCGAGCGCGAGAAGTTGAAGGCTTCGGGGGCGACGGCGGCGGAAAAATTGGGATGCGTCTGGCGATAACGCTCGTAGAGATCAAGAACCTCCTGCTTCGTCGAGCCGTTGTCGATGACCAGCACTTCGAAATTCGGATAGTCAGTTTTTTCGAACACGTCATGAAGGATGCGGGAGATCAGATCGAAACCGTCCTTGCTGGGAATGACGATCGATATCTTCGGCCAATCGCGTGGCGGTTCGAATGTGACGCGATGCAGCGTTTTTGTCAGCGCACCCTGAACGTCGATTGTTTGCTGCTGCCGGGCGAACCGCTCCGTGAGCGCCTTTCTGGCATTTGCCGTCGCCGCCTCCATGAACTTGCGCGAATAGGTCTGGCCGTTGCGCCGCCACCAATAGGCGGGGTAGGGCAGGTGAAGGATACGTTCCTCCGGAATGCCTTCCAGATAGCGCAGCAGCAGGTCGTAATCCTGCGAGCCATCATATCCGGTCCGCAGGTAGCCGATTTCACGCAGTCGGTTGTGGCGATAGACGGAGAAGTGGTTGATGTAGTTGACGCCTGTCAGCAATACGGAGTCATACGCCGGCTTGAGCATGATGCCCGTCGGCTTCAATGTGTCATCGACGACAAGCTCATCGGTGTAGAGAAAGCCTGCATCCGGATTTTGTTCGAGTGTGTGCCTCATGAGCTTGAAGGCATGAGGAGCAATGACGTCGTCATGGTCGAGGAAGGCAACCCATTGACCTTGCGCGTGCGCCAGCCCGGCATTGGTGGCAGCCGCGATGCCGCCATTGCGGTCGTTGAGCACAATGCGCACATTGGTGCCTTCCGTCCGCTTCGCATACCATTGTCGCGTTTCAGACGAGGTCGAGCCATCGTCGCTCAAAATGAGCTCCGTGCCTTGCTCTCCCTGCATCTCGAAGGATCTGACCAGGTCGTCCAGATAGCGGGCAGGGGCGTTATAGACCGGAACGACGACGCTCAGCCAATGGCCTGCTGTCGCGGACACCGGCGCAGCGACAAGTTCGGCAGCCAATCGATAGTTTGCGTCGGCGTATTGGATCGTCAGGCTCGGCGCCCGCTTCCCGAAACGCAATTTTGGTAGTTTCGTCCAATGTTGCGGGAGCTTGCCCAGGTCGATGCGCTCTGCCTTATCGCCGGTGCTCAGGAGTTGCGAAATATGTTTTTCTGCCGACTTGGCCGAAGAAAATGCTTTGATCTCAAAATGAAATCTCGTCAGGAAGCTGGCGGGGTCGGCACGCAATGCGCAGATAGTTCCGACCGATCCTACATCGGCCGTGATGACGAAGCGCCGAGCCTCCGATAGCGAAACGGCATCCGCCTCCCGAAAACCGCGGCCCCGATTGATATATAATTTGGGATCGATCGGCTCCTCTGCGGCTGTCAAGTGAATGACGAGCAGTCTCTTTCTGAGGGGCGAAAACCGGATCTCGAATGCGGGATCGTCACCCAGGGATTTCCAAAGATCGGATGCCCCATGCGCGGCGGTATCGCGTTCAAGGTCGGAGTTGGGTAAGATCTTCAGAGCCATCGACTATTTAAATCCAGACGCCTGCGGCGCTTATCATTTATCAAATTTGGTCTAGGCCGCATCATCGAGCGGCTCAAAATAGATGCCGGGAAAAGCCGGCGTCGCATGCTCGCGCATTTTCTCGATGGAGATCCGGGTCGCATCGCGAGCAGCGAGACGGCATTCGCGGTCGCCTACCAATCGATCGATCGTCTGCAGCCAGTCTTCGGCCGTGTTGCCGATGTGAAACTCTCCGGGAACGGCGCATCGTGTGAACGTCGGGCATCGGGAGAAAATAGCCGCAGCTCCCATGCGGCTGATGTCGATCCGCTTCGTGTCGGCGCGGCTTGCATTGGTCTTTCCCGAAAGCAGCGGCGCCAAGGCAATGTCCGCACCTTGCTGCGATGTTATCGCAAGATAGGCCGGCCAAGTGAGGGGTGGGACAACCGCTATGCGAGCGGAATCGATTCCCTGGCCGCTCCAACGGCGCGCAAGCGTGCCATTGGCAAAAACTTCAAAATGCAGATGGGCATGCTTTTCCATCGCGGCCTGAACGATCGGCATCAGAAATTCATGTTCTCGCCGGTGAACACCCGTCGCATGATAGACCATCTTCAATGGCATGACCTGGTCGGCTTTCGCCTCTGATAGATCATTAATCACGTCAGCCGGCATGGGGGCAAGAACGTCGACCTGATGACCCGGCGCTGCCAACGTACCCGCAAGCGTTTCCGTCGAAGTCCATATATGCGTCAGCAGCTGGTTAACCCGTGGCAAGGGGCGCACCGCCAGTTTCATGAGCCTGAATTTATAAGGCAAGCTCGCCTCATTGCCGCTGACGACGGCGCGGATATCGTCATCCACGAAGTATGCGACGCCGGCAAGCTTGTCGCGCCGCTCTTCGAGCCAGCGCAATTGCGGCTGTTTGATGTAGCGGCAGATGATGACGAACAGACCATCGCTCTCGATGGCATCGAGGGAATCGTCAAGACCCTTCATGATCACAGGTATGTCGCCGAGCGCTTTGGCCCGCTCGTCGAGATAGTAGCTGAAACTCGGATTGGGATATCGCGACAGGATAAGCAGCCGCTTCGCCGCACGTTGACGATCGCTCGCCTGGGCGCCGAACGGCCGCGGCTTCGGAAGCAGTCGATAGACGATGTCGCGCAGGATCTGAATGGGGCTATCCGTTGAAATTTTTAAGCGAAACGATTTTTGATATTGATCAATATGCCGAACGCCGCTCCCCAGATCAGGAGGCTTGCGCCGAAAACAAGTGCGATCCAAAGCATGCGTTGCGGATACTCTGCCTCGTCCGGTAAATCCGGTGCAAGGAAAGTGTCCAGATATAGAAGTTGCTGTTTGCTGACGAACTGAACCTGCTCCAACGTTTTCATGCTGATGGCGAACTGCTGTTCCGCGAGGTTCTGCTCAAGCTCTCGCTGAGACATGTCGACCGAGACATCGGCAAGATTTTTCTCGGAATTGTTTTGCCCGGCGATCTGGCTGTTCAGCTGATCGAGCTGGGTTTGCTTGCTGTCGATCTCGCGTTTTAAGACACGCATTTGCGGTGCGTCGCGCGAGACGGTTCCGAGCAAGGCATCATACTTCTGCTGCAGATCGATCCGCTCTTTCTGAACCGAGGAAATCAGGTTCGTAAGGACGGTTGACGACCCCTCCACACTGAGCACGCCGGTCTGGTTGCGGGCGGCGAGAAGCCGGTCCCGCGCCTTCTGCAGCTGGTCCTTGGCATTGTCCATATTGGCCTGAGCGGTCGCAATGACATCGCGCCAAACGCGGTTGTTGACGTCGTTGACGACGGATTCCGATGCGGCCACGACCTGTTGCAGGACTTTTTGCGCGTCGGCTGCGGAAAACGCCCGGACTCGGACCGTCACGATGCCGCTGTTCGCATCGATTTTGACCGAGACCATGCTTTCCCAATAATCCAGCAGCTTTTCCGAACTCGTATCGCGCTTCAGCCGCGCGAGCCGATCGATCGAGTCGTTGCCGTAGATTTTCTGTAAATCGAGCTTGTCCTTAAGCGCGGCCACCATGTCCTTGCTTTTGATGAAGTTGGTGACGATCAGCGTATCCTGAACGATTTGTGCAGCCGGAAGGCCCGTCACCTTGGTCAGCTGATTACCTCCAAGCGCGGGCGTGGACGAGCGAACGGTAAAGCGCGTCTCCGATTGATACTGGTCGGAGGCCAGC
This sequence comes from Rhizobium sp. P38BS-XIX, assembly GCF_012641435.1. GTDB lineage: Bacteria > Pseudomonadota > Alphaproteobacteria > Rhizobiales > Rhizobiaceae > Rhizobium. The sequence goes on from NZ_JABAIJ010000001.1 coordinate 499,971, forward strand.
ACAGTGAAATAGAATATCGAAATGACATTGGGGACGACGAGCAATAGAAACGTCGACACTAGGATTGCCCTGCCGATGATCTGTTGCATCGGACGTGGTCGAAGCCCGACGGCCCGAAACAATTGGCTCCGCCTCGACGTCGAGAAACGCAGCTTGCGCGCCGTGACGGACAGATTCGTGGCCACGTTGCGGCTATGCTCCGTCGCACTGAGCTGAATCGTCTGGGGCGCGTTGTCTGTTTCGTGAGCCATATCGGGCCTTGTCGGCAATCCCTCGTGTCCTATCGATTCAGTCTATAGTACGCTTCGATGGCCTGCTCCACCTTATCGAAGACGATTAGTCTGCCATCGACCAGCACCATGCCCTTGTCGCAATGCATGTTGATCATGCTCATGCTGTGGGACACCATGATGATGTCGGAGGACTTGCGGCGATTTTCGAACGCGATGCGGCAGCGCTCCTGAAAACGGGCATCCCCCACGGCCAGAACTTCGTCCACCAGATAACATTCGAATTCTATCGCCATCGACAGGCCGAAGGCGAGGCGGGCACCCATGCCGGAGGAATAGGTACGCACGGGCGCGTCGAGATAGTCGCCGAGCTCGGCGAATTCTTCGACGAAACGCGAAACGCGCCTGACATCCTCACCATAGGCACGAGCAACGAAATGAACGTTGGCGCGGCCCGTCATCAGCGGATTGAAGCCGCTGGCGAGACCCAACGGCCAAGACACCCTTACGTTTTTCGATATTTTCCCGGAGTTGGGCAACATCGTTCCGGCAATCATGCGTATAGTGGTCGATTTGCCGGCACCGTTCACGCCCAGCAGGCCGTAGGAATATCCCGCCTCGAATTCGCAGCTGACGCGATCGAGGATGACCTTTTTCCCGGCCGCGGTCTTGAAGAACTTCGAGACATTGTTGAAGCGGATCATACGCCGTCCCCGCTCATATCCGGTGGTCCTCCACGGAGGCCCATATGAGGGACAGTGTCGCCCATGCGACGATCAACCCCAGCAATATGATCAGCGGCGTGCTGACGCGGCGTGGGAAAATCGATTCTTCCGGAAGCATAGGTCTTACGAACACGGCCAGATAAAGTGTTTTTCGCAGCGCTTCCGCAAGCACGGCTTCATAATTCTTCTGCGAGCTCTCGTAGAGCTTTTCCGCGATCATGCGATCGGTATCGAGCCTGGAGTAATCAAGCAGGGCCTTGGCGAGGCTTGCGTTTTCCGGGCCTGTCAGTTCCGATTTCATCTTGTCGATCTGGGCATCGAGGCTGTTCTTCGCAAGCATCAGCTGCTGAAATGCCGGAGAGTTCTCGGCGTTCGACTGCCGCATGACAAAAAGGCGCGTTTCGAATTCCATCTTCTGAGCAAGCAGACCCGTGAGAAGCGTGCCGCTGTTTTTCACCTGTGTCTGGGGGCTCAGCAATCCCGACGCATTTTGAAATTGATTGAGAGCAACGAGCGCATCGCCGTAAGCCTTGCCGCTTTTCTCCACATCCGCTTTCATGCTTTGAACGATGTCGTTGCGAGCGCGTTCGGAAAGTTCGTTGATCAGCTTTTCACTCTCATCGATGATCGCATCGGCGAGCTTGACGGAATCGTCCGGAGCAAATGTCCTGACCTTCAAGGTGATGATGCCGGAGGTCACGTCGATGTAAGCGGTGACGTGGTCGTTCCAATATTTCAGAAACTCTTCATCGGAGTCCGAAGCGCGAAAGCGCGTCAGAAAATCCGCATCCTGTTTTGTAAACATCGACCGGTAGTCGATTTTTGCGCCGATGCGCTTCAGGATTTCCGTCGAGTGGATGAAGCTGGTCACCACATAGGCATCCTGCGAGGCAGAGCGCATGTTGAGGGCATTCGTCGCCCCTCCGCCTCCCGAAGCACCACTCTCGCCGCTGCTGTCGCCGGCGCCGGATACCGCCCGCACGGCAAAGCGAGCTTCGGCGACATATTGGTTCGAGGCTATGAACGCATAGTAGATGGAACTTGCGACGAAAGGCAGGATCACGAGCAGCACGAAGCCGAGCAGCCTTAGCGGGGGCTTGCCCCCGGACCGCGTTTCCGGCTCGCGCCCGTCGTGAACCGGAATATATTCGATTTCCTCGATATCGTTCCGCTCGCGCGTGCTCGGCATCTTGCGCCGAAACAGGGATGGCAGGAAATGCCGCTCGGGTTTTGCCCGAGGATACTCCTGAACTATTGCCTCATCGATGACTGGTTTTGGCATGTCGGCTTGCAATCGTTTCCGGCAGTTCAGCTGAGTCTGGCTTCATTGCTTCGCGCACATAGTGATCGAAGATCAAGTCCTCTTCGAGCATCAGTTCGGCAATATGCAATGAACGCAGGCGCGTCGCAATCTCTTCGAGAGCACTGTGTCTCGGGGGTAGCGGAAAATCTTCAACCGAAATCCCAAGCAATTCGCTGACCGCGTGTTGGAAATAAAGGCTGTCGCTGTCTCGCCCGACAATTGTGAAGCGCGACAGGAGATCGATCGCGGTCGCGACATCCGAGCGCGTCACCGTCTGCTCCGGTATGGTCGTTGCCAGCTGGCGGGTGACGGGTGACACGAGAACGGTGCGGACATTCTGTGGCGCCTTCTTGAGGGCGTTCTTGAGCGAGACCTCGTTGTCGAGATCGACCTCGGCAAAGTGCTCCGCCGCAGGAGCAAGGATGATCTTGTCGCGGTCGCCGAAGAAGGAGATCTGGGTTTTTGCCATTCGTTTCAGAAGGAAAATCCGCAAGGCCAATTCATAATAAGGATCCGTCAGCAGGGTAATTGCCTTGAAACCCTTATCCAGGAATTCCTCGTAATTGCGCATCAGCAGTCGCCCGCTAATGTAGATCGATTGAATGGCATTCAGATGAAATGCTTGAAGCGCGGTTTCGTGGCCGAAGCGCTCTACGGAGGAAATCTCGTACTGGAAGTGGCGGCCGCAGTGATAGTCGAACTTGACCATCGGCAATAGCTGCGTTTCCAACCGGACGACTTTCAGGGGTATGATGGGCGACGTCTGAGGGCGTCGATAAATCAGCAAGCCAGACTTCGCGTCATGAATCATCAACGACGTGCGCTCGGCCAGATCCGGAATGATCGACGTATCCAGCAAGAATCCGACTCGACCGTCTTCATGGCGGCCCGAATCGATGACCGCCTGCTTGACCTGATCGCACGGCAGAACCATCAATTCGCCGTTGGCGTCGGAGATCTTGATGTGCGGCTTGTCCGAGAACCCGTCGGGTATCAGATAGCCTTCGATCAATGTTCCGTGATCATGTTCGAGGTTAAAAAGCACGGCGGTTTTCCAAAGCCGGCAGCCAGCAGGGACAAATCGTGGAGAGAGCACTGATGCCAATCACGCTGCCCGCCGCATCGAGATGCGCGGTGTGCTGATTGGGTTCGCCGTTTTCGAATTCCCGCATTCAGACCTCTCGTCAGCCTTCGACGGGCGTTTTGCGCGCCAGCAGCGAAAAGCTCGGACCGCCGGGATGATCTAGGTTCTCATCGCGAATGATTACATCGTCAAAGCCAAATTGGCGCAGCAGCGTCAATATATCGTCCCTATGCATCCAGAAGTGCCGATCCTTCATGCCACCACAGAAGGAGGCATTGGCATTGGCGTGATGATAGCTGCGTTCATAATAGCGAACCGGTGTGCCGTCGACCATTTTGGTCTCGATCTTGCCGCTGAAAGGCAGGCGACGAACGTCCCCCTCCGGCATCGCTTCTTCCAGGAAGAAATGCGTCCAGATGAAGACCGCATTCGATCGTTTTGCCAGGAGCCGAAGAAATTCCCCAGGATCGGCCATATGATAGAGAACGCCTGATGCGATCGCCAGGTCGTAGATCTGCTCGCGCTCGCTGAGCCAGGCGTGGATGTCACCCAGCATGAAGGCGGCATTGGCGATATTCAGAATCTGCTTGGTGACGAGACACCGCAGAAAGCAAAGGCGGTTTGCTTCGATCGCGTCGATTCTCGAGGCGCCATGACAATTCAGCATGTAGGTGTGCATGCCTTCCAGAGGGCCGACTTCCAGAACCGTCTTGCCTTCGATGGAGCCGAAGGTGCGCAACGCCCAGTCGATACGATCATCGGCATAGAGTGGCAGCGTGCCCGCGTTGACATTCAAATCCGGCGGAAAAGCGCAGTTCCAACCCGGAAGAGCGTCTATGGCATTCTGGTGAGCCGGTACGCCCTGCTCGTACTGATCGAATATCTCCAGGGGGTTTTTAGATTGCTTGTTTCGGGAGCGTTTTGAGAAACCGAGCATTGACCTAACTTTCATTGCCATCAGCATTCGGCCGATCGCATGTGGCTATTACCAAATTTCGAGTTGAGAAGAATATTTTATTGCGACAGCAGTTTCCCAACCCTCGGCGCCAGGAAAGGCGGTTTCTGCTGCCATTGTCATTGAAATATCTATCCTGCTGAAAACCGCGATGTAACAACTTCTAATTACTATAATCCGTCGTCGTCGCTCAAATTAAGGTGTATGCCTCGTATCTCCTGCAGGCAATAGCAATCGCCTGAAAAGCAGAGCAAGTGGTATTTATACGGAACATAATGTCGCTATTTCGTCGATTTTCGGGAAAGCGGATGCTTAATGATCCTTTACCATCTTTCGAAAAATTTAATTTAAAATTGACAAAGAATAGCCGCTCAAATTGCGTTGTTCATATTTGCCGCCTATACCTCGGCGCGATCAGGTTATCATCAATGACAAGTGTGTCCGGATGATCGCATCTGATTTTTTTGATTGTATTCGCAGTGTAATGGGCTTGTTGATGAAAGCTCATTATGCTTTTCAAAGCATCGTTAGATTTGATGCATACGATGTCGGCGCCAGCCATCGGGTAGTGGCGACAGCTAATAAAATTTGAGGTTGTTCAATTGATTCGTATTGGCGCCGTACTTTGTTGCGTAGTTCTAGCAGGCTGCAATTCCGTATCGAGCGAAGGCCCTCTTGCCGGCGCCATCAACAATGATGCCGGTCAATCCGGCGCGGAGCTTGGCCGCCAGAATGCCGCCGTCTTCGATATCGTCGACATCGACAGCCGTAGCGCCCGCCTGGTTTCCGACTATGTTTCCACGACATTCAATCGCCGCTTCGGAATAGGCGGCGGCGTCGGCCCCGCGGTCATCGGCGTCGGCGATGCTTTGAAGGTGACGATTTTCGAAGCCGGCACCGACGGTCTCTTCTCCACGGCGCAATCGAAACAGGTGTCGCTTGACATCGTCGTGCAGCCGGACGGGCGGGCATCCATTCCCTATGCGGGCTCCGTGAGCTTTGCCGGCAAGTCGCTTGAAGGGGCCCGGAAGGCGATTCTGGCAGCCTTGGCGACAAAGGCAGTCGAACCCGATGTTATTGTCACGAGCATGGGGACGCCATCGCGCACGGTGACAGTGTCCGGCTCTGTCGGGCGCCCATCGATGGTTTCGCTTGATCTGACCAAGGAAAAGATCACCGAAGTTATCGCAAAGGCCGGTGGCCCGACGACTCAGCCCTACGAGACCTACGTGACGCTTGTTCGCGGCAACAGGACGGGAACCGTTCTGCTGAAGTCGATCATCGAGCATCCCTCTGAGAACATCCTGGTTCAGCCGGGCGATCAGATTTTCCTCGTGCGTGATCCGAGAACCTTCACCCTGCTCGGTTCCGTACGTGGAGACGGACGCCTGGAATTTGGCTCGAACGATCTCAATCTGCTTGAAGCCGTCGCCTTGGGGCACGGCGCCATCGACGATTCCAGCAACGCCAAGGGTTTCTTCCTGTTCAGGTACGAAGAGCCTGAAATCGTCAAGAGCCTTCTTGGGCCGGCGCGCTTCCAGGAATTGCTGCGCAAGGGCATGGCCCCGGACTCGAAGGGGCGCTATCCGATCGTCTATCGCTTCGATATGACTCATCCCGACAGCTTGATTGTCGGTCAGACTTTCCCGGTCAAAAGCCGCGACGTGATCTACGTATCACGCCATCCTTCCGTCGATATTCGCAAGTTCCTGACAATAGTTGGCGCTCCGCTGGGGATCGCGGCACAAGGCGCGGCGACGGCGACCCTTTTGAATAACTAGTCGTGGAAGGCGACGGTCTGGTGATATCCCAGGTTTGCTCCTGCCGCGTCGCCTGCGATAGATGCCGACATTTGTATGATCGGGACGGATCGAGCCTTGTTGACGGTCGGAAATTGGCCGTGAATCGATGCACATAACGGCTGGCGTCAAATCGTCCGCGGGGCTGCTTTTGGCCGGTGGAGCGAGGGCGCGGGAATGAATGCATTGCTTCGATTATCGGACTGTCACATGTTGGCTATACACGCAGTTTTGCCGTCTCTGACAACCAGAGATTATGAGAATGCGTGCAGTCGACAGTGATATTGCCGATTCGATACGACGCACGTTGTAAAAATATTGCCGAGAGATCATGACAGTTGAAATTATCGGACGCGCAAGCGTTGCCCCTGGGGCGGGTTCGATCGAAGAGCTACAGCTCGTTCTCAAGGAAGGACGCTGCACAGTAAGCCGCATCCCTGAAGAGCGCTGGGACTTGGCGCGCTTTTGGCATCCGGCTGTCGGCGTTCCGGGAAAGACCTACAGCTATGCTGCCGGAGTTCTCGAAAACATCTATGCGTTCGATCCTGCGGTTTTCGGCCTTTCACAGCGCGAAGCGATGCAGATGGATCCGCAGCAGCGCATCCTGCTGAATGTCATATGGCGGGCCTTGGAAGACGCAAACCTGCCGATCGACGGCTTCGCCGGCCAAACGGTCGGTGTTTATATCGGGGCCTCCTCGCTTGAACATGGCAATCTGACGCTCGAGGATCCGGCGTCCGGCAGCCCGTATTTCATGACGGGCAATACGCTATCCATCGTTTCCAATCGTATCTCGCACATATTCGGGCTGCGTGGCCCGAGCATGACAATCGATACGGCGTGCTCTTCGTCGCTTGTCGCGCTGGATCAGGCCATGCGTGCTCTCGAAACAGGTGAGATCGACACCGCGATCGTTGGCGGCATCAACCTATTGCTCAATCCCATGTCCTTTGTCGGCTTTTCGCAGGCCCGCATGTTGTCGCCGGAAGGGCTGTGCCGCGCTTATGACGACAATGGTCGTGGTTATGTCCGCGCCGAGGGTGGCGCGGCGATCGTGTTGCGTCGCACCGACGTCGCGTTGCGCGAAAGGGATCGAAGCTATGCCAGACTTCACGCCGTCGGCGTCAATTCTTCCGGCCGCACGAATGGCATATCGCTGCCGTCACGTGAGGCGCAGGCCGCCCTGCTTCGATCGATCTATGAAAAGCACAACATAGATTTCAACCGGATTGCCTTCATCGAGGGACATGGGACGGGCACGAAAGTCGGTGATCCCGCCGAGATCTGGGCGATCGGCGAGGTCATCGGGCGCAATCGCCGTGCTCCGGTGCCGGTCGGATCGATCAAGACGAATATCGGGCATACCGAGCCGGCATCAGGCCTTTTTGGTCTGCTGAAGGCAATGATCGCGCTTGAAAACAATTTCCTTCCGGCGTCGCTGCATTTCGACCAGCCGAATGAAAACATCGATTTCGAAGGATTGAACGTCAGGATCAACACCTCTGCTATCGAACTTCTCCCTGCAAAGCAGGCTCGCTTTGTGGGCATCAATTCCTTCGGCTTCGGCGGAACGAATGCGCATGTCGTCATCAGCGATCCCGATCCGGTCGCGCCGCCGGAGCCGCAGCTTCGCGGCGAGGGGGTAGTGTTTGCTGCAAGCGCCCACACGGCCTCGGCGCTCACGCGGCTGCTTGAGGATTACAAAGTTCGCCTTGCGCAGGCCGAGCCCAAAGAAGCGCGCCAGATCATCGCGTCCGCCGCCGCCAATCGCGAACCTATGCGCCATCGCTTTGCGGCGCGGGCCAAGGACAGCGCGTCCGTGCTCGAAGCGATCGAGTCCCATCTTGCCGGCAAGAATTCGGTTGGTGAAGCCGGCGAAGCGCCGATGCAGGCAACCAAGATCGCGTTCGTCTTTTCCGGCAACGGCTCTCAATGGGCCGGCATGGGCGTCGGCGCCTATCAGGAAAACCGGCATTTCCGCCAATGTTTCCAGTCTTTCAGCGCACTTTTTGAATATTATCTCGGAGAGAAGCTGACGGATATTCTGGTCGCGCCGGATCTGTCCTCGCGACTTTCCGACACAAAGATTGCCCAGCCGCTGTTGTTTGCTGTCCAGGCGTCGCTTTCCGATTGTCTGTGGGCGACGGGTGTCAGACCCGATGCCGTCTTCGGCCATTCCGTGGGCGAGATCGCTGCAGCCTATGCCGCTAAGGCATTGACCGCGGCCGAAGCTGTCGCGATCGTCGCCAAGCGCTCCCTGCATCAGGATCTCTTGGCCGGTGAAGGCAAGATGGCGGCCGTGGTGCTCAATGAGGACGCGGCGCTCGCTTTCGCGAAAACCCACGGTCTGAACAGCATCTGTATCGCGGCGATCAATGCCCCCAACTCGGTGACGATTTCCGGTCCAGTTGCCGAGATCGAGGCATTCAAGGATGCCGCGCGGAAATCTCAGATCGTGGCGCATGTCCTCGACATCAACTATCCATTCCATCACCCGATCATCGATCGCGCCAAGGATGCATTCCTCGCCGATCTGCCGGATGTGGCGCCGGATGGCGGAGCAGGGACATTCATTTCGACCGTCACCGGCGCACTTCGTGATGGCCGGCTGCTGGATGCGCAATACTGGTGGCGCAATGTGCGCGATCCCGTATTGTTCAAGGCCGGTTGCCTGGCTGCCATGGATATGGGGTGCAATCTCTTTATCGAGATTTCGCCGCGCCCGATTCTTTCGAACTACATAGCCGATATCGCAAAGCAGGCATCGATCCAGGTCATCGCCATACCGACGCTTTTGCGCGAGGCGCCTGCTGCCGGCCATGATCCTGTTTCGCAATCTTTCGCGCGTGCCGTTGCCAACGGTGCGCCGGCGCTTCGCGCGCGGGGAAGCGCCACGCGCAACGCATTCGTCAAGCTGCCGCCGCTGCCGTTCGAGCTGGTGGAATTGCACACCCAGCCGACAAGCGACGAGATCGATATTTTCGGGCGCGATCGCAAGAGTTCATACGGCCTGCTCGGATGGCGAACCGATCCCAATGGATCGAGCTGGAAGAACCATATCGATGCGCAACTCTTTCCAGATCTTGCCGAACATGTCGTAGACGGCAAGGCGATCCTGCCGGGTAGCGGTTTTATCGAAATCGCTGTTACTGCCGCGCAAGCCTATTATGGCGCGGATGACGTCGAAATCGGCAATCTGGAGATCGTGCGTCCGCTGGAGTTACGCCAGGACCGTATGGCGGAGCTGTCGACGATCCTTTCGCCTGAGACCGGTGACATCGAGATTAGATCGCGCGAGCGCCTCAGTCATGACGATTGGACTGTTCATGCGGTTGCGCGATGCCGGAAGCCTTTGGAAGCGGACGGCTTTGCCAGCGATGCTGGACGCTGGGGCGGCGAGCGGAAATCCAGCCTGACGTCTGCCACGACCTATGAAACGGCAGAACGGTTCGGCCTGAACTATGGTCCGCATTTCCAGCTTCTTTCGAAAGCCGTGGCATATGGCAACAGCGCGATTGAAGTCGACCTCAAGCCCGCTTCACCCTCGTCAAATCCCTTTGCGACATACAACCTCAATCCCATGTCGGTCGATGCGGCCTTCCATGGCCTTGTCGCCTTGTTCGATCAGCTTTCCGGCGATGAAACGGGCGCACCCTATATCCCGGTTCACTTCGGCACGATCAGGGTTTTGACAGCAGGCAGATCGATTGCCAGGGCCGTGATCGAGATCGATCGGTTCAGCACCAATTCTATCAAGGCCCGCTTCAGCCTGTTTGACGCGGCGGGCCTGCGGATTGCGGTTCTCGACGATTGCCGTTTCCGTCGCACCCAGTTGCGCCGCCGCGCAACGCTCGATGCGGTAGCCTTCCATTACGAGAGCATTCCTTCGAACGTCGTTGTTCACACGTCCGCTACGGATAGGCCCGTATCCGCCGCTCCAACGGTTTTTAGGGCACCTGCAGATTATTCCCCCAACAACGCAAGCCTTTTGCTGGATGCTGCGATCTATCGCGCCTGCCATGACATTGCACTGGTCATTGCCGATAGCAAAGGCATGGTGTCGCTCGCTGAAGCCCCTGGTGGTACGGGATTGAAGCCGTTCCTCGCCAATTGTCTCTATATCCTTGAGGATGCGGGCATTGCGCAGGCGACAGGAAGCGAATGGCGGGTGCCGCAAGAACCGACATTGCCGCCGGTTGCCGAGCTGCTTCAGGAGATCTATCGCGAGGATTCCGGCCGCGTGGCAGAAGCCGTCCTCGTCAACAATGCCTACCGCGATACGTTGGAGCGCCTGGCAACGGTGCGACCGCTTCTGACGGAAGAGGAACCGGACGCCGCCGTAAGCCTTTCGATGGCCGGCGGTGCGACGCTTGAGCACGTCCTCGTTCAATCGCCGCTGAGTGAAAAGCGGCTTGCGATCCTAGCCGAGGCACTGGAAGCCTCGCTCGAGGGAAATATCGTTGCGCACATCGTCGAAATCGGTGCGGCATCGCCTGCGTTCAGCCGCAAGCTCGCTGTGATCGCTGCTTCGGTCGGCGCGAGCCTCGTCATCGCCGAGCCGCGCGAGCAGATGCGGCGTTTGCTTGAGATTGCCTTTGAACGCGATGCGCATGTCATCGTCACCGAGCCGGCAAAGCTTGCCGATCGATCCATTGCGAACATCCTCATTGCGTCCGGCGATCAGAGTCAGCATCTCCTTCGCCACGATGACAGCGTCAAAGCGATAGTCCGGGCCGTAGCGATACACGGGGGCCAGTTGCTACTCGCAGATCGTGCGCCGAGCGCTTTCAACGATTTCGTTTTTGGCCTGTCGCAGGGATGGTTCGAGGATAGCCAGTCGCCGGAATTTCCGGTCGGGCGTCTCGGCACGGTCCAGCAGATCGAGGACCTGCTGATCGGTCTGGGCTTTGCAGCACCTCATATCCAGGAGCTGACTTTCCCCGAGGGAACATTGATTGCCGCGGCAGCTGCCGCTGAACCTCAGCCGGAAGCGATCGCGCAAGTCGACGTTCACACTCCGCTACTGGTTTTAAGCGAGGGTAAGAAAAGCCTGAGCGGCATCGACAAGCGCGTGACTGTCTTTAACGTCGGCTCTTCGCCAGCGGATTTTTCCGAAGTGCTGCAAGCCGTCGAGCGAAGCCCGCACGCGATCGTTTACGTCGCGAATGCGAAGCGTGATCTCGATGCCACCGAACTCTCGCTCTTCCGTCTCTCGCTTTTCACGGAGCTTGCGACCATTTTGTCTCGAGGTGGTGACAATGGGCGACAGCGGTTGATCATCGTAGCGCCGGGCGGTTCGCCTCTGGCCGATGGAGTGATCGATAGCGCCAATGCCGGCCTTTGGGCTTTTGGCCGCGTACTGCAAAACGAATACGATACCTTGGACCTGCATCTGCTCGACGCCGATCCGGATGACGAGCGAGCCATTGCTGCGATCGACAGCGTCGCGAAGGCCGAGACCTTGAACAGAGAGTGGCTGCTGGATCGCGCAAGCGGAGACATCCGCGAGATTCGCGCTGCGGCTGGTCCCTTTGCTGCCGGTGAAACGAGCCGTCGGGACTTTGCGGCGGCAACGATCCGCCAGCATGCGAGCGGTCGGCTGGACAGCATGGTTTGGGAAGAAGCGAAACGTCCTGAACCGGAGGCGGGCGAGGTCATCATTGCCGTTGAGGCCACCGGTCTCAATTTTCGCGATGTCATGTGGGCCATGGGTCTTCTGCCGGAAGAGGCGCTGGAAGATGGTTTCGCGGGAGCGACGATCGGCATGGAATTTGCCGGGCGGGTGTTCGCGGTCGACGACGCCGTCGACGATCTCCAGCCAGGCGACAAGGTGATGGGCATCGGGCCTGCCGCTTTCTCGACACATGTTCGCGTTCACCGCGATGGCGTGACCAAGCTGCCGGAGACGATGGAAACGGTTGCCGCCGCAACTGTGCCCGTTGCCTTCCTGACGGCCTACTATGCCATGGTCGAGCTTGGCCGCATCCAACGCGGCGAAACGATCCTCATACACGGGGCTGCCGGTGGCGTCGGTCTGGCAGCACTCCAGATCGCCAAGCTCAAGGGTGCGAAGGTGATCGCGACGGCGGGTACGATCGAGAAACGCCGCTTCCTCGAAGTGCTCGGGGCAGATCATGTGCTCGATTCCCGCTCGCTGGATTTCGTTGCCGGCGTTCGCCGGATAACGGGCGGTGAGGGTGTCGATCTCGTTTTGAACTCGCTCTTTTCGGAAGCGATGGAGCGCAGCATCGAGCTCGTCAAGCCATTCGGGCGCTTTCTGGAGCTCGGCAAGCGCGACTATTATTCCGACCGCAAGATCGGCCTGCGGCCGTTCCGCCGCAATGTCAGCTATTTCGGCATCGATGCCGATCAGCTGCTGGTGAACGTGCCCGAGCTGACACGCCGGATCTTTGCCGAGATCGGCCAGCTGTTCGCGGATGAAAAGCTGACGCCGCTTCCGTATCGCGCTTTCGCCTATGACGAGATCGGCAATGCGTTCCGCCTGATGCAGAATGCCGGGCATATCGGCAAGATCGTCGTGCGGCCGCCTGTTATCGGCATCGATAGCGTTCTGCCCGCGCCGGCCAAGTCCCTGCGATTCGACTCCAAGGGTGTTTTCCTCGTTGTGGGCGGTATTGGCGGCTTTGGGCTTTCCGCTGCGGATTGGCTCGTCGCCAGAGGCGTGCGGCGGATCGCGCTCTCCTCGCGCCGTGGCGAGGCTGACGCCGAAACGAAGAAGGCGATGGATGATTGGGCCAAGCGTGGCGTCATCGCTTCGCTGCATGCCTGCGACATCACGGATGAAGCAGCGACAGAGGCTCTGCTTGCGTCGCTTCGGACCAAGGGTGCTTTGAAGGGCATCGTTCATGCCGCCATGGTTCTCGACGATGCGCTGCTTGCCAATCTGACCCCGGAGCGGAATCGTCCAGTGCTTCAGGTCAAGATGCGTGGCGCAGACATCCTTGATCGCTTGACGCAAAAAGATCAGCTCGATCTCTTCCTGCTGTTCTCATCGGCCACGACGATGCTCGGCAATCCCGGCCAGGCGAACTACGTGGCGGCAAACGGGTATCTCGAGGGCTTGGCGCGAACGCGCCGCGCGGCGGGCAAGCCTGCTCTGGCCGTCGGCTTCGGCGCCATTGCGGACAAGGGATTTCTTGCCCGCAACATCGAGGTCAACGAATTGCTGTCAAAGCGTATCGGCAAGGCGGCGCTGAAGGCGCGTGATGCGCTGGAGCAGGTCGAGCGTTATATGCTCGCCGACAGGGGGGCGGTCGATGCCGCTGCCGTCATGATTGGCGAGATCGACTGGAACGCCGTCCGCTTGTTGCCGATTGCCAACCGCTCGCTGTTCGAACCGCTGATGCGCCATGTGGGCAGCCATCAGGCTCTGAACGAAGTCGATACCATCGATCTGGCGGAGCTGATCAAGGGCAAGTCGGAAGAGGAGGCGCAGGCCGCTCTTCACAAACTGGTTGCCGCGGAAATCGCCGCGATCCTGCGTGTGACCGAGGATACGGTGACCCCCGACAAAGTGTTGAAGGATATCGGTCTCGACAGTTTGATGGCCATGGAACTCGGCATGAGCTTCCAACAGAAGACAGGCTTCGATATACCCTTGAGCGGTGTCGGCGAAGGCACCACAGTCGGTGATGTGGTCAGTCGCCTGCGGGACCGCGTCATGAACCGCGGTAGCGATGCGGCGGAAAGCGCATCGGCGAGCGATGATCAGATGGTCGAACGTCTGACCCGCAGCCATACTGCGTAACAGGAAAAGGGTCGCCCAGTGACGACGCAAGACGCCAATGGCGGTAAGCCTGCGGAGCAGAACAAAAGCAGCCTCCTGGAGCAGATGCGTCGTGTTGGCGAATCCTCGGGGCGTAATCGCGCCGAACGCCTGAACAGGCAGTCCCAGCCGCAGCAGCGTCCGGCGATCCGTTTCGAGGATCTGCCGGAATACAAGCGCGTTGCGACGCAGCGTATAGCCGGCGAGATGCTGGGCGTTGCCAATCCCTTCTATCGTTCGCACGATGTGGCGGCTGGTGCGACGACCCGCATCGGCGGTCGCGAATTCGTAAACTTCGCTTCCTATGATTATCTGGGCACCAATACTGATCCGCTCGTTGCATCGAGCGCCAAAGAGGCGATCGATCGTTTCGGGATTTCCGCCTCCGCAAGCCGTCTTGTTGCCGGTGAGCGCCCGGGCCATGTGGAGCTGGAGCGCAAGCTTGCTCAGGTCTATGGCGTCGATGCTGCCGTTTGTTTCGTCAGCGGCTACCTGACGAATGTCGCCGCCATCGGATGCCTGATGGGACCGCAGGATCTGGTGATCCATGACGAGTTCATCCACAACAGTGCGTTGGCCGGCATCAAGCTGTCGGGCGCCGTTCGCAGGCTCTTCAAGCACAATGATGTCGACAATCTCGAGAGCATCCTCAAAACTCTCTCGTCGGATTTCAGGCGCATTCTGGTTATCGTCGAAGGCATCTACTCCATGGACGGCGATGTCGCCGATCTGCCTGGCCTTCTGGAGCTCAGGGCGCGCTATGGCTTCTGGCTGATGGTCGACGAAGCGCATGCGCTCGGCATTCTCGGCAAGACCGGCCGCGGCACGTTCGAGCATTTCGGGCTCGATCCGCGCGAGGTCGATATATGGATGGGGACACTCTCGAAGACGACGTCGAGCTGCGGGGGTTACATCGCCGGCAGCAACGCGCTTGCCGATATTCTGAAGGCCGAAGCCGGCGGCTTTGTCTATAGCGTCGGTCTCTCGCCCGTTCTGGCCGCTGCCGCAATCGCAGGCCTCGATATCCTGCAGTCCGAGCCGCAACGAACCGAGCGTCTCAGGCGCAACGGTCATCTGTTTCTCGAATGCGCGAAGGCTGCAAACCTCGATACGGGGCTGAGCACCGGGTATTCGGTCGTGCCCGTGATTGTTGGCGATTCTCTTCGTGCGGCGCAGCTTTCGAACGATCTGCTGGCCGAGGGAATCAACGTCCTGCCGATCATCCATCCGGCCGTCCCGGAGGGCATGGCCCGCCTTCGGTTCTTCATCACCAGCAATCACACCGAAGAACAAATCCGCCGTGCTGTCACCTTGACCGCGGAAAAGCTGAAAAGCCTGCAGGACCGCAATTTCGGTCTCGCATCGCTCGATATGGAAAAGATGATGCAGCTGCTGCCGATGACGCAGACCTCGACTGATCGGCTGTAACATCGGGGTGGGTTTCATGCACGTTATCGTCACCGGTGGTTCAAGCGGAATTGGCCTGTCGGTAGCAAAACTTTATGCTGGCAGAGGCGACCGCGTAACGCTGCTTGCGCGCGACCTGACCCGCTTGGAGGAGGCGAAGGCCGAGATTGGCTCTGTTCCCGGCGTCGATATCTCCCACATTCAGATCGCCTCGGTCGATGTCGCGTTGGCGGCGCAGCTTTCTTCCTTGGTCGAAAGTTGCGAGATGTCGTTCGGGCCGTGCGACGTCCTGATCGCATCGGCCGGCGTGGTTGAGCCCATGGCCTTCGATGCGATGCCGGCATCCGTCTTTGATGAGCAGGTCACGATCAATCTGCTTGGAACGGCAAATGCGGTGCGTGCCGTCTACAAGGGCATGAAAAGCCGTCGTCGCGGCAAGATCATGATGATTTCTTCGGGCGCGGCACTCATCGGCATTTTTGGTTATACCGCTTATTGCGCCTCGAAATCGGCTTTGAGCGGCTTTGCGGAAGCTCTGAGCACAGAGGCGTCAGCTTGCGGTGTTCAGGTTTCCATCTGCTTTCCGCCTGATACGCTGACGCCGCAATATCGGCGCGAAGTCGCGCTGCGGCCCGTCGAGGCCGATGTTCTGATGGGGTCGGTCAAGCCGTGGAGCGCGGAGAAGGTGGCCGCAAGGATCGTGCATGGGCTGGATCGGGGCAGGGGGCGAATCCACTTCGGATTTTCTCTGACGGCGCTCGCTTATCTCGGATCATTTATCAAGCCGCCAATATTCTGGTGGTTTTCGCTAAAAACGCGAAAGATAATTGAGAAAGAATCAACCAAAAGTCTTGTCCATCCCTCAGACAGAGGCTTTGATCATGGTAAGTGATACGAAACAATTGCCTGTGCTATGTGATCAGCATAGATGGATTGAGAAGGTGAGCCGGAAATCTGGCGCTTGCGCCATCAAGAATTGAAGAAACGCTGCTGCAGGCAGTGGGCATTTGGATGGCATTGTCTTGAAGCTTCATGATTTTCCAGTGTTTCTCACCATTGCCGGCTTCGCGTTTTCCTGCGTTGTGGTGTTCCTCACAGACGTCTTTGCGATGCCTGCTGCCATCAATGCGCAGAATCGGATGCCGAGAAGCTGGCAGCGCAGGCTGTGCGACTGGGCGGTCCGAATTCCCGTCATTGCATTGATCTATGCCGCCTTCTTCGCGATTTCCTGGCGACCCATCTACAGCACGCAGGCAGTCATCAGCTTCTTCGTCATCTTCACCGGCATTTCGCGGGCGAAATTCGAGTTCATCCGCGAGCCGCTGGTCTTTTCCGACATCGCGCTCGTCGTGGACGTCTTCAAATACAAGGAGATATTTTACGCGACGTCGTTGAATATCTTCTTCTGGATCATCGCCTTCGCCTACGTGTTCGGCCTGAGCGGCCTCTATATGTATCTGGAGCCCTCGGTCCTGCCGGATCAGAATGCGTTGCTTTGGATCTTGCTGATGCTGGGCGTCGCGTTTGCGCCCTGGCTCGCGCTTTTGAACAGGCTGGTCAGCGAGCCCGTTTGCCATTTCACGCAGAAATATCTGGGTAGGGTCGACGTCAAGGTTGATACGGTCCGATTCGGCACCTTCGCTTCCGTGGTCTTTCATTTCGTTATCTGGGTGGGTGTGCGGCGCGAAACTATCGTCGCCGAGCTATCGGGACGCTTCCTCTCGGCCTTGCAGGAGCTTTGGGAACACGGTGACGACGAGCCGCTGATCATCATCTGGCAATCGGAATCCTTCATCGATCTCCGCCATTTCGGCGTGGAGAACGTCAAGCTTCCGAATCTCGATCGGCTACGGGAGCAGGCGGCTCAATGGGGTCGCATGACCAGCGTCTTCGAGGGCGGCTATACGTTGCGGACGGAATTTGCCGTCCTGAGCGGGCTGCTTCCCGAAAACGTGCATATCGACGCCAGCTATCCTTATCTCCGCGCCAGCCACTACAAGGATGTCGTCTGGCCAGCGCGCTTGAAAAAGGCTGGCTGGAAGACGCAGTTCATCCATCCATACGACAAGACCTTCTTCTTGCGCCACAAGGCTTTGCCACAGCTTGGCTTCGATCGGATGATGATGCTGGATGAGTTTGATCATAATCCGGAGCGGGATGGTCCCTACGTCAGCGATCTGTCCCTGACCAAGAGCGTGATTCGCGCGATAGACGAGGATGGCACGAGCAAGAATTTCGTCTTTGTCGCCTCGATGGCGAATCACGGGCCCTGGGAGCCGGGCCGTTGTGGCGATCTGGTTCATCCGGTGGAAATCTACAGCGAGCTTTTGATGCGCGCTGATCATGCGCTCGGCAATCTTGCACATCACCTGGACCGGCTCGATCGTCCCGTCTGGCTGCTGTTTTATGGCGATCACGCGCCGCTCCTGAAGGCTTTTGCAGACCCGTTTCCGGATCCACGCACCGATTACGTCATCGTTCCGCTCGGCCGGGCGCGTCAGCATTCGCAAAAGCCGAAGCAGGCGCAGGAAGAAGCCCCCTGGAACCTCATCGGAACCATGCTGCGCTATGCCGGGCTGAGCACCGAGGTTCCGGAATGATTGCAGAGCCGAAGGGGAATGAAGGCGATTCTCCGTCTGCGTTCCTTTTTCTGCAAGGGCCATCCTCGCCGCTATACGTGGAGATTGCCAGAATTTTGCGGGCGGCCGGCTGCAAGTGCATCCGCATCAATCTGAATGCCGGAGACTGGATTTCCTGGCGAACGGATGGCGCGCTCAATTATCGGGGGGATTTCTCGCGCTGGCGGGAGTTTGTTCGGCAGCGAATCGCGGACGAAAACATCACGGACGTGATTCTTCATGGCGAGGAACGTCCCTATCACCGCATCGCTGTCGAAGAGGCGCAGCGATTGGGCGTTCGCGTCAATGTGGTGGAGATGGGCTATCTCAGACCGGATTGGGTAACTTTGGAGAGAGACGGGCTATCTTCCAACTCGCACTTCCCCGTCGATCCCGCCCATATCCTGAACGCGGCCGCCAATCTGCCGGAGCCGGATCGCACTCGCCGTTACAGCCAGACTTTCCTTGCCGAAGCGCTCTACGATCTCGCTTACTATCTTCCGACCGTCTTTCTCTGGTTTCTCTATCCCGGCTATCGACGGCACGGGCTCTACCATCCGCTGATGGAGTATGCGGGCTGGCTGCGCCGGCTGCCTGCGAGTGGAAAGAGGGGGCGAGACGCGAAGAAGGCGATCGACTCGCTGATCGCCGATCGCACGGATTTCTTTGTTTATCCCCTGCAGCTTCAGACAGACTATCAGCTGCGCTCGCATTCCCCATTTCATCAACAGCAGGATGCCATAAGGCTGATTCTGAGTTCCCTGGCGCAGAATGCGGTCGCCAGTACGCATATCGTCGTCAAGCTGCATCCGCTTGATAACGGGCTTGTGGATTGGCGCATGTATCTAGCAGAGGTCAGTGCCTCCTGCGGCCTGTCTGCTCGTGTGCATTTCCTTGATGGCGGCAACCTCGATCATTTGGTTGCCGCGAGCCGAGGCATGGTGACGGTTAACTCCACGGCCGCGCTTTCGGCATTGCAGGCAGGCAAGCCCGTAAAGGCTCTCGGAACGTCCATCTACGATATCGAGGGCTTGAGCGATCAGCAGCCGCTCGATCGATTCTGGACCGATCCCGCAGCGCCATCGCCGGAGATTCGCAGCGCGTTTTTCAGACTGCTTGCCGCATCCGTCCAGGTGCGCGGCAATTTCTGCTCCAGAGAAGGGGCGGAAGCTGCGGCGGCGCACATTGCAGAGAGACTCTTGTCAAAGACCGTCAACTTGCCGGGTGGCTATGTCGATCCGGCGCCACGTCAAAAGCCGATAAAGATTCGTGTCGCTTGATCAATCGGCGAGTCGGCCAAATATCGGCGGCGCAAAACCTACTGATATTGGTGAAATTGACATCCAGGCCACTTACATGTGGAGTCGGAGCAACCTAATGCAGCGATTCGACGTTAGGACTGAAAGCGCTCAGCTGTTTGCCGGGGAGCAAACGTCATGGATGGCAGTAAGATGGAAAGATTTATGCTCAAAGAGCTGCTGATGATCATCGCGGCTCTGGTGCTCGTTTCCGTAGTGCTTCTGGGAATTGTCATCACCGGCAATTATTGAGCGATTGTGTCTTCACGATAAGTGAAAGCACATGCCGCTCGTTGCTTGGCAACGCTAAATTACATTCGAAATATTTTGGAGAAAATGGTGGGCGATGAGAGACTCGAACTCCCGACATCCTCGGTGTAAACGAGGCGCTCTACCAACTGAGCTAATCGCCCGTCCCGCCAGCAGGTCATTGGCCCGCCGCGTTCGGTGGCCGTGATCTATGCGGAACGAGGACAAACCGCAAGAGTGTTTGTGAAGAATTTTTGATTTTTTTGATTTTTGCACATCCACTTGCATGTGCCGCCTGGATCCACGTTGAGGCGAGGGGATGCGAAGGGCTGTGCAAATCCCGTCTGAATGCAATGCGCCATGCGGGAAGCTGCCATGTCAAATCGCTAGGGCAGAAAACTGCGGCCTGACTTCTCCAAAACAATTCACACTCTGTCATCGATTTGTATTCAAACCTGCTTGACACCCAAACACGAACCCCGTAGTTAGCCGCTCATCGAACGGCGAGGGCCGCTTTGATGGGTGCGAAAGCAACCGGAATACTTGAAATGAAGTGCGGGTGTAGCTCAGTCGGTTAGAGTGCCGGCCTGTCACGCCGGAGGTCGCGGGTTCGAGCCCCGTCACTCGCGCCATTTTCAGGGAATTTCCGGTTCTGCGCCAGGCTGGATGGCCAAACAATGCGCGGGTGTAGCTCAGTCGGTTAGAGTGCCGGCCTGTCACGCCGGAGGTCGCGGGTTCGAGCCCCGTCACTCGCGCCATTCTTTCCAAGCCATTACAATCAAACATCAATTTATTGCGATTGCGAAATGGACATTTCGCGTTTGCGCCGATTTGTCGCGATGCCGTCGCAACATATTGATATCTACCGCTCGATAGTACCCCAAAGGACAGATTCAAAAGGCTTGCGCGAGCGCTCCGGCTGCGCTAACCACGGCTTTGTTGCAACGCTCTTTCGCTTGCTGGGCATTTGCTCAGATGCGCCGCCCGGCGCTGATCGCAAGCAGGGATGGACATGATGACTGGACTGCTCAGTTCCTATATTCCGATAGCGATTTTCATTGGTATTGCCGTGGTGATCGGCCTGGCGTTGTTGATCACGCCGTTTGCCGTCGCCTTCAAGGCGCCTGACTCGGAAAAGCTGTCGGCCTATGAATGCGGTTTCAACGCATTCGATGACGCCCGCATGAAGTTCGATATCCGCTTCTACCTGGTATCGATTCTCTTCATCATCTTCGACCTGGAAGTCGCCTTCCTTTTCCCTTGGGCCGTATCCTTTGGTGCGATCGGCTGGTTCGGGTTCTGGTCGATGATGGTGTTCCTCGCGGTGCTGACCATCGGCTTTATTTATGAATGGAAGAAGGGAGCCCTGGAATGGGAGTAGCCCCAAGCAACACGCCGCTCGTGGCGCCGCAGCCGAAGGGGATCATCGATCCCGCGACCGGCCGGCCGGTCGGCAGCAACGATCCGTTCTTCGGTGAGATCAATAACGAGCTCGCCGACAAGGGTTTTCTGGTCACCTCGACCGATGAGCTGATCAACTGGGCCCGTACCGGCTCCCTGATGTGGATGACCTTCGGCCTCGCTTGCTGCGCCGTCGAGATGATGCAGGTTTCCATGCCGCGTTATGACGTCGAGCGTTTTGGCTTCGCGCCGCGTGCCTCGCCGCGCCAGTCGGACGTCATGATCGTCGCCGGCACGCTGACCAACAAGATGGCCCCCGCTCTGCGCAAGGTCTATGACCAGATGCCTGAGCCGCGTTACGTCATCTCGATGGGCTCCTGCGCCAACGGCGGCGGCTATTACCACTATTCCTATTCCGTCGTGCGCGGATGCGACCGCGTCGTGCCGATCGACATTTATATACCGGGCTGTCCTCCCACGGCAGAGGCGCTGCTTTACGGCGTGCTTCTGCTGCAGAAGAAGATCCGGCGCACCGGCACGATCGAACGGTAAGGCAGGGGACAAGGTATCATGAGTGAAGCCCTGAACGAACTCGCCTCTTACCTCACGGAAGTTCGTAGCGCCCTGATCTCCTCGACGGAGATCAAGCACGGCGAGTTGAACGTGACGACGACGGCCGAAAACGTTATCGCCCTGCTGACCTTCCTGCGCGACGACGCCAAGTGTGGTTTCGTCAACATGACGGATATTTGCGGTGTCGACTGGCCACAGCGTCCGCAGCGTTTCGACGTCGTCTATCATCTGCTTTCGCCGAAAAAGAACGTGCGCATCCGCGTCAAGGTGCCGACGGGCGAAGACGAGCCGGTTCCGTCGGCCTGTGCCGTCTATCCGGGTGCCGATTGGTTCGAGCGCGAAGCCTGGGACATGTACGGTATTCTCTTCACCGGCCATCCGGATCTGCGTCGTCTGCTGACGGACTATGGTTTCGAAGGCCATCCGCTGCGCAAGGATTTTCCGACGACCGGTTTCGTCGAAGTCCGCTACGACGATGCCGCCAAGCGCGTCATCTACGAGCCGGTGGAATTGAAGCAGGAATTCCGTAACTTCGACTTCTTGTCGCCGTGGGAAGGCACCGATTACGTGCTGCCGGGTGACGAGAAGGCGAAAGCCTGATCGATGACGTGTGGCGGGCTTCTGCCTGCCATTCTCTGACATTCTGAAAACGCGAGCATCGCCGCCATGACAGAACATAACGTTCGCAACTTCAACATCAATTTCGGCCCGCAGCATCCGGCTGCGCACGGCGTTTTGCGTCTTGTCCTCGAATTGGACGGCGAAATTGTGGAACGCGTCGATCCGCATATCGGCCTGCTGCATCGCGGCACTGAAAAGCTGATCGAAACGAAGACATATCTTCAGGCCGTTCCTTATTTCGATCGCCTAGACTACGTGGCGCCGATGAACCAGGAGCATGCTTATGCCCTGTCCGTCGAAAAGCTGCTCGGCATCGATATCCCGATCCGCGGCCAGCTGATCCGCGTTCTCTATTCGGAAATTGGCCGCATCCTGTCGCATCTGCTGAACGTCACGACGCAGGCCATGGACGTCGGCGCGCTGACACCGCCGCTCTGGGGCTTCGAAGAGCGCGAAAAGCTGATGGTGTTCTACGAGCGCGCCTCCGGCTCGCGCATGCACGCCGCTTACGTTCGTCCAGGCGGCGTTCACCAGGATCTTCCCGAAAAGCTGGTTCAGGATATCGGTGACTGGTGCGATCCTTTCCTGAAGGCGCTTGACGATATCGACGATCTTCTCACCGGCAACCGCATCTTCAAGCAGCGTAACGTCGATATCGGCGTGGTGTCGCTGGAAGACTGTTGGGCCTGGGGTTTCTCGGGCGTCATGGTCCGTGGCTCCGGCGCTGCATGGGATCTGCGCAAGTCGCAGCCTTATGAATGCTACTCCGATCTCGAATTCGATATTCCGATCGGCAAGAACGGCGATTGCTACGACCGTTACCTCATTCGCATGATCGAAATGCGCGAGTCCGTCCGGATCATGAAGCAGTGTGTCAACCGTCTGCTCGGCGATGCCAAGACGGGGCCTGTTTCGTCACTGGACGGTAAGGTCGTTCCGCCGAAGCGCGGCGAGATGAAGCGCTCGATGGAAGCGCTGATCCACCACTTCAAGCTTTATACCGAAGGCTATCACGTGCCGGCCGGCGAAGTTTACGCAGCTGTTGAAGCGCCGAAAGGCGAGTTTGGCGTGTATCTCGTCTCGGACGGTTCCAACAAGCCGTATCGCTGCAAGATCCGTGCGCCGGGCTATGCGCATCTGCAGGCCATGGACTTCATGTGCCGCGGCCATCAGTTGGCCGACGTCGCTGCCGTGCTGGGTTCGCTCGATATCGTGTTTGGTGAGGTGGACCGTTGATGCGAGCCTGGCAGGTTGTCATTCCTGTGTTGCTTCTCGCTGGCAGCGCTTCGGCGCAGCAGGCCGTGAAGACACAAAACCTGCCGAGCATCAATATGCAGGATTCGAAGGGCATCGGCTCCAATCCTGCGAAAGGCGGAAACGAGGCTGCGGCGGCGGGAGATTCGACCATCGCCGAGCTCCTGTCCCGTGGCTACCAGATCAAGACCGCGGTGCCCAACGGCGCTAAGTTTGTAGTATTTATGCAGAAAGACCAGTCGGCCTATGCCTGCGAATTCTCGTCCCTGACGAATACGCGGTGTGGGTCCTTAAACTGAGATAAGGCGTGAAAGATGTCCGTTCGTCGACTAGCCGAAGATCAATTCCAGCCTGCCGCATTCGCTTTCAGCGATGAAAATGCGGTCTGGGCGGAAAAGACGATCAAGAAATACCCGGAAGGGCGCCAACAGTCCGCGATCATTCCGCTACTGATGCGTGCGCAGGAGCAGGATGGCTGGGTCACCAGGCCGGCGATCGAGACGATCGCTGACATGCTTGATATGGCCTATATTCGCGCCCTTGAAGTCGCGACCTTCTACACGCAGTTCCAACTTCATCCGGTTGGCACGCGCGCTCACGTTCAGGTCTGCGGCACGACGCCCTGCATGCTGCGCGGCGCCGAAGGGCTGATCAAGGTCTGCAAGAGCAAGATCAATGCGCATGCTTTCGACCGCAATGAAGACGGCACCCTGTCCTGGGAAGAAGTCGAATGTCAGGGCGCCTGCGTCAACGCACCGATGGTGGTGATCGGCAAGGATACCTATGAGGATCTGACCCCGACACGTCTCGAAGAGATCATCGATGCGTTCGCCGCAGGCAAGGGACACGAAATCGCGACCGGTCCGCAGATCGATCGAGTCTTTTCGGCTCCGGAAGGTGGCTTGACGTCTCTCCTGTCGGATGAGGCGAAGGCAAAGAGCGTTGCTGACAAGACGGCCAAGGCTGCGGCGGAAGCCGTATCGATCCCGCCGTCGGAAGCCGCTCGCGTCAAGAGCACGGATGCCGAGACCAACCAGAGCCTGAAGACGCCGGCAACGGCACCGAAGGAATCGGCCAAGAACGCCAAGATTGTCGAAACCGCCGCGGAGCCCGCAGCCGGTAAGCCGTCGCTTGACGACAAGGATCGTCCCGCCGGTATCGAAAGACCCGCGCAGCCGGATAATCTTCAGCTCATTTCAGGCGTCGGTCCGAAGATCGAAGGCACGTTGCATGAGCTTGGTATCTTTACCTTCGCGCAGATCGCGAGCTGGCACGAGGCCGAGCGCCATTGGGTCGACGGTTATCTGAATTTCAAGGGCCGGATCGAGCGCGACGAATGGGTCAAGCAGGCTGAGGCACTCGCTAAGGGTGGCGAAGCGGAATATATCAAGGTCTTCGGCAAGAAGCCGCGGTAAGAGGTGAAGCATGTTACAGGATCAGGATCGCATCTTTACCAATATCTACGGCCTCAAGGATAAGTCCCTCAAGGGCGCGATGTCGCGCGGCCATTGGGATGGCACGAAGCAAATCCTCGAAAAGGGCCGTGATTGGATCATCAATGAAATGAAGGCTTCCGGCCTTCGCGGCCGTGGCGGCGCAGGCTTTCCGACCGGCCTGAAGTGGTCCTTCATGCCGAAGGAAAGCGACGGTCGTCCGCACTACCTCGTCGTTAACGCCGACGAGTCCGAGCCGGGCACCTGCAAGGACCGCGACATCATGCGCCACGATCCGCATACGCTGATCGAAGGCTGCGTCATCGCCGGTTTTGCCATGGGCGCAAACGCCGCCTACATCTACGTCCGCGGCGAATACATGCGTGAACGAGAAGCGCTGCAGGCCGCGATCGATGAATGCTACGATGCTGGTTTGTTGGGTAAAAACAACAAGCTCGGCTGGGATTTTGAGGTTTTCGTTCATCACGGCGCCGGCGCTTACATCTGCGGCGAAGAAACCGCACTGCTCGAAAGCCTTGAAGGCAAGAAGGGCCAGCCGCGTCTGAAGCCTCCGTTCCCGGCCAACATGGGGCTTTACGGCTGCCCGACGACTGTAAACAACGTCGAGTCGATCGCCGTTGCTCCGACCATCCTGCGTCGCGGCGCCGGCTGGTTCTCGTCTTTCGGCCGTCCGAACAATGTCGGCACGAAGCTGTTCATGCTCTCCGGTCACGTCAACCGTCCTTGCACGGTCGAAGAGACGATGGGCATTACCTTCCGCGAGCTGGTCGAAAAGCACGGCGGTGGTATTCGCGGCGGTTGGGACAACCTGCTTGCCGTCATTCCAGGCGGTGCGTCGTGCCCGGTCGTTCCGGCTGCTGACATCATCGACTGCCCGATGGATTTCGACGGTCTGCGTGAAGTCAAGTCGTCCTTCGGCACGGCCGCTGCGATTGTCATGGACAAGTCCACCGACATCATCAAGGCGATCGCCCGTATCTCGGCCTTCTTCAAGCACGAGAGCTGTGGCCAGTGCACGCCTTGCCGCGAAGGCACGGGCTGGATGTGGCGCGTTCTTGAGCGTATGGCTCGTGGTAACGCCCAGAAGCGCGAGATCGACATGCTGTTCCAGGTGACGAAGCAGATCGAAGGCCATACCATCTGTGCGCTCGGTGACGCAGCCGCATGGCCGGTGCAGGGCCTGATCCGCAATTTCCGTCCGGAAATCGAGAAGCGTATCGACCAGTACACCGCCAATGCGACGAGCCACGGCGCAGTTCTGGAAGCGGCCGAGTAAGGATCATGATGGCGAAGCCGAGGAATATCATGCAGGACAGCGGAGCAGCCGATAGTGCATCGGCCGAGCTCGGCCGCGTCGCTGCCGATATGCTTCGGCATGGGCCCGTCATGCCGATCCATCCGCTGATGGCCCATCCGGCTGCGGCGTTTGCCGCAGCGGCGGCCATCGGTTTTGGTATTACGTCGCAGATTGCCGGTGTGTTCTTCGGTGCGGTTCAGGGCGCTGTCGAGGCGGCAAACAAATATGCCGCCGAGCACGATGGACGCAACGATATCGCTGTCGTCGAAAAGGCGGCTGCTGCGACGAATGGGGCAGGGGATACGAAGCCTGTGAGGGTATCGCCCGTTGCCAAGCCGGTCGCACCAAAGCCTGCGATCGTGAAGTCGAAGGCCTTGCCAGTCGTTGGCAAGAAGGCAGCTGCGAAGCCGGTTGCCGAGGTTGTGGCGGCGCCTGCGAAGAGCAAGGCCAAGGTGGAAGCCGTTACGGCAGTCGCTGTGAAACCAGCTCAGGCGCGGAGCCGCAAGGCCGTTGCAAAGTCCGATGACCTGAAGCGAATTTCGGGTGTCGGGCCGAAGCTGGAGCAGGTGTTGAACGAGCGCGGCTTTCAGCGTTTCGCCGATATCGCCGCCTGGAGCGATGCGGATATCGATCGGATCGATGCCGAGCTTGGTTTCGACGGTCGTATTCGGCGCGATGACTGGGTCGGCCAGGCGAAGGCGCTTCTGCCGAAAGGCCGGAGTTGAAGGTTTTCCCCGGCCGTATCTGACGGTAGGGGAGTGTGAATCAAAGCGGTTGAAATGAAGCGGGTGTGCCCCGTCGGATTTCGATCGGTCTGCGGGTCTTGTGGGGACAAGGCTTGGCAAAGTTTATTGTGAGCAACCGGTGCCACGCGGCCTCAAGTCGCCCGATGGCAATCCGGTCTGCGATCATGAAATTGTCTGCGGCCACGTTCGGCTGGAGACGTGACATAGGACTGAGTGGACGATGGCTAAACTGAAGATTGACGGTAAAGAGATCGAAGTTCCGGATCACTACACGCTTATTCAGGCGTGCGAGGAAGCCGGCGCCGAAGTCCCGCGCTTCTGCTTCCATGAACGACTGTCGGTGGCCGGCAATTGCCGCATGTGCCTTGTTGAGGTAAAGGGCGGCCCGCCGAAGCCTCAGGCTTCCTGCGCCATGGGCGTTCGCGATATCCGCGGCGGTCCGAACGGCGAGCTCCCGGAAGTTTTCACCAACACGCCGATGGTCAAGAAGGCCCGCGAAGGCGTGATGGAATTCCTGCTGATCAACCACCCGCTGGATTGCCCGATCTGCGACCAGGGCGGCGAATGCGACCTGCAGGACCAGGCCATGGCCTTCGGCATCGACAGTTCGCGCTATCAGGAAGACAAGCGCGCCGTCGAAGACAAGTATATCGGCCCGCTCGTCAAGACCGTGATGAACCGCTGCATTCACTGCACGCGCTGCGTCCGCTTCACGACGGAAGTTGCCGGTATCTCCGAACTCGGCCTGATCGGTCGCGGCGAAGACGCCGAAATCACCACCTATCTCGAGCAGGCGATGACCTCCGAGCTGCAGGGCAACGTCGTTGACCTTTGCCCGGTCGGCGCTCTGACCTCGAAGCCGTTCGCTTTCACGGCTCGCCCTTGGGAACTGAACAAGACGGAATCGATCGACGTCATGGACGCGCTCGGTTCGGCTATCCGCGTCGATACCCGTGGCCGCGAAGTGATGCGCGTGCTGCCCCGTGTCAACGAGCAGATCAATGAAGAGTGGATCTCCGACAAGACCCGCTTCATCTGGGATGGTCTGAAGACCCAGCGTCTCGACAAGCCCTATGTCCGCAAGGATGGCCGTCTGCAGCCGTCAACCTGGGGCGATGCTTTCGCCGCCATCAAGTCGGCTGTCGCTGCCTCGAGCGGCGCCAAGATCGGCGCCATTGCCGGCGATCTCGCTTCCGTCGAAGAAATGTATGCTCTCTCCGAGCTGCTGAAATCGCTGGGATCGGAAAACCTCGACTGTCGCCAGGACGGGACGGCTCTTGATCCGTCGCTCGGCCGCGCAAGCTATATCTTCAACCCGAGCATCGAAGGCATCGAAGCCGCCGATGCCCTGTTGATTGTCGGCGCCAATCCCCGCTTCGAAGCTGCCGTGATGAACTCGCGCATCCGCAAGCGCTGGCGCCGCGGCAAGTTCCCGATCGGTGTCATCGGTGAACATTCTGATCTCCGCTATTCCTACGATTATCTCGGTGCTGGCCCGGATACGCTCGCCGATCTCGTCAGCGGTTCGCACAAGTTCGCCGACATTCTGAAGAACGCAGAAAAGCCGATGATCATCATCGGGCAGGGCGCTCTGATCCGTGAAGACGGTGCTCAGGTGCTCGCAAATGCAGCAAAACTTGCTGCTGCTGTTGGCGTCGTCAAGGACGGCTGGAATGGCTTTGCGGTGCTGCACACGGCAGCGTCGCGCGTCGGCGGCCTCGATCTCGGCTTCGTGCCGGGCGCTAAGGGCGTCAATGCGGCTGACATGCTGTCGGCGATGGACGTGCTGTTCCTGCTCGGTGCCGACGAACTCGATTTCAGCCGCAAGGGTGCGAAGTTCACGGTCTATATCGGCTCGCATGGCGACAACGGCGCTCAGAGCGCCGACGTCATCCTGCCGGCGGCTGCTTACACCGAAAAGTCGGGCACCTGGGTCAATACTGAAGGCCGCGTGCAGATGAGCAACCGTGCCGGTTTCGCACCGGGCGACGCTCGCGAGGACTGGGCGGTCATCCGCGCTCTTTCCGACGTGCTCGGAAAGAAGCTTCCCTTTGATTCGCTGAGAGAATTGCGCGCGAAGCTCTATGCAGCCTTCCCGCATTTCGCCGGCATCGACGAGATCGCCGAAGCCGATAGCGCCCAAATTGCCGCACTTGCGAAAAAAGCCGGTGCGATGGGCAAATCGGCATTTGCTTCGCCGATCAAAGACTTCTATTTGACGAACCCGATAGCGCGCGCCTCGGCTGTCATGGCTGAGTGCTCGGCATTGGCCCGCAACAATTTCCAGGCTGCGGCAGAGTAAGGGCAGAGGACTATGGATTCATTCGTTTCGACCTATCTCTGGCCGGCGCTGATCATGATCGGCCAGTCTTTGCTGCTCCTGGTCTGCCTGCTGGTGTTCATCGCCTATATTCTTCTTGCCGACCGCAAGATCTGGGCGGCGGTTCAGCTGCGTCGCGGCCCGAACGTCGTTGGCCCCTTCGGCCTGTTCCAGTCTTTCGCCGACCTCTTGAAGTTCATGTTCAAGGAGCCGATCATCCCGGCCGGCGCCAACAAGACCGTGTTCCTGCTCGCACCGCTGGTTTCCGTGGTGCTGGCTCTCTCCACCTGGGCCGTCGTGCCGGTGGCGCAGAACTGGGTCGTTGCCGACATCAACGTCGGTATCCTTTACATCCTGGCGATCTCGTCGCTTGAAGTTTACGGCATCATCATGGGTGGCTGGGCTTCGAACTCGAAGTATCCGTTCCTCGGCGCGCTCCGCTCCGCCGCGCAGATGGTGTCTTACGAAGTCTCGATCGGCCTCGTCATCGTCACCGTTCTGCTCTGCGTCGGTTCGCTGAACCTGACGGATATCGTGCTCTCGCAGCAGACGGGCCTCGGCACCAAGCTTGGCCTGCCGGCGTCGTTCCTCGACTGGCACTGGCTGTCGCTGTTCCCGATGTTCATCGTGTTCTTCATCTCGGCGCTGGCTGAGACGAACCGTCCGCCCTTCGATCTTCCGGAAGCGGAATCGGAGCTGGTTGCCGGCTTCATGGTCGAATACGGTTCTTCGCCATACATGATGTTCATGCTTGGCGAATACGCTGCCGTCGTTCTGATGTGCTCGCTGACGACGATCCTTTTCCTCGGCGGCTGGCTGCCTCCGGTCGATATCTGGATCCTGAACTGGGTTCCGGGCATCATCTGGTTCCTGCTGAAGTCGTGCTTTGTTTTCTTCATGTTCGCGATGGTGAAGGCTTTCGTGCCGCGCTACCGCTATGACCAGCTCATGCGCCTTGGCTGGAAGGTTTTCCTGCCGCTGTCGCTCGCCATGGTCGTTATTGTTGCATTCGTGCTGAAGCTGACGGGATGGGCATGATGATGTCGATCCTCGCTTCAAGCAGATTTGGAGGTTGAAGATGGCCGGATTGTCCAACGCCGTCAGCTCGCTGTTCCTCAAGGAATTTGTCGGCGCATTCTTTTTGTCGATGCGTTACTTCTTCAAGCAGAAGGCAACGATCAATTATCCCTTCGAAAAGGGGCCGGTCAGCCCGCGCTTCCGTGGTGAACACGCACTGCGCCGTTATCCCAACGGCGAAGAGCGCTGCATCGCCTGCAAGCTTTGCGAAGCCATCTGTCCTGCCCAGGCCATCACCATCGAAGCCGGCCCGCGCCGCAACGACGGCACTCGCCGCACGGTGCGTTACGATATCGACATGGTGAAGTGCATCTATTGCGGCTTCTGCCAGGAAGCCTGCCCGGTCGACGCGATCGTCGAAGGGCCGAACTTCGAATTCGCCACCGAAACCCGCGAAGAGCTCTACTTCGACAAGGCGCGGCTTTTGGACAATGGCGACCGCTGGGAACGTGAAATCGCGCAGAACATTGCGATGGATTCGCCGTACCGCTGAGCGGAGTTTTGAGTATGCCGTGACTGGCGGTCGATGATCGCCGTCGCGGTTGAATCTAGACCGGGGCTTTGCCGGATGACAATCCGGCCGAGCTCCATCGGGCAGGGGACACTCCCGGCTGCCCGGGGGAAGACGAAAAAGGCACCAACATGGGTCTGCAGGCTCTTTTTTTCTACATCTTCGCCTTTGTCGCTGTGGCGTCGGCGTTCATGGTCATCTCGGCGCGGAATCCGGTCCATTCGGTCCTGTTCCTCATCCTGGTTTTCTTTAACGCGGCCGGCCTCTTCCTGTTGATGGGGGCTGAATTCCTGGCGATGATCCTGCTGGTCGTTTATGTCGGCGCCGTGGCGGTCCTCTTCCTCTTCGTCGTCATGATGCTCGACGTCGACTTTTCCGAGCTCAGGGCCGGCATTCTGGAATACGCTCCGATCGGCGCACTGATCGGTGTCATTCTGGCGGCCGAGCTGATCGTCGTTATCGGCGGCAGCGTGATTTCGCCCGAGATTGCAAAGACGGTCGCCATGCCGATCCCGGCCTCGACGCAGCGCACCAACACTGCCGCGCTCGGCGACGTGCTCTACACCAACTACGTATACTTCTTCGAGATCGCCGGCCTCGTTCTGCTGGTCGCGATGATCGGCGCGATCGTGCTGACGCTCAAGCATCGCACGCATATCAAGCGCCAGAATATTTCCCAACAGGTCGCCCGCACGCCCGCGACCGCCGTCGAGGTGGTCAAGGTCAAGCCGGGGCAGGGCGTCTGAGGCGAGGCACGAGGATCAAAGGAACAAGAACATGGTCATCGGACTTTCCCACTACCTCACGGTTAGCGCCATCCTCTTCGTGCTCGGCGTCTTCGGTATCTTTCTGAACCGTAAGAACGTCATCATCATCCTGATGTCCGTCGAACTCATATTGCTCGCGGTCAACATCAACATGGTCGCCTTCTCGTCGTTCCTCAACGACATCGTCGGCCAGGTTTTCGCTCTATTCATTTTGACCGTCGCCGCCGCCGAGGCTGCTATCGGTCTTGCAATTCTCGTCGTCTTCTACCGTAACCGCGGCTCCATCGCGGTTGAAGACGTCAACGTGATGAAGGGCTGATACAGCTATGTTTTTATATAAGGCTATCGTCTTTCTTCCTTTGATCGGCGCGATCATAGCCGGCCTTTTCGGCCGCGCGATCGGCGCCAAGGCTTCGGAATACGTCACCAGCGGCCTGATGATCATCGCAGCCGTGCTGTCATGGATCGTCTTCTTCACTGTGGCGCTCGGCCATACGGACGGCCCGATCAAGGTTGAAGTCCTGCGCTGGATCCAGTCCGGCGGCATCGACGTATCCTGGTCGCTGCGCGTCGACACGCTGACATCGATCATGCTGATCGTGGTGAACTCGGTCTCGACCCTGGTTCACGTCTACTCGGTCGGATACATGCATCATGATCCGCATCGTCCGCGCTTCTTCGCCTATCTTTCGCTCTTCACCTTCGCCATGCTGATGCTGGTGACTTCCGACAACCTCGCCCAGATGTTCTTCGGCTGGGAAGGCGTCGGTCTGGCCTCCTACCTGCTCATCGGCTTCTGGTTCAAGAAGCCGTCCGCTTCGGCCGCTGCGATGAAGGCCTTCATCGTCAACCGCGTCGGCGACTTCGGCTTCGTGCTCGGCATCGCAGGCGTCTTCGTTCTGTTTGGCTCGATCAACTTCGACGTCATCTTCGGCAATGCGCAGAGCTTTGCCGCAGGGCAGGGCGGTCAGCCGACCGATGTCGTGTTGAACTTCCTCGGCATGCACCTCGATCGTGGCCACGCTCTTACGGCCGTCTGCCTACTGCTGTTCATGGGCGCTATGGGTAAGTCGGCGCAGTTCCTGCTGCACACCTGGCTTCCGGACGCGATGGAAGGCCCGACCCCGGTTTCGGCGCTCATTCATGCCGCGACCATGGTCACCGCCGGCGTCTTCCTCGTCGCCCGCATGTCGCCGATCTTCGAACTCTCGCCGGATGCGCTGACTTTCGTCACTATCATCGGCGCGATCACTGCCTTCTTCGCTGCAACCGTCGGCCTCGTACAGAACGACATCAAGCGCGTCATCGCTTACTCGACCTGTTCGCAGCTGGGCTACATGTTCGTCGCCCTAGGCGTCGGCGCTTACGGTGCTGCCATCTTCCACCTGTTCACGCACGCCTTCTTCAAGGCGCTCCTGTTCCTCTGCGCCGGCTCGGTCATTCACGCCGTCGACGGCGAGCAGGACATGCGGCATATGGGTGGTCTTCGTACGCACATCAAGAAGACCTACTGGATGATGATGATCGGCACGCTTGCGATCACCGGCGTCGGCATTCCGTTCACACCGTTCGGCTTCGCTGGCTTCTTCTCCAAGGATGCGATCATCTCGGCTGCTTATACGTCGCACAATCCGGCTGCTGGCTTTGCCTTCACGCTGCTGGTCATTGCCGCGCTGTTCACGAGCTTCTATTCGTGGCGCCTGATTTTCATGACCTTCTTCGGAAAACCGCGCGCCTCGCATGAGGTCATGCACCATGTGCACGAATCGCCGAATGTCATGCTGATCCCGCTCTATCTGCTGGCGATCGGCGCAGTCTTCGCCGGTTGGTATTTCCATGACTACTTCGTCGGTCACGACTACGAAGAATTCTGGAAGCACGCGCTGTTCACGCTGCCTGACAACAAGATCCTCGAAGAGATGGAGCATGCCCCGCATTGGGTCGAGCTTAGCCCGTTCATCGCGATGATCGTCGGCTTTGTGGTTGCATGGTACATGTACATCAAGTCGCCGGAAACGCCGCGCAGGCTCGCTCAGCAGCAGCGCCCGCTCTACGAGTTCCTTTTGAACAAATGGTACTTCGACGAACTGTATGACTTCCTCTTCGTTCGCTCCGCCAAGGCTCTTGGCCGCTTCCTCTGGAAGAAGGGCGATGTCGGAGTCATCGATACCATCGGCCCGAACGGCATTGCCGCACGCGTGGTCGATGTTACCAACCGCGTCGTGCGCCTGCAGACCGGCTACCTTTATCACTATGCCTTCGCGATGCTGCTCGGCATTGCGGCCCTCGTTACCTGGATGATGCTCGGGAGTTCCCTCTGATGACCGATTGGCCTATTCTTTCAACGGTCACGTTCCTGCCGCTGGTGGGCGTCCTTCTCCTGCTGTTCACCCGGGACGATGGCCCCAACGGTCGCCGCAACATCCTGAACATTTCGCTGGCGACGACGATTTTCACCTTCCTTGTCTCGCTGTTGATCTGGATCTGGTTCGACAATGCCAATCCGGGTTTCCAGCTGATCGAGAAGCATGAGTGGCTGACGACCGGTATCAGCTATCATATGGGCGTCGACGGCATCTCCATGCTGTTCGTCATCCTGTCGACCTTCCTGATGCCGTTCTGCGTCGCTGCAAGCTGGCTCTCGGTCGAAAAGCGTCTGAAGGACTACATGATCGCCTTCCTCGTCCTTGAGACGATGATGATCGGCGTGTTCGTCTCGCTGGACATCGTGCTGTTCTACGTCTTCTTCGAAGCCGGCCTGATCCCGATGTTCCTGATCATCGGCGTATGGGGCGGCAAGGATCGCGTTTACGCCAGCTACAAGTTCTTTCTTTACACGCTGCTCGGCTCGGTGCTGATGCTGCTCGCCATCATGGCGATGTACTGGCAGGCCGGCACGACGGACATTCAGGCGCTGCTGCAATACAAGTTCCCGCCGCAGATGCAGACTTGGCTATGGTTGGCGTTCTTCGCCTCCTTCGCGGTGAAAATGCCGATGTGGCCGGTTCATACCTGGCTTCCCGACGCGCACGTTCAGGCGCCGACGGCCGGCTCGGTCATCCTGGCGGGCGTTCTCCTGAAGCTCGGCGGCTATGGTCTCATCCGCTTCTCGCTCGGCATGTTCCCGAACGCTTCAGAGTATTTTGCGCCGCTCGTCTTCGCGATGTCCGTCATCGCCATCATCTACACCTCGCTGGTGGCGCTGATGCAGGAAGACATCAAGAAGCTGATCGCTTATTCCTCGGTCGCCCACATGGGTTACGTAACGATGGGTATTTTCGCGGCGAACCAGCAGGGTGTTCAGGGCGCAATCTTCCAGATGCTCTCGCACGGTATCGTCTCCGGCGCGCTCTTCCTCTGTGTCGGCGTGATCTACGACCGCACCCATACCCGCGAAATCGCGGCCTATGGTGGCCTGGTCAACAACATGCCGAAATACGCCGTTGCCATGATGGTCTTCACCATGGCCAATGTCGGTCTGCCCGGCACATCCGGCTTCATCGGTGAATTCCTGACCCTGATCGGCGTGTTCCGCGCGAACACCTGGGTTGCGCTCTTTGCCGCCACCGGCGTTATCCTGTCGGCCGCTTATGCGCTCTGGCTCTACCGCCGCGTCATTTTCGGCGTGCTGGACAAGGAAAACCTGAAGAAGCTTCTGGATCTGTCCCCGCGTGAACAGCTGATCCTTTATCCGCTGATCGCGCTCACGATCCTCTTCGGCGTCTATCCGGCTCCGATCTTCGATGCCACTGCCGCTTCGGTGGATCTGCTGGTAAACAATTATACCGCTGCCCTGCACGCTGCGCAGAATGTTGCGCTGTCGATGAATTGATGACGGGACCTATTCGACATGACTGCTGACACAATTCTCGCAAGCCTGCATCTTTCCATACCGGAGCTCATCCTCGCGGTCGGTGCACTTGCTTTGCTCATGATCGGTGTGTTCTCGGGCGAACGGTCGGGACCGACCGTCACCGGCCTTGCCATCGCGCTTCTTGCGGTGGCCGGTCTCTGGATCATCTTCGTTCCGGGCGAGGGCCTTGCCTATGGCGGCGCCTATCTCGCAGACGGCTTCTCTCGCTTCATGAAGGTTGTCGCGCTGGTCGGCTCGATCGTCGCCATGTTCCTCAGCATGGGGCAGGCGCGTGAGCAGCAGCTCGATCGCTTCGAGTTTCCGGTCCTGCTTGTGCTCGCGACCCTCGGCATCCTGCTGATGATCTCGGCGCATGATCTGATCTCGCTCTACCTGTCGCTGGAACTGCAGTCGCTGGCGCTCTACGTCGTCGCCGCAATCAACCGCGACAGCCTGAAGTCGACCGAAGCCGGCCTGAAGTATTTCGTTCTCGGCGCGCTGTCGTCGGGCATGCTGCTTTACGGCATGTCGCTGGTTTACGGTTTCACCGGTCACACCAGCTTCGACGCGATCGCAACGGCGCTCAGCTCGGGCACCCGCTCGCTCGGCCTCGTCTTCGGTCTGGTCTTCGTGCTTGCCGGTCTGGCCTTCAAGATCTCGGCCGTGCCGTTCCACATGTGGACGCCGGACGTTTACGAAGGCGCGCCGACACCGGTCACCGCCTTCTTCGCCGCTGCGCCGAAGGTTGCCGCCATGGCGATCCTGACCCGCATCGTGGTGACGGCATTTCACCCGGTGCTCGCTGACTGGCAGCAGATCATCGTGTTCATCTCGATCGCTTCGATGCTGCTCGGTTCCTTTGCGGCGATCGGCCAGCGCAACTTCAAGCGACTGATGGCCTATTCCTCGATCGGTCACATGGGCTACGCGCTGGTCGGCCTTGCCGCCGGCACGAAGGCAGGTGTCTCCGGCGTCATGCTGTACATGGTCATCTACATGGTCATGACGCTCGGCTCGTTTGCCATCATCATGGCAATGCGCCGCAAGGATGGACGTCAGGTCGAAAACATCGACGATCTTGCGGGCCTTTCCACGACGAACCCGTTCATGGCGGTTGTTCTGACGGCGCTGATGTTCTCGCTGGCCGGCATTCCGCCGCTCGCGGGCTTCTTCGGGAAGTACTTCGTCTTCCTCGCAGCCATCCAGGCGCATCTCTATGCGCTCGCCATCATCGGCGTGCTGTCTTCCGTCGTCGGTGCTTTCTACTATCTGCGCGTCATCAAGGTGATGTGGTTTGATGAAGCCACGGACGAGTTTGCCCGCACGGCCGGTTCGCTGCGACTGGTCTTCGGTCTGTCCGGTCTCTTCGTCATCGCATACGTAGTCTTCGGCAGTGCAATCGGCGGTGCTGCCGATCTGGCAGCCGCGACGCTGTTTTGATGGTGTTTGATTTGAATAGCCGGAAGTCGCTCGCCGACTTCCGGCATGATGCTCTTCTAGAGACTTCTTCTACAAATAGCGTCTGCCTCGAAAGGGCGCGCGCTGGCGATGCGGGAAACCTCTGGGTCACCGCCGAGCGCCAGACTGGGGGACGCGGTCGCCGCGGTCGTCCTTGGCTCTCGGAGCCTGGCAATCTCTACGCATCATTGCTTCTGATCGATCCTGCGCCCATGGAGCGCCTCGGCTCCCTGCCTTTGGCCGTGGCTGTCGCCGTACATCAGGCAGTGCGCAGCGTACTGCCTTTGGCAGCCGAGCCGGCGGAGATCAAATGGCCGAACGATATTCTGATCGGGCGCAAGAAGACCTGCGGTATTCTCATCGAAGGTGAAGCGCTGGCGAACGGCCGCTACGCCTTGGTCATCGGCATCGGTATCAATGTCTCGACCAAGCCGGATACGGCAATGTATCCCGTGACGTGCCTGCGCGAGCAAGGATCGATGGTTTCGGCCGAAGAGCTCTTTGCGCATCTCTACGCGGCAATGGTGGAATCCCTTGCTGTCTGGGATCGAGGCAAGGGTGTGCGTGAGGTTACGGCCCGCTGGCGCGATGTTGCCTGCGGCATCGGCGAAAAGATCACCGTGAATTTGCCTGACAAGTCGATTTTCGGCCATTTCGTCGGAATCGATGATAATGGCTTGTTGATGCTCGAAACCGATGGCGGCGGGATCATGCCGATCGCGGCGGGCGATGTTTTTCTAGGATAATGGTTGGGGACGAAATGGCGAAGCAAGACGAACTGGTGTTTCTGCCACTCGGCGGCGTCGGCGAGATCGGAATGAATCTTGCGCTGTACGGCTATGGCGCGCCGGAGCATCGCCAGTGGATCATGGTCGATTGCGGCGTCACGTTTCCGGGGCCGGACCTGCCGGGCGTCGATCTCGTTTTGCCGGATATTCGTTTTCTGGCCAAGGAGCGGAAGAGCCTCAAGGGTATCATCATCACCCACGCCCATGAGGATCACTATGGTGCCTTGAATGATCTCTGGCCGGGGCTCAACGTTCCCGTCTATGCCTCGGGCTTTACCGCTGGTCTCCTAGAGGCCAAGCGCGATTACGAAAAGACCATGGGTGAAATCCCGATTACGCCGTTCAAAGCCGGCGATCGCATCAATGTCGGCCCATTCGAGATCGAAGGCGTGGCCGTCAACCACTCCATTC
Organism: Rhizobium sp. P38BS-XIX; assembly: GCF_012641435.1. Taxonomy (GTDB): domain Bacteria; phylum Pseudomonadota; class Alphaproteobacteria; order Rhizobiales; family Rhizobiaceae; genus Rhizobium. Next base: position 537,956 of record NZ_JABAIJ010000001.1, read on the forward strand.
CAGAACCCATGTCGCTGATGATCCGCACGCCCGTCGGCAATGTGATTCACACCGGCGATTGGAAGATCGATCATGAGCCGTCGCTCGGGCCGCTGACGGACGAGACCCGCTTCCGGCAGCTCGGCGACGAAGGCGTTCTGGCGCTGATGTGCGATTCCACCAATGCGCTGCGCGACGGCGTCTCGCCGTCCGAAAAGGACGTCTCCGCCAGCCTGCGCAAGATCATCGAGGATGCGGAGGGTCGGGTCGCCATCACGACATTCTCCTCGAATGTTGGCCGTATCCGCACGATCGCCGAGGCTGCCGAAGCGGCCGGTCGCGAAGTGCTGTTGCTTGGCAGTTCTCTGAAGCGTGTGGTCGATGTCGCCCGCGATGTCGGCCTCATGGAAGGCGTCAAGCCGTTCATTGCCGAGGATGAGTATGGCTATATTCCGCGCGATAAGGTCGTGGTGATCCTGACGGGTAGCCAGGGCGAGCCGCGTGCGGCCCTTGCCAAACTCGCACGGGATGAGATGCGCCATGTCGCGCTGGCACCGGGCGATATCGTCGTATTCTCGTCGCGCGCCATTCCCGGCAACGAGAAGGCGATCCAGGATATCAAGAACGGCTTGATCGAACAGGGTATCCATATCGTCACGGACGCCGAAGCGCTCGTGCATGTGTCCGGACACCCCCGCCGAAACGAACTGCAGAAAATGTATGAGTGGACGAGGCCGAAGGTCGTCGTGCCAGTTCATGGGGAAGCAACCCACCTCACCGCGCATAAGGAACTGGCCGAGCAAAGCGGCATCGCGACCGTTCCGCGCGTGCGCAACGGCGACATACTGCGGCTTGCACCGGGCTCCGTCGAGGTCATTGGCGAAGCGCCGCATGGACGTATCTTCAAGGACGGCATACTGATCGGCGATTTCGACGAAATGGGCATCGGCGAGCGCCGGAAGCTTTCCTATGTCGGCCATGTCGCCGTCAACGTCGTTCTGGATGCTCGCTACGATATCGTCGGCGATCCCGATGTCGTGCCGATCGGCCTGCCGGCCTACGATGACGAAGGCGACGAGATGGAAGATACGCTGTTCGACGCCGTCGTCAGCGCGATCGAAAGTGTGCCGCGCGCCCGTCGCAAGGATCTCGACATGCTGCAGGAAGCCGCCCGCCGTGCCGTGCGTGCAGCCGCGAATCAGGGCTGGGGCAAAAAGCCTATGGTCACGGTGTTCATCACCCGCACCGGCGGCTGACGTCGCTGGTCTGCTTGGGGAGGAGGGATCCATGCTTGGACGCATCAATCATGTCGCGCTCGCCGTTCCGGATATAGCAAAGGCCTCGAGCATCTATCGCGAGATGTTGGGCGCTGAATTGTCGGAGCCTCAGGCGCTTCCTGAGCATGGCGTAACCGTGGTTTTCGTCGAACTGCCGAACGGCAAGGTCGAGCTCCTCGAGCCGCTGGGTGAGACGTCACCGATCGCAGCTTTCCTCGCCAAAAATCCGGACGGCGGGATGCATCATATTTGCTATGAGGTTGCGGATATCATCGCGGCTCGCGATCATCTCGCTGCTGCGGGCGCTCGCGTCCTTGGAAACGGCGAACCGAAGATTGGCGCGCACGGCAAGCCGGTGCTCTTTCTGCACCCGAAGGACTTTTTCGGCACGCTGATCGAGCTGGAACAAGTGTGACACTAAAGCGCTGCATGGCGCTTTGAAAGTGTGCAGCTTTGCACCTATAAGCGATTTGGAAGAGGAAAGGGCAGACTTGCTCGTCTCTCGGCGCAACTGCGCCGATCATGCGAGACGGAGTTGTGCCCGCAATTGCAAGAATGCAGAGCTAAGGCGTTTCCAGTCTACTCGAAGACGGAACGTTCTAGGGGAGTGAAATGGCTCAACAGATCGTCGCGAGCTTCGCGGTTTATTTCGTCATCTGGTGGATTACGCTGTTTGCGGTCCTTCCTTTCGGCTTGCGCACACAGGCCGAGGACGATCATGTGCTGCTGGGCACTGTCGAAAGCGCGCCGACGAAATTCCGAGCCTGGCGAGTCATATTCTTCACGACGTTGGTATCGGCGATCTTATACGGCGCCTGGTATATCGCCTCGCATTACTTCGGGCTCAGTATCGACTCCATCCCGAAGATCGTTCCGGACTTCGACAAGTAAAGGCTGGCACCAAGATTGGGGAGGGGTGCTAAGTATTGGCTGCCTCTGAATGGCCTTCCAGCCGTCACACGCCTGTCATTGAAATGAAGCAAAGAACTAGCGAGTATCGCTCGTTTCACAATGGTGTCGCGCTGCCGCAAATGGCTGTCCGTTGAAGATGATCCAGAGTGAAAAGCAAAAAAAAACAAGGCTATAAGCCTTGTTTTAAAGTATCGCGTGATCCTTATCCGTTACCGGGGCAGCGAGCGAGCGCGCCTAAGATCTGATCCTCCCAAGACTTGACCGCGAAACGACAAGAATTTAACCTTCCTGCCTCTTTTGTGAGCTAAAATTAGCTCAAAGATTGGGCTTTGTCATCCTTTTTTTTGCTTTTTTGTTACAGTCGCGCAGAATTTTTCTGTTGACAGTTTTTCGCCGTAAATCCTTATAAATGCCCATTTTTTTGAAATCATTAAAATAAGCGCTATCGCCTGCATTCACAGGCGTTCGTCAAGTCTGCCTCTTGGAGAATGCGGGTTTCCTTCCTTCGCCGAAGCAGTTATGAACTGCCTCCAGTACATAATTTGCTAACGATTCCGCCAAGGGCGGATTGTCAAACCATCTGGAACAAGCGTCATGCGTCTGTCTCGTTACTTCATGCCCATTCTGAAGGAAAATCCTAAAGAGGCTGAAATTGTTTCCCATCGGCTCATGCTGCGTACAGGCATGATCCGCCAGCAGTCGCAGGGCATTTATTCTTGGCTGCCACTTGGCAAGCGCGTGCTTGACAAGGTCAACAAGATCATTCGCGAAGAACAGAACCGCTCCGGTGCCATTGAACTCTCGATGCCAACATTGCAGTCGGCCGAGCTCTGGCAGGAAAGCGGCCGTTACGACGCCTATGGCAAGGAAATGCTGCGCATCAAGGACCGGCAAGACCGGCCCATGCTGTACGGCCCGACCAACGAAGAAATGGTCACTGACATCTTCAGGTCCTACATCAAGTCCTACAAGGACTTGCCGTTGAACCTCTATCATATCCAGCTGAAGTTCCGTGACGAGATTCGTCCGCGCTTCGGCACCATGCGCTCGCGCGAATTCATGATGAAGGACGCCTATTCCTTCGATCTGACGCAGGAGGGCGCAGTCCACTCCTATAACAAGATGTTCGCGGCCTATCTGCGCACCTTCAATCGTCTCGGTCTGCGGGCAATTCCCATGCGCGCCGATACCGGCCCGATCGGTGGCAATCTCAGCCATGAATTCATCATTCTTGCCGACACCGGCGAGTCGGAAGTGTTTTGCCACAAGGATTTCGTCAATTTCGACATCCCCGGCGAAGACACGAATTTCGACGATGTCGCCGGTCTGAAGGGCATTTTCGATAAATGGACCTCGGTCTACGCCGCGACGTCGGAAATGCACGACGAAGCTGCTTTCGACGCTATTCCCGAAAGCGATCGCTTGTCCGCACGTGGCATCGAGGTCGGTCATATCTTCTACTTCGGTACGAAATACTCCGAGCCGATGGGTGCCAAAGTTCAGGGTCCCGACGGCAAGGAACACGCTGTCCACATGGGATCGTACGGTATTGGGCCTACACGCCTTGTTCCCGCCATCATCGAAGCATCGCATGATGAGAACGGAATCATCTGGCCGGCTTCGGTTGCGCCGTTTGATGCCGTCGTGATCAACATGAAGGCCGGCGATCAAGCCTGTGACGATGCATGCGAAACGGTCTATGCCGCGCTTATGAAGGCTGGCAAGGACGTGCTGTATGACGATCGTGACGAGCGCGCCGGAACGAAGTTCGCAACAGCCGATCTGATCGGTGTGCCGGTTCAGATCATCGTCGGACCGCGTTCGATCGCGAACGGCGAAGTGGAAGTGAAAGACCGCAAGACAGGCGATCGTGAAACGATGACGGTCGAAGCTGCAATCAAGCGGCTGGCAGGCTGATACAAATAGGATGGAAGGCGAATGGCGGTGAGCGCGGCAGTGGAACAGCAGGGAAAATCGTTCAAGGCCAACCCATCGTCTCGCCCGTTTTCCGGATTCGAACGGTTGGTCGCCTGGCGCTATCTTCGCTCCAGGCGTAAGGAGGCCTCGATCTCCGTGATCGCAGGCTTCTCGCTGGTCGGCATCATGCTCGGCGTTGCCGCGTTGATTATCGTCATGGCGGTCATGAACGGCTTTCGTGCCGAGCTTTTCAAGCAGATCCTCGGTTTCAACGGCCACGTCGTCGTGCAGCCGATCGACTCGCCACTCAATGACTATGCCGAATTGGCCAAGAAATTCGCGGCGGTTCCTGGCGTAACCATGGCCCTGCCGCTGGTCGAAGGCGAAACGCTGGCGTCCGGACGCGGTGGCTCCGGCACCGGCGCATTGGTTCGCGGCGTCCGTCCTGAAGATATGACCAAGCTCAAGACCGTGTCGGATCATATCGTCTCCGGCGATATGGTCGGCTTTGCCTCGGGGCAGGGTGTGCTGGTGGGAACACGTCTCGCGCGGCAGCTGGGCTTGACCGTTGGCGATCAGATCACATTGACGGCGCCTGATGGTGACGTCACGCCGTTCGGCGTCAACCCGCGCGTCAAGGCGTATACGATTGCCGGCCTCTTCGAGGTTGGCATGTCGGAATATGATTCCTCCGTCGTCTTCATGCCGCTGGAAGAATCGCAGGTCTTCTTCAATGCCGAAGGCATCGTCGAGAAGATCGAGCTTTTCGTCAGCAATCCAGACGATGTCGATGAATTGAGGCCGAAGATCGAGGCCGCGGCCGGCCGCCAGGTGTTCCTCACCGATTGGCGGCAAGTGAATGAGACCTTCTTCTCCGCTCTGCAGGTCGAGCGCAACACCATGTTCATGATCCTGACGTTGATCGTGCTCGTCGCCGCGCTGAACATCATCTCCGGCCTGATCATGCTGGTGAAGGACAAGGGAAGCGATATCGCGATCCTGCGCACCATGGGTGCGACCTCCGGCGCGATCATGCGCATCTTCTTCATGACGGGCGCAGCCATCGGCGTCGTCGGCACGCTCGCTGGCGTTTTGCTCGGCGTCGTGGTGTGCCTGAATATCGAATCCATCCGCCAGTTCTTCTCCTGGATTTCAGGCACCGTGATATTCAATCCGGAAGTCTATTTCCTGAGCAAGCTGCCGGCCGAAATGAACATGAGTGAGACCATTTCCGTCATCGTCATGGCGCTCACGCTCTCCTTCCTTGCCACGATTTTCCCGGCCTGGCGTGCCTCGCGGCTCGATCCAGTGCAGGCGCTGCGCTACGAATAAGGAATCCACATTTGATAAAACGCAACGTCGTCCTCCAGCTCTCTGGCGTGGAGCGTCATTACGGGCAGGGTGAGACGCAGTTGTCGATCCTGAAGCAGGCCGATTTTTCGCTGCGCAGCGGCGAAATCGTCGCACTTGTCGCGCCTTCGGGCACGGGCAAGTCGACGCTGTTGCATGTGGCTGGCCTGCTGGAGCATCCGGACGGCGGCGAAGTGCTGATCAATGGCCAGGCGTGCGAAGGCCTCTCCGACGACAAGCGCACGGCTGTGCGCCGCAGCGAAATCGGCTTCGTCTATCAGTTTCATCATCTGCTGCCCGAATTCTCGGCGCTTGAAAATATCATGATGCCGCAGCTGATTTCCGGCCTCTCTCGCAAAGATGCGAGCGAACGCGCCGCTCAGCTTCTCGACTATATGCGCATCGGTCACCGTGGCGATCATCGCCCTGCTGAACTCTCCGGTGGCGAGCAGCAGCGTGTCGCTATTGCCCGCGCAGTTGCCAATGCACCGCTGGTGCTGTTGGCCGACGAGCCCACAGGCAACCTCGACCCGGCAACGGCGCATTATGTTTTTGACGCGCTGGAAGCGCTGGTGCGCCAATCCGGTCTTGCGGCGCTGATCGCTACGCACAATCACGAGTTGGCAGCCCGAATGGATCGCCGCGTGACACTGAGCGAAGGCAAAGTTGTCGAGGTCTGATCTCTTTAGGGGATGATCAGGCCGCCACGATAATCCAGCTCGTAAGCCCTGCGTTCGCTGACGACGATAGCTTCGTAGCCGCTGAAATCATGGCAGTCGCCGATGTTTTCATCGACGTAAAGCCCGTAGGCATGCTCGAACTCGAAACCGCCGAGAAATCGTTTTTCGTCAAGATAGAGCCGCAGCAGGGCCGACTTGATCACCATGCCGGCGCGTGTCCCGTCGATGAGATCGGGCTCGATGATATGGCCGAAATAATTCATCGCCCAGACCGGCTCGTCATCATGCCAAACAAGTTCCTGCCCGGCAAAATTCCTGCCGCCGAAATAGCTGTCGAGATAGCGCCAGCGGCCGCTGACATAGCCGATATCATGCGATCCGCTTCGGCAGGATGCCAGTCTCTCGCCATCGCCGACATAGGTCTCGGCTTTGGCGACGACAATAAAATCGTTCAGCGCGGCAAGATCCGGCATGTCCCTCTCCAAATCTGGTGAGCGGGAACATTGCCATTGGCGGCAGATTTTGTAAAGAACAAAAAGAGAACAGGCTTATTCCTGGCTGTTCCCGCAAGCTTTCTGGCCGAGGTCGTCGTTCCAGTCTTGAATGCTGACGGTTCGCGCATCCGCCTTCAGCGTCTTGCCGTCTTTTGTCACCTTGCCGGTCAGCACATTGTAATCGCAGCTATGGCTGTCGTCCGGTGCGAGCGTATCGACAGACTCATAGGTATAGCCGGCGACGACGAAGGTGTTGTTGCGATATGCCAGCGTCAGCGTCTGGTGCCAGCGATCCCGGCCGATGGCCTCATTCTGAGAGGTGATCGCGATCGAGCCGTTTGGCAACGCCGAGATCGATGGCTCTTGTCCATAGATGCCATCCGGCGACGCTCTGCCCCAGATCTTGTCCGGAGCGCTTGCGGCCAGCTTCAGCAAGGAATGTTGGTTATCGCGTAGATAGATATAGACGCCAATGGAGGTATCGGCGTCGGCGCCCTGCGCGGGGGCTACCAAAAGCGCGAGGTCCTGATCACCATCCTTGTTCCAGTCGCCGATCGCGGCATCGACGATGCGGCTTGGCGCAATGGCGTCCTCGGCATGGACGGCGGTTGCGAGCGAAAGAAGAATGAGAACGCAGCCAAGTGATTTCATCGAGATCTCCCCTTTGCTTCTGCATAGCGTCGTGTCGCGGCCGCGTCCATTCAGGCTGAAAAGTAGGGTGATGAAATTTATTGATGCATCTATTGACTCTCGAACAAAAATAGAACAAAAAATAAACATAACGAGTAAGGAGCGCGTAAATGACCGATATCATTCGAGACGTTGCAGCATTGACCTCCATCGTCATGTTTGTTGCCAGCTTTTCCCTGATCATGATGGCGATGTAAGTTTTATCCCCCGTTTGCACATGCTGTTCCCATTTTTGATGGGGGCAACTTATGGACTTTATGATCCGCAATGCTGAGAATGACGCCGATTCATATGAGCATGCGGAAGGGTTTAAAATGGCGGACAAGGGTGGCAGCGGCGCAGTAGCGCCGCTCGGCGAAATGCCGGAATTCGTGCACCTACGGGTTCATTCCGCCTACTCTCTGCTGGAGGGTGCATTGCCCCTTAAGAAGGTCTTGGCCAAGGCTGCCGGTGACAGCCAGCCGGCCATTGCGATTACCGATACCAACAATCTGTTCGTCGCCCTGGAATTTTCCCAGAAGGCGATGGATGAGGGATTGCAGCCGATCATCGGCTGCCAGGTATCTATCGACATGGAAGATGGCGGCGAGGGTGAGAAGCGGGGACCGCAGCAGGCATTGGCGAAGCTGCCATCTATAGTTCTGCTTGCCGCTACCGATCAGGGATACGAACGCCTGGTCGATCTCGTCAGCCGCGCCTATCTCGGCGGCGAGGGCAATAGCGCCGTTCACGTCACCAGCTCCTGGCTGGACGAAATCGGCACGGACGGCATGATTGCGCTGACCGGCTCCTTAAGCGGACCTGTCGACATGGCTTTGAAGGAGGGGCATGCCGCCCAGGCGCTCTCCCGGTTGCTGACGCTGAAGCGCCAGTTCGGCGACAGGCTCTATGTCGAATTGCAGCGCCACGGCACCTATGATCGCCGTCATGAGCAGAAGATGATCGCAATGGCCTACGAGCATGACATTCCGCTCGTCGCGACCAATGAGGCGTTCTTCCCGACGCGCGATGATTATGATGCGCACGACGCGTTGATGGCCGTCGCTCATAACGCCATTGTTTCTGACGATACACGCTTTCGTTTGACGCCGGATCACTATCTGAAGAGCCGCGCCGATATGGCGAAGCTCTTTGCCAATCTGCCCGAGGCGCTGCAGAACACCGTCGAGATCGCGAGGCGTTGCTCGTTCGTTTTGCAAACGCGCAAGCCGATCCTTCCACGCTTCACCGGTGCCACCGATGATGCGGAAGAGGCGGAGCGTGCCGAGTCGGCGGAGTTGCGCGCCCAGGCGGTCGAAGGCCTCGACCAGCGTCTCGCCTCGCTCGGCATGGCGCCGGGCTACGAAGAGAAGGAATATCGCGACCGGCTGGAATTCGAGCTCAGCGTCATCGAGCGCATGAAGTTCCCCGGCTACTTCCTGATCGTTGCCGACTTCATCAAATGGGCCAAGCGGCATGATATTCCCGTCGGCCCGGGCCGCGGTTCCGGCGCGGGTTCGCTGGTCGCCTACGCGCTGACTATCACCGACGTCGATCCGCTGCGCTTCTCATTGCTGTTCGAACGCTTCCTCAATCCGGAACGTGTTTCGATGCCGGACTTTGATATCGACTTCTGCCAGGATCGGCGCGAAGAGGTGATCCGCTACGTGCAGGCTAAATATGGCCGCGAGCAGGTGGCGCAGATCATCACCTTCGGTTCGCTTCAGGCACGCGCCGCTCTTCGCGACGTCGGCCGTGTGCTGGAAATGCCCTATGGCCAGGTCGACAAGATCTGCAAGCTGGTGCCGAACAATCCCGCCAATCCGACGCCGCTCAGCAAGGCGATCGAGGAGGAGCCGCGTCTTCAGGAAGAAGCGGACAAGGAGCCGGTCGTGGCGCGCCTGCTGGATATCGCCCAGAAGATCGAGGGCCTATACCGCCACGCTTCGACGCATGCCGCCGGTATCGTCATTGGTGACCGACCGCTGTCGAAGCTGGTGCCGATGTATCGCGATCCGCGCTCTGACATGCCGGTCACCCAGTTCAACATGAAATGGGTGGAGCAGGCGGGTCTCGTCAAGTTCGACTTCCTTGGCCTGAAGACACTGACGGTTTTGAAGACGGCCGTCGATTTCGTCGCCAAGCGCGGCCTCACCATCGACCTCGCCGGCATACCGCTCGACGACAAGCCAAGCTACGACATGCTTTCCCGCGGCGAAACGGTCGGCGTGTTCCAGGTGGAAAGTGCCGGCATGCGCAAGGCGCTGATCGGCATGCGGCCGGACTGCATCGAGGACATCATCGCGCTCGTGGCGCTTTATCGCCCTGGCCCGATGGAGAATATCCCGGTCTACAATGCCCGCAAGCACGGCGAAGAAGAGATCGAATCGATCCACCCTAAGATCGATTACCTCCTCAAGGAAACGCAGGGCGTTATCGTCTATCAGGAGCAGGTGATGCAGGTCGCCCAGGTGCTCTCGGGTTACTCGCTTGGCGAGGCCGATCTTCTGCGCCGCGCCATGGGTAAGAAGATCAAGGCCGAGATGGACCAGCAGCGCGAGCGCTTCGTCGATGGTGCCATCAAGAACGAGGTTTCGAAGGGGCAGGCGGACGTTATCTTCGACCTTCTCGCCAAGTTTGCAAACTACGGCTTCAACAAGTCGCATGCAGCCGCCTATGCCATCGTCTCCTATCAGACCGCCTATATGAAGGCGCACTATCCGGTGGAGTTCCTGGCGGCGTCGATGACGCTCGATATGTCCAACACCGAAAAGGTCAACGACTTCCGCCAGGATGCCAAGCGTCTGGGTATCGAGGTCATCGCACCTTCGGTGCAGACCTCGTTCCGTCATTTCGAGACCGGCGACAACCGCATCTATTATGCGCTGGCGGCCATTAAGGGCGTCGGCGAATCCGCCGTCGACCACATCGTCGAGGTGCGCGGCGATCAGCCTTTCGCGGGTATCGAGGATTTCTGCCTGCGTATCGATCCCAAGCAGATCAATCGGCGCGTACTGGAAAGCCTGATCTGCGCCGGTGCTTTCGATTGCTTCCAGATCGATCGCGCTCAGCTGATCGCCGGCCTCGACCGCGTCATGGGCTATGCGCAGGTGGCACAGGAAAACAAGCGCAGCGGTCAGCACGATATGTTCGGAAGCGCAGCCTCCGGGCCGGAAAAGATCGTATTCCCGCCGTTCACGCCCTGGCTCGCTTCGGAGCGGCTGCTGCGGGAATTCCAGGTGCTTGGCTTCTATCTGACGGCGCATCCGCTCGATACGTACAAGGGCGTGCTCGACAAGATGCGCGTGCAGCCTTTCGCCGATTTCTCCGCCGCCGTGAAGCAGGGCGCGAGCAACGGCCGCCTGGCGGGCACTGTCATTTCCAAGCAGGAGCGCAAGACGCGCACTGGCAACAAGATGGGCATCTTCGTCTTCTCCGATGCCTCGGGCCAGTTCGAAGCCGTGCTGTTTTCGGAAACGCTCAACCAGTACCGCGATGTTCTCGAGGTCGGCAAATCCTTCGTCATTACGGCTCAGGCGGATGAGCGGCCGGAAGGCATCAGCCTGCGTCTGCAGACGGCACAGTCGCTCGAGGAAAAATCGCTGCAGATGCAGAAGGCGCTGCGCGTCTACGTCCGCGATTCAGGGCCGCTGAAGGCTGTGGCCGCCCATCTGAACACCAAGGGCGATGGGCTCGTTTCCTTTATCGTGATCAAGGAAGAGGGGTCGCGCGAAGTCGAGGTCGCATTGCCGGACAAATATCGTATCACGCCGGAAATCGCCGCCGCATTGCGAACGGCGCCCGGCGTCATCGACGTGGAGCTTGTCTAGAGCAAGCAACGCAAAGGCGCAGAGCTACTGTCTTTGGGAATAAGGATAGAGCATTTCTGCCGCCACCGTTGGTGCGGCGATGCTCTAGCCCTTTTTGCCCAGTGCGCCATTGTTGGTGATGGTGATGAAGTCGGTCCCGCTGCCGGTTTCCGGCCCGATACCCGTGTCGGAAATCGTCAGCGATGAGCCCGCAGTCAGCAGGTCCTCGATGCGGTGGCGGACATCGTCGGGAATGGTGATGCGGCCAAGCGCCTGTCCTGCCGCGTCCAGCGATTGAGACTGCTCCTCGCTGGAAATCCCGAGCCGCTTTTTGGTATCCTTGCTGAGTTCTTCTTCCAGCGTCATTCCAAACCAATCGGCCTTGCCGCTGATGCGATCGATGGAGTTGGCGGTGAAGAAATGCACGCCAAGCGCCTCCTGTGGTTCGCCGATAATGGCGGGACCTTCGAAGAGCGGCTTGAAGTTCTGTCGCACCATGATCGCGCCATTCGGCGGTTCGCCCTTGCCGGCCGCCGTATAGACCGCCTTCATCAATGCCGGGCTGACAAGGCTGCCGGTCGCCTTGATGTCGTGAGCCTTCTTGAAATCCTCGATCGCCTGCACTGTGGAGGGGCCGAGCATGCCGTCCGGTGTGCCGGCCATGAACCCCATGCCATTCAAAATGCCCTGAAGGTCACGCACATTTTCGCGCAGACCACGTCGTGTGATGAGGATGCTAAGCGGCGCGGGATCGGCCGGAGGGGCAAGCGTTGTTTGTGCCGACGGGATCTGGATCGAGGTGACGTCGTTCGTTGCGACCTGCACCGTCTGACCCTCGGGCATGAAGCTTGCCGTCGTGGGGCGCAATTCGATACCGGAGAACAAGGCCGGTGGCGGTGCCGCCAGCGGCTGGAACAGCATCGCGTTCTGGAACGGTTGCGGCACGAGTGGCTGATTGGCGATTACCACATGCACGCCGCGCTCTGTCATCTGATAGAGCATCTTGGCAAAGGCTTTCGGCATGCGCACGCAACCATGCGACGCCGGATAGTTTGGCACCGAGTTGGATTCATGCAGCGCAATACCTGACCATGTCAGGCGCTGCATGAAGGGCATGGGCGAGGCCGAATAGAGATTGGACTCGTGATAAACCTGTTTTTCCAGGATCGAAAAGATTCCGCTCGGCGTCGTATGACCGCGTTTGCCGGTCGAGACCTTCGATGTCGCGACGACCTGATCGCCATCGTAGACGGCAAGCGATTGCCTGTCTTTCGATACGACGATCTGCAGGGTGCGGGCATCGGGCGCCGCAAAGGAAGGCTGCGAGAGGGCGGTAGCAGAAAGCAGCCCAAGCCCAAGCAAGAAAAATGGCTTCATAGACACAACCAGAACGCAATACTCGTGATGATGAAGGTTAGACTTGGAAGTTTAAGGAAGACTTTCTGAAACGGCGCCTGTTTCTCCTACGCATGGAAAACAGGATCAATTCGCGTGATCGTGATCGTTGAGGTAAACAAAAAGGCAGAGCGTATGCCCTGCCTTTCCAATTTTCGCGTCCTGGTGGGAGGCGTCAGCGAACGCTGGAGGCAACCCAGTTGTGCCAGTCCTGCTCGCTGCCATGAAATGCGTTCAGGTCGATCCTGCCATCCACGCCGTGAGAGACGCCGGAGCCGGAATACTGCCAGAACAGCCATCTGCGGCCGGGATAGACCTTGGAAGGATGTGCAGCCACGGAGCGCAGCCAGAACGGATAGTTCAGCAGCTCCCCGCTCAGATTATCCTTGTAGAAATCAGGTGCGGTATAGACGATGGGGCGCTGACCGTAGTGCCGCTCCAGCTTGTCCATGAAGACCTGCATCTTGGCGAGAACCTGCTCGCGCGACGGGCGACGCTTGCAGCTCGATTCGCCATTCCACTCGACGTCGATGACAGGCGGCAAGGCGCCGGCTTCTTTCGGGACGTTCCGGATGAACCAATCAGCCTGTTCGCCGGCCGTGCGGCACCAGTAGAAGAAGTGATAGGCGCCGTGCTTCAGGCCCGCCTGCTGGGCGGCGCGCCAGTTCTTCTTGAACATGGGGTCGAGATGATCGCCGCCATCCGTTGCTTTGATATAAACGAAGTTCGCACCCTGGGTGCGCAGCGTGTCCCAGTCGATATCGCCCTGCCAGCGCGAGACGTCGACGCCGTGTACGGCCAGCTTCCGGGGCGAAGTGGTCGTCCCGAAATTGATCGGCTTGGCATCGCGGAACTGATGGGAATAGATCCGCATCGGCTGCTGGCGCAGAGCGCGGGGAATCGGATTGTCGGGAGAGAGCATTGCGAGAGGCCGTTGCAGCGGCACCGGCACGCCATCCTCGCTCTGGTCGGACTGCAGATAGGTCGCCGATCCGAGACCGGCAGGCAATGAGGTGGCAAGAGCCTGCTGCCGCTCGACGCGCGATACCGTCTCGCCAATTTCGACCGACGGTGTCGGCGATTGGCTCTTGGTGATCGAAGCGGTCATTTCTTTCGAAGGCGCGCTGGACTGCGCGGCTTCGCGCTCGCCTCTGGCGGCGCAGCCCGATATCGTCAGGCAGGCAATAAGGATGGTCGATACAGCCGATAGACGCATAGGAACCCGTACGCAAAACACACCGGATGGCGCGTTGGGCCATCCTGAACTCACAGAGATCAAGTCCTAATGGAAATTTACCAAAAAAGATTGAATCCGAACTTTCTGTGCCAATAAATCGCGTCTTCAACGCAGAAATTCGTTGAGGCCAAAATATCATCTTTCGGTGTCCGGGCAGCAAGTATTTGTTATTTATTGCGTTTTCCGCCGAAGGTGTAGCCTGTCTCGACGGTCTTGTTGCCGAATTTTTCCCGCAGCTTGTCCATCGCCGCCTCCGCTGCGGCGCGCCGCGTTGCCTGTTCGTCGATCAAATCGGGCGGATCGGCGCGCGCGTCATCGCAAAGATCCGTCACGCCGATGCCGATGAGACGAAATTTCGTGCCATCCGTTTCGGGTTCAAGCAGCCGTAGGCCGGTGCGGAAAATGCGGTCCGCAAGTTGTGTCGGATCCTCCAGGCGGCGATTGCGCGTTCGGCTCTTGAAGTCCGAAGTCTTCAGTTTCAGCACGACGGTCTGGCCGGCAATCTCGCTGCGCTTCAGCCGCCGTGAAACTTTCTCCGACAGATCCCGCAGAATAGGCACCAGGTCGTCATAACGAGAAATATCCTCGAAGAAGGTGGTCTCCGACGATACACTCTTTGCCGCTTCGTTGGGATGCACGGTGCGATCGTCGATCCCGCGTGACAGCCGGGAAAGTCGCTGGCCGATCACGCCGTAACGGCGCATGAGATCGCTTTCTTCCATCGCCTGCAGCTGACCTATCGTGCGGATGCCATCGCTCTCGAGCGTTGCGGCAAAGGCTTTGCCGACGCCCCATATCGTCGTTACCGGCCGGGGTTCCAGAAAGGAGAGAGCCTCCTCGCGGCCGATGACGGAAAAGCCACGTGGCTTTTGCAAGTCGGAGGCGACCTTGGCGAGGAACTTGCAATAGGAAAGGCCGACCGAGATGGTAATGCCGATTTCCCGCTCGACGCGGCGCGCGAACTTCGCGAGGATCCGCGCCGGCGGATCATGATGCAGCCGCTGGGTGCCATCCAGTTCGAGAAAGGCCTCGTCGATCGAAAGTGGCTGCACCAGCGGCGTCAGCTCTTGCATCAGCGCACGAACCTCGCGGCCGACGCGGACATATTTTTCCATGTTCGGGCGAATGACCGTGGCATGAGGACATAATTCCAGCGCCTTGAACATCGGCATCGCCGAGCGCACCCCATGGATGCGCGCGATATAGCAAGCCGTAGAGACGACACCCCGCTTGCCGCCGCCGATGATGACTGCCTTGTCGGCAAGGTCGGGATTGTCCCGTTTCTCGATCGAGGCATAGAAGGCGTCGCAATCGATATGCGCCAGCGTGAGAGCATAGAGCTCGCGATGATAGACCAGGCGAGGGCTTCCACAGGCCCGACAACGCGTCCGCCCCGCCGATTGCTCGCTCAAGCAATCGCGACAGAAACCGGAAGTCTGATCGGGTCCAGAGATCATCGAATGAGAACAAAAATTGAACATCGCCACTTTATGGTCTAACTTCGCGAGTCTCAAGCGGCAAAGCGCAGGGAGGCGGGCATGGACGTTTTGAGTGCACAACCTTTGACGCCGGATCGTTGGGACGATTTCGAAAGGCTTTTGGGTCCGAGCGGCGCCTGTTACGGCTGTTGGTGCACGCATTTCCGTATTCCAACGTCGCAACGCAAGACGATGGATGCCGAAGACAAGAAGAGATTCATGCGAGAGCGGATCGCTGCCGGGCCGCCACCGGGCTTGCTAGGCTATATCGACGACCGCCCGGTGGCCTGGGTGCAGGTCGGTCCACGTCTGGAACTGCCGCAATGGAATTCGGTGAAGACGGTCTCTCGTCCGCTTGATCCTTCGGATGGGGAAGATCGCTCGGTCTGGGCGGTCAGCTGCTTTTTCATGAATTCCGGCGACCGAGGCAGAGGCTATAGCCATCATATGCTGTCAGAGGCGGTCAACTTTGCCAGGACCTCCGGTGCGCGCCTGCTGGAGGGCTGTCCGATCGAGCGGACAAAGCAGTCGAAATCAGTCGGGCTCTACGTTGGCTCGCAACGTATATTCGAAGCGGCCGGATTTTCCGAGATCGCCAAGCGGAAGGACGGGCGCCCGCTGATGCGCCTCGTCCTGTGAGATCGGTGATTGGTTTCAGCCGGCAATATGAGCGCGAAGCAGGGGAGCCGCCTCACTCCATTCGTTCGCTTGCGCAATGCCGGCCGGGGTCGCCGGTGCCATGCGATGGACCACCGAGTCCGGCTTCAAATTGATCAGGAGGCAATCGGGAACATGCTCGCCGACCGAATGCAGATTATGGGCCATGTCGTCCACGAAAACGACCGGCAAGGTGCGCCTCGCGTGCAGCGATCGAACGATCGGTCCCTTCGGCTGCAGCGATGCGAGCAGGGGATAGGCAAGGCCAAGCCGATCGAGAAGGCGACGTCTCTGCTCCCAGAATTGCGGCGGCATGGCGGTCAGGAAAACGATATCCGCGTCCTTGGAAAAATCTTCGAGTGTATCGACGACGCGCTCGAAGGGAGTTTGCCACTTTTCCTGCGCCTCGAAAAAAGCGTCGATCAGCCGGTGGACATCCTTTTCCTCGATCGCCGTCCCATTGAGCTTGGAAATGATGTTGCCCGTCAGCCGGAAGGATCGTGGCAGGAATTCATGCCCTTCGCTATCGAGGAACGTCAGGAAAGGCGCAAAGAAATGCAAGACGACATCGTCGACATCGCAGACGATCAAAGGCCGGTCCTGAAGGCGGATGTGCGATGTATCGAATTCGAGCGGAGCATCCATGATCAATATTCTCCGGAGGCGAGGCCAGGCGGCGAGAAATGTGCCGATGCTGCAGCGACGGCTTCGGGCGAGATACCGCTGGCTTCGCAAAAGGCCAGCAATGTCGGCTCATGGTTCATCAAAAAATCCAGCATGCCCGAGAGAAAGGCAGGCTCGTTGATGGCGTTGCGCACTTGCGCCGGCTCGACGCCGGTCAGGGCCAGAAAACGTCCGAACATATCGGGGTCGTTGGCCAGCCAGCCGAGTACGGCGATGGCCGTCTCTTGCGGGTCTGTTGCGCTCTTCTTGGGGTTCTTGAAGTTACTTTGCATTTTGAAGGGTCAGTTACCTATTTTTCAACCAAATCCCGGTAGCGTGCGATTCAAGTATTTGTGGAATCGGTTCCTCGCGACCCTATATTTCGAGAGAATGGATGCAATACCGGATGCAGGGACAGCTCTCCATGCCTAAGCAGGTAATGATTGTAGAAGACAATGAGCTGAATATGAAGCTCTTTCGCGATCTGATCGAGGCTTCCGGCTATACGACGATCCAGACCCGAAACGGGATGGAAGCGCTTGATCTTGCACGCAAATATCGTCCGGATCTGATCCTGATGGATATCCAGCTTCCGGAAGTTTCGGGACTTGAGGTCACCAAATGGCTCAAGGAAGACGATGATCTGCATGTGATCCCAGTGATCGCGGTGACCGCCTTTGCCATGAAGGGTGATGAAGAACGTATTCGCCAGGGCGGATGTGAAGCCTATGTCTCGAAACCGATTTCCGTGCCGAAATTCATCGAGACGATCAAAACCTATCTTGGCGACGCCTGAGTAGGGGAAGAGTTATGACAGCGCGCATTCTGGTCGTTGACGATATTCCAGCCAATGTGAAGCTTCTAGAGGCGCGTCTGCTTGCCGAATATTTCGAAGTGCTGACGGCCGAAGACGGTTTCAAGGCGCTTGCCGTTTGCGCCCAGGCGCAAGTCGATCTCATTCTGCTCGATATCATGATGCCGGGCATGGACGGGTTCGAAGTGTGCGAGCGCCTGAAATCCGATCCACGCACCGCACATATTCCCGTGGTCATGGTAACGGCGCTCGATCAGCCGGCCGACCGCGTACGCGGCCTGAAGGCTGGCGCTGACGATTTCCTGACCAAGCCGGTGAACGATCTTCAGCTTATCTCTCGCGTCAAGAGCCTGCTGAGGCTGAAGACGCTGAGCGACGAGCTCTCCATGCGCAACGAGACGGCGCGCAATTTCGGCATCGACGATCTCCTGCGCACCGGCGACGGCCGTGCGGAGGAAGCGGGTCATGTGCTGCTGGTCGATGGCCGCGGCAACTCGCAGGAGCGAATCATCCGGACATTGAAGCCGATCGCCGAGGTCGTTGCCATGTCGGATCCTCAGGCGGCATTGTTCGAGGCTGCCGAGCGGTCGTTCGAACTCGTCATCGTCAACGCGAATTTTGAAGACTACGATCCGCTGCGGCTCTGCTCACAGCTTCGCTCTCTCGAGCGCACCCGCTTTTTGCCGGTCCTGCTCGTCACAGAGCAAGGGGATGACGATATGATCGTTCGCGCGCTGGATCTCGGCGTCAACGATTACATCATACGTCCGATCGACCCGAACGAGTTGGTGGCGCGCTGCCTGACGCAGATCCGCCGCAAACGCTATAACGACCGCCTGCGCGCCAGTGTGCAGCAGACGATCGAGCTTGCCGTCACCGATCCGCTCACCGGCCTCAACAACAGGCGCTATCTGGATAACCACCTCAGGATCCTGTTTGATCGCTCCGTCGCGCGGCGGCGTCCGCTTTCCGTTGTGATTGCAGACATCGATCGCTTCAAGCTGGTAAACGACACGCACGGTCACGACGCTGGCGACGAGGTTCTTCGGGAGTTTGCGAGCCGTGTTCGCTCCGCAGTGCGCGGTGCCGATCTGGCCTGCCGTTATGGCGGCGAGGAATTTGTCGTTGTCATGCCGGACACATCAGCCGAAATCGCGGCTGCGGTCGCGGAGCGCCTGCGCGCGGCAGTAGAAAATACACCGGTGCGACTTCGCGACGGCAATGTCTCGCTTAACATCACCGCGTCCTTCGGAATCGCCTCCTCTTTTGGAGCGGTTGAGTCGCCTGAACAGCTGATGAAACAGGCGGATCTGGCTCTTTACGAGGCAAAAAGGGCGGGGCGAAACAGGGTTGTCGCTTCAGCCGCCTGATCAAAAAATCATTTAACGCCTAACGAATTCCAATGAATATCGAGGGTAATCGCCAAGATTTGTGCCAAGAATAAACATCTTTAATCTTGAATGCGTTACCGAAAAATCCATCCCCAAGAAATTCATGCTTCTTGAAAATTTACTTGGGAATCGTAAGAGAATAAAGCCGATCTGACTATCTATCGTATGTATTGGTTATTTTATGCTCTGAAAATGCATAGTTTTTCCATGATTTTTGAAGAAAGTCGAACGTAGACTGTGTATGAATTGAGAGAGATTTGCGTTTGTCCGGTCTCTTAAGTATCTGTATTTGGATTTTGCCAATAAGGAAGCCGTTGTTCGTTTTCTATTGAGTTGTATTCAATTTTTAATTATCAATTCTACATGGGACTTCTACGGCCCAAAACGTGAATTTTAACCATTCGAGTAGACCGGTAGTTTTTATCATTAAGAATTTGTTGATTTTCTTTCGATTTTGCGCAAGTTTAGTCCCGTACACAGACAACCCGTATGGGTTTCGGGATACCCCATGATGCTCAGGTCCGCCGCATCTCCTGGGTCGTGGGGTCGGCCGGCTGGCAAGCAAAAGAGAACGGTTCCTCGTGCCGTTTTGCAGGCTAGCCGGCCCCCAATTCTAAACGCCGCTCTTCGTTTTTCGAAGGCGGCGTTTTTCTTTTTCAGCCGTATTGGGAGCGCGTTCCTCAGCGATGTGCAATCGGGTTTTGCGGATAGCTTACAGGCCAAAACAAAAAAGGCGCTAGCTGATTAGCTGCGCCTTTTGTAACTAGAAGTTTAGGAAACTTACTTAATCTTCGTTTCCTTGAACTCGACGTGCTTCTTAGCAATCGGGTCGTACTTCGTCTTCGTCATCTTGTCCGTCATCGTACGGCTGTTCTTCGTCGTGACATAGAAGAAACCGGTGTCGGCCGTCGACAGCAGCTTGATCTTGATGGTGGTAGCCTTGGCCATAGTCGTCCTGCCTTTAATAAAAATGAACGCCGTGGACGGCCAGTGCGGAGGTCCACGGCGAATTCTGGCGCGAAAATACAAATCGCGCTCGAAAAGTCAACCTCTGTTGCCCATGAAAAGCACGCGTATCCCCGAAAGCAGGACATAAAGGCCGAAGAAAAAGGCCACAGCCCAGGCAAAGCCGCTGGGGTTGGCGAGATCCATTGCCGTGCCGATCATCGGCGGCCCAAGAACCATGCCGATAGCGTAGCAGAAAACGAAGGCCGCATTAGCCGCAACGAGATCGACGCCTGTTACCCGCGTGCCCATATGGCTGAGGCCGACGGTGTACATGCCGGACACGCAGCCGCCCCAGAAGAGCAGGATGACCGCGAGGATGATCCAGTTCGACGAAAGCAAGGGCAGCAGCAGCGCACCGATAAGGCCGATAATGGCCATGATCGAGAGCAGGGGGCGTTTGTCGCGCAGGCGGTCGGCCAGCAGCCCGAGCGGGATCTGGAAGACGAAATTGCCGACGCCCATGACCGTCAACAACAAGGCTGCCTGTGATTCGTTGAAGCCCAGCCGCGTCGCATAGCTGGTGAACAACGATCCGCCGCCGACGGTGACGGCGCCGAACACGAACACCGCTGCTGTCGCTGTCGGCACGAGGAAGATGTAGCGAACGAAATGCAACTCGGGCTTCTCGTCGACGATCGGGCTCTCGTTGCGGGCGATGAAGATAGGAATGGCCGCTGCCAGAATGATGCAGGCGCCAATGATGAAGGGCATGATGCCTTCGCTGCCGACCACAGAAAAGAGTAGAGGGCCGGCGGCAAAGCCCAACGAAAAGACCGTGGAGTAAAGGCCGAGCACGAAGCCGCGCTTGGAAGGCGGCGAGGCCGCATTGATCCAGAATTCCGACAGGATGAATAGGGTTGTCGTCGCACCGTGGAAGATGATGCGCAGCGGAAACCAGAGGAGCAGGTTTTCCGCATAGTAGAAGCCGAGCGAGCTGAGCGCAGAGAGCACCACTGCCCAGATCATCGTCTGCACCACGCCGAAGCGATGCGCGAGCTTGGTGGTGATGGTCGCAGCCAGCATCGCCGCAATGCCCATCATGGCCGTATTCAGCCCGATCAGGCTCGAGGAGACGCCGCGCTTCTCGAGGATGATGCTGAGAAGCGGCAGGCCCAGTCCGATGGCGATGCCGACGGCGGATACGGATGCAATGGCTGCGACGAGCGAGGGCCAGTGGATCTCTTCCACCTGGCCGAGCTTGCCGTTCGTCGGTTCAGGCATAAAAGCATCCTTGGAGCATGTGGCGACCGAATCGATCGGGACTGGATATATAGAAAGGCACGGCGCGGCCAAATTCAGGTGACGGGTCGGCTCTCATGAGATCGGTCATATCCCCCAGAATGATCCTTTCGACGCCCGGCATGTTCAGACAAGAAACTTTGTCCGTGTCAAGCCGTCGGGAGGTGAGAGGCTCCATGGAACTACGAATATATCGTGAATTCACGCCGATCCTCGTCAAAGGTGGTATCAGTTCAGGGAAGGTCCTGCCCACCTTGCGGTCTGGCCGAGTTGAGTGGCGTGTGGATATCACGACCGACCGTTTCCCTGATCCCACTCGTCCGGTGTGTCGTCATGACCGCCGAAACCATGCATTCGCAAGGCCCATTGCAGACCAATCACTCCACCCTTGATCGGCTGTATCATCGCAAGGGCGGCGATGATTGTGACGGCCCCCCAGATAACCAGATGCGCCCAGAGCGGCAGTTTCACCGTCATGTCGGTCATCATGTAGCCGCCGACAACGATGTGACCTAGAACGAAGATCACGAGGTAAGGCGGTAGATCGTCAGCCCGCTGATGGAAAATCTCCTCACCGCAGACTGCACAGCGATCCACCGGCTTCAGGAAGGTGCGGAACAGTTTGCCCGTTCCGCAACGCGGGCAGCGATTGAGCATTCCACGAGAAATCGAGCGTCCGACCGGGCGCTGGTTTTCGTCGGCGCCGCCATAGCGAATGGGAGAATCGGATGGGTTGCCCGTCATGAACGCTCTTCCTTCTTGCCGGCGGCCGTCCTCTATCGGCGGCCGCGCGGCGGTCTCGTTCCAGGTGCCTTGCGCCCCTGATTCTTGTTCCGCCGGGTCGCTTTGTGAAACGAGCGTACCCCCGTTGGCATCTGCCGCCCCTCGCTCAGCATCTCGAAGCGCAGCGCGCCTGCAAGCGGCACAGCTTCCGCCAACCGCACCGTCACATCATCGCCGAGCCGGAAACCAAGGCCCGTCTTTTCTCCGGTCAATGCCTGATGCGCTTCATCGTAGATGAAGTAATCGGTGCCGAGCGTAGATATAGGGATGAAACCGTCCGCACCATAGTCGGGCAGGGTGACAAAAAGTCCCGACTTTGTGACGCCACCGACGCGCGCCTCGAACTCCGCGCCGACGCGTCCGGCCAAATGATGGGCGATCAAGCGGTCGACCGTCTCGCGCTCCGCCGCCATGGCGCGACGCTCGAATGTCGAGATCTCCGCCGCGATATCGTCGAGCGAAGCCTCTTCGTCCGGGGTAATCCCACCTTCGCCAAAGCCAAGTGAGCCGACCAGCGCACGATGGACGATCAAATCCGCATAGCGGCGGATGGGGGATGTAAAGTGCGCGTATTTCATCAGGTTCAGGCCGAAGTGCCCGATATTGTCCGGGCTGTAGATTGCCTGGCTCTGCGAGCGCAGCACCATCTCGTTGACCATCGTCTGATGCGGCGTGCCCTCGGCTTTCGCCAGGATGCCGTTGAAGCTGTTGGCTCGCACATTGCCGCCCTTGGCGAGCGTGATGTCGAGCGTCGCCAGGAATTCGCGCAGGATCTCCTGCTTGGCGAGCGTCGGGCCGTCATGAATGCGGTATATGAGAACCTGCTTCCGCTTCTCCAGCGTTTCGGCAGCAGCGACGTTCGCCTGGATCATCATCTCCTCGATGAGCTTGTGCGCATCGAGGCGAGGCGGCACAAAGACGCGATCGACTGTGCCATCCGGCTTCAGCTGGATCTTGCGCTCGGGCATATCAAGCTCGAGCGGTTGGCGTCGGTCTCGGCCCTTCTTCATGATGTGGTAGGCGTGCCAGAGCGGCTTCAGGATCGGCTCCAGCATCGGGCCGGTCTTGTCGTCGGGCTGGCCGTCGATTGCCGCCTGCGCCTGCTGGTAGGAAAGCTTGGCCGCACTCTTCATCATGATACGATGGAAGGTGTGACCGGCCTTGCGGCCTTCCTTGGAAAAGATCATCCGCACGGCGAGGGCAGGGCGATCGACGCCTTCTTTCAGCGAGCAGAGATCGTTGGAAATGCGCTCCGGCAGCATCGGGACGACGCGATCGGGGAAATAGACCGAATTGCCGCGCTTGAGAGCTTCGCGATCCAACGGAGAATGGGGCCGCACATACCAGGAGACATCGGCGATGGCGACGGTGACGATCACACCGTCCGGATTGTCCGGCGATGGGTCCATTTCAGCATAGACGGCGTCGTCATGATCCTTGGCGTCGGCCGGGTCGATGGTGATCAGCGGCAGGCTGCGCCAATCCTCGCGGTGCGACATGGTCGCAGGCTTGGCGGCATCGGCCTCTGCAATGACGGGAGCCGGAAACACATGCGGGATGCCGTGCGCATGGATGGCAATCATCGAGATCGCCTTTTCGGACGCAACGGAACCGACAACGGACAGGACCTTGGCGCGCGCCAGACCGAAGCGGCCGAGGCGTGCGACTTCGACCTCGACCAGATCGCCGTCCTTCGCTCCGCCGGTGTAGTCCGGATCGATCACCATTTCCTCGCCACGCCGCTCGATAGGCATCAGCCGACCGCCGCCACCTGGCGTTTCGCGGAAGACGCCCATGGAGGCGCCTTGGCGCTTGTCGATCACCTTGATGATACGCGCCGTATAGGATGGACCGCCGCGATCCACGGCCGGGAAGATTTTCGCAAGGATGCGATCGCCCATGCCGGCAACCGGAGCCTTGCCCTTGCCGTTGCGGCCAGCGGGAGAAGACGATTGCTTGACCATCACAGCCGGCGCGACACCGTTTTCGTCGGCCCATTCGGCGGGGCGACCGATCAGCATGCCGTCCTTGTCGCGCGTGGTGATATCGAGAACGGCGATTGGCGGCAAAGCGCCGGGGCGGATGAGCGACTTGCGGCTCTTCTGCACCATGCCTTCTTCTTCAAGCTCGCGCAGCAGGTTCTTCAGCGCGACGCGGCTTTCACCCTTCAGGCCGAAGGCTCTCGCCAGCTCACGTTTGGACGCCTGTTCCGGATGATCGGCGATAAAGCGCAGGATCACCTCGCGCGGCGGCAGCTCGCCATGGATGATCGCCATCATCGGCTCGCTATCGCCGCCTGCGTTGCTTGCCTTACCGGCGCGGCCGGCTTTGCCGGAGCGCCGCTCCGACGATGGAATCCTGCCGCGTGGTTCTCTGCTCACTCTGCACTCTTCTTTTTCGCTGCCGTCTTGGCCGCCGGCTTCTTTGCAGCAGCCTTCGGCTTGGCGGTTGTTTTCGTCGCCTTCGCACCTGCCGCCGCGGCCTTTGCCTTGGCGGGTGCCTTCTTCGTCGTGCCGCCGCTCTTGCCGGCCTTGGCCACGATCAGGGCGAGAGCTTCCTCGACGGTGATGGCTTGCGGATCCGTACCCTTCGGCAGCGTGGCATTGACCTTGCCCCAGTTGACATAGGGGCCGTATTTGCCGTCGCGGACGGTAATCAAGCCGCCGCCGTCTGGATGCTCGCCGAGATCCTTCAAGGCCGTGGGCGTGCCGCCGCGTGCCCTGCCGCCCGCCTTGTTCTGCTTTTCGGCAAGAACGGTAACAGCGCGGTTCAGACCCACGGTAAAGACATCCTCGACACTCTCGAGATTGGCGTAGCTGCCATCATGCAAGAGGAACGGCCCATAACGGCCGATACCGGAAGAGATCATCTTGCCGCTTTCCGGATGCTTGCCGATATCGCGCGGGAGCGAGATCAAGGCCATCGCCTTTTCGTAGTCGATCTCCTCGGGCTTCCATCCCTTCGGCAGCGAGGCACGCTTTGCCTCTTTGCCGTCGCCACGCTGAATATAGGGGCCGAAACGGCCAGAACGCAGCGTCAGCTCTTCGCCGGTGACGGGATCCGCACCGAGCGCCTTCGGCTCGTTCAACCCACTGGATTCGGCCTCTGCGCCGCCTTCGGAGGAAAGCTGGCGGGTGTAATTGCATTCCGGATAGTTCGAGCAACCGACGAAGGCGCCGTATTTGCCGAGCTTCAGGGACAAATTGCCCGTGCCGCAAACCTGGCAGATGCGCGGATCGCTGCCGTCCTCACGCTTCGGGAAGACGAGCGGCGCCAGAGCCTCGTTCAGTGCGTCGAGGACATTGGTGACGCGCAGTTCCTTGGTATCTTCGATCTGGGCAAAGAAATCGCTCCAGAAGTCGCGGAGCACGTCTTTCCAATTCAGTTCACCTGCGGAGATGCGGTCGAGCTTTTCCTCGAGATCGGCGGTGAAATCGTATTCGACATACTTGGTGAAGAAGCTTTCGAGGAAGGCTGTGACCAGCCGACCCTTTGCCTGCGGCAGAAGCTTGCGCTTGTCGATGGTCACATAGTCGCGGTCACGTAGGGTCGCAAGCGTCGCCGCATAGGTGGAGGGACGGCCGATGCCGAGCTCTTCCATCTTCTTGATCAGCGATGCTTCCGAATAGCGCGGTGGCGGCTCGGTAAAATGCTGGGTCGAGTTGATCTTCTGCTTGGCGAGGTTTTCGCGCGCATTGATCTCCGGCAGGCGGCCGCCTTCCTCGCTGTCGTCGCTCTGCTCGCCATCTTCTTTCTGGTCGGTATAGGCGGCGATGAAGCCATCGAAACGAATGACGGAACCGACGGCGCGCAGACCGGCCATCTTGCCGCCATTGTCGGCGAGAATTTCGACGGTCGTGCGCTCGATTTCAGCCGATGCCATCTGGCTGGCGATGCCGCGCTTCCAGATCAGATCGTAAAGCCTGAGCTGGTCGTCATCAAGGAACTTGCGGATGCGATCAGGCACACGATCAAAATCGGTCGGACGGATCGCCTCGTGCGCTTCCTGGGCATTCTTTGCCTTGGTGGAATAGAAGCGGGGCTTTTCCGGCAGGTAACGGTCGCCGAACTGATTGGCTATGGCGCGGCGCGACGCATCGATCGCTTCCGGCGCCATCTGCACGCCGTCGGTACGCATATAAGTGATGAGACCGACCGTTTCACCGCCGATGTCGACGCCTTCGTAGAGCTTCTGCGCGACCTGCATGGTGCGAGACGCGGAGAAGCCGAGCTTCGAAGACGCGGCCTGCTGCAGGGTCGAAGTGGTGAAGGGCGGGCTCGGATTACGCTTGACCGGCTTGGCTTCGACGGTGTCGACGAGATAGGACGCGCCTTCCAGCAGAGCCTTCAGCCGGCCGGCATCTTCGCCATTGCTGACGGCGCGCGGCGGCAGGCGCTTGCCATCAGCCGAGACCAGGCGTGCCTCGAATTCGTCACCGCGTGGTGTCTTCAGGATGGCCGAGAGATTCCAGTATTCCTCGGAGATGAAGCGCTCGATCTCGGATTCACGATCGCAGACGAGACGCAACGCCACGGACTGCACGCGGCCGGCCGAACGAGCGCCCGGCAGCTTGCGCCACAGAACTGGTGATAGGTTGAAGCCGACAAGATAGTCGAGAGCGCGGCGGGCGAGATAGGCGTCGACCAGCGGCACATCGATATCGCGCGGGTCGGCCATCGCATCGAGCACGGCCTTCTTGGTAATGGCGTTGAAGACGACGCGCTTGACAGGCTTGCCGTTGAGCACGCGCTTCTTGTTAAGAAGGTCGAGCACATGCCAGGAAATTGCTTCGCCTTCGCGATCCGGGTCGGTCGCGAGGAACAGGCTGTCGGAGGATTTCACCGCATCGGCGATGTCCTTCATGCGCTTTTGCGAAGCGCCATCGACTTCCCACAGCATTTCGAAATCCTGATCCGGCAGCACCGAACCGTCTTTGGCGGGCAGGTCGCGTACATGGCCGAAGGAAGCAAGAACCTTATATCCGGGTCCCAGATATTTGTTGATTGTCTTGGCCTTGGCAGGCGATTCCACCACTACTACATTCATCATCAAGTCTCTGAATACGAGGTCATGCCGATAAAAGGCACTTGAGAAACCGGGCTTTTCCGTGTTCCCGGCTTTCCGACATGGACAGGGAATTCGTCGCGGTCAAGAGGCGAAGTCGATTTTTGCCGTCGACGCGGCGGTGCGATGCTTAGAACTGGTATGCCTGTCACAATTTTCAATCCACCATCGAAATCGATACCAGTCCACCGGGGTGGCGATGCAATCGCCCGGCTATGTCCAATTCCAGAAGTATCGAATGAACAGCAGATATCGGCAGTCCGGTATGGCGAACGATATCGTCAATCTCGACCGGCGTCGGTCCCAGCGCATCGACGATGTGATCGCGCTCGGCATCGTCAGGCGGCACGGACATCGGCTTGCGTGTCTCGACAGGAGCCGCGATCGGGCGCGGATGAAAAAGGTCGGGTTCGGCGAGCGGGCGAAGCGCCTCGACCACATCCTCAGGCTTGGTCACGATCATCGCGCCGTCCTTGAGAAGGCCGTTGGTGCCTTCGCAACGAGGGTCGAGCGGTGAGCCGGGAACGGCAAAGACAAGTCTGCCGAACTCTCCGCCAAGCCGCGCGGTAATCAGTGAGCCGGACCGGGTGGCGGCTTCGACGACCACCACACCCAAGGAAATTCCGGCGATCAAGCGATTACGGCGAGGAAAGTCGCGCGCCCGCGGCTCCCATCCGAACGGCATTTCGCTGACGGCCAGTCCGTTGCCATCCCATATATTATGGAGCAGACCGATATTCTCGGGAGGGTAGGGCTTGTCGAGTCCGCCTGCCATGGCGGCGATAGTTCCCGTTTCCAGGCTGGCGCGATGGGCTGCCGTATCGATGCCGCGCGCCAGGCCGGAGACCACGGTATAGCCAGCCTCGCCGCAGGTGCGGGCAATCATGGCCGTGAATTTGGCGCCGCTGATCGAAGCATTTCGCGATCCGACCATGCCGATCGCGGGTCGGGTCGCGGTTGGCATGTTGCCCTTGACCGCCAGCAGCGGCGGCGCGCCGTCGATCTCTCTGAGCGCAGGCGGGTAGTCCGGCTCGCCGATGCCGATAAAGCGCGCACCAAAACGATGAGCAGCTTCCAGCTCCCGCACGGCATCGCGTTCGTCGGCGATACGAATGGCTCGTGTGGAGCCGCCGCGTTGTGACAGTTCCGGCAGCGCGGCGAGTGCTGCTTCTGCGGAACCGTAATGTTGGATGAGATCGCGAAAGGTCGTGGGACCGACATTGTCGGAGCGGATGAGCCTGAGCCAGGCAATCCTTTGTTTTTCGGTCAGCGCAACTCCGGTTCGTCTTGCGCTGCCTCCGTCCATTAACCCTTCGCTCCGATCTTGCTTTCCGTGCCCGTCGTCAGCCGGGCAATATTGGCTCTGTGCTTGTACCAGGAGATGACCGTCATCAGCGCCATGGCTGCGGCAATTTTGTCGACACCCAATATCCACAATACAACTGGTATGACAAGAGTTGCAACCAGAGCGGAGAGCGAGGAATAGCGGGTGGTGAAGGCGATCACCAGCCAAACGATGGCGAAAATCAATGCCATGAGCCATGCAAGGCCAAGCAGGATGCCGAGATAGGTCGCAACACCCTTGCCGCCCTTGAAGCCGATCCAGACCGGAAAGATATGGCCGATGAAGGCGGCAAAGCCAGCCAGCACGGCAGCGTCCTCACCGAAGAAATGCGAGACGATCAGAACCGCCGCGGTGCCCTTCAGCGCGTCGAGCAAGAGCGTCGCCGCCGCAAGCCCCTTGTTGCCCGTGCGCAGCACATTCGTCGCGCCGATATTGCCCGATCCGATATTGCGGACGTCGCCGAGGCCGGCCATTCGCGTCAGCAGCAGACCAAAGGGAATGGAGCCGAGCAGGTAGCCGATGACGAGGGCGGCAAGCGCCGTCTGCGGGGTCAGCTGCCAAGTCCAGAAATCCGCCATCACGTCTTATTCTCCGTAAACCCGGGGCGTGCCTTAAAGGCTGTGAACCAGCTTGCCGGCGACATAGGTTGCAACCGCCCGGCCGCTCATTCTCGCATCCTCGAAGGGTGTATTTTTCGACCGCGACAAAAGCATGTCTTTGGCGACAAGCCAAGGCTCGTCGAGATCGACCAGCGCGATATCCGCCTTGGCGCCCGGCTTCAACGTTCCGGCGTCCAATCCGAAAATTTGCGCCGGCCGCGTGGAAAGCGCATCGACCAGCCGCATCAGCCCGACCTGGCCGCTATGATAGAGCCGGAGTGCGGCCGGCAGCAGGGTCTCGAGTCCGACGGCACCGTCTTCGGCCTCACCGAACGGCAGGCGCTTCGTATCGACGTCCTGCGGATCGTGCGAGGAGACGATGATATCGATGGTGCCGTCCGCCAGCGCGTCGATCATGCCGGTGCGATCGTCCTCGGAGCGAAGCGGCGGGTAGAGCTTGAAGAAGGTCCGGTATTCGCCGATATCGTTTTCGTTGAGCGCGAGATTGTTGATGGAAATGCCGCAAGTGACCTTTGCGCCGCGCGAGCGGGCAAGGCGAATGGCTTCGGCTGATTCCGGCACCGAGATCATGGCAGCATGATAATGGCTGCGCGTCAGCGCGGCGACGCGCAGATCCCGCTCAAGCGGAATGAGCTCTGCTTCCTTCGGGATGCCCGATAGCCCGAGCCAGCTCGCGAGCAAGCCTTCGTGCATGACGCCATTCGCGCCAAGATACTTGTCACGGGTCTCGCAGGAGATCACCGCACCGAACTCACGTGCGTAAGTCATCACACGCCGCAGAACCTGGGTATCATAGATCGCGGAATGCGCGTCCGTGAAGACAACGGCTCCGGCTTCCCGCAGCAGACCGATCTCCGTCATTTCTTCGCCGGCAAGCCCCTTGGTGAGCGCGGCGGCCGGATAGACATTGACGACGGCGGTGTCACGAGCCGTCTTCTTGACGAACTCGACCAGCGCGATGTCGTCGATAACAGGATCGGTATCCGGCATCATGATGAAGGAGGTTACGCCGCCGGCCGCTGCCGCGCGGCTTGCCGACGCAATCGTTTCGCGATGCTCGCCGCCGGGTTCGCCGACATGAACGCGCGCATCGACCAGGCCGGGAATGGCGACGAGGCCGTTGCAGTCGCGAACGGTCGCGCCTTTTGGGACAGCGTGGCTTTTCGCATCCTTGCCCGAGGCAACGATCACGCCGTCTTCGACAACAATCGCACCAACCTCATCGAGATCGCGGGAAGGGTCGATGATGCGGACGTTCTGCAGGACGATCGAGTTGCTCATGCGCCCGCTCCGTCGGTACGAGGACCCTGATTTTGTGACACGAGCAGCGTTTCCATCACGGCCATCCGGACGGCGACACCCATTTCCACCTGTTCGGCGATGACGCTTTGCGGACCGTCGGCAACCTCGGAGGCGATTTCCACTCCGCGGTTCATCGGACCCGGGTGCATCACGAGCGCATCTTCCTTGGCGGCCTTTAGCGTTTCGGCGTCCAGCCCGTAGAAATGATAGTATTCGCGCACTGAAGGTACGAAGGCGCCGGACATGCGCTCGCGCTGCAGCCGCAGCATCATCACGACATCGGCGTCCTTCAAACCTTCCTTCATCGAATGAAAGACTTCGACACCCATGTCGGCGATGCCGGCGGGCAAGAGCGTGGCGGGTGCGACGACCCGGACGCGCGCGCCCATGGCGTTAAGAAGGAGGATATTCGAGCGAGCAACGCGCGAATGCAGCACGTCGCCGCAGATCGCGACGATGATGCGCGAAAGCTTGCCCTTGGCACGGCGGATCGTCAGCGCGTCGAGCAGCGCCTGCGTCGGATGCTCGTGCTGGCCGTCACCGGCGTTGACGACCGAGCAGGAGACTTTTTGCGCCAGGAGTGCAGCAGCGCCCGCGCTCGAATGGCGGATGACAAGCACGTCCGGCCGCATGGCGTTCAGCGTCATTGCCGTGTCGATCAGCGTCTCGCCTTTTTTGACCGAAGAGTTGCCGACCGACATGTTCATCACATCGGCGCCAAGCCGTTTTCCGGCAAGCTCGAAGGAAGATTGCGTGCGCGTCGATGCCTCGAAGAAGAGGTTGATCTGCGTCAGCCCGCGAAGCGTCGATGTCTTTTTCTCGCGCTGGCGGCTGATCTTGACCGCCTCGTCAGCCTTGTCGAGAAGATAGGTGATATCCTGCTCGGTGAGGCCCTTGATGCCAATGAGGTGGCGGTGGGGAAAGAAGACCATGAACCTGCCCTCTGGATTTCGTCAGGGGGTCTATAAAGAGGGAGCGCCCAAGGGGCAAGCGGCGGTATGCGCCGAGCCTGTGTGTTTCCCATGCAATTTCGCCCGAATCCCACGACGGCACCTATGCTGTTGGGAGACATAACTTCCAGTTTCCCTTTGCAACCTTCTTGCTCTACAAGCGATTCATGACCCAAACGACCCGGACTGACGACCCTTTTGCCGACCTGAACCAGCCGAGCCTTTGGACCGGTGTCAATGCCTATCGGTCCGATCCGCTGATCGTCGATTTGACCTCCGGCCTGCCGCGTTCGATACGGGAAGATCTCGAGCAGCTCGGTCGTTTCGTCACCTCGCACGAGGCGCAGGAACTGGCGCGCATGGCAAATCAGGGTACGCCGCAGCTGCGCACCCATGGTCCGCGTGGCGAGCGTCTGGATGTCGTCGAATTCCATCCGGCTTGGCATGCATTGATGCGTCGCTCCATGGCGTCCGGTCTCCATTCTTCCATATGGGACGGACAGGCGGAGCCCGAGGCGAAAGGCCAATCGCACAAGGTGCGCGCCGCCCGGTTTTACCTGACGGCGCAGCTCGAATGCGGTCATCTATGCCCCCTGACCATGACCAGCGCTTCCGTGGCTGCCATGATGGCCTCGCCTGCAGTCCAGAAGGATTGGGCGCCGAAGATCCTGTCGCGCAAATATGATTCGTCCAACAAGCCCGCCATGCAAAAGAGCGCCGTCACCATCGGCATGGGCATGACGGAAAAGCAGGGCGGCACGGATGTGCGCGCCAACAGGACGAGCGCCGAAAAGGTGAGCGACGGCATCTACCGGCTGTCGGGCCACAAGTGGTTCATGTCTGCGCCGATGAGCGATGCCTTCATCATGCTCGCCCAGACCAAGGACGGCATGGGTTGCTTCCTCGTGCCGCGGCTGCTGGAGGATGGCTCCGCCAACGGCCTGCATTTCCAAAGGCTCAAGGACAAGCTGGGCAACCGCTCCAACGCGTCCTCGGAAGTCGAGTTCACCGATACGTTCGGTTTTCTGCTCGGCGCGCCCGATGCCGGTATCCGGACGATCCTCGATATGGTGACGTTGACACGGCTTGATTGCGCGCTGGCTTCCGCCGGTATCATGCGCGCGTCCCTCGCCGAAGCCGTGCATCACTCGCGTGGCCGCAACGTATTCGGCAAGACGCTGGTCAACCAGCCGATCATGACGCGCGTGCTCGCGGATATGGCGCTCGATGTCGCCGCCGCCACGGCGCTGGCCTTCCGCCTGGCGGAAGCCTTCGACAAGGCGAGCGGCAGCACGGAGGATGCCGCCTATGCCCGCGTCATGACACCGGTCGCCAAATACTGGTGCTGCAAGATTGCCCCTGCGCTGATCTATGAAGCCATGGAATGCATCGGCGGCAGCGGTTACATCGAAGAACGTCCGATCGCCCGCCATTACCGCGAGGCTCCGGTCAATGCGATCTGGGAAGGCTCCGGCAATGTCATGGCGCTTGATGTGCTGCGCGTGCTGAACCGGGGCAGGGACCTGTTCGAGACCGTCTTTGCCGGTCTTGCCCGCGATCTCGGCCCGGCCGGCAAGAAGACGATCGAAGTGTTGCGCGCAGCTATGGCCGTTTGCGAGCAGGACGAAGGTGCTGCCCGTCTTCTGATTGAGCAGATGGCACTTGCCGCCGGTGCTGCCGAACTTTATCGCCTGGGAGCCGGCAAGATCGCCGACGCCTTTATCGAGACGCGCCTCGCCGGCGGTTGGCGTTCGACCTACGGCATGCTCGATGCGCGCTTCGACGCCAGCTATATCGTCGATCTCCTGTATCCACCGGCGACCTGAGCATGGTGTCGATTAGAACCGTTCGACCGGAAGATCTCGACCAGCTCTACGCGATCTCGCTTGCAACCGGTGATGCCGGCAAGGATGCGGCTCCGCTTCATAATGACGGTCGACTGATCGGGCATATCTATGCCGCTCCCTATGCGACACTTCTTCCCGAGCTGGTTTTCGTCGCGGAGGATGAGGAGGGGGTATTCGGCTATATCGCCGGTGTGTTCGATTCGATTGCCTTCGAGGCCCGGTTGGAGCGGGAATGGTGGCCGCATCTGCGTGAGCACTATGCCGATCCCACCGGCGATCCGGCATCATGGAACGCGGATCAGAAGCGGATATCGCTGATCCATCATCCGGAGCCTGCACCCGCTATTTTGATGGAACGCTTTCCCGCACATATTCATATGAATCTTCTTCCTCGAGCCCAGGGGAAGGGTATAGGTACGGCGCTGCTGGATCGTTGGGTCGAAAATGCACGGACGAACGGCGTCAAGGGCATTCATCTGGGTGCCAACACCGGCAATCGAGGTGCCGTCCGCTTCTGGTCTTCACGCGGTTTCGTCCCTGTCGAGCTACCCAAGGGGGTGGCGTCTGAAACCACGGTGTGGTTTGGTCAGTTTCTCTAATCTGTGGATTCGTTGGTTTCGAACTGTTCGGATGGCGGCGTCGTTGTTGTTCGAGGCGTGAGTGCTTGCTAATCACCACTCGGTGACAGATTGGAGTCGAGTCGATGGCCCCTGCAAGCGCAGCCGTTAAAATCCCCGTGGAGATGCCCGTTGTTGTGGAGAAGCGCGTGCGCAATCGCGCGGCGACGGAGAAGGCGATCCTCGATGCCGCCAAGCGGCTTCTTGCGGAAGAGGGCTTTCAGAATTTCGGTATCAACGCGGTCGCCCGCGGTGCCGGCTGCGACAAGCAGTTGATCTACCGTTATTACGGCGGCCTCAACGGTCTCGTCGAGGCTATCGGCACCGATCTTGGCAGCTGGGTAACGGATCGTATTCCCGACGATACCGGCGGCATGTTCCTCCTGACCTATGGCGATCTGATGGAGCGGCTTTCCATGCTGTTTCTCGATGCGCTGCGCGCCGATCCTTTGATGCGCCGTATCGTCGCCTGGGAGGTTTCCGAAAGCAGCGAGCAGGTGCGTCGCCTGTCGGAAGCGCGCTCCAAGGCGCTGGCCGGCTGGATCGAGCGCATGCGCGGTTCGCTCGTGCCACCGAAGGGCGTCGACGCTCAGGCCGTCAACGCCATGATCTTCGCAGCCATTCAGCATATCGTGCTTGCCTCGGCCGTCAGCGATCAATGCGCCGGTCTTCCCTTGAAAAATGGCAAGGACTGGGAGAAGGCGGCGATTGCGCTGAAGCGGATCGTGCGCGGCGTTTACGGCTGAGATCGCGGTCGGCCAGGTGATATCCACAGGCCCGCGGCACCGTTAACCTTAACAAATGGTTTACGTTGCGCCGACCCGGTTAACCCGTCACTGTCAGGAGACGATTAGTTAACCATCAAGCGTGCAGCCATGGGTCTTAAACCCGCTAAATTAGTGCTTCTTGTTACGGCGATGATGTTTTTTGCCGTGCTCGCACTAGATATAACGCTGCCGGCAATGGTGTTGAGCGCCATGGCGCTGTCGAATTGGCTCGTCCTTTCGACCGGCACGACGCATTACGAGCGTCGGAGAGGTACCGCATGAAGTGGTTGTTGATTTGCTGGGCTGCGCCGGTCTCGTTTCTCGGGGCCTGGTATTATTTATCGTATTACGACATCAACTTCGGCATCTTCATGCTGACGCGCCAGACGCATGATCTGGTGTTCGCTATCTATGGCAAAGTTCTCGGCATTCCGCCGGAAACCATCCCGCCGCTGGTGGCGCGCGCGATCGCCTTCGACAGCGTTCTGGTCTTCGCCATATTCGGCTTTCGCCGTCGTGCCGCCATTATGGAATGGTGGCACCGCCGTCAGGCGTCGAGATCGGGCAAGGTCGCTCTGCCAAGTGCCGACAGCCTGTCCAACGCGCCCTGAAGAATGAAGCTGGCCGCTGCCGAGTCGATGCGCTCGGCACGCTTGGCGCGCGAGACGTCCATTTCCAGAAGCGCCCGCTCGGCGGCAACGGTCGACAGACGCTCGTCCCAGAAGATGAAGGGCAGGGCGGTCTTTTCCGACATGCTGCGCACGAAGGCGCGGGTTGCCTGAACGCGCGGCCCAGAGGAGCCGTCCATATTCATCGGGAGCCCGATAACGAAGGCCACGACCTTTTCCTTCTCGGCGAAGGCCAACAAAGTTTCGGCATCCTGGGTGAATTTGATCCGCTTGATCACCGGGCGCGGCGTAGCGAAGCGCCTGCCGAGGTCCGACATCGCAAGCCCGATCGTCTTGGTGCCCAGATCGAGGCCGGCAATCGCCTGGCCGGGGAGGAGCGTCGCGGCGAGCTCTTCGATGGTCAGCGTCGTCATCCGGGTCTTGCTCCTGTCAAAACAAATTGAAGTCCTAACCGCTTTTCTTTGTTGCGGTTTGAGATATCTCCTAGACACCACCCTACCATTTCAAATCAAGTCATAAGGAGAAATCCAATGAAGATCACCTGGCTCGGCCATGCCGCTTTTCGCATCGAAACGGCGAAGGCAAAAATACTGATTGATCCTTTCTTCAGCTACAATCCGTCCTTTGCCGCTGCCGGCCTCAACATCAAGGACGCTGCCGAAGGCGTGACGCATATCCTGTTGACCCACGGTCATGCCGACCATGTCGGCGATACGGTTCAGATCGCCAAGGATACCGGCGCCGTCGTTCTCGCCAATGCGGATCTTGCCTCCTGGCTCGGCACGAAGGGTGTTGAAAAGCTCGAAATGGGCAATACCGGCGGCACCGTCGGTCTCGGCAGCTTCTCGGCCACGTTCACTAATGCGTTGCACTCCTCGGCCCAGATCACCGAAGATGGCGTTTCCCACGCACTCGGCAACCCGAACGGCCTGATGCTGCACTTCGACGACGAAGCATCGCTCTTCCACATGGGCGATACCGACATCTTCTCGGATATGGCCCTCATCAACGAGCTGCATCAGCCCGATATCGGCATCCTGCCGGTTGGCGACCGCTTTACCATGGGTGGCGCCGTTGCTGCACTCGCCTGCCAGCGCTTCTTCAACTTCAAGACGGCGATCCCCTGCCACTATGGCAGCTTCCCGTTCATCGACCAGACCGCGGAAAAGTTCGTCGCCGGCATGGAAGGCTCCAAGACCGCGGTTGCCGCACCGAAGGTGGGCGAGAGCGTGTCTGCCTAACGATACCCGTTGCGTAAGGCGGGCATGGCCTTTATAGCGTGATGAAAATCACCTGCTTGTTGGATAATCAACTATCCGGAGAATGCCATGTCCGTCGATCTCGCCACTGTCAAACGCGTCGCCCATCTCGCCCGCATCGCCGTCAATGAAGACGAAGCGCAGCGGATGATGGGCGAGCTGAACGGCATTCTGGGCTTCGTCGAGCAGCTTTCCGAAGTGAATGTCGATGGCGTCGAAGCCATGACCTCCGTCACGCCGATGGCGATGAAGAAGCGCACCGACGATGTGACCGACGGCAACAAGGCCGCAGACGTCGTCGCCAACGCGCCGAATACCGATCAGAATTTCTTCCTGGTGCCCAAAGTCGTCGAATAACGGTTCTCTCGAACCTTTTCCGACCCGTTGCCCAATTCCAGATCTGAAGCGAACCAAAATGAGCGAACTGACCAGCCTGACCATTGCCGAAGCCCGCGACAAGCTGCGTGCGAAGCAGATTACCGCCACCGAACTGACCGAGGCCTATATCTCGGCGATCGATGCGGCCAACGGTCAGATCAATGCCTATATCGCCGTCACGCCCGACAAGGCGCGTGAAATGGCCAAGGCTTCCGATGCACGTCTTGCTGCCGGCAACGCCGGTGCGCTCGAAGGCATTCCGCTCGGGATCAAGGACCTGTTCGGCACCGAAGGCATTCATACCCAGGCCTGCAGCCACATTCTCGACGGCTTCAAGCCGCGCTATGAATCGACCGTGACGCAGAACCTCTGGAACGACGGCGCCGTCATGCTTGGCAAGCTCAACATGGACGAGTTCGCCATGGGCTCGTCTAACGAGAGCTCCTATTACGGGCCGGTGATCAACCCCTGGCGCGCCGAGGGTTCCAACCAGCAGCTCGTTCCAGGCGGCTCGTCCGGCGGTTCGGCCGCAGCCGTTGCCGCGCATCTCTGCGCAGGCGCGACCGCCACCGATACCGGCGGCTCCATCCGTCAGCCGGCCGCCTTCACCGGTACCGTTGGCATCAAGCCGACCTACGGCCGCTGCTCGCGCTGGGGCATCGTCGCCTTCGCCTCGTCGCTCGACCAGGCCGGCCCGATCGCCCGCGATGTGCGCGATGCCGCCATCCTGCTGAAGTCGATGGCAAGCGTCGATGCCAAGGATACCACCTCGGTCGACCTGCCGGTGCCGGATTACGAAGCCTCGCTCGGCCAGTCGCTGAAGGGCATGAAGATCGGCATTCCCAACGAATACCGCGTCGACGGCATGCCGGAAGAGATCGAGACGCTCTGGCAGCAGGGCATCGCCTGGCTGAAGGACGCCGGCGCTGAGATCGTCAACATCTCGCTGCCGCACACGAAATACGCGCTGCCGGCCTACTACATCGTCGCCCCCGCCGAGGCATCCTCGAACCTTGCCCGGTACGATGGCGTTCGCTACGGCCTGCGCGTCGACGGTAACAATATCGTCGACATGTACGAGAAAACCCGCGCTGCCGGCTTCGGCCAGGAAGTCAAGCGCCGCATCATGATCGGCACCTATGTTCTGTCGGCCGGCTACTACGACGCCTACTACCTGCGCGCCCAGAAGGTTCGCACCCTGATCAAGCGCGACTTCGAACTCGCCTTCAACGCCGGTGTGGATGCGATCCTCACGCCAGCCACGCCGTCCTCGGCCTTCGGCATCGCCGACGAGGACCTCGCGTCCGATCCGGTGAAGATGTACCTGAACGACATCTTCACGGTGACGGTCAACATGGCCGGCCTGCCGGGCATCGCCGTCCCCGCCGGCCTCGACCCGAAGGGCCTGCCGCTCGGCCTGCAGCTTATCGGCAAGCCGTTCGAGGAAGAAACCCTCTTCAAGACCGCCCATGTCATCGAACAGGCGGCTGGCAAGTTCACGCCGGCAAAGTGGTGGTAGGCACCGCCATTTCCTGACCGCGCCAATCAATCTGCGCGGTCATCTCTCCTTGGTTGCACATCAATAAGTCGTGTTATAATTGCAACAACACGTCCGCATACGTGCGTCGGTACATTTCTCCACCTTGAAGCGATTCCTAACTGGAGCTATACGCGCCCTCCCGGTCGTCGTGCCGATATGAGCGTTGATGGCGGAAGTTCAAAAGCTTCCCCCGTGCAGGCGGTTTGCCGTTCTGTATACGAATGCTGTGTCGGGAGACGGGAAGGCTTATGGAGTATAGCTCAATGGTAGAGCACCGGGAGTTCACCCCGGAGGTTGTGGGTTCGAATCCCGCTACGCCTGCCAAATGGATAGCTCAATTGGTTAGAGCATCAGGCTTACACCCTGAAGGTAGAAGGTTCGAATCCTTTTCCACACCCTGGCCGAGAGGCCAGTCCCTATGACGGTCCGGGGACCGGAATGCGCAAGGCCAAATATACGGGTAACCCTCGGGTGTCCCGCGTGGATGGTTGAAGCGTCGGGGCAATGAGCCAGATCGGCAATGAAGATTTCGACGTATGTCGGCCAGCCAGGAGGGTTACCCTCCAATGCCCGCCGAGATACCGCGAGATCCGCTCCTTGCAGATTCGCCCGTTGTCACTGTCACCAGTCCCCGGATCTTTATGATCGGTACATGAAAACGAAACACGAAAGGAACATCGGTTTATGACGTAGCGCATACCGAAGGAGTAAGAACAATGATGACATTTCTCGATAAGATCTTGGGGCGCAAGCGCGTCCTCGTAAAGGAAAACGAACGTCTGCTCGCCCTGCACAAGGGTGTGATTCTCGATATTTTCGGACCGGGTCAGCACGTGTTGCCGAACCGCGATAAGAATCTCGACGTTTTCCGCTATGACCTTGCCAATCCGGTTTTCGCATCGGTTTACGAGAAGGCGTTGTTCGAAAAGCTCCCGGCGGTTGCCGAGCGTCACCTGGCCGTGTTCCGCACAGGCGCCGGCGAGGTTGCCGTGATCGAGCGCGATGGCGCGATCTACACGGTCCTCGGTCCGAGCCAGAAGCTTGTCGTCTGGACGGAGACGGGACCGTGGGCGGAAACCCGCATCGATACCGTGCAGGACATCGCCGTCGAGCGGGCTCTGGCACGCCGTCTGAGCCTTGCGCGGAAGGTTGAATACCTGGTCAACCATGTTGTCCTTGAAGGTCAGGTGGGCTTGCTCTTCGTCGACGGTTCCTTTGCGCACACGCTCGAGCCGGGCGTGCACGCGTTCTGGAACATCGGCAAGGCGCTGCAGGTCAAGATCGTTGATCTGAAGCGTCAGTCGCTCGACGTTGCAGGGCAGGAACTCCTGACCAAGGATCGCGTGACGATCCGTGTCAACATCTCGGCGGACTACCGCGTGGTCGATCCGGTCAAGGCTGTTGGCTCCGTCAAGGATTTCACGGATGCGCTTTATCGTGCATTGCAGCTGGCGTTTCGCCGGACGCTTGGCACGATGACGCTGGACCAGATCCTAGAGCGCCGCGTCTCCATCAATGCCGAAGCCGCCGAAAAGGTGCGCGAGGACATGATGGCGATCGGTCTGGAGATCTCGGATATCGAACTGAAGGACGTTATCCTGCCGGGCGATATGCGTGAGATCCTGAACCAGGTCGTTGCAGCCGAAAAGCAGGCTGAAGCCAATGTCATCCGTCGCCGCGAGGAAACGAACGCAACACGTTCGCTGCTCAACACGGCCAAGGTCATGGCGGAGCATCCGGTCATGCTACGCCTGAAGGAACTTGAGGCGCTCGAGTCGATTGCGGCCAAGGTGGATAACCTGACGATCCACAACGGCACGAGCGGCCTGATGAACGATCTCGTCAAGCTTCGCGATATCTGATCGTGAAAATGGGAGCCGCCCGGAAGTCCGGGCGGCTCCTTTTTGCTGTCGTACTTATCTGTTGTCCAGCTGTGCTCTCACCAGCCGAAGACCCTTTTCGGTGATCCGGTAGGGATCCCCGTTGGAAGAGCGGATGGCTTTCAGCCGTTTGAGCTTGCGAAAGAGCTCGATGTCAAAGCCGGGATAGAGCCAGCCGTCCCGCGTGTAGCAATTGACGGTGTCGATCTTCTTGTTGTCGGTGCGTTCGAGTTCGATGCGGCCGCCCTGTGCGAGCAGGTGCAGAATGCGCTGTTCGGCGCGTGAAATATCCATTGTTGTCAGAATCCGTAAAGCGCCATAGGGCGCAACAAAACGATCCGAAACTTCCCTTAGGAAGTCGGGGCTTCGTTTTCTGGCCCGGCACGCAAGTGACTTGCGGGCGGGCCTTTAACGGGGCTGACGAAAGGTGGACATCAAAACTCCATTGATAGGCCTGTGTAAAACAGGTTGTGTCCGGCCGTCAAGCTTCAACCCTGTTGATGGTAGGTGAAGCGCGAGACGGTGCTGCACGTGACCGCTGGAAAAAGCGGGTTTTCAATGCTTTACTGCTGGAAACGGCGAGGGCCTGATGATCCATATTCGCAATGCGCATGAGGGTGAAACCGAGGTATTGGCGAGTATAGGCTTGCGTTCCTGGCAGCAGGCCATGGGTGCGATTGGCGGCTCGGGAGAGCTCCTGGAGAGCGCCAGCGACGCCTTCCGAAATTTCACTCGCAATATGTGGCTGACGATCACCATCATCGAGCTGAATGCCGAAATCGTCGGTTGGGCGGCGCGCGAAGCGCTCGATGAAACCATCTCCGATTTCTGGATCGATCCCGCCTTCATCCGCCAGGGATTGGGCTCGGCGCTGCTGGCGCGGATCGAGCAGGATGCGCGCGAACAGGGTCTCGAAAAAATATCGCTGCACACGCATGCTGGAAATGTCGACGCGATCGGGTTCTTCAAGGCCAACGGCTATGAGATTCACTGGCTGTCGATCGTCTATTCCCCAAAGCTCGACAGCGATGTGCCGACGGTCGGGCTCTCGAAAGCGTTGGTCGAAGACAGCGACGGCGCCTATGGCCCGGGCATATAGCATGCTGCCGGTGCCGAAAGCCTTGCGCCATCACGCCAATTGCTCTACCTCACAAAGTTCAGAAGAACAGCATTTCAAGAGCTTCCAATGACCCTTGTCGACGTCCGTACGCCAGATCCGAAACGCTTCATTCCCGGTGCCACCGGTGATTGGGAAATCGTTATCGGCATGGAAGTCCATGCCCAGGTGTTGAGCAATTCCAAGCTCTTCTCCGGTGCCTCGACCGAGTTCGGCAAGCCGCAGAATTCCAACGTCTCGCTTGTCGATGCCGCCATGCCCGGCATGCTGCCCGTCATCAACGAGGAATGCGTCAAGCAGGCCGTGCGCACCGGTCTCGGCCTCAAGGCGCAGATCAACAACCGCTCGATCTTCGACCGCAAGAACTATTTCTATCCCGACCTGCCGCAGGGCTATCAGATCTCGCAGTTCAAGGATCCGATCGTCGGCGAGGGCAAGATCGTCATATCCCTCGGCCCCGATCGTCAGGGTCAGTTCGAGGATATCGAGATCGGCATCGAGCGCCTGCATCTGGAACAGGACGCTGGCAAGTCGCTGCACGACCAGCATGCCACGATGTCCTATGTCGACCTCAACCGCTCCGGCGTTGCGCTGATGGAAATCGTCTCCAAGCCGGATATCCGCTCGTCGGACGAAGCGAAGGCCTACATGACAAAGCTGCGCTCGATCGTACGCTACCTCGGCACCTGCGACGGCAACATGGACGAAGGCTCGATGCGCGCCGACGTCAACGTTTCCGTCCGTCGCCCGGGCGGCGAATTCGGCACGCGCTGCGAAATCAAGAACGTCAACTCCATCCGCTTCATCGGCCAGGCGATCGAATACGA
Source organism: Rhizobium sp. P38BS-XIX (assembly GCF_012641435.1). GTDB lineage: Bacteria > Pseudomonadota > Alphaproteobacteria > Rhizobiales > Rhizobiaceae > Rhizobium. Next base: position 579,851 of record NZ_JABAIJ010000001.1, read on the forward strand.
AGCGCGCCGTCAGATCGGTATTCTGGAAGACGGCGGCAAGATCGACCAGGAAACCCGCTTGTTCGATCCGAACAAGGGCGAAACGCGTTCGCTGCGTACCAAGGAAGATGCGCATGACTACCGCTATTTCCCCGATCCGGATCTGCTGCCGCTCGAGTTCGACGATGCCTTCGTCAAGGAGCTTGCCGCGCATCTGCCGGAACTGCCTGATGACAAGAAGGAGCGTTTCGTTCGCGAACTTGGCCTCTCGATCTACGATGCTTCCGTGCTCGTCTCGGAAAAGGCGATTGCCGATTACTTCGAGGCCGTTGCCGCTGGTCGTGATGGCAAGATGGCTGCAAACTGGGTCATCAACGACTTGCTGGGCGCTCTGAACAAATCGGGCAAAGATATTGAAGAGACTCCGGTTTCGCCCGCTCAGCTCGGCGCGATCATCGATCTCATCAAGGCCGAAACCATCTCCGGCAAGATCGCCAAGGATGTCTTCGAAATCGTGCTTAACGAGGGCGGCGACCCTGCTGAAATCGTTGAAACCCGCGGCATGAAGCAGGTGACCGATACCGGCGCGATCGAAAAGGCTGTCGACGAAATCATCGCCGCCAATCCGGATCAGGTCGCCAAGGTCAAGGCCAAGCCGACGCTTGCCGGCTGGTTCGTTGGCCAGGTGATGAAGTCGACGGGCGGCAAGGCCAACCCGCAGGCCGTTCAGGCGCTGGTCAAGGCCAAGCTCGGCATCGAAGAGGAATAGTCGGTGTTCTTCGTCCGCACCGCCAGCGAGCAGGACCTGGAAAAGGTCCGTGCTCTGCTCGGCGAAACCTGGCATGCAACCTACGACCGGATCTACGGTGTGGAGAAAGTCAACGAGCTGCACGCCTCCTGGCATTCGCCGGCAGCGCTCAAGGCGCGGCTGGCGAACAAGAACTCCGAATTCCTCGTGGCCGATGACGGCAGGACGATCGGCGGCATGGGTTATGCCGCCATGTCCACCGAGATGACGAAAACCGTCATGCTTCATATGCTCTATGTCAGCCCCAGCCATCAGCGAGAGGGTATCGGTCGCGATATCTTCGCCGAACTTGAGACCTGCTTCCCGGACGCTGAAATCATGCGTCTCGACGTCGACCCGCAGAACGAACCGGCGATTGCCTTCTATGCGGCTCATGGTTTCGTCGAGGTTGGCCGCTCTGACAATAGCGGCCAGGGGCAGTCGGGTTTGCCGACGCTGATATTCGAGAAGCCGCTGGCTACGCAGTAGCCGCTTTGAACTGCGTCGCTATGCGGCGTTGACCGGTCACAGACTCTCTCTTCAGTCTAATTTATCGTCTTATGACGCACACCGGATTTGACTGTCAGTTTTAAGAGCGCTTGCATTCTAAACGTTAGATCCGAACTGTGATGTACACATGCTGTAAAACAAATAGCGTCGTTAAAAATATATGGGCTGGTACCGCGGGTGCCAACGCAGAATTGGCGTAATCGATCTTATACGTTTTGCTCGTTTTCATGATTGCCTGTAAGTCCCTCTGCGGGACAAAGACCTAGGTACGAGATATTGCCCTCACAAGAATTGCTTATCCGCGAAGCGAAGGAATCCGATCTTCCTTCCCTGATCGACCTTTTCGCTGCCGACGCCATGGGCGGTCACGGCGATACGAATGATCCTTCCGCCTATCATGATTATCTGCGCGCCTTTCGCGTCATTGAGGCATCGTCCGACCAGACGCTCTATGCGGCTGAACTTGGCGGCGAGGTCGTGGGGACATTTCAAACGATGGCGACGACGTCGCTCACCGGCAAAGGATCGTCCGCGATGATCATCGAGGCCGTTCAGACGCGAGCCGAGATGCGCGGGCAGGGGATCGGGGCTGCGATGATCAATTTTTGCATCGAAGAGGCGAAAAGTCGCGGCATGCGGATGGTGCAGTTGACGTCCAACGCCGTTCGCAAGGATGCGCACCGCTTCTATGAGAGATTAGGGTTCAAGCCCTCGCATCTGGGCTTCAAGATGATATTGAAATGAGCCGGTTTGCCTGCTGGAATCACTGGACAAGCCGGTTCAGTGGCGGCATAAGCAAACTATCGAATTCTGGTATCGCTCGCCCCTCAGCGGGTATCGAGGAAAAGACATGTGGAATCTCATCGTACAGACCTTCACCTGGTGGAACAGCCAAACCATGGGCACGCGCTTTGCGACCTGGCGGTTTGGCAAGCGCGTCGGCGAGGATGAGTTCGGCAACGTCTATTACGAAGGCGGGATGTCTTCCTACGGTCTTCCGAAGCGCTGGGTGATTTACAAGGGTTATGCAGAAGCCTCTGCCATTCCCCCGGGCTGGCACGGCTGGATGCATCACCGCACCGATGTTCCGCCGAGCAAGGATAATTACGTCGACAAGGAATGGCAGAAGCAGCACCGCGCCAACCTGACGGGTTCGCCGCAGGCCTATCGTCCGCCGGGCTCCCTGGCCGTTGCCGGCGAGCGTCCGCGCGTCACGGGCGACTACGACGCCTGGACCCCGGGCAGCTGAGCAAAAGGGCCGGCTCGTCCTTTGGCCACAATTGGCCTTTAGGCGCGACATATGCCGGCTTTAGCTCGGCGCCTTGACCGAGACCAAGCGGAGATGGCGGATATGACGTTTTTCACGCGGAGCGCTTCTTTGCGTGCGATGACGGGAGTGAGCATTGCTCTCTTTGTCGGCATCACGGCAGCCTCCGAAGCGAATGCTGCGCGTATTGCCAATCCCGTTGCCGTTTTCTCCGGTCTCGACAAGATAACCGGCCGCATTACGACCTTTGACGTCTATATCAACGAAACCGTGCAGTTTGGCGCTTTGCAGGTGACGCCGCGCGCCTGTTATTCGCGCGATGACACCGAACAGCAAAAAGTGGATGGTTTCGTCGAGGTCGACGAGATCACGCTCGACCGCCGCATTCGTCGCATCTTTACCGGCTGGATGTTCGCCGACAGCCCGGGCCTCAACGCCGTAGAGCACCCGATCTATGACGTCTGGCTGAAAGAGTGCAAACAGAAGTCCGACGTTCCGCCGCCGGACGCCACTGGCGCCGGCGCGAAGTAATCGATTTCAATCCATAATCAACAGCATATACAGCCCGCAGAAGTCTTGCTCCTGCGGGCATCTTTTATCGTTGTGCCGGGGCAGCGGCGGCGCCGATGGCCTGCCGATCCGCTGCCGCCGCCAGGTCGAGGAGGACGCTCATGCCGTTCCTTGGCCTATGTCGCAGCGTGTCGCTTTGACCCGCACAGATGCTCAATCTGCCTGCGTCATGGAGTTTATCGAGCCGCGAGCGCGAGATCCCCAGTTCCGACGCGAGCAGCCGATCGAGGCGCAGGTTGACCGGGAGCTTCATTGCGATTTCGACATGCAGCACGGTCCAGTCTTCTGGCACGCACAACGCCTCCTTTTCGATGGTGGCATCCGGCGGCTCATCTATGCGTTTGGCCTCTCGTTTCAGGCCGTCGAGGTCGAATTCCCGTTTGCGCACCCAATCTGGATCGCTGTGCTGCAACGCCTCCAGAGTTTGTGGATCGAAATCGTGGATCGTCCGCCGCTCAAATAGCGTCCTGTTCCAGGTTTTATCGCAATCGATGCATTTGTAGACGAGCCAGGCATCGAGCTTTTTGCCATTGGCGTTGAGTCTGATTTTACCGCTCGATCTGAAGGGCTTGAAACGGCTGCAGCCGCTGCAGGCGATCCATGGCTGAGGCGGGATTTTGGGCGTAACGGTCCATCGGACCTGGAGAATATTGCACATACCGTCTTGGTCTTCCGTCTGGAAGTCCACCAAGCAGGCGATGAGACAAGCCCGTCTGGGCGCGGTATGGCGATATTGCGGGACGGCTGAAGAGCTGAGACAGCAGTGGCTGCGCGGGCGCGTTTTGACAATGCCAAACCGGTCTCAGGCCATCACCCGATGGACATGATTGTGTACCGAGCGATTTCTACCGCGCTGATGCACAGGGTGATTTGGATGAGACCGGTATTTACGACGGCAAAGTGGAACCTCTATGCACCAACACTCTTCACATTGAGCGATAGCAGGGTGCAATCAGGATTTGAAGCCGTAAAATTCTGCAGGTCTGGATTGCTCAGGCGTCGTTGTTCTCCTTGCGGCGAAACAGGCCCAATACTTTGCGGCCAGCTGCAACAATGGCGACACCGATGAGGATGAGCCCCTTTTTCAGCGCGAGCAACGCGACGCCGAAACTCTTGAAGAAGCCGAGGACGACTGCCAGAAGTCCGAGCTTTGCGGCTACTTTCACGCCCGCACCGGCTGCAATCATCCCCGCCATGCTGTAGGCGGCAATCTTGTCGCCGTCGGCAAAGTCGGTGTAACGCTTGCCGCTATCATATTGAACGGTATTGATGACGTTGGGGATGGCTGCGTTGATATCCTGCAGCTGGTTCAGGCCCGCGATGAAGTCCAGCTCCGTCACGCCCTCTCGCCCCAGCACGCGGACAGAGTAGTTCAGCGTATGCTCGCCGTTCTGGTCCTTGCCGAAGATCAGGTCGCGCGCCCAGTGAAGGGCATGCGTCGCCTTGTCGTAGTGCGGCGGCTCGGCCCAGCCGACGAGCGTGATCGGCTCGTAACCCTGTTGCTCACGCTCAGGGTTGGCTTCCTTGATCGCATCCTGGATCTGCTTGAGCAGTTCATCGTAATTTGTGGACGCGGCGTCGTCGTCAGAGACGTGGCCGCTGGCATCGTAATCAATCACCGCGCCCCACGATTGCGCGTCCGTCGGCGGATATTTCGATGGGAAGATCATGCCAAGCGTCGTGCCCGCTGCGCTCTCCGGATTGCCCCAAAGCTGCACCAGCACTTTTTGCGTGTCGGCCGGGCTGAGATAATAGAACTGGTCGGAAATATTCAGCGTTGCGTTCGCTGCGGGAAGCTTGATCGACCCTTGCTGAAAATTCAGCTGATTCAATATCGTGCCGGCCGGTCCGGTGGGCGGCTCGGTTCCGAACATATCGTGAAAGGATTTGGCATCGGCCTGCGTTGCGGCTGCCCATACGGCGAGAACAAAGATTGCAAGATATTTTTTCAAGATACTACCCTCGGCTGTTGTGGCGAACCTAGGGCATTCACGACTGTAATCAATGCGCTCGGGCGAAAATTTCAACCGCCGGAGAAGCTCAGATTGGGTGATTCCATCGCCTTTTCGAGCATCTTCACATAGTCATCCTTGGGCACGTCGATCGCGCCGAATGTCTTCAGGTGTTCGGTGGTGAATTGGGTGTCGAGCAGGGTGAAGTTGCGGTGCCGCAATCGCTCGACCAGATGGACAAGGCAGATCTTGGACGCATCCGTTTGGCGGGAGAACATGCTTTCGCCAAAGAACGCCGACCCCAGGGACACGCCGTAAAGGCCGCCGACCAGCTTGTCGCCATCCCAGGCTTCAACCGAATGCGCGTGGCCGATGTGATGCAGTGTCTGGTAGAGCGAGCGGATCGTCTGATTGATCCAGGTGCTGGGCCGCCCATTGGTGTACTCTGCACAAGCGGCAATCACGCCAGCGAAATCGCTGTTGAAACGGATATCGAACGGCTTTTGACGAACCGTTTTCGCCAGGCTCTTGGAGATATGAAAGGCATCCAGCGGCAGCACGCCGCGAATTTCGGGCTCGACCCAGAATATCTCGGGGTCGTCAGCCGATTCCGCCATCGGGAATAGGCCGATGGAATAGGCGCGCAACAAAATCTCCGGGGTAATGCCGGGGTTTCTGCCGCGCGCTCCGGGCATAGGCTAGGCCGATGTGTTCGCCAGGTAGTTTTCCAGCCAGTGGATATCGTAATCGCCATTGGCGATATCCTGATTGGAAACCAGATCCTGGAACAGCGGCAGGGTGGTCTTGATGCCGTCCACCACGAACTCGTCGAGCGCGCGACGCAGACGCATCATGCATTCGACGCGGGTGCGGCCGTGCACGATGAGTTTGCCGATGAGGCTGTCGTAGTAGGGCGGGATGCGGTAGCCCTGATAGGCACCCGAATCGATGCGGACACCGAGACCGCCAGGCGCATGGAAATGCGTAATCGTTCCGGGCGAGGGGACGAAGGTTCGCGCATCCTCGGCGTTGATACGGCATTCGATGGCATGACCATGGAAATGCACTTCGTCCTGCGTCACGGAAAGACCGCCGCCGGAAGCGACGCGGATCTGTTCGTGAACGAGATCGATGCCGGTGATGGCTTCCGTAACCGGGTGCTCCACCTGCAGGCGGGTGTTCATTTCGATGAAATAGAACTCGCCGTTTTCGTAAAGAAACTCGATCGTGCCGGCACCGCGATACTTCAGCTTCTTCATGGCGTCGGCGCAGACCTGGCCGATTTTCATGCGCTGTTCGACGTTGAGGGCCGGAGAATTGGCTTCTTCCCAGACCTTCTGGTGGCGGCGCTGCAGCGAGCAGTCGCGCTCGCCCAGATGCACGGCATTGCCTTCGCCATCGCCGAACACCTGAATTTCGATGTGGCGCGGCTTGCCGAGGTATTTTTCCATGTAGACGGATTCGTTGCCGAAGGCGGCTGCGGCTTCGGTGCGCGCGGTCGTCCATGCCTCGATCAGGTCTGCTTCGGTGCGCGCGACCTTCATGCCGCGCCCGCCGCCGCCGGCCGTTGCCTTGATCAGCACCGGATAGCCGATCTCGCGTGCCGTCTTCAGCGCCTCGGCCTCGGTCTTCACTTCGCCATCGGAACCGGGAACGACCGGGATGCCGAGCTGCTGAGCCGTGGTCTTGGCGGTGATCTTGTCACCCATGATGCGGATGTGATCAGCCGTCGGCCCGATAAAGGTGATGCCATGCGCCTCGAGAATATCGGCGAACTTGGCATTTTCCGAAAGGAAGCCATAGCCGGGATGCACGGCGTCGGCGCCGGTGATCTCACAGGCGGCAACGATCTGGTGGATGTTGAGATAGCTGTCACGCGACGGCGGCGGACCGATGCAGACGCTTTCATCCGCCAGGCGCACATGCATCGCGTCGCCGTCGGCGGTCGAATGCACCGCCACAGTCGCAATGCCGAGCTCCTTGCAGGCGCGCAGCACACGAAGGGCGATCTCTCCGCGATTGGCTATGAGAATCTTCGAAATGATGGGCATGGGCTTACTCGATGACGACCAGGGGTTCGCCGTATTCGACCGGACGGCCGTCCTGAACGACGATTTCGGTGACCGTGCCGGATTTCGGCGCAGGGATCTGGTTCATCGTCTTCATGGCTTCGATGATCAGCAGCGTCTGACCTTCCTTGACGGTTGCGCCGACCTGAATGAAGGCAGCCGAACCCGGAGCCGGTGCCAGATAGGCGGTACCAACCATCGGGGCGCTGACGACGTTATCCGGATTGCGCGTCTTGCCTGCGGGGGCGGCCGCAGCGACCGGCGCGGCAGCCACAGGTGCAGCGGCAAAGGCTGCCGGAGCCGCGATCGGCGCCTGGACATATTGCATGTTGCCAGCGCGCGATACGCGAATACGCAGATCTTCCTGCTCGACTTCGATCTCCGTCAGATCCGTGTCGTTGAGAATGTTGGCGAGGTCGCGAATGAGCGCCTGGTCGATACCCGATTTCTTTTCAGCCATTGGATTTCTTGCCCTGTATTTTTGTTATTGGGTTATGGATTTAAGCGCATGAAGCGCCAGGATGTAGCTATAAGGTCCGAAACCGCAGATCATGCCCTTTGCTGCGGGCGCAATCATCGATTTATGCCGGAATTCTTCGCGTGCGTGGATATTGGAGATGTGAACCTCCACCACGGGAACCGAAATGGAGCGGATTGCATCGTGCAGCGCGATCGACGTGTGGCCATATGCACCGGGATTGATCGCAATGCCTGCGGCCGTGTCGCCAGCTTCATGCATCCAATCCACCAGCACGCCTTCATGGTTGCTCTGCCGGAAATCGACGACGAAGCCCAGGCTTTCGCCGACGGACTTGCAGTCTGCTTCGATATCCTTGAGCGTCTTGCCGCCATAGATGCCCGGCTCGCGCTTGCCGAGAGCATTCAAATTGGGTCCGTTGAGGACAAAAATAGTTTGCGCCATCAGTGGTTCCGTCAAAGTGCAGCGCAACCTATAGACTCCCGAGGCCTCATAGGAAAGCCCCGGAGCGTAGGTTGCGTGTCTCTAGATGTGGAAACGGCTCGATTTTGGCAATTTTGAGCCCCGTCTAAATCGGCGAGGCTCGTGTCATGTGTCAAACTAGGTGTGAGACACCAGCGTATGGATGTCAGCAGCTCGTCTTTCCGCAACTGCGGACGTTGGCAATCTTCTCTTGAATGGCGTCCAGTCCGATTGCACCGGAAATTGTTTCGTTGCCAATGACATAGGCAGGGGTGCCCGTCACGTTGAGGTCGGACGCAAGCTGGTAGGTTGCCTTGATCATGTCGGTGTTCGGGGCCTTTGCCATTTCAGCGCGGATGGCCGCTTCCGAAACACCAAGCGACGTGGCGACATCCATTGCGGTATCTTCCGAGGCTCTGCCATCGCTACCCAGCAGCTTGTGATGGAACTCGGCGTATTTTTCGGGCGCCAGCAAGCGGAAGGCGCTGGAAACACGCGAGGCGGCAACCGAGTCCGCACCGAGGATCGGGAATTCCTTCAGCACGAACCGAACATCCTTGTCCTGCTTCAGCAAGGTGTCCATGTCGCCGAGCGCATGGCGGCAATAGGTGCAGTTATAGTCGAAGAACTCGACGACGGTGATCTTGCCCTGTGGGTTGCCGATCGCGACGTCATCCTTGGAATTGAAGATGGCGTCCTTGTTCTGCGCGATCACCTGGGCAGACTGGGTGAGGCGGGCCTCATCCTGCTTCTTTTCAAGGGCGGCCTGCGCATCCAGCAACACTTCCGGATGTTCGACGAGGTATTCCTTGATGAATTCTCCTATTTCCTTCTTCTGCTGATCGTCCAGCGCGGCGGCGGGCTGGATAAGGGCGAAGGACGCTGTGAGGGCGATCGCCGAAACCGTCAGCAGGCTTTTGAAAGAAAAGGTCATTGGATCCTCGTTTGGAGTTATGCGGAGACTGCAGTCTTTGGATGCGGCATAGCACCCTCGGGTTAACATCCGCAAATATGTTCGGCAATTTACGGTGCTTCCCTATTTCCAGAAACAGGAATTTTCACGACAAAGCGGCAATCGCAGGATTGTGAACGGCCTGATATTGCGGCAAATGTCGCACCACGATCCGATCTGAGAGAGAATTGATCTTGTTTTCCCTATCCAAGCGCAGCGATGTCGAGCCCTTCCACGCCATGGATGTCCTGGCGGAGGCGACACGGCGCCGCCAGGCCGGGCATCCCGTCATTTCGATGGCGGTGGGGCAGCCCTCCCATCCTGCTCCACAGGCGGCTCTTGAGGCCTCGCGTGCAGCACTTGGCCATGGACGGATCGGATATACGGATTCGCTCGGAACGCTCGCATTGCGCCAGGCGTTGTCCCGTCACTACGAGGCACGTCACGGGTTGTCGATCGATCCAAAACGAATCGCTATCACGACAGGCTCGTCGGCTGGCTTCAATCTGGCTTTCCTGACCCTGTTCGATGCCGGTGACGCCGTTGCCATCGCCCGGCCGGGATATCCCGCCTACCGCAATATCCTGGCAGCGCTCGGGCTTGATGTCGTCGAAGTACCGGTGACCGAGGAAACGCAGTTCACGCTGACGCCGGAAAGTCTCGAGGCGGCGCAGATTGCCAGCGGAAAGCGGCTGAAAGGCGTGCTGCTTGCGAGCCCCGCCAATCCGACTGGAACCGTGACGGGCAGGGCGGCGCTGAAAGCGCTCGCGGATTACTGTGCCGAACGTTCCATCGCCTTCATTTCGGACGAGATCTATCACGGCCTCACCTTTGTCGGTGAGGAAACAAGTGCCCTCGAATTGACCGACGAAGCGATCGTCATCAACTCGTTCTCGAAATACTACTGCATGACGGGTTGGCGCATCGGCTGGATGGTGCTGCCAGAACGGCTGGTACGCCCGATTGAGCGTGTCGCGCAGAGCCTCTATATCTCTGCGCCGGAGCTGTCGCAGATCGCCGCCGAAGCGGCCCTCGGCGCCAGCGCCGAACTCGATGTCTATCGCGAGAGCTATGGTCGCAACCGCGACTTTCTCATGCGACGCCTGCCCGAGATCGGCTTGCGTATAGCCTCGCCAATGGACGGTGCTTTCTACGCCTATGTCGATGTCAGCCGTTTCACCAATGACAGCATGGACTTCGCGCGCAAGATGCTGGCGGAAATCAATGTGGCCGCCACACCCGGCCTCGATTTCGACCCCGTAGAAGGGCACCGTGCCATGCGCTTCTCCTATGCCGGCTCGAATGCCGAGATCGAAGAGGCGATCGAACGCGTGGCTGCCTGGCTGAAATAGAATCCCCAATCAACGGGTTACGCTCCCTTGCGGAAGTGATTTCGCAGGCGCAGCGCCCGATCTTTGCATTCCTGAACTGCGACGCGTACCCGCATGTTTGCGAAGGGGTCAACGCGCAACGCCTAAAACATGTCGCGTAAAACTGTGCAGCGATTTCACTATGACGACATCCGCAAGATCAAGAATCTCAAGTGCGAGACGCGGATATTAAGATCGCTGCGTGCTCTGGCATCCGCAGCGGACTAAAACCTTTGCCCGGATCAGGTGCTACTTCCTCAGAGTTGGCCTCAATATCAGCAAACGAAAAATCCGGCCGCGTCGCCACAGCCGGATTTTGATTTATCTATCTGTATTTACAGCTCTCAGAAGAAGCCGCGGCGCTGCCACCAGCCAGCCTTCTTTGGCTTGGCCGGGTCACCGTCACCATCGCCGCCTTCGTTGGCACGGTTCGACGTGACCACCGGCGCAGAGGAAGCGACATTCGATTCGCGATTGGCACGCGCCGGCTTGGCTGCTTCATCTGCAACATCGGTTGGAGCCGGTGCGCTCGTCTCGTCGAGAGCTTGCGCGATTTCCGCGACAGTCTCTACTTCGGGATCAGCAACCGTTACGGCAACAGCCTCTTCAACAACCGGCGTTTCCACCGGCGACGGTTCGGCAGCCTTTGCCTTGCGGCGACCGCGACCCTTTGCGGGCTTTACATCTTCCGTGACCGAAGCTGCAGTCTCGACTGCTGCCATGGCAGGCTGATCCTCGACCACAGCTTCGCTTTCGGAAACGACGGTTTCGGCTACAGCAACGGTCGCGTCGACTTCGCCGCCAGCATCGGCCGCAACAGCCTCTTCGGAGCCGGCATCGTCTTCGCCGTTTACATCCTGCTCGCTGCCTTCATTCTCGCGATTGCGGCGACCGCCGCGCTTGCCGCGACGACGACGCTTGCGCTTCTGCTGGGCATCATCGCTGTCGGCAGAAGAGGCGGCATCGGTGCCGGCGTCGTCTTCATCCTCATCGCCTTCTTCACCGTCTTCGGCTGCATCGGCCAAGGAGGCATCATCGGACGCAGCGCCCGGCTGCGCATCGTTGCCGCGGCCACGACGACGACGACGACGCTTGCGCTTGCGATTGCCGTCACTGTTTTCGGAGCGAGCGGCCGGCTGCTGCTCGGTGCTTGCAGCCTTTTCTTCCAGCTCTTCGTCTTCTTCCTCATCGGCCTCGATGACGATGTCGTCGTCTTCGTCTTCTGGGATGGCGGCGAAATTGAACAGGCTTTCGATCTTCACCGGGTTTGCGACCGGCTCACCGCGATCGATCGCGAAGTGCTGGGTGCCTACCGAATTGTCAGCACCGATGATGATGGCAACGCCGAAGCGTGCTTCGTAATCGACGATTGTCTGGCGCTTATGATTGAGCAGATAAAGCGCGATATCCGGGGTCGTGCGCACGGTAATGTCGTGCGTGGTGTTCTTGAGCAGGTATTCCTCGATGCCGCGCAGGACATGCAGGGCAACGGAGGACTGCGAGCGAACGTGACCGGTGCCGCCGCAATGCGAGCAAATCTGCGTCGTGCTTTCGAGAACCGAAGCGCGGATACGCTGGCGCGACATTTCCAGAAGACCGAAATGCGAGATACGGCCGACCTGGATGCGGGCACGGTCGTTCTTCAGGCATTCCTTCAGCTTCTTCTCGACGGCGCGGTTGTTGCGCTTCTCTTCCATGTCGATGAAGTCGATGACGATCAGGCCGGCAAGGTCGCGCAGACGGAGCTGACGCGCGACTTCATCCGCAGCCTCAAGGTTCGTCTGAAGCGCCGTATCCTCGATGGAATGTTCGCGGGTCGACCGGCCGGAGTTGACGTCGATCGAAACCAGCGCTTCCGTCTGGTTCATGATCAGGTAACCGCCCGACTTCAGCGTCACCTGCGGCTGCAGCATGCGGTCAAGCTGCGCCTCGATGCCGGAGCGCGAGAAGATCGGGTGAATGTCGCGATAGGGCTGAACCACCTTGGCGTGGCTCGGCATCAGCATCTTCATGAAGTCTTTCGCTTCACGATAGCCTTCCTCGCCGGAAACGATGACTTCGCCGATATCCTTGTTGTAGAGGTCGCGGATCGAGCGCTTGATCAGGCTGCCTTCTTCGTAGACGAGGCACGGCGCGGTCGAAGCCAGCGTCAGCGTGCGGACGTTTTCCCAAAGGCGCATCAGATATTCGAAATCGCGCTTGACCTCGACCTTGGTGCGGTTGGCACCGGCGGTACGCAGGATGACGCCCATGCCCTGCGGCACTTCGAGCATCTTGGCGATTTCCTTCAGGCGCTTGCGGTCCTGCGGATTGGTGATCTTGCGGGAAATGCCGCCGCCGCGTGCCGTGTTCGGCATCAGAACCGAGTAGCGGCCTGCGAGCGAGAGATAGGTGGTGAGCGCCGCGCCCTTGTTGCCGCGTTCTTCCTTGGCCACCTGCACCAGCAGGATCTGCCGACGCTTGATGACTTCCTGAATGCGGTACTGCTTGCGCGGCTTGCGCTGGGCGCGATCGGGAACTTCTTCCATCGCGTCTTCGGCGCCGACGGATTCGATCACTTCCTCTTCATGGTCGTGATCGTCATCATCGTCGTCATCGTGGCGGCGCTTGGAAAGATCGACATCTTCCGAAATCGAATCGGTTTCGACCATTGCGGCCATTTCGCCAGACGAACCGTCTTCGTCGTCGCTCGGAGCGTCAACGGCCGCCTCTGCAGCAGGGGCTTCTTCGGCTGCTGCGGCAGGCTTCTTGCGGCTACGGCGCGGCTTGGCCTTCTTTGCCGGAGCTGCTTCCTCGGTGGGAGCAACAGCTTCGGGCGCCGGCGCTTCTTCAACGGCCTCGGCGGGCGCGGCAGCTTCGGTGCTTTCCTTCGCAATGATGCCGATGTCGGGCTGTTCCTGCTGAGAAAGATCGAGTGCGGTTTCCACATGCTCGACGTCGTCATCGCGGCGATGTTCTTCGGCTTCCGCCTTCAGAAGCGCCTGACGATCGGCCAGCGGGATCTGGTAATAATCGGGATGGATTTCGGCAAAAGCCAGGAAGCCGTGTCGGTTGCCGCCGTAATCAACGAAAGCAGCCTGAAGCGAGGGCTCGACCCGCGTTACTTTTGCCAGGTAGATGTTGCCGCGTATCTGCTTCTTGTGCTGGGACTCGAAGTCAAATTCTTCTATGCGGTTCCCGCGAACGACAACGACGCGCGTCTCTTCCTCGTGAGACGCATCGATAAGCATTTTGTCTGCCATGAAAGCTGTGCTCCTCGGCGCCGGCAAGCGGAAGGGGGCCTGCCTGTCACTCGGACAAGCTGGATGTGCTCCGCCGTTGCTGCACCGGATAATGAAAGTCGCGATGGGTTATTCGGAGATGACAGCATCCAGACTGCGGCCGGGGCATTGCTTCCCTGGGGTCTGTTGACTTTGTAAAAAAGCTGCTGCGGTAACATCCGTAACCAAGCGAGATCGACTATGCCTAAGACCCAAACGGGCCCGATGAATGTGCTCTCTAAAGAGCGATTGGTGGCTCTCCACCGATGAACTTCCCGTTGAAAACCGGAAGTTCAGATATCCACTGTTTGGAGCAGAAGCACTGCAGACGTCGGATGAATGCCGCTTATTGGCGCCTGGTACTCGAAGGCGGCTGCCTTTGCGACGACTCTATCCCGTCAACACTTCTACCCTAATATGCGTTGTATGTTTTATCTGTCACAATAGCAAGGGAAAAGCCAAGTATGCCATAATATTGATGGATTCGTCGGATGATGAGAACGAAGGAGGGGAGGGTTCGATTCGCCTCCCGGCGCATCATCGGATGCAGTCATCACGTCAGACCTGGCGCCCTTTTATCGGGGCTTCAAAAACAACGCGAGAACCAATATGGGGCGCGTTGGACAGTTGATAAAGGGATTGCGGCATGTGGCGGACATTGGTGTGAAGGCTTTGCGATTTGCGACAGCGGCCTTCGCTCTGGCAGTGCTCATGGTATTGGGCCCATTCGGAGCCGCGATGGCGGTGGCGGACCCCTTGCTTGCCTATGGTGCGCGCATAGCAGGTGACGATGCTCGCACCCGCATTGTCGTGGACATGGATCGCGAGCCGACATTCACCGTGCACTATCTCAATAATCCAGTTCGCGTGGTGGTCGATCTGCCCGCAACGGCATTCGGCTTTCCGGCGTCGGATCTGAAGCCGACCGGTCTCTTCAAGGATATCCGCTTCGGCACGATGGATGCCGACAGCGCGCGTATCGTGCTGACGGCCAAAAAGCCGGTGAAGCTGGTCATGGCCAAGACGCAGGCCGATGAAAACGGCAAGGGCTATCGTCTTGTGCTCGATGCGGAGATGCTGCCCGCAGAACAGTTCGCTGACCTTGTAAAACAGCAGAACTGGACAAGCGACGACACGGCAAAGGATGTCGGCGCGGTCGAACCGACGCAGAAGGCCGATCCAAACACGTTTCTCGTGGCTGTGGATGCCGGTCATGGCGGCATCGATGCCGGCGCTACCGGCACGGATGGCGTGACCCAGGAAAAGGATATCACGCTCGCCTTCGCCAGGATGTTTGCCGACAAGCTGAACGCCCAGCCCGGGATCAAGGCGTTTCTGACGCGTGATAAGGATCAATATCTGTCTTTGTCCGAACGCGTGACGATCGCTCGGCAGAATCGCGCTTCACTCTTCATCTCGATCCATGCCGACACGCTGAAGCAGAAGGATATTCGTGGCGCCACGGTCTATACGATCTCGGACAAGGCGTCGGACCGGCTCGCCAGCGAAGTGGCTGATCGCGAAAACAACTCCGATCAGATCGCCGGTACTGAAACCAAGGCACAGCCGGCCGCTGTCACCGATATTCTGATGGATCTGACCCGTCGCGAGACGCAGGCATTTTCCATCTCGCTGGCGCAGGACGTGCTAACGTCGTTCAACGGTCAGATCTCGATGATCAACAATCCGCATCGCCATGCCGGTTTTCAGGTGTTGACTGCGCCGGATGTGCCTTCAATCCTGCTGGAGCTTGGTTTTCTGTCCAATAAGGATGACGAAAAGCTTCTGCTTGATGAAACTTGGCGGCAAAAGGTTGCCGACCGGCTGACGGAAGCCGTCAAGCAATATCGCGTTTCGATCATAGCAAACGGCGGCTGAGGCGGCCTTTCGCAAGGCGTGAGCCGTGGCTTCCATGTAACAGCGGCAGATTTTAGAATTGGATGAAGCTGGGAATAGATGAGGCAAGCCCTATTTTGCTCACATTCCCGCCTTTACAGCAGAGTACCATTCGCTCGCGGACGGCACACGGCTTTGTCTCGTTGCCGTCTTGCATTAACACCGTGAGCGTGCAAAACGCCCGTGACTATGCGATCATCTCGCACACGCGCCGCATGAAGAACAAGCACCGGTAGTATCATATGATCAGACTGATTGGATATTTCTTTGGGCTAGGCTGCCTCCTGTTCCTGGGCGCGGCTGCTGCTGCGGCAATCTACCTGAGCATCGTTTCCAAAGAACTTCCCGATTACGAAGTGCTTGCGAAATACGCGCCTCCGGTGACGACGCGCATTCACGCCGGCAACGGCGCGCTGATGAAGGAATACTCGCGGGAAAACCGCCTCTTCGTGCCGATCCAGGCTATTCCCGACCGCGTCAAGGCGGCGTTCCTGTCCGCCGAAGACAAGAATTTCTATAATCACCCCGGCGTCGACGTCGGTGGCCTGATCCGCGCTGTCGCGGTCAACCTGCAGAACATTGGCTCGGGCCGCCGCTTCGTCGGTGCGTCGACCATCACGCAGCAGGTCGCCAAGAACTTCCTGCTGTCGGCCGACCAGACATTCGACCGCAAGATCAAGGAAGCGATTCTGTCCTTCCGCATCGAGCAGGCCTACAGCAAGGACAAGATTCTCGAGCTTTATCTCAACGAGATCTATTTCGGCCTAAACTCCTACGGTATCGCCGGCGCGTCGCTCACCTATTTCGGCAAGTCGGTCAACGAGTTGAGCATTGCCGAATCGGCCTATCTAGCATCGCTTCCGAAAGGCCCAGCCAACTACAATCCGTTCCGCCGTCCCGAAGCAGCCCTGACCCGCCGCAACTGGGTCATCGATCGCATGGTCGAGAACGGCTATGTCAGCCAGAGCGATGGCGAGGAAGCCAAGAAGCAGCCATTGGGCGTCGTGCCGCCGAGAAGCGGTCCGTCGCTCTTCGCATCCGATTACTTCGCCGAGGAAGTTCGTCGCCAGCTTATCGATCAGTACGGCGAAAAGACCCTTTACGAAGGCGGCTTGTCAGTTCGCACGTCCCTTGATCCGCAGATGCAGCTGGAGGCGCGCAAGGCCCTGCAGGATGGCCTCGTCGATTATGACGAGCGCCGTGGCTATCGCGGTCCGATCAAGCAGATTGCCACCTCGCAGGATTGGGGCGCCGAACTCTCCAAGGTTCCGAGCCTGAGCGACGTTCCCGAGTGGCAGGTCGCCGTCGTGCTGTCCGTATCGGATCAGGCTGTGGATATCGGTTTGCAGCCGAGCGTTGACGCTGGCGGCAAGGTCTCTACCGAACGCAAGCGCGGCACCATTGCCGCCGCCGACATGCGCTGGGCATTCCGCTCGGCTGCCGGCAAGTCGGTGAAATCGCCAAGCGGCGTTCTGAACCCCGGCGACGTGATTTACGCACAGAAGACCGGCTCTGCCGATTCGAGCAGCTATCGCTTGCGCCAGCCACCGAAGGTCCAGGGTGGTCTGGTCGTGATGGATCCGCATACCGGCCGCGTGCTCGCCATGGTCGGCGGCTTCTCCTATGCGCAGTCGGAATTCAATCGCGCGACGCAGGCAAAGCGTCAGCCCGGCTCGTCGTTCAAGCCTTTCGTTTACGCGGCGGCCATGGACAACGGCTACACGCCAGCCTCTGTCATTCTTGATGATCCGCTGCAGATCACGCTCAGCAATGGCGATGTCTGGAAGCCGACGAACTACGAAGGCGAGGGCGGTGGCGTTCACACGTTGCGCTTCGCCATCGAACATTCGCGAAACCTGATGACGGTTCGCCTCGCAGCCGACATGGGCATGCCGCTCGTTGCCGAATATGCGGAGCGTTTCGGCATTTACGATCACATGAACCCGGTTCTTGCCATGTCGCTTGGCGCCGGCGAAACGACCGTGCTGCGCATGGTCTCGGCCTATTCGGTCATTGCCAATGGCGGCAAGCAGATCAAGCCGACGCTGATCGACCGCATTCAGGATCGCTACGGCAAGACCATTTTCAAGCATGAAGAGCGCGTTTGCGACAGCTGCAATGTCAGCGCATGGCAGAACCAGGATGAGCCTGTTATCGCCGATAATCGTGAGCAAGTTCTCGATCCGATGACGGCCTATCAGGTGACGTCGATGATGCAGGGTGTCGTGATCCGCGGTACGGCTGCCGGCAAGATCAAGCTCAACACCGATGTGGCCGGCAAGACCGGGACCACCAATGATGAAAAGGATTCCTGGTTCGTCGGATTTACGCCGAGCCTCGTTGCCGGCCTTTATATCGGGTACGACACGCCTGCTACTCTCGGCAGAGGCGGTACGGGCGGTGCTCTCGCCGCGCCGATCTTCAACGAGTTCATGCAGGCCGCCACCAAGGATGAGCCACCGGAAAAATTCCAGGTCCCGGCTGGTATGACGATGGTATCGGTCAATCGCGCGACCGGCATGGCGGCGCAACCGGGCGATCCGGGCGCGATCATGGAAGCCTTCAAGCCCGGCACCGGCCCGGCGACGAGCCTGCAGGTCATCGGTGGCGGCGAAGCGGCGCAAGTTGCACCAGAGGAAATCCTCAGAACATCGCCCCAGGCGAACCAGGCCGTTACCTCCGGATCCGGCGGTCTTTTCTGATCCGACCCTATTTGGCCGATCGACATGCCGCGGGGCTTTACACCAGCGGCATGTATATCTATGTCACCAGCACTCTTTGAATTGGATGACCGCCCGTCTTGAGCGGTGAATTGAAGAAGTAGGATTATGCGAGCCGAAATCGAGAAAATAGTCGATGAAACCAAGCAGGCTATCACCCTGCTGAGGAGGCATCTTTGACTGGGATCAGGCGGTAAGACGACTGGACTGGTTGAATAACAAGTCAGAGGATCCGACCCTCTGGAATGATGCTTCCGAAGCGCAGAAGCTGATGCGCGAACGCCAGCAGCTTGATGATGGCATCAACGGCGTGCGTGCGCTGGAGCAGCAGCTTGCCGACAATGTCGAGCTGATCGAGCTTGGCGAGGAAGAGGGCGACGCCGATGTCGTTCGTGAAGCCGAAGAGTCCCTCAAGGGTCTGAAGGCGGAAGCGGCACGCAGGCAGGTGGAAGCCATGCTTTCGGGCGAGGCCGATTCGAACGATACTTACGTGGAAGTCCATTCGGGCGCCGGCGGCACGGAAAGCCAGGACTGGGCGAACATGCTGCTGCGCATGTACACCCGCTGGGCCGAACGCCAGCGCTTCAAGGTAGAGTTGCTCGAAGTTCACGACGGTGAAGAAGCCGGCATCAAATCGGCAACGCTTCTCGTCAAGGGACACAATGCATACGGCTGGATGAAGACCGAATCGGGTGTCCATCGCCTGGTGCGTATCTCGCCTTATGACAGCAACGCGCGCCGGCACACGTCCTTCTCGTCGATCTGGGTCTATCCGGTCGTCGACGATTCGATCCAGATCGATATCAACGAAAGCGATTGCCGCATCGATACCTATCGTTCGTCCGGCGCCGGTGGTCAGCATGTCAACACCACCGACTCGGCCGTGCGTATCACGCATATTCCGACCGGTATCGTGGTGCAGTGCCAGCAGGAACGATCGCAGCACAAGAACCGCGCCAAGGCCTGGGATATGTTGCGCGCCCGCATGTACGAGGCGGAACTGAAGAAGCGTGAAGAGGCTGCGAACGCCGAAGCTGCTTCCAAGACGGATATCGGCTGGGGTCACCAGATTCGCTCCTACGTTCTGCAGCCTTACCAGCTGGTCAAGGATCTGCGCACGGGCGTCGCCAGCACTGCTCCAAGCGACGTACTCGATGGCGATCTCAACGAGTTCATGGAAGCCGCACTTGCGCACCGCATCAGCGGCGCGGCCGATGCCGTGGTCGACGACGTTGATTGATCGCGATTATATCGGAACAAAAAAAGCCCCGGAAACGGGGCTTTTTTCATTTCATGGCAAGGCTGTCATCAATCGGAAAACTGTTCGGCGAGAATCCGCTCCGACCATGAGCGATCGGGATCGGACAGGATACGCGCGGTCGTATCCTCAGTCTGGGCAATCCGCACGCTAAGAACCGACTTTACCTCGGCATTGTCGGCAACGGCGTTCACAGGCCGCTTACCTGGCTCCAGCACGGTGATATCGATCGATACCTTGTTGGGCAGAAGCGCGCCGCGCCAGCGGCGGGGCCGGAAGGCGCTGACCGGGGTCATCGCAAGCAACGGCGCTTCAAGCGGCAGAATCGGGCCATGCGCGGAGAGATTATAGGCGGTAGAGCCGGCCGGCGTCGTCACCATCAGGCCGTCGCAGATCAATTCGGGCAGCCGCACATGGCCATCGATTTCGACCTTAAGCTTTGCCGCCTGGTAGGATTGGCGAAACAGCGAGACCTCGTTGATAGCCAGCGCCACGGAGGAGCTGCCGTCCTCATTCCGCGTGCTCATCTGCAGGGGATGAAAGGCATTCTCGACCGCCGCCTCGATGCGTTCCGCCAGGCAATCCGTGCGGTAGTCGTTCATCAGAAAGCCGATCGAGCCACGGTTCATACCGTAGACGCGCTTACCGGAATTCATCGTCTTATGCAGCGTCTGCAACATGAAGCCGTCACCGCCAAGCGCAACGACGACATCGGCCTCCTGCTGCGGCGTCTGGCCGTAGAGGCGAATCAGTTCTTCCTGGGCTGCCTCGGCCTCCGGAGCAGGCGAGGCGAGAAAACAAACGGACTGAAAACTACGCGACATGCAATGTCCTTTTAATGCTCGTACTAGGTAATGATATTCCCCCTATGCGACAAGACGTTTTGCAAAGACTTGTAAATCAGCGCATGGCAAGCAACGTGTCGCAACACTGTGGTCAAAATCTCAAATTTTAAAACTTTGGGAAAAACGAAGGGACACGAGTGTCATGATGGTGCCCCCGGCAGGGTTCGAACCCGCGACCCCCTGATTACAAATCAGGTGCTCTACCAACTGAGCTACAAGGGCACATCGGCATGCCAAGTACCAGATTTTGATTTCCTGTAAAGAGAAAATCGCAGGCTTTCCTCACTATCATTCGCACTTACGATAGAAGCGCTGTCATGGAGCAAGTTTGAAAGTTATGGATTTTTTCGGGAAGTCGCGGTCTTGGTTGCAGGAGCTATGGAAAACCGATTGCGACAGACTAATATATGATCGCCAGTCCATTTGGACGTATGAGGCGAACGTCAACATCACACGGTGACCTTAGAAATATGACGACCAAGCCCAAAAAGCCGAAACTCGAACACTCCGAGCTCTCTGGCGAATTCACCGATGACGACGTCACCGTACTGGTCGATATCTTCCGCCCGGCCGGAAGCAATGCCGATTGGCGGATGGAGGTCATCACGCCCGAGGAGGATCTGATCGAATGGGAAGAGCCCTTCGCGACAGATCGTGAGGCTTTCGACGAGTTCCTGGCAACCGTTGCCCGTGACGGCATCCGTTCGTTCTTTGACGAGGCGGATCCTGCTGTTCATTAAACAGCCGATCTGAAGGCCGCAGATGGTGTGCCGGCAATGTAGACCGGCACACTGCGTTATCCGCACGTGGGTATGAGGGCGACCTGGCCGCTTGGACTCGATTCGTTCAAGCGCGCCGGCATGTTTGCAAAATAATTCTCTTTCGGCACCGCAAGGCCCGGCGGTTCGTCAGCTTGGGAGCGACCCTATTTGCGCACGAGCAAAAGCGGTTCGCCTTCCTCTTCGTCTGATTTCTGGAAGGTGCCATCCGGCTTCATGTCGAAGGACAGCGAAGAGCCGTCATTGCCCAGCATCACCAGTCCGAAACCTTCCGTCGCCCATAGCGTCAGCTTGAGATCGCCGACTTCGCTCGCGCAGTCTCCGGTCGGTGACATCTTTGCCGTGCCGTCCGGATCCTTGTCCGTTGTCAGCGTGACATCGCAGACCGGCTTTCCGTCCGGTCGCTGAATATGCCAGGTGCCGGCGAGGCTTGCGACGGTCGGGACATGATCGACATCACCAAGGGCAGGCAGCAACCAGGTCGGATCCCCGGCGTCGCTTTCCCAGGGGGAGCCTTCCTCCTGCTGGAAGCGAATGAGCGGCTTGCCGGATCCGTCCATGATGGCAAGAGAGCCGTCATCGGCAAAATTCCAGGCGCTGGCTTTGGCAAGGCCGGGCAGGGCTGTCGCGCAGGCGTCCGCGCCCGTAATTTTGTAGCCGCCGGTAACGGCATTCGTTTCGAACGTCAGGCGGCAGCCTTTGCCGCCGTTCTCGGGCGCGACCAGCCATGTGCCGGCCTGAGCCTTGAGAAGTTCGTCGTCGGCGGCGCGTGCCGGCTGACCCATCGCGAGAGCTAGAACGGTCAAGACGACCGCTGGACCAAGAACACGGATCAAAGCAAGTTCCTCTAAATTGTCGCGGCGATTAGCGCCGCTAGATTTTCAGATAAGACCGCGCCGCATAAAGCGCGATCGCTGCTGCGTTCGAAACATTGAGCGATTTGATGGCGCCGGGCATATCAAGGCGCGCGAGTGCATTGACGGTTTCCCGCGTCTTCTGGCGCAGCCCCTTGCCTTCGGAGCCGAGCACGAGAGCAACCCTATCGCCGCTGAAAGTGCCTTCCAGCGGGGCTGGCCCTTCCGAATCGAGCCCGATAGTCGTGAAGCCGAGCCGATGCAGCTCGCCGAGTGCATCGGCAAGATTGGTGATCTGTATATAAGGTATGAGTTCGAGCGCGCCCGAGGCGGATTTTGCGAGCACGCCCGATTCGGTCGGGCTGTGGCGCTGCGTCGTGATGACGGCACCTGCGTCAAAGGCGACAGCCGAACGCATGATCGCGCCGACATTGTGCGGATCGGTCACCTGATCGAGAACGAGCAGCAACGGGCTGCCCTTGAGTGCTTCCAGACGGCGGACGGGCAGGGGCCGTGTTTCCAGCATCACGCCCTGATGAATGGCCTCAGGGCCGAGAATCCTGTCGATATCCTGCGGTGATACGATCTCGACCGGAATGCCGAGCGAATCGACCGGACCGATCTCCAGTCGTACGAGCGCGTTCTGCGTCGTCGACAGCTTGATATTCTTGCGCTCGGGATTGTTGAGCGCGGCGCGAACCGTGTGCAGGCCATAAAGCAAGACCTGATCGGGAGCCAGCGTCGGCGGCTTCCAGTCGTCCGCAGCAGACCGCTTGCGCTTTTGTGGCGCCGGCGTCGGAATTTCGCCACGCTCGCGCTTGGCGTCGCGATGGGCGCGGCGCAGGGTGGCGTAGTGCGTGTCCTTGGCGGACTTGTCGCCGGCGGTGTTGTCAGGGCCGGATGGGCCGGATGTCTTATCTTTGCTCATGCGGCTTTATAACCAGCGGCTTCATGGGCGCATAGCCCTCTTTCCGCAGCGGACTTTTCCCACAGGCTGAAATTTTTTCGTCATTTTTGCGAATTCCTTGTGTTGACAGAGTGAGATCGTCCCGTCATATACGCGGCGCAGACCACGGCGGCGACGCCACGGTCGAGCAACTTGGTCGCAAGATCCAGTCGGAATACTGGAGGGATGCCCGAGTGGTTAAAGGGGACGGACTGTAAATCCGTTGGCTCAGCCTACGTTGGTTCAAATCCAACTCCCTCCACCATTCCGGACCGGATCTTGACCACCCGCGCGGGTATAGCTCAATGGTAGAGCAGCAGCCTTCCAAGCTGAATACGCGGGTTCGATTCCCGCTACCCGCTCCAAGATCCCAAACCATCCGTTTCGCTAAATGACCTCGCGCCGATTACGTGATGCTGACTCACGTCGTCCAAGCATGGCGAAACACGTAGAGCTTTCCCACCTTTGCATATTTGACACGAAGGGTTGCTTATATCGTCGCGAGCGATAGTTACTGTTCAGGCAACCGAAACGGGAGAGCGCAAATGGGTATCTTCGACAAGATCAAGGGTGCAATTTGGGGCGAAGCAAAGGCGGCGGAGGCTGCACCTGCGCCGACGCAAGCGACGACCGCAACTGCCAATCCGGAACCCGTGCCGACACCGGCCGCTTCCTCGACCACCGCGCCGACATCGCCGGCGACGAGCGCGCCGGCAGCTCCGGTCGATATCGCGGCGATCCTGGACGCAGCAGTAAAGAAGAGCGGCCAGAAACTCGACTGGAAGCACTCCATCGTCGATCTGATGAAGGCGCTTGGCATGGATGCCAGCCTTTCCGAACGCAAGGAACTGGCGCAGGAACTGGGCTACACCGGTGACATCGGCGATTCCGCCAAGATGAATACGTTCCTTCATAAGGCACTTCTGAAGAAGCTTTCGGATAACGGCGGCAAAGTGCCTGCCGATCTTCTCGACTGATACGTCGAAACTCGTTTCGCCGATATCTGACGTCTGCGAGGGATCGCGTGTCAGGCGAGGCGGGATTGACTGATATCCGATTTTCCACGCCCTTTCCTTCGGGAGAGGGCGTTTCGCGTTTCGGCCGTCTGACTGAAACCGCATCCAAATTGCATGGTTGAGCACTGGAATTCCTGATGGCGTTTGCCTATGTAAGCGCCTGAACCGGCAAATGCTTTTCTGTCTTTCCGGATCGGCCGGCGAACCTTACGCGGCGAATGAAAGTCTGAGGCCGCGAATCCCGCGCCATCGCTTGAACTTCGCTCGAAATAGCCCCTGCAATTAAGTCTTGCGCAAACGCGACGAAAGCCTTAAACGGCGGCACTAAACCGGTTCGCCGGGGTCACTCATTACGTTCATAGGAAGCATTCAAATGGCAAAGAGTAAGTTTGAGCGCAATAAGCCGCACGTTAACATTGGTACGATTGGGCACGTTGACCACGGCAAGACGTCCTTGACGGCAGCGATCACGAAGTACTTCGGCGAGTTCAAGGCGTACGACCAGATCGACGCAGCTCCGGAAGAGAAGGCTCGTGGTATCACGATCTCGACGGCGCACGTTGAGTATGAGACGCCGAACCGTCACTACGCTCACGTCGACTGCCCCGGCCACGCTGACTATGTCAAGAACATGATCACGGGCGCTGCACAGATGGACGGCGCGATCCTGGTTTGCTCGGCAGCTGACGGCCCGATGCCTCAGACCCGCGAGCACATCCTGCTTGCTCGTCAGGTTGGCGTTCCGGCAATCGTTGTGTTCCTGAACAAGGTCGACCAGGTTGACGACGCTGAGCTTCTGGAACTCGTCGAGCTTGAAGTTCGCGAACTTCTGTCGTCCTACGACTTCCCGGGCGACGACATTCCGGTTGTCAAGGGTTCGGCGCTTGCTGCTCTTGAAGATTCGGACAAGAAGATCGGCGAAGACGCGATCCGCGAGCTGATGGCTCAGGTTGACGCCTACATCCCGACGCCAGAGCGTCCGATCGACCAGCCGTTCCTGATGCCGATCGAAGACGTGTTCTCGATCTCCGGCCGTGGTACGGTTGTAACGGGCCGCGTCGAGCGTGGTATCGTCAAGGTTGGTGAAGAAGTCGAAATCGTCGGCATTCGTGCCACGTCGAAGACGACGGTTACCGGCGTTGAAATGTTCCGCAAGCTGCTCGATCAGGGCCAGGCTGGCGACAACATCGGCGCACTGGTTCGCGGTGTTAACCGTGACGGCGTTGAGCGTGGTCAGATCCTGTGCAAGCCGGGCTCTGTCAAGCCGCACAAGAAGTTCATGGCTGAAGCCTACATCCTGACGAAGGAAGAAGGCGGCCGTCATACGCCGTTCTTCACGAACTACCGTCCGCAGTTCTACTTCCGCACGACGGACGTGACGGGTATCGTCACGCTTCCGGAAGGCACGGAAATGGTTATGCCAGGCGACAACGTCACCGTTGCTGTTGAGCTGATCGTTCCGATCGCGATGGAAGAAAAGCTTCGCTTCGCTATCCGCGAAGGCGGCCGTACCGTCGGCGCTGGCATCGTTGCATCCATCGTCGAGTAATCTCAGGATTATTCCTTGATTGAAGAGGCCTCGCTGGAAACAGCGGGGCCTTTTTTATTGGCGAACTCATGTTCTTGCTTCCGCAAGAGCTTTGCCGATGATGTCGGCAACGAAGTCGCTCTTGCCGCCGGTATAATGATCCCAGTCGCCAAATGCTTCCGCGGCCAAGCGTTGTTTTAGCGCCGCGTAGTTCCGTGCAGCCTCTGCATGGGAGCGAAGGTAGTCGCGAAAGAGAATTCGCTCGTGATGGGCCGGATTGTCTGGAACGCAAAGATAAAGCCGAGTGCCATAAGGCACCTCATCCCTGGTGAAGGCCCATCTGTCGGCTTCGTGCAGGTCGCCATGAAAGACATATCCGTCATTCCTGAGGCGCTCGGTGGCTTCGATCCTGGCTTCATTCGATTGGAGGATTGTGTCGATATCTAGTTTTGGCTTGGCGCAAAGGCCCGGCACGGATGTGCTGCCGATATGATGGATCTCGACCGGACAGGCGATCAACGCCGCAATCTCGCGACGCCGGCGGCGGAAGAGGGCGGGCCAGGCGGGATCATAGTCGACAAGCCTTATTGCACGCATTCGTTACTTCACTCATCCACGATTCGCTCAGTGATATCGGATAATTCGCCTATTCTGCGGTTGAGACAATCCGGCCGCGCGGCACACCTTGCGAAACGCCGCAAAGCGTCTATCTAACGCTCGATTTTCCCAGGAGGAGATTTTCATGAAGAAGCGCATTCTGTTTACTGGCGGCAGTGGCAAGGCCGGGCGTCACGCCGTTCCGTGGCTCGTCGAAGCCGGCTATGAAGTTCACAATGTCGATCTGGTGCCTCTGAACAGCCCCGGCGTTAGCAATCTTCAAGTCGATATCACCGATGCGGGACAAGTGTATAACGTGTTGAGCATGCATCGGGATTTCCCCGATCTGGAGCACGGCAAGGGCGTGCAGCCCTTCGACGCGGTCGTGCATTTCGCCGCCGTGCCGCGTATCCTCATAAAGCCGGATAACGAAACCTTCCGCATCAACACGATGGGGACCTATAACGTCATCGAGGCGGCTGCCAAGCTCGGGGTCAGGAAGATCATCGTTGCCTCGAGCGAGACGACCTATGGGGTCTGCTTTGCCGAAGGCCATCGCGATTTTCATCAGTTTCCGCTCGAGGAAGATTATGACGTCAATCCGATGGATTCCTATGGCTTGTCCAAAGTCCTGAACGAAAAGACGGCGCGCGCCTTTGCCGAGCGTTTCGGCATCGACATCTATGCGCTGCGCATCGGCAATGTCATCGAGCCGCATGAATATGAGCGTTTTCCCGAATATTTTGCCGATAGCGAGATCCGCAAGCGCATCGCCTGGAGCTATATCGACGCGCGCGACCTCGGTCAGATCGTGCATCTGTGCATCGAAAAGAGCGGTCTCGGCTTCCAGGTGTTTAACGCAACCAACGATACGGTGTCGGCCAATACGCCGTCGCGCGAACTTGCTGCCAAGCATTATCCGAACGTGCCCTTCACTCGCGAGATCGGCGAGTATGAAAGCCTGCTGTCCAATCGAAAGATTCGCGAGGTTCTCGGCTTCAAGGAAGAGCACAACTGGCGCAAACATGTGAAGGTCTAAGCGGGGAGGCGCTTCGTTTGATGCCGGGCGCGTCTGCAACGCCCGGCATTGGGGATCGCGGTGGAAGAGAGCGTCTCTCCATTTGTTACGCAAGAAAACCAAAAATGCTTCCGCAAACACTCGACAAATAACATGGGTTATTTAAGTAGGGTTGTGTTCGCGGCGCATCTCCTCGAGATTGCAGCGCGTGGTGCGTTGGTTTCACGCCCCTGTTTCGAACAAATCCCGCGGCGTGAAGCGCTAAGGATGAAGTGGGCGCGATCCGCGTCGCGACGAAAGATGGTTTGCCGGCTGGCCGATATGCATCCAGCGGCTTCGGAGGTATCATGAAGGATAGCGTTGCACGTATTTTTGTCGGGTTCGATTCCAAGGAAGTGGTGGCCTATCACGTCCTGGCGCAGAGCATCATTGAGCGCTCGTCGATCCCGGTGGTCTTTTCGCCGATCGTGCTCAACAACCTCGAGGGCGTCTTCACGCGCGAGCGCAATCCGCTGCAGTCGACGGAGTTCTCCTTCTCGCGCTTCCTGGTTCCTTACCTGAGCGACTATGAAGGCTGGAGCATCTTCATGGATTGCGACATGCTCGCTCGCGCCGACATCGCCGAGCTTTGGGCGCTGCGCGACGATCGTTATGCCGCCATGTGCGTCAAGCACGACTATCAGCCGAAGGTCGAAACCAAGTTCCTCGGCCAGACGCAGACCAAATACGAGAAGAAGAACTGGTCGAGCATGATCCTGTTCAACAATGCCAAGTGCAAGGCATTGACGAAGGACTTCGTCAACACGGCGACCGGTCTGCAGCTGCATCAGTTCAAGTGGCTGGATAGCGACGACCAGATCGGCGAGGTGCCGGTCACTTGGAATTACCTGGTCAACGAATATGAGCGCCGCGAAGACGCCAAGCTCGTGCACTTCACCGATGGCGGCCCGTATTTCGACGAATACCGCAACGACGACTACGCCGAAGAGTGGTTCGCCATGCGCGACCGGATGCTGCACGTTCAGCAGAAGTGAGCGTGTTGAGCGACGGCGAAAAAGATCCTGCCGGCGCAGGCTTTCCGGTTGCGGGTGCCGCAGCCGGGCTTGATGGCGCGGAACAATGGCGCGTCGTGCTGGCGGGCTTCTCGCACATCGTGCTGGTCGCCAATAGCGATACGGTGGATATAGCGGGGCTGCGGACGCAGTTCCCGCAAACCGCGCTCTTCGTGTTTTTCAACAAGGTCTACAAGGTTCTGGATCGTCCGTTCCACGGGCATTCCCTGTTGATCTCGCGTGGTCAACCGCGCGGTGCCAATATCGTCTATCGCGGCGAAGTCGGCGAAGTCGTCAAATTCTTCCCGAAGGATGAGTTCGTCGGCATCCTGAATATCCGGCTTGGCCCGGAAGAGAAGCTCAATCCTGCAACTGATTTTCAGGGCGCGCCGACGGGGCATCTCGATCTGGTCGGTTTCTGCTCGGATTTCTATACAGAGGGCAAGACACCGACGAGCGGCTTTGCCCTAGCGCTCTGGCTCAGCGATCTCAAGCTGCCCGGCAAAATCGTGCTGGCCGGCTTCTCGGCCCGCCGCAGCCAGAAATGGCGCGTGGTCTCGGCTCACGACTGGAGTTTCGAGCAGACCTTCCTGCGCCTCTTTGCTCGTCTGGGCAAAATCACCATTCACGGCGGCGTCTCTCTCAATCCGTATATCAAGCTGGCGGAGCGCTTTTCGGAAATCCCGTCGGCGGAAATCTCGCTGGCGGCGGCCGAGGTGCTGTCGGAGCGACTCGGCAATACCGATGCTGAAGTCGACAAGCTGATCTCCCTGACGAACGTGATTCGCTCCACGGACCTGTTTCTGCGTCGCCTGAGGCCGAAATTCCTCAAGCGCAAGCCCAAGGGTTCGCCGGGGGAGCAATAGCTCAAAGCCTGCGATTTCGTGCCGTTTACCTTGGCTTTCCCATGGAACGCCATGCCGCTGGGAAATTTGAACGAGCCGAAGTCGTGGTCTTGATTGGGAAAAAGCAAAAAACGCTCTTGCCAATCGTTTCGTCCCGCCTTAAAGGGAGCGCCATGTCTTCGAACTGCTCTGGCGCTCAGCCGCTGGAAACGAATATTCGAAGAAAGAAGGGGTATAGCTCAGTTGGTAGAGCGGCGGTCTCCAAAACCGCAGGTCGTAGGTTCGAGCCCTGCTGCCCCTGCCATTTTCTTGATTTGACTGGCGCGCTGGTATCGCTGCTTCTCAAGTTGAGGATTAAGCCGGCCAGGCGGCGAATTTTCGAAAACACCGGATTGCCTCTTGTTAAATCGGGAATCGGTGTTTATGTAGGGTTTAACAGACACGCGGTGCGTGGGGCTGATATGTTCAGCTTTACGCGCCGTAATTGCGTGGGCAGTCAATGGCATCCAAAACGAATCCACTAGCGTTTCTACGGCAGGTACGTTCCGAGACTTCGAAAGTTACCTGGCCGTCGCGCCGCGAGACGATGATCTCAACGATCATGGTGCTTGTCATGGTTGTTTTCGCCTCGCTGTTTTTCTTTGCTGCCGACCAGCTTATTGGCTGGGTTCTCAGCTATGTGCTGAATACCGGCAACTGATATCGGGTGGAGATGAAGATGGCGGCACGTTGGTACATCGTCCACGCTTATTCGAATTTTGAAAAGAAGGTGGCTGAATCCATTGAGGAGAAGGCCAAGCAGAAGGGTCTCGAGCACCTGTTCGAAAAGATCCTGGTGCCGACCGAGAAGGTTGTGGAAGTGCGTCGCGGCCGCAAGGTCGACAGCGAGCGCAAGTTCTTCCCGGGTTATGTGCTGGTTCGCGCCAACCTGACGGATGAAGCTTACCACCTGATCAAGAATACGCCGAAGGTCACTGGCTTCCTCGGCTCTGACAATAAGCCTGTTCCGATTCCGGATTATGAAGCTGATCGTATTCTTGGTCAGGTTCAGGAAGGTGTCGAGCGGCCGAAGGCTTCTGTGTCCTTCGAGATCGGCGAGCAGGTTCGTGTTTCCGACGGTCCGTTCGCTTCGTTCAACGGCACGGTTCAGGATGTGGACGAAGAGCGTTCGCGCCTGAAGGTCGAAGTTTCTATTTTCGGTCGCGCTACGCCGGTCGAGCTTGAATACAGCCAGGTCGAGAAGGTCTGATTGTCTTTGATTTGAAAGATTGGCCTGGCGGCCGGTCTTTCACTTGAGTTTGGATATGGGTTGTTTCGTACCTATATCCCGCGGCTCAGCCGCAATTCGCGTGGAAGGGTAGGGTCTTAGCCGGACCTGGTGATCCGCACCACGCAACCGCAGCCGCCGGAGCGATCCGGCATTAGTCGACCGGGAAACCGGTCATGTAGAAAGGCAGAGAGAAATGGCTAAGAAAGTTGCAGGCCAGCTCAAGCTGCAGGTCAAGGCCGGCTCGGCAAATCCGTCGCCGCCGATTGGTCCTGCGCTTGGTCAGCGTGGCATTAACATCATGGAATTCTGCAAGGCGTTCAATGCGTCTACGCAGGAAATGGAAAAGGGTATGCCGATCCCGGTCGTCATCACCTACTATCAGGACAAGTCCTTCACCTTCATCATGAAGCAGCCGCCGGTCAGCTACTTCCTGAAGAAGGAAGCCAAGATCCAGTCCGGTTCGAAGACCCCGGGCAAGGGTTCCAAGGCTGGTTCGCTCACCAAGGCTCAGATCAAGTCGATCGCCGAAGCCAAGATGAAGGATCTGAATGCCGCCGATATCGAAGGCGCAATGGCCATGATCGAGGGCTCCGCCCGCGCCATGGGCCTGGAAGTGGTAGGTTAAGGCCATGGTAGCTAAGCGTATTCAGAAAATCCGTGAAGGCGTCGATCCGACCAAGCTTTATGCTCTGGATCTGGCCATCAACATGGTCAAGGAACGTGCCGTCGCAAAGTTCGACGAAACCGTTGAAATCGCGATGAACCTCGGTGTTGACCCGCGTCACGCCGACCAGATGGTTCGCGGCGTTGTCAACCTGCCGAACGGCACGGGCCGTACGGTTCGCGTTGCCGTCTTCGCTCGCGGCGCAAAGGCTGACGAAGCCAAGGCTGCCGGTGCTGACATTGTTGGCGCTGAAGAGCTCGTCGAAATCGTTCAGGGCGGCAAGATCGACTTCGATCGTTGCATCGCGACCCCGGACATGATGCCGCTCGTCGGCCGTCTCGGTAAGGTTCTCGGCCCGCGCGGCATGATGCCGAACCCGAAGGTCGGTACCGTTACGATGGACGTCAAGGGTGCTGTTGAAGCCTCCAAGGGTGGTGCTGTCGAGTTCCGCGTCGAGAAGGCTGGTATCATCCATGCCGGTATCGGCAAGGCTTCGTTCGGCGCCAAGGCTCTGGAAGAAAACATTCGCGCCTTTGCTGACGCCGTCATCAAGGCAAAGCCGGCTGGCGCCAAGGGTAACTACCTGAAGCGCGTTGCGATCTCCTCGACCATGGGTCCGGGCGTCAAGATCGAGCCGTCGACGGTTACGGCGCCGAGCGCCTAATTGGTTCTGCCGGGCTTTTTAGCCTGGCATTTTAAGAATTCTCGGCCCTTCGGGGCCGGGATTTCCGGAGAAATCCGGAATTCCTGTCCGAGATTGCAGGTGGTTATCCCTTAATCACTCAAGCCTGCATGAGACGGGTAAGACCCGAATTTTGAAGAAGCATTGCTTCGATGAACTCGGTTCGAGCCTTGGATGCCTTGTACCTTGAAGCCTTCGGGCTCGAGCGCGAGGGGACAGGATCCTCAAGCGTCGCTTGGGATCTCTTTTGATCCCAGGAGGCAAAAGGCAACCCGGCAGGCCCGTTAACCCGGTCCTGTCAACTGGAGAAAAGCAGTGGAAAGAGCGGAAAAACGCGAATTCGTCACGGAACTGAACGAAGTCTTCAAGGCTTCGGGCTCGGTTGTCGTGGCCCACTATGCTGGTGCTACAGTCGCTCAGATGAACGATTTCCGTTCCAAGATGCGCGCTGCTGGCGGCACCGTCAAAGTCGCGAAGAACCGCCTGGCCAAAATTGCTCTTCAGGGCACGGATGCGGAAGGGATTTCCAATCTCTTCACCGGTCAGACGCTGATTGCATACAGCACTGATCCGATCACCGCTCCGAAGGTCGTCGTGGATTTCGCCAAGACCAACGATAAGATCGTTGTTCTGGGCGGCGCCATGGGAACAACAACGCTCAACCCCGAAGCTGTTAAGTCGCTCGCGACCCTGCCTTCGTTGGACGAGCTGCGTGCGAAGCTGCTGGGCATGATCCAGACTCCGGCTACCCGCATCGCAGGTGTTGTTGCAGCGCCGGCAAGTCAGCTTGCTCGCGTGTTCTCGGCCTACGCCAAGAAGGACGAAGCCGCGTAAGGCGGTTTTTCGCTGTTCATAATCAACCAGTTCGAACCGAACAAAAGGAACTACAAAAATGGCTGATCTCGCAAAGATCGTAGACGACCTCTCCTCGCTGACCGTTCTCGAAGCTGCAGAACTGTCCAAGCTTCTCGAAGAAAAGTGGGGCGTTTCCGCTGCTGCTCCGGTAGCTGTTGCTGCCGTTGCCGGTGGTGCTGGCGCTGCTGCTGCCGTTGAAGAAGAAAAGACCGAGTTCGACGTCATCCTCGCTGATGCCGGCGCGAACAAGATCAACGTCATCAAGGAAGTCCGTGCCATCACCGGTCTCGGCCTCAAGGAAGCTAAGGACCTCGTTGAAGCCGCTCCGAAGGCTGTCAAGGAAGCCGTTTCCAAGGCTGAAGCCGCTGACATCAAGAAGAAGCTTGAAGACGCCGGCGCTAAGGTCGACGTTAAGTAAGCTTGAAACTGCTTTGGGAGGTGGCTTTTTGCCGCCTCCCATTCGCCGTTTTTCTGAACGAATTACCCAAAAGCCGCGGGAAAAACGGCTTTTGGGTAATGGGTTCTTCAAGAGGATGGTCTCAAACCGAACCGCGACGCAATCCGTGCCGAGCGGTTTTCGGTTAGTTAGACGAGATTGAACTACTCATTGATTGATGGGGCCGCCTGGCCAGCGTTTCCCATCCGTTGCAGGCCCGGGTGCAGGTTTTAAAGGAGCGACGATGGCTCAGACCCTTTCGTTCAATGGTCGCAGGCGCGTACGCAAGTTTTTTGGTAAGATTCCCGAAGTCGCAGAGATGCCGAACCTGATCGAGGTTCAGAAGGCATCCTACGATCAGTTTCTCATGGTCGAAGAACCTAAGGGCGGCCGCCCGGACGAAGGTCTTCAGGCCGTCTTCAAGTCGGTTTTCCCGATCACCGACTTCTCCGGCGCGTCCATGCTGGAGTTCGTTTCCTATGAATTCGAGCCGCCGAAGTTCGACGTCGACGAATGCCGCCAGCGCGACCTGACCTACGCCGCGCCGCTGAAGGTGACCCTCCGTCTGATCGTGTTCGATATCGATGAAGATACCGGCGCGAAGTCCATCAAGGACATCAAGGAACAGAGCGTTTACATGGGCGACATGCCGCTCATGACGAACAACGGTACGTTCATCGTGAACGGCACCGAGCGCGTGATCGTGTCCCAGATGCACCGTTCGCCGGGCGTCTTCTTCGATCACGACAAGGGCAAGAGCCACTCTTCCGGCAAGCTGCTCTTTGCTGCCCGCGTCATCCCGTATCGCGGTTCCTGGCTCGACATCGAATTCGACGCCAAGGACATCGTGTATGCCCGTATCGACCGTCGCCGCAAGATTCCGGTAACGTCGCTGCTGATGGCACTCGGCATGGACGGCGAAGAAATCCTGTCGACCTTCTACACGAAGTCGCTCTATGAGCGCTCCGGCAATGGCTGGCGCATTCCCTTCAAGGCGGAAACGCTGAAGGGCGCCAAGACCGTTACCGACATGATCGACGCCGATACCGGCGAAGTCGTTGTCGAAGGCGGCAAGAAGCTTACGCCGCGCTTGCTGCGCCAGCTGCAGGAAAAGGGCCTCAAGGCTCTGAAGGCGACCGACGAAGATCTGTACGGTCTCTTCCTGGCCGAAGACATCGTCAACTTCCAGACCGGTGAGATCTATCTCGAAGCCGGTGATGAAATCGACGAAAAGACTCTGCCGGTCATCCTGAAGGCAGGCTTCGAGGAAATCCCGGTTCTCGGCATCGACCACATCAATGTCGGCGCCTACATCCGCAACACGCTGTCTGCCGATAAGAACGAGAATCGTCAGGACGCTCTGTTCGATATCTACCGCGTCATGCGCCCGGGTGAACCGCCGACCATGGAATCGGCCGAAGCCATGTTCAACTCGCTGTTCTTCGATGCGGAGCGTTACGATCTCTCCGCCGTTGGCCGCGTGAAGATGAACATGCGTCTCGACCTCGACGTCGAAGATACCGTTCGCATCCTGCGCAAGGACGACATTCTGGCCGTGGTCAAGATGCTTGTCGAACTGCGTGACGGCAAGGGCGAAATCGACGACATCGACAACCTCGGTAACCGCCGCGTCCGTTCGGTCGGCGAACTGATGGAAAATCAGTATCGTCTCGGCCTGCTGCGCATGGAGCGTGCGATCAAGGAACGTATGTCCTCGATCGAAATCGACACGGTCATGCCGCAGGATCTGATCAACGCAAAGCCGGCTGCTGCTGCTGTTCGTGAATTCTTCGGCTCGTCGCAGCTGTCGCAGTTCATGGACCAGGTGAACCCGCTTTCGGAAATCACCCACAAGCGCCGTCTTTCGGCTCTTGGCCCGGGTGGTTTGACCCGCGAGCGCGCCGGTTTCGAAGTCCGCGACGTTCATCCGACGCACTACGGTCGTATTTGCCCGATCGAAACGCCGGAAGGTCCGAACATCGGCCTCATCAACTCGCTGGCGACTTTTGCCCGTGTCAACAAGTACGGCTTCATCGAAAGCCCTTATCGCCGCATCATCGACGGTAAGGTGACCAACGACGTGCTTTACCTCTCCGCAATGGAAGAGGCGAAGTACTACGTTGCCCAGGCCAACGCCGAGCTCGACACCGACGGTTCCTTCATTGAAGAATTCGTCGTCTGCCGTCATGCCGGCGAAGTCATGCTGGCTCCGCGCGACAACATCAACCTGATGGACGTCTCGCCGAAGCAGCTGGTTTCGGTCGCTGCCGCTCTGATCCCGTTCCTGGAAAACGACGACGCCAACCGCGCTCTCATGGGCTCGAACATGCAGCGTCAGGCCGTGCCGCTGCTGCGTGCCGAAGCTCCGTTCGTCGGCACCGGCATGGAGCCGGTCGTTGCGCGTGACTCCGGTGCTGCTATCGGCGCTCGTCGTGGCGGCGTGGTCGACCAGGTCGACGCAACTCGTATCGTTATCCGCGCCACCGAAGACCTCGATCCGTCGAAGTCCGGCGTCGATATCTACCGCCTGATGAAGTTCCAGCGTTCGAACCAGAACACCTGCGTCAATCAGCGCCCGCTGGTTACCGTCGGTGACGTGGTCAACCGGGGCGACATCCTGGCTGACGGTCCGTCGACGGACCTCGGCGATCTCGCTCTCGGCCGGAACGTACTCGTCGCGTTCATGCCGTGGAACGGCTACAACTACGAAGACTCGATCCTGCTCTCCGAGCGTATCGTTGCCGACGACGTGTTCACCTCCATCCACATCGAAGAATTCGAAGTGATGGCGCGTGACACCAAGCTCGGTCCGGAAGAAATCACCCGCGACATTCCGAACGTTTCGGAAGAAGCGCTGAAGAACCTGGACGAAGCCGGCATCGTTTACATCGGTGCTGAAGTTCAGCCGGGTGACATCCTGGTCGGTAAGATCACGCCGAAGGGCGAAAGCCCGATGACGCCGGAAGAAAAGCTCCTGCGCGCCATCTTCGGTGAAAAGGCTTCCGACGTTCGCGATACCTCCATGCGCATGCCGCCCGGTACTTATGGTACGGTCGTCGAAGTTCGCGTCTTCAACCGCCACGGCGTTGAGAAGGACGAACGCGCCATGGCGATCGAGCGCGAAGAGATCGAACGTCTCGCAAAGGACCGTGACGACGAGCAGGCGATCCTCGATCGTAACGTCTACGGCCGCCTGGTCGAGATGCTGCGTGGTCAGGTTGCTCTCGCTGGTCCGAAGGGCTTCAAGAAGGGCACCGAGCTTTCGAACGCCGTCGTGTCGGAGTATCCACGTTCGCAGTGGTGGATGTTCGCCGTCGAAGACGAGAAGATCCAGAGCGAACTCGAAGCTCTGCGTGGTCAGTACGACGAATCCAAGTCGCGCCTTGAACAGCGCTTCATGGACAAGGTCGAGAAGGTCCAGCGCGGCGACGAAATGCCTCCGGGCGTCATGAAGATGGTCAAGGTCTTCGTTGCTGTGAAGCGCAAGATCCAGCCGGGCGACAAGATGGCAGGCCGTCACGGGAACAAGGGCGTGGTCTCGCGCATTGTTCCGGTTGAAGATATGCCGTTCCTGGAAGACGGTACGCATGTCGATATCGTGCTGAACCCGCTCGGCGTTCCCTCGCGCATGAACGTCGGTCAGATCCTTGAAACGCACCTGGGCTGGGCTTGTGCCGGCATGGGTCGTCAGATTGGTGAACTGATCGAAGCCTACAAGGCAAGTGGCAACATCGAGCCTCTGCGCAAGACGATCGATCTGGTCGTTGGCGATGGCCCGAAGAGCGACGACGTTCACGAGTATGACGATGCGTCGGTTCTGCGTCTTGCAGACCAGTGGAAGCGTGGCGTATCCATCGCGACCCCGGTCTTCGACGGCGCTGGTGAAGCGGATGTCAACCACATGCTGGCAATGGCCGGTCTCAAGGAAACCGGTCAGTCGACGCTGTATGACGGCCGTACCGGCGAGCAGTTCGACCGCCAGGTTACGGTTGGCTACATCTACATGCTGAAGCTGAATCACCTTGTCGACGACAAGATCCACGCCCGTTCGATCGGCCCGTATTCGCTCGTCACCCAGCAGCCGCTGGGCGGTAAGGCGCAGTTCGGCGGTCAGCGTTTCGGCGAAATGGAAGTCTGGGCGCTGGAAGCTTACGGTGCAGCCTACACGCTGCAGGAAATGCTCACGGTCAAGTCGGACGACGTGGCCGGTCGTACCAAGGTTTACGAAGCCATTGTTCGTGGCGACGACACCTTCGAAGCGGGCATTCCGGAAAGCTTCAACGTTCTCGTCAAGGAAATGCGCTCGCTGGGCCTCAGCGTCGAACTGGAAAACTCCAAGGTCGACGATCTGCAGACCGCAAGCCAGCTTCCGGACGCAGCCGAGTAACAATCGATAGGGTGCGCGCTGTTCACCAGCGC
Organism: Rhizobium sp. P38BS-XIX; assembly: GCF_012641435.1. Classification (GTDB taxonomy): domain Bacteria; phylum Pseudomonadota; class Alphaproteobacteria; order Rhizobiales; family Rhizobiaceae; genus Rhizobium. The sequence continues at coordinate 617,187 of NZ_JABAIJ010000001.1, forward strand.
GCACCGTCTCAGCCGGCGCGCTGCATTTGGTCGCGCCAGGAGGGGACGGTTTTGCCGCATTTTGCGGTTATCGTCGTATTAGCGCATCAGTCCGGTTCCCGGGAATTTGCCGGCGCTGATTGCAGTTCGAGGGCTTTTGCCCCAAAAGGAGATAGGCATGAACCAAGAGGTCATGAATCTTTTCAACCCGCAGGTGCCTGCACAGAATTTCGATTCCATCCGGATATCGATTGCATCGCCGGAGAAGATTCTTTCCTGGTCTTATGGCGAGATCAAGAAGCCGGAAACGATCAACTATCGTACGTTCAAGCCGGAACGCGATGGTCTTTTCTGCGCACGAATCTTCGGGCCGATCAAGGACTACGAATGCTTGTGCGGCAAGTACAAGCGCATGAAGTACAAGGGCATCATCTGCGAAAAGTGCGGCGTCGAAGTCACGCTGTCGCGCGTTCGCCGTGAGCGCATGGGCCACATCGAGCTCGCCGCTCCCGTTGCCCACATCTGGTTCCTGAAGTCGCTGCCGAGCCGCATCTCCACGCTGCTCGACATGACGCTGAAGGATGTAGAGCGCGTTCTCTACTTCGAAAACTATATCGTCACCGAGCCTGGCCTGACCGCCCTGAAGGAGCATCAGCTTCTTTCGGAAGAAGAGTACATGCTCGCCATCGACGAATATGGCGAAGACCAGTTCACCGCCATGATCGGTGCTGAAGCGATCTACGAGATGCTGGCCAGCATGAACCTCGAAAAGATCGCCGGCGACCTGCGCTCCGAGCTTGCCGACACCACGTCGGATCTCAAGCAGAAGAAGCTGATGAAGCGCCTGAAGATCGTCGAGAACTTCATGGAGTCGGGCAACCGTCCGGAATGGATGATCATGAAGGTCGTCCCGGTCATCCCGCCGGACCTGCGCCCGCTCGTTCCGCTCGATGGTGGCCGTTTCGCGACGTCGGATCTGAACGATCTGTACCGCCGCGTCATCAACCGTAACAACCGTCTGAAGCGTCTTATCGAACTGCGCGCTCCGGGCATCATCATCCGTAACGAAAAGCGCATGCTGCAGGAATCTGTCGATGCGCTGTTCGACAACGGCCGTCGTGGCCGCGTCATCACCGGCGCCAACAAGCGTCCGCTGAAGTCGCTGTCCGACATGCTCAAGGGCAAGCAGGGCCGCTTCCGTCAGAACCTGCTCGGCAAGCGCGTCGACTATTCCGGCCGTTCGGTCATCGTGACCGGTCCGGAATTGAAGCTGCACCAGTGCGGCCTGCCGAAGAAGATGGCGCTCGAATTGTTCAAGCCGTTCATCTACGCCCGCCTCGACGCGAAGGGCTATTCCTCCACCGTCAAGCAGGCCAAGAAGCTGGTTGAAAAGGAAAAGCCGGAAGTCTGGGATATCCTCGACGAGGTCATCCGCGAGCATCCGGTTCTGTTGAACCGCGCACCGACGCTGCACCGCCTGGGCATCCAGGCCTTCGAACCCATGCTGGTCGAAGGCAAGGCCATCCAGTTGCACCCGCTCGTCTGCACGGCCTTCAACGCCGACTTCGACGGCGACCAGATGGCTGTTCACGTACCGCTGTCGCTTGAAGCTCAGCTTGAAGCCCGCGTGCTGATGATGTCGACCAACAACATCCTGCACCCGGCAAACGGCGCGCCGATCATCGTTCCCTCGCAGGACATGGTTCTCGGCCTGTACTATCTGTCGATCCTGAACCAGAAGGAACCCGGCGAAGGCATGGCCTTCTCGGACCTCGGCGAGCTGCATCACGCGCTTGAAAACAAGGTCGTAACGCTGCATTCGAAGATCCGCGGCCGCTTCAAGTCGGTCGACGAAGAAGGCAAGCCCTATTCGAAGATCTACGAAACGACGCCGGGCCGTCTGTTGATCGGTGAACTCCTGCCCAAGAACGGCAAAGTGACCTTCGACATCTGCAACCAGGAAATGACCAAGAAGAACATCTCCAAGATGATCGACGCGGTCTATCGCCATTGCGGCCAGAAGGACACGGTCATTTTCTGCGACCGCATCATGCAGCTCGGCTTTGCCCATGCCTGCCGCGCCGGCATTTCGTTCGGCAAGGACGACATGGTCATTCCGGAAACCAAGGCGAAGATCGTCGGCGACACCGAGTCGCTGGTGAAGGAATACGAACAGCAGTACAACGACGGTCTGATCACTCAGGGCGAAAAGTACAACAAGGTAGTCGACGCCTGGGGCAAGGCAACCGAAAAGGTCGCCGAAGACATGATGGCCCGCATCAAGGCCGTCGAATTCGATCAGGCCACCGGTCGTCAGAAGCCGATGAACGCGATTTACATGATGTCCCACTCCGGCGCCCGTGGTTCGCCGAACCAGATGCGTCAGTTGGGCGGCATGCGCGGCCTCATGGCCAAGCCGTCGGGCGAAATCATCGAGACGCCGATTATCTCGAACTTCAAGGAAGGCCTGACCGTTAACGAGTACTTCAACTCGACGCACGGTGCCCGTAAGGGTCTCGCAGACACCGCCTTGAAGACAGCGAACTCGGGCTACCTGACCCGCCGTCTCGTCGACGTCGCTCAGGATTGCATCGTCACGCACGTCGATTGCGGTACCGACAAGGGCCTCACCATGACCGCCATCGTTGATGCCGGTCAGGTCGTTGCTTCCATCGGCGCCCGCATCCTCGGCCGTACGGCCCTGGACGACATCGATCATCCGGTCACGGGTGAGCGCATCGTCGACGCCGGCAAGATGATCCTTGAGCCGGATGTCATCGAGATCGAAAAGGCTGGTATTCAGTCGATCCGCATCCGTTCGGCACTGACCTGCGAAATCCAGACCGGCGTCTGCGGCGTCTGCTACGGCCGCGACCTCGCTCGCGGTACGCCTGTCAACCTCGGCGAAGCTGTCGGCGTCATCGCCGCACAGTCGATCGGCGAGCCGGGCACGCAGCTGACCATGCGTACCTTCCACTTGGGCGGTACGGCGACCGTGGTCGACCAGTCGTTCCTGGAAGCGTCTTACGAAGGCACGGTTCAGATCAAGAACCGCAACATGCTGCGTAACTCCGAAGGCAACCTGGTTGCCATGGGCCGCAACATGACGGTCCAGATCCTGGACGAGCGCGGCGTGGAGCGTTCCTCGCAGCGCGTCGCCTATGGTTCGAAGCTACATGTCGACGAAGGCGACAAGGTCAAGCGTGGCCAGCGTCTGGCAGAATGGGATCCGTATACCCGGCCGATGATGACGGAAGTGGCCGGTACGGTTCACTTCGAAGACGTTGTCGACGGTCTCTCGGTTCTCGAAGCGACCGACGAATCCACCGGCATCACCAAGCGTCAGGTTATCGACTGGCGGTCGACGCCGCGCGGTTCCGACCTGAAGCCGGCAATCGTCATCAAGGACGCTAGCGGCAATGTCGCCAAGCTGTCGCGTGGCGGTGACGCTCGCTTCCTGCTCTCGGTCGACGCGATCCTGTCGGTCGAACCGGGCACCAAGGTGTCGCAGGGTGACGTTCTCGCCCGTTCGCCGCTGGAAAGCGCCAAGACCAAGGACATCACCGGTGGTCTGCCGCGTGTTGCCGAACTGTTCGAAGCTCGTCGTCCGAAGGACCACGCCATCATCGCAGAGATCGATGGTACGATCCGCCTCGGCCGCGACTACAAGAACAAGCGTCGCGTCATCATCGAGCCGGCGGAAGACGGTGTCGAGCCTGTCGAATACCTGATCCCGAAGGGCAAGCCCTTCCATCTTCAGGATGGCGACTACATCGAAAAGGGTGATTACATCCTCGACGGTAACCCGGCTCCGCACGACATCCTGGCGATCAAGGGCGTGGAGGCTCTGGCTTCCTACCTGGTCAACGAAATCCAGGAAGTCTACCGCTTGCAGGGCGTTGTCATCAACGACAAGCACATCGAAGTGATCGTTCGTCAGATGCTGCAGAAGGTCGAGATCACCGACGCTGGCGACAGCCAGTATATCGTCGGCGACAACGTCGACCGTATCGAGCTGGACGACGCCAACGACGCGCTGATCGAAGAAGGCAAGAAGCCGGCTTACGGCGATCCGGTTCTCCTCGGTATCACCAAGGCATCGCTGCAGACGCCGTCCTTCATCTCGGCCGCTTCCTTCCAGGAAACGACCAAGGTGCTGACGGAAGCTGCAATCGCCGGCAAGATGGACGGTCTGCAGGGCCTGAAGGAAAACGTCATCGTCGGCCGCCTCATCCCGGCCGGTACCGGTGGTACCATGACGCAGATCCGCCGTATCGCTACGGCCCGCGACGAGCTCATCCTCGAAGAGCGTCGCAAGGGCACGGGTGCAGCAGTCGCAACGCCGATGCTGCAGGATATGGCCGAAGAAAATGCTCCGGTCGCTGAATAAGCGGCAAGGCATACGGAAATGAAAAACCGCCCGGAGCGATCCGGGCGGTTTTTTTATGCGCGATGCAAGCGGTGGAGGGTGAGGGCAGGGCCGTCGCTCCGCCCGAAGGATGTTGTCAGCGGAAGCGGATAATCGCGACTTCGCCTTCGAGTGCACCCTGATAGGCGGAAGCATGCGGCTCTTCTTCGGGAACGTCCGTCAGCAAGCCGATCTGGTCGAGATCCGCTTCGATGAAGCCTTCCTCAGCCAGCGCGTTCAGAGCCTCGCGCACGGCGGTATCGTCATCCGGTGCTCTCAGCATGACATGCAGATCGATGCCTTCGCCGCCATCGGTCTCATAGCCCTTTCCGATGATGATGAAGACCATGGGGCCGTCGGAATTGTTGTCGTTGTCTGGCTCTGTAATCATGAGTCTTCCTTAGGAGTTTCGAATCGTCTGCGCGATTCCCTTTAAGGGGGGCGATGAGCGCGGGATGGAATTGCGTTTCCATGATTCCTTATAGGGAATCTGGCGAAATACCAAAGTCCATCTTGCCGGAGAGCCGGCATTTCCGTATCCAGGGGCTCCAAGTGGCCGGTTTGCCGGGCCTTTCGGGCCTATGTGACAAAGATAATTCTTAACCGGCCTTGACGAAACGGCGGGAAACCAGTAGTACCCCGGCCATCGGAACCCATGTGAGGCATGGCTGTTCGGGGCGACACGCCCTGAAGTTCACCTCAAACAAGGTTCTAAACGCACGTTGAAGACACGAATGCTGCACGCACGACGCTATTAAAAGCGTCCTCTGCTTTTCTGTGGTCCATCTGCGAGAGCGGATCGGGCCATGTTTTGCGCATTGAGACGAACGTGTGTCGTTGCCGGTGACGGCGAGAGTCATGCCCGCAAGGGTGTCGAGATAGATTTACAAGGGATGGTTGAATGCCTACCGTAAACCAGCTGATCCGCAAGCCTCGCCAGGCGCAGGTAAAGCGTAATAAGGTTCCCGCTCTCCAGGAGAACCCGCAGAAGCGCGGCGTTTGCACCCGCGTCTACACGACCACGCCGAAGAAGCCGAACTCGGCTCTGCGTAAGGTCGCAAAGATCCGCCTGACCAACGGCTTCGAAGTCATTGGTTACATCCCCGGCGAAGGTCACAACCTTCAGGAACACTCTGTCGTCATGATCCGTGGCGGCCGCGTTAAGGACCTTCCGGGTGTCCGTTATCACATCATCCGCGGCGTTCTCGATACCCAGGGTGTCAAGAACCGCAAGCAGCGCCGCTCCAAGTACGGTGCGAAGCGTCCGAAGTAATTCGGGTTTAATAATCCGGCGCTGCGCGAGGTTCTCCGCGTGGTGAGGCGCCGCTAACAGTTGAGAGACGAGAAGTACATGTCCAGACGTCACAGAGCAGAAAAGCGTGAGATCAACCCGGACCCGAAGTTCGGCGATCTGATCGTCACGAAGTTCATGAATGCCATCATGCTCGACGGCAAGAAGTCGGTAGCTGAAAGCATCGTATATGGCGCGTTTGACGCCGTGCAGGGCAAGGCAAAGCAGGAGCCGCTCGGCGTGTTCCATCAGGCTTTGGATAACATCGCTCCGCACGTTGAAGTCCGTTCGCGTCGCGTTGGTGGTGCTACCTACCAGGTTCCGGTCGATGTTCGTCCGGAGCGTCGCCAGGCTCTTGCCATCCGTTGGCTGATCACTGCTGCTCGCAAGCGTAACGAGACGACGATGATCGACCGTCTCAGCGGCGAACTTCTCGATGCCTCCAACAACCGCGGCGCTGCCGTTAAGAAGCGCGAAGACACGCACAAGATGGCTGATGCCAACCGTGCGTTCTCGCATTATCGCTGGTAATCCCGAACGGTTTCGGAAAGGCAGTCCATTATGGCTCGCGAATATAAAATCGAAGACTACCGCAATTTCGGTATCATGGCGCACATCGACGCCGGCAAGACCACGACCACCGAGCGTATTCTTTACTACACCGGCAAGTCGCACAAGATCGGCGAAGTGCACGACGGCGCAGCCACGATGGACTGGATGGAGCAGGAGCAGGAGCGTGGCATCACGATCACCTCTGCTGCTACCACGACCTTCTGGAAGGGCCGTGACGGCAAGACCCGCCGCTTCAACATCATCGACACCCCCGGCCACGTCGACTTCACCATCGAAGTCGAGCGTTCGCTGCGCGTTCTCGACGGTGCCATCGCTCTCCTCGACGCCAACGCCGGCGTTGAGCCGCAGACGGAAACCGTCTGGCGTCAGGCTGAGAAGTATCATGTTCCGCGCATGATCTTCTGCAACAAGATGGACAAGACCGGCGCCGACTTCTACCGCTCGGTTGAGATGATCAAGACCCGCCTCGGCGCGACGGCTGTTGTCATGCAGCTGCCGATCGGCGCTGAAAGCGACTTCAAGGGCGTTATCGACCTGATCGAGATGAACGCTCTCATCTGGCGCGACGAATCGCTCGGCGCTCAGTGGGACGTCGTCGAAATCCCGGAAGACATGAAGGCAAAGGCTGCCGAATATCGCGAAAAGCTGATCGAGACGGTTGTCGAGATCGACGAAGCCGCGACCGAAGCCTACCTCGAAGGCAACCTGCCTGACAACGACCAGATCCGCGCGCTCGTCCGTCGCGGCACGATCGACGTCAAGTTCCATCCGATGTTCTGCGGCACCGCATTCAAGAACAAGGGTGTTCAGCCGCTTCTCGACGCCGTTGTCGACTATCTGCCGTCGCCGCTCGACATTCCGGCGATCAAGGGTATCGATTTCAAGACGGAAGCTGAAATCGAGCGTCATGCTGACGACAGCGAGCCGTTGTCGATGCTGGCATTCAAGATCATGAACGACCCCTTCGTCGGTTCGCTCACCTTCGCCCGCATCTATTCCGGCAAGCTCGAAAAGGGCGCGTCGGTCATGAACACGGTCAAGGACAAGCGCGAGCGCGTCGGCCGCATGCTGCAGATGCACTCGAACTCGCGTGAAGACATCGAAGAAGCCTTTGCAGGTGACATCGTTGCTCTCGCCGGCCTCAAGGAAACCACCACGGGCGACACGCTCTGCGATCCGCTGAAGCCGGTTGTTCTTGAGCGCATGGAATTCCCCGAGCCGGTCATCCAGATCGCGATCGAACCGAAGACCAAGGGCGACCAGGAAAAGATGGGCCTCGCGCTCAACCGCCTAGCTGCAGAAGATCCGTCCTTCCGCGTGAAGACGGACCAGGAATCGGGTCAGACGATCATCGCCGGCATGGGCGAACTGCATCTCGACATCATCGTCGACCGCATGCGTCGTGAATTCAAGGTTGAAGCTACCGTCGGCGCGCCGCAGGTTGCTTACCGCGAAACCATCACGCGTCAGACGGAAAAGGACTACACCCACAAGAAGCAGTCGGGTGGTACCGGTCAGTTCGCTCGCGTCAAGATCGTGTTCGAACCGAACCCGGAAGGCGACGACTTCAAGTTCGAGTCCAAGATCGTCGGCGGTTCTGTTCCGAAGGAATACGTTCCGGGCGTTCAGAAGGGTATCGAAAGCGTTCTGTCTTCGGGCCCGCTGGCTGGCTTCCCGATGCTCGGTGTCAAGGCGACGCTCATCGACGGTGCCTTCCACGACGTTGACTCGTCGGTTCTGGCCTTCGAAATCGCTTCCCGCGCTTGCTTCCGTGAAGCAGCCCGTGAAGCTGGTGCTCAGCTCCTCGAGCCGATGATGAAGGTCGAAGTCGTAACGCCGGAAGACTACGTCGGTGACGTTATCGGCGACCTGAACTCGCGTCGTGGTCAGATCCAGGGCCAGGAAAGCCGCGGTATCGCTGTTGTGATCAACGCGAACGTCCCGCTGGCGAACATGTTCAAGTACGTTGATAACCTGCGCTCGATGTCTCAGGGCCGTGCACAGTACACGATGACCTTCGATCATTACGCGCCGGTTCCGTCGAACGTCGCACAGGAAATCCAGGCAAAGTATTCCGGTCAGAAGTGACCGGAATACCAATTGACCGATAACAAGAATTGATCCCCTCGGGGACAGGAAAACGGAGAGCCGAAAATGGCAAAGAGTAAGTTTGAGCGCAATAAGCCGCACGTTAACATTGGTACGATTGGGCACGTTGACCACGGCAAGACGTCCTTGACGGCAGCGATCACGAAGTACTTCGGCGAGTTCAAGGCGTACGACCAGATCGACGCAGCTCCGGAAGAGAAGGCTCGTGGTATCACGATCTCGACGGCGCACGTTGAGTATGAGACGCCGAACCGTCACTACGCTCACGTCGACTGCCCCGGCCACGCTGACTATGTGAAGAACATGATCACGGGTGCGGCACAGATGGACGGCGCGATCCTGGTTTGCTCGGCAGCTGACGGCCCGATGCCGCAGACCCGCGAGCACATCCTGCTTGCTCGTCAGGTTGGCGTTCCGGCAATCGTCGTGTTCCTGAACAAGGTCGACCAGGTTGACGACGCAGAACTTCTGGAGCTCGTCGAGCTTGAAGTTCGCGAACTTCTGTCGTCCTACGACTTCCCGGGCGACGACATTCCGGTTGTCAAGGGTTCGGCGCTTGCTGCTCTTGAAGATTCGGACAAGAAGATCGGCGAAGACGCGATCCGCGAGCTGATGGCTCAGGTTGACGCCTACATCCCGACGCCAGAGCGTCCGATCGACCAGCCGTTCCTGATGCCGATCGAAGACGTGTTCTCGATCTCCGGCCGTGGTACGGTTGTAACGGGCCGCGTCGAGCGTGGTATCGTCAAGGTTGGCGAAGAAGTCGAAATCGTCGGCATTCGTGCGACGTCGAAGACGACGGTTACCGGCGTTGAAATGTTCCGCAAGCTGCTCGATCAGGGCCAGGCTGGCGACAACATCGGCGCGCTGGTTCGCGGTGTTAACCGTGACGGCGTTGAGCGTGGTCAGATCCTGTGCAAGCCGGGCTCTGTCAAGCCGCACAAGAAGTTCATGGCTGAAGCCTACATCCTGACGAAGGAAGAAGGCGGCCGTCATACGCCGTTCTTCACGAACTACCGTCCGCAGTTCTACTTCCGCACGACGGACGTGACGGGTATCGTCACGCTTCCGGAAGGCACGGAAATGGTTATGCCTGGCGACAACGTCACCGTTGCTGTTGAGCTGATCGTCCCGATCGCTATGGAAGAAAAGCTTCGCTTCGCTATCCGCGAAGGCGGCCGTACCGTCGGCGCTGGCATCGTTGCATCCATCGTCGAGTAATTCGAAGGCGGCCGCTCCATCGGAGTGGCCGATTCGATGACAATATTATGATGCAAGCGGCTTTAGCCGCTTGCTTATGACATGGAAATGTTGCAAATGGCGCGCGAGCGCGATTTGCGTGCTGCTTCGTCTAACGAAGCAGCTGATGAAATTAACAATAAGGTGGGCCAAATGGCCTAAAGAGTGGATGGGGATGCCGCACTCGGCGTCCCTCTCGATCTTTGAAACCGGTGGTCCGCCTTAGGAAAAAGAACAATCCGTGCCCTTTTTTTGAAAGGCACGCGAGATAACAAAACACAAGGATAACGTCGAATGAACGGCCAAAATATCCGCATTCGCCTGAAGGCGTTCGATCACCGGATTCTCGATGCTTCCACGCGCGAGATCGTGTCGACGGCGAAGCGCACCGGTGCTAGCGTCCGGGGCCCCGTTCCGCTTCCGACCCGTATCGAGAAGTTCACGGTTAACCGGTCCCCGCACATCGACAAGAAGAGCCGCGAGCAGTTCGAGATGCGCACGCATAAGCGCCTCCTCGACATCGTTGACCCGACCCCGCAGACGGTAGACGCGCTGATGAAGCTCGATCTCGCCGCCGGTGTCGATGTTGAGATCAAGCTCTGAGACCTGGTTCTCGAGCTGAGTGAGAAGGATTGAACCGATGCGTTCAGGTGTGATTGCACAAAAGGTGGGAATGACCCGCGTCTATAACGACGCCGGCGAGCATGTCCCGGTAACAGTATTGCGTTTGGATGGCTGCCAGGTCGTAGCCCAGCGCACAGTTGAAAAGAATGGCTACACCGCAGTTCAGCTGGGTGCCGGCCAGGCTAAAGTTAAGAACACGACGAAGGCCCTGCGCGGTCATTTCGCCGTTGCAAGCGTTGAGCCGAAGGCCAAGCTCGTTGAATTCCGCGTGACGGACGACAATCTGCTCGAAGTTGGCACCGAACTCAAGGCGGCTCACTTTACGGCGGGTCAGCTCGTCGACGTGACCGGCACGACGATCGGTAAGGGTTTTGCCGGCGCTATCAAGCGTCACGGCTTCGGCGGTCTGCGCGCCACGCACGGTGTGTCGGTTTCGCACCGCTCGCACGGTTCGACCGGTTCGCGCCAGGACCCGGGCAAGGTGTTCAAGAACAAGAAGATGGCTGGTCACATGGGCCAGACGCGCGTGACGACGCAGAACCTTGAAGTGGTTTCGACCGACGAAGATCGCGGTCTGATCCTCGTCAAGGGTGCGGTTCCCGGCTCCAAGGGTGCCTGGATCATCGTGCGCGACGCCGTCAAGTCGGCAGCGAAGTAAGGGAGCCAAACCAATGGAATTGAACGTCAAGACCCTTGAGGGCAAAGACGCTGGGAAGGTTTCCCTTTCTGACGCGATTTTCGGCCTTGAGCCGCGTGAAGACATTCTTGCCCGCGTTATTCGCTGGCAGCTTGCCAAGAAGCAGCAGGGCACGCACCAGGCAAAGGGCCGCGCGGATGTTTCGCGCACCGGCGCCAAGATGTACAAGCAGAAGGGCACGGGCCGCGCTCGTCACCATTCGGCTCGCGCTCCGCAGTTCCGCGGCGGTGGCAAGGCTCACGGCCCGGTCGCCCGCAGCCACGAGCATGATCTGCCGAAGAAGGTTCGCGCCCTCGGCCTGCGTCACGCTCTCTCTGCCAAGCTCAAGGCTGAAGATGTGATTGTCATCGACAATCTCGTCGCTACCGAAGCCAAGACCAAGGCACTCGCTGGTGCTTTCGAAACGCTCGGCCTGACGAACGCTCTGTTCATCGGCGGTGCTGAACTCGACAGCAACTTCAAGCTCGCAGCCCAGAACATCCCGAACATCGATGTTCTGCCGGTTCAGGGCATCAACGTTTATGACATCCTGCGCCGCGGCAAGCTCGTGCTGTCCAAGGCTGCAGTTGAAGCTCTAGAGGAGCGTTTCAAGTGACGGATCTTCGCCATTATGATGTGATCGTTTCTCCTGCGATCACCGAAAAGTCCACGCTGCTTTCGGACAATAACCAGGTTGTTTTCAACGTTGCCAAGGACGCGACGAAGCCGGAAATCAAGGCTGCCGTCGAAGCGCTCTTCGGCGTCAAGGTGACGGCCGTTAACACTCTGCTGCGCCTCGGCAAGACCAAGCGGTTCAAGGGTCTCGTCGGCAAGCAGAAGGACGTGAAGAAGGCTGTTGTGACGCTCGCCGAAGGCCAGTCGATCGACGTCTCCACCGGTCTCTGAGGAATAAGAAAATGGCATTGAAAACATTCAATCCGACGACCCCGAGCCAGCGTCAGCTGGTCATCGTCGATCGCTCCTCGCTCTACAAGGGCAAGCCGGTCAAGACGCTGACGGAAGGCCTGACCTCCAAGGGTGGCCGTAACAACACCGGCCGCATCACCGTACGTTTCCAGGGCGGCGGTCACAAGCGTACCTACCGTCTGGTAGACTTCAAGCGTCGCAAGTTCGACGTTGAAGCAACCGTCGAGCGTATCGAATACGATCCGAACCGTACCGCTTACATCGCTCTGGTGAAGTACACGGACGGCGAACTGGCCTACATCCTGGCTCCGCAGCGTCTCGCTTCGGGCGATAAGGTCATCGCTTCGGAAAAGGCAGTGGACGTGAAGCCCGGCAACACCATGCCGCTTCAGTTCATCCCGGTCGGCTCCATCATCCACAACGTGGAAATGAAGCCGGGCAAGGGCGGTCAGATCGCTCGTTCTGCTGGCTCCTATGCTCAGCTCGTCGGTCGTGACCAGGGCATGGCGATCCTTCGCCTGAACTCGGGTGAACAGCGCCTCGTGCACGGCAATTGCCTTGCCACGATCGGTGCGGTTTCCAACCCGGATCACGGCAACATCAACGATGGCAAGGCCGGTCGTTCGCGTTGGCGTGGCAAGAAGCCGCATAACCGCGGTGTTGTCATGAACCCGGTCGACCATCCGCACGGCGGTGGTGAAGGCCGCACCTCTGGTGGTCGCCATCCGGTGACTCCGTGGGGCAAGCCGACCAAGGGCAAGCGTACGCGGTCGAACAAGTCGACCGACAAGATGATTATGCGCTCGCGCCATCAGCGCAAGAAGTAAGAGAGGAAGTCTCAAGTGGCTCGTTCAGTATGGAAAGGTCCGTTTGTTGACGGCTATCTTCTCAAGAAAGCTGAGAAGGTGCGTGAAGGCGGACGCAGCGAAGTAATCAAGATGTGGAGCCGTCGCTCCACCATCATGCCGCAGTTCGTTGGCCTCACCTTTGGTGTTTACAACGGCAGCAAGCATATTCCGGTCAGCGTCAATGAAGACATGGTCGGGCACAAGTTCGGCGAGTTCGCCCCGACCCGTACCTATTATGGTCACGGTGCGGACAAGAAGGCGAAGAGGAAGTAACAATGGGCAAGGCAAAAACCGAACGCCGGCTGAAGGACAACGAGGCGCAGGCAGTTGCGCGTACGCTCCGTGTCAGCCCGCAGAAGCTCAACCTGGTCGCGGCTTCGATCCGCGGCAAGAAGGTTGATCGCGCACTCGCAGAGCTGGAATTCTCTCGCAAGCGTATCGCAGGCGCCGTCAAGAAGACGCTTGAATCTGCTATCGCAAACGCTGAGAACAACCACGATCTCGATGTTGACTCGCTGGTCGTAGCAGAAGCCTACGTCGGCAAGTCGATCGTCATGAAGCGTTTCCACGCTCGTGGCCGTGGTCGTGCATCTCGCATCGAGCGTCCGTTCGCCCACCTGACGATCGTTGTTCGTGAAGTGGAAGCCCAAGGGGAGGCCGCATAATGGGTCAGAAAATCAATCCGATCGGTTTCCGTCTTGGCATCAACCGTACCTGGGATAGCCGCTGGTTTGCGGACAATGCCGAGTACGGTCAGCTCCTTCACGAAGACCTGAAGATGCGTAAGTTCGTCATGAACGAACTGAAGCAGGCTGGTATCTCGAAGGTTGTCATCGAGCGTCCGCACAAGAAGTGCCGCGTCACGATCCACTCGGCTCGCCCGGGTCTGATCATCGGCAAGAAGGGTGCTGACATCGACAAGCTCCGCAAGAAGCTGTCGGACATGACCAACTCCGAAACGCACCTCAACATCGTTGAAGTTCGTAAGCCGGAAGTTGATGCGACGCTGGTTGCCCAGTCGATCGCTCAGCAGCTCGAGCGCCGTGTTGCTTTCCGTCGCGCCATGAAGCGCGCCGTTCAGTCCGCGATGCGTCTTGGCGCCGAAGGCATCAAGATCACCTGCGCCGGCCGTCTCGGCGGTGCAGAAATCGCTCGTACGGAATGGTACCGCGAAGGTCGCGTGCCGCTGCATACGCTGCGCGCCGATATCGACTACGGTACAGCTGAAGCAGAAACCGCTTTCGGCATCTGCGGCATCAAGGTTTGGATCTTCAAGGGCGAAATCCTTGAGCATGATCCGATGGCCTCCGAACGCCGTGCGCTCGAGGGCGACGCCCAGGGTCCGGCTAGCCGGGATCGCGATAGAGACCGTCGCCGCGACAACGCTTGATAGCGTACGTGGCAGATAAGTTCGGAGAATAAGAAAATGTTGCAGCCAAAGCGTACGAAGTACCGCAAGCAATTCAAGGGCCGCATCAAGGGCGTTGCCAAGGGTGGTTCTGATCTGGCGTTCGGCGAATTCGGCCTGAAGTCGCAGGAGCCTAACCGTGTCAACGCTCGTGAGATCGAAGCGGCTCGCCGCGCGATCACGCGTTATATGAAGCGTGCCGGCCGTGTATGGATCCGCGTGTTCCCGGATGTTCCGGTAACCGCAAAGCCGACCGAAGTCCGTATGGGTAAGGGTAAAGGCTCTGTCGAATACTGGGCATGCAAGGTCAAGCCCGGTCGTATGATGTTCGAGATCGACGGTGTGAGCGAAGAAATCGCTCGTGAGGCTCTGCGCCTCGGCGCTGCCAAGCTCTCGGTGAAGACGCGCTTCGTACAGCGCATTGCAGAGTAAGGAAGAAGCTCATGAAAGCCGCAGATGTTCGCGCCCTGAGCGCCGACCAACTCAAGGACGAGCTTGCCAAGCTGAAGAAGGAGCAGTTCAACCTGCGCTTTCAGAAGGCTACCGGCCAGCTTGAAAAGTCCTCGCGCATCAACGAAGTCCGCAAGGACATCGCTCGCGTAAAAACCATTGCCCGCCAGAAGGCGGCAGAAGCAAAGGCCTAAAGGAAAAATAACATGCCGAAGCGCATTCTGCAGGGCGTCGTGGTCAGCGACAAGAACGAGAAGACGGTAGTAGTCCGCGTCGAGCGTCGTTTCGCTCACCCGCTGCTCCAGAAGACTGTTCGTCGTTCCAAGAAGTACAAGGCTCACGACGAGAACAATCAGTACAAAATCGGCGACACCGTTTCCATCGAGGAATGCGCGCCGATCTCCAAGGATAAGACCTGGACGGTCGTTTCCGCCCAGGCCAAGTAACAGAATTTCGCTCAGGCCCTTGCGTCTGGGCGAAATATCTGTATGAAGCACGAGCTTGGAAGCAGGACGCTCGAAAACGAGCGTTCTTTTGCTTTATTGATGGCCGGCGGAGGCGACCACATGTGGTCCCGAAGGCAGGCATAATCAGACAAGACACTAGTCCATAAGCCGGGGTAGGGGGTCGTTTGGCCCAACCATTCCGGTAACAACAAGAAGGCGACCTGACATGATTCAGATGCAAACAAACCTCGACGTGGCGGATAATTCCGGCGCACGTCGTGTCATGTGCATCAAGGTGCTGGGCGGCTCTAAGCGCAAGTATGCCTCGATCGGCGACGTTATCGTCGTTTCGATCAAGGAAGCTATTCCGCGCGGCCGTGTGAAGAAGGGTGACGTGATGAAGGCGGTTGTTGTTCGTACCGCCAAGGACATCCGCCGTCCGGATGGCAGCGTCATCCGCTTCGATACCAACGCAGCAGTCCTCATCGACAACAAGAAAGAGCCGATCGGCACCCGTATCTTCGGACCGGTTCCGCGCGAACTTCGCGCCAAGAACCACATGAAGATCATCTCGCTGGCTCCAGAAGTACTGTAAGGAGCGGAGCGATGCAGAAGATCCGTAAAGGCGACAAGGTCGTCGTATTGACCGGTAAGGACAAGGGCCGCACCGGCGAAGTAGTTCAAGTTTTGCCGAAGGAAGACCGTGCGGTCGTTCGTGGCGTCAATGTTGTCAAGCGCCACCAGCGCCAGACGCAGAGCCAGGAAGCCGGCATCATCAGCAAGGAAGCCCCGCTTCACCTGTCCAACATTGCGATCGTCGACAAGGACGGCAAGCCGACCCGCGTCGGTTTCAAGGTTGTGGATGGCAAGAAGGTCCGCGTGGCCAAGACCTCGGGAGAAGTGATCGATGGCTGAGGCAAAGTACGAGCCGCGGCTCAAGAAGGAATACGTTGCTCGCATCCGCGCGGCTATGCAGGAGAAGTTCTCCTACGCCAACGAGATGCAGATCCCGAAGCTGGACAAGATCGTGATCAACATGGGCGTGGGCGAAGCAACGGCTGATTCGAAGAAGCCGTCTGTTGCTGCAGCAGACCTCGCTTCGATCGCTGGCCAGAAGCCGGTCATCACACGCGCACGCAACTCCATCGCCGGCTTCAAGGTCCGCGAAGATATGCCGATCGGCGCAAAGGTTACCCTGCGCGGCGCTCGTATGTATGAGTTCCTGGATCGTCTGGTCAACATCGCGCTTCCGCGCGTTCGCGACTTCCGCGGCCTGAACCCGAAAAGCTTTGACGGTCGTGGCAACTTCGCCATGGGCATCAAGGAGCACATTGTGTTCCCTGAGATCAACTACGATAAGGTTGATCAGATGTGGGGCATGGACATCATCGTTTGCACGACGGCGCCGACCGACGACGAAGCACGAGCTCTTTTGACAGAGTTCAACTTCCCGTTCCGTCAATAACCGTAACGACGAGCGTAGAAAAGGAACCCTGATATGGCGAAGACAAGCGCAGTTGAAAAGAACAAGCGCCGCCGCAATACGGTTGCCAACCAGTCTGCGAAGCGGGCTGCTCTCAAGGCAATCATCATGAACCAGTCTCTCTCGATCGAAGACCGGTTCAAGGCCACTTTGAAGTTGGCATCGCTCCCGCGCGATGGATCGAAGACCCGTATTCGCAACCGTTGCGAAGTTTCCGGCCGTCCGCGCGCCTACTACCGCAAACTGCGCATGTCGCGTATCGCGCTGCGTGAACTCGGCAATCTCGGCAAGGTGCCGGGCATCGTCAAGTCGAGCTGGTAAGGAGCAGATTAGATGACCATGACTGATCCTTTGGGCGATATGCTCACCCGCATCCGCAATGGCGCTTCGCGCCGCAAGTCGTCGGTTTCGACGCCTGCGTCCAAGCTCCGTGCGCGTGTTCTCGATGTGCTCCAGGCTGAAGGCTACATCCGTGGCTATTCCGTCGTCGATTTCGGCAACGGCAAGTCTGAGCTCAGCATCGAGCTGAAGTACTACGAAGGCGCGTCGGTGATCCGTGAGATCGGCCGCGTGTCCAAGCCGGGCCGCCGAGTTTATGTCTCGGTCAAGTCCATTCCGCAGGTCGCGAACGGTCTCGGCATCACCATCCTTTCGACTCCGAAGGGTGTGATGGCTGATCACCAGGCTCGTGAACAGAATGTTGGTGGCGAGGTTCTCTGCTCGGTCTTCTAAGATCGAACAGAGATCTCCTTCGAAACAGACAGGTTTGAAAAATGTCTCGTATCGGTAAAAAGCCCGTTCAGGTACCTGCAGGGATCACGGCCACGGTTGATGGCCAAAAAGTGATTGCCAAGGGCCCCAAGGGCGAGCTGTTTTTCGTCGCTAACGACGAAATCGGTCTCAAGCTGGAAAACAATGCAATCGTCGTAACGCCGCTTAACGACTCCAAGGCTGCTCGCGCAAAGTGGGGCATGTCCCGCACGATGATCGAGAACATCCTCAAGGGTGTTAAGGATGGTTACGAGCGCAAGCTCGAAATCAACGGCGTCGGCTATCGTGCGTCCATGCAGGGCAAGAACCTGCAGCTGGCGCTCGGCTTCAGCCACGACGTGGTTTATGAGCCGCCGCAGGGCATCACGATCGCTGTGCCGAAGCCGACGGAAATCGTCGTCACCGGCATCAACAAGCAGCAGGTCGGCCAGGTTGCAGCGGAAATCCGCGAATACCGCGGTCCCGAGCCCTACAAGGGCAAGGGTGTTAAGTATGCCGAAGAGCGGATCATCCGCAAAGAAGGCAAGAAGAAGTAAGGATCACGCGAAATGGCTAGCAGGAAAGAAGCACTTGCGCGTCGCGCCAACCGCGTGCGCCGTCAAATCAAGTCGGTGGCCAATGGCCGTCCGCGCCTGTCGGTTCATCGCTCTTCGAAGAACATCTACGCCCAGGTCATCGATGACGTGGCTGGCAAGACCCTCGCGGCTGCCTCCACCCTCGACAAGGATCTGCGCGGTTCTCTGAAGACCGGTGCCGATACCGCAGCAGCAGCCCTCGTTGGCAAGCTGGTTGCAGAGCGCGCCTCTAAGGCCGGCGTCAAGGAAGTCGTGTTCGATCGCGGCGCCTTCATCTACCACGGCCGTATCAAGGCCCTGGCTGATGCAGCCCGCGAAGGCGGCCTGACCTTCTGATCAAGCTTCCGGCCGGTAGCCGATAGGCGCCGGCCGGATCTCACCGGACCGCAAACCTCCAGATGGAGGTTGATGCGGTCCTCGTTTTGTTTGCCGATTGCACCCGGAAAAGAAAAAGGAAGAGGACAATGGCACAGGAAAAGAGGGCTCCGCGGGAAGACCGTCAGAGCCGTGAAGAGCGCGACAGCGAATTCGTCGACAAGCTTGTCGCGATCAACCGCGTCGCCAAGGTTGTTAAGGGTGGCCGTCGCTTCGGTTTCGCCGCTCTCGTCGTCGTCGGCGACCAGAAGGGCCGCGTAGGCTTTGGTCACGGCAAGGCACGAGAAGTGCCGGAAGCGATCCGCAAGGCTACCGAAAGCGCCAAGCGCGACATGATCTTCGTACCGCTGCGTGACGGCCGTACGCTGCATCACGACGTTCATGGCCGTCACGGCGCCGGCAAGGTTCTGCTGCGTTCGGCCAAAGTCGGTACCGGTATCATCGCTGGTGGCCCGATGCGCGCCGTTTTCGAAACGCTCGGCGTTCATGACGTCGTTGCAAAGTCGACCGGCTCGTCGAACCCGTACAACATGGTTCGCGCCACGTTCGACGCCCTGAAGCACCAGGTTCACCCGAAGGACATCGCAGCTCAGCGCGGCATCAAGTATGCCACCCTGCAGGCTCGTCGTGCCGCTTCGGGCAATGCCTCCGAAGAATAAGGGAGTTTGAGCTATGGCCAAGACGACCAAGAAAGCTGAAGCCAAGAAGACCGTTACGGTCGAGCAGGTAGGCAGCCCGATCCGCCGTCCGGACGTTCAGCAGAAGACGCTGATCGGTCTCGGACTGAACAAGATGCACCGTCGCCGCACGCTGGAAGATACTCCGGCCGTTCGTGGCATGATCCGTGCTGTCCAGCATCTCGTTCGCGTTGTCGACGAGAAGTGAGCCGGGGGTAATTCGCTATGAAACTGAATGAGATCAAGGATAACGAAGGCTCGACCCACAGCCGCAAGCGCCTCGGCCGCGGCATTGGCTCCGGCTCCGGTAAGACCGGTGGCCGTGGTGTGAAGGGTCAGAAGTCCCGTTCGGGTGTTGCCATCAACGGCTTCGAAGGTGGTCAGATGCCCATCTATCGTCGCCTGCCGAAGCGCGGCTTCAACAACATCTTTGCTGCCGATTACGTTGTCGTATCGCTGGCTCGCATCCAGGCTGCCGTCGATGCCGGCAAGCTCGATGCCAAGCAGACGGTCGATGCTGCCGCTCTCAAGGCTGCAGGCGTGATTCGTCGCGTCAAGGACGGCGTTCGCGTTCTGTCCGACGGCGAACTGAAGGCGAAGATTACGCTTGAAGTTGCAGGCGCTTCCAAGCCGGCTGTCGAAAAGATCGAAAAGGCCGGCGGCTCCATCAAGCTGCTTGCTTCTGCTGCAGAAGCTCCTGCTGCAGAATAATATTATTAAAGATCGCCCGAGGTGCTTCACTTCGGGCGATTTTTCTCCCATATGTGAGCCTCACGAACCTGAACGAAGCGAACGCGTCTTTCCGGTTGATAACGGGAACCAAGGGTGAGGCGCCCGATTGCATTGCAATCCGCCCAATGCCCGAATTTTGAACAATTTACTTACTGATTCCGGACCCGGCCGATCATGCCGGAATTGGTAGTGCGGAGATTTGTATGGCTTCTGCAGCGGAACAATTGGCGTCCAATCTCAATTTCTCGACCTTTGCCAAGGCTGAGGATCTCAAGAAGCGCCTGTGGTTTACGCTCGGCGCTCTCCTCGTTTACCGTCTCGGTACCCATATTCCGCTTCCTGGTCTCAATCCTGCTGCATACGCGCAGGCGTTCCAGAATCAGTCGGGCGGTATTCTCGGCCTCTTCAACATGTTTTCGGGCGGCGCCGTGCAGCGCATGGCGATCTTCGCGCTCGGCATCATGCCCTATATTTCGGCCTCGATCATCGTTCAGCTGATGACGTCGGTCGTTCCCTCGCTCGAAAACCTGAAGAAGGAAGGCGAGCAGGGTCGTAAGATCATCAACCAGTACACCCGCTACGGCACGGTGCTGCTCGGCGCTTTGCAGGCCTATGGCATTGCGATTGGCCTTGAGCATGGCAACGGCGTCGTCATTGATCCGGGCTGGTTCTTCCGTATCTCGACGGTCATCACGCTGCTCGGCGGCACGATGTTCCTGATGTGGCTCGGCGAGCAGGTGACGTCGCGTGGTATCGGCAACGGTATTTCGCTGATCATCTTCGCCGGTATCGCGGCCGGTCTGCCGACGGCTCTTGCCGGCACCCTTGAACTCGGCCGTACGGGCGCGTTGTCCACAGGCCTCATTCTTGCGGTTCTCGTCGTCGCCGTTCTGGTGATTGCGCTGATCGTTTTTGTCGAGCGCGCCCAGCGTCGCCTTCTGATCCAGTATCCGAAGCGCCAGGTTGGCACGCGTATGTTCCAGGGCGATACGTCGCATCTGCCGCTGAAGCTGAACACGTCGGGCGTTATCCCGGCGATCTTTGCATCGTCGCTGCTGCTGCTGCCGGCGACGGTTGCCGGTCTTGGTAACAACACGGCTCTTCCGACCTGGGTTACCTCGATCGTTGCCGCGCTTGGCCATGGCCAGCCCGTCTACATGGTGCTTTACGGCGCTCTGATTGCCTTCTTCGCCTTCTTCTACACGGCTCTCGTCTTCAATCCGAAGGACACTGCCGACAATCTGAAGAAGCACGGCGGCTTCATTCCCGGCATCCGTCCGGGTGAGCGCACCGCCGAGTATATCGATTATGTGCTGACCCGAATCACGGTGATCGGCGCGATCTATCTCGTCTTCGTCTGCATCCTGCCCGAAATTCTCGTGTCCCAGACCGGTATTCCCTTGTCTCTGGGTGGCACTTCGCTTCTGATCGTGGTTAGCGTTACGCTGGATACGGTGGCGCAGATTCAGGGTCACCTGATTGCACAGCAGTATGAAGGCCTGATCAAGAAATCGAAGTTGCGTGGAGGAAAGAGGGGGCGATGAGACTCATACTTTTAGGGCCGCCGGGAGCAGGTAAGGGGACCCAGGCCCAGCGTATCGTGGAGAAGCACGGCGTTCCGCAGCTGTCCACAGGCGATATGCTACGTGCGGCCGTGCAGGCCGAGACGGAAGTCGGCAAGCGAGCTGATGCCTTGATGAAGGCAGGAAAGCTGGTTCCGGATGAGGTCGTCAATGCTATCGTTTCGGAGCGCATCGATCAGCCGGATTGCGCCAAGGGCTTCATTCTCGATGGTTTCCCGCGCACGCTGGTGCAGGCCGATGCCACCGAGAAGATGCTGAGTGCCAAGGGCCTTGAGCTTTCCGTCGTCATCGAGCTGAAGGTTGATGATGCCGAGCTGATTCGCCGCGTCTCAGGCCGTTACTCCTGCTCGAACTGCGGCAGTGTCTACCACGACACGGACAAGGTTCCGGCAACAGCCGGCGTTTGCGACAAATGCGGTTCGACGCATTTCAAGCGCCGCCCTGACGACAATGCCGAAACGATGGCGACTCGCCTTCAGGTCTACTACAAGGAGACCTCGCCGCTCATCGGTTACTACTATGCAAAGGGCAAGTTGCAGAGCATCGACGGCATGGCCGATATCGAGCATGTGACCGACAGCGTAGAGGCTATCCTGGCTAAGCTTTAGATAGCCTAAAATAAACTAGCTGGAGCGGTTGCTTTTTCGCACTGATTCCGCTAAACACCGCGCCAACTCGCGACATACTGTGCGATCGGCGCGGATTTCCAACGGGAAGTCCGGGTACGGTCGTTTTGACATGTTGCGGACTCACATTGAACAAGCAGCTCCCGGGCTGCATAACAAGACCTTTGCCTCGGCAAAAGGAATGCAAGGAGAACAGGCGTGGCTCGTATCGCTGGCGTCAACATCCCGACTGCAAAGCGCGTAGTTATCGCGCTTCGTTACATTCACGGGATCGGACCTAAGTTTGCACAGGAAATCTGCGAGAAGGTCGGTATTCCGGCCGAGCGTCGCGTCAACCAGTTGACGGATGCTGAAGTTCTGCAGATCCGCGAAACCATCGACCGTGATTATCAGGTCGAAGGTGACCTGCGTCGCGAAACCGCGATGAACATCAAGCGTCTGATGGACCTGGGTTCTTACCGTGGTCTTCGCCATCGTCGCGGCCTGCCGGTTCGCGGCCAGCGCACCCACACCAATGCCCGCACCCGTAAGGGTCCGGCAAAGGCGATTGCTGGTAAGAAGAAGTAATTTCCGGGCAACCGGATGTGGGAGGCTGGCGGTCCGCCGGCCTCTTTTGAGTTTGAAGCGGTACTCTGTGGGTGCCGCTTCGGTGGAGCCGCTGGGATTACGGCGGTGCAGAGATCCAAGAAAGGACTAACATGGCCAAGGAAGCCGTACGCGTTCGTCGTCGCGAACGTAAAAACATCACGTCGGGCGTCGCACACGTCAACTCGACCTTCAACAACACGATGATCACCATCACCGACGCACAGGGCAACGCGATTGCCTGGTCGTCCGCTGGTGCCAAGGGCTTCAAGGGTTCGCGCAAGTCGACCCCGTTCGCTGCTCAGATCGCTGCCGAAGACTGCGCCAAGAAGGCTCAGGAACACGGCATGAAGTCGCTGGAAGTTGAAGTTTGCGGTCCGGGCTCCGGTCGTGAATCCGCTCTGCGCGCCCTCCAGGCTGCTGGTTTCATGATCACGTCCATCCGCGACGTGACGCCGATCCCGCACAATGGTTGCCGCCCGCGCAAGAAGCGTCGCGTCTGATCATCGCCACTCACGACACCTGCCGGGGTAGATGCGCCCGGCTTGGTGTTACTCAAGCTCGGTTGCCACGATTGGATGGTGGCAACGAACGGAAGGCAAAAATATGATTCAGAAAAACTGGCAGGAACTGATCAAGCCCAACAAGGTCGAGTTCACCTCGAGCGGCCGTACCAAGGCAACGCTCGTGGCCGAACCGCTGGAGCGTGGCTTCGGTCTTACCCTCGGCAACGCGCTGCGCCGCGTTCTGCTGTCTTCTCTGCGCGGTGCCGCTGTAACGGCCGTGCAGATCGACGGCGTGCTGCATGAGTTCTCCTCTATCCCGGGCGTCCGGGAAGACGTGACGGACATCGTGCTGAACATCAAGGAGATCGCCATCAAGATGGATGGCGACGACGCAAAGCGTATGGTCGTGCGCAAGCAGGGCCCAGGCGTTGTAACGGCTGGCGACATTCAGACGGTCGGCGATATCGAAATCCTCAACCCCGAGCATGTCATCTGCACGCTCGATGAGGGCGCCGAAATCCGCATGGAATTCACCGTCAACAACGGCAAGGGCTATGTCCCGGCCGAGCGCAATCGTGCGGAAGATGCTCCGATCGGTCTCATTCCGGTCGACAGCCTCTATTCGCCGGTCAAGAAGGTGTCCTACAAGGTTGAAAATACCCGTGAAGGACAGGTTCTCGACTACGACAAGCTGAGCATGTCGCTGGAAACCGATGGTTCGATCAGCGGTGAAGATGCTGTCGCTTTCGCGGCTCGCATTCTTCAGGATCAGCTTGGCGTGTTCGTCAACTTCGACGAGCCGCAGAAGGAAACCGAAGAGGAAGCAGTTACCGAACTCGCTTTCAACCCGGCCCTCCTCAAGAAGGTGGACGAACTCGAACTGTCCGTTCGTTCGGCAAACTGCCTGAAGAACGACAACATCGTCTACATCGGCGACCTCATTCAGAAGACCGAAGCAGAAATGCTCCGCACGCCGAATTTTGGTCGCAAGTCGCTGAACGAAATCAAGGAAGTTCTCGCTTCCATGGGCCTGCACCTCGGCATGGAAGTGCCGGCATGGCCGCCCGAGAACATCGAAGATCTCGCCAAGCGATACGAAGACCAGTACTAACGTTTCAAACGGCAGGCGCGTGATGCCTGCAAGTGAAGGAGAATAGCAATGCGCCACGGTAAAGCCGGCCGCAAGCTGAATAGAACCGCTAGCCACCGTAAGGCGATGTTCGCCAACATGGCAGCTTCGCTCATTACCCATGAGCAGATCGTCACCACGCTCCCGAAGGCGAAGGAAATTCGTCCGATCGTCGAGAAGCTGGTAACCCTTGGCAAGCGCGGCGACCTGCACGCTCGTCGTCAGGCCATCTCGCAGATCCGCGACGCTGCCGTCGTTTCGAAGCTGTTCGATGCGATTGCAACCCGCTACGCCACCCGCAACGGCGGCTACCTGCGTATCATGAAGGCCGGCTTCCGCCAGGGCGACAATGCCGCTCTCGCAGTTGTCGAGTTCGTTGATCGCGACGTCAATGCCAAGGGCGCAGCCGACAAGGCTCGCGTTGCTGCTGAGGAAGAAGCTGCAGCCGCTTAAGGCGAGCTTCGGACGAGAGATTGAAAGGCCGGATGAGAAATCATCCGGCCTTTTTGCATTGTCATGATGTCATGGTCGCTTTGGATCGGGAGCGTTAATCCGGAATATGAATATGCTTCTTGATGTGCTTCAGATTGGCGACGATGGTGAAGGTCATGATGACCAGCAGGCACCAGGAACTCCATTTGCCGATATGAACCATCGACCACGCGCCGAGCTGGTTGGGATACTTCCAGACTCCTAGAAACGTGCTGATATTCTCGGCCAGCCAGATGAAGAAGCCGATCAGCACGAATGACAAAAGCAGTGGCATGCGACGATCGCGATCATAGGGGCGAAAGATTACCGTCGAGCGCGCATAGAGTCCGATAAGGCAGGCGGCGATATACCAGCGGTAGTCGCCGATGTAATGATGCGCAAAGAAGTTCGCGTAGATTACGAATGCGAGCATTCCTGCCATCCAATAGGGTGGATGATGCTTGATGCGGAGATCGAAAAGCCGCCACGCCTGAATGATGTAACTACCGACCGCGGCGTACATGAAGCCGGAAAACAAGGGGACGCCGAATAACTTCGTATAGGCCGGATCAGGATAGGTCCATGACTGGATACTACCGGAGGTCTTGAAGACTTCGAGGGCAAATCCGACGAGATGAAACAGGCACACCGCCTTCAACTCGTCGAGAGTCTCGAGCTTTGCCCATATCATCCAAAGCTGGATAGTCAGAGCGATGATCAGCAACACGTCGTAGCGCTGGATATGGAACAAGCCCGCTCGCGGTACGACAAAGACCGCAAGAAAGAACAATCCTGCGAAGAGGCAGGCACGAGCCTCCTTCAGGCCGAAGAACAGAAATTCGATTGCAAAGCGGGAGACGCCGGTGAGATCGGAGTGGCGTGGATCGGGATGGAGATAGCTATCGAGGAAAGACAGCGGTTCGTCCGAGGACACGATTTTGGCCATTTGAAACGCTCCCCCCCCACGCAGCGACAATCTCCTTCTTTCCGAAGATATGAGGAGCATGGCAAAATTGCAGCCTGGCCTTGTAATATCCCAAGACATTTTCGATAGATCGGAGTGAATGAAGGCGCTGCCTTTGTAATGACCGGAAAATCTATCCGGCGATGATCAAGGGAAGGGCGCATGGATAAATCGATACGAGTCCGTCGTCGGAGAGGCGCGCTGATCCTGGCGTTTGTGCTGACGATCACCTGTGGCCTTGCGCTGCGACACTTCGGTTATGCGGCTGGCCTGTCTTTCGCCGTCGTCAAATATGGCGGTTCGATTTTGTGGGGGACGATGGTCTATTGGCTTCTGGCGGCGATTTTTGTCGACGTGAGAAGGGATGGAATTGCCTTGGCCGCGCTGATCCTGGCTGTCGGCGTCGAGCTTTTCAGGCTGTGGCATACACCGGCGCTGGATGCATTTCGATTGACCAATGCGGGAGCCTTGCTGCTGGGGCGCGTATTTTCCCCATGGAACATTCTGGCCTATGCCGCCGGTATCGCGGCGGCATTGCTGCTGGATTGGGCATTACCCGTACGGCAACGCCGGGCTTGACGCTCGCGTATCATTCTGCAGCTGCCGCCATGCGACGTGATGGATCTGTGCGATGCAGATGAACCGCAAGCGTATCCCAGGGCGGCGTGATGGAGAGTTGTGCGAGAAGCCGGCCGATTTCACCTCTGTGATAGCCTCCATGCGTGACCACATGCAGGAGCATTTCCCGCCTAGTCATGCAGCCTCTGTCTCCATCGGTGAAGACAAATGGCAGAGCTTCCGACAGGAGATCGGAGCTTATGGTTTCAAGATACTCCAGGTACCACTGATCCGAGACGGCGAGTGCGGCATGAAGCTCCGACAGGGAGGGCGTCTCGGCTGTGTTGTCTTCTGTGTAGCCATGTTCCCGGCCCGCCAGATGTGCGGCAAAAATCCGGGCGACGACCAGCGAATGGTTCATCAGCCGGATCGCGATATGGCGTTCCTGACCATGGTGAGCGCCATGAAGCCGGCCGATGCTGGCAAGCAAGTCTTCATTCGCCCACGCCTGATATTCGAACAGCGTTCGCAGCAATGATAATTCGCTCATGATGATAGCCCTTTCGTCGATCGTGAAAATGCGAGTAACCTGTTTATATTTTCAGAGAGGGCGGGGCGCATGTCTACTCGCATTCAAAAGCCGCGTTCCACGATGCGCAAAATGCCGAGCCAGGCGCGTTCGCGGGCGACCGTGGATGCGATTATCGAAGCCGGTGCTCGCGTTTTGGGTGATCGCGGATGGGCCGGTTTCACGACGAATATGGTGGCTGCGGTCGCGGGCATCAGCATCGGATCGCTCTACCAGTATTTTCCGGACAAGCTGTCTCTGGTCGAAGCCATAAGACGTCGTCATTTCGAGGAAGTGCTTGCGGTCCTGCGTGCTGCGACCGCCACCGAGGGGACATTGCAGCACGGCGTCGAAGCCCTTGTTCAAGGCATGATAGATGCCCACCGCCTGGATCCGGAACTCCATAGGGTCCTGCTGGACGAGGTTCCCGGTGTGGAAGGCACGCGATCGGCTCACGAGGCATTTCTCTCGGATTATCAGCAGCACTACGGAAATTTCGTCACGACCTATCGCAAGACCGCAAACGGCGCTTCCGTAGAGGTCCTGGCACAGCTTCTTGCCGGTGTTGTCGAAGGCGTCATCCATAACGCGGCTCGGAAAGGAACGTTGGGCTTGCCTGAGATGAGACGAGAGCTCGTCAGAATGATCTGTTCCTACCTTGATGAGCCGGATCGTCATTGAGCCGCACTGCCCATCGATATTCGCATGGCTGCTTCTCGAATTTCGAATGGCGCTTTGGATTATAATAATTTGAATCCTAATTAGTTTAGTGCTACTTTCATGCAATGAAATCGCTAAACACCCTGCAACGTATCTTCACCGCCAATCTGCTGACCACGGGGCGCCAATGGCGCCGCGTGGTGGATGTCGCGCTGAGTTCCTATGGCATATCGGAGGCCGCGGCCGCGCCGCTGCTGTGGATCGGCCGCTTGGGCGGAGGCGTGCGGCAGGTGGCGATTGCGACCTATGTCGGCATCGAAGGCCCATCGCTGGTGCGGCTGATCGATCAGCTCGAAAGCATGGATCTCGTCGTCCGCAAGGACGACCCGACCGATCGTCGCGCAAAAGGCCTCTGGCTGACGCCGGAGGGCGAAAAGCTGGCGTCTCGAATGGAGGATGCGCTCGACGAGCTGCGCGGGAATATCCTCTCAAATGTCGATCGGGCCGATATCGAGGCTGCCATTCGCGTGCTGAAGGCCTTCGAGGAGTTCGATGCCGCGGCCGCTGAGCCGGAGCGGGAGAAGGCGCTATGAGCATGCCGTCCTGGCGCGATTGGCTGTTTTCGGTCAAAGCTTTCATAGCCGCGATCATGGCGCTGTTTATCGCGCTGTCGCTGGACCTGCCGCGACCCTACTGGGCGATGGCCGCCGTCTACGTGGTCGCCAATCCGCTGGCCGGAGCAACCAGCTCCAAAGGCCTGTTCCGTGCTCTTGGTACGCTGATTGGCGCCACCGCGTCGGTGATCCTCGTGCCGCTCTTCGTCAATGCGCCGGAGCTGCTTTCCATCGTCGTTGCGCTCTGGACCGGCACTCTATTGTTTATTTCGATGCTGGACCGCACGTCGCGCAGCTATGTCTTCATGCTGGCCGGCTACTCTCTGCCGCTGATTGCGCTGCCGACCGTAGGGGCGCCGGAAACGGTGTTCGACGTGGCGCTGGCCCGCTCCGAAGAAATCATCATCGGTATAGTCTGTGCAAGCGTCGTGAGTGCCATCGTCTTTCCGACGAGTGTCGGTTCGGTGCTTGGTCAGCGTGTCAGCTCCTGGCTGGATGATGCCGGCACATGGGCGGATGAGATCCTGCGCGGCGAGGGCGCCTCGCCGGCAACGCCGCTGAAGCGGCAGAAGCTTGCGGCCGATGTCTCCGGCCTCGATCTCGTCATCAGCCAGCTGAAATATGATGCCGGCAGCCGGGATATCGTCCGGCATTCGCGCGAATTGCGCGGCCGCCTGTTGATGTTGCTGCCGCTCTTCTCCTCTCTTGCGGATCGCCTGCATGCATTGAAGGCCGGCGGCAAACCGCTGCCGCAACAGCTGGTCTGCGTCCTGAACGATGTGGCCGACTGGATCGGGCAGGGTGGGCGCAGCAGGGCGGATGAGACTGCCGATACCCTCTCGAAGAAAATCGAGGAGCTGCAGGAAAACGATCTCGATCTCGGCTGGGACGATCTCGTTCGTTCAAGCGCTTTGGCCAGGCTGAAGGAGATTGTCGATCTCTGGCAGGATTGCCTGACCCTGCGGGATCAGATCATATCCGGTCAGCAGGTCGGCACGTGGCGCCCCGCCTTTCGCCACCGCAACGTCGTTGCCCATATCAGGCATTACGATTATGCGCTGCTGGCCTTCTCGGCCAGTGCGGTCGTCGTCGGTATCATGATCGGCTGTTTCTTCTGGATCTATTCCGGTTGGGAAGATGGCGCGGGCTTCATTACGATGGCCGCCGTCGCCTGCTCGTTTTTTGCCGCGCTCGATCGACCTGCGCCATTCATCACCTCCATGTTTATCTGGAGTGCGATGAGCCTCGTCATCGCCGGCATCTATATTTTCGGCGTATTGCCAGCCATTTCCGGCTTCGAAATGCTGGTGCTGGTCTTTGCGCCGCCGTTCCTCGTCATGGGGTTGCTGATTCCGCGCCCGCAGACGAACCTGCTGGCCATGCTTCTGGCCGTAAACGGTGCATCGTTCATCGCGTTGCAGGATCGTTACACTGCCGATTTCGCAAGCTTTGCGAACAGCTCGATCGCGGCTCTGGCCGGTATCGGCTTTGCCCTGGTCTGGACATTGCTGACCCGTCCGTTTGGTTCGGAGCTTGCCGCATGGCGGCTGGTTCGGGCCGGCTGGAGAGATCTGGCGGAAACAGCGGCCGGTATTCGTCGGGCCGATTACGAACGCCTGTCCGGCCGCATCCTCGATCGCCTGGGCCAGCTCGTGCCGCGCCTTGCAGGCATCGAAGATCGCGAGTTGAAGAAGGTCGACGGCTACGCCGATGTCCGCCTCGGCTTCAACGTGCTGATGCTGCAGAAGGAACGTGGCCGGCTGAGTTCTGCTTCGGCCGCATCCGTCAACGAGGTTCTGATCGGCGTATCCGATTTCTATCGTTCGCGCCTGAAGGCTGGGCGCGCGGTTGATCCGGTAGACACTCTGCGCGTGTCGATCGACCACGGCCTCGAAGTCGTCGCGCAGGAAAAGCGCCAATCCGGGCGCGCAAGCCTGGATGCGCTCGTTGGCCTTCGTCGAGCGCTTTTCCCGCATGCCGAGCCGCCAGCGAGCTGGCAACCGCCCGTGACCGAAACCACCCACCATCTTCACATTGCCGCCGAGTAATATCATGCCCGCAGAATTCGATCTTTATGGCGTCTATATGCCCCGCCTTCTGGTTCTCATGCTGGTGACGCTGTTTGTCGTCATCATCCTTCGGCGTCTGCTGGCGTGGATCGGAGCCTACACCCTGGTCTGGCACCGCGGTCTCTTCGATCTTGCGCTCTACGTTCTTTTGCTCGGCGCAGTCTCCTCTGTCTCTCGTTGGTACTTCACATGAACGCGTTAAAACTCATCGGCCGCGTGGCCGTCACACTCATTTTCGTTATCGCTGCCGTCTATGTCGGTCGCCAGCTCTGGGGCCACTACATGGACGAGCCCTGGACGCGCGATGCGCGACTGAGAGCGGATGTCGTCGGCATTGCGCCAGACGTTTCAGGTCTCGTGAGCGACGTGCTCGTCAAGGACAATCAGAGCGTCAAGAAGGGCGACGTTCTCTTCCGCGTCGATCGCGATCGTTTTGCCATCGCTCTCGAACAGGCGGATGCAGCCCTTGCCAGCAGCAAGGCGGCTCTCGATCAGGCGCGCCGGGAAAACCAGCGTCAGTCCCGCCTTGGCGATGCGGCTTCGCTTCAGCAAAAGGAGCAGGCGCAGACAACTGAAGAGCAGGCTGAAGCCTCCTTGCGTCAGGCAACTGCCAATCGCGAGCTGGCCCAATTGAACCTCGATCGCTCCGAGATCCGCGCCACCGTCAACGGCACGATTTCAAACCTCAGCTTGCGTCCGGGCGATTATGTCTCCGCCGGCACTGCCAAGGTGGCGCTGATCGACACCGATTCCCTGCGTGTCGAAGGCTATTTCGAAGAAACCAAGTTGCCGCGCATCCATGTTGGCGACGAAGTCCATATTCATCTGATGGGTCAGTCCGAGAAGCTGACGGGGCACGTCGACAGCATCGCTTATGGGATCGAAGACCGCGAGCGTACCTCCGGCAGCCTGCTGGCCAACATCACGCCGACCTTCAGCTGGGTGCGTCTGGCGCAGCGTGTGCCGGTGCGTATCTCGCTTGATAAGGTGCCTGACGGCACGAAGCTGATCGCTGGCCTGACGGCAACGGTCGAAGTGCAGGAACAAGGTCAGGCGAAGATCGCCAGCGCTGCGGAATAATGATCATTTGACAAGGCAGGGCGGCCGCGTTCAGGCCGCTCTGGAACCGGATGCCGCCGCTGGTCGGCGCGCGGCGCGACGCCTCTCCATCATGATCGGCCTATAGGATCTGTAGAAGATCATGGCGATCAGCAGGCCGATATAGATATATTGCTCCAGAGACAGGATCTTGGTCGACAGAGCGAAATGCAGCGCGCCGCAGGCGGCAACGATATAGACCAGCCGATGCAGCCAGATCCATTTCTTACCGAGCTGTTTGATCGAGAAGTTGTTCGAGGTCACGGCCAGCACGAGCAGCATGACGAGACCAGCCATGCCGAACATGATGAAAGGCCGCTTGAGCACGTCGTCGATGACGGCCTGCACGTCCAGCGCCTGATCGAGGATCATGTAGACGGCGAGATGCATCAGCGCATAGTAGAAACAGAGCAGACCAAGCGCACGGCGATAACGCAGATAATTCCAGCTGAAGAGATCGCGAAGCGGTGTGATCGCCAGCGTCAACAATAGGAAGCGGATCGCCCAGAGTCCCAGGAAAAGCTCGAAGGTCTTGACGGCATCGGCGCCCAGCTGATCCGTCGCGCCAAGATAGAACTCCCAGGCGGCCGGCAGCAGTCCGACGACGTAAAGCACCCAGACGGAAGCCGACTGCCAGCGTTTCGGCAGGGCGAGAGAACCAGCCATCAGAAATTCACCCTGAGATCCATGCCGCTATAGAGGCTCGCGACCTGATCGGCGTAGCCGTTGAAGGGCAGGGTGGGATGACGGTTGGAGCCGAAGAAGCCGCCTTCGCCGATGCGACGCTCGGTGGCCTGGCTCCAGCGCGGATGGTCGACGGCGGGGTTGACGTTGGCATAGAAGCCGTATTCCTGGCTGTTGGTTTCCTGCCAGGTGTTCATCGGCTGCTTGTCGGTCAGCGTGATGCGCACGATCGACTTGATGCCTTTGAAGCCATACTTCCAGGGCACGACGAGCCGGATCGGCGCGCCGTTCTGGTTCGGCAGGGTTTCACCGTAAAGACCGACGGCGAGCAGCGTCAGCGGATTGCGGGCTTCGTCCAGCCGCAGACCTTCGACATAGGGCCAGTTCAGCGATTGGAAGACGCCTGACTGCCCCGGCATCTCCTCCGGGCGAACGATCGTCTCGAAAGCCACGAACTTGGCGCTGCCTTGAGGCTCTACCTTGTCGAGCAGTGCTGAAAGCGGGAAGCCGTCCCAGGGAATGACCATCGACCATGCCTCGACGCAGCGCATGCGATAGACGCGTTCTTCCGGCGGGAATTCCTTGATCAGCGCATCGACATCGAATGTGCCGGGCTTGTTGACCATGCCGTCGACCTTGATCGTCCAGGGCCGTGGCTTGAACTTGCCGGAGAGGCTGGCCGGATCGGCCTTGTCGAGACCGAATTCGTAGAAGTTGTTATAGGTGGTGACGTCCTTGATCGGCGTCAGCTTTTCATCGACCGTGTAGTTGCTCTTGGTCGCCGTCAGCGCATCGGCCATCGCTGCCTTGCCGCCGATCGCTGCCATGCCGACACCGGCTGCCGCAGCCGTCAGAAAGTCACGCCGCTTCAGGTAGACCGAGCGCGGTGTGATCTCGGATGAGGCGATTTTCGGCGGACGATAGGCGGCCATGGAAGAATTCCTTTATGCGAAAGCAGCTTCGATATGAGCGATACGCAACAGACACGGATTTTGTTACACTCTTAGGCAGGCATTTCTTTGGAAGTGAAAGCAACTTTTTGTGTGCGCTTGTGAACGGCCTACACCGTCCCCAATTGTGGGCGTAACGCTTGTCTGTCCGGATGCAGCACTTGTCCGCAGCGTACCGGATTCGCTTGAGTTGATAGTGACAGTATTGCACGATTGGATTAGGACAATTCCAAAAAGCGGAGTTGCCGGCGTCCCCTTCGGCCCGAAACCTTTGGCCCCTGCCGACGCCGCGCAAATTCCAGGATGACGAGGAAGACACCATGCCAGCTTATCGTTCCAGAACCACCACCCACGGCCGCAACATGGCCGGTGCGCGCGGCCTTTGGCGTGCGACGGGTATGAAGGACAGCGATTTCGGCAAGCCTATCATTGCAGTGGTCAACTCCTTCACCCAGTTCGTGCCGGGCCACGTGCACCTCAAGGATCTCGGCCAGCTCGTCGCGCGCGAAATCGAAGCGGCCGGCGGCGTTGCCAAGGAATTCAACACCATCGCCGTCGACGATGGTATCGCCATGGGCCATGACGGCATGCTTTACTCGCTGCCGTCGCGCGAGCTGATCGCCGACAGCGTAGAGTATATGGTCAACGCCCATTGCGCCGACGCCATGGTCTGCATTTCGAACTGCGACAAGATCACCCCCGGCATGCTGATGGCCTCTCTGCGCCTGAACATCCCGGTAGTCTTCGTGTCCGGCGGCCCGATGGAAGCCGGCAAGGTCGTTCTACATGGCAAGAAGGTCGCCCTCGATCTGGTCGACGCCATGGTTGCCGCTGCCGACGACAAGATCAGCGACGAAGACGTTCAGGTCATCGAGCGTTCGGCTTGCCCGACCTGCGGCTCCTGCTCGGGCATGTTCACGGCCAACTCGATGAACTGTCTGACCGAGGCCCTCGGTCTGTCTCTGCCGGGTAACGGTTCGACGCTTGCCACTCATTCGGATCGCAAGGAACTCTTCCTCGAAGCCGGTCGCCGTGTCGTTGCCTTGGCGAAGCGTTACTACGAGCAGGACGACGTGACGGCGCTGCCTCGGACGATCGCCAGCAAGGGCGCGTTCGAAAATGCCATGGCGCTCGATATCGCGATGGGTGGCTCGACCAACACCGTTCTGCATATTCTGGCAGCTGCCCACGAGGGCGAGATCGACTTCACGATGGATGATATCGATCGTCTGTCACGCCGTGTTCCCTGCCTTTCCAAGGTGGCTCCGGCCAAGTCCGACGTTCACATGGAAGACGTGCACCGCGCCGGCGGCATCATGGCGATCCTCGGCGAGTTGAACCGTGCCGGACTGATAAACGCCGACCTGCCGACCGTTCACGCTGCGACGCTGGGCGAGGCTTTGGCACAGTGGGATATCGCCGTTACCGACAACAAGGCTGCCCTGGAGCTCTTCAGTGCCGCTCCAGGCGGTATACCGACGCAGGTTGCCTTCAGCCAGAGCGCGCGCTGGGAAGAGCTTGATCTCGATCGTGAAAATGGCGTCATCCGCGATGCCCAGCATCCGTTCTCCAAGGATGGCGGTCTTGCCGTCCTCAAGGGCAACCTGGCTGTCGATGGCTGTATCGTGAAGACGGCAGGCGTCGACGAATCGATCCTCAAGTTCTCCGGTCCGGCCAAAGTCTTCGAAAGCCAGGACGCGGCGGTCAAGGGCATCCTCAGCAACGAAGTTGTGGCTGGCGACGTCGTCGTGATCCGCTACGAAGGCCCGAAGGGCGGCCCCGGCATGCAGGAAATGCTCTATCCGACGAGCTACCTGAAGTCGAAGGGCCTCGGCAAGGCTTGCGCGCTCATCACCGACGGCCGCTTCTCCGGCGGCACCTCGGGTCTCTCCATCGGTCATGCTTCGCCGGAAGCAGCCAATGGCGGCACGATTGGTCTGGTGCGCGAAGGCGACATGATCGATATCGACATCCCGAACCGCACCATCAGCCTGCGTGTCGACGATGCTGAACTTGCCGCGCGCCGCGAAGCCCAGAACGCTAAGGGTTGGCATCCGGCCGAACCGCGCAAGCGCAACGTCACAACGGCGCTGAAGGCCTATGCCGCTTTTGCGACAAGCGCGGACCGCGGTGCAGTTCGCGATTTGGGTGGGAAATAATCAAGCCCCTTCTCCCCGCGCGGCGGGGAGAAGGGGACTCTCATAACCGAGCGTCAGCTTGGTTATGAGAGGACGGATGAGGGGCCTCCAGCTTTATCGCAACGGCAGAGCTTGTCTGCTTCTGCGCTTGCCCGTCACTCTGGCCCTCTCCCCGCAGGCGGGGAGAGTGGACGCATCCGGTGAAGCCCTCAACGTCTTTGTAAAGCAAACTATCAAAGCGGCCGATTGATCTGCTTGTACGTATCGTTGAGGACTTTCAGACGCTCCTCATAGGACGAGGTAAGGCACGCAGTATCCGCGCCGCAGGCCTGCCGCTTTTTCAGCCATTCCGTCTGCTGATCCTGCATTGTGCCGCGGGCGCCCATCGCCAGAAGGCCTGAAAGCAGGTCGAAGGTCGTGACCATCTTTACATCGGCATCATTAAGGGCGCGGACGTCGCAGATCGTCTTCTCGTCCGGCTTCAGGTTTTGCGCCGCGCAATCGAAGCTGGCGGCATGCGAGACGCCGGTCGTGGCCAGCGAGACGAGGAAAGTGGCGGCGGCAAGATGGATGGATCGCATGTGTGGCTCCCTTTGACGATTCCCAACGCGAAATGCATGACAGCATGTTTTTGTTCGGCGAGCCTGTTTTTTATCGTGGTCTGCGTCCATTTATGCTTCATGCTTCCGCCCTCTTTTCTTTCTAGCGTCGGGCGCTACAACGTTGTTTAAAGAGAATTTAAAAGGGAAATTTCCATGCATGTCCTTCTGAAGCGCACTGCCGTCTCGATGATTGCTCTCGTCATGGCGATGCCGCTTTCCGCTCAGGCTCAGACGGCAAAGACTCTGCCGGAAAGCCAGACGCAGATGCAGCTTTCCTTCGCGCCGCTGGTCAAGCAGACCTCCGGCGCCGTGGTGAATGTCTATGCCGAGCGTGTCGTGCAGCGTCAGTCTCCCTTCGCCGGCGATCCCTTCTTCGAGCAGTTTTTCGGCCAGCGCATGCCGAATCGTACCGAGAAGCAATCCTCGCTGGGCTCGGGTGTGATCGTTGAGGCAAATGGCACCGTCATCACCAATAACCACGTCGTCGATGGCGCTGATGACATCAAGATCGCGCTTTCGGATGGCCGCGAGTTTCCCTGCAAGGTCATCTTGAAGGATGATCGCGTCGATCTCGCCGTCTTGAAGATCCAGTCGAAGAACGAGACTTTCCCGGTTCTGCCGCTCGGCAATTCCGATGGCATCGAAGTCGGTGATCTCGTACTCGCGATCGGCAACCCTTTCGGCGTGGGACAGACGGTCACAAGCGGCATCGTCTCTGCGCTCGCCCGCAACCAGGTGAAGAACGAAGTCGGCTTCTTCATTCAGACCGATGCGTCGATCAATCCCGGCAATTCCGGTGGTGCGCTCGTCAACATGACGGGGCAGTTAATCGGGCTGAACACCGCGATCTTCTCCCAGGGCGGCGGCTCCAACGGCATTGGCTTTGCGATCCCCGCCAATCTGGTCAAGGTCTTCCTCGCTGCCGCCGATCGTGGCGACAAGTCCTTCGAGCGCCCCTATATCGGCGCCTCCTTCGAGCCGGTGACATCCGATGTTGCCGAGGCACTTGGTCTGGACAAGGTGCGCGGCGCCCTGGTGACCAAGGTGGTCGATGGCGGTCCTGCGGCCAAGGCCGGCCTCAAGCCGGGTGAAGTGATCACGGCGTTGAACAATATTCCCATCGAGCATCCCGATGCACTGGGCTATCGTCTCACGACCGCCGGCCTTGGCGCTACCGTCTCATTGACGGTGCTCGACAACGGCAAGGAGCATGAGGCGACGATGGCGCTCACCGCCGCGCCTGAATCGACGCCACGCGACGAGCGGACCATCGAGGGCAACAATCCGTTCTCGGGCACAACGGTTGCCAATCTCTCGCCGCGCGTTGCGGACGATCTGCACCTGCCGCCGGATTCAACGGGCGTCGTCATCGAGAGCCTGAAGCAGAACTCTCCGGCCGAGCGGCTCGGATTTGCTGCCCGCGACATCGTCATTTCCATCAATGGCGTGGCAATCAACACCACCGAAATCCTTCAAAAAACCGTCACATCCAACCCGAGCTTCTGGCGTGTCGAGATCGAGCGCGACGGACAGCGTATCCGGCAGTTCTTTAGATGAGCGATGACCTGTTTGCACCGCGGATACCGGAGGAGGTCGCCAACAAGCGGCCTCTCGCCGATCGTCTGCGGCCGCAAACGCTTACCGAAGTCACCGGCCAGGAACATCTGACCGGCGAAGACGGCGTGTTGCGCCGGATGATCGAGGCAGGCTCACTCGGATCGATGATCTTTTGGGGGCCGCCCGGCACCGGCAAGACGACGGTTGCGAGGCTTCTGTCGGGCGAGGCGGGTCTTGCCTTCGAGCAGATTTCCGCGATCTTTTCCGGCGTTGCCGATCTGAAGAAGGTTTTCGAGGCGGCACGGCTGCGCCGCATGGATGGCCGTCAGACCTTGCTGTTCGTCGATGAGATCCATCGCTTCAATCGTGCCCAGCAGGATAGCTTTCTGCCTGTAATGGAAGATGGCACCGTCATTCTTGTTGGAGCGACGACGGAGAATCCATCTTTCGAACTCAACGCTGCGCTTCTTTCCCGTGCTCGCGTGCTGACATTCCGCTCGCATGACGAGGAGAGCCTGAGCGAACTCCTGCGCCGGGCCGAAATGGTGGAAGGCAAGCCGCTGCCGCTGACGGAGGACGCGCGGGGCAGTCTGGTCCGCATGGCCGATGGAGATGGCCGCTCCGTCCTGACGCTGGCCGAAGAGGTCTGGCGTGCGGCGCGCAAGGACGAGCTCTTCGATCCTGACATGCTGGTCAAGATCGTCCAGCGCCGCGCCCCGGTCTATGACAAGGCGCAGGATGGTCACTACAATCTGATCTCGGCGCTGCATAAATCGGTTCGTGGCTCAGATCCGGATGCCGCTCTCTATTATCTCGCTCGCATGTTCGATGCCGGAGAGGATCCGCTTTATCTGGGGCGCCGGCTGGTGCGCATGGCGGTGGAGGATATCGGGCTTGCCGATCCGCAGGCCCTGGTCATCTGCAATGCCGCCAAGGATGCCTATGATTATCTCGGTTCGCCCGAAGGGGAACTGGCACTGGCGCAGGCCTGCGTCTATCTCGCGACCGCGCCGAAATCCAACGCCGTCTATACCGCCTTCAAGGCGGCGACCCAGGCTGCCAAACAGAATGGTTCGCTGCTTCCACCCAAGCATATTTTGAATGCGCCAACGAAGTTGATGCGCACGGAAGGCTATGGCGACGGCTATCGCTATGACCACGACGAGCCGGACGCCTTTTCTGGTCAGAATTATTTCCCGGAAAAGATGGGTCGCCAGACCTTCTACGATCCGCCCGAGCGCGGTTTCGAGCGGGAAATCCGCAAGAGGCTGGATTGGTGGTCGAAGCTGCGCAAGGAACGCGGCGAGCGCTGAAGCCCGAATTTACCGGCAGGCGGTAGTTTCCTGTGGTGCCTTCTGCATGCGGGGAGCCGGTGCCGCATCGACGATCTTCACATTCGACTCGGCCTGTCCATGATGGCCTTCCATATCGATGACGAGATGCCAGTGGCCGCTTTCGGGGATGGTCAGCCGGATCGGCGATTTCTTGGCGACGCCGCCCAGGAACTGATGCTTGAGCGTTTCCGTGAAGCGCTCGAAATTCGAGCCGTTCATCAGCCTGACATTGGCAATGGCCGTCAGTGCGATCTCGATCACCGTTCCGGCGCGTTGTTCCTTAAGATCGTAGTGGCTGTAGCGAAATGCAGGCTTCGACATCGGACTTCTATGTTTCTGGGACACCCGGCGCGAAAGCCTACAGAAGGCGGGTTAAGGAAGCGTTCGGCCGGATGTCGCAGCAGTCCAAGTCAGCACTTAGTGCAGATTGGACGAGGCGGGGATAAGGCCGTCAAAGTCGAGGATGGCGCCTTCGGGCGCCAGGCAGACGTCGGCCGGATTGTGGTTGCATTCCTCGGCGGCGAAATGCAGGGCGGCTGCCTCGTTGCGAAAAAGGCCGCCGACGAGACCCTGACGATCTTGGACGATCCAACTGCCGCGGCGGTCACGGCCGATGATGAAGCGTGCCGGAGCCGGCGAAAGCGAATTGTGTGCCGAGTGGCGTTGAAAGTGCTGGGCGTTTGCCATGTCTATAGTTCCTCTTCGATCTCTTCGATTTCACTCAGTGCCCGGTCAGATGCATCATCACCTGCAAGGATGCGGCAATGAGAAGGACAAGCCCGAGACGTGGAGCGACGGAGCGAATTCCGTCCAGCAAGGTTTGCGAAGAGATGTGCCGTTCGTTGCGCGCAAGGGCTGCGGCACGAGGGCGTTGGAGGGGGTCGGCGGAGAGGCCGACATGCGTGTAGCGTGACATCATAGTTCCTTTCAGTGTCACCAGCACCGCGTGTCCGACAAGACCATTTCCGGTGCTACGCTGTTGAATCTATGGGTGAGTTGCTAGGTTTTCCATTTGCCTGAAACGGCAAAAATATAAAAATCTCATAGGGATGGAGCGGTCTTCATAATCCCAGACGGTAGGTGTTTCGCGAGGCGAAGCGGCCGCTGCCGTCGAGTTGAAACGGGCCGATTGCTGTTTGGATGGCCGTGGCCGTTTCCGCGCCCACGCCGACCAGCGGCAGGCGAACATCCGCTTCGATGTCTCTTGTCAGTGACAAGGCGTATTTGATTGTTGCCGGCTCGCTTTCGCGGGCGAGCGCGCCGAACAGGGGCTTCAGACGCTCGTCGATGGATTGGGCCGCGCCGATATTGCCGCCCGCAGCCGCGTGCTGCATGGATTGAAAAAGGCGGGGGACGATATTCGCCGCATTTGAAAAGCAGCCAGGACCGCCCGCAGCCGTGAAGCCGAACGCGCTCGCATCGTTGGATGTAAACAGGCCGAACCGCTCGGGAAGAAAGGGACGCCAGAGGTCGACGCGCGAGACGTCGCCACCGCCGTCGGCGATCCCGATGATCCCACGGATTTCAGCAAGCCGCGCGACCGTTGCAGGAGCGAGGTCGACAGCCGTGTGCGAGGGCTGATTGTGGACGATGATCGGCAGCTCTGTTTGAGCCGCCAACTGCTCGAAGTGATGGATGATCCCTTTCTGCGTCGGCTTGGAGTAATAGGGAACCGTCACGAAGGCCGCATCGGCACCAAGGCGCTGTGCCTGTATCGTCTCCTCCAACGTCGTCTTCGTGTCGTTGGTTCCGGTTGCGACGATGACGGGCACCTTGTCTTCGGAAAGTTCGATGCAGATTTCGATGGCGCGGATGCGCTCCGCCTCGGTCAGCGTCGGGCCTTCGCCCGTCAGCGAACAGACGAGAAGTCCATCGATCCCGCTCAATAGCTGCCATTCGATATGTGCCATCATATCGACGCCATCGAAAATGCCGTCGCGGAAAGGCGTGATGAGGGCGGTGATCGCACCGCCGATCCGCCGTTGAAAAGTCGGTCTACTCATGTGGGTGAAATCTCAGAGGTAATGCAACACGATGAACAGCTCAAGCGCGCCGAGCAGCAGCCCGAAGGCGAACATGGCCTGAAAGGTGCGCTTTTCCCGCACTTGGCGCGAGCCAGGCTGTCTTTTGCGCGAGCGCTTCGTTGGGGCAGCCGCTGCCGGAATGCGATGATGCTTCTCGTCGCTGTTGTGAACGAGGATGCGTATGGATTCCGTAAGATTGGGTGCGTGCGTATCGAGCATGGGATCTATCTCCATATTCCACCGCAAGCGTACCGTCGGCGCTCATAGGAAATCCATTCGAGGCCGGAGACGAAGAAGTAAGTGAGATATAAAGAATTGGCTTGCGCGAAATTCCTCCGGCAATGGCTGACGGACCGCTGCCGGAAGATTGAGGATTTGCCTCACGAATCCCAGAGCGCGCGACGCGTTTCAGTCGGCGCTTTGCTGGTTTTTGCGGTCGAGTTGCGTCACCAGCGCCAGGATCGTCGCCGAGACCGGCGTCGGCACATTGGTAAGCCTTCCGAGCGCCACGAGGACGCCGACCAAAGGTGTGATTTCCAACGCCTTTCCGGCAAGCAGATCCTGCAGCATTGACGTGCGAACAGGCCCGATCTGGCGGGAGCGCTCGAGGCGTTCCTCGATGGACATCGCGATTTGCGATCCCAGGGCCTCCGCGACGGCCTTCACTTCACTCATCACCTGGCCAACCATGGCGGCAAGCGCAGGATCGTCCATGATGTCCGACATTAAGCCAAGGGTGAGGGCGCTAATCGGATTGAATGCGGCATTGCCCATCAGCTTGCTCCAGATATCGTCGCGGATGCGCGAGGAAATGGAGATATTGACGCCGGCTTGCTGCAGCAGGGCTGCGATCGCTTCGATATCCGCCGTCGTCTCGCCGGATGGTTCGCCCAGGATGAAGTGACCGTTATTGCTGAGCTTGACTTCGCCGGGCGCAATCACTTCCGCGCCTTGATAGGCCACGCAGCCGATAATCCGTTCCGGTCCGATCAGACGCCAGAGATCGCCGTTCGGATCCAGCTCCTTCATCTGATGCTCGGCATGGCCGCTCTGACGGTCCCGATGGAAATACCACCATGGCACGCCGTTGAGGATCATGACGACGCGGGTGCCCGAATGCAGCAGTTTCGCGATGCCGGGAACGGCTGCGGCGAGCTGATGGCCTTTGAGACCGGTGACGACCAGATCCTGCGGCGGCAGCTCGCCAGCGTCAGCCGTGGCCGCCATTGAGGCAATAATTGGTCTGTCTGCATCGGCCTCCCAGAGGCTGATTCCGCCGGCGCGAATAGCCTCCAGATGAGCGCCGCGCGCGACGACAGAAATTTGCGTCTGTGTGCCTTCAGCCTTGGCAAGCTTCGCGGCGATCGCGCCACCGAGTGCACCGGCACCGTAGACACAGATATTCTTGATGAGGGAGGACGTCATCTTGATACTCCAAATGAAATCGATGTGCTGAAAGCTATGTCATGCCGGTTATTTGGCGAATGCTTTCGCGATGTCAGGTAATCGGAATTGAAAATCGCAATGCCTTCCTGCACATTACAGGCATATGGGGATTTCGCCATGCTCGCTGGAAATGGGAGGAAACCAATCCGGCGCGCAAAAGTTTATTTCTTTTCGCCATGTTGGCGATGGTCGATGCGGATTTCGTGAACAAGATTATGTTTTCACTTTATATGTTTGGCGGCCTGAGGCTTCTGGATGACGATGGACGAGACGTGGCCTTTCCCGAGAAAGGCCTGCTAATCATCGCCTATCTGATGGCCGATCCGACTGCGCGCGCATCCCGCAATGGCATTGCTCAGCTCTTATGGGGCAGGGATGACAATGGCAGCGCCCAGGCCAATCTGCGAAAACTCGTATCGCGGGTCAGAAGCCGGCAGGCGGCGCTGGGCAAGCCATTCCTTCGCTTCACGGACACCACCATCGAACTCGATACGCCGCCCGCCGGCGCCGATATTTTGCCGGCGGAAATGGACGATGCCCAACCAATACTCGTAAGACTCGACCTCCTTGTAAACGCTTTGGAATCTGAATTTCTCCAGGACGTCGACTGCGAAAGCCCGGTTTTCGTCCATTGGCGGGAAACGCAAAAGCATCGGCATATGTGGATGCTGAAGGAAACCCTTAAAATCGCAGCGGAAGAGGCAAGCGCCGCGGCCGATGTTGCTCGTGTAAAGGAAGCGGCCATCCTTGCCTTGGGTGCCGATCCGGAAGATCGGGATATTCATCGGATTCTGCTGCGGATATTCGACGCGGCCGGAGAAGTCGAGCACTTCAGACAAATCTTCCAACAGCGCGGCAAGCTGCTGGCGTCGTGGTCCGACCGACAGGGCAGGGCTTCGATGCCGCATGCCAATGCGACGGACTTGCGGACCGGTGCCGGAAAACTGCGGGTGCCGTTGCTGCTGATGCCGCCCTTGGACCGGCCCGAAATGGGCTATGATATCGCGTCACTGGTTCAGGACATCACCGTCGGCTTCTACGCGCTGGATAGCCTGGATGTGAGAGATCGCTGCACGGCGGTTAAGATCAGCAGGCTGGGCGAGGGCGCTGTCGCAAGCTTCGACCAGCACAATCGTTCCTACGTGCTCGACATGCGGCTCAGCGGCCATCACGACGAGCCGGTGCTCTTCTCGCAGCTTGTCGAAACGGCCACCGACGAAGTCGTTTGGGCAGAGCGGCTTGTACTTGGACAATCGTCGCCGGAACAGCAAAAACTGAACATTGCACGGCATATCGTATTGTCCCTCGCTGGACAGATCGAACGCCGCGAAATGGTGCGCTCGCATTTTGCAACCAATCCCGCCGCCTATCAGCGCTACCTTGCCGGCCGGCGTTATCTCGATCGCCTCTCCGTGCCGAATCTGCAGAGGGCGCGCCTGGAGCTCGAGACCTCGCTGCAGAAAAGTGGTGACTTCGCTCCAGCCTTGAGTTCGCTGGCGCGCACCTACTCCAAGGAGTGGCTGCTCAAGGCCGGCGGCGATATGGCTCTGCTCAGAGAGGCGGAGAACTATGCCTTGCAGGCCATTGCCGCGCGACCGGGTATCGCCGACGGCTATCGCGAGCTTGGGGTCGCAAAGACCTTCCAAGGGATAACCGACGAAAACATCGAGGCGCTTGAACTCGCGGAAGCACTCAATCCAAATCACGCTGGCATCATCGCCGATCATGCGGAAGCTCTGGTCTACGCATCGCGCCTGGATCTGGGCCTGGAGAAGATAGAACGTGCGATCGCGCTCAATCCGGTCAGTCCCGATTCCTATTTCTGGATCGCATCGGCGGCGAGCTACATGGGCGGCGACTTCGAGAAAGCGCTCGGCTATATCGACCGGATGGCGGATGGCCGCCTGGCGGATCGGATCGCTGCCGCAAGCTGGGCCATGCTCGGTCAGCAGGAAAGAGCCGATTTCTTCGTCCGACGCGTCCACGAAAACAATCCCGGCTTCGACGTTGACCGGTGGCTTTCGGTCATACCCATCAAGGAGCAATGGCAGCGCGACATCTATTACGAGGGGTTGCGCAGGGCCGGTTTCTGGAAGAACCCTTCTGACGAGGCATGATCGGTTCCCCCATCGCGGAAGCGCGGGTGGATATCGGCCATGCCAACGATTTTCCGCAGCCGCGCGCGCGGGCTATTCTTTACCACAATCACATCCTAACCTCTGTTAGATCCCGCTGGACCGGAAACAACCGGTGCGGTATCGGTCTGTCGTTTGTGCTTTCTAAGTTGATGAATTCGCCGGGGAAGATCATTGCGTTTTGAAGCTTTAAATCGCCTGTGGGACAACGTCCGGGAGACAAGCCACGATTTCCGGGCTTCGACAGACGTTTTTCCCGTCGTCGATATCGATAAGCTCGGCTCGACGCTTGATCTGAACAACAAGGCGGCCGCCGCCGGGCGGGTCAATCGGCCGGCGCAGAGCGCGCAATCTCTTGACGAGACGGAGCAGCGGATCGTCGCCTGGGTCGAGGCCGAGAAGAA
Source organism: Rhizobium sp. P38BS-XIX (assembly GCF_012641435.1). Classification (GTDB taxonomy): domain Bacteria; phylum Pseudomonadota; class Alphaproteobacteria; order Rhizobiales; family Rhizobiaceae; genus Rhizobium. Next base: position 661,483 of record NZ_JABAIJ010000001.1, read on the forward strand.
AGCCTCCTATCAGGTTCTGGAGGATCAGTTTCAGACTTTCGACAGCCGTCTGCGCAATCTCGACTTCGAGGGACAGTTCGGGCTGATCCGTCAGGCAAATGCCTCCAGCCTGTCGGATTTCAAAGCGGAGGTCGCGAGCGGCGTCGACGAACTACACGGCCTGCGCCGAAACCTGAAGACCGCCGAAGACGAAATGGTCGGCTTCAAGGCAACGCACAAGCTGCAGCGCGCCGCAAAGGTCTCCAGCAAGGCCGCATGGGGATTTAAGGTCTCGCTGATCGTCTTCCTTGTGCTCATCGAAATGGTCATGAATGGCAGCTTTCTCGCCAAGGGCAGCGAGCAGGGCATCGTCGGCGGCGTCACGGAAGCGGCCGCCTTTGCGTTCCTGAACATCGGCACGGCGCTGATGTTCTCTTTTTTCTGCGTCCGCTTTCTGGTGCACCGCTCCTATGCTCTGAAGCTGCTCGGCCTTCTCGGCCTCGTCGCCTATGTTGCAGTGGCATTGGGTATCAATATCGCGCTGGCGCATTATCGCGAAGTTTCAGCCACGATATTGAGCGGTGCCGGTGCCGAGGTCATCCAGCGATTGAAGACAGCGCCGCTTGGGCTGCAGGAGCTGAACTCCTGGATGCTGTTTGCCGTCGGCCTGATGTTCTCGCTGTTCGCCTTTATCGATGGTTGCTACCTGACGGATCCCTATCCGGGTTTTGCCGGCGTACAGAAGCGCCTTGATGCCGCCAGAGACAATTATATCGACCGCAAGCTGGATCTGATCGACGATCTGCGCGAGATCCGTGACGAGCACAACAACAAGATCGAGGAAATCATTCGCGATCTCTCGCTGCGCCGCCAGGAGACAGCCGCCATCATCGCACATCGTGGCCGCACGGCTGGGCTCTTCTCCGAACACCAAAACCATCTTGAGCGCGCGGCCAATGTCTTGTTGACCATGTATCGTGACGCCAACCGGCAGGCCCGTACCGAACCGGAGCCATCCTATTTTGGTGCGCGCTACAACATGGAGCGCCTGACGCCGGTGTTGCGCACCGACGAGGAGTTGGACGACAAGGTGCTCGGCGCTCGTGTCCAGAGCGCTCAAGCCGAGCTGACGGAGCAGATCAAGAAGATCGGCGACGAATTCGAGCGCGCCATCGAGAAATACCATCAGCTCGATAATCTTTTCCCGGAGAGCATCCTTGGCGCGACGCAAGCGGCGTAGCCGGAGCGGCGGATCCGCCGGTCTCATCATAGCAACGGTTTGTCTCGCCGTCCTGTCCCTCGGGATCGTCGGCGGCTATGGCTGGCTGCGTTACAAGGCAAGTGGCAATGTTGCCATCGACCAGGCATCGCTTTGCCCTGTCGACGGCCCGAAGGCCGAAACGGCAATCCTTCTCGATGTGACCGATCCGATCTCGGATACGACGGCGCTCGATCTGCGCAATCAGTTTCAAAAGATCGTGGCCGATGTGCCGATCGGCGGTGCGATCGACATTTATGCGCTGACCGAAAAGGAAGGCGAGCTGATCCAGACGTTCCATGGCTGCAATCCTGGAAGCGGCGCCAATGTCGATGAATGGACGAGCAACCCGCGTCTGGCACAGGCACGATGGGAAAAGGGCTTTCAGAAGCCGTTGGCGGATATCGCCGGCAAGCTGACGGCAGGCGACGCCGGCACACAATCGCCGATCATGGCCGCCATCCAGAAGATCAATCTCGAGGTCTTCGCCAACGCACCGAGCGGTCTTTCGAAGCGCCTGTTCATCGCTTCCGACATGATCGAACACACCGCCGCCTTTTCGAATTATCGGGACGGCGTCTCTTACCAGAAATATCAGCACAGTCCGGCGAATGATCGCTTTCGCACGTCGCTCGACGGTGTCTCGGTGAAGATCCTTGCTTTCCAGCGGCCAGGTATGAAGTTCAGTATAGAAGATCTCGCAAACTTCTGGGCGCAATGGATCAAGGGCAGCAACGGCCATTTCGACGGTTTCGTGCGGTTGGAGGGGATACGCTGATGGCCGGCACCGAAGCGAGATATGTCATTCGCGACTATGGACCGATGGTCCTCTTCGGCCTGGTGACCATTGGCGGCATGATCTTCATCTGGTCGTCCAAGCTGATGGGCTGGTCGCTGCCGCTGGTGACGGGCGTTCCGCTGGCGCTTATGGGGATCTACTTCGTCGTCTCGCTCGCCTTTGCCGGATTCCGGCTGCATAACGAGCAGACCGGCGACAATCTCTACTACATGGGCTTTCTCTTCACCCTGTCGAGCCTCGGCGTCTCGCTCTATCTCTTCGCCGGCGAAACATCGATCGAGACCATCGTCCGCAATTTCGGTATTGCCGTCACCTCCACCATCGCCGGCGTGACGCTGCGCATCCTGTTCAACCAGATGCGGCGAGACCCCATCGACATCGAGCGCAGCGTGCGCCACGAGCTTGCAGAGATGACGCGGCGCGTCCGCTCCGAACTCGACTCGTCCTCGCGGGAGTTTTCGCATTACCGGCGCGTCAGCAATCAAATGCTGTCGGAGGGATTCGAGGAGATCGCTCATCAGGCGGAGCGCAATGGCCAGGAGATCAACAAGATACTGGAAGTGCTGGCGAAACAGGCGGTGACCCCGATCAACGATGCCGCCGCGCAATTGACGACGACGACATCCCAGCTGTCCGAAATCATCGGCAAATTCGGCACTGCCGTCGAAAGCGTCGGCAAGAAGCTCGAGGAGATCCGGTCGCCGGAAGATGTCGTTCGTGCCGAGCTGGCGCCGGCGCTCATCGCCATCAAGGACATGTCCGAGGCGCAGCTGCAGCCATTGCGCAATATCGAGGTCGCCCTCGGCCGCATGGCCGAAGCCATGGGACAGACACCGCCGCCGAAATCAGAGACTGACGATGGCGATGTCGGGCCGACGAACGATGCCACGCTGCGAAAACGCTGGTGGCATCTATGGTAGCAGGCGAGCCGGACGTTCAGCCGAAATTGGAGCACAAGGGCTATAATCGCGGCCTGATCCTCGGGCTGACCATGGCTGAATCCATGCTGCTTCTGGTTTTCTGCCTGCTGCTCGTCGCTGCCGCCCTGATCTCGGCGGAAAGAAACCGCCGCTACGAGGTGGAGCGCAAGCTGGAGAAGGCGCAGGAGCAAGTCGCCCTCCTGGAAAAGAAGCAATCCGAGCAGACGGCCTTGATCGTGCAATTGCAGTCCAAGATCGTGTCCGGCGATCTGTCCGTGGCTGAGAAGGCGGTCGTGGAAAAGCAGTGGCGCGAGCTGGTCCTGGCAAAGGAAACGCTCGACAGGCTGGCCGCCAATGATATCGCTCAGGCCGATCTGCAATCCCTGTCAAAAGTGGCTACTATGCTGAAAGAACACGGCATTGCGCTGGACACGGCAGCCGATCAGGTCAACAAGCTGTTGGCTGGCAATGGCAGCGGGACGGGGATGCACGACTGGCCCCCCATCATCAATCTTGACGATGCGAAGAAGAACTATTTCCAGTCTGGAAGCGCCGAGCTCACCGGCACATTCGCCCAATTGCTCGATACGACCATCACGGATGAAATCGCCAGCAATCTCAATCTCTACGGTGCCAATATCGTCGAAGTGATCGGCCATACCGACGAGCAGCCAGTGGCACGCGGAAAATCCAATCTCGACGATACGATCATCAACGCCATCGACGGCAAGCTGCCGGTCTCGGCACTGTTGCCGGCCGATAATGCCGGGCTTGGTCTTGCCCGCGCCATCGCCGTTGCCAATGTGCTCAAGGCCAATCCGAAGCTGAAGGGTGCTACCATCCTTCCGATGTCCGCCGCGCAGCTCATCCTACCCGGCGATACCATAACCTCGGGTCAGCGCGGGGCCGTCGAGTCCCGCCGCCGCATTGAGATCCGCGTTCGCGGACGCACGGCGCCTGTTGCGGTTATCAATGCCGGCGCGACGGCCACCACAACATCGACGCAATAGCTCGCCGGGCGCCAGCTCTCTTCCATCCGGACTTGAGGGAAGACAAAGAGATGGAGCAGCTCAAAGTTTCCGCGAAAAACTTAGTCGCTGGACGTCAGCTTCTGATGCCAGGCGCTTCATAGCCGGTGCGTTCGACATATTCCGTATAGCCGCCTGTGTACTGATGAATGCCGTCCGGGGTCAGTTCCAATACGCGGTTGGAAAGTGCTGCGAGAAAATGCCGGTCGTGCGACACGAACAGCATCGTACCTTCATACTGCGACAGCGCCTGGATGAGCATTTCCTTGGTGTCTAGATCGAGATGGTTCGTCGGCTCGTCCAGGATCAACAGGTTCGGCGGTTCGAAAAGCATGATCGCCATGACGAGGCGCGCCTTTTCGCCGCCCGACAAGACCCGGCATTTCTTTTCGACATCATCGCCGGAAAAGCCGAAGCATCCGGCGAGCGCCCGCAACGAGCCTTGACCTGCCTGCGGGAAATCGTGTTCGAGCTGCTGGAACACAGTGCGTTCGCCATCCAGGAGATCCATGGCATGCTGGGCGAAATATCCCATTTTGACGCTTGCGCCCAAGGCGACGCTGCCCTGGTCCGGCTGCGTCGAGCCTGCAACCAGCTTGAGCAGCGTGGATTTGCCGGCGCCGTTGATGCCCATGATGCACCAACGCTCGCGGCGGCGAACCATGAAGTCGAGGCCTTCATAGATGGTGCGGCTACCGTATTTCTTATGGACGTTCTTCAACACGGCCACATCTTCACCGGAGCGTGGCGCCGGCTGGAATTCGAAGGCAACCGTCTGGCGGCGCTTCGGCGGCTCGACCCGGTCGATCTTTTCCAGCTTCTTCACGCGGCTCTGCACCTGCGACGCATGCGAAGCGCGCGCCTTGAACCGCTCGATGAACTTGATTTCCTTGGCAAGCATCGCCTGCTGGCGCTCGAACTGGGCCTGCTGCTGCTTTTCGTTCTGAGCGCGCTGCTGCTCGTAGAATTCGTAATCGCCCGAGTAGCTCGTCAGGTTGCCGGCATCGATCTCGATAATCTTGCTGACGATGCGGTTCATGAACTCGCGATCGTGCGATGTCATCAACAACGCACCTTCATAGCCCTTCAGAAAGGACTCGAGCCAGATCAGGCTTTCGATATCGAGATGGTTGCTCGGCTCGTCGAGCAGCATGACATCGGGACGCATCAAGAGGATGCGGGCCAGCGCCACGCGCATCTTCCAGCCGCCCGAGAGGGCGCCGACATCGCCGTCCATCATTTCCGGAGTGAAGCTGAGGCCTGCCAGTACCTCGCGGGCACGGCCCTCCAACGCATAGCCATCTAGCTCCTCGTAGCGGGCCTGCACTTCGCCGTACCGCTCGATGATTTCATCCATTTTGTCGGCTTGATCCGGATCGCTCATGGCAGCCTCGAGTTCTCGCAACTCGGCGGCAACGGCGCTGACGGGGCCTGCACCCTCCATCACCTCGGAGACGGCGCTGCGGCCTTCCATCTCGCCGACATCCTGGTTGAAATAACCGATGGTGATGCCCTTATCGACCGAGACTTGCCCTTCGTCCGGCAATTCCTGTCCCGTGATCATCCGGAAAAGCGTCGTCTTGCCGGCGCCGTTTGGGCCGACCAGACCGACGCTCTCGCCTCTATTGAGCGCAGCGGACGCCTCAATGAAAAGGATACGATGGCTATTCTGCTTGCTGATATTCTCGATACGAATCATGATGACGCCAGGCCCGAAGAAAAGTTTTCGCGGGCCTTATGCCACGGGTTTGCGACGCTGTCGCAGGTTTTCGGATGGCAGGTGCATGAGTTCAAGTTCGAAGCCTTGGATTCCTTAATAATGTTTTCAAGAAGCTTCCCCCCGCAGATCAAGTCAGGCGCAGATCAAGTCAGGATGCCCCAATACGTATAGTGCGGGCGGTTTTTGGCTGGCATGCGGACAATGCGGTGTTGATAGTATTCCTTCCAATCTGGTGGCGAGATGGCGCCATAAATGTTGACGACAAAAGCGATTGGCACCGTCGGAATAACGGTTCTGTCGTGCTGCAGGTCATGTTCAACAAGGGGTAATATATGCAATTGGTTGCGGGAGTGGGCGAAGTTGATGTTTTGGATGGGGCGCTGAGGCGATCGTGGAATGAGGTTCAAGGCTGGGTTGGCGATAGAATTCCGCACATTCTGAAATTTGTTCGCGAACTTCATGATGCGCAAAAAGTGGAGGGCGATATTCTCGAGATCGGCGTTCACCACGGCAAACTATTTTTCATGCTGTCCGCCATTTCTCGCGATCATGATCGCTGCGTCGCAGTCGATCTATTCGAGGATCAAGACAAGAACCTTGATCACAGTGGAAAAGGTTCGCTCGCGATATTTACGCGGCATCTGCATGAGCTTTTCCCGGATTACGCCTCTCGCGTTACGGCAATATCTGCTGACAGCATGTCGTTGACACCGGTGACAGTCAGAGGGCGACTTGGTGTCGATGGCGTGCGCCTGATTTCAGTGGATGGTGGCCATACCATCGCTCACGTTGTGAATGACATGGCACTTGCCCAGGAGCTTCTCGTTCCAGGTGGTATCATATTGCTCGATGATTTTCTGGGCGTGCATTGGCCGACGGTCACGGAAGGGTTCTATAAATATATGCAGATCGCCAATCGGCGCCTGGCACCATTTCTTATCTTCCAGAACAAATTATTTCTCACGACGTTTTCCGAACAACCAGAGACGCTTGCAAGGTTTCGCGAATTTCTGGATCGGACTCTGCCAAATGAAATACATTCCGGGCGGTGGCGCTACACAACTGTGGGTGACAACAGCGTACTTTCGTTCGCATAGCCATTAAATAAAGGTCGAATTCATCATTGCGGTAACCGAAGAGGCGCGGGGCAGGCGATACGTCGCGCCGTTTTTTGAACGCACCGCTGGCGTTACTCGTACTATCGGGAGCGGCAGTCGATAAACACACTGGTTTGGGAGTTTCGAAAATGCGGATAGCAGGGCCCGTTCAGAAGGTTGTCTCTTTCCATTGTCTCTACCCAAGCCTCCGATAATTTATGATAATCGGCAGCCAAGCTTTTGACAATAATGGTGGCTTAACCTTTAAGGTTGATTAAATATTATTTATGCGCGCATAAGGCGCAGCCCTAGTTATTAATTTTTCGCAAGAAAAAATGTGGTTTAGGCACAAAAAACGCGCCCCTCGATGTGAATAATCAGGAGCGCGTTACAGTTGCAATCAACTTCCAAGCGTTACTGACGGCCAAAGGTTGGGCCGGTCCCGCTCATTTCTCCGTATCAGCTGCAGCCGCTCGTTGCGCCGCAAGTGTCGCACTTCTCGCAGGTGCCGTTGCGCACCATGGTGAAGTTCTGGCACTCGGTGCACATGTTGCCGGTGTAACCCTGCATGATGGAGCGAGCGCGGCGTTCGGATTCCAGCTTCTTGGCGTCCGTCTTCGCAGCAGCTGCATCGCTTGCGGCCTTGTCGGTGAAGAGGCCGGTCGCGGCTTCTGCGGTTTCGCTTACCAGCTCTTCCGCGATCTCTTCTGCCAGTTCCTTGGCGCGCTCTTCATAGTCACGCTTGAAGGCGACGACTTCGGAGGTGGAGACGGCGCCGGTCGGCTCCAGCTTGCGGACCGCGTTGCCGGCAAAGGCTGTTACGGTCGAAAGCGCTGCCGCGCGTGCCGGGGCAGCCGTTGCCGAGCCCTTGGCATCCGCCGAACGATCACCCGATGTCGGGACGAGGGTCGGCTTGTATCCGCGGGTCAGGCCCTTCGACACGACGTCGGCCTTGCCTTCGGAAACACCGCGGCCAAGCGCCGTGTTGTTGAAGTCGGACGTGTCGACATGGGCGAGGTCGTGACGGCCGAGGTAGGAGATCGCCAGTTCGCGGAACACGTAGTCGAGGATCGACGTGGCGTTCTTGATGGCGTCATTACCCGTGACGATGCCGGCCGGCTCGAACTTGGTGAAGGTGAAGGCGTCGACATATTCCTCGAGCGGCACGCCATACTGCAGGCCGAGCGAGACGGAGATCGCGAAGTTGTTGATGAAGGCGCGCAGGGCGGAGCCTTCCTTGTTCATATCAAGGAAGATTTCGCCGAGGCGGCCGTCGTCATATTCGCCGGTGCGCAGGAAGATCGTGTGTCCGCCGATCTTGGCCTTCTGGGTGTAGCCCTTGCGGCGACCCGGCAGCTTCTCCTGCGTGCGGATGACCTTCTCGATCACGCGCTCGACGATCTTTTCCGTGATGGTCACGGCCTGCGCGGCGGCAGGGGCCTGCAGGAATTCTTCCAGCGCATCCTCATCGCTATCGTCTTCGATCAACGAAGCGTTCAGCGGCTGGCTTAGCTTGGAGCCGTCGCGGTAGAGCGCATTGGCCTTCAGGCCGAGCTTCCAGGACAGCATGTAGGCGTTCTTGCAATCCTCGACGGTTGCTTCGTTTGCCATGTTGATCGTCTTGGAGATGGCGCCCGAGATGAAGGGCTGAGCAGCCGCCATCATGCGGATATGGCTCTCGACCGAGAGGTAACGCTTGCCGATCTTGCCGCAGGGGTTGGCGCAATCGAAGACCGCCAGATGTTCTTGTCTCAGGAACGGCGCGCCTTCCAGCGTCATCGCACCGCAGACGTGGATATTGGCGGCCTCGATGTCCTTCTTGGAGAAGCCGAGATGGTCGAGCAGATTGAAGCTCATATCGCCCATCTGCTCGTCGGACACCTTCAGCGTGCCCTTCAGGAAGTCGGCGCCGAGGGTCCACTGGTTGAAGACGAACTTGATGTCGAAGGCGCTCTTGAGCGCGGCGTTCACGGCATCGACCTTCTCGGCGGTGAAGCCCTTGGCCTTCAGCGTCGACGGGTTGATGGCCGGAGCCTGGTTCAGGTTGCCGTGGCCGACAGCGTAAGCCTCGATCTCGGCGATCTGGCTTTCGGAATAGCCAAGCGTGCGCAGCGCTTCCGGAACGGCGCGGTTGATGATCTTGAAGTAGCCGCCGCCGGCAAGCTTCTTGAACTTCACCAGGGCGAAGTCCGGCTCGATGCCGGTCGTGTCGCAATCCATGACGAGGCCGATCGTGCCGGTCGGCGCGATGACGGTTGCCTGCGCATTGCGGTAGCCGTGCTTTTCGCCGAGTTCCAGGGCCTTGTCCCAGGCAGCCTTCGCGTGAGCAACGAGATCCTGGTCCGGATTGTCGGAGTGGATCAGCGCGACCGGGTTGACAGAAAGACCTTCATAGCCCGAGGCCTCGCCGTAAGCAGCGCGGCGATGGTTACGGATGACGCGCAGCATGTTTTCGCGGTTCGGCTTGAACATCGGGAAGGTCCCGAGCTCGGAAGCCATCTCGGCCGACGTTGCATACGAGATCCCGGTCATGATCGCGGTCAGCGAGCCGGCGATAGCGCGGGCTTCGTCGCTGTCATAGGGAATGCCCGACGACATCAGCAGGCCGCCGATGTTGGCGTAGCCGAGGCCGAGCGTGCGGTATTCGTAGGAAAGCTCGGCGATGCGGCGCGAGGGGAACTGCGCCATCATCACGGAGACTTCGAGAACGACGGTCCAGAGACGGACGGCGTGTTCGTAGTCAGCAATATTGATGCGCTTCGTTGCCGCGTCCTTGAAGGTCATCAGGTTCAGCGAAGCGAGGTTGCAGGCCGTGTCGTCGAGGAACATGTATTCCGAGCACGGATTGGATGCGCGGATCGGGCCGGCAGCCGGGCTGGTGTGCCAGTCGTTCATCGTCGTGTTGAAGTGCAGGCCCGGATCGGCCGATGCCCAGGCGGCGTAGGAGATCGATTCCCACAGGTCGCGAGCCTTCAGCGTCTTGACGACCTTGCCGTCCTTGCGGGCGGTCAGGTTCCAGTCGCCATCATTCTCGACGGCGCGCAGGAAGTCGTCCTTGATCGAGACGGAGTTGTTGGAGTTCTGGCCGGATACCGTGAGGTAGGCTTCCGAATCCCAGTCGGTGTCGTAGGTCTTGAATTCGAGATCCGTGTAGCCCTGACGGGCGAACTGGATGACACGCTGGACGTAGTTTTCCGGAACCTGGTCCTTCTTGGCAGCGCGTATCTCGCGCTTCAGGGCAGGGTTCTTGGCCGGGTCGAAGCAATCGTCATTGTCGCCTTCGCAGTTGACGGTCGCCTTCATGATCGCCTTCAGGTGCTTGGCGACGATCTTGGAACCGGTGACGAGGGCAGCAACCTTCTGCTCTTCCTTGACCTTCCAGTTGATGTAATCCTCGATATCCGGATGGTCGATGTCGACAACGACCATCTTGGCGGCGCGGCGGGTCGTGCCGCCCGACTTGATGGCGCCGGCAGCGCGGTCGCCGATCTTGAGGAAGCTCATCAGGCCGGAAGAACGGCCGCCGCCGGAGAGCTTTTCGCCCTCACCACGCAGCATCGAGAAGTTGGAGCCGGTGCCGGAACCGTACTTGAAGAGACGGGCTTCGCGAACCCAGAGGTCCATGATGCCGCCTTCGTTGACGAGATCGTCTTCGACGGACTGAATGAAGCAGGCATGCGGCTGCGGATGCTCATAGGCCGACTTGGACTTGGTGAGCTTGCCGGTGAACGGGTCGACATAATAGTGGCCCTGACCGGGGCCGTCGATGCCGTAGGCCCAGTGCATGCCGGTGTTGAACCATTGCGGAGAGTTCGGCGCGACGCGCTGGGTAGCGAGCATGTAAGCCAGTTCGTCGAAGAAAGCAGACGCGTCTTCCTCGGACGAGAAGTAGCCACCCTTCCAGCCCCAGTAGGTCCAGGTGCCGGCAAGGCGATCGAACACCTGTCGCGCATCGGTTTCAGAGCCGGTGTGCTTTTCCTTGGGCAGATCCTTCATGGCAGCGTCATCGGGAACGGAGCGCCACAGGAAGGAAGGAACGTCGTTTTCCTCGACCTTCTTGAGCTTTGCGGGCACGCCGGCCTTGCGGAAGTACTTCTGCGCCAGAATATCCGCCGCAACCTGCGAGAACTGCGCGGGCACATCGATGTTTTCAAGACGGAAGACGATCGACCCATCGGGGTTCTTGATCTCGCTCGTCGCCTTGCGGAATTCGATCTCCGCATAGGGTGACTGGCCTGCCTTCGTGAAACGACGTTCGATGCGCATGGTCCCGATCCTCATTCGTTGGTACGCCCGCGTGAAAACAGGGCGCAAAAATTCTCATTCCGGCATGGCGAGTTCAACGCGCAGCCAGCTTTCAATCCGCTCTGTGACAGGAGGTGTCATCCGGAGATGTTGTTCCTGTATCTTGTGGTGATGGTGGCTGCAAACACTAAATATAGTATTAACAGCTTATTGCCGCCAGTCCCCGCACATATTTTTTGGCAGCATCAAGATCGGCACAAAAGCACTCGCGGCGACCACCGACAAAGATGAAACGCCTTGAATTCAAATCCGATTTCGAAATGAGAACCAGCCCTCGTAAATCCGCCTGGTCCAGTCGCCGCCGCAACGTCGTCCATTAACTTTGAAAGACCCGAGTCCGTCAAGGGGTGGTTTGCTAGGGATTGTTAACCACAATATCTTGTGGGCTTACCTGTGGAAACTGGGGAAACGCCAGTAGGCTAGAAGATTCAAGAGCTTGTGGGGAGGCGCTCGTCCTTCCGACCATCGCAGCGGCCTCGAATGCCATCACCGCCTGGGTCAAAAACGACAAAATTGTGACCGTGACCCTGAAACAATTGGCAGCACGTTCAAAGCGTGCATATCCGCCTTATGATTCGCTTGGAACGCCTTGAATTTCACGCGTTCTCGCCGTTTTGCGTCCACTAAATATAGTGGGCGCCGCAGCGCCCACATCTATTATGACAATCTAAATCACATTTCGAGGCCACGCGGAGAATCGCAAGTGATTCGCACGGACTGCCTCGATTTCAACCACGATGGCCTTTTGAAATCGGCTCCTGATAGGTGAAGCCCATGTCCCAAGGGAAGTAGATCCAGGTGTCCTGGCTGACTTCCGTGATGAAGGTGTCGATTGTGGGAACGCCGGTCGGCTTGGCATAAACGCAGGCGAAATGCGCCTTCGGCAACATGGCGCGCACTTCGAGCGCCGTCTTGCCGGTATCGGTGAGGTCGTCGACGACAAGAACGTCTTCGCCGCCATTGACCGACAACTCCGGCGCAACGCCTTTGAGCAGGTTCATTTCACCCTGGCTGGTGTAGTCGTGGTAGGAGGCGATGCAGACCGTCTCGATCAAGCGGATATTGAGTTCGCGCGAGATAATGGCGGCAGGCACCAGGCCGCCACGGGTGATGCAGACGATCGCCTTGAACTCGCGGTTGAGACCGGCAAGCCGCCAGGCAAGCGCGCGGGCGTCACGATGGAACTGATCCCACGATACGGGAAAGGCTTTATCGGGCAGGGACATGGCAGAAAGCTCCGGGGCATGGAATGATAACGCACCGGCGGCGCCGGCGACCCTGAGCAGACCCCCGCGGCAGGGCGCGGACCATAACCGGATCCGGAACGCGTTTCGCTTGCTATCTGCTTGAACAGGATCTCATCCGTAAAAGGCGATTGCCCCTCGGGATCATGTTCCATGGACCGCGCGAACGGTTCCCTGACGGGAATTCTGTCATCGGTCGCTGCTTTCTGCTGGATTTGCCGTCAAAAGGCAAGAGCAGCGAAACAGCGACCGACTATCCGTTTGGTCCGAGAGCCTCAGGCTGAGCGGTGGAACCGCTTAGCGGGCGAGCAGTGTCATTGCCGTCATGGACTGCAGCAGCGTGCGTGTCGTGCCGCCGAAAATCATCTGCCAGAGCCAGGAATGGGTGTAGGCACCCATAACGAGCAGGTCGATGCTATTATCGGCAAGGCGATTTTCGATCACCTGAGACGGCGTCGATTTGTCGGCGCAAGAGGCCGTTTCGAACGTTGCGCGTACGCCATGGCGCGTCAGCGCTGCGGCAACCTGGATGCCGCTCTCCTTGGAGGGATGGGCCTCTTTTTCCGATGTGCTGACTGACAGGATCTCCACCGAATCAGCCGCCTTGAGGAAGGGTAGCGCATCGAACGTGGCGCGCGCCACTTCCTTTGAACCGTTCCAGGCGATCAACACCCGGCGGATCGGCTTCGGTTCCTTCAGGATGTAGGGAATGAGCAGGACTGGTCGGCCGCTGTCGAACAGGAAGGTTTCGACATCGACCTGGGTATCCGAGTATTTCGACGGATCGGGCTGAACGGCAACCAGCAGGTCGGCGCTGCGCGAACTTTCGATCAAGGGCTCGGTGCCGTAGCCGACGGTGCTGGCAAAGCTGTGCCACTCGTAGCTGAGGCCGGTGCCTTCCATCTTGCTGCGGAAAAGCCGCTCGATCTCGACAGCCTGTGTGTGCGCGACATCCTGCAGTGCCTGGACGGCAACAGGATCGGGAATTTCCATCGGTGCCACCAGCGGTACGGTCGAAACGACTTCCGCATGCAAGCCGACGATGTGAGCGTCATGTTCCCGGGCAAAAGCGGCCGCGAAATCGGCGGCAATCTGCGTGTTGTCCGGATTATCGAGGACGGTCACTATGGTTTTATAAGACATGGCGTGATCTCCCATGCGGAAGGGTTGGATCGCTTCGCTGTATCAGCTTTCCGCAGCAGAATAACGCGCCGAGATCGTTCCGGTTCCAAAACAAAAGGCGCGCCGTTCTTGAACGTCACGCCTCAGCAGACTGATTTTCCTTGGCTTTCGACTGACGAATAGCCTCGATCATTGCACGCACTTCCTCCGCAACTTTGTCCATCAATTCCGCTGAGCGCGCTCTGACGACGATCTCCGTCGAGAAGAATTGGCCGACATAGCGTGGATAGGAGCCAATGCTGGTATCGGGATGAGCCTTCTGGATGAGGCCGAGCGGTGTGCCGATCTCGCCCTCGCCATAGGGGCATGAAATCGCCGTCGACAACATGCGCACACCAGTCTTCAGCGTGGGAATGACATTATCGAGCATCGCCTGGAAAACCTGCGGCACGCCGGCCATGACATAGACATTGCCGATGTTGAAACCAGGGGCGGTCGAAACCGGATTGGCGATATGCTTGGAGCCGACGGGCATGCGCGCCATGCGCTGACGGGCCTCGGTGAATTCCATCTCGCGGCGGGCATACATTTCGCCCATGATCCGCATCGCCTCGGCATCATGCTCGCAAGCCACGCCGAAGGCTTTGGCAATGGCATCGGCGGTGATGTCGTCATGGGTCGGACCGATGCCGCCCGACGTGAAAACATAATCATATTGTCCGCGCAGCGCATTCAAGGCCACGACGATGGCGTCTTCATCATCGGCAACGATGCGAACTTCCTTCAAGTCGATGCCTGCCAGCAGCAGCAGATCAGCCAGGTGACCGATGTTCTTGTCCTTGGTGCGGCCGGAGAGCAGTTCGTCGCCGATGGCCAGCATGGCGGCTGTGACAATGGTTTCGTTTGACATGAAGACATCCAGGAAAATGCGCATCGGCGCTCGCAAAAGGTTTGCAATAGGTAGCGCTGTTTGCGGCGAATGCAAACGCTCAACTTCGGATCGCCGCGATGATCGCGGGATGTTGAAAGCGAGTTTTCGTCTACGCAGGATGAACAGTGCGTTCTGAGCATAAGGGCTGTGTCCTTGTCGCATGACTGATACAAGATGACCCGACACTCAACGCGTCCAACAAACGGGAGACGTTCATGGCTAAGGTTTTGGTTCTCTACTATTCGTCCTACGGTCATATCGAGACGATGGCCTATGCCGTCGCTGAAGGCGCAAAGTCGGCCGGCGCAGACGTCACCGTCAAGCGCGTGCCGGAACTGGTTCCGGAAGAAGTCGCCAAGTCCTCTTACTTCAAGCTCGATCAGGCCGCTCCGATCGCAACGCCGGACGAACTTGCAGAATACGACGCCATCATCGTCGGCGCCGGCACCCGCTTCGGCACGGTCGCCTCTCAGATGCGCAATTTCTGGGATCAGACCGGCGGCCTCTGGTTCGGTGGCAAGCTCGTCGGCAAGGTCGGCTCGGTCTTCACCTCGTCGGCAACGCAGCACGGCGGCCAGGAATCCACCATTCTCGGCTTCATTCCGACGCTGCTGCACCACGGCATGGCCGTCGTCGGTCTTCCCTATGCGTTCCAGGGCCAGATGGGCACCGAAGAAGTCAAGGGCAGCTCGCCTTATGGCGCGTCCACCATCACCAACGGCGACGGCTCGCGTCAGCCCTCCGAAATCGAACTGGAAGCCGCAAAGTTCCAGGGCGCCCACGTCGCCAAGATCGCCGCAAAGCTGTCGGCTTAATTCAGATCTGCATATAAAGTGAGAGGCGCGGCGAAAGCTGCGCCTTTTTTATTTCGCACTGTAGGATTCTTGATTTTGGTGCGGACGACGGGGGTCGAACCCGTACAACCAAAGGTCGAGGGATTTTAAGTCCCTTGCGTCTACCAGTTTCGCCACGTCCGCGTGCTTTTTTCCCTTCAAGCACTTGAGCGATTCAGTCAAGGAAATGTTTTGTCGAGGACGGACCAATTTGGCCTGATGCGCCGCGGCCTGCAGGGCTGCCGGTCGCGTTCGGCTAACGTCCTTTGAGAACGTTGACGAGCGCAGGGGTGATCTTCTTCTTCTGGAACACGGCCTTGAAATCGGCGTAGCTGATTCTACCGGAGACGACGCCGGCCATCAGCCTCTCGCAGAACAGGCGCTTTGCCTCGCTCTTTTGCGCTCTGACGTAGAACGCCATCTCATCCAGTGTTTCGGGCGACATCGGCTGCGACGCGCATTTGGCAATGACCTTCGCGCGAGCCGTCGGGCTTTCCTTTATGATGGGCAGCATTTCTTCGTAGGTTTTTTCCTGCGACGTGCAGGAGGCAAGCGCGGCGAGAACGAGAACGGCAGAAAGCGTGCAGATGAAACGCATGATGAACTTCTCCTCCGGATCAATCCAGGGATAAGCATCTTTTGCATGATTCTCAATTGAGGATTGCAGGCGTCAAACGGTCGATTTTCCGAGGTTGATAGGCGAAGCCCGCCGGAGCCGACGTGTCGGTTTCAGAGCGGGCCTCTAACCATCATCATGATGGCTGGAGCTATAGGAAGCAGGCTGGTCCATGCTGTCAATTCACAGTTTTGGGGGATGGATAGCAGGATATATATTAGCGATCGCGCTGATGTCTTGCGCCGATATCGTCCCGGCAGGTCTGCAATGACGATAAACAGGCTTTCTTGTCTCATCTTTCCTGTGCCATAGCAAAAGACGGATTGAAGAAGGACGGATAAGCCGTGGACAAACAGACTGTTCTCGAAGCCACCGAGGCCATGCGTGGCCTTTTCCCCGCAACGCCGTTGCAGTTGAACGAGCATCTTTCCGCTCGTTACGGCGCTGATATCTGGCTCAAGCGTGAGGATCTGACACCGGTACGGTCCTATAAGATCCGTGGCGCCTTCAATTTTTTCCGCAAGGTGATTGCCGAGGGAGGAACGGGCAAGACGTTCGTTTGCGCATCCGCCGGCAACCACGCGCAGGGATTTGCCTTTGTCTGCCGGCATTTCGGCGTGCAGGGCGTGGTTTATATGCCCGTCACGACGCCGCAGCAGAAGATCGACAAGACCCGGATCTTCGGTGGCGAGTTTATCACCATCAAACTCTTCGGCGATTTCTTCGACCAGTGCTACCAGGCTGCGCGCGATCATGTCGAAAAGATCGATGGCATCATGGTGCCGCCTTTCGACCACCTCGATATCATCGAAGGGCAGGCGACCGTTGCCGCCGAGATTGCCGAACAGCTGCCTGAAGGTGTCGTTGCCGATTGCGTCCTGCTTCCTGTCGGCGGCGGTGGTCTGGCGGCGGGCATCACCGGATATTTTGCCGATGTGCTTGATCGTAGCGCCTTCACCTTTGCCGAGCCGGCGGGGGCGCCGAGCCTGCGCCGCAGCATCGAGGCAGGGCAGGTGGTGACGTTGACCAAGGTCGACAATTTCGTCGATGGCGCCGCTGTCGGCCGGATCGGCGATTTGAACTTCGCGGCGCTGAAAGGTTTTGCGGCCGATCAGGTGAGGCTGATCGAGGAAAACGCCATCTGCGTCACGATCACCGACATGCTGAATGTGGAGGGGGTGGTGCTGGAGCCGGCGGGCGCATTGGCCATCACCGCGCTCGAGACGCTGGATCGCGACAGCATCCGTGGCAAGACCATTGTCGCGGTCGTTTCCGGCGGCAATTTCGACTTCGAGCGTCTGCCCGATGTGAAGGAACGCGCCATGCGTTATGCCGGGCTGAAGAAATACTTCATCTTGCGCCTTGCGCAGCGCCCAGGAGCGCTGAGGGATTTTCTCAACATGCTTGGGCCGGATGACGATATCGCGCGTTTCGAATACCTGAAGAAGAGTGCTCGTAATTTCGGCTCCATTCTGATCGGTATCGAGACGAAAAATCCGGATAATTTCAAGGCGCTTATCGCCAAGTTTGAAAGTTCGGGCATGGGTTATGAGGACATCACCGAAAACGACATCCTGGCAAACCTGATCATTTGACTTTGCGAGCTTGCAACCTTCATGCTAAAGGCGATCCATGGCTTCGTTTTTTTCAAATATTATCTCGATTTTCACCGGTGGCGCGTCGCAGACGGGCACTGAAAAGTCCGCGGGTCCAGCAGTTAGCGCGGAACCGCAAACGCATGCCGGTTGCACGATCTATGCAACACCGCAGCGGGAGGGCAACCAGTTCCGCCTTGCAGGCCGGATCGAGAAAGATGTGAACGGCGAGATGCTTGTGCGCAATTTCATTCGCGCCGATGTTTTCACTTCGTCGGACGATGCCGTGGAATCGACCTTCCGCAAGGCGCAGCAGATCATCGATCAGAACGGCGCCGGTCTTTTTGGCGATGGCGAGAAGGTCCGTCAGGTCTGATCTCAAGCCGACTTTCGCTTGGTATTCTTGAAAAGGCCGCCCAAATCGAGCGGCCTTTTGCATGAGTGAACATCCAAGACTGCTTTTTGCAGGCCGGTCTCGTTTTCTTGCTCAACCCTGACGGAACATCTTTGCGCCGGCAGGCGCATTGATGGCGCCGCCGTCGACGGTAATTTCCATGGCTGTGACATTGGTGGAATCGTCGGAGGCGAAGTAGAGAGCCGCGCTGGCGATCTCATCGGCTTCACTCATACGACCGAGCGGGCTCATGCCGCCGAAGCGTGCTTCCAGCGCATCCATGGCATCCGGCGTTGGGGCGCGCGGATTCCAGATCGGTGTCTTCGTGGCGCCAGGCGTGACCTGATTGACGCGGATGGCGCGGGGCGCAAGTTCGGATGCCAGATTGCGGGTCATGGCGCGAACGGCACCCTTCGTGCCAGCGTAGGCCGAAGCACCGGGTATGCCGAGCACGGCGTGCACCGAGCCGTTTAGAATGACCGATGCGCCGTCATTGAGATACGGCAACGCGGCCTGTACCGTGAAGAAGACGCCGGTGAAATTGATGCGCACGATCGTCTCGAACTGCTCCAATGTCGTGTTGCCGAGCGGGGTGTCGCCGCCAATTCCTGCATTGGCGAACACGACATCGAAATTGCCGAGTTTCTGTGCCGCTTCGGCAAAAGCTTTTTCCATACCCGGGATATCTGTCGTGTCCGCCTGCAGGGCAAGCACGTCACCGCCGAGTTCCGCCGCCGCTTCGGCCAGCGTTTTTGCGTTGCGGCCTGTTATGGCGACCTTGGCGCCCTCGGCGAGGAAGAGGCGGGCGGTGGCAAGGCCAATGCCGCTGTTTCCGCCAGTAATGAGGGCGACCTTGTTCTTGAGACGCATGTTCGTAGCTCCTGTTGGCTTTCGTCACGATCTGGATTATGATCGCTATCTATAAGGATTATGATCGTAATCCATTTTGTCAAGCCTGACTTGAAGGGAATTTCGATGGGCCGGTCACAATTGGAAAAACAGAAGACGCATGAGCGCATCGTCACGCTTGCCGCCAAGCGTCTGCGCGAGGAAGGTTTGGAAGGGATTGGCGTTGCCGATCTGATGAAAGAGGCGGGCTTAACAGTCGGCGGTTTCTACAAGCATTTCGCCTCGCGCGACGAGCTCGTGGCGGAAGCCATGGAGTCGGCGATCGAATGGTGGCGACGCCAGCAACAGGAAAAGGGCATAGATCCCGCGAGCATCCCGCTGCAGGAATATGTCGATAACTATCTCAGCAAGCGTCATCTCGAAGAATGCAGCGAGGGCTGTGTCTACGCCGCCTTGACTGCGGATATGGCGCGTAGCAGCGATGCCGTCCGCACGGTTGCCACCGATGGCCTCCGGCGAAATTTCGCTGCGATGACGGCGCGCATGGGGCAGCCTGAAACGGAAGAGGCGCGGCGCAAGGCAATCATCGTCTCCAGCCTGATGACTGGAGCGCTCGGTTTCGCGCGGGTGTCGAACGATGATGCCCTCTCCAGCGAAATTCTGGAGACCGTGAAGCAATTCATCAGGGACATGCCGTAAGCCAAATAAAAAAGTGGCCGGTTGAAGCCGGCCGCCTCTCAGCGTCTGAACGATGCTTCGGAATTAAGCGGCGAGTGCCAGCTCGGCAGCGCGAGCCTGGGCGGCGCCGATTGCCTTTTCTGCAGCTTCCGGACCGAAGGCGAGACCTTCGATGTAGACGGTTTCGACGTCAGTGATGCCGATGAAGCCGAGAACCGACTTCAGGTAGGGAACAGCGTGGTTGAGCGGAGCAGCCGGGCCATCGGAATAGACACCGCCCGAAGCAAGCACGATATAGGCCTTCTTGCCGGTGGCCAGACCCTTCGGGCCGGTTTCCGTGTAGGTGAAGGTGCGGCCGGCGCGAGCGACGTTGTCGATCCAGGTCTTCAGCGACGAGTAGATGTTGAAGTTGATGAGGCCGGTGCCGATGACCAGCGTATCGGCTGCGAGCAGCTCGTCGACGAGCGCGTCGGAAACCTTGACGAGTTCCTGCTGCTCAGACGTGCGAGCATCGACCGGCGTGCGGATGGCAGCCGTGAACGGGCCGTCGATGTGCGGCAGGGCATCAGCAGCGAGATCGCGGTGAACGATCGTCTTGCCGGGATTGTTGGCCTTGATCTTATCGGCAAGCTCGATTGCGATCTTGGTGGAGAGCGAGTCAGAACGCGGGCTCGAAGTCAGAAGAAGAATAGAAGACATATCCGTTTTCCTTTTCAATGGGTTGCGAAAATCGGCCGGGAGAATCCGATCTCGTTCGCCAAATAAATAAGTCTTCCGCCCTATCGAAAAAAACTGTGATAATATGGATCGGAATTATCGATAGAATGGATGGCAGATGCTTCCCAATCCCACCCTCGACCAGTTGCAGGTCTTTCTGACGGTTGCTGAATCAGGCAGTTTTTCGGCGGCCTCGCGCGCGCTTAACCGTGCCCAATCGGTCATTAGCTACACGATTGCAAATCTGGAGGCGCAGCTTGAAATGCCGCTATTCGAGCGGTCTGGTTCGCGCCAGCCGAAGCTGACGGATGCGGGCAGGGTGATGCTCGAGGATGCACGCCGCATCCTGTCCGATCTGCAGGTGATGCGCGCGCGCGTGAAAGGCTTGAAGAGCGGGCTTGAGGCGGAGGTGTCCGTCGCCATCAGCGTCATGGTGCCGGTGCATGCGACCGTCGACGTGCTGCGCGAATTCCGCGATCGCTTCCCCTATGTTGCCTTACGTCTCGATACCGGCGAACTCGGCTCGATGCTGGAGCTGGTTGCCAGCGGCAAGTCGACGATCGGTATTGGCGGCTCAGTGCTGAAGCAGGATGATTCCTTGGTCATTGAGCGCATCGGCCATTCATTCATGCTGCCGGTTGCCGCGCCGACCCATCCGCTTGCCCAATTGGGACGACCACTCACGCTCACCGACGTGCGCGAGGAAGTGCAGCTGGTTGTCACCGATGCCTCCACCCTGACGAATGGAAAGGATTTCAACGTCCTGTCCTACAAGATCTGGCATGTGAGCGATATCGCCACCAAGCACCAGCTCATCCGCGGTGGGCTCGGCTGGGGTGGGCTGCCGGCTTCGTTTATCATGGAGGATCTGCAGAAGGGCCGGCTGGTGCCTCTGGCGCTTGATGCCTACGATCAGAGTGAATATCCGATCTACGCCGTCCGCAAGGTCGACAATCCCCCCGGTCCCGCTGCGGCCTGGATGATCGAAGCTTTCAGCTCGCGCCTGTCGCGTTGCCCGAATCAGACGGACTTCAAGGCCGCTATTGAAATGTTCCATCCTGAAGAAAACCGGCTGGCCGCCGAATGAAATATCCTCTCCCCGTATACGGGGAGAGGACGCTGGCATTCCTGATTAGAGGACCAGACGATAGTTGCGGAAGCCGTCCGCACCTTCGCCGACATCTTCGATCTTTACGCTCTTGACCTGTTCCAGGAAGTCCTTGGCCTTCGGTGAGCTTTGGAATTGCACGGTCGTGCCCGGAAGCGGCTTGAACGTCCAGTTGCCATCCGCGGTCGGGTTGATCGTGCCCTGATCGTGAACATAGCGCACGATGACGTCACGGTTGGTGTCCGGCGCCTGATAGACGACCTTGTCGCCGGCAATTTCCGGGAAGTTGCCGCCGCCGCCGGCGCGGTAGTTGTTGGTGACGACCAGGAACTTCTGCGCGGGATCGATCGGCTTGCCCTCGAACTGCAGGTTTTGGATGCGGTTCGCATCGGCATTCAGGACCTTGCCGTCATCGCCGAAGCGGCGCGGCTGCGACACGTCGATCTGGTATGTCACGCCATCGATGACATCGAAATTGTAGGACGGGAAGCTGTTGTTGATGAGATCCGCATCCTTGGCGCCGGGCTGCACCTGGTTGAACATCGCGGCCGACATTTCCAGCCAGCCCTTGACCTGAGCGCCGGTGATGACGACGGCCTGAACGGTATTCGGATAGAGATAGAGATCGGCGACGTTCTTGATGGCGATATTGCCGGCAGGAACGTCCGTATAGTAGTCGGCACCGTTGCGGCCGCCGCATTTGAAAGGCGCTGCAGCTGAAAGGATCGGCAGGTCCTTGTACTGCGTTTCCTTCAGCATCTCCTTGATGTACCAGACCTGCGCCTGGCTGACGATCTGCACCGACGGATCGTCGGCAACCAGCGCGAAGTAGGAATAGAGCGGTGCGGATGTCTTGCCGACGGGGGTACGCACATAGGTCAGCGTTGCCTCGTGCTCGGCCTTTGCGGCTTCGACGACTTCCTTCTTGTCGGCGACATCGGCGATGACCTTCTTCTTGTCGTCGCGATGGTAGATAGGCCGCGCTTCGGAGGTGAAGTCGACGATCTTCCAGCTCTTGCCGTCCTTTTCCAGCAGCAGGTCGATAAGGCCGAGATGCGAGCCCCAGAAGCCGGCCATGACGGCGGGCTTGCCATGCAGCGTTCCGTTGACCGGATCGGCATCCTTGATGCCGTCCCAGGTCTTCGGGCCGGGGAAAACGAGATGCTGGTGGCCGGTGAAGACGGCGTCAATGCCATCGACCGCAGCAACGTAGAGCGAGGCGTTTTCCATCTTGTCGCTCGGGCCGCTGCCGTCGATGCCGGAGTGCGAGAGAGCGATGATGATATCGGCGCCTTCAACCTTCATGACCGGCACCCAGGCCTTGGCGGCTTCGATGATATCGCGCGTCTGCGCCTTGCCTTCGAGGTTCTTGATGTCCCAGAGCATGATCTGCGGCGGCACGAAGCCGATGAAGCCGATCTTGATTGTGCTCTCATTGCCAGCGCCGTCCTTGATCTTCTTTTCCTGGATCAGATAGGGCTTGAAGAACAGATCGTCCTTCGTCGGGTCGGAGGCGAGCTGGCCCTTGGTCAGGTTGGCGCAGACGAACGGGAAGTTCGCGCCGGCCAGCACCTTGAACATGAAGTCGAGGCCATAGTTGAATTCGTGGTTGCCGAGCGTGCCGACGGAATAGCCGAGCGTATTCATTGCCTTGATGACCGGATGGACGTCGCCGTCCTTCATACCGTGCTGATAGGCCATGTAGTCGCCCATCGGATTGCCCTGCAGCACGTCGCCATTGTCGATCAGGAGCGAGTTGGTGGCTTCGGCGCGGATATTGTCGATGATCGTCGCGGTGCGCGTCAGGCCCATCGTGTCATTCGGCTTGTCGGCATAGTAGTCATAGGGGAAAACGTTGACGTGAATATCCGTCGTTTCCATCAGCCGCAGATGCGCCTGGTTGCTGGCCGCGCGGGCGGCGAAAGGATGCAGCACGATCAGTGCCGCCGTAGCACTAAGGCCTTGCAGCAGGGAACGGCGCGACATGCTGGGCAAATCCAGAATGGAAGTCATGGAACACTCCTTCAACGATGGGGCTGTCGTTCATCAATCTCTTTCGGGCGGGAGATTAGGACGATTTGTGAAGGTGTGCACCAGTTATGTGACAAGCTTATTGTGGATCGTAGCCGGCTTGCACCGACATTCGATCAGCGCTTGAGAACAGGCTTTATGTCCTTGTGGAAAAAGCGAAAATAGGACGCGACTTTGGCGGAAGCATTTGAGGAACGATCGAACTCGATGCCGATACGGCCGTTATGCGCCCAGCGTACGAAACCATCCAGCAGGCCGATATCGTCACATTCGACACGGACTTTACTGCCCGCAGCGGCATAAAGAGGCGACTGCAGATCAAGAGCGATCCCATGGGTGGAAATATCGACCACGCGCCCGGCGGCGAGTTTGGTGAAATAGCGCACCTGGCCCATGAGCCTGGCGTGATGGCGCGGCGAACCGCGGGTCTTGATTTTCAGGTTGCCCTGGAAGAGGGGTTTCGAAGAGAACTGCATGATATTATCCCGGCTCATACGTCTTTTTCTCGTCCGGAATTATCAGGTTCGCATTGAGGGACGTTTAGCATAATCGCTAAAATTGTAGGCGGCCGTATCGAATCGGCACCGAATTGACCATGATCGGGCGTTACATAGGGGAGCCGGACTTGCGTATCGTTTCGCTGAATGCCTGGGGCGGGCTGCTGCATGAGCCGTTGATGCAATATTTAGTCGGCGTCGATGCCGATGTTATCTGTCTTCAAGAGGTGGGGCAGACACCGGGGTCGCAAGGCGATTGGCTGACGTATCGGGATCATGGCGTCGAACTTCAGCAGCGAGTCAATCTGTTCGATGAGCTGAAGGCTGCTTTGCCGGCTCACGATGGGATCTTTCTCCCTTTCGCCCGCGGCGATCTCTTCGATGGTGACCAGCCCATTGCCTCCGAGTTTGGCCTGGCGACTTTCGTGCGAAAGACCTACCCGATAATCGCTCAGGCAGCAGGTTTCGTGCACGGTGAATTTTCTCCTGACGGCTGGGGCGAGCATCCGCGGTCGCGCAATGCCCATTGCATCCGCCTTTTCGACTACAGCCGCGGGCAACCGATCACCATTGCCCAGATGCACGGCCTTCGCGACACCGCCGGCAAGGGTGACACACCGGCGCGCCGACATCAGGCACATGCGTTGGTCGATCTCATCCGGCAGGTAAGGCAGGAGGGCGAGCGACTGGTCGTCTGCGGCGATTTCAATCTGCTGCCTGGCAGCGAGACCTTCGATATCCTTGCTACGCTTGGCCTTGTCGATCTCATCACCTTGCGGGGACATGACGATACGCGTACGTCGCATTACAAGAAACAGCCGCGCTTTGCCGACTATATGCTGGTGACGCCTGACGTCGAGGTGATCAATTTCGATCCGGTCGCCGAGCCTGAAATCTCGGATCATCGCGCGCTACTGCTGGATTTGCGCTGAAGGTCAGAGGCCGACATTAGGCCGGTCGATGATCTCCCGAAGCGCGAAGCTGGAATTGATCTTAACCACGTGGGGCAGGGCCGAAAGCCAATCCCGGTGGATGCGCTCGTAATCTTCGAGGTCCCGCGCCGCGACGCGCAGGATGTAATCATATTCGCCGGACATCAGATAGCAGGAGAGCACATTGGGGCATCGCTTTACGGCCGCCTCGAACTCCGAAAGTGTTTTGGCGAACTGACCCGACAACGAGATGTGCACGAAGGCAATCATCTTGTAGTCCAGCGCCTTGTGGGACAGATGCGCATGGTAGCCGTCGATGACGCCGCTCTTTTCAAGAATATCGAGCCGGCGGGAGCAGGCCGAAGGCGAGAGGCCGACCTTTTCGGCCAGTTCCGCATTGGTGATCCGCGCGTTCTGCTGCAGCATCCGCAGAATCGAATGATCTATGGCGTCCAGGTCTGACATTCGAAGAACTTTCGAAAAAACTGCTATTTACGCAATAAATCACGAAAAATGACTGCAGCGCAAATTGTCTTTGCAAGGACATTGCGAGGCGGAGGTGGTCTGATTTCACCTGGAGAAAATGAAAGACGAACAAGCTTTCCAGGAGGAGTGAAATGCGCGTTGGTTGTCCCAAAGAAATCAAGAATCACGAATATCGCGTTGGCCTGACGCCGGCGTCCGTTCGTGAATATGTCGCCCACGGCCACGAGGTTTGGGTGGAAACCAAGGCCGGTGCCGGTATCGGTGCCGACGATCATGCCTATGTCGCCGCCGGCGCCAAGATCGCCGCCAGCGCCAAGGACATTTTCGAGAAGTGCGACATGATCGTGAAGGTCAAGGAGCCGCAGCCTTCCGAATGGGCGCAGCTTCGCGATGGCCAACTTCTCTACACCTACCTGCACCTTGCGCCCGATCCGGAACAGACCAAGGGTCTGCTTGCCTCCGGCGTGACCGCCGTCGCCTATGAAACGGTGACCGACGAGCGCGGCGGCCTGCCGTTACTGGCGCCGATGTCGGAAGTCGCCGGTCGTCTCTCCATTCAGGCGGGCGCCACGGCGCTGCAGAAGGCCAATGGCGGCCTCGGCATCCTGCTTGGCGGCGTGCCAGGCGTACTGCCGGCCAAGGTAACGATCATCGGCGGCGGCGTCGTCGGTCTGCATGCCGCCAAGATGGCAGCAGGCCTTGGCGCTGATGTCAGCATCCTCGATCGTTCGCTGCCGCGCTTGCGCCAGCTTGACGATATCTTCAATGGCCGCGTTCACACGCGCTACTCCAGCATCCAGGCGCTGGAAGAGGAAGTCTTTTCCGCCGATCTCGTTATCGGTGCCGTCCTTATCCCCGGTGCCGCCGCGCCGAAGCTCGTGACGCGCGAAATGCTATCAGGCATGAAAAAGGGCTCGGTCATCGTCGATGTCGCGATCGATCAGGGCGGTTGCTTCGAGACCTCGCACGCAACGACGCATTCGGACCCGACTTACGTGGTTGAAGACGTGGTGCATTACTGCGTTGCCAACATGCCGGGTGCCGTTCCCGTCACCTCGGCGCATGCCTTGAACAATGCCACGATCTATCACGGCCTTGCATTGGCGGATCGCGGCCTGCGCGCCATCGCGGAAGACAAGCACCTCCGCAATGGCCTCAATGTTCACAAGGGTCGCATCACCAACCGTCCGGTGGCCGAAGCGCTCGGCTATGAGGCCGTTGCGCCCGAGAGCATCCTGAACGTTGCCTAACCCGGATTAGATGAAGGCGCTGGCATCCGCATATGCCGGCGCCCCAACCTTGTCGATCCGGCATTGATAGCAATTGTTGCGCGCCGAGCGGACGTGGACATAGGCGATGTCGGGGCGTTCGAGCAGCGATGCCGCATAGACGGCGATATCGTCCGTCGCCGTAACAGCGCCCGTTCCATAGACGATGCGATCGTTCTTGCCGTAGCCGCGAACAATGAAATCCTTGCTGGTTGTGAGCACTGGCGGCAGGATCTCTTCTGCTTCATAGCGCCGGCATGGCGTCTTGTGCAGGAAGATCGGACCTGTCTCCGCATAGGGCTGAAGCTCCGGGAATGGGCGATAGGCAAAAACCAGCAATTCCTCGCCGTCATTGATATTGCGTAGGCAATGGCGGCATGGATGGCCGGGACCGTCGGAGATCATAGTCTCCGGCTGGTGACCATAGGCGTCGGCGCCGCCGCTCCACAGCATTTCGGCATCGGCGGTGGGCATGGCTGCAAAAGCGATGGTGGGCATGGCAAACTCCTTGTCGAGACTTGCCATGTGATGCGCCGAAGCGAGCCAGGAAACCACCCGATTCCTGCCGATCGCAATCGCCGACGACGGATTGCCCTAGCTTCGCTTCACGAGTTCGAGCAACTCCTTGTCACTCAAAGGCCTGACGATGCCTTCACCGGTCGAAATCGGCGAGAAACCGAACATCTGGTAAAGTTGCAGCGCTCGCGGATGATCGAGATTGTTCGTCGTCGTCACGATCCGCTGCGGATTGAGCGTCCAGATCGCATAAAGCGCCTGCAGCAGGAACCACTTGCCGATGCCGAGGCCGAGCGCATGCTCCATGAGACCGAAATGGCTGAGCTCAATCGTCTCATCGTCCTGGCGCAAATACTCGAAGAACCCAGCCGGCGCTCCGTTGACGTAGAGCACGCTGATATTGTTGCGCTGGTCGTGCAGAGCAATCGTCAGTTCCTCATCGGTGAGGCGCAGGCGATCCACCCAATGCCAACGCGAACCCACCTGTCGGTAGAGGTGACGATAGAACGGCAACGGGATACCAGGCGCGCGCATGATCGCAGTCTGGATGTTGACCGGCACCGGCAGGCTTGTCTTGGGCGGCGCAGTCATTTCCAGACGGGTGATGTGGACCTTGATGGAGGAGGGTGCTTTCACGGCCACGGCGCTCAGTCTTTACCCGTAGCGATGGGCGTATCGGCACGGCTTCCCCATTCCGACCAGGAGCCGTCATAGAGCTTGTTGCTGTTATGGCCGAGAGATTCGAGCGCCAAAGTGATGATGGCCGCAGTGATGCCGGAGCCGCAGGTGGTCACGACCGGCTTGTCGAGATTTATCCCGGCCTTCTCGATGGTTTCGCGCAGTTCCGGCAGCGATTTCAATTTGCCGTTCGTCGCGAAGACGCCCGATGGCAGATTTCTTGCTCCCGGCATATGACCGGAGCGCATGCCTTCGCGCGGCTCAGGCTCTTCCGCGGCAAAGCGACCGGCACTGCGGGCATCGGCGATCTGCAGCGAATGGCTGTCGACGATCCCACGCATTTCGTCGAGCGAAACGACGCGGCTGCTATCAAATTTCGGCTTGAAGGTCGCGGGCTCAAAAGCCGGTGCCGCCGTCTCCAGCGGTCGTCCTTCGGCTTTCCATGCGTCCAGGCCGCCATCGAGCACGAAGACATTCGGTGCGCCCATGGCGATGTGGAACAGCCACCAGACACGCGGCGAGGCAAACAGGCCAGGACCATCGTAAACGACGATCCGGTCAGTCTCGCTGATGCCGAGCTTGCCGACCTCGGCCGCAAAATTGTCGGGCGAGGGAACCATATGCGGCAGGTTGGTCAAGTGATCCGATATCTTGTCCTGATCGAAGCGGATCGCTCCCGGAATATGGCCGCTGGCATATTCGGCATCGGCGTCGCGCTTGTGGGCCGGCAGATAGAAGGATGCGTCGAGAATGCGCAGGTCCTTTGCGCCCAACTCGCCTTGCAGCCAGTCGGCGGATACGACGAAACGGCTCTTGTCCGCTGCCATGATGATCTCCCTGCTATGTCTTTTGGTGTTGATATCGGGTTCTGGATATAGGCGCTTGCGCGGTCAATTCTCGTCGGCCGGCATGCCGAAGCGAATGCGGAAGCGGCGGTTTTCCTTGCCCTTCTTCTCGATCTTGGCGATGTGGATCGCGCCGACTTCCTGTGTCTCCGACACATGCGTGCCGCCGCAGGGCTGGCTGTCTATCGCCGAATCCTCGCCAATGCAGACGAGGCTGACGCGCCCTAGACCCATCGGCGGACGCACATTCTTGGATTTGACGATGCCGGGATTGGCGAGGAGTTCCTCGTCCGTAATCCAGCGCAAGAATACGGGATGGTTCTCGTTGACGAGCGCCATCATTTTCGCCGTCACCTCGTCCTTGTCGATCGTCTCGCTCATGTCGAAATCGACGCGGCTCTCATCTTCGCCCACGGCCGCGCCGGTGATCGGATACTGGCAGACCACCGAGAGCAAATGGCAGGCCGTGTGCATGCGCATCAGCTTGTAGCGGCGCGCCCAATCGATGTGCAGCACCAGCTTCTCGCCGACGATAGGCCGAGGCTCTCCTTCAAGTGGCACATGGATGATGATATCCTTGATCGCGCCGTGCTTTGTCTGGCCGAGCATGATCTTGGAACCGTCGCCGCGCTCCAGAAAGCCGGTATCGCCCGGCTGGCCGCCCGAGGTCGCGTAAAAGCAGGTCTGGTCGAGCTCGATGCCCCCATCTTCGTGAATAGCGGTGACGACTGCTTCGGCGGTCGAGAGGTAGAAGTCATCACGATAGAGGGCATTGACGGTCATGGGATCACGCTGTTGTTTCGTATGGGACGGCGATATCCGCCCGCTTTTCGAGATAAGCCGGCAGCGGCAGGCCCTTGGACTTCAGGAAGTCCGGATTGAAGAGCTTGGACTGGTAACGATTGCCGTAGTCGCACAGGATGGTCACGATCGTATGTCCAGGACCGAGATCCCGAGCGAGACGAACCGCACCGGCGATGTTGATGGCCGTCGAACCGCCGAGGCAAAGGCCCTCGTGCTCGACCAGGTCGAAAACATAGGGAAGCGCTTCGGCGTCCGTGACCTGATACGCGAAGTCGGGCGTAAAGCCTTCCAGGTTTGCGGTGATACGGCCCTGGCCGATACCCTCTGTGATCGAGGAGCCGGAGGATTTCAGCTCGCCGTTCTTGTAGAACTCGTAGAGGGCGGCGCCTTCCGGATCGGCGATACCGATCTTGATGTCCTTGTTGAAGGCGTGCAGGCCCATGGCAACGCCCGCCAGCGTTCCTCCTGAACCGACCGAGCAGATGAAGCCGTCGATCTTGCCATTCGTATCGGTCCAGATTTCCTTGGCGGTCGTTTCGATATGGGCCTGACGGTTGGCGACGTTGTCGAACTGGTTTGCCCAGATCGCGCCGTTCGGCTCGGTCTTTGCCAGCTGTTCGGCAAGCCGGCCCGAGACCTTCACGTAGTTGTTCGGGTTCTTGTAGGGAACGGCCGGAACCTCGACTAGTTCGGCGCCGAGCAGCTTCAGCGCATCCTTCTTTTCCTGGCTCTGCGTTTCCGGAATGACGATGACTGTGCGGTAACCGAGCGCCTTGGCAACCAGCGTCAGGCCGATGCCGGTATTGCCAGCCGTGCCCTCGACGATCACACCGCCGGGCCTCAGCAGGCCTTTCTTTTCGGCATCGCGGATGATGTAGAGCGCGGCACGATCCTTGACCGACTGACCGGGATTCAGAAATTCGGCCTTGCCAAGAATGGTCGAGCCCGTCGCCTCGGAGGCGCCCTTGAGCTTGATCAAAGGCGTATTGCCAATTGCTTCGAGGACGGACGGATGGACGGTCATTGGAATCTGCCTTCTGTTCGTAACTACTGTAAGAACGGTCTTTTCCCTTCACAAGGCTGCATAGGCAAGAAATTCTGTTCCTCGCTACTCGTTTGCCTCGCAAAATTCGACTTGGTAGGCACCTCGGTCTCTCTCTTCAATCGAAGCTCTCGGTCTCCAATTGGTGACATTGTTTTCCCGATGAAGCCGCCAGTCTGGCCGAAAGCGGCCACAATGATGCGCTAGTCCTAAAATGCTACGGACGGTCGCGGATAAGCGTTGAATGTAGGCGACCGCCAGCCAAGGAGAAGAGCCATGAATCCGTTCATCGCACGTCCTGAAAATGGAGTCGTCTGGATCACCGGCGCCAGTTCCGGTATCGGCCGAGCGCTTGCGCTGAAACTGGCCGAAGAAGGCTATAAAGTCGCCGTAACTGCGCGCAGCCATGAGAAGCTGCTGGCGTTGCAGGCGGAGGCAAGCGCGTTTGCGGGCAGCATCGTCGTGCTGGATGGCGACGTCACCGATAGCGAGGACATGGAGCATACGGTCGCGGCGATCGAGTATCAGCACGGGCCGGTCGCGCTGGCGATTCTCAATGCCGGCGTCTATCTGC
This sequence comes from Rhizobium sp. P38BS-XIX, assembly GCF_012641435.1. Taxonomy (GTDB): domain Bacteria; phylum Pseudomonadota; class Alphaproteobacteria; order Rhizobiales; family Rhizobiaceae; genus Rhizobium. The sequence goes on from NZ_JABAIJ010000001.1 coordinate 692,349, forward strand.
CGGCGCGAGGCGAAGACCTCAATCACGAGGTCTTCGAGCGCAGCTTTGCCGTCAATCTTCATGGTGTGGTCAACTGCCTGATTCCGGCGGTTCGGCATATGCGCGCCAGAGGATATGGCCAGGTCGCCTTTGTCTCGTCGATGGCGGGCTATGCAGGATTGCCCGGGACCGCGGCTTATGGCGCAACGAAAGCCGCGCTGATCAATATGGCGGAAGGGCTGAATTTCGAGCTGGAGCGCATGGGTATCCACGTTCAGCTGGTCACGCCCGGCTATGTCGACACACCGCTGACGGCGCAGAACACGTTCAAGATGCCGGGCATGGTCTCGGCCCAGCAGGCTGCCGATGTCATCTCGGCTGGATTGAAGTCGCCGGCTTTCGACATCAGCTTCCCCAAATCCATGGCCTATCGTGCGAAGCTTTTGAAGCTTCTGCCTTACAGCCTTTATTTTCGTGTGCTCAGATATTTCCTCGGCGGTGGTCAAAAACGCCGGTCGGTCGGTCCTCGCGTCACCGCGCATCCTGCCGAATAGCGTTTAATCGTCTTTCTTCAGCGACGCGTGCGCATCGAGCGCACGCTGCCTCGCCATCGCATGATCGACGATCGGGCGGGGATAATCCTTCCCAAGTTCTATTCCGGCGCGCTCAAGCACAGTCTCCGGGGCTTCGAACGGCCGATGGATGTACTTCTTGTCGAGCTTCGCAAGCTCCGGCACGAAGGTCCTGATGTAGCCGCCATCCTGATCGAATTTCTCGCCCTGCAATATCGGATTGAAGATGCGGAAGAAGGGCGAGGCATCGGCGCCGGAGCCGGCCACCCACTGCCAGTTTGCGGTATTGGCCGCCGGATCGGCATCCACGAGCGTATCTCGAAACCAGGCTTCGCCTTCGCGCCAATCGATCAGCAGATCCTTGATGAGGAACGAGGCCACGATCATGCGGACACGATTGTGCATCCAGCCATGACGCCAAAGCTGCCGCATGCCGGCATCGACGATCGGGTAGCCCGTTTGCCCGCGTTGCCAGCTTTTCAGGCGCTTGGAGTCGGAGAGCCACGGGAAGTCGTCGTAACGGTCGTTCCAGTTGGCTGTCCTGAGCTTGGGGAAATGGAACAGTTGATGATAGCAGAACTCTCGCCAGACGATTTCCTTGCGGAAGCGGACGACATTATCCGTGCCGATCTTGTCAGGCAGTCCCCGTGTTGCGTGCCACATCCGGGCAGGTGAAATCTCTCCAAGCGCCAGATGTGGCGAGAGCAGCGAGGTTGCCGGTCTGTCCGGGAAGTCGCGACCGACCGAATAGTCGTTAAGCGCGCCGTCGACGAAGTCCTCCAGCTTATCCATGGCAGAAGCTTCCCCTGGCGTCCACATGTCCGCGAACTCGGACGCCCAGTTCGGCTTGGTGGGCAGCAACGACCATGAGGCGAGGGTGTCTGATTTAGGCCAATGACCGGGGGCAAGGAGCTTTTCGGGCGCCTCGACCGGAAACGGCGGCTCACCGGATTGCTCGAACGCGCGCCAGAAGGGCGTATAGGTCTTGTAGTGGTTGCCTGTACCGGTGCGCAGGCGCGTCGGCTCGTGTAGCAGCTGGCCGGCAAAGCTGTTGGCCTCGATCCCGTTGTCCCGCAGCGCCTTCTTGACGCGCGTGTCGACCTCGATCCCCGAGGGGTCGTAACGCCGGTTCCAGACCACGGCTTCGGCGCTGGTTTCCTCAAGCAATGTTTCAAGCATCGTCTGCTCATCGCCCTGCCGAAGGATGAGCTTGCTGCCAAGCGCACCAAGCGCGGTTTGCAGAGCCGCCAGCGAATGATGTAGCCACCATTCCTGCGCGCCACCCAAAGGGCCGCACTCGCTGCTGTTCGGCTCGCGAATATAGACAGGAATTACGGGGCGGCCTGAGGTTGCCGCAGCCTGCAGAGCGTGGTTGTCGTCAAGGCGGAGATCCTTGCGAAACCACAGGAGAACGGGGTTCGGCTCGCTTTTCGATGTCGTCATTGTTCTGGCCGGTCGCCTATCTCTGTGTTGCGTTTCATATGCCTTTTGGCGGCGGAAACCCTTATACGGTGCCGATCATCAAATGGTTCCACTACCACGCGTTTCATAAGAAAATTCTACACGCAACTCTCGTAAGGAAAACTCGATGCAGTCTGTGTTATAAGGGAGCCTTGTCACTGTTCTGTAATGCAAATTCGCTAGCAGTCCAGCCGATTGACATGCCCAGAATTGACACGCGGGGAAGATTACAATGGCGGAAATCCGCATCGAACAAGTTCGCAAGGCATATGGACGCAATGCGGTCGTTCATGGCGTCGACCTGAATTTCCGATCAGGCGAATTTGTCGTCATTCTCGGACCTTCCGGCTGCGGCAAGTCCACTCTGCTGCGCATGATCGCCGGTCTTGAGGATATCACCTCGGGTGAGATCATGATCGACGGCAAGGTGGTCAACAAGCTTGAACCGCGCGAGCGTGGCTGCGCCATGGTCTTCCAGAACTACGCGCTTTATCCGCACATGGATGTTGCCGCCAACATGGGCTATGCGCTCAAGGTGGCCGGCGTGCCGCGCGAAGAGCGTGACCGTCGCATCAAGGAAACCGCCAAGATTGTCGGCCTCGAGGATTTCCTTGCCCGCAAGCCGGCCGAGCTTTCAGGCGGTCAGCGCCAACGCGTCGCCATGGGCCGCGCCATCATTCGCGAGCCGAAGGTCTTCCTTTTTGACGAGCCGCTCTCCAACCTCGATGCCAAGCTGCGTGTGCAGATGCGTGTCGAAATCCGCCGTCTGCACAAGCGCCTGTCGGCAACCTCGGTTTTCGTGACCCACGACCAGGTCGAGGCCATGACGCTCGCTGACAAGCTCGTCGTCATGTACAAGGGCAATGTCGAGCAGGTCGGTACGCCGCTTGAAGTCTACAACACCCCGCGCACCCGTTTCGTCGGCTCGTTCATCGGCTCGCCAGCCATGAACTTCCTCGAAGGCACGTTCTCCGCCAATGGCGAGCAGTTCATCTTCGACGGTATTCACACGAGCATCGACGCCAATATCGGCAAGCGCCATGCCGGTCAGCCCGTCGCCCTTGGCATTCGTCCCGAGCATGCGCGCCTTGTGCCGGCGGGAACGCCGGGCGCCATTCCGGCGACAGTCGATTTCGTCGAAGAACTCGGTGCCGGCCGTGTCATCCATTGCGACATCAACGGCTCCAACTTCGCCGTTGCCGTTGCCGATCATACGACGGGCCAGACCGGTCAGTCCGTCGCGCTGGAGCTGCCGCAGCAGCACACGCATCTCTTTGCCCAGGATACTGGCCTGCGCCTCGACGCCGTCGCCACCGTGACGCCGCTCAAAGTGCTGGCAAGCTGATTTCAATCATAACTTTTCAGCAGGCATGCCCGGAAATCGGCGACGGTTTCCGGGCTTTTTATTTGTCCGATATGCAGTCCCGCAGAGAGGAATCATGCGCCGCCTGCGTCGAGGCCGCGTTCTCCAAGCCTGTATGAGTAGACATGTCGCCAGCGATCTCAGGGGCTCGCATAGCCCACCGAAGTCGGCTTGAATGTCGAATGCGTATGATGGTCTTTGGGATTTTGTGCCGCGCTGGCTGTGGCTCCGAAGAGATGCCGGATAAGTGCGGTCAGGCCGGGAGAGGGCGCTTGCACAAAAAAAGCCCGCCATTCCCTATCTCGGGGAATGGCGGGCGTTCTCTTGTCACTTCTCGGTGGCGATGACGCCGCGAACGACCCAGCGTTGCATCAGCACGACGATGGCAAGCGGCGGGATCATGACGATCAGCGTGCCCGCCATGGCGATATGCCATTCCGGCAGTCCACCAACGTTCGGGATGAGAGATTTGAGCTCGATGACTGCCGTCATGTAGGACGGATCCGTGGTGACCAGCAGCGGCCACAGATACTGATTCCAGGCCCACAGGAACATGATGGTGCCAAGGGCAGCCATGTTCGTGCGCGACAAAGGTAAGAGAACATCAATGAAGAAGCGAAGTGCTCCGGCTCCATCCATGCGAGCGGCCTCTGTCAACTCATCCGGTATCGTCAGGAAGAACTGGCGATACAGGAACGTGCCCGTCGCGGTCGCGATCGATGGCAAGATCAGACCGGGGTAGGAGTTGAGCAGTCCGAGATTCAGCGAAACTTCAACGCCGGTCAATTTCTGGATGAGCCAGCTGATGCCGGTGATGTCGAGAAGGCCCTGATAGGGCGATAGGACGTTCGCGGCGACTGCGTAGGTTGGCACGATACGCACTTCGAGCGGCAGCATCAGCGTTATGAAGATCAGCCAGAAGATGAAGTGGCGGCCCGGATAGCGAAAATAGACCAGCGAAAAGGCGGTTATCGCTGAAATGAGTACCTTTCCGATCGCGACGCCGCCAGCGAAAATCAAGCTGTTCACCAGCTTCGGGCCAAGATTGGCCGTCGTCCAGGCGGTCTTCATGTTGACCCAGAAATCCGAACCGGGGATCAACGACATCGGCACTTTGTTGACGTCGGCCAGATTATGGGACGCGGCAATCGCAACAATCGCCAGCGGGCCGACCGCAACTATGAAGCCGATGAACAGGATCAGGTGCGTAAAGAAATTCAGGATGGGGGTGCGCTCGATCATGTCAGCCTCAGCGATAGTGCACGCGCTTCTCGATGAAGCGGAACTGGAAGATGGTAAGCACGATGATCAGCAACATCAGCACAATGCTCTGCGCCGCCGCACCGGAATAATCGAGGCCCTTGAAGCCATCGAAAACGATCTTGTAGACCATGAGATTGGTCGAGTTGTGCGGCCCGCCCGAGGTCATGATGTCGACGATGCCGTAAGAATCCTGGAAGCTCTCGGTGATGTTGATGACCAGCAGGAAGAAGACCGTTGGTGTGATCAACGGCAGCTGGATATCCCAGAAACGACGAAGCACGCCCGAGCCGTCCATGGCGGCGGCCTCGATCTGCGAGCGCGGAATGCCCTGGAAGGCGGCAAGAAAGAAGATGAAGCTGTAGCCGATATATTTCCAGGAGAAGGCGGCGATGATCGACGCCATGGCGGCGGTGCCATCGAGGCCCGGATCCCAGAACCCTGGCCAATAATGGTTTACGACGGACATAAATCCGGCTTCGGGCGCCAGGATGAAGCGAAAAGCCATGGCCGAAGCAGGAGCCGCGATGCCATACGGCCAGATAAGCACGACTTTATAGAATTGCGAGCCTCGCAGTTGCCGATCGGTGAGCGCAGCAAGGATCAGCGCGGCTCCCATCGAAATGGCGGTGCTGATGCCAGCAAAAATGATGCTGATCGTGACCGAATTCCAGTAATCCGCGTTGACAAGGATGGATTTGAAATTGTCGAGCCCGACCCAGATATTGCCGCCGCCCCACGGTTGCTGCAGCGTCAGCGACCAGAAGACCGCCTGACCGGCTGGCCAATAGAAAAAGGTGAAGATGAGGAGCAACTGCGGCACTGCGAACAGGATGCCGACGCTCCATTTGCTGAAAGTTATACGCTTTTCCATTGTCTCTTCCGGCTTGGGGGCGCTATGCCACGCTGGCTCTCATAACGAACGTCCGCCGGGAAAATCTCGGCGGACGCTGCTGTGTCATGAGCTGTGCTGCTTACGGCAGCTGCTTGCCCTTGTAGGTGGCTTCGAAGCGGTCGAGCACGGCGTCGCCGTTCTTGACGAGGTTGTCGATGCCTTCCTGAACGCTGACCTTGTTGGCGAAGATGGCCTGCATCTGGTTGCCGAATTCAGCGCGGATCTGCGTGAAGTTGCCGAGGCGAACGCCGCGGGTGATCGCGGTCGGCTCGGAAGCGGTCAAGCTGGCGATAGCGACTTCGCGGCCCTTATAGGGAGCCTTGTCGTAGAAGCCCGAGGACTTCATGAATTCGAAGCCGGACTTCGTAACCGGGATATAGCCGGTGTTGGTCGACCAGAAGAGAGCAGTTTCCGGCTTGGCGATGAAGTTCAGGAACGCAGCAGCGCCCTTGTATTCGTCGGAAGACTTGCCGGAGAGAACCCAAAGCGAAGCGCCGCCGACGAGCGAGTTCTTGCGCTCGGTGCCAGCGTAAACCGGAAGTTCAGCAACATCCCAGTTCATGCCTGCCTTCTGGGTCTTGGTGACCGTACCGTGGTCGCCCACCGAGGTCATGATCATCTGGCAATCGCCGGAAGCGAAGGCCTGAACCATGTCCTGACCGAGGTCCTTGGACTTGATCTTGATGTAACCCTGGTCGTACCAGCTCTTGAGGTCCGTTACGTACTTGACGAACTTCGTCTTGTTGACGGTCAGGCGGGCGTCGAGACCGTCATAGCCGTTGTTCTTCGTCGCAACCGGCTGGTTGTGGATGGCAGAGAACTGCTCCATCAGCTGCCAGCTTTCGTTGCCGGAGATGTTAATGGCCATCGGGCAATCATAACCAGCGCCCTTGAGCGCCTTCATGTCGTCGGCAGCTTCTTCCCAGGTCTTCGGAGCGGCAGTCTTGCCGATCTTTGCGAAGGCGTCCTTGTTCCAGTAGAGCAGGGCGGTCGAAGAGTTGAAGGGGAAGGAAAGCAGCTCGCCCTTGGACGTGGCGTAATAACGCGCAATACCCGGGAAATAGTTGTTCCAGTCGACCTTGTAGCCGTTTTCGGCCATCAGCTTGTCGACGGCGTAGTAGGCGCCCGAAAGCATCATCGTGGCGGTGCCGACGTCATAGACCTGAACGATCGTCGGCTGCTTGCCAGCGCGGAAGGCGGCAATGGTGTTCTGCAGAGCGGCGTCGTAGTTGCCCTGGCTGACGCAGGAAACTTCGTAATCCTTCTGGGAATCGTTGAAGTTTTTGCACATGGTTTCAACGACGCGCTGCAGGTCGCCCGAAAGGCCAAACCAGAAATCGAACTTGACCGGAGCTGCAGCAGCAGGCATCGCCAGGGCGACGCTCATGATGCCGGCGGCGGCGGCCGAAATGTAGTTCTTAAGTTTCGACATAATCCCTATTTCCTTTTTGAAAGCTTCGAACCGGTGGCCTTGCGCAAGTCCGCGGTAGCGGCGTTATAGACAAGCTGTGTGACAGTTTGTTGAGGGCAAGAATCCCGCATTACCGGGCATTTTCGAATGAAAGTCAGGGTTAGTACGCTAACGATATTTGCACGATCGGGCATATCAGGCAACGCTAATCGATGCGTGCAATATCGAGCGCCTCGCGCTAGGCTTGCTATACGCTTGCACACGTGTGCCAGTTTTCTTGCGGCGTATCCGCATGATGTGCAGGATGCCGGCACGCGAATCCGGCGGACATGAAAGGGAGAGATCGATGACGCTTAGCGAACGGCAGAAGATGGCGGCGGGGGAATGGTATTGCTGCCTTGATGCCGAACTCGACACCTTGCGCTGGCGTGCGCGGGAAGCTGTGCACCAGCACAACACGACGTCGCCGGCCGAACGCGGCAATCTCGGACCGGCCCTGGCTGCACTTTTCGCCGACGTCGGCGACGATGTTTTCTTGGAAGCTCCGTTCCATTGTTCCTATGGCATGAACATTTCGCTCGGCAAACGGGTCTACATCAATGCCGGATGTGCGATCCTCGATAGCGCGAGAGTCCAAATCGGTGCCGGCAGCATGCTGGGGCCGGGCGTCCACATATATTGTGCGGAGCATCACAAGGACGCGGAACTCAGGGGGCAGGGCCTCGAAATCGCTCGGCCCGTCACCATCGGCAACAGCGTTTGGATCGGCGGCGGGGCCATTCTAGTCGGCGGCGTGACGGTTGGCGATGGTGCGATCATCGGCGCGGGAGCAGTGGTGACGAAAGATGTCGCCAAAGGCGCAACCGTCGTCGGCAATCCCGCCCGGCCGATCGCGCCGAAATAGGAAGCCTAATTCGCCGGCCGACGCTTTCGCATCCACCACACGGCAAAGCGGCGGCGCCAGCGACGCACGATGGGCATATCGTGGGAAAGCACGATGAAGCCCAGAGGCAGCATCCAGAAGCCAAGGATTGGCAAGAATCCGAGAAGGCCGCCGATGATGAGCGCTATCCCCAGGCCAACGCGGGCCAACCGCGATTGCGGCAAAGGAATTTTCACAGAGCCGAAAACGAGCTTGCGCGTGACGGGATCTATGCCGAAACGCCGGGTTTTCCGGGCTTTTTGATCGGCATTATCGGTCGGTCCATATCGATCGGTCATCCACAGGAAATGGTGAGGCGACGAAATAATGCAAGAGAAATCGATTTTTTTGAAAAAACCGCTTGGCAAATCGGGAAAGCATTTGTAGAAGCCCACTCACACCGCGCCAAGCGCATTCCCTGGTAGCTCAGCGGTAGAGCATTCGACTGTTAATCGACAGGTCGCCGGTTCGAATCCGGCCCGGGGAGCCACTCTTCTTCATAAGAGTTCTTGGTTCTGCATCCTTAAAAAGTTGCCATCAAGCAAGCCATTTTTCAAGATGTTCGTCTTGGAATGTGTCTGTGCGCTTGCCAAATCCGGCCTCGGCAATTCCTCGATTGCGAAGTCGGGCCATTTGCGCTTGTGTGAGGCGCAAATGCGAGTCCGAGGTTTTATCAATGATCCGTCGATTGATGATGTTGGCTGTGTGTGCGTCGCTCGGCGCGGGGCATGCGTTGGCTGACGACGATGCTGTGTCGAACGCGAAAACGCTTTGCCGAGCGGTCGACACGACGATCTCGCTGTCACCGTGCACTGTTTCCGAAGAGACAAGGACGGTGACCGTGTCTGTCGCGACGAGCGGAGGGAGCGCCCCAGGAACTCTGCCAGACCATTCAAAGCTCTCTGGTCGAGAAGCACATCTATTTCGGCGCCGACCCCTGGAAACTGGCGCTGAAATCGCCCGCGAGCGGCGACACTCCGATCGCATCCTGCTATCTGCCGCAGACGCCGAATTGACGGCGGCGCCGATCGAAGCATGAAATGCAAACGAAAGCGGATGAATGTCGAAAGTCAATGATCTGATCGCCTCAGCAAAATCCGTCTGCGATCGCTATGATAAAGGACGTATGGAGAGAGAAACCGTGCGGGAATGGGTCTTGCGTCTCGGCGTCTATCCGGCGCCCCACGGCGATCGTATCCGCGAGGCGGCTGAGTGGTTTCGGGCTCATTCAGCAAACGATGTGCCGGCCGACATCCGCAGCGGCGATTTGGAAAGATTAAAAGCGATCTTTTCATAAGCATTCGATCGGACTCGATTGCTATTTTGAACACGAGTTCATCCGAAGCATCGGCACTTGGAGCTGTGCCGCCTTGCATTGACCTGGCTTTCTACGGCTGCCAGAGTGCCGTTATCGGCCTTTCGGAGGCCACTGAGGCGGTTCAGACTTTATTGTGAGGGATTTATGGCTGGGAGTGCAAACTCGCGCACAGGCGCTATTGTGGGGTGGATACTGAGCGCAATTGTTTTTGTCGCGCTCGCGGCCGATGCCGCTGTCGATCTGTTCGCCCCGTCGCTGGTTGGCGCGGAGATGAATGCGACAGGATTTCCGCCCGGTCTGACAACGCTTTTGGGCCTGATCATTCTCGTTTGCGCGGTTCTTTATGCAATTCCGCAGACCGCCGTCCTGGGAGCGATCCTCGCGACAGGCTTTCTGGGCGGTGCCATCTGCACCCACTTTCGTCTCGGAGAAGTGGGGTCTCCGCCACAACTTATCAGTTTGCTTTTGGGCGTACTGGCGTGGGGCGGCCTCTATCTTCGAGATAGCCGGATTCGCGACCTGCTTCCCATCATGAAATCAACCGGCTGAAACGATCGGATTGGGGGAAGGGGTGCTTTTTTGTACTGCAACAACAGTATGTTGCAGTTGCTCTGAATCGCCGGACATCCTGGAAAATACAGTCCAGTCAGAGAGCTGTGTCACTATGATGCAGGCCGGCTTTCGCGAGGTCTCATTGGTGATTTTCGCACAAATCCGTATGGCATTTCCAAGAAATTTGGTTCAAGGTATGGTTGCTCTCGTGAATGTGAGAAAATGTTCATGTGGCGTTAATCTGAACCGGCGCATGAACGTAAATGCGCGATCCGCGCAGCATAGTCCCCCAATGCTTAGAGGTTCGACATGAAAAACCTGTTTCTTGCTTCTGCACTCGCACTGGCATCGGTTGTTGCCGTCAGCGCCCCGTCCGAGGCTGCTCCGATGCATCATCGTCACCATCATCATTGCTACATGAAGAAGGTGAAGCACAGAGTTCACGGCCACTGGGTGGTCCGTAAGGTACGTGTTTGCCGTTAATCGGTAGAAGCTTCTAACGAAAGCAATTCCCTTTAAAGCAAGACGGCCGCTGCCGGGTTTCCGGTAGCGGCCGTTTTCATTCGTACGCATTTTCGCTTGGCGGGCGATTGCCCGCCGTTAGCTAGGCGCGCTTGTAAAAATCAGGGACGAATCTCGAATATCACGCCACCATGGTGACGGTGGCGATAGCGGCGATCATCCCAGCGGCGATCGTAATAACGTCGGCGGTCCCACCCGCGATCACGATCTCGCCAATGGCGGCGGTCACGATCTCTCCAATCGGCGCGGCGATCGGAATCAGGGTGCCAGCGGGTGCCGTGATCCTGAACGAAAATAACATTTGCCGAAGTGTTCTGCGGCGAGCTGGTGGACGAGGCCGCCATTGCCGGCAGCGTGGCCGGGAAGAGCGAACCGATCGTAAGAGCCGCTGTCAAAGCAATTGAAGCAATAGGTTTCAAGGCGAGAACTCCTTTATTCAGTCACGTCCCTTTGCCGGATAACGCAGCGGCCGTGACAAGGTTCCCCCTTCTGGTTGATCGGGAGACGCAAGGACACGCGCAGACTGAAAGGAGCGGCTTCGATTTCAGGAGTCGATGGGCAAGAAAAAAGGGGCCGGCAGGGAAAGCCGGACCCCTTCCTTCTCTGATCGGAGGTCAATTCTGATCAGTTTAGAAGTTACGTTCGAAACGCAGGATACCAGAGACGGTGTCGTCCTTGGCGTAGTCGTAGTGAACGTAGGTCAGTTCCGGCTCGACGAGCAGGTTCTTGACCGGGTTGAACTTCAGGTTCGTCGTAGCTTCGAAGATCTTCGATTCGCTATAGGCGAGCTGGAGGTTCCACTTCAGCTTGTCGTTAACCGGAACGCCAACGCCACCCCAAACAGCCCAGTCACCCCAGCCGCACTTGGATACGTTGACGGTGCCGTTCGGCGCCGTGCAAGCAGAGATATCCTGGTTGGTGCCGGCGTACTTGTTGAGCTTGTCGCCGTCGGTGTTCCAGCCGCCCATCAAGAAGGCCGAGAATGCGCCGAAGTCAGCGTCAACACGAGCCTTGATAGCGCCTTCTTCGACGATCGAGTCGTAACCGCCAACGACCTTGAAGCCCCATGCGCCGGACTTGAAGCCAGCACCGGCAACAACGTCAGGAGCGTAGTGGTTGTCCTTGTCGTCCGTCCAGAAGCTCGAGCCGTAGGAGGCCGTGCCGTTGGAGTTGGAGTCTTCGAGCGAGATCACAGCCGAGAAACCGTTGCCTGCGTCGTATTCATAGGTCAACTGGTTGAGTTCGTACGGACCGTCATAGATCACGTCGTCGTTGATGACGTCGCCGGCGTAGCCGATGTACAGGTTGTACTGCGAGTCTTTCTTACCGACCGTGAAGCCGCCGAGGCTGATGTAGGACCACAGCAGGTTGGTGCTGGTGGAGCCGCCGTCGTTCCAGTCCCAACGAACGATGGTTTCAGTCTTCAACGGACCGTATTCGGTGTCGGTTGCCGTGTCGACGTTCAACTCAGCACGGGTGTGCCAGAGCGTGCCCTGATGGCTGTCGCGGTTGTAAGCGTTGTACCACTCACCTTCCGTACGAACCTTGCCGCCGATCTTGAGGCAGGTTTCCGTACCCGGGATGAAGAAGTAGCCTGCACCGTATGCGTCGCAGATGCGAACGTATTCCAGCGGCTCGGGCTCAGCGGCAACGATCGCGTCGGCCGCGTGAGCACCGGAAACTGCTGCAAGCGCAGCAGCGGAGCCGAGAAGAAGGCTCTTGATGTTCATAATAACTCCAATCTTTCCTGATTGGGCATGAGATAACCCGTCAAAAAGGCGACGCGCCCAACCCCATCCCGTTCATGTTCCCTATTCAGTAGCTGCGAAGTGATAAGCTTCACGAACTATTTCCTGAACCCGCTTCAGTGATTTGGCAAGATACTAAGAGAGGCGAACTATGTGTGCGCTATTCGAAAAAAATCTTTGTTGCAAAAATGACGCAAATTGGTCGGCCGAGCAGATTGTGTGGCGGTTTTGCGGTTCAAACAGGGCTTTCGAGGCGGGATATTCTCGTGCAGGGACGCATGAGATTATAAGCCGGGTCATCTTCTGCGAAGGTCGACGCGCTCTCTCGGCGCGATAATGCGTTGCCGCTTCGACGGACTTCCGGGGCTCGACCTTGTATCGGGCGAGATCTTCATGTGATCCAACCAAAAAAGAGCCCTGGGGATTAGTATTTACGGAACGGGATTCCCTGTATTCCTGATGCGAGAAGGGGACTTCAGTTTGCAAAAGAAGATTTTGCAGTCGCAAGACATCAAATTGATGCATCACATGATGATGCTTGTCGGCGTGATTATGGTGGTCATGACGCTTGTGGGCGCAATTATACTGACCGCCATCGCAACGGGGTGAGCGCGTCTTTGTCGTCCCGTCAATGTTGCGTCCGACGACACTACTGGGGGCGTAGTCTCGTCGAACGCGGCACTGCCCGGCCCAGGGGTGGCATCCAGACCGGTGGCAGGACGCTAGCACCCACCTTGGGTTCGTATAACCTACCTGAATGGGCTGGCACGCAGTCCCTTTTTGGGACCGCTTTCGGCTGGGCGGTTCAACCGCTATTGCGATGCTGATTCGCCAAGTCGCGATTCGGCCGGTAACAGGCAACTACGCCGTCTGTCTGTCCCACCGCAGGTGAAGGATCGGATAAGGCCGATCTTGATCATCCAAGGCCGAGCGGCCGGTCAACTTGAAGCCGAAGCGCTCGTAGAAACCTGCCGCTTCGGCATTCTGTTCGTTCACATCCACCGTCACGGTGTCTTTTCCATTCCGGAAGTGCTCGAGCAGACGACGGCCCAAGCCCATCCCTCGGCTGTCTGCATGGACGAACAGTGCATCGATATGATCGCCGGTCGTTCCGAGAAAGGCATGTGATGTGTCGGCATCATCAACGGCTACGACAAATTCCGCAGTCGGCAGATAGTCATTGGCCACCATCTTGCTGATCGCCTCAAGGTCAGCAGCCTCGAGGAAATGGTGTGTGGCTTCGACGGCGGTGCGCCATACCTCGTAGTTGCGCGTGATATCGCTCGCTTTAGCGTGCCGCAGATGAAACATGAATGCCTCTCGATTGCCTTTTATCATTGTTGGGCAATCGTTTAGTTCTTCCTTGTCGGCCCGTAAAGCTTGCGCGACAAGAGAAGCGGCAATCTATGGTTTTCGAATGAGGCGCGCCACTAGCGAGCACCGGAAATGCTGCAACGGGACCCCAAGGTCTAGGCGGCGTTTAGATCGGCGATCTCGCCATGTTTCGCCAACAGGCGAGGGGACGTCATATCGCCGGTCTCATCGTCAACCAGCACCGCATAGGCCGCGACACCGACAAAGCGATCCGACATGGCAAACGCAATCTTCTCGGCGCTGACAGCGTTCGACGCCTGCCGCATCTCGCCGGGAACAAGGTTTCCTCGGTTCTTCTTGTAAGGCAGGATAATGAATTTTTCTGCGGTAGCCATGGAATCTCCCCTGATCTGTTCGCATTATGTTCACGGATAAGGGGGAGTCAAGCAACCGAGCCGATGTGACGGTTATTTCGCCGGTCGGACGAACGCGCCGACCCGGCTGCTTTCCGGCCGCATTTAAAGGCAATTATGTGCATTCTTCTATGAATGCTCGCTCGTCGCGTTGAGGAGAGTAAGTTCACTGGCGAGCGATATGTCGTCGGATTGTGGTTTAAGACGAAAAATGAGCGATATTCCGGATGAACCTCTTGCGCCGATTCAAGATTCGTTCTAAACGCCCGCCATCACTCGCCTTTAACTATCGGATGGCCTCGTGGCGGAGTGGTTACGCAGAGGACTGCAAATCCTTGCACCCCGGTTCGATTCCGGGCGAGGCCTCCATCCATTCTCTATTGAAATCAACAGCATAGTATTGGCCTGATCCAATTCGATTGGTGCGTTCCATGTTGTCCGAAATACCGCTCGTTTCGAGCTATCTTGCATTTCATATGGTAGAAAAATCGCCGCCAGGGCGTGATATTTAGGCCCTGATTTCGACGGCATGCATCCACATCTGCGATCCTCTGGCGCGCAGATGAGCCTTTGACGGCAACGGAATGAAATCCGCCTATTCTTCCAGGCAGGGAAAGGCGAATTTGAACGAGCGCGCGATCAATGAGCTTGCTGGCCGCTCAAGCTGCCAGGAATGCTCTGCCAGCCATCGGCATGTCACCGTGGTTGCCTTTGTGTTGCTGAGATCGGGAGGCAGGCAGAAGGCGCCGACAAATTGCTGAAGATAGTGCTCGTATCGTGACGAGTTCTTCGGCGTTTGTTTCGTTGCGCGGATCGTCAGGCTTTTCGTGCGTTGGGCTTCGTCGAGAATTCCCTGCACATAGACCGATGCAAGCGTTCGATCTTCTTCACACCATTCATCCAGCTGTTTGCCGGTGACGACATGTCCGATGATCGGTGCTGTCGCTTGTGGTGCTTCATCGCTCAAGGCGACCTGGGGTATTAACAGGAAAGACGCTGCGACAGCGAGCGAAAGCCTCATTCGACGACCTACATCATGGACGATAAACTTGCAGCCAGAAAAAGCACCAGCGGAAGCGAAGTTGCAACGAAAAGAACGAGAGAGACAGACATCCCCAGCCACCTTCTATTCACTTTTATCTTACCCGAATGAATTCGGGTCGGAAGGTTGATCGGTGACCACACTCATGTGGCCCAATATCGACAAGCGTGGTCTCGGGAGGTTAACATTTTACTAACGGACGCTCCGCTTTGACGCACCTCGCATCAGCTCCTCGCCGCCGCAAGCGTTCGCGACGACTCGGGCCTTGTCTGCGAAGATATCGGCGAATGCAGGAGGGGTCGACGGCGCTGGGCAGCGTTCACTGTACGAAGCGGCCGCTGTCCCCAGTTTTGCATCCGGATTGTTGTTCCTCGGCGACGCAAGGCCATGAATCTCCACGCGCGGCGCCGCGACGCCTTGAAAGCGTAACGACAGGCGATTAAGACACGCTTAGAACTTGAAGCAAAGCCGGCCCGTAAAGGCGCATGAGGATATGATGGATTTCGAAGCAGCACGCGTGAAGATGGTCGAGAACCAGATCCGTACGACGGATGTCACCTCCCATTCCGTGTTGAATGCATTTTTCGCGGTCCCGCGCGAAAATTTCGTGCCGGAGAAGTCGAAGCTTCTGGCTTATATCGACTGCGACATCGAGGTTGCTCCCGGACGCTTTCTCATGGAGGCATCGCCGCTGGCAAAGTTGCTGCAGCTCGGTGCCATCACAAAGGACGACAAGGTGCTCGATGTCGGCTGTGGCACCGGGTATGTGTCCGCCGTCCTTTCTTTGGTCGCCGGCCAGGTTGTCGCCCTGGAATCCAACGATGAGCTCGCCGCCCAGGCAAAGACCAATCTCGCCGCGCTTGGCTATAACAACGTCACCGTTATCGGCGGCGATCTCGAGAAGGGGCATGCGAGCAACGCGCCCTACGACGTGATTTTCCTCAACGGCTCGATCGAGCAATTGCCGCAAGTCCTGCTGGACCAGCTCGGTGAAGACGGCCGTCTGATCACGGTAATCGGTTATGGCCACGCTGCCCGCGCCACGGTCTTCATCCGCGAGCGTGGCGCCTTCTCCGAAAACGTCTTCTTCAACGCCTCGATCAAGCCGCTTCCGGGCTTCGTGAAGTCCAAGGAATTTGTATTCTGATCCTTCGATGATCGACATGGCATTTATGACAGGCGCTTTCGGGCGCCTGTTTTTTTATGCGCCTGCCTATGGCAGAATCACAGTTAGCAAAGCGATTCGTTTTGATCGTAACAAAACTGTGCATCACCGGGTTTAGTGCTTTTCAGGTGATTTTTTTCCCGAGGACAGTCATCTAGGGTGGCCCTGATTCGGGTGCCGCGTTGGCGAGTTTCCGGACATCGGAATGGGAAAACGGGGATGAATATGGCTCAGCCAAATGTAGTGCGTGAACCGTCCATGGAAGAGATCCTGGCATCAATTCGCCGGATCATCGAAAGCAACGAACCTGGGGGCGGCAAGCCTATTTCATCGACACATTTTGCTCCGGCCAACAATCGCGATGACGACATTCAGCTGACAGTCGACGAAGAGTTCGCCGCAGCCGACCGTGCGCGTGCCGCCGAGCAGGACCCCCGTTTCGTCGCCGCAAATTCGCAGATGCCGATTGCTGAGAATTCTCAGATGCATCTTGCCGAGCAAGAGAGCGCCAATCGCGGTCTTTCGCTTGCCGATGTCGCCGCACGCGTTCGCGCAGCTTCCGAGCGCAATGCCGCGATGTTGAGCGCCGGTCGCGAAATGCCGCAGCATCGCGAATTGCCGCCCGTCATGGCCGCGCGTCTGGCCGAAGCCCGCGTCGAGCCGATCAGCGATGTTCCCCTCCGCAACAGCTTCAACGATGTCGTGGCCTCCGCAGTTGCTCCAGCCGCTGAATCCCTGCCGGCAGCCGAAGTTGAGGTCGAAGCCGAGATCGTCGAGGCGATATCGCCGGAGGCAACGGCTGCACCGCAGGTATCCTCTCCGGTCTTCCATGCACCGGAACCTCTGCACCCTGCGGTCTCTGTAGAATCCGAAGCGAACCAGTCGCAGCCGTCTATTCCGGCGCCTGCTGCATCGCCTTTGCTCTCGGAAGCCGCCGGTGCGCAGATCTCGCGGTCGTTCGAGGAACTGGCTGCTATCGTCGATGGCGGCCCGCGCCGCTCGCTGGATGAGCTGGCGCAGGAGATGTTGCGCCCGATGCTGCAGGAATGGCTCGACGACAACTTGCCGACGCTGGTCGAACGCCTCGTGCGTGAGGAGATCGAACGAGTGGCCCGCGGCCCGCGCCGCTGATAGCCTGAGCTTCGGGTACCCGATCCGCCGCTCCGGGCTCCGGGGCGGCTTTTTTATTGACTTGCCCACAGCCATCCTTATTTACAACCCGCATACCAAATCCTCTAGATCCGGTCCAAAAATGCTCGACAAAACATATGATTCCGCCGCAGTCGAACCGAAGATCGCCCAAAAATGGGATGAGGCCGACGCTTTTCGCGCCGGCGCGAACGCCAAGCCGGGCGCTGAAACCTTCACGATCGTCATTCCGCCGCCGAACGTGACCGGTTCGCTGCACATGGGCCATGCGCTGAACAACACGCTGCAGGACATCATGGTGCGTTTCGAGCGCATGCGCGGCAAGGACGTGCTCTGGCAACCAGGCATGGACCATGCCGGTATCGCCACGCAGATGGTCGTCGAGCGTCGTCTCGCCGAGCGCCAGCAGCCGGATCGTCGCACGATGGGCCGCGAAGCCTTCATCGAAAAGATCTGGGAATGGAAAGCCGAATCCGGCGGTCTGATCTTCAACCAGTTGAAGCGCCTCGGCGCGTCCTGCGACTGGTCGCGTGAGCGCTTCACGATGGACGAGGGGCTGTCCCAGGCCGTTCTCGAAGTCTTCGTCACGCTCTACAAGGAAGGCTTGATCTACAAGGACAAGCGCCTCGTCAATTGGGACCCGAAGCTCTTGACGGCCATCTCCGATATGGAGGTCGAGCAGCATGAGATGAAGGGCAACCTTTGGCACCTTCGCTATCCGCTGGAGCCGGGCGTTACCTATCAATACCCGATCGCTTTCGACGACGAAGGCAAGCCGACCGAATTCGAGACGCGCGATTACATTGTCGTCGCGACAACGCGCCCGGAAACGATGCTGGGCGATACCGGCATTGCTGTTAATCCGGAAGACGAGCGTTATAGCGGCATTGTCGGCAAGCATGTCATCCTGCCGATCGTCGGCCGTCGTATTCCCATCGTCGCCGATTCCTATGCCGATCCGACCGCCGGCACAGGCGCGGTGAAGATCACCCCTGCGCATGATTTCAACGATTTCGAAGTCGGCAAGAGGGCAGGGCTGCGCTCGATCAACGTCATGAACGTCGATGCCTCCATCACGATCAAGGACAACGAGGATTTCCTCGAAGGCCTCGATAATCCCGCAGCGCTGCACGGCGCCTGGGACGAGCTTGAGGGCAAGGACCGTTTCGAGGCACGCAAGATCATCGTCGGTATCTTCGAAGAGGCGGGTCTGCTGGACAAGATCGAGCCGCACACGCACGTTGTGCCGCATGGCGACCGCGGCGGCGTACCGATCGAGCCGCGCCTGACCGAACAGTGGTTCGTCGACAACAAGACCTTGGGGCAGCCTGCGCTGGAATCCGTCCGCGAAGGCAGAACCAAGTTCGTCCCCAGGAACTGGGAAAACACCTATTTCAACTGGCTTGAAAACATCGAGCCGTGGTGCATTTCCCGCCAGCTTTGGTGGGGCCATCAGATCCCGGCATGGTACGGCCCTGATGGTCAGGTCTTCGTCGAAAAGACCGAGGAAGAGGCGCTGCAGGCGGCGATCCAGCATTATCTTTCGCATGAAGGGCCAATGAAGGCCTATGTCGAGGATCTGCTGGAGAACTTCAAGCCCGGCGAAATCCTGACGCGCGACGAAGACGTGCTCGATACCTGGTTCTCATCGGCGCTCTGGCCGTTCTCGACGCTCGGCTGGCCGGATCAGACGCCGGAGCTGGCGCGTTATTATCCGACGAACGTCCTCGTAACCGGCTTCGATATCATCCCGTTCTGGGTCGTTCGCATGATGCAGATGGGTCTGCATTTCATGAAGGATGAGAACGGCAATCCGGTCGAGCCGTTCAGCACCATCTATATTCATGCCCTGGTGCGCGACAAGAACGGGCAGAAGATGTCGAAGTCCAAGGGCAACGTCATCGATCCCCTCGAGCTGATCGATGAGTACGGCGCCGATTCCCTGCGTTTCACGCTGGCGATCATGGCGGCGCAAGGGCGTGACGTGAAGCTGGACCCGGCCCGCATCGCTGGTTACCGCAATTTCGGCACCAAGCTGTGGAACGCCACGCGCTTTGCGGAGATGAACGGTGCCAAGAGCGACCCGCATTTCGTGCCGGAGGCCGCCGAGCTTACCGTCAACCGCTGGATCCTGACGGAACTGGCCCGCACGGAGCGTGACGTCACCGAAGCGCTGGAAAGCTTCCGCTTCAACGATGCGGCAAGCGCGCTCTATCGCTTTACGTGGAATCAGTTCTGCGACTGGTATCTCGAACTGCTGAAGCCCATCTTCAGCGGCGATGACGAGGGTGCTAAGGCCGAAGCACAGTCCTGCGCGGCTTACGTTCTCGAAGAGACATACAAGCTGCTGCATCCCTTCATGCCCTTCATGACTGAAGAGCTGTGGGCGCACACGGCGGGTGAGGGCAAGGAACGCGACGGTCTGATCTGCCACGCCGACTGGCCGGCGCCGTCCTATGCGGACAATGTTGCCGCCGACGAGATCAATTGGCTGATCGATCTGGTTTCCGGCATTCGATCAGTGCGCGCGGAAATGAACGTGCCGCCGTCGGCGACGGCGCCGCTCGTTGTCGTTGGCGCCAATAGCCTGACCCGCGAGCGTCTGTTCCGTCATGACGCCGCCATCAAGCGGTTGGCCCGTGTCGAAGCAATTTCGCTTGCAGATACCGCGCCAAAGGGCGCTGCGCAGATCGTCGTTGCCGAAGCGACCATTTGCCTGCCGCTTGGCAACCTGATCGACCTCTCGGCCGAAAAGGCCCGCCTGGAAAAGGCGATTGCCAAGAATGACCAGGAGATCGCCCGCATCAACGGCAAGCTTTCGAATGAGAAGTTCGTTGCGAATGCAAATCCGGATGTCGTCGCGGCGGAGCGTGAGCGTCTGGGTGAACTCGAAGGTCAGCAGGCCAGCCTCAAGGTGGCACTGGCGCGGGTTAGCGAAGCGGGCTGATAGGGCTCAACCATTTGAAATCGTTGAAGGGCGCGTGGCGAAAGTCACGCGCCTCTTTCATTTGCGCGGCCGATTCGGTGGGTCGATAGAATAATGTGGTGGACAGCACATCAGTTTCGCACAGGCGAAACAGTTTACCCGTAAATTGGTAGGCATTCTCGAAAAGCTGAACTGTTGTCAGATTGTAACAGAATTGTTGCGATGAAGAATGAAAAACTACCTGGGGATTTAAATGGTATTGAGAGCGCAAAATAAATCTAGATTTTCACCCTTTTTGAGGTGGTGTTCACTTTCTTACGTAAATCAAAAGCTGTCTAAAGCGCTTCCATCCCTCTCGGGCCTCATTGCCAAGTCGGCCGATCATCGCAACAATCAAATAAATGAATGCACCAGTGGGGGAGACACAATGGCATTTTCTGTTGCGTTGAAGGGCGCGGTCGCACTCGTCATCAGCTCATCTTTCGCAAGCGCGGCTTTTGCGGGCGGCTTGGATCGGGGCGGTTACGACATCGATCTGCTGTTCGACAAAGGGCGCTATGTTTTCGAATCCGGCGTTACCTATGTGATGCCCGACCGCAAGCTGAAGAACGCCAAGGATATCAATCCAGCCGACGGCAATCTCAACAATCGCAGCCATTCGGCCGACGCATCCGAAAATTACGCCATTCCCTATGTGGCCTTCAAGATCGGTATCACCGACGACCTCGATTGCATGGCAGACTATTCGCAGCCATTCGGCGGCCATCTTAATGAGGGGCTGAACTGGGCTGGCGCCAATAACGAAATCGAGACCAAGGTTCGCACCAACAATTACGCAGCGACCTGCTCTTACAAGTTCGATGCCGGTCCGGGTCAGTTGCGTGTTATCGGCGGTGGTTTCTATCAGGAAGTCAGCGGCTTCAAGTCCCGGCTCGTATCCGCCATCCCGGCACCGTTGTCATCGGTTTACGATGGCGTCGGCTCGCTGGATGTCGATGGCCACGGCTGGGGCTGGCGCGCCGGTCTCGCATACGAAATTCCGGAATATGCCTTCCGCACCAGCCTCGTCTATAACAGCCGGGTCAAGTACGACAATCTCAAGGGCAGCGTCGATCTGACTGAATTGCCACCGATCCGTGCATTCTTCGGCAAGGAGACATCGGTTTTCGGCTCGGCTGATGCTCCCGATTCGCTGGAATGGAAAGTGCAGAGCGGTATCGCTCCGGATTGGCTCGCCTTCGGTTCAGTCAAGTGGACCAACTGGAGCCTGCTGCAGAGCATTGCTCTTTGCCCGACCTCGACACGTGGCGTTTCCTGCAAGACCGGCAGCCCGACTGAGCTAACGTCGCTGGATCTGCTCTATCGCGATGGATGGACTGTCACCGGCGGTATCGGACACAAGTTCAACGACAAATGGAGCGGCGCCGTCAGCCTGACGTGGGATCGTGGCACCAGCGACGGCTACGGTATCAACTCCGACACCTGGACGCTCGGTGCGGGTCTTGCCTACAAGGCGACGGAACACGTTCAGTTTAACTTCGGCGGTGCTCTTGGCCTCATGACGTCAGGTAAATCCGGCCCGGTGACCCGCGGCGGTATCGTGTATGGCGACGACGCGACCTACAGCTTCGGCAACGATCTGGTCGCGGCTCTTCAGACTTCGATGAAAGTCAGTTTCTGATTGTAAGTCTCTGAAATAAAGGGATTTATTTTTATTCCCTTTACGTTTTTAGCGCCGCGGAGCCGCATTGGCTTCGCGGCGTTTCCTTGCCAGACTGCTGCGTGTATTCGTCGGATGACGCTCGACCTGTGGCTTTCATGGTTAAGGAAATATCAAGTTGGGTAAAATCTTTGTGACGAATTAGCAACACTCTATTTCAACGTATTGCAGGCCCGTGATCAGATTACAATTTGTCCATTTCCCGCCACAAATGGGGAGCACCGATTACGCGGGCACAGGGGTAAGCCTTGTAGAAAGTGCGTAAGCGGTTGATGGGTGAACTTCCACTTTGGCATAAACAGAAATTCGGGATCGGAGCCGCGTCGCTTCCGATGCGCCGGAAAAGTCTTTGTCTGCCAAGGGAAACCGCGGGTTGGGCGATGTTGGATCCCACACATGAAGATGTCCGCGAGGGGGCTGATTGGGCGGTGGGGTACGACAGCAATCGCACAAATGCTGGTTTGGACATAATTGCAGGCTATGCTCGCAATTGTGGCAAAAGGCCTTTGTTGACTGCCACGAAAATCCTCCTTTCGGGGAGTGAGCCAGTCTTGTGCGCCATCAGGGAAAACATTCGTGAAACCGGCGGCGCAGGAGCATGCGTCGTGGTGGATACGAATGGAGCGAAAGAAATCGACTGTTATGTTTAAGTCCGAGTTCATATCAGCGAGAGTTATGGTGCTCAGCCTCTCCCTAGCCACCGCGGTGGTTCTGGCGGGCCAAGCAAAGGCATTTGATATCAATGCCGGCGTCACAAAGGAATCGGGTCCGTTTGACCTCTTCAAGTTCGGCTTCAAGGCATACAAGAACGGACAGAAGGAAGAGGCGGTCGAGGCCTATCGCTATGCCGCCGAAAAGGGGCATACGGGCTCACGCTGGGCTTTGGCCAACATGTATGCCGACGGCGACGGCGTCGCGCAGAACGACTTCGAAGCTTTCAAGATCTATAGTGAGATCGCCCAGCAGGGCGTTGAGCCGGGTTCGGAAGACACCGGCTTCTTTATTAACGCGTTGCTCGCTCTCGCCAGCTACTACAAGACCGGTATCGCCAACAGCCCGGTGAAGGTCGATCTGAACCAGGCGCGCCAGCTCTATTTCCAGGTTGCTTCCACCTTCGGCGTTCCCGAAGCGCAGTTTCAGCTCGCGCAGATGATGCTGTCGGGCGAGGGCGGCGCCACCAACGTACAGCAGGCCAAGAAATGGCTGAACCAGGCCCGCAAGAGCGGCCATCCCGGTGCCATGGCCGTCTTTGGCAATCTTCTGTTCCAGGAAGGTCAGTCCGTTCGTGGACTGGCGTTCATGACTGCCGCGCTCGACAAGTGTAAGCCCACGGATTGCAGTTGGATGGAAGACCTGCAGGAGCAGGCATTCTCGGTCGCCAATGAAAACGACCGTCGTGTTGCGGTCTCCATGGCCCATCAATTGGATGTTGCCGGCTCGGACTGACGCCGGCTTAAGCCCGATCTGCTCCGAGGTTGCGCGGCCGCGCACCCTCACATCGTTTCCTCTCGACGCTAGACCTCAGTCGCCGAAATCAAGATGGGCGATGACCGGCACGTGGTCGGACGGTTTTTCCCAGGCACGCACATGCTTCTCGATCGCCGTGGATTTCAGCCGATCCGCCGCTTCCGGCGATAGCATCAGATGGTCGATGCGAATGCCATTGTTTTTCGGCCATGCACCGGCCTGATAATCCCAGAATGTATATAGCTTGACCGAATCCGTCGTTGCGCGCACGGCATCGGTGAAGCCCAGATGCTCGAGCTGGCGAAAGGACTGGCGCGTCTGCGGCAGAAACAGCGCATCGTTTTCCCAGACCTTCGGGTCGAAGCAATCATGCGGCTCAGGAATGACGTTATAGTCGCCGGCAAGAATGATCGGCTCTTCCAGTGCCAGACGATTCTCTGCGAATTTCCGGAGGCGCTCCATCCAGGCAAGCTTGTATGGATATTTTTCGGTATCGACTGGATTGCCGTTCGGCAGATACAGGCAGCAGATCCGCAAAGCGCCGTGGCCCTCGACGGAAAACACCGCCTCGATAAAGCGTGACTGTTCGTCGCTGTCGTCGCCGGGCAGGCCGCGCGTTACCTCATCCGGCTTGGTCTTGGAAAGAATCGCAACGCCATTAAAACCCTTCTGGCCGTGCGTCTCGACGTGATAGCCGAGCGCCTCGATTTCCAGCCGCGGAAACCCTTCGTCGACCGTCTTGATCTCCTGCAGGCAGACGATATCAGGGCTCGAATCCTTCAGCCACTGGCAGAGGTTCTCGATGCGCGCTTTGACACCGTTGATGTTCCAGGTGGCGATTTTCATGGTCGGCTCGTTCCTTTGCTTCGCCTTGTTGTATCCATAGCCGGCCGGCTTGACTACAGCCCATATGAAAACCGGCCCGGAGCGAAGGCTCCCGGCCGGCGATCAAACTGTGGAAAAACATGAAAGCTCAGATCGAAAAACTCGTGCCGCAGCCGCAACTTGCGACCGCATTCGGATTCTTTATCTGAAAGGACTGGCCGAGAAGATTGTCGACAAAGTCGATTTCCGAGCCTGCCATATAGACCAGCGACAGCTGATCGATGAGAACGGTGGCATTGTCCTTCTCGACAACGACGTCGTCGTCCTCGGGGCCTTCGACGAGATCGAATTTATAGGAAAATCCCGAACAGCCGCCGCCTTCGACAGCAACGCGAAGCGCGCGTTTTCCGGCATCGGCGCCGACAATGGCAGCGATTCGCTTGGCCGCCGCGTCCGATAGGGTCACACTTGTTTCAGTCATAACTTCCTCCTGCCGGGGTCAAGATCCGGAGAGAACCATTCTGCCGTCGCACTTTCAAACGGCTGATATCCATAGCCTTTATCATGAAAGTCAGGCCGGTGACAGCATTGGTTTCATGGTTGAGACACGCACCATTTTGCTGTTTTCTGATCTATAGGTATGAAGGCCGGAAAGCGGCGTCAATGGGGTGGGCGCGTTCGAAGGCTGGAGGGCATTTCCGCGCAACGGAAAAATGCCAGAAATCGACTGCAGGGAACGACTGTTGCGCCGTGGGCGTTTGACAGCCAAATGCCGGAATGGATGGATAATGACGATTGATACGCATGCATTGGGTTTCGGGTATGGGGAAAAGGCAGTTTATGCGACGAATCCCTGGGCGTCGCGCGGCAGGCTCTACGACGAGGGATCGAGCCCGACGCGTTCCGAATTTCAGCGTGATCGTGACCGTATCGTCCACACGACGGCGTTCCGCCGTCTGAAGCATAAGACGCAGGTCTTCATCGCGCAGGATGGTGATCACTACCGCACCCGGCTGACACATACGATCGAAGTCGCGCAGATTGCCCGTGCGCTTGCGCGAGCATTGAAGCTGGACGAGGATCTGGCGGAAGGCGTGGCACTCGTCCACGATTTCGGCCACACGCCCTTCGGCCATACCGGCGAAGACGCGCTGCACGAAATGCTGTTGCCCTACGGCGGCTTTGACCATAACGCCCAGTCCTTGCGCATCGTCACCAAGCTCGAACGTCGTTATGCCGATTTCGACGGACTTAACCTGACCTGGGAAACGCTCGAAGGCCTCGTCAAGCACAACGGCCCGCTGATGATGCCTGACGGCAAGGGCACACGTGGACCCGTGCCGCAGCCGATTCTCGATTATTGCGAGATCCACGATCTCGAAATCGCGTCCTTCGCCAGCCTGGAAGCGCAGGTCGCCGCGATCGCGGACGATATCGCCTATAACACGCATGACATCGATGACGGCTTGCGCTCCGGCTATCTTACATTCGAGATGCTGGAGGAGGTGCCGTTTCTGGCCGGGCTGATGGCCGAGGTGAGGGCACGTTACCCACATCTGGAGCCGAGCCGCTTCACGCACGAAATCATGCGGCGGCAGATAACCCGCATGGTCGAGGATGTCATTGCCGTCTCGCAAAAGGCTTTGGCAGAGGTGAAGCCCGGTAGCGTCGCCGACATCCGCGCTGCCGGTCGCATCATTGCAACCTTCTCTCCCGAGATGGCTGCAACGGACAAGCTGATCAAGCAGATGCTGTTCAAACGCATCTACCGTCACCCGGATATCATGCGCATTCGTGCCGGCGCGGCTCAGATCGTCACAGATCTCTTCCGTGCCTATATGGAAAATCCCAAAGAGATGCAGAGCCATTACTGGGTCGACCATATTGCCGGACTCGCGATCGCGCCGAAGGCACGGCATGTCGGTGACTATCTGGCCGGGATGACCGACACTTACGCCATCAGCGCCCACAAACGCCTGTTTGACCAGACTCCCGATTTGCGCTAGGCAGCGGCGGCATTGGGCCGATAACGGCCCGCGAAGCTATTGCGTGGACGATATCATGAACCTTTTCACCGACTTCGAAGTAAGAATTAAGAACGCTCTCGAGCAAATTGATATTGTAAGAGAAAAGCGATCTGAGCTCGACTTCGGACGTGTTGGCGTGGAGCCGCCGCGAGATGCCAGCCATGGCGATGTCGCGACCAATGCGGCCATGGTTCTGTCCAAGCCTCTCGGCACAAACCCGCGTGCGCTGGCCGAAATTATCGTCGCCAAGCTGAAAGAAGACGCCGACGTCGCCGAAGTATCGGTCGCAGGTCCGGGCTTTATCAACATTCGGCTTTCGGTCGGCTACTGGCAGCGGCTGCTGTCGACGATGATCGCGGAAGGCGAGAAATTCGGTCGCTCCAAGCTTGGCGCCGGGCAGAAGGTCAATGTCGAATATGTTTCGGCAAACCCGACCGGCCCGATGCATGTCGGACATTGCCGCGGCGCCGTTGTTGGCGACGCACTGGCGAATCTGCTTGGCTTTGCCGGCTATGACGTCACCAAGGAATACTACATCAACGATGCCGGTTCGCAGATCGACGTGCTGGCGCGTTCAGTCTTCATTCGTTATCGCGAAGCACTCGGCGAACAGGTCGGCGAGATTCCGCCAGGCTTGTATCCCGGCGATTACTTGGTGCCGGTCGGCGAGGCGCTTGCCAAAGAATACGGCACTAAATTGCGCGGCATGCCTGAAGAACAATGGCTTCCGATCATCAAGGATCGCGCCATCGATGCGATGATGGCGATGATCAAGGAAGACCTTGAGGCATTGAACGTTCATCACGACGTGTTCTTCTCCGAACGCACATTGCATGCGAACGGTGCTGCGCTGATCCGCACGGCGATCAATGATCTGACCTTCAAGGGCTATGTCTATAAGGGCGCGCTCCCGCCGCCGAAGGGGCAGCTGCCGGAAGATTGGGAAGACCGAGAGCAGACGCTCTTCCGCTCGACGGAGGTGGGCGACGATATCGATCGTCCGCTGATCAAGTCGGATGGCTCCTATACTTACTTTGCCGCTGACGTTGCTTACTTCAAGAACAAGTTCGACCGCGGCTTCAACGAGATGATCTACATTCTCGGTGCCGATCATGGCGGCTACGTCAAGCGGCTCGAGGCTGTTGCACGTGGCGTCTCCGATGGTGCGTCAAAGTTGACGGTGCTTCTGTGCCAGCTCGTCAAGCTGTATCGAAATGGCGAGCCGGTGAAGATGTCGAAGCGCTCGGGCGATTTCGTCACGTTGCGCGAAGTCGTCGATGAAGTCGGCCGCGATTCGGTGCGCTTCATGATGCTATACCGGAAGAATTCCGAGCCTCTGGATTTCGATTTTGCCAAGGTCACGGAGCAGTCCAAGGACAATCCGGTCTTCTACGTGCAATACGCCCATGCCCGCTGCATGTCCGTGTTCCGGCAGGCAAAAGAGGCATTCCCGGATCTCGATGTCGGGTCACTGGATCTGTCGAAAGCGGTGATCGGTGCGATCTCGGATCCGGCTGAATTGCAGCTGGTTGCCAAGATTGCGGAATTTCCGCGAATCATCGAAGCTGCGGCACAGTCCCAAGAGCCGCATCGCATCGCTTTTTACCTTTATGATCTGGCAAGTTCCTTCCATGGACACTGGAACAAAGGTAAAGATTTACCTGAATTACGATTTGTTAACGATAAGAACCGAGAATTGAGCATTGCCAGACTTGGGCTGGTGTACGCTGTCGCGTCGGTTTTGAAGTCGGGTCTTGGTATAACCGGGACCGCAGCACCGGATGAAATGCGATAAACGTCACCATTTACCCACATTGCGCTGGCATTTAACTGTAGCGTTTGCGAGTGGAACGGGTGATGGCAGAAAAACAGTTGGCGTATCGCGCAAGCGGAAACGACGAGTTCTTTGCGGATGATGATCCGTTGGCAGAACTCGCTCGTATCGTAGGTTTCGAGCCTCGCCCTGCCGCTCAGGCGGCTCCTGCGGCCCAGAGGCAAGAGCCGGCCTTCAATCTCGAAGACGAGCTTCTTCGCGAATTCGAGCGTTACGATACGCCGCGAATGAGTCCGGCAAATGACATTTCCGTTCCGGCGGAGCAGGCGCCTCCTGTCGAACAGGCCGAGGCACCGCACGTTGCTGCCGAGCCAGTTCGCGCCGAGCCCACCTTTGAAGCGCCTGCGCAGCCGGCTGCTCCGGCTCCGGCGCCCGTCAAGCAGTCCATGGGTGCTCGTGATCTGATCGACGAGCTGGAAATGTCGATCGCGCCGGCTTTGCAGCCCGCCGTTCAGCCTGCGCCGCAGGCGGCGACCATTCAGCCGCCAGTCGCGCCCCCCGCGGCAGCACCTGCCGCCAAGATACCGCAGTCGGCTGCCGCAACCGTTCGGCTGCCGCTTGCCAATTTCACGCTTGCATCCGCATCAACGCCGCGTCAGCAGCCGGCACCGGCTGCGACCTCTCCGGTGGTGCCTCCGACCGCGAAGGCTGCCCCGATCGAGGCGATGTTCGATGAGATGGCGATCGATTTCGGACCTGCAAAGGCAGCAGAGCCCATCCGGGATCAGCAGTCTTTTGCCGCACCCGAGCCGGCTTCACAGCCCATTCCGACACCGCAGCCGGTCAGCTCTTCGAATGCCGATCCCGCAGCTCTGTCTTCGGAAATCGATGCGCTTCTGGCGGATGTCGATCGTTACCCCATGCCGTCGCGAGCCAATGCTCCGGCCGCTAAGGCTGAACCTGTTTTCGGCAATTTCGGTCCGGCGCTGACGGAAGAGGCTGTGGCTCCGGCCGCTCCCGTGGTTCATCAAGAAGAGCCGACACAGATCACCTTCGATAATGAAGACCCGTTTGCAGGTCAGGATTTCGAGTTCGATCTTGCCGATATCGAGATGGAGCTTGCCGAACTCGATTTCGCCGAGGCCAAGAAGCCTGCTCCAGTCGCACAGCCGGCCCCTGTCGTTGAGCCGATCGTTTCGCGTGCGACGCCTGTCGCTGCGGCTCCCATCGCTGCTGCCGCGGCGATGCCGCAGCCGGCGCCCGTCGCCGTTGCGCCAGTGATGCAGAGCCCGCGCCAGGCCGCTCCGATGTTTGATGCCGATCAGGCATTGCCGTTCGATCCGACCGAGATCGCCGACACGGAAGAGCGCGTCGAGACATTTGAGGGCTCGCATGTTCCGCATCTGCCGGTGATCGAACCGGAAGAGCCGATCGCCGTTCCGCCCGAATATGATTTCGACATCGATTCGGAAATGGCGAGCCTGCTTGGCACGCCGGCCAAGGACGTGGCGCCGGAGCCGATCAAGCCTGCAGCGGCTGCTGTTTTGGGTGGCGCCGCAGCTTCGGCTTCCTGGTCGAAGAATGTCGCAGCCCAGCCGGCGGCACCCGTCGCCGCAAAGCAGCCGATGGAAGAGTTCGACGAGTTCGAGCGTGCGCTTGAGGAAGACTTCCGCCGTAGCTATCGCGAGGCCGCAACGCCGGTCGAGAATGTCGCGCGGATGACGCTGAACCCGGCGGCTGCCAATCGTCGCCCGGTACGTTCGATGCGTGGCATGCTAACGGCAGCCGCCGTTATCGTGGTTCTCGGCGCCGGCGCCTATGGTGCCTATAGCTGGGTCCGCCACGGTGCGCCGATTTCGACTTTCTCCGGCGAGCCTCGCGTTATTACCGCGGATACCGATCCTGTGAAGGTCGCTCCGGAGAACCCGGGCGGTACCGTCGTTCCGAACCAGGACAAGGCGGTTTACGATCGCGTTGCCGGCGATAACACTGCTGCACCGAAGCAGAAGGAGCTTGTCTCTTCCAACGAGCAGCCTGTCGACGTCGTTCAGAAGACGCTCATCCCCGAATCGATTTCTCCGGATGACGGCAGCAGCGAACAGGTATCGCCGACCCCCGTTGGTGAGACCGAGGATCCGCGTCTGTTGCCGAACCAGAACGGTGGCAATACCAACGTTGCGTCCAATGGTGACGATCAGGTTCCGGCGGTATCGCCACGCAAGGTTCGCACGATGATCGTCAAGCCTGACGGTTCGCTGGTGCCGCGTGACGAGCCGGCTCCGGCCGTCGACAAGACGACCACCGCGGCCGCAAAGCCCGCCAACACTCCGGCGACTTCGCCGCGTCCGGCTCTGGCCAATGCTCAGCCGGCGGCGCAGGCCGATAACGTCGATGCTGCAAGCGCCGAAAGCACGCCGATCCGCGTCGTCAAGACCAACCCGGTTCCGACGGCCCGTCCCGAGCCCGTCAAGGCGGCAACGCCAGCTCCGGCTCAGGATGCACAGCCCAAGGCCCAGCCGAAGCAGGTGGCCTCTGCAGCCCCAGCCGCTGCTCCTGTCGCTACGTCTGCTGCGGGCGGCGCTTACGGCGTGCAGATTGCATCGCTGCCGACAGAAGCCGACGCTCAGAAGTCTCAGGCTAACCTGAAGACCAAATTCGCCAGCGTCATCGGCAATCATCCGCTTGAAATCCGCAAGGCCGACATCGCCGGCAAGGGCACCTACTACCGTGTCCGCGTCGTCGCCGGTTCGAAGGATGAAGCAGCCGCGATCTGCGAACGCTATCGCGCTGCCGGCGGAACCTGCCTGATCTCGAAGTAAAATCGGGTTCAAATTGAACACAAAACGGCGAGCAGCAGCTCGCCGTTTTCGTTTGAGTAGCACTGTTTCTGTGCATCCATGCTTGGCGTCACTCGCATTTCGCAGCGCAAGCCTTATGATTCGGATATGACCGAATCGAAATCCATGATCCTTGGCTGCAGCGGCCATAGCATTACGCCCGAAGAGCGATCCTTCTATCAGGGGGAGCAGCCGTGGGGCTTTATCCTGTTCGGACGCAATATCTCGGAGCCGGCGCAGATTGCCGATCTCGTCGCGTCCCTGCGTGAAAGCGTCGGGCGCGATGCACCCGTTTTCATCGATCAGGAAGGGGGTAGGGTGCAACGCATCCGTCCGCCGATCCTTCAGCACTATCCGTCCGGGCAAGCGCTGGGCGATATCTACCGTCAGGATCGCGAGCGTGGCTTGCGCGCGGCGTGGCTCATGTCGCGCCTGCATGCGTTCGATCTCCTGAAGTTCGGCATCAATGTCGATTGCCTGCCTGTCCTCGATGTTCCCGTGGAGGGATCGAGCAACGTCATCGGCAATCGCGCCTACGGCGGAAATCCGGTGACGGTGACGGAAATGGGTCGCGCTGCGGCGGAGGGCCTGAAAGCGGGCGGCGTGCTGCCCGTCATGAAGCATATGCCCGGTCACGGTCGCGGCTTTGCCGATTCTCATCACGAACTGCCGGTGGTATCCGTTCCGCGCGCTGAGTTGGAAAAACACGATTTTCCTCCATTCGTCGCGCTCAAGGACGAGCTGATGGCGATGACGTGCCATGTCATCTTCACCGATATTGATCCGGAAAACCCCGCAACGACATCGCGCAAGGTCGTCGATGAGATTATTCGCGGCTACATCGGTTTTGAGGGATTGCTGTTGTCCGACGATACGTCGATGAACGCGCTGAAGGGGACGATCGGCGAGCGCGCAGCAAATATTATTGCCGGCGGATGTGATATCGTGCTGCATTGCAATGGTGTCATGGACGAGATGCAGCAGGTCGTGCGTAATGTTCCACCGCTCTCAGGCGCGGCGCTTGCCCGCGTAAAAGCGGTTGAAGCAGCGTTTGGCCGTAACGATGGCGCCGATGAAGCTTCGCTTCGCGCCGAATTCGACGCCATGATTGCGGTGGCATAGGAGCAGGCTCGGGAACTGACAGGTGAACAAGGTGAGCGGCACGGAAAAGCTTCAGCAGGCGAAAGCGCCGATGGATAAGCTCTGGCAGGAGGGCGAGGGCGAACGTGGCTCGCACGAGCCGGCGCTGGTCGTCGATATCGCCGGCTTCGAAGGCCCGCTGGACCTGCTTTTGCATCTGGCGCGCAATCAGAAGGTTGATCTGTCCCGTATTTCCGTGCTTGCGCTTGTCGAGCAGTATCTGCAGTTCATCGAGACTGCGCGGCGCATCCGCATCGAGCTTGCCGCTGATTATCTCGTCATGGCCGCCTGGCTCGCCTATCTGAAGTCCAAGCTGCTCATTCCTCAACAGAGCAAGGAAGATGGCCCGACCGGCGAGGAAATGGCGGCAACGCTTGCCTTTCGCCTGAAGCGGCTGGAGGCCATGCGCGATGCGGCGGCAGGTCTCGTCAATCGCAATCGCCTTGGGCGCGATATCTTTGCGCGTGGTGCGCCGGAACATATTCCGGATCGCCGCCAGTCGGCGTTCGATGCCAGCCTCTACGATCTTCTGACCGCTTATGCCGGTCTGCGGCAGCGCCAGGCGGTGACGCAGGTGACGATCGAGAAGCGCACGGTCTGGTCGCTCGCGGATGCCCGCGTGATTCTCGATCGAATGATCGGCGAGATCAGTGACTGGACGGCCTTGGACCATTATCTGTTGCGCTACATGACAAGCCCGAGCGAGAGGGTGACGGCGATCGCCAGTGCATTTGCCGCGTCGCTCGAGCTGGTACGCGAAGGGCAGCTGGAAATACGCCAGGAAGGCGCGTTTCAGCCGCTCTATATGCGCCGCGGTCCGAAACACACGTCGCTCGAAGCGGCGGAATAGGGCAGGGAGCGCGCGTGACCGAGCCGCAAGACGACAAGCAGAATATGGAGCATGAGGGCGCAGCCGCCGAGACTGACGATCGCCGCCTCACAGAGGCTGAACGCATCGCCGAGGCGCTGGTTTTTGCATCGTCTCAGCCGGTTTCCGAAGCATTCATTGCCGAACGCGTCGCCTCAGGCATGAATATCGGGGCCATCATGCGCAAGCTGAAGGCGGATTACGCCATGCGTGGCGTCAATCTCGTTCAGGTCGATGGCGCCTGGGCTTTCCGTACGGCCGCCGATCTCTCATTTGTGATCCGGCGTGATGAGAACGAGGTGCGTAAATTGTCGCGCGCCGCGTTGGAGGTTCTGGCCATCATTGCCTATCACCAGCCGGTGACGCGCGCGGAGATCGAAGACATACGAGGCGTCCAGACTTCCAAGGGCACGCTCGATGTCTTGATGGAATCCGGCTGGGTCCGCTTCCGCGGCCGTCGCCGGACGCCTGGTCGACCGGTCACCCTCGGCACGACCCGCGACTTCCTAGATCATTTCGGCCTTGAGGAGTTGCGCGATCTGCCCGGTCTTGAGGAATTGAAGGGCGCGGGTCTTCTATCGGGCCGAATTCCCGCCAATTTCAACATTCCGTCGCCCTTGATGAGCGACGAGCTGACCGAGGACGAGGATCCGATTACGCAGATGGATCTGGAAGAATTGGGCCTGTTACCGCCCAGCGGATCAAGCTCCGACGATTGAGGCCGGCATCATACCTTCCGTTTGAACAGGAGAGTGATGTCTTGGCGACGAATTTCTTTCGAAAGTCGCCGGTTAGTCTCTCTTTCGCCATCAGCACATGCAAATATAAAAATCATCCTCTCGTATCGGAGACGTTTGGTCGCTGTTTATCGGCGTCCCCGTCTTGATATGCGTGTGGATGCAGTAAATTTTGGTGTTTGAAAAACATCAATAAACGTCTTACATCGTGAAGACATTGAAATTGGGAGTTATCGCAATGGGTTCTCTAAGCATATGGCACTGGCTCATCGTCCTGGCCATCGCGCTGTTGTTGTTCGGCCGTGGGAAGATCCCGGAGCTGATGGGTGATGTTGCCAAGGGCATCAAGAGCTTCAAAAAGGGCATGAACGACGACGACGATACTTCGCCGCAGGCCTCGACGACGTCCCGTACCGTCGAGCACAAGGCTGACGAAACGAAGTAATCATGTCGGGCAAGCAGAGGCCGTCAGGCTAGCTGTGCGCCCAGGAGCCTTTGCATGTTCGATATAGGCTGGTCGGAGCTGGTGATTATTGCCGTCGTGGCCCTGGTGGTCATCGGCCCGAAGGAACTGCCGGCGACATTGCGGACAATCGGCAAGATGACGGCGCGGGCCAGGAAAGTGGCCGGCGATTTCCGCGCGCAGTTCGACGAAGCAATGCGCGAGGCGGAGCTTGACGATGTACGCCAGACGATAGCTGACGCCCAGAAACTCAATCCCATGAACTCTTTGCGGGAGGCGATGAACCCGCTTCGCCAGATGGGTGACGAGATCAAGGCCGATCTGCAACGTTCGACCACGACTGAAAAGGCGGCCCCTGCAGCAACGCCGTTGCCCTCCGAGCCCGTTCCCGGCGTTTCGTCCGGTTTGCCGGAGGCCCTTTCGGCGACGTCCGCGCCCAGCAGTCCGGCTCCCGTAATCGCGCCTGCTCCTCAGGCAGAAGCTGTCGCGAGCAACCTTGCTGCCGGCGAGGCGGTCTCCAAGCCGAAGGCGGTACGAAAGCCGCGGCCAAACCCGGTCGCAAAAGCAGACGATGTTGCCGCAGCTGCCGTTCAGACCACCGTCGTTACGGAAAAACCGAAGCGTGCCCCGCGCAAGACCGCGGCTGTCGCCGCTGTAGAAAAGACGCCTCCAGCTCCCAGGACGCGTGCTGCAGCCAGCAAGACAGCGCCTAAAACGCCCAAGAAGAAGGACCAGGCATGACGGGTGATATCGACGATAAGCCGCAGCCGCTTATCGAACACCTTATGGAATTGCGCACGCGGCTCATCTGGTCGCTGGTGTCTTTCTTCATTGCCTTCATCGCGTGTTTCGCGGTGGCGAAGCATCTCTTCAATTATCTGGTCTATCCTTACAAATGGGCTGTCGAATGGGCGCATCTCGACCTTGCGAAGGCCGAGCTGATCTATACGGCACCGCAGGAGTTCTTTTTCACCCAGGTAAAGGTCGCGATGTTCGGCGCCCTGGTGATTTCGTTCCCCATTATTGCTGCACAGATCTACAAGTTTGTGGCACCCGGCCTCTACAAGAACGAGCGCAATGCGTTCCTTCCGTTTCTGATCGCGTCCCCTGTCCTGTTTCTGATGGGTGCTGCGCTCGTCTATTTTTTCTTCACCCCCATGGTGATGTGGTTCTTCCTGAAGATGCAGCAGACGGGCGGCGACGGCCAGGTCGGCATCCAACTCATGCCAAAGGTCTCGGAGTATCTCAGCCTCATCATGACGCTGGTTTTCTCCTTTGGCCTCGTCTTCCAGCTTCCAGTCATCACCACGTTGCTTGCACGCGTCGGCTTGCTGACTTCGAGCTGGCTGGCGCAAAAGCGCAAGTTCGCGATCGTTTTTGCCTTTATCGTTGCTGCCGTGCTGACGCCGCCGGATCCAATGTCCCAGATCGGCCTTGCACTGCCGACGATCCTTCTCTACGAGATTTCCATCTACGCAGCGCGACTCGTGGAGCGCCAGCGTACCCGGCAATCGCTTGAAGAGAGCGGCGAAACTTCCGAGATCACCAAGACGGACGACGTCTAGGCAAGGAAAAGCCGACCTCTTTCCAGCAATTTGCCGTTTCGACCTCCGACCGAGACTTCGGTCGGAGTTATACTCATGTCAAACGACCTGGAACGAAGATGCTAGATATCAGATGGATTCGTGAGAATGCCGAGGCTTTCGATGCAGCGCTTGCAAAGCGCGGTGCGGAGCCTTTGTCGCAAAGCCTCATTGCGCTCGACGAGAAGCGCCGCTCCGTCATTCAGTCCGTCCAGGATATGCAATCCCGCCGCAATACCGCCTCGAAGGAAATCGGCGCGGCGATGGCACAGAAGAACAACGAGCTTGCCGAGAAGCTGAAGGCCGAGGTCGCAGACATCAAGGTCTCGCTGCCCGCGGCCGAGGAAGATGAGCGCACGCTCACCGCCGAGCTTCATGACGCGCTGTCACGCATTCCCAATATTCCGCTTGAGGATGTACCCGTCGGCAAGGATGAGCACGACAACGTCGTCAAGCATGCCTGGGGCGCCAAGCCGACCTGGAACCATCCGCCGAAGGAACACTACGACATCGGCGAAGAGCTCGGCTATATGGATTTCGAGCGGGCCACGAAGCTTTCCGGCTCGCGTTTCACCGTGCTGACATCGCAGTTGGCACGCCTGGAGCGTGCGCTCGGCCAGTTCATGCTCGACCTGCACACCGGCGAGCACGGTTACACCGAAGTCAGCTCGCCTCTACTGGTGCGCGACGAAGCGATGTTCGGAACCGGTCAGTTGCCGAAATTTGCCGAGGATCTGTTCAGGACCACTGACGGTCGCTGGCTTATCCCGACGGCGGAGGTTTCGCTGACCAATCTCGTTTCCGGCGAAATCCTTGATCAGGAGAAGCTCCCCCTCCGCTTCACGGCGCTGACCCCGTCCTTCCGCTCGGAAGCCGGTTCGGCCGGTCGCGATACACGCGGCATGCTGCGCCAACATCAGTTCTGGAAATGCGAGCTGGTGTCGATCACCGACGCGGAAAGCTCCATTGCCGAGCACGAGCGGATGACTGCCTGCGCCGAGGAAGTCCTCAAGCGCCTCGGCCTGCATTATCGCGTCATGACGCTATCGACTGGCGATATGGGCTTTGGCGCGCGCAAGACCTATGATCTCGAAGTCTGGCTGCCGGGGCAGGATACCTATCGCGAAATCTCGTCCTGCTCTGTCTGCGGTGATTTTCAGGCACGTCGCATGAATGCACGCTATCGGGGTAAAGAAGACAAGAACACGAAGTTCGTTCATACGCTGAACGGCTCCGGTACGGCCGTGGGCCGCTGCCTGATCGCCGTGCTTGAGAATTATCTGAACGCCGACGGTTCCGTCACTGTCCCCGACGCACTGCTGCCATATATGGGTGGTGTGAAGAGGATCGAAAAAGCAGCATAAACAGGCGGTGGATCAATGCGTATACTTCTGACCAATGACGACGGCATCCACGCCGAAGGACTGGCTGCATTGGAGCGCATTGCCCGAACCTTGTCTGATGACGTCTGGGTTGTTGCGCCTGAGACGGACCAAAGCGGCCTTGCTCACTCGCTCAGCCTGTCGGAGCCTTTGCGCATGCGCAAAGTGTCCGAAAAGCATTATGCGCTTCGGGGAACGCCGACCGATTGCGTTATCATGGCTATCCGCCAGGTTCTGGACAGGAAGCCGGATCTCATTCTGTCCGGCGTCAACTCCGGTTCGAACGTCGCGGACGACGTGACCTATTCCGGAACCATCGCCGGTGCGATCGAGGGAACGCTGCAGGGCGTGCGGTCATTCGCGCTAAGCCAGGCCTATGTCTACGACAACGGCTCGCGGGTCGTTCCATGGGAGGTGGTCGAGACCCATGCGGCCGCCCTTATCGGCAAGCTCATCAATGTCGATTTGCCCGACGGCACCTTTCTCAATCTGAACTTCCCCAACTGCCGCCCGGATGAGGTCGCAGGCACGGAAGTGACCGCACAGGGCAATCTCGCCTTCAATGTGCAGGTCGAGGAGCGTGCAGATGGCCGCGGCTTCCCGTACTACTGGCTTCGCTTTGGCGAACGCAACGGTATCTTCCGTCCGGGGACCGATATTCAGGCACTGAAACAAAATCGCATTTCGGTAACGCCTTTGAAACTCGATTTGACGGATTATTCGGCGCAGGACCGCGTGGCGCGGGCGCTCGGTATGGAGTAGCGGATTGACACCTCGCTTGGTGGAAAAGGAAGGCTTTGCTGCCGTCGTTCTGCGGCTGCGGGCGGAAGGCATTTTGGATATCGATCTGATGACGGCGGTCGAGCAGACGCCGCGCTTGCCTTTCGTGCCGGCTCAATTTGTCGACGATGCCTATTCCAGCCGCACCATACCCATCGAGTGCGGCGCCTTCATGGAAGGCATGGACCTCGTCGTTCGCATTCTCCACGGCCTCAAGATCAAGCCGGGACACAGGGTTCTTGAAATCGGCACCGGCAGCGGCTTCACAGCGGCAGTGATGGGCCGAATCGTCGAGCGCGTCCTGACCGTCGATCGGTATAAAACGCTGACGACGATGGCGCAGCAGCGCATGGATAGTCTCGGTCTGCGCAATGTCATCATCCGTCAAGCCGATGGAAGCGCCGGGCTGCAGGGTGAGGGCACTTTCGATCGCATCCTGGTCACGGCCGCCTTCACCACCATGCCGCGCTTCTATGCCGAGCAGCTGGTTTCGGGCGGCTCGATGATAGCCCCACTGATTATCGATGAGCACACGTGCCGCCTTGTGCGCCTGACCAAGACCGGCAGCCGCTTCGAGCGCGAGGAACTCTTCGAAGTTCCATATCAGCCCATCGTGCCGCTGCTCGCCTCCTATCTTTGAGGCTCAATTCGGGCTGAAGCCCTTGAAACACGGGGTTTCAAGGCCGCTTCATTTTTCTATGGTTAGCAATTCCTCAAAAAAACACATGCGACACCAGTGCTTTAACCGCATGGTAAGATTAACGCGCTTTAATCGACCCCATAATCGGTTGCGTCTAAGTGGGTCGAGTCATGGGTTTCAGTCTTTCTTCAAACTTCGGTAAATCGGCAGGGAAAGTCGTGGTGGCCGTCCTCCTGGCGAGCACCGCGACGGCTTGTAGTTCAGACACGACCCGCTTCAGCGGGCTCTTCTCTAAAAACACGGACAATGTGACGACCGGTTCTATCAACCGGCGCAGTCTCAATGGTCCGGATGGCGATCCG
This sequence comes from Rhizobium sp. P38BS-XIX, assembly GCF_012641435.1. Taxonomy (GTDB): domain Bacteria; phylum Pseudomonadota; class Alphaproteobacteria; order Rhizobiales; family Rhizobiaceae; genus Rhizobium. The sequence continues at coordinate 730,966 of NZ_JABAIJ010000001.1, forward strand.
GTGCCGCGCGCCGATGTCGCTCAGGCCGGCGGTTACGCTCAGCAGGACTATTCGCAGCAGAGCGCTCCGGTTTCGCAACCCTATCCGAATTCGCCGGCTCGTTATAATCCGTCCTACTCCAGCGCCCGCACATCCGCCGCCCCCGTTGCGATCCAGCGGTCCGAGCTTGCTCCTCCCGGCGCATCTGCCGAGGTTTCTCGTCCGCGCAATGTCTCGCGGGCGGAAAATGAGGCGCTCGCTCAGCCGTTCCCATCCTCGCATGGCAACGCCTCGCGCAATGCTCCCGCGCTCGCCCCTGACAATCTGTCGACCGGTACGATCAAGACTGCCGCTGCAACGCCGCAGATGTCGCCGGGTTGGACGACCGTCAATGCACCGAGCGTCACGTTGCGCCAGGGTGAAAACGTTGCGCTGCTCGCACGTCGCTATGGCGTTCCTGAAAAGGAAGTTTTGCGGGCCAACGGGCTTCGCAATGGTGCGGCCGCTCAGCCTGGCCAGCAGATCATCATCCCGACGATGAACGGTGCTAGTGCATCGAGCCCGGCAAAGATGGCTTCCGAAGCGACCGATCTCTCGAAAGGTGGCAAGATGCCCGGCCCGGCAAAGGCGCCGCAGCAAGAAGCGCTCGCGCTGCCTTCCGGCGGTCAGATGCGCGGCAAGTCGCAGGCCGGCCTTGCGGACCCGAACAAGCTCGCTGCCGGTAACGGCAAAGGCCCAGGCCCGAAAGGCACCTATGTCGTCAAGCCGGGTGACTCCCTTGCGAAAATTGCCAAGGAAAGCGGCGTATCGGTTGCCGAATTGAAGCATGCCAACGGCATGAAGGCTGGTGACGGTGTTCGCATCGGTCAGGCTCTGGTGCTGCCGCACAGCGCGGTTGCCGCTGCAGATCCGGTAAAGACGGCATCTATCGAGCCGCAGAAGGTTTCCGCCAAGCCGGGCGCCATCCCGGCCGCAGAACCTGCCACCGCCAAGCAGGCACCAAAAGTCGCCGCCCACGCGGATGCTCAGACGGATGGCGCAAAGCCGCAGGTGGTCGCCTCGGCATCGCCAAGCCAGTCCATCAACGACGCTGCCAAGTCCGATGCTCAGGCTGATGCGCCCGAAGCAACCGGCATCGGCAAATATCGCTGGCCGGTTCGCGGCGCGGTCATTGCCGGTTACGGCGCCAACGTCAATGGCAGCCGCAACGACGGTATCGATATCTCCGTTCCCGAGGGCACGCCGGTCAAGGCTGCCGAGAACGGCGTCGTCATCTATGCCGGCAACGGTCTGAAGGAGCTTGGCAACACGGTTCTGGTTCGCCACGACGACGGCACGGTCACGGTCTACGGCCATGCCGATGCGCTGAGCGTGACGCGCGGCCAGAAGGTTCAACGTGGCCAGACGCTCGCAACCTCGGGCATGAGCGGCAATGTCAGCCAGCCGCAGCTGCACTTCGAAGTCCGTAAGAATTCGGCTCCGATCAACCCAATGACGTTCCTTGAATAGGTTTTGCGTCTCAAGGACTCTGCAAAAAGCCCGGCGATGACCGGGCTTTTTGTCGTTTTAGAACAGAGGCTGGCAGATCAGTCCCGATCGACGACGATGCGCAACCGTCCGGCGAGATCCTGGATATACTGCCAGGCCACGCGGCCCGAACGCGCGCCGCGCGTCGTTGCCCAGGCCAATGCCTCGTGATGCATCTGGGCGCGGTCGAACTCGAACTTGAAGTGATCGGCATAGGCATCGATCATCTGCAGATAGTCTTCCTGACTGCACTTGTGGAAGCCGAGCCACAGGCCGAAGCGATCGGAAAGCGAAACCTTCTCCTCCACCGCTTCGGACGGGTTGATCGCCGTCGACTGCTCGTTTTCCATCATATGTCTTGGCAGCAGGTGGCGGCGGTTCGATGTTGCGTAGAACAGCACATTGTCCGGACGTCCCTCGACGCCACCGTCCAGCGCCGCCTTCAGCGACTTGTAGGCGGTATCGTCATGGTCGAAAGACAGGTCGTCGCAGAAGATGATGATACGATGCGGCGCGGCTTTCAGAATATCGAGCAACACCGGCAGGGAGGAGATATCCTCGCGATGCACCTCGATCAGCTTCAGCGATACGCCGGTGGCGCGGCGCACATCCTCATGCACCGCCTTGACCAGCGAGGATTTGCCCATGCCGCGTGCGCCCCAGAGCAACACGTTGTTGGCGGCAAATCCTTCGGTAAAGCGGAGCGTGTTTTCGTGCAGAATATCGCGCACGTGATCGACGCCGCGAATAAGGGTGAGTGCGACGCGGTTCGGCCGCGGAACGGGCTGCAAATGCAGCCGGGCAGGAGCCCAGACAAAGCAGTCGGCGGCGTTCCAGTCGTTGACAGCCGGAGCAGGCCCGGCCAGCCGTTCGACGGCGGCTGCAAGGCGACGGACTTCGGCAAGGATCAGGGCGTTTTGGTCTTCAGTCACCGTTTCCTCCTGAATATTGAACAAGAAAGTCGTAAAATGCGCGCGCTGTTTGCCGGGTATCATGCTCCTTCGGGGGCTGAAAGGCTAAGAGGCCGGGAAAACGGTACGGTTGACGGCTGTTTTTGTTGCATTCGCCATGCGCGTAACTATATTCCGGCCACCTGACGCGGAGCCCCGTTCCCGCAGGGAGTTCAAGGGAGTTCTCGATGTTTATCACCAACGCATATGCGCAGAGCGCGACAGATTCGGCCGCGAGTGCCTTCGGCGGTTCCGGCTTTGAAATGATCATCCTGTTTGTGCCGCTGATGGTCGTTTGGTATTTCCTCCTCATCCGTCCGCAGCGCGCGCAGGCGAAGAAGCGCGACGAGGTCCTGAAGAATATCCGTCGCGGCGACCAGATCGTTACCAGCGGTATCGTCGGCAAGGTGACGAAGGTCATCGACGACAAAGAACTCGAAGTTGAAATCGCTGATGGTGTCCGTATCCGTGTTGTCCGCAGCGCGATTTCCGAAGTTCGCGTCAAGGGTGAACCGGTCAAGGCTGACGCTGCGTAAGCTTCCGACGCCTATGCAGCTCGTCTGACGCGCGCAGGTTCTCGAAAATCGGGATCGACTTTCTTGCAGGACTGTGCGCAAATTCAAGGTGTTACTGCGCCCTCCGCAATCCTTACGGAAAGCAGGGCGCAGTAAGGAAGCCCAAATTCGAGAGAGCGATGCTGCACGTCTCCTGGTGGAAGACCACCCTGATCTGGTTCGCCGTTCTCCTGAGCGTGCTTCTTGCCGTTCCCAATCTATTGGGAGAACGAGCGCTTTCCTCCCTTCCTTCCTGGTGGGCGAATAGAAAGATCGAGCTTGGGCTCGACCTGCGCGGCGGCTCGCATCTTTTGCTGAAGATCGAGCGAGACGACATCGAGAAGGATCGCCTCGAAACGATCGTCGGCGATATCGGAACCCGCTTGCGTACCGTCAATGTTGCCTATTCCGGCCTGACGGGCACCGGCCGCAAGATCCAGCTTCGCATCAACGATCCCGCGCAGCTTCAGGCCGCACTGACGGCGTTGCGACCGTTGACTTCGGGCTCGGAAAAACCCGTTGTGACCCTCTCGCAGGGTGAAAACGGTGCGATGACCTTCGATATCACGGATTCGGATATCGATAGCCATCTGTCTTCCGCTGTCGTTCGGTCGATCAAGGTGATCCGCAATCGTATCGCACAGCTCGGCGTGGATGATGCTCTGATCCGCAGACAGGGGAGCGATCGCATCATCGTTCAGGTTCCGGATCTCGCCGATCCCCAGCGGCTGAAGAACCTTCTTGGCCAACCGGCGAAGCTCAGCTTTCATCTTGTCGACCAATCGATGACTGTTCAGGACGCCATGAACGGCCGCCCGCCCGCAGGCAGCGACGTCATGTTTTCCGAGGACGATCCGCCGGTCGGCTACCTCGTCCAGCGCCAGCCCATCCTTTCGAACGTGGATTTCGCCGGCGCTTCCGCCGCCGTCAACAGCCAGAACAGCGACGGAACGGTTTCCACCAAGCTGACACCGGAAGCAACGCATCGCTTTGCGCAGACGACGGCAAGCAATCTCGGGCGGGTCATCGTCGTCGTTCTTGACGATCAGGTCTTGTCCGCCGCATCGCTGAAAACCGTCATCGCGACCGGTGAAGTCGATATTCCAGGCGATTTCACCGCGCAGGGCGCGCAGGATCTTGCCGTCATGATCAAGAGCGGGCCTCTGCCGGCAACGCTGACGACGGTGGAAGAGCGCACCATACAGCCCGGCCTTGGTGGCGAGACGGCTCGCTATGGCATCATTGCCTGCATCGCAGCCGCCATTTTCGTGACGATATTGATGATCGGCTTCTATCGCTTGCTCGGGATAGCGGCTGCCATCGCACTGATCGTCAACATCGTCATGGTCGTCGCGATCATGGGATTGCTGGGTATCGCGCTGACCCTGCCGGGTGTCGCCGCAATCGTCCTGATCATCGGCATCGGGCTCGACGCTCTCGTCCTGATTTACGAGCGCGTGCGTGAGGAGGAGAAAAAGACCCATCTTCTCGTCGATGCGCTGCGCCACGGCTTCAACAGGGCGGCCGCTACGGTCGCTGACGCCAATATTACCGTGCTCATCGTCGCCGCCATTCTGTTTTATATCAGCAGCGGCGCGGTTCGCGGTTTTGCCGCGACGCTGATCGTCGGCGTCTTCACCACATTCTTCACGTCCTGCTTCGTGACGCGATCGATCATCAATATGTGGATCTCGCGGCGCAAACCGCGCACGCTGCTCGTGGGTGTCCGCAGCGGCATTTTCGATAACGCCAATATCCGGTTCATGGGGATCCGCCGCTATACGTTTACGGTATCGGCAGCTCTGTCGGTCGCGACGCTTCTAGCGTTTGCGACGATCGGGATGCATCTCGGCATCGATTTTGTCGGCGGCTCCATCATCGAAGTCCGCGCCAAACAGGGCGTTGCCGACCCGGCCAATATCGAGACCCGCCTTCAGGATGTCATTCCCGGTGACGTGCAGGTCGAGCGGCTGGCCGATCGCCTGGGCGCGCGTATCCGTGTCCACGCCCAGGAGGGCGGTGAGAACGCGGAGCAATCCGCCGTAACCCTCGTACGCGAAGAGCTGAGCAAGGATTACGACTTTTCACGCGTCGAAGTGGTCGGGCCGTCCGTGTCCGGTGAGATCACCACGACGGCCTCGCTCGCGGTTCTGGCGGCGCTCGTGGCGATTCTTCTCTACATCTGGCTGCGGTTCGAGTGGCAGTTTGCCGTCGGCGCGATTATCGCAACGCTGCACGACGTCATCCTCACGCTCGGCCTTTTCGTTCTTACCGGCATGGAATTCAACATGACCGGCATCGCCGCCATTTTGACGATTGTCGGCTATTCCCTGAACGATACCGTTGTGGTCTATGACCGCATGCGCGGAAACCTCAAGCGCTACTCGCAGATGCCGCTCCCGATCCTGATTGATGCCTCCATCAATCAGACACTATCGCGGACCATACTGACATCGGCGACGACACTGCTTGCGCTGCTCGCACTTTATATCTTTGGCGGCGAAGTGATCCGTGCGTTCACCTTCGTGCTGCTTTTTGGTGTCGCGGTCGGCACTTTTTCGTCGATTTATATTGCGGCGCCCGTGCTGATCCTGTTCAAGCTGCGTCCGGACAAGTTCCAGACCGGCGGCGAAAGCAATGGGCCCGCGGCCGGTGACATTCAGTCAGGCAAACCAGCGGTGTGATACATTGGCTAAAGGAATAGAAATCCGTAACGCGCATTTTCCGGGTCGCGCACCGATCGACGCTTACGGCAACGGCGGCTTCCGCTTTGCCGATATGTCGCATCGCGGTTCGCTGCTGTGCTTGCCTTCGGGCATCTATGGTTGGGACATGCTGCAGGGCGATGCACTGACGCCGGATCGCTTCCAGAGGGTTCTCGACGAGGCGGCGGAGATCGAAGTGCTGCTTGTCGGTACCGGCACGGAGCTGCGTCCGCTGCCCGCGGAGTTGAAGGCTGTTCTGCGAGGCAAGCAGATTTCGTCGGACCCGATGAGCACCGGCGCAGCTGTGCGGACCTTCAACATCATGCTCGCCGAATCGCGTGCCGTTGCTGCGGCGCTGATCGCCGTCTGATTTTGGATCCCATCTATGACGACGACCGCCGCGCCCCGAAGCAATCGGGACATCTGCCTTGCCACGCTGCGCGACACAGATCGCGATCGCTATCTCGCATGCCTGCTTGCACCTGAAGAGAAACGCCCGGCGCTTGCCGCGCTCTATGCCTTCAATGCCGAACTGGCGCGTGTGCGCGATCTCGTGCACGAGCCGTTGCCTGGCGAGGTGCGGATGCAGTATTGGCGCGATCTTCTGGAAGGGCAGGCGCACGGATCAAGCGAAGCCAATCCCATTGCCTCCGAGCTTCTGACGGCAATCGAGCAATATCGTTTGCCGCGACAGACGCTGATCGACATGATCGACGCGCGCATCTTCGATCTCTATGACGATCCGATGGAGACCCGCGGCAATCTGGAGGGCTATGCCGGTGAAACGGCATCTGCGCTTATCCAGCTTGCAAGTCTTGTCCTGTCTCCGGAAGAGGCGAAGCAGTCCGCCGAGGCTGCAGGCCATGCCGGCGTTGCGCAGGCCATTGCCGGGCTGCTGTTGCTGATGCCCCTTAATCGCCATCGCGGGCAGCTCTACCTGCCGGTGGAAATCCTGGCGGCAACGGGTCTCGATCGCGATGCGTTTCTGGCTGGCGAGGATCGTCCGCGGATTTCAGCCGCAATCGAGGCATTTGCCGGCCTTGGCCGCGAGCATCTGGCCAAGGCGAGGGCGGCAGGCAGCATACCTGCTCAGGTTTTTGCAGCTTTTCTGCCGGCCACCTTGGCTGAACCTATTCTCAAAAAGGCGCAGGCGCTCGGAGCAGGGCTTTTTGACCGTTCCCTGGCTCTACCGCAATGGCGCCGGCAGATGCGCATGGCGCTGGCCTCTATTACAAAGAAAATCTAAAATACGACACGCTCGCGCAAGTCTCGGCGTATAGGGAGATGGCGGGCACTTGATTTGCATTTCTGGGGGATCTGCCGTGGGTATTGTCGTCTGGTGCATACTGTTTGCGATCGTGGTCTTTTTTGCCTTCTACGCGACGCGTATGGCGTCTCGTAATAAGGAAGACGGCCTGCACGATACCGGTCTTGCCATTTTCGAATTCGGCCGCGCCTTCCCGACGGAGGCTATTCGTCAGCTGCAAACGACAGCGGACGGGCAAGCGGTGTTCGTGCGCCTGCATGACGATAAGGCCGGCTTCATGCGCAATGTGCGCAATCACTTCAGCGTCCATCTGATCGAGCCCGGTCGCGCGCGTGCCAAGACCTCGGCATCCGGTAACGGTCTGACCGTCGATTTTCTGGATGTGCCGCATCACAATGGTACATACGAGTTCAAGACGCCGGCGGAAGCCGCGGAAGTCTCGCTTTGGCTGCTCGGCAACTATGTCGCCAGCAACGACTCCAAGCTCGAATATCTGACACCACCGCCGGGCAAGGCCTGAACCTTAGAAACCGCCGAGGTTTCAGGCACTTTCCGCAAGCACGGGTGCCTGAACGCCGAGCCATTGCGCGCAGTCGGCAAGGGCGCGCTTCGCAATGAGCTGACGCTTCATGATCGTCTTGTCCTTGCCGCGAAAGCGCTTGATGCCTTCCGGCTTGACGATGGAGCCCGGCGCCAGCTCGGGGAACAATCCGAAATTGATGTTCATGGGCTGGAAGGAGCGCTTGCCCGGCTCTTCGTCCGAAACGATATGGCCGCCCGTGATGTGGTTCAGCAGCGATCCGAGCGCTGTCGTGGCCGGCGGCAGCGACGCTGCCTCTCCCTTGCGCTCGGCCGCAGCGAAGCGGCCGGCGAGCAAGCCGATGCTGGCACTTTCGACATAGCCTTCGCAGCCGGTGATCTGGCCTGCAAAGCGCAGGCCTGGCCGCGACTTCAGCACCAGCGAACGATCGAGCAGGGTCGGGGAATTGATGTAGGTGTTGCGGTGGAGACCGCCGAGCCGAGCGAACTCGGCATTCTCGAGGCCGGGAATCAACCGGAAGATCTCTGCCTGAGCACCGTATTTCAATTTCGTCTGGAAGCCGACCATGTTGTAGAGCGTGCCGAGCGCATTGTCCTGGCGCAGCTGCACGACCGCATAGGCCTTGACGGTAGGATTATGGGAGTTCGTCAGACCCATCGGCTTCATCGGGCCATGGCGCAACGTTTCGCGCCCACGCTCAGCCATGACTTCGATCGGCAGGCAGCCATCGAAATAGGGCGTGCCTTCCCACTCCTTGAAACCGACGGCATCGCCGGCGATCAGGGCATCTATGAAGGCCTTATACTGAGCTTCGTCCATCGGGCAGTTGATATAATCCTTGCCCGTACCGCCCGGTCCGACCTTATCGTAGCGCGACTGATACCAGCAGACGTCCATGTTGATGCTCTCGCGATAGACGATCGGCGCGATGGCATCGAAAAAGGCCAGTGCATCCGCACCGGTCTCGGCCTGGATGGCGCTTGCAAGCCCCGGCGCCGTCAGTGGGCCGGTAGCAATGATTGCCTGATCCCATTCCGTGGGCGGCAGGCCCTGAATTTCCTCTCGGACCACGGTGATCAGAGGATGGCTCGCGATTGCCTGTGTCACCGCAGCCGAAAACCCGTCGCGATCCACTGCAAGCGCCCCGCCCGCCGGCACCTGATGCCGGTCCGCGCATGCCATGATCAGGGAACCGGCCAAACGCATTTCGGCATGGATGACGCCGACGGCATTGCTTGTAGCGTCGTCGGAGCGGAAGGAGTTGGAGCAGACAAGCTCGGCGAGGTCGTCGGTCTTGTGCGCCTCGGTGCCGCGCACGCCGCGCATCTCATGAAGGATGACCGGGACGCCGGCGCTGGCGACCTGCCAGGCAGCTTCCGAGCCGGCGAGGCCGCCGCCGATGATGTGGATTGGGGAATGAGAGTTGGTCTGTGTCATGCGCGCGTCATTATCACGGGCAGGGCGGCGATCCAATTGCTTTGCGAGGGCTGGAATCAAAAACGGCGCCGAAAGGCGCCGTCTTGAAGCAGTCTGCTCGATCCGTATCGATTAACGGAAAGAGCGGGAAGCGATGTCGCGGATTTCGTAACGGCTGACGCCGATGTCCGACAGGGTCTGGCTGGAGAGGTTGCCGAGTTCGTTCAGAGTGCGGCGGTAGCTGATCCAGTTCTTGGCAATGCGAATCGGGTTCATGATCTTGTCCTCGGTATCTTGTTTGCGGGCGGTACGATTACCGCCTCAGCGATTGAGATCTATATATGCTCGAGCGCGTATATTGTGCAGTGCAAATAAAAGGCGTCTGCTATGCGTTTGTGCAATATGACGCCTAAAAAGCGGCCATTGCTCAAAAAATGTGTGATCTGCGTGGAGCGATTGGCTCGACACGAGCAGCTTTATGTTGCGATGCACAAAGGACAAAAAAGAACGCCCGTCGCGGCGGTCCGCAACGGGCGTTGATAAGGCTTTCGCTGTTGGCGAAGCCTATCCGGCTTGGCTATTAGCGGCCGGTGGCTTCGCGTGCAACGCGATGGATGTCGGCGCGGTCGATGCCGAGGTCGTGCAGTTCACGCGAGCTCATACGGCCGAGTTCGCTAACGGTCTGACGATACTTGCGCCAGTTATTGAAAGAGCGGGTCAGGTTCATTGTAGTCCCTTTCGAGGATCCGGTGTCGAGCGGTTCCACGATTGGTTCCGTCTTCGATCTGATGGATGTTTATATATGCTGCGGCGCGAAAACTAAAAAGCGCCAAAGCATCATGTCACCTATGCATGAAGTGCACGCCTTGCGGGCGATCTGCCTAAGGAGATGGCTGCTTTATGTGCATATCACGGCTGAAGCAAGAATGGGGCAAAGTCGGCCATATCAGCCTTGCGCCGACGTTTCCCGGGGTATCTGCGGGGTTGCCCACAATCGGACACGTTTTCGCCAGCCTTGCGGTTTTCGGGTGGGTCGCAGCATCGTATCGAGGGTCTCGTTCGATGAATGATTGCCCGATCGCCCTTGCATGCTGCGTCATCGACGCGCACGGCCAAAATCTGCGTTTGGCGGATGTAAACCGATTTAAGTGGGTAAAAAAATAACGCCCACCGCGGGAGGAGGATGCGGTGGGCGTCATTTTGGATGATCGACGACTGGGAGGAGGAGTGTCGTCAATCTATCGGAGCGCACTGGGAGGAGGAGTGTGCAGCTCCGAATTCGGTGTCGGGATATTGCTCCCCAGGCTCATCCGGCTCGCGCCGCCACGGCTCGCCATCGCCGTGTTTGTTGATCCATTAATAGTATGACTTTTTGATTTTGTGCAGCGCAATAATTTCATGGGAGATATGTCTTGTGCGCATGTCTTGCATAGGTATCGAAATACCGGGTCCTATAATACTGAATGAACGATTAATGGCGTATTAATGAGGAACAAGATTGCGCGCGCCGGAGCAGTTGCAAAACTGTCGCGACCCGCATCGATTGCATGTCGATCTGTGCTAACTCTTGTTTTCACGGGAGTCGCGATCAAGGAGCCGGAATGTACAGGGGCAGGCTGGAACGGGATCTGAAAATCTGGGTCGAAAAGGGCATTGTCGATGCCTCTTCGGCGGAGGCGGTGCTTCGCGAGTATGATAGCCGTGAAACGAGCTTCAGTGCGGGCGGTGTGCTGACGATCATCGCGGCTGTGCTTTTCGGCTTGGCCATTCTGCTTTTCATCTCCGCCAATTGGGAGGCAATTCCGAGAGTTGCCCGCCTCACAGGGCTGGTTGTCATGATCTGGGCCTTCTATTTTGGCGCCGCTCATCTGTTGACCGTGGGGCGCTCGATATTGGCTTCGGCCCTTCTCATTCTCGGGACCTTGAGTTTTGGCGGCGCCATGGCGCTGGTCGGACAGATGTACAATCTGTCGGGCGACGAACTGACGATGGTGCTGATCTGGTTTGCCGCGGCCTGCGTCGTGGCAGTGCTTTATCGCTCCAGTGCGCAAGTCGGGCTCGCCGGCTTTCTCGCCTGGGCATTTTGCGGTGTGTATTTATCGGATCACTTCGATGACTGGTATGGCACCATGCCGTGGATGCCGCCATTGATGGCGGTCGTGCTCATTGCGCTCGTCCGGCATGTCGGCGCGCCGAGTGCGCGACATTTGGCCTACCTCATGCTCCTGGGCTGGCTGACTTGGTTATTTGGCCATAACGAAAGCCTGAATGCGGCAATCTTTTTCGCTGCAATCGGTATGGCCGCTTTTCTTCTGGTCGCCATCCCGGGCTCACCGCTGTCGCCTTTCGTTCGCACGGCAGGAGCTGCGCCGGCCTTTTACGCCTATCTTGGCGCTGCGATCGGCTTCTTGATGATTCACGCCGAGATTTCCGACGGCATTTACCAGAACAATGTCTGGGTGGAGAACAAGTTGCCGCTCATCCTCGTCGGCGCTACGACGTTGGCAAGCTCAGTGATCGCAATTGCTCTCAATGGCCGCGACAATGGCGCGGTCCGCTATCTCGCTTATGTCGTCTTTGCCTGCGAGATTCTCTATCTCGCAAGCGAAACGATCGGCTCGATCATGGGCACGGCTGGCTTCTTCCTGATTGCGGGCTTGCTGGTGGCCGCTGCCGCCGGCGTGGTCATCCGGTTGGAGCGGCGATTTTCCGGAGTTGGCGGGCAGGGGAAGCGCGCATGACCTATTTGGCTGACAAAAGTATTGTTGTGGGCAATCGCTCTCGGGTCTGGATCGCGGCGCTTGTTGTCGCGCTTCTGCAGACGGCAGTCCTGGGGTATATGGTCGGCGAGCGTGCCTGGGGATTGCGAAGCGGCACCGAGGTCTTGCTGAAGACGGCGCCCGTCGATCCGCGCGATCTCCTGCGCGGCGACTATGTGATCTTGAATTACGATATCTCCCGGGTTCCCGCCGCGTCGCTCACCGATGGACCGCCAAACAAGAGTTTGGACAACCAGGTGCTTTCGGTTCGCCTGAAAAAGCAGGATGACGGCTACTGGGGCATCGTCGAATCGTCTTTTGGCACGCTCGAGACGAAGCCTGACACCGTCGTGCTGAAAAGCCTGCCTTTCAATTACGTCTTCTACGACGATCCTGTCTATCGAGCCGAGGCCATCTCCGTGAACTACGGCATCGAGCGCTATTATGTGCCGGAGGGCCAAGGCCACGATCTCGAAAATGCACGCAACGACAATCGGGTCGCGATTGCCGCTCGCGTCTCATCGAGCGGCTCAGCGGTCATCAGAAGCCTGCTTCTCGATGGAAAAGCGGTCTACGAAGAGCCGCTTTTCTGAGGATGTTCACCCATTGAAGCCGGATAAGCTTGCGCATGGTCGTGGAACCGTCATTTTTCCTTTGCGTGGTTTGAAACGGGTGATATAGAGACGCCGCGCTCCGGAAGGCCCCATGGGCAGGCATCGCCATGCGGTTTTGGGAACGCGGGTATGGTGAAATTGGTAGACACGCCAGATTTAGGTTCTGGTGCCGCAAGGCGTGGGAGTTCAAGTCTCTCTACCCGCACCAGCACTGTCTTGTGGACGGGGGAGGCTGAACAGGCCTGACCTCCGATATGCTGCAGGACGCGCCACTTTGCCCAGGCATCCCGCTTTCGAAAAGAGAGTGGACAAGATGTTTCGGCTCGTAACGAGGTAGGGCTGCCTTTTGCGCGTTCGTTCGAAGGCGCGGCGCTCTTGGCAAGGTGACAGGAAATTGCATCCAAGCCACGCTCGGGATTTTCCGGCGTCGTGCTCATCGAAACGAACGGCTGTCTGGGCACGGCCGCCATGAATGAAGGTAGGACAATGCAGGTTATCGAAACGCTCGCTGAAGGGCTGAAGCGCGAAATCAAAGTGGTCATCCCGGCCAAGGACATGGAAGTGCGCATGAACGAGCGCCTGGCCGAGGTCAAGGACAAGGTTCGCATCAATGGCTTCCGTCCGGGCAAGGTTCCGGTCTCGCACCTGAAGAAGGTCTACGGCAAGTCGATCATGGCCGACCTGGTCAACGAAATCGTTCGCGACCAGCCGCCGGCAATCCTGACCGAGCGCGGCGAAAAGTCGGCAACCCAGCCGGAAATCGCGATGACCGAAGACCAGGAAGAGGCAGAAAAGATCCTCTCCGCTGAGGCCGATTTCGAATTCACGCTCTCCTACGAAGTGATCCCGGCAATCGAACTGAAGTCCGTCAAGGGCATCAAGGTTACCCGCGAAGTCGCCGAAATCGCTGACGAAGAAGTGACCGAGCAGATCCTCAAGATCGCCGAAAGCGCTCGCAGCTACGAAACCAAGAAGGGCAAGGCTGCCGACGGCGACCGCGTCACCATCGATTACCTCGGCAAGGTCGACGGCGTTGCTTTCGATGGCGGCAAGGACGAAGACGCACAGCTCGTTCTCGGCTCCAACCGTTTCATCCCGGGCTTCGAAGAGCAGCTCGTTGGCTTCAAGGCAGGTGATGAGAAGACCATCACCGTAACCTTCCCGGCCGACTATCCGGCCAAGAACCTCGCCGGCAAGGAAGCCACCTTCGACATCAACGTCAAGGAAGTTGCTGCACCTGGCGAAGTTGAAATCAACGACGAACTCGCTTCCAAGCTCGGCCTTGAATCGGCTGACCGCCTGAAGGAGATCGTTCGCGGCCAGATCGAAAGCCAGTACGGTTCGGTCACCCGCCAGAAGGTCAAGCGTCAGATCCTCGACCAGCTCGACGAAATGTACCAGTTCGACACGCCGCAGAAGCTCGTCGAAGCTGAATTCGCCAGCATCTGGCGCCAGATCGAGACCGATCTCAGCGAATCGGGCAAGACCTTCGAAGACGAAGACACGACGGAAGAAAAGGCTCGCGAAGAATACCGCAAGCTTGCTGAGCGCCGCGTTCGCCTCGGCCTCGTTCTCTCCGAAATCGGCGAAAAGGCCGGCGTCGAAGTCAGCGAAGACGAACTGCAGCGCGCGCTCTATGCCCAGCTCCAGCAGTTCCCGGGCCAGGAAAAGGAAATCCTGGAATTCTTCCGCAAGACGCCGGGCGCTTCCGCTAACCTGCGCGCTCCGATCTTCGAAGAAAAGGTCATCGATCACCTGCTGACGGAAGTCGACGTTACGGATAAGACCGTTTCGAAGGAAGATCTGCTGGCTGACGACGAAGCCGAAGACAAGCCGGCTGCCAAGAAGGCTGCTCCGAAGAAGAAGGCTGCCAAGGCTGAAGCAACCGAAGCTGCCGCCGAAGGCGAAGAAGCTGCCGCTCCCAAGAAGAAGGCCGCTCCGAAGAAGAAGGCTGCTGAAGACAGCGCCGAGTAATCGCTTCTTCCTTTGCAAGGAAATCAGGCCCCGCCATTTTGGCGGGGCTTTTTTGTTTGAGACAGATTCTCGGCGATGGATCATTAGTCCGACGCCGATCACTCCTTGCCCAATGCGCGCCGAATGGCGATTTCGACCGGGCAATAGGCGCCGTCCGTCCTATCCAGCCGGTAGGGTTCAGCGAGGCCGAACGACGGCTGTGCGATAAAGCGCGGGCGTGTCCCGTGATGCTTCTGCGCCGCATGGATGAGGAAGGGATGGCAGATATAGACCGTGCCTGCCTTTCCCGTCGCCAACGCCTCAGGGCAGTCAGCCGCGACCCCATCCAGCATCATGTGTGACCGACCTTTTTCGCCGACAGGCGCAAGGTAGCGCGCCATCTCCTGATGGGAGCCAACGCGGATGCGGGTTGGTGCATCATTCTCGCCGACGTCGGAGAACAGGAACAGGGTAAGAAGCGCGCGTCCTCGTGAGGTGACATTCACCCGCCAGGCGGAAAAATCGCTCCGCTCGTTGGGATCGCCGTCATCTCCCGGGAAACTGAGATCCACATGCCAACCAGCATCACCCGGATCGTCCGGATGCGGAAAACGCACCGGAAAGGTCCCGAGGCCATCACGCGGCAGCCACCGCCCCGGTCCGACCAACTGATCGAATGCGGCGTGCAAGACAGGCATGCTGGCAATTGTCTGGAATGGTTCGCCGCCATAGCCTGGCAGCCTGATGACCGGAAACACCCAACTTTCCGGATCGTGCTCGCTGCAGGGAAGGTCACGCCACATGATGGCGCGCGCCTCTGCCGCAAGCTCGGGTGAAAACGCATCGTCGATGCGAACAAATCCATATTCAATGAAATCGTTCAGCTGTGCGCTGGAAAGCGCATCCGGGTACTGTTCCTTGGATGGCATGATATCTCTCTCAATTATCGCGCCGTACGCCCTTCCTTGAAGGGATACGGTTGTTTCGGCACGAACCAGCCCGCAGCGTTGTCGCCGCTCAGGCGGTCTCGTCTTCATTTGGCTGAAAGCCCGAAGGTCAGAGGCTTATGAAGAAGACCGAAGCGATGTTGAGAATGCTCATCATGCCGACAGAGTAGTAAGCCCTGCCGGCATGGTCAATATCGACAAATTCTAAAGTTCGGACTTGATGTCGCCCATGCGGTTCCAGGCGTCGAGGCCGGCGATCTTGTAGGCTTCGGCAAGCGTCGGATAGTTGAAGGTGTTTTCGACGAAATATTCGACGGTGCCTTTGAGGTTAAGCACGGCCTGGCCGATATGCACGAGCTCGGTCGCACCTTCGCCGACAATGTGGACGCCGAGCAGGCGGCGCGTCTTCAGCGAGAAGATCATCTTCAGGAGGCCGGTATCGAGGCCCATGATATGGCCGCGCGAGGTCTCGCGGAAGCGGGCGATGCCGCATTCATAGGGGATATGCCGCTCCTTGACCTCTTCCTCGGAGAGGCCGCAGGTGGAAATTTCCGGCACTGCATAGATGCCATAAGGGAAGTATTTCGGTGGCTCCTTGGCGATCGCGCCGACAGCAACGCGGGCGGCGATGCGGCCCTGTTCCATTGAGGTAGAGGCAAGGCTCGGAAAGCCGACGACATCACCTGCCGCAAAGATATGCGGAACCTTGGTAGCGAATGTCTCCGGATTGACGCTCAAGCGCCCGCGCGCATCGGCTTCGAGACCGGCCGCAGCGAGATTAAGGGTGTCTGTGGCACCCATGCGTCCCGCAGCGAAGAGAACCATGTCGGTGATCAGGCGACGGCCATTGTCGAGCGTCAGCTCGACCTTGCCGTTCTGCCGTTCGACCTTCTCTGCCTTTTGACCCAGCATCAGCTTCATGTTGCGGTCGCGCAGCTGATAGATGAAATCCTCGACGATTTCCTTGTCGATGAAGTCGAGCATGGTCGACTTTGGATCGATCAGCGTCACCTGCGTGTCGAGTGCGCTGAAGATTGTGGCGTATTCGATGCCGATGACGCCGGCGCCGATGACGACCATGGAGCGCGGTAATTCCTCGATATCGAGCAGCTCATCGCTGTCGAGAACCGTCTTGTTGTCGAACGGCATGTAATCAGGCCGAAACGGCTTGGTGCCGACGGCAAGCAGGATGCTGGCGGCGGAGACGGTGACGACCTCGCCATCGTCCTTGACGACCTGCATGGTCTGCGGGTCGATGAAGCTGGCTTTGCCGCGGATGTGCTGCACGCGGTTGCGGGCAAACTGATGCTCCAGCACTTCGACTTCATGGTCGAGCGTGATCAGCAGGCGGCGGCGCAGGTCTTCTGCACTGATCTCCTGCTTGACGCGATAGGCGCGCCCGTAGAAGCCGCGCTCGCGCCAGCCGGAGAGGTTGAGTGCGGTTTCGCGCAGCGTCTTGGAAGGAATGGTGCCGGTGTGGACCGAAACGCCGCCGACGCGCTTGCCTTGCTCGATCACGAGCACCTTCTTGCCGAGTTTGGCGGCCTGAATGGCGCCTCTGCGGCCAGCAGGGCCGCTACCCACGACTAGGAGATCGAATTGTTCCATCGGGAAGCCTCGGATGATTGAATAGGGAATCAATGTCGCAACGCAACATGCTCCGTCAACCGGTAGCTGCTCAATGTTACAGATTATCTAACAAGAAAGACGACAGGTCAGGACGCGGTGAAGCCAAGCCAGTTTTGCAGCTTCTCCAACGTTCTGTCCATCGCATATGCCCGGGTGAAGGACAGAGGCAGATGGCCGTAAAAGATCGACATTTGATCTTCTGCCGCCGCTTCTCCGCTCTTGGCGATGGCGGCCACATACAGCGCGGACGCAAGTCCGGTGCGATCGGCCCCGGCCTGGCAGTGAATGAGCAGTGGTTTCGGCGCATCGCGCATGATCGCAACAAGCTCGGCTGCTTGCTCCTGCGTCAACTCCTTGTTGGAGGACATGCGGAAGTCGATGTGGTTGATGTCGAGGTGTTTCGCCTCGGTGATTTCCTTGTCGTACCAATGGCGCCCGGTATTGTCGCCGCGCAGGTTGATGATGGTTTTGATACCGTATTGCTTCTGGAGTTCCGCGATCATCGCGCCTGATGGCTGTGAGGATCGATAAAGCTCTCCGGCGATGACCGGATGAAAATTGGTCGTCCAAAGCATATGAGCGTAAAACCCGCCCGCAACCACGCCGAAAGAGCCCATAGCGAAAAGCGCTACACGGCCGAAACGGAGGAGTTGGCGGCCAAGCCTTGGCGATATCTGCTTCATGGAGTCTCCGGGCTGGCCTTACGCGACAGGCCAAATCAAACAACACCGTCCATCGGCGGATGCACCGATTTGACGTGTCGTCCTTTTGCCAGATCATCCTGAGGCAAAACTGAAAACGACCATGGAGATCATTTGAGGTTTGTTGAGATGAATTCGCAAACAGAGTCTAGCGTGAAGCAGGTCCATGGAGCTAATTATATCAATAGTATAAGATTTTATTTTTATATTTTAAATTAGCTGTGAGCGGTAAACTTAGATCAGTCTAAGCGCTCGAAAGCTGACATGGCCGTTCTTGCCGATGATAATATGATCGTGAACGGTGATGCCCAAAGGCTTTGCGGTATCGATAATCGTCTTCGTCATCTCGATATCGGCGCGCGACGGCGTCGGATCGCCTGATGGATGATTGTGAACGAGAATGACGGCCGTGGCGGAAAGCTCGAGTGCTCTTTTGACCACTTCACGCGGATAGACGGGTGTGTGGTCAACGGTTCCCAATCCTTGGACTTCATCTGCGATCAGGGCATTGCGCTTGTCTAAAAACAGCAGGCGGAATTGCTCGCGCGCTTCATGTGCCATGGCGGTGTGACAATAGTCGATCAGCGCTTTCCAGGAGGATAGGACTGGCTTGCCGGTCAATTCGCTTTTCAGCATGCGCTGCGCGATGCTTGCCGTAAGTTTCAGGTCCAGCGCGACAGCGTCGCCAATGCCCTTGACTTCCTTCAACAGCCCGATTGGTGCGCCGAAAACGCCGCCAAGCGTGCCGAAGCGAGCGAGGAGCGCCTTGGCGATCGGCTTCGTATCACGACGTGGGATGAGCCGGAACAGCAAAAGCTCAAGGATCTCATAGTCGGCAAGTGCCGCATCGCCACCATCTCTATAGCGGTTGCGTAGGCGCTCGCGATGACCGTGATGGTCGGGCTCGGGATTGGAGGGAGAGGATTGAACGGGCGTCGATTTGTTCGATGTCGATTTGCCGGGTGATGGTACCGGGAAATAGAGGCGCTCGTCAAAGAGCGTTGCTTCTTCCAAGGCATCTGCCGTTCCGCCGCCATCAAGGGGCATGTCTCCATGTCCGGTCGGGGAGGCGGAACGTTTTGCCATGAATTATCTCTGCAACGGCGGTAAACCCGGGCGATCGAGGCCGCCGGGCGACAAAGTGAAGATCTCGCAGCCGGTCGCGGTAACGCCAACCGTATGCTCGTACTGCGCCGAGAGGGACCGATCCCGCGTAACGGCCGTCCAGCCATCGGCAAGCACTTTCACATGCGGCTTGCCGAGGTTGATCATCGGCTCGATCGTAAAGATCATGCCTTCTCGCAGCTCCGGGCCGTCGCTGGCACGGCCGTAATGCAGGATGTTCGGCGAGTCATGAAACAGGCTTCCGACGCCATGACCGCAGAAATCGCGCACGACCGAGCAACGCTCCCCTTCGGCATAGATCTGGATGGCTTCACCGATGGCGCCTGTACGGGCTCCGGGGCGCACGGCGGCAATGCCGCGCATCAGCGATTCATAGGTCACTTCCAGAAGACGCTCTGCGGACCGCTTGATCTCACCGACCGGGTACATGCGGCTGGAATCGCCATGCCAGCCGTCGAGCACATAGGTCACGTCGATGTTGACGATATCGCCATCGCGAAGCGGCTTGTCGTTGGGAATGCCATGGCAGACGACGTGGTTGATCGAGGTGCAGGAGGACTTCATGTAGCCGCGATAATTCAGCGTCGCCGGATAGGCGCCGTGATCCATGCCGAATTCGAAGACGAAGCGGTCGATGACATCGGTGGCCACGCCTGGCGCGACGATCGGGGCAAGCTCATCGAGGCAGCGGGCCGTCAACTGGCAAGCCTTGCGCATTCCGGCAAAGGCATCCTGCCCGTAGATGCGGATAGCGCCCGTATTCTTCGCCGGCGCCGTTGCCGCTTCGATGTAATTCACCATGACTAGCCTTCAGCAGAAATCTTTATACTGTTATCTAATGCAGCTATGCCGGGTTCGTCTATCGGGATCAACCCGGCCGGCGCGATTTCCGTCGGCGAGATCCTGCATTTCAGCGCATAGACTTCGATGCCACGCGCCAAAGCGCGTTGATAAGCCTTGGCATAGACGGGATCGAGATCGCCACAAATGCGGAAGCGGTCGCAATCATTTCGCTGGATGACGAACAACATGACCGCGCGGTAACCCGCTTCAGCCATATCGCCGAGCTCTTCCAGATGCTTGGCGCCGCGTGCGGTCGCCGTATCGGGAAATTCCGCCAGGCCGCGCTGCCGCATGAAATGAACGTTCTTCACCTCGACATAGGTTGATGTCCGCAAAGGGTCGCTCAAGAGCAGGTCGATGCGCGAGTTACGGCCGTAATTCTGTTCGCGCTTTACGGTCGTATAGTTGCCGAGATCCGCGACCTGACCCAGGGCGATTGCTTCGGCTGCAATGCGGTTCGGCATGCCCGTATTGACACCGACGGTGGTTCCGTCGGCTTCGATCAGTTCGAAGACGTGCCGGTATTTCCTCTTTCCGCCGTCATGCTCGGAGAGCCAGATGCGCGAGCCGGGCGCAGTCAATCCCAGCATGGAGCCGGTATTCGGACATGAACCGGTAATCAGCGTGCCGTCCTCGAGTTCGGCGTCGAACAGGAAGCGCTTATAGCGTGCGATCAGCCGGGCAGGGACCAGAGGTGAATTGAACAGCATGGATGATGCGACCGCCTAGGCCTTTTCCAGCACAAAGCTGCCCGGCGCCTCCTCAAGCGCATTCAGGGCTTTCCCGCCTGGCTGACGCGGTGTTGTCATGCGGTGATCCTGAGCGAGGATCCATGCGTGCCAGTGCGTCCACCAGGAGCCGGGGCTTTCCTTGGCGTCTTCCAGCCACGTCTCGTAGTCGCCCTTCACTGGGCCACCGGTCCAGAACTGGTATTTGCGCTTGTCGGGCGGATTGACGACGCCGGCAATATGGCCCGACCCCGTCAGCACGAAATCCACAGGCCCACCGAAATACTGGCTTCCGATAAACACGGATTTGGCAGGCGCAATATGATCTTCGCGGGTCGCCAGATTGTAGACGGGAATGCGAACGTCCTTCAGCGACAGCGTCTTGCCGTCGAGCACCATCTTGCCCTGGCTCAACGCATTGTTGAGGTAGCAATTGCGCAGATAAAAGGAATGGTTGGCGGCTGCCATTCGTGTGGAATCTGCGTTCCAGAACAGGAGATCGAAGGGCAGTGGTTCCTGTCCCTTCAGGTAGCTGTTGACGAAATAAGGCCAGATAAGCTCGGAAGCACGCAGCATGTTGAAGGCTGCGGCCATCTTCGATCCCTCAAGATAGCCCACGACCTTCATCTGCTGTTCTAGCGCTGCGATCTGATCCTCATCGACGAAAACCTTGAGGTCTCCGGCAAAGGTAAAATCGACCTGTGTGGTCAGGAAAGTCACGGTGCGAATGCGCTTGTTCTTTTCCTGCGCATGAAGAGCAAGCGTGGCAGCCAACAGCGTGCCCCCCACGCAATAACCGACGGCGTTGACTTCCTGTTCGCCGGTGGCCTTCTCGATCGTATCCAGCGCGAAATCGATGCCTTCGCGTGCATAGGAGGTCCAGTCCTTGGTCGCATGGCGATGATCGGGGTTCACCCAGGAAATCACGAAGACGGTGTGACCTTGCTCCACGCACCATTTAATGAATGATTTCTGTGGGTTGAGGTCAAGTATATAAAATTTGTTGATCCAGGGCGGGCAGATCAGCAGTGGGCGTTTCAGAACCTTGTCCGTTGCCGGCTCATATTGGATCACCTGGCAGACATCGCTTTGGGCAATCACCTTGCCGGGCGTCAGCGCCATGTCGCGGCCGACGGCGAATTTTGTCATGTCAGTCTGCCGTAAGCGCAACTCGCCCTGGCCGAGGCTGATGTCTTCCGCAAGCATTTTCATGCCGCGCACCAGGTTCTCCGCATTTGAAGCAACTGTTTCGCGATAAAGCTGCGGATTGGTGGCAACGAAATTGGTCGGCGAAAAGGCGGCTGTGATCTGCTTGGTGTAGAACGACGCCTTGTGACGGGTGTGCTCGTCCAATCCCTCGGCATCGCTGACGAGCTTCTCCGCCCAACCGGCGGTCAGAAGGTACGTCTGTTTCAGAAAATCGAAAAAGGGATTTTTCTGCCAGTCCTCGTCGGCGAACCGCTTGTCCTTGACCGGCTCCGCTTCCGAAGGGGCGGACGAATCGCCGCTGAGGCGCTGCATGGTTTTTGTCCACAGGCCGAAATAACCGGACAAAAGATAGGTCTGCGCCTCCAGCGTACGACGCGGGTCCGAAAGCCAATATTCTCCGACCTTGGAGAGCGTTTTGACCATATCCGTGATCGGATCTGCGACGGTGTCGACCTTTTCGCCGCGTTCGCGCGGCGCAAGCCATGCGGACGCCGCTTTGCCGAGATTTTCGACCGCGCGGGCAAAGTTGACGGCCATCGCTTCGGGATCCCGAACGATGTAAGGCTCGACTGACTTCGGATCGAAGCCGGCAAAGCCGCCATTTCCTTCACTGTTGTCCCGCTTGCTGTCGGTCACGCATCATCCTCTCGGCGGCAACTGGGTCTTGTTTTCCATTTGTACATCTTGCTGGAAAAGGAATACAAGTCGAATGAAACGCAACCCTGCTCTTGCTTTGCTGCTGCGACAAATTTAACAGTCGCAACCCACAGCAAGGAATAGCGCAGGAAGACAATTATGGGCGGCGGCATGGTGGCAAGACTGAACCGGTATTCCGTACTCTGCGGTGCAATGTGCGGCATTCTCGCATTGACGCTCGCGGGTTGCTCGACGCCAGAGGAAAAAGCGGCTTATGCGAAGCGCAAGCAGCCGCCGCAGGCGGTGATCGTAAAGTCTGCCAAGGGCAGCCCGGTCGACGAGGGCAGCACCCAGACACATTACAAGGACGGCTACCCGTCCTTCAATTCGCCGCCAACGGCAGCCAACGTGCAGATCAATGATCAGCAGGCCAGCGATATGGTCAAGCAATTGACCGCATTGGGGTCGCAGCGCAAGGCGGGCACGATATCGGAAGCTGAGTACCAGCGTCGCGTTGCCGACATGCGCAAGCTGGCGGCCGAGCATGGCCAGGATACGCTGCAGGAAATCCAGAAGGAGAGCGGCACGCAGCCCGCTCCGGCGCAGAATTAATCTTGCGTTTCAGGTGATTTGGACGCAAAGCGTTCAGATAGGCCGAATTTGAATGTATCTGAGCGGCGGATTGCACTTTATGTGCGCAACCGCCCAAGATTCACCTTATCTTTCGAGTCAGCATGACTGCGGCGCCGCGATTCCGAGTTCGTATCGCGGCTGGCCGATGGATCCACGAACTTCAGCGCGGTTGTGAGGGCCGCTGTCCCATGGGGAAAGAAATGGAAGAGTTTCATAAAGTCCGGCGTTTGCCGCCCTACGTTTTCGAACAGGTCAACCGTTTGAAAGCAAGCGCGCGAGCGGGCGGGGCGGACATTATCGATCTCGGCATGGGCAATCCTGATCTTCCGACCCCCAAGGCGATCGTCGATAAGCTGTGCGAAGTGGTCCAGGACCCGCGCACGCATCGCTACTCCTCCTCCAAGGGCATTCCCGGCCTTCGTCGTGCTCAGGCCGCCTATTATGCGCGCCGTTTCGGCGTGAAGCTCAATCCGGATACGCAGGTGGTCGCCACCCTCGGCTCCAAGGAAGGCTTCGCCAACATGGCGCAGGCAATCACCGCGCCCGGCGATGTTATCCTTTGCCCGAACCCGACCTATCCTATCCATGCTTTCGGCTTCCTGATGGCCGGCGGCGTGATCCGTTCGATACCGGTCGAGCCGGACGACAGCTTCTTCCCGCCGCTCGAGCGCGCCGTGCGTCACTCTATCCCGAAGCCGCTTGCGCTCATCCTGAACTATCCGTCCAACCCGACGGCCTATGTCGCAACGCTCGACTTCTACAAGGAAGTCGTGGCTTTCGCGAAGAAGCACGACATTATCGTGCTCTCGGATCTGGCCTATTCGGAAATCTACTTCGACGACGTACCGCCGCCGTCGGTGCTGGAAGTCCCGGGCGCCATGGATGTGACCGTCGAGTTCACCTCGATGTCGAAGACCTTCTCCATGCCCGGCTGGCGCATGGGCTTTGCCGTCGGCAACGAGCGTCTGATCGCTGCTCTGACGCGCGTGAAGTCCTACCTCGATTACGGCGCGTTTACGCCGATCCAGGTTGCGGCGACGCATGCGCTGAATGGCGACGGTTCCGATATCGCCGAAGTGCGCAACGTCTACAAGCGCCGCCGCGACGTCCTGGTCGACGCGTTCGGCAAGGCGGGCTTCGAAGTGCCGCCGCCGGCTGCAACCATGTTTGCCTGGGCGAAGATCCCGGAAAAGTTCCGTCATCTCGGCTCGCTGGAGTTTTCCAAGCTCCTCGTCGAAAAGGCCGATATCGCGGTAGCACCGGGCATCGGCTTTGGCGAAATGGGCGATGATTATGTCCGTATCGCGCTCGTCGAAAATGAGCATCGCATCCGTCAGGCCGCGCGCAATCTCAAGCGTTTCCTGTCGACCGCGGACGAAACGATGCACAATGTCATTTCACTGAACGCTCATCGTTCGTAATGTCGCGCGGCAGCCGTTTCCGCGGCTGCCGTCCCAAGATACTGATCAGGAATTTTCCATGGCAGATGCCCTCAAAATCGGCATTGCGGGCTTGGGCACCGTTGGTGCCTCGCTCGTCCGCATCATCCAGAGTCGCGCCAACGAGCTTGCCGTTACCTGCGGCCGCCCGGTTAAGATCGTTGCCGTCACGGCACGAGATCGCAACAAGGATCGCGGCATCGACCTGAGCGATATCGAATGGTTCGGCGGTCCGGTCGATCTGGCACAGAAAGCCGATATCGATGTATTCGTCGAACTGATCGGCGGCTCCGAGGGTGCTGCCAATGCAGCCGTACGTGCCGCTCTGGCGCGCGGTCTGCACGTGGTTACCGCCAACAAGGCGCTTCTGGCCTATCACGGCGTCGAGCTTGCGCAGATTGCCGAAGAGAAGGGCGCTCTGCTCAACTTCGAAGCCGCTGTCGCCGGCGGCATTCCGGTCATCAAGGCGCTGCGCGAATCCCTGACGGGCAATACGATTTCGCGCGTCTACGGCATCATGAACGGCACTTGCAACTACATCCTCACCCGGATGGAGAAGGAAGGTCTGTCCTTTGCCGATTGCCTCAAGGAAGCGCAGCGTCTCGGCTATGCCGAGGCCGATCCGGCTTTCGACATCGAAGGCAATGACACCGCCCACAAGCTTGCGATCCTGACGACGCTTGCTTTCGGCAATCGCATCGCAGCGGACGATATCTATCTCGAGGGGATCACCAACGTCTCCATCGAGGATATTCGCGCTGCAGCCGACCTCGGCTATCGCATCAAGCTGCTCGGCGTCGCCCAGCGCACCGAAACCGGCATCGAGCAGCGCGTCCATCCGACCATGGTGCCGCTTGATTCGGTCATCGCGCAGGTCGATGGCGTTACCAATGCTGTCGCGATCGAATCCGATATTCTCGGCGAACTGCTGATGGTCGGTCCCGGTGCCGGTGGCAATGCGACCGCTTCGTCGGTACTTGGCGATATCGCCGACATCGCCAAGAGCCGCCCGGGCGAACAGCGCGTTCCTGTTCTCGGACACCCCGCCAAAGCGCTCGAGCCCTACCGCAAGGCTCAGATTCAGAGCCATGAGGGTGGTTACTTCATCCGCCTGACGGTTCTCGATCGCACCGGCGTTTTCGCGAGCGTCGCGACCCGTATGGCGGAGAATCATATTTCGCTCGAATCGATCGTTCAGCGTTCGAAGCAGCATCTGGCACCGTCCGATCACCAGACGATCATCCTCGTCACGCATGCGACGACGGAGGATTCGGTGCGCAAGGCCGTAGCTGCGATCAAGAACGAGGGTTATCTCGTTGGCGAACCGCAGGTCATCCGCATCGAGCGGCCGAAGGAATAGGCTGGAGACGGCAGCGCCTTGTAGGCGTTGCCAACAGCGATTTGGGAGAGATGGTGGAGCAACCGGTCGATCCAGTTCAGCGGGCTTTTCTGGGCGTCGAGCGCTCGGTATCAGGCAATCGCTGGGTTTCCCGGCTCGATCAGGCCGGCCAGAACCGGGCTCTTGCCATTGCGCAGGTGCATGGCCTGCCGGAGCTGATTGCGCGTGTGCTCGCAGGTCGCGGTGTTGGCATCGATGAAGCCATGGCTTTCCTCGATCCGACAATCCGCAGCCTGATGCCGGATCCCTATCTGCTGACTGATTGCGAAAAGGCGGCACGGCGCCTTTTGCACGCAATCAGGAAAAGCGAAACGGTTGCGATCTTCGGCGATTATGACGTCGATGGCGCCGCTTCATCGGCTCTGCTCTATCGATTCCTCGCCCATTTCGGCGTTCCCGCCAGCATCTATATCCCGGATCGGATATTTGAGGGCTATGGCCCGAATCCCAACGCCATCAATCAGCTGATCGACAATGGCGCGACACTGATCGTCACCGTGGATTGCGGCTCGACCAGTTTCGAGGCACTGGAGGCAGCAAGGGCGAGGGGCATTGATGTCGTCGTCATCGATCACCATCAGGTGGCGCACGAACTGCCACCATGCCACGCACTGGTCAATCCGAACCGTGAGGACGATCTGTCCGGGCAGGGGCATCTTTGCGCTGCCGGTGTCGTTTTTCTCGTCCTGGTCGCCGCGCTGAAGCAGCTGCGCGAGGCGGGCGATGCCCGCGTGCGATCTCTCGATCTGCTCGCCTGGCTCGATATCGTCGCTCTTGCCACGGTTTGCGATGTGGTGCCCCTCAAGGGCCTCAACCGCGCCTATGTCGTCAAGGGGCTCATTGCGGCACGCCATCAGGGCAATCCCGGCCTTGCTGCCTTGTTTCGCAAGGCGGGGCTTGGCGGGCCGGTGTCGCCTTATCATTTCGGCTTCCTGATCGGGCCGCGCATCAATGCCGGCGGCCGTATCGGTGACGCAGCCCTTGGCGCGCGTCTGTTGACGCTTGACGACACCAGCGAAGCCGAGACGATTGCTGCCAAGCTCGATGACTTGAACCGTGATCGCCAGACCATGGAAGCAGCCATGCTGCACGAAGCGGAAGCTGAGGCGTTGGCGGAATATGGCAATGGTGATGGCGCCTCCGTCATCATCACCGCTCGGGAAAGCTGGCACCCCGGTATCGTTGGTCTGATCGCATCGCGCCTGAAGGACAAGTTCCGTCGGCCGGCCTTTGCCATAGCCTTTGATTCGGCAGGCAAAGGCACGGGGTCTGGCCGTTCGATCAATGGCTTCGATATGGGGCGCATGGTCCGCGCGGCCGTTGATGCCGGCTTGCTCGTCAAGGGCGGCGGCCATGCAATGGCTGCTGGTCTGACGGTGGACCGCAGCAATCTTGGCAAGCTGCGCGCCTTCTTCACGGAGAAAGCAGAGAAGCAGGTCGCCGGTCTGGTGGCCAACGAAACCCTGAAGATCGATGGCGCGATCGGCGCAAGCGGTGCGACGGTTGAGCTGATAGACCGGCTTGAAACCGCGGGCCCTTACGGCTCCGGCCATCCGCAGCCGATCTTCGCCCTGCCGAGCCACCGGCTGCGTGATTCTCGCCTCGTCGGCCAATCGCACATCAAGATCACGCTGGAAGCACAGGACGGCGGTCGTGTCGACGGCATCGCCTTCCGCGCTGCAGAGACCCCCCTCGGCGAGTTGCTGATGTCATCCCGCGGTGCGCAGATCCACGTCGCCGGCACGCTTGGCGCCGATCATTGGCAAGGCAGCCGTCGCGTCCAGCTGCGCGTTACGGATGCGGCCAAGGCGCCCTGATCCCTACACAGATCGCAAGGTGCTCATCAGCGAGTGTCGCGAAATATTACCTTGCGGCATTCCTAAAGTCGTCTACTTCTCGCCACTTCTCAGGAGATATTGATCCACGTTGTAAAGCACCGCTGCTGGTGACTTTGGATAGTATCAATGTCTTTCAGAATTAGGTCGTAAACTCATAAAACGATTTGGTTATGCGTCGAAAAAGCCCCAGCCATCTGCCCGGCCTTTGTGTGACTGCGCCAATCTGTCCAGACTTTCTTCAATGTCGGTTATGACCTTGCAGCTCGGTGTCATTCTCTTCGAAGCCGTAACGTCCCATGGGTTTGTTTCGCGCTCGATCTCGTCTACCACTACGGAAAAGCCCTCGGCATTTGCTGCTTGAGCGAAGGAGTCAGCCGACATTTTGTCTGGAAAAACATGGCAGAAATCAACGGATCGAGGCGAGGTAAGGTCCTTCCCGTCGGATGCCATTTTCTGCAAGATCGCCGCGTTTTCCTCAAACAACGACATCGATACCTCCTCAAGCGCCTCTATTTCATATACGTATCAGGACTCCATATCGTCCCGAAGTGCGATTCAATGTCAGCATGCATCGATACGACATGACTGGCTACGAATGGCGTCCGGTTACAAGGATATGAGAGAAAGTTTTACGCTCGCTGGGAGGCGCAGGTTCATGGCGGCGAGGTCAGGCTTTTAAGATGGCCGCTATCAAGCGCCACCTGGGCGATGCCCATGGTGCTAAGTGTCGAACGAAAATAACGACACCAAATCAAATATTTAAAAGGAAAAACGGTGGCACGCCCTAGGGGAGTCGAACCCCTCTTTACAGAATGAAAATCTGTCGTCCTAACCGATAGACGAAGGGCGCGTGCTGTGGCGCCCTTATAGTCAGCACCTTTCATTCCCGCAAGCGGAAAATCGCGAAAAATCTCAGAAAATTTGACCACTAACAGCTTGTTTTTCGACGCCTGTGGAAAACGTCTCGATGCCGTAAGCTGGTACGCCCTAGGGGAGTCGAACCCCTCTTTACAGAATGAGAATCTGTCGTCCTAACCGATAGACGAAGGGCGCAGGATGCGTGACCTAGATAGGAACGATCTAGAGTGTTCGCAAGCGCGGCTGATGAATTCGATGAGGGAGAGGATAAACACAACAGTGGCACGCCCTAGGGGAGTCGAACCCCTCTTTACAGAATGAAAATCTGTCGTCCTAACCGATAGACGAAGGGCGCGTGCAGCTGTTGTGTGGCGCGCTTATAGCGGGGTGATTTCATTCCTGCAAGCGGCAATTTTGCTTTTTTGTGGAAAAAATGACAGATGCGTGAAGCCTATGCCGGTTGCGAATAGCTGAGCCATAACAGAGCCTTGCCGACACTATCTATAAAACCCTGGAAACCCGGGCGATTTACTGGCCGGCAGCGCCCTGCACCGGCTGCACCAAGAGCTTCCCGTTCTGAGGCTGGTTCTTCGATGCCACGAATTGTGCCAGGATCGCTGCTTGCTTGCTGTTCAGCACACGGACATTCGGGTTTGCCGTGTTCGCGGCGGCTGCCGGAGCGGTCTGGGCTGCTGTCTGCGGTGACGCTGCCGGAGTGGCTGCATTGCGGATGACCGGCACCGGAAGCACATCTGCGGAGGTCAGCCCATTGGGGGCCGCGGCCGGCGCCGATTGCGTCGGGTCGGTCTGCATCGCTGTCGGCGATGCGCTATAGACGCTGCGCATCATCGGCGTGATTCCCTGCGCCGTTGCGCCTGGCTGGCTGCTGGCCAGAGTTCCATCCGGGTTGACTGCAATCGGCGCCGGAGCAGCAAAAATGCTGCTCCTGTTGGCATTGACGGCTGTGGGCTGCGTGACAAGGCCGGCAATGCCGGTTTGTCCTTCCGGCGGCGCTGCCGTTGCGGGGCCGGGATAGAGCGCCTGATTCTGCTGTGCAACGATCTGCTGGCGCGTGCCGTTGACGCTATGGACCATCGGGTCGCGATAGCCGCCATCGGCCTTCTGTCGCCGGGCGTCAGCTTTGCTGTTCATGTCGGCTGCCAACTGTTCGGCTGCGGTCGGCTGCGCCGCAGGCGCGGCTTCCGCCGTCTCGCTCGGCTTCGACCCCGTGGTCGCACAACCGGCGATCATCACAAATGAGGCGACCACCGCAATAGTGCTTGCGAGCTTCTTCCCGCTGTATAAAATCCGTGTATCGCGCAAAGGACGTTCCCCGCAAAAAAAAGGTTTGCATCGGAACGGCCTCTTGCGAGGGACGGCGATATCGCGCGCTCTGATTGATAATGATGAGGGCGCGATATCCGATGCATGATGCTTCGAGTCGTCCAAGCATGCCGGAGGATGGCCATCAGCGGCAAGCGCGAAACGCTTGGTTCCGCGCATGCCGTAAGCCTCGCGAAAGCTTGCGCCTTACCAGGCGCCAGTGTTCGGCATCGAGGCCCAAGGCTCTGCCGAAGGAAGGTTGTCGCCCTTCTGCAGGATTTCGATGGAAATGCCATCCGGCGAACGCACGAATGCCATGTGGCCGTCACGGGGTGGCCGGTTGATGATCACGCCGTTGTCCATGAGCTTCTGGCAGGTCTCATAGATATCGTCGACCTCGTAGGCGAGGTGGCCGAAGTTGCGTCCGCCGGTATATTCTTCCGGATCCCAGTTATAGGTCAGCTCAAGGCTGGGTGCGCCGTTGCTGCCGGATGATTCGGCGTCTTCGGCCGCTGCAAGGAATACGAGTGTATAGCGACCCTTCTCGTTTTCGTAGCGACGGGTTTCTGTCAGTCCGAATAGGGTGCTATAAAAGTGCAGCGAGGCGTCGAGATCGGTGACGCGAACCATCGTATGGAGATAACGCATTCTATTTCCTCTCTTAATGTTGAGCTGGTCCGATCTTGGATCGTGACGCCAGCTTCGCGCAAGTCTTGAAGGAATAATCTTAGGGTGGGAATAAACGAAAACTAGGACTTGCGCTTTTCCGTTACCAAGATGTTAATCTTGATATCAGGGAATCAGTTAACCGTAACAGTGTGACGCGTAATCGAGGGCTGGCTAGGATGGGTGACAGAATTTCATCGAAGGGAGTTGACGACTTCGAGGAGATGTCCGGCGATGCCGTCGAGCTCATCGAAATCTCCGGCGTCGTCAAGTGGTTCGATGTTGCCAAGGGGTTCGGTTTTATCGTGCCTGACAACGGCATGCAGGATGTGCTGCTGCACGTGACCTGCCTGCGCCGGGATGGCTATCAGACAATTCTCGAGGGAACCCGCATCGTCGCGCTGATCCAGCGCAGGGAGCGTGGTTATCAGGCCTTCAAGATCCTCTCCATGGATCAGTCGACGGCCGTTCATCCCTCGCAGATGCCGCCTGTTCGCACGCATGTGCAGGTAACGGCGACAAGCGGTCTGGAGCGCGCCCTGGTCAAGTGGTTCAACCGCACCAAGGGCTTTGGCTTCCTGACGCGGGGCGAGGGCACCGAGGACATTTTCGTACACATGGAAACGTTGCGCCGCTTCGGTCTGGCGGAGCTTCGACCCGGCCAGGTTGTTCTCGTCCGCTTCGGACCCGGCGAAAAAGGCCTGATGGCGGCGGAAATCCATCCGGATGCACCAAGCCCGGCAACACGGCCTCATTAATATGAAAAGAGAATCGTTTCTCGTTGTTATAAAAAGCGCCGTAATGGCGCTTTTTCTCGTTGGAGCCACAGCCTCCTCTCCTTTCGCCGCGCAAACGACGAGCCAGCAATCGATGGCTTTCGATTCGGAATCACTTTCGATCGCATCGCCCAAGGGGCAGACGCATAAATTTACCGTAGAGCTGGCGCTGACGCCGCCGCAGCTCGAATACGGCCTGATGTATCGCGACAAGATGCCGGCCGACCACGGCATGCTGTTTGATTTCGGCACTTCGCGACCGGTGATGATGTGGATGAAGAACACCAAGCTGTCGCTCGACATGCTGTTTCTGGACAAGAGCGGCGTCGTCACGCACATCCAGGAAAATGCCGTGCCCTATTCCGAGGCGATCATCAGCTCCAACGGCTCGGTCGCTTACGTCATCGAGCTAAATGGCGGCATCGTGAAGAAGCTGGGCCTGTCGGTGGGCGACAAGGTGGCGAGCGCCACCATATCCGCAAAGCTCGGCAAATAGATTTTCCCAGGGGAAGATAGGCGAGGCGCGATTTTACCTGTTGCAGCGAGCAGGTGAACCGTGTATCTCCCCACTCGTTCCGCAGGGATATGTCCCGCGGCACGCAATCAGCATCCAATCGCCCAGGCGATCATGCTGATACGGTACGGAGTGTAGCGCAGTCTGGTAGCGCATCTGGTTTGGGACCAGAGGGTCGGGAGTTCGAATCTCTCCACTCCGACCATTTCAAGCAATCGCAACAATCCCATATATTGTTTTAGCAAGGCGTCTGCCCCGGGAACCTTCCAATCGTGTGCAGTTTGGCGCGTGGTCACGCAACAAACCGCTTGGACCGCTATCTCAATCAGATGAGATCGGCTGTCGCGTGAGGATCCAATAGTCTCGCTCCGTCACCTTTTCAAAGCAGGCAATGGCGTCTTTGAAGCCAAGACGCCGATAGAAGGGCAGGCTGAGGGGATTGAATGTCTCCAGGAAACACACTGCGCCTTCGCGATCGGCTCGGCTCAAAGTTCTTTCGATCAGGCGCTGTGCCAATCCTTGTCCGCGAGCCGCAGGACGCACGCCGAGGATAGAGAGATACCACGCATCGGACAGGTGCAGCGGAATATGCTGTGACATGGATTGCGATATCCGCGTGTAATTTCCGAAGCCGGAATCACCCAGCAGCTTTGCAAGCCCATGTTTGCGGGCCAAGATAAAGCTCTTGGCCTCCTCAGCGGCTTCGTTGGTGTGCCAGATGGCGGCGCCATCATCGCGAGCGTATTGCACTTCGCCGATTCCCAAAGCTTCTGTCATCGCCAGAGCGAAATAATCCGCAAGAACAGCCTTTCTATGCTCTTCGTCCTCTTCCGATTCGATTGTTACGGCCCGGTAGAACGGATCGTCATGCAGAGCTTCGGCAAGGGATAGGCAGACAGGCAACACATCAGTCATGAACGGCTCCGGGGCTGAACCAAGATTTCTCCAGCCGGCTCACGGCGGGAAAGCCTCTATGTCCCATGTTAGGGACGGTCGGCGCCACGGGTCCAGTCCAAATGAGATTCGCATGACGCAATGATCGATATCATCAAAGTGTCAGGCAGACGGCATGATGGATGTGAGGGATCGCTGCGGCAGCGACTGATCCATCAATGCAAAAATTGCAACGCCATAAGGCCGATGGTCGTCAGGGCGGACGACACCGTCAAAGCAATTAAAAACGAAGTCGACATAATATCGCTCCCAAGGATTTTGCCTCATATCCCCAACGCTCGCAGCGGTGATTACATGAGCGACGCAACGATGTCGCGTGACAGCTGCGTGACATGGGTCGATGCGCGTAAAAATAGCAATTTCGATTGAATACTTAGGCAAATGCGAAATGGCGCGCGACACGCGAAGCCGGCTCGGGGGAGACCTTTTGACGGCGGATTCCGGACTGCGTCTCTCCTCTGCTTTTTGCTTGAAAACAAAGGGATTCGCGGCTAAGCAAAAGTCACGATGTGCTTGGCTTGGATGGCCGAGCCAATATATGTGAAGCACAAAGGCGGGTCGCTCCCGCTTCATTCGGAGGCGCTGCAGCGATGCCTGCCAAGATTTATCGTCCCGCCAAGACAGCCATGCAGTCCGGCAAGGCCAAGACTCATCTTTGGGTTCTGGAATTCGATCAGGAATCTCCCCGCAAGATCGATCCGATCATGGGCTATACCTCTTCGGGCGATACGCGCCAGCAGCTCAAGCTGACATTCGATTCGCAGGAGCTGGCCGAGGCCTACGCTCAGCGGAACGGTATCGAATATCGCGTTATCGCTCCCAAGGACGCAAACCGCCAAGTGGTTTCCTACACCGACAACTTCCGCTTTAGCCGTATTCAGCCCTGGACTCATTGAGGCAGGCGCTTTTGAAGCCGCTACCCATTGAGTTTGGCGGCGGTTTCAGGCATGAGTTGCCCGCCTGCACATAGTTGCGGCAGGCCCCACGGCTCCTTAGCTCAGCTGGATAGAGCACTTGCCTTCTAAGCATGTGGTCACAGGTTCGAATCCTGTAGGAGTCGCCAGCTATCTTTCAAGCTTCATAGCCGCACACGCTGCACCCCAAGCCGTCAGCATTCGAAAGACCGGCACATCAGCCAGGTGATATGATCAGCTACCATTTTCGCTGAAAAATTTGCGCCAATATCCAAAACCAGCCGATGATAAAGATACCGGCGGCGATCACGTCAAGGCGAATGCCGGTGAGGGAAATGCGCGTTCCTTCCGGATATTCCGTGATATCCCGCAATCGCCATGCCCAAACCGGGTTGCCGCGGAAGAAGAAGGTTAAGGGAAAAGCAAGCGTTTCAAAGGGGTCGAACACCCTTTTATAAGCGTAGCGCGCTTTTTCTGAAGAGTCGCGTACAGCCCTCATCGTCCGGTTTGCCGGGTCGACAAGCATGTCATGCATATTGCCGTCGATGCCCGCAAGATATGCCAGATATTGTGGCCGGAATTCCTCGTTGAGCTTTGCGCGCGTTTCTACGCTATCGGCACTCATTGTTGTGCTCTCGGTTTGCTTGCGTCCGCTCCATGCTTAGTTTGCAACGACATTAGGCCAGCCTGCCGGCGCTGGTGGTCTGGTCGCGTCGACGGCCATCTGAATGAGGTCGTAGCCGAACATTGATCCGGCCAGCTTGATGACGATGATTGCCACGCTCAAGAGCGCAATCCCGCCAATGATCCTGTCGCTTGTCTTCACGGCCCCGTTCCCCTCGACGTCTCGTGAACCCCGCAATATCAGCGGTTTGGCGTACTATATCGCGTTCTGCGCGAAGCGCCATATGGCTTGTTCACGTTGCCAGTCGCCCGGCTGCCACAAGCAAGAGACAGCCGGCAATGGCTTCGATCCATCGTCGCCGGCGATCGTTGAATTCGTTGCGCGAGCCGACCTTTGCGATGAAGAGGCAGAGCAGCGCATAAACGATTGCGCACAGGCCGATGAAGACGGCTGACAGCAGGGAGGCCTGCAACGCGATGCTGCCGTCATGTCTCATGAATTGCGGCAGGAGGGCGAAATAGATCATCATCCCTTTTGGGTTGAGGACCGCAGTCAGAAAACCGCGACGGAATTGGCCGGCGCTGACATTCGATGAAACCGGCCTTTTGCCATCCGCCCGCATAGAGGATGCGAGGAGCCTGAAGGCGAGATAACTCAGATAGGCGATGCCCAGCCATCGCAGCGCCGCAAACAATAGGGGCGAGGCGGCAATGACGGCGGCCATGCCGAGAGCCGCCAACGTCGAATGGACGACATAACCTGCGCAGATGCCCGCGGTGGAGCGCAGCCCTGGGGCAAGGCCGCCGGACATCGCTTGTGATGCGACGAACAACATATCCGGCCCCGGCGTGCAGATCAGCGGCAGCACGGTGGCTGCGAAGAGAAGGAGATTGGTGTGTTCCATGATTGGCAGCCTAGCTGCTCATCCACGCAATCGGCTTGCGAAGATGCCAATTTATGAGAGATTATTGGCATCAGAACTCAATATTCGAAAATGATTGGTAGGCGATGCCAATGCGGCTGGATGAGATCGATAAGCGTATCCTGCGCGCGCTGCAGCGCGGCGGACGCATGCAGAATGTCGAGCTTGCAAAGGAGGTGGGACTTTCGCCATCGCCTTGCCTGCGGCGCGTCAAACTCCTTGAAGATGCCGGCATCATAGACCGCTATGTGGCTGTGGTGAATCCCGTCAAGGCAGGGCTGCCACTGTCGATGTTTGCGCGTGTCTGGCTGACGGCGCAGGATGCAGAGACGATCGACCGCTTCATTGCCGCCATGAAAAAACTGCCGCAAGTGATGGAATGCTACATCATGTTGGGCGAGAGCGATGCTTTGCTGCGTGTGTCCGTTGCCGACCTCGACGATTACCGGCAGTTCCAATCGACGCATTTGACCAAGGTCAACGGCATCCAGAACGTCAAGACAGACGTGCCGAGCGAGATCGTCAAGCAGACCTATGCCTTGCCCTTGCGGTAATCCACCTTCTAAACGGCGCGCAAGAAAAACCCGCCGCATGCGACGCAGCGGCGGGTCTCTTTCATTTGCTTACGGCCAGACTAGTGCAGGATCTGGCTTAGGAAGAGCTTGGTGCGCTCGTGCTGCGGATTGTCGAAGAATTCCTTCGGCGAATTCTGTTCGACGATCTGGCCCTGGTCCATGAAGATGACGCGGTTGGCGACCTGGCGGGCAAAGCCCATTTCGTGGGTCACGCACAGCATCGTCATGCCTTCTTCGGCAAGGCCGACCATGGTGTCGAGCACTTCCTTGATCATTTCCGGGTCGAGCGCCGAGGTCGGCTCGTCGAACAGCATGATCTTCGGGTTCATGCAGAGCGAGCGGGCGATCGCCACGCGCTGCTGCTGACCACCGGAGAGTTGGCCGGGGTATTTCTTGGCTTGCTCGGGGATCTTGACGCGCTTGAGGAAGTGCATCGCGATCTCTTCCGCCTGCTTCTTCGGCATCTTGCGCACCCAGATCGGCGCCAGCGTGCAGTTTTCCAGAATGGTCAGGTGCGGGAACAGGTTGAAGTGCTGGAACACCATGCCGACTTCGCGCCGCACTTCGTCGATCTTCTTCAGATCGTTGGTCAGCTCGACGCCATCGACGACGATGCTGCCCTTCTGGTGCTCTTCCAGCCGGTTGATGCAGCGGATCATCGTCGACTTGCCCGAGCCGGAAGGGCCGGCAATGACGATGCGCTCGCCACGCATGACCTTGAGGTTGATATCGCGCAGTACGTGGAAGTCGCCGTACCACTTGTTCATATTGGTCATTTCCACCGCGACCTCAGTCTCGGAAATGGTCAGTTTTTTCGGTTGGGCATCAGCCATTTTTTTATTCCCTCAGTTTTATCGCTTATAGCCGGTATCGAGATGGCGTTCCATGAAGCCTGAATAGCGCGACATGCCAAAGCAGAACAGCCAAAAAACGAAGCCGGCGAAAACAAGACCCGTTACCGGGGTCACCGCACTTGCCCAGGTGGCATCCGCGAAGTTCTGGCGGACGATGCCGAGCAGATCGAACATGCCGATGATCGCAACCAGCGACGTGTCCTTAAACATGCCGATATAGGTATTGACGATGCCGGGAATGACGAGCTTGATCGCCTGCGGCAGAATGATCAGTCGCATCTTTTGCCAATAGCCGAGGCCGAGCGAGTCGGCGCCTTCAAACTGGCCTTTGGGTATCGCCTGCAGACCGCCGCGAATGACTTCGGCCATATAGGCCGAGGTGAAGATCGCAACACCTACGACGGCGCGCAGCAGCTTATCGACAGTCCAGCCCTGCGGCATGAACAGCGGCAGCATGTAGCTGGCCATGAACAGCACCGTGATCAGCGGAACGCCGCGGATGATTTCGATAAACGACACGCACAGCATGCGGACGACGGGCATCCTGGAGCGGCGGCCGAGCGCGAGCAGGATGCCTAAGGGGAAGGAGACCGCGATCGCCACGAACGCAATTACCAGCGTTACGAGCAGGCCGCCCCACCTCTCCGTTTCCACCCTTTCAAGGCCGAAGCCGCCGTAGAGCAGGAAGAATGAAACGACGGGCAGCACGAAGAATGCCAGGATTGCGTTCAATCCCTTCCTGGGAACCGATGGTATCAGCATCGGAACGAAGCTGGCGATCATCAGGATATAGACGAGTATCGGCCGCCAGCGCTCGTCCGGCGTATAGAGGCCGAACATGAAGACCACGAATTTTGCGCGAACGAAGGCCCAGCAAGCGGCGTTCCAGCCATCCGGCTGCGTTCCGCCCTGAACCTTGGTCGCACAGAACGTGCGGTCTGTTCCGCTCCAGACCGCATCTATGAACAGCCAGTTGACCAGGTGCGGGATTGCCCAGACGAGGAAGGTGACCGCAAGCAAGGTCAGGACGATGTCCTTCGGGGTGGCAAACAGGTTCTTCTTCAACCAATGCCAAACGCCTCTTTCGCTGGCGGGTGCAGGCTGCGCCACAAGCAGCGTCTTGCTTACGAAGTGTTGATCTACGCTCGACATCCTATCTCTCCACCAGGGCCATCTTGGCGTTGAACCAGTTCATGAACAGCGAGGTTACGATGCTCAGGGCGAGATAGATGACCATCCAGATGATGACGACTTCGACGGCTCGGCCGGACTGATTGAGGATAACGCCGCCCACGGCGACGAGATCGGCATAGCCGATGGCGATGGCGAGGGACGAGTTCTTGATGAGATTGAGATATTGGCTCGTCAGCGGCGGAATGATGATGCGCATTGCCTGTGGCAAGACGATCAGCCGGTTGATGGCCGATGCCCGCAGACCAAGCGCGCCTGCCGCTTCCGATTGTCCCTTCGGCACTCCACGGATGCCGGCGCGTACGATCTCGGCAATATAGGATGCGGTGTAGAGGGAAAGCGCGAGCAGAAGCGCAAGGAACTCCGGTCCTATGACCGTGCCGCCTGTCAGGTTGAATTTACCGGCGACGGGATAATCGAACGAGAGCGGCATGCCGGTCAGCAGGAAAACCAGCAAGGGCAGGCCGATCAATATCGCGATCGACACCCAGATTGTATGAAATTGCTGCCCGGTTGCCGCCTGGCGCTTGTGCGCCCAGCGCGCCACAAAAAATACGGCGACTATGGCGACCAGAAGAGCAGTGCCGACTGCCCACATGCCTGCACCGAAGATCGGGCTAGGGAATGCGAGGCCGCGATTGCTGAGATAGCTGGAAAATGGCAGATGAACGGCATCGCGTGCCTGCGGCAGCAACACCAGTACGCCGCTGTACCAGAAGAAGATGACGAGCAGCGGCGGGATATTACGGAAGATTTCGACATAGGCTTGGGAGAGCTTCGCGATCAGCCAATTGTGCGAAAGTCTGCCGATGCCGATGACGAAGCCGACGATCGTTGCTGCAACGATGCCCACCGCCGAAATCAAAAGTGTGTTCAGCACCCCTACAACGAGCGCCATGGCGTTGGTCGAATCGCTGGAGTAGGGGATCAGCGCTTGCCCCAGGTTGAAGCCGGCGCGTCCTTCGAGAAAACCAAAGCCGAATGAGCGGTTCAATTCGCTCAGATTGCGGGCCGTATTGTGGATTACGAACACGGCGACGGCCACAAGAATGATGATCGTCAGCGCCTGATAGAAGGCGCCCCGAACTTTGGGGTCGTATAACGCCGCCGATAAGGCTGAGCGCTCGCTTTCAGGCGAGTTTACAGTAATTGCCATATATGTGTTTTCCCCAATGTGCCTGTTTCAGGCTTGTTTTCTTGAGGGGAGAGAGGCGAAGCCGCCTCTCTCTTTAAATTAGCCGGTTTTACGACTTAGCGCACCGGCGGGGCGTACTGGATGCCACCCTTGTTCCACAGGGCATTGAGGCCGCGAGCGATCTTCAGCGGGCTGCCTGCGCCGATGTTTCGGTCGAAGACTTCGCCGTAGTTACCGACACCCTTGATGATGTTGTAGGCCCAGTCGTTGGTCAGACCGAGGTCCGTACCGATCGTGCCGCCCTGTTCTGCGCCGAGGAAGCGCTTGATGTCCGGGTTAGCCGAACCCTTCATCTCGTCTACATTCTTCTGCGTGATGCCGAATTCTTCGGCGTTCACGAGCGCATAGGCCGTCCAGCTGACAATGTTGAACCACTGGTCGTCGCCCTGGCGAACGGCCGGGCCGAGCGGCTCCTTGGAGATGATTTCAGGAAGAACGACGTTGTCGTCCGGGTTCTTCAGCGTCAGGCGCAGTGCGTAGAGGCCGGACTGGTCCGTCGTGTACACGTCGCAACGGCCGGAATCATAGGCCGTGTTGACTTCTTCGAGCTTGTCGAAAACAACCGGATTGTACTGCAGGTTGTTGGTCTTGAAGTAGTCGGCAAGGTTGAGCTCGGTCGTCGTGCCGGACTGGACGCAGATGGCTGCACCGGACAGCTCGAGCGCCGACTTCACGTTGAGTTCCTTGCGAACCATGAAGCCCTGACCGTCATAATAGGTGACGGGACGGAACTTGAGGCCGAGCGCGGTGTCGCGGTTGATGGTCCAGGTCGTGTTGCGGGAAAGCACGTCGATTTCGCCGGACTG
Source organism: Rhizobium sp. P38BS-XIX (assembly GCF_012641435.1). Taxonomy (GTDB): domain Bacteria; phylum Pseudomonadota; class Alphaproteobacteria; order Rhizobiales; family Rhizobiaceae; genus Rhizobium. The sequence goes on from NZ_JABAIJ010000001.1 coordinate 770,531, forward strand.
AAGCGCGGTGAAGCGATCCTTGGCGCTGAGCGGCGTGTACTTCACCTTTGTCGCGTCGCCGAAGACGGCCGAAGCAACAGCTTTGCAGAAATCAATGTCGAAACCGGCCCAGTTGCCGGAGGCGTCCGGCTGCGCAAAGCCGAGAAGGCCCGTGTTCACGCCGCACTGAACGAAGCCCTTTGCCTTGACGTCGCTCAGCGTCGATGCGGAAGCGCCAGACGCGGTGTAAGCCAATGCTGCGGCTCCGAGGAATACGGAGAGAGCAAACTTTTTCATTTTCCCTACCTTTGTCTATTTGTTTTATAGTTAAACTGCATCGCGGTCCGAAGCAGGTTCCTGGAGAACCACTTTCCTTCCCTTTCCCGGTGCGATTGGCGCTATCACAGTCGTAAATGGTGTAACGGTCAAGAGATCGCCCCAATTATTGCGGGATTATTCGGCATTTTCGCCGGACAGCGCCAAATATTGGGCATTTGGCGTCAAAATGAGCGCTGATTTGCCAAAAAACTGCACGAAAATGAGGTTTATCAAGCCATTTTTGTTATTTTAGCCTTCGAGTAATATGACACGGTGACAGGATCGGGGTTGACCCGAATGGACTTGGTCGCCACAAATCCAGCTTCCTACAGCCCAAAGGCATATCCTGACATGAAAGATAAAGACCCAATCCTGCAGAACGCCGGCATCAACACGCGGCTATCTCACGTCGGCAATTCGCCGCTCGACTTCCATGGATTCGTCAATCCTCCCGTCGTGCGTGCATCTACGGTATTGTTTCCAAACGCCCGGACGATGGAGACCCACGACCAGAAATATACCTACGGCACGCGCGGCACGCCCACGACCGACGCGCTTTGCGAGGCAATCGACGCGCTCGAAGGGTCGGCTGGAACGGTCATCGTGCCGTCCGGTCTTGCCGCAGTCACCATACCGTTTCTGGCGTTTCTCTCTGCCGGGGATCATGCGCTTATGGTCGATTCGATCTATGGTCCGTCTCGCCACTTCTGCGACACCATGTTGAAGCGTCTGGGCGTCGAGATCGAATATTACGACCCACTGATCGGCGCTGGCATCGAGCAGCTCATCCGGCCGAACACCAAACTGGTGCATACGGAAGCTCCCGGTTCCAATACCTTCGAAATGCAGGATATTCCCGCGATAACGGCTGCCGCCCATCGCCATGGCTGCGTCGTGACGATGGACAATACCTGGGCGACGCCGCTCTATTTCAAGCCGCTCGATCACGGTGTCGATATCTCGATTCATGCCGTCACCAAATATCCGGCCGGCCATTCCGATATTCTCATGGGCACCGTTTCGGCCAATGAGAAGCATTGGAAGCAATTGCTGGATGCGCATGGTCAGCTCGGCATCTGCGGCGCGCCCGATGATGCCTATCAGGTGCTGCGCGGTTTGCGCACCATGGGTGTTCGGCTCGAGCGCCATCAGGAAAGTGCGCTTGCCATTGCCGAGTGGCTCGAGGGTCGAGAAGAGGTTGCGCGCGTACTGCATCCGGCTTTGCCGAGCTTCCCGGGCCACGAAATCTGGAAGCGCGACTTCAAGGGGGCAAGCGGCATCTTCTCCTTCGTCCTCGCCGTCGATGATCCCCAGAAGTTCAAGGTGAAGGCGCATGCCTTCCTCGATGCGTTACGGATTTTTGGCCTCGGTTACTCCTGGGGCGGCTTTGAAAGCCTGGCGCTTCAGGTCAATCTCAATGACCGGCGTGTGGCCAAGGCTCCGACCGAAGGCCCGGTTCTGCGGCTGCAGATCGGCCTCGAAGACGTCGCTGACCTGAAGGCCGATATCGAAAAGGGCCTTGCGGCAGCAAAAGCGGCTTGATCAGCCGATGGCGCGATAGCCGTAGATCCAGTCCATATCCGCCGCGAGGCTTTGCGGCGGACGAAGCGAAAGAACGAGATCACGCGCCAGACGGATCGGGCCACGGGCGTGATAGGCAAACTGATTGAAGGCGGCCCGCTGCTTCAAACGCGCAATCCGGGGCGCCCTACGTTTCTCGAAAAGCTCGAAGGTTTCAGCGGGCGAGCGTGTTGCAAGCATGCCGGCAAGCTCGAACGCGTCCTCGATCGCCATGGCTGCGCCCTGCGCTGCAAACGGCATCATCGCATGCGCGGCATCCCCGATCAGGACGGCGTCACTGCCATTATGCCATCGACCGGCCTTCATCTCATAAAGAGGCCAGAAGCTTGCCTGCTCCTGGCTCTCCAGCATGCGCAGAATATCGCTGTTCCAGCCGGCAAAGCCGCGCAGCATCTGGTCGCGTTGCGCCTTGTTGCCCGTAGCGTCCCAGTCGCGGCTCGCGCTACTGCCGGAGACGATGGCGACAATATTGAATGTTTTGTTTTCACGAATGGGATAGCAGACGAGATGGCTCGACGATCCGAGAAACGCCGTGACATTCGCCTTGTCGAGGATGGCCGGAGCTGCGGCTTCGTCGATGGAAAAGCGCCAGGCGATGTTGCCGGAAAATAGAGGCGAGGGCGCATCAGGCACCATCGCCCTTGCTTTCGACCACACACCGTCAGCGCCGATGACAAGATCGAACTCCTGCGCGGCGATTTCTTCCAGCGCTTTCTTGCTTGTTATATCGATGTGCTGGCCAAGGCGCAGCGTGCAAAGCGCCTGGCCGCTGACGGCATCGAGAAGCACCTTTTGCAATGTCGCCCGATGCGCAGCGCCATAGGGTGCATCCCATCTTGCTTTGGCGAAGCTTCCGCAGGGAACGGACGCGACCGGCTTGAGCGACGAGCCGGACACGAGGCGAACCTCTTCAGGCTCCAGCCATACAGGCCGAAGTCGATCGAGCACGCCAAGCGTATCGAGGATGCGGGAGGCATTCGGCGAAATCTGCAGGCCGGCGCCAACTTCCGTCAGCGCTTCGGCCTGTTCGAAAATCTCGGAGCGAATGCCGTGTCTTGCAAGCGAAAGCGCTGCCGTCAGCCCGGCTATTCCGGCGCCGATGATTGCAGCTGTTTTGACCGGCATTCAGCTATGTCCGATCGCAAACGAGAGGCTCAGGCCGCCTTGAAATTGAAGACGCAGCCGGCCGGGTTGGTCTGGTCGGCCTTGAGGGATGGATTGTAGCGATAAAGCGTCGAGCAATAGGAACAGACCTTCTCGTTCTCGTCACCCATATCGATGAAGATATGCGGATGATCGTAGGGAACCGAGGCGCCGGTGCACATGAATTCCTTCACGCCGATCTCGATAACGCGGTGTCCGCCGTCGTTCTGGAAATGGGGAATGTTGTGGCCGGCCATGATGTTCTCCAAATGCGTCTTGCCTTGAGCGGCATGAATGTTTTGCCAGACTTGGTCGCCCCTCTTTATAATCCTTCTGATCGATTGTGTAGTGAGAAAGTCCGGCTCGGCGCAGAGATTTTCATGGATGCGGGGTTCACCTGATATCGGCGATAAAATATGGTCCGCCACCAGGACGTCCCCTTTGCAAAGACATAGCTATGAATCTGAATGCTCCTTCTTTTTCCCATTTTGTCAGAGACGGCGTCAAGCTCGCCTATTTCGATGAGGGCAACCCGAGTGGTGAACCGATCCTGCTGATTCACGGTTTTGCCTCGAGCGCCGTCGCCAACTGGGTCAACCCGGGTTGGCTGAAGGTTCTGGGCGAGGCGGGTTACCGGGTAATCGCCATCGATAATCGCGGTCACGGCGCAAGCGATAAGCTTTATGATGCCGAGGTCTATCATCCATGGATCATGGCTGACGATGCCGTCGCGCTTCTCGATCATCTCGGTATCTCGCAAGCCCATTTCATGGGCTATTCAATGGGTGCGCGGATTTCGACTTTCGTCGCGATCGCCCACCCGGACCGCGTTCGCTCGCTGGTGCTTGGCGGGCTCGGCATCGGCATGGTCAAAGGCGTGGGTGATTGGGATCCCATAGCTGACGCTCTGGTCGCGCCGTCGCTGGACGATGTCACGCACCAACGTGGACGCATGTTCCGTGCTTTCGCGGAGCAGACGAAGAGCGATCGGCAGGCGCTTGCCGCCTGCATCCAGGGCTCACGCGATCTCGCAACCAAGGAAGACGTATCGAAAATCGAGGCACCGACACTGGTGGCCGTCGGCACCAAGGACGACATTGCGGGCTCGGCGCAGGAACTCGCTGCCCTGATGCCGAACGCTGAGGTGGTGGATATCCCCAACCGCGATCACATGCTGGCTGTCGGCGACAAGGTTTTCAAGACAGCCGTCTTGGATTTCTACAAGCGGTTTGAAAACCGCTAAGCCGGTCCTGTCGCTGCAGGTCACTTGCCGGTGAAATGTGGTTTGCGCCGCGCAGCGAAGGCGGCGCGTCCCTCGGCGTAATCCTCGCTATCGAAGGTTTCGGCACCGATGACCTCCGCCTCGCGCAGCAGATCGCCATCCTTTTCGATGACGGCACGAAGCGCCAGTTTCGACGCATGCAGCGCTATCGGTGCGTTGGCGGCAATCGCATGGGCGAGGGCGGAGACTTCCGCATCAAAGGAGTCGGCTTCGATCTCCTCCAGCAGGAATCCGGCCGCGGCCATCTTCTCGCTCGACATTGGCGCGCCGGTAAACAGCGCAACCTTTGCCATTTGCGAGCCCAATGCGTTGACGATATCCTGGACGGCATCCGCGGGGTAGGCGATCCCCAGGCGGGCTGCGGGAATGGAAAAACGCGCGCCCTGTTCCGCGATCCGCAGGTCGCATGCGGCGGCAAGCCCGAAGCCGCCGCCGTAGCAGATGCCGCGAATGGCGGCGATCGTCGGTACACGGCAATGACGTATCGCCGTAAAGGCATGGCTGTTCAGCGCTTCATAGGCAACGGCAGTTTCGGCATCCTTGCGCACGTGGTCGAACTCGCGGATATCGGCGCCGGCCGAAAAATCCGCACCGGTGCCGCGCAGAATGATGACGTGCGCATGTGCCTCGTCGGTCAAAACGCGCACGGCCTGCGGGATTGCGCGCCACATCGCCGCGGTCACGGCATTTTTTCGATCCGGATTGTTGATTGTGATCGTGCCGATGGCATCGCTGCTACCGGCATGAAGGAGACCGCCGGCAAAATCACGCTCGAAACTCATAGGCGCTCGATCCATTTGTGTTGTGAGGCTTTTATTCTATATAATGCATTCTAGGCAGCAAATCGGGAGACCGCCAATGGTCGCAGTTACGGATATTCGCCCTTTGGAGGGCCTAGGCGCGGTTAAGGTCGTGGATCCTATCTGGGACAGTATGCGCGAAGAAGCTCGCGCGGCTGCCGAGCGCGATCCGCTTCTGGCGGCATTTCTCTATTCGACCATCATCAACCATCGCTCGCTGGAAGAATGCGTCATCTATCGCATCTGCGAGCGCCTCGATCATCCCGATATGCAGGCCATCCTTCTGCGGCAGACTTTCGAGGAAATGTTGGGCGACTGGCCGGAGTGGGGATCGATCCTCAGGGTCGACATCCAGGCCGTCTACGACCGCGATCCCGCCTGTCTGCGGTTTGTCGAGGCGGTTCTCTATTTCAAGGGCTTTCACGCCCTGCAGACCCATCGCCTTGCGCACTGGCTTTACAATCGCGGTCGTCGCGATTTTGCGCTTTATCTGCAGAGCCGCTCGTCCAGCGTCTTCCAAACAGATATCAATCCGGCGGCACGCATCGGCAAGGGCATTTTCCTCGATCATGCGACCGGTCTCGTGGTCGGCGAGACGGCTGTCATCGGTGACAACGTGTCGATCCTGCATGGGGTCACGCTTGGCGGCACCGGCAAGGAAGGCAGCGATCGTCATCCGAAGATTGCCCACGGCGTGCTGATCGGGGCGGGGGCCAAGATCCTCGGCAATATCCAGATCGGTCATTGCTCGCGCATCGCCGCGGGTTCAGTGGTGCTCAAGGAAGTACCGCCGAAGACGACGGTTGCCGGCGTTCCAGCCAAGGTTGTCGGCGAAGCCGGCTGTTCCGAGCCATCCCGCTCGATGGATCAACTACTTGCCGAACAGCTGGTCGTGGACCAGATCATGGGGGCCGGGATATAGGAAGGCTCCGGTCTCATTAACGGGATTGCGTGGCATCGACGAAGGTGTATGGCGTTGTTCCGGTCTTTACACTGCCGCTTTTCCTATGCAAGAAGCGGCCCCACCAGAGATCCTCACGGAGATGCATTGTGAAGCCTGAAGAAATCAAGAAACTCGACGCCTATTTCAAGCGCACGTTCAACCCGCAGATGGTGGTGAAGGCGCGCCCGCGTAAGAACGATTCGGCGGAAGTTTATCTTGACGAAGAATTCCTGGGCGTCGTCTATATCGATGACGAAGACGGCGACCGTTCCTATAATTTTTCGATGGCTATCCTCGACGTCGATCTCTAATTCGCGTTAGCGATCCTGTATCGCGATCGAATTTCAGAGCCGCACTCCAATCGGAGTGCGGCTCTTTTATTTGATCAATCTTTGGCGGCGGCCGGCTTTATTCACAATGATTTTGGCGAATGAAGCTGCTTGCTGCTCCTGATTTTACCAGGGACTGGCAATATTTATCGCAAAGCCTGTGGTTGCAGGCGCAATGATATATATTAGGAAAAACAGAATGATGCGGCGCAATAAGCGCTCGTGACATCGACTTGTCACCAGGGTTGCAACCAGGGGGTATATTGCAATGCACAAGACTACTTGACTAATTGTGCATCGCATTTAAGTTTTGTCCCCGTAAACCGGCCGACGGCCGGCCAACAAAAGGGACGGAGACGCATGTTCAATTTCGATGAAGCCAATAAAAAAGGCAAGGAAGCCATGGACACGGCGCTGAAGAGCTATTCCGATGTCAACAAGGGTTTCCAGGCGATTGCCGCCGAAGCTGCCGAATACTCCAAGAAGTCGTTCCAGGATGGTGTCACGCATTTCGAAACGCTCGCCGGCGTAAAGAGCTTCGAAGCTGCTTTCGAACTCCAGACCAGCTTCGTGAAGTCTTCCTACGAAAACTTCGTTGCCGAAGCTACGAAGCTCGGCGAAATGTATGCCGATCTCGCCAAGACGGCCTACAAGCCTTATGAAGCGCCGGTCGCTGCTGCGACAAAGGCTGCTAGCAAGGCTGCCGCCACGGCGACTGCAGCTTAAGCACTCGATTTAAGCAAAAATTTCCGAAAGACCGGCCGCGAAGCACGTGGCCGGTCTTTTGCGTTTTCACGTGCCTGGCCATCGACGCCAGGTTGCGACAATAACCCGCGACTTTTTTGGCCGTAACTCGCTTTGTCAGCGAATTGTGATTGCAGTGTCGGGCAAGGGGCTTAAAATCACGCCAATATGAACTAAGTTAGAGGTTCGGATATCCGGCCCGACCGAGTGAAGTAACCAACCCCAGTGCCAAGTCGGAATGCGATAGCTTCTGCCGGATGATTTGAGGAATGAATGAAATGATCGCTGAGCCGATCCGGATGCAAAACAATGGCGAAAGGAACGGGGAAAACGGAAACCGTGGGACCTCGGTCATCACACGGACCAAGCCCAAAACCAAAAAACCGAACCTGTATCGCGTGCTGCTTCTGAATGACGACTATACGCCCATGGACTTCGTGATCCACATCCTGGAGCGTTTCTTCCAAAAGGATCTAGAAGGTGCCACCCGTATCATGCTTCATGTCCACAACCACGGCGTGGGCGAGTGCGGGATATATACATATGAAGTAGCCGAAACGAAGGTGAGCCAGGTGATGGATTTTGCCCGGCAGCACCAGCATCCGCTGCAATGTGTTATGGAAAAGAAGTGAGGATCTGAACGTGCCAACATTTTCGCCTAGTCTTGAGAAGGCGCTGCATCAGGCACTGACCTACGCGAACGAGCGGCATCACGAATATGCCACGCTGGAACATCTGCTTTTGGCGCTGGTAGACGACGCCGACGCCGCAGCTGTCATGGGCGCGTGCAATGTTGATCTCGACGCGCTCCGTAAGACTCTGACTGAATACGTCGACAATGAACTTTCAAACCTGATTACGGGCTATGACGAGGACTCCAAGCCGACCTCCGGCTTCCAGCGCGTCATCCAGCGTGCCGTGATCCATGTGCAGTCGTCCGGTCGCGAAGAAGTGACGGGCGCCAACGTTCTCGTCGCGATTTTCGCGGAACGGGAAAGCCATGCCGCATTCTTCCTGCAAGAGCAGGAAATGACCCGCTATGACGCGGTCAACTACATCTCCCATGGCATCGGCAAGCGTCCGGGCTCGACCCAGACCCGCACGCCGCGCGGTGCTGAGGAAAGCGAATCCGAAAGCAAGCCGACCTCCCGCGGCGAGCAGGAGGATGGCAACGGCAAGAAGCAGCAGGATGCGCTGAAGGCCTATTGCGTGAACCTGAACGAGAAGGCCAAGAACGGCAAGATCGATCCGTTGATCGGCCGTCACTCGGAGGTCAACCGGACCATCCAGGTGCTTTGCCGCCGCTCGAAGAACAATCCGCTGTATGTCGGTGATCCCGGCGTCGGCAAGACGGCGATTGCCGAAGGTCTTGCCAAGCGAATTGTCGAAGGCAAGGTTCCGGAAGCTCTGGCTGACGCCACGATCTTTTCGCTCGATATGGGCACGCTGCTTGCCGGCACCCGTTATCGCGGCGATTTCGAAGAACGCCTGAAGCAGGTCGTCAAGGAGCTCGAAGAGTATCCGGGCGCTGTGCTGTTCATCGACGAAATCCACACCGTCATCGGTGCGGGCGCCACCTCCGGCGGCGCGATGGACGCATCCAACCTGCTGAAGCCGGCACTTTCCTCGGGCGCGATCCGTTGCATCGGTTCGACGACCTACAAGGAATATCGCCAGTTCTTCGAAAAGGATCGGGCACTCGTCCGCCGCTTCCAGAAGATCGACGTCAACGAGCCGAGCATTGAAGATGCTATCGAAATCATGAAGGGCCTGAAGCCCTATTTCGAAGAGTATCACCACCTGCGCTACTCGAACGACGCCATCAAGTCGGCTGTCGAGCTCTCGGCCCGCTATATCTCCGACCGCAAGCTGCCGGATAAGGCAATCGACGTCATCGACGAAACCGGTGCGGCACAGATGCTGCTGCCGCCGTCGAAGCGCCGCAAGCTGATCACCGAGCGTGAGATCGAAGTGACGATCGCCACGATGGCTCGTATTCCGCCGAAGACGGTATCGAAGGATGACGAGATGGTTCTCGCCAACCTCGAGCAGGAGCTGCGTTCTGTCGTTTACGGTCAGGATACTGCGATCGAAGCTCTTTCGACCTCGATCAAGCTGGCACGCGCCGGCCTGCGCGAACCGAACAAGCCGATCGGTTGCTATGTCTTCTCCGGCCCCACCGGCGTCGGCAAGACCGAAGTGGCAAAGCAGCTTGCTTCGTCGCTCGGCGTCGAACTGCTGCGCTTCGACATGTCGGAGTACATGGAGCGTCATACGGTTTCCCGTCTGCTCGGTGCACCTCCCGGCTATGTCGGCTTCGACCAGGGCGGCCTGTTGACCGATGGCGTCGACCAGCATCCGCATAGCGTGGTTCTGCTCGACGAAATCGAGAAGGCGCATCCGGATATCTTCAATATCCTGCTGCAGGTCATGGACCATGGCTCGCTGACCGATCACAATGGCAAGAAGATCGACTTCCGCAACGTCATTCTGATCATGACGACGAATGCAGGCGCTTCGGAAATGGCCAAGGCCGCTATCGGCTTCGGCTCGTCCAAGCGCACAGGTGAGGATGAAGAGGCTCTCAACCGCCTGTTCACCCCGGAATTCCGCAATCGTCTGGATGCGACCATTCCGTTTGCACCGCTGCCGAATGTCGTTATCCACAAGGTCGTGCAGAAGTTCATCATGCAGCTTGAGGCTCAGCTTTCCGAACGGAACGTGACCTTCGATCTGCACGAGGATGCGATCGCCTGGCTGTCCGAAAAGGGCTACGACGACAAGATGGGCGCCCGTCCGCTGGCGCGCGTCATTCAGGAAAACATCAAGAAGCCGCTGGCCAACGAAATCCTCTTCGGCAAGCTGAAGAAGGGCGGCGTGGTCAATGTCACGGTCGGTAAGAAGGAAGACGGCACGACCGGCATCGTGCTTGAAGCGATCGCCGATACCGCTCCCATCCGGCCGAAGCCGGAAGCCGAGGTCGGCGATGCCTCTGGTGATGTCGACCATGATGACGGCGATACCACCGTCAAGGCCAGAAGCCGTGTAGGCAAAGCCGGCGCGGCTGCGGATGCCCGTCGTTCGGCCAAGGCCTCACCGACCGGTGACAGCGATGGATCCGAAGGCAAGTCGCCGCGTAAGGGCGGCACGGTGCCGAAGGTTCCGCGCAAGTAATCGCCGACTGGTGACTTGAGAAAACCAAAAGGCTGCATTGGAAACAATGCAGCCTTTTTATATGCTTATTCTAATTTTCAAATGAGGGACTAGAGCTTCGTATAGTCGATCTCCAGGAAGGATTCGACATCAGGCACCCAGCGATCCCTGACGAAAGCAACGTGATCCGGATGGATGTTGTAGGCGTCGTAGCCGGCTTGGTCGTCGAACTCCATCGAGAAGCCGAACGTAAAATCGTTCTTCGGGCTGGTCTGCCGGAGCTGCTCGAAGTTCCGGACGCTCGGTATCTCCTTGAGAACAAGAGCATCTGCGAGAAAGCTGACTTCCTCAGCCGAGCCGGCCGGATGTTTCAGGCGAAAGGCGACGGTATGGCGGATCATGGCCGCCTCCAAGTTAAGCCAGAGCTTCGATAATTTTCTTGGCGTTTTCGGCCAATACCGCACCATCTTCCATCTTGCCGGAATGCGGCTTCAAGGCCGCGCCTTCATGACGCGGAATGACATGGAAATGAAGGTGAAACACGGTTTGGCCGGCTGACGGTTCGTTAAACTGGGCGATATAGACACCATCGGCATCGAAAGCTTCCTGAACGGCAACGGCCACTTTCTGCACGACTGTAATGGCCTGCTGCAGGGCGGCCGGATCGGCATCGAGAATGTTGCGCGACGCTGATTTCGGCACGACGAGCGTATGGCCCGGCGACTGCGGCATCACATCCATGAAGGCGACCGTGTGCTCATCCTCGTAGACGCGGTAGGAGGGAATATCGCCCTTCAGGATCTTCGCGAAGATATTGTTGTCGTCATAGGCGGGGCTGGTCATCCAGGGTCTCCTCGTCTTGCGGTTATGGTTGCATCAAACGGTTAGGGCAATTCTCCCCGAAAACCGTATAGCGGTTTTTCGTCTGGAATTGCGTAGAAACAAAAAGATAGAGCCTTTTTGCTATTCGAAGAAAAGCGGGAAGGCTTCAGATATCCTGCCGTTCGCCCTTGCGGAAGGGGCTGTGCTCGGTGAGGATTTCGCTCATCTCCTCCACCTGCTCCCGCTCGTGTTTCAGATAGTCGGCAACCGCGCGTCGCAGGCCGTGATGGCCGATGTAATGCGCGGAATGGGTAATGACCGGGAGATAGCCACGTGCCAGCTTGTGTTCGCCCTGTGCTCCCGCTTCAACCCGCTTGAGGCCCTTGCTCAAAGCAAAATCGATTGCTTGATGGTAGCAGACCTCGAAATGCAGGAAAGGATGGTCCTCGACGCAGCCCCAATGCCGGCCATACAAGGTTTCGCCGCCAATGAAGTTGATCGCGCCGGCAATATAACGGCCTTCGCGCTTTGCCATGACGAGCAGGATATCGTCGGGCATGCGCTCCCCGATCAACGAATAGAATTTGCGCGTCAGGTAAGGGCGGCCCCATTTGCGGCTGCCGGTATCCATGTAGAAGGCAAAGAACTGATCCCAGATGTTTTCGGTGAGATCGCTGCCGGTCAGCCAATCTATGGTGATGCCGTGCTCGACGGCTGCGCGCCGCTCTTTTTTGAGAGCCTTGCGCTTGCGCGATGCGAGCGTATCGAGGAAGGCGTCGTGATTGGCATAGCCTTCGTTGATGAAGTGAAACTGCTGATCGGTACGATGGAGGTAACCATCCGTTTCGAAGACGGAGGCCTCTTCTTCCGGCAGGAAGGTGATATGCGCCGAGGAGACCCCCATCTGCCGGCTGACTTCCTTCAGGCTTTCGGCGAGTGCCGGCTGGATCGCTTCACGATCCTGGCCATCGGCGACGAGCAGGCGCGGTCCTGTGGCCGGCGTAAAGGGAATGGAGCATTGCAGTTTCGGATAATACTGACCGCCGGCCCGTTCGAAGGCATCCGCCCAGCCGTGGTCGAACACATATTCTCCCTGGCTGTGGTTTTTCAGATAGCCGACAACCGCGCCGATCAAATCGCCGCCGCCGGTCTCGAGAAGCAGATGATTGCCGAGCCAGCCCGTCTTGTCGGTCGCAGAGCCGGATTCCTCCAGCGAGGATAGGAAGGCGTGGGAGACAAACGGGTTATAGGGCAGCACCTGGCTTGCCTTGGACGCTCCGGCAAGCTTTGACCAGCTTTCCGGGGCGATGTTTTTGAAAGATCGTTCGACTCGAATGGATAATTCGTCTGTCATCAAACTCTTGGACGCTAACAAGGAAGGAACGGGGCTCTGGCTGCTGCGCCTTGCGTCCGGCAGGACGCGTTGGGAGCGCAGCGGCATTTCAAGTGGCGCGTAACCTTCCGTCTATCGGTCCCGATTTACGAGGCTATGCGCGGATCAAAACCTTCGAAGGTCATCTGGTCTGCATTGGCAAATGTGTGTTTGCGGGCCGCCTCGTCGCGCACGGTCCAGGTAATGACCGGAATGTCGCGCTGGCGCTGCGCCGTGACGAAGGGGTTCGGCAGGTGGCCGTAGAAGTACGAAATGAAGTCTAGCCCAAGATGCATGGCTTCGTCATGCTGAAAAAATGTCTCGGGCTTGTTTCCTTCTGCCGTCAACCCCACCGGATAGCGTGCCTCCAGAGCCTTAAGGTCCTTGAGCAGCCAATGGTCGAAGCTCATCAGCGCGACATGGCCCTTGTAACCTTCGAGCACGTCAAGAACAGCTTCCGCAAAGCCATCGTCATCACCTTCGCGTCCCTTCAGCTCAAGCACGAGGGGTACTTTGCCATCGCAAAGCTGCAGCAGCTGCTTCAGTGTCGGGATCTTGTCCTCGGTGCCGCCGATCGAAAGCAGACCGAGCTCTGCCGAGGTGCGCTCACGCACTTCGCCGGGCAGGTTGCAGACGCGCTGGAGATCGTCGTCGTGGAAAACGATCGGAACGCCGTCCGAGGCGTAGTGCAGGTCGCATTCGATGGAGAAACCCGCCTCGATGGCGCGGCTGAAGGCAGAGAGCGTGTTCTCCCAGATCTGCTTGTTCATGTCATGATAGCCGCGATGGGCGACGGGACGCTCGGTCAACCAGGCAAGCTTGCTCATCATGCAATTTCCAGAATGGCATCGATTTCAACGGCGGCATTGAGCGGCAGCGCCGCCATGCCGACAGCGGCGCGGGCATGCTTGCCGGCTTCGCCGAGTACATTTGCCAGAAGATTGGAGGCGCCGTTGATCACAAGATGTTGTTCGACGAAATCCGGGGTCGAGGCAACGAAGCCGTTCAGCTTGATAAGGCGCTTGATCCGGCCGAGATCGCCGCCGAGTGCCGCCTTCGCCTGTGCAAGAATGTTGATGGCGCACAGTTCGGCCGCGCGCTGGCCATCTGCGACGTCGACGTCCTTGCCGAGATGACCGGTGACACCGATCTTGCCGTTTTCCATCGGCAACTGACCCGACAGATAAAGAAGATTGCCGCTGATGACATAAGGAACATAGTTGGCGGCCGGTGCGGCGGCCTGAGGCAGAACGATCCCGAGTTCCTTGAGGCGACCTTCAATTGCGTCGGACATTTTCATCTCCCGTTTTGTTGTAAAAACTTCAAAAATCCGGCATCAAGACTAAATTCCGTCACTTAGGATCGGCAGCCTCGTTTTAGCCGAAAGCGTTCTTATAACATCGCGTGCGAGTCCAACAGGAGATAATGAATGTTCCGCTCGAGTCTTGCTGCCACCGTCGTTTCGGGCCTGAGCATTCTGTCACTGGGAACTTCGTCAGCCTACGCGGCCGGTCCGAGCGGCCTGATCGCTCATCGCGCCGTCTACGATCTCGAATTGAAGGACGCGTCGGACCGATCGGGTATTTCCGGCATGGTCGGCCGCATGGTCTATGAGTTCGAAGGCTCCGATTGCACCGGATTCACGACGAATTTCCGTTTCGTGACGCAAATCGATACGGGCGATTCCACCCGGGTCAGCGATCAGCAGACGACGACATTCGAAGATCTGGCAAAGCGCGTGTTCCGCTTCGAAACGAAATCATACACCGACAGCCAGCTGGACAAGGATGTGCGCGGCGCTGCGACCGACGACCAGAAGGGCATCAAGGTCGACCTGACCCAGCCCCACAACAAGCAGGTCGAGCTTATCCAGAGCCGTTTCCCCACCGAGCACATGCTCGACATCATTCAAAACGCCAAGCTCGGCAAGAATTTCTTCGAGGCGCAGGTGTTTGACGGTTCGGACGATGGCGACAAGCCGCTCATCGCAACCACTGTCGTCGGCAAGCAGGAGACGCCCGCCACCGACGACCCCGATGCCGACAAGGCCGGCGCTTTTTCAAAGACGCCGTTCTGGCCCGTCACGGTCGCCTACTTCAACGAGAAGTCGGTGGGCGATGCCACCCCGGTCTACCGCATGTCGTTCAAGCTCTACGAGAACGGCATCACGCGCGATCTGACCATGGATTACGGCGACTTCGTACTTACCGGCAAGCTGACCAAGCTTGAGGTTCTCGACAACAAGGCGTGCCAATAGCTCGCGCCTGCGTTGCGTCCAAAACATAAAATCACTGTCATAAAACTGTAATCCAAGCGTCATTATGCTGTGGAACTATCGGCACGTGTGGGTGAGTCTTGCGTTCACCCGTGCCGATCAGGAATTGTAGTGGGGCGCGCGGGGGTGGATCGTCTGGGGGCGATTGACGGTTTTTTGCGGTCGGCTCCGTATTATCGACGAGAAAGCGCGATCCATGAGCAATGTCGAAACTTCCACCGGTTCCAACAACACGCTGCCGGTCGTCACGGCGGACCCTGCCGAGATCGCCCGCATTGGTGATACGATCGACCTGACCGATCGCGCTGGCATTTCCGTTTATGGGGATCGCGCCCAGCAGTCCGTGTCCGATTATTCCGATCGCATCCTGCGTGAAGTCCGCAATCGCGATCTTGGCGAGGTCGGCAAACTTCTGACCGATATCATCGTCAAGTCGAAGAAGCTGGATCCGGCGTCGCTGAAGGATGAGGGATTCCTCTCGCGCATGTTCTCATCGTTCCGTGCAAGGCTCGAACGCTTCAAGGAACAGTTCGAAGACGTCGCCGGCCAGATCGATCGCATCGGGCTCGAGCTCGATCGTCACAAGGATGTCCTGCGCAGGGACATCGCGCTGCTTGACGACCTGCACGAAGAAACCAAGCAATCCATCGTTCGGCTCGATGCCTATGTGCAGGCCGGCAAGGAGTTTGCCGATCGCTTTCGCACGACCGAACTTCCGCGCCTGAAGAGTGCGGCCGACGCCGCCTCTGCCAATCCCGGCGGCGGTATGCTGGAAGCACAGATCTATCAAGACAGCGTTCAAGCGCTCGACCGGCTGGAAAAGCGGGTCTTCTATTTGCAGCAGGCCCGCCAGCTCGGCATCCAGCAATTGCCGCAGATCCGCATCGTCCAGGCGGGTGACGAGACGTTGATCGAGAATTTGCAGGCGACCTCGGCGCTGACGGTGCCGGCATGGAAGCAGAAAATGGTGATCCTGCTCGGTCTTACCCAGCAGAAGTCGGCTCTCGAATTGCAGAAGACGGTGACGGACGCCACGAACGACATGATCCGTCAGGCGTCGAAGATGATGAAGGATCAGGCGATTGCCATCGAACAGCAATCTCAGCGCGGTATCGTCGATATCGACACGCTGGCTGCGGCCAACCGCGACCTGATCGATACGATCGGCGGTGTGCTCAAGGTGCAGGAGGATGGCCGCGCCAAGCGCGCCGAGGCCGAGCAGCGGATGCAGAAAATGACCATTGAACTCAAGAAAGCAATGATCGAGGCGCGGTAATTCGCATGACACTCCGCACATTCGTCACCGGCCTGACGCTGGCTGCAGCCCTTGCCTTGAGCGGCTGCGATGTCGGCGGATCGGGACCGAAGTTTTCCATTATCTCCGGCTCTGAAAACACGGTGCTCCAACCGATCGTTGAGCAATTCTGCAAGGAAAAGAAGGCGACCTGCACTTTTTCCTATGAAGGAACGCTCGATATCGGCTTGGCATTGCAAAGCGATCAGGGTGTGACGCAGGATGCCGTATGGCCCGCGTCGAGCGTCTGGGTCGATATGTTCGACGTCAAGCGCCGCGTGAAGTCGCCGACATCGGTGGCACAGATGCCCGTTATTCTCGGTGTCCGTAAATCCAAGGCGCAGGCCCTCGGCTGGATCGGCAAGCCCGTCTATATGAAGGATATATTGGCGGCGGTGAAAAACGGCTCGCTGAAATTCCTGATGACGTCGGCGACGCAATCGAATTCCGGCGCAAGCGCCTATCTCGGCATGCTGTCGAGCGCGCTCGGCAACAAGCCTGTCATCGAGCCCGGTGACCTCGACAAGCCGGATGTCCAGGGCGCTGTTCGCTCGCTGCTCGCCGGCGTGGAGCGCTCTTCCGGCTCTTCCGGCTGGCTTGCGGATCTCTATACCGACTCGGCCGCGAAGGGCGTGGTTTACGACGCCATGTGGAATTACGAGGCGTTGCTGAAGGAGACCAACGACAAGCTGACGGGCATGGGCAAGGAGCCGCTCTATGCCATCTATCCCGCAGACGGTGTCGTTGTCGCCGATTCGCCGATCGGCTTCATCGATCATGGGCGGGGGCAGGAGGTGGAGACCTTCTTCAATCAGCTGGTCGAGTATTTGCGCTCGGCGCCGGTCCAGAAGCAGATTGCCGATACGGGACGGCGTATTCCTCTTGCCGATGTTGCCGCAAAGCCCGATCCGTCTTGGAATTTCGATCCGACGCGGCTCGTCACAGCCATCCGCATGCCGGAGCCAACGGTCATTCGCCAGGCTCTTGATCTCTATCAGGTGACATTGCGTAAACCATCGCTGACCGCGCTCTGCCTCGATTTCTCGGGTTCGATGGCGGGTGAGGGTGAGAGCCAGCTGCAGTCGGCGATGCGCTTTCTGTTCAACCCAGATGAGACGGGCAAGGTTCTGGCACAATGGACGCCGGCTGATCGCATCATGGTCATTCCGTTCGATGCGAATGTGCGGGGCACCTTCGAAGGAACGGGAGACCCTGCTCAGCAGAAAGCTCTTGTCGACAGGGTCTCACGGCAACACGCCGGCGGCGGTACCGATATGTATGCCTGTGCAAGCAGGGCGCTTGACTGGATCAAGTCGACGCGTGATCTATCGTCCTTTCTGCCGGCGATCGTCATCATGACCGATGGAAAGTCCGATGATGCCAATGGTGATTTCATGAGCCGATGGGCAGCCGTCAATCCGCACGTGCCGGTGTTCGGTATCACTTTCGGCGATGCGGACAAGCGTCAGCTGGATACCTTGGCACAGGGCACGTCGGCGCGGGTGTTCGACGGCCGTGGTGATCTGGTCAGCGCATTCCGGGCAGTGCGTGGTTATAACTAGAGCATGTCTGTCTTAAACGGAGCCGCAGACATGCTCTATATGTTTGTTTTCTCGCAATTCCGGACGGAGCCAAACCGCTTCGCATCTCTATCGGAACTGCTCTAGGACGATAATGCGCAATTGGTTCGGCAATGACTGGAATTGGATCGTGGCGGGGCTTGCCGCTGCGATCGTCATTCCTGTCCTGAGTTTTGTCGCCGCCATGCCGATTTGGATTGCGGCGATCATCGGGCTGTTGGTTTTTGTCGGCCTTGTCTTCGTGCTCGCGCCGCGTGGCCTTTTCGAAGGGCTGGACGCCAGGGTGATCGGCAAGGGTCGGCTCGAGTTTGCCCGCGATCTCCTGAACTCCGCGGCGCCGGCGGCTCGCAGGCTGGAGGCATCGGCCGCCGCGATCGGCAGCAAGCAAACGGCAAAGCGAGTGAGCCATCTCGCTGAAATCGCCGCAGATGTCTTTGCGAAGGTCGAGGAGAACCCGGAAAGTGCCGGTACGGTCAGGCGTTTCCTCAGCTACTACCTGCCGCGGGCAGCAGAAGTGGCGGAGGGGTTTGCCGTGATCGAGGCGAAGCGCCAGCCCGATGCCGCTCGTTTGCAGGAAGTCGATCTGGTCCTGACCAAACTCGAGGACGCCTTCGTCCACTATTCGGACAGCCTTGTCGATGACAAGCTCGATACGCTTGATACGGAGTTGCGGCTGATACAAGCCTCGCTCAAAGAGGATATAGGACGCTGATGGCCATTTCCCGCCGCGCTTTTGGAGTAGGGCTTCTTGCCGCTGGGGCTGCCGGTACCGGTGGCTATTTTGCCGTCAAGGACAGGCCGGAGCTGCAAGGCTTGCTTGGAAATACCACCAAGCTCTTCGGTTTCATCGGCGGCGAGAAGGAAGCCTTCCTCGCCGATGCCGATGTGATCAGCGCGCTGCGCGGTTACGCATTGGAGATCAACAGCCGTGTCGCCGGCTCGGTCGAGATGGTGCGCGAGCAGGCGCTCCTGTCGCAGAACCCGGCCTTCCTCTGGCCGTCGTCCTCGATCATGGTCGATATCGCCCGACAAAGCGGTATCAAGATCCGCAACGACCGCGTCATTCTCAACACGCCCGTGGTTGTCTATTCCTGGCAGCCCGTGGTCGATGGCCTGACGAAGGCGGGGCTTGTCACCACCACGCCTGAAGGTCAGCATCAGCTTGACCTGAAATCCTTCCTGGACGCCGTGCTATCAGGCGCAAGCTGGTCCAAGCTCGGCGTCAATGCACTATACGGGCAGACTCGGATCGTCTCGACGGATCCCAATCGCTCGAATTCCGGCTTCATGTTCGCCGGGCTGGTGCTGAGCCTGATGAGCGGCAATGTGGCGAGTGCCGGCAATCTCGCCCAGTTCGGCGACAAGGCACAGGCGATCTTCCGCAACATGGGCTTCAAATCCTCATCGTCAGGAAAGCTCTTCGAGCAATATCTCGCAGGCGGGATCGGCGGAGAGCCGATGATCGTCGGCTACGAGAATCAGTTGGTGGAATGGATTCTTGCCGATCCGCAGCGCTGGAAACGGATACAGTCCAGCAACGGCGCCAAGCCCGTCGTGCTCTACCCGCACCCGACAGTGTATTCGGCACATCCGCTGATCGCGATCGATGAGCAGGTCGATCGCATGATCGATGCTCTGATCAGCTCGCGGCTGCAGGAGCTTGCCTGGACGAAGCACGGATTTCGCGGACCGCTCGGAACGGCCACCGGCGATGCCGACAGCGCGATTGCCGGCTTGCTACCCGCTGAAATCGATGCGGTCCTGCCGATGCCGGATGCCAACGTCATGTTGGCGCTACTGAATAAATTGGCAGCTTAAAGGGCAGGGTAAGCGTTCTTTTTTAGACCAAAGCCTTGCATTCCCGGCAAATCGACTGTATGGCCACCCGCATTCCACACGTAAGGCATGGGATTGTCCGGGAGAAATCCGGATGGTTCCGCCCGGTGGCATCCTCGAAGAGGGTGCTGTTCGCCTTGCGGAGGTTCAACCGGAAAAGGATATACAGGCATGGCATTGCCCGATTTTTCTATGCGCCAGCTTCTTGAAGCAGGTGTTCACTTCGGCCACCAGACGCACCGCTGGAACCCGAAGATGAAGCCTTACATTTTCGGCGATCGTAACAACATCCACATCATCGACCTCGCTCAGACGGTTCCGATGCTGAGCCGCGCCCTGCAGGTTGTCAGCGACACCGTTGCTCGCGGCGGCCGCGTTCTTTTCGTCGGCACCAAGCGTCAGGCGTCTGAACTGATCGCCGACAGCGCAAAGCGCTCGGCTCAGTACTACGTCAACGCCCGCTGGCTCGGCGGCATGATGACCAACTGGAAGACGATCTCCAACTCGATCCAGCGTCTGCGCAAGCTCGACGAAATCCTCTCCGGCGAAGCCCAGGGCTTCACCAAGAAGGAGCGTCTGAACCTTGAGCGCGAACGCGAAAAGCTCGACAAGGCCCTCGGCGGTATCAAGGACATGGGCGGCACGCCGGACCTGATGTTCATCATCGACACCAACAAGGAAAAGATCGCGATCGACGAAGCCAAGCGCCTCGGCATCCCGGTCGTTGCCATCATCGACTCGAACTGCGATCCGGACCTGATCGACTACCCGATCCCGGGCAACGACGACGCTTCGCGCGCCATCGCTCTCTACTGCGACCTGATCTCCCGCGCTGCCATCGACGGCATCGCTCGCCAGCAGGGTGCATCCGGCCGTGATCTCGGCGCTTCCGAGGAAGCCCCGATCGAGCCGACCCTGGCGGACGGCACCGAAGCCTGATCGCGCCTCGAGGCGGGCAGTAGGCTGTCCGCCCAAGCGCAATGACATCCGGGATAAGGCCGTTTGCGACTTCAACAAGTTCGAGCGGCCTTATCGCGTTTTGGATAACGCCTTACCTACTGCACAATTCCTTAAATCGAGATCGATTTAAGGGTGAAATTATGCAGCGGATTTAAAAAGCTACAGCGACCTTTGCGCGTCACTTGTGACGCACGGCGCTGTAGGCGGTAAATCCAGGCACGTTCCAAACAGAATTCCACAGTATGACGCTGCTTCATAACGCTGTCATACTTACGGGTACATTTCGTCCCTCAAATCGGTGCCGCTTCGGCTTGATGTCGTTTGCCGCACCGTATGAACCGACAAGAGGAAGCTCATGACCGAGATTACGGCTGCACTGGTGAAAGAACTGCGCGAAAAGTCTGGCGCAGGCATGATGGACTGCAAGAAGGCGCTGACCGAGACGAACGGCGATATCGAAGCCGCGATCGACTGGCTTCGTGCCAAGGGCATCTCCAAGGCAGACAAGAAGTCCGGCCGCACCGCCGCTGAAGGCCTGGTTGCCATCGCTGGCGCCGGCCACAAGGCTGTCGTCGTCGAGCTCAACTCCGAAACCGACTTCGTTGCCCGTAACGATGCCTTCCAGGACCTCGCTCGCGGTATCGCCGAAGTCGCGCTGTCCACCAACGGCACGGTCGAAGCCATTTCGGCTGCAACCTATCCTGCATCGGGCAAGCCGGTCGTCGACACCGTCAAGGACGCTATCGCGACCATCGGCGAAAACATGACGCTTCGTCGTGCCGCCAAGCTCGAAGTCGAGCACGGCGTCGTTGCGACCTACATCCACAACGCTGCCGGCGACGGCATCGGCAAGCTCGGCGTTCTCGTCGCTCTGAAGTCTGTCGGTGACAAGGCTGTTCTGACGTCGATCGGCCGCCAGGTTGCCATGCACATTGCTGCTACCAATCCGCTCGCTATCCGCGCCGAAGAAGTCGATGCTGCCGTCGCCGAGCGCGAACGCAACGTCTTCATCGAGCAGTCCCGCGAATCCGGCAAGCCGGAAGCCATCATCGAAAAGATGGTTGAAGGCCGCATGCGCAAGTTCTTCGAGGAAGTTGCTCTTCTCTCGCAGGCTTTCGTCATCAACCCGGACCTGACGGTCGGTGCTGCCATCAAGGAAGCTGAAAAGACCGCCGGCGCCCCGATCGAAGTCGTCGGCATGGCTCGTCTGCTGCTCGGCGAAGGCGTCGAAAAGGAAGAAAGCGACTTCGCTGCCGAAGTTGCTGCCGTCGCCAAGGGCTGATAGCGAAAAGAAATCATATCCCGGATTGGTGAAACCATATCAGGGAAAACGTATGGGCATCGCGTGACAACGCGGTGCCCTTCGTGTATCCGGCATTCACAATCATTCCCCCGACGATCACTTCAAGGAGCCACGATGTCTCAGCCGATCTACAAGCGCGTATTGCTCAAGGCCTCCGGCGAAGCCCTCATGGGTAGCCAGGGTTTCGGTATCGACGTCACGGTCGCTGACCGGATTGCTTCCGATATTTCGGAAGCCCGTGCGATGGGCGTCGAGGTTGGCGTTGTCGTGGGCGGAGGCAACATCTTCCGCGGCGTCGCCGTGGCCTCCAAGGGTGGCGACCGCGTGACCGGCGACCATATGGGCATGCTGGGGACCGTCATCAACGCGCTGGCTCTGGCAACGTCATTGCGTAAGCTCGATATCGAGACTGTCGTGCTTTCGGCGATTTCCATGCCCGAGATCTGCGAAAGCTTCTCGCAGCGCGCGACGCTTTATCACCTGTCGCTGGGGCGCGTCGTGATCTTCGCCGGTGGCACCGGCAACCCGTTCTTCACCACTGATTCTGCAGCCGCGCTGCGTGCCGCCGAGATGGGCGCACAGGCGATCTTCAAGGGGACACAGGTCGACGGCATCTATTCTGCCGATCCGAAGAAATTCCCCGATGCCGAACGGTTTGAGCATCTGACCCATAGTCAGGTGCTGGAAAAGGGATTGGCGGTCATGGATGTGGCCGCCGTGGCGCTCGCGCGCGAAAACGCAATTCCGATCATCGTTTTCTCGATTCACGAGAAGGGCGGCTTTGCGGAAATCTTGACCGGCGGTGGCCGCAAGACCATCGTATCAGACAACTGACATTCCTGTGGCGCCGGGTTGCCCGGTGTCGCCTTATTACAGGGGAGTATGGAAATGAGTGATGCCACCGACCTTAAGGAACTGAAGCGCCGCATGGATGGCGCTATCGCGGCATTCAAGAGCGATATCGCCTCGCTGCGCACCGGGCGCGCCTCCGCCAACATTCTGGATCCGGTCACGATCGAAGCCTACGGCTCGCGCATGCCGCTGAACCAGGTTGCCAACATCACTGTGCCGGAACCGCGCATGTTGACCGTATCGGTCTGGGACAAGTCGATGGTTGGTGCCGTCGAGCGGGCGATCCGCGAGTCCAACCTCGGCCTCAACCCGATCATGGACGGTCAGAATCTGCGTATTCCGCTGCCGGAACTCAATGAGGAGCGTCGCCGCTCGCTGGTCAAGGTCGCGCATGAATATGCCGAAAAGGCCAAGGTTGCGATTCGCCATGTTCGTCGCGACGGCATGGATGGTCTCAAAAAGACCGAAAAGGATGGCGTAATCGGCCAGGACGAAAGCCGTTCTCTGTCCGAGCGTGTGCAGAAGATGACCGATGATACGATTTCGGAAGTCGACCGCTTGCTAGCCGACAAAGAAAAGGAAATCATGCAGGTCTGATCGTAGGCTGGGGCCATCGCGCTTTCGATTTGCAACCATTGAAAGCGATGATCGCGCCCTAGATTACGAGGCCAGATCGTCTTCTGCCGAACAAAACCGGATCCATATGTCAGCACCTACGTTTTCCGTCGTACCCGAACACGTTGCCATCATCATGGATGGCAACGGGCGTTGGGCCAACGCGCGCGGCCTGCCGCGCACCATGGGCCACCGCAAGGGCGTGGAGGCTGTCCGGGAAACGGTGAGGGCGGCCGGTGATATCGGCATAAAATATCTGACGCTGTTTGCCTTCTCCTCCGAGAACTGGCGTCGGCCGGAGACCGAGGTCACCGATCTCCTCGGCCTGCTCAAGGCCTTCATCCGGCGTGACCTTGCGGAGCTTCATCGCCAGAATGTGCGGATCCGCGTGATTGGCGACCGCAGCAATCTGCGTGGAGACATTCTGCCGCTTCTGATCGAAGCCGAGGAAACGACCAGGGACAATACGTCGCTCACGCTGGTCATTGCGTTCAATTACGGCTCGCGTGACGAGATCACACGCGCTTTCGCAAGCCTCGCCAAGGATGTCGAAGCAGGGCGGCTGCGTCCGCAGGATATCAGTGCTGAGCTGGTGGGTGCCCGGCTGGATACCGCCGGCATACCCGATCCGGACCTGATCATCCGCACGAGCGGCGAGGAGCGGCTGTCGAACTTCCTGCTCTGGCAGGCCGCCTATTCGGAATTCATGTTCATGCCGGAATACTGGCCCGATTTTAGCCGAGACCTCTTTTTTTCAGCGCTGGAGAAATATGCCGCGCGCGACCGGCGTTTTGGCGGTCTTTCCGCCAAGCCGGCGGCGGCTGTGGGGTCGTAATGAGCCGCGAACTCAGGCTGCGTATCATTTCCGGCATCATTCTTGCCGTGGTTGTCCTTGCCGCTACTTGGTACGGCGGCATCTGTTTTCGCATCCTCGCGGCCGTCATCGGCCTGCTGATCTATTATGAATGGTCTACGATCACCGATCTGCACGGCCGTGACGCCCAGGGAAACGCGCTGGGCTGGCTTGGCGTCGTCTTGATCGCCATCGCCACTGTCATGAGCGAATCGGTCTACTCCATCGAGGTTCTTGCCGCCTTTGTGATTGTCACGGCGATCATGGTCGCAATTCGCCAAAAGAGCTGGTGGCTGCCCGGCGGAATATTTTATTCCGGGTTGACCGCGATCGCACTGGCCGAGATTCGCGATGACGATCTGCGCGGCTTCGTCCTCATGCTGTTCATTTTTGCGACGGTATGGGCAACGGATATTTTCGCCTATTTCGTCGGGCGTGCCATCGGCGGTGCCAAATTGGCACCACGCGTATCGCCCGGAAAGACATGGTCGGGTGCGATCGGCGGCACTATAGCGGCTGTTATCGCTGGAACCGCTGTCGTCTGGAGCTTTTTCTCGGCCGATGACCTGCGCGTGCCGTTTCTCGCATTGGTACTGTCCGTATTCAGTCAGATCGGCGATCTTTTCGAGTCTTTCATCAAGCGAAAGTTCGGCGTGAAGGACTCCAGCCACCTGATTCCCGGCCATGGCGGCGTCATGGATCGGGTCGATGGACTAATTTTTGCTTGTTTTGCAGCGTTTTTGTTGGCTATCGTAATGTCGCTGACAATGAGCGGCGAGACCTTTTCATTGGGCGGCGTTCTGCTCGGGGTCTGAAATTAACGCGAACAGGATGTTGCATGGGTAGCGCGGCAAGCTTTATCGGGTTCCTGACGAACAACGTCATCACCTTCATTTTTGTGCTGTCGCTGCTCGTTTTCGTGCACGAGATGGGCCACTATCTGGTGGGCCGCTGGTCCGGCATTCGCATCATGGCGTTCTCGGTCGGGTTCGGTCCGGAGATTGCCGGATTTACCGATCGTCACGGAACGCGCTGGAAGCTGTCTCTGATTCCACTTGGCGGTTACGTCCGTTTCTTCGGTGACGAGGACGCCTCCAGCAAGACCGATATCGACCAGCTCTCCGCGATGACGGAAGAGGAGCGGGCGCAATCCTTTGCCGGCGCCAAGCTGTGGAAAAGGGCGGCGACGGTTGCGGCCGGTCCGATCGCGAACTTCATTCTCGCCATCGCCATCTTTGCCTTGCTTTTCGGCATATACGGCCGCACGGTCGCCGATCCCGTCGTTGCCATGGTGACGCGCGACGGTGCGGCCGCCGAAGCCGGTATTGAGGCTGGCGACAGGCTGATGGCTATCGATGGCTCCAAGGTAACGACATTTGACGAAGTGCAGCGCTATGTCGGACTTCGTCCCGGTCGCACGATCACCCTGACTGTCGAGCGAGACGGCCAGATGCGTGATTTCCCGATCGTTCCGAAGCTGGTCGAAGATACCGATCAGTTCGGCAACAAGATGGAAATGGGCCGTATCGGCATCGCACTTGTCGACCCGGTGGTGACCGGCATCGAGCCGGCTGGACCGGCTGCAAAGGCCGGCCTCATGGCTGGAGATCGCCTGATTGCCGTCGATGGCAAGAATGTCGGGACTTATTACGACATCGGCCGCTATGTAAGCGAGCATCCCGGCAAGAGCATTGTCCTGACCGTGCAGCGGGCGGGCGCAATGCGCGATTTCACCATCGTTGCCAACACGCTGACCGGCACCGACGCATCCGGCAACAAGAAGGATATCGGCAGTATCGGGATTGCGCCGATCGATCCGCTCGTTGCAACGATTGCGCCCGATAGCCCCGCTGAAGCGGCGGGTCTTCAACTGGGTGACCGGATTCTTTCTGTGGATGGAAATGCAGTCAGCTCGATCGGCGAAGTGCAGCGTTATGCGGCCTCCCATGCCGATAAGCCTGTCGTTCTGTCTGTTTCGCACAACGGCGAAACGCGCGAGATCAAGGTGACGCCAAAGAAGTCCGAGGAAATGGATGTCTTTGGCGCTCGGACGGAAATTGCCACCATCGGCATCACGGACGGCCAGAAGCCGATCAAGCTTCGCTACGAGGCTTATGGGCCGCTTCAGGCGCTGGGCGAGGGCGTAAAGCAGACCAGCAACATCGTCTCAGGCACCTTCGAATATCTCGGCAATGTCATTGGTGGCTATATGAAAGCCGATCAGCTCGGAGGACCTATCCGGGTCGCCCAGCTGTCCGGCCAGATGGCGACTTTAGGCTTCGCCGCAGTGTTGCAGTTTGCAGCCATACTTTCTGTTTCAATAGGGTTATTAAATTTGATGCCCGTTCCGGTACTTGATGGCGGGCACTTGATGTTCTATGCGATTGAAGCTGTAAGGGGAAAACCTCTGGGTGCGCGTGCGCAGGATATCGCTTTCCGGATTGGATTTGCGATGGTGCTCTCACTCATGGTGTTTGCGACGTGGAACGATATCAGTTCCAGACTAGGCTAGCGGAGTAAGACGAGAGGAAAATTACGATTTATTTACGATGTTTCAAAGCTGTAGTGGCGAATGGGTCACGCTTTGAAATGAAGTAAACGGAAATTAACTTGCTCCCTTGTTTGTATGTCAAAAGCGGGTAAAACGACACACGTGGCCGGAATCGGGTTCGCTCGGGGCTGGGGACGACTGAAAAAAAGGTAAGAAGTGAAAATGAAGGCTGGTTCAAGATTATTGAACGCAGTGTCGGCGGTAGCGCTGTCTGCTGGTGTTGTTGCGTCGGGCGCTGGTGTTATCACCCTTGCCTCTGCCTCAGTTGCGGAAGCGGCTGTTATTCAGCGAGTTGATGTCCGGGGTGCTGAGCGCATTGGTGCGACGGCCGTACGTGACAACATCTCGATCAAGCCCGGCAAGAGCTTCTCTCCCGCCGATATCGATGCTTCCGTGAAGCAGCTTTATGCAACCGGATACTTCTCCGATGTGCATATCACTGTCTCCGGCAGCTCGCTCGTCATTTCGGTCAAGGAAAACCAGCTGATCAATGCTGTGGTTTTCAACGGCAACCGTAAGATCAAGGACGACAAGCTCGAGGGTATCGTTCAGACCCACGCTGCCGGCCCTTACAACGAAGCCACCGTTCAGGCCGACATCAAAACCATCAAGGATGCGTATGCTTCCATCGGTCGTAACGATGTTCAGGTGACCACGCAGACCGCTGTGGTCGGGCAGGGCCGTCTCAATGTGGCCTTCGTCATCAATGAAGGCGATCGCACGAAGATCGACAAGATCAACTTCTCGGGCAACCAGGCCTACGGCAGCGGACGTCTCGCTTCGGTGATCAGCACCAAGAAGAGCAACTTCCTGTCGTTCCTGACCCGTAAGGACGTCTACAGCCCGGATAAGCAGCAGGCCGACCAGGATGCCCTGCGTCAGTTCTACTACAATCACGGCTATGCTGACTTCCGCATCGTCAGCGCCGACGCGACGCTGAACGAGCAGAACAACGAATACACGCTGAACTTCAACGTTGATGAAGGTCCGCGCTACACCTACGGCGATATCAATGTTGTATCGACAGTCGATGGCGTCAATGCCGACGAACTGAAGGGTCTCGTCATCACCCATAAGGGCGATGTCTACAGCGCCAAGGACATTCAGACCTCGATCGAGAACATTTCCAAGCGCGTTGCATCGGCAGGCTATCCGTTTGCTCGCATCACGCCGCGCGGCAATCGTGACCTGAGCGGCCACACGATCGGTATCGAATATCTGGTTGACCAGGGCGAGCGCGCCTATGTCGAGCGTATCGAAATCCGCGGCAACACCCGCACGCGCGATTACGTTATCCGCCGCGAGTTCGATCTGAACGAAGGCGATGCGTTCAACCAGGAAATGATCACCCGTGCGAAGCGTCGTCTCGACGCCCTCGGTTACTTCACGAAGGTTGACATCTCCACGGCACAGGGCAGCGCTCCGGACCGTGTCGTTGTTATCGTCAACGTCGAAGATCAGCCGACCGGCTCGTTCGGTATCGGCGCGGGCTACGCCGTCGGCAACAACGGTGGTCTGCTGCTCGAAGCTTCGGTTGAAGAAAAGAACTTCCTTGGCCGTGGTCAGTACATCCGTATCGCGGCTGGTGCCGGTACGGAAGGCAACCGTACGTACAACATCTCGTTCACCGAGCCTTACTTCCTCGGCTACCGTCTGGCTGCTGGTTTCGATATCTTCAAGAACCAGACGTCGAGCGACGATTACTACGACTATTCGGAAGAAGGCTTCTCGCTGCGCGTAACCGCGCCGATCACCGAGAATCTGGCGACGACGCTGCGCTATAACTACAAGCGCCTGACCTACGATGGCACGAACGATTGGCAGGATAACCTTTCCAATCCGTACCTGAACCTCGTTGAGAACGGTCCTTGGGTTCAGTCGACGATTTCGCAGACCTTCACCTACAACACGCTGGATGACCAAAATCTTCCGCGTGAAGGCATCATCGCCAAGTTCACGCATGAATATGCTGGTCTCGGCGGCGACTCCGACTTCTACAAGCTGAGCGGCAAGGCTCGTTACTACAAGATGATCAGCGACGAAGCCGATATCATCGGTTCGTTTACGGTCGGCGCTGGCTACGTCATGGCGACGGACAAGAAGCTCAACGTCTTCGACCAGTTTACGCTCGGTGGCCGTGAAATTCGCGGCTTCGAGAATGCTGGTATCGGCCCGCGCTCGTCCAACGGCGATCCGCTTGGTGGTACGACTTACTTCACGGCTTCTGCTGAAGCGAGCATGCCGATGCCGGGCGTTCCCCAGGATATCGGCCTGCGCATTGCAGCCTTCGCTGATGCTGGTACGCTCTACGGCAACAAGGCGAACCTGTTCGGTGACATCCTGCACAACGACAGCTCGATCCGCGCTTCGCTTGGTGCAGGCTTGATCTGGTCGTCACCGTTCGGCGTCATCCGTGTTGACTATGCTGTGCCGGTTCTCAAGGAAGACTACGACAAGGTTGAGAACTTCCGGTTTGGCATCGCCAACCAGTTCTGATATCGGCAGTCCAGAACTGCGGGCTTGAACACCGTTCTGGAGCTGGTGCTTATGGAACATACACGTTTTTTCCCGCTCCATGGTGGAGTAAGCCTAGGTCAACTGGCTGAACATCTTGGGGCGGAACTGGCTGATGCGGCCTCTTCGGAGGTCGCCATCAAGTCTATCGCTCCTGTCTATCGGGCAGGCGAAGGCGATATCTGTTATATCCTTTCCCGGAAGAATCGCGCTGAGCTCGAGACCTGCAAGGCCTCGGCGATTATTTGCCTGCCAGCGCTGAAATCCTTCATTCCCGCGCATATACCGGTTCTTCTGTCGAAGAAGCCGCATACGGATTTCGCGATTGTTGGTTGCTTGCTCCATCCAGAAGCAACGCAGCCGGTTGCGTTCACGTCGAGTCCCGCGGTTATTTCGCCGACCGCCGTCATCGATCCCGCTGCACGGCTGGAAGCCAACGTTGGTGTCGAGCCGGGTGCGGTCATCGGCGCAGGTGCGGAGATCGGCGAGGGAACACGTGTCGGCGCCAACGCGCTGATCGGTCCAGGCGTAAAGATCGGTCGCAACTGCAATATCGGTGGTGGTGCGAGTGTGCTCTGCGCCTATCTCGGTAACGGGGTTATTGTCCACAATGGCGCGCGCATCGGCCAGGATGGTTTCGGCTATGCGCCGGGTCCTCGCGGCATGGTGAAGATCGTCCAGATCGGACGCGTCATCATCCAGGATAATGTCGAGATCGGTGCCAATACGACGATCGATCGCGGCACGATGGATGACACCGTGATTGGTGAAGGCACGAAGATCGACAATCAGGTTCAGATCGGACATAACGTCCGTATCGGTCGCCATTGTGCAATCGTCAGCCAGGTTGGAATTGCCGGTAGCACGGTGATTGGCGACGGTGTGCAGATCGGTGGTCAGGCGGGATTGAACGGCCATATCCATATCGGTGATGGCGTGCAGATCGGTGCCAAGAGCGGTGTTATGAACAGCATTCCGGCGGGCGAGCGTTATGCTGGTCTTCCAGCGCGCCCCCTGTGGGATTTTCTAAGGGAATCGGCGGAGATCGCAAAGCGGTCAGGAGCCAGAGAAAAGAAAGACGGGAGTGCGGAGCATGACTGAGGAAACCAAGACGTCGTTGTCGTCGGCCGACGTTCTGGAAATAATGAAGCTTTTGCCGCATCGCTATCCGTTTCTGATGGTCGACAAGATCATCGAGATCGATAGCGACAATTCCGCAATCGGCATCAAGAACGTCACGGCGAACGAGCCGCAATTCACCGGGCATTTCCCGGAATCGCCGATTATGCCGGGCGTGCTGCTCATCGAAGGTATGGCGCAGACAGCCGGCGCGATCTGCGCGCGCAAGGACGGGATTGGCGGCAACCTCGTTTATTTCATGACGATCGACAATGCCCGCTTCCGCAAGCCGGTGGTTCCGGGCGACCGCGTCGAGTTCCACGTCGTCAAGCAGAAGCAGCGTGGCACGATCTGGAAATTCCACTGCGATGCCAAGGTCGATGGTTCTCTGGTCGCTGAAGCCGATATCGGCGCGATGATCGTGAGGAAGGATCAGAAAGAGGCATGAGCAGCATCGCAAAAAGCGCGAGCATTCATAAGTTCGCGGTCGTTGAGGATGGTGCCGTCATCGGCGAGAATGTCGTGGTCGGACCGTTCTGCCACGTCGGCCCCAAGGTCGTGCTGCATGACAATGTTCATCTGTTGACGCATGCGGTCGTGACCGGCCGGACGACGATCGGCAAGGGAACGAAGATATTTCCTATGGCGATTGTCGGAGGCGATCCGCAGAGTGTTCATCACGGCGGAGAAGAGACGACGCTGGATGTCGGTGAGAACTGCACCATCCGCGAAGGCGTAACGATCAATACCGGTACTGCCGACTACGGCGGCAAGACAATTGTCGGCAACAACAATCTCTTCCTTGCCAATTCCCATGTCGCCCATGATTGCCGCGTCGGCAATAACGTCATCATGTCGAACAACGTGATGCTGGCGGGACATGTGATCGTTGAGGATCGCGCCATTCTCGGCGGCGGCTGTGCCGTTCATCAGTTTACCCGCATCGGCCGGCAGGCGTTCATCGGCGGCCTTTCCGCTGCGAGCTATGATGTCATCCCTTATGGCATGCTCAATGGCAATCCGGGTGTGCTCTCGGGCCTCAATATTGTCGGCATGTCGCGTGCAGGTATTGACCGCGCCGTCATTCACCGCGTTCGCCGCGCCTACAAGACGATCTTTGAAGGCGATGGTTCGATCCGGGATAACGCCGCTGCTATCCGGGATGAATATGCGGATTGCAAGGAAGTGATCGAAATCCTTGATTTCATTGCTGCCGATAGCGATCGTGCGCTGTCGTCACCCAATCGCGGCAAGAGCTGACGTGGTCTCCAGCGGCCAGGATGGCAGAGGCAGACTGGCGATTATCGCAGGCAGTGGGCTGCTACCCGTTTATGTCGCCGATGCTGCCCGCGACGCCGGTGAAAATCCTGTTATTATCGCTTTGACTGATGAAGCCGACCGTGATTGGTCGGCTTTCGATCATGCCAATCTTGGCGTCGGTAACTTCGCCGGTCTCGAGGCCATGTTCCGCAAACACGGCGTTGATCGCGTCGTCATGTCCGGCGGCGTAGCGCGTCGGCCCTCGTGGCGCCAGGTGCATCCGACATGGCGCGTGATCCGCGAGCTGCCCTCGACCATCCGCACACTCTTATCCGGCGGCGACAATGCCGTTCTGCAAATGGTCATCCGATTGATCGAAGCAGGCGGTGTCCGAGTTGTTGGTGCCCATGAGATCGCGCCTGATCTGTTGGCGACGACGGGCCCGCTCGGAAAATTCTCGCCATCGGATGAGGATCTGCGCGATATTGCCCAGGGCGCCAAGGCGGCCGATGCGCTGGGGCTGCTTGATGTCGGGCAGGGCTCGGTGAGCGTCGGTGGTCGCGTCGTCGCTCTCGAAGGGGCTGAAGGCACGGACAAGATGATTGAGCGAGTAGCCGAGTTGCGTGCGGCCGGCCGCATCTCCACGCGTCGACGCGGCGTGCTGGTCAAGCTTTGCAAGCCACAACAGGATGTCCGGGCCGATCTGCCCTCGATCGGTGTTTCGACGGTCTTGAATGCGAAGAAGGCCGGCCTCGCCGGTGTCGCCATAGAGGCGGGCAGGGCGCTGGTTCTCGATCGCGATGCCGTCATTGCCGCCGCGGATGAGGCAGAAATCTTCGTCTGCGGGATTGATCGCGGCCTCAGCGCGGAGGGTTTCATGTGAGTGCCGCTGCTTTGAAGCTCGCTGTCGTGGCCGGTGAAGTGTCTGGCGATCTTCTGGGCGGCGACTTGGTGGCCGCGCTGAAGCGTCGCTACGAAGGCCCTGTGGAACTGGTGGGTGTCGGCGGCGAAGCATTGGAAGCTCAAGGCCTGCAGTCGCTTTTCGATTATTCCGAACTCTCGATCATGGGGTTCATTCAGGTCATCAAGCGTCTGCCGAAACTGCTCGCGCGCATCCGGCAGACGGCCGAAGCGATCATTGCTGCCAAGCCGGATGTGCTGCTCATCATCGATAGCCCCGATTTCACGCATCGTGTCGCAAAGCGGGTGCGCAAGGCGCTACCTGACGTTCCGATCGTCGATTATGTCTGCCCGAGCGTCTGGGCATGGAAGGAATATCGCGCGCAGAAGATGCTCGCCTATGTCGACCACGTCCTTGCCGTCTTGCCGTTCGAGCCAGCGGCAATGGAGCGTCTGGGCGGCCCGGCCACAACCTATGTCGGCCACCGACTGACCGTCGATGCAGATCTGCTCGAGACGCGCCGCCAGCGTGCAGCGCGCGGGCTCGATACACAGAAGACGATCCTGTTGTTGCCAGGATCGCGTGCATCGGAGATACGGCAGCTGCTTCCGGTTTTTGAGCAGGCTACCAATGAACTTAGTCGGCGAAATAAAGATATCCGTTTCCTGCTGCCAACCGTACCGCGGCAGGAGGCCTTGGTGCGCTCTCTCGTTGCCAACTGGCAGGTGAAGCCGGATATCGTCGTCGGGCAAGCGGCCAAATGGAGCGCTTTCGCTCAGGGAGAGGCCGCGATGGCGGCGTCCGGCACCGTGATCCTTGAACTGGGTCTTGTGGGCGTTCCCGTCGTCTCGACCTATAAGACGGAGTGGCTGGCGAAGTTCGTGCTGTCGCGCATCAAGATATGGACGGCGGCCTTGCCGAACCTGATTGCCGATTACGCTGTGCTGCCCGAACTCATCAACGACGTTCTGAGGCCGGGAATGCTGGCGCGCTATATGGAGCGTCTGTCGAATGAGACTCCGGAACGTGCGGCCATGCTTGCCGGCTACGATCTGGTCTGGGAGCGAATGCAGACCGAAGAGCCGCCTGGCGACAAGGCGGCGCAGATTGTTCTGGACGTTTTAGCCCATAAAAAAACCGGTCATCTCTGACCGGTTTTTTGTTTCAGGTCCAAAGCTTAGCGCTTGGAAACAGGCACGTATTCGCGCAGCGGAGCGCCCGTGTAGAGCTGGCGCGGACGGCCGATGCGCTGATGCGGATCCTCGATCATTTCGTTCCACTGAGCGATCCAGCCGACGGTGCGGGCAAGAGCGAACAGAACGGTGAACATGGTCGTGGGGAAGCCGAGAGCCTTCAGCGTGATACCCGAGTAGAAGTCGACGTTCGGGTAAAGCTTCTTCTCGATGAAGTACTCGTCGGTCAGAGCGATACGCTCGAGTTCGATCGCGATGTCGAGCAGCGGATCGTCCTTGATGCCGAGTTCGCCGAGAACTTCGTGCGCGGTCTTCTGCATGATCTTGGCGCGCGGATCGTAGTTCTTGTAGACGCGGTGGCCAAAGCCCATCAGGCGGAACGGATCGTTCTTGTCCTTGGCGCGAGCGATGAATTCCGGAATGCGATCGACGGTGCCGATCTCGTTCAGCATGTTCAGCGCGGCTTCGTTGGCGCC
The DNA here is from genome assembly GCF_012641435.1 of Rhizobium sp. P38BS-XIX. Taxonomy (GTDB): domain Bacteria; phylum Pseudomonadota; class Alphaproteobacteria; order Rhizobiales; family Rhizobiaceae; genus Rhizobium. The sequence continues at coordinate 804,579 of NZ_JABAIJ010000001.1, forward strand.
GCCGTGAGCCGGACCCCAGAGGCAGGCGATGCCAGCAGCGATACAGGCGAACGGGTTGGCGCCGGAGGAGCCAGCCAGACGAACCGTAGAGGTCGAGGCGTTCTGCTCGTGATCTGCGTGCAGGATGAAGATGCGGTCCATGGCGCGGGCGAGCACCGGATTGACGACATATTCTTCGCAGGGAACGGCAAAGCACATGCGCAGGAAGTTCGACGCATAGTCGAGATCGTTCTTCGGATACACAAAGGGCTGGCCGATATGGTATTTGTAAGCCATGGCGGCAAGCGTCGGCATCTTCGCGATCATGCGCAGGCTAGCGACCATGCGCTGGTGCGGATCGGTGATATCCGTGGAGTCGTGATAGAAGGCAGAGAGCGCGCCAACGCAGCCGCACATGACGGCCATCGGATGCGCGTCGCGGCGGAAGCCGGTGAAGAAGCGCGACATCTGCTCGTGCACCATCGTGTGATGGGTGACGCGATGATCGAAGTCCTTCTTCTGTGCTGCCGTCGGCAGTTCGCCGTAGAGAAGGAGGTAGCAGACTTCGAGGAAATCGCCGTGTTCAGCCAACTGGTCGATCGGATAACCGCGATGCAGCAGAACGCCTTCGTCGCCATCGATATAGGTAATGCTGGACTCGCACGACGCGGTGGAGGTGAAGCCAGGATCGTAAGTGAAAGTGGAGGTGTTCTTATAAAGGGCACCAATATCAATGACACTTGGGCCGATGGTTCCGGTCTTCACCGGCAAGTCCACCGTCTTTTCACCCCAAGTTAGTTTCGCGCTTTGTTCCGTCATGCTGATCCTCCAAGATTTGGCGGGATTGACGCCATAAAAAGCGCCAAAAGGTTAAGCGACTACCGACTAGCTATATGATCCAGAGCCTAATGCCAAGTTATCCTAACGCCGAATTGTGCATTGCAGTATCAACTTTTGGGCACTGCACTACGGTGATACCGTTCATCATGCCTCTATATTCGCTTTATTTAACTCCCGTACGGCGGATTTTGGTTGAAATCACTGAATGGTGACGGCAAAAATCGCGCTTAAGCTGTGGTTTTGCGTGGGGTAGGCGGGGATGCCTAATTTAGAGGCACCGGAGCGGCAGAAGGTTGGCAAGGATGTTGTTCCGCCTTCGCTGCCTCACCGTGCCGTGGCGCTGCTTGCTCCGCGTGCCAAAGCTGGACGAGGGACCAGAACACAGGATCAAGTCCATTTTCCAAGGCGGCTTCTGCTTCTTCTCGCCTATAGTAAAATCCATATTGGACGCCTGATAGAGGAGGAGGCGGCGCACGGCCGCCGCATCCTGTTCGCGCCGATCTATATGGGGATCGGAGCCATCTTCTGGTTTGAAGTGGGCAGCGATCCGCCGTTGCAAACGGTTTTGGCTGCGCTGCTGATTTTTACGCTTGCGTTTTTTCTGCGGCCTGAGGCAGGACGCCTGCTTCGCAATTTTCTCTTTGCCGGGATGCTGGTGTCCCTCGGTGCTGCCCTGGCGCAGTTGGAGAGCTGGCGCGTATCCACCGTGATGCTCGACTCGCCCGTTACGACGACTGTCACCGGTCAGGTCGAGAGACGCGAATCCTATGACAACGGGCGCTGGCGCTATGTCGTCAAAGTCGACTCGACGGAAAAGCCGCGTATTCACCGACCTCCGGAGCGGGTGACCATCTTTGTGCGCAAACAGGCCGAGCCGTTCAATCTCGGTGATCGTATAGAGGGCAGAGCGCAATTGACGCCGCCGGCAGGGCCGGCCCTCGCCGGACTGAACGATTTTGCCTTCAGCTCTTATTTCAATGGCATTGGCGCAAACGGCTTTGCCTATGGCACGCCGACCTTATTGTCTCCGGCCAGTGATATCGTCGGGAATTCGTGGCTCGACAGCGCAGATATCTGGCTTGCGGGCTTGCGAAACGGCATAGGAGACAGGATCAGGCGGACGTTGCCCGGTGACACCGGTGCGTTTGCGGCGGCGCTCGTCACCGATGAGAGACGTGCTATTTCAGACGAAACGACCGATGCCCTGCGAACGGCCGGCTTGACGCATATCATTGCCATCTCGGGTCTCAATATGGCCCTGTCGGCCGGCATTTTCTATATCGGTCTCCGCTACTTTTTCAGCCTGTTTCCGGGCCTCGCGCAGGCATGGCCCACGAAAAAGATCGCCGCCCTCGGGGCGCTGATAACAGTGACGGCCTATTACCTCATATCGGGCTTTGGCGTCTCGGCCGAGCGCGCCTTCATCATGATGGCAATCATGCTGATTGCAGTCTTGTTCGATCGGCCCTCTCTGAGTTTGCGCAATGTTGCCCTGTCGGCCATTGTCATTCTCGTCCTATCGCCGTCGCAGGTACTGGGACCGAGCTTCCAGATGTCCTATGCGGCAACGCTGGCGCTTGTATCCGGCTATACGTTATGGAAGCGACGGCGGCATCGCGAAAATATCCTCGAGCGCTTCAGGCTGCTTCGCCCTTTGCTCTTCGTATCGCGTTTCTTCGGCGGGATCCTATCGACCTCCTTTATTGGCGGTGCGTCGACCGCCATTTTCTCGATTGAGCATTTTCACCGACTGGCGACATACGGGCTTGCCGCCAATCTGGCCGCAATGCCGGTCGTCTCCTTTATCGTCATGCCCTTTGGCATGGTGGCCATGCTGCTGATGCCGTTCGGGTTGGACGGACCATTCTGGCAAGTCACCGGCGAGGGACTAGCGCTCGTGATCCTGATTGCCAAGACGGTCGCCGGATGGGGCGGTGATATAACCTTCGGCCGCCAGCCGGCATGGCTGATGCCGACCTTCATATCCGGCTTTCTCATCATGACGATGCTGCGGACGCGCCTGCGTCATCTGGGATTGTTGCTGGTATTGTCGACCATCGGCATTGCGGCATCCGGTTCCGGCGTGCCGAAGCCGGATATGATCATATCCGAAGATGGCGTTCTCGTCGCTTTGCGCCAGGACGATATACTGGCGACCAACCGCGAAAGGCCGCAGGCCTTCATCTTCGAACAATGGCAAAAGGCGCTGGTTGCCGCTGAGCATCAACCGCCAACCATGCTGCCCGCTGATAATAGCCTGCCTCAAATCAGCAAGAAGGAGCGACGGCGTCGGTTAAGCAAAGAAGAGCAGGCTGCGGTCCGCAAGGCCATGGAAAGCGCATTGGATCAGACGATGCAAGGCAGCTTTGCATGCCAAAAGGGAGCTTGGTGCGTCGCCATGCTGGAGAACGGCTCCATGCTGATCACCATCGAGAATGCAGCCTATCTGCCACCCGCCTGTGATACGGGAAACATCGTCGTTACGCCCATACGCCTACGCCTGGATCATTGCCGCTCAGGAGCCATGCTTTTCACCGGAGCGACCCTACGCCGAACAGGAACGGTCGAAATTGATCTAGGCAGCGATACGCCCCAGGTTCTGACGGCCTTCGAAGACCCTCAACGCCCATGGACACACCATCGCATTTACGATTGGCGCACAGGTACCTACGGTGCGCCAATCAAATCGGTGTCGCCGACTAGTGATAGCGACGAATAAGCCCGACCAGTTTCCCTTGAACCTTGACGCGATCCGGCCCGAAGATGCGGGTCTCGTAAGCCGGGTTTGCAGCCTCAAGTGCAATCGATGCGCCCTTGCGTCGGAAGCGCTTCAATGTCGCCTCCTCATCGTCGACGAGCGCGACGACGATATCACCCGGATTGGCCGTTGTTGCGTTGCGGATGATCACGGTATCGCCGTCAAAGATGCCGGCATCGATCATCGAGTCGCCACGTACTTCCAGAGCATAATGCTCACCGGAGCCAAGCATATCGGCTGGAACGGTGATGTCATGCGTATTGTTCTGAATAGCGGAAATCGGCACGCCCGCTGCGATGCGACCCATGACCGGCACGGAAGCCGAGCTATGGTGGTCGTCATTGGATACTTTTGGAGCGGGAGCCGGCGGGGCCACCGGCTGTGGTTTGCCAAGGCTGCCCTCGATGACACTGGGTGAAAACCCGCGTCGCGGCTGAAGGCTTGGATTATAGGCATCGGGCAGTTTGATGACTTCAAGCGCTCTTGCCCGGTTCGGCAGTCGGCGAATGAAACCACGTTCTTCGAGAGCGGTGATCAGGCGGTGAATACCGGACTTGGATGCAAGATCCAGTGCGTCCTTCATCTCGTCGAAAGATGGAGGGACGCCGGACTCCTTCATCCGCTCGTGAATGAAGAGAAGCAGTTCCTGCTGCTTGCGCGTCAACATCGTCTTGGAACCCCAGAATCAAGAAAATCGTCGTGAAACAAATCCAGAACGGACACTATATGTTCCATATGTGTTCCGCAAGTGCTTAAATTTCGTTAACGCGCCGGCTGGTGAGTTAGATATTAAAGATTATCGAATGGATCATGCTCTCCGCAGACGCGACCAAGTCAATGACAATTCATTGAAAAATATAATGAAACTACCGTGTAGCCGATCGCGACGGTTTTGATCGCCATATTTGTCCATCATGGGCGGATAAGGCTGCTTTGCTCTCCGACCGCTCATTCGGGAGAGAGAATCAGTCACTCCTTTTGCCTGTCCGGCCGGGATGCTTTCATCTTGAATTCAGCATCGGATCGGCGCACACGTGAGACTATCGAAAGATCGGAGATGCCATGACCTCGTTGCTGCATCCGCTGGACCATCTTGTCCTGCCTACAGTCAATATCGCTTTGGCCCGTGAGCGTCTCGGCAAGCTCGGTTTTACGGTGGCACCAGATGCACGCCATCCCTTCGGTACGGAAAACGCATGCGTGTTCTTTGCCGACAAAACCTATCTCGAGCCTTTGGCCGTGGCGTCACTCGATGAATGTGAGCGGAGCATCGACGAAGGCAACATCTTCGTCGCCCGCGATCAGGCATATCGCTTCCGGCTTGGTGACGAAGGTTTTTCCGCCGTGGTTTTCGGCACCGACGATGCTATCGCCGACGATAAGCGGTTCCGGTCAAGCTCGATATCTGCGGGTCAGATGCTGGATTTTTCACGCATGATGAAAATGCCGGATGGCACCGAAACCATGGCGGGATTTCGCCTTGCATTTGCAGCCGATTTGCGGGCGCCGGACTTCTTGGCTTTCTGCTGCCAGCGCATCAATCCGCTTCCAGCCAACCGAAGCGTGCTGGAACGACATGATAACGGCGTTTCGGGTATCGCGCGGGTCGCCATATCCGCCACTAGGCCGGTTGCCTATCGCCACTTCTTTGAAGAGATTATCGGAAGCCCCGAGGTTTCCGAACATTCCTTCGGTCTGACGATAAAGGCGGCAAATGTCGAGGTTGAGCTTTTGACAGCCGAGGGTATGGAGGCCTTTTACGATTTGCCCGTCGCCGCCGATGATCCTGGCCTGCGGGCGCGGGCAATCCTTTTCAAAACGTGCGATCTTTCCGTGACATCGTCGCATTTCGCTGCTAACGGCGTCACATACACGCGTAAGAGCAATCGTTTATTGGCGCGGCTGGCGCCCGGATCGGGCGCTCTGTTCGCCTTTGAGGAGATGGAATGAGCACGAATTCAGAAGTGACCGTCGGCGAAGGTGCCTCCAAGGTCCTGTTCTCGAACACGTCGAAGCTTTCGTTGATCGCCGGGCCTTGCCAGATGGAGAGCCGGGACCACGCCTTCATGGTGGCCGGCGTTCTCAAGGAACTCTGTGCGAAGCTCGGCATTGGCCTTGTCTACAAATCCTCCTTCGACAAGGCGAACCGCACATCGCTGTCGGGCAAGCGTGGCATCGGCCTTGAAAAGGCACTGGAAGTCTTCGCTGACCTCAAGAAGGAATATGGCTTCCCGGTTCTGACCGACATCCATACGGAAGAGCAGTGCGCGATCGTTTCCCAGACCGTCGATATCCTGCAGATCCCGGCCTTCCTCTCGCGCCAGACCGATCTTCTGGTTGCTGCTGCAAAGACCGGCCGTGTCGTCAACGTCAAGAAGGGTCAGTTCCTCGCGCCTTGGGATATGAAGAACGTGCTTGCCAAACTCAACGAGAGCGGCAACCCGAACATTCTTCTATGCGAGCGCGGCGCCTCCTTCGGTTACAACACGCTTGTGTCCGACATGCGCTCGCTGCCGATCATGGCGGCGATGGGCGCGCCGGTCATTTTCGATGCGACCCATTCGGTGCAGCAACCGGGCGGGCAGGGCGGCTCGACTGGCGGCGATCGTCGCTTCGTCGAAACCTTGGCTCGTGCCGCTGTCGCCGTCGGCGTTGCCGGTGTGTTCGTCGAGACGCATGAGGATCCCGACAACGCACCGTCCGATGGCCCGAATATGGTTTACCTGAAGGACATGCCGCGGCTTCTGGAGAAGTTGCTGGCATTCGACGCCATCGCCAAGGCGTAAGAAATATCGGGCCTTCAAAAGGCTGACATGAATATGCGCTACGCGGCCTTAACGAGCGCAAAATCGGGGTGCGGAACGGCATTGTAATTTCCGCACCTTCGATTAAGACGATTTAAATCGATTTATAAACCAGCGAGCAGGAAGCTATCATGACCGCAATCACCGACATTATCGCCCGCGAGATTCTCGACAGCCGTGGCAATCCGACTGTTGAAGTCGATGTCTACCTCGAAGATGGCAGCATGGGCCGCGCGGCGGTTCCGTCGGGTGCATCGACGGGCGCGCATGAAGCCGTCGAGCTGCGCGATGGCGGCAAGCGCTATCATGGCAAGGGCGTCGAGAAGGCCGTCGAAGCCGTCAACTCGGAAATCTTCGACGCCATCGGCGGCATGGATGCTGAGAACCAGATCCAGCTCGACAACATCATGATCGAACTCGACGGCACGCCGAACAAGTCCCGCCTCGGCGCCAACGCCATCCTCGGCGTCTCGCTCGCCGTTGCAAAGGCTGCTGCCCAGAGCGCCAACCTGCCGCTCTACCGTTATGTCGGCGGCGCTCACGCCCGCCTCCTGCCGGTCCCGATGATGAACATCATCAACGGCGGCGCTCATGCCGACAACCCGATCGACTTCCAGGAATTCATGATCCTGCCGGTTGGTGCCGAATCTCTCCGTGACGCCGTTCGCATGGGCTCGGAAATCTTCCATGTTCTCAAAAAGGAACTGGCGTCGCAGGGCCACAACACCAACGTCGGTGACGAAGGCGGTTTTGCACCTGGCCTTTCCAGCGCTCCGGCTGCCCTCGACTTCATTATGAAGTCGATCGAAAAGGCCGGCTACAAGCCGGGCGAAGAAATCGCTCTCGGCCTTGATTGCGCTTCGACCGAATTCTTCAAGGACGGCAAGTACGTGCTCGAAGGCGAAGGCCGCACGCTGGAATCCGGCGCCATGGCTGAATACCTCGCTGAACTCGCCGGCAAGTACCCGATCGTTTCCATCGAAGACGGCATGGCAGAAGACGACTGGGAAGGCTGGAAGACGCTTACCGACCTCATCGGCAAGAAGACGCAGCTCGTCGGCGACGACCTGTTCGTCACCAATTCCGCCCGCCTTCGTGACGGTATCCGCATGGGCGTTGCTAACTCGATCCTCGTCAAGGTCAACCAGATCGGTTCGCTGACCGAGACCCTCGACGCTGTCGAGACTGCGCACAAGGCCAACTACACGGCCGTCATGTCGCACCGCTCGGGCGAAACCGAAGACTCCACGATCGCGGATCTCGCTGTTGCCACCAACTGCGGTCAGATCAAGACCGGCTCGCTGTCGCGCTCCGACCGTCTTGCCAAGTACAACCAGCTCATCCGCATCGAAGAAGCGCTCGGCCCGCAGGCAAAGTATGCCGGCCGCTCCATTCTTCGCGGCTGAGACGGTTTTCGGGATCGTTATCGATCCGCGACGACAGTCATCTTTCAGATCGAACCGCGCCTTCGGGCGCGGTTTTTTATTGGGCCGTTCAGTTACAGTTAGCGGACGGTTAATCTCTCCCGATTAGAGTCGCGCTAGGTCTTTGATTTGATGCGATCTTATCCGTAGCCGCCGTGTTGTCAGCGCGTGCGCGTCTCGGGCTGTTGATCCCAGGCTTGTAGGGCGTTCGATCGAGTATGTGGACAAAATATCATAAGAAGAGAAAGTTCGGCCGTTTCGTTCTTCCTGCTGTCACGGTCGCCTTTGTAAGTTACTTCGGCTATCATTGTGTGCACGGCGACTACGGTCTGAAGGCGACCGAAGTTTTCGAGCAGCGCCGCATCGATCGCAGCAAAGAGCTCGCCGCCCTTGTTTCCAAGCGCGAGCACCTCGAAAAGGAGGTCGCTTTGCTCAGCGACGGCTCTTTGGACAAGGATATGCTCGATCAGTATGCGCGTTACCAGTTGACCTATTCCAAGGCCAACGAGATTGTTATCTTCAATAAATAGCCATAATTAACCGAATTTCGGTTAATCGACTTTTTGTAAGTTATATCAACAACTTGCAAAGAATATGAGCCATGCAATTATAGCATTGCTGTGGCGGACAATCTTCCCTATGTTACCCCTCACCACAAAACGAGGCTACTCACACAGGGAGGGTTGAATGGCGCCGCGAAAAAACGCGACCGTTTCCAGCCGTAAGACAGCATCAAGACCTGCCAAGGAAACCAATGGCGGTCCGATCGCAGATTTCGATCGTGATGCGGAGCTCAAGGCTTATCGTGAGATGCTGCTCATCCGCCGCTTCGAAGAAAAGGCCGGCCAGCTTTACGGTATGGGCTTCATCGGCGGCTTCTGTCACCTCTACATCGGCCAGGAAGCCGTCGTTGTCGGCATGCAGCTGGCTTTGAAGGATGGTGACCAGGTCATCACCGGCTACCGCGACCATGGCCACATGCTGGCAACCGGCATGAGTGCACGTGGCGTCATGGCCGAGCTGACCGGACGCCAGGGCGGCTATTCCCGAGGGAAGGGCGGCTCCATGCACATGTTCTCGAAGGAAAAGAATTTCTACGGAGGTCACGGTATCGTCGGCGCGCAGGTCTCGCTCGGCACCGGCCTTGGCTTTGCCAACTGGTACCGTGGCAATGACAATGTCAGCGTCGCATACTTCGGTGACGGCGCTGCCAACCAGGGCCAGGTCTACGAAAGCTTCAACATGGCGCAGCTCTGGAAGCTGCCTGTCATCTTCGTGATCGAAAACAACCGCTACGCCATGGGCACGTCGACCGCCCGCGCGACCGCGCAGGCCGACTTCTCCAAGCGCGGCGCGTCGTTCGGCATTCCGGGCATTCAGGTGGACGGCATGGACGTCCGCGCCGTCAAGGCGGCTGCTGACGAAGCCGTTGCGCACTGCCGTTCCGGCAAGGGCCCGATCATCCTCGAAATGATGACCTACCGTTATCGCGGTCACTCCATGTCCGACCCGGCGAAGTATCGCTCGAAGGATGAAGTGCAGAAGATGCGTTCCGAGCATGATCCGATCGAGCAGGTTCGTGTGCGCCTTCTCGAAAAGGGCTGGGCGAATGAAGACGATCTGAAGGATATCGACAAGGATGTCCGCGAAATCGTGGCCGACAGCGCCGATTTCGCTCAGAACGATCCGGAGCCGGATGCATCCGAGCTCTACACAGACATTCTGCTCTAATCGGGGAGGGACACTATGCCCATCGACATTCTCATGCCCGCCCTTTCTCCGACGATGGAAGAGGGTACCCTTTCGAAATGGCTCAAGAAGGAAGGCGACAAGGTCGTTTCCGGTGACGTCATTGCCGAAATCGAAACTGACAAGGCCACCATGGAAGTGGAAGCCGTCGACGAAGGCACGATCGGCAAACTGCTGATCGAAGCCGGCACCGAAGGCGTCAAGGTCAACACCAAGATCGCGATCCTCTTGCAGGACGGCGAATCGGCCGACGCGATTTCCGCCGAGAAGGCCGGCCCGGCTGCCGAGCCGGCAAAGGCTGAAGCGCCTGCCGCCGCCGCTGCGCCAGCAGCTGCCGCGCCGGTTCCGGCCCAGCCGAAGGTTGCCGCTGCCGCTGATCCGGAAGTTCCGGCAGGCACGGAGATGGTATCGATGACGGTGCGTGAAGCGCTGCGTGATGCCATGGCCGAAGAAATGCGCGCCAACGAAGACGTCTTCGTCATGGGCGAAGAAGTCGCGGAATACCAGGGCGCCTACAAGGTCACCCAGGGTCTGCTGCAGGAATTCGGCGCTCGCCGCGTCATCGATACCCCGATCACCGAGCACGGCTTTGCCGGTATCGGCGTCGGCGCCGCGATGGCCGGCCTTCGCCCGATTGTCGAGTTCATGACCTTCAACTTCGCCATGCAGGCGATCGACCAGATCATCAACTCTGCTGCCAAGACGCTCTATATGTCCGGCGGCCAGATGGGCGCTCCGATCGTTTTCCGCGGCCCGAACGGCGCTGCGGCTCGCGTCGGTGCCCAGCACAGCCAGGACTACGCAGCCTGGTACAGCCACATTCCGGGCCTGAAGGTCGTCATGCCTTACACGGCAGCCGACGCCAAGGGCCTGCTCAAGGCTGCGATCCGCGATCCGAATCCGGTCATCTTCCTCGAAAACGAAATCCTCTACGGTCAGCACTTCGATGTGCCGAAGCTGGATAACTTCGTTCTGCCGATCGGCAAGGCTCGCATTCACCGTCCGGGCAAGGACGTCACGGTCGTCTCCTTCGGCATTGGCATGACCTATGCCACGAAGGCCGTCGCCGAGCTGGAAGCTCAGGGCATCGATGTCGAACTCATCGACCTGCGCACCATCCGTCCGATGGATCTTCCGACGATCATCGAATCGGTCAAGAAGACCGGCCGCCTGGTCACCGTCGAGGAAGGCTATCCGCAGTCCTCCGTCGGCACGGAAATCGCCACCCGCGTCATGCAGCAGGCCTTCGACTATCTCGATGCGCCGATCCTGACGATCGCTGGCAAGGACGTACCCATGCCCTACGCCGCCAACCTCGAAAAGCTGGCGCTCCCGAGCGTCGCTGAAGTGGTCGATGCGGTGAAGGCCGTTTGCTACAAGTAAGGGGAGGGCTCATCGATGCCTATCAACATCACCATGCCTGCCCTCTCTCCGACCATGGAAGAGGGCAACCTCGCCAAGTGGCTCGTCAAGGAAGGCGACAAGATCAAGTCCGGCGATGTCATCGCCGAGATCGAGACTGACAAGGCAACGATGGAAGTCGAGGCTGTCGATGAAGGCACCGTCGCCAAGATCCTCGTTCCTGCCGGCACCGAAGGCGTGAAGGTCAATGCCCTGATCGCCGTGCTCGCTGCCGATGGCGAAGATGTCGCTGCCGCTGCGTCCAGCGCTGGCGGTGCGGCAGCACCGGCAGCACCGGCTGCAAAGGAAGCACCGAAGGCCGAAGCGGCTCCGGCTGCAGCACCCGCGGCTGCCCCGGCTCCGGCAAGCGTTTCGGCCCCTGCCGCAAACGCTCCGGCTCCCGCTGCATCGGCCCCGGCGGCAAACGACGGTCACCGTACCTTCGCTTCGCCGCTCGCACGTCGTCTTGCCAAGGAAGCTGGCATCGATGTGACTGCGGTTTCCGGCTCTGGCCCGCATGGCCGTGTGGTCAAGAAGGATATCGAAGCTGCGGTTTCCGGCGGCACCGCCAAGGCTGCCCCTGCAGCAACTCCGGCTGCACAGCCGGCTGCCGCTGCTGCTCCAGCTGCTGCGAAGGGCATGTCCGACGACGCCGTCCTCAAGCTGTTCGAGCAGGGTTCCTACGAACTCGTGCCGCATGACGGCATGCGCAAGACGATCGCCAAGCGCCTGCAGGAATCCAAGCAGACGATCCCGCACTTCTACGTTTCGGTCGATTGCGAACTCGATGCGCTGCTGGCGCTTCGCACGCAGCTCAACGATTCGGCTCCGAAGTCGAAGGACGGCGTTCCGGCATACAAGCTCTCGGTCAACGACATGGTCATCAAGGCCCTGGCGCTGGCGCTGCGCGATGTTCCGGATGCCAACGTCTCCTGGACCGACAGCAACATGGTCAAGCACAAGCATGCCGATGTCGGTGTTGCCGTCTCCATTCCGGGCGGCCTGATCACGCCGATCATCCGCAGCGCCGAGCAGAAGACACTCTCCACCATCTCCAACGAGATGAAGGACTACGGCAAGCGCGCCAAGGAGCGCAAGCTGAAGCCCGAGGAGTATCAGGGCGGTACGACCGCCGTGTCGAACATGGGCATGATGGGCGTCAAGAACTTCGCCGCCGTCGTCAACCCGCCGCATGCGACCATCCTGGCCGTCGGCGCTGGCGAACAGCGCGTCATCGTCAAGAAGGGCGAAATGGTGATTGCCAACGTGATGACCGTCACGCTGTCGACCGACCACCGCGCCGTCGATGGTGCGCTCGGTGCCGAGCTTCTGGCAGCCTTCAAGGGCTACATCGAAAATCCGATGGGGATGCTCGTCTGAGCCTTGTTGTGACACGGAGGCATGAATGACCAAGACTGTTCTGTGTTACGGCGACTCGCTGACATGGGGCTACAGTGCCGAAACGGTCGGCCGTCATGCCTATGAAGATCGGTGGCCGAGCGTGCTGCAAAAGGCGCTCGGCAACCAGGTACACATCATCCCGGAAGGGCTGAACGGCCGTACCACCGCTTTCGACGATCATCTCGCCGATTGCGACCGCAACGGTGCGAAGATCCTGCCGACGATCCTGCAGAGCCATAATCCGCTCGATCTCGTCATCATCATGCTCGGCACCAACGACATGAAGCCGGTTGTCGCCGGTTCGGCCTTTGCCGCTCTGCAGGGTATCAGCCGCTTGATCCAGCTGGTGCGCAATCATGCCTGGGGGTTCGATTACGAGGTGCCCGACATCCTCATCGTCGCCCCGCCGGCAATTACCGAGACGGCCAATGCCGCTTTCGCGGCGAGCTTTCTCGGTGCTGTAAAGGAATCGAGCAAGCTGCCGACGCTTTACGGCGATCTGGCGGATGAACTCGGATGCGGCTTCTTCGATGCCAATACGGTCGCCGTCACCACGCCGCTCGATGGTGTGCATCTCGATGCGGAAAACACCCGGGCGCTCGGTCGCGGCCTCGAGCCGATCGTGCGGATGATGCTCGGTCTCTGATAAATTCAAGGCGCCGGCTCTGACCCGCCGCCAGCAATAAGGCAGGAAACACATGGCTGAGAATTACGACGTCATTATCATCGGCTCCGGTCCGGGCGGTTATGTCGCCGCCGTGCGCGCCGGCCAGCTTGGCCTGAAGACCGCGATCGTCGAGCGTGAACATCTGGGCGGCATCTGCCTCAACTGGGGCTGCATTCCCACCAAGGCGCTGCTCCGCTCGGCTGAAATTCTCGATCATTCCAACCATCTGAAGGATTACGGCCTTGTTCTCGAAGGCAAGGTGAGCGCGGATGTGAAGGCAGTTGTCGCCCGTTCGCGTGGCGTTTCCGCCCGCTTGAACACCGGCGTCGGCTTCCTGATGAAGAAGAACAAGGTCGACGTGATCTGGGGCGAAGCCAAGATCACTAACCCGGGCGAAATCGTCGTCGGCAAGTCGACCAAGCCCGTTGTCGAGCCGCAGCATCCGCTGCCGAAGAACGTCAAGGGCGAGGGCACCTATACCGCCAAGCACATCATCGTCGCGACCGGCGCCCGTCCGCGCGCTCTGCCCGGCATCGAGCCGGATGGCAAGCTGATCTGGACCTATTTTGAAGCGCTGAAGCCGGATTTCCTGCCGAAGTCGCTGCTCGTCATGGGCTCGGGCGCGATCGGCATCGAATTCGCGAGCTTCTATCGCTCGATGGGTGTCGATGTGACCGTCGTCGAAGTCATGCCGACCATCATGCCGGTCGAAGATGCCGAAATCTCCGGTATTGCCCGCAAGCAGCTTGAAAAGCGCGGCCTGAAGATCCTGACCAAGGCCAAGGTCACCAAGGTTGAGAAGGCCGCCAACTCGATCACCGCGCATGTCGAAACGGAAGACGGCAAGGTGCAGCAGATCGTTGCCGACCGCATGATCTCCGCCGTCGGCGTCCAGGGCAACATCGAGAACCTCGGCCTTGAGGCGCTTGGTGTGAAGACCGACCGCGGCTGCGTTGTCATCGACGGCTACGGTAAGACCAATGTTCCCGGCATCTATGCGATCGGCGATGTCGCCGGCCCGCCGATGCTGGCGCACAAGGCTGAGCATGAGGGCGTCGTCTGCATCGAGAAGATCGCTGGCCTGCCGAACGTTCACCCGACCGACAAGGGCAAGGTTCCGGGCTGCACCTATTGCCAGCCGCAGGTCGCCTCCGTCGGCATCACCGAGGCCAAGGCCAAGGAACTCGGCCGCGATATCCGTGTCGGCCGCTTCTCCTTCGCCTTCAACGGCAAGGCGATCGCGCTCGGTGAGGATCAGGGTCTTTGCAAGGTCATCTTCGACAAGAAGACCGGCGAATTGCTCGGCGCGCACATGGTTGGCGCCGAAGTGACCGAACTCATCCAGGGCTTCGTTGTCGCCATGAACCTGGAGACGACGGAAGAAGAGCTGATGCACACGATCTTCCCGCATCCGACTGTTTCCGAATCGATGAAGGAGTCGGTGCTGGACGCTTACGGCCGGGCGCTGAACGCTTGATAATTTCCTGGCTCGCCCTTTATCCAAGGGGTGGAAATCAGGAAAGGAAATCAACATGTCTATCACGGCGGAAGGCTGGGTCGTCTTTCTTCTTATCGGTCTGGTGGCGGGCTTTCTCGCGAGCCTGATCGTCGGTGGAGGCGGGCTCATCAGTTGCCTGGTGAGTGGTGTCATCGGGGCTTTCGTCGGCGGTTTCCTGTTCCATTATTTCGGGATATCGCTCGGCATTGAAAATGCGCTCGTCGTGGAAGTCATTCATGCCACGGTCGGTGCGATCGTGGTGGTGCTACTGGCGAGATTGATCGCCTAGAGCGGTTCCAGGAAAAGTGCGTAGCAGCGCTACTGGAACTGGGTAGACGCAAATGGATTGAGCCTTTCCGTGACTTGATTGGAAACGGAAATGCTCTGAAATCGGAGATGTGATGGAAAGTGTCGGTTGGCTGGGTCTGATTATCATCGGCGGTCTCGCGGGCTGGCTCGCAGGCAAGCTGATGGACGCACGCTACGGCATTATTCTGAACATCATTCTCGGCATCGCCGGCTCGGTGGTTGCGGCAGGGCTTCTGGTGGCCCTGCATGCCAACGTACCAGGAGGCCGGCTTGGCTTTTTCATCACCGGTTTCATCGGTGCATGCATTCTGATATTCCTCGCCAAATTCGCTCGGCGATGAAGGCCGCACTTGAGCGGCGGAAAGTAGACGTTTCATGGTCACGATTCTCGACACGATCAATCCTGAGGCAAAGCGCGTAAGGCATCCGGAAAAGGCGCATCGGCCGGATACCGAAGTGCTGCGCAAGCCGGAATGGATCCGTGTGAAGGCGCCGACATCGAAGGGGTATGCCGAGACCCGCTCGATCGTGAAGGAGCATAAGCTCGTCACGGTCTGCGAGGAGGCCGGCTGCCCGAATATCGGCGAGTGCTGGGACAAGAAGCACGCCACATTCATGATCATGGGCGAGATCTGTACGCGCGCCTGCGCCTTCTGCAATGTCGCGACAGGCAAGCCGAATGCGCTCGACATGGCGGAGCCGGAAAATGTCGCCAAGGCCGTCAAGGAAATGGGCCTTAGCCACGTCGTCATCACCTCCGTCGACCGCGACGATTTGGCAGACGGCGGCGCCGAGCATTTCGAGAAGGTGATCTGGGCGATCAGAGCCGCTTCGCCGGGAACCACGATCGAAATCCTGACGCCGGACTTCCTGAAGAAGCCGGGCGCGCTAGAACGTGTCGTCGCCGCCAAGCCCGACGTCTTCAACCACAATATGGAAACCGTGCCGGGCAATTACCTGACGGTTCGCCCCGGTGCGCGCTACTTCCACTCGGTTCGCCTGCTGCAGCGCGTCAAGGAGCTGGACCCGACGATGTTCACCAAATCGGGCATCATGGTCGGCCTCGGCGAAGAGCGCAATGAAGTGCTTCAGCTGATGGATGACCTGCGCACCGCCGACGTCGACTTCCTGACCATCGGCCAGTATCTGCAGCCGACGCGCAAGCATCACCAGGTGATGAGCTTCGTGACCCCGGAGGAATTCAAGTCCTATGAGACCGTGGCCTATACAAAGGGCTTCCTCATGGTGTCTTCGAGCCCGCTGACCCGCTCCTCGCACCATGCCGGCGACGATTTCGCGCGCCTTCGCGCCGCTCGTGCCAAGAAGCTTCTGGTTGCGGCCGAGTAAGCAACGCAAATTAAAACTTGTCATTTGATCGAACCGCGGCGATTGTGCCGCGGTTTTTGTTTGTGCCGTCATGTTCCTGTCATTCGTGCGGCCTAGGGAACACGCCGCCGTTTGTGACCGGTATCGGCGCTTTAGATTCGATTGTGGAGCTGGACCGTGGAGCAAACTATCGCGCCGCTGGCGCTGTCGCGTGCCGTCGATATGGAAGAGGCGGCGTCCATCCTTGCAAAAGCAGAGCGAATTCTGGTGATCGGCTGTTCGGGCACCGGCAAGAGCACGCTCGCGCAGGCAATCGCATCCAGACTGGATGTCGTCTATGTCTCCATGGATCGGGATATCTTTTGGCTGCCAGGTTGGAAGACCAGATCAAGACCCGAGGCGCGTTCCCTGATCGAGCAGGCTGTGGCTGGTCCTCGCTGGATCATGGACGGCAACAGCCCGGGAACCTTGCCCTTGCGGCTGCCGCGCACGCAGATCGTCCTATGGCGCCGCCCACCGCGACGGGTCGCGCTCTGGGGCGTCTTTGCACGATGGCTGCGTTACAGAGGCGGCACCCGGCCCGAAATGGCGCCGGGATGCCCGGAGCGGCTGAACTGGAAATTCCTGAAATATATCTGGACGTTCGAGCGTGAGGAGGTGCCTCAGTTTGAGGAGATGCTTTCGCTTCATGGGCGAGACGTGCCGGTCCTGACGTTGAAATCCCACCGCGAAAGCGATGAACTTCTGGCGCGCCTTCAACACAAGATATGAGAGGCTGAGATGGATGTTCCGGCAGTACCCGATTTGCACAGCGAGGTGCGCGATCTCGCCGAGGCGGCCGCTCGTATTCGTCGCGCAAATCGAATCATGGTGATGGGCTGCTCCGGCGGCGGCAAGTCGACGCTGTCACAGAAAATTGCCGATCGCTTCGGCCTTGCCTATGTTTCGATCGATCGCGATGTCCTGTGGCTTCCCGGATGGGTCGAGCGTGCAAAGGATGAGCAACGCGCCATCATCATCTCCAAGGTTCGGGAAGAACGATGGATCCTTGATGGGACGAATCCTTCCACGTTCGATCTGCGCTTGCCGCGGACCGATCTGGTCATTTGGGTGCGGATGCCTCGCCTCCTGTGTATCTGGGGCGCGGTAACGCGATGGATCAAATGGATGGGCCGGACGCGCCCCGAAATGGCACCGGGGTGCATCGAGAAGATCGATTGGGAGTTCCTGCGATTCATCTGGACATTCGAGGAGAAATTCTCGCCGCGCGTCACAGCCGGTCTTGCCGAGCACGGCCCCGATGTCCCCGTCTTGCAGCTGAAATCCCGCGGCGAAATGCGTCAGCTTCTTGATCTTCTCGGTCGTCCTGCTTAATTGCGGCTCATGCCTCAGTTCGAAACTCATCGCCCCGTCCCCCATTCCCCCGATCAGATGTTCGACCTCGTTGCCGACGTCGAGCGATATCCGGAGTTCCTGCCGCTTTGCGAAGGGCTCTCCGTTCGCAGCCGCAAGGAGCGCGATGGCAAGATCCTGCTGATTGCCGATATGACTGTCGGTTACAAGGCGATCCGCGAGACCTTCACGACGCAGGTGTTGTTGAACAAGTCGGAGCGCGCCATCGACGTGAAATATATCGACGGCCCGTTCAAGTATCTCGACAATCGTTGGCGTTTTCAGCCGGCGGAAAACGGCGGGAGCGTCATCGATTTCTTTATCGACTACGAGTTCAAGAGCCGCATTCTCGGTGCGCTGATGGGGTCGATGTTTGATCGTGCGTTCCGCATGTTTACGGATGCCTTCGAAACGCGCGCGAACAAGATCTACGCCTGAGCCGTCCGCTGTTACCGACCGAGCGTGACGAGCATCTCCAATGCCGTGTTCAAGGTGGCGAGCCGAACTTTGTCGCGGCCGATATCGCCATAGCGCATCTCATGGTGAATGAAGCCACCGCTGCGCGCCTTTGCCGCGAGGTGCACGAGCCCGACAGGCTTTTCCGTCGAGCCGCCGCCAGGACCTGCGATACCCGTGACCGCTACGGCAAAATCGGCATGGGAGCGGAAGAGGGCGCCATGCACCATCTGGAGTGCCGTTTCCTTCGATACAGCACCGAATTGCGTAAGGGTCTGCTCTTGAACGCCGAGCATCTCCATCTTGGCGGTGTTGGTGTAGGTGACGAAGCCGCGATCGACCACGGCGGACGAACCCGGAATTTCGGTCAGGGCACCGGCAATGAGCCCCCCGGTGCAGGATTCGGCCGTTGCGATCATCCACTTTTTCGCAGTGAAGTCGGTAACGATCTTCTGCGCGAGCGCAATAGTCTCATCGGGGAAATGCATCACGGCTTGCCTCCGCGATAGACGACGGTCGCGGTTGCGATGGCTGCGATGCCCTCGCGGCGGCCGACAAAGCCGATTTTCTCGTTGGTCGTTGCCTTGACGGAGCAGCGATCGATGCTGATGCCCAGAAACTCCGATAGCCTGGCGCGCATGACATCGCGGTGTGGCCCGACTTTCGGCGCTTCGGCGATCAGCGAGACATCCGCATTCATGATGGTGCCGCCGCGCTCGCGCACGATTTTTGCCGCATGCTGGATGAAGATCCGGGAAGGGGCGCCCTTCCATTGCGGATCGGAGGGCGGGAAATGATCGCCGATATCGCCGGCGCCGCAGGTGGCAAGCAGTGCGTCCGTCAACGCGTGCAGGGCGACATCGGCGTCCGAATGCCCCTTCAGCTTCTGGTCGTGCGGAATGAAGACGCCGCAGAGAATAACGCCATCGCCGGGCTCCAGCTGATGAACGTCATAGCCGTTGCCGGTGCGCACGTCGGGCAGCAGCAGGCCGGTACTGAGCTTTTCATCGGCCATGGCAATATCCCTCTTGATCGTCAGTTTTACGTTGTCGGCGCTGCCGATAACCAATGTCACCGGCAGGTTACACCATTCGGCGATCGACGCATCGTCGGTGAAATCGGTCCGGCCATCGGCTTCGGCTCTTTCGTGGGCGTCGAGGATATCGGTGAATCGGAAGGATTGCGGCGTCTGGGCAGCGTGAAGTCCCGCACGCGGCACGGTGTCGACGACCAGCCCCTCCGTGTTGCCGCGCTTCAACGTATCGGTGACAGGCATGGCCGGTAAAACGGCCGGTGCACCATCCGCCAGCGCGGCAGCAACACGATCCAGCAGATCATGGTCGAAGAACGGGCGCACGGCATCATGGATCATCACATGCGTCACGCCGTTTGGTTTCAGGTGCCTGAGCCCCGCAAGAACGGATTGCTGGCGCGTCGGGCCGCCAAAGGCGATCTCGATCTCCGGTGGATTGGAGACCTGTTCCAGCGCGGCCCTCAGCAGCTTCTCGTCATCGCGATGGATCACGACGACAATCTTCGCCGTCTGCGGCCATGTCACGAATCTTTCAAGCGTATGCGCAATAACCGCTCTGCCGCCGATGGGACGATATTGCTTGGGGCCTTCTTCCGGAGCGCCCGCCCGTTCGCCACGCCCGGCGGCAACGATCACGATTCCCACCGACAGCGGTTGCGTTGAATGCATTTGCGTCATAAACCCCCGAAGAATGAAAGGCCGGTCTTCGGCATGGCTTTGGAAGGCGTAACGCTTTCCTTTGAAAAAGCACATGCTAAATGGACCGCCAGAAGACGATCCTGTTTGAGCAGGGTCTATCGCCTCAACTGAGTATTTTCCAGCATCTGCCCAAAAATTATCGGGATTCTTCGAAACCCCTTGGCAAACTTTTAAAGCGTGTCTAAAAATAGTGCAGATGTATGGTGTGCCCGAAAGATAATCATTTGCTTTCTCCCAAGCTTGCAGCTCCATTTTCCATCGGTCCGGTATCCATTCGAAATCGCGTCATCCTTGCGCCGATGTCGGGCGTCACGGATCTGCCGTTCCGGCAGCTCGCATTGCGCTACGGGGCCGGCCTTGTGGTGACGGAAATGGTGGCAAGCCGCGAGCTGGTCCAGGATGCGGCCGAATCGTGGGCGCGTCTGAGAAGTGCCGGTTTGAAGCCGCATATGGTGCAGCTGGCAGGCCGTGAGGCGCACTGGATGGCGGAGGCGGCCAAGATCGCCGCCGACAACGGCGCAGATATCATCGACATCAATATGGGCTGCCCGGCCAAGAAGGTCATCGGCGGCTACTCCGGGTCGGCGCTGATGCGCGATCCGGACCATGCGCTGACATTGATCGAGGCGACTGTGCGCGCCGTGAAGATACCGGTAACGCTGAAGATGCGGCTCGGCTGGGACGAGAATTCCATCAACGCGCCTGATATCGCGCGTCGTGCCGAGGAGGCTGGCATTCAGCTTGTCACCATTCATGGCCGCACGCGTATGCAGTTCTACGAGGGTAGGGCAAACTGGGACGCGATCCGTGCCGTACGCGATGTGGTCTCCATTCCGCTTGTTGCCAACGGTGACGTCGAGACGGCTGAGGATGCGCAGGAAATCCTGCGGCGTTCCGGCGCCGACGCCGTCATGATCGGTCGCGGTTGCCAGGGGCGCCCATGGCATGCCGGCGTGCTGGCCGGTCATCGCGAACCGGCCCGCGAGGAAATCGTCGCGATCGCACTCGAACATTACCGGATGATGCTGGAGTTTTACGGCGAGGCCGTCGGCATTCGCCACGCCCGCAAGCATCTTGGCTGGTACCTCGATCGCTATGCGCCGGCGACGACAGGCGTCGACAAGGCAAAAATCATGACGTCGAAGGAGAGCGGCGAGGTGGCTGCATCCTTCCATGCTGCGCTGTCGGCCGGCGCCGATCTCGCGCAAAGCGTCCAGGAGGCTGCATGACTTCGAAATCCAGCTCCGGAGCCGAGGGCGATACGGCCAATTCCGTGGCTATGGCCGTTCTAAACGCGATCCAGAATCCGGTTATCATGGTCGATGAAGCCGGCCTCATTGCTTTCGCCAATTGGGAGGCGGAAGCCTTCTTCGGCGCGAGCGCATCGCATCTGTCGCGATACAAAATCTCCAGTTTCATTCCGTTCGGCAGCCCGCTGCTCGCGCTGATCGACCAGGTGCGCGAGCGCCGCGCA
Source organism: Rhizobium sp. P38BS-XIX (assembly GCF_012641435.1). GTDB lineage: Bacteria > Pseudomonadota > Alphaproteobacteria > Rhizobiales > Rhizobiaceae > Rhizobium. The sequence goes on from NZ_JABAIJ010000001.1 coordinate 825,789, forward strand.
CCCGTCAACGAATACCGCGTCGATCTGAGTTCGCCACGTCTTGGGCAGGATAAGCTGGTCGATCTCTACGTTGCCCCCGTTTCGAGCGATATCGGCTCGGTGGTCGTGGTGTTCCAGGAACGCTCGATGGCCGACAAGATCGACCGGCAGCTGACGCATCGCGCCGCTGCCCGCTCGGTCACCGGCCTTGCCTCCATGCTGGCGCATGAGATCAAGAATCCCTTGTCGGGTATTCGCGGTGCGGCGCAGCTGCTGGAGCAATCGGTCGAGGACGACGATCGCGCGCTGACGCGGCTGATTTGCGATGAGACCGACCGCATCGTCTCGCTGGTCGACCGCATGGAGGTCTTCTCCGACGAGCGGCCCGTCGATCGTGTGCCCGTCAATATCCATTCCGTGCTCGATCATGTGAAGGCGGTCGCCAAGGCCGGTTTTGCCCGTAACATCAAGATTTCAGAAAACTACGATCCGTCGCTGCCGGCGGTTTTCGCCAATCGGGATCAGCTCGTTCAGGTTTTCCTCAATCTGGTGAAGAATGCTTCCGAGGCTGTGGGCGATCGGCAGGACGGCGAGATCATGCTGACGACGGCCTATCGTCCCGGCATCCGGCTCTCGGTTGCCGGTACGCGTGAAAAGATCTCGCTGCCGCTGGAATTTTGCGTCATCGACAACGGCCCCGGTGTGCCGTCCGATCTCGTGCCGCATCTGTTTGATCCGTTCATCACCACCAAGACGAACGGAACAGGTCTCGGCCTTGCGCTTGTGGCCAAGATCATCGGCGATCACGGCGGCATCGTCGAATGCGACAGCCAGAACCATCGCACCACATTCCGTGTTCTGATGCCTGCTTCCAAAGGTATCACCTTAGAAGATGCCCCCTTTCCGAACTCTACAGGGACTACTCGATGACAGCCACGATCCTTGTCGCCGATGACGATGCGGCCATCCGCACCGTGCTCAACCAGGCTTTGAGCCGCGCGGGCTACGATGTACGCATTACATCGAACGCTGCCACGCTCTGGCGCTGGGTTTCGGCCGGCGAAGGCGACCTCGTTGTAACCGACGTCGTCATGCCCGACGAAAATGCCTTCGATCTCCTGCCGCGCATCAAGAAGGCAAGGCCTGATCTGCCGGTTCTGGTGATGAGCGCCCAGAACACCTTCATGACGGCGATCAAGGCGTCGGAGAAGGGTGCCTACGACTATCTCCCGAAGCCGTTCGACCTGACCGAACTGATCGCGATCGTCGGCCGTGCGTTGGCGGAACCGAAGCGCAAGCCGGCAAAGATCGATGACGACATGCAGGACGGCATGCCGCTCGTCGGCCGCTCCGCCGCGATGCAGGAAATCTACCGTGTGCTCGCACGCCTGATGCAGACCGATCTGACGCTGATGATCACCGGCGAGTCGGGTACCGGCAAAGAGCTGGTGGCGCGCGCCCTGCATGATTACGGCAAGCGCCGCAACGGTCCGTTCGTCGCCATCAACATGGCGGCCATCCCGCGTGATTTGATTGAATCCGAGCTGTTCGGCCACGAGAAGGGCGCTTTTACAGGCGCGCAGACCCGCTCGACGGGGCGCTTCGAACAGGCCGAAGGCGGCACGCTGTTTCTCGACGAAATCGGCGACATGCCGATGGATGCGCAGACCCGTTTGCTGCGCGTGCTGCAGCAGGGCGAATATACGACCGTTGGCGGCCGCACACCGATCCGCACCGATGTCCGCATCGTCGCTGCCACCAATAAGGATTTGAAGCAGGCGATCAATCAGGGACTTTTCCGCGAGGATCTCTATTATCGTCTCAACGTGGTGCCGCTGCGTCTGCCGCCGCTGCGTGATCGTGCCGAGGACATTCCCGATCTCGTGCGCCATTTCATCACCCAGGCGGAAAAGGAAGGGCTTGGCTCCAAGCGCTTCGATCAGGAAGCGCTGGAGCTGATGAAGGCTTATCCATGGCCGGGTAACGTGCGGGAACTGGAAAACCTCATTCGCCGCTTGATGGCGCTATACCCGCAGGATGTGATCACCAAGGAGATCATCGATGCGGAACTGCGCGCCGATGTCCCCGATAGTCCGATCGAAAAGGGGCCGGTCCGCACCGGCTCAATGACCATCGCTCAGGCCGTGGAAGAGAACATGCGAACCTACTTCGCCGGTTTTGGCGAAAATCTGCCTCCGCCCGGCCTCTATGATCGCGTGTTGACCGAAATGGAGTACCCGCTGATTCTCGCGGCTTTGACCGCCACGCGCGGCAATCAGATCAAGGCTGCCGATCTTTTGGGCCTCAACCGCAATACGTTGCGCAAAAAGATTAGAGAACTGGGAGTTTCGGTTTACAGAAGCTCTCGCACGGCTTGACAACTCAATCCGATGCGTTGCATTTTCGCCACAATGCGTTGCTTAAAGGTCACGCAGCAGATTCGTCGTTTTTGCGATGACGATTCGTCTGGTGCATTTCAGTAAAAGCGAAGTTTTGCCAGATTTTTCAGTCTATTGCGAAAATGACCTGAAGTAGGATCTCGCTTATGGCGAGATCGAACGACAGTTCCCGCCTCTGCCTGTTGCTCGTGCTGATGCCCAAGGGTGGCAGTGCGGTTCGACCAGGGCGCCGACCGTCGCTCAGGCGTGGAGATGATGGGAATGATGCAGGACGCAGTGTCGCCGGCGGTGAGCGACGAGGCGGTCGTCAAGGTGACCGACCGTCGTGCTTCCTTTGCCCTGCCGGGCCTCATACTTGCCGGCGGCGCGCTTTTGTGTGCGATTGCCACGCTCCTCATGCTGCTCGGGCTTACCCCGGTTGCTCCGACATCCTCGGTCGTTTTTACCTCTGTCGTCATTAACGGCCTCTTCGTTCTCGGCCTGATCGCGCTGATCGCGCGCGAAGTCGCCCGGCTGATGAAAGCGCGCAGCCGTGGCCGCGCTGCTGCCCGCTTGCATATCCGCATCGTCGCCTTGTTTTCGATCGTTGCGATCACGCCGGCGATCCTCGTCGCCATCGTGGCAAGCCTCACGCTCAATGTCGGCCTAGACCGCTGGTTCGGTGTTCGTACCCAGCAGATCATCAGTTCCTCACAGAATGTGGCTCAGGCCTATCTGATGGAGAATGCGAGCTACCTGCAGGGACAGACGGTTTCGATGGCGAACGATCTGGAGCGCAATCGCTCGCTCTACAGCCTGGATAAGACCGGTTTTGCCGAGTTGATGACCCGTCAGGCCCGGGGCCGCGGGTTGCTTGGCGCTTTCCTCGTACGCCGCGACGGCAGCGCCATTGTCCAGGCTGATATCAAGACTGAACGCCCGCTGCCGGCCATTCCGAAGGACGCGCTTGATTCATCGGCCAACGGTCAGCCGACCCTCATTCCGCCCGGCGTGACCAATCTCGTCGGCGCCGTGATCAAGCTCGATGAACTTCCCGGCTCGTTCCTTTACACGGTCCGCGCGGTCGACCCGCGCGTCATGAACGCGATGCGCATGGTAGAAGACAACACCGTCGAGTACAAGGCGATGGAAGAGGGGCGCATGTCCCTGCAGATCGCCTTTGCGGTGCTTTACATCGGCTTCGCGCTCATCGTGCTGCTTGCCGCGATCTGGACCGCGATCGCGATTGCCGACCGCATCGTCAGGCCGATCCGTCTTCTGATCAGTGCGGCTGATAATGTCGCGTCGGGTAACATGAACGTGCTGGTGCCGGTGCGCTCGGCGGACGGCGATGTCGGCAGTCTTTCGCGCACGTTCAACAAGATGATCTCGGAGATTCGCACACAGCGTGACGAAATCCTTGAGGCGAAGGATGAGGTCGATGATCGCCGGCGCTTCATCGAGGCGGTGCTGTCCGGTGTGACGGCCGCCGTGATCGGCGTCGAACAGGATCGTCGCATCACGATCGCCAATACATCGGCCGAGGATTTGCTGGCGCTGACGAGCGAGGAGCTTCTTGGCAAGAATCTGGTCGATATCGCCCCGGAAGTCGATCAGGTCGTGACCGAGGCGACGACGCGCCACCGCAGCGATTTTCGTAAGCAGATCGGCCTCGTACGCGGCGGCACCGTGCGTACGCTCAGTGTGCAGGTGACGCGCGAGGAATCGCGTGACGCGAACGAATCCTATGTCATCACGCTCGACGACATTACGGATCTCGTTATTGCGCAGCGCTCGACCGCCTGGGCCGATGTCGCACGCCGTATCGCGCACGAGATCAAGAATCCGCTGACACCGATCCAGCTGTCGGCTGAGCGCATCCGCCGTCGTTTCGGGAAGAATATTGCTGACGTCGACCGCCCGGTCTTCGACCAGTGCACGGACACGATCATCCGGCAGGTGGGCGATATCGGCCGCATGGTCGACGAGTTCTCTTCTTTCGCCCGCATGCCCAAGCCGACGATGGAGCCGAGCGATCTGCGCGACATCCTGCGGGATGCGGTGTTCCTGCGCGAGATGGGCAACAACCATGTTAAATTCGAACGCGAACTGGGCGACGAACGTCTCGAGGGCATGTTCGACACGCGAATGCTCGGCCAGGCCTTCGGCAATCTCATCAAGAATGCCGTCGAGGCGATTGAAGGCGTGCCGAGCGCCGAGGCGCGCGAACAGCCGAAAATTCTTGTGCGGACATCGCTGGATGCCGACCGTGATCGCTTCACCGTCGATGTCATCGACAACGGTCGCGGTCTGCCGGTGGAGAACAGACACAGTATTCTCGAACCTTATATGACGATGCGTGAGAAAGGCACCGGCCTGGGTCTCGCCATCGTCAAGAAGATTATTGAAGACCATGGCGGGCAGATCGAGCTTCACGACGCACCCGCCGATTTCGACCAGGGTAGAGGGGCCATGATCCGCGTGCATCTGCCGCGCCGTGAGCAAGCCGCCGTCGCCCACCCAGAAAGTGATAAGGAAAGCGTCTATGGCATCTGATATTCTCGTAGTCGACGACGAGGAAGACATTCGCGAAATCGTTTCGGGAATTCTTTCGGATGAGGGTCACGAAACCCGCACCGCGCATGACAGCGACAGCGCGCTCGCCGCGATCTCCGATCGAGCGCCACGGCTGATCTTTCTCGATATCTGGATGCAGGGCAGCAAGCTCGACGGTCTGGCGCTGCTGGACGAGATCAAGGCGCGCCATCCGGATCTCCCGGTGGTTATGATCTCCGGTCACGGCAATATCGAAACGGCCGTTTCCGCCATCAAGCGCGGCGCCTTCGACTTCATCGAAAAGCCGTTCAAGGCCGATCGCCTGATCCTGATCGCCGAACGCGCTTTGGAGAATTCGAAGCTGAAGCGCGAGGTTTCCGAGCTGAAGCGCCGCACCGGCGATGCCGTTGAGCTGATCGGCACCTCGGTCGCCGTTTCGCAGCTACGCCAGACGATCGACAAGGTCTCGCCGACCAATAGCCGTGTGATGATCTTCGGTCCGTCCGGTTCGGGCAAGGAGCTTGTGGCCCGCATGGTCCATAAGAAGTCGACCCGCGCGAACGGCCCTTTCGTGGCGCTGAACGCGGCGACGATTACGCCGGAGCGCATGGAGATCGCGCTGTTCGGCACCGAGGGATCGCCGGGGCAGGCGCGCAAGATCGGCGCCCTTGAAGAAGCCCATCGCGGCATCCTTTATCTGGATGAAGTCGGTGAGATGCCGCGCGAGACTCAAAACAAGATCCTGCGCGTGCTGGTCGATCAGCAGTTTGAGCGTGTTGGCGGCTCCAAGCGCGTCAAGGTGGACGTCCGCATCATCTCGTCCACCGCTTACAATCTCGAAAGCCGCATTGCCGAGGGCCTGTTCCGCGAGGATCTCTATCATCGGCTCGCCGTCGTGCCCGTGCGCGTGCCCGCCCTTGCCGAGCGCCGTGAGGATATTCCTTTCCTCGTCGATCAGCTGATGCGCCAGATTTCCGAGCAGGCGGGTATCCGCTCGCGTCGGATCGGCGATGACGCCATGGCGGTTCTGCAAGCGCATGACTGGCCCGGCAATATTCGTCAGCTGCGCAACAATATCGAGCGTCTGATGATTCTGGCGCGCTCGGACGGTGCGGAAACGCCGATCACGGCGGAAATGCTGCCGACGGATCTCGGCGACATGCTGCCGAAGGTCTCAGCCAAGAACGATTATCACATCATGACATTGCCGCTGCGTGAAGCACGCGAAATGTTCGAGCGTGATTATCTGATCGCCCAGATCAACCGCTTCGGCGGCAACATCTCGCGTACCGCCGAGTTCGTCGGCATGGAGCGCTCGGCGCTGCATCGCAAGTTGAAGTCGCTCGGCGTCTGAGCGACCGCTCGACATCGCAAACATTACAGAGTTCGGATCAGGGGCTTTCATGCCGAGAATAGCTTATGTCAACGGCCGCTACGTCAAGCATAGCGACGCTACGGTGCATATCGAGGATCGCGGCTATCAGTTTGCCGATGGGGTCTACGAGGTTTGCGAGGTTCGTCATGGCGTGATCGTCGACATGACGCGCCATCTCGACCGTCTCAACCGCTCGCTGGGCGAGCTGCGCATTGCCTGGCCGATGACACGCTCTGCGCTCGTTCTCGTGATTCGCGAGACGCTGCGCCGCAATCATGTTCGCAACGGTCTGTTTTATCTGCAGGTGACGCGCGGCGTTGCCCGGCGCGATCATGTCTTCCCGCCAGCCGGCACGCCGTCTTCGATCGTCGTCACCGCCAAGAGCACCGATCAGTCCGCGATTGCCAAGAAGAATGCCAACGGTATCAAGGCAATCACCGTCCGTGACAATCGCTGGGACCGGGTCGATATCAAGTCCGTCGGCCTGCTTCCCAACGCGATGGCTCGCCAGCAGGCCAAGGAAGCCGGCGCGCAGGAAGCGATCTATATCGACCATCACGGCATGGTAAAGGAAGGCGCTGCAACCAACGTCTGGATCGTCGATAACGAGGGCAATCTCGTTACGCGTCCGGCCGAGCACGGCATCCTGCGCGGCATCACGCGCACGACCCTGATGGATGTCGCAGCCAAGCTCGGAGTGACAATTGTCGAGCGTTACTTCTCGGTCGAAGAGATGATGCAGGCCCGTGAAGTCTTCATCACCGCGGCCACAAGTATCTGTTTTCCGGTCGTTTCTATCGATGGCGAGACCATTGCCAATGGTCATCCGGGCAGCATGTCACAGAAAATTCGCGAAGCCTTTTTCGACGTTGCGGAAAAGACTGCGATTTGATACCAACATTCGCTGGGGGGGAGAGAATGAGGGTATCTCCCGTCCGGGACCTCTGTATATCATGACATTTAACCGACCTGGGTCGGCAAAAAAGAAAGAAGCGGCGCGATGGCGGAACGTTCTCAAAACTTGCAGGACTTGTTTCTTAATACTGTTCGCAAGCAAAAAATTTCACTGACAATTTTCTTGATTAACGGCGTGAAGCTCACGGGTGTCGTTACTTCGTTCGACAATTTCTGTGTCCTGCTCCGCCGTGATGGCCACTCGCAGCTCGTCTACAAGCACGCGATCTCGACAATCATGCCGGGTCAGCCGATGCAGATGTTCGAGAGCGAAGAAGCTGCATCCTAACCAGGACTTCCTACTATCACGACACGCGATACCAAAAATGATTCCCTCATCCCGGAGACTGTAAAGCACCGGGATGATATGCGCGCTGTTGTCGTCGTGCCTGTGTTGAAACAGGCCCGCGCAGCGCGTTCCGCCCAGGCCGACAGCGCCATATCCGTCTCTCGCCCCCCGGAGAGCCGGTTGGAGGAGGCCAAGGGTCTCGCGCTTGCGATCGACCTTGAGGTTGTTAGCGGTTCCATTGTCTCGATCAATGATCCGCGGCCGGCAACATTGCTCGGGACCGGCAAGATCGAGGAAATCCTTGCGCTGCTTGACGAGTTCAATGCCGGCCTGGTCATCGTCGACCATCCGCTGACCCCGGTGCAGCAGCGCAATCTCGAAAAGGCATGGAACGCCAAGGTCATCGACCGTACCGGCCTCATTCTCGAAATCTTCGGCCGGCGCGCCTCCACCAAGGAGGGCACGCTGCAGGTTGAGCTTGCACATCTGAACTATCAGAAGGGTCGGCTGGTTCGAAGCTGGACCCACCTTGAACGCCAGCGCGGCGGTGCCGGCTTCATGGGTGGTCCCGGTGAAACCCAGATCGAAGCTGACCGGCGCATGCTGCAGGAGCGGATTATCCGACTGGAGCGCGAGCTCGAGCAGGTCGTTCGCACCCGCCAGCTTCACCGCGCCAAGCGCAAGAAGGTGCCGCATCCGATCGTGGCGCTGGTCGGCTATACCAATGCCGGCAAGTCGACGCTGTTCAACCGGATCACCGGTGCCGGCGTGCTGGCGGAAGACATGCTCTTTGCCACGCTCGACCCGACTTTGCGCCGCATGAAGCTGCCGCACGGCCGCACCGTTATCCTTTCCGACACGGTCGGTTTCATTTCCGATCTGCCGACTCACCTGGTTGCCGCGTTCCGTGCGACGCTGGAAGAGGTGTTGGAAGCCGATCTGATCCTTCATGTCCGCGACCTCTCGGACGACGACAATCAGGCCCAGAGCGCCGACGTCCTGCGGATCCTCAACGATCTCGGCATCGGTGAAGCCGAGGGCGCAGAACGCATTGTCGAGGTCTGGAACAAGATCGACCGTCTGGAGCCAGAAGCGCACGATGCCATCGTGCAGAAGGCGTCCAATACGGAAAACGTCATAGCTGTCTCGGCAATCAGCGGCGAGGGCGTCGATCGCCTGATGGATGAGATCAGTCGCCGCCTCTCCGGCGTGTTGACGGAAACCACGATCACCCTGCCGGTGGAAAAGCTTGCGCTGCTGCCTTGGCTCTACAATCACGCTATCGTCGATAGCCGTGAGGATAATGAGGATGGCACGGTGACGCTCGAGGTGCGCTTGACCGAAGCCGAAGCCGGCGAGCTTGAACGGCGCATGGGCAATGGCCCGAAGCCGCAGCGTGAAGACTGGGAGTAGGCGGATTTAGGCCGACTTCACGCTGTCCAACTGCCGCTCGATCGCTTTTGCCGACTGCCAGATCTCTTCCATCCGCTCTAGCGAGGCGCCTTCCAGCGTCTCGCCATCAGCTTCAAGCGTCGTTTCGATGTGATGGAATCTGCGCCGGAACTTCGTGTTCGTCCCGCGCAGCGCCTGCTCCGGATCGGTTTTCACATGACGGCCGATATTCACGACCGCGAAGATCAGATCGCCGAGCTCGTCGCTGACTTTGGCCTGATCGCCGCTTGCAAGCGCGACCCTCAATTCACCGATCTCTTCTTCGATCTTGTCTAGAATCGGTTCCGGCGCCGACCAATCGAAGCCAACCTTGGCGGCCCGTTCCTGCAGCTTCAACGCCTCGGTAAGGGCAGGGAAGGTCCGCTGTACCGAGCCCAGAAAGCCGTCCTTGAAATCCTCGGTCATCCCGCTTCTGGCGCGACGCTCGGCCCGTTCGCGCTTTTCTTCGGCCTTGATTCGATCCCATTGCAGCGTCACCGCATCTTCGGTCTTGGCATCGGAGACGGCAAAGACATGCGGATGGCGGCGGATCATCTTGCGGCTGATGGCCTGCACGACGTCGCCGAACGAGAATGCGCCAGCTTCCTCCGCGATCCGCGAATGGAAGACGACCTGCAAGAGCAGGTCGCCAAGCTCGTCGCAAAGATCGTCATTGTCCTTGCGCTCGATCGCATCGGCCACTTCGTAGGCTTCCTCGATCGTGTAAGGCTTGATGGTCTCGAAGGTCTGGACGATGTCCCAAGGGCAACCGGTTTCGGGATTTCGCAGCGCCGCCATGATGTCGATCAGGTCGGAAATGTCTCGCGATGCTTCCATCGTTGCCTCGGGTCTTGTTCTGTCAATTCAACGGGATGTCGTTGCTACCCTTCGACGCCTGGTAGTTGTCGGAGAGATCGGCATAGGCTTGCTTAATACGCGCGGTCTGATCCTTCAACTCGCCTTTGCGCCTATCCTCTTCGGTTTCCACGAGATCGGCGATGGCAAAGCTGTTCCAGAATGCGTTCTGGCGGCGGTAACTACCCGGTTCCAGGCCGAAGACCTCTTTCAGGATCTTGAGATCGTGCGGAATGGCGAAAGCATCCCGAGAATCCTCGTGGCTGAAGAAGTAGTAGAAATTGTCGAAGCCGGCCCAGGTGATTGCCGACATACACATGGTGCAAGGTTCGTGCGTGGACAGGAAAATAAGATCCTTGGTCACCGGCTTTTCGCCCAGCTCGTAGAAGCGCTTCAGGGCGTGAACTTCGCCGTGCCAGAGCGGGTTTTCCAGCTCGTTATTGGTCTCTGCGATAACGAGCGAAAGATCCGATTTGCGCAGGATGGCGGCGCCGAAAACTTTGTTGCCGGCGGCCACGCCGTTGCGGGTCAGAGGCAGGATGTCGTGCTCGACGACGTTGAGGAGGCGTGCAGCGATGCTATTGTCGGACAAGGGTTTTCTCCAGCGATTTTCGCTGCAGTCTATCGGGATCGCAAATGCGGCGGTACGTGGAAATAACTTAAAGACTATGTTTGCCACAAGCAATAAAGCAGCCTTCAAAGGCAGCTCAATCGTAAAAGTCTATAGATTTTATATATTTATTGCAATCTGCTTGCGTGGTGAGTTTTGCTCAAATCCGCTAGATGTCGAGCAAAAGAATACGCGCTCGCCCGAGCATTAGAATTCTGTTTCTTCATTCTCCTGGCCGCAAAGGCGATATTCGGCGAACCTTGAAGTGGAATGATGATGCCTCCCAAGACTGACCAGCTTTCGGTGTTTCCTGCCTTCTTTCGCGTAGAAGGAAAGGTTGCTGCTGTCTTCGGCAATGGCGATGAAGCCTTTGCCAAGGTGCGGCTGCTGATGAACACGCAGGCAAAGATCCTTGCCTATGTGCAAAAGCCCGAGGCTGACTATCATGCCTTTCTGATTGCCAACCGCATCGAGATGGTGCGGGGAGACTTCTCGGCCGAGCAGGTCAGAGGCGCCGTATTGGTTTTTGCTGCAACTGGCGATGCCGAGGCGGATCGGACGATCGTCGCTGCCGCGCGTGCAGAACGAATTCCTGCAAACGCCGTCGATCAGCCGGATCATTGTGATTTCTACACGCCGGCACTCGTCAACCGCGCCCCTGTTGCGGTTGCCATCGGTACCGAGGGTGCCGGTCCGGTGCTGGCGCAGATGATCCGCGCTCAGATCGACCAGATGCTGTCGCCGTCGCTCGGCAAGCTGGCCGAGCTTGCGACGTGTTTCCGCAAGCCCGTAGAGCGCATCGTGCCGCGCGGCGTTGCCCGCCGCATCTTCTGGCGGCAGTTCTTTTCAGGGCCTGTCGCCGATGCCGTCAATGCCGGCCATATCGTGCAGGCGGAGCAGGCGGCCGAAGAGTTGCTGCAGTCCTCGCGTGAGGTCGAGGGCCGCGTCTGGCTCGTCGGCGCCGGCCCGGGCGCGGAAGATCTGCTGACGCTGCGTGCCCAGCGCGTCATGATGGAAGCCGACGTCATCGTCTATGATGCGCTTGTGCCGCAGGCGATCGTCGATATGGGTCGCCGCGACGCCGAGCGACTGTCGGTCGGCAAACGCAAGGGATGCCACAGCAAGTCGCAGGAAGAAATCAACGATCTGTTGGTGCAGCTTGGTCGTAATGGCAAGCGCGTTGTGCGGCTGAAGTCGGGCGATCCGCTGGTTTACGGCCGCGCCGGCGAAGAAATGGCGGCCTTGCGCGCTGCCGGTATCGGCTATGAGATCGTTCCGGGAATCACCTCGGCCTTCGCGGCCGCTGCTGATTTCGAACTGCCGCTGACGCTGCGCGGTGTTGCCTCATCGCTGGTCTTCACGACTGGTCATGATCTGACGGGCGATGTTCTTCCCGATTGGGCACGGCTGGCTGTATCCGGCGCGACGATTGCCGTCTATATGGGACGGACGGTTGCCGCCTCGGTTGCCGGTCGCCTGATGCAAGCGGGTCTGCCGCCTGAAACCACCGTTGCGATCATAGAAAATGCCAGCCGTCGCGATCGTCGCCTGATGCATGGTATACTGCGGGATCTGCCTGATCTTGAGCATCGCGATGAACTCAGCGGTCCGGTGATGGTGATTATCGGCGACGCCGTTGCCGGTGCGAATTTCGAACAATCCGAGCCTCTGGTCCGTCGCGAGACCGTTGCTCAAGACTATGCAAGGAGCTGATTTATGGTCGACAAGGTTTTGACCGCAAACCGGCTCACCGATGGCGTCGCCGTTTGGCTGAACGCAAATGGTGAGTGGACGATGTCGCTGCAGGAGGCGCTGGTTGCACGCCATGCCGAAGCCGAGGCGGCGCTGGAAGCGATCGGCAAGCAGGCCTATGCCGACAACAAGGTCGTGGACGTCAATCTGATCGACGTACAGGAAACCGGCGGCAAGCTTTGGCCGCTGCGCCTGCGCGAGCGCATCCGCGCCGAAGGCCCCACCATGGAATACGCGCCCGGCTACGCCGCGGCCGATCCCGATTTCATTGCAGTCTGAGAAGCCCCGAGGAAATCATGTATCGTTACGATGAATTCGACCACGCCTTTGTTGCGGAACGGGTTGCCCAGTTCCGCGATCAGGTGGAGCGGCGCCTCTCAGGTGAGCTTTCCGAAGATGCCTTCAAGCCACTGCGCCTGATGAACGGCGTTTATCTTCAGCTGCACGCCTACATGCTGCGCATTGCCATTCCCTACGGCACGCTGAGCTCGCGCCAGATGCGCATGCTGGCGCATGTCGCCCGCAAATATGACCGCGGCTATGGCCATTTCACCACCCGTCAGAACCTGCAGTTCAACTGGCCGAAACTGTCCGAGATGCCCGACGCGCTCGCCGATCTCGCCTCCGTCGAGATGCATGCGATCCAGACTTCGGGCAACTGCATTCGCAACGTGACGGCAGATCATTTCGCCGGCGCTGCGGCCGACGAAGTCGCCGATCCCCGGCCTTACGCCGAAATCCTGCGCCAGTGGTCCTCCGTTCATCCGGAATTCTCGTTCCTGCCGCGTAAGTTCAAGATCGCCGTCACCGGTGCCGAGCGCGACCGCGCCGCCATCCAGGTGCATGATATCGGTTTGCATCTGAAGAAGAACGACAAGGGCGAAATCGGCTTTGCCGTTTACGTCGGGGGCGGGCAGGGCCGCACGCCGCTCATTGCCAAGCTGATCCGTGACTTCCTGCCGGAAGAGGATCTCCTGTCCTACACGACGGCGATCATGCGCGTTTACAACCTGCATGGCCGTCGCGACAACAAGTATAAGGCGCGCATCAAGATCCTGGTGCATGAAACCGGCGCTGAGGAGCTGGCACGCCAGGTCGAAGTCGAGTTCGACAAGCTGAAAGACACAGAGCTGAAGCTGCCGGAAGGCGATGTTCAGGCGATCTCTTCCTATTTCGCGCCGCCGGCGTTGCCGCAACGTGCCGAAGGCTGGGAAAGCCTGGCGCGCTGGAAAAAGGCCGATCCGGACTTTGCGCGCTGGGTGCAGCAGAACGTTCAGCCGCATAAGAACCCTGACTACGGCATGGTGACGATCTCGCTGAAGCCGATTGGCGGCATTCCAGGCGATGCATCGGATGCCCAGATGGAAGTCGTTGCCGATATCGCCGAGGAATACGCTTTCGACGAAATCCGTGTCAGCCACGAGCAGAATCTTATCCTGCCGCATGTGGCGCTTGCCGACCTGGAAGCCGTTTATCGTGGTCTTGTCGCTGCTGGTCTCGAAACTGCCAATGCAGGCCTGATTACAGATATCATTGCCTGTCCCGGTCTGGACTATTGCGCGCTGGCCAATGCCCGCTCCATTCCGGTCGCGCAGGAAATCTCCAGACGCTTCGGCTCGGCTGAACGGCAGGCTGAGATTGGTGAGCTGAAGATCAAGATCTCCGGCTGCATCAATGCCTGTGGGCATCACCACGTCGGCCACATCGGCCTGCTTGGCGTCGAAAAGAAGGGCGCGGAGCTCTATCAGATTACGCTTGGCGGCTCCGGCGACGAAAATACCTCGATCGGCGAGATCATCGGCCGCGGCTTCGAGCCTGAGAAAGTTACGGATGCTATCGATACCATCGTAGACACTTATCTCGGCCTTCGCCTTGATCCCTCCGAAACCTTTCTCGTTGCTTACCGTCGCGTCGGGCCACAGCCGTTCAAGACTGCGCTGTACGGCGCGTCCTCGTCGGCCGAAGCAGCTTAAGGAGACCGACTATGACGAAGATCTGGCGGGAAACCGGCTTTGTGGAGAATGATCCTTGGGTCATCGAGACCGACGACGTGAAGGCGACCGAGACTGAGAAGCCGCTGCTTGGCCTCGATGCGCTGATCGCGAAAGCAGAAGAAAGCAACGAGGCCGGTCTCGGCGTCGTCATCAAGCCGGCTGACGACGTGAGCCGGCTGCAGCCCTATCTCGATCGCCTCGATATAGTCGCTGTCGCTTTCCCGGCGTTCAGCGATGGACGGTCCTTCAGCCATGCGTCACTGCTTCGCCAGCGCCTGGGCTATACCAGCGAGTTACGCGCGGTCGGCGACGTGCTGATCGACCAGATTCCGCTGATGCTGCGTGTCGGCATCGATAGTTTCGCCGTGACGAATGAGACAGCGCTGAAGAGACTTTCGGAAAATCGACTGCCAGGTATTCCGCACTATTATCAGCCGACTGCCCGTACGGCCGAAGGTGGACAGACGTATAGCTGGCGGCGCTTGCCGGCAAAGTCCGCTTGATGGGATAAGGCTTGCGCTTGCGGCAATTCGGAAGTGTCGGATTGCCGCTTTGAGGCCTATCGATAGATGACCTGTTGCCGCATTGGAAACTTGACTGAAATATGCATATTTCAGTCCTGTCGCAGCTGATGGAATGGAATGCCTTTCAATAAGGGCTATATTATAATATCAGCATCGCGCAATGAGCCTGCCAGGAAAGACGTGAAAGATTAATTCGGGATCCGAAACAGAATGAACGCACCCGCAAAATCAGATGAGTTCGCTTCAGCAGTACCGGCCGGCGTTTTTGCCGAGAAGGTGTTGAGCGTCACGCATTATACCGACCGGCTCTTTCGTTTTACCATGACACGGCCGCAAGGCTTCCGTTTCCGCTCGGGCGAGTTCGCCATGATCGGCCTCATGGTCGAAGGCAAGCCTCTTTACCGTGCCTATTCGATCGCAAGTCCTGCCTGGGCCGACGAGCTTGAGTTCTTTTCCATCAAGGTGCCGGATGGTCCGCTGACCTCGCACCTCCAGAACATCAAGCCCGGCGATGAGGTGCTGATGCGCAAGAAGCCGACCGGCACGCTGGTTCTGGACGCGCT
This sequence comes from Rhizobium sp. P38BS-XIX, assembly GCF_012641435.1. Taxonomy (GTDB): domain Bacteria; phylum Pseudomonadota; class Alphaproteobacteria; order Rhizobiales; family Rhizobiaceae; genus Rhizobium. Next base: position 841,049 of record NZ_JABAIJ010000001.1, read on the forward strand.
GACACCAGGCCGCCGCCTGTACATGTTCTCGACCGGCACCGGTATCGCGCCGTTTGCGAGCCTGATCCGCGATCCGGAAACCTATGAAAAGTTCGAGGAAGTCATCCTCACGCACACCACTCGTGATGTTGCCGAGCTGAAATACGGTTTCGATCTGGTCGAGGAGATCCGCAACGACGAGCTGTTGAGCGAAGTGGTCGGCGACAAGCTGCGTCACTACGCGACTGTTACTCGTGAAGATTTTCCTTTCACGGGCCGCATCACCGACCTCATCGAGAATGGCAAGTTTTTCACAGACATTGGCGTGCCGCCGCTCGACCCCGAGATCGATCGCGGCATGATCTGCGGCTCTTCCGCCATGCTGAAAGACACCAAGGGTCTGCTTGAAAAGGCCGGCCTGAACGAAGGTGCCAACAACAAGCCGGCCGAGTTCGTCATCGAACGCGCTTTCGTCGGTTAAGCGAATTTGCCACTGATAGAATGATGGGCGGCTTCGGCAACGAAGCCGCCTTTTTCATGCGCCTGCAAGGTAGTCAATCAATGCCGCCATTGCCGCCTCAGCCTCAGCGGAATTCGCGCCGTAAATGGCTTCGATGGCCCGGATGTGCATGGCGATCGATCGGTCCATGCGATCATGCGTTCCCGTTGAAAACCAGAGCCGGCGGGAATGTGTCTGCACCGGTCCAAGCGCCGCCGTGATAAAATCGTTGGGGCAGGCGGCTTCGAGAATCTCATCAAAGGCTTTGTCGACCGCAAAAAAGCCGGGCAGGTCGGCGGTTGCGGCGCATTCTCTCATCACGCGCGCGCATTCCCGCAACTCGCGGCGCTGCTCAGCGTCGGCATGTGTTGCGGCAAGAGCGGCTGCGATCGGCTCGAGTTCCCGTCGCACCTGCATGACATATTGATGATCCTCCGGCCTTATCTGGGCGATCTGCAGCCCGACGCGCGGCCGCACGTGGATCAGTCCCTGCCAGGCAAGCTTCTGGATCGCTTCACGGACCGGCGTGCGCCCATGCCCCGCCATCTCGATCAACTGCTTTTCAGTGACAAGCGCACCGGGTTTCAACTCGAGCGTGACGATCGCATATTCCAGCGCAAGATAGGCAAGATGGCTGAGCGAATTCTGCATTGAGAGGTATGTCCGATTGGGCTCGACATGATTTCAGAGTGTCATCTGCCATCTTCGAAGACAACCAAGCGTGATATATCAACGCAAGCCCTAGGCCGGATCATTTTTGGTATTCGGCATTTCTCATCCGGATCGTCGCCGAGTAACGACGATCCCGATCGATGTTCACAGATTGATGGAGATAGGCCGGGCCTACTGCCCGATCGCGGCGGAAAGGGTTGGCGGCCGTCTCTTGGCGGCCATCAGCAAATCCAGCTCCGTCGAAGACGGTCCAAACTTGTAAAAGAGGCGCCTGGCTTCAGCGTCGTCGAGGCGGTATTTCCGCGCAAACTCGACAATGCTGTAGGGGCGACCGCGCATGACCTTGCGATTGGCTATCCGATTGGTGTTTTCCGTCATGTCTCCAACCTCCTTTCGGTTCCGTATCAATAGATAGCGCTGAGGACGCGGTTGGAAAGGCCCTAAGGCCGCTATAGCCGTTTCGCCGTGATTTTGTGCGTTTGAAATTTCTGGTCTTTTTGCTGTTTGTCGCCTCTACAGAGCGGGAGTATTCGATTTTCTTTTCGGTGAGATAGGTGCCGCGCCAGGCAACAAAAAAGGAAGGCGGTGTGCGCCGCCTTCCTCTTTCTCGTCCCGAATATGGAATGACTGCCGCTAACGTCTGATCAATCGACCGACGAAAATCAGGATGCAGGCACCGATAAAGCCCGTGATCAGATAGTTGATCAAGGCGCTGTTGAAGGGCAGCGTAAAGCCAACCTGCCTGAACAGCCAACTCGCAACCAGTGCTCCGACAATACCGAGAACAATGTTCATGAAGATGCCGGTATTGCTCTTCATGACCATTTCTGCGAACCAGCCAGCAAGGCCACCAATGATAATTGCTGCAATCCAACCGACTTCCATAAGGTCCTCCTGAGACTCGGGCGGGTTGTTCACATACGTTGATATACACCAAAAACGATTCGTACCCCAATTGTTGAGAGTCGGCATTCCGAACCGTCAGCCGAAGGCAATCCTGATTATTGAGGGAAATTATTACGGCTGTTGCGGTGCAACGAGAATCATTTGTCTTGCAGAGTTCTGCCTCGTTGGTCCACGAGGCTTCAGTTTTTGATGGAGAAGACCAATTTCCGGTGCAGCCGTCCTTCAATTCGGCGCCTCAAGCTGAGGAAAAGCGCTCATACGCCCCTACAACCATGATTTTATGGGTTGACCGCAATAAGGCGTCTGCATATGTTCCGCGCACTTCCAGCCGGGGCGGAAATGCCCGCGGAAAGGGAGAGCGTAGCTCAGTCGGTAGAGCAACTGACTTTTAATCAGTAGGTCATGGGTTCGAATCCCATCGCTCTCACCACCTTAACAATATGTTTTTGTTGTACTAATCAAGTATTAGATCATTCGATCACGCTGGGTCGGTTTGCAAAATTTTTCTCAGCCCATACTGCGGCTTACAATCAGCGCCATTGCTGAATTCTCGACGCGAACGGGCCTGCCTAAATAGGCAAAGTCTTCGTGAGGCGGTAACGCCTTTGCGATATCGTCTGCCTCTGATTGCAGTTGGCTTTCGCTTCCAGCTCACCACGCATTCTGATTCCTTCGATGTCGGCCTCTGAGTTTAGATGATTGCGTATACGCTCAAGCGACGATCCCGACGTTTCAGAACGAAACCCATGCCGATATAGAGCTCATCGAGACGCTATGGTCTTCAAAAGCGCCGTCACGGAAAAATGAGCGGTCTACCAGTGGCTTCCAGACTGGCAAAAGCTATCGATCTGATAGTAAAATGACCACCGCTGGTTTGACGGTTGATGAAGACGATGGACGTGCGTGATGGAATCCTTGGCTGAACTCTCGTTATGGGAAATCTACGCAATCGTTTGCGGATTGTTGGGTGCTTTAGGCATCCTGTTCGGTATGGTGGCCAGGAGGAGGTTCGCGTTCGCTCCGAGTGTGTTGCCGCTGATCGCGATCGCATTGACGACGCCTGTGACCGAGAGGTTTGTGATCCCGGTTTTGGTGCAGCAGTATCCCGTGGTTTTCGCCAATAAGGATCTGCCGAAGAAGATCGATCAAAAGACCACGCTGACAAAAATAGATCTCACGGATCATATCTACAGCTACTTTTACGATCTGGATCTCGATGACGATTGGTTTGACGCTCCGCTCGTCAAATCCGCCCAGCTTCCGGACCTATGCAGCTTCTTGCTGCCGAAGTTTGTTTCCGGAGAAGCGTCCCTGGCTAATTATGTTTATCAGCTCAAGGGGAAGGACTATTCTTTCTCGGTGGATAGCTCAGATTGTTCATAATGCTCAAGGGCAGGGCTCATTGCTTTGCCCGTTTTGCGCGGGAGGCGCGGGTGGTTGCGCTGTTCCGCGCCCACTTAGTTACCCCATGGCCGAGAGTGCAATGACAGCAGCAGCCGTCAGGCCACCGAAGACGGGCAACAGAGTAAGCATGATAAGTCTTGAGAGCTTTCTCTTCTCGATCGAAGTCACGATCAACGTCCTCGCAAATCGGCGAAATTGAAATATCCGCTGCTCGCTAACTTTAGTCAATTGTCGTATTATAATATTCGACGTCGCTAAAAGCATGGCAAATTATTTTTTGTCGGCGGCGGTCTTGCGAATAGTGGTGGCTGTGGGGGAAGAGAGTGCGTCCGACGAGGGGGCGAAGGTTGAGTTCCCACATCGCCGGACGCTGCGAAAACGATAATCAAGCAACCGTTTTCGCCGTCTCCGATGCAGTGCGGGCATCGGGGAACATCGTGAATAATCCGGCGATTTCTGTGAATGCCGGTTTATGACTTGGAGCTTATACGCGGCCATCATCCGGATAGTTTCAGCGCCCGATACTATTTTATGGTGTTAAATGAACCGACATTGTTCGCGCCTTATTTGATCCCGAAAAGCTTGTCAGGAACCTAATGAGCTCGCCCGTGTTTTCTTTTCAGACGATAGGAGAACGACATTGGCAAACGATCAATCCGACGAGCGCGGTCGCGAAAAGGAAAGCAACCAGCCCCTCGCAAAAATTCAGCATAGTCGGGCGCATGAACCCGATCATCGCGCTGACCCTGACGGGGAAAGCACGCTTGTTGCCGATCCGCGCAACAGACTTGTCGATGGCAAGGTCGACCCGGAGACCAAAGAGAGAGAGCCGAAGCGAGAGTAGGCTTTGACGGCTTGCGACCGACTGAAGGGCACTCTACTCCTTCTATTGACCACTCTCGCCCAGCGTGCATAAGTCCCCCGTCTTAGGGGGGATATCCAATGAAATTGACAGGATTTGTGTTCGTCGCCGCTTCGGCGATGTCTCTTGCTTCGTGCGCGATGACGGTGCCGGTTGCCGTCATATCGGGCAAGGGTGATGTTATGCGCGGAACATCCACGGCGTCGATGTCCGGCGGAAGCTTTCAGGTCTCCGGCAAGCTCAAGGGAAAAAAGACCGATTGTTCCGGCACCTATGATGCGTTCGACACGTCCGTAACCATTTCCATGCCGGTTCGATGCTCCGATGGTCGCAAGGGCTTTGTCATCGCAACGAGACAGGCGAATGGCATCGATGGCTCAGGCCGGGTTCGGCTGACGGATGGAACGGAAGCGGATTTCGTGTTCGGTCGCGCAGCGGCAGATTTCTAGCGGATTGTGATTCCGCACTGGCGACATGCGGGCGCATGGCCGGTGACCCTCCTAATCGCTGCGTTGGGAGATGCGATCGGGATTACCGTGAAATAACCGTCACTCAAATATCAGGTCGATCAACTTTACCGGCGATGAGACGGCAAAGTTGATCGTTTTCAAATATGCGTCTTAGCGCTTACGCCTTGCCACCGTTCTTCTTGCAGTCGCTCCGGAACTTGGAGCGAGCTTTGCCATGCAGGCCCTTGGCGTCGGCCTGAGTCGAGCACGCCTTGGATACAGCGGTCTGCGCCGGCTTCGCTGCCTTAGGCTTCATCGTGGAAGACTTCATCGAGTTGGTTGATGTCGTCGTGGTGCTCGGCGCCGTTGCGCTTGGTGTCGTTGTGGTGGTGTCCGTGCTTGGGGTTGCCGTCTGGGCCATCGCGCTGACGCTGAAGAGGGCTACAAAGGCTGCAGTCGTGAACATGGTCGCAATTCTCATGGGGGCTTTCCTCCGTTAAATAAGCTTAGGTGGAATGTACGTTGTTCTACGAACGAGGGCAGCTTGGACTGAGAATTGGGCGAAAAGTGAATTCTTTCATTTGGTTCCCGTGCGGCGTTTTGTCGCGCATGTGGATAGGCCCATTTGCAGCGGGAAGGACGGGACTGCCTCTGATTGCTTTGCGTTCAGGTTGCCACCCGCGAAAAGGTGATTGGCTTTCCGGCTTTCGCAACGTTAGGAAAAGGCGAAATGACATAGCCGGAGTTCACCGTGTCGCTTGCCGATATTTCGATTCTGAGCGCCTTGCTTGCCGGGGCGCTTTCGTTTCTCTCGCCGTGCGTATTGCCGCTCGTGCCGCCCTATCTTTGTTACATGGCCGGCATTTCCGTCGAACAGTTCCGCAATGGTGGGGCGGCCGTCGCTGAAAAGCCGAGCGTTCGCGGCAATGTGCTGATCTCGGCGCTTTTCTTTACTCTGGGCTTTGCCACAGTATTCGTTGCACTGGGAGCCGGCGCATCGTCCATCGGTCTGCTGTTGCGTCAGCATCTGGACATCCTCGGTAAGATCGGCGGCCTTATCATCGTCATCATGGGCCTGAACTTCCTTGGCGTCTTTCGCATCGGCCTTCTTGCGCGCGAGGCTCGCTTCCAGGGCAGCGGCAAACCGGCGACACTGACGGGTGCCTATATTATGGGGCTCGCCTTTGCCTTTGGCTGGACACCTTGCATCGGGCCGGTTCTCGGCGCGATCCTCGGCATCGCCGCCTCGCGTGAGACGGTCGGCGCCGGCGCAGGGCTTCTGGCGGTCTATTCGTTGGGCCTGGCCGTTCCGTTCTGGATTGCCGCAGGTTTCTCAGGCGCTTTCATGAGCTTTCTGTCGCGCTTTCGCCGCCATCTCGGTACGGTCGAAAAGGCCATGGGCGGCCTTCTGGTGCTCACGGGCCTTGCCTTCATTTTCGGCTATGTCAGCGATATGGCCATATGGTTTCAGCAGACCTTTCCAATCCTGATGAAAATCGGCTAAGCCGGGCCTGATGAAAATCGGCTAAGTCGGGGCGATATATCTCGCCCCCAATCTTCCCTGATAAAATGGAGCATTCAGGATGGCTCACACCCATGTCTGATATCGTCGGTCTGCTGCTCCCATTTTTCGGCCTGATCCTGATCGGTTATATCGCCGCTCGCGTTACCCGGCAGCCAGCCGAAGCGCTTGGATGGCTCAATACCTTCATCATCTATGCCGCCTTGCCGGCGCTATTTTTCAAGCTGGTGTCGCAGACGCCGATCGAACAGCTCACCCGCATCGATTTCATCGTTACCGATATCGTCGCGACCTATATGATTTTCCTGGCGCTGTTTGTCGTCGGTCGTTTCCTGCGCCGCAATTCGCTGGCCGATAGCACGATCCAGGCCTTCGCCGGCGCTTATGGCAACATCGGCTACATGGGCCCTGGACTGGCGCTGCTGGCATTGGGAGAAAGAGCCGCCGTTCCGGTTGCGTTGATTGTCTGCTTCGAAAACTCGCTGCACTTTATCGTCGCGCCGGCTCTGATGGCGCTGGAGGGTGGCGACAAGCGATCCGCCTGGCGGGTTGCGGCGGATATTGCCCGCAAAGTGCTGCTGCATCCCTTTATTTTGTCGACTGCACTCGGCTTCCTTGTTGCTGCTCTTTCTCTCCCTCAGCCGGAAGCCTTCACGCGCTTCGTCAATTATCTTGCACAGGCGGCAGCGCCGTGCGCGTTGTTTGCCATGGGCGTGACGCTTGCCCTGCGTCCCCTCAAACGGATCCCCGTCGAAGTCGGCTACATCGTCCCGGCAAAGCTGATTTTACATCCGCTGCTCGTCTATATCGTGCTGCAGTCTGTCGGCGGCTTCGATCCGATCTGGATCGAGGCGGCTGTTCTGATGGCAGCGTTGCCTACGGCGACGAATGTCTTCGTCATCGGGCAGCAATATGGTGTCTGGCAGGAGCGGGCTTCCGCGACAATCCTGATCACCACGGCATGCTCCGTGGTGACGGTTTCGCTGGTGCTTTATGCGATGAGAACCGGAATGCTACCGGCGCAGCTTTTCCCTTAACATCGAGGGAAAGCTGCGCAGGCTGCCGCCAGGCTCGATCCCCTCACGCATCACGATATTTCTGAGCGGCGCCACGGCGGACAACACATGCAAGCCTGCCGCGCGCAGCATCTGCACCGGCAGGAAATCCGAAAGGAGCGAACGATTGAGGAGGTCGACGCTGGCTGTGCGGCTGATGATGTCGGTGCGTCTCTTCCGGTCAAAACTATCGCCAGCCGATGCGGCGATCGGTTGATCGGAGTGGGCACACAGGATGTCGGAGAGAACCAGTATGTCTCGCAGGCTCAGGTTCAGCCCCTGCGCGCCTATGGGAGGAAAGACGTGCGCGGCCTCGCCGATCAAGGCGGCACGGCCCTTGCCGAAGTGATGTGCCGTCATGCCCGACAATGGCCAGACCTGCACATTGTCCTCGATCGTCACCCGGCCCAGCATCGATTGCATGCGATCTTCGACCAGCTGCCCCAGTTCTTCCAGCGATTTTTCCGCGTTGACGGCTGCCTCTGCCGGCTTTTGCACCCAGACGAGACTGGACCGTTTGCCGGGCAGCGGCACTTGCGTGAAAGGACCGCTTTCCGTGTGAAACTCCGTCGAGATATTCTGATGCGGCAGCGAATGTTCGAAATTCAGAACCATCGCCGATTGCGGATAGGACCATCCCTTGACCTTGATGCCCAGGGTTTCGCGCACCATCGAATTGCGCCCGTCGCTACCGACGACGAATGCGGCGTCGATCTCTTCGCCGTTGTCGAGCGCAATCGCCGCACCGTTGTCGTGGAATCTGATGCTGGACGCGGTGGCTTCGATCCGCGTGATGTTGCCTTCGGACGCAATAGCCTCGGCCAAACCGTTCAGCAAGACCGAGTTCGGGATGTTATAGCCGAAGGCATCGAGGCCGATTTCGGATGCGCGGAAGGAAACGGTCGGCGCTCGCAGCAGCCTCGAAGTCCCATCGATGATCCGCATGGTCTTCAATGCTGCAGTCGAAGGCGCGATCTTCTCCCACAAGGTCAGGCGTTCGAGAAAGCGGATCGATTGATCCATGAGCGCCGTAGTCCGCTTGTCCGCTTTATTGTGCGGTGCAGCAACGAGAGCGACAGATCTGCCGCCACGCGCAAGCGCGAAGGCGGTGATCATGCCGGCCAAACCACCACCGATGACGGCTACTTCAATCTGCTTCATATCGATGCCTCAATTGACTCTGTTTTCCGAAAATAAGCGCTTAGCCTGTTGAAATCCATGGGATGAAACATCGCAATGGGTGAAAATGACAGGAAGTCGCGCTAGCGTGCCGGGATGAACGCTTTTGCGCTGGCGGTCGCGACCAAAGGATGCATATCTAACAACAAAAACCGTCTGCCGGGGGCAGGCGCATAAGCTAGCGAGTCGTGGGGCGGATGAAAGTCTTCAATTACAAACGGGTGCCTTATGCGGAGATTCGTGCCTTCTCCGTGCATATTTTGACGGCATCAGGTTCATTTCTCGCCTTTCTCGGGGTCGTTGCCGCATCCGAACATCGCTTCGTCGATATGTTCTGGTGGCTTGGTCTTGCGCTGCTGGTCGATGGCATCGATGGCCCGATTGCCCGCAAGGTGCGCGTCAAGGAAGTTCTTCCCAATTGGTCGGGCGATACGCTCGATAACATTATCGACTATGTGACCTATGTGCTTCTGCCGGCGTTTGCGCTCTATGAAAGCGGCATGATCGGCGAGCCCATGTCCTTTGTCGCCGCAGGCATGATCGTGGTTTCAAGCGCTATTTATTACGCCGATACCGGCATGAAGACCGACGAGTATTTCTTCTCCGGCTTTCCGGTCGTCTGGAACATGGTGATCTTCACGCTCTTCGTCATCGATGCGAGCGCCACAACCGCCATGATTCTCGTCGGCTTTTCTGTCGTCCTGACCTTCCTGCCGATCAATTTCCTGCATCCTGTGCGCGTCAAGCGTCTGCGACCGCTGAACCTCGGCATATTCCTTTTCTGGTCGGCGCTCGGCATCTATTCGCTGCTGATGCACTTCGTGATGCCGCAATGGGCCGTTGTCCTCTTCATCATCAGTGGTATTTATCTCTATTGTATCGGCGCGGTGCTGCAGTTTTTCCCGTCCCTTGGACGTCAATAAGGATTGCACGTCATGAAGAAGACCAAGGTCATTCGCATCCACGAAAACGGTGGTCCTGAGGTCATGAAGCTGGAGGAGGTTGATCTGCCGCCTCCAGGCGCCGGCGAGGTACAGATCCGCCACGCCGCCATCGGCCTGAATTTCATCGACGTCTATTTCCGTTCGGGCCTTTACAAGGCGCCGCAGTTTCCATTGCAGCTCGGCAAGGAAGCTGCCGGCACGGTGACCGAGGTCGGTCCAGGCGTCACCGATTTCGCGGTCGGTGATCGTGTCGCCTATGCCAGCAGTGACGGTGCCTATAGCACCGAGCGCAACATCGAGACCCGCCATCTGGTCAAGGTGCCCGACGATATCCCGCTCGAAACCGCAGCATCGATGATGCTGAAGGGGATGACTGCCGAGTATCTGCTGAACCGCACCTTCAAAGTCGGCCCGGGAACGACGCTGCTGTTTCACGCGGCTGCCGGCGGCGTCGGGCTGATTGCCGGGCAATGGGCGAAGGCGCTTGGTGCCGAAACTGTCATCGGAACTGCGGGCTCTACCGAGAAGGTCGAACTCGCTCTGGCGCATGGTTATGACCATGTCATCGACTACGGCAAGGAGAACTTTGCCGGACGTGTGCGCGAGATCACCGGCGGCAAGGGCGTTGACGTGGTTTATGACTCGGTCGGGAAGGATACCTTTCCGCAGTCGCTGGATTGCCTGAGACCACGCGGCATGTGGGTTACCTTCGGTCAATCGTCGGGTCCGATCGAGAATTTCAATCTCGCCATCCTCAACCAGAAGGGCTCGCTCTTTACCACCCGGCCGAGCCTTTTTGCCTATGTCGGAACGCCTGAGGAGTTGAGAGCCAGTGCAAAGGCGTTATTTGCTGTTGTGCAAAGCAGCAAAGTGCGTATCAATATTCATCAGACCTATCCGTTGAGCGATGCAGGGCGAGCGCATGCGGATCTGGAAGCCAGGAAAACGAGTGGAACTACACTACTGATCCCATAGATCCGTAAAGGGCAGGACGGTGGGAAGGAAATGAGGGGAACGTGTCGTCATCTGATGCGCCGGTAACCGGTGCACTATTGTCCGTTCGCAAACTGACAAAACTCTTCGGCAGTTTTGCTGCGTGCAACGAAATCGATCTGGAAATCCAGCCAGGAGAAATTCATGCGCTCCTTGGCGAAAACGGCGCAGGCAAATCCACGCTCGTCAAGATGCTCTTCGGCGTGCTCGAGCCGACCCATGGGCAGATCGTCTGGCAGGGGCAAACTGCTTCGATCGACGCGCCGGGTACCGCGCGCAAGCTCGGCATCGGCATGGTTTTTCAGCATTTTTCTCTTTTCGAAGCGCTGACTGTCGCGGAAAATATAGCGCTCTCGCTCGACAGCAATATCCCGCTTGCAAAAATTTCCGAAGAAGCCGCAAAGCTCTCTCACGCTTATGGGCTGCCGCTCGATCCGAATGCGCACGTCGCCGATCTGTCCGTCGGTGAACGGCAGCGCATCGAGATCGTTCGCGCTTTGCTACAGAATCCGAAGCTCATCATTCTCGACGAGCCGACTTCCGTTTTGACGCCGCAGGAAGCCGACCGGCTGTTTGAAACGCTGTTCAAGCTCAGAGACGAGGGGCGTTCTGTCCTCTACATCAGCCATCGGCTTGAGGAAGTGCAGCGCATCTGTTCTCGCGCCACCGTGCTGCGCCATGGCAAGGTTACGGGCGCTTGCGATCCCAGGCAGGAAACGACCGGCTCGCTCGCGCGCATGATGGTCGGCAACGATGTCGCCAGCGTGCAGCACGAGGGACTTGGCTCGAAAGGCGATATTCTTCTTGAGATTGCGGGTCTTTCGGCGTCGGCGCGGACCCCGTTTGCCATGTCGCTCAAAGATGTTTCGCTGCGTGTGCGTGCCGGCGAGGTGCTGGCGATTGCCGGTGTTGCTGGCAATGGACAAGGCGAACTGTTCGATGTGATCTCCGGCGAATACACGATGGCAGCGGACGATCTTGTCCAGCTTCGTGGTAAGTCCGTTGGGACCAAGGGCATCAACGCACGCCGGTTGATCGGCGCGGGTTTCGTGCCCGAAGAGCGCCACGGCCACGCCGCGGTATCGGCATTGAAGCTGTCGGATAATCTCGTCCTTGCTCGCCACCAGTCGGACCGCAAGTCGTTTTTAAGTGCCGGGTTTCTCAATGTCATCAGGCATGGCGTCGTCAAGCAGGCGACGAAGCGGATCTGCGAGGCGATGGACGTGCGCAAGAGCGGCGAGGACCCGGCTGCCGGCGCGCTTTCCGGCGGCAATCTGCAGAAGTTCATCGTCGGCCGCGAACTGGATCGGCAACCGAGTGTTCTCGTCGTCAATCAGCCGACCTGGGGCGTCGATGCAGGTGCCGCAAGCCGTATCCGGCAGGCTCTGGTCGATCTCGCTCGCGACGGGTCGGCCGTGCTCGTCATCAGTCAGGATCTCGACGAGATTTTCGAGGTCGCGACCGATATTGCCGTCATCTCGGAAGGGCGTTTGTCTCAGTCTTATCCCGCCGGCGAACTCACGCGCGAAAAGATCGGCCTGCTGATGGGCGGCCTGCATGAATCGAAGACGCATTCGGAGCCTGCCCATGCGCATTGAACTGGAAAAGCGCCCGCAGGTCTCGAAGCTGTTCGGCTTGCTCTCGCCGTTGCTCGCGCTCGTGCTGGCCCTGATCGCCGGCACCATCATGTTTGCCATCATGGGCAAGGATCCCGTCGAGGCACTCAACGCGTTCTTCGTCGAACCGTTGCTGGAAGTCTGGTCTTTGCACGAACTCGCGATCAAGGCGGGACCGTTAATCCTGATCGCGGTCGGCCTTTGCCTCTGTTATCGCTCCAACAACTGGAACATCGGCGCCGAGGGTCAGTTCACCATGGGTGCCGTTGCCGGATCGTTCATTCCGATCATCTTCACCGATTGGCATTCGCCGATGGTGCTTCCGTTGATGCTGGTCGCCGGCGCGATTGGCGGCGCTCTCTATGCGGCCATTCCGGCGCTGCTGAAGGCGCATTTCAACACCAACGAAATCCTGACGAGCCTGATGCTTGTCTATATCGCACAGCTGTTTCTGGATTGGCTGTCGCGTGGGCCCTGGCGCGATCCGCAAGGTCATAACTTCCCGCAGAGCATCGATTTTCCGCCCGAGGCTGTTTTGCCGGCGATCATACCGGATTACTGGGCTGATATTGCCGGTCGTGCGCATTGGGGCATCGTCTTTGCCGTGGTGGCAGCGGTGCTTGCGTGGTTCCTGATGAAATACACGCTGAAGGGCTTCGAGATCACCGTTCTCGGCCAGTCGGCACGGGCAGGGCGCTTCGCCGGCTTCTCCTCGCGCAAAATGGTCTGGTTCGCCTTCGTGTTTTCCGGCGCGCTTTCGGGCCTTGCCGGTATCTCCGAGGTTTCCGGCTCGATAGGCCATCTGCAGCCGGCGATTTCTCCTGGTTATGGCTTCACCGCGATCATCGTTGCATTCCTCGCGCGCCTCAATCCGTTGGGAGCTATCCTGTCCGGTTTGGTGTTGGCGCTGACCTATCTCGGTGGCGAAGCCGCGCAATTGTCGCCCGGCATTTCCGCCAAGGCTGCCAGCGTCTTCCAGGGGCTGCTGCTGTTTTTCGTGCTCTCCTGCGACACGCTGATCTACTACAAGATCCGAATTGTCTGGTCGCGGGTTCGTGGAGGTGCAGCATGAGCGTCTTCGAAGCCATCCTGCTCACCATCATCACCGCATCGACACCGCTCGTCATCGCCGGCCTCGGGGAACTCGTGGTGGAACGTTCGGGCGTTCTCAATCTCGGCGTCGAAGGCATGATGATCATCGGCGCGGTGGCTGCCTTCGTCGGTGCGCAGATGAGCGGGTCCCCCTATGTCGGCCTGTTGGTCGGCATTGTCGCGGGCGCGCTGTTCTCGCTGTTGTTCGGCTTTCTGACGCTCACACTGGTGACGAACCAGGTGGCGACCGGTCTGGCGTTGACCATTCTTGGTCTTGGCCTGTCCGGCATGATCGGTGAAGGCTATGTCAGCGTGCCGGGTGTGCAGTTACGGGAGATCGTTTTTCCGTTTCTCTCTGAAATCCCGTTCTTCGGTCCGGTGTTCTTCAAGCAGGATCTGACTTTCTACCTTTCGATCGCGCTGCTTGTCGGCGTCAATTGGTTCCTGTTCCGCAGTCGTGCCGGCCTCAAGCTGCGCGCTGTCGGCGACAGTCATGGCTCGGCCCATGCGCTCGGCATCGACGTCATCCGCACCCGCTATCTCGCGGTCATGTTCGGCGGCGCCTGCGCGGGGCTTGCCGGTGCGCAGTTGTCGCTGGTCTACACGCCGCAATGGGTCGAGAACATGTCGGCCGGTCGCGGCTGGGTGACGCTTGCCTTGGTGGTCTTTGCGTCCTGGCGGCCGTTGCGCGTCATGGCGGGCGGATATCTTTTCGGCGCCGTAACGATTCTGCAGTTTCATGCGCAGGGTTTCGGCGTCGGCATACCCTCGCAGTTCCTGTCGATGCTGCCCTACGCGTCGACTATTGTGGTTCTCGTCATCATCTCCCAAAATCGCCGCGCGACCTTGATCAATACGCCCGCGTCGCTCGGCAAGCCCTTCGTTCCGGAGCGTTGATCGCAATACCGGACGGATTTCTGCAAAACATGTCAAACCAACAGGGGTAACCATGAAAAAACTAGCACTCGCCCTCACAACGACAGCCGCCGCCATCGTTGGTTTCGCTGCCGCTGCCGAAGCAGCACCGACCAAGGTCTGCTTCGTCTATGTCGGCTCGCACACGGACGGCGGTTATTCGCAGGCGCATGACCTCGGCCGCCAGCAGATCCAGAAGGAATTCGGCGACAAGATCGATACGCCTTATCTTGAAAACGTTCCGGAAGGCCCGGATGCAGAGCGCGCCATCGAGCGTCTTGCCCGTTCCGGCTGCTCGCTGATCTTCTCGACGTCGTTCGGCTTCATGGACGCGACCGTCAAGGTTGCCGCCAAGTTCCCGAAGGTGAAGTTCGAACATGCGACCGGCTTCAAGAGCGGCCCGAACCTCGCAACCTACAACTCGCGCTTCTATGAAGGCCGTTACATCCTCGGCCAGATCGCTGCGAAGACCTCGAAGAACCACGGTGCCGCATACCTCGCGTCCTTCCCGATCCCGGAAGTCGTGATGGGCATCAACGCATTCGAGCAGGGCGCCCGCTCTATCGATCCGAGCTTCAAGCTGAAGGTCGTATGGGTCAACACGTGGTTCGACCCGGGCAAGGAAGCCGATGCCGCCAAGGCCATGGTCGACCAGGGCGTCGACGTCCTGACGCAGCACACCGACACGACGGCGCCGATGCAGGTTGCCGAAGAGCGCGGCATCCATGCTTTCGGTCAGGCGTCCGACATGATCGCCGCAGGCCCGAAGGCACAGCTGACGGCCATCGTCGACACTTGGGGCAACTACTACTCCAAGCGTGTTCATGCACTCCTCGACGGCAAGTGGAAGTCCGAGCAGAGCTGGGACGGCCTGAAGGACGGCATCTTGAAGATGGCCGACTATACCAACATGCCTGACGACGTGAAGAAGATGGCGCAGGAAACCGAAGCCAAGATCAAGTCTGGCGAGCTGGCGCCCTTTACGGGCCCGATCAACAAGCAGGACGGCACGCCCTGGCTGAAGGCCGGCGAAAAGGCCGATGACGGCACGCTGCTCGGCATGAACTTCTACATTGAAGGCGTCGACGACAAGCTGCCGGCTTCGAAGTAATTCAGGCCAAATCGTCAAGGTTGAGAAAGGGCGCCAATGGCGCCCTTTTTTGTTGCGCTGCATCAACGAATGCTGATTTACAAAAGTATTACTATATGATTTTTTGATCGCAGGCCTGAGGAGATGGCCTGTGGAGGGAAATCATGAAATTCAAAACTGCACTGATCAGTGCCACGATGCTTGCTGCCTGCATGTTCACATCGGCATCGGCAAAAGATCTGGTCGTCGGATTCTCGCAAATCGGCTCGGAGTCCGGTTGGCGTGCGGCCGAGACGACCTTGACCAAGCAGGAAGCCAAGAAGCGCGGCATCGACCTGAAGTTTGCCGATGCGCAGCAGAAACAGGAGAATCAGATCAAGGCGATCCGCTCGTTCATCGCGCAGGGCGTCGATGCGATCCTCTTGGCGCCCGTCGTCGAGACCGGTTGGGATGCCGTGCTCAAGGAAGCCAAGGAAGCCAAGATCCCCGTCATCCTTCTCGATCGCACGATCAACGCACCGAAGGATCTATATCTGACCGCCGTCACCTCCGATCAGGTTCACGAAGGCAAGGTTGCCGGCGACTGGCTTGTAAAGACGGTTGGCGACAAGAAGTGCAACATCGTCGAACTTCAGGGCACGACCGGCTCCTCGCCGGCCATCGCCCGCAAGAAGGGCTTCGAAGAAGCCATCAAGGGCCATGCCAATCTGAAGATCGTCCGCAGCCAGACGGGTGATTTCACCCGTGCCAAGGGCAAGGAAGTCATGGAAAGCTTCCTCAAGGCCGAGAACGGCGGCAAGGACATCTGCGCGCTCTATGCCCATAATGACGACATGGCCGTCGGCGCGATCCAGGCGATCAAGGAAGCCGGTCTGAAGCCCGGCAAGGATATCCTGACCGTGTCGGTCGATTCGGTTCCCGATCTCTTCAAGGCCATGGCCGCCGGCGAGGCGAATGCCACCGTAGAGCTGACCCCGAACATGGCCGGTCCCGCCTTCGATGCGCTCGATGCCTATCTGAAGACGAAGAAGGAGCCGCCGAAGTGGATCCAGACCGAGTCCAAGCTCTACACCCAGGCCGATGACCCGCAGAAGGTCTACGAGGCGAAGAAGGACCTCGGTTACTGAGAGGAAAGCCGATCGCATGGGCTGCGAATACTGCCCATGCGATTTCTTGAAAGATGCCGGCGCATGAACGCCATGCGCCGGCTATCGCTTTCGCCCATGACTCAATGCAGGGACATCAGCGCTTCATGGCTCAAGACATCGAGCGACTTCTGACAGCGACAGGCTTTTGCAAATATTTCCCCGGTTCGACCGCTCTGGATCATGTCGATTTCACATTGATGCGGGGCGAGGTGCACGCATTGCTCGGTGAAAACGGCGCCGGCAAATCTACACTGATCAAATGTATGACCGGCGCCTATCGACGTGATCTAGGCACGCTCGTTCTCGACGGGGCTGAGATCGATCCGCATGATACGCTGTCGGCGCAAAGGCACGGCATCGGCACCGTCTACCAGGAGGTCAATCTTCTCCCCAATCTGAGCGTCGCCGAGAACCTCTTCCTCGATCGCCAGCCGCGGCGGTTCGGTCTGGTCAGCAGCCGCGTCATGAATGGAATGGCGCGAGACCTACTGTCGCAATACGGCATGGATATCGATGTGAGCCGCCAGCTCGATCGTTTCTCGGTTGCCATTCAACAGGTCGTCGCGATTGCCCGCGCGGTCGATCTCTCCGGCAAGGTCTTGATCCTCGACGAACCGACGGCAAGTCTCGATGCGCAGGAAGTCGAGATGCTCTTCGGTATCATCAGACGATTGAAGCAGCGCCGCTTGGGAATTGTTTTCATTACCCATTTTCTCGAGCAGGTTTATGAGATCTGTGATCGCATCACCGTACTGCGCAATGGTCGCCTCGTCGGGACGCGTGAAGTAGAAGGCCTTCCTCGGCAAACCCTGATCGCCATGATGCTCGGTCGCGAACTCGAGCAGACCGAAAGCGCAGTGAAGCAGACGGAGATCGAAAGCGGCCCCGTCAAATACAGCTTCACGAACTTCGGCAAGCGCGGAAAGATAAAGCCTTTCGATATGGAGGTGCGTGTCGGCGAGGTGGTCGGCATTGCGGGTTTGCTTGGCTCGGGACGAACGGAAACGGCCGAAGTGCTGTTTGGTGTCGAGCGTGCCGACAGTGGGCAGGCAAGGATCGAAGGAAACTCCATCGCGCTGTCCAGTCCGCGCGCGGCGATCAAGAGCGGCTTCGGCTTCTGCCCTGAGGACCGCAAGACCGATGGCATCATCGGCGACCTATCCATTCGCGAGAATATCATCATGGCATTGCAGGCACGCAGAGGCTGGGCAAGGCCTCTTGCCCGCAGCGAGCAGAACGCCATCGCCGACCGCTACATCAAGGCATTGGATATCCGCACGACCGACCGCGAGAAGCCCATTCGGCTTCTGTCTGGCGGCAACCAGCAGAAAGCGATCCTGGCGCGTTGGCTGGCCACCAACCCGAGCTTCCTGATCCTGGACGAACCCACCCGAGGCATCGATGTCGGTGCGCACGCGGAAATCATCCGATTGATCGAGGACCTTTGCCGGCAGGGGATGTCGCTCGTGGTTATTTCATCCGAACTCGAAGAATTGGTGGCCTACAGTTCACGCGTGATCGTCCTGCGTGATCGGGAACATATCGCCGAACTGGCCGACGGCGAGATTACAGCCGGCAATATCGTCAATGCTATTGCCTCGGCTCAAAAGAAGCGGGAGGACGCATGAGCTCGCAAATTAAGTCTTCTCTTCTTCGTCTGATGCCGCAGTTGATTGCGCTTTTGGCAATTCTTCTATTGAATTTCATCATGTTCCCACAGTTTTTTCATCTGGAAATTCAAAATGGGCGGTTCTACGGAAGCTTGATCGATGTCGTCAATCGCGGCGCGCCGGTAGCACTTTTATCAATCGGCATGACGCTGGTGATTGCCACGAAGGGGATTGATCTCTCGGTCGGCGCAGTGATCGCAATCTGCGGCGCAGTGGCAGCCTCCTCGATCGTCGCGGGCCATTCGCTCGCCTATACGCTTCTGCTGACGATCGGCATTGGCCTGGCCTGCGGCCTCTGGAACGGCTTCCTCGTTGCCGTGCTCGATATTCAGCCGATCATCGCGACGCTTGTGCTGATGGTTGCGGGCCGTGGCATCGCGCAATTGATCACCGAAGGAACAATCCTGACCTTCAACAATGATGGTCTGGTGTTTCTCGGCAGCGGTGCCTTCGCGGCTCTGCCCATGCCTGTCGTGATCTGGATTCTCGCGGCGCTCCTGGTGATCGCCCTGGTCCGACGCACGGCACTGGGAATGCTAGTCGAGGCCATCGGCATCAATCGACGCGCAAGCACGCTTTCGGGCATCCAGACCCCGATCCTTCTGGTGGCCGTCTATGCGCTAAGCGGCCTTTGCGCCTCGATTGCCGGTATTATCGTGACGGCCGACATCAAGGGGGCTGATGCCAATAATGCCGGCTTGTGGCTCGAGCTGGATGCGATCCTGGCTGTCGTGGTCGGGGGCAATTCGCTGCTTGGCGGCCGTTTCAGCATCCTCGGCTCGCTGATCGGTGCGATGATCATTCAATCCGTCAATACGGGCATCCTGCTTTCCGGCTTTCCGCCGGAGTTCAATCTGGTCATCAAGGCGATCATCGTCATCGTCATTCTGGTCATCCAGTCGCCGGCCATGCAGTCCGCGACCGCCTTCTTCTGGCGGCGGCGCGGTGACGGGCGGATGGTTCAAAAGGAGCAGGCAAAGTGAACTCGAAATATCTTCCGCTGCTCGCGACGATCGTCATCTTCATCCTGGCCTATGCCGGCTGCGTGTCGCAATATCCGACCATGTTGTCGACAAGAGTTGCCGGCAACCTTTTGACCGACAACGCATTTCTGGGTATCGCCGCCGTCGGGATGACCTTCGTCATCATCTCCGGCGGCATCGATCTTTCCATCGGATCGATCATTGCCTTCACCGGCGTTTTCCTCGCCGTCATCCTTCGCGATACGACCATTCATCCCCTGATCGCTTTCGTGCTGGTCCTTGTCCTGACAACCATGTTCGGCGCCGGCATGGGGGCTATCATCCACTATCTGAGCATGCCGCCTTTCATCGTGACGCTGGCCGGCATGTTCCTGGCGCGCGGCATTGCCTTCGTGCTGTCGATCGACAGTATCCCGATCGAGCATGATTTCTATTCGCAGCTTAACGATCTTTATTGGCTGATGCCCGGTGGCGGGCGGCTGACATTGATCGGCGGCCTGATGTTGCTCGTCTTTGCCGGAGGCATCGTCCTTGCGCATCGTACGCGTTTTGGCGCCAATGTTTACGCGCTCGGCGGCGGTGCGCACACGGCCGAACTCATGGGTGTCCCGGTTGGCCGCACGACGATCCAGATCTACGCTCTTTCAGGCTTTCTTGCCGGCCTATCCGGAATCGTTTTTTCCATCTATACATCTGCCGGATATTCGCTTGCCACGGTCGGTGTCGAACTCGATGCGATCGCTGCCGTGGTCATAGGCGGAACACTGCTGACGGGAGGAGCGGGGTTCGTCGGAGGAACACTCATCGGAATTCTCATACAGGGCTTGATTCAGACCTACATCACCTTCGATGGAACGCTTTCCAGCTGGTGGACGAAGATATTGATCGGCTTGTTGCTGTTTGCATTTATTCTGATGCAGAAGGGGCTTCTGCTGCTTTCCCGTTTCAACCGACGTTACGCCTGAGGGGAAGGACAGAGTGCTTGCGCGGCCGATTTCTTGATACGAGGAAACCTGAGGGAAAATCGCGCACGAGCCATGCGCAAGTGGTCGATGACCTCGGCAAGGCGATCGTGTCGGGCGTTTTCCCGATCGGCAGCATTCTACCTGGCGACAGCGAACTGCTGCAGCGTTTCAAGGTGTCCCGCACCGTCCTGCGCGAGAGCATGAAGACTTTGGCGGCAAAGGGATTGGTGGTACCGCGCGCGCGCGTGGGGACCCGGGTCACTGAAAAGATCTACTGGAACATGTTCGACAACGAAGTCCTCAATTGGCACTTCGAAAGCGGCATCGACAAGGAATTCCTCCTTCATCTCTACGACATCCGCATGGCGTTCGAACCGTTTGCGGCGAGCCTCGTGGCCGAACGCGCGACGCAGGAGGACATCGATCTGCTGCGGCGGCTTGCAGCGGCGATGGCCGCGCCGGAGCATACGTCCGATAGTCTGGCCGTCGCCGACCTGTATTTCCATCTGGCGATTACCGAGGCCTCTCATAATCCGTTCATGCGGTCGTTGGGCGGCCTGATCGAGGCGGCGCTCGTCGGCATGTTCCGCATGAGTGCGCCCCCGGCCGACAATGGCTTCAGCAATATTGCCGAGACACATATGGCCATCGTTGACGCCATAGCGGCGCGCGATGGGCACGCAGCTCACAAAGCGATGGAATTCGTTATTGTCGACGGTCGCCAGCACGTCCTCGAAGCTTTCGCCGAACTTGCCGAGGTCCGACCGGCTACTCCAATTTTGTCGTAGTTCGCGACACGAGTAGTTGCTATGAGGAGCAGAGCCTGCTCAAGCGGGCACTGCCAGACCGCTTATCTCGGAGTTCGAAATGGAACGCACCTGCCTCGCCATCATCCTCGCCGCCGGCGACAGCACACGCATGAAATCGTCGATGTCGAAGGTTCTGCATCCGATTGCGAGCCGGCCGATGATTGCGCATGTCATGGATGCGATCGCAAAGACGGATATTTCGGCGGCAGCCCTGGTCGTCGGACGTAATGCCGATGAGGTCAGCGCAGCGGCGTCGATCGGTGGCATCTCTGTCGAATCCTATCTGCAAAAAGAGCGACTGGGCACAGGTCACGCCGTTTTGGCGGCGCGCGAGGCGATCGCGCGCGGGTATGACGATATCCTCGTCGCCTACGGTGATGTGCCGCTTTTGACCGACGTGCCTTTGCGCGCTGCGCGCCAGGGACTGGCCGACGGCAACGATATCGTCGTCATCGGTTTTCATACAGATAATCCCAATGCCTATGGCCGGTTGCTGATCGAGGATGGCGAGCTCATCGCGATTCGCGAGGCAAAAGATGCGACGGAGGCTGAGCTTAAGATCAACTGGTGCAATAGCGGCCTGATGGCAATCAACGGCCGTAAGGCTTTGGACCTTCTCGATCGCATCGGCAACAACAACGCCAAGGGTGAATACTATCTGACTGATCTTGTCGAGATTGCGCGCTCGCTCGGCGGCCGTGCTGTCGCAGTCGATGCGCCAGAGGTCGAGATGACCGGCTGCAACAATCGCGCCGAGCTCGCTTTCATCGAGCGCCTGTGGCAGGAGCGTCGTCGGCATGATCTGATGGTGTCAGGCGTGACCATGATCGCTCCCGAAACCGTGTTTCTCGCCTATGATACCGTGATTGGCCAGGATGCTGTCATCGAACCGAATGTCGTCTTCGGCCCCGGCGCAGTGATCGACGGTGGCGCAGTCATCCATGCCTTCTCGCATATTGAAGGCGCGCATGTCAGTGCCGGCGCAACTGTCGGACCTTTCGCCAGACTGCGTCCTGGTGCCGATCTCGGCACAGGTGCCAAGGTAGGCAATTTCTGCGAGGTGAAGAACGGCAAGGTCGGCGAGGGCGCCAAGGTCAATCATTTGACCTATATCGGGGACGCCACGATCGGCGCCGCCAGCAATATCGGCGCCGGCACGATCACCTGCAATTACGACGGGGTCAACAAGCATGAGACCTATATTGGCGCCAATGTATTCGTCGGCTCCAACTCCTCGCTTGTCGCGCCGATCCGCATCGAGGATGGCGCCTATATCGCCTCCGGCAGCGTTATCACCGACGACGTTCCCGCCGAGGCGCTGGCGTTCGGTCGCGCTCGCCAGGAGGTGAAACCCGGGCGGGCCAAGGTGCTGCGCGAGCGGGCTTTGGCGATCAAGGCGGCAAAGAAGGGCAGCCACTAAAATCGCTGGATGTTGCTCGTAACGGTCCGAAATCGAAAGTGACCGTCGAGCCAATTGAGAAAATGCCAGGAATCATTAGGACTTGCCCTCACATTTGAGGCCAAACGGAGAGTTGTATGTGCGGTATTGTTGGGATCGTCGGTACGGTGCCTGTGGCGGATCGATTGGTGGATGCGCTGCGGCGTCTTGAATACCGCGGTTATGATTCCGCCGGTGTTGCGGCGATCCACAACGGCGTGATGGATCGCCGCCGTGCCGAGGGCAAGCTCTTCAATCTCGAGAAGCGGCTGGAGTCCGATCCGCTGCCCGGTACGACGGGTATTGCGCACACCCGTTGGGCAACGCATGGCGTGCCGAATGAGACCAATGCCCATCCGCATTTTGTCGAGGGCGTTGCGGTCGTTCACAACGGTATCATCGAGAACTTTTCGGAACTGCGCGAGGAACTGCAGGCCGAGGGCAAGGTGTTTGCCTCGCAGACCGATACGGAAGTCGTGGCTCACCTGTTGGCAAAGTACGTCAACGAGGGTCTGGATCCGCGCGCGGCGATGCTGAAGATGCTGAACCGGGTGACCGGCGCATATGCGCTGGCTGTGATGTTCCACAACGATCCGGGTACGCTGATGGCCGCACGCTCCGGTCCTCCGTTGGCCGTCGGTTATGGCAAGGGCGAGATGTTCCTCGGCTCCGATGCGATTGCGCTTGCACCGTTCACCAACGAAATCACCTATCTCGTCGACGGCGACTGCGCCATCGTGACCCATGCCGGCGCGACCATTCTTGATTTCGACGGCAACGAGGTCCATCGGCCGCGGCAGATTTCCCAGGCGACCGCCTATGTGGTCGACAAGGGTAATCATCGCCATTTCATGGAGAAAGAAATCTACGAGCAGCCGGAGGTCATCTCCCACGCGCTCAGCCACTACGTCGATTTCGTCAGCCATCGTGTGCGTTCGGATGTGTCGACGATCGACTTCGGCGGCGTCTCCGGTCTCGCGATTTCTGCCTGCGGCACGGCCTATCTTGCCGGCCTCGTCGGCAAGTACTGGTTCGAGCGTTATGCGCGCCTTCCAGTCGAAATCGACGTTGCCTCCGAGTTCCGCTATCGCGAAATGCCTTTGTCGCCGTCGCAGGCCGCACTGTTCATCTCGCAGTCGGGCGAGACGGCCGATACGCTCGCGTCGCTGCGCTACTGCCGCGACAACGGCCTTAAGATCGGCGCCGTCGTCAACGTCAAGGAATCGACCATTGCGCGTGAGTCTGATGCCGTCTTCCCGATCATGGCCGGCCCGGAAATCGGCGTGGCCTCGACCAAGGCCTTCACCTGCCAGCTTGCCGTTCTGGCATCTCTGGCCATCGGCGCCGGCGTTGCCCGCGGTACCATCAGTGCGGCCGACGAACAGGAAATGGTTCGCCATCTCGTCGAGATGCCGCGCATCATGGCGAGTGTGCTGAACCTCATTCAGCCGCAGATGGAAAGCCTGTCGCGCGAAATCTCGAAGTTCAAGGATGTGCTCTATCTCGGTCGCGGCACCAGCTTCCCGCTCGCCATGGAAGGCGCGCTGAAGCTGAAGGAGATTTCCTACATTCACGCCGAGGGCTATGCGGCCGGCGAATTGAAGCACGGGCCGATCGCGCTTATCGACGAAAACATGCCGGTGATCGTTATCGCCCCGCATGACCGCTTCTTCGACAAGACCGTTTCCAACATGCAGGAAGTGGCGGCCCGCGGCGGTCGGATCATCTTTATCACCGACGAGAAGGGTGCCGCTGCATCGACCTTGCCGACGATGGCGACGATCACCTTGCCTGTCGTGGACGAGATCATCGCGCCGATCATCTTCTCGCTACCCATCCAGCTTCTGGCCTATCATACGGCCGTCTTCATGGGCACGGACGTCGATCAGCCGCGCAACCTCGCGAAATCCGTGACGGTGGAATAAAGCTCTCCGTCCATCCTCATCCGGCAGTCACGTCGTCGTGAGCAGATCGTCTCATCGCCATGTCGACACGACTGCCGGGTTGTATGCCTCATGGATTTCTGGCACCTTTCCATAAGGCGAGGAGGGGAAGATTTGCCGGTTGATGCGGGCGACGGAACGGAGTTTTTGAACGACGAATGACTGAAAAGCTCATCAAGATGTCGGTGACGACACGGATCAGAAACAACTTCCTGGCTGGCCTCATTATCTGCGCTCCGATCGCGATCACGCTGTGGCTGACCTGGTCTGTCGTTCATTGGGCAGATAGCTGGGTTCGCCCCTATATCCCCGCCCGTTACGATCCTGAGAGCTATCTGAACTTCGCCGTGCCCGGCACAGGCCTGCTGATCGCGATGATCTTCATTACGATCGTCGGTTTTCTCGCCAAGAACCTCATCGGTCAGAGCATCGTTCGTTTCGGTGAGTCGATCGTCAATCGCGTTCCGCTGGTCAGAACCATCTACAAGAGCGTCAAGCAGATCTTCGAGACCGTGCTGAAAGAGCAGGGCACCTCGTTCAAGAAGGTGGGGCTGATCGAATATCCGAGCCCGGGCCTCTGGTCCATGGTTTTCATTTCCACTGATGCGAAGGGCGAAATAGCCTCGAAATTCAACGCCATGGGTCAGGATATGGTGGCGGTCTTCCTGCCGCCGACGCCTGTTCCGACGGCCGGCTTTCTCGTCTTCGTCGCGCGAGAGAAAATCACCGTTCTCGACATGACCCCAGAAGACGGCGCCAAGCTGCTGATATCGGGAGGCCTGGTCTCGCCCGAATACAAGGACGAGCTGACGGAAGCCAAGAGCCTGCCGGCGCGTGCTCCCGTGAAATCCCTAACCTGAAGACTTGCCGTTCTCATGTCCGTTCGACCGGATCTGCGCCTCAGATGAGCTGTCATGTGTCTATCACGTTGACGCCTTAGATCGTCGTTGGGGACAGGCAATCGGATGGATTTCATCATTGGATGCCGGGTGTTCTAGCACCGGGCCATTCCTCTTCGACGCGAGCTTTCTGCCAGGCCGCGTATGAATGCCATTGTCTCCAGACGGGTTTTCATCAGGAGGATATATCTTGAGATCTTTGCGTTCTAAGAGCCTGCCGCTGCTGTCGGCAGCGCTCGCCACGTTTGTTTTTGCTGCACCGCTCGCAGCACTTGCCGATAGTTCCGTCACCGTCGAAGGCGTTACGCTCGTCAACAAGGGACGCGTTGCCATTGGTCGCATTCCGGCCAATCTGCGCGACAAGTTTGGCGAGACCTTCGGCTCCGGTTCGGGCATGTCGATCGATATGAAAAGCTGGGTCCGCAATGCTGACGGCAGCTACAAGGGTTCGCTGTGGCTGCTACCTGATCGTGGTTACAATGCCGTCGGCACGACCGACTACCGTCCGCGCCTCAACACGATCGAGGTCAACCTAACACCTGTCGCACCTGGCGCCACGCCGCCGGCCGGCAAGGAGCAGATGGGCGTCGATGCCAAGCTTGCAGACACCACGCTGTTGAAGGACGACAAGGGTGCCGACACCACGGGCCTCGACCCGGCCAATGGCACCCGCAAGGCGGAAGGCAAGATGCCGTTGCTGCCCGAGGCGCCGAATGGCAAGATCTCGCTCGACACCGAAGCTATCGCACATCTGCCCGACGGCACGATGTTCATCAGCGACGAATACGGCCCATACATCTACCGCTTCGCCGCTGACGGCCGCATGATGTCCGCCACGCAACCGCCCGCAGCGCTGCTGCCAATGCGCAATGGCGCCATCAACTTTGCCTCCAACAATCCCGGCCCCGGTGAAACCGCGCCGGAACCGAAGGACCCGACCAGCGGCCGCCAGAACAACCAGGGTCTGGAAGGCATGTCGCTGACGCCGGATGGCAAATTCCTGATCGCCGTGCTGCAGTCGGCAACCCGCCAGGATGGCGGCGATTCCAGCTCGACGCGCCAGAACACCCGCGCGCTGGTTTATGACGCGGCTGATCCGGCAAACCTGAAACTGGTGCACGAATATGTCGTGCCGCTTCCGGTCTTTACGAATGAGAAGGGTAAGACGGCTGTTGCGGCCCAGAGCGAGATCTATGCACTCTCGCCGCAGACCTTCCTGATGCTGGCCCGCGATAGCAACAACGGCTACGGCCAGAAGGGCGACAAGTCGCTCTATCGCAGCATCGTCGCCGTCGACGTCTCCGCTGCCACCGACATTGCGGGCAGCAAGTTCGATGCCGATACGGCGGTAGCACCCAAGGGCGTTCTCGATCCGTCAGTAAAGCCGGCATCGGTCAACCAGTTCATCGATATCAATGACAGCGCCGATCTCGCGCGTTTCGGCCTCCACAACGGCGCGCCGAACGACCGCAACAATCTCTCCGAAAAGTGGGAGGCCATGTCGCTCGTTAGCGTTCAGGATCCGAAGCTGCCGGACGATTACTTCCTGTTCGTCGCCAACGACAACGACTTCCTGACCCAGGATGGCTTCCAGGTCGGCGCCGCCTACAAGGGCGATGGCGGAGCCGATGTCGACACGATGTTCCAGGTGTTCCAGGTCACTATTCCCGGCCTGATTGCCAAGTAATATCTTGAAAACGGGATGGACGCGGCAGTCGCGTCCATCCGCTCATCCCGCCCGCAGGAAGCGGATCGCCTCGTCGCGGCGGAAGAGATAGAGCAGGGTACGAACCGCATTCCCGCGCTCGCTCGTCAGATCTGGATCCCGCTCGATCAGGTAGGCTGCGTCCTTGCGGGCGATTTCCAGCAGATCGGCGTGGGCTTCCAGACTGGCGATACGAAATCCCGGCGTGCCGGATTGGCGCGTACCAAGCAGCTCGCCTTCGCCGCGCAGCTTCAAATCTTCCTCGGCGATGCGGAAGCCGTCCTCCGTGTCACGCATGATCGACAACCGTGCATGGCCGGTTTCGCCGAGCGGCCCCTTGTAGAGAAGAATGCACATCGAGGCTTCGTCGCCGCGTCCAACGCGCCCTCGTAGCTGATGGAGCTGCGCCAGACCGAAACGCTCCGCATGCTCGATGACCATGATCGTCGCATCCGGCACATCGACACCGACTTCAACGACCGTGGTTGCCACAAGCAAACGGATCTCTCCGTTCTTGAAGGCCATCATCACGGCATCTTTTTCCGGGCCGCTCATTCGGCCGTGGATGAGACCGATGCTTGGGCCGAGCGCCTTGGTCAACGTCTCATGCCGCTCCTCGACGGACATTAAATCAGATTCTTCGGACTCTTCGACAAGTGGGCATATCCAATAGGCTTTCTTGCCTTCTGATAGCGCGCTTCTCAAGCGCACTACGATATCGCCGGTGCGCTCGTTCGGGATGGTGATCGTCTGGATCGGCTTGCGGCCTGCCGGCTTCTCGGTGAGCTTCGAAACGTCCATATCGCCGAAAGCGGCCAGCACCAGCGTTCGTGGAATGGGCGTTGCGGTCATGACCAGCATATGCGGCGAGATACCCTTCGCAGTCAGTCGCAGGCGCTGGTGGACGCCGAAGCGATGCTGTTCGTCGACGACAGCCAGCATGAGGTTGGCGTAGGCGACGCTATCTTGGAAAAGCGCATGTGTGCCGATGATGATCTGTGCCTCGCCAGAGGCGATGCGCTCAAGAATGGCATCTCGCTCGCGGCCCTTCGTCCGACCTGTGAGAACTTCGACGGAAAGGTTTGCACTGGCTGCGAATTTTGAGATCGTCGCATGATGCTGGCGAGCAAGAATTTCGGTCGGAGCCATCAGCACAGCCTGCCCGCCGCTTTCAATCACAGCGGCGATCGCCATCAGCGCCACCAGCGTCTTTCCCGCGCCGACGTCGCCTTGAAGCAGCCGAAGCATGCGTTCCGTGCCGGCCATATCCTTCAGGATATCGGCCACGGCGTCCCGCTGGCTGTTTGTCATGGAAAAGGGCAGGGATTCCAGTATCTTGTTGCTGACTTCTCCAGTTGCATTCACTGGCTGTCCTGCAACCTTGCGCAATCTCTGACGCACCAGCGAGAGTGACAATTGCCCTGCCAGGAATTCGTCGTAGGCCAGCCGGCGGCGGGCTGGCGCTTGCGGATCGATATCCGAGGCATCCCGCGGCGCGTGCAGCATGTGGAAACTATCGGAGATCGAGGGAAAACCTTGCTTCTGCGTCAGGGCGATATCGTCCCATTCGGCCAGCTCCGGTACGCGCGGCAGCGCGCCTTCGATGGTCTTGCGCAGGAATTTCGGTGTCAGGCCGGCGGTCAGCGGATACACGGGCTCAACGAGCGGCAGGTTTTCAGCCTCGCTCTCGCGCATGATGTAATCCGGATGCACCATCGACGGACGACCGTTAAACCAGTCGACCTTGCCGCTGACAGTCACCGTTTCGTCGATCGGCAACTGCTTTTCCAGCCATTGCGCCTTGCCGCGGAAGAAGACCAGCGCCAGCTCGCCGGTCTCGTCGTGCAGGTAGACGCGATAGGGCACATTGCTGCGTGGGTTTGGCGGCGGCTGATGGCGATCGACACGGCCGGTGATAGTGACGATGGCGCCCTGCGGCGCACGGGCGATACCCGGTTGTTCGCGGCGGTCGATAATCGAATGCGGTGCATGGAAGATCAGGTCAATGACGCGGCAGTCGTCGATCGTCTCGCGGTCGAGCAGCTTCACCAGTAGCTCGGATACCTTCGGCCCGACGCCGGGAAGCGAAGAGATGGAGGCAAATAGCGGGTCGAGGATGGCGGGACGCATGGCCGGCAAAATGCGACGGGCAGGGCGCATTTGGCAAGGGGTGGCAGAGAACTCGACGCCATTGAGCCTGACACTCCCCGGAAAATTGCGTTGCAGGTGCTTTTTTCTGAAAAACCGGTTCCCACCTTACAACGCTGGTTTTATAGAGACCCATCAACATAAAGGTGTTCTTGATGACTGGGCTTACCCTCAGCAGTGCCGATCTCGATCCCCGTCGTCGGCGAATCCTTTTCCGCTGCTGGCATCGCGGTATCCGCGAAATGGATCTGGTTTTCGGCCAGTTTGCCGACAATGAGCTGCCGGGTCTGCCCGAGGCCGACCTCGATGAGCTCGAGCGTATCATGGCCGAAGAGGACAATGATCTGCTCAAGTGGATACTCGGTAGCGAGCCGACGCCGCAGCATCTGCAGACGCCGCTCTTTGAGCGCCTGGCCTCCTACAAGCCCGATTTCGAAGAAATCGCCGAAAGGTTCGGATTAACCAAATGATCCCCGGTTTCGACGCGAAGAAGCTGCTTGCCGCAAGCGAGCCGATGACGATCGGTCACGTTCCGGCCGGACTTGAGCCATTTCTGATTGCCGAAATGGCGAAAGCCGGCCAGCCGATCGCCTATGTCATGTCCGATGGCCAGCATATGGCCGATGTTGAACAGATGCTCGGCTTCATCGCGCCTGAAATTCCGGTGCTCACCCTGCCGGCCTGGGACTGCCTTCCTTACGACCGCGTTTCGCCGAGCTCCGATACCTCAGCCCGGCGTCTTGCGGCCTTGTCCGGTCTCATCGCCCATCATCGCAAGCCGCATGCAGCCGTCGTGCTCGTGACCGTCAACGCCATGCTGCAGAAGGTGGCGCCGCAGGATATCATCGAGAGCCTGGCGTTCTCCGCCCGTCCAGGCAATCAGGTTCGAATGGACGACATCGCCGCGCGTCTGGAACGCAACGGTTTCGATCGTGTGGCGACCGTGCGCGAAGTCGGTGAATATGCGGTGCGCGGCGGCATTCTCGACGTCTTCGTGCCGGGCACTGAGGAGCCGGTGCGCCTCGATTTCTTCGGCGATACGCTGGAAAGCATCCGCAGCTTCGATCCGGCCAGCCAGCGCACGACGGGCCAGGTGCGCTCGCTCGATCTCAATCCGATGAGCGAAGTCACGCTGACGCCGGATACGATCAGCCGTTTCCGCAAGAACTATCTCTCCGCATTCGGCGCGGCCACGCGCGACGACGCACTTTATGTCGCTGTTTCCGAGGGTCGGCGCTACGCCGGCATGGAACATTGGCTGCCGCTCTTCTACGAGAAGCTGGAGACCGTATTCGACTATCTCAAGGGCTTCCGCATGGTCACGGACCATACCGTGCGCGAGGCGGCCGAGGAGCGCTCCAAGCTCGTCTTCGACTACTACGACGCCCGCCTTCAATCCGGCCAGCCGGCCAAGGGGCAGATGGCGCAGGGCACGCCCTATAAGCCGGTCACTCCAGGACAGCTCTATCTTGACGGCAAGGCTTTCGGGAATGCGCTCGATGCCTTCGGCGCGATCCGGATCTCGCCGTTCAACGAGCATGAGGGCGAGGCGCGCCGCGTCGTCAGCCTCGATGCCCGTCAGGGGATGCGTTGGGCGCGGTCTGCCACCGAGAGCGCCGATAGCGAGCGGGTCAACGTTTTCGACGCGGTCGTCAAGCATATTGCCGACAAGCGTGCCTCCGGCAGCAAGGTGCTGATCTCGGCCTGGACCGAAGGGTCGCTCGATCGCCTCCTGCAGGTGCTCTCCGAACATGGGCTGGCGCGCGTCAAGACGATCGAGGCCTTCAAGGATCTGGGCGGATTGGCGAAGGGCGAGGCGGCAGCGGCCGTACTCAGCCTAGAAGCGGGCTTCGAGGCCGGTGATTTCATCGTGATCGGCGAGCAGGACATTCTCGGCGACCGCATGGTGCGCCGCTCTAAACGCCGCAAGCGCGCCGCCGATTTCATCTCGGAAGTGGCCGGCCTGGATGAAGGCTCCATCGTCGTTCATGCCGAGCACGGCATCGGCCGTTTTGTTGGCCTCAGGACCATCGAGGCCGCCGGTGCGCCGCATGCCTGCCTCGAGCTGCTTTACGCTGACGATGCCAAGCTTTTCCTGCCGGTCGAGAATATCGATCTGCTCTCACGCTATGGCGGTGAGGGCACCGAGGCACAGCTCGACAAGCTCGGCGGCGGCGCATGGCAGATGCGTAAGGCCAAGCTCAAGAAGCGCCTGCTCGATATGGCGGGCGCCTTGATCCGCATTGCGGCCGAACGCCTGACGCGGCATGCACCCATGCTCACGACGCCCGAAGGGCTCTATGACGAATTCGCCGCGCGTTTCCCTTACGATGAAACCGAAGACCAGATGAACGCCATCGAGGCGGTGCGCGAGGATCTCGGCGCCGGCCGGCCGATGGATCGCCTCGTCTGCGGCGACGTTGGTTTCGGCAAAACCGAAGTTGCCCTGCGCGCCGCCTTTGTGGCTGCGATGAACGGCGTCCAGGTCGCAGTCGTCGTTCCGACAACGCTGCTGGCACGCCAGCATTTCAAGACCTTTTCCGAGCGTTTCCGCGGCCTGCCGATCCGCGTTCAGCAGGCCTCCCGCCTTGTTGGTGCCAAGGAACTGACACTGACGAAAAAGGAAGTCGCCGAGGGCAAGACGGATATCGTGGTCGGTACGCATGCACTGCTCGGCGCCGGCATCAAGTTTGCCAATCTCGGCCTGCTCGTTATCGACGAAGAGCAGCATTTCGGCGTGAAGCACAAGGAGCGGCTGAAGGAACTGAAGAGCGACGTGCATGTGCTGACGCTGTCGGCGACGCCGATCCCGCGCACATTGCAGCTTGCCATGACCGGCGTGCGCGAGCTTTCGCTCATCACGACGGCCCCGGTCGACCGCATGGCGGTGCGCACCTTCATCTCGCCCTTCGATTCCCTCGTCATCCGCGAAACACTGATGCGTGAGCATTACCGCGGCGGCCAGAGCTTCTATGTCTGTCCGCGTCTTGCCGATCTCGCCGATATCCATGCTTTCCTGCAGTCGGATGTGCCCGAGCTGAAAGTGGCGGTCGCGCATGGCCAGATGCCGGCCGGCGAGCTGGAAGACATCATGAATGCCTTCTATGAGGGCCGTTACGACGTGCTGCTCTCCACGACCATCGTAGAATCCGGCCTCGACGTGCCGACGGCCAATACGCTCATCGTTCATCGCGCCGACATGTTCGGTCTTGCGCAGCTTTATCAGTTGCGTGGCCGTGTCGGCCGCTCCAAGGTTCGCGCCTTCGCGTTGTTTACGCTGCCGGTCAACAAGGTGCTGACGACGACGGCTGAGCGCCGGCTCAAGGTGCTGCAATCGCTGGATACGCTTGGTGCCGGTTTCCAGCTTGCCAGCCACGATCTCGATATTCGCGGCGCCGGCAATCTGCTCGGCGAGGAGCAGTCGGGCCACATCAAGGAGGTCGGCTTCGAGCTTTACCAGCAGATGCTGGAAGAAGCCGTCGCGGAAGTGAAGGGTGTCGACGAAATCCAGGATACCGGTTGGTCGCCGCAGATCTCCGTCGGGACGCCTGTCATGATCCCCGACGATTATGTGCCTGATCTGCATCTGCGCATGGCGCTCTATCGTCGCCTCGGCGAGATCACCGAACTCAAGGAAATCGACAGCTTCGGCGCCGAAATGATCGATCGCTTCGGCCCATTGCCGATCGAGGTGCAGCATCTTCTCAAGATCGTCTACATCAAGTCGCTCTGTCGCGTTGCCAATGTCGAAAAGCTGGACGCCGGTCCTAAGGGCGTTGTCGTACAATTCCGCAACAAGGAATTCCCGAATCCGGCCAACCTCGTTGGCTACATCGCCAAGCAGGGCACGATGGCGAAGATCCGCGCCGACCACAGCGTTTTCCTGACCCGTGACCTGCCGACACCGGAAAAGCGGCTGCAAGGGGCGGCGGTTGTCATGACACAACTGGCGGAATTGGCGAAGTAGGATGTGGATCGTCGGCTGATCTTGCAGCTGACGAGATGCCCCGGGGCTGGCTGCTCCGTCACGCGAGGGCTTCGCCGACAGGATCATGGGGCGGCCCGCCCAAGATGGCGGTCGCCTGTACATCCCTCGCATATTGCCGGCCTAATCCTTGCGGTTGAGGTGCGATCATAGCGTGCCGGCAAAGGCAGCGGCAGCCAGCAGCAATCCCGTCAATATGTTTGCCAGAAACAGCCGGTAGTTGATCTCCGGCCGCGCAAGATCGAGGCGCCACGTTTGCCAGGCAAGATGCACGGCAATAACAAGCATGCCAATGGTGTAGGGAAGCGACATGCCGGTCATCCATCCACCGATTGACCAGGCAAGGACAGTTACACCGTAGAATAGGCCAATGATGATCTTGCCTTGCGCGCCAAACAGCAGTGCGGTTGATTTCAAACCCAATCGTGCGTCGTCGCGAACGTCGACATAGGCGTAAACGGTATCGTAGCCGATCTGCCAGGTCATTGCGCCAAGCCACATCACTAACGCGCCGACCGAGATCGCGCCGTGGACTTCGGACCATGCCATCAGCATTCCCCAGTTGAACGCCGCACCGAGTACTGCCTGGGGCCAATAGGTGAAGCGCTTGCAAAGCGGATAGATAAAGACGAGCGGCAGGACGCAGATGGCGACCAGGCGTGTGTAAGGCGTCAAAAAGACGAGGAGAGAAGCGGCTAGTGCGAGCTCTGCCACCAGGAATATCAGTGCTCGCGCCACGCCGATCTGGCCGCTCGCAAGAGGTCGGAAGCGGGTCCGCTCGACATGGCCGTCGAACTTGCGATCAGCAATATCGTTGACGGTCGAGCCTGCACTTCGCATTAGCAACGCGCCCAGCGAGAAGACGATGAAGAGCCGAAAGTCAGGGATACCATGCGAGGCCTGGATGAGTGCCGCCCAGCAGGGAAAAAGCGTCAGCCAAATTCCGACTGGGCGATCGAGACGCGCAAGCCGCGTATAGGGCCTCAATGCCGACGGCAGACGGCGATCCACCCAGTCTCCAAGTTTGATGTCGCTGAGATCATGCCGAGTGGAGGTGTTCATTGCCGTCGTCCGTTGGTTCGATCGAAGGCGAAAATAGCAACTTTCGTGTGCACCGCAACGGCCGGAAGCCGGCCTGCATCAATCTGGCCCAGGAGTGGCGCAGCGGCCCGCTGCGGTATTCCGCTGCGGGCTGCGTTCTGCATAGGCTTAAGCGGCCTGGGGCTTGTCAGCCCTTCCTGCATCCGGAATGCGCGCAATGACCTTGATTTCGAAGTCGAAACCCGCAAGCCAGTTGACGCCGACCGCAGTCCAGTTTGGATAAGGCTTCTCGCTGAAAATCCGGTTTTTGACAGCCATGATCGCGCCGAACTGCTGTTCGGGATCGGTGTGGAAAGTGGTCACATCGATGATGTCGTTGAAGGTGCAGTCTGCGGCTTCCAGGGTGGCCCGAAGATTGTCGAATGCAAGCTGAACCTGTTTTTCGAAATCCGGCTCCGGGCTCCCATCCGAGCGGCTGTCGACCTGGCCTGAAACGAACAGCAGATCGCCGGAGCGGATCGCGGCGGAGTATCCATGCTCATCATAAAGCGCGTGTCGGTTCTTCGGGAATATTGCTCTGCGTGTCGTCGTCATCTTTGGCTCTCATTGGTAGGGATGTGAAAATATCGGAAGGGCGCATGCCTGCGGGGCCATTCCAAAATGCCGCTCCATTTGATATACGGCATGTATGTGAGATATTAATGTACGCGACGTATGTCAATATTTCAAATACGAAACGTATATGAAATTGAGGGCGATATGGCAAAGCGCTTGGAAACAATGGAAGAAAACCGGCTCAAGCTTGTTGCCGCCGCCCGAAAGGCCTTCGCCGAAAAGGGCTTTGCAGCGGCATCGATGGATGAGCTGACGGCCGATGTCGGGCTGACGCGGGGCGCCCTCTATCATAATTTCGGAGACAAACGTGGATTGCTCGCCGCCGTCGTCTATCAGATCGATAGCGAATTGGCGCTGCGGGCAAAGGAGATCGGTGCCAAGGCCGGTGGCGGCTGGCCCGGTCTGCTGGCGGAAGGCGAAGCCTATATCAAGATGGCGCTCGATCCCGAGGTCCAGCGAATCGTTTTGCTCGATGGACCGGCAGTTCTCGGCGATCCCTCGAAATGGCCGAGCCAGAACAGTTGTCTCGCCGGGACGCTGCAGACCGTGTCAAAGCTGCAGGCGCAGGGGGTGGTGAAGAGGGTCGACGCGGAGGCTGCGGCGCGTCTTCTCTCCGGTGCAGCGCTGAACGCCGCCCTATGGGTTGCCGCCAGCGACAATCCCATGGACGTTTTGCCCAAAGCGATAGAAGCCTTTCGCGCAATGGCATCGGGATTTCTGGCCAAGCCGTGATAGAAAATCTCAGGGCTTCCGCTATCAGCGGATTTGCGCAATCGTCTCTGGCATGGAAGCGGTACACCGACGTCTAGTTCATCCCGGCCCGCGCCTCGGCCTTCATGTTGGCGATATCGCGCAATGCGCCGGCGATCACATCCGGCGTCTGAGCACCACTGACGGCATATTGCTGATCGAAGATGAAGAACGGCACGCCAGTGACGCCGATCTTCTGCGCGGCATCGATTTCAGCAATGATGAGATCGCGGTCCGCATCGGAGGCGAGCAGGGTTGAAATGACCGAGCGGTCCAGCCCGGCTTTCTCGGCAATGTCGAGCAGTACGGCATGATCGCCGACATTGCGGCCTTCTTCAAAATTGGCTTTGAAGAGTGCGTTGACGACTTTGTCCTGCTTCTCGCGGCTCTCGGTGACCGCCCAGTGGATCAGACGATGTGCATCGAGCGTGTTTGGACCGATCTTGATGGCGTCAAAATCGAAGTTGATGCCCACTTCATGGCCGAGGTCCGTCAGCATCTTGTGGCCTTCGGCAACTCGCTGCGCACCACCGAGTTTCTGTTCCAGCGCCTTTTTCTGGTCGACGCCCTCAGGCGGATAGTCGGGATTCAGGCGATAGGGCCGCCAGTTGAGGTCGACCCCGACTTCATCCTGCACCTCGGCGATGGCAAGCTCCAGTCGGGCCTTGCCAACATAGCACCACGGACAAACGACGTCCGAGACGATATCGATCGTGATGCGTTCCATGGCTTTATCCTTCCGGTTTGCTGCTTGTCTCCACCATCTAGGCCTTTGTGCCGATGGCTTCAACCGGTTACCGAAAGGGAACCAATCACGTCATTGCACCGATGCGTCCCACCATGTGGGCAGCTGGTAGCCGTAAAGCGGCAACATATCGGGATGGGCGATATGGCTTCGCCGTGCCACCCATTGCTGTGCGATGTGATAGAGCGGTGCAACGTAATAGCCGGAAATGAGGATTCGATCGAAGGATCGAACCGCGTCGCGGAAATCATCGGCGGAACGCGCGGTCAGAATGTGATCCATGAGCGTGTCGACATCAGGATTAGCAACCCCCGCGAAATTCAGACTGCCTGGCGCCTTGGCGGCAACCGAGCCCCAGCGCCCGACTTGCTCGATACCGGGCGACAGTGACGATGGATAGGATTTGATGATGACATCGTAGTCGTAGTTCGTGGTCCGTAGCTGATACTGCGAATCATCGACCGTGCGGATAGTAACGGCGATGCCGAGCAACGTCAGCGAACGGCGATAGGCGATTGCAATTCGCTCCTGATCCGCATTTTGCGTCATGATTTCGAAGCTGAGTTGTCGACCGGCGCTATCGACCATGCGCTCGCCCTTGATCGAATAGCCGCCCTGCTTAAGGAAGTTGACGGCTTTGCGCAGGATCTTGCGATCACGGCCAGAGCCGTCGCTGACGGGTAGCTTGTAGGTGCCGTCGAGTACATCGCTGTCGATGTGGTCCTTGATGGGTCCAAGCATGGCAAGCTCGCGGGCATCTGCCGGCACACCGAAAGAAGAGAGGTCGGAGTTCTGCCAATAACTTTCGGTGCGTGTATACGCACTTGAGGCCAGGCTGCGATTGAACCATTCAAAATCGAAGGCGAGCGTCAGGCCTTTGCGCACATTCTTGTCGGCAAAGATTGGGCGGCGCGTATTGAAGACGAATCCGAGCATGCCGCTCGGCAATTTCGGCGTAAATGTTTCTTTGACAACAGCGCCTGCAGCGACGCCGGGGAAATTATAAGCGTCCTGCCAATGAGCCGGGCTGCCATCCTGATAAATATCGAGATCACCTTTTTTGAAGGACTCGAACACAGTCGTATCCTGCAAGAAGTAGTTCACCACGATCTGATCGAAATTGTCGACGCCGACCTTTGCTGGAATGTCCTTGCCCCAATAATCGGGGTTACGCTCAAAGACGATTCGCTGACCGGGGTCGACGCTCTTCACGCGATAAGGGCCAGAGCCGATTGGTATGCTCAACGTCGTGCGTTCGAAGTTTTCAGCATCAATTGCGTGTTTGGGCAGGATCGGGATCGATGAGGCAATGATCAGCGGCGTTTCGCGATTGCCCTTTTCGTTGAAGCGGATCAGTACGCCATGGTCGCCGACCTTCTCCATGCTCGCCACGGTATCGAGCCACGACGACATCGGTATGCGCCCTTTGTCGCGCAACAGCTGGAATGTGAAAAGCACATCTTCCGGTGTTACCGGCTGTCCGTCAGACCATTTGGCGGCAGGATTGAGGTTGAACTGGATAAAGCTTCGGCTATCGTCCCACTCGACCGTCTGCGCCAGCAATCCATAGAGTGTAAACGGCTCGTCGCGCGAGCGCTGCATCAGCGGCTCATAGACGAGGTTGCCGAATTCCGGGTCCCACATGCCGCGCGCCGTTGTGCGCATGCTCTTCAGAATGAATGGGTTGAGATTGTCGAATGTGCCGACGACCCCGTAGCTTATGCGGCCGCCTTTTTTGACGTCCGGATTGACATAGGGGAAATGCTTGAAATCCGCCGGCAGGGCCGGATTTCCATGCATGGCGATGCCATAAAGCGGCTGTGCCGCTACGGCGTTGCACACTGTCGCGAAAAACAGGAAAACAGCGATCCGGAGCGCTTGCATGGCATCCTTTCCGGTAAGGGCGTTCGATTCGGCCGAACCTTATCATGAGCGTGCCGAATTCAACACGCGACCGCGGAATTCTTGCCTGAGGATAGAAAAGCCCAAAGAAATGCTGGATATCCGTGCCCGTGCGATGTAACAGGGGTGCCGGGTTTCTCGGGTCATGCATTTGCCTTATTCATTCGACAGGTGGACGACGGTTTGACCCGAATGGCATGGGACGGCACGCTGTCGTCCCGCAGCGGATTTCAGGAGGCGGTTTCGCTATGATGTTCAAGACTGACAACAAAATGCGGGCAGGTCTTTCTGCTCTGGCTCTCATGATCGGTGCGGCGCTTCCGGCTGCTGCCTTCGCTCAGGATGCGTCCAATGCTGCTCCAGCCGATGGCGGTGGCGATCCCAATCAGCCGCGTCTGGGCTGGTACAAGACCTGCGCCAAGCAGGACGATGCCGACATCTGCATCGTGCAGAACCTGATCATGGCCAACAACGGTCAGCTGGTGACGGCAGTCGGCCTCATCTCGGTCGACGGTAAGGTCAACCGCAAGATTCTGCAGATCTCCGTTCCGACGGCTCGCCTGATCCCCCCCGGCATCACCATGCAGGTCGATGGCGGCAAGGGCCAGAAGCTCGACTACGCCGTCTGCCTTCCCGACAAGTGCACCGCTGAAGTTCCGGTCACCGATGCGATGATCGCTTCGCTGAAGAAGGGTACCGACGTAACCTTTACCTCGATCAACTTCCGCCGTGCGCCGAACCCGATCAAGATCTCGCTGACTGGCTTTGGCGCCGCCTTTGACGGCCCGGCTATCTCCGACTCGAAGCTCGCAGAAAGCCAGAAGAGCCTGCAGGACAGCATGCAGAAGAAGGCTGAGGAAGCTCGCAAGAAGCTGGAAGACGCCCAGAAGGCTGCCAAGCAGCAGTAAGCTGGCGACTTCGCCGAATAGATCTAAGAAAAAGCCCGGAGAAATCCGGGCTTTTTCTTTTGAGCCAAAGCCGGCTCGTGCCGACAAATAAAAAGGGAAGGCCTTGGGATCCTTCCCTTCGAAATGAATGGGAATAAAGCGCTTAGTGAGCCATGCTCATCTTGGGCTTGAGCTGACCGGTCGGCGCCTGATCAAAAATCTGAGCGATCTGCGGATTGCGGAGCGGAACGCCGCTCTCGTCATTGACCAGATTCTGCTCGGATACGTATGCGACATACTCAGTCTCGTCGTTTTCAGCGAGAAGGTGATAGAAGGGCTGGTCCTTGCTGGGCCGCACTTCGGCCGGAATGGCATTCCACCATTCCTCGGTATTTGCGAATTCCGGATCGACATCGAAGATGACACCGCGGAAGGGGAACATCCGGTGTCGAACCACGTCGCCAATATTGAATTTTGCGTTTCGTTGTTTCATGGCACGACTTCCTTTCACGTAATCATGTGGTGACTTTCACCACTGATATCAAGGATTTTGCCCCCATTCCTTCATTGAACTGTCACACTCCGCCGTGTTCGGTCAGAAGTCGTGAACGAGCGTTCAAGGGAAAACGCAATCTGCGCGAGAGGCCTGCCACCGGCTTCCCATTTAGGATGAAAGCCCCGGCATTCCGGGGCTTTCGAGATCTTAAATCAGACCGAGTAGTACATGTCGTACTCGACCGGATGCGGGGTCATTTCGTATCGCATGACTTCCTGCATCTTGAGTTCGATGAACGCGTCAATCTGGTCGTCGTCGAAGACGCCGCCGGCGGTCAGGAACTTGCGGTCCTTGTCGAGGCTTTCAAGCGCTTCGCGCAGCGATCCGCAAACCGTCGGGATCTTCTTGAGCTCCTTCGGCGGCAGATCATACAGATCCTTGTCCATGGCCTTGCCCGGATGGATCTTGTTCTTGATGCCGTCGAGGCCGGCCATCAGCATGGCGGCGAAGCCGAGATAGGGGTTTGCGGTCGGGTCGGGGAAGCGGACTTCGACGCGCTTTGCCTTCGGGTTCGAGCCGAACGGAATGCGGCAGGAGGCGGAGCGGTTGCGTGCCGAGTAGGCAAGCAGAACCGGTGCTTCATAGCCCGGGACGAGACGCTTGTAGGAGTTCGTCGACGGGTTGGTGAAAGCGTTGATCGCCTTGGCGTGCTTGATGATGCCGCCGATGTAGTAGAGGCAGCTCTCGGACAGGCCTGCATATTCGTCGCCGGCGAAGGTCGGCTTGCCGCCCTTCCAGATCGACTGGTGAACGTGCATGCCCGAGCCGTTGTCGCCGAAGATCGGCTTCGGCATGAAGGTTGCCGTCTTGCCGTAGGCATTGGCGACCTGATGCACGACGTACTTGTAGATCTGCATGCCGTCGGCGCTGCGAACCAGCGTGTCGAACTTGATGCCGAGCTCGTGCTGGGCGGCGGCGACTTCGTGGTGATGCTTTTCGACGGTAACGCCCATTTCGGTGAGAACCGTGAGCATTTCCGAACGCATGTCCTGGCAGCTATCGATTGGTGGAACCGGGAAGTAGCCACCCTTGACGCGCGGACGATGGCCGAGGTTGCCGGTCTCATAGTCGGTGTCGTCGTTGGACGGGAGTTCGCTGGAATCGAGCTTGAAGCCGGTGTTGTAAGGATCGGCCTTGTACTTGACGTCGTCGAAGACGAAGAATTCGGCTTCTGGTCCGAAGAAGGCGGTGTCGCCGATGCCGGACGCCTTCAGGTAGGCTTCGGCCTTCTTGGCCGTGCCGCGCGGGTCGCGGTTATAGGATTCGCCGGAAACCGGGTCGAGAATGTCGCACAGGATGACCATGGTCGACTGTGCAAAGAACGGGTCCATGTGAACCGTGTCCGGATCGGGCATCAGCACCATGTCGGACTCGTTGATGGCCTTCCAACCGCCGATGGACGAGCCGTCGAACATGACGCCATCGGCAAACATGTCTTCGTCGACACAGATCACATCCATGGTCACATGCTGCAGCTTGCCCCTTGGGTCGGTGAAGCGCAGATCGACGAACTTGACGTCGTTGTCCTTGATTTGTTTCAGAATGTCGCTTGCGGTCGTCATTAAATTTCTTCCCTTGACTTAGATGACGATTAAACGAGCTCGGCCGCGAGGGCCGGGCGGATTAGATGGCGTCGATACCCGTTTCGCCGGTGCGGATTCGGATGACTTCCTCCACGTTGGAAACGAAAATCTTTCCGTCACCGATACGGCCGGTTTGCGCAGCCTTGCGAATGGCGTCTATGACGGCCTCCGCGTTTTCGTCTGCCAATACGACCTCAACCTTCACCTTCGGCAGGAAGTCGACGACATATTCGGCGCCACGGTAAAGTTCCGTATGGCCCTTCTGACGACCGAAGCCCTTCGCTTCCGTGACGGTTATACCCTGCAAACCGACTTCCTGAAGGGCTTCCTTCACTTCGTCGAGCTTGAAAGGCTTAATGATCGCTTCGATCTTTTTCATGAGAAAATGTCTCTCCGCTTCTCCTGTTACAGCAGGACTCTCCCCGCTCGGCCAACGTAATGCACGTATCGTGCCAGTTGGGAATCAATCGCTGTAAAAAATCCCGGCGAATTCGTACCGAGGCGATGGATTCATGAGGATTTTTCGGAAAAATGGAAGCGATTTCGCGTTGAAATGCGCTGTATAAGTAAATTTTCGCAAAAAACTCCCCTGAACGTCATATTCGTGCTTGAGCAAGGTGTTGACTGGTTTTGTTCAATCATTGTGCAAATGCATATTTAACGGTCAAATAGCAGTTCGCAATTGCGGTTGTTTTTAAGGCAGTTTTCGCATCTATAATATGATCTTATGATGTTACCGATTGCCGATCTCCTGATCTCTCCGCAAACCATGGCCGCTATAGACGGGGACGCCGCTGCTTCCGGCATCGACTCCTATGGCTTGATGGAAAAGGCCGGGCAAGCGGTCGCTGCAGGTGCGCTGCGGCACTTTCCCGAAGCGTTGCGCCATGTGGTTCTTTGCGGTCCTGGAAACAACGGCGGCGATGGCTATGTGGTTGCGCGCGCTCTTCAACAGGCCGGAGCAAGCGTTGAACTTTTCTATCTGGGTGATCCGGGCCGGCTGAAGGGTGATGCGGCGCGAGCCTATGCCGACTGCCCGATCAGGGGTGCCGCTATAGGAACGTACTCGCCGAGGCGCGGCGATATCGTCGTCGACGCCATCTTTGGCGCTGGCTTGTCACGGCCTGTCCCGGAAGAGGTGGCGGCGGTGATCGCGAGGGTCGGCGAGGCCGATGTTCCTGTGCTTGCCGTTGATCTGCCGTCCGGCCTTGACGGCTTGAGCGGTCAGGCTCTGGGCGCGGCCTTTCATGCTGTGCGCACGATCACCTTCATGACGCGCAAACCCGGCCACCTGCTGTTGCCGGGACGCGAGCTTTGCGGCGAAGTCGAGGTGTTCGACATCGGAATACCCGCACGCATTGTTCGAGCGCATGCCGATGCAATGATTGCCGAAAACACGCCGGCCCAATGGCAGCGGGAAATTCCCTCTGCGGATGCCGATAGCCACAAATACAAGCGTGGCCATCTTGTCGTCTTCTCGGGCGGACCGAATGCGACCGGTGCAGCGCGCATGTCTGCCATGGCAGGTCTGAAATCCGGGGCAGGACTCGTCACCATAGCGTCGCCGCAGGATGCGATGGCCGTCAATGCCGGCATGCTCACGGCGATCATGCTGCACGCTGTCGAGGATGAGACGACACTCAAGGCGTGGCTGGCTGACAAGCGTCTTTCGACGTTCGTCCTCGGCCCAGGTTTCGGCGCCGGCGACAAGGCGCGCAAATTCTGCCTTGCGCTTGCGGACCGGCATCTGGTGCTGGATGCGGATGGCATCACATCGTTTCGCGACAATGCGCAAGTGTTGTTCGATGCTTTTGCCGACGGGCCGACGCGGCTTGTGTTGACGCCCCATGAAGGCGAATTCGCACGGCTTTTTCCGGATATCGCCGGGGATGCAAGTTTGAACAAGGTCGATAAAACAAGAGCTGCCGCCGCCAGAGCCCATGCCGCTATTATTTACAAAGGTGCGGATAGCGTTATCGCCGCACCGGATGGAAGGGCCCTAATCAACGCCAACGCGCCGCCCTGGCTTGCGACGGCGGGCTCGGGGGATGTGCTGGCCGGTATTATCGGCGGGCTTATGGCGCAAGGCGCACCAGCATTCGAAGCGGCGGCGGCCGGCGTCTGGCTGCACGGTCTGGCGGGGCAGCGTGCCGGAAAAGGGCTGACGGCCGAAGAGCTCGTCGCAGCCGTGAAGCCCTTATAGACTTATTTCGCGACTTCCTTTTGCAGCGCGATCGCGCCGGGCGGCGCGTTCACCTTGCCCTCATGGATCATGAAGGCGAAGACATCGCGCGGCTCCACTTTCACCTTACGAGCGTCGTCGATCAGCGGCAGATCGTCCGGCACTTTACCATCCGCCCATGTTTTCAGTCGATCGGCCCACGCCTTCAGATCCTTCGGCGGATAGCAGGTGTCGATATCGTCAGATCCCTTTTGCAGACGGGCATAGACGAAATCCGCAGTGACGTCGGCGATCATCGGATACTCGAAATGCTCGGCGCACACAGGTGCCACTCCGTATTTCTCAAGCAGAGCGATAAACTCCGGCACCTTGAAGGAATCGTGTCGAACTTCGACTACATGCCTCAGCGGAAGGCCGTCCTGCTTGGCCGGCAGCAGTTTTAGAAACGCCTCGAAATCGTCCGGATCGAATTTCTTCGTCGGCGCGAACTGCCAGAGCAACGGACCAAGGTGATCGCCAAGTTCGCTAATGCCGGATTCCAGGAATTTCTGCATGGATTCACCGGCTTCCGCGAGAACCCGGCGATTGGTGACGAAACGGGTGGCTTTGAGGGAGAAAATGAAGCCATCCGGCACATCGGCCGCCCACCTGGCAAAAACCTCGGGCTTCTGCGTGCTGTAATAGGTGCCGTTAACCTCGATCACCTTCAACTGGCGGCTCGCGTAATTGAGCTCGTCCTTTTGCTTCAGCGTGTCGGGATAGAAGGTCCCGCGCCATGGCTCAAATGTCCAGCCGCCTATGCCTGTGCGGATGATGCCCGTTTTGGTCATTCTCTCCTCCTTGGCCATCCGGCCGGGTGAACCTATTCCGCCGCCGCAATCTTCTTGACCGGCCGCCGCTCCAGCAATTCCTTGAGGAATTGGCCAGTATAGGACCTCTTTTCCTTGACGATCGTCTCCGGCGTGCCGATCGCGACGATCTCG
The DNA here is from genome assembly GCF_012641435.1 of Rhizobium sp. P38BS-XIX. Classification (GTDB taxonomy): domain Bacteria; phylum Pseudomonadota; class Alphaproteobacteria; order Rhizobiales; family Rhizobiaceae; genus Rhizobium. Next base: position 885,163 of record NZ_JABAIJ010000001.1, read on the forward strand.
CCGCCGCCATCGCCACCTTCCGGACCAAAATCGAGGATCCAGTCGGCCGTCTTGATCACTTCGAGATTATGCTCGATGACGACGACCGAATTGCCTTGATTGACCAGTTCGTGCAGCATTTCCAGAAGCTTCGCGACGTCATGGAAATGCAGTCCGGTAGTTGGTTCGTCGAGAATGTAGAGCGTGCGGCCCGTCGATCGCTTCGACAGCTCCTTGGCTAGCTTGACGCGCTGCGCCTCGCCACCCGAAAGCGTATTGGCCTGCTGCCCCACCTTGATATAGCCGAGACCGACATCCTTCAGGCTTTGCAGCTTGTCGCGCACGGCTGGAACGGCCGCGAAGAAATCGACGCCTTCCTCGACCGTCATGTCGAGCACGTCGGCGATCGACTTGGTCTTGAAGGTCACGTCGAGCGTCTCGCGATTATAGCGCTTGCCGTGGCAGACGTCGCATGTGACGTAAACGTCGGGCAGGAAGTGCATTTCGATCTTGATGACGCCATCGCCCTGACACGCCTCGCAGCGGCCGCCCTTGACGTTGAAGGAGAAGCGGCCCGGCTGATATCCGCGCGCCTTGGCTTCCGGCAACCCGGCAAACCAGTCGCGGATCGGCGTGAAGGCGCCTGTATAGGTCGCGGGGTTTGACCGCGGCGTACGACCGATCGGCGACTGATCGATATCGATCACCTTGTCGATGTGTTCGAAGCCATCGATACGATCGTGATCGGCAGGGATTTCGCGCGCGCCCATGACACGACGTGCCGCCGACTTATACAGCGTCTCGATCAGGAAGGTAGACTTGCCACCGCCGGAGACGCCCGTAACCGCTGTGAACACGCCGAGCGGAATGGAAGCGGTGACATTCTTGAGGTTGTTGCCTCTTGCGCCGACAACCTTGATTTCCTTGCCCTTCTTCGGCTTGCGCCGCTCTTCGGGAACGGGCACGCCGAGCTCGCCGGAAAGGTATTTACCGGTCAGTGACTTCGGGTTCGCCATGATGTCCTGCGGCGTACCGTGCGCCACCACCTGACCGCCATGCACACCGGCGGCCGGGCCGATATCGACCACATCATCCGCCGTCAGAATGGCATCCTCGTCATGCTCGACGACGATGACGGTGTTGCCGATATCGCGCAGATGTTTCAGAGTCTCGAGAAGACGGGCATTGTCGCGCTGATGCAGGCCGATGGACGGCTCGTCGAGCACGTAAAGAACGCCCGTCAGACCGGAGCCGATCTGTGACGCAAGCCGGATGCGCTGGCTTTCTCCGCCCGAAAGCGTGCCGGAATTGCGCGAGAGGCTGAGATATTCGAGGCCGACATCGTTCAGGAAGCGCAGGCGATCGCGGATTTCCTTGAGGATGCGCACCGCGATTTCGTTCTGCTTGTCGGTGAAGGTGGCTGGCAGCGCCTCGAACCAGTCGCGGGCGATGCGGATGGACATTTCCGCCACCTGGCTGATGTGCAGCTTGTCGATCTTGACCGCCAAGGCCTCCGGCTTGAGGCGATAGCCGTTGCAGGCCGGGCAGGGCGCTGCCGACATGAAGCGCTCGATCTCTTCGCGCGCCCAGGCGGAGTCCGTTTCCTTCCAACGGCGCTCAAGGTTCGGCACGATGCCTTCGAAATTCTTGTGCGTCGTGTAGGAGCGGGCGCCATCGGCATAATGGAATTCGATCTTGTCTTCCGTGCCGTTGAGGATGACATCCTTGGCCTTGTCTGACAGCTCGTTCCAGCGGCTGCCGAGCTTGAATCCGTAATGCTTGCCGAGCGCTTCCAGCGTCTGGTTGTAATAGGGCGAGCTGGACTTGGCCCAGGGAGCGATGGCTCCGTCGCGCAACGTGCGCTCAGGCTCAGGCACGATCAGATCCGCGTCGATCTTCTGCTGCGAACCGAGACCGTCACAGGACGGGCAGGCGCCAAAGGGATTGTTGAACGAGAAAAGGCGCGGTTCGATTTCCGGAATGGTGAAGCCGGAAACGGGGCAGGCGAACTTCTCCGAGAACAGCACGCGTTCATGCGTCTCGTTCAGCGACTTGTTGGCAGAGCCGCCAGCGGCGGTCTCCTCATGTGGCAGCGGCTTGTCGGCGAATTCCGCAACGGCAAGACCGTCGGCCAGACGCAGCGACGTCTCGAAGCTGTCGGCCAGACGCGCCGCCATATCCGGGCGAACGACGATACGGTCAACCACGACATCGATGTCATGCTTGTACTTCTTGTCGAGCGCCGGCACATCGGCGATCTCATAGAACTGGCCGTCGACCTTGACGCGCTGGAAGCCCTTTTTCATGAGCTCCGCGAGTTCCTTCTTGTACTCGCCCTTACGGCCGCGCACGAGCGGTGCAAGAATATAAAGTCTGGTGCCTTCCTCATATGCGAGAACGCGGTCGACCATCTGGCTGACGGTCTGGCTTTCGATCGGCAATCCGGTGACCGGCGAGTAAGGAACGCCGACGCGCGCAAACAGCAGGCGCATATAGTCGTAGATTTCGGTCACCGTGCCGACGGTCGAGCGCGGATTGCGCGACGTGGTCTTCTGCTCGATCGAAATTGCCGGCGACAGACCGTCGATCTGGTCGACGTCGGGTTTCTGCATCATTTCCAAAAACTGGCGCGCATAGGCCGAAAGGCTTTCGACATAGCGTCGCTGTCCCTCGGCATAGATGGTGTCGAAGGCCAGCGACGACTTGCCCGATCCGGAAAGGCCGGTCATGACGATCAGCTTGTTGCGCGGCAGGTCGAGATCGATGCCCTTGAGATTGTGCTCGCGCGCACCACGTATGGAAATAGTCTTCAGCTCGCTCATCGTCTTACGCTTATCCCTTGGAGTCTGCCCTTATTTAGTGATGCCAAGCCGTGAGTCGAGGCTGAAATGAAGAGCCGCGCCAGGTTTTCGATTCGGTTGACAGGATCATAGGGATAAAATAGAACAAATAAAGAACAAAATTCCTTGTGGATGAAGCTCCCTTGGATGGTCGCTTAAATGGCACCTGATGGCGGCAATGGTCTAAGGTGTCCGGATAAAATTCAGAGCCGTCGATGGGCGGCAAGCAGGGTGGTGTTATGGCCGGTAGTGTGAACAAGGTAATTCTGATTGGAAATCTCGGGGCGGACCCGGAAATCCGCCGCACGCAGGACGGTCGCCCGATTGCCAACCTCAATATTGCCACTTCGGAAACCTGGCGCGACCGCAATTCAGGCGAGCGCAAGGAAAAGACCGAATGGCACCGCGTCGTCATTTTCAACGAAGGCCTCTGCAAGGTTGCCGAGCAGTATCTGAAGAAGGGCGCCAAGGTCTATATCGAAGGCGCGCTCCAGACCCGCAAGTGGCAGGACCAGAATGGCCAGGATAAATATTCGACCGAAATCGTGCTGCAGGGCTTCAATTCGACGCTGACCATGCTGGACGGTCGTGGTGAAGGCGGTGGCGGCGGCTCCTTCGAGGGCGGCGGTCGCGGCGGACGCGGCGGCGGTGGCGATTTTGGTGGCGGTGATTATGGCGGTGACGATTACGGCCAGTCTTCGTCGCAGGGATCGTCTCGTGGCGGCGGCGGCGGGAACCGTGGCGGTGGCAACCAGGGCGGCGGCGGCAACTTCTCGCGCGATCTGGATGACGACATCCCGTTCTAGAACCGAGGCGGAATGATCTTGGAAACTTGGCGGAGTCAATTCGTTGATTTCCATCATTATTTCCGTTTGCAAATCGCGTCACGGTGATGCCCTCGACCCAAGCTGGGGTGGAGGGCATTTTTTTTGTAAACTAAGCCTGAGACCTAATGTAATACGACCACTGATCGTAATAACTCCTTGTTTCAAATGATCAATGATCATTTAAGATTTGATTGACTGAACGTCTCTCACATTGCAAAGCTATTGCAAAAGGGAGCAGCCATGGCCAATTCGTTAGTCAATCCTTATTGTATACGGTGGGCGAAATTCAACGACGGCGAACGGATGCCGTTTCTCGTTAAGAGGTCAACTGGTACCCCCCTGGAAGACGCAACTTATTGGATGATTGCGCACCGACGAATACTTGGGGTGCAGTCCAACACACTCGGAAACGAACTTCGAGGCCTGTTCTTTATCTACTTATGGGCGGACGCCCGAGGGGTTGATATCCAACAGAGACTTGCCGAGGGAGTCTTCTTCTCGTTGAGTGAGATCACAGACCTCGGGAATTTCTGCGGTCTTTCTATCGAGAAAGCTGTCCGGCAAACCGCTTCGAGGTCCCCCAAAGTCGCTTCTCTTCAAGATCGTCGCAAAGCCACTAAAGGCCTGTCGGGTGAGAAACGAAATCGGCTGGCCGCTATATATTCGCTTATCGAGTTCACAAGTGCCGACTATCTCTCGCGGTTATCTCCATGGCCAAGCCGATGGGACCACTACAATTCGGTACGCAGTGAGTGTCTCAAGACGCTAGATGGTCAACGTAAGGGTGGAGGTCGTCGCAGTCGCGATGATGTCGGTCAACGTGAGGGCTTGGACGAAGATGTTCTGAACCGGCTGCGGGACGTTGTCGAGCCCGATCACTCGGAGAATCCATTCAAGCCTGAAGTTCGCTTCCGAAATTACGTGATTATCATGCTTCTGCTTGCATTGGGCATAAGACGTGGAGAGTTGTGCGGTTTGAAGGTAACGGATTGCCTATTCGGTACCAAAGGTACTGTGACGGTGCACCGTAGACCCGATGACCCGGCCGACCCAAGAAAACACAAACCTGCAACAAAAACAGCCGCACGAGTGATGCCCCTTAATCCTAAGCTCGTGGACTTGGTGCATGAGTGGATCACCCATCATCGATCAAAAATTGCAGGTGCGCGGCTTCATCCGTACTTAATCGTGAGTAGCGACACCGGGAAACCGATGTCGCTGTCCAACGTGAACAAGATCATGGAGCGTTTGCGGGACGCGGTACCTGGCCTACCGGTGGGACTGACTGCACACATTCTACGACACAGTTGGAACGACTGGTTCTCCCTTGAGATGGACAAAAAGGGCTACTCCGAAGATGAAGAGGTCAAGTGGAGAATGCGCCTGATGGGGTGGCGCGACCCCGACACTGCACGTCACTACCTTCGAAGAACTGTGCGTCGACGTTCGGACGAAGTCCTGCGTGAGATGCAAGATCAGTTGACCATTGGCGTCGGCGATAGGGAGCAGTAATGGGAAGTAGAATCGAATCTCAACATCTTCCACCTCTTCCCAACGTTGCCGTAACTCGGGACGGCTTCCGATTCGATCCGAGATTGCCAGACTGGTATATCCTTGGTCTTTTTGCGCCTGAACGGCTGAAGTTTAGCGAATTTGTCGCGCTGTCTCCCGATCTGGTACATAGCTTGAAAGTTGTGGTGCTATGGCACCTGCAGAACAGTTCGTATTCCCACGCTCGCAACTTATTCCAGAGTTTTGCTCGCTTCTATCGTCATCAGTACGCGAGCGCGAACACCGTATCTGACACCATCGAACTTCGTAATATATTGAACTTTCGTGCTGGTCTCGACGGTGCATCTGACTGGAAACTCGGCGTGCTGCGAATTTTACTTGAGGATATGCAGCGCCTTGGGGTGAATGTCACTTCACAAGAGAGCTTGGACTATCTCCGCGACGCAACAATTAGAGGCAACATCAAGGGCACCTCAATCCGTACGCGTGATCCGAGCGCGGGCAGTTTTAGCGACGGTGAACTTCTTGCCATCCAAGCTGAGATAAATGACGCTTACGCGAGCGGTCGAATTAGCCTCTACAATTTTGCAGTAACCTGGCTCTTCCTGGGGTACGGGCCCCGCCCAATTCAAATAGCAGCCTTGAAAGAGAACGATCTCATCGTGTCGGAAGGAAAGGAGGGTCGGTTCTATGCCCTGCGAATTCCGCGTGCAAAGCAACGCGGACACAATTTTAGATCAAGCTTTAAAACACGGTATTGCAGCAAGCAAATCGGCCAACTTTTGGAGGAGGTCATTCTACAGAACCGCCGATACAGGGCTGAGAGGGGCCTCCAGGGTAATGATTGGCCAATGTTCATTGCAAAAAGTCCAGGAGCTTTGCCCAACTTTCCATATCATATGACATCGAACAGGATTGCTTATCACTTGATGCACGTTGTTAGCCGCGTCACGGGTCTCAAAACCAATGCTCGCCGCTTTCGCATCACGCTTGCCCAACGAGCTGTCGATGACGGCAAAGACAAGCACACCGTAGCGGAACTGCTTGATCATTCCGACACGCAGAATGTCGGCGTCTATTATGAGGCCAGCCCAGCAATGGTGCCTCGCCTTGACCGGCATCTGGCAATGGAACTGGCCCCGATTGCTCAAGCCTTCGCTGGTGTGGTCGTCACCGTCAATGAGAAGCAAGGTTTGGAGGTCGATCCTTCCGCCCGAATATTCGACCGTTCCCTGAATAACGCTGAGAATGACGCTCTGGGCTCCTGCGGGCAAATGAGCTTTTGCGGATTGGCGATCCCGTTTGCCTGTTACACCTGTCGTCACTTCAAGCCGTGGCGTGACGGTCCGCACGAAGAGTTCATGGGAGCCCTGATCGATGATCGGGACAGGATGATAGCTGAAGAAATGTCACCGAAGCTCTACACGATCCGTGACCGGACGATCCTGGCTGTCGCAGAGGTAATCCAGCTCTGCGCAGCGCATCGAGATGGAGAAGAGGTCGCGGCATGAGCGGGAGCGTCGTCAAACTTTCATCAACCCAGATAGTTCATCCATCTGATCGGGTTCGCGATTTTATCGAGCTTGCCCAGAGCCAAATCGAGACTTTGATCCCGCATCACACTTGGGGCCAAGTCGTGTGGCCCGTTGGCGACAGTTTTATTACGAAGGGGCAAAACCGCGATAACCGAATCCTGGTCTACGTGAATAGGGATGCGACGATCTCATCGAAGCAGGAGGTCAACGGCGAGCCGTTGCATCCCGCCATCATTGATTTTGCCAAGGCTTATTGTCGTTATCTTCACGCGACATCGCCTGTGACCTTCGAAAACACCCGGAAGAGACTGGACGCGATACAGCTCATCGAAGCTGCATTCCGTCTATTGGGCCTCCACCCGGCAATTGAAAATCTCAACGTCGTCGTCCTGAATAAAGCCGTCGAGATTGCTCGGGAAGGAGTAGGCCCCGGTCGCCATTATCAGTTTGCGATCTATATCCAGCAGGTTCATCGCTTTTGTATGGATCGGCAGCTCCTGAATGCGCCGTTCCAATGGAAACACGGGGTCCGAAAGCCCAAAGACCGCACCGAGGAAATGGGGGCTGCCGCGAAGGAGTGGCGCGAGAAGAAGCTCCCAAGCCCTGAAGCGTTCCATGGCCTTGCACATGTCTATCGCAACGCCGAAACGGTGAGAGACAAGCTCTTTACCGCCGTCTGCGCCATTTGCATTGCTATTCCCATCCGGGCACATGAGGTGCTGCAGCTTCGTTTGGATTGCGAAGTAACGGGCAGAACGAAGTTGCCTGACAGTGGCGACGGAATCGAGACTTACGGTATCCGCGTTTGGCCGGGAAAAGGCAATCCACCCCAGGTAAAATGGGTTCCAACCCAGTTAGTCGACCTTGTAAAGCAGGCCGTACAACGCCTTCGTGACATGTGCGAGGACGCGCGAAAGACGTGTCGTTGGTATGAAGAAAACCCCGGAAAGCTCTGGCTTCCTGCTGCTTCAGAGCCTGCGAGGGTAACGGGGCACCTTCCGTTGACTGACCTTAATCAGTTTTTGAAGCATGAAGCCTCCGCCAGTAAGACCGCGATTAACGTGACGGCACAATGGGCACGTCAGATTGGCATTGAGCACGACAGTGATCGTAAGTACCAAGCGATGAAGAACGTGTCGTTGGCATCTCTATCACAGGCAATGTTGTCGCGGATGCCGAGAGACTTCCCGTACTACAATGGCGACAAGGATCAGCTTTACTCTAACACGCTGTTTGTTCTCGCGGGTAATGGGATATCCGAAATCCAGAAAACGGTCCCGTTTTACGTCGAGAAACCGACGGTTCAGGCCTTCGAACAGTGGCTATCCGGTCATGACAGCGGTGTAAAGCGCTCTGTCTTCCAGCGCTGGAACCTCAAAGAGCGCGATGGCTCTGACATTGAGATCACCACTCACGCATTCCGGCATTGGCTCAATACGGTTGCGCAGTTCCGAGGGATGAGTGACCTCGACATCGCGAAATGGAGCGGCCGTGACGTCGCCCAGAACAAGTCATACAACCACGTATCGCCAGAAGAGATGCTGTCCCAGATCAGGGAGGCAATCGGAGAGGGAAACGTGGCTGGACCGATGTTCGAAACGACCAGGGTCCAGGGCGTGAACCCGCCCGTTGACCGGCGAGCGTTTATCGAAGCACAAATTGGGTCCGCCTTGTTGAGCGACTTCGGCATATGTGTACACGACTATTCTCTGCTACCGTGCCAGAGCTTTGGTGATTGTCTCGGCTGTTCAGAAAATGTGTTCGTGAAAGGCGATCAGACCCATCGAACGAAGATCGAGAAGCGCCTCGCGACCACGGAAAAGCAGCTTGCTGATGCGCTCGTTGCGATGGGCAAAAGTTATTTTGGTGCCGATAAGTGGGTTGAGACCCATCAGCGTAGTGTCGAGCGCATGAAAGAGATGCTTGCGGTTCATGACAATCCAAGCATTCTCGACGGTACAATGGTCAACTTAGCCGAGGCCTCCCGCGATACCGCCGTTGCCATGGCAATCAGGGATCGTAAACAGAGCAACGAAGACCTCTTAGATGATGAAATCAATGCCGATGAGGATGACGATCTAGCCGAAATCTTTGCCATAATGGGTGAGGATTGATATGGCCGATGCCCGCCTGACCGACTCTGAGGTCGATAAGATCACAGGTCTCCTGACAACGTGGCAGGGAAAGCTAAGCTGGGAGCTTCTTATGCTGCGCGTTATCCCGATACTAGGGCGCGACTTCACGCGGCAGGGCCTCGATAAGCAGCCTTTGATTAGCGCGGCATTCAAACAAGCAAAAGATCGGCTTCGTATCCGAGCCAAAAAGGCGTCTCAACCGAGCGTCGACAGCAGGATGCCAGAGCTTGTGGCGGCAGAAAACCGGATCGAAAACCTTCTGGCCGAGATCGCGTTGATGAAAGCGGAGAAGGATCGGTTTCTGGAGCGGTTCGCGACCTGGTTATACAACGCTAGGAGCCGAGGATTGACGCAATTTGACCTGAGCCATCCGCTTCCGCGAATTGACCGCGATCACAGCGAGCGGAATACCGCTTCAAAACCGGGGCGCAAACGATGACCTTGAACCCTTTCCAGCAGGTCAGCGCAGAAAATTATGCGAAGTTTGAGCAATATCTGGACCGGCTCAAGGCTGCAGGCCTGAAACTCCCATCACGCGGTGGCAAGGTCAACAAGACCGCTGTCGCCACGGCCTGCGGTTTCAATCGCGAAACGTTCACCCAGAATGAGCGCTTCCACGAACGTCTTGTCCAAGGCGTCGCCGATCTGGGTCTTGAGGAAAAGAAAGCGCCGGAGGAAGTATCGGAGCCGAACGACACTCCGAAGCGCGATACGGCCGACAAAGCCCGGATTACGCAGTTGGAACAACATTTGGCGTCGGTGCGCAGCGAGAATTACGAGCTTCGCCGCCGTCTGGCACGGTACGAGCATGCGACCGCGACCGGAAAGAGAGTGATCCCTTGACGGTACTCCCCCGTGGCAAACACCTAATCGACTTCATGGCATCACGACCAGAGTTCGTCGGCGTGGGCAAGGCCACGGCGAACCGCCTTTGGGAGCGCTTCAATACTGATCTCTATGCAATCCTGGGCGATGGGGACATCGACCGACTCGCTGAGGTCTTGGATCGCAATCAGGCGGCAATCGTCATCGACGCATGGCGGACACAGCAGGCCACGGCCGATTGCGTCGTCTTCTTCGACGAACACGGGATCGACAACCGGCTCGCCAAAAAGGCTGTCGACTTCTGGGGTGATCAGGCCGTCCGGAGCATTCTGGACAATCCGTACCGTCTCCTGACCGTCTGCACCTGGAAGCAGATTGATGACGTTGCTCTTCGGCTAGGCGTGTCGAAGGACGATCCGAGAAGGCTGGTCGCGGCAGTAGAGAGTGTCCTCTATGATCGTCTGGATCGCAAACATACCTGGTGCTCAGGTTCCAAGCTTATCAAACTGACGGCCGAGCGGCTGCGCATGAGCCAGCAGGCTGCGGAAAAGGCTGTCGAGAGTGCCGTGCACGACGGCGCTGCTATCCCGATTGACGAGGGTTATCAGCCAGCGGGTGCCGCCTACATGGAGCGGTACATCGAGGACCGAATTCGTCGACACATTGCTCGAACTGTAACCAATGACCTTTTCCTTGATGGAATTCCTGCGGCGCAGGTCGATGCCTCCCTGCGGTCGTTTGGCTCATTGGTTCGACTGACGGAGGAGCAAGCGGCGGCCGTGAAGATGGTCATGGCCAACACGTTCTCGCTCCTCATCGGTGGCGCGGGCGTGGGGAAGACCACCGCGCTACGGGCGATCAATGCAACGGCGCGACACTTCGGAATGAAGGTCTACCAGTTGGCCGTCGCCGGAAGGGCTGCAAGCCGAATGTCAGCCTTGACCGGTCAACCAGCACAGACAATCGCCTCGTGGCTGAGGGCAGCCGCAGATGACAAGATCGAGGTCGGACGCCACACACTCATTATAATAGACGAAGCGTCGATGCTGGATTTGCCGACGCTATACCGCATTCTGTTTTACCTTCCGGACAACGCTCCATTGCTGTTGGTTGGCGATACCGCGCAGCTTCCGCCCATCGGGTTCGGCCTTACGCTTCATCGGCTCGTTCTGGAGAATGCCGTGCCGAAGGTCGAGCTTACGAAGATACTTCGGGCTTCGGAGGCCACCGGCATCCCGCAGGTGTCGGTCTCGATCCGCGAAGGTCGTCCCGAAAGGCTCGCCGAATATGCCGCTGGCGCGAAGGGCTGCTCCTTCCTCAGCGCTGATCCTCATCAGATGCTCGCCCGCCTGGAAGACGTGCTGCACGATCTTGCCAACGAAGAGGTCCAGATAGTCGCAGCGACGTACGGCGGCGCGGCCGGTATTGATGCCATCAATCAGCGCTTCCATCAAAGGAACAGGGAACGAGGCCAGCAGAGCCAATTTGGATTTGCGGTTGGGGACCCGTGTATCTGGCTTGTGAACGATTACGACCGCCGTCTTTGGAATGGCTCGATGGGTCAGGTGACCGGATTTGATGGTCAGAGTGTCCTCGTGGCCTTTGACGGAATCCGACACCGTATCCCGGTAACTGAACTGGACCGGCTGGGTCTCGCATATTGCATCAGTGTTCATAAGGCGCAGGGCAGCCAATTTGCCAACGTTCTGGTGCCTCTGCAAAAAGCTGCTAACCTGGATCGAGCGATGCTCTACACGTCCACGACTCGAGCCACCGACCGCGTCATCATGTTGGGATCGCGAGCGACATATGTGGATACGGCGACTTCGCGGCCGGTATCAATGGAGCGAGACGTCGCTCTCCATCTTCGCCTGCAAGCGGTTGATGTGAAAACGGGCCAGCCTTGCGGCTAGCCCGTCATCATTCACACGGTCATCGCCGTCCCCGGCTGTACCGTGAGGAACCGGTAGCATGGAAATCATTCACTGCAAATATCTTAGCCGGTGAATGGCGGGCTTGCCCGCCAGAGGGGCGGCAATGAGCCCCTGTCTTCAATTTAAAAGAGCCGGAGATTGAGTTGCACGCACTGACGTCCAGAATTGGCAGGCGGCAACTATTTTGCACCAAGTAAAATGCGCCTCGTGATCTCTGATAGCGCCAGTGTACAATTCGAATTGGTCTTCGAAGATCAGCAATAATAGCTAATTTTGGCGAATATGGCCGGGGCGATTTTTTTGTCGGGCATAACTGGTGGTTGATCGTAATCGAGCGAAGTGTAACGTCGTTGTAGTACGCGGATGATTCCCTCTATCAACATGATGTTGGTTGTAAACAATCGGATAGGGAGGCGTGTTCAGTGACATTTGGGCAAGACCGATTTGCAATTGACATACATATCCACAGCCATTCGGCAAGTGACGCTGGACAGCGAGGTCGCGCGGCAGCTACTCGGCCCGCAGCGTGCAAGCATCTATCAAGGCTTGATCGCTGACCTTCGGGAAGCCGACTTCTTAGGCGAGGTTCCCGGGGACCGGCTCGTTCAGGATACTGACAAGGGTCTTCTGGTATCATTTGATATCGGAGATCGGACTGCCCTGGTGGTTGAACCACTGGACAATGATTGGCAAAGCGCTCACCGGGTTTTGCTGCGGAACATAAATCGCGATCAAGAGGTCATTGTATGAGCTTTGAGCCGAATTGGGCTTCCGCGCCGGGCGCGACCATCATTCGCCTAATGGACGCGAAAGAGATACCTTTCGACGATATGGCGTCAGGACTTGGTCTTTCGGAGACTCAACTCCAGGCTCTTATTGACGGGCGTGCCCGGATCGATGGACAGTTGGCCTCGGCTCTTTCAGAGAATCTTGGTTCGACGCCACGCTTTTGGCTGGCACGCGACAAAACGTATGTTGAGGAACTCTCGCGCCTGGCCCCAGACAGCGGTGATGTCTCCCAGTGGATCAAATCTCTGCCGATCCGTTCCATGAGAAAATATGGATGGGTCGATGCAAATCGTGGAGAGGACGCCATTTTGGCTTCCGTCCTCCGCTTTTTCGGCTGCGATGACCTTCTTTCCTGGAATGCCAAGTATTCGGCAGGCGTGGGGGTTGTTGCTTTCCGTACCTCATTTGCGTTCGAAGCAAATGAAATGGCCACCCTTGTATGGTTGCGGGCTGGGGAAAGCCAGGCTGAAAGGTTAGGCTTGCCAGAATATGACCGGCAGGCATTTATCGATCTTTTGCCTCGCTTACGCCGGTTATCGGCATTCAAGCATCCGAAAACATTCCTTCCTCGACTGATCGAGGCATGCCGTGCGGTTGGTGTCGCAGTCACGACCGCCCGAGCGCCGGAAGGCTGCCGCGCCAGTGGAGCATCGTGGGTTCTGAGTTCGCGGCATCCGATCATTCATCTCAGCTTCCGACACCTGTCGGAGGACCACTTCTGGTTCACCTTCTTCCACGAAGCGGCTCACGTCGTGCTGCATGGGGAAGAACACATTGACGTCGATGGAAGCAATCCGTCGATGGAAACCAATTCAGCAAAAGAAGACGAGGCTGACGAGTTCGCGCAGCGCCTTTTGGTTTCGCCCGAAGCGCTCGATGATTTGAAGCGGAATCCCGCTCCGAGAAGGATATTAGCGGCCGCCCGACATCTTGGCGTGACGGCAGGTATCATTATCGGCCAGCTGGAAAAGGTGGGTGCACTCCCACCAGGTCGCTTGAATAGAATGAAACATCGCTACAGATGGTCTGAAGACGCGTTCTTTCCTGAATCCGCTTGAACCATTACCCTTTAAAGTAGATATATTTGTCTGGGGACTTTTGCCAGTTGCAGAGGCTGTCCTCTATCACCTGTTTGCCGGTCTGAAGATAGTTGTCTAAGCCATCGACGCGAAGTGATAGCGAGCTGGCTGATGCTGTGTGAGTGGTTGAGTTATAAAAAAGCAGCTTCGCGCCGGAGAGTGGGCCGGTCGCCCCGACGATATAGGCGCTTCCTGCTTCGATTGGAGCTAAGTCGAGCTTCGATAGCATCGTCAGGAAATCGAATTTTCCCAAGCGACCGAAGCCGTGGACCGCATTCAGCGAGCGGTACAGTTCATCAAAGACCTCCGTCGGGTTCTGACCAACACGCTGATGAGTGGACTGGATGAGTTGCACGAAGCCGCCGACCTTGAACTGCCAATCGTAATATGTGTCGAACACCGCCGAAATGGCCGAAGGCTTCTTCGATTGGTATTGGCGGTGGTTCGAATATCTGCCGGATTTGGTGGGGTCAGCGAGAGCAGCCTGGTTTTGAACCAGCATCTGATTGAAAGCGGCCGGGCTATTGCCGTAGGTCACGACGTCCCAAACAGGCCCCGCGCCGAACGAACCAAAGACATTGGCTGCCAATTTCCATCCGTCGACAACGTGCTTCCCAAAATGTGTCGCGACAAACGCCATCCACACAGCCTCGTCACGCTTGCCTAACTTGCCGAGACGAGCTGCAGCTCGGATCGGATCGAACAAATGGTCGTGGGGGTCATCTCGCGAAGGATCGATTTTAGCCGTCGTCAGCAGCTTGATGTACTCAATCCGACGCAGGCTGGAGATCAACTGATCGAGCCAAGTATCCTTGCGAGCTGCGGTCGACAGGCCCGCCAGTTTGCCATGAGCTTGCTCATAAGCAGTGATCGCCGCGTCAAGCTGGGCTCGCCGATTGTAATGTGCGCGTTGCAAATCTATTTCCCTCTAAGGTAGTCTTTGGCGCTCTGATCGCTACCTAAGACCTTTTTCAATCTATCGATAGCAAATGTTTTGAACCCTGGAGAGAGGTCCTCTATGTGTGTTTTGATCACGGCCGCTGTCTCAGCGTCCTCCAAGCTCGCATGGATTTTCAACATGACCGCCAGGTCGCGCCAATAAGGTGTCATAGATGCGGGAATGTCGGTGGCCGGTAACCCAAGTCGCAAAGCTTCCTCCACCCCAAGGAATTTACGGATGCTTTCCCAAGGGTCACCTGCGGGCATCGGGGTCATCGGCACGTCATCAAGATAGTGCTCGCTGATATAGCTCTGTGCCATCTTTCGTGGCTTTAGGTCTTCGGTGTCGTCATAGAGGTGGAGGCTGCCGACCGAATGGAAATAATGGCCGACCTCGTAACCGAGTTGGCGTGCTGCAATCTCCTGGAACATTGTAAATGAGAAAATGTCGTGCGGAAGGCCAAGGTAGGCATCATTGGACCGCATATGTGCTTCCAAATCCAGTAGTCCGTCCCTAACAACAAACTGCAGGCTGCAGGTGCAGGGTATATCCAGGCTGCCGCGCCTGACGTCGGCATTGGAAAACAACTGGATCGTCGCGTTTCTCGATCCGGGCCGCTCCTTAAGTGTATCGATCACGCGCTGCCACTCTGTACCGATTTTTACCTTATCTCCGACCTTGTATCGCCCGCGAATGCCAAACATCCGCTTGCCATAAGCTCCATTGAGCGTCGTTTTATCATCTGAAAACTCGTCGTACCGGTCGAGGTAGTGCTTGATGAAAGGAAGGGCGTCGCTACCAGCGAGATACCAAGACATTTCGCCCAAGGCGCTGGTGATTTTTGAACGGCCGATTGAGCGACTGATACGCGCCCTCGGATTCTTCAGCTCAAGAAGGGCGGCGAAGATTTCCGTGCTGAAGCCCTTCCGCGAGTAAACGCGTCTGTTCCGCTGATCATCGGAAAGGAGCTGCTGATATACCTGCCGCAGCAGGCCGTCGATGGTTTCTGCGGTGGCTGTGAACAAGAGTCACCCGAATCAAGCGCTGTTAAACTTTAGCAATATTATATTCGTTGCTTCGAGATACTAGGGGTGGAATAGATTTGCAGGTCTTCCCGTCGCAACCACGTTGAGATCAAGAGGACAGGCATCTTGGAAGGTCAAGGGCAACCCGAGCGCATCCACATTGAATTCGGTCTGCGCTCCAGGAAGGCGACGAAGGCTCCGTTTCTCGCCGTAAAAGTTGTAGAAAATCGTTTCGGGACCATTGGCGACGCACGCCTATTTTCGTATTTTGTGATAATAAATTATCGTCGGACGCAGCCAAGATGAACACCCAGGAATATCTCAATCAGATAAAGCGATATTTTACCCATCTGGTTGTGGACATTAAATGTAATAATGCCTCCGATCATTTTGACATTAATAAGATCGCCGAAAATTTCTTCATCCCGATACTTTCGATCATTTTCGATTGTCCAGACTTGAACAATCAAAACCTAATCAAAGCGAACTTTCCTTCGGTCGACTTAGGAAGCATCGCTAGAAAATTGTCGTTCCAGATAACGTCGGATGGAAGCAGCTCGAAAATAATCCATACGCTTGAGAAATTTCGTGAGCATAAGCTTGAGGCGTTATTTGACGAGCTGTACATCCTGGTCATCACCGAGAAGCAAGGGTCGTATACTTCCAAGGCGCTAATGGAAGAGGTTGAAAAGCATTCGATTGCTTTTAACGTAAATGCTCACGTCATCGACTACACTGACCTGATGGCGAACATCGCAGGCGCACCCATCGAGAAGTTGAGGGCTTTGCATGAGGCGCTGACAGCGGAATTCGAGCGATACAGCGATTACAATCGTTTCCGGAACGACCTGGAAGGCTTCCTTCACTTCAGCAACTCGAAGATTGAGATTGAGAAGAATACAAAAAAATATATTCCTTCGATATATGTGGAGCCAATCAAATCCAAGGAAACGACCCGAATTTTTGGTCACCCAACCTTCTTTGGGCGGAAAATCGAAGATGAGATACGCAAGGTCGATTATTCCTATTTGAACAAGCAGCTTGCGAAAATTGCTATTGCGCCGCTGACGTCCGCCATCATTCCTCTTTCCGACAATGACTTTCCTCGTTCGATTGAAGAGGTCGGTGAGTATCTAACGGAGCGGAAGGCGCTGATCGATTCGGAAATTGAGCGCGTCAATCCTTTCGGGCACTCACCGAAGAATCCTGCATCCACGCCAGCGATTGCTCCCGAAAAGGAGGCGATGCAATCCCTTTTAAAGCTCAAGACCGAGGGAATGGCGAGCTACGCAGAATGGACCTACATTGAGGCACTTGGCCTGATAAAGAAGGCTCAGTCCAAGATTCTCCTGATCACAAGTGTGGCTGGACAGGGAAAAACCAATTTCATCTGCGATCTTGTCGAAAACCAGTTCGCGAAGTTCGAAATCCCGACAGTCTTTATTCCGGCGCGGGAATTGAACAAATATCCCCATCCAAACCGAATTTTCTCTTTCATTTCCCAAAACAGGTTCTTGCCAAAGTGCGACGACGTTTACGACGTCCTGGACCTGTTCAACCAGGTCTCGAAGGGCATCAATAAGGCGTTTATCGTCGCGATTGACGGAATCAACGAGGTAAAGGAACTGGATAGCTTTCTCTCGGAGCTTTCTGATTTTCTCAATGCTGCCAGTCAGTTCGAATTCATCAAAACGATCATCACCTGCCGAACAGAGTTTTTTGACAGCAAATTCTCATCTCTTCTAAGCGAGCCATTTTCCGATTTTATTCTGCGGATCGAAGACCTGAAGGCAGAGATGTCGGACGAAAGCCTCCGCAGGATGCTTCGCTCCTACTTAAAGCACTTTCAGATAAAGATTGAGCTTTCCAGGAGCGCAGCAAGCTTTCTGAAAAGCGACCTTCTGATGATGAGGATTTTCTGCGATCTGAATGAGGGGAAAGACAAAGGCTATATTTCGGACATCTACAAAATCCAGCTGTACCAGGATTACCTTCTTCGCAAGGGAGAGAGTCTACCGAAACAATTGAAGAAGGAACTCCTTCCGTCTCTTTATCGGATCGCACAGCACATGCTTTCCGACAATTGCTTTCACAATATCAACATCGGTGGTTACACGGTAGAGCAACAAGAGATCGTAGAGCGCCTTGTCTCGGAGGATATAATTCTCAGACGTGAGCCGTCTGAAAAGACGCTGGATACGATGCTCGATGAGACGATTTCCTTCACCTACGACGAGCTTCGAGACTTTATAATTGCCACCTACCTCGTGAAAGATTTGGCGAAAACGGACTCCTCAGCATTTTGCAGTATATTTGCTAGCTTGGAGCCGCTTCCAATCTACGAAGGCGTTTTTAAGTACGTCTATCTGATTGCACGGCAGTCGAAAGACGATTTCATTCTGAAGCAATGCGAGGATGCCAAAAGTTTTGATGAGCATTATTCTCACGCAATTGCGACCCTGCCTCACGAACTTCAAACTGAAGACGACGTCGAACGTGTAATCCAGTATCTTGATGTCAACGGCGACAAGCACGTTCTCGCAAGAGTTGCAGTCTTCCTTTTCAACAACGACAGTTCCGACCGCTTGCTAAATAGACGGTTGCTCGTCGAGCATATCAATTTAGTTGATGATCCAGACGCAGAGAACCTGCTGTTTGCCATGTTTAGAACTCAGGCGTCTGCACGAACGTGGGGAGAGGACCCCATCAAGGACTTCCTAAGGGCCTGGCTGGAAAACCCGACACCAGATGACGGCGAAGACCTCTATTTGATCTTTATTATACAGCTCGCATTCTTAGCCGATTATGGGCTACGGTTCGAAGTCGAATCCGAGTTGGAGCAAATCAAGGGGCGGGGTAAGAATGCAGCTTGCTTCGCGTTTGTCGAGAACGCACGCTCATCGGACATTTCAACTTTCGCAAAATCAATCGATGCGTTTGTGGGAAAATCCAAATGAAGGAAGCGAAATTATTTCTGCCATTCCCCACGCCGCCATCGCTATCGGAGTTTCTCGAAATTCTTTCAGTAAAGCCGGGTGGCCTTGCCGCTCAGCTTACCAAGTATGTTTATGATGCGTTTTTCGTGGGATCGCTCGATCTCAAAGAAGAATATCGTCGCTACTACTGCGTCGAGTACCCCACCCTTCGTTATTATCTTGCGATGGTTCACGGTGAACGCTTCGAGGAAGCCGACCTAGACCAAACTCATATATTTCGCATCACCAACCTTCCTCAAATGGTCGATGATTTTCAAGGCGGGACCTATCTCGACACCGTGTTGGAAGTCTTGGAAAAGTGGAGAGCCGGACGTGAAAATTAAAATGGATTTCGTGTCGAACAGTTCATCGACTTCTTTCATATACATTTCCGACCAGGAATTCACCAAGGAAAATTTCCTTGAAGCCATTGGCGCTTCAAACGAGGGGCCATTGAGCGGACTTTTCGTGGCCATGTTTGAGGAGCTGAACAGTTCGATTGAACGCGGTGAACGAATTGAGGACATTGCTCAGGCTTCCTCAAGCCGTGATTTCGATCTAACCCCAGAGGTCCTGGAACGTGTCGCGATTGCTCTCAAGGACGGCAAACCCGTTATTCGTGGCGGCTTAAGCAGCGACGGCGCATTGGCTGAGTCGATCCTTTGCATGGAGATGTTTGAAATCGATACGGACAAGATGTTTATCAACGCTTACCCCAGCTACTGGTGATCTCCATGCTTCGGATGAACCGCTACCAAGACGAAGGCTACTCGACGTTTTTTAACGCGAAAACCGGTTTCTTTGCTCGTGTCGAAGACAAGGGTAAGCCGGAGCCATTCTGGTCGCCGCATGGTCCAGAACTCATGGACATATCGATCACAAACTGGTGCGATAAGGGCTGCGCGTTCTGTTACAAGAGTTCCACAAAGTCTGGGCATCACATGAAGCTCGACGATTACAAGAGTGTGATCGATGCCGCTGCTCGAATGGGGACTTTCCAGGTCGCACTTGGCGGTGGCAATCCGAACCAGCATCCTGATTTTATCGAGATACTCCGATACACGCACGAGCGCCGGATCGTTCCGAATTATACGACCAATGGCAGAGGCCTGACCGACGAGATTTTGGAAGCCACCAAATCATTCTGTGGCGCGGTCGCCGTCTCAGCTTATCCGCCTTACGATGAGACGACGTCCACGATCCGGCTTCTCGCCGCCTTCGGAATAAAGACGAACATTCACTACATCCTGGATGCAAGCAGTGTGGACACAGCAATCCAGTGGATGACCGAGCCGCCCGAATTCCTGCGAGGAATAAACGCTCTCGTCTTCCTGAACTACAAGCCATCCGGGCGAAAAGTGTTCGAGGCCAACTTGCTTCGAAACAGCGACCGCCTCGACGAGTTTTTCAAGCTGGCGACCTCGAAGGAATGCAAGCTGAAGGTTGGGTTTGACGCCTGCTGTGTGAGCGGGGTTTTCGCCCGCACTAAAACAAGCTCGACAGTTGTCGATGCATGCGATGCCGGAAGGTTCTCGCTCTATGTGTCGGAGGACATGCAGGTTCACCCGTGCTCGTTCCAGGGCGGGCTTGCGGCGGGCGATAAACTGACGGCTGAAAACACCTTAGAGGACATCTGGAAGAATTCGCCGAATATGAAGTCCTTCCGAGACTATTTCAGCTCGAACCGCTGTGCTGGTTGCGGGCATCAATCCTCATGCATGAACGGCTGTCCGATCTTTGAGGACTTGGTGGTCTGCGGAAATCGGTAACGAGATGCGAATGGTTGTCGACTGCATAGGCAGGAGCACCGAGGGCATCTCTGAGCCCGCGATACACAGTTGGATTTGGAGTTGAGGAATGCCCGTATCCAAGCTTCAGAGAGAAGTTGTACTGAAGGCACTAGCTTCGGTCTATCAGACCGTCGGTGACGACGGCATGCGAACCTCGTTCATGTTGAACGCGCGGCGCGGAAATCCGTTTTCTGGCGGTATATCCATTACATTGTTCTTCAGGCACTCGCTCTTGGTTGAAGCTGCTGTCATCCTGAGACGAGACGGCCCTTCATTCTATCGGCACATATCATTGTCGGAGGTCCAGTCCGACCTCAGGAACTTCGTTGTGGACCATTTCAATTTGGTGGGCGACGCCATGATATTGAAACAGGTCGAGGGGTCCCTCTTGGAGAATGCGCCGAAGGAGAAAGTTGAGGCTCTTGCCGAGGCGCTCGCTCAGTCGTCATTGTTCGCACCGAAGATGATCCCCACCATCTTTCCCATCATACCGGTGAAAGTTGAAGACGATTTCGAGGGCAAGGTCTTCTGCGCGGTGAGCCCTGACGGGCTCGCCCGAGGGACGGTGTTGCCCGAAAAATTTCGCCCAATTTTAGTTCCAAATCAGTTCCCGCCGTTCGCCGAGAAGCACTCCAAAAAAGAGATTCCAAACTCGTGGCTCGTGGTTCGCGTCCCTCACGCGGGCACCGGGAGCAAATTGCGGTCAGCCATCCTGGGAGCGGTCGCTCTGTCAGTTCGAGCCCCCTATCGATATCAGTTTACCGGCAGAGAGATGTTCGGTGGAAAATGTGCGCTGACAGACACAGGTTACACACTGAACTTTTCTGATCCAGCTACACCGGCCCTTGGACAGGATGTAATCTTACAAAAAGCCGATCACGCTTGGTTACGGATATTAGATAAGAAACTCGAATCGAATGCTGACGCTGACGTCCGGCAGATTAAAGCCTTGCAGTATTACTATCGGGCTTGGTTCCTGGAGGATGCTGAACGCTTCCCCATCACATGCATGGCGCTGGATTCCCTACTGGGTGATCAGGGCGCTGCTACGGAGTCAGTGATCAAAGGCGTAAGGGATTTGCTTGGAGAACAGGTGGAATGGGATCGCCTGAGCCTTCTCATGAAACTGCGCGGATCAGTGATCCACGGAGGTGCACCCGATGTCTACGAATCCAGCAAGTATGCGAGATACTACTCCGGCTACGGCGAGGACCCCATTTCAGATATGGATTCGGTCGTTACCGAATGCCTGCGACGCAAGATATTTGGCGCTGACTTCGTGGAACAGGTCGACCCCTATGCGAAGATCATAGAGGAGCATCGGAATATGGGAAATATTCCGGCTTCAAACGAGCGGAAAGGCATCTTGGGGTGATGCCGTTCCCGTCAGCGCAAAACGCTGAAACACAGCGGCTTGCGTGAAGCATCCTTTTTTTTTCCAGATGCGCAGTCCTCGCTTGAAGGGCACCTCAACTCATGATTGGAATTGGTTCGAGTTAATAGGACATCGACTGATCAATGAACAGCAACGCGGAATTCACCAAATTTGTGATAAATGGATTGCGTGGCAGCAAGTCCGTATCAGCAAAACTCCATTCTAACACGCTGATTCTGGTGGGCGAGAACGGGTCCGGCAAGACCACATTCTTGCGGATGCTTTTCTATTTTCTTTCGGGAAGGTGGTCAAATCTTGCTGAGTTCGAGTTTGACAGCATCTCAGCCACTCTCGATGGCAAGACGTTTCATGTGTCGCACGAAGACGTATTGAGTATTACTAATCTCCTTGTTGATCCGCGAACCCTTAGTCGCTTTCCAGCGAGTCAGAGGCGCAGGATCAATGAGGCTATAGAGTTGGGTCGGTTCGCCGAGGCTGAGGCATTATTCTCCGCGTATGCCAAGCACATGGGTATTACGTTGCCCTCGCAACAAATCGAATTGTTCAGAGAACGTGGCGAGCGGATGGACAATCTGCTCGCACTCCAAGAGGAGGTTGCCAATACGCTTCAAGCGCAAATTCTTTATCTTCCTACATACCGAAGAATTGAGCGCGAGCTAAGCAGCATTCTCAGCGGATATGATCCTGATGAACGACGTAGTCCTGCCGCGATAGCTAGACAGCAGCAGGAAGATGCCAGGGACTACGTCGAACTTGTCGAATTCGGCATGAACGATGTCAAGAAATCGATAAACCGAGCATTGGGCGAGATACGTGATTTCCAGCTGGTCGAGGCCACGCGCCTCAGCGTAAGTTACCTTGGCGATGTTGTTAGTCAAAGCTATAAGTCTGTAGACCGCCATGAAATCGAAAATGCATCAGATGAAAATATCGATAACATACTTAATCGAATTGACAGTACAATTTTGAGTGCGCAGCATAAGAAGCGCCTTAGAGACGTCATTCGCTCCGCTAAGACCACTTCGAACG
Source organism: Rhizobium sp. P38BS-XIX (assembly GCF_012641435.1). Lineage (GTDB taxonomy): Bacteria > Pseudomonadota > Alphaproteobacteria > Rhizobiales > Rhizobiaceae > Rhizobium. The sequence continues at coordinate 907,773 of NZ_JABAIJ010000001.1, forward strand.
TGCCCTCCGAGCATGAGCAGATCATCTATCATTACTTCTCGAAACTCATTCGGTTTCAGCGAGATTTACAGAATAGGGAACGCTCTATATCTGAATTTTGTGAGTTGTGTTCAACTTACATTGTAGACAAGTCGTTTACATATTCTACTCGCGATATTTCCTTCAATATTACATCCAAGCGAGATAAAGCCGAAGTTCAATTGTCTGACCTGAGTTCTGGAGAGAAGCAAATAGTATCCCTCTTCAGTCACTTATATCTTTCAGGGCGACAAAAATATTTCGTTTTGATCGACGAGCCGGAGTTATCACTTTCCGTTCCGTGGCAAAGGCGGTTTCTAATGGATATTCACAACGCCTCGTTTTGTGCGGGTATGGTCGCAGTGACACATTCACCGTTTATCTACGACAACGAATTAAGGAAGCATGCGCACGCGTTGGGAGAGTTCGTAAGCGGCGCGGATTGGGGCAATATTGAATGACGATGCTTGAAGTGCATGCGGCAGCGCTGGCGCAGGTTGACGAAGCGTATCATGAGTTCCTTCTTCGCTATGATGTCATGAGAAAAAGTGTCTATGGTTTCGTCGAAGGAAAAGAAGACCCCTCGTACTATCGAAGCCTGGTCGAGCGGTTCATCCCTGAGGATTGGTCAATCGAATTTCTTGCATCGGGCAATCGAAAGAAAGTGTTGGATACCGAAGCGGCGTTCGACTGGACCAGGTTTTCGCGAAGACAGATCGTTTTTTTTGTCGACAGAGATTTGGTGCATTTCCTCAATCCTGAGATAGCGTACCCTGAGAACGTGTACGTGACTGACGGGTATTCGGTAGAAAATTCGATAGTCACGAGAGACGTTTTCGCCCGCCTACTTGAAGAGGTTCACAATGTTGTCGATTGGACACCCCAAGAGCGCGATCAACTGCTGCATCATTTTGACCAACAACTTGAAGCGTTCCAGGAGCTTTTATCACCAGTTATGGCGCAAATTGGGATTTGGCGTCGAGATAAGGTCAGAGCCAATCTTAATAATTTTGACCTTGGATCGGTAATTCGCGTGGTAGATGGCCAGATAACATCGACCGATGATCGGCAAACCGTCGATCAGAAGATCGACAGACTTTGTCAATGCGTAGGGGCCGAGGCTGCTTCGGCGCAGCAGAGGGATGCGATGGAGGAAGGTTTTCGCGCAGCAAATGGACCAAGGAATTTAACACGAGGGAAATATCTTGTCTGGTTCCTAACGGCCATTGCAAATGATTGTCACGGACGGATAGACCAGATCGTACAAGCCTACCAAAATCCTCCGCGACCAAAGCTTACCCTGGGCGTTAATAACGTGATGGTAGTTGCGGCTCCTCGTGCGCGAAGCCCGAATTCGCTGAGAACATTTATAGAAAATACGTTGGCAGCCTTCATACAGGCGCGTAGTGCTCCGATTGCAGGCTAAATCGGATTTGCCATTTTCGAGCGGGGTGGACCTCTACAGCTCCTAGCGAGGTGTAGGGCTGAAAGTGGTGGCACAGCCTGGGAGATTTGTTTCGCGTTGCCTTGAACGCGTTTGTGTGCGGCATGCGCATTCAGCCTGAAGATATCCGTAAATTTTCTAAATATTGTTCCCTCGCCAGCAAGGCGAAACTGGTGGACTGGTATCATGTTGCCATTGCCTCAGCACCATGACTTGGCGACCCTTACCCGGACCGCAGTCCGGCGTTAGGGGCAGAGGTCGATGACAAACCCTGGACGAAAACCATTCGACTCTTGTTCTGTCGCATTTCCTCTCGGGTTGCAGAGAATTCTGGTGCTGCCAAACATGTAGTCTCGTGCACGGTGAATGTGGCCGTGTATCCAAATCGACGGCCGCCGGAGCGTGATCAAACTCGACAAATCGCTTCCGAAACAGGCGTTTGTAACATTGCCGTAGAAACGCGCATCCAAACTGTCGGGCAACGGTGCGTGGTGTGAAATTACGATTGTTCGAGCTGCGTGAGACTTCGATAATTCTTGATCGATATACGCTCGGCTTTCCTTGTGACGGCGATAGATTTCCCGAACTGTAACTGATCCGGTCTGGCCTGGCTTTCTTTCGTCTGAGCGGAAAATCAGGTGGAAATCGAGCATGTAGCCAGGAGCGTTCTGGAAAGCGTGGGTGCGGCGCTCCTCGGGCGACAGGTGCTCATCTCCGCCAATCTCGACAGCGAAATCAGTCCAAAGGGTCGCTCCAATAAAGCGGCACCCTCCGATCTCCACGCTGTCGTTTTCAAGGAGGTGAACGTTGGAATTCTCCACCGCACGACGTGCCTTTTCGAGTGCGTACTCAATGCTTACCCCGAAATAATCATGATTTCCTAGAACGACTACGACCGGCATTTTTGGAGAAATGACGTTTTGGAGGTATCTGATCGTTTTATCGATTTCGTCGGAGACATCACCGGCACAGATGCACAGGTCTGCATCCGGCATCTTCAGGTGGCTTCCCCAAAACCTGTCCATCGCGGATAGGTGAATGTCACTGATGATCCAAGCTCGCATAGCTGGTCCCTTACGCCCGGCATGCCAAGCGGCCTTCTTCTTCGGTCGAAACCTTGTGGTGGGTCAGGGGAGGGCAGCAGCTAATGATTTGCTGCTGCCGGAGTTTTCGTGCCGCGTGGCCAGTAAGCCTCCAGCTGCCTTGCGTCCAAACGCTTTTGCTCGACCAGGGCGTCAGCAATTTTCAGTAGGCTCGGCTTCAGCCCGTCGAGTATCTCTTTTGCTCGTTGATGCTGTTCGCGAAGGATTTCACCTACCTCCTCCCTCAAAGGTAGGTCTTCCCAGAGCTTGGCGGCGTTCGATCTGTCGATGGAACCTGGCAGGAAAAACAATGAGTCTCCGAAAGCGTGTTCAGCCACCATTTGCACTGCCAATTGGGTTGCAACGGCCAAGTCACTTTCCTTGGTTCCGGAGGACCAATTTGCACGATGCCCGAAAACGAGGTCTTCGGCTGCAGCGCCAGCCAAGTTGTACGTTATCATCTTCATCGTATCCCACCGGGTGACGAATTCGGACGGGTGGAATTTGGTCAACGTTGTGCCGTGTGAATCTACAAGTGACGCGAAGCTTTCTACGTTGTCATAGATTTCGACGTGTTCGACCTTACCGAGCAGCAACGCGCGGGCGATAACGGCATGCCCCGCCTCGTGCACCGCCACACGGTAAAGGGTCTTCGCGTCGAGTGGAGGCGTTGGGCGTATCACCGCCTTCAGGTCCAGGATGGTGACGTCCCTTTTTTCTCGCCTTGCCCTCCGGCGTGCTTCGCGCCCCAGTCTTTCAAGATCGGCTCCGCTTTTGCCTGGCAGCCGAGTACCGATTTCTTTTAAAGATGCCTCGGCGGCCAAAGTCGGCAAGTGAAAAGCTAAAATCTCCGCCCGAGATGCAGCGTCGGGCATTGGGAAGTGGATATGCTTTTCCAAACGTCCGCTCCGCAGTAGCGCCGGGTCAATTCGTTCCGGGAAATTGCAGGCACCAATTACGATGACGCCCTCGCGATCAACGATCCCGTCAAGGCATTCAAGCAAGGCGTTGACGACTGTCGTCGAGTAGGTCTCATGCCGCGATGGGAATTTTGCACGGTCACCGATGGCGTCGAATTCGTCGATGAAAAGCAATGAGGGAGCGTTTTCCTTTGCTGCATCGAAGGCTTTGTACATTGCTTTGAGCAAATCACCGAGATCACCATCTTTAAAACTCTGCCATTGCGCAACCGAGGCAGCCTCAAGATGCATACTGCAGTCAGCCGCGAGCGCGGCCGCGAAGCGGGTTTTCCCCGTGCCCGTTGGGCCAAAAAACAAGCATCCTTTATCTATTTCAGACCACGGAAGACGACCCTGCCTCCAATCATCCAGATCGCGCTTCAATGTTTCGGCCCAAGTGCTGGCCTCGCCAAACCCTCTCTGAACGTCAAGGTGCCGAGCTTGACCAGAACCATCTTGCCGTTTTGCGGAAACCAGTTTCGCAGCCGCGCTGGCAGCGGATCGTTTGGGTCGGAAGATAGCTTCCATGCGCTCGGATGGTTGCGCAGCAATCACCGCCGCCTCTCGTTCCGACAGGCTTCCACACCCTCGTAAATGGCTCAATGCTCTAAGGTGCGTGACGTCACAAGTTTGAAGCTGGTCACAAACTGTAGCCGCAAGTTCGAAATCCTCATGAACAGCTGAGCCTTCATGGGTAAAGATAATCAGCTTCTCGCCGGATGAAAAAAGCTCGGCGGGGTCGACTTCCCAACCTCGCCGATGTTTCGATGTTGGGTGGACACAGAGTTTTACCCCCTTTTCACCTTTGAGGATGAACTTTGCCGCTTCGTGAACATCTTCAAGCTGCCATCGGCGCGGCACACTGAAGATCGCGACACAAGAGGGCTCGGAGAGGCAACCGATATTTTTGCGGAAGAGCCTGACAAGAGAGCAGTACGACAAGTATTCAGTTGCAGATTTCCTGGCAATCGCCGCGTTGTTACGCTTAGACCGGCGAAACTCGCCAGTGCGAGCGCTCTTTAGTTGATCAGAAACTCCCTGCAGTTTGAAGATGAACTTGTCAAGGTTGTCAACGAGAGCTTTGTCCATTTGATCGTACCTCATCGGATCAGCCAAGGAGCCCTTGGGGGAAATGGTACCAGCGGCTCAACGTCCTCGCCAATTTCCGCTTTCCGTCGAAGTAGAAAAGCTCGCTGGTGATGCCAGGGCCATCCTTGATTTGCGGGTGGCCGGACATCTCTCCGATGAGGCAAGGCACAGACCGTTTGGCCAGCATGCAGTTGCGAATTACCACGGCGTCGTCAGGAGCAGGAAAGTCGTCAGGTGACGCTAGGCATTCAAGGTCAGTCAAAAGCGACCGCAGTCGTGGGATAAGCACACTGGAGGGAGTTCCAAGCCATTTGTCCATAAATCTCACCATGATTCGTTTGCGCTGATTACAAGAAGCAAAAAATATGATTCGCGACTCAAAATCAAAGAAAAATGATGCACAGGGGCTATAAATGACGCACAGCGAATATTGTTGACATTTCCTTGGTGGAGCGTTTTTTCGGGCTATGAATCCGGTAATTCCGCTACTGAGAGCCGCCCGATTTTTGCTTGGATGGAGCCAAGCGGATGTCGCATCGGCTCTTAATATAAAGCCGAAGACAATTCAGCTGATCGAGCGCGGAAAGTACAAGCTGCTGCCCCGCGAGGCTTGGATACTTAAAGCACACTACCAGGGGGCACTGGTTGAGTTCACCGACGCTACTGCCCACCACGGCGCTGGCGTGCGCTGGAGCGTGCCGGGCATCAAGATGGCAGACGGCACACTTGACCACTTCGGCGGCCGCATTGTCAGATCAGCTCGGGGACTGGTTGATCTTAGCCAACGTCAGCTTGCAGAAATAGCTGAAATCGATCCGAGTTTTATCGCTCGACTTGAAACCAACAGCTACGGCGCTTTGAACGAGGCAACGCTAAAAAAATTGGAAGTAGGATTGCGATCCTTGAATGTCGAGATGACACCGGAAACGTCGTTGGTCGGCGCTGGCGTTAGATGGGTAACAGCTCCGTCGGAAGCGGCATTCATATGTAAAGATGAGTGACGTAGATTTTCCCGAAACTAAAATGTAAACTAACATGCCGATAAAGGGCGATTTCATGTCGTTTGTTTACAAACGCGACAATACCGGAGAAAATTCAGTCGTAACCGCCTAATTCGTTTATACTCTCTCTCTCAGTTTACAGATGTGTTCCGCCTTTCCATTTTGAGAGCGCAGGTCGAACTCAGTTTTCAGGAGCCCGCTTTATGGCGGGCTTTTTCATGAAAGAGCGAGTGCTGCTCGCGCGCCATCGACGACGAACTGGGCTGCCAACGCGGCAAGAATGACCCCGAGCAGACGGGTCAGGATCGCGCGGCCGGTTGCACCGAGCATACGGTCAAGCCTGTCCGAAATAGCGAGCGCAGCAAAGACGAGGCCGAGGTTGACGGCGATGACGCCGATTAGCTGGGCGCGATCGAGGGTCGTCTGCAGCGATCCGGCGAGCAGGATCGTGGCGGAAATAGCACCGGGGCCGGCGATCAGGGGCAGGGCAAGCGGAAACACCGCGATGTTGCGGATGTGATCCTGGGTAATGGCGACTTCCGTCGTCTTTTCCTTTCGATCCTGTCGTCGCTCGAATACCATCTCGAAGGCGATCCAGAAGAGCAGGAGACCACCGGCGATGCGGAAGGCGCCGATGGAAATGCCGAGAACGCCGAGGACGCTCGCGCCAAAGAGCGCGAAGGCCGCCAGGATGAAAAAGGCGATCAGGGAGCCGCGCAGCGCCACCTGCTTCCGCTCCGAGCGGTTCATGCCAGCAGTGAGACCTATGAAGAGCGGCGCAAGGCCGGGTGGGTCGACGGTGACAAGCAGAGTCGTGAAGGCATTGATCAGCGTGTCTGAGCTCGCCATATGATCCCCGGAAATGGTTCTTGATCGTCGTTTTCGCCCATTGTTATGCGAGGAACGGGCTTTCGCAAAGCGCATTGCATCGTTATAGGCGAGATCCGCCACGGAAATGTTCGATTTCATGGCTTAAAAGGGCAAAAGCCTGTTCAAAAACATCGGGCTAAATTGGCGCTCGCCAGGCCTTTCGGCTATAAATTTCACAGTGATTCTAAAAGAGATCGTGATCTGTTTTGACTGAGCAAACACCACCCGGTGGCGGGAAGCTCCCGCCAGGCATCGAGCCGATTTCCATCATGGAGGAAATGCAGCGGTCGTATCTCGATTACGCGATGAGCGTAATCGTCAGCCGCGCGCTTCCCGATGTCCGCGATGGTCTCAAGCCCGTTCATCGGCGCATCCTCTACGCTTCGCACGAAAGCGGCTATCACTGGAACCGCAAGTATGTGAAGTCGGCCCGCCCAGTCGCCGACGTGATGGGTCAATACCATCCCCACGGCGATGCCTCGATCTATGACGCTCTCGTGCGCATGGCGCAGGATTGGTCGATGCGCGTCCCACTCATCGACGGGCAGGGTAATTTCGGATCCATCGACGGCGATCCGCCGGCAGCGATGCGTTACACGGAATCTCGCCTGACGAAGGTCGCCCACGAGCTTCTTGAGGATATTGACAAGGAAACGGTCGATTTTCAGGAAAACTACGACGCGACAACGGAAGAGCCCAAGGTCCTGCCGGCGCGCTTCCCGAACCTGCTCGTCAACGGCTCGGGCGGTATCGCCGTCGGTATGGCCACGAACATCCCGCCGCACAACCTCTCCGAAGTGATCAACGGCTGTATCGCGCTGATCGACAATCCCGCGATCGAGCTACCGGAGATCATGGAAATCATCCCCGGTCCGGATTTCCCGACGGGCGCCAAGATCCTCGGTCGCGCCGGCATCCGTTCCGCCTACGAGACGGGCCGCGGTTCCGTCGTCATGCGCGGTGTTGCGACCATCGAGCCGATGCGCGGCGATCGCGAGCAGATCATCATCACCGAAATCCCCTATCAGGTGAACAAGGCGTCGATGATCGAGAAGATGGCCGAACTGGTGCGCGAGAAGCGCATCGAGGGCATCTCCGATCTGCGCGACGAATCCGACCGCCAGGGCTATCGCGTCGTCGTCGAGCTGAAGCGCGATGCTAACGCCGACGTCATCCTGAACCAGCTCTATCGCTACACGCCGCTGCAGACCTCCTTCGGCTGCAACATGGTGGCGCTGAACGGCGGCAAGCCGGAGCTGATGAACCTGCTCGACATGCTGCGCGCTTTCGTGACTTTCCGCGAGGAAGTCATCAGCCGCCGCACGAAGTACCTGCTGCGCAAGGCGCGCGAGCGTGCCCACGTCTTGGTCGGTCTGGCGATCGCTGTCGCCAATATCGACGAGGTCATTCGCGTTATCCGCCAGGCGCCGGATCCGCAATCGGCTCGTGAAGAGCTGATGACGCGCCGCTGGAATGCAGTGGATGTTGAATCCCTTATCCGGCTAATCGATGACCCTCGTCACCGTATCAACGCGGACGGCACCTACAATCTCTCGGAAGAGCAGGCGCGTGCGATCCTTGAACTGCGTCTGGCACGTCTGACGGCTCTCGGCCGCGACGAAATCGACGAAGAACTCAATCAGATCGGCGTCGAGATCAAGGATTACCTTGATATTCTTTCTTCGCGTGCCCGCATCCAAACTATTGTAAAAGAAGAGCTTTCTGCTGTTCGTGATGAATTCGGAACGCCGCGCCGCACTGAGATCGTCGACGGTGGCCTCGAGATGGACGATGAAGATCTCATCGCTCGCGAGGACATGGTCGTCACCGTTTCGCATCTCGGCTACATCAAGCGCGTGCCGCTGACCACCTATCGTGCGCAGCGTCGCGGCGGCAAGGGCCGCTCCGGCATGACGACCCGCGACGAAGATTTTGTTACCCGGCTATTTGTTCTCAATACGCATACGCCGGTTCTCTTCTTCTCGTCGCGCGGTATCGTCTATAAGGAGAAAGTCTGGCGCCTGCCGATCGGCACGCCGACGTCGCGTGGCAAGGCGTTGATCAACATGCTGCCGCTGGCACCCGGCGAGCGTATCACCACGATCATGCCGCTGCCCGAGGATGAGGACAGCTGGGATAACCTGGACGTCATGTTCACCACGACGCGCGGAACCGTGCGCCGCAACAAGCTGTCGGACTTCGTGCAGGTAAACCGCAACGGCAAGATCGCGATGAAGCTCGAGGAAGAGGGCGATGAAATCCTCTCCGTCGAAACCTGCACTGATCGCGACGACGTCTTGATGACGACGGCACTCGGCCAATGCATTCGTTTCTCCGTTTCGGATGTTCGCGTCTTCGCTGGTCGTAACTCCATCGGTGTTCGCGGCATCACGCTTGCGTCCGGCGATCGCATCATCTCGATGACCATCGTGCGCCATGTCGATGCGGAACCTTGGGAACGCGCGGCATACCTCAAGCGCTCGGTCAGCGAACGTCGCTCGGCAACGGGCGAGGATGAGGAAATTGCACTGGTCGGCGAAGAAGTCACCGAAGAGGGACAGCTGAACGACGAGCGTTATGAAGAGCTGAAGGCGCTCGAGCAGTTCGTGCTGACGGTCTCTGAAAAGGGCTTCGGCAAGCGATCGTCTTCCTATGATTTCCGTATCTCGGGCCGTGGCGGCAAGGGTATCCGCGCCACCGACACCTCGAAGACGGGCGAAATCGGCGAGCTGGTTGCCGCCTTCCCGGTTGAGGATGGCGATCAGATCATGCTCGTTTCGGACGGCGGCCAATTGATCCGCGTACCGGTCGGCGGCATTCGCATCGCCAGCCGCGCCACCAAGGGCGTCACCATCTTCTCGACCGCCAAAGATGAGAAGGTTGTTTCGGTCGAGCGGATCAGCGAGCCGGAAGGCGAAGACGATGCAATTGTCGAGGACGACAACGTCGCCGACGAAACTGGTGAAGCCAGCGGTGGCGAGGGCGCCAGCGAGGAATAAGCACGCAGCATGTCCGCGAATGATGATGGTGGGCAGTTCGCCCGCCATCAAGCCGGCACTGGAAGCTTTCATGATCACCCAAGCCCGTTTTGAAAGCAGGCTTGGGTGATTTGGTTTTTAGTTCGCGTTGGTTTTGTGTGAGGTCTGCCGCCGCTATTGCGACGGTTTCCCGGTAGCGGACAATGGAAGCAGGACCTCCGGACTTCCCTGATCCATTTGCGCAAGGATTTCCTCAGGGCCGAAGTGTGCCCGCCATCCGAGGGTATGATTGGCTGACGTCGAAGCGTAGATCCGGTCTATGCTTTGCGGCAATGTCCAATGTCTGCGGTCAAATTCCGCAGCAAGGGCAGGGGCTCTCAGCCTGATGATCGAGGGCGCGTTGGTCGCGAGCGCGTCGCGATCCTCCAGCTCGAAAGGCGTGGTTGCCGAAACAATATGTCGTTGAAAGTGGTCGCCATCGTTGATCAGAGCGGCTGCGTGGGCATCAGCGACATCGCGTATGTCTATGCCGCGATGCAGTCGGTAGACGGCCATGACATCGGCTTGCTCGGGGAAGCTGCGAGCCATGCGCAAAACGCGCACCTGAAAATCCGGACCAGCCAAAGTCTGAACAATTCGCTCTGCCGTCAGCTTCGTGCGGTGATAGATCGTCCTTGGGTGCGGTTCTGTCTGTTCGTCCAGCCATGTGCATTGGTTAAGAGCAACGGCATGGCCGTAGAGTGCAGTGGTGCTTGTAAACACAAAACGCTTGATGCCGGCAGCGATTGCCGCCTCGGCCAGAAGGCGCGTTCCTTCGACATTGATCCGCCAAAACTCATCGTCGCTTATCGTGCCGACATGCGGCGCGTGCAACGCCGCGCAATGGATCACCGCGTCCGCACCCTGCAAGACGTCGCGTAGAATGGCTCCATCCGTGAAATCGCCAACGAAACGTGTGGTGGCGGAGGGTGAGCGATCGATACCCAGGATTATGTTGTCATCAGCCAAGGCGTGGAACATGGCGCGGCCGAGCCGTCCGGAACTGCCGGTCAAAACAATGCGCATGCAGATCCTCCACCGAATTTTCTCTCAGCCAAACATATTGAAGCGCACATTGCGCTTTATGTCACGAAATCAGGCGGTTGTAGCAATATCGGAGAGGGGCGGCGAGACAATGATTATATTGCGATGGCCTTGAAATGGAAAACCGGACGCTGGCGGCGTCCGGTTTTAGGTCCATCAAAGCTCTTGGCGGGCAAAAGTGCTCGGTACGCGGATATCAGAGCGTCTTGTGGCGCTTATGCAGTCTCTTGCTCTCTTCGCTTTCGCGATGGAGTGCCGAAATGGTGGACGCGACGGATACGACAAACATGATGCTGATAAAAAGCGTAAGCACCGTCAAAATCGTGAACATGATCGCTCCCTCCTTGGTGGGACTAGCGTTCAGATCCCTTAGTATTGGCTCGTGGTGACGAAAGGACGAGCCGAAGCAAAGGGACCGTAAACCTTCGACTGGTCTGGTTTCTGATCGTACAGCGCGACGGTTGCGACGAGCATTCCCGAAATCATGGTCATCCAAACAGCGTTAATAAGGGTGATCTTCTGGGGCATGTTCATCTTCCTTCTTGCCGCAACGTGCAATCTGATTTCGGTTGTTAAACGCGGCGGTTCGCAAATGGTTCCGCCGATGTTGAGGGGGTATTAGCAATGCGCTCCTGAAGCGACTTTGAATGCCTTGTTCATCTGGCGTTCAGATTCGCGATGTGTTTTGCGCATGGCAGTGATGATTTCTTGTGCAGAATCCATGTTGTCTGGGGTTTCAGACGCGGAAACCCATTCGATCTCGTAATTGTCCGCGAAAAGCTGAACGAGATACTCGACCAAAAATGAACAGATGATCGCGCCTGTAACAATAAAAACCAACATGGCCGCTTATTCCTTGAGCCTGACGTCGACGGGCGTTGAAATAAGCTCGTTTCGACGTTGTTTGCAGTAAAGCATTCCCGATCTGAAACAGGCTTGAACGTCGCGTTCATCTACCGTTCAGAGCTGGCCGTCAGGTTGCAAATGACTTGCGAGATAGTTCCATCCATGACAAAAGGCGTCGAAACAACGAGCCGGCTTGGTATGACGACAGCCTTTTATCCCGGATCCTTCGACCCGATGACCAACGGACATCTGGATGTCCTCGTGCAGGCGTTGAATGTCGCCGCAAAGGTCATTGTTGCCATCGGCATTCATCCTGGCAAAAAGCCGCTCTTCTCCTTTGACGAAAGAGCGGAGCTGATCCGACGTTCGCTTGCCGATGCCTTGCCGCAGAAGGCGGGCGATATTTCTGTCGTCGCTTTCGATAATCTCGTCGTCGATGCGGCGCGTGCACATGGTGCAACTCTTTTGGTCCGGGGCCTGCGCGATGGCACCGATCTCGACTATGAAATGCAGATGGCCGGCATGAACCGGCAGATGGCGCCGGATATCCAGACGCTTTTTCTGCCGGCCGGCACCGCGTCCCGGCCCATAACCGCCACATTGGTGCGGCAGATCGCATCCATGGGCGGCGATGTCAGCGCCTTCGTGCCACCGGCGGTTCTTCAAGCCCTGACTGGCAAACTCAAAGATACGGCCAGCGCCAAAAGCTGAGCTGAAATTCATTTCCGAACGGAGCACCCATGAAACTCTTTCATATCGCATTGGCAGGCTTCCTGGGCCTCGCCGCTCTCGCAGGCAGCGCATTCTCGGCCGTAGCCGCCGATCTTCTGACGATCCAGCTGAAGGATGGCCCCGTGGTCATTCAATTGATGCCGGAAGTTGCTCCGAAGCACGTCGCCCAGATCGAGGCGCTGGCCAAAAAGGGTGCGTACGATAACGTTGTATTCCATCGCGTTATCGATGGCTTCATGGCCCAGACGGGCGACGTTCAGTATGGTAACGCTTCGAAGGGTTATGATCCCAACAGAGCCGGCACCGGTGGCTCCGACCTGCCCAACCTCCCGGCTGAGTTCTCCAAGGTTCCATTTGCGCGCGGCGTTGTCGGCATGGCCCGTGCACAGGATCCTAATTCCGCTAACTCGCAGTTCTTCATCATGTTTGCTCCGGGCGACTCCTTGAACGGCCAGTACACGGTCGTCGGCAAAGTCATCTCCGGCATGGAGCTGGTCGACAAGATCAAGCGTGGCGAAGGCCAGAACGGCGAAGTTACCAACCCGGACAAGATGATCAAGGTAACCGTCACCAAGAAGTAATTTCACTGGCGTGATCCCCGAAAGTGCGTTGTGGTTTCGGGATAAGATCATGTCATGTCAAAAGGCATGATCCCGAGGGGCACCGAGCGCTTCTCGTCAGGGATCACGCGCAATCAAAAAGAGAGAAGAGGAAACGAACATGGCTGAGATCAAGGATCCAGAAAACACCCTCATCCTGGAAACCACCAAGGGCCAGGTTGTCATTCAGCTTCTGCCGCAGGTCGCTCCTGATCACGTTGCCCGTATCAAGGAACTTGCTCGCGAAAAGGCCTATGACAACGTTGTGTTCCATCGCGTCATCGATGGCTTCATGGCGCAGACTGGCGACGTCGAGCATGGCAAGGCCGGTGGCAACACCGCGCGCGCCGGCACCGGCGGCTCCTCCAAGCCCGATCTGAAGGCAGAGTTCTCCGCAACGCCGCACGTTCGCGGCACTTGCTCGATGGCTCGTTCGCAGAACCCGAATTCGGCCAACTCGCAGTTCTTCATCTGCTTCACCGATGCACCTTGGCTCAACAAACAGTACTCGGTTTGGGGGCAGGTCATCTCCGGCATGGAATTCGTTGACCAGATCAAGCGCGGCGAGCCGGTGAAGGATCCGGATTCGATCGTATCCGCTCGGGTTGCCGCCGACGTCTGATCGTGATTATTCCTGAAACCCGCCTCTTGCGCTTTTGGCGTGGGGGCGGGTTTCGCTTTGCCTGGATGAATTGAATGCGTGTTGACCTTTTCGATTTCGATCTGCCGGATGAGCGCATAGCGCTGAGGCCTGCAGAGCCGCGCGATAGCGCGCGCCTGCTTGTCGTTGACCCGAACAATGGCTTGACTGCGCTGAGCGATCACCAGGTGCGGGATCTTCCGTCCTTCCTGCGTCCCGGCGACGCCATGATCTTCAATGATACCAAGGTGATCCCGGCGCAGCTTGAAGGCATTCGTCACCGTGAAGGCGCGCCTGGCCAGCAAGTTTCCGCAACTCTTCACATGCGCACAGCCCCCGATCGCTGGAAGGCTTTCGCAAAGCCCGGAAAACGCATCAAGATCGGGGATCGCATACAGTTCGGTCACGGTGAGAATGTCTGCGTGCTCGGTTCGCTCGACGCCACGGTCGAGGAAAAGGGCGACGGTGGCGAGATTACGCTGCGGTTCGATCTGTCCGGTCCGGCTCTCGACGAGGCCATTGCCAGCGTCGGGCATATTCCGCTCCCGCCCTATATCGCGGCCAAGCGCCCGGAAGACGATCGCGATCGCGCCGATTATCAGACGATCTATGCGCGCGAAGAGGGTGCCGTTGCAGCCCCCACCGCCGGCCTGCATTTCACGCCGGCGCTGTTTGCCGCTCTCGATGCTCTTGGCGTCGAGCGGCATTTCGTGACGCTGCATGTCGGCGCCGGCACCTTCCTGCCCGTCAAGGCCGACGATACGGACGATCACAAGATGCATTTCGAGATCGGCTATGTCGATGCTGCGACGGCCGAAAGGCTGAATGCCGTCAAGGCGAGGGGCGGGCGCATCATCTGCGTCGGCACGACCTCGCTGCGGCTGATCGAAAGTGCGGCTGCTGACGACGGTACTATTCAGCCTTGGCAAGGCGCCACGGGCATTTTCATCACGCCCGGCTATCGCTTCAAGGCCGTCGACATGCTGATGACTAATTTCCACCTGCCGCGCTCGACCCTGTTCATGCTCGTATCGGCCTTCGCAGGCCTCGATACGATGCGCGCGGCCTATACCCATGCTATCGAGACGGGCTATCGCTTCTATTCCTATGGCGATGGCAGCCTGCTCCACCGGAAAGACTAGAACGAAATGACAGAGAGCTTTCAGTTTCAATTGAAGAAGACCGATGGCGGCGCGCGCCTCGGTGAAGTCTCCATGCCGCGCGGAGCGATCCGTACGCCGGCATTCATGCCCGTCGGCACGGTCGGCACGGTCAAGGCGATGTATCTCGACCAGGTGCGCGAAACCGGCGCCGACATCATTCTCGGCAATACTTATCACCTGATGCTGCGCCCGACGGCAGAGCGTGTCGCCCGCCTTGGTGGCTTGCACCAGCTGATCCGCTGGCCGCATCCGATCCTCACCGATTCCGGCGGCTTCCAGGTGATGTCTCTGTCCGGCCTGCGCAAGCTCGACGAGCAGGGCGTGACCTTCAAATCGCATGTCGACGGCAGCCTGCATCACATGTCGCCTGAGCGCTCGATCGAGATCCAGGGTCTCCTCGGCTCCGATATCCAGATGCAGCTCGACGAGTGCGTCGCGCTGCCGGCGACACCGAAGGACATCGAACGCGCCATGGAAATGTCGTTGCGCTGGGCGGAGCGCTGCAAGGTGGCCTTCGGCAACCAGCCCGGCAAGGCGATGTTCGGCATCGTCCAGGGTGGCGACGTCCCGGAACTTCGCGTCCGTTCGGCGCAGGCGCTGAGCGGCATGGACCTGAAGGGCTACGCGGTCGGCGGCCTTGCCGTCGGCGAACCGCAGGAAGTTATGCTGCGCATGCTCGATATCACGCTTCCAGAATTGCCGACGGAGAAGCCGCGTTATCTGATGGGTGTCGGAACGCCGGACGATATTCTGAAATCCGTTGCGCGCGGCGTCGACATGTTCGACTGCGTCATGCCGACCCGCTCGGGTCGTCACGGTTTGGCCTTCACGCGCCGCGGCAAGGTGAACATCCGCAACGCCCGTCACGCTGAAGACATGCGCCCGCTTGACGATCAATCGAATTGCCCGGCCTCGCGCGACTACTCGCGCGCCTATCTGCACCATCTTGTCCGCGCCAACGAGGCACTCGGCGGCATGCTGCTCTCCTGGCACAATCTCGCCTATTATCAGGAACTGATGCAGGGCATCCGTCAGTCGATCGCGGAAGGCCGCTTTGCCGATTTCATGGCCGAGACGCAGGAGAACTGGGCGAGGGGCGATCTCGAGCCGGTGTGAGTAGTCAGGCTCGCGTATTGCTGCACGATCTTGCTCCTATCGCCATTTCGCGCTAACAGAAGCGTGTCGAAAAAGGCAGGGTTGGTTTCGGTAGGCCCAACCCCTTCCGGTCTGGAAGTTCTGCTCCTAGCCATTGGTGATGAGAGCCCGCGACGCGGAACTTGACCATTGTGGTCGAGTGTCTCGCGTTGGCGTGCCGTTTCGACCGACATGTCTCCGCGGGACAGCCTTTTGGAGCTGTCATGAGACTGAACCATCTAGATCTGCATGTCCCCGATGTCGCCGCGACACGGGATTTTTTCGTTTCCGTTTTCGGCCTGACTGAGGTGGAAACGCGCGGCGCAGACGGCCTTGCCATTCTTCGTGACGATGCCGGGCTCGAGCTCGTTATCAGCCGACCCGTCGAGAAGTTCGGCGGTGCCGATACCGTCTCCGTCGGTCGCAATACCTATCATATCGGCTTCATGCAGCCATCTCGGGAAGCGGTCGATCTATTGTTCGAACGGGCGAAATCGGCCGGTTGCGAAATCTGGAAACCGCCTTCGGCCATACGCGGCGGTTGGTCGTTCTATTGTTTTGCGCCGGGGCAAATCCTCGTCGAGGTCGGCTGGCGCATGGACCTCGCCCTGTTGGTAAATCATTTATTATCGATTGACGGCTATGCTTAATTAACATCGTTTTGAGCCGGCTGGAGCGGAATTGCCCGAAGCAATTTCTGCTCTCAGTCGTTTCAAAATGAGCCTGGCGACAACAAAGCATTGGGAAAAATAGCGAATCGGAATAAACGGTCCGTCCGCCATTGAAACTATCATTGGCTGATTTGATTGCGTTGACGCTTGGAATTTTAGAAAAATCCGGCTAAAACGCATTCTCTTGTCGATAAGGGCTGTACTACCGAAAATAGGAGGCACTTGCCGTTGAGGGCGCAACGCAAAATCGGGGCATGTCTTTCGGGGCTATTGGTTGTCGGCTTGGCCGCCACCGGCTGCACGACGACGCAGAAGACAACACCGACCCCACGCAATACCACGAAGCCCATTCGTGGTGCCAAAGTTACCTATAACTACACGATAAAAGACAAAGACTGTCTCGAACGTGCGATGTACTTTGAATCGGAACGCTCGGATCCCGGTGGCTACATGGCAGTCGGCACGGTCGTCATGAACAGATTGACCTCCGGTGCCTATCCGCCCACGATCTGCGGCGTGGTCTCGCAGGAGAAGCAGTTTGCGCCCGGCGTCATGACCAGGGAAGTCAAGGATCAGGCAAAGCCGGATCTTGAAGTCGCTGCATCCGCCATCTTGCGCGGCGCGCGACATCCGCAGGTGAAGGACGCCATGTTCTTCCATACCGAAGGCCTGCGCTTCCCATACGACAACATGCACTATGTCGCTTACGCCGGTGGGAACGCTTTTTACGAAAAGCGTGGCCGCGATGGCGAGCTTCAGACGCCTGCGCCGCTTCCGGCCTATGAGGTTGCGATGAATTACGTGCCCACGCAGGGTGCGCCGCAATCGCCGTTCGTCTTGCCTGAGACGCAGCCGTTCCAGCAATCGGAGCCATCGGTTGTGAGCTTTACGCCGGTGAACAATCCGAGCGTGACCATGCCGGCCGCAGCGTCGGTCATTCCGACCGAGGTTCCGATCCCGACGCCCGCACCGACCTCGATGTCGATTTCAGGCCCGATCACGGATGAGAATGCTTTTGCCAATCCGGCCCCGGTTTCGACAATTGTAATTCCGAAGCCTCGCCCGGAATTTCAGAGCAACAGCATAGCGACAGCCTCGAGAGTTCGAGGCTGATAAGGCTTACGGCCTCTCTGCGCGGCGCGTATCGTCTTCACGATGAACGCGCCGTTAGAGCAATTTCAGGAAAAGTGCGCAGCGGTTTTTCGTCCGAAATTGCGCGAAAACAAAGAGCTAGAGCGGTTCAGGGATTCCGTGAAGAGCTGAACCGCTCTAGCCTCTGATCTTCAATCAGATGCCTTCACTCGTCGTGTTGCGGAGTATCTGCACGCCATTGATCTTGTAGCTGCCATCCGGCTGGCGATTGATCTGATAGATTGCGGTCCAGCTCTTGTCATCCGTCCCTGTGATCAACACTTCCTGGTAGACGACGGCGCCGTTGTCGATCGCGCGGCTTTTTCCGAAAGCATAGTTGCCGGGATGATAGACCGGCTCATAGTTCTTCTTCACCATCGCAAAGAAGCTGTTCTGATCGGGGAAGAGCGCTTTGATGCCGGGCGCGGCGAAGGAATAGGCGGCCGCTGCATCATTATGCAAAAAAGCTTGAATCTGTTGCTCGATGAGGCCTTGCGCGGCCTGCACCGGCTCTTCCGCTCGGGCAGCGCCGGCAAACGCGGTGAAGCAGAGGAAAGCGGCCAGAGGCAAAGCGCGCATGTCTATCTCCGTCGATCTGACGAACCATAGCGCGCTTCACCGTTTTTCAGAAGCGGTTCCTTCCTGAAAGATTGCGACGTGCTTCAGTGCCAGCGGCGGAACAGGGCGCTTGCGTTGACGCCGCCGAAGCCGAAGCCATTGGAAATAGCGTATTCCATGGCCATGGGGCGCGCTTTTTCGCCAACAAGATCGATGCCTTCGGCCGCCGGATCGGGGTCCTGTAGATTGCGGGTCGGCGGCGCGATCTGGTCGCGCAGCGCCATGATCGTGAAGATCGCTTCCATGCCACCGGCTGCGCCGAGAAGATGGCCGGTCGCAGCCTTGGTGCCGCTGACGGCGATTTCGCCGTTGCGGCCGAAGACTGTCTTGATGGCTTCCATTTCGCCGTGATCGCCGACGGGCGTGGACGTTGCATGCGCGTTGAGATGTTTGACCTCGGAAGGTGAAATTTTCGCCTGCGCAAGTGCCGCCAGCATTGCGCGTCGCGCGCCGTCGCCATCCTCCGGGCCGGCCGTCATATGATAGGCGTCAGCCGCCGTGCCGTAACCCACAAGCTCGGCGAGGGGCGTTGCACCGCGAGCCAGCGCGTGCTCCAGCGTTTCGATGACGAGCATGCCCGCGCCTTCGCCCATGACGAAGCCGTCGCGCGCGCTGTCGAAGGGCCGGGATGCCTCGTCCGGCCTATTGCTGAACCCGGTGGAAAGCGCGCGGGCTGCGGCAAAGCCACCGAGGCTAACCTTATCGATACAGGCTTCCGCACCGCCGCAGATCGCGACATCCGCTTCGCCGGAGCGGATCAGACGAGCGGCATCGCCGATGGCCTGGACGCTTGCAGCACAGGCCGTGACCGGCGCGCCAAGCGGACCTTTGAAACCATAGCGAATGCTGATCTGGCCGGCCGCAAGGTTGACGAGGAAGGACGGGATGGTGAACGGCGATAGGCGCCGCACTCCGCGCGTCTCAGCCGCGCGAACCGCATCTGCGATGGCCGGAAACCCGCCGACGCCGGATGCGATGATCGTGGCCGTGCGTTCCAGATCGGTAAGGCCCGTTGGCTGCCATCCGGCCTGAAGGATAGCCTCTTCAGCCGCGGCCATCGCAAACAGAATGAAGCGGTCCATCTTCTTCTGGTCTTTGATGGGCACGTAGCGGTCGACGTCGAAGCCGGCTTCCGCGTCTTCTTCAAGACTTGGAACCACGCCGCCGACTTTGGCTGAGAGGTCGCTGACTATCTCATCTGGCAGCACCCGTAGGCCGGACTGCCCGGCGATCAGCCGCTGCCAACTTGCGTTGACGCCCACACCCAGCGGTGAAACCATGCCCATGCCGGTCACGACGATACGATCCATATCTTGCTCCTATTCGATCAGGCGTCGAAGCCCAAAAACCATGCCTTCATCTGAGCGATACGCTCGTGAACGGCTTCGTCGGCCGCCGGCCCAGGCACCAGGATGGTGTCTTCTGGAGAAAAGGCGCGGCCGGTCACTCTATCGATCAGCAGAGGATCTCGATCCTCTCCCGTGTTCACATCGGCAAGCCGCATCGCGACCTCTTCGGCCGGCATGTGCTGATTGCCCCAGGTGAAAAGCGCCATCAGAACGGGGAAGAAATCACGCCCTTTGGTTGTCAGCACATACTCGTAGCGCGGCGGTCGCTCGTTATAGAGCCGCCGATCGAACAGACCTTCCTCGGTCAGATGCTTGAGCCGTCGCGTCAGGATATTCGGCGCGATACCGAGATTCTTCTGGAATTCATCAAACTTGCTCAGCCCCTGAAACGCATCCCGCAGGATGAGAATGCTCCACCAATCGCCGACGCTTTCGAGCGAGCGCGCCGCGGGGCATTTAACTGTGCTGAAGTTTGTTCTCTGCATGGCGAGGCGAATAGCATGAGTAACTATCATTATGCAAGTTACTATCGAGAATGATCTATCGAGGTGCTCCGATCGCAAAAAAAGCTCGCCTTCCAATGGAAGGCGAGCTCGGTGCTGATTGAGCTGAGATTGGGATTCTTAAGTCTGCGATTCTGCCGGCACGGTCGCCGTGACCTCGTCGTCGGGAATGTCGTCGAAGGACGCATAATTGAGGTTGTAAAGCTTCGAATAGAGCTTGCCGTTGGCCATGAGCTGATTGTGATTGCCGCTCTCGATCAATTGTCCGTTCTGCAACACGATAATGCGATCAGCCTCCCGAATGGTGGCGAGGCGGTGCGCGATCACGAGACCCGTTCGGCCCTCGAGCAGCTTGACCAGCGCCTTCTGGATCAGCATTTCGGTGTAGCTGTCGATATTGGCCGTGGCTTCGTCGAGCACCAGGATCTTCGCATCCGCGACGAGAGCGCGGGCGAAGCTGACGAGCTGACGCTGGCCGAGCGAAAGACCGCCGCCACGCTCGCCGAGAACGGTATCGTAGCCCTGCGGCAGGCGCATGATGAATTCATGCGCGCCGACCGCCGTCGCAGCCTCTATCACTTCGTCGCGTGTGGCTTCTTCCTTGTTATAGCGAATGTTTTCCAGAACCGTGCCCGTGAACAGGAACGGCTCCTGCAGCACCATAGCGATCTGCCGGCCGAGCGAATCCTGGGTGAGGGAGCGGACATCGTGACCGCCGACCAGAACCTCTCCCTGCTGCACGTCGTAGAAGCGATGGATGAGCGCCATCGAGCTGGATTTTCCTGAACCGGTCGGACCGATCAACGCCACCGTTTCTCCGGGATTGACGCGGAAGCTGACGTCCTTGAGCACGGGATGTTTGGGATCGTAACCGAAGACGACGTTGCAAAATTCGACGGAGCCATCCATCGAGCGCGGCAGCTCCAAGGCGTTCGGCGCATCCTTGATGTCGATCGGTACGTCGAGCACCTCCGTTAATCGCTGACCGGAGGCCATGGCGCGCTGCATGACCGAATACTGCATCGTCAGCGACCGGATCGGATCGAAGAAGCGCTGAATGTAGAACAGAAAGGCGACCATGATGCCGACATCGAGCCGGTGGTTCAAGACCATCGAGCCGCCGACGATGATGACGATCGCCATGGCCATGCCTGTCAGCGTATCGACGATCGGCACCATGATCTGCGCATAGCGCGCCGCCGTCAGATGCGTCTTGAGATTGGCATGTGCCTTGTCGTCGAAAAGCGCAAAATTCACGCTCTGGCGATGCATGCCCTGGACCGCGCGCACGCCATGGATCGCTTCTGCCAATGCGCCATTGGTGATGGAATTCGTCTCATGCGCATTCATGAACGCGACACGCGCTTTCGGCAGCCAGAAGAGCCGGACGATGAAGAGGATCGGCATGACGGATAGCGTCAGCAGGCCCAGCCGGAAATCGAGCGTCAGCATCACCACGACAATGCCGAACAGTAACGCGATGTCACCGACTGAAAGGACTGACGTTTCAAGGAATTCCTGCATGGAGTTCACGTCGCCCTGCAGGCGCGACATCAAGCGTCCGACTTCGGTCTTGTCCATGAAGGAGAGGGAGACGCGCTGCAAATGCGCGAACATCGCCCGACGGATATCGAACAACACCTCTTCGGCGACCTGGCCGACATAGGTCTCCTGCACGTAGCTTGCGCCGTAATTGACAATGATCGCCGCCGTGAAGATGCCAAGCGAAAGCCAGAGCGCCGAATAATCGGCGGCACCCGGCGCCATCGCGCTATCGATCGCGTGACGAATGACCAGAGGGATAACGATCTGGGATGCTGTGAAGAGAAGTACGGCAACGACAGAAATATAGATCTGGCGACGATAGGGGCTGACGAAGGCCCAGATACGGCGAATGATCTTGGTATCGAAGACCTTGCCGAAAATCTCCTCTTCGACGCGGTGCGAGCCGACGACGGCGCGGGGAGGGCGACGACCATCCTCGCGCACATCGTTGCGCTCGGTTTCCGTAGTTTCCGACATTGTCAGACCTCCCTTTTCGCTCTGGCGAGCGTACCGCCCGATGTCCTGATGACATCGTCCTCCGGGCGTACCTGCAAATCGTAAAGCGCCTTGTACCGCCCTCCAGCGGCCAAAAGCTGCTCATGAGTGCCGCGCTCGACGATCTCGCCGTCCTCGATGAAGAGGATCTGGTCGGCATGCATCAGCGAGCTAAGGCGGTGGGCAACGATCAGGGTCACCCGGTCGCGGGCAAACCGCTTCATGGCGCTGCGAATGCGCTGCTCCGTCGCCGCGTCGATCGCGGCAGTGGAATCGTCAAACACCATCACGGCGGGCTTCAACATCAAAGTCCGCGCAATCGTCAGACGCTGACGCTGGCCGCCAGAGAGCGATACGCCGCGCTCGCCGACGACGGTGGTATATCCTGCCGGAAGGCCGAGAATGTAGTTATGCAACTGAGCGGACTCGGCGGCGCGCTCGATGCGGCCTTCCTTTGCCCACGGGTCGCCATAGGCAATGTTGTTTTCGATGCTTGTGGTGAACAGGAACGAATCCTGCTGCACGACGGCAACGTTCTGTCTGAGCGACTGCAGTGTCGCCTTGTCGATATCCTGTCCGTCGATCGTGATGCGGCCCGAAGTGACATCGTAGAAGCGCGGGATCAGGTGAGCGATGGTGGACTTGCCGCTGCCCGGCGGTCCGACGATCCCGATCGTCTCGCCACGTCGCGCCTCGAAAGAGACATTACTCAGCACTTGCCGCTTTTCCGGACCCGGATAGCTGAAGCTGACATTGTCGAAGCGCAAGGTGCCTTCGGTCACGACGAGCGGCTTTGCGTCAGGCGCGTCCTTGATCGGAATATCGAGATCGAGCAGCTCAAACAAACGCGAGCCGCAGGTGGATGCGCGTGCGAAAGCGTTGACCATCAATCCGAGCTGGCGCACCGGCATCTGTAGGATTGTCATGAAGGTCAGGAACGAGGCGAGCGTGCCCACGCTGATGCTGCCGGCAATCACCTTCAAGCCGCCGACCCAGAGGACGAGGCCCATCGAGATGAAGAAGGATAGGTTCATCGCGCTGGTGTTCATGACGCGAATGCCGACACGACGGTGCGCAAGCGTCAGTGCATTGTGCGATGCCTCGTCGAATTTCATGATCTCATGCAGCTGGGCCGCAAAAGCACGAACGACGCGGATGCCGCCGAGATTTTCTTCCATGACGCGCGTGAGCACCGAAAGGCGCTCCTGCAGATCGAGCCAGGTGGCGCGCAGACGAAGCTGCGTTACGGAGGACCGCCAGGCTACGAAAGGCACGAAGCTCAGCGCAAGCAGGCCGAGGACCACATCCGTCGATAGCAGCATGTAGGCGCCGACGCCGATCAGCATGGTGAGCAGCACAGTGCGCACGAGAGCGGTGGAGAAATACATGCGCACGCCTTCCAGATCGAGAAGGCCAACGGTGATCAGGTCGCCGGAATGCACTTTGTCGTGGAAGCTGAAGGAGAGCTGCTGGATCTTCTCGTAACAGGCAAGCCTGAGTTCGTAGCCCATATGGTGGACCACGGACTCGCTGTAGTAGTTTTGCACCATCGTAAACAGGCCGCGCAGAACGCTGACCACGAGCAGAAGAAGCGCTGTCGTCATCAGGGCGCTCTCGGCGATCTGGCCTGCCGCACCGCCGGCAACCGCCGTTTGCGTTTGGTCAACGGCTCGACCAAGCAGGCGCGGTATCGTCAGCTGCAACGTTGCAGCTACAAAAGTTGCCCCAATCGCGAGGCTGGTTTGCCAGGGATGTCGCACCGTCATGTGGGTGATGCGCACGATCGTCGAGAGACCTCGCCCCCAACCGGCCGCATTGACATGCGCTTGCGAAACCAAAGACTTCGCCGCGCTTCTTGATGAATCGCTGCTCACGCTTTTTATCCAGGTATTTTCAAAACGAGGCGGCCCGGAAATCGGGTTCGTATCTCACGATGTCTATTGATGGGATGAATTTTGCCGATTCCGTGACCACGTTCAAGAGTCAATTGGTCACAAGTCCCACGCGAACGTTAGATTGCGTGTTCGAAAAAAAAACGAAAGAGGGTGTCGGAACGGCGAAAGGCGAGACGTCCTTTGTCCGAGACCCAAACAGCACGGAGGAAATCATGCGCAAGGTCATAGCAGCCACATTCGTCAGCCTCGATGGCATCATGCAGGCGCCCGGCGGACCCCAGGAAGATCCAACCGGAGGCTTTCAGCATGGCGGATGGACATTCCACTATTTCGACGAGGCGACCGGCAAGGCGCTTTTCGAGGTCTTCGAGAAACCATTCGACCTGCTGCTCGGACGAAAGACCTACGATATATTTGCCGCTCATTGGCCGCATGCGGGCGATGACGACCCCATCGCCAGGCAGTTCAATACGATCACCAAATATGTCGCGACGCGCGGAGAGGGGAAGCTGGCCTGGAACAATAGCCGTTCGCTCGGCCCCGACGTCGTTGCGGCTATCAAGCAGTTGAAGGCAGGCGAGGGGCCGGATTTGCTTATCCAGGGTAGCAGCGATCTCATCCAGACGCTGCTCAGCAACGGCCTGATCGACGAGTTCAGCATCCTCACGTTTCCGCTTCTACTGGGCGGCGGCAAAAAGCTGTTTGGCGACGGCACAATTCCATTGGCCATGAAACTGCTGCGCACGCAGATTTCCCCGACCGGCGTCATCATGGCGACGTATCAGCCTGATGGACCTGTCAAGACCGGCTCGTTTGCCCTGCCTGATCCTTCTGAGGAAGAGGTCGAGCGCCGTAAGCGTCTCGACTAAGCCTCGGTACGATCGTGCCTCAGACTTCGCGAAGACACCTTATGACTTCGCGAAGTCCCTTGGTCAGATGCTTGTCCCGGCGCATCGCCATACCGAGTTCACGCACAAGCCGTGGGCGAACAGGCGATGTTGTCAGGACAGCCGAACTGCCGCCATTCACCGCCATGCTCGGCAGAATGGACCAGCCAATTCCGGCCGCCACGAGTTCCTTGATGGCCTCGACGCTGCCGAATTCCATGGCAGGTTCTGCCCGGATACCCGCCGCCATGAACCAGTTGTCGGTCGCGCGCCTGGTGTTTCCACCTTCATAGAGCATCAGCGTCTTGTCTCTCATGAATTCCGCATCCGGACCCGCTGTCGGCATTGAACTGCCTTTCGGCGCCACGGCCAGAAGCTCGTCGTGATAAAACGGCTCGATCTCGAGCGAACGGCCGGAGGCGGGCAGGGTGACCACCGCCAGGTCCAGCCTGTTGGCTTCGATATCGCGCAATATGTCGTCGGTATTTCCGATGCGAACGATGATCTCCAACCCCGGCATGCGCTTCTTTGCGGCGGCAATCGCTCGAGGTAGCAGGTGAATCGATGCTGTGCCGCCGCTGCCGATGCGAACGCGGCCAATCGCCCCTTCGCGATAAGGCGCCATTGCCTCTTCGGCTGTCGCGCAACCTTCCAATATGCGGCGTGCATGCTCAAGCAGTTCCAAGCCTGCGGGAGATGGTTGCGCTCGCCGGCCCACACGCTCGATCAGCCGCACGCCAAGGCGCTGCTCCAACAGCTTTACCTGCAGACTAACGGCGGGCTGTGTCAGTCCTGCCTTCTCTGCCGCTGCGGTAAAGCTGCCAAGATCGATAACGCTGACAAAGGCGGCCAGTTGATCGAGGTTCAACATCAAAAGAATTCCTTATGCATTGCATAGGAATCATAAGCTTCATTCACAAGAAGCGCCAGTGCATCCTGATCCCATCTGAAATGTGGGTAATCGGAGACTGGGCAGATGGCGATCGATACGGAAAGAATGGCGGCTGTGATGCCCGCTGCGGGCAGGGGCGCAAGCGGCTCAGGACTATTAAAGCGCAGCTGGGCAGCCTTCCAATCCTATCTGGAAAAGAGAAGAACGAGGCGGGATCTGCGTGAGCTGACAGACAGTGAGCTTGTGGATATCGGTGTCACACGCGCGGAAGCGCGGATCGAAATCAGCAAATCGTGGTTTTGGAGCTGAAGGACCTTAATATATTGAAAAATTGGATAATTATCTCAATAGCTCTCGAGAATTTTGAATGCAGGCGTTCTGATTCCTGAAATTATGCCACGTCAGCCGAGGTTGGCACCCATAAAGCGGCCCGGGAAAGACCTTCACATAAATCTTTTTTCATGGCGTCGTTCTTGTTTCCGCCATAGATTTGCCCGATCCATCTCTCGCGAAAGCTGCCGGCTGCCTCATTCGGCCCTCGCTCTTCGCCTTATCCCGAAAATCAATCGAAGAGACTGCAAAAATCCATGCTCAAGACGACCTCCTTGCTCCTCGCAACGGCAATCTCAGCCGCATCGTTTTTCGCTACCGTTACGATGGCGGAAGCCGGGCAGGCCAGCTATCTCGTGGATGCAAAGAGCGGCCAGGTGCTGGAGGCGACAAACCAGGACGAGCTGAACTATCCCGCGTCGCTGACGAAGATGATGACGCTCTATCTCGCATTCGAAGCCTTGCATGACGGCCGGCTGAAATGGGATCAGAAGCTGACCATGTCGGAAAATGCCGAAAGCAAGGAACCGTTCAAGCTCGCCGTCGGCGCCGGCCGTAAAGTGACCGTACGCGAAGCTGTGGAAGGGATTGTCGTTCTCTCCGCCAACGACGCTGCGGTGGCGATCGGTGAGCAGCTGGCCGGCAGCGAAGATGCATTCGGCAAGATCATGACCGAAAAGGCGCATAAGCTCGGCATGAGTAACACTGTCTTCAAGAATCCATCGGGCCTGCCGGATCCGGAGCAGATGACGACGGCGCGTGATATGGCGACACTCGGCGTCTCGCTGATGAGGGACTTTCCTCAAGAGTTCAAACTTTTCTCGATGCGCGGCATCAAGTTCCGCGGCATGAAGCTGCGCGGCCACAATAATCTGATGTACCGCTATGCCGGCGCTGACGGCATCAAGACCGGCTATACCGATGCGTCCGGCTACAATCTCGTGACGTCGGCCACAAAGAACGGCCGCCGCGTCGTCGGTGTCATCATGGGCGAGAAGACCGCTGAAATCCGCGACGACAAGATGGCGGTCATGCTCGATACGTATCTGACACCAGCCGGAGCGACGGCCACGGTGTCGACGAACGCTGCGAAGCAGAGCTCGGCAAACTGAGAATTGCCTCTATCGAACGGTTGATCGCCGCGCAAATTGATGTGCGGTGAGGCGGACATAAAGCCAAATCGGCTGGCCCTCTGATCCATGTACAAATATCAGATAAGATAGATTATGGAACTAAATCGTATAAGGCTGAGTGATGGGATCTCAGCTTTCTTTGTGTTTTTCAGATAGTTAGCCGAGAGATCCATAAGCGCCGCTCCAATGCTCAGATGCTCTCCTCAGCCCATCCGCGTGCTTAGCCGCTTGCCTTGATGCGGATAACCTTGGCTGCGATCTTCTCGGCCAGCGTTGTCGGATTGCAGGCGAAGATGCTGTCCGGTCGTCCAGCGGCGCACCAGACCTGATCGTAACCCAGCAGGCTCTCGTCCATGAAGACAGGCAGATCGACGAGATGGCCGATCGGGCCGACGCCGCCGATGGCAAAGCCGGTTTCGTCGCGGACACGGTCGATATCGGCCCGCTTCAGGCGAACTCCATAGTTTGCCGCAATATAGGCCGTGTCGGCGTTATGGGCGCCGGAGACGAGAAGCAGCGTCAGCCTGTGCGTGTCGGCGTCAACGAAGACCAGCGACTTGACGATCTGGCCGATATCGCAGCCGGCCGCCTTGGCAGCTTCCTCGGCTGTCCGGGTCGATTGCTCCATACGCTTGATCAGAATGTTGAGATGCAGATTGCGCGCGGCCTGTTCGACACGCTCCAGGCTCGAAAGCTTCTTGCCGTCTTCGCTCATAACTCGTCATCCTCCACGTCGAGTTCGATCTGCATCTGGTCGTAGGCCGGCTCGACATGATCCGGCGTTTCCGCCAGCACGGTTTCATAATCGAGCGGTGTATGCATATGGGTCAAGATGGCGTGCTTTGGCTTGAGCCGCTCGATCCAGGCGAGTGACTGTTCCAGCGACAGATGGCTTGGATGCGGCCGATACTGCAGGGCGTCGATAATCAGCACGTCGAGATTTTGAACTTTTTCAATCGATTCCGGCGGGAAGTCACTGATATCGCTGCAATAAGCGAGTTTACCGATCCGGAAGCCCAGCGAATGAATATCGCCGTGCGTCTGCTTGTGAGGCCAGAAGCGGATGGGACCGCCTGCCCCATCGATCACAAAGCTTTTATCGAGGCTTTCGATCAGCACGGGACGCACGATTGGCGGATAACTGCTGCCGGGCGGCGTTTCCAGGCAGTAGCGAAAGCCCTCGCGAATGCGGTCCATCGTCGGCGCATCGGCATGGATGGGTATGCGCTCATGCGAGATATGGAAATATCCGCGCAGGTCGTCGATGCCGTGAATATGGTCGGCATGCGCGTGAGTATAAAGCACGGCGTCAATCGAGCTGACGCCGGCGCGGATCATCTGCTCACGAAAGTCCGGCCCTGTATCGATGACGACCGTCGTGATGCCGCCATCGGGTGCGATCTGTTCAATGAGAAAAGCCGCGCGCGTGCGACGGTTCTTGGGATTCTTGGGATCGCAATCGCCCCAGTCACCGGTGATGCGGGGAACGCCCGGCGACGATGAACAGCCCAAAATGGTGAAGCGTCGCCGGTATGTCACGCCGTCAGATCCTCGTCATCTTCGAGAAGCAACGGAAGGCGTTCGCCGTGGTGATCTCGGCGATTTCATCCATGCTGACGCCGATCGTCTCGGCCAGCACTTCCGCCGTGTTGACGACATAGGACGGCTCGTTGCGTTTTCCCCGCCACCGCTTTGGCGCGAGGTAAGGCGCGTCGGTCTCCACAAGCAGCCGGTCGTGCGGGATCGTCTTGGCGATCTCCCGCAGTTCTTCCGATTTCGGAAAGGTCAGGATGCCGGAAAAAGAGATATAACCGCCAAGCTCGACACCGGTCTGGGCAAGGGCAGGGCCTGCAGAAAAGCAATGCAGGATGAAGGGGAAAGCCCCCTTCCCCATCTCGTCCGTCAGGATCGCAGCCATATCCTCATCGGCGCTGCGGCTGTGAATGACGAGCGGCAGCTGCGTTTCACGGGCGGCTGCGATGTGGCGCAGGAAGCCGGTCTTCTGGTCTTCAGGTTTGACCGTATCGTAGAAGTAGTCGAGCCCCGCCTCGCCGATCGCCACTACTTTCTCGTGCTGGTTTGCCAGTCGCACGAGATCCTCGGTCTGGATATCGAGTTCCTGGTCGGCGCTGTTCGGATGCGTGCCGACGGAGCAGAAAACCGATGGATAGCGCTCGGTGAGAACAAGCAATCCCTCAAGTTTCCTGACCCGGGTTGAAATGGTGACCATCTGCTTGACGCCCATTTCGTGAGCGCGCGCGACGATGGCGTCACGCTCCTCTTCGAAGTCGGCAAAATCCAGATGGCAATGCGTATCGATCAGCATGGAAAACCTTATTCGGCGGTCGGCGCGACATAGCGCGGGAAGACCGGCTTCGGAGCTTCCAGCGGCGTTCCGGCAACGAGGCGACCTGCCTCGCCCAGCGCCGTGAAATCGCGCTTGTCGGCAGGGATTGCAATGAGATCCAGAAGCTTAGCCGAGGATTCCGGCATGAACGGCTGCAGCAGGATACCGATTTGCCGAACGACGTCGGCCGTGACGTAAAGCACGGTCGCCATGCGGGCGGGATCGGTCTTCTTCAGCGCCCAGGGCTCCTGGCTCGCGAAATAGCGGTCCGTCTCGGAAACGACGGCGATAATCGAGGCGAGCGCGCGATGAATAAGCTGCTTGCCCATGTCGTCGCGTGTCGAGGCCAGCAAGCCGTCGGCCTGCGCGAGCAGCGTCTTGTCTTCCTCGGTCAGCTCACCGCATTCCGGGATCTGGCCGTCGCAGTTCTTGACGATCATCGATAGCGAGCGGCTGGCGAGATTGCCGATGCCGTTCGCAAGGTCGGAGTTGATGCGCGTGCCGATCGCCTCTTCGCTATAGCTGCCGTCCTGGCCGAACGAGACTTCGCGCAGGAAGAAATAGCGCACCTGATCGAGACCGAAATGGTTCACGAGGTTGACCGGATCGACGACATTGCCGAGCGACTTCGACATCTTCTCGCCCTTGTTGAGCAGGAAGCCGTGGGCATAGACCCGCTTCGGCAGCGGCAGCTTCGCGGACATCAGGAAGGCCGGCCAGTAGACGGCATGGAAGCGGATGATGTCCTTGCCGATGATGTGCAGATCGGCCGGCCAGTATTTCGCACGCGGGTTGTTCGGATCTTCAAGATAGCCCGTCGCCGTCAGATAGTTCGTCAGCGCGTCGACCCAGACATACATGACGTGAGCCGGGTCGTTTGGCACCTTGATGCCCCAGTCGAAGGTCGTGCGCGAAACCGAGAGATCCTTCAGCCCGGATTTTACGAAGGAAATGACTTCGTTGCGGCGTTCGGCCGGGCCGATGAAATCCGGGTTTTCCTCATAGTGCTTCAGCAGCCGGTCCTGATATTCGGAGAGCTTGAAGAAATAGCTTTCCTCCTGCACCCATTCGACCGGCGTACCCTGAGGCCCGTAGCGCACGCCATCGGCGCGCAGCTCGGTTTCGTTTTCCTGGTAATAGGCCTCGTCGCGCACGGAATACCATCCGGCATAGGAATCCTTGTAGATGTCGCCGGCATCGGCCATCAGGTTCCAGATGTTCTGGGAGGTCTCGTGGTGGCGCGCCTGCGTCGTGCGGATGAAGTCGTCGTTCGACGCATTCAGCAGCTTACCCATCGCCAGAAACTCACCGGAGTTACGGTCCGCGAGCTGCTGCGGCTCCAAGCCCTCGGCGCGTGCCGTCTGCTGCATCTTCTGACCATGCTCGTCCGTGCCCGTCAGAAAGAAGACGTCACGGCCATCGAGACGCTGGAATCGCGCCATGGCATCGGTGGCAATCAACTCATAGGCATGGCCGATATGCGGCTTGCCGTTGGGATATGCGATTGCGGTGGTGATGTAGAACGGGGTCTTTTCGGTCATGTCAGGCAGGGATCCGCTTTTACGGTTGCGTCTCTGTTATTCTTGGCTCCGCTCGCTTTAGCGCATGTTTGCCGGGAGCGAAACACCAAGTTTCGCGCGCGCAGCATTCGGTTGACCACGAACGCGGCTTGCTTGACAGGCTCCCGCCTCGCCTTTACCCCTTCGAGAAACCGGAAGCAGGACAGGGATTGCCGTGAAATTCATCGCCATTTGTCGTCGCCTGCCCCACGGCTTCAAGGGGCCGTGATTTTGAGTTTGGTTTCATCCTTTCAGCCGCTTTATTCCGTTTCCGGCTTTTTCGTCGGCATGCTCGTGGGCATAACCGGCGTCGGCGGTGGTTCCCTGATGACGCCGCTGCTCGTCCTTCTCTTCGGTGTGCATCCGGCGACGGCCGTCGGTACCGATCTGCTCTATGCCGCGATTACAAAGACCGCTGGCACGGCGGTTCACGGCATGCATGGGCGTGTCAATTGGAAGGTTGTTGGCCTTCTGGCATCCGGCAGCGTGCCGGCCGCCCTCGCAATGCTGTGGATCATGGCCGGCGTGAACCGCGAAAGTCCGGCGGTTGCCCACACCATCACGTTGTCTTTAGGCTGTCTCCTGCTTCTGACCGCATTGATGCTGATCTTTCGCGGCCAGATCCTCGGCGCCATAAGAAAATGGCGCGGTGAACGCGGCATGATCTCGCCGCGCACCATCGCGTTGCTGACGATTGTCCTCGGCCTGATTCTCGGCATTCTCGTCACCATGACCTCGGTCGGCGCGGGCGCGCTCGGCGTGACCGTGCTGCTGGTGCTTTACCCGCAAACCGATGTTCGCGAAATTGTCGGTTCCGACATCGTTCATGCTGTCCCACTGACACTTATCGGCGGCATGGGATATTGGTTCATCGGCGAGATCAACTGGGCGATGCTCTTCGCCCTGCTCGTCGGTTCGATCCCCGGCATCGTCGCCGGCAGCCTGCTAGCACCGCGCCTGCACGAGCGCTCCGTCCGCATCATCCTGGCCGTCACGCTGGCTGTCGTCGCCTGGAAGCTGATTTTTCCTTAGAAACGCTTGGGCCAAACGATCTGAAGTATAGTGGCGGCCTCCACTTCATAGCGGGCTACGCCTGAGCTCCAAACTCTGGAAACTTCGATGTCAATTCTAGAGCAAGTGGACCGTTTTTCGCCGCGAGGGCGCACCATCCAGGCTTGGCTCCTGAAGACAAAATAGCGAACAACTCGCGATGCAGGTAGATATGAGCTATCGGACCGTATTGCTCGGATGTTTTCCATAGAACAACGATATCGGATGGTTGTTTGGCAAACTCAAAAGCCAGATCCTCACGCACGAATTCACGCGGATTCGCGAATGGCATCTCTTCTCCTTCGTGCCATGGAGGCTCTGCCGGTGCTTCGCCTATGTTATAAAGCCAAACGTCACCGATGATTTCACCGTCCGCGGCTAACAGGTAGGCGTAGGCAACGTGGCCATTATCCTCGAACAAGACGCTACACCCGGAATCCGGATCACTGACAGAGGCCAACAAGGGTTCTTCGTTCGGCACGCTTCCTCCGCCAATTAAGCTACTGCTTCATGCCGAAAGCTGCTGCTTAAGCTCACCGAGAACCGTAATCAGCGTCTGCTTGCGATCGAGATTGTAGGCTTGCGCGATATTAAGCCGTTCGGTTGTCTCCGAATGGAGACGTGCCAGTCTTTCGGCAGTTGCGATCGCGCCGCCCAGCGCAGCTTCGCGGGCACGATCGATAATATCGTCGCCGATGTGGGAGACGAAAAACCCGAAAATGGTTTCGCTGTCCTTGCCTGAAAGCGCGTCGGCAAGCCGATGCATCGCCTTGCGGGAGGCTGGGCCCTCTGCCGCAAGCACCTGGCGATACGCCTCGATGATCTCGCCGCCGCCATAATTCAGCAGCTTGAGCGCTTCGCTGACGCTGCCCTTGGCCGCCGGTAACAACTCACTCCCCTGCCCTGGCGGCACACCAAGGTTTTCGAGCGCCCAGCGCAAAGGCTCGTTTTCGAGCGCCGAGAGCTTCAACGGCAGGCAGCGCGAGCGGATTGTCGGCAGGAGCCGGCCCGGCGCATGTGAAAGAACCAGAAACAAGGCACGTTTCGGCGGCTCTTCCAGGATTTTCAGGATGGCATTGGCAGCGTTGCGGTTCAGGTCGTCGGCTGGATCGATAATTACGATTCGCCAATTTCCCGTGCCGGAGGTTTGCGAGAAGAATTTCCCGGCGCGCCGAACCTCGTCGACCGTGATCGCCGATTTCACCTTGCCGGTCTTCTCATCGACCGGGCGGCTGAGATGCAGGAGATTATGCGATGCTCCGCCGGAAATCTGCCTGGAGACGGCAGATGCCGGATCGGGGTCGGCGATGATTTCCGGCGCCGATGACGGATCCGGATGAGAGAGAACGTGGTTGGCAAAGCGGAATGCGAGCGTCGCTTTGCCGATTCCCTCCGGGCCTTCGATCAGGATGGCATGATGCCCCTTGCCGGAGCGATAGGAGTGCGCCAGAAAAGCTTCAGCATCCTCATGACCGAAGAGCTTGGTATTGTCCTGCGGGGCAATCGCACCGTCGAGAACGCCGGGTCTGTCTTCGCTCATTGCGCAGCTTCCGGGTTCGTTGCCGTGCCGGTGGCGCCGGTCTCCAGCAGCTTCTCGACAATCCCGGCGATATCAGCGGCAATCTGGTCTTCCGAGCGCTGCGCATCGATGACGTGACAGCGGTTAGGCTCACGAGCGGCAATGTCGAGAAAGGCCTCGCGACGCTTCTCGTGCGTCTGCATCTCTTCCTTCTCGAAGCGGTCCGGAGCCTCCACGGCGGAGGCGCGCTTGCGGGCCCGTTCGAGGCCGATCTGTGCTGGAATATCCAGGATCAGTGTGCAGTCGGGTATAACACCGTTGACGGCAACGCGCTGCAGCGCCTCGATATAATCGGCTTCGAGATTGCCCGTTACGCCCTGGTAGACGCGCGAGGAATCCATGAAACGATCGCAAAGAACGATGATGCCGCGCACCAGTGCCGGGCGAATGATGTCTTCCACGTGGTCGTTGCGAGCTGCAGCGAAGAGAATGGCTTCCATCCGTGTTCCGAATATTTCAGCGGCGCCGGAAAGAAGCACATGGCGAACGGCTTCGGCCCCTAGCGATCCGCCCGGCTCCCGCGTCACCAGAACATCGCGACCACGCTCGCGCAATCGCTCGGCCAACCGGCGGATCTGTGTGGACTTGCCAGCCCCTTCCCCGCCTTCGAAGCTTACGAATAATCCGTTTGCATCAGCCAATGATCATGTCCTGCACTTTTCGCGTATCGTCCGCTCGATACGCGATATAGCTCCTGTTTAACCCAAGACATCCCGACGTGGAACCGTGCATGTCACGGTGCTCGAGATTCTATATGGGGTGTAAACAGGGATTTGGCGAACCGCGCAACTGTCAGGCCGGCAATGGCTTATCCCACAGCCAGGAAAACAACAGCGATTCCGTCAGTTCCATGAAAGCATCGAATGCACGCCGTGTGAGAGTGCCTTCCGCAATCGATTCCTTCGTATAGAGCGGCAGTTCCCGCACCATTCGTGCGCCGAGAAAAACGCGCAGCGTGCCGGCTTCATAATCCTCCGCTACCGGCGCGGTCAGCGGCCAGCGATAGACGATGCGCGCCGACAGGCGATCAGGGGTGTCGACCGGAACGTAGACGTCGACCGGTATCTTCGTCAGCAGCCCCACGGTGGATTGCGCGCCACCATAGACGCTTGCGTCACCGATCACTTCCCGGTCTGCGAAAATGCGCTGGCTTTTGAAGTTGCTGAGGCCCCATTCGAGGACGCGGCGCGTTTCCTCCGTCCGCTCCTTGTCGCTTTTCAAGCCTCCGAGCGCCAGAAACAACCGCCGGCCATCGCGCTGGATCGAAGCAACGACCGAAAACCCTTCGCCATCGGCAAAGCCAAGCCCCAAACCGTCTACGCCGATGTTGAGCAGTAGCAACGGGTTTTTATTGCGCTGGTAGATCTTGTTCCAGGTGAAATCCGGCTGGCCGAAATACTTATAGAGATCCTGGTGCTTTTGCTGCAGGTCCTGCGCCAGCGTCACGAGCTCGCGCATGGAGACCTTGCCCCCACCGTTGGGATCATTGGCATCAGGCAAGCCGGTGGAGTTGGTGAAAACTGCCTTCGGCATGCCGATTTCCCGCGCGCGTGCGGTCATGCGCCGGGCAAACTCGCGCTCGTTGATCGCAATGCCTTCGGCAAGAACGATGCAGCTGTCATTGCCCTGCTGTACGGCGACGCCCTGGATCAGATCGCCGACACGAATACGGGATTTCAGCGCTGCAAACATGGTCGATGCGCGCGAGGGCGCTCCGCCCGTTCGCCAGGCATTTTCCGAGACCGGGTATTCAGTGTCGAGCGAGATCTCTCCTCGCCCCACGGCATCGAAGATAACGTCCAGCGTCATCAGCTTGGCAAGCGATGCCGCCGAGATGGGCTGATCCTCATTCTTCGCGAGCAGGATGGTCCCGGTCGATGCTTCGATCATAAAGGCTTGGGTAGCTTTCGTATCGAAAGCACCCGGCGCTGCCGGTTGAGCATCGGCCGCCGAGGTGAAGCGTCCCAGGAGAAGAAGGAACACAAGAATCAAACGTTTTGGCATACCGCCCCTCAATCCAATCACCGGCACATTATTTTAGTGACGGGTAAAGATTCAGGCAACGACGCTGATCAATCCGTCTGCGTCGCGCCCTGATGCTGGCGGCGATAGGACGAAAGGATCGATTCCTGCGTCAGGCCGTCATTGCGAACCATGACGGCATCGAATGCCAGGTCGACATAGACTGTCTTGGCCGGCGCATTCTGATAAGCGGCAACGGTTGAACCGAGGGTTTGGTCGTCAAGGGCTGCCAGCCGAGGCGTGAAATCCGGGCGCTCGCGCGGGATCGGCCCGATCTGCGGCAGAACGATCATGACCGGCTCTGCAGATTCGACGGCTGGCATCGCGCCACCGTTCCACGTCATGGGCGGCGGGTTGTTGCGCTTCTCGCCGCTATAGGCCGGCTTGGGCGCATCCGCAAAAGCCGTTGTGGAATAAGGCGATTGGCGCGGAATGGGCGCGATTGCGGGCGCCATGTCGAAGCTGCGCTGCTGGCGAGCCATATGCAGTGGTGTATCGCTATCCGGCAGCTGATCTGCAGTCATTTTGCCATTCGAGGCAACCATGACACCCGTAGCAATCTGGCCGCCCGGATTGATGCCTGGCAGGCGCGAGCCCTTCGGAATATAGGATGCCATCAAGTAAGGATCATCGTGGCCGTCCATCCGCGCGCGGCCGACATACTGAACCCGCACGTCGCCCGTGCCGCTATGCTGAAGATCGAGCATTTGCGCTGTTTTGTTGGAGAGGTCGATGATGCGCCCGGGATGATAAGGGCCACGGTCGTTGACGCGCACGATAATCGAAGAGCCGGTTTCGACATTGGTGACGCGAGCGTAGCTCGGCAGCGGGAATGTCGGATGCGCAGCGGTCAGCGACTGCTGGTCGTAAACTTCGCCATTGGCGGTCAGGCGGCCGTGGAATGCCGAGCCATACCAGGAAGCGATGCCGACCTTGTTATAGTTATAGTCTTCCTTGGGGTAATACCATTTACCCTTCACCTGGTAGGGATTGCCGACCATGAAACGGCCGCCGCCCTTCGGCACCGGGCCGTTGTTGACGACGCGAGGGCTGGCCTTCACACCGTATTCTTTCTCGGAAAAATATTCCTTGCCGTGCTGACGCGTCGAGGCGACCTTCTGGGAGGTTCCGCAGGCAGTGATGGTTGCGCACATCAGTGAGAGAGCAAACCAACGCATACCCGTTGCGCATGTCACCGCACGATTTTCGAATTTCATCTGTCCCACGCCGCTACTCGATAACTTTGACGGAGGTCTGCTGAACCGGTACATCCCTCATTCCGGTATCCAGCTACGCTCCAATCACCTAACGGTACTTTAATCATGATTAGAGTTCGGCGATTTTGCGATGCAAATTAAGCGCACCGAGGAAATTCTGAAGATCATGGTTAATGATGGGTAAAACCCGACGAGTGATTTAAGCCACCGAGAATAGCCGCCAGCGTTTGCCGATCCGCAGTCGCCGAATCCCCGATGGTGACAGTTCAACCGGAACTTTGCTTCTATGGGTGCATCGAGGGACTGGAAATGGGACGCGATCTCAGGCGCCTGTATCAAGACGCATCAGTATCTCGTCATGATAGACGTCACCGACCTTCAGCGCCTCGCTGTCCTTCGCCCATTCCTTGAATCCGAAGCTTTCGTAGAGACGGATCGCGGCATGATTGGATGAAACGACGCAAAGACGTATCGACCGGCATGCGGTCGCTTCATCGAGGGCCGCGTGCATAAGCTGGCGGGACAGGCCGGAGCCGCGTGCTTCGGGTCGGATATACATTCCCCAGATAGAGGCTATGTGGTGCGTCTTTGCGCCCTTCATTCTTGCGATGGCGATCACGCCGGCAAGCGCGTCGGCATCCGTAAACCCACCGAATATGCAGTTGTTGGCAATCCTGTCTGAAATCTGTGATGCGGAATGGGCCAGCTCATCTTCGTAGGACGCGCCGAACGCTTCCGGATGACGCTCCAATCCCTCAAGACGAACGTCTCGGAAAGCGGCGACATCGCTGCGCTCCAGCCGACGTATGTTGAACCGCGACATGACAATTTCCTTTCGATGACGTGCCTTGGGTTGGAACCGGACGATGTGGTTTCGCATCCCGCCTTCCTGCGCGTCAACACTCAATGGCTCGCTATATGTCGCAGCTTGTCCGGGTTGCGTGTACAGTAGATCGCGACGACCCTACCCTGTTCTATGGAGAGCGCCGTCGTCTGCACGACGTCGCCACCCTCCATCGTAATGAAGCCTGGCAAGCCATCGATCACGGCGTAGCGGATCAACCGCGAAGGCTGGAGGCTGAACAATCGCGCCATTTGCTCGTGGCGCAGCATGACGGCATCGAGCCCGATAAGCGGCTGGCGCGTGGCCGCCACTTTGCCGCCGCCATCGGCATAGGCGACGACGTTTTCCGAAAGCAGGGCGCGCAATCCAGCCATATCTCCTGTTCTGGATGCGGTGTAGAAAGCATCCGCGAGCTTCAGCCCCTCTTGCCGTCCAACCGAAAAGCGTGGCCGGGCGTCGACGAGATGGCTCCTCGCCCGGCTGGCCAGCTTGCGGCAGGCAGCTGCTTCGCGGTCGATTGTCAGCGCGACATCCTCGAAATCCATGCCGAAGACGTCATGGAGCAGGAAAGCGGCGCGCTCGAGCGGTGACAGCCGTTCGAGCGCCATCATCAATGGTAGAGTGATGTCGTCGACGGCATCCTCATCCTGCGGATCGAAGATCGGCTCGGGCAACCAGGACCCGACATAGGTCTCTCGCCGCCGACGCGCGGATTTGAGCTCATTCAGGCAAAGCCGCGCAACGATGGTCCGCAGGAAGGCCGCCGGCTCACGAACCGATTTTCTGTCGGCGGCCAGTCAGCGCAGCCAGGCCTCCTGCACGATGTCTTCCGCGTCGGCCACCGATCCGAGCATCCTATAGGCAAGCCGGGCAAGGCGCGGGCGTAGCTCCGAAAAGATCGAATCGGCGGATGTCTCGGTCATGGCGTTGCAAGAGCTTCCGGGAATGATGCGGACATGGCCTCACGACCACGCACGAACTGTAGCGTCGTCAGCGCGACGCGTCGCCCCAAATAGCGCGCCGTGGCAAGATCGGATTCGGGCGGCGCCGTCTCCGGCCCTTCATCCGTATTGGCCTGAGCGCCGGCTCCCAGCCAGAATCCGAGCCGATTCATATCCATCTCCGAGCCCGTCGAGGAGCAATTTGCTGGCGGCAGGTCGAGGCCGACCCAATGCATGCCATGCTGTGCGGCAAAGATCGCCAGCTGCATGAGTGTGGACAGCTTGTCACCGGACCGGGACCCTGATGTGGTGAAACCGGCCGCGATCTTGTTCTTCCAGCGATAACCCCTGGCAAGGACGGCGCTCGAGGTCTTCTCCTGAAATGCTTTGAAGGCTGCAGATACGCAACCCATATAGGTCGGCGAACCGAAAATGATCGCTTCTGCCGCCTCCAGGTCCTCCCAGTGCCGTTCCACATCATCAACGGACAGCAGCAGGGCCTCGGCGCCGTCGACCTGCTCAATCCCTGCCCTGACGGCATCCGCCTGGCGGCCGGTATGTCCATAGCCGGTGTGATAGATAATCGCGATACGCGGGCGGATCATTGCCTTCTCCTTCGAAATTGCGTTGCGAAGGATAAGACAAGGCACGGAGGTCATTTGTGACATCGTCCGTGGTTTTTCAAGTTTGGGGAGCTTCTGCGCCGGGAAGCATTCTTGTAATCCGGCAAAATGAAAAAGCCTGGCCGCTGGAGACGGCCAGGCTATCTGTGCCAGGTCAGGGGTCAAATCTGACTGAAGCAGCCTAGTAGTAAGTTAAGCTTATCTTTTGTCAACAATAGTTCACGCGATCACGCAATAGTGCTCTTTAGGCGTCATAACTCACGCGCGGGGGCTCTTCTCATCCTCACCTTTCGCGCCGCCTTCTCCAGGCGAGGTCAATCCCTTGAAAAATATAGAGGCTTGTTGGCTCGTGGCATTTTCGTACGCATTTTTGAAATCATAATAGATGACCTGCCATTCCGCCGATCCCATAACGAGATCGATGCTTTTTGCGCGGTAGGTCTCTCTAGCGCTGAAGATCGCCCGCTTTGCGGCGTTCAACGTCGCCCAGCGCTGCTCGAAACGATAGATTCGTCGAATTCCCTCAATGAGCGCACCGATGGTCGCGACAACAATCGCACACACCGATAAGGCCGAAACCGTGTCGGTGGAATGGTTGGTGGCTGCGGCGACGGCGAGAGGACACTGCAAACCATTGCCGATACCGATGTAATTCTCTGCCACCTGGCGGAGACCCGAATTTGCTCCGAATAGTTTCTGTTCGTATCCCCTATTTCACCAAAGAGCTTCTGCTCCCGTTTCAGCCACTTGTCTGCCCTTGATTCCTCGTCAGTATAACTGCCACCAATATCCGCCATATGTCGCTCCCGTTTGCTTGCCGACAGTGATCAGCCACGGCAAGGAAGCTATGACGGGAAATTGGCTCCAGGCTAACCAGCGTGAAAGCTTGCGCGTTCCCAAGAACGCCTATTTCGCCTTGCGAAAGACGGAGGTCGGAAAACCTTGGAAATCATGAAATGGCGGAAGAGGTGGGATTCGAACCCACGGTACGGTTTCCCGCACGCCGGTTTTCAAGACCGGTTCCTTAAACCACTCGGACACTCTTCCAGTCACAAGGGCAGCGATGCCTTGTATAAAGTGGTTGGCTGGCTTTACAGCTATTCGGGGCGGAGCGTCAACCGGGCTGGCGCCCATCTGCGATAATCATTGGCAGTTGTGGCTTCGAGCGCTGAGCCGGGTTTGATTTTCGCATCATTTGGAGCTGTGAAAGACATTCCATAATCTCGTTGCCTGTGCGAAAAGTGCGCTCTCGATCATTCGAAAAGAAACAGCGCTTCTTCATGACTTTCGACGATCAGGTTTCTCCGCTCGGCCCCAGGCCATTGGCAGGCCCTGCCCTTGCCGAATTCTTTGCCCGCGATGCGGTTTCGGTCGCGTCAGAGCTGATCGGCACGCGATTTACCGTCGCTGGGGTCGGCGGACGGGTCGTCGAGACGGAGGCCTATCGTCCCGATGACGAAGCTTCGCATGCCTATCGCGGTCCGACGGCGCGGAATGCAGCCATGTTTGGTCCGCCGGGCCATGTCTATGTCTACCGTTCCTATGGCATTCACTGGTGCGTCAATTTCGTGTGCCTGACCGGGAGTGCCGTGCTCATCAGGGCATTGGAGCCGGAAAGCGGCATTGAAGATATGATCGGTCGGCGCGGAATGGCCGACATCGTTTCGCTCTGCAACGGGCCGGGAAAGCTGTCGCAGGCGCTTGCCATCGATATCAGTTTGAATGGGTGTTCGCTCGACCATGCGCCACTCAGCTTTTCGCTCGCCGAGCCGGTTCCGGTTGTCGCGGGAAAACGCATCGGCATCACCAAGAATGTCGATCAGCTCTGGCGTTTCGGCGCGGCGGGCTCTCGCTTCGTCAGCCGCCGCTTCTCCTGACGATTAGCGATGGAATAGTGGCTCCGCGGCGCTAGATAATTTCAACAGTTAAACGCGAATGATGTGGGAATGGCATGTTCGATCACATCGGAATTGTCGCCAAGGATTTGAAGGCCAGTGCCCGGCTTTACGCCTATATGCTGGCGCCTCTCGGTATCCGCATCGTCGAAAAGCACAGATTGGCCGCGGATTCTGGCTGGGTTGTGCTTTCTACGGGAAAACCGCAATCGCCATTCTTTGTCATCGGCGAAGGACGGCCAACGTTCTGGCCGGAAAATGCCACCGCCGCTTCAAGCCCTCTTCATCTCTGCTTTCGGGCGCCCTCCAGAGAAGCCGTCGATCTCTTCTATGAAGCAGGGCTCAAACATGGTGCGCGTGACAACGGCGCTCCGGGCATTCGCCGCGAGCCGTTCTATTGCGCCTTTCTGATCGATCTGGATGGCAACAATGTCGAGGCAGGTTGCTATCTCGGTGATCAGGCGTGAATTGCCGACATCATGAAGCCGTCTCAGTCACGCTCTTATTCCGCCTCCATTGATGAAAAAGACCGCCGGGGGTGGCGCCCGGCGGTCATATGGCCACGCAGTGAAACTGGAAAGACTGCGCGGCTATTCCATGGCGACGCTGTGATCGACAGCCGGCGGTGCGCTTGGCTTGCGCAGGAGCACCAGCAGCGGTATCGCGCATATCGACATCAGCATCAGCAGTTTGAAGTCGTCGATATAGGCAATGACGGTTGCCTGAGTTGTGATCATACCGTCGAGCGTCGCACGACCGACTGCGGTCAACGGGCTGACGCCCTGCGCGGCGGCCGCATCGAAATAGCGGTTGAACGGTGTCACATAGGCGGCGATGTTCGCATGATTGACCTGGGTATTCTCGGTAATCAACATCGAAACCACCGAAATTCCGACGCTCGAGCCGATGTTACGCGAGAGGTTGTAAAGGCCTGTGCCCTCGCCGCGCATATGTGCCGGCAGCGTTGCGAATGCGATCGTCGTTAGCGGCACGAAGAGGAAGCCGAGACCGGCGCCCTGCACGAAGCCAACCGAGATCAGCGTCCATTGCGAAACGTCCGGCGTCCATCCGGTCATGTCGTACATGGCCCATGCCGTCAGGGCGAGACCGACGAACAGCAGCAGGCGCGTATCCACCTTGCCGATCAGCCGTCCCATCAGGAACATGCAGACCATGGTGCCGACGCCGCGCGGGCCCATGACAATACCAGCGGTGACGACCGGATAGCCCATCAGCGTTTGTAGATAGGGCGTCATCAGTGCGAGCGACGCAAGATAGGTCAC
This sequence comes from Rhizobium sp. P38BS-XIX, assembly GCF_012641435.1. Lineage (GTDB taxonomy): Bacteria > Pseudomonadota > Alphaproteobacteria > Rhizobiales > Rhizobiaceae > Rhizobium. Next base: position 950,220 of record NZ_JABAIJ010000001.1, read on the forward strand.
GCCGACAATAAAGATGAAAAGCATGCTGACGGCAAAGTTCTGGTCCAGGAACAGCCTCGGATTGACGAAACTTCGCTGGGCCGTGAACATATGCACGATGAACAGGTAGAAGGCGCAGACGCAGACGAGCGCTTCCACGAGGATCTCGCTCGAATAGAACCAGTCGAGCTGCTCGCCTCGGTCGAGGAACAACTGCAGCGCCGCAATGGCGATCGAAAGCATGCCGAAGCCGAACCAATCGAGCTTGGCAAGCGCATCCAATTTGGTTTCCGTCACGTAGACGACGATACCGAAGAATGCGAGCGCGCCGATCGGCACGTTGATGTAGAACACCCAGCGCCAGCTGATGTTATCCGTCAGCCAGCCGCCGATGACCGGTCCAAGCACCGGGCCGACCATGACGGAAACGCCGAAGAGCGCCATCGCGCGGCCACGTTCCTCGACATTGTAGATATCAAGCAGAATACCCTGCGACAGCGGCACGAGTGCCGCGCCGAACAGCCCCTGCAGCAGACGGAAGCCGACGATCTGGTTGAGGGATTCGGAGAGGCCGCAGAGCACGGAGGCTGCGACAAACCCGGCAATCGCCACCAACAGCACGCGCTTGCGGCCGAACTTGGCCGAAAGGAAGCCGGAAGGTGGCGTCATGATCGCGGCGGCGACGATGTAGGACGTCAGGACCCAGTTGATCTGGTCGGCACTGGCAGCGACGTCGCCCTGGATGTGCGGCAGGGCAACGTTTGCGATCGTGGTGTCCAGTGCCTGCATGATGACAGACAGGATGACGCAGGCGGTGATCGCACCGCGATTGGCGACAGGCCCCGATGGCGAGGCGGTTGTGGCGTTACTCATGATCCTGACCGCGGGGTTGGCCCAGCAGGTTGTTGACGAAGTCCGGCAGGCCACGGGCATGGCCGGTGTCGACATCGGCAACGACGCTCATGCCGACGCGTAGCGGAGGCTTGCCCTGCGTGTCGTCGATGTTGATGATCATCGGGATGCGCTGCACGACCTTCACCCAGTTACCCGTGGTGTTTTGTGCCGGAAGCAGCGAGAAACTGGAGCCCGATGCCGGCGCGATGCTGGCGACGGTGCCCTTCCAGGTCGCGCCCGGATAGGCGTCGACGGAGATGGTCACCTTCTGACCGGTGCGGACATAGGTCAGTTCGGTTTCCTTCGGGCTGGCATTGATCCACATATGCGTGGTCGAAACCAGCGAGAAGCCCTGCTGAGCGGCCGTCAGATAGGCGCCGACCTGCAGCGACGGAACGTTGGCGGTGACGCCATCGAAAGGCGCACGGACGATGGTATCGTCAAGCTCGCGTTGAGCATTGTCGACCGCAGCCTTGGCCTGAAGGTAAAGCGGGTTCTGCTCGGCGGGCAGATCGGCCGTACCCTCGCCGCCCAATTGAGCGAGCGTCGTGGCAGCCTGCGCCTGGGCGACTGAAACTTTCTGCTGCGCAGCTTCGAGATTGTGCTTTGCCTGATCGAAAGCGGCCTTCGAGGCGACCGAACTGTTGATCAGGTTCTGCTGGCGATCGAATTCAGTCTGGTAGTAAGGGATATCGGCCTGGGCCTGGGCAATCTCGGCCAGAGCCTGCTTGTAGCTCGCCTGCAGGTTCAAGATCTGGTTCTTCGCATTGCCGAGCTGAGCCTGGGCGCCTTCGAGCGCGATGCGGAAGGAATCGGGCTTCAGGCGGAAGAGCACCTGGCCCTTCTTCACGACTTCATTCTCATGAACGTCAACGGAGATCACCGTGCCGGAGACATCGGTCGAGACACCCACCATATCGGCCTGGATATAGGCATTGTCCGTCGACATGATCTGGCCGCCGGTCACATAGTAGTAACCGCCGATAACGAGCGCGACGGGAAGCAGCGCGAAAAGGATCGGCCGCGTCGGGCTGCGCCGCTTTCGTGGCGTTTCGGGAGGCGCGACCGAAGCCGGAGCAGCAGCGGCCGCTGGCTGCGCTGCCGGGGTGGAAGACGGCGCCTCGGCAACGGGAGTTTGATTCGGTTCTGATGCGTTTGCGTTTGCGGGTACGCGTAGCGGAGAGGATGCGTCAGCCATGTTGTATCTCTTTGTCGACTGCCTTTGAGCGGCAGGCGGTGAGCAGGTTCGATTTCATAACGGTAAGCAATTCATAGAGGCGCTCGTGGTCTTCCGGTGGAACTCCATCGAGCGCTTCCTTGCGGGTCTGGTCGCCCATACCGCGCATGGTATCCATCAAGGGCCGGGCTTCCTCACGCATATAGAGCAGCCAGCTGCGCCGATCTTTGGGATGCTGGCGACGCTCCACGAGACCACGCTCGCTCAGCTTGTCGAGGATCCGAACGAGCGTAATCGGCTCGATCTCGAGGATCTCAGCCAGTCCGGCCTGATGGATGCCTTCGTTGTTCGCGAGGTAGGCGAGCGTCTGCCATTGAGAGCGCGTCAGCCCCAAATCCTTTGCACGCTGCTCGAACCTCTTGCGAAGAAGTCGTGCAACGTCATGGAGGAGAAAGCCAAGGGTAGGTGTCGATTGCATTGTATAAGAAGCCTGCTATTCATAAGCAACCTTATAATTACTGCTACGTATAGTAAGCGCCCATGCGATACAAGGGGTTCGCGATTAAGAAATAGCGATGGTCGAAGATGTCGCAGGGGGTGTCGCAAAGATGTCGCACTCGGAGGTAACGGGATATGGAGCGCGATGGTCCGGAGCACAGCGGAGAAGTATTTGCGCCCGTCTTTGCCTGAAAAGTCTCGCTAGGAAATTGAAAAGGGACGGAAAATTGAAAAGGCGCGGACGAATCGTCCGCGCCTTTTCGGCAGTTTGGCGTCACGAATGAGCGCGTGGGGCTCGCTCGATCCGTTTTTGAGTTCGGCGTTGAAACTAGCGTCTGGTCAGAAGCCCGATCAGATAGCCGATACCTGCGGCAGCGGCGACCATGAATATCGGCTCCTCGCGAACTCTTTCGCGCAACTGCTCTGTAAATTCCTGCGCCTCTTCGGCGACGACGGACTTTGCCCCCTGCCCGACCGCGGCCACGCTCTGGGATAGCCGGGTTAAATCTTCGCGCAACGCGGCAACCTGCGAGGTCAAATCTTCCATCGCCATCTCCGTTTGTGCTCGCGCTGAAGATGTTTGGGCGGAAGCTGATTTCGTCTCTGCCATCGGGTGCTCCTTGTGTTTTCTTGCCGGTAGAACGCTAACACGCGGCAAAGGTTCCGGCACTTTTGCGCAGCGGTCGGGGATTTCCCCTCTGGCTCTTCAATTCCGGTTCGGATTGTTCTAAGGAACTTCGATTGTTTCACCTGCTGGTGAAGACGTATTGTTGACGAGGTTTGCTTTCCGATGTTCGATGTCCTGAGAAAAATCGCCCAGACCTGGGTTGCCAAGGGTTTGTTGCTTCTTCTGGCGGCGGCTTTCGGCGTTTGGGGCGTCGAGCGCTCGCTGATTACCGGCGGTAACAGCAACACCGTGGTCACGGTGGGCGATCAGCACATCGATACCAATGAATTCCGCCTCGCCTATCGCCGCCAGATCCAGGCGATCAGCCAGCAGCTGCGCATGCAGGTCACGCCCGATCAGGCCCGCGCCTTCGGCATCGGTCAGCAGACCGTTGCTCAGCTCGTGGCCGGCGCTTCGCTCGACCAGCTCGCCGCCGACATGAACCTTGGCCTTTCCCAGGATCGCCTGGCGAAGCTGATCGGTGACGATCCGGCTTTCAAGGCGGCAAACGGTTCCTTCGATCGTCAGAAATTCGACTCGCTGCTGCGCAACAGCAGCATCCTGCCGGATGATTACATCAAGGAGCGCAGCAAGGTTGCCATTCGCGGCCAGATCGTCGAAGCCGTGTCCAACGGCTTCGTTGCTCCCAAGGTCCTGGTCGATGCCGTCAAGCAGTATCATGACGAGAACCGCAGCATCGATTATCTGCTGCTGACCAATGCGAACATCGATCCCGTCAAGGCTCCGGCCGATGATGTGCTTTCCAAATGGTTCGATGGCGTCAAGTCGAAATACCGCGCTCCCGAATATCGCAAGTTTGCCTATGTAAAGCTGCAGGCCGAAGATCTCGCCGATACGGCGAGCGTGTCGGATGAGGAAGTGCGCACGCAATACGACCAGCGCAAGGACAGCTTCAAGACGCCGGCAACGCGCACGATCGAGCAGCTGACCTTCGCCAACAAGGATCTCGCCAACGCGGCGTCGGATGCCTTGAAGACCGGCACGACCTTCGATCAGCTCGTTTCCGACCAGGGCAAGAAGCCGTCCGACGTGCTGCTGGGTACGTTCAACAAGGATCAGGTTCCGGACAAGGCGATTGCCGATGCCGCCTTTGGCGTAACCAAGGAAGGCGGCACGACGCCCGTCGTCGAAGGCTCTTTCGGGCCCGTCATCCTACGCGTGACCAACGTGAAGGACGAAACGTCGAAGAATTTCGACGACGTCAAGGAAGATATCCGCAAGCAGATTGCGCTCAGCAATGCGGCCAACGAGATTACCAGCGTTCACGACAAGTTCGAGGATCTGCGCGGTTCCGGTCTCTCGCTGCAGGACGCCGCGACGCAGCTGAAGTTGAAGCTGGTAAGCGTCGATGCCATCGATGCGACGGGTCTCGACCAAAGCGGCAACGAAGTGAAGGATTTGCCGGTTCGCCAGCAGCTGCTATCCGAAGTGTTCAAGGCCGAACAGGGTGGCAACCCCGCGCCGCTGACGGTCGGCAACGATGGTTACATCTGGTATGACGTTCTCGGTATCACGCCCGACCACGACCGTACGCTCGCCGATGTTCGCGAAAAGGCCGTCGCCGACTGGACTGCCGAACAGCAGAAGGTTGCTCTCGCCGCCAAGGCAAACGAGCTGAAGCAGGAAGCACAGAAGGGCAAGTCGCTCGCCGATATCGCAGCGCCGCTGGGCATCGCCGTCGAAAACAAGACGAACATTCTGCGTTCGACCGATGACCCGGTTCTGGGCCGCGGCGGGATTGCTGCGGCATTCTCCGGCCCGGTTGACACCGTTGCCAATTCCGTGGGCGCGGATGACACGACGCAGATCCTTTTGAAGGTCACCGACGTCAATGAGAACCCGACGACGGATGCTTTGAGCAACGACGATCAGCAGGTTGCGCAGATCGCCAACGCTGCCGGCGACGACATCCTCGACCAGATGGTGAACCAGCTGCAGTCGAGATATGCCGTAACCGTCAATCAGAACCTCGCCGATCAGGCGATGTCCCGCTAGACCCGGTCGGGAGGATTGATAGTCGATGGCCGAATTGAAACCTTTAATCGCCAAGGTCGCCAATCGTGAGACATTGACGCGAGATGAAGCGCGGCAGGCATTTGAAATCCTGATGTCCGGCGAAGCGACGCCGTCGCAGATCGGTGCCTTCCTGATGGCCCTGCGTATCCGTGGTGAAACGGTCGACGAGCTCGTCGGTGCGGTGACCACGATGCGCGCCAAAATGCTGCCGGTATCGGCGCCCGCCGATGCGATCGATATCGTCGGCACCGGCGGTGACGGCGTTGGGACTTACAACATATCGACGCTGGCGGCCTTTATCGTCGCCGGCGCGGGCGTGCCGGTCGCCAAGCACGGTAACCGCGCCCAGAGCTCCAAGGCTGGAACGGCGGACACGCAATCCGTATTGGGCATCAAGCTCGATATCGGGCCGGAGACGATTGCACGCTGCATTCGCGAGGCCGGTATCGGCTTCATGTTCGCGCAACTGCACCATTCGTCCATGCGCCATGTCGGCCCTTCCCGCGTCGAACTCGGCACACGCACGATCTTCAACCTGCTCGGCCCCCTGTCGAATCCGGCTGGCGCCCGTCGTCAGCTGCTCGGCGTCTTTGCACCGCAATGGATTGTTCCGCTCGCCGAAGTTTTGAAAGACCTCAACGCCGAGAGCGTATGGGTGGTCCATGGCGACGGTCTGGATGAAATCACCACGACGGGCAAGACCTTGGTCGCGGCACTCGAGGATGGCAAGATCCGCACCTTCGAGCTGACGCCGGCGGATTTCGGTCTGCAGCATGCGAACCTCGCCGATCTCAAGGGCGGAGATGGCGTGGCCAATGCAGCAGCACTACGTGCGGTACTTGGCGGTGCAAAGAATGCCTATCGGGACATTGCGCTTGCCAACGCTGCGGCATCCCTCGTCATTGCCGGCAAGGCAGAAACGCTTCATGATGGCATGAGACTTGCGGCTCAGTCGCTCGATAGCGGCGCGACTGCGGCCGCGTTGGAGAAGCTCGTCGCCGTATCCAACGAAGAAGAATAGGTTCAGAACGTTATGACCGATATCCTTCAAAAGATCGAAGCCTACAAGCGCCAGGAAATCGCAGCCGCAAAGGCTAAGGTCTCCCTTGCCGATCTCAAGGCGATGCAGGCTGGCCAGTCCGCACCGCGTGGCTTTCACAAAGCGCTGCTGGCAAAGAAGAATGCCAGCACGTTTGGTCTCATTGCAGAAATCAAGAAGGCAAGCCCGTCGAAGGGGTTGATCCGTCCGGATTTCGATCCGCCGGCGCTTGCAAAGGCCTATGAGGCCGGTGGCGCAGCCTGCCTTTCGGTGCTGACGGACACGCCGAGCTTTGAAGGCGCGCCTGAATTCCTGACCGCGGCCCGGGCTGCATGTTCGCTGCCGGCCCTGCGCAAGGATTTCATGTTCGATACCTATCAGGTTCAGGAAGCCCGTGCCTGGGGAGCCGACTGTATCCTCCTCATCATGGCGTCGCTGTCGGATGACGATGCGCAACGCCTTCAGGACGAAGCCTTCGGTCTCGGCATGGACGTGCTGGTCGAAGTTCACGATGCGGAGGAAATGGAACGGGCGCTGAAACTGTCCTCTCCATTGATTGGCATCAACAACCGCAATCTGCGGACCTTTGAGGTCAGCCTTACCGTCAGCGAAACCCTGTCCGCCATGGTGCCCGAGGGACGTCTGCTGGTTGGCGAAAGCGGCGTCTTCACCCACGACGACTGCAAGCGCCTTGAAGCTGCCGGCATCTCCACTTTCCTCGTCGGCGAAAGCCTGATGCGCAAGGACGATGTGACTGCGGCAACGCGGCTGTTGCTCAACGGTGAAGCCGGCGTACTGGCGGCCGAGTAAGATGAGCACCGATAAAACCGGTCTCACCCATATCGACGCCTCGGGCGAGGCACATATGGTCGATGTCGGCGACAAGGCTGAAACGGCACGAAGCGCCACGGCCGGCGGTTATGTCAGGATGAAGCCGGAGACGCTGGCGCTGATTCGCGAAGGCAACGCCAAGAAAGGCGATGTGATCGGCACCGCACGGCTGGCGGGGATCATGGCCGCGAAGCAGACCTCCAATCTCATCCCTCTGTGCCATCCGCTGATGCTGACCAAGGTTGCCGTCGATATTGTCGAGGATGCTGGCCTGCCCGGTCTGCGCATTACGGCAACGGCAAAGTTGACCGGCCGCACAGGTGTGGAGATAGAAGCGCTGACGGCGGTTTCCATTGCCTGTTTGACGATTTACGACATGGCGAAAGCTGCAGATCGAAGCATGGAAATCGGTGGCATTACGCTACTGGAAAAATCCGGCGGAAAGTCGGGAGATTTCCGCCACCCGGGGGCCTGAAGCATGAGCTTGTTACCTGTCGCCGAAGCTCTGTCGCGTCTGTTGGACAGCGCGACGCCACGTCATCGGTTCGAGAACGTGGCGCTCGACATGGCCGAAGGCAGGGTTTTGGCAAAGGGTCTGGCAGCGCGGCTGACGCAGCCGCCTTTTGACGCTTCCGCCATGGATGGCTACGCTCTGCGCTTTGAGGATGCCGCAGCACCCGGCGCAGAGTTCCGAGTGATCGGTGCCTCTGCCGCCGGTCATGCCTTCGAAGGCAGCATTGGCAAGGGCGAGACGGTTCGCATCTTCACGGGCGCGCCGGTTCCTGCCGGCGCCGATTCGGTGCTTTTGCAGGAGGACGCCGAGAAGCTGGATGGCGATCGCATTCGCACGACCTATCCCATGCGCCAGAGGCAGCATGTTCGCCCTCGCGGTCAGGATTTTCTCGAGGATGAGGTCGTATTGCCCGCCGGCACGGTGATGGATTTCACCCGGCTCACGGTCGCCGCGGCCATGAATCACGCCACGCTCGATGTCTATCGTCGTCCGCTGGTCGCGATCCTTGCGACGGGCGATGAGCTGGTGACGCCCGGCAGTGTTCCCGGCCCGGCGCAGATCGTCGCGTCAAACACGTTCGGTATCGCGGCCCTGGCACGCAATGCCGGCGCTCACGTTCTGGATCTCGGCATCGTCGCGGACAACGAGGATGACATCACGGCTGCCATCGGCCGCGCGCAGGTCGCAAAAGCCGATATTATCGTGACGCTCGGAGGCGCATCCGTGGGCGACCATGATTTGGTGCAGGCAACGATGATTGCCGCCGGCATGCAGCTGGATTTCTGGCGCATCGCCATGCGCCCGGGCAAGCCGCTGATGGTCGGCAGCCTCGGCGACATGCATGTGCTGGGGCTTCCCGGCAATCCCGTATCCAGCCTTGTCTGCGGTGTGCTTTTTCTCGAGCCGCTGATCCGCAAGCTCGCCTCGCTCCCGCCTGTTAAGCGAGAAGCCCAGGCGCATGCTGCAATCACTCTTGCCCCGAACGACCAGCGCCAGGATTATGTGCGCGCCACGTTGACGAGGGCTGAGGATGGCGAATGGCTCGCCGAGCCGTTTCCAAAGCAGGATTCCTCAATGATGAAGGTATTCTCGCGCGCCGATTGCCTGATCGTCCGTCCGCCGCACGCCCCCGAATTGGCGGCGGGTGCACCCTGCCCCGTCCTTCTTTTGCGGCCTGATCTTCTGGGTTAAGCGGCTCCGCGATCCGCCTTCCGGCCGATCAACTTCCAATCTGGATAAGAAAAAGCCGGGAGGTTTGACCCTCCCGGCTTTTTTGTATGCACCAAATCGTCGAGGTGATTACTTCACGGGCTTCTCGTGATGGCCGCCGAAGCCGGCGCGCATCGCGGAAAGAACCTTGTTGGCATAATCGTCGTTGCCGCGCGAAGCGAAGCGGCCATAAAGCGCGGCGCTGAGAACCGGCGTCGGAACACCTTCGTCGATCGCGGCCGAGATCGTCCAGCGGCCTTCGCCGGAGTCAGATACGCGGCCGGCATACTGCGACAGCGCGGCGTCACCGTGCAGAGCGTCGGCAGTGAGGTCGAGCAGCCACGAGGTGATGACGCTACCGCGGCGCCAGACTTCGCTGATGTCGGCGATGTCGAGATCATACTGATAGTATTGCGGATGCGAGAGGGGTGCCGTTTCAGCGTCCTTCTCGGCGTCCTGCTTGCCGATATTGGCATGACGCAGAACGTTGAAGCCCTCGGCATACGCAGCCATCAGACCATATTCGATGCCGTTATGGACCATCTTGACGAAGTGGCCGGCGCCGGACGGGCCGCAATGCAGGTAACCCTGCTCCGCCGTGCTTGTCTTGCTGGCTTCTTCAGAGCGCATTTTCGATGGCGCTACGTCGCCCATGCCGGGAGCCAGCGTTGCAAAGATCGGCGAGAGATGCTCGACGGTTTCCTTTTCGCCGCCGATCATGAGGCAGTAGCCGCGCTCAAGGCCGAAAACGCCGCCGCTGGTGCCGACGTCGACATAGTGAATGCCCTTGGACCTCAGCTCCTCGGCACGACGGATGTCGTCATGATAGTAAGAATTGCCGCCGTCGATGACGATATCGCCCGATTCCAGCAGCGGAACGATCGTCGCCAGTTCCTGGTCGACAATAGCTGCCGGAAGCATGAGCCAAACGACGCGCGGCTTGGCGAGCTTTGATACGAAATCTTCGAGTGACTTGCTGCCGGTTGCGCCGAGCTGTTCGAGCGCTGCAATGCCTTCCGGACGCGCATCGAAAACAACAGCAGTATGGCCGTCCCTCATCAGGCGCTGCACCATGTTGTTGCCCATACGGCCAAGGCCAATCATTCCGATTTGCATATGTCAGTCTCCTAGGACGGTTTTAATCGTTTTGAATACTCCTTAAAGACATTTCGCAATATTTTCCAATGAACAAATGACGGGCGAGCTATGCATGAGCGCGACAGCGTCGAAAAATCGGCCCGTTCACGCATCTGTGATATCGGCGAGGGATAAAGCCGGCTTCCAATGCCCGGCAATGTCGCCAGACGGGATCAGGCCGATATTTTCACACACTCTTTTACCCTGGAAATTAAGTGGTTGGCCGACAAAATAATGCTCAGCACCTCTCGATTTTCAAGGTAAGATTGTGCTGCAATCCATCGTTCCGGTTTTGACAGGATCTTTCACTGGACGCCGCCTGCCACGAGGCGTCGAAGGGGGCACATGGCTACGTCTTTGAAACTGCCACTCATTCCGGCTGCATTCTTCGGCATGGTGTTGGGCCTTTCCGGGCTTGCCAATGCCTGGCGTGTCGGCGCGCGCATCTGGCAACTGCCATCAATAATCGGCGAGGTGCTCACCTTTGTCACGCTCACCGTATGGCTGGTTCTCCTCGTGCTCTATGCCCTGAAATGGATCATTATCCGAAGCGAAGGTCTCAAGGAGGTGACCCACCCGGTCCAGTGCTGCTTCATCGGCCTGATCGGCGTCGCCACCATGCTGGCGGCTGGAGGGATTTTGCCCTATTCGCGTATTGCTGCCGAAACCATCTTCCTTGCTGGTGCTGCCTATACGCTTGCTTTTTCCGTTTGGCGCACCGGCGGCCTCTGGCAGGGTGAACGCGATGTTGCCGCAACGACAGCCGTGCTCTATCTGCCGAGCGTTGCGGGGAGCTTCGTGACCGCGATCGTCAGTGCGGCTTTGGGCTTACCCGAATGGGGGCAGCTTTTCTTCGGCGCCGGGTTCTTTGCATGGCTGGCGATCGAATCAGCCCTGCTCCACCGCCTGCTGACAGGCCCGGCACTGCCGCCGACGCTGCGACCCACACTCGGCATTCAACTCGCGCCGCCGGCCGTCGGCGCGCTCGCTTATATCGGCGTGACACAGGGACCAGCTGACATCCTCGTCCACGCGATGCTTGGCTATGCCATTTTGCAGGCCCTCATCATGATTCGCCTGTTGCCGTGGATCACAAAGGAATCGTTCAGTCCGGCCTACTGGGCCTTTTCGTTCGGTGCCACCGCGCTGGCCGCTGCTCCGATGCGGCTGATCGAGCGTGGTGATGGTGGTCCCATCGCGCAGCTCGCGCCGGTTCTGTTCGTAGCCGCCAACATTGCTGTGGGGTTGATTGCCTTGGCCACGATCCGTCTCATCCTCAGCCGCAAGCTGGTTATCGGATGGATTGATTTGACAAATCACGATACCGGAGCCGTCGGCCGGAGCTGACGGTTGACGCAATGTTGAAACGACGCCGCGCCATATCACCTTACAGTGATTTGGCTGAATATGCCGGTGCGGGTGTGAATGAAGTTACTGAACCGGCGGCCCGATATAGCGTGCCCGCGGCCGGATGAGGCGGCCGCTTGTCGCCTGCTCCATCGCATGAGCCAGCCATCCAACACTGCGCGAGAGCGCGAAGATGATCAGCGGCGCGTCCTCCGGCAAGTGATATGCATGCGTCATCGCCGTCAGTGCAAAGTCAACATTGACGCGTTCGCCGACGAGCTGCTCACCGATCTCGCGCACCGCTGAAAACAGAGGTGGCAGCGTCAGGCAATCCAGCAGGGATACGCCACGCACATCGGCATCCGGATAAAGCTGATGGCCGAAAGCGGGCAAGGGTCGCCCCTCCGACAGATAGCTGCGGACAGCCTCTTCCGCACCCATGGTAGCCGCCCGCGCGATGAGCGAACGTACGCTTTGCCAGGCACCGCCATGCAGCGGCCCTGTCAATGTCGAAAGACCGGAAAGGGTCGCTGCAGATAGTGTCGCACCTGCGGAAGCTGTGATTCGTGCCGTGAAGGTCGAAGCGTTCAGCTCATGATCCGCAAGCAGCACGAGGCAACGTCGTATCATCTCGCCGGCATCCGGGCGGCCCCAGGCAAGAGCAAGACGTTCATGTATAGGACGATTGGCAGCGCCGGGCGCAAGCATGTCGGCGACGGTTGAAAGGACGCTTTCCGCTTCATTCTGGAGGGCCGGCAGCGAACGGCCTAGGGACGGAAGGTCTCCGGTGATGCGCTCGGCAAGTGCGGTGAAAGCCGCATTCAAGGAAGGATGCCTCCGTCCCACCTCCTCTGCCTCCAACCGTAAGGGCCGCTTCATATCCCAGAGCAGCACCGCGACATCTTCCAGGCTTGCCGTCTCGGCGAGGAGTGCCGCATCCTGGCCTCGATAAAAGAGCCGCCCGCCGTAAACCGTCGACAGCGCCGAGGGAAGAACAGGATCGCCCCATTGGATAGCTTCGGCAGCGACAGCCTCCGTCTTGCGGCGGCCGGCATGACGGCTCGCCAGCCGCTTCACATCATCCGCAAAATAGAGGCTGCGTCGTGTGTCCGCCGGATCAGGCTTCGCGCGGATGCGGCCACGGCTGACATTGGCATAAAGCGTCTGTGATTTCGTTCCCAGCAGATCCAGCGCCTGCTCTGCCGTCAGCCAGCTCATCGGTCCTCATATTGATCATTTGCATCAAGATTGACGTCAATAGGAATAGGCCCGATCTAAATGGATAGTCAAAGGAGAACTGTAATGAAAAGTGGTCTTGAAGACGTCATTGCCGCAGAAACCAAGCTATCCGACGTCGATGGCGCTACCGGTCGCCTGATCATACGTGGCGTATCGCTCGATGATCTGGTTGCCACCAGCCGCTTTGAAGATGTCGCGGCTCTGCTGCTCGATGGCCTGTTTGACGAACACGTCGATGCGGATTCCATTCGCGTGCGGCTTGGCGCGGCTCGTGTCGCGCTATTTCAGCATGTCGAGGCAGCCGATGCCGTCTTGCTTGCCCTGCCACCAGTCGATGCAATGCGCGCACTTCTGGCTCGAGTCGAGGACGGCGAGAATTTTGAAGATGCCATCAAGCTTATGGCGGCGCCGGCAGTCTTTCTTCCGGCTGTGCTGCGAATGCAGAAGGGCGATAAGCCGCTGAAGCCGGATGCGTCTCTTTCCCAGTCGGCCGATATTCTGCGCATGTTGACAGGCCGTGTGCCGTCAGCCGAACAGACGGCAGGGCTCGATGCCTATCTTGTGACGATTTCGGATCATGGGCTCAACGCGTCCACATTCGCCTCGCGCGTCATCGCCTCCACCCATGCCGGCCTGACATCGTCTGTCCTGGCCGCGATCAGCGCGCTGAAGGGTCCTTTGCATGGCGGCGCGCCCGGACCCGTCCTCGATATGCTCGATGGCGTCGGAACGCCTGAAAACGCCCGCGCCTGGCTATCGCACGCGCTTGACCACGGCGAGCGTCTGATGGGCTTTGGCCATCGCATCTACCGTGTCCGCGATCCACGAGCCGATGCGCTGAAAACCGTATTGAAGCCCATCTTCGCCAGCGGACAGGCAGATCAGGCACGCATCGCGCTAGCGGAGGCAATCGAATCCGCAGCCCTCGCCCTGCTGCACGAACGCAAACCCGATCGTCCGCTGGAAACCAACGTCGAATATTACACCGCACTGTTGCTGGATGCTCTTGGTTTTCCGCGCAACGCCTTTACCGGCGTCTTTGCCATCGGACGCACCATCGGCTGGATCGCGCATGCGCGTGAGCAGACGCTCGATGGCCGCCTGATCCGCCCGCAGTCGCGCTACGTCGGCCCTGTGCCAAAGGCGGCTTGAAACATTTGAAACCAGTGCGGTCGCGCTTAGGCGCGGCCGCATCGGCGTGCCTGGGACGGAATGATCAGCTACGCCAGAGCCAGATGGGTAATGTGCCGGCTCGGCCACGCAAGCTCGCATCGAGCGGGCCGTCAAGCTTGCCTTCCATAAAAGGAATGCTGTCACGACCGGCCGCATGCAAGAGGTCGTTGCTGATGGCGATCTCCGCACCATTTCGGGCAGCAACCTCCATCAGGCGGCTGGCAACATTGACGGTGTCGCCCGTGGCCGTGATCTGTTGACGGTCGCCGTCCCCGAGCCTCGATGCGACGATCATGCCGAAATGCGCGCCGATCTTGAAGCCTATGCGCGAGGCGGTCGCCTCCGGCAATGTCACGAGCCAGCCTCTCATTCGATCGGCGAGATGAATGCAACAACGGGCTGCGTTGGCTGGGTCAGTGTGTTTCGGTTGCGGCAGGCCGAAAAGAATCATTGCCCCGTCACCCATGAAACTGGTGATGGCGCCGCCGGTGGCCGTCACCTCTTCATCGACAAGATGATAGAACCCGTTCAGCAGTTCCCGCACGGCAGCAGGGCCGATCGTTTCGCTGAGACCGGTGAAACCGTTGATGTCGATAAAGACAACGGCTGCTTCCTGATGCACAGGCTCGGCAAGGAAACCCGGATCGCGGGCCAGATGCTCGGCAAGTCCCGGTGCCTGGATGCGCTGCAGACGCTCGCTCTGCTCGGCGAGACGGCCCGCCTGCCGGCGTCCAAGCCAAAGCTGCGTCGCACCGAAGAGGAGCGCGGGAGGCACCGTCGCGGCGATCGGCAAGGCGGCACTGAGCAGATCCCATGCTTGAAAGCGCTGATATTGATTGCCAGCCAGGCGGCGACCACGCAAAACACCATGACCAAACCGATCGTGTTGCGCCGCCAGGCGAGCAGGCCGACAATGACGAGCGGCATGCCGACCGCGAAGTATAGATCCAGATAACGCACGCCGAGATCGCGGATAAGCCCGTCCTTTGCGATCAGGTGCGTGATCGAGGTGGAGACGACCTCGACGCCCGGCAATACCGGATCGAAAGGCGTCGGGAAAACATCGCCGCCGCCCGTGACCGTCGCGCCGATGACGACGATATGATCCCTGATCGCGTCTTCCGGCAGATGCCCGCTGAGAGCCGCGCTGGCGCTGATGGTGCGAATCGTGCCGCGCGGACCGTAAAAGGATAGTGGCATCAGATAGCCGGTATCCGTATGGACCGAATGGCTGCCTATCTTGATCTGATCGGAAATGACGGCAGCCTGCTCGCCTGTCGCAGCGGATGCGACCCGCAGCGAGAAGGAGGGTTCGATGCGATCGCCGCTGCGAAACAGCATAGGCACGAAACGCGGCGTTCCCGTCTTGTCGGTCTGGACATTAACGACGCCGTAGCTCGCGGCAGCGGCAAAGCGTTGTTGCGGCTCGATAAATTGCAGAGCGCTTGGAACCCGTGCAAGCGGTTCCTTGCTGGTATCTGTCACCCGCTGATGACTTTCAGGAAAGATGCCGGCGGCGGCGAGGACGGCATTGGTGCGTCTGAGCGATTGTTCCAGCGCGGCGTCGCCGGCCTCATCGCCTGGATCGACCAGAAGCACGTCGAGCGCCAGGGCTTTCGGCCCTAGAGCCGAAATCGCGTCGATGATTTTGGCGAGTGTGGCGCGTGGCAGCGGATAGTGCTCTGCAACGCGGGACGTATCGTCATCGATAGCGACGATTGTAACAAGATCGGGCGGCTGCCGGCGTCCGCCGATCGTATCCCTCAGATTGGTCAGCGTCGCCTCGGCTCCGTCGACAAATGGAATGTCGCCGTGCAGATGCGTGATGCCGAGACCGAGGCCCCAGAGCGCGGTCAATACAAGCGCGATCAGCGTCTGCAACGGAGGTCTGCGCATGGGCGTCAGGATCTCACTGGCCGAGACGCGTCATCAATGCGTTGATGCGTTGTTGTGCCCAGCTTATGACCCGCAGAGAAGATCGGCCGCTGTCGGCATCGATGCCCTGCCCTTTGCCGAGCGTGACACCTTGTCCGGTCGACACCTTGTTGACGGCGACACGGCCGCGCAGGACCAACACCGAAGTCTTGCCGCGCTGTACGTCGACAGCCCATTGTGTGCCGCGAACGGCTGCGATCGCCTGTGGCGTCACCACTTCGAAGCCGCCCTTGACCTTGCTGCTGTCGACATCGACCAGGACCGCCTTGCCGTTGAGCACGATGGCATCGACCTGCCCATCATGATTCCGGTCCGCCAGACGGTAATGTGCGCCGCGCTCCAGGGTGATGCTGAGGCCGGGCTGGCAGTTCAAGGTCTGCCGCTCCGCGCTGACGGCCGGCTGCAAGGAGCAATTTCCTGCGGTTTGCGCAAAGACCGCATCGGTGCTGACGGCAGACAAAACAGCTGCAGTAAGCGCGGTCGGGAGAAAATTGCCGATCTTGATCATGAATATGGCCCTCATCGCACGTATCTGGGGCGCGAGATGGCGATTCCCAGTCACGACATTCCAAATCTTTGGGTGCGATGATGCGTCAGGGATGATTGATCCGCAAGTTGTCATAGCCACGTGCCTTGTAAAGCACGGTCGAGATCAGCCAGCTCAACAGGAAAATGCCGACGACGGCAAAGCCGAAATTGGCAAGATTATCATTGAGTTCGCCAATAAAGCTCCAGAACCAGCCTTGAAGACCAAGCTTGTCCGAGATCAGCCCAAGCGCCTCGATCCCGCCAATGAAGATAGCAACGACGACGGAGGCTGCGGTGATCGTAAGATTGTACCAGAGCTTGCGGACCGGCTTGACGAAGGCCCAGCCGTAAGCGCCCGTCATCAGGGTGCTGTCAAGCGTATCCATCAGGGACATGCCGGCGGTAAACAGCGCCGGGAAGATGAGGATCGTCCAGAAGGACATTCCCTGTGCTGCCTGGGCGGCGGAAATGCCGAGAAGCCCGATTTCCGTCGCGGTGTCGAAGCCGAGACCGAAGAGAAAGCCGATGGGATACATATGCCAGGAGCGGGTCACGACCTTGAACATCGGCCGGAAGATGCGGGCCAGAAAACCACCGCCGACAAGCAGCGCATCAAGGTCTTCCTCGGCGATCCTTTCGCCTCTTTGTGCGCGTTTGAAGGCGGACCACACGCCTTTCAGGACAAAAAGATTGGCAATGCCGATCAGCAGAAGGAACAGGGCCGAGACCGTCGTGCCGATCACGCCTCCAATATCATGAAAGGAATCAAGCTGGCTCTGCATTGCCGCTGCCGTTGCTGCGATCAGGATCGAGGCGATGATGACGATCGAGGAATGACCGAGCGAGAAGAAGAAGCCGACTGCATGAGGCTGCTTTTTTTCCTGGATTAATTTTCGCACGACGTTGTCGATCGCGGCGATGTGATCGGCATCGAAGGCATGGCGAAGGCCGAACATATAAGCGAGAAAGGCAATGCCCAAAAGCGATGGCCTGTCTGCAAAAGCCAGCCAGGCCCAGATCCACGCGGCGATATTGAACGCGATCAGCAACGCGAAGGTCGAAGCGATTTTGGCCCTCGGCCGTTCCACGCTATCGTCGAATGGATTTAGGATCATACTTTTGTTCCCGTTATGCTTACTGACAGACTGCCACGGAACGGGGGACGGCGCGACAGCCAAATGACGTAGATGCCAAGTTTTTCTGCAGTGTCGCAAAAATGAGCAAAGCCGGTACTCGCCGGATTTGCTTCTTGTCCTATCAGCCCACGTCCAGCGGATTGCCCTCATCCGCCCAGCCGGTGATGCCGCCGATCATCACCTTGACGCGCTTGCCAAGCGTG
Source organism: Rhizobium sp. P38BS-XIX (assembly GCF_012641435.1). Lineage (GTDB taxonomy): Bacteria > Pseudomonadota > Alphaproteobacteria > Rhizobiales > Rhizobiaceae > Rhizobium. The sequence continues at coordinate 967,763 of NZ_JABAIJ010000001.1, forward strand.
CCGAGACGCAGCGCCGCCTTGTCGGTGCCGTTGCAATGCGGCCCCGCGCAATAGACCACGAACAGCGTATCGTTCGGCCAATCCGCCATCTTGCGCGCGGTCATCTTGCCGTGCGGCAGGTTGATCGCGCCGGGAATATGCTGTGCCTGAAACAGCGCCGGGCCACGAACATCGAGCAGAACGAAATCGACATTGCCTGAGGTCATCGACTGATAGACGTCTGAGCAATCCGTTTCGAAACCAAGCCTCTTTGCGTAATGCTCGGCGACAAGGCTTGGGTGCGCGGTGGGGATTTCACTAACGAGAGACATGGAACGCTCCTTCTTTGGTTCGGTGCATTCATGCCTGAGCAATCCTGTGATTGAAATTGGCCGAAATGCCATATAGCGTCAATATCATGCCAAACGAAAACATCATCGATCTGACGGGTCCGCATGTCGTCACGCTCGTCTATGACGGGCTATGCACCTTCGAATTCGGCGTCGCCTACGAAATCTTCGGTTTGCCGCGCCCGGAGATGGGTGAAGACTGGTATCGATTTTCGGCCTGCGCCATTGAGGCCGGCCCCTTGCGCGCTGCTGGCGGGCTCACGGTTGCGGTCGATCATGGATTGGAGATTATTGCCGAGGCCGATCTGATTGTCGTGCCGGGTTGGCGCGGCATCGGCACCCCGGTTCCCGACGCGCTGATTGCGGAATTGCAAGCCGCCAGCGAGCGCGGCACACGCATCATGTCGCTCTGCTCCGGCGTCGCGGTCCTTGCCGCCGCTGGCCTGCTTGCGGGCCGCAAGGCGACGACCCATTGGCGTTATGTCGATTCTATCGCGGCTCGATATCCCGACATCACGGTCGACGCGGAGGTTCTCTATGTCGACGAAGACAAGGTGTTGACGGCGGCCGGCAGCGCCGCGGCTATCGATCTTTGCTTGCACGTCGTGCGTCGGGATTTCGGACCCGATATCGCCAACAGCGTCGCCCGCCGTCTCGTGGTGCCGCCTCATCGCGAGGGTGGCCAGGCACAGTATATCGAGACGCCGGTTCTCAGACAGCGCGAGGGAGCCCGACCTGGGGCCATTGCTTGAGTGGATGCGCGAGCGATTGCAGGAGGAACAGCCGATTGCGGCACTTGCCGCGCGGGCTGGCATGAGCGTGAGGACTTTCCAGCGCCGTTTCGAGGCGACCACCGGCATGGCGCCGGGGGAATGGCTGCTCAGCGAGCGGCTGCGGCGCGCCCGCGATCTTCTTGAGAAGCAAACGGCCATTTCATTGGATGATGTGGCCGCGGCGAGCGGTTTTGGGTCGCTCACCACCATGCGCCATCATTTTCGAGAGAGGCTTGCGGTCAGCCCAAGCGACTACCGCAAGCGATTTTCGGATCTTAGACCAACCGGCTCTGTTCCGTCGCCGCTTCGATGAAGCTCGAAAACAGCGGATGCGGCTCAAGCGGACGCGACTTCAGTTCCGGGTGATACTGAACGCCGATGAACCACGGATGGTCGGCATATTCGATCGTCTCCGGCAGAACACCATCCGGTGACATGCCGGAGAAGGTCAGGCCGCAATCTTCCAGCTTTGTCTTGTAGTCGATGTTGACTTCATAACGGTGGCGGTGACGCTCCGAGATGTCGGTCGAGCCGTAGATCTCAGAGATTTTCGTGCCCTTCTTCAGAGCGGCCTTATAGGCGCCCAGACGCATCGTGCCGCCGAGATCGCCGGCTGCCGTGCGCTTCTGCAGCTCGTTGCCCTTCAGCCATTCCGTCATCAGGCCGACCACCGGCTCCGTCGTCGGACCGAACTCGGTCGACGACGCATGTTCGACACCGGCAAGGTTGCGCGCTGCTTCGATGACGGCCATCTGCATGCCGAAGCAGATGCCGAAATACGGCACCTTTCGCTCACGTGCGAAACGAGCCGCCAGGATCTTGCCTTCCGAACCACGCTCACCGAAGCCGCCCGGCACCAGAATGCCGTGAACCTTTTCCAGGTAAGGCGCCGGATCTTCCTGTTCGAAGACCTCGGATTCGATCCACTCGAGGTTCACCTTGACGCGATTGGCAATGCCGCCGTGATGCAGCGCTTCGATCAGCGACTTATAGGCATCCTTGAGGCCCGTATACTTGCCGACGATGGCAATGGTCACCTCGCCTTCCGGCGTGCGGATACGGTTGCAGACTTCTTCCCACTGATCGAGGCGCGGCTTCGGAGCCGGCTCGATGCCGAAAGCGGCCAGCACTTCGTTGTCGAGACCTTCCTTGTGGTAAGCCATCGGCACGTCGTAGATGTTCGAAACGTCGAGCGCCTGGATGACTGCGGACTGACGGACGTTGCAGAACAGCGAAAGCTTGCGACGCTCCGCTTCTGGGATCTCGCGATCAGCGCGCACCAGCAGGATATCGGGATGAATGCCGAGTGCCTGCAGCTCCTTGACGGAATGCTGGGTCGGCTTGGTTTTCAATTCACCGGCCGCCGGAATGTAGGGCATCAGCGTCAGGTGAACATAGATCGCCGTGCCGCGCGGCAGGTCGTTGCCAAGCTGACGGATCGCTTCCATGAAGGGCATCGCTTCGATGTCGCCGACGGTGCCGCCGATCTCGCAGATGACAAAATCATACTCGTCATTGCCTTCGACCACGAAATCCTTGATCTCGTTGGTGACGTGCGGGATGACCTGAACGGTCGCGCCGAGATAGTCGCCGCGGCGTTCCTTGTCGATAATGTTCTTGTAGATGCGACCGGTGGTGATGTTGTCGGTCTTCGTGGCCGAGCGACCGGTAAAGCGCTCGTAGTGGCCGAGATCGAGGTCGGTTTCCGCACCGTCGTCGGTGACGAAGACCTCGCCGTGCTGGGTCGGGCTCATGGTGCCCGGGTCCACATTCAGATAGGGGTCGAGTTTGCGCAGGCGGACTCGATAACCACGAGCCTGCAACAACGCTCCGAGAGCCGCGGCCGCAATTCCTTTTCCGAGAGAAGAAACCACGCCGCCAGTGATGAATACATATCGCGCCATGGGAGTCACCGGATACCTTTTAACAAATGATTCCGCTAGCCCTAAAATTCGTTTCCGGAATTTTGGACGCACAAGACGGAATATGGACAAAACAAAACCGGCAGATCCGAAGACCTGCCGGGGATGATTTCAGCGACCAGTCTTACTTGGTCGGAACGTCGCTGCCGCTTTGGGCAGGCGCAGGGGTCGTCGTCGCCGGCGCGGTCTGCTGACCGGTCGTGGTCGGAGCCTGCTGAGCAGGCGCAGTAGCAGCCGGCTGGTTCGTGGTGGCAGGTGGCGTTGCCTGCGACTGCGGAGCGACAGCGCCGCTGTTCGGAACGCCATTGCTGTCAGCCGGCTTCGGCTGGCTCGTTGCCGGCGCGGAACCATTTTGGCCGCCAAGCGAATCGAGAATGCCGTTGCCCTGGCCGGCTGTGCTCGGGATGCGGTTCAGAATGTCGGTCGGACGCGCCTCGAAGCGCGACAGCACGTTCATGCCGAGCGCTAGCGCGAAGAAGAGCGCGGCCAGGATGGCCGTGGTCCGCGTCAGCGCGTTGGCCGTACCGCGTGCGGACATGAAGCCCGATCCGCCGCCGATGCCAAGACCGCCGCCCTCAGAGCGCTGAATCAGCACCACGCCGATAAGCGCGACAACAATCATGAGATAGATGACAAGCAGTACGGTTTGCATAGGTCCAGTCCTGCCCGCATGCGGGCATCAAAAAGAAAAGCTCGCGGCTCTTTACATGAGGCTCTCGCCTATTCCAAGCCCCTTTGAGGCTGGAATTCCCGGCAAAAGGGTCCTTCAGGCGAACTGCCGTTCGAATGCGGCATAGATGGCAAGGAAATCGACCGCTTTCAAGCTCTGGCCACCGACGAGAACGCCGTTGACATTCGGGATATCGAGAATGTCGCGTGCATTGGCGCCACTCACCGATCCGCCGTAGAGGATTCGCATATTCGCGCCCGCCTTGTCGAAACGCGCGACCAGTTCCGAGCGGATGAACTCATGGGCTTCCGCGATGTTTTCGCGTGTCGGAATTTGGCCGCTGCCGATCGCCCATACGGGTTCATAGGCGATCACGGTCGATTCCGCAGTCGATTCTTCCGGCACGGAGCTTGCCAGTTCGCGCTTCAGCACATCCAGCGTTTGGCCGCTATTGCGCTCATAGGCGGTTTCGCCGAGGCAAATAATGGCGGTCAGGCCGGCCTCGTGCGCGGCACTTGCCTTGGCGCGCACCAGCATATCGCTCTCCGCATGATTGCGCCGCCGCTCGGAATGTCCAACGATCACATGCGTGCCGAAGCAATCGGCAATCATCTCGGCCGAAATATCCCCGGTGTGCGGGCCGCTGACCTGTTGATGGCAATCCTGGGCGCCGATCGCCAGGGGACTGTCGTCGCAAAGCGCCGTTGCGACGTAGAGCAATGTGGCCGGGGGGCAAAGAAGCGTATCGATCTTTTCGGATAATGGCGCCTTGACGCCATCGGCGATCGCCTTGATCTGGTCCAGGCTCGCGCGCGTGCCGTTCATCTTCCAGTTTCCGGCCAAAAGCGGCCGTACGGTCTTCGTCATTCCGATGCTCTCCCCCTTGTTCCACCTGTCGGACTAACAAAACTGTGGAGCAAAGGAAAGTTATCGAGAAGGGCCGAAACCGGTTCAAATCGTTTGAAAAATACTTATCTGGAAAATAAATTCGATCGAGGCGAAAAATTCACGATGCCTGTGGATCGACGATCCAGTTCAGCACCTTGCGCCAGTCGGTCATACGCACCGGCGTGCCATGATTTCCGGTTTCAAAAAGCGTGAACCGCGTGGGGTAATGCGCCTTATAGAGTTTTTCGAACAGGGCTTGCTGGTCGGCCGCGGCATAGACCGGATCCTTGCTGCCATGGGTGAACCAAAGCGGCAGCTTGGCTTTGTAGAAAGCGCTCTTGGTGAAATCCGGATCCGTGACGCCGCTGAGGATCGCCATACCCTTGAGGCGCTTGACGCTTTCGATATCGCGGGTAATGCCCCAGCAGATGAAGCTGCCCATGGAGGCGCAGGTCAGGATGACGGGTTTGCCGCCCGACTGCTCGTAGGAATAACGGATAAGCGCAGCAATGTCGGCAACGCCGTTGCTGTCGAAGCTTTTGACGCTTGGGACATAGTAGGTGCCGCCATTCTTATAGGCGAGGTTTTTCAGCCGGTTGAAGTTGCCGCCAAACGTATAGTCGCTCGAGCCGAGCCGCCTGTCCCCGCCTCGTCCGTGAATGAAGATGACGGTAAAGGCCTGTTTGGACGCCGGGCCTATGCGCGTGACATCGACCTTGCGATCGGCTAGCTGCAGCGTCTCGTCTTCCTGTGCCTTCCAGCGAACGCCGGTATCGACATAGGCTGGCTTCACGCGCTTTTCCGGGATCTGGTCCCGGCCGTTAATGTCGCGCATTTCCTGATAATCGATCGTCTGAAACGCACCGTTGTCATGATTTTCGAGGATGGTCTGGTTCGAAAACAGATCGTCCTTGAACGGCTTCAGCATCTCCGCCGAAGCGCCGGGTGCTGTCAAAAGAAGCGGAATTGTCGAGATTGCGGCCAGAATGGATAAATGAGCTGTGGACATTCGCATGCGGATACTTCCTCAAATCGGCCATCGGGGTTGCCATTCGTCACCCGGCAACGCAAATCTCTATATTAAATTGGCCCTCATGGGGCGCCATCGCTCTTGTGCGCCGTTTCTGGCAAAATCGCGGTGATTCGCGAATAGCGGCCATAAATGCGATAATAAAAGGGGTCTGGCCCCACCAGAACAAAAATCTGAGCAGTTTGAAATTCTATGGACAACAGCAACGATCTCTTCTCCGGACTACCTCGCCCCGCGAAGCCTGAGGCAACGGAAAAACCTGCGGTGAAGGCGGAAAAACCTGCGGCGGCCCCTGCCGCCCGCGCTGCTCCGGCGACATCCTCTGCCGAGGAATATGGCGCGAGCTCCATCCGTGTTCTCGAGGGGCTTGAGCCGGTGCGCATGCGCCCTGGCATGTATATCGGCGGCACCGACGAGAAGGCGCTGCACCACCTCTTCGCCGAAGTCATCGACAACGCGATGGACGAGGCCGTCGCCGGTCACGCCAATTTCATCGAAGTCTACCTCGACAAGGAAGGCTACCTGACCGTCACCGACAACGGTCGCGGCATTCCGGTGGAAAATCACCCGCAGGTACCCGGCAAGTCGACGCTCGAAGTGATCATGACCAAGCTGCACGCCGGCGGCAAATTCGACGGCAAGGCCTATGAGACCTCCGGTGGTCTGCACGGCGTCGGCGTGTCCGTCGTCAACGCGCTGTCGGACGATCTGGAAGTCGAGGTTGCGCGTAACCGCAAGCTCTATCGCCAGCGCTTTTCGCGCGGTCTGCCGGTCGGCGGGCTGGAAGAGCTGGGTGACGTCCATAACCGTCGCGGCACACGCGTCCGCTTCCATCCCGACCCGCAGATCTTCGGCGATCACGCCCGTTTCGATGCGGCGCGCGTCTTCCGCATGGCCCGCTCCAAGGCCTATCTGTTCGGCGGCGTAGAGATTCGCTGGACTTGCGATCCGGAACTCGCGCCGGAAGGCGCTGACGTTCCCGAAAAGGCAGTCTTCCACTTCCCCGGCGGCCTGAAGGATTATCTGAAGGCCACGATGGGCAACGAGTTTACCGTTACCCGCGAGATCTTTGCTGGAAAATCGGAAAAGGAAAGCGGCCACGGTTCGCTTGAATGGGCAATTACCTGGTATGGCGGCGACCCGCAGGTTCACTCCTATTGCAACACCATTCCGACGCCCGAAGGCGGCACCCACGAGGCCGGTCTACGCATAGCCCTTACGAAGGGCCTGAAGAACTATGCCGAGCTGACGCAAAACAAGCGCGCTGCCAACGTCACCACCGACGACGTGATGATTTCGGGCGTTGGCATGTTGTCGATCTTCATCCGCGAACCGGAGTTCGTCGGTCAGACGAAGGACAAGCTTGCAACGGTCGAGGCTCAACGCCTCGTCGAAAATGCACTGCGCGATCCCTTCGACCATTATCTGACCGACAATCCGGCCGAAGCTGAAAAGCTGCTGGAATGGGTGATCGAGCGCTCCGATGAGCGCATGCGCCGCCGCAAGGAAAAGGAAGTCAATCGCAAGACCGCCGTGCGCAAGCTGCGCCTGCCGGGCAAGCTGGCCGATTGTTCGCAGAATACATCTGAAGGCGCCGAACTGTTTCTGGTCGAAGGTGATTCGGCAGGTGGCTCAGCCAAGCAGGCGCGCAATCGCACCAATCAGGCGATCCTGCCGCTGCGCGGCAAGATCCTCAACGTCGCAAGCGCCGGCCGCGAAAAACTTTCAGCCAACCAGCAGATCACCGATCTGGTGCAGGCACTTGGATGCGGCACCCGCACGAAATATCGCGAGGAAGATCTCCGTTATCAGCGCATCGTCGTCATGACCGATGCCGACGTCGACGGTGCGCACATCGCCTCGCTGCTGATCACCTTCTTCTATCAGGAAATGCCGGAGCTGATCCGTGGCGGCCACCTTTTCCTGGCGGTACCGCCGCTCTACAAGATCACCCAGGGCTCGAAATCCATCTATGCGCGAGACGACGCTCATCGTCTCGAATTGATGGAGAGCGAGTTTAAGGGCAAAGGCAAGGTCGAAATCAGCCGCTTCAAAGGCTTGGGCGAAATGTTGCCGGCGCAGCTCAAGGAAACCACGATGGATCCGTCCAAACGCACCCTGCTGCGCGTCGAGATCGATGAAGTGGATTTCGAGGGAACGCGAGATGCGGTCGACAACCTGATGGGCACCAAGGCCGACGCCCGTTTCCGCTTCATTCAGGAGCGCGCCGCCTTCGCCGAAGCTCTGGATATTTGATCAACGGACAACCGCTGATTGCTGCAGCCGAGAGGCCTCGCGATATTTTACTGGATTGTCCGATAGCCGTTGCGAAAGCGTCATGGATGAATGTGTAGATGGCGGCAAGATGCCGCCATTTCACTGTTCAGGTTGACGATTTCACCATGTTGAAGCTATTTCTGACGACTGCCGCAATTATCCTTTTCAGTCATTCCGCCTATGCGCTTGATATCGGAACAGCGGTTGGCGTGCCCTGCCCCTTTGGCGACTGCAAGGCCGGCATCAGCCTTTCCTATCTCGGAACCTACGAGATCCCCACAGGCTTCATGGAAAACGATGTGGAAGTCGGCGGCCTTTCCGGCATCGATTTCGACCCGTCGACCGGCCGCTATATCGCCATCAGTGATGACCGCTCCGAAAAAGCGCCGGCCCGCTTCTACGATCTCGACATCGATGTCGATGCCAGCGGCTTGAAGGGCGTTAAGGTAGTCGATCATGTTACGTTGAAGGATAAGGACGGACAGCCCTTTGCGGCCAAGAGGGTCGATGGCGAATCCATTCGGCTGGGCAAGGACGGAATCTATTGGACCAGCGAAGGCGACGGCAAGGCACTCCTGCCGCCCTTCGTGCGCGTGGCCAATCGTGACGGCAGCTTCGTTCGCGAGTTCTCCCTACCCGAGGGCTTTGCGCCGACCGCAGACAAGAGCACAGGTATCCGGGACAACCTCGCCTTCGAAGGCATTTCTCTCCTCCCCGGCGGCGATGTTGTCGTCGGGACGGAATCGGCGCTTTATCAGGATGGGCCGATCACGACGCTGACTGGCGGGGCGCTTGCGCGCCTCATACGCTACGACGCCGCGACCGGAAATCAGAAGGCGCAATACGTCTATCCCATCTCGCCTATACCGCAGGCGCCTTCGACGGCAACGGGTTGGAACGACTTCGGATTGTCCGAGATCATGGCGCTGGACAATCGCCATCTGCTGTCGATCGAGCGCGGCTATGCGCAGGGCGTCGGCAACGCTGTTGTCATCAACATGTTCGATCTCGATGGCGCCACGGATGTTTCGAGCATTCCTTCGCTCGCAAAGACCGATCAGCGGATCGTGCCGGTGCGCAAGACGCAAATTCTGGATCTGCGTGCATTGGGGCTCAATCCCGACAACATTGAAGGTATTACCCTTGGCAAGGCGAAGGACGGTACGGAGGTATTGATCCTCGTTGCGGACAACAACTTCAATCCAATGCAAAAGACTCAGTTTTTTGCATTCAAAGTGATCCGCCGTCCCTCCTGATATCTGCGTCCCGTCCATAAATCGGTCGTGTTATTGTCACGGCATCGGAATAAAGAGGCTTTCAGGGCGTTGCTCTTGAAAGAGCCTAGATCATACCCCATAACCGGGTAGTCTAATAAATAGGGGCGAAGTAAGTCGGGTGGGTGTATTTGAACGTCAAAAGCCAAAGGAGCATCGGTGGCTGGGGCCGAGCGCGCATGCACGCCTGCCGCTGATTCCTTCCATCTCCGCCGCCCGTTGGCTGCTGCTTCTGATTGCCATTGCCGGTATCTATTTCTTCTACGGTTTCCTTGTCCCGGTTCTCGCTGCAGCCGTCATCGGCTTCGCGACCTGGCCGCTTTATGGCGAACTCCTACGCCGAACCGGCGGAAATACGACGCTTGCCGCCACGATCGCGCTGATCTTCATTGTGACTTTTCTCGTGTTGCCGATTGTCTTGTCGGCGATCTATATGGCTGGAGAAGTGCGCGAATGGTTCACTTGGGCCATCCATGTCAACCGTGAGGGCGCACCTCCGCCGCAATGGATTCTGGCGCTGCCTCTGATCGGTTCCTGGCTCGGCGACCAGTGGACGCAATATGTCGGCAGCCCGGGTTCTCTCGGAGAAATGGCGCAACTCGTCAGCGGCGCGCATATCGGTAATATCTACAGAGCCGTGCTCGCGGCCGGCGGCAGCGCGTTTCATGTCGTCTTGACACTGCTCTTCATGCTGATCGCCCTGTTCTTCATCTATCGCGATGGCTCAACCTTCGTTCGTCAGGTCGATCTTCTCGGCGAGCGCATTCTTCCAAATCGCTGGGAGCGCATCTCCCGCGTGGTTCCGGCCACCATCAGCTCGACTGTCATGGGCATGACCTTGATCGCCATCGGCGAAGGCATCGTGCTTGGCGTCGCCTATTGGATTGCCGGCGCTCCATCGGCTATCACGCTCGGCGTTCTCACGGGTGTCATGGCGCTTGTTCCGGGCGGCGCACCGCTATCCATGACGCTCGTCTCGATCTATCTCGTCGCAAGCGGCGCTCTCTGGGCTGGCGTTGCCTTGTTCCTCTGGGGAACGATCGAACTCTTCATCGTCGACAAGACGCTTCGCCCCAAATTGGTGGGCGGCCCAATCAAGCTCCCCTTCCTGCCGACCTTCTTCGGCCTGGTTGGCGGGGTGAAGACGATGGGCTTTCTCGGTCTCTTCATCGGTCCTGTATTGATGGCGATCATCGTCGCTATCTGGCGCGAATGGATTCGCGAAGCGGAGTTGACCGAAGAGCAGCATTCTCAGGAGCCGGAGTTGCAGCTGCGCGTGCGGGATGGCTCCGAGCGCTGATTCGCCGTCAGTCTTGTGTCAGTGTCTTTTCCATGAACAGGCTAAGCGGATCCGGAGCGTAGCTGCCGAAGGCCGAAATCTCCACATAGCCGAACCGCTTGTAGAGATTGATTGCTTCCGGCTGGTATATGCCCGTCTCGAGACGTATCGCCGATATACGGCGTTCACGGGCGGCAGCCTCGATGGTCTCCATCAGCTTGCGTGCGACGCTACGCCCTCTCGCGGCGGGGTCGACGAACATGCGCTTGATCTCGGCCGTACCGTCGCCGCCGTCCACGAGCGCGCAGCATCCGACGATATCCGGGCCGATCCGCGCAACCCACAACGTTACATCTGGCTGCTCCAGGGACTGAAGGTCAAGAATGTGATTGCTCTCGGCCGGATAGAGCGATTCGGCATAGGCACTCGACATGTCGAGCAAGCGGATAACGCCATCCTGGTGCGGCGATTCAATCGAAATGATCAGAGACATTGCAAACCTAGATAATACACTCCACGCTTTGCATCACGCCGCGGCTAGAGTTGCAAGTGCGGCAAAGCTGCGCGCAGCCTGTCGTCGCTCGACGTTTGCAAGCTTCTCGACCATATCAAGCAGCTGTGTCGCTGCAGCCGGCTGCTCCGCGAGACGGAACTTGCGCATCAGGCGGGACGATACATTTTCAAGCAATGCTTCGCCGTTGGCGCGCGATGCCTCGCGCCAGATCAGCGTCGCTTCCACGAATACCGTGCTGATGTCTCTGGAAAGGCCGGCACTTTCGTAAAGTGCCCGTATCGCGTAGATGCGACCACGCGAAATGATCGAGCGCACGCGCCGCTCGTCGCGACCGCAGAGGTTGGTGATGGCGCAGGCGAAGAAGTCGACCTTTCCCGAGCATAACGCATGCATGAGGAAGGCCGGCGTCAACCAGCCGCACTGCCTCAGATGCTCGACGAGATCCGGCAGCTGCTCATGCTGGGCGGAGCCGGCAATATGGACGGTTGCCGATTCGGTCGCTTCGCGAGTGACCTGCTGCAACCGGCCTGCGCCGATCAGCGTCTGGATAAGACCAGATTCCGAAAACGCATCGCTGACCTTGCACATCAACAGATGTCTGACTTCGGATGACAATGTATCGCGGCTGAGGAGCAGTCCGCGGATATCAGCACAATCGCCGAGGCGCTCGGCAATGCGCTTCACCGACGCCTGCGACAGCAATGCGCCGTCATTTTCAAGAAGGCACTGGATTTCGGTTTCGCCGCCGATCTCGGTCAATGCCGCGCAAACCATACGCGGCACATGCCCACGCGAGGCGATCAGAACTCGCGTGACATCGCTGCCACGAAGCACGAGATCGACGAGATCGGCGTCGGTAAATATCGGCGAAAACAGGATGATCTGCCCGGCGATTTCGGGCTGATCCTCGGCGAGCGTCAAGACAACATTGCGCGGCGCACGGGGCGAATGCGCCACAGCTTCGGCAAGCGAGAGCCGTACGCGCGGTGAGGGATCATCGAGCAGATACGTCATTGCCATTTCTGCCGCTGCGCGCTCTTCGCTGGGCATTTCCGATTGCAGATAGGCACGACCGAGAGCGTTGGCCGCTCTTGCTCTGTTTTCTGCCTTGGCGGTCTCGGCCCAGCGAAGAAATGCTTCTATGATCACGTAACGCCCCGATATCGGCGAAGCTACCCTCGCCTCGCAAACTCATGAGGCAAACCTTACCGGGCAAAGGTTTACGGGCCGTTTACCTTGTTAATTAACCACTAAAAAACCATGCGGGGCGCTTCAGGGTGCTTTGGGCCGTATCATCTCGAAAACGTCGCTGCCCTCGCTGTAATCCATGTAGCCCAAACGTGCGATCGGCCGCGCCAGCGCCATATCGAGCCTGCCGTTGCGGATAATGGCTTCGTCGATGTGGATACCGACGACCTGACCGAGGACCATGATATTTTCCGAAGGCTCGCCGTCGAGGCCCTTCGGCAGCAGAATCTCGGTGACGCGGCACTCGAGTGCCGCGAAAGCTTCGCCGACATAGGGTGCATCGACCAGCTCGCCCTGCATCGCGGTCAAGCCGGAAAGCTCGAACTCGTTGACGCCGTAAGGCGCGGCGATCGACGAATGGTTCATCTTCTCGACGAGATTGCGGCTGACCAGATTGGCGGTGAAAACGCCCGTTTCTTCGACATTGCGAACGCTGTCCTTGCGGCCGGCCGAGGAAAACATCACCAGCTTCGGCCGGTCGCTGATCGCGTTGAAGAAGGAATAGGGAGACAGATTGAGCGAACCGTCCCTGCCCTTGCTGCCAATCCAGCCGATCGGCCTTGGCGCCACGATCGCCTTGAAGGGATCGTGCGCCAGGCCGTGGCGATTGGTATCCGTCGTATAGAACATCACGCGTTCTCGCCGCCGACCCACGTCACCGTCTGGGACAGTTCCGGACGTGGACGCTCGACAGCCGGGAAAGTCGTAGAGCCGATATGAATGAAGCCGGCCACCTTTTCGCCCGTGTTGACGCCAAGCAGCGGATAGGCGCGCTCGTCGAAGGCGAACCACTCGGTCAGCCAATTGGAAACCCAGCCATGGGCATTGGCCGCAATCAGCAGATTGAGGCACAGCGCACCTGCTGACATCAGCTGCTCCCATTCCGGGATTTTGAAATGCGGTGCGGCGGTGCTGACGACGCCGATGACGACCGGGGCACGGGTGAAGCGCGCGCGTTCGACCTGAATCATTTCCTCGGAAAGGTCAGGCTTTGTTTCCAGCGCCAGTTTCAGCAGCTCTTCGCCGATGCGAACACGCTCCTCGCCGCGATAGACGATAAAGCGCCAGGGGGCCAGTTTACCGTGATCAGGCACGCGCGACGCCAGGCGAAGAATCTCTTCGATCTCGGCCTTTTCCGGTCCTGGCTCGGACATCTGGAAAGCGGGGATAGAACGGCGCACGGCGAGATAGTCGACGAGCTTGATATCGGTTTTCATTGAGTGATTGCTTTCATTTGACTGATAGGAAGACGTGGGTCTTGAATTTGCCACCGCATTGGTTTTGAAGTGGCGTGTGTTGTATCGTAAGTCAATCGGTTCGGACCCCATGTCAGGCATTTCATCCGCTCGCCGATTGAGCGCGATCATCGCTGTTCTCTTAAGCCTCAATACGACCGCCTCGTCGCAGGAAGCCTTCAAGGAGTTCAAACAGCTCGACGGCAGCGTGAAAATGCCGAAGCTGAATGCCTTCGTAGCGCCGAATGGCGAAAATTCTGCGGCCCGCACACTGCGCGATGTGTCGCTGGAAGCCAAGTTGACACCCCAAAGCGGTCCGCAGCAGCAGGGTCTTTCCTGGTATGTCTTCAGCCCCATCGCCGGCGCGGACGGGAAGCTGCCGCTCGTTGCAAGCTCGAAAGGCGGTTCGGCCTCGTTTCATCTGATGCCCGGCGACTATTTCGTCAATGTTTCGTTCGGTCGCGCCGGGGTGACAAAGAAACTCAGCGTGCCTGAAACCGGAGACACACAGAAGCAGACTATGGTTCTCGATGCCGGCGGCATGGTGTTGAATGCCGTTTCAGGGTCCGATGTCCGTATCCCGCCCAAAGAATTGAGTTTCTCGATCTACTCCAGCGAAGCCAAGGATGATGGCGAGCGCGGGCTCGTCATGGCCGACGTGAAGCCGAATACGCTCGTCGGCCTGAGCGCCGGCACCTATCATGTCGTATCGGAATACGGCAACGTCAACGCAGTCATCCGCGCCGACATTCAGGTCGAAGCCGGCAAAGTGACCGAGGCAACGATCCAGCATAGGGCGGCGAAGATCACCCTCAAGCTCGTGTCCGATGCCGGTGGTGAAGCGATTGCCGACACTGCCTGGTCGATCCTCACCTCTGCCGGTGACATCGTTGGAGAAAGCCTCAGCGCGTTTCCGACCATGGTCCTTGCGGAAGGTCGCTATACGGCGGTGGCTCGCAACAAGGACAAGATCTACCAGCGCGATTTTACCGTCGTGGCCGGGACGAACACCGATGTGGAAGTGCTGATGAAACAACAGCAGCCGCAGGATGTTGATAGCGAACAGCCCGCGCAGCAGCTTCCGATCCAGATGCCGCAGATGCGCCAGACACAGAGCCCACAGACGCAGCCGGCGACATCGACCCAGCAACCGCTGCCGACATATGAGCAGCTTGCACCGGCTGCCGGCGGTGATGAAGGCGACAGCATGGATTGACGACGGGAAATCTCCCGCCGCCTCTTGGCAAAATCAGTCTTGAGAACCTAAACGGCCTTCCGCCGTGGCATCTTCTTCGGTGGAGCCATCGAAAACACGGCGCCATAGAGCTTTGAAAGCATATCCTTGCGGTCGCTCCCTTCGCTCAATGCTTCCCAGCTCATCAGCGCGCCGACATGGGCGGTGATCGTGCTTCCCGAAAGACGCCGGAATTCACGGATCAGCAAGGATAGGCGCAGCGTCATGGAGAGCCGGCTTGCCAGATGGAACAGCCGGCCGTTCTGGCCCTCGAAATAGATCGGAATGACACAGGCGCGTGCTGCCTGGATGAGCTTGGCCGGAAATATCTTCCACGGCAGGTCTTCGGCACGGCCAAAGCCCTTCTTGGCGGTTGCGACGCCGCCGGCGGGGAAGATGATGATCGTCGTGCCTTCCTTGAGCAGGCGAACAGCCTCGTGGCGCGTCTTCATGTTGATCGCCATCGCTTCCTTGGTCTCCTCGAAGGAAACAGGCAGCGAATAATCATGCATTTCCGGCACCTTCAACAATTCGTTGTTGATCAGCACCTTGAAGGGACGGCCAAGCTGTTCGGCCAGCGCCAGCACGGCAATGCCATCGCCGATGCCATAGGGATGGTTGGCAACGATGACGATCGGCGCGTCGGGAATTTTTTGCGGCGGCCATTCGCCCTTGGCGAGCAGCTGCACATCGATGAGATCGAGCATCTTGCCGAAGACGCGCTCGCTCTTGCCGACGATATCGGTGCGCCAGATATCATAAAGGCGGGCATAACGGTCGCGGCCGGACAGGCCTTCGATGGAGCGGATGAACCAGCGTTTGATACGGGTATCCCGTTCGTTGGCGTAGGATAATTCTTTGAATTCCAAGTGCGCGACGGGGCTGCCCCGCTCCTATCGTTCAGCTGCGCCGGATGTTGCGGCCGCAGCAACGCTTTGATTCAGCAAATATATGAAAGCTTTATGTCAGTTATCTGACGGCACCCTTAAGTGCCGTCAGCATAATTCTTTTACTCAGGCGGCCTTGTTGCGCCGTGCTTCCCGCTTGCGCAGAACGTCCGGCGGCGTTGCTTCCAGAGTAAGCGAAGCGATCGCCTCATCGAGGGACATCGAGGTCTGCGACTGGCTGCCGAGGCGACGGATATTGACCGAACGCTCTTCGGCTTCCTTCTTGCCGCAAACGATGATGACCGGAACCTTGGTCACCGAATGCTCACGGATCTTGTAGTTGATCTTCTCGTTGCGGAAATCGGTCTCGACGTCGAGGCCGGCATCGCGCAGCGCTTCGGCGACTTCTTCGCCGTAGGCATCGGCTTCCGAGGTGATCGTCGCCACGACGACCTGCAGCGGCGAGACCCAAAGCGGCATGTGACCTGCGAAGTTCTCGATCAGGATGCCGAGGAAACGCTCCATCGAGCCGCAGATGGCGCGATGGATCATGACGGGCTGCGTCTTTTCCGAATGCTGGTCGATGTAGAAAGCGCCGAAGCGTTCCGGCAGGTTGAAGTCGACCTGCGTCGTGCCGCACTGCCATTCGCGGCCGATGGCATCCTTAAGCGTATATTCGAACTTCGGACCGTAGAACGCGCCTTCGCCCGGCAGAATGCCGGTCTTGATGCGTCCGCCGGACTGCGCTTCGATCGTTTTCAGCACATCCATCATCACGCTTTCGGCACGATCCCAAAGTGCGTCGGAGCCCACGCGCTTTTCTGGACGGGTCGAAAGCTTGACGACGATCTCCTTGAAGCCGAAGTCTTCATAAACGGACAGGATGAGATCGTTGATCTTCAGGCATTCGGCCGCCATCTGCTCGTCGGTGCAGAAGATATGCGCATCGTCCTGCGTGAAGCCGCGCACGCGCATCAGGCCATGCAACGCACCCGAGGGTTCGTAGCGGTGGACCGCACCGAATTCCGCAAGACGGATCGGCAGTTCGCGATAGGACTTCAAGCCATGCTTGAAGATCTGGATATGGCCCGGGCAGTTCATCGGCTTCAGCGCGAAGACGCGATCGTCGTCGGTGTCATCACCGGCAACGGTCACCTTGAACATGTTGTCGCGATACCAGCCCCAGTGACCCGAGGTCTCCCAAAGCGACTTGTCGAGCACCTGCGGCGCGTTGACCTCCTGATAGTCGCCCTGGAGCCGCCGGCGCATATAGGACACCAGCGTCTGGAACATCCGCCAGCCCTTGCCATGCCAGAAGACGACGCCGGGGCCCTCTTCCTGGAAATGGAACAGGTCCATCTCGCGGCCGAGACGGCGATGATCGCGCTTTTCGGCTTCGGCAAGAATGTGCAGATAGTTATCGAGATCCGCCTGCTCGGCAAACGCCGTGCCGTAGATACGGGTCAGCATCGGATTGTTGCTGTCGCCACGCCAATAGGCGCCGGCCACCTTCATCAGCTTGAAGGCATTGCCGATCTGGCCCGTTGAGGCCATATGCGGGCCACGGCAGAGGTCGAACCAATCGCCCTGGTAATAGATCTTCAGATCCTGACCTGCGGGGATCGCGTCGACCAGTTCCACCTTGTAGTTTTCGCCCTTGGCGGCAAAGACTTCCTTTGCCTTCTCGCGCGACCAGATTTCCTTGGTGAAAGGCTTGTTGCGCAGAATGATCTCGCGCATCCGCTTTTCGATCACCGGCAGGTCATCGGGCGTAAACGGCTCGTTCTTGGCGAAATCGTAATAGAAGCCGTTTTCGATGACCGGGCCGATCGTCACCTGCGTTCCGGGCCAAAGCTCCTGCACGGCTTCGGCGAGTACGTGCGCGGTGTCGTGGCGGATCAGCTCCAGCGCACGGTCGTCCGAGCGGGTGATGATCTCGATCTTGCCATCGGTGACCGGATCGGAAAGGTCGCGCACGGTGCCGTCGATGGCAATCGCGACAGCCTTCTTGACCAGCGACTTGGAAATGGATTCGGCGACATCACGACCGGTCGTGCCGGCAGCGAAGCTGCGCACGGAGCCATCGGGGAATGTCAGGGAAACAGGTTGGGACATCGATATTCTCCTTGTCCAGTCCCGCCAACGAATGCGGGTGGTTTCGAAAGATACGGACTAAATCAATACTGACTTACGTCCGCGCGCCTGATAGCGGTATTTGCCATTCTAGTAAAGGAAAAGCGGCGTTACCTGCGGATCATCTCGGCCAAACCGCGCACGGTGTTCCAATTCCGCATCGTTCCAACGCCGAGGCGTTTCGTCGTCAAAGCCGGCAGCAACCTCGTTTCGCTGGCTTTGAGGCCGAAATCGATCCAGAGATCTCCATGCACGATCGCCATGCGCTCGTCTTTTCGGTATTTCGAAAACATTTCAATCGCTTGAGCTTCAAGCGGCTGCCGCATGACGCGAATGATGACCTCGCTGCCGATGCCATCAAGAAATGGATTTCCATCCGCGAGCCTCAGCCAGGTGTCGGCGTCGCGAACGATGATGTCGACATGCTTGCCGAAGCGCGCGGCAAAACCGGTTTCGAGCTTCGTTTCGATCGAAGCGATCGGTTGCGTCTCGCATTCGAAAATCAGGTTGCCGGTCGCAACAAGCGTTTTGGCATTGCGAAAGCCCAGCTCCTCCGCCATCGCTTTGAGATCGGCCATGACAACGCGGCGACCTGGGCCGAGAACAATGCTGTAAAGCAGCGCGACGTACACAGCCATGCGGATCAGACAGCCTTACAGCCGAGGCGGAAATAGCGCCACGGCGTCCACCAGTGATAACGATGCTCGAGATCACCGGGCACAGGATCAAGGCCGCTGGTACCTCCCGGACCACAGCGGGCGACGCGAAACAACGTCATCCATCCGCCGGCCCAAAGCCCATGCCGCGCAACGGCCTCATAGCCGTATTCCGAACAGGTCGGGATATGGCGGCAGGAATTACCGATGAAACCGGACAGCGTCAGCTGATACAGCCGAATGAGGCCCATGCCAAACAGCCGGTCCGGCGTCTTACGGAAAGGGCCGGAATAATTGCGCGATCTGACCACTTTATCGCCGGATGGTGACTTGACGCGACGAGCATGCTTGGACGCGGCGGCGCCCCCTTCGTCTTCATCGTCGTCTTGCATCAGACAGAATTGACACATGGGCCGAAATCCCGCTCAGACAGCTTCGGCGGTCGTTGTGCGTCCGCCTTGGCGAGCAGCTTCGATCTGCCCGATCGCATCCACGACGGCATCGAATGTCAGCATGGTCGAGGCATGCCGCGCCTTATAGTCCTTGACCGGCTTCAGATAGCGCATGTCCTCAAAGCGGCCCTCCGGCCCCTCGCCATCCGCCTTGAGCATGGCGAGCATGTCTTCGCGAGCTTTCCGCAGTTCGTCTCCCGAGGCGCCGACAACGTGCCGGGCCATGATCGAAGAGGATGCCTGGCCGAGCGCGCAGGCCTTGACGTCATGGGCAAAATCCGTCACCACGTCGCCGTCCATTTTCAGCCAGATTTTTACGCGAGAACCGCACAGTCTGGAGTGGGCCTGGGCACTGGCATCAGCGTCAGCAAGATTGCCGATACGGCCGATATTGCCGGCAAATTCCAGGATTTTGCTGTTGTAGATGTCGTCCATCACAGATTTTGCTCCGATGTACCCGTTCGGTGTTTCCTAACAAAAAACACAGCGTGTCCATTTCGGCCACTTTCACAGGGACTATGCCATACTATATGTATGTCGTTCGAAGACCATGCAAATGCAATGGTCTTGTGTAAGTTTGATGGGAAACCGTGCAGGACGGCAGGCTTGTCCGCCAGCCAGAACGCCCCGGAGCCCGCCAAAGGTACAAACTCTCCGCGTTTCGGGGAATGCCAGTGGCGAGTCCGACAAGATGATATCCGCGGTGCGGGTCAGGAGAACCACAGGTAATGGACGCCATTGTAAAGAATTTTCCGCAGAACGCCGACACCGAACGTCCGACCCAGAAGGAAGCGGAAGACGCCGTTCGCGTTCTGCTGCGCTGGGCCGGTGACGATCCGCAACGCGAAGGTCTGCTGGATACGCCATCGCGTGTCGCCAAGGCTTACCGCGAACTTTTCAGCGGATATGACCTCAATCCCGAGGACGTGCTCGGTCGGACCTTTGAAGAGGTTTCCGGCTACGACGACATGGTTCTCGTGCGCGACATCCCGTTCTTCTCCCATTGCGAACACCACATGGTGCCGATCATCGGCAAGGCGCATGTCGCCTATCTGCCGAACGGTCGTGTCCTCGGTCTTTCCAAGATCGCTCGTGTGGTCGATATCTTCGGCCGCCGGCTCCAGACCCAGGAAGCCATGACGGCGCAGATCGCCAATTCGATCGACGACACCCTGCGCCCGCGCGGCGTTGCCGTGATGATAGAAGCCGAGCACATGTGCATGGCGATGCGCGGTGTGCAAAAGCAGGGTTCCACGACGCTGACCACCACCTTCACTGGCGCCTTCAAGGCCGATCCGGCGGAGCAGGTTCGCTTCATGTCGATGGTCCGGGGCCGCTAACCAGGCTTAAACAAAAGCGCCGGAGATGAATTTGATTTTCAATGCGCCTTCCGAAGACAAATCCGAGCTTGAACACAACGGCGATTTCACGCCGCGCTTCGACGATCGCGGCCTGATTACCGCGATCGTGACCGATGCGCGCGACGGCGAACTTCTGATGGTCGCGCATATGAATGCCGAGGCGCTTGCGCTGACGATCAAGACCGGCACGGCTCATTATTTCAGCCGTTCGCGTGGTAAGCTCTGGAAAAAGGGCGAAACCTCCGGAAACCTTCAGACGGTCAAGGAGATCCGAACGGATTGCGATCAGGACGCCATATGGCTGAAAGTGGAGGTCGCCGGGCACGACGCGACGTGCCATACTGGACGACGTTCCTGCTTCTACCGCACAGTCGGGCTCGAAGATGGCAAGCCGATGGTGAACGTGGTGGATGATCATCGCCACTTCGATCCGGAAGACGTCTACCAGCACTAGACTTATCGGCGAAGCGCTCCAAGAAGATACAACCAGTATACGATTTGGAAACGAAAAAGGGACAGTATTTTTGCAGAGGCACGCAGGGCCTCGGAGGAGGCTTTAGATGCTGAATTGGGGGTTGAATCGTCACCTTGGCGGACAGAACTCGACCAGTTCAGGTTCTTTGCAGGATATGTCCAATCCGCCTCCGGCTCCTCCAAAAAAGGTCAAGATCGCCCTTGCGCTTGGCGGCGGCGCTGCACGTGGCTGGGCCCATATCGGCGTTTTGCGTGCGCTCGACGAAGCCGGCATCGCCGTAGGCATGATCGCCGGCACGTCGATCGGCGCGTTGGTCGGCGGTTGTTACCTCGCCGGAAAGCTGGACGAGCTGGAAGCCTTTGCCCGATCGCTGACCATGCGCCGCATTGCCAGCCTTCTCGATCTGACCATCGGCGGCAGCGGCCTTTTTGGCGGCATGCGGCTGACCAAGCGTATGCAGGAGCATCTCGAAGGGCTTTCGATCGAGGATCTCGAACAGCCTTTCGTTGCCGTTGCCTCGGAATTGAATACCGGTCACGAGGTCTGGATCGCCAACGGATCGCTGATAACAGCACTTCGGGCATCCTATGCCCTGCCCGGGATTTTCGAACCGGTGCGCTCCAATGGTCGAACGCTCGTCGACGGCGCGCTGGTCAATCCCGTGCCTGTCACCGTCTGCCGCTCCTACGAACAGCCGCTCGTCGTTGCGGTCAACCTGCATTATGATCTTTACGGCCGATCCGCCGTCGTGAAGCACAATGTCGGGCCGCCGAATGGCGACTTGCTGCGCCGCGACGAGGCACCGGCGATGAAGCTCGGGATGACCGGCGTCATGGTGCAGGCCTTCAACATCATTCAGGACAGGATTGCGCGCGCGCGCCTGGCCGGTGATCCGCCCGATCTGGCTCTGCATCCGCGTTTGAGCGACATCGGCCTTTCGGAATTCCATCGCGCTGGCGAAGCGATCGATCGCGGCTACGAGGAAGCAACCGCCAGATTGACCGAAATCCGGCGCATGCAGGAAGCTTACGCGCGTTAAGATACCACGCGGAAAAGCGCCTCGCTGATCATCATCTTTCTTAGCTACGTGGAGAGACGCCGTTCTAAGTATGCGGCCTTTCATTTGGGCCAAAGGCATGCACCGCCGCAATCGACCCGACGAAGGCCGATTGCTTTGACGACGTCGAACCGATCCTTACCCAGCGATATAGGCCTTGATCTGCTCCGCCTCGAGCTCGATCTCACGGATGCGCCATTTGACGACGTCACCGATCGATATGATGCCGCTGAGCTTGCCCTTTTCCTCGACGGGAACATGGCGGAAACGACGTGTCGTCATGGTTTCCATGAGTTCGTCGGTGGTGGTGTCTTCCTTGCAGCGATGAACCTTCGACGTCATCATCGACGCGATCGGCTTGTCCAGGCACTCGTTGCCTTGTTTGGCAACCGCGTTGACGACATCCCGCTCCGTGAAGATGCCGGATATCTTTCCGCCCGGTCCAACGACGACGATTGCGCCGATCCGGTTTTCATTGAGAATTTTCGCGGCTTCCGCCACGGTCGTATTGCCGCCCGTCGTCACGACATCGCGGCCTTTGGCTTCAAGTATGGCCTTTACGGAAACTGACATTCGATCCTCCCATCTCGAAAGCATGGTGAACACTGCAGCGTCCGATATGTTCCGAAATCTACCCCCGGAGCTTAAAACCGGCGCCCGCCCGTCGGTCAGTCGATCTCCTCTATCGCATGATCGACGGAAGACGATGGTGCGCCCGTGTCAGCAATAAAGCAACAGCTCATTCTTCAAGCGGCAGCGCTTCAGGCTCTTCCTCGCGTGGTTGCCGGTCGAAGAGCGCAAAGAGGAGGAAACCGAACAAGAAGCCGCCGATATGAGCATCCCACGCCACGGGTTGCGAGCTGTCGCCGACGAGCGTTATGCCGAAGGCGACGAGCGCATTACCGGCGACCCACATGATGATATAGGCCACGACCGTGCGGCTGCGCAGTGATTGCAGGACAGTCAGCCGGGGATTGCGATGCGCCTGCCCCATCGAAACACGCCGACCGTCCATCGCAGGAAACGCAAAGCGGCAGGCAGCGCCCATCAGTGCCGAAACCACGCCCGATGCGCCGATCAGCAATGTCTGGTCGCCCCAGTAAAGAGCTGCATGCAGAAAGGCCGAGGCGGCGGACGAGAAAATCCAGAAGATCACATAGCGTAAGGTACCGATGCGCCGGGCCACGGGCGCGGCGAAGACCATCAGCCACAAGCTATTGAAAACGATATGTTCGATGCCGCCGTGCAGCAGCGAATAGGTGAGCGGCGTCCAAAGCCACTCAAGACCTTGCTGCGAGAGCGGAAAGGCGTAGCGAGCAGGTATGAAGCTGAAGGTGAAATAGAGCCAGTTCAGCGTATCGTCCGACCAGGACGGGACATTCATGATCGCAAAGACGGCCACGAGAACGGCAAGGCTGCCTAAAATAACTGGTGGGAGATTGAAGGCGGGAACGCGCTGCTGCTGCGGCCGTGGATCTTCCGGCTCTTGGCGCGGCAGCTGTTCATCATCCATGTCTTGCTCTGCTTTTCTGTCGGTGTGACCGACACATAGCGCAGCGAAACTCAAAAAAAAAGCCGCCCAGTATTCTCCGGGCGGCGCATCGGGCGGTTTCTTCGAAGCTGACCTGAGGAGGCCGCCCCGCACCCGGAAAGTTCGTGCAAGTCACTTCGTGAAGTGATGAACATTTCCTTTCATCCGGCGACGGAAAAGGCAATCGAAACCATTCGTTAACCCTAATGGGCCGGCTCTGGCATGAAACTCGCAGGAGCTCGTGTGAAGGCTGAAAATGCCCTCGCAGTTGAATTGAAATGGGACATGGACGCATGATGCGCCAGACGACGAGCATCGATATATTTACCTACTGGGAGCAGATCCGCGGCAACGCGGATGCACCTCTTCGTAGTTTGATACAACCATCGGCCGTAAGCCACATCCTTCCGGAACTGTTCATTCTGGAAAACACGGTGGATGACAATCCGCGCTTTCGCCTGGCCGGCACTGCCATTTGCAATCTCATGGGGCGCGAGATTCGCGGCGAGAATTTTGCTGCGCTTTGGGCCGGCAGCCAGCAGGAAGACCCGGTGCGCATTGCGGCCGGCGTGATGACGCATGTCGTTCCCGCATTGATCACCGCCACCGGCTATTGCATCAGCGGTCGCAGCGCGACGTTCGAGATGGTATTGATGCCGCTGCGAACGGCCGGCGATACGTGCGATCGGTTGCTGGGCTCCCTCACACCGACGGCGCCTTCCGCATGGCTCGGCAACGAACGCCTGGAATTTCTGGCGCTAGATCGCAGTCGGCTGCTTTACGAGCGCCCTGCCCGCCATCTGGATTTGCCGCCGCATCCCGATCCGACCGATCTATTGCCCTCCAGGGAAAGCATCGGACTGGGCGAATGGATGCGCAAAAAACTGAATCTTGCCATAAACGGCCGCGACACGGCCAAAACTGAACCAACACGGGACAAAATTGACGGTCGTCGGTAAGTAGAGCCAGACGAAAGACAACCTTACCTTAAGAAGTTTCGGCTAGATCTAGCACAAGACGCAATCGATTAAAGAAGCCTCTCGATGCACTCATTCCAGCCGGCCCATGCGACGCGGTCAAATCAAATGGCAGGTAGTGCCCCGCGCAACGATCAGCGGACCTTTCAGCGGGTCCCGATCAACATGCAGGGTCGTCTGATGCTGGCAAATTACGAGGAATTCGAATGCGTCGTCACGGAAATGTCTCCGGGCGACATGTATGTCACCTGTCTGGGACGTCCACGCACGCAAGAACGTGTCATCGCCTACATCGATCATCTCGGCCGCGTTGAAGGCAATGTGGTTCATGTCGATGGCCGCGGTTTCAGCATGTCGATCAACGCGACCGAACGGAAGCGTGAAAAACTCGCGGCGCAGCTGACATGGCTTGCCAACAAGCATGAGCTTGGCCTGCCGGAAGATCGTCGCCACGATCGCCTGACCCCGCGCAACGTACTGAGCGAACTCGCACTCGACGACGGTACGATTTATACCTGCCGCATCATGGACCTTTCGCTCTCGGGTGCCGCAGTCGACGTGGAAGCGCGGCCGCCACTCGGCACGCCGGTCCGCCTCGGCAATATGCGCGGCCGCGTCGTGCGCCATTTCATGGAAGGTGTGGCGATCGAGTTTCTATCGCTCCAGTCTCGCGATACCTTGCGCGAATTTCTCTGATACTGTCATCCTCCTGTCACGCGGCGTCCTGAAATAGCGACGCTTGTCTTCCTTTTTGCGTGACGGCGAGATGCTCTACCCGGATTTCGTTCCCTTCGATCAAGGCCTAGCGGATGTCGGCGACGGCCAGAAGATCTTCTGGATGCAGTCCGGAAATCCGCAAGGCGTGCCGGTTCTGATCCTGCATGGCGGTCCAGGATCCGGCAGCTCGGGAGGAACACGGCGCTATTTCGATCCGCAACATTACAGGATTATCCAATTCGACCAGCGCGGCTGCGGCAACAGCCTTCCGCACGCCTCGGAGCCGAACGCCGATCTGTCCACGAACACGACCTGGCATTCGGTGGCCGATATCGAGCGGCTGAGGCTGATGTTTGAAATTGAGCGCTGGATCGTCTTCGGCAATTCGTGGGGATGCACACTCGCGCTCGTTTATGCGCAAGCCCATCCAGACCGCGTTTCAAGCCTGCTGGTCGCCGGTGTCACCATGACGAGACAGCCGGAGATAGACTGGCTCTATCGCGGGCTTGGTCGGTTCTTTCCCGAGGAATGGGCGCGGTTTCAGTCCGCCGTTCCAGCGGCGGATCGCAATGGCGACCTGGTCGGCGCTTATTATCGCCTTCTGCTCGATCCCGATCCCGCCACCCATATAAAAGCGGCAAGTGACTGGCATCGATGGGAAGCCGCGTCGATTCTGGTCGATCCTCGTGCAACGCTATCGGCGCGCTGGTCCGATCCGAATTATCTGACGGCACGTGCCCGCATCATCACGCATTATTTTCATCATCGCGCGTGGCTGGAAGACGGCCAGATACTGCGGGATCTCCATCGGCTTGCCGCCATCCCCTGTACCATGATCCAGGGACGGCTCGATCTGGAAGCTCCCGTTGTCACGGCATGGGAGTTGTCGCGGGCGTGGCCGGCGGCCAAGCTGATCATCGTACCAACTGCGGCCCATTCGCTCGCAGCTTCGGAAATGGCTGCATCTATAGTTCAAGCGACCGACGCGCTACGCGCCAATATTTCTCGATAAAAAATCAAATTTTTTTTTGGGCTGATTTTCCCAAATTGGCACAGGTTCGCATGTTTCCGGCCGCCTCCTCGGCGTTCCCTTCGTTTCGGACGCCTTCTCTGTCCCATCATGAAGCACTTAAACGTGCCGGAACGCGGCTCCTCGTTAAGAATCCAGTTGGTCGGAAAACATTTTAAAACAGCGCGCTGCCGCGATTCCACGCGCGAATTCTCATACCGGAACCATTCAAATTTTAATCGAATTTGCCGAAAAACTGATTCAAGTTTTCTGCGTGTTTTATGAAAGTTTGATCCAGATTTGAATAAACTAAGTGCTTAATTTGACTGCGTAATTTTGCGTCGGATAAAATCATGCGTGTCATTCTGATCCCAACAAAAAAGCAGGGACAGGGACATGAACTTTCACTTCGTACTTCGCGGCTGCGCCGCACTGGCGCTTGCCACCTTCGGCTTCTTCGGTCTTGCTCAGGCAACGCCCGCCAACATGACGATCACGGGTGACGCTGCTCCCCCGATCGGCCATTACGAGTTCTGCAAGGAGAACCCGCGGGAATGCGCTTTCGCCGGCGGCGATGCCGGTCCGGCCATTCTGACGCAGGATAGCTGGAAGACGATCCTCAAGATCAACTATACGGTCAACACGACGATCAAGCCGATGACCGACATGGAGCTCTATGGCGTCGAAGAAAAGTGGGCCATCCCGACAACGGCCGGCGACTGCGAAGATTTCGCTCTCTTGAAGCGCAAGCAGCTGATCGACGCAGGCTTCTCGCCGTCCGACCTGCTGATGACCGTCGTCTTGCAGCCGAATGGCGAAGGCCATGCCGTTCTTACGGTTCGTACCGATCGTGGCGATTTCATTCTCGACAACATGCGCAACAAGGTGAAGCTCTGGTCCGAGACGGAATACACCTTCCTGAAGCGCCAGTCTGCAGATGATCCTGCTCGCTGGGTCAAGATCCAGGACGGCCGCGCCGTCGCAGTCGGCAGCCTGAAATAACACGCTCTACCGGATCGTCGACGACCTAGCGCCGGCGATCAAGATCAGAGGCCCGGTCTTGTCCCCTGATTTCGTCCAGGCCGGTGCCTCTGAGCCGTTCCCACTGTCCCGGGAACGGCTCTTTTCGTTGTGAAGGCCCGTTTGGGGCAATGTGACGAAAACTTCCCGGATCAGCCAACAGATAGCATGGCTGCCGACATATTTTTAAATCTTCATTAACCATCATGGCGCCAATTATTTCTCAGACAAGACTCATCAAAGTCTGACGCCGCATCGAAGCATTCATCGATCGAATTGACGATGGTTTTCGAGCGCGGAAGGGAAATGAAGGCAAGGGCATGGTTTCTTCTCCGTCATCTGCTTCGATGCTCGACGAGCGGCCGCTGATATCGGGCAGCATCATCTATCGGTTGACGACCGGCGTTGCTGCTCTGGCCGCCCTCACCGTCGCCATTTCGGTTGGAGGCCATTGGCTCGGTGAGCGGATTTCACTGAGCGGACATACGACAGACACCAAAGCAGTATCCGTGACGATTGGTGATGATAGTCTGCGCCTGGCAGCAAACACCGTCCGCTTCCCGAGCGAGAGGGTGGATGGATCGGCAGAGCGTGTCGATCTCTATCTCACATGGCCGCAGATGCAGGGATACAGCGAAGCCGATCGCCTGCGCTTCGACGACATTTCCCAATCGTCTTCGCTTATTTTCCTGCAACTCAGCCAAAGCACGATGTCCCATGACATGTCGGGCCGACTTGGGCCGATCTATTCGCACATCATGGATGGCGCGCCTTACAACGGTCCCTATGGGCTCACCGCGCACCGCCTGCGCGCAGACGCCGGTTACAATGATGAAATTCTCCTGACCGCACCGAGGGCCGGCGAGCAGGACTATGTTGTACGCTGCATCCTGCCCTCCTCGCCCGCCCAGGCAACAAGCGGCGACTGTCAAAGAGACATCAAGGTCGGCAAGGACCTGAGTGTGCTTTATCGCTTTTCCAGCAGCCAACTCGGCGATTGGCGCGCCATGGACAAAGTCGTCCGTGATTTCATCGCTGCCCGCCTTGTGAACAGCGCAAATTCTGCGACCCCGGCTGTTGGTGGTCGCTAAAATGGCGCAAAAACCCGAAACCAACTGTTCATCATAAACCGATTGGTAACGCTAAGCCTTTAGTCTCCGCGCAACGGGCGTTCATGGAGGCGGCGGCCGGATAATCGAGAATGTTAATGCAAGCAGAGAGTGATTTAGTGTCCAGATCAACCCTTTCCGTATCGTCGTCTCAATCCGGCAAGATTCTGGCGAAAGCGTTTCTCGGTTTCACGATCGCAGCCGCGACGATTACCGTCAGCTTCGACGCGAATGCAGCCAGTGGCTCGAAATATGCCGGCATCGTTATCGATGCCAATACGGGCAATGTTCTCTACAGCGAAAATGCCGACACGCTTCATTATCCGGCGTCGCTGACCAAGATGATGACGGTCTATTTGACCTTCGAGGCGCTTGAGGCTGGACGCATCACTCTCGATACACCTGTCGTATTTTCCAGGAATGCAGCCGGCCAGGCGCCGACAAAGCTTGGCATTGGCACCGGCCGCTCGGTCACCGTGCGCGAAGCGATCCTTGGCATCGTCACCAAATCGGCCAACGACGCTGCCATGGCGCTGGGCGAAATGCTCGGCGGCTCGGAAGAGAATTTCGCCCGGATAATGAACGACAAGGCGCGTGCTCTTGGCATGACGCGCACGACCTATCGCAATCCGAACGGCCTGCCGAACACTGCGCAGATGACGACGGCGCGTGACCAGGCCCGTCTCGGCATTGCCCTTCGCGAGCACTTTCCGCAATATTACGGCTTCTTCTCGGAAACGAGCTTCAAGCTCGGCAATCGTGTCATCCCGGGCCACAACCATCTGATCGGCTCGGTTCGCGGTGTCGACGGCATCAAGACTGGTTACACCCGCGCTGCCGGATACAATCTGGCGACCTCGGTCAAGGTTGACGGACGCTCGATCGTCGGTGTCGTTCTGGGCGGTGCTTCGACCCCTGCTCGCGACAACCAGATGCGCAAGCTGATTGCTGAGTATCTTCCTCAGGCGTCGACCAGGCACATTTCGACCGATGTCATCGCGCAAGCCCCGGTCACCGCGCCCAATCCGCAGGCCGCAAGCGCTCGATTTGCCGACGTCAGCCGCGCGAAGGTCCGAAATGACGAAACGGCGGCAGCGATTGAGCCGCAGCAACCAAGCAGCGCTGCGGCTTTCGCGGCGATAACGCCGAGCAGATCGGCCAATCCGCTTCTGGCCGCAAAGCCGGTTCAGCGCCCCGCCTCGGACGAAGTTGCATCCATTTCGCCATCGGACGCCGCTGATGAGGATGAGGTCGATACCGTGACCACCGCCTCGACGTCGAAGGCAGACACGAAGGTCGTCAAACTGCAGCGCGCCGAGAAGGCGGAAAAGACCGAGAAGGTTGCCAAGGCAGGCAAAGCCGAGCGGGACATCACCGGTTGGGTTGTGCAGATCGGCATTTCCGCCAGCAAGGACGGCGCCAGCGACCTTCTCGACGCGGCCAAGACAAAGGGCGGCAAGGCGCTGCGTTCGGCCAAGCCTTATACCGTTGCCTTCGATGGCGGGTATCGCGCCCGGTTCGGCGGTTTCGAAGACCAGAATTCGGCAGTCAATGCCTGTAAGGCTCTCAAGCGTGCCGGCGTAAAGTGCTGGGCAAGCATGGAGTAAATGCGGCGCTTTGATGCCGCATAGTTTGAAGATCGGTCAGGTTTCCATGAGGATGCCTGGCCCTCCGGTTCCGAATGTCATCGGGCCGGCCCTGAGTTTGTAACGTGTACGGGGACTTGAAATGGCAATGAACGAGAACTTTCCCGGTTTCTCGCTCGACGGCGGGGGCAAGATGAAACAGAAGAGCTTCGCTCTTCATCCGCTACATGAAGCCGCAATGCGGCTGGCGGATCTGGGTCTCAGCCGCTCGCGATCGCGCAATAAAACCAAAGATTTGATTGGCGTCCTGTTGTGTCACGGTGCACGCGCCTGGCGTTATTCGCAACCGGAAGCGCATATCCATCTGCATATCACCGCGCCGGAAGGCCGCGCGCCGATCATGATGCGTCTTCGCTAAAGCAATAGCGGGAAACGGCGTTGCCGTTTCCCGCTCTAGACAACATGAAAAACGAGAGATGCAGCTTTTTCCTGAATCCCGCAGGTTCTGAAAAAGCTCGCCGCGTCTGCCGGACTACAGCAGGCCGAGTTCCGAAAGCTCGCGCCGCAAATCAGCCGGCATCTCGGCCACCGCACCGAGGCTATCGAGATCGCGCGGAATATCTTCCTGCGGCAAATAACGCCATCCCTGGAAAGGCCTGCGAGGCTGGCCGGCCGTTTCGATAACGCTAGGATCCAGGATAAGCCGGCAGCGCTGAATTCCTTCCGCATCGGTGAAGGTCTCGATATCGAGCAATTTCTGTCGCGCCTGAACCTGCCCTTTGATCACCCAATACAGCGAACCGCCGTCCAGAAGATCGTCGACGCGTTTCGGCACCATGCGTGTCGTATGCGTGGTATGCGGCTCCAGACCTGCAGCGATGGCGTTCATCGCCCTTTCGGAAACCCACTCGCGCAGATCATCAATGGAATCCGCGCCGACGCACAATTTGATGAGATGCAAAGCCATCCTGCCGTTGAATTCCTTTTGGCTGGCAGCGTCAAGCTTTTCGCTGCCGACATCCACAAACTCGATATCATACTGTCGACAGAAAGACCGATTCTCGGAGATGTCGATGACGTATGTGGTCAATTGTCCCGCCGACGAATGGACGACAGCGAGGGAAGCAGGCGATCTCGGCTGGTCTCAAACCGCCTTGGCGAATGCCTACGAGTTTGCATCCTCCATTGGCTCCTCGGCCATCATGATCGTGCAGGATGGAGTGGTCGTCAGCGCCTGGGGAAGAGTCGCGGATGTCACCGGCATTGCCTCGATGCGCAAGAGCCTCCTGAGTGCGTTGATCGGCATCCATGAAGCCGAGGGAACGATCGATTTGAACGCGACGCTCGCCGATCTCGGCATCGATGATTGCGAGCCGGCTTTGACCTCCATGGAGAAGCAGGCGACCGTCGCGGATCTCCTCACATCGCGATCGGGGATCTATCACGCCGCAGCACACCAGGCTACACCAATGCCGGCGCGCGGCATTCATCGCCCAGGCGAGCAATGGTTCTACAACAATTGGAGCTTCAACGTTCTTGGCGTCATCCTGGAATGCCTGACCGGGATTCCGATTGCGGAAGATTTTACGCGTCGTATCGCCCAGCCGCTGCGGCTGCAGGATTTCCAGGCAGAGCATTTTTATTTCAAGACGATTCCCCAATCCGTCCATCCTGCCTACAAGATCAGAATGTCGGCGCGAGATCTGGCGCGTATCGGGCTGCTATTTATGAATTCCGGACGCTGGGATGGAGTTCAGCTCATTCCGCAGAACTGGATCGACCGGAGCGTCACACCCTATACCGATCTGGGGCGCGGCGCCGGCTTTGGCTACAGCTGGTGGACGGGTCGATACATCATACGATCGACGGCGACTTCGAAGCAGCACGCTCGGGAAGAAATGCGATTCTACTGGGCTTCGGGTATGGGCTATCAGTACGTCATGGTCTTCCCGGCTATTCGATCGGTAATCGTTCACAGAGTGACCAACTCCGATAACGGACCAGGCAGCGACCAAATGGAGCAGTTGCAGGCCATGCTCCTCACCAGCCGCACGATCGGCGTCCCTTTAACAACGCCGATCACCGCGTGAGAATAAACCTCGGCCGATCAGACGACCACACTCAGCATTCGACAACATTCACGGCAAGACCACCCGTCGAGGTTTCCTTGTATTTCTCGCTCATGTCATAGCCCGTCTGCCGCATGGTTTCGATGCAGGCGTCGAGCGGTACGAAATGCTGGCCATCGCCCTTCATGGCGAGCGAGGCGGCTGTGACCGCCTTGACGGAACCAAGAGCGTTGCGCTCGATGCACGGAACCTGCACGAGACCCGCGACCGGATCGCACGTCATGCCGAGATGGTGTTCCAAGGCGATTTCCGCGGCATTTTCGATCTGCTCGGGCGAGGCGCCCATCACAGCAGCAAGCCCCGCAGCGGCCATCGCCGCCGCCGAACCCACCTCGCCCTGACAGCCGACCTCGGCGCCGGAGATCGAGGCATTGTGCTTGATGATGCCGCCGACGGCCGCAGCCGTCAGCAGATAATTGCGGATGCCGTCCTGATCCCAATCCTCATGGAAATGCTGATAGTAACGGATGGTCGCAGGAATAACGCCAGCCGCGCCATTGGTCGGCGCCGTCACGACGCGACCGCCGGCCGCATTCTCTTCGTTGACAGCCATGGCATAGACACTCAGCCAGTCGTTGGCGAGCAGCGGATTGATACGATTGCTGCGCCACTCCTCCTGCAGCTTGTCATGGATAGCGCGCGCACGCCTGCGGACCTTCAATCCGCCCGGCATGATGCCGTCGACCTTGAGACCACGGTCGATGCAGCTGCTCATCGCGGCCCAGATGCGGTCGAGGCCGGCATCCAGCTCTTCGGCGCTCATGCGGGTCTCCTCGTTGGCGCGCTTCATCTGCGCGATCGAGAGACCGGAACGCTCGGCCATGTCGAGCATCTGCTTGGCGGTCGCAAATGGGAACGGAATGCGCTCCCCGGCCGCGGCGGGCTTCTTCCTGTCGGCCTTCATTTGCTCGAGTTCAGTGTCGGTCACGACGAAGCCGCCGCCCACTGAATAATAGATGCGCTTGACGAGCAGGCGCTCGTCCTTGTCGAAGGCGGCAAAGCTCATGCCGTTCGCATGGCCTGGCAGCGGCACTTTCTTGTCGAAGATAAGATCGTTCTTCGGCTGGAATTCGTAAGCGGGATGGCCAGGGGGCGTAATCCGCCCGCTACGCTCGACCTCATCGATGATGGCATCCATCCGGTCAGGATCGACGCTGTCGGGCCGCTCTCCCATCAACCCGAGAATAACGGCCCTGCCCGTGCCATGGCCAATGCCCGTATGGGCGAGCGAGCCGTGCAAACTGACTTTGATTGATGTCACGTGCACGTTCGATGACGGGCGCGGCCATTCATTCGACAGGAGCAGGTCCAGGAAGCGATTCGCAGCCGACATGGGACCCATGGTGTGCGAACTGGACGGTCCCACACCGATCTTGAAAACATCGAAAACGGAAAGAAACATGGACCTTTAGTGCCTCCTCGGCAAATCGATTGGTGGGAAGGCTACGCTATCGGGGCAACCTTGCACGGCGATCGACCGACATCGGATTTCATGGCAGCGACATTACATATAGGCATCCGGCGAGACAAACAGAAGGGCATTGCACACCGCCGGAGCTACGCTAGAGTCGATTCGGGATTGATCTGGGGGAATCTGCGTTAATGACGACTGCCGACTATGTCGCCCTCGCCCTTTTTATCGTTCTCTGGATCGCGCTTAACTGGATCACCAGCAGCGCTCACTTTTTCAATCGCACCAGCCTGACGCTGGCGATGAACGAGCGCCGCCGCGAATGGATCTATAATTCGCTGCGCCGCGACCTGAAGATGATCGATACGCAAATCCTCTCCGGCCTGCAGAACGGAACGGGCTTTTTCGCCTCCACCTCGATCTTCGCGATCGGCAGCTGCTTTGCACTGCTCGGGGCCACCGACAAGGTGAACGCCTTTTTCTCCGACCTGCCCTTCGTCTTCAATGGCGGCCGCACCGCGTTCGAGATCAAGGTGGCAGGACTTGCCTGTCTCTTCGGCTACGCCTTCTTCAAATTCGGCTGGGCTTATCGTCTGTTCAATTATTGCACCATTCTGTTCGGGTCATTGCCGATGCGGGACGAAGTCCTGCTCGATCCTCGGGCAGCCGAGCATGCTGCGGAACGCGTCGTGCGCATGAACATCATTGCCGCCCGCAATTTCAACGCCGGCCTGCGCGCCATCTTCCTGTCGATCGGCTATCTCGGCTGGTTCCTCAGTCCCTATGTCTTCATGATCACGACGATTTTCATCATCGTGGTCCTGATCCGCCGGCAGTTTTTTTCCGACGCCCGTCTGGCCATCATGGATATCGATGTGCCATGACAAGGCCGCGCCGGCTCGGCCGGGCGCCTCGATTTGAATTCACGCCTGGAAGGACTTGCCCATGGCCGCTATCGCCGAGAGTGCCGATGCACCGCAAAAAATGCCACGCATCGGCATTCTTGATACGGCCCGCGGCATCGCTCTGCTGGCGATGGCAAGCTACCATTGCACCTGGGATTTTGAATATTTCGGCTATCTCGATTCCGGTACGGCCGAAACGGGCTGGCTGAAGCTCTACGCGAGAACCATTGCCAGCACCTTCCTGTTCCTGGCCGGCTTCAGTCTCGTCCTTGCCAACACGCCGGAGATTCGCTGGCGGCCATACCTGCGGCGCCTGGGCATGATCGTGATCGCTGCGGTCGCGATCTCCGTCGTCACTTATTTCCTGATCGGTCAGGGATGGATCTATTTCGGGATTCTGCACTCTATTGCCGCTGCAAGCATTATTGGCCTGCTATTCCTCCGACTTCCCGCCTTCGCAACCCTGCTGATCGCCGTCCTGCTGGCGGCTGGCATCGTCGTCGACAATGTGATCGCGCCATTTTCGCTACATTCGGCGGCATTCGACACGCCATGGCTCTGGTGGGTGGGGCTGTCGGTCACCCCGCAGCAATCCAACGACTATGTGCCCTTGTTTCCCTGGCTGACACCATTTCTGTTCGGGCTTGGCGTGGCGCAACTGGCAATCTCCCTGAACATACTTCCTCGACTGGCGAAATTCGGGCCGGGGCGGAACGTGATCGCTCGCGCCGGTCGCCATAGCCTGGCGTTCTATCTCATCCATCAACCGTTGCTGTTTGGCCTTGTCTATCTCCTCTCAGTCGTAGCGCCGGCGCCGCAACCCGATCCCAAGGTCGGTTATATCAAGGAATGCGTCGCGGCCTGCACGCAATCCGGCGGGGAAACCATGTGCCGCAGTTTCTGCCAATGCACCCTGGATAAATTGCAGGAACAAAACCTCTTCACGCCCTTGGAATCAGGCGCCATCAAAGCGGGCAGCGATGAACGGGTAAATCGAATCGCGATACAATGCACAGAGCAAGCGCAATGATATGGCTATCGCAGCCGCAGTCTATCGGCTCCCGAACAGCAACAGAATCCGACCGATTCGGGTTCTTTTCAAATAGACCAAATTCGTGGAGACCGAATCTTCCCGACCACGGTAGAGATCCATATGGCGGCCATTCTCAACGCCTGACATCGTTTCCAGTCGGGCTGATGTCTTCCCGCTCAAAAAAGAGCAACCCGGTTCGCGACAATTGACATTAACCGCGCCGGAGAGACGTTGAACGGAGCCGATGGTGATGCTGAGCTGCACGTCGGAGCTTCTCTCATCGAGAAGCTCGCAGGAGACATCGATCTGGTAATCGACTTGACCAGATATAGGGTCCTAATCATCAAGCGATAACGCATAAGCGACTGCAATCCTGGGCTGCGCCACGCCTGCGGCACAACCGGCGCCGACGTGCGGAAAAATCGCCGTCACGCCTATAAAAATGGCAAGGAAACGTCGTGCAGCCACGGTGATCAACCCAATGAAATTCGGGTTCTACAGGCACGCAGGCATGAATTAAGGCGGAATTTCAGTCACTTCATGCGGAAATGCGGACGATTACGTTCCCACGCCAATTTCTGCAAGCCGACCAAGACAGGCTTCCTCGACGTTATCGAGTTCGCTCAACGTGTCCTCAATGTCCTTGCGCTTCTGGCGCAGCTCATCGCGCTTTTCGTCCACGCGCTTCATCAGCAGCTTGAGCTGGCCGATTTCGCCTGGAGGTTCTTTGTAAACCTGGATGATTTCGCGGATTTCAGCGATGGTGAAGCCGATGCGGCGACCGCGCAGGATTTCCTGGATCAGCCGCCGGTCTGCCGGTCGAAACAGGCGCGTGCGCCCGCGACGCTCGGGATGGATAAGACCCTCGTCCTCGTAGAATCGCAACGTCCGGGTCGAAACCCCGAATTCCCGAGTAAGCTCGGTTATGCTATAATATCCGTCGACCAAGAATCCGCCCCTATCTGATGGTCGATCATAATATTGACTTTTACGTAATAGTCAATTTTTGTTGATGAGCGCGTTTTGCTGACACTTCGTAGCGTCGATGGACATCGCCGACGCATCGGATTTGGTTACTTGGCAAAGCCAACACCATTCTGGCAATCCAGCCGTTCATGCGGAAGGCGAAACTCATTGTCAACAAGTGGATAGCGCGGGAATCTGCTATATCAATCGAAGATCGTATCGGCCTTTCCATGTGTCGATAGATCCATCGCAAGTCGTTTCACAGGAAGCCCGTCACGTGCCAGTTCGCCCGATCATACGTTTTCCCGATGCACTGCTTCGAACGCCCTGCACACCCGTCACCGCATTCGACGATGAGCTGCGCGCGCTCGTAACGGACCTTCTCGACACGATGCGCGCGGCACCTGGCGTCGGCATCACCGGCCCGCATATCGGTGTTCTCAAGCGCGTCGTTGTCATCGAGCTCGATCGTGAAAATGGCGTGCGCACCTATATAAACCCCGAGCTTATCGAGTCATCGGAAGAAACAATGCAACACATGGAAGGCAGCGTCTCCATGCCGGGATTGACGGAAGAGATCGTCAGGCCGAAATCTATCCGGTTTCGCTACCAGGATATTGAGGGTGTGGTGCATGAAGAAGTTGCCGAGGATTTCCTGGCCATCTGCATTCAGCACGAAATCGATCAGCTCGATGGCATCTTCTGGCTACAGCGTCTTTCCAAGCTCAAGCGCGATCGCTTGGTGAAGAAATGGGAAAAGGCGCGGCACGCCGCCTGAATCAAAACGGGCGCCCATCGGGCGCCCGTTTCAGATCATTCAGTGAAATAATCAGCCCTTGAGCTTGGAGTTGCAGAGGCTGTAGTAGCCGCCGCCCTTCTGGATCCACTTCAGGCCGCCGAGCGAATTGCTGGCCTTGGCCGAATTGTAAGCGTCGACGCAGGTGTGGAAGCGGCCCTTGCCGGGCGTTTCGCTGGCATATTTCGCATCAACCTTTGCCGGGAAGGTTACGCCGGCCGGCGCAGCAGTCGTCGGCTTTGCCGGTTCCTTTGCCGGCGGCTTCGTGGAGTCCGGCTCTTCGGCATCAACCTTGGCTGCAGCGGTGGTCTTCGCTGTCTTCGCCGGGGTCGTGGCAGCCGGTGCAGTTGCAGCCGGAGCGGTCGTCGTGGTTGCGCTGGCGTCGGCGCTGCACTGCGTCGCGCGGAAGTCGTTCCACTTCTGGCCGTTCAGGGTGCCGGCAGTCTTGGCAGCCTGATATTTGGCGCTGCACTCTTTCATCGTGAGTGCTGAAGCTGAAGAAGCGAGGCCCATCGAGCCTACAACTGCAAGAGACGCAAAAGACATCAACAGAATGGCACGACTTGTCATTGGCATTTCCTCCGCTCTATGACGAATGTCGAAACTATTAATCGTATCGTCCCCTTCGATTGTCAATCGACACGCGATTTCGGGGCGACGGATGACACCATATGCGGTCGAACATGAACGCAAACTGTACGAAAATAGCTATCGGAAAGAGCGACTTAACCTGAAAAGCAATCTGTGATGGCAGGGCGCTGCATGCCGGTTTCAGCCCATAAGACATCCGACAAAGTCCCGATATGACACGCTCATCACGCTGCCATAGTCGTGACCTCGAATGATGTCTGTGAAGACTTATACCGTAACGGGATCCCTGCCCTTGCTACTGACACATCAGATAGGCGTGCGGCACGCAGGTGCAGGCATAGGACGGCGTCGGGCACGTATTGTCCTGCAAAGTGCGATCATCACAATTGCACGTGACGAAATAGGACGAATTATTCGGCAGCTTCAGGATGCTGGAGGTAGAGTAGCCACTGCCGAGATCGGCGCGCCGGTAGCTGAAGCTTGATGCGGAATTGCCTGCATCCGGTTTGGTCGCTGTTTGGGCTTGCGCCATGGTGGGTGTAATGGCCAACGCCAACGCCAGAACCAACGATAGCCTGCTGCCAACCCCACGGTATCTTTTTGCGCCGATAACCGCTCTCATCTCTGTTATTCTCCATGGATGCTTCATCGCGACAAGGACCTGGGACTCCTTATCGTCGCAAAACGCTAGCATCGCCGGACCAGCCCTGAAAGCCAACCGAACCGCGCAATCGTTCCGTGACGATCACGCTTTCTCGATATACGAACCGGCACGACATGCAGGTCGACAAGGAGACTGTAGCTCTTAAGCCTTGAAGTGTGTTTTTACCGCCCTACACTCTTAGAGGCAGTTCCCCTCTCTATGCCCTGGATGCTCTCCCTTCCAGGGCATTTTTCTTTTTTGAAGCAGAGGTCAGATGGCACTGGAGATTGCGCCAGGATTGGCTTCAGCACTCATGGCGCATGTCACTTCATGTTTTCAGTCAGGCGCTTGGAAATGATTCGCCAAGCCCTCATCATCAGCGTAGATTGAATTTACCGCTGGCCACCCGAACCCGTAGGCGCCGGCGGCTGAGAGAGCTGACATACTCTCGCCTGCAGAGGTCAAGGAGCTACCGGCATGACCTCGCATAACAATCGCGATAATATCCTGAGTGACCAGAAGCTGCACGATCTCCTTAAAGCGGAAGTCGAGCTGGAGCGCTTAGGTGAATTCAAGCGCGATACGCCGACGCAGAGCGAATTGCCTGCCGAAGAACGTGCAGAAGAATCGATTCTGTAACCGCATGATTTCGAGTAATGCCCGCGGCCGCAGACACGACCTGCGACTGCACCGCATTTTTGCGCGCGCTGACTTAGCCGACGCCGACAACCACGGAGCTTGAGCCAGCGCTTAAGCGTCGTTGACGGTCTGGCCGAAGACTTCCTCAAATGCGTCGCGCAGGCGAATATCGACATCCGTCATCATGACAGGCAGGCCAAGATCGACAAGGCTCGTCACACCATAAGCCGAGATCCCACACGGAACGATCCCGGTAAAGTGGCCGAGGTCGGGATCGACATTCAAAGAAAGCCCGTGAAACGTCACCCATTTGCGCACGCGGATGCCCAGGGCTGCGATCTTGTCTTCGGTCATGCCGCCATCGGGCAGGAGCGGCTTTTCCGGGCGCCGCACCCAGACGCCGACGCGATCTTCCCTTCGCTCGCCACGCACATTCATCGAATCGAGCGTGCGAATGATGACTTCCTCGAGCGCGCCGACGAAGGCGCGGATATCCTGCCGACGACACTTGAGGTCAAGCATGACATAGGCAACACGCTGCCCCGGCCCATGATAAGTGTATTCGCCACCGCGTCCCGTCGCGAAAACGGGGAATCGATCCGGCTCGATGAGATCGGCGGAATTCGCGCTCGTTCCCGCTGTATAAAGCGGCGGATGCTCAACCAGCCAGACGAGCTCCGGCGCTTGCCCCTCGGCGATGGCCGCCACCTCCGCTTCCATGGTGGCAACGGCTTCTTCATAGGGGACAAGGTGATCGCTGATGCGCCAGCGAACGGGTGGCGTGCCTTGGGCGGGAAGCATCTGGTGAGAAAGTTCTGTACGAAGCATATGGCAGTCCTTTACGCGCCGCCGGCCGCACATGTGGAAATCCTGCGCGCTGACGGATTATCCACATATGGCGCTATTCGGGCGCGAATTCAAACATCTAAGGCGTTTCCACCGCATTCGTGGCGTCGCAATCGAAGGCCCTGTGAAGGAATTTAAAAAAACTGACATATCGCTCTTGTGCCCCCCGAATGCTTTTGCTACATGCAGCCGCGCCGGAGCAATTCGGCGCCTACCACGATGCGGTCGTGGCGGAATTGGTAGACGCGCAGCGTTGAGGTCGCTGTGGGGCAACCCGTGGAAGTTCGAGTCTTCTCGACCGCACCAAGAACCCGGCTTAGGCCGGGTTTTTTGTTTTTAAACAATGCCTTGAGAATGAAAATGAATATGTCTCAGCACGAGACCAGGCGCGGGACACCACTTGCCCATTGCCGTCCTCAAGACGCCATCCAATAAATACATGAACTGTGGATGCATGACATCCGAGCGACACGACAGATCTGATTGAATCTGCGCGCCCACTCGAATGTATGAGACACTCAAGCAGCTTCTTACGGGAAAAGTCGCCACAGCGCTCCTTTAGGACGAAACCAGATCGCTGAAGCGGTTCTTCAATCCCTTCGCAACGTATCTGACAAATGAAGGACGAGCGATCCTGACCTTCCGAAAACCACGTCCTTGCTCTCTTGCTGACAACGCCAATAGCTGCATCCGATCGTGATGGCTGATCGGCTTGCGGTCGACGAGGCGAAGATGAGCGAAGAATTCATGTTCTCGCGTCGTCGATACAAAATCCAGTGCAAGACGGCTTACTCCGATCGCATGGCACTCCTGCGCCAACAAGGCAAAGCTGGCCGGGGTGAACACCGAAGCGTGGCAATCCTCATAATTGTTTGGCGTATGGACGTGATCGGCAAAATAGCGTGCATGCGCGTCTTCAAGGCTCATATTCAGGAAGGTCAGATCGCGCACCTTATGCTTTGGGTCGCTCCAGGCAAGCTCCGCGCATTTGGCGGCCGCCAGCGTCGCATAATCAAAAAGCACCACATCGTTGTGAAAGGCGGGATTCTGTCTGAATGCTGACAACCATTGCCCTATTGTCGTGATTGGCCTGAAAAGATCGAAGCAATGCCGCTTATCCGGCAGTGCCAAAGTCACGTAACCGCCGGGCTTGAGTAAGCGCGCGCAACTGTTCAGAAACCCGATCGGGTTTGGCAGATGTTCAAGGACATGGCTGAGAATAATGACCTCGAAGGTTCCGTGATGCTCCTCAGAAACTGAATCGGCTAGATCACCGGAACTCCAAACGAAATCCACGTCCTCGATGCTGTCCGGATCGTAGCCGGCATAAGCATATTGCCGCAGCAAGCCGGCACGATCCATCTTATCGACTGTAAAGGCATTGAAACCCTTGCTCTTCGGTGCGAGTGGTCGGGCCAGCGGGCCGATTTCGAGAACCTTGGTCGTTTGGCTGATATGTTTGCGCAGCCGTCGCCCCCGACTTTGATAGGGGTTGATCCAACTCGGTGTAACAAGTGACGGTGAAAGATCCGATGCCAGTGTGCCACGAGCTGTTCCCCCGAACAGCTGTCGGATCGACGTATAGATTCGCGATAGCATTATGCCCCCATATGCTGAGCGCTATCCTTGCCCCCAAGATAGCGCTACAACTTTTTAGACGCATTTTTCAATTAGCGATAGTTTGATTTTCGGCCCGCAACGCCTAATGCGCCACATCCTTGCTGACATTGCGCAACTGGATCTGATGATCGAGCCGTTCGACCTGACGCGTGGTTGCTTCGATCAGCCGGCCGATTTCCTGATAGGCTGCCTGAAGGCGGGAGAGCTCGTTTCGCACGGCGGCAAGCACCCGCTCGTCGCTATCCTCGCCGGGGCCGTCGCCTGTTCCCGTCATCAG
Source organism: Rhizobium sp. P38BS-XIX (assembly GCF_012641435.1). Taxonomy (GTDB): domain Bacteria; phylum Pseudomonadota; class Alphaproteobacteria; order Rhizobiales; family Rhizobiaceae; genus Rhizobium. The sequence continues at coordinate 1,009,262 of NZ_JABAIJ010000001.1, forward strand.
CCATGCCGGGGAAACGCCAAACAAGGCGGACATCTTGACCAGCGCCGATGGCATCGGTTCCGAGCGATCGGATTCCCAGGCAAGCATGGTCTCCTCGCTAACGCCGAGCTGGCTTGCAAGCGCCTCAAGGCTTATGCCGGCCGCATCGCGGGCCATCGACATCCGCCCGCCCAAAGTGTCGCCACCCTCATCCGCAAAAATGGTCGTCTCTTGTTCGCTCTTGAACATGGATGAGATCCCCTTTCCTGGTCGCGCCTGAAATATCCGACGCCTGTATGTTTTAACCGTTTCAAAAGACACAGATAGGTCTAAGGGCGTCATCTCGCCACCATGATCTGTCCCAAATGGAAAAGTCGATGGCCCTCGCTTCATCAAGGTCTTGCCGTTCCCGGACTTGTATGTGATCGCTTCTTGATCGCCTGTCGTTCCTGTGTTTGATGTCCGTCATGTCCACCGCTCCCGTCGCTCCCGAAAAACAGAATACGCTTCAAGGCATGACGATCATGGCAAGCTCCATGATCATGCTGCCGATGATGGACGCGATCGCCAAATATATGGCGAGCTTCGAAGGCATGTCGCCGGGACAGGTGACCTTCTATCGCTTCTTCTTTCAGCTGGTGTGCATGCTGCCCTTGCTGGCCACGGTCTCGGGCCGAGCGGCATTCTCGGCAAAGCGCCCTTGGCTCAATCTTCTGCGGGGCGCCCTGCACGGCGCAGCGAGTCTGCTGTTTTTTGCCGCGGTCAAATACATGCCGCTCGCCGATGTCTTTGCGATCTATTTCGTCGAGCCCTTCATGCTGACGGCACTGTCGGCCCTGTTTCTCGGTGACAAGGTCGGATGGCGCCGTTGGCTTGCGATCGCCATCGGTTTCGGCGGAGCGATGATCGTCATCCAGCCGAGCTTCGAGATTTTCGGCCTGAAGGCACTCCTGCCCGTTGCCTGCGCATTTCTCTACGCGGTCTACCTCTTCATGAACCGTGCAGTCGGCGAGGCCGACTCGCCATTGACGATGCAGATCATGGCCGGCGCCGGCGGCACACTCTTCATGACATTGGCCCTCATCGCCGGAGCATGGTCCGGCGTCGGCGATTTTGAGCCTTCGCTACCAGCCTCCAGCCTAGGTCTTGTGCTTCTGCTGATCCTGGGCTCGATCTCGGGCTATGTGCACATGCTTGTCGTTCGCGCTTTCCGATTGGCGCCCTTATCCTTGCTTGCACCTTTTCAGTATTTCGAGATTATCTCGGCCACGATCCTGGGCTATGCGATCTTCGGAGATTTTCCCAATCTCTCCAAATGGATCGGCATTGCCATCATCGTCAGTTCCGGACTTTTCATCATCTGGCGCGAACGCGTGCAGTCGCGATCGGCAAAATCCGCCTGAACACCCATCTTGCGCATGGACCGGTGATGTCGTTTGTGGCTAAAACACTGACACGGAAGACGTATTGGGCGGAGATTGCATGTTCAAGAAAATCCTGATCGCCAATCGCGGCGAGATCGCCTGCCGCGTGATCAAGACCGCGCGCCGTATGGGTATCCTCACGGTCGCCGTCTATTCCGATGCTGATCGGGATGCCCTGCATGTCGAAATGGCAGATGAATCGGTGCATATCGGTCCCGCACCCGCCTCCGAAAGCTATCTCGTCGCCGACAAGATCATCGCCGCCTGCAAAGAGACCGGCGCCGAGGCGGTTCATCCCGGTTATGGCTTCCTTTCCGAGCGCGCCTCCTTCTGCGCGGCGCTGGAAAAGGAAGGCATCGTCTTCATCGGCCCGAAGCCGAAGGCGATCGAAGCCATGGGCGACAAGATCGAATCGAAGAAATTCGCCAATGCCGCCAAGGTCTCCACCGTTCCCGGCCATCTCGGCATCATCGATGACGCCGACCATGCCGAACAGATTGCAGGCGAGATCGGCTATCCCGTCATGATCAAGGCTTCCGCCGGTGGCGGCGGCAAGGGCATGCGCATCGCCTGGAGCAAGGACGAAGTGCGCGACGGCTTCGAGCGCGCCCGTTCGGAGGCGAAGAGCTCCTTCGGCGACGACCGCGTCTTTATCGAGAAGTTCGTCGTCGACCCCCGGCATATCGAAATCCAGGTGCTGGCGGATGCTCATGGCAACGTCGTCTATCTCGGCGAGCGGGAATGCTCCATCCAGCGACGGAACCAAAAGGTCGTGGAAGAGGCTCCCTCGCCTTTCCTTGACGAGGCAACGCGCAAAGCCATGGGCGAGCAGTCCGTAGCGCTCGCCAAGGCAGTCGATTATCAAAGCGCCGGTACGGTCGAATTCATCGTCGATCGAGACCGGAACTTCTATTTCCTCGAAATGAACACGCGCCTACAGGTCGAGCACCCGGTGACCGAGCTCGTGACAGGTATCGATCTCGTCGAGCAGATGATCCGGGTTGCCGCCAACGAGAAGCTGCCGTTCAAGCAGGCGGATATCAAGCTCAACGGCTGGGCGGTCGAAAGCCGCCTCTATGCGGAAGATCCCTACCGCAATTTCCTGCCGTCGATCGGCCGCCTGACCCGCTACCGTCCTCCACGCGAAGGCAGGACGGACAAAACGGTGGTGCGCAATGACACCGGCGTATTCGAAGGCGCGGAAATCTCCATGTATTACGATCCGATGATCGCCAAGCTCTGCACCTGGGCGCCGACGAGGCTCGATGCGATTGAGGCCATGGGGGAAGCTCTTGACGGTTTCGTCGTCGATGGCATCGAGCATAACATGCCGTTCCTCTCCGCACTGATGAAGCATCCGCGCTGGCGCGAGGGTCGGCTTTCGACCGGCTTTATCGCCGAAGAATATCCGGAGGGCTTCGCGCCGGTAACGCCGGATGAGGAACAGACTGCTCTGCTGGCCGCCATCGCCCTGTCTTGCAGCCTGATAGAATCCAATCGCCGCGAGCGTTACGCCGATCGACTGCGCCCTGCCGCGAGTCCCTTGCGCGAAAACTGGATCGTCAGGATCGGCGGGGATTATCTGCCGGTCACACTCCTTGAAGGTGTCGTGACCATTCCGCTTGAAATGGACATGCAGATCGGTAGCAAGACCCTAACCGTGTCGACCGATTGGCGTCCTGGCGACGCCGTGTGGGTCGGCACCATTGGCGATCGCAAGCTGACGGCTCAGATCCGGACCGTATTGAACGGCCTGCGCATCGACTGGCAGGGCATTTCCGTCAGAACGAAGGTATTTACGCCGCGTCAGGCCGAGTTCGACAAACTGATGCCCGTCAAGCTGCCTCCGGATACGTCGAAGCTCCTGCTCTGCCCCATGCCCGGCCTCGTCGTTGCAATTGCCGTTGCCGAGGGACAGGAAGTGAAGGCGGGCGAAACGCTGGCCATAGTCGAAGCGATGAAGATGGAAAACGTCCTGCGCGCTGAACGGGATCTTGTCGTCGGCAAGATCAACGCCAAGCCGGGCGAGAGCCTCGCAGTCGACGCCGTGATCATGGAATTCGCCTGATTCAGAGACTGACGGGCTTCAGTCGTTTCACAGGAACAGCGTGGCAACGGCTCCGCTGAAACATGATAATTGCGACGCTAAGTGTCTGATTTTGGCTTGAGTCATCAAGCGCGCCCGTGGCAATGTCGCCTTGATCAAATCATAGCAGGAAGGGATGAAACCATGGACGTAAGAGCAGCAGTCGCGGTTCAGGCTGGCAAGCCGCTTGAGGTGATGACGGTTCAGCTTGAGGGGCCAAGGGCTGGTGAGGTACTGATCGAGGTCAAGGCGACCGGTCTCTGCCACACCGATGATTTCACCCTGTCGGGTGCCGATCCCGAGGGCCTGTTCCCCGCTATCCTCGGCCATGAAGGTGCCGGCATCGTCGTCGATGTCGGACAGGGTGTCACCTCGGTGAAGAAGGGCGATCACGTCATTCCGCTCTATACGCCCGAGTGCCGCGAATGCCCCTCGTGCCTATCGCGCAAGACCAACCTGTGCACGGCGATCCGCTCGACCCAGGGCCAGGGTGTGATGCCGGACGGCACCTCACGCTTCTCGATCGGCAAGGACAAGATCCATCACTATATGGGCTGCTCGACCTTCGCCAACTACACCGTGCTGCCGGAGATTGCCGTTGCCAAGGTCAATCCTGACGCTCCCTTCGACAAGATCTGCTATATCGGCTGCGGCGTGACGACAGGCATCGGCGCCGTCATCAACACCGCCAAGGTGGAGATGGGCGCAACCGCAATCGTCTTCGGTCTCGGCGGTATCGGCCTCAACGTCATCCAGGGTCTGAAGCTTGCCGGTGCCGACATGATCATCGGTGTCGATCTCAACAATGACAAGAAGGCCTGGGGCGAGCGCTTCGGCATGACGCACTTCGTCAATCCGAAGGAAGTCGGCGACGATATCGTGCCCTACCTCGTCAACATGACGAAGCGCGGAGCCGATCAGATCGGTGGCGCCGACTATACCTTCGACTGCACGGGCAACACCAAGGTGATGCGCCAGGCGCTGGAAGCAAGCCATCGCGGCTGGGGCAAGTCCGTCGTCATCGGCGTTGCCGGCGCCGGCCAGGAGATCTCGACGCGTCCGTTCCAGCTGGTAACGGGCCGCTCATGGATGGGGACGGCCTTCGGCGGTGCCCGTGGCCGCACCGATGTTCCGAAGATCGTCGACTGGTACATGGAAGGCAAAATCCAGATCGATCCGATGATCACCCACACCATGCCGCTCGAAGACATCAACAAGGGCTTCGAACTCATGCATTCCGGCAAAAGTGTCCGAGGCGTCGTCATCTATTGATCGCGCGCGTATGCGGCGCATGAAACATGCGCCGCATATAACTGAAAAGATTTGATATTATGATCTATGTCGATGCCGACGCTTGCCCGGTCAAGCCGGAGATCCTGAAGGTTGCCGAACGCCACGGCATCGAGGTGACCTTTGTCGCCAATTCCGGATTGCGGCCGTCGCGAGACCCCATGGTGCACAACGTCATCGTCTCCAATGCTTTCGATGCTGCCGATAACTGGATTGCAGAACATGCTGGTGCAGGCGATATCGTCGTCACCGCCGACGTGCCGCTTGCGGGCCGCTGCGTTGCTGCCGGGGCGTTGGTGACAGGGCCGACCGGCCGTATCTTCGACAAGACCAATATCGGCATGGCAACGGCCATGCGCGACCTCGGCGCACATCTTCGCGAAACGGGCGAAAGCAAGGGCTACAACGCCGCCTTCTCGCCGCGAGACCGCTCCACCTTTCTCGAAACCTTCGACCGGCTCTGCCGGCGTTCAAAAACCCAACAGACGCCTGGAGGCCAGCCGTGAACATCATTTCTCAGAACACCGCGTTCGGCGGCATGCAAGGTGTCTTCTCGCACGAATCCGAAGCCTGCAAATGCGAGATGACCTTTGCCGTTTTCGTGCCGCCGCAGGCGATCAAGGAGCCTCGGCCGGTTCTCTGGTATCTTTCCGGCCTCACCTGCACCCATGCCAATGTGATGGAGAAAGGTGAATATCGCCGCATGGCGGCCGAACTCGGCCTGATCATCGTCTGCCCGGATACCAGCCCGCGCGGCAATGATGTTCCCGACGAGCTGACCAATTGGCAAATGGGCAAGGGCGCCGGCTTCTATCTCGACGCCACCCAAGCGCCCTGGGCTGAAAACTATCGGATGTACAGCTACATCATCGAAGAGCTGCCTGCGATCATATCAAAGCAATTCCGCGCCGACATGAGCCGTCAGGGAATTTTCGGCCATTCCATGGGCGGTCATGGCGCCATGACGATCGCATTGAAAAATCCCGATCGCTTCAAAAGCTGCTCGGCCTTCGCTCCGATCGTCCAACCGTCAACGGCCGATTGGTCCGCGCCTGCGCTGGAGAAATATCTCGGCAGCGACAAGGCAGCATGGCGCAACTATGACGCCTGCGCACTTGTCGAGGACGGTGCCCGCTTCCCCGAATTTCTCATCGACCAGGGCAAAGCTGACAACTTCCTTGAGAGTGGCTTGAAGCCGTGGCTGTTCCACGAAGTCATCAAAGGCACAGATATCGGTCTGACGCTGCGGATGCACGAGCGCTATGACCATTCCTATTATTTCATTTCCAGCTTCATGGACGATCACCTGAAGTGGCATGCCGAGCGGCTGTAAACGCAAGGATGGCAGGAGCCGCTTGAAATCCGCGGGCGACGAAGGCATATAGAAAATACGCAGACGACTGCGGCGGCCGGCGCCCAAAACCGGCCGTAGACATCGCGGGGACGGCCTCGCTCTTAACGAAGGAGCGTAAAATGGCTTGGTTCCTGCTTTTCCTTGCAGGCCTGTTCGAAGTGGGTTGGGCTGTCGGCCTGAAATATACCGATGGCTTCACGCGGCCGATGTCGACGGTTCTGACCGTCATCTCGATGATCATCAGTGTTGTTCTGCTCGGCCTTGCGGTCAAGACGCTGCCGATGGGCACGGCCTACGCCGTATGGACCGGCATCGGCACCGTTGGCACTGTTCTCCTGGGCATATGGTTGCTGGGGGACCCCGCGACCTTGGTTCGATTGCTTTGCATCGGCTTGATCGTCGCAGGCATCGCCGGCCTCAAGCTGGCGGCCTGACGGGGTCATCGGCGCTGGCGATTGTCCAGCGCCCAGCATCCAGGGCCGGCAAACACCAGAAATAAAAAGATGAAACAGAACAGAATGGCGCCGTCTCCCTGGTTGTTGGCCGGGAAGAAATTCATCGGCATATGCACCATGAAATAGGCAATCGCCATCTCTCAGCTAAGGAGAAAGGCGACAGGCCGAGTGAAGAGACCGAGAAGGATGAGGATGCCGCCGATCAGCTCGATAAGCCCGGCCACGAAGAAGAGCGTCGTGATCGCATAGGGCGCTGTGGGAAAGCCGAAGAGCTTTTGCGTGCCATGCTCGATGAACAGCAACGCAGTCATAAGTCGTAAAGCCGTGAGGGCGGCAGGCTGATAAATCGACAAACGCTTTGACAATGACATTGGGTATCTCCGTTCGAAGGGGAACGCGAAGGAGATACCGTCAAAGGTGCTCTCGTTTCGCCGACTGAACGTCAACACGCGAGAGACGGATTTATTCGGCGGGCCCGTACACCAACCCGCCGAATAAATGGATTACTTCCTGTTGTTGTCGATCGCCAGCAGACCGGGGCCAGCGAAGACCAGGAACAGGAAGATGAAGCAGTAGAGGATTGCTGCGTCACCGCCGTTATTGGCCGGGAAGAAGTTCTTCGGATAATGCGCCATGAAATAAGCGACGGCCATGTTGCCGCAGAGAATGAAGGCGACCGGACGCGTAAAGAAGCCGACGATCGTGGCCAGTCCGCCAACAACTTCAAGGATACCCTGAACAAGAATCAGGGTCGGCAACGGACTCGGAAACTGCCCGCCGGGCGGAAAGCCGAAGAGCTTTTGCAAGCCGTGTTCGATAAACAGAACGCCGGTGACGATACGCAACACAGTAAGAGCATAGGGCTGATATTGATTCAGCCGATCGGAAAGCGCCATTTTAGACTCCAGTTTTAACTCCCCCACGAGGAAGCAATAGAGTGGACGCGCTTGAACGGGAAAACACGGCTTCTGACGTCCAATCAATTTTCCGTGTCAAATCCGTGGCGTGTTGTCACAGATTCATAACGGAATGTTGTCGTGCTTTTTCCAGGGATTGGTCAGATCCTTGTTGCGCAGCATCCGCAGCCCCTGCGCCAACCGTCTGCGGGTCGAGCGCGGCATGATCACTTCGTCGATATAGCCACGTTCTGCAGCAACGAACGGTGACAGGAAGCGATCCTCGTACATCTTCGTATGCGCCGCGATCTTCTCCGGATCGGCGATGTCCTTGCGGAAGATGATCTCAACCGCGCCCTTGGCCCCCATGACGGCAATCTGCGCCGTCGGCCAGGCATAATTCAGATCGCCACGCAGGTGCTTCGAGGCCATGACGTCATAAGCGCCTCCAAATGCCTTGCGGGTGATCACTGTCAGCTTCGGCACGGTCGCCTCGGCATAGGCGAAGAGCAGCTTGGCGCCATGCTTGATCAAGCCACCATATTCCTGCGCCGTCCCCGGAAGGAAGCCAGGCACATCGACGAAGGTCACGATCGGGATATTGAAGCAGTCACAGAAGCGCACGAAACGGGCGGCCTTTCGCGAGGCGTCGCTGTCGAGCACGCCGGCAAGGACCATCGGCTGATTGGCGACAAAGCCGACGGTCGCGCCCTCGATGCGGCCGAAACCGCAGACGATGTTCTTGGCGAAGCTTTCCTGGATTTCGAAGAAGTCGCCCTCGTCCGCCACCTTCAGGATCAGTTCCTTGATGTCGTAGGGCTTGTTGGCGTTGGCTGGGATCAATGTGTCGAGCGATGTATCGGGCTCGGTCACCGATTGATAAGATTCGATCTCGGGAAGAGCGGCCGTATTCGATTGCGGCAGGAAATCGATAAGGCGGCGCACCTGGAGAAGCGTGTCGACATCATTTTCATAGGCACCGTCGGCGATGGACGATTTCATGGTGTGCACCGCGGCGCCGCCTAGCTGCTCCGATGTCACGGTCTCGTTGGTGACGGTTTTTACCACATCCGGCCCGGTGACGAACATGTAGGAGGTATCGCGCACCATGAAGATAAAATCGGTCATGGCTGGCGAATAGACGTCGCCGCCGGCGCAAGGCCCCATGATGACGGAAATCTGCGGGATGACGCCGGAAGCCAGCACATTGCGCTGAAACACCTCGGCATAACCGCCAAGCGCTGCGACACCCTCCTGAATGCGGGCGCCACCGGCATCGTAGATGCCGATGATCGGCGCGCGGTTCTTCAGCGCCATATCCTGCACTTTGGTGATCTTTTCCGCATGTGCCTCAGAAAGAGACCCACCGAAGACCGTGAAATCCTTGGCAAAAATGAAAACCGTTCGACCGTTGACCGTGCCCCAGCCCGTCACCACGCCATCGCCGGCGAATTTGCTCTTTTCCATGCCGAAATCGGTCGAGCGATGCTCGACGAACATATCGAATTCCTCGAAGGAGCCTTCGTCGAGAAAAATGTCGATGCGCTCGCGCGCCGTCAGCTTGCCACGCGCATGCTGCGCATCTATGCGCGCTTGCCCGCCCCCCAGCCTTGCGATCTCGCGGCGACGTTCCAGTTCCTGCAGGATTTCCTTCATGCGGCCCTCTCTCCTTCACTGCCTGGGCTTAGCATGGCCCAGGCATGGTTTGAACCCGCAGGTTCAGTTTGCCAGCCGCGGCATGGTCAGCGAAAATATGGAGCGGACGCGAGCGGCAATATCTTCCGCCATCAGCTCGTCGACAGTCGCCGGGTCGGGTGCGGTTGTCTTTACGTCGAAAGACGCCATGGCGATGACCGGGCCGCCGTCAATTCCGGCGGCATCTATGTTGATCTTGGCACTGCTGCGGTCGCGATTGAACCCGCGAGCGTTGCGAACATCGGTCAGCCGAATGGTGAGTATGACGGGCGGGAGTTGCGCGCTATAGGTCGTTGCCGCGATAGCGGCATTCACCTTGTTGTTGACGGCGGCAATCAGCGCCGGCGAGACTGGCGGCAAGACCTTGTCGGCCACGACGGTGGCGCTACGAACGGCATAGGTCGGAGGTGGAGGGTCGACGGACCAGCTTGAGCAAGCGGCCAGTCCCATACATCCAACGAGCGCCAAAGCGACACCCGACCTCAACAACACCATGATACCCTGCCCGGCTTCCGAACTTGCAAGACGCGAAGATCGATATAAAGGACTGGAATTCAACAATATTCAACTGCGAAGAGCAGAAAAAACATCGGTTGCCGCCTGAAAATCCTCAAAACGCTGTGCACGACGCTGCTCTGCTTCTTCGTCGCTGCCCCAATGCTCGATCGTCCAATCTTCGTCGAGATGGGCGAGCGACCATACGTCGGAAAGCGATAAGAAACCTTCAGCAAAAGCAAGCGCGAGGATAGCCGATCCGGTCAGTGTCGTGATCGTATGCAGGCTCGCAAGTTCCATCGGCGTGTCGTATTTGCGCAAGGCAACAGCGAAAGCCGCGATAGCCTCGCCCGGCTGCTCCTGGTGCATCACGCCTTCAGCCAGGATGAAGCGCGCACCGATTTCTCGCGCCGCCCATTCGATCACCGGATTCCAGCGCTCTGACTGCCGTTCGACGAGCCGCTCAGGCCCGTCGGCGCGATAGCAAAGCAGATCGCTGCCGGAGAAGCGTACGATTTCGTCAAACACCGCGTCGTTTTCCGCCGCAACGCCATCAATCGCCGTGTTGACGAGACGGGTCAAAGGCATGGTCGCAGGGTCGATGACGTCTGTTTGACGCGCCCATTCGGCGGCAACGAGCTTGGCAAGGGCTTCCGTCGGCAGGGCTAGCGAATGCCGTGCCGGCGTCTTCACGATTTTGCCGTCAAGCGCGATGGCGTGACCGTCGTCACCCTTGCTGATCGTGACATCCTTGTAGAAGCGCTTGGGAAGCGGCTTCTTCATCTGGATCTGCGCACGGCGGATCGGGTCGGGATGGCTAAGTCCCTCGGAAAGATCGTTCAACAGGTCGCGCATGGCGTCACCTCAGAGAATATGGCTCAACAGGTCGTTCGGATGGTGGGCGATGGCATCGGCGCCGGCAGTCAGCAGTTCCTCGACGGAGGCATACCCCCAGGCGACACCGATCGCTGTCGCACCCGCCGCCTTCGCCATCTGCATGTCGTAGACCGCATCGCCGATCACGATCGTATCACGCGGATCCATGCCCGTCTCATCGCAGCATTCCGTCACCATCGCCGGATGCGGCTTTGACGGGCAATCGTCGGCAGTCCGCGAAACGATGAAATAGGGCGTAAACTCGTTGACCTCAAGAATGTGGGTCAGGCCGCGACGGGATTTACCCGTGACCGCACCGAGCAGAAGTTCGTCATGTGCAGCCAGCGTTTCGATCAGCGGCTTGATGCCATCGAAAAGCGGCGTCTGCATGTCGGCTTCATCCCGCACACCCGGGAAGATCGACTTGTAGTGCGCGGTCATCGCGATCGCTTCCTCGTCGACATGGGGCTTGTCCTGCATGCGGGCAATGGCGATGTCGAGCGAGAGGCCGATGATCGACTTTGTTACGGACACATCAGGGCGCTTGTAGCCGAAGGCGACGAAGGTTCGTGCCATGACTTCATGGATCAGCCGCACGCTGTCGACCAGCGTGCCGTCGCAATCGAAAAGGACAAGCTTCATTCGTCGTCCGGCTCCCCTGCCGATTCCATGTCAAATCCGAGAAGGTTCCAAGTCTGCACCATATGCGGCGGCAACGGAGCCGTTACGCGCAGGCGCCCGCCGCTCGGATGCGGGATATCGATATGACGCGCGTGCAGATGCAGGCGCTTCTGGACGCCGCCCGGAAAATCCCAGTTCGGATCGTCATCGAAATATTTGGGATCGCCGATGATCGGGTGGCCCATATTGAGCGCGTGAACACGCAGCTGATGGGTACGGCCGGTATAGGGCTCCATCTCGAGCCAGGCGAGGCTCTGGGCTGCCGTCTCAAGCACGCGGTAGTAGGAGATGGCATGATCCGCACCCTCTTCGCCGTGCCTGGCGATGCGCATGCGATCGCCATCGTGCGTCGCTTCCTTCACGAGCCACGTGGAGATCTTATCCTCGTGCTTGCGCGGCACACCCTTCACCAGAGACCAATAGGTCTTCTTGGTGTCGCGTTCGCGGAAGGCCGCGGTCAATTTCTGCGCAGCACCGCGCGTACGGGCAACGACGAGGACGCCGGACGTGTCACGGTCGAGACGATGCACCAGGCGAGGTTTTTCGCCCTTCTTGCTCGTCCATGCCTCCAGCATCTTGTCGATATGGCGCGTGAGGCCCGAACCGCCCTGCACCGCAAGGCCCGCCGGCTTGTTCAGCACGAAGACCTTGTCGTCTTCATGCAAGAGCATGCGCGCAAGAAGTTCGGCATCGCCCGAATGCTTCAATTCGCTCCCGGCGATCGGACCGTCCTTGACACCTTTGGCATCGACGTCGAGCGGCGGCACGCGCACCGTCTGTCCCGGCTGCACGCGCGCATCGGTCTTGACGCGGCCGCCGTCAACGCGCACCTGGCCCGAGCGCAACAGCTTTTGCAGCTGACCGAAGCCGAGCCCCGGAAAATGCACCTTGAACCAACGGTCGAGGCGCATGCCGGCCTCGTCAGGCTCGACCTTAATATGCTCAATCCCGGCCATTCTTCTTCTTTCAAACACCGCAGCATGCCCATGAGATGCCAAACGCGCGTCGGGCGGGGTCATGCGAATTCAAACGACGGGACGATTGGCCCCGCGGCCGGAGATATCCCGGCCTTTTGACGTGGCTTTAGAGCATTTCGACGAAAAGTGGAAACCGGAATTGCAGCGCCGAATAATTTTCTGGCTCAGTTTCCCTTTACCGATACAACGGGCAGATTGATGTCGATCATGCCTGCCTTGTCGAACATCAGCATAACGGGCACCGTCCCACCCTGTTTGAAGGGTGTCTTCACCTGCTTGAACATCATGTGCATCGTATTGGGCGAAAGCATCACGGTCGCGCCGGCGGGAATAGCGATACCACCCTTGATCTCGCGCATCTTCATGATCTCGCCGTCCATCTTCATCTCATGCAACTCAACCTTGCCTGCGGATGACGAGGTGACAGAGGTCAGCTTGTCGTCGGTCTTGCCCGTATTGTGGATGGTAATGTAGCCGCCGCCGACGGGCTGGCCGGGAAGCATGGCGCGAACATAGCCGCCGCTGATATCGAGATCACCAAGCTTGGCCGCGGCCGAACCGGACGGCGCCGCACCGGCATCCATATGCATCCCAGGCATGGCTTTCATCGCGCCGCTGTCCTCAGCCATAGCTCCGTTGAGCGGAAGCGAAAAAGCGCCGATCGAAATCAGCAATGCGGCGGCGTGGTTGCGGTTCATGTTCATCTCCTGCCCGTCTCCTCGATCGATGAGAAGGGATAGCCTCTCGCATCCCCGTTGCAAAGGCCCGTAATCATTGCCAAACGCAGGATTGAACGGCGCGACAAAAATTTGTTCAACGGCGACATTTGCCCCTTGCCATCTCGGACCTGGACCGGATAATGGCTCTCGACCTTGTTGGGAGAATCCGGTGCAAGCCGGTGCCGAAGGAGCAACCGCCCCGGAAACTCTCAGGCCAAAGGACCAGCAAGGGGCAGACGGAACTCTGGAGAGAAGCGCGCAAGCGTTCGCCGAAGGGATAACAATCTCAGGCAAGCAGACAGAGGGGGCTCATCGTCAGGCGCAACCGTGCCGAAATTGTGAGCTCTGCGCTTCAAAATGAGCGCGAAACCCGGAGGCGTCATTTGGACGAGACCGCTGCCCTCAAGACCACCCCTCTTCATGCCCTGCATGTGTCGCTCAGTGCCCGCATGGTGCCTTTCGCAGGCTACGACATGCCCGTGCAATATGCGCCCGGCGTGCTGAAGGAACATCTCTGGACCAGATCCTCCGCCGGCCTGTTCGACGTGTCGCATATGGGCCAGGTGACGATCCGCGCCCGTTCCGGCAGATATGAGGACGCGGCGCTGGCTCTCGAAAGCCTCGTGCCCGTCGACCTTCTCGGCCTCGCCGAAGGCCGCCAGCGCTACGGCTTCTTCACTGACGACAAGGGCGGCATCCTCGACGATCTGATGATCACCCATATGGACGACTATCTTTTCGTCGTCGTCAACGCAGCCTGCAAAGAGCAGGACTTCAAACATCTTCAAGACCATATCGGTGATAGCTGCGAAATTACTTTACTCGATCGCGCCCTCATTGCGCTTCAGGGACCGCGCGCCGTCGACGTGCTTGCCGAGCTTTGGGCCGATATCGCCTACATGAAATTCATGGATGTGCGCCATTGTCGTCTCCACGATGTCTCCTGCCTCGTGTCGCGCTCCGGCTATAGCGGCGAAGACGGTTTCGAAATCTCCGTGCCGGCTGACAAGGCCGAGGATATCGCCAAGCGGCTGCTGGAACACCCAGACGTGCAGCCGATCGGCCTTGGAGCCCGCGACTCCCTTCGCCTCGAAGCCGGCCTCTGCCTCTATGGCAACGACATCGACCAAACGACGACGCCGATCGAAGGCGCGCTGGAATGGGCCATTCAGAAGACTCGCAAAACGGGCGGCGCCCGCGCCGGCGGCTTTCCCGGAGCAGCTCGTATTCTAGACGAACTCGATGGCGGCACCTCGCGCCGCCGCGTCGGCCTGAAGCCCGAGGGCAAGGCGCCGGTGCGCGGCCATGCCAAGCTCTATGCCGATGTGGAAGGCAAGACCGAAATCGGTGAGGTCACCTCGGGCGGCTTCGGCCCGAGCGTCGAATCCCCCGTTGCCATGGGCTACCTGCCGACCGATTTCACGGCACCCGGCACCACCGTTTACGCTGAGGTTCGCGGCAAATATCTGCCTGTCGTCGTCAGTGCGCTGCCTTTCATCAAGCCTACCTACAAACGCTGAACGTCTTTTCCAGAGAGGATTACCCATGCTGAAATTCACCGAAGAACATGAGTGGCTGAAGGTTGAAGGCGATGTCGCAACGGTCGGCATCACCGCGCATGCCGCCGAGCAGCTCGGCGATCTCGTTTTCGTGGAATTGCCTGAAGTCGGCTCCAGCTTCTCCAAGGGTGGTGACGCGGCGACCGTCGAATCCGTCAAAGCCGCATCCGAAGTCTATTGTCCGCTCGACGGAGAAATCACCGAAGTCAACGAAGCCATCACCGCCGATCCTGCCCTCGTCAATTCCGATCCGATGGGTGCCGGCTGGTTCTTCAAGCTCAAGCTGAAGAATATCAGCGATCTTGATGGTCTTCTTGATGAATCCGGTTACAAGGAGTTGATCGGATAATGACGACGCCTACGGAATTCACGTTCACCGACTACCAGCCATATGATTTCGCCAATCGTCGCCATATCGGCCCGTCTCCCTCCGAGATGACCGACATGCTCAAGGTGATCGGCTACAAGAGCCTCGACGGCCTGATCGACGCGACTTTGCCGCCGGCGATCCGCCAGAAGGCACCGCTCGCCTGGGGCGCACCCATGACGGAGCGCGAGGCGCTCGACCGCCTGCGCGAGACCGCGAACAAGAACAAGGTTCTCGTTTCGCTGATCGGTCAGGGCTATTACGGCACGATCACGCCGCCGGTCATCCAGCGCAACATTCTGGAAAACCCTGCCTGGTACACGGCCTATACACCCTATCAGCCTGAGATCAGCCAGGGCCGCCTCGAGGCACTCCTGAACTACCAGACGATGATCAGCGACCTCACCGGCCTCGACGTCGCCAATGCGTCCCTGCTCGATGAAGCAACGGCTGCAGCCGAAGGCATGGCAATGGCGGAACGCGTCGCCAAGTCCAAGGCGAAGGCCTTCTTCGTCGACGCCGCCTGCCACCCGCAGACCATCGCGCTGATCAAGACCCGCGCCGAGCCGCTTGGCTGGACCGTCATCGTCGGAAATCCATTCACGGATCTGGATCCGGTCGACGTCTTCGGCGCGATCTTCCAGTATCCGGGCACGCATGGTCACCTCAACGACTTCAGCGGCCTGATCGCACGCCTGCATCAGACCGGCGCCATAGCCATCATGGCGGCTGACCTCCTGGCACTGACACTGCTGAAGTCACCCGGTGAAATGGGGGCGGATATCGCCATCGGTTCGTCGCAGCGCTTCGGCGTTCCTGTTGGTTACGGCGGTCCGCATGCAGCCTATATGGCCGTCAAGGATGCCATCAAGCGCTCCATGCCGGGCCGTCTTGTCGGCGTTTCCGTCGATGCACGCGGCAACCGCGCTTATCGCCTGTCGCTGCAGACGCGCGAACAGCATATCCGCCGCGAAAAGGCGACGTCGAACATTTGCACCGCACAGGTGCTGCTCGCCGTCATGGCTTCGATGTATGCCGTGTTCCACGGTCCGCAGGGCCTGAAGGCAATCGCCCAGCAGGTCCATCAGAAGGCCGTGCTGATGGCCAAGGGGCTGGAAAAGCTCGGCTACACCGTCGAGCCGGAAACCTTCTTCGACACGATTACCGTCGAAGTCGGCCACATGCAGGGTCTCATCCTGCGCGCGGCTGTCGCCGAAGGCGTCAACCTGCGCAAGGTCGGCGAAACGAAGATCGGCATCAGCCTTGACGAGCGCACGCGCCCGGCAACGGTGGAAGCGGTGTGGCGCGCCTTTGGTGGCGATTTCCGCATTGCCGATTTCGAGCCGTCCTATCGTCTGCCGAAGACCCTGCTGCGCACCAGCGAGTACCTGGCGCATCCGATCTTCCACATGAACCGCGCCGAAAGCGAGATGACGCGCTACATCCGTCGTCTGTCGGACCGCGACCTGGCCCTCGACCGCTCCATGATCCCGCTCGGCTCCTGCACCATGAAGCTGAACGCGACAGCGGAAATGCTGCCGATCACCTGGCCGGAATTCTCCGACATCCATCCTTTCGTGCCGGCCGATCAGGCACTCGGCTACCGCGAAATGATCGACGACCTGACGGACAAGCTCTGCGCCGTGACGGGCTATGACGCCTTCTCCATGCAGCCGAACTCCGGTGCGCAAGGCGAATATGCCGGCCTGCTGACCATTCGCAACTACCATATTGCCAATGGCCAAGGTCATCGCGACATCTGCCTCATTCCGACCTCCGCGCACGGCACCAACCCGGCCTCGGCACAGATGGCGGGCATGAAGGTCGTGGTGGTCAAGGTCAGCGACGACGGCGATATCGACATGGCCGACTTCCGCGCCAAGACCGAGCAATATGCCGACAACCTCTCCTGCTGCATGATCACCTACCCTTCGACGCACGGCGTGTTCGAAGAGACGGTGAAGGAGATCTGCGATCTCGTGCACAAGCATGGCGGTCAGGTCTATCTCGATGGCGCCAACATGAACGCCATGGTCGGCCTCTCGCGTCCCGGCGATATCGGCTCCGACGTCAGCCACCTGAACCTGCACAAGACCTTCTGCATTCCGCATGGCGGCGGCGGTCCTGGTATGGGTCCGATCGGCGTCAAGGCGCATCTGGCAACTCACCTGCCCGGCCATCCGGAAACGGACGGCCGCAGCGGCGCGGTCTCGGCGGCAGCCTTCGGTTCGGCCTCCATCCTGCCGATCTCCTGGAGCTATTGCCTGATGATGGGCGGCGAAGGCCTGACGCAGGCAACGAAGGTGGCGATCCTCAACGCCAACTACATCGCTGCCCGCCTGAAGGGCGCTTACGACGTGCTCTACAAGTCCAAGGACGGACGTGTAGCGCATGAATGCATCATCGACACCCGCCCGCTGGTCGCAAGCGCCGGCGTGACCGTCGACGATGTCGCCAAGCGGCTGATCGATTGCGGCTTCCACGCCCCGACTATGAGCTGGCCTGTTGCCGGCACGCTGATGATCGAGCCGACCGAATCGGAAACCAAGGCCGAGCTTGACCGCTTCTGCGAGGCAATGCTGGCGATCCGCGAGGAAGCCCGCGCCATCGAAGACGGCCGGATGGACAAGGCCAACAACCCGCTGAAGAACGCTCCGCACACGGTGGAAGACCTCGTCGGCGAATGGGATCGTCCCTATTCGCGCGAGCAGGCCTGCTTCCCGCCGGGCGCTTTCCGCGTGGATAAATACTGGTCTCCGGTCAACCGTATCGACAATGTCTATGGCGATCGCAACCTGATTTGCACCTGCCCGCCACTGGAGTCCTACGCCGAAGCGGCAGAATAGGATTTTCCGCGAAAAAGCGAAGCGGTTCAGTCGCTTCGCTGGAAACAGACATAAATCTATTGTGAAACTTGTCTATGAAAGCGCCGCGCGTCCGAAAGGAGGCGCGGCGTTTTTCGTAACGCGGCAATGGGGCCCTGGAATTCAGATTTATGCCGGAACAACCGGAATTTCATTTCGTCGTCGGGCGAGCAGGACACTCGTCCCGCCCGCTGCTTCTGCTGCATGGCAGTAGCGGCGATGAAACGTCGTTGGTCCCTCTTGCCGACGCCATCGCGCCTGAACGGACCTATCTTTCGATGCGCGGTCAGGTGCCTTGGGAGTCGGGCTTCGCCTTCTTCTGCCGCAACCCGGATCGCAGCCTGGACTACGTCGATCTCTATGATCGCACGAACGCTATCTGTCGCTTCATCGAAACGGCATTGGCGGATGGAACGCTTGAGCAACCGCCCGTGCTCCTCGGCTTTTCCAATGGCGCGATCATGGCGGCGTCCATTTTCCTCCGGCAACCTCGATTGACAGCAGCCGCAATTCTGATGCGGCCGCTCTCGCCGGTGCCGGACATGAATTTCCCGTCTCTCAGCGGGCTGCCGATCCTGATCACATCGGGCGATCATGATCCACGACGCCAGCGTGGCGATGCCGAACTCATCAGAAATCAATTTGAAAATGCCGGCGCGGATGTCAGCGCACATGTGCTGGCGACCGGTCACGACCTGCATGAGGACGAGACCGGGATCATCCGCGATTGGCTCATACGGAAAGGCTTGTGACATGAACCAGGAGAATCCCCTGAGCACCGACAACCCCGACACCTATATCGCTGCCGCCTTCGCGACCGATGATCCCGCGTCGATTGCCAAAGCGCTGGGCGAAGTCGCCCGCACGCGCAATATGAGCAAGCTTGCCAAGGATGTCGGCATGAACCGTTCCGCCCTCTACCGGGCACTCAGCGGTGACGGCAATCCGGAATTCGCGACAATCCTCAAGGTCGTCAAAGCGCTCGGGCTCAAGCTGACGCCGGTTCCGGCCGCGCATTGTGAATCCGCAACGCTTTGAAGTTGACGCCCGCAACGCTCGGCTTGGGCATGGTCAGCCGATCAACTCCTCCAAGGTCAGAAGGATTAGAAAGCCCGCAAAGAACATCGCCGTCACCCAGGGGCGATCCGGCGTTTCATGGGCTTCGACCAGCAATTCCTCGGTGACGAGATAAAGTAGCGCAATCAGTCCGAACGCAAAGAAGCCTGTAAGAACTGGGCCGGGCAATGACGCGATCGGCGTTCCAAGCAGGGCACCGATCGGCAGCAACAGCGCAAGTGCGGCCGTTACTGTGACGATCTTCGTTCTGGAGCGGACGCTCTCACCCAGTTCGTTCGCCACGGTCAAGCCAAGAAACAGCACTTCGAGCGTCAGCGCGATGGTCAGCAGCAAGCCGACCTTCGGGCCGGCAGCAAAGCCGATGCCAAGTACGAGGCCGTCGATTAGGATGTCGATGCCGATGGCGGCCAACAGGCCGACCGGTCCCTTGGCCCAATCCTCCAGTTGCTTGACCAGCAGCATCACAGCCACGCCGATCACGCCGCCAATCACCGTTGCGAGAGGATAGCCGCGATGCATCACATCGGGCAAAATTTCCCCGGCAGCCGCGGCAAACACCACACCGGAGGCAAAATGCTGGATTGCGCTGACGAGATTGGGGCCGGGCCGCGTATTCACCGCAACCGCGGCACCAACAATGGCCGCGGCAGCCGGGATCAGCGTGTAAACCCATGCCGCAGCCACCATAAGATCCCCCTTGCGCGCCCTGTCGACTTTATCCGGTTCAACCGGTTAGCCAAGGGGACGGCGAGACGATCCTCGGCATGCATGGATCAAAGCATGAAATGCAGCCGCACGAAATATGATGAAGGGCGCTTTAGGCGGGTTGCGCAGCCTGTCGCTGAGCCGCAAGCGCTGCCAGATCGGCAGGCTTCAGTTCGACGGACTCACCGCAACCGCACGCCGATGTCTGGTTCGGATTGGTGAAGATGAAGCCGGAGCGCAGCGTCGTCATCTCGAAGCCCATTTCCGTGCCGAGCAGATAGAGTACGGCAGACGGTTCGACCCAGACCTTCGCGCCATCGCGCTCGATCAGGTCGTCCTTCGCGTTCGGCTCGGTCACCAGGTCGATGGTATATTCCATGCCGGCGCAGCCGCCCTTTTTGATGCCGACGCGAACGCCCTTGGCATCGGGACCGGAGTTACCGACGATCGCCTTGACGCGGGCTGCTGCCGCATCCGTCATGCTCATGACTGCAAAGCCCATGGGCTCATTCTCCTTCCGCAACCGGGGTCAAGATCCGGCGCTTCGAGTCTTAATGTAAAGCCGGCGGCTTAAAGCTTCAATACCAGCCGACAGCGACCTGCGCTTCTTCCGACATGCGATCCGGCGTCCAGGGCGGATCGAAGGTCATGCTGACGTCGACACCGGAAACACCTTCGACAGCGCCGACAGCATTCTCGACCCAGCCCGGCATTTCGCCGGCAACCGGGCAACCAGGTGCGGTCAGCGTCATGACGATCTTCACCATGCGGTCGTCTTCGATATCGATCTTGTAGACCAGACCCAGCTCGAAGATATCGGCGGGAATTTCCGGATCGTAGACCGTCTTCAGCGCCGAGATGATGTCGTCGCTGAGGCGCGCAACCTCATCTTCCGGAATGCTGGAATGCACGATCCCATCGCGCACATCGATCTTCTGTTCGCTTTCGTCGAGTGACATCGCTTGCCTCCTTAGGCAAAGAATTTCCGCGCATATTCCAAGGCATCCGCCAAGGCATCCACCTCGGCGCGCGTATTGTACATGCCGAACGATGCACGGCATGTGGAGGTAACGCCGAAGCGTTTCAAGAGCGGCTGGGCGCAATGGGTGCCGGCGCGAACGGCGACACCCTGCCGGTCGATCACCATCGAGACGTCGTGCGAGTGAATTCCCGCAAGCTCGAAGGAGAAAATACCGCCCTTGCCGGGCGCCGTACCGATGACGCGCAGCGAATTGATATCGCGCAGCCGCTCTGCTGCATAGGCGGCGAGATCGGCCTCATGGCGGGCAATCGCCTCGCGGCCGATACTGTCCATATAGTCGAGCGCATAGCCAAGACCGATCGCCTGAACGATCGGCGGCGTTCCCGCTTCGAAGCGATGCGGCGGCTCGTTATAGGTGACGTTTTCCTCGGTGACGTCGAAAATCATCTCGCCGCCGCCCTGGAACGGCCGCATCTGCGCAAACCGCTCCTTCTTGCCGTAGAGAACGCCGATACCCGAGGGGCCATAGAGCTTGTGACCGGTCATGACGTACCAGTCGCAATCGATATCCTGCACGTCGACAGGCATATGCACGGCACCCTGCGAGCCGTCGATCAGAACCGGAATGCCGCGCTCATGGGCGATGCGGCAGACTTCCTTGACCGGAACGACCGTCCCGAGCGCATTCGACATATGTGTGATGGCGACGAGCTTGGTGCGCTCGGTCAGGCTCTTCTCGAATTCCTCGATATGGAAGGCGCCCTCGTCGTCGACGGGCACCCAGACGAGCTTCGCACCCTGCCGTTCCCTGATGAAATGCCAGGGAACGATATTGGAGTGATGCTCCATGATCGAGACGACGATCTCGTCACCGTCGCCGATTTCGGGCATGCCCCAACCATAGGCAACCGTGTTGATCGCCTCTGTCGAGTTCTTGGTAAAGACGATCTCGTCCACCGACGGCGCATTCAGGAAGCGGCGCACCTTTTCGCGAGCCGCCTCATAGGCTTCCGTCGCTGCATTGGACAGAAAGTGCAGGCCGCGATGCACGTTCGCATATTCGTTGGAATAAGCATGCGAGATGGCATCGATGACGACCTGCGGCTTCTGCGCGGAGGCGCCATTGTCGAGATAGACCAGCGGCTTGCCATGCACCGTTTTCGCCAGGATCGGGAAATCCCGGCGAATGGCTTCGACGTCATAGGCCGTTGCCGGCACGATCTTGTCCACGAGCTTTGCCTCCAATCAGGCGTGCTTTTCCAGCCAGCCGGAGATAACGCCTTCCAGCGCCTCGACCAGGGCTTCGTCTTCCAGTTCCTCGACGATCTCCGCTACGAAGGCGTTGACCAGCATCGCACGAGCCTTGTTCTCGGGAATGCCGCGCGCCATCAGATAGTAGAGATGGTTCTTGTCGATGTCGGCAACGGTCGCGCCGTGGCCGCACTGAACGTCGTCGGCGAAGATTTCGAGCTCTGGCTTCACCGAGAACTCGGCATCGTCGGACATCAGCAGCGTGTTGCAAGCCATCTTGGCGTCGGTCTTCTGCGCGTCCGGCGCGACCCGGATCATGCCCTGAAAGACGCCGCGAGCGCGATCGAACACCACGTTGCGGATAACTTCCGTGGAGCCGGTGTTCGGAACATCATGGCCGAGCACCATCGTCACGTCCGTATGGGTATCGCCACCAAGCAGGTTGATGCCGCGGAGCGTCAAATCCGCGCCCTCGCCTACTACCTTGATATACAGTTCCTGACGAACAAGCTTGCCGCCAGCATTGATGACAAACAGCTTCAGCTTGGCATCTTCTCCGAGATCGATGCGAAGCTGGCCGAGATGGGTGTCTTCGCTGCCCTGCTCCTGCAGGATGATCCAGGTGATTTCAGAACCCTTGCCGATCTTGACTTCGCTGACCGACGAAACCAATGCGGCAGCACCTTCGACCGCCTGGTGACGCTCGATCAAGGTCGCCTTGACGTCGGCGCCGAAAGAAACAGGCAAACGGCTATGGATCTGACCACCGGCATGCACAAACTGCACCTCAAGCGGCGCATCGAGTTCGGTGCCATCGGGCAGGTCTATGACATAGCCATCCCGCACGAAGCTGGCATTGATGCGCCCGATGGCGTCATCCTTGCCGAGGGCCTCCAGACCGGCGGCAGCCGCGCCGTTGACCAGGCTGTCGGCATAGCGTCCGACCGTCAGGTTCTTAACCGTAGCCTTCTCGCTTGCCTTGCCCTGGATGACCGTGAGAACCGAAGCTCCCTCGACCGTCGGGGCGAGCGCTTCGGCGAGACCCTTGCCGATGTCGCTCGGCACGAGACGCAGCAGACTCTTGAAATCGGTATAGTGCCAGGCCTCAATCCGGCGCGTCGGCAGACCGGCTGTCTTCAGCTCCTCCAGCAGGCGATCGCGGACGGCGAAAACTTCGCCGTCGCCGGGCAGATCGCCCATCTGGTCGTTATACGCCTCGATCAGCGCCGTCTCGGCTGCCGTCAGGCGGTTCGTCGTCTGAATATTCATCGACGTGTCCTTTCCGCCTCGATCAGGCTGCAGCACCGATGATGTCGGCATAGCCGTTGGCTTCGAGTTCGTGCGCCAGCGTCTTGTCGCCGGACTTGATCACCTGGCCCTTGTAGAGGACGTGGACGGTGTCCGGAACGATGTAGTCGAGCAGGCGCTGGTAGTGGGTGATAACGATCACGGCGCGATCCGGAGAGCGCAGGGCATTGACGCCATCGGCAACGATCTTCAGCGCGTCGATGTCGAGACCGGAGTCGGTTTCGTCGAGGACGCAAAGCTTCGGCTCGAGCAGCGCCATCTGCAGGATTTCGGCACGCTTCTTTTCACCGCCGGAGAAGCCGACGTTCAGCGGACGCTTCAGCATGTCCATGTTGATCTGCAGCTTGGCGGCAGCATCCTTGACGCGGCGGATGAAATCCGGCGTCGTCAGCTCTTCTTCGCCGCGCGCCTTGCGCTGTTCATTAAGGGCAACCTTGAGGAACTGCATCGTGGCGACACCCGGAATTTCGACCGGATATTGGAAGGCGAGGAAGATACCCTTGGCGGCGCGCTCGGCAGCGTCGAGCTCGAGAATGCTCTCGCCGTTATAGATGATGTCACCCTCGGTGACTTCGTAATCTTCGCGGCCGGAGAGGATGTAGGAGAGCGTCGACTTGCCGGAGCCATTCGGGCCCATGATGGCGGCGACTTCGCCTGCCTTCACCGTCAGGTTCAGGCCGCGAATGATCTCGGTGCCGTCTTCGGCGATGCGGGCATGCAGGTTCTTGATCTCAAGCATATTCGTTTCCTTCGTCCCACCCTGGTGATCGGCGATCGAACCAACGGTGACTTTCCTATATAGATTTACCGTTATTCAGCCGGTTCAAAACTCTGCGTCACGACAATCGCACCAACGATATTGCGATTGAATTCAGCGAGTTCCTCTGCCGGCACCCAAAGCTCTTGATGCTCGCGTCCGCCAACGATCTTTCGCTCAAAGCGGGACACATAGTCGGTATTTACATCGAAGCGTGTCACATATCCGCGCCGCGAGCCGACCTTCGTATTCCAGTCTCTCGCAATCTGCGCGGCATACTCTTCATTGGTGACCGGGTAGAAAATCGGTTGATCCGGCAGGCGTGGCGGGAACGATTTCCAGCCACTCTCCTCGATCAGCTTAAGTTCTTCCAGTCCAACAGGGCGAAAGAGCGTGACAGTGTCCGCATTCGTCATCACCCAACACTGCCTTCGAGCGAGATGCCGATCAGCTTCTGTGCTTCGACGGCAAATTCCATCGGCAGTTCCTGCAGCACTTCCTTGACGAAGCCGTTGACGATCAGCGCGATAGCCGCTTCGGTGGGGATGCCACGCTGCAGGCAATAGAACAGCTGATCCTCGGAGATCTTCGACGTCGTGGCCTCATGTTCGAACTGCGCCGTCGAGTTCTTGGCTTCGATGTAGGGCACGGTGTGCGCGCCGCACTTGTCGCCGATGAGCAACGAGTCGCACTGCGTGAAATTGCGCGCATTCGACGCCTTGCGGTGAGCCGAAACCTGACCGCGATAGGTGTTCTGCGAAACGCCGGCAGCGATACCCTTCGAGACGATGCGGCTCGACGTGTTCTTGCCGAGATGGATCATCTTCGTGCCGCTGTCGACCTGCTGATGGCCGTTCGAAACCGCGATCGAGTAGAACTCGCCACGGCTGTCATCGCCGCGCAGGATGCAAGACGGGTACTTCCAGGTGATCGCGGAACCGGTCTCGACCTGCGTCCAGGAGATCTTGGAGCGAGCGCCGCGGCAATCGCCACGCTTGGTGACGAAGTTGTAGATGCCGCCCTTGCCTTGCTTGTCGCCCGGATACCAGTTCTGCACCGTCGAATACTTGATTTCGGCGTCATCGAGCGCAACCAGCTCGACGACGGCAGCGTGAAGCTGATTTTCGTCGCGCTGCGGCGCCGTGCAGCCCTCGAGATAGGAGACGTAAGCACCTTCCTCGGCGATGATCAGCGTGCGCTCGAACTGGCCGGTGTTCTTCTCGTTGATGCGGAAGTAGGTCGACAGCTCCATCGGGCAACGAACGCCCTTCGGCACGAAGACAAACGAACCATCGGTGAAGACGGCCGAATTCAGCGTCGCATAGAAATTGTCGGAGGTCGGCACGACAGAACCGAGATACTTGCGCACCAACTCCGGATGCTCGCGGATGGCTTCCGAGATCGACATGAAGATCACGCCGGCCTTCTTCAGCTCTTCCTTGAAAGTGGTCACGACCGAAACGGAATCGAACACCGCATCGACGGCGATCTTCGGCTTCTCAACGCCGGCGAGGATTTCCTGTTCGCGCAGCGGAATACCGAGTTTCTCGTAGGTCTTCAGCAGCTCCGGGTCGACTTCGTCGAGCGACTTCGGTCCGGCGAACTTCTTTGGCGCGGCGTAATAGTGAATGTCGTTGAAGTCGATCTTCGGGTAGTCGACGCGAGCCCATACCGGCTCCTCAAGCGTCAGCCAGCGCCGATAGGCCTCAAGGCGCCATTCCAGCATCCAGTCCGGCTCCTGCTTCTTGGCGGAGATGAATCGGATGATGTCTTCGGAAAGGCCCTTGGGAGCCTTTTCCACCTCGATCGTGGTTTCGAAACCATACTTATACTGGTCCACGTCGATCTGGCGAACCTGATCGACCGTTTCCTGGACTGCAGGCATTTCGTTCTCCAATCTCGCCGGATCCAAGGTCCGGCAGCTTGTCAACGTTGCGGCAGACTTATGTCTGCCCCCTATGTAGTCGGCCAAAAGGGACTTTTCATCCCGCTTGGCAAGCGGAAATTTCGGTTTCCGCAAAATTGTGGCCGTCAGGCCGCCGCCCCCGCCAGCTTGCGTCTTCCCGCAATCCGGGCAAACGCGGCGATTGCGCGATCGATATCGGCATCCGTTGTCGTCGGCCCCAGAGATATGCGCAGCGCCCCGAGCTTGGGATCGCATCCCATCGCCACAAGCACATGGCTTTCCCCGACCTTGCCCGACGAACAGGCAGATCCGGCCGATATGGCGACACCTTCGAGATCGAACGCAATCTGCCCGGTTTCCGATTTCAGCCCCGGAAGCGTGAAGAAGCTGGTGTTCGGAACGCGGAGACCCTGCTCTCCATGAATGATGACATCCGGCGCACTCTGCCGCATGCCTTCCTCAAGCCGATCCCGCAATCGAG
Organism: Rhizobium sp. P38BS-XIX; assembly: GCF_012641435.1. Classification (GTDB taxonomy): domain Bacteria; phylum Pseudomonadota; class Alphaproteobacteria; order Rhizobiales; family Rhizobiaceae; genus Rhizobium. Next base: position 1,035,446 of record NZ_JABAIJ010000001.1, read on the forward strand.
CGATCGCGGCATTGCGGCCTTCGAACTCGTCGAGCGCTGCGGCGGCTGCCGCACCGAAGCCGATAATGGCAAGGGTATTTTCCGTGCCCGAACGATGGCCCTTCTCCTGGCCGCCGCCATGGATCAACGGCTTCGGCATAAGCACCTCACCGCGAGAGACCAGCGCGCCGACGCCTTTGGGGCCGCCGATCTTGTGCGACGACACGATCACGAAATCCGCGCCGATGGCATTGATGTCGAGAGGAATGCGGCCGGCTGCCTGAACTGCATCCACGACGAGGAGACCGCCCACGGCTTGAACGAGCTTTGCCGCCTCTGCGACAGGCTGCACAATTCCGGTCTCATTGTTGGCGAGCATGATCGCGACCATGGGCAGGCCGCTCGCCTTGTCATGGACCGACAGCATCTCCTCCAGCGCAGCAAGATCGACGGTGCCATCCGAGGTCACTGGTATTTCGCTGATATCGTCCTTGGCAAACCGGCCGCCTTCACGCACGGCAGGATGCTCGACGGCGGATATATAAAGACGGCTGACGACAAGCGGCGTGCGCCCCATGCGAAATTCCGGCGTCAGCACCATATTGGCTGCCTCTGTGGCGCCGCTGGTAAAGACGACATGAGCCGGTTCCGTGCCCGTCAGACTTGCGACCTGCCGGCGCGCGGCCTCGACAGCCGCGCGGGCTGCCCTACCTTCGCCATGAACGGAATTGGGGTTGCCTTGAATATCCATCGAGCGCAGCATTGCTTCGCGAACCGCCGGATGGAGCGGTGCGGTAGCATTCCAATCGAGATAAAGGCGTGTTGCAGCCATAATCTTCTTCCTGCGCGACTTTGCTTTGCTGCGGCCGGCTCATTTTCCTTGAAATTTCAGCCTAGCATGCCTTATGACACGTTCCACAAACCGTTGCGCAAACAACGCGCGGAACACCGCATCAAGTTTCGAATTGTTCTAAACTGCGTTCTAGAAAAGATGAGCGCATTCGTCAAGTCAACTTGCTGCGTGCCTTTAGGTTTGAACGCAGAAAAAGAAGAGCCGGAGTATCGATGCCTGAAGTAATTTTCAACGGCCCCGCTGGTCGCCTTGAAGGCCGCTATCAACCCTCCAAGGAGAAGAGCGCCCCGATCGCGATCATTCTTCATCCCCATCCGCAGTTCGGCGGCACGATGAACAATCAGGTCGTCTACCAGCTCTTCTATATGTTCCAGAAGCGCGGGTTTACAACGCTCCGCTTCAACTTTCGCGGCATCGGCCGCAGCCAGGGCGAATTCGACCACGGCGCCGGCGAGCTTTCCGACGCGGCATCGGCGCTTGACTGGGTGCAGAGCCTTCATCCGGATTCCAAGAGCTGTTGGGTTGCCGGCTATTCCTTCGGCGCCTGGATCGGCATGCAGCTTTTGATGCGCCGCCCGGAAATCGAAGGCTTCATGTCGATCGCACCGCAGCCGAACATCTATGACTTCTCCTTCCTGGCGCCCTGCCCGTCGTCCGGCCTGATCATCAACGGCGACGCTGACAAGGTTGCTCCGGAAAAGGACGTCAACGGCCTCGTCGAGAAGCTGAAGACCCAGAAGGGCATCCTGATCACGCACAAGGTCGTGCCGGCCGCCAACCACTTCTTCAACGGCCAGGTCGAAACGCTGCTCGGCGAATGCGAGGATTATCTCGATCGGCGCCTCAACGGCGAATTGGTGCCGGAGCCGGCAGCCAAGCGCATCCGCTGAGACAAGCGGCCGTTACCGAGACATACTAAAAGTTGGACACGTGATCCCGTCGATTGTCATCGACGGGTGATCTTTCATGCCGATCTTGCGTAGAACGCGCTGTGACGCGGCATTTTCTGGATGGGTAAAGGCAATGAATCGCCGGCCCACACCGCGAGCGAAAAACCATTGAGCCAGCGCCCCGGCAATTTCGGTCGCATAGCCATTGCCCCAGGCATCCTTCCGAATCGAATAGCCAAGTTCGAATTCGCCGCGTCCATCCTCATCGTGGAAGCGAGAAAATCCGGCACGTCCGATGAAGCGACCGTCGTCTCTTTTGAGCATTTTGTATTTCGTCACGCCATCGCGCGCCTGCTCGTCGAACCAGCTTTTCAGCCTCTCCTCGGCTTTCTCCTGCGTCCATGGCGCAGCACCCGAGAGATAGCGCGTCGTGTCGATCGTCGAATGTAGCTGCCGAATCAGCTCCGCGTCACTCTTGCCCCACATCGTAAGAACAAGGCGCGGAGTTTCGAGTATCATGGTGTCGCTCATCTGCCTGCCTGCTTTCATGACGGAGTTGTAGCCCTACAATCGATGCGGCGGCGCCAACTGGCACCGCCCGATCTGTGTCTGCTAAACCTATGGGATCATTTCAACAAGGCAACCAATCGGCGACCCGAAATGCCGGGACCCGCCGAAGCAGGTCCTATTATTGCTTCACATCGCCGCTCAGTGACACGGCGGCAGGCCCGGAACGCCGCAGGTCTTCTTTTCCGGAGGTTTCTGTGCAGCCGGAGGCGCTTTGGCCTGTTGTTGCACGGGTCTCGGCTGCGCTTGCGGCTGAGGCCTCGGTTGAGCCTTCGCCTCTGGAGCCGGCGCCCTCGCCTGCACAGCGACATGCGGCACTGGCTTAGGCTGCGCTACCACCGGATTGGCCTGACGAGATGGCTGTGCTGCGGCATGGGCCTGATTGTTCATCTGCGGCCGGGCGTTGTTCGTTACCCTAGGCTGAACCGGAGCCTTGGCAACAACGGCCGGCGTCGCGGGCTTGGCCGCTTGGCTATGAACCACGGGGTTCGGTGCAGTCGCCACGACATTCGGTTTTGCATTCTTGCCAGCCTGAGCAGCCGGCGTCTTCGCCGGTTGATTTTGAGTCTTTGCCACAGGCGCATTGCCTGCAGGCGCCGGCAGCTGCGTCTTGGAACCGCGAAGCGCGTGAAGCTTTGTGTTGGCGCCTTGTTGGGCAGGTTCAACCTGTTTTGTTTGCGCTGTGCCAGGATTGTTTGGAAGCTTGGCTCCCGCCGGCAGAGGCTGTCCATTGGCAGCACCCGGAAGCGCATGGGCATTGGCATTCGTCCCCTGCTGCGCAGGTTGAACCGCAACAGCGGGATTGTGAACCGCATTGGGCGTGGGCTGAGGCGATTGAGCCTGCTTGCCTTGCACCGAGCCGGAGTTTGTGGGCAGCTTGCCGTCTGCCGGTAGTGGCTGCCCATTGGTGCCGGGCAACACGTGAGCGACGGCATTTCCTGTCTGTGGCTGACCCGAAGGTGCAACCGCAGCGCCAGTTCCGGGCGCAGCCTTGGCCGCTGCCGCAGGGTTCTGCTTCTGTAGCACCGCAGCTTTCTTTTGAACCGAGGGCGGCAAGGCGACATGCAACGCCGCAGCCCCCGCACCGGCAACAACGGCCGCCCCAACCAGCTTCTGCCCGCTGGTCAATCCTGGAGCAGCGGGCGCTGCACCATTATCGTTGACGGTCGTGTTGTTGACCGTCGTATTGTTGACGACAGTGTTGTTCACCACGGTATTGTGGATGTTGTTGAAGATGATGTCGTTTTCCGGCGGCGCAACGTCCCGTGGCGGCTCGACCCAGCGGGCAACCGGCACGTAAACGGGCGCCGGCAACACGTAAAGATCGACGGACGGCTGCGGCGGCGCGAGTTCCACGAAATCCGATGGCGGCGGCGCCAGGAAAACAACCGGCGGCGGCGGTGCATAGCCGAAATCCGCATCGTCAAAATAAAGAACGGGACGATCGACATAGACGATCTCAGGCGGCGGCGGTGGCGGCACATCGTATTCGATGACGGTAAACGACGGTGGCGGCTCAAGCGCAGCCTCGAAATGTTCCAGGCGCCGGCGCGCATCCCAGACATGCGGGCCACGTGGATAACGTCTCAGATAGGACCAATAGGCCTCCGGCGAATCGGCCCGCCATGTCTCGCGCCACGTAATCGCCTCCCTGCGTGCGGCGATGATGGCTCGAACGCGCTTTGCCATGGAATCGTTCGGATAGGCGGCGAGGAAATCCTCGTATCCACTCAGCGTGTCACGATCGAGCGCAGCGAAATAGGCATCACGCTCATCGAAGTCGCGAATGGCCTTCGTGCGAATGGCCGCATTGTCGTAGCTCGCCACCTGAGGCGCCGGCGCATCGGGACCGCGATCGAAGAAGGTGAAGGCATTCTTGAATTTAGACGCATCCCAGGAGATTTCGGCTCCCTTCGTGAGATCCCCAACGCGCAGACGGGTTCGATCAAAGATATCGTCGAGCGGCAGACCGCCGACACGGATCATCTCCGCCAGTGCATGGGCATAGGAGCCATAGGGACCGGCCTCCTGCGGCGCGACGGTTCCGGGCGCGGCATTGAAGGCAATCAGCTGATTGGCGTCCGGATCGACCAGCGCCAGCCCGCCGGCCAGCGGCTCGTTGGATCGCACGAACGGATTGGCCCGCGCGGCGTCGAGAACGACAATGCTGCCGCGATTGTTGATGGCCGCCAGCGACTTGGTGAAGTCCGTCATCCGCAACGCTTCCACCGGCACATCGGTGGCATTGGCGATCTGCGCATCGACGGGTACGAAGTAATTGTCACCCTGATACTGCACTCCATAGCCCGCGAGATAGACGAAGACGACGGTGTTCGGTCCCGACGCATTCGCCTTCGTCAGAAAGTCGCGCATCGCGTCGCGCAATCCGTTCTGGTCGAGATCGCGTGCGCCGATCACATCGAAGCCGGCTGCCTGCAGCGTCTGCGCGATCAAGCCGGCATCATTGGCCGGCGTCGGCAAGGCGCCCGCCTTGTAAGCCGCATTGCCAACGACAAAGGCTATTCGCTTTTCAGGAGAGTTTTGGGCTCTAGCCGGGTTCACGGCGGCGATACCGGCCAGAACAAAGACCGCGGCAAAAAATGCCCAGATCGTCTTTTTGGACGACAATCCCATCATCGACAGCAGAGGTGACATACCGGTTTCTTTCGCGAAACATGAGGCACACAAGGGATCAACAAGAAATGACTAGGATTTGATTTTGGCGAATGCGCGGCATATTCCCGGCGGCGCGAAGGCGATGTTACGGCGTCGTCACATTGAGATGCACGCTGTCACAAAACCTCGCTTTCCCGCCCCTATAGCGCGAAACCTGGTCTGCGCCGGACACCAAAGTGGTGACGCGCCGATAAATCAATGCTAAACGCCCCCGCACCCTTCAACTTTAGTGAATTCACCGCATTGCCAATCGATGCGGCTTCGAGAGACCAAAATCATGGCTGAGTTCAAATCCGATTTCCTGCGCACCCTTCAAGAGCGCGGCTTCATTCATCAGATTTCCGATGAAACGGGCCTCGACGATCTGTTCGCCAAGGAAACCGTGACAGCCTATATCGGCTTCGACCCGACGGCTTCGAGCTTGCATGCCGGGTCGCTCATCCAGATCATGATGCTGCATTGGATGCAGGCCACGGGTCACCGCGCAATTTCGCTGATGGGCGGCGGCACCGGCATGGTCGGCGACCCCTCCTTCAAGGAGGAGTCGCGCCAGTTGATGACGATCGACACGATCGAAGGCAATATCGCCTCGATCAAGCGCTGCTTCTCGAACTACCTGACCTACGGCGAAGGCCCGAAGGACGCGTTGATGATCAACAACGCCGAGTGGCTGCGTTCGCTGAATTACCTCGAATTCCTGCGTGATGTGGGCCGCCACTTCTCGGTCAACCGCATGCTGTCCTTCGACAGCGTGAAGACGCGCCTGGACCGCGAGCAATCGCTGTCGTTCCTCGAATTCAACTACATGATCCTGCAGGCCTACGATTTCGTCGAGCTCTCCAAGCGCTACGATTGCCGTCTGCAGATGGGTGGTTCGGATCAGTGGGGCAACATCGTCAACGGCATCGACCTTGGTCACCGCATGGGGACGAAGCAGCTCTTCGCGTTGACCTCGCCGCTGTTGACCACGGCATCCGGCGCCAAGATGGGCAAGTCCGCCACCGGAGCCGTCTGGCTCAACGCCGACCTGCTCTCTGCCTATGACTTCTGGCAGTACTGGCGCAACACCGAGGATGCCGACGTCTCGCGCTTCCTCAAGCTCTACACCACGCTGCCGATGGATGAGATCGCACGCCTCTCCGCGCTCGCCGGCTCCGAGATCAATGAGGTCAAGAAGATCCTCGCGACCGAAGTCACCGCTATCCTTCACGGCCGCGCCGCCGCCGAGCTGGCGGCCGAGACGGCTCGCAAGACCTTCGAGGAAGGCGGCCTGTCCGAAAACCTGCCCACAGTCGACGTGCCTGCGGCCGAACTCGAAGCCGGCATCGGCCTTCTCTCGCTGATCGTCCGCGCCGGTCTTGCTGCATCCAACGGCGAGGCGCGCCGCCATGTGCAGGGCGGCGCAGTCCGCATCAATGACGAAGCTGTCAGCGACGAGCGCAAGGTCATCGGCACCGGTGAAGTCACCGCCGATGGCATCATCAAGCTGTCGCTCGGCAAGAAGAAGCACATCCTTATCCGCCCGGCCGTTTGAGTAGCTGGACATAGAAAACCAACCAAGGCCGGCGCTCCCTCGCCGGCCTTTTTCATGACGCCAGCTTGAGATCGACGAGCCGATTAAGACGATCGATCAATCTTCCGCCGCAGCACGGCTCCAGTTCTCGGAGACCATACGCAGAAAAGGCAGGATCGCTGCGCCCAAATGTGCTGGCTTGTCATAGGGAATGCCGTGCCCAACATCTGCGATCGTTTCATAGCGAAGGAGTGGATTGAGTGCCTGCAGCTTGCTTGCCGTCTCCAGCGAGACAACACCCCTGTCCCCGATGACCAGAAGGATCGGAGCACTGATATGTTGGACGAGCTCGCAATAATCTGGATTTGGCGGTGTCAGTACTTCGAAAGCGGAGATACAGGTCTGCAGCCTTGCATCGACCAGGCATTCTCGAACTTCAGTCGACCGTGTCGGATGCCTGAGACGGGCCTGCGCAAGCAATTCAGCCCTTTCCGACATCAGGGATCGCCGATGATCCCCAGCAATATCGCTCTCAAAAACCTCTCGCTGCCATTCGGGACTGATGAAAGTGGGATCGACAAGAACGAGACCGGCTATTGACCGCCCGAGGTTTGCAGCTACGACCGCCGCCGTCATGCCGCCCATCGAGTGGCCAAGCAGGATGGGAGCCCGCAGCTTCAATTCCTTCATGAGCCCGGCGACGTCGCCAGCCAGATCGGAATATGAGTATCCGATGCTCGGGGCACTGGATTTCCCATGACCTCGCGCATCGGGTAAAACGACATCGAAGCTGTTTTCCAGCGAGCATGCCAAAGGCGCCAGACAGGCGCCGTTGCCCAGCAATCCATGCAGTGCGACAAGCGGAGGATGATCGCCACCGGTCCGGATGTAATGAATGTCGACGCCATTGACGTGGCAGTTACCGGTAGCCCAACGCATGGAATTGGATTTGTGCTGATTCATGTTTGCAGCGTGCCATATCCGCACCAAAGCGTCATCACCGGTCAGCGGTTACTCAGATTGCGGCTGAGCGTTGAGCAAATTTTCTCACTCCTGTGTCGGCTCACAGCACATGAGTTCGTCCTCTGTCGGTATCTGAAACACTGGAGGTGGATTATGGATGAAACGCCCGTCATCAAAACAAGGGCCAAGGGCCGAAGCTCGACGCAGAGCATGTTGATCCCGAGCGAGGAAATGGTCGCGCGCGCCTTGCAGGCTGCCGCACCGGGTCAACTGTCCGATTTGGGGAACATCAGGAAAGCGCTCGCCGAGCAATACGGCGCCGACGCCTGCTGTCCTGTCACCGTTCAAAGACATCTGGTCCGGATCAGCGAAACCGGCTCTGCGCCATTCTGGCGCGTCGTCGCCCCCGACCAACCATTCGCCCGGCGCATGAGTGGCGGGCCGGACCGCATACGTCAGCAGCTGGCGGCCGAAAAATGAAAGATCGAGCCGCCGCCCGACCCTATCAGAATTCGAATATCTGCCTGAACACACCCGGCGCAATGATCGACAGCGGGTTGATTTGCATATTCGGCTTCTCGAAACTGCCGGTCAGCCGGAACGTGATGCCGATCAGACCGCGGTCGCTGCCATTGCCGAGAATGAAGCCGACAATCGGAACCTCGGCGAATAGCCGGTTGAGGCCATAGGCCGGCATGAAGGTCCCGGTCATGTCCATCTTGCCATTAGCATCCTTCAACGTCCCCTGGAACGTCGCGCCGAGCTGGACGCCACGCACCACGCCGTTTTCGATTGAAAGAGCGCCATCGCGCAGCACCAGGCGCGCAAAGCCTCGTTCGAAGCTCTGGGAACGCGTGTCGATATTCTGCTTCACGGCCGCATTCAGGCTCTTTCCATTCTTGCCGCTCGGTGTCGAAACGATCGTGGACAGCTTCTTTTCATCGATGATGGCGAAGTTGCGAAGATCCAGCGAACCGTCCCAGTCATCCTGGCCGACCGAGCGCAGGGAGAGGTTCAGCAGCCCGCCCTTCAGATGCTTGTAGAGATCGGTGAAGCGCGCGACCGCACCGGCGTCGCCGCTGGTGATGCGGATCACGCCATTGCTGCCCTTGCTCATCTGGGTGACGAAAGCCTCGCCACTGCGGGTCACGCCTGCGAAATCGACCGCCGTCGTCTTGCCACCCGAAATCGAATAGACGCCCTTGAGATTGCCGATCGCCTCGTCGTTAAAGCCGATGACCTTGTCGAGATTGGCCCGAACCGTGGCGCTCGCCGCATCGCCATCCCCGCCGCTTTGCTTGCCGCCGGAAGATGATGTTTTCAGTCGCGCCAGAATAGGGCGAATGTCGGCTGAATTGCCCGAAATCACCACATCATAGCCGCCTGACTTGCTGTGCTTGAGCGACAGTCCGAAATCGTCGAGCGCCGAGAGCTTGACGCTATCGAAGTTCGCGGACGACAAACCGCCCTTGCTGATCATCAGATCGCCGCTCACCCCGAAGCCGTCGCCTTTCAGCGTGAAGTTCTTGAGCGCTGTCTGGTTATCGGGACCAGAGGCTTCGAATTGGGCGCTTGCCGGTATGCCGCTTCCCTTCGACCAACCGATCCATGGTACCGTGAGCGCTGCTTTGCCGAGATCGACCTTCACGCCCTGACGATCGTCATCGATGCGCGTCAGTTCGACCTTGACGGGCCCGTCGATCATGTCGCGCAGGCCGGGCAATACGGCGTTTCGCTGCGTGTCGGTCAGCGTCGCCGTGATCACGCGGGCGCGCTTGGCCGTCGACTTGCTGTCGGTCGGCTCCACCATATCGATTTGCGCGGGAATTCCGTCGATCTGCGCCTGAGCCTGCAAATTGACCGATTGCGGATCGGCATCGATCTCCCCGGTCAGGTTGGTGATCTTGCGATTGTTCATCGGCTTCAGCAGGTCGACATTCGTCAGCGCCAGCTTCGCCTGCCAATCCGGCGGCGGGGGCTTCTGGTCGGCAATCAGGCCGATGCGGGCATCGACCTTGGCAACGATCTTGCCGTTGAAATCCTCAGGCTTGAATTCCGTACGCTGGAGAACCTCCAGCGGCTTATAGCTCAGCAACTCGCCGACGGAATCGCCGGTGCCAGAAATTGCGAGGTCGAGATCGGCCATCAGGGGCTTGTCGTAGGTCGCCGGAATAGAGAAGCTGCTATCGTTCAGCGTCACCTTGCGCCCCGTCGGGAAATACGAGGTCGCGGTCGCGATCTGCACGCCCATAGTCGGGCCGGTCAGATCGAACTGCGCCTTCGTATCGCGCAACGGCGGGATGTCTCCCGGCACGTTGAGACGCGCGCCATCGACATCGAAGGCAATGTGCAGCTCATTCTTGCCGAGCTGCAATTTGCCCGTCTGCGACGCCTCCCTCAGCCGTCCGGCCGGAATGAACACCGATATGACCGCATTCGTGATCGAGCCGCCAAAGAGGTTCTTCTCCACCCATTCTCTTGGCTTTGATGCCATCCAGAACGGCCACATCTGCTTCACGACAGTGGTATCGAGCTTGTCCGCCTGCGCGCCGAAACTAATTTCCGGCGAGCTGTCGCCAAGCTTGATATGCAGCGAGCCGAAAAGCGCGCCCTGCGGTGTCGATATGCCGATCTTATCGAACTGAAATTCCTTGGTGGATGCCAGAAAACGCCCGGTGGCCTGACCGTCGAAACTGACGGGCTTTTCGCCGGAGATCGACGATGCGGCAACGCCGTTTTTGATCAGGAAATCGATGCCAAATCCCTTGCCGGCATTCGCATCGACATGGTCGAGATCGATCAGCGCTCCCGAAAACGGCACCATAGTTCCCACGAACTGGGCGCTCGATGGCGCAATCTCGAGCGTCTGATGCTCGAAGTTATAGGCAAGATTGACGCTGCCCTTCGACAGATCCTGCGGATCGCGGTCCATATAGAGCACGCCAGGCAGCACATCGATGGCGGCTTCCAGCTTCGGATCGACCCCGGGACTGGCCTTGACGGCCGACAACGTCACATCCGCAAAGCTCATCAGACCCTGACGTGGCGTGCCGTTCGGATCATAGGCCATGGTCAGCGGCTTCAGGTCGAGATTGGAAATTTTCGCGACCAGCGAAGATGTATGGCCAACCTCCTGTTGTGCCGCCTTGATATCAAGGACCGCAACCGAACCGTTGACGGCGATCTGTCCATAAAGATGGAGCGAATTCGGCTCGCTACGCTCGAAGGTAAGATTATCGACCACCAGCGAAATCGGATCGGCATCCTGCCGCGCGAACTTTACGGAGAACCCGGAAATGCGCACTGAGTTCGTCCCACCCCGCTGGACGAAGCGCTCGAGGAAATCGAGGTTGTCAAACGCGGCGGTCAATGCTTTCGGAAGAGCATCCACGCGCAACGCCGTAATATCAACCGGATCCCCCTGCGGCAGCAGCGACGTATCGAGAGCGATTCCCTCGGCCGCCACGCTCGCCACCTCAACCCGCCCTTCAACGAGGGCCAGCGGATCAAGCTCCATATTGACCGCGGACATGGTCGAAAGATGCTTGCCGCTCTCCTGATCGATCACGTTGACGTCATGCGCCTCGAGCGCAAGCCGCAAACCGGATGTGAAGCGGACCACGGTCGTGCCGACCTCCGCCTTGTATCGTGGGCCAATCGCCTTATCGAGCGCGGCCTGCGCCTTCAGCGATAGCGGCTCATCGAAGATACCGCTTTCGATCGTCGCGATCAGCGCGCCGAAGATGATGGCCAGAAATGCAAAGAAAACCAACGTCATGCGGCAGACATGCCAGACGTGAGAACGGTTGCGGCGAGAGCGCTCGGGCACATGCACGATCAACGGATCATCGACCTGAGCAGACGGCAGATGGTCGAGTGACACGAGATCCTTTTTGCGGAATGTTACCTTTTCGCCTCGGATCACTCCTGTGCGTCCCTTTCGTTCTCAGCAATTTTGTTGGTGACGCCGCGTCCCATGTGGACGCCATGCCGGATCAGTATATATGGCTCACCGGGTGTGTCATCTAAAAAACCGGCGAAAGAAAGGTTTTCCCGTGACGGAAGCTGCTCAAATTGAATTGAATGTTGGCGACAACGCTCCCGATTTCGATCGTCCACGCGATGGCGGCGGCCGCATTGGCCTTGCTGATTTTGCAGGAAAGCCGTTGGTCCTCTTCTTTTACCCAAAAGATGACACCACGGCGTGCACCGCCGAATCGATTTCCTTTACCGCGCTCGCTGCCGATTTCGCCGCGCTTGGCGTTGCCATCCTCGGCATATCGCCGGATACGGTGAAGAGCCACGATAAATTCGTGAAGAAACATTCGCTGTCCGTTCCCCTTGCGTCGGACGAGGACCAAGCGATGGCGAATGCCTATGGCGTGTGGCGCGAAAAGAGCATGTATGGCCGGACCTACATGGGCGTCGTGCGCTCGACCTTCCTGATCGGTGCCGACGGCCGCATCGCCAGGATCTGGGACAAGGTCAAGGTTGCCGGGCACGCGGACGATGTTCTTGCCGCGGCAACGGAGCTTTGAGGGCATGGCAGGCACCGCCGAAACGATCACCTCGCTACGCGGCGGTGCCATTGCCGCCATCCGGTCTCCCGATCTCGATCGCAAGACCGGTTTGGCGCAGGAATCGGCAACGCGCTGGTTTGCCCGCACGCTCTCCCTGCGCTCGCCGCTCGATCCGCCATTGGCAGATCGTCCCGGCAGACCTGAGCGTCCCGAACTGGTTCCGCCGAAACACATGGAGAAGCGCTCGCTGCACACGCTCAAGGGCCGCATCGCGCTCTTGCATGCCATTGCCCATATCGAGCTGAATGCCGTCGATCTCGCGCTAGATATCGTCGCGCGCTTTGCCACAGAGCCCGTTCCGAATTCCTTCTTCGACGGCTGGATGCAGGTCGCCTTCGAAGAGGCCAAGCATTTCCGCATGGTACGCGAGCGATTGCGCGAGCTTGGCGCCGATTACGGCGACCTTCCCGCTCATGACGGCCTCTGGCAGGCAGCCCACGCCACCAGAACGGATCTGACCGCCCGCCTGGCGGTCGTGCCGCTGATCCTCGAGGCACGTGGCCTAGACGTAACGCCGGCACTCCAGGCGAAAATGCGCGAGACGGGCGATCTGGAAAGTGCAGCCGTGCTCGACGTCATCTACAATGACGAGAAAGGCCACGTTGCCGTCGGCGCCAAGTGGTTTCGCTTCCTATGCGCCCGCGAGAAGCGCGATCCCGCACGCACCTTTCAGGAGCTGGTGCGCGCCAATTTCCGCGGCTCGCTCAAGGCGCCTTTCAATGACATCGCACGGGCAGAGGCCGGATTGACGCCCTCTTTCTACCGCTCGCTCACATCCACAAGCAACGCTTAATATATTAAGGCGAAAGCGTTTTCCGGGATCTAGCCACGACAAAGAAAGTATTCGTTAACCATAATGGCGTGTACTTCCAATGGGTGTCAAAAGGCATCGATTGGGAGAGTCTCGGTGACAGCAATGCCTCAGAACCGGGTTTTCGGCAAGCAACAGCGGCAACACACGATCATCCTCGCCAGCGGCGACATGGTGCGTCATATGACCGTGCGCCCGTGGATGGCCGCACTTGCCGTCTGCGTGGTCGGTCTGTTTTCGATCGGCTATCTCCTCGCAACGTCCTATCTCGTGCTGCGCGACGATCTGATCGGCGCGACGATGGCACGCCAGGCGCGGATGCAATATGATTACGAGGATCGTATCGCCGCCTTGCGCGCACAGGTCGATCGCGTCACGTCACGTCAGCTCCTCGATCAGCAGGTTGTCGAGCAGAAGGTCGACAAGCTCATCGAGCAGCAGCAGCAACTCTCCTCGCGCGGCGGCAAATTGAATGCCCTGCTGGATCGAGCCGAAAGCTCCGGCCTGACGGACAAGGGTTCTCATGACGATGCGAACGCTCCGGCCGGCAAGAATGAGCACGCCCAGCTGACCGCTCCGAAGGCCATCGACAAGATTCTCGCCGGCGGCAAGACTTCCGACGTTGCCCCCGATAACTCCACCCTCGCCTATGTTCCCGCCCCTGAAACGGTCGCCGACCGCGCCGACCGTGTCTTCTCCAAAGTGACCCTTTCGCTGAAGCACATCGAGCAGGATCAACTCACGCGCATCCGCAATCTCACCGCCGACGCCTCCGACACGGCAAACCAGATCCAGTCGATCATGCACAATGTTGGGGTGAAAGTGCCGGACGCTGTTGCAAGTACTGAAGATGAGGATGGCGGCGTTGGCGGCCCCTATGTGGCGCCGGAAAATGTCGATCAGTTCGAACAGTCCATGGCGGATCTGGACACCGCATTGACGCGTCTGGAAACGGTTCGCGGCGCTGCCGAAAGCCTGCCTTTCCGCAACCCGGCGCCCGGCAAGCTCATTACCAGCCCGTTCGGCAACCGCAAGGACCCGTTCTTCGGGACGCTTGCGCTCCACACCGGCACCGATTTCCATTTTAGCCCCGGCGAAAAGATCAAGGCGACGGCACCGGGTAAAGTGGTCTCCGCCGGCTGGACCGGCGGTTACGGCAACATGGTCGAGATCGATCATGGCGACGGCATATCCACGCGCTACGGCCATATGGAACAGGTGTTGGTGAAAGCCGGCGACAAGATCGGCATGGGCGATGTCATCGGCCTCGCCGGTAGCACGGGGCGTTCGACGGGAACGCATCTGCACTACGAGGTTCGCGAGAACGGGCATCCCGTGGACCCCATGTATTTCATCAATGCCGGAACGAAGCTTGCAAGTTACATCAACGGATTGGGCGCAATTTAGCCGCCGAATTTGTGACAAACCGGCAACAAACATGACACTAATCTGAAAATTGCGTCACGAAATAGCTTCAGGCCGGCTGAAGCCTCTGCTTTCCTTGACTTCCTAGGTATTTGGTTCTATGTCGCGCTGCATTCCGGCACGTTCTTGCGTGTCGATTCATAGTGTTCGACCGAACCAAGACGGAACTAGTTTTCCCTTTGACAACATTTGCTGACCTTGGCTTGAGCCAAAAAGTCCTTTCCGCGGTGACTGACGCGGGTTACACGACACCGACTCCGATCCAGGCCGGAGCCATTCCATTTGCGCTTCAGCGCCGCGATATCTGCGGCATTGCGCAGACGGGAACCGGCAAGACGGCCTCTTTCGTGCTGCCGATGCTGACCCTTCTCGAAAAGGGCCGCGCCCGCGCTCGCATGCCGCGCACGCTGATTCTCGAGCCGACGCGCGAACTGGCAGCTCAGGTCGCCGAGAATTTCGAAAAATACGGCAAGAACCATCGCCTGAACATCGCACTGCTGATTGGCGGCGTGTCCTTCGAAGACCAGGACCGCAAGCTTGAGCGTGGCGCCGATGTGCTGATCTGCACGCCCGGCCGCCTGCTCGATCACTTCGAACGCGGCAAGCTGCTGATGAGTGCCGTGGAGATCCTGGTGATCGACGAAGCCGACCGCATGCTCGATATGGGTTTCATCCCGGATATCGAGCGTATCGCGAAGCTGATCCCGTTCACGCGTCAGACGCTGTTCTTCTCGGCAACCATGCCCCCGGAAATCCAGAAGCTGGCCGACCGCTTCCTACAGAATCCGGAGCGCGTCGAAGTTGCGAAGCCGGCATCGACGGCCAAGACCGTGACGCAGCGCTTCGTAGCCTCGCATGGCAAGGATTACGAAAAGCGCGCCACGCTGCGCGATCTCATCCGCGCCCAGACGGATCTCAAGAACGCAATCATCTTCTGCAATCGCAAGAAGGATGTTTCCGATCTTTTCCGCTCCCTGGATCGTCATGGCTTCTCCGCCGGCGCCCTGCACGGTGACATGGATCAGCGCTCGCGTATGACCATGCTGCAGAATTTCAAGGACGGGAACCTGCAGCTGCTCGTTGCTTCCGATGTCGCAGCGCGCGGCCTCGACATCCCCGACGTCAGCCACGTTTTCAACTTCGATGTTCCGATCCATTCGGAAGATTATGTTCACCGTATCGGCCGTACCGGCCGCGCTGGCCGCTCTGGCGCCGCTTTCACGATCGTGACGAAGCGCGACACCAAGCATGTCGACGCGATCGAGAAGCTGATCGGCGAGGATGTGCAGTGGTTGAGCGGCGACCTGTCGTCGCTTCCGCCGGCAGACGAGAGCAATGATGATAATCGTTCCTCGCGCCGTCGCGACACCAAGGGCAAGGGCCGCGATCGGGATCGCAGCCGCGGAGGCCGGAGTGCCTCGAGTCATAAATCTGATATCGACGTCGAGGATAATGGCGTCGTAGCGATCGAAGCAGCACCAGCAAAGGCCGAAAGCGTGAGAAACGAGCGCAAGTCTGAGAACAACAACAAGTCCCACAACGGTTCTCGCAACAATAATCGCCCCTTCCCCGCTGCAAACGACGACAATCGCGAGCGCCGTAATCGCTACCGCGACCACGATGACGGTCCGACACCGGTTGGTTTCGGTGACGACATCCCTGCTTTCATGCTGATCGTCGCGAACGCCAAGGCCTGATAGATCCTCTAGAACACGCAGCGGAGTCCCGTGTGGTCACCGTTGCCGTAACAGCGGGATCCAAGCATTGGGCAAGCCCGGTATCGATTTCCCTGGATTAGGAACTGGTCTGGCAATTCTGCGGGACGGTAAGATATTGCTTTATCGGCGCCTGAAAGCGCCGGAAGCAGGCTTCTGGAGCATCGTCGGCGGCAAGGTCGACCATATGGAACCAGCCGCCAAGGCAGCCATCCGCGAAGCGGAAGAGGAAAGCGGCCTCTCGATCGGACAAATCGAATATCTTTGCACAGAAGAAGTGATGGTCGAGGCTGATCGCCAGCACTGGATCTCGCTGATCTATGTCTGCCGTGATTTCTCCGGCGAGCCGCGATTGGTGGAGCCCGACAAGCTCTCTGACTTCGGCTGGTTCGGCCGTGCCGAATTGCCGTCTCAGCTTTCCGATTTTGCCAAGGCAACCATCGCGCATCTCAGCGAAGACGATTTGCGCTGAAACTTATTTGTCTGCGCGCAACGCAGCCTCATAGGCAAGCCCCACCCAGCGCGCCATCACATCCGGATCGTCGAAGGCGTCATCGGGAACCGACCAGTAGGGCATGTTCACCGCCTTGCCTTTCTTGCCCTCATAGGCCCAGCGGCGCGCGCCGGCAGCCTCGAACTCCGAGGCGCTGACATCATCAGCCTTTAGGAGGATCTCGTCGCCCACCTCGAGCGCCAGGATCCTGCCCATGTGATAAATACCCTTGCCGCCAAACATCCGCTTGATCGTGATCGGCCCAAGCGACTGAAACATCTCCTCGATATCGGTATTATCCATTCCCTACCCCTTCAGAACACCACCAGCCGCAACGACAGCCTCCGGCGTGTCGACATCGAGATGTGCCGCCTCGCCAATGTCTACATCAATCACCGCAAGCCCCGAGGTTTCGATGATGTGGCGTGCGCCGACATCGCCCTCGAGCCGCATCACCGCGCTGAAAACCGAGCGCGGCAGGATGACGGGATTGCCGCGCTTGCCACCCGATACCGCCCTGACGATTGCCTGACCGTTGGCTTTGCGGAAGGCGGCAATAAGCGTTTTCAGATCGTCTCCAGTCACGCCGGGCATGTCGGCCAGCATGACAAGCACGCCGTCCGCTCCCTGCGCGACTTGCGTCCCGACGCCTGCCACAAGCGAACTTGCCATGCCGGAAGCATAGTCCGGATTATAGACCCGCTCGACCGCAAGATCGCCGAGCGCTCGCTCGATATCGTCCCGTCGATGCCCGGTCACCGCGACAGTCGCCGAGGCGCCGCTTTCGATCGCCGTCAATGCCGACTTGCGGATCAATGGCACACCATCGAATTCGGCCAGCAGCTTGTGGGAGCCACCGTCGCCCATACGGCTGGCCTTCCCGGCCGCCAGCAATACGATGGCAACAGAGATCTGCGCGGCAGGCTTGGCGGCGATGTCGCGCGGCCGTGGCCGGGATTGAATTTCCATCAGCAATCCTCCGACACCCATACCGCTAATATCTCTGGAACTCGGTCGTTCGCCGGCTAATATGCGGTTCAACACCCAGTCGAAACCGTTTTCCTTCGGGCTGCGCGCGCATCCGGGCGCGCCCATGATATGCACCTCGCCAAGCTTGCCGAGCACCAGAAGATTACCCGGATCGACGGGCATTCCGACCTGTATGACCTCGCCACCCGCAAGCCGGATCGCCGCCGGAATGACATCGTCGGCATCGATCACGGCGGAGGCGCCGAACACGATCACCAGCTTGGGCAGTTGATCCGGCACCTCGACCGCACGACAGATGGCGTCGGCAACGGCGCTCGCCTGATGAGCCACCCGCTCCTCTCGCTGCAGCACGCTGCCCGACGACTGCAATCGCTGTGAGAGAATGCGCGTCGTCTTGTCCATCACGCCGGCCTTCAGCGAAGGCAGCTGCGTTGCGACAAGCGAGACGGCATGGGGCTGGAACGGCTTGACCTCGAAAACCACCATGCGCCGAAGAATCTCGATACCTTCTGCAACTTTCGTTGCCGCAACCGCGAGCGGAATGATCTTGAAGGTGGCCACCATATCGCCTGCACGGACGGACACATGATCGTCAAGACAAGCCAGGGTAATCGCCGGATCGACGCCATTCAGCCGGTTGACCGCCTCACGATTTGCGGCGAACAGCCCATCGACAGCGCTGTGGACGTTGACACGGCCGGTCGCCGCCGCCGAGAAGGTCAGATGATCGGGCGCAACCGCCTGTGCGAGCTGTTCGGCTGCCTCATCCTCCAGCAGATCGCCGGCTTCGATGCGCGCGGCAATCACGCGATCGATCCCGGCGGCAACCAGTCGCTCCAGATCGATACGGTCCAGCCTATGCCCTTTGCCGAAACTGGCATCGGCCAATCGAACCGAATGGGCAAGCACCGTCCCTTCCGCTTCAGCTGTCTGAAATTCTCCAAAAATCATGGCCTTACGCCCTTGGGCAAAGAAACATCGCGACCGCGAAGCGACCCGACGATCTCGGCCAGAATGGCAACGGCGATTTCCGCCGGGTTCGCTGCACCGATCGGAAGCCCGATCGGCGCATGGATCCGAGCAAGATCGGCATCCGACACACCCTCGCGTTTCAAACGCTCCAGTCGGCCGGCATGGGTCTTACGGCTGCCGAGAGCGCCGACGTAAAAACAGCCCGTCCTCAAAGCCTGGATGATCGGCTCGTCATCGATCTTCGGGTCATGCGTGACGGCGACCAGGGCCATATAGCTGTCGAGCGGCCGCTCCTTCAGCGCGTCCACCGGCCAGTCGGCAATCAGATCGATACCTTCGAAGCGCTCCGGTGTGGCAAAGGCAGTGCGGGGATCGATGATGGTTATGTCGAAGCCGGCCAGCGCCGCCATGCGCGCCAGAACCTGGCTGATATGCACGGCACCGATGACGACGATGCGCGGCGGCGGCAGATGAACGTTGAGAAAGACACTCTTTCCGTCGATAGTCACCGCCGAGGATTTGCCCGAACGGAAAGCTGCCGCAACGGCATCGGCCAATGATCCTTCCAGTCCGTCGCCTTCGACAATGAGCCTGTCCGACCCTCCGGTGAGATCCGTAACAAGGATCGCCGCCTGCCGCTCGCGGCGCAAACTATTCAGTCGCGCCAGTATCTGACGATCCATCAGGCAAGCCTCTCGACATAGACACGGATGCGACCACCACAGGAGAGGCCGACGCGCCACGCTGTCTCATCGGCAACACCGAATTCGAGCATCCTGGCTTCTCCGCCTTCGATCACATCGAGCGCTTCCGTAATGACCGCACCTTCCACGCAGCCACCGGAAACGGAACCGTGGAAATTGCCTTCACCATCGATCACGAGATGACTGCCGGCCGGGCGCGGTGCCGAACCCCAGGTCTCGACAACGGTCGCCATCGCCACGTTGCGGCCTGCGGACGCCCATTCCTCCGCAATGACAAGCGGATCCAGATTTTCGTGTAGATCGGACATCGGTGCCTCATTGCTTGCCGAGAAACCGCTTGGGATCATAGGCACCCGCGCGGCCGGCCGTAAGGGCCGATACAAGATCGGCCAGAGATAATAGATTGTGAACGGGACGGAATTCGTCAACATGCGGCAGCATGGCTTTTACGCCACGCGCACGCGCCTCGAAGCCGTCGAAGCGCAGGAGCGGGTTGAGCCAGATCAGCCGCCGGCACGAGCGATGAAGTCGATCCATCTCCTGCGCCAGCAACTCGACGCCTTCGCGCTCGAGGCCATCAGTAATCAAAAGTACGATCGCGCCCTGCCCAAGCACCCGCCGGCCCCATAGCCGGTTGAACTCCTTGAGCGTTTCGCCGATCCGCGTCCCGCCGGACCAGTCGCGGACCGCTGCGGCACATTCGTCCAGCGCCTGATCCGGATCCTTGTGGCGCATCGCCCGGCTAACGTTCGTCAGGCGCGTGCCGAACAGGAACGTATGAACGCGACGACGACGCTCCGTCAGCACATGCAGGAAATGCAGGAAGATGCGAGTGTACTGGCTCATCGAACCAGATATATCCGCCAGCACGACAAGCGGCGGCTGGATGTCTCTTGGTTGGCGAAAACGCGGCAGGATCAGCGAGCCGCCCGTGCGCAAGGCAGATCGCATCGTCGCGCGCGGATCGACCTTGGCGGATCGGCGAGATGGCTGAAAACGGCGTGTGCGTACCCGGTCGAGCGGCAACTCGAGCTTGGCGAGTTCCTTCTTTGCAAATGCGATCTCAACCGCCGACATCTGAGCGAAATCCAGCCTGCGCAGGACTTCGCTGCCCGAAGTCGTGAAACGGGCATCGATCTCGATATCGGGCGTCTCACGCTCAGGACGCCGATTATCACGACTGCCCAACAGCGCATCGGCGGCACGCGTTTCGCCGGGTTTTGGCTTTTCCTTTTCCCGATTATCGGGCGCGACAGGAGACATCATCGCGATCATCTTGGAAACCAGATCGCGCGAGCGCCAGAAAAGCCGAAATGCCTCGTCGAAAACCGCAATATCCTCGTGCCGCTTTACGAAGGTCGAACAGAGAGCCGCATGGAATTCGTCACGCGAGCCGATGCCGATGGCCTCGACGGCCTCGATCGCATCCGCAATGGCGCCGGGTCCGATCTTCAAACCGGCTTTGCGAAGTGCGCGCCCGAACAGCACGATATTGTCAGCCAGCCGTCCATCACCCGGCGGTGACTGAGCGGCCACAAGACTATCCCGCGCGCCAGTCTGCATTCTCAGCCCGCCGCCCGCAGCTCGGATTTCATCTCGTCCAACACACGTTTGCCCTCGCTGCCCTGGATGCGTGCAATATCGTCCTGGTATTTCAGCAATGTTCCCAGCGTGTCGGAGATCGTTTCAGGATCGAGCGCCAGCCGATCGAGTTCCGTGAGCGCGTTGGCCCAGTCAATCGTCTCGGCGACGCCCGGGTTCTTGTAGAGATCCAGCGTGCGCAGCTTCTGGACATAAGCGACGATCTGGCATGACAAGGCGTCGTTACAGCCGGGCACCTTGCGACGAATGATGTCCAGTTCCTGCTCCGCCTGCGGGTAATCGACCCAATGATAGAGGCACCGCCGTTTCAGGGCATCATGAACTTCACGCGTCCGATTGGTGGTGATGATGACGATGGGCGGCTCTTGCGCGCGGATCGTGCCGAGTTCCGGTATGGTGACCTGAAAGTCGGACAGCACTTCGAGAAGAAAAGCCTCGAAGGCTTCGTCTGTTCGGTCCAGTTCGTCGATCAGAAACACAGGCGCACGCCCACCGACATCGGACAGCGCCTGCAGCACCGGCCGACGAATGAGGTATCGCTCCGAGAAAATATCCGCCTCGATGCGATCGCGGTCTGTCAGACCCGATGCTTCGGCAAGACGAATTTCCAGCATCTGCGCCGGGTAATTCCATTCATAGACGGCCGAGGATACATCGAGCCCCTCATAGCATTGCAAGCGAATGAGCGGCCGGTCGAGCGCTTTCGACAAGACCTTGGCGATCTCCGTCTTGCCGACGCCGGCCTCGCCCTCGAGAAAGAGAGGCCGCTTCATCTTCAACGCAAGAAAAAGCACGGTGCCAAGCGCGCGGCCGGCCAGATAATCGTGAGCTGCAAGCAAAGCCATCGTCTCGTCGATCGAGCGAGGCAGCGAAGGTGATGATGTCTGATCCGCCATGATAACTCCCTTGGAGGAGTTATAGCGTGTGATAGCCTCTGTTCATATACAGCAATGCCGGCTTCGCTTCACTGTAGCGCACGGCCATCACTTCACCGAAGATGATATTGTGCGTCGAAGCCTGCTTCATTTCAACGACACGGCAATCGAAGGCGGCAAGCGCATCCGTCAGGACCGGCGCTCCGGTAGCAAGCGTTTCGAACGTACCGGCGGCAAAACGCTCATCGACCGTCAGCGGCGTCTTGCCCGAAAAGGCGTCGGCCAGGGATTGATGATGTGCACCGAGCGTATTCAGGGCGAATATGCCGCTCCTGAAGAAGATCTCGTTTTTTACATTGCTATTGTTGAGGCAGATCAAAACGGTGGCAGGACTGTCCGAGAGGGAGCAGGCAGCTGTGATCGTCACGCCACGACGCTCACCGCCGAGGGCGGTTGTCACCAGCTGCACATGACCCGCATAGCGGCTCATGGCATCGCGATAAAGCGCCGGATCCATACGCTGCCTGTCTAGCACCACCGTCTCCATCTTTCCCTGATATGCCGTCTTTTCCTCAATATGGCGGCCAGGTGTTAGCTTTTCTACAATAGCATTATTGAAAACAGAGCGATTTTGCTGCTTTTTCTTTGACGATGGCCTTCAGGTGGATAAATAGAGCAGAAAAATTGTCCGGGATAATTCATCGATGAACGTTCTGCGTCGCCTTCCGCTTCTTTTTGCGCTGCTTTCGGCGGCCGGAAGCAGCTACGCCGCAGGAATCCACATTGGTGTCGTGGCACCGCAGGATGGCAATTTCGGCACATTGGGCGCTGAGGTCACCACCGGCGCCAATTTCGAGATCCAGGCGCAGAAGGATACGGCAACCGTTGTCGACGAACCCTGCACAGAGGATGGCGGCCGCGCTGTCGCCGAGGCACTGATTGCCGCCAAGGCCCAGGTCGCGATCGGCTTTCTCTGCACGGAAACGCTGGAAGGCGCTTTGCCGCGCCTCAAGGATGCTGGCATACCGGCAATCACCGTCTCCGTTCGCTCCCGCATTTTGATGGAAGATGCACTGAAGAACGGCTGGCCGCTCTTCCGCCTCGCACCGGTGGATAGCGCGGAGGCCGCCATGGCCATCAACACCATCCTGAAAGACTGGGCGGCCGACCCGTTGGCCCTGATTGACGATGGCACCATCCATGGTCGGGAACTGGTCGGCGCCATCCGCAGCGCGCTCGAAGAAAAAGGGCTTAAGCCGGTCTTTACCGATACCTACCGCCCCGGCCAGGATCAGCAGATCGCACTGGTGCGCCGCTTGAAGAAGGCCGGCGCCGCGCGCGTCTTCATCGGGGGTGATCGCAGCGACGTCGCCGTGATCGCCCGCGATGCTAAGAGCGAGAATATTCCGCTCGCGATCGTGGGCGGCGATGCCATGCGCGCCGCCGATCAGCCCGTGCCGCTTTTGCCCGGCGTTCAGGCGATCGCCTTGCCAGATTACGCAAGCCTGCCGGCATCACAGGAAACGGTACAGGCCATGCGCTCCGGCGGCATAGAGCCCGACGGCTATATCCTGCCTGCCGCCGCCGCCGCCGAGATTGCCAGCCAGGCAGCCGACCGCGCCAAGGCTGCGAACAAGCCGATAGCCGACGCCCTCATTGGCAATGCGTTTCAGACGGCGATCGGTCCGATCACATTCGGACAGAACCACGAATTGACTGAAAATCCCTATCGCCTGCTCGAATGGCGCGGCAATGCCTTTGCGCCGGTAACGCCGCCATCGAACTGAAACGAGCCGTTCGACCGGTTGTTTGCCCGCGGCAGCGGTGCTAATCCATGCACGAAAAATCAGATGGAGTCTCGCTATCCATGACCTTGCCGATCCGCATTGCCCCTTCCATTCTCGCCGCCGACTTCGCCAAGCTTGGACAGGAAGTCAAGGATGTGACCGAGGCCGGAGCCGACTGGATCCATCTCGACATCATGGACGGTCACTTCGTCCCGAACATTTCCTTCGGTGCGGATGTCATCAAATCGCTGCGCCCGTACACGACGGCAACGTTCGATTGCCATCTGATGATTGCGCCGGCCGATCCCTATCTCGAGGCGTTCGCCAAAGCCGGTTGCGATCGCATCACGGTTCATGCCGAAGCCGGCGTGCACCTGCATCGTTCGCTGCAGACCATCCGCCATCTCGGCAAGAAGGTCGGCGTTACCCTCAACCCGGCAACACCGCTTTCCATACTGGAAAACGTACTCGACGATATCGACCTCATCCTGATCATGTCCGTGAACCCGGGCTTTGGTGGCCAGAAGTTCATCCCGGCCATGGCCGACAAGATCCGCAGCGCCAAGTCCCTGATCGGTGACCGGCCGATCGAGCTGGAAGTCGACGGCGGCGTTTCCACGGAAACCGCCGGCCTGATTGCAGCTGCGGGCGCCAACGTCTTTGTTGCCGGCTCGGCCATCTTCAAGGGAGAATCGGTCGATGCCTACCGGCAGACGATCGGTGATCTCAGAGCCGCAGCCGAACGAGGCCGCGTTGGATCAAACTAATCCAACCGCCATCCTGAAAGCGACGGCCCGAAAGCGGACCGTCGCATCCTACTGCCTTGGAATTTCATACGGTGCGGTCTGCTGGGGCGCAGCCATGACCGTGTCGGTATTTGCAGCGCTTTATCTGCGCAACGGCCTTCTGACGAGCCACATTACCGCCCTCGCCCTCGTCTACTTTTTCGGTAGCGCGATTTCCTGGCTTATCATGGTGCCGCTGGCCGACCGTTTTGCCAGAAGCCGCCCGGTGAGCGCACGTTTTGCCGCGTTCTTCCTTGCTCTATCGCTCGGCACCGTCGCCATGACGGCATTTCTCTTTGCCATGGATTACCGCTGGTTTTACTCGCGCTGGCACGCGCCGTTCGGCTCGCTGATCTGGATATTCCAGTTCCTGTTTACAGGTGCCAGCGCCGTCTATCAGTTCGCCGTGCTCGGCCTCAGCCTGTTCCTGCCGTTCGGCCTGCTTTTCCTGATCGCCGCATCCGTCTATCTTGCACGCGCCAGGCGTTGAGGCGAAAGATCGCCCCGACAACATTGTGCCCATGAAACATTGTGATTGCCGCCCGTCTTTGTTATGGGGGCGCCAAGTTCTCCCGTTCCGTTAGCCAAGAAAGTTTTGAGCCCATGATCCCGCGCTACTCCCGACCGGAAATGGTCGCCATCTGGTCGCCCGAAACCAAGTTTCGCATCTGGTTCGAGATCGAAGCCCATGCCTGCGACGCGCTGTCCGCTCTCGGCGTCATTCCGAAGTCTGCCGCCGAAACCATTTGGGAAAAGGGTGGCAAGGCCACGTTCGACGTCGCGCGCATCGACGAGATCGAAGCCGTCACCAAGCACGACGTCATCGCTTTCCTGACGCATCTTGCGGAGATCGTCGGTCCCGACGCTCGTTTCGTCCATCAGGGCATGACCTCGTCCGACGTGCTCGACACCTGCTTCAACGTTCAGCTCGTCCGCGCCACGGATCTGCTGCTCGCTGATATCGACAAGCTGCTGGACGCCCTGAAGCGCCGCGCTTTCGAGCATAAGGACACCGTCACGATCGGCCGTTCGCACGGCATCCACGCCGAGCCCATCACTTTCGGCATCAAGCTGGCGCTCGCCTATGCCGAATTCGAGCGCTGCAAGCAGCGCCTGATCGCGGCCCGCGAGGAAGTCGCCACCTGCGCCATTTCCGGCGCCGTCGGCACCTTCGCCAATATCGATCCCCGCGTCGAGGAACACGTCGCCGCCGCACTCGGCCTGAAGCCGGAGCCGGTGTCCACGCAGGTCATCCCCCGCGACCGTCATGCCATGTTCTTCGCGACGCTCGGCGTCGTCGCCTCTTCGATCGAGCGTCTTGCCACCGAAATCCGCCACCTGCAGCGTACCGAAGTTTTGGAAGCCGAGGAATATTTCTCGCCCGGCCAGAAGGGCTCTTCGGCGATGCCGCACAAGCGCAATCCGGTTCTCACGGAAAACCTGACGGGTCTTGCTCGCATGGTTCGCTCTTACGCCATGCCGGCCATGGAAAACGTTGCACTCTGGCATGAGCGCGACATCTCGCACTCCTCGGTCGAACGCATGATCGGACCGGACGCCACGGTCACGCTCGATTTCGCGCTGGCCCGCATGACGAGCGTCATCGACAAGCTTCTCGTCTATCCGGAAAACATGATGAACAACCTGAACAAATTCCGCGGACTTGTTCACTCGCAACGCGTACTGCTGGCGCTGACCCAAGCCGGCGTTTCCCGCGAGGATTCCTATCGTCTGGTTCAACGCAACGCCATGAAGGTCTGGGAACAGGGCAAGGACTTCCTGGAGGAGCTGCTTGCCGACCAGGAAGTACGCGCCGCGCTATCCGAAGAAGACATCCGCGAAAAATTCGACCTTGGCTATCACACCAAGCACGTCGATACGATCTTCAAGCGGGTTTTCGGCTAGACGCCGCCGTCTTGGATTGATTGCGATTGGAAGCGGTGCGGCTGTCGCGCCGCTTCTCTTTTTTCACGGCGGATTTCTTCACAATCGTGGCACCGCCGTCGCTGACCTTGCCACCCGCGTCATTCAATTGCTCTTCGTGGCGCTTCGCGGCCTTTTCGACAAGCCTGTCGAGATGTTTCAAATCCTCTTCGTCGAGGTTCTCAATTCCGACAAAGCGATCCTCGGCGGCGCTGGTCAGGATCAACTCGTTGAGCTTGGCTTGAATGGCGCGCGTATCACGGGTCTGGGCGTTCTGCAGCAGGAACACCATCAGGAAGGTGACGATCGTCGTGCTGGTGTTGATCACCAGCTGCCATGTATCGGAATAGTCGAAAATCGGCCCTGTGACGCCCCACAATATGACCGAGAAAAGTGCCAGCACGAATATGCTGGGCTTGCCGGTCCATTCGGACACCGTGACGGCGAAACGGGTGAAGATATGCGTAAGCCAAGCCATGATCCGCATCTCCATGATGATGCGGATCAAACGTCAAAACTCTGTCGCGGTTCCACCGGCCGATGAGAACCGAGGAAAGCCGGATCGGCTACTCCCGAACCACCAGCTTGCGGTAGAGATGCCAGGATGCGTGGCCAAGAACGGGCATCACGACGGCGAGCCCGGCAAAGACCGGGATCGTGCCGATGACGAGCAGTCCCGCCACGATCAAACCCCAGACAGCGATCGGCACCGGATTGGTCAGCGTTGCCCGGATGCTGGCGTCGATCGCGGCGACGACACCGACGTCCCGGTCCAGCAATAGCGGAAAAGTCACGACCGTCGTTGCCAATGCAACGAGCGCAAAGAGGAATCCTGCAAGATCGCCCCAGAACATCATCGCCCTGCCTTCGGGCGTCGTCGTCACGCTCGACAGGAAGGAGGAAAGTGTTGGCGGCACGCCATCGCCGAAATAGATGAAGTAGATATTCTGGGCCACGAATAGCCATACGATGAACAGGCCGAGAAGCATGAGGCCGGCGACGATGATCGATGGCAGGGCCGGTGAAAAGCGAACATCGAACGCATGGCTCCAGGACGTATCCAGCCCTTGCTCCCGGCGCTTGCTGATTTCATAGAGGCCGATGGCGGCCAACGGGCCGAGCAGCGCGAAGCCGGACATCAGCGGAAACAGCAATGGCAGCAGATTCTGGTCTGTGCTCCAGATCGCGAGCGCAATGCCCGCTATCGGGTACATCAGGCATAAGAAGACGTAATGAGATGGTTTTTCGCTGAAGTCGTTCAGCCCTAGCTTCAGGGCGTCAACGAGATCGGCAATGCCAATCTTGCGGATGGCCGGACGCGTGAATACGCGATCCGCGCCAGCCATGACGTGAAAGTCCGTCATGATGCTCTCCTCCTCAACCGTGGTGCTCGGCTGGCGGTGCAAGATGGCGGCAAATTGGTGGCCGACATCGTCATTCGCTACCGGCAAAGGCGATCCTAGCAAATTTTGCCGCAATTGTCGCCTTTTTCCCTTGACACTTGGGTTCACCTTTTCCACATCGGCCCCATCATGAAAGTCTCCGACGCAGATATCCTCATTATTCCCGGTTACACCAACTCAGACGCCGATCACTGGCAGACGCGCTGGGAGCAGAAACTCTCGACCGCCCGCCGTGTTGAACAGGCAGAGTGGTCGAAGCCTGTGCGCGACGATTGGGTGGCCCGCATCGCCGAAGAGGTGAATGCTTCGGAGCGCCCTGTCGTGCTCGTGGCGCATTCTCTCGGCATTCCCTCTGCGATCCATGCCATCCCGCATTTTCGCAACAAGGTTGCCGGTGCCTTCTTCGTCGCGCCGCCTGATGTCGCCAATGCCACGATCCGGCCAAAGCATCTGATGACCTTCGGCCCCTACCCGCGTGATCCCTTGCCGTTTCCCTCGGTCACGATCGCAAGCCGGAACGATCCCTTCGGCAGCTACGAGCATGCCGACGAGATTGCCAACAGCTGGGGTTCGCTCCTGATCGACGCCGGGGAATCTGGCCATATCAACAGCGAATCCGGTCACGGCCCATGGCCCGAAGGCACGATGGTTTTTGCGAAATTCCTGAGCCAGTTGAAACCATAATCGCACAGCGTGCATCGAATGGAGGCGAGGCAAGCCCTCATAAGCCTGTGAAGTAACAGGCACCTTCATTCCATCGTTAGATAAAAGCCTGTAAAACAGGTCATGACAGGATCCCGATTCCCAGCAATGGTGCCCCGCCAAGGCCGGAATTCCGAGGAAGGAGGCGCAGGCGGATTGTGAATTCGCTTCTTATCCGTTATGGGGACGCCCACACACGATCCACTTGCGCTGTCCCATGAGCGCCAAAGACAGAGAACAATACCAATGAACCGTCGCCGCCGTATCTACGAAGGCAAGGCCAAGATCCTTTATGAAGGACCTGAGCCGGGCACGCTGATCCAGTTCTTCAAGGACGACGCTACCGCCTTCAACAAGAAGAAGCACGAAGTCATCGATGGCAAGGGTGTTCTGAACAATCGCATCTGCGAGTATATTTTCAGCCATCTGAACAAGATCGGCATTCCCACCCATTTCATCCGCCGCCTCAATATGCGCGAGCAGCTGATCAAGGAAGTGGAGATGATTCCGCTCGAGATCGTCGTGCGCAATGTCGCGGCCGGTTCGCTCGCCAAACGCCTCGGTATCGAGGAAGGCGTTGTCCTGCCGCGCTCGATCATCGAGTTCTATTACAAGTCCGACGCGCTCGAGGACCCGATGGTTTCCGAAGAGCACATCACGGCTTTCGGCTGGGCCAATCCGGCGGAACTCGATGACATCATGGCGCTTGCCATCCGCGTCAACGACTTCATGACCGGCCTTTTCCTCGGCGTCGGCATCCAGCTCGTCGATTTCAAGATCGAATGCGGCCGTCTGTTCGAAGGCGACATGATGCGCATCATCCTCGCCGACGAGATCTCCCCGGACAGCTGCCGTCTCTGGGATATCGAAACCCGCGAGAAGATGGACAAGGATCGCTTCCGCCGCGACATGGGCGGCCTGCTGGAAGCCTATTCCGAAGTCGCTCGCCGCCTCGGAATCATCAATGAAAACGAACCCGTGCGCGGCACGGGACCGGTTCTCGTCAAGTAAGTTCAGGAAGGACAATCGTGATCAAGGCTCGTGTAACCGTCACGCTGAAGAACGGCGTTCTCGATCCGCAGGGCAAGGCAATCGAAGGCGCTCTCGGTGCACTCGGCTTTGACGGCGTCCACCAGGCCCGCCAAGGCAAGGTCTTCGACCTTCAGCTGGAAGGCACCGACAAGGCCAAGGCGGAAGCGGACCTCAAGGCGATGTGCGAAAAGCTCCTCGCCAACACCGTCATCGAGAACTTCAGCATTTCGATCGACTGACACCGTTGATGGCATCCACGAAACTCCAGACCGACATCTCGAAGTTCATGAGCTACGTGCTGAGGCATGCGCCCCATGAAGTCGGCTTGCATCTGGATTCGGAAGGTTGGGTGCCTTTCATCGATCTGAAGAAGGCCGTCCTGGACCGCTTCGATGTAAGCGAGGCCGATATCCTGGAGGTGATCGCTTCCAATCCCAAGAAGCGCTTCACATTGATGGATGATCGCATCCGTGCGGCGCAGGGTCATAGTGTCGCTGTCGACCTGGCCTTGATCGCATCAGTGCCGCCATCGACGCTGTTTCACGGAACAGCGCTCGAGAGCTGGCCAGCTATTCAGGCGTCGGGATTGAAGAAGATGCAGCGCCATCATGTTCACCTGTCACCGGATGTGGAGACAGCCAAAATCGTCGCAACGAGACGGAAGGGTGATCATATCATCCTCGAAATCGATGCGGCGCGCATGCATGCGGAAGGTCATTCTTTCTTTGTCAGCGACAATGGGATATGGCTCACCGATCACGTTCCAAGCCAGTATCTTTCGCCTCTTGCGGGACCAGCATCATGAAATCAGCAGTCGTCCAACTTCCCGGCCTCAATCGCGATCGCGACATGATCGCGGCACTGACCAAGATTTCCGGTCAAGCACCGGTAACCGTCTGGCAGACAGAGACCGAGATTCCGGATGTCGACCTGATCGTCATTCCCGGCGGTTTTTCCTATGGCGACTATCTGCGATGCGGCGCGATCGCAGCGCGCATGCCGATCATGCAGGCGATCAAAGACAAGGCAGACAAGGGCGTGAAAGTTCTCGGCGTTTGCAACGGCTTCCAGATCCTGCTTGAGGCCGGCATGCTTCCGGGCGCCTTGATGCGTAACTCCTCGCTGAAATTCGTCTGCCGCGAAGTGAAGCTGGAAGTCGTCAATGCCGAGACGGATTTTACCGCGGCTTATGCCAGGGGCCAGATCATCCGTAGCCCTGTTGCGCATCACGACGGCAACTATTTTGCCGATGCCGACACGCTGAAGGCGCTAGAAGATAATAGCCAGGTGGTCTTCCGCTACGCCGAAGGCACCAATCCGAACGGATCGGTCAACGATATCGCCGGCGTCGTAAACGCCAAGGGCAATGTGCTCGGCATGATGCCGCATCCGGAGAATCTGATCGAGGCGGCCCATGGCGGCAGCGACGGTCGCGGGCTTTTTGCATCCGCACTTGGCGTGATCGCCGCTTGATGAAGGGCTGAACGGCCATCGGAACCATAAAATCGGCGTCTTTGCATAGAACAGCGAAGACACCGAAAAGTGACTTGGCGATATGCGGCACGCAAGCCCTGAACGCCTTATTGGAAAGAGATTGATGCGCGCTCGCCTTCTGACAGGACTTTCTTCTGCCGCTGCCATCGCGATGGTTGGGTTACTGGTGACATCGTGCGGCCCGAAGCCGCCAAGCATCAGCGCGACGGATCATAGCGCCCTGTCGACAATGGAGCGTGTCATGCTGAGCGCCAGCACCTGCTGGTTCAAGTCGTCAGATCCGAGCTTCAGCGGCTATCAACTCTCTCCCGAACTCAATTCCTTTACCGGTCGGCCGCGCATCCTCGTGGTCGACAAGAAGCATCCGACCGGCCGGCCGTCGCTTGTTGTGCAGGCGGAAGGTAGCCCTGCACAGCTGCAGGCCTTCGGTCCGATGATGAGCGGCGCTTCAGGCGGCCGCATCACAGGTGACGTCAATCGTTGGGCTGCAGGGTCGAAGAGCTGCACCTAAGCAATACCCTGATCTGTTCAATCTGCAACATCCCAGCCGACGCATGACGTTCCTTCAACAATAGGGGCTAATGCCATGGACAGATTTGTCATTCTTTCGGGCTGCTCAGGCGGCGGTAAATCGACGTTGCTGGAGGCTTTGAGATTGCGTGGGCACCACGTCATCGAGGAGCCGGGACGGCGTATCGTCGCTCAGGAGCTGGCAGGCGGCGGCTCCGCCTTGCCGTGGGTCGATATCGAAGCATTCATTCGCCGGGCAATCGATATGTCGCTCGCCGATCGGCAGGCCGCAGCAGCGCTCCCCGGTACCGTCTTCTTCGACAGAGGGTTGATCGATGCCATATCGGCGCTCCGGCATGTCACGGGAGAGCCAGCCTTGACTACCTATGGCCCAATGCACCGCTACAACAGCCATGTCTTTCTCACGCCACCATGGCCGGAAATCTATGTTGGTGATGGCGAACGCAGACACGGGCTCTCGGAAGCGATCGCCGAATACGAGCGTCTGATCACCGACTACTCGGCTCTCGGTTACGAAGCCCACATATTGCCCAAAACCAGCGTCGCAGAGCGCGCCGATTTCGTGCTTGCGACCCTCGGTCTAAACTGAAGGCTGCCCCATGCGGGCTAAAGCAGGCAGCGCGATCCGATCAATCCCAGAAGAACGATTTGTTGACTTCTTTCATTGCCTGCCGGCGCGTCAGCCCGATGTCACGCAACTGTTCGTTGGTCAACTCGCGCAGGACATAACGGCCCTCGCGCGTTTGCCTCCACGATAGGAAGGATGCCCAGAGGCGCATCGTCAGGCGCGGCTTTGGCTGAGCCGCTGTGTTATCGCGACCCAAGGCGGGAGCTTGTCCCGCCTCGGTCGAGCAGATTGTATCGATTGTACTCATTGCATCGCTCTCGTGATAGTGACAAATATTGGCGTACCGAGCCAAACAGTACAATTGACACTTAGTATTGACTCCGAACGCGATGCAATCTAGGAAATTGTCATTATGACAAATTGGCTCCCTGACATTTCGAGCGGCAATGGACCGGTCTATATCCGCGTTGCCGACTGCATCGAGAACGCGATTACGCATGGTGTCTTGCCGCCCGGCACGAAGCTGCCGCCGCAGCGCAATCTTGCCTATGACATTGGCGTTACCATCGGCACGGTGAGCAGGGCCTATGCGCTCGTGCATGAGCGCGGCCTGGTGGCGGGTGAAGTCGGACGAGGCACCTATGTGCTGGAGCGCTCGAACGGCAAACAGATCGAACAGGTGGATCCGATCACTCAGGCGCTTGCCGGCACGCGCGGCTTGAACACGCCCGACGCCAAAATCCGCTTCGATACGACGGCTGCGCCGGATATCGGCCAGGGCGGCATCATCGGCAAACTCTTTGCGGATATCAGCACAGAGCATCAGGCCGAGATTTCCTCCTACTCCCGGAACTTCCCGACAAGCTGGTTCGAAGCCGGAAAGATCTGGCTTGCCCGCAATGGCTGGATCCCCGATATAGATACGGTCGTACCGACGCTGGGTGCCCATGCCGGCGCCATAGCCGTCATTTCGGCCGTTACCTCACCCGGTGATAAGATTGTCTTCGAGAATCTGACCTATACCCAGATCAGCCGCGCCACCCGTCTTCTCGGACGGCGCTCGGTATTGGTCGATTCCGACGAGCACGGCATGATTCCGGACGAGTTCGAACGGCTGTGCCAACAGCAGCATCCCCGCCTCGCCTTCCTGATGCCGACAGCGCATAATCCCACACTGGTGACAATGCCTGAGGCTCGTCGTCGCGCCATCGCGGCAATTGCTCGCCGCCATAGCGTCTGGCTGATCGAGGATGATCTTTACGGCGGCATGACCGGCGATGAGAATCCGCTGATGGCGGCTATCGCACCCGAGCGCACCTTTGTCGTCAGCAGCCTGTCGAAGTCGGTGACAGCCGGCGTGCGCGGCGGCTGGGTCGCCTGCCCGCCGCATTTCGCCCAACGCATCAAGGTCACGCACAAGATGACGACGGGCGGTCTGCCCTTCATTCTCGCGGAGACCTGTGCCCGTCTGGTGCTTGATGGTCATGCATTGGATCTACGCCGCAAAGCGGTCGAGGAAATCAAGGCGCGCGAGCAGATTGCACGGGAAGCATTGGCAGGCTTCGAGTTCAACTCGCATCCGCATCTGCCGTTTCTGTGGCTGAAATTGCCGGAGCCATGGCTGTCAGGCACGTTCAAGAACGCAGCGATTGGAGACGGCGTTCTGATCGACGACGAAGATGAATTCAAGGCCGCGCGCATGGAAAAAGTCTATCATCGCGTCCGCGTTGCTTTCTCATCGCCAAAACAACGGGAAGATGTCACGGCAGGCTTCATGACACTGCGACGGTTGCTGGAAAACGGTTCGTCCGGTTACGATAGTCACATTTAAGCAAGCCTTGCCGCTTATTGACAACGGAATAGCAAGATTCCGATTGCGTTTTGCCGACACTTAGCAACCTACTAGTCCCTCAGAAATACTAAAGATTCGCCCGCCAGCCAGGGGGAGTGCATGGCTATAGATCGCGTTTCAGCATGCAATTTAAGCAAGCGTTTAGTGACGAGTTTTCTGGCAGTCAGTTCCATCTTCATCGTAGGCAATTCTGTCGCAACCGCTGCCGATCAAGTGACGACCGCGCCTCCTGTCAAGATTTTCGACGAACTCCGTTTCGGCGCAAGCGGCTCCATCCAGAGCGGCTATGACCACGAAAAGGGCGTGTTTCCGGAAGTTCAGGTGCTCTTCAATCCGTTCGGCTACAATCCGACGGCCGATTGGAAGGACCAACTGGCCCATCCTCGCATCCATGTGGGAACGTCGATCGGAACAGCCGGTTCGGCGACACAGGTCTATGGCGGTCTCTCTTGGACGCTGACGCACAGCAACGGCATCTTCACGGAAGTCGGCTTCGGCGGGACGGTCCATACCGGCAATCTCGACAATTGGCAGGACCACGGCCCGATGCTCGGCTGCCGCCTGCTGTTCCACGAATATGCCGGCCTCGGATATAATTTCGACAGCCACTGGAACGTCATGGCTCAGATCGCCCATTCGTCGCACGCTAATCTCTGCGATGGGCCGAATGGCGGCATGACTCGTGCCGGCGTCATGGTCGGCTACAAATTCTGACCTTCTGTGAGCGGCCTCAATGGGCTGCTCGTTTAAAACTCGGAAATGAATGCCGGCGTCTTGTGAACGCCGGTGATTTTCCTGTCGCACGACAGGGAGACTTGCGCTAAAGAGACCCCGATCCCCTGACCGGCCTTCAAACCCTTTACAGGCAAGGACCCTCGAGCGCCCATGACCATTTCCAATTCGATCCAGATCACCCCCGAACTGATTGCCGCCCACGGCCTCAAGCCGGATGAGTATCAGCGCATTCTGGATCTGATCGGCCGCGAGCCCTCCTTCACCGAGCTCGGCATTTTCTCGGCCATGTGGAACGAGCACTGCTCGTACAAGTCTTCCAAGAAGTGGCTCCGCACGCTGCCGACCAAGGGACCGCGCGTCATTCAGGGTCCGGGCGAAAATGCCGGTGTCGTCGATATCGATGACGGCGACTGCGTCGTCTTCAAGATGGAGAGCCATAACCACCCGTCTTACATCGAGCCTTATCAGGGTGCTGCGACCGGCGTCGGCGGCATCCTGCGCGACGTCTTCACCATGGGTGCCCGCCCGGTTGCTGCCATGAACGCACTGCGCTTCGGCGAGCCGGATCACCCGAAGACCCGTCACCTCGTCTCCGGCGTCGTTGCCGGTGTCGGCGGCTATGGCAACTCCTTCGGTGTTCCCACGGTCGGCGGCGAAGTAGAGTTCGACGCACGCTATAACGGCAATATTCTCGTCAACGCCTTTGCGGCGGGCCTTGCCAAGTCCAACGCGATCTTCCTCTCGGAAGCCAAGGGTGTCGGCCTGCCGGTCGTTTATCTCGGCGCCAAGACCGGCCGTGACGGTGTCGGCGGCGCGACCATGGCATCGGCTGAATTCGACGAATCGATCGAGGAAAAGCGCCCGACTGTTCAGGTCGGTGACCCCTTCACCGAGAAGTGCCTGCTGGAAGCCTGCCTGGAACTGATGCAGACGGGCGCCGTCATTGCCATCCAGGACATGGGTGCAGCCGGTCTCACCTGCTCGGCCGTCGAAATGGGCGCCAAGGGCGACCTCGGCATCGAGCTCGATCTCGACAAAGTGCCGGTACGCGAAGAGCAGATGACGGCCTATGAAATGATGCTATCGGAAAGCCAGGAGCGCATGCTCATGGTGCTGCAGCCGGAAAAGGAAGCCGTCGCCAAGGCGATCTTCGTCAAGTGGGGCCTGGATTTCGCCATCGTCGGCAAGACGACCGACGATCTGCGCTTCCGCGTCATCCATCAGGGCGAGGAAGTCGCCAACCTCCCGATCAAGGATCTGGGCGACCAGGCGCCGGAATACGACCGTCCGTGGCGCGAAGCCGACAAGCGTGCCGCCCTGCCCGCCGATCTCGTCGCCGCGCCGGAAGACTATGGCCAGGCCCTGCTGAAACTCGTTGGCTCTGCCAACCAGTCCAGCCGCCGCTGGGTCTACGAACAGTACGACACGCTGATCCAGGGCAACTCGCTGCAGCTTCCCGGCGGTGACGCCGGCGTCGTCCGCGTCGAAGGTCATCCGACCAAAGCCCTCGCCTTCTCGTCCGACGTCACGCCGCGCTATGTCGAAGCCGACCCGTTCGAAGGCGGCAAGCAGGCTGTGGCCGAATGCTGGCGCAACATCACGGCAACCGGCGCCGAGCCGCTGGCCGCGACCGACAATCTGAACTTCGGCAATCCGGAGAAGCCCGAAATCATGGGCCAGTTCGTCGGCGCCATCAAGGGCATCGGCGAAGCCTGCCGCGCACTTGATTTCCCGATCGTCTCCGGCAACGTCTCGCTCTACAACGAAACCAACGGCGTCGCGATCCTGCCGACCCCGACCATTGCCGGCGTCGGCCTGCTGCCGGACTGGAAGACGATGGCTCGCATCGGTTCCGCTTCGGAAGGTGACCGCGTCCTGATGATCGGCCTTGACGGCAGCCATCTCGGCTCGTCGATCTATCTGCGCGATATCATTGGTTCCACCGACGGTCCGGCCCCGGAAGTCGATCTCTTTGCCGAACGCCGCAACGGCGATTTCATTCGCTCCGCCATCCGCAACGGCCAGGTCACGGCTTGCCACGACATTTCGTCCGGCGGCCTCGCGCTTGCTCTGGCGGAAATGGCGATGGCATCTGGCAAGGGTCTGCGCATCGATCTCGGTGAATGCAGGACGCTGCCGCATGCGGCACTTTTCGGCGAAGATCAGGCTCGTTACGTCATCACTGTTCCGGCCGATGTCGCCGATTTCGTCTGCATCAATGCGGAGAGCGCCGGTGTGCCCTTCCGCCGTCTCGGAACCGTCGGCGGCGACGCACTTGCGATCGATGGCCTGTTAACGCTTCCGGTTGAACAGTTGCGCGATGCGCATGAATCGTGGTTTCCTGCCTTCATGGATGGCGGCGCGCTCGCCGCTGCTGAATAATCGAGGTAGACCACTCATGCCCATGAACCCCGGCGATATCGAAGACATGATCAAGGCCGGCATTCCCGGCGCCAAGGTGACGATTCGCGACCTGGCCGGGGATGGCGATCATTATGCAGCCGAAGTTGTCGCGGAAGCCTTCCGCGGCAAGAGCCGCGTACAGCAGCACCAGATGGTCTATGATGCCCTGAAGGGTAATATGGGCGGCGTGCTGCACGCCCTGGCGCTGCAGACGTCAGCGCCCGACTGACGCTGCCTGAACATCGACGCCGGAGTTGAACGTCAGCTCCGGCAGGTTTTTCGGCGAAAACGCGGCAAAACGTTCGGCCTGTAATGGGCCTGCGGTCATCAGGGTGAAATCGAACATTGCCCGCATGTCTGGTCCGAGCACATATTGCCGATGGACCCGCAGGAAATCGCGCTTGATCTTCTTGTAATGCTTCTCCGAAAGCATCTGCTTGAAGCGCACGAACAGGATTGAAGCCTGCCGTGCATCCGGGTGCCCACAGACGGCCGCGACCTTGGTCTTATAAAAATGGATCGCATCGGTCAGACAGTGAACGTCCAGCCAGAATATATTGGTGCAGCGTGCGATGAGACCGACGCGCGAGCGCAGAACCGTTGCGGGGCGCATGAGCGCGCATTGCAGGATGGCGCTTCCAAGCGTGGCAAACACCACGCGCTTCCCGTCGAACAATTCAGGTTCGCGCTCCAGCAAAAGACCGACGACGTGTGTTGCTACTGACGATCCCATGCTGTGCGAGGATATGACGATCTCGTCGGCACCCGGCTCATCCAGCGCCTGGCGCACGCTAATGGCACATGCCTCCAGCCATTGTTCGCCGCCGAGCCCGGTCAGACCGGCCATAGCGACCGCCATTTCCCAGTCGGAAAAGAGATGCAGCGTATGCAGCTTTTCGGCCTGCGGCAGGAAACCATAAACAAAGAAGGCCACGGCCAGTGCTATGCTGCCGATATGGCTCCAGCCCGGCAGCCCGAAGATGAACGGCGTGAATGCAATCAAAAGGCTGAGTAGCAGCCCGACCAGCATCAGCATAAAGGGAAAGATGAAGAAAAGGCCGAAGCGCCACGCGTAGCGGAAGTAGCCGACCATGCCGCCGGACGCGGCAACGCTGGCGGCAGCGCGATAGCCTTGCAGCAGTCGGGTGAAGAACGGTCTGCCGTTCAATGCCGAAACGAGATCATTGTGATCGACGATATGAACACGGCTTTGAGTGTGCCAATCCGCAGCTTCGGCCACGACATCGAAATAGGGCGCTCGACCAAAATTCCTGAGCTCGTCGACGGCAACGGAATACCCCCACACAGCAGCGCTCTGCCGCGCCGAACGCTCGTAGCGCGCGCGATGCGCGGCAGCGTCCAAAGGCTCGAAGCCGGGGAAGTGGAGCACCACCCTCTTCCTAATGTCACTCATATTGTCGTCGATCCCTGGGGCGCACTTGCAGCATTATATAGAATGCAGGGCGAAAATCACGGCGTGCCGGCTTTTTCATGGCAGCGCGCAGGAAAACGACCCTGAGAATAACAATATAGGAACCAGAAGATTACGGCCTCATTACCTGCGCGAGTTCGAATGAACATTCTGCAGTTCGAGGCACGTTTTTGAGCAAAGCCCGAAGTGGCCCGATGATCAGCATTCGCGGCCAGGATAAGGCGAATTCTCCGCACAGGAATCAATGGGCGGCGCTGCCATGATTTTCTCGACAATCGGCGCCACGGCCGGCTGCGGCGTGGGAGATGTCGATGCGCGGTAGCCAAAAGCGATGCTGAGAATAAGGACGATGGCGCTGACGGTGACGGCGCTGTTCAACACGGAAGCCCTTGGCGCGCGCACGTGCTCATAATATTCCCGCTCGCCGTCGCTGGTATCATCCGAACCGTAGAACTCGCGTTCCTCACCAACTTGGCCCTCGGAGTAGTGATGATGGCTCATGGTGCCCGCTCCCTCAAAATGCAATGCAATCGCCGCAAGGAACAGGTACGCGCCAATTCGTACCGACCATCGAACTCTACAGGCACTCAGCAGCGCGCAAAACCATAGCTGAGCAATATTCAGTGTCCCTTGCTTTCTTTTTATGTGTGTTGTTCACGCCTGTGGTTGAAGACGCGATTTCAAAACGCACTGTTCAAGAAAAATGGCTAATGAGCGAATTCCGCCGTCTTTCTTAATGAGTGATACCGGAAAGTCATTCATGCGATGAAAAAGACTGATGGTACGTTTTGCGGCTGGAAATCGAATCGGGCGCTTGCTATTTAAGAAAGAGATTTAACGCTGCGGGCCTTGACCCCGCATGTGAAAGGATTTGGACCAATGAGCGGCATTCAGGAATTCATCACCAACGAAGTCAAGAACAACGACGTTGTTCTGTTCATGAAGGGCACGCCTCAGTTTCCGCAGTGTGGCTTCTCGGGCCAGGTGGTTCAGATTCTCGATTATATCGGCGTCGACTATAAGGGCATCAACGTGCTCGCCGACGCCGAAATCCGTCAGGGCATCAAGGACTACTCCAACTGGCCGACCATCCCGCAGCTTTACGTGAAGGGTGAGTTCATCGGCGGTTGCGATATCGTGCGCGAAATGTTCCAGGCGGGTGAGTTGCAGCAGCATTTCCAGGAAAACGGCATCAGCGTTCGCGGCGCCGCCTGACCGGTCACCGGGCTTTTCGTCCGGTTTCCATAGTTCACTTCGATCGATAAGGCGCTACCGCCGGGTGGCGCCTTGATATGTTTATGGGAATAACACCGTGACGACTTCATCCCAGGCTATGTCCCATGGGCAACTGCCCATGGGCAAACGCGAGTTCATCGCACTCGCGGCCTTCCTGATGGCGATCAACTCACTCGCGATCGACATCATGCTCCCTGCCCTTCAGCAGATCGGCTCGTCTCTCGGCGTGATGAACGAAAATCATCGCCAGTACGTGGTGACCGCCTATCTGATCGGCTTCGGCTCGGCCCAGCTGATCTATGGCCCGCTGTCGGATCGTTTCGGCCGCCGCAAACCTTTGTTGATCGGTCTGGTCGTTTACATCATTTCCGCCTTCGGCATCGCGTTGATTCCATCCTTCGCCGGTTTGCTCGCCTTGCGCTTCATCCAGGGTCTGGGCTCGGCGGCAACCCGCGTCATTACCATCTCCATCGTCCGCGACGTCTTCGGCGGCCGCCTGATGGCCGAGGTCATGTCTCTGATCATGATGGTATTCATGATCGTCCCGGTCATCGCGCCTGGAAGCGGACAGATCATCATGCTGGTCAGCACCTGGCACATGATTTTCGTCTTCATCGGCACGATGGCGACCCTGGTCGGTCTGTGGATGTATTTCCGTCTCCCCGAGACGCTGAGACCGGAAAACGTTCGGCCGCTGACAGTCAAATCCGTGGCCTCCGGCTTCAAGATGGTTCTGACCAACCGGGTGGCACTCTGCTATACCCTGGCCAGCACCTTCCTCTTCGGCGCGCTGTTCGGCTTCATCAATTCGGCACAGCAGATCTATAGCGGCATATACGGCCTGGGCGTCTACACGCCCGTAGCCTTTGGCGGCGTGGCGCTTTTCATGGCGCTTTCGTCCTTCATCAACTCACAGCTAGTCGGTCGTTTCGGCATGCGACGTCTGTCGCACGCCGCATTGCTCGGCTTTACGGTCGTCACGTTCCTCTGGCTGCTGGTGCAGCTTTATGGTCCTGCGCCGATGCCCTTCCCGCTGTTCATGGTCTTCTTCGCGCTGGCGATGTTCCAGTTCGGCTGGATCGGCTCGAATTTCAACTCGCTCGCCATGGAGCCACTCGGCCACGTGGCCGGAACGGCCTCTTCCGTCCTTGGCTTCATGAGCACGGTCGGCGGCGCATCGATCGGT
Organism: Rhizobium sp. P38BS-XIX; assembly: GCF_012641435.1. Classification (GTDB taxonomy): domain Bacteria; phylum Pseudomonadota; class Alphaproteobacteria; order Rhizobiales; family Rhizobiaceae; genus Rhizobium. The sequence continues at coordinate 1,076,123 of NZ_JABAIJ010000001.1, forward strand.
GCCGGCATCGGCCAATATTTCAACGGCACGGCAACACCGATGGTGACAGGCTATTTCACCGTTTCCCTGATTGGTCTGGTGTTCGTGCTCATCGCGGAAAAGGGTCGCCTCTTCCGTCCGCACAACGCGCCGCCACCGGCGGATCAATCTCTCGCTTTGCATTGACAGGCAATTTCATATGACACCGCCTCAAGAACAAAAGCCGGTTGCGTCCGGCTCCAGACGCATCGGCCTCGGCATCGTCGAGTTCATCATCACGATCGCGCTGATGACAGCCAGCATCTCCATGGGCATCGACAGCATGCTGCCGGCGCTGCCGAATATCGGCCAGTCGCTGCATGTCGCCAATGCCAATGACACGCAGCTCGTCATCGGCGTCTATTTCCTCGGCTTCGGCATCTGCCAGCTTTTCTTCGGCAGCCTGTCGGATACCTACGGCCGGCGCGGCATCCTGCTGGGCGGTCTCGCTTTCTATACGGTGACATTGTTTGCGGCAGCCTGGAGCGGCAGCCTCTTTGCACTGCTTGCCATGCGCTTCGCACAGGGCGTCGGCGCGGCGGCCGTGCGCATCACAACGCTTGCGATCGTGCGCGATTGTTTCGGCGGCCGCGAAATGGCACGCGTCATGTCCTATGTCATGATCGTCTTCATGATCATGCCGATGGTCGCGCCCTTTGTCGGCCAGATGATCGTAGCTTATTCGAGCTGGGAGTGGATTTTCATCCTGCTGGGTATCGTCAGCGCCGGGCTCTTCCTGGTCGCTTTCTTCCGCATGAAGGAGACGCTGCCGGCTGAAGAGCGCCTGCCGCTCTCGGTCGCGTCCGTTCTATCCGGATTCAAGACCGTCCTGACAAACCGCATCACGTGCGGCTACATGATCGGCCTGACGCTCTATACCGGCGTCATCTGCGCCTACATCGTTTCCGTGCAACAGGTCTTCGGTGAAGTCTACGGGCTTGGCGAAACCTTCCCGATCGCCTTCGCCGCAACGGCTGCCGGCACTGCCGTCGCACAGTTCGCCAACGGCTATTTCGTCCGCAGCTTCGGCATGCGCCGCATCTCGCACGCCGCAATGATCGTTTTCACCCTGCTGGGCGCCATCGGCTATATCGCCGGCATGTTTGGCCAGCCGAGCTTTACGTTCATCTATGTGCTGATTTCGGTGATGCTGATGATGTTCGCGGTCATCACGACCAACTGCATGGCCATCAGCCTCGAGCCGATGGGACACCTTGCGGGTACGGCTGCAGCCATCACCAGCTCGGTCTCCACCACGGTCGGCGTTCTTCTCGGCGGTATCGTCGGGCAGATGTTTGACGGCACTGCCCAGCCGCTGATCGCAGGCTTCACCGTGTTCGGTATCCTGTCGATCATCGCAACGCTATGGGCGGAAAAAGGCAAGCTCTTCACGCATCCCGGCGATACGCCGGCATTGGAACCCGGCATGGGCCACGTCTGATCGACGTGGCCTTCCTCAAGCGCCGCGGCGCGGGCGGCTGACCCAGCGCACCGCCGCGGCAATGGCAAGACCGAACAAGGGCCAGACGGCCCATGACGTGCCATGCCAGGTGAAGAGGTTGATTGCGACGATGCCGATACCGGTGATCACGAGGCTGGCAATCGTCATGTCGATCTGCTTGTTGCTGCGAACGAAGCGATAGGCTGTGACCCACAAGATAACGAGAATCGGCCATTTGGCCCAGAATTCACCATGCCAGGTCAATCCGTTCAGCACGGCAAGGCCTACACAGATGATGAGTGGCGTACCGTAATTCAGCCGCCAATCGTCCAACAACGAGTCTCGCGCCGCCATCTCCGGCGCCTGCTGCGTCTGGGCCGGTTGCGGATCGCCTCGATAGTCCGCCCTGCTGGTGTCCACCACCTGCACGTCACCAACTCTTACGGCATAGCTTGGGACACCGCCTTCGATGTTCTTCACCTCGAGCTGGCCGAGGAAATCGAAGCCGACGGCGAGCTTGTTGCGAACCTGATCGTAAACCGTGTTCGAGATGACGATACCGCCGGGTGCGGCTCGTGACTGCAGCCGTGCTGCAATATTCACACCGTCACCGTAAAGATCGCTACCATCGGCAATCACGTCGCCGAGGTTGAGGCCGATGCGGAAAAGCATCCGCTTGTCGATGTCCATCGCGGCATTATAGCCGGCAAGCTCGTTCTGGACGTCGATCGCCGCCCTGACGGCCTCGACAACGCTGGGGAATTCGGCAAACACGCCGTCACCCCAGGTGTTGATCACGCGGCCGCTATGGGCCTCGATCAGCCTCGTCATGGCATCGCGGTAACGCCTGAGCGTCGCAAGCGTGCCTTCCTCGTCCTTGCCCATAAGGCGCGAATAATCCTGCACGTCTGCGCAGAAGATCGTGGTCAGCTTGCGGTTCGTCTCGGACATGGCCTCACCCTCACAGCAAGCGCCGGACACGGCCTTTGCCTGTTGTAGCAAAGATAACGCCACCGACGCGACTTTCCAAGACCTCGCGTCGGCTATCGAGCGCGCCTGGTGAGCTCGCTATACGGTGAAAACCTCGCGGCGCAGCACGTCCCAGGATTCTTGGTCGACCGCCACCAGCAGGCCGCCGTCAAGATGGTGAGGCAGATAGGGCGAGCCGTCGAAACGGCGCACGTATGCACCGGCTTCGGCAGCGATCAACGATCCTGCCAGATGATCCCAGGGCATCAGCTTGTTGTACATGAGATAGTGGACGTGACCGCCAGCGAGCGTGCGATACTCATGCGCCGCACACCGATAGTTGGTGGAATAACGGACCTTGGCGAGATTGCCCATGATCTCGGGCCGCTTCTCCTTCGGCAGGAAACCGGTCGAGGCCATGCCGACCATGTCTTCCAAAGCGACTGCAGGAGCCACTTTCAATCGCAGTGTTTCGCCATCGGGGCGACGCAGCCATGCGCCGCTGCCGCGCTCTGCCAAAACCCAATCGTCTCCCATGGGATCGAAGATGATGCCGGCCACCGTTTCGCCTTTGGAGACGACGGATGCCATGACGCCGAATGCGGGAATTCCCGAAGCGAAATTGAACGTTCCATCCACCGGATCGACGATGATGGCAAGATCGGCGCCAGGCAGCTTATCCAGTAACGTGGGATCCGCCGCAACGGATTCTTCGCCGATAAACAGCGCCTCTGGCCAAAGCCGCGAAACTTCGGCCTTGACCATCCGCTCGGCTCGCTCGTCAGCTTCCGTCACCAGATCAGTCGCCTCGCTCTTGACGCGGACATCATCGCTCCCGAGCCTGCGAAAGCGTGGCAGAATTTCCATCTGCGCAGCACGGCGTAACACGTGAGCAAGAGTGGTAACGTCAACGAGCGATGTCATGAAAGGTCCTTTCTTACCAGGCGCCGATGATTTCCCGGCGGATCGTTTGCCAGCTGTCTTCATCCGGCGCAGAAATAATGCCGCCCGTCGTCTCGCCCGGGCGATAGGGCGTACCGTCGAATTTTGCCGTATGACCACCCGCTTCCTGATGAGCGAGCACGCCGGCAAGATGATCCCAGGGCATCAGCTTCGAATGGCCGATGAAATGCCATTTACCCGAGGCCACCATCCAATATTCGTAGGCAGAACAATTAAGCGAAAAGGCCATGCGCGTCTTCGCCAGATTGGTGGCGATGCGCGAGCGCTCTGGCTCATCCATGTGTCCCCAGGAGATCGCCCCCGTCATGGCGCTCAAAGGAACCGGTGCGGCAACGGAAAGCCGTTTCGTCTGCCCTGCCCTGCGGCGCAGGAACGTCCCGCCCCCCTTCATGGCAGTCACCGTATCGCCGAGAACGCAATCATGGATAATGCTGGCGATCGTCTCGCCATTCGCAATGACCGCAAGGATGGTCCCGAAGACCGGCAGGCCTGCCGCGAAGTTAAACGTTCCGTCGACCGGATCGATCGTAAAAGCAAGTTCTGCATGCGCCAACGCAGGCACAACGGACTTGTCGGCCTCATAGGCCTCTTCGCCGACGATCAACGCGTTGGGGAAACGAACCCTGAGTGCCGCGGCAATATGCTTTTCCGCCAGAAGATCGGCCTCCGTCACCAGATCGATGGCCGAGGTCTTTTCCGATATGTCGCCGGCTTCCAGATTGCGAAAGCGCGGCAGGATTTCCAATGCCGCCGCTTCGGCGACCGTCGTCATGAGATAGTCGAAATCTGTGTCGGAGAGGGTCATTGGAGGCCTTTGCTTTCGAAGGGCCTCCTCTTATGCCCGATTCGATGACGATGGTGTGGCAAAAGCGCGGAAACTTAGTCGGTTCGCTCCGCGGAGGATCCACCGGCCATCAATGCAGCGAAATCAAAGAGTTTCGGGTCGAGCAGATGCGAGGGATTCACGTGTGCAAGCGCGCGCAACATTGTGTCCTTACGGCCGGGCATGCGTCGCTCGATATCCGCCAGCATGTCCTTCATGGCATTGCGCTGCAAACCATCCTGCGAACCGCAGAGATCGCAGGGAATGATCGGAAACTGCATGGCGGTCGCAAACTTGGCAAGATCGTCCTCTGCCGCATAGGCGAGCGGACGAAGAAGCATCAGATCGCCTTCGTCATTGAGCAGCTTCGCAGGCATGGAAGCCAGACGACCGCCATGGAAGAAGTTCATGAAGAAGGTTTCGAGGATGTCCTCGCGGTGATGGCCGAGCACCAGCGCATCACAGCCCTCCTCACGGGCGATGCGATAGAGATTGCCGCGACGCAGACGCGAACAGAGCGAGCAGTACGTCGCCCCTTCCGGCACCTTTTCCTTCACGATCGAATAGGTGTCGCGATATTCGATTCGATGGGCAACGCCGATCTTGGTGAGATATTCGGGCAGAACATGCTTCGGAAAATTCGGCTGACCCTGATCCAGATTGCAGGCAACCAATTCCACAGGCAGCAGACCCCGCCATTTGAGATCGAGCAACAACGCCAGCAGACCATAGGAATCCTTGCCGCCGGAAAGGCCAATCAGCCAGCGCTTCTGGCGCTTCAGCATCTGGAAATCTTCCATGGCCTGACGAACCTGCCGCAGCAGGCGCTTGCGCAGCTTGTTGAAGGAAACCGATCGCGGCGCATCCGAAAACATTGGATGAACGGCAGCGCCGCCATCTTCAGCCTCGATATCGATGTCGTCCTTCACCGTCGTCGCGATATTCATCTGGTAATCCTTTGGATCTCGCCCCGCTGATAGCAGAAAGCGAGACGAGAAGACACGGTATCAATCACCGAATACGGACCAGCCTGTCCGCGCCGCGAGCATTTCCAAGGCAACGGCACCGAGCTGGGAGTTTCCGACCTTGTTGAGGCCCGGCGACCAGGCGGCGATCGAGCCGATGCCCGGCGCCACCGCCAGGATACCGCCGCCGACGCCGCTCTTGCCCGGCAGGCCGACATGATAGGCAAAATCCCCCGAGCCGTCGTAATGGCCGCACGTCAGCATCAATGCATTGATGCGCCGCGCCCGCTTCGGCGAGACGACGGAATGTCCGGTGATCGGATTGCTGCCGCGTGCAGCGAGATAGAGCCCTGCCTTGGCAAGCTGCTGGCAGCTCATCGACAGCGCGCACTGATGGAAATAGACCCCAAGCACATGCTCGACCGGGTGATGAATATTTCCGTAGGCGCGCATGAAGTTGGCAAGCGCGAAATTGCGATAACCGGTCTGTGTCTCCGACTTCGCCACCCTGTCGTCGATGCTGATCGATTCGTCATCAGCGACGTAACGGACGAAGCGGAGCAGCTCGCCGATTGCCTCGCGCGGCTCATGACCTGCCAGCACGACATCACTGATGGCGATAGCACCGGCATTGATGAAAGGATTGCGAGGAATACCCTCTTCGCGCTCGAGCTGGACGATGGAGTTGAAGGCCGTGCCCGACGGCTCGCGCCCCACCCGCTTCCAAAGGCTCTCGCCGACCTTGCCGAGCGCCAACGTCAGCATGAAAACCTTGGAGATACTCTGGATGGAGAAGGGAACTGCGGCATCGCCGATGCTATAGACATCGCCGTCTACGGTTGCGATCGCCATACCGAATTGGTTGGGATCAACTTTTGCCAGCTCCGGAATGTAATCCGCAACCTTGCCCTCGCCGATGCGCGGCGAAAGCTCCGCATGGATACCGTCGAGAATACCCTGCAAATCCGTCATGAGGCGCTCCAAAGACAAAAAAGCCGCTCAATAAGAGCGGCTTTTTCATTCATCAAGAAAGTTATCCGCTTATTAACGCGAATAGAATTCGACGACGAGCTGCGGTTCCATGACAACGGCGTAAGGCACGTCGGAGAGGGTCGGAACGCGAGCGAAGGTTGCGACCATCTTGTTGTGGTCGGCTTCAACATATTCCGGAACGTCGCGCTCAGCGAGAGCAACCGATTCGAGAACAGTGACCATCTGCTTGGACTTTTCGCGAACTTCGATAACGTCGCCAGCCTTGCAGCGGTACGAACCGATGTTGACGCGAACGCCGTTAACGGTGACGTGGCCATGGTTGACGAACTGACGGGCTGCGAAGACGGTCGGAACGAATTTCGCGCGGTAGACGATCGCGTCGAGGCGCGACTCGAGCAGGCCGATCAGGTTCTCCGAGGTGTCGCCCTTGCGGCGGTTGGCTTCGTCGAAGATGGCGCGGAACTGCTTTTCACGCAGGTCGCCGTAGTAGCCCTTCAGCTTCTGCTTGGCGCGCAGCTGCACACCGAAGTCCGAAAGCTTGCCCTTGCGGCGCTGGCCGTGCTGGCCCGGGCCGTATTCGCGGCGGTTCACCGGGGACTTCGGACGGCCCCAGATGTTTTCGCCCATACGGCGGTCAATTTTGTACTTGGACGATTCGCGCTTGCTCATCGCATTTCCTTTCAAGTGTTATGGCGGCCCGTTGCCGAACCGCGAAGGAAACACGCCCTCCTCTGAACTCCGTTTTCGAGCTCTGACAGGCTTCTCACGTTAGCGAACGGACGAAGCCACGGGACATGTCAAATGAAACACCGGACATTTCTGCCCGGCGTTGAGGCGGTCTCTAAGCGGTCGTCATGAAAATGTCAACAGCTGGCCAACGACCGTCACCGAGATTATATCGAGAAATGCTGCATGACATGCGAACGAAGGTAATCAGTTTACGCTCTGTCTTTTGGTAAGCTGAACTCTTATTTCACGCCAGAGAAGAAAATAGATTGGCGACTTAGCCAACCTCTTGGACACAATGCCATCTTTTAGGAAAAGACCGGCGCCCAGTGAGAGCATGCAACTAACGATACTAAACGGAAATAGAACGAACATTCCGACGACACATAACCAGAAGATAATCTGCATGAAATGAGTGACGCCGCCAGTTACCGATGCGACATACACCTCGCAAAATATTGTGACAAAAAAAGTAGCAAAAACTACAACCAAAATTAGGTTTAGTCTTCGGTTCATTATTAAGCTCTCCCTAAGCCGGTACGCACTCCACTATTCAGCAGGTACCCGACCCGCTTCAGCCATATGAGGCGTTAGGGTCAGCGCCATCGCTATCGCCCGACCTCGTCAAGCATCCGGCGCCCGATGGCAAAGGCGCGCGCATCGCCGCGCTCCATCAAGGCGTTCGCTATCACCTGTGCCTTCTGTGCCAAATCAGGCAGCCGATCCAGATTGATATTGTCAAGAAGGCGGGTGCCGTAGCGGTCAAGCGCGTCTTCGACATTCTCTCGAAGACGCCCTTTCCTTTGTCGATGTTCTGCGCGCATTTCCGCCGCTTGCGATAGGATATTATTGCGACACGCTGCGGGAACTAGAACCTCCACCCTCACTAGGTCGGACGCTCCACCACTTTCCCTATATCGCTGGATCCTGTCACGCGCGACCATGAATTCATCTCCTGCGACGATGAATATGAGCGTATCCCGGATACGGATCAAGAGTGCCCGAATCTCGGGCTATTCCGCTGCCGCCTGCTCGCCGCCATGCAGATCGGGCGCATTGGCATCGCCCGGCGCCGTCTGCGATCCCATATCCGGGAAGGCGACGATGCGCTTGCCGGAAAAATCCGTATGAACGACGACGCTGCCCTGCTCTTCAAAATAGCTCAGCAGCCGGCGCGCACGACGGGCCGAATGGGTGCCGTAGGCTCGAGCGATGCGGGCATCGGATGGGCAAGGCTCGCCGCTGATGGCGGCCTTGGCCAGCATCAGGAAAACGCCCTGCAGATCGTCGGTAACGCTGGTCGAAAGAGACAGTGCCGTTGCCCACTGGTCCGTCGCCATGACCTCATCGTCGGCGCCCGAGCGCGTAATCGCTACGCGGCGCCGGAATTCCGACAGGCTCATCGGCGCGCCGGGAACGCGGCGCATGCGCAGCCGCACGAGAAACTCTTGATACAGCACCGAATCCGTGCGGAAGCCGGAGGCCGGATCATCGAGGATCTCCGAAAGAACGGCGATAACCCTCGCCTCTCGGTCCTCGCTCGATATTTCAGGCTGGCTGACCTTGGGTTCCGAAGGCGTCGGGCTTGCGGCCGGCACGGAGCGGGAAAGCTCGGCCAGAATATCGGTCGTCGGACGCGGCGTCGGCGTTGCACGGCGCACAATGGCTTTCGAAAATTCTTCGGGGTCCGGCGTAAAGATCAGATCTTCCACATCCTGCGGCGCATCCGGCAGCGGCATCAGTTTCGGGCTGGAAGAGCGCGCCGATGTTTCTACCGTGCCGATGGTGATCGGCAACGGGCGGCGCGAGAGTGCCGGCCCGAGGGCTACGAAATTGCCGCGCTTCAGATCTCGGAACATCTCGGCCTGGCGGCGGTCCATACCCAGAAGGTCGGCCGCACGTGCCATGTCGATGTCGAGGAAGGTGCGGCCCATCAAGAAGTTGGAGGCCTCGGCCGCAACGTTCTTGGCAAGCTTCGCCAGGCGCTGCGTGGCGATGACGCCGGCAAGACCGCGCTTTCGGCCACGGCACATCAGATTGGTCATGGCGCCTAGCGACATCTTGCGCGCGTCTTCCGAGACGTCGCCGCCGACCGAGGGCGCAAACATCTGCGCTTCGTCGACCACGACCAGCACCGGATACCAGAATTCACGATCGGCATCGAACATGCCATTCAGAAACGCGGCTGCTGCGCGCATCTGCTGCTCGATATCGAGCCCTTCAAGCGTCAGTACGCAGGAGACGCGGTGTTGGCGAATACGGTTGGCAATGCCGGCAAGCTCTGCTTCCGTGCGCTCGCCATCCACGACCACATGCCCGAACTTGTCGGCCAGCGTGACGAAATCGCCTTCGGGATCGATGATGACCTGCTGCACCCATTGCGCCGACTGTTCGAGCAGGCGCCTCAAAAGATGCGATTTTCCGGAACCGGAATTGCCCTGTACCAGGAGACGCGTCGCCAGCAGCTCCTCGATATCGAGCTGGGCGCTGGTCCCGCCGGACGCCGTTCCCATGTCGATGCCGACCTGCAATGCACTTCCCCTATGAGCGAGAATCAAACGCGGATGCCTGTCCCATCTTTCTGAAAGGACGCGTCTCCGTCTAGCAAAGATTTACAAGTTTCGCGCCCGTGGATTGAAGAAACCCACAGGCGATTGCGATATCAGCGAAACCGCAGATTGGCCCGAGACAGCTGGCTGACGGAAGTGCAACCCATGAGCTTCATGTCGCGCTCCACTTCGGTGCGCAGGTGCCGCAGCGCCCGTTCCACGCCCGCCTGACCGGCAGCGGCCAGCGGATAGAGATAGAAGCGACCGAGACCGACTGCCTTGGCGCCAAGCGACAACGCCTTCAATACATGCGTGCCGCGCTGGACGCCGCCATCCATCACCACATCGATGCGGTGGCCGACGGCGTCGACGATCTCGGCAAGCTGATCGAATGCGGAGCGAGAACCGTCCAGCTGCCGGCCGCCGTGGTTGGACAGCACGATACCGGTGCATCCGATATCGACGGCGCGCTTGGCATCCTCGACCGACATGATGCCCTTCAGGCAAAATTGCCCGTCCCAGAGCTTGACCATCTCGGCCACGTCGTTCCAGTTCATCGACGGATCGAGCATCTCGGTGAAATATTTGCCGATCGACATGGCGCCGCCGCTCATATCCACATACTCGTCCAGCTGCGGCAGGCGGAACTTCTCGTGCGTCACATAATTCAGCGCCCAGGCGGGCTTGATGGCAAACTGCGTAAGTCCCGCCAGATTGAGCTTGAACGGGATAGAAAATCCGGTGCGAAGATCGCGCTCGCGATTGCCGCCGGTGATGCTGTCGACCGTCAGCATCATGACGTTGACGCCGGCCTCCTTCGCCCGCGCCATCATCGCCCGGTTCAGGCCGCGGTCCTTGTGGAAATAAAACTGATAGACCTGCGGTCCCGCATGCTTCTTGCGGACTTCCTCAAGACTGACAGTGCCGAGCGAGGAAACGCCGAACATGGTGCCGAGCGAGGCGGCAGCGGCTGCAACCGCGTTCTCGCCCTGATGATGGAACAGCCGCTGCAAGGCCGTCGGGGAGCAGTAGAACGGCGTCGCAAGCTTTTGTCCCATGACGGTGACAGACATGTCGATCTCGCTGACGCCGCGCAGGACGTTGGGAACGAGATCGCAACTCTCGAAGCTCGAAGTATTCCGACGCAGTGTTACCTCGTCGTCGGCAGCACCGTCGATATAGTTGAAGATCGGACCGGGAAGACGCTTTTTCGCAAGAAGACGAAAATCATGAAAATTGTGGCATTCACGCAGGCGCATAGTTCGCCTCGACATTTTCAAAAGACATCAATTATCAAACTCCCACTATCCCGCCATTCAGCCCGCTGCTGCATCAAAGCCGGTGCAAACGCGCTTCCCATTTGTAGAGCACATCCGGCTCCTTTTCCTCATTGCCTGCGCCGTCCGACTCGTCAACCATGAAGAAGCCGTGCTTTTCGTAAAAGCGGCGCGCGGGCCCGTTTCTTTGGAATGTCCAGAGCGAAAGCACAGGATAAGCGGACTTGGCGACATCGAGCAGACGGCTGCCGATACCCCGCCCTTGCGCCTCGGGCAGAATGTAAAGCTGCTCGATCCAATCCTCGAGAAAGGCGATGACGCCAACCAGGCGACCCCCCTCTTCCGCGCCCCAGATCTGGCAATCCTTGAAGACGACCGCGCTCCAGAAGCCGACATCCTCTTCCGGCGTATGAAGCCCGGCAAGCGTCGGCAGCCGCTCGTTGAAGGACGCGCGATGGACAGTAGCAGCAGCCGGCATGTCCGCGAATTCGAGTTTACGCAGTGAAATTTTATCAGCCATCGTCAAGCCTTGAGCCCAAAACCCTGCATCAGCCGGCGGGTGGGGAAATCCGGCGCACCGGAGGTGAAAACCGCAAAATCGAAATTATCCGGATGGACGGCATCGGCCGCCTGCGGCACAAGGCTGCGGGCGCGCCTTGCGATCGCTTCGGCCGGATCCAGCCAATCGACCGGCCATGGCGCAAGCCGGCGGAAAATATTGGCCATGAACGGGTAGTGCGTGCAGGCGAGCACGACGATATCGGTCTTGCGACCATCCATCTCGACGAAACACTGATCGATTTCCGTCACGACGGCTTCGTCGGCAATCGCATCGCCACGAATGTAGCTTTCGGCCAGGCGGGCCAGATTTTCAGACCCAACGAGCCGAACATGACATTGGGTCGCGAAAGACTGGATTAAGTCACGCGTGTAGGCGCGCTTGACGGTGCCTGGCGTTGCCAGCACCGAGACGAGGCCGGAACGCGTCCTCTCCGCCGCCGGCTTGATGGCCGGCACGGTTCCGACGAATGTCATCTGGGGGAATGCCGCCCGCAGATCGGCGCCCACAAGCGTAAATGCCGTATTGCACGCAATGATGCAGACTTCCGGATCGTATTGCGTGAGGAGCTTTGCGAAGAGATCGACGATGCGCTCCCTTAGCGCCTGCTCCTCCCATCCACCATAGGGAAAGCCGGCATCGTCGGCGATGTAGACGAAACCGCGCTCCGGCATCAGCACCCGCGCCTCGCGCAGCACGGTCAAACCGCCAATTCCGGAATCGAAGACAAGAACCGGTTTCAGCTCATTCGCCGTTGCTGTCATCGCTGCTGGTTTCCTTGGGTGCCTGGGAAGACCTGGGATGCGAGCCGCTGCCGCGCGGAGAGTTGCGCGTGAAACGGTCGAGAGACGAGATCACCCCGCGAAGGACGCTGATTTCCTGTTCGGTGAACGCCCGGCGCGAGAGGACAGCCCGGAGATTGTCGACCATTTTCGGCTTTTTCCCGGCGGGATGGAAATAATTACGGGCATCCAAAGCCTCCTCGAGTTGGTCGAAGAGGCCGAAGAGCTGATCCTTGGTCGAAGGCCGCTGCTCGATCGCCTGGAAAGGCACCTCGGCAACATCCTCCATGCCCGATTTCATCCACTCATAGGACATCAGGAGCACCGCCTGCGCGATGTTCAGCGACGCAAAGGCCGGATTGACGGGGAAGGTGACGATTTCGTCGGCAAGCGCCACTTCCTCGTTCGTCAGCCCCCAACGCTCGCGGCCGAAAAGAATGCCCGTGCCCTCGCCCGCCTTGAATTTCGTGCGAAGCGTTTCGGCGGCAACGACGGGCGAACGCACCGGCTTGTAGCCATCGCGCTCGCGCGCAGTCGTCGCATAGACAAAATTGAGATCGGCGATCGCCTGCTCCAGCGTCTCATAGACCTTCGTCGCTTCGATGATATGATCCGCCTTCGAAGCCGTTGCCTGAGCGCGCTCATTTGGCCAGCCATCGCGCGGATTGACCAGACGCAACTCCACAAGGCCGAAATTCGCCATGGCGCGCGCCACCATGCCGATATTCTCACCCATCTGCGGCTCGACCAGAATGATGGCCGGTCCTTCAGCCAGAAGTGGACGTTCGCTGTTCGTGCCTGCCATGATGCTTAGTTCTCCGCGCGCGATCTCCGTCGCGCCAGTTCGAGCATGCTCCCGAAAAGTATCAGCGGTTGCCGGAGGATATCATGCTTTATTTGCCGTTTCTGGAGCGGATGATGTCGGATCCATTCAACCTGACATCATCCGGCTCAGGCTCGCAATAACGAGACACCGGCCACTCGGCAAGGTTTTTACGCGTCACCCGGCGGTGACTTTGCCTTATTGCTGCGGCTTTGCCGGCGGCGCCTGGTCCGTGGACGGTTGTTTCTGATCGGCAGGTTGCTGCTGCTGTTGCTTCACGAGATCCTGCATCACGCTCTTGAGCGAACTCGGGCTGCCATTGTCGTCGTTCGTGACGATGTCGTCGATGACGGGTTTTCCCGCTTCCTGGATCACTTCGAAACGCACTGTCGTCGTCTTCTGATAGTCGGCGTCCGATCCCATGCAGGTGGATTTCTTGAAGGTCGCCAGCACTTCCGTCACATCGCCTTTCGGCGGCTGGGCAGCCAGCTTCACGTCTTCCAGCGGACAGGCGTCCTGGGCATTGACGATGACGTCATAGTCGAACGGCGAAATCCCATCCTCATCGGCGGCCGGAAACTGCGCTGCCGCCTGGTATTTCGCTGCAAAATCCTTGCTGTAGACGTCCTTCAGCTTGCTCTCGTCGAAAATGTCCTGCCAGTCGCTATCCCCGCCTGCCCAGTTCGAGACGGTCGCATCCATGATGACCTTGACCGGCGTCGTCGCATCGGCGGCCCACGCCATGGCGGCGCCAAGCGAGAGCTGAAAGAGCGTAAAGGCAAATGCGGAGGCGGCAAATTTCTGCATGGTATGATTCCGTTGCGACAGGCAAAACACCGGCGACATTAGACCCATCGATCGCTTTGGCAATGGCCTGATCTTAAAAAGCGCCGTGTGTCACGAATGATCAAAAACGCGATGTCGAAGGCTCTAGCGGCTTTGCGTTCCGCACTTGCGGTGCTATAGCGCTCGGGACTTCACATTACCCACAGGACCATTCGGTCCCATCAGCTTAAACGAGGCAGAAGTATGAAGAAGATCAAGGTCGCGAACCCCGTTGCCGATCTCGATGGCGATGAAATGACTCGCATCATCTGGCAGTTTATCAAAGACAAACTGATCCATCCTTACCTCGACATCGATATCGACTACTACGACCTCTCGGTCGAGAACCGCGACGCGACCAACGATCAGGTTACCGTCGACGCCGCCAACGCCATCAAGAAGCACGGCGTCGGCATCAAGTGCGCGACGATCACGCCGGACGAAGACCGCGTCAAGGAATTCAACCTCAAGCAAATGTGGAAGAGCCCGAACGGCACGATCCGCAACATCCTCGGCGGCGTCATCTTCCGCGAGCCGATCATCTGCAACAATGTACCGCGCCTCGTCCCTGGCTGGACCAAGCCGATCGTGGTCGGCCGTCATGCCTTCGGCGACCAGTACCGCGCGACCGACTTCAAATTCCCGGGCAAGGGCAAGCTGACCATCAAGTTCGTCGGCGAAGATGGCGAAGTCATCGAAAAGGAAGTCTTCAACGCTCCGGGCGCCGGCGTTGCCATGGCCATGTACAATCTCGACGAGTCGATCCGCGAATTCGCGCGCGCTTCGATGATGTACGGCCTGATGCGCAAGTGGCCTGTCTACCTGTCCACGAAGAACACCATTCTCAAGGCCTATGACGGTCGCTTCAAGGACATCTTCGAAGAAGTCTATCAGACCGAATTCAAGGCGCAGTTCGACGAAGCCGGCATCACCTACGAACACCGCCTGATCGACGACATGGTTGCCTCGGCTCTCAAGTGGTCCGGCGGCTATGTCTGGGCTTGCAAGAACTACGACGGCGACGTTCAGTCCGACACGGTTGCCCAGGGCTTCGGCTCGCTCGGCCTGATGACCTCGGTTCTCTTGACGCCGGATGGCAAGACGGTCGAAGCCGAAGCCGCACACGGCACGGTGACACGTCACTATCGCCAGCACCAGAAGGGCCAGGAAACCTCGACGAACTCGATCGCTTCGATCTTCGCCTGGACCCGTGGCCTCGCGCATCGCGCCAAGCTCGACGACAATGCCGAACTCGCAAAGTTCGCGTCCACGCTCGAAAAGGTCTGCGTCGACACCGTCGAAGCCGGCTTCATGACCAAGGACCTGGCGCTGCTTATCGGTCCGGATCAGCCGTGGCTCTCGACCACCGCGTTCCTCGACAAGATCGACGAAAACCTCAAGAAGGCCATGGCTGCTTAAGCCTTTCGCCATCAAAATCTTTGAAAACCCGGCCTCCGCGCTGGGTTTTCTTTTGCCTGAAATCTTGCCGTTGCAGCCGACCGGTGGCAAAAATGCCTGCATCACATGGGGGAGAAAGAAATGGCCGAAGAACTCGTTTTCTACACCAACCCGATGTCACGCGGACGCATCGCCCGCTGGATGCTCGAGGAGACCGGCCAGCCCTATCGCACCGAATACCTCGACTACGGTACAACGATGAAGGCGCCCGAATACCTGTCGTTAAACCCCATGGGAAAGGTGCCGGCCATCAAGCACGGCGATACCGTTGTCACCGAGGGGGCGGCCATCTGCGCTTATCTGGCTGAAACCTTTCCGGAGGCGGGTCTTGCGCCGACGGCTTCGGAGCGCGGCCGCTATTTTCGCTGGATGTTCTTTGCCGCCGGACCGTTCGAAACCGCAGTGACCAATCGTGCGCTTGGCTTCGAAGTGCCGCCGGAACGTCTGCGCATGGCAGGCTGCGGCAGTTTCGCGAATGTGCTCGATGCCATGGAACACGCGGTCACAACCTCGCCCTACATCGCCGGCGACCGCTTTACCGCCGCCGATGTCTATGTCGGCTCGCATGTTGGCTATGGTCTGAACTTCGGGACAATCGAAAAGCGACCGGCTTTCATCGACTACTGGAACCGCGTGAGTGACCGCGACGCCTACCGCCGCGGCAACGAAATCGATAATGCGGCCATGCCGAAGCCGGCTAACATCTGACAATAGGGGTAGCGAACGAAAATCCGCTACCGGGCACTGCTCCCTTATTGCAGCGGCATGTAAATGTCCGTCAACAGCTCCGTTGGCGGAACGTCACGCGGATTGTTGATATAGTCCTCGAACATCACGGTATCGCGGAGTTGACGCCCGGATGCGGGCAACCACTCGGCATATAGCCATTGGTAGGCCTTGTGCATGTTCGCATAAGGCCCCTTGTGGCGCAGCACCGCATATTCGCCGCCGTCCAGCGAGCGGCGCTCCAGCGGCGCATCCACACTTGTTCCCTCGCCGGCGGTTACGCAGGCATAGGAGCGCAGCTTATCGGCTTCCACGACATCCGGATCGTCGAGATAGATGCCGATCATGCGCATATCTGGGACCGCGAGCCCTCGGGCGAAGATGGTGCCGAACAAGGTTTCGAAAGCTTGGCCGATCTGCATGTAGGAGCCGCGATGGGCGACACCGACCAGTAACATGGGTGAAATGGTGCGAAGCGTAACGTCGAACAAGAGCGTGATCCTTCCTTGGGTGCCGGGTTCGAAGATCGTGTGGCTTCCCTCATTCCGATATCGCGCCGGCGGCATGCCGTAGACGGATTTAAAGATGCGGTTGAACGATTGGAGATTGGGATAGCCCGACCGCCTTGCAATGTCGTTGACGGATAGACAGGTGTTGACGAGATCGCCGGCGGCGCGATGCAGCCGCAGCCGCTTGACGGTCGCCGCTGCCGTTTCGCCATAGATCGCCCGATAGATCCTGTGCCAATGATAGCTGGACATGCAGGCGATTTCGGCGAGCTTCTCCATATCGAGATCATCGTCCAGATGCTCATGGATATAGGCAGAAACCCGCCGCAACCGGGTTTCGTAAAGCGCCCACGCCGTTCCACCACTCATGTCAAACCCCTTGCAAATCGATCGGCCCGACAAGACCATAACCCGATTTGACAAATCCTGCGGAGTTGCCTGGACAAAGAAAAATGGCGGACACCGAAGCATCCGCCATTTCTATTAGAAATAAGAAATCAGCATACTAACTGGCGAGAGCTGAAGAAACCGCCTCAAGCGCCTCGTCGGCCTTGGCGCCATTAGGGCCGCCGGCCTGAGCCATGTCGGGACGGCCGCCGCCGCCTTTGCCGCCGAGCGCGGCTGAGGCGACGCGGACAAGATCGACGGCGCTGAAGCGGCCGATCAGGTCTTCGGTAACGGCGACAACGGCGCTGGCCTTGCCATCCTCGGAGACGCCGATCAACGCGACCACGCCCGAACCGAGACTTGCCTTGGCCTCATCAGCCAAACCCTTAAGATCCTTGGGATCGACACCGGATATCGCCTTGCCGAGGAACTTCACGCCGTTGATGTCGCGAACGGCGTCGGCAGACCCGCCCTGGCCGGCGCCCATGGCGAGCTTGCGCTTGGCATCAGCCAATTCGCGCTCAAGCTTGCGGCGCTCGTCCATCAGCGCTTCAACACGCGAGACGACATCGGCTGGCTGGACCTTCAGCGTCGAAGCGAGGCTCTTCACGCGCTCATCCTGATCGGCGAGATAGGCAAGAGCGGATTCGCCTGTGACAGCTTCGATACGGCGAACGCCAGCACCGACGGCACTGTCGCCGAGAATGCGCACGAGGCCGATCTGGCCGGTCGCGGACACATGCGTACCACCACAAAGCTCGATGGAATAGGGCTTGCCGGCCTTTGCGCCGCGCACGCCCTGCCCCATGGAAACGACGCGCACTTCATCGCCGTACTTCTCGCCGAACAATGCCATGGCGCCTTCGGCGATCGCGTCGTCGACGCTCATGAGGCGGGTCGTCACCGACGAGTTCTGCAGGATGATCTCGTTCGCCATCTCTTCGACGACCTTCAATTCCTCGGCCGTCATCGGCTTGGGATGTGAAACGTCGAAGCGGAGCCGTTCGGGCGCAACGAGCGAACCCTTCTGTGCAACGTGGGTGCCGAGCACTTCGCGCAACGCTTCATGCAACAGATGCGTGGCGGAATGGTTGGCGCGCAGACGCGAACGTCTGGCATGATCGACCGTCAGCACGACGGCATCGCCGACCTTGATCGTCCCATCCGAAACTTCGGCGATATGAACGAAAAGGCCCTCGCCCTTCTTCTGCGTATCGCCAACCGTCAACTTGCCATTGTCGCTCGAGATCACGCCGGTATCGCCCATCTGACCACCGGACTCGCCGTAGAACGGCGTCTGGTTGACGACGATCTGTACCTTGTCGCCGGCTGCGGCGCTCTCGACCGCTACACCGTCCTTGACGATCGCCTGGATGACGCCTTCGGCGGATTCCGTATCGTAGCCCAGGAATTCGGTCGCACCGTTCTTTTCCTTGAGCTCGAACCAGATGGTCTCGGTCGCCTTGTCGCCGGAACCGGTCCAATGCGAACGAGCCTCGGCCTTCTGCCGCTCCATCGCATCGGTAAAGCTGGAAATATCGACGCCGATACCGCGGGCGCGCAAGGCGTCCTGCGTCAGATCGAGCGGGAAACCATAGGTGTCGTAAAGCTTGAAGGCGGTTTCGCCGTCGAGGCTATCGCCCTTGTGCAGCTCGGACGTGGCATCGTTGAGCAGCGACAGGCCGCGTTCCAGCGTCTTGCGGAAACGGGTCTCTTCGAGCTTCAGTGTCTCGGAGGTCAGCGCCTCGGCGCGCACCAGTTCCGGATAGGCACGGCCCATCTGCTGGATCAGCGCCGGCAGCAGCTTCCACATCAATGGTTCCTTGGCGCCAAGCAGCTGCGCATGGCGCATGGCGCGGCGCATGATGCGGCGAAGGACGTAGCCACGGCCTTCATTCGACGGCAGCACGCCATCGGCAATGAGGAAAGCGGAGGAACGCAGATGGTCGGCGATGACGCGATGGCTGGCGCGATGCTCGCCTTCGGCCTTGACGCCGGTCGCCTCTTCCGAAGCCTCGATCAGCGCACGGAACAGGTCGATATCGTAGTTGTCGTGCTTGCCCTGCAGAACGGCGGCAACGCGCTCGAGACCCATGCCTGTGTCGATCGACGGACGCGGCAGGTCGACGCGTTCCTGCTTCGTGATCTGCTCGAACTGCATGAAAACGAGATTCCATATCTCGATGAAACGGTCACCGTCTTCTTCCGGAGAGCCGGGAGGGCCGCCCCAGATGTGATCGCCGTGGTCGTAGAAGATTTCCGAGCAGGGACCGCATGGGCCGGTGTCACCCATCGCCCAGAAATTGTCGCTGGTGGAGATGCGAATGATTTTGTCGTCCGACAGACCGGCGATCTTCTTCCAGAGATTATAAGCGTCATCGTCCGTGTGATAGACCGTGACCAGCAGGCGCTTGGCATCGAGGCCGAACTCCTTGGTGATCAGGTTCCAGGCAAGCTCGATGGCGCGCTCCTTGAAATAGTCGCCAAAGGAGAAGTTGCCGAGCATCTCGAAGAAGGTGTGGTGGCGGGCGGTATAACCGACATTGTCGAGATCGTTATGCTTGCCGCCGGCGCGCACGCACTTCTGCGCCGTGGACGCCGTCGTGTAGGGACGCTGCTCCAGGCCGGTGAAGACGTTCTTGAACTGCACCATGCCGGCGTTGGTGAACATCAATGTCGGATCATTGCGCGGAACCAGCGGGCTCGACGGCACGATCTCGTGACCGTTTTTCTTAAAATAGTCGAGGAAGGTCGACCGGATTTCATTCACACCGCTCATATGGGGCCCTTCAGTCCTGCGCTCAGCAACTTGCGTCAAAGTCAGAGGCTTTTATCGTTCGCTCCGGGCGCTGTCCAGCCGCACAAACAAAACCGGCCGCACATCCATTGGACAATGCGGCCGGTTCAAGCACTCAATTCATATCAAGCCGGGAATTGCTCCCGAATCTCGTTATTCGCTGGAACCGTCGCCGTCATCGCCGGAATCGGGACCACCATTCTGCAGGAAGCGGTCGGCGATCAGGCCGGCGTTCTGGCGCAGCGACAATTCGATTTCGCGGGAGAGATCCGGATTGTCGCGCAGGAAGATCTTCGCATTTTCGCGGCCCTGGCCGAGGCGCTGACTGTTATAAGAGAACCAGGCGCCCGACTTCTCGACAATGCCCGCCTTGACGCCGAGATCGACCAGTTCGCCGGTCTTGGAAACGCCTTCGCCATACATGATGTCGAATTCGACCTGCTTGAAGGGAGGCGCCATCTTGTTCTTGACGACCTTGACGCGCGTCTGGTTGCCGATCACCTCTTCGCGCTCCTTGACAGCGCCGATACGGCGGATGTCGAGGCGAACCGAGGCGTAGAACTTCAGCGCGTTACCGCCGGTCGTCGTTTCCGGCGAACCGAACATGACACCGATCTTCATGCGGATCTGGTTGATGAAGATCACCATCGTCTTGGACTTCGAGATCGAAGCCGTCAGCTTGCGCAGCGCCTGGCTCATCAGACGGGCCTGCAGGCCCGGCAGGCTGTCGCCCATTTCTCCTTCGATTTCTGCGCGCGGCGTCAATGCGGCGACGGAGTCGACAACGAGAACGTCGACGGCGCCGGAGCGTACCAGCGTATCGGTAATTTCAAGCGCTTGTTCGCCGGTATCCGGCTGCGAGATCAGAAGGTTCTGCAGATCGACGCCGAGCTTGCGGGCATAGACCGGATCGAGCGCATGTTCGGCGTCGACGAAGGCGCAGATGCCGCCCTTCTTCTGCGCTTCTGCAATCGTCTGCAGCGCCAGCGTCGTCTTACCCGAGCTTTCCGGTCCATAAACTTCGATGATACGTCCCTTCGGCAAGCCGCCGATGCCGAGGGCAATATCAAGGCTCAGTGAGCCCGTGGAAACCGTTTCGATTTCGACCACGTTCTCGTTAGAACCGAGCTTCATGATCGAGCCCTTGCCGAACGACCGCTCAATTTGAGAGAGTGCCGCTTCAAGTGCCTTGCTTTTATCCACCGATTTGTCCTCTACAAGCCGCAAAGAATTCTGAGACATTCGATCCACCTTTAAGTTATTGAAGCCGCTCTAGCAATGTCGCCGCCGATGAGAATTCTGTACTCTATTTGTTCTCATATCGCAAGAGCACAACAAGCAATTGAAAGAAAAAGATAAAATGAATTCCGTTCTACTTTTGTTTTGTTCTTTCTTACCAGACACTTACGCATCGACGGAAATCGGATCGGGCATCATACCGGCATCTCCGATTCGTCTCGTCGGCTGCTGAGGAAAACCATATGGCGAAGAAGATTCTCGTTCTCGGCGGTGCCCATGTCGATCGGCGCGGCCGCATTTTCGGCGAGACGGCACCCGGCGCCAGCAATCCCGGAGCCTGGTTCGAGGAGCCCGGCGGCGGCGGCTTCAATGCGGCCCGCAACCTCGCCCGCCTGGGCTTCGACGTCAGGCTGATCTCGCCGCGTGGCGGCGATCCTTCCGGCGAAATGGTGGCGGAAGCAGCAAGCCTTGCCGGCATTGACGATCGGCCCTTCGTTTTCCTTGACCGTAAGACGCCGAGCTACACGGCGATCCTTGAGCGTGACGGCAATCTCGTCATCGCGCTGGCCGATATGGAGCTCTATCAGCTGTTCGTGCCGCGGCGATTGACGATTCGCGCCATTCGCGATGCGTTCGAAGAAACCGATCTCGTTCTTTGCGACGCCAATCTGCCGGCCGAAACCTTGGCTGCGATTGCGACGAGAGCCGCCACCTGTGGCAAGCCCGTTGCCGCCATCGCGATTTCGCCCGCCAAGGTCGTCAGGTTGAAGCCGAGCCTTTCCGGCATCGATCATCTCTTCCTGAATGAGGCTGAGGCCGCGGCTCTGACGGAGAGCCGCCCGGAAGACCCGCGCGAATGGGTGAGCGGATTGCGCGCGCTTGGTTTGCGCAACGGTGTCATCACCCGAGGCAAACGGGAATTGATCGCTTTTTCGCGCGACTCGATCGTCAGGCTTCACCCGCCCATTGTCGAGGAAGTCGCCGATGTCACCGGGGCGGGAGATTCGTTGGCAGCCGGCGTTCTGGCCGCACTGCTTTCCGGCCGCGAACTCGCAGAGGCGGTGCGTCATGGTGCAGCAGCCGCCGCGATTACGGTGCAATCGCCCTATGCTACGGCCGAAAATCTGTCGCCCGAACTTCTAAACTCAATGTTGACCCTTGTTCCCAGGGCCGAAATTCTGTCATGAAGCCCGTTCAAATCACACCTTTAGTATCAGTCAATTGGACACGACAATGACCCAGCCTCTCTCGCCCTCGCTTCCGATCGCCTATTCGAAGGAAGTCGCCGCCGCCAAGCTGCGCGGCGCACCGCTCGTGGCTTTGGAATCGACCATCATCACTCATGGCATGCCCTACCCCGGCAATATCGAGATGGCCCGCAGCGTCGAGGCGATTATCCGCCAGGAAGGTGCCGTCCCCGCAACCATCGCCGTCATTCACGGCACCCTGCATATCGGCCTCGAACCGGAAGAGCTGGAAGCGCTGGCCAAGACCGAAGGCGCGATGAAGGTGTCGCGCGCCGATATCGCCTTTGCGATCGCCGAGCGCCGCACCGGTGCAACCACCGTCGCGGCCACGATGATTGCCGCGGCCCTTGCCGGCATCAAGGTTTTCGCGACCGGCGGCATCGGCGGCGTACATCGCGGTGCCGAAGAGAGCTTCGACATCTCTGCCGACCTTGAAGAACTCGCACGCACCGGCGTCATTGTCGTCTGCGCCGGCGCCAAGGCAATTCTCGACATTCCGAAGACGCTCGAAGTGCTGGAGACCCGTGGCGTGCCCGTCGTCACCTATGACAGCACCGAATTCCCCGCGTTCTGGTCGCGCGCCTCCGGCCTGAAAAGCCCGCTGACGCTGAACAGCCCCGCGGCGATCGCGAACTTCCAGAGCACGCGCGAACAGCTCGGCATCAATGGCGGCATGCTGATCGCCAATCCGGTGCCGGAAGCTGCCGAAATCCCGCGCGAGGAGATGGAAATCTACATTCAGCGCGCCCTCGACAGCGCCGAACGGGATGAGATCGCCGGCAAGGCCGTCACGCCCTACCTGCTGAGCACCATCTTCGACATCACCGATGGCCGCAGCCTCAAGACGAACATCGCGCTGGTCGAAAACAATGCAAGGCTTGCCGCCGAGATTGCCGTCGCTCTCGCCGAATAAGCAAACGCTTGGAGAAGGCCGGGCGCTAACCAAGTGCCTGGCCTTTTCTTTAAGACCGATAAGGTTGGGTTCCGTCAGCTCAGCGTAAACAAGCCCAAAGCTTGGCGCAGTTCGGCAAGAGTGGCCTCCGTCCTCCGTCTTGCCTCCCTTGTGCCCTCTCGGATCACGTCCATCACATAATCCGGCTTGGAAGCATAAAAGGCGCGCCGCTCCCGGATCGGCGCAAGCAGAGGCTGCAGCATCGCCTCCAGATGTCGCTTGAGGGTGACATCGCCAAGGCCACCACGTCGATAATGCGCTTTCGCCTCCTCAACGAAATCTCGATCCTCGCAGAAAGCATCGAGATAGGTGAAGACGACATTGCCTTCCACCTTGCCAGGATCATTCACGCGCAGATGATACGGATCCGTATACATACGCCGCACCGCGTCGCTGATATCATCACGTGAGGCCGATAGTGGAATGGCGTTGCCCTGGGATTTACTCATTTTGGCTTTG
The DNA here is from genome assembly GCF_012641435.1 of Rhizobium sp. P38BS-XIX. Taxonomy (GTDB): domain Bacteria; phylum Pseudomonadota; class Alphaproteobacteria; order Rhizobiales; family Rhizobiaceae; genus Rhizobium. The sequence goes on from NZ_JABAIJ010000001.1 coordinate 1,099,610, forward strand.
CCGTCGACACCGGGCAGTCTCCCGACGCTGGGGACCATGGCGCTCGCTTCGACGAGAATTTCGCGCCCCGCCTGTCTGTTGAGGCGGCGAACGATCTCATTGGTCTGTTCGATCAGCGGCGCCTGATCCTCGCCGACAGGAACCACCGTCGCCTTGAATGCGGTAATATCCGCCGCCTGCGCAACCGGATAGCAAAGGAACCCCGCCGGCACATCGCGTTCGAAACCGCGCAGCTGGATCTCGGTCTTGATCGTCGGATTTCGTTCCAGGCGGCTGACGGTAACGAAATTCAGATAGAGCAAGGTCAGCTCCGCCAATGCCGGCAAAGCCGATTGGACGCAGATTGTCGTCAACGCGGGGTCGATGCCGACAGCGAGATAGTCCGTGGCAACTTCGAGAACGTTGCGGCGCACTTTTTCGGGATCGTGCGCGTTGTCCGTCAACGCCTGCGTATCGGCCAGCAGCAGAAACTGCCGATGGCTGTGCTGAAGCGTGACACGGCTTTTCAGCGAGCCGACATAATGACCGAGATGAAGTGGACCTGTGGTCCGATCGCCAGTCAGGATGATAGGGCGATTATCGATTGAGGAATGCATTTGGTAGCTCCGTAAAGGGAGCCGCCGCAATCGGGAAGGAACGAGAAAAGACGGATACCTGCCGGATCACGGCGGCAGGATGTCGATCTTAAAACATGACGACTGCCGCTCCTAGAAGGAGCGCCACCACATAAGGTAATTTGGCGTGACGATATCGGTCATGCACCGCTCATAGCATCAAGGTCAGGCAACCGACAATATGAGAGCAGGAAATCACCCTCCTCTTCAGCACGCTCACTTGTCCAGTGTCTCGCGCACGACGACTGCCAGCTGCTTCAGAGAAAACGGTTTCGGCAGGAAGCCGAATTGCGCATCTGCCGGAAGATTGCGGGCAAAGGCGTCCTCCGCATAGCCGGACACGAAGATGAACTTCATATCGGGATACTTCTTGCGCAATTCGCGAAGGAGCGACGGACCATCCATTTCAGGCATGACGACATCGGAGACGACAACATCGACCTGACCGTCGAGCTCGTCCATGATCTCGAGAGCCTCGACACCGGAACCAGCTTCATGGACGGTGTAACCCCTGGTTTCCAACATCCTTTTGCCGCCGCGTCGCACCGCTTCCTCGTCTTCGACGAGCAGGACAACGGCCGACTTGCCGGTGAGATCCGCCGGCTCTTCGCTTGGCGCGACCACCGCAACACTTTGATCCATCGCAGCGACGTCGCGGCTTTCCGGCGTCTTTGCCTCGGTTACGAGGGTGGTATCGACCATGTGGCGCGGGAGGAAGATGCGGAAGGTCGTACCCTTACCCACTTCCGATTCAGGATGAATATAGCCGCCGGATTGCTTGATGATGCCATAGACCATCGCCAAACCGAGGCCGGTTCCCTTGCCCACTTCCTTGGTGGTGAAGAAAGGCTCGAAAATCTTGTCCATGATTTCAGGCGCGATACCCGTGCCCGTATCGTTGACCTCGACAAGAACCATGTCCTCATGCGGAAGATAGGCATAATTGAAGGCGCTCACATCCGCAGCCAGCAGATTACGGGTGCGAAGTGTCAGCATGCCACCGCCCGGCATGGCGTCGCGTGCGTTGACGCAAAGGTTGATCAGCACTTGCTCGAATTGCGAAAGATCGGTTTTGACAGGCCAGAGATCCCGGCCGTAATCGACATCGAGCTTTACGTTGGTGCCCGACAGCAAGCGGTCCACAAGCATGCGCAGATCGCCGATGACATCGGTCAGATTGAGGATCGTCGGGCGCATGGTCTGTTTGCGCGAGAAAGCCAGCAACTGGCGAACAAGAACGGCCGCGCGGTTCGCGTTGCGCTTGATCTCCATCAGATCCGCAAAGCTCGCGTCGGACGGACGCGCCTGCAGCAGCAGGTGATCGGACGATAGAAGAATTGCCGTCAACACGTTGTTGAAATCATGCGCGATACCGCCGGCGAGCGTGCCGACGGCATTCAGCTTCTGCGTCTGCGCCATCTGCGTCTCGAGCGCCTTCTGCTCGGTCACTTCGACAGCATAGACGATCGCGGCTTCTTCAGGCGTCTCGTCGGTCTGGTCGATAACGGCATTGATGTAGAAGCGGAAATGCCGCGTATCGTCCTTTGGATTGCGGGAATCGATCGGGGGAATGTCACCCTGTCGATCCTTCGCCGCAGCCAGTGCCTGATGCAACCGCTGCCGGTCCGTTTCATTGACGATGGTCTCGAGAGCGGCACCACGCTCGATGTCGTCACGCGACACGAGATCCGAGAACAGCTTCAGGAATGGCGCGTTGGTGCGCAGGATACGCCCGCTACCGTCGACGGACGCAATGGCCATCGGCGTATTGTTGAAGAAGCGGCTGAAGCGCATCGCCGCGGCCGAAGCCGATTGCTCCGTATCTCCACCGTTCTGGCGCGTCAGCACGATGGTGCGGCTCTCGCCCGGTGCCCCGTCGCGCATCGATGTGACGCTATGGACAATCTGCACTGGCAGGCTCTGCCCATTCGAACGTCGCAGATCGAGATCGAGCGTCACGGTCTTCTTCAAGCCCGGCTCCGCCTGGACGGACTGGATCAACGCCAGCCCCTCACCGGCAACGAGATCGCCGATCGTCATCGAGCCCGGCACGAATTTCGTCAGATCGAAACCGAGCCATTCCGCCAGCGTCGCATTAAGATAGAAGATCTCGCCCTTGCGGCCGGCAGAGAAGAAGCCGGCCGGCGCATGATCTAGATAGTCGATCGCGTTCTGCAGCTCCTTGAAGAATCGCTCCTGATCGTCGCGCTCGGAGGTTATGTCGGTAATCTGCCAGATATGCAGCGCCTTGCCGCTATCCTGTTCCGCCGGCAGAACGCGCGCCTTCAGGCGATACCAATGCGCTCCCTGGCCAATCCCGTTGAACGGACCGAGCGGCTTGAGCAGCCGGAATTCCTCGGAACCTTCCTTGCCCTCCCGCAGACCATTGGCAAGACGGTAGAGCGCTTCGTTGGATTCGCGGTTGCGCGACAAAAGTGTTTCCAGCGATTGGACTTCCGTCGCCTTGGTGGCGCCTGTCAGCCGTCCATAAGCGGCATTGGCATAAACGATCCGACCCTTCTCATCGGTAATCAGGGTTCCATCCGGATGCGTGTTCAGAAACGAGCGCGCCAGACTGTCGGACTGCGGCTGCGGCATGACCTCGACAAAGCCGATGATCGACGACACCAGGAAGAAGATGCCGACCATGGCGAGAATGCCAAGGCCGCCAAGAACGGCTTCGTTGTCGAGCTGGTTCTTGAAAACGACAAAAGCCGCCGCCGCGGCCATCAGAACGAGCGCAAGCAGAATGATGCGCAGCACGGTGCCAGAACGAATTCCGCGATCCACCAGCGGCACGCTATACTCGTCGGACGGACGCTGTTTCGTCATAGACCCCTCGTCTTGGCCGTTCTTCCTGCGATATCTCATACACGGTAGGGATCGCCGGAGTCGGACTTTCGAATCTTCTTTATCAATTTGCGTCATCGGCAAAAAGCTTTGCTGAGCCAGAAAGGCTTGAATTCACAAGCAAGAGTGCCCAACAGGTTACAATCGCATCTTGTGCAGGACTTGATCCTGTCCATATGATCGCCTCATAAAAAGACGAAGGTCAAAAGCATCTACCGCTCGTAGTTGCGCATAGGCCGCGACATCGGGGACAATTACGGAGTATCTCGACATGTTGGACGACATCGCCGGAGCCTATGGCAGCCGCTTTTTCCTCGCAGCCGGTGGGGTGGGCCTCGCCCTCCTCGTGCTGATTGGCGTTCTCTGGATTTTACGCAACAGGGCGCCTTCGCCTTTCGTGCGCGGCGGCAAGAATCGCCAGCCTCGCCTTCAGGTGCTGGATGCCGCCGCCGTCGATGCCCGCCGCCGCCTGGTGTTGGTGCGCCGCGACGGCATCGAACATCTGATCATGATCGGCGGTCCCACGGATATCGTCATCGAATCGGGAATTTCGGATCCCGCCCGCGCCGGCGTCGCCACGCCAATCGAGGCGCCGATGACACTGGAAGACAAGTTGCCGCCGCGAAGGGTCGAGCAGCTGGATAGTCCGCCCGCTGCACTGCCGCAGCGCCGGCAATCGACGGAAGAGAAGGTCGAGGCCTATTTCCGCGCCGAGCCGAGCGTTGCCGCCGTGCCAGAGCCGGTTGCCAAACCGATCGAGCGTCCGCAGCCGGTCGTACCGCCCGTGCAACGCACGCCGCAGCCCGCACCGGAAATCACTGAGGCTCAGGCCGCAGACATTCTGGATGCAGCGCGACATGTCGTTCTGCCGCCACAGGCGGCCCGTCCCGCACCTGCCGAGCCGGTGGTTGCCTCGCCCGCCCCCGCAGAAAGCACCAACGATTTCCAGCGCGTTCTGGAGGCGGAAATGTCCAAAAACCTCACAGCAGAACGGATCATCCCGAATGCGCCGCAGCAGCGACAGGTCCAGCAACAGCCGGCCGTCGCACCAACTCCGGCACCCAACCCGGCCCAACGCGTCGATCCCGAGCTCGCGCCGATGACAGGCGCAGACAGTGCTCTTCAAAAGGAAGTCGCGCGTATTTTTGGCGAGATGAGCGTCAGCCGCGACAAGTAAGACGATCCTAGGTGAGAGCGCATTCAGCGCTGTCCCAGCATCTTGCCGCATGTAGATCGAGGTATTTCCGATGTCGCAACGGTGATGCAAAAGCTGCGATAGACGGCAGCACGTTGTTTAAAAGAAAAGGCACGACGCAGATAACGTCGTGCCTTTGTCGTTTTCATTTCGACGAAAACCGATCTTCGCGTTATTCGTCGCGATAGACCTTTTCACGGCGTTCGTGACGTTCCTGTGCTTCGATCGACAAGGTTGCGATCGGGCGGGCGTCGAGACGCTTGAGACCGATCGGTTCGCCGGTTTCCTCGCAATAACCGTAGGTGCCATCTTCAATACGCTGCAAAGCTGCATCGATCTTGGAGATGAGTTTACGCTGGCGGTCGCGAGCCCGAAGTTCGATGGCTCTGTCTGTTTCCGAAGAAGCACGGTCGGCTAGATCGGGATGATTTGCGCTTTCTTCTGCCAGATGATCCAGGGTTTCGCGCGCTTCTCTAAGGATATCATTTTTCCAGGCGATCAGCTTTGCTCTGAAATAAGCTCGCTGATTTAGATTCATGAACTCCTCGTCCTCCGAGGGCATGTAGTTACTAAGATCGATCTTCTCACTCAACGCGATTCTCCTGAAGAACATCTCATATGGCCGGGTGTATATCCCAACCAATAGTGCCGATTCAAGCCAAATAGATGCTGTCAACTGATTTTTAATTTTGTCATAAAATTCAGCTAAGGGTCTATTTTTTATGCATATATTGGGAACGAGCCGAATTCGGCGTATCCACAGCCTTTCCGACGCCTCGCGTTCTCGGCCGATTCGGCGGATCGCGCCGCAGTTGACTGAACCTGCCGACAGACGCTACCTGTTTGAGGAAATCGAGCTTCGGAATTTCATCATGAGCCGCATCGTGCCGCCTCCATCCCGGATCTATCTTTTGCGTCATGCCGAGGCTCGGCAGCCTTCGCCGGGGCAGAAGGATTTCGATCGGCCGCTGAGCGAAAAAGGCTATGCCGCCGCCGAAATCGTTGCGGACGAGGCGGTCGACAAAGGCTATCGGCCTGACCTGATCATATCGTCAACAGCTCCGCGCTGCCGCCAGACCACCGAGGCCTTGCAACGCGTCGTCGGTCCATCGGCGGAGTTTCGCTTTGTCGACGCCATCTATAATGGCGGGCTGGATGTCTACCTCTCGCTCATCGCATCCCAGACAGACCAGCAATCGGTCATGCTCGTGGCGCACAATCCCACCATCGAGCAGACGCTCGAGGCCCTGATCGGCCACGAGGCTCTGGTTCGCGCTCTTCCGCGCGGCTATCCCACAGCGGGCCTGGCGGTCATCGACGCGACACCCTCGGGCTGGATGCTCACGGATTTCGTCACCGAATAGGGATATAATCAGCCTCGCGGATCCGGCGGAGACGACCAGCTCACCTTTTCGATCCGGATTTCGATCCCTATATTCATGGTCACGCTGTCACCAGGGATCCCGCCTTGCCCCCAAGCCTGACCTCCTTTACCGACGACGCTCTCATCGCCTTCGATAATATTGCCGATCGTGCCGCCGGCCTACTCAACCCGACGGTTCGTCTTGGGGTCACCGGCCTCTCCCGTTCCGGCAAGACCGTTTTCATTTCCTCTCTGGTGCACAATCTGCTGAATGGCGGTCGTCTGCCACTGTTCGAGCCGGTACAGTCCGGTCGCGTCTCCGCCGTACGTCTCGAGCCTCAGCCCGATGACGCCGTGCCGCGCTTTCAATACGAGGATCATATTCGCGCGCTGGTCAAAGATCGCATCTGGCCGGATTCGACGCGGGCAATTTCGGAGCTTCGCATCACCCTGGACTATCAGAGCGCCAGCGGTTGGAACCGCCTGTTCTCACCGGGACGTCTCTCCATCGACATCGTCGACTATCCCGGAGAGTGGCTGCTCGACCTGCCGTTGCTGGCCAAGGATTTCCGCACCTTCAGCGATGAAACACTGTCGCTTGCGAAGACCGGCATTCGCGCCGAACTGTCGCATCACTGGCTGGTGATGACAGCAGCGGCAGATATTGCCGCAGCCGCCGATGAAATGAAGGCACGCGACCTTGCCACCGCCTTTGCGGATTATCTGAAAGCCTGCAAATCCGACGAGCGTTCGCTCTCCACATTGCCACCAGGCCGCTTCCTTTTGCCTGGAGACCTGGAAGGCTCGCCCGCCCTCACCTTCGCGCCACTGCAGCTGCCGCCCCAAGGCACGGCGCCGAAAGGCTCCTTATGGGCGATGATGGAACGCCGTTATGAGGCGTACAAGGCTGTTGTCGTCAAACCCTTCTTCCGCGAGCATTTCGCTCGTCTGGACCGACAGATTGTTCTGGTCGACGCCCTGCAGGCCATCAATCGTGGCCCGGAAGCGGTGCAGGATCTGGAGCGTGCGCTGACGGACGTGCTTGCCTGCTTTCGCCCCGGCACGAACTCGCTTCTGTCCTCGCTTCTCGGCAAACGCATCGATCGCGTTCTCGTCGCCGCGACCAAGGCCGATCATCTGCATCATGAAAGCCATGATCGGCTGGAGGCGCTGACACGGCGTCTCGTCGAACGGGCCGTCGAGCGTATCGGCATGGCAGGCGCCGGCATCGACGTCATGGCGCTTGCCTCCGTGCGCGCGACCCGCGAGGCCACGGTGACGCGGGATGGCCAGACGCTTCCCGTAATCGTCGGCACACCGATGGACAAGGAGACGATTGCAGGCGAAGTCTTCGACGGCAATCGCAAGACCGCGGTGTTTCCCGGCGATTTGCCCGAAAATCCGCGCTGGCTGTTCGAAGCCCTTGAATCGAGCGGCGCCAAGATCCACTTGCCGGAGGTGAATGTGGTTCGCTTCCGCCCACCGGAACTTGACGAAACTGGCGGCGGTATCAAGCTTTCGGTGCCGCATATACGCCTCGATCGCGCCATGCAGTTCCTGTTCGGAGACCGTCTCGCATGACGAAGCCGACGATAGACGATTCCTCCAGCCCCGCCCGCCGCCCGGCGGCCTTTGCCGTGGAGCCGAGCGATACAGCCGCAAAGCTCCATTCGGAGCAACCACGCCGCAAGCCGCAGAGCTTCGATACCGAAATCGTCCTGACCCCCGACGAGGATGACCCGTTCATCAATCCCGATATTGATCCGGTGCTTGCTGCCGGCGTCGGCGCCAAACCGCGCCGGCGTGGCTTCTCCTTCGGCAAGGTCGCGCTGAGTGCGCTCGGCATTCTCATATCGCTCGCATTCGGTCTTTGGACCGACCAGCTCATCCGCAACCTATTCAGCCGCGCGGACTGGCTGGGCTATACCGCCCTTGCCGTCGTCGCCATCGGCATCCTCGCCGTGATCGCCATCGTGATCAGGGAGACCGCCGGCATGATGCGGTTGGCGGCGGTGCAAACCATCAAGACAGAGGCGGAAGCCGCCATTCTGGAGACGCGCCCGGCGCGGGCAAAGGCACTCGTGAAACGTCTTTGCACAGTTCTCGAGGCCAATCCCGAAACGGCGAGAGGCCGCGCGACGCTGAAAGCTGCGGAAGACGACATTATCGATGCTCCACAACTGATCGACCTTGCCGAACGCGAACTTCTCGGCCCGCTCGATCGTCGCGCAAGAGCGCTCATTCTTGGCGCATCGAAACGAGTTTCTGTCGTCACTGCCGTCAGCCCGAGGGCGCTCGTCGATATTCTTTACGTTCTCTATGAGGCCTCCAAACTGGTGCGTGCCATGGCGGAGCTTTATGGCGGCAGGCCCGGCACGCTTGGCATGATGAGGCTGATGCGCGATGTGCTCGCCCATCTGGCCGTTACCGGCTCGATCGCTGTCGGCGATAGCATCGTGCAGCAACTGATCGGTCACGGCCTAGCGTCGAAGCTTTCCGCGCGGCTGGGCGAAGGCGTCGTCAACGGCATGATGACCGCCAGAATCGGGATAGCGGCCATGGATCTTTGCCGGCCGCTGTCGTTCAAGGCGCTCAAGCGACCCGGTATTGCCGACTTTGCCGGTGACCTGACGCCCAAGGGTGCTGGCCGCCCGACGACATAAACGCCCGCAGATCAGGCTTTACACGCCGCAGGAAACCAAGCATTAACCATTATCGGGCAAAAGTGGGAACCAGATTTACGGTTCCGCCTCGCTAGGGAATGTCCATGTTTTCGCGTCAATTTCTTCTTGTAAGCGGCCTTGCCGCCGCGACCCTCTCCACGGGTGTTTGGGTACATTCGGCCGAAGCGGCTCCCCGCGACAAGGCTTTCTTCCAATCCGTCGCCGGCTCCTGGAACGGTCCGGGCGAGATCGTCGCCGGGAAGTACAAGGGCACAAAGTTTACCTGCAGCCTCACGGGCAAGCCGCTGGATGGCAGCAATGCCGGCGTGAAGCTCGACGGCACCTGCCGCGTCGGCGTTTTCCAGCAGCCGATGTCGGCAGAGATCACGCAGAGCGGCGGCTCCTATAGCGGAAAGTTCCTTGACGGCGCAGCCGGCAAGGGTCTGGATGTTACGTCCGGTACGGTCAATGACAGCACGGTTGTCCTCGGATTGAACCGCCAGAAGCTGAACGGCGCCATGATCGCCCGCGTATCCGACAACAAGTCGATGAACGTCACGATCTCGGTCAAGGTCGGTGAGCAGATGGTTCCGGTGATCGGCGTCACGCTGAAGCGCGCGGATGTCGATCAGATGGCCGTCGGATCGATCCAGTAAGGTTCGGATATCTCTCTCAAAAGCAAAAGGCCGGCAAGTTGCCGGCCTTTTGCTTTTGCACATCTCGTCACGCCGTTCGCCACCATTCATGGCTTTCATCTGAAATCTCGATGCCTTCAACATCGACGTCGCCCAGCCAATCGGCCACCTTGCGACCGCTCACCATGAGATCCGCCGCGAAGTCGGCAAGCGGCATCAACACGAAACCTCGCTCGGTCATGCGCGGATGCGGGATGGTCAGAAGCGGTTCAGTCTGCTCGATGTCGCCATAGGTCAGGACATCGATGTCGATCGTTCGAGGTCCCCAGCGTTCGATACGGACGCGCTTCATCTCACGCTCTATTTCAAGGCAGACGTCGAGCAGAGCTTCCGGAGACAGCGTCGTGTCGACCGCGGCGCAGGAATTGTAGAAGAAGGATTGATCCGTTTTGCCCCAGGGAGGCGTGCGATAGACCCGCGAAACAGCAACGACTGTCACGTCGTCGCGTCCGTCGAGCGTACGCAATGCGAGCGCCATTGCCCGCACCGGATTATCCAGATTGCCACCCAAACCAAGCGTCGCACGCACTGCTGTTGTCTCAGGCAAAATGCTCAACACTCACCTGTACATAATCGAGAACGCCCGGAACCGGCGCATTGGGCTTACGCAACGTAACCTTGGCGCGGCGAATGCTCGGAAAGCGCCGGCACAATTCCTTGGCGACATCGAGGGCCAGCGCTTCGATCAGATAACGGCGACGGCCGGTCACGATCTCCTCGATGACCGTAAAGGCAATGCCGTAATTGACGGTATCGTCGATCGAATCGCGCTCCAGCGCATCGCCGGCCTCTACGTCGAGTTCGGCATCGACGAAGAACCGCTGCCCGAGGAATTCTTCCTCGTCATACACGCCATGACGGGCAAAGAAAGCACAGTTCTGCAGCGTAATTGTATATGTCACAGCGCTCATGGCGTCCCTCCGTTTCGAACAGGCACAACGGCGTCCGAAAACCGCTCCCTTATGATGGGGATCATGCTTTAAGTCTCGCGCGCGTCTTGAGAATAGCATCCGCAACCGCCAGCGCGTCCCTGTTGATTGCGACATTGTGTACGCGGAATAGGGCTGCTCCCTGCAGGCGTAGTATCGCGCTGGTCGCTGCCGTTCCGACATCGCGATCAGCCGCATCCCGCCCCGTGATCGTGCCGACGAATCGCTTGCGGGACGTGCCCACCAGCAAAGGCAGGTCAAAGCGCAGCAGCGCGTTGAAACGCGCCATCAGCTCGAGATTTTCTTCCGCGCTCTCCTTGGCAAACCCGAAGCCGGGATCGAGCACGATATTGCGTCTGTCGACACCCGCCGCTGCGGCAATATCGAGCGAGCGGTTGAGGAACACGAACTGATCGTCGATCACATCCGACAGCTTGTGCCGGTCGCGACCCGTATGCATGATGCAAAGCCCGGCGCCCGTATGCGCTGCGACGACAGCGATATCAGCTTCGCGTTGCAGGCCAAAGACATCGTTGACGATATGCGCGCCGGCGCCGATCGCCAGCCGCGCTGTGTCGGCGCGATAGGTATCGATCGAGATCAATGCATCGGTCTTGCCGCGCAAGGCCTCGATGACCGGAAGGACCCGGCCCTGCTCCTCGCTGGCGTTGACCGCTGCCGCACCGGGCTTGGTCGATTCGCCGCCGATATCGACGATGTCGGCACTGGCCTCGACACAGGCAAGCGCATGCGCGACAGCCGCGTCGACGGCTTCATAATGACCGCCGTCCGAAAAGGAATCCGGCGTTACGTTGACGATCGCCATGATGACGCTCTTCAGGCCAAGCTCGATGCTGCGCCCATGCGCGACATGCCACTTTTGGCTGCTAAGCTCGATCACGAACAGTCCCATCCCATTGAAAATGAAAAAACCTTGCGCCTGATATTGCGCTCACAGTGGCTATGCCGCAAGGTTCGCGGAAGTTCAACATGGTTGCGTCACGAATGCCGCTTGCATCCCATAAGATCCGTCTTTCGTGTACTTTTCTGCTCGCGCTCTGCATGCCCGGAATGGCCGATGCCGAGGTGGTCGCGCGCAAATCCATTTCTTATTTCGATATCAAGGGTACAACGGCTGACGAGCTCGATGCGGCGCTAAACGAGCGCGGACCGCTTGCCATGGGCTCCAGCAGCCATCATCCGGGCGCGACCCGAATTCGTTTTGGCGGCAACGCGACCTACAGCGAGGCGAACGGCCGCTGCTATATCTCCGGTGTGAAGGTAACGGTCGAAACCGAGATCATCCTGCCGCGATGGCGCGATCGGCGCGGCGCGAGCAAGCAGCTTTCGATCATCTGGGACACATTGTCAGCCGATATAAGACGTCATGAGGATCGGCACGTCGAAATTGCCCGCCAGCATGCCCGGCAAATGGAAAAGCTCATCCTGGCCCTGCCTTCTGCCAACGATTGCGACGCACTTCAGGACAAGGCGAACGAGGTCACGACACGGGAAACCGAACGACACGATGCCGACCAGGCCCGTTTCGATCGCATCGAAGCGATCAATTTTCAGAACCGCCTACAGAGGCTGCTCTATTACCGAACCCAGAAAAATGGCCGGCAGTAGGCTTCGCAGCCTGCATATTCACACAAATCACAGCTGATATGGCGCAAATTGTGTGAAAACGGCCACTATATCTGTGAATCGTCCAACCTTGTCGTTCTTTGAACTTTACGAGAATCTGAAATAGGTTTTTCCTATGAGTCATAGAGAAAAATACACCGGCTGATTCGAAAAGACCGCGTGAAATCTCTAGAAAAACGATTTTGAATGCCTGCGTCGGCGGGTGTGTGTGATCTTCCGCGCAGTCTGGATTTTGCTTTTCAAAGCATGCGCTACCTGTTCTCCTGGCGCATCCTGAAGCCGCAGGTGTTTCCTCCCTTGCCTGCGGTGATGCGCCCGCCTCGCCTCGCTCGCTGCTACTGGCTGAGCGGGGCTTCTTTTTGAGGCAGATAAGAACCGGGCTTCGATCCACGCCATGCTGCACCTGCGCGGCCTATGCCGCGCAGTCGTCCATTATCAGGCCTGACGCTCGGGCACGTGAACGACGAGCCCGTCGAGAGAGCCCTTCATCTTGATCTGACAGGAGAGGCGCGACGTCGGCCGAACATCGAAGGCGAAGTCCAGCATGTCTTCTTCCATGGCCTCGGGACTGCCGACCCTCTCGGTCCATTCCTCATCGACATAGACATGACAGGTAGCACATGCGCAGGCGCCGCCACATTCGGCTTCGATACCGGGCACCGAGTTGCGCACGGCATTTTCCATCACGGTGGAGCCTTCGTCGACGTTGAGATCAAAGCGTGTGCCGTCGAAGGCGACGATGGTCAATTTGGTCATGTCTGTGAATTCCGAAATTCGTGGGTGAAGGACGATCCGGAATTTTACTTCCAACAATTCGCTTGGGCAGTCAACATTTGCGCCGCCAAAACGGAATTCCCGCTTGGCGGCGCAAAGGCGTGCATTACTGTCTCTCGGATGCCCGGATCAGCGCGAAAGCTTCAGAATGAAGTTCTCGGCCTCGACCACACAGGTGGTGACCGCTGCCATGTGTGCGGCATCGCCAGCATCGCACTCAAGTGCTCCGGCCGCATCCGCGACCCGGAAAGCGCCAACCGCGCTCGCCGCACCCTTGAGCTTATGGGATGCAGCAACGATCCGCGTTTCGTCGCCGCTGGCGATTTCATGGAGGCAGGAGCGAGCCTGCCGCGCAAACATCTGCAGCACCTCGACCTCCAGCGCCTTATCGCCCATGGTCTGCTTTCCGAGATGAACGAGATCGATTGCCCGCTCCCAGGATGGTGTAGGGCCTCGCGAATTATCCGGAGATTCAAATGCGATATTCAATGCTGCCATGTGCTAACGCTCCCGTCCTTTAACTGTGACTGTTTTAGCGACCTGCCGCATAGTTGCGGTCAGCGCATGGCCATCGAGTTAAATTCTGGCACATTGAGGGCGTAAAACTCGCGACATGGTTAACGCGCGTTAAACATGCCCAAAATATTGGGTTTTCATGACGTTGGACGTGAGAAAAAGGTTAATCGTACCTTAATGATCCACCGGCTTTAAGGTGGGGTTAATTGTCATACGGGGGGGAATGTGTCACTACGATACTAGTGAATTGGGTGGATGGCACATGCCTTTGCCCAAGAAGTGGATGATGGTAATGTTTTCATAACATCCGTTTGAAAAAGCATTTATCCACTCTGAAATGTAATGGGAAATCCATCCTCGGTACAGAACGGTGATGGAGGACCTCGCGGGAGGCAGGGTTCGTCTTTTCCGGACGCGGCGGAATTTCCGGAAACGACACGGCAAGCCCGAGTGAGTTTGTAACGAGGCGTAACCGCATGGCGAACAAAAAGTACATAGAGTCGGTCGAGGACAAAGCCTTCCAGGCATTGGACGAAGCTTTGCAGATCGACTTCAGTGACGAGAACTCTGAGTCTCGCAGCGGTCCCACACGTGATGTCCCGGAGCGAAAAGTGTCTGAGCCGCCCAAACAGCCTATAAGACAGACCAAGGACGACGCGGCCCGCAACGCCGCAAGCGCGCGCAGCGCACCTGCAACCCGCTCCGCCGAAGCGCCAAAGAGCCCGAACCTCGCCGCAGCGAACGACGGCAATCGGGCGAGTTCCGCGAGTATCCTGAAGGCATTGGATGGCGGCTCGCAAAGCCGTGCAGTCCGCAACGCCACCATCGTTTCGCTGTTCTGGATCATTGGCGGCGTCGGTCTGGCGTTCCTGCTTTACGGAACACAGATCCGGAATATCCACTCCGTTGCCGATCTGGCTGCTCTTCCCGGCGTCATCGCCTGCATCGTCGGCGTCGTTGTTCCCGTGCTGTTGTTCTATGCCTTCGGCATGATGATTTCGCGTGCGCACGACATGCGCAACGCCGCACGCTCCATGGCGGAAGTGGCGCTGCGCCTCGTCGAGCCGGAAACGGTTGCATCCGAGCGTATCATGACGGTCGGCCAGGCCGTTCGCCGCGAAGTCTCGGCGATGAACGAAGGCATCGAGCGCACCATCGCACGCGCCACCGAACTCGAAACGCTTGTTCACACCGAAGTCAACGCTCTCGAGCGCAGCTACGCAGACAACGAACTGCGCGTGCGCGGCCTCGTTCACGAGCTCGGCGCCGAGCGTGATGCCATCGTCAACCACGCCGAACGCATCCGTTCCTCGATCTCCGGCGTTCACGACCAGATCAAGGAAGACCTGTCGCTGGCGACCGAAGAAATCGCCGTTCGCCTGTCCACTTCAGGCGAAGCTTTCGCGTCGATGATCGACACGCGCGCCGCCGCGCTGATGGAGAAGTCGGATTCCGCCGTCCAGGCACTCGGCACGCTCCTGGCAGCGAAGACGGACAGCCTGCTGCAGAACCTGAATGCCTCCGGCCTCGCGCTCAGCCACGAATTCGACTCGCGCCTTGACGCACTTTCGTCGTCTCTCAGCGAACGCGGCAAGGAGCTTCTCGGCCAGTTCGAGACGCGTGCCTCCACGCTTGATGCCAATACGGAAAAGCTCAACAACGCGCTGAACGACCGTGCCCGCCAGCTCAACGAGACGCTGGTTGCGCGCACGAAGGAAATCAGCGAAAGCCTCAGCGGCGGCGAGCGGACGATCACGGGCACGCTGGATAACGTGCTGGCCAAGCTCAATACGTCGCTCGACGAGAAGAGCTCCAGCTTCCGCCAGACCCTGCAGTCGACGGCCGATGACGCCATTATGGATATCGATCTTCGGTCGGGCTTCTTCGAAGAGCGCTTCCAGTCGACGATCGCACAGCTGTCCACCACGTTCGACGAGCGCGTTTCCGAGTTCACCTCGGCGTTCGACAAGCGCGCCGGAACGCTCGACAGCAAGCTCACCGAGAGCCTCGCGCAGATCAATCAGTCCCTCGGCAGCAACTCGGACGCTTTGGAGGGTATCCTGACCTCCAGCATCGAGCGCCTCGGCGCCTCGCTCACCGACCAGTCCTTCGCGCTTGCAACCACGCTGGCGACCAGCCAGGAAGTGCTCGAAAGCGCGATCGGCTCCAAGGCCGACGAGATCACGTCCGCGCTGCAGAACGCCACCAGCGGAATCTCGTCCGCGCTGGCATCCGGCACCGGCGAGCTGAACACCGCCATCTCCACCCACGCAAGCAGCTTTACCAATGCGATCGAAGGCGTGACGCGGGACGTCACGACCGCTTTGCGAAGCGGTACGGAAGAGCTCACCACGGCCTTCACCGGTGGCGCCACGGAGATCAACAACACGCTATCGTCGCGCACCAGCGAAATCACGCAGGCTCTGGGTTCCGCGCATGAGCGTATCGATGCCGTCATGGCGTCGCGCAGCACCGCCCTCTTCGGTGCGCTGTCCGACAATCAGACGCGTTTCGAACAGACTTTGGCCGAACGTTCGGAGGGCATCGTCAGCGCTGTCACCGGTTCGCATCAGCATCTGACCGCAGCACTTGACGAACGCACGTCGATGCTCGCGATCTCGCTGGCAGAAAACCAGCTGCGCCTTGAAAATACCCTGGCGAGCCGCGCGGATACGATTGCCAGCACCATTGCCGATACCCATGGCAAGCTCGCCGAAACGCTCGACGACAAGACCATGGCGCTCGCGATTGCCCTGTCGGAAAGCCAGTCGCGTCTCGAAGACACCGTATCCGGCCATGCCGAGCAGGTTGCCGGCACTCTGGACGAGAAGACCAAGGCCATTGCTCGAGCACTTGCCGAGGGTCAGACCCGTCTCGAAAATACGGTTTCCGGTCACGCTGAAAGCGTCACCAACGCGCTTGACGATAGAACGATGGCGCTCGCCATCGCTCTTTCCGAGAGCCAGGCACGCCTTGAAGAAACCGTCTCCGGCCATGCCGATCGCGTTTCCGAAACCTTGGACGGCAAGACCGGCGCCCTCGCCCGCGCCCTCGCCGAAGGCCAGGCACGTCTTGAAAGCACGGTGTCCGGACATGCGGAAGCCGTCACCAACGCGCTCGACGACAGGACGATGGCGCTCGCCATCGCGCTTTCCGAGAGCCAGGCACGACTTGAAGAGACAGTCTCCGGCCATGCCGATCGCGTTGCTGACACGATCGATGGCAAGACCGGCGCACTTGCCGCCGCGTTGAGCAGCGGGCAGAGCCGCCTAGAAGAAACTCTCTCCAATCGCGCCGAGGAGATCATCAAGGCATTTGCCGGCAATCACGCAGCCTTGGCCGATGCGTTGGACGATAGAACGATGGCGCTCGCCGTCGCGCTCTCCGAAAGCCAGGCCCGTCTCGAAAGCACGGTTTCCGGCCATGCCGAAAGCGTCACCAATGCAATCGACGACAGAACCATGGCGTTGGCCATTGCTCTGTCCGAGACGCAGGCGCGTCTGGAAGACACCGTTTCCGGCCACGCCGAGCGTGTCGCCAATACGCTGGATGGCAAGACGAGCGCCCTTTCCGATGTTCTGACGAACGGCCAGTCCCGCCTCGAGGCAACGCTTGCCAATCGCGCCGAGGCCATCGCCAGCGCATTCACCAACAACCATGCCGCTCTGGCCGATGCGCTTGACGACAAGGCGATGGCGCTTGCCATTTCGCTCTCCGACACACAATCGCGCCTGGAAGACACGCTGTCCAACCGTCTCGACGCGCTGTCCAGCACCGTCGCAGGCACGCATGACAAGATCATCAACAGCCTCGACGACCGGACGATGGCGTTGGCGATCACCCTGTCCGAGAACCAGAGCAAGCTCGAAGAAACCCTGTCGAGCAGCGCACAGGCCATCGCTCACACCGTAAACAGCGGTCATGAAGCGCTGACCAACACGCTCGACGACAAGAGCATGGCTTTCGCGATCTCGCTCGCCGAAAATCAGAGCCGTTTCGAAAGCACCCTGGAATCGCGGGCCAACGCTTTGCTTGACAGCGTTTCCGGTGCGGAATCCCGTGTAGCCGGTGCCTTCGGCGACAAGGCGGATGCCATACGCGCCGCTTATACCGAAAACCAGGATCGTCTCGATCGTTCGCTTGCCGCACATACGGAATCCCTGTCCGACCTGCTCAGCAGCAGCTCCGATCGGGTCGAAAACGCACTCGGCAGCACGACGCGCCAACTCGAGAACACGCTTGGCACCGGGCTGTCCCAGATGGACCAGAACCTTGCCTCGGCTTACGAGCGCATGCGTTCCACGCTGGAAGACCGCAGCAATGCGATCAGCCTGACGCTGCGCGATGCGCATGCACAGATCGACAACACGCTGATGGAGCAGACGACCGCCATCGGCACCTCGATCGCCACCAGCGCCAGCATGCTCGAAATGTCGCTGGAAGATCGCGAAGCTTCGCTGCGTCAAACCATCGATGCCAGCGCACGGACACTCGAAGACCGTCTGAACAGCGGCGCTGGCGACATTGCCGGCCGAATTCAGCAGGCCGCCGGCGATATCGCCCGCTCTGCGGAAAACTTCTCGTCCAACCTCAATCAGTCGATCGACGGTATGACGAGCCGCTTCGCTGAAACCGGTTCGCGTGTCGAGGAAAGCCTGTCGGCACTCGAAAACCGCATCCACAAAGGTGTTACCGGTGTGACCGCCCAGGTCGATGCGGCAGGCAACCGCCTGTCCGATACCTTGGCCTCGGGCGCAGCCCAGATCGACCATAGCGGCAGCGAGGCTGCAGCGCGGATCGAAGAACGCCTGTCGACGATGGATCGCGCCCTCAATGTCGGCCTCGACGCCGTCAACCGCACGATCGAAGGGAAAGCCGCCAATCTCGCCACGACGCTGCGCACCGCAGTCGCCGATGCCGCCCAGGGCATGGACAGCGAAGCGACACGCACCGCCGATCTGCTGGCAAATACCGGCCAGCAGTTTGCCGACAATCTCGGCAGCCACAGCGACACCTTTACCCGCACCATGACCGAGCGCTCCGACGATCTGGTCAACCGGGTCTCCGAGACGCAGAACCGCCTTGCGAGCCAGGCCGCTGCCGTAGCGCAGACCTTCTCGGAAGCAGGCAACGCGATCATCAACAAGGTTGCCGAAGCCGAAGGCCTCGTCAGCAATCAGGTCAACACGATCTCGCAGGCGCTCTCGTCTGCCGAGCAATCGCTGGAAACCCGTGGTGCCGCCATCCGCAACACGCTCGCCGACGGCAGCGACAAGCTCGTTTCCAGCATGTCTCAGGTCGAGCGCGCGCTTGAAGAACGCAGTGCCGCCATTCGGGCATCGCTTGAAGATCGCGCCCGCGAAATCGATACCACGCTCACCGATGTCGACAAGGCATTGGAAGCACGCGGCTCTTCGATCCGGACCTCGCTCGATGAACGCACCCGCGAACTGAATTCGATGCTGGCCGGACGCTCCACCGAGCTGTCGCGTCTGATCGACGAAAAGGCTCGCCCGATCGTGGATCGCTACGCAGCAACGGGCCAGGAGGCAGCAGCCCTCATCACGGCAGCAGCGCAGGAAAGCACCGAGCGTCTGCGCGCCGAGAATACGGCTCTCATCAACGCCATCGCATCGCGCACCGAGCATGCCGTCGGCGCCGTCAGCGCACTCGAAAACAACCTGCTGGCCAGCGTCAACGGCATCATTGCCCGTCTTGCGGACAACAACTCCGCTATCGCGGGCCTTTTGACCAACGCCGCGGCCGAATTCTCGAGCGTCGATGACCGCCTTGCGGCAACGTCGGTACGGTTTGCCGACTCCGCCGCCAAGGCCGGCGAGATGGTGTCAGCCTCCAGCCGCCTTCTCGAAGGCAAGGTCGACAAGCTGTCGGAAATCACTGGTCAGACCCTGTCGCAGGTCGGCAACATCGTCGGTCGCTTCGACGATCACTCCAAGGTGCTGACGCAGGCGTCCCAGCTTCTTGGCGCGGCTCAGTCGAACCTGGTGTCGACGCTGGAAGAACGCGAAACGGCATTGCAGAACCTGGCGGTTGGCCTCGTTCAGCGCTCGGAAGAAATCGAGAACACCATGCGCGCCCTTGGCTCGATGGTGGAGACCGCCTTCGACCGCGCCGAACAGCGTTCCAACCAAGTCACCGGCAATCTGCGCCAGAGCGTTCAGTCGTCCTTCGCGGATATCGGCCGCGTTCTCTCCGAAACGGAGAAGCGCGCCGAAGATGCGGCGGAAAGCATGCGCGGCGCACTTCAGAAGGCCGGTGAGGAAGCAAGTCAGGCCGTGGAGAGCACATTTGCCAGCGCCGAGCGTCGCTCCAGTGATCTCACCAACCGTCTTCGTGGTGGCCTGACATCGTCGTTGTCGGATGTCGAGCGGATGTTTGCCGAAGCCGGCAAAACATCTGAGGGCGCTGCCGAGCAGCTGCGCGAAACCCTTCGCGTCGCCGTCGATGATGCGATCGGCCGCTTCGCCGGGGCAACGGAAGAGATCCGTCGCTCGGCCGGCGATATCCGCCGCGAACTGGATCTTACGCGCAGCGAACTGAAGCGCGGTGCCTTCGACCTGCCGGAAGAAGCCAAGGAAAGTGCCGCCGCCATGCGTCGCGCCGTTTCGGAGCAGATCAAGGCTCTGCAGGATATTTCGCAGATCGTCGGCCGCTCGACGCAGCAGCTTGAAATTTCCGCACCAGCAGCCCGTGCTCTGGCCGATGCGGAGCCGGCACCGCGCCCGCGCCCGGCGGCTCCTGCCCCGACCGTAACCGCGGCTCCTGCTCCAAGGCCACAGCAGCCTGCTCCACAGCCGGCGCCCCAACAGAGCGTGCAGCAGCCGGCGCCACAGCCGCAGCAGCCGTCGATCGAAGCTCTCGGCCTGCGCGGCTCGATTTCCTCCGAACGTCCTGCGGCCCAACCGCAGCGCCCGGCGGAAACGCCCGCTCCTGTTCGCCAAGAAACCAGTGTCGGCGGCGGCTGGATCAGCGACTTGCTGCGTGGAGCCTCGCGTGACGAAAATGCCGACCTGCCGCCTGCGCGCCAGGTAGCCCCGAGGGCGCAGCCGGAGCAGCCATCCGCTCCTGCAGCACGCAATCCACGGCACGTGGTGGAATCGTTGAACTCACTCTCGGTCGATATCGCCCGCGCCATCGATCATGACGCTTCGGTTGATCTGTGGCGCCGTTATCAGCGCGGCGAACGGGATGTGTTCACCCGCCGCCTTTATACGCTGAAGGGTCAGCAGACATTCGATGAGATCAAGCGCAAGTATGATCGCGAGCCGGAGTTCCGCACCGCCGTCGATCGTTACATCGCAGATTTCGAGAAGCTGCTTGCCGATGTCGCCCGCACGGATCGTGATCGCACCGCAACGCAGTCCTACCTGACCTCGGATACCGGCAAGGTCTACACGATGCTGGCTCACGCCGCAGGCCGCTTGAACTGATATGTGACGCAAGATCGGGTGAGCGAGATCGCCCTCCGGATATTGCATGCAAACAGCTTGATCAGGCACGCATACGAAAATCCCCGACCAAAGATCGGGGATTTTTCATTACGACCTGTCGATGAGCGAAACGGCGAAAGGCTTAATGCCCTTCACGCACCTTGGAGATGAGGCCACTGGTGATGCCGACCAGCAGAATGCTGTTGTTGATGCGAACCCAGTGATATCCATGCGGTGGGGCCGTCAGGTGGTTGCTGCGGTAGTCGATGTCAATGGCGCGGCGGCGATCCGAAGCCGAGAGACGCCGCCCCTTCACCCAGCCACCCTTGCGGATAACGACCCTCTTCTTCACGGCATTCTTCTCGACAGCCACGGACTTGCTGGCAGGCGCTTGCTTGACCTGCGCTGTCGCAGCCAACGGCATCGCCAGAACGGATGCCGCGAGAAGGACGGTGAAGAGTCGTTTCATGGATTGTTTCCTCGATTCAAAATTGGCGCGCGAACTTATCCTCACGGACATGAAGCGAATCTGACGGTTGGATTACAATTCTGTAATGAGACCGCCGATAGCGTGTGAATAATTGCGATTATTTGCTCAACTTACCCGCGCTCACAGTTCATCGTAATTGAACCAGTCGAAATCCGCCGTCTTTGCCCGACCTGATGTATCGAAGGCAAACATGCCGGCAAAGGCACCGGTGAAGGATCCATGCTCGCCGCGCCCCCCTTCATCTGAAATGACGCCGGCGTCCAGCACCGAACCGATCGCCTGCCATGCACCCATGCCTTCCGCCTGCCAGAAAAACTGCAGGTCATTGTCCAGTACTTCCATGGCAAGCTGGATCCGCCCATCCGGCACGGCCACACCACCGCCGATCGGAAAGCTTAGACGACCACCGGGATAATCGCCCGGGCAGGTCATGATGGTCACACAGCGCCCGAGCACTTCGTGCAGGGTGACGGCAATCGCATGCAGCTTGAAGCGATTATAATAATGAGTGAGCCCAGCAACCTGCTGATAGGTATCGGGCTCGAATTCGATCACCGTTTCGGCGCGAAAGCGATGATGCTCCTGTCGTCTGGCGACCAGCGACTGCTCAAACCAGGAACCGATGCTCTCGCGGGCAAACAGCCTCAAATGACCCGGCCGCTCGGTGAGGCTGAAAATGCGCTCCGGCTGCGGCGTCCGCAGCCATTGAAAATCCATCGGCAACGCCGTCTCGTCGAAATTGTAACCGCTGCGACGCGGCTTCTTGACCGGCACCGCGCCGTTCAGGCCCTCGACCTCAACATCGGGAACGCTGGTGCCGTTCTGCAGATAGAGCCAGCCATCTTCTTTCCAGACACATTTCTGCAGGGCCGTTTCGCGGCCAAGCGTGCAGCGCCGATGCGGTGGCAAGGGCCGGCCGCAAAGATGCGTGTGATAGAATTGACCGTCGTGCGTCTCGAGATACTGCCCATGGCCCGCGCGTTGCAGCGCCGCTTCGGGATGATCTTTGGACGTGATCAGATATTGGTTCGGATGGAGTTCGTAGGGACCAGCGATATCGCGCGAGCGAGCCATTGTGACGGCATGCTCGTAAGCGGTGCCACCTTCAGCAGTGGTGAGATAATACCAGCCATTGCGCTTGAAAAGATGCGGCCCTTCGACCAGTCCAAGCTCCGTGCCGGCGAAGATATTTCTGATCGGTCCCTTCAGGGATCTTTCGGTAGGGTCCCATTCCTGCAGAAGAATGCCGTCGAACGCCGGGCTATTCGGCGAACCTGCATAGCCTTCGCTGCGGTGATTCCACTGCATGTTGACGAACCATTTACGGCCGTCATCGTCATGAAACAGCGACGGATCGAAACCCGATGAATTCACGTACATCGGCTCGGACCAGTCGCCCTCGATGGTCGGCGAGGTCACGATATAATTATGCGCATCCTTGAAGTTGCCGTCGTAGCGCTTGACGTCGGTGTAGACGAGCCAGAACAGACCGTCCGCATAAGAGAGACAAGGCGCCCAGATGCCGCAGCTGTCGAGCTCGCCGCGCATATCGAGCTGCGACGCGCGCTCCAGCGGCCGCCGCACGAGCGTCCAGTTTACCAGATCACGCGAATGATGGATCTGCACGCCCGGATACCACTCGAATGTCGAGGTGGCGATGTAATAATCCTCGCCGACACGGCAGATAGACGGATCGGGGTTGAAACCCGGCAGTATGGGGTTGCGGATTATAAAAACTCCCTCCTCCAGAGACCACGATGAACGGCATGAAACGAAAACGCCCGGAAACAGGTTCCGGGCGTTTTATGATTGATCAATCGCGTTCGGCTGACTTGGCCCAGAGATTGACGTCCGCCTCCTTGGCATAGACATCGATCTGCTTCAGTTCCTCGTCCGTGAAATCGAGATTGTCGAGCGCTTTGACACAATCGACGATTTGCGACGAGCGGCTTGCACCGATCAGCGCCGAGGTAATGCGGCCTCCGCGTAGAACCCAGGCAATCGCCATCTGCGCCAACGTCTGGCCGCGTTTCTCGGCAATCTCGTTGAGCTTTCTTATATTGTCGATGATCGACGGGCGGATGTAGTCACGTTTCAGGAAGTGGTTCTGCGCGGCGCGACTGTCTTCCGGAATGCCGCCGAGATATTTCGTCGTCAGCATGCCTTGCGCGAGTGGCGAGAAGACGATCGAGCCGATGCCGAGATCCTCGAGCGTATCCACAAGACCATCATCCTCGACCCAGCGATTGAGCATGGAATAGCTCGGCTGATGGATCAGGCATGGCGTGCCGAGATCTTTGAGAATGGCGGCAGCTTCGCGCGTCCGCTGCGAGTTGTAGGAGGAAATACCGACATAGAGCGCCCTGCCCGAACGGACGATATGATCGAGCGCCGCACAGGTTTCTTCGAGCGGGGTGTCAGGGTCGAAGCGATGGGAGTAAAAGATATCGACATAGTCGAGGCCCATCCGCTTCAGGCTCTGGTCGCAGGAAGCGATCAGATACTTCCGGCTGCCCCACTCGCCGTAAGGGCCTGCCCACATCTCGTAGCCCGCCTTGGAAGAAATGATCAGCTCGTCGCGCAGACCGGCGAATTCGGTACGCAGGATTTCGCCGAACGCGGTCTCGGCGCTGCCGGGAGGCGGTCCGTAATTATTGGCGAGGTCGAAATGGGTGATGCCGAGGTCGAAGGCGGTGCGGCACATATCGACCTTGCGATCATGCGGCGTGTCGCCGCCGAAATTGTGCCATAGCCCCAGCGACACCGCCGGCAGCTTCAGACCGGAGCGACCGGTCCGGTTGTATTTCATTTTCGAATAGCGATCGGATGCCGGTTGCCAGGCCATGGTGAAATTCCTTCGAGATGAAAAAACGCGCGGGCTGTCCACCCGCGCGCAGACTAGCTCTTCCGAAGCTCACTTCAAGAGTGCCTGGGCCTCTTCGATGCCGAGCGCAGCCGGCTGCGTGCAGGTCGTGGTGAGATCGATGAAGCGACCTTCCTCGCCGGACTTCAGGATAGAAGTCATGACATCGACGCCATGCAGGGTGCGGTCGAGCGAGCAGCGGGCATCGCGCCCGTCGATCAGCGAGGCCGCCATGTCCGCAAGACCAGCCGTGCGATAGTTGGCGCGGGCGCCGCTCGGGCTCTCCTGATTGGCGATGCCGAAAGGATGCGCCCAGTTGTCCAGCGGCTTGATGTCCTTGTCGCGACCGCTCACCTCGACCGTGCCGCCGAAGAAGTTCGGATCGGGCACGTAGAGCGAACCCTCGGTGCCGTAGAGCTCCATGTTGGCATGGCGGTGCGACCACACATCCCAGCTCGCCGTCAGGGTGATGCGCGCGCCGCTGACGAATTCGAGCAGAGCCTGGATCGTCGTCGGCGTCTTCACAGGGATCGTTTCACCATTCCGCGGCTGGCTGGTGATCGTGCGGGTCGGCGACGCCATGGACGTCATCGCGCCCACGCGCTTCACTGGGCCGATCAGGTTGATGAGGTTGGCGACATAGTATGGGCCAAGGTCGAGGATCGGGCCGCCACCGGGCAGGAAGAAAAAGTCCGGGTTCGGATGCCACATTTCCATGCCCGGGCTCATGACATGGCACGAACCCGAGGTGATGCGGCCAATGCCGCCATCATCGATGAATTTGCGCGCGAGCTGGTGGGCGCCGCCGAGGAAGGTATCGGGAGCGCAGCCGACCGCCAGCCCCTTTTCCTTGGCGATACGGCGCAGCTCCTCGCCCTGCTCCAGCGTCAGCACGAGCGGCTTTTCGGAGTAGACGTGCTTGCCTGCCTCGAGGATGCGCTTCGAAACCGGGAAATGTGCATCCGGGATGGTCAGGTTGACGATGACGTCGAGCTCGTCATTGGCGAGCAGTTCGTCGATGGTCTGAGCCTTGACCTTGTATTCCTCGGCGCGCGCACGCGCCGCTTCCATGTTGATGTCAGCGCATGCCAACACCTTCAGACCCTTGAAGAGCGGGGCGAGCGAGAAATAAGTGGTTGAGATGTTGCCGCATCCGATGATGCCGACGCCAAGTTCCTTAGCCATGTGGAAGTGCCTCAAAAGCTCTTGAAGGATGCGATGGAGCGCGTGATCAGACGATCGACATCGCTCGGATTGTCATGTTCTACCACGAAATGCTTAGTCTTCGTGCCGGCCAGCGCCTTGAGCAGCTTTGCCCACGGCACCGTGCCGTGACCGACATCAGCCCAGCCGTCTTCATTGGTGTTCTCGCCGGCCGGCGCGATGTCCTTGACGTGAACCGATGTGATGCGAGGACCGAGCTTTTCGATCCAGGCGAAGGGATCGCCGCCGCCGCGAATGACCCAGGCGATATCGGCTTCCCAGGAAATATCCGGAGCCGCTTCGAAGATCTGCTCGATCGGCAGCGAGCCGTCCGCCTGCTTGACGAATTCGAAGTCGTGGTTGTGCCAGCCGAATTCGAAGCCCGCATCCTTGTAGGGCTTGCTCATTTCATGCAGGCGCTTGCCGAAGGCCCGCCAGCCGGCGGCATCGCTCGGACGCTGATCGGCAGCGATATGCGGCGCATAGATCGAATCCATGCCGAGGGTCTTGGCGATGGTGAGTGACTTCTGCACTTCGCCGTCGAGGAAATCCGGGCTGAAATGGCCGCTTGCCATTGTCAGGCCGTTCTTGTCGAGCTCGGCCCGCAGGCTCTTGAGGCCTGCCTCGTCCAGATCGGCATAGATGCCGCCAAAGCCCTCGACTTCGGCATAGCCGGCCTTGCCGAGCTTTACGAAGATCTCCGAATAGGGCTGGAAATTGCGAGCGCTATAAAGCTGAAATCCAAGTTTCGTCATCGATACTCCTCCAATGGCCTCCGGGCCGTCTGTCTTGGGCTTGTGGCCCCGAAAGCGCCGCCGCTGCGGCGCGATAGTTCAATAGATCAGCGGGCTGATCGTCGGTTAGCTGTCCACCGACTGGCTGGATTGCAAATCGTAGATGCGGAATTCGGGCAGATCGCCCGCGAGCGGCTTGGCCGGCGTGAAGACGATGCGGCGGCTTTCACCGGCCGCAAGATCAAAGGCGTTATCGGAATACCGCCCCTCGATTTCGCTCTCGATCATCACGAACAGCGCAAGTCCCTCGGCGGTGACGGTCAGTTCCACCGTCCCGTTCTCCTCTTTTTCCTCCCGCAATACCGTCAGGCCGGCGGCCTGAAGCTCGAGTGCCTTATAGGTGCCCTGCACATAGTGCCCCTCGCCGCCCATGCCGTTCGAAGCCGTGAAACGCCACGCCAGCAGGCAATCGGCCGGCACTTGATCTGCATCGATCGACAATGCCGTGACAGCCGCATCCGGCGTGCAGACGGCATGCGCCGTCGTCAGCGGCACGCGTTCGCCATCAAGCTTTAACAGCGAAACCGAAATATCGGCCGTCACATCGGCATTGGTGTCGTTGACCAGAGAGAAGCGGATCGTCTTGTTGTCTTCGGATGGAATTGCTGCGACGGAGACCGGCTGGAAGAAGCGGCGCACCAGATAGTGCATCACCTTCCAGCGGCCGCCGTAGTCCAGGCTCGACCATGAAGCCACAGGCCAGGTGTCGTTGAGCTGCCAGTAGATGGTGCCCATGCAATGCGGCTTCAGCGACCGCCAATATTCCACCGCCGTTTTGATCGCGAGACCCTGCTGGACCTGGCTCAGATAGACAAAATTCGGGAAATCCTTCGGAAAGCGGAAGTAGCGGAACATTGTGCCGGCGATGCGCTCGTTGCCGCCGGCATTCTTCTGATGCAGCTCCATGACCGGAGACGCGATATTCATGTCCTTCGCCTCGGCATAGGTCTTGATGACGGGCAGCGACGTATAGGACTGGAAGCCGAATTCCGAGCAGAAGCGCGGGCGGACGGTTCGATAATTGTCGAAGGACTTGTTCTCGTGCCAGACCGACCAGTAATGCATGTCGCCGGAGCCATCGGCATGCCACGCGTCGCCGAAATTGAGATAGCCCGAAGCCGGGCTCGACGGCCACCAGATCGCATCCGGCAGCGCCTTCTTCATCGCTGTCTCGATCGTCCTGTTCAGGCGATCATAGGAGACAAGATAGCGATCGCGATCCTTGCGGGATTCCTCGAACCAGGTGAGCGCCCCCACAAGCTCGTTGTCACCGCACCAGAGCACGATGGATGGATGCGTTGCGAGCCGGCGAACCTGATAGTCCACCTCCTCCGCAACATTCTCCAGGAAATCACCGGTCGAGGGATAGAGATTGCAGGCAAACATGAAATCCTGCCACACCATCAAACCCAATCGGTCGCAAGTGTCGTAGAACCACTCATGCTCGTAGAAACCCCCACCCCAAACGCGGATGGCGTTCATGTTGGCTGCCGCTGCAGACTGCAGCAGATCTTCCGTCGCGGCCGGATTGGAGCGCGAAAACAGCGCGTCGGCCGGAATCCAGTTGGCTCCGCGCGCAAATATTTCACGACCATTGACCTTCAACGCAAAGCGGCTGCCGGCTTCATCGTCGGTGGTGATCAACTCGACCGTGCGCAGGCCGATCTGCCGCGTGACGGTTTCGGAGTTTGTTTCGACAGAAAGCGCATAAAGCGCCTGCTCGCCATTGCCGGCAGGCCACCACAGCCGGGGCTTGTCGACATGGAAGACGTGGGTGATCGACGTCGCGCCGGCATTGACGCCGACATCGAGGCGCACCCGCTCGTCATCGAGCGAGAAGTAAAGCTGCGCGATGCCGGCTCCCTTGGCGAACAAGGCAACCGTGACCTTGACATCGACAGAGCCGTCGTCGTTGTGAATCTGCTGGGTAACGACATTCTCGATGCGGGCAATCTCGAGTTTCTTCAACGCGATGGTGCCGTAAAGGCCGAGCGGCGCGATCGCGATGTTCCAGTCCCAACCGAAATGGCATTGCGGCTTGCGCAGCATATTGCCATTCGGGATCGGCGAATTGCCGGTGCTGTAGGGAATGTAGAAAGGCTGCTTCTCCTGCAGCGCCGCGCCGGCCGAAATGCTGGAATGCAGAACGACGCGAATGGTGTTTTCGCCTGCCTTCAAAGCCTTGGAAACGTCGGGACGATAACGCTGGAAGCAGTTGTTTGCCTCCAGCACCAGTGCATCGTTGACATAGACGCTGGCGACGGTATCGAGATAATCGATATCAAGATACCAGTCTCCACCGGCATCATCGAGGGTGAAGCTGCGCGTCAGCTCCCAATCCTGCTTGGCGACCCACTGCACGACTTCTTCGTTCCGCGCGAAATATGGATCGGGAATGAGACCTCCTGCATGGAGCGCCGAATGCACATCACCGGGCAGAGATATCGATAGCGAATGATCGCTGCCGGGAGACGTCAGCCTCCACGAACCGGCAAGATCGATGGCGGAATTATCATTGATCGAAGACGACATCGGACCTCCCCGGACCGCTGTGAGGTGGAGGCGGTCAGACCGCCCCCATGCACGGGATCATATTCTGAGTTCTGTCTGCGCATCAAAGAGCGATGCGAGAGACATGTCAAAGCCAAGCTTCACGGCTGAACCTGCGCCGAAACGTCTGGCGCCATTGACGCGGACCGACATGGTGTGGCCGGCATGCTTGAGCCAAAGCAGATTGTCGGCGCCCATCGGCTCCTCGATATCGACCGTGGCATTGTGAACCTCGGAGCCGGAAGCCGCTTCCTCGTTGACCTTGATATGCTCGGGACGGACGCCCAGCACGACCTTGCGGCCGGCCTGCAGCGCCTCGCCGGCCTTGTAGCCATCAAGCGAGAAAAGAACGTCGTTGGTCGCGAACACGATCTTGCCTTCGCGATTGACCAATTCGCCCTTGAGGAAGTTCATCGAAGGCGATCCGATAAAGCCGGCAACGAAGAGATTGCGCGGCTCGTTATAGATCGTCGTGGGATCGTCGAGTTGCATGATGACGCCGTTCTTCATGATCGCGATGCGGTCGGCGAGCGTCAGCGCCTCGATCTGGTCGTGGGTCACGTAGATCATCGTGTTCTTCAACGACTGGTGCAGCCGCTTGATTTCGACGCGCAGCTCCGAGCGCAGCTTGGCATCGAGGTTCGACAGCGGCTCGTCGAAGAGGAAGACATCGACGTCGCGCACAAGCGCGCGGCCGATCGCGACGCGCTGACGTTGACCGCCCGAAAGCTCCGCCGGCTTGCGCTTCAGAAGCGACTCGATCTGCAGGATCTCGGCAGCCCGCGCGATGCGCTTGTTGATCTCGTCCCCCGGCACCTTGGCGACGCGCAGGCCGAAGGAAAGGTTCTTCTCGACCGACATCTGCGGATAGAGCGCATAGGACTGGAACACCATGCCGATGCCGCGATCCTTGGGCTCCTCCCAGGTGACGTTCTTGCCCTTGATGAAGATCTGCCCCTCGCTGATATCGAGCAGGCCGGCGATGCAATTGAGCAAGGTGGACTTGCCGCAACCCGAGGAACCGAGAAGCACCAGGAACTCGCCGTCATTGATCTCGAGATTGAGATTCTTCAGGACGTTGACCGCACCGAAGTTCAGCGAAAGGTCTTTGATGGAAACGCTGCTGTTCATGGATCAACCCTTCACTGCGCCGGCGGCGATGCCCCGGACGAAAAGCCGTCCGGACACGAAATAGACGATAAGCGGCACCGCGCCGGTCAGCAGCGTTGCGGCCATGTTGACGTTGTATTCCTTCACACCCTGCACGGCGTTCACGACGTTGTTGAGCTGCACCGTCATCGGATAATTCTGCGTGCCGGCGAAAATCACGCCGAACAGGAAGTCGTTCCAGATGCCGGTGATCTGGATGATGATCCCGACGACGAAGATCGGCAGCGACATCGGCAGCATGATGCGCAGGAAGATCTGCCAGAAACCCGCGCCATCGACGCGCGCCGCCTTGAAAAGCTCAGGCGGAAGCGAGGCGAAGTAGTTGCGGAAGAGCAGCGTGTTGATCGGCATGCCGAAGATCGTGTGCACAAGCACGATGCCGCCAAGCGTTGCGAACAGGCCGAGCTCGCGCAGCACCATGACCAGCGGATAGAGCATGACCTGGTAGGGGATGAAGGCGCCGAACAGGAGGATCGTGAAGAAGATTTCCGATCCCTTGAAGCGCCAGTTGGCCAAGGCATAGCCGTTGACCGAAGCGACGGCGATCGAAACGATGACGCTCGGAACCAGGATCTTCACCGAATTCCAGAAGCCGACCTGGATGCCGTGGCAGTAGAGCCCGGTGCAGGCCTGCGACCAGGCTTTTACCCAGGGTTCAAAGGTGATTTCCATGGGCGGCGCGAAGATATTGCCCATGCGGATTTCGGGCATGCCTTTCAGCGATGTGACGACCATCACGTAGAGCGGCAGCACGTAGTAGAGTGCGGCAAGCCCGAGAATGCCGTAGAGCATGATGGTGCGCGGCGCGAAGCGGCGCTTGGGTTTTGCGCCCGAAGGCTCGATTGTCGTGGCAAATGCCATTTGATGCCTCCCTATCTGCGCTTCTGGCGGAACTCGAAGAGAGCCCACGGCACGACGAAGATGAACACGGTAACCAGCATGACGGTGGAGGCGGAAAGCGCCTGGCCGAGATTGGAACGCTGGAACATGAAGTCATAGACATATTTGGCCGGCATTTCGGACGCGAAGCCCGGCCCTCCGGCGGTCATGGCGACCACCAGATCGTAGACGCGCACGATGCCTGAGGCGACAATGACCAGCGTGGTGACGAAGACGCCACGCATCATCGGAATGACGACGAAAATATAGGTCCGCCAGGCCGGAATGCCGTCGACGCGGGCAGCCTTCCAGATTTCTCCGTCGATGCCGCGAAGCCCCGCCAGCATCAGCACCATGACTAGGCCGGTGCCCTGCCAGAGGCCGGCGATGACCAGCGCATAAAGCACGGTCTTCTGATTGCCGAGCAGCGCGAAATTGAACCAGGTAAAGCCCATGTCCTGCATCAGCTTCGGCAGTCCGAGCGCTGGATCGAGAATCCATTGCCAGACCAGACCGGTCACGATGAAGGACAAGGCGAAGGGATAGAGAAAGATCGTTCGAAACGTATTCTCGAAGCGGATTTTCTGATCCATCAGCACGGCCAGAATGAAGCCGACGACGAAAGCAAAAATCAGGCTGAGAATGCCGTATGTCGCAAGATTGCCGATCGAGACGTTCCAGCGATCGGTACCCCACAGGCGCTGATACTGCGTAAAGCCAACAAAGTTGGAGCTGGGCAACAGCCTTGAATCCGTGAACGAATAGATGACGGTCCAGAGCGTGCAACCGACAAAGACGACGATCACCGTCAACACCATCGGAATGGCGGCGATTTTCGCATTGAGGTTGCGGAAAAGACCAAAGGGCCGGACAGCGTTAGCCATCGATACCTCCGTTGGTGGCGCGCATCAGGACAGGCGAGAACCCTCGCCCGCCCCGATGCCTGCCATCGCGATTGATAGGATGGTCGTCTGCTTACTGCGCCTGCTTGAAGATGGCGGCCTGCTTCTCGATCGCCTCGTCCACCGTCATCTTCGACGAGAAGAACTGCAGTCCGAGATCGGTCATCTGGCCGCGTGTATCGGGGTCGATCAGCTGGGTAACACCAGGCACGACATTGTCCGGGTTCTTCAGGATCTCCAGACCCTTCTTCATGCAGCTGCTAGCCGCGCTCAGATCGATATCGCCACGCACCGGCAGCGATCCCTTGGCGAGGTTGAACTTGACCTGGGTTTCCTTGGAAACCAGCATGCTGGCAAGCTCGAGCTGCGCCTTCGTAATGTCGGCATTGCTGTTCTTCGGGAAGTAGAAGCTGTCGCCGCCGGTATCGAGCAGGCCGTGGAAGCCGAGACCCGGCAGGCAGTCGTAATCCTTGCCGGCGACCTGCTTGGCAACGCCGAACTCGCCCTGCGCCCAGTCACCCATGATCTGCGCTGCGGCCTTGCCGGTTATGACCATGTTGGTGGCGACGTTCCAGTCGCGACCGGAATAGCTCTCGTCAACCAGATCGCGCGCCTGGGCGAAAGCGTCCCAAACCTTGCGGTTTTCGGGGCTCTTCACGGCGTCGGCATCTTTCTTCTGATAGATCGCCAGATAGGTTTCCTTGCCGCCGATACCGATCTGCATGACGCTGCGCATGCCGTCGACCTGCCACGGAGCGCCGGTCGCGAGCGGAACGATGCCCTTCTCGCGCAGCTTCGGCGCATCGGCGACGAACTCGTCCCAGTTGGCCGGAACCTTCATGCCATTGTCTTCGAAGACATGGCGATTGACCCACATCCACTGCCAGGAGTGAATGTTGAGCGGCACGCAATAGATACGGCCTTCATAGGTGCAGGAGTTGAGCAGGCTGGCCGGACGAATGATGTCCTTCCAATGTTCCTTCTCAGCAAGATCGGTCAGATCGGTCATCAGGCCGGCCTTGACGAGCTCTTCAGCGTCGCGGCCCGTGTTGAGCTGCGTTGCGCCCATGGGGTTGCCGCCGAGAATGCGGCTGACGATCAACGGCGTCGCAGTCGAACCGGATCCGGCGATCGCGCCGTCGACCCAGTGATTATCGCCAAGCGCGTTGTACTGATCGGCCAGAACCTTCACGGCAGCTGCTTCACCGCCCGATGTCCACCAATGCGTTACTTCAAGATCAGTCGCGTTTGCTGAGAAGGCCGGAATCGCGACAGATGCGAGCAAAGCGGCGGCCACCAAACGAATATTCATGAGTTCTCCTCCCTCACTGAAACGTTGCCGGAAAAATGTATTCGAATCATTTTCAACACGCAACCGCCTGCCCACAAATTTTTTATGACGACATCAATATACAATCAAAGATTACATTTTACCTGTGGAAGATAACCCTTTCTCACCGTTGAATGAGCATTACGATATTCCATGAAATTCACTTAAATTATTGATATCAAATGATTTAAATAGATACCTCATTCATCATGCATCCGAGATGGATCTCAGCCAGTCCGATTCCATAACCAAAGACCAGAAGTGCAACCAAGAGAATGCACGTGAAAATCGGCATCAAAATAAGGCTCGACTTTTCAACTGTATCGTTACAGTTTTTCTCATTGCCTTGCGAAGGCGGTGTGGCGTCTATGCTTGCGGCGGACGCATGGGCAATATAAGCGGATTGGCTGCGGGAGGCGGCCGGGAGGCAAGCGTGAGCGA
Source organism: Rhizobium sp. P38BS-XIX (assembly GCF_012641435.1). Lineage (GTDB taxonomy): Bacteria > Pseudomonadota > Alphaproteobacteria > Rhizobiales > Rhizobiaceae > Rhizobium. The sequence continues at coordinate 1,132,929 of NZ_JABAIJ010000001.1, forward strand.
AATGGACAATAAGAAAATGTCAGGGAGCGGAGCGCCATCCACCCCCGAGCGACCGACGTTGAAAACAATCGCCTTCATGACCGGGTTGGGAATCACCACCGTTTCACGCGCACTGAAGGATGCCCCCGATATCGGCGCAGAGACCAAGGAGCGGGTGCGTATGGTCGCCCGACAACTGGGCTATCAGCCGAACCGTGCGGGCGTGCGTCTGAGGACCGGCAAGACCAATGTCATCGCCCTGGTGCTCAGCATCGACGAAGAGATCATGGGCTTCACGAGCCAGATGGTGTTCGGCATTTCGGAAGTTCTTGCCGGGACGCAATATCACCTGGTGGTGACGCCGCATTCACATAGCAAGGATCCTTTGGTACCGGTGCGATATATTCTCGACACGGGCTCTGCCGACGGTGTCATCATATCGCGAACGGAACCGGACGATCCCCGCGTTCGGCTGATGCATGAACGCAGTATGCCTTTCGCCACGCATGGGCGCACGGATATGGGCATCGTTCATCCGTTTCACGATTTCGACAACGAAGCTTTTACCCACGAAGCCGTTCGTGCTCTCGTCGCCAAAGGCCGGCGGCGCCTGGCCTTGCTGCAGCCCTCCAGCAAGCTCACCTATTACTCTCATACCCGCATCGGCTTTCAGATCGGCCTGCACGAATATGGCGCCGAGGAAATCCCGCTGCGCGTGACGACCGACGCCCCGCTGACCGTTATCAGAGACAGCGTCGAAGCGATGATGCGTTCATCGCATCCGCCTGACGGTATCGTCTGCTCCAGCGGTGGCGGCGCTATCGCCGTCAACGCCGGTATCGAGGCAGCCGGTTTCCGGCTCGGTAAGGATATCGACATGGTCGCCAAGCAATCGACCGATGTGCTGAACTGGATCCGCCCAGAGATCATCACGATCTACGAGGACGTTCGCCACGGTGGCCGTGAACTGGCCAAGTCCGTCATCGCTCGCATAGACGGCATAGAGCCGGAATTGCTGCAAAGCATCAGCGAGCCGGTCTGGCCAAAGAGCTGATAGCAAAAAGCCCGCCTGATCTCTCAGACGGGCTTCTTCACTCAGATACGGGACACCACTTTAGCCGTTGGCGCCGCTGCCCCACGGTCCATGGTGAATATCCTTGCCGTCGACACGGTCGAAGCCATGCGCACCGAAGAAGTCACGCTGGGCCTGGATCAGGTTGGCGGTACCGCGCGCCTGACGATAGGCGTCGAAATAGGTGAGCGCCGAAGCAAGTGCAGGAACCGGTAGGCCGGATGCCGTTGCCGCCGAGACGATGCGACGCAGCGACGGAATGGATTCCTTGACCATGTCGGCGAAGGCAGGCGTGACGATCAGGTTGGCCGCATCCGGCGTCTTGGTGAAGGCGCTGGTGATTTCGTCGAGGAACTGCGAGCGGATGATGCAGCCTGCACGCCAGATCTTGGCAATGACGGGCATCGGCAGCGACCAGTTGAACTCCTTCGAAGCCTCGGCCATGACGGCAAAGCCCTGCGCATAGGCACCGATCTTGGCGGCGAACAGCGCAAGCTCGAGATCCTTGAGCAGATCGGGGCCGAAGCTGATCGGGAACTTGTAGTCCGGCGTGCCGAAGATCTTCTCGGCTGCTTCGCGCTGGCCCTTGATGGCCGACAGACTACGGGCGGCCACAGCCGCTTCGATGGCGGTTGCCGGGATACCCATGTTCTGCGCCTCGATGGCAGACCACTTGCCGGTGCCCTTCTGACCAGCCTTGTCGAGGATGACGTCGGGCATGGCGCTGCCTGTTGCCGGATCCTTGGCGGCGAGAACTTTCTCCGTGATCTCGATGAGGTAGGAGTTGAGGCGGCCCTTGTTCCAGTCACCGAAAATGCCGCTGATCTCAGCCGCGCTCTTGCCGAGGCCGTCGCGCAGGATGCCGTAGATTTCGGCGATCATCTGCATGTCGGCATATTCGATGCCGTTGTGAATGGTCTTGACGAAATGGCCTGCGCCGTCATTGCCGAGCCAGGCGACGCACGGATCATTGTTGTACTTTGCAGCGATCGAGGTCAGCACCTTCTCGACGCGCTTGTAGGAGTCTTCCGTACCGCCGACCATGATCGACGGGCCGTGACGGGCGCCTTCTTCACCACCGGACACACCCATACCGATGAAGGTCAGGCCGGTGTCCTTCAGACGATCGAAGCGAGCGATGGTGTCGCGGAAGTTGGCGTTGCCGGCATCGATCATGATGTCGCCCTTGTCGAGATAGGGCTGCAGCGCCGCCATCTGCTGGTCGACCGGCTCACCGGCCTTGATCATGATGATGATCGGCCGCGGCGGACGGATCGACTCGACGAACTCCTCGATCGTCTTGCACGGAATGATCTTGTCCTTAAGCTCGCCGGCATTGGCGTAGAATTCATCCGTCACCTGTGGAGTGCGGTTGAACACGGCGATCTTGTTGCCTTTTTCAGCGATGTTGAGCGCCAGATTCGATCCCATCACTGCGAGACCGATCAGCCCGATTTCTGCCTTTTCCACGACAATCCTCCAGTCAGTCGTTGGCTGCATCCGGCCCCATCCTGAAGCCCCGCAAGACGCAGCAAAATCCGATTTGACGCAATGCCGCCGAACTCCATGAAGCCGGTGGCAGCCCTGCGTTCGGGCTTGTTGTTGCACTCCGGACAAAAAACGGCAAGCCTTCGAAAGCCGTGAATCGTTCGCTTTGCAGGACTGTGCAAGAATGTTGCGGGATTCGAGATTCATCCATTTTCCGAACCGTCGCCTGCTTCACCGATTGCAGCCCTCGGGAAGGATATAGAGGAGGAAAACACCATGTCGACCATGAGCGCAAAGATCGTACACATCGCCATCGAACGCAGCTGGCAAGAGGTTTATGATTTTGCCAGCCGCCCGCAAACCATCGCGCTTTGGGCCTCCGGCCTGGCATCCGGCCTGACGCAGGATGGAGACGAATGGATTGCCGAGGGCACACTCGGCAGCGCCCGCGTCCGTTTTGCCCCACGCAACGACTTTGGCGTGATCGACCATACCGTGACGCTGGAATCCGGCCTGCAGGTTCATAACGCCCTGCGCGTGGTGCCAAACGGAGATGGATGCGAGGTCATGTTCACCCTGCTTAAGCTGCCTGACATGGATGATACACAGTTTGCCGATGACGCGGCGCATGTCCTGCAGGATCTGCAAAAACTGAAAGAGTTGCTGGAGCGCTAGAACAACTGCGGAAACCCGTGTGACGATTTCCGCCAGGCGCGTCCGTCAATGCTGCCGCAACGCACGCCTGGTACCCAACACGCTTGTTGCAATCGGTCGAAAAGAGGAGCCACCCGCAATGAAATGCCTGCGCATCTATGCCACTCCCGACGGCGAATCGCATTTCGACGAGGTTGACCTGCCGACTACGAAGCGGACGGTGCATCCCGATGCCGCGCCATTCGAAGTTTCAGCCAGCTACCCGGCGTCGCGCGTCCGCCTCACCCGCATTCCGGCAGGCATGCGCGAAGTTGCCTGGCATACGGTTCCTGAGCCGGTTCTGACGGTCAGGCTCGACGGTTCGGTGGATTATGAGACGAGCGACGGCGAGGTGCGCCACGTTCCGGCCGGCAGTTTTGTGCTGGTGGAGGACACGCACGGCAAGGGCCACCTGTCGCGCCATTCTCCCGAAGCGCAAACTGTCATCTGGATTTCGCTGCCGAACGGCCTCAATCCACCGCGCTCATAACACGCGGATGGCGGATGAGCCGTCGCTACCTACTCAAAGCGAGCGCAAGGTCCAATCGACCATCTCGGCTGCAACACCGGCGAAGGCGGCATCAAGCCCACGCACGAAATCGGCGTTGCTGCCGCCGCTGACGGGCACGGACTTGCGGAACACGTTCTGCGCCTTCACGGTGCCACTGCGGTCGTTGAGGATCTTTTCCGAGATTTCGACCACTGCCGTCTTCTGGCCGCCCGCTGCATTGATCTCGAAAGAGCGGATGTCCGTCACAATCTGATAATCGATCGCAAGACCCTGACCCGGCACGCCGACACCGCCAAGCTTTCCGGTATTTTCAAAGGCTTCCACCAGCTTCGACTGCACCATCTTGCTCAGCTTGTCGCTCCATTGCGATTTGCCGAGATACTGAATTTCGGAGGGCGAGACACGGATGACGATCTGGTTGCTGTCCAGTGCCTGCAATGCGGTCGGCGTCGGGATCAGAATTTGCCGGCTTTTCACCGCCGGGCCATTCGCTTTCACCGATGCCGAAAGATCGTAGGTATCGTTGTTCGTTGTTCCACAGCCACCGAGCAAAGCTGCAAGCAGCGGCAGTGCGATGGCAGCTTTCCACACCTGATGACGCTCACTCGACACGCAACCGATCATATTTCGCTTATCCCCTGGAGACCAGATATCGCTGTTCATCAATGCCGCGCGCGGCCGTCATATGTCTTGACCGTATCGCCACCAAAGATCAGTCGCTGTGGGTTCCGGTCGAAATTAGTGATTGTCGAGTTCAGATTGTCAACCGTGCCTCGCATATCGTTGACGAGGCTCTGAACGTCACGAAGGCCACCGCTGGAGAACTTCTGCAAGTTTTCAGCGATCGGACCGATGCGCGAATTGAGGTTGTCAGCCACCTTCTTGAAGGATTCGAGCGTGTCCTTCGCTTGGGCAAACAGCGATTGCGTGCTGTCATTGCCAAGCAGCGAATCCACCTTCGTCAGAATGCCATCGACCTTGCCGGATGCGGCATTCAGCTTGGTCGAGATATCGCGTGCGTTGGCGATCGTCTGGTCGATATCCTGCTGATGCGCGGCAACGGAATTCGCCACATCGCGAATGGACGCGACAACGGTGCGCGCCTGCTTGGTCACGTCGTTGATGTCGTCGACCGACCCCTTGATCTTGGCAGGGTCGATCTGCGCGACGATCGCATCGACACGATCCAATGTCTGCTGCGCCTTCTGGCCGAAGGCGTTGTAGGTATCGGCAGTCTGCTTGAAGCTGGCGACAGTTGCCTTCAGATCGGTCGTTGCGTCGGCCACATTGGCGGTAATCTTGTCCGCATTGGCTATGACGTCATTGACCTTTTGCGCGTCAACCGCCCGCACCAGCTTCTCGATGGCATCAAGGGTGGAGTCGACGCGGACGGAGACGGTCTTAAAGGTATCCGACAGCTGTCCGACGCTTGCGAGGAACTTGTCGATATTGTCGGAATTGTCAGCGATAGCCTTGGAAAACTTCTGCGCATTGCGCACGGTGTCGGTCAACGGCCCACGCGAATCCGAGACAAAGCCCTGAATATCGCCGATGGTATCGTTGGCGCGATTGAGAATCTTGTCCGCCGTCGTCAGAAGGTTCGTCACACTCGATTGATCCGCGAGCAGCACCGCTCGCTTGCCGGTGTCGACCGAGCGCTTCAGGATGTTTTCGTCGCCGTTGCGACCGCCCGAAAGTTCGATGTAGGCAGCACCCGTTAGACCCTGGATCTCAAGAATGGCCTTGGTGGAGGTGTAGACAGGTGCATCCGCGCGAACCTGGGTGAAGGCCAGCGAGTAGTTCGGATCGTCCGCATCGATCGACAGGCCCTGCACCGTACCGACCTGGATACCGTTGAACCGAACGGGAGAGCCAACGCTCAAGCCGTTTGCCGAGCCTGGGATACGGACCACGAGTTCGACCATCGGGCCGCCGCGTCCGTATTCCGCCATCCAGTAGACGAAGCCGAAAGCGGCCGCGATGACTAGCAGCGTAAAGAACCCGACGATCGTATAATTCGCTTTGGTTTCCATTGTCTCCAGTCACTTCTCGCGGCTGTGGGCGCCTGCGCCTTTATCGTCGTTACGCTGCCTGATGTCATCCCGCGGCACGATCGAGCGTGCACGCTTGCCCCTGAAATAGGATTGCACCCAGGGGTCATCACAGGCGAGCATGTCCTCAACCGTGCCTTCCACCAATACCCGCTTCTGTCCAAGAACAGCAATACGGTCACAGACGGAAAACAGGCTGTCGAGGTCGTGAGTCACCATATAAACGGTCAAGCCGAGCGTGTCTCGCAGCTTGGCGATCAGCTCGTCGAACTCCGTTGCACCGATCGGATCGAGGCCCGATGTCGGTTCGTCAAGGAAAACCAGATCCGGATCGAGCGCCAGGGCGCGAGCCAGCGCGGCGCGCTTGATCATGCCGCCGGACAGTTCCGAAGGATATTTGTCCGCGGCATCGGCAGCCAGACCCACCATGCGGATCTTCATCAGCGCGAGCTCGTCCATCATCTCTTTCGGCAGGTCCAGATACTCGCGCATCGGTACCTGGATGTTCTCTTTCACCGTCAGCGAGGAAAACAGCGCGCCCTGCTGGAAGAGAACGCCGAGGCGCATATCCAGCCGGTTGCGGGCATTTTCGTCAAGCTTGTCATAGTCTTCGCCAAGAATCTCGATCTTGCCGGAGCGGCGCGGCAGCAACCGCAGCACGGTGCGCAGCAACACGGACTTGCCCGCACCCGACGCGCCGACAAAGCCCAGGATCTCACCGCGATAGATATTCAGGTTCAACTTATCGAGCACGACCTTCGAGCCGAATGCCACCGTGACATCCCGCGCCGACAGCACGATATCCCTGCCCTGCTCATCTTGTTCCAAAGGGATTTCCGACTGAATTTCGCTCATCGTTGCCCCCTTTAGAAGTCGATCGCGGCGTAGAACATGGCAAACAGCCCGTCCATCAGGATCACGACGAAGATCGACTTCACCACTGCGGAGGTGACGTGCTGACCGAGCGATTCGGCACTGCCTCCGACTTTCAGTCCCTCGACGGCCGCAACGATGCCTATGACAAGCGCCATGAATGGCGCCTTGATCATGCCCGAAATGACGGTCGAAAGGCTGATAGCCTCATGCAGGCGAGAAATGAACGTCGCAAAGGTGATGCCGGAATATCCCCAGGCGACCATCGCAGCCCCGAAAAGCGAAGCAAAGTTGGCAAGGATCGTCAAAAGCGGCAGAGCGACAGTCAGAGCGACCAGACGCGGGAAAATGAGAACGCCGATGGGGTTGAGGCCCATGACCTTCAGGGCATCCACTTCCTCGCGCATCTTCATCGAGCCGATTTCAGCGGTGATCGCGCTGCCGGAACGGCCGGCAATCATGATCGCCGTCAAAAGCACGCCGATTTCGCGCAATTGCAGAATGCCGACGAGATCGACGACGAACACTTCCGCGCCGAAGTAGCGAAGCTGGAACGCACCCTGCTGCGCAATGATCGCGCCGATCAGCGATGACATCAGCAGGATGATCGGAACGGCTCTGACGGCCATATGGTCGATCTGGTTGATGATCGACGCCGGCGAAACGCCGCTGCCGCGCCCGAACTTCAGCTGGGCACCACGCACCGCCGAGCCCAGAATATACATTGCGGCAACGAGATTGCCCCAGAGGTCGTAGACATTGCGGCCGATCGGCGCAAACAGTCTTTCGGCCAGGGATATCTTAGGCTTTTTGCCGGTGCCCTCTTCCTTCGCGTCCTCATCGAAGGCGGTCAACAATTCGTCGATATGCGGATTCGAGCCGTCGATCGTCACGGTCGCGCCATGGGCTTCCTGACTCATTTTCAAGCGTCGGATCAGAAGCGCGCCCGCTGTATCCACGTCGGAGAGATCCGAAAGGTCGATCACCACCTCGCCGCCAGCGCTGCGCTTGGAAAGCTGCTCGATCTGCCTGAGAACGCCGTGCACATTGGCGCTACGCCAATTGCCTTCGAGCCGATAGCGATGCCCGCTGCCATCGGCTTCGTCGTCGATCCTCGGTGCATCGGATTTCTGTTCGGCTGCTTTCAAACTCATGCGTCTTTCAGATCTGGCGTCATCTATGGCGACTCGGAGAATCCGCCCGACATTAATACTTAATACACCGACTGCACGGGAAATTGCTATGCTGCACCGCAGCCAACATATGTCACGGCTTTTTGATATCCAAATGAATTTGTCGTTGCCGGCTCAGGATACGCCGTGCGCGCCCCCGATCGCTTTGCCGTGGGACGGCAAACCGCGGGCAAAGACAACCATGGCGAGACCGAACGCCGCGGTGCCCGCCATCACATAATAGCTGTAGATATCGAGCCAGGCATAGAGATAGCCCGACGCCAGCGTCATCAGCCCCAGGAACATCCCGTTGTAGAAATAATACGCTCCCTGGGCCGATGACTCCTGCGTCTCGTGAACGGAAGCGACGATGCGGCGCTGAATTCCGGTATGAACGCAGGCATAGGTGCAGGAATGGAAACACTGCAGCAGGAAATAGCCGATGAAACCCAAATTCATCGGAAACAGCGTCCATCGAAGGATGCACATGCTTGAGCCGAAGAAGATCAACGTCCAGGCGCTGAAGCGCCGGCTCAGTCTCTTCGACAGGAAGAAGACCATGACCTCAGCGGCAACACCGATGCTCCACAGAATGGCGATTTCCGCTCCGGAAAAACCGAGTTTGCGCCAGTAGATCGACGCAAAGGTGTAAAGCATCGCGTGGCTCGACTGCTGCACCGAGACCCCGATCATGGTGACGAGCAATTGCGGCGAGCGAAGATTTCCGGTTGGCGGCTGCAGGTTGATCGGCTGGTTGGCGCGGCGCGTCGGCCCGATACGCGGCGAGAAGACCCCCATCAGCATGGTGAGAACGAAGCCGGCCACCATGACCGGCAACACCATCGTGCCGCCCCACATGCCGATCATCTGCCCGCCGAGAAGCGTCGACAGAATGAAGGTGATCGATCCCCACACCCGCATCGATCCGTAATCGAACCCCCAGCGGCGCACGCCCGACATGGCGATCGACTCGACGACCGGCACGTAAGGCGCATAGGTCGCCCCTTGAATGCCGTAGACCAGCAGGACCGGCCAGAAATCACTCGTCCAGTAAAGCGCGATTGCCGTCAGCAGCGACAGGCCGCCCGACCAGAACAGCACATCGGCGCGCTCCTTCATGTGGTCGGCAAGGACAGCGATGATCGGGGTCACGAGAACGCGCACGACCATCGGTACGGCGATCACAAGACCGATCTCGTGATCGTTGAAGTTCAACCCCGCCAGCCAGACGGGAAAGAACGGCAGCGCGATGCCGTTGACGAACAACGGCGCGCAATAGGACAAGGCTGTGCGCAAACGGAAATAAGAAGGCGCACCCTCGCTCGGCAGGGACTTCATCGCGGGAATCATGACAGACCTGAAGGGAACTGATTTGTCCCTATCACTCTATCGTGAGTACGACTATGGCGAGAAATAGCCAAATCGTAACGTTTCGAAGGAAATCCGAAAATACGGGCCTTCCGTGACGATCAATAATTATGTCAGGCTATGATAAAGCGCGTGAAGCGGCGTGACGATCACGCCGCCCGAATGCCGACAGGCAATGGCAGCGGCACATCCTCCAGCGGCGTCGAAACCGGCTGCGTATCGAGAATGGTCCGCCATGTGATGAGCTCGAAGGTACCGTCTTCATGCTCGGCGATCGCCGTGCAGCTCTCCACCCAGTCACCGGTATTGATGTAGCGAACCCCATCGAGGTCCTCGATAACGGCATGGTGGATGTGACCGCAGATCACGCCATCGGCATCACTGCGCTTGGCTTCCTCGGCAACGACACGCTGGAATTCGCCAATGAAGTTGACGGCATGCTTGACCTGCAGCTTTGCCCAGGCCGAAAACGACCAGTAAGGCATGTTCAGCCGGCGGCGTACCGCAGCGAGACCGATATTGATCAGGATCGCCATGTCGTAGGCCCAGTCGCCGAGATAGGCGAGCAGGCGAGCGTTGCGGACGACGACATCGAATTCGTCGCCGTGCAGCACCAGATATTTCTTGCCGTCGGCCGTTTCGTGAATGGCGCGCTGCGCCACCTCGATGCCGCCGAAATGCATGCCGGGGAAGTCACGCAGGAACTCGTCGTGATTGCCGGGGATGTAAACGATGCGCGTGCCCTTGCGCGCCTTGCGCAGCAGCTTCTGCACGACGTCGTTACAGTCCTGCGGCCAATACCAGCTGCGCTTGAGACGCCAGCCATCCACGATATCGCCGACAAGAAAGATCGTGTCGGCTTCGTGATGACGCAGAAAATCGAGAAGGAAATCCGCCTTGGCGGCTTTCGAGCCGAGATGCACGTCAGAAATGAAGAGTGTTCGGAATCGCCGGGTGTCCATGTTTTCATCCACGAACTCTATCGTCCGTGCCCTATCCTACCTTGGTTATTCCAAAACCAGACTCGTGTTGCAGGAAGATGACAAATCCTGTGCCCGAAGGCATATCGGACCTGTTCAACCGCGTTTGGCCGCGATGGTGACGGCGCGGACCATCGCGCGGAAAACCGGCGACACCAAGGCCATGCTTTGCCTGCCCCGCCCGGTCGCTTTCGTCTGCAAACGTCGGCGCCGCGATCAATCCCGCAAACCCGCGGCCCAGCAATCAAGACTTTGTCACGACAAAAACGGTCCGTGACGCCAATTGCATACTGTGAACGCCAAACGATTGATGTATGGAGGGACTCGAGGCGCAAGCGCAGGCAGGAATGGAGACCGCGAGATGGATACGAACGATACTTCTAAGGCAGCCAAGAACATGGCGAGCGGAAACTTCGACGAACAGGCGCTCTATTTCCACCGCTATCCCCGCCCCGGCAAGCTGGAAATCCAGGCGACAAAGCCGCTCGGCAACCAGCGCGATCTGGCCCTTGCCTATTCGCCCGGCGTTGCCGCGCCCTGCATCGCTATTCGCGACAACCCCGAGACGGCCGCGGACTATACGTCCCGCGCCAATCTCGTCGCCGTCATTTCCAACGGTTCGGCCGTTCTCGGTCTCGGCAATATCGGGCCGCTCGCCTCCAAGCCGGTCATGGAAGGCAAGGCCGTTCTCTTCAAGAAATTCGCCGGCATCGATGTGTTCGACATCGAAGTCGACGCTCCGACCGTCGATGAGATGGTCAATACGATCTCGGCGCTGGAACCGACCTTCGGCGGCATCAATCTCGAAGACATCAAGGCGCCGGAGTGCTTCGATGTCGAGCGACGCCTGCGCGAGAAGATGGAAATCCCGGTGTTCCATGACGATCAGCATGGCACCGCCATCATCGTCGCCGCTGCCATTCTCAACGGCCTGGAACTTGCCGGCAAGAAGATCGAGGACGTCAAGATCGTCGCATCGGGCGCCGGTGCTGCCGCGCTGGCCTGTCTCAACCTGCTGGTCATCCTGGGCGCCAAGCGCGAGAACATCTGGGTCCACGATATCGAAGGTCTGGTCTACAAGGACCGCAACGTCCTCATGGACGAGTGGAAGTCCGTCTACGCCCAGGACAGCGACAAGCGCGTTCTCGCCGAATCCATTCCCGGTGCCGACGTCTTCCTCGGCCTGTCGGCCGCCGGTGTTCTGAAGCCCGAACTTCTCGAGCAGATGGCTGAGAAGCCGCTGATCATGGCGCTCGCAAACCCGACGCCGGAAATCATGCCTGACCTCGCCCGCGCGGCTCGTCCCGACGCCATGATTTGCACCGGCCGTTCGGACTTCCCGAACCAGGTCAATAACGTTCTCTGCTTCCCCTACATCTTCCGCGGCGCGCTCGATTGCGGCGCAAAGACGATCAACGAGGAAATGAAGATGGCCGCCGTGCGCGCCATCGCCTCGCTTGCTCGCGAAGAACCTTCCGATGTCGCCGCCCGCGCCTATTCGGGAGAAACGCCCGTCTTCGGGCCGAACTACCTGATCCCCTCGCCGTTCGATCCGCGCCTGATCCTGCGTATCGCGCCGGCCGTTGCGAAGGCCGCAGCCGAAAGCGGCGTGGCGCTGCGTCCGATCACCGACTTCGACGCCTATATGGACGAGCTGAACCGCTTCGTGTTCCGCTCCGGCTTCATCATGAAGCCGATTTTCGCGGCGGCCAAGATCGCAGATCGCAAGCGTGTGGTCTTCTCCGAAGGCGAAGACGAGCGCGTGCTGCGCGCAGCCCAGGTCCTGCTTGAAGAAGGCACGGCAACGCCGATCCTGATCGGCCGTCCCTCCGTCATCGAGACGCGTCTAAAGCGCTATGGCCTGAAGATCCGCCCGCATACGGATTTCGCCGTCATCAATCCGGAAGACGATCCGCGCTTCCGCGAATATGTCGATCTCTATTTCTCGCTCGTCGGCCGCGCCGGCGTTATCCCTGAAGCCGCACGCACGATCGTTCGTACGAACGCAACCGTCATCGGCGCGCTGGCTCTGAAGCGTGGCGAAGCCGATGCGCTCATCTGCGGCCTCGAAGGCCGCTACGAGCGCCATCTGCGCATCGTTCGACAGATCATCGGCAAGCGACCCGACGTTCGGGATTTCTCCGCTCTGAGCCTGCTGATTTCGCAGCGCGGCGCCACCTTCTATGCCGATACCTACGTGACGTTTAACCCGACCGCCGAGGAAATCGCGGAGTCTACGGTGCTGGCTGCCGAGGAAATCAAGCGCTTCGGCATCACGCCGCGGGCCGCCCTCGTCTCGCATTCGAACTTCGGGTCCCGGGAATCCGAAAGCGCGACCAAGATGCGCAACGCGCTCGCTCTTGTTCGGCAGGCGGCGCCGGAATTGGAAGTCGACGGCGAAATGCATGGTGACAGCGCCATCTCCGAAAGCCTGCGCCGGCATGTCATGCCCGACAGCACGCTCTCCGGCGAGGCAAACCTGCTCGTCTTCCCGAACCTCGATGCCGCCAACATCACGCTCGGCGTGGTCAAGACCATGACAGACGGCCTGCATGTCGGCCCGATCCTGCTCGGCACTGCCCTTCCGGCGCATATCCTCTCGCCGTCGGTTACGTCGCGTGGCGTGGTCAATATGGCGGCTCTCGCTGTCGTCGAAGCATCCGAGGTCGCTTGACCAACACAATCGCAGCCGCTTCGGCGGCTGCGACCTGCAATTTCATAAAATTCCTCTCGAAATCCATGCGTTTTGATGGATACGTTGTTAAGCTGGAAGATATAGGCTTCAGCGAAGTCGAACCGCTTTCGAGAGCACATCCGTGAACCGCGGCATCAAACACGCTTCCATCGCCTTGCTGTCCCTGATGACGGCCACACCGACCTTTGCGCAGGCCGATCTTTGCGACGGGTTACGCGGCCATTTTGTCGATATCAATCAGGTCATTGGCGCGAGCCAGGAAACGCGCCAGCTCTCGCGCGCCATCGTGCAGCAGAATTTGCTGATCCGCCGCACGATGAGCGAGTTGCGAAATCAGGGCTGCGTCGAAGATAGCAGCATGGTGATCATCGGGCAGGACAATGAAGGCGTCTGCGACGATATGAGAGGATCGCTCGACCAGATGCGTCACGATCTCTCGATCCTGATGGATCAGCGTGAAGACAGCGTCAGCCGCGTCGATGCCGTTGCCATGCAGCGCCGACAGTTGCTGGATACGATGCAGCGCAACGGCTGCAGCCTGCCGGCATCGGCAACCCCCGACATCGTTATCGACACTCGCACGAAGCTCGACGCCTACGCGCCGGAACAGCAGGGACTTGCTCAACCCGAAAGCTCGATTACGGTCATCGAGACGCCGAAGCTGCAGAAAAATTCCAGCATCACACCGAAGCAGACGCCGAGCGCAAATGCCCCGGCCGTGACGCAGATCCAGCCGCAGCAATTCCCGCCCGACAGACCTTATGACCCTTCGGCCAATAAGGTGCGCCAAGTCGGACCGCAATTTCTTGCGACCGACCAGGGCAGCATCGATCTCAAGCATCCGAAGGATGGTGGCCCGCAGCCGACACAATAGGCTCGCGCAACAGGGAAGCGATGGTCTCGTCCCCCGCTTCCTGCGCCAGGTCACGATACGATCGTCCTGACGCATCTCTGACTGCCCGATTGCCGCCGCGCTCCAGCAACAGCCGCACTACATCGACACGCCGATTGATGATCGCAAAGCCGAGAGGTGTCATCCAGTCGCGATCGGCGCTTGGCTGCCCACGAGGGCGGAAATCACCAAATCGGATCTCCAGCTGTTCGGGATTGATATCGAGACGTTTGAGTAGCTCTTGCACCTCGCCAAAGGCGGCGGCGGCGAAGACATCGAGCGGATGGGCCTTCAGCAGTTCGACCATGTCGGTCTTGCCGTTATAATCGGCCCAACCGATTGCCGGTGCATAGAAATACGGATCGCGGATGGTCGTATCGGCCCCGTGCTCAATCAGCAATCCTGCCATCTCGATATGCCCATGCAGCGCCGCCTCGTGCAGCGGCGTACGACTAGTTATCGCGTTGACATCGAGCCCCAGCGCCAGCATCCGGCTCACACCATCGATATCGTTTTCGCCGGCGGCTTCATGCAGCATCGCGGGATGAGCTTTTTGCATTGCCGCAAGAATGTCACTGGACGGTTTCATGGCAAGCAGCGCCTTGAGCGAAATGCCCTTGTTCAAAACGGCGATATAGAACTCGTCCTCCGGCTTAAGCCGGACGGCGACAGCGCCTTTCCCAACAAGATAGTCCGCCAGTTCGGTGTCACCCCCGAGCCGCGCCCACTCGTAAGGCGTACGTCCATTGACAACCTTCTGAACGTCGGCGCCGTGCTCGACCAGAAGGCGCACCCGCTCACCCATGCGGTGTTCCAGCGCCCAGGCGAGCTGATAGTCGAAAACGGTCTGCGAATTCGCGACGAACTGACCATCCTCGCGAACCAGCCAATTGTTTCGATCCCGCGCAGTAAGACCGTACTCCAAGAGCAATTTCAGGCAGGTATCGTTAGGCTCGAACATACGATTGTAGAGCGCCTGGCTGTCATTGGCTTCAGCTCCAGCATCCAGCAGCAGACGCGCGAATGCTTCGCAGTCCGGATGTGGCGGCTGGCGCTCCTTGCCCGCCTCGCCTTCTGCGAAGACGCCGGTGAGTACGGTAAATCGATACTGACCATTATCGAGGAAAAACGCATTCACATCAGCGCTGCGCCTCACAAGCTCGCGTGCGGCCGGCAGACTGGATCGGCCGGGAAGACGTGAATACGCGGCATACATCAGCGGCGACCAATCGTAAGGGCCACCCTTGCGATCCAGAAGCTGCGGTTGGCGATCCAGCCAACGCCCGACGCCATCAGCATCACCAAGCGCTGCGGCAACGTGGATGCTTTCTGCAGCAATCTCCGGATGCGCTTCAAGCAGTTCCCGCGCTTCATTGAACCGCGCGGGATCGGCGGCGATATTGCCGAAGTAGGAAACCGTCACCAGCGACAGGAAGCGGTTGGCGAGCTGATCGCGCGGAACCTGCCTGCGGTTGCCGCTCTCCAGATGCACTTTGAGCTTCGTCCAGCTGGAGAAACCGAATTCACGGGCGAGAACGAGCTGAATGTCCTGCAATCCAACGTCGGCGCTATCGGAAAAATAGGGTGCAACGCGGCCGCGTGCCGAAGCATCGCCAGCTTGAAAGGCCTTGAGAAACGTCTTGGCCTGCTTTTTCAGGGAATCGATTGTGGCGTCAGCCGCCAGAGAGCGCGTGGTCAAAATAGACCTCCTTCCATTTACGTCCGGTATCCGCGCCCACAGACTGAAAAGAGGTGTGGCAGTCTATTCTACATGCTTCAGGTGGGCCTTGCCCTTCCCGCGGATCGGATGTGCCCTGAGAACACATCCAGATCTATAGCGTCGGTTGCAATCTGTCCAGAGGTGTCAAACGGGTTCGTAACGGACGTAGGCGAAGGCATCACCATCCGGTGACCAGTTCGGCACATTGATCGATCCCTGCCCGCCGAAGAGTTCGAACAGTGTCGTGATATTGCTGCCGTCCATATCCATCAGCCGCATGCGCACATTGAGATCGCGGGGGTGATCGAAGACGTCGGGATCGTAGGAAATCAGCACGACCTTGTCATTCTTGGGTGACGGATGCGCAAACCAGTTGCCGTAATTGTCGTGCGTGACCTGCTCCAGGCCGGTGCCGTCGGGATGAATACGCCAGATCTGCATCAGGCCGGTGCGGCTGGAATTGAAGTAGATCCACTGCCCGTCGGCCGAAAAATCGGGGCCGTCATTCCGGCCCTCGCCATGCGTCAGACGCGTCTCCTCGCCGCCATCGATCGAGATCGTGTAGATATCGAAGACATCGTTGCGGATGCCGCAATAGGAGAAACGCTGACCGTCCGGCGACCAGCCATGCCAGTAGGAGGGCAGATTGGTCGTCACCTGTCGCGGCGTTCCGCCTTCCGCGGGCAGAACATAAATGCAGGCCTTGCCATGCTCCACCTTGTCGGAAATGGCGATCAGCGAGCCGTCGGGCGAGATGCCGTGGTCGTTGTTGCATCGCGTCGCAAAGCCGGTATCGATGCGCACGATGCCACCGCTCACGTCGAGCGGCAGCCGATAGAGAAGTCCGTCGCCATTCAGCAGCAGGTAGCGCCCATCTGGCGAATAATTCGGCGCCTCGACGAGCTCGTCAGTCTGCCAGACAACCCGGTTCTCACCGGTGCGGATGTTGTAGATCTCGACCGAGCTTCGCATTCGTCTTCTTCCTGTGTCGGAGGCGTGATCAGCGATCGCGGAACCGATTGGTGATCGGGTAGCGGCGGTCGCGGCCGAAATTCTTCTTGGTGATCTTCACGCCCGGTGCCGACTGACGGCGCTTGTATTCGGCGAGATAGAGCAGATGCTCGATGCGATGCACCGTCGCGACATCGTGACCACGCGCCACGATCTCCTCGACCGACATTTCTTTCTCGACGAGGCACTCGAGGATATCGTCCAGCGCCGGATAGGGCGGCAACGAATCCTGGTCCGTCTGGTTCGGCCTCAGCTCAGCCGACGGCGCCTTGTCGATGATGTTGTAAGGGATCACCTCGCCCGATGGACCGAGCGCCCCTGGCGGCACATGCAGGTTGCGCCAACGCGAGATGGCATAGACCTGCATCTTGTAGAGATCCTTGATAGGGTTGAAGCCACCGTTCATGTCGCCGTAGAGCGTGGCGTATCCGACGGACATTTCCGACTTGTTGCCCGTCGTCACCACCATTGAACCGAATTTGTTCGAGATCGCCATCAGGATCGTGCCGCGAGCACGGCTCTGCAGGTTTTCCTCGGTGATGCCGGTTTCCGTCCCTTCGAACAGGTCGGACAGAGCAGCGGTGAAGCCGGTGACTGGATCCTCGATCGGCACGATATCGTAGCGGCAACCAAGCGCCTTGGCGCAATCGGCCGCATCCTTCAGCGAATCCTGCGAGGTATAGCGATAAGGCAGCATGACGGTGCGCACGCGCTCTTCACCGAGCGCATCGACCGCAATCGCCGCGCAGATCGCCGAGTCGATGCCGCCGGAAAGGCCGAGCACGACCGACTTGAAGCCGTTCTTGTTCACATAGTCGCGGAAGCCCAGCAGGCAGGCGCGGTAGTCAGCCTCCTCGCCTTCCGGAATGTGCGCCTTCGGCCCCTCCGCGCAGTGCCAGCCATCGGCATTCTTCTTCCAGGTCGTAACCGTCAGCGCGGTCTCGAACTGACTCATCTGGAATGCCAGCGTCTTATCGGCATTGAAACCGAAGCTCGCGCCATCGAAAACCAGCTCGTCCTGGCCGCCGAGCTGGGCGGCATAGATCATCGGCAAGCCCGTCTCGATGACTTGCTTCAACACAACCTGATGACGGATATCGACCTTGCCGCGATAGTAGGGCGAGCCATTCGGCGACAGCAGGATTTCAGCGCCGCTTTCGGCAAGCGTTTCGCAAACGCCAAGTTCACCCCAGATGTCCTCGCAAATCGGGATACCCAGCCGAACGCCGCGGAAATTGACCGGGCCCGGCATGGCGCCCTGATCGAAAACGCGCTTCTCGTCGAATTCGCCGTAATTCGGCAGATCCACCTTGTCACGGACCGCGATGACCTTGCCGCCATCAAGCACGGCGACCGAATTGTAGCGGCCGGTCTCATCCTGTCGAGGGAAACCGATAATGACACCGGGGCCACCATCGGCGGTCTCTGCAGCCAGACTTTCCACCGCGTTCCAGCAGGAGCGCAGGAATGCTGGTTTGAGCACAAGATCTTCCGGCGGGTAGCCGGAAATGAACAGCTCCGTCAGCAGGACGATCTGCGCGCCTTCGCGCGCCGCCTCTGAGCGCGCCTCGCGCGCCTTGGCAAGGTTGCCGGAGATGTCGCCAACCGTCGGATTGAGCTGCGCAACCGCAATGCGGATCGTGTGGGTAATTTGGCTTTGCTCTGTCATGCCATACATTTAGCGACGGCGTCATTCTTCCGCAACCGCCTTCGTCCTCCAGCACGCATCAAAGATCGCGACACCCGTATAGGCGGTATTTTTATCCGGAAAAATACCAAGCCTGCCTTGCGGTTCATCAGCCGTTCATGACAGAAACATGACAATTATATGAACGTCTTGTCGCATTTGGAGACATCCTTGGTCGATCTGGTCATCGGTTCCGCCTTAGCGGGCAGGCTCGCGCTATTCCAGAAGATCGGCGCGGCAAGGCAGCATTCCGCCCTGCTTCGTCAGTTTTTGAGCCTTGCGCTGACCTTGTTGATCGCTGCTTTACTGGTCGTCATGGTGGAATGGATTGCGCGCGGCGAGCTTTCCAGCGTCTTTCCCTATCTTTTTTCGCTTTCTCGCCCGGGGTTCACCACTGTTGGAATCATCGTGCTGGCGATGCTGACTGGCGACGCCGTATTCGGCCGAGCACATCTGTCCCTCCTGATCGTCGCGCCGTTGCTTCTGGTGCCCGCCTTCATCTCCAGCCAGAAGCAGAATTATCTGTCGGACCCGCTCTACCCTTCTGATTTCCTGTTTGCACGACAGATCATGGAATTGATGCCCGTCATGGTGCGTGAGCGGCCGTGGACTGCGGTGGCACTTTCTATCGGTATCATTGCCGCAGCGGTCGCTGTCGCATTTTTCGGGCGGTACGCTTGGCGCCATGCCGCAAGGCTGTCGCAAACAGCGCGTGTGACGAGGCTTTCGATCTGTCTGCCGCTTGCGGCGCTCTTTGTTTCGCAGATGGATCCCACGCAATACTCCTTCATCCGCGAGAAGTTGCGCATTATCCCGATCGTCTGGGATCAGAAGGAGAATTACAGCTACAACGGCTTCATCATCGCCTTCTCGCTGAACTTGCCCATGGCCGATGTCAAATCGCCGGCCGGCTATGGCTCCGACGCCATCGATGCCATCCCGTCGAGAAACTACGGTTATCTTTCCGGACCGCGCGAGAAGCCGGACGTGATCATGCTGATGAGCGAGTCCTTCTGGGATCCGACCCGGCTTTCCAACGTAAGCTTCACGCCCGATCCGATGCCGACGATCCGGGCTCGGCAATCCGGATATGTCTTTTCACCCGAATTCGGCGGCATGACCGCCAATGTGGAATTCGAGGCGCTGACGGGCTTTTCCAATGCCTTCCTGCCCTATGGCAGCATTCCCTATCAGCAATATGTGCGCCGCCCCATGCCGTCGCTCGCCACCTTCTTCCGCGGCGAAGGCTATGCGGCCCGTGCCTTGCATCCGTTCAGCGGCTGGTTCTGGAACCGCAACGAAGTCTATAAGGCTTTTGGTTTCGAGGAGTTTCATACCGAAGAGACCATTCCCGGCATCGAGAAGCGCGGCATGTTCGCCTCCGACGATTCCCTGATGAAGGAGATCATGCGCGAAGGCGACGGCACCGATCGTCCATTCTTTTTCTTCGCTGTCACCCTCCAGGGACACGGCCCCTACGAAGCCAATCGCTACGCCCAGAACACCATCGATGTCGGCGGAAATCTCAGCGACGAAGATCGTGCAGCGCTCGCCACCTATGCCCAAGGTGTTCGCGAGGCCGACGACAGCCTGAAAATGCTGATGGATTGGGCCGAAAAGCGCAATCGCGAGACCATCATTGTCCTTTGGGGCGATCATCTGCCGCCGCTCGGCAGCGTCTATCCGAATACCGGTTACATGCCGCAACAGGTCGCAACTCGTAAGGCGCCCCTTGATGTCATGAAGCGGGAACACGAAACCCCGCTGGTCGTCTGGTCGAGCAAGAAGGGCGTGCGGAAGGATATCGGCACGATCAGCCCGTCACAGCTGCCCTATCAGGTCCTGAAAGCGGCCGGGTATGAGCATCCGTTCTACACCGGCTTCCTCGGTCGCGTTCAGAAGAAGTACAACATCGTCGACCGCTATCAGTTGGCGACGCGCGACAATCAGGCCTTCCCGGATTGGGCGCGCAAGGAGCTGGATCTCGACCCGCTGGTTCGCGACTACCGCTATCTGCAGCATGATGCCATGTTCGGGCGCGAATACGGTGTGGAGCGCTTTTTCCCGTCCCATGCAAGGCTGATCAACCAGGGCAGCTGAAGGACGAACTACCGCCGGAAGCGCAGGAGCGTGAAAGCTTGTCGGAATCCGCTGGACTAAGACCGGTGTGTTTGCAGGCTTTCACATTGCTTTCTAGCCGGGCGATCGAATACTTGGCGACCAAAGGTATTAAGCCCCGGAGCCCTCCATGTATAATCTTCCCAATTTCGTACATCTGCATTTTGACAAGACGGCCGACCAACTTGGTGAGACCGAGAAGCGCGTGCTCCGGAAAGCGCATGAGCGCAAGATCGTCTCGACCGATATCAACGCCGCCTTCTCCGCCAATTCATCTTTCGGCGAACGGCTCGCTGACGGCATTGCCCGCGTCGGCGGCTCCTGGTCCTTCATCATCGGCTTTTTGCTGTTCCTGGTCTTCTGGTGCGTCATCAACACGGTCATTCTCGTCACCCGCGCCTTCGACCCCTATCCCTTCATCTTCCTCAATCTCGTGCTCTCCATGCTCGCCGCCATCCAGGCGCCGATCATCATGATGTCGCAGAACCGACAAACCGAGCGAGATCGCTTCGAGGCCGCCAAGGACTACGAGGTCAATCTGAAGGCCGAACTCGAAGTTCTGTCTCTTCATCAGAAGATAGACATGCAGGTGCTCAAGGAGCTTGCGCTTGTCCGGGAAGAACTTGCCAACCTGACGAGGCAGGTTGCCGAAAAAGGCAGCGCGTGACGATCAGTCCGACGATCCCGCCGTCGCCAATCCGGGGCGGCCTTGTCGGTATTGCGGCAGCCCATCGGTGATTTCGTAATAGTCGCCCTTATCCGCGCAGAAGATGTGATAGGCAATCTCCATGCCGCTCGGCTGGTCGAACAGCCCGGCCATAATCGATATCTCGTCCTCCCCGTCAGCCGCCCAAAACAGTGCCGAACCGCAGGTCTTGCAGAAGCCGCGGCGCGCAAATGTGCTGGCGCGATACCAGGTGATGAAATCCTCGCCCTCTATGGCAAGGTTGGCGATCGGCACGTTGGTGGCCGCATAATAGAGACCGGTTTGCTTGCGGCATTGCGAACAGTGGCACGCCACGACCTCTCGCAATTTGCCATGCGTCCTGAAACGTACGCTGCCGCAAAGGCAGGCTCCTGTATGGTCTGCGGTCATGATGTCTCCCCATTTCAGGAAGACTTTCCCGAGAAGCTGGGCCAGGTCAATCTCAAAGAAATGAAGCGCCGTTCAGCGGGATTGATCATGGCACCTCAAATGCAAAACGGGCCGGCTGGAAGGCCGACCCGTTTCTGACATCTTGCTGCGACTTGGCTCAGCCGTGAGCGCGCAGGCGCTTCTCGTCGCGGCCGCCCTTCATGCGTTCGGCGAGCAGGAAGGCCAGTTCGAGCGCCTGATCGGCATTGAGGCGCGGATCGCAATGAGTGTGGTAGCGATCCTGCAGATCTTCGGCGCCGACGGCGCGCGCGCCGCCCGTGCATTCGGTCACATCCTTGCCGGTCATCTCGATGTGGATGCCGCCCGGATGCGTGCCTTCGGCGCGGTGAATCTGGAAGAAGCTTTCGACTTCCGACAGGATGCGCTCGAACGGACGCGTCTTGTAGTTGTTGAGCGTAATCGTGTTGCCATGCATCGGATCGCAGGACCAGACGACCTTACGGCCTTCCTTTTCGACGGCACGAATGAGACGCGGCAGGTTGTCCGCAACCTTGTCGTGGCCGAAGCGGCAGATCAGGGTCAGACGACCGGCTTCGTTTTCCGGGTTCAGGATGTCGATCAGATTGATGAGATCATCTGCCTGAAGCGAAGGACCGCACTTCAATCCGATCGGGTTCTTGATGCCGCGGAAATACTCGACATGTGCGTGGTCGGCCTGGCGCGTGCGGTCGCCGATCCAGAGCATGTGGCCCGAGGTCGCGTACCAGTCGCCGGTCGTGGAGTCGACGCGGGTGAAGGCTTCTTCATAGCCGAGCAGCAACGCTTCATGGCTGGTGAAGAAATCGGTTTCGCGCAGGTTCGGGTTGGTCTCGGCGGTAATGCCGATCGCGCGCATGAAATCCATCGTCTCGCCGATACGATCGGCAAGCTTGCGGTAGCGCTCGCCCTGCGGGCTGTCCTTGACGAAGCCGAGCATCCATTTCTGCACGTTTTCCAGGTTGGCGTAGCCACCCATGGCGAAGGCGCGCAAGAGGTTCAACGTCGCGGCAGACTGGCGATAAGCCATCATCTGACGCTCCGGGTTGGGAATGCGTGAATCGCTGTTGAAGTCGATGCCGTTGATAATGTCGCCGCGATAGCTCGGCAGCGAAACACCATTCTGCGTCTCGATGTTCGACGAGCGCGGCTTGGCGAACTGACCGGCGATACGGCCGACCTTGACCACCGGCAGCTGCGCGCCGAAGGTCAGGACCACAGCCATCTGCAGGAAGGCACGGAAGAAGTCGCGGATCGTGTCAGCGCCATGCTCGGCAAAGCTTTCGGCGCAATCGCCACCCTGCAGCAGAAAGCCGTTGCCTTCCGCAACATTGGCCAGATGAGCCTTGAGACGGCGAGCTTCACCGGCAAAAACGAGCGGCGGATAGCTTGCCAGCTGCGCTTCGGTATCTGCCAGCGCTGCCTTGTCCGGAAATTCCGGCACCTGCTGGATCGGTTTCTGCCGCCAACTGCTCGGTGTCCAATTCTGTGCCATCTCACTCACCTGCTTGTGCGCCCGGTCTTTTGCCGGGCGTCCCGTCGTCGAAAATAACGCGCGCTTATAAACCTTTGCCGCCCGCTTGCAAAGGCGGGCAAACTACTGTGCCGATCTTTTGTGGCGCAGACGATGCCTGCCCCAGTCGAGCGCGTTACACGCGCTCGCCGTTGCGGATCCGATAGCTCGGAGAATACATCGTCACCAACTCTTCCGCAGCGGTCGGATGGACCGCCATGGTGCGATCGAAATCGTCCTTGGTGCAGCCGGCCTTCAGCGTAATGCCGAGAATCTGCGCCATTTCACCGGCGTCATGGCCGAGAATATGCGCGCCGACCACCTTGCGATCGGCAGCATTGACGATCAGCTTCATCAGCATCTTCTCCGTGCGACCGGAGAGCGTCGCCTTCATCGGCCGGAACTGGGCGCGATACACCTCAAGCTCCGGATAACGCTTGGCCGCATCTTCTTCTGTCAGACCGACCGTGCCGATTTCGGGCTGCGAGAAGACGGCCGTCGCGATGAGCTCGTGATCCGGCCGCGTCGGATTGTTCTTGTAGACCGTCTCGATGAAGCATATGGCCTCATGAATGGCGACGGGCGTCAGCTGTACCCGATCGGTGACGTCGCCGAGGGCGAAGATGTTCGGCACGGACGTGCGCGAATATTCGTCGACGACGATCGCACCCTGATCGTTGACGGCGACGCCGGCAGCCTCCAGCCCAAGTTTGTCGGTATTCGGCGTGCGGCCAAGCGCCAGCATGACGGTATCGACGTTCAGGGACTTGTCGTTCTTGGTACGAACGCTGAGGCCATTTTCCGTCTTCTCGACGCTTTCGATGATGTCGTGGCAGAGAATGCGGATGCCCTTCTCCTCCATCGCCTCATGCAGGCCCTTGCGCAGGTCGTGATCGAAGCGCGACAGGATTTCGGCACCGCGATAGATCAGCGTCGTCTCGACACCGAGGCCGTGAAACACGTTGGCGAATTCGACCGCGATATAACCGCCGCCGGCGATCAGGATGGACTTCGGCAGCTCCTCCAGGTGAAAAGCTTCATTGGAGGAAATGCAGAGCTCATGCCCCGGCAGCGCCGTATGAAGGTTCGGCGTGCCACCGGTCGCGATGACGATGGTTTCCGCCGTCACCGTCTGGCCGGTCTTTAGAAGCTTGATCGTGTGCGCATCCACCAGCTCCGCGCGGGTATCGAAAATCTCTGCCTTGGCATTGTCGAGCCCCTTACGATAGAGGCCTTCCAGACGGGCGATTTCCTTGTCCTTCGCCGCAATCAGCTTCTTCCAGTCGAAGCTGCTCTCGCCGACGGTCCAGCCGTAGCCGGCCGCATCTTCGAAATGCTCGCTATATTGCGAGGCGTAGACGAACAGCTTCTTCGGCACACAGCCGCGGATGACGCAGGTGCCGCCATAGCGATATTCTTCGGCAATGCCGACCTTCTTACCGAGCGAACTGGCCACGCGGGCACTGCGCACGCCGCCGGAACCGCCGCCAATCACGAAGAGGTCGAAATCAAACGAAGGCATGGGTGGCTCCTGTCGAAATGGAAGCGCGCTCAAAGCGCTATTGGGGATCGGCATTCATATAGGAAGCCGCGACACAAAAAGAAAAGCCCGGAAAGATGTCCGGGCTTCGAATTTGCCAGCGTTGACCGCGCACCGCCAAAACGTTGGAACCGTCCTGGGGTAAGGGTCGCAAATTGCGTCTTACTGCTTCGGTGCAGCCTGCTGGGCAGCAGCGCCGCCATCCGGCATGACGACCGGCTGCTTGACGATCTTCTGGAGAGCGTCGCTGCTCTGCTTGGCGAGATCGCGGGAAATGCCCTGACCCCAGATATCGGCAGACTTGTAGAGTTCGCGGTTGGCGAGCGGGCTATCCTTGATCAGCTTCTTGCCGGCCGGCGAGTTATAGAAATCAGCGATGGCCTTGAGCTCATCGACCGTGAAGGTCTTGGCATAGGTGGTCGCAGCCTCGCGCTCGAGATCTGCACGGCGCGGAGCAAGTGCGAGAGCGGTGGCATCGACGGAAGAGTTGATCGCATTGCCGAAGTTCGGGTTGGCCTGGATCATCGTGCTCTTCAACTGCTCGGCAAGGTTCGGCAGGATGTTGTCGAACTGGTTGGTGATGCCCATAGCGTTGATCGCAGCGCGCGCAGCCTTGATCTGATCCTCGGAAATTTCCTGAGCGTTGGCAGAACCGAACGCCATGCCGGAAAGAAGAATGGTTGCAGCGGCAAGACGGCCAAGACCCGCAAATTTGATCATGAGATGAGTGCTCCTATGTATTGTTCGCCCGCAACGTACGCGCACCGGCGGGGCCGGCGATAATCGCTAATGTCGCCATATTGATAAAGAGCCCGTGTTCGACAACTCCGGGAATCGAATTGAGCTCATCCGACAGCGCCTCTGCATCAGGAATGCGGCCGAAAGATGCATCAATGATAAAATGTCCACCGTCAGTGACAAAGGTCTTGCCACCGGCAAGCCGCAGGTTGAGAGGCCCGGAAAGGCCGAGACGCGAGGCAGCCTTCTCGATGAGAATACGCGTCGAAGCAAGACCGAAAGGATTGACCTCGATCGGCAGCGCGAATGTGCCAAGCGTCTGAACGATCTTGCTTTCGTCCGCGATCACGATCATTCGGGCTGACGAGGCCGCGACGATCTTTTCACGCAGCAAAGCACCGCCGCCACCCTTGATCAATGTCAATGCGCCGTCGACTTCATCGGCGCCGTCAATGGTCAGATCAAGTTCGGGAAGCTCATCCAGGGTTTTGAGCGGCACACCGAGTTCGTTGCAGAGTTTCGCCGTTCTCTCCGACGTCGGAACGCCCTCGATAGACAGGCCGGATGCCACCTTTTCGGCAAGCAGGCGAACAAATTCCTCCGCGGTGCTGCCCGTGCCGATCCCCAGCCGCATGCCGCTTTCGACATAAGTCAGGGCCGCCCTCGCGGCCTCAATCTTCATCTCGCGGGCGTCCATGCGCCACTCGCTCCCATTGTTACGTTGGTCTGCTGTTTACACGGCTCTCCCGCCAAACGAAAGCCAAAATAACGGCAGAGCATAGAAATCCCCGCGCCTCTTTGCCAAGGCTTCCCGGCCATTCGGTTGCAATTGCCAGCGCGATATTCTAACTCCGAAAGACGCCCCTTTTTTCTATGCAAAGGCCGATTCCCAGTGACATCTTCCCTTGTCGTATTCGATCTCGATGGCACGCTGCTGGATACGCACGCTGATCTCATCGTCAGCCTGAACCACACCATTGCAGCGCTCGATCTGCCGCCCGTGGGCTATGACGACATTACGCATCTGGTCGGCCACGGTGCTCAGGTCATGATCGAGCGGGCCTGCAAGCTGCATGGTTATGCGCTTTCTCCCGATGAATTGCCGGCATTGATGCAGCGTTTCATCACTCATTATTCAGCAACGATGCCCGGCGTCACACAGCCCTACCCCGGCCTTGTTTCGGCACTCGATACGCTCAAAAGCAAGGGCTACAAGCTGGCGGTCTGCACCAACAAGATGGAGGCGCTCGCGCGCACCCTCCTCGACCTGCTCGGCCTGACCCACTACTTCGAAGCCATCACCGGTGGCGACACCTTTACCGTGCGCAAGCCGAATGCGGAACATCTGATCGGCACGGTCGAGCGCGCTGGAGGCGACATTACCCGAACGATCATGATCGGCGACAGCGTCAACGACATCCTGGTTGCCCGCAATGCCGGCGTTCCCTCGATCGCGGTTCCCTTCGGCTATTCCGATGTTGGCATCGAAACGCTCGAGCCGAGCCGCATCATCTTCCACTATGACGAACTCACCCCTGAGCTCGTCGATGCGATGCTTGCCGCCTGAGAACATCAAAATCCCTGTTGGTTCAGCCCGCAAGGTTGCAAAGCATCTTGCGGGAAACACGCGACTGCGCCACAACCTTGTGACGTCCTGTTCCCCCCAAGGCCGGTGAAGCGAAGACATTCGCACGCGATTCATGGAGGCAAGCCGGGCGATCCGAAGTTGGAGTGGCCCCCTTGCTCGCAGCAGACCCTGAAGACCGCAACGCCGGTCGATTGCCAAACCGTCGGGGCTGGTTTGCCCCGATCGTGCAGACACTTATCATTTGCGCGGCGCTCTGCGCGGGAATCTGGTTCTACATATATGGAGACCGCGTCGTCGGTTACGTCGAACAGGCAACCTCCGCTGCGCCCGATCCGTCATTGCTGGCGGTATACCAGCACTTCGATATCGATCCTCTGCCGAATGTCGTTGCCGGCCGCACGACAATGGCCACCGATCTCGACATGCTGCGCCGAGAGCACTGCGATTGGGACGCCGTCTATAAATTTGCCGACGAACTGCAAAAGCAAGGCTATCGCCGCGAGGCCGCCAGGGTGTTCATCGCCTTTTCGAACAAGTGCAAGCCTTCGAACGTCGCGCTAAGTGCCGCCGCCAATATACTTGACAACCTCAGCGATTTCGACGAGGCCCTGAAGGTCTCCAACGACTTGATCGCGATGTCGCCCGGAATGCCGGACTACTATTTTGAGCGCGCGCAGATCAGGCAAAACGCCAAGAAATATCGCGACGCCATCGATGATTATTATTCGGTGATCGGCCTGACTGACAACATCGCCATGCTGAACAGCATGGTCTTCGATGGTCTTTCGGGCAGCTATCGCAATCTCGGCCAGTATTGTGAGGCAATCGGCGCGCTCCAGCTCTGGATATCCGCCAATCCGGACCGCAACGACACTGCCGTCGTGCGTGGGATGATCAAGGAATATCAGGCCAAGGGAAAATGCACCTCCGCCTACGCTACCGGCAGCGATCGCTTCCCGACACAGGGCAAGAACGTCATTTTCGCGAAAGTGTCGATCAACGGCACTGAAGGCACGTTCATCGTCGACACGGGCGCAAGCTTCGTGGCAGTCACCAAGGCCTTTGCCGCACGTGCCAAACTACCGATCGACGGAAACAACGGCATCGCGTTGCAAACGGCGAACGGCGTATCGCAAGCCACCCATACCGACGCTGCGACGGTCAAGGTCGGCCGGGTCGAGGCCAGCGACATTACAGCCGTTGTGTTGAGTGACGACGGAGCCCTCGGCAACGAGGTCGACGGTCTGCTCGGGCGCTCGTTTCTATCACGCTTCGATGTAACCTTTGGCAGCCGCGAATGGCGGATCGAGGCCAAGGATTAAAGTGCTGGACCGGCTGTGCTCTTTCAAACAGAGCCGGATGAGGACGCTCGGCCGACTTAGACGATCGATGTCTCGACATAGCAAAAGGGCGGCCAATGGCCGCCCTTTTACGTTCCTTATCTCAACAACCTTAAATCTGCGCGGTGCGCGACTTGCTGGTCGTGTCGAGCGCCTTCTGTGTTGCCGCGTCGCGATCGTAGACGTCGTTGAAATACTGAATAACGCCATCCTTGTTCGGCCATGCCGTGAAGTAAGCGATGTAGATCGGGAACTTCTGCGGCACGGCGACGGCCTTGTTCTGACCGGCAGCGATCTGCTTGGCGACATCCTGAACCGTGGTGTCGAGAACGGCGGCAGCCATGGCGCGCGGATCGGCAAGGCGGACGCAGCCGTGGCTGAGTGCGCGCATGTCCTTCTTGAAGAAGCTCTTCTGCGGCGTGTCATGCATGTAGATTGCATGCGAGTTCGGGAAAAGGATCTTCAGTTCGCCGAGAGCGTTGTCGCTGCTCGGCGGCTGGCGGACTGCGATGTTCTTCGTCGAGCCGTACCAGTCGACACTCGACGAGGCGACGGCATGACCACCGACTTCGACCTGGTAACCCATGCGATCGAGGTAATTCGGGTCGGAGCGAAGCTTTGGCAGCATCTCGTTGATGATGATCGACTGCGGAACGCCCCAGAACGGGTTGAATTCGACCGTCTGGATCTGGTTTTCGAAGAAGAACGTCTGATGCTGCTTGCCGCCGACAACGACGCGCATCGACAGCTGTTCCTGGTTGTTGTTGTAGTAGTACACCATGAACGCCGGCTGGTTGATCAGCACATAACGCGGACCGAGTTCGGGCGGCAGCCAGCGAAGCTGCTCCATGGCGATAACCAGCTTCTGGATCTTGGTATCGTTGTTTTCGCCAACCATGGCGCGAACGGAGGAAGGACCGATCACGCCATCCGACGTCAGACCCTTTTCCTTCTGGAAGTCTTCGACCAGTGACACGAGGTCCGGCGTATAGTCCGGCGCGCCTGCATAGGAGGCGAGAACATCGGCGTGAGCCGTCTTCAGCGCGTCCGAACCGCGATGCTGGATCGCCTTGACGATGTTGGCCATTTCCGGCGAGCTGCTACCCGGCTTCAGGGTGCCGCTCAGCGAGATGGAGATATGCGTGCCATCGGTACCTGCTTCGGCGCGCAGCTTGGCGAGTTCTGCCTTCAGCAAGGTAAACTGCTGGTTCGACGGGTCGCGGCTGTTGAGATAGGCGGCCACATCCGGGCTTGCGCGCAACACATCGAGCGTTGCCGCCAGATTGACGTCCTTGCGCTTGAAGTCGTGGTAGCCGGAAATCTTGTTCGGGTCGAGACGACCACGGATCGTATCCTGGACGAACATCAGCACCTTGCTGGAAAGCGCGAGTTCGAACTGCATGAGAGCACGATCACGCATGACCGGGTCGGCATTTGCCGCATCCGCGCTCGGAGCGGTTACGGCGTAGTCGGCAGGATCGAGGCCGACGGAACCGGCGTCGGCAAGAACGGCCATCGCGGCCTTCGCCTTGTCGCTGACCGCATGATCGGCAACCCACAGCAGCGGCTTTGTCTGATCGGCGTAGTAACCTTCGATCGCCTTGGCGATATCGTTGGTCGCCATCACGCGCGCATCGGCCAGATAGCGGCGCTGAGAGCCTTCTGTGTCGAGGGCGACGGGCGTCGGAGACGCATCGGCAACTGCGCCGGTGACGACCGGATCAGCAAAATGCGACGTCGACACAAGACGCATCGAGTCCGCCTTGTAGGTATAATATTTTGGCGCATCGACCTTCGGCAGCGGCAGCTTGGCCTGCGGTGGCGCTTGAACGGTATCGAGTGTCTGCGCCGGATTAACGGGAACCGGAGCTGATACTTGGGTGCTCTGCTGACGCCCCTGACCGCCACGGATGAAATCCATGAGCGTCATGGCGCTTGCTGAAGTCGCGCCAACGGAGGAAAGGCAACAGGAAAGAGCCAGGACGGATGCTGTGGCTTTAGCTGCAAGTTTCATTCTCTAATCAGTCCCTGTATCTTGCGGTAACTTCGAGCCAGACGGCGGTGTTTTCAACTCGGCCGCGATGTAGGAAACATCGTATACCGTTTATACTGAAAACGGCGAGAGCCGCCTTGCGTTCAATGTCTCAACTTCACGTTACGAAGCGAAGACGTTTTCCACGATTCAATTCACACAAAATTATGAAATTATTGGTTAATCTTTTATTGAAATTTCCAGCGCTTTTTCGCCTGTCGAAAATTCGCCTTCAAGAATATATCCAGAGCGTGTTAAAAAGGGCACGCCTCGGCGCGGCACTCCAAACCTGACTTCAATAATCATGAAATAGCATCTGCGGTGTTTTCATCGGTCCGCTTCGGGCCTATATGGCTGCTTGTCTATTTCAATGGAAAGCAGGATCAGGAACATGACTTCCACCCGCACCGAAACCGATACCTTCGGACCGATCGAAGTTGCCAGCGACCGCTACTGGGGCGCGCAGGCCCAACGCTCGCTCGGCAACTTTAAAATCGGCTGGGAAAAGCAGCCGCTTTCGGTCGTCCGCGCCCTCGGCATCGTCAAACAGGCAGCCGCCCGCGCCAATATGCAACTCGGGCAGCTCGATTCGGCGCTTGGCAAAGCGATTGTCGATGCCGCACAGGAAGTCATCGACGGCAAGCTCAACGAGCATTTTCCGCTGGTGGTCTGGCAAACCGGTTCCGGCACGCAGTCCAACATGAATGCGAACGAGGTGATTTCCAATCGTGCGATCGAGATGCTCGGCGGCGTGATGGGCTCGAAAAAGCCAGTGCATCCGAACGATCACGTCAATATGAGCCAGTCCTCGAACGACACCTATCCGACGGCCATGCACATCGCCTGCGCCGAAGAAATCGTTCATCATTTCCTGCCCGCACTCAAACACCTGCATGCGGCGCTCGAAAAGAAGGTCGCCGACTTCGGCCACATCATCAAGATCGGCCGCACCCATACACAGGATGCAACGCCGCTCACGCTCGGCCAGGAGTTTTCAGGCTACGCCGCACAGGTCGCCTCGTCGATCAAGCGCATCGAGCTGACGCTGCCGGGCCTTTGCGAACTCGCCCAGGGTGGCACCGCGGTCGGCACAGGGCTCAATGCGCCCATCGGCTTTGCCGAGAAGGTTGCCGAGGAAATCTCCGGCATCACCGGCCTGCCGTTCGTCACCGCGCCGAACAAGTTCGAAGCGCTGGCCGCGCATGATTCGATGGTGTTCAGCCATGGCGCGATCAATGCGGCGGCAGCAGCCCTCTTCAAGATCGCCAACGATATCCGGTTGCTCGGCTCCGGCCCGCGCTCCGGCCTTGGCGAACTCTCTCTGCCGGAAAACGAGCCGGGTTCATCGATCATGCCGGGCAAGGTCAACCCGACCCAATGCGAAGCACTGACGCAAGTCTGCATCCAGGTCTTCGGCAACAACGCCGCTTTGACGTTTGCCGGCAGCCAGGGCCATTTCGAGCTGAATGTCTATAATCCGCTGATGGCCTATAATTTCCTGCAGTCGGTGCAGTTGCTTGGCGATGCCGCGGTTTCCTTCACCGACAATTGCGTCGTTGGCATCGAGGCCCGCGAAGACAACATCAAGGCCGGCCTGGAGCGCTCGCTGATGCTGGTGACGGCACTGGCACCGAAAATCGGCTACGACAGCGCGGCAAAGATCGCCAAGACGGCTCATAAGAACGGCACGACCTTGAAAGAAGAGGCTCTGGCAAGCGGACTGGTGACGTCGGAAGAATATGACGCCATCGTCCGCCCGGAAACGATGATCGGGCCGAAGTAAGACCAGACATGAAAGAGGGCATTTCGAGTATTGACGAAATGCCCTCTCATTATCGGCCGTGAGCGATGCTCGCGGCCTCTGCGACGATCGGCTTGATCGCCCTTCTCGGGTAAGGAGCCGTGTGGCTTACGGTCAAAACGGTGGCCGGATCGATCCTCGCCAGAATTTCCTTATGAAAAACGCCCTTCAGATAACCATCCTGCACAAGCACGAATATGGCGAAGGCGGCCAGAAGTGCAGAAGCGGATAGCGGCGACAAATGATGGTGATTGCGATGCGAGATATCCATGATCTCTGTCCTTGCGCCAAGGCCTCAGGGACATATCGCCCGGCCTTGCCTTGATAGGACGTGGCTCTTTCCCACCTCACTTGAAAGACGCGAGTTTCAGAACCGAGCGTCTACTCTTCATTGACAATGACGCTATTGAACTCGGGGGATGTTTTTCAGCCGATTGCATTTGCTGTGAGGCGGATTTAGACCACCTCCAAATATTTTCCTCCGCCATCCGGCTTGAAAGGTTTCCCACATGGCTGACGATCTATTTCCCCTCGGCGAAGACACGACTCCGTATCGCAAGATTTCGGGCGATTATGTTTCCGTCGATACCTTCAAGGGCCAGGAAATCCTGACCGTGGATCCGGAAGGCATCCGGCTTCTCGCCGAGACGGCGTTCGCCGATATCAATCATCTGCTGCGGCCCGGACACCTCAAGCAGCTGGCCTCCATCCTCGACGATCCCGAGGCCACCGATAATGACCGCTTCGTCGCCTATGATCTTCTGAAGAACGCCAATATCGCCGCAGGCGGTGTGCTTCCCATGTGCCAGGATACCGGCACGGCGATCATCATGGGCAAGAAGGGCCGTCGTGTCTGGACCGAAGGCGGCGACAGCGGCGCTCTGGCCAAGGGCGTTCTCGATGCCTACGAGAAAAAAAACCTGCGCTACTCGCAGCTCGCGCCGATCAAGATGTTCGAGGAGAAGAACACCAAGAACAATCTGCCGGCGCAGATTGATATTTACGAGGAAGGCACCGACTCCTACGACTTCCTTTTCGTTGCCAAAGGCGGCGGCTCGGCCAACAAGACCTTCCTCTTTCAAGGTACGCCGTCTCTGCTGACCCACGACCGCATGCTGGATTTCCTGAAGGAAAAGATCCTAACGCTCGGCACGGCAGCCTGTCCCCCCTACCATCTGGCGATCGTCATCGGCGGCACCTCGGCCGAGATGAACCTGAAGACGGTAAAGCTGGCGTCGACACGATATCTCGACTGTCTTCCCACGGAAGGCTCCGAAAGCGGGCATGCCTTCCGGGATATCGAGATGGAGAAGGAAATTCACAAGCTCACACAGAGCCTCGGCGTCGGCGCCCAGTTCGGCGGCAAGTATTTCTGCCATGACGTCCGGGTCATCCGTCTGCCGCGCCACGGCGCTTCCCTGCCGATCGGTCTTGGCGTGTCCTGTTCCGCCGACCGCCAGGCAAAAGGCAAGATCACACGTGACGGCATCTTCCTCGAGCAACTCGAGACCGATCCTTCGAAATACATGCCTGAAATCGATGAGGCAAAGCTGTCCGAATCGATGGTGCGTATCGATCTCAACAGGTCGATGGCGGAAATTCTCGCCGAACTCTCTCAGTATCCGGTCAAGACCCGGCTTTCTTTGACCGGAACCATCATCGTTGCCCGCGATCTGGCGCATGCGAAAATTCGTGAGCGTCTGGAGAAGGGCGAAGGCATGCCCGAATATCTGAAGAATCACCCAGTCTATTACGCCGGCCCGGCAAAGACGCCCACGGGCTATGCTTCAGGCTCTTTCGGCCCGACGACGGCTGGCCGCATGGACAGCTATGTCGATCAGTTCCAGTCTTTCGGCGGCTCGATGGTGATGCTCGCCAAGGGGAATCGCTCGCGGGCCGTCCGCGAAGCCTGCAAAAAGTATCGCGGCTTCTATTTAGGCTCGATTGGCGGGCCCGCAGCACGTCTTGCGAAGGATTGTATTAAGAAGGTCGATGTACTGGAGTATCCAGAACTCGGCATGGAAGCTGTATGGAAGATCGAAGTGGAAGATTTCCCCGCCTTCATCGTGATTGACGATAAGGGCAATGACTTCTTCCAGGAACTCAACCTGGGGTAATACACCTTCCCTTAGCTGGCTCACACGAAGGCACAAACGGTGCCTTCGTACATAAACGGTGCTTTACTTGTAAGGTTTTCGAATAAAACTTTACTTGAGGGCAATTATTCGCAATGTTCCTCTTAATATTTTTCAAAGAATCTCGGTATAAGTAAAAAATGCGTTTAACCGATACATGTTACGGAGCTCACCGATGAGTACGGCGATTGCGCCCAAGGCGCAAATTCCCGACGTGGCAGGGCAGATTACCTACGCCATGCGATCCATGGGAGTCGCACCTATTCCGCGCAACTATGAGCTTTTCTACGAAGCTTATATCGGTTCCAATCCGGCGCTGACGCGAGAGCTGGCTGCGCTTGGCAACAACGCGAACCAGGAAGAGCTCGATACGATCGGCGCAAAGTACTTCCCGCGCCATGCCGGTCGCGTCTTCGACGATGCGCATACCCGGCTAACCGTCGAACTGGATGCCGTGCTGCGCGCGCTCAGGCAGGAGCAGACTACGCTCGAGAGCTACAATCGGCTTCTCGGCGAGACCTGCGAACGCATCAGCTCCCGGAACCACAACAGCGCCGACCTGTTGCGCAACGCCATCGACATGCTGACGACCGCGACCGGCGATACCATGGCGCAGGGCGAAAAGATCGTCGAGAACGTGGCACAACGCAGCCAGGAGATGGATCAGGTCCGTAAGGAACTGGATGAATACAAGCGCATCGCCAATACGGATGCCTTGACGCGGCTTTCAAACCGCCGGGCTTTCGAAGATCGCCTCGTTTCCATTTTCGACAATCAGTTGACCCGCCCGACGACGGCGCTCGTGCTTGCCGATATCGATCATTTCAAGCGGATCAATGACACCTACGGCCATCCCGTCGGCGACAAGATCCTTGCCACGGTCGCGTCCATCATTCGCGCCAACGTCCGGCGCGAAGTCTTCGTCGCCCGCGTCGGCGGCGAGGAGTTCGCGCTGATCATCGAAGGCATCACGGTGGAAGAGGTTACGGCCGCCTGCGAACGTATCCGCCGCGCCCTGGAAACCACCCCGTTCAAGAATTCGCGGACTCGGATCGATTACGGCCCGGTCACCATATCACTCGGCATCTGCATGGGCTCGGAAGCCGCCGATTCCGGCGAACTCTACAACAAGGCGGATCTGGCGCTTTACTGCGCCAAGAACGCCGGTCGCAACTGCTACAATGTCTATCAGGACAGCATGCAGAAAGACTTCACCAAAAGTTGGCTCATCTACAAAAACTAGAACTGAAGCCAACCAACCGCCGGCGCTGCTTTCCCATGCAGCCCGGCGGTTTTGCTTTTACGGCTGACAGGCTCCAGCGCGCCCGCTGCGAACCTAAGAAAAGCGCCGTGCGGGAGCGCGGTAAAACGATAAGACCCTGCCTTCGGCGCCATCGCCAGCGCTTTCGACACCCTCTGCTTCCGATAGAAAATCGTTGACTACGTCAAAGACCGGAGCGGCACTGACAATGCGCCTGTGTCCAAAGCCATTGGCCCAGAAGAGGCGCACATGCTCTCCCTGTGCTGCATAGGCGCGAGCATGGTCGGCACTCACTTCCTTATCGTCTTCGGCGTGAACGACAAGGACGGGACGGCTTGCGTCGAGCATGTCGCGCCGTTCGTCATAAGTGCTGAGCGCCCTGCCCGTCACACGGCCGACCTCTTCCTCCAGCGACCGCTGTGTTTGAGCCGGAAGATTCATCAGGCGGCCAAAATCCCTGAAAAGCCAGCCCATCGCGCTGGGCGCCCCGATCAACACCAGCCTCTTCACTTCGAGTGGATCGATACCAGGCAGAAAGCCCGCACAGGCAAGCGCCAGGGACGCGCCACCGAAGGAATGCCCGATAGCGGCATCCAGCGTGCCGAAGCGCGCGGACGCTGCCGCTATCGCTGAAACGGCAAGCCGCACATGAAGGGAGCGCCCAGCCGAACGGCCATGCCCGGGCAGATCCAGCGAGATGACCTCCGCGCCGGTACTGGCAAGAGCGGCCGTCAGCTCGGACATATACTCGCTGCCGGATCCCCAACCGTGCACGACGAGATAGCGCTTGCGCGGTCCCTTGGCACCGCCGTTGAAGCGATAGGCCATCGCGCGACCACCCGGAAACGACAACGGCACCTCTTCCGCGGCGCGGAGACGCTGACGGCCCTCCATATAGGCAGCTGTCGCCTTCGCCCCGAGCGGACGCCGCGATGGCGTCCGGCAGAAAAGCTGGAAGGCGACCTTGCCCGCAAGCTTCGGCGAAAGCCTGCCGAGGCCGGCCAAACCGGAGCGGGTGACCTTGAGCGCAAACGATGGCATAGTGGGAATCCAAGAATGTTCAACTATGAACAATAAAGTACAACGATGAACAAAAATCAATCCCTTCCCTGGGACCATCCGCGTTTTCGAAGCTGGATCGCCGTCGCGCGCGCCTGCCAATTGATGCAGCAATCGCTGGCGAGATCGCTGGCATATCTCGACATCAAGCCGCCACACCTCGATATCCTCGTCAACCTCTTCCGCTTTGAAGGCATCTCGCAGCAGCAGCTTGCGCGCAAGCTGCTGGTCGGCCGTTCGAACATGAGCATGCTCCTGCCGCAGATGGAAAAGCGTGGACTGATCGAGCGACGCAGCGACAAGCAGGACAAGCGCATTTTGCGTCTCCACCTGACCGATGCCGGGCGGCAGGTGACGGAAGAGGCCATGACCATCCAGACGGCCCTGATAGATCGCATGCTCTCGGATGCGCCGGTCGAAGAATGCGAGCTGATGACCACGCATATGGAGCGAATCGTCAGCCTGTTGCTACAGGAAGAGAACGAACCTCTGGTCGCGATCGGCGATCAGTGATCGCCGGCCGAGCGTGCCGACGGAACGACGCGGGTCAGTGACGCAAACTCCCAGATCGCCACCACGACGAGGACGGCTGCGGCCAGGATACCGAGTTGATAAACCACGACCATCGGCAAGGTGAGCAGCAGCAAGCCGAGGCCGACAAGCCCAACGATATGCGACAGCGGCGGTCGCCCCGTGGTCGCACCTTTGAACCACAGGTTCCCCAGCAGAAACACGGCAGGACCGCCGAGAATGGCTGCTGCAAGATGCATGTCCGCCTGCTCGTGCGGATGCGCAAAGAGGAATTCGTCGCCGACGACGCTCAGGATGATGCCCGCCAGGATGGGGATATGCGCATAGGTAAAGGCCTGCCGTGCCAGGCTTCCGGGCGTGTCGTCATGCTCGATGCGATGAGCGGCACGTTCATGTCCGAACTGGAAGTAGATCCACCACAGGGCAACCGTGCCGACAAAGGCGGTGATGAACACCATGATCATCAAGGGCGTCACCGGCTCTTCGGCAAAGGTCTTTCCTGCCTGCAGAACGGCTTCGCCGAGGCAGATGATGATGAAGAGTGCGCAGCGTTCGGCAATATGGGCGCCGGATACATCCCAGTCCGCCACGGTCGATTTCCCAAGTCCGGGAACACGAAAGCCAAGCGCGGGAGCGGAGTATTCAATAACGAGCGCCACCAGCCAGAGGCCAATCCGCAATTCGCCCTCCATAAGCGCCCCGGCGATCCAGAAGATGCCGGAAAGCACGAGCCATGATGTGATGCGAAGGAAGTTGCGATGGCGGCCGGAATGCACATCCCTGAGCGCATAGACCGCAAACAGAGAACGGCCGACCTGCATGAAGACATAGGCGCCGGCAAAGAAGATGGCTTTATCACCGAACGCGTCGGGTATGGCAGCGGACAAGATCAGCCCGGCGAACATCAACACAAAGAGCATGATGCGCACCGGCATGCGATCCGGATCGAGCCAGTTCGTCACCCATGTCGTGAAAATCCAAACCCACCAAACCGCAAAGATCAGCATGATGGCTTCCATCGCGCCCAGCGGCGTAAAATGTTCGCCCAGCGAATGTGCAAGCTGGGAAATCGAAAACACGAAAACCAGATCGAAAAACAGCTCGACGAAAGACACCTTGCTTTCGTTTTTGCTGCCCTTGGCGCGAAGCCAGCCTTCCCTACCCCCAAGGATCATGCCTACGCCCCCTTTTACGTCGGTATTTTCAGTGTGAATGCGGCCTGCCAACCGGATCTCGGCTGAGACCTTTTTCCGTCATTTCGGCCTCATAGACGGCAAAAAGCTCCTGCCCCTTCTCGCCGAGTTCGCGCAGATAGGCCCAGGTGAAGATGCCGGTGTCGTGCATGTCGTCAAAGCCGATGCGCACCGCGTAATTGCCGGTAGGCGTCATCGACATGATACCGACATTGCGCTTTCCGGGCACGGTAACTTTCTGCCCCGGGCCATGCCCCTGCACCTCGGCAGACGGCGACAGGACCCTTAGCATCTCGGCGGGCAGATCGAAGCTTGCGCCGTCATCGAAAGTCACCAGGAGGCGATGACGATCCTTCGATACTTTCAATTCGGTCGGCCAGACGGCGCTCATCGGTTTTTCCATGCGTTTCAATGTCGGGTTTGAGGATTATGCTGCCGCTCGTTCACGCGCAAGTGCAATCAAAATGCATTTTCCTTGACGCAACAATCGCCTATGCACACATTAGCAGTGTAACGGAGGTTTGAGTGAACAGCATAGTCGGCCCCATAGGCAACGCATCGGCATTGTTGCCGGACGCGTCCCCCATGATCGACCCTTTCGGCCGAGCCATCAGCTATTTGCGCGTTTCGGTAACGGATCGGTGCGACTTCCGCTGCACATACTGCATGGCTGAAAACATGACCTTCCTGCCGAAGAAGGATCTTCTGACGCTTGAAGAGCTGAATCGGCTCTGTTCCGCCTTCATTGCCAAGGGTGTCCGCAAGATCCGGCTGACGGGCGGCGAGCCGCTGGTGCGCAAGAACATCATGTTCCTTGTGCGCGAGCTCGGCAGGCAGGTGCAGAATGGCGCGCTGGACGAGCTAACGCTGACGACGAACGGATCGCAGCTCGCCCGTCATGCCGAGGAACTCTACGACTGCGGCGTGCGCCGAATCAACGTCTCCCTTGATACGCTGAACCCCGACAAATTCCGCAGCATCACGCGCTGGGGCGATTTTTCGAAGGTTATGGAAGGGATCGACGCGGCTCAGAAGGCCGGTCTCAAGATCAAGCTCAACGCCGTCGCCCTCAAGGACTTCAACGAGGCGGAAATTCCAGATCTGCTGCGCTTTGCCCACGAGCGGCGCATGGATCTGACCGTTATCGAGACGATGCCGATGGGCGAGATCGACGAGGATCGCACGGATCAATACCTGCCGCTGTCGAAGCTGCGCAGCGATCTCGAGCGCCAGTTCACGTTGACGGACATCCCCTACAAGACTGGCGGCCCGGCGCGCTACGTCAAGGTCGAGGAAACCGGCGGCCGGCTCGGCTTCATCACTCCGATGACCCATAATTTCTGCGAGAGCTGCAACCGCGTGCGGCTCACCTGCACTGGAACTCTCTACATGTGCCTAGGCCAGAACGACGCGGCCGATCTGCGCACAGCGCTGCGGGCAACGGAAGACGATGCTCTTCTTCACGCCGCGATCGATGAAGCCATCACCCGCAAGCCGAAAGGCCATGACTTCATCATCGATCGCACCCATAACCGCCCGGCGGTGGCTCGCCACATGAGCGTCACGGGCGGCTAGGACAATTCCACGGACATGTGGAATTACGTGTAGCCAACAAGCCGGAGCGGCTGGGACGTCGATCGAATTCCTGCCGCTTCCGCCAACAATCGAGACAATCACATGCAGCTTGAGCTCATTCGCAACGCGACGCTGAAGGTCACCTATGGTGGCCAGGTATTGCTGATCGATCCCTACTTCGCGCCTCGCCATAGCCTGCCGTCCTTTACCGGACGCTCTCCCAATCCCATGACGGAACTGCCGCGCCCGATCGACGACATTCTCGAAGGCGTCGACGTGGTGATCGTCTCGCATCTGCACACCGATCATTTCGATTCGGTAGCGAAAGAGCGCATCAACGAGGCTGTACCGTTCCTCTGCCAGCCGGGCGACGAGGAGACGATCCGGGAATCCGGCTTCACAAGCGTCACGCCGCTGCTTCAACCCACCGTCTGGCATGGCGTGACCGTCACCCCGCGCCAGGGCAGTCATGGCGTCGGGCCGGTTGTGGACAAAATGGGGCCAGTGATCGGCTTCACGCTGGAGGCGGCCGGCGAACCCACGGTCTATTGGGCAGGCGATACCGTCTTCTACCCGCCCATTGCCGAGACGATCCGGGACGTCTCTCCGGATGTGATCATCACGCATTCCTGCGGCGCGCGCTGGGATAGCGACCTCATCGTCATGGACGCCGAGCAGACAGTCGCCGTCAGCCGGCTCGCGCCGCAGGCCATCGTCGTCGCAACCCACATGGAAGCGCTCGATCACGCCACGATCACCCGGCAGGCTCTGCGCGAGGCGGCAGACGCGGCGCATATCGATCCGTCGCGTCTGCTGATCCCGGCCGATGGCGAGAGGCTGCACCTCGGTCAGTAATCCCATATTGCCTGCTCGGTTCGCGACGTCGACCTGGGCAGGTATCGTCGCTTCGCTCGCGCTGCTACGAACGCGATGCGAAGCGTTTCTTTGCCTCGTCAGTCGCCGGCATATAGAGCGAAACCGCGGTTCCCTCGGGGTCACGGAACTGAAAGGTCTTGTTGCCCCAAGGCATCATTTTCAGCTCGTGGACGAGAGAAACCTGGTCCTTCAGGCGCTCGTATTCCGCATCGATATCCTCGACCTGAAATTCGAGATAGGCGGTGCGATTGGCGCCAGGCTCGGCGCTGCCCTCTTTCCAAAGTGCGACAGTCTCGATGGAGCCGATGGCCAGCGCTGCCGCCGGGGTCTCGATCTCGGCAAAGACAGGCGCGAGCCATTGAGCCTTGAGCCCCGTCACCATCTCGTAGAAGGCCACCATGGCCTTGATATCGCCTGCGATAAGACGGGTGGAAGCGAACTTCATGAACAGTCCTTTCAATTGGGAACAAAGCCTTTGCGGCTTCGCGGAACCTCTTGTCGCACGTCCCTGCTGCCAGCATACTGTCAGCAGGAGTCAACATACGATGCGCCGCGCCGACCGACTGTTTCAGATCATTCAAATTCTACGCCGATCCACCCGACCAGTGACGGCAGCCGCGCTGGCCGCCGAACTGGAGGTGTCGAAACGCACTGTCTATCGCGACGTGGCGGATCTGATCGGCCAGCGAGTTCCGATCGAAGGCGAGGCCGGATTGGGCTATCTGCTCGCAGATGGCTACGACATGCCGCCCCTGATGCTGGCGCCCGATGAACTGGAAGCGGTGGTGCTGGGCGCGCAATGGGTATCGGCCCATTCCGACAAGGTGCTCGCCAACGCCGCGCGCGATGTGGTGGCGAAGATCGCCGCAGTGATCCCCGAGCGGCTGCGTGCCTTCGTCATTGAGCCGAGTGTCGGCGCACGGCCGACCATCGGCAAGCCCGAGGAGCGCGTCGATGCATCACTCATCAGGGCGGCAATTCGCAACGGCATGAAACTGCGGCTTCGTTATAAGTCAGAAGCGAGCGAGGACACCGACCGGACGGTGTGGCCGGTGATTCTGGGTTATGCCGAGACGAGCAGCCTGCTGGTGGCGTGGTGCGAGCTGCGCGAGGGTTTCCGCCATTTCCGCACCGATCGCATTGCAGCCGTAGAGATGCTCGACGAGCCGATCGGTTTGCGGCCGGGAGAATTGCGCCGGCGCTGGCAACGCTGGCGCGAGGAACAAGTTCGCTTGGCGCCCGATCTCCATTGATCAAAAAAACGCCGGCTTCTTAGCCGGCGTTTTCAAGGCATTATAAAAATTATCTAATATACTGATTTAAGCCGCGCGGTAGCGAGCATCGGCAGCGCCGTAGTCGTCATATTGCGCATCGCCCTCGCCTGTCCGGAAGCGATCGATCTTCTCTGACAGCATGTCGACGCGCTGGCGTAGACCATGGATCTCGGCGTTGTTTTCCTCGACCATGGCCGCATTGCGCTGCGTGATCAGCTCGACTTCGGCGACGGCCCGCGTGACTTCCTCGATACCGGTCGACTGCTCGGTCGTCGCAGACGAGATATCGGCGACAAGCCGCTGCACACCCGTTACGTGGCTGATGATTTCCGTCAGCGCCGTGCCGGTCTGCTCGACCAGGCGAACACCGTTCTGAACCTGCGACGAGCTTGCCGAAATCAGGCCCTTGATCTCCTTTGCCGCATTGGCGCAGCGCTGTGCCAGCTCGCGAACTTCCTGTGCCACGACTGCGAAGCCACGACCGGCCTCGCCTGCCCGTGCCGCTTCCACGCCGGCATTCAGCGCCAGCAGGTTGGTCTGGAAGGCGATCTCATCGATGACGCCGATGATGGTCGCGATCTTTTCCGAGGAGCGGTTGATCTCGCTCATGGCGCCGACAGCCTTGGCGACCACTTCGCCGGACTGGGTCGCATAGGCCTGCGTCTCGTTGACCGAAGTCGCCGTCTGACGGGCACGATCGGCAGTCGAACGGACGACGTCGCTCAGACGATGCAGGGCACGCGAGCTCTCTTCCAGTGCTGCCGCCTGCTGCTCGGTACGCCGCGCCAGATCGTCGGCAGACATGGCGAGATTGCCGGTGCCTCCCTTGATTTCCTCCGCCGTATAGCGAACATCGGTCAATGTTTCGCGCAGCGCTTCGATGGCGTGGTTGTAGGTGAAGGCCATCTCGACGAAGTCCGTCGACAGGTCCTCACGCATGCTTTCTTCCAGGTTACCGTCGGCAAGCTTGGCAAGGACATCGGCCAGCGCATTCAGAGCCTGCTTCTGCTCGGCTTCGATGCGAGCACGTTCGGCGGCGCGACGTTCGGATTCTTCGGCCGAAAGCGCCCGTGCACTCTCTGCCTCGCGCTCAAGCCGTACGTTCTCAAGAGCGGCATCACGGAAGACACTGACGGATCGGACCATATCGCCGATTTCGTCGCCGCGGTTGCGTCCATCGATCGCAACCTCGAGGTCGCCGCTCGCAAGACGCGTCATGATCTCGGTCACGCGCTTCAGCGGTCCGCGCAGCGTTTCCACCAGCATCAGGCCGCCGACGATGGCGAGCAGCGTGCCGAGGATCATGGCGATCACGGAAACATTCGCCGAGCGCTCGCTGTCTTCCTTGCCGATTTCCTGCGCCTGCGCCACGAAGCTGCGCAGCGACGTCATGGCGTCAGCCAGCAAGCCGTTGGACTGAACACGCGTCGTCTTCCAGTCCGCAGCAGTCTGCAGCAGATCGGCCGAGC
This sequence comes from Rhizobium sp. P38BS-XIX, assembly GCF_012641435.1. Lineage (GTDB taxonomy): Bacteria > Pseudomonadota > Alphaproteobacteria > Rhizobiales > Rhizobiaceae > Rhizobium. The sequence goes on from NZ_JABAIJ010000001.1 coordinate 1,176,296, forward strand.
CATTGGTGAGGCTGTCGATCAAAGGCTTCACATGGGCTGCGAAGTCGCGCATCGTGGCATTGGTCTGGCCGAGCGACGATATTTTCGCGGCGGCATCCTGCAGATCCTTGAGGTCGGCGATGACGGGCTCACGCGATGCAGCGTCTCGAACAGTCTCCATGCGCGATGCATGCAGCGTCAGGCGATCGACGATGCCAAGCGCCTGGTCGACATGGTCGAGAAGTTCCTTCTGTCCATCGATGATCTTGTCGAGGCTGACGAAGCGATCGGCAGCGGTATCGCTGTTCTTTGCCGATTGCAGCGTCATGTCGCCTTCGATTTTCACGAAGCTTTGCAGGATCGGCCCCATCGCCTCGACCTTCTGGTCGGGCGTTCCAGAGCCCTTCAGCACCGCGTCCAGCTTGTCCGCAGCGTCGGAGGCATTGTTGACCAGCCCGGCGCCGCGCTTCGATACGAGCGCCTTGGATACCGTCACCTGCTTCAGGATGGCATCGGCATAGGTGCGCGCGTCGGAAATTTCCTCGGTCGAATCGGCTGCCATCTGCACCTGGATGCGCAGATTGCTCATCTTCTCCGACAATCCCTTGTAGGCCGCCGCATCATAGAGCAACTCCTTGGCGAAGGTTTCCTTGTCGTTGAAGTCCTTGCGGATGATATCAATCTGTTTGCCGGCAGCCTTCACGGACGCTTCGACGCCCTGCACTGCCTTCTGAATAGCCAGAACATCGCTATCCTGCTTTTGCCGGATCGACCAAAGCGTCGCCTCCTGCGCACGCATCTTGGTCGCAAGCTCGCCGACCGGTACGATCTTCGCGCGCTGATCGTCGCTCAAAAGCCCGCTCAGCCGGCGAACTCCCCGCTCCTGCGCATCGATCTTGTCGCTGAGCGCCTGACGCGTATCGTCCGATGGCGCTCCCGTAAACTCCTGAAGCGCGGCCTGCAGGTTTTCGAAATCACTGATGTTCTCGATCGTCGCCCGCGTCACGGTCATGTGGCCGTTCAGAATGTTGGCGGTGTGGTAGCCGACAAGACCGACACCGGCGATAAGAACCACCAGCGGAACAACGAAGATCAGAACCTTTGTGACAATGCGACGGCTCTGCAGAAGACGATCAATGAAAAACATGCGGCGCCTCAAATAGATCAATGAAATCTCAGGAGGTAGCCGGACCGTCATTCCTGCTGCGCTGCCATAAATGCGTCTGCATCATGCAAAACCGCAGCAAGCCTCGGAAAATAAGATTGAATAAGAATTAATCGGGCGTCGAAAAGCCGGTTGGATCGGCAAAAAACCACAACCGGCGTCTCGTTCTGCGACCGAAACGGGAATAAGCGACACCGCGCGCATTCGATTTGCTGCGACGCACCATCGAATTTGAGGGGTCAGGCGCGACGAGCGATTCCAATTTGCGGCAAAGGGCGCTAATCCAGACGATATACCGGGGGCCTGACAGACTCAGATGCAATTGACAAAGAACACGCAGGGCGCGCTCTTGATGGCCGCCTCCATGGCGGGATTCTCCTGCAGCGACGCGCTGTCGAAAACTGTCATTGCCAACATGAATGCCGGTCAGATCATCTTCATTCGCGGCCTGTTCACCACATTTTTCGTCTTTCTGCTTGCCCAGCGCATGGGCGCTTTGCGGTCCTGGAAGGTCGTCCTTCAGCCCATGATCGCCCTGCGCATCGCGTGCGAAGCAATCGCGGCGGCGACCTACATCACCGCACTGGGAATGATGCCCATCGCAAACGCTTCCGCAATCCAGCAGGCCGTACCCCTGGCGGTGACATTCGGAGCGATGGTTTTTCTGAAGGAGCCGGTCGGATGGCGGCGCTGGACGGCAATTCTGGTCGGCTTTGCCGGTGTGCTCATCATCATCAGGCCGGGACCGGATGGCTTCACTCTGGCGGCCTTATTGGTCACGGCCTGCATGTTCACGACCGCAGCCCGCGATTTGGCGACACGTTGCATCGACAAGACGGTGCCGTCCCTGATGGTAACGGTCTGCACCGCGATTTCCATTTCCATCTTCGGCGCCCTATGCATTGTTCCCCTTGGCGGATGGCAGCCCGTCGGCACGGCGTCGCTCGTGCAGATCTTTCTCGCGTCGATTCTGGTACTTGTCGGCTATCAGTCCATCATTCTCGCAATGCGGATTGGTGAAATCTCGTTTATCGCGCCCTTCCGCTATCTCAGCCTCATATGGTCAGCACTCCTTGGCCTGATCGTCTTCGGAGAGATGCCGGACGGATGGTCTATCGTCGGCGCCGCAATTGTCATCGCCTCCGGCATCTATACATTCTATCGCGAAAACAAGCGGCGGACTGCGGAGCGCATCGCGCAGGAAGCAGAAGCCCGCGTTCCCGCCTGAGGTCGCAAAGCATGCCGCTCCCGATTGCCAATGCCGACGATATTCCCGTTGTTCTGCTCGCAGGCGGCAGATCCAGCCGCATGGGCACCAACAAGGCCTTCGCAAAGCTTGGCGGCGAAAGCCTTCTCGCGCGCATCTCCAGGCGAATATCGCAACGACAGACAAGGCCGCCGGCGTTGAACGCCGACACGGACTGGCCGGACGCCATGGGCATGATTTTGGTTCCGGACGGAATTCCCGGCAAACTCGGCCCACTCGCCGGTGTGCTTGCCGCCATGCAGGATACGTCAGCGCGTTATCCGCAGGCTTCCCACGTCGTTACCGTGCCGGTAGACAGCCCCTTCCTTCCTCAGGATCTGGTCGCGCGGCTGGCCGATGCCATTCAGGACGAAAACGAAATCGCAATCGCGACCTCCCTCGATCGAGACCACCCGGTCGTCGGTCTCTGGCCGGTGACGGCGGCGCGGGATCTGGAAACCTGGATCGTCTCCGATCCGAAACGGCGGGTAAGGGATTTTCTCGAACGCCATTTGGTCAGACGCGTCAATTTTTCAGCGATCGAAACAGCGCGCGGCGCGCTCGATCCATTCTTCAACGTCAACACGCCCGCCGATCTGGTCGAGGCGGAACAATGGCTGGCAGTATTGGAAAGCATGGAATGACGGAACTTCGTCCCAAGGTCTTTGGCATCGCCGGCTGGAAGAACTCCGGCAAGACCGGGCTTGCGGTGCGCCTCGTCACCGAATTTACGCAGCGCGGCTATCGCATATCGACCATCAAGCATGCGCATCATGATTTCGACATCGACAAGGTGGGCGCCGACAGCTTCCGTCATCGCGAAGCGGGAGCGCATGAAGTCACCATCGTTTCCGGCACCCGCTATGCCGTCATGCATGAATTGCGAGGCGAACCGGAACCGAGCTTCGAGGAGATACTGGCCCGCCTCGCCCCCTGCGATCTCGTGCTGATCGAAGGCTACAAGCGCGAACCGATACCCAAGATCGAGGCACGCCGCCTCGAATCAGCCAAACGCGAGCCGCTCGCCCCGCATGACAAGCATATCGCCGCCATCGCAGCCGATCATCCGGTCGAGGATGCCGGTCTGCTTGCGGTTTTCGATCTCAACGACACCGTAGCGATCGCCGACTTCATTGCTGCAGCCGTTGGCCTCGGCAGGCCGACAAAATAAAAGGCCGCCGGTTTCCCGGCGGCCTCCCATTCTTGCACCAAACGGTGTCTTACTGCCGGTTCGAGGCTACTGGACGCACCAGCGGCGTGATGCGGCGGATGGTTACGCGTCTGTTTTCCTGCGACGGGCCGGTGGTGTTGACCTTCAGGTACTGCTCACCATAGCCCTGAGTCACCAGGTTTTCAGCCGGAATGCCGTAGACATCCGAGAGCACGTTGGCGACCGATTCCGCACGACGGTCGGACAGGATCAGGTTGCTCTGCGCCGAACCCACCGCATCCGTATGACCTTCGATCAGGAAGGTTTCGGTGGGATCGTTCTTGATGATTTTCGAGATGCCGTCGGCGACACCACGCAGAGTGCTCGCCTGTGTCATCGGAATATCGGAGCTACCCGTCGCGAAGGTAATCGTGTCGAGGTCGATACGGCGGATCTTGTCGCGGATACGGGCCGAATAACGGACCTCGTTGACCGAATAGATACGCTCGACCGGCTCGACCGGCGGTTCACGCAGGAAGTCGTAATAGTCCGCGTTACGGTTGGAGGCCGTATCGATGATGTACTTGCTCAGCGGAATGAGCAGGCGCATCGGCGGCAGGTCTTCGCCCGGATCGCGATAGTAGTCGTCATTGTCGGGACGATCTTCCAGTTCCGGCGAATAGAACAACACGTATTCCCGACCACGAGCATCGATGCGCGAACGCTGGATGATATCGCCGTAGCGATTGCGGATCGTCACGACGCGATCACCGTCCGGTTGGTCGATCGTCTCGCGATACCGATCCCGCGGCAGCTGTTCGTAAGTAGGACGTTCGCCACCACGCACGAAGCGCTCGGTATCGTCATGGCGAACGACATAGGTGTTGTCGACGTTCACGACCGTACGATTGTCCTGATTGATGATCGTCTGGACGGTGGTTCCCTGCGGCGGAGCGAAATCCGGGCGGCGATCGATCCGGCGACCCTGTTCGCTGGTCACGGCTTCCATCTTCACCGGCGGCTGCTGCTGATTGCCGGCGGCTGCACGTTGCGCTTCCGCGTCAGAGGTCGGCGGCTTGCTGTAAGCCGGCGGTGGCTGCTGGCCGGGTGCGTTCTGTGCCTGTCCGGCCTGACCCTGGCCGTTCTGACCCTGCCCTACCTGGCCTTGACCAGCCTGACCGCCTTGGCCGCGACCGCCGGGGTTCTGACCATTGTTCAGATGTTCGCCACGGCGAACGGCTCCCTTCTGGCTGTCGAGGACGGCGCTGCCGTTTTCAACAGGAAGAATGACGGGACCACTGGCGGACGAAGGATTTTCCGCGATCTTCTTGCGGCGTTCCAGTTCCTGCGGCGAGACCTGCTCGGCCGGTGGCACCTGGATTTCGCCGGCCTGCTGGGCATTTCCATTGGCGGGAGCCGGTGTGGCAGCATTGCCCTGTGCCGGAGCCTCTGCCCCGTTGGCAGGCGGCTGCTTGCCGGGTTGCTGCGTTGCCTCGCTGCCGGTCGCCGGAGTACCAGGTTGCGCCTGAGCCGGTTGCCCCTGCTGCTCGCCCTTCTGGGCCGGCTGCTGCGGATTGGCGGCGGGCTGTTCACCCTGCTGCTGGGTCTGCGGCTGCTTGCCATGCGTCTTGTCGGCCCCTGGCTTCTGACCCTGCTCGGCGCCCGATGTCGCCGGCGTGCCGGGTTGAGCCTCCGGCTGAGCTTGAGTTTCAGGCTGGTTCTTGTGGCCCTTCGCCGGCTGACCGGCTGGCTGCTGTTCGGCCGGCTGCTGCGCCGGAGCAGCGGTCTCGCCCTGCGGCTTTGGCTTGGCGTTCTGCTCGGGCTGCGCCTGCTTTTCAGGCTGAGCTTCCTGCTTCTGCGGCTCGCCGGCGGCAGGAGCCTCCTTCTCGGTCGCGGCAGGCTGCTGGGCCTTCGATCCGGGCTTGGCCTTCTGTTCAGGCTTTGCCTCGGGCTTGGCCTCCGGTTGCGCTTCTGCGGCAGGCTGCTTCGCCTCTGGCTGCTGCTCCTCGGCGGGCTGCTTCGCTTCTGACTGAGGCTTGCCCTTCTGCTTGGGCGGTTGGGCTTCGGGCTGAGCCTCGGGAGCGGCCGCCTTTGGCTGCGGCTTGGCTTCCGGTTTCGCTTCCGGCTGGGCCTGCGGTTCTTCTGCCGGCTGCTGACGCTGCTTCTTCGGTTCCGGCTGGGCCTCGGCGGCCGGCTGCTTGGCCTCGGGCTTCTGCTGCTCCTGTTCGGCCGGCTGCTGGCGCTCCGCCTTCGGAGGCTTCTGCTGCTGCTCGCCTTCGGGCTCAGCCTGCTTCATCTGGTGCTGCTGCTCGCCGCCCTCGCCTTCCGGCTTCTGGCCCTCGTGCTTCTTGCCTTCCGGCGCGCCCTGCTCGCCTTCACCATGCTTCTTCTTGAGCTGCTCCTCCTCCGGCTGGGCTGCCGGAGCGTCTTGCTGAGCCACTTCGAAACTTCCATTGGCATCGGTCGTGCCGACGATGCCATTGTTCAGCGGCGCGATGGGCTGCTCGCGCAGTGCCGCAGCTGCCGCCGGCTCGAATGCGAGCGAAAGTGAAAGCAGCGGAAATGCAGCGCTGGCAAATAGTCTGGATCGCTTTCCCATATGGGTCTCCTCTTTGTTCCTTGTCCGCCGAATTGCGAATCTCAGCAAACAACGCGATGCCGCACGAAGCAGGCCAATTTTCGGTTGCCGTGAGGCTGAATCGCGGCAAGCGGCTATATGTTCCCGAACTATTAAAAGGCCCCAATTAACCCTGGCTGAATAGGCTGGACGGCTTGCGTTCAGATTTCTCGATCACGCAGGCGGGCTGCCGGCGGATCGAAAGGCAGCGATTTCCCTCGTAATTCCAGTTGCAATTTTCGAAAAAAAAGTACGAATATCGCCGCAAGGCGGGCCACCGGCCCGCTCCACTCGAGCCGCCTGCCAAAAACAAGAATGAGCTGGCGGCCACCAACAGAGAGGGTCAATATGCGCATCTCCACTCGTCTTTTTGCCGCTGCATCCTTCGCCGTGATGTCGCTCGTCGCCGGTTCGGCGCTTGCTGACGGCGACACGCTCGTCATCGGCACGGACGCGACCTACCCGCCGTTCGAATCGCTCGACGCCGGCGGCAAGTTCGTCGGCTTCGACATCGAAATCGCCAATGCGCTTTGCGATCAGATGAAGGTCAAGTGCACCTTCGTGAACCAGGATTTCGACGGCATCATTCCGGCCCTGCAGGCCAAGAAGTTCGATGCCATCGTATCTTCCATGTCGATCACGCCGGAACGCGAAAAGATCGTCGACTTCACCAACAAGTACTACAACACTCCGCCGGCAATCGCCGTACCGAAGGACTCTCCCCTCAAGGAAGCAACCGACGAAGCCCTGAAGGGCAAGACCATCGGCGCACAGTCCTCGACGACCCACGCCAACTACGCCTCGGCTCACCTGAAGGACGCCGAACTGAAGCTTTATCCGTCGGCTGACGAATACAAGCTCGACCTCGGCAACGGCCGCATCGACGCCGCGATCGACGACGTGGTCGTTCTGTCCGAGTGGGTAAAGTCGGATGCAGGCAATTGCTGCAAGATGCTCGGCACGCTGAAGATCGATCCGGTCATCAACGGCGCTGGCGCCGGCATTGCCGTCCGCAAGGGTGACACGGCCCTCAAGGACAAGCTCAACGCCGCGATCGTTGCGATCCGCGCCGACGGCACCTACAAGAAGATCCAGGACAAGTATTTCGATTTCGACGTCTACGGCGATTGATCGCCCGTCGATTCCCCGGGAAAAGACGACGGCGGAAGCTTGCTCTTCCGCCGTTTTTGTTTGACAACGTGAAGAATATAAGCAGAAACGCGGCAAAAGCCGCTAGGGGAAATACAGCATGAGCGGACTGTTTTCCGCCCTTGGTTCCTTGTGGACCTGGTTGAGTACGATTTTTGATCCATTGTGTGGTCCGGCCGGACTGTTCACCGTGTACAGCATGTTCAATCCGAACACGATGCTCGCCTGCGGCGACACGGGCTGGGGCGATGAATTGGCGGGTGGCCTCAAGATCACCATCGCCGTTTCGGTTCTGACCTTGCCGCTCGGCGTCATCATCGGTTTCTTTGTCGCGCTGGCGCAGCAGTCCGAGGAAAAATCCCTGCGGCTTGCCGCCGGCGTGTTCACGACGATCTTCCGCGGCCTGCCGGAGCTATTGACGCTCTTTATCATCTACTACGGCATGCAGATCCTGCTGCAGTCGCTGCTTGCCAAGTTCGGCTATGACGGCCCTATCGAGATCAATGCGTTCGCAGCAGGCATGTGCGCCCTGGCCATCGTGTTCTCAGCCTACTGCTCGGAAGTGCTTCTTTCGGCGTTCAAGGCGATACCGAAGGGCCAGTATGAGGCCGGCGATGCCCTGGGCTTCCATCGCGCCCGTACCATGCGGCTCATCATCGTGCCGCAACTGGTTCGCATCTCCCTGCCGAACCTCGGAAATCTCTGGATGAACCTGTTGAAGGACACATCCTACGTGTCGATCATCGGTCTTGCCGACATTATCAGGCAGACGGGGATTGCCGTGCGCGCCACCAAGGCGCCCTTCACCTTCTACTCAATTGCTTGCCTGTTCTATCTGACCTTGGCCGTCATCTCTTCGATCGGCCTGTTCTATCTCGATCGATGGGCCAAACGTGCGGAGGTTCGTCGATGAGCCATGCCGAAGCTCTGATTGCGGCGCGGCCTGCGCCGCCCAAGACAGCCAGAAGGCTCTCCAAATCCCGCATCGTCGGATACTTCTTCCTGACGCTGTGGATCATTCTCGGCATCTCGCTGCTCGCGATGATCGTAACGAACTGGGATCTCAACAAGCTGGATACCTACGGGCCTCGGCTTCTCAACGGTCTCTGGATCACGGTCAAGCTCGTCGCATTGTCATTTCTCTTGGGCGCGGTCCTCTCGATCCCACTCGCATTCGCGCGCATGTCGAGCAACAAGATCCTGAGCACCCTGACCTATTGTTACGTCTATCTGTTCCGCGGCACGCCGCTGCTGGCGCAGATTTTCATGGTCTATTACGGCTTTCCGAGCTTCCGTTGGGTTTTTGAATACATCGGCATGTGGTGGTTCTTCAAGGATCCGTTCTACTGCGGCGTATTTGCCATGACGCTGAACACCGCAGCCTATCAGACCGAAATCGTTCGAGGCGCCATCCAGAGCGTACCGAGCGGCCAGAGGGAAGCGGCGAGCTCTCTCGGAATCCACACCTGGATCGCCTTCCGCAAGATCATCATTCCTCAGGCGCTCATCGTTGCGCTGCGCCCCTACGGCAACGAGATCATCCTGCTGATCAAGAGTTCTGCCACGGTCTCTATCATCACGGTCTACGATCTGATGGGCGAGACGCGCTACGCGTTTTCGCGCACCTATGACTACCAGATCTACCTCTGGGCCGCGATCTTCTACCTGGTGATCGTCGAGCTGATGAGAAATGGTTGGGCGCGGATGGAAGGCCATTTGACCCGACATCTGAAACGGTGAGCCCGAAGAGGCGGCCCATCGGCGCCGCCTCTGGCAGCACTCGCATCAATACGCTGCTAACATTTTGATTTACCGTAATAATTTCCATATATGACAGTTTTGTAAAGCTTGCGTTTACCATGAGCTGTTTCCATATTCTTGTGACCATGAGTCACGAAAAAATGGGAACGAAAGTGAAAAGCTCATGCACGAAGACATGCAAAAGCAGTTGCAGGGTTATGGGTTGACGACGGCGCAGATCCTCTATCGCCTGCCTGACCATCCGCAGTTTCTCCAGACGTATATCTGGCAGGACTACGACCTTGCGCCGAATTTCCCGGAGATGCGCGGTTTCCTGAAATTCTGGCAGGAAACACTCGATGGCCCGCTGCATTCGGTCCGCTACATTCACCGCAAACTCATATCTGCCGGTGAGTGGCGAGCGCTGAAGGGCGAGTTTATTCTGCATTAATTTCGCCACAGGCAGCCTCGGACATCGCAGCCGCAGGCCCTCCTTTGACGCAAGCATTGCAAAAGCCGCTCAAGCGCCTTAATGCCTGCGGGACAAACGGAAGGGCTGCTGATCCATGGCAAAGAAGAAGATCGACGAAGACGCGCTGGCGGAAGCGTACAACCGCGCCCTGGCGCTGGAAAAAGCCGGCGATGTCGATGCCGCCGTAAAAGCCTATGAAGAGGTGCTCGCTCTCGATCCCGAAGATCATGGCGGCGCAGCCGTGCGGATCGCCTCGATGGGGCGCGGCGAAATCCCGTCAAAGGCCCCCGACGCCTATGTCGAGACGCTGTTTGACCAGCACGCCGAGGTTTTTGAGGACGTTCTCGTCGAGCAGCTCGGCTATCATGTTCCCGTGCTGGTACGCCAACGCCTGCAGACGCTTGGCCTCGGTCCCTTCAAACGCATGCTCGATCTCGGCTGCGGCACGGGTCTGACGGGAAGCACGCTGCGGGATGTCGTCGAGGATATTACCGGCATCGACATCTCCGAGAACATGGTCGAAATCGCCCATGAGAAGGAGGTCTATGAAACGCTGTTCGTGGCCGAGGTCGAAGATTTTCTCGAAGACAACGATGAAGAGCCCTTCGATCTGATCACGGCAACAGACGTCCTGCCCTACCTCGGCGCGCTGGAGCCGCTCTTCTTCGGTGCTGCGGAAAACATGACGGCCGGCGGTCTCTTCATCTTTTCCTCCGAGACCCTGCCCGAAGCCACCATGGCCGGCCGCCCTTATATGGTCGGACCTCACCAGCGCTTTGCTCACGCCGACACCTACATGCGCGAGCGGCTGACGTCGACCGGCTTCGAGCTGATCGAGATCACCGACATCAACGTTCGCATGGAAGAAGGCCAGCCAACGCCGGGCCATCTCATCATCGCACGCCGCCTCGCCGATTGATCCAACAAACAAAAGCTAGATAGTTATCCAAAAGGGTAACTATCTTCTTGCGCGACGCGCCGCGAGCTGTTACTTAGCCAATCAGGTAAGTTTCAGCTCGCACCTAACTATGGGAAGGTCGTCGCATGTCCCTTATTCTTTACAATCATCCCCTCGCCTCGTTCTGCCATAAGGTGCTGATGGCGCTTTATGAAAATGAGACGCCTTTCGAAAATCTTGTGATCGATCTCGGCAGCGCGGAGTCGCGTGCCTCTTTGACGCGCCTTTGGCCTATCACCAAGTTTCCCGTGCTGCGCGATGAAGCGCTCGATAGCACCGTGCCGGAAACGAGCATCATCATCGAATATCTCGACCAGCACTATCCCGGCACCACACCGCTTTTGCCGCCGGATCCGACTGACGCGCTCTGTGTCCGCCTTTGGGATCGCTTCTTCGATCAATACGTTCAGGATCCGATGCAGAAAATCGTCGCGGATGTTAACCAGGCAGAAAAAGACCGGAGCCCGAAAAATGTCGCAGACGCTCAGGCGCTGTTGCGCACGGCCTACGGCATGATCGAGAAACAACTGGAAGGAAAGCTTTGGATTACCGGCGATAGCCTGACCATGGCAGATTGCGCCGCGGCGCCGGCATTGTTCTATGCCGAAACCCTCGTCCCCTTCGGCGAGGAGCATGCCAAGCTGAAGGCATACTATCGGCGGCTGATCGAGCGTCCGTCCTTCGCCCGCGTCCTGAAGGAAGCCGAGCCCTACTTCCACATGTACCCATACAGTGACAGACTACCCGAACAATTCAGACCGGAAAAGCCAAATGCCTGAGGAGCCGCAGACGCTTGATCGCATGTTCCAGGCCCTTTCCGATCAAAGCCGACGCGGCATGATTGATCGGCTGGGCCGCGGACCGGCCTCCGTCACGGAATTGGCACAGCCGCTCGACATGGCGCTGCCGACCGTGATGAAGCATCTGCATGTGCTGGAGACAAGCGGATTGGTGCTGTCGGAAAAAGCCGGCCGAGTGCGCACCTACCATCTTCGCAAGGAGGCTTTGGCTGATGTAGAGCGGTGGATTGCCGAGCGCAAGGCATCCTGGAACAAGGCCTTCGACCGGCTCGACCTTTTTCTGGCTGACACATCGACGGAGACGACAGGCGAATGACCGCACGATCGACCGAGCATACGACCATCACCATCGAGCGCCATTTCAAGGCGCCGCTGCCGCGCGTTTTCAGCGCTTGGGCGATACCGGAGCAGAAGCAGCAATGGTTTGGCTACCATGGGGACTGGAAACAGCTGGATTTCCAGCTCGATTTCCGCACCGGCGGCAGCGAAAGCAATCGTGTCGCTTCGAGCGACGGTGTCGTTCACGCCTATCAGGCGCGCTATATCGACGTCGTTCAGAACGAGCGCTTCATATACGCCTTCGACATGATGCTCGACAGCAAGCGCATTTCCGTATCGCTGGCGACAGTCAATTTCATACCGACATCGGACGGCACGAAGATGATCTTTACCGAGCAGGTCGTCTTCCTTGATGGCTATAGCGACAACGGCTCGCGATTGATGGGGACTGAGATCGGCTTCGACAATCTCAGGCTCTATGTCGAGGCAGACGACGCCAAGCCGAATTAGGTCCGCGCCTCGCCGAGGATCGCCGCGAGAAGCCGGCCCTCAAGTTCGGCCAGTGCCGGATTACCGTGACGGCGCGGATATGGATGGGGAATGGCGAGATCAAGCACGATCCGCCCCTCGTCCAGCACCACGACCCGATTGGCCAGATGCACGGCTTCGCTGACATCATGGGTCACGAGCACTGCGGTGAAGCCGAGTTCCCGCCAGACGCGGTTCAGCAGTTCCTGCATGCTGATCCGCGTCAGGGCATCGAGCGCTCCCAGCGGCTCATCGAGCGCGAGAACACCGGGCTTGCTGACGAGCGCACGCGCCAGCGCCACGCGCTGCTTCTGTCCACCGGAAAGATTGGAGGGCCACTCGCCGGCCTTCTCGGCAAGCTGCACCTCGGAGAGAACCGCAGCAGTCTCCTTGTGCAATAGATCTTGCGATACGCCTTCGCCCAAACCGACCGCGACATTGTCTGCCACCGAAAGCCAGGGCAAAAGGCGCGGCTCCTGAAACACGATGCGCGTATTGGGTTGCGTGTCGCTGCCGTTAGCCGCCTCGAAGCGCATATGCCCGGCGCTCGGCTCTTCCAACCCCATCAGAATGCGCAGCAGCGTGCTCTTGCCGCAGCCGCTCTTACCGATGACGGCCACAAACTGGCCTGCCGGAATGTCGAGATCGATGCCGCGCAGAACGCGATTGTTCCCAAAGCTCTTCTCCAGCCCCTTGATATGGATGGCAGCGGCGCCGGCCGTCTGCTCAGCCGCATTTGCCGGGGCTTGCCGGGGTCGATCGAGTAGGTTGACGCTCATGACAAGCTCCTCAATTCTGATAGGCCGGGTTCCAGCGCAACGCCCTGCGTTCGATGGTTCGCGCGACGACATCGGCAAGCTTGCCCAGAATGGCGTAGATGACGAGCGTCAGAACAACGACATCGGTCATGCCGAACTCGCGGGCATTGTTGGCCATGTAGCCGATACCCGACGATGCCGCGATGGATTCGGCGACGATTAGCGTCAGCCACATGATGCCGAGGGCAAAGCGCAGCCCGACCAGAATGGATGGAAGCGCGCCGGGAAAGATAACCTTTCGAAACAGCGTCCAATTGCTCATCCCGTAGACGCGCCCCATCTCGATCAGGCCGCGATCGACATTGCGAACGCCGTGATAGGTGTTGAGGTAGATCGGGAAAAGCACGCCCAACGCCGTCAGGAACAGCTTCGATTCCTCGCCGATCCCGAACCAGAGAATGACGAGCGGCACCATGGCAAGATGCGGAATGGTACGCAGCATCTGAAGAGTCGTATCGGTCAGTTGCTCAGATATCCGCGAAACGCCGTTGGCAATGCCGAGCAGAAAGCCGATCGAACCGCCGACGATCAGACCGGCAAACGCACGTCCGGCGCTGACCAGAATATTATTCGGCAATTGCCCTGAGATGGTGGTTTGCCAGAAGGCGACCACCACCGCAGCCGGCGATGGCATGATGCGGGTGGAGATCCATCCAAGCGACGAGCCGAGCTGCCACGTCGCAATGACGATGATCGGCAACAGGAATGGCCGCAGCCGATCGAACGACATAGCCTGCCTTGCCGCCCTCGCCTGGCGAGACCGGCTCTCGGCGCCGATGCGTATGAAGGAAGTATCGAATGCCGACATGAGGATCTCCTGCAGGGATGGTTACGAGCCGGAAACGACCTTCAGATTGCCGCCATGGCTGCCGCCGGCGAAAATCTGCTTGGCGCCGAACTCGTTGCGGAAGCCGGCCCGTTGCTCCTCGCGGCTCAACCCGAGCTCCGGGAAGAGAAGCTCGGCGACGCGGTAGGCTTCCTCCAGATGCGGATAGCCCGACCCGATCACGGTTTCGATGCCGATCTCCTGATATTCCCGCAGCCTTGCGGCCACTGTCTTCGGCGAACCGACGAGCGCAGTCCCTGCACCGGCGCGCACCAGGCCGACGCCGGCCCAGAGATTCGGTGAGACCTCGAGCTTGTCGCGACGACCGCCATGCAGGGCCGCCATTCGCTTCTGGCCGACGGAATCCGACTGCTTGACGAACTGCTCCTGCGCCTCGCGGATCGTCTCGTCATCGAGTTTGGAAATCAGCTTATCAGCCGCCGCCCATGCCTCTTCATCCGTCTCGCGGACAATGAAATGCAGACGGATACCGAAGCTGACTTCACGGCCGCGCTTGGCGGCGGCAGCCCGTACCTTCTCGACCTTCTCGGCAACCTGAGCCGGCGGCTCACCCCATGTCAGGTATTTGTCGACGCGGCCGACGGAGAATTCGATGCCGGCATCCGAGGAGCCGCCGAAATAGAGCGGAGGACGCGGCGCCTGTATGGGCGGCAGACCAAGCCGAGCGTTGGTCGCCTTGATATATTTGCCCTCAAACGTCGAGGATCCCTTCTCGAGCAACTCTTCCCAAACATGGAAGAACTCATCCGCATGGGCATAGCGCTCATCATGCTCCAGATGGATGCCGTCGCCCGCCAGCTCCGCCGGGCTCCCGCCCACGACGATGTTCAAGAGCACGCGGCCGTTGGAAACGCGGTCGAGCGTCGATGCAAGACGGGCGTAGTAGGCAGGCGATGCCGTGCCGGGACGGATAGCGACCAGGAACTTCAATTTCTGCGTATGAGCCGAAAGAGCCGCCGCCGTCACGAAGGACTCCTCGCAGGAGACACCCGTCGGCAAGAGCACGCCGGAATAGCCGAGCCTGTCGACGGCCTGGGCAATCTGCTGGAGATAACCGATCTCCGGCCCCCGATTGAGATCGGTCGTGCCGAGATAGGTGCCGTCGCCGGAGGTCGGAATGAACCACAGGAAGTCGATGGGTTTAGCGGTCGCGGTCATGAGGTTTGCCTGCCTTGTGCGTGCACGCGGTCGGGAGCCAATTCCCGATGCTTCAGATCAAATACTGACATAGGCTATCGATTATATCGACAATACAGATTTTCTATTGCCTGATGTCCGGTGGAATATTTTTGCCGAGTTGCGCCAGCCGATAGTGTTCACGAGCGGCCGACCGGCATTCGCCGAAAGTTCGTCAGCTCGCCTTCGGCCGCCAGACAATATCCGTGACCGTCAACTTCCTAGGCACAATGCCGAGGCTATAGAATTCATCGGCCAGCCCCTGCTGATAAGCGATCGCGGCGTCCGTGATGGTCGACACGCCACCGAGATCGGCACCTGGCCGTGTCAGCGTAACGCGCGTCACAGCTGCGGGAACACCGGTAATTTCGGACAATGCGGTGACGGTATCGTCGATGTTCGCTTGCGCGGCAGCACCGACCTTGGCCAATTCGTCAATCACATCGACGATAACCTGCGGATTGGCTTTCGTGAAATCGCCGTTCGCCAGAAAGTAGCTGAAAGAGTCGACGATCCCGCGTGCCGTTGTCAGAATGCGGGTATCCCGATCTGCCTCGGCAATGGCAAGATAAGGATCCCAGATCGACCAGGCATCAATGGCACCCGTCTTGAAAGCAGCCGAAGCATCCGGCGGCGCAAGGTCGAGTGGCTGGACATCATCGACCGTCAGGCCGCCTTTGCGCAGTGCCTTGACGGTGACGTTGTGCGCGCTGGAACCACGCTTGAAGGCCACCTTCTTTCCCTTGAGGTCCGCGAGCGTCTGGATCGGAGAATCCTTGCGCACGAGAATGGCGGAGCTTTCGGGACTGCCGGTATAGAGACCGACATAAAGCAGATTGCCATTGGCCGCCTGCGCAAAGAGCGGCGGCACATCGCCCGTGGCACCGAAATCGAGTGCACCAGCGCCCAGCGCTTCGAGAAGCGGCGGTCCCGAGGTGAACTGGGACCATTCGACCGAGATGCCACGATCGGAAAGCCGCTTTTCAAGCGCGCCCTTGCGTTTGGCCAAGGCGAGCACACCGTTCTTCTGCCAGCCGATGCGAAGGGTCGTCGCTGCGGCGGCACGCTCCGGCCGGATAGAAGGCAACGCGAAGGCAGCTGCCGTTGCGCCAAGAAGGCCGAGTGTCTGTCTGCGCGAAATCATCGAAGATCCCCTCGTGAAGCCTGGGCCTGCACCGCCGGCTCGTTGTCAATGATTGAAGGATCGCAAATCCATAGATTATATCGACAAAGGATATTATGAAGTTTTGCCAATATGACGAAATTCGGTTTCGATTTATCCAGTGTTTTGGAAATGGAATTTCACGAC
The DNA here is from genome assembly GCF_012641435.1 of Rhizobium sp. P38BS-XIX. Taxonomy (GTDB): domain Bacteria; phylum Pseudomonadota; class Alphaproteobacteria; order Rhizobiales; family Rhizobiaceae; genus Rhizobium. Next base: position 1,192,529 of record NZ_JABAIJ010000001.1, read on the forward strand.
ATATGCCATGGTGACAAGTTGGCCAAGAGATCGGCCTTTCGCCCCCTTTGCCTTTCCGCTAAGCCTTCGAAACACATTCGGTCAGGGAGTTATGATATGGCAAAGGTTGCGTTCATCGGCATGGGCGTCATGGGTTATCCCATGGCAGGGCATCTCAAGGTCAAAGGCGGCCACGACGTGACCGTTTATAACCGCACCGTCGCCAAGGCCGAGGCTTGGGCCAAGCAATTCGACGGGAAATTTGCCCCTACCCCCGCCCAGGCTGCCGAAGGCGCGGATTTCGTTTTCACATGCGTCGGCAACGATGATGACCTGCGCTCGGTGACGACAGGCAAGGACGGCGTGCTTTCAGCGATGAAGGCCGGTTCCATCCTGATCGACAACACCACAGCCAGCGCCGAAGTCGCCCGCGAACTTCACGCCGCCGCCAAGGAAAAAAGCATAGAGTTTATCGACGCCCCTGTCTCCGGCGGCCAGGCCGGCGCAGAAAACGGCGTATTGACCGTCATGTGTGGCGGCGACGAAGCCGTGTTCGAAACTGCGCGCCCCGTTATCGACGCCTACGCTCGCATGGTTGGCCTGATGGGATCGGCCGGCGCCGGCCAATTGACCAAGATGATCAACCAGATCTGCATTGCCGGCGTCGTTCAAGGCCTCGCCGAAGGCATTCATTTCGGCAAACAGGCCGGACTTGATATCGAGAAGGTCGTTGACGTTATTTCCAAGGGCGCCGCCGGTTCCTGGCAGATGGAAAACCGCCACAAGACCATGAATGCCGGCAAATACGATTTTGGTTTTGCCGTCGACTGGATGCGCAAGGATCTTGGCATCGTGCTTGCTGAAGCCCGCCGCAATGAAGCGAAACTGCCGCTGACGGCACTCGTCGACCAATTCTATGGTGATGTGCAGGCGATGGGCGGCAATCGGTGGGATACATCATCCCTGCTCGCGCGCCTCGACAAGAAGTAAACAAATAAAAAGCGCTCAGCCGATATCGAATTCGGCTGAGCGCCAGCGTGAAAGACCCTGTTCAGTCGTCGTTGGACTTCGCATTCTCCAGCAGCATGTAATCCAGCGGCAATTCCGTCGAATACTTGATCTGCTCCATCGCGAAAGCCGAAGAGACGTCGCGGATTTCGATCTTGGCGATCATCCGCTTGTAGAAGGCGTCGTAAGCCGCGATATCCGGAACGACCACACGCAGCAGATAATCGACATCGCCGCTCATGCGGTAGAATTCGACCACTTCCGGAAAATCGGCGATGACTTCAGAAAAGCGCTTCAGCCATTCGATCGAGTGGCTGTTGGTGCGGATGGACACGAAAACGGTGACTTTCGTGTTGACCTTCTCGGGATCAAGCAGGGCCACGCGACGGCGAATGACGCCATCCTCTTCCATCTTCTGGATACGGCGCCAGCACGGTGTCGTCGACAGCCCGACCTTCTTGGCGAGGTCGGCCACGGCCAGAGTGGAGTCCTCCTGCAACAGACGCAGGATTTTGCGGTCAAGACGATCCATTTAAAGCATCCCTTCGAATTATATTCTCTCTATAGCTCATTTTAAGCAGGAGAAAAGAAACTTTTTCTCAAGATAGCAGGGTTTTCACACGATGTTGCAAAACGGGCAGCAATTCTGCTTCGAACCAGGGATGGCGTTTCAACCAGCCGCTGTTGCGCCAACTCGGATGTGGCAGGGGCAAAATCGCCGGCGATCGGTTGGTCAGGAGATAACGGCGCCATTCCGCAACCGTCTCCGTCATCGACGACATTCGCTCCGCGCCCATATGCCAGGCTTGCGCATATTGGCCGATGGTAAGAATGAGCTCGATCTGCGGCATCGCGTCCATGGCTCGCTGACGCCAGAGGGGCGCGCATTCCTTCCGTGGCGGCAGGTCGCTGCCGGCAGCATCATAGCCCGGAAAGCAAAAGCCCATCGGCAGCATGGCGAAATGATCGGGATTATAGAAACTCTCGCGATCGACGTTCAGCCATTGGCGGAGGCGATCGCCGGAAGCATCGTTGAAGGGAAGCCCGCTTTCATGAACGCGAAGACCCGGCGCCTGCCCCGCGATGAGAATCCGTGCCGTCGAAGACAGCGTAGCGACCGGGCGCGGTTCGTGCGGCAGCCGATGCGCCTCTCCTCTCGCCGGCGCATCACGACAGAGGCGACAGCCGGCAATCTGCGAGCTCAGCATCTGCAACGCATCATCCTGCATTACTCCGCGCTCCATCCGGCAAGTCGTCCCAAATAGTCGACCAGACCCTTTATCAGATCGCCGTTTTCGGATCGTTGCATACGCTCCTCGCGCCTGTAATCACTCGGTCGCGCGAAATCACCGGCCCACACGCCCGCTTTTTTCTGACGTGCGATGCGCTCTTCGGCGACATAGCGGCCATAGGCCACGGCCATGCCCTCGCGCACCATCCTGGCATTGACATCGATATCGCCCAGCACGCAAGTCACCAGCAGGCGACCGTAACGATCACGGTCTTGTCCCCGACATTCCGGCGTTCCGCCATTAATAATTGCGACAAGGGTTTCGCGCGCCTTCGCGCCGCAAGCCCAATCGACGCCATCACGCCGACATTGCTGCCGATATTCCGGCGCATCGATGCCTTTCAGTCTGAAACGCTCACCGTTGGAAGAAAGCGTATCGCCGTCGATAACGTAAAAACCGCCTAATTGAACGAGTTCCGGGCAGTTATTCATCTTTAGCGCGAGTAGAGCAAGAATGGCAAGCAACGCGAAGGTGGTCGCGCCGTCACGGAAAAGGCGGCCTGACCGCATCACGTTCTTGCCTCCTTTCGAAACAAATCCTTGGCGAAGATGGCAAACAAATCATTTCGCTGCAGCATCTTCTTAAGAATTGGCCGGTAGTCTGTAACCTCAGGCAGATCAAGTTTCAACGAAACCATGAGAACCGGCGTCAGCACATCGACAGATAAAAACATCGTCGACCGCTCGCACAGTCACCGTAACCGGGCTGTGTCGAAGGCGGTGCGGCAGACGCGTGAGCGCCTGCAGACCGGCCATAGCAGCAATTTCGATCGTGAACTCATGATCATGCACGTCGAAACGATGCTGCAGGGTGCAGCCGTCGTGCCGATCTTCGCCGTCATCGTCGCCGCACTCGGCGTCTATCTGACGCGCGATGCGCAGATTTTCCTCTGGACCATTCCGATCCTGTCGGCCCATGCGCTCAACATGCTGCTTGGCAGACGCGCAAAGAAGCAGGACATGACTCTGGAAAGTGCCAGAAAATGGCGCCAGATCCTGCTGCTCGGACAATTGCTGACAGGGCTTTGCTGGGCGATATTCGCCATGCAAAGCTGCTCGACCTGCGGCGGCGACAGTTTCAGCCTCTATAAGGGCACCGCCCTGCTCGTCGCGATCTGTATCACCGCCGTATCGAGCTTCATGCTGCCGCGCGCCGTTCCCTTCTGCTTTGCGCCGGCGACGGTCGCCCTTGCTGTTACGGCAGCTGTCACCCGCAGACCCGCCGATATCGCGCTGATCGCAGCCATCTCTTTCGCCGTGATCTTCTTTACCTTCATCGCCAACAGGATGTTCCAATCCAATCTGAAAATCCTTTCCTTCCAATCGGAAAAGGACGACCTGATTGCGGAATTGGAGGTCGCGAACTCGATGTCCGACGAAGCTCGCCGGCGGGCTGAAGATGCAAACCTCGCCAAGTCCCGCTTCCTCGCGTCCATGTCGCATGAGTTGCGAACGCCGCTCAACGCCATCCTCGGCTTCTCCGAAGTCATGTCGTCAGAGGTGATGGGCCCACTGAACAATCCAACCTATCGCGAATATACGACGGATATCCATCGGTCCGGACAGCATCTGCTGAACCTGATCAACGAGATCCTCGATCTCTCACGCATCGAGGCCGGCAAGTACGAACTGAACGAGGAAGCGATCTCGCTCATTGATATCGCCGAGGATTGCATCGGTATGGTTCAGCTGCGCGCGCGTGGAAAGAATATCTCCATTTCCTCGCAGATCGAGCCTCAGTTGCCGACCGTCTGGGCCGACGAGAAATCGATGCGCCAGGTCATCCTCAATCTTCTCTCGAATGCCGTCAAATTCACGCCGCAAGGTGGCGAGATCAGCATCAAGGTCGGCTGGACAGCTGGCGGCGGCGAATATGTTGCCATCAAGGACAACGGCCCAGGTATTCCGGAAGACGAAATTCCGGTCGTCCTGTCGACGTTCGGCCAGGGTTCGATCGCCATCAAGAGTGCAGAACAGGGCACCGGTCTCGGCCTGCCGATCGTGCAGGCCATTCTTGCCAAGCATGATGGCCAGTTCGTGCTGAAATCGAAGCTGCGCGAAGGGACCGAAGTTATCGCCATCCTCCCGGCCAAGCGCGTGTTGCAGAGCCTGCCTGCGGTGGAAGACGCGCCGCTTGCCGGACGGCGCAAGAGAAGCTTCGCCTGAAATACGGCTGAAGCCTCTTACCGAAACAGCAGATGGCTGCCGACCACGTAAATCATGTAGATGCCGGCTGCGACGAGCATGCAAAACACCGCAAAGGAACCGAGATCCTTGGCATGCTTGCCGACATTGGAAATCTCGGGTGAAATCCGGTCGATAACCTCTTCCACGGCAGTGTTCATGGCCTCGATGGCAAAGACACCCAGGAAAAGCACCAGCCCGATAACGATCTCACCAATAGTGGCGCCGACCACGATCAGAATGATCAACGCGATGGCGGCAAAGAAAAGCTCCTGCCGGAACGCGGATTCCTGAAGCAATCGCAGAAAGCCACCCCAGGAATAGCTGGCGGCTGCAAAGAAATGCCGGATACCGGTTTCCTTGGTGATGCCAGGTTTCGAAAATTCGGCCATTCCCGTTCCGCCCGTAATGTCCCGATTGTATTTCCAAGCGCGTCGCGATCTCCAGGATTCGCTTGCGCTTCAATTTTGCGCACGCCGTTATCGCAAAACCGCTGAACACATTTGCGCGACATGCTTTAGACGCTTTGCGAATACCGCCTCGCCGGACACGAAGCAAGCGGACACTTCCGACGCGCCCTCTAAAATCATTACAGATTTATGACGCGGACCGATACTTCCACAGGAAAAACGGCAGCGGGATGCATATCGTCTCCCGCTGCCTTTTTCATCAATGCTTGTTGGTGACGCCGGCGCTTTCGAAGGTCGCCATGCCGGAATGGCAAGCGGCTGCAGCCTTGACGATACCAGCAGCAAGCGCCGCGCCAGTGCCCTCTCCAAGCCGCATGCCAAGCGCCAGGAGCGGCGTCTTGCCGAGCTTTTCGATCGACCTCAAATGCCCGGGTTCAGCGGAAACGTGGCCGATAAGGCAGTGGTCCAGCGCCGAGGGATTGGCAGCCTTCAGGATGGAAGCGGCAGCCGTTGCCACATAACCGTCGATGATGACTGGAATGCGCTCCATGCGCGCGGCCAGAATGGCGCCGGCCATGGCCGCGATTTCGCGGCCGCCGAGACGACGCAGGATTTCGAGGGGATCGGAAAGATGATCGCGGTGCAAGGCGACAGCCTTTTCGACGGCGGCAACCTTGCGCCGCAGCATCTCGCCTTCGGAGCCCGTGCCGGGACCGACCCAGTCTTCAGCCTTGCCACCATAAAGCGCGTAGTGAATGGCAGCCGCAATGGTGGTGTTGCCGATGCCCATTTCGCCGATGCACAACAGATCCGTGCCGCCAGCGATCGCTTCCATGCCAAAGGCCATCGTCGCGGCGCAGTCACGTTCGCTCAGCGCCGGTTCCTCGGTGATGTCGGCCGTCGGAAAATCGAGCGCGAGATCGAACACCTTCAGACCGAGATCGTAGGCGACGCAAATCTGGTTGATCGCAGCCCCGCCTGCCGCAAAGTTCTCGACCATCTGCTGCGTGACGGATGGTGGAAACGGCGTAATGCCCTGCTTGGTGACGCCATGATTACCGGCAAAAATCGCCACCAGCGGCCGGGTAACGGCAGGCGCGCGACCGGTCCAGGCGGCGAGCCAGAAGGCAATCTCTTCGAGGCGACCGAGCGCGCCGGGCGGCTTGGTGAGCTGAGCATCGCGTTCACGGGCTGCGACAAGCGCACGGGCGTCCGGTCCAGGAAGGTCGCGCAGCAGCGTGCGGAAATCGTCGAATGGCAGGCCGGTTACGCTCATGAATGCCGTTCCTTGTCTTTTGGTCTCAAATCAGGTTCTTTGCGGTGCGACTCTATTAGTCTTCGGAATCGGTGCGAACAACTCCAAAAGCGCCCGATGCTGTCGCTTGGATGGCGAGGAGAAGAAGAAATGCGGGAATATATGCGCGATATCGCGCGCGCAGTCGCCTTTTTAAGCCGCATTCCCGTGTCGCCCTCGTTCTTTGCAGGCTATGATGGCAAGCTCGGGCCCGTTTCGCGCGCCTTTCCGCTGGCCGGCCTGTTGATTGCCGCACCGGGCGCGGCAGCCTTCGGGCTCTTGCTGGCGCTGCATGCCGATCCATTGATGGCGGCGCTTCTGGCGCTGACGGTTCAAACGGTTTCAACGGGCGCCCTGCACGAAGACGGGCTCAGCGATACGGCAGATGGATTAGGCGGCGGCAAGGATCGCGAGCGCGCGCTCGCCATCATGAAAGACAGCCGCATCGGAACTTACGGTGCGGCCGCATTGATCCTGTCCTTTGGCCTGCGCGCTGCAGCCATGGCTGCCATTGCCCGTCACGCGGCACCGATCGATGCGACGATCGCGATGCTCGCCGTCGCCGTTCTCAGCCGCGGGGCGATGGTCTGGCACTGGCATGTGCTGCCATCGGCAAAGCCGGATGGCGTTGCAGCTTCAGCAGGTCAACCGGATGGCGACGCCATGCAGGTAGCGCTGATCACGACGCTGGTTCTTGTCACTCTTCTGATCTGGTCGAGTCTGGGCATTTCTTCGCTGATTTCCTCCCTGCTGGTCGCCGCCCTTGCGACCTTTTTCGTAAATAGACACGTGCGCCAGAGGCTGTCGGGTCATACCGGCGACACCATCGGCGCGACGCAGCAGATTTGCGAAATCGCGTCGCTCTGTACCCTTGCCATGTGCGTTTGAAGCCTCGATATATGATCTCATGCTAACACCCTGCATTCTTGTCTGTTCTATCGATATCAACACCGGATATTGTTTCGGTTGCGGCCGCACGTCGGCCGAAATCGGAGCATGGATGAGCTATAGCGACGAGGAGCGCCGCCAGATCATGGCCGCACTCCCGGAGCGCCTGACCACGGTCGAGCGCAAGCCACGCAGGGAAACCCGCCGGCAACGGATGGCAAGGGAGCGCAACGCCGTATGAACCGCCTGAACATCGTTCTCGCCATTCTCGGCATCGGTCTCGCACTGCTCATCTTCAATAACAATAACGGCACTACCTTCGGCATGGAAAACGACGATTTTGCGCGGATCGTTTATCTCCTGCCGATTGCTCTGATGATGAGCGCGGCCGTTTGGGCAAGCCGTCATACCGTCAGCCAATCGATCCGCAATCTCCTGATCTGGTTCGTGATCATCATGGCGCTTGCAACCGTCTATGTTTATCGCGGCGACGCCCAGCAGGTCGGAAACCGTCTCTTCGCAGGTTTGGTGCCGGGCCATGCCGTCGTCGTGACCACCAGCGAAGGCGGACAGGAGGTGATCCTGCACAAGCGCGCGAACGGCCATTTCGAGGCGGAAGTCATGATCAACGGCCAGCCGATCGATATGCTGATCGACACCGGCGCCAGCACCATAGCGCTATCGCAGGAGGATGCTGCACGCGTCGGCATCATTCCGGAAAATCTCACCTATTCGATGACCGTCTTGACTGCGAACGGCCGTGCGCAAGCAGCCCCGGTGGAACTCGGCACAGTCGCGATCGGTCCCATCAAGCGCCGGAATGTCAAGGCAAGCGTGGCGGAGGCGGGACGACTGGACCAGAGCCTGCTCGGCATGAGCTTCCTCGAAACCCTGGGGTCGTTGCAGATGCAGACGGACGAGCTTCGGCTTCGGGACTGACGGCATGCAGCCGAACTCGATAGTTCGTCGGGGACCGAAGCATGCTGCGGTCCTTTCACTCTAAAAGACGGCAGACACGAACCGCAATATGAGTGAAACGCCATGGCGCCCGCAAAAGCCAACATAACGACGGAACTGCTGCTTCTCCTTGCCCTCGCCACTTGCTGGGGCGCGTCTTATACCTTCATCCGCGTTGGCGTTTCCACCATTCCGCCGATCACGCTGATCGCCGCCCGCACCTTGATCGCCGGCGGTGTCCTGTTGGCGATCATCCGCTGGCGCGGCCTCAGCCTGCCGCGGGATTCAGCTACCTGGAAGCGCTTTCTCATTCAGTCATGTCTCAACAGTGCCATTCCCTTCACGCTCATCGCATGGGCGGAGCAGACCGTCGATGCGGGCCTTGCGACGATCCTGAACTCCACAACGCCGATCTTCACCTTTTTGATCGCCGCGTTCCTGCTTCGCAGCGAATCGCTGACCGGGCGCAAGCTTTTCGGCGTGATCGCGGGCATGGCGGGGATTTGCCTGATCATCGGTCTCGATGCGCTCAACGGAATGGGCCGGCAGCTGGCGCCGCAGCTCGCTGTCGTCGCGGCATCGGTCTGTTACGCCTGCGCGGCTCTCTTCGGCCGGAATTTCAAAGGCCTGGATCCGATGATGCCCGCAGCAGGCTCGCTGCTCTGCGGTGCCGCCCTGCTGATCCCCGCGAGCCTCGTCTTCGAACATCCCTGGCAAGTCGCCCCATCAGCGGCTTCGGTTTTCGCATTGCTCGGCCTCTCGGTCGTTTCCACCGCACTGGCCTTCAGCATCTACTTCCGGCTTATACAGACATTGGGCTCGGTCGGCACCACGGCGCAGGCCTATCTTCGTGTCCCGATCGGCGTCGGCATCGGTGTCGCCTTCCTTGGCGAGCCCCTTTCACCGACGGCAGCCATCGGCCTTGTCTGTGTCGTCGTCGGAGTGATGGCAATGACGATTGCGCCACGCAAGCGGGCGACAGCAGGCTGAGATACATTGCCGGCTCAGAGAAGCACTGACAGATCGTCCCACGCGAAAATAAGATTGTCGGAACGCCATAACGGTCCCGGGTCGACATAGCGGCCGACCAATTGGCCCCCGAGGGCTTTATAGAAGGCAATCGCCGGCTCGTTGCCGACGACAACGCCAAGGCCGACAGACGAGTATCCCATCGACGCAAATTCGCGCGCCATCTCACGCATCAACCGCCGACCAAGCCCTTGCCGCTTGATAGAGGCGTCCACATAGAGCGACTTGATCTCGCCGCGCCCTCCGAATGCCGGCTCTGAGGATGCGCCGATTGCGCCAATGCCGACCAGCCGGTCGCCCTGTCGGGCCAAAAGAATGCGCTGATCCCGGCGAGGATTGGCAAACATATCCGCCCATCGCGCCCGGCGATATTCTTCATCCAGCGCCTCGTAGACATCGGCCGGCGCCAGATCGCGATATGTGTCACACCAGATGACGCGGTGCAGCCTGGCAATATCAGTGATATCCTCGACACGAGCAGGCCCGATCGTGATGCATGTCATCACGCGTTATTTCCGAGGATGCTGCCGCGCAGCGCGCCGACGAGATATAGCGATCCGGTAACAAGCAGCCAGCCGCCGGTTTCGGCAACCGCGGAAACAGCACGCTCCAGTGCCTTGTGCGGCTCCGGCTCTGCTTCACAGGCCAAGCCCATGGACCGCCCGAGCGCCGCCATATCCTGAGCCGCATGGGCGCGCCCGGAGCCGGATGCCTCCGTAAACACTGCATACGAGACATAATGCGAAAGCACCTCGATAAAGCCCGGGGCATCCTTGTCGGACGCCAGAGCCACGATGGCGACGCAATCGCCGCTGACGGTGTTCGACCGCGTAATATCGCGCAGGACAGCTTCGATATTAAATGGCACATGCGCGCCGTCCATGACCATGGGGACTGCTTTTCGGCCGGACTGCAAAGCGGACGGCAGCACGTAGTCGAAGCGCTCCATGCGGCCGGGTAGACGTGCCTTTTCGATCACCTCAGGTTCAAGCAGCTGCGCGCCGATCGGCTGGCCTTGCGCACCACCTTGGAGCACGCTTTCGCCTTGCCGACCGAGATGATCAAAGACGAGCCCCACCAGCGCCAGATTGGTGTCGGCGATTGTCGCATCCACCGGAAGGTCGGTGCGATACACCTTGCAACCCAGTTCGTCGGCACGCTGCTGCACGACACGCCCTGCCGCATCGTCAGCGGCAAGCGTGGTGACCAGCATGGCACCAGGCTTCAATATGCCGACTTTCTCGCGAGCTATCGCTTCGCGCGTGCTCCCGAGAATTTCCGTATGCTCCAGCCCGATATTGGTGACGACGGCGACTTCGCCGAAGACAACATTCGTCGAATCCAGTCGGCCCCCAAGGCCGACCTCGACCACGACCCAGTTCAATCCGGCATTGTAGAATACGACGAAAGCAGCAGCTGTGATGACGTCGAACCACGTCGCGTCTTCGCCGGCCGTTGCTGCCTGCTTCGCACTCTCGTAACTGTCCAGAACCTGCATGATCGCTATGGCAAGAGCATCGTCCTCGACCTCGCGACCGAGAACACTGACGCGTTCGTTCACATGGTCGACATGCGGCGATGTATAACGGCCGACCTTCCAGCCGGCGTGCAACAAACCGGCTTCGATCAGTGCGCTGACAGACCCCTTGCCCTTTGTGCCTGCAACGTGAATGGCGCGGAAGCTCCGATGCGGGTTGCCCAGCCGCTGCATGAGGTCCAGCATCGGCTCAAGGCCCACCCGCATCTCCCCGCGCGGCTTGCGCTCCCAATTTGTCAGCGCATCGAGGCGAGAGAGTGCGTGAGAGAGCGATTGGCTGGGATGGGACTGGGACATGATGGACCTTCGGCAGACTTTGAGGCGGCAAGATTCGAGCGCGCGCCGCGGGGTGGCATAGCACCTCTCGCAAGTCTACGCCCGCTGTTCTTGCGACATCGTGTCGAGATCGGTGAGTTTCATGCGGCGGCGAGCGCCGCAACGCCCTGAAACTTGCCGGAAAGATCCGCCGTCAGTTCCGCAGCCGATAGCCTGTCCTGAAAATCCATCCGAGAACAGCCAGGCAGATGACGAGAAAAAGGGTGATCATGCCGAGGCTCAGCACCGGGTTGACGTCCGCAATGCCATAGAAGCTCCAGCGAAAGCCGCTGACCAGATAGAGAACCGGATTGAGATGGCTGACGGCCTGCCAGAAAGGCGGCAGCATATTGATGGAATAGAAGCTCCCTCCGAGGAAGGTCAGCGGCGGCACGACCAGCATCGGGATCAGGTTCAGCTGCTCGAAATTGCCGGCCCAGATGCCGATCATGAAACCGAACAGGCTGAACGTCACGGCAGTCAGCACGAAGAACAGGATCATCATGAGCGGGTGCTCGATCCGGATATCAACGAAGAAGCTCGCTGTCGCGAGGATGATCAGCCCGATCAGCATTCCCTTGGTCGCCGCCGCCCCCACATAGCCGAGAACGATTTCCGTCATCGCGACGGGCGCCGACAGCACTTCGTAGATGGTGCCGGTGAATTTCGGAAAATAGATGCCGAACGAGCCGTTGCTGATGCACTGGCCGAGCAGCGTGAGCATGATCAGGCCGGGCGTGATGAAAGCCCCATAGGAAACGCCTTCGACGAGATTGATGCGCGATCCGATCGCGGCGCCGAAGACGATGAAATAGAGCGATGTGGAGATGACAGGCGAGACAACACTCTGCAGCAGCGTGCGGCGCGTGCGAGCCATTTCGAAACCGTAGATGGATTTGACCGCTTCGAAGTTCATTTGGATGCTCCCACCAGCGATACGAAAATATCCTCGAGCGAGCTCTGGCGCGTCGAGAGATCCTTGAAGTGAATGCCCTCGGCGGCAAGTTTCGACAGCAGAGTGGCAATGCTCGACTGCTCGTTCTGGGCGTCGAAATCATAGACCAGTGTCAGACCGTTCGGGCCGAGCGAAAGACCGTTGCCTTCCAGACAGTGCGGAATGGCAGCAAGCGGCTCATTGAGATCGAGGATCAGCTGCTTGCGGCCGAGCTTGGCCATCAGCGTCTTCTTCTCCTCCACCAGCAGCAGTTGCCCGCCATTGATGACGCCGACGCGATCGGCGGCCTCTTCAGCCTCTTCGATGTAGTGGGTCGTCAGGATGATCGTCACGCCGGACGCGCGCAGGCGCTCGACGACATGCCACATGTCCTTTCGCAGCGCCACGTCGACACCGGCGGTCGGTTCGTCCAGGAACAGAATCTCCGGCTCGTGCGACAGCGCCTTCGCGATCAGCACACGTCGCTTCATGCCGCCCGAAAGCTGGCGAAGCGTATTGTCCTTCTTCTCCCACAGCGAAAGATCACGCAGGATCTTCTCGATATAGTCCGGGTTCGCTTTCTTGCCGTGGAGCCCTCGCGAGAAACTCACCGTATTCCAGACGGTTTCGAACTGATCGGTGGTCAGCTCCTGCGGCACGAGGCCGATCATGCTGCGCGTGGCGCGGAAATCGCGCACGACGTCGTGGCCGCCGACCGTAACCGTGCCGCCGCTCGGATTGGCGATCCCGCAGACGATCGAAATCAAGGTCGTCTTGCCGGCACCGTTCGGCCCGAGCAAAGCAAGGATCTCGCCCCGATCGATATCGAGGTCGATACCTTTCAATGCTTGAAAACCGTTGCTGTAAGTTTTGGTAAGACTGCGGATGGAAATAATCGGAGCCATGATGTGGGCAAGTCCGGCTTTTATAGTGTGATCAATTTCTTGGCGTTTGCCCGCTATATAGCCGGTTTTCGGCTTTTACCATCCCATGTGTCTAAACACAGCGTTCGCTTAACCCAAATAAGTTGTCATCAAATCGTGACCTTGCTCGGGCATATACATTCGCAGGTGAGCAACGTTTGTCGCAAATCCGCCCAACGCCTCTTGGCGGCATCGTCAGCGCCTGACGTACTAGACGATTGATTGTCTTCGCATTTATATTGCATGCCTTATTGCGACATGAAATTTTTTTCTGGAGCAGGCAGCGATCCCCCGTTGTTGCCGTGCGCCGCTCAAGCCGGCCTGCGCCGGCTTTTTCTTTTTCTGCTGGAAATGATCAGGCAACCGCTACCAGTTGCCATTAACGCCGCAACCGGCCGGCGGCAGCGTCTTGTGCTCGAAGCGTTCCTTCAGCATTGCACAACCCTTGTCACGGATCGGCCCGGGCATCATCGAATTGAGACCGATACCCACTTCGTCAAAAGGATCGTCGGCATAGGCGACATAGGCATACCAGCGGCCGCCGATCACGACGACGATTGCGATCAATGCAGCGATCAACGCACGCCCCAGGCTTCTCTTTCGTCTCGGTATCTGTTCCATGGAACCCCCACTCGCCATCAAACGCCGCACTCAACTACGCTGTCTCACCTAGGTAAATCAGCCGCTGCGTTCGGCAAGAGCGCAAGCACCTACAAAGACGTGCAAATCAGAGGCTGCAATAACGACGACCGCCCTTCCGATCCCGAAGGTCGAAATGGAAGTGGTTCCAATGCTCCGGATTGCTGCCCGGACCCAGGACGGTATCGAAATAGCGGCAGCTGTCGGTGCGAACAGCCTTGAGCAGCCCGCCCTCTCTGAAGGAGAAGAGTCCCTTCTTGCGCACGTCGATCACATGGCCGTTCTTCAGGATGAAGGTTCCGACGTCGATGGCATTGCCATGCGCATGCTCGGACATCGGATTGTATCGCTGCCGGCTATTGTTCATCCGCCGGCAGGAATAGCCGCCGAGCGGGACGACAGTGCCGATGCCGGACCAATAGCGCGTGCGTGCCGCCGGCGCCAATTCGTTCTTCACCCACTTTGCGAAAGCCAGCGTCACCTGACAATTCAATGTCACCGCCGGCCTGACAGCGATGTTGCCGGAAAGCCCGCTGAGTGAAATCGGATAGGGAACCTGGCACGCGGGACCGCTCGAGATTGCCGGCTTGTCCGTATAGATAACGCCCATGCGCCGCAGTTCCTGACGGCAAGCGATTTCGGAAGGCGGCATCATGCCCGGCGTCGATTGCGGCGCTTCGAACTGCTGATCAAGACGCGGAACGGGATTATCGATGCGTGGCAGCATCGCGACCTGCGTGCCCTGCTGCCGGCGCGGTACGGGTGATTGATCCATTTCCGCCTGCGCTGAGGAACTTTGCACGATGGAGCGATTGGCCTGTCCTCGATTGGCCTGACTGCGATTGGTCTGCGTCGGCGCATCCGTCCCGATGCCGTCGACAACGGGCTGGTCGGTTTCGCCCTCAGCAATATTCTGTTCTTCTTCCTGCGCCAATCCCACGACCGAAGCCGATTGCGCCTCTTCGGCAGGGCCTACCCCAAGCTCCGCATCCATGTTGACGCCCTGGGACGGGACATCCGATTGCTGCGCCAGACCCTGCTCGACGTCCGTCGTGGTCACGGCTTCGCCGGTGCGCTTGTAGGTGCTGGAGGCCGAAACGACGGGATCCTGAACGCCCTGGTATGCGAATTGCCGCTGAGGCACGCTGCGATGCGGCCTGATCGAGCCAACGCGGGAGCTGCTATCGACGTTCGAGGGGGGCACAAGGCTATCGGCCGTACAAGCGACCAGCGCCGACGACAAAAGCAACGGCAGCAGAGCCCGCCGTAATGTTGGTAAATAGGCCATAATCCTGATCCGCTGCCCCAGCCACGGTCGGTAACGATTACAAATCCTAAATGGGAACGGTGAACGAATACTTACCGCGACATCTCATCTGTGCCGGACTGGCATCGATGAGTCGATCAACTCCATCACGAATACGTCAGACGGGCTTTTACGAATGGCTTCAGGACATGCGTCGATGCATCTTTCCCCTGACCGCGAGATTGCATAGGTTGAAAGACGGAATCGATAGTCCGAACAGGAGCAAAGGGATGAACGACGCCGTCAAACCACGAGGCGAGCTGACATTGCGCACGCTCGCCATGCCCGCCGATGCCAACCCGGCCGGTGACATCTTCGGCGGCTGGGTCATGGCGCAGATGGATTTGGCAAGCGGCATCCGCGCCGCCGAACGGGCACGCGGTCGCGTGGTCACGGCCGCCGTCAAGGAAATGGCATTCGAGCTTCCGGTCAAGATCGGCGATACATTGAGCGTCTTCACCGACGTCGAACGTGTCGGCCGCACGTCGATCACCCTGAATGTAGAGGCCTGGGCACATCGTTCGCGCTACAACAAGCTGGAAAAGGTCACAGGCGCGACGTTCATCATGGTCGCTCTCGATGAAAACGGCGCGCCGAAGGCGGTGCCGCCGGAAAGCTGAAGCCATGGAGGGGGCGGCACACTCACCGGAAGTCTACGTCTATATCCGGACAGTCATGAGCATGGTGATCGGCCTTTCGCTGGCCCAGCTCCTGACTCGATTGGCGGGGTTCGTGCAATCGCCGGGCAAGAACAGGATCTATCTCGTGCACATCGGCTGGGTGCTGTCGATGTTTCTGTTCATCATCCATTTCTGGTGGTGGGAATATCGGCTGCAATCCGTCGCGCAGATCAACTTCGGCGTCTATCTGTTCCTGATCTGCTTTTGCTGCCTTTTCTATTTTCTGTGCGTGCTGCTCAATCCTCCCACCGTCGACGACTATGGCGGCTTCGAGGAATATTTCATTTCGCGGCGCGGCTGGTTCTTCAGCCTGCTTGCCGTCGCCTACGCCGTGGATCTCATCGACACGCGCCTGAAAGGCGAAGTCTATTTCCACTCGCTCGGTTGGGAGTATCCGACCCGCAACGTCGTTTATATCGTGCTTTGCATCGTTGCCGCGATTACCGCGAACAGGCGCTTTCACGCGGCCTTCGTAATCCTCGGACTGCTCTACCAGATCACATGGATCTTCCGTCTCTATGACGTGCTTCCGGGATAAGGATCAAATACTGTACAGCGTAAAATGGTTGCCATTTCGATGCTTTACAATTCTTGACCAAGACATCGCCATATTGTTCGGATCGATTGTCGTCTTGGATGCACGTGGGAGATTCAAGCCTTGAAAATGAAGAGCTATGCATTGGGACTGGCGCTCGCTCTTTCGTGGCCATGGGTCGTCCACGCGGAAGATCCGGCGCCCGGGCCAGCCAAGACCACCATCGATCTCAAATACTGGGTGGAGTTTGCCACGCAGGGCAATGCAGCCGCGCAATACGGCCTCGGCTATCGCTACGCCAATGGTGACGGCGTGGAGCGCGACGACACCAAGGCGGTCGATTGGTATCAAAAATCCGCAGAGCAGGGAAACACCCAGGCTCAATATGCCCTCGCCTACATGTATGCAGCCGGACGCGGCGTCAACGCGGATCAGAAGCTGGCAACGGAATGGTATCTGAAATCCGCGCAGCGTGGGAACGCCGACGCTCAATATGCCGTCGGCTACTCCTTGGCCAACGGTCGCGGTGTACCCGTCGATAACGAACAGGCCGTCAACTGGTATCAGAAATCGGCCGCACAGAACCAGGCACAGGCACAATACGCGTTGGGGTATATGTATGCGAACGGCCTTGGCGTTCGACAGGATTCTGAGATCGCTCTCAACTGGTATCGCAAATCCGCGGATCAGGGCCGATCCGACGCGCAATACGCGCTCGGCTATATGTTCGATAACGGCCAAGGCGTTCCGGAAGATCATACCGGTGCTCTCGAATTGTACCGAAAGGCCGCCGACCAGGGTGATGCGCAGGGTCTCTATGCTGTCGGTTATGCCTACGCCAATGGCCGTGGTGTCGAACGCAGCGATGCGGAAGCCTTCATCTGGTATAAGCGAGCCGCAGCAAAAGGCCGCGCCGACGCACAATATGCCGTCGGCTACAGCCTGGCGAACGGACTGGGCGTCGCAAAGGACTATCGCCAAGCCTTGCAATGGTATCGCAAATCGGCAGACCAAGGCCGATCGGATGCGCAATATGCGCTCGGTTATCTCTATGCCAACGGGCAAGGCGTCAAGGTCGACGATATCTCGGCGGTGAGGTGGTACCGCAAGTCGGCCGATCAGGGCGATCAGCAGGGCCAATATGCCCTCGCCTACATGTATGCCGGCGGTCGCGGCGTCGCGAAAGACTACCGCAAAGCACTTGAATGGTATGGAAAATCGGCCGCGCAGGGCTATGCGGATGCACAATATGCGCTGGGTTACATGTATGATAACGGCCAGGGAACGACCGCCGACAAGGCGGCGGCGGCAGACTGGTACGGTAAGGCCGCCGCCCAGAACAATTCGCAGGGCCAATACGCTCTCGCCTACCTTTATTGCGAAGGAGATGGCGTCGCCAAGGATTACGGCCGCGCCGTCGAGCTTTTCCGCAAGGCAGCGGAACAAGGCGATGCACGAGCGGAATATGGTCTTGGATATCTCTATTATAACGGCTACGGAGTACCGAAGGACGCTGGCGTTGCCGCCGATTGGTTCAATAAGGCCGCCGCCAAGGGATTGCCGGAAGCGCAGCACGGTTTGAGCTATATGGAAGCCAACGGCGAAGGTCCCATCAAGGATCTCGGACCATTGGGCGAAGGGCGGTCATCCGACACGGACACCGGCCCGTCGCCGGGCTGGGTTGCTTTTCGTCTGCTGATGGCACTTCTGCCATAGCGGGCGACCGTACAGAATTGAACTCGATAGTGAGCCGAGGACTGAGCGTGAATTGGAAGAAGGGAGCGATAGGATTGCTCTTCGCACTGGCATCGATGGGTGTGGCCCATGCCGATGTCGGACGCAATACCTATGATCGCGGCGATATCAAATCACCCTCGGACTATTGGCGCTCTCTGGCGAACAAGGGCAATGTCACCGCCCAGATGAAACTCGGCCAGATCTACGAGGAAGGCGACGGCGTCGAGAAGAACCTCACCCAGGCGCTGAAATGGTATCGAAAGGCGGCCGAACAAGGCAACGCCGAAGCGCAATTCAATGTCGGCACCATGTACGACCAGGGGGAAGGCACCGCCGTCGACAAGGAGCAGGCGCTTGTCTGGTACAAGAAAGCCGCAACGCAAGGTCACGCCAACGCGCAATATAACCTCGCCGTGATGTACGACACCGGTGAAGGCATTGCCGAGAACAAGGCCGAGGCGTTTGTGTGGTACCGCAAGTCCGCCGAACAGGGCGATGTGGACGCACAGTACAATGTCGGCGTGATGTACGATCAGGGCGACGGCACGACCAAGGACAAAAGCCAGGCAGTCGATTGGTATCTGAAGGCCGCCGACCAGGGCAAGGTCGAGGCGCAATACAATCTCGGCATCATGTATCGTGACGGCGAAGGCGTTGCCAAGAACGGCACCGAAGCGCTGTCCTGGTTCAGGAAAGCCGCCGAACAGGGCGACGCCGATGCGCAGTACAATATCGGCGCGATGTATGCCGATGGCGATGGGATCAGCCAGGACGACAAGCAGGCCATCGCCTGGTTCCTGAAGGCCGCGGGCCAAAATGACGTCGAGGCGGAATACAATCTCGGCGTGATGTTCCGCGATGGAGAAGGCATCGCCAAGAACCCGGACCAGGCAGTCTACTGGTTCGAGCGAGCCGCCGGCCACCGCTATGCGGACGCGGCTTACAATCTCGGCATCATGTATCGCGATGGCGACGGCGTATCCGCCGATCCAAACAAGGCTCTTGAATGGTTGCGCAAGGCCAAGAGCCTCGGCTACAAAGGCGGCACCGACGACGGCGACGACGCAGCACCGGACGCCAACGGCATCCCGATCTGAACGACCCGATCACTCGGCCAAATGCTCGATTCTACGTTAAGGGCGTCTCCATCGGATCACCAGATGGCATCGCTGCCGCCGCGTCATTTTTGGCGGCGGGCAATCGCATACCGGATCGACATGATCATTTTCGCCCTACTCTGCTTGTCTTTTCTCTGGTGTGGTGGCTCTTGCCGTTGATCATCTGGCGCGGCCAGACTTTCTACGATCGCTTATGTGACACGAAGGTCGTCAAGGATTAGACCGCCGTCGCCGATATGCCGGGGATTGCTTTGTTGGCGAAAGATATAGAAGACTGGCGAAGGGCCGGGACATTGCTTTGCTTCTTCTCTCAAGAGGATCGATCGCCGTGAATCTGAAACAATCCGTACTTCTCTCTTCATGCTTGCCATCTTTTCGCATGGCATCGCTGGCGGTCGCGGTCGTCCTACCGCTGACGCCGCTGCCGCTTGCGACGACGCCGGCCTTGGCCGCGCCGGGCTCATGCTGGTCGCTGCTGCACAGCAAATTCGGCCCGGAGATCGAAAAGTCGGTCAATGAAGCAGATCCCTGCAAGAAGCTGCCGGGCGTCGACCATAAGGACAAGTTCGAGGTCAAGTCGCTTGATGTCTGCGATGGGCCCAATGGAGGCGTCCAGATCAATGCGCAAGCCGAAATGGCCTGCAAATCGCACGGCGTACTGAAGACCACAATCAAGGGCCAACTCGATGCCTCGATGACAGTGGATGTCGGCTCATGCCACATCACCGACATGCATATCGGCATCAACGGCCCGATCGGCGATTTGATCTCCTCCGTCGGTGGGCTGCAGGATCTTGCCCGCGGCTTCGCGCAGGCAAAGATTTCCGAGATCTGCGGCAAATAAGGCGAAGGCCGGCGAACACCACCGGCCTCGCTCAAGCCAGTTATCGGATGGGCTCAGGTCTTGACGATCTCATCGGGCGCGCGGGCGCTTTTACTGCCGAAGCGAACTCCCTTCTTCTCGTAGCCAAAGCCGGCAAACAGCGCGACAGCGACCGCGACGATGCAGGCGACGATCATCAGCGCGAAGGCATAGTCGCCGTTCCATTGCTTGGCCAATCCTGCCTGGATCGAGGCGTTGCCGGAAGCCAGCAGATTGCCGAGCTGATAGGCAAAGCCCGGAAACGTGCCGCGCACCTCATCCGGCGACAATTCGTTGAGATGCACCGGCACGATGCCCCAGGCGCCCTGCACGAAGAACTGCATCAGGAAAGCGCCGATCGCCAGCATGACAGGCCCATGGCCATAGACCCAGAGCGGAGCAACAGGGATCGCCAGCAGCGAAGCGATGACCATGGCCCGGCGCCGGCCGATGCGCTGCGACATCACTCCGAATGCCAGACCACCGACGATCGCGCCGATATTGTAGACGATGGCGATGGCGCCGACGGTGTAGGAGTCATATTGCCGCTGCGTCTCCAGGAAGGTCGGATAGAGATCCTGCGTGCCGTGACTGAAGAAGTTGAATGCGGTCATGAGAATGACCGCCCATATGAACAGCGGAATATTCTCCTGCAGGACGGTCAGGAACGGCCGTTGCGGCTTTGATTGGCGTTGCACGAAAGCCGGCGACTCCTCAACGCTGCGCCTGATATAAAGCACCAGCAAAGCCGGCACCGCACCGACAATGAACATGCCGCGCCAACCGATGACGGGAAACAACAGGAAGAAGACGATCGAGGCCAGCAGATAGCCGGAAGGATAGCCTGCCTGCAGGATGCCAGAGACGAGACCGCGTGAATCCTCGGGTATGGTCTCCATGACAAGCGATGCGCCGACTCCCCACTCGCCGCCCATGGCAATGCCGAACAGGGCACGCAGGACGAGAAACATCGTCAATCCAGTCGAAAAGCCGGTGAGGAACTCGAACACCGAGTAAAGCAGCACATCGACCATCAGCGTCATCCGCCGGCCGTAGCGATCCGCGGCGAGCCCGAAGATCAGCGCGCCGAGCGGGCGCATGGCGAGCGTGAGGAAGATGGCGACGGCCACCGCCGGGACATCCGTGTGAAATTCCTCTGCGATATGTTTGAGAACGAAAACCAATATGAAGAAATCGAAAGCATCCAGCGTCCAGCCCAGATAGGCCGCGATGACGGTGTTTCGTTGCTGGGGCGACAGGAAACGCAAGCTATCCAATGCGGTCATTATAATCCTCCGACCGGATGGCGGCGGCGAGGCGGGCAATACCGGATGCCGTCGAAGCTGGGGGAACCCGGCGGGATTGGCCGGGCATGTCGACGTTGCGGTGGTTCCTCCTTTGGCGCCAGTGAGGATTGCGCTATGCGGACTTTGGGATCAGCGATAACGCACCAGCCGCCCTTGGGTTGTATCACATTCGACATCCCTGACGAACGGAAAAATCCATCGATCCGTTTCCCTTTTGTACTCTTTGCCCCTTCACATTGGCGTGTTCTGTCGCCATATTCCCTCCATGGCCAAATCACCGAAAAAACCTTCCGCTCCGACCGGTTTCGAAGAGGCGCCGCAGGCACCGTTTGAAGGTGCGCCGCTCAGCGGCAGCGTGTCCGATTGGGTGAAGCAGCTCGAGGCGGATGCGGAAGCATCCGGCATCGAAACGCAGCGCGAGATCGCCTCCAAGGCAGGCAAGCATCGCAAGAAGGTCGAGATCGCCGCTTCGAAGTCTGCACGAGGCACCTCGATGGGCGGCTCGACAGACCCGAAAACGCGCGCTGCGGCCGGCCTCAATCCCGTAGCAGGCCTCGATATCGCGCTTGAGGATGCCGACAAGATCGCGACCGGCGGCGTAACCGCGACCGTGGAAGCGTTGTCGAAGCTGATCGAGAGCGGCAATCCGCTCTTCAAGGATGGTAAACTCTGGACGCCCCACCGCCCTGCCCGCCCGGCGAAATCCGAAGGCGGCATCGAGATCCGCATGGCCTCGGAATACCAGCCCGCCGGCGACCAGCCGACGGCGATCCGCGATCTCGTCGAAGGATTGGAAAATGGGGACCGCAGCCAGGTGCTGCTCGGCGTCACGGGTTCCGGCAAGACCTTCACCATGGCCAAGGTGATCGAGGCGACGCAGCGGCCCGCCGTTATCCTCGCCCCTAACAAGACGCTGGCCGCGCAGCTCTATTCCGAATTCAAGAACTTCTTTCCGGACAACGCGGTCGAGTATTTCGTCTCCTACTACGATTATTACCAGCCGGAAGCCTACGTTCCGCGCTCGGATACCTTCATCGAGAAGGAAAGCTCGATCAACGAACAGATCGACCGCATGCGCCACTCGGCGACGCGCTCGCTGCTGGAACGCGACGATTGCATCATCGTCGCCTCCGTCTCGTGCATTTACGGTATCGGCTCGGTCGAAACCTATACGGCGATGACCTTCCAGATGAATGTCGGCGACCGGCTGGATCAGCGCCAGCTTCTGGCCGATCTCGTGGCGCAGCAATACAAGCGTCGCGACATGGATTTCATCCGCGGTTCCTTCCGCGTCCGCGGCGACACGATCGAAATCTTCCCGGCCCACTTGGAGGATGCCGCCTGGCGCATCTCCATGTTCGGCGACGAGATCGACGCCATCACCGAATTCGACCCGCTGACCGGCCAGAAGACCGGCGACCTGAAATCGGTGAAGATCTACGCTAATTCGCATTATGTGACGCCGCGCCCGACGCTGAACGGCGCCATCAAGGCGATCAAGGAAGAGCTGAAGATCCGGCTCGCAGAGCTGGAAAAGGCTGGCCGCCTGCTCGAGGCGCAGCGTCTGGAGCAGCGCACCCGCTACGACGTCGAAATGCTGGAAGCCACCGGCTCCTGCGCCGGCATCGAGAACTATTCGCGCTACCTGACCGGCCGCAATCCCGGCGAGCCGCCGCCGACCTTGTTCGAATATATTCCCGATAACGCCCTGCTCTTCATCGATGAAAGCCACGTCTCGGTCAGCCAGATCGGCGGCATGTATCGCGGCGACTTCAGACGCAAGGCGACGCTGGCCGAATACGGCTTTCGCCTGCCCTCCTGCATGGACAACCGTCCGCTGCGCTTCGAGGAATGGGACGCCATGCGCCCCGACACGATCGCTGTTTCGGCAACGCCGGGTGGCTGGGAAATGGAGCAGGCTGGCGGCGTCTTCGCCGAGCAGGTCATCCGCCCAACAGGCCTCATCGACCCGCCGGTCGAGGTTCGTTCCGCCCGTACCCAGGTCGACGACGTCCTTGGAGAAATCCGCGAGACGGCCGCCAAGGGTTATCGCACCCTCTGCACCGTGCTTACCAAGCGCATGGCCGAGGACCTGACGGAATATCTGCACGAACAGGGCGTGCGCGTGCGCTATATGCACTCGGATATCGATACGCTGGAGCGCATAGAAATCATCCGCGACCTGCGCCTCGGCGCCTTCGACGTCCTCGTCGGCATCAACCTGTTGCGCGAAGGCCTCGATATTCCGGAATGCGGCTTCGTCGCCATCCTCGATGCCGACAAGGAAGGTTTCCTGCGTTCCGAGACGTCGCTCATCCAGACCATCGGCCGCGCCGCGCGTAACGTGGACGGCAAGGTCATTCTTTACGCCGACAACATCACCGGCTCGATGAAGCGGGCGATGGAGGAGACGAGCCGCCGCCGTGAAAAGCAGATGGCTTACAACCTCGAAAACGGCATCACGCCGGAATCGGTCAAGGCGAAGATTTCCGATATCCTCGACAGCGTCTATGAGAAGGACCATGTTCGTGCCGATATCGGCGGCGCTGCCGGCAAGGGTTTTGCCGATGGCGGCCATCTGGTCGGCAACAATTTGCAGGCTCATCTCAACGCGCTGGAAAAATCGATGCGCGATGCCGCAGCCGACCTGGACTTCGAAAAGGCGGCGCGTCTGCGCGACGAGATCAAGCGCCTCAAGGCCGTCGAACTTGCCGCCATGGACGATCCGCTAGCCCGCGAAGAGGCCAAGAGCCTCGAAGGCGGCAAGGGAGGCCGTGCCTCAAAGGCCGGCAAATCGGGTGCTGCAACTTCGGGTCAGGATGCCTCCAACGGCTATTTTGCCAAGCCCAGTCTCGATGAAATGGGACCGGGCAGCGATGCCGGCACGCCGCTTTTCCGCAGGAACACGCTGGACGAGATGACGGTCGGCCGCACCGAGAAGCCAGTCCAGGGCAAGATGCCGGACAAGCCGGTGACGCGCGCAAAGCCCGGCGTCGGATCCTATGAGGACCCGATAGACGAAAGACAGCGCAAGAGCAGGACAAAAGGCAAAACCGGGCGGCCAGGACGATAAGGCCGGCGGGCGCCGCCAA
Organism: Rhizobium sp. P38BS-XIX; assembly: GCF_012641435.1. GTDB lineage: Bacteria > Pseudomonadota > Alphaproteobacteria > Rhizobiales > Rhizobiaceae > Rhizobium. The sequence continues at coordinate 1,216,554 of NZ_JABAIJ010000001.1, forward strand.
GTGCCGAGGATTGCAGCCAGCGCCGGAGGATCTTCGCTGGTTTGTCGGAAAGCCTGAACGCCATCGCATGAGGAGCCCCATGACGCAAGGCAACGTTTGCGCGTGCCGAATCGACGGGGAAAGCGACCACGGGAGAGAGAACGATGTCAGAGCCTTTAGTCGTCCGCCGTGAGACCCATGTCTCGGCACCGCCCGCAGCCGTGTTCGCGCTGTTGACCGATCCCGAAAAAATTCTACGCTGGATGGGCACCGAAGCCCAGACAGAGCTGCAGCCCGGCGGCATTTATCTGGTCAATGTCACAGGTGCCCGCGTCGCCCGCGGCTCCTTTCGTGAGGTCGTGCCGGTGCATCGTCTCGCCTACAGTTTCGGCTGGGAAGGCAGCGAGGCCGTGCCGCCAGGATCAAGCCTGGTGGAAATCGATCTGATCGAGCAACCGAATGGCACACTGGTGCGCCTCACCCATACCGGCCTGCCGACGGCCGACCAATGTGAAGCGCATGCAAAGGGTTGGGCGCATTACTTCGACCGCATGGCTGCGGTGGCGGCAGGGCGCGATCCTGGTCCGGATTCCATGCACGGTCACGACGGCCAGAGCTGACGGCATCGGCACAACCTCATGGCCTCGTCGGAGAAACGCTAGGTCGCCGACGAGGGACATAGCTCAATTCTTTTGTGTGGTAACGCCCTCATCCCAAAGCTTGGATCGCTATGGATGACAGGCTGCAACTGTCATGACATGATCGCGCCATGAATCTACCTGCCCCTCTTTCCTGGCTCGTTGATGAAGCCGGAACCTCCCCCAATCCCGAACGCTTTCTGGCGGATCTCGGCAGACAGCTCGTTGATGCCGGGCTGCCACTTGCCGGTGGCGCCCTGACGCTCGCCGCGCCGCACCCGATCGTGACGCAACGTACCTGGCTCTGGCATTCCAAAACGGACGCAGTAATCGAGGCTCTCGGCTTCGCTGGAACGGTGCTCGGACAAGCCGGTCGCGACTGGCTCGGCGATCTCGGCCCCACCTGTGAGGCAACGATCGGAGAAACGCCAGACAATTCCGTGCTGGCCTGGGCCGGCACCCGGCCTTTCACGGCGACAGAAGCGGCAAACCTGAACCAGATCGCCCGCTTTGCCGCGGCACCGCTGGCGGCCCTTGCCGCCCGCGCGGCGCTGTCGGCGCTACTCGAAGCCTATCTCGGCCGCAGAAGTGCAGCCCGAGTTCAGGCCGGCGCGCTCAGCCGCAGCACCGGCGAAACCATCCGCGCAGCGCTTCTTTGCGCCGACCTTCGCGATTTCACCGCTCTCTCCGAAGCGACGGAACCGACGATCGTCATCGCCGCTCTCGACGCCTGGTTCGATCGTGTGGCGGGCGCCGTGCATGCCTTCGGCGGCGAAGTACTGAAATTCATCGGCGACGGCGTGCTGGCGATCTTCCCGGTCACGACCACGGCAACAGAAGCCTGTGAGGCCGCGCTGCGCGCCGCAACCGCCATTCGCGCCGGCATGGCCCATCTCGATGCGACCCGGGCAAGCCAAGGCCTGCCGCCGCTCCCCTTCGGCGCCGCCTTGCATTTCGGCGACATGCTCTGGGGCAACATCGGCGCCGCCGACCGCCTGGACTTCACCGCCATCGGCCCCGCCGTCAATCTCGTCAGCCGGCTGGAGGGCCTGTGCAAGCCGCTTGGGCAGAATATCCTGATTTCCGGGTCGCTCGCCGCTGAGGCAGCGATGCCGCTCGCTTCTCTTGGAGACCATGAGCTGCGAGGGATTGCCGAGCCTTGCGCGGTGTTTACGCTGGTTGAGACGTGAAGCGTCCGTGAATAGCCACGAACCGCGAAGCGTTTGTCCGGGCCTAATCCGGGCGCAAGAACCAAAACTTCCAAGGCAATCAAAATTGACGGGATTTGAATGGAGAGGAAAATATTTAGGCTTCCGTGTATTGCGGGCATTATTGTTGAAATACCCGCGCCACTCGATAATATTCACGGCAAGGAAGCAAAGTCAGCGAATCTGACGATCTAGTTAAATTCAACCACGATACTCGTAGTTAAATTGAAAGACCTCAACTCAACCCGCACTGAAGGTCTGCCCCATTAACAAAACCTCTGCCTGTATCGGCTTTGGCTTGGAGCAACATCTTCCTTATGCTTGCAACTCCTTGAAATTCCCACCCTAATCCCACCCGTTTCCCACCCTGCCCTAATATTGCCCCTTGCCTTTTTGCACAAAGCCTGTCACCCATATGCATGCTCGGGCATTTGCATGCCGGTGACTGGACTGATTTGGTGATCCGCTGGCGGCAGGCAGTGGTTGGGTTTAAGAGACCCGCGCAGACGTTCTTTCCCCGTACGTGACTTCTCGACTGGCTTTCGCATGTCGCGGAAGCAAAGCCGTCCGGGTTTCCCGGATTAACTAAGACTGATGGGTAAAGGACTATCCCCCATGGCCACCAAGGGCACCGTAAAATTCTTCAACCAGGACAAAGGTTTTGGTTTCATCACTCCTGACGGCGGTGCAAAGGACGTTTTCGTCCACATCTCCGCTCTTCAGGCTTCTGGCATCCAGTCGCTGCGTGAAGGCCAGCAGGTCACGTTCGACACCGAGCCGGATCGCATGGGCAAGGGCCCGAAGGCTGTCAACATCCAGGCTAACTAAGCCTCTGGTGACTGCCTGAAAAGGTTTCCGACGGCGCGGTGAAAACCGCGCCGTTTTTCATTTCAGCCATTCATATCGCAAAGCCTACCGCCGTCCCTCGGGGCGGCGGCATTTTGCGAATGCTCGCACCTCCTTACGAGGACGGAGCGAGCTTCGCTGCATGGTTCAAAATAAATCCGCTGTGGTTCTGGCCGATCGCGGATATCGATCCCTAATGATGGGGCAGGCGGAAACGCTTTCTAGTCCCGAGGATGAGCGGATGCGCTCACGCGCTTACCCGTTCGCGTTCACCGGAAAAGTCCACCGCCGCGAAGGCGGCCGCAATCACCTCGGGGCCTGCGCCCGACTTGTTGGCGTCGGTCGACAGGATCTGACGGTAACGCCGCGAACCCGGCAGACCGGTGAAGAGGCCGACCATGTGGCGCGCGACATGCTGCAGGCGGCCGCCATTGGCGATATGCCGTTCGACATATCCAATCATTCGGTCGCGCAGCCCGTTCCAATCCGCCTCGGTTGCCGGATCACCATAGAAGCGATGATCGACATCGGCGAGAATGGCGGCGTTCTGATAGGCGGCACGGCCGAGCATGACGCCGTCGACATGGGAAAGATGCGCCTCGGCCTGATCCAGCGTCTGAATGCCGCCGTTGATACCGATGAAAACATCGGGCCAACGCTGCTTCATGCGATAGACGATGTCGTAATCGAGCGGCGGGATCTCGCGGTTTTCCTTGGGCGACAAGCCCTTCAGCCAGGCTTTGCGCGCATGGATCCAGATGGCGTCTGCGCCGGCATCGAGGACGCGCGTCATCAGCTCGGGCAGCGCCTCTTCCGGCTCCTGCTCATCGACGCCGATGCGGCATTTCACGGTAACGGGCGCCTTCGATATTGACTTCATGGCAGCCACGCAGGACGCAACCGCCTCCGGCGTCAGCATCAGACAGGCGCCGAACGTGCCGGATTGCACGCGGTCCGACGGACAGCCGACATTGAGGTTGATCTCGTCATACCGATAAGCCTCGGCAATCCGCAGCGCCTCGGCAAGCTTCACCGGGTCCGAGCCGCCGAGCTGCAACGCGACGGGATGCTCCGCCGTATCATGACCCAGCAGCCGATCGCGCGGCCCATGAATGATCGCGTCGGCCACCACCATCTCCGTATAGAGCAGCGCATGCCGGCTGATCTGCCGATGCAGATACCTGCAATGGCGATCAGTCCAGTCGATCATCGGTGCCACCGCAAAAATCTTGCGGCCGTTTTTCAGCGCGTCACTATACATGGGAAACCTTTCTGATCCGCGCTCTACACCAAATCCCTGAAAAAGGCCAGTTTCCGCGGCAGTAACAATGATGCTAGTTTGCCTTATGGAGTCGGAGGGCGACCGCCTTGCCGAAGATCAGGAATTTCGAAAGCCCATATGAACGCCCCTTTGACGACAGTCATTCCGCCACCCGCCACCGTTCTCCTCCCGATCGAGGGCGAAAACGAGTTCTTTCCCGTGCGCCGCGTTTATTGCGTTGGCCGCAACTATGCCGACCATGCCATCGAAATGGGCCATGATCCGAGCCGCGAGCCGCCCTTCTTCTTCCAGAAGAATCCCGACAACCTGCTGGTCTCGAGCGATTTCCCTTACCCGTCGCTGTCCTCGGATGTGCATCACGAGGTCGAGCTTATCGTAGCACTTCGCAGCGGCGGCGCGGAAATACCAGTCGAGCAGGCGCTGGATTGCGTCTACGGCTACGGCGTCGGCATCGATTTTACCCGTCGCGACCTGCAGGGCGAAGCCAAGAAACTGGGCCGCCCCTGGGAAATCGGCAAGGCCTTCGATCACTCGGCGCCCGTCTCCGCGCTCGTCCCCGCCACCCGCGTCGGTCACCCCGACAAGGGCGGCATCTGGCTGATGCGCAACGGAGAGGCCGCTCAGAGAGGCGATCTCTTGCAGATGATCTGGAAGGTGCCCGAAATCATCGCCGAGCTTTCCAAGCTCTTCACGCTCGCACCGGGTGACATCATCATGACCGGTACCCCCGCTGGCGTCGGTCCCGTTACACGCGGCGACCGGATCAGCTGCGCCGTCGATGGCGTTGCAAACCTGGTACTCAACGTCGTCTGATCGAGGAGGATCGACCATGCCGCTTTACGCCCTTGCTGGCTCGACGCCGAAGACGCCGGGTCCCGGCCGATATTGGGTCGCACCGGATGCAAGCGTGATCGGCAAGGTCGAGATCGGCGAGGACGTCGGCATCTGGTTCGGGGCGGTGCTGCGCGGCGACAACGAGCCGATCACCATCGGCAACGCCACGAATATCCAGGACGGCACCATGGTGCACACCGACCCGGCCTACCCGACGGTGATCGGCGAAGGCTGCACCATTGGCCATCACGCCATTCTTCATGGCTGCACGATCGGCAACAACTCGTTGATCGGCATGGGCGCCACGATCCTGAACGGCGCCAAGATCGGTAACAACTGCCTCGTCGGCGCCAATGCGCTTGTCACGGAAGGCAAGGAGTTCCCGGACGGCTCGCTCATCGTTGGCTCCCCGGCACGCGCGATCCGCACGCTGGATGAAGCCGCGATAGAAGGCCTGCGCCGTTCCGCCAGCAATTACGTCGCCAACTGGCAACGCTTCGCCCGCGACCTTAAAAGATTGGATTAGAAATCCTTCACAAATATCTGGCGAGGAAGGCAATAGCCTATCGGCAGCGACGGCTTATGCCGCACAATTCGCGCAATGGCCGCGGATCTCGATGGTGGATTTCTCGGCTTTGAATTTCTGCGATTTCAGCCAATCCATCAGCCGATGATCCACCTCGTGATCGTGAAACTCGATCACCTGGCCGCAGCTTTCGCAGATGGCGAAGGCGACGAGGCCGTGGCTATGGCAATTCTCGTGCGGATGGGCGCAGGCAACAAAGGAGTTGATGCTCTCTAGCCTGTGCACCACGCCATATTCGAGAAGCTTGTCCAGCGCGCGATAGACCTGCAGCGGCGCACGAAAGCCCTGGTCGCGCAGCTTGTCGAGAATGGTATAGGCGCTGAGCGGTCCTTCCGCCCTGGTCAGCACGTCGAAAACAAGGCCTTGATTCTTTGTGAGCACCGGAGTGGTCATGACGACTGTCCTCTCTGTTGCGCCGCTGGCGTGCCGGCCCTTCGAACGAGGGGCAGCAGACTGATGATAAACAGAACAAGCGCCGCAACGACGATCGATGGTCCAGACGGCGTATCGTAGCGCAGCGATCCGAATAGACCGCCGACAACGGCGACGGCGCCGAGCAGAGAGGCGAAAACCGCCATCGTCTCCGGCGTCGCGGCAAAGCGGCGCGCAGTGGCCGCGGGAATGATCAGCAGCGCGGTGATCAGGAGTATGCCGACGATCTTCATGGCAATCGCAATCACCACGGCCATCAGCAGCATAAAAAGCAGCCTTGAGCGCTCCGGCCGCAATCCCTCGGCTTCGGCAAGCTCAGGATTGACGGTCGACGCCAGAAGCGACCGCCAGAGCCAGGCAATAGCCGCCAGTACCAAGATCCCGCCGCCCCAGATCACCGCAATATCCGACTGGCTGACCGCGAGAATATCGCCGAACAGAAACGCGATCAGATCGATGCGCACCCAGCTCATGAAGGCGACGATGACGAGACCGATCGCCAGCGTCGCATGCGAGAGAATGCCGAGCAGCGCATCCGCTGAAAGCGCCTGCCGTCGCTGCAGGAACAAAAGCAGGATCGAGACGAGCGCTGCGACCGCAAATACCGATAGCGTCAGATTGAGCTGAAAGAGCAGCGAGAGCGCCACGCCTAGCAGCGCCGAATGCGAAATCGTATCGCCGAAATAGGCCATGCGCCGCCAGATGATGAAGCAGCCGAGAGGCCCGGTCGTCAGCGCCAGCCCGACGCCTGCGACAACCGCGCGAAGAAAGAAGTCGTCAAACATGGCGCTCCCCCTCGGCATGGTGGTGGTCGTGGCTATGGTGATCATGGTCATCGTGACCGTGATGATGATCGTCATGTTCGTGATGGTGGTGACCATCATCGGCGTGGCAATGATCCGTGATCGAGCCATCGGCATGCTGCACGCGTCCGTCGGGCAGATGCGTATGATCGTGATGATGGCTGTAGATCGCAAGCGACTGCGCGGCGCGCGTACCGAACAGCTTTACGTATTCCGGGCTTTGGCTGACCGTCTGCGGCGTTCCCCGGCAGCAGACATGGCCGTTCAGGCAAACCACCGTGTCCGTCGCCGCCATCACGACATGCAGGTCATGCGAAATCAGCAGGATGCCGCAGCCCTGCGAATTGCGGATCGATTTGATGAGATCGTAAAGCGCAATCTCGCCGTTGAAATCGACACCCTGCACCGGCTCGTCCAACACGAGCAGATCGGGCTTTCGGGCAATGGCGCGCGCAAGCAGCGCCCGCTGAAATTCGCCGCCGGACAGATGCTGCACCTCGGCCTTGGCGAGATGCGCGATGCCGACAGCCTCCAGCGCCACAGTCAATTCGCGCTCAGGCAGCGGTCCGGTCAGCGTCATAAGACGCTGTACGCTGAGTGGCAGCGTCCAATCGATCGCAAGTTTCTGCGGCACATAGCCGACCTTCAGATTGGCTATACGCTCTACACGCCCTTCATCCGGTTTCAAGACGCCGATCGCCGTCTTCGCGCTGGTCGACTTGCCGGAACCGTTCGGGCCGATCAGTGTGACGATCTCGCCGCGGCTCACCGAAAAATCGACGCCGCGCACCAGCCAGCGGCCGCTGCGGCGAACGCCGACATCATGGAGCGACACAAGCGGCCGGCTCTTGCTGTCGATGGAAGAAAGCATGAAATTTCCAATTGCACTATTGCGCCATGCTATCGCACACGTTATAGCATAACGCAATTGATGTAATAACATAACAGACCCATTCAAGGGCATTTAATCGCATGAATGCAGCAAAAGCCTTCCTTCCGCTCGCCGCCTCTCTCCTGCTTTCCGGCATCCTCGCCGGCACAACGGCAACCGCAGCCGATGCGCCGAAGGTCGTCGTTTCGATCAAGCCGATCCATTCTCTTGTCGCCGCAATCATGCAAGGGGTTGGCACGCCGGACCTGATCGTCGATGGCGCGGCCTCACCGCATACCTATGCGTTCAAGCCGTCGAACGCCCGCAGCCTTCAACAGGCCCAGGTGGTCTTCTGGGTCGGCCCCGGCATGGAAGCTTTTCTTCAGAAGCCACTGGATTCTCTCGGTTCCAACGCAACGATCGTCGAACTGGACGATGCGCCCGGCATCACTAAGCTCAAGTTCCGCGAAGGCGGCGCCTTCGAACCGCATGACGACGGTGACGAGCATGACGCCGGCGATCATCATGATCACGGCGAATTCGACACCCATCTCTGGCTTGATCCCCACAATGCCAAGGCGATGGTCGCGGAAATCACCACGTCGCTGGTCGCCGCAGATCCGGCCAACGCCCTGACCTATGAGGCAAATCAGAAAACCCTGAACGACAAGCTTGACGCGCTGGACACGGAGATTGCCTCCACGCTCGCTCCGATCAAGGAGAAGCCATTCATCGTCTTTCACGATGCCTATCAGTATTTCGAGCATCGCTACGGCGTGCGCGTTTCCGGCTCGATCACGGTCAGTCCCGAGACCATTCCGGGTGCACAGCGTGTCGCCGAAATCCACAGCAAGGTCGCCGATCTCGGTGCAACCTGCGTGTTTGCCGAACCGCAGTTCGAGCCAAAGCTGGTCAATGTGGTGCTCGAAGGCACCGCGGCAAAGTCAGGCGTGCTGGATCCCGAAGCTGCGACCTTGCCCCAGGGCCCGGATCTTTATTTCGACCTGATGCGCGGCATCGCAAGTTCCCTGAAAGCCTGCCTCTCCTGAGAAAGGCTTGATATCGCCGAAGGAAGCGAGCCAACGCTCGCTTTTTTCATCACCGCAAATGTAATGATATTACATTACAAGAGGTAGCCATGAACAAGAAGCTCCCGGTCACAGTCCTCTCCGGTTTCCTCGGCGCCGGCAAGACGACGCTGCTCAACCATATCCTCAACAATCGCGAAGGCCTTCGCGTCGCCGTCATCGTCAACGACATGAGCGAAGTGAACATCGATGCGGCGCTCGTGCGCGACGGCGGCGCCAACCTCTCGCGAACCGAGGAGCAACTTGTGGAAATGACGAATGGCTGCATCTGTTGCACCCTGCGCGACGACCTGCTGAAGGAAGTCCGCCAGCTCGCCGAACAGGATCGCTTCGACTATCTGCTGATCGAATCCACGGGTATTGCTGAGCCCCTGCCCGTTGCCACCACTTTCGAGTTCCGCGACGAAGACGGCAGCAGCCTCTCCGACGTCGCCCAGCTCGATACCATGGTGACCGTCGTCGATGCAGCCAATCTTTTGGCAGACTATGGCTCGACGGATTTCCTCGCTGATCGTGGCGAAACGGCCGGCGATGGCGACAACCGGACGATCGTCGATCTCCTGGTCGAGCAGATCGAGTTCGCCGACGTCGTGATCCTGAACAAGATCGGCTCCGCAACGCCCGAACAGCGCGACGCCGCTCGCAAAATCATCGTCGGCCTCAACCCCGATGCGCGCCTGATCGAAGCCGATTTCGGCGCGGTGGCATCATCCGAAGTTCTGGGCACGGGCCGCTTCGATATCGATCGCGCCGAAACACATCCGCTCTGGTACAAGGAACTGCACGGCTTCAAGGATCATGTTCCCGAAACCGAGGAATACGGTATCCGCTCCTTCGTCTATCGCGCGAAAAAGCCGTTTGATCCCATGAAGTTTCAGGCATTTCTCAACCGCTCCTGGCCGGGCGTCGTCCGCGCCAAGGGTTTTTTCTGGCTCGCCACCCGCCCTTATTATGTTGGCGAAATGAGCCAGGCCGGCGCACTCGTCCGCACGAGCAAGATGGGTCTCTGGTGGGCTGCGGTGCCTCAAGATCAGTGGCCGAACGATCCGGGGTTCAAACGCGCCCTGACGCCCTATCTCGACCCGACCTGGGGCGACCGCCGCCAGGAGCTGGTGTTCATCGGCGCAGACCCGATGAGCGAGCAGCAGATCACGGCCGAACTGGATGCGTGCCTGATCGAGACAGACCGCTTCACGCCTGAGCGCTGGCGTGACCTGCCCGACCCCTTCGCAAGCTGGAGTCGCCCGGCAGCATGAAGACGCCAAAGGTGATCAGATTTCGCTGCTACTGCGTCGAATGCTCCGACGATGATGAGGCTAAGGACGCCAGCCCGCAGCCCGCCCGGGCGGCATCAAGCAAGGCTCCGCCGCTCGATGATGTCAGGCAAAACGAAACGAACCCGCTGCCAGCAGCGGGTTCGATCGAAAAAACACTATTTGGCGCCTGAGCGCGAGTTCAGGCCACCAGCATGCTGACAGGAACGACGCTGACCTCGTGCATCACCATCAGGGCGCCAATAATGGTTCCCTTGGCGCGCAGAGGCGTCATGCTGCAGTGAAGCACCTTGCCGACATCGGCTTGACGATAGGACGGATACAGGCATTCGACCGCCTCGCCACCAAAACAGGCATCGAGCTTCGTCTTCACATTGTCTTCAAAGTATTCCGCGCCGACGAATTCCGCTATGTGCCGTCCGACAAGCTCCATCGATTTCGATCGCAGAAACTCCGAATTGGCGGCGTTGCTGTAGAGGTAGCGATAGTCGCGCGTCACGACCGCAACGCGATCCGGCAGGCTGTTGAGAATGACATCGTTCAATACGCTGCCTTCGTCAAAGCCGAAGATATCGTCCCGCTCGTTCCTGTCGGCAGAGAATGCCATCAGAACATCGGCGGCCGACTCACTTGCGCCGCCAAAATAGCGATCGATCAGCACAGACAGCGAAGCCGAATTGCGCATCACACGCGATCGATCATCCGATTCTTCTCTGATGAGATTGTTCAGAAACTGCAGCTGCATATAGATCTCGAGGAGACTCGTGGCCCTGTAGGCCAGGATGGCAGCTATCAACGGCTCCAATTCACTGTCGAGTGAAGCCACCAGCTCGTCGTCGCCAAGCTTTATCGCACGCTGAATCTGATTACATTTCGTGGAGAAGGCATGAAAGAGTGCCAGCAAAATTGCCCTCCTGTCCTTGACCATTCGTCAAACACCGAGGCCTCGTTTCCCGGCGTTATCATGCCCAAGGATCATCAGTTTGGTGTCCGCAATCTCACCAAACTTTCTGCTACGTGAATTATCATGACTTATCTGTCGTTTCAATCCGGATGATTGGAAGTTCTCTTCAATGGAGAACTTTCTGAAATGGCAGGCTAACCGCCTGCAATAACTGGATGAAGACCGCATCGGAATGGATGGATCGTCCGTACGCTGGCAGACTGACGTCTAGAAGACTGCCTTCTTGATGTTCCAGCGATCGTGATACCAGAGCCATTGCTCCGGATTCTCCCGCACCCAGCTTTCGACCTTGTCGTTCAGCATCTGTGCGGTGGCAGTCAGATCGAGGCCGCCTGCCTCGTTGCGCGGCATCTCAAGCTTCGGCTCGATTTCCAGCCGGTAGCGATTGTCTGGCAGACGAATACAGCGAGCCGGATAGACCTCGCAATTGAACTGCCGCACGAGTTTCGGCAGAAGTGGATTGGTCTTGACGTCGCGCCCAAAGAACAGAGTTTTCAAACCCTTGCGGAACTTCTGGTCGACGAGGACACCTACCCCGCGCCCCGCCTCGAGCTCGCGGGCGAGACTGAACGACGACCCCGCATGCGAAGGCACGAGATTGCCCATGCGCTTGGCGCGAAAATCGAAGACCTTCTTGGCGACATAGGGATTGTTCGGCGGACGGAAGAGCACCGTGACCGTCAGCCCGAAGGCGGCGCCCGCGACGGGCAGCAGCTCGAAATTACCGGTATGACCGGTGAAGACGATGAACGGCCGCGGATTGTCTCTGAGATCCAGAAAGATCGGAATGCCCGAAACTTCGATACGGCCGGGTGTCTCACTCTCGGGATCGAAGTCGAACAACCGGTCGAGAAAGACGTATTCGGCGGCCAGCCGCCCCATATTGCCCCAACTTGCAAGCGCAATCTCTTCGATTTCCGCGTCGCTTTTCTCGGGAAAGGCGTTGCGCAAGTTGGTCAGCATCAGCTGATGCCTGCGCATGCGCGGACCGAGTTTGCGCGTCAGCCAGTCGGCGAAATTGATACCGCCATCTGCCGGAAAAAGCTTCAGGAAGTTGAGAAAACCGAATATGACCTGCGCGACCAGCCACTGGCGAAAGTTTCTGATGGAGAGGACGATCCGGGTGATAAAAAGCTTCACGCGGCTCAATCCATCTTCAGGATGATCTTGCCGAATATCTGGCGCGATTCCATCCGCTCCAGAGCGCGATCGATATCGCTGAAACTGACCTCGGTATCGATCACCGGATGCGCCAGCCCACGCGCCATTTTTTGCATGGCGTTGGCCATGTTCTCCATGCGGCAGCCGAAAGAGCCGAGCAGCTTCAGCTGCTGTTGGAAGAGCATCATAAGATTGATCTCGGTCGAGACACCGGAGGTCGAACCGCAGGTGACAAGACGGCCGCCACGCTTCATGCAGAGCATCGAGCCAGCCCAAGTATCCTTGCCGACATGCTCGAATACGACGTCGACGCCCTTCTTCTTCGTCAGCTTGCGCACAACGCCTTCGAAGCGGTCCTTGCGGTAGTTGATGACGTGATCGGCACCGAGCGCCTTGGCCTTCTCGATCTTGTCGTCGGAGCCGACGGTGGTGATGACCGTGCAGCCGATCTTCTTGGCAAGCTGGATTGCGGCCGTGCCGATGCCCGATCCACCGGCATGAACGAGAATCGTCTCGCCGGGCTCGAGCTTGGCATTGTCGAACAGCATATGCTCGACGGTGCCGAAGGTGACAGGCGCAAGGGCAGCACCGATTGCATCGACACCGGGAGGTGCCGGAACGAGCAAGCGAGCGGGAAGATTGACCTTCTCCTGCGCGAAGCCATCGAGATGAAAGCCATGCACGCCGCTGACGTTCTCACAGAGATTGTCGCGACCTTCGCGACAATGACGGCAAAGGCCGCAGGTCCGTGCTCCGTAGATCGATACCAGCTGTCCCGGCAGGACATTGGCAACACCCGGACCGATGGCCTCGACGACACCGGCAGCTTCCGCGCCGATGACAAGCGGCATTTTGCGCTTGGCGAATGCCATGCCACGCCAACCCCAGACATCGATATGATTGAGGGCGACGGCCTTGACGCGCAGGGTGACTTCACCTGCGCCAGGCGCTTCCGGCTCCGGCAGATCGGTGATCTCAAGTTTGCGGTCGTCGATCAGTTGCAAAGCACGCATAGCAAAGTCCTTCGCCTCTCAGGCGCAGTTATTATGTGTTATTCAAAGGTCCGATTAAGCCGGTTCGAGCGCCATGACAAGGCTGGCGTTCTGACCGCCGAATCCGAAGGAGTTCGAAAGAACGGCATTCACCTGCTTTTCACGCTTCTTGTTCGGCACCACGTCGAGGTCGATCGACGGATCGGGATTGTTGTAGTTGATGGTCGGCGGCAACGTGCCGGTCAGCATCGTCTGCAGCGAGAACACCGCCTCGACCGCGCCGGCAGCCGTCAGCGTATGGCCGATCATCGACTTGTTCGACGAGACAGGAATGGTCGGCAGGCGTTCGCCGAACACGGCGGACATCGCCCCATACTCCATCTTGTCGTTTTCAGGCGTCGAGGTGCCGTGCGCGTTGATATAGCCGATATCGGTCTCGGCCATGCCGGCATCGGCAAGTGCTGCGCGGATCGTCGCGATCGCCGGGCCACCATCCGGAGACGAGCGGGTGCGATGGAAGGAATCGGCCTTATCGCCTGCCCCCTTCATGATGCCGAGGATCTTGGCGCCGCGCGCAATCGCGGCTTCCAGCGATTCCAACACAAGCGTCGCTGCACCTTCGGCGATGACGAAACCGTCGCGATCCTTGCTGAAAGGCTTGGACGCCTTGGTCGGCGGGTCGTTCTGCGTGGAGAGAGCCGACAGAAGCGAGAAGCGGATCAGCGCCTCGGCGCTGAGCGAGCCGTCGGTCGCAACGGTCAGCGCCCGCGTCGTGCGGCCCTGACGGATCGCCTCGATGCCGAGCTGGATCGCCGTGACACCCGATGCACAGGCGGTCGACAGCGTTACCGGCAGGCCGCGCGTGCCGAAACGGTCGGCAAGACGCTCAGAAATAGCGCCGAACAGAGCTGCCTCGTGGAAAGCGGGATCCGGGCGCTGGCGCATGGCGGCGAGGAAGCGCTCGTAGGCATCACCATCATGATCTGCAGGAGGAGAGCGGTCGGCCAGCTCGAAGCGGGCGTTCCATTCCGGCTCGATTGGCGGCGCGGCGAGGAAAAGCGGCGCATCGAAATCGCCGGAGATGCCGGCCTGCGCCAGCGCCTCGATCGTCGTCTCGCGCGCGAAAGCGTAGGAGCGCTCGACGGCGTTCGGGACGGGAATATCGATGAAATCCACCGTACCGGCGATCCGTGTCGAAAGACCGTCGGTCGGAAAGCGGGTGATGTTGTGAATGCCGGAGGTGCCGGATGAAAGCGCGTTCCAATTATCCTGCAGGCCCTGACCGAGCGAGGTGATGATCCCCATGCCGGTGACGGCGACGATCGGACGTCCGAGGTGATCCTTGTAAGCGGATGCGGTCATGATTCTGCTCCTCACGCTTCAGCTGAAAGTACAGCAACGCCTTCGCCGCGGGCATGGCCGACAGTCGTTACAACAGCATTACGGGCTCCGATGGCCATCGGCTTTTCGTGCTCGGCATCGAAAGGCGGCACCTTGGCCTCATTGGCGACAGCAAGTGCCGCGAAGGCGAGGCCAAGCGTAAACTGGCCTTCCAGACCGTGCCCGGAAACGCCCGAATAGGCGCGGATCGCGGCAGCGGGAAGCTGTGCCTCCAGCACGGCCTTTTCGCGCTGAGCCAGATCGTGGATTGCAGACGTACCGGAAAAGACGACCGTCGCATCCGTCGCGCCCTGCTTGGATGCGCCGAGCATACGCTCCAGCCGCTTCTCGAATTTGCCGCCGTCGCGCTGGCCGCGATCGCCTTCGATCGAATCGATGGTCGCATATATGCGCGCCCCGCGCCCCTCGGCATGCGCACGCGATTCCAGCACCAGGAATGCGCTCAGCGAGCCCATGATCATGCCGCCGCCATCTTCCGGCTTGCGCGACCAGATGGGATGCCAGTCACCGATTGCATGGGCATTGATCGACTCGATCAGCAGGATCATGTCCAGGCGCTCCGCCGAAAACGCACCGCCAACAAGCGCGTGAGTGGATTCACCCGACTTGATGCGATGGAAGGCGGTCTCGACGGCGGAAACGCCGGCCGCCTCTTCACCCATGAAGGTCCGCGACGAACCGGTGACCTTGTGAACGATGGAAATATTGCCGGCCAGCAGATTGGAAAGCTGAGCCAGGAACAACGTCGGCCGCAACTCCGTCGTCAGCTTCTCGTTCAGAAGCAGCTCACGGTCGTTGCGCTTCAGGCCTTCGTTGACGATCAGCGTGTCGACATTGGTGTCACGCTCGCCACCGCCGGCAGCGACGATCATGTCCATGGAGCCGCAAGCGTCCAGATCGTCCTTGAAACCGGCATCGTCAAGCGCAAGACCGGCGGTAAAGACGCCGATGCGCTGCCAGTTTTCCATCTGACGCTGGTCGCCGCGCTTCGGGATCTGCTGGGACCAATCGATCTCCGGCAGCGGATGGACCGGATAGGGCTTGAACTTCTCGGTTTCAACGATGGCCGGCGGTGCCGCATCGGCCGTCAGCAACGCCAGATGCGCGTCTTTGCCGACGCCCTGACAGGTAACGATGCCGATACCCGTGATCACCACATCATTCTGAGCCTTGCTCATTCATCAATCCTCTTCGAATGCGGCGCCGGACAAGAGCCGGCAGCATCAACCGTTGGCGGCAATGGCTTCGAGAAGCCCGACCTCGCCCGCCCGCTTGCGCACGATATCGGCGAGCGGCACCTCATTAAACGGCATGGTGCGCAGCTTCAACTGCGCATCGCAGATCTTCTTTCCGGCAATGGTAATACGTGCCTTGGTCACCGCAAAACCGGATCCGTCGTGCTCCAGCTCGGCCTCGATATCGAGCTCTGCCTCCGGCTCGACGAAGGTGCGCATCTTCGCACCGTCGACCGACATCAGAAAAGGCATATAGGCAAATTTGGTCGCGGCAAGCACGAGCATGCCGGACGCTTGCGCCATCGTTTCAATCAGGAGAACGCCCGGAACGAGCGGCATGCCGGGGAAATGGCCTTCGAAAACCGGGCTTTTCGCCGGAACGACGGAATGCGCCTTCAACAGGCCTTTGGACAGGTCGACGGACTCGATCCTGTCTATCATCTGGAAATATTCCAGCAGCATCAACGCCTCCGCTCCACCCGGCAATGCAGGATGCACCGGGCGGGATACGCTATTTAAGAATGAAACCGCCCGGCCGCCATATTCAAAGGCGGCTGGGCGTCAAAAAAATGCAAAGGATGTTGCTCAGCCCTTGGCGGCGCGCAATTCATCGATCTTGGCACAGAGGTTTTTCAGCACGAAGTATTCTTCGGTCGAAACCTTGCCCTCGTTGACTTCCTGCGTCCACTGCTCGAGCGGGATCTTGATGCCGAATTCCTTGTCGATCGCGAAAACGATATCCAGGAAGTCCAGGCTGTCGATGCCAAGGTCGTCGATCGTGTGGCTGTCCGGGGTGATGGTGTCACGGTCGATTTCGCTGGTTTCAGCGATGATGTCGGCAACTTTGTCAAATGTAGCAGTCACTGCCCATACCTCTTGAAATAATAATTCAATCCCCCTCATAGGGAAATCCATTCCAAAAGCCAATGGTTTCCACCGTAAACCCCGGCAATTTGGCGGATGACTGTTGCGCAAAGAGCAAAATGACGCCTGCGCCACAACCACACGGATCCAGGCGCGCATGCGTGCAAGATGCGGCAGCATGAGGGCTGACCGCATCTGCAGACGAACCCGCCGTGCCTCCGCTCGTTCAGTCGTTGATGACGATCCGGGTGTTGTGAAGGCCTATATCCGCCGCCATCGAGAAGAAGGTCGCCGCATTGCGCGTCTCCAGGCGCACGCAGCCATGAGAGGCAGGCCTGCCCAATTGCCTGACTTCATAAGTGCCGTGAACCGCATACCCACCGTTGAAGAACACGGCATAGGGCATCGGCGCATCGTCATACTTCTTGGAGCGATGATCCTTGGAAAGCCACTTTGCAGTGTAGGAGCCCGTCGGCGTCACATAGCCTCGCCGTGCGGTCGATACTTTCCAGCGGTACTTGAAGACACCATCTTCCGAGACGGTCATTGTTTGCGAGCGAAGATCGACCGACGCCAGAAGCGTTCCGGCATTCGCTGCACCAACATACAATTGCGTGGAAATACCCATGGCCGCCGCCAGCATTACATATTTCATCTTATCCCCTCCGACCGTTGCTTCCTCGCGAAGCAATTCAGACGAGGGTAAAGCTTAGCATCACGCCAATTATACCTGATTAATACGTATAGTGAGTGATTTCTTAATCAGGCCGCCCGTTCAAAGCAGCAGCAGGAAACCCAGAAAGGCAAGAAGTGCCAGGACAGAGCAAGCCGAATAGAAAATCGAAATGCCGGCTTCGATATCGCTGACCGTCGCCGTATCACGCCCGGAGCCGTTGATCATCGGTTCGCGCACGAGCTCTCCGCCATAGATACGCGGCCCGGCAAGCTGGATATCCAAGGCACCGGCCATCGCCGCTTCCGGTCTGCCGGAATTCGGCGAGCGATGCAGGCCGCCATCGCGCACGGCAACACGGATCGCATTTCCAAGCGCCGAAAGGCCACGCTTGGCAAGAGCGCCGATGGCAATCAGCAAAATCGACAGTCGGGCGGCCGGCCAGTTGGCGATATCGTCCAGACGGGCTGCAGCGCGCCCGAAGTCGATATAAGTTTCCGACTTGTGGCCGATCATCGAATCGGCGGTATTCAGCATCTTGTAAAAGAACAGGCCCGGTAGGCCGAAAATGGCGTACCACAGCGCCGGCGCCACGACGCCGTCGGAAAAATTCTCGGCAAGACTTTCGATTGCCGCCCTGCAGATGCCCGGCTCATCGAGTGTTTCCGGATCTCGGCCGACGATGCGCGACACGGCGACGCGGCCACCTTCGAGGCCGTTTGCCCGCAAGGCCTGCGAGACATCGCCGACATGATCGGCCAAGCTCTTCTGCGCCAGGAACACCGCCACGAGCGCGGCCTCGACCAGAATGCCGAGCCAGCCGAAGAAGGCCAGCAATCCATGAATGGCCCAGCCCGCAATCGCGGCACCCATCAAGAGTGCAATGATCGACATGACACCGTTACGACGGCGAAGAACACCGGCAAGATGCTTGGCGTTGAACCGTTGATCGAAGGACGAGATCGCCTTGCCGAACAGCACGACAGGATGTGGAAAGCGCTGCCAAAGCCAGTCGGGATCGCCGACGATGCGATCGAGCAGCAGGGCAAGAACCAGAATGAGCAAATGTTCGTCGGCGGTCATGTCGAATATTCCTCTAGCGCACGCCGCCGAACCTCGCAAAAGGCTTCGAACGACATCCTGCCCTACCTGTTTGATTCCAGCGCGAATTCAGATTTCAGGCCGAGCCGATCTGAAATCATCCGACGCAAGTGCCCCGGCGAGTCTCTGGTCCGCCTCTTCATCGGGTGTCAGTCCGAAGCGCAGCCAGTTGTGCGCATAATCGAACTTGCGGACCAGAATGTGGTGACGGCAGAGATGCGTATATAGGCCTTCTGCCCGCTCGTCCGCAACCAGTGAGAATAATGCCGTGCCGCCGACGATCCGAAGGCCTGATCGAAGCAGTACCGACTTGAGCGCCTGATGACGTTGCACGATACGGTCGCGGATAGCGCCGGTATCACGCTCCATCAGCGATGCCGCTATCGAGAGAGCCGGTCCGGAAACTGCCCATGGGCCAAGCCATTCCTCGAAACGCTCAAGGATCGAAGGCTCGGCAATCACGAAGCCAAGCCGCAGGCCGGCGAGCCCGAAAAACTTCCCGAAAGAGCGGAAAATGACGAGGCTTGGCATCGAAGCGGCATGAGGCGCAAGACTTGCCTCCGGCACGACGTCGCCAAAGGCCTCATCGACCAGAAGTGTCCCGCCTCGCCCATGCTGCCTGTCGTGGAGAGCCCGCAATTCGTCGACGGAAAATTTTCGCCCATCCGGGTTGTTGGGATTGACGACGGCGACAAGCCCATCGTCATCGCTCAATTCGGCAACCGAGGAAATTTGCCGGAGCCGCAGACCGGCAAGCGTAAATGCCCGCGCATATTCTCCATAGGTCGGGGACAGGATCGCAACGCTTCCGCCGCGAACGAGCCTTGGAAGCATCTGGATGACCGATTGCGTTCCGGGAACGGGCAGCGGCAGGATATCACCGCTACGATAGTACTCCCGCGCCGCCTCTCGCGCGCGCTCCTGCAAATGCTGGTCCGGTAGCCGATGCCAGGCCGCGACGGGCACGTCGGGCAAAGTCACCGGGTTGGGATTGATGCCGGTCGACAGATCCAGCCAATCGTGGGGCTTTCCGCCATAGAGACGAGCGGCAGCCGTGATACCGCCGCCATGGACGATCCCGGTCATGCCGCGTCACCGGCCAGATCGATCAGGTGCATGTAAGACCCCCCAACATTGGAACGGCGCAAGCCGGCCGCCCCCAGATCCACGCCAAGCGCATCCGACACCGTGAAAAGGCGATCCGCCTCGCCCTCCGAAACAATGGTCGAATAGTGAAATTCATGGGCCGTCATCGGCTTGTCGAAAAAAGATCCGGCAAGCGGAGTCACCCGTCGATAGCCGAGATGACGCTGTCGTGTTTGGTAGCTGGTCACGACAGGCAAAAGGCCGAGCATGCCGTGGCGATTGCCGTCCGCATCCACCAGCCCGTCGCCGAGTACCATATAGCCGCCGCACTCGCCATAGATTCGAACTCCAGCTGCCGCCGCCGCCTTCATGGCGGACAGAAACCGTTGCGCGCCCGCAAGCCTGCCAGCGTGAAGTTCCGGATAGCCGCCGGGAAGATAGATGGCATCCGCATCGGCGGCGGGCGCCTCGTCCGCCAACGGCGAAAAGAACGAGATCTCCGCCCCGCGTCGTCGCCAGCCGAGCAGCATATGTTCGTAGCTGAAGGCAAACGCAATATCGCGCGCCACTGCGATGCGCTGTCCGAACGGCATCAGGCGCGGGATATTGGCGGCCGATGGGCGGACGAGATTCTGTTGTGCAATCCGCATCAAGAGATCGAAATCACATGCTTTGGAAACCACAGCTGCAGCGGATTCGATGAATTCCTCCAGACCGGCATGTTCGCCGGCCTGCACAAGGCCGAGATGCCGTTCCGGCAGCGCGAGACTCTTGTCATTTCGCAGGACGGCGAGAACGGGCATGCGCATCGCATCCAGCGCCCGGCGCAGCATCCCTTCATGTCTCTCGCTGGCGACACGGTTGAGCACGACGCCGGCCACGCGAATATCGGCGCGGAAATGAGCAAAACCGCTGACCACGGCGGCGACCGACTGGGACATGCGCGAGGCATCCACCACAAGCAGCACCGGAAGATCGAGCAAGGCAGCAAGATCGGCCGGCGTTCCCGTGCCGTCGGCCGCACCGTCGAACAGCCCCATCATGCCCTCGACAACCAGCATCCGGCCGCCCATGCGATGAAGCGCCGAATTGGCTGACAGGAGTTCGGGCCGCATCCCCCAGGGATCGAAATTGAGACAGGCGGAGCCCGCCGCTGCTGCGTGAAATGCCGGATCGATATAATCGGGACCAGCCTTGCCGGGCGCGACGGCGATGCCTTTCTGTCGCGAGGCTCTCAGGAGGCCGAGCGTGAACGTCGTCTTGCCCGAACCGGATGCCGGTGCGGCAATCAGCAAACCGCTCATGCCGACGCCTTCCGCTCACCTCCAGCCCGCATCTCGGCGGCCGGCACAAGCGAACGCCCAGAAAGCGCGCCCAGCCAATCGAGCGACGGCCGCAGTCTGACAACGTCGCCGACAACGACGATGGCGGGCGGCTCCAGCCCGGAGGCTTCGATATCGTCAAATGCACGTCCCAGCGTCGTTTCCAGCACTTGCTGCTGCGCTGTCGCGGCGTTGCACACGAACGCCACCGGCTCGTCGGGAGAGCGGCCCGCGGCCATGAGATTGCCGGTGATCTGGGCGATATGCTTCATCGCCATGTACATGACGATAACGGGCGAGCCTTTGCCGATCGCTTCCCAATTGATCGCATCGGGCACGACCCCCGAGGAGTCATGTCCGGTCAGGAAGGTCACGGCATGATTGACATCGCGGTGCGTGACGGGAATGCCCGCATAGGCCAGTCCGCCGATCCCGGCCGTGATGCCGGGGACGATGCGGAAGGGAATGCCGTGTTCGACGAGCGTCAAAGCCTCCTCGCCGCCACGCCCAAAAACAAAGGGATCACCACCCTTGAGACGCAAAACGCGCTTGCCGGACCGCGCTAACTCCACCAGCCGAAGCGAAATGTCGCGCTGCTTGGCCGACGGCTTGCCGCCGCGCTTGCCGGCATATTCCAGCACGGCGCCCGCACGCGCGAGCTTCAGGCAATCCTCGTTGACCAGCGCGTCGTGTACGATGATGTCAGCCTCGGCCAATCCTTTGGCCGCGAGCAGGGTCAGCAGCCCCGGATCTCCCGGACCGGCGCCGACAAGCCAGACCGAGCCCGGCTCCAGTGAGGGCAGATTGGAAAAAGCGCTATCGTTCATCCTCTGTGTCCTATGCCCGGATGGCTGAAATTGCAACGTTGAGAACGGGATAAGACAGTCGTGGCCTGTTGTCGTTCCGTGCCCAATATTATGCGATCGGCGCCTTCAGACGCGTCAATGACGCGCTATGGGCTTTGCCAACGACGACAGACCGTCACAAAACCAAGCGTCAACGAGCCGGCGTCGGATCTGACATCTCCGAACGTTTGAATATGAATGTGTGGAACGCAGATGGGTTGACCGGAAGCGTAAGTGGGAAGGGAATGCCGCCACTCCCTTCCCGAGTGTCTTAGTGCACTACTTTTTCCAGGATCACATCACGGATCAGGTCGATGACCTCCTGCGAGCGGATACCGGTGCAGATGATCTGGCTGGGCAAATTGTCCCAATCGCCCGGCGGGAAACGACGGCCATCCGGCTTGACGATCGTCTGACCATCGGCAATGCCGCCACAGACGACACGGACCGATCCCTCGATGGTGTCGAACAATTGCGGCGCGACGACGTAGACGCAGGCGCAGCTATCGTGAACCATCATGCCGTCTTCAACGGCGTGCTTGTAGAAATCGATATAGGACTGCGACAGATCCGACAGCAGCTGCACCGAAGGACCGCCAGCCTTTGCCATGTCGGCGAGATAGCCGCGGCTCATCGTGGTGATCGATGTGACGTCGAGGCCGACGACAACGACTTTCCAGGCGGCTGTCATGACGAAATCGGCAGCTTCCGGATCGCCATGAATATTGGCTTCCGCCACCGGAGTGACATTGCCTGGCACATAGAAATTGCCGCCCATGATCACGACGCCCTTCACGAGCGAGGCAATCTCCGGGTCGTGCTTCAAGGCCAGAGCCAAGTTGGTCATGCGGCCAACGGCAACCAGCGTAACCTCGCCCGGATGGGCGCGAACCGTATCGATGATGAACTGATAGGCAGGGCGCGGGTCGGCTGGCAGATCAATCGTTTCGGGCACGTCGATGTCGCCGAGACCGTTATGGCCGTGAACGACCGCTGGCCACGGCCGTTCAGGCCGCGAGGGATCGAAGGTGACGCTGGCGCCCCGCGCAACCGGGCACGAAATGTTCCATTCGCGCTTCAAAAACAGCGCATTGCGTGTCGTGGTATCGACCGAAGCATTGCCGAAAACCGTCGTTATGCCCAGAAGGTCGATATCCGGATGGCGATGCAGAAAGAGAAGCGCCATTGCATCGTCAACGCCCGGATCGGTATCATAAATGACCTTGTTCATTATTTTTCCTTACGAATATACTGATTAAGCTCGATCTTTCGGATGGTTGTTTCCGCCATTGATCACGCTTGAGCTACGGGCATACACGAGAACCGCGCTTGGCGAAATGCCGACGGGATGCCGCAGCCCCCTTGACTGCGAGCACCCATCGATTTCGATATCACCCAATCCTCGCGATTGCGGCGGTGGCAAAATTGGACTTGATCTTCGGCAGAACGAGCTCCGCATCGGCGCCTGCGGCCGCCAAAGCCGCCGCCTCGGCAACGCCATGACATCCGACATGAGCAAAGACGAGTTCGGAGGGATTCTTCAGGCGCGGTGTTTCCCGCTCCAACGCCGCCGCCTTGAAAAACCGCACCGGCAGACGGAAATGAGTGGCCACTTCCAGGATCGCCGGTTCATTGATGCGCGTGTCGATCGACACCACGGCCAAAAGCTGCTCGCTGCCTATTCCGACCTCCTGTAACGCACGTTCGGCAAGCGCGCACACGTCGTTCCAGTCGGTACCACTCTCGCAGCCCAGGCCGAGAATATAGCGGCGGGGGGAATTGGCATAAGTCGTCATATTCGCTCCCGATGATGACAGCCGAGCTCGCAGGTGTAGCCAGCCAATGCCGAGCCGTCAATTTCGCCTGGTGTGGCCCGCAGGCAATTGCCACGGGGCGGTCGAAATGCAAGAAGGCCGCTGGTTTCAAACCGCATATCTCCCGCCCGCAGAGTTCCCGCCTTGCCAGACATCACGTTTCAGATCCTGCTTCTGCTTTTTGCCGCCGCGTTCTTTGCCGGCTTCGTGGATTCCATCGCCGGCGGTGGCGGGCTGATTACCGTCCCCGCGATGCTCCTGGCCGGGATCCCACCGCTTCAGACACTCGGCACGAACAAGGTGCAGTCGATCTGCGGTGCGGCATCGGCGACTATTGCCTATGCGCGGCAAGGCCATGTCCGCCTCCGCGAGCAATTGCACATGGCCGTTATGGCCGTGATCGGCGGCATGTTCGGTGCGATGCTGGCGACGGTGATGCCAAGCTATGTTCTGCGCATCATCCTGCCGTTCCTGCTGATCGCCATCGCTCTCTATTTTGCGCTCAAGCCCAATCTCGGCGACGTCGAAAAGCACCGGCGGATGAGTGCTGCAGCTTTCGGCGTGACACTCGTGCCGCTGATCGGCTTTTATGACGGTGCGTTCGGACCCGGCACCGGTTCGTTTTTGATGCTCGCCTTTGTGTCGCTCGCCGGCTTCGGCCTGCTGAAGGCGACCGCACATACCAAGCTGCTCAATTTCGGCTCCAACCTCGGCGGCCTGATCGTCTTCATCTTTTCCGGCGTCATTCTCTGGAAGGTCGGGATCGTCATGGGTCTCGGCCAGTTTCTCGGCGCGCAGGCTGGCTCGCGGCTTGCCATGCGCATCGGCGCAAAACTGATCAAGCCGCTGCTCGTCATCATCTGCATTGCCTTTGCGATCAAGTTGCTGGCAGATCCCACCCATCCCGTCAGGATCTGGCTCGGTCTCTAGAAACGGCCCTTTGATTACCTCGGACGTAATTGATAGTGCTTCGGTACGCGCCGATGATCGCCCTGCCTGAACGGTTCAGGCGATCCAAAGGAGTTGACCGATGACTGACGCGAACACCATTGCAGACCGCTACCTCGCCATCTGGAACGAGGCCGATACCGACCGCCGCCGTGCGCTCATCGCTGAAGCATGGACGGAAGACTGCAGCTATATCGACCCGATGATGCGCGCTGACGACCGCGAACAGATCCATGCGCTGGTCACGGCCGCGCACGATCGCTTCCCCGGCTTCCGCTTCGCGCTGATCACAGATGGCGACCGCCACGGTGACAACCTCCGGTTCTCGTGGGGCTTCGGGCCGGCCGATGCCGAACCACTGATCAAGGGCACGGATTTCGCCATCCTAGAAGGCGATCGGCTGAAATCCGTTCACGGCTTCATCGACCAGCTGCCGGCCGCCGCATGATGAACCCGGCCCGCTCTCTCGGCGACCATCTGCGCGAATGGCGGCAACGCCGCCGCCTGAGCCAGCTCGACTTCGCCCTTGAAGCCGATATATCGCAGCGACATCTGAGCTTCATCGAGAGCGGGCGGGCGCTTCCAAGCCGCGAGATGCTGATGCATCTCGCAGAACGGCTCGGCGTACCATTGCGCGATCGTAACCCCATGCTTCTGGCGGCAGGGTTTGCGCCGGTCTTCCCCGAACGCAAGCTGGATGATCCGGCACTTGCCCCGGCGCGGCGGGCGATCGATATGCTGCTGAAAGGTCACGAGCCTTTCCCGGCCCTGGCGGTCGACCGGCACTGGACGCTGATTGCCGCCAATGCCGCCGTAGCACCGCTGCTTGCCGGTGTCGTCGATACCTCGTTGACCGAGGGGCCGATCAATGTTTTGCGATTGAGCCTTCATCCGCAGGGCCTGGCACCGCGCATCGCCAATCTCTTCGAATGGCGGGCGCATCTGCTGGAGCGCCTGCGCCAGCAGATATCGGCGACCGGCGATCCCGTACTGGCAAAATTGCTGCAGGAATTGTCAGCCTATCCCGCACCACCTGCGCCGAAATCGACAGCTCCAGAGCGAGATTTCGCGGGCATTGCTGTACCACTGGAACTTGTCACCGAAGCGGGACATCTTTCGTTTCTATCCACCACGACGGTCTTCGGCACACCCGTCGATGTCACCCTGTCGGAACTGGCGATCGAATCCTTCTTTCCCGCGAACCCACAGACGGCGAAAGCACTCAAAGCAATGCTGCCGGGCAGTTGAGCGCCCGGCGGATGATCAGAACTCGACGCCGGGCTGTCCCTTGATGCCCGAGCGGAAAGGATGCTTGATCAGTTCCATCTCGGTGACGAGATCGGCAATCTCGATCAGCTCTTCTTTGGCATTACGGCCTGTCAGAACGACATGCGTCATATGGGGCTTCTCGTTCCTGAGGAACTCAAGCACATCGTTGATGTCGAGATAGTCGTAGCGAAGCGCGATGTTGATTTCGTCGAGCAGCACCATCGAGTTCCGCTCGTCGCGGATCAGCTCCTTGGCCTTCTCCCAGGCGGCGGATGCCGCTGCCACGTCACGGGCACGATCCTGTGTTTCCCAGGTGAAGCCCTCACCCATCGTATGGAACTGGCAGATATCGGAAAAATGCTTTTCGATCAGGTCGCGCTCGCCGGTCCACATGGCCCCTTTGATGAACTGCACGACGGCGCTCGGCTTCCCGTGGGCGATATGTCGGAAGATCATGCCGAAAGCGGACGACGATTTTCCCTTGCCCTTGCCGGTATGAACGATGATCAGGCCTTTCTCATCGTTCTTGCTGGCCATGATCTTGTCGCGCGCGGCCTTCTTCTTGGCCATCTTGTCGGCGTGACGAGCATCGTCGCTCTTCGGTGCTTCCACACCGGTCTCGGCCAATTCGTCGCTCATTGCATTCTCCCTGATATGATCGATTTCTGTGCCAGCGGGCCGCCGCGCCAAAGATAGAGCGCGACAAGCGGATGGTCTTCCGTGCGCATGGCGTGGCGGATGTTCGAGGGGTGATGGATGATCTCGCCCGACCAGCGCGGCAGGAACGGTTGCGCATCCTTGCTCCACAGCGAACCGTCGGTCAGAGGGATATAAATCTCCTCCGCCACATGATGATGGTCCGGATAATGCACCCCGGGACCAAGCAACAAAAAGCCGCCAGCCATCTCCTCGCTTGCAAAATGCCCGCGCGTACCGAACAACTCGACCCAGCCATACTTCTGCAAAAAATCGCCGCCGAAATCGGCGATGTTGTAGGTCTGAGCCCAATGCAGGCTATCCTCGGCATCCAGCAGTCTATTGAGCAAAACCTCTTCCGCCCCATTACCCGATCGGTCGAGCGCGCGAAGGTAAGAGACGACGGCCAAATCATGCGGCGCGAGCGTCCGCGCATCCATCGACCAGCCAAAACCCTCGATAAAATGTTTTAGAACCGGATCGCTGCGCGATTGCAGATAACTCCGAAAAGCAAGCAGAAGCTCGTCAACCACGCTCATGCCGCTGCATCCTTGTTCTTGTCCAAAGTTTCGAGATCGAACCGTGCCGAATTGCTTCTCGGCGTCCAAAGTTTGCGATCGATCGCTTCGAGCAGACGTTCCCGCATGTCTCGCAACGCGGCGGGATTTTTCTCCGCCATGAAATCACGTAGGTTCTGGTCGACTACAAAAGCCTGGTAGACGGCCTCGAAATGATGATTGCCGACGGCACCCGTCGTCGCCGCGAAAGCGAAAAGATAGTCCACCGTTGCGGCAATCTCGAAGGCGCCCTTGTAGCCGTGGCGCATGATGCCCTCGATCCATTTGGGATTGACGACGCGCCCGCGCACCACGCGGCCGATCTCTTCTTCAAGCGAGCGGATCACAGGCTTTTCCGGCCTCGAATGATCGTTATGATAGATCGAGGGGCGCGCGCCGCCGAGCTGCTCGGCCGCCGCCGCCATGCCGCCCTCGAACTGATAATAATCGTCGCTGTCGAGCAGATCATGCTCGCGATTATCCTGGTTCTGCACGACCGCCTGGATCGACCGCAACCGCTCCTCGAAGACACCGCGCTCGGCGCGTCCCTCTTCGCCAGCGCCATAGACATAGCTGCCCCAGACGAGATAGGCCTCGGCGAGATCGGCACGCCGCTCCCATCCTTTCTCATCGATGAGCGCCTGCAGACCGGCGCCATAGGCTCCAGGCTTGGATCCAAAAATACGATACCCAGCGCGGCGGCTGGCAGAGGCCGTGTCGAGGCCGGCTGCTTCGAGCCGCGCGATCTCACCACGCATCCGTGCCGCAATAGGATTGTCTGCAGCATCTTCCTCAAGCATGCCAACGGCACGAATTGCCTTGTCGAACAGGGCGATCTGCTCGGGAAACGCATCACGGAAGAAACCCGAGATGCGCAGCGTGACATCGACACGCGGCCGCCGCAGCATGGCCGGCGGAATGATCTCGTAGCCCGTCACGCGGCGAGACGTCATATCCCAGACCGGCTTGACACCGATCAGCGCCAGCGCCTGCGCGACATCATCGCCCCCGGTGCGCATGTTCGATGTCCCCCAGGCCGTCAGGCCGAAGGAGACGGGCCATTCGCCATGGTCCTGCACGTAACGACGGATCAGCAGCTCGGCCGATTTCTTGCCAAGCTCGTAAGCGGCCGGCGTCGGTACGGCACGGCTGTCGACCGAATAGAAATTCCGCCCAGTCGGCAAAACGTCCGGCCGTCCGCGCGTCGGCGCACCGGAGGGGCCGGGCGGAACGAAACGCCCGTCAAGGCCTTTGAGCAGGGCTGCGATCTCCGCATCGCCGCAGGCGAGGATGGACGGCTGGAGCTTCGAGGCAATCTCGCTGAGAACCATGCGGGTGTTGGACCAATTCTCCGGACTGGCTATGTCGCCATCCACGAGTTTTGCGGCCAGCAGTTCGATACGCTCGACGGTGTCCCCCTGGGTGCGCCAGAGAACATCGGAGATGTCTTCGAGGATGGCGGGTCGCGGGCCACTCCATTCTGCGGCCATGTCGCAGTCCAACGGGTCGAATGCTTTGCGTGGAGGGTTATCCTCCACGCCCTCGAACGCATCCCGAGCAATCGCCCGCTGCAGGCTCTGATCGCCACCCTCGCCCAGGCCGCGCGGCACTCTCGCCAGCGCCACCGTTAAATCCGTCAATAGCCGCCCGGAAGGCGAAACGCCGAAGATGTGCAGGCCATCACGGATCTGCATCTCCTTGAGGTCGCAGAGATAAGCATCAAGCTTGCGCAATGCCTCGTCTTCGCCCTCGCCCTTGGCGATACCGGCATCCTGGTCGAGCCCGATATCGGCAACGAGATCGAGGATCTGCTTTCGGAGCAGCCGGATACGACGCGGATCACCGCCCGAAGCCTCGTAATATTCGTCGACCAGCGCCTCCAGATCCTTTAGCGGGCCGTAGCTTTCGGCGCGCGTCAAAGGCGGGGTCAGGTGGTCGATGATGACGGCGCTCGTGCGGCGCTTGGCCTGCGTGCCCTCGCCGGGATCGTTGACGATGAAAGGATAAAGGTTCGGTAGCGGCCCGAGGATCGCTTCCGGATAACAAACCTCCGAAAGCGCCAGCGCCTTGCCCGGCAGCCATTCGAGATTGCCGTGCTTGCCCATGTGGATGACGGCGTGGGCACCGAAGGAGCGGCGCAGGAAGGCATAGAAAGCGAGATAACCGTGCGGCGGGACGAGATCGGGAGAGTGGTAGCTCTCCTTCGGATCGATATTGTATCCGCGCGCCGGCTGGATACCGACAAGCACCTCGCCGAAGCGGGTAAACGGCAGGGCAAAGCCGCCATTGAGCGCGTAAGGGTCTGCCTCCGGCTCGCCCCAGCGCGCCGTGATCTCATCCTGAATCTGTTTGGGAAGCGACGAGAAGAAATCCTTGTAGTCGCTCAAGGAAAGCGTCTCGCGAACGATACGGCCATCATGCCCCGAATTTGTCGGGCCATCCGCCAGATGCCGCATCAGCGCATCGCCATCGGCGGGTATATCAGCGACGCCGTAGCCTGCCGCTTGCATCGCGTTCAGAACCTCGATCGTGCCGGCCGGCGTATCAAGCCCGACGCCGTTGCCGAGACGCCCATCACGATTGGGATAGTTGGCCATCACAAGCGCAACGCGCCGATCGCCGGGTGGTGCATTGCGCAGCCGCGCCCAATTGGCGGCGAGCCTCGCCGTGTAGCGCATGCGATCCTCAAGCGGCTCGCTGGCGACGATATTGGCCTCAACCCTTTCATCATAGCGGGCGGCCGCCTTGAAAGACACGGCACGGGCAAGAACGCGCCCATCGACTTCGGGCAGAGCCACATTCATACCGAGATCGCGGGCCGAAAGCCCTTGAGAGGACGCCTCCCAGGCCTCTTTCGACGAAGCCGAGAAGATGGCCTGCAGAACAACGGCCTCGCCAGTCTCCAGCACCGTCGCCTGACGATCCGCGCCCGGCGCCGAAACGGCAAAGCCCGTAGAATTGATGACTACGCCCGGCTTCAACTCGATAAAGACACGTTCGAGAATCCCGACGGAGACGGCATCCTTGAGACTATAGGCAAAGACCGGTAACGGCCGCATGCCCTCGGCGACCAGAGCCTCCATCATGGCTTCCACAGGCTTCATCTCACCGCTCTGAACCAGCGCGCGATAGAAGGAAATCGCGACTGTCGGGGGTTCGCGTCCCTCCGGGACTGCCACCCCCGAAACGGAAACCCTCCTCCACTCCTCGACGCCGATCACCCCCTTGCCCGGCCACCATATGCCGGCCTTCATCAAAGGTGCGGCCGGCATGGGCTTTTCGCCACCCGACAGCATCGCCTCTGCATAGGAGAGAAACGCCCGCGAATTCGCCTCCCCGCCCTCGATCAGATAGGACCAGAGCGCATTGAGATCATCGAGCGCAACGTTGGAAAAAGGCGTCAGCCCTGGATCGGGCTTCGAATCCCCCGGCAATACAGCAATCAACGCACCCTGACGCGCCGCACAGGCATGCAGCGCCTCCAGCGCATAGTGGAAGTAGCTCGCCCCTCCCAGCGCACGCACGATGATGATCTTCGCATGCCGGGCCGTCCTGTCGACATAGGTATCGACGGACATCGGATGCTTGAGGCTCATCAGGCTCGCAAGCCGAAGCGAACAGTCGCCTTCGCCGTGCGCTGCGGCAATCGCCGCAAGCTCGGTGTCGGCCGCCGACAGAAAGAGGATATCGCCGGGCGTCTGCCCAAGGTCGATCG
The DNA here is from genome assembly GCF_012641435.1 of Rhizobium sp. P38BS-XIX. GTDB lineage: Bacteria > Pseudomonadota > Alphaproteobacteria > Rhizobiales > Rhizobiaceae > Rhizobium. The sequence continues at coordinate 1,247,038 of NZ_JABAIJ010000001.1, forward strand.
CCTCCTCGCCGTCGCTGATCGTTCCCTTTTGAGCTAGAAGGAGGTGCATGGACTTCCCTTAGACCAAAGCTTCGATCGCCTTGCGAACGATCGTCTCGTCCATCTCGTGCAGGCCGATCACGACAAGCCGGGTCGCGCGCACCTCGCCCGGTGTCCAGGCGCGATCGAAATAGGTGTCGATACGGCTGCCGACTGCCTGCAGTTGCAGGCGCATGGGCTTGCCGGGAACATCGACGAAGCCCTTGAGGCGCAGCACGTCATGCTCGGCGATCACGCCCTTCAGCGCATCGACAAAGGCAACCTGGTCGGCAATCGAACCGAGTTCGACGACGAAGCTGTCGAATTCGTCGTGGTCATGCGGCGTGCCGTCCTCATGCTCCAGTTCGTGATGGGATTTGCGGTTGACGATATCGTCTTCCGTGCCAATGCCGAGACCGAGCAGAATTGCCGCCGGCACGTCGCCGTTCTTCGCTTCGATGATCGTCGGCTTGCGGGCGGTGCGCGAGGCTACCTCGGCGCGGACGCGGCCGAGACCGTCACCGTCGATCAGATCGGTCTTGTTGAGCACGATCAGATCGGCGCAGGTCAGCTGGTCCTCGAAAAGCTCTTCGATCGGGCTTTCGTGGTCGAGCGAATCGTCTTCGACACGGCGGGCTTCCACAGCGTCGTGATCATCGGCAAAGCGACCGGCGGCGACGGCAGCGCTATCGACCACGGTAATAACGCCGTCGACAGTGACATGCGTGCGAATGTCAGGCCAGTTGAAGGCAGCGACCAGCGGCTGCGGCAGAGCGAGACCTGAGGTTTCGATGACGATGTGGTCCGGGCGCGCATCGCGCTCCAGAAGCTTCGTCATGGTCGGAATGAAATCGTCGGCGACGGTGCAGCAGATGCAGCCGTTGGTCAGCTCGATGATGTCGTCTTCGGTGCAGTTCTCCGCGCCGCAGCCCTTCAGCACGTCGCCATCGACGCCGAGATCGCCGAATTCGTTGATGATCAAAGCAATCTTCTTGCCGCCGGCATTCTGCAGGAGGTTGCGGATCATCGTCGTCTTGCCGGCTCCGAGAAAGCCGGTGATGACGGTGGCGGGAATCTTTTCCTGGTTCATATGCATCAACCCTTCATTTTCAGCGGCAGGCCCGCTGCGATAAAATAAACTTCAGCACTTGCCGCCGCGACCATCTGGTGCAGGCGGCCAGCATGATCACGAAAGTCTCGCGCCATGCGATTTTCCGGCACGATGCCGAGGCCAACTTCATTGGAAACGAAAACGAGCCGCGATCGTGCCCGGGGCAGAAATTCGGTGAGAGCGGCAAACTCCGCCGCCATATCCCGCTCCGCCATCATCAGATTGGTGACCCAGAGCGTCAAACAGTCGACAAGCACCGCCCGATCCTCGGTGTCGATGGCGGCAAGCTGCCCGACGAGATCCATCGGCTCCTCATGTGTCTGCCACAGGTCGCCGCGATCGACACGATGCTGGGCGATGCGCTCGCGCATCTCGTCGTCCCACGCCTGTCCGGTCGCCACATAGTGACGCTCCAGGCCGGTGTCCGAAATAAGCGATTCGGCGAATCGGGATTTGCCGGAACGCGCGCCCCCAAAGACGAAGACTGCTCGGGAAGTCGAAGACGACATGCGTTATGCCCGCTCCCACGTGGCGACGAGGGTCGGCAGCACTTGGCTGAAACCGGAAAGCAGGCGTTCAAACGCCAAAAACTCCTCTTGCGCCATGACAACCTCCGTGCTGGCAGCGGAACTTACGTTCCAGAACAGGCTCTGCGCCCGGCACGCATGGCAGGTCTCCTGGCTCGCGGTTAAGGCGCCGCGATCAGGGGCGGACCGAAATCGGTCGCCCCCGATCGTGCACCAGCGGATCTTTCTCGCCTTCCCGGCCAGGCATCATGAAAAGGCGGACGATTCGTAGAATTAGAGGCGTCCAGCCCCGGTTGATCATGATGCCACGCCAGTGGCTTTTTCCGGCTTGAGTTCGCTCATGCCCGTTCGCCCCATGCGAACGATCGACAGACGTGCCCTCGAACCGGACGAAAGACCCTGACCGCTCTACAGTCGCGGGGTCGGCTGTGATGAAAACGCCCGGAGTGGGTCCGTCCCGTCACATTCCCTTTTCATCCCATGCGGCAGATCGCCGCTCAGGAACCATTCGTTATGCCGGTCATGATTAGGCTTTCACTTAATTCAAGTCAATCAAGGGCATGGATGCGACATCGTATGCTCCACGTGCGAAATCGTCGCAAAATCCCCTGAAAACGCCGCTCTTTTTGCCGTATTTCTTTGATGTTAGGAGTTTATAGAGGTTACGCCCTCACATTCGAGTAAAAATATATCGTCCGTTCCCCATGTTGCAGAAATTCCAACCTCGACGCTTAGGCGTCTTCTCGGCCCTGTTCGATCTCCATCGTTTCAGAGCGTTGCTCCGTCGCGGCGAACTGGGGCTGGTATTTGCCGGCGCACTCGCCGGTGTCGCCTCCGGCTGCGCAGTCACCACGATGAGTTACATCTCGCGAAAGCTGCATAGTCTGATCTACGGCATAACGGACTATGAGCGCCTGAGCTCCGCAGCTTTGGCAATTCCGGATAAATCCATCCTGCTGATAGCGCCGATCGCCGGCGGCATCATTCTCGGCATTCTGCTCTATATACTCTCCCGCACGCGCAAAAAACCGATGGTCGACCCCATCGAAGCAAACGCGCTGCATGGCGGCCGCCTTTCCCTCACGGATAGCATCATCGTCGCGGTGCAGAATCTGATCTCGAATGGCTTCGGCGCGTCCGTCGGGCTTGAGGCAGGCTATACACAGCTCGCCGCCGGCATTGCCTCGAAGTTCGGTTACAAGATGCAGATGCGCCGCGCAGATTTGCGCATGTTGGTGGGTTGTGGTGCAGCCGGCGCGATCGCGGCAGCCTTCAATGCGCCCCTGACCGGCGCATTCTACGCATTCGAGCTGATCATCGGCTCCTACTCCATCCTGACGCTGACGCCAGTCGTCGTCTCTGCCCTGATTGCGACGATGATCGCAAGGCTGCTTGCCGGCGATGATTTCGCCATCGATATCGGCCACTTCGGCTCCATCGTCCCCGCAGACTACCTGCCGGCGGTGCTGCTCGGCGCCTTCTGCGCCGGCATCGGCATCCTGATCATGCAGGGCGTCGCCTGGACCGAGGAACTGGCCCGCAAGAGTTCGATAGCACCGGCTTTCCGTCCAGCACTTGGCGGCCTTGTTGTCGGCCTTTTGGCGCTCGTCTCGCCGCAGGTCCTTTCAGCCGGCCATGGTGCGTTGCATCTCAACCTGTCGAGCGACATCACGCTGTGGGCGCTGGTCAGCCTGTTCATCCTGAAGTCGCTTGCCTCGGCCGTGTCGATCGGCTCCGGCTTCAGAGGCGGCTTGTTCTTTGCCTCGCTGTTCATGGGCGCTCTGCTCGGCAAGATCTTTGCCTATTGCGCACCCTATTTCGACCACGCAACGCTGACGCCGGCCGTCTACGCGGTCGTCGGCATGAGTTCGCTGGCCGTTTCGATCATCGGGGGTCCGCTGACCATGACCTTCCTGGCGCTCGAGATCACCGGCGACTTCCCGATTACGGCGCTGGTGCTGGCTGCCGTCATCACCTCGTCGCTCGTCGTGCGAACCACCTTCGGCTACTCCTTCGCCACCTGGCGTTTCCATCTGCGCGGTGAAAGCATCCGCAGCGCCCATGATGTCGGCTGGATCCGCAGTCTCACCGTGGCCCGCATGATGCGCCCAGACGTTCACACCGCAAGCCTTGGAATGAGCATCGAGGAATTCCGCAAGACATTCCCGATCGGCTCGGCGCAACGCGTCATTCTGATCGACGATAAGGAAAAATATTCGGGCATGGTGCTTGTTCCGGATATCTATGCGAGCCCTGTCGAAAAGGATGACGAGGAACACGGTCTTGCGGACTTCATAAGCCTCCGCAACGAGTTCCTCCAGCCACAGATGAACGCCAAGCAGGCAGCTGCGATGTTCGAGCAGACGAAGAGTGAAGCGCTTGTCGTGGTCAACGACCTCATCGAACGCAAGGTCGTCGGGCTGCTGACCGAAAGCTACACATTGCGGCGCTACAGCGAAGAACTCGATCGCCGCCGGCGTGAAGTGTCAGGCGAACTATAGAGCGGGCCTAAAATCGGAAGACGCGTTGACGCTCTTAGCCGACGAGACTGTCGAGCCAGGCCGGATCAAGCACGCCCTCAAGCTCGTTTGCGACCTCGTCCAGCGCCGCATCGACGCCAGCACGATAATCCCTGCGTTCGCCGGAAAGGCCGAAGCTCGCCAACAGCTTCGCCCGATAGGCATCGCTTGTAAAAAGCCCATGCAGATAGGTTCCCATCACACGGCCATCCGGCGATATCGCTCCGTCCGGACGCCCATCGATCACCGTAGACGGCCGGTCGCAATCCGCGCCACGGGTCACGCCGAGATGAATCTCATATCCCGTCAGCGGCGCATCGTATTCTTTCGAAACAGCGTGGCTGTTGCGAACGGTCTTTCCTGGCGCCATCTCGGTTTCAATATCGAGCAACCCCAGCCCGGGAGTCTGCGTTTCCGCTCCCTCGATGCCGAGCGGATCATAGACCATGCGGCCCAGCATCTGGTAGCCGCCGCAAATGCCGATGACGCGGCCGCCGCGACTTACGTGGTTCACGATATCCCGGTCCCATCCCTGGTGGCGCAGATCAATCAGGTCACCGATCGTGGACTTTGAGCCCGGGAGGACCACGAGCCCTGCGTCCGCAGGCAAACGCTCGCCGGCGCGAACGAAAACAAGTTCGACATCCGGCTCTGCCCGGAGCGGATCGAGATCATCGAAATTGGCAATGCGCGAGAGCACCGGAACGGCAACCTTCAAGGCTCCGGCAGAACCGCGCGCCAGTCGCTCCAATACAACGGAATCCTCTGCGGGAAGTCGGCCTGCAGCCTTCAACCAGGGCACAACCCCATGACAAGGCCAGCCGGTGAAGCCGCCGATCGCGTCGACGCCCTCCTTGAAAAGCGAGACATCGCCGCGAAACTTGTTGATGACATACCCCCGGATCATCCGCCGGTCTTCTTCCGGCAGGATATGGTAGGTGCCCACCAGCGACGCGATGACGCCGCCCCGATCGATATCACCGACCAGGACGACCGGCACGTTGGCGCGTGTCGCAAAACCCATATTGGCGATATCGCCCGGGCGGAGATTGATTTCGGCCGGCGAACCAGCGCCCTCCACGATGACGAGATCGGTTCCCGCCCGCATCGCGGCAAAGCTTTCGAGAACGGCGCCAAGCAGCTGTGGCTTCAACGCCTGGTAATCTCTACCCTTGGCACGTCCCCACACCTTGCCCTGCACGATGATCTGGCTTCCGGTCTCCGACTGCGGCTTCAGGAGCACCGGGTTCATGTGCACCGATGACGGGACGCGTGCGGCCAGCGACTGCAGCCATTGAGCCCGACCGATCTCGCCGCCATCCTCGGCGACCGCGGCGTTATTGGACATGTTCTGCGGCTTGAACGGACGCACCCGGACGCCCCTGTTCGCAAACAGACGACACAGTCCGGCGACCAATACCGTTTTTCCGACATCGGAGCCGGTCCCCTGAAGCATGATCGCCCTTGTCATTCCCCTCAGCCCCCAGATGATGCAGCCACTGAAAATCCGGCATTTCGCCTTGATTTCGCCGCGATGTCTAACAGCCTGAGCTGCTTTAGGCGATACAAAAATGCACCACTTTCAATCATGCTCTGTTTGCGACATCGGATGACGATTTCATCCATTGTTAGTTATGAGGAAGAGGATTATCTGCAGCTCGAAAACACACAACGGGACCGGCCGATCCGGCTTAGAGGATACCCCAATGCTCTTCATCTTCAACAGACAGAATTCCATCCAGATCGCCTGGAATGGCAAGCTACCGGTCCGTCGCCCCGAAAGCCGCCTGCAGCAACTCGATACCCGCTTCGGCACGGTCGGTTTTATCCGCACCTACAGCGTCGGCTGACATAACGTCAAGCCGAACAGCCCGCACGCATCAAGCCGCCATGCGATCGCAGGGGCGGCTTTATTTTATCGACAGATCAACTTTGAAAATGGCCAGGCGAAACGCCGCAAGCAGGTGGATCGCAAAGAGCAGCCCAAAACGCGAAAACCGCGCGATCCAGGGATCAACGCGGTTTGCCAAAAAACGCCGGCTCCCCTGCACATACGCCGCAAGGTTCGCTTTCCCCCGGTACGCACTACCTGATCCGGAGAAGCAGCGGTGTCCCCCGCCACGCAACGATTGATAAACCGACATCGTTACCGGAGGGTTATTAAGTGCTTAACGAAGGGTGAATTTGAAATTTTTTTGAAAATTTTCCCGTTTCCGTCGCGAAATTACAAACGACGCAAATGGAATAAAAAACGTCTTTCAGGGGCGCGATATTTTAGTCATACTTAATTCCGCGCTCCGTAAAGGGCACCGCCGAAGCGCACATGACCCATTTTTTAGCCTCGAATGGCAGAAAATAGGCTAATTCAGGCGCTTATATCCGCTTCTCCAAGAGGCGCGACAACGTCATATGCCGGTCGCGCTGTTGATTTCTTCACTCAAATCCTTACGCTGTTTCTTGTCGGTGCAAATAATGCTCGGCCGCGACATGGTTTTGCGGTCGCAAAAAGACAAAATGCCCGACGGCAGCAATGGGGACCGTATAGGCGCCGTGACCGGCGTAGGAACGGTTGTGGTTTGAACCACGCTGATAGGAGATCGACAGATATCGTACGTGCTTGGAGTCGAATTCCGCAGCGTAACGAAAAATTGGGAGACGTAATCACATGAAGAAGCTTCTCGCTTCCGCCATATTTGCATTCGGCGCCTATGCTTTGGCTGGCTCGGCGCATGCAGCAGGATGCGGCGACGTATCGATCGCCGAAATGAACTGGGCCTCGGCCGGCGTTGCCGCCCAGGTCGACAAGATCATTCTGCAGAACGGCTATGGCTGCAATGTCACGCTGGTCACCGGCGACACGCAACCGACTTTCACCTCCATGAATGAAAAGGGCGAGCCCGACGTTGCACCGGAGCTCTGGGTCAATGCCGTGCGCACCGCGCTCGACAAGGCTGTAGCCGATGGAACGTTGATCGAGGCAGCCCCGCTTCTGAGCGATGGCGGCGTCGAAGGCTGGTGGATCCCGAAATTCCTTGCCGACGCTCACCCAGACATCAAGACCGTTCAGGATGCTCTGAAGCACCCGGAACTCTTCCCGGCTCCCGAAGATCCGTCCAAGGGCGCGGTCTATGACTGCCCGGCCGGCTGGAACTGCCAGATCTCGACCACCAACCTGTACAAGGCGCTTGGAGCTGACAAGCTCGGCTTCACGCTGGTCGACACCGGTTCAGCTGCCGGCCTCGACGGCTCGATCGCCAACGCCTTCGAAAAGAAGACCGGCTGGCTCGGCTACTACTGGGCTCCGACCGCTATCCTGGGCAAGTACGACATGGTTCGCCTGAGCTTTGGCGTACCGCACGACAAGAAGGAATGGGACGCCTGCACCGCGATCCAGGATTGCGCCAACCCGAAGGTGAATTCCTATCCGGTTTCCGACGTCTACACGGTCGTGACGAAAGCCTTCGCTTCGAAGGCCGGGATCGCCATGGATTACGTTAAGACCCGCAAGTGGGATAACGCCACGGTCGGCAAGGTTCTGGCCTGGATGACCGACAACCAGGGCACCAATGAGGACGGCGCCAAGTACTTCCTCAAGACCTATCCCGACATGTGGACCAAGTGGGTTTCCGCCGACGTTGCCACCAAGGTCAAGGCTTCGCTCTGATCCGCATGAAAGAATCGGCGGCAGGCCTGCGCCTGTCGCCGTTTTGATATTTCCAGGGCGCAACTGACACTCATACCGACAGACCGACGCGGCCACAGGTCGCAACGAGTGCAGATTGACGACAGTGAATGTAGTAAGAAGTGAAAAGCAGCCTGAAGAACCGGTCGTGGCGCTGCTATACCGTCCGTGCGTGAAGGCCACACGCGCGGCGGAAATAGAACCGGATCAAGAAGGGGAAATACATGGCTATTCAATGTACGATCCTGCCGGATGTGCTCTGCAACTTCCCGGCAATAGACGACTCTCTGATACGTCTCGCACGCAAGAACATCGATGACGGCTTCCGCGCGCTTGTCCGCACCTACGCCACTGTCATCGACACGATCGTGCAACCGCTGCAATGGTTCCTGAACGACCTCGAATGGCTCTTTACCAATACGCCGTGGTTCATCGTGCTTGTGGTCATGATGCTGGTCGTCTATGCCGCCAGCCGTAATCTCAAGATTGTCGCCGGCACCGCCATTTCCATGATCCTCATCGGCGTTTGCGGCCTTTGGGGCGACACCATGGTGACGCTTGCCATGGTCACGGTCTGTACGCTCATCGCAATCATCATCGGCCTGCCGATCGGCATTCTGATGGCGCGTTCGGACCGGCTGCAGTCGATCATCAATCCGATACTCGACGTGATGCAGACCATGCCGAGCTTCGTCTACCTCATTCCGGTCGTCGTTATCTTCGGCATCGGCAAGGTGCCGGGCCTCATCGCCGTCGTCATTTATGCGATCCCGCCGATGATCCGCCTGACCAATCTCGGCATCCGTCTCGTCGACAGGGAAGTTCTGGAAGCTGCGGACGCCTTCGGCTCATCGCATCGCCAGAAGCTGTTCAATGTGCAGATCCCGCTCGCGTTGCCGACGATCATGGCCGGCATCAACCAGACTATCATGATGTCGCTCGCCATGGTCGTCGTCGCATCCATGGTCGGCGTCGGCGGTCTCGGCAAGAACACGCTGCAGGCGATCAACAACCAGTTCTTCACCGTCGGGTTCCTCAACGGTTTCGCACTGGTCGCCATTGCCATCATTTTCGACCGTACGAGCCAGGCCTATGGCAGACGGCTACAAAAGCACTCGGAGGTCATTCATGGCTAGTCACGCGATCCAGATCAAAAGCCTTTACAAGATTTTCGGTCCTCGCGGACGCAACTATGTCGACCACGTCAAGAACGGTATCGGCAAGGCCGAACTCAACGAAACCTATGGCCATGTACTTGGCCTGCAGGACATCAACATCGATATGCCGGCCGGCGCCATCACCGTTGTCATGGGCCTTTCCGGTTCCGGCAAGTCGACGCTGATCCGCCATATCAACAGACTGATCGAACCAACCGCCGGCGAAGTGCTCTACGACGGCGTCGATGTCTGCAATATGAACGAGAATGCGCTGCGCGAATTCCGGCGTCACAAGACGGCGATGGTGTTCCAGAAATTTGCGTTGCTCCCGCACCGCACCGTGCTGGAAAACACGATCTATGGCCTGGATATTCAGGGCATTCCGCGCTCGGAAAGCGAGAAGAAGGGTCAATACTGGATCGAACGCGTCGGCCTGAAAGGTTTCGAAAGACATTTTCCAAACCAGCTTTCCGGCGGCATGCAGCAGCGTGTCGGGCTTGCCCGCGCACTGACGAACGATGCCGATATTCTGTTGATGGACGAAGCCTATTCCGCACTCGACCCGCTGATCCGTGTAGATATGCAGTCGGTTCTCCTCGATCTGCAGAAAGAACTGAAGAAGACGGTCGTGTTCATCACGCACGATCTCGATGAGGCGCTTCGCCTTGGCGACAAGATCGCGATCCTGCGTGACGGCAAGGTCGTGCAACAAGGCACCGGTCAGCAGATCGTCCTGAAACCCGCAGACGACTACATCACCGCCTTCGTCAAGGAAGTGAACCGTGGCCGGGTCATCCAGACGCAGACGATCATGAAGCCACTGTCTGGTGAGCCAGGCGGGACACGCGTGCCGAGCGACATGACGTTGGAAATCGCGGCCAAGCAGATAACCGAAGCGGGGCAGACGGGAGCCGTTGTCACGGATACCGGCGGCAAGCCGATCGGTTCGATCGATCTGCAAAGCATCATCGCTGCCATGGTAACGCCCACGACGCACGAGACGGCGGAAATGGCAGCAGCCTGATAAACGTTGCCTGAGCCAATATGAAAGGCGCCCTGCAAGGGGCGCCTTTTTCTTCGCCGATCGCCGCATAGAACCACAGCGCCACATTGCCGTTGTACTGACATAAAGAAATGTTTATATCTGCATATAAATCCAGCCATTCAAGGAAACGCCATGACCGTCGCAGCCAATCCTCTCACCGATCTTCTCGCTGAAAAAGGCGTCTTGCTGGCCGACGGCGCGACCGGCACGAACCTGTTTGCCATGGGTCTCGAGGCTGGCGAAGCGCCGGAACTCTGGATCGAGCAGCATCCCGAGCGGATCGTCAAATTGCATCAGGATTTCGTCGATGCCGGCGCCGACATCATCCTGACCAATACCTTTGGCGGCACCCGCCACCGCCTGAAGCTCCACCATGCCCAGGATCGCGTGCATAGCCTCAACAAAGCAGCAGCCGAAATCGCGCGATCCGTTGCCGACAAGACTGACCGCAAGGTTATCGTTGCCGGCTCCGTCGGCCCGACCGGCGAATTGCTGATGCCGCTCGGCGCCCTCACCTATGAAGATGCCGTCGCCGCTTTCGTGGAGCAGATCGAAGGCCTGCAGGCCGGTGGCGCAGATGTCGCATGGATTGAGACCATGTCGTCCCCGGAGGAAATCCGCGCCGCGGCCGAAGCTGCCGTCAAGGTCGGCATGCCGTACACCTACACCGGTTCGTTCGACACCGCAGGCAAGACCATGATGGGCCTGCACCCCAAGGACATTCACGGCGTTGCCATGGATATCGGAGAAGGCCCGCTTGCCGTCGGCGCCAATTGTGGTGTCGGCGCGTCGGATATTTTGTCGAGCCTGCTGGACATGACCGATGCCGATCCCTCCGCGATCGTGGTCGTCAAAGGCAACTGCGGCATTCCCGAATATCGCGGCGCCGAGATCCACTACTCCGGCACGCCGCCGCTCATGGCCGACTATGCGCGCCTGGCACGCGATGCCGGCGCAAAGATCATCGGCGGCTGCTGCGGCACCTCCTGCGATCATCTGGCCGCGATGCGACAGGCTTTGGACAGCTACGTCCCCGGCCCGCGCCCGACCTTGGAAACGATTATCGAACGGATTGGCCCACTGCGCAACAAGACCGCCAACGAAGGCCCAACGGCGCCGACACGCGAACGCCGCCGCCGCAGCTAGAGCAATTCCAGGAAAAGTGCGCAGCGGTTTTCCGTCCGGAATTGCGCGAAAACAAAGAGATGGAGCGGTTCGGGGATTCAGTGAAAAACTGAACCGCTCTAAAGCCGACATGACCGATGAAAAAGCCGGCCGCAATATCTTGCGGCCGGCTTTTCTTTTGGTCGAGCGTCAATCCCGCTCGTGTTCTGGGGCCGATGGCGCGGCCTCTTATTGACCGAGCGGCCGCTGATTGACCGCATCCAGGAAGGACATATCCTCAGCATCATCCTTGCCGAAGACGAAGAAATCCGCCTCGGAAATCAAGGGATGCTTGTAGGGGTTATCGATGTGCTTGAGCAGCGACCACCCCGGCATCCAGCGCGCCACATCGTCGGTGAAACGCCGATTCCTGACATGAATGGCGCCATGACGATCCGGACCATCATGGTTGGAGGCGTAAACGATGACGTAACGCTTGGACATGGCAAAAAGCCTGTCCATATACGCGCGATACACATCTTCCTCGATGAGATGGAAGATAACGTCGAGGGATAACGTCAGCTCGAATGCTTCATTGTACTGGCTCATGTCGAGTTGCGGGCTGCCAAGCCAGACAAAATCGCGGCCAGGACGATTTCCGTGAATGTTCAGACACAAATCAATAGCCGTTCGCGAAACGTCGAAACCGGTGTAATCGGCGAAGTTCAGGTAGCGAAGCTGATTGCCGTCGCCGCTTCCGAGCTCTCCAACTTTTTGCACCTGCTTTTCGGCAGTGAATGCGTTGAGAATCAGCGCCTTGTATTCCGCAGATCTGTGATAGGAACCCGCACCGGAATTACCGCCCGTCTGATACCGCTGCTCCCAGTATTTCGACGAATCAAAGGCAGGACGATGATCCGCGACAGGTTGTGCGAGCACCGGGGCGACGGGCTGCGCGATATTGACGATCGGCGCCACCGGCTCGAACCATTTCTGCCATTCGTCGCCGCCAACCAGCTTCAGTTCGTTGCCGTTGCGAAGGGTCCAGGCTCGAACGCGCTGGGCATGCTTCGAGAGAAGTTCATGGTAGCGCTGACTATGCGTGCCGCTGCGCGCAACAAGGTGCACTTCGCAGAGGAAATCGGGATGCAGCGCCACATCGCGCATCTCCTGAGTCTCGTGATCGCACGTGACGAAGATGATCGGATCGCGTTCACGTCCGGCAACCGCCAGAATGAACTCCACCAATCCGTCGGCCCGATCCGCATCGACAAGATAGATGATCGACGAGGCGTCGGGGGCATCCGTCCGCAACAGCGAGATCGGATACATGGTCGAGAGAACTTCGTCCTGTTTCCTGGAGCTGTCATAGGCCGACCCCGTGCCGGCGGTCGATTGCTCGTAGATCGTCGGACGCTGCACTTCGATCGGCAGCAGCCATCTTTCCTTGCGCGGCACGATATAAGACGGGATACCCTCACGGTTGAGATATTCCGCAAGCCACGTATCGGCCATGTTGCGATGGCGGAAATCCGATAGCTGCATCTTCACCGTGTTCGAGTGGAACACACAGGCGTTCGTCGCAACGACATGGACGCGACGCCGGCGCATGAAGGCGCGCTCGAAATGAAGGACGGCCCGTCCGCGATCCTTGTAGTAGCCCTTGCTCGGCTGCAGGATAATGGCGCCATGAACGCCGACGACGGCCTGACCGCGCAGTTGGGCAAGTTCTCCGACAGAGCGGGCAACGAAGTCATCGGGGTAAATGATGTCATCGTCGCAGGTGATATAAACGGCGTCTTCGACCTGATCGAGGCCCCAGAACTTGCCGGCATCGCCGTAGCGGCTGCCATCGGTGTCGATGAAATGCCGGATCTTGGGATGATCTGCTATGAAGCCCGGCGCTTCGGTAAAACCGTTGAGATAGACGTACAGGCAATCGACTTGCGGCAGCAGCGACATGACGGTGGCGCGCAGCGCGATCTCATTTCCTGCGACCGTCGCCATGCCGGCCACGATCTGACGTGTCGGCGGCAGCAAAGCCAGGTGTCGCGGATCGACCAGATCTGTTGCCTTCGCCGGAATGCCGGCTTCATCGTGAACCGGCTCGAAAAGATAGGTCGGCGTGGTGTTGTAGAACTGGATCTTGCGATAACCGAGCGGCCGCAACACAGCTTCGACATCGGCCAGAACGGCCCGGGTTCCGGCGCTGACGAGCAGCTTCGGCCGGCACCGCGCAATCGTTTCCTGGGCGCCGCGCAGCACATCGGCCTCGCAGCCGCTGACATCGATCTTGATGAGATGCACCCGCTGCTCACTGATGATGTCGTCGAGCTTCGCCACCTGGATCTCGCCCTGCCCGTTAGGCTGGAACGTCGTGTTGCCGAGATTGCCGGCATCGGCGGTCGCGATCTCTCCCGTGCCGGAAACAGCGCCAAGCGCGAGCGGGTGAAGCTCGACCAGCCCGTTGATTCCGTTGAGTTCGACATTAGCCTGCAACGCGGCGAACGCGATCGGATTGGGCTCGAAAGCGATCGTCCTCACGCCGAGAACAGAGCTGAAAAACAGCGTGTGATTGCCGATATAGGCACCGACGTCGATCGCCAGCGCGTCCTCCGGCAATGATGAACCCACATCCTCGAGCATGGCCCGCTCGTAGAAGGCGCGGTTCTGAAGGATAAACCCTTGGATGTGATCATTCGGATTGGGAAGGTGAAACCTGACGGGGTTCCGGTAGGTGTTCACTTCGCAGGCGATCGTGGCTTGCAGCGTCATCGCGGTTCTTTCCAACATGCAAAGGTTTAACAGGCAAGGACTTATCGGGAATGGTCCGGCGCGACCGAAATGATCGTCAGCGGCCGCCGGCGACCATCAATCCGCTACCGCCCATTGCATCGAGACTGAATTTCAGGCCCGCACTGACACTTGCCCAGCGTTTGGCCGCCATCACCTCGGTCGCGCGATCCTGGGCGAAGAGGCAAAGGTTAAAGCCGAAGGGCGACAGATTGTTCGCCAGCGCCGGCAAGGCGAGCAAGGCGCTCTCGGTCGGGTATGACGTATTCTGAAGATCGACCACGACCAGTTCGAACTTGACGTCCGCGCCGATCTGCCGGGTATCGGGGAATGTCGCGGAAATATCCTCGAAACCGACATTGGCCGCCTCTGTTTCGATAATCGAGATATTGTCGGTCAGTCCGCTCGCCGTGAAGCGCGCGTCGAGATCGGCAACCTGCTCCGGTGTGATGCAGAGGCAGTTCAGCCCGATATCCTGTCCCGCCACGAGCGACGCCAATGCCAGTGCGGAGCGCGGCGCACCGATATGAAGAATATTCGGCTTGTCGCTTCGCGCAAACGCTGCCCGGCGAAGCGCCCAGATCTGCATCGGCGTCAACGGATTGCGGCCGGCAACGGACTGGGCGTCGAGCAAGGTCGGATAACCCGAAACGAGAATGTCGCTTGCCGTCTTTTGCCAGACGTCCGTGCCAACAACGATGCTGGACACATCCGGCGCGGCATTATCGGCAAAAACCACAGGAGCCGGCTTCGGCGCAGCGGTCGTGGCGACAGGCCGCGTCACCGGCAGAGGCGGCTTGTTGAAGGCATCCTGTGCCGAACGCTGCTGTGACGTCGAGTTGAGACCACGCGAATTCGGATCGAGATTATGGTGCGAATAGGGATTGGACGCCGTGTAGCAGTGCGCATTGATCGGCATGTATTCGTAGCGCCGCGTCTGGTCGAGAATGGGGAGCGCCAAAGCGATGTCGCAGGCAGCCATGAACCACTGCCCGGCATTGTCGCGGAAATAGCTCTCCGGAATATTGTCGAGCAACGAAGCGCGAAAGCTGAAGAAATGGCTGGTCTTCCATCCCTGAGCGCGCGGCGAAAGATTGGGATCGAGCGGACCGTTGCCGCCAACGCCGCCGCCATCCGTGATGAAATTCGTCCAGACGACATCCTTGCCACCCGCGTACTTCTGCGCCATCTGCTCCAGGATGGTCGGGATGATCAGCTGATCGTCGCCATCGAGAATTCCGATGAAATCAGCGGCATGGGCAAGCGGGCGCAGATGCTCCCAGACGTTACGCGACTTCCCCATTTGGGTGTCGTTGCGGATGAAGGTGTGTCGGTTCGGAAAAAGATCGTTGAGGACCGATGCCGCGATCACCCCGGTATCGTCCTGCGAGCAGTCATCGACAAAGAGAACATGCAGATCGTCCAAGGTCTGCCGTGAAAGGCTTGCGAGGGACTGGCGGACGTACATTTCGCAGTCGCGCGCCGTCATGAAGATCAGCGCCGTTGTCCCGTTTGCAATTTCCGTCATCACCGTCTCGCAGCCTCAATCCGACAATATCGCCTGGAGGATATGGCATCCCCTGCTATCCCGATTAGCGAATGTGGCTGGCTCCAACCTTGCGTATCCCCACCTCATCCCGGCAGCAGTTCCGTCACGGCGATGATCGGACCGAGCGGAAAAAGACCGTCCCGTCTTTGCCATTCCGGAATGTCCAGGCTTGAAATGCTGCCATCCAGAAACAGCGCATTGGCGCAGCCGAGATCGTCGCGGAACAATGTCGCGAAGTCGTGGAACCGGACCGGACCGTCGGAAACGACAAAAACGACCTTGCCGTCGGCGGTAACGCCGACGCCGTTGCGTGATTTCAGGCTCGTGCTGTCGGCGAGGAAGGACGGATGAAGCTTGCCGTCGATGACCAGCATCGGCCCGGACTGTGTCGCATAAAACGGCTTTATGCCGGAAGAGACGAATGCGTTGCTTTCCATCACACCCGCCTTCCCCGGCAGAAGATAGAAGACGCCATTCGGCAGCAAATGGAAATTGCCCCAACCCTTGTTGGTATTGATCGCTTTCAGTTCACGCCCGTTTTCAACGAACAGGCCGACCGGTGATTGATCGTCGAGATACATGCCGCCGTTCATGGCAAAACGGATATAGATCCGGTCCTGGCGCAGATCATTCTCAAGCGCACGAAACGAGCCGTAGGGCTTGCCGCTGCGATCGTTCTGAAAAAGCTGGATGTCGTCGACAGCCGGATCGAAGCTACAGATGGTATAGGCATCGCCGAGATGCTGCACCTTGCGGCATGCCTCGCCTGCGGACGCGGCCGTGCCGAAGGCGAGCGCGGCCAGGATCGTCATCAATCGAATCAAGGTCATAACTCCAGATTGATAGCATGGGCGGCAAGTCGCAATGAAATTGCGGCAAAACAAGGAGGCAATGGATTTAAAGCTTTAGAGCCGCCATGTGAAAGGAAAGCTGTTCGGCGGGATAACGATAAGTGGCCCCGACGGGACAGGCATTTCGGGCAAGGCATCCCGTCGCCATGCAGGTCGCCTGCCCTTGCGCGCTTCGCAAGTACGATCGACAGTGCTGAACATCGAACCCGGTGGGCTCCACCGCTCCCGCGGGACAGCTTGTAAGACAAGGCTTGTCAGCGCAGCGGTCACAGGGATGATCGTCATCGGTTGGTGCCGGTTCCTCCGTCAGCAAATCCGCAAATCCAAGGGCGCCACGATAGCCGTGCCAGAGGCCGTATCGCGGATGGATGAGAATACCGAGAGGCGAGGCCTTCAGACCCTCAGCCTTCATGGTCCAGCGCTGAAACGGCTGCCATGGCGGGTCGGACGGGAAATAGGCAGTCGCGCCGAATTCTGCGGCGACGGGCCTGATGATCGCTTTCGACCAGTCATCGAGCGGATCGCGGCGGCCGATATTTTCGGGCAGTTGACGCCACAGAGAGAATGGTCGCCAGATAGAGCCGCCGATATTGCCAAGCAACACTACACTCCGCGCCGGCAGGCCATCGTCCAATTGCGGCCCATCACCATCGTCAAAATGAAGGCTGCCACGAACGAAAACTCCGTGGGCGCCAAGCGCCGCACGGAGCTTCTCAATCATGACAGGGCCGCCGCTCACCGTGGCCCCTTATATTGATAGTGCGGCCGCCAGACTTCCTTCTGGATCAGGTCGGCAACGCGCGTTGCACCGCCTTGCTCCCTGGCGGCCTCGGGCTCTCTTCAAGTGAAAGCGTCCGGCATCGAATCCTTGCGCTTCTGGATATAGGCCAGCAACGCTTCGTCGACGGCCGCATCAAGCGGAGGCGCTTCATAATGGTCGAGCCAGGAGCGGCAAAGCGCGTTGGCGCGATCTTCGATGCGCTTCTGTCCCTCGATTTCCCACTGCTCGAAGGAGTTGTTGTCGGCGAGCGGCGAGCGATAGAACGCGGATTGGAAATTCGCCTGGGTATGACCGCAGCCGAGATAGTGGCTTCCCGGACCGACTTCGCGGATAGCATCCAGCGCCTGACCATTCTCCGAAAGATCGATCCCTTCCGCCATCTTCTGCATCATGCCGAGCTGGTCCTGGTCGATCATGAACTTCTCGTAGGAAGAAACGAGACCGCCTTCGAGCCAGCCTGCGGCATGGAGCACGAAATTCGTGCCCGCCAGCAGCGTCATGTTCAGCGTATTGGCTGATTCATGCGCCGCCTGCGCATCTGGCACCTTGGAGCCGCAGAGCGAACCGCCGGTACGGAAAGGCAGACCGAGACGACGGGCAAGCTGCGCTGCCCCGTAGGAAACGAGCGACGGCTCCGGCGTACCGAAGGTCGGCGCTCCCGACTGCATGGAGATCGAGGCGGCAAAAGTTCCGAACAGGACCGGCGAGCCCTTGCGAATCAACTGCGTAAAGGATGCCCCAGCCAAAACTTCCGCAAGAATCTGCGTCAGCGTGCCAGCGACCGTTACCGGGCTCATGGCGCCCGAAAGGATGAAAGGAGACACGACCGAAGCCTGGTTGTGTCGCGCGTAAACCTTCAAGGCGCCGAGCATGGTCTCGTCGAAGACCATCGGCGAGTTGGCATTGATCAGGTTGAGGGTGACGCAATTGTTCTCGACGAAATCGTCCCCAAACACGATCTTCGCCATTGCGATCGTGTCTTCGGCGCGCTCCGGCGCGGTCACCGATCCCATGAACGGCTTGTCGGAATATTTGATATGGCTGTAGACCATGTCGAGGTGACGCTTGTTCACCGGAACGTCCACCGGCTCGCAAACCGTACCGCCCGAGGAGTGCATCGACGGCGCCATATAAGCGAGCTTCACGAAATTGCGGAAATCCTCAATCGTCGCATAGCGGCGGTTGCCTTCGAGGTCGCGCACGAAGGGAGGCCCGTAGACGGGTGCGAAAATCGTCGCCTTGCCGCCAACGTGAACGTTGCGGGCGCTGTTGCGCGCATGCCAGGTGAATTCCTTCGGAGCCGTCTTCAACAGTTCGCGGCAAAGTCCCTTCGGGAAGTGGACGCGCTGCCCGCGCACATCGGCGCCGGCTTGCTTCCAGAGCTCGAGTGCCTCGGCATCGTCGCGAAACTCGATCCCGATTTCCTCTAGAATCGTATCGGCATTGCGCTCGATGAGCTGCAGGCCTTCTTCATCGAGAACTTCGTAAACGCCGATCTTGCGGGTGATATAAGGAAGCGAAGGACCAGGCCCGCCACCGCTGCGCGACGCACGCCTTGCGGCGGCTCCTCTACCCTCGGTTCGCGAACGCCGTCCGCCGCCATCGCCACCTGCAACCGGCTGTTCGATCATATCGTCCATGATGTTTCCTCGCTCCTGCGCATGAATGCGTCTATCCTCGCCATGCTACCCGATTCCGACAAGCAGACGTTTCTTAATGCGCCAGCCATTAGCATAGGACAGACATGGAAGCGTCAATATCCTCGCTTTATATTCGTCGCGATTGATCCGCATCACGTCGCATTCGAAAAGAGTTTTGGCGGCCTTCGGGTCTATCGATAATAGTGACAGTGTTTTATACAAGCCTCTGATGCATTGCACGAAAACGGGATGGAGCGCATGTCTGACGACGAAATCATTCTCTCGGAACTTTCTGACGAAGAGCTCGTGCAGCAGATGCATGACGACCTGTATGACGGGTTGAAGGAAGAGATCGAGGAAGCAACGCAGATCCTTCTCGATCGCGGCTGGACCCCTTACGACGTGCTGACGCAGGCACTTGTCGAAGGCATGCGCATCGTCGGCATCGACTTCCGCGACGGTATTCTTTTCGTTCCGGAAGTTCTGCTTTCCGCCAATGCGATGAAGGCCGGCATGGCGATCCTGCGGCCGCTTCTGGCGATGACCGGCGCTCCGAAGCTGGGCAAGATGGTGATCGGCACCGTCAAGGGCGACATTCACGACATCGGCAAAAACCTCGTCGGCATGATGATGGAAGGCGCCGGTTTCGACGTGATCGATCTTGGCATCAACAACCCGGTTGAAAACTATCTCGACGCGATCGAACGTGAGCAGCCCGACATTCTCGGCATGTCTGCCCTGCTGACGACGACGATGCCTTACATGAAGGTTGTCATCGATACGCTGAAGGAAAAAGGCCTGCGCGATGATTACGTCGTTCTCGTCGGCGGCGCGCCGCTGAACGAAGAGTTCGGCAAGGCTGTCGGCGCTGACGCCTATTGCCGTGACGCAGCTGTCGCTGTCGAGACAGCCAAGGAATTCATGAAGCGCAAGCACAACAGCCTGGCCGCCGGCGCCTGATTGCGACATAACTACGCCGGCGGCAACCAAAGGGTTGTCGCCGGCCTATCGGCATCCCAAATCTGTTATTGCGCAGCCTTCTTGACCGTATGACCGGCGTCCTGGGTGGCGTTCACTGCGTTTGCAGTGTCTCTGCCCACGCCGCGAATTGTATTCGCGCATGAAGCAAGGACCATGAGAACTGCGCAGGCGGTGGCAATTTTGCTGAATGTCGAGGCAGTCATGATCGGGAACCCTCTCTGAGTGGATATCGATAAACAAAAGGCGGAGACCTATCCTCCGCGTGGTAAACGCATGACAACGGAAAAAGTTCATGTGATCGCGTGCGGCGCAATCGCGCGCGAGATACTGGCGGTCACCCGAATAAACGGGCTCGACCACATCGATCTGCACTGTCTTCCGGCAATCTACCATGCCTATCCGCAGAAGATCGTTCCGGCCCTGGAGGTGGCGATTGCTGAAGCCCGTTCACGCGGTTTCGAGAAAATCTTTGTCGGCTATGCCGATTGCGGCACAGGCGGCGATCTCGACAAACTTTGCGAGCGTGAGGGGATAGAGCGCCTATCCGGTCCCCACTGTTATTCCTTCTTTACCGGCAACGAGGCCTTTGCGGCGCGAGATGACGACGTCACCTCGTTTTTTCTGACGGATTTTCTGGCGCGCCAGTTCGAAGCCTTCGTGATCGTGCCGCTTGGTCTGGATCGCCATCCGGAACTGCGCGACATGTATTTCGGCAATTATCGTAAGGTGGTCTACCTCTCGCAGGAGGAAGATCCGACGCTGCAAGCCAAGGCGCGCGAAGCCGCAGCCTATCTCGGGCTCGACTACGAGTACCGTTTCACCGGCTACGGCGATCTCGCCCGCGAACTGATTGTTGTCTGATTACGACATAATCGTCGCTTCAAGATTCTTATGGTTTGCCAGTTCCGACACGCTGGACAAATCACGGGCATTCAAACAAATTTTTAAAGCCGGTAATCTCAAAGGATAGCGCGCTTTTCCGCTAGTGCCGATATGCTTTTCATGCCGCGTCGCTTTTTGGCATGTGCGGCGTCGTGGCGAGCGCAGTCCGGAGATAGGCTGGCGTGCATTCTTTGCGTGAAGAGGAGATTTGTGTATGGCCGATCGCATTGTCGTCTACTGGCGGGATATCCCGGCCCAGGTCATCATCAAGAAGGGTAGGCAGACGGCAAAACGCGAGCTCTCGCTGCGCTTTACCGAAGCGATCGACATGTGTGCCATGCGCACCGGCGCCGCCGAAACCGACGACTATCTTGCCGAGTGGCGCAAGGCCGACCCCGTGCCGGTTTCCGATGATCTTGAGGCCGAGGCGGATAAAGCGGCAAGCGAGCTCGAAAGCGCCTATGATCGCGAGCGGTTGGTGGCATTGGTCAAGGCCGGAGGCCGCGACAATGGCTGATGCCGCCCCAAAGCCGGGCAATGCCGGCGCAGCGGCGAAAGCCGCCAGCGGCGCCTATACGCCGGCCGGCGTCTCCCCCAACCGACGCGCGCGCCGCAAATATACGATCCGCCTGTGGGCCGTTCGTCATTCACGTTTCTTCGAGTGGTTCTATCGTCGCTTCGCCGATGCCTTCCTGCTGCTTCATCCGCTATGGAAGTCGATCGGCTACGACCGTGTGGAGCGCCCGATCACCTTTATCGAACGCAATGTGAAGGGCTTCCTCTTCGATTGCCGCATGTGCGGCCAGTGCGCGCTATCGTCGACGGGCATGTCCTGTCCGATGAACTGTCCCAAGCAGCTGCGCAACGGCCCCTGCGGCGGTGTGCGCGCCAATGGCAATTGCGAGGTGGAGCCCGATATGCCCTGCGTCTGGGTGCAGGCCTGGAACGGTTCGCGAAACATGAGCGAGGGCGATGCGATTTTGAAGGTGCAGAAGCCTGTAAACCAGTCGCTGCGCGAAACCTCGTCGTGGCTTCGCGTCACGGCGGAAGCAGCTGCGGCCCGCGACGCCGCAAAAAAGGAAGCCTGACCAGATGTCGCAAATCGATGAAAATCCCCTTGGCGTCCATCTGCCGCTCGATCCCCTGCCCGGTCACTATTCGTTGGGACGGCTGGAGCGCGTACTTCGTCGCGGCGAATTCGCAGTCACGGCCGAGCTCAACCCGCCCGACAGCGCCAATGCCGAAGACGTCTACGAGCGCGCCGCCATTTTCGAAGGCTGGGTCGATGGCATCAACGCGGTCGATGCCTCCGGCGCAAATTGCCATATGTCCTCGGTCGGCATCTGTGCCCTTCTGACGCGCATGGGCTATGCGCCCATCATGCAGATCGCCTGTCGCGACAAAAACCGCATCGCCATTCAGGGCGACGTGCTGGGTGCTGCCGCCATGGGCGTGTGCAACATCATGTGCCTGACCGGTGACGGCGTGCAGGCGGGCGATCAGCCGGGCGCCAAGCCGGTCTTCGATCTCGATTGCATGTCCCTGCTTGAAACCGTGCGCGTCATGCGCGACAACGCCAAATTTCTGTCCGGCCGCAAGCTGACATCGCCGCCGAAGGTCTTTCTGGGCGCTGCCATCAACCCCTTCGCTCCGCCTTACGATTTTCGGCCCTACCGGCTGGCAAAGAAGATCGAGGCCGGCGCACAGTTCGTCCAGAGCCAGTATTGCTACGACGTGCCGATGTTCCGCGAATACATGAAGAAGGTGCGCGACCTCGGCCTCACCGAAAAATGCTTCATTCTCGTCGGTGTCGGCCCGCTCGCCTCGGCAAAAACCGCCCGCTGGATGCGCTCCAATGTGCCCGGCGTCCATATTCCCGATGAGGTCATCAAGCGCATCGAAGGCGCACAGGACCAGAAGAAAGAAGGCAAGCAGCTCTGCATCGACATCATCAACGAGGTGAAAGAGATCGAGGGTGTTTCCGGCGTTCACGTCATGGCCTACCGGCAGGAAGAATACGTCGCCGAGATGGTCCATGATTCCGGCGTGCTGAAAGGCCGTCAGCCATGGAAGCGCGAGTCAAGCCGTACCGATGCCCTAGTCGCCGAACGGCTGCACCAGATCAGCGAAGGCAGGGAAGAAAATCAGCAGGCAATGGCCGAGCTCGCAGCGCACCACACGCCGCAGCAGACACATTGATTTCGATAGATCGCAGTCGATCCCGGTAGAGGAGCCGGCCGGCTTGTAACCCAAATCATCGCACGATAGACCAACTATCGGGCCAACTGACCAGAGGATCAGATATGACGCGTACCATCGTTGCCTCCGCCACCCGCGAGATCATCATAGGCTTCGACCAGCCTTTCTGCGTCATTGGCGAGCGCATCAACCCGACCGGCCGCAAAAAGCTCGCCGCCGAGATGATCGAAGGCAATTTCGATACCGTCATCAAGGACGCCCTGGAACAAGTGGCGGCCGGTGCGACCATGCTGGACGTCAACGCCGGCGTGACTTCGGTCAACCCGAACGAGACCGAACCGGGCCTGCTGGTACAAACGCTCGAGATCGTGCAGGGTCTGGTCGACGTACCGCTCTCGATCGACAGCTCCGTCACGGCCGCCATCGAAGCGGCGCTCAAGGTTGCCAAAGGCCGGCCGCTGGTCAATTCGGTGACAGGCGAAGAGGAAAAGCTGGAAGCCATTCTGCCGCTCGTCAAGAAATACGACGTGCCGGTCGTCGCCATATCGAACGACGAAACAGGCATCTCCATGGATCCGGATGTGCGCTTCGCCGTCGCCAAGAAGATCGTCGAGCGCGCCATGGATCACGGCATCAAGCCGCATGACATCGTCGTCGACCCGCTCGTCATGCCGATCGGCGCTTTGGGTGATGCCGGCCGTCAGGTATTTGCGCTGCTGCATCGCCTGCGCAACGAGCTGAAGGTCAACACCACCTGCGGCCTCTCCAATATCTCTTTCGGCCTGCCGCACCGCCACGGCATCAACGCCGGCTTCATTCCCATGGTCATCGGCGCCGGTATGACCTCCGCCATCATGAACCCCTGCCGTCCGCAGGAAATGGAAGCTGTGCGCGCAGCCAACGTGCTGAACGGCACGGACGCCAATTGCACCAACTGGATCATGACCTATCGCGACTACAAGCCAGCCGAGGGCGGCGCTGCTGCCACTGCGGCCGCTCCCGCTGCCGGTGGCGGCCGGCGCGGCGGCCGTGCTGCCCGCACCGGCGCCGGCGCTGCGAAGGAGTAACGATGACCTATCCGAGCCGCCGGCTTTCCAACGACCTCGCCACCCTATGGATCGAGGCCCCCATGGTGATCGGCATGCGCCTGTCGCAGATGTGGATGACGGCCATGACCGGCGGCCAAGTGAACACTGCCGAATTCAACCGGATGATCACCGAGAAGATGGCGGCAGCCAGTGAAAGCGTCATCGCCGCCAACATGGCGATGGCTGAACAGAATATAGCGGCAATGACAGCAATCGCGACGGGGAAGAAGACCTCGACGCAACGGGCGGCCGACTCGATCGCCCGCGCTGCCGTCAAACCATATAGCAAGCGCGTTCGCTCGAACGTGCGCCGCCTTAGCAAACAGAAAGACTGATCCGTGGCCGAAGCCAGCGACAGCGCGAATCCCCTCGTCCTTTTCATGCCTTCCGGCAAGCGCGGCCACTTTCCGGTGGGCACGCCGGTGCTGGAGGCTGCTCGCAAGCTGGGCGTCTACGTCGAGAGCGTCTGCGGCGGTCGAGCGACCTGTGGCCGCTGTCAGGTCTCGGTTCAGGAAGGCAACTTCGCCAAACACAAGATCGTATCGGCCAATGATCACCTGTCGCCGATCGGACCAAAGGAAAAGCGCTACGCCGAGGTACGCGACCTGCCAGAGGGCCGCCGCCTCTCCTGTTCGGCGTTGATCCAGGGCGATCTCGTTATCGACGTGCCGCAGGATACCGTCATCAACGCGCAGGTGGTGCGCAAGGCGGCAGACGAACGCATCATTGCCCGCGATCCGGCCGTGCACATGTGCTACGTCGAGGTCGAGGAACCCGACATGCACAAGCCGCTCGGCGATCTCGACCGTCTGAAGGCGGCAATCGCGGCGGATTGGAAATACGACAATCTCGAAGTGGATTTTAACCTTATCCCGCAGGTGCAATCGATCCTGCGCAAAGGCGAGTGGAAGGTGACCGCCGCCATCCATCGCGATCAGGAGAGCGAACGTCCTCGCCTCATCGCGCTTTATCCAGGCTTGAAGAACGAAGCCTATGGCATTGCCTGCGATATCGGTTCGACGACCATCGCCATGCATCTGTCGTCGCTGCTTTCGGGGCGAACCGTCGCGTCGGCCGGTGCTTCGAACCCGCAGATCCGCTTCGGCGAAGACCTGATGAGCCGCGTCTCCTATGTGATGATGAACCCGGATGGACGCGAGGCGATGACCAATGCGGTCCGCGAAGCTCTGAACGGCCTGATCGACAAAGTGTGCGCCGATGGCGGCGTGTCGCGTGAGGATATTCTGAACGCCGTCTTCGTCGGCAACCCGATCATGCACCACCTCTTCCTCGGCATCGATCCGACCGAACTTGGCGGCGCACCTTTCGCGCTTGCCGTATCCGGTGCTGTGCATTTGAAGTCGGCTGAAATCGGTCTGCCGATGAATGCCGGAACCCGCATCTACATGCTGCCCTGCATCGCAGGTCATGTCGGCGCCGATGCGGCCGCAGCGACGCTCGCCGAGGGACCGCATCGCCAGGATGAGATGATGCTGCTGGTCGATATCGGCACCAATGCCGAAATCGTGCTCGGCAACCGCCAGCGCGTGGTCGCCGCCTCCTCGCCGACCGGCCCGGCTTTCGAGGGCGCCGAGATTTCCAGCGGCCAGCGTGCCGCACCCGGCGCGATCGAACGGGTGCGCATAGACCCCGTCACGCTGGAGCCGCGCTACCGCGTCATCGGCATCGAGCCATGGTCTGACGAACCCGGCTTCGAGGAAGCCGCTGCCAAGATCGGCGTAACAGGCATCTGCGGCTCCGCGATCATCGAGGTTGTGGCCGAAATGTTCCTGAGCGGCATGATCTCGGAGGACGGGGTGGTCGATGGCGCGATGGGTGCCCGCTCGCCCCGTATTTTGCAGAACGGGCGCACCTACTCCTACCTGCTGCGAGACGGCGAACCACGCATCACGGTGACGCAGAACGACATCCGCGCCATCCAGCTCGCCAAGGCCGCGCTTTATGCCGGCGTGAAGCTGCTGATGGACAAGCAGGGCATCCACCATGTCGACCGCATCGGCCTTGCCGGCGCCTTCGGCACGTTCATCGATCCCAAATATGCAATGGTGCTCGGCCTCATCCCGGACTGCTCGCTGGAGCACGTCAAGGCCGTCGGCAATGCCGCTGGCACCGGCGCGCGCATGGCGCTGCTCAATCGCGGGCATCGCCGCGAGATCGAGGAAACCGTCAGGAAAATCGAGAAGATAGAGACGGCGCTTGAATCAAAGTTTCAAGAGCATTTCGTCTACGCCATGGCCATGCCCAACAAGGTGGACAGCTTTCCGGAACTTTCGAAGGTGGTCACGCTGCCCGAACGCAAGCAGCCTTCGGACGATGGCGGAGAAGGTGGCGGCCGTAGGCGGCGTCGCAGCCGCGAGTAAAAGACAGACGGCCGCGAACTACGCGGCCATCTTGCGTCCGATCTCAACGAAGGCCTGACGAATGCTGTCGGCCACGGCCTTCATCGGCCCCGTCATCTGTGACGCCGTCAGCAGGCGAATGTCGAAAGAGGTGAGCTCCGGGAGGCCCTCGTTCGGGCCAAGGATCTCCATATCTTCCGTTACATAGGATCGCGGGAACGGCGCAATCGCCAGATCGGAAACGACGGCCGCGCGTTGCGCCATTGTGTGAGCGCTGAGGTAGGAGACACGGTAGGGTCGCTTTTGCCGCTCCAATTGCGCCATAGCCTCCGAACGCCAGATGCAGCCCTCCTCCCAGATGGAGATCGGCAACGGATCGCGGCGATAGGCCGTGCCGCACTTGGCGCCAGCCCAGACAAGGCGTTCGGTATAGATCACCTCACCTTCCGTCGGGAAAGGCCGCGTGGCGCAGTTGATGAGCGCCAGATCGAGCCGCTGCTCCTCAATGCGCTTCTTCAGTTGGATGCTCATATCGACCGTTACGTCGACCATGATGCCCGGATAGCTTTCGGAAAAGCTCTTCAAGATGCTCGGCAGCAGCCGTTCGCCAATATCGTCAGGCGCTCCAAGCCGCACCACGCCGCTGAGTTCCGGCATGATGAACCGTGATACGGCCTCGTTGGACAGTGCCAGAATGTTACGCGCATAGGAGAGCAGCATCTCTCCGTGCTGCGTCAGGCTCACCGAGCGCGCGTCCCGCAGGAAAAGCGTCACGCCAAGTTGCTCTTCGAGTTTCTTGATCTGCATCGAAACGGCTGACGGCGTGCGGAAAACAGCATCGGCGGCGGTGGAAAAATTACCGGTTTCGGCAATGGCCACAAAGGTCCGCAGAACTTCATTGTCAAGCAACGGTATGGGCCGGCGGAACGGTACGGTCATATCGACACCTTCAATTTTTCTGAATTTAAGCACCATATCATTTCATTTGTCTGAATGTCAACGAAGCGCCATATTAGCTCCACTGAAAATGATACACGCCGCCGAAAAGGAGCAAACACCATGGCTGGCACGGCAATGAATGAAACCGCTCGCTTCCTGACACTCATGCACGACCGCAGGATCCAAAAGACTGCACAGCATACGCTTGACGAGATCGTGGCGCGCTTCCCCGCGCATCTGATCGACGACGTCAACGCGCGGGGCCTGCCGCCGGATCGGACCCTGTCTGCTATTGAACGCAAGCCCGCCAATACGCAATCGTTCAAAAATACTAATAGTAGGCATAAGATCTATTCGCTTGATTGATGAATGCGCCGCATTCATATTATCACTCAAGGGTCGCGACCTTTTTGAGTGTTAAGCACCGAAAGGAACCTGAACATGACGACGATATCAATAAGACACACTGTAGGGACGCGGAATCCGCTTCCGTCAGGCAGCAGTTATGTGCCTTTTCTTTCCCGTATCGCGCACAATTGGCAGCAGTGGCGTTCGCTTCGCGAGCTTGAATCCCTTTCAGACGATGTCCGCAAGGACATGGGTTGGCCGGCCGCGGATGAAACCAAGAATTCGAAAGCCATGCGATGATCGACCAGAATGGTAATTTCTAAGGGCGACGCTCAACCCCGACGAGTGTCGCCTTTTGAACATTTTTGCATCTGAACGCGCATTCCAGATTAAACTTGAGATTTACCCACTTCTATATTTGACGACCCCGGCAGATTGCTTGCCATCCCTCCCCATTCCTCTTGCAATGCAGCATTTATCGCCAACGACGCAAATATCACTTTGCGGCCGCGATTATCCATGCCAATGTCGCTAACAGACCATCGAGCCGACGTATTTGACGCAAGGAATACGGAATGGTCCTGGAGCATGGATTTTCACGATATGAGCAAGACTCCGATTAAGACGCGTTCCCTGGTTTTCTTCCTCGTTCCGCATTTCACCATGCTGCCATTTTCCGCGGCAATCGAAACGCTGCGAATTGCCAATCGCATGCTTGGTTATCCCGCCTATACATGGCGGCTCGCCTCCACGGATGGCCAGAAGGTCTATTCTTCCAGCGGCATCGGGCTTGAAGTCAATTCTTCCCTCGCCGACGAGCGTCGCTTCCTCGGCGGCGAGAACCGCCCCAACATGGTGCTGGTCTGTTCCGGCATCTATGTCGAAGAGTTTCACAACAAATCGGTCAATGCCTGGCTGCGCGAAACCTACAATCGCGGCGTTGCCGTCGGAAGCCTCTGTACGGGCGCCCATGTACTGGCGCAGGCCGGCCTGCTGAACGGCAAGCGCTGCGCCATTCACTGGGAAAACCTGCCGGGCTTTTCGGAAACCTTCCCTCAGGCCGAAGTCTATGCCGATCTCTATGAGGTCGACAGCAACCTCTACACTTGTGCCGGCGGCACCGCATCGCTCGACATGATGCTGAACCTCATCGGTCAGGATTTTGGCGAAAACCTCGTCAACCGGGTCTGCGAGCAACAGCTGACCGATCGCGTGCGCAGCCCGCACGACCGCCAGCGTCTGCCGTTGCGCGCGCGTCTCGGCGTGCAGAACGCCAAGGTTCTTTCGATCATCGAGCTGATGGAAAGCAATCTCGCCGAGCCGCTGTCGCTTCTGGAAATCGCAGACGATGCCGGCCTGTCGCGCCGCCAGATCGAACGCCTGTTCCGGCAGGAAATGGGTCGCTCCCCGGCGCGCTACTACCTCGAAATCCGGTTGGATCGCGCCCGGCACCTGCTGGTGCAGTCGTCCATGCCCGTGGTCGAAGTGGCTGTCGCCTGCGGCTTCGTATCCGCCTCGCACTTTTCCAAGTGTTATCGCGAACTCTACAACCGCTCGCCCCAGCAGGAGCGCGCTGAGCGCAAGCTGACCATGTCGACGAACCGCACCGGCATCGTCGTCTGATCAGTTCAGCTGATAAGAACAGGCGAATTTTGCAGGCGGCCTATTCGGCCGCCTGTTCCGTCATTTTGAAGTCGGAATAGACCTGGTTACGACCATTGTGCTTGGCCATGTAGAGAAACTGATCGGCAGCATTGAGATAGTTCTCAAAGGCTTCATAACCGACGATCTCCGCAACACCGATGGAAACGGTGACAGCCAGCTCCTCGTCGTCGGCATGGACTTTTAGATCCGCAAGGCTCAACCGAACCTCGTCGCATAGCGCTGTCGCAGCCCGCGAGTTCATTTCCGTAAAGAGGATCGCGAATTCCTCGCCGCCCAGCCGCGACAGCAGATTGCCGCTGCCTTCGAACAGCGAATGCAGACGACCGGCAACCGCTTTCAGCACCTGATCGCCGATCTCGTGGCCATAGGTGTCGTTCAGCTTCTTGAAGTGATCGATATCGAGGATCGCGACGCAGCTCGGACGCTGGCGGCGCAGGCACTCATTCACCAGCCGCGGCCCATGATCATAAAAATAGCGGCGATTGAAGAGGCCGGTCAGATAATCGCTCGCCGCCGCCGCGCGCAATTGCTTCAATTGCGTCAGCGTCTCGACATTCAATGCGATACGGCACTGCAATTCTTCCGGGACATACGGACGGTAGATGAAATCGCTGGCTCCGGCTTTCAGGAAGGTCGCTGATAGCAGCCGGTCGTTCGAAGATGAGATCCCGATGATCCGCATCCGGTCCGACCCATAACGATGGCGTATGCGGCGGGTCAGCTCATGACCGTTCATATCAGGCATGTTGTAGTCGGTCACGACGACCTCGATGTCCTCGAAGCTTTCGAGCACCGCAAGAGCCTCGACGCCGGTGCTGGCTTCGGCGACTTTGAACTGTTGCGCCTCCAGCATGTCCGTCAACATCTTTCGAGCCGACGGAACATCATCCACAACCAATACGCGTGTCGATCGATTGGCGATAGCCCGTCGGACGGCCGCAACCAGATTATCGAGCGCGAACTCGCTGTCTTTCAGCACGTAATCGACGACGCTGCGTTCCATGATGCGGCTACGCGTCGCCATATCGAAGGATGCGGTGAAAACGATCGTCGGGATATTGTGAGCGACGGCGACGTCAAGCGCCTCGCCATGAGCAGCATCGGGAAGATTGAGGTCGATCACCGCCATGGTAAAGCTGAGATCGGGCTCTGCAAGTGCCTCATTCAGCATCTTCAGGGAGGAACAATGGGTCACGGACAGGCCGAGCTCCGCTTCGAAGCGGTGCGATAGCACGGCGGAAAACATGCGCGAATCCTCGACCAGAAGTATTTTCTGGCCGCTATTGCGATAGCTTCCACCACCGCTCAGGGATCCCACATGCAGCACCATTTCCCTTCAATTCCTCCTACGCCGTCCGGCACTCGAACGTTCAATCAGCTATATCTCGTCAAACTGCCCAGGCAGCATCCTGAACAGGATTCGTAAAAAATTGGAACCACAGATTGCAGGTATTTACCTAAAAAATGACGATTCCTCACATTTGATGCGCATTGTCTCCGCCGCGCACATATTATCTCACGCCACTTCCCTAACTCGGCGAGCCGATTGGATCTGCAATAATGTGTCGAGATTTTGATTCACGCGGCAGTAGAATTCCTCATCGATGAACGGTCGCAACATGAAATCATTGCCGCCGGCCTTGAGGAACCGCGCCGAAAGAAGCCTGTTGGTGGAGGACGAGACGCCGATGATGCGCAGCTCATGCGACCCGCGGGTCGCCCGAATGCGCCGCGTCAACTCGAAACCATCCATATCGGGCATGTTGTAATCCGTAACCATCAGACCGATATCCGGATTGGTCTTCAGCAGCTCAAGCGCCTTGGCACCGTTTTCGGCCACGCTGACCCGGAAATTGTAGCGCTTCAATCGGCTCGACAGCAACGCCCGTGCCGTCGCGCTATCATCGACGATCAGGACGTGATGGCGGTGATTGGTAAGGAAGCGGCAGATCGATTCCGCCAGCATATCGACAGCAAAGACGTTATCCTTGAGAATGTAATCGACCACATTCTTGGCAATCAGTTCGTCTCGCGTGCCTTCCAGAAACGTGCCGGTAAAGGCGATCGTCGGGATGCTGAGATCGAGCAGATAGGTCAGAGCCTCGCCCTTTTCAGCCCCGGGCAGGTTCATGTTGGAAATCGCGAGCTTGATCGGCTCGGATGACTTGTCGTAGGCGAGCTGCAGCTCATCGAAATTTCGGCAGATCTCGACATCGATATCCAGAAGCTCTCTCAGCCTCGTGCCGATCATCGATGTGAAGAGGTTGGAATCTTCCACCAGAAGAATGCGGGAGCCGGCAAGCGAAGCGCCGGAATATTGCATTCCAGAAACACCCAGAAATGGCATAATAAAAACCTGTTTTTGAAAATTGCTCCTCTACAGTTGTTCTAGAACAAAGCATTTGAATATTTGTTAAATCGACTGGTTTCCCGAAGATGAAGGAAATAGCTGTCAGCTCCTCGCCTTTCGGCAAGCCTATTCACCTTCGGCTCTTCTCATGTCGGGGCGACATCTTCAGAGTGCAGCACACCATCGCATGCAGACTGAACCAGATCTGCAGCTATAGTTGTCTCAATCGATAGCCGAGCAACGGCCTTATCATTCGGCCACCGATCGTCCCCGGCGACGGCTTGGTGCCTTTGCCTCGGCTCCGCTATCAGCGGGAGAGACGATGGTTTCGGCAGGCCCATCCTCAGCCTCGGGGCCATCAGCGGACTCCGTCAGGCTGCTTGCTGCATCCGCTGGCCTATTACGAGCGCCGTCACGAATGATGCGCAGTTCCTGATGCGGATAGGGAATGGAAATTCCCTCCTCGCGGAACCGCTTCAGGATCTCAATGCGCAGGTTGTTGCGGATTTCCATGCCGTCGGACAGATCCGACAGATAAAAGCGCATTTCAAAATCGAGCGACGAAGGGCCGAAGCGCAAGAATTCGACATGCGGCTCGGGATTTCTCAAAACCTTGGGGATGGAACGGACGAGCTCCAAAAGGATTTCCATGACCTTGCGCGGATCGGTATCGAAGCTCACTGAGACCGGAATTTCCGAGCGGGCCAGCCTGTTACGGTGCGTCCAGTTCCCGACCGAGGCGTTGATGAGTTCCGAATTCGGCACGATGATCGACTGCTTGCGGAAGGTCTCGATCTCCGTCGCACGCACCGAGATGCGCTTGACGATGCCTTCCGATGTCCCCGACACGATCCAGTCGCCGACCTTGAACGGTCGCTCGACAAGCAGGATCAGACCCGACACGAAGTTCGAAACGATGTTCTGCAGGCCGAAACCGATACCGACGGACAAGGCGCTGGCAACCAGGGCCAGGCTCGACAGATCGATGCCCGCAGCGGAAATGGAGATGATCGCCGCAACCGCGATGCCGAGATAGCCGATGCCGGTCCTGACCGAATTGCGAACACCGAGATCCACCTGCCCGCGCGCCATGACATTGCTGTCCAGCCAGCGCTGGAACCAGCGCGTGACCAGATAGCCGCCGGCAAAGAGCAGAATGCCGACGCAGATGCCGAGCAGCGAGATGGAAATGTTGCCGATCTTGATCTCGGTGAACAGTCGGTAAGCGAAGACCTCGAGATCCTGAATGTGGAAGCCCCAGGAAAGCAAAATCAGCGGAATTCCCGTCAGCAGGGCGACAGCATAGGTGGCGAGACCGGCGACCAGACCGCCCTGATCGAGGGCGACATCTCCAAGCCTGAGCTTGCTTTGCAGAAAGCGGCCAATGATCGTCTCGGCAAAAACTCCCTGTTTCGAGACAGCTTTGCCGAGCTGGAAGCCGAGATACATGGTCGCGATAACGGCGCTTGTCACGATCATCTGCGTTGCCATGAAGCGGGCGAGACCGACATAGCCGATGAACGAGATAAAGATGACTACAATGCCGAGAACGCGAAGGATGATCGCCATGCCGTGCGGCCAGCGACGTCCGGGCGCATCCGGATCGCCATTCTTGGCCAGCATCGGAGAACCGAACGAGGCCGCGATCAGGATCAATCCGATGAGCAGCGCGGCAAAAAAGCTCTTCGCCACGGTGACGACGACAGGCGATCCCATGGATTCGCTGATGCGATCGAAAACGTAGTCGAGACCATTGACCACCGCCATGGCCTGCAGACACCAGGTCAGAGAATGGGCACCCTTGTTCGACAACTTGACCAGGCGCCAATGCGGCCTGAACGGTGCGAAGACGGCGTTGCTCAGACGGCCGACGAAATAGACCAAGCCGATGAAACCGAAGAGCGCCGCCAAAATCGGCGAGATATCCGGCCGCAGAACGTTGAAGTTCGACAGGAAGAAAAACGACGTGACCAGAAATGCGACGAGCGACAGTGTACGGATGAGGGTTGACCAGAACGCGACCGAGAGGCGGCTGATATAGGCCGGATTCTCGATGGTTTCATCCTGCACGTAATAACGCCGAAACACACGATATCCGCCCGACAGGAAGATGAGGGCCGCCCCCATCGACAGGAAGACGGCGGTCAGCAACGAGCCAAGCTTTGCCTTCACCGCGAAGCCGATCCAGCTCGTCACCGCATCTTTGAACCGGAAGCTCTCATCGACAAGCGCCGAGCCCGCATCCTGAAACGTACTGACGGACACTTCCGTACGTTTCAGCAACGTCTCGGTAAATAGCCTGCGCCGCTTTTCCATCAGTTGCATCGACAGCCGATTGGTTTCCGTCGTCAGACTATCGGCATCGAGCGTAAGCGCGCTGATCTGTGAGCGCTCGGCGTTGAGACGTTCGCGCTCCTGAGAGACGATCGCCGCTTCCGGCGGCTGCCCTTCCTTGGGCGCTGCACCAAGCTGGGCCAGGCGGGCATCGATCTCGGTCGTGCGCGGCTTCAGTCGCGCCGAAATGGCCGCGACCGACCGGTTGAGATCATCGGACTGACCGGAAAGCGCCACCAGGGCTTCGTCGTCCATGCCTCCCTGCTTCACGCTGTCATGAAGCGACGTATAATCCTTCTTTGCCTTGTTGAGATCCGCAACGACAGCCTCCAGCAAACCGTTGGCAACTGGCTGGGGTTGCTGATCGGCCGGCTGAGCGGCTGGCGCCGGCGCGGACTGCTGCTGATCCTGCGCGAAGGCGGCTCCATCTGTCGTCGGAACGGCAGCCGCGGCAACGCTCAGCCCCAGCAGAAAAACGGACAGAATAAGGAAACGGAATTTCAACGGCCGCAAGCAGTGTTCCTCGTCGCGCATAGATCAAGGTCAGCGGAGGATCCGGATCGCCCCGAACAAGAGGCCCCGAGTCGTCCTGAGGGTGATTGCAAATTTCATAGTCTTTACGCGCACGCCTTGTAAGACAAAGAAAGGCGACACAAAGGCATTTCCAGCCCTTATCAGGCGCTTTCACCGCTCAAGACCGCTATCGTCTGGCGAAGATAGGCTGATGAAGCAGGTTTGCAATGGTGTGCCTCATGCCCGCCCCTGTCTCAGGATCAGGATGAAGGCGATCCCGCCGACAAGCCCGGTGACGATGCCGATCGGCATATCCTCCGGTGCCATGATCAAACGCGCCACTATATCGGCCCAGATCAGGATCAGCGCGCCGAAGATGGCGCTCAAGGGGACGACACGAACATTGTCGCTGCCGGCGATCAGCCTGACAAAATGCGGCACCATCAGCCCGACGAAGCCGATCGCGCCGGAAAAGGCTACCATCACGCCCGTCAGCAAAGCCGTGGTGACGAACAGAAGCAGACGAAACTGCGTCACGGCGATCCCAAGCGTCGCGGCCGTCTCGTCGCCCATGGCGAGCGCATTTAGCTCCCTGCTTCTGGGGATCAGCAGAACAAGACTGAGGAGCAGGACGGCCGCCGGATAGATGATATGCTGCCATTGCGCCAGACCCAGCCCGCCAAGCATCCAGAAGACGACGGTGTTCGTTGCCCGGGGATCTCCAAGAAAAATCAGGAGATTTCCGAGCGCGGTGAACACGAAGGCGACCGCGACCCCTGAAAGCACCAGCCGATCGGCCGACTGCGAGCGTGTCAAACGCATGGTCAGTCCGACGGCGCCGGTTGCGAGCAGCGCACCTGCGAAAGAAAATAACGGCACCGTCAGCAAACCGAGGATCAACCCGGTGTGCAGCAAAGCCAGAATAGCGCCGAACGCCGCTCCCGATGAGACGCCGAGAAGATGCGGGTCCGCCAGCGGATTGCGTGTTAGCGCCTGTAGCACGGCGCCGGTGACGGCAAGCCCCGCCCCCACCAATCCTGCGAGAACGACCCGGGGAAAGCGCACATCCCAGACGATGCTCTCCTGCCCGCGCGACCAGGAGACAACAAATGCGCCTGAATGCAGCTTGTTGCCGACGATCGACCAGACCGTCGAAAAGGGGATGGGCGCTGCGCCGAGCGAAACGCCGGCGGTCACGGACAGGATGAAACAGAGGGCAAGGAGAAGAATGAGGATGAAGAGGTTGAGGCGCATGCGTCAATCTTAAAGAAGAGATCCGCCCAATGATCGATTGGACGGATCTGCATTGCGGATGATTACATTGCGCTCGGATGAAGCGCCTTGGCGAGCGTCGCGATGGCCTCGATGTTGCGCGGGCCTGGCGTCGCCTCCACATAGGGCAACACGACGAAGCGATCGTTCTTTACCGCATCGATCGCCTTGAAGGCGGGATTGCCCTTGAGAAACGCGATCTTCTGTGCGGCCGTCACCTGCCCGTAATCGACGATGACGATCACCTCCGGGTTCTTCTCGATCACCGGCTCCCAGGAGACCTCCGTCCAGCTCTTTTCCACATCGTCCATCACATTGCTGCCGCCGGCGGCTTCGATAAGCGCCGTGGGAATGCCATAGCGGCCCGAGGTAAACGGCTTCTCTTCGCCGGAATCATAGACAAAGACCCGCGTGGGCTTATCGACCTTGCCGATCTTTGCCTGGATCTCCGCAAGCTGTTTGCGATAGCCCGCAACCAGCGCCTCCGCCCTGTCTTCGACGCGGAAGATTTTCCCGAGATTGATGAGATCCACGAACATGTCGTCCATGGTCGGCTTGTTCTTCTGCATGACGAAGATGCAGGATTCCGTCAATTCGTAGACCTTGATGCCGAAGGGCGCCAATGTCTCCGGCGTTACCTCGCCGCCGACCTTCATGCCGTAATTCCAACCGGCGAAATAGAAGTCGGCATTCGCGCCGAGAAGCACTTCCTTGCTCGGATATTTCGGTGACAGCTCAGGCAGTTCCTTGATGCCCTCGCGCAGCTTCTCATCCAGCGTTTTCCAACCGGATACGCCTGTATAGCCGACCATGCGATCCTGGAGCTTCAGCGCCAGCATCATCTCCGTCAGATTGACGTCGTTGGAAACGGCCCGTTCCGGCGCCTTGTCGAAGGTCACGTCACGATTGCAGCTGCGCACCATAACGGGATCGGCCAATGCGGCACCGGCGAGAAATGTCCCAAACAGCAAAGCGGCAGCGGACAGGGAAATGCGCGAAAACATCAATAACTCCAAAGTTTTGATTATCGAAGGGAAAAGGAAAAACGCCTGGCCTCGCCACCTGCCTGTTGATGCAGGCTGGCCCCGACCCGGAAAGCGGAAGAAATATGCTCCACGGTCAGCACATCCGTCGGCTGACCATGTCCCGTCAGCCGGCCGCAATCGAGCACGGCGACATGCGTGGCGAAATCGGCGGCAAGATTGATGTCGTGAAGCGTGGTGATAATGGTCCGCCCAAGGCCCTTGAGCAACTCGAGGATCTCAAGCTGGTGGCGGATGTCGAGATGATTGGTCGGCTCGTCCAGAATGATCAGCTCCGGCTCCTGCGCCAAGGCACGTGCGATCAGAGCGCGCTGCTTTTCGCCGCCGGAGAGCGACGCGAATTGCCTCAAAGCCAACGGTGCCAACTCCAGCCGCACAAGCGCCTGAGTCGTCACTTCGTGATCATGGTCGCTCCAGCGCGCCATGCCCTTGCGATGAGGAATGCGTCCCATCAGAACCACGTCACGGACGCTGAAGGGAAAATCGCTTGGTGTTTCCTGCGGGACGACGGCAATGCGTTGCGCTGCCTGGCGCGGGCCGATGGACCAGAGATCGACGCCATCCAGGCGCACCGTGCCTCGCTGCGGTTT
This sequence comes from Rhizobium sp. P38BS-XIX, assembly GCF_012641435.1. GTDB lineage: Bacteria > Pseudomonadota > Alphaproteobacteria > Rhizobiales > Rhizobiaceae > Rhizobium. Next base: position 1,284,379 of record NZ_JABAIJ010000001.1, read on the forward strand.
GACCCCACGATAAAGGCAACGCAACAGCGTCGATTTGCCGGCTCCGTTCGGGCCGATAATCGCCAATCGATCGCCGGCATCGACGGACAGACTGATGCTGCTGATGATGGGCATGCCCTTGTGAGCACCCCATGTGACGCCCTCTGCGTCCAGTCTTGCGCTTCCTTCCCGCATGGTCTGCCCCTACTGCAATACAAGCGAGAGCTGGCGCTCGGCCGATACAATAGCCGCCGGGATGCGCGCCAAGGTCTTTCCGCCTAACATCGTTGGACGTTCGCTTTCGCGCGTCAGCCCATCGGGCCGATCGCGATAGAGCTGCGCGAAGGAAACGAGCGCGCCGATATCCGCATCGCCCTCGATGTCACCGAAGAGGTACGTCGCCTTCGCCGTTGCCTGAAACGCAACCGTGCAAGGCCGCTCGCAGCCCGCCATGCAGACGCTACCCTCGAGGCTGAAGTCGTCGGAGAGTGCATCGCCAGCCTGGGCCAGCGCAGCTTGAAGATGCGTCAAAAGATCAAGGCCCGGTCTGCACGGCTTGCCGACATGGCGGCAATTGGTGCACACGGTGATCCGGTGTCTTGTCTCTTTCGCATTGTCCATGAGAAGCCTCCCGGAGATCGAGCCGGAGGCAAAATCAAGATAGGGCCAGCGAACGCAGATGCGCCCTTGCCCAACCACTGAATTTCCATCGGAACACCCCGTCCGTTGCGGTTGATATCGTCGATGGCAGGTCTCCTGGCTCGCGGGTCACAGCCCGTTCGCGCCTTCCCGGCATAACGCCAGTGGCATTCTGCGAACGCACTCTCCGCTTACAGTTGCGGGGGCAGCCACGGTTTAGACCCCTGATGGGTAATTCGCACCGTGTTCCCTTTTCAGCCGCCGGCCGGATTTTTCCGAAGGCAGCACCATCAACTGCATTCTTCTCACAGAAACCGATGGCGGGCAACGGCGATGTCATGATGCTTCGTCTATCCTGAAATCTTAAATTCAAACCTAGTTACGTTATTACATTACACATTACAAGCAAATATCACTATGCCTCAACATCACCCCTTCTGCGAGGGTGATGACATGAGCTTTCTGTCTCAATCATCGTCGGCTGTGCTAAACCGCCTTGCACCGGGGATGGAAGCGTTCCGCCATGCTTTCGGCCGCGGCATAGGCCTGCGTGACGATCTCCGGTACGAGGTCAATATCCGGGAGACTGCCAAGCCCGAGCGGGCCGATGGCAAAAAGCGCGCCGGTGGCTTTTCCATTAACTTCAAGAGCGCCGGTTGCCTCGACCGCAAGGCCAAGCCCCAGTTCATCCGGCACCGCCAACCCCGTATCGATCAGACTGCGCAACAACGGCGCATTGAGATCGGGCGCCTGGCATCGACAGTCGATCACATCGTCCGCATAAAGCTGCTCGGTGTCCTGCCGGCCGGCAGGACGGAAAATCAGCCCCGTTGGTGTCCGCTGAATGACATGACCTCGTCGCAGCAAAGTATTTCCCTCAGCCAGCTCCTGCTGCAAGCGAAGATGCAGCGCCTCGGGCAGACGATTGCGATGGCTGTCGTAAAGCGCGCGCAGATGGCGGTTGAATTGCTGCTTCTGTCGCGCAGGCAAGGAACGCCAGAGAGAGCGCGCATGCTTGCGCAATCCGTTCATGATGGATTGCCAGTTCTGGCCATCGCCTTCCGCAGCTTCACATGCCCTGCGAATGAAACGAACGATCTCGCTGAGCTGATTGGGCATTTCCTCGGCTGGGAAGATGGGATCGGCATTGTTGCGCGTATGGCTCTGCGGCAGGAAACCGCGCCGCGAGACGATGGAAACCTGCCCGGTATAACCGCTGTCGCGCATTTGCAGCAGCCGGTCGACAACACGCAGACCGCTGCCGAGGAGGATCGTATGCGGCCGAGAAACAAGCCGGCGCGCGCGCACTGTGGTGGGCAGTGTTTCGATGTCTCCGGCTGGCGACGTTTCATCGGCAAGGCCATATCCGGTCGCAAGCACCACCATGTCGAACGGCGCATTGGCTGCCCCGTCGCTATCGACGTGAAACCCTCCGCCATGGGTACGGCGCACACCGAAAACCAGATCGCCGCTCACCTGCACCGACACATCCCGACGGGACGAAAAAGCCTCTGAAAAACGCTGATAGACATAATCGCTGAAAATGCTCTTCGGCACAAAGATCTGCAGAAAGCCCGGTATGGCCGCTGGAACCGCGCTACGGAAAGGCGCATTGCCGCAGAGCCATTGATTGAAATCATCCGGGTCGCCAGCGGACACCGAGAGATCGCGGACACGGCTGTTGAGAATTTCGCTGCTGTTTCCGGCGGCCAGTGCTTGGCCGCCGCTCACGCTGGAATTGGGATCGAACAGTTGCAGATGGAATGGGAAGCGCACCGTCTTCATCAACGCAATCGCCATCATCATGCCCGAGAAGCCACGGCCGATCACGGCGATGCGCGGCATCTCATAGGCACGGCTCGCCATATTGGCCTTGGCCGAAAAAAATCCCTGAACCGTCATATCAACTCCTGAAGCAAGAGGTGGTCGATCATGCCCTTCTTCGGTTTGCCCTATGCGACACAGAAAACCGGACGTCCGGCATCAAGCGTCTGCAAACCAAAGCGCTGCGGCTCATAGCAACGCATAAAAGCCGCATCGGTTCTCAAAATTCGGCGCATCCGCTCGATCCGATTTCATTTCCGCTGTGAACGAGGGACGCGACACGCAGGTCCAAATCCGATCCGAGGCCGGATGCCTGCAATTGGCTGAACGCATGACTACCCGTCAAAAATGTCATGAGGCAGCAGGGTTATTGCCATTGTCTACTTATTTAGTCGTATATGAAAGCGCGAAAACACGCCGCTAGCAAGTGCTTTCTTGCGACGGCCTTCCTCAGGATACGTTCCGCCAGAATATGCCGAGGCAAACCCAAAGCCCCTGCAAAGCGTTGGAACTGATCAACTATCATCACGTGAAAACGGATCTCTGGGCTGTCACTACCAAACACGGCGGCTCACTTACAATTTGTCTATCCGGCGATTATCATGGCGGGCAGTCGCGCGAAAACGCGTGGAAAATGCATTGTACACCGCATCTATAGAAATTAGGCTGTTGCTGATTTGCCCTGCCCGAAGGACTGATTTGGCATAGGCCGAGGAGCGACGAATGGGGACGGTTTCGCAGTTGCACGAACGCGTCAGGCCGCCGGCCCATCGCATTCAAAGCGAAGAGGAAGCGCTTGAAATCGCGCGATCCATGGCCTCTGACTTTGCGGCGCAGGCAAGCGATCGCGATATCAACCGCATCCTGCCCTACGACGAAATCGAGCAGCTCTCCCAATCGGGCCTGCTGGGGATTTCCGTGCCTTCCGAGCATGGAGGCATCGATATTTCAAATTCTGTGTTGACCGAAGTCGTTGCCATTCTCGCAGAAGCCGACCCGTCCATCGCCCAGATCCCGCAAACGCATTTCCATGTTCTTGAGGCCGTGCGCCTTGGCGGCAACGACGAACAGAAGGCCGCTTTCTTTGCGAGAGCCATCGCTGGCGATCGTTTTGGCGGCGTGTTTCCTGCAACCGGTCCCGGCGTGAGTGATCAGGATAATCTGCGCCTGAAAAAGGATGGCCCGGGATATCGCCTCAACGGTCGCAGTATTCAGTCGGCCAGCGTCGTGTTTTGCGACTGGATGGCAGTATTTGCACCCGACGACCAGAAGAAGATCATCGCTGCGGTTATTCCCAGGACGATGGAAGGCGTTCAGATCATCGACGATTGGGATGGTTTTGGTCAGCGCACATCAGGCAATGGCACGACGATTCTCCACGATGTCTATCTGAATGCAGATACCTTGCTCGTGCATCATGAGAAACTTGAACAGAATGCCATTGTCGACAGCGTAAGCCAGCTTACCCATGCCGGCATCAATCTTGGCATTGCGCGATCCGCGCTGGCGGCGGCCATGGAGTTTGTCCGTGCTCACGCCGCGACGGATACGGACAACCGCCCTACGGATGATCCGTTGATCATCACCAGGATCGGCGAAGTGGCGATCCGTATCGAAGCCGCTACCGCCATGATCGAGCGCGCCGGCAGCAAGATCGACGCGGCTCAAATCAATCTCACGGAAGATCACGTCATCGATGCGGCTCTTTCCGTCGCAGCAGCGCAGACCATAACTGCGGAGATTGCGATGGAAGCGACCAATGCTCTGTTTGAACTCGCCGGAGCGTCGTCAGCGCGCATCGGCCTCAATCTCGACCGCCATTGGCGCAATGCCCGCATGCATACGCTGCAAGATCCTGCCGGACGCAAATACAGTTTGGTCGGCAATTATCATCTCAACAGCGTCAAGCCGACAGGCGGCTTGTGACGGAGCAACGAGAACCGTCAGCCGAGGTGCGAAGCCCTATAGTCTTCCTGTTCCTGGATCTCGATCCCTGCACCACCGGCCACAAACTGTTCCAGCGTCATGTTGTCGAGAATTTCGGCAATGGCATCGCGGACCTCCGTCATGGAGCGCCGCACCTGACAGCGCTCCGGATCCGAACAGTCGTCGCAGGCTTCGTAAGCCGTGCGGCTGGCGCAGCGGATCGGTGCCAGCGGGCCATCCAGCGTGCGGATGACATGGCCGATGCGGATATCGGAAGCCGGCCGCGACAGAGAATAACCGCCGCCCGGCCCCTTCTTGGAGCGAAGCACGCCGGCATTGCGCAGTTCGAGCAGGATCGTGTCGAGGAACTTCTTCGGAATGTTGTTGCGCTGGGCAATATCGTTGATGAATGCGGTTTCACCGGGCGCCAGGCGAGCCAGATCCACCAGCGCCTTCAATCCGTATTTTCCTTTTTTCGTAAGCATCGCCGTCCGCTTTACTGCAAAGTCGATTGGTGGAAATTCGGCTTGGTTTAAAACAAAGACTCAACCGGCCGATCTTGTCATCATAGGTTGCGGAAGTAACCCCGCCATCCAGGACGAACAAGACAGTAACTCACAAATTGTATAGTTTATATGAGTAAATTTAGGCAGATGTATCGCGTAAGCAACGATTTTGCGGATTTTCTTGGATTTAAGCAGCATTCGTGGCCAAATGTCCGCCCTGAACCTCTTTCCCGCCTTTGACGATCGCCCCGGCCAGCTGTTCGGCAACAAGAACGGCGTGCTCGATCACCTCGGGCAGCCCCATGAGCTCTCCGAACGTGCCACGCGCCAAGGGGCCGGATATGAACAATGCAGGCACGATAGCGCCAGCCGCATCCAGCGCGCGTGATTGCATGTCGCAGGCCAACCCGAGCCCCGTGGGATCCATGGCGAGACATCCGGCCTTCGCCATGGCCTCGATCCAGCCCTGAGACTGCAGAATGCCGCGATGCCCTGGGCCTGTGGTCACGACAACAGCATCGAATTGCCGCTCAAGTCTGCGATCGGAGCGACCGAGGCGAAAATTGCAGTTAATCAAGCCGCCTGCAGCCTCAACGGAGCTTATTGAAGCGGCCAATATCTCAAGACGACCGTCATCGATCGCTCTCTCGCTCGCATCCTCGACCTGGGGCGCGACACGAAACCGATGCACGTCCCAGAAAGGCCGCAAGTGCCTGACGACACGACGGCGCTCCACCAGCGGCAAGGCATTCCATAGCTGCCGCCCCTGTATCCGCACCTGATCGACGACGGCATGCCAGCTGCCGCCCTCCCCCTCGACGTCTCGTATCGCAGCGCGCACCCGCCGCAACAGCGCCACCGCCGTTCGCGACGGGTGACTGACAAAATCGCCGACCGGCTCCTGTTTGACGCGCGCATGGCCGCGAGAACGCAGACCCCGACGGGATACGGCTGTGATTGGTCCTCTGTGCCCGCGCAATACCAGCGACGCGATGACATCCGCCGACGTCAGCCCATTGCCGACGACAAGCATGCGGTCGTCAGCGCGGACGGCAGCAAGCGCGTCAGATTTGGTGGGATCGGCGATAAATCGCGGATGGCCCGCCAGAGCCCGTTGCAACACTTGCGGGGGCAGCGGCGACGGATGACTGGTCGCGATGACCAGAATGTCTGCATGTACGCGCTGTCCGGCCTCGCCTGCGAGTATCCATCGCCCATCCGATCTGGAGATATGGTCGACGCGCTGCCGGATGTGAGAAAGCCGACCGTCCTCGACAAAGGGTTGGATCATGCTGTTGATATAGTGTCCGAAAACAGCGCGACGCGGAAACAGACCGCCATTCTCAGCGATCCCTGCGTCGTCGTCGGCCATACCGTCATGCGTCAGCAGCCATCGCTGAAAATGCTCGAGATCGTCAGGCAGCAGGCTCATTCTCGCTGCTGGCACATTGATGCGGTGTGCAGGGTTGCGCGTATCATAGGCGAGCCCCGCCCCAAGGCGTTCGCGCGGCTCGAAGACGAAAAGCTGACCAGGCTCCAAAGACCGTCGTTGCAGCAGATGAAAGGCAACTGCAGCGCCCGATACGCCACCTCCGATTATAGCAATCACAGGCAGGTCTCGCGCCTCGGCATTAGAGCTAATCGTCAACGGCAAACTCCCTTTGGATCGACCACTTTTGCGCCCGACGCTTTCGATCAATCCCAGCATTCATATAGGATGACGATATACTCTATAAATTTTATTGACAACATGATCCTGAGACGAATATCGGCTTCTGCCTGCAACCTTGCGCCTCGGGATGACCGCGATAAGGCTTTACAAACAAGGATTTAATTGTGCCCCGCACAACATTGTTTTTGCACCGCAGGATGCAAAATACTTGGCATGCAACGAATAAAAGAACATACTAATTCTCGTTCTGATCCGTTTTCTCTGGGAGGAGAAACATCATGGAACTGCTCCACCTGCTCACCGCCTTCGACTATACGCTGATGCTGCTTCTGGCCGCGATCTTCGTGTTCAGCTTGATGGAAGGTGGGCGCCGAAAGCACTGAAGGTCAGGCTATTAGATACTTGGCTTTTAGTCGGCATGCCTGCGCAAGTCGAAAACGTAGCTGTAGATTGAAACGAGGCGATCGCCGGCGAGCGGCTCTTCGTCCCTTTATGGTTACTGCATTCGTCGCATGTAGCTATCTTTGCGCGTCATTTAAACGAGCGCCAGCATTCTAGAGCGATGGACGGCATGCGCAGCTTTTAGAATAGAACTGACAGCTATCTATTATTTCAAATCTAAAAACGTTTCCCCGCAGATTCCGCAGATCTATTGAGCAATAAATATGATTTCAATATAATTTTTAATTCGTAATACATTCATTAAAATATAGAAACTCGTAACGTTAGTCGTTATTGAATCGACAAACAAACCTCAAATCATAGTATGAATATTTAATTTCCAGCATGTTAGGATTCTGGTCGCAAGCTTCACGCAAACGATATCCTTTACATTCCTATTGACTGGAACGGAGGTATATCCATGCGCTATGACTGGGATGGCATCAAGACGCGGCGGATAAGACAGCTAAAATATGGGCTGTCACTCTTTCTATTCACTATGTCTGTCACGGTGCCAGCTATGTTTCTTTTCCGCCTGAAATGACGTTACGATAAATTTTCCTTCGTTGCGAACTCAAGTCTAACTGGTCATTCGACCGCCACTTGGCGAGCGGTCAAGACCAGCAGAAATAGCCACTTTTGTTAGATACACCTCTTCCTTCGCATGGCTTGAACTTACAAATAAAATCCCACCATCTTGCCAAACACCCGGATATGCCGCCGAGCCGCCTTTGAACGATCCAGGAAAAACGGGCATATCGGAAGCTCCTTTCCTTACCGATACGATATTTTGAACGACGCCGGTTGCGGGGTCAAACAACGCGAGCAAGAGCGGATCTCTCGCATGCCGGCCGGGCGTCATAATGGGGTTGAAAACCAAAGCGATTCGACCATCGGCAAGCAATAAGACTGCGGCTGAGGATGGGTTGTCTGGTATGTTCGTCTGCACCAACGGCCCCCACGTCACACCATTGTCCTCAGAGTTTTGAATGTGGATGCGCTTTGTCGGCCTTGATACGGCTCTCCAAACTCGAAGCAACCTGCCCTCGCTCAGCCGGAGTGTTGCCGGCTCAGCAAATGTCTCACCATTGTGATAGATCCACCCAATCCAGGCGGACTCCGGCTCTCCGGGCGTAGACCCACCCCAGGTCCCGAACAAATTCGCTTCATCAAAAATTGCCGCTGCAAGCTTGGGGTCGTATGGATTGATTTCCGTATCAGATCCATTTTTATAGACATTGCTGGATATGCGAACCAAACGGCCGACGGTCCCATCGTCCATGCATTCGCGGGCCAAAAGTGCGTCGCCGATCACAACATTTTTCTCTACAACTAGGTCTACGGCAACGACCGCATAGAGTTTGTCTTCATTTATGATGAAGCACCGTGGATAACTAATTCTACTATCTTTAAGGTGAGTCTCGCCGATACCATCGAACTTACTTTGAGGCCCACAGATGACGACAGGGGAGCCAAACGAACCACCATCATCTAGAGATGATTTAGCTATGGTCATCTGACCACTTGCATCCTCGTTAGTTCCTCCGGAAGAATACATAATCCAGAGGCGCTTATTGTGCTTAACCACGCGAGTATGATGATGGTACCGATGGGAATTTAGATCAGCTTCAGTTGGCTCCGCTCCATTTGCCGCGGCAACAAGCGTATCAATGGTTCCAGTCGAAACTGGGAAATCGCTCCCATCAAGCGGATTACTTCCCCAAGAGAGAATCGTTTTTGTCCCAGAGCGCCGGATCAAAAATTCAGAAAGATCCTCGCATTGCCTATCTGTAATGGCGGAATTAAACAGGCCTATTTCCTTGATGCCGCCACGCATCGAATCGTTCGCAGGGGTGGACGCAGAACCACCTCGTCCGCCGATACAAATCGATGCGCCTTTGTCGAAAAGAATGGCGGAAACGGCCTGATCTTCAGATTTTATCTTATTAATCCAACGGCTCAACCTGGCACCGGATTTGCGAACGACAACGGCAAGCTCGTGGCCTGGAGTATAGATCCCGCAGATGTTAACTGAATTCTCCGAAGTACCGTCCATCGACGAAGCAAATTCGACTCCCTTGGATGGCGAATTGTAGATACGCCACGAAAAACCTTTGGACGGCCCCAGCGATTTGGAAATGATGGTAAATTCGTCCGAAGCCGATTGGTCTGGGCGAAGCAGGATGAAGATCGTAAAATCGTCCAAGCCAGCGATAGCCGCATCTTCGTAAACGAGTCCCTGGTCTCCACCTGGAAATTCTATTGAAGCTGCACGAACACCCAGGTTTGTTCCATTCACTGTGATCGTCGGGAAAAGACCACCGCTTGTTTCCCAATTCGTAAGATAGCCCCCATTCTGAGAAACACCATGAGCCGAAGAAAGGCGGAAATAGTTGTTAGGGAGCGTGTCCGGAAACTCATTCGGCGATTCCGTAGGATCGGGACTGATCAAATAATGGTTTTTTCTATGATCTCTATGCTCTTCATTGAATAAAAATAAAACACCGAAGGTCAATACGGTACTTTTCAATAAAAAATCACGTCTGGAACTGCGCAATTCTTCCTCTTAATAAGATATATTATGGAAATTAATTACTTAAAATTCTTCCAGATGCCTCGTCGTAAAAACAAAACAACCATCGTCATTTAGCGTTGCGCTTTATGACTTTTTGAAGTCAAAAATTAGAAATTAATGGACTTACGGAGTAAAATTTTGACTACTTCATCATATCTACACAATATCTTCACAATATCTTGAAATTAGACATGCCTTTAATTGAACATATGAATTTGAATCGCAGCTCATGTACCGAGAGACGCCAAATTGCATATTGCTGATGGGAAAAACATTTCCGTTGCCGTGGCAGGAGGAAACTGTGATTTCGCTTGCAAGAACTTCGCAGCGAGCCAGGCCGCTGAAAAAACATGTTCTTCGGAGAGCAAGCTTCAGTGCTTCCGACTCAGATGGGCCGCGGTGTCGCGATTTTCTTTCATCACACGCTGGCTGATTCCAATTACGCTTGCTGAATTAATTATAGAGGACTCCTCACTCCTCGAGTCCCTTCGCGCAGTTTGGATTCAGAAGCCGCAAGATCAAGACTGGGTAGCAGCAGCGAACGAGCTCATAGCTGCTTAAACCCTGTCATAGCTGAAAATTGGCGGGTGTTTTCATAGAGATCAAATGATCATGTTACGTCAGAAACATTTAATCATCTGATTTTCTTGAGATAATGGCATTTCTCACTAGTCGCGATGCCGCAATTGATGGCTTTTCAACCAAGATGTTCATAATCCAAGCAAGAATAATTGCGGTCGGGACTGTGACAACCCATACTGTGAGAGATCCGAAACTTGCATACAGCAAAATCAGCGCCACGCTTAAGACGAGATAATGGTTTAGATACAAACTATACGATATCTCACCGAAAAATTTAAACCGCGCAAGTAAACGCCCCTCGTTGGATCCGAGGACCAAGGCGACGATCAGCACGCAACCAACTCCAATAGCAAGATCACCAATCATGCGCTGACTTAAGGTCCACGGATTATCAAATGGATACGCGTAAAGAAGCAGCGCAACCGCCCAAGTCAGTATGCGCCACCTTCCCTTTAGCGCGGAAAACGCTTTCGAGATTGCGTCCTGATGAAAGGCCAAGAAAGATCCTGCGGCGAAAAAGGTCGAATAATGTAGGCTAATGAGCAGTTCTGCCTGTAATGGTGTGAGCGGTATGATCCCCGATATGGCGTAAGCGATGAGCAAGGAGATTATCGGAAAAACGAGGAAAGTCGCCTTTCGCAAACGCCATACCGAGAAATATATCAACGGAAAAATGATCGATATTCTCATCTCATGGATGATTGACCAAATTGGTGGATTAATCTCCGACGGATTAAATACGCCAATCATCAGCAAGTTTCCCGGTATGTTTAGATTCTCACCGAAAACTGGATTTGGAACATTCATCCATCCAAGGTCCCAATGAGCGCCAAGGGCCTTGAGAAGATGGTACGTGCAAACTGCGAGAATGAGCGAAGCTAAGTATGGTGGATAAAGTCTAGCGATCCTTGAGGCCAGGTACGCATCATATCGCGGGAAACCAATCCTTCCCCACATCCTGGTCAATGCGAAGCCACTTAATACAAAGAACAAAACGACCGCTTGATGGCCAGACCATAATATCCTCAACGGCGTCCATTTGATTTCATCCCAGATCGGGTCGACTTTATATAATCCGGCTATTGTCGCGTGTGATAGCAAGACCAATATCGCCGCGATGCCCCTTAAAGAGTCAAGGGAACGCTCTCTCCCGCCATTCGCCGCCGCTATCATATTTGGACGAGCAGGAGTGTTCGATTGAACAAGAGAGATGTTATCTAACGACATTATCTGATCTGAAAACTTGACCCAACGACGGGCAGCATTTGTTTATTACGGGCTTGCCGTCAATCTTTCGCGACAAATTTTCGACCGATGTGGGTGCGAAACTGCATATATTTTCCGCTTATAATTCAAGACAATCATTCAAATCAGCATTTCATTACGCAACAATTTTAGAATGCATTCGTCAGGAATGATCTCACAATAGGTTGTGAATCATTATCGAGCGTTGCATTCCGCGTACATAAGAAAATACAAAATCATGCTATGCGAGCTTAATGAGGGAGAAAACAACCAAAAATCGCATCAAGGGAGTTGATGGTCTCAGGGCAATATCTGTTCTGGTCGTATTTGCTCACCATACTGGGCTCACCCCCATTCATGGCGGAGGTGCCGGCGTAGATATATTTTTCGTCCTGAGTGGCTTCTTGATTACCAACATTTTGAAGAACGAATTCGATTCCAACAAAAGAATCTCATTCGTGAATTTTTACGCACGACGAACCTGGCGATTACTGCCCGCCTTGGGCATTTTTCTTCTATCCGTGTGGCTCTACTGTTTAATTTTTCAACCCTCCGTAAACGTCAGCTGGGAAATCTTGCCGTCGATGTTCTATCTCATGAATTGGGTTCGAGCTTTCGATTTATATGACGCCCAATTGACTGCGCACACCTGGTCGCTTTCCATTGAGGAACAGTTCTATCTGATTTGGCCAGCTGTCCTCATTGTCGTTCTCAGATTAAGACGAATTCATCCAGCGATAACAATAGCTTTGTTGGCAGCGGCGGTCACATCATGGCGGATGATATTGGAACCGGGTAGCGTGGGTTCTGCACGCATATACATGGGATTTGACACTCATTCCGACGGAATTTTGGTCGGCTCGCTGCTGGCGCTTTTACCTGCCAAAATCGTTAGAAAAATAGGTGACTATTGTTGGTGGATGGGTGCATCCTATTTGCTGGCGTGTTTTCTCGTCCCGTATTTCATAGACTTCGCCACCACTAACGTTGGGTATACCGTCACCGCCCTCGCCGCGGCAGCAATAGTCGCTAAATTAGCGTCTGATCCAGATGCGCCAATCACCAACCTTTTCGATTTCAAAGTGCTTGCTTGGCTGGGGAAGCTCTCTTATGGCTTCTATTTGTGGCATTATCCGGTAATTAAAATACTGGTTTATAGCGAATACGAGATATTCGGCGCATTCTTTTCCAGATTCAGATACGCGCCGGTTCTTATCGTTGTCACCTGCTTTGTCGTGACGCTCATTCTCACAACAATATCGTGGTATGTGGTTGAGTCTCCACTGCTGAAGACCCTGCAAAATTCAAAGAAGCAGAAGCTAGACGACACCGAAAGACGATTAGAGTCCCAAACCACTTCGACGTGAAGGTCCGCAGTTTCAAAAAAGATGCCTTGAGCGCGCTGAATTCTTGCGACAAGCAAACGGATTATCCTGACCAACGCATTCATAAGATGCGGCCGCGTTTTTATAAAACGCCTGCTAAATCAGCGATAAACATTTGAAATTTGGTGGGTGATGTAGGGCTCGAACCTACGACCCGCTGATTAAGAGTCAGCTGCTCTACCAACTGAGCTAATCACCCGTACCGCTTGCTGGCGGCGTGACCGGGCATATAAATAGGATCGGTTTGATTGTCCAGCGGCCAGATGAATTTTCTTTGTTTTTTTGTCAAAAAAATTTCAGAGACGGCCAAAAACCATTAAAAATCAAAGCTCAAGAATTCCGGAGGCAATGCGGACAGCCTGGCCGCCAATGCGGGCGTTGGCGATCTGACCATCATCGATATCAAGGTGCAGGTGAATCATCGAAGGGCGTCCCATCTCGATGCCCTGTTCGATGATAACGGGATGATGCCCGTCCGGCAGCGCGTCGAACTGATTGATCGCTCCAGACAGCGCGGCCACCGCTGAACCCGTCGCCGGATCTTCCACGATCCCCATGCCGACCGGAAACATGCGTGCATGAAACTTGGCAACATGGTTCACGCCACCGCGGCAATAGATGAAGGCCGAAGCGAGCGCGCCGTCGACAAAGGGGACGGTCTTCTCCCAAAGCTGCGCGTCAAATTCCAGACGCTCGGCCGCGCCCACGTCATGCACCGGCACGAGAAGGAACGGCACGCCGGCGCTCCAGATGGACGGCACATGATTTTCGAAGCCGATCTCGGTGATCTTGAGACTGAGTGCGTTGGCGATATCAGCCTTATCCAGAGGCAACAAAATCTGCTGCGACTTCTTCGGCAGATCGAACTCGGCAAAGCTCGCCCGGTTTTGGCGCAACTTGATGGCGCAACGGACCGGCCCAACCCTCTCATCCAGCACGGATACCAGGTCAAGATCGCCGCCGTGGCTGGCATGCGCCTTTTCCGCGAGCGCGATGGCGGTGCCGACCGTCGGATGACCGGCAAAAGGCAGTTCGCGCCCCGGTGTGAATATGCGAAGCGTTGCCGTATGCGCCGGATTTTGCGGCGGCAGCACGAACACGGTCTCCGAAAGATTCATCTCTCGGGCGATCGCCTGCATCGCCTCATCACTCAAATCTTCGCCATCGAAGATGATCGCGAGCGGATTGCCAGCCAGTTTGCTGTCGGTAAACACATCATAGACACTGTAGCTACGCGCCAAACCGGCCTCCATCCATGCTTCAGACTGAATATTCATAACGGCCAGCGACTTCAGCGCAAGCCCGGCTTATTTTCCCCTGCCGAAGAACCAGGCAAGAATGGGCAGCATTGCCGCGCTATAGTGATGCGCGGAGGGATCGGCTGATCGAATGGCAACCGCGCCGTCAACCTCATCCTCATCAGACACCAGCATATGCGCTTCGATCCGCTTCAGCATATCCTCTGCGCTCCAAGGGAAGTGGAAAACCCGCAAGAGAGTGACCGAACGGTTCACATGTGTGCCGTAATAGCCAGGCTCGACAACGGCATCGTTGAGATCGAGCCCTGTCTCTTCGAGGACCTCACGCCGCATGTTGCCTTCCACATCGCAATGCCCGTCCATGATGTCGTTTTCATCCATCGAGCCTGCCGCGCAATAGACCTGCCCGGGATTGGCAGTGTGCGGCGCCATGCGGATCGCGATGATCGCTCCGTCGGATGAGACAGCAACCGCAAAGGCGAAGAGATGGAACCCACCCGGCTCCCTTTGTTTGCGCCACCAGAGGAACGTCGAAAAAGGCGTTACATAGGCTTCTCCCTTGACGATGCCGTCGGCAAGCGAAAGCCGGTGCTGGAAGATCATGCGGCCGTCAAAAAGCGCCGGATTGGCGGCGAACTCTTTTTCCCAATTCCGCCGTGACGCTTCGAGCTCATGCACATGAAAAGGATGCTCGCCGGGAAGCACCGCAAGATCGATGCTGGAAACGGGAAACACGGTGCCTTCCGGCGGCCAGCCGGCCGTATCGTTTTGTTCTGAAGCGGTCATTTCAAATCCAATGTCATGACAATGGGGCAATGATCGGATGCCTTCGGCCGATCCCAGCCGACGCGCGGATAGCGCTCCACCTCCTGCCCCGGTGGGAATATAGTGCGGAACGGCTGGCCCGAACGAACGATGTCGGGCATGTGCGTCGCGTTGGCGCGCGCCAGCGCGGGAGACAGCCAGATGTAGTCGAGCTGACAAAGCCGCTGCTCCTGCGGCCCGCGCGCATGGTAAAGCGTCCAGCGGTCCAATTCGTCGCGTCGCCGCAGGACGTTTTCGGCAAAGCCATCGTGGCTGAAGACATCGAGCGCGCTTCCATTCTGCTCCTTGCGCGGCTCGAAGCGATAGCCGGTACGGCGCGTGCCGATGACATCGACCCATTCCTGATAATCGTTCATATCCCCGCAGATCGCGAAATTCTTCGATGCCGTATGACCGGCCCCGAAACGGCCTTCGATAATACGCCGAATTGCCATGGCTTCGGCCCTGCGGACCGGCATGGTCGCCCGGCGTCCATCCACGCCTTCGCGCGCCGGCCCCATCGATTTCAGGTGCGTGACGTAGAGCGAGAACGGCACGCCGCCGATGTGAAGATGCAGCTCCAGGCAATCGCGCTTGAAGATCTTGTCTTCCGCATGGTGGCCGAGTGCCGCAAGCTCGTCATTAAAGAGGCCCAAGCTGCCATACGTCACCATGGCGTGACTTTTGATGTCATTGAGGACGATCGGCTGGCCGTCACGCGTTTCCTCACGCATCATCACGGCAACATCGATGCCGCGACTGTCATTGCCCTCGATCAGATATTTCTGGCGATAGCCATTGCCGACCATGCGATAGAGATAGCCGTATTCGAAGGCCTGCAGCGCGGTCATGTTGTCGACCTCCTGCAGGCAGATGATATCAGCATCGGCATCTGCGATCGCAAGCGCGGTCATCTGTCTGGTGTCGTCGGTTGCGGCGATCACGCGCGCTGCTTCCAGCTGCTGATAGACTTCCTCGTTGCGCACATCGAACAGCTGCAGCACGCGATCCTGCCGCAGCTGATTGCGAAAACCGGTGTAATCGAAGCGGGTCAGAAGGTTTTCGACGTTGAATGTCGCAAGGCGCAGGGACATGAAGCATTCCAGTTTATGACGAATATAGTGAGCCGGCTTACATCATCCAGCTTTGGCTGTTACGGTCGACTTGAATTTGCCCATCAGATAGGGGCCGGAAAGAAGAGGCGCATATTTCGGCTGCTCCCCATCTTGCAGGCACGACGGCAGGCAGGCAATCTCGGCAAACCAGTTCGGCTGGTGGAAGAAGGCCAAGGACTGCCGTCGCTGCATGCCGCCCTCCTCCGGTAGCGGATTGACAACGCGATGCACCGTGGAAACCCAGCGATCGTTGGTCCACAGCGCCATCAAGTCGCCGATATTGATGACGAAGGCGCCCTCGACAGGGGGCACCGGCGTCCAGTTACCATCGGGAGCGATGATCTCCAGCCCTTTCGAGCCCGGCTGAGGCAGGAGGATCGTCAGACTACCGTAATCGGTATGTGCGCCCGCGCGAAGCTGACCGGGTTGCGGCGGCACATGCTGCTCCGGATAGTTCAACGCCCGCAGCGCGCTGATCGGCGCATCCACATAAGAATCGAAGAAGTGTTCATCGAGACCGAGCGCCGTTGCGAAGACGCGCATGATACGTGCCGCCAGATCCTCCATCCCCCGATAATAGGCCTTCCAAGCGTCCACAAACCCTTCGGGAGCTTCAGGCCAGATGGTTTCCGCATAGCAAAAACCCAACGCTTCGGGATCGCTCATGCCTGCGGGAACGGAAAGCGGGCCGCCATTGAAGCTCTCCTTCAGGTCCGGCGGCGTGTCGACATTGCGCGATTTCGCAAGCGCCTCCGTTCCTGGCCCAAGATAGCCGTAGGGATAGCCCGGATAAAGTGTCTTGGCGCGCTGTTTCACCTCGGGTGGCAGATCGAAGAAAGTCTGCGTCTTCTGCCAGACATCGGCAATAACGGTATTCGCAACGCCGTGATTGGCGATCGCCAGAAAGCCGGTAGAGCGGCATATCCGATCCACCTCCACGCCAAGCCGCTTTTTCTCGTCGTTGTCGGCCAGCTCGAAAGCGCCGAGATCGAAAATCGGAAAGCTATGATCGGACACACGCGAATCCCCTTCGTGACGTCGAGCAAATCAAGCATAGGAGGCGGCAGGGAACAACCATCTTGTCCCCAGCCGGATCAAAGCCGCCATGCCGAACGGATGGCGACCGGGTAATCGTCTCCGGCCGCAACCGCGTCGCGGCTATAGGCTCGCAACATCTGACCATCCGGCATCGACAGCCTCATCGCATAGCGCTCACCTTCATAGAGAACGGAAACGACCCGGCAGGAAATACCCTCCGAATCGGCAAGCACATCCTCGGGACGTACGAGAATATCCGCGCTCGCCGAGCCGTCTGCCCGGTTGTCCCATATGCCACGGAAAGCCGACCAGTCGATGCGGCGCGCTCCACCATCGGGAAAAGTCAGCGAAAGAATAGCCCCCTGCCCGACAAGTCCGCCGACCATTCTGCCTTCCGGGCGTGCATAGATCTCGGCAGGTGGCGCGACCTGCAGCAACCGCCCTTCCGACATGACGGCAACATCGGTCGCCAATGCCATCGCCTCGCTCTGGTCGTGCGTGACATAGATCATCGTGGCGCCGGAGCGCTGATGAAACTCTCGGAAGGTCTCTTCCATCTCCTTCTTCAGATGACGGTCGAGATTGGCAAGCGGCTCGTCCAGCAGCACGACATCGGGCGATGTCACCAGGCAGCGAGCAAGCGCCACGCGCTGGCGCTGACCACCGGAAAGATCGGCCGGCCTGCGTTCGGCATAATCGCCAAGGCGCACGGTCGCGAGCGCCTCGCGCACCTTCTCGCGGTAACGCTCGCCGGAGATACCGCGCACCTTCAATGGGTAGCCCACATTGTCTGATACGTTCATGTGAGGCCAGAGTGCGTAGGACTGAAACACCATCGCCATGTTGCGCCGCTCGGGCGGCAGCATGGTCGCTGCATCCGCAAGCAGCCGCTCTCCGAGATGAATGGAGCCATCCGTCGGCTGTTCGAAGCCGGCTATCATCCTGAGCACGGTCGTCTTGCCGCAGCCGGATGGACCGAGCAGGGCCAGGAAACCGCCCTCGCGGACATCGAGCGACAAAGCGTTGACAGCGGAGCGCCCTCCGGTGCCGAAATCCTTGCTGACATGATTGAGGATCAGCTTCGCCAAGGCACCACTCCCTTCGGCAGGCGCTTGGCCATGATTTCCAGTAGCACCATCATGATGACGACCATGGCGATGACGATGACCGACATGGCCGAGGCAAGATCGGCGCTGCCGCCATCATCGAGGTTGTAGATGACGACGCCGAGCGTCTGCGTGCCCGCCGACCAGAGCAGAGCCGAAACAGTCAATTCGTTGCAGGCAATGAGGAAGACGAGGATCACCGATGCGCCCGCAGCCGGCGCAATCAGCGGCACGATGATATCTGTGAGACGACGGAAGAAGCCAGCGCCCGAAAGACGCGCAGCCTCCTCCAATGCCGGATCGAGCTGCAGAAAGGCGCTCATGACCGGCTTCAGGCTGACGGCGAAATAGGCGGAGAAGTAGGCAAGTAGGATGATCCAGATCGTCCCGTAAAGCGTGACATTCAAGATCGGAAGGGGCGCCGCGAACACCAGAATGAAGCAGACGGCGATGATGATGCCCGGAAGCGAATAGGGGATCTCGATCATGCCGCCTACGATGCGGCTCAGCATGTCCTTCCGCCGCGTCAGCGCATAGGCCGCAAGCACTGTCACCAGAAGGAGACCCAGCGCCGTCATCCCCGCCAGAAAGAGCGAGTTGGAAAAGGCCGTGCGCGTTATGCTCTGCCGAAACAGGATTTCCGTGAAGGCGTTCAGCGATGCCGTCTTGAAGGTGAGTGGAACGCCATAGGCCGGCACCAGCGCACCCGCAACCAGCGCCAGGAAGGGCGCGACAAGCATGATGAACAAGATGGCGTAAAGCACCGGCAGCGCCAGAAAACGCCAGCGACCGAGCGAAAAGGCAGCAGTTGCGCCGGAAATGCCGATGACGCGATAGTCACGACCCTTCAAGGCCCTGCCCTGTACCGCAAGGCCGGCAACGGCGATGACCGCGATCATCGTCGACAGCACCGCGATATCGCCGAATGTGCGTGGCCCGAAATTGGAGAACTTGGTGAAGATCAGGGTCGAGAGCGTATAGATCGAGGCGGGGATGCCGAGGATCGCGGGAATGCCGAAATTACCGATCGAAGAGACGAAGGCGATCGCGGCACCGGCGATAACCCCAGGCAGAGACAAAGGCAGAATGATATCGCGGAACACCCGCAAACCGGAGGCGCCGGAAAGCCTCGCAGCCTCCACACCATCACGCGGCAGCGCCATCAGGCCGGCACGCAAGGCGAGATAGACGAGCGGCGCATGTTGAACCCCGTAGAGAAGCGCAATACCGCCGATCGAATAGAGCGGCTGCGGCGAGCCGAGCGGCGGCGCGATATGCAATGCCTTCAGCAAGGGGCTCGACGGCCCGGACATCTGCACCCAGGCCAGCGCCGTTACCTGCGGCGGAATCATCATCGGCAAGACGAAGAGGAAGCCAAGCAGTCCCCTGCCCGAAAGATCGGTCAGCGTCAGCAGAAATGCGAAAAGGCAGCCGAGCAAAACCGAAACGATGGTGCCGAGGATCGCCGTCTCGATCGTGTACCAGGCTGAGCGCCAGAGCACCGGGTCGGTGATCAGCTCATAGGTGCCGCCCCTGAGCAGCGCTTCGATGCCGGCAAGCGCCAGCCGCGCCAGCGGCAGGACGCTGAGCAAAAACACGACGGCAACAACAAAAGGAAACAGCCAGGCCGGCTGGCTGTTTCCTCGACGCACATGTCCGTACATTCCAAATCCGGGTCGGATTACTTCGACTTGAAGTAGGTGGAGAAGGTCTTCAGGTCCTGATCCGTGTTCTTGAGAGCATCGGCTGCATTCAACGGCAAAACCTTGATGCTGTCACGTGCCGGGAATCCTTCCGGCAGCGGCGTGCCGTTGCGAGCCGGAATATAGCCGAGCTTCAGGAAGCCTTCCTGGCCCTTTTCGGAAAGAACGTAGTCGACGAATTTCTTGGCGGCATCCGCATGTTGCGTGCCGGCAAGAATGCCGACCGGCTCCGTGACGGCCGAAACACCTTCCTTCGGGAAGACGAATTCCAGCGGAGCGCCCTTGGCCTTTTCGCGGATCGGCATGTAGTCGACGATCATGCCATAGGCTTTTTCACCGGAAGCGACCGACTTCAGCACGGCGCCGTTGCCGCCTGCAGCGATTGCACCATTCTCGGCGAGATTCTTGTAGTAGTCCCAGCCGAGGCTGCTGACGCCGGCCAGCGTCTGCGCGTGGATGAGAGCCGCACCCGAAGCAAGCGGGCTCGGCATTGCGACGAGGCCCTTGGCTTCCGGCTTGACCAGATCCTGCCAGCTCGTCGGCTTCATGGCGGCTGCGGTGTTGTAGACGATGCCGGTCGTGATCAGCTTGGTCGAGTAGTAATAACCGTCGGCGTCATAAAGCGAGGCGTCGTAATTGGCGGCTTCCGGCGACTTGTAGGCGAGCAGCTTGCCGGCTTCCTTCAGGCGCTCGAGCGTCACGGTATCGGCGATCAGCAGAACGTCGGCGACAGGAGCGCCAGCCTGCATTTCAGCCTGCAGCTTGGCAATGATCTGCGGCGTGCCGTCACGAACCCAATCGACCTTGACGCCGGGATTGGCGGCCATGAAACCATCGACGGTCGCCTGCGCATCGGCATTCGGCTGGCTGGTGTAAAGGACGAGATCGGCGGCGTTTGCACTACCGGAGAAAAGAGCGATGGCCAGAAGGCCGGCAAAGGCGGAAACAAAGGTCTTCATAAACGTCCTCGTCTGGATAATTAGAAGCGTTCTCTAGACGCGCGGCTTAACATGATTGTGACAACTTGTAATACCGAGAACAACTGGGTGGCGGCGAAGTCCCTCCGCGTTGGATCGCCGTGTCTGCTCAGAGCGAGTTACCCAGACAGCGTTATGCAATCTAGTTGCATCCATTTGGCCCCGATTGACTTCAATGATTGGAAATTCTACTAGAGGTAGATAGTTTAGGGGGTGGGCAATAGCATGCGTTTTGTTGGCAATATTATTTGGTTTGTTTTCGGTGGGGCAATCCTCGCGCTTCTCTGGCTTTTCGGAGCACTGATTTTCGCAGTGTCGATTATCGGCCTGCCGATATCCCGCGGCGCAATCGAGATGGCGAAATTGTCCGCTTTTCCATTCGGCAAGGATGTCGTGCACGTTCGCGAACTTGACGGTAAGGGACTGACGGCTGTCACGGCGTTGACCGGGACGATCGGCTTCATTGCCAATATTGTCTGGGCCATCTTTTTTGGATCCCGTTGTTTTTCGGCTATCTGATTGCCGGTGTTCTGAATTGCCTGACGATCATTGGCATCCCTTTCGGCATTCAGTCGTTCAAGCTGGCAGGTCTATCCTTCTGGCCCGTCGGTCGGCGTGTCGTATCCAAGGAACTCGCCGAAGTCGCGCGCATGCGCAACGCCCAGGACAAGCTCGATAAAATTCGCGGCTCAAAGGCGATTGCTGGAGCCTGACTGAAACGCCGGAAACTGTTGGAGCGATCTGCAGTCCCAAATTGGGCTTGCTTGCCTAGAGTGTCGATCTTGAATGCAATTGGATATTGAACGTGATCAATCCAAGACGCGCATCGCCTTGGATTGATCAAAGCATGCGCATTCATAAGATGATTAAACCTTGACCATCGCCGTCTCGCGCTATTTTCTGAGGCACGTATTTCAGACGGGATCGAGGAGGATAGATCTATGGAATATCGTCTGCTTGGCCGTTCCGGCCTCAAAATCTCCGCCATCACCATGGGCACCATGACCTTCGGTGGAGTCGGCTGGGCAAAAACCGTCGGCGATCTCGGCATCAAGGATGCAAAGAAGCTAGTCGACATGTGCATCGATGCAGGCGTCAATCTGCTCGACACCGCTGATGTCTATTCGCAGGGCGCATCGGAAGAAATCCTTGGCGAGATCATCGGCGGTCCGCGCAAGAATGGCGTGCTCATCGCCACCAAGGCTCGCTTTCCGATGGGCCCAGGCCCCAACGATGCCGGCTCTTCGCGTCAGCACCTCATCAAGGCCTGCGAAGCAAGCCTTAAGCGCATGAAGACCGATGTGATCGACCTCTACCAGCTGCATGAATGGGACGGTCAGACCCCACTCGAAGAAACGATGGAAGCGCTGGACACCCTGGTTCGCCAGGGCAAGGTCCGCTACATCGGCTGCTCGAATTTTTCCGGCTGGCACATCATGAAGGCGCTCGGCGTCAGCGAGCGTGACAAGCGCGAACGCTTCGTCAGCCAGCAGATCCATTACACGCTGGAAGCCCGCGACGCGGAAAACGAACTGGTGCCGATCAGTATCGATCAGGGTCTTGGCATTCTCGTCTGGAGCCCAATTGCGGGTGGCCTGCTGTCGGGCAAACACCGGCGCAACCAGGCGACGCCGGAGGGCACGCGCCAGTTCGCCGGCTGGACGGAACCGCCGATCCGCGATGAAAATCGCCTTTGGAATATTGTCGATACGCTGGTGGAGATTGCCGAGGGTCGCGGCGTTTCCGCAGCGCAGGTTGCTCTTGCCTGGCTGATCGGCCGCAAGGGCGTGACCTCGGTCATCATCGGCGGTCGCACCAAGGCCCAGTTCAAGGACAATCTTGCCAGTGCCGAGCTGAAGTTGACGGACGAGGAGCGCAAGCGGCTCGACGATGTCAGCCTGCCGCCGCTGATGTATCCCTACTGGCACCAGCGCAATACGGCCAGCGACCGGCTGAGCGAGGCCGATCTGGCGCTGATCGGCCCGCATCTGGATAAATGAAGACTATGGCGTGGCGGCTTAGGCCGCCATCGCCCCGATCTCTTCGGCAATCAACCGGCCAAGCCGGGAGATACCTTCCTCGATCATCTGATCGTTGGCGCAGGAGAAGCTGACACGGAAGGTATTGGCTCCACTGCCATCGGCAAAGAATGCCTGACCAGGTACAAACGCGACCTTCGCCGTTTCCAGCGATCGCGCGAGCAGCTTGGCGCCATCCATCCCCTTCGGCAACGTGACCCAGACGAACATGCCGCCTTGCGGCTTCGTCCAGCTCGTGCCGTCAGGCATATATTTCGCAAGCGCCGCCAGCATACAGTCGCGACGGTGGCTATAGGTCTTGCGGACCTTGGCGACCTGCGCCTCGAAGCCACGTTCGGCGACCTGATGAATCGCGATCTGGTTGATGGTCGAGGAATGCAGATCCGCCGCCTGCTTCATCAGCACGAGCTTGCGGATGACAGGCGCATTGGCGACGACGAAGCCGACGCGAAGGCCAGGTGCGAGCGTCTTGGAGAAGCTGCCGCAATAGATCGTGCGCGTGTCGTTGATGTTGCCCTTACGCGCGATTTCCAGCGCGAGGATCGGCGCCACCGGCTCGCCGTCGTAGCGCAGCGATTGGTAGGCAGCATCTTCGATGATGGCAATATCGAGTTCGTCAGCCAGATCGAGCAGCTTCTCGCGACCTGCCAGATCGACCGTCTCGCCCGTCGGGTTGGCGAAATCGGCCGAGAGATAAGCAAACTTCACGCGGCCACCCGCCTGCGACGCGGCAGTCCGATAGGAATCCGGCGTCCGGTTGCCGTTCGGCGTCAACTGGTCGTAGGTCGGCTCATAGGCATTGAAGGCCTGCAGCGCACCGAGATAGGTCGGCGCAGTGACGAGCGCCGTGTCCTTCGGAGACAGGAAGAGCTTGCCAAGATAATCGAGCCCCTGCTGCGAACCGGAAACGATGAAGACGTTTTCGAGCTCGCAGGGAATGCCGAGTGCCGCCATCTGTCCAACCAGCCATTCGCGCAGCGGCTTGTAGCCTTCGCTGACCGAATATTGCAGTGCCGCGTTGACGGTCGGGCCGGAGAAGATGTCGGCATAAGCCTGCTTGAATTCCGCATCCGGAAACAATGCGGGATCGGGAATACCGCCTGCAAAAGAGATGATATCCGGGCGCTCCAAAAGTTTCAGCAGCTCGCGGATTTCGGAGGCGCGCATACGGCTCGAGCGCGTCGCAAAGATATTTTCCCAATTCAACATGGGGCTTCCTCGTAATTTTTGGTCTTTCCGGCACAAGATCACGCAATAAAAGATAAGTCAACAATGCTGACCTATTTTGTTTTCATTGCCTCGAGGAATCGCAATTTTCCTGATAGAAATGAGCCTCTCAACCCGAGTAAACGAGCCAAAAAAGATCATGAGCACAGATCCGACATCATCGTTCTATGCCGACAATGCCAGCCTCTATGCGGCACGCGAACGCAACCTTCCCAAGAGCCGGCTCGACGTCTTCCTGGCCGCCCTTCCCGCCGGCGCGTCCATCCTGGAACTGGGATGCGGAGCCGGCCAGGATGCCGCCTATATGCTCTCGCGCGGCTTCGACATCACGCCGACGG
The DNA here is from genome assembly GCF_012641435.1 of Rhizobium sp. P38BS-XIX. Lineage (GTDB taxonomy): Bacteria > Pseudomonadota > Alphaproteobacteria > Rhizobiales > Rhizobiaceae > Rhizobium. The sequence goes on from NZ_JABAIJ010000001.1 coordinate 1,308,759, forward strand.
ACGGCTCGGCAGAACTCGCCAATGAGGCCGAGAAGCTGATCGGCAGGCCCGTCCGGATCATGCGGTTCGAGACGCTCGATGCCAGCACTGCTTTTGACGGCATATGGGCGGAGGCCAGCCTCCTGCATGTACCGAGATCCGACCTCCCGGGTATCTTCGACCGGATTCTGCGCGCTTTGAAAGACGGCGGCATCTTCCATAGCAGTTTCAAGGCGGGCGATGCCGAAGGGCACGACACGCTCGGCCGCTACTACAATTACCCTTCGGTTGAATGGCTGACGGCTCTCCTCAGCGCGGGCGGCTGGAAAGACATAGCGATGACCGAAGCCGATGGCGGCGGCTTCGACGGCAAGCCGACGAAATGGCTTTATGTAACGGCTCGAAAATAAAAAAGCCGAGGCTTTCGCCTCGGCCCTTCATCCCGGCGGTGCCGAAAGCTTAGTTGACCGACTTGTCGACCAACTTGTTCTTGCCGATCCATGGCATCATGCCACGCAGCTTGGCGCCGACTTCTTCGATCTGGTGGCTGTCGTTCAGGCGGCGGATACCCTTGAAGCGGGCAGAGCCCGAGCGGTATTCCTGCATCCAGTCCGAGGTGAACTTGCCGGTCTGGATGTCCTTGAGGACGCGCTTCATTTCAGCCTTGGTTTCGGCAGTGATGATGCGTGGGCCGGAAACGTATTCGCCCCATTCAGCGGTGTTCGAGATCGAGTAGTTCATGTTGGCTATGCCGCCTTCATAAATCAGGTCGACGATGAGCTTCACTTCGTGCAGGCACTCGAAATAGGCCATTTCCGGAGCGTAACCGGCTTCGACCAGCGTTTCGAAGCCAGCGCGGATGAGCTCGACGAGACCGCCGCAGAGAACGACCTGTTCGCCGAAGAGGTCGGTTTCGCACTCTTCGCGGAAGTTGGTTTCGATAATGCCCGAACGGCCGCCGCCGACGCCGCAGGCGTAGGAGAGAGCGAGTTCAAGAGCGTTGCCCGAAGCGTTCTGGTGAACGGCAACGAGGCAAGGAACGCCGCCGCCCTTCTGGTATTCGCCGCGAACCGTGTGGCCCGGGCCCTTCGGGGCGATCATGACGACGTCGACCGAAGCCTTCGGCTCGATGAGGCCGAAGTGAACGTTGAGGCCGTGTGCGAAGGCGATTGCAGCGCCGTCACGGATGTTCGGAGCGATATCGGCCTTGTAGATGTCGGCCTGCAGTTCGTCCGGGGTCGCCATCATCATCAGGTCGGCCCAGCCGGCAGCTTCCGCAACGGTCATGACCTTGAAGCCATCAGCTTCAGCCTTCTTGATCGTGGGCGAACCAGCCTTGAGCGCGATCGCAACGTTCTGCGCGCCGCTGTCCTTCAGGTTCAGCGCGTGAGCACGGCCCTGGGAACCGTAGCCGATGACGGCGACCTTCTTCGACTTGATGAGGTTGAGATCGGCATCACGATCGTAATAGACGCGCATTGTTGGTCCTTCCCTTTGCTTGTCTGGGTACAGATTTTAAAATGTCAGACGGTCGCGGCTGCTTCCGCCAATACTTTCTCCGTGCCGTAAAGCCGGAGGAAGGCGCTGACCGCCTTTTCCGCCTGACGGCTCGTGTCCTTCAAACCGGGCTCGCCGAGCAGCATGCGAACATGCAGATCGGAAACGATGAGCCCGTAAAGCGTGTGATATGCCTCGTCGGCATCGTCAAAGCGCAACAGCCCTGCCCGCTTGCCGGCGTCGATCAAGCCGCTGGCGCGGCGATCGATCTGCCTGCGGCCACGCTCGAGCAAGAGCTTGCCGAGCTTGGAGCCGTCGCGGTTCGATTGGCCGATTGCCAGACGGTTCAAGGCGAGCGAGACGTCGCCGGCCAGAACTTCGAGCAGATCGCGGGCAAAGATGACGAGGTGGTCGTGCAGGCTGGTCGTGTTCAGTCGTTCGCCGTTGCGCTCGAAGGTGCGCACCTTGCTCGCCTGATACGCGATCATCGCCGACAGCAGGCCGTCGCGATCGCCAAACCACTTGTAAAGACTTTCCTTCGAGCAATTGGCGGCGCGTGCGACGCCCGAAGTCGTCAGCGCCTTTTCGCCGCCGTCAACGAGGAGGCGCAGCGCCTGTTCCAAAACCGCGTTCTGGCGCGGCGAAAACTCGCTCGACTGTCCTACTTCGCTCAGCACGATGGCTACTCCCAAATGCGTACCGTACGGTACGGTTCGTGGCGCTTTATGCAGCACTGCAGGCTGGTCGTCAAGCGGAATTCGTAGCTGCGCTGCGCAAAAAAGACAGGACTTGTCAGGGAGGGCTTACGACGGATAGAGCTTGCTGCAATCTCACTCTTTGCCGGACCGTTCAGATGAAAATCGAGCATCTGCTTGCCTCCAAGAAATCGACCGGATCAATGCCTGAAAACAAGCACTTGATACTTTTCCGCGTAGTTGGGATCTGTCTCGCGCTCGGCTTGTTCTCGACGCTCGCGTCAGGTCCTTCAACGGCAAAGCCAATGTCCGGACCAATGGGGCACTATTGCGGCAAGCTGCTCTCGAGCGGGAAATTGGTCGATGTCGAGACCATCTTCACGATCGACCGACGCAATCACATCTCAGGCACCTACCGCTTCAACGACGACGGAGAAACAACGGTCGGTTCGCTCTCGGAAATTGGCGCATCGTCCGGTGTGCAGCGCAGATTGCGCTGGTTCGACAAATATGGAATGGGATCGCTGGTGATCCGCTTCGATCGCAACTATCGACGCTTCGAAGGATTATGGGGAACGCAGGATTCCGATCTCAGCTACACCTGGAGCGGTGGCGAGTGCGGCGCGCCCATGAGCTGAGCGCGCTTGGCTTAAACCATCGGTCCTATTCGGCAGCGACCGCACCGCGCATGGCTTCGGCGTCCTTGAGCGGCGGCAGACCATACAGCCGGCTATATTCGCGGCTGAACTGCGAAGGGCTCTGATACCCGACGCGATGGCCGACCGAGCCGACGTCGAGCTTTTCGACAACCAGCAACCGGCGCGCCTCATGTAAACGAAGCTGCTTTTGATATTGCATCGGCGACATCGCCGTCACGGCTTTGAAATGGTGGTGCAGCGACGAAACGCTCATACCCACATGCTCAGCCAGTTCCTCGATCCGCAGCGGCAGGGCAAAATTGCTGCGCAGCCAGTTGACCGCACGCGCAACCCTGTTGCTCTGCCCGCCCGCGGTAGCCACCTGCAACAGCCTCGGCCCGTCCGGACCAGTGAGAAGCCGATAGAGAATTTCCTGTTCGATCAACGGCGCCATCGCCGGTATATCGTCCGGCGTATCGAGCAGTCGCAACAGCCGCAGGGACGCATCGAGAAGCTCCGGCGGCGCGTAGCTGACGGCAAGCCCGCGCATGCCATCGGCCGTCAACGCGTGACGCGGGATGGTCACCCGAGACAGCAACTCGTTGAGGCGCTCATACTCGAGAGACATGGCAAAGCAGAGATAGGGGGACGCATTGGCAACCCCGGTAATCTGAGTCGACACCGGCAAGTCGAGCGCGGTCAGTACATATTGTCCTGCGCCATAGTGGAATGTGTCCGCACCCAGCGTCAGCGACTTTCGCCCCTGCACGACAACGGCAAAGACCGGGCGATATTCCCGATGCTGCAACGGCGTATCGGCCGACTGCCTATGCAGGGACAGGCTGGGGATCGCCGTGTTGAACTCCCCGTCGGACGTGGCGAAGCGGGCAACGATCGAGGCGAGTTCCTGATTGGGGTTGAAAGCCAGTGTCATAGGCAACCGATTGTTTTCGAGCGCAGGTTTTAGTCTATCTAGGTGCCCCCGCCCCTCAGCAAAAGAGCCTCCGCAAATTTAGATTCGCAGGATCGTACATAAAGCTTGCAGGATCGCTCTAACACTGTGGCGACGTTCCGGTGCATAAGTCGGCTCTCCCAGTTTCCACTCCCAACCCAATCCGAAAACAAGGAAATTTCCCATGCCTATCGCAAAGGGTTATGCAGCCACGGATGCGTCCAAGCCGTTGACGCCGTTCACCTTCGAACGCCGCGAGCCGAACGCGGACGACGTCGTCATCGAAATCAAATTCTCCGGCATCTGCCATTCCGACATCCATCAGGCGCGCAACGAATGGGGCAACGCAAGATACCCCATGGTGCCGGGCCATGAGATCGCCGGTATCGTCAGCGCCGTCGGCTCGAATGTGACCAAGTTCAAGGTCGGCGACCGCGTCGGCGTTGGCTGCTTCGTCAACTCGTGCACGACCTGCGCCACCCGCGATCTGGACCTCGAGCACTACATGCCGGGCGTCGTCCAGACCTACAACGACGTCGAGGCCGATGGCACGACGCCGACCTATGGCGGCTATTCGGACTCGATCGTCGTCAAGGAAGGCTATGTCCTGTCGATCCCGGAAAATCTGCCGCTCGACGCCGCAGCACCGCTGCTTTGCGCCGGAATCACGCTTTACTCGCCGCTGCATCACTGGAAGGCCGGTCCCGGCAAGAAGGTCGCGATCGTCGGCATGGGTGGCCTCGGCCATATGGGCGTCAAGATCGCTCATGCCATGGGCGCGGATGTGACCGTTCTCAGCCAAACGCTGTCGAAGAAGGAAGACGGCCTGCGCATCGGCGCCGACCACTACTACGCCACGAGCGATGCCGAGACCTTCAAGACGCTCGCCGGCACCTTCGATCTCATCATCATGACGGTTGGCATCGCTGTCGACTGGAATGCCTATCTGAACCTGTTGAAGGTGGATGGAAGCATGGTCGTCGTCGGCGCACCGGAGCATCCCGTCCCGGTTCATGCCTTCTCGCTGATCCCGGGCCGCCGCAGCCTTTCCGGCTCCATGATCGGTTCGATCAAGGAAACGCAGGAAATGCTCGACTTCTGCGGCAAGCATAACATCGTCTCGGAAATCGAGGTGATCAACATGGATCAGGTCAACGAAGCCTATGAGCGCGTTCTGAAGAGCGACGTTCGCTACCGCTTCGTTATCGATATCGCTTCGCTGGCATAAATAGAAAAAGGCGGCGTCCGATGAGGACGCCGCCTTTTTCAATCGTCACGCATGGTTTCTCGTTGCGTGATCAGCCGGGCGCTGTGCTGCCGGCTGAGATAGATCCACAGCCAGCTCCAGGCGACCGCGATGCGCCATCGCACGCCGATGAGGAAATAGATGTGGGCCAGGCCCCATACCCACCAGGCGAGCCATCCCTTCAATTTGAACCAGCCGAAATCGATGATCGCCGCGCTCTTGCCGATCGTCGCAAGGCTGCCTTGGTGACGATAGTGAAATGGTCCGGGGGCAGCCTTGCCTGCGAGCTTGGCCTTGATCACCTTGGCGACGTAAGCCCCCTGCTGCTTGGCGGCTGGCGCAATCCCCGGCACCGGGCTGCCGTCATCGCGCATCACGGCAGCCGTATCGCCGATCACGAAAATATCCTGCTTGCCGGGCGCCCGCAGATCCTTGTCCACCACCGCACGGCCGGCGCGATCAGCCGGAATATCCAGCCATGTCGCAGCGGGTGATGCCTGCACGCCCGCAGCCCATACGATGGTGCGGCAAGGCACGAAAGCATCACCGATCGTAACCCCTTCGGCAGTGCATGATGTCACGGGCTTGCCGAAACGAAGTTCGACGCCGTGCTTTTCGAGCTCCTTGCGCGCATAGTCCGACAGGTCCTCGGCAAAGGCAGCCAGGACACGCGGACCGGCTTCCACCAGGATAATCCTCGCCTTGCTCGTGTCGATGTTGCGAAATTCCTTCGGCAACGTCGTTCGCGCCAGTTCCGAGATGATGCCAGCAAGCTCGACGCCCGTCGGCCCTGCGCCGACGATGACGAATGTCAGCAGCGCATCACGCACCACCGGATCCGTTTCCATCTCGGCTCTTTCGAATGCCAGGAGCACACGCCGGCGGATCGTCGTCGCGTCCTCGAGGGTTTTCAGGCCCGGAGCCACCGGCTCCCATTCGTCATGGCCGAAATAGGCATGCGTGGCCCCGGTCGCCAGCACCAGAGTGTCATAAGCGATCCGTTGGCCATTCTTCAGAAGTACCTGATGCGCCTCGCCGTCCACGCCGACGACTTCAGCCAGCAGTGTCGTCACTTCGGGCCTGTCCCTGAAGAAGTTTCGGATCGGCCAGGCAATCTCGGAGGTCGCCAGCAACGTCGTTGCGACCTGATAGAGCAGCGGCTGAAACAGGTGATGATTGCGCCGGTCGATCATCGTGATGCGAACCGGAGCACCTTTCAGGTCATTGACGAGCTGCACCCCGCCGAAACCTCCTCCGACAACGACAACGTGATGATCCTGCATGGCAACACCTCATAAATACGTTGACCGAAAACGTAGGGTTGAGGCGCATGGGCAGCAACTATCTTTTATGCATGGCACCCCTGCGGCCATCATGGTTCTTGCTTAATTATTGTGCATAGCTCACCGGAATGGAAACGCCGCCCTTCAGCTCCTCCATGGAGATCGAGGCGGAGACATCGAACAGCTCCACCCGCCGCACCAGCTGCTTGTAAATAACATCATAATGTTCGACGCGCGGCAGGACGATCTTGAGGATGTAATCGTAATTCCCGGTGAGACGATGCGCTTCGACGATCTCGGGAATATCGCTGATGACCTTACGGAAAGCCTCGATCCATTCGTCGGCATGATGCGCGGTCTTGATCAGCGCATAGACCGTGGTCGGTACACTCATTTTCTCGCGGTCGAGCACGACGATGCGGCGGGCAATGTGACCGCTCTCCTCCAGGCGCTGGATACGGCGCGAGCAGGCGGAAACCGACAAAGCTACGCGATCGGCGAGCTCTGTCACGGAGACACCCGCATCCGCCTGCAGAAATTCAAGAATCTTACGGTCACGTTCGTCAAGCATATGCGGCATTCCCATCTAACGCGCCGTCAATTTGCATAAAAAACTGAAAATACGCAAACTATTGCATTGAGACTGCAATAAGCTTCGAAAAATGCAAGCACGCGGCGCGTGAATCACCTCACTATTCCTCCATTCAAACATTAGGAGCGGAGAACAGCATTATGCGTACCATTGGCCTGATCGGCGGCATGAGTTTCGAGAGTTCGGCAGTCTATTATCGCCAGATCAATGAAATGGTCCGCGAGCGGCTGGGCGGTCTCTCCTCGGCCGAGTTGGTCATGTATTCCGTCAACTTCGAAGAGATCGTCGCTCTTCAGAAGGCCGGACGCTGGAACGACGCAGCCGATCGCCTCGCCGATGCCGCGCAGCGCCTGCAATCCGCCGGTGCCGAGTGCGTGCTCATCTGCACCAACACTATGCACCTGATCGCGCCGCAGGTTGCCGAGCGCGTGTCGGTGCCGCTGATCCACATCATTGATGAGACGGCGACAGCGTTGAAGGCCGCGGGCCGGGTCAAGCCGCTACTGCTCGCTACGCGCTACACGATGGAGCATGGTTTCTATGCCGAACGCATGGCCGAAAACGGCGTTTCCATCATGGTCCCAGGTCCCGAAGATCGCACGGTAACGCACGATATCATCTTCAACGAACTCTGCGCCGGCATCATCAAGGACGAGTCGCGCCGCAAGCTGAATGCCATCATCGAGCGGGCCAAGGCAGATGGCGCCGACAGCGTCATTCTCGGCTGCACGGAGATATGCCTCATTCTCGATCCGAAGGCGCTGATCTTGCCGGGCTTCGACACCACGACGATCCACGCCGAAGCGGCTGTCGACTTCGCGCTATCGAACGAAACGTCGAGCAGCAGCTGCGCCGCCTGACTACGCTTAAATTACTTGACTCCGTCAACTAAATATTGGACATCGTCTCCTATGCTTTAGGAGACGATGTCATGACTCTTGCCGCCGAATTCGCGACCATTGATGCTGTCCGCGATTTCAACCGCTTCTACACGAATTTTCTCGGCGTTCTGAACAAGGCCTATCTCGATAGTCCCTACACGCTGACGGATGTGCGCGTGCTGTTCGAAGTCGGCTTTCGCGGCGGTGTCGCGGCTTCGGCGCTGACGCGCGAACTCCATCTCGATCCCGCCTATCTCAGCCGCATCGTCAAGCGTTTTCGTGAGGATGGACTGATCGAAACCACGCCGGACCCGAATGATGCGCGCAGCCAGATCATCAAGGTCACCGAGAAGGGACAAGCGCAGTTCGAGGAATTCGTGCGCCGTTCGCGCGCGCAGATCGCCGGATATTTCGGGAAGCTGGCAATCGGCGCGCCAGAGCATGTGGTGGCCGCCATGCGCACGATCCAGGATACGCTGGGCGCCGACGAAGCCGCAGCCACTCCCGCCATCATCCGCAACCATCGCATCGGCGACATCGGCTGGATCGTGCAGAGCCAGGGGCGATTCTACAGCGAAGAATACGGCTGGGATCATCGCTTCGAGGGTCTCGTGGCCGAAGTCGCGGGGAAATTCCTGTCCAACTTCAATGCGCAGAACGAACGGTGCTGGATCGCCGAACGCTACGGCCTCAACGTCGGTTCAGCAATGATCGCCGACGGCGGCAACGGCGTCGCCAAACTCAGGCTGCTCTACGTCGACAAGGCAGCACGCGGCCTTGGCCTTGGCAAACTCCTGGTCGACGAATGCATCCGCTTTTCGCGCGAGGCCGGCTACCACAAGCTCTCGCTCTGGACCAACGATATCCTCGACACCGCTCGCGCGATCTACATCAAAGCGGGCTTCAAACTGACAGCGGAAGAAAAGCATTGCATGTTCGGGCCCGAACTGAACGGCCAGACTTGGGAACTGGACCTTTGAGGCCACGATAGCCAGAATAGCCGGAAGCCCTAAAAACCTTTCAATACGCAGGATCGTATAGAAAGCTTGCAGGACTGTTCTAACGCTGACGCATCGCGGTAGGCTAAACATAGCCAATGACACCGAACGTCATTCCCTTCCCGTCACCATTGCAAAAGAGCACTGACGCAGCAGGACGTTAGAGCACCACTCCCACCTGACATAGCCAGCAAGCACGGCCACAAACCACTTCTATCCGCGACGCCACATCACGCAAAGCAAAGCAGAGATGTCGATTTAGGGCAGGAAACTTGCTGCAACGCAAAATCTGCTTGATTTGGAAACGATCATTTCCTAAAAGAAACCCATGACAACAAGCACACTCGATATCGCGCCAAAACTTCGCGGCCGCCCCAGGGAATTCGATATGGATTCCGCGTTGGATGAAGCGCTGCGCGTCTTTTCCGAGCGAGGTTACTATGCCGCCTCGATCAGCGAACTGACCGAGGCCATGGGCCTGACGGCCGGCAGCATCTACAAGGCATTTGGCGACAAGCGTGGCGTGTTCCTCGCCGTCTTCAGCCGCTATCGGCAAGTGCGCCAGCAATTGATCGACGACACGCTTGCCACGTCGCCGAACGCCCATGAAAAGCTGCGGGCGCTGGTGACATATTTCGCCGACGCCTCGTGTGGCGAGAGCGGCCGTCGTGGCTGTCTCGTGGTCGGCAGCGCAACCGAGCTTGCGCTGTTCGATGAAGAGGTTGCCGGCCGTGTCGCCGTGGCCTTCGATTTCGACGAAAAGCGCATTCTGGATCTCATTCGCCTCGGTCATTCCGACGGATCCGTGGCGAAGCACGTCGATCCCGAAGGCACGGCCTGCGCCCTGCTTGCCCTGACGAAGGGCATGCGTGTGATCGGAAAGACCGGACGCAACACCGCACAGATGCTCGCCGCCGTCGAGACGGCCATGAAATTACTGAACTGATTTTCATCGCTTTTTCCAGGGAGCACGCTCCCCATATCCCCATCGAGGATGAAACATGCCCGCAACTGCCGCAGTGAGACGGGAGAGCACGCCGCTCCCCGAGAAGACCCTTTCGCCGCTTCTGACATTCATGTTCGCCGCAGCCTGTGGGCTGGTGGCCGCAAATCTATACTATGGCCAGCCGCTTGCCGGCCCCATCAGCCAGTCGCTTGGCTTCAGCCCCGCCGCCACCGGCCTGATCGTGACCCTGACCCAGATCGGCTACGGCCTCGGCCTCCTGTTGATCGTTCCCCTGGGTGACCTTCTGGAAAACCGCAAGCTGGTACTGACACTGGTCGCATTGTCCGCCGTGGCTCTCATCGGCGCGGCCTTCGCATGGTCGCCATCGCTTTTCCTGCTGGCATCGCTCTGTATCGGCCTCGCCTCGGTCGCGGTGCAGGTGCTCGTTCCCTTCGCAGCCCATATGGCGCCGGATGCCAGCCGCGGCGCTGTCGTCGGCAATGTCATGAGCGGTCTGCTCTGCGGCATCATGCTCGCCCGCCCCGCCGCAAGCTTCCTGTCCGAACTTCTGTCCTGGCACGCGGTCTACATCATTTCGGCTGGTATCATGGTCGGGCTGATCGTCATCCTGCGTGTCGTCCTGCCGACCCGCGTTCCGCATACCAAGCTGCATTATGGACAGCTCCTGTCCTCCATGGGCCATCTCGCGCTTCGCACGCCGGTGCTGCAGCGCCGTGCGCTCTATCAGGCCTGCATGTTCGGTGCTTTCAGCCTTTTCTGGACGACGACGCCGCTGCTGTTGGCAAGCCCGGCCTTCGGCTTGACGCAGAACGGCATCGCTCTGTTTGCGCTTGCCGGGGCGGCAGGTGCCGTCGCCTCGCCGATTGCCGGACGCGTTGCCGACCGCGGCTGGACGAAGCTTGCAACCGCCTTTGCACTGGTGCTTGCGATCGTCGCGTTCCTGATCGGCCATTTTTCCGGCAGCGGTTCGCTGCTGGCGCTGGTCACGCTGACACTGTCCGGCATCATGCTCGATTTCGGCGTTCAGACGAATCTGGTGCTGGGTCAGCGCTCCATCTTCGCACTCAGCGCAGAACATCGTAGCCGGCTGAACGGTCTTTATATGGCGACCTTCTTTGCCGGCGGCGCGCTTGGCTCGGCGCTTGGCGGCTGGGCCTATGCGACCGGCGGCTGGAACCTTGCCTCGTGGATCGGCGTCGCCTTCCCCGTCATCGCCCTGCTGGCGTTCCTCACCGAGCGCAAGAACTAATCAAGTCGGCTGCGGCAGCGCCTGCCGCAGCCAATCGCATTCTCGCAGGCCTGCGCCATGGAAGGGATCGACCAATGTGCCGGAAACGATGCCCGCCAGGATTTGCGGCGCAGGCGGCACTCTGGCAATCGTCGCGACCAGCCGATCCCGAACCCAGGCGAGTGCTGCCGAATCCGATTGATAGAACGGCGTGAAAGCCGCCGAAAGCAGCTGGAACAGGCGCACATGCATCCGCCGCGCCCTGGCATAATCCAAAAGAGCCGCCTCGATCGTTTCATTCCGCGCCAGCGCATGCGCCAATGCCGCAACATCGAGAAGCGCCATATTGGCGCCCTGCCCGAGCTGCGGGCTGGTGGAATGCGCCGCGTCGCCAACAAAGACCATCCGTCCGCTAAAGGGCACCATCATGGTGCGATGGGCATAGCGTGCCAGCGTCAGCTGGTCCCAATCGGTGATTTGCTCCAGCAAGGGTTCGCATTCCGGCCAATAGCTGCGGATTGCCTGTTTCCACTGTTCCAGCCCGCGCTTGCGCACCTCATCGGCTTCGCTAACCTTGAGGCTCCAGAACAAGGCCGCCTGCTTCGGCAGGCCGGGCCGTCTGCAGCCGATCGGCAGGACGCCGATCATGACGCTCGCTTTATCGTAACGCTGCGTCAGCGCCGCCTGATCCACCAATCCATCGGGACAATCGAGCGTCGCCCAGAAAGCACCGTAAGTCAGATTGCGCGCTCGCGGTGCGGCTGGCGATGCCGCCGCCAACTCGGAGCGGGCGCCACTCGCATCGATCACGAGATCGTAGGGACCGAGCCGCTCCCCGCCTTCGATGGAGAGATAACTTTCGCCGCCCTCCTCGCTGACGCCGACGACCCGCTGTCCGGTCAGGATCTTGTGTCGCCGTGCGGAGACTTCATCGTAAAGTGTCTCGAATAGCGCGGCGCGATGGACACCGAGCCCATAGCGCCCACCCGGCAGCGCATTGTAGCGAACATCGAGTACGATGCGGCCACGGGCGGTTTCCGTCCCGAACAATCGGTCGATGCGGTTGCCTGCTGCATGAATGGCCGGCCCGAGGCCAAGCGCCTCGAGCACGGTCAAACCGGTCGGCTGCAGCATCAACGCGGAGCCAACGGGTGCCGGACTGTCGAAGCGTTCGATGATGTCGGTCGCGTGGCCCGCACGCGTGAGAAGAAGGGAGGCAGCAAGACCTGCAGGTCCGGCGCCGACGATGGCAATCTTCAAAGGCTTCACGATGGGCGGCTCAGTTTGGCGATTGGTCGAAACGAACCCTCGCAGCCTTCACGGCTTCGTGATTGGCTTCCGCCCAGTTCAGCAGCTGCGCCAGCGGCTCGTAAAGCGAATAGCCGAGATCGGTCAGGCGATATTCGACGCTCGGCGGTTTGGTGGGAAAGACTTCTCGATCGATATAGCCGTCGCGCTGCAAGTCGCGCAGCGTCTGCGTCAGCATGCGCTGGGAGATATCGGGCACCAGCCGGCGCAATTCACCAAAGCGATACGGCCGTTTTGCCAGTGTTTCCAGAAGCAGCACAGACCACTTCCCGCCGATCTGCGAGATCAGATCGCGCACGGGGCAGTTGCCGAAATCGAGGTTGCTGAGATCGACGTCGCGCAGTGGCGGATCTACTTTACGCAGGTTGACGACGGTACTGGCGCTCATGCCGGTTCCCTTTTGGTAACTTGGAGCCGAAAAACTGCCTCCTTTACACCATGAAGTCAATTCCTATTCTAGTGCTAGTCTCTTTTTGAGAGCAACCAGGCCTCCGCGAATTTCCGGTGGTCCAACAAGGGAAAACACATGAGCAGCACTCTTCTCGTCACCGGCGCCGCCGGTCAGCTTGGTCAGCGCGTCATCCATCACCTGCTGGAGACATACAAGGTCGCGCCCGGCCGCATCATCGCCGCCACGCGCAGCCCGGAGAAGCTTGCCGACCTCGCCGCCAAGGGCATCATCACCCGCAAGGCCGATTTCGACGATGCCGCCAGCCTGTCGGCCGCCTTTGCCGGCGTCGATCGCGTGCTGATCATCAGCACCGATGCGCTGGCGGTTCCGGGACAGCGCCTGACGCAACATACCGCTGCCGTGGAAGCCGCCAAGGCTGCCGGCGTAAAACATGTTCTCTACACCTCGATGCCCGCGCCGGAAGACTCTCTCGTCACCTTCGCGCCCGACCACCTCGGCACCGAGAATGCCATCAAGGCAAGCGGCATCGGCTACACGATCCTGCGTGACGCCTGGTACTTCGACAATTATCTCCTCGGCCTGCCGCACAGCCTCGAAACCGGCAAGTGGTACACGGCAACCGGCGGCGGCCGTCTCAGCAATATCAGCCGTGAAGATTGCGCTCTCGCCATCGCAGCCGCGCTGGCCTCCGACAGCACGGAAAGCGTCACCTACACGCTGACCGGCTCGACCGCCGTCACCGTCGAGGACATCGCAAGTGTTGTCAGCCGGATCACCGCCCGCCCGCTTGAAGTCGTTGAGGTAAATGACGAACAGTTCGCCGCTGGCCTTGCCGGCGCAGGCCTGCCACCCTTCGTCGTCAACATGCTCGTCTCCGCCGACGCAAACACCCGCGCCGGCAAATTCGACATCCTGACGAATGATTTCAACAAGCTGACCGGCAAGGAACCGCAGACGCTGCGCGCCTTCTTTGAGGAACACAAGGCTGTATTAGCCGGCTGATTTTTGGAGCGGCCGGGCCGGCCTATCCGCTTGCATTCATTCAGCTCAGTCGTCTCCCCGCGTCGCGGGGAGAGACAACCTTGCACCCTGAAACAACGACCATCGCCGCTGTTCAAAGAGCCTAGCGTCGGGACCAGTTCGTTCCGATTGCCGAAACTCTGTCGAAGACACTTTTGTCTTTCCAATGTTTACTTCTGAAAAAAGCTTACCTGATAATCCATAAGCTCCTCTGGATTTTCCGGCTTAATGAACTCCACAACGAATTCCCGATCCGGGAACTGCCACTGAAGCTTTGCCGCGAAAATTTCAACTAGTCGCTTGCCGAGAAGGATAAGCTTGTCGCTGGATATATCTGCGCATTCCGAATGCTGGATATCCGCGACGTGAAGATGGTTCATCACCCATTCGATAGACCGCCGCGTCGAAGCTGGGGCACTTTCGAACGCTCTAAGCCCTTCTTCGGAAAAACCCTCTACCAAGATGTATTGTCGATGCGCAACAAAGCTTGGCCAGAATATCGAAGAGTATCCGACAGCAAGTGAAAAGTTGCCGACGCACCCGGTCCAGCTTCCAATATCGATGCCGCGGCCGTTGTTCCACTCGCCCAATTCCAATTTCATGCTTTCTGGAATTTAAGTCACGGAACTCCACCTTTCGCTATCCTCTCGGATTGCCGAAATGACGCGACAAGCAATCTGTTACGCATGCGCCACCTCGAGGTTATTGTTTGCGAGGCGCGGACGTTACCATTTTTGGTTAAAACGAAACCAGTCGCTTAATTGAGCGAATAGAAAAGATGGATGTCGCTAGAGTTACTGGCAAAATCATTGAGCAAATCGCCAGTGTCGTTATGGCCCTGTCACAATTATTTCCGTCAGGGCATTGGTCCAGACCGTCTCCGAGAGCCGCGAATCCACCAAACCCAACGACGACAGCATCAATCAGTCCCAACAAAAAGAGCGCAATAAGAATTGCTAACTTAGCAGTCTTCATCAAACGTAACTCTCTATTGCCATGGCGAGCCTTTTTGGGAGCCCAGGCTCGACAGCTCGGTATCGGAATAGAAAAGCTTTTCACACTCGCTTTACGTGTAAAGTACGTGAAAAAGATACCAACAGCAACAAGCTCTCTGTCGTTATTTGACCACCGTCAGAAACAACGACATCAATTTTGTCGCCAGTAATATGCTTGGAGCACTTCCCCTCAAACCACCTGACCGCAAGCCCGGCGGAAGCGCCGCACCGTTTCGGCCATGCCGTATTCCAGCGCATCGGCGGTCAAGCCATGGCCGATCGAGGTCTCGGCAAGCTTCGGAATGCGCTTCATCAGCGCCGGCAGGTTGGCGACAGTCAGATCGTGACCGGCATTGACGTCGAGACCGTTGGCAAAGGCGGCATCGGCGGTCTTGCCGAGCGCTTCGAGAATGACCGCCGCCTTCTGCGGATCGTCGTAACAACCACCATACGGGCCGGTATAGAGCTCGATGCGATCAGTCCCGACATCCTTGGCGATCTTTACCGCTTCGATATCGCCGTCGCCATCGGCAAACAGCGAAACGCGGCAACCGATTTTCTTGTATTTGGCGACGACATCGGCCAGCAGCTCGCGATCCCTGCGAAAATCCCAACCGTGATCCGAGGTCGCCTGTGTGGGATCATCGGGCACAAGTGTCACCTGCTCAGGCTGAGCTGCGGCGCAGAGATCGAAGAATTCGTCTGTCGGATAGCCCTCGATGTTGAACTCCGCCTCCGGAAACTCGTCATCGATCAGGGCGCGAATATCAGGCAGGTCGGAAAAGCGGACATGCCGCTGATCGGGACGCGGATGAACCGTGAGACCGCTGGCGCCGGCGGCAAGCGCGATGCGGCCCAGCCCGGTCACGCTCGGCCAGGGAAGATCACGCCGGTTGCGCAACATCGCGATAGCGTTGAGGTTCACGGAGAGCTTGGCGGGCATGATCGAAATCCCTGATTTTCAAAGCGGACGATATCATCGGTTTTAGGCCATTATGGCCAATAAAACCAACGAGATTCCGACATCAATCCATGCAAAACTTTGATGGCCCAGATAGCGACAAGTCACCGGAGCGCGACATCCGTCACTCAGCGCCCATAACCGCGTATCAGCGAACGATCGTCAGCGTCTCGGCAGCGCGGGTAATAGCCGTATAAAGCCAGCGCTCGCGCGTGTCGCGAAAGGCCCAGCTCTCATCGAACAGCACCACATTGTTCCATTGCGAACCCTGCGCCTTGTGCACCGTCAGCGCATAGCCATAATCGAATTCGTCATAACGCTTGCGGGTCGACCACGGAATCTCACCCTCGACATCCTCGAATGCCTGCTTCAATAGCTTGATCTTGGCGGCGCCACGATCCATGTCGTCATCTTCCGGGCGGATCAGAAGATTGATGCCCGGCTTCGTGGTTTCCCTGGAAGAAGTCATCACCTGCCAGAGCGAACCATTGAGCAATCCCTTGGCGGGATCGTTGCGCAGGCAGACCAACTTGTCTCCGGATTGCGGATACTCAGCCGAAAAACCTTTCAGCTCCCGCAGACGCTGATTGTAACGCCGCCGCGTCCTGTTGGTGCCGACCAGAACCTGATCCGCCTCGAGCACCAGCGGCTGCGTGACATCATTCTTGGAAATCACCTGCGCGGTACCATAATCGCCGTGCATAATTTCCTTGCCCTCACGCACCTGCATGGCGAGCTGGATGATCGGATTGTCACGCGCCTGCCGGTGAATATCCGTCAGCAGATAATCCGGCTCCTCGTTGGTAAAAAACCCGCCGCCGGTCACCGGCGGCAGCTGCCCCGGATCGCCGAGCACCAGAATGGGCGTGCCGAAGCTCATCAGGTCCTTGCCGAGCGCTTCGTCCACCATCGAGCATTCGTCGACGATGATCAGCGCCGCCTTGGCGACCGGGCTCTGGCGGTTGATGGTGAACATCGGGGCGATCGAAGTCTTGCCCGTCTCTTCGTCTTCGACGGCTTCCTCGCCGCGCGGCCGGTAGATCAGCGAATGAATGGTCTTGGCGTTGGAAGCACCGCGCGAGCGCAGCACCTGTGCTGCCTTGCCCGTAAAGGCCGCGAACAGCACATCGCCGTCGACATTCTCGGCAAAATGCCGCGCAAGCGTCGTCTTGCCCGTGCCGGCATAGCCGAACAGACGGAACAGCGGCGAGCGCCCCTCCTTCAGCCATTTGGCAACGGCCTTGAGCGCTTCATCTTGTTGCGGCGCGAATTGCATCGGCCGAATTGGCAGGATTCGGCAGCAGGAAGCAAGCAGTAAAAAATACCTGACAAGCTTGGGAATAAAATCTGGCGCACCCGTGTCTCATGTCCGGCAATGCAAAATGCGACGCCTGGACCCATCGTCCACCATCCGAGGAGAAACATCATGAAGACCATGAGATTCCTGACTGCGCTTGCAGCGGCATCGGCCTTTGCCACCGCCGCTTTCGCCGCAGCACCCGTCAAGACGGTCGAAAGCGCCAAGGGCAAGGTGCTTGCCGGCGAAAACGGCATGACGCTTTATACGTTCAAGAACGACAAGTCGGGCGAATCCAATTGCAACGGCGATTGCGCAAAAGCCTGGCCGCCGCTGATGGCCGATGGCAAAGCCAAGGCAGAGGGTGCATACTCGATCATCACCCGCAAGGACGGGATGAAGCAGTGGGCAAAGGACGGCATGCCGCTCTATTTCTTCGTCAAGGACACAAAGTCCGGTGATGTCGCCGGCGACGGTTTCAAGGGCGTGTGGGATGTCGCGAAGCCCTGATGCGAATGAAAAAGGCGCGGTGGGAACCTCCCCCGCGCCCGATAGCTTCGAGGCGGAGGTGCTGGCGCTCCTCCCCTCGCTGCGACGCTATTCGCGCAGCCTCACCCGCTCGGACGCCGATGGCGAAGACCTGCTTCAGGATTGTGTCGAGAAGGTTTTAATCCGCCGCGGCCAATGGCGCGGGCTGAACCTGCGCGGCTGGATCCTCACCATCATGACCAATCTCCATCGCAACGGGCGGCGCCAGCAAGGCGGCCGCAGTTTCGTCGATATCGATGACAACAGCCATTTGCCGGCAGCCGAAACCGACAACGATCCGCTGCAGCGCTCGCGCCTTGAAACGGCACTCAACAGTCTGGGCGAGGAGTATCGCGCCGTGCTGATGCTCGTGGTCGTCGAGGGCTACAGCTATCAGGATGTCGCAGACATGCTTGAGATCCCGATCGGCACCGTGATGTCGCGCCTGTCCCGCGCCCGCCAGAAGATGACCAGCCTGTTGAATGCCGACAACGTTGTCACGCTTCGGAGACCAAGATGAACGAACACAAACCGACCGTGACCGAAGCGGATCTCCACGCCTTTGCCGATGGCCTTCTGCCGCCGGAAAAGCAGGCAGAACTGCAAGCGTGGCTGGCTGAAAACGCCGAGGACGCCGCTATCGTTGCCGCCTGGCAGACGCAGAACGATGACATCAGGGCCATGTTCTCGCCCTATGCGATATCGAGAGATGGCGACACAAGGCTGATTTCCAGGGATACCGGCACCCCGTCCGTACAGACGTTCCGATCGCACCGAAGCCGCAAGCTGATGATGTTCGCGGCCTCCCTGGCGCTCTTTATCGCCGGTGCCGCGGCGGGCCATTTCGGTCCCAATCTCTTCAGGCCACACGAATTGCAGCTGACAGCGATCGAGGCTCTCCCGCAGCAGGCGCATTCGGCCTTCGTCGTCTATGCCAGCGATGTCCGCCATCCCGTCGAAGTCGGCGCAGATCAGGAAGCCCATCTCGCGACCTGGCTCGGCAAGCGCATGAATGTCGCCGGTCTCAAGGTGCCGAGCTTGCAGCGGCTGGGCTTCCAGCTTGTCGGCGGCCGGCTGTTGCCGATCAACGGCACGCCCGGCGCCCTGTTCATGTATGAGAATGCCACGGGCCAGCGTCTGACGGTTCTGGTCGGGCGCAACAGCGGCAACACCACGACCAGCTTCCGTTTCGCCAGCGACAACGCCGTCGAAACCTTCTACTGGATCGACGGCGATCTTGGCTATGCGGTGACGGGTGAGATCTCGCGGGACATGCTGCGGCAGGTGGCGGACGAGTGCTACAAGCAGTTTTCGTCGTAGCTCGCCTCGAGGGGAAGCATTTCGTCGCCCCCTAGGCTACTTATTTAGCTCCTGCCTCGAAGCACTCTCAACCAGCCTCCGTTGGCACGAGGCTGATCTCCACATGTTTGGCGCTGACGAAACCGCTCACTCCGTAGCTGGCATCCTATTCTATGCGAAAGCTCTGATCCGTCTTCGTAATTTCCAAATCGAAGATGATGCCTGGGACCATATCGAAATCAGTACAACTGATGGCACTCACCCCCTCGAGGATAAGCGTAACGATCGCATGCTTATCCAAGACAAAGTAACCTTTGGCGTCCACCTGGTCTGTCATGTTCCATGCGTGAATACGCAGCAGCCCTGCTCCGCTACCGGAGAAGCTGATCTCCAGCAATTTGGCATCATGGAAGCGGGGTATCCGCCCGAACCACTCAAGCAAAGATTTGCCGCCGGGAATATCGTTTAGCACAGAGGTAGAGGACATGACAGTTCACAAATGGGATGATCGGTTAGGAAACGCTTGTTCGGATGATCAACGGTGAGGATCATTCTCCAGCACGATCGGCTTGCCATGTGGCGTTGCCTCGGCAGCACGTTGCCAGCTTTGTTGCAAAGCCAGGATCGCATGGGCATCGGCAATGCCCTTCGCGACCAGCAGTCCTGACAGAGCAGCGACCCAGCAATCGAAATAATCGCTAGCGTCGACCGCGCGGCCAGCCTTATGCAGCTCGGCTGACAATCGTTCGGCCCATTCGCTCCAGGCAAACAGGCCTTTCTCATGCAGATGAACCGTGATCGCAAAGGCTTCAGCCGCCCAAGGCTCGGGAAAGACCGGCTCGCCATCGGTTGATTTCGGCAGCTGCGGCGATTGCGCCAGAGGCGACGCACTTTCACACGCGCTCAAGATAGCTCTCCCAGGCATCGATCGAGACGGTCAATGAGGGATCGGCACCCTCGCCCCAGATCTCAGTGCCATCGAAGACCACGGTATACACCCATTGCGGATTTTCGCCGCGGCCGTGGGCATTGTCATCTGGAAAAACGAACGACCCCTGCACGGCTTCGACAACGCCTGCCTTGGCGCGAGCATAGCGCGGCAGTCTAGTATGGCCGGTCGGATTGAAATTCTTGGTCCGCACATGATCCCCGACGGCGAAAATCGGGGCGGTCTCGATCGGCCGGTCACAGGGACCGCCCCTGGCCAAGACACCGTCGACCATATCAGCCTTCAGCACTCGCTTCGGCACGTTGCCCTGCTCGATCGTGTGACCGGCTCGTAGCTCCTCGGCCGTTGCAAAACCATGCCGCTCCAGCAGCATGTCGATGCCCCGCGTCCAAACCTCATAATAGCTGGCCGCAAGATAATCGGCCGGCGGAATGTTTTCGCGCGCATGCCGGCTCTCATCGATGTTCCAGGCACCGAAGGCGCCGCAGGAAAGCGTGATGCCGAGCGCGCGCTTTTCCCATTCCGCATGGAAATAAGGCTCATTTTGCTCGGGCGCGACCGGGCCGAAGCCCATCTGGCCGCCGAGATCGTGCGGCCCATTCATAATGCCGCCTCCGACATTCCGGCGACCGCCGTTCCGATCATGGCGTCACGGCTGACGAGATCGGCGAGCGCCGCCTCATCCATGCCCTCGGAGCCGGCGGGCCTCTCCGGGATCACTAGATAGCGAAGCTCTGCCGTCGAATCCCAGACACGGATCTTCGTTTCGTGCGGCAACGTCAAACCGAATTCGACAAGCACGCTACGCGGATCGATCACGGCACGCGAACGATAGGCCGGCGCCTTGTACCAGACCGGCGGCAACCCAAGCACGGCCCATGGATAGCAGGAGCAGAGGGTGCAGACGATCAGATTGTGCGTTTCCGGCGTGTTGAATACGGCGCGCATATGCTCGCCCTGTCGTCCCGTAAAGCCGAGACTTGCGATCGCCGCAGTCGCGTCGCGCCGCAGCCAGTCGGCAAATTCCGGATCGCTCCAGGCCTTCGCCACCACCTGCGCGCCGTTGCGCGGTCCGACCTTCGTTTCATAGGTCTCGACGATGCGATCGATCGCCGCCGGATCGATCAACCCCTTTTCCGTCAGCAGCGTCTCGAGCGCTTTCACACGCGCCTGCATGTCCGAATAATGGTTGTCGTGATGATGGTGATGATGAACGTCGTCATCATGCGAGTGGTAGTGCGACATGGTCGTCTCCTGTCTCTTGGCCGTTACTTTAGCATTGGCCAGAGACTGAGCACCAGCAGGACGGCCATGGTTATATTGAACCATTTCAGCCGGACGGGATCGGACAGCCAATCGCGCAGGACAGAGCCGAAGCCGGCCCAGGTCGATACGCTCGGCACGTTCACAGCCGCGAACGCAAAGCCGACGAGGAGAACCGTGAAGAGGTAGAGCTGCTCGTTGGTGTAGGTGGCCATGGCAGTGACAGCCATCACCCATGCCTTGGGATTGACCCATTGAAACGCGGCAGCACTGATGAAACTCATCGGCTGTGCATCGCCCTCCGCCTCGCTCAGACTGCGGGATGTTCCGATCTTCCAGGCGATCCAGACGAGATAGGCGCCGCCGGCAAATTTCAGCACGGTGTAGAGCACGGGCACTGTATGCAAAAGTGCGCCCAGTCCCAACCCCACGGCAATCAGTAGCACAAAAAAGCCGACGCCGATGCCAAGCATGTGCGGAATCGTGCGTCGGAAACCGAAATTCACGCCGGAGGTAAACAACATCATGTTGTTCGGTCCGGGTGTGATCGAGGTCGTGAATGCGAAAAGTAGTAGAGCCAGAAATGTATCCAGCGCCATGATGCCTCCTAGGACACCGTATCGTGACAAGGCGGCATCCGAAATTCTTCCTCACGCGCACAAAAAAGTGACGACGCATGACGATGCGACATTAGTTCGCCGGCCATACGAAAGCCATAGGGCGATTGTCACCGTGACAGAGTGGGTGTCGATTGAAATCCAATTGAACGCCCCTATCCTTCGGTTTTCTTGAGCGAGGAAAGATCATGCGCGAACCAATCCCCACCGTCACCCTCCCCTCCGGCATCCTGGTTCCGGCGCTTGGCCAGGGGACATGGAACATGGGTGAGAATGCCGCAAGCGCCCGGGACGAGATCGCCAGCCTCAAGACCGGCCTCGATCTCGGCATGACATTGATCGACACGGCGGAAATGTATGCCGATGGCGGCTCGGAAGAAGTGGTCGGCAAGGCGATCGAAGGACGGCGCGACGAGGTCTTCCTGGTCAGCAAAGTCTATCCCGCCAATGCCAGCCGCAAGGGCGCTGTCGAAGCTTGCGAACGAAGCCTGAGGCGCCTGAACACCGATCGCATCGATCTCTATCTGCTGCATTGGCGCGGCAACTACCCGCTTGCAGAAACGGTGGAAGCTTTCGAGGGCCTGAAGGCGGCGGGCAAGATCGAGGCCTGGGGCGTTTCGAATTTCGATGTCGACGATATGGATGAGCTACTTTCCGTGCCGAACGGCGGCAATGTCGCGGTCAACCAGGTGCTCTATAATCTTTCCCGGCGCGGCATCGAATACGACCTTTTGCCCTGGTGCCAGGAGCGCAGCATTCCGATCATGGCTTATTCGCCGATCGAACAGGGCCGGTTGCTCCATCACCCAGAACTCATCCGTGTCGCCAAGACCTATCAGGCAACTCCAGCCCAGATCGCCCTCGCCTTCCTGCTGGAGCGCGATGGCGTCATGCCGATCCCGAAAACCTCGAACGCGCGGCGCATCGAGGAGAACCGCGACGCGATCGATGTCGATATCAGCGATGAGGATTGGGCCGTCCTCGACGCCGCCTTCCCGCCGCCGTCACGAAAGAAATCATTGGAAATGCTGTAGTCTTAACGCTTGCGCAATTGCGGACGGAAAACCTGCAGCTTTTCCTGCAATTGCTTTAGGTAGCCGCCTTCTGCTGCGCCACGATCAGGTCGATCGCCCGGAACACATCCATCTCGCGCCAGTCGCTGGGATCTCGGTAGGTCGGATACAAAGAAAAGGCGGCAGCGGCAATCTGATCGACGGTACGCCGCTTCGTCCGACGGCCGGCGAGCGTCGCCTTGGTATAAACGCCGAAATGATCTTCGGTCACGCCCCAGCCCGCATAAAACGGCGCGGCATAACAACGAACCGGGATGCCCCTCAAAAGCGCATCGAACCCGAACTGGCTGGAGACCGTCCAGACCTCATCAACGACTTCGAGGACCGAGGCCACCGAGACGGCATCATCAAGCAACACGGCATTTCCCAGGGAAACGCCATCCGTAAGATACCCCTTACGAAGCCCCGCCATGACATCGGGATGGGTGCGGATCAGGCATTGTGCATCGCTTGCGAGCGCATCCGCCAGCATCTTTTCGAAAGAAGCTTTCGAGCCGAGCGCCCGGCCGACCGAGACATCACCGACGACCTGATCAACCAGCAAAATACGCCGTCTCGTCGTCCGCTCGATATTGGGCTGTCGGTGTGAAAGGTGATTGTACTTGGAAAGCTTGTGGCGAACGATCTGCTCGCGGATGCTGCGGCCGAATTCTCCGACGTCCCCCGCACCCTCGATCAATCGCTCGAGCCGTGACGGCCTTTGCGCATCGACAGGCAAGCCAAGATCATCGATGACGATAGACAGAGGAATGGCGCCGGATTTGCCGAGCCCCACCGAGCGCAGGAAGCCATCTTCCAGATGCCAGTGCCTGAGTTGACGCAGACGCGCGATACGGCCTGCGAGCTTGGCCGGCGCACGGCCGCCCCAGGATACGATGCCGCCTATCCCGGGAGAAAGAATGGAAGCAAGCTTCCGCGAGCCGAAATAATGTCCAAGCCACGGAAAATCACCCCGGACGAACAGGGCAGCACCAAGACGCATATCATCAGGCGGATGCCATGGCTTTCTCCCGATCTCGGGCAAAGTCTCGCCGGCAAGAACTTCCACCATATTCTCCCGCTGCAGATAACATCGCCGCCCCAGGCCGGGCGCAACAAAAGATAGAGCGGTTCAATGCTTCGCGGAAGCACTGAACCGCTCCGATTTTTAGCGCAGTTCGTTACGAAAGCCGGTCAACGCAGACGGCCTATTACATTCCCTGCGAACCGCGGTTCATCGCGGCGATGCCGGTGCGGCACACTTCGATCAGGCCGAGCGGCTTGATGATGGCGATGAACTGGTCGATCTTCGAAGACTTGCCGGTAATTTCGAGAATGAAATGCTCGACGGTCGCATCCACCACCTTGGCGTGGAAGGCATCGGCCAGCCGCAGCGTTTCTGCGCGCATCTCGCCACTTCCGGTCACCTTCAGCAGCGCCACTTCGCGCTCGATCGGCCGTTCCTGGCCGAGTTCGCGGGCGCGCACCGTCAGATCGACGACGCGGTGAACGGGAACGATGCGCTCGAGTTGAGCCTTAATCTGCTCCAGCACCTGCGGCGTACCGCGCGTGACGATGGTGATGCGCGAAAGATGCGCCTGATGCTCGGTTTCCGAGACCGTCAGGCTCTCGATGTTGTAGCCGCGACCGGAGAATAGGCCGATGACGCGGGCGAGAACGCCGGGCTCGTTGTCGACAAGCACCGAAAGCGTATGGTTTTCCGCCACGGCTGTTTCCGGCGAAATGAAATATGCGGAGCCCGTGGGTTGAAGGTGTGCGTTCATTATCCTTGTTCCGTTTCCTCGGTTTTTGTTCGATATGCCGGAATGATCTGCCGGGGCGCAGCTCGCGCCACGTCCCGGCTATCGATCAAACCAGCTGGCGGCCCTTTGCGTCGATCGCGTTGGCGACGGCCTCATCGGTCGCTTCATCAGGCAGCAGCATTTCATTGTGTGCCTTGCCCGAGGGGATCATCGGGAAGCAGTTGGCGAGATTGGCAACACGGCAATCGAAGATGACCGGCTTGTCGACGTCGATCATCTCTTGAATGGCGGCATCGAGGTCGCCCGGCTTTTCGCACCGCAGGCCAACGGCGCCATAGGCTTCCGCGAGCTTGACGAAATCCGGCATCGCTTCCGTATAGGAATTGGAGAGACGATTGCCGTGCAGCAGCTGCTGCCACTGGCGAACCATGCCCATGTACTGGTTGTTGAGGATGAAGATCTTGATCGGCGCATTGTGCTGGATGGCCGCCGACATTTCCTGAATGCACATCTGGATCGAGGCATCACCGGCGATGTCGATGACCAGGCTTTCCGGATGGGCGATCTGAACGCCCAGTGCAGCCGGCAAGCCGTAGCCCATCGTGCCGAGACCGCCCGAGGTCATCCAGCGGTTCGGCTGTTCGAAGCCGTAGAACTGCGCCGCCCACATCTGGTGCTGACCGACTTCGGTGGTGATGTAGGTGTCGCGATGTTTGGTCAGCTCATAAAGGCGCTGGATCGCATATTGCGGCATGATGACGTCGTCGCTCGGCTTGTAAGCAAAGGAATTACGCGCGCGCCAGCGGGTAACGTCAGTCCACCAATCGCCGAGACGATCGGCTGCGGGCTTCTGCGGCAGCGCGCGCCACAAACGAACCATGTCTTCCAGAACATTGCCGACATCGCCGAGAATGCCGACATCGACGCGGACGTTCTTGTTGATGGATGAGGGATCGATATCGATATGGATCTTCTTCGAATTCGGCGAGAAGGCATTCAGGCGGCCGGTAATACGGTCGTCGAAGCGTGCGCCGATGCAGACCATGACGTCGCAGTCATGCATCGCCATATTGGCTTCGTAGGAACCGTGCATGCCGAGCATACCGAGCCAATTCTTGCCGGATGCCGGATAGGCGCCGAGGCCCATCAGCGTCGAGGTGATCGGGAAATCGGTGAGTTCGACCAGCTCGCGCAGCAGCTTGCAGGCTTCCGGACCGGAATTGACGACGCCTCCGCCGGAATAGATGACCGGACGACGGGCATTCTTCATCAGCTCGATCGCCTGGGTGATCTTGTTGATATCGCCCTGGATCTTCGGCTGATAGCTCTTCTGAACGTGATGGGCTTCCGGCGGCGTGTAGGTGCCGGTTGCGAACTGAATATCCTTCGGAATGTCGACGACGACAGGACCCGGACGGCCCGTCTGCGCGATGCGGAAAGCTTCGTGGATGACGGCCGCCAGCTCGTTGACGTCCTTGACCAGCCAGTTGTGCTTCGTGCAAGGGCGCGTGATGCCGACGGTGTCGCATTCCTGGAACGCGTCCGAGCCGATCAGCGTCGTCGGAACCTGGCCGCTCAGGCAGACGAGCGGGATCGAATCCATCAAGGCGTCCTGCAACGGCGTCACCGCATTGGTCGCACCGGGACCGGAGGTAACCAGCATGACGCCGACCTTGCCGGTGGAGCGGGCATAGCCTTCGGCCGCGTGGCCGGCACCCTGCTCGTGACGAACGAGAATATGCTTGACGTCGTCCTGCTGGAAAATCTCGTCATAGATCGGAAGCACTGCGCCGCCCGGATAACCAAAGATGTGTTCGACGCCGTTGTCCTTGAGCGCCCGCAACACGATCTCCGCGCCTGTCATTCGATTGCTGCTCGCCTGATTATCTGTGCCGGTCATACGTTTGTTCCGCTTGTCTGCTGGAGGTTTGGAAGAATGAAATCTCGATTTCGGGCATAAAAAAAGGCCCCTTGGGGAGCCTGTCATCTAGCGCATGGGTGGCTATCGCCGGATGGTTACACCATCCTGCCCATGCGCCTTCCCACCACGATAAGAACGATCGAGTTATTCATGGCGCGAAGTGATAGACAGAAAATTTCCAAGCGTCAACGCGTGAAGCAATAAAAAATCGCGCACCGCAGCGTACCCCATAAAAAGTATGATGTAGCGACAGGGTTTTGTTAAGCCGCATTCCCTATGCTCCCCCATCTAAAGCTTGGGGTAGCCGTTTGCTCAATAATGATCTGCAGACGTCGGGTAAGGCGGGAGACCTTGATCGCCGCGACAGACTGAAGCCGGGAAATCGCTTTCTTGGCCGCGTTGTCGCGTGCAATGGCTCGAGAGCCACGATCGCTGCCGTCGCCGAAGACGGCGGAACCGACCTCACCGAACTTTGGTCCGTCGGCAAGCTGATCTCCATCAGTGTGGGAACCAACCGCGTCGCTGCGCTCGTCTATTCCATGAACACCAACAGTATCGGCTGGGGCGAAGGACAGGACAATCTCTTTCGTATCGAAGTCGAACTGCTGGGCGAAGTGCGAGTGGAGCCGGACGGCCGCGAAGAGTTTTCGAGCGGCATTTCCTCCTATCCCTATCTCGGCGCCATCGCGCACCGCATTCGCGCCGCCGACCTGATGCGCATTTTCGATGCCGGCAAGGGCAGCAGCTGTGTCATCGGCAAGCTGACGCAGGACGAGAGCATCGACGCCGCCATCCATATCCCCTCGATGCTGTCGAAGCATTTCGCCGTCGTCGGCTCGACCGGTGTGGGCAAGTCGACGGCGGTCTCGCTGCTGCTGCAAAAGGCCATCAGCGCCGATCCCAAGCTGCGGGTTCTCATCCTCGACCCGCACAACGAATTCGCCGCCGCCTTTCCAAGGCATGCCGTGGTCATCGATACCGATACGCTCGACCTGCCCTTTTGGCTGATGCGGCTGGAAGAGTTCAGCGAAGTCGTCTTTCGTGGCCGACCGGCAATTGCCGAGGAACTTGACGCGTTGCGCGATCTCATTCCTGAAGCGCGGCGCGCCTTCCGCGGCAGCGATTCAAGCCTGATGCGCCGTCAGACGGAAAAATCGTCCATTACGGCGGATACGCCGGTTCCATACCGCATGGCGGATCTGCTGGCGCTGATCGACGAACGTATCGGCCGCCTCGAAGGCCGGCAGGAAAAGCCGCACCTGCGCTCGCTGAAGATGCGCATCATCTCGGCGATCAACGATCCACGCTATCACTTCATGTTCTCCAACAACACGATCACCGATACGATCATGGAGACCATCGCCAAGATCTTCCGCATTCCGGGCGATGGAAAGCCGATCTGCACCTTCCAGCTCGCCGGCATCCCCTCGGAAGTTATCAACTCTGTTGCCTCCGTCCTCTGCCGCATGGCCT
Source organism: Rhizobium sp. P38BS-XIX (assembly GCF_012641435.1). Classification (GTDB taxonomy): domain Bacteria; phylum Pseudomonadota; class Alphaproteobacteria; order Rhizobiales; family Rhizobiaceae; genus Rhizobium. The sequence continues at coordinate 1,336,573 of NZ_JABAIJ010000001.1, forward strand.
TCGAACTGGCGCTCTGGAGCGACGGCGCGATCCATATGCTTGTCGTCTGCGAAGAGGCACACCGCTACATTCCCGCCGACCCGACGCTCGGCTTCTTCCCGACGCGGCAAGCCATTGCACGTATCGCCAAGGAAGGCCGCAAATACGGCGTCTCGCTCGGCATCATCACGCAGCGTCCCGGTGAACTGGATCAGACGATCCTGTCGCAGTGCTCGACACTCTTTGCCATGCGCCTCGCCAACGACCGCGACCAGGACATTATCCGCTCCGCCATTCCGAACTCGTCGATCTCGACCACCAGCTTCCTGTCGTCTATCGGCAATGGCGAAGCCATCGCCTTTGGCGAAGCCATTGCCGTGCCGATGCGCATGCGCTTTTCCCGTGTCGATGAGCGGTTGCTGCCCAAGGCCAGCGGCAGCGTGGCAAGGACGACCGAAGAATCTCCCGATACCGTCGATCTGCGCACGATTATCAGCCGCATGCGGTCGGTATCCGGCCCGGATATTTCCGCTCTGCAGCAAGGGTTCAACGGCTCCGCAGAGCTGGCCGCCGACATCAGGAACACCATCGACGATACGCCTGCAGAGCCGACTTCGTGGCGCCAACCGGAAGCCGTATCACCGCCTCCGGAACCGTACCGCCCGGATATGCTGCCTCGTACGACAGCCCAGCCTGCTCCGGTTCAGACGTCGATAGACAGCAGGCTTTCGGAGCTCCGCCGCGAATTCCGTGGTGAGGAGACCTCGGCCACCCGCGCTATCCCGACGAGAGACGCGCCTTCGTCGCTGCGCCGCGAACCCGGTCTGTCGCTTCGCGACAGCATTCTCAAGAAGCCGCTCAGCAGCCTTTACGACAAGGATTGACGGTCAGGCCGCCGGATCGAAACGCTCCCAGCTGTGATCCATCTGATTGCGAAACCAGGTCATCTGCCGCTTGGCATATTGCCGCGTTGCTGCCGCTCCCGTCTCGATAACCTCATCCCGTTTCATCTCGCCGTTCAGCATGGCGGCAATCTGCGACACGCCTATCGCCTTCATGACCGGCATTTCCGGTGGCAATTTCAGCTTGAGCAGAGATCGCACCTCGTCTTCAGCACCCATCGCCAGCATCTTTTCAAAACGCCCGTTGATGCGCTGATGCAAAACGGTGCGGTCCGGCAGGACGACGATCTTTCGCGCTCGGTCGGGATCGATCACGACAGGTCCGGTCTTGCCCTGAAACGCGGCGATGGACTGCCCCGTCGCCTCGATCACCTCCAGAGCGCGAACGATGCGCTGACCATCCTGCGGATTGAGACTGTCCGCAACCGAACCATCTCGCGCCGCCAATTCGCGATGCAAATCCTCCGGGCCTTCTTCCAGGAGACGTGCCCTGAGGCGACTCCGTATTTCCGGGGGGATGGTCGGCATATCCGAAAGGCCTCCGGTCAGCGCCTTGAAGTAAAGCCCTGTTCCGCCAACGAAAACCGGCAATCGTCCGTCGTTGCGCAAACGCTCGACAAGATCGGTTGCCTCGCGCAGCCACACACCGGTGGAGTACGCCTGGCCCGCCGGGACATGACCGTAAAGATGGTGCGCAACGCCTTCCATATCCTCGTCCGACGGCCGTGCGGTCAGCACTCGCAATGTGTCATAGACCTGCATGCTATCGGCATTGATGACGACGCCATCGTGCAAACGCGCCAACTCAACCGCCAGCGCGGACTTGCCGCTGGCGGTCGGCCCGGTTATCAGGATCGCGTCGATATTGCTCATAAGGTTTCTGCTCATGGCCTTCGTTGCCACGCTTATTGCCAGTCCGTCAAACCCCGTTCTTGTTCCGGCTATCGCCGAAAAGGCGGCCGAAGCCGTCAAAGCGTCCGGGCTCTACTGGCTGGCCGATGGCATTGCCTGCGACATAGCCTTGCGAGACGATACCGACCTTGAGGCCGCAGAGGCCAATATTCTTGCGGCAATCGGAAGTGAGCCGATCGATCTGGTGATCCAAAATGCCGAAACGCGACGCAAGAAACTACTGATTGCCGACATGGACTCCACCATGATCGGCCAGGAATGCATCGATGAACTGGCCGCGGAAGTCGGCTTGAAAGACAAGGTGGCCGATATTACCGCTCGCGCCATGAACGGCGAAATCGCATTCGAACCGGCCTTGCGGGAACGCGTCGCGCTATTGAAGGGGTTGCCGCTTTCGGTGGTCGATGAGGTCATTGCCAAGCGCATCACGCTGACGCCTGGCGGCCCCGAACTGATCGCCACCATGAAGGCGAAGGGCTATTATGCGGCGCTCGTCTCTGGCGGCTTCACCGTCTTTACCAGTCGCATTGCAGCAACACTCGGCTTCGACGAAGATCGCGCCAACATTCTGCTCGAAGAGAACGGCATTCTCACGGGTCTCGTCGAGGAACCCATTCTCGGCAAGCAGGCCAAGGTCGATGCGCTGAACGATATTGCCAAAAAGCTCGGCATCTCCACCGATGATGCCCTGGCGGTCGGCGATGGCGCCAATGACCTCGGCATGTTGCAGCTGGCTGGCTCCGGTGTAGCCTTGCATGCCAAGCCGACGGTCTCCGCACAGGCGAGGATACGCATCGACCACGGCGACCTGACTGCACTGCTCTATCTTCAGGGCTATCGCAAGACCGACTTCATCAAACCATAGGACCGGCAAATACTGTCGATATCGGGGCCATAGATGATCATTACGGAAACTGAAAGGCTCATCCTGCGCAACTGGCGCGAAACAGACCGAGATCTGGCCTACGAGATCAATTCCGACGACGCCGTCATGGAGTTCTTTCCCTTCCGTCGCAACCGCGCGGAAGCGGATGCTTTCTATGATCGCGTCCATACGATGATTTCCGAAACCGGCCTTGGTCTTTACCTGTTGGAACTCAAGGACAGTGGCGAGCCAATCGGCTATTGCGGCCTGATGCCGACAAATCATCTCGAGCCGTTCATTCCGGCCGGAACGGTTGAAATCGGCTGGCGACTGGTTAGACGGCAATGGGGAAAAGGCCTCGTGACGGAAGCCGCAACGGCCTTGCTGTCTCATGGGTTCGAAACGCTCAGACTGGACGAAATCATATCCTTTGCCGTGCGTGACAATGTGCGATCGACGGCGGTCATGGAGCGGATTGGCATGCATCGGGTCATCGGTGGCGATTTCGACCACCCTAGTGTTCCGAATAGCCATCCCCATCTGAAACCGCATGTTCTCTATCGCCTGACGGCGGCAGACTGGCGTAACGGGCGGTGATTCCAATAGAAACATCCCGGCTGCTATTGCGGCCGTGCCGGGATGAGGATCACGATCTGTTTTACGAACTCAGTTCCGATCCCGCCGTTCTCGAGTTCTTTCCCTTTCGGCGCAGCCGCGAAGACGCCGATGCGGTCTTCTCCATGATCCTTGCAGCTCTGCCGGAGCCTGGCTTCGAGCTTCTGGTGATGGTCTTGAAGCAAAGCGGCAAAGCGATCGGCCTGTGCGGTCTCTCCAGACCACAACTTGAGCCCCATCTACCTGGCGACGCCGTGGAAATCGGCTGGCGGATTTCAGCACGTCATTGGCGCAACGGCTATGCCACCGAAGCCAGCGCGGCGCTTTTGAGCCACGCATTCGAACTATTGGAAATTGCTGAGATATTTTCGATCGCTGTCCACGACAATCGAAACGCTCTGGCCGTCATGCGGAAATTAGGCCTGCGCCCTGATCCAGCCAGAGATTTTGACCATCCGCACATTCCCGATACGCATCCGCATTTGAAACGTCACGTCGTCTACCGCCTGAGCGCCGCCGACTGGCGGTCGCTGCAGGCAGGTCGAGAGACAGGCTGAGCTATTCCAGCGGGACGGCGATGAAGCGCAAGTCACCATTCGGAGACGCGATCATCATCTGCGCATTGCGGCGCCCTTCCCGCTTCAGCGATGACACCTTGTCCGAGGCGGCACTGGGCGTCTGGACGAATTCCTGCGCGACTTCCACGACGACGTCGCCGGGCTTCAAGCCCTTTTCGGCAGCCGCGGATCCCGGCGCAACCTCGGTGATGACAACACCGTCCACGCTGTCGGCAATCCCGAAGCTCTTGCGGTTTTCGGCACTCAAGGTTGCCAGCTTCATGCCAAGCACCGCCGAATTTGTCTGAGCTGGCGGCTCTGCCTGCGGCGATTGCTGCTGGCTGTCGCCCTGATCCTGGCCATCCATGCCGTCGTCATCACCATCGTCTCCCTGATCGGGATTGATGACGCCGCCATTGTCGCCCTTGTCATTCGGTGCAAGCTGCGGTTTCTTGCCCTTATCGGTGTTTGCCGCTGCCTGGTCGCTATCTTCCAACCGACCGAGCGTGACCTTGACCGTCTGCTCCTTGCCGTCACGGAAGACGACGACATCGACTTCCTTGCCGACCGGGCTCTCGGCAACGACGCGCGACAGATCACGCATCTCCTCGACATCCTTGCCATCGAATTTCAGGATGACATCGCCCGCCTTGATCGAGCCGTTGTCGACGGGACCACCCTTGATCACGCCCGCCACGAGCGCACCCTTGGCGCTGCCAAGTCCCAGGCTGTTGGCGACATCATCCGTAACGGGCTGTATGCGCACGCCGAGCCAGCCACGGCGAGTCTCGCCGAAATCCCTGAGCTGATTGACGACGCCTTCCGCCAGCTCAGACGGCACGGCAAAGCCGATGCCGATGGAGCCGCCGCTCGGGGAAATGATGGCGGTATTGATGCCGATCACCTCGCCCTTCATGTTGAACAGCGGGCCGCCGGAATTGCCCTTGTTGATGGCCGCGTCGGTTTGGATGAAATTGTCATAAGGGCCGGCATTGATGTTACGGCCACGTGCCGAGACAATGCCGATCGTCACCGAACCGCCGAGGCCGAAGGGATTACCGATGGCCATCACCCAATCGCCGATGCGCATCTTGGACGAATCGCCAAACTTCACGGCCGTGAGCGGACGCTTCGGCTCCACCTTGAGTACGGAAAGGTCGGTCTTCGTGTCGGTGCCGATCAGCTTCGCCTTCAGCTTGGTGCCGTTGGGGAAGATCGCTTCGATATCGTCGGCGCCTTCGATAACGTGGTTGTTGGTAACGATGTAACCGGAGGGATCGATAACGAAACCGGAACCGAGGGAGCTTACCTTCCGGTTGCTGTCGTCATTATCGCGGTTCTTGAAAAAGTCGTTGAAGAAATCCTGAAACGGCGAGTTGTCCGGAACCTTCGGTGTGGCCGGTCCATCGCCCTCATCCTTCACCTTTTGCGACGTCGAAATATTGACCACGGCATCGAGCAGACCCGAAGCCAGATCCGCCACGGATGCGGGGCCAGCATTCATCGCCGGATTCATCGTCATCGTCGGTGTGTTTGCCGGTGGTGTCTGGCTGTTGTTGGTGGCTGGCGGCGTCTGCGCGCCGGCTGCGGCACCGCTATTCTGCGCCTGAGCGAAAGCCTGTTCCGCGCCGCCCACAACTGGACCTGCAATCAACGCTATGCTGGCCAGCAAAGCAAACGAACGTCTGAAAGGCAGGCGATTGGTCGAAGCCATCAGGCATCCTCATTGAAAAAGGGAAATCTTGTATAAGCATCAACATAAGGCGGAATGATGAAGCGTGAAATCACCTTTTTGCGATATCCCCGAACCTCCATTCCACCCATGGTTCTATGGTAGAGCCGACATCGCTTAAGACAAGGAAAGGGCCGCCGTTAGGCAGCCCTTCAAGTGTTTCAGAAGACGTGTCAGTTGCCTGACGGCGCCGGATTGGCGAGTGCCGGGGTGCTCGTATCGGGAGCGGCGCCGGCCGGATTGTCGAAGAACTTGAAGAAGTCCGACTTGTTCGGCGGCAGCACGAGCGTCTTTCCGCCCGAGCCAAGCGCCTTGTTATAGGCGGCCATCGAACGATAGAACTCGTAGAAGTTCGGATCGCGCTTGGAAGCGTCGGCAAAGATGGCATTCCGCTGGGCTTCGCCTTCGCCACGCAGCACTTCCGAGTCCTTACGCGCATCCGCGACGATCTCGACCACCTGACGATCCGCAATTGCGCGGCGACGCTGACCTTCTTCGTTACCACGCGCGCGGATCAGTTCTGCTTCCGCCAGACGCTCGGCCTTCATGCGGTCGTAGGTCTGCTGCGACACTTCCTGGGTCAGGTCGGTGCGGCGGATGCGGACATCCTCGATATTGAGGCCGAGTGATTCCGCATCGCGATGCAGATCGTCACGTACTTCGGTCATCATCGACGCACGTTCGTTCGAAAGCGCTGCTTCGAAGTTTCGCAGACCGTAGACACGACGCAGGGCAGCATCGAGGCGGGTTCTCAGGCGCGATTCCGCTGCGTCGCGATCGCCCGATACAGTCTCGCGGAACTTGCGAGCATCCTTGATCTTGTAGACCACGAAGGCATCGACTTCATAGAACTTGCCGCCCGAAACCTGGACGCGGATGTTGTCCAGATCGAAGCGAAGTTCCTGCCGCTGAATATACTGGACGCGATCGGCATCCATGAAGGCAAATGGCAGCTTGAAGTAAAGGCCCGGCTCCGTCTTGACGGCGCGGATCTGGCCGAAGCGCAGGACGATCGCCTGCTCCTTGGCATTCACCACGAAGACCGACGAGTAGATCAGCAGCAGCACGACCGCAAATGCGATAAGAATGGCTGGCAAACGGCTGGACGTCATTATTTGGCCTCCGGCTGAGTTGCTGTCGTGGGCTTGGTCGCCTGCGTCGCGGACTGTTTGCCCACTTCGTTCAGAGGCAGGTAAGGAACGACACCCTGCTTGTCGTCGATGATGACGCTGTTGGAATTGCCGATAACGGCCTCCATGGTTTCAAGGAACAACCGCTTGCGGGTGACCTCAGGTGCCTTGGCGTATTCGTTGTAGATCGAGATGAAACGCTGCGCTTCACCCTGCGCTTCCTTGACGACACGGTCCTTATAGGCCGCGGCTTCTTCACGGATCTGCGCAGCGCGGCCGCGAGCCTGACCAAGCTGCTGGTTGGCGTACTGATTGGCCTCTTCGACCTGCTGATCTTCGTTCTGTTCGGCACGCTGAACTTCATCGAAGGCATCGGCCACTTCGCGTGGCGGTGAGACATCCTCGATCGGCACGGCATTGATGGAGATGCCTGTGGCATAACGATCAATCGTGTCCTGGATAATGTTTCTGACCTCGGTCGCGATTTCCTGACGCTTGTCGCGGTAAACGTCCTGAGCCGGACGACGGCCGACGACCTCACGCATCGCGCTTTCCGCAACCTGCTGCAAAGTCTCGTCGGGGGTCTCGAGATTGAACAGATAGGATTGCGGATTGGTCACGGTGTAGAGCACCGAGAACTGCACGTTGACGATGTTCTGATCGCCCGTCAGCATCAAGCCGCTGGTGGAACCGGCGCTGGAACGGCTGCCGATATTGCGCTGCTGCTCGGTAACCTTGACGAACTCGACACGATCGACCGGCCAGAAATGGAAGTGAAGACCCGGCATCGAGACTTCTTCGCGCGGCTTGCCGAAACGAAGTTCGACGCCACGCTCGTCCGGCTGCACGGTATAGATGCACTGGATCAGCCAGAAGACGGCGATCACTGCGATGATGATGAGTACGACGCCTGCATTGAAGCCGCCGGGCACGAAACCTTTCAATCGGTCCTGACCGCGGCGAATTATATCTTCAAGGTCCGGAGGTCCTCCATTGCCGCCACCGCGCGGCCGGTTTGGTCCTTGCCCCCAAGGCCCCTGATTATTTCCGCCGCCACCGCCGCCCCATGGGCCGCCGCCGCCGCCATTCTGATTGCTCCAAGGCATCAAAACCTCTTTGTTTGTTGACTCCCGAAATCGCGCCGAGCGGTTGGAATTCTTGGCTCGAGATCCCCACGCGGCAGCGATTGCTTCCCGTTATAGGTATCGAAGCACCTGCTTTCAACGAGACTTGAGGAAGTTCGTCGGATTCACTGGAAAATATTTGATTTTCGCGGCCGGCTTCACGCCCGCCGTCGGTTGTAAATGACAAACCGCGTCGGATAAGTATCCTTCTCGCCAGCCGGTACGGCAAGCTCGCTTTCCTCGGTCCATAGGCCGGGATCGATCGTGGGAAAGGACGTATCGCCCTCTATATCGGCTTCGACATGGGTGATCAGCAGTCTGTCCGCCAGGGCAATTGCCTGCCGATAGATTTCGCCGCCGCCGAGAATACACAGTTCGTCGCTGCCGCTTTCCACCGCAAGACGTGACGCCAAATCGAGCGCCGCATCGAGGGAATGCGCCACCGTGACGCCCTCGGGCGCAAAATTTTCGTCACGGGTGATGATCACGTTCGGCCGGCCGGGAAGCGGCCTTCCGATGGACTGAAACGTCTTCCTGCCCATGACCACAGGCTTGCCGAGCGTCATTGCCTTGAAACGCTTGAGGTCAGAGGACAAACGCCAGGGCATGTCGCCGTCACGCCCGATAATCCCGTTCCGCGAGACGGCGACAACGATGGTTTTGAGCGGTTGGGTCATGCGTCTACCTCGATAACAATCGCCGCTTCAGGAACGAATCGACTTTTCCACTGCGCGCATGATAGACGCGGCGATGGATGAAAAGCATCTGTTTGATCGCGCGATCAGCGACCGCCATTGAGCGTGTCGAGTTGACCTGCCAGAGCGCCGCCGCTCTCTCTATCCATGGCCATCTTCCGATAGAGGCCGGCCATGCCCTTGAAGATCAATGCGGCGGGGTCGTCTTCACCAAGGAAATCGGCGATTTCCTCCATTTCGGCAACCCAGCGATAGGCCTTGGGATACATATCCGGAATTCCCTTGACCAACTTGGCATCCAGATCCGGCAGGCTTTCCTGAAGTTCGCGCTTCAGGGCTTCATCCGCCCCCGAGCAGATGGCGGCAAGCAGCATTGCCGTTCCAAGACCCGTCACACCCTTGTTGATGCCGGCGTAGCACATCTTCAGCGCCGATGCCGCGCCCAGCGGACCGTCGATACGGCGCACCTGAAGTCCGCGTTCCGAAAGGATGGCGGTGATATCCGCATCGTCGCCGCAGACATAGAGCTTCGGGCCCTTTCCCCCGGATTTCGGCGGACCGCCGATGATGGATCCATCCAGCACGATGCCACAATCATGGCCGAAAATTGCCGCGACCTGCGTCATCGTCTGCGGCGAGATTGCATTGCAATCCATGAACGTCGCCTTGGAGCCGCACCGGCGCATCGCGCCTGCGACCGCCTCGGCCACATCCACGGCATGCGCGGGCGGCACGATGGATAAGATGAGATCCGTTGCAGCGAGTCTATCCAACTCGACCGGCTGCATGCCCGCCGATTTGGCCCGCTCGACGGTCTCAGCCGAGCGCCCCTCAAGGTAGGTCAGCACTTTCGCGCCGTTTTCGACTAGGCGTCCCGCAATCGCACTCCCCATTGCGCCGGCTCCGATGACTGCAATCTCCAAGGCCACTCTCCCTTCCTCTCAGCAAAGCCAACACCATAGTCCCTTGCCGGCTGGGCGACGAGCGAAATGCCTCGCAGTCACGATAAGTTTGACTGGTGTTGGCGGGAGCTAAATTCGCCCGCCCCGAGGCAGTCGCAAAAGAAACGGAGGTCGCATCAAACGTTGCGAAGAACGAGAACCGCATAGATGCAGCGCCTGTCGCTCTCGTTCCTGAAGACACAATTCGTCGGAGGTCCGAGCTCGAGACAATCACCGGCCGACATTCTGTGGCTGGTATCGCCTTCCAGAAAGGTAAGCTCGCCCTCCAGCACCCATATGAGCTGCCGCATGAAGGCGTAGGCCGATGCCGGCATGGGTACTTCCGCCCCCACAGGCAATTCTATACGCACGAGATCCAGCGGCAGATCGGACTTGGGCGAAACATGCCGTCGCTCGTAACCGGTTTGCGGATCGACCCAGACCGGCTGATCCGCCATTTTCAGGAAACGTCCCTGCTGCATCTCCGCACGCGCCATCAAGGTCGACATGCTCAAGCTGAAAGCTCCGGACAGCTTACCCAACAGCGTCGCCGTCGGACTGCTCTCGCCACGCTCGATCTTGTGGATCATGGCGCGGGAAACAGCGGACCTCTCCGCCAGCTCGGTCAACGACCAGCCGCGGCTTTCTCGTTCGATGCGAATACGGGCGCCGATGCGGCTATCGATATCATAAATCTGGGACATCGTGATACTATAGTGGACACTTGCGCTGATAACAATCCGGCTTCCATCTTCGACTCGCCGATAGCCTGCGTCGTGAAAGGCCTTGGTAATCTAGGAGAAACAGACGAAAATCCACATGCTCATCATATTTCACCGGGGATTATGGGAGGTCGTGACGAATTGCAAGCTTGATGAGGCTCCCGGTTACCATAATAATATAGTGGACAGACACCAAAATCGGTGTATGACAGCATTTTCGAGCAGATTATACGCTCATCCAATGTGATGGACAGTTACGGAGTCAGCGATGCAAATTCGCGATGCGAAAGACGACGATCTCACGGGGATAACCGCGATCTATAACGACGCCGTCGCCAATACCGCCGCGATCTGGAACGAGACGCAGGTCGATATCGTCAACCGCAGGCAATGGCTGCAGGATCGACACAAGCTCGGCTATCCGGTGCTGGTAGCGGCCGACGAGAGTGGCGACGTTATCGGCTACGCCTCCTTCGGTGACTGGCGCGCCTTCGATGGCTATCGGCACACGGTCGAGCATTCCGTCTATGTCCGCAACGACCAATATCGCGGCGGCATCGGCAAGGCACTCATGATCGAACTGATTGGACGCGCCCGGGCAATCGGCAAGCATGCCATGGTGGCGGGTATCGAGGCAGGAAACGAGGCCTCGATCCGCCTGCACGAGAAGCTAGGCTTCCAGCAGGTCGGACTGCTCCCGCAGGTCGGCACCAAATTCGGGCGCTGGCTCGATCTGGCGTTTCTGCAGCTCCTGCTCGATGAGCGCACCGACCCCGATGCCAAGCCGGCCGTCTGAGGCCAGGGTTGACCGCGTTGCCTGTCATCCTGGTTTCGCGACAAGCGCTTTACCGGCCATTCTGAAACGGCAAGATCCACAGGGCTGTAAGCCCTACTGCCTTAGCCTGCAGCTTGCCGGAGCATTCCTTTTCGTCAGCCGCACCGTTCTCGCGGCCCGTCGATACACCTAAACGGCCACCTCGGCCGCGATGGCGGCGTGTGGTTCATACCCCACGACTTCGAAATCCTCGATGCGATAGCCGTCGATGCTTTCGGGGCGACGCAACAGACGAAGGCTCGGAAATGGCTTCGGCTCGCGGCTCAACTGTTCACGGATCGCATCGAGATGGTTGAGATAGAGGTGGACGTCGCCCCCCGACCAAACCACCTCGCCCAGATCCATATCCACCTGCTGCGCGACCATGGCCAGCAACGCCGCCTGTTGGCTGATGTTGAAGGGATTGCCAAGGAAAAGGTCGCAGGAGCGCTGGAACACCATCAGGCTCAAACGCGGTCTCGTGCCGTCTTCCGCCGAAATATTCGAGACATGGAACTGATAGACCATATGGCAGGGATGCAGCGCCATATCGGTGAGCTCGCCGACATTCCACGCATGGAAGATCATGCGGCGGCTGCTGGGATTGGTCTTCAGCTCCTGAATGACCGATGCCACCTGATCGTGCACCCGTCCCTCGGCATCGCGCCACTGCCGCCACTGCTTGCCATAGACAGGGCCGAGGTCACCCCATTGAAGGGCGAAAGCCTCGTCCTCCAGGATGCGCTTCTCGAAGCTGACCTGATCGATATCCTCGCCGGTGGCCTTGCGATATTTCGCCAGCGGCCAGTCACTCCAGATCCGCACATTCTCCTTGAGGAGATTGCGGATATTGGTGTCGCCGGTGAGGAACCAGAGCATTTCCTTGATGGCGAGCTTCCAGTAGACGCGCTTGGTGGTGAAGATCGGGATCTGGCCCTTCGACAGATCGAAACGCATCATCGCACCGAGACCACTCAAGGTGCCCACGCCCGTGCGGTCGATCCGGCGATCGCCATGCGCGAGCAGGTGCTCCATCAGGTCGAGATATTGATACTCCGGGTGACGAGCCATCTTCCGCTCCGCGATCGCTTGAGGGTCTTGAAGCGGCATAAGAGCACCCGCGGCCGACTGCCGCCGCACGCCCGGCCGATTCCTTGCTTGCGATTTTAGTGACAAGCCGAGACGAAACCAACCGCGCCTGAGCGTAATTCAGCCAAATCTCTTCGCTGCTGACCCAAACCGATGATTTCAACGAAGCATTTATGACAATTCCCCTTCCCTTCGCCCACGGAAAACACTATATCAGCCGTGCCGGTCTTCGGGCCGGCTATGGCGATAAATGAGCGGTGTAATAAACCTATTGGACCCGGGGGCGGTACCCGGCGCCTCCACCAAAAACCGGCCGGTGACATTCACGGCAGACCGGCTTTTGATGGGGGCGAAACAGGATCGACAAGGGTGTAAAGATCGACTTTTCGCTCGGCATTGTACCACCGTTATCGGGCTAAAATTGTAGTTGCAAACGACAACTATGCGGAAGCTCGTCTCGCTGCTTAATCGCGGTGTGACACTTCAAATAAAGTCCTAAGGGGTCGCACTCTTAGGCGGGGTTCGAAGGCACCTGGCAACAGAAGCCTTCACCTTATCCTTCAGTGCTATATTATACTATGACGAGACGACGACTCGCGCATGGGGCTTTTCCGGCAGCGTTCGGCGTGGCATAAGCCTTAAAAAAAACATGGGCTAACGAAAGACAGGAAAGCATGGCGCAGGATCATATCCGCTACGACATTTTGGCACAGGACGCCCTGCGTGGAGTAATCCGCAAGGTGTTGACCGAGGTCGGCGCCACCGGCCGTCTGCCCGGTGACCATCATTTCTTCATTACCTTCCTCACCGGCGCTCCCGGCGTTCGCATATCGCAGCACTTGAAGTCGAAGTATCCGGAGCAGATGACCATCGTCATCCAGCATCAATTCTGGGATCTGAAAATCACCGAAAGCCTGTTCGAAATCGGCCTGTCCTTCTCGGATGTTCCCGAAAAGCTGGTGATCCCGTTCAATGCGATCCGCGGCTTCTACGACCCCTCCGTCAACTTCGAACTGGAGTTCGATGTGCCTTTGGCAGACGAGGAGGAAATCGAAACCAGCGAGATCACCGCCTACCCGGTTCCGGCCGAGGGCGCGGAAGAGCCCGCAGCGCAGAAGGAAGGCGAGGAAAAGAAGCCGGGTTCGGTTGTCTCCCTCGATGCATTCCGAAAGAAGCAGTAAGACCTGTTGGGGAAGCATTTGCTTCCCCTTTCCAATTGGGAAGAGGAAGTCCGATGAGCGCGGAAATCGTCAATCTGCGTCAGTTTCGCAAGAAGCAGGTTCGCTCAGAGAAGGAAAAGCAGGCCGAGCAGAATCGCATCAGCTTCGGCCGAACCAAGACAGAAAAGAATCTCACCAAAGCGCTCAACGACAAGGCTTCAAAGACCCATGAAGCAGGCCGCATTGAGCCTCCGAAATCAGACGAGTAACGGCAACGCCGGCAAAAAAACTTCATAAATCAGTTGCTTGCTCCCGCATTTTGAATCATTTTTAGAAACACCCCCGCCCTCTCCGATTTTTTGATCGATCTGCCGATGATCCGTAAACATTCCGCGACGCTGCATGGCCATCGCACAAGCTTCTCCCTTGAGGATGCCTTCTGGACAGAGCTGAAGGCGATCGCCACTGCGCGCGGCATCTCGCTTGCGGCACTAATTTCTGAAATCGATGATGGGCGCGAGGCAGGCAGCAATCTGTCTTCTGCGCTGCGCCTTTATGTCCTCAAGTGGCTGAAAGAGCGCAACTAGCCACTCCAGACAAGCGCGTTGCCACCACCATAGCGAAATCGCGCGAAAGCAAAGCGATGGGGCAACACCTTCGTTATTCGAAGCACAGCTCAAAGGCTGTCGTCCCCGACCTCGGGGGCAGACGTAGACTAATCAACAAAAACCACGGGATCGCAACCGCGAGCAATCAACGCCCTGCGGAGCCAAGACTATTGGGCCGTTCCCGGCGTCATATTGAGATTCAGTGGTGGCACATTCGCCGGGGCTTGGCTATTCGGCACGGGTGATGGCTGTGCCTCGGCCTTGGCGCGAGCATCGGCGGCGGCCTTCGCCTTGGCGTCCTCTTCAGCTTGCTTCGCCTTTGCCTCTTGCTCGGCCTGCTGAGCCTTGGCAGCGTCCTCCGCCTGCTTTTGAGCGGCGGCTTGACGTGCCAAGTCGCGCAAACGGACCTCTTCAGCACGCCGTTGCTGCTCGATGGCTGCATCCCGCTGGCGTTGCGCCTCGCGCGCGACAGCGGTGTATTTATAAAGGGCAACTTCGCGCCGAAGCCGCTGCTTCTCAAGTACATTGGCTTGCAGGCGCTCGACACGCCGGCGCTCCCGCTCGAACGCACGCACCGAAAGGAAACTGGTAACATCGGTCACATCCATCGTGCGACCGGGTGAGGCCAGAGAGCCGGCAAAATCAAGACGCAGAGCCGGTTCAGCACCGCTCTGCGCTTCAGCCGCAGCATTGAAAGTGACGCCAAGCGATCCGCGCAAACGCTCGTCCGGCAGGCTGATTTCCGCATTGCCGGAGAGTTTCGCCAGATCGTTGCTGGACGCGATATTCGTGGCGCGCGCGACACCGGCGGAAATATTGAACGGGATGCTGGCCGCCGGCAACACGGCTTCGCCGTTGTTGAGCAGCGTCTGTACGATCGGCAGCACCTTGTCGGCCGTGATATCGCCCTGGATCTGATCCGTCGCCGACAGCAAAGGCGGCAACACCGAGAGATTGAGGCCGCGGACATGCGTCTCGCCAAGCTTCGCCTCACCCGAACCACTGGCATTGGCCGCGAGTTCCGCAACGCTCTTGCCACTGGCTTCGACACTCATTCCAAGACCGAAGCGGCCCGTCGCCAACGGCGCGCCATCGCGCTGCCAGGCGACTGCGGCCAGATCGCCGTTTGCCAGATTGAGCTTGGTCTGCATCAGCCCGGTGCCATCGGAATTAGCCATCATCAGGCTGCCGCTCAGCGTGCCGCCATTCCATCCACCGCTGACATCGTTCAGCCGCAGTTCCTCACCCTTGTAGACGGCATTCCCGGTAAAGTTGGAGATCGGGCCGAATATGCCGGGCCACAATTGTTTTGCCGATAGCTTGACGCCGATATCGAGGCCTGTGAAGGCCGGCAATCCAAGCTTCTCCTTGGAGAGATTGCCCGTCTTGGCGTCCGTTATCGGCCCATAGATCGCTTCAGCCAGCCAGCTCAGATCCGCCTTGTCGAGGGCCAGTTCACCCGTTGCCTTGATACTCGGTGCTTTCCGATCGAAGGTCAGCACACCCGAGACATTGTTGTCGGCAAGCACACCCTTCATATCGGAGAACGCGATCTTCTCGGGGCTGAGGGCCGCATTTGCCTGGAATTTGACCGGCAGGCCGGTCCCCATCTGCGGCGTGCCGATACCGTTCATGACGAAATAGGGGTCCAGATCGGCGCTTTCGAGCGACAGGGCAATATTGCCGTTGAGAAAGTTGTCGGGACGCACATCGACCTTGCCGGTCGCCGTGAACGAAGTCTTGTCCGTCGCAAACGTCAAGGCCGCGTCCGCCGGATCGGTGCCGGTTGCCGATACCTTCAGCGTCAGACGGCCATTGGCATCCGCCTCGACAGGCAAGGGATCGAGACCGGCCTGGCCGAAGAGAATGGACGTGATCGAATTTTCAAGCGTGCCTTCCAGGGTCGTCGTACCCTTGCCGGTAAACGCCGAGAGATCGGACATGCGATAATCGAAATTGACGCGGCTGCCGTTCGAGACGCCAGCGAGCGTCACGGTCAAGGCATTGTCCTGATCGCCGCCAAGCGTCACGGCACCGCGAAGCGCCGTATTTCCATACCAGGCAGCGTTGCGCACCAGCCGGTCCATGACAGGATGATGCGGCAGATGCTGCCGCATCATCTCGAAGAAGGGACCGGGATCGGCGGCCTTGAAGGTGATCTCGCCGGATCCCTTGTAGTCTGATGGCGAACCGTCGGCGCGTCCCGTCGCGGTGATCTCCGCGCCGGCGACATTGCGAACGGAAAGCTTGTCGAGCGTGAGCGCACCGCTCGCGATAGAGAAGGACGTATCGACGTCCTCCGCCGGCACGCCAAAGGCCATGAACTTGCCGGACTTCAGATGCGCGGTAATGCGATGGCTGAACAGGGAATCGCTGCCATCCTGACCGGTAAACAGCCCCGTCAGTGCTCGCAGGGCATCGAGATCGAATGCATCGCCGGTCAGATCGACGGCGAGCGTCGGCGGGTTCTTGTCGTTTGCCGAATTCGGCGCCCGGCGATCGATATGCCCCTTCAGAGTCGCCGGCCCCACAGCGATCTCAAGATTATCGAAACGCTGCTCCTCGTGACGCAAACTGACGTCGGCTGAGAAACCTGCCTGCCGCAGTTGACGGATCGCGGGATCGACAGAACCGACGAGCCAGGACGCCAAGCCGGACGGTTGATTGGAAGCAACGACCAGATTGCCGATAAAATTCGGCTCGCCCTGCAGCATGAGATTGCCCCGCGCCTCGACTTGGGTGCGGCCCGGCAGAGTTCCGATCGCATGATCGATCTTCCACCCCGTCCCTGCGGGTTCCAGATCCATCTGGACATCGCGAACGGTCGTATCGCCGGCAACGATCGCCGGCAGGCGGAACGTCGCTTTGCCGGGCACTTGCGGCACCGGAATTTCCGCTGCGATCGCAATCAGACTATTCAGTCGCTGGCGTGCCGAGATCGCCGGATTCCGGTTGGTCTTGCCATTGGAACCCTTGTTGTTGCCCAGGCGATTGACGTCGATTTGCTGGCCGTCGGCGGTCAGCAGGAATTCCGGCTTCGTGCCGGTATCCAGCGTCGCCTCGCCCGTGACGACATAGGGGTCGTCGGCGCCGCCAACTTCCAGGCGATATTCTGGCACCCGAATACGATCGTTGGTCAGCTCAAATCGGCCCTTGAAGCGAGGCTGCGCCTTCTGCTCAGCCGGATCGTGGGACTGCTTGTCGTCGATCCCTGCCGTAAAGGAGCCCATATAGTCCGGCTTGCTGTCGACGAGCTTCAGCTCGCCGTCCAGATCGACGTTGACCGGATGGCGATCCGGCATCAGCCGGGTGCGAACGCGCAGGACGCCATTGTCGTCAGGCTGGCTGCTGGAGATCGTGAAGTTGCCATGCTCGCCGTCAAGCGCCGCATCGCCTTCGATACGCCATGGGCCAGCCAGAGACTTGGCGGACATTTCCGCATTGAGGCCCGCGACATGCCGGGTCCGGCCGGATTGCTCGTCGATAAAAAGCACGTCGCCGTCTTCGACATGAACGCTTTCAAGCACCACCGACTTGGCGGGAATCTCGGGCTGGCTGCCGCGCATCCAGTCCAGAGTCCCGTCTTTCGCCAGGCGCAAGCGCACCTTCGGCTTCGACACGCGCATATCGAAAATCAGCGCCTCGCCGGAAAGGAACGGCGCAAGCTCGGCATCCATGGAGAATTCGGCAATCTGGACCAGCGGCGTGCCGTCAGCCTCCTGGCCGACACGGACATCGTGCAAGGTGACGGATGGAAACGGTAGGAGGCGCGCATCGACGGTACCGTGCACGGTTACCTTTTTGCCGATGATCCGGCTCGCCTGATCCTCGAAATTCTTGCGAAAATCGGTCCAGTCTATGAAGAGCGGAGCAAGCAGCGCCACGAACAGCACCACCACGAGCAATCCACCCAGAAAAACCAGGACCCTACCTAACAATGCGCACCGTCTCCAATCTGCATTCCAAATAAACGATCAACCGTAACCTATTCGAGCACATACACCAGATCGCCCCGAATAAGCACGCTTCTATCGAACCTCATTGCAAAATCGCATCATTTTTATGAAGCCTGCGGCGTGATTTAGCGCATCCCCGCAGCTTTCCATGACCTGAGTTGGGAAAAGTGCCCGTAGCCTAGCGCCATTCACGCCGGTAGCAAGCCAAGATCATGGGAATGCTTCACTTTTCAATGAGGGTGGAAGATTTTTCCGGGATTGAAGATGGCGTCAGGATCGAGCGCCTCCTTAACCTGACGCATCAGGTCGACCGCGTTGCCCAATTCCTGCTCGAGAAATGTCATCTTGCCCTGCCCGATCCCATGCTCGCCGGTGCAGGTCCCGCCCATCGCCAGTGCACGGGCATTGAGGCGCGCAACGAAATCCTCGATGACGGCGATTCCCTCCGGCGTCTTGTCGTCGAACAGTGCGAGCACATGGAAGTTGCCATCGCCCGCATGCCCGACGATCGGCGCAAGCAAGCCATGCGCCTCGATGTCGGCCTGGGTCTCGACGACGCACTCGGCCAGCCGTGAAATCGGCACGCAGACATCCGTCGAAAGGGCTGCCAGTTCGGGCGCCAGCGCACGGCATGCCCAGTAGGCATCGTGGCGAGCCTTCCAGAGCTTGTTGCGCTCCTCGGCGTTGGCGGTCCAAACGAAGTCGCCGCCGCCGCATTCGGCCGCGATCTCGGCAAACTGCTCGGATTGCAGCGCCACCGTCTCGTCCGTGCCGTGGAACTCGAGAAAGAGCGTGGGCTTTTCGTCGTAGGTCAGGCCGGAATAGCGGTTGCACGCGCGAATCTGCATGGCATCCAGCAGCTCGATGCGCGCGACGGGCACACCCATCTGGATGGTCAGGATAACAGCATCGCAAGCAGCCTTGATGTCGGGAAATGCACAGACGCCGCCCGCGATCTTTTGCGGAATACCCTGCAGCCGCAACGTGATCGACGTCAGCACACCAAGCGTTCCCTCCGCACCGACGAAAAGGCGGGTCAAATCATAACCGGCGGAGGATTTTCGGGCGCGGCGCGCTGTGCGGATCTCCTCGCCCTTCGCGGTGACGACGGTCACTGCCAGGACATTGTCCTTCATCGTGCCATAGCGCACGGCATTCGTACCGGAAGCCCGCGTGGAGGTCATACCGCCGATCGAGGCATTGGCACCCGGATCGATGGGAAAGAATAGGCCTGTGTCGCGCAGGTAGACATTCAGCTCCTCGCGCGTGATTCCAGGCTCGACCGTGCAGTCCAGATCCTCGGCATTGACTTCAAGCACACGATTCATCCGGCTGAAATCGATGGAAATTCCACCCTGCGGCGCATTTACCTGCCCCTCGAGCGACGAGCCCGTGCCGAAAGGGATGACCGGCACCCTGTGTTCGGCGCATGTCTTGACGACGGCCTGCACATCCTCACTGGTCTCGGCAAAAACCACGCCATCGGGTAGCTGCGACGGAATATAGGTCGTCGTATGGGCATGCTGGGCGCGAAAACTTTCACCCGTCTGGAAACGCTCTCCAAAAGCCTGTTTCAGCACTCCGAGAACGGCTTTGATCCCCGTTTCGTTGCGCGTTCCCGACTTCGCGTCAGCCAGAGCCATAGTCCGAATCTCCCATCGCGATCATTCGAGGGCGTTAACCCTTTGGCCGGTTCTATGAGACATCGGCGCGACGCTGTCCAGTCAAGAAAAAGCCGCACGTGACGGATGCAATGCGCGACCCAACCAAACCCCGTTGCCGACCTTATCGAAGGTCTTTCATCCCTCAGCGACGCGGTCGCGAGCCCCGCACCATGCTGCTCCATGCACCCGGCGGAATACCGAAAGCTTTCTTGAAATGCCGCGTCAAATGGCTTTGATCGGCAAACCCCGTTGCGGCGGCCACTTCGGCAAGCGAGTCGCCAAGGCCTATCATCAGCTTGGCGTGCTGCAGCCTGCGCATCAGCAGAAAACGATGCGGGCTCGTGGCGAAAACCGCGCGAAAATGGCGGGCAAGCGCAAAGCGATCGAGCCCGGTGACGCGCTCAAGTTCTTCGGACCGCACGCCGCGCATGACATGCTCCTCAAGATAATCTCTGGCTACCTTCACCTGCCCCCATGCGATGCTGCCCAAAGGTCGCTGCGGCAGGTTCGCATGCTGAACGAGACCATCGGCAAGACGGGCAACGAAATCATCGACGAAGAGATCGTCGAGTTCACGATCGAGCTCCCCGAGCGCCGCCAGAAGCAGCCCGGCGAGCCGGTCATCCTCCACGATCGGATCGCCGATGAAGGGCAGCCCGATACGGGCTGTCTCCAGACACTGAAACAGCACCGAAGGCTCCAGATAGAGCATGCGGTAGATGAGCCCGTCCTCGGTCGCCGCGCCACCGTCGTGCAGTTCGTCGGGATGCAGCACGATCACGCGTCCCGGCAGGCTGTAACGCTGCTCGCCGCGATAGCGAAAGGTCTGCACGCCCCGCATGGTCACACCGAGCGCATAGGTGTCGTGGCGGTGCAGTTCAAAGGCATCGCCGCGGAACTGGGCTTGAATGCGCTCGATACCGGGATAGGCGGGGGCCGAGAGGATGCTGTTCGTCTCCGGCGTGACGCACAAACGTTCAAGACCCTCGAAGATCTGTCCGGCTACATCGTCACGTAACGTCTCGTTTCCCGACTGCATGAAAGTGACCATCGATGTTCGATACCAAAATCGCGATCGTTCTGCGAAGCGATCTTCAATCCTGGCAAAAGCTGAATGTGACCGCGTTCCTGACGAGCGGTCTTGCCGGACAATATCCGGAAATCATCGGCGAACCCTACCGCGATCGCGCCGGCAACGTCTACAACGCTTTGTCGGTCCAGCCGATCATCGTGCTTTCGGCCGATGAGGAAAGCATGGCCACCATACATCGACGCTCGCTCGAACGCGGTGTCATTTCCTCGCTTTTCATCGAGGAAATGTTCAAGACCGGCCATGACGCCGCCAATCGTGCCATGTTTTCGGAATTCGCGCCCGACGATGCCAAGGTCGTCGGCATCGCGCTGCGCGCGGACAAAAAGATCGTCGACAAGATCACCAAGGGCGCCAGCATGCACGGCTGAGCAGGCCGTAACAAA
The DNA here is from genome assembly GCF_012641435.1 of Rhizobium sp. P38BS-XIX. GTDB lineage: Bacteria > Pseudomonadota > Alphaproteobacteria > Rhizobiales > Rhizobiaceae > Rhizobium. The sequence goes on from NZ_JABAIJ010000001.1 coordinate 1,357,514, forward strand.
AAGGCCGGGTCGCAAAACCCGGCCTTTTTGTTACGATCGTGCCGCCAGATCAGTTCTGGGCGATCGGCGCGATCTGGATTTCGACGCGGCGGTTCTGGGCGCGGCCAGCCTCGCTGGCATTCGATGCGACCGGCTGTGACGGGCCGAAGCCGATCGCAGACATGCGGCGCTGGTCGATTCCCTGGCTGCCGAGATAGGACGCAACCGATCCGGCGCGGCGCTCGGACAGATCCTGGTTATGCTGCAAGCTGCCGGTCGAGTCCGTGTGGCCGTTGACGTCGATCAGCGTGCGGTTGAACTTGCGCAAAACGATCGCGACGGAATTCAGCGTTGCGAAGAATTCCGGCTTGATCGCATCCTGGTCGATGTCGAAGGTGATTGCAGACGGCATGTTCAGGATGATGCGGTCGCCGACGCGGGTGACGGAAACGCCGGTGCCCTGCAGCTGCTGGCGCAGTTCGGATTCCTGCTGATCCATGTAATTGCCGATCCCGGCGCCTGCGAGCGCACCGACGCCGGCGCCAATCAGCGCGGCATTGCGGCGCGAGGCCGGCGAGTGACCGATCAGAAGCCCGGCAACCGCGCCGACACCGGCGCCAATCGCTGCACCGCCGGCTGTATTGGAGACTTTCTGCTCCCCCGTATACGGGTCGGTGGTCGTGCAGGCGTTCAAAAAGGCTGCCGCTAGGGCAAGAATGGCAATTTTCTTGATCATGGAATCGTCGCTCTCCAGTTCGATGGCCGCAGCAGATATGAAGCATTGCGGCAATATGATGAAGAGAAACCTTATTCGCGCCTCTGTCCCCAGCGCATGGGACAAAGGCGGTCTTTTTGAGCGTGATGGTTGCCGTTTTTCATCGGCGGGATCGTCAATCATCCCACCTAGCCCATGCTCTCGGTCAAAGATTCTGGAAGAGTTGTGTCACGGTATTGTAGCTCGCATTGGCAATCGAGAGCGATTGCAGACCGAGCTGCTGCTGGGTCTGTAATGCGAGCACCTTGCTGGACTGCTGCTCCATGTCCGCATCCACGAGCTTGCCGACACCGCTGGTCAGAGAGTCGCTCAAGTTCTTGGCAAATTCGGTCTGAAGATTGATGCGGGATTCGAGCGAGCCGAAGGCCGAGCCTATCGTGTTGAGCTGCTGCAGCATCCCAGTGACCGTATTGACCATGTCAACGATCGCACCCTTGGTCGTATTCGCATCCAGCGAAATCTCGACCTGGCCGCTGGTACTGCCGTTCTTGGTGCTGATGAGAACATAGTTTTTCGCCGAACCCGCCGCGGTGGCGAACGCCGTCGAAGTCAGCACGCCATAGCCACCCGTGCCGCTCGATTGATCGTCGATCAGATAACGCGCATCGTTTGCGGTGATGGCACCCGTCGTCGCCGTTACGCCCGCATAGTTCAGCATGCCGATCGAGACTGTCCCATGCGAGCCGCGAATCAGTGATCCGGGAACCTCATGCGGTTCTGTCGGATCGGCACCGTCCCGCAGGACGGTCCAGTTGACGCCGTTGAACGTCGCCGACTCTCCGATGCTGCGCAGCTGTTGTTTCAGCTGCGAGATCTCGTCATTGAGCTTGGATTTATCCACGCTCGTCTCATAGGCGCTGACGAGCTTGGTGCGGATCTCCGTCACGACATCGATCGCGCTGCTGACACCTGTGGAAGCGGTACTGACCGTGGATGCGGCGAGCCCAAGCGCATCCTGCACCGACGAGATCGAGCCGATATCGGTGCGCGTCATCGTCGAGATTTTCCAGTAGGTGGCGTTGTCCTTGACCGTCTGAACCCGCAGGCCTGAAGACATCTGCCGCTCGGCATTCGTCAGTTTGGTTTGGGTGTCTTTCAGCACTTCCAGTGCTGTAGTCACAGAGGGACTGACCCTGATGAAGGTCGAAAAAATACTCACGACACAAGAACTCCGGACGCAACAATACGCAACAAATACTAGGAGACATCGGAACCTTGCCGCGTGCGCTCATGCGCGCGGGCCGACGTGTCGGCGAACAGGGAGCACGGCAAAAACAACACCGATGCTCCAGCGGTTACACCCCGACATGATTAGCAAACACGCTTAATAAAGCGCTAATTCGAACGCATGATTTACCATAAATGAGAGCGCCGGCCGCAGAAAAAGCAACCCAACCGTGTCCGACTTCACTCGGCGGCGCGCAGACCAGCGAGTTTGCTACGCAATGCCGCATCCGACATCTCGTCGTGCAGACGCTGTTCCTCATGCGTCTGAGGCTTGGCGAAGCGGGCAATCAGCAGATAGGCGACCGGTGTGATATAGAGCGTCACCAAAGTTGCAAAACCAAGGCCGCCGACGATGACCCAGCCGAGCGCAACGCGGGCTTCCGCGCCTGCACCTTCGGCGAAAACCAGCGGCACGCCGCCGAGAATGGTCGCGATCATCGTCATCATCACGGGGCGTAGGCGCAATGCGCAGGCCTTCTCGATCGCCTCGCGCACGCCCTCACCCTTGTCACGAAGCTGATTGGCGAATTCGACGATCAGGATGCCGTTTTTCGCCATGACGCCGACGAGCAACACAAGGCCGATCTGGCTGTAGATGTTGAGGCTGGAGCCGGTAATGACGAGTGCGAAAATCGCGCAGGCGAGACCGAGCGGCACCGTGGACATGATGATCAGCGAGGACAGGACGCTTTCGAACTGCGCGGCAAGCACGAGGAAGATGATGACGATGGCAAAGCCGAAAGTCAGCGCCATGCCGCTGGAGTTTTCCTGCAGCGTCGCGGCTTCGGCCAAGGGCATCAGGCGCGCTCCGGGAGGCAGAAGCGGTGTTGCAATCTGCGTGACTTCATCCACAGCCTGACCGAGCGACATGTTGTTCTTGAGGCCGGCCGTGATCGCCACCGATGCCAGTTGCTGCTCGCGGGTCAACTGAGGCGCAACGGCATTCTCCTTCAGGGAGGCAACAACCGACATCGGCACGATCTTGCCGTCACCCGTCTTCAGAAAAACATTTTCGAGATCCGTGGGATCGTCGATAGGCCGCATCGTCGAGGTCAGCAGCACTGGGTAGGACTCGCCTGCGACGAAGACATCGACCACCGAACGCCCCTCAAGCAGCGACTGCAGCGCGACCGAAAGACCCGATATGTCGATGCCGAGATCCGACGCCCGCTCTCGATCGATGGCAACGGAAACCTGGGCCTGCGTCGGCTCGTTATTGAGCCGTGGCGTGTCGAACCGGCCCGTTGCATCGAGCGCCTGCACAAGCTTCAGCGCCGATGCCGTCAGTTCCTCATGATTGTTGCCGATAATGGCCATCTGCACGCCGCTGCCGGCGCCGCGAATGCGCAGACTATTGGCCTGGATGACATTACCTCTTAGTGCCGGCACGTTTGCCATAGCGCGGTTGATGTCGGTGACGATATCCTGCTGTGTGCGGTCGCGATCGCTCCAGGGCGCCAGCGTCAGCACCATGAAGCCGCTGTTCTTCTGGCTGCTCATCCCCGAGATCGCATAGATGTTGCGGATATCGCCGCTGTCCACCAGCGGCTGCAGCCCCTCCTCCACGCGCTGCAGCTGGTCCTTCGTATAATCCAGCCCGGCGCCCTGCGGCGTCGTCAGCCGAAGCATGACCATGGCCCGGTCCTCGTTCGGCGTCAGCTCGCTCTTGACCGTCATGAAGGCCAGGACAGCCGCAGCCGAAAACAGGCCGCAGAAGACGATGACGACGAACGGCACGTTCAGGCAGCTGCGCAGCGTGCGGCGATAGACAGCGGCAAACAGCTCGCCGAAACGACCGAGCACGCCATGATCCTCGCGCATCTCCTTCGTCAGCATCCGGGATGCAAGCATCGGACACAGCGTCAAGGCGACGATCGACGACAGGCCGACGGAGAAGGCCAGCACGAAACCAAACTCGCGAAACAGACCACCCACCTGCCCCGGCAGGAATGACAACGGTATGAACACGGCGGCGAGCGTCGCGGTCGTGGCGATGACCGCGAAGAAGACCTCGCGCGTGCCGAGCACGGCAGCGGCCCGCGGGCCGATCTTTTCGGCCCTGCGGCGCACGATGTTCTCAAGCACGACGATCGCGTCGTCGACCACCAGACCCGTGGCCAGCACGATCGCCAGCAGCGTGAGAATATTCACCGAGAAGCCGACCATATAAAGCGCGGCGAGCGTCCCTGTCAGCGCGACAGGCATGGTGACGACCGGGATCAGCGTTGCGCGCCAGTCCCGCAGGAAGAGATAGATGACGACGGTGACGATCAGCGCCGAAAGCACGAGCGCGAGCACCACCTCGTGGATCGCACCCTGAATGAACACGGCATCGTCGCTGGTGATGACGATGCGCGTACCCTCGGGCAGCGATTTCGACAGCTGCGCGACGACGGCCTTCACGCCCTCGGAAATATTCAGCGTGTTCGATTGCGCCTGTCGGATGATACCGAGACCGACGCCCTGCACACCGTTCGAGCGCAGCGCGGTTGTGCCGTCTCGTGGCCCGAGCGTGACGGTGGCGACATCGGACAACCGCACGCGGTTCTTGATGATCAGCCGCGAAAAATCCTCCGGCGTCTGCAAAGCCGCCGTCGCGCGAACGACGATATCCTGACGCGCGCTCTTCAGCGATCCCGCCGGCACGTCGAGCGCCGCCGTCGAAAGCGCAGTTGTCAGATCGCCGATTGTCAGTCCCCGACCGGCGAGCGCCGCCTGATCGACATCGATGCGGAAAACCTTCTCCTGATCGCCGTAAAGCTCGACATCGGCGACGCCCTCGACCGATGCGAGGCGATCGGTAATGTCCCTGTCGACAAGCTGCGTCAGGTCATCCATCGTCAGCGTGCTCGATGTAACGGCAAGACGCATGATCGGCTGCGAATCCGAATCCGCCTTGACGATCTGCGGCGCATCCGCCTGATCCGGCAGTTGCTCCGTGATGCGGCCGATCGCGTCGCGAACGTCGTTGGCGGCAACAGATAGATCCGTCGCATCGGAGAACTCGAGCGTTACCCTGCTCTGACCGAAGGACGAGCTGGATGAGACCGATTTCAGACCGCTGACGCGGGCAACCGCGCCCTCGATGATCTTCGTCAGCTCCTGGTCGACCGTCTGCGGCGATGCGCCATCGAAAACGGTTCGAACGGAGACGACCGGTCGATCGACATCGGGCAGCTCACGCACTTCGACGCCGAAATAGGCGGCAAGGCCGGCAACGACTAGCAGCGTGTTGAACACCAGCGCCAGGATCGGCCGGCGCACGAAAAGCGCGGTAAAGGACTGCTTGTCCGGCCGCGCGGCGCCCTCGTTCAAATCGTCACCCGACCCCATCATTGCGTGATGACCTCCGAGGCCTGCGCGACATCGCGAGCGAAACGAACAGCGCCACCCTCCGTCACCCGCTGCAAACCTTCCGTGACGATGAGATCGCCGTCGCGCAGCTCGCCCTTCACCAGGACGGCATCCGGATTGCGCTGCACGATACTGACCCTCACCTTGGACGATTTTCCATCGGCGACGCGCCACACATGCGCACCCTCGCCGTCCCATTGCACGGCCAGCGGATCGACGGATGGATAACTATCTCCTGCAAAACGCATGCCGACGTTGAAGGACATGCCGGCTCGCAGCTCATCCGCGGCATTGTCGATGCGGGCGCGCACACGCAGCGTCCGGCTGGCGCCGTCAACACGATTGTCGATCGCTTCGACCACGCCCGTGAAAACGCGCCCCGGCAGCGCGACCGATGTCGCCTCCACCGGCTGCTCGACCTTCACCGTGTTGGCAAAGCGTTCCGGCACCCAGTAATCCACCAGGATCTCGGAGCGATCATCGAGCATGACGATATTGCTTGCGGTCGTGACGTTGTCGCCGACGACAACGGGCACAATGCCGACGATGCCATCGATCGGCGCGACGACATCGCGCCGCCTCAGGGCCAATTCGGCCGATTGCAGCGCCAGTTTGGCTCCCTGCTCGACGATTTCGGCATCGAAGACATCCATGCGCGAGACGCTGGATTTGATGTTCCGGTAAAGCTGCGATTTCTCCGAAGCGCTTTTCAGCGCCACCTCCGCCTGTCCGCGAGCAATGATCTGCTCGTCGTCATCGAGGCGCGCCAGCACTTGCCCCTGCTGCACGCGATCACCGGACTTGATGAGGATTTCGCGGATCGTGCCCGCAGCCTGAGGCATGACAATGACGGAGCGGATCGCATCACCCGTGCCGATCGCGCTGAGCCGATCATTAACGATGCCGCCGACAACCGGCTCGGTGACGACAAGAGGAATGTTCTGACCGCGCCGCCTGCCGGAATTGTCAGCCGTATTGGCCGTGCCGTCCTTGAGAGCGTCGGCAGGCCTGATCATCGCAACGATATGGTCAGGTAGACCGGCCTTCTGCAACAGGTCTGCTGCACCCGGCACGAAGGCCACGGCAACGGCGATCGCCCCCACCAGCAAGATTATAGACAAGGAAAGCTGCTTCCAGGCGGTCATGCACGTCTCCGGCTCGTGTGTCAGAGGCGATGAAATCGCGTCGTTGATGTCTGCGCGGCCCCTTATCACCCAGCGCACTTACCGGGGCCGAATTCGCGTCGGGCATCGTCGTAATGCAAGATTGTGCCCGATTTGGCGCAATATCGTGTCTTTGGGTACATCCGGCAAGCTTTGGTACATATTATGACGAAGATGTAATCTTTGCGCGAGCAACGACACGTTTCATCGCCGCGTCGACAAACGCTTTGCGAGCGTACACCACTACGCGATCGCGGATTTTAGCCTGTGAATGTGCACTTTTTGTTCTAGTTTCGGCCCGTTTCTTTTGCCTTTCGGGGCAGAATCATTACATTGGGCGGCATGACCATTGGACATGACGATATTCCCTTCTTTGACGAGGAGCCGGAGCACACGGCACCGCGCCGTTCTGCGCCGGCGTCCGGCGGCATTGGCGGCGGCATCGCGGCCCGCGCCATGGCGGCTCGCGACAGCGGCCGGCGGCCTGACTATCTCTCGGGTCTTAACGCCGAGCAGGCGGAAGCCGTGGAAACGCTCGATGGCCCCGTTCTCGTGCTTGCGGGCGCCGGCACCGGCAAGACGCGCGTGCTGACCACCCGCATCGCCCATATCCTGTCCACCAACCGCGCCTTCCCCAGCCAGATCCTCGCGGTGACGTTCACCAACAAAGCGGCACGCGAGATGAAGGAACGTATCGCACTTCTCGTCGGCGGTGCGGTCGAAGGCATGCCATGGCTCGGCACCTTCCACTCGATCGGCGTCAAGCTATTGCGCCGCCATTCCGAGCTGGTCGGCCTCACATCCAGCTTCACCATTCTCGATACCGACGACGTCACCCGCCTGATCAAGCAGCTGATCCAGGCCGAGGGGCTGGACGACAAGCGCTGGCCGGCCAAGCAATTCGCCGGCATGATCGATAACTGGAAGAACAAGGGCCTCAGCCCCGCCGATATTCCGGAGGGCGACGCCCGCGCCTTTGCGAACGGCAAGGGCCGCGAACTCTATGCCGCCTACCAGAACCGCCTGAAGACGCTGAACGCTTGCGACTTCGGCGATCTCCTGCTGCACCCGATCAACATGTTCCGGCAGAACCCGGATATCCTCAAGGATTACCACCAGCGTTTTCGCTACATTCTGGTCGACGAGTATCAGGACACCAACACGGCGCAATATATGTGGCTGCGCCTGCTGGCGCAGCGGCAGAAGGGCGAGCCGCAGAACGTCTGCTGCGTCGGTGACGACGACCAGTCGATCTATGGTTGGCGCGGCGCCGAAGTCGACAACATCCTGCGCTTCGAGAAAGATTTCCCGGGCGCCAAGGTTATCAAACTCGAGCGCAATTACCGCTCCACCGAGCATATTCTCGGTGCCGCCGCGCATCTGATCGCCCATAATGAGGGCCGGCTCGGCAAGACGCTGTTTACCGATCGCTCCGATCCCGACGACATCAAGGTGCAGGTGCACGCCTCCTGGGATTCCGAGGAGGAAGCGCGCGCCATCGGCGAAGAGATCGAGCAGCTGCAGCGCAACAAGCACAAGCTCAACGACATCGCCATCCTCGTACGCGCCTCTTTCCAGATGCGCGAGTTCGAAGATCGCTTCGTCACGCTCGGCCTGAATTATCGCGTCGTCGGCGGCCCTCGCTTCTACGAGCGTCTCGAAATCCGCGATGCCATGGCCTATTTCCGCCTCGTCTGCCAGCCGGCCGACGATCTCGCCTTCGAGCGCATCATCAACACGCCGAAGCGCGGCCTCGGCGACACCACCGTGCGTACCCTGCATGACTATGCCCGCGCCCGCGACATCCCGATGCTGGCGGCGGCAGCCGATATCATCGAGACGGACGAAATGAAGCCGAAGGCGCGCAAGGCGCTGTTCGACGTCGTGCAATCTTTCCGCCGCTGGCAGGAACTGCTGGAAAACACGCCGCATACCGAGCTTGCCGAGCAGATCCTCGAAGAGTCCGGCTATACGGATATGTGGAAGAACGACAAATCGGCGGAAGCGCCGGGACGCCTGGAAAACTTGAAGGAACTCATCCGTTCGATGGATAGTTTCGAATCAATGCGCGGCTTCCTCGAGCACGTGTCGCTGGTGATGGATGCCGAGCAGAACGAAAATCTCGACGCCGTCTCCATCATGACGCTGCACTCGGCCAAGGGCCTGGAATTCGACACGGTGTTCCTGCCCGGCTGGGAGGAAGGCTTGTTTCCGCATCAGCGCTCGCTGGACGAAAGCGGCCGAGCCGGTCTGGAGGAAGAGCGCCGCCTCGCCTATGTCGGCATCACCCGCGCCAAGCGCCGCTGCCACATCTGGTTCGTCTCCAATCGACGCATCCACGGCCTCTGGCAGTCCACAATCCCCTCCCGCTTCCTCGACGAGTTGCCGGAAACGCATGTTCAGGTCGCCGAAGTCGAGCAATCCTATGGCGGATACGGCCGCGGCGGATACGGCCAATCGCGCTTCGACAAGGCCGAACCATTCGCGAATTCCTATTCGACACCCGGCTGGAAGCGCGCCCAGGCGAACCGCAATGATGCGACCCGCGACAACTGGGGCAGCCGCTCAGGCCACGCCGTCGAGCGCATCGGCTACGGCGAAAGCGGCCCGAAGGTTCGGACCATCGACGGCGAGCTGGTGGCCAAATCCACCTCCTCCGAACCTTCGAAATTCGCCATTGGCGACCGCGTCTTCCACATCAAATTCGGCAACGGCAACGTCTCCGAGATCGAAGGCAACAAACTGACGATCGAATTCGACCGCGCCGGGCAGAAGCGCGTGCTGGACGGGTTTGTGGAGCGGGTTTGATTGGACTAAGCCAACCCTCTGGTTTGGGACCAGAGGGCGCATTGATGCGATGGCAAAGATCAAGCAGATCGACAAGAGAGACCCGATTGGCGGGATTTTTACGACCTGTTCTGGTGAAGCCGCTTATGCGTCGGCTATCTGCGCATCCCGATCCTTAAGCCACAGTCCAAATTCCTTGACCACGGCCACGACCTTCTCCAAGCGACGCCCATACTCCGTCAGCGAATACTCGACCTTCACGGGAACAGTCGGATAGACCGTGCGACTGATTAGGCCCGCCTCCTCCAGCGCCCGCAGATCAAGCGTCAGCATCCTCTGGGAAATCCCCGGCATCAGCCGCCGCAGCTCGTTGAAGCGCTGCGGACAGTCGACCAGATAGGACACGATCAGCAGCCGCCAGCGGCCTCCCAGCAGATGCATCGCCTCCTCGACGGAGCAGCCGGTCACGGTCTTTTTCATCGCACATCCCTCATGCCTGAGGCGGTATAATTTTTGTACCTAGATGTCAAACTTTTCCGTTCTTACGATTCTATACCGCGTGGACTACATGGTTCAGCGACAGCCTTTCCAAGCGAAGGCTGGCTCGAAAAACACCATGGAGGCCTCTCGTGAAACTGTACTACATGCCCGCAAGCTGCTCGCTCTCACCCCATATCGTCATCAATGAGCTTGCCCTCGATGTTGAGATGATCAAGGTCGACCATACCAACCACAAGACAGAGGCAGGGCTTGATTTCTATGACGTCAATCCGCACGGCTATGTGCCTGTTCTCGAACTTGACGATGGCAGCCATTTAAGCGAAGGGCCGGTGATCGTTCAGTATCTGGCGGACCTGAAGCCGGACGCCGGATTGGCGCCTGCCGCCGGAACGATGGAACGTTACAAGCTGCAGGAGATGCTCAGCTTTCTCTCAACGGAGATCCACAAGGGATTCATTCCACTTCTCTATGCGCGGCTCGCCGGCAACTATGTCGAGACCGCCAAGCCGAAACTTGAAAAGCGCTATCAGTGGATCAACGCGCACCTCGCCGATCGCACCTTCCTGATGGGCGATCGCTTCACCGTTGCCGATGCCTATCTCTTTGCATTGACGGGTTGGGGCCAAGCGGCGTGGCTCAAGTCTTACTATCGGGCGGGCATTCATTTCGATGAACTGGATCATCTCGCCGCCTGGTATGGCCGCGTGAAGCAACGCGATGCTGTAAAGAAGTCGATCATAGAAGAAGGATTGGCGCTTAATTGAGCGCCTAATCCGCTCTCAGACCCATCACGCAACGGCCTTATAAACGCATTCTGACACTTGCGGGTTCCCGCATTGCTGCAATGCAAAATCCGCATCGCTAGCATGCTACCAATATAAGCCCAATCGATTATATCGACATTAGCGGCTTCGGGATACCGCGTCTCCCGCGGCATCCCGGCAAGCCGCCGCCAGTCTGTCTTTCGGCCCGTTCGGGCTTATCGCCCGGGCCGACCATCGAAGCCTGGCAAAACATAAATCGAGGATAAGAAAGTGGCTGGCTCAGCAACAAGCTCTGCGCCCACCAGCGCCCGTGCATCCGCACACCAAGGCCAGGGCAATTACCAATTCGCGCTCATCGCACTCACCTCACTCTTTTTCATGTGGGGTTTCATCACCTGCCTGAACGACATTCTGGTCCCGCACCTGAAGAGCGTCTTTCAGCTCAATTACACCCAGTCGATGCTGATCCAGCTCTGCTTCTTCGGTGCGTACTTCATCGTATCGCTCCCGGCTGGCGCGCTGGTAAAGCGCATCACCTATAAGTGGGGCATCGTCGTCGGCCTCGCGATCTCTGCAGTCGGCTGCGCGCTATTCATTCCAGCCGCCAGCTACCGGGTTTACGCGCTCTTTCTCGGCGCTCTCTTCGTGCTTGCCGCCGGCATCACGATCCTGCAGGTCGCCGCCAATCCCTATGTCACCGTGCTGGGACCGCCGGATACGGCTGCTAGCCGCCTGAATCTGACGCAGGCCTTCAACTCGCTCGGCACGACGATTGCGCCGCTCTTCGGCGCCATGCTGATCCTGTCGGCCGCGACCGTTGCCGCAGCGAATGCGACGCCGGAGCAGCTCGATGCCATTCGCATGACCGAGGCGAACGCCGTCAAATTCCCGTACTTACTGCTTGCTGCCGCCTTCCTCGTTCTCGCCGCCATCTTCGCGGCACTGAAACTGCCGGAAGTCGAAGATGAGGAAACTGTCGAGCCGATGCGTGGCGGCGGCTCTGCCTGGCAGTATCGCCATCTCGTGCTCGGCGCCGTCGGCATTTTCCTTTATGTCGGCGCCGAGGTCAGTGTCGGCAGCTTCCTGGTGAATTTCCTCAGCCAGCCCGATATCGCCCACCTCTCCGAGGCGGACGCCGCCCACTACGTCTCCTATTTCTGGGGTGGCGCGATGGTCGGCCGGTTCATCGGCTCGCTGATCATGCGACACATCGACGACGGCAAGGCGCTCGCCTTCAATGCCGCGATCGCCATCATCCTGCTGATCGTGACGGTGTTGACCACCGGCCATGTCGCCATGTGGTCCGTGCTGGCGATCGGCCTGTTCAACTCCATCATGTTCCCGACGATCTTCAGCCTGGCGCTGCATGGTCTCGGCAAATACACGAGCCAGGGCTCGGGCATCCTGTGCCTGGCGATTGTCGGCGGTGCCGTTCTGCCCGTCATTCAGGGCGGCCTTGCCGATACCATCGGCATTCACCTCGCCTTCCTGATGCCGATCATCTGCTACCTCTACATCGCCTTCTATGGTCTCAAGGGCCACAAGCCGGCGTAAGCTCTTGCAAAGCATCGCGCCTCGTCGCCATGATCGGCGGGGCGCAAAAGGCTTGATCCGAAGCGCGCTGCTTGGCATCGTGCAGCGCATCAAACGGAAGGACAGGCCTCATGAAAGCATTGCTGCTCATCGACATCCAGAACGGCTTCTGCCCCGGCGGCAATCTTCCGGTACCGGAGGGCGACCAGGTTGTGCCCGTCGCCAATGCTCTGATCGATAGCGGCAAATACGATCTCATCGTGGCCTCGCAGGACTGGCATCCCGCCGGTCACGGCAGCTTCGCCTCCGCCCATCCCGGCAAGACGCCCTTCGAGATGGGAACACTATCCGGCAAACCGCAAATGATGTGGCCCGATCATTGTGTCCAAAACACCGTAGACGCCGAATTCCATTCCGACCTCCATACGGCCGCAGTCGATTTCATCCAGCAGAAGGGTCAGAATCCGCTGGTGGACAGCTATTCCGCCTTCCGCGACAATGATCAGGCCGCTCTCACCGGCCTTGCAGCCTATTTGCGCAACAAAGGCGTTACCGAACTCGATCTCTGCGGCCTGGCAACGGATTACTGCGTGAAATTCTCAGCGATCGACGCCGTCGAAATGCTTCCCGGCGTGAAAGTCCGCTTCATCGAGGACGGAAGTCGCGGCATCGATCCCGCTGGCGTTAATGCTGCAATCGAGGAGATGCGGTCGCGCGGTGTGACGATCGCCCACAGCCGCGATGTCCTTGCTTAAAATCAGGCGCTGGCGGCTAAACCTTCCCTAAAGAAAATCGTGCAAACTATGCCCGATCAACAGGATATCGGGATTTTTTGCGTGCAGTCGATCATCATCAACGGGCGTTTTCTCGGCCAGCCGCTTTCCGGCGTGCAGCGCTTTGCGCGCGAACTGACGTTGGCGCTCGACCGGAAGATTTCCGCAGGCGCTGTTCCCGCTGCCTTGAAAGGCGCCCGCTGGCGATTGGCCGTGCCTCGCAACACGCCGGTCGATATCGAGCTCTCATCCATCGCGGTCGATTCCTTTGGCTCTGGCCCCGGCCATCTCTGGGAGCAGACCGCTCTGCTGGCCCGTTCACGCGGCAGCCGGCTGATCGGCTTTGGCGGCAGCGGCCCGCTCCTGCATCGCCGTCAGGCAGTCGTCATCCACGATGTCACCATCTTTAGACACCCGCAGTCCTTCAAGCGCAGCTACCGCCTGCTGCATGGCGCGCTCGGCGCGGTGCTGACCCGCACCGCCAGGATCGGCACCGTCTCGGAGTTTTCGCGCAACGAGATTGCGTCCGTCTTCCGTGTGCCGGCCGGCGGCATCGATGTCGTCTACAATGCCGTCGATCACTTCGCAGCACTCCAGCCGGACGAGACGATCATTCAGAGACTTGGATTAAATACAAATGGCTTCTTTCTTCTCGTCGGTACGATGAAACCGAACAAGAACCTCGATTTCGCCATTCGGGCGTTCGAAGCGCTCAAGGATGAGAGCCAGAAGCTGGTGGTGGTAGGCGGCACAGCCCCGAGCGTGTTCAAATCGGACGGCCCCCAATCCAACGATCGGCTACTCTTTGCTGGCCGTCTGACGGATGCCGAGATCGCCGCACTCGAGCGCCATGCGACAGCCTTTGTCTTCCCAAGCATCTATGAGGGCTTCGGCATCCCACCCCTGGAAGCCATGACACAGGGCTGCCCGGTGCTTGCCGCCGACATTCCCGCCGTGCGTGAAGCTTCCGGCGACGCCGCGCTTTATTTCGATCCCACGCGACAGGATGAACTGGTGTCCGCCATGACGAGGATCGCGAACGACGGCGCCCTGCGGGAGGATTTGCGCCGGCGCGGCCATACCAATGTCGCGCGGTTCTCATGGGATGGCAGTGCGGACTGCGTGCTTTCGATGCTGGAAGCTCTCTGACCTCTCAGGATTGAGCACGCGGCCTAAACATCATGACGAAATAACTGTAGAGCCCGAGCAGGCAGAAAAGCCCACCGCCGATCACGCCGACGACAACGGAGATCCATAGCGAGTAGCCGAAGCCCGCCGTTGCCAGCACCGGCACCGCCAGGCCGATGGCAGCAAGCACGACCGGCTGCCAGGCAAAATCGAAGGGCAGCGACATCAAAACCTTGACGCCAATGACCATGGCGATGACAGCCCCGACCATGCCGCCGGCCATCAGTGCCGCGTCTCCGACATAGCCGAGGTAGCCGCCGGCAAGCGCTCCGGCGTTCAGCAGGATGCAGTCGATCACCGCCAGCAGGAAAATCGCAAGCAGTCGATGCCGCAGATGCGCCGGCGTCGGCAGCATGTTGAACGTCAGCGCCCGACAGGTGGCAAGCCCGATCACAAAAGGCGCGGCTGCGAGGAACCCCTCGCGCAGACCGGCGGCAATCACCAACTGCCCGATCGGTTGCAACAGGGCGAAAATGCCGGCTGCCGTCATAAGCGTAAGCCCGGCGAGCAGCGAATAATAATCGCCCAGCTGCTTCCGGAATTCGGGTGACGCCCCCTCGCGATCGTAGCGCGCCACCACATCGGGATACTGAATGGCCTGCAAGGCGGAGACGATCAGCACAAACGGCCGCTGCAACAGGTCGAGAGCCAGCAGGCCGCCGGCCGCCGCCTCTGCCCCGAGCGCTGCCGTCAGGATCGACTTCAGCCCAAGCGGCGCCAACAGTCCGATGACCGAGGCGCCGGCAGCGACGCTGCCGTAGACGAAGTGCTTGCGGACGAGCGACGGCTCGAAAGCCGCAGCCTCACGCAGGCTGTTGCGCGTCAGAAGCATGGCCAGAAAGCCATAGGCGATGTAGCCGGCCAGCAGTCCCGCGACGGTGAAGGTAAAGGTTGGAGCGAAGGCGGCGCCCGCAAGCGTTCCGACGGCGAGGATGGTCGCGCGCGAGCCTTGCAAACGCGAAAAGGCACGAAATTCCTGGCGAAAGCGCAACATGGTCAAATGCAGATCGCTGCCGCCCTGCAGAATGGCGACCAAACCACCGAGCAAGGCTATCTCGCCCGGCACCGACAACACGATCGACGCCGCGGCAACGATGAGGCAGACCACGGAACATGCCGCGAATTCGATGGTCAGCGCCCGCCGCTCCAATGCCTCGCTTCCCGGCGTCTGGCCCGGATAAAAACGGCTGCAGGCAAAGCGGATCCACTCGAAACAGAAAATCGATCCAAATTGGCTGATCGAAATAAACAGCGAGTATCCCGCATAATCCGACGGGGTCAGCAGATGTGCCACGACGATCAGCAGCCCGAAGGCCACCGCCGCCTGATAGAAATACGCTGCCAATGCCACGATCTTTGCCATGGCTGCAGCTAACAGCAAAAGATTGAGAAAAGCGCTAATCCGCCGCCGGAATTTCACCGGCGACAGTGTGATCGCGACATCGGCTCACGCTCTAACGGTGAGAAGACCAACAAACCGTCGAATGCCGAACGTCATCACTCCGCAAAGATCTCTTCGATCGGAAGGGCAAAGACCCTGGCAATGACGAAGGCCAGCGGCAGGCTTGGATCATACCGCTCATTCTCGATGGCGTTCACGGTCTGCCGGGAGACGTTGAGCAGGGCCGCAAGATCACCTTGCGACCAGCCCCGTTCAAGACGCAGAGCCTTCAGCCGGTTCTTCATCGATAGCGCCGATGGCTGATGACGCCGCCAATGATCCACAACGTCGACATCAGGGGCCAGACGGCAAACATCGTCAGCTTGGGATAGCCCACATTTTCGAGAAAACCATAGCTGAATGTGATCAGCGCCGTGCCGGCAAAAGCAAGCGAAAACGCCTCCAGCTGGATCTTGCGCTGCAACTCGTCGACGCGACGCAGCTGCCGCAGCACTGAAATCGCGATAAAAATCCCCGGCAGCATCGGCGCGAGAGATATCACGGTTTTCCAGGAACCGTCTTCCACCATGCCATGATTGATCAGCCAAAGCGAAACGGTCAGCACGACGCAATAGGCGAATAGGCTGGCTCCGAGTTCCCTAAGATAGCGGTATCTTGCCATAAGCGGCCTCCTGTAAAGCATGCTTTACATATGATGTCTCGAAACAGGATGTCAAGCATGCTTTACATATCGCGAACGCTTCGCCTCATCGCTGATCCAGCCGATGACCGTCTCGACTGCCGTGGATTTCCGGTAGCGCGGCCAGACGAGATAGAAATCCATGGGGCCGCTCAGCGCACCCTGGCCGACCTGGATCAGTCGCCCTTCGGCCATGTCGCTCGCGACGAAATCGCGGTTGGCGAGCACGATGCCCTGCCCGGCAATGGCCGCCTCGATCGCATGGGACGTCTGGTTGAAACTGATGCCCTTGTAGAATGCCTGAGCAGTTCCTCCGAAATGGCGCTCGATGAATTCGGGCCAGGAATTGTGGGCATCGTGAAGCAGCGCATAGTCCGCAAGCTCCTCCGTCGTTGTTGGCGGCTTGCGGCCAGACAAGAGGGCGGGGCTGCAAACGGCAATAATGTCCTGCTCGAAAAGCAACTCCGTCGCCAACCCCGGCCCGAAGGGTGGCCGACCATAGCGGACGGCGAGATCCACTCCATCCGACTGAAAGCCGGACATCCGCTCAGTCGCCAGGATATGAAGATCGAGATCGGGATGACGAGCCGTGAAATCCGGCAGGCGCGGAATCAGCCATTTCGACGCAAATGTCGGTGTGGTGCTGATGGTGAGCTTGACTGGTTGCGGCCGCAAGTCGCCTGTCGACTGGGCGATGATCTCGAAGGCACGTCTGATATCGGCGATATAGGCGCGTCCCTCGCCCGTCAAAACCAGGCTCCGCGGCATGCGCTCGAATAGTTTGACGCCGAGCTCTGCTTCAAGCCCGCGCACCTGCTGGGCCACGGCACCCTGCGTGACCCCAAGCTCCTCGGCGGCCAGCCTGAAGCTGCGATGCCGCGCCGCAACTTCAAAGGCTTTCAAGCCATTCAGAGAGGGAATTTTACCGAGGGATCCGTTCATGCGATAGTTTTTCTACTGGCATCCAAGAGTTTAACTACTTCGTCTTCGTGCAAGGAAAATGATATTTCATCGGTAAGTTCGATACAATCAGCGCATTTGATCCAGTTGGAAGAGGAAAAAGATATGTCGGCACAAAAAGTGGCAATCATCACTGCAGGCGGCAGCGGCATGGGCGCGGAAAGTGCCAGACGCCTTGCCGCCGATGGCTTCAAGGTCGCAATTCTCTCGTCCTCCGGAAAAGGCGAGGCCCTTGCCGCCGAGCTTGGCGGCATCGGCATTACGGGCTCCAATCAATCCAATGACGATCTCAAGCGTCTGGTCGATGCGACGATGGAGAAATGGGGACGCATCGATGTGTTGGTAAACAGTGCCGGCCATGGCCCCCGCGCTCAGATCCTTGAGATCACGGACGAGCAGTGGCACACCGGCCTGGACGTCTATCTGATGAACGTCATCCGTCCGGTCCGGCTGGTTGCTCCGATCATGCAGAGCCAAACATCCGGCGCGATCATCAATATTTCTACGGCCTGGGCGTTCGAACCCTCGGCGATGTTCCCGACTTCGGCCGTTTTCCGTGCCGGCCTTGCCTCCTACACGAAAATCTTCGCCGACACCTATGCGGCCGACAATGTTCGCATGAACAACGTGCTACCCGGGTGGATCGACAGCCTGCCTGCCACCGCGGAGCGCCGCGACAGCGTACCGATGAAGCGCTACGGCACCAGTGCCGAAATTGCCGCGACCGTCGCCTTCCTGGCCTCCGATGGAGCAGGCTACATCACCGGCCAGAACCTCAAGGTCGACGGCGGATTGACCCGCTCGGTGTAGTCCAGGCGGAAAATCGAAGCAGGCCGCGTCGGCTTTTTCACTCAGGCCGACGCTAGCTCTTGAGGCCGCGTTGACCGAAACTGGCCCTCTTGCCGGCAGCTGTCGTTCTCGCTGGCGCAGCATATGCAGTTGGAGTTTGTTGAGGCACAGCCTTGGAATCGTCTGTTCCCGCATGCGTGAAAAAATCGCTCCGGGTCCATAAGAGCAGAACGCAATAGAACATTCCCAATGCGCGATATACTTCCTGGAGCGCTGTTGACATTGATGCGGCAGGCATCAGTAGCCATGAAACCGTCACGGCGACATAAGTCGATAACAACAAGAGAGCGACACCGCGTGATCGGATGCCCAAGTCACGTATTCTGGCGGCCTGGAGACTCAAATCCATCCATAGAAACGGAGCGAAGAGGAGCATGAAGGGCAAGAATGCCAGAGGCGAGGAGAAGACCGGTTTTCCATGACTGGCAAATGCCATAACGGAAAACAGAAGCACAAGCACGATACCGCCCACAGCGCTGATAGCAAGACGCCACAAGAGATACTGCCCGCGCGTCAGACGCCCCTGAAAACAAAAAAGAACTTCAATCACGCGATTACCCCCCACGCGATCCCCAACGATTGCACCACAGCATGCAGGCCCTTAGGCCCCATGAAGGTTTCATCTCAAATTTTATCGAAGGGGCAACTTTAAGGTTTTGTGCCACAAGCCCAGCTGCTTCTTCGGTCCATTGCGCATTTTTTCAATACCGGCGCTCGGCTCCGCAAAAGACATGACCTCACTTGTCGCCAAGGCGCTGGGTCTTCGTGGAGGCGCAAAGACCTATCCCTCAGTTCGGCGTCACGAATTGCTTTTTTGCACTGCACACGTTAGACAACCCGCCACATTCAGGGGATGGAAACGGGCGGTGTGGGCGGACCTGCCTCGGGAGGATTGCCACGATGGACGTCATCACCACGATAGCTGCCTTGCGCGAACGGCTGACGGAGCATCGCAAGGCAGGCAAGCGTATAGGCCTGGTGCCGACCATGGGTTATCTGCATGCCGGACACATGGAGCTTGTGTCCCGTGCCAAGGCAGAAAATGACGTCGTCGTTACCTCCATCTTCGTCAATCCGCTGCAGTTCGGCGCCAATGAGGATCTGGCGAAATATCCGCGCGATCTTGAGCGTGATAGCGCCATGCTCCGTGGTGCGGGCGTAGATTATCTTTTCGCCCCCGGCGTCACGGATATGTACCCGCGTCCGATGGAAACCGTCGTCGATGTGCCGAAGCTAGGTGCCGAGCTGGAGGGCACGGTTCGCCCGGGCCATTTTGCCGGTGTTGCCACTGTCGTCACGAAGCTCTTCAATATCGTCCAGCCCGACAGCGCCTACTTCGGCGAGAAGGATTATCAGCAGGTCGCGGTCATCCGGCGCATGGTCGAAGATCTGGCGCAGCCCGTTCGTGTCGTGCCGGTGCCGACCGTGCGTGATGCCGATGGTCTCGCCCTCTCTTCGCGCAACGTCTACCTCTCCGGGCAAGAACGCGCAGCCGCTGTTATCGTCCCCAAGACACTTGCGGAAGCCGAACGGCTATACGAGTTCGGTGCGAACGATCCGGCAGCATTTGAGGAGGCTCTCAGCGCCTTCATCGAAAGCGAACCGCTGGCGACAGCGGAAGTCGCCGCCGTTCGGCATCCGGACACGTTGGAGACGCTGACGACACTTCAAGGTCATCCCGTTCTGATCGCGCTCTTCGTGCGCATCGGCACCACCCGCCTGCTCGACAATCGCGTTATCGGCCGCAAGCCGTCCACCAGTGAAGGGATCGCTTGAGATGAGCACCGTCGGACACACCAGGCGCGCCACGCCCGCTGCCATCGAGGCTATGAAGGGCCAGCGCCTCATCGTCAGCCTGACCGCCTACACGACGCCGATTGCCCGTCTCCTCGACCCGCATTGTGACCTGCTTCTGGTCGGGGATTCCCTCGGCATGGTCCTCTATGGGCTGGAAACGACGGTTGGCGTCACCATGGAGATGATGATTGCGCATGGCCAGGCCGTCATGCGCGGCGCAAACCATGCCTGCGTCATCGTCGATCTACCCTTCGGCTCCTATCAGGAATCGAAGGAGCAAGCCTTCCGCAGTGCGGCTCGCATTCTGAAGGAAACCGGCTGCGATGGCGTGAAGCTGGAAGGTGGTGAGGAAATGGCGGCGACCGTGGCGTTTCTGACCAGTCGCGGCGTTCCGGTCTTCGGACATATCGGACTGATGCCACAGCAGGTGAACACGACAGGCGGTTATCGCTCGCTCGGTCGTTCCGAGAAGGAAGCCGAGAAGATACGCCGCGATGCACACGCCATCGCCGAAGCTGGCGCTTTCGCCATGGTGATCGAGGGCACGGTCGAGCCCCTCGCCCGCGAAATTACCGCCTCCGTCGCAATCCCCACCATAGGCATCGGCGCATCCGCAGCCTGCGACGGGCAGATCCTCGTTTCCGACGACATGCTCGGTCTGTTCAGCGATTTCAAGCCGCGCTTCGTCAAACATTTCGCAGAGCTGGCGCCCATGGTCTCCAAGGCCGCGGAAGCCTATGCCGAAGAAGTGAAGGCCCGTACGTTTCCCGCGCTGGAGCACACATTCCAGCCGAAAAAGTAAGGTGAGATCAGTCCTTCGCCGGCTCTTTTTCCAGCAGATAGATCGCCTCGCCGAAATCGTCCATCTTGCTCATCAACGCTGCATGAGCATCTCGCAGACCCTGATTGTAGTAGTAGGGTCCGATCTCGCTGGTGAAGAAATCGAGCAGGAACTCGCCGGGCAAAGTCCCGAGTGTCTGGTCCAGTTCATCGGCGAAATAGCGCTGAAGGCGGGCGACGATGGCGGCCTTCTCTTCCTTCGTGAAAGTTATCTTCTGCATTCTTCCTCCCGGTTTGCTCGCGAAACCAGCGAATGGCTTCAACGAAATCAATTGACCCATCAACTAAATTCAATTGCTGGCTCGACACGCACCGCTTACACGTCCCGCCATTGAACAGCGCGCAAGCCTATGCGCAAGGGGCAACCATCGTTGTGCTCCATGCGGGCTTCGCACCCTCGACATCGCACCCCCGAGCATTGCCGGGCTTTCCATGAAGGACAAAGCGGACCATGAGTCGCGCGGAATTTCTTGACGGGTTGAAGGGTGGCATTCCCGTCGGCCTAGCTGCCGCACCCTTCGGCGCCCTGTTCGGCGCGCTGGCGCGCGATCAGGGCATGTCTCTCGGCGAATTGACCCTGATGAGCGGCACCGTCTATGCCGGCGCCAGCCAGATGGTCGGACTGGATCTCTTCGGTCACAACGTTCAGGCTTGGCTGATCGTGCTGTCGATCCTGGCGGTGAATTTCCGTCACGTGCTCTATTCCGCTGCGATCGCGCGCTACATCAGGCATTTTTCGCTAGTCGAGAAGTTCTTCACTTTCTTTCTGCTGGTCGATCCGCAATTTGCCGAAACCATCAAGCGCCACGAAAGCGGTAAGCCGGTGACCTTTGCCTGGTATTTCGGCTTCGCCGCGATGATCTATATCCCCTGGGTGGTCGTCAGCCTGATCGGCGGCCTTCTCGGGAGCCTGATCGGTGATCCGAAATCCATCGGCCTCGACATCCTCCTGCCGATCTATTTCCTCGGGATCGTCATGGGCTTCCGCAAGCGCGATAACTTCCTGCCGGTCGTCGCCGCGAGCGCGATAGCTTCGGCCATCGCTCATCGTTATGTGGGTTCGCCCTGGCATGTCAGCATCGGCGCGCTGGCAGGCATCATCCTTGCCGCGGTGCTGCCGCCGGTAAAGGCGAACCGCAAACCCGACATAGCGCACGAAAGCCACGAGGTCTGACCATGCTCGACTTCAATCCGCATATGGTCATGCTGATTGCCGCCGCAGCCGTGGTGACTTTCCTGACACGCATCGGCGGCTATATCCTGATCGTCAAGATGACGCGCATTCCGCCACGCGTCGAAGCAGCACTGAATGCCGTGCCCGCCGCCGTATTGACAACACTCGTCGCACCCGCCTTTTTCATTGGCGGTTGGGACACCAAGGTGGCGATGCTCGCGGCTCTTCTTGTCGGCCTACGCTATCCCTCGACCTATATGCTGGTTGCCGGATGGATCGTCGTTATGGCGTGGCGCCATTCCATCGGCGCGTGAGGCACCAAGAATCCCACCCCGTGGAAACGGGATGGGGTCCATTTTTCAATGATGAAGTGCGAGCGTGGCATTCTCCAGCCATGCCCGAACATCATGATCGTGGATCAGCGGCATCAGCGCCTCGCGCGTCCGCACGTGATATTCGTTCAGCCAATGCAGTTCATCATGCGTCAGCAGTTCAACGAGCACCAGGCTCCGGTCGATCGGGCAGAAGGTCAGTGTCTCGAAGCCCAGCATCGGCATATCGCCGCCTTCGATCTCCTCCGGATCACGGATGAAGATCAGGTTTTCGATACGGATGCCGAAATGGCCCGGACGATAATAGCCCGGCTCGTTGGAGAGGATCATGCCGGGCAGCAATTCCTGCACGGCAAGGCGAGCGATGCGCTGCGGCCCCTCGTGCACGGAAAGATAGGATCCGACGCCGTGGCCGGTGCCATGGGCGAAATCGACGCCCGCCTTCCAGAGTGCGATGCGCGCCAGCGGATCGAGATCGCAGCCGCGCGTACCCTTCGGAAAACGCGCCGTGCTGATGGCGATCATGCCCTTCAGCACCAAAGTAAAGAGACGCTTGTGCTCTTCTGAAACTGTGCCGATACCGACCGTGCGGGTAATATCTGTGGTGCCGTTGATGTATTGCGCACCTGAATCGATCAGGAACAGTTCACCGGCCTGGATCAGCCGGTCGCTCTCCGTGGTCACACGATAATGCATGATAGCCGCATGTTCGCCGGCGCCGGAGATCGTGTCGAAAGAAATATCCTTCAGCGGGTTCTGCATGCTTTCGCCGACGCGCGCGCGGCAAGCTTCCAGCCGTTCGGCAGCGGCGATTTCCGTCACCGTGCCTGGCTTGCTCGTCTCGAGCCAGTAGAGGAATTCGACCATGGCGGCACCATCCTGCAGGTGTGCTGCGGCCGAGCCGTTAATTTCCGCCGCATTCTTGCAGGCGCGCGGTAGCTTGGCGGGATCATTGCCCTCGACCACCTCCCCGCCGCCGTGACGGATGATATCCGTGAGCGCATAGGAAGCGAGATCGGGATCGACCAGGATGCGCGCACCGTTGGCCGCCGCCTCGGACAGACGCTTGCCGAGTTCGGAAGGCGGCAACTGCTTGCAGATCTGCGCGAGATAGGCTTCCGCCTCGACCTTGGTCTTGCGCTTGTCGAGAAAGAGCTCAGCGGAACCTTTGGCGTAGATGATCGCGCGGGCCAACGGATGCGGCGTGTGCGGAACGTCGCTGCCGCGGATGTTGAAGATCCAGGCGACCGAGGATGGATCGGTGATCAGCGCCGCCTTCAGATTTTTCTCTTTGAGACCGCTGGCAATCGCCGCCAGCTTGTCCTTGGCGAGAACGCCCGCCTGAGCGATATCCTGAATGATAACGTTGCCCAGCGGCTCGGCCGGCCGATCTGCCCAGAGCTTGTCGAGCGGATTGTGCGGCAGGAAGACGAGCTTCCCGTCAATCTCGGCCAGCGCTTTTTCCAGTCGGCGCACTTCGGCGCCCGTATGCAGCCATGGATCGATGCCGAGCCGGAAGCCTTTCTTCGCATGGCGCGGCAGCCAGATATGCGCCGGTTCGTTCACAAGGTCACCACCGGTGAACACGGTGCCATCCACCTGCTCGGCAAGCTGCGTCACATAGCGACCATCGACGAAAACGACGGCCTGAGAGTGTGTCACAAGCGCAACACCCGCCGATCCAGTGAAGCCCGTTAGCCATGCCAGACGCTCCGAGCACTTGGGTACATACTCGCCCTGATACTCGTCGGCACGCGGCACGAGGAAGCCGTCAATGCCGAGATCGCTAAAGGCGGCACGCAGACCGGCAACGCGCTCGCGGCCGAATTGCGGGGTGGATGTGACATCGAAAGACTGAAACATGAGCTGATCCGAAGCTATAGAGAATCCGTGAAACTGAATGCTGCCAGTATGTTAGAGCATGACGACCGGAAGTGCGACGTGATTTTGGATCATCGCGACGATATGCGCGTTCATGGCGCTACTGGGTCTGCCGCAGGACCATCCCTTGGGCTGGGCTGTTAACGAATCCGCCCATTTCATGAGCATCACCAATCAAATGTGACATCTTCACGGCACGAAACATGCATATCGCGCATAGCTCCCATGAAACCTCCCCCCTGCCACACTGAAGGGCGAATCGCTATATCCGGCGCATCGAACGGGGTTCACGAAGAACCCGACCAAAAAGGACTTAAGACTATGCCTATCTCCCGCTCCGCATATGTTAGCCCGGCGCTGGCTGGCGAGCGTCGCACCGTACGCCACTCTGTCGGTTCGCTTCGTCAGCTCGAAGTTGAAACGTCGAAGGCAATCGGCGCAAGCCGTGGCGATCGCCACTAACAGTTTGCCAAGCTACGCGTTCTACGACGATCGCGATCCGGTTCTCCTCCTCCCTCTCGGATCATGATCAGAACGCTTAGAGCCCGCTCGAGCACTCCTCCTCCACACGCTCGCGGGCAGGATCGGTGAAAACCGATCTGAAGGCGGTGCTTCGGCACCGCCTTTTTTTATGGCCTGATTTCTGAAAGGGAAAAGACCGGCTCAAGGCCGGTCGAGATGGATCGTCACCCAGCCATTACGCCAGATCGTCCGCACGTGGCGCAACTTGGCGCCATTATAAGCGGCAAGAACCTTCCAGCGCTGCTCGGCAAGAATACCGGAAAGAATTACCGAACCGCCTGGCGCCAAGTGAGCAACCAGTTGCGGCGCCATCTTGATCAACGGCCGTGCCAGAATATTGGCAATGATCAGATCGAAAGGACCGTGACGCGAAAAGGCAGTGGAGTGGAAGCCGGGCGCGGTCTCCAGCGCAACGCCGGATGCAATTCCATTGCTGCGGACATTGTCCCGCGCCACGCGCACGGCGATCGGATCGATATCGGTTGCCAGAACCGGAATATTGCGCAGCTTGCGCACGGCAATGGCCAGAACGCCGCTGCCGGTTCCGAGATCGAGCGCGTTGCGCACGCGGCGGCCGGCAAGAACCTTCTCGATCGTCTCCAGGCAACCGGCCGTGGTGCCGTGATGACCGGTGCCGAAGGCCTGTCCGGCTTCGATCTCGATGGCGATATCGCTTGAACCGACCTTGTCTCGATCATGCGAGCCATGAACGAGGAAGCGCCCTGCACGAACGGGCTTCAATCCCTCCAGCGACTTCGCAATCCAGTCGATGTCGGGGATGACCTCCCTCTCGACCGCGAGCTCGGGAAAAGCCGGCTTGAGCAACGCTTCGAAACGGTCGCGAACATCCTCTTCGTCATCGGCATAGAGATAGATGGACGCTTCCCATAGGTCCTTCTTCTCATCGATCTCGGTCGTCGCGATCGGCAGCTCTTCATCTTCGAATACGGGCGTCATCAGATCGAGAATCCGCTCGGCGTTCTTCTCGGTCGTCTTCACATACAGGCGAATTTCACTCAACTCGTCGCTCTTTCTCGTTCTATTCGGCCCAGTCTATCCAAGGCGGCCTTGGAGTATCGTAACCGGCTACACCGCGCAGCAAGCTCTGCCGAACCGGTCCGAACCGCAACAATAGCGGCGCCAGGATATTACGCGCCGCAACCGCCAGCGGATTTTTCATGGTCACCAATCGCGTCAGCCCGTAGGTCTGCTTCAATACCTGCTTTACGGCGGGAATTCTCAAGGCCGAATACTCCTGTTCGCGGCCTTCCGCAATGAGCCAGGCAAGCCAGCAGGCATCCTCGATGCCGAGATTCATCCCACGCGCGCCGGCAGGCGAATGGATATGGGCGGCGTCTCCCGCCAGAAAGACATTTCCCTTTGCCATGGGCTCGACATGCCGAAAATGAATACGGAACTGCGAAGCCCAGGTCTTCTCGACAACCTTTGCGGGATGAGAGATGCGGCTTTCGAAATCCGGCAAAGTCGAGATATAGCGGATCACATCGGCAGCGATCGGCAATCGGCCGAGCATGCCGGGATCGAAAACCGTGATCTCGGCAAAATGCGTATCGAGCGGCCCCTCGTATCGAAAGTCGGCGAGATAGAAATAGGCTTCGAGCGCCTCTCCGGGAAACCCAGCCCCTATGGCTTTCCGCACCACGGAATGCGCGCCATCGGCGCCGATCAGGATATCCGGTCGCACCGTTTGCATGGAGCCGTCCGGACGGCGAAGCGTAACCTGCGGGCTTCTGCAATCGGCGATCTCGCCGGCAGCGATGGCAGTCTGCCATTCAGGTGCAATGCCATAAGCCGCAAGGGCTTCTAGCAACAGCACTTCCGTGCGCCCCTGCGCAAGACCTCGAATGGCGCCGAAGCGGCCTTTCACCTGCCGCGTGTCCAGCTCGATAAGAGGTTTTGAAATTGAGCGCGCGCGGAAATAGTCGATTGATTGCGCAGCTTCCGTGATGCGCTCTGCGACGCCGGCGGGTGATAGAAGCGTCATCGTGCGGGCATTGACCCCGAGCGCCCTGCTCTCCTCAACCGGTGTCGGGCCGGTGCCGTCGTCGACGATGCGCGGGACGAAGCCGCGTCGTGCAAGCTCCAGAGCAGCAGCAAGACCCACAGGCCCTCCTCCCGCAATCAGGATCGATCGAGATTTACCATCCCCGTCCACCGGCGCCATTCGGGCCCTATCCCTTCTTGATCAGATTCTCCAGTTTCTTCACCGCAACATCAGGATCTTCCTGATAGGCAATCGTTCCTGCAAAATCACCGGCGGAGTTGAGCAGGAACACGGATGCGGTGTGATCCATCGTATAGTCGCCATTCTGCTGCTTATCGTCCACCGGCACCTTCTTGGCGTAAACGCGGAAACCCTTGACCATATCCATCACCTTGGTCGGATCGCCCGAAATGCCGGTGATCCGCTTGGAGACATTGCTGACATACTGGTCCATGATCTCGGGCGTGTCACGTTCGGGATCGACGGTAACGAAGTAAGCGTTGAGCTTGGTGCCATCCGGATCCACCTTCTGCAGCCAGCCATTCAGCTCGAACAAGGTGGTCGGACAGACATCGGGGCAATGCGTATAGCCGAAGAACACCGCGGAGGGCTTGCCGCGAAACGCCTGTTCGCTGATCGGCTTTCCCGTCTGCGTGACCAGCGTGAAGGGAACTCCATAGGGGCCGGCAGCAGCGACCTGAGAGGCCTTGTTGCCCCCAAAGCTCAGCCAACCCAATATGCCGGCAACAATTACCACGACCACCCAGACGCCAATTCGCGCACTTCTCATGACTGCCATCCTCATCAAACCCCGGCGACAACGCTCTCAAAATGCGTGATCAGCCTTTCAGCCGGTGT
This sequence comes from Rhizobium sp. P38BS-XIX, assembly GCF_012641435.1. Lineage (GTDB taxonomy): Bacteria > Pseudomonadota > Alphaproteobacteria > Rhizobiales > Rhizobiaceae > Rhizobium. The sequence goes on from NZ_JABAIJ010000001.1 coordinate 1,384,857, forward strand.
AACGGCTCAAGGTTGAGGACGCAATTCAAGAAGACGTTTGACAATGGCGGAAATCGTCGCAGGAGGCGGCGCGATCCGTGACGGTCCGATGGGGCATCAAGGCCCCATTCCAGGCATAAACAGGCAAATTCTGTTTCAATGTTAAAGCAATCCTAACCAGTCCGCGCGAACATCAACAGCAAATGTCGGACACGATTTCGACCGCCATGGCGACCCGTGGCACACCAATTTATTTCAGAAGGGCATGACGCCCGCCGGAGCAGCCTGGCATTGCCTGCCAAAGCGCCGGACGCTGCCGCTGCCCAAGCCGCTCCAGCCGATCCTTCTTTTCAATCGCAAGCGCCGTATGCGGCGACACCAAACGGGAAGTCCTCAAGCATGACGAACGCCATCAAACAAACCGGCGCTTATCTGGAGATCGTCTCCTTCCACCTCGGCGATCAGGAATTCTGCATCGACATCATGGCCATTCGCGAAATCCGCGGCTGGGCACCGGTGACGCCGATGCCGCATACGCCGCCTTACGTGCTCGGCCTGATCAACCTGCGTGGCGCGGTGATCCCGGTCATCGACATGGCTTGCCGTCTGGGCATGAAGATGACGGAACCTTCCGAGCGCTCGGCCATCATCGTTACGGATATTGCCGGCAAACTGGTCGGCCTGCTGGTCGAGCAGGTTTCCGACATGATGACGATCAAAAGCGAAGATCTGCAACCGGCACCGGAAATCATTCCGGAAGCGCAGCGCGCCTTCTGCCGCGGCATCGTCGCACTGGAAAAGTCGATGGTCTGCTTCCTCAACCTCGACACCATCATCGCCGATCAGCTGGCGCAGGCAGCCTGAGCTAACTGTATAAACACAAAAGAAAATCGCCCTGGAGCCAGGCTTCAGGGCGATCGTTTTTTATGTGACCAGCATTGGCAGGGGTGTAGCCAACGCGCCAGTCATGCAGGCCGTGAACAAGTAGAAGAGTCACTTCACCGTTCAATTGCGAAATTGCATCAAAAAAGTGCAGACCGAAAGCAACCAGAAGGTATTCGACAACCCAAGAGTATGACTTTTTTTGGTACTACCCTTCCGACGGTTGTCATTGAGGTATCACGGTAACGCTATTTCGGCTTGCCGTTCTTCCACGTAACGCTTTGACCAAACAGAGGTATTGTCGAAATTGCCATCTTGGCCGAACCGTTGGTCAGCTCTCGCGAGTGGATGAGATAGACGAGCGTGTCGTTCTTCTTGTCGTAGATGCGGGTCACAACCAGCTTCTTCCAGATCAGCGAGAGACCTGCGCGAAAGACCTCCTCACCGCTCTGCGATAGATTGATATCGCCGATCTCGATCGGCCCCGTCTGACGGCAGGCAATGGAGCTGTTGGACGGATCCTCGAACCAGTTACCCTTGCGCAGCCGATCGATCACGCTGCGGTCGAAATAGGTGACATGGCATGTGACGCCGGAAACGCCCGGATCGGGAACGGCATCGACCAGAATATCATTGCCAGTCCAATCCACTCCGACCTTGCCGACCACCTCGGCGGAGGCGGAAACAGGTGCCAGGCCGAGGAAAACTGCGGCCATGGCGGAATAGAACTTCCGTGAAGTCATCGATCATCCTCCAACATCAGCCGCGGGAGCGAAAGCGGCATCGCTAGAAGTAAGGTTGCCGATGACCGATGCAAGAGACGCTGCCCCAACCCGCAATCGCCGCCAGGCAAAAAGCTGGGCGGCAATCCCGTTCCAGGCTTATGGAGAGACGTCAATCTGCGCCTCTCAAGCCGCCGCCCAAGTCTTATCTGTTTTCGATCGCCACACGTCCGGTCTCGAGCAGCGACTTGAGATTGGACAAGATCTTCGGCCAGCCCGAGGAGACCCCCTCAATGAACTTGGAGTTCTCAAGCTCGATACTATGAGTGACCGTCAGCTTCACAGCGCCGTCGGCTGGCTCCAGTTCCATCACGCAGAGTGACCACCCTTCAGCCTTGATATCCGGCATGAATTCGTTGCGCCAGCGGATGGCGAGACGCTTTTGTGGTTCGAATTCGGTGATCTCGCCCGTATCGGCAACACGCCCATCGGGAAACAGGAGCTTCCAAGAGGAGCCAACCTTCCAATCGGTTTCAGGCACGATGCCGAACCAATATTGCTTGACGAACTCCGGCGTCGTCAGCGCCGACCATAGCTTTTCCGGCGAAGTGCGGATGAATGTGACGTAGACGAATTTGCTGCCTGCCATGTCATTTCTCCTTGTTTCATGAGTCTCCAGCCATTGGCCTTATGCATCGCCCTCATCTTCGAGAGCCTTCTTCAAAGCTGAAAGCATGCCGAGCTGCCGTTGTTCGAACTTGTTGATCCAACGCTCGGCGATGCCGTTGATCGGCACGGGATTGATGAAATGCAGCTTCTCGCGACCCTGTCTTGCCGTGGAAACCAGATTGGCCTCCTCCAGAATGACGAGGTGTTTCGCCACTGCCTGGCGTGTCATGTCCAGATCCGCACAGAGAGCGCCAAGTGTTTGGCCATTGCGCTCGTATAAGCGATCCAGCAACTGCCGTCGGCTCGCATCCGCGAGCGCCTTGAAAACCGCGTCGTCATCCATGAATATACGGAACCATTTGGTTGCCTGTTGAGTTCCATATAGGCAACCAAATGGTTGCGTGTCAAGATATGCGTGAAACAATTGACAATGAGGCGATTGCATCGGATCATTTGTGCATGATCGCAAACCGCACCATCACGATGCACCTCATCACCACCTCACCCGTTGCAGGGCGAGTGGAAGGCGTGTTGCGTTGAGCTGATCGCGATCCATGTCAACCCTGCCGAGGCGAGCAGGGTTGAAAGGGCCTCGCTCTCCTCCTCTACATCAAGGAGAGCCTATGAATCCCCAGCAAGAAGAACCAGACGAGCGACGATACGGCAAGATCGGCGCAATCGAACTTCGCGCAGCCCGACCGTCCGATGCGGAAGCCATCGCATCCATCGCAAACCTCCCCGGCTTTCGTGCCGGGACTTTGCGACTGCCGTTTCAAAGCACCGAAGAGACCCAACGGTGGCTGGACAAGCAGGATCCCAACGCAATCACCCTCGTCGCCGTGCTCGACGGACAGGTCGTCGGCAACGCGGGCCTGCGCCGGCTCGCCGGCCGGAGGATCCACAGCGGCAGTATAGGTATGGGCGTCCATGATGATTTCACCGGCCGCGGCATTGGCTCGGCACTCCTCGGCGCGCTCGTTGACGTCGCCGATAACTGGCTTGCCATCAAACGCCTGGAATTGACCGTCTATGTCGACAATGCGCCCGCGATCCGTCTCTACGAAAGGTTCGGGTTCGAAACCGAAGGATGCCTTCGCGCCTTTGCGTTTCGCAATGGCGATTATGTCGACGCCTTTACGATGGCGCGGCTGAAGATCTGATAAGGTGCGGCGGCGGATAAGATCCCGCCGCCATCATCAGCTACCGATAAGCTCAAGCCATTCGTCCTCGGTCATGACCTGGACGTCGAACTCCTTGGCCTTGTCGAGCTTCGATCCGGCGCCCGGGCCGGCAACGACGATATCCGTCTTCTTCGAAACGGAACCCGAAACCTTGGCCCCCAGGCTCTCGGCCTTGGCTTTGGCTTCATCGCGCGTGAACTTTTCCAGCGAACCGGTAAACACCACCGTCTTGCCGGCAACCGGACTGCCCGAAGTGACCGGTTGTTCGGCCTCCTGCGGCTGAACCTCATCGAGCAATTTGCCGATCACCTCGATGTTGCGAGGCTCCTTGTAGAACTCGACGATCGCGCGTGCGACCACCTCGCCGATACCCTCGATATTGTTCAGGTCGTTCCAGGCATCGCCGGCAAATGTTTCAGCCTCTTTCATCCCCGCTTCGAAGGCGCCGTAGGTGCCATAGGAGCGCGCCAGCAGTTTGGCTGTCGTCTCGCCCACATGACGGATGCCGAGCGCAAAAATGAAGCGATGAAGAGCAATCTGGCGACGCTCATTGATCGCGGCATAAAGCTTGCCGACACTCACCTTGCCGAAGCCGTCGATATTTTCGAGCTTGGCAAGCGATGATTGCTGACGTCTCTCCAGCGTGAAAATATCGGGCGCGATCCTGATCTGCAGCGCCGGATCCTCGCTCTCGAAGAAGAAATCGATCTGCTTTGAACCAAGACCCTCGATGTCATAGGCATTGCGCGAGACGAAATGCTTGAGGTGCTCTGTTGCCTGAGCCCGGCAGATGAAGCCACCGGTGCAGCGCGTCACCGCATCGACCTTGCCTGTCTTTTCGTTGATATCGCGCACGGCATGGCTGCCACAAACGGGGCAGACCTTCGGAAACTCGTAGGGTGTGCTCGAAGGCTCTCGCTTTTCCGTGACGATATCGACGATCTGCGGGATGACATCCCCCGCCCGCTGCACGATCACCATATCCCCGACGCGGATATCGCGGCCATCGCGGATCGGCTCGCCCTTGTTGCCGATCCCCTTGATGTAGTCGGCATTGTGCAACGTCGCATTGGTGACGACGACACCGCCGACCGTGATAGGCTCGAGGCGCGCCACCGGCGTCAGCGCACCGGTGCGGCCGACCTGGATGTCGATGCCGACCAGGCGCGTAAATGCCTGTTCCGCCGGGAATTTATGCGCCGTCGCCCAGCGCGGCGAGCGCGAACGAAAACCAAGGCGAGCCTGCAGCTCGAGGCTGTCGACCTTGTAGACCACGCCGTCGATATCGTAATCGAGATCGGGCCGCTGCAGACCGATTTCCTGATAGTGGCCAAGAATATCGGCCACCGAACTCAACCGCTCCATCAGCGGGTTGACCGGAAAGCCCCAGGATTTAAAGACCTGCACCATGCCATATTGCGTATCGGCCGGCATTTCGGAGATTTCGCCCCAGGCATAGGCGAAGAATTTCAGCTTGCGGCTGGCCGTGACCTTGGCGTCGAGCTGGCGCAACGATCCGGCCGCCGTGTTACGCGGATTGACGTAGGTCTGCTTTCCCTCAGCCTCCATCTGGGCGTTGAGCGCCAGGAAGTCGCTCTTGGCCATATAGACCTCGCCGCGGACCTCGACGACATCGGGCGCATCCGCAGGCAGGGTCTGGGGAATTTCCTTGATGGTCCGGATGTTGGCGGTGACATTTTCGCCCGTGGTGCCGTCGCCGCGCGTGGCGGCACTGACCATCCGCCTGTTTTCATAGCGAATGGACATCGACAAACCGTCGATCTTCGGCTCTGCGGTGAAGGCAATCGAGTTATCGGGCAAGCGGCCAAGGAAGCGATAAACGCCGGCGACGAAATCCTCGACATCCTCCTGCGAGAAGGTGTTGTCGAGCGACAGCATCGGCCTTGCATGAACGACAGGCGCGAAGGTTTCGGACGGTGCAGCCCCAACGCGGCGCGACGGACTATCGGCGCGAACGAGAGCAGGAAACCGCGCCTCAATGCTGTCGTTGCGCCGCTTCAGCGCATCATAATCCGCATCCGAAATCTCCGGCGCATCCTTGCTGTGATAAAGCGCATCGTTGCGCGCAATCTCCGCAGCCAGATAGGCAAGCGCAGCAGCGGCTTCTTCTTCAGTCAAATCCTCGACGGGCTTCTGTTCGGTGCTCATGAATCTACACTCCCCGATTTCGAAGATGTTTTAGAGCACTTCGAGAAAAAGTGCGAAGCGGTTTTCCATCCGCAGCACCTCAATACAGCGAGAAAATTTCATGCCGCTATGGCGAGCGTCGAAGGAGAGAATAACGTCATCCGATCGACGCAAGCACGTCAGTTGCTCGCGAACTGCTTGAGTATGCTGGACCAGAGTTCGACCAACTCGGCATTGCCGATCCCATGCATCTTGGTGCGAACGGCCGTGTGAACGAGAACCAGATGTGTCGTCGGGTCGACGAGGATGCGCTGCCCCTCCAGACCATCCATGAAGAATGTGCGGCGCGGGCCTGGCATCAGCCAGGTCTGATAGCCGTAGCCCCAGGGATGAGGCTCCTGCGTGACGGCAAGAAATGAGCCCTGGGTCGCGGGCTGCGTCGCATCCATCAGCCACTGGCGCGGTATGATCTGCCGGCCGTTCCAGGCCCCGTCATGGGCCAGCAGCAGGCCAAAGCGGGCATAGTCGCGAAGAGTCGCGCTGAAACAGCAGTAGCCCACTTCCTGACCGGTCTTATCGACCTGCCAGTTCGCGCTCGACTCTGCGCCCATCGGCTGCCAGATGCGGGATTGGAGATAGGCGGCCATCGTCATATGGGTGGCGTGAGTCAGGACCAGGCTCAGCCCTTCGGTGTCCAGATTGCTGTAATGCCAAACGGTGTTGGGTGCTGCAACGCGCCTGTTGAATCTCTTGACGGCCGAAAAAGGATCGAGCTGTTCCGCGCCAAGCAGGGAGTCTCGCAGCCGATCCGCATCCTGTGGCGTGCCGAAATTCTCGGTGAACGCAATACCGGAGGCCATGTGCAAAAGCGCGCGGATCGGCGTGACGCCCATCTCGGTGCCCTTCAATTCCGGCACATAGGTCTCGACGGTATCATCTATCGAATGAATGGCGCCCTCGGAAATCGCAATACCGACGAGCATGCCCGTCAGGGTTTTCGCCATGGACTGAGACAGGAAGCGATCATGATCCGTGCGACCATACTGGTAGTGCTCGAAGAGGATCGTATCGTTGTGCGCCACCAGCAATCCGGTGGTGGGGTTCGTATCGAGATATTTCATCAACGACGTGTTTTCGGCGCCGAACTTGAAGTTGGTCGAAAGCTCGGCCGGAGCACGCAGCAGCGTTGACGGTTGCGGGGCGGCGGCCACTATATGGGTTGGCCAGAGCTGATCCGCATGGCTGTAGTTGCCGACCATGTTCGGCTGGTTCTTGAACGGCAGGGCAACAGGATAGCCGAGCGTCTCGCCGTAACTTGCGGCGTCGGGCCCTCCCTGCGAAAAGACGGGAACCGCCTTCGGTGGTTGCTGCTGCTGTACCGGCGCAGCATTCGCCTGAATGGAAAGCGCCAAAAAAATGGCGGCGACAATACTGCCCCAGAAACCCACGCAACAACCCTTCCAAATAGAAACGGGACGTCGTCTAGCAAAGCCTCATAACAGGCGTTTGACGAGTTTACCGTGTAATCAGCCGTTCCCAGCCAGCAAACGCTTGGCGGCAGCCCTCGCCTCTTCGGTCACAGATGCACCTGCGAGCATTCGGGCAATCTCTTCGGTGCGATCTTTCGCAGCCATGGTAGCGACTCGTGTGGAGATCTTCTCCGAGCCGTCGGCAACCGGTCCCTTGGAAATCAGGAGATGGGTCGCCGCACGCGCTGCTACCTGCGGCGCATGCGTCACGGAAAGTACCTGCACGCGATCGGACAAACGCTTCAGCCGCTGGCCGATCGCATCGGCAACGGCGCCACCGACGCCGGTATCGATTTCATCAAACACAAGGGTCGGCGCCGAACCGCGATCGGCAAGCGCCACCTTCAGTGCCAGCAGGAATCGCGAAAGCTCGCCGCCGGACGCAACCTTGGTGATCGGGCCTGGGCGTGTCCCCGGATTGGTCTGAACATGGAATTCGACGACATCAATGCCCTCGGCCATCCCCGCATCCGGGTCGCTGGTAATCTCGACCATAAAGCGAGCCCGCTCGAGCTTCAGCGCCGGCAGTTCCGCCATGACGGCGCCAGCCAACGCTTCACCGGCATGATGACGCTTTTCCGAAAGCGCACGCGCGGCGACATCGAATTCGGCCTTGGCGGCGGCAAGCTCCGCATCAAGGCGAGCCAGCTTTTCCTCACCGGCATCGACATCGGCAAGATCCGCTATCATCCGCACGGCCAGAGCCGGAAGCTCGGTCACCGGCACGGAATATTTGCGCGAGGCAGCTCTTAGAGCAAACAGGCGCTCCTCGACCTTTTCCAATTCGCGCGGATCGTACTCCGTCTTGCGGAGCGCTGCCTCCACCTCCATCTGCGCGTTCGAAAGCTGATCGAGCGCGGCATCGAGCAGCGCCACGGTATCTTCAAGCAATCCCGGCGCTTCATGGCTCTTGCGTTCGAGCCGGCGTACGAGCGATGCGATATGCGGCACCGGAGACGCATTGCCGTTGAGGAATTCCGACGCCTCGGCGATATCGCCGGCAATGCGTTCGGCCTTCATCATCCGCGCGCGCTTATCCGCGAGCTCATCCTCTTCGCCGTCCTGCGGCGACAGCTTCTCCAGCTCCTCGACGGAAGCGCGGAGATAATCCGCCTCACGCGCCGCCTTTTCGACCTGCTCGCGATGCTTCTTCAGCGTGCGCTCGGTATCGCGCCAAATCTTGTGCAGCCTGCCGACGCCCTGCGCCTCATCGCCGAGACCGGCAAAGGCGTCGAGCAACATGCGATGCGCATCCGTATCGACAAGCGCACGATCATCATGCTGACCGTGAATTTCAACGAGAAGCTGTCCGATCTGCCGCATGAGCTGAACGCTCAATGCCTGATCGTTGACGAAAGCCTTGGTGCGGCCGTCCGCCGATTGAACGCGGCGGAAAATCAGATCGCCTTCGTCGTCCAGCCCGTTTTCCCGCAGAAGTTTGCGGGCCGGATGCTGCATGCCCACATCGAAAACCGCGGTGACCTGACCGCGATCCTCTCCATGACGCACGAGACCGCCATCCCCTCGCCCGCCAAGCGCCAGCGACAGACTGTCAAGCAGAATGGATTTTCCCGCACCGGTCTCGCCAGTCAGCACCGAAAGGCCAGACTCGAAGGCAAGATCCAGCCGCTCGATCAAAACGATATCGCGGATCGAAAGCTGGATCAGCATGTGCGCTTAGTCTCACGTCCCAAGAAGAAGTTTCTTGCCCGCTCTGGAAATCCACGAGCCTGAATTTTCGCTCGGCTCTACGCCGCCCTTTTGCAGCAGCTGGTAAGAATCCTTGTACCAGCGGCTATCCGGATAATTGTGGCCGAGTACGGCGGCTGCCGTCTGTGCTTCCGGCACGATACCCATGGCGTAGTAGGCTTCGACGAGTCGCGCCAGTGCTTCTTCGATCTGGTTCGTCGTCGGATACTGTTCGACAACCACGCGGAAGCGCGAAATCGCTGCAAGATAGTTCTTACGCTCGAGGTAATAGCGCCCGACCTGCATTTCCTTACCGGCCAGCTGGTCCTTGGCGAAGCGGATCTTTTCCTGCGCGTCGCTGACATATTGCGACTTCGGATAATTGTTGACGACCTTGGTCATCGCTTCGATCGTCTGGGCCGCGGCACGCTGATCCTGCGTCACGTCGACGATCTGCTTGGCATAGGACGAACCGACGAGATACTGGACGTAATCGGCGTCTTCCGAGCCCGGATACTGCTTCAGATAGCTGTTGCCAGTCTGAACCGCGTCGTCATAGCGGCCAGTGCGGTATTTCACGAAGGTGCTCATCACCATCGCCTTGCGCGCCCATTCCGAGAAGGGCTGCTGCTGGTTGATGGCGTCGAACTTGCGACCGGCTTCGGTCATGTTGCCGGCCTTGATGTTGGCAAGACCCTGATTGTAGAGCAGTTCGGGTGGATCGGACTCGACACCCAGCTTGGTGATGTCGATATCTTTCTTTGTATTGCAACCTGTCACGACAGCGCCGGTACCAGCCAGCAGAAGCGATACGAGCAAAGCCCGTGCTGTAATATTCATGCTTTCAGACCTTGCAAAACCCATCGGATCACTGTCCCACTAGCCGTCGTTGCTTGGACGGCGTTCTCTCGCTGGCGTTTCTAGCCGCAAAAACACCATCAGGGCAACGCATTGATGATGCATTAACGCATTTTTGTGGCAAAGACCGCATATCTGCAGGCTTAATCACTGTTTTGTCAGGGAATTCTTTGCCTTGCTTGCCTGATGGCAACATTGCGCCGGCTGAAAATAAAGCCTGCGGGTCTCCCTCATCCCAAAAAAAAGCCGCTCCTCATGGGAGCGGCCAATTGTCTAAATCTCGAACCCGTAGATCACGCAGACCAGGGTGCGAATTCCGGCGCATTGACCGGAACGAAATCGCGGCTGTGAGCGCGCTGACGCGGTGCGGATGTCTCAACGACATCGTATGCCGACGGGTCACTGAGCAGTGCCTTCAAAGCATTTGCGTTCATGCGATGGCCGCCACGATAGGAGCGGTAATGGCCGATGAACTGGGCGCCTGCAAGCGCCAGATCGCCGACAGCATCCAGCGTCTTGTGACGAACGAATTCGTCCTTGGGATAACGCAGGCCTTCGACATTGATCACGGTGTTGTCGTCGGAGATGACAACAGAATTTTCCAGCGAAGAACCCAGTGCATGGCCCGAAGCCCAGAGCGGCTCGACATCGCGCATGAACCCGAAGGTGCGGGCGCGCGACAGCTCGGTCTTGAAGGTCTCGGCGGTTAGGTCGCCTTCCCACTTCTGCCGGCCGATCAGCGGGCAGGAAAAGTCGATCTCGACTTCGAATCGCGTACCGTCATAAGGACGGAACTCGCACCAGGAACCACCGGCTTCGATGCGCACCGGCTTGGTGACGCGGATGTAACGGCGCTTCACGCCGAGCGAAACAATACCGGCCTGCTCGATGGCTTCGATGAATGGATAGGAGCTGCCGTCCATGATCGGCATCTCGGCGCCGGATACTTCAACGGCGACATTGTCGAGGCCAAGCGCATAGATGGCAGCCATGACGTGCTCAACCGTCGCAACGGAGCGTGCCGGCGAGAAGCCGAGAACCGTGCAGAGATCCGTATTGCCAACCTGCGAGGAAACCGCACGCAGCTCAGTAACATCGCCATTGCCGTGCACGCGCTGGAAAACGACACCCGTACCCGCTTCAGCAGGATAGAAGGTGATCGACACATTGGCGCCCGAATGAACGCCTATGCCCGACAGTGTCACGGGATTTGCAATGGTGGTCTGAAAACCCAGCAATCCGATTGCCATGTAAATTCTGCCTTCGTCTATCTGATCCAGGCGGGGCGGTCATGCTTCGGACGCTTAACCCATAATGCCGGTTCAGTCTGTTAATCATGCTGCAGAGGACACATACGTTCATCGATGAATGTGATTCCGCAGCCTTGCTTGATATCTACATACGCGCCACGGCATCGCATTCCAAATCACTGTTTCTTTCGCTTTGTTACGAAAGCAGACGATTGAATTTGCTGGATAATTTCAAATACGTGAAGACGTCTGAAATAAGGAAATCCGGGGCGTTTCGGCCCCGGATTTCACAAAGATGGTTAGCAGCCTATTAAAAAGCTGTCCAGTATCGGCTCAGTTCGACTGACGGCGCAGGAAGGCCGGGATTTCGAGCTGATCGTCTTCATGGCTTGCCATGCGAGCTGCCGGAACCTGGCGGCCCTGCTCGTCGAGCTGACCACGACGCGGAGCGTAGAGGCTTGCTTCCTGGGAAGGAGCGCGACGCTGCTGCGGAGCCGGAGCTGCCGCCGGAGCCATCATGTCGTCGAAAGCCGGATCTTCTTCGCGGCGGCCGAGCGAATTGGTGATTCGCTTCAGCAGGCCCATGGGGCCACGCTCTTCGGTAGCCTGAACGGCTGCCGGCTGGGCGCGGTGTTCCATTTCGGCCTTAACGACCGGCGGGAAGTCTTCGACCTTCGGCATACGGACCTGTTCCGGAGCCTGACGAATGATCGGCTGCTGCTGCATGACCGGAGCCGGCTGCGGCTGAACCGGGGCCTGACGAACAGGCTGGGCTTCCGGCGCTGCCGCGAAGATGCGGCTCTGCGGGCGGAAGCTTTCTTCCTGGGCTACAGGCTGGTGCATAACCGGCTGCTGTTGGGCAAGCGGCTGGCGAGCCAGCTGGAAGTCCAGTTCGCGTTCCAGGTCGGCTTCCGCTGCGCGAATGGTCTGAGCGACCGGATCGACAGTGCGGGGAGCCGGCGCGGCGGCCTGCGGAATATGGGCCTGCGCGACATGGACAGGCTGAGCTGCGGCCGCTACCGGAGCGGCGGCCGCGGAGGGACGGATAGCCGGCTTTGCCGCCGGGCGGAATTCCATGCCTCTGTCAGCAGCTTCGTTCATCGCACGGTCGATGCCGGTTGCGACGACGGAAACGCGGATGATGCCTTCCAGCGATTCGTCGAAGGTGGCGCCGAGGATGATGTTGGCGTCGGGATCGACTTCTTCGCGGATGCGGGTTGCAGCTTCGTCGACTTCGAACAGGGTCAGGTCACGGCCGCCGGTGATCGAGATCAGCAGGCCCTGCGCGCCCTTCATCGAGGTTTCGTCGAGCAGCGGGTTTGCAATCGCGGCTTCAGCAGCCTGCATTGCACGGCCCTGGCCGGAAGCTTCGCCGGTACCCATCATGGCGCGGCCCATTTCGCGCATGACCGAACGGACGTCGGCAAAGTCGAGGTTGATGAGACCTTCCTTCACCATCAGGTCGGTGATGCAGGCAACGCCCGAGTAGAGAACCTGGTCGGCCATCGAGAACGCGTCGGCGAAAGTCGTCTTGTCGTTTGCGATGCGGAAAAGGTTCTGGTTCGGAATGACGATCAGCGTGTCGACCGACTTCTGCAGTTCCTGAATGCCCTGCTCGGCGAGACGCATGCGGCGGCCGCCTTCGAAGTGGAACGGCTTGGTTACGACGCCAACGGTCAGGATGCCCTTGTTGCGGGCTGCCTGTGCGACAACCGGAGCAGCACCAGTACCCGTGCCGCCGCCCATGCCGGCGGTGACGAAGCACATATGCGTGCCGTTCAGGTGATCGATGATTTCATCGATGCACTCTTCGGCAGCTGCACGGCCGACTTCCGGCTGCGAACCGGCGCCGAGACCTTCCGTGACGTTGACGCCGAGCTGAATGATCCGCTCCGCCTTCGTCATGGTGAGAGCCTGTGCATCGGTGTTGGCGACGACGAAATCGACGCCCTGCAAGCCTGCCGTGATCATGTTGTTGACGGCATTGCCGCCACCGCCACCAACGCCGAACACGGTGATTCGCGGCTTAAGCTCGGTGATATCTGGCTTATGCAGCTTGATAGTCATTGTACCCGTTCCTTCTCTTTATGGCCGCATCGCCACGCCGGCCAATTCACTTGATTTCACTTGCCTGACGCTTACCCCGGAGATTTTCCGGGATCAGGCACTCAAAAACTCTCTTTCAGCCATTGGCCGACACGGCCGATGCGGCTGTTGTTACCCCCAAGCGACGAGAGCAGCCCGCTGCTCGGCGCATGTGTCTCCATGTCTGCAACCTGAGGATAGATCATCAGGCCAACTGCCGTTGAAAATGCCGGCCCTTTGGCTGCCGTCGGCAGGCCGGATACGCCCATCGGCCGACCGATGCGCACATTGCGGGCAAGAACGCGGCGCGCCACATCCGGCAGGCCGGTCAGCTGGCTCGCGCCGCCTGTCAGAACGACGCGCTTGCCGACGATCGGGCTGAAGCCCGAACGTTGGATACGGTCGCGGATCAGCTCCAGGGTTTCTTCGATACGAGCTTTCACGATGCGCGACACCAGAGCCTTCGGCACCTGCGTCGGCTGATCGCGCTCATCCTCGCCGATCGGCGGGATGGAAATCAGTTCACGCTCGTCCGAGGAATTCGCCAATGCAGAAGCATGTACGACCTTCAGCCGCTCGGCATCTTCGATACGGGTCGAAAGACCACGAGCAAGGTCGGTCGTGACGTGATGGCCGCCAAGGCTGACGGCATCCGTGTGCACAAGCTTGCCTTCGGCAAAGACCGAAATCGTCGTCGTGCCGCCGCCCATGTCGATCGCGGCACAGCCGAGTTCGACTTCATCGTCGACGAGAGCGGCAAGGCCGCTGGCATAAGGCGTCGCCACCATGCCTTCGACGGACAGATGCGCGCGGTTGATGCAAAGCTCGAGATTGCGCAACGCAGCGCGCTCGGCCGTCACGACATGCATGTCGACACCGAGCGCATCGCCGAACATCGCGAGCGGATCGCGAATGCCGCGCTCGCCATCCAGCGAGTAACCGGTTGCCAGGGAATGCAGCACGGCGCGCTCCTGACGGATCGACTGCTGGCACGCTGCGGCCAGCACCTTCCTCAGATCGTTGGCCTCGACTTCCTGGCCACCCAGATCGATGGTCGCGGTGTAGATATCGCTGCCCAGCCGTCCGGCGGAAACGTTGACGATCAGGCTGTCGACCGTGAGGCCCGCCATGCGCTCGGCCGCATCGACCGCAAGCCGAACGACGCTCTCCAACGCGTCGAGATCGGCAATCACGCCGGTCTTGATGCCGCGGGAACGCTGATGCCCGATACCGATGATCTCGATATTGTGCGTGCGGTTCGGGAGAACCTGGCTCTCTTCGCGCGGCGTCAACCGGCCGATCATGCAGACGACCTTTGTCGAGCCGATATCGAGGACGGACACGATATGTGACCGCTTCGAGGAGAGCGGCTTCAACCGCGGCAGGCCGAAATGGGACGAACCGAATAAGCTCATGTATCCTGCCCTGCTTTCTTCAAAGCCTTGTTTCTTGCATCGACGGCGGCCTGACGACGAAGCGCTGCATCGGGGGTCAATTCGATTGCGGTCCGATCCTCGATACGAAGATCGACGGCAGCGATGTCGCGCTGCAGAAGATTCTGGTCCTTGTCGAGGCTTGTGAGCCGCGCAAGCGCGTCATCGATGTTGTCTTCCGGCAATTTGATGATCACGCCATTGTCGAGATAAAGATCCCAGCGGCGGCCGGCGACGCGCACGAATGCCTTCACATGACTGCGGATATCGGGCCACTTGCCAAATTCGTCGTCGATCGAAGCCGCTGCCGTTTCGGCATCGCGACCAACGAAGAGCGGCAGCTTCGCGAACTTGTTGTCCCGCAGCGGCGCAATCACGCTGCCGTCCTTCTGGATGAGCGAAAGCTCGGAGCCATGTTGCCAGATGGCATAGGCCTTGCGCTCGGTCAGCTTAACCTCGACGGTCCGCGGATAAATCTTGCGAACCTGGACGTTTTGCACCCAGGGGAGATTTGAAATCTTCTGACGCGCCGCATCCGCATCGAGCGCGACGAGCGATGTCGTGCCGTCTAGACCGAGCAGCTGCAGGATTTCGATTTCGGACGTCTCGTCGTTTCCGGAGACCTTCACATCTTCGATCGCAAAACCGGCAGCCGACGTGGTCGCTTCGGCAACCGCCTGGCTGTGACCACCAACGGACATGCCGTAGAGGCCGGTCGCAGCAAAGAGAGCGAGCGCAGACACCGTTCCCGTATGAGCCGGGATATGAACGCGACCCGAGCCGAGACTCACCAGGAAGCGTACGACACGGCGAAGCGGGCGCGGCAGCACGAATGCATCCTCGACCTCATCGATAGCGAGAGGTACGCGATGACGGGACCGCCTGATATTTTTGACCGTCAGCGCAAACAAGACGCGTCCTCCACCATCCACCGGAGAAATTCACCAAACGAGTAGCCGGCATGAGCGGCCATTTCGGGCACCAGCGAGGTAGGGGTCATGCCCGGCTGAGTGTTGATCTCAAGCCAAACAAGTTCACCTTCTTCGGAAAAGCGATCGTCAAAACGGAAGTCAGACCGGCTGACGCCGCGGCAGCCGATAGCTTCATGCGCCCTTAACGATAATGTTTGTATCTTTTGGTAAAGATTCGGTGAAATTTCCGCCGGCAAGACATGTTTTGATCCACCTTTGGCGTACTTGGCATCATAGTCATAGAAGCTGTGGCCCAGCGGCACGATCTCCGTAACCCCCAAAACCTTGCCATCCATGACACCACAGGTCAGCTCCCGACCGTAGATATAACGTTCGACGAGAACCTCGTCGCCATAACGCCATTCCGAAGACGTGACGATTTGCGGCGGATGCGTTTGATCTTCCTTGACGATAACGACCCCGAAGCTCGACCCTTCCCGCACCGGCTTCACGACATAAGGCGGCTGCATCGGATGCTCGCCAGTAATGGCAAAGCGATCCATGACCAGGGATGCGGCAACCGGAATGCCGGCAGCAGCTGCAACAGTCTTGGCCCGAGACTTGTCCATGGCGAGAGCCGAGGCAAGAACACCGGAATGCGTGTACGGAATCTGCAGATACTCAAGGATGCCCTGAATGGTGCCATCTTCGCCGAACGGGCCATGGAGCGCGTTGAAGACGGCGTCCGGCTTCAATTCAGCCAGGCGACTGGCAACATCATGATCGACATCAACACGGGTAATCTTGAAGCCTTCCGCCTCCAGAGCATCAGCACAGGCCTTTCCCGAAGAAAGGCTAACGGGCCTTTCCGAGGAAAATCCGCCCAAAAGGACAGCCACATGCTTGCCGCTCATTAATTACCCCCGACCTCTCGGTCTTTGATCTGCACTTGCTCGACCTCGCCTAACAGCGATTCTCGCCCCGTTTTCAATAGGTCGATTAGAACGACATTAAGGTTAATGAAGCGTTTACTTTCGTTAACTTTCGGCCGCTCCGCTGGCGCTCGAATGGCTCGAATCAAACCAACTTAAAGAATTCTGCCATTGGAATCAGAGAGTTGCTACTTTTGAAAGTGCTACATTTAGATTTTTTTAAACAAACCGGTTCGCAGCGACGCGTTAATGCGCCTCCAGGAACACCGAAAAGGGCGAGTTTTCCGCAAGGGGCAACCATCCTCGCAGTCGCCTCAGAGCACCGCAAACACACCCTGCCCTCATCCGAAAAATGATTCGTCAGCCACCGCCAAGCGGAATCAAAACTTGAGAGACCGCCGACAGCCCATTGGTTTCAAAGGAGGTGCCGGGCAATGTGGCAAACAGATCAATTTGCCTACGATTCGACAATTACGGCAAAATAACAGCGGGCAACTGTCGATTTCTTGCGCAGGCGACGTTTGCGCTGAACAAAAATTACGCTAATGACAATTTTTGCCCGCTAAGCACGCCTTAGCATCACATGAATTGGTGGGATCATGACTGACGCGGTATCTCCTTTATCGCCGACCCCCTCGTCATCGAACAACGCTGTTGCGAATTCCCCGGCACGTGTTCTGATCGCGAGCCTTATCGGCACAACGATCGAGTTCTTCGATTTCTATGTTTATGCGACGGCGGCGGTTATCGTCTTCCCGAAGCTGTTCTTCCCGGCGAGCGACCCGACGTCGGCAACGCTGCAGTCCTTCGCGACCTTCTCTATTGCCTTCTTCGCCCGTCCGATCGGCGCGATGATCTTTGGCCACTTCGGTGACCGGATCGGTCGAAAGGCGACGCTCGTTGCGGCGTTGATGACCATGGGTCTGTCGACCGTCGTCATCGGCCTGTTGCCGACCTATGAGTCGATCGGCGTTCTCGCACCGATCCTGCTGGCGCTTTGCCGCCTCGGCCAGGGTCTCGGCCTCGGCGGCGAATGGGGCGGCGCCGTGCTGCTCGCCACCGAAAACGCTCCGGAAGGCAAGCGCAGCTGGTACGCAATGTTCCCGCAGCTCGGCGCACCGATCGGCTTCATCCTTTCGGCGGGCCTGTTCCTGATTCTGCGCGAAAGCATGTCGGACGAGATGTTCCTCAATCTCGGCTGGCGCGCGCCCTTCGTCATCAGCCTCGCGCTCGTTGTCGTCGGGCTGTATGTTCGCCTGAAAATCACGGAAACTCCGGAGTTCCAGCGCGCTGTCGAGAAAGAAGAACGTGTGTCCGTTCCGATCGCCGTGATCTTCAGCTCGCACCTGCGCAGCCTCATTCTCGGCACCATCATTGCTGTCGCGACCTTCGTGCTGTTCTACCTGATGACCGCCTTCACGTTGAGCTGGGGCACCCGGCCTCCGGGCACCGGCGCACTGCCGGCCGGCCTCGGCTACTCGCAGGCTCAGTTCCTCGTCGTCCAGCTCGTCGGCGTCGTCTTCTTCGGCCTGATGATCCCGGTATCGGGGCTGCTGTCGGATCGCTATTCGCGCCGACTGGTCCTGATCCTGACGACGATCGGCATCCTCATCTTCGGCCTGTTCTACTCGTCGCTGCTGACCGCCGGCCTTGCCGGTGCCTTCGCCTGCTCGATCATCGGTCTTGCACTGATGGGCTTTACCTATGGCCCGATCGGCGCCGCCTTGGCTGCGCCGTTCCCGACCACCGTGCGTTACACCGGCGCGTCGATGACCTTCAATCTCGGCGGCATCGTCGGCGCCTCCTTGGCCCCTTATATCGCCACATGGCTCGCGACGAACTACGGGCTCGTTTACGTCGGCTACTATCTGGCGGCCGCAGCCGTACTCTCGCTCATCGGCATCCTGCTCTCGGGCAATGACGAGATCTGAGAGAAGCCTCATAACCAATTGAAAAGGCCGGGTTTTCACCCGGCCTTTTTTTTGAATCAATCTATGAGCTTGGCACAGAAAAGAAGGCGTTACTCCGTCGTAACGCCTTGGAACGGGCGAACCTCGCGGCCGGACATGAAATGGCCGAGGCGCTTGATTTCCCAATCCAGCTTGATGCCGGACTTCTCGAAAACCTCGCGACGCACCTGCTCGCCGAGATATTCCAGATCGTAACCCGTCGCCTGCTCCATGTTGATCATGAAGTTGCAATGGAGCGAAGACATCTGCGCACCGCCGATCACCAGACCGCGGCAGCCTGCCTCGTCGATCAACTTCCAGGCCGAAAGCCCCTCGGGGTTCTTGAAGGTCGAACCGCCGGTCTTCTCGCGAATGGGCTGAACCGTCTCGCGATGCGCGCGCACGGCATCCATCTCGGCACGAATCTTGGCACGATCCTCGGGGTATCCCTCGAAAAGGACATGTGTGAAGATCAGATCGTTCGAGGCGCCCGAATGGCGATAGCTGTAGCCCATCTGCTCATTCGTCAGGACATGCTTCTCGCCCTTGCGGTCGACGGCATGCACCTCGATGACACGCTCGCGTGTTTCCGCACCGTTGGCGCCGGCATTCATGCGGGCCGCGCCGCCGATACTACCTGGAATGCCGTAATAGAAATGGAAACCGCCAATGCTGTTATCCATCGCCATGGCCGAGACGTGCTTGTCCGGGCAAATCGCACCCGCCAGGATGCGGTTTTCGCCGGCAAGCTCGACGGAGCCGAAGCCCTTGGCCGAAAGCCTGAGCACGACGCCCGGGATGCCACCGTCACGCACCAATATGTTGGAGCCGACGCCGACAACCGTCAGCGGGACGTCTTGCGGCAGAATTTTCAGGAACGCGATCAGATCGTCCGTATCGTGCGGCTGGAACATCAGTTCCGCCAGTCCGCCAGCGCGGAACCACGTGACACGATCCATCGGCGCGTCCGGCGTCAACCGGCCCCTGATGTCTTTTACGCCGTCGCCGAGCGACGCCAGAAGCTTTTCCCCATTTACCTGTTTCATGCGGACTTACCCGAGAGGCCTTCCAATTCCTTTGGCAATGATGCTGCCCAATACGTGATGCTGCCAGCCCCCAACAAAACCACAAAATCACCCGGTCGCGCAATCTCTGCAACCATTGCGGCTAGATCTTCCTGCGACGGCAGGTAGCGCGCATCGCGGTGGCCGCCGGCCTTGATGCGAGACACCAGTGTCTGCGAATCGATGCCTTCGATCGGATCCTCGCCCGCGGCATAGACCGGCGCCAGGAAGATGCTGTCGGCATCGTTGAAGCAGGCGGCGAACTCTTCGAACAGGCTCGACAGGCGGCTGTAGCGATGCGGCTGGTGAACGGCGATGATGCGGCCCTTGCACGCTTCGCGCGCAGCACGCAGCACGGCCTTGATCTCAACGGGATGATGACCGTAATCGTCGAAAACCTTGACCTCGTTCCATTCGCCCGTCAGCGTGAAACGACGCTTGACCCCACCAAACGACGCCAGTCCCTTGGCGATTGCCTCATTGGAAATGCCAAGTCGATTGGCGACAGCAACCGCTGCCGTCGCATTGGAAATATTGTGCCGACCCGGCATCGGCATCACCAGATCCTTGATCTGAATCACCTTGCCCGTGCGGCGCCTGCGGATTTCGATATCGAACAACGAACGCGTGCCATCGATGCGCACATTCGAGAACCGCACATCCGCCTGCGGGTTTTCACCATAGGTGATGACCTTGCGATCCTCGATACGGCCGACCAGCGATTGCACTTCGGGATGATCGATGCACATGACGCCGAAGCCATAGAACGGCACGTTCTCGACGAACTGCCGAAAGGCCGCACGAACGGCATCGAAATTACCGTAATGGTCCAGATGCTCGGGATCGATATTGGTAACGACAGCGACGTCGGCAGGCAGCTTAAGGAAGGTGCCGTCGGATTCGTCGGCCTCGACCACCATCCATTCGCCCTCGCCCATGCGCGCATTTGTGCCATAGGCGTTGATGATGCCGCCGTTGATGACGGTGGGATCAAGACCGCCGGCCTCGAGCAACGTCGCGACGAGCGAGGTCGTGGTGGTCTTGCCATGCGTACCGCCAATGGCGATGGCGCTGCGGAAGCGCATCAGCTCGGCGAGCATTTCCGCACGGCGAACGACGGGCAGAAGCTTTTCGCGCGCAGCGCCGAGCTCGGGATTGCTCTTCTTGATGGCGGTGGAAACGACGACGACTTCGGCATCGCCGAGGTTCTCAGCCTTATGACCGATATGGACTGGAATGCCCTTGTCGCGCAGCCGCTGCACATTGGCGCTTTCCGATTGGTCGGAACCCTGCACGCGATAGCCGAGGTTATGCAACACCTCGGCAATGCCGCTCATTCCGATACCGCCGATACCGATAAAATGCACAAGGCCGATTGCCTTCGGCAGCTTCATACGCCTGCCCCCTTGAATTGCTGAATTGAACGTCCCGCGGCAATAGCCTCAACCATGTCGGCAAGCAAGTTTGCCGCATCCGGCTTGCCCGCCTGCTTGGCCGATGCCGCCATCTTCGCGAGCTTTTCCGGCATGGTCATAGCGCCGCGCAGGATGGTGGAAAGCTTCTCCGGCGTGAGTTCCGATTGAACGATTACCTTGACGCCGCCCGTGGCCGCCAAGGCCGCGGCATTGGCGGCCTGATCGTGATCGAGCGCATGCGGATACGGAACGAGGATCGCCGGTCTGCCGATCACGGCGAGCTCTGATACCGTCGATGCGCCGGAGCGGCAAAGGACCAGGTGCGCAGCGCCGATACGCTCTGCCATGTCGTTGAAGAACGGCGCGACATCCGCGCCCATCTCCAGGCGCCTGGTGCAGCTGTTGACCGTTTCCATATCCTCGGGACGGACCTGCTGCGTGATCCGCAGGCGTTTGCGCAGCGGCTCTTCCAACAGGCTGATCGCCGTCGGCACCGCCTTCGAGAAATACTGAGCCCCCTGGCTGCCACCGAAGACGACCAGATTGAACGGATCATCCGCCCCAGAGGGTACGTAGTCCCGCTTGGCAGCCTCGATAACGGCCGGGCGAACGGGATTGCCGGTCGTTACCGTCTTTTCGGCAAATGCGCCGTCATCCGAGAGAAAGCCGCCCGCAATTGCTCGCACGCGCGGTGCCAGCATCTTGTTGGCGCGGCCCATAACGGCGTTCTGCTCGTGCAGCATCGACGGCACACCGAGGCGCGTCGCGGCAAGCAACGGCGGCACTGTGGGATAACCGCCGAACCCGACGACGCAAACGGGCTTGATGCGCCGGATCAGCTTGCGCGCGGCGCGCATCCCGGACCAAAGCGTCCAGAGAGCGCCGGCCACCTTCAAGGGATTCTTGGAACCGATCGTTGCCGACGGCACGACATGGATTTCGTCTGCCGGAAACTTGCCGGCGTAGCGTTCGGCGCGGCTGTCGGTGACGAGGTGCACGGAATAACCGCGCTCCTTCAGCTTGTAGGCCAGCGCTTCGGCCGGAAATACGTGACCGCCGGTTCCGCCGGCGGCAAGAAGGACAATGCCTTTACTCATAATGTTCGCTCCCGCGAATACCCCACTACCCGGGGCATCTTCCTAATATAGGAAGTCGCCCCGACCGCGTCATCGGCGCGGACCAAGCACCCCTCATAGACCGACGCTTCTGGAAAAGCGACCGTAGAATATGCGGGAGACGGGGGATGGAATAGCGGCAGGTCCAAGGACATCACTCCGCCGGCAAACCGTGCGTCACGCGGAACTGGCTGCGATCCTGTGCACGCTTTTCTGGACGATGGCGGGTCAGCGCCAGGATGAAGCCTGCGGTCACGCAGATGGCCGTCATCGACGAACCACCATAGGAGATCAGCGGCAGCGTCATGCCCTTGGCCGGAAGCAGCTGCAGGTTCACGCCGATGTTGATGATTGACTGGATACCGATCTGCAGAACCAGACCGGCTACGGCAAAGCGATTGAAGTCGTTCTTTTCCTTATAGGCATGCGACAAGCCGCGCAGCACGAGGAAGCCGAAGATCGAGACCAGCACCATGCAGAAGATGACGCCGAACTCTTCGGCGGCCACCGAAAAAATGAAGTCGGTATGGGCGTCTGGAATGATACGCTTCACGATACCTTCGCCCGGACCGACGCCGAACCAGTTGCCGTGAACGATCGCTTCCTTGGCGGTGTCGACCTGGAAGGTGTCGCCTTCGCCGGTCATGAACTTGTTGACGCGTTGCGCGACGTGATCGAAGGCGTAATAGGCCGCCACGAAGCCGCCGGCGCCGAGCCCTCCTAGGACGATGATCCAAAGCCAGGGCATGCCGGCCATGAAGAACATGCCGCCCCATACGGCCGTTGTCAGGATCGTCTGGCCAAGGTCCGGCTGCGCCACGAGCAGCGCGACGACGATACCGAAGAGAATGATCGCGAAAAGATTGCCGGGGATTTCCGGCTGACGCGCATGCTCGGCAAACAGCCAGGCGCAGACGACGACGAAGGCGGGCTTCATGAATTCCGACGGCTGGATAGACAGTGCCGCAATGTTGACCCAGCGGCGAGAGCCCTTGACTTCGATGCCGAAGAACAGAGCAAAAAGCATCATCGCCAGCGAAACGATCAACAGGATGACTGCGGTGCGTCGCACCTGCCTCGGCGTCATGAAAGAGATGCCGATCATTGCCGCGATCGCCGGAACGAGAAACAGCGCGTGACGCTTGACGAAGTGGAAAGGCTCCAGTCCGATGCGCTCGGCAACCGCGGGCGAAGCCGCGAAGGACAGCATGAAGCCGATGCCGATCAACAGGATGAAAAGGGACAGGAATACACGGTCGATGGTCCAGAACCATTCGGCCAAGGCCCCACGTTCAACGCGGCTTACCATATCATTTGCCTCCAGTTGCTGAACCGATCAGCATGGTGACGCCCTCTATCGCAGCCACATGGCTGACGAAGGCGTCGCCCCTGATCTCGAAATTCTTGTACTGATCGAAGCTTGCGCAAGCCGGTGACAGCATCACCGCCGCCGATGAATGCTCATCCCGGTCCGCATCGGCAGCAGCATGCTCCACAGCGCGCTCGAGCGTGCCGGATATCTCGTAGGCGACCTGCTCGCCGAGCGTCGCGGCGAAGGCAGGTGCGGCCTCCCCGATGAGGTAGGCCTTCGCAATACGCGGAAAGAGCGGCGCCAAAGTGGTAATGCCACCCTCTTTCGGCAGGCCGCCTGCAATCCAGTAGATATTCTCATAGCTCGAAAGCGCAGGAGCAGCGGCATCCGCGTTCGTTGCCTTGGAGTCGTTGACGAACACGACCCGGCCACGTCGCCCGACAGGCTGCATGCGATGCTTGAGACCTGGAAAGGATTTCAATCCAGAACGGATTTCATCGGGAGATACGCCGACGGCCAGGCAGGCCGCGATCGCCGCTGCGGCATTCTGTGCGTTATGACCGCCGCGCAGGGTCTGAATGCCGTCGAGATCGGCGATTTCAGCCGTCGCGCCGACGGATGCCTGCATGATGCGGCTGCCTTCAGCGTAAAGACCGTCGGCCAGCGCATGGCGTCGCGAAATCCGCGTGACCTTGCCGCCTGCCCGCTCGATGCGATCGGCAATCAACGAGGAGTAACTGTCGTCGACACCGACGACGGCAACGCCGCTGCCGGCCACCAGACGCTCCTTGATATCGGCATAATGCTGCATGGTGCCATGCCGATCGAGATGATCGGGCGTCAGATTCAGCAGAATGCCGGCCGAAGGGTTCAGTGTCGGCGCAAGGTCGATCTGGTAAGAAGAGCATTCGACGACGTAGAAGCGACCGGCCTTTGGCGGTTCGAGCGTCAGAATTGCGGTGCCGATGTTGCCACCGAGCTGCGTGTCGCGACCACTCGATTGCAGGATATGCGCGATAAGTGCCGTCGTCGTCGACTTGCCGTTCGTGCCGGTAATGGCAATAAACGGGCAATCCGGCGCATGCGCCCGCCGTTCTCTCACGAAAAGCTCGACGTCGCCGATGACTTCAACGCCAGCGGCGTGCGCGAGATCAACGGTCCAATGTGGCTTGGGATGCGTGAGCGGCACCCCAGGCGACAACACGAAGACCGACAAGGCATTCCAGTCGATCGTCCGAAGATCCGCGACAGGTATGCCTTCCGCAGCCGCCTTCGCCACGCTGTCCGGATTGTCGTCCCAGGCCGTGACCTCGGCCCCGCCTGCAACAAGCGCGCGCGCCGTCGCAAAGCCCGAACCGCCGAGACCGAAGAGAGCGACCTTTTTTCCGTTCAGCGTGGTGACCGATATCATCGACGCCTCACCGCAGCTTCAGCGTAGAAAGGCCGACCATCGCCAGGATGACGGCAACGATCCAGAAGCGCACGACGACCTGACTTTCCGTCCAGCCCTTCTTCTCGAAGTGATGGTGGATCGGTGCCATCAGGAAGACGCGGCGCTTGGTCAGTTTGAAGAAGCCGACCTGAATGATGACGGAAAGCGCTTCGAGCACGAACAGGCCGCCGATGATCGCCATGACAATCTCGTGCTTGGTCGCGACGGCAACCGAGCCGATCATGCCGCCCAGCGCCAATGAGCCGGTGTCACCCATGAAGATAGCGGCCGGCGGGGCGTTGAACCAGAGAAAGCCCAGACCCGCACCGATGACGGCGCCGAGAACCACGGCAAGCTCGCCTGTGCCGGGCACGAAATTGATCGCGAGATAATCGGCAAAGACGAAGTTGCCGGCAAGATAGGAGATCACGCCGAAGGACGCGGCGGCGATCATGACAGGCACGATTGCAAGGCCGTCGAGCCCGTCCGTCAGGTTAACGGCGTTGCCGGCGGCGACGATAACGAAAGCGCCGAACAGCACGAAGAACATGCCGAGATTGAGCAGCAGGCTCTTGAAGAACGGAAACGCGACCGAGGAGCCGAACGTCGAGCCAGCCGGGCCGGACGCCAGTGCCGTCGTCATCATGAAGTAGACGGCAATTGCCGCAATCACGAATTCGATGCCGAGGCGCGCGCGGCCGGAGAAGCCTTTGTCGCTCTGCTTCGTGACCTTCAGATAGTCGTCATAGAAGCCGATGGCGCCGAAACCGAGCGTTACGAGCAAGGTCGCAACGACATAAACATTGGCAAGGTCCGCCCAGAGAAGCGACGAGACGACAATGCCGGCAAGAATCATCAGGCCCCCCATGGTCGGGGTGCCAGCCTTCTTGAAATGCGTCTGCGGACCGTCGGCGCGGATCGGCTGTCCTTTACCCTGACGCACACGCAGGGAGGAAATGATTCGCGGACCGAAGAGGAAAACGATCAACGCTGACGTGAACAGAGAGCCACCGGTACGGAACGTGATGTATCTGAACAGATTGAGAAATCTGAAATGAGTACTGAAAAAATGAACGTGGTCCGATAGTTCGGCAAGCCAGATCAGCATAAGAGCCCTTTCTAAAGCCCCTGATGGGTATGAGGGCCCGTGTCGGAAAATGCGGGAAACTTGTCAAGCAAGCCCGCAACGATCTTTCCAAACCCCAATCCCAGCGAAGATTTCACCATCAAAACGTCGCCCGGGGCGACCGAATTGAGCGCGAATTCCGAGAGTTCCTCTGTCGTCTCGCGATATTCGACATGAACACTTTCCGGCAGTTCATCCCTCAAAACTGCCATCTCCGGACCCGCCAGCCATACATGCTCGATACCGGCCGCCAGAAGCGGTCCGGTAAGGTTCGCATGCACCCGCTGGGCATAATCCCCCATTTCCAACATATCGCCGAGTACGGCGATCCGCCTGCCCGTTCGACCGACGATCCCCGAATTGGGCGATGTCGTTGCCAGCAGCGCGATAGCCGCGCGCATGGATGCGGGATTGGCGTTGTAACTTTCGTCTATCAGCGTGAAGTAACCATGGCCGATCGCGCGCTTGTGGCGCTGGCCCCGGCCTTTTTCCGCCTGGAGGTCGGCCAGTGCATCGACGGCCTGGTCGAGATCGGCCTCCACGAGCATGACGGCGCCAAGGACTGCGAGCGCATTCTCGGCGATATGGCGGCCCGGCGCCCCGATCGCAACTTCCATCGTCTCGCCGCCGATCGTCAGCCACAGAGTGGAATTCTCTTCCGAGGCATTGAATTCCGCGAGGCGAACATCGGCCTTCGGGTGCTGCCCAAAACTGTGGATGTGCTCGATGCCGGCGGCCACCGCAGCCTGCTCCAGCAACTCGAACTGGTCATTGTCATGATTGAGAATGGCATGACCGCCCGGCACCACGCCGTCGAAGATCTCAGCCTTGGCCGCCGCGATTTCGCTGATGCTGTTGAAATTCCCGAGATGAGCCGGCGCGATCGTGGTGATGATCGCCACATGCGGCTGCACCATCTTGACCAGCGGCCGAATTTCCTCGGGATGGTTCATGCCGATTTCGAAAACGCCGAAATCCGTGTCTTCGGGCATGCGCGCCAACGTCAACGGCACGCCCCAGTGATTGTTGAAGGACGCCACCGAGGCGTGAACCTTGCCGGATGGAGACAGCGTACGCCGCAGCATCTCCTTCGTGGTCGTCTTGCCGACCGAACCCGTGACGGCGATAATCTTCGCGCGCGTGCGTTGGCGCGCCGCAACGCCCAGTCGAGCCAGTGCCGCCAGAACATCGTCCACGATGACCTTCGGCACCGTCAGACTGCCCATCGCCGGCAGACGTGCCTCGCTGATGACGATAAAGGCCGCGCCGTTCGCCATGGCCACATTGGCATAGTCATGGCCGTCGACACGATCGCCCTTGATGGCAAAGAAAGCCTCGCCCGGCTTTATGGAGCGACTGTCTATGGAAATGCCCGTAATGCCCTGAGGCAGCGTTCCGATGAAACGGCCCGAGATTGCGGCGATCAGTTCCTCAGATGTCCATAGCCAGTTCAAGACTTCAAATCCTCCAATGCTTTGCGAAGTTCAGCATGATCCGAGAACGGCAGCGTAACGGCGCCAATCGTCTGCCCTTCCTCATGCCCCTTGCCGGCAACGATCAGCGTATCGCCGGATTTCAGCATTCCGGCCGCCTTGCGGATCGCTTCGGCGCGATCGCCGATTTCCGTAGCGCAGGCGGCACCCGCCATGATCTCCGAGCGGATCGCAGCCGGCTCTTCGGAACGCGGGTTGTCGTCGGTCACGACAACAACATCTGCGAGACGGCAGGCGATCTCTCCCATGATCGGTCGTTTGCCACGGTCGCGATCGCCCCCGCAGCCGAAAACGACGATGATCCGGCCCGTGGTGAAGGGCCGAACGGAATTCAGAACGTTCTCAAGCGCGTCCGGCTTATGTGCATAGTCGACATAGGCAAGCGCCCCATCCGCCGTATGACCGACGAGTTCCAGGCGGCCCGAGGCGCCCACAAGCTTCTCGAGGGCGGCCATCGCAACCGAGGCGGCAACACCTGTCGAGATTGCCAGACCGGCCGCGACAAGCGCGTTGGCAATCTGGAAATCTCCGGCCAGGGGAATGTGGACCTCGAAAATCTCGTCGCCGATATGAACCTCAGCGATTTGCTTGTGTCGGAAATGCTCGACACGCTTGAGCGTGAGGAAGCCACCCTTGCGCCCCACCGTGCGAACGTCATGACCGGCGTCGCGAGCAGCGGCGATCGCCTGAGCAGACCAGGCATCGTCAGCGAATATGACGGCAGGCGAGCCTTTCGGCAGCAGGTCCTTGAACAGCCGCATCTTGGCGGCCATGTAGTCTTCGATCGTCGGATGATAGTCCATATGATCGCGACCGAGATTGGTAAAGGCGGCAGCGGCTAGCCTGACGCCATCCAGGCGGAACTGATCGAGGCCGTGGCTTGACGCTTCCATAGCCGCATGGGTCACGCCCTCGTCCGCGAGCTCGGCCAGCAGATTGTGCAGTGACGCCGGATCCGGTGTCGTCAGTGAACCATATTCGTTACGGGTGGGCGATACGACGCCCGTCGTGCCGATCATAGCGGCGGGATGACCGGCAAAGGCCCAGATCTGGCGCGTGAAGGATGCGACGGAGGTCTTGCCCGCAGTCCCGGTCACAGCCACCATTGCCTCTGGCTGTCGGCCGTAGAAATGCGAAGCAGCGATTGCCAGAAAACGCCTGGGCTCAGACACCGAGAGCAACGGTGCGCCCGTGGCAACGGCATCGCCGCCCGCAACAACGACCGCGGCGCCGCGGGAAACGGCATCCGCAATAAAGCTCGCACCATTGGCTTTCGTACCCGCGACGGCAACAAAGGCCATGCCGGCCGATACCTTGCGGCTATCGGCGGACACTCCCGTTATCTCGAGATCGCCAAGCGTTCCGCCAATCTGTGTTGTGAGTTCCGGAAATGCATCTCCGGCGATATCCCGCAGCTTCATCGAATGTACTTTTCGTTTTAGCCGATCCGCCCTCTCGCGAATCGGCCAGTGTATTCTTTCACGCTTAATAAGACGCCAGCAAGGCCGAGTTGTCTTTTCCGAAAGTGGGCTGGACTCCCAGAATCGGCGCAGCTCTTGCTATGATATCGCGGGCGATCGGCAAAGCGGTGAAGGCCGAAATAGTCCCGCCGCCACGCTCGCCGCTTTTCGGCTCGTCGATGAAGGTCATGACGATATATTGCGGGTCGTCGATCGGGAACGCGGCCAGGAAGCTGTTGAAGTTGAGATTATGTGCATAGCGGCCATTGACGACCTTGTCGGCCGTACCGGTCTTGCTGCCGACGTTGTACCCCGGGACGCGTGCATTACGGCCCGAGCCACGGGTGCCATTGAACTCGAGCAGGAAGCGAACGTCGTCGCTGGTGCTCTTCTTGACGACCATCTTGGCGATGGCGTCGGCCTGATCACGCGTGCGCGGAAGAAAGGTCGGGTCGATCAACTTGCCGCCATTGACGAGGGCCGATGCGGCAACAGCCGTTTGCAGCGGTGTCGTCGAGACGCCGTGGCCGAACGAGATGGTGATCGAGTTGATCTTCTTCCAGACGCGGGGCTGGCTCGGCGCCTTCACTTCCGGCAGCTCGGTATTCATCCTGTTGAGCAGCCCCAGGCGAGTCAGAAATTCCTTATGCGCATCGATACCGACGATATCGGCAATCTTCGCCGTGCCGATGTTGGACGAATACTGGAAGATTTCCGGAACCGACAGCACGCGATGCTGACCGTGGAAGTCGTGGATGGTGAAGCCGCCGATCCGGATCGGATTGGTGGCATCGAAGGCATCGCGCAACGATATCTTGCCTTCGTCGAGCGCCATAGCCATCGTGAAGGTCTTGAAGGTGGACCCCATTTCGAACGTACCGTTCGTCATGCGGTTCAGCCATCCTTCCGAAGCGCCTTCGTTGGGATAGTTGGGGTCGAAGTCGGGAGCCGAAGCCATTCCCAGCACTTCGCCGGTGTGGACGTCGAGGATCGCAGCGCCGGCACCCTTCGCCTGGAAATTCTTGACCGCGTTGACGACGGCATCACGGACGATGCCCTGTACACGCAGATCGATCGACAGCTTCACCGGCTGCAGCGGTTGATCGTTCGTCATGCCGGCGGCGGCAAGGTCGGCAAGACCTTGATCGTCGATGTATTTTTCCATGCCGGATACGCCACGGTTATCGATATTGACGTAGCCGAGGATATGCGGCGCGGTCGAGCCGCCCGGATAGAAACGACGCTTCTCGGGACGGAACCCGATACCCGGAATACCGAGCGCCAAAATCTGGCTCTGCTGCTTCGGCGTCAACTGGCGGCGAAGCCAGGCAAAATGAGAGGTCTTGACCGAAAGCTTCCGATAGGTGGATTTCGCATCGAGATCCGGCAGAACCGTGCGCAGCTGCTCCACGGCTTCATCAGGATCGATAATCTTGTTGGGCTCGGCGAAGAGGGAAACCGTACGGATGTCGGTCGCAAGCAACGCGCCATTGCGATCGACGATATCAGGCCGCGAAGCCATTAGACGATCCGGCGGCAGAATGCTGGACGTAATATCCGGCGCGGTCATCGCGAACTGGGCAAGACGTCCGCCGATCACGCAATAGATGGCAACAAAGCTGACGACCAGTAGGACGACGCGGCTTCTGGCCTGGTTCGACTTACGCTTGCGAATGCCTTCAAACAGCGAACGGGAAAACCCGTCGCCTCGCCGGTTGTTGCCATCGGTGGAAAAGTGCGCCTTGCTCTTCAAGACCATGATGCGAGAAAGAAAAGACATTAATGGCCCACCGATCCCGTTGAGATGTTGTCCACGTCCGGCTTCTTGCGCTTGGCAATAGCGGGTGCCTTGGGCCGCGGCGCCGGAGCTGCCGCCACGTCAGCGATGGCTTTCCTGATCTCGGCATCGGTGGTGTCGCCGCTCTTCGAGGCAGAAGCAACCTTGGAGCCGGCAGGCTTGGTGCTTTTGTCACCATCCTTCGCATCCGCTATGGCCGGCTGCGGAACCTGAGAGCGGAGCATCGGCAGCTCGCTCGGCTGAACGATAGCCGTCGACAGCGTCGGCTGCAGCTGAAGCTCATTGCTGTAGTTATTGACGAGGCGCTCCAGCCGGTTCGGCTGCGACACCAGGGCCCAGTCTGCCTTCAGCAGCTCAATCGTGTCCTTTTCAAGCTTGATCTCGGCTTCGAGGCGATGAACCTCTTCCAGCTTCAGCTCGGCGCGATGCTTGATCGTATAGGTCACACTGGCCATTGCCGTCATGACGCCGATCAGCACGATGTCAAAAGTCTTCAACATATCAACCTCCGAGCTTTCCGAGATTGGCGAGATTGGGCAGATCGAAGATCGAGAAATCGGCGGATTCGGCGGGCGCTGCCGTACGAAGACCGGCACGCAGCTTGGCTGAACGAGCCCGAGGATTGACTTCCGCCTCCGCATCGCTGGCCGCAACCATCGACTTGCCAATGGCATCGAACGTTGCCGGCCGCTCCTGCACGACAGGCATGTGGCGAGACCCGACAGCACGACCGGAACGATCCGCGAAGAATTTCTTGACGATCCGATCCTCAAGGGAGTGGAAGGTGACGACGACAAGCCGGCCACCGGGCTTCAGAGCCCGCTCAGCCGCAAACAGCGCTTGAGCCAACTCACCGAGTTCGTCATTGACGAAAATCCGAAGCGCCTGAAACACGCGCGTGGCAGGATGGATCTTGTCCTTGGCCTTTCGCGGCGTCACGACTTCAATCAGGCCGGCCAGATCGCGGGTGGTGACGAAGGGAGCCTCGGCACGCCGCTTTTCGATAGCATGCGCAATGCGCGGCGCCTGCTTTTCCTCACCAAGAAGAACAAAGATACGAATGAGCTCTGCAAGTTTGGCGCGGTTGACGACATCCGCAGCCGAGACGCCGCTTGCCGACATCCGCATATCGAGCGGACCGTTCTTGCTGAAGGAAAAACCGCGTTCCGCTTCATCGATCTGCATCGAGGAGACGCCGATATCCAAAACGACGCCATCAAGGCCGCCCTCGGGCGCATGCTCGGCAAGCTGGGAGAATTGCGATGAAATGAGATTGAGACGCCCGGCATGAGCGACAACGAGCGCGTGCCCCGCAGCAATCGCCGTCGGATCACGATCAAGCGCGATCACATCGGCGCCGCCAGCCAGAATGGCCGAAGTGTAGCCGCCAGCTCCAAACGTTCCGTCGAGGATGATCTTTCCGGGCGCCGGGGCCAAAGCCTCGACCACCTCGGAAAGAAGAACCGGAATGTGGCGAACAGGTCCGCCACCGGCATCAGTAGAACCTCCGCCAGAATTCGCCGCCATTCCGTGTCCCCGCTTTAATCCGAGCGCTTGCCCGCCAGCCTGCGCTCCTCTCGTGCCTGCACCTGCAAGGCCAGAAAGGCCTCCGGTCGCCATATTTGAAAATGATCCGCCCGACCGACGAAGGTTACCTCGTTGGTGATGCCGGTGAAGTCTCGAATAAAATCCGTGACCATCAGCCGCCCTTCGGCATCGAGCTTCATGAAGACCCCGCCCCCATGAATGAGGAGCGACATCTGGTTCGCCGCCGGCGAAAATGGATCGTCCGCCGCAATCTGCCGCTCGAAACGATCGAGCAGATCGAGGCCGCCGATACTGATCGCCGGAAACACAAAATCCTGGAAACAATACAGCTCCTGGATATTGCGTTCGACCAGCACGGAACGAAACGCTGCCGGCACGGAGACCCGTCCCTTGGCATCGATCCGGTTGGTCGCATTTGACAGGAAGCGGTTCATGACGCGAAACACCCGTCCCCCGTGCCCCACAAGCAATTACCCGCTCGCAGACACAGCCAAAATCGGACACAGCTTCGCAAGCCGAAAGAGAAAACACCCCTTCGACACCCCCGAACCGGGAGCAATCATGGTTTTGCGATGATTGGGCTTTTAGCCCGTATGCAGTGTTCGTTTGGGATACCATGGGACCATATGGGCGTCAATGGGATGAAGCCGCACCAGGCGCGGCCACAGCCTAAATATTCATAAGCCGTTAAGTTTAACGAAAGGTTAGGATCGGCTTTAGAGGACGTCCCAAAACGGATTGTTTTCACAAGCTAAAACGATTGGCTGCGGTAGCTGGAGGGCCTGGAAAACCCGGTATCCAAAGGCTCTCTAAATTATTTTCCGAGAGCCGAAATGCCCCTGTGGATAGAGCGAGGGTTGATTTGCCAGTTGGCCTGTAAGCCGGGTTCTGTATGGCTCCGACCAAGGTCGGAACGTGGCAGCCATTCATCTGGGACGGCGCTTGCGCGACGCCTCCTGCAACCCACCCGGATGACCGGCCCGGAAACGGGCTGGAGCGCTCGCGCACTCCGCGTCATCCCTATTCGGTCTTGCTCCCGGTGGGGTTTTCCGTGCCGTCGCTGTTTCCAGAGACGCGGTGGGCTCTTACCCCACCGTTTCACCCTTACCCAATCCGAAGATCAGGCGGTTTGCTTTCTGTGGCACTTTCCCTGAGGTCACCCTCGCCGGACGTTATCCGGCACCGTGTTTCCGTGGAGCCCGGACTTTCCTCACCTTATCGCCTTTCGACATTGATAAAGCGCGGCTGCCCGGCCAACTGGCACAGGCTCATTAACCGAGACCGCCTGCAATTGCCACCTAAATATGCGGCTTCTTAGATGGCCTGCGTCACCTGCGGAAATGCGCTGAGAAATCCGTGTCGTAGCCTTCGTCCTTGATTCGGCCTGAGAGCAGCAGCTCGGCACCCAACCGGCCGATTTCGTCCGAACTCTTGGCAGCCGTGCCGCAACCGCCGGTCAAAACAGCCACACGCGGAGACGAGCTGTAACCGATCATGGGATATCCGGTTGGCGAAAAGGAAACGGCGCAGGAATTGGTGAACGAGGCTGGCCGCTCTATGCCGGGAACAAGTGCATGAAATATCCGCACGAGGTGGTCGCGCGCCTTTTCGCGACCCGCAGTGCGGAACCAGGCGCGCAATTCCGCCTCGGACGTAAATTGCAAATCGTCCGGATCGCCACCGATCTTGATGTAGTGCTTTCCATCAGGATACCGGATCGGCGGCAGCATGTAGATGCTGTCCGCATCATCGGCGGTGACCGATATCAGCGACGGCATACCTGAAAACGCTGCTGCTTCCGCCTCGCTCACTTCGAAGAAGGTGACCGTCCGGCCATAAACCTTCATCTCAACAGGTCGCGGCAAGAGATTCTCCGCGATGGAGAAACCGCCGGCGGCCATGAGCACTTTTTCGGCACGCCAGGTTTCGCCCTCGGCGGTCGTGACGACGGCAAGTCCATGATCATCGCGAATCGAAACAACGGTCTGCTTGATCACCCGCGCACCGGCCTTCTCCGCCAGGAGAGATTGCGCCTTCACGAGCCTGCGCGGGCTGATATGACCCGCACCATGAGGCTCGAAAACGCCTTCGCTCGAGGACGCGAAGGAGAAAAATGGAAACCGCGTTTTGAGGCCGGCATCATCCAGAACATCTGTCTGGACCCCCAGATTATGCGCCGCGTCGAGAACGCTTCCGACATAGCCGTTGTCGCCACCACGCTTCGGGCCCGTCACCAGGCAGCCGACCGGCGTGTAGAACTGGATGCCGCTATCGCGCTCGATCTCCGCATAGCGGTTGATCGAGCGGTTTGCGAGGCGTGCCCAGTCCGTGTCACGATCGATGGTTCGGGTAATGCGGCCTTCGTCATAGTGACTGCCGAAGACGCCTTGATGGTTCGCGCGATCTTCCGGCTCATCCGGTCCGATGACTGCAACTCCATCCGTCTGCCTGGCAAGATGGCGGGCAGCAGCGGCCCCCATCATTCCACGACCGACGACGATGAACTTGAAATCCGCTGCCATGCCATATCCTCGCAAATGATCGAGGCTCGATAGCATGGAAAGCGATTCCACCCCACCCGATCTTCCTTGAACGGAGGCGGATCAGTCGAGCAATGCCAGGACCTTGCCGCAATACCGCTTCGAGATCGGGTTCATGCGCGTTGCGCCATGGCCTGCATTGTATTTCAGGATGGTATTGCAGGTCTGCCCGCCACCAAGATTCTGCGCCATGGCGAGATACTTCATGCCGAATTTGATATTGGTTTCGGGATCATACAGTCCCTTGGCGCGGCCGGTGTAGCCCATCAGGCGTGCGGTTGCCGGCTTGATCTGCATCAAGCCGATTTCTCCGGCGCTGCCGCGCGTTTTCGCATTGAAATTGCTTTCGATCCGAATGACCGCGGTCGCCAGTTCAACCGCGACGCCATTTTCCTTGGCGTATTTGGTAATCAGTGGGGAGTAACGGTTCTGCAGTGTCGAGGAATTGTCTGCGTCACGTAGTTCGGCGGGCGCATTGGGCACCGGAAAACCGGTGGTGCGGCTGACGGTCTTAAGCGGAACCGTTCGTTGCTTTCCATGATGCTGGCCCGCAAAGGCGCAATCATACCCTACCAGCAGCACACCCAGGCATGCTGCTGCCGCAACAATCAAATTTTTCATGTAGTCTTTTGTCTCCAGCGCGGGACCGCGAACAGCCTCAAGCCGGCACGTCCGGCTGGAGGCAAAAAGAGCCGCCGGAGTGCACAGTCCCCATTAGTCGTCTACGGCCGCGCGACACACAAAACCAAACTGCGCGGCCGCCGTTTAGCGATCGTGGTTAGACCAGCGCAATGCGGAGATAATAGGGAAAACATGTGGCGCAGCAGGGGGTTACGCGCTTTTCGACTTATAGCCGACTATGGATATCGCTGCTGTCGGCGTTTTCGTCAGGAAAAGCGAGGGAGTGCCGACAGAAGACGATGAAGCGTGTCGATCGTCGAAAAATCGGCGATCCCGTCAACCCGTTCAGGACGGAAATGACGTTGGAAAGCTTCAACCTCGCCCTTCAGCTTCTCGGAGAATTCGCCTGTAATTTCAGTTCCGTAACCGTAAAGCGAGAGCATGGACTGCAGGGCCTCGATTGGTTGGCCGACATCGCCCTTCTGGAAGAAGCGACCGCCGGTGATCGCAGCCGGCTCAACCCAGTGCCCTACGCCTTCCACAGCCAGCCGCGCCCAGGGAAACTTCTCGCCCGGATCAACCTTGCGAACCGGCGCTACGTCCGAGTGCCCGAGCACTCTTTCGGGCGCGATTGCCCAGCGTTGGCCGCAATCACGACATAGTTCGACGACCGCTTCGACCTGCGCATCCGGGAAATCGGGCAGGCCGCCCGGGTGGCCGGCATTGGCTATTTCAATGCCGATCGAGAGCGAGTTGATATCGTCCTCGCCCTGCCACGCGCTTTTGCCCGCATGCCAGGCGCGCCGATCCTCCGGCACCAATTGCATAACGCGCCCGTCTTCGAAAACGAAATAATGACTTGATACTTGGCTCTCGCTTCGACAGAGCCAATCCAGCGCGCCGTCCGCCGTGCCCATACCGGTATAGTGCAGCAAGATCATATCCGGCTTGCGCCCGTCCCGGCGTTCACCGTGGTTCGGCGACGGCTGAACCACGGCGCGTGAAAAATCGGCCTCGAATGCAGTCATGCGGCGCGGCGTTCTTTTTCGATCTCGGCATAAGCCGCGTTCAAAGCCGCCATACGTTCGTTGGCGATCACATGGAACTCTTCCGGAACGCCCCGAGAGACCAGGCGATCTGGATGGTTCTCATAGACAAGCCCATGGTAACGGCGACGGATGGTCGGGAAATCGTCCTGACGCGAGACGCCGAGGATCTTGTAGGGATCACGCCCGCCGGCGCTGACATGGCGCGCCATGATCTGGTCGAACCGCTCCTCACTCATCTGGAATATCTGCGCAACGTGCTGCAGGAATTCCATTTCCTTCTCGTGGATCAAGCCGTCGGCCTTGGCAATGTGAAACAGGCCGTCGAGCACATCCTCCAGCACCGGGCAGTTCTTAGTGCAGGTGACGCAGAGCGTCGACAGACGTTCAGCATAGGCTTCGTAACCGGCGACGTCCTGACGTGCCAGATTGTAGAGACGTGCGACGTTCTTGGCCTGATCCTGCGGAAATTCGAAGATCTCGCGAAACGCATTGACCTCGTTTTCGGTCACGATGCCGTCGGCCTTCGCCATCTTGGCGGAAAGCGCGATGACCGCAACGGAAAATGCCACCTTTCGGCGGGTTTCCGGGTCGCCTTCGAATACAGTGCGAATGGCCTCGACCACCGCCGACAGGGCATTGCCAGCGGTGCTACCAATAGCATTCAGCAATTTTTCCCAAAACGACATCGTAGTTCCAAAGGCTCTCATAAACTATGGAACACATTGACCAAATAATGCCTGGCAATGCAAGCAGTCCATTCGTCGCAAGGGCGAAAACACTTTTCACAATTTGGTAATGATGGTGTGTTTCGAGCCTTCCGTGAGAAGCGCGGCACCATCATGCCCTGCCCTGTCCAAACCAGAAAACAAACCGCGTGTTTCTTAAATTCTTTACTTTACAGCCATTCAAGCCTGTCGCATCCATTCCCACGGCAACCATTGAAATAAAGCAGCTCGACTGCAAGGAGGATCTCCATGGCCAAACAGAAAGTCGCAATGCTCACCGCCGGTGGATTGGCGCCCTGCCTTTCCTCAGCCGTTGGCGGGCTGATCCAGCGCTACACCGACGTCGCGCCGGAGATCGACATCATCGCCTATCGCTCCGGCTATCAAGGCGTTCTCCTGGCTGACAGCCTCGCGGTGACACCGGCCATGCGCGAGCGCGCGCACCTTCTGCATCGCTACGGCGGTTCGCCGATCGGCAACAGCCGCGTCAAGCTCACCAACGCCGCAGACTGCGTCAAGCGCGGTCTGGTCAAGGAAGGCGAAAACCCATTGCGCGTCGCAGCCGAGCGCCTCGCCTCCGACGGGGTCACCATCCTTCACACGATCGGTGGCGACGATACGAATACGACGGCAGCCGATCTCGCTGCCTATCTCGGCGCCAACGGCTATGACCTCACCGTCGTAGGCCTGCCGAAAACCGTCGACAACGACGTCGTGCCGATCCGCCAGTCTCTCGGCGCCTGGACGGCAGCCGAAGTCGGCGCAGATTTCTTCGACAACGTCAGCAACGAACAGACCGCCGCCCCCCGCACGCTGGTCATTCATGAAGTCATGGGGCGTCACTGTGGCTGGCTGACGGCGGCGACCGCACGCGCCTATATCCAGAAGACCAGCGCCAACGAATATGTCGACGGCTTGATGATGAGCGCCGCCCTGAAGGCTATCGACGGCCTCTATCTGCCTGAAATGGCATTCAACATCGAGACTGAAGGCGAGCGCCTGCGCAAGATCATGGAAAAGACCGGACAGGTCACGCTGTTCGTATCGGAAGGTGCCGCGCTCGACGCGATCGTTGCCGAACGGGAAGCCGCCGGGGAAACAATCAAGCGCGATGCCTTTGGCCATGTGAAGATCGATACCATCAATGTCGGCGGCTGGTTCCAGAAGCAGTTTGCCTCGATTATCGGCGCGGAGCGATCCATGGTGCAGAAGTCGGGTTACTTTGCTCGTTCCGCGCCGGCAAACGGCGACGATCTCCGCCTCATCCAGGGAATGGTCGATCTCGCAGTCGAAAGCGCGCTCAACAAGGTTTCCGGCGTCACCGGCCATGACGAAAGCCAGGGCGGCAAGCTGCGCGTCATCGAATTCCCGCGCATCAAGGGCGGCAAGGCATTTGATATCTCCTCACCTTGGTTTGCCGAGGTCATGGAGCATATCGGCCAGAAATATGCGCAAGCCTGAATGTTCCACAATCTGGAGCCGCGATCGGTGATCAAACTGATTGACTGATCGTAAATCCAATGTCTTTGCTGGCGGCGAAAAGGAATAGGGAGGATTCCATGTCCATCGAAACCTGGCTCGCTTTCGCCGCCGCGTCCTGCATCATGCTGGCCATACCGGGGCCGACCATTCTCCTTGTCATTTCCTATGCGCTCGGCCACGGCCGCAAGACGGCTCTGGCAACGGTCACCGGCGTAACCCTTGGCGACTGCACGGCAATGACGGCCTCCCTCATGGGTCTGGGCGCCATTTTAGCTGCCTCTGCCACATTGTTTACGATTCTGAAGCTGATCGGCGCGGCCTATCTCGTCTTCCTCGGAATCAAGCTCTGGCGTGCCCCAATTGTTAAGGGTCCGTTAGGGGATAATGACAATCTCCCAGAGGAAAAACCGCTCAAGATTCTGCTGCACGCCTACGTTGTAACCGCACTTAATCCGAAGAGTATCGTCTTCTTCATTGCGTTCGTGCCGCAGTTCCTCGACCTGTCGAAGCCATTTCTTCAGCAAACGCTTATTTTGGAGGCAACTTTCCTCACGCTGGCGGCTTTGAATTCGCTGATTTACGTCTTCGTCGCCGACATGGCGCGCGGTGTTATCCGCAAGGCAAGCGTGCAACGCGCCGTCAACCGCACAGGCGGAACTCTGTTGATTGCGGCCGGCGCAGTCACCGCCGGCTACCGCCGAATGGCTGCCTGACGCGGTCCAGGGTTGCGGCGCGATCACGGATAGGTTAATGGGGATTCATAATTTTATCGATCCTGTGACCGAATTGTGAGGTCCTGTGACCGATTTGCATCGCAAATAGCTTTGGTTTTTTCGAAAGTGACAGAATGGTAGCGATCGGATTTCCTAGCCTGAAGCGCAGCGTTGCCTTGTCGGCAATGATGTGCGGCGCTCTGGCCGGGTGTGCTAGCACCCAGCAGCAGACGTCTCAGGCAGATCTCCCGTCGGCACACGCCAACGTGCCGCATCCGAATACGACCCTGACCGCAACTGGCGCCGCTGCGCCTGTTAGCGGTGTCGCAACAGCCTCGGCCGCTCCGGTTTCCGGAGCGCCTCAACAACAAGCTGCAATGGCGAAATCCGGCCGCGTCGGCGCGGGCACCCTGGAGCAGCAGCAGATCGCTGCCGCACAGGCCCGTATGGGTCAGCCGACTGTCGCCGCTGCAAACACCGCGCCCAATCAGGGCAGCGCGGCCATTGCCGCTGCAACGGGCACGCCCTCGGCCGATACGACGGCTGCTGCAGCCTACGCATCGTCCGACACGTCGCTCATTCCATCCGTTGTCGCAATTCCGATGCCTAATCCCGCACGTCCGGGCGACGAGGCTCTGATGCCGGCAGCCGGCCCGGTCGCTCAAACGGCCGAGCAGACAATCCCGATGACATCGGATCTCGCCGCCATCCAGGTGGCTGTACCAACCCCTCGCCCCGATAATGAAGCCCAGGCGGAAGTTGCTTTTGCAACGCCGGCACAGATCGGCCTCCTGCGCTATGCGGACAACCGCATGCATTACGATTTCAATTTCGACAGCAGCGGCCCGACGGTCGTTCCGGCCGTCATGACGACGACGAATTACGATTCAGACGTTCCGCCCGCCGAAAAGGGCTACGTTTCGAAGCTCATTCAGAAATACGCGAAGATCTATGAAATTCCGGAATCGCTGATCCATCGCGTCGTTCATCGCGAGAGCCGCTATAATCCGAAGGCTTACAATCGCGCCGGCTATTTCGGCCTGATGCAGATCAAGTACAATACGGCCAAGTCCATGGGTTACGAGGGACCGCCGTCCGGTCTGCTCGATGCCGAAACCAACATCAAATACGCCGCCAAATATCTGCGCGGTGCATGGATGACGGCAGACAACAAGGCCGAGAACAAAGAAGCCAGCGCTGTGCAGCTCTATGCGCGCGGCTACTACTATGACGCCAAGCGCAAGGGCTTGAGCGACGTCGCCAACGGCAATTACTGATTTTACCGAAGCATTTTTGGAAGCCGGCCTAGTTTGAGGCCGGCTTTATCACATCCATGATCCGCTTCACAAGGATTTGCGGCCGATAGTCGGCCCAGGCTGGCGTGAGGCCCATGCGGACGACCACCAGATTGGCCGAGGGCACGATCGCGACGGTCTGGCCGTCATGACCGCTCATCCAGAACGTATCGGCAGGCAAGCCAAACTGCGCGTTCGAACCGCCAGGACCGGCCAGCCACGCCTGAACCTGCGAATAGACACCCTCGGAAGCCTTCGTCGGGGTGCGCATGGCACCAACGAACCCTTCGGGCAGAAGGCGATTTCCCTTCCAGACACCATCCTGCAGCAGGAATTGACCGAAACGCGCCCAATCACGCGCATTGGCATAAAGATAGGAACTGCCGACAAACGTTCCGCGCTCATCGGCTTCAAAGACCGCGCTGTACATGCCGAGCGGTCCAAAAAGAGCTTCACGCGGATAGCCGACGGCGGCACTCAGATTTGGAAGCCTGTTCATCCACAGTCGCGAAAGCAGCGTCGCCGTGCCGCTCGAATAGCTGAACCGCTCGCCGGGTGCCGCGACTTGGCGCGCATTGGCGGCAATGCTCGTCGTATCCGGATCGAGATAGAGCATACGGGTTACGTCGGAAACGCTGCCATAAGACTCGTTGAAGGCAAGGCCGCTCTCCATGGCAAGGAGATCGCTAAGCTTGATGTCCTTGCGCGCATCGGCGCTCCATTGCGGCAGCAGATTCTGATCGTCAAACGACATGCGACCGGCGAGCATCAGACGCCCGACGATGGCGGCGTTGACCGTCTTCGTCATCGACCAGCCGATAAGCGGTGTCGCCTTGCTGAAGCCGTCGCCATAAGACTCGGCAACGATATGTCCATCCTTAACGACGACGATGGCGCGCATGGCGGGACCGGCCAGTTCGGAATTGTCGACAACAGCGGCAAGCTTGGTGCCCTGATCGCCCTGGCCGACATTGACGGTATCCCCATCCGGCCATAGCGCATCGCTTTTCGGTGCCTTGATCTTATTGAGGAAGACGGCGCTACGAGCGCCCTGCAGGTCACCATCCGGCACCGACGTGCAGCCGAGCGCGCCGCGATAGAGCGCATAGTTTGGCGCAAACAATCCAAGGAACCGCGCCCGCACCACGCCCTCGTCGCGATCGACCGAAACCCTTATCAGCTTCAGCGCCGGATTGCCGGGCGCCTGCACATCATCAGCCAGCACCTGATCCGGGTCACGCTTGGCGACGAATGTATTGGAGCACACCATCTTGGCGGCATAACCATCGCCGACCTTCAACAGCTCAGGGGGAGAAACGGAGAGCCAAACGGCTCCGCCTGCGACAATGATCAGCAGCAAAACAACAAGTGCTCCGATCACTCTCGAAATCAAACGCATGTCACATACCCTCCAAAAGGTAGGCGGAGACAATCAGGAAACGCAACAAGATGAAAGGCCTATCGTTATTGCGACCTCGCAAATGTGCGTAGCGCCGCTTTTAGAGCGAATCTACCAACAGTCCACGTCATCAGACTGTAGCATTATCGGGTTACACGCCCTGAACCTTAAAAATAGGGTAGCTAGACTCAGATGACTGAATTCGCCCCAGATGCCGGTCTCCGGAAAAATCGGAAACTCAAAGACGCTCTGCTTCAGCACAAGGCCCTTTCCAAGGCCGGCCTTTCGGAGCGCCTCTTCGGAATGCTGTTTTCCGGCCTCGTCTATCCACAGATCTGGGAAGATCCGGATGTCGACATGCAGGCGATGGAGCTTCAGCCGCATCATCGTATCGTCACGATCGGGTCCGGCGGCTGCAATATGCTTGCCTATCTCTCACAGGGCCCCGCTTCGATCGACGTCGTCGACCTGAACCGGCATCATATCGCGCTGAACAAGCTGAAGCTCGCCGCCTTCCGGCTGCTGCCTGGCCATTCCGATCTGGTGCGCTTCTTCGCGACACCGGGCGTCAGCGTCAATAGCCAGGCCTACGACCAGTTCATCGCGCCGAGGCTCGATGCGGCCACGGCATCCTACTGGGATGGCCGCGATCTCTATGGTCGCCGCCGCGTGACGGTCTTCAACCGCAACATCTACAAGACGGGCCTGCTCGGCCGCTTCATCGGCGCGGCCCATGTGCTCGCCCGCCTGCACGGCGTCAGTCTTGCCAAGATGACCGAAGCCCGCACGATGCGCGAACAGCGTCAGTTCTTCGAAAACGAGATCGCACCGATCTTCGATCGTCCGATGGTTCGCTGGTTGCTCGGCCGCAAGAGCTCGCTCTTCGGTCTCGGCATTCCGCCGCAGCAATATGACGAGCTTGCCAGCCTGGCCGGAGACGACTCGATTTCAGCCGTGCTCAGGCACCGCCTGGAAAAGCTCTCCTGCCATTTCCCAATGCGCGACAATTACTTTGCCTGGCAAGCCTTTGCGCGGCGCTATGCGGGTCAGCATCAAGGCCCCCTGCCCACGTATCTCAAGCCTGAGCACTATGCGGCGATCCGCGCCAATGCCGATCGCGTCGATGTGCATCATGCCAATTTCACGGAATTGCTGGCTTCAAAGCCTGCAGCCTCGCGCGACCGTTATATCCTACTCGATGCGCAGGATTGGATGACGGACGATCAGCTCAACAGCCTTTGGGCAGAGATTACCCGCACGGCGCGCGAAGGCGCCCGCGTGATCTTCCGCACGGCTGCCGAAAAGAGCATCATCGAAGGACGTCTGTCGCCGGCCATCCGCGATCAGTGGGTTTATTTCGAAGAGCGCTCGCAGCAGCTCAACGCACTTGATCGTTCCGCGATCTACGGCGGCTTCCACATCTACGGGAAAAAAGCGTGAGCCAGGCGGACACAGGCATAGATAACAGCGCGAACAACCACGCCAGGCTGATGGACGGCATGTACCGTTATCAGCGCCACATCTATGACCTGACCCGCAAATATTATCTCTTCGGCCGGGATCGCACCATCGCTCAGCTGAACGTGCCTGTCGGCGGCTCGCTGCTGGAAGTTGGCTGCGGCACGGGCCGCAACATGCTGCTGGCCTACCGCACCTTCCCTTCGGCACGGCTTTACGGCCTCGACATCTCGCAGGAAATGCTGATCTCTGCACGCCGCAATTTTCGCGGTCTGAAGCAGATGCCGGATTTTCGCGTCGCCGACGCCACAGCCTTTTCAGCAGCCGACTTCGGCACAAACGGCTTCGACCGGGTAATGATTTCTTACGCCCTGTCGATGATACCGGATTGGGAAAGCGCGGTTGATGCGTCGCTTAACGCCGTCGCGCCGGGCGGTGAACTTCACATCGTTGATTTCGGACAGCAGGAAGGCCTTCCTGGCTGGTTCCAGGCGCTCCTCAAAGGCTGGCTGACGAAATTCCACGTGATCCCGCGCGCC
Organism: Rhizobium sp. P38BS-XIX; assembly: GCF_012641435.1. Classification (GTDB taxonomy): domain Bacteria; phylum Pseudomonadota; class Alphaproteobacteria; order Rhizobiales; family Rhizobiaceae; genus Rhizobium. The sequence goes on from NZ_JABAIJ010000001.1 coordinate 1,428,658, forward strand.
AACCTCCTGACCGTGCTGGACGAAAAGGCGCAGGCGCGAGGCATGGTTTTGAAGACCGAAAAGATCGGGCGCGGTTACGCATGGCGGGCCGTCATCACCAATCGAGTTCGCTGAAAGTCACGGATTTCATCGTGAAATCAGGGCGGCACCGGCTTCAAGCATAAGAATCTGCTTGAAGATAACGCATTTTTTACGTTGATATGGTGAATAAAGTGGCAAGATCACCCGTCTTCGGCGTGATCCGCCGCTCTTTTTGATTCTCGGGGACCATAATACGGAAGCCAAATCTTGGGGCAGCAAGATCACTCGCGTCACAACAGGATATTCATGCGCCGGCTTCTGGCATGCCTACTGCCACTCGTCCTGGTCTTGAACGGCTGCACGACAGGCTATGATGCCCTCTCGACCACCGGCATACCCAAGACCAGGTTCAGCGATACAAAACCGCAGGATTTCGGCCGCGATCATCCTGGGCGCCATCCCATCCATGGCATCGACATTTCCAAGTATCAGGGCGATATCGACTGGAAAGCCGTCAAGGGCGCCGGCGTAGCCTTCGTCTTCATCAAGGCGACAGAAGGCAAGGATCGGATCGATCCGCGCTTCACCGAATATTGGAATGAAGCAAGCGCCGCCGGTCTTCTGCACGCGCCCTATCATTTCTTCTATTTCTGCTCCACCGCCGACGAACAGGCCGATTGGTTCATCCGCAACGTGCCGAAGGACGCCATGGCGCTTCCGCCTGTCGTTGATGTCGAATGGAATCCCGGTTCACCCACATGCCGTACGAGGCCGGCACCGGACGTCGTGCGCAGCGAAATCAAGCGGTTCATGGATCGCCTGGAAGCCTATTACGGAAAGCGGCCGATCATCTATACTTCGGTCGACTTCCACCGTGAAAACCTGGTCGGTTACTTCAAGGATTATAAGTTCTGGGTGCGCTCGGTGGCAAAGCATCCCAAGGAGATCTATGCCGATCGCAGCTGGGATTTCTGGCAGTATACATCCACCGGCATTATCCCCGGAATCAAGGGGCCAACGGATATCAACGTCTTTGCCGGCTCCGAACAAAACTGGCAAAACTGGGTGGCGGCAGTAGAGAAGCGAGGAAATTCTTAAGGCCGACTCCACTTCACTCTTGCTTATGTCACAATCTTCTGTGAAAGCGACCCTATTCTATCACCTAGGAAGGATCGCCCATGGACCGTCATACCATCCGTCGCAGCGCGCTCGCATTCATCTTCGCCTCGGCCATGGCCGGCACGGCGTTTGCTCAGAGTGCAACTCCGGCCGCCGCACCGAGCGCGGATGGCGCGAACGCTCCCAAAGCGGCTTGTGGCGGCGATCTCGCGCCCTTCCTTGCGGGTGTGAAGGCAGAGGCGGTTGCAGCCGGTGCGGACCCGGCGGCAGCCGATAAGGCCCTTGCCGGCGCACAGATCGATCCCAAGGTTCTGTCCATGGACCGTGGCCAGGGCGTCTTCCGCCAGACCTTCCTCGAATTCTCGCAGCGCACCGTCAGCCAGGGCCGCCTCGACATTGGCCGTCAGAAGATGAAGCAGTATGCCGATGTCTTCGCCAAGGCTGAGCAGGACTATGGCGTTCCTGCCGGCGTGATTACCGCCTATTGGGCGATGGAAACCGATTTCGGCGCGGTCCAGGGCAATTTCAATACCCGCAACGCACTGGTCACGCTTTCCCACGACTGCCGTCGTCCGGATTTCTTCCGCCCGCGTCTGATCTCCTATATCGAGATGGTGCAGCACGGCGATGCCGATCCGAATACCACGACAGGCGCATGGGCTGGTGAAATCGGCCAGACGCAGATGCTTCCGCCTTCGATCATCACCTACGGTGTTGATGGCGATGGCGATGGCCACGTCAACCTCAAGACGAGCGCACCCGACGTCATTCTGACAACGGCAAAGTTCATCCAGAGCCTCGGCTTCCAGCGCGGCCAGCCTTGGCTGCAGGAAGTCTCTGTTCCGGACAACTTGCCCTGGGAGAAATCCGGCATTGGCGGCACGCTGACGGCTGGCGACTGGTTCAAGCTCGGCGTCAAGCCGCGTGACGGAAACACGAATTTCGGTTCCCTGTCGGCTGCGCTGATCCTGCCGCAGGGCCGCAAGGGTACCGCTTTCCTCGCCTATCCGAACTATACCAACGCCTATCTCGGCTGGAACCAGTCGTTCGTATACACAACGTCGGCTGCCTATTTCGCTACTCGTTTTGCCGGTGCGCCCCCTTACAACAAGGGTACGCCCGAGCCGGGTCTGAACGATGTCGACATGAAGGCGCTTCAAACCAAGCTGGTTGCGCGTGGTTACGACGTCGGCAAGATCGACGGCATTCTGGGCTCCGGCACGCGCATCGCCACCCAGAAGGAACAGTTCCGCCTGGGTATGCCGGCCGATGGTTGGGCAACGACGGCGCTCCTGAACGCGCTTTAAGCTCGACAACTTGACTTTCGGAAGGCGGCCTCCGGCCGCCTTTTTTGTTTTCCATCGTCTTATCCCGCGATAGCCGAAAAACATGAAACGGGTGGGAGGTGTCCATCCTCTGTGCTTGAAAAGCGAGGCAAAGGAGCACGGCAATGGACAGCAACAACCGAATGAGCAGCCTCACATGGGGTCTTCTGCTATTACTGGGATTGATCTGGGGCGGATCGTTTTTCTTTGCACGCATTGCAGTTCATGACGTGCCGCCCCTCACCCTCGTCCTTCTGCGGCTGCTGCTGGCGGCGATTGCGCTGCATCTTTATCTTGCCGGCCGTTTCGGCATCTATGCGGCGCTGAGGAAGCATTGGCTGCAGTTCCTGCTTTTGGGCCTCATCAACAACGCCGTACCCCATGCATTGATATTCTTCGGGCAGACGCAGATGGGAGCCGGCCTCGCCTCAATTCTCAACGCCACCACACCGATCTGGACAGTGTTGATCGGCAATCAGCTGACGACCGATGAACGGTTGAGCTCGGCGAAACTCATCGGCTCCCTGACCGGGCTTGCCGGCACAGTGGTATTATTGGCGCCGAGCGTTACCAACAGCGCCGCCGTACCCTTCTGGGCTCTGCTACTGCCTATTCTTGCTGCGATTTCCTACGGCTTTGCAGCGATCTATGCCAAGCGTTTCAAGGGCATTGCGCCGCCCGTGGTTGCTGCAGGCCAGCTAACGGGCTCCTCGCTCATCATGTTGCCGATCGCGCTTCTCTTCGATCATCCTTGGACGCTCGCGACCCCACCCGCTCCTGCCATCGCAGCAATACTGAGCCTGGCCCTTTTATCGACAGCCTTCGCCTATATCCTCTACTTTCGCATCATGGCGCTTGCCGGTGCTACGAATACCTCACTCGTCACCTTGCTTGTGCCGCCAAGCGCCCTGCTGCTTGGGTTTCTTTTCCTCGACGAACGGCTCGGCTTCAGCGAATTTGCCGGGATGGCGCTCATCGGCGCCGGGCTGATCGTGATTGATGGCCGGCTCTACCTCTGGATCAAAAATAGCGTCCGCCCCCGGACGGCGTGATGACCGCTGCCGCAAAAGCGATCTCGCCGACGGGGGAAATCAGGTGCTGCATTAAGATTTGCACACAGCTAAGCGAAGAGCCGATAGCGGCGACTTTTCAAAACTATATCAGATATTTAAGCCATACTCATGAATCAAAATGCGAGCCTCATGCCGCGCCGCAGCATCGATTTCGCTTTCCAACCGACACATTTTGGACATAAAATTTAATCGCTGACTGAGGAGGAAGATATGGGATTGACGAGATCCATCAACGTCCTGGTGGTCGGTGCGGCCTTCGCTTTCATCGTGACGATGCTTTTCATCTAACGAACATCGAGGGACCGCAGCGGCCGAACTCCGAAAGCTAACAAAACACGAGTTTCATTAGAAAAGCGCATGACCGGATGGACATGCGCTTTTTCGTTGCGTGTTCCAGGCAATGTTTTCAGGCTGCGGCGCCTGCTGGTGCGTCAATCCTACGCTGCAGGCCCAAGCGCTCCAGCACGGCGGAAACAAGAGGTGCGCGGTTCATCGTGTAAAGATGAAATTCATGGATGCCGCGGCGCACGAGATCCTGGATCTGTTCTGCCGCCACATCGGCGGCAACCTTTGCACGTTCCTCGGGGTGATCATCGAGACCTTCGAAACGCTCGTCGAGCCGGGACGGAATGCTGGTGCCGCAAGCACCGGCGAAACGCTTCAACTGCGTCAGGTTCTGGATCGGCATGATGCCCGGAACGACCGGGATCTTGATGCCGGCCGAGCGAACGTGATCGTGATAGCGCGCAAAGGCATCATTATCGAAGAAGAACTGTGTCAGGGCACGGTTTGCACCATTGTCGGCCTTGCGCTTCAGCATGTCGATATCTGCAGCCGTATCGCGGCTTTCCGGATGCTTCTCCGGATAGGCGGAGACGGAAATGTCGAAATCACCACGCTCACGCAAAGCGCCGACCAATTCGGCGGCGTTGGCATAACCGCCCGGATGCGGTTGATAAGCGCTGCCGACGCCGCCCGGCGGATCACCGCGTAAGGCAACGAAACGCCGAGCTCCGGCGGCCAGGAACTCGTCAATTACCCGATGGGTATCCTCCCGCGTCGCGCCGACACAGGTTAGATGCGTGGCAGTCGTAAACGGCGTCTCGTGGATCATTCTGCGCACGGCCGACAGCGTCGGTGCCTTGGTCGACCCGCCGGCGCCGTAGGTCACCGAAACGAATTCCGGTTCCCAGTCGCTGAGCTCGGCGACCGTATTCCACAATTGCTGCTCGGCTTCTTCCGACTTCGGCGGGAAGAACTCGAACGAGATACGAATGCCGTTCTGGCTGCTTTCCGATTTAGAAGACATATCAAACTCTCCCGGCAAGAATGGGGGACGATTGGCGGTCCTGATCGGCCGCGATCAGCAGCCTTGGGTCACGCGCCAGCCAAATCGTGACTGTCAGCGTCTGGCCGCCATCTCGGCCCGAATGAAGATCCTGCACCTGCTCGACATCAAGCCCCGCCATCTTCAACCAGTCGGAGACGATCTGGTGCGAGAAGCCAAGACGCAGATGCGCATGTTCGTCACGCAGATATTCGAGCCCGTGCGGCGCAAGATCGATGATCACGAGCCGGCCACCGGGCCGCAGCATTCGTGCTGCCTCTGTAACGGCAATTTCCGGCTGATCGAGGAAGTGGAGAACCTGATGGATTGTGATCAGGTCGAAATCCTGCTGCTCGAGCGGTAAATTGAAGATGTCGCCATGGCGGACCGAGGCAGCCGTGATGTTTGCGCGATCGAGATTGGCGCGCGCAACGGCAAGCATGTCGCGGCTGGCATCGATGCCGATCGCCCGCCGATAATGGCCGGCCAGAAGCTGCAGCATACGACCTGTACCGGTGCCGAGATCCAGAAAGGAATCGATAGGCTGCGGTCCGATCAGATCGATCAGGACCTTGTCGACATCCTCATCCGCGGCATGCAATCGGCGCAACTCATCCCATTCGCCGGCATTCCGGCTGAAATAAGCCTGCGCCCGCTCGGCACGAACACGCTTGACGGCGGCAAGGCGCTCGCCGTCACGAAGAAGAACGGCATCGTTTTCACGCGTATGACGCAAAAGTGTACGCGCCAACGTCGCGGCCTTTCCTTCTTGCTTCAGGCGGAAATAGGCCCAGGCGCCCTCTTGATAGCGATCGATCAATCCGGCCTCGCCAAGCAGCTTCAAGTGCCGGGAGATACGGGGCTGCGACTGGCTGAGGATTTCGGTAAGGTCGGTGACGGTGAGATCGCTGGCGATCAGCAGCGCCATCAGGCGCAGCCGCGTCGGCTCGCCGACGGCCTTCAGCACATCAACCACGTCATCCAAGCCGAGCTTTACCAGATCCGTCATTCGACACCCAATCAAGATATAAAGATATCTTTATGTGATTTGAGCTCGATCTGCAAGAGCCAATCGCTCGCGACGTTAATTCGACGTCGGAAATCTGTTAGTTTCTGACGAAAACGGAATATCTGTTTACGCCGAAGGGCAAACAAAAACCCCGGACAAGCCGGGGTTTTCGATGAGTGAAACCGATAGCTTAGCGCGTCAGTCGCTTGTGCGCCTGGCTGCCTGGATTGAGGGCATCGGGGCCAAGGCGGCGGATCTTATCCTGCTCGTAATCTTCGAAATTGCCTTCGAACCATTCGACATGGCCTTCGCCTTCAAAGGCCAGGATATGCGTGGCCAGACGGTCGAGGAACATGCGATCGTGGCTAATGATGATGGCGCAGCCGGCGAAGTTTTCGAGCGCGCTTTCCAGAGCCCCCAGCGTTTCCGTATCGAGGTCGTTTGTGGGTTCGTCGAGCAGAAGTACGTTGCCGCCAGCTTTCAGCATCTTGGCCAGGTGAACGCGGTTGCGCTGACCGCCGGAAAGATTGCCGACCTTCTGCTGCTGGTCGCCGCCCTTGAAGTTAAACGCGCCGCAATAAGCGCGCGAGTTCATGTCGAACTTGCCGAGCTTGATGATTTCGGCGCCGCCGGAGATTTCCTCCCACACGGTTTTATTGCCATCAAGCGCATCGCGGCTCTGGTCGACATAGCTGAGATGCACCGTCTCGCCGATGCGGACCGAGCCGGAATCCGGCTTTTCCTGCCCGGTGATCATCTTGAACAGGGTCGTCTTGCCGGCGCCGTTCGGGCCGATAATGCCGACAATGCCGCCAGGGGGCAGCTTGATGGACAGATCGTTGACCAGCGTGCGGCCTTCGAAGCCCTTGGTGATGCCCTCCATCTCGATCACCACCTGGCCGAGACGCTCGCTGACCGGAATGATGATTTGCGCATCACCGGGACGCTGATTTTCGGCAGCATCCACCAGCTGTTCGTAAGCGTTGATACGCGCCTTGGACTTTGCTTGACGGGCCTTGGGGCTGGAGGCGATCCATTCCTGTTCGCGGCTGATAGCCTTCTGACGACCGGCTTCTTCACGGGCTTCCTGCTGCATACGCTTCGCCTTGGCGCGCAGATAGGCGGAGTAGTTGCCTTCGTAGGGAATGCCACGGCCGCGGTCGAGTTCGAGAATCCAGCCGGTAACATTGTCGAGGAAGTAGCGATCGTGGGTGATCATCATCACGGCACCGGGATAGTCGCGCAGGTGCTTTTCCAGCCAGGCGATGGTCTCGGCGTCGAGATGGTTGGTCGGTTCGTCGAGCAGCAGCAGGTCAGGCTGAGCGAGAAGCAGGCGGCAAAGCGCGATACGGCGGCGCTCACCACCGGAAAGGCTGGTGATTTCGGCATCGCGCGGCGGGCAGCACAACGCTTCCATCGCCATCTCGACCTGACTTTCAAGATCCCAGAGATTCTGGCTGTCGATGATGTCCTGGAGCTTGGCGCCCTCTTCCGCAGTCTCGTCGGAATAGTTCATCATCAATTCGTTGTAGCGATTGAGGATTTCGGTTTTCTTGGCAACGCCTTCCATGACGTTTTCGAAAACCGTCTTGTTGGGATCGAGCTGAGGCTCCTGCGCCAGGTAACCAATGGTCGCGCCTTCGGCCAGCCAGGCTTCGCCAGTATATTCCTTGTCGAGGCCGGCCATGATGCGCAGCACCGTCGACTTACCCGCGCCGTTCGGACCGAGAATACCGATCTTGGCGTCGGGGTAGAAGGAGAGATGGATATTCTCGAGGATCTTCTTGGCGCCATAGGACTTATTCAGTCCGGCCATATGATAAATAAACTGACGTGCCATAGCTTGGGTTACTCCACGGGCGGATAACAGTGTGAATTGTGCCGCTATGTAGGCGAAACCCGGCCCTCGGGCAACGGCGAAACCTTGTCCGAGGGCATTTATCCGTGTCACAAAGCCCTTAAATGCTTATAAACCAGCCGCGTCGACGACGCCGCGATCGCAGCCGAATGATGTGCTGCCGGCGCCCTGGATCAATTTGCCGAGCCTGGGCTCGCTGCCTTTTTGCGGCTCGATCGCATCTTCCGAAAGACCGATGGTGAGTTCCGAAATCATCCTGACATTGCCGACACGGCGGCAGCTCATCTTGATGCGCGCATTGGCGTCCTCGCCGAAACTCTGGTCGAAAGCAGCCTTGATCGACTCGGCGTCGAGCTCCTTGCCGATATTCTTGGCAAAGAGATCGCGCACCGCAGATCCATTGAGCTCGGCAATCAGGCCAGTTGCGATGGAGAAATAATCATCTGCACTAAGCTTCGTGCAGGTGCCGTGCTTGATCCACTCATGCCGCTCCAGTCCGGACTGGGTTCCCGGCATGGCCTTGTCCAACTTCGCCTTGACGTCCTGCGACAGCTGCACGGCCGGCAGATCCTTCCAATCGCGGCCGCGATCTGCCTGCTTCAGATCCTCGGATACGTCGCAATACTCCTGCCGCATCGGCCAGAGGCCATGCAGCGAGAAATTCGTCGCATCGTAATTGCTCGAAGACTGATTGCGGCATTCCGCCTTCTTCTGGTTTGTGGCGCAGAATGCCGGCTCCCAGCTTGCCGCAAGAATAAAGCGCGTGCGGCCGCGGCTATGCTCCTGCGCCATCGCGCCCGCCGCCGTCCCGACCGAAAGAAGTACAACTGCAAATACCCGAAGCAACAGCCTCATTCCCTGCCGCCAACTAGAACATTATAGGAACAAATAAGCAGTTTGATCGACGGCACGCAATCCTGAATCGTAGCGCTCGGAAAGATTTATTTCTGTGCGCATCAACACCTATCCATTGCAATCGGCCGGATGATAACCTTTCGTTCGTAATAGGAGGACCGAATGCATGTTCGCGGATACTGAGCGCCTGAGTAGCCCGACGGGCGCGAAGATTGCCTACCATCATGCGCCGGCGACCGCGGAGGCGCGCGGCATCCTGCTGATATCGCATGGCCTTGCGGAACATGCTCGCAGGTATGAGGCTTTCGCGGATGAGATGGCCGCCAACGGCTTTCACGTCTATGCCCACGACCATCGCGGCCACGGTGACACGACAGCCGACGATGCCCCAATCGGCCGCTTCGCGCGAAGAGGCGGTGTGGCACAGGTCATCGCCGACGTGCTCGCCATGCGCGAGCTTGCCGCAAGCACCCATCCCGGCCTGCCGATCATCCTGTTCGGCCATTCCATGGGCGGATTGATCAGCCTGAACACGGTCGTCACGCATCCGGACAAGTTCGATGCCGTCACGGTCTGGAACTCCAATTTCAATCCCGGCCTCGCCGGCCGTGCCGCTCAGCTCATCCTCAAGACGGAGCGCATGTTCAAGGGATCGGACGTACCGAGTGGGCTGCTGCCGAAGCTGACTTTCGCCACCTGGGGTCGATCGATCGCCAATCGCCGCACCGACTTCGACTGGCTTTCGCGCGACCCCAAGCAGGTGGACGCCTATATCGCAGATCCGCTTTGCGGGTTCGATGCTTCCGTCTCGCTCTGGCTCGACATATTCGAGCTCGCCTTCCGGGCTCCGCAAAAGGATCATCTCGACCGGGTCAGGCGCAGCATGCCGATCCATCTTGTCGGAGGCGGCAAGGATCCGGCAACGGATCATGCGAAAGCGATTTCCTGGCTGTCAAACCATTTGAAACGAGCCGGATTCTCTCATATTACCACCGAGATCTATCCTGACATGAGGCACGAGACGCTCAACGAAATCGGTGCCGAAGAAGCCATTTCCCGCTTCGCCGACTGGTGCAGGAGGGTGACGGCAAACAACTGATTCTCACGGGAATTCTGCAATGAACACCACCAGCGGCTCCTCGGCGCGCTTGCCGCAATCGGAGCTGACCTTCGGTCTGGCAATGATGTTTCTCTCCGTCGTCCTCTCGCCGATCGTCGACATCTTCTCAAAGCTTGCGGCAACCACCATTGCGCCAGCAGAAGTGACCGCCGCCCGCTTCATCTTTCAGGCTCTTTTTGCCCTGCCGATGATGGCCATACGCTGGCAATGGGGCGTATGGACATGGCGCCGCAGCGGCGTTCACGCCATCCGCGCCGCTGTATTGACGCTATCCATGGTGTCGTTCGTGACCACGCTGCAGGTGATGGAGGTGGCTGACGCCATCGCCATCTTCTTCGTGGAGCCGATGATGCTGACGATTCTGAGCAGCATTTTCCTGAACGAAACCATCGGCTGGCGCCGCTATACCGCCTGTGGCGTCGGTTTCTTCGGCGCCATGCTGATCATCCAGCCGAGCTTTCAGGAAGTTGGCTTCGTGGCACTGCTGCCCGTCGTTACCGCGCTCTGCATTGCCGTCTACGTGATGATCACCCGCGTCGTCTCCCACAGCGAGGATGCCTGGTCGATGCAGTTTCAGACTGCCTTGTGGGGCACGGGCTTCAGCCTGATCCTCCTCGCCATCGGCCACGTTACGGGTTCGGCAATCCTTCACCCGGTCATGCCGGATCTGACGGCGATGTTCTATCTCTTCGGTGTCGGAGCCACCGCAGCCGCCGCCGGTATCCTGACGGTCTACGCCTATCGCGCCGTACCGGCCTCGACGCTTGCACCGCTGCAATATTTCGAGATCGTTTCCGCCACCATCTTCGGGTGGCTCGTCTTCGACAATTTTCCGGATGCCATCAAATGGCTTGGTATCTTCATCATCATGGGCTCCGGTCTCTACATCCTCTGGCGCGAGCAGCGCTTTGCTTCCAAGCCCGTATCCGATACATCTGAAACAGCATTCACGCCGTAAGCGAGAGAGCGGATCGACATGACAGACCAGAAGACCAAGAAACCTCCGCTGTCCGGTATTCGCGTCATCGAGCTTGCCCGCGTCCTCGCCGGCCCTTGGGCGGGACAGATGCTGGCAGACCTCGGCGCCGATGTGATCAAGGTTGAAAATCCGGATGGCGGCGACGACACGCGCCAATGGGGGCCGCCCTTCGTCGAGGGCAAGGATGGCGAAAATCTCTCCGCCGCCTATTATCATTCTGCCAATCGCGGCAAGCGCTCCATCATCGCCGATCTCAAGACCGAAGAAGGCCAGGAGTTGGTACGGCGGTTGGTAAAAACGGCTGATGTGGTAATCGAGAATTTCAAGCTTGGCGGCCTCGTCAAATACGGGCTCGATTATGAAAGCCTGAAAAAGATCAATCCAAGGATCGTCTATTGCTCGATCACCGGCTTTGGGCAAACCGGCCCCTATGCCGGGCTGGCAGGCTACGACTACATCGTCCAAGGCATGTCCGGCTTCATGTCGATCACTGGCGAGCCGGATGGCCAACCGATGAAGGCCGGCGTCGCAATCGCCGATATCTTCACCGGCATCTACGCCGTCTCGGCTATCGAAGCGGCCTTGATCCATGCCCTGAAGACGGGCGAAGGGCAGCTCATCGACATGGCGTTGCTCGATGTGCAATCCGCGGTGCTTGCCAATCAGAACATGAATTATGTGATCTCGGGCAAGCCGCCAGTGCGTCTCGGGAATGCCCATCCCAACATCTCGCCTTATGAAGTCGTGCCGACGGCCGATGGCTATCTCATTCTTGCAGTCGGCAACGATGGACAGTTTCGGCGCCTGTGCGCCATTCTCGGCCTAACTACCCATGCCGACGACGAACGCTATGCGACCAACAAGGCCCGCGTCGCCAATCGAAACGACGTCCGCGCCTTCGTCTCCACCGAGACGCTGAAGTGGAACAAGGCTGACCTGCTTCGCGCCTGCGAGGCCAATGCCGTTCCGGCGGGCGCCATCAACACGATCGAGGATATGTTCGCAGATCCGCAGATTGTGGCGCGTGGACTGAGAATCGATCTCGAGGATAGTGCCGGCACCGTCATTCCGAGCGTGCGCACGCCGATCGTGCTCTCGGAAACGCCGCTCACCTATACGCGGCCGAGCCCGCGACTTGGCGAACATCAGGAGGAAGTTCTGGCCGAATTGGCCGAACTGGAGGGAAAGGCAAGCACATGAAGCGAACGGGCGGGCAACTCATCGTCGAGGCACTAAAGGCCAATGGCGTGCAGCGCATTTCCTGCGTGCCGGGCGAGAGTTTTCTCGCCGTGCTCGATGCCCTGCACGACAGCGACATCAAGGTGCTCGTCTGCCGCCAGGAGGGCGGTGCGACGATGATGGCGGACACCTGGGGCCGATTGACCGGCGAACCGGGTATCTGCATGGTCACCCGCGGCCCCGGCGCCACCAATGCGTCTGCCGGCCTTCATATCGCGCGGCAGGATTCGATCCCGATGATCCTGTTCATCGGTCAGGTTCAGCGCGATGCCCGCGAACGCGAAGCCTTTCAGGAGGTGGAATTCCGGCGCGCCTTTACCGAATTCGCCAAATGGGTCGGCGAAATCGATGATGCCGCCCGCATTCCGGAATTCGTCACCCGCGCCTTCGCGGTTGCGACATCGGGACGGCCCGGCCCCGTCGTGCTGACCCTGCCCGAAGACATGCTGCGCGATGAGGTCGAGGCACCGGAAGCGCTGCCCTATGTCCCCGTTGCCGCCCATCCGGGCCGCAACCAGCTTGCTGAGCTCCAGAAGCGCCTCGCGGCGGCAGAGCGGCCGATGGTCATCCTCGGCGGCACGCGCTGGACAGAGGAAGCCGTTGCCGGCATCAGAGAGCTTGCGGAGCGTTTCAAGCTGCCGATCGGCTGCTCGTTCCGCCGGCAGATGCTGTTCGACCATCTCCATCCGAACTATGCCGGCGATGTCGGCATCGGCATCAATCCGGCGCTGACAAAGGAGGTCAAGGAAGCGGACCTGCTGATCCTTCTCGGCGGCCGTCTCTCCGAAATGCCGTCTTCCGGCTATACGCTGGTCGATATCCCCTATCCGCGCCAGCAACTCGTCCACATCCATCCCGATCCTTCGGAACTCGGCCGCGTCTACCGGCCCGATCTGGCCATCTGCGCGAGCCCGGCGGATTTCGTCGCGGCTCTTGCAGATCTCGACACGCCGGCCGAAACGCCCTGGGCCGAACGAACGGAGCGCATGCACGCAGCCTATCTTGCCTGGTCGAAGACGCCGGAAAGAAGCCCTGGTGCGGTCCACATGGGCCGCATCATGGATTGGATCGAAGCCAATACGGCTGATGATACGATCTTCACCAATGGCGCCGGCAACTATGCGACCTGGCTGCACCGCTTCCATCGCTTTCGTCGCTTCAACACGCAGTCCGCACCGACATCTGGCTCGATGGGCTATGGTCTGCCGGCAGCGGTCGCCGCAAAACAGCTCTTCCCCGAGCGCGAGGTGATCTGCTTTGCCGGTGACGGTTGTTTCATGATGCATGGGCAGGAATTTGCGACCGCCGTCCAGTATGGACTGCCACTCATCGCCCTGGTCATCAACAACGGTATGTATGGCACCATCCGCATGCATCAGGAGCGGGAGTATCCCGGCCGCGTCAGCGCCACGGCGCTCGACAATCCGGATTTTGCGGCTCTTGCCCGCGCCTATGGCGGCCATGGCGAAACGGTGAAGACGACGCAAGAATTTGGGCCGGCCTTCGAGCGTGCACGCGCCAGCGGAAAGCCTGCAATCATCGAGATCGCACTCGATCCGGAAGCGATCACACCCTCCCGCACGCTGACGGAAATCGCCCAAACAAAAAGCCGGTGAGCGCGAGCCCACCGGCCTTTGAAAACTACGCCGACCTGACTTAGTCGAGCGCTGCGGTCACAATGAATTCGACCTTGTACTTCGGCGCTGCGAGCTTGGCTTCGCTGGTGGCGCGGGCTGGTGTATTGGCCGGATCGACCCAGGCTTCCCAGGCAGCGTTCATTTCGGCGAAGTATGCGATGTCGGAGAGGTAGATGATCGTCTGCAGGATCTTCGACTTGTTGGTGCCGGCAGCACCGAGCAGACGATCGACTTCAGCCAGCGCCGACTTGCACTGATCGGTGACGCTCTCGCCTTCGCCAACCTGGCCGGCGAGGTAGACGGTGTTGCCGTGGATGACAGCGCCGCTCATGCGGGCGCCAACGTCGATACGCTTGATGCTCATAGTCTTCTCCTGATGTTGTTTTCTGACAGGTGAACAGGGCACACCCATGGCCTGCCCTGCTGGCAAACGGCCGGGTAAAGACCCGTTCAGCCGCGAATGTGATGCGTCTTCTGATAGATCGCCGTCGAGCGTGCGCCGGAACGGCAATAGCCAAGCATTGGCCGTGCAAATTCGTCCAGCGCATCGACCATGCCCTGCACTGCCTCTTCGGTCACGCCCATCGGGCCGACCGGCACGTGGGTGATCTCAAGGCCGAGTTCCTTGGCGCGGGCTTCGATGACGCCAAACGGCGTCTGATCCGGGCTCTCGCCATCGGGGCGATGGCAGACGATGGACTTGAAACCCAGTGCCTTGATCTGGTCGAGATCTTCTACGGCAATCTGGCCGGACACCGAGTATTCATCGTCGATCGGGCGGATATCCATGGTTCATGTCCTCTCTTAAACCGTGGCCTTGATCTACGCCGCGACAGGGCGAGCGTCAACCGCGGCAGGCTCTCAAACAAAGGCAAAGTTGAGCATGAAATTGCGGGCTTCGCCTGGCTTGAGAATATTGAATTCACCCGCCTCCTCCAGCTCGTCGCGCGAGACCCACCGATGCGAAACCGGTTCGATACCGAGCACATGCGCAGGCGCACGCTGGTTGCGCCAAACCTGCAGGAAAGGCAACGTCTCGGTGCCGAAGCGCACTCTCAGCGTCTTTCCTCCTATCGCAGCTATCGGACCAAGACGGACCTCCGCCCCAGCCTCGCTCTTTTCCGAGGCCGGGACGCAGAAAATTCCACCCAGCTCATCACCGAACGTCCAAGGGAAGCCGCCGTTCTCCAGCATTCCGCCCGACAGACGCGTACCCTCGTCAAACCATTTTCCGCCGACATTCATATGATACATGAGAAAGACGGGCATCGCTTCGGTACTCGTATTGACGATCCGATCAGCGAGCGAGACTTCGCCCGTCGCGCCATCGATACGCCAATGACGTTCGAGTTTGGCGGAACGTCCTTCTGCCGTGACGATATCGATATCCGCCCGGCATTCCGCATTGCCGTCCTCGAATTTGGTCCAGAGAATCTTGGCGGGATGCGATGAAAACGAGCCGTGCAGCGGATAGCGCTTCCCTTCGAAGCCCTCCGGCATCGGCTGCGGATGGCGGATATGATCCGGCCCGCATGTGAAGAGGAAGCCCTCCAAGGAATGGTCGATCCGCGGATCGCCATCGTCGGGAATGGCGCGACCGGGCGCAAGATTGTTTCCATCGACGATGCAAGCGCCGATATCCAGCACCGAGCTTTCATCCAGCGTCAGTTTAGGCCCTTTGGCCGCGGAAAAATCCATCATTTCCTCAATACTCCTTTGTCGGCGCCGCCGACATACCCTGTCCCGTGATGACGCGCGGCTGAAATAAACGGTGATTTGGCTTACCGAATGTTAACTTGAAGCCTTGATCACATTATTTTTTATATTTTATTCAGCATGATAATCTAAATTTCCATACTGGCGTCAAAATTGCCATGTGTGTGTCAGCCGAACTGCTACCCAAGGATTCGACAGACGTGAACCGGTTCGTGAAATTGAGTTTCTCCCTGGCAATGACTGCCACGGTGTCTATGCTTGCGCTGACCGACGCGCAGGCTCAGTACTATCGCGCCAATAACCGCGACACCGTTCTTGTCACGCCCGATGGCCGTATTCTTGATCAATATCCCTATGGTGGCGGATATGCCATGGCACGCGACGGGCGTGGACGGCGTGTCCTTGTCGACAGCTATGGGAATGTCGTCGCGACTGAGATGCGCGCCAGCAACTATTATCCCCGCGCGCCCGGCCGCAATGCCAATGCCAATGGCGGCGATGGCTATGGCGACGGAAACCGCTATGGCGACACGCAATTCTCCAACAATGGCGGCTATCGCGACTATCGCCAGTATCGCAACGACGGCTACGGAAACGACGATGGCTACGACCAGCAGGATCGCGATGTCGTCACCGGCGGCATTCCGCGGGATGGCGATATAGAACGTCAGCCTCTGGACGGACAGCCGGCAGCGCCTGGCACGATACCGCGGTCGCAACAGGGCCAGGCCAATCCGGGCGGCGGCGATTACGCCTCGATCGATCCCCAGCAGGAAACGCCCGATATCGTGCGCAAGCCGCCGGCAGAGCCCGTGATCACGCTCAAGGGCAAGTCGAAAATGGAAATTACCGCGCTTGAGGTCTTCCTTGCGCGGCAGGGCATTTCACCCGGCGCTATAGACGGTCGCATGGGTGCGAACGTCACCAAGGCTGTCTATGCCTACCAGCAGATGACCGGCCAGACCCTAGACCCGAACAATACCGATGGCATCCTCGAGCAGCTGCGCCTGTCCGGCGGAATGCCGATCGTCAACTATACAATCACGGCGGCGGATGCGGCCGGACCGTATGTCGCGTCGATCCCGGAAGACTATGCTGCAAAGTCGCAGATGCCGTCGCTCGGCTACACTTCGACGACGGAAATGCTGGCTGAACGCTTCCACATGGACGAAGGCTATCTGAAGGAGCTCAATCCAGGCGTCGACTTCACCGTGCCGGGCAGCACCATCAAGGTGGTCAACACCGGGCCCGGCAAGACAGGCTCGGTGGCCAAGATCCTCGCGGACAAGGGTCGCAAGCAGGTCTTCGCCTATGACGCAAACGGCACGCTGATCGCAGCCTACCCGGCCAGCATCGGCTCCGCCGACACGCCCTCGCCGTCCGGTACGGTGACGGTGGAGCGCGTCGCGTTCAATCCGGGCTATACCTACAACCCGAAGATCAATTTCCAACAAGCCGGCAACGACAAGGTCCTCAACATTCCGCCAGGCCCGAACGGCCCGGTCGGGACGGTCTGGATGGCTCTGTCGAAGCCGACATACGGCATCCACGGCACGCCTGACCCCTCGCGTATCGGCAAGACCCAGAGCCATGGATGCGTTCGTCTGACCAACTGGGATGCGACCGAACTTGCCAAGATGGTCAAGCCGGGCGTCGTCGTCGAGTTCGTCGACTAAACCGACCTTGAACGATAAAAAAGCGCCGCCGGATGAACTGTCCGGCGGCGCTTTCATTTCATGAGCGTTGAAGAGAGGCGGATTGCCGTGCCTCAGACCCAATGGGTCGCATAGACCAGAACGACGGAAAACAGCACCGCGCCCAGAAAGCCGCCGAGAATGATGTTGGCCGTGACACGCGCGCCAATCTTCAACAGTCGGCCGCATATGCCTGCGACGATGATGAAGCTCAGCGTCCCGATAATGCTGGCAACGATATCCGATATAGACAGTCCTGCTGCCAGCAAGGAAACGATGATGCTGCTGATGATCCAGGCCACGGCCAGGACGATGGGTCCTTTCCAGAAACTGGCACGCGCCAATCGGGCTCCAAGCATGCCACCGCAAGCCGCACCGATCGCACCGGCAATAATAATTGCTATCGGTAAACTATCCGAGACACCTGCCGTTTCCATCGCCATCTCCCCTCACCGCGCCAGATCATCTTGAAGCTGCTCATATCGCCGGGTTTCGAAGATCAAAACCAAAACCAAGGCGAGTAGCTCTCAAACGAAAAGTGCCACGCGAGATCGCGTGGCACAATCGATGTTCAACCGAGAACTGAATCTTAGAAGCAGTCGCGAAACAAGGCCTTGGTGTTTTCCAAAGTCATCGGGACGGGATTTCCGCCCGCACTCGGATCTTCGATCGCCATCGCGGAGAGTTCGTCGATGCGATCGGGTGCGATACCCATGGCCGAGAGGCTGTCCGGCACGCCAAGTTCCGAGCGCAGCTGCAGCACGTAGTCATAGAAGCCGTCGAACCCGCCCGAAATACCGAGATAGGCGGCGGCACGGGCAATCTTGTCCTCGATGACCTTGCGGTTGAAGCGCAGGACAGCCGGCATGACGACAGCATTGGTCATGCCGTGATGTGTGTTGTAGACGGCGCCGATCGGATGGGACAGCGCGTGGATAGCGCCGAGGCCCTTCTGGAAGGCGACAGCACCCATGGCGGCAGCGCTCATCATGTTGGCCCGAGCTTCGAGATCGGTTCCCTCACGATAGGCGCGCGGCAGGAATTCCTTGACCAGACGCATGCCTTCCAGCGCGATACCTGCCGACATCGGGTGATAGAAGGGTGAGGAATAGGCTTCCAGGCAATGCGCAAACGCATCCATGCCCGTACCCGCGGTGATCACCTTCGGCATGCCGACCGTCAGTTCCGGATCGGCGATGACGACGCCCGGCAGAAACTTCGGATGGAAGATGATTTTCTTCACATGCGTCGCGGAATTGGTGATGACGCTGGCGCGGCCGACTTCCGAACCGGTGCCGGCCGTCGTCGGTACAGCTACGATCGGCGCGATGCCTTCGACGCTGGCACGGGTCCACCAGTCGCCGATGTCTTCGAAATCCCACACCGGTCGGGTCTGTCCGGCCATGAAGGCGACGCACTTGCCAAGATCGAGACCGGAGCCGCCACCGAACGCGACGACGCCATCATGGCCGCCATCCTTGAAAGCTTTTACGCCAGCTTCGAGGTTCTTCTCATTCGGGTTCGGATCGACATCGGCAAAGAGAGCCCGACCGAGACCTGCATCCTCCAGAATATCGAGCGCGGTCTTGGTAATCGCCATCGAAGCAAGTCCCCGATCGGTGACCAGGAGCGGCTTCTTCATGCCCAGGCTCTTGCAGGCGTCCGCCAACTCCTTGATGCGGCCACGGCCGAGCTTGAAGGCGTTCGGATAGCTCCAATTGGCTGAGATATTGCTCATGCTGTTACTTTCTTCAGGTGATAGGATTTCGGACGCGTCAGGTTGTGGAAGCCGATGATGGAAAGCGAACCGCCGCGACCGGTTTCCTTGACGCCGGTCCAGCACAGCGCGGGATCGAGATAGTCGGCGCGGTTCATGAAAACGGTGCCGGTTTCGATCTCGCGACCGATGCGCGAGGCGCGCTCGACATCCTTGGTCCACAGCGAAGCCGTCAGACCATAGGGGCTGTCATTCATCAGCTCCAGTGCTTCCGCATCGCTCTTCACCTTCATGATACCGACGGCCGGACCGAAAGTCTCTTCGCGCATAAAAGCCATCGAATGATCGACGTTGACGAGGATCTGCGGCGCGAGATAGGCGCCACCGTCATCGGCCGGGAACAGCTTTGGATCAACCAGCGCCTTGGCACCCTTGGCAACCGCATCGGCGATCTGCTCACGCACCACCTTGGCGAAACGCTTGTGCGCCATCGGTCCAAGCGAGGTCTCAGGGTCAAGCGGATTGCCGAGCTTGTAGTTCGAAACCCAGGCGACTGACTTCTCGACAAAACTGTCGTAAAGCGATTCATGCACATAGATGCGCTCGATGCCGCAGCAGCATTGGCCAGAATTGAAGGTCGCACCATCCATCAGCGTGTCGACGGCGGCGTCGAGATCGGCGTCTTCCATGACATAGCCCGGATCCTTGCCGCCAAGCTCGAGGCCGAGGCTGGTAAAGGTGCCGGCCGCAGCACGCTCGATCGAGCGGCCACCTTCGACGGAGCCGGTGAAATTGACGAAGTTGAAGCTTCCGGCTGCGATCAGCGCCGACGTTGTTTCATGATCGAGGAAGATATTCTGGAAGACATCGGCGGGAACGCCGGCCTCGACGAAAGCCTGCACAAGCCGCTCACCAACCACCAACGTCTGGCTGGCATGCTTGAGGATGACGGTATTGCCGGCCATCAACGCTGGAGCAACCGTGTTGATCGCCGTCATGTATGGATAGTTCCAGGGCGCAATGACGAAGACGACGCCATGCGGCTCGCGCTCGATCCGGCGAGCGAAATTGGCGCTGTCTTCGACGACCAGCGGCGCAAGGGCGTCGGCAGCGATCGAGGCGACATAATTGGAGCGCTCGTTGAAGCCGCGATATTCGCCGCCATACTTGATCGGCCGGCCCATCTGCCAGGCAAGCTCCGGCACGACGACATCGGCCATCTCGTTCAACCGGGCAACACCCTTCAGCACCAGCTGGACACGATCCTCCAGCGGACGGCGCGCCCAATCCTTTTGCGCCTTGCGGGCACGCGCCACGACTTCCTTGGCGGCTTCCAGCGACAGCGCCGGGCGCTCGGCATAAACCTCTCCGTTAACCGGGGAGACGCATGTGATCATGGTCATGATCGAATTCCTGTTTTCTTGGTCATCAAATTGATTGCCGGATGTTGCACAACCTGTGGCCGCATTCAAAGCGGAAATATCAGGCAAGCGTGCCATCCTGGCGCCCCTGCCCGATCATGAAATGAAAATCGGACAAGGACGGCTTGCAAAAGCCTTACGCCCTTTCGAATCCGCGCGCCACTTCCCAATCGGTGATGCGACGATCATACTCTTCCTGCTCCCATTCGGCAGCGCGGGTATAGTGATCGATCACGTCATCGCCGAAAGCCGCACGCAGCATTTTCGAATTGGCCAAGGCCTCTGTTGCACCGCGCAGCGTGCGCGGTATCTCGCGAACCTCGCGTGCGCCATAGGCGTCACCGACGAAGGGAGCTTCCAGTTCGAGCTTGTTCTCAATACCGTCGATGCCTGCGGCAATCAGTGCCGCAAAAGCGAGATAGGGATTGAGGTCGGAGCCGCCGACGCGGCACTCGATGCGGATGCTCTTCGTGTCGGCACCGCACAGGCGATAACCAGCCGTGCGATTATCCGTACTCCAGATCGCCTTGGTGGGCGCGAAGGTGCCGGCGACGAAGCGCTTGTAGGAGTTGATATAGGGTGCCAGGAAATAGGTGATTTCGCTGGCATGCGTCAGAAGGCCGGCGACGTAATGCCTCATCATCGGCGTCATGCCGTGTTCTTTCTCCTTGTCGAAGAAGAGCGGAGTCTTGCCGTCAGCGCTCCAGAGCGATTGATGGATATGGGACGAACTGCCGGCAGCGCTATAATTCCACTTCGCCAGGAAGGTAATGGCTTTGCCCTTCGACCAGGCAATCTCCTTGCAGCCGTTCTTGATGATTGCGTGCCGGTCTGCCATCGTCAGCGCGTCGGCGTAGCGGACGTTGATTTCCTCCTGGCCGGCAGAGGCCTCGCCCTTGGAGTTTTCGACCGGAATATCGGCGCCCTGCAGACCCTTGCGGATCGCCCGCATCACATCCTCTTCCTTTGTCGTCTGGAAGATGTGGTAATCCTCATTATAACCACTGACGAGATTGAGATTGCGATAGCCGGTTTCGCGGGCGCTGTCGTAGCTCTGATCGAAGAGGAAGAATTCGAGCTCGGAAGCCATATAGGCCTTCATGCCCATCGCCTCCAGGCGCTTGACCTGTTTCTTGAGAATAGCGCGCGGCGAATGTGCGACTTCCTCGTGCGTGTGATGGTCGAGCACGTCGCAGAGAACAAGCGCTGTGCCTTCCAGCCACGGAATGCGCCGCAGCGTGGCAAGATCGGGCTTCATCGTATAGTCGCCATAGCCCTTCTCCCAGCTCGTCGACTTGTAGCCAGAAACGGTCTCCATCTCGATGTCGGTTGCTTGCAGATAGTTGCAGCTATGCGTTTCCTTCCACGCGCTTTCGACAAAGAACTCTGCCTGGAAGCGTTTGCCCATCAAGCGACCCTGCATGTCCACCTGACATGCCAGAACCGTATCGATGCGCCCCTCGGCCACATCTTTTTTGAGGTCGTCGAACGTATAGCTGGTGGTCATGATGATTCCGCCTGAAAAATAGAAAATGATCGGCTGCTGGCGTTATCCGAGACATCGCGCCAAGCCACTCGTCAATGTGGTAGGGCTGCCGCTGCAGCCCTACCAGCGTGATGATGAACGAAGATCAGGCCTCGCCGACTGCTCGTTCGGCAGCCGCGATGTCAGCCTGCCGCTTGGCGATCACGTCGCCGATCGGCGGTCCCTGGAAGCGGCGCTTCTCGAAGGCGAACCAGACGATCGCGGTCAGCACCAGGAAGCCGATGGTAATATAGAGCGCCCATTCGTTCGGCGGCTGCACACCGATGATGAAGATGATCGCCATGGCGATAATCACCAGTACCGAAACGAACTTGTACGTGCCGATACCCATATTCCACGGGCCCATCTTCGGCCACTTCGCGGTTCCGATCGCCTTGATGCCGAGCGCGATCGGCACGGCGAACGAAAGGAAGAGGAAGATGACCGTGCACGAAACGACGATCGTATAGGCCGAAGAACCGGCGATCGTGACGAGCGAAGCTCCCCACACGAAGAGGACCGCGAGAATGGCCGCCGTCCAGATGGCCACCGACGGCGTGCGGAACTTCGGGCTGACGCTGGCGAGCGATTTCGAGAAAGGCAGGCCGCCGTCACGCGAGAAGGCATAGATCATGCGTGATGCGGAAGTCACGGTCGCAAGACCGCACAGCAACTGCGAAATGAAGATCGCCACATAAAGAATATTGGCGACGATCGGATTCGTGACGCTGTTGATCGTCCAGAAGAAGACGTTCCAGCCCTGCTTCGAGGCCTCATTCATATCCGGGATCGCAAGCAGGAACGCGAGCAGCATGATGTAGCCGAAGAACGACGACCACCATACGGAGGAAACCATGCCGCGCGGCACCGAACTCGATGCCTTCACCGTTTCTTCAGACGTGTGCGCCGAAGCGTCGTATCCGGTGATCGTATAGATCGGCAACAACAGGCCGAGCGCGAAGACATACCAGACGTTTTCCGTCTTCGGCCAAACCGAAGCATCGCCTTCAGGCGTTCCTGAGTAATTGGTGAAAGTCCAGATACGGCTGATATCCCAGCTCTTGATGCCGAAAAGGCATACGATGATCAGCGCGATCGCCGCGGCGAAGATCAGGTAGCCGGACATATCCGTCAGCTTTGCGGTGAGCTTGATGCCGAAGTGGTTGATCAGCGCTTGCAGGCCGGTGATGACGGCGACGAAAATGATCTGATTGGCAAAGCCGGCCGACGTGGTCGTATCCGTTGCAATGCCGAACCAGCCGGCGATGGAGCCGCTGAAGAAGCCCCAGGTCCCGACGTTGATCGCGCCGAGCACGGTGATAAGGCCGAGAAGATTGAGCCATGCCGTCAGCCAGCCGGTGAACCGGTTCCCGAGGATTGAGCCCCAGTGATAGAGACCGCCGGCCGTGGGATAAGCGGACGAAATCTGCGCCATGGAGAGCGCAAAGACACCTGAAATGAGGCAGCCGAGCGGCCAGCCGATACCGATCGCAGCACCGCCTGCGCCCGATGTTGCCTGCGCCAGCGAGTTAATGCCGCCAGATAGAATGCAGATGATGGAGAAGGAAATAGCGAAGTTCGAGAATGAACTCATGCGCCGTTCCAGCTCTTGGGCATAGCCCATGGAATGCAGGATCTGGACATCCTGTTTCTTGTCTAAGTCTGTGTAGTCAGACATGCCATTCCCCCTAAAGCCCGGCCTTCCGCGGGATTGCGGAAAACCATGTATCGCATTGGCCGCAAGCTCTTTGCTCTACGGCCTGATCGCAGTTGAACTGCTCCCCGGGGTCATTTTGTTTTATGCTCAGGCGTCCAGACTGCTCTGGAGAAGCCCCGTCAGATAATCGGCCACGACCCCTTGGCCGACGTCGTCTCGAATGAGGTCGTTGCGGACCTCGATCATTACATTATGCAATCCGTTGGCCAGCCCATGCAGCTTGAGCGTATGGGTGACGCCGTCTTCAGGCCCATAAGGCTGGTTGCGTTCAGTCTGATAAAGCGGCGCTTCCGCCGCGGCCTCCAGCATGCGATCGGCCAGCCAACGGTCGTCGTCATGCAGAATGCCAAGCTCCACGGCACGCGCTTTGCCATTGTAGATCGGCGTGAAGCTGTGGATTGTCACGATCACGGTTTTTTGTCCGCGCGCCGCCCTTTCCTTCAGAAGCGCCCGGATACGATCGTGAAACGGTCTGTAGAGACCGTCCGTGCGGGCTTGCCTGTCGTCCTCGGCAAGATGCTGGTTGCCGGGGATCGTATAAATCTCGCTGGTTTCCGGCATTGCGCCGGCACTTTCCGGCGGTCGGTTGCAATCGTAAATCAGGCGCGAAAAACGCTGGAACACCAGCGTCGCGTTCAAGCTTGCCGATATGTTCCTTGCAACCGCGAGTGCGCCCGGGTCCCACGCAATGTGACTGGAAAGAGCTTCGTCCGACAAACCGAGATTGCCGAAGCGCTCCGGCAAGTCACGGGACGCATGCTCGCAAACGAGCAATACGGTGCTCTTTCCGTCGGGCCTTTCGACCGCAACACAATCCCCGTCAGCTTTCGTCAAAATGCCTTGCTGTGCAAGCATCCGAGACGCCCCATCGCCGATTAATAAAATCTTTATAAGAAAAGAATTCTTCAGCTTTTGATCGCTGTCAACCGCAAACTGAAATTATTTCTTCATTTGTGACATTGACTCGAAATATGACAGCGTTGTTATATCCTGAAAGGTAGGCGGCATAAGACCGCTCCGGGGAGCAAAAATCGAGTGAACAATGCGTCGAAGACAGTTTCTGACGTCATCAATGCGCGCTTCGAAACGTTGACGCGCGCCGAAAAGCAGCTGGCTAAGAGTCTGCTCGACAATTATCCCGTCTCCGGACTGGGCAGCATCACGACCGTCGCTGAAAATGCGCGCGTATCCACGCCGACTGTGGCGCGCATGGTGCAGAAGCTCGGCTATAAAGGTTATCCGGATTTTCAGGCGCATCTCCACCTGGAGGTGGAAGCGACCATTTCCAATCCGCTGACCAAACACGACCGCTGGGCCTCGAAGGCGCCGGGAACACATATCCTCAATCGATTTGCCGATGCCATCATGGGCAACCTGCGTCAGACCCTGTCTGACATCGATGTTGTCACATTCGACAGCGTTGCCACCCTGCTATCAGAAAGAAAACGCGGCCTTTATTTCGTGGGCGGCCGCATCACGGGATCGCTTGCCGAGTATTTCTTCACCCACATGCAGGTTATCCGCCCGAACACGACGCTGCTTTCATCCAATTCCAGCACCTGGCCGCAATATGTTTTGAATATGAATCCCGGCGATCTGATCGTCATATTCGACATCCGACGCTACGAGCAGGAAATGGTCAATCTGGCTGCCGCCGCACGCCGCCGCGGCGCGGAAATCATCGTCTTCACCGACCAATGGGCGACGCCCGCAGCAAAGCATGCCAAGCACACGTTTCGCGTGCAGATCGAGGCGCCGTCCGCCTGGGATTCATCGGTTGTCACTCTCTTCATCGTCGAGGCCCTGATCGAAGCCGTGCAAAGCTCGACATGGGATGAAACGAGCGAGCGCATGAAAACGCTGGAAGGCCTTTTCGAGCAGACAAAATTATTTCGTAAGCTGAGCTAAGGGGAACGAAAGCACAAAATTGCGGGCCATGAAGCTGTGCGAAATGGAGCGACTGTCACACTTGTCGATTAGAAGCAAATCAACCGCGTTGTTAGTAATCACAACGCTTTGAAGCCGTCACACAACCTTCATGTAACGTCATTAACAGCAACGCCAGGCACTGAAAACCCTAAAGGAGGAAATGCAGTGATCTCGAAAGTTCATCGTCTTCTGACAATCTCCACCGCGATGCTCGTCGCTTCGACGGCTATTGCGGCCGCAGAACCGAGCGCCGATCTGATCGCCGCTGCCAAGAAGGAAGGCACGCTGACCACGATCGCCCTGCCCCACAACTGGTGCGGTTATGGCGACCTGATCGCAGCATTCAAGGCGAAGTACGGCATTGAAGTCAACGAACTGAACCCGGATGCCGGTTCGGGCGATGAAGTCGAAGCAATCCGCGCCAACAAGGGCAACACCGGCCCGCAGGCTCCTGATGTGATCGACGTCGGTCTCTCCTTCGGCCCGACCGCCAAGAAGGAAGGCCTGCTGCAGCCGTACAAGGTTTCCACCTGGGACTCCATTCCGGACAGCGCCAAGGATTCCGAAGGCTACTGGTACGGCGACTATTACGGCGTTCTCTCCTTCGTCACCAACAAGGACGTTGTAAAGAACCCGCCGAAGGATTGGGCTGACCTTCAGAAGCCGGAATACGCCAACACCGTTTCGCTCGCTGGCGATCCGCGCACCTCGAACCAGGCTGTTCAGGCCGTTTACGCCGCTGGTCTCGCAGCTGGCGAAAAGGATCCGGCTAAGATCGGCGCTGCTGGCCTCGACTACTTCGCCAAGCTCAACAAGGCTGGCAACTTCGTTCCGGTTATCGGCAAGTCCGCTTCGCTCGCTCAGGGCGCGACCCCGATCGTCGTGGCCTGGGACTACAACGGTCTTTCCTGGCGCGACAGCCTGAACGGCAACCCGCCGGTTGAAGTCACCGTTCCGGCTTCGGGCGTTATCGCTGGCGTTTATGTTCAGGCGATCTCGGCTTTCGCTCCGCATCCGAACGCTGCCAAGCTCTGGATGGAATTCCTGTATTCTGACGAAGGTCAGGTTGGCTGGCTGAAGGGCTATTGCCACCCGATCCGCTTCAATGATCTGGCTAAGAACAAGAAGGTTCCGCAGGAACTTCTCGACAAGCTGCCGCCGGCTGCCGCCTATGAAAAGGCCGTATTCCCGACGCTCGACGAGCAGGATG
This sequence comes from Rhizobium sp. P38BS-XIX, assembly GCF_012641435.1. Lineage (GTDB taxonomy): Bacteria > Pseudomonadota > Alphaproteobacteria > Rhizobiales > Rhizobiaceae > Rhizobium. Next base: position 1,455,149 of record NZ_JABAIJ010000001.1, read on the forward strand.
CCGGCAACAAGGCAATTACCACCAAGTGGGATTCCGTCGTCGGTTCGAACGTTCAGTAATCTAAGTTAACATGACCTCCCCGTTTCGACGGGGAGGTTTCCGTTTTTCTGACGCCGTGGATTGGGCCACTCATGAGCATCGCCACAACATCAACGATCAGTTCCTCCTCCATGATCAATAGGCGTGTCGTTGTCGATTGGCTGGGCATAGCGCCCTTCCTGATCTTCGCGCTGCTGTTTTTGATCCTGCCGACTGTCTATTTGGTCGCCGGCGCATTTCTAACGCCAGATGGAAGCTTCACGCTCAAGAACATCGCGGATCTGTTCACGCCGACGATCATGAGCGCCTACTGGATCAGTATCAAAATCTCGTTCGTTTCGGCCATCGGCGGCGCTATAATCGGCTTTTACCTTGCCTGGGCGCTGGTTCTCGGCGGCTTGCCGACTTGGATACGCCACGCGTTTCTGACCTTTTCGGGCGTCGCCTCAAATTTTGCCGGCGTGCCGCTAGCCTTCTCGTTCATAGCAACACTGGGTCGGCAGGGCCTGGTTACCGTGTTGCTCGCGCATTTCGGTTTAAATCTCTATTCCACCGGCTTCAATCTTCTCAGCTTTCTTGGCCTGACCATTACCTATATGTACTTCCAGATCCCGCTGATGGTGCTGATCATTACGCCGGCGCTTGACGGGATGAAGAAGGAATGGCGTGAAGCTGCATCCATTCTCGGCGCAACCAACGGTCAATATTGGCTGATGGTCGCTCTACCGATCCTGTGGCCGAGCCTCCTGGGCACGACTTTGCTGTTGTTCGCCAACTCTTTTGGTGCCATCGCGACGGCAATTGCGCTCACCGGCAGCTCCCTGAATATCGTTCCGATCGTGCTCTACGCACAGATCCGCGGCGACGTGCTGCACAATGCCAACCTTGGCTATGCGCTGGCGCTCGGCATGATCGTCATCACCGGTGTTTCCAACGTCATCTATATTTTGATGCGCATGCGCGCTGAACGGTGGCAGAAATGAAACTTCAAAAATTCTTTGCCTGGGTCGCGGTTGCCATCGGCCTTATTTATTTCCTCGTGCCACTTATCGGCACGCTGGAATTCTCGCTGCGCATGCGGCGCGGTGCCTATAGCTTCGACGCCTATGCGTCCGTTTTTTCGGACTTCAGCTTCATCGTCGCCTTTGCCTTCTCGATGCTGATGGCGCTGCTGACAATTATCTTCGGCATGTTGATCGTCGTGCCGACTGCCTATTGGGTGCGGCTGCGGCTCCCACAGATCCGGCCATTTGTAGAGTTTATCACGCTGATGCCGCTGGTTATTCCAGCCATCGTCATCGTATTCGGCTATCTCCGACTCTATAATTCATCGTCGATCCTGCCGCTCACAGGCTACAACTCGACAACGAATATTCTGCTTGTCTGCTCCTACATTGTATTGTCGCTTCCTTATATGTATCGTTCGGTCGATACGGCCATGCGGACCATTGACGTCGGCACGCTGACCGAAGCGGCCGAAAGCCTCGGTGCAAAATGGACGACGATCATGTTCAAATGCATCTTTCCAAATGTGATGAGCGGCGTGCTTTCCGGAGCATTCATCACGCTTGCGATCGTCATGGGTGAATTCACCATGGCGTCGTTGCTCAACCGCCCGGCATTTGGCCCCTATATGCAGCTCGTCGGCGCCAATAGAGCTTATGAACCGTCGGCTTTGGCGATCATCGCGCTCGCCGTTACCTGGCTCAGCATGGGTCTTCTCCAGCTGGTCTCCCGTTTCTCAAAATCCGCTCCGATTAAGGCGTAAGGTTCCCCGCTATGGCTTTTCTCGAACTCACCCACATCAAGAAGTCCTTTGGCGACGTTCACGTCGTTCACGATTTCAACATGAAAATCGAGAAGGGAGAATTCATTTCCTTCCTCGGGCCGTCGGGTTGCGGCAAGACGACCGTGCTGCGCATGATCGCCGGCTTCGAAACCCCGACGGCCGGCAGCTTGACGATCAACGGCAAGGATCAGCGGCCGCTTAAGCCGAACCAGCGCAATATCGGCATGGTCTTTCAGGCCTACGCGCTGTTTCCGAATATGACGGTGCATGACAACGTCGCTTTCGGCCTGAAGGTTGCCGGCGTGGCAAAGCCTGAAATTGACAAGCGCGTGAAGGAGATGCTTGCCCTTATCAAGCTCGATCATCTCGCCAGCCGCTTCCCCTATCAGATGTCCGGCGGCCAGCAGCAGCGCGTTGCACTCGCACGCGCCATCGCCGTCAAGCCGCAGGTCCTCCTGCTCGACGAGCCGCTCTCTGCTCTCGACGCCAAAATCCGCGTATCCTTGCGCGAGGAAATTCGCGCGATCCAGCAGCAGCTTGGCATCACCACGGTTTTCGTGACGCACGACCAGGAAGAAGCTCTGTCGATTTCGGATCGCATCGTCGTCATGAACGCCGGCCGCGCCGACCAGATCGGCACGCCGTTCGAAATCTACAACACGCCGGCCACGCGCTTCGTCGCCTCCTTCGTCGGTACGCTGAACCTGATCGAAGGCAAGGTCGTCGATCCCGACAGCAACCGCATCATGATCGGCGATCAGGGCGTGACCCTGAAGCAATCGGTCACGGCCTACAAGCCCGGCGATACCGTATCCCTCGCCCTGCGTCCCGAAGCCGGCTCTCTGGCGGAATCGGCCAAGGGCGACACCGCTCTGACCGGTGAAGTGTCTTCGGCGCACTTCCTGGGTTCGGTCATCCGCACCCGCATGAACGTTGCCGGCAACACGATTTCCTTCGACATGTTCAACAGCCCGGGAATGATGCCTCCGAGCGTTGGCGAGAAGGTAACGCTGCGCTTCGCCTCATCGGACCTGCTCGTCATTCAGGATTGATAATGACCCCTGCACTTCAGGGAAACTTTGAAAAATTATTCGCAAACGCCGGGTCAAAAGCCCGGCGTTTTTCTTTGATTTTCATGCGGGAAAGCATCTATAGTCCACGCGTTCTCAGGGCGGGGTGCAATTCCCCACCGGCGGTATGGGGATTTTCCCCGAGCCCGCGAGCGCCTTCCGGTTTCGGAAGGGTCAGCAGATCCGGTGAGATGCCGGAGCCGACGGTATAGTCCGGATGGAAGAGAGCAAGCAGAGTCGCACCCTTCTCCGCGCGGGGAGTGCTGCTATTTTGCGTGTTCGCCCAAGGGATAATTGACAACAACCCTTGAAAGGCAAAATTCATGACCATTTCGATTTCTACCCAGCCGAGCCGCATTGCGATCATTCGGGCCCGCTGGCACGCAGACATTGTCGATCGCTCGGTCGATTCTTTCATTGCTGAGTGGCAGACTGCGGAAGGCGCCTCGCCGATCGACATCTTCGATGTCCCCGGCGCACTGGAAATTCCGCTGCATGCCCAGACACTTGCCCGCAATGGCCGTTATTCCGCAATCGTTGCCACCGCATTCGTTGTCGACGGCGGCATCTATCGCCATGAATTCGTCGCCAATACGGTTCTTGATGCAATGATGCGCGTCCAGCTCGACACTGGAGTACCGATTCTGTCTGCGGTTCTGACACCGCACCACTTCCAGGAATCGGAAGCGCATATCCAGTTCTTCAAGGAACACTTCATCACCAAGGGCCGTGAAGTCGCCAGCGCCTGCCGCCACATACTTACGGAACGCGCCAAGCTGCTGCCAGCAGTCACGGTTTAATTTTAGCATGGTGGAGGCGCGGCATCGGCCCGCCTCCATGTCCACAAGGGAGAAATGTCTGTGACCGTCCTACGCATCATCCCAAACCTGCCCGCCGCCGATCCCGATGCAGCCCGCCTTTTCTACCACGATCTGCTCGGCCTTGATGTCGTCATGGATCATGGCTGGATACTCACCTTCGCGTCCGAAGCAGCAACGGTTCCGCAGGTCAGCGTGGCCAGCGAAGGCGGCTCCGGCACGATCGTCCCCGATCTATCGATCGAGGTCGATGACGTCGATGCGCTCTACCACCGGGCCACGACCATGGGCTTCGGCATCCTCTACGACCTCACCGACGAACCCTGGGGCGTTCGTCGCTTCTACGTCCGCGACCCGTTCGGCAAGGTGATCAATATCCTGTCGCACCAGTAGAAATGCGAGCGAACGGCCAGACCCGTCTAGCGAAGGTCGACGTTGAAAGTGATCCGCTCTGCCGACCACATCGATTCAGAATAGGTGATTGGCACCCCTTCCATGTCGGCGTCCAGCTTGCGGGTAATGAGCAGCGGAACGGATTTCGGCTGCCGCAAGAGCCTTGCCTCCTCCGCAGTCGGCATCCGCGCCTCGATCTCCGTCGAGAGACGCTCGTAGTCGGTTACGCCATAGCTGGCGAGTGCTGCCGATATGGTTGGATGTTGCAATCGCGCTTGATCGAAATCCGGAAAACGTTCGGCCGGATAATAGGAATCTCCCAGTTCGATCGGCATGCCGTCGGCCGTCATGACGCCGCGTCGATGGATGACTGCCGCACCGACGGCAAGCTTCAGATAGGCGGCGACGCGCTCTGTTGACGGGATGACCTCGTGAACAAGAAGCTCGCCGCCTGGCTCAAAACCCTGCTCAATGAGGTTCTTGGAGAAACGCGTTCGCCTGGACAGGTTATAGTCGAGGACGCCCTTGTGGACGAAGGTTCCCCGCCCCTGCTCGGCGCGAACCAGCCCACGCTGCTCCAGGTGGCCCAATGCCTGACGGACCGTAAAACGGCTAACCCCAAAACGCTGCATCAGCTCGGGTTCAGTCGGCAGTTTCTCGCCCGGCGCAAAAATCCCGGCGGCGATGTCAGTCGCCAGGATTTCACCGATCTGATGCCAGAGCGCGCTGCCGCCCTTACGGTCGATCGTCTCCATCTCAGACACGCTTCTCCAGCCGGAACAGCAGCTTGTATTCAGCTGGATAGCTCAGGGCATCGAGGATGCTTGGATAATATTTGCGATCCTTCGTGGCACGCACAAAACCATCATAGCCGAAGCGCCGGACGGAGACATCGAAGCCGGCGGCGGTGAAGGCTTCGATATAGTCCTGCGGAGAACGATCCTGCATCGGCGCATTGCTGTTGTTGCCGATAAGTTCAAGCCACTTCGGCCATAGCGGCATTTCATTATGGCAGCCGGTCACTGCGTAATAGACGCCGCCATTGTGCAAGGCCTGGAACATCCCCTCGGCATGCTCTCTCAGCTCCGGCAACAGATAGATCACCTCATAGCTGAAGGCGACGTCGAACGTGTCGGCAAAGGCCGAAAGATCGGTCGTGACATGAAACTGCAGAGGCATATTGCCGGTGGCTTCGACGGCGGCAGCCACAGACTCCGAAGCGATATCGATGCCGACACCGCGTCGCAACGGGCGCATCGCGTGGAGCAGCCGCAGGAAGCCGCCACGATTGCAGCCAAAATCCAGGACCGTCTTCGAGGAAAAATCCCGTTCCGGCACCGTCTCAATGAAATGCCGCCAATATGGGCTATGCGATTCCGCCATTGCGACGTCACCTTGCGGTTCCTTGTGCCAGGTGGCGTAAGTCGTTGCTGCGCTCGTCATGATGCTCTCGCTGTTGGAGTGGGGTGATCTTCTGTTATCAGGCCTTCATGACAATCGAATGAATTCGTCCGGACGACCGGACTTATAAAGAAGGGCAAATAAAAAAGGCCCTGCCGAAGCAGGGCCTCTTACAAAAAGATTGCTCGAAGTGGCTTACCCGCGGATCGCTTGGTCATTCGCATCGAAGCGATGCATCTGGTTCGTATCCGGCGTTGCATAGACCATCTCATCCGGTTCGTACTTATGCTCGCCGAAGAGGCGCGCAGTCAGGAGCCCGGTGCTCTCGGATTCCAGATAGATAATCGTGTCCGCACCAAGATGCTCGACATGGATGACTTTGGCGGCCCAAGTTCCCTGATCACGAGAGAGCGTGATGTGTTCCGGACGAATGCCAACGGTTTTTGCACCACTTTCACCCAGACGCTCGGCGGGAATGAAGTTCATCTGCGGCGAGCCGATGAAGCCGGCAACGAAGGTGTTGGCCGGGCGGTTATAAAGCTCCATCGGCGAACCGATCTGCTCGATCGCACCGGCATTGAGCACGACGATCTTGTCGGCAAGCGTCATCGCCTCGACCTGGTCGTGAGTGACATAGATCATCGTAGCCTTCAGGCTACGATGCAGCCGGGCAATCTCCAGGCGGGTCTGGACGCGCAGCGCCGCATCGAGATTCGACAGCGGCTCATCGAAAAGGAAAAGCTCGGGCTCGCGCACGATGGCACGACCGATCGCAACACGCTGGCGCTGGCCGCCGGAAAGCTCTGAAGGGCGACGGCCGAGATAAGGCGCAAGCGACAGCATGCCGGACGCCTTCTCGACGCGGCTGTCGATCTCGGCCTTGGGTGTACCGGCCTGCTTGAGACCCAGGCCCATATTATCCTTGACGGTCAGATGCGGATAAAGCGCGTAGGACTGGAAAACCATCGAGATGCCGCGCTTGGCGGGCGGCGTCACGGTCACATCCTGGCCGTTGATGAGCACGGCGCCGGAAGTCACGTCTTCGAGGCCTGCGATACTGCGCAGAAGGGTCGACTTGCCGCAGCCGGAAGGACCGACGAAGATGACGAACTCCCCATCCTTCACCTCGAGGTCGATCCCCTTCAGCACATCATGTGTACCGTAGGCCTTGCGAATGGATTTCAGTTGAAGCGATCCCACAGTCTTTTGTCCTTATAGATAAACGGGCTTGCCGGTGCGCACGCTCTCGTCGGCGGCAAGGCATATGCGCAGCGATTGAACGGCATCGTCCATATGGCGATTGAGGTCGATGTCTTCGCGGATTGCTTTCAGCATGAAGGCCTGCTCGAAATCGCAGAGCTCCTGATGGCCCGGTTCGCCATCCATATGAAGATCCTGATCCGGCCGGATAAACTGGCCGTTCGGGCCAGTCTCGGCGCTGTGCAACCGGATAACCGACGTCTTTGTGTGCATGTCGATATCGTCGGACTTGGCATTCTGATCCATGGCGATCGAGACCGAGCCGTTCGGCGACATCACATCCTTTACGAAGAAAGCCGTCTCCGAGATCATCGGACCCCAGGCGGCTTCGTACCAGCCGACAGAACCGTCTTCGAAAATCACCTGCAGATGGCCGTAATTATACATGTCCGGCTTGATCTCCTGCGTCAGCCGCAGACCCATCCCACGTACCTCGACGGGCTTGGCGTCGGTGATCTGGCACATGACGTCGACATAATGCACGCCGCAATCGACGATCGGCGACGTGTTCTGCATCAGCGCCTTGTGCGTCTCCCAGGTCGGACCGCTCGATTGCTGATTGAGGTTCATGCGGAACACATAGGGGCCACCGAGCTTACGCGCTTCGGCAATCAACCGCATCCATGAGGGATGATGGCGCAGGATGTAGCCGATCGTCAGCTTCTTGCCGGCCTTCTTCGCGGCAGCGACCACACGCTCGGCATCTTCGACTGTCGTCGCCAGCGGCTTCTCGACGAAGACGTGGCAGCCGGCTTCAAAGGCCATGACCGCGAAATCGGCATGGCTGTCGGAATAGGTATTGATGGAGCAGAGGTCCGGCTTCAGCTCCTTCAATGCGGTCTGGAAATCCGGATGGACCGTATATCCCTGCAACTCCACAGGCAGTTCGCGCTTGGAGCGGTTGACGAGGCCGACGATCTCGAAACCCGGATTGTGATGATAGGCCAGCGCATGGCTGCGACCCATATTGCCAAGGCCGGCAACGAGAACGCGGATCGGCTTTTCAGATGGGCTCACTTGACTGCTCCGGATGTAATGCCGCGAATGAGTTGACGCGAGAAGATGACATAAAGGATGAGGATCGGCAGGATGGCGAGCGTCAGGGCTGCCAGCACCGCATTCCAGTTGGTAACGAACTGGCCGATGAAGATCTGCGATCCGAGCGTCACCGTCTTGGTTGCTTCGCTCGGCGCGAGGATCAGCGGGAACCACAGATCGTTCCAGATCGGGATCATGGTGAAGACGGCGACCGTCGCCATCGCCGGACGGACCAGCGGCAAGACCAGACGAAAGAAAATCGCATACTCGCTGAGACCATCGATACGACCGGCATTCTTCAGGTCGTCGGAAACCGTGCGCATGAACTCGGACAGGATGAAAATCGCTAGCGGCAGCCCCTGCGCGGTGTAAACGAGGATCAGCGCCGTCAGCGTATTCACAAGACCGGCGGCGACCATGCCCTGCAGGATCGCAACCGTACCGAGGCGGATCGGGATCATGATACCGATGGCGAGATAGAGACCCATGACCGTGTTGCCACGGAACCGATACTCCGACAGCGCAAATGCGGCCATCGCCCCGAAAAGCAGCGTCAGGATGATCGCAACGATCGTCACGACAAAGCTGTTCTGGAAATAGGTCAGAAAATCACCCTGTTTCAGAACGGTGTCATAGCCGATCATGCTGAAGGAGGATGGCGTCGGGACGCTCAAGGGTGCGCGGAAAATCGAGGCACGATCCTTGAACGAATTGATGACGGTGAGGAACACCGGGAAGATGGCGATAAGCGTGTAGGCGATCAGCGCCAGGTGCACGAGGCCGGTGCGGATAGGTGAAGTGCGTGCCTTGGACATGGGTCGCCGCTCCTCAGAACTGGTAGCGGCGGATGCGCCGCTGGACGATGAAAAGATAGAACGAAACGCCGGCCAGGATGATGAGGAACATCACCGTCGCGATCGTCGCACCCATGGAACGGTCACCCAGCTGCAGCTGGAAACCAAAGAAGACGCGGTAGAGCAGCGTGCCGAGAATATCGGTCGAGCCATCTGGCCCCGCCAAAGCCCCCTGCACGGTGTAGACCAGGTCGAACGCGTTGAAATTGCCGACGAAGGTCAAGATGGAGATAATGCCGATTGCCGGTAATATCAGAGGCAGCTTGATCTTCCAGAACTGACTCCAACCGGTAACGCCATCGCATTCGGCGGCTTCGATGACCTCTTCCGGAATATTGAGCAAGGCGGCATAGATCACCATCATCGGGATGCCGATATATTGCCAGACAGAAATCAGCGCGACGGCGATCAGTGCGGTGCTTGGCTTGCCGAGCCAGGGAGCGAAGAATGACTTCAGGCCAATGACACTCAACAATTCGGGCGCGACACCCCAAAGCGGAGACAGGATCAACTTCCAGATAAAGCCGACGACGACGAAAGAGAGAAGCGTCGGCAAAAAGATTGCTGTGCGATAGAAGGCGACGAAGCGCAGCTTCGGCAAAGACAGGAGCGCGGCAAGCGCAACGCCGATCGGATTCTGCACACACATATGAATGACGAAGAAGATCAGGTTGTTGCGCAGCGCATTCCAGAAATCATGTGCCCAACGCTCGTCACCGAACAGGACTTTGAAATTGTTGAGCCCGACGAAGACAGGCTGGTTGTCGACCACATTGTAGAGCGAAAGCCGCAAGGTCTCGATCAGCGGCAGAATCATCACCGCCGTGTAGACGACGAAAGCCGGAAAAAGGAAAACGAGGATGTGCCAGCGCTTGGAGCGCCTGATCGGCGTGACCTCAAGCGTATCTGATGTCGCGGCGTCGCTCATGGCTTTCTGCCTGTTCTTCTTGGCTGCTGGTGTACGGCAGCTCAGAGGTTCAAATCCACCCGCAATGACGGCTTTGCCGCCGATCTAAAACGGCTACGGGTGTGTCGACTGCTAAGGCGAGACGATCGCCCATTCAATAATCAAAACAATGAAAAAGGGCGAGGAGCCTCAAAGACCCCTCGCCCACGAAATGCACTGCTTACTTGCCTGGCTTGTACCAGCTGTCGAGACCCTTCTGTAGCTTCTCGCCAGCCTGTTCCGGCGTATCCGTGCCGTTGATCACGTTGGCGGATTCAGTCCAGGTCTCGTTCTCCAGGTTCGGCGTTCCGCGCGACAGGATCTGATAGGTCGAGCGAACGGTCGACTTGTGATCCTTGCGCCAGGAGACGAATTCCTGAGCGAGCGGATCGCTCATCTTCACCGGATGCGAGTTCAGGCTGAAGAAGCCCGGCAGCGAATTGGCGTAGATGGTGGCGAATTCGTCGGAAGCGACCCAGTCGAGGAACTTCTTGGCTTCTTCCGGATGCTTGCTCTTGGCGTTCAGGCCGACACCGATATCCGGATGGTCGGAGATGTAGGCGGTGTCGCCAGCCTTTGCGACCGGCGGCGGGAATGCGCCCATCTTGAACTGCGCCTGGGTGTTGAAGAGAGCAATTTCCCAGGAGCCGGCCGGATAGATCGCAGCCTTGCCGAGCGTGAAGAGGTTCTGGCTGTCGGAATAGCTCTGAGCTTCGAAGCCGTCACCGAGGTAGGGCTTCCACTTGGCCAGTTCCTTGTAGGGATCAACCCATGCGGCGTCCGTCAGCTTTTCCTTGCCGGCGATCAGAGCCTTGCGGCCTTCTTCGCCCTTCCAGTAATTCGGGCCGATATTCTGGTAGCCCATGGTTGCGGCTTCCCACAGATCCTTGGTACCCATGGCCATCGGGATGTAGGTGCCGTCGGCCTTGATCTTGTCGAGCGCGGCGAAGAACTCATCGCGCGTCGCCGGGACCTTGATGCCGAGCTTGTCGAAGGCGTCCTTGTTGTAGATGAAGCCGTGGATGACCGAAGCCATCGGCACGCAGAAGGTCGACTTGCCGTCATCGGTAGACCATGCGGCCTTGGCAACTGCGGAGAAATTCTCCATGCCCTTGAGCTTCGTCAGGTCGGAAAGGAGCTTCTTGTTGAAGAGGTCGAGCGAAGCGTCGAACGGACGGCAGGTGATGATGTCGCCTGCGGAACCGGCATCAAGCTTGGCATTCAGCGATGCGTTGTATTCAGTCGGAGCGGTCGGCGAGAAGACGATCTTGATGCCGGGATTCTTGGCTTCGAAGGCCGGAATGATCTTTTCCTGCCAGATCTGCAGGTCGTCGTTGCGCCAGCTTTCAACCGTCAGCGTCACATCGGCCGCATGCGCCAGGCTGACAGAGGTCAGCAGGCTCGACGCAAGAAGCAAGCCCTTCAGAACATTGGTTTTCATTTCCCTCTCCTGTTTTCCGCGCCTGTAGCAAGGCGCTGTTCTCGATCTGAAAATCCGCGGGCCTGTCCGAGGAAACGGTCAGCGCCCTGTCGGGACCGCCAAATTTGCCGATCCCCCATGCAAAAGACGTCACAGGCAAGCGCCTGATCGGCCGGATAAATCGCCCCCACCGTCAAGGACAGAGGCGCAGCAAGAACCACACGGGAATTTCATGACGAATGCCGAAACAGGATCCTCCTGATCCCTTCGGCTTGGACAACGACGAGATGCCGCCGGCTGTTGTTATTCTGCCGGCCTTGCCGACGTCCTCTTCTCACTGTTCCCTTGAGACGAATTAAGGCCAAAAAAATACCAATTGTCCAGCCGATTTTAACACCACAAGCTAAAAACTCGATGCAAAAAAAATTTCTCTATTTATTTCAATGGGATAATAAAGGGAAAAATTGGCCGGATTGCCTATTGGTAAATGGTATTTTTTTGGTATTGTATTGAAAAGTGAGGAACAGGCGGCGTCCGGAGGCATGATGGGGCAGTTTGCAATAGGCATCGACGGCGGCGGAACGAGCTGCCGCGCGGCTGTGATAAACCAGGCGGGACAGGTTCTCGGCACAGGAAAAGCCGGCGCATCCAACATTCTATCTGACCTCGAAAACTCGCTGATCAACATCGTTGCGTCCGCGCGGCAGGCACTGGCAGATGCAGGCCTCGCCCCTGAACTTACGGAGAAGCTGCCTGCCGTGATCGGCACGGCCGGCGCCAATGTCGGTAACTATGGGAAACGCGTCGAGGGCGCACTCCCGTTCGCCAGTTCTCGCGTGGTGACAGACGCAACCATCGCTCTTCAAGGTGCGCTGGGGGATGCGGATGGTGTGATCGGGGCTTTCGGCACGGGCTCGGTTTATAACGCCCGTCGTGACGGCAAGATTTGGGGAATTGGTGGCTGGGGGTTCGTTGTCGGTGATCAGTCGAGCGGCGCGCGTCTCGGTCGCGACCTGCTTGAACATACCCTTCTCGCATATGATCGAGTGACAGAAAAATCGCCGCTGACGGACGCGATCATGGCCGAATATGGTGGCGATCCCGAACGCATCGTCGAATTTGCACATGCGTCCAAACCGAAAGACTTCGCCCGTTACGCGCCCGTCATCTTTGAACATGCCCAAATGGAAGATGCAATCGCCGTCGATATCGTAAAGTCAGCCGCAAAAGCGATAGCGGAAAGCCTGGATGCGCTGCTTTGGGCCGAATGCCCTTCGATCTGCCTGTTGGGAGGACTGGCCAATGCCTATCGCCCCTGGCTCAATGAACGCCATAAAGCGCTGCTCGCCGAACCCAAGGGAGATGTGCTACGCGGAGCAGTGGAGCTTGCGGCAAAATTGTTCCGCGAGGGAGAGGGAAATCGGGGATGATCGAGGATCTGAGTACCATCTTCTCACCGGAACGCCTGTCAGGCGGCGGCACTGGACCGCTCTACGTAAAGCTGCGGCGCACGCTTGAGGAAGCGGTGAAGATTGGCAGGCTGAAGCATGGGGATGCGCTTCCGCCAGAACGCGATATCGCGGAATTTGCGGCAGTCAGCCGTGTTACCGTGCGCAAGGCGATCGACGACTTGGTCGCCGAAGGAATACTTGTCCGCCGTCATGGATCGGGGACGTTCGTCGCCAAGCCCGTCTCAAAAGTGGAGCAACGCCTATCGCAGCTGACGTCCTTTACCGAAGACATGGCGCGGCGCGGTATGACCGCGCGCTCGGAATGGCTGCACAAGGGCATTCACACGCCCTCACCCGACGAGATGATGATTCTCGGTCTTGCTGCCGATACCAGGGTGTCGAGGCTCAGTCGCCTGCGAATCGCAGACGATCAGCCGCTCGCGATAGAGCATGCCAGCGTCTCAGGGGAGTTTTTGCCAGATCCTTCGATCGTGACGACGTCGCTTTATGCAGAGCTGGAGAAGCGGGAGGTCCGCCCCGTGCGCGCCGTTCAGCGTATCTCGGCAACGAACATGAAGGAATCGGATGCGGAACTGCTCGGCGTATCGGTCGGAGCTGCCGGTCTTTCGATCGAACGCATTTCCTACCTTGGCTCGGGTCGGGCGGTGGAGTTCACCAGATCGCTTTATCGGGGAGACGCCTACGATTTCGTCGCGGAGCTGACAATCGGCGCCAATTGATGGGTTCAAAATTTACGATGAAAATCAGATAAATACCGCCGCAAGATGATTCAAGTCGCGGCGGCCGGCATATATAAGTGAGCCTGTGAGAAAAAGGCTCCAAGCCATTGTGACGACTCGCGATCAGGCCGCGTCGTCGATTGGCGCCTCGCTCTTTGCGGGCACGTAATTTAGCACTGGCCCAAGCCAACGCTCAACCTCTTCAACGGGCATGTTCTTACGGACGGCGTAGTCCTCGACCTGATCGCGCTCGACCTTGGCCACCCCGAAATAGTAGGAAGCCGGGTGCGCAATGTAGATACCCGAAACCGAAGATCCGGGCCACATCGCGTAGCTTTCCGTCAACGTGACACCTGCGGCAGCCTCTGCATCAAGCAACCGGAAAAGCGTTTTCTTTTCCGTATGATCGGGCTGCGCCGGATAGCCGGGCGCCGGGCGAATACCAGCATAGGCTTCCGAGACCAACTCCTCGCTGGAGAAGCTTTCGTCTTCCGCATACCCCCAGAATTCACGACGCACGCGCTCGTGCATCCGCTCGGCGAATGCTTCGGCAAAGCGATCCGCAAGCGCCTTCACCAGAATCGACGAGTAATCGTCATTGGCACGTTCAAACCGCTCGGCAATGGCAACTTCTTCGATGCCAGCCGTCACGACAAATCCGCCAACATAGTCGGCCACACTGCTCGAAACCGGAGCTACGAAATCCGATAGGGCAACATTCGGTCGACCGTCACGCTTCGAGAGCTGCTGGCGCAGCGTGTAGAACGTCGCAAGCTCCGCAGAACGGGTTTCATCCGTAAACAGCTTGATATCGTCGCCGACGGCGCCAGCAGGCCAAAACCCGATCACGGCTCTGGGCCGGAACCAGTTCTCCGCGATGATCTTCTCGAGCATTGCCTGCGCGTCGCCATAGAGCTGCCGAGCAGCCTCGCCTTGCTTCTCATCCTCAAGAATCGCCGGGAAGCGCCCCTTCAGCTCCCAAGTCTGGAAGAAAGGCGTCCAGTCGATGTACTTCGCGAGCTCCGCGAGATCGTAATTTTCGAAAATCTTCGTTCCAAAGAACTTGGGCTTGACGGGCTTATAGCTCGCCCAATCGACCTTCTCGGCATTCTCGCGGGCCCTCGCAATCGGCAGACGCACCTTCTCCGCCTCACTGCGAGCGTGAGCGGCCGCAACCTTGGCATATTCGGCTTTGATGGTGTCGACGTAGCCTTTCTTTGCCTCGGGAGAAAGCAGCGCCGACACGACACCAACGGCACGGCTGGCATCGGTCACGTATACCGTCTGACCCTTCTCATAGCGCGGATGGATCTTCACGGCCGTATGCACACGGCTTGTGGTCGCGCCGCCGATCAGAAGTGGAATATCGAAGCCCTGCCGCTCCATTTCGGAGGCGACATGCACCATTTCATCCAGTGAGGGTGTGATGAGACCGGACAGGCCGATAATATCCACCTTTTCTGATATCGCCGTCTCCAGGATTTTCGTCGCCGGCACCATCACGCCGAGATCGATGATCTCATAATTGTTGCAGGCAAGCACGACGCCGACGATGTTCTTTCCGATATCGTGCACGTCGCCCTTGACGGTCGCCATCAGCACCTTGCCGGCAGCCTGACGTTCGCCGCTTCCGCCATTGGCAAGCTTTTCAGCCTCCATGTAAGGCAGAAGAACAGCAACGGCCTGCTTCATTACGCGGGCGGACTTTACCACCTGCGGCAAGAACATCTTGCCGGCACCGAACAGATCACCAACGACGTTCATGCCAGCCATCAACGGCCCTTCGATAACATGCAAGGGACGCTCTACCGTCAGACGTGCTTCTTCGGTATCAGCCTCGATATAGTCGGTGATGCCGTTGACCAGCGCGTGCTCCAACCGCTTGGCGACCGGCCATTCACGCCAGGAAAGATCCTGTGTCTTGACTTCCTTGCTGCCAGACCCGCGAAAGCGCTCGGCGATATCAAGCAGCCGCTCGGTGCCATCCGGCCGGCGGTTGAGCACCACGTCCTCGCACGCCTCGCGCAGTTCGGGGTCGATATTGTCATAGACCGCAAGCTGACCCGCATTGACGATGCCCATGTCCATGCCAGCCTGAATGGCATGATAGAGAAACACGGCGTGCATTGCTTCACGAACGGGTTCATTGCCACGGAAGGAAAAGGACAGGTTCGACACACCGCCAGAGATATGCACCAGCGGCATGGTCCGACGGATCGTCCGCGTCGCTTCAATGAAGTCGACACCATAGTTGTTGTGTTCTTCAATACCCGTCGCAACGGCGAAGATATTCGGATCGAAGATGATGTCTTCCGGCTGCAGGCCGGCCGTTTCCGTCAATAACTTATACGCGCGCGTGCAAATCTCGACTTTGCGCTCATAGCTATCGGCCTGTCCCTGTTCATCGAATGCCATGACGACAACGGCAGCGCCGTACATGCGCATCAGGCGAGCCTGTTTCAGGAAGTTCTCTTCACCCTCCTTCAACGAGATCGAGTTGACGATCGGCTTACCCTGCACGCACTTCAAGCCGGCTTCAATGATCGAGAATTTCGAACTGTCGATCATGACAGGAACACGCGCGATATCCGGTTCGGCGGCGATCAGGTTCAGGAACTCCACCATCGCCTTTTCGGAATCGATCAGGCCTTCGTCCATATTGATGTCGATGACCTGCGCACCGTTTTCGACCTGATCGCGAGCAACGGCAAGCGCCGCGGTATAGTCGGCATTCGTAATCAGCTTGCGGAATTTGGCCGACCCGGTGACGTTCGTACGCTCACCGACATTGACGAAGGGAATGTCTTTGGTCAGCTCGAACGGCTCGAGACCCGACAAGGACATAAAGGGTCGATGCTCGGCCAGCTGGCGCGGCGGATATTTGGAAACAGCCTGGGCGATTGCCGCAATGTGTTCCGGCGTAGAGCCGCAGCAGCCGCCGACGATATTGACGAGGCCTTCGCGAGCAAACTCCTCGACCTGCGCCGCCATCATATCAGGCGTCTCGTCATACTGACCGAATTCGTTCGGCAATCCGGCATTGGGATAGGCACAGATGAAGGTATCCGCAGCAGCTGAAAGCTCCTGCAGATGCGGCCGCATAGCGTTTGCGCCAAGCGCGCAATTGAGACCCACGGTGAAGGGGCTTGCATGGCGCACGGAATTCCAGAACGCCGATGGCGTCTGGCCCGACAATGTGCGACCGGAAAGGTCAGTGATCGTGCCAGAGATCATGACCGGCAGATGGATGCCCTTCGCCTCGAAACGCTCCTCGCAGGCAAAGATTGCCGCCTTGGCGTTCAACGTATCGAAAATGGTCTCAATCAGAATGATATCGGCACCGCCATCGATGAGACCGTCGATCTGCTCGCCATAAGCAAGGCGCAGATCGTCGAAGCTCACGGCACGATAACCGGGATTATTGACGTCGGGGGAAATCGAGGCGGTGCGGTTGGTCGGGCCGATGGCGCCAGCCACGAAGCGGCGTTTGCTATCTTCACGCTCGGCCCTAATCGCGGCGCGACGAACGATTTCGGCACCTTCTTTATTGAGGTCGTAAACCGCGCCTTCCATCTGATAATCCGCCTGCGCGATGCTGGTGGACGAGAAAGTATTGGTTTCGAGAATGTCGGCGCCAGCCTTGGCATAGCGATAATGAATGTCTTCGATCGCATCCGGCTGGGTCAGAATAAGAAGGTCGTTATTGCCCTTCTGATGACAGGCACAGCCTATAAAACGATGACCACGAAACTGATCTTCATCAAAGCCGAGCCCCTGGATCTGCGTGCCCATGGCACCATCAAGCACGAGAATTCGCTCGCTGGCAGCCTTGCGCAAAGCTGCAAAGATCTCGCTGCCATCGCGCTTCGTCGTATCCGAACCAAAAAGAGTGTCAAACATATGCGAATTCCTTTGGCCTGATTGCGACTTCGCACTCAGATCACATAAAGATATCTTTATGTCAACATATCTATGCTTTTGTTTGGTGAACTGCAAGCACGCCGTTTCCAAAGTCTAAGGGTCTCAGAAAATTGGAGAGCCCGAATTGCCATTAACCCATGGACAATACGGGGTTAGCGACACAGTTTCACTTCATTACGCCATGACAGCGCTTTCGGGCGGCGCTATACGGCTTTTGAAAAAGAATCCCAGGAGGATGGCATGAACATACAGGTTGAACCGGCGACGCTCGGAAACTGGACTACGCGCGCTTATCACCGGCGTTGGCTGCTCGATCAGGCGAGCGCGCTTTTCGACTTTTTCCAGTATCGTGCCGTCAATCCCAAGGGCGGCTTCTACGACATGAACGATGCCGGCAAGCCCTTGGATGCCTCCAATCCTGTCCGCGGCATTCATTCCACGGCTCGTATGGTGCATTGCTTCTCGATTGGATCACTGCTGGGCCGTCCCGGCGCCAATGAGATTGTCGACCACGGCATGAACTATCTCTGGAATCAGCACCGCGATACCGCGCATGGCGGTTACGTCTGGTCGCTCAACAATGACGGCCCGGTTGATTCCAGCAAGCAGGGCTATGGTCATGCATTCGTTCTGCTGGCGGCATCGTCCGCAAAGACGATCGGCCATCCCTTGGCGGACGGCATGCTTGCGGATGTGACCGAAATTCTGAATACAAAGTTTTGGGAGCCAAAGCACGGCGCCATTGCTGAGGAGTTCAATCAGGATTGGTCGCCAATCGACGGCGGCAGCTATCGCGGTCAGAATTCCAACATGCATTTGACGGAAGCTTTGATGGCCGCCTTCGAGGCGACGGGAGACAAGGCATATCTCGAAAAGGCTGAAAGCATCGCAGATCTGGTTATCCGTCGTTCAGCAGGCTCCGTCGGTTGGCGCGTTGCAGAGCACTTCAATTCCGACTGGGTGCTCGACAAGGACTACCGCGGCAACGAAATGTTCCGCCCATCCGGCACGACGCCGGGGCATTGGCTGGAATGGGCCCGCCTTATCCTGCAGCTGTGGTCATTGGGCGACAAACGTCACGACTGGATGCCGGACGCAGCAAAAGGCCTGTTCTCACAGTCGATGGCACTCGGATGGGATAGCGAAAAAAGCGGATTCTTCTACACCCTCGACTGGGAGGACGCTCCCGCAAAGCGCAACAAGCTCTGGTGGCCGGCATGCGAAGGCGCTGGTGCAGCCCATTATTTGAATGAGCATCTTCCGAACGATTTCCACGAGGAGAGCTATCGCAAGATCTGGAGCGTGATTGCTCAATCCTTTATCGATCACGCCAATGGTGGCTGGCACGAAGAACTGACTGAAAACCTTATTCCAGCGCACACGCTATTTCCCGGAAAGGGCGATATCTACCACGCCCTTCAGGCCTGCCTGATCCCCCTCTTCCCGGCAACCGGCAGCTTGACGAAGGTGATCGCCGAGGCAGGCGGTAACATCTAGAAATGCATTCGGCGTCAGGCTCATTGCCTGACGCCGCTGTCTCTTCTTATGAAAGACTAAGGTTGTGAAGTTCGTGGCCAAGCGTCAGTGCCAAGGCCTCGACAACGAGATTATGGTCTTCACGCTGAGGAAGCCCGGAAACCGTAACCGCACCGATACAACCTGTTCCATTGACAAAGATCGGGAAGCTTCCGCCGGACGCGGCATAATCGGCGCTGGAAAGTCCGTTATCCTCGATCGTCTTTCCTTGCTGCTGCAGCCGCAAGGTACTGGCATAGCTGCTCCGGAAATACCGCAGAACCATGTTGCGCTTTCTGCGTATCCAGTTGGAATTATCGGGTGTGGAACCCGGCAGCGCTATATAAAATACCGGCATCGAGTGCAGCGTGATATCGATTGCAACGCCAAGATTTCGTTCGCTCGCCAAATCACGCAGCAGCTTGCCGAGGACCCAGGCGGTCGAAAGATCGAAAGCATCGAAGCGTAACGTGTCTTCTTGTTGTGCGATGCGATTGAGGTCCTGGTCGGTCGTCATGAAAAGCCTTCCTAAACATGGATTGACTTATCAAACGTGCAGAAGGGGATTTGTCCACCTATCTCTTTGGTATTTCAAAACCAAGTTGCCACTTTTGACCAATCAGGAGATCATATTCTGGTGGTTCAAAGGCTTCAAAGCCACCGCCCGGATAAAACGTCAGCTCGCCGACGCGAACCCAATCTGCCGATGCGTAAAGATCGACACGGACGAAATCGATGTCGCGCGCCACCGTTTCGGCAATGTGGATCATGTGGTCGAGTTGTGGCGGACGCGCAACATCGCCCGGATAAAGGCCGAGATAGTCACGATCATAGAACGGCAGTTTCTGCCAGTTCGGAGTATAATTGCAGGAATAACCCCGGCCGTTCTCACGTATGTCGATTTCGATATGCGAGACCTTCCCGTTGAAGGTAAATAGTCGATAGTCCCACGGCACTCGTCCCTCGACGAGCAGCATGCTCTCGATCAAAATACGAGGCTCGATCTGGCTGTAAGCCCACTCCCGGTTATAGGAAGCGTGATCGATGGCCAGCCATTCCGCCGACGGATTGTTCTTGATAAGCCGATCCACATCAGCTTCGGTATATAGAAAGCGCCCTACTCCGCTGGCATGCGTGGGCTTGACGACAACGGGGAGAGCTATCTTGGACCAATCGACATCGGCCAGGTCTGTGCCGACCCAGAGTGTCGGAATGATATGCTCGCTTCCGACCCGTTCCGCGATCAGCATCTTCGCGTCTGCTTTATCAATGAAGCGCGAAAACAGGGGATTGCGGTCATAAAGCTTTCTAGCCTGAAGCTTTTCCGTAAAACTGCGAGGCGATGCCAAATTGGGAAACTTGCCACAGATGACACGATATTTCAGTGCGCAGTAAGGTCCATCAGGAAGCGGCGATAAAATTCGCCATAAAAGATTGTGCATCCGCTCGCGCAATCCTTTTTGGAGGTATCCTGGAATGAGAAAACCATCCTGATCGGCGGTCCTATCTGTCATGGCGGCCATCTTGAACTTCAGCTTAAGCATGTCGCGCAACAGCGCTAAGCGGTTTTGCTATAACGACATGCGCAACATCAAAGACTTAAAACGCAGGAAGCGAACTTGAGGGATCGCGACGCGCTTTAGAACGCACGCGAAAATTATCAGCCGGCCTTTAACACAAGGTTATGCGGCGGCCTTCAAGATGGATTGCATGAGCGAGTCTGAATCAAATCTTCTCAAAAGCTCCCTGATCAGTCTGGCGGCAACGGCAATTTCGTTGGCGGCCGGCTTTGTAAGCAGCGTTATTGCCGCTCGCTTGCTTGGCCCGGCGGGATCCGGCAAGGTCGCCTATGCTTTATGGGTAGCAACCTCGGCAGCAACGTTGGCAGATATGGGCCTTCCTCAGACGCTGCTCCGAAACGCCGGGACGCTCTCAGGCAATGGGGAAGCATGGAAGGTACTGGTTCGTACCGCACTCCGCAGCTTCATCATTTCACTTGGTATGGTGGGCGCAGCCATCTTGGTCTTTGCCGCCATCACCTATATCCAACGCGACGCCCGCCATGCCTGGTTCTGGATCATCACCGGCCTTCTATTCGTCAGTTATGCGTTTTATGTGTTTTCTACAGCAATCGCGCGAGCGCGAAACCGCTTTGCTGAGACGGCAAGAACCACGGCCATCGGAGGGCTCTTACAGATTCCTTTCGTCTTTTTGGGCGCGTGGTTATTCGGCCCAACGGGCGCACTGATTGGGTATATCGCTCGCTATCTGCCCCAAGCACTGCGACTACGTGGTTATATCGATCGCGATACGAAATCCTCACAGCAAGCTTTGACACCGGAAATGCACCGCTATGGTCGCTACATCTGGCTCAGCGACCTTATTGAGATTCTCGTCCTTTCGCGCATCGAATTCCTCTTTCTTGGATTCTTTCTATCGCCAACGAGTATCGGATATTTTGCCGCCGGGCTCGGTCTCGCAGGATTGATCGAACAGGTGATGCTGCAGATCTCACCGGCCTTGATTGTCAGTTTCACCGAAGCGCACGCAAGAAATGATCAGCGAATGCTAAATGCCGCGTATAGCCGTGTCATTCGCATCGTCGCCCTTATTATGCTCCCCATCAGCTTTGGCGGCGCTGCCATTATGCCTGATCTCATGCCGCTCATCTTTGGCGAGGCTTTTGAGCCTGCGATACCGGCTGCGGCAACCCTGCTCGCCTTCGTCTGGATCGCCGGCTTATCCGTGATCGCTTGGGGCATCATCGGCGCGTCCGGTCGTAGCATCCTTCTGCTCCGTGTGCAGATTATATGCGGCGTCACGATGATACTGTTGCTCACCGCCTTTGTGCCCTCTATGGGCCTGGAGGGCGCCGCTCTCGCCCGTGCGGCGATTATAACGTTGACATTTATTCTGCTGAGCTTGACCGCCTGGAAACATGTCCAGGTATCGGTGCCAGTCTTACCGTTGGCGAAAACGATACTTGCGGCGGCAACTTGTGCGGCAGCGGCTGGAGGCTGCATCTACGCTCTTGATGGAGTTCCAGCAATCGCAACCGCCATTCCCGCTGGCGCGATGGCATATATGTTGGCCGTACGCCTGCTGCGCCTGATAAATTCTGAAGACGTGCAGATACTGATGGATACGGCGGGCGGACGTCTGACTGATCGTTCACGTCTTTATACGAGCAAGCTACTCGTATTTCTTGCTCCAGACTGACGTATCACAACTGACCGAAGGCGGCGGCCATCGTCCGCCGGGCGACCTCATCCCAGGTCAGGATACCATGACGAAAAGCCAACGACCGCCGCATATTCAGCGCGGCATCGACCTTTCCTCGCCACTCGCTCTCTCCATCCAGCCGATAACCAATGCCATTCGGCCGCGCAAAAGGAACGAGATCCGGCAACAAGATCGGTAAACCACAATAGCTGTATTGAGCCAACTTCAAGCTCGACTCTGCCAAGTAAACTTCATCTGCAGTTAGGCGGTATGGAGCGATGCCAAAATCGGCATGCTGCAGATAAGGAACTATGCTTTCGAAATCTCTCTCGCCATAGATCATGACATTCGGCGGCGCCCACCCGCTCCACGCTGCCCCGAAAACATGGAAGTTTACCTCCGGTGCCGCAGTCGCCATAGCGTGGACGGCACCCTGGTCAAAAAGCATATTACCGATCGAAATGGCATTCTTGCTGCCGGCTTCATAAGGAGAGGGCTGCTTGCGATCGAACAATAAAGCGTCGACACCCTGCGGAACTACTTTTACGTCTCCACCGGGAGGAAGAAGAACTCCGAGCCGTTCTGAGGGGACACACACGGCATCAAAGCGGTTGATTTCAGTCGCCTGTATGTTCTGCAGGACTGGGGCAGCCCCGACGCTTTTTAGCAGGTCGCGACAAAAATAGAGGGTCCTTGCTTTGGGATTGAGCTTTTTGATCTGGCCGAAAAACGCCAGAGCAGACCCGCTTTCCACCAGGACAAGATCTGCATCCGCAATCACATCGCGCGCAAACCGTGGGATGTAACGACCATAGAGACGAAACAGGATCGTATTCGCCGCATTGAGAAAACGGTTGCTCGAGCTGAATGCATGCAGCGGGGGAAGATAAGCGCCTGCACTTAAATTAGCACCGTCAACTGCTTGAAATCGATTTGCCTGAACTTTCGATAACGAGCGAAAGCGCGCGCGATCCTTAAGCATCGTCAGCCAGCTGTGACCGATCGTCAGAAAATGAACGTCATGCCCCTGCCCGGCCCAACAGGACGCAACAAAATGGATCGACGCCTTGCGATATCCGCGCAGGAACACATGCGATGTTAAGATAACGATCTTTCGCCGTGGCTGGGCCACATCAAAGGCCAACGTTGCTTCCTGATTTGCCAAAGGCGTTCCTCAACAGCGCCCCTCTGCCGGTTTCCGCATGGCCGACATCAAAACGTCGAAAGGCTGCAACAGCGGACCGTCATGTCCGGGGCACTGATAGCCGCAACCGAGACCCAATCTTTGGGGGATAAGAACCGGAAAGCGTCTAACGCGCGGTTAAAATGAGCCGCCGAGGATGCATAAATTGAGTAAAAAACTCAAAGTAGCGGCCATAGCTCTTGTTTACGATAAGGCATGACAACGCTATGTGCCCATCGCTTGCCTGTAAGAGGCGAAAAGGTCATTGATAGTATCATGTATCCCGCCGAAGGAATGTTCCCAGCATGAATGCAAAATACGCGCTGCCTGCTATCTTGGCCTGCACTTGCGCCGCCACGCCAGCCATGGCTGACGATCCCGCTCAATTGGTTTTACATGATGGATTTGACGGCCAGGACTTTGCACCCTCGGGCCATCTTTATTATCGCGAAAATTTCGAACAGAAAGCGGGAACTGTCGAATTCCAATCAGATGTGAAGCGTTCTGGCACAGGCGCTTTGAAGCTCAGCGTCAAGCCTTTGTGCCCGCCCGACAAGAAGAACTGCAGCGAGCGAGCCGAGATATGGGAGCGCACAAAGTATCGCGTTCCGTACAATGAGGGCGTTTGGTATGGCTTCGCCGTAAAGTTCGCCGATCCCATTCCATCAGGTGATCACCGCTATCTCATCGCACAATGGAAACGAGAAATTGGTCCTGAGGCCAAGGGGGATTTCAGCCCCTTCCTCGCGTTGAGGCTGAACAACGGAAAGCTGTTTGCAACAGTGGAGACCAACTATGTTGCTCCAACTGCCGAGGCGGGCAAATCCAAGCGTGATGACGAATCTTGCAACGAAAACGAAACGCCAGTTTGGTTCCGCCCGGACACGAACCAGATGCGTGCCCTGGTCGCAACTGATGGCAATTGGAATGCGGGAGACGGTGCGGAGTTCAAAAGCTGCACCAGTGCCATCAAAGTCGTAGATCGCGGCAATAAAATGCCGACACCGGACTCTGGATGGATAGACTTTGCCATCTATAGCAAACCCGGACCCGACGGTTCCGGACATATTGAGATATTTGCCAACAATAAATGGATTGTCTCAGTGACAGGTCATATCGGTCATGCAGATCACGGACTTGGAAAAAATCAATACTTCAAATTCGGACCATATCGCGCCGCCGATACTACCGTATGGACGCTATACTATGACGATTTTCGTCGTTCACCCCGATGCGCCGATGTATTGGGCGACCCCAAACTTTGCCCAATGAAATGAAATCGCAGGACACGTACCCATGCATAAGAGGTCAAATGTGGCCTTGCTTAAATGCCGGGCGACTTTTTAATGAAACGTGAATGAACTTTTTTGTGCTTCCGAGGTTATTTCTTCTCCTGAAGGAGGCCACCGAAATGCTTACTACCCATCGCGACTGCAAGCATCACGTAAAGAGAAATGCGATTCCCTCGCTCGGTGAGATAGAGGGGCGCGTAGCGGTTCTGGAAATTGTTGCCCAGTCCGCACTTACACATGTCTTTGACGAAGGCGAAGTTGACGTCGACGCAGCCTTTTTGTCTCAAATTCGCAAGGCCATGCATCGCAAATGTAAAGAACTCAAGCTTGACGGCGAAGATACTGCATCTGCGCTTTCATATGCAGAAGAATTGATCGATGCCGCGGTGAATTCGTCACACCATCCGACGCATCAATAAGACTGATTCTATGCACCGAGCTATGACGGCGCTGAAGTTGAAGTTCAGCGCCCTTTGACTCGCGCAGAAATTAAATAAATCCCAGAATGCGTCCATACCGATGTGTCAAAGTGTTTCATATTGAGAACGTGTCACATTAAGAGACATGATCTGTCCCGTCTCAGCTGCGTATTAACGTCAAGAGATGGACATGATTGCAAATTTTCAAAATCAAAGCAGTCTTCACCACATCGCCCCGGCTCCAGCCCTAACCATGAATGGTGTAGTGAATGTCTATGATGGTCAACGCGGCCTTGTATTCTGATGATATCGACGTCCTTGCGAGTGCCCTTTTCGCCTGGTGTGCCGAGCGTAGTATTCGACTGCATAGTCAAGAAGGCTTATCGGCGGCAAACATCGCTATAAATCTCTACGATGCCGGCTACCAAACGCAGGACCAGCTGCTTGGCGCACTGCATGAGTATGAATTTCACTAAGTATTGCGGCGTGGCCGGCGCGGATTTATGCACCGGCCAGCCTTTTCAACTCTCCTGCGATGCAGTCACGCTCCTCGAGGATTCCTTGCCATTCGTCCTGGTAATAGGTGGAGTCATAAATGAGCGTGAAAGGCCCGCGATAGCCGGCAACAACGGAAAGCTCAACGCAGCGGGTGTAATCTGCACGGTCCAGCCCGTCCCCTGAGTAGCGACCCTTTGCGTGGCAAAGTTCAGCACGACTCATGATTTTTGCGAGATCCTCGTATTTTCCAGCCCGATCCCAATTACCGAAATCGCCATTGAGACCGACCTTACCCTCCAGCGCGTCGAGCAACCAGTTCACCTCGGCCGGTCCCGGCAACAAATCGAACCAGTTTTCCACGACAAGACGGATGCCGGCCGCAGACGTTGCATCCGCAAGCTTACGCAAATGCTTTTCTGCCAAGGCGAGGGCCTTATCGCTTGATCGAGCCTTCCCGGCGATGACCCGAATGTTTTGAGCGCCAAGAGCTGCGCCAACGTCAATCCAACCCGCCATCCAATCGGCGTCACGCTGAGCAGTGTCCGGGTTGCTCAGGTCTCCATCTTCGACCAGCAATGTTTGCACTGTCACACCGGCACTCTCCGTCGCACCGCGGAGATCCGCGAGATAGCCAGCCGAAAGACTGGGCAAATGGAAGGAGCATATCTCCAATCGATGAATGCCTCGCTCGGCACTTTGCTGAGGCAAGTCGATCAGTGTGACGACTCCCTCCCCGTATTTCGCTTCACGAGCCGGTTGGGCGTGATCAGCTGGCGTATACGGATAAGTGCCTCCCAATGCGCGATGCAGCGACCACGTTGAAACAGCGAAACGATCAGCGAACTCAATAGCGTGGTTCATTTGGACGCCTCCTCCTTACGCACCGCACTCATAAGGATGGAAAAATCCAAGGGATCGCAAGTGCTATAATTTGAAAGCAGGGCATCGGGCACTTTGCTGCATCGAATGGTCGCGCGCATTAAGAGTGTCAGGATATGCCACGCCCACCTTTGACCCAGCGAGAAATGGCGTCGAAAACCAGGTCCGCGATCCACATGGCACAGACGCCGACAACAAAGGCGGTAGCGTTCATGGCTGCGACATTCTCTTCAGGTAGAGGCCAATTGATAGCTCGCAAATATACGAGCGCCGGCTCCGTTAGATAAGTTGCGGCCAATGCACCGCAGATCGGTGAGGCAATAATTTCTCGCGTTGTGTAACGGCGCCTCGAAAGACCGCGCAGAATGCCGCCGGAAAGGCCGGCAATGACGACTCCGACCTTGATGCCTAAAGCATCCAAAAACTCGTGCATCGTCATTGTTTGTCTTCACCAATTCTTTTGAGGTATCGAAAACCCTGTGTCTCCATCGCTGCGGAAAATCCGCAAGCGCAGGAGCGTTAATTGCCCACGGGTGGCTGGGGCTTTATCAACCCGGACACACCATCCCGCATGATATTGACGGCGATCTTGACGGCACTCAAAACCGCAACCGCAGCGGCGGTGTAACTGGGTGCTACGAAAGATTGTGAGCACTCAAGGGCGCCATTAACGGACTGTGTACAACCAGTCGCCAGGAGAATTGCGACCACCAGCGCAGAAAGCGTGATCAGCACATTGAGAACATTGTGTAGTGTATTGGTATTGAACATTGATTTTCCTTCGAGTGTAGGATTTTTAATCGCTGCGACTGTGCGTCTCTCATGCTCTAAAAAGGCAGCAGGGAGAGCAAATTAGCGTCGAGAGACCGCCGGCAACTGTGGCTTCAGGACTGAGTGCAAACAGTACGAACTGCCCGGCGAACTAACGAGCAGCCTCGATCGCGGCAGCGAACTTCTTGGCATATTCGGCGATCACAGCGGCCCGATCGGTGCCATTGATGATTTTTCGAGCGCCGATCCAATCGGTCACCGTCGCGCTGAAATAATCGGCGAGC
This sequence comes from Rhizobium sp. P38BS-XIX, assembly GCF_012641435.1. GTDB lineage: Bacteria > Pseudomonadota > Alphaproteobacteria > Rhizobiales > Rhizobiaceae > Rhizobium. The sequence continues at coordinate 1,482,352 of NZ_JABAIJ010000001.1, forward strand.
TTTTTACCGGTGAAGCTGCCATTGATCATGCCATCAAACAGAATCTGAACGGCCTTCACGGGATCAAGCGCCATATCCGGATCATCGGCGACACCGTATTTCACGTAGTTGTCACGCCCGGTTATCTGCACCAGGCCCCGACCGCGATAACGCCATCCATCGCCGCTCTTTTCGTCCCGATTGCCCATCCTGTTCGCATAAGCCCGCTCGGCTATTTTCTGCGCCTGCCGAGCGTAAACCGTCGCCTTTGCACCGGAAAAATATTTCGGGAACGTCTCGAGCAATCCGGCTGCCGAGTAGTTCAGGTTCTCCGAAACTGCGCACATGCTTCCATCGGTTTCATGATAGGTCGTGGCAAGCATGTAAGCCAACCAACGCACGTCGAACGGCTGCGCCGCCCAAGAGTGTAGGATTGCCTCCATGCCATTGACTTGATTAGTCGAAAGCCGCCCTGCAAATAGCGTCAGACGCACCGACGCGAAGAACTTTGCGTGGTCCATTCCGTTTCCTTTTGAATTGAAATTTAAGCCGCTGCCTCAGGCGTTACTCGCCGCCATTTGCTTCAATCCTGCATCGGATCTGCACTAACGCGAGGTATGGGAAAGCGTGCTGTGATCACAGACGTTGCGCCGGGCACTATCGAGAGTAAAGCTGGGATCGGGATCGAACTTGAGAGAGATTTAGATCGAAGAGTTGGACGGCCAATCGAAAGCATCGATCTCGGGCACAGTTGTAATCTCGCCGGCAATGATGCGGCTGGAGACTTCGCCTTCGGCGGTAAAGGCCGCCTGAACATGCACGCCGACAGCATCGGCAATTGCCGTCATCTGTGCAGCGGTCAGATCGACGAAACCCGCCGCCGTCTTGAATTTGACGGTTACATTGGGATTCGCCTGTACATAGTTATATGCGCCGGTGATCAGCGACTGGCTGCCACGATCGGTCATGACACGCATGTCATTTATTACGATGCCACCGGTCTCCACTGCGTAGCGCTTGGAGGCCGCATAGGCATACAGATCGACAGGAGCCGGCTCCGGAGACCAGCCGTCTACGACTGCCAGAAGGCTTGCCGGTGTTTCCGGCCAATCGGCCGTTGCGCTGACCTGCGCAGCTTCCTTGCTGCTCAGCTGGTCGAGGATGGCGCTCTTGTCGGCGTCAGGCAGCCCCGACGTGATCTTGGCCGCCAGGGCGAACCAGTAATCAGGGACATTGTAAATCTGCTGTCGGCCGAGCCAGAAGGCAACGCAGGCCATCCAGCGATCGGCCTTGTTTTCCGATCGGGCGGCGAGCAGCGCCTCGACCATCGGTTCATACATACTGTCTATACGGTACATGGGCAGTTCCTTTCCGTTAGGTGCGGGCGAACTGGCAGACTTCACGCCAGTCGATGTCGTAGGCGGCGCGGATCTCGGGAGCGGTTTGGGCAGTCTTGAGGGTAGTCGTCGCCGATCGGCGAATAGCTTCGATCATCTGTGATCCGACCTTCCAGCGCTGATCACGCGTTAGAATTTCAACGGCTTTTTCAAAGCGGCTAACGCCGTGCTCGGCCGCCTCGGCTGTGATATGTGGCGTCTCGCCATTTGGCACCTTGTCACCGCGATCGCGATCGGCAGCAATCAGCTGCGCTTCTGTGAGCTTCAGCGCGTAGACAGCCTCTTGGCCGGGTACGAGCGTGATGAATAGCGAGCGAGCATCGCCGATCTGTTTGTCGATACTGGTCTGCGCCTCGATGCGCGCGCGGATGAGATCCGCGGGAATGTTAAACAGCATGGATGGTGACCTCGAAGTTGCGGAAGGCTGCGGGTGCGATGAAGGAAAACCGATGCTCGCCCACGACATCAGTCGTAAACTCGAAGACGTTGTCGTCGATGGCGACGATCGTGCCGGCGTGAACAACCGACGTGCCGGCCGGCAGAGGCAGGCTTACGCGATCGACGCCATCCGCCTTGATGGTGAGTTCGGTGTCACAGATGAACACACCCTTTGGCCAGATCGCACCGTCATGCACAAAGGCGATCGCGTCGATATCGCGGTGAAACTGCCCCTCTGGCACCTCCATGGTGGCGAAGCCTTCCCCGAAGTGGGCCGCATGAGCATCAAGCAGGCTGCGGGCGCACGCGCCACTTTGCCTGATCCGTCCGCTTACGTCGAACACGACGCAATGAACGATCGGATCAGCGTTTACATGTTGCTGCTCGGACAAAGGATCACGTTCCATGTCTTACCTCTTGTAGGCCGTGGCCGTAATGTTGCTCTCGACCCAATTAACGGTGTTTCGCGGGTTGTTGATCTGCATGACGTAGGTATGTGCGCCTGGACCCGGTTGGTCGAAGAAGCCTGAAATCATGATATGGCCAGCGGTATAGGCCGTTTGAGTGGTTGAGCCATTGCTGCCGCCGTTCGAGGTCACCACCGTCAGTATGTTCGGAAGATAAAATACCTGCTGGAAGATGAGGTTGCCGTCGCGGAGAATATTGACGCCGACGTCCTGTGCGTTTGCAGGGCTACCATTCTGGTTCTTTTGCGCGATCGCCATGGCGTCGAGGGTGACACGGCCGTCCCCGTCGACCACAACCGAGCAGGCCACCAGATTGACGATGGCATTCGGCCCGACCGCCTGAGCCCATGTGACCTTGCCCCAGCCCACTGCCGTGCAGGCCCCGGCAGCGATATTCGACGTTCCGACTTGCAACGAACCGATCACGGCCGAGCTGATGTTCACGGCGCCGAGGTTGGCGGTGATGGCATCCAGGCTGTTGACGGCGATCTTATTGGCGGTGATCGCGCCATCCACGATCAGCTCGGCCGAAACAGCACGGCGCATGACCGGCTTCGACCAATAGGTTGCGCTGCCCGTTCCGCCTGTCCTGTCGGTAAACAGGTCCATGCAGATCTTATTATAGCCGGAGGGGACGGTAATTCGGCCTTGCAGGCGCACCCACTGATTCTTGAGATCGGTGGACGCTGCAAACGGATAAGCATAGGCACCCGCAGGCGTTAGCAGCCGGCCAATGATGGCGGCTCTGGACGCATCGGTGTTATAAACCCAGACATCAAAGGCATAGGTTTCACCGAACGTGCAGGTAATCCAGTTGGACGCGGCCTGTTCGCGACCGATAGACTGATAGATCCAACCTGCCGCGTCACTGCTGCTGGTGTCGAGGTAGAAGGCTTGATTATAGCTCAGCGTCCAGCCGTCAAGGGTGCCTGTCTGCCAGCCATTATCGGCCATGTTTGAGAAGTCGGTCAGGACGAGTTGCTTCGCCATGATGGCATTTGCCGCGATCTGCCCCGCGCCGATTGTGTTGGCTGCGAGCTTGTCGCCGGTGATCGTCCCGCCCGAGATCGTCGCAGCGGTTACCGCGCCGGCCGCGATCGTGCCAGCAGTCACGGCGTTGGCGGCGATCTTACCAGCCGTCACCGCGTTAGCGGCGATCTTATCGGCCGTGATAGCGTTCGTCACGATATTGCCGGCGGCAATCATAGTGACGCCGCCGTCGCTCCATGGGCTAGGCTCGGTCTGATTGGCATTGGCCTCGCCGAAATACATCCGCGTCAGCCACAGATAGCTGTCGTTCTGTCCGGCCTGCGTACCTTTCATTCGGAAGAAGACGATGGCTATGGCGGCGTTCGCCGGCATCTGCACCTTGCCCCAGAAGCGCTGATAATTGCCGATGCTCTTCTGTGGATCGATGTTCTGTGCCGCAGGAAAGACGCCCCAGCTCGGATAGGAAATTAGAGTGCCCGTAGCGTCATATACCCCAAGATAAGGCTGCACTCCGTTGCAGCGATGACCGAGATAGTACACGGACAGTTCGTACCAGCCGTTCGGCTTGACGGCAAACTGCTGACCACTTCCATCGGCGTTGAGGGACTTTACGCCGTACTCGACGCCCTGAGTGCCATTGCCCTGATAGATCTGGATCGCGCCGGGAACAGGGGCAAAACTATCGGTGCGCAGGGATAGCGAGAAGTTGGCAAATCCGTTGGACCACTCATATCCCCATCCCGTGAGACCTGCGGATAAATTCGAGTTCGATAGATAGTTGCCGCCATTACCAGCAGCCAACGCCTGGGTGGAGACAGACCCGGCAGCAAGCTTGTCAGCCGTGATTGCACCCGCTGCGATCTGCGCTGCAGATACCGCGCCAGCCGCAATGGTTCCAGCGGTGACAGCATTCGCCGCGATCTTGCCGGCGGTCACGTTGTTGGCGGCGATCTTGTCGGTTGTAATCGCGCCATCGACAATCAGGTTGCCGCCGCTTTTACGCTGACATGAGACGAAGCCGAACTGATAACTGCCGGTGCCCGTGAAAGTGCTGGTTGGAACAAAATCGACCCATGCCCATACTGCCCCTGCAGGAACGACGATGGTGGTGTTATACTCCGTATAGATCGTTGGCGTCGTGGTCGGAACGATGACGCCGGAGGCGGTCAGCAATGTGATCTTGTCCGCGCCCATGAAGCGCATGCGGCAAGAGACGGTATCGGAAGGCGCTCCGGTGCGCTTGGCAAACGTCTGCAGGCAATATTGCTCGCCCGGAATAACCGGGAAGATGTTGGAATTCCTGCTAAAGCCAAAGCTCGCTGGCGCGGCGATATTCAGGTAGTTGTTGCCGGTATAGGCATTCCCAACGTCCGTTACGACGCTTAGACCTGTGGCAAGCGCCCAAGAGGTTGAACCAAACGCAAAGTTCGGATTCTCCACCCGATTGGTCATATCGGCAATGATGAGCTTGTCTGCCGTGATGGCATTAGCAGCAATGTTGACCGCAGCAATCGCATTAGCGGCAACCTTGGAAGCGGTGATCGCGCCGTCAACGATCAGCTCTGATCCGGACGCTCGCCTCATGTTTGGTTTGCCCCAGAAACAGGCGCTGCCGTTGGGCGCTGCTTTGGAGACACCGAACATCGGCTGTATCTGATAGACGCCGGCCGGAACGGTGAAGTTGCCGGCCATGTACGTCCAGGCGTTCTTGGCAGGATTTGAACTCCCGATCGGGATCCAAATGCCACCCGCGTTCGCGCCGGATTGGTCTTTGAGGTATGCGCCCATGAACGCGTCGTTTGCCGCATCGGTATTCCAGAACCAGACGGAAAGATTATAGCTCTCGCCTGGGGAAACTTTGAGCAATGGCGTGCCGAGCAGAAGTTGGTCGCGCGCATCGCACTGAACCAGCCATGTGCCCTGCATCACACTGGGACCGGTTTCCGGATAATAGCCTAGCTGGCCCTGTGTGCTCCAGCCGACAAGCGAGCCGGCGCTGAAGCCGAGATCGATAATGTTATCGAGGTTGCGGACGATCAGCTTATCGACGGTGATCGCCTTGGCGGCAATCTGAGCCGCGCCGATCGCGCCGGCAGCGATCTGGCCGGCCGTGATGCTGTTAGCGGCGATCTTGTCGGCTGTAACAGCACTAGCGGCGAGCTTGGGCGTCGAAATAACACCATCGGAGATCTGGGTTCCGACAATTTGGCCGGCGATATCACCGGCCGCCATCGCCGCCGTCCAGACGGTGCCGGTGTAGCGGTAAAGCTTGTCATCTGTTGTCAGATAAACGGTGCGGCCTTCGATATTGCCCGAAGTTGGTAGGCTAGAGACGATTTCGACCGGGCGGATGCCTGATGCAAACTTGGTGGCATCGACTGCATAGGCCGCGAGTTTGGCGGCGCTCACAGAGCCATCAGCAAGCTTACTTGCGTCTACGGCAAGCGCTGCCAGCTTCGTGTTCGTAATCGCGTTGTCGGCAATTTGAGCGCTGTTCAAAGTGCCATTAACGTCGCCCGCCGCGATCGCCGCTGTCCACGCGCCATTGTGGTAGCGATAAAGCTTGCCATCCGCCGTCAAGAACACTTGTCGGCCTTCAACGTTACCCGTCGTTGGCAAAGCAGAAACGACTTCGACGGCCTTGATGCTGCTAGCTAGCGCTGTCGCATCGACCGCTCCCTGAGCAAGCTTGGCAGCCGTAACCGAGGCGTCCGCCAGCTTTGTCGAAATCACCGCACCAGATGCCAGCACGTCGGCAGTAACGGCGGCCACCTGAAGCTTGGCAGTCGAGACCGCCTGATCGGCCAGTTTCAGGTTCGAAACGGCCTGATCCATGATCTTTGCAGCTGAAACGGCCGCATCGGCGATCTTGGATTGAATGATCGCGCCGTCGAGAACGTCGGCAGCTTGAATGAGGACATTTGGTGTCTTGACGGCCAACCAGGCCGACCAGTCCGTCGCCCGGTTTGACTTCGGTAAATACCGCCCGCGTGCTTCGTACTCAGTGTTGGAAAGCGTCCATTGGCCAGAAATCAGCCATGAGTAAGGTGAGGCATAGGGATTGCTGTCGCTATCGAAAACGATGTCGGCGGTTTCCTTGAGGCGCACCTGCACCCACACGCCAGTGACATCGTCGAGATCCGGCGCGCAGCTGATCTTGATCGCCGGACGACGATCGATGCCACCCGCATCCTTGATCGTCGCGGGCTCCACGGTCCAGCCGATCATCGGCTGTGACGGCGGCGTGATCGGGCCGAGCCAGCCGATGGCGGTCGGCAGTTGCAGACCTGGATGCCAGTCGTAGTCAGCCGGGTCGACTTCCTTCAGTGTGACGACGATCAGGAAATTCGGCTGCGGTTCGACTTTTACGACAAGGAATTTCTTCTCGCTGTAACCGTTGCGGTCCGACGACCAGGAAACGACGTCGTTCGGCTCCAGGGGATAGGCGTCGGGCGGCAATGAAACCTGATGAACGCGAAAGCGTCGATAATCCTGGATCATAGCCAAGCCAACGCGCTGCACCTGATTGGCAAACGGCACGGCAAGCAATTGCACTTGCGCCGGCAAACGCCGGTTGCCATCCTGAGCCTCCAGATCGGCATTGTAGCGGCCGGGGGCATCCTTCGTTGCCCACTTTTCTCCGGGTTCCGGATAAGTCGCTTCGATGGCGTTGTAAGTTGCGGAAAGCGAAGGAAACGGCTGGAAATCCTGCTCTTCCGTGACGACAATATCGTCGTCCGTGAATGAATAGACCGCGCCGCCTGGCATACCCACGAGCATCTTGAAAACACCGCCGACTTCGGCGATGCGGCCATTGCAGCCTTTCAGCAATTCGGAAATTGCGTCGAGCGGTTCCTGATCGCACTGAACATCATAGCCCGCACGAAAGGCTGGCTCGCTGCTGCCGTCGTCAAGCTGGACGGAAGCATCACAGGCATTGGCTGCGGCCATCCAGTTTGCTGCCGGCAGGCAGAAGGCGCCGATGTTTTGACCGCCATAGACCCACTCCGTCCCATAATAGACACCGCGAGCGAGATTGTACGCCATCACAGCAGGATTGCTGCTCGGCTCCCAGCTCGAAGGATCCGCCCAGCGATGTGCGCCATTGCCGCCGACTGAAGAATCCTTGCGAACGTCGTAAAGCGGCAGCGGATGTGGCTCGAAAAGACCGGAAGGCACGCCCTTGAAGAGATCGGTGTTGTAGCGCGACGTCAAAATGACGACCTGGCACCCGCGGCCGATCATCGTCGATTTCCAGGGCCGTTCGGCGTGAGTGCCGAACTTCGCGGTCAAGAAGGCATCGGGGCTCGTTTGCGTGCCGTCGAGGAACTTGATCCAGAGATAGTCCTTGTTCTTGACGCGATATTGCAGCACCGGGAAGCCGCGCCCGTCCGGATGCGGTTGATCCCAGAGCACACCGACCTTCTGGTCGTCGATCCAGACACTGGTCAGCCCGCGTTCGCCGGCTCGGTTCGGCAGGCTGCCGATTTCGATAACATCGGTGAAATAGGCATTCGGTGTCTTGCCGTCGTCCCCCCAGGTGCCGGCATACTTGCGCTTGCCGGCAGTCGCGTAGCTGCCGATGATGAAGGACATCGCATGGTCGTCCCCCATGCTGATCTCGAGCTTGGTCCCGTCCGGCTGCGGCTGATCCTTTTTCGCCAGAGCCTTTTCGATCAGTGACAGGCCTATATTGAGCGCGACAGTCAGAAACAATTTGCCGATAGCACCAATCGGCAGAAGTTGGGCAATAGCGCCGATCGCGGCAACAAGAGGGGCAGCATGCGCCGCATCCGCCATCAGCCAGAAGCTGAGGACGTTCAGAAGCAGGATAAGATATTTCATGGATCGGACGACCTCGATTGGCGCATGGAAAAGGGCCGTCGCAGGCAAGGCTGCGCCGACTAGTCACCGGCCGGAGATAAAATTGGGGTCGAAAGGCTGGCTAGCCGACCTTGAAGGCCCGCTTGGCGTCGAGCAGGTCGACGGTGCCGAGCCCGGTCTCGCGCAGCACGAAGATGCGTTCGCCATTGACGACGCCGAGCGCGTAGCCGAAGGGGCCTTCATGCGGGACGGCGGCGATATCGCCGATGCCGGCTTCGCTCGGATGAATCTCGGGCAACATGCTGGCGACGAGATCGGCGAGATTGTCGAAGCCCGCCGCCTTCATCGTCTTCAGCGCGCCGGCTGCGGTCGAGTATTCGCCGCGAAACTGGGCGGCGCAATCGACGCCGGTGATCGCCAGCACCAGATTGCCGGCGAGCCCCGGCCCGCAATCATGGCTGCCCCAGGCAAAGGGCGTCCGCTTCAGCCGATCGATCTCGGCGACGAAGCGGGCGCGCCAGTTCTTGACCCTGATGAGATCGCTGTTCATTTCTGCCCCCAGGGGATCTGCCAATTGGCGACGGTGCTGGAATAGAGGCCGAATTCATCGCCGCTGCGGCGCTTCTGGCCTTCATAGGAGGATTTGGCCGGGTTGGTACGCTCCAGCATGGCGATGGCGGCGGAGATGGCGGAGATCTCGATGTCGCCATCCTGCCCCACGGCCGGCGTCTTCACCGGCGCGCCATCGGCAACGCCGAGAAAGGCGATTTCCGGCGCCGCACTCGGCAGGCGCGTGCCTGTATCGAACGACATGTCATGGATTTCTATCGGCGCCAGCCGCAGATCGTAGCCGCGCACGAGCTGCTGCACGGCGGGCGCGATCTGGCCGATGGTGATGGTTACGGTCTGGATCGTCAGATCCGCCGTGCGCGGGATCGGGCTCACCTGCAAATTGAGGCCGCCATAATAGGTCCGCGGCTCCGGCAGACCGGTGACGCCGGAGGTAACGGTAATGTTGATGTCGTCATCGCCGGTCCACAGCCCGATCGAGGCCGGCGCGCCGGTGGCGAGATCCTTGCCGGTGATCCAGACGAAACGACGGGGCACGAGCCCCTTGTCGCGCGCGCCGGTCAGCGCCGCGAAGAAAGCGGAGGTGATGTTCTTCATCGTCTATTTCTTCTGGATGATCTTGAAGGTAGCGCCCGTGGTGATCGGGCCGCTCGCGGTGCCGGGATTGTGGCTGCCCGGCATGACCAGGCATTTGCAGGGCGGCAGCAGCAGCGTCACGCCGAGACCGGCGGCAAAGCCCGCCGGCAGATGCGGGAAGACGCCGAAGACGGGCGTGATGCCCTGCCCGCTGGCATCAACCGTTTCCGAGACTTCGAGAAAGGCGTAGCGGCCGCCATAGCCGACCTGCATCTTGTCGCCGACGGTCAGCCTATAACCAGCCGGCAACCCCTTGAGGCTGAGCGAGGCGTTATCGCCCCCGAGCGCCGCGACGCTGACCGCGGCGCTCCCGAGCTTCGTCCCGTCGGGGTCGGCCTGAGGATATTTCGACAGCGGATCATAAAGAAAAAGCGCCTCCTGGGCGCCGTGTAGCTTGCGGATGCGGGCGGCGATCTGTTTCGCCTCCGCATTGTACATGTCGGCCAGCGTCACCGTGCCGGTCCAGAGCGGCGGCGCCAGCTCCGCCTGCCAGACCCGGCCATCGCCGGAGCCGGAAAGCTCGTCGTTGCGCTGAATGTCCCAGACGATGCTGGAGATCTTCAGAAGATCGGCAAAGGCCGGCAGGCTGTAGGGATAGGAAACGGCCATCAGCGCCTCCGGGGATTGCGGTTGATCTGCGCGACGCGATCGGGAAGCTGCTGATTGAAATCATTCAGCCCCTGCCGCGTCGAACTCTGCGCTTCCGATTGCGCGACATTCTTCACATAGGCCTTGAGATTGCCGTCCTCATCGACGGAAACGCCGACCGTGACATGCACGCCGGAAGCGGAGCCGGAGGCATCGTTCTGGTTATCGGCCCGGAGGCGACGGACGGGAACGGCAGCATCCGGCTGCGCCCGCAACAATTGCGGCCCGCCCTCGCCGACCACGCCGCCATCGGCATAGCCACGCCGCCCAAGCCGCATCGCCTCGACGACGCCGACGCCGCCCGCCCGGGCGATATCCCTCTGGCTCCAGACGACCTCGCCGGCATGTACCAAACCCGCCGGATCATAGACGCCCCCAGGGCCAGTATAGCCGCCATCGGCCCATCCGGCGGATAGAGCACTGAAGGGATCGAAGCCGGAGGTGGGTACGGCTGCATTCGAGCCGATGTTGAAACCACCGCCGCCGCCAAATCCGAGCAAGTTTGAGAAGAAGCCGCCAATACCGCCGCCGCCTGCTGCACTGTTGACCTTGAACAGGCTATTGAGCACATCGTTCAGCAAAGTATCGGAAATCTTCGTAAGCACGCTTACTGCAGCTTTTCCAAAGGACTTCCAAAATCCTTCACCATTGCGCAAGCTCGTCATCAGCGTAGAAGCGAAATCACCGACGAGCTGGCGCGCATATTTCAATTGCTCATTCGTTCGCACTATCTCCGCGCTTTTGGAATCCATCTCAACGGGCAGACCACGATCTTTAAGCGTCTTTGCAACAGTCTGGTCGATGGTCGAACGGCCGATTTGAGCGCGTTCGAACGCCATATCATCAACCAGCTTCTTCTGTGCATTTGCAAGCTGTTCATTGGCGGCCGCTTGTTCTTTCGTCTTTTGGGTCAATTGTGGCATCTGCTGCAGACGTGCGGCGCAGCTCTTTTGGAGATTGTCTTGGCTTTGCGTTAGCTTGACAACCTTCGTTTTCTCTTCCTCGGTCGCAGCCGCAGCTTTAGCGGAAGTCTGTATCCCAACCTTCGCTTGCTCCGTGTTTACTTTGGAGGATTTCGTAAGAGCATCAGTAGCTTGCTGTATGCCTTGCAGTTCATCCTTTTGGCTGTTTTGAACACCAAAGCTACCGACAAGGGACTGTTTTGATGTCGTATCAATCGCGAGCGGGCTAACACGAGAGAAAGCGGCGATATTTGGAAGGAGCATATTCGCGCTAGGCCCGGCCTGGGTGAAAATGGCCTGCTTTGCTGGATCGACGGCGACGCTCTGAGGTCTATTAGACAGTTCATGTTGCGCTTTCAAACCATTCGCAACAGTCAAGTCCTGTATGATTGATCCGAGAGCACCTTTGAAATTCTTGGAAAACTCAGCAAGTTCAGGATTATCAGGCATTTGTGCCGCCGTCTTTGACAAAATTTTATCAAGGTTCAGCGCATCTGCTATTTGGGCAGTCCCCGCTTTAAGCTTATCATTGAAGTCAAAATAGCTATGTGCCAGCTCAAAAAACGGACTGTCAGCCCTGCCTTCAAAAAAAGAAAGGGATGCATCAAACCCATTCGCGGCATTTTCAAGCTTGCCAAGAGCTTGACTAAATGTGCGGTCCGCATTCTCACGAAATAGAACAGTTTGATTCAGAAGCTCCTCTCTTTGGATCTTCTCCGCCGCATTTATAGCGACCGCCGGATTGCTTTTTTGCCCCGGCAAGGATTGCATTTCCCTCGCGCTCTGAGCGTCTAACCTGATGTGCGCCGCTGACTTTTCACGCATTGCGGCCGGACCAAAGGACTCTATCAAATTTCCGATCGCATCGGCGGTTGGCCCGGCAAAAACAACACTGCCAACTACACTTTTCACCCCGAAGCTCAGAGTGTTCAGAAGAATATCTTTTATGCCTTTACCGGTATCGTTGGCGAAATCAGCCCGATGTGCCAGAAAATAGTCATAGTCCTTGTCCCCCGTAGGTTGCGAGTTTGCCGAAGCGGCGACTGCGCCGTGGGTATCCGCCATAGAAGCATGCGACAAGCGCGTGCCATTATTGGGCTGCGCTTCAAGGACCACCAGCCCTCCCCTCAACTTATCCTTAGCGAGAGCGTAACTGGTTCCAAACTTTAGCACATTTGCGGCAGCCTTATCGACGATTCCACCAGTCGTCTTCACCTCGCCATTCATGGTCTTGAACGCGCGTGATGTTGCGCCCGAGCTATTTGTCACACGCCCCATCGCTGCAACAAAACCATCAACGTCACCAGTCGCCTTCCGTACATTCGAGCTGTCAACGGAAATACTAAGAGTTGCAGCATCAGCCACTAGCGTACCTTTCGAATAGATGGCAGAAATCACCCAGCGCATTCGGGGGATTTCATGAAGTTGTTTTCAAATGTTGTGATCACGGCGTTTCCGTTGCTGTTGCTAAGCAGTTGTGGCGCCTTCGACCCGCCTATTGTGACGGCTTGTGAGGAAAATCTGAAGCCGGAACTCGTGGCACCGTCAAGCTATGAGCGTAATAGGTTCATCCCCGGAGAGAGGCCCGCCACCAGAGCCGAATTCGATGAGGAATTACGACATCCCGATCTGAAAAAATTCTACCTGAAGAAGTTTGATGCGGGAGCGCTGAAGCCAGTAATTTATACCGGAATCCTGAACTTCAGCGCGTTGAATAGGAATGCTGATCGCGTCACGACAACGGTTACTTGTCGATACTTCTCCACCGACGGCCGCACGTCCCAAATTGCGATTTGGTCGGTCGTCCCGTTGCCTGTCGATGTCTCCGCATTTTCTCAGATAATACGAGACATCACCAACGATCCGCCCCCGACACCGGAAGAAGAGTTGAGATACTCAAAGCCAATCGCCCCTTATGCTGGTCGGATTCGCGATACGCTTAGACGGCTCTTAGGATGAACATCAATATCAGAGCTTGTTTTTATCAACCTATGGAGGCAATATGCATCGACTATTTTCGCAACTTTTGTATGTGTAGTGACATGACTATGGGGCTAAAACTACTTCTGACTGCATTCTTCTCGTGCACAATCATCACCCAAGCCTTGGCTGACGATCAGCAAAAGCGTGTTCAATTGGTCGGTCGGGTTATCGATAATGTGCACGTGAGCTTCATGATTGCTTATCAATGCCGCGATGCTCTTGGCACCACATATTACAATGCAATTCGGACGTATGCCGAGAAAGCCCTCCAGAAAATCGGCTCGTCACCGGAAGTAGCGACACAGCGATTGAACAAGCTAGAAAAATCTTTCGAAAGCGACAAGAAACTCGGTCGGAAGGAGGGGCTCGAAGGATGCGTGTGAAATATCGCAACCGTAAACCACAACCTTCAAACGGCACAAAAAAACTATATCGATTTTGCGTACCCGGAAAATCGATAGGCCTGCGACTAAGCACATTGGCTGCCTATTTTAAGGCGAGAATAAATCGAAATAGGAGGTTTGATGAAGCTGCCCTCAGGCATCATCACATTGCTGGCTGCGTTGTTTTTTACCAGCGCAAATGCGACGGCCGAAAATAATCACAATACGAACGCTTCGTCACGCAGAATCGTCGACCAATCTTTACACAAACTGACCATAGCTTACGCATGCCGTGACGTATTCGGAGCCGACCTTTATCCCTTGGTCCGCGAGGAGGAGAAATCCAAATTGAAAGCGATCGGTGCTCCCTCTAAGGCCATTGCCGATATGCTAAACAATCTGGAGAAGATTCTTCAATCAACAGATGCAATCGGGAGGATTGACTCTGACGAATGCTTTACAGGACGATAAAGGGATCGAAACTGTTAGTTTTCGGGTGTTTTCCGGTGGTATTTTGCACATACGGTTAAGTACGCGAGATAGCTACCCCGCCTCCCGCACCCTGATCGCCTCCGTCTCCTCCTCCACCGTCTGGCAATAGCGCCCGTCCATCGCCTTCAGCACGGTGATGTCCTCACGGCGCAGGAGATTGCCGGTCAGGTGCACCCAGGCCAGCACTTCCTGATGAGAGAGCGGCGCCGGGCCGGAAAAGCCGGGAGCCTGCGCCGAGCGCAGGTCCCAAAACCAGTCCCAGAGCGCATGGCCGGCCGCCGGCACATCGGCCTCCGGGCTGATAAGCTCGAAGGCCTCGTTGCGTTCGCGCCGGGTCTCGCCGTTTGTATCGCGCACGCAATCATAGCGTGCAACGATCCCTACGGCTTCTGAGAGCCCTTCGGCAAGCTCTTCATAAAATTTGCGCGGTCCTCCGAGGCGCCAGCCACCTGATCGTAGATCCAGCCGGCGTCCTCGACGACTTCGCGAGCCTTCTCGAAGGAGAGCAGCGGCTGCTCGCCCTTCCACTGCTGCTCGCCCCAGCTCCAGGAGGCGATGGCGGCCGCCGCCTTGTCGAGATATTCGGCCTCGACCTTGCTGGTGGTCAGCTTCTTCTTGCGGCTGGCGAGGAAGCGGTCGCTATGCTGGCGAACGATCTTCTTCACCTCGTTGCTCTCGGCCGAGCGGATCATGAAGGAGATGCCGAGCGGCTCCTCGGTGGCCGGATGCAGGAGCTGCAGCTCGAAGAGATCTTCGGAATTGACGAGACTGGAGATATCCAAGGAAACACCTTATCGGTTGGGACATATTCGAGTGGCCGCACGCCGCAGGAGAGCGACGCGCGCAAGGTTCCGAAAGATCGCGCTTACGGCGTGGTGACGGGATCGATGCGGATCGGCAGCTGGTTGAGGCCGATCTTGAACTTCTCCAGATCGAAATCGTCGGAGCCGCCGCCGGGATAGAGCGGGCCGGAAACGACACCGCGCGAATAGAACACCGTGTTGGTCTTGCCCTGCGGCGCGTCGTTGCGCTCGACCTTGATCGCCATGTTGTTGATGTTAAGGGGATCGCCGAAGACGCGCAGAATGTCCTGGCCGGGATCGTCGGCGATGGAGGCGACTTCAAGCTCCGGGTCGCCGGCGTTGGAAACGCCCTTCTGTTTCTGCTGCACCGGCTCATCCAGCGTATTGTAGTTGTTGATGGTGGATTCCGAGCCGAAATCGCCGACTTTGCCGACCTTGCCCACCTGCACCCAGGTCAGCGCGGCATAGGCCGTGGCCGTCAGGTCGGTATTCTGGGGCGTCTCGCATACGTAGACTTTCGAGCCCTTCTTCGTGCTTTTATTCGCCATGGATCATGTCTCCGGTTCAAAGGCGGTGTAGGGAATGGTGACCGGTATCTGCACCCGGTCATCCTCTTGGATCGGGCCTGCGGCCCACGGCTCGCCACTGATCGTGATCTTCACGCCAGAGGCGAACAGCGTCTTGTTGTTGAAATGGCCGATGATCTGGCCGGCGGCATCGAGTGGCTTGATCAGCCCGCCGCCGGCCTTCCAATAGACGGAAACCTGCAGAAGCCCGAGCTTCTGCTGCGGATCGTCGCCAAGCGTCACCTGCCGGGGGCGGTTGGGCAGGTAGCTGACGGCCAGATAGTTATCCGGCTTAGCTTGCCCCCCCGGCGGAAAGGCAATGCCCGGCTGCGCCACCGGCAATGGCGGCTGAAATTGGAGTGCCGCCAGATGATCCAGCAGCGCAGCCAGAATGAGAGCGTCCGTTGCCGTCGCCATGCGTCACCTTGTGTAATGTTTGAAATTTCGAGCGATCAGTCCGTCGTGTCGCGCGCAACGCTCGCGACAATGTCAGGCCATGTCTGTGCCGCGAGCCGCACCATGCCCTGCCCCGCCTGACCATCCTTGCCATATTCGACTTCGGCGGCATGGGAGGCGGTGAAGCCCAGATGGATCAAACCGCCCAGCGGCACGCCGAGGCCGGCCAGATCGACCGATTGGCCCTCATCTGCACCCTCCGCATCCCCGCTTTGCAGCGGCGCGGCGGAAACCCGAAAGGAATTAGTAAGCTCGCCTGATACCGCAGGCGTCGCCTCGACGATCGCCTCGGCCAGCCGCTGCGCGGAGAGGTTCACCACCTCTTCCATGCGCGTCTTGGTCCGCTCGGCCCAGGCGGCGATATCAGCGGAGAAATTCGAAGAAGCCATGTCGATTGCCCCTTGATACGGTTATGCATCATCCGCGGCGTCACCCGGTGAAGAGCCACGCCGCTCGAAATTCAGAAGGGTGAGATGGCCGTAACGGGCGCGAACCGCAGGCCGGATAGCTTGGGATTCGGCCTTCGTCCCGCCGCTCTTTTCAATCCCCGGCAATGGTGAAACCCGGTTCAGCAGCAGGATGACCCGCGACAGCAGCCAAAGCGTCAGGATCGTCTTGAAACGAACAATCGCCGTCATCGCCGCACCTGTACCTGCCAAAACACGACAGTCCCACCCGGCGACAGCGGCTGGATATCGACGATCGCATGCTCGACGCCGCCGATGAGCAACCTGTCGGACAGCATCGGCGTAATCGATAGCCCCTCAGTCGAGAGATAAACCATCCGATCTCCGCGCTGGATCAGCGTATCGGCGACATGCGCCTGGCTCTGATCGAGATCGACGAGCGAACAGTCAAAATCCTCGCTCGTCTGCACTGGATCATAGTCCGGCCCCGTATTCGTGATGCGCCGCAGACTGCCTTTCTGGCCGAACCTGGCGATCAGCCGCGCCGCGGTCGCTCGAGTCCTGTCGTAATCGAAAGCAACCATCACACCACCAGAATGCCCGGCAGCACCGGGCGCAGGAGTGGGTAGAGCAGCCCGTCAAGCATGGTCAGCACCGGCCTTGCGGAGGCGATCATGTCGTCGCTGGTATCGGCGACGGCATATTCCGTCTCGAGCGGCCCCACCTTCTCGCGCTTGACCGTGCGAGCGGCAACGATAACCGGCGTCAGGCTGCCGGGTTCCGAAAGCTCCAATGCCGCCGCTTCATAAGCCGCATAGGTCACGGCGAGCGGCAATGTGTTCTCAGTGATCGGCTCGCCATTGACCGTCGTTGCGCCGCTGCGCGGCCAGGAGAGCACCTGATCGTAGCCGCCAGCCCGCCGGCCGGTGAATCTCGGCTCGTACAGAGCATCGATCGCCTGCGATCCGCGCACCAGCGCCGCCAGACGATCGCTATCGCTCGCAGTAGCCCAGCCCACCTTGCCGCGATCGGCACAATAGGCATCGGCGGCAGCAAGCGTGCCGTAAGAGGAAGCGAACATGAAAGCTCCGATGTCGATCGTTGGAAACAAAAACCCTCTCCCCGCATGAAACGGAGAGAGGGAGCTCGGCCTCAGGCAGTCGTGATCTCGTCACCGTAAGCCATGGCCGCCGGCAGGCGCACTTCGGTGCCGCCGGTGCGAGCGATGATGCCGGTCTCGAAGCTCATGATCGACTTCTGGCGCGGCTGCAGCACGCGGCGCGGCATCGGCAGATGGAAGCGCAGCACCTCCGGATCACGCCGATAGACGACCATACGGCCGCCGCCATCCTGCGATGCCGTCGCAAGCTCGCGTAGCGGCTGGATGTCGAGCGGCTGGCCGGTCTCGGCCGTGTAGACATTGCCGCGACGCAGGAATTCCAGCACCGTGATGTAGCCGTCACCGTCGGCAAGCCGCTTGGTGGCAATCAGGCGGAAGGCTTCCGGCGGCAGGCGCAGGCTGTCGATCCACTCGACTTCTCCCGTCCGCTGCCGAACGCCGCCGATAAGATCGTTGACATCGCGCAGGATCTGATCGGCCGTCTTAGCGGACCAGTGGGTCGTGCCGCCCGTACCATCGGCAGCGACATCGGCGCGCGACACCTTCGGATCGTTGACGAAACCGGTCCAACCCTTTTCCGTCGAGCCGATCATGGCGACGGAATTGAGCAGGCGCTCGATCTTATCGGCGGCGAAAATGGCGTTGGAGGCGTTGAGATCGAGATTGTAGAGCGCAGCCTGGTTGACCTCTTCGAGGTTCCACTCCCAACCGGAGCCGAGCATTGCGAAATCGTGGCTGGCGCTGTCGCGGGTCGACTGGTTGAACGGCATGTCCGTGCCGGCGGACGAGAGGAACTTGGCCTCGCCAGCGCTGTCGACGGTGAAGAAGGTCGTGCCGGAAGCCCATTCATTGCCTTCGGTGACGACCGGAACATGGAGGCCGTAATTGAAGGTCGGATAGCGGCGCTGGTAGATGCGCGTTTCGATATTGCGCCCCTGCGCAATGACAAAAGAATAAGCGGCCTGGGCGTCGGCAAACTGCTGTCGAACGAACTGATTCATAAATTAGGCGCTCCTGTGCTTGAGCGAGATCTCGACGATGTCGCCGTTGCTGCCGCTCGTGTCGAAGAAACAATCGGGAATGGGACCGACGATGCCGGCGCCGGCTGCGTTGAAGTAGGCGTCAGTCGTCGGGTTGTAATAGACGGCATCGCCATCCGAGACCGCGCCGCCGGCCCGCACATACATCTGACCCGAGGTCAGGAATGCGCCGGTGACGAACTGCGCATAGCCGCCGGCCGGAGCGACATCGGGCAGTACGTTCGGCGTCAGCACGGCGATACCGATGAACTTGCCACCCGTGGCAAAGGGCGCAACGCCATGATCGGCAACGCCGCGCTGAACAGGCTGGCCGAACTTGATGCCGGCGGTGGTTTCAACCGTGCGGCTGATCTTGTTGGCCTTTTCCTCAGAAGCGATCTGCCCGTGCAGGCCCTTCCGAGGAGCGTTTCCATAGGTGGTCTGATAAGTCGCCATTGAAGCGTCTCCTTTTCGTTGACCTGGTTAAGAGGGATTAGCGGCCAGATGCGCGCTCTCGAGATCGCGCACCATGGCGGCGTAAGCGGCAAAGGCTGGGGATGTGGACGGCCGCGTTGGATTGATGCCGTCCTTGATGGCCTCGGCAAAAAGATCCGGCTTCCTGCGTAGCCCTTCGGCCAGCATGTCGAAGCGCGCATCGATGTAAGCGCCCGAACGGCCCTCGACTGCGCCCTCGCCTACCTTGGCGATCACGACCGCCTTACGGATTGCAGAGTCCGAAAGGCCGGATGTCTGGACGTTCTCGGCAATCGCCTTGGCAAGACCGATCAGATCGGCGCGCGCCTCCGCGCGGCGCTCAACCTCCGACTCGTCGAGAAGAGCGGCTTTCATTGTATCGAGTTCGGCATCGCGGATCGCGATAGCCTTTTGATGGCCTGCCTCCGTATCGGCAAGGCGCTGCCGCAATGTCATGATGATTTCTGCGGCCTGATCGGAGACTTGGACCTCGATGCCGTCGATCATGATCGTCTTCGTGGACATCATTCCTTCCTTGCTTTGCTTGTCATTGGAAAGGGGGCGTGGGGCTGCGAGAGGAGAGCAGCCCCACGGTGCGGCTGCGTCGCCGATGCGGACTTTCGAGCCCGCACGGCCACGGCGCACAATGGCGATATGGTTGATGCGAATATTTCGCTGGATGGCGTCATAGGCTTCGCCTGAAGGCGTCATGCCGGCCGTAAAATCAACATCACAGACATAGCCGGCAGAAAGCTCCTGCTTGCCGCTTTCGATCGCCTGGATCGTGTCCTCGTCGCTGACCATCAGCGGCACGCGCAGAAAGATGCCCTCGCCGGCAATCTCGTCCCCGGTCTGGCCGACGGCATACTTCTTCCAGTTTTCCGAGGTGACCATTTCAGGGGGATGCTCATTTGTCACCGGTCGGTGAGCGGCACTCTTGAGCGTGTCTTCGGAAAAGACTTCGCCACCTGGCCGATAGATCCGAACTGTGGGCATCTCGGGCCTGCCGATCTCGGCGCCGGCATAGGTTTGAATACCGGTGCGGGCAATGCGCGCGTCAGCGACAAGATAGCCGTCCCCGGTCCGCCGCGTCCCCGCGACGGTGACAGTGTCTGTGAAATTCATGTTGGGATTTCTCCTGGCCGAAGCCGATCTGGTTCGGGTGAAAGCCGCTCCACCTTGGCGAAACGGATCTATTGGCGACTACACGGCAGCGGATCGTTGGCTCGCGTCAGAGCCCATCTTGGGATGCTCGAGATCCTCGTCCAGTTGATCCGTGGCCTTTGCCGCCGCTTCCAATCCCGGCAGCGACCCATCCTCCACAAAGGCGTTCAGTAGAGCTTCCGAGAGTGCCGGGCGAGGAATGATCTCCTCTCCCGATGCGGAGCCGAACAGGGCTCGCGCCGCCTCCGCTTTTGTCTTGAAAATATCGGCCCGCTCCTTCTCGCTCATCTGCTCCAGTGGCGCCCAGGTCGAATAGATCGCGGGATCGCGGCTACCTGTGGCGGAGCGGATGAGACATTCGTCGAGCCGGGACATTGCCGGCGTATAATCGAGTTCCTGGATCGCCTGGATACGGTCGTGATAGTTCTTCATGTCGGCCGTGCCGGTTGCATTCAGGCCGGCTGGCGATTGACCGAGCAGCCTGGTGACTGGAATGTCTGCCGCGCCGGCGACGATCTGCAGGAAAGCCATCAGAATATCGGTGAGACCGGAGAGCGGCGCGCTCTTGCTGTCATATTCCTCTTCGGCGTCGAGGATCAGCGTGCCGTTGACCCCCTTGATCGTGTTGGCGAGCGCATAGCGGCGCAGCACGGCATCTTCATAGGCCTGATTGCCGATATTGGCCGAGAACTGCGGGACCTTGATGATATCGATTTTCGCCTCGAAAACGAGGCTGGCGATATTGGCGGCGGTACTGTCGGCGTTCTTGATTGCATCGAATGTCGCGGCCAGCACGCTTTCACCCCAGGCATGATTGCCCAACCCGCCAAACTCTTCGACGGGCGTCATCGCGCCCTTGAAGATGACAAGCCGCGATGGATGGATGGTCACTTGGGACCCATTAGCGCCAGTCAGCGTGTAGAATTTCGGCTTGCCGTACCATTCCGAAGTCGGATCGCTGTCGATATCGCCAGCAGAGAGTTGGCGGCGTGTCAGCATCGTGAGGTGTCTGAGACCGCCCTTTCCAACCCGCTCCATTTCGAGCGGCAATGCCGGATCGGCGTCCTCAGATCCGATGAACAAGGCGGCGCCACCGAAGAGACGCGCCTTAGTCGATGCTTCCAGCACTTTGCCGCGCAGATTGAGCCGGCGCTCCTCGGCATCAATCAATCCGATCTGATCGCTCGCAGCCTGCCAGTTTCGCCATTTCCGGCAGCTATCCAGCGCCGGAATATCGACGATCTTGCGCGGCAGCCACGACCCGCGATAGGCGGCAATGATTTGCTCGTCCGTCAGGATCGGCTGCGTGTAAAAAACGGATGCTGCCTTGTCGCGTTCGGTGCCCATGCGGGATGCAAGGCTCACCAAGCCGTCGCGAACCATCGAGAATACCTGCCCCATGGATTGTCCTTTGATAGCGATTTGACGAAAGGACCCGCGTTCGCGAGTCTAGAAATTCTGGAAGCTGAAGGATGAGTTCAGCGCTAGCTCATTCAGGGCATCTGCAAAGGCATCAACCTGATCGTCGAACTGGGCGTTCGGAAAGGCGCAAACTTCATCCAGAAATGCTTCGTTCCAGTTTCCACGCAACAGCTTGACGTTGCCCGCCTCGGCCTGTGCCGAAGCAGGCTTTGCGCGCGTCGCCTTATCACCAGTTGGAGATATGGCTTTCACAGGAAAGCCCGCGAGCAGTTTGATTTTCGTTTCCGCATCGGCCTTCCCGGCCGCGCCGGGGTCCTGCGGCATACGGACCGTTACGGTTGGCCCATCTTGCGATGCCGCGGCTTTCAAATTGCGCTCCACCTCAGCCGGCGTCCAACGTCCGCGAATGATGGTCTCGACATAAAAAACGCCGCCCACCCATGCCAGGCGAAGACCCACGGTCCAGTCTGGCTGACGGCCCGGGCGTGCCCGTGAAGCCGCGAAATCCCATGCGCGGCAACGCTTTGCGCCCGACGGCACCGCCTCGATGATTTCGAAATCGCCACGCTGAAACAGGCCACCAGAACGCGGCGAAGGCCGCTGCTGAAACTGACCAGCCACGGCATAGGAACCGAGCGGTATCTTGTCCCGCTCCACGACCGCGCGAGGGAACCGCTGCGGAAAGAGCAGCTCTCCCTCTTCCGTCCTCGGATCGGCAAAGCCGATCGACGTTCGACAACGACGCTCCGGCTCGAATTCCATCGGCAGCATCAGGTGCTCGTAGCCGAGCCCAAGTGCCAGAATGGTGCCGGAGACATCGGCCTCGTGCAGACGCTGCATCACAACGACGATGGCCGAACGTTGCGGGTCGTTCAGGCGGGTCGGCACCGATTCACGAAATGTGCGAACCGTCGAGAGACGCTCCGCTTCCGATTCCGCCCCATCGACCGAATGCGGATCGTCAATGATGACGCGATCGCCGCGACCACCCGTCAGTCTCGAGAATGGAACGCCTTGCCTTGAGCCCGTGCGGGTATTCGCAAATGCCATTTCGCCGGTTCGCGTCAGCTTGACCCTGTCACCCCAAAGAGCCTGATACCATTCGGAGGCAACGAGATCGCGCATACGCCTGTTGTCACGTTTTGCGTAATGCTCAGAATAGGATGCGCCGAGATAGCGCATTTGCGGCCTGTCTTTTGGCCCCCACTCCCATGCCGGCCAGAAGACGCCGCAGAGAAGCGACTTCATCGTGCCGGGCGGCACATTGATCAGCAGTCGCGTGATTTCTCCCGATGTCACAGCCTCAAGATGGCGGCAGATTGCATCGATATGCCAGCCATGAACATAATCTGCGGAGGGCTCAACCACATGCCAGGCCTCGCGCACAAAACCGCTCAAGGATTGGCAATTGGCCCGTATGCGCTTGGCATTCGAAGCAATCTTTCGAGCCAGCTCGGCGCGTTCGCGATCAGCTGTCCGCTTCGCCTGCTCCTCCCGGATCGCCGCCATTATCGTCACCGGATCCGGCAAGCGGGCCGAAGAGGGATTCGAGTATGGCAAGCTGCTCATCCGTTGCATTGGTTAGATCGATCGCGAGGTCCCGGCCACTCTTGGCTCCGGCACCCTGCCGCTCGCTTGGCTTTTGATGAACGTAAGAGGCGGCGATCTTCGCCATCTCGTCGCGACGCTTCTGATCCGCCTCGTCATCCCGCATAACCTTCAACATATAATCGAGCGGCGTGTCGCCGTCTGGAACGACCTTACCTCGGCGCGCACGCGGCTTGCGCTGCGCGACCGGCTTGTCGGCATTGGACATGCTTGAAATTTCCGATGAGGTTTCGAAAGAATACAAGCCGCTCGAAACAGCGCTTGCGGTCAACAGTGCATCGCTGCAACTGTTCTTATCATGCCAAAATGAATACCCCATTCCGGCGCTTTTGGCGACACCCTTGATCGGCAAAGATGCTGCAAGGAATCGGGACCTTGACGAAATGGCCTGCTAATATATTGAAATGACTTCCAAATATGAAAACCTGGCGTCCGACGAAACGATCGATATTAGGTTCCGGCCGGCTCATGCTCCTTGATTTCGAAGGCTCAAACGCGCTTGGCAGGCTCAGGACTTCAAGCTGCTACATGCCATACTTTGGCAAGGCTTAAATTTCCGACGCTCTAATGGGTGGAAGACGTAAACAATGCGAAAGAAGATCGCGCGGATGAACAAAATCAACACCGTCGATCTCGACTGGGTGCAGCAGTTCATTGCAGCCAATCTTCCGGTGGAGAGACCTCCAGATGTTCCGGAGATTCTCCTGCATAAAGCAGGCCCCAAGAGCGGGCTGCGGCACCTTGCGGAGAGAGATCCACATTTCGGGTCGCCCTATTGGGCGCATTTCTGGGGAGGAGGCTTGGTGATGGCGCGCTATCTTTTCGACAGACCAGAGACCGTCAGCGGCCAGCGCGTACTCGATCTCGGTTCGGGTTCAGGCATAGTGGGAATTGCTGCAGCAAAGGCAGGCGCCGCTAAAGTCCTGGCGGCCGACATCGATCCCTATGCCATGGCTGCAATCGAGCTGAATGCGTGTCGCAATGCCGTCGAGATCGAGACTGTGCTCGGTGACCTGACCACGGATCAGCCACCCATGGTCGATATCATTTGCGTCGGTGATCTCTTCTATGAGGCCGATCTCGCAAACCAGGTTAGCGGTTTTCTGGATCGCTGCCTTGAAAAAGGCTTGACGGTTTTGATAGGCGATCCGTGGCGAACGCATCTGCCGACATCGAGACTTCGGCTATTGGCCGAGTATTCAATGGTCGACTTTGGCGAGGAACCGGGAAACACAAGGCAAAGCGGCGTCTTCGCCTTTGAAAGCCGCACATCCCCATACGGTGACGTTATCTAAAGCGAGAGTAGCGGCATGCGGGCTCGGACCACAATCGCTATCAATCTCAAACCTTCAGCTTGGCACGTCTGCGATTTGCCCGCTCCAGTCGTTTGGCGAGTTCGGCAAGGTCGGGATTTGCGGCATCGAAAACCGGCCGCGCATCTTCCGGCAGCCAGTACTTTTCATGTTTTGGCGTTTGCGGTTTTGTCCGTTCGAGGCTGGAGGCCGAATTCGGCATCATCGACGATATGCGCGACCAGTCAGGTTCCTGCGGAGACGGCGAGATTGCAAGCAGCACGCCAGCGAGGTTTTGAAATTCGCTTTTGATGCGCCGTTCTGCCGTGCGTCTCACGCGACCTGTCCGTCCACAAAAATCCCGAAAGGATCCGGCAACACGGGGAGCTGCCAAGCAAACAGACCATCGGGACAGCAGAATACGATGCTCCTCACACTTGACGTGAAGCCGCAGCCATTCCTGCAACACTTCTTCCGCACGACTGATGGCCGCAGCACTTGGCCGATAACGAACGCGAATATCCGCCTGATCCGTCGGCTCCGGCAGCGTATCCGGCCAGAGTGTACGCATCCTGTCCGGGCGCACCCCGCGAACATCGAGATGGACCATCGTGTCCGCCGCCTCCACGAAACGAGCGCGGACGAGCAAACTCAAATCGGCAACTTGTGCCGCGCGATGGGATAGACCGTCAAACTGCGAGGCGGGCCGTTGCATCAAGTCGTCTCTCCAATTCCCAGTAGATCATGGTCCGCAGCGTCGCGCGAACCGGCCAAGGCCGCCTCGCCACGGCATCAAGACGAAGCGAAGCGAGCGCGATATCATCGAAGGCACCGAGCAGATCGCCGGGGCGCTGAAGCGCCCAATCCTGTCGTTGCGCCAAAACGTCAGAGACAGCACCGATCGTATCCGACCAAAGTTCATCGCGGTTTTGTCCCGTCTGGCGAATGCAGCGCAGCACAAAGACCAGATGCCCATCGCCGTAACGCCCCCGTATTTCCTGCATGGTGCCACGCGCATGGCTCTGCGCCGGTGCACGCCGACGGTGCACGGGAACGAGCTTGATGCCGAGGCCATCGAGAAGAAGATCAAGCTTGCCTTTGGTCATGGATCTCTCAACTCCTTTCATGACAGCATGGGTTGGCCGGTCGCGTATCGATCAGGCACCGGTCCCGACCGTCAAAGCGGATCCGGGCTTGAAGAAAGCTTCGGCTTTGGAGATCGCCTCCACCCTCGCCCCATCACGCAGCATCGGCGTGTTGAGATAGGCAACCATCGCCTCGCCGGCGGCAGCCTTTGCCGCGTCCGGCGTTGCAAAGACGATCGGCTCGCCGTGGCCATCCTTGAGGATCTCGTTCGTTGCGCGATGTACCTTGCGAATCCACCCGAGGTGACCGCCAACTACTGCCTCTGTTCCGATTTGAAATTTGTTCATAGAATCTCCTCTGGCCGGGATGGCCAAGTCTGCTTGTTTGATCGTTGTTTGTTGCTTGATGGCACGATGCCAGTCGCCGTCAGCGATGCCTCGGCGGACGTATCGGCGTCATTTTTGGCCGGCGCTTTTTCCGACCATTTGAAAATGAATCTGGTCACCTTCCGGTGCCCCGGATTGTTCACCATCAACGGATGATACCCTCCGGAACATGGATTTCATCGCAGCCAGCATGACTGCGAAAAAGACCGCGGCCCCGATACAAGCCAGAAGGCCCTGAAGCATTTCGCTCATGCCGGCCTCTCCTGCGTAGACACATCATCGGCGAATTTGAGCTCCGTCATCTCCAAAGGCTGCACGGAAGAATCGCAGCCCTCACAATGGTTCTCGATGATTTCCGCGATGGACAAAGCACGCTGACAGGCCGGGCAGCCCCAGAAACGATCGAAATAGCCTGCGTTGGAATTTGATCTGCCACCTCTTCTGTTCGCGTCCATATCGTTATCTCCAAGCTCTCCACCCGGGTTCATCGCGAAATGAACGACAGGCACCTTGATAAACACTAATTATGTTGATAAAGATGAGTATGTCAACATGATTTATGTCATAAATTTTGCAAGGGTCGGAAAATGCAAAGATCCATGGGCGAACGATTGAAGGCGGCGCGCGAAGCCGCAAACTATTCATCAGCGACGAAGGCTGCAGAAGCGCTCGGGGTGAGCCTCTCAACTTATCGCGCTCACGAAAACGGTCAGAACGAATTCAACACGGAAATCGCGAACCGTTACGCCAAAAAGTTTGGCACAACCGCGGGCTACCTCCTCACGGGGGAAGGTCCAAACAAGATGCCCCGCACAACGCCGAACATCGTCACGTCCTTCGATCCGGACGAACAGGATCACGACGGTTTTGCCGAGACCGGTGAAGAACTCAGCTACAGCCGTGAGCATTGGCAGCCGCAGATTGCCGGGGCAACGCCGGAAGTGGACGTCAAGCTGGGCGCCGGCAGCGGCATAGTGGGCGAAGTTATTAATTTGCCAGTCGGATCAGGCAATGTTGCCGGTCACAAGATCGTCGCCGAATGGCTTATTCCGACGGGATATCTAAGGAACGAGGCGAAGGCATCACCGAGCCACACGATCATTATGGAAGTGATTGGCGACTCCATGCAGCCCACCTATATGCCGGGCGATCGTGTGATCGTCGATCTCTCGCAAAATCAGATGACCACGGACACCGTTTATGCCATCAGCGACGGATATTCGGAACCGCAGATCAAACGCCTTCAGCGCGTGCCTTTCTCACATCCAGGAGAAGTCAGGATCATCTCGGACAATCCTGCGCTAGAAACATTCACCGTCGAGCTCGAGCGCCTGACGATCATTGGCCGCATTTGCGGACACATTGCTCGCAAATAACCAGCCGATTCTGCCTAAACATGATCTGGGTTTAATCGCGACCATGAACAACATAAAAAATGTTGACATATATTATGTTTAATGAGATCCTCTCAAATAGAGCCGGTTGGCACTGAACGGAATGAGCCCGGACAAGACGAAAGCCTTGCGCGAAGTCAGCGAAACCGAACAGACGACCGATACTAAACGGAGAAGATCGCTGATGCCTGTAAAACAGATGTTGTTCCAAGGAAGCCAGCAACCGCTTGAAACACCACCAAACCTAGGGATGACGTTGCCTCACAATCGCTATCGCTTAGGGAGGTGAGAGGATGACGTTTTACAACACGGCTTTCTCCTGCGAATATTCATTCGATGAACTGCAAATTTCCGTCTGCGATCGATGGGAATCCGGCTTGCTGCTCTACGGACACGCGGAACTGACATCGGCAAGCCCGGACTACGAGGATGAGTTTTATGTGTCGGCCATTCGACTTGATGGTGGTGCGCGGCTGGTAAGACCAACGCAGAGCATCACAAGCTTCGAGTCCGAACTTTTTCGCCGCATAGCCGCCGTCATCGAAGATGACAAAACATTGTCCGGTCGTCACGCTGCCGAGCTATTCGCCAGCGAACTGGAACAATTCAAAGAGCTCGCCTGTGATCGGGCCTTTAAAATGCAGCGAGAGCAGGTTTTCATAGCTGTGGCATAGGCACGTGCCTTTGAAGGCGCGTGATACACGGAAAGCATCCAAATCAACGTAGACGGAGGCTGCAATCGCCATGGAAGTTTCCCAGGAAGAGCTAACGCAAATTCGGTTGCTGGAGGAAAGACTGCACCGTCCGGAAATCCGACAATCAAAGGAAACGGTCGAGAACCTTCTGGCCCATGGCTTTGTCGAATTCGGCAGCTCGGGCACGGTCTATGATGACAAGGACGATCTCATCGCACTTCTGGCGGCAGAAAGTCCGGACCCAGCCTCTCCGCCAGTGATTGCAAGCGATTATGCGTTCCGTGCGATTTCACCAGATGTCGTGCTCGTAACCTATCGCACCATTGATGAAAGTATTCCACGGCACGTTCTGCGCAGCTCGATTTGGCAGCGCATCGATGGCCGTTGGCAAATGATATTTCATCAGGGCACGCCGACGGCGCCACGGCCCTGATTGGTAAATGATAAATACGGGAGCGGCTCCGCTGTCAAACGACTGCAGTCTGGCTGTTGTTAATCGTCAGGGCTAACGTCGTGGGGATGCCGGCCCTGTCGCTTTGCCGCCGACAGCCATGTCAGACAAGCCAAGACTATCGGCCATCCTGATGAGATCGGCGGCCGTGTCCGCCTGCATCTTGCGCATGACCTGGCCGCGATGCACTTTGACCGTGATCTCGCTCAAACCGATGTCGGCGGCAATTTGCTTGTTCAGCAAACCACGAGCAACAAGCGCCATCACCTCGCGCTCGCGTGACGTCAGCGATGCGAAACGCTCTTGCAAATCGATTGATGCGGCTTCTTTCTGAAGACGCGAACGATCAATTTCGAGCGCCTGCCGGATCGCATCCAGGAGATCCTGCTCCCGAAAGGGCTTCAAGAGAAATTCAACCGCACCTGCTTTCATCGCTCTGACGGACATGGGCACATCTCCGTGGCCGGTGAGAAAGATGATCGGCATCACGTGGCCGCCTGCCCGCACAAGCTCGTCCTGAAAATCGAGACCGCTTGCGTCAGGCATTCTCACATCGAGGACAATGCAAGCGGGACCTTGTGAACGAGAATGTGCGAGGAAATCCCTCGGCGAGGCAAAACAGCGCGCGTCATATCCAACAGAGCGCAGCAGACTATCCAGCCCCTCGCGCACCGATAGATCATCGTCGATCACGTAAACCGCCGGTCTCGGTCCCTCCATCCCTTAACCTCGCGTCTCTCCCGTGATCGGCAACGTGAAGCCGAATACGGTTCCATGTGGAAAATTCGGTGCCGCGTAGACTTTACCACCATGCGCTTCGATGATCGATCGACTGATGGCAAGCCCCATGCCCATACCGTTAGGCTTGGTCGTGTAGAACGCCTCGAATATTCTCTCAATCATTGCTGGCGGCACGCCGACGCCACTGTCACGGACACTGACCGTGATCCGGTTTTCGGCGGCGGCCGCGCTGACCAGCAGCTCGCGCGTGCCAGCCTCCACATCCGCCAAAGCTTCTATGGCGTTCATGATGAAGTTGAGGATCACTTGCTGAAGCTGCACACGATCGCCTGAGACGAGCGGCAACTCGGTATCCAGTTCGGCACGAAGAAGGATTTGTCCTTTTCGAACCTCGCTGCGCACCAGTTCGAGGACATCGGTAATGACTTCAACAAGATCGCACATATCGCGCGAAGGGGAAGATTGCGCGACAAGCCTGCGAACACGGGTGATGACATCCCCTGCCCGCCCGGCATCCGTCACGATCCGCTCGATGGCGCGGCGCGCCTCATGCTGATCGGGTGGCGTCGCTGCCAGCCATCGAAGCGCAGCATTACCATTGGCCGCGATCGCGGTGATTGGTTGGCTGACCTCATGTGCAATCGATGTTCCAAGCTCGCCGACAATCATCAGGCGCGACATGCGCGCAAGCTCGGACTGTGCCTGCCTTGCCGTCGCATCCGATTTTTCGATTTTAATCGCAAGGTAAGTCGTCGCGCCGATCGCAATCAGACTGAGGATGCCGTTGAAGAGGCCGGCCTGCGAGGCGCCATGTCGCGTCAGAAAATAACTCAGTATCGTCAGGGCAGCGCAGGCGATGCCGACGACGGCTATGGCTCCCGTTCGCCCCGAGTAAACGGATAGCAAGATCACCGAGACATAGAGAACCGCGAAAGCGATCTCCAGATCCGTGATGGTGTCGCCGATGAAGATAAGCCCGGCAAGTACCGCAATGCCCAGCCAAAGCAGCGGCATTTCAAACAGATACTTCAGAAACTCACGCCTCATGCCGTCCGTCCTCGCATCGCGTTTCTGCACGCATCCAAGCCAAAGGCAAACTGCCTGAGCCCTAATCTGAAAACAACCGCAGTCTGCTTCAGCCTCGGACATACCACGCCGATTTCTATTCAACGACGGCCTCCACGCGCCAGCGCGCGGCGGTCACCAAAGGTTCGAGGCTGAGGCGCCCGACCATCTGTTCGAGAGCGGCATCTTGACGATGATCGGCAGTCACGATCGATGTGACTTCGACCCGATCGCTGTCCTCGATGTTGACGCTGTCGAGCTGCAGAAGGTGAAGCCTGGCGGCACCCAACCCCTGAAGCATCAACGCGCGAACATGCGCCTCACCCGCGTTTCGGCAAACCGCTGTCACCGTGTAGCGAACAATCAGCTCTGTGGTTGCGATGGACTGCCGGGCAATGAGCTGCATTAAAGGGCGAAGAGCCAGATTGACCAGAATGACGAATCCCGTCGCGATCAGACCGTGCAGAGGATAACCGGCTCCGGCTACAAGTCCGACAGCGGCGGAACACCAAAGCGTCGCGGCGGTGTTGAGACCACGAACGTTGAGCCCTTCCTTGAAGATGACGCCGGCGCCGAGAAAGCCAATTCCGGAAACTACCTGCGCCGCAACCCGCGTCGGGCTCCCATCCCCCGGAAAGAGGCTGGCGAAGCTCACATATATGGCCGCACCCAGCGCGACGAGCGTATTCGTCCTCAGACCAGCAAGCCGCTGTCGCCATTGCCGCTCAAAGCCGATAATGGCGCCAAACGCAAAAGCACTCCCCAGATTGAGCGCGATCTGATCAAGTCCTACGGTCATCGTTGTCGTTTCCGGCATAGTGATTGAAAAGACGGCGGCGTTGGCGCTCCCTGAGAACGGAGAGGCTTTTCCTGTTGAGCCAAGCTGCGCAGCGAAGGAGCCTTCGCGTATGATTGGCAGACAGGAAACCACGGAAAAAAAGGCGCGTAGCCAGGCGCATGAGCACATGGGCGCCCCAAAGCAAAACCAGCATGGCCAGCAGACCGGCGCGATCCTTCAAGCGCATCATTCGCGCCTTGGAATTCTTCTCCGGACCTCGAAAACGGAACGTCTCGGCACTACGCCTGTTTCGATTGCTCTTGCTGCGGGCCTCCAGGAGGCGGCCGCGTTCTTCATTGTCTCTGGGCATCATGATCCGTCCCGCAGCCATGCAGGCTGCGCGAGCGCAGATCGTCACAATGACGATCTGCGGGAACTCATGCGCTAGGTCCTGCCGTGGCTGGCTATCAAATCTGAAAATATGAGGGGGTCGATTGCCGCCTCAGCGGGCGGCAATCTTGGAGCGTCCATTGCTAGGTCGCGTTTCAACTTGGATTCTCCAGCGTGAAAAGATCGGCACTTTCATCATAGGCGAAGTACTCGGCATAACGCGCCCAGTTCGTCACCGCCTTGATGGTGGTGTCGGCATAATCCTCCGACATGTAGTCTTCGAGTTCGTCTCGAAAACGACGCGCAGGAGCACGATGCGTCGGGCGCTCGTCGAGAACGCGCCGGATATGGGCAGCCAACGGAACATAGCTTGCCAGATGCTGCTCGAAGAGCCGTTTGCGTTCATCGACATCGCTGTCGAAGAAGCGCAGTCCGGGAGCCGTCAACTTGATATCGCCTCCCTCGAGATCGGCGAAACGCATAAGCTGAAGCGTTTCGGCGATCGGAAAGAGATCATCGACATCAAGATGCAGATGTGCTGCCAATGGCGGCAGATCGGCCTGGCCGCGATAGGGCTCCCCGGCAACGGCCTCGATGAGACCGGACATCAGGTTGGTCGAGACACGCGGCAAAGCCATGGCGATGCCTGTACCTGGAAACATACCTTCGCGGGTCGGCGCTCCTGCTCTGACCGTCATCCGCGCATAGATGTCCTCGACCAGCATGCGGAATGCCGGATCGAGACGGTTACGCGGCTGCGGCAGATCCACATGGATTTCCGCGATCACCCGGCCGGGATTCGATCCGGAAATCAGGATCCGATCGCACATGAGAACGGCCTCCTCGATGTTGTGCGTGACCATCAGCACGGAATCGATCGGCATCCGCCCTTCGCACCACAGGTCGAGCAGGTCGGTGCGGAGCGTTTCGGCCGTCAGCACGTCAAGGGCCGAGAAAGGCTCGTCCATCAGCAAAACTTTCGGCCGAACGACAAGCGCGCGCGCAAGACCGACACGCTGGCGCATGCCGCCGGACAGTTCCTTCGGATATGCGCTCTCGAAACCATCGAGGCCGATCAGGTCGATTGCGGCGAGCGCCCGCTTGCGCCGCTCCGAGGAAGCGACGCCCTGCGCTTCGAGACCAAGCTCGACATTCTGCAGCACCGTCAGCCAGGGAAACAAGGCAAAACTTTGAAAGACGACGGCAACATCGGAATTGGGACCGTTCACCGGCCGGCCTGCGAAAGTGATCTCGCCATTGCTCGGACGAATAAGCCCGGCAATCGCGCGCAGCAGCGTGGACTTGCCGGATCCGGAGCGGCCGAGCAATCCGACGATCTCGTTGGGATAGAGCTGCAGATCGACATTCTCAAGCACGACCAGCGAGCCGGAAGCGCCCTTGTCATAGGTTTGCCCTACCTTGTTGGCCAGCACCAGCGGTGCGTTCCGGGCAATATCGAGCTTCTTGGAGATGACAGCGTTTTCCATGTTCATGTCTCCGATAGGTGATTAATCGAGGCGCAAGCGACGTTCTGCAAAGACGTAGAGCGGTCGCCAGAGCGTTCTGTTGAAAAGAGTAACGAAAACCGACATGACGACGATGCCGAGGATGACGCGTGGAAAATCGCCTGCCTCCGTCGCCTTGGCGATGTAGGATCCCAGCCCGAAGGCTTCGAGTTTCGTGTTTCCCCAGCTGGCAAGTTCAGCGACGATGCTTGCATTCCAGGAGCCACCGGACGCTGTCAGCGCCCCCGTGACGTAGTACGGAAAGATCCCGGGCAGTATTGCGCGTCTCCACCAGGTCCACGACCCCAGCCGATACACCGCCGATGCCTCCCGCAGATCCGTCGGAAACGCACTTGCGCCGGCGATCACATTGAAGAGGATGTACCACTGCGTTCCCAGCACCATCAGTGGCGATAGCCAGATGTTGGGGCTTGCACCGGTGGCAACGATTGCGATCACCGCTACCGGAAACAGAACGTTGGCCGGAAACGCGGCAAGGAACTGAGCGAGAGGCTGAACCCGCTCTGCAACGGCTGGCCGAAGACCGATCCAGACGCCGAGTGGAACCCAGATCACGCTGGCAATCGCAATCAGAACCGCAACCCGAATGAGCGTCACGAAACCACCGGCAAAAGCGATCCGGACATCTCCCCAGGACAGCGTCTGGCTGAGATAAGACACGATATCCCAGATGCTCCAGACACCGACGGCTGCAATCAGAGCATACCAGCAATAGTCCATGACCCTGCTGACACCCCGCCCCTCGTTCCCCGTCGTTGCGACCGCCTTCGACACCGGAGACAGACGCACGAGCAGCAACCTGCCCCAAACTGCGGCAAAGGGTGCCATCGCATACTTCAGAAGGCGTGTGCGACGCACAAGCGAATAGACCCAGGAGCGCGGCTTCTGTTGGCCGGCCGTTTGCTCGAAGCGAAACTTGTCCGCCCAGGCGACGATCGGTCGGAACAGCAGTTGATCGTAGAGGAGGATGACCACGGCCATCGCAAGTACGGCCCAACCCACAGCCACAAAATCCTGTTTGTCGATGGCAACGGCCAGCCAAGAGCCCAGACCCGGAAGCTGCACGGTGGTATCGCCGACTGTAATCGCCTCCGAAGCGACCACGAAGAACCAGCCGCCGGACATCGACATCATCGTATTCCAGACGAGACCGGGCGCGGCAAAGGGAGCCTCCAGCCGCCAGAAACGCTGCCAGGCGGTCAATCCGAAACCACGGCTGACCTCATCGAGATCGCGCGGCACGGTCCGCAGCGATTGATAAAAGGAGAATGCCATGTTCCAGGCCTGGCTGGTGAAAATCGCAAAGATCGACGCACACTCCGCGCCAAGCTGGCTTCCTGGAAACAGCCCCATGAAGAAGGTCACGGTAAAGGTCAGGAAGCCGAGCACCGGCACCGATTGCAGGATGTCAAGTGCCGGGATGATGATCTTCTCGGCGCGGCGGCTCTTGGCGGCAAGTGTTGCCACCACGAAAGTGAAGATGAGGGATGCGACGATCGCTGCCATCATGCGCAGCGTTGTGCGCAGTGCATATTCAGGCAGATAGGCCGGATTGAGCGAGATCGGCGCCGTGGAAAGCCCTGACAGCGGCGCGCGCATCTCGCTCAACCCATGAAGAGTGAGATAGGCGACGGCCACGATGAAGGCGAAGGCGGCAAGATCGTAGCCGTTCGGCAGGATGCGTGCACCCGCCAACGCGGCTACGGCACTGCGCTCGCGTCGATCATTGGCAAGGAAAACCATGATAACTCCTTGAAAACAGGATGTTATGAATAACGGGTCGCCGGTTGACGAAGAGATCGGCAACCGGACGGCGCGTGCTTATAGGAGGAGCTCAGGCCGCCTGATGACTGTCGCCTTCATCGGAGACAGCGACACGTTCCGTGGTCCAGAAGCACTCCAGCTTCCCCGTCATCGGATTGGTGTGCCAGGCGCGAGCGCTGGGGGGATGCGGCGCGCACGAACGAAGGCGAAATGACCTTGGCCGGCAGAGCCTGCACTGCGGAAAACTTGATTGCGGACGAACGCCCGCGGAAAAGAACGATGTTGTTCATGACTCACCTCCACGGTCCGCCGATCGGCAGATCCGGAGGCGAGCCGGACAGGCTAGGCCCGACCGTCGCTCGCCCGGCAAGTGCCGATAGCGGTCCAGGTTATTGGGGTAACCATCCGGATGCAGCGCATAGCTACAGCCGGACAGCGACTAGGGTAACTGTCCATTGGTGTCTTGATCTGTTGTTTCGTTAGCCATCGCATCATGTTGCGCAGGCAAGGCCGTATTGTCACAGCCGCCGGAAGGGGTCAATCGAGCGATGGTGCAGTGCAATTATACCAAAGTATAGGTCAGGGGTTCTGGCGATCGCCGCGCCTGCAGCAAACCTTGAAAAATGAAGGCGCGGAAGGGTTTGGCAAAGATGCACGCTATGGAGACTTAGTTGACACAAGAAGACGGAAACGCCCGGCGCCATAAGCTCGTTGCCTCGAAGGCCCAATCAGGCTTGGTATCAACGCGACGATCCTCAGCGGCAACCACGGCATTGATCAGAAGCCGTGCATCGATAAGCTTTTGATTGACCGAATTTTCCCGCAATGTCCTCAACAGCTCGGCTGAGCGGCTTTCCTCCGGAAAGCATGACTGTACAATCTTCTTGTATGTTCGATCTTTGAAAAAGATCCCCCTCGCCGCTTCCAACAGACGATCATGCTCGGCTTTGGTGATCGCTTCGCGATGAAGGCATTCGGCAAGGGTGGCTCGAACATTGACCAAGGGCTCGCTCAACGGAAGAAACCCGAGCTCCGCCGGCCCATGCGACTGCGCGACATCGGCGTCATCCTCCAACACACCATTGGCGTAGTCGGCGTAAATCTTGCCAATGCCGATCATCCCGAAGGCTGCGCACTCGGCCGCTCGCAGGGCTCCCATGCTCGCAGCCCCGAAAACCTGCACCCCTCGCGCCAGACCGTCGAGGATCTCCTTGTGCCAGATCGCGGGCACATATTCGTAGACCCCATCGATCACACCAATGACATTGGCACCATCTTCGACGGCCTTGAAAAAATCGCCCTGCTTTGCGGGCGGCCGCAATTTGTAGCCGGCATCGAACGGCTGATTCGTCCCATGAAGGGTTGGACCCGCAAAAATCACTTTCATAATGACCTCGGAATCTTTCCCTCGACGCACGCGTCGAGCGTTGCCTTCGGATTCCGTTCAAATTTCATCGTGTCATTGAAATTTTACACAATAACATCTTCGAAAATACAGAACTGCGAATAGTCGAGTTGCAATTAATCACGCCTTGTCGCAAAAATATAGGACGAGTTTCATTCGCCATCCGGTCCCTGCCAGCCTCCAAATAGCCGAAACGCCCCAAGATGGCGGCCCTTACATATGTAAAACAATATAGAAGGTGCGATGCAATTTTTACTCAAAACATTTGGAGAGATCGCTCTTCTGGATGAAGAGGAACATTCGGTAGCATTCCCGGAAAAAGCACTATTGATACTGGCATATCTACTTACAGCTGAAAGAAAACATGCCAGCAGAACAAGCATTGCGCGATTTTTATGGAGTGAGGGCGACCTCGCAAACTCGCTGGCAAATTTACGAAAACTTATTTCCCGGATCAAAAGCAGACAATCGGATCTGAAAGCCGAATTTCTAACCTTCGACGACGCGGACATCCATCTGATCCAAGGCTCGCTATCCAGCGACATTGCTCCAATCCTCACGCCGATTGCGGCACCGGCGGAAAGCCTCGGCTACCTCACGACCCTGTTGCGATCGACGTTTCTCGAGAATGCGAATTGCCAAAGCCGCGTTTTCGTCGACTGGCGGGAAAATGAACGAAAGCGGCATTTTACGGCGCTGCGCCGCGCACTTGACGCAGTCATGCAGCCGCAACCGGCTGCCGAAATTGCCTTCATCAAAGAGGCAGCGTTGCTTCTTTTTGAAGCCGAGCCGCAAGATGAGAGCATTCACGCCATTTTGCTCAAGGTCTTCGACGCGGAAGACGGCAGGGATCAACTGAAGCGCCTGTTCGAGCGACGCAAGGATCTGGTTTCGTCCTGGCCTGCAAAATTGCCTGCGTCGCCACGCGCGCCGATGGCGAACGCTGCGGACCATTCACTCGGAAACGCAAGCCCGGAACACGAGACGGCGCACTCCGTGTTACGCATCCCGCGCGTCGCCTTGCTGCCGCCTGGCAATGACAGCTCCGATGCCGCCGCGGCCATGGTGGCCTCCTCGCTCATCGAGGATATCACTCTCGGCTTTTGCGCGTTGAACAGCCTTCGCGTCATCGCGCCCTATTCTGCCATGCAGATCAGCCGCCAAAGCGAAAACCAGCTGGCCCTTTTGCAGCGCTATGACATCAATTACGTCCTGGACACGCGGTTAAGCGGACATCAGGACGATCTCTCGCTGTTTTCGCAGCTTATCTATCTGTCGAACAGCGAGGTCGTCTGGGCGGAGCGTTTCAACTTTCGCAAGATGGACCTTGCGCGCAACAAGCGCGACATCTCCCGGCATATCGTTCTGGAAGTCGCCGGACAGGTGGAGCAGCATGAGCTGACGCGCACCTATTTCGAGCAAAATCCTGCGGCCTATCACCAATATCTGGTCGGCCAGCAGCATCTTCACCGGCTGACGTTGCCGAACATGCGCCGCGCCCGCAAGGAAATGAAAGCGGCACTACGCGAGAGCGCTGATTTTGCGCCGGCGCTCAGCGCCATCGCCCG
Source organism: Rhizobium sp. P38BS-XIX (assembly GCF_012641435.1). GTDB lineage: Bacteria > Pseudomonadota > Alphaproteobacteria > Rhizobiales > Rhizobiaceae > Rhizobium. The sequence goes on from NZ_JABAIJ010000001.1 coordinate 1,519,701, forward strand.
CACCTATTCCAAGGAATGGCTGCTGACGGCACGCGGTGACATCGAACTTCTGAAGTCGGCCGAAGCCTTTGCTTCGCAGGCGATCGCCATCCGCGATGATCTGGCCGACGGCTATAGGGAGCTCGGCGTCGCCAAGGTGCTGCAGGGGGCCATCGACGAAAGCGTCGAGGCACTGGAACTCGCCGAAACCTTGAGCCCGCACTATGCTGATGTCATCGCCGACCACGCGGACACGCTAACGCACTGCTCACGCCCGCAGCTGGCGCTGGAAAAGATCACCCACGCCATGGAGCTGAACCCTCTAAGCCCGGATTCCTATCTTTGGACCGCCGCCGGCGCCAGCTACGCGCTCGGCCAGTTCGGCCAGACGGTGGACTATATTGAAAAGATGGCCGACAGCAGCTTGGCGGACAGGTTGTCCGCCGCCAGCTGGGCGATGCTCGGCGACAGCGAGAAAGCGCGCTTCTTCGTGCGCAGAACCCGCGAAACCAATCCTGACTTCGATGTCGACAGGTGGCTTGCCATCGTTCCCGTCAAGGAACAGTGGCATAAGGATATGTACAGAGAAGGTTTGAAGAAGGCAGGATTTTAACCAGCAAACCATTGGAAAAAAGGAAAAACGCATGGCACGCGTAGTTATTCTAGGAATTACCGGCGAAGAAGGCCTCTGGGTCGTCGATCTCGATGCCGGAACCGCAGCACCTCTCACCAATTCGGCCGACGCAAGCCTGCAGCCGATCGTCAACCTCCGCGCCGCAGGCGCCACCGTGACCAAAGGCGTCAACGTCGCCGTCACCGTAAAATCGGCAGACTCCGCATATTCCGGTCACTTCGACGGCTGATCTCGGACGATGCACGAGGAGGTGTCGAGATATTCGTCACCTCCTCATTGCCTGGTGACTCATGCAGCCAAGTCGCTGATGCCTACAGCAAAAAATCTCTATCGGGACGCATTTCGGACGGCCCAGGCGGACAGAAAATTGCCGATCGCCGCTGGCTTGATCAAGCTGTCTGAACCAACAATCTTGCTGTGGATGGAGAATGGTGGGCCCGGAGGGACTCGAACCCCCAACCAAGCGGTTATGAGCCGCCGGCTCTAACCATTGAGCTACAGGCCCCGGCACGAGAGAAAATCCCGCGCTCGCAGCTCCGAAGCAATGGTTCCCCGGAAGCCGACTTGGCTCTAACCCAATTTCTCTTTTCCGACAAGGGACTGCCGTAATACCTTCACAATCAATTAGCAAAAGCGAAGCCGAGGGATTATCAACCAAGGAACGAACCATGCTACTGACGAAAAACAGAGATTTTGCTCTTGCCGCTCTTGTCAGCACCACTTTCTTCGTGCCTGCGGCCGGAGCTTTCGCTGAAGACGCCAAGCCGCGCGAATCGGTTATCACGGTCACCGGTGAGGGACATGCGGCCATCGCGCCGGACATGGCCGTCGTGACACTCTCCGTCGTCCAGCAGGCGAAGACGGCTCAGGATGCGCTCGACCAGAACAACAAGGCCATGGGCGCCGTACTGGCGACGCTCAAGGACAGCGGCATAGCTCAGCGTGATTTGCAGACGTCGGGTTTCTCCATCCAGCCGCAATATACCTATCCCAACGACAAGGACGGCCACGGCCAGCCGCCGGTTCTGAACGGCTACCAGGTTTCGAATGGCCTCACCGTCCGCGTGCGCGATCTGACGAAGCTGGGCGGTCTGCTTGACCAGGCCATCAAGCTCGGCATCAATCAGGGCGGGGACATTCAGTTTACCAATGACAAGCCGGACGCGGTGCTGGAAGACGCACGCAAGAACGCCGTTGCCGATGCCGCCGCCAAGGCAAAGACGCTGACGGAAGCGGCAGGCGTCAAGCTTGGCCGCATCATCTCCATCCACGAAGGCAACGTCGCCGCTCCGCCGCAGCCCTATATGCGTGCCATGGCGGCAGCGGCGCCGATGGACAAGGCTGTTCCCGTCGCAACCGGTGAGAACGAATACAACGCCTCGGTCAGCATCACCTACGCCATCCAACAGTAGCCAAAAACAAAACCGCCCTTCGCTCAGATTCATGGAATCGAACAAAGGGCGGTTCCGCGGCCCCCGCCAAAGAAGGCTGGAAGGTCAGGAAGTGAACGGCGGGCGCTATATGCGCCCGCATTTCGTTCTAGCGGCCAAGCAATGGGCAGCCGCGAACATTCGCAAACATCATCGTATCGGGACCACGGCGGCCGAAACCATCGACGATAACACGGCGGGGCGTGACATCGACGACACGAGCGCGACGCAGGCCATAGCTGCGTGCAACATCCATAGCCTGACGCGGATCGCAGCCACGACGCTCGAAGCGCGGCGGCGGGGCGCGATAATCCGGCGGCGGCGGCCGATGATGACCGGGACCGACATAGATATCCAGCCCTTGAGCGGAAGCAAAATCCGCCGTGCCCGACAACGCAGTCATTGCGATAGCGGTGGCGACCCCCAATTTTGCCAGCAATTGTTTCATCTTAGTCTCCATGGAGCAAACAGGCTTCCCTCTCACGACACGGCAACGTGCGTTGGACGCGTGCTCGAGAGATAATGGCGCGATACTGAACGAGCTCAGAATCATCCATTCATCCGCTATTCAAGTACAATGAACGTCAAGGTGGTGCCAGATGACCGATAATAGCACAGCACAAAAATAAAGCCGCCTCGCAATTCCGAGGCGGCTTCGCATTCTATCGGATAGATGTGGAAAACCGGGGTGCCCCGTTCACACCATTAGCGGCGGATCAGCGGGCAACCGCGAACGTTGGCAAAGAAGACACGATCGGGGCCGCGGCGGCCAAAACCTTCGACGACGACGCGGCGCGGCGTGATATTGTCGATGCGAGCGCGGCGCAGACCCATCTCACGCGCTTTCTGAACAGCCAGAACCGGCGAGCACGAGCGGCCGCGATAATGATCGTAGCGCGCCTGCTGAATGCCCGGATGAAAATCATTCGCCGATGCCGTTACAGCTGTCGTGGAAATGGCGCCGAGCGCAATGAGAGCCGCAATACCTGCCTTGGCGAAAAGAGTGGTCATGGGTGTTTCTCCTTTGAATCCTTGCTTCGGGTTGTTGCAATCCCCGTTTATGGCGCATGCCTTTGGGATTGAGGGCACGTTAGGTCAGCCAAGCTGAACCGAACACGAACTTGCCATTCAGATTGTATTCATGGCGGTTAACAACCAGTTGACGAAACCGGCGCAAGGATCAGGCGGAAAGATGCAGGACGATTTCGCGCCGATGCGGACGGTCTCGATGTTCGAACAGATAGAGGCCTTGCCAGGTCCCCAGAGCCAGGCGGCCGTTCGTGACTGGAATGCCGATCGAGACCTGCGTCAGCGCCGCCTTGATATGCGCGGGCATGTCATCCGGCCCCTCCATGGTATGCACGATCCAGCGCATGGACGGATCGGAAGACGGAGGCACCAGCCGACTGAAAAATCCGTTGAGATCGGTCTTCACATCGGGATCGGCATTTTCCTGGATCAGCAGCGAGCAGGATGTGTGACGAACGAAGACGGTCAAAAGTCCCTCCCCGCCCTCCGCCTTCGCACGGACGAAATGCGCCGCCTGATCGGTAAACTCATAAAGTCCCTGCCCATGAGTGGACAGGGTGACGGTCGTCTGCGGCATGGCATCTCTCACATCTTGATATCGTCGTGATCCTCATGACCTCCGCTGCCGCGAACGGCTTGTCAAGCGCGCCCGCCGGCAGCCTCAAGCTTCGACGATCATGCTGAAACCACCATAGATCATCCGCTTGCCGTCGAAAGGCATGTCCTCCATGCTGCCGTCCAAGCGAGGATCCGCCATGACCTTCTTGACGATGTCATCCCTGCTTTCCCGGGACTCGTAGGTAATCCATGCAAACACCACGACCTCGTCCTCTGTCGCCTGCACAGCCCGTGGAAAGGACGTCAATTCGCCATAGGGTACGTCGTCTCCGACCGCCTCGACGTAGCTGAGCGCACCATGCTCCATCCAGACCTCGCAAGCCTTGCGGGCCAGAGCCTGATAGGCATCCAACTTCGCTTTGGGCACAGCGACGATAAAACCATCGACATAGGACATTTCCGCCTCCTCTGTTTTATACTGACATCTAAAACATGATCGACCACGGCGATGTCGGGCATAGGCCGTCGATCACCTTTGGCTGTGCATGGGGGCATGTCTGCGAGAATGAACACTAGCATAGAATATCGAGATGACCCACATCCGACGAACGCCAGCCTGAACACACTTGGGGCGCGTGCCTGGAACGACGATTCCTGGCGGGATTATTCGGCGATCCTGTCGCGCAGCCTTGCCCATGTGGGAGCCTTTGACGGCATGCGGCTCATAGGCTTCGTCAACGTTGCCTGGGATGGCGGCATTCACGCCTTCATTCTCGATACCTGCGTCGACCCCGATTTCCGTCGTCAGGGCATTGCGACCCACCTCGTCAAACGAGCAACATCTCTCGCTCGCGACCGCGGCGCCAAATGGCTGCATGTCGATTTCGAACCGCATCTTACGGGCTTCTATCGTAACCTCGGCTTCTCTCACACCGAGGCTGGATTGCTGCGCTTGCGCGACTGACCGATTGCGACCGTCCAGCTGGGATCACAAGGGTTCGCGCGCCTGCGAGAGCAGCCAGTTGCGAAACAACGCGGCCGCTGGATTTTGCAGGGCATTCGGAAGATAGAGCAAATTGTAGCTTACGGCTGCCGGCTGAACTTCGACGAAACAGCGCACCAGTCTTCCCTTGGCGATATCCCCGGCAACCAGCGAGCTGCGAACGAGGGCAAAGCCCCGCCCCTGTCGGCAAGCGTCCAGCATGTCCGTGAAGGAGCCGAATACCTCGCTATCCTCGACGGCCTGGACGATATCGAAATCTGGATCTCGCTCGCCTTCGACGGTGATTTGTTCGTACCAGCGCTGCCAATCCAGTATCGTATGCCGCATCCCTGCATAGCGCAGCAGGCGCGCCGCCTTTCTGGCGTTGCGCGGCGGTAGTTGTTTTGAAAGACCGGGCGAGCTGACGACGAACTCCTCATCGGTCAGCAGCTCCTCATGCACCAATCCCGCTTCGGCGCGCCCAAGCCAAATCGCCAGATCCGCCGACCCAGATTGGAAATCTGGACGATGGTAACCGACAGCCATCTTCAACTCGATATCGGGATACCGCTGACAGAAATCCGGCAGGCGCGACGCCAGCCATTGGCTTGAGAACTCTGGCGAGACGGACACCGCGACGTGCCGCGTCAAATTGCTTGCGCGCGCCTGATACAGAGCCGCCTCCAGCTCCGAAATCGTCCCGGAGATCGCAGGGTGGAGACGGGCTCCCAAGGCAGTCAGTCGTGCGCCGTGGCGGCCGCGATCGAACAGCCGGCCGCCGATCCAACCTTCCAGCTGTGCGAGCTGATGGCTGACTGCCGTCTGGGTCTGCCCGATCCGCTCGGCCGCGCGACCAAAGCCACCAGTCTCGGCGATGGCGCAGAATGCCTGCAATACCGACAGGGGTGGAAGCGGCCTCTTACCCATGAAAATCCTGCATGATGGATTGCGGGAAGCCTCATTATACACCGCATCTTTTCAGGCGCATCTGTCTTGTTTCGAAAGTTATGGGGGACCTGACAGATGAGAAAACATCATGCATGGAGCACGGCTTTCAGCTTTGCAATGCGGTTGATCGCATCGCTGCACTGCCATCACCGGAATACGGCGGCAAAGCAGGACAAGCTCAATCAGTTGGACGCGGCGAGCGAACATCTGCGGCGTGACATCGGATTGACCGATGACGCGGTAGCGAAGCGGCATTGCCGAAACGGCTAACCTTTCAGCGTCTTGACCTTGGTCAAATCAGGAAAGATCCGCATCCACAACAGCACGACCACGATAGTGCCGACACCGCCGACGATGCCGGTCAGGACCGGTCCGAGAAGACTCGCCAACATACCGGACTCGAACTCACCGAGTTGATTCGACGTGCCGATAAACAGCGAGTTCACGGCGTTGACACGGCCGCGCATCGCATCCGGCGTCAAGAGCTGCACAAGCGAGCTGCGCACCACCACGCTCACCGTATCCGACGCACCGACGACAAACAGAGCGGCCACGGAAAGGACAATGTTGCTGGAAAGCGCGAACACCACGGTGGCAATCCCGAAAATCAACACCGCAAACAGCATCTTCTTGCCGACACCGGTCTGCAAAGGTCGCCGCGCCAGCCAGATGGACATGACCAGTGCGCCGATGGCCGGTGCCGCGCGAAGCAGGCCGAGCCCCCAGGGACCCGCGTGCAGGATATCATGCGCAAAGATGGGCAGCAGTGCGGTTGCGCCGCCGAGCAGAACGGCAAAGAGATCGAGCGAGATGGTACCGAGCATGATCGGCCTGCTCCTGATGAAGGAAACACCGGCAAACACGGAACTCAGCGTCATCGGCTCGCGCGATGTCGGCTGCTGACGCTCGACGCGGATCGAGATGACGTTGATGCTCGCAATCACATAGAGCACGGCCGAGACGGCGAACGGCACGACCGGATCGAAACCATAGAGCAGGCCGCCAAGCGATGGGCCGATGATGAAGGCAGTCTGCATCATCGAAGTCGAGGTGGCGATGGCAACCTGCAGCAGCGATGAGGGCACGATGTTCGGCAGCAGTGCCGCCATTGTCGGGCGTTCGAATGCGGTTGCCGCCCCCATGACAGAGACCGCAACCAATATACCCGCCGGCCCAATCCACTGCCGCCATACGGCCACGGCGAGTACCAGGGCCGTCAGAGCCTCCACCAGTTGGCAGGCAAGACCGATGCGGCGTCGATCGAAACGATCCGCGACATGGCCGACGACGAAGGTCAGGATGACCATGGGCACGAACTGGAAGAGACCAACGAGCCCCAGATAGACGGCGCGGTGGCTTTGCTCGTAGATCATCCAGCCCATGGCGACGGTGACCGACTGAAAGCCTATCGAAGAGAAAACGCGCGATGCTACGAAGGACCGGTATCCGGGATGACCGAGCACGCTGGGCCGATCGAGATTCTGCAGGGTATCCATGGGCTTTCTTCGTCTTCCGGCGCGGGGCTGGAGACATGCTTTCTCAACGCTCTGAAACTCTATTGCCCCTGCTCTGCCTGAACACGACGGTTGTCAACCTCGTTTCTGCCTCCGCCAGACGTTCGCCCGGCACTAAAGATCAAATCGCGGTGATGAGCGGCTGAGAATTGCCTTTCGTGCTTCCGTCGACCAGGTGGCTGGCAGCTCCGCCGCCACGGTATCAATCAGCCGCGCGACATCTGCGCCGGCGGAATCGTGCATGGCTTCCGCCACGATCAGAACAGATCGCGTTTTCTCCCGCACGGCAGAAAGGCCGCTTTGCCGATTGGTCCAGCGCCGGGCGTGCGCCTGACCTGCTGCGTCGGAAAAGATCACTTCACCACGCTCCGGATGTTCCGTCTCGCCGGAAAAGGTCAGATAGGTTTCATCGCCGCCGGCGCGACGCACCTCCAGATCGCCCGAAATCTTCGCAAGGTCGAACACCGCAATCGGGATGGCGAACGCGATCGAGATGGCATTGCAGAGATCGACGAGCGGATGAAGCTCAGGCAGAGCGGCCTCCTGGCGAAAGCGACGCAATAGCGCCTCCGAAGCACAGCGATATTGCGTCGGCTTCAGGCCCATCTTTGAGAAAGCGCGACGCCACGCCTGAATTTCCGGCATTTCGCCTTCAGGACCGTGAGCCAATCGTTCCGCAGCCAGCTGATGATACCGGCTGATCCGATCCGCCACGACAACATCGGCGTGAATACCGTCGACGAGCAGCGCGCCGGCGACCAATTCTGGAAACGCGCTCCACATTTCATTCGAATGGCTAAACTGCATGTTCTCTCCTTCTTTGCGGCTTATCTGGCGTTCCAGAAAACCCTGCCATCACGCTGCGGTCTTGAAGGAAATTGCAGGAAATTCAGCAGGAAGCCGCATAGCTGCCGGGCGACACGCCGTAATTGCGAACAAACAGCCTGGTCATATGGCTTTGATCGGCAAAACCGCTGCCGGCGGCGGCCTCGGCCAATGGCGTGCCCTTCGCAATCAACCGCCTCGCCTTCTGGATACGGCGCTGGAGGAGATAAGCATGCGGTGTCAGCCCCGTCGCTTTATGAAACGCGCGCAAAAACTGAAATTGGCTTAACCCGCAGACACTGGCAAGCTCGGCGAGCGTGAGAGGCACCGAAGGATCATCATCGATCAGCTCGCGTGCCCGACGAATGACCGCCGGGACCTTAACCCCACGTGGGGGGCGCGTCCCTTCACGCATTATCGCTGCAATCAGAGTTAAGAGGCGCTCCTGGCACAGCAGTGCGCAACTCTGTTCGCATGTATCGAGCAGAAGCGGAAACAAGCTCCTGAAGCTCTTCGCCACCTGATTGTTGCGGATGACGGGCGACGGAAATTCTGCCCCGCCGCCGCCGCCCTCCGCGATATCCGCCAACAGATCGGCGATCAGCCGCGGATCGAAATACAGCATTGACCACGAACGGCTGTCGCCGATCGGCATGCCGTCATGTACCTCGTTGGGGTTGACGCTGATCACATCGCCGGCTTTGGCCGTCACTATGCCCCGCCCGCTGAGAGATGACTGAGCACCGGACTGGATCAGGCCGATGCCGAATTGATCATGCGTGTGCTTGGGAAAACTATGATCCGTCTCAGCGAAGACAGCCTCGACGCCCGGAACGGCGGAGCGAAATATCCGGAATTTGCCAGAGCGCATGCGCAACGCCTTCCCCGAAACGGTGGTCCTCATTCAAGCGTATCGGAGAAGCTTATCTTGTCGCAATCGCGCCTGGCAACGCCCGGTGATCGTCAACCAGGCCTGCCTCAATTCCGTGGCGCGTCAGAAGGCTCTTCCTGTGTCATCGCCACCGCGGCCTGTGTATTGCCGGCAACGGCGGCCGGCAGCGGCGTGCCGCGCCTGCGCTCCCGCGCCAGCGTCAACAATCCCGAAAAGATGATGAGTATGATGCCGAGCGCCATAGGCGTATCGATGCTGTCGTTAAACAGCAGATAACCGAAGATGATCGCCCAGATCATCTGGCTGTATTGTGGTGGCGCGACCAGATTGGCCGGCGCCATATGCGCCGCATTCATCAGCAACACGTTGCCGAGCGCGCCGAGCAGCCCATAGCTCGCCAGAAAGATCCACTGCGTCGGGGTCGGCATCGTGACCTCCGAGAGCATGAGGAAGCCACTGAAAATCAACGTGCCGAACAGGCCGGCGCCATAGAGCGAGATACGCTTTTCCTTCGCGCCGAGCGCGCGGTTGATGACAATGGAAATCGCCGACGCAAAGCCACCTATAGCGGCCGCGAGATGGCCGATCGAAAGCTCGCGAAAACCTGGACGCAGGACCACGAGCACGCCGATGAAACCGAGAATGACAGCCGTCCATCGCTGCCAGCGCACGTCTTCCTTGAGGAAGATCACCGACAGGATCGTCACAAACGACGGCAGCAGAAAGAGCAAAGCAAAGGCTTCCGCCATCGGCAGCTTCGTAAAGGCAATGACGGAGCAGATCGTGCCCGTCGCGCCGCAGACGAAGCGCAACAGCCACATGGGCCGGTTTGTCGTCTTCACCGTGTCAAGCCAGGCATCTTCCCGCCGCTTCAGGAATGGGACGGCGGCAAAGCCGAACAATGCGCCGATGAAAGCGACCTGATAGGACGGCAAGCCTCCATGCAGGATCTTGATCGACGCATCGCTGAAGGCAAAGACGGCATAGGACGCGAAGGCCACGAGGACTCCGCGCAGGGCGGAGCGGCCAGCGGCCGCGGAACTGGAATCGGCTGTGATCGAGGACATGGGAATCGTAAAACGTGCGATGGAAGGACACTGAATCAGTCAGATACAGGCAATTGTATGATGAAACGAGCCGATTTTCGATTGGGATGAGAATAAACTATTATTTCAGGCGGCCGCTGTCGGCGAGCACAGGATCAATTCCCAAGAAAGCCCAACTTATCGACCTGGCTCGGCGAGAGGTGGCCTCTGTTTGTATAGGAAAAAGCGTTGACCTTCAGCGCATCGCCGTCCACTTCGCATGTGAACGCAACTCTCTGCCAGCCGCTGGGCGTCTGCACTGCAACGCCGTCACCAAATAGTGTGGCATCGGAAACCATCGCTTGAGACAAAGCAGAGTTAACATAACCGACCGCTCGTAAATCGTTGCGATACTGAAGTTTTTCCTCCGAATTGCAAAGATATGCGACACGCTGGCGTCTCGGCAGCTTTTTCCAGGCATCGTATTCACTCTTGGAAAGGCGCGCCATCTCGGCACTCGAATAAAGCTTCTTGGCTTGGATGGCTCTTTTTGGTGCGACCGATTTGGGCGGCTGCGGTTCTGTTACCAATGCCGTGCCCTCTGCCGGATTACCCTGATTTCCCGACGGGGACTGACTTTCAGCATTTTGCTGCGACGGAGACGGCTTCACTGACGGAACGGCGATCTTGGGCGCTACCTGGGCTTCGATTTTATCTTCACCCTTTGGAGATTGCTGCGGCGGGTCGACTGACGGTGCTTGTGCCGCCTGTTGCCCTTCTGGATCATTGGGATCGGTCGACGGGGCCTGTGGTTGCTCAATCTGCGAGTCTGAAGGCTCGTTTGTTGCGAGAACATCTGGTGCGGTTGAACTGGCTTTGTTGGTGGCATCGCTGGCCGGCGGTTGAGCAGCATTGGTCTGCTGATCCTTCGCATCGGCCTGTTGCTGGGCTTGCTGGGCCTCTTGCGCCGCTTGAGCCTGAGCAGCCGCTTGTGCGGCGGCTTGAGCCTGCGCCTCTGCCGCCTGCTGTTCGGCGGCGTTGTCGTTCGCCTGCTCCACAGCGTCCGCCTGTTGCGTCGTGTTCGCGTCCTTGTCCTCGCCCTTCATGTCAGGAAAAGGCGTCTCCGTCGCGGAAGGCTTGTCTTCCGCCTTTTCGACAGGCTTGGCGGCGCCTGGATCGTCGGGCTTGGGCGCGGGCTTTTCTTCCGCTTTCTCTACGGGTTTGTCGGTCTTGGTCTCGTCAGGCTTGGCGGGTGGCTTATCCGCTGGCTCTTTGCCCTGGGGATCGGATTGCTTTGGCGGCTGCTGGTCCGATTTTTTCCCTTCAGGTTGCTGCGGCTCGTCCTTGGCCTCGGCCGTCTGCTGCGCCGGCTTCTCGTCGGGCTTCTGCGTCGGCTTCGGAGGCTGATCGGGCTTCTCGTTTTCCTTCGTCGCCAGCTCCTGCTTTTCTTCCTTCTGTGGCACCAATTCGACATTGACGCTTTGCTCGGGTTTGGCCTGTGGCGGCGCCGGCAGCAGCGGCAATAGGAAGATCGCGACAAACAGGACGTGCAGAAGGACCGACAGGACAAAGCCCGGCCTCATCTCCCTTTCCCGTTTTTCCGCAACCTTCTCCATCGTTTAGCGGATGGCTCGCACGGGTAAAGCAATCAAGAGGAAATTGCGCATCGATTCATTCGATCCTTGCCGGCAACACATTCAAAGAGACGTCAAACCGCTGACATATGGTATCCGACATCTCGCCGCGAAAGAGGCATCTGTCGAAATCGAACTTGTCAGGCCTCCATGCGATCCGCAATGGCGCAAAAACAAACCTGCGTGATTGCTCCGTCCTTGGCGCCTCAAGTCCACCGCTAAAAGAATTCATCCAGTAGCCGGTAGTACGTCATCTTTTCGGGATGCAGCTCGAAGTTTCCGTAGGCGATCAGAAACTCCGGAACAAGCTCGACACCAAAATTGCGTTCGATGCTGCCGCAGGCAAGCGCCATATCCTGATGCCGATCGGCAATGCCGAGGCGTCCACAATCAATATAGCCGCTAAAAAATTTTCCATCGATCATAAAGTTCGGAAGACAGGCATCGCCGTGTGTCACGACCCGATACTCAGTTTCCGGCCTGCTTTCCAATAGCTCTCGAAAGAGGTCCTGTGCCGGCCGTCCCAGCCTCGCTTCGTCAAAATCGTCTTCATCCACGAGCCCGGCATTCATCCGTGCCCGTGCCTGTGCGATCTTGCTGTCCAATCGATGATCGAAAGGACATGCGGACACATCGAGGCTGTGCAACTGTCGCAAAGCACTGGCCAGAGAATGAATTTTTTCAGCTGGTGACGATTTGATATCGCTGATGAGGTCGGCGCCGGGAAGCGCGCTCATCAGCAACCATTCACGCCCCTCGTCCATCTCATGGGCGATGACCGTCGGGCAGCTGATTCCCTGAGAGTTCAGCCACCGCAATCTGGCAACCTCGCCCGAAAGCTCACCGAGGGGATGACGAATTTCGGTCTTGAGATACACAGGAACGCGGTTATCAGCCTCCAGCCGAAAGACATTGGCCGTAGAGCGGCCAAGTGCATCCTGCCGCCACTCATATCCCTCCAGCAGGCCGCGCAAAGAGGCCGGCAAAGATAGGTTGGACGCCTGCGCTTCACTCGCCATCACCAAAACCCTGATCCGATCTGCCTTCAAAGGAAAACCCGGCTCGCTTTCGCAAACCGGGCTTGATGTCGTTTAAAAGCTCTCGGCAGCCTTAGCTGTCGAGGAAGCTTCTGAGCTTGCGGCTGCGGCTCGGATGCTTGAGCTTGCGCAGCGCCTTGGCTTCGATCTGGCGAATACGTTCGCGGGTAACCGAGAACTGCTGGCCGACTTCTTCGAGCGTGTGGTCGGTGTTCATACCAATGCCGAAGCGCATGCGCAGCACGCGCTCTTCGCGCGGCGTCAGCGATGCCAGAACGCGGGTCGTCGTCTCGCGCAGGTTTGCCTGAATGGCGGCGTCGATCGGCAGAAGCGCGTTCTTGTCTTCGATGAAATCGCCGAGATGCGAATCTTCTTCGTCACCAACAGGCGTTTCGAGCGAAATCGGCTCCTTGGCAATCTTCAGAACCTTGCGCACTTTTTCGAGCGGCATGGCAAGCTTCTCGGCCAGCTCCTCCGGCGTCGGTTCGCGGCCGATCTCGTGCAGCATCTGGCGCGATGTACGAACGATCTTGTTGATCGTTTCGATCATGTGCACCGGAATACGGATCGTACGTGCCTGGTCGGCGATCGAACGGGTGATCGCCTGACGAATCCACCACGTCGCGTAGGTCGAGAACTTGTAGCCACGGCGATATTCGAACTTATCGACCGCCTTCATCAGGCCGATATTGCCTTCCTGAATGAGGTCGAGGAACTGCAGGCCGCGGTTCGTGTATTTCTTGGCGATGGAGATGACGAGGCGCAGGTTGGCTTCGACCATTTCCTTCTTGGCGATGCGCGCTTCGCGCTCGCCCTTCTGCACCATGTGAACAATGCGGCGGAATTCCGAGATCGAGATACCGGTTTCGGTCGCAAGATTCTGAATTTCCTGGCGGATATCGCGGATCGTCGTGTTTTCGCTCTTGGCGAATTCCTTCCAGCCGCGAGCGGCCAGGTTACCGATCGACTTCATCCAGTTCGGATCGAGCTCGGCGCCCTGATACTGTTCCAGGAAGCTGTCGCGCTTGACGCCATAGGATTCGGCAAGACGCAGCAGGCGGCCTTCGTTCTGAACCAGGCGCTTGTTGATGTCGTAAAGCTGCTCGACGAGAGCATCGATACGATTCTGGTTCAGCGACAGAGACTTGACCGACTTGACCAGTTCATCCTTGAGTTCCTTGTAGCGGCGTTCCTGTGCCGAAGACAGCGTGCCGGAAGCCGACAGGCGCTGCTCGACCTGCTGGTCCTGCAGCTTACGCAGCTTCTTATAGGTCTCGGCAATGGTATCGAGCGTCAGCATGACCTGCGGACGAAGCTCGGCTTCCATGGCCGCAAGAGAAAGGCTGGACTCGTCTTCGTCCTCTTCCTCTTCCTCGATCGGCAAGCCTTCGCCGCCGACATTGGTGATATCGTCGTCACCGGACGGTGCGCGACCGCGACGGGCCTTTTCCTTCTCTTCGGCAGCTTTGCGGTCGGCCTCGATCTTCTCGGGGCTCTGGAACTGCGGCGCTGCCTTGGCTTCGGGACCGGAATAGGTGGTTTCGAGGTCGATGATCTCGCGCAGCAGTGTGGTGCCTTCGTTGAGTTCGTCGCGCCAGATAATCAGCGCCTGGAACGTCAACGGGCTCTCACAGAGACCACCGATCATGGTTTCGCGGCCAGCCTCGATGCGCTTGGCAATCGCGATTTCGCCTTCGCGCGACAGAAGCTCGACGGAGCCCATTTCGCGCAGGTACATGCGCACCGGGTCGTCCGTACGGTCGGTCGGCTCTTTCTTCTTGGTGGTGGCAAGCGCCGAGCCGCTGGTCGGAGCCAGTTCGCCGCCCTCGCCGTCTTCGTCGCCGCCGGCATCGTCGTCGTCGCCTGAAGCAGCACCTGCCTCTTCGACGTCTTCGTCTTCAATGACGTTGATGCCCATGTCGGACAACATCGCCATCGTGTCTTCGATCTGTTCCGACGTCACTTCTTCGGACGGCAGGACGGCGTTGAGCTCGTCCATCGTCACATAGCCGCGCTTTTTCGCGGCCTTGATCATCTTCTTGACCGCGTCATCGGAAAGATCGAGAAGCGGGCCGTCCGAGGTGCCGTCGCGTTCGACTTCAGCTTCTTCGTTCTCTTTGACCTTGGTTGCCATCTCTATATCGTCGCTTTCCCTGACGCTGCAAACTTACACGCGGTAGAACATTTCAATCCAGCCGGCACGCCCTGCGCCAGCCTCGACTCACCGGTAAACACCTAACGGAATGATCTTTAATGCCCGATTAACCACGATCACCTCTAGCGGATTGCAAAGCTGGATTGCGTTTTGGTTTCCGGCCATGGTACTAGGTGATCCGCTTGATCCAGTTTACCGTTCTTTCCGAAGTTAAACGGTGATTCCTAGATTTTTTGTTCTCGTCAAGCTTTTCCAGCAAAAAAGCCCGTTAAATGCCCGAAAAAGCCTTATCCACAGGCTCGGTGCGTCATAATCAATTGTTTCTGGTATTTAGGAAGTCTCTACGCATTGACAAGAGGATTCTAAAGAAACCTGCGCATTTCCGACATCGCCATGTATTGACGACGCCGGAAATGTGTCCAAACAGCATCAGTTCCAATCCATCACGACCTTGCCGGAGTTACCGGAGCGCATCGCTTCGAAACCTTCCCGAAAATCGTCGATGCCGATGCGGTGGGTGATCACCGGCGATACATCGAGACCGCCCTGAACGAAGGCAATCATCTTGTACCAGGTCTCGAACATCTCGCGGCCGTAGATGCCTTTCAAGTTCAGCATCTTGAAGATGACCTTGTTCCAGTCGATCTCGAAGCCGGCCGGGGCAATGCCGAGAATGGCGATCTTGCCGCCATTGTTCATCTTGTCGATCATATCGCGAAAGGCCGGCGCCGCACCCGACATCTCCAGCCCCACATCGAAGCCTTCGGTCATTCCAACGGATTTCATGACATCGGCCAGGTTTTCCTTGGAGGCATCGACGACGTGATCGATGCCGACCTTGCGGGCAAGTTCAAGCCGGGTGGGATTGATGTCGGTGATCACGACCTTTCGGGCACCGGAACGTTTGGCGACCATCGCTCCCATGATGCCGATCGGCCCTGCCCCGGTCACGAGCACATCTTCGCCGACCACATCGAAAGAAAGTGCCGTATGAACCGCGTTGCCGAAGGGATCGAAAATCGCGGCAATTTCATCAGGAATATCGTCGGGAATCGGCACGACGTTGGATTCGGGAATGCAGACGAACTCGCCGAAAGAGCCGGGCCGATTGACACCGACACCGAGCGTGTTGCGGCAAAGATGGCCTCGGCCCGCGCGACAGTTGCGACACTTGCCGCAGACGATATGTCCTTCTCCCGAAACGCGTTCGCCGACATGATACTTCGTGACGGCCGATCCGATCTCGGCAATCTCGCCGCAGAATTCATGGCCGACGACCATGGGCACCGGAATGGTCTTCTGTGCCCATTGATCCCAGTTCCAAATATGAACATCGGTGCCGCAGATCGCCGATTTCCTGACCCGAATCAGAACATCGTTCGGCCCGACTTCCGGCACCGGGACATGCTCCATCCATAGCCCGACTTCCGGCTTGGCTTTGACCAGTGCTTTCATCATGTTCGACATGATCGGTTCTCTCCAACCAATTCAAATGATTCCGAGTTCTTTTCCGGCTTCCGCAAAGGCTGTGATCGCCTTTTCAACATCGGCCCTGGAATGGGCAGCCGACATTTGCGTGCGGATGCGCGCCTGCCCCTTGGGCACGACCGGGAAAGAAAAGCCGATGACGTAGACGCCCTTCTTCAGCATCAGCGCCGCCATGTCCTGCGCGAGCTTCGCATCGCCAAGCATGACGGGAATGATCGGATGATCGGCGCCGGCGAGCGTAAAGCCGAGCTTCGTCATCTCTGTACGGAAAAGCTCGGCATTGCCCTTCAGCCGCGCCCGCAGTTCGCCGCCGTTCTCGATCAGATCGAAAACCTTGAGCGAAGCGGCGGCAATGACGGGTGCCAGCGTGTTGGAAAAGAGATAGGGCCGCGACCGCTGCCGTAGCCAGTCGACGATCTCGCCCTTGGCCGAGGTGTAGCCGCCCGAAGCACCGCCGAGCGCCTTACCGAGCGTGCCGGTGATAATGTCGATCCGGCCCTCGACGCCGCAATGCTCCGGCGATCCACGCCCATGCTTGCCGACGAAGCCGACGGCGTGGCTGTCATCGACCATGACCATCGCGCCATATTTTTCCGCCAGATCGCAAACACCGCCGAGATTGGCGATGATACCGTCCATGGAAAACACACCATCGGTGGCGATCAGCTTGAAGCGGCAGCCTTCGGCCTTCTTCAGCTCTTCCTCGAGTGCCGCCATATCGTTGTTGGCGTAGCGAAAGCGCTTCGCCTTCGAGAGGCGCACGCCGTCGATGATCGAAGCGTGATTGAGGGCATCGGAAATGATCGCATCTTCTTCCGACAACAGCGTTTCGAACAAGCCGCCATTGGCATCGAAGCAGGACGAATAGAGGATGGTATCGGCCATGCCGAGAAAGTTTGAAATCCTCGCCTCGAGCTGCTTGTGCTCCTCCTGCGTGCCGCAAATGAAGCGTACTGAGGCCATGCCGTAGCCATAACGGTCGAGTGCCTTCTTCGCAGCCTCGGCAAGCTCCTCATTGTCGGCAAGACCCAGGTAGTTATTGGCGCAGAAGTTGAGCACGCGAGCCCCACCGAGAACGGCGATTTCGCCGGCCTGCTTTGAGGTGATGACACGCTCGGCCTTGTAAAGGCCGGCCTCTTTCAACCCGAGAAGTTCGCTACGCAGATGTGATAGAAATTCTGTGGTCATTGTCGCATTCCGATGCTGGTCACAGTGCCTGATCGCTCAAGAAATAACACAGCATTCGGCCTGTTGCTGCATCCAGCAGCGGCAAAAACGCCCGGTGCCGTGACGTCGGGACGATAGCGCACGAGTTCGATATTATCTGTCAAACCGGCACTCGCGAGCGCAACTTTCCACCTGAAGATAATCAGCAGATATTTCGAAAATTACTTGACCGAGTCAATAAATCAGACAGACGCGCCGAAAAGGCACTCGGTTCTACAGAAACAGAGTGCGCTCAGTGCCCACCGAAGACGCCGCCTTCGTCTGGCGAGACGTCTGCTGCGCGTGCACGTATCAACGGGCAGCGAAATCCGAGATGACCGAGAGAAACGCATCGCCGTAACGCTCGAGCTTCGACTGGCCGACGCCCGAAACTCCGAGGAGATCCTTACGATTTCTCGGTCGCTCGGTGGCAAAGGCAATAAGCGTCGTATCGGGAAAGACGACATAGGGCGGCACGCCCAGTTCTTTGGCGATCCGTGTGCGCTCGGCACGCAATGCATCGAACAGCGCCTGTGCCTCGCCGGAAAGCCCGTGTGCCTGCTTTTCGGGGCGTCCCGCCTTCTTGCCGCGGCGGCCCGCCTCGGGCCGATCCTTCCGGAAGAAAACCTGCCGCTCGCGTTTGAAGACCGCCCGCGCCTGCTCTTCGAGCTTCATGGCGCCGAAGGCGGTATGATCGATGCTGATGAAGCCGTTCGCCAGCAACTGGCGGAAGATCGACTGCCAGGTACGGGCAGGAATATCCTTGCCCGCGCCAAAAACGGGCATATCGACATGGCCAAAGCGCTCGGTCTTCTCGTTGACCGCTCCCATCAACACATCGATGACATGGCCGGTGCCGAACCGCTCACCCGTGCGATAGACGGCCGCAAGCGCCTTGATCGCCGCTTCCGTACCGTCCCAAGTCTCGACAGGCTTCAGGCAGGTATCGCAACTGCCGCAACCGCCGCCGTGCGCTTCACCGAAATGCGCAAGGATCGACTGTCGACGGCATCCCGCCGTCTCGCAGATGGCAAGCAACGCGTTGAGCTTTGCCCGCTCGACACGCTTGATTTCCTCAGATGCACCGCCCTCGTCGATCATCCGCCGTCGCTGGATGACATCGGCCATGCCATAAGCCATCCAGACTTCCGACGGCAGACCGTCGCGCCCGGCGCGGCCCGTTTCCTGATAATAGGCCTCGACCGAGCCAGGCAGATCGAGATGAGCGACATAGCGGACATTCGGCTTGTCGATGCCCATTCCGAACGCGACCGTCGCCACCAGGCACAGGTCTTCTTCCTTTAAGAACGCGTCCTGGTTGGCGTCACGAAGCGCGCGATCCATGCCTGCATGATAGGGCAGCGCCCGGATGCCCTGCCCATTCAGCCAATCGGCAGTATCCTCGACCTTTGCTCTGGACAGGCAATAGACGATACCGCTGTTACCCCGATGACCGTCGAGAAAGCGCAGCAATTGCTGGCGAGGCTGATCGCGCTCGACAATCTCATAAGCAATGTTCGGCCGGTCGAAACTCGTGGTGAAGACCTTCGCATTGTCGAGAGCCAGCCGCTCGATAATGTCGTCGCGGGTATGCGGATCAGCCGTCGCCGTCAACGCGATACGCGGCACGTCGGGAAACAATTCGGCGAGCCGGCCGAGATCGCGATATTCCGGCCTGAAATCATGCCCCCATTGCGAGACACAATGCGCCTCATCGATCGCAAAAAGCGCGAGCTTTGTCCTGGAGATCATCTGCTGGAAGCCGTCGGTCAGGATGCGCTCCGGCGTCACATAGAGCATGTCGAGCGCGCCGTTCGAAACGGCGCGATAGACTTCGCTTGCCTCCTCGCGCGACAGAGACGAATTCAGTGCGGCGGCGCGGATGCCGAGCTGCTTCATCGCTTCCACCTGATCCCGCATCAGCGCGATCAGTGGCGAAACGACGATGCCGATTCCGTCCCGACAAAGGGCGGGAATCTGAAAGCAAAGCGACTTGCCGGCTCCGGTCGGAAACAGCACTACAGCATCGCCACCCGACACCACATGCTCAACCACTTGCTGCTGCTTGCCGCGAAACGCCGAATAGCCATAGACGCGTTTCAGCACATCAAGCGGCGCGGCATCTTCGGCACGGCCGCCAAACAAGGCTTCATCGGCGGAAAATCGCGGGTCCAGTCTATCCGGCTGCGGCATCTACGTCTCTACTTCCCCGCAGCGCTCTTGACGCGGCCCGACAGCACGCCAAAGCCATCGATGATCGCTTCCTGGTTCTCCAGTCGCACGGCTTCCAGCTGCACTTCCTGCAATGCGCGCATCAATTGGTCGATTGCCTCGCCATCGCCATCTTCCGTAGCTTCGGCGATCGCTCCCTCAAGCTCGATCTTATGCCAGCGCAACGCCTTCGATCGCTTATGGAGCGCCAGCGCCTGGCGATATCCTTCCCGCGCGTCTTCCATCGCGGCCTCCTCGGTGGCCGTCCAGAGTCGTGCATTGCGAACCTGCTGATCGAGACCTTTCAAAAGGGCACCGAAGCCCTGTTCCTCCAGCTGCTCCACCAGCCGCTCGCGGGTGAGCTGCGGACCGACCATGGCCGCGGCGATACCAAGAACCGCCGACCACAGACGCTGCAACTCGCGGCTGTCGTAGTCGATCGCGGCAATCTCGTCATATTCGTCCTGCAGCAGCAAAGGATGGTTCACGATCGTCAAGGCCAGCACGCTTTCGCGAAGGCTTGGAATATCCTGATGTCCCTTGATCATTGCCGAGCGCATCAGGCGATCGGAGGCCGTCGTGCTCGCTGCGGCCCGGTCGCGCCCTTGGCCGCCGCGCCCACCAAAGGAGCGGCCATTGCCATCACGGGAAAAGCCGCGCGCCTGCTGGTTGCCGCCCCGTTGGAACTGCGGCTGGAAAAGACCGTTGAGCCGCTCGCGCATGCTCTGCTGGTAATGCCGGCGAACATCTTCGTCGACGATGACCGATACGATGCGGCGCAGCCGCGCTTCGAGTTCGGCTCGCGCCTCGGGCGTTTCGAACGTGCCGCTGCCAGCCTCTCTCGCCCATATGAGATCAGCCAGGGGACGTGCTTGCGCCAGAACCTTGTCGAAGGGCGCGCGGCCATCCTGGCGCACGAGATCGTCCGGATCCTTCCCATCGGGCAGAAGCGCGAAACGGACGGTACGGCCGGGTTTGATATGCGGTAACGCCAGGTCGGCGGCACGATTGGCGGCGCGAATACCCGCGCCATCGCCATCGAAGCACAGCACGGGCTCCGGCGTCATCTTCCACAGAAGATCCAGCTGATTTTCAGTCAGCGCCGTGCCAAGCGGCGCAACGGCATTCTCGACGCCGGCCTGGTTCAAGGCGATGACGTCCATGTAGCCTTCAACGGCAATGATCGTGCCGGCGCCATCCGGCCCTTGCGAAGCGCGCCGGGCGCGAGTGAAATTGTAGAGCACGTTACCCTTGTGAAAGAGCTCCGTTTCATTGGAATTAAGGTACTTCGCCGGCGCATCCGGCGACATCGCCCGGCCACCGAAGGCGATGACCTTTTCCCGCGAGGAGAGGATAGGAAACATGATGCGGTCGCGGAAGCGATCATAGGAGACCGGCACGTTCTCGTGCACGACGAGGCCGCACGCCTCGATCTGTTCCTTCAGCACGCCTTTGCCGGCCAGATGTTCTTTCAACGCGTTACGGCTGTCGGGCGAATAACCAAGTCGAAACGTCTCGATGGTGCGGCCGGTCAGCCCGCGATCACGCAGATAGGCACGAGCGCGAGCGCCATTCGCAGTCTGTAGCTGATCCTGAAAGAACTGAGTCGCCATCTCCATGACGTCAAGCAGCGACGTGCGCTCTTTTTCCCGCTTCGCCTCCATCGGGTCGGCGACGGGCATGGGAACGCCAGCCATATCGGCGATCTGCTGCACCGCCTCCGGAAAGCTCAAGCCCTCAAGCTCGGTCAAAAAGCGGAAATGGTCGCCCGTGACGCCGCAGCCGAAGCAATGATACCGCCCCTTGCGGTCCTCGCAGTGAAAGCTCGGCGACTTCTCACCGTGGAACGGGCAGCAGGCCCAATAATCGCCCCGCGGTATATTGGTCTTGCGCCGATCCCACGTCACACGACGACCGATCACGTCTGAAATCAGAACGCGGTCGCGAATCTCGTCGAGAAACGTATTGGAAAATCGCATGGCTACCTCTGGCTCACTCCATATAAACAGGAATGGCGCGCATTGCCACGACGACCGAACAGGCGCGCACGCTATTCACAGGCCTTTGTCCGTCGATTGCAATTCGCCGGCTTCAATCACAACTCCGTGAATATGTCTAAGAAATGAACGCCTCCTTTTCGGCTTTCGGCGGCCTTCCAACCGAAAGCAAGGATAGGCCTTTCGCTGCGGTGCACGCGCAGAACTGACGCCTCGATCGCATGTAAATAACCAAAGCGTGAGCGGAAAATGCATCAGAAGCAAAGGCTTGCAGATGGTCCAAGTTATTGGTGACCGCAAACTTTAATCGGACCATCGGTGTCGGGCATAAGAACATCCGTAAGGCGCTGCTCTGTCTAGTGGCGCATTTGCGGCATAGTTTGTAAGCCAAACATTATTTTTTTGTAATTTGATTGTTGATGTGCAGCGCAATAGCTTTGTCCTCACGGGGCGAGACAAGCCGGCGAAGAAAAATACTTCGCGACGCGACATGCCGAGACGCCCCGACGAACGGGAAGCCACAAGGTACGGGCTTTCAGTTTAGGAGAGGAAATGCGCATTCTGATCGTACCCCTGGCCGCAGCGGCTATGTTTGCCACAGCAAATTACAGCTCTGCGACGGCGGCCAAAGGAAGTGACGAGATGAATGTTCTTTACGCTGGCGCAGGTTATCAGCTGCCAGCGGATATCAAAGTCCCTGCTCTTACCGCAGGTGTAAAGATTCAGATGTCCGAACTGCCGTCGCAAGCGTTGGCCTTGCCCCGTGAAGTCAGGATCCTCAGATAAGTTCAGCAGATACTCAGGTGGGGCACCATCCCTACCCCCGGCGCCGCCCCACCTGAGTGCCTTTGCAAAAGACGTTTGATTTTTGGGCCCCACCCTGCGTCATCAAACGCCTGCAAAGCGCAAGAAGGCAGGAGCTCCCCCAGCTCCTGCCTTCTCTAATTTTACGACACCGAACAGCACGAAAATCCTCAGCAGGCGGCTTAAGTCCGCCACGCCGGTATTTTAACGTGTATGATGCAATGTATATTTCATAATATCGCAAGATATGTCATCTTGAGCGCCATCATATTCATCAGATAATTCAGAATTTTACCTAGTTCATCGGAGACGGCGACATGTCTTTATCCGCGCAGGAACTTGCTAAAGATCTCGATTTTTTCGCAGAAATTCTCGGTTATACACGAGAAATGGTGTCAACTTATGATGAAAACCAGCAGGTCTGCTCGGTATTTGCTTCGCAACAGCGTTGGCTGATGGCGCTTGCCGGCTTTGGTCTCTATTACGGCGGAGTGGATGGCGAACCGCCGGGCATTCATGCCAATCGATTCGCGAGCTACGTGGTCGACCATGAGATTGCCAGTCACAATACGGCGCTGAGCTTTCTTCACGAGATGCTGGCGGATGGTTTTCTGCGGTATTTGCCGATCGCGCCGGATCGCCGGGCAAGACCGATGGAGCCGACGGAGGAAGCCATTCTGTATATGACAAAATGGCTCGGCATCCATCTTGCGGTTCTGGACAGGCTGGACGGCGGCAAACGCAGCCTGCTGCTGGCGAGACGACCCGAGATCGTTGCTACGCTGCAGCCTGCAATCTCAGCCGCCATCATCAACAGCCATGATCTCCGTGAGCCGGGAGACACGTTCGACCTGTTCACGTCAGCCAATTCCGGCGGCGTAATCATGGATTACCTGATCTCCCGCGTCGGGCTTTACGATTCGACCACACACCGCGCGATCGTCGGGCGCATCGCCTTCACGGACATCTGTCACCGCTTTCTCATTTCCAGAACGCATGCAAAGCGGCTCATGCATAAAGCAGCCGCAATGCAAAGCATCGGGTGGACGGGCTCCCCCGGTAGAAGCCAACTTTGGCTGTCTTGCGGCTTCCTTCAGGAGTACCGAAACTTTCAGGCCGAAAAATTCGCCCTTATAGAAGCCGCCTGGAAAAACGCGTTCGGACCTCTGCAGATCCGCCCAACGAAGCAGAAGCAGAGTTTTACTTCAGCAATTCCTTCAAGATAGCCGAGGCCTTGGCGAAATCCATCTGACCGGCATAGCGCTCGCGCAGCGCAGCGACGCACTTGCCCATATCCTTCAGGCCCTGCGCGCCGAGCTCGGCAACGACGGCAACGCAGATCTCGCGCACCTTCTCTTCGGAAAGCTGCTCGGGCATGAAGCCCTGGATGACCGCGATTTCCTCGCGCTCCTTATCGGCGAGCTCCGGGCGGCCGCCTTCGATATAGATCTTTATCGATTCTTCGCGCTGCTTGATCATCTTGGCGAGCAGCTGCAGGATTTCGTCTTCGCTTGCCTGCTCCTTGCCGAGACCGCGATTGGCGATATCCTTGTCCTTGATGGCGGCAAGGATCAGGCGAACGGTCGAAAGCCTCGCGCTGTCCTTGGCCCTCATGGCGTCTTTCTGGGCGTTGGAAAGGGTTTCGCGGATCATATCTCTAAACTCCTTGAAGCAGGCCAGCGACGATCGCCCCGGCCACCTGTGTCATGTTGCTGTCTTCTAGACCAACAGGGTCGATCAATGCAATTGCGCCAGCAAGCCCGAATTCCTTGATAGGAAAGCAAAAGCGCGCATTGACCGGCTCGCCTTGTTTGGTTATGTCCATCACCTGCACATTAGATCGATAGGAAGATCTCAAGCCGCGACGATGTCGCCGGCCGTACCTTGCTACAAACATGGCGGAACCGCTGGTCTCTTCAAGACCGCGCGCGACGCCGGAAACGGGATGACTATGACCGCGACAGCCCCATGGACCACTGAAAAGCCGACTGCTCTTCTCGTTCTTGCCGATGGCACCGTCATCGAAGGCAAGGGTATCGGCGCGACCGGCAAGGTCCAGGCCGAAGTCTGCTTCAACACGGCATTGACGGGGTATGAAGAGATCCTGACGGATCCTTCCTATCTCGGACAGATCGTCACCTTCACCTTCCCGCATATCGGCAATGTCGGCACGAACGACGAAGATATCGAAGACCTGACGCCGGCTGCCCGCCACGGCGCGGTCGGCGTTATCTTCAAGGCCGACGTCACCGATCCATCGAACTACCGCGCTGCCAAGCATCTGGACCAGTGGCTGAAGGCCCGCGGCATCATCGGCCTGAGCGGTATCGACACCCGCGCGCTGACAGCATGGATCCGCGAAAACGGCATGCCGAACGGCGTCATCGCCCATGACCCCAATGGCGTGTTCGATATCGAGCAGCTGAAGGCGGATGCCAAGGCCTGGAGCGGCCTTGAAGGTCTAGACCTCGCCAAGGTTGCCTCTTCCGGCCAGTCTTCGCAATGGTCGCAGACCCCTTGGGTTTGGAACGAAGGTTATGGCGAACTCGGCGCTGCCGACGCCAAGTACCACGTCGTCTGCCTGGACTACGGCGTCAAGCGCAACATTCTGCGCCTGTTTGCCGGCCTCGATTGCAAGGTCACCGTTCTCCCGGCAACCGCATCGACGGATGAAGTTCTCGGCCTGAACCCGGACGGCATCTTCCTGTCCAACGGCCCCGGCGATCCAGCTGCAACAGGCGAATATGCCGTCCCGGTCATCAAGGACCTGCTGAAGACGGAAATTCCGCTGTTCGGCATCTGCCTCGGCCACCAGATGCTTGGCCTCGCGCTCGGTGCCACGACCGCGAAGATGCATCAGGGCCATCACGGCGCCAATCATCCGGTCAAGGATCACACGACTGGCAAAGTCGAAATCGTCTCGATGAACCACGGCTTCGCAGTCGACTCGAAGTCGCTGCCGGAAGGCGTTGAGGAGACTCATATTTCGCTGTTCGATGGCAGCAATTGCGGCCTGCGCGTCTCCGGCAAGCCTGTCTTCTCTGTCCAGCACCACCCGGAAGCTTCTCCCGGCCCGCAGGACAGCCACTATCTCTTCCGCCGCTTCGTCAATCTGGTTCGCGAAAAGAAGGGCGAGCCGGCTCTGGCAGAACGCGCCTGATCACGACGAAAGCTTGATGACATGAAAAAAGCCCCGGATTGACAGCCAATCCGGGGCTTTCTCTTTGCGCGTCAAATTGGGAGGTCTCTTCGCTATATCGGTTTGACGGCCCTGGCCTCAGGCCTGCAGGCGACGTTGCTTGACCACCTCAAGCTCGCTCATCAGAATTTCCTCGAGGAACTCAAAATCGGACTGGCCGAACTCGATAAGGCCGAAGCGCAGCTTGTAGCCCCAATTCTTGTCCTGCGTGAAATCGAGCCAACCGAGAAGAGGACGAAGCGGTTGCTCTGGCGCATCAAGCCAATCCACATCCTTGCGGTACGCCTTCCCGCAGCCCATCTCCGCAAGATAAGGCTCGCCCTCGCGGACAAAGCCGATGGCCGTGAAGCTTTGAAAGCCGTCTCTTTCGCCCATTTTCACCGAGGGCGAGTAATAGACGATACCGTCACCCGGCTTGATGCGCTTCAAGGGCGCCCGCTTGCCGTGGTTTACCTGCATGAACCCATGCTGGCGTCCAATACGCACATGTTCGGCACTTGCCACCGCCAACCAGTAAGACCGCTGCGCAGGCTGAGCCTGGCGCGACGAGGAATTGGCATGCGGGAACAGACGCACCGTTGTGCCTTGGCGGATGGAGTCTTCCCGCGGAAAAAGCGCGGCATCATTACGATCGCTAGCTTCGAATGTCATGGTCGTCTCCCGTCGTTGGTATGAGAGGACTATAGACGACCATGCTGTCAATTTTTGTCAGCATGCTGAGGGGTTGGCATCGGAAAATGCGCCCTCAGACAGCAGCCTTTTCAGAGCGCACGAGAATGTAGAATCGTGCGCACAACATCGCCGCGGCGGAGGCAAGGCCGAGCAGAAAGCCGAACCAGATTCCGATGCCGCCAAAGCCGAGCGGGAATGCCAACAGCCAGGCCAGGAAGAAGCCGATCGGCCAATAGGCAATCAACGCCATGATCATCGGCACGCGTGCATCCTTGAGCCCGCGCAGCAGGCCGCTGGCAATCGACTGCAGACCGTCGACGAGCTGGAACAGGCCGGCCACGACAATCAACGGTGCCGCATAGGCAAGCACCTGCGGCGCCTCGGCCGAATGCACGTCGAGGAACCAGCTGCCCAGCCAGGACGGCGCCGTTGCAAACAGAATGCTGCCGCAAAGGGCAATGCAGCTCGAGACGACGAGAACCACGATGGCCGCGCGCCTCAGGCCGAGATGATCGCCCTGCCCGTGGGCGACGCCGACGCGGACGGTCGCCGCCTGGCTCAGACCCAGCGGAATCATGAACGCGATCGACGCCCATTGCAGCGCAATGCCATGAGCAGCAAGCTCGATCGTGCCGATCTGCCCCATCAACAACGAAGCTGCGGTGAAAAGGCTGACCTCCGCGAGAACCGTGACACTGATCGGAAAGCCCAATCGAACCACATCCCAAAGGGCACTCCAATCAGGGCGCCAGAAACGGACGAAAATCTCGTAGCGCCGCGTGTCCTGATGCGCCTGCACATAACCGACGATGAAGAAGAAGCCGGCAGTCTGCACCGCAACGGAGACGATGGCGGCGCCATGCAGGCCCATCACCGGCAGACCGAAATGGCCAAGCACCAGAATGTAGGCAAGCACCGCATTCATCACCAGCATCGCAATGGTGACCTTGAGAATAATCCCGGCACGGCCAATGGCGCTGACCAATGCGCGGATGACGTTGTAGAGCAGCCCCGGCAGCAGCGCGAAGTGACCGATATCGATGTAGCCGCTGGCGAGCTTGGCAACATCAGGTTTCTGCCCGGCTGCAAGCAGGATCTCCTCGGAATAGAAGAATGCGGGCTGCGCGATCAGCCAGTAGGCTGTCACAACCCAAAGGCCCATGCGCAGCGCACGGCGCACCGATGTCACGTCACCCTTGCCATAGGCCTGGGCAACGAGCGGCACGACGGCGATGGAAAAGCCCGAGCCGAAAATGAGAATCGTAAAGAGGAACTGCGCGGATAGCACCATCGCGGCAAGCTGCTCGGCGCCCAGCCGCCCGACGATCATCACGTCGGTCGTGTTGATGCCGAGCTGCGCCAACTGCGCACCGATCAGCGGTATGCCGAGCGCAAGGGTTGCACGGATATGTGCAGCCCACGAATTGTTGTTGTCATGAGCGTTGGGACGCGCAGCTACCGGCATATCCATGATGAAAACTCGATTTTTATAGTCGCGCAGGCCACCCTACCCAAGGGTGCGCGAGCCCGCCGCATTAACGCAACTTAGCTTAAAAAGCCAGCAGACAAGTCCATTGTGCTAAAGAATTCATCAGGACATCAAAATAACTGATGAATTTTTAGGCCGCTTCGCCCGCCTGCGACTGACCGACCACACTAGGTTCGCTTTTGCGGACCTTCGTCAGAAGCACGACAAAAGCCACCACCGTCAGGATTGCGCCCATGATGAACGGCGCGCCGGCAAAGACGACAGGCGCGGTCGGCGTCGTGTAATATTGAAACAGATAAGGGAAGAGCACCGGCCCGATGATGGCGGTGATGCTCGTCAGACTGCCAAGCGCGCCCTGCAATTCGCCCTGCGCCGATGGCGGCACCTTGCTCGCCGCGATCGACCTCAGCGGCGCATCGACAATGTTTTCGATGACAGTGACGACGACGACCACATAGACCATCCATCCCTGCCATGCGAAGGCATAGCCCGTGAGGCCGAGGCAGGAGAAACCAAGGCCAAGCAGCGCCGTCTTCCATTCGCCAAGCACCGGCACCAGCCGCGGCAGGATCAGGCCCATGACGATGGCGGCACCGATTCCATAGACGCCGAGGGAGAAGCCGATCTGCCCTTCGCTCCAATTATAGCGATAGGAGGTCACGAAGGACCAGACGGCCGGATAGACACCGTGCGCCAGCCAGTTCAGGAACATGACGACGCAAATCCAGCCGACACCCTGGTAACGCCGTATCTGACGCAGCGCACCGAACGGATTGGCACGGCCGATTTCAAAGGGACGGCGATTCTTTTCCTCCAACGTTTCCGGCAGCAGGAAATAGGCGCCCACAAAATTCAGGAAGGCCAATGCCGCCGCGCCGTAGAACGGCACACGCGGCCCGAATTCGCCAAGGAAGCCGCCAATGACTGGGCCAAGCACAAAGCCGACGCCGAAAGCCATGCCGATCAGGCCGAAATTCTTCGCGCGATTCTCGTCGTTGCTGATATCGGCGATATAGGCCGAGCAGGTCGAAAAACTCGCGCCGCTGATGCCTGCGAGAATCCGGCCGACGAACAGCATCCAATAGGAGCCGGCGATGGCGCAGATGAAATTGTCGATCGCAAAGGTCAGCACCGATGCGAGCAGCAGCGGACGTCGGCCGTATCGATCACTCAGATTGCCGATCAGCGGCGAGAACAGGAACTGCATGGCGGCATAGGCGAGCAGCAGCCACCCACCTTCCGTGGCAGCAGCGCTCACCGAGGCACCGGTCAGCTCCTCCAGATATTTGGGCAGCACCGGCATGATGATCGCAATGCCCATCACGTCGAGGAAGAGAATGAGGAAGACGAGGAACAAGCCCCGACGTGCGAATTTCTGGTCGATCATGGAGTTGCCTTATGAGGGCTCCGTCTCCATGAAAGAGACAGAACGTGAACGGAAAACCGGAACGTTCCCCATAGCGAAAGATTTTCGCAGAAACAATCCGTGAACGCTTCAATCTTATTGATTTATGGACCGCTTTTTTTGATCTTTAAGCCCCGGGCGTCTATCTGTCGCGGCTTCGACGCTGCTCGCGATTGAGAAAATCGACGAACGCGCGCAGCGGCGCCGGCATGTGCCGACGGCTGGCGTAATAGAGAAATGGACCGGGAAACACGGTGTCCCATTCCTCCAGGATCGGCACCAGTTCACCGCTTTCGATCTGCGGGGCAAGGAAGTCCCGAAACGTCCTGATAATGCCAAGACCGGCAGCCGCCGCATGGCATTCGATATCGATGGCGTTCGAAGCGACAACCACTGGCGGCGAGATGAAAATCGTCTCGCCATTCCTCTCGAACTCCCAGGGAGCAACCGAACCGCTGAGAAAGCGATGACGGATGCAGCGATGTTCGAGTATGTCCCGCGGATGTTGCGGGGTGCCGTGGGCAGCCAGATAGGCCGGCGATGCGGCAGTGACATAGCACTGCTGGCGCGGCCCGATCGGCACCGCGATCATGTCCTTCTCCAACCGCTCATCATAGCGGATGCCGGCGTCATAACCTGCCGCCACCACATCGATGAAACTATCTTCGGCGACGATCTCGAGAGAGATGGCCGGATACTCCTTCAGAAAGCGACTGATGATATCCGGCATGACGACCGTCGCGGCGACGGTGGGTACGTTCAGCCGCAGGGTCCCGCCAACGCTGTCGCGAAAGCTGTTGATATCGTCGAGGGCGACGGCGATCTCGCCCATGGCGGGCGTCAGCCGCTCCATCAACCTCTCACCCGCTTCCGTCGGCGTGACGCTGCGGGTTGTCCGGTTCAGCAGGCGCACCGCGAGCCGCTCCTCCAATCGGCGAACGGCTTCACTCAGGGAGGAAGCGGAAACACTGCGCTTGCGCGCGGCTTCGCGAAAACTGCGCTCGCGGGCAACGGCGGTGAAGGCGACAAGATCGGCCAGCGGCAAATCATCCATTGTGCGAAATTCCAAACAACCCGTTTCGATTTACCCAGATTATCGCACAGACAAGAATGAAGTAAAACAGCGTCGACAGAGATCCACGCGGCATGAGCACGCACCTTCGATCAAGGAGAGACACAATGGAAAAGCATCAATTGGGAAAGACCGGACCGCAAGTATCGGCCCTCGGCCTCGGCTGCATGGGCATGTCGGGCATGTATGGCCCGTCCGATCGCGCCGAAGGCATCGCGACCATTCATGCCGCCCTCGATGCGGGGATCAATCTGCTCGATACGGGCGATTTCTACGGCATGGGTCACAATGAAATGCTGATCGGCGAAGCCATAAAAGGCTTGAACCGGGATGATTTCCTGCTCAGCGTCAAGTTCGGCGCCCTGCGCGATCCCTCTGGCGCATGGCTCGGCTACGACGCACGCCCGGCTGCCATCAGGAATTTCGTTGCCTATTCACTCCAGCGCCTCGGCGTCGATCATATCGATATCTATCGCCCTGCCCGGCTCGACCCGAACGTACCCATCGAAGAACAGATCGGCGCCCTCTCCGACCTCATCAAGGCCGGCTACATCAGGCATATCGGCCTTTCCGAAGTGGGTGCGGACACCATTCGCCGCGCCGCCGCCGTCCACCCGATCGTCGATCTGCAGATCGAGTATTCGCTCATTTCGCGTGGCATCGAGGACAAGATCCTGCCGACCTGCCGCGAACTTGGCATCGGCATCACCGCATATGGCGTCCTTTCGCGCGGCCTGATCAGCGGCCACTGGCAAAAGGACAACGCCCAGAAAGGTGACTTCCGCACCATGAGCCCGCGCTTCCAGGCCGGGAATATCGAAAAGAACCTCGAGCTTGTGGAAGCGCTGCGAAAGATCGCCGACACGAAGGGCGCCAGCGTCGCACAGATCGCCATCGCCTGGGTGGCAGCGCAGGGCAAGGAAATCGTCCCGGTCATCGGCGCGCGCCGCCGCGACCGCCTGAGCGAAGCGCTGGGATCACTCCCGATCGAACTGTCGGCGGAGGATATGACAGCGATCGAGCGCGCGATCCCCAAAGACGCCGCCGCTGGGGGCCGCTATCCCGATGCACAGCTGACACATCTCGACAGCGAAAAGTAATAGCACGATGTCTTGCCCGCCCCCGCACTTCGGGAGCGGGCAAGGAAAATCAGACGGGATTGTTCAGCGTATCGCAGTCCGAAAGCTTGCCGGAATCGAAACCCTTTTTGAACCACTTCACCCGCTGCGCGGAGGTGCCGTGGTTGAAGCTGTCGGGCACGACATAGCCCTGCGTGCGCTTCTGCAACGTATCGTCGCCGATCTGCTGCGCTGCATTCAGCGCCTCTTCGAGATCGCCGGCCTGCAAAATGCCCTTCTGCTGCGTGAACTTACCCCAAATGCCGGCAAAGCAATCGGCCTGCAACTCGATGCGCACCGACATCTTGTTGGCATCCACCTCGCTCATGTTGCGACGGGCCTGATTGAACTTCGGCAGAATACCCAACTGATCCTGAACATGGTGGCCGACCTCGTGCGCGATGACATAGGCCTGGGCAAAGTCACCGGCCGCGCCGAATTGATCCTTCATCTGCTTGAAGAAGGCCATGTCGAGATAGATCTTCTGATCGCTCGGGCAATAGAACGGGCCGGTGGCCGCTGAAGCCTGGCCGCAGGCAGAGGGGAAGCTGCCGGAGAACAACACCAGTTTCGGATCCGTGTAAGTCTGGCCCATCGATTTGAAGATGCCCGTCCAGGTATCTTCCGTATCGCCAAGAACGGTCGCGACGAATTGCTTCATCTCGTCATTGGCCGGCTGACCGCCAGCGCCACTCGACGTGCTCTGCTGATATCCGGAACCGCCGCCGAGCACACCGCTCTGCTGCAGCAGACCCATGACATCGACGCCCATGGCGCGCAGCACCAGGAAAATGACCACAAGAACAATAATGGTGCGAAGGCTCAATCCACCGCCGCCGATCCCTCCTCCGGGAAAGCGAAACCCACCACCGCCGCCGCCGCCCATCGGTGATGAACCGCGCTCGTCCTCAATATTGTCGGATTGCCGACGCCCCTTCCAATCCATAGTGCACCTCCTGGCGATGCCTAAAACGAAAGTCCCTTGAGGCATTTATATATACAGGAAGGCGAACAAAGCCAGTTGGCTGATGGGAGAACGTCAGCCTAAGCGCCTGCGGCGCCATATTTCTTTGGACATCAGCCATAAAAGCCAGCTGGCGATCCCTGCCACGACCAGAATCGGCGCGATTTCATCGCCATGAAAGACGACCTTGTTCATGATACGGCCTGGCAGAAGAGTAAACACGCCAGCCCCCACGATGCCGCCGAAGTAGAGGCTCCTGACGATGCGCTTGTGCGCCGCGATATCGTGTTTGCGCGCGTTGGCGATTGCTCCCCAACAGCCGAACAGCACGAACACCGACAGCAGATGGATCGGACTGAAGCCATAAAACAGGTTGATCTGATGAATGAAGAAGCTCGATAGTGCTGTCACGACCATCAGGATCAGCCAGATCTTGCCGAGCAGGCGGTGCAGCGGCGTCCCCTTTGGCATGAGGAGTAGATAGGCACCGAGCAAGGCGGCAGGCACGACGGCTGCGACATGGATCTGGGTTGCGATGGGCGCATCAAGAAGGGGCTCGAGAGTCATGATCCTATCCGGTTGAGTTTATCGAGCCTTTCCGTGATAGTGTTGTTCTCTCAATCGAATTTGCGCGAAAGAACGGGAAATCTTCGTGGATCACACCTTTCTGCAATCCACGCTTCGTGAATTGCGTGTCATCCAGCATTCACCGCGCTTCTGGGCGACTTTCGTCACCATCGTCCTGATCTTTGCGCTGACCGGTCCATACGGCACTTTCGCTCGGCTCACGCCCGCAGCCCGGTTTGGCTATTGGTTAGTGCTGCATGCCATGGCCTGGTCGATCGCGATCGTCTTTTCCGTGATCGCGGAAATCCTTCTACGCAAATGGATATCGAGCATGTTCGCGCGAATGATGATCGGCTCCATCATTGCCGCGTTGCCGATCGGCTTCGGCATCACCCTCGTCGACGACGCATTCTTCGGGACCGCGGCAAGCCTCGCGGGAAGCCTGCAGCAAGCGCTGGGCTCCATACCGCTGTGCGCGCTCTTCTGCATTCTGACCTATCTGACCATGCATCGACAGATAGCGATGGCGGCTGAGGGCGTGGATATGCCAGCGATGCAGGCCGCGCCTGCCGCAGCACCGGAGATAAAAACTCCGCCTGCGCAGGCCCCCATCCTCTCGCGCCTGAAACCGGAAAACCGCGGCGCCTTGATCAGGCTCACCGTGCGCGACCATTATACGGAGATCGTGACAAGCAGAGGCCGCGAGCTGATCCTGTTGCGCTTCGGCGACGCCTTGATGGAGGTCGGCGATACCGAGGGTATTCGACTGCACCGATCTCACTGGATCGCGACCGACCACGTGGCCAGCCTGAAACGCGACAACGGCAAGCTTTTCGTCATAACGCGCGACGGCCTGGAAATGCCTGTCAGCCGTCCCTATGCCGAGGCTGTACGCCGCCGTTTCCCATAAAGGCGCCAAAGGCTGCGAATTCATGTCGATTCCGCGATTTATGGGGTTCCGTTTGCAAATACATTTGCCTATAAGCCGCTTCTAGCCTGAAAACATTTGCCCATGCGCCCCCGACCGGTGATCTCCCACCCTGGCCGGTTTTTTGCGCAACGAAAAAAACGGATGTGAGCCCATGCCGAAGCGCCAAGATATCAAATCGATCCTTATTATCGGTGCAGGACCGATTGTTATCGGGCAAGCTTGCGAATTCGACTATTCGGGCACGCAGGCCTGTAAGGCGCTTCGCGAGGAAGGCTACCGCGTCATTCTCGTCAACTCGAACCCGGCAACGATCATGACCGACCCGGGCCTTGCGGATGCGACCTATGTCGAGCCGATCACGCCTGAAGTCGTCGCCAAGATCATCGCCAAGGAACGCCCGGACGCGCTGCTGCCGACCATGGGCGGCCAGACGGCGCTTAATACAGCCCTTTCGCTGAAGCGCATGGGTGTCCTCGATCGCTACAATGTCGAGATGATCGGCGCGAAGCCCGCCGCGATTGACATGGCCGAAGACCGCGCCCTCTTCCGCGAGGCTATGGCCCGCATCGGCCTCGAAACGCCGCGCTCCATGCTGGCAAACGCCACCGACATCAAGGACGCCGATCGCAAGACACATGAGGCCCAGCGCAGCAAGCTCAAGGCGCAGCTGTCCGGCGCCGATCTAGACAAGGCGCTCGACGAACTGGAAAACCAGTGGAACCTCGGCGAGAGCGACCGCAAGCAGCGCTACATGAGCCATGCCATGGCAATTGCCGCGCAGGCGATCGATCATGTCGGCCTGCCTGCCATCATTCGCCCTTCCTTTACGCTTGGCGGCACCGGCGGCGGCATCGCCTATAACCGCTCGGAATTCTTCGAAATCGTCAGCGGTGGCCTTGATGCCTCGCCGACGACGGAAGTTCTGGTTGAGGAATCGGTGCTCGGCTGGAAGGAATTCGAGATGGAAGTTGTCCGCGACACGGCGGACAATTGCATCATCATCTGCTCGATCGAAAACATCGATCCGATGGGCGTCCACACCGGCGACTCCATCACCGTCGCCCCGGCGCTGACGCTGACGGATAAAGAATATCAGATCATGCGTAACGCCTCGATCGCGGTCCTGCGCGAGATCGGCGTCGAAACCGGCGGCTCGAACGTACAGTTCGCAGTCAACCCGAAGGACGGACGCCTGGTCGTCATTGAAATGAACCCGCGTGTCTCGCGCTCGTCTGCACTGGCTTCGAAGGCAACAGGCTTCCCGATCGCCAAGGTCGCTGCGAAGCTCGCCGTCGGCTACACGCTGGACGAACTGGAAAACGACATCACCGGCGGCGCGACCCCGGCTTCTTTCGAGCCATCGATCGACTATGTTGTCACCAAGATCCCGCGCTTTGCCTTTGAAAAGTTCCCCGGCGCCTCGCCTGTTCTCACCACAGCCATGAAGTCCGTCGGTGAAGTCATGGCGATCGGCCGTACCTTCGCGGAATCGCTTCAGAAAGCACTGCGCGGCCTAGAAACCGGCCTGACGGGCCTTGATGAAATCGAGATCCCCGGCACCGAAGAGGGCGAAGGAAATCGCAACGCCATCCGCGCTGCCATCGGCACGCCGACCCCTGACCGCCTGCGCATGGTCGCCCAAGCTCTGCGTCTCGGCCTGACGCCGGAAGAGGTACACGAAGGATCGAAGATCGACCCCTGGTTCATCGCGCAGTTCAAGAGCATCGTCGATATGGAAGCCCGTATCCGCGAGCATGGCCTGCCGCAGGATGAAGCCAACCTTCGCATGCTGAAGTCGATGGGCTTCTCCGACGCGCGCCTCGCGACGCTGACCGGCAAACGCCCGAAAGAAGTGGCGGAACTGCGCAACAGTCTGAATGTTCGACCGGTCTTCAAGCGCATCGACACCTGCGCCGCAGAATTCGCCTCGCCGACCGCCTATATGTATTCGACCTATGAGACGCCGTTTGTCGGCGCTGCCCGCTCGGAAGCACAGGTCTCCGACCGCAAGAAGGTCGTCATCCTCGGCGGCGGCCCGAACCGTATCGGCCAGGGCATCGAGTTCGATTATTGCTGCTGCCACGCCGCCTTCGCTCTGAAGGATGCAGGCTATGAAGCGATCATGATCAACTGCAACCCGGAAACGGTTTCGACCGACTACGATACGTCCGATCGTCTTTATTTCGAACCGCTGACGGCGGAAGACGTTATCGAAATCCTGCGCGCCGAGCAGGAAAAGGGTGAAGTCGTCGGCGTCATCGTTCAGTTCGGCGGTCAGACGCCGCTGAAGCTTGCCGAAGCGCTTGAAAAGAACGGCATTCCGATCCTCGGCACCGCGCCTGATGCGATCGACCTCGCCGAAGATCGCGACCGCTTCCAGAAGCTGCTGATGAAGCTCGATCTCAACCAGCCGAACAACGGTATCGCCTATTCGGTCGAGCAGGCTCGCCTCGTCGCCTCCGAAATCGGCTTCCCGCTGGTCGTGCGTCCATCCTATGTTCTTGGCGGCCGCGCGATGCAGATCCTTCATTCTGAGGGTCAGCTGCAGACCTATCTGCTCGACACCGTTCCCGAGCTGGTGCCGGAAGACATCAAACAGCGCTATCCGAACGACAAGACCGGCCAGATCAACACATTGCTGGGCAAAAACCCGCTGCTGTTCGACAGCTACCTCGCCAATGCCATCGAAGTTGACGTCGACTGCCTGTCCGACGGGACTGACGTCTACGTCGCCGGTATCATGGAGCATATCGAAGAGGCCGGTATTCACTCCGGCGATAGCGCCTGCTCGCTGCCGCCGCGCACCCTCTCCCCCGAGATGATCGATGAGCTGGAGCGTCAGGCAAAGTCCATGGCGAAGGCATTGAAAGTCGGCGGTCTGATGAACGTCCAGTTCGCCATCAAGGACGGCACCGTGTACGTGCTCGAAGTCAATCCGCGCGCGTCGCGTACGGTGCCCTTCGTCGCCAAGACCATTGGCGCGCCGATCGCCAAGATCGCCGCCCGCGTCATGGCCGGCGAAAAGCTGGATGCGACCTTTGCCGCTTATGGTGAAAAGCCGGATCCGCGCAAGCTGAAGCACATCGCGGTCAAGGAAGCCGTCTTCCCATTCGCCCGCTTCCCCGGCGTCGACATCCTGCTCGGACCGGAAATGCGCTCGACGGGCGAAGTCATCGGCCTCGATACCGATTTCGCGCTGGCATTCGCCAAGTCGCAGCTCGGCGCCGGCGTCGAACTGCCGCGTGACGGAACGGTCTTCGTTTCGGTCCGCGATGACGACAAGCCGCGCGTGCTGCCCGCCATCCGCATGCTGACGGAACAGGGCTTCAAGGTGCTGGCAACGGGCGGAACCCAACGTTTCCTCGCCGAAAACGGCATCGAAGCGACCAAGATCAACAAGGTGCTTGAAGGACGTCCGCATATCGAGGACGCCATCCGCAACCGTCAGGTCCAGCTCGTCATCAACACGACCGACAGCAACAAGGCGATCTCGGACTCGAAGTCGCTTCGCCGTGCAACATTAATGCAGAAGGTGCCCTACTACACCACCATGGCCGGTGCCGAAGCCGCGGCCATGGCGATCAAGGCGCTGAAGGCCGGAAACCTCGAAGTCCAGCCGCTTCAGAGCTATTTCTGAGGCGCAAACCAGGCGAGAACGAATGTGAGCAACAATAGCCAGCTCACATTCACCCCGGCCACTTGCGATTGAGTTGGCCGGCTTTGAAGAGACCTCGTAGCCGATAGCCGGCAACGGGGCCGCGGCATTCGTGCGCGAGGAGCAGCGTTCCTTAAAGCATCGAATTTTCTGGAAATCGGCTGTCGCAATCTGCTATAGATGACGCACTAACGGCTCTACTGGTTCCGAAGTACCGCTTCGGAACCTGTTTTCTTTTGTGTGTGCGGAAGAGCAGCGCAGGGAGTGAAGGACAAGGCAAATGGTTGAAAAGGTACCGATGACACAGAACGGGTTCGTCAAGCTGCAGGAAGAACTGCGCTGGCGTCAGCAGGAAGAGCGCCCGCGAATCATCGAGGCTATTGCGGAAGCACGCGCCCATGGCGACCTTTCCGAAAATGCCGAGTACCATGCCGCCAAAGAAGCTCAGAGCCATAACGAAGGCCGCATCGGCGAACTCGAAGACCTGACCGCGCGCGCTGAAGTCATCGACCTCACCAAGATGTCCGGCTCGAAGATCAAGTTCGGCGCCAGAGTTAAACTCGTCGATGAAGACACCGAAGAAGAGAAGATCTATCAGATCGTCGGTGACCAGGAAGCCGATGTGAAGGCTGGCCGCATTTCGATCTCCTCCCCGATTGCCCGCGCCCTGATCGGCAAGGAAGTCGGCGACTCGATCGAAGTCAACGCACCCGGCGGCGCCAAGGGCTACGAAATCCTCTCCGTCACCTGGGGCTGATCGCCCGTGCGCGACCGCCAGTCAGCGCATGCGAGCGATCTTCAAGAGATCGAAATCATAGCGACGAATTTCAAACGCCGGCTCTCCGGCGTTACGTCTACGATCGTGCAGCTGATCCCAAAGCAGATCGAGCTAGGCTACCATATCGCTACGCTCGGCCCTGGCCTGCCTGAGGATTTGCCGAAGCTCGGCTGGCTCAGACTGCCGGGCCTCTGGATGCGGCCGCGCAGGCGACGCAGCCGCGTTTGGCATGCCCGCCGCAACAATGAAATGCTGGTGGGCCTGCTGTTGCGCTCGGTGCTGCGCATGCCGTTGAAGCTCGTTTTTACGTCTGCCGCCCAGCGTCGCCACAGCAACTATACTCGTTGGCTGATCAGGCGCATGGATGCCATCATCGCCACCAGCACCCGCTCAGGCAGCTTTCTCGAGGTGCCGCACACCGTCATCCAGCACGGCGTCGATCTCAACCGCTTTCACCCACCGGAAACGGCCGATGACCGCATGGCTGCGACGGGTCTACCAGGCACATATCTGATTGGCTGCTTCGGCCGCGTCCGCCATCAAAAGGGCACGGATCTCTTCGTCAAGGCGATGATCGAACTGCTGCCGCGCCATCCCGACTGGACGGCGATTGTCTGCGGTCGGGTAACAGCGGAGCATCGCGCTTTCGGCGACGAGCTCGAAAAAATGGTGGCTGCCGCCGGCCTTTCCGACCGGATTCGCTTTATGGGCGAGGTCGACGACATCAAGCCGTGGTACCGTCGAGCAGCGCTCTATGTCGCCCCCTCCCGCAATGAAGGCTTCGGCTTGACGCCGCTTGAAGCAATGGCCTCGCGCACCGCCGTCGTCGCCTCCGATGCAGGTGCTTATGCCGAGATGATCGTGCCGGGTGAAACCGGTACCGTCGTTCCCGCCGGGAACGGCGAAGCGCTGACAAAGGCTATTGCCTTCTATCTGGCCGATCCCGAGGAAACGCTCCGGCAAGGTGAGAATGCAGTGCGCCACGTACGCGCCGAATTTGCTCTGGAAAAGGAAGCGACGGCGATCGGTGACATCTACCATCGGATGCTCGCGACAAACGCGTAAGCCAGCCTATCAGCTACCGAGATCGATGTGGTTATGCTCGATGAAATCGATCATGGATCTGTCTTCAACCAGGTCTTCCTCGATGCTTTTGACGACGGATAAGACCTTCTCCCGGTATTTCGTCGCGCTGCTGTCGTAAACCCATCCACGGTCGAGTTTCGCCATCAGCTCCTGCCGGGATTTTGTATAGTAGTGATTAAGCTGCAGGAACTGGTTTGAGTAAAACTCAGGAGCTTTTCGGCCGCGACGAGAAAAACGCTTGCCAGCATCATTTGCTGTCAAATCGCCATGGGCACGCGTCTGAAACTGATGGACGCTGACCTCGGTCACTTCACATGGATCGACGATGCATTTGAAATTGCTGACATTTTCCTTTGATGTCATCGGATCGGCACCGCGCAGCGTATAGTTCAGTGTCAAAGGCCCGTCAGGAGGCACATCATGACCGCTCGTGGCGAACATGTGCCAAGGCAACGAGACATTCGGAAAATCAGCCACCGCCTTCAATGCATCTTCCAAAGTGCGCCCATGCCTCGGCAGCAGGAATTCATCGACGTCGATGAATGCCATCCATCGGTAATCGCCGCCGAAGTTCAGGATGGCATGCGCAAAGGTGATGACCTGACCGTTCAGCATCGTTCCGGTTGCCGCATCCCGCATCCGCCCGGCCCACGGGACGATCGTCAGTTCTTCTTCGCTCAGGAGGCCGCGCAGCAACGCGCACGTCTCATCGCTGGAACCGTTGTCATAGATATAGAAGTGACGAATGCCGACGGCCTGATGGAAGCGGATCCATTCCTTTATATAGAGCGCTTCATTCTTGACGCAGGCGGCGATGGCGATACCGTGCCGCCCTGCCCTCGGCGCTGGCGGGTCGATGCTTAGTTTCTTGGCATCGGAGCTTTTCGGTTTCAGCCAGCGCATGCGTTTCTTCCTGCAATTCCGGTTCGATATTGGCGAAGTCGCCGCAATCAGGGCCTAGCCTTTGCAAACCTGTCGTCGTAGCCGAAATCGTATTTCAGCAACGCTGAGATCGGCGAATAATTGATGAATGCCACGCCCCGCTCTGCAGCGATCTGTCTTGCAAAGACAAGGTGCTCGACGATGCGGCCCTCCGCACGGGCGATACCGGAAAAAGCCGTATCGTCGCCGGTCTCGTAAAATCTTGGTTCGCCGGCATTCGAGATGTCTATGCCGAGAAAACCAACGGACTGTTGCGCGCAGTACAATGCAAATTGCAACGCCGACACAGCGACGGATCCGCCGAGGAAAACACCGCGATCCGGCGAAAGCGAGAAGCCGGCCGAACCGGCCGCATCCAGACGCACATATTGAAGCTTCTTCAAATCGTCGAGCGAACGGCGACGCGCACCATAGGGCTTGCGGATATCATCGATCAGAATGATCGTCTTGTCCGAAAGCCATCCCTTGTCGATCTCACAGAGCGCCCGCAATACGGAGACCGAAAACAGGCAAAGCGAACCGGGCAATATCTTCCTTCGCATGGTTTCGATGTGTCGCCACACGAAACGCTCGTCCTCGACCGCGATGGCCAGCGGCTCTTCGATCTGCTCGCCAATCAGCCTGATTGCGCCATTGAGGAGTATGGCGCTGCGCGGTTCCATCTGGCTCAGATCGCAATCGCGGATCGATGGACCGGAACCGACAATATATATGGCATTCCCGCAGCGTTCCCGCAGCCGATCCATTCCCGCAAGGCTGGCGACCTTGGCGCCACGGTAGAGCACTTCGCTGATATTCTGGCTGCGGACGATGCTGAGCCCCGGATACCAATCCTGCACATGTGCCAGCGAACCGCCCAAAAACAGGCGCACACCGGACTTGATCAGTGATCGATGCCAGGGCCGATCCGCCATGCGCCTAAAGCTCCACCAGGCCGAGCTTCTTGACCTGCCGAATGGTCAGCATCGTGCGCACCGTGTCGACATGCTCGTTTGCCGTCAGGACTTCGATGACGAAATCCTGGAAGCGCGTCAGGTTTTCGGCAACGCAGTGCAATAGAAAATCGCTGTCGCCGGAAACCATCCATGCCTGCCTGACCAGCGGCCATGCCGAGGTCGCACCGGCGAATGCCTTGAGGTTCGCTTCCGACTGATGCTTGAGACCAACCATGCAGAATGCCACGAGATCAAAGCCCAGCTTCGGGCTGTTCAGCATGGCATGATAACCCTCGATAACGCCCGCTTCCTCAAGCTTGCGCACCCGGCGCAGGCATGGCGGCGCCGAGATGCCGACACGATCCGCGAGTTCGACGTTGGTCATGCGTCCGTCCCGCTGGAGTTCCCGCAGAATCTTGATATCGATGGCATCGAGCTCAGCGCGAAGCACTTTTATTGCCTTTCTTTAATTCCCCCTCGCCAGCTTCTATATAAGGCTGGAAAATACGCAAGAAAGTTTCTCTCGCGTAATTGATTCTTACACAAAGCAGATTTGCCCTGTGTGTAATGCAAGGCTGCCCTTGAATAAATGCATAAGGCAATCATAAATGGACCAGCGGAACGTGAAATCGCCTGCTTTGAGCGTTTGAAGCCGTGATTTCCCAAGCGCTGAAATTGAAAGGACTGACTATGCCTGCCCGCCACACGAAGGTGCTCATCATCGGCTCCGGCCCCGCCGGTTATACCGCAGCGGTTTATGCCGCGCGTGCGATGCTGCAGCCGGTTTTGATCGCAGGACTGGAACAGGGCGGCCAGCTGATGATCACGACTGATGTCGAGAACTATCCGGGCTTTGCCGATCCGATCCAGGGTCCGTGGCTGATGGAGCAGATGCTGCAGCAGGCTCAGCATGTCGGCGCAGAAATCGTCAACGATCTCGTGACCGAAGTCGACACCAGCAAGCGTCCTTTCGTTGCCCTTACCGATAGCGGCCAGGTCTGGACCGCCGACACTCTGATCATTGCCACCGGCGCGAAGGCGAAGTGGCTCGGCATCGAGAGCGAGCAGCATTTCCAGGGCTTCGGCGTATCAGCATGCGCCACCTGCGACGGTTTCTTCTATCGCAACAAGGATGTCATCGTGGTCGGCGGCGGCAACAGTGCCGTCGAGGAAGCGCTCTATCTGTCCAACATCACCAAGTCGGTGACGGTGGTGCATCGCCGCGACTCGTTCCGCGCGGAAAAGATCCTGCAGGAGCGCCTGTTCGCCAAGGCCAACGTCAAGGTGTTGTGGAACACCGAAGTGGCAGAGATCACCGGCACGCCGGCCAAGCCACCGATGCCACCGTCCGTGACCGGCGCGCGCCTGCGCGATGTGCGCAGCGGCGCCATCACCGAAACGCCCGTCGACGGTGTCTTCGTGGCCATCGGGCATGCACCGGCGACCGAACTTTTCAAGGGCAAGCTGAAACTCAAGGACAACGGCTATCTCTGGACCGCGCCCGATTCGACCGCGACCAACGTCGAAGGCATCTATGCCGCGGGCGACGTCACCGACGATACCTTCCGTCAGGCCATCACGGCCGCGGGAATGGGCTGCATGGCAGCGCTTGAGGCAGAACGTTACCTGACCGGGCACATGCCCGTCGCCGTGGCCGCGGAGTGATGCAGCCGATGAGGGGAAACGGCATGCCATTGGATTGGGACAAGCTGCGTATCTTTCACGCGGCTGCCGAGGCGGGTTCATTCACGCATGCGGCCGACAAATTGCATTTGTCCCAATCCGCCATCAGCCGGCAGGTCAGCGCTCTCGAGCAAGACGTCGGCATCAAGCTTTTTCACCGGCATGCGCGCGGTCTTATCCTGACCGAACAAGGTGAGCTGCTTTATCGCACCGCACACGATGTTCTGCTGAAGCTCGAAACGGTCAAGATGCAATTGACCGAAACGACCGACAAGCCGAGCGGCAAGCTGCGCGTCACGACGACGGTCGGCCTCGGCCAGGGCTGGCTCACCGACAAGATTCAGGAGTTCCTGCAGCTCTATCCCGACATGTCGATCCAGCTCATCCTCGACAACGAGGAGCTGGACGTGAACATGCGACATGCGGATTGCGCCATTCGTCTGCGCCAGCCGCAGCAGTCGGATCTGATCCAGCGCAAGCTCTTTACCGTGCACATGCACGTCTATGCTGCCCCCTCCTACATCAACCGCTACGGCGAACCGCAGTCGGTGGAGGACCTGGACGAGCATCGCATCATCAGCTTCGGCGAGCCGGCACCGAACTACCTGCTCGACGTCAATTGGCTGGAAATCGCCGGGCGCTCCTCCGACAACAAACGCGCTCCGCATCTGCAGATCAACAGCCAGACGTCGATCAAGCGCGCCTGCCTGCTGGGCATCGGCATCGCCGTGCTGCCGGACTACATTGTTGGTCGCGACCCCGGTCTCATTCAGCTCGCGATCAATGCTGACGTACCATCCTTCGACACTTATTTCTGCTATCCAGATGAAATGAAAAATGCGGCTAAGCTCAAGGTTTTCCGTGATTTTATCGTCGCGAAAGCCCGTAACTGGAATTTCTGACGAAGGTAAGTCACTGATAACCAACTCTTTTTGAGGCTAATATATCAGCTCCGCTTATTATGCATGGCTGATATGCACAAAACGGAGTTGAAGCCTGCCCATTTAACTACCATATCGCACATAGCTGATGCACATGGTGGCTTTTCCTCCCAGTTCCACCGCATTGGCTGTTCCCCTCTGGAGGTTTTTGACCTTCATACCTATAGGGCCCTGGTTCACTCCGGAGGCCCTTTTTTTTGCCCTTTTGCTGCCAGGCCTGCAAACGCATAACTGCCATGCACAAAAAAGCATTGCGCACTGCACAAATTAGCATCATAACGCACACAGCTGATGCACACGGTGGCTTTTCCTCCCAGTTCCACCGCATTGGCTGTTCCCCTCTGGAGGTTTTGACCTTCACACCTATAAGGGCCCTGGTTTACTCCGGTGGCCCTCTTTTTTTGCCCATTTTCTAAGCACTCATCTCGGCTGCCCTGCAGAAAATAATGTTCTGCGCCGATCTTGATATATCGGAATCGATCGATACATATATCGAAATTCTTCGATATTCATTTGGTGAACACCATGGACAAGAGCGAGATTCTGAAGGCCCTGGCCCATCCGGCACGGCTCGAAATCCTCAACCACCTGAAAGATCCGCAGGCCCATTTTCCGACACAGGAGCATCCGCTGGAACTCGGCGTCTGCGCCAGTCAGTTCGAACGCTGCGGCCTGTCGCAATCCACCGTCTCCGCTCACCTCAGCACATTGCACCGCGCCGGCCTGGTGACGACGCGACGTCTGGGTCAGTGGATCTTCTATAAGCGCAACGAGGAAACCATCGCTGAATTCCTCGCAGCCATGCAAAAGGAACTCTGAACATGCCGCTTGCGCTTCTTGTTCTCGCGCTCAGCTCGTTTGCCATCGGCACCACCGAATTCGTCATCATGGGCCTGCTGCCCGAGGTCGGTTTGGATCTTGGTGTCACCATCCCGCAGGCGGGCTGGCTGGTCACAGGCTATGCACTTGCCGTCGCGATCGGCGCACCGATCATGGCGGTGTCGACTGCCCATCTTCGCCGCCGCT
The DNA here is from genome assembly GCF_012641435.1 of Rhizobium sp. P38BS-XIX. GTDB lineage: Bacteria > Pseudomonadota > Alphaproteobacteria > Rhizobiales > Rhizobiaceae > Rhizobium. The sequence goes on from NZ_JABAIJ010000001.1 coordinate 1,564,512, forward strand.
CGGCGTTGATCATGCTGATGGGCTTCTTCATTCTCGGAAACCTTCTCTGCGCTGTCGCTCCCAATTACTGGATCCTGATGATCGCCCGTATCGTCACGGCACTTTGCCATGGCGCCTTCTTCGGCATCGGGTCGGTCGTTGCCGCAAGCCTTGTCCCCGAAGACCGTAAGGCCCGCGCCGTCGCGCTGATGTTTACTGGTTTGACGCTCGCCAACGTGCTCGGCGTTCCCCTCGGCACGGCATTCGGCCAGGCTTTCGGCTGGCGTGCTCCCTTCTGGATCGTCACGTTGCTTGGCGTCGCTTCGATCGCCGGCCTCGTCGCCGTCCTGCCGAAGAACGAAGAAAGGCCTGAGGGCAGCCTCGGCCGCGAAATCGCCGCGTTGCGTGGTCTCGGCCTCTGGCTGGCATTGCTCACCACCGTCTTCTTCTCGGCCGCCATGTTCGCGCTCTTCACCTATATCGCCCCGATGCTGCGCGACGTTACCGGCGTTTCGCCGCACACCGTCACCCTCACGCTGCTGTCGATCGGTGTCGGCCTGACCATCGGCAACCTGATCGGTGGCAAACTGGCGGACTGGCGCCTCGGCACGACGCTGGCCGGTGTGTTCCTGGCGATCGCAATCACCTCGGCGATCTTCAGCGTGACGATTCACTCCGTCATCGGCGCCGAGATCACTCTGTTCCTGTGGGCAGCTGCAGCCTTTGCCGCCGTACCTGCCCTGCAGATCAACGTCGTTGCCTTCGGCAAGGACGCCCCCAACCTCGTCTCGACCATCAATATCGGCGCATTCAACACGGGCAACGCACTCGGTGCCTGGATTGGCGGCGTTGTCATAGATGAGGGCTTCTCCCTGGCTCAGGTGCCGCTTGCCGGCTCCGCCATGGCGATCCTCGGCCTGGTGACCGTCTTGCTGACGTTCGCCGCCATACGTCCCAAGGGCGAGGCGCTCGCCTCTTCCTGATCTTTCTCCTCCCCCTCAAGAAAGGACCTGCCAATGACCAAATTGTTCGAACCGACGAAGCTTGGCGACATCGCACTTGCCAACCGCATCGTCATGGCACCGCTGACGCGCAATCGCTCGCCGAATGCCGTCCCGAATGAACTGAACGTCAAATACTATGCTCAGCGCGCAACCGCTGGCCTCATCATCACCGAGGCAACCGCCATCACCCATCAGGGTCAGGGCTATGCCGATGTTCCCGGCCTCTACACCAAGGAAGCGCTTGACGGCTGGAAGAAGGTGACAGACGCGGTGCACGCAAACGGCGGCAAGATCGTCGTGCAGATGTGGCATGTCGGCCGTATCTCCCACACGACCCTGCAGCCGAATGGCGGCAAGCCGGTCTCGTCGACCTCGAAGCGAGCTGCAACCTCGAAGACCTATCTTGTCAACAGCGACGGCACCGGCGGTTTTGCCGATGTTTCCGAGCCGCGTGCGCTTGAAGCTTCCGAAATCCCGGGCATTATCGAAGACTACCGCAAGGCTGCTCGCGCCGCGATCGACGCCGGTTTCGACGGTGTCGAAATCCATGGCGCCAACGGCTATCTGATCGACCAGTTCCTGCGTGGCGATATCAATGACCGCACCGACCAGTACGGCGGCTCGATCGAAAATCGCGCCCGCTTCCTGTTCGAAGTTGTCGATGCGGTCACCAAGGAAATTGGTGCGGGCCGCACGGCCATCCGCATCTCGCCCGTTACGCCATCGGGCGACGCCAGCGACCAGGCACCGCAGCAGCTGTTCACCTACGTCGTTGAAGGCCTGGCAAAATATGGCCTCGCCTATGTGCACGTGGTCGAAGGCCAGACCGGCGGCAAGCGCGACTTCCTGCCCTTCGATTACGACGCCCTGCACGCTGCCTACAAGGCTGCAGGCGGCACGGCCGGCTGGATGGTCAACAACGCCTATACCCGCGAGATGGCAATCGAAGCCGTCGACAGCGGCAAGGCTGATGTCGTTGCCTTCGGCAAGCCGTTCATTTCCAACCCGGACCTCGTTCACCGCCTGAAGGAAAATGCCCCGCTCGCAGCCTTCGACCAGACGACGCTCTATGGCGGCGGCCCGAAGGGTTATGCCGACTATCCGACGCTGGACGAAGCGGCCTGAGGCCTTAAGTCCCTGAAATTCTAGGATGAAAAAGCCCTCGCAGCCGATGTTGCGAGGGCTTTCTTATAAGGTCAGACGTCTCACGCAGTCTGCAGACAACCGATCGACGCCAGGCTGCTTCTGACCGCCTCATCGATCGGCGTATGCGGTTCCTCGCCGAGCACGGCCCGCAGCTTGTCGTTCCGCATCTCGAGCGGCACATCCCAGAGATAGCTCATTTCCCGCAGCTCGCGCATAAACGGCACGAAGGGAGCGGCAAGCGGCACTGTCCACCAGGGGAACGACCTTACCTTGATCTTATGGCCCACCACGCGCTGGACGGCTTCAACCATCTGGGTGCCGTCGCCATCCCAATGTCCGCGCATGTGATAGACGGCGAAGTTCGGAAGCTCGTCAGCTTTTTCGATCAGGCGGATCATCGTCTCGGCAACGTCAGGCAGATAGGCCCACTGATGGCCGAGGCCGCGCTTGCCCGGATAGGTCATCGAATTGACCGGCTTGCCGGGCGTGACCATGGCCTGCGAGAACCAGCTGTTGGCACGCGAACCACCGAAGAAATCGCCGGCCCGCACGATGATAACCGGAGTATTGCCCTGCTCTGCCGCGGCTTTCAGGCGGCGCTCCATCTGCACGCGGATCGCTCCTTTCCGGGTCTTCGGCCGCTGCACGCTGTCCTCGCTCACATTCGGGAAGACGTCAGGACCGAAATTATAGACCGTGCCGGGCAGCACGATGCGGGCGCCGACGGCCTTGGCCGCTGCAATGGTGTTGTCCAGCATCGGCAGCACGACTTGCGCCCAGTTGCGGTATCCGGGTGGGTTGACGCCATGCACGATGATTTCAGCACCCTGCGCCGCTTTCAACACGTCTGCAGCCTGCATGGCGTCGCCCTGTATCCATTCGAAATTCGGTTGGTGGCGCGCAGCTTCCGTCGCATCGCGATTAAGCGCGCGGATGTGCCAGCCACGACGGGCAAGCCCGTCGGCGACCGCGCCACCGATGCCGCCTGTTGCGCCGAGTATCAAGGCCGTCTTGGTATTTGCTGTCTGGTTGTTCATGGTCATCTCCATCGGTTTCGTTGGAATGACTATGCTTCGCACCGCGGATAAACGAAATTGCCGAAAAATCTGCAGATGATATACATAAATGTATGGCATTCAATTCTGAACCCAGCTGGGATTTCTATCGCACCTTCCTAGCCGTGCTGGAGCACGGCTCGCTGTCGGCTGCGGCACGCGAACTCGGCTTGACCCAACCGACCGTCGGCCGACATGTCGACGCTTTGGAGCAATCGGTCGGCGGCGAATTATTCACACGATCACAGCAGGGCCTGTTGCCGACCGATGCCGCCCTCGTTTTGAAACCTTACGCAGAAACGCTGGCGAGCACCGCCGCCGCTCTCCTGCGCGCCGCCTCCGGCGCAAACGACAAGGTGACCGGCACGGTTCGCATCAGCGCGAGCGAAGCCATCGGAATGGAGGTATTGCCGCCGACCCTTGCCAAGCTGCAGGCACAATATCCCGAATTGATCGTCGAGCTATCAGCCTCGGACCTCGTGGAAGATCTGCTGCAGCGAGAAGCCGATATCGCCGTACGCATGGTCGCCCCGGCGCAGGAGGCATTGCTCGCCCGGCATATCGGCATCATCAGCCTCGGCCTGTTCGCTCACACAAGCTATATAGAGCGCCACGGCAAGCCAAGAACGATAGACGAGCTGCACCGTGGGCACAGAATGATCGGGTTCGATCGCCAGACCGCCTATATCCGAACGATGCTGAAGCGCTATCCGTTCATGGAAGGCGTACCGCTCAATTTTCGCTCCGATCAGACTGCGGTGCTGCACAGCGCCCTGCGCGCCGGCGTCGGCATCGCTTTCCTCCAGACGCCGCTGGCAAGGCGCGACGCGAACCTCGTACGCGTCTTGCCGGAGATCGAAGTGTCGATCGACACCTGGATCGTCATGCACGAAAATCTCAAGACATCGCCACGCTGTCGTGTCACCTTCGACGCTCTCGTCGAGGGGTTGCTCGCCTATGTCAAGGATAACGCGCGGGAGCCATGATGGGATCGGCAGTTGAACTGGTGGCTTACGACCCGGCGTGGCCGCAGGATTTTGAACGCATCCGCGCCAAACTCGAGCGTTTGCTCACACCCTATCTCGTGGCGATCGAGCATATCGGTAGCACGTCCATTCCCGGCATCGCGGCAAAGCCGCTTGTCGATATCGACATCATCCTGCGCAGTTCTGCCGATATCGCCGCCGCAACGCGGATTCTGCTCGATCAAAACTACGAGCCGCGCGGCAATCGATATGATGACGATGTATGGGCGTTCATACTGCGCAACGGTAAACCGCCGGAGCGCGTCTATCTCTGCCCGCCCAACAATCGCACCCACGAGAAAAGAATAATCTTTCGCGACCATCTTCGCGCTCACCGGGCCGATGCCGAGGCTTATGTCAATTTGAAACTCGAGCTTGCCGAACTCCACCGGCATGACGGCGATCGTTACACCGCCGAAAAGCATCACTTCGTCGATGCGATCATCGAAAAGGCCGAGGGCATGCGACGGGCCTAGGCGCCGGGAGCCGTATCCACCGGCGGGAAATGCATCTGGCCGTCGATGACCTCCGTTTCAGGTCGGTCGCCGCCGTCGGCATATTCCTCATGCCACTTGCCGCCTTCGTCTTGCCAGCTGATCTCAGCCGAGTCACCACCGACCTGCTGCTCAGCCGCCACGATCCTGGCAGCCTCAACGGCCTCGGAATGTGTCGGAAACGCTTCGGAATAAACATCGCGGAAGCGATAGGCCCACCCACCGTCATGCGGCACGATTTCATAAACGACCTTGACCATTAAAACCTCCTTCTCATCTGCCAAGACCTGAGCACCCGGCGTTGCCGGCGGGCCGCGTGCATCTGAGACGGGTTTCGAGTATGCCGCGACATTTATGGGTTGGGCAGACACTAGCCCGCGCAGTATTTCATTAAACGACACGGACTGCAAATCTCGCCGCGCCCGTACAAGCTTGATGTGTGAAATCATTGATTTAGAGTGCAACCGTGAATCGGCGCAAAGGTGGGGAAACGTGGTTATAGCCAATTGGTTTAAGCAGGAAAAAGCGCTTCTGGTGGCCTTGGCGATCGCCATTGCCGCCTATCTCGGCGAGCATTCCGTGCTCGAGATGGGGCAGTCTGCATCGATGATTGCAGCAGCGGCGCTGATCGTCACGATCGTTCTTGCGTCGATGCGCGTCGCTCATCATGCCGAAACCCTCGCGGTCAAGGTCGGCGATCCCTACGGCACGATGATCCTGACGCTTGCTGCCGTCGCGGTCGAGGTCATCATTCTCGCGATCATGATGAGCGGCGAGAGTTCACCGACCCTGGTGCGCGACACGATCTATGCTGCCGTCATGCTCGACATCAACGGCATTCTAGGCCTTGCCGCCCTTCTCGGCGGGCTCAAGCATGGCGAACAGCCCTATAATGACGATTCCAGCCGCACCTACGGCGTCATGATCCTGACCGCCATGGGCATTTCGATGATCGTGCCGGAATTCATCCCCGAAGCGAAATGGCACTATTATTCCGCCTTCACCATCGTCGCGATGATCGCGCTCTACGCGCTGTTCCTGCGCATGCAGGTCGGTCGGCACAGTTACTTCTTCAGTTATAGCTATCCACGCGTAGAGAAGAAGCATGCGGCAGCTGAAGAGCACCACGACGAGGAATCCACGACGAACTCGATCTTCACCATCCTGATCGGCGTCGTCCTGATCGGCGCACTGGCTGAATTCATGTCTGCCTTCATGGATATCGGGCTGAAGGGTACAGGCGCACCGCCGGCAATCGCCGCGATCGTCGTCGCGGCCATCTCGGCAGCACCGGAAATCCTGACGGCGTTGCGCGCAGCCCTTCGAAATCGCATGCAGGCGACGGTCAACATCGCTCTAGGCGCCTCGCTATCGACAGTCATCCTGACGGTGCCGGTCATGGAGGCAATCGCGCTCTATACCGGCCAGCCATTCATCATGGCGATGTCGCCGGTGCAGACGGTCATGGTGATGATCACGCTGATCGTCGCTGCCATCAACCTCAACGACGGCGAAACCAACGCCATCGAGGGCATGACCCATTTCATCCTTTTCGCCACATTCATCATGCTGACCGTGCTCGGCCTTTGAGTCTGATTTCAATGCCTTGTGCCGACAAGCGGACTCAAATTGCGAGGCGCTTGAATCAGTCGATTAAGCGGAAATCATGAGCCCGAATAAAAAAAGCCCGCCGTCTCCGGCGGGCTTTCTATTGGATGGCGAAAGGTCGCTTACTTGCAGGCGCCGCAGAAGCGCTGGATGCGACGGCAAGCTTCTTCAAGCAGCTCTTCAGAAGTGGCGTAGGAGATACGGAAGTTCGGGCCGAGGCCGAACGCGGAGCCGTGAACGACAGCAACGCCTTCCGATTCCAACAGCTCGGATACGAAATCCTCGTCCGTTTCGATGACCTTGCCGGTCGGAGCCGTCTTACCGATCAGACCTGCGCAGGATGGATAGACGTAAAACGCACCTTCCGGAACCGGGCACGAAATGCCCTTTGCCTGGTTCAGCATCGAGACGACCAGATCGCGGCGGCCTTCGAAGATCTTCTTGTTCTGCGGAATGAAGTCCTGCGGACCGTTCAGCGCTTCAACGGCAGCCCACTGGGCAATCGAGGTTGCGCCGGACGTTTGCTGACCCTGGATCATGTCCATGGCCTTGATGAGTTGCAGCGGGCCGGCAGCATAGCCGATACGCCAACCGGTCATCGCATAGGCCTTCGAAACGCCGTTCATCGTCAGCGTGCGATCATAGAGGCTCGGCTCGACTTCGACCGGCGTGGCGAACTTGAACTCGCCATAGGTCAGGTGCTCGTACATGTCGTCGGTCAGGACCCAGACATGCGGATGCTTGACCAGCACGTCCGTCAGAGCCTTCAGTTCGGCATGCGTATAGGCGGCGCCCGACGGGTTGGACGGCGAGTTGAACATGAACCACTTGGTCTTCGGCGTGATCGCCTTCTCAAGATCGGCGGGCTGCAGCTTGAAGCTGTTGGCCTGGGTCGTCGCGACGAAAACCGGCGTGCCGCCGCACAGCGCCACCATTTCCGGGTAGGAAACCCAGTAAGGCGTCGGGATGATGACTTCGTCACCCGGGTTCAGCGTCGCCATGAAGGCGTTGAACAGGATCTGCTTGCCGCCCGTGCCGACAATGGTCTGCTCGGGAGCGTATTCGAGATTGTTCTCGCGCTTGAACTTGGCGGCGATAGCCTTCCGCAGTTCGGGGATGCCGGCGACCGGCGTGTACTTCGTCTCGCCGCGATTGATCGCGTCGATAGCGGCCTTCTTGATATTATCGGGCGTATCGAAATCGGGTTCACCGGCGCCGAGGCCGATCACGTCGCGTCCTTTTGCTTTCAGCTCGCGCGCTTTCTGAGAAACGGCGATGGTGGCAGAAGGCTTTACACGGGAAAGAGCGTCGGCAAGAAAGGCCATGGTGATCGGTCCTATTCGGTTGAAAATGGCAGAAAGCCTGTGGACCAGTTTTCTGCGCTAAGCTCTATGTCGAATATGGGCCGACGTTTCAAGCGCAAAGGCGTCACAGTGTCTTTATTTCATGGCTTTTGCGACCAGCCAGACAAGACTTTCTTACCCGGCTGGACGGCCATGACATTGCATCATCTGCCAGCGCTGCGCGAACTCAATCGCTCACAATTCAACGCTGATCGCCTACGCGAACTTGAATCACTGCACGAAGGATCTGAATCAAAATCTGAACTTCGTCGAGATATAAACGATAAAACAACGACTTAAATCACCCCTACTGGCTCGATAACCGGCCGGCACGCGCTGTTTATGGAAAGAGCCCGGCATTTGCAGAGGCTGTGGCGAGGCAGATGCGCCGTTACTTCGAGAACGGGAACACAAAGACGTTATCGGCCCAACCTTGAATGGCTAACCAATGCCCCCACCTTGCGAAGGTGAGACTTGGGGGAGTTGAGACGCATGCGCCCTGATAAGACGAGATCTGCCAAGACGGGATTTTCAATCGCTCTGATGGCCGGCGTTCTGCTGAGCGTAACCCCGGTGCTCGCCGCATCGGCGCAAACCATTAAGACGCAGAGGATTGACCTCAAGGTCGAAACGATTGCTGCCGGGCTCAATCATCCCTGGGCGGTGGAAGCGCTGCCCGACAGTGCCTATCTCGTGACCGAACGCCCCGGCCGCATGCGGCTTGTGCGCGACGGCAAGATCTCCGCTCCGCTTGCAGGCTTGCCCGATGTCTACGCGCGCGGACAGGGCGGCTTGCTCGACGTGGCGCTCGATCCGAAGTTTTCCAGCAACCGCACTCTCTACTTCACGGCTTCGATGGCAGGCGACGGGGGAAGCGGCACGGCCGTCTTTCGCGCCAAACTATCGCCCGACGAAAAGCAGCTGACGGATGTGACGCGGATTTTCCTGATGAACAAGCTGTCGCGCGGCAATATTCAATATGGCTCGCGCATCGCCGTCGCGCGCGATGGCAGCCTATTCGTCAGCTTCGGTGATCGCGGCGAGCAGGATCGCGCCCAGGATTTCCACGACGACGCCGGCTCCATCATTCACATCAACGCCGATGGCAGCATCCCCGCCGACAATCCTTTCAAGGACGGCAAGCGCGCCCTGCCGGAGATCTGGTCGAAGGGTCATCGCAATCCGCAAGGCATCACCTTCGACGGCGAAACCCATACGCTTTACACTGCCGAGCATGGCGCCAAGGGCGGCGACGAGATCAACACGCCCGAAGCCGGCAAGAATTACGGATGGCCGGTCATCTCCTACGGCGTCAATTACAACGGCACGAAGATCGGCGTCGGCACCACCAAACCGGGTATGGAGCAGCCGCGCTTCTATTGGGATCCCTCGATCGCACCCGGCGCCATCGTCGTTTATCGCGGCAAGATGTTCCCCGAATGGAATGGCGACTTCCTGGTAACGGCACTGAAATTTCAGCTTTTGTCCCGCCTCACCCGCGACGCCAATGGCAAGATCACGGAACAGGAACGCATGTTCGACGATAAATTCGGCCGCATGCGCGACATCACGGTCGCACCGGATGGAGCGCTTCTGATTACCACGGACGAAGACCAGGGAACCCTCCTTCGCGTTTCAAGAGCGACAGACTAGGCAGGTCGCCTGCGACGCCTTTCACCCTTGCTCCGGACTAAAGCAACTGCTAACGGTCGCGCCAACTCGTTCTCCCCTTCCCGCAGGATACTGATGTCTCGCATACAGGCGAATTTGTTGTTGTTGGTTGCCGCCGCAATATGGGGCGGCGGCTTCGTCGCACAGTCGACGGCAATGAAGTCGATCGGACCGTTCTGGTTCATCGGCCTGCGGTTCGCCGTTGCCACCATCGTCGTTCTGCCTTTCGTATGGATGGAGAATAAGAAGACGACGCAGCCGATGACCTCGCGCAACTGGGTTTCCTTCGTCCTGATCGGCGTTGCACTGTTTGGCGGCGCGGCAACGCAGCAGCTCGGACTTCTAACGACCACGGTTACCAATTCCAGCTTCATCACCGGTCTTTACGTCGTCTTCGTGCCGTTGATCGCGGTGATCTTCATGCGACGCTCGCCACATTGGATCATCTGGCCGGCTGCGCTGATGGCGCTCTGCGGCATCTATCTTCTGTCTGGCGGATCGTTCTCGCACCTGACGATTGGTGACTTTTTGACCGTCATCTGCGCCCTCTTCTGGGCCGCGCAGATCACGCTGGCAGGCTCCGCTGTCAACGAGACCGGACGGCCGCTTGGCATTTCCGCGACCCAGTTTGCCGTAACAGCGGTGCTTGCCCTTGCTGTTGCGATCGCGATCGAGCCGATCAGCATCTCCGTTATTCGCGCAGCCCTCGGCGAAATCCTCTATGTCGGCATCTTCTCGTCCGGCCTCGCCTTCGCTCTGCAAATCATCGGGCAGCGCTACACGACGGCGCCGCAAGCCGCCATTTTCCTTTCATCGGAAGCATTGTTCGGAGCATCGCTGGGCACGCTGCTGCTTGGCGAAACGATGGGACCTCTCGGTTACGCCGGCTGCGCACTGATGTTCAGCGCTATGCTTGCCGTCGAGCTCGTGCCGGAATTGGTGCGCCGGCGTGGCGCGGCCGCATGAAAAAGGCCTGAGATACGCGCTATAGCTGTCCGATTGTAACGGTTTTTGAAATTTTTTCGAACAATCCGAAACGAGCGTTCACAGCGCCAAATTTGGGAAAATTTCGCCAAAACTATATCGCGAGCGATGCAAAAACCTTAGAAACTAGTTTCAAAGTGGGAAAATTTGCGAATCGCATTAACACAGTCTCATTACTGTAGTGTGCACCTCGCGATACGTTAAAAAACTTTTGCTTGCCAATTTTCCATAAACACAGCACTCTCAATGCTGTTCGGGCATTTTAGAGCATGGGAAGTCCTAATAAAATTGCGCGCCGGAAACGCTAATATTCCGGTCAGCTGGTCAAAAATGCGGGGTGGCAAACAGCGCATTGAGATCATGCCGAGGTATAGGGGACCTTTTCCTTCAAATTTCGAGAATTGCCTGCAAGCGCTCGCAAGGGCAAAACAAGTAATGCTGCCCGTGTGGATGGTGGGCAGAGAGAAAAGGACCTGAGGCATGGCCGAGACTGGCACTGTAAAGTTTTTCAATACCGATAAGGGCTTCGGTTTTATTAAACCGGACAAGGGTGGCGCTGACATCTTTGTGCATATTTCTGCAGTTCAGGCTTCTGGTCTGGCAGGTTTGTCAGAAAACCAGAAAGTAAGCTTCGACACGGAACCGGATCGCCGCGGCAAGGGACCGAAGGCTGTCAATCTTCAGATTGCCGGCTAAGACCTGTTAACGGCTACCATTCGAGTTGAGGCCCGGCAGCGATGCCGGGTTTTGTCATTCAGTCTGCATTCAGTTTGTCGCTTATAATCTAGTCCTCATGAAAGAACGGGAATGACAGTTCTCCCGGTCTCCTTTGAGGATAGGCCAATGACCATACTCGGCAAATCACTCGTCATATCCGCCATGGCCGCGGCAGTGACGCTGACGTCCCTCGGTACCGCTTCTGCGGATGAATATTGGCGCCATCGCAATCGTGACGGCTGGGCGCTCGGCGCCGCCGGACTTGCAACCGGCCTGATCGTCGGCTCCGCCATTGCCAGCCAACCACGTTATGTCGAGCCAGGCCCGGCCTATGCCTATCCGGATTACGACGCGCCTCCCCCGCCCTATTACTATCGCCCAGCGCCGCGCCGCGTCTATGTCGAGCGTGATGTCGGCTATTACGCTCCGCCGCCGTCAGCTGGCTTGCGCCCGTGGTCGCCGCAATGGATGCGTTATTGCTACGATCGCTACAGAACCTTCGATGGCCAGAGCGGCACCTATGTAGGCTTCGACGGCATGCGCCACTTCTGCACCGCCGATTGATCTCAACACGACGGATCGAAATGAAAGCGCCGCACCAAAGCGGCGCTTTTTGTATTTGGAGCGGTTCAGCTTTTCACGGAATCCTTGAACAGCTCTATCTCTTTGCTTTCACGGAAAACCACTACGCACTTTTCCTGGAATTGCTTTAAAGGCCGCGCAGGAACGGATTGGTGCGGCGCTCGTCGCCAATGCGGCTGCCGGGACCGTGACCACAGATAAAGCCGACTTCGTCCCCAAGCGGGAAGACCTTGTCGCGGATCGAGTCCAGCAGTTGCTGATGATTGCCGCCGGGCAGATCCGTACGCCCGATCGAGCCGCTGAAAAGCACGTCGCCCAGATGCGCAAACCCCTGCTTGCGATTGAAATAAATGACATGCCCCGGCGCATGACCCGGGCAATGGAACACTTCGAACTCGTGGTCGCCGAAGGAAACAGTGTCGCCTTCCTTCAGAAAGCGATCGGGCACGACATTGCGCACGCCGGCGATATTGAACATCGCACCCTTGGCTTCGAGATCGTCAAGTAGGAACTTGTCGTCTTCATGGGGTCCGATGACCTCGATGCCGAGCGCCTCTCGCACTTCGTCCGCGCCGCCGGCATGATCGATATGCCCGTGCGTAAGCCATACGGCCTTCAAGGTGATCCCGTTCTCGCGAACGGTTTGCAGAATGACATCGACGTCGCCGCCGGGATCGACAACCACCCCTTCCTTCGTATCCGGATCGAACAAGATAGTGCAGTTCTGTTCGAAAGGGGTCACCGGAATAATACCGGCCTGGAGCATGCCCATGAAGCGCCTCGTCTGTTTGATCGTCGTGCTGAGGGTATATCTGCAAATGCAACGCAAAACAGCCCCTGCCGCCCTCAAACTCTGTTTGCATGCATTGCACGTTCACAGAGAAACTCCAAAAATCTATAATCATTTCCGCCAGTTACCGGGGTTTCTCGCTGAAGTGCCATAGGCCGCACAATGGCTCGTCGGAACACCGAGGCGTCGCAAGCGTTGATGATACGTCTTTGAAGGAAGAAGGAGAGAACCAATGTCCTTTAAGAGAAATCTGCTGCTGGCCGGCTTTGTCCTTGTCGGCAGCGCCGGCCTGGCGCATGCCGAGATGTCGGCGACAACGGCAAGCGACATCGACGTGCGTTCGGGACCAGGCGCCGAGTTTCCAAAGGTCGGTGTCGCGACGCGTGGCTCCGAAGCGACGCTCGATGGCTGCATCGAAGGTAGCCGCTGGTGTCGGGTCGATGTGAACGGCATGCGAGGCTGGGTATTCGCTGAGTATCTCAATGTCGAGCAGGACGGCGCCCCTGTCGTTGTCCAGGATCACCGGGACGATCTCGGTATCCCGACGATCACCTACGAGCAAACGGACCCGGTCAAGACAGGTAGCGTCCAGGCCGTCCAGCCAGGCCCGAATGACGAGTTGCTCGGCCCTGTCGACGAGACCGGCCAGAAGGTCGTCGCGGTCACGCCGCCGGGTACAATCCGGACCTATATCGATGACAATCCGGTCGATACCGTGCAGCTCAGCGGCGATGTCGTCGTCGGCGCCTCGGTCCCGGAAAGCGTCGAAGTCCACCGCATTCCAGACTATGAGTACAGCTATGTCGAAGTGAACCACCAACCGGTTCTCGTCGATCCCGGCACACGCCGCATCGTCTACGTCTATCGCTGAGCCGATAGCAAACCACATGGAAGACAGAATTCGCATGCGGCCGCTCGGCCGCATGCACCGTAATGGGATTTCCCCTGAATTTGCTTGGTAATTCCTCCGTTTGGCGCACCTCTCTATTCCCCCTGATCCGTATATAATGTAGTTCTAATATCAAAGATGGTTATCGCCGCTCCGTGGCATTGATCCAGGGCGCGACGAGTGGGCATCCGGGCGCTATTCCGGATTTACGGGAGAAGGGGCAATCATGGAAACTCTAGGACCTATTATCGTACAGCTGATAGCCGGTGCGATCGGCGGCAACGCAGCGAGCGCCGTCTTGAAGCAGGATGGAATAAATCTCATCGCGCGAACGATCGCCGGCGCGGTCGGCGGCCTCGGCGGCGGCATCATTCTCAACTTGATCGGCAACGAAGCTCTGACGGGCCTCATCGCGCAGGGCATATCCTCGTTGATTGCCGGCGGCGTGCTGTCGGCCATCGTCGGGGCACTCCTCGGCCGCAAATCCTAAGACTTGCTTCATGCGAGAGCCGGATGAATTGGCACATCCGGCTTTTGCGTTTTCAAGAAACCCATTTCGATCCATATGCGCGTCGACGGCATCCCCGCCGCGTTCCAACCCGCGTCGCAGCCGCTGAAAATTGTTCAGCGTCGCTATCTGACCTGTAAAAGCTGGACATAAGGCCTGAACAACCAGCATTATGATGGTTGATAATTGCTCCCGACAGGCGCTACCACGGAGCAACAGGGGAAAATCAAAAACGGAACTGAATGCTTTATACGTCCCGTCTCGTTTGCGCGCAGCATTGTACGCTGTCGCCTGATGGCATAAAATATGTCAATAAAGCTGACATATCTTTCCATAAGTTTCGCGATTGATCTAAAATAAAAAAGGAAATGCCAAGGTGCCACGACAGATGAACCAAAACGCGGCAAAGGCGGAGCTGCTCGCGAGCCCGATGCAGAATGCCGGCGCCATCGATTTTGAGATCATCGAGCTGCTTTTCTTTGCCTACCGGGACTTCGTGTCGGATCCGGACCAGATCCTGGTCAAGAGCGGCTTCGGTCGTGCTCACCATCGCGTCGTCCATTTCGTTAACCGCGAACCGGGCATGACCGTTGCAGACCTTCTGGAAACATTGCAGATCACCAAACAGAGTTTGGCGCGGGTTCTAAAACAATTGATCGATTCAGGTTATATTCGTCAGGTCGCGGGTCCGGAGGATCGGCGGCAAAGGAAGCTTTATCCCACGCAGGCAGGCCGGGACCTCGCGCTGGCACTGGCAGAGCCGCAATCGCGCCGTATTGAGCGGGCATTCGAAGGCGCATCGGAAGCGACACGCGAAGGCGTTAAACGTTTCCTGAGGGGAATGCAGACCGGGAAGTGACGACGGCCCCACCCGCATGGCCGGCGCGAATGGGTCATTTCAATCAATGGGCAGGATAGGATCGAGACGGATCGAATGACGACGAAAACAGCTATTTCGGACGACGCGGCGCATCTACTGGTCGTGGATGACGACACACGCATCCGCGCACTTCTCAATCGCTACCTGATGGAGAAGGGATTTCGCGTCACGGCCGCCGCCGATGGCGCCGAAGCGCGCCGCAAGCTCGAAGGGCTCGATTTCGATCTCATCATCATGGACGTGATGATGCCAGGTGAATCCGGCATCTCGCTGACTGCGAGCCTGCGGGCCATCAAGAACATTCCCGTCATCATGCTCACCGCCCTCGCCGAGGCGGATTCCCGCATCGCGGGGCTTGAAGCCGGCGCCGACGATTACCTCCCCAAGCCCTTCGATCCGCGCGAGCTCGTGTTGCGCATCAACAATATCCTGCGACGCAACACACCCGCCGATTCTCCGAAGATCGAGCTCGTGATGTTCGGGCCCTACACCTTCTCGCTGACCCGCAAAGAGCTCAAGAAGTCGTCGGAAGTCATCCGCCTGACCGACAGGGAGCAGGAAATCATGCTGCTTTTTGCCAAGCGCGCCGGTGAGACCATTCCGCGCCACGAACTCATCGGCAATGATGCCGAAGTCGGTGAACGCACGATCGACGTTCAGATCAATAGACTGCGTCGCAAGATTGAAGACGATCCTGCAAACCCTATCTGGCTGCAGACGGTGCGCGGCATAGGCTACCGCCTTAGCATAGACTGAGCTCGGCTCCAGGATCAGCAGCAATGGTGACATTCGATTCAATCAGACGCGACCACGATCACACGCCCTCAAGCGGTCTGCGGTGGCTTTCGCGCTGGATGCGCCGTTACGTGCTTCCGACAGGTCTTTACGCCCGCTCGCTGCTGATCTTCATCGTGCCGATGATCCTGCTGCAGGCGGTCGTCACCGTCGTCTTCATGGAGCGCCACTGGCAGATGGTGACGCAGCGCCTGTCCATGGCGACGACGCGCGATATTGCCGCCATCATCACGGTCATTCAGACCTATCCGCAGGACGCCGATTATTCTGCGATCACCCAGATCGCCCGTCAGAAGCTGGATCTCAGCATCTCGATCGAGCCGGGTGGCGAATTGCCGCCGCCACGCGAAAAGCCTTTCTTCTCGATCCTCGACGGAATTTTGAGCGACGAGATCCGCGACCAGATCAACCTGCCCTTCTGGATCGATACGGTCGGCAATTCCAGCCTGGTCGAAATTCGCATCAAGCTTCCCGATAAGGTGCTGCGCGTCTTTGCCAAACGCAGCCAGACCTATGCATCCAACACCCATATCTTCATCCTCTGGATGGTCGGCACATCGCTGGTGTTGATCGGCATCGCAGTCCTGTTCCTGCGTGGCCAGATCCGGCCGATCCTGGCGCTGGCGCAGGCAGCCGAGAGCTTCGGCAAAGGGCAACGGCTGGAAAACTACTCTCCTCGCGGCGCAGACGAAGTTCGCAGGGCCGGCCTCGCCTTCATCCTGATGCGCGAACGCATAGAACGCCAGCTTGAGCAGCGCACGGCCATGTTGTCAGGCGTCAGCCACGATCTGCGCACCGTCCTCACCCGCTTCAAGCTCCAGCTTGCTCTGGTCGGCGACAATCCCGATCTCATCGGCCTCAATGAGGATGTCGAAGACATGCAGAGCATGCTGGAAGGCTATATGGCCTTCGCACGCGGCGAAGCGGAGGAGGATGTCGGTCAGTTCAGGCTCAGCGATATCCTCGAAAAGATCCGCCAGGATTTCACGCTGCACGGCAAAGCCATGGAATTCTCCATCGATGGCGACGATCAGATCTCCGTTCGCCCGAATGCCTTCACCCGCCTCGTTACCAATCTCGGCAGTAACGCCAGGCGCTATGCCAACAGCCTGCGTATCGAAGCGAAGCACAGTGCCAAGTGGCTGACGATCATCTTTGACGACGATGGGCCCGGTATTCCACCCGAGGCGCGGGAGGATGTCTTCAAGCCGTTCTTCCGGCTGGATTCCGCTCGCAATCTCGACAAGTCAGGCACGGGCCTCGGTCTCGCCATCGCCCGTGATATCGCTCGCAGCCACGGCGGCAACGTCACGCTGTCCGACAGCCCGCTCGGAGGCTTGCGCGCGACCATCCGCATTCCGGCATAGGGGGAGTTCAATGCCGATCGACATGGATCGCATGCACTGGTTGAACGAGCCGCCATCGTGGGAGCTGAACGGGGGACGCCTGTTCGTGCGCTCCGGGCACAAGACCGATTTCTGGCAGGAAACCTATTACGGCTTTCATCGCGATGACGGTCATTTTCTCGGAATGACCCGCCGCGGTGATTTCACCGCCGAAATAAGCTTCATCGGACATTATCGCGAGCTTTACGATCAGGCAGGCCTGATGGTCCGCCATGGCGCCAGACAGTGGATGAAATGCGGGATCGAATATACCGATGGCGCCAGGCATTTCAGCGTCGTCGTTACCAATGGCAATTCCGACTGGTCCGCGTTCCGGCTGGATCACGAGTTTGGCGCGATTTCCGCCCGGGTTACGCGCAACGGCGATGCGCTCTTCGTCCAATACCGGACCGATCGCATGGAAGAGTGGCGGATGGCGAGACTGGCCTGGTTTGACCCCACGCTGGAAGAGCTATCCGTTGGCCCGGCCTTCTGCTCGCCGCAGCGCGAAGGCTTCGAAGCGGAGTTTCTCGATTTCCGCCTGACCGATCCGTTATCGCGGGATATTCATTGACGCCATTCGCTGTCGATCGTGCGAGCGAAGCCGCTCACATCATCTTCTTGCCGTTCGGCACCGGCTGCGTGACGGCCGCAAGAACAATCGCACCGGACTCGTCTTCGAAACCGAGCGTCAGCACTTCGGAACGCACCGGTCCGATCTGGCGCGGCGGAAAATTGACGACGGCCAGCACCTGCCGCCCGAGGAGTGTTTCCGGCGTGTAGTGGACGGTGATCTGGGCCGAAGAGCGCTTGATGCCGACCTCTGGCCCGAAATCGATGCGAAGCTTGTAGGCAGGCTTGCGCGCCTCCGGAAAAGTCTCCGCCTCGATGATCGTCCCGACGCGAATATCCACCCGCTCGAAATCGCCGTAGCTGATTTCTTCCGTCATGTGCTGCCCTTTATTGAAAATTCAACCGGCAAGTTCCTGCGCCCGCTTGCGGGCGGCTTCCAGAGCCGCGTCAAACAAGGGCTGCATGCCGTCTTCCGACATCAAGACGCCAAGGGCCGCAGCCGTCGTTCCACCGGGCGAAGTAACATTCTGGCGCAGGCGCGAGGCGTCATCGGGAGACTGGTGCAATAGTTCACCAGCCCCCGCGACGGTTTCTCGTGCAAGCCGCATGGCGAGGTCCGCCTGCAGGCCCAGCTTCCGGCCCGCCTCCGCCATGCATTCGACGAGATAGAAAACATAGGCGGGGCCGCTACCGGAAACGGCGGTGACGGAATCGATATCCTCTTCGCCCGGCACCCATTCGACTGGACCGGATACTTTCAGAAGCGCCTGGACCAGCTGCCGCTGACGCTCAGTCACTCCGGCATTGGCGAAGGCGCCTGTGACGCCACGTCCAACCATCGCCGGCGTGTTCGGCATCGCTCGCACTGCCGCGATCTCACCCAGATGCGTCTTGAGCGCGGCGATCGTCTTGCCGGCGGCGATGGAGACGACAACCGTATTGTCCCCGACAGCAGCCTTCAAAGGCGGCAAAACGGCATCCATGATCTGTGGCTTCACCGCGATGAACAAGACACCGGCGACCATACCTGCCGGCGCTTCGGTCACGTGACTTGCGCCCGCATCCGCAATCATCTTGCGCATCGGCTCGGACGGATTGGGATCGACGACGATGACCGACGATCCCGGTACGCCGTTCTTCAGCCATCCCGTCAGCAACGCGCCTCCCATATTGCCCGCGCCGACCAACATGATCGGCCCGGAAGATGAGAACGCACTGGCGGAATGGTCACTTGTCATTTTACGCTTCGCCTACCGTTTCGAAAAGCACGGCTTCCATGGCGCGATTGGCATCGAGACCGGACCACACGACAAATTGAAAAGCCTGATAATATGCTTCGCATGTGTCGAGTGCGTTGGAAAGCAATACTTCCACCTGGCGATTGGTCGGCTCCGCGCCGCCCGAAAGCAACAGCGACTGACGGAAGATGACGATATCTTCCTGACGCCACAGATCGAAATGGCCCATCAGCACCTGCCCATTGATGCAGGAAAGCAGCTTGATCACCTCGTTGACGCGCGGATCGGGGACTTTCACGTCGAAAGCGCAGGCGATGTGCAGCGCTTCGAATTCCTCCATCCAGGAAAAGGAGACGTGATAATCCGTCCACCGGCCCTCGACGGTCATGGCAAGTTCATCTTCACCGGACCGCTCAAACGACCAGTCGTTGTTGGCAGCGACAAACTCGATCATATCAACCGGATTCGATTGGCGTTCGACTTCCATTTCCATAAGGCTCATGCAGCACCTTCTTGACCGGAACGAATGCAGTTTTCCCGTGACTCAACACTGAAAGAACGCAAACAGTTTTACTCCGGAAACATCTTCGGGATGATGTTGAACGGCTGCCAGACTAACGCATCCACCATGCCCGGAGCTTACCAAGTCCGTTTCGAATCATCATTTAAAATCAGTGTATAGCGGCATGCCCTGCCTGCCAGCCCCTGAGTATCGTTTTTGGAAACGGCGCTGTGGAAAGCTCCTCCGAAGCATATTCAGGAGGGAGTCATAACCGACTCTGGCGATTGGCTTTTTTGCCTATGTCCACAGGTGGAAAAACAGATCAATTTTTCAGTAAAAAAATGCGCGACAAACGAGTGCCGCGCAGATGCTCATTCATAAATTGCACATTATTTGCTCTTGGCAGCAAGCTTTGCTTCAAGCGCTTCGATTCTTGCCAGCAACGCGTCGTTTTCGTCGCGCGCCTTGATCGCCATCTCGCGAACGGCTTCGAATTCCTCGCGCTTGACGATATCCATACTGTTCAGCCAGCGCTCGGCATGGGCATTGAAAGCAGTCTCCACCTCGCGGCGCACGCCCTGAGCCGCACCGGCGGCATCGGTCATCAGCTTGGCGAATTCATCCAGGATTCGGTTCGGTCCGGTGCTCATGGCAATCTCCTTGCGGCCGTCGGCCCTAAACGGTCAGGCATCGATATGGGCCAGATAGTGCTGAGGTAAGATTTCCAAGGGGCCGATGCAAGCAAATTGAGATAGGACGGGACAACCGGCCCCTCGATATCGGGGAGAACAACAATCGACTTGACCGTTTCGATAGCGAACGCCATGTTCCGCGCACAATTGCATACTTAGCATGACCCCATCCCCATAGGGCGCAGTGCCTCTCGGGAACCATGCTGCAACGGGCCTGACGATCTTGCTGACATCCGCCAATCTCGCCGCCATCCTGCCGTTTCCGGATCTGGATCCGATCGCCATCAACCTTGGCCCCGTTCCCGTCCACTGGTACGGACTTGCCTATGTGGCAGGCATCCTGCTCGGCTGGTTTTATGCGAGGATGCTGGTCGACAACGGCAAGCTGTGGCTGAACGACACATCGCCGATTACGCGCCAGCATCTGGATGACTTCATCCTGTGGGTCGCCTTCGGCATCGTGCTCGGTGGCCGCATCGGCTACATCTTGTTTTATGATCTCGACCAGGTGCTGGCGAACCCCATCCGCGCCGTCCAGGTCTGGAAGGGCGGCATGTCCTTCCATGGCGGCTTGATCGGCACGACGATCGCGATGATCCTTTTCACGCGACGGAACAAGATCCCGACCTGGAGCCTCTTCGATGTCGTCGCCGCCGTCGCGCCGATCGGCTTGTTTTTCGGGCGCATTGCCAACTTCATCAATGGCGAGCTTTGGGGGCGCGTCTCGGATGTTCCCTGGGCCATGGTGTTCTGCAGCCCGCATGTGATTGCCGCACATGACGGCATCTGCCCCGCAGGTCCCGATCCGCGGCACCCGAGCCAGCTCTACGAGGCTGGCATCGAGGGCATCATTTTGTTCCTTGTTCTCTTTATTTTCACGCGCTGGGCATTTGCGTTGAAGAAGCCTGGCACGGTCAGCGGTATTTTTGTCATCGGCTATGCCTTCTCGCGTATTTTTGTCGAATTCTTCCGCCAACCTGATGAACAGCTCGGCTATCTCCTCGGCACAAACTGGCTGACGATGGGCATGGTGCTGTCATTGCCGATGGTCGCCATCGGTCTTTGGGCTGTCATTCGTGCCCGCCAGGCATCGACCAGGCAGGTAGCTTGAGGGTGGGGTTCAATTTCGCATGGTCTTCCTGAAAGACGTTCCCGGTTTGACCGGGCCATGCACTAGCGAAAGCAACGAATGACAACGGCGCTTGGGGAAAAAATCAAAGCCATCATCCGCACGAACGGACCATTGAGCATTACGGACTATTTTTCCCTATGTCTCGCCGATCCTCTGCATGGCTATTACAAGACGCGTGAACCCTTCGGCCAGTCCGGCGACTTCGTCACCGCCCCCGAGATCAGCCAGCTTTTCGGCGAGATGATCGGCGTCTTCATTGTGCATGCATGGCAGCGTCATGGAACGCCGGCCGACGTGCGTCTTGTCGAGATCGGTCCGGGCCGCGGCACGATGATGTCGGATATGCTGCGGGTTATCGGCAAGCTGGCTCCGCCGCTTTACAACGTCATGACCGTGCATCTGGTCGAAACCAGCGACCGGCTGCAGGGATTTCAGCGTGAAACGCTGGAGGCGCATGGTGCAAAGGTCTCGTGGCATGCCGATTTCGGCGAAGTGCCTGGCGGCTTCACGCTGCTCGCTGCCAACGAGCTGTTCGACGCCATTCCCATCCGCCAGTTTGTACGCACGTCGAACGGCTTTCGCGAGCGCACCGTCGGCCTCGATGTCAATGACGAGCTGACGTTCACCACCGGCGTCGCAACGCTTGATCCGGCGCTTCTCCCAGAGGGAGGCCTGCCGCCGATCGGCACCATTTTTGAAATCGCTCCGGCACGCCAGGCCGTGATGACGACGATCTGCGACAGACTGGCCACGTATGGCGGTACTGCGCTGGCCATTGATTATGGTCACATGGCGACGGGCTTCGGCGACACGCTGCAGGCCGTGCGAATGCACGAATTCGACCCGCCGCTCGATCATCCCGGCGAAGCCGATCTCACCAGCCACGTCGATTTCCAGAACCTGGCACAGACAGCGATTGCAGCCGGTCTGCACATAAACGGATGCTGTCATCAGGGAGATTTCCTGATCGGGCTCGGATTGCTGGAACGAGCGGCCGCCCTTGGCCGCGATCAGGATGGCGTCACGCAGGAGAACATCCGCGTGGCGGTGGAAAGGCTTGCTGGCGCGGGTGAAGGCAAGATGGGAGAGCTTTTCAAGGCTCTGGCGGTCTCCAGCCCGGCGATCGACCTCCTGCCCTTTCGTCCCGTCAGCTGATATCTGATCATCGACGCCGCGGATTGACAGCCCGCGGCGGCCTGGGCCAACATCGCGGCCAAATCGAACTGCTTCGCCGCGGCTGCGTTATGTCAAGCACGATAGGCCAAACCAGACATCAAGGGATGCTCCAATTGCCGACACCAATTGCAAGCACGCTGCTGAGCGCCGCCGAGGCTGTCGGCATTCGCCATGGCTATTTCACCAGGGCCGGCGGCATTTCGGAAGGCCTCTATCGCGGATTGAACGTCGGCCTCGGCTCGAACGACAATCGCGAACACGTGGAAGAAAACCGCCGTCGCGTGGCCGGTTGGTTCGGCCTGCCTGT
Source organism: Rhizobium sp. P38BS-XIX (assembly GCF_012641435.1). Classification (GTDB taxonomy): domain Bacteria; phylum Pseudomonadota; class Alphaproteobacteria; order Rhizobiales; family Rhizobiaceae; genus Rhizobium. Next base: position 1,586,987 of record NZ_JABAIJ010000001.1, read on the forward strand.
AGAGCGGCTGGCAACCGTGCATCAAATTCACTCGCCTGACGTCGTGACCATCGGCACGAGTTATGATGGCAACCGCCCGCAGGCAGACGCCATGGTTACGGCCACTCCCGGCATTGCGCTCGGCGTTCTGGCTGCCGATTGCGGACCGATCCTTTTCGCCGATCCGGAAAACCGGGTGATCGGCGCGGCCCATGCCGGCTGGAAGGGAGCGCTGACGGGTGTTCTGGAAAACACGATTACCGCAATGGTGACGCTCGGCGCCCGGCGTGAAGCCATCATCGCGTGCCTTGGCCCATCGATCAGCCAGGCAAGCTACGAGGTCGGTCCTGAATTTGTCGAGCGCTTCCTGGCACACGACCCGGCCTATTCCAGATATTTCTTACCTTCGGAACGCGCAGGCCATGCAATGTTCAATCTGCCGGCCCTCACTGTCGACCGCCTGCGCAAGGCAGGCGTGACCGCCGAAAGCCTGGATCTTTGCACCTATCCGGATTCCGAGCGCTTTTTCTCCTACCGCCGCACGACGCATGCGAAGGAGCCGGATTACGGACGGCAGATCTCGGCCATCGCCATTGGGGAGGTAGCTTGATATGGCCCTGCATTTCGAACGCAGCGAATTCGATGCCCGCCTGGCGCGACTGCTGGCGAGGATGCAGGAAGAGAAACTCGATGCCATGCTGCTTTTCGCACAGGAAAGCATGTATTGGCTGACGGGTTACGATACCTTCGGCTACTGCTTCTTCCAGACGCTGGTCGTGAAGGCCGACGGCTCGTTGACGCTGCTGACGCGCTCCGCCGATCTGCGCCAGGCTCAGCTCACCTCGATCATCACGGATATCCACATCTGGGTCGACCGGCTCAATGTCGATCCGACCCTTGATCTCAAGGAGCTGCTGGCCGATCTCGATCTTCTCGGCGCGCGCATCGGCGTGGAATATGACACGCACGGCATGACGGGCCGCGTTGCCCGCCTGCTCGATCACCAGCTGGCCAGTTTCGCCCAGGTCGTCGACGCCTCCTATCTCATAAGCCGTCTGCGTTTGACGAAAAGTGCGGCCGAGATTGCCCGCGTCGAGCGGGCGGCCGCACTTGCGGATGACGCCCTCGATGCCGCTTTGTCACTGACCAGAGCGGGCGCCGATGAGTCGGACATTCTGGCTGCCATGCAAGGCGCCGTCTTTTCCGGCGGAGGCGACTATCCCGCCAACGAATTTATCATCGGCTCTGGAGCAGAGGCCCTGCTCTGCCGTTATAAGGCCGGCCGCCGCAAGCTGGATGCCAACGATCAGCTGACATTGGAATGGGCCGGCGTCGATGCGCATTATCATGCCGCGATGATGCGCACGGTCGTTGTCGGCGATCCCAGCCATCGCCATCGCGAACTTTTCAGCGCCTGCCTGGAAACGTTGCAGTCGATAGAAACAATCCTCAAGCCCGGCCATACCTTCGGCGATGTTTTCGACATGCACGCCAAGATCATGGATGAGCGTGGCCTTGCCCGTCACCGGCTCAACGCTTGCGGCTATTCGCTCGGCGCCCGCTTCTCGCCCTCGTGGATGGAGCATGAAATGTTCCATCTCGGCAATCAGCAGGAGATCGAGGAGAACATGTCGCTCTTCGTGCACATGATCATCATGGACTCCGACAACGGCACCGCGATGACCCTTGGCCAGACATACCTGACCACCTCGCAAGATCCGAAAGCCCTCTCGCGCCATCCACTCGAATTTCTTAACCGTTAGTGGCGTAAAATAGCGATCCTGAACGGAGAGACCGTCAAGAGAAGGGATCGCGTAATGGGACTGGTCAGGACAATATTGACTGTCGCCGGCTTATGCCTCGCACTCTCCGCTTGCAATACGACGGACGCACTAACGCCTCCCGAAACCATCGGCGATGCCGGAGGCTCAAGCCCTGTTACCCAGCGCGATGTCGAACGCATGGCGTCCGCGCCGCGTCGCCAGAACTATCAGGAGACGCAGGACAGCTACAGCTATCAACGGCAGCCATCCTACCAGCAGGGCTACCAGTCGCAGAATTATGGTGGTAGCGGCACGCTGGACGATCAGGCTTCCGCACTCAAATCGGGCGGCGCCAACCCATATGCCTCCCGACCGCTCGACGATGCTCGCACGGCCTCTATCGCCTCGGCCAACAATCAGTATTCCGAAGCCGACGAGCAGGCCGAAGCCGACCGTCGACTGTCGGACAACGCGCCGCCGCAACAGCAGCAGCAACAAGCCTCTGACGATCCGCAGCCGGACCAGCAGCAGGCATCGCTTCCGCCCTCTTCGGCGTCGGCGGCATCCGGCGGCAACAGCATCCGGTTTTTGCCCATCATCGGCGCGCCGGTGCAGGCAGTCACCCCGCTGTCGCGTCAGCTTGGTGCCGATGCTCGCTCGATGGGGTTGACGATCAAGAGCTCCAACGATGCCAGCGCGAGCTATATCCTGAAAGGTTATCTTTCCGCCTTTGAAGACGGACCGCAGATTTCCGTGACCTATGTCTGGGACGTTCTCGACGGCGCCGGCAATCGCGTGCACCGAATCCAGGGCTCTGAGAGTGCCCCGCTGAAGCGCGGCGATCCATGGACGGCCGTCCCACCATCCGTAATGCAGCAAATTGCCACCAAAACGATGTCGGATTTCAACTCCTGGCGCAATTCCAACGGTGGATAGCCACAAGCTTTGCAGAAATATGAAAGCTAACACGCCTCTCCCCCTTGCATTCGAGAGCGAGGCGGTTAAAAGCGCGGCTATCAGGTTGGTAATAGGCGGGCCAAGATGAAGGTTTTCGCAGGGAATTCGAACAGGCATCTTGCCGAAGCGATCTGCAATTATCTCAACGTTCCCTTAGGCAAGGCCAGTGTCCGGCGTTTCGCGGACCAGGAAATCTTCGTGGAGATCCAGGAGAACGTGCGCGGCGAGGACATTTTCGTTGTCCAGCCGACGTCCTTCCCGGCCAACGACCATCTCATGGAACTGTTGATCATGATTGATGCGATGCGGCGCTCCTCGGCGCGGCGCATCACGGCGGTGCTTCCCTATTTCGGTTACGCTCGTCAGGACCGCAAGGCCGGCCCGCGCACGCCGATCTCGGCCAAGCTCGTTGCAAACCTGATCACGGAAGCAGGAGCCGATCGCGTTCTGACGCTCGATCTGCACGCCGGCCAGATCCAGGGCTTCTTCGATATCCCCACGGATAACCTCTACGCGCTGCCGATCCTGACACACGATATCAAGGTCAATTACGATATCGGCAACGTCATGGTCGTCTCTCCTGACGTCGGTGGCGTCGTGCGCGCCCGTGCGCTCGCCAAACGCCTCGACTGTCTGTTGGCGATCGTGGACAAGCGCCGTGATCGCCCGGGTGAATCCGAAGTGATGAACATCATTGGCGATGTGACCGGCAAGGATTGCATCCTGATCGACGACATCGTCGATTCCGGCGGCACGCTCTGCAATGCGGCCGAGGCACTGCTGAAGAATGGCGCCACCAGCGTCACCGCCTATATCACCCATGGCGTTCTCTCCGGCGGCGCCGTTACGCGCGTGATGAACTCGAAGCTGAAGGAACTGGTGATTACCGATTCCATCCAGCCGACGACTGCGGTGCAATCGGCACCCAATATCCGCGTCATCACGACGGCAAGCCTCATTGGCGAAGCCATCAACCGCACGAGCCAAGAAGAATCCGTTTCCAGCCTGTTTGATTGATACATCGCGCGCGGATGTGATTTTAAGCAGGATGCCTATTCAGCGGCTTTCATGCCGGCTGGATGCGTGTGCTTCCACGCCAGCAGGCCTATTCCGATCAGTCCGGATATAAACACGGCCGCGCCCGAGCCCATGATCGAAGGACCGATGCCAAAGATGGCAAACAGGCTTGGCGACATCAGATAGGCCAGAAGCAGCCCGGAAAAGATCGCGCACATCAACAAGCGATAGACTTGCGCCAGACGATGAGGCTCGCTGCGCGACTGCATCAGATGCAGCATGGCCAGGTTTTCGAATGGCCCGTTGATCGCCGCAAAGCATGCCACAACCATCAACCAGATTCGGTCATGCATCAACGGCAACAGGAAAACGCCGGATCCGAAAATAAGCTTTGCCGCGATGATCCAGACCACCGGCCGACGCGGCTTGACGCTGCTGAGGATCAGGTTGGTCGTGAGGTTGCCAACGCCATAGGCCGTCATCATCAGGCTGTAGTCGGTCAGCGGATCGGCACTGGTTTCGCGCAAATGCAGGATCATTCCGAGCAGAATGCCCATCGCCCAGGCGACATTTCCCATCAGATTGGTGAACATGCCGTAGAGGATTGCCGCATGCCCTCGCGCCGCGCGCCAGCCACCGAGCACGCCGTCGACACCGGCTGCCATTCCGGAAAAATCCCGACGCCTCGGCGCCGAAGGAAGTTTCGCAATCGCCAGCCAGACGGCAATCGCCGACAGGATGAATGTGGCCGCCGTGACCGAGAAGAACTGCGATTTCGGCAGAAGCCCATTGACGAGCGCGATCAGGCTGGGACCGAGAATGCGCGCCATGCGTCGGGTTGCATCGAAGAGACCGTTGGTGGCATGACGAACCTCCGGATCGGCGGCGATCATCGGCAAAGTGGCCTGCAGCGACGGGTCGAATGTCGACGTCAGCAACGCGATGCAGCCCGCAAGCACCATGAGCAACGGCAGGCTCATCAGATGCAGAAGACCCGCCAGGGACAGCATAAGCAACAATGCGGCGCGCAGCAGATCCGCGCTGATCATCGTCACACTGTGACGCCAGCGATCCGTGACGATGCCACCAAAGAGACTGCCGAACAGCAGCGCGCCGGATTGCAATGCGGAGACATAGCCCGCATCGCTGCCGATGAAATCCGCAGCGATCCAGACCACCGCGACCATGTAGAATTCGGAACCTGTCGCCGCCAGCACCTGGCCGACCCAGAGGAGGGAAATCGAGCGCTGACCCAGCGGCTTCAGGACAAACATGATCGCATTCTGATTTCGGTGTGACTTACTTCATGACCTGGCCATTGACCGACACATGACCATCATCCGAAAGGTCGATATCCCAGCGCGAGCGCCCATCGGCATCCGTCTTGGCAAAGCCCTTGGCCATCATCAGGCCGAAGGAGAGCTGCGAGAGATCGGGCTTGGTCTTGGCTGCCTCCTGGACGGCGGCGATCGTCTTGTCGAGATCACGCGCAAGCACCGACATCTTCATGGAAACGCGGTCCTTGTCGTTCAGCCAGCCGCGCATCGTGCCGGTCGCCTCGATATCGTAGAGACCTGATACGGCGCTGATCTTCGGGAAGTTGATCTGCACCGTTCCATCCGGGAACATGGCCCGCTGCAGCTTCGTGTCCATATCCTTGTCGGCATCGGGATTCTTTAAGTCTGCCTGCTGAAAGACATCCATCATCGCGGAGAAATTCAGATTTGGTACCTGAACCTGAAAATCGGCGGAATCGGGAATGAAGGCCATATAATCTTCCGGCACCAAGGCGCTCTCAAGCGTCAGCTTCGTGGCATTCAAACCGAAATCGGCGCTCATCGCGTTCGCCGGCCCGGCGATCTTGAAGAAGTACCCCAGTTTGTCGAGGCCGCCATTGCCGAGCGGCATCGTGACCGAGATGCCGTTTATGCCGACCGACTCGTCGAAAGACCCGGCGATTGGCATTGCATCGGTGATCAGGGTCTTGAGCGTCTCGGCATCCTTATCGGAAAGCTTCTTCTCATCCTTGTGTTCGGAAGCGAACTGCAGAATGGAATTGACTGCCTTCAGCGGCAGCTTGGTTGCGCCCATGTTGAAGTCAATCGACGCGACCTTGATTTCACCGAGCGTTGCTCCCTGCGACGAAATCTTGTCGTAAAGCGATTGCAGGCTACCATTCATCTTGATGTCGAGGCGGCCGGGCTCGCCGCTATCGGCTGACGACAGGGTGTAGCCGATACTATCGATCGTAGCATCGTTCTTCTGGACGTTCTTCTCTTCGTCGGTCGTCGTCGTGTTGAAGATGATCCCCTTGCCCTTCATATCCATCGAGCGGAGATAATGAAGTGCCGGATCGAACAGGCCTTCGACGGTCGAAGAGTTCAGCGCATAGCGAACCTCGGTGTCGGGGCCCTTTTCAGGCTTGGAATGCGCAGTGATATCAAATGCATTATTGCCTTCGACCTTCCACAGTCCGTCATCCTGCGGCGTTGCCAGCATTTTGAGCGGCTCAAGGCCCTTGATATCGAGATCGTGGACTTTCAGCTTGGCGAGCATCTTCTGAAAGTCGTAGGTGACTTCGTAGTGCGAAGCGACAGGCTTGACCGAAATCGCACCGCTCTTGGCGAGATCATCCGGCAGGAAATAGGTCAGATTGTTGAGAAGATCCTTGGCACCCTTCTCGTTGACATCAGCAGCCAGCGCAAAGCCCGACACGCCCGCAGCAAGAACAGCTGCCGCGGCAACCGCTTTAAAACGCATGTTTCACCCCCAAAATGATAGAAAAAGAATTCGAGAATCCGAAATGCCGGGTCGGCTTTCGAAGGAAATAGTATCGTGCGCCCGGAGGCTCGCTCGTTTAGCTCCGCGTCAGGGCTTCTTCATCACCTGTCCGTTGACGGTCAACGTCCGGGCCTCGTCCAATGTAACATCCCATCGCATGCGGCCGTCCGCGTCGGTCTTCGCAAAACCCTTGGCGGCGAGCAGGCCGAAGGAGACGTTGTTAAGGCGTGGATCCGTCTTGGCCGCGGCTTGAACGGCGGCGACAGTCTTGTCGAAATCGCGCACCAATATTGTCGCCTGCAGCGAATAATCGGAGTGAGCCTTGGTCGAGCCCTTCAATTTACCAGAAACTTCTATGTCGTAGACGCCCGAAGTAGCGCTGATCTTCGGAAATTCAAGCGTGCCGTATCCACTTGGAAACATGGTACGTTTAATGACTTCGCCCGAGACCGGCGTGGCCCGCTTTGCCACGGCTTCCAGGGCCGTATCGATGAGGCCGGAAAAATTGATATCCGACATACCGAGCTGCACATCCAGGCTTTCGGGCAGGAACGGCGCATAGGCTGCGGGAACGAGGTCGGCGTCTGGCGTAAAATGATCGGCCCGCAGCTCGAAATTGACGTTCGAAGCCTTGGTGAGGCCGTCCATCTTGAAGCTGTAGTCGATGTGTTTGACGCCGACTTTACCCTTGTCCGTCGCCACCATGGCATTTGTCAGCGCCATCGTCTTGTTGAGCGAACCGAAGCCAGGCAAAGCGCGGTGCACCAGCTGCGCAAATTTCTCGCTGCCGCTTTCCGAGAGCTGTTTGGCCTTAACGTGCTGGACGAAGAAGCGGAAGAGCGCGCGCAGCTCCTTTTCCGGCAGACTCGTCGCGGACACAGTCGTATCGACGCTATCAGCGGTAAAGGTGACGGGGTCGCCATGCGGCCGCAAGGTGAATTGTTCGTTCAGACGCTGCAATCTCGTCTGCAGCTGCAGATCGACTTTACCCGCCTCCTTGCTGTCCGTCACCGTATGAGCGAATGACGCGCTATCGATCGTCGCGTCGATCTTGCGGCCGCTTCGCGGACCGCTGCCGACGCTGGAGAACTTTACGCCGTTGCTCTTGATGTTCATCGACCGCATCATTTCGATGGTCGGATCGAAGACGCCGTCGAGAGAACTGGACCCGATCGAGTAGCCGATATCCGACGTCGGCGAATGCACGGCGATATCGAGGCCGTTGTCGCCCGTCAGATGCCACCTGCCCTGGTCAACAGGCTGCGCAAAGAGGGATAGCGGCTTGAAGCCTGTGACGGAAAACACGCTGGAATTGATCTTGTCGAAGAATTTCGCGAGATCGTAAGTGATTTCGTACTTGTCGCCGGCCGGCTTGACCGTCACGAAATCGCTGCGGGCAAGGTCACGGGAGAGCGAATGCGTGAGCACGCTGCGCAGCTCGTTGGCACCCTGCTCGTTGATGTCGGCGGCCTGGGAGGTACCGGCGAGACCCATGGAAAAAACCGCGGCGGCGATAGTCCTGGAGCGCATGCCCGACCTCTCTTTCTGACCCTGAGCGACTGGATTCGACTGTTGAAGAGGCGAAGCCTATATGTCAAGCCGTTGATAGAAACGGTACCGACGGCTCTTACGCAAGAGTTGCAATGACACCACAGCCCTTCGCATTCCGGGGGTGCTTGCACCTTCGGCCAGTTTGTACTATACGCCACGCGTCCGCGTAGACACCCTTGGAGGCAACGCGGATGAGGCAGGGCAAGCCCTCCTCCAGTTCAGCCGATGCGACCTATAGCCGCCCGGATGAACTCTCCAAATAACCTCGAAAGGAATAGCTATGAGCCACGAAAGCTACGAGCTCAAGGCCGAGGCGCGCGAACGGGTTGGTAAGGGGTCCGCCCGTGAACTTCGCCGCAATGGTCTGATCCCCGCTGTCATCTATGGTGACAAGCAGGCCCCCATTTCTATCGCTCTCAACACCAATGAGGTGACGAAGCGCATCCACGCCGGCGGCTTCCTGACCACGGTCGCTACGATCGACGTCGGCGGCAAGAAGATCAAGGTTCTGCCGAAGGACTACCAGCTCGATCCAGTCCGTGACTTCACGGTTCACGTCGATTTCCTGCGCGTCTCCGGCAACACCGAAGTCACCGTTGAAATCCCGGTTCACTTCGAAAACCACGAGAAGTCCCCGGGCCTCAAGGCTGGCGGCGTTCTGAACATCGTTCGTCACGAAGTCGAAGTTCATTGCCCGGCCGACGCGATCCCGGAATTCTTCACTGTTGACCTGTCTGGTCTGAAGACCGGCGACAGCGTCCACATCTCTGCTGTCAAGCTGCCGAAGAATGTAAGCCCGGTCATCACCGACCGCGACTTCACGATCGCAACGATCGTTGCTCCGGCTGCCGGCATTGCTGAAGAAGAAGCTGAAGGCGGCGAAGAAGCCGAAGCTTAATCGGCATCTTCGACGTAAGTCGTATCAAACCCGCCTCCCCCTGGGACGGCGGGTTTTTTGCTGCCTTCGTTTCAACGAGCGCATTGAATATTAGATAAAGTAAAAATAACAATTTCTTGAAACAAGACTTTGGTTTATTTCCATTAACCCCAGAGTTTCAGCAACATTTAACGGATTCATGAAAATCTACCCGAAAGAGTTGTAGGGATCGACACCCCGGGATTTGGCTGGCCTATGACTGGGGAGCAAACGGAACGATGAGCCATTCGGTCGAAAACAGGTTTTTCGCGATCGTCTGCGGTGCGCTGCTGGTTTTCGTAGCGCCGCTCTTCATACTTTTTCTGTTTCTGTCGTCTGAGCGCGCCGAGAAGGAAATCAAGGACCACATCACTGTCCTGCTCGTTGCCAACGCCCAGGCGCTTGCCAAGCCGCTGTGGGATCTGGATGAAGACAGCGTGACGCAGATCAGCGCCACCACCGTCGCAGAAGGCGCGATCGTCCGCGTGAACGTTCGCGATCTCTCAGGTCAACTCGACGTCACCCAGTCGACCATTCCGAAATCATACAAGGGCAATCTGGAATCCGTCTCGCGCTCGATCATCTACAACGGCGTCGACGGAGCCAAGAAGCTGGGCACCATCACCGTCTACTATCCCGAGCTTGGCCTGTTCGACGGCCTGAAGAATGAAGAGATCGTCTTCATCTCCATCTTCATCTTTGCGGTGCTGACGGTTTTTGGCGCGGCGTTGATCGGCAACCGCATCTTTGTCATACAGCCGTTGATGCGCTTGACGCATGCGATCGAAGCCACGCGCCGCCTCGGCTCGCGTCATCACGTCGACTGGCAATCCAATGACGAAATGGGGCGCCTCGCCAGCAGCTTCAACGATATGCAGAGCAAGCTGCAGCGTGAAGAGAACGAGCTGAAGCTTGCCCACCGTCGTGCCACCGATACCTACAATCTGACGCCCGCGATGCTCTTCTCGCTCGACAAGGACGAGTGCATCGCGGCGGTGAGTGACTACTGGCTTGCCGCCACCGGTTACGACCGTGAAGAGGTGCTGGGGCGCGAATTCGCAAGCCTGGTGCTGCCGGAATCGCGCGCGCATTATGTCGAACGCAAGCACACCAATCCCGATAGCGCCGCGCGACTGGCCGTGACAGTCAAATTCCTGTGCCGCAACGAGCTGGTCATGGACGTGCTGATCCTTGAGACCACCGCCATCCAGGACGGCCTTTCGCTTTCGGTCATGACCGATGTCACCGAACTCAAGCAATCCGAAGACCGAAACCTGCGGCAGGCGATCACCGATCACCTCACAGGCCTGCTCAATCGGCAGGGCTTCGAAACCGCGCTCGACGGCAAGATCGACGAGGCGGATCTGCGTCGTAGCGAGCTCGCCTGTCTTTTCATCGACCTCGATCGCTTCAAGTGGATCAACGACAATATGGGCCATGCCGCCGGCGATGCGGCCCTTCGCGAGCTGGTATCCCGCCTGCAGAAGCGTCTGCGCCCCGGCGATATCGCCGCGCGCTTGGGTGGCGACGAATTTGCAATCCTGCTGGTCGCAGACGACGCGGAAGCCCGCGCCTTCGAGATGTCCGCCAGCATCGCCGAAATCTTCGAGTCGCCATTCGTCGGCGACGCTCGTCTCAGCGCCAGCATCGGCATCGCCATTTACCCGCGCCAGGCGACGAATGCCGCCGAACTGCTGCTCAAATCCGACATCGCGATGTATGCCAAGAAGCGCGACGGCAAGAACGGCGCCCAGATCTTCGATAACGGCATGCTGGATGATTCCCGTCGGCGCGCCGAGCTGGAAAGCCATATCGAAAGCGGCCTGAGCGAAGACTGGTTCGAGGCCTATCTGCAACCGGTCGTGAACATCGACGATCGTTCGATCGCCGGCTTTGAGGCGCTGATGCGGCTGAACCATCCGCAGAAAGGCATTCTGCCCCCGGGTCGCATAATCGAGGTTGCCGAGGAAACCGGCTCCATCATCCGGATCGGCAATCGCATCATGGAGAAAGCGATCGCCAACTTCGCACGCCTCTCGCGGGTCGACGCCATGCAGGAGACCTATCTGGCCATCAACTTCTCGCCGCTGCAATTCGAGCCGGAATTGCCGATGCGCATCGCATCCCTGCTATCGCGCTACGATATTTCGCCACGACGCATCATCGTCGAGATCACCGAAGCAGTTCTCATGGATGACAATCCCGAGACCCGGATGGCCATCAACGAAATCTGCCGCTATGGCTGCCGTATCGCGCTTGACGACTTCGGCACGGGCTATTCCTCGCTGAGCTATATCAACCGCTTCCCGGTCGACATCATCAAGATCGACCAGTCCTTTGTCCGCGCCATCAACGATACCGCTTCGGATGTCAGCGCCAAGAGCCGCATGCTGGTGGAAAGCATCACGACGCTTTCGCACAAGATGAATTGCACCGTGATCGCCGAAGGCGTCGAGACCGAGGAAGAGTGCGCGACGTTGCGCTCCATGGGGATCGACTACGGCCAGGGTTATCTTTTCTATCGGCCGCAGCACCCGGATCATCTGATGAAGACGCTGGCCAGCCAGCAATTCGAGCAACATGCCGGCGTAGCGCAGGCGTCCTAGAGATGAGGAACCGCATGCGAAAATTGGTGCTGATCTTATCCGCCGCCTTGCTTTCGCTGCCGCTCCTCTCAAAAGCTCAGGCCGAGCCGGTTCATTTTACCACCGAAGAATACCCCCCTTTCAATTATCGTGACGGCAAGCAACCGGTCGGTGCCCTCACCGATCAGGTGGTTAAGGTGATGAATGATATAGGCGTCGACTATACGATCGATGTCCTGCCCTGGGCTCGAGCCTATAGCCAGGCGCAATCCGATCCGATGACCTGCGTGTTCGCCACGGCCCACAACGAGGAGCGCGACAAGCTCTTCAAATGGGTTCAACCGCTGTTGATCGATCGCAATGTTCTGGTCAAGCACACAGGCTCCCAGGTCGCCGCCGCCACGATCGACGATGCCAAGCGCTATATCGTCGGCACCTGGCGCGACGACTATACGGAGACGATCCTGCGCCGGAACAGCTTTCCACGCATCGATGTCGGCACCGATTTCCGAGCCACCCTGAAGAAATTGATGAGCGACCGCATCGATCTCATGCCGATTTCGGAGTTTTACTTTGCCAAGCTGAAAAGCCAGGGCACGCCGCTGGAAAAGGTAACGATCCTGTCGCAGCAGCCGATGGGGATTGCCTGCCAGAAGAATTTCCCCAATGATCTCCTGAGCCGAATGCAAGCGGCGCTCGATGCGCTCATTGCCAACGGCACGCAGCAGCAGATTTTCGATAAGTACGGTCTTCGCCTGGACGACTGACGCCATCGCGCCTTGACTTTGCCGACAAATCGCTGTGGTGAAGGGCATCGGCATTTTCCAAGGGGTGAGGCGCATGCTTCTCATCGTGGGCCTCGGCAATCCCGGCGCCAAATATCAGGGCAACCGCCACAATATCGGCTTCATGGCCGTGGACGCGATCTACCGTCGTCATAGCTTTTCGCCCTGGTCGAAGAAGTTCAAGGCCGAGATCGCCGAAGGCGAGCTTGGCGGCCAGAAGGTCCTGCTCATCAAGCCGCAGACCTTTATGAACCTCTCGGGCGAATCCGTCGGCGAAGCCATGCGCTTCTACAAGCTTCAACCCTCGGATATTGTTGTCGTCTATGACGAGCTCGACCTGCCGGCCGGCAAGGCACGGCTGAAGACCGGCGGCGGTCATGGCGGGCATAACGGCATCAAGTCCATCGATGCCCATTGCGGCAAGGAGTACCGGCGCCTGCGTCTGGGTATTGGCCATCCCGGTGCCAAAGAACTCGTGCACAATCACGTTCTCGGCGATTTCGCCAAGGTGGACCGCGATTGGCTGGAACCGCTGTTCGACGCGCTGGCCGACAACACCGACATGCTGGTGCGCGGCGAGGATTCGCAGCTGATGAACAAGATCGCCCTTGCTCTTGGTGGCAAGGCGGAAGCCGAGACACCAAAACCTGAAAAGAAGCCGCCGGCCGCCAAGTCGCATATTCATCAGGCGCGCAATCACAACCAGCCGAAAATCCCGGAAACGGGACCCATGGCGGAAATGCTGAAGAGGATGTTCGGCAAAAAGGACAATTGACATGCCGGACGCTGCAACCGAAACAATCATCCGGCCAATCGAGAAGGCTGACCTGCCGACATTGCTTGCGCTCTACCAGCATCTGAACGCGGAAGACCCGATGCTGGACCCGCAGGTTGCCGAAAGCCGTTTTGCAGACATTCTGGCCCATCCCGGCATGACGATCTTCGCGGCCTTTGACGGCGAAAAAGCCACGTCATCCGTTACGCTTGTGGTCATTCCCAATCTGACACGCGCCGGCGCGCCCTATGCTCTGATTGAAAACGTCGTTACCCATGCCGACTACCGCCAGCGTGGCCTTGCCGGACAGGTGATCGGCAAGGCGGTCGAGACCGCGTGGGAAAGAAACTGCTACAAGGCGATGCTTCTGACCGGCTCGAAAGACCCTGCAACGCTACGCTTCTACGCCAATTGCGGCTTCCAGCAGGATAAAACCGGCTTCCAGATCCGCCGCCCCGGCTAGCGAGACCGTCTCACACTATTCTTCCGGTTCCGTCGTGAACATCAACGGGAAGCCGGCGTGCTTTGCCAGATCGATGGCCTCCTGGGCCTTCGTTTCGGCAATATCACGCGCGCAAACCATGACCACGCAGGTACCGAGCTTGTGCGCCGTCATCATCACGCGATGACCGGCATCCTCGCTCATGCGGAACACCGCCTTCAGCACCATGGTCACGAATTCGCGCGGCGTATAATCGTCATTGACGAGTATCACCTTGTAGAGCTTCGGCCTCTCGACCTTCGGCTTCGTTTTAGTCTTTGGTTTTAGGACAACATCATTGTCACTCATCGGCATCACCGTTGACGACAGGGAAAGGGATTTGAGCTAATGCCCTTATTATAGTGCGCCGCACCAGATCGTTCAAGCATGCTCGTGCGGAGAAGAACGAGGCAGGCGATGCCGCGCGGCAAAACCATCGCTTGCAATTCGTTCGATTTCGCTTATAAAGCGCCTTCTATTTACTCAGGTTCGGGAGCACAAAAATGAAGAGCACAGCTTCATCGCGCCCCTTAAGGGCACAAGCGTAAGCAGCGTCGACGCGCTGCCGTGAGCTTTTTCAATCGGCGTTGATGCCGAGAGATCGACCCATCCTGGGAATATTTTCATGGGCAATTCCATAGGGACCCCTGGTCCCATCGACATGCACTGCGGTCAGCCTGCTGCCGCGGTGACGCATTATTTTACATCGAAATCCTGGATCGAAGGGGCCGCGCTGGAACAGCTCCGGGAGACCGCAAGTCTTCCCGGCATGCGCTCCGTCGCCGGTTTTCCTGATCTTCATCCCGGCAAGTACGGACCGGTCGGCATGGCCGCGCTTGCATCAAGGGTTTATCCGCAGCTGATCGGCACGGATATCGGATGTGGCATGGGCCTGTTCGAGTTCGACTTGCCGCTGCGCAAATTCAAACTCGATAAGGCGGCTGACGCATTGCGCCGTCTGGAAAGCGTCGAGTTCGACGTTCCACACACGCCGAGCGTCGATCCGTCGTTCGGTCTCGAATTCGGCGCGGAAACGCTGGGCACCATCGGTGGCGGCAACCACTTTTGCGAAGTGCAGGCAGTTGAGGATCTGTTTGAAGATGATGCAAGCCAATGGCTGGACAAGCAGAAGCTCTATCTGCTCGTCCATACCGGCTCGCGCGATCTGGGAGCCAAGGTATTCAGCCGAACGGTCGCCGAGAGCAGCGGCATGGCCAACGGCCTCGACCCGCAATCCGGTGCCGGCGAGCAATGGCTGATGCTTCACGATCTTTGTGTCGAATGGGCAGCGCTCAATCGCCGTATGATCGCGCAGCGTGCCGCTGCAGTCCTTCGAGCGGAGATCCGGCTGGTTGCCGATGTCCCGCACAATCTCGTGCGGGCGTTTGAAGATGGCTACGTCCATTATAAAGGAGCGGGTGCCGTCCAGGGTTGCCCTATCGCACCGATCGCCGGCTCCAGGGCGAGCCTGAGCTATGTCGTCGAACCGCTTCCGGCGGTGGCAAAGGCACACTTTGCGATCTCGCACGGCGCCGGCCGGAAATACGATCGTCGCAACATGCATGGCCGCACGGGCAACACTCGCTCGGAACGGGAAGCATTGCTGCGCAACCCATGGGGCGGCATCGCGATCTGCGACGATCGCAAACTCGCGATCGAGGAAGCCGCCGGCGCCTACAAGAATGCCGACCAGGTCATCGCCGATCTGGCCGAACACGGTCTCATCCGGCCCCTCGCATCGATGAAACCGCTGATTACCTACAAGAAGGTCAACGTCGACCACGAGGAAGCGAAACAGGATCGAACACGGGACCGCAGAGCAGATGGGAGGCGCTGGAATGTCTGACATTCACCTTCTCGCAACATCAGGCAACGGCCCGGCGGAATGCCGGGTCGCGCTGAAGTCCCTGCTGTCCATTCTGGAGCGCGAGGCCCGCGAAAAAGACTGCGAGATCGAGATTGCCGCATCCCGAGCACCCGATCCGCACGGCCCGGTTTCGGCAATCATCACGCTGCGCGGGGCGCAGGCACGGCGCCTCGCCTCGGATTATTGCGGCTCGATCCGCTTCATTTTCAAAAGCAGGATCAGACCCGGGCACAAGCGGCAAAACTGGTTCGTCGGCATAAAGCAGATCGAACTCCCCGACACGGCGCAGGAAATGCCGACCGTCCAACGGGAGGATATCCGTTTCGAGACATTGCGTGCCGGTGGTCCAGGCGGACAACATCAGAACACGACGGATAGCGCCGTCAGGGCCACGCATATCGCCACCGGTATCACAGTGACCTGCCGCGACGAGCGCTCCCAGCACCGGAACAAGGCGCTGGCCGTGCGGCGGCTGGAAGCGATGCTGCAAGTGCTGGCCGAACGGCAGAGCCAGAATGCCAAGACCGCCCTCTTCCTTGCCAACAAGGAGCTGGAGCGCGGCAACGAAGTGAAGGTGTTCCGGCTTTGAAAAATGGTTCGCCCGGTCTACACCGGGCGAACACTTTCCGCTTCGGAACAAGCCTTTTCGCCGGAAAAGCGGCTCGCTTTCCGCACAAGACTTGACCCGCAACGGCCCTTCGCTCATACGCACTGCAAAGATTTTCAAGATATGGACAAGGTGCCATGGGTTTCAAATGCGGTATCGTCGGGCTGCCGAATGTCGGCAAGTCCACTCTGTTCAACGCGCTGACAAAGACGGCGGCAGCGCAGGCTGCCAATTATCCGTTCTGCACGATCGAGCCGAACACGGGTGAAGTGGCCGTTCCCGATCCGCGCATGCGCAAGCTTGCCGACATCGCCAAGTCGAAAGAGCTCATCCCGACGCGCATCTCCTTCGTAGATATCGCCGGCCTTGTACGTGGCGCGTCGAAGGGCGAAGGCCTCGGCAACCAGTTCCTCGCCAACATCCGCGAAGTCGATGCCATCGTGCATGTGCTGCGCTGTTTCGAAGACAGCGACATCACCCATGTCGAAGGTCGCATCAACCCCGTCGCCGACGCCGAGACGATCGAGACCGAGCTGATGCTCGCCGACCTCGATAGCCTCGAGCGCCGCACCGAGCAGACCCGCAAGCGCGCCACCGGCAAGGACAAAGAATCGGTGGCGATGCTGCCGATCATGGAAGCCTCGCTGAAGCTGCTTCAGGATGGCAAGCCGGTTCGCACGCTGCTGTCGAAACTCGACGCCGAAGAGATCCGCATCCTCAAGGGCCTGAACCTGCTGACCTCGCATCCGGTGCTCTACGTTTGCAACGTCGCCGAGGGCGATGCGGTGACCGGCAACGATCACACGGCAGCCGTTGCCGCCATGGCCAAGGAGCAGAATTCGGAAGTCGTCATCATTTCCGCCGCCATCGAGGCGGAAGTCGCACAGCTGCCGGATGAAGAAGCCACCGAATTCCTGTCCGCTCTCGGCCTCGACGAAGCCGGCCTCGACCGCCTGATCCGTGCCGGCTACAAGCTCTTGCACCTCATCACCTACTTCACCGTAGGCCCGAAAGAGACGCGTGCCTGGACGATCGAAACGGGCACGAAGGCGCCGCAGGCCGCCGGCGTCATCCATTCGGACTTCGAGCGCGGCTTCATCCGCGCCAACACCATCGCCTATGAAGACTACATTGCCTACAACGGCGAAGTTGGCGCAAAGGAAGCCGGCAAGGCACGCGACGAAGGTAAGGAATACGTCGTTCAGGATGGCGACGTCATCCATTTCCGCTTCAACACCTGATCCGTTTCAGCCTGCCGGCGCCTATCTGAGCGCCGGCAGCTTTGCCTGTATTCCCTCAGGCAGCCGCCGCACGACGAAGCGGCGCAGATCGGCCCATCCTATGCCGATGACGAGCACGATCAGACCGACAATCATCAAGACCAGAAAACCGACCTTCTCGAAGCCGGCATTGTTGTGCTGAAGAAGCGCGCCGGTCGCCAATCCCAACGACACGAGGCCGGCCGTGACGAAAGCGCGCCGATCGATGATCAGCCCGATCAGCATCATCACCAGAACCACCACCAGTACCGTCACCGCCTGTGTATAGCCACCGAAGAGCACGTTGGTGAGATTGGTGAAGACGACACCGCTATTGGCGAGTTCCAGGCGCAGCGCGAGCAGGATGGTGGAATAGAGCAAGGCGGGAGCCGTGGCCAGATGGAGCCAGAATGCCACATCGGAACGGCGCGTCACCCTGCCGGGATCGCTGAGATCGAAACGCATGGCCACGGCAAAGCTTCCGAGGGCAGCCGCAAGCAGTATGACGAGCGTCAGGATCGGATAATCGATCGGCAGATTCGAGGAGCCGAGCGCAGAGCCGATGACATAGAATATCGCCGCAAGCAGCAGGCCGAAGAGCGAGAAAAGCAGAAGCGCCAACGACAACGGCACGCGGTAGCGCCAATAAAAGAGCGACAGGACGAGCGGCAATGGTGCAGCAAGAACCAGCGCAGCCAGGGTAAAATTATCCACCAGGGACGGTGCCGAGCTTATGTAGCTGATCATCGTGTAGATGAGCCACTGGACCAGGGCGATCGTCAGGACGACCGCCGGAAGCGCCAATCGCTGGCGCCGCACCAAGACCTCAGCCAGAATGACGATCGCAACCAGCGAGACATAGCGGTTCGCCAATCCCCATAGACCGACCAGAAGCACGACGATGCCAATGGTGATCAGCACATCATGAAAGCCGCGGATAAATCTTGGCGCTTCCGTATCTTCCAGGGAATTGGGCGCATCGGTCGGCTGGTGTGCGGAGCGATCGCCTCCGATCGCAGTAACGCCGATGTTTCTCTGGGCCAGATAGGGAAGCAGCCGCTCCGCCTGGGTTGAGGAAATGATGCCCTCACCTGCCGCCTCTTCGAGTGCGATCTTGAGTTCGCTCATGGTGACTCCCGTGCCAGCGTCTTGCGATCTAGCCTCATCATATCGCTATCCCACAATCAAGAGGTGGCGAGTGGCAAAGATCCATAGCGCCAATCTGCTTCGGTCAGCCCATGAAAATGCTTGCACCCCTGCCGCCGGCTATGCGATTGCCGAAAGATGCGATGTGGAGGATGGCAGGAAAGATGACGAAACTGTCCTATGAGGATTTTCAGCCGGGGCGCGAATTTGCGCTCGGCCCCAAGCATGTGACGGCAGAAGAGATCATTGAGTTTGCTACCGAATTCGATCCTCAGCCAATGCATCTGGATGAAGAGGCCGGCCGCGCCAGCATTCTCGGCGGACTTGCCGCCTCTGGCTGGCATACATCCTCCATGTTCATGCGCATGATGTGCGATTCCTATCTTCTCAACTCCGAGTCCGAGGGCGCTCCCGGCATCGACTTCATGGATTGGAAAAAGCCGGTTCTGGCCGAAGACACGCTTTCGGGTCGCTCCATCGTTTTGGAAGTCCGCGCCATGCGTTCGCGGCCCGGCATCGGCATCGTCAAGTTCCGTCACGAAATCGAAAATCAGAAGGGTGAGATTGTTTGCCTTGGCGAGAACTCGACGATGATCCGCATGCGCGGCACGGAGGCTTCAGCATGAAGCTGACAGACCTTTATGCCATTGACGAGCGGATCGAAATCGGCAGCCAC
The DNA here is from genome assembly GCF_012641435.1 of Rhizobium sp. P38BS-XIX. GTDB lineage: Bacteria > Pseudomonadota > Alphaproteobacteria > Rhizobiales > Rhizobiaceae > Rhizobium. The sequence continues at coordinate 1,606,132 of NZ_JABAIJ010000001.1, forward strand.
ACCTTCACGCCGCAAAGCATCATTCACTTCGCATCGCGCTTCGATCCGCAGATCTTTCACATGGATGCCGAGGCTGCGAAGGAAACCCTGTTCGGCGGCCTTTGCGCCTCCGGTTGGCACAGTTGCGCCATGTGGATGCGCAGCTTCGTGGATTTCTGGAAATCCGAAAGATCCCGCCTGACCGCCGAAGGCCAGACGCCGCCGGAACTTGGTCCATCACCGGGGTTCAAGGCATTGCAATGGCTGCGCCCGGTCTTTGCCGGCGACACCATCACCTATGGCGTGACACTGCTCGCCAGCCGCCCACTGGCATCGCGCCCAGGTCGGGTACTACATACGCTCGCCTGCGACGGCTTCAACCAGCACGGCGTCCCGGTCTTGCGCTTCGAAAGCACCGTCTTGGGATTTGAATGAAACCACTGCGGGGAGACGGATGCCTCTCCGCAGAATTGATCCCTCCGGTCAGTGTCCGGAAAATTCCACCAGCGTGTGAACCGGCACATCAAGCTCTTCGAGCTTCTTGCGGCCGCCAAGATCGGGCAGATCGATCACGAAGCAGGCGGCGACGACTTCGGCGCCGATCTGGCGCAGCAGCTTCGTCGCGCCGACGGCCGTGCCACCCGTCGCGATCAGATCATCCACGAGGATGACCCTCTCGCCCGGATTGACGGCATCGCGATGCATTTCCATTTCGTCGACGCCATATTCCAGGCTGTAGGCAATGCGCACGATATCATGCGGCAGCTTGCCCTTCTTGCGGATCGGCACGAAGCCGGCCGACAGCTGATGCGCAACCGCGCCGCCGAGGATAAAGCCGCGTGCTTCCATCCCGGCGACCTTATCGATCTTGGTGCCGGCATAGGGTTGCACCAGCGCATCCACCGCGCGGCGGAAGGCCCTGGCGTCGCCAAGCATCGTCGTGATGTCGCGAAAGATGATGCCGGGCTTGGGATAGTCCGGAATGGAACGGATGCTGGCAGCGAGCTCCGAGGCAATGGTGTTCATGAAATCAGTACTCTCAAGGCTATGATAGGGCCGGCGGCACCCTACCAAGACCGGGGCGCTATACCAACAAAAAAGGCGGCCCCAAGAGGCCGCCTTTTCGCTTAATCCCTGTAGCGCTCAGTGAGCGCCAGCCTTGGCGTATACGGAGCGCTTGGTGAGGTAGATCAATATCGAGAAGATCAGCAGGAACACCATGACCATGAAGCCGAGGTGCTTGCGATCCTCCAGATGCGGTTCCGAGGTCCACATCAGGAAAGCCGCTACGTCACGCGCATACTGGTCGACCGTCTGCGGCGAGCCGTCGTCATAGGTCACCTGACCGTCCGAAAGTGGCTTTGGCATCGCAAAGGTCGCAGCCGCATCGAAATACGGATTGTAGTGCGAGTTCTGCGGCACCTTGAAGCCTGCGGGCGGCTCTTCATAACCGGTCAGCAGCGAGTAGATATAATCCGGGCCGCCTTCCTGGTACTGGGTGAAGATATCGAAGATGAACTGCGGGAAGCCGCGCTCGATTTCGCGAGCCTTGGCAAGCAGCGACATATCCGGCGGCACGGCGCCATTGTTCGATGCAGCAGCAGCTTCGTCGTTCGGGAACGGCGAATTGAAGTGGTCGGACGGAAGAGCCTTGCGGGTGAACATCTCACCCTGAGGATTTGGTCCGTCCTGGACTTCGTAATTGGCTGCAAAAGCCTTCACCTGGGCTTCGTTATAGCCCAGATCTTCCAGCGTGCGGTAAGCCACCAGCTTCATGGAATGGCAGGCGGAACAGACTTCCGTATAGACCTTGAGGCCACGCTGGAGCTGCGCTTTGTCATAATAGCCGAACGGACCGGAGAAGCTCCAATGCTGCTCGCGCGGCTCCTTCAGCGGATAGTGCGGCGTTTCGGCTTCTGCGGCAGGCTTCGTCTCGGCGGCGATGGCGGCAACGCTTGCCGAACCACCGATGAGCGTGAGCGACAGAAGGCCGACAATCAACTTCTTCATCGTTTTCTTCCTCTATCGCCGGTTACGCTTGCGCCGGAGCGGCAACTTTACCGCCCTGCTTTTCAAGAACCGCTTCCGTAATCGAATTCGGAATGCGCTTCGGTGTCTCGACGATGCCAAGGATCGGCATGATGACGAGGAAGAACAGGAAGTAGAACAGCGTCGCGAACTGTGCAGCCGTGGTGTAGATGCCTTCTGCGGGCTGAGAGCCAAGCCAGCCGAGCAGAATGGCATCGGCAACGAATAGCCAGAAGAACAGCTTGTACCAGGGACGATAAACAGCCGAGCGAACCTTCGACGTATCGAGCCAGGGCAGGAAGAACAGCACGATGATCGCGCCGAACATCGTCAGAACGCCGCCAAGCTTGGAGTCGATCGGGCCGATGTTGAAGGTGATCGAGCGCAGCATCGCGTAGAACGGCAGGAAGTACCATTCCGGAACGATGTGGGCCGGCGTCTTCAACGGATTGGCCGGGATGTAGTTATCCGCATGGCCGAGGAAGTTCGGCAGATAGAAGACGAAGTAGGCGAAAACCAGCAGGAAGATGGAAACGCCAAGCGCATCCTTCAGCGTCGCGTAGGGCGTGAAGGGCACGGTATCGGTCTTCAGCTTGACTTCGACGCCGGTCGGGTTCGTCTGGCCGGTCACATGCAGCGCCCAGATGTGCAGGATAACGACACCCGCGATCATGAACGGCAGCAGATAGTGCAGCGAGAAGAAGCGATTGAGCGTCGGATCGTCGACGGCAAAGCCGCCGAGCAGGAAGGTCTGGATCCAGTCACCGACCCATGGGAAGGCGGAGAAGAAGCCCGTGATAACCGTTGCACCCCAGAACGACATCTGGCCCCAGGGCAGAACGTAGCCCATGAAGGCAGTCGCCATCATCAGGAGATAAATGATCACACCGAGGATCCACAGGATTTCACGCGGCGCCTTGTACGAGCCGTAGTAAAGACCGCGGGCAATGTGCAGATAAACGGCGACGAAGAAGAAGGACGCGCCGTTGGCATGCATGTAGCGCAGCAGCCAGCCGTGATTGACGTCGCGAACGATCTTTTCGACCGAATTGAAGGCGATACCCGTATTTGCCGCATAATGCATGGCAAGGACGACACCGGTCAGGATCTGCAGAAGCAGCATGACGGCCAGCATGGCACCGAACGTATAGGCATAGTTCAGGTTGCGCGGGACCGGGTAGGCAATGAAACTATCGTAGACCATACGCGGCAGCGGAAGCCGCGCGTCTACCCATTTTTCGAGCCCTGTCGATGGCTCGTAAGACGAATGACCACTCATGATTCAGCTCCCCCTCAACCGACCTTGATCTTCTTTTCCGACGTAAACGCATATTGCGGAATCGCAAGATTCATCGGCGCAGGCCCATGGCGGATGCGCCCGGCGGTATCGTAGACCGAACCATGGCAAGGACAGAACCACCCGCCATATTCACCTGCCTGACCGAGCGGGATGCAGCCCAGATGGGTACAGACGCCGATCATCACGAGCCAGTTTTCCTTGCCGTCGCCAGCAGAACGGGCGATATCGGTTGCCTGGGCATCGGCCGGAAGATTGGCGTTGCGGGCGACCGGGTCCTTCAAATCCGAGAGCTGCGTGCCCTTGGCATCGTCGATTTCCTTTTGCGTGCGGTTGCGGATGAAGACGGGCTTGCCGCGCCACTTCACCGTGAGAGACATGCCAGGCTCGAGGCTCGACACGTCGACTTCGATGGAAGCAAGAGCAAGCGTCGATGCATCCGGACGCATCTGGTCGATAAACGGCCATGCGACCGAAACCGCACCGACGGCGCCGGCCATACCTGTCGTCAAATAAAGGAAATCGCGGCGCGTAGGCTCGCCTGTGGATTCACTTGTCGTACTATGCTCGCTCAACGCTGCACATCCTCTTCCCGCAAACCACGGCAAAACCGCGGTACCCCTCTCACTAACGGCGAATCATCGCGACCATAATTCCGCCATAGATTCCTCCGTAACCCGCTGCGTTCTAAGCTTGATCGCAAATTATGTCCAGTCTTGGCAAGCGTAGAGGGCACAATGTCGCGGCAAAACTGCGCTATAGCGTCGCAAGAGGGGGGCTTAATTTCCCCCATCACGGGTCGCTAAAGTTAAACGCATGAAAAAACAAAGAATTTTCGAAGCATCCATTTATGTTGCATGGCAAAATATCCAATGATTTCAATGCTGCGTTGCAAAAATATCCATAAAAATCACAGCAATGTCCCGTCTTGATCGAGGTCTTACCTCTTTAAACCAAATGGATTTCCCTCGGGATTTGGTGAGGATTGCGCTCGCGGTCTTGCCCAATGAAATTATCTGAAGATGAAGCACGAGAACGTCTCATGAGGCATACGGTTTACTGCGTTCTATGTGTCCTCGCCACGCTGGCTGTTGGCATCCTCTCGGCGCGTTATGTCGCCGACTCCTGGCTGCTGGCCTTTTTCGAAAGCCTGCAAACGCATATCAGCCTGTTTGCGATCGCACTCTCCCTGATCGCATTCGCGGTCAAGCGTCATTGGTATGCCCTCTTCCTGATCGCCGGCGGCGTTGTTCTTCTGCTTCACTCGGTCTTGATGCTTCAGGAATATGGGACATCGTCTCTCGTCGCCTCAGCCGAGGCGGGTGGCGGTCGTTTCCGGCTACTTTCTTTCAACATCGAGGACAGCAATTTTGAAAATGGCGCGCGCATCTCCGATTTCATCATCGACTCGAAAGCCGATGTGGTCGAAATCTTCGAGGCGGGACCAGTCTTTTCGCAGATGGACCGTCTCACGAAGACCTATCCCTATCGCGTCGGCTGCGGCGTGATCACGACCGATTGCGATTCGCTGCTGCTGTCGAAGAGGCCTTTTCAGAGCCAGCTCATGCGCAGCCTCGGCAGCCTTTGGGACAATCGCTTTATCCTCGTCACCATCGACATGGATGGCCAGCCCGTAAATTTCGCCTCAGCGCATCTGAGCAAGCCGTATTTCGATGCGTTTCACCAGATCGAGCTCGGTCTTCTCGCACCCATTCTCAACGACGTGAAAGGGCCGCTTATCCTCGCTGGAGATTTCAATGCCTCGGTCATCGCGCCCGACATGCGCGACTTTCTGGCGGCAACCAGTCTCCGTCACGCCTTCCCCGAGCCTGCGACCTGGCCGATCGTGGCCGGTGCCTACGGCATCAGCATCGACCATGTCTTTGCCCGAGCACCGTTGCGGCTGATCTCGGTCAAGCAGATCCCCGACGCGATGGGTTCGAACCACTTCGGCCTCATGACGGAGTTCAGTGTTCCTCATCCTGCAGGAAGCTGAGACGCAGAAATCGACGAGAGCAGCTGAAGTCAGTCGGCATCCACCGCGATAAAGCCGCCGGACTGGCGCGCCCACAATTCGGAATAAAGACCGCCACGGGCAATCAGCTCCTCATGCGTGCCTTCCTCGATGATCTTGCCCTTGTCGATGACGATCAGCCGGTCGAGCTTTGCAATGGTCGAGAGGCGGTGCGCGATGGCAAGAACGGTCTTGCCTTTCATCAGCGTATCGAGATTGGACTGGAGTACGGCTTCGGCTTCGGAATCCAGAGCCGATGTCGCCTCGTCGAGGACGAGGATCGGCGCGTCCTTCAGCATCACCCTTGCGATCGCGATGCGCTGACGCTGACCGCCGGAAAGCTTGACGCCGCGCTCACCGACATGGGCGGCATAGGCCGTGCGTCCCTTCTGATCCTCAAGGGTTGCGATGAAGCGGTCGGCCTCTGCCTGCCGCGCCGCCTCCACCATCTGCTCGTCGGTAGCGTCGGGGCGACCGAAAAGGATGTTGTCGCGAATGGAGCGATTGAGGAGCGCAGTATCCTGCGTCACCATGCCGATCGCGCCACGCAGCGACTCCTGCCGCACGGCTGCAATGTCCTGCCCGTCGATCAGGATCCGGCCACCCTCGAGATCGTAGAAGCGCAATAACAGGTTGACGAGCGTGGTCTTGCCGGCACCGGACCGACCAACGATGCCGACCTTCTCGCCGGCGGCGACGCTCAGCGAGAAATTGTCGATAATGCCGCCGCCGCGCCCGTAATGGAAAGTGATGTTGTCGAAACGGATGTCCGGACCGGTGACGGCCAGGTCCCTGGCGTCTGGCCGATCGACCAGGCCGATAGGTTCGGAGATCATCTCGGCCGAATTCTGGATCGTGCCGAGATTGCGCATGATGGCGTTGAATTGCGCCATCATGCGGCCGAAGAGCATGTTCAACCGCAGCACCATGCTGAGCGTGAAGGCAACGCCGCCAGTCGAAATTTCACCCGAAAGCCAGAGGTGAACGGCAAGCGCGCCGATCGTCGTAATCATCACGCCCGATAGCAGCGCCAATGACGAGCGAACGCCCGTCAGCAGCCGTGTAAACGGCATCACGGCGGCCTGAAAGCGATCAAAGCCGTTGCGGATATAGTGATCATTCTGTTCTTCGCGGCCGAAGAGTTTCAGCGTCTGGATGTTGGCATAGGCATCGACCATGCGGCCGTTCAGCATCGACGACGCCTCGGCCGCGTTACGTGCATGGCGGCGTATGCGCGGCACGAAGTAGCGCGCGAGCAACGAAAAAACGACGATCCAGACCGCAATGACAAGGGCCAGCCGCCAGTCCAAACCGCCGACCAGCGCGATCGTCGAGGCGGCATAGATGATGATGAACCAGACCACCTGCAGCAGCGACACGACGAGATCGCCCGTGGCCTGCCCCGCCGACCAGACCTTGGTCACCACCCGGCCGGAGAAATCGTTCTGGAAGAATTCGACGGACTGCCTCGCCACATGCCGATAGGCCTGCCAGCGCACGAGGTTCAAAAAGCCGGGAACGACAACCTGCTCCTCGACCAGCGCGCCGAGGCTGACGACGACAAAGCGCACGACAAGAACGACGAAGACCATGCCGAGCAATGTCGCGCCGTGGCCGTCCAGAAGCCCGCTCCACCCCTCGCCCGGCTTCACCTTGTCGAGAATATCGACCAGATGGCCGACGAACCAGAAGAGCGCCGCCTCCAGCATGGCAACGGCACCGCCGAGCGCCGCCATCGCCAGGAATGGCCCCTTGGCCTGACCGACATAATACCAGATGAAGGCACCGAGCGACCGTGGCGGGCGGAGATCGCCACTGCGGTAGTAAGGATCGATCCAGGTTTCGAACAGGCGGTATACGGAACGGATGAGCATGCCAGCGATATAGGCAATTTCCCCACGGGCGCAAAGGAAATGGCCGCGTTGCAAAGGTTATATTTTCGTTAGGTTTCGAGCGACCGTCCGCCCTGCTCTTCCCGCACATGAAAAGGGCGGCTTTCGCCGCCCTCTCGTCATCTCTATTGCGCCGCCGCCTCGACCTCTTCGTGATCGGCCAGGAAGCCACCGGACTGGCGGTTCCAGAGTTCGGCGTAGATGCCCCCCTCCTGAACCAATTCCTGATGCGAGCCCGTCTCGATGATCCGGCCCTTGTCGAGCACGACGAGGCGGTCCATCTCCGTCAACGTCGACAGGCGATGAGCAATCGCGATCACCGTCTTGCCGTGCATCAGCGCGAAGAGGTTTTCCTGGATCGCCGCTTCCACTTCGGAATCGAGCGCCGAGGTCGCCTCGTCGAGCACCAGGATCGGTGCGTCCTTCAGGAAGACGCGGGCAATCGCCACACGCTGACGCTGGCCGCCTGACAGCTTCACGCCACGCTCGCCGACTTGTGCATCAAGGCCAGTCCGGCCCTGCATGTCGACAAGGCCTTCGATGAAGTCCCAGGCATTCGCGCGCTTGGCGGCCTGGATGACCTCTTCGTCGGTGGCATCCGGACGGCTGTAGGCGATATTGTCACGGATCGAGCGGTGAAGCAGCGATGTATCCTGCGTCACCACGCCGATCATTTCGCGCAAGCTGTCCTGCGTGACCCCGGCAATATCATGGCCATCGATGGTAATGCGACCGCTCTCCAGATCGTAGAAGCGCAGAAGCAGGTTCATCAGCGTCGTCTTGCCGGCGCCCGAGCGTCCGACAAGACCGACCTTTTCGCCGGCACGGATGTCGAGGCTCAGATCTTCGATCACGCCCTTCGCCTTGCCATAATGGAAGCGAATGTGATCAAAGCGGATCGCACCCTGCTTGGCAGCGATGCCAGGGGCTGCCGGCTTGTCCACGATATCGTGAGGCTTCGCCATCATCTCCATGCCGTCATAGACGGTGCCGATGTTTTCGAAGAGCGCCGAAACCTCCCACATCACCCATTGCGACATGCCGTTGACACGCATGGCAAGACCAATGGCGATGGCAATGGCGCCGACGGAAATCGACCCGCCAAGCCAGAACCAGATCGACATTGCCGAAACGACGAACAAGGCCGCACAGTTGTTGATGTAAACGGCGGCATTGAACAGCGTTACCTTGCGCATCTGCTGATGCACGGCCCCGAGGAATTCCTGCATGCCGGCCTTGGCATAGGTCTCCTCGCGGCCCGCATGCGAAAACAGCTTCACCGTGGCGATGTTGGTGTAGCTGTCGACCACGCGGCCGGTCATCATCGAGCGCGCATCGGCTTGCTGGGCCGCGATCTTGCGCAAGATCGGAATGAAATAGGCGACGATGGCAATGTAGATGGCAAGCCAAACCAGGATCGGCAACATCAGACGCCAGTCGGCCGCCCCGATGATCAAGATCATCGAGATAAAGTAGGTGGCGACATAGACGAAGACGTCGAGCGTCTTCATGACCGTCTCGCGAACGGCAAGCGAGGTCTGCATCACCTTGGTGGCGACGCGGCCTGCAAACTCGTTGGCAAAAAAGGTCATGCTGTGGCGCAACAGGAAGCGATGCATCTGCCAGCGCGCGATCATCGGATAATTGCCGAGCAGGACCTGGTGCATGATGAAACTGTCGAGCACCGCCGCCAAAGGCAGGCCGACCAGCACCATCGCCCCCATCCAGAACAGCTTCGGCCATTCCGTCTGCAGGAACGTCGCCCTGTCCGCCTTGGTCAGCCAGTCGACGATATCGCCAAGGAACTGGAACAGAGCCACCTCACCGATCGCGATCAGCATCGAGAGCATGCTCATGGCGAGCAGCCAGGGTGCTGCGGGCTTGGTATAGTGCCAGCAAAAGGCAAGAAGGCCACGGGGTGGTGCGCCCGGTATCTCGCTCGGAAACGGATTTAGTCGGCGTTCAAACCAGCCAAACATTGAAATGCTCCAAAGACTCGACCTCTTGCCACCCAATGCGCCCGAAGGTCGCAGACAGATATGGTGGCCGGACGATGAAAGAACGAGGCCATACCGGCCGCGTAACTAAACGAAAAGGGGGGAACCTTGCGAAATTGCGTCCTAGAGCGGCTTATTCAGGGCCGTGGGTTCATGGCACGGAGGCGCATCATTACAAATAGGATATCCATCTGAGCCTCCTCTTTCGCTGGTTGTAGAGCGCTCACCTTGTAGCGCGCATTTTTTAATTTGGAAAGCGAAATATGCGCGAAAAATGGGCGGAATTCTTCAATTCTGCTGATGGGATCCATCACGAAAGCCAACCGAGCGACGAAAATCGAAGACAAATCCTGGCGAGTTCGCTAGGTGCAATCGCATGACAAAGCTTCGCATCGCCCTCTATCAGCCCGACATCCCCGGCAATACCGGTACGATCCTGCGCTTGGCCGCCTGCCTCGGCCTCGGCGTCGACATCATCGAACCGGCCGGCTTCGACATATCGGATCGCAACTTGAAGCGAGCCGGCATGGATTATCTCTCGGCCGTCACGCTGACGAGACATGTGAACTGGGAGCGCTTCGAGACATGGCGCCTGGAAAGTGGGCGACGGCTGGTGCTGGCCTCCACCAAGGCGGCGCAACCCTACACAGACTTTATCTTCCGCGCCGACGATATCCTTCTCTTCGGCCGGGAAAGCGCCGGCGTGCCCGACCACGTGCACGACAGGGCCGATAGCCGCATTCTGATCCCCATGGTTGAAGGCCAGCGCTCGATCAATGTCGCCATGTCCGCCGCGATGATCTCAGGCGAAGCGCTGCGGCAAACGCAATGGTCGCCACATCAGGCACCGGGCGGGAATGTCGCACCCGAATAGGCGTTGGCACGCCGGATAAAGTGTGAGAAGCTTCGCTCTGGAATGCTCTAACTCAGGCAACCTTGGCGAGGTGACCCATGTTCCAGACGGCATTCACGCTTTCCCTTACCCAATTCGCACGCACGTTGAGCCTACCCGAAAGGCTGCAGCATTCGCCTGCGCGAAATCTCGCGCTCGAGGCGCTTCGACAGCGAAACCTGGCACTCGATGCGCTGTTTTATGACGTCAAGGTGATCCGACCCGAGGAAGTCTTCTATATCAGCGACTCGCTTGCGGCGGAGGGCGCGATCATGATCGTTCCGCCGAGTGGCAGCGCTGCGATTGCGCTTTGCGAGACGGTCGACGAGTTCGTATTGCGCGGCGGAGACAAGGTGCGCGCACTGGCGGTCGCCGGCATCGGCGGCTCGGCGCTGGGAGCGGCGGCCTTCGCCCGGAACGTGGCGGACGCGATCGATGGACCGGTCGCCGTTGTCGTTTCCGGCTACGGCATTGCCGATGTCATCACGGAAACATTCGGCGGCCTGTTCTTCTTCGGTCACCTGAAAGGAATGCGCCCGCTTCTGCAGGCGTTTGACGATCTGGCCGGGCGCCCCAAAGTCGGCGCGCATCGTGCGAAGTCGGCAAGCCGCACCAGCCTGGATACCCGCACTGTTCAGGCACTGCTTGCGGACACACGCCTCTCCTTTCGGCTTCTGACCGGCCACTCCAAGGGCAATCTCGTGCTTGCCGCAGCGCTGCATGACCTGTGCAAGCAGGATGAGGCCCGGATCGCGCAGCTGGCGCAACATGCCAGGATCGTGACGATCGGCGCCCGCATCGCCATGCCGCCGGCTTTCACTGACGTCATGGACATCATGGGCGAATGGGATTGGTTCGGCGAAATCAATTCGCGCATGTTCATCGATGCCAACAGGCGCATGCCGAATGCAGGGCATCATACCAACACCGATCTGAACGGGCATCTGCCCGTCACATCGGCGCTCAGAGAAATCCTGGCAACCGTACCGAAGATGGCCGAGACCGGGGCGAAGGTGCAAGACGATGCGTCCGGGTCGCCGAAAGGGCCTTCACCGGCGCACACAGGGGCTGCCTCCACGCCGCTCGGCTCAAAACCGCGTGCAGTGACGATTGATGGGGTAAAGAAGGCCTTTTCCGAAAATCCGACGCCCGCACCGCCGCAGGCCGAAACCGGCTCGGCCGGCGCATTGCCCCCATCCAAGCCACATTGATGGCATAACCTGCGCAATTGTTGACCCAATATGTCGCAATCGCAGGTGGACTATGCTCGCGGCAAGCGTATAATGTTTAGCCGGCAAGCAAAATTGTCGTTTCTCATCCAACACGATTATGTGCTGAAATTCATGCCTTTTCAGTAGGTTATTATCGCTTTCGGATTCAGTTGCGCATGAAGGCATGAGGAAGAATTAGAAGAAAATGGAATCAACCATTGTCATGATCAACCTGTTCGGCGCCGTCGGTCTGCTGCTGTTCGGCCTTGCTCAGGTGAAGGATGGCGTGTCCCGCGCTTTCGGTGCACGCCTCAGAACTGGCCTTGCCAAGGGAACCCGCAGCGGCACGCGATCGTTCGTATCCGGTTTCTTTGCGACCCTTGCGCTGCAGAGCTCCACGGCAACGGCGTTGATGATCGCCTCCTTTGTCGAGCGCGATCTCGTTCTGCCGAGCATGGCCCAGATCGTGCTGCTCGGCGCTAATGTCGGCACGGCCGTAACGGCATGGATCGTCGCCACCGGCATCGAATGGCTCTCGCCCCTCATCATTCTGATCGGCATCGTGCTTTATCGCCGCTCCTCGACCGCCAAGCAGGGAGCCGGAGCAGCGCTGATCGGTATCGGCCTCATGCTGCTGTCGCTGCAACTTCTGAGCCTTGCGACCGCACCCATGCGGCAATCGGCAGCGCTTGGCGCATTCATCGGCCTTCTGGACGGCGCACTCCCGGTCGCGCTGATCTTTTCTGCGGTGCTCGCCTTCGTATCGTCGTCGAGCCTCGCCGTCGTCGTCTTGATCCTCTCGCTCGCCTCCACGGGCATTCTGTCCCCCGCTCTGACGGTCGTCCTTGTCCTCGGTGCCAATCTCGGTGGAGCAATCCCGCCCGTCATGGCGACGCTTTCGGGTCCGGCAACCGCCCGACGCGTCACGCTCGGCAATCTGATCGTACGCGCCATCGGCTGTCTCATCGTGCTCCCCCTTGCAGGCTATATCGGCGACTGGATGCAGAGCCTGCATCTGTCGCCCGCCAAACTGCCGGTGGACGCGCACCTGCTTTTCAACATCGTCCTTGCGATCTGCGCGTGGCCGTTTTCCAGCCTGCTCTCAAAAACCATGCTCAGGATGGTGGCGGACGATCCCCAGACCGACGACGGGCCGAAATTCCTCGACCAGCAGGCTCTCACGACCCCGGTCGTCGCCCTTGCCAGCGCCACGCGCGAGGTTCTGGCCGTGGGCGATCTCATCGAACGTATGCTCATCCGCACGGAGAATGCCTTCAACGACAATGATCTCTCGCCTCTGAGGGAAATTCCGGTTCTGGAAAAGCGCGTCGACCGCATCCAGCAGGAAGTAAAGATCTACCTGTCGAAACTGGGACACGCCGGACTGGACGACGAAAACGGCCGGCGCTCGATCGTCATCATCGATTATGCCATCAATCTCGAGCATATCGGCGATATCATCGAGAAAGGGCTTGCCGAGCAGGTGGCCAAGAAAATCGACAAGGGTCTCACCTTCTCGGATGACGGCTATCGCGAGCTGCGCAGCTTGTTCAGCCTGACCATCGATAATCTGCGCGTCGCCCAGACGATCCTCGTGACACGCGATTTCAATCTCGCTCGGCAGCTCATGGAAGTGAAGGTTGACGTGCGCCGGCTCGAAAAGCAGTCCTCGGAGCGTCACCTGGAAAGATTGCGCGACGGCCGCATCGACAGCCTGCAAACCAGTTCGCTGCATCTCGACATGCTGCGCGATCTGAAGCGCATCAATGCCCATATCGTTTCGGTGGCTCACCCGATCCTGGATGAAAGCGGCCTGTTGATCGAGAGCCGGTTGCGAAACACACAATAGGATCGGGCAGGCAATTGGCCCGCCATCAAAGATCGGTGTTGGTTCGGCTCAGTCTGCCGACGGCAGGCGCCGCATGGTGAATTCGATACGCTCGCCATCGATCTGGCGCCAGCTTTCGACTTCGGTCCAGTAAGCCGCCTTGGGGAATTCGTCGAACCACTCGCGTGCTTTGGCGCGTGCCTCAGGACGAGTGAGACAAAAAGTTTCGCGTATGAACTCGCTGCTTCCGCCGGCGGCCTGTTCCTGCCGATAGCGGAATATTCTGTTTTTCAGCCCATCCAGGGGCGGCGGTCCAGGTATCTTCATGATAAAACCTCGCCTGTGGGAGGGACCATAGTACCGCACCGAGAAATTTGCGAGTCGATTCTCCTGCGACGTCGCTGCACTGGTTGCGGTGCAGCATTGCTGGTATTCAACATGACGATAAATAAGGTGCGAATCGCGGGCCACCGGCTGCTCGCACCGTCGGAGAGCATGCATGGAACGACCCAATCTTCCCAAAGGACTACCTGAAGACATTGAAGCAAAGAAGGAGGCTGCGCGAGGCTGGTTCGAGAGCTTGCGCGACGCCATTTGCGCCGAGTTCGAACAGCTCGAAAACGAGCTTGCCGGCCCCCTCTCCGACCAGGAGCCGGGACGCTTCGTCGCCAAGGATTGGCAGCGGGAGAATGGTCAGGGCGGCGGCGGGCGCATGTCCATGATGGAAGGCCGGGTCTTCGAGAAGGTCGGCGTTCACACATCGACCGTCTACGGCGAGTTTTCGCCTGACTTCCGCAGCCAGATCCCCGGCGCCGAAGAGGATCCGCGTTTCTGGGCTTCCGGCCTGTCGCTGATCGCCCATCCGGTCAATCCGAATGTGCCCGCAGTACACATGAATACCCGCATGGTGGTGACGACGAGCCAATGGTTCGGCGGCGGCGCCGACCTTACGCCGGTGCTCGATCGCCGCCGCACCCAGGAAGATCCGGATAGCGTCCTCTTCCACCGCGCCATGCAGATCGTCTGCGACCGGCACACCGTCGCCGACTATCCGCGCTACAAGACCTGGTGCGACGACTATTTCTTCCTCAAGCACCGCAACGAACCGCGCGGCATCGGCGGCATCTTCTTCGACTGGCTGCACTCGGAAGAGGAAGCCGGCGGCTGGAATGCGGATTTTGCCTTTACCCGCGATGTCGGCCGGGCATTTTCCATGGTCTATCCGCGCATCGTTCGTTCGAGCTTCAACGAGGCATGGACGGAAGAGGATCGCGACGAGCAATTAATCCGCCGCGGGCGTTATGTAGAGTTCAATTTGTTATATGATCGCGGTACGATATTCGGGCTGAAGACGGGCGGCAACGTCGAGTCGATCCTGTCCTCAATGCCGCCGGTCGTACGTTGGCCCTAGGGCAATTCCAGGAAAAGTGTGCGGCAGTTTTCCTGGAATCGCGTGAATTCAATGAGTTGGAACATTTCGCTGTTCGAAGAACAGGCGGAAAGCTTCCAAAGCTACCGCCGCGGACAAGCGGCGGTTTCCGAGCAAAGCATTCGAAAATTGAGCCTAAGCGCAGTGGATACGGTCTGACCACCATGATGCGCCGTGGCCGTTCAACATAAAATGATCGAAAAAGATCTGAAATCGACGGGGGGAAGTGCCTAGATTGGGTGATGCTCGTTTCAATCGGAGGAGGTTGCAATGGCAGTACAGAACCAAGTCTCGGAATTGCCGAAAGAACAGAAACTTTCGCGCACGATAGACAGCCCGGAATTTATCGTCCGGCTGGCGGAAGACATGAGGGTCCGCAGCGGATCCGACCTTCCGCTCTCCTGCTTCATAGAGCAGGTCAAAATGCAGTTGGCAGGCAAATCACCGACCGATCTCGCCCGCATGACGGCTGATCGCGCGGTCAAGCAGACACCCCTGACACGCTATCAATCGTCCGACTGCTTCAAAGCCTGGGCGATGCCGGAGTGACGTGAATGCACCTGTCCGGCACGCGAGAGCACTGCCGGACGACGAAACTTTTTTACGATCGTTGCGTTCTAGCCTTCATGTCCTTCGACATGAAGGCATTGCACGTCGTTGACTATGTGGAGGAAGATATGCGCTTGTTTGAATGTGGTACGCTCGTCCCGGGTTGTGACTGGCATACGCGCGCCAAGGACGACGCCGAAGTGGTTCGCCGCGCCGTTGAGCATATGCGCGAAGCACATGGCGAAACCATTATCCGCGAGAATATGGTCGATAACATCAAGGCCCGCATTCGCGACGAAGCTCACGCCGCCTGAAATCGCTTCCGATCTCAGGCGTTCGCCAGCTCTTTCAGCCGGGCAAGAAGACTTGCCCGGTCGCCTTTGAAATTGCCGTCGACCCAGGCCTGCTCCAATATGCCCAGAAGTTCACCGATGCGCGGCCCGGCCGGTATGCCGGCTGCAAGAGCGTCTGCGCCGCTGATGGGAAAAGCAGGCTTCTTCCAGGCAGCGATACGATCAAGCAGTTTGCCGAGCCGGGCGCTCCGCGACATCTCCTCGAAATCGCTTTCAGCCTTGCCCCGCGCGACAGCCAAGGCAAGTTTCAGCCGTGTCGCGACACCTGAAGGCTCGTGGCGGTAAAGCAGGCGATCGAAGGCCGCTTCCGACATGTCATCCTTGACGACGGGCGCATTCGCCCATGCCTGGAGATAGGCGGCTTCCGCCTTGGACAGACGCAGCCGCTCCGCCAGCTTGGCAAGCCTTGCAGCATCGGGCGGCACGATGGCCGCAAGCCGGAGCATCGGATCTGCCGGCCAGTGAAGAACCTGTTCTGTGGCGATCAGCGCCGGAACGGCATCGATCCCCCATTTCTCCGTCTCCGGAAGAATCTCTGTCAAAATCCCGACCTGACGCATCCAGAGCAATGCCCGCCCGGGATCGGCCGCAGCCAGCAACTTCTTCATCTCCGACCAGACGCGTTCGGCTGATAGCGTCGAAATTTTCGAGCGCGCCGCAGCACAGGCGCGCAGCCCATCCGCATCCGGTCGACCGCTGCCATAATATGCGAAGAAGCGGAAGAAGCGCAGGATGCGCAGATAGTCCTCGGCAATCCGGGTCGCGGCATCGCCGATGAACCGGATATTGCGGCGCTCCAGATCGGCGAGGCCGCCAACGAGATCCACGACTTCGCCATCCGCAGAAGCGTAGAGCGCGTTGACCGTCAGGTCGCGGCGCTCTGCATCCGCCTGCCAGTCGTCGCTGAAAGCAACTCGGGCTCGGCGCCCGTCCGTTTCGACGTCGCGGCGCAAGGTCGTGATTTCAAATGGCTTGCCATCGATAACGAGGGTCACGGTTCCGTGCACAATTCCCGTCGGCACCGCTTTGATGCCGGCAGCGCCAGCGCGTTCGACGACAGCCTCGGGCAGCAGCGTGGTCGCGACATCGATATCGGCGACCGGGAGGCCCATGAGGCTGTTGCGCACCGCGCCACCGACCACGCGACCTTCGCCGCCATCGGCATTGAGCAACGACAGGACTCGCTCCAGCCCCTTGTCCCGGAACCATGCCTCTCCGGCAACGGACGTCATGTGTAAAGCCTTTCATAAAGCGTGCGGACGATGCCCGCGGTAATGCCCCAGATCATCCGCTGACCATAAGGCATGCGGTAAAAATGGCGCTCGGTTCCCTGCCAGACCATGGTGTCGGTGACATGGTGGCTTGGGTCCATCAAGAAGGACAGCGGCACCTCGAAAGCATCCTCAACCTCGGTCGGGTTGAGAGCCAGGTCGAAGCCGGGCCGCACGACCGCCAGGATCGGCGTGATGCGAAAGCCGGTTGCGGCCAGATAATGCGGAAGCCGCGCCACAGGTTCTATGAAGATGTCAGCAAGTCCGATCTCCTCGCCCGCCTCACGCACGGCCGCCATTTCCGGCGAGGCGTCTTCGGGATCGATAGCGCCGCCCGGGAAGGCGATCTGGCCGGAATGCTTGCGCAGGGTGGATGTGCGAAGCGTGAAGATCACCTTAGCATCGTCGCCGCTGTCGACCACCGGCACGAGCACGGCCGCATCCTTCAGCTTCAAACCCTCGACCTGCAATATCGTTTCCGGATTGAGGCGATGATCGCCATGATCCCGCCAGGCAAGCTCGACCGGTGCACCGCTCTGCATGAGTGCGCGGCGCCGAAACTCGTCTGCGGAATAAAGAGGAAATTCAATCATCGCGTCAGTGCATCCAGCTCGGCGACCGGCATGACAGGAAAGATGGAGCTGCCGGAGCGAATGCAGAAGATTTCCCGCCCGGCAATTTCGACCGGCTCGCCAAGCTCGACAAGATCATACATGACCGCACGCGTCACCAGCGCTTCCAGCCGACCACGCACATGCAGATAAGGCTTCAGCTCATCATTTTCTCCGCGGATGACGAAGCGGATCGGATGCTCCCTGCCCGCCTCGACAACATCGCCGACATTGGTGCGGAAGGTCAGCACACGCCTGCCGTCGCGTTCCGTCACGCTCATCTCGACGGCGACGAAGGGCGCATCGACGACGCGAATGCCGACTTTCTCCACAGGCGTGACGAGATAGGTCTTATCATCAGCATCCTTGCGCAGGACAGTGGAAAACAGCCGGACAAGAGGCGCGCGGCCGATCGGGGTGCCCAGGTAGTACCAGGTTCCGTCGGCCCGAATTTCCATGTCGATATCGCCGCAAAACGGCGGATCCCAACGATCGACGGGCGGCAGGCCCTTCTTGCGACCGCCGCTATCGCCGGCGGCGCGGGAAATCAGTGCCGCCAGACTTGCCGCATCGCCCGTTGCCTTGATTTCCTCGGTTGCCATTGTTCCGTCCCGGTTTACCGTTAGTCACGAATACGACAGTTTCTCACGAGATAGTCATTCGAAACGTGCTTGTCAGCCGTCTTCGTGGCGATAAGTTGTATTGATTATGAGGCAAATGTGTAAGGTCTGCGAATCGCAGGCACCGTTTTATGCCACTGGAGACGCAAATGGGCATGATCAAATCGACCGAAACGAACCTCGACGAGCAGGCTATGGTCGCATCGGCCGAGAAGGCCTTGAGCGATATCGCCCTGGTGCGTGAAGAGGTTTCGAAGGTCATTTTCGGCCAGGAAAGCGTCGTGGAAAATACGCTGCTTGCCGTGCTTGCCGGCGGTCACGCGTTGCTTGTCGGCGTACCGGGCCTTGCGAAAACCAAGCTGGTGACCACGCTTGGCGCGGTTCTCGGCCTTGCGTCCAATCGTGTCCAGTTCACGCCTGACCTGATGCCGTCGGATATTCTCGGCTCCGAAGTGATGGATCAGGACGAGAGCGGCCGCCGCTCCTTCCGTTTCGTCAAGGGCCCGGTCTTCGCGCAGCTCCTGATGGCCGACGAAATCAACCGCGCCTCACCGCGCACGCAGTCGGCACTGCTGCAGTCGATGCAGGAATATCACGTCACCATCGCCGGCCAGCGTTATGACCTGCCGGCTCCGTTCCATGTTCTGGCAACACAGAACCCGCTGGAACAGGAAGGCACCTATCCGCTGCCGGAAGCCCAGCTCGACCGCTTCCTGCTGCAGGTCGATGTCGACTATCCAGAGCTTGCCGACGAGCGGCGCATTCTGCTCGAAACGACCGGGATTGGCGAAGCCACGCCGGATGCCGTCATCAATGCCGAGCGCCTGCTGGAAATCCAGCATCTGATTCGCCAGATGCCGGTCAGCGATGGCGTGGTCGACGCAATTCTCGCACTGGTGCGCTCCGCCCGCCCCGGTCAAGGCAATGCCTCGACCGACAAGCATGTCGCCTGGGGTCCCGGCCCGCGTGCCGGTCAGGCTATGATGCTCTGCGCCCGCGCCCGCGCGCTTTACGAAGGCCGGCTCGCGCCATCGATCGACGACGTGCATGCGCTCGCAGAACCGGTGCTCGAACATCGCATGGCATTGACCTTTGCAGCCCGCGCCGATGGCATGTCCGTGCGCGATGTCATTGCAGGGCTGGTCAAGCAGTCGAGAGCGTAAGCCGGATCTCGAGGAGAATATAATCGCGTGGCATCCATCGGACAGATCGTCAGACCGACTTCAGGCAACGATGCCCTTTCCCGTGCCCGCAGTCGCGCTGCCCTCGTGCCGGATTGCCTCGTCGAAGCCAAGCGTATTGCCAATACGGTGATTGCGGGATGGCACGGTCGGCGCAAGCGCGGCATCGGTGAGAATTTCTGGCAATTCCGCCCCTATACCGAAGGCGAAAGCCTGTCGCGCATCGACTGGCGGCGATCAGCGCGTGACGACCATACCTACATTCGCGACCATGAATGGGAAGCTGCGCACACCATCTGGCTTTGGGCCGACCTTTCGCCTTCGATGATGTACAAGTCCACCTATGGCCATGTTTCCAAGGAAGGCCGCGCGCTGGTCATCATGCTGGCGCTTGCCGAAATCCTGTCCCGCTCCGGCGAACGGATCGGCTGCCCCGGCGTAATGGAACCCGTCGCCACCCGCAACGCCGCTGAACGCCTGGCCGCGGCTCTGATGCACACGCCGCTCGAAGGCGGCTTGCCGCAAACGGCAATGATCCGTGGCTGGAGCGATATCGTTCTCATCGGCGATTTTCTCGACGATGCCGACAATGTGATGGGTCGGATTGGGCCTCTGGCGCGGCGAGGTCTGCGCGGACACGTGGTCGAAATCGCGGACCCGGCCGAGGAAATATTCCCATATAGCGGCCGCACGGAATTCAGCGATCCTGAAAACGGCGCGAAACTGCTTGCCGGCCGCGCGGAAAATCTGCGCGAAGACTATCAGCGCGCCTATCTTGCCCGCCGGGAAAATCTCGGCCAGTCGTTGCGCCATCTCGGCTGGACCTTCATCAGCCATCGCACTGACCATCTCGCCTCGGAAGCGCTGGTCGCCGTGCACATGTATCTTTCCGGCATGCCTGCCAGGGTCGCGTCAGGAGGACAGCCATGAGCGGTCTCTCCTTCGCATTCGCTTCGCCGGCCATCCTTGCTGCACTGATCCTGCTTCCGGCGATCTGGTGGCTTCTGCGCCTGACCCCTCCCCAGCCGCGCAGCGAGGTGTTCCCGCCGCTGCGCATCCTGGCGAAGATCTTGAAGCGTGAGGAAACACCGGCCCGCAGCCCCTGGTGGCTGACGCTGCTGCGGATGCTGCTCGCCGCGCTCGTCATTCTCGCAATCGCCAATCCCATGTTCAATCCGCGCGCCAATACACTGTCGAGCGGCGGCCCGCTGGTTCTGCTCATCGACAACAGCTGGGCAAGCGTCTCCGACTGGGAGCGCCGCGTGCGAACCGCCGACGCGCTAATCGACGATGCCGACGCCAAGGGAATTCCGGTCTCCATCGCCTTCACCGCCGAGCAGGGCAACGATGCAACGCCCGGCGCGGCGGCAGCGGCGCGTGACAAGCTTCATGCGATGAATGCTCGGCCGCTGGTCCCGGATCGCCAGCGCGCAGCCGACGCCATAAAGGCCGCCCTTAACGGCACCGCCCCCGGCACGATCGCCTTCATTTCCGACGGTCTCCAAAGCAAGGATAAGGATGACATCGTCAACCGCCTCGCGGATCTGAAGCCAAGCGACTTCCGGCTGATCGAAGGGGATGGCAGCAACATCGTCGCAATCACCGGCGCCGCCAACAATGCCAGCGACATGACGGTGACGGCGACACGGCTGAACGGCACGGCGCCACTTCGCATGACCTTGTCTGCGCAGGACAATCAGGGGCGTCCGATCGCAGCTGGTACGCTGAACTTCAATGGCGGCCAGACGGTCGCGGCCGGCTCGATTACCGCGCCCTTCGAAATGCGCAACGATTTCGCCCGCATCGGCATCGACAGGAATGCCAGCGCCGGCGGTGTCTATCTGCTCGACGATGGCTTTCGCCGCCGCCGTGTGGCGCTGCTTTCCGGCCAGGCAGCCGACGAGTTCCAGCCGATCCTTTCGCCGCTTTACTACATTCAGCGCGCCCTTCAGCCCTATGCCGATCTGACCCAGCCCAATAGCTCCGATCTGGCGAAATCGATCCCGGAACTGCTGGCGAACAATCCGTCCGTGATGATCATGGCCGACGTCGGCCGCCTGCCGCAGGAAAGCTATGCGCCGCTGCAGCACTGGATCGAAAATGGCGGCACGCTGGTGCGCTTCGCCGGCCCGCGCCTTGCCGCCGCTCCTGCGGACGATCCGCTCGTGCCGGTCACCTTGCGCCAGGGCGAACGCACCTTCGGCGGCGCGCTCTCCTGGGCCGAGCCGCAGCCGCTGGCAGACTTCCCGTCCTTCGGTCCCTTCGCCGGCATGCCGAAGCCGGCAAACGTGCTCGTCAAACGACAGGTGCTGGCCGAACCGACACCCGACCTTGCGGAACGCACCTGGGCAAGTCTTGCCGACGGCACGCCGCTGGTCACCGAGAAGCAGATGCGCGCCGGCCGCATCATCCTCTTCCATGTCACGGCGGAACCGGAGTGGTCGGACCTGCCGATCTCCGGCGACTTCGTCGAGATGCTGCGTCGCGTCGTGCAACTGTCGCGCGCCGGCGGCGTCACCTCGACCGAGCAGGCGGCCAAGGTCACTGAAGCCATGCCTCCCTATCGGCTTCTCACCGCCAAGGGCGCGCTGACCAGCGAAATCGGCAGCGCTCGCCCGCTGGAACCCAATAGCAAGGGGGCTCCTGTCGCCAATTTCGACAATCCACCGGGCCTTTATGGTTCTGAGGAAGGCTTTACCGCGCTCAACGTGCTGCCACGCGGCACGGAGCTGAAACCGCTTGATGCGTCCGCTGTCGGAACGGTCACGCGCGAAGGCCTCATCGGCGGCGAGGCATGGTCGGCCAAGCCGATCCTCTTCACGCTCGCCTTCCTGATCCTGCTTGCCGACAGCCTGATCGTTCTCTTCATGAACGGCGCCTTCCCGCGCTTCGGCCGATCGGCAAAGACAATCGCCGGCGGAGCTGCGGTGTTGCTGCTGGCTGCATCGATCGCCGTCTTCCTGCATCCGGCAAAGGCTCTCGCGGACGATTCCAAGCCCGGCGACGACACGATCTTTTCCCGGCTGGACAAAACCCACCTTGCCTATGTCGTGACGGGTGAATCCGACGTCGATCATATTTCCGAGCGCGGACTGGCCGGCCTGTCCGATTATTTGACCTATCGCACGACCTTGGAGCCCGGCGCTCCGGTGGGATTGGACCTTTCCAAGGACGAGCTCGCCTTTTATCCGCTGATCTACTGGCCGATATCGGCAACCGCGCCGATGCCCTCGAACGAGGCCATCAACCGCATCGATGCCTATATGCGCAACGGCGGCACCGTGCTCTTCGATACACGGGACGCGATCGATACAATGGGTGATACGTCGACGCCGAGCCCGAATGGCCAGAGGCTGCAGCAAATCCTCGCCAATCTCGACATTCCACCCCTTGAGCCGGTGCCGGCAGGTCATGTGCTGACCAAGTCCTTCTATCTGCTTGCCAGCTTTCCAGGCCGCTACAACGACAGTCCGCTCTGGGTCGAGGCACGCCAGGACACTCGTCGTGATGGCAATGCCGTTGCATCGTCTGACGGCGTGACGCCGATCATGATCACCGGCAATGATTTTGCCGGCGCCTGGGCCACAGACGATAACGGATCGCCGATGCTGCCGACCGTTCCGCCGGATGAAATGCAACGCGAATATGCCTACCGCAGCGGCGTCAACATCATGATGTACATGCTGACCGGAAATTATAAGTCCGATCAGGTGCACATCCCGGATATCCTGCAACGGCTGGGGCAGTAAGATGAATATCGGTTTTGCCCCTTTTCTGCCCTGGCCCGTGCTTGCCGCTCTTGCGCTGCTCACCCTTGTTATTGCCGCGCTCGCGATCTATCGCGGCCTGCGCGGCGCATGGATCCGCACCATTGCCGCCTTTGCACTGCTGGCAGCACTCGTCAATCCGGTGCTGATGCAGGAGGATCGCGATCAGCTCAGCACCATCGTGCCTGTCATCGTCGATCGCAGCCTCAGCCAGGCGACGCCGGAACGCACCAAGATGACGGACGATGCGCTGGCCATGCTGAAAGATCGGCTGGCCCAGTTCCCGCGCATCGAGCCCCGGATTGTCGAGGTCCGCGATCCGGCGGAATCCGATTCGCCGTCGACACGGCTCTTCGGCGCTCTTTCCTCCAGTATTGCCGACGTTCCGCCGGCCCGCATCGGCGGCGCGATCTTTCTGACCGACGGCCAAATCCACGATATCCCCGGCGTCAACCAGCAGCTCGGCTTCGATGCGCCCATCCACGGCCTGATTACCGGCAAGCCCGACGAATTCGATCGACGCATCGAGATAGTGCGCGTGCCACGTTTTGGCATCGTCAACGAAGAACAGCAGCTTGTCTTTCGTGTCGTTGACGACGGCAAGAGCCCTGGAACCACGGCAGCCGTCACGGTGAAGATGAACGGCGACGAAATCGCCACCCTGCAGGCGACGCCCGGCCAGGACACGCCGTTCAGCTTCAAGGTTCCGCGCGCGGGCAACAATGTGCTTGAATTCGCCGTTGCCGAAGTGCCTGGCGAAGTGACGCCCATCAACAACCAGACGGTCCAGTTGATTGAAGGCATTCGCCAGAACATGCGCGTGCTTCTCGTTTCGGGCGAACCACATGCCGGCGAGCGCGCATGGCGCAATCTGCTGAAATCCGACGCTTCCGTCGATCTGGTGCACTTCACCATTCTGCGTCCGCCGGACAAACAGGACGGCACGCCGATCAACGAACTCTCGCTGATCGCCTTCCCGACGCGAGAGCTTTTCGTCGACAAGATCAACTCTTTCGACCTGATCATTTTCGACCGTTATCAGGACCGTCAGAACGTCCTGCCGACGATCTATTATGATTACATGGCGCAATATGTCGAAAACGGCGGGGCTCTGCTTGTGGCCGCCGGTCCCGAGCATGCCGGCGGAAGTTCGATCGCCCTGACACCGCTCGAGGCAGTCTTGCCGGCCGAACCGACCGGCCAGATGATCGAGAAGCCTTTCTATCCACGCTTGTCCGACCAAGGCCGCAAGCATCCGGTGACGCGCGGCCTGGACGGGTCCGATACCGAGCCGCCGCATTGGGGCCGCTGGTTCCGCAGCGTCGAAGTGGAGAAGCCACAGGGGCAGACCGTAATGGTCGGCGCCGACAACAACCCGTTGCTGGTGCTCAATCGCGTCGGTCAGGGCCGTGTCGCCATGCTGCTGTCCGATGAGGGCTGGCTTTGGGCGCGCGGCTTCGAAGGCGGCGGTCCTCACGTCTCGCTCTATCGTCGCATTGCCCATTGGCTGCTGAAGGAGCCGGCGCTGGAGGAAGAAGCGCTGACGGCAAACGCCGCCGGCCGGACAATCACAATAACGCGCCAGACGGTCGGCGACGACCCAGGTCCCGCGACGGTAAAATCGCCGTCGGGCAAGACGCAGACGATACCGTTGAAGCAAACGCAACCGGGTCTCTATCAGGCCCAGAAGCACATGGATGAAATCGGTCTTTATCAGATCGCCAACGGCAATCTTTCGACGCTGGTGCATATCGGCGCGATCGATGCGCCCGAATTCAAGGCGATGATCTCGACCACCGAGACGTTGAAGCCGCTGGCGCAGAAGACCAAGGGCTTGGTGACGCGCGTCGCAGGCAGCAATGGCAGCGTCACCGTCCCGCAGGTCCTGCCGGTCCGCGGTGCCCTGCGTGTCGCCGACGGCCAGCGGCTGACCATTCGCATGACCGACGAAACCGTGCTTAAGGGGATCAACACCCTTCCCCTGTTTGCGGGCTTTGCCGGGCTTGCCGCCCTGCTCCTTGCCTTCTCCGCCACATGGTGGCGTGAAGGACGGTGAGCCGGATGATGCAACTTCATGTGACCGACGCCCCTGCCGATGCGGAACTTGCCGCGATCAGTGAAAGCCTGACCGCGTTCAACAACGTGGACGTCGGCCCATCGCAACGCCGGTCGCTCACGGTGCTGATCCGCGACGACGCCGTCAAAACCATTGGCGGCATTTCCGGTTACACGGCATGGGGATGGCTGTTTACCCAATGGCTGTTCGTGCCGGAAACGCTGCGTGGTCAGGGCATGGCCGGAAAGCTGCTGGAAGCGGCGGAAAATGAGGCTATGGCACGCGGCTGTTTCGGAGCGTGGATCGATACGTTCAATCCACAGGCTCTCCGCGCCTACCAGCGTCAGGGCTACGTCATCTTCGGCGAATTGCCGGATTTTCCCGAAGGCCGCAGCCGCTTCTTTCTGCAGAAAAAACTATCGCCTCGCTAGGATTTGCCTTCAGCGAGGCGAGCGTCTTAAACAGCGACGGCCCTTAACGGCATCTCATCGAGATCGTCTTCTTCGACGAGTGCGACGATTTCGTTTGAACCATCCCGCCATGCGATGACACCATCCAGCCGCGCATGAGTATCGGCCGCAATCGGAACCACGAGAACACGATTGGGATCGACCGGTCCCGGGAAAGCCAGGGCGTTATAAGCGACCTTCTCGAAGCCGAGCGGTCCGTAATAAGGCGGGTCGCCAACGAGGATGACGGCCTCCGATCCCTTGCGCTTGGCTGCCTCAACGGCGATGCGGACCAGTTCGCGACCAATGCCCTTGTTCTTATGCGAAGGCCGCACTGCAAGCGGGCCCAGCAGATGCCCTTTGACCGCCCCTGCCATCACAGGTGTCATCCGAACGGAGGCAATGGTCTCGCCGTCGTCGGCGCAGATGAAGGAGAGCGCGCGATCATGCGGACCCTGCTCGCGAATCCGAGCTGCAGCGCGGGTAAACCGGCCGGGACCAAATGCTTCTTCGTTGATGATTTCGATGACAGCGTCGTGCGACGCATCCTCAGTGAGGTAGACCAGATCGTGCTTGTACATAAGACCAAGGAACCAGATAGACAGACGGGATTGTTCTCGAAGGCGCTCGTGGAGCGTTCAAGTTCATCGGCGTCGTCGCAGGCTTCTGGTGACTTTCATGACAAGGGGTCCTTAAAGTGTGACAAGCCCGATAGCAGGAAAAATTCGGCGCGTCCAATGCAAAATGCTTGGAGATGTTTGTTGACGCAAGATCGTGTCCGCTTGATGACATCGTGACTATGGATGTCCCTGAACCTCGTGCTTGCATGTCGCGCAACGCAGTGTTCATCGTTTATCGCCTCGCAATTCGGGCGGCATGCCATATCCTATGATCAGGTTCTCGAAAGCATTCCGAAAGGACAAGAGCAATGGGCATGTTGGTTGACGGCGTCTGGCACGATGTCTGGTATGACACGAAAGAGACGAAGGGCCATTTCAAGCGCGCCGCCTCGCAGTTTCGCAACTGGATCACCCCGGATGGCGCGGCCGGCCCGACGGGCACCGGCGGTTTCAAAGCCGAAGCCGGTCGCTACCATCTTTATGTTTCGCTCGCCTGTCCCTGGGCGCATCGGACCTTGATCTTCCGCAAGCTGAAAAAGCTCGAAGATCTGGTTTCGGTCTCCATCGTCGATCCTCTGATGCTGGAGAATGGTTGGGAATTCAAGGGGAAAGATGGCGGAACGCTTGATCCGCTCTTCGACGCGAAGGCCCTGTGGGAGGTCTACCTCAAAGCAGATCCGCATTATTCCGGCCGGGTGACCGTTCCCGTGCTGTGGGACAAGCAGACCGGCACGATCGTCAACAACGAATCGGCCGAAATCATTCGTATGTTCAACAGCGCTTTCGGCGGCATTACAGGAGCGACGCTGGATTTATATCCGGCGGATCTGGCGACGGAGATCGATGCCCTCAACGACATCGTCTACGACAGTGTGAATAACGGCGTCTACAAGGCCGGCTTCGCGACAACGCAGGAGGCCTATGCCGAGAACGCTCGGCGTCTGTTCGATACGCTCGACATGCTCGACAAGCGGCTTGAAACAAAGCGCTATCTTATGGGCGATCGGCTGACCGAAGCCGATTGGCGCTTGTTCACCACACTCATCCGCTTCGATGCCGTCTATGTCGGCCACTTCAAATGCAACATTCGCCGCATTGCCGACTATCCGAACCTTTCGGCCTATCTGCGCGACCTATATCAGGTCGCCGGTGTCGCGGAGACCGTCAACCTCTCGCACATCAAGGATCATTATTACCGCAGTCACAGGGCCATCAATCCGACAGGCATCGTGCCCATTGGCCCTGATCTGGATTTCGACGCTCCGCATGGCCGCGAGCGATTGGCAAAAGCTGCCTGATCCTTTGCCGGACCTTCGCGAACATCACCAATAATCGGATGGGGGCATTGCCCCCTCCAGCTCCTGCAGCCGACGAAAGGTGGCTTTGGTCGTACCGGCCGGCAGAGCATCAAGCGCAAAGAAGCCGCACTCGACGATTTCGCGATCCGGCCTGCGCGGCGCAGTCTGCTCCACCTCCACACGATAGAAGACCACGTGGTCGCGTTTGCTGGTGCGATTGTTGAAATAGACGTGGAACAGCTGCGGCTTGCCTGAAATCGTCAGATTGCCTTCTTCACGCAGCTCCTTGACGAGCGCCTGCTCGACCGTTTCATGACGTTCGACACCGCCACCAGGCATATGCCAGCCGGCGATATAGGAGTGGCGAACGAGGAAAAGTCGACCGTCGCGATCAAAGCATGCGGCGCGCACGCCAAGCGTCATGCTGCGTGTCAGCAAGAAGTAGATATGCAGGGCTCGACCAAACAGCCACCCGGCCAAACCCTTCTTTTCGTCCTGTTTAGGCGTCTCGGTCATGCCCGGGTCTCGATGTCTTGCACCGCAATCAAACGGGCGATGTATTTGTTTTGACAATAGAGTGGGCTATGTCTCATTCCATGTTCAAGCTCGCGCATATTTCCGACGTTCACCTGGGTCCCCTGCCACGCCTTTCGATCAGAGAGCTCGCCTCCAAACGCATCACCGGATTTGTGAACTGGCACCGAAATCGGCGCAAGCACCTTTTTGGAGGTACGCTTGATATCCTTCTTGACGATATCAGGGCGAAGCAGGCCGACCATCTCGCAGTCACCGGCGATCTGGTCAATCTCGCAAGCGGCATCGAGATCCAGACAGCAGCGGCATGGTTGAGAGCGGTCGGAGATCCCCAACGCACCTCTGTCGTGCCCGGCAACCATGATGCCTATGTACCCGGCGCATATGAAAAGGCCGTTCGTGCCTGGTATCCCTATGTCAGGGGCGATCAGGCACCGCTCGAATGGCCTCAGGATCGTCATGTGTTCCCCTATCTGCGCGTTCGCGACCAGGTCGCGCTGATCGGATGCTCGACGGCCGTTGCAACGCCGCCCTTTGCCGCCAGTGGTTTCTTCTCCGCCCGGCAGGCGCGCGATACCGTCAATATGCTTCGCGCCGCCGGCGATGCCGGCCTGTTTCGTGTTGTCATGATCCATCATCCGCCGATCCGCGGCGCCACCAGCTTTTACAAGCGCATGATCGGCATTCGCCGCTTTGCGGCCGTGATATCGACAGGCGGCGCCGAG
Source organism: Rhizobium sp. P38BS-XIX (assembly GCF_012641435.1). Classification (GTDB taxonomy): domain Bacteria; phylum Pseudomonadota; class Alphaproteobacteria; order Rhizobiales; family Rhizobiaceae; genus Rhizobium. The sequence goes on from NZ_JABAIJ010000001.1 coordinate 1,634,733, forward strand.
CTGGTGCTTCACGGCCATACACATCTCAACACCCTGCATTGGCTGCGGGGCCAGACGGGACCGGTGCCGGTCGTCGGCATCGCCTCGGCCTCTCAAGGGGTCGGAGGCCTCAAGCCACCCGCCGCCTACAACCTCTTCACGATCGGCGGCCGCGCGGGCGCATGGGAGCTGAAGGCGGAACGCTTCAGCCTCAATGCCAAGGGCGACGACATCGACGCGCAGGGCACCGATATTCTTGCGCCTTGACCTCGATTTCGAAGCTTTGGACCGCATCGTTTCTGTAGCGTTTGCGAAGATACGGAGCTACACTCCAAGCCTGTGAATCTGGGAGGATGGAATGAGCTTCAAGGTCGTCACCAAGAATGCCGCAACGATCACGTTTGCCGCCGGTTTTCTGCTTGCAGCAAGCCTGCAGGCCTTTGCCGCCGGCTCGGAAGACGACGAAACAGCACCGCCGCCAAAGAGCAAGACAACGACCGAGTGCAAGGACGGCAAAGTCTGGGACAAGGACAAGAAGGAATGCGTCAAGCCTAAAGAGAGCGGCTTCAATGATGATGAGCTATTCAAGGCCGCCCGCGAATTCGCGTATGCAGGCCAATACGAGAACGCCATCACCGTTCTGAAGCTCGCCAAAAACCAGGACGATCCGCGCGTCCTAAATTATCTCGGCTATTCCAACCGCAAGGCCGGCCGGATGGAACTTGGCATGAGCTACTATCGCAAGGCTTTGCAGCGCGATGAAAACTACATCCTCGCCCGCTCCTACATGGGGCAAGCCCTCCTTGAGCAAGGCGACGTCCAGGGCGCGCGCGTGCAGCTCGTCGAGATCCGCGATCGCGGCGGCCAGGATACCTGGGCCTATCGCTCGCTGCAGCAATCGCTCAAAGGTCAGGTCACTTATTGAGGCCAACCCGGATAGCATCCGGCGCATCGATCATCACAATAAAGTCGGCCAAAAGCGCAATGGCTTTGAAGACTTGCGAAGCAACATGGAAATGGTTCATACCAATACAGGACGACTATTCTTTTCGCATCGCCATTCCCATGGGAAAGGCCTCTGCCTGCGGGAAGACATCGCCCGCGTGAAAATACCCAACGCCTCCCTGGAAACACCATGCCCACGCCGGTAGCTGCCATCGATATCAGACGCGATCTGGTCGGCCTTCTTCCGAAGCTGCGCCGCTTTGCGGTGACGTTGACGGGCGACCTGGCGGACGCGGATGAGCTGGTTCAGGCCGTCTGTCAGCGCGGCATAGCGAAGTTCCACCTGTGGAACGGCACCGGCAAGCTGGAGAGCTGGCTTTACACGATGGCGCGGCACCAATGGGTGGACGAAGCGCGGCGTCACAAGCTGCGTCCCGCCGCCAAAGGCAATGCCGTTGAGCAGGGAGAGATCGTCACGAGATTGCATCTCAATCCGGTGGAAGATGGCGAAGCGCACCGTTTGGTCACATCTTTGCCCGAAGGACTTGCCATTGTGTTCCTGCTGATCGATGTCGAGGGACATAATTACAAGCAGGCGGCCGATATTCTCGGCATCCCCTTGTCGGCAGTGGCGTCACGGCTTTCCAGCGCCCGCCTCTACCTTGCCTCTCAGGGTCACAGCCGTTCGCCTCGAAGGTCCTAAGCATTGCACGACATGAAGAAAATGCCGCTCGAAGTTCGTTTATCCACCTTCATGGATGGAGAAATGAGCCGTGAAGAAAAAGAGGAAATGGAGAGGCTGATCGCCTCCGATCCTGATGCTCGCCGGATTTTCGATGAGCTGCGGCATGGCTCCGATGTCGGCCGCAAGGCTTTCGACGAGGTGCTGAAGGAGCCGGTGCCTCTGGCGCTGGTCCGCTCCATCAAGAGCACGCAGCCTCCGAAAACACGCGATCCCTCCCCGCGTCTTGCCAGGCCATCTCTCAAGCTTGCGCCAACGGGAAGACAATCGCTGGCGGCAGCGCTCATTCTCTTCGTGCTCGGCGGCGGTATAGGCTATCTTTTCGGAATGCGGCCGGCCGACATATCATCCACGCCCCCCGCATCGACATCAGCCGCGCGAAACTGGCTGGATGATCTGGCCGCCTATCATCGCATCTATTCCCATCAGCCGCGTCATATGGTCGAGCTGCAGGCGAGCGAGCTTGATGAGATCGCCAAATGGCTGTCGAGCACGGTCGGCGTCAAATTCAACTTTCCGGACCTTGCCGCCGATGGCCTCGTCTTTCAGGGCGCCCGCATGTTCATCGCCGGTGGCAAGCCAGTGGGCCAGCTGATCTACAAAAACCTTGACGGCGATGTTGTCGCCATCTGTTTCACCAAGACAGACGGCGTGCCCGATGACGATAATTTCGATGAGACCATCAGGGACGATGTCAGCATCGTATCCTGGCATCGAGGTGGTGCAACCTATGCCGTTGTCGGCCCCTCGTCCAACGCCATGCTCGATCAGATCGCCAATCGCGTATCCTCTGAAATCTGAGAGGCTCGAGCTTGATTGCTTTGCGACTTGCGGCAAAGCAGCGGCCGATGGATAATCCCTCTCGCTAAACCGTGCTGGATTGATGTTCTCGCTGGAGTTCTGCCATGTCCGACGTTCTGCTGACCATTCCGGAAATCGATAGACGCATCGCGGTGATAAAGGAAAATCTTCGCGAACTGATCGAGCAAGCGACCGCCTTTTCAGGAGCCGCCGATGAAGAGCGGACGTCGGAGCGTATCGCCGAACAGGAAGAGGAGCTGGAGCGGCTGACGAGACAGCGCACGGCATTGGCCGAAGGCAAATCCTGAGCCCCTGCCGGCATCGAGGATCCCATCTTTACGTCTCGGACATTGCCGATCACATTTCGCCCACCTCAGGCAACGGCCGGAATGATGCGCGCTGCGCAAGATCGGAGGCGAAAGGCGCGACCATAAACAAAAATCCCCTCGGCCAGGCCAAGGGGATCTCTGGAAAATCTGCATCGAAAATCCGAATTCTCACTCGGCCTTGATAGCAAGTACGCGGTTTGCCGCAGAGACGATCGCCTCGAGAGACGCGGCGACGATGTTGGTATTGATGCCGGCACCGAAGAGCTTTCCGCCGGGATGCGAAACCTCGACGTAGGAAATCGCCGACGCGTTCGAGCCATGCTGGAGCGAATGCTCGGAATAATCCTCGACGGACATCGAAATGCCGAGGTAGATCGACAGCGCGTTGATGAAACCGTCGATCGGTCCGTTGCCGCGGCCTTCGATGCGCTTCACCTCGCCGTTGTCGGTGATTTCAGCCGCAACGATGCGCTGCCCCTTGTGCTCAGGATCGGCGAAGGTGTGGTGATCGACGAAGCGAAGCCGCGCGTCCGGCTGCGTCACGTAGCGCTCGATGAAATGCTCGTAAATCCGCTTGGACGGCAATTCCTTGCCTTCCTCGTCGGTGATCCGCTGGATCTCTTCGCGATACTCCACCTGCAGATTGCGCGGCAGGTTCAAGCCGTAGTCCTGCTGCATGATGTAGGCGATACCGCCCTTGCCGGACTGCGAGTTGATGCGGATGATCGCCTCATAGGTCCGACCGACATCCTGCGGGTCGATCGGCAGGTAAGGCACTTCCCACACCGGATCGTTGGCAACCTTGGACGCCTTCATGCCCTTGTTGATCGCATCCTGATGCGAGCCGGAGAAAGCGGTGTAGACCAGCTCGCCGACATAAGGGTGACGTTCGCCGATCGCCATCTGGTTGGAATATTCGAAGACTTCCTTCATGCGCTCGATGTTGGAGCAGTCCAGTTCTGGATCGACGCCCTGCGTGAACATGTTCAATGCCATGGTGACGACGTCTACATTGCCGGTGCGCTCGCCATTGCCGAAGAGCGTGCCTTCGACGCGGTCGGCGCCTGCCATTAAGGCCAGTTCGGCGGCGGCGATGCCGGTGCCGCGATCGTTGTGCGGATGCAGGGAGATGATCAGGTTTTCGCGGTTGTCGAGATTGCGGCACATCCATTCGATCTGGTCGGCATAGATGTTCGGCGTCGCCATTTCGACCGTGGACGGCAGGTTGATGATCAGCTTGTTATCTGGCGTCGGCTTCATCACCTCGATGACGGCATTGCAGATTTCCAAAGCCACATCAAGTTCGGTGCCGGTGAAGCTCTCCGGTGAATATTCGAAGCGATAGCCGCCACCGGCCTTGGCCGCCATGTCGGTGATCATCTTGGCCGCATCGACGGCGATCTGCTTGATGCCCTGCACGTCCTTGGCAAACACCACGCGACGCTGCAATTCGCTGGTGGAATTGTAGAAGTGAACGATCGGCTTGTTGGCGCCTTCCAGCGCTTCAAAGGTGCGGGTGATCAATTCCGGGCGGCACTGGACGAGAACCTGCAGCGACACGTCGGCGGGCACATTGCCGTGCTCGATGCACCAACGGGCGAAATCGAAGTCTGTCTGCGATGCCGAGGGGAAACCGATCTCGATTTCCTTGAAACCCATGTCCAGCAACAACTGGAACATGCGCGCCTTGCGATCGTGGCCCATCGGATCGACGAGCGCCTGATTGCCGTCGCGCAGGTCGACCGAACACCAGACCGGCGCCTTGGTGATGACCTTGGAAGGCCATGTGCGATCTGGAATGTTGATCTGGGGATAGGCGCGGTACTTCACCGCTGCTTCGGGCATGCCTTTGGGGGAATGGCTGTTCGCGTCCATGGTCTCGTCTCTTCCTTTCCCGTCATTTCGTCCCGCGTCTTAGCCGATCGGATGCGGCTTGGCGATGACAAATGCGGACCCTTTGCGGGTATGCTGTCGATTTTAGGGTAAGTCGCGAGGAGCGATGGCCAGCGGGCTTTTCGGCCGCCGGGCGCTCCTCAAAGGACCCGGCAACCGCGCGTAAGGCCGAGGAGAAGAAGCGAGGTAAGGGCGCGCGTATTGTCACGCAGGGCGACACGCCCACGTGCAATCTGTTCGGAAATCTTCGCGCCAGTCATCTTCATGGCCGCGCTTATAGCCGCCGGATAGGAAAGAAGCAACCCCTCCTCATTTCCTCAGCATTTTCACGCCACGCGACAGCGCCATCATCAGCCCGCCGGCGATCAGGCCCCAGAAGGCGCCGGAGATCCCGCCGAAAGAAACGCCCGATGCCGTCACGAGAAAGGTGATCGCCGCAGCCTCTCGCGACTCCGGCTGCTGGAAGGCATTGAGCGCCGAACTCGATAGCGCCCCGACCAGCGCCAGACCGGCAACCGCCTCGATGAGAATCGGCGGCGCGAGCGCGACGAATGCCGTGACGGCGCTCGCAAGCAGCCCCAAAATCACATAGCCGATGCCGGCAATGATCGCCGCCCAGTAACGGCGGCTCGGATCAGCATGCGCATCCTGTCCGGCGCACATGGCCGCAGTGATTGCCGCGAGATTGACGGCATGACCGCCGAAGGGAACGGCAAGAAGCGAGAACACCCCCGTCACGGCAAAAAGTGGGCCTGGCTTGGGATCGTAATCATGCACCTTCAGCACCGCGATGCCGGGAATATTCTGCGATGCCATCGTCACGATGAACAGCGGCAGCGCAATCGACACGATGCCGGCAACGGTAAAGACCGGCTTTACGAATTCGACCGTCGGCAATAGCGAATGTTCAAGCAAGGCAAAGGCGCCGTCCGGTATTTTCACACCGAAGGCCAGCACGAGAGCGAAGGCCGCAAGCGCTGCCGGTACCGCCCACAGCCGCTTGAACGAGCCAACGACGATCCAGGCGAGAATGATCGGCAAGCCGAAAGCAGGATTGAAGGCGATCGCCTTCACCGGCGCGAAGCAAAGGCCGATCAAGACGCCGGCCAGCATGGCATTGGCGAGTGGTGCCGGGATAGAGGCCACCGCGCGGCCGAACGGCCGGAACAGGCCGGCAATGACGATGAGTATGCCGCAAATGAGGAACGCGCCGACAGCTGCCGGAAATCCGCCCTCGATGGCTCCGGCGCTTGCCAGCAGTGCCGCTCCCGGCGTCGACCATGCGATACTGACGGGAAGCTTCGTCGCCACACTGAGAATGATGGCGCAAAGCCCCATGGCCACCGAAAGCGCCGTTAAACCGGATGCGGCCTGCGCATCGGTTGCCCCCACCGCCTGAAGGCCATGGAAGACCACAGCAAAGGAGCTGGCAAAGCCCACGAAGGCCGTAAGGCATCCCATGAACAGGCTTTGGACGGAAAAATCTTTGAGCATGACGAAGAGACTCGAAGAACGCGCGCGAGGATCGATTGAACACGCATGGAGCATCACAAGCATGGGGCGTGCAAGTGCTGTTTTGGCGCAAAATGACAGTGCCTTTAGACAAATCGCTCGCGGATTATATCGCCTCAAAGTCAAATCGTGCATAAACGTGCATATTGACTCTCTTGTTTATGCACGTTACTGCAAATTTATGAGCGATTCACTCCCATTGTCCCGCCGGGACATCATCGAAGCGCGGCTCGCGGAAGGGCGGCAGATTGTTGCCGCAACGCTGGCCGCCGAGTTTAACGTCTCCGAAGATGCCGTGCGCCGCGATCTGCGGGCTCTCGCCGCGGAAGGGAAATGTCGCCGGGTCTACGGCGGCGCGCTTCCCTTGCTGACGCCCTCGCAGCCCATGGCCACACGAGTTGGACAGGAATCCGGTCGCAAGAGAGCCTTGGCCAAGGCTGCTGTCGCGATGATCGAGCCGGGCGAATTCCTGTTCATCGACAGCAGCAGCACCAATCTTGCGATCGTCGATCTCCTGCCAAAGGACTTGGACGTGACGATCGCGACGAACTCCATCGATATCGCCGGCGCCATCATGAAGCGCGGCGATATTCCGCTCGTCCTGATAGGCGGGGCGGTCGATCCCGTTGTGGGGGGCAGCGTCGACGCATCCGCCATCGCAGCCATTGAAGCCCTGAACATCGATCGCTGTTTCCTGGGTGTCTGCGCCGTTTCGGCGAAAAACGGCATCAGCGTGTACGAACATGCGGATGCGATCTTCAAACGAACGCTGCTCAAGAGAAGCGCCGCACGCATAGCCCTGATTACATCGGAAAAATTTCACGAACGCGCACCGCACCGTATCGGTGGTGCTGACGATATCGATTGGCTCGTCATCGAGGATGACCTGCCTGCCGCAGACGAAAAAGCGGCTGCCGATGCCGGCTTCTCGCTCGTGAAGGCGAAAGACGTCGTCTCACCCTCCTGATCTCGACAGACAAGGAATGACCATGCAATCCACAGATCGGCCGGAAACCCGGCTGGCAACCCGACTTGCCTTTCTGGTGGCGGGCTTTGCCCTTGCCTGCTGGGCGCCCCTCGTCCCCTTCGCCAAGGATCGCCTCGGCGTCGATGACGGCGTTCTCGGCATGCTGCTGCTGTGCCTCGGTCTCGGCTCGGTGGCGGCAATGCTTGCAACCGGCATGCTGAGCGCGCGCTATGGCAGCAAGCCGATCATCATCGCCGGCGGCCTTGGCCTCGCCGTCATCTTGCCGACCCTGGCTGTTGCCGCCACGCCGTTCACCCTCGGCATCGCGCTCGCTGCCTTCGGCGCCTGCCTCGGATCGCTCGACGTCGCTATGAACATTCACGCCGTCGAAGTGGAGAAAGGCGCAGACCGGCCATTGATGTCCGGCTTCCACGCGCTCTTCAGCATCGGCGGCTTTATCGGCTCCCTGCTCGTCACTTTGCTTTTGTCGGTGAAAGCCGGGCCGCTTGCCGCCACGCTTCTGAGTTCGGCGGTGATGGTCGTCGCCATGGTGATCGCCTGGCCGCGATTGCTGCGCACCGTTCAAGCAGAAGACGCGCCTCTCTTCGTCATGCCCCGCGGCTTCGTGTTGCTGCTGGCCGCCCTCGCCGCCATCACCTTCCTCGTCGAAGGTGCAATCCTTGACTGGAGCGCCCTGCTGCTGACCACGCAGGGCCGCGTCGACGCCAGCCATGGCGGCCTCGGCTACATGCTGTTTGCCATCGCCATGACGGTCGGACGATTTGCCGGCGATGCGATCACGGCCAGAATTGGCGACAGGGCGATCATGCTCTGGGGCGGGCTCGTGGCGATCGCCGGCTTCGTCGTTCTGTTGCTGAGCCCCTTCTCGATCCTTGCCATGAGCGGCTTCCTGCTGATCGGCCTTGGCGCCTCCAACATCGTGCCGGTGCTGTTCCGCAAGGGCGGGGCGCAGACCGTGATGCCAGCGGGATTAGCCGTCGCGGCAATCACCATGTGTGGATATGCAGGCGTTCTGATCGGCCCGGCAAGCGTAGGCTTCGTGGCAAACCATGTCGGCCTTCCCGGCTCCTTCTGGATGCTTGCCATCCTGCTTTGCGCCGCGCCGCTCTGCGCCGGCGTCGTCACCCGCACTCAGGATCGGGAGGAAACCGATGCGCATCGCTCATACGGCTCTCTGGACACGTGATCTCGATACCGCCGCGGCGTTCTGGGCCAAGTACTTCGGAGCAAGCGTCGGCGAGCCCTATCACAGTCAGCGTCGTCCGGGCTTCGTCTCCCGCTTTGTGCAATTGCCTGAGGGTCCGGACCAGATCGAACTGATGACGGGTCCCTGGCTTGCAACCGATCCTCATGGCGAACGCATCGGCTGGGATCACATCGCCATCTCGCTCGGCAGCAAAGCCGCCGTCGATGCCTTGGCCGAGCGATGCAAGACGGAGGGCTGCCTGACGTCTCCGCCGCGCATGACCGGCGACGGCTTCTATGAGGCGGTCATTGCCATGCCTGACGGCACGCCGATTGAGATTACCGCTTAGGGAGAGCCATGCACACCACAAGCGACTTGCAGGCTCGCTGCTCTTTGGAACGTTGCAACCTCCCGGGCAGCGAAAAGCTGGCGGCGGAGTCCTCCGTCGCCAGCAACCGGCGTATAATTGGAAATCGCAGGGCGAAAGATATCGATGCTTAGGATTGGGAGCCAATTCCCTCGACGACGATGCGGATGATATGTCGGATTTCATCCGCACTGAATGATCCAACTGCCAAAACCGTCAACATCGCCTGCCCGTAAATGCCGAGCAGCACCAAAGACATGAAATTAGGATCCTCGTCGCTCCGAATAACGCCTTGCTTCTGGCCGAGTATGAGAAGGTCCCTTACTAGCCCTTGAAAAGACGGCCGATCCGATGGCGGCTCCAGCGAGGGTCTTTCGGCGGGGGCAAGCGCCAGCTTTGCAAGCGACGGATTTGCCAGGCACCAACCGGCGCTATCGAGAAAAACCTGTTCGAGCAGGCTAAAGACATCCTCGTTTGCGCCGATACGAGCTCGATAGATGGCATCGCCCGCTTCCACGCGAGCAATCAACTGCAGGGCTATGTCTTCCTTCGAGTCGAACAGATTGTAGACCGTCTTGCGCGTAAGACCTGCCCGCAAGGCGATCTCCTCGACGGAGGTTTCGGCAAAGCCCAATTCCCCAAATGCCCCGTCAGCGGCATCCAGAATAAGAGCGCGTGATCGCTCCGTTCGCTTCAGTCTTTTCATTTTTATACATTAGTGTAAATTTACTCGTATGTAAACTTTCAGAAACGAATGGGGACGGTGTGAAAATGCCTGCAATCCTCAAGGAGTTCGGTCCGGACATCTGGATCGCGGACGGCCCAATCGTCACGGCAGGGGGTGGCTTTCATTACCCCACGCGCATGGTTGTCATCCGACTGGTGGATGGAAGCCTGTTTCTATGGTCACCGACGCAGGTGTCGGATGGACTGCGTACTGAAATCGATATCTTGGGCAACGTGCGCTATTTGATCCCACCCAACTCGCTGCATCACGTCTTTCTGGGCGATTGGCAACGAACCTATCCGAGCGCCAAGGCATATGCGCCGCCCGGTCTGATCCAGAAACGCGGCGATATTCGATTTGACGGCAATCTCGATGACACAGCGCAAAAGGATTGGGCTGGCGAGATCGATCTGGTCGTCATGCCTGGCAACCTGATTACGACGGAGGTGGTCTTCTTTCATCAAAAGAGCAGGACAGTGCTTTTCACCGACCTCATCCAGCACTTTAAGCCAGACTGGTTCAGAGGCTGGCGCGCATTGATCGCCAGGCTCGACCTCATGGTTGGTCCCGAGCCTTCCGTGCCGCGAAAATTTCGCGTTGCATTTACCAATCGCCGCGCAGCGCGCACATCCGTCCAGCACATTCTGGACTGGCCGGCGGAAAAAGTGCTGATGGCCCATGGCGATCCGATCAACGAAAATGGGCAGGCCTTCATCGCCCGTGCCTTTCTCTGGCTCACCCGCGACTAAAGACCCCAACAAGACGACCGGAATGAAAACGCCCTCGCCTGCCTACCGACAAGCAAGGGCGTTCAAATCAGTCAGGCAGATCCGCTAGATCAGATTTCCGCCTGCGAGGTCACGATGCGCGAAACCAGGCCGTAAGCCTTGGCTTCCTCGGCGGAGAGCCAGTAGTCGCGATCCGTGTCCTTGGCGATCTTTTCGATCGGCTGGCCGGTGGCTTCCGAGAAGATCTTGTTCAGGCGCTCGTTCATCTTGATGATTTCGCGTGCCTGGATTTCAATGTCGGAGGCCATGCCGCGCGTGCCACCCGACGGTTGGTGCAGCAGGAAGCGCGTGTTCGGCAGGCAAATGCGGCGTTCCTTGGGAACCGAGACGTAGATCAATGCGCCAGCGGAAGCGACCCAGCCCGTGCCGATCACCCAAACCTTCGGCTTGATGAACTTGATCATGTCGTGAATGGAATCGCCTGACTCGACGTGGCCGCCGGGCGAGTTTACGTAGATGCGGATGTCTTCATCGCTGGCGGCGGCAAGTGCGACCAGCTGCGAGCAAACCTTCTGCGCCAGTTCCTGCGTGATGCCGCCATAGATAAAGATCGAACGCGACTTGAAAAGATTCGCCTCCGCGTCCTTGCCCAAAGGCTGCTCGGTCTTCTTGTCTTCCTGTTCGTCTTCGTCGTTCATTCCAATCTCCAGCATGATGCGTCGTTCACCGCACATAGTGCGACTCAATGCGTAAAACAATGCTGGAAAAAGACAAGGCGGGAATAGTGCCAGGGAACATGGTCTTATGGTTGCGGATTACCGAAATGTAACTTGAATGGCTTTGAAAAGCCGAGATTGGATCCTACGTCAGATCAGCGCGGTCGAGGATCGCGCCCAGAATTTACAGCAACAGATAGCCAAGGAGGCCATCATGTCGCCTGAAGAACGTCAATTGCTCGCCTCTCTCTTCGATCGCGTACGCTCGGCCGGCAGCACCCAGCGCGACGCCGATGCGGAGGCATTCATCAACCAGTCGGTCCGCGACCAGCCTTACGCCCCCTATTTGCTGGCACAGGCCGTCATCATGCAGGAACAGGGCATGAAGGCCGCAGCTGACCGCATCCAGCAGCTCGAGGCACGCGTGCACGAGCTTGAGCAGCAGGGCACCGACAGCCATCCGCAAGGACCGAGCGGCGGCTTCCTGGGCGGCATCGGCTCGCTCTTTGGCGGCGGCCAGCAACAGCAGCGCGCAGTCGCTCCGCAAGGTGGCAATCCGCCGCCGCAGCAGGGCCGTCTCTATGACGATTATGCCCGCAATACACCGCAGCCCGGCCCCTGGGCCAGCCAGCCGCAGCCGTCAGGCCCGTGGGGTCAGCAGGCTGGAGCACCTTCAGCCGGCGGCAGCTTCCTGCGCGGTGCGCTCGGCACGGCAGCCGGCGTCGCCGGCGGTGTGATGCTGGCGGAATCGCTCTCCAGCCTCTTCAGCCCGCATCTGGGCGGCACCGGCGGCGGTCTCTTCGGCGGGAACTCCGGCAGTGGCCTCTTCGGTGGAACGGCTGCAAGTGCCGCCGAACAGCCGGTGCAGGAGACGATCATCAACAACAACTATTTCGGCAACGACGATAATAGCGATCAGAACGATCAGACTGCGGCCGATTATGCCCAGGACGCGGCTCAAGACGCTCAGGACGATGATTACGACGACTCGTCCTATGACAATGGCGACGACAGCTCCTTCGCCTGAGCCCGACGCGTAGCCCATTTGATAAAAAAGCCGCCATCCCCGGATGGCGGCTTTTTCATTCAGCCTCGCCCGCGATAGGGTTGAACGCCCTGATCCGGCAGCCACACGCCTTCCGGCGGCTTGCCGGTTTGCCAGAAAACGTCGATCGGGATACCACCGCGTGGATACCAGTAGGCGCCGATGCGCAGCCATTTCGGCTGCAAGAGGTCGACGAGACGCTTGGCGATGTAGATCGAGCAATCCTCATGGAACGCGCCGTGGTTGCGGAAGGAATGCAGAAAGAGCTTCAGCGACTTCGATTCGACCAGCCATTCGTTCGGCACGTAATCGATGACGATATGGGCGAAATCCGGCTGTCCCGTCATCGGGCAGAGCGACGTGAACTCGGGCGCGGTGAAGCGCACGACATAATCGGTGCCGGCATGACCGGCCGGCACTTTTTCCAGAACCGCCTCTTCCGGATTGCTGGCGGTTTCCGTCTGGCTGCCGAGCATCGACAGGCCGGATACATCGGTCGTTGGCATCTCAGGTCTCCTTGATCATCTTGACGCGGATGCCATGGGCTTTTTCGCCCTCCGGCTCCACGTGAATGGTTATTTCCGAGCCCGCATGGATCGCTCTTATGGCGTCTTCAAGGCGGTCGCAGATACGATGGGCGTCTCGCACCGGCATGGCGGCCGGCACGACCATGTGAAAATCGACGAAGGTCACCGCCCCGGCCCGGCGCGTCTTCAGGTCATGCACACCAAGTGAGCCCTCCGCATTCTTGGCAATCGCATCCTTGATCACGGTCTCTTCTTCCGGCGGCACGGCCTTGTCCATCAACCCGTCGATGGAATGGGATATGACTTTCCAGCCTTGGTAAAGGATATTAATGGCAACGAGAATGGCGAGCACGGGGTCGAAGATCGGATAGCCGCTGCCGATCGCCAGCAACAGGCCGATCAGCACGCCGACCGAGGTATAGACGTCGGACATGATATGCTGGCCGTCCGCCGTCAGAGCCGGCGAGCGATATGCCCGCCCCGCGCGGATCAGGGTCACGGCCCAGACGGCATTGACGACACCGGCGACGAAGTTGATGGCAAGGCCGAGCACCGGCGCCTGTATCGGCTGCGGATTTCCAAGATGGCCCACGGCCTCCTGCACGATCATCAGCGCGGCGACGACGATCATGACACCTTCGGTGACAGCCGAGAGATATTCCGCCTTGTGGTGGCCAAACGGATGATCATGATCGGCCGGCTTTTGCGCATAGCGAATGACGAAGAAAGCGATGAAGGCGGCCACGACATTGGTGAGCGATTCCAGCGCGTCGGACAGAAGCGCCACCGAGCCCGTCAGCCACCAGGCCAACATCTTCAATCCAAGTACGCCGAGCGAAAGCGGAATACCCCAAAGGGCCAGCCGCCTGATCGTTTCGTTTCCCTGACTGCTCATGCCTATCCCCAATGTCCCGCGCCTGCATATGCGAATGAATTGCAAAAAAGGCGCCGTTGAAATGCAAAACCGCCCGCGCGAAATTTCGCGCAGGCGGTTCATTGACCGCTCATATGGGCCACGAGGCTGGGTTTGTCAAAGGATGCAACGCTCTTCAGCGTCATAAATCGTCGCCATCGACGATACTGGAGATAATTAAAGTCCAATGGTTTTATCATCAGCAATACAGATATCGGCCCAAATGCAAAGACCACAACCTAAAGTTAAAATGCGCCGCAATGTCTCAACGAGATTAAAATCAAACACTTGTATTCGGCCTCCCAAACTGAAGAGGACGATATGAAAAAAGCTTTCTGTCTCATTTTATTTACTTTAGCGATCGTTCAACAAGCGATCTCCGGCCCCTTGTCCGAGGCTGATATCAAAGCCCAAGAATTGCGCCTGCTTAACTGGGTGAAGACATGCGTCAGTCCGTGTATCATGCCAGAAGCTTTGAAAACCGGCGGCACCGCTGCATTTTTCATAGCAGGTGGGTGGGCCTTGGCTTCTCGAGGGGTGGAGCTCAGAGTAGACGGAGTGGACCAATGCAATTCCGGATGCACTCTACTTGTAGATCAAATGAAGAAGTGGGGAGGCAAAGTATGTGTCGGAAAGGGTGTTGTCTGGGGTATGCACCGGTCAAGGATTTGGGATAAAAACGGGAACGAAATCCTTCGAGAGACCCCTGTTTATGAAGCGCTACCGATTGCGCAGTGGATCTCGGCTCACGGCGGGATTCCTCAGAATGGGAAATGGGCTAATACACCACCCGACAGCGTTCTTTGGGCAGCTTATGGCAGATGTCCCGGCGCTTAAATTTGGATTGGGAACAGACGGTTTATACTGCTGGCACCAGGTTGGCATTTAACTTATGGTCTCCAAATACAGCGGCTGTATTGCTACGAGGGAACGAGGTCACATAGTCGCTGGTGGAAAATTGCGTTAACAGCCTCGCCAACGCTAAGATACTAAGCTGCGCTTCAGGCTGCAGAGATGATACAAGGTATCTGCTCAAGCCCCGCTTGTTGCTAAATCATGGATAAACATGCCCATTTTTGATGCTCCTGCGGACGCCAACGCCGTTACAGACATGTCAAATCACCTCATCGCGGCCGGATCCTTTTCCGAGGAAGAGCGCAGCGCCGTCTATCGCGCAATCGAGACACGGCGCGACGTCCGCGACCAGTTTCGGTCCGATCCCCTGCCCGACGACCTCGTCAGGCGCTTGCTCGAGGCCGCGCATTCCGCGCCATCCGTGGGCTTCATGCAGCCATGGAATTTCATCCTGATCCGTCAGGGAGAAACGCGCGAACGCGTGTGGCAGGCCTTTCATCAGGCCAATGAGGAAGCCTGCGCGATGTTCGAGGGCGATCGCCGCGCCCAATATCAACGGCTGAAGCTGGAAGGCATTCGCAAGGCGCCGCTCAGTATCTGCATCACCTGCGACACCAGACGCGGTGGCCCGGTCGTACTCGGCCGCACGCACAATCCGGATACCGACGTCTATTCGACGGTCTGCGCGGTGCAAAACCTATGGCTTGCGGCAAGAGCCGAAGGCGTCGGCGTCGGCTGGGTCAGCATCTTCCACGAGGATGCCATCAAGGCGATCCTCGGCATACCCGAGCATGTGAAGATCGTTGCATGGCTCTGCGTCGGCTATGTCGACGAGCTCTACGACATGCCGGAGCTTGCTGTGAAGGGATGGCGCGAGCGCCTGCCGCTCGACAAGCTGGTGTTCGAAGAAGGCTGGCAGGATTGCGAGGAGATGTAAGGGCCGCTGCTCTGCGGCGACCCTTGATGGATCAAACGGTTACGATCTGAACGTGACAAACGAGATCACGTTGCCATCGGGGTCTCGCACATGGAAATCGGTGCCGCCCCAGGCCTGTTTGGTGAGCGGCTGCGCGAACTCCGCGCCCCTCGCCTTGAACTCCTCGAACAATCCCTGGACATTCGACACTTCGATCGAAGCGAGGATCAGCGCCCCCTCTTTCGCCGCAGCGGCTGCAAAGTAGGGTTCATATACGAGCCGCAAATGAATCCAGATGCCATCACGCGACACGGCACCGTAGAATGGCGGCAACCCATGTAGAAACTCCGCCACGAAGCCAAGCTTCTCCCTGAAGAAGGTCGCACTCGCAGTCACATCCCGCACGAAGAGGATCGGAATGATGCTTTTGAAAACCGGAGGCTCCGCTGTAGCGGCCAGCATTTTCGGCGCATCCACCGCCGCGACCTTCAACTCGGCCCAGCTCTTGTGGCCCGCTTCGATCGCAACGATCTCCTGCGCCAGTGTCAGAGGAAACTTCATGGCCAGGATCTCGCGATCCGTCAGTGCCTTGAAACGCTCGAGCATTCGGACTCTTCCGCCAATGGAATAGTCATGCTCGCGGTGCCATCGCATCAAGAGCTTGGCCTGTTTACGGTAGGTATCGAGGGTTGGCATAGGCAGACTCCTGCTGAGTGATATCAGCGGGCAGGCCTAGCCCTTTCGGCCCAATGCCGATGTGCCCCACAGGAACGAAGTCATGATTAGGATACAACCTGTCGCAAGTCAAACTGCCTCACGGCAAGTGATTGCCTGCGGCAAAGCGACCCTCGTCATTATGCAGCCTTAGAGACATTCGCAGCATCCAAGGCAAGGATGTCCAAAGGCCGGAGGTCAATCCCGCCTGCCTGAGTGCGGCGGCAGTCCAGGTGTTGCATCCCATCAGCGCGTTGAAATAGCCGCGCGCTTCGAAGAACGCATCGTTCGGGCCGTAATTGCTGCCAATCAGCGGTACCGGCGCATTGTTGGCCTGTTCGAAGCTACCGAGTATGAATTGCGTCAAGCGCTCGAGACCTTCGGCATCGATGTCGATTGCCATAACGGGCGGCGCATCCAGCGGGATATCGCCCGCCAGTTCTGCGTGGATGACGGAACGGTCGAGCCCGAAGCTTTTTAATACGGGGCCTGCCTTCAAATCGGCCCAAGTCCGCGTTTCCGTGTAGAAGCTCCTGCCGCCCCAGCCGAAGATGAGATAGCGCAGGTTAGGATTGTCGAGATCGAGCCCCGCGGTCCGCAGGAAGGCGAAACGGGTAAGAAGATCGCCATCGACGGGAATGGCAATATCCGTATGGATGGGATTGCTGAGCACGAGGATCTGCCGGGATCGCTCGGCGTTCCCGGCCGGCGCATCATGCCAAAGCGGCCGCGGCACGATGATGCCGAGGCCGACGAGAAGCACGACGGCGAGAACGGCGAGCAAAACACCCTTGAATATCTTTGAGATCACCGACTGAGAGCCCCCGCTATCAATCGGATTCTTCAGCCGTTTGTTGGCTCTTTCAAGGCATAAAAATAACCCCATGCACTTTTTCCGAGTGCATGGGGCTATCGAAATTCTTGACTACACGCGATCGCCTCAGGCGGCTTTCGTCTTCACCCGCCGCGCCAGATGCGCCACGACATTCTCGATCATCCGCATGCCGGCATCGCCGCCGAGCGTCATGATCGATTCCGGGTGGAACTGTACGGCCGCGATCGGCTCCTTCACGTGCTCGATCCCCATGATCGTGCCGTCTTCGCTCTCGGCCGTGATCGTGAATTCGCGCGGCAGGCTCGACGGATCGGCGAAGATCGAGTGATAACGTCCGACCGTCACTTCGCGGCCAAGACCGGAGAAGACCAGTCCCGGCTCCAGCACGCGGATGCGCGAGGGCTTGCCATGCATCGGGATCGCCAGATGGCGCAGCTCACCGCCATAGGCTTCGGCGATCGCCTGCAAGCCCAGGCAGACACCGAAGATCGGCAGATTGCGCGCCCTCGCCTTCTTGATCGTCGCCTTGCAATCGAAATCCTTCGGATTGCCGGGGCCTGGCGACAGCACGACGAGATCGGGATCGAGCCGGTCGAAAACCTCTTCCGGCACCGGCGTACGCACGGTCGAAACCGTCGCGCCCGTCTGGCGGAAGTAGTTGGCAAGCGTGTGGACGAAGCTGTCTTCGTGGTCGACGAGCAGGATCTTCACGCCCTTGCCGACGGAAGCGACGTCACGTTGCTGTTTGCCGGAGTTGCCGGTCTTGGCATCACGAATGGCGGAAAGCATGGCGGAGGCCTTCAGTTCGGTTTCGGCTTCTTCTTCCTCGGGGATCGAGTCGTTGAGCAGCGTCGCGCCGGCCCGCACCTCGGCAATGCCGTCCTTGATGCGGACGGTGCGCAGCGTCAGGCCGGTGTTCATATCGCCATTGAAGCCGACCATGCCGATCGCGCCACCATACCATGCACGCGGGCTCTTCTCGTGGCTTTCGATGAAGCGCATGGCCCAGAGCTTCGGCGCACCGGTTACGGTGACGGCCCAGGCGTGGCTGAGGAAACCGTCGAAGGCGTCCATATCGTCGCGCAGACGACCCTCGATATGGTCTACCGTGTGGATCAGGCGCGAATACATCTCGATCTGACGGCGGCCGATGACCTTGACCGAGCCCGGCTCGCAGACGCGGCTCTTGTCGTTGCGGTCGACGTCGGAGCACATGGTCAGTTCCGACTCGTCCTTCTTGGAGTTCAGCAGCTTCAGGATCTGCTCGCTATCGGCGATCGGATCGTCGCCGCGCTTGATCGTGCCCGAGATCGGGCAGGTCTCGATGCGGCGGCCGGACACGCGCACGAACATCTCGGGCGACGCGCCGATCAGATATTCCTGGTTGCCGAGATTGATAAAGAAGGAATAGGGCGATGGGTTGATCGCCTTCAGGCGCTTGGAAATGTCGGAGGGCTTGCTGTCGCAGCGCTCCATGAACTTCTGGCCGGGCACGACTTCGAAGAGGTCGCCCTTGCGGAAGCTCTCCTTCGCTTTGACAACCAGCTCGGAATATTCGCCGGGACGATGATCGCTCTTCGGCGGAATGGCATCGGTGTGGCGGAATGGCTCGGTGGTGATATCGCCGGACTTGTCCTCTGTCGACACGCCGTCCTTCGCGAAATCGTAGCGATCGATCCAGGCCTTGGCCGAATAGTTGTCGACCACAAGAATTTCGTCCGGCAGGTAGAGCACCATGTCGCGCTGATCATCCGGCCGCTTGAGCTTCAGATTGATCGCATCGAACTGGAAGGCCAGATCGTAGCCGAAGGCGCCGTAAAAACCGATGCTGGCATCGGCCTGCGAATAGAACAGCTCGGTCACGGCACGCAGCACGGTGAAGACCGTCGGCATCTTCGAGCGCTCTTCCTCGGTGAAGACACGATCCGGCATCTTCACCGTGAGATCCATCCGGCGCGGCGTCGAAGCACCGAGAACGACTTCCGAAACAGTCTTCAGCTTCTCAACGATAAAGCCGAGAATGACTTCGCCACGCTCGTTATAGGCATCGATCCAGACATTGCGCCCATTGCAAGAGAGGCCGAGCGGAGGATCAACGATGGCGGTATCCCAACGCGTATAGCGGCCGGGATATTCGTAATTGGAAGAGAATACGGCGCCACGGCGCTCATCGAGCTTGTCGATATAGGACGATACGGCATCCGCATAGGGCGTTGGCCGACGCTGCCGGGTGACAGTGATCTCACCCTTCGTTTCGTAGATTTCCGCACCATCATCCCGAAGGATCGTTACCATCGTCACTCACTCCGTTGTCGGGCCCGGATGACAGGCGGCCAATATAACAAAAAAGCCGCCTCGAAATTTCGGGCGGCTCACTCGTCGTCTTTGAACACGATTGGTCGAGGCCGCCTTAGCGTGCCCACCACCAAACTGCAATGTTGTTCAAGGCCATGTTCATGGCGTGAATTGTTAGCGTGAGATGCCGCGATGCGCAAGCGGAAGATGGCAGGAAAGTTTCCGGCGGCGAAAAGGCAGTATCTGCTCGCTATCAATTACTGCGTCTCATGCACGGTCGCCTTCGCCGCCTCCGAGCTTTGGCAGAACCAGATCGCCGACGGTGTAGGTATGGAATTCGCTCGTCGAGACTTCATCGAGTTTGCGAAATTTCTCGACAAACACGGGATCGGAGAAGAACTCGTCGACATTGCCGGTGCCCCTGATGGCTTCGATGTTGACCACCGTCAGGCCATCCGTGCTCTTGGCAAGATTGCTCCAGAGAAATCCGTCCTTTCGTTCGGCCACGTAGTGGACGACGTCCTGGATCAGCCGAAAGGCTTCCTCCTGTTTGCCGGGATGAGCGTGAATGACATTGACCACGAAGATGGTCGGCTGCGGTTGAACGGTGAATTGGGCTGAGATCGTATCCATTGCGGTTCCTTTTTGAAAAGCGGCTTCGTTTTGCCGCACCGGCACTGGATATCGGGATCGAGATAGCGGATAAATGATCCGGTATTCGGATAAGACCGGAATTAATTTCCGCAATCAGAGATGTCATGGACAGGCTTGGAACGCTCGGCATCTTCGTGCAGACGGCGGAAGGCGGCAGCTTCGTTGCCGGCGCGAGAAGACTTGGCCTCTCCAGCTCCGCGGTCGGCAAGGCGATCGCGCGGCTCGAACAGGATATGGGCGTCCGCCTCTTTCATCGCTCGACCCGCAGCATGACGTTAACGGAGGAAGGCAGCTTCTTTCTCGACACCTGCCGGCGGATCATATCCGAGCTCGATACCGCCCAGGCACAACTTTCGAAATCGCACACGGCACCGCGCGGCCATCTCCGCGTCAGCCTTCCGATTGCCGGTATGCTGTTGATGCCGGCCATATCGGCCTTCATGCGCACATATCCCGATATCAGCCTGGATCTGGATTTTACCGATCGGCTGGTCGATGTGATCGAGGAGGGATTCGATGCCGTCATCCGGACAGGCGATGTCAGGGATACAAGGCTGATGAGCCGCAAGCTTGGCACATTTCGTTTCAGGATCGTCGCCTCACCAGATTATCTGAAGGCGGAAGGCACGCCGCTTACACCTGAAGACCTGCTCAAACACAAATGCCTGCATCATCGCTACCCAAGCACGGGCAGGCTGGAGCCCTGGCCCCTGAGGCGGAATGGGGAGGAGTTGCGGCTCGCTTTGCCGACGACGACGATCGCCAGCACCATCGAGCCGCTCATCCACCTTGCCGAAAACGGCTTTGGCATCACATGCCTGCCGCCCTTTGCCGTCAGGACGCAGATCGATGACGGCCGGCTTACGTCACTTCTCGGAGACTATATCGGTGAAACCGGTATTTTCCGCGTATTGTGGCCCACGAACCGTTATCTCTCCCCGAAAATTCGCGTCTTCGTGGACTTCATGGCGGCCAATCTGTTTTCGGATCGGTCGGCCGCCTGAAGATTGCGCCCTCGCCTACTCCTGCGCTCTCGCTGCCTCGAAGAACTCCTCCGGCCCATCCACTTCGACCAATCGCTTGCGGTCGATCAGCCAGAAGCGATCACCGACCGAGCGCACGAAGCTGCGATCGTGCGAGACGAGAAGGCAGCTTGCCTCGTTTGCCGTCAGCTCGTCCTCCAGTGCCTCCTGGCCATCGATGTCAAGATGGTTGGTCGGCTCATCCAGGAGATAGAAATTGGGATTGGTCAGCCGCAGCACCAGCATGGCAAGCCGCGCCTTCTGCCCGCCGGACAGACGGCCGATCTCCTTGCCCTGCATGTCGATGTTGATGCCTACGCCGACCAGCAAGGTACGAGCACGCTGCTCTCCAAGCTCGAACAGGCGGGTGACCATGCCGAGCGGCGTGTCCTTCAGGGCGAGATTGGAGAGCCCCTGATCGCTATAGCCGAGGACCAGAGACGGTGTCGGCTTGATCGCACCGCCAACAGCCTGATCCGCGATGGCCTTGCGGATCATTTCGACAAACCGCGTCTTGCCCGCGCCATTCTGCCCGAGCAGCACGATGCGATCGCCCTGGCAGATCCACTGCTGCCCTGTCTTGAACAGCAACGTATCGTCAGGCGTCGTCACCGCAGCATCCTCGAGAGTTAGAAGCACCTTGGCGTGGATGCCGCGATTGGCGAGCTTGATCGAGCCGGAAGAGCGCTCGCGGTAGCCCGGTCTGGCGCTGTCCTCCAGTTTCTCGGCCCGCGCCTTCAGCTGCTTCGTCTTGACAGTCAGAAGATCGCTGCCGGAATTGACGCCGAGATTGTAGAGTTTAGCCGCCTGCTTGCGCAGCTGCTGCGCCGTCTTCATCTCCTTCTGATAACGGCGCTCGTCCGAGGCATCGACCTCGTCCAGCGCCGCGCGCGCCCGGCTATAGGGGAGCGCATAGATCTGCGGCTGTTCCTGACGCAGGAACAGCGTCCGGTTGCAGACGGCATCCAAGAAGGCGCGGTCGTGGCTGGCGATGATGACGGGCACGTCGCGCGGCAGTGCATTCAGCCAATCCTCCAGCAGCGCGATCTTGGCGAGATCGAGATGGTTGGTCGGCTCGTCGAGTAGCAGCACATCGGGCTCCGTCACCCAGACGCGGGCAAGCATGGCGAGCCGCTGCCAACCGCCGCTGAGCTGAGCGAGCGCCCTCTCCCGCATCGCCGCAGGCACATCAAGCGAGTCGAGCGTGACGTCGACGCGCCAGCTTTCGCTCTCGATCTGCTCCTTCGGCAAGGCTTGAAGAACGGCATCATAGAAGGAAACATCCAGCAGGTTCGCCGGTACATTCTGCTCAACATAGCCGACGCGCAAGCCGCGGGCACGGGTGATATCGCCCGTCGTCGGCTCCAGCCTGCCGGCCAGGCAATTAAGAAGCGTGGTCTTTCCACGCCCGTTCGCAGCAACGATGCCGACGCGGTCGCCCGCATCCACCGTGATGTTCAGGTTGGAAAACAGCGGCGCACTCATGGTGACGCCCAGATTGCGGAGATTGATCAGAGTCATGGTCTTTTCCGGTCTCGATCGAGCATCTCAAGACATCGCCGGCGGCTCCTTTTGCCGCGCTACGCCGATGTCTATGGCCACAAACAGGCCAATGCTCGAAAACATATCATGACGCGACCGCGCGGATGCGCAGGCTCACGTCGCCCAATGGGCAGACCAGAAGGAATGAGTGAGTAACAGCCTCTGATCAGCCCTGCAAACGCATCTGCAGGGCACGAGTCGGACCGAACTGGCGAATATGCCAGACTATCTTGGTCATAATGGTCCTCCTCTCTTTTTCTCTCGACGGTTAAAGACTACGCGGCTCGGATAGCATCGAACGTTGCTCTTTACAATTGCGCAAGTCACCGGATGCCAGGCACGAGGGCAAAAAAAGAGGCGGCGCCGAAGCGCCGCCCAAGTTTGCTGCATCGATGAGACGGCTCAGAACCTCTGCGTCAGCGTCAGCTTGAAGGTCCGGCCGGGCTCGGAATAGTAGGAGGCCGGCTGGGTCAGCGTGCCGCTGTAGGACGGCGCGTTGAGAGCGTCGTAGTAGGTCTTGTTGAAGATGTTGTAGACGCCGCCGCGAATGCTGAGGCCCTTCACCTGTTCCGGCTCCCACCAACCCGTCAGGTCGAAGATCGCATAGGCAGGTGTGCGCAGGGTATCGCCCGTCTTCTTCGGCTCGCTGGTCGCGGTCACCATGGTCAGGTCAGTACCCCATACTTCCCTTGCATAGCCGACGGTGAAGGCGGCCTTGGCCGGAGCAACGGAGTTGATCCACTGATCGGTGTCGGAGTCCTTGCCGTTGACGTAGGCCAGCGATCCCTTGATATGGATACCGTTATCGAACTTCTTGTGCGCATTGACCTCGACACCGAACATGCGGACGTTGGCGCGGTTGAAGTATTCGGTGATGCCGAGCGGATAAGTACCGGTCGGATCGACCGACGAGGACGAGTCGATGAAGTTCTTGTACTTGTTGTAGAAGGCGCCGACATGGCCGCCGAAATCGTCGTCGCCGAGGTTGGTGCCGATTTCGATGCCGTTGCTGGTCTCGGGCTTCAAATCGGGATTGCCGTAGCTGACATAGCCACCGGGCACGCCGTAGTTGACGTAAAGCTCGCTGACATTGGGCGCACGGAACGCCATCGCCCACTGTGCGTAAAGCTCGACATTGTCCTGCGGCTGGTACGAGGCACGCAGCTTCGGCGAGAAGCGGCTATCGGATTGCCCTGCAGGCAGGCCCTGATAGTTGGCGCTGTCGCGGAAGGCAGTCGTGTTCTTCGGTGAGTAATCATACCAGTCGAAACGCAGGCCCGGCGTCAGGTAGAAGTTGCTGGAGCCGAATTCGATCTTGTCGTCGATGAAAGCGCCGACACGCTTGCCGTCGACATCAGGCATGTCGGACTGGTTAGTATGAAGGAACGAGCAAGAGAAAGCCCAACGCGGATTGGCGCAGGCATCCTTGCCGGCAGAATATTGATGTGCCTTGTCGAATGCGACATCGAGACCGAAGGTGATCTCGTGATGCAGGTTGCCTGTGTCGAAGGACTTGGATGCATTGCCATTGAAGCCGATGCTGCGGTCTTCAAATTCATTGCGACGCCAGTAATCGCCGATGACGGATGTATAGCGGTAGCCTTCGGCTCCCTCTTCACGAAGAAGGTTCTGCCAATAGAAGACGGCATTGGCCTTGTCTACGAGCGAGTCGGCACTTTCGGCATCGTACTTGTAGTCGAGCGAGACGCGATTGCGCTCGGTATCGTCCGTCGTGTCGTAGTTACCTGGGCGGAAGTTGCCGGTCGTGCTCTGCGAGTGCATTGCATCGACGGTCTTGTCTTTGTTGAAATGCTCCGCCGTCACACCGAATGCGCCGATATCGGTATACTGGCGGATCTTGAAGAGACCGCTTCTCTGATTGTAGTCGGCCGGGTCCGCCTTGGTGCGCTTGGTGGAATAGCCGCCAACATCGCCGTTGTTCTCAAGCTCATGGCCATGTGTATAGCCACCTTCGAAGAGGACAGCCGTGTTGTCGATGCGCTTGGCAACTGCGGCAGAACCGCCGATGCTGCGGTCATCGCCATTATAGCCGAACTTGAAGATGCCGCCCCAGGTGGAGCCGGGCGCGATCAGGTCTTCCGGCTCCAGCGTCCGCAACACGAAGGCGCCGCCAAGCGCGCCTGAACCGGCGCGGCTCGAATCCGCACCGCGCACGACGTCGACGCTCGAAAGCGCGTTGAAGTCAAAGCTGTTGGCACCGCCATCCGCACCGCGCGCAACATCGAGAAGGAAGGGAACCTGAATGCCGTCGATGGAGGTCAGAACGCGATCGTCGCCGAGGCCACGGATGTTGACGCCACCGGTCGTGCGATTGAAGCCGACACCCACTTCGGTGCTGCGACCGAGATCCTCGATACGGCTGATCTGGTTGTCGTCGATTTGCTTGGCCGTCGTCTCGCTGGCGGTCGGGGAATCGGCGAGCACATCCTTGCTTGCCTTGGCTTTGCCCTTCACGATGATCGGCTTGAGATCGGTGGCGCGATCGCCTTTGGCCGCTTCGCCGGAAGCACCCTCATTCTGCGTTGCTGTTTGTGCAAACGATGTCGTCGCCAGCCCGAGAGCCAGAAACGCAGTGCACGCCAAGAGAGCCGAGCGCGAACGCCAGACAACCATAACCATTCCTTTCGAACTGCTGGTACCGGGCTGGCTGGTTGCTGCGTCAGAAGCAGACAAGGGGCTGGCTAGGCTAGTTTTGTTAACGTGGCAGAAATATTCCGCCCTCTTTCTGCCGCATAAAAAACATGAGTATTATTGTCAATATATTCGGTGGCAATAATCATGAATAAAATTGTCACCTTTTAAGACGAAGACGAAAAGTTGCTGAATTGCAACGAAATGGTCGCATCAAACGTTCTAGCAGCATCATCATTAGGATTGGCTGATTTACTTGATGCTGTTTAGAATCGTTTCGGTTACCACCGTCGCCATGGCCCTCATGGCAGCCTCCCTTCCGCAAACCGGCCCTGTGCCGGAGCAAAAACCGGGGAGCGAACAGGCACAGCCAAGCGGCGAAACGCCGATTCCAGCCGAAAAACCGGAGACAGCATCCGACAAGCCTCCGGTTCCCTCGGAGAAGCCTGCGACCACGCAAACGGACCAGGCGCCGGGAGAGATGCAAGGCCCCCCTCGCCCTCAATTGACGATCGCTCCGGAATCCGACGAAGAGCACCAAGCCTGCCTGAAGGAGCTGACTGCGATGGGTGCGACCTTCAAGGACATCCCCCGCATCGATGACGGCAACGGCTGCGGCATCGACAAACCCATTGCTTTGAGTTCACCGCTGCCGGGCATCGATTTCAAACCGGAAGGCAAGATGCGTTGTGAAGCTGCGCTCGCATTGGCTCAGTGGATGAAGGAAAGCGTCATCCCCTCGGCCGCCGCTTTGGAAAACGGCAAGATCGTCACCATCAACCAGGCATCGACCTATATCTGCCGCCTGCGCAACAACGCCACGACAGGCAAAATCTCAGAGCATGCGCGCGGCAATGCTATCGATGTCGCAAGCTTTACCTTTGAAAACGGCAAGACCATCGGCATCGAACCGCGCCGCGAAGATCCGACGCTCACCGGCGCATTCCAACGCGCAGCCAGCGCCTCGGCCTGCCTCTATTTCACGACGGTACTCGATCCGGAAAGCGATGCAGCGCACGAAACTCACTTCCACCTGGACGTCATCGAAAGACATGGCGGTTTTCGATACTGCCATTAGTGACCGATCCATATGGCTATTGATGACCGCAGACCCACCTGCCTTCGTAGATCGCCATCACTCTTCGATGGCATACCGCCCACAAACGCAGTTGAATCAGAATCTGAACTTAAAACAATCCCTCGATGTAGCCTTGATCATTGAGGAAAATCCGTTCAGCCGCCGGCGCCTTCGGCAGGCCGGGCATTGTGGTGATCTCGCCGGTGATGACGACCACGAAGCCGGCACCCGCCGATAATCTTACCTCGCGGACCTGCACCACATGGCCCTCAGGTGCGCCGCCCAGATTAGGATCCGTCGAGAAGGAATACTGCGTTTTCGCCATGCAGACCGGGAGATGACCATAGCCCTGGTCCTCCCAGGAGCGAAGCTGATCGCGAATGGTCTTGTCGGCCGTCACCTCGCCAGCGTGATAGATTTTCGTCGCGACAGCCTCGATCTTCTCGAACAAGGTAAGCTCGTCGGGATAGAGCGGCGCAAAATTCGCCTGCCCAGACTCGGCGAGCTCAACGACCTTGTGCGCGAGATCGGTGATCCCTGCTGAACCTTCCGCCCAATGATGGCAAAGGATCGCCTCCGCGCCGAGCTGCGCAACATAATCCTTGACCGCTGTGACTTCGGCGTCCGTATCCGAGATGAAGTGATTGATGGCGACGACCACCGGCACCCCGAACTTCTGCACATTGGCAATGTGCCGGCCAAGATTGGCGCAACCTTTGACGAGGGCCTCAACATTTTCCTTGCCGAGATCGTCCTTGCGGATGCCGCCGTTCATCTTCAGAGCCCGCACCGTCGCGACGATGACGGCAGCATCCGGCGAAAGGCCGGCCTTGCGGCATTTGATGTCAAAGAATTTCTCTGCGCCGAGATCGGCGCCAAAGCCGGCTTCGGTCACCACATAATCCGCCAGCTTCAAGGCCGTTCGGGTTGCGATAACAGAGTTGCAGCCATGCGCGATATTGGCAAACGGGCCGCCATGTACCAGCGCCGGATTGTTTTCCAGCGTCTGCACGAGGTTCGGCTGCATCGCATCCTTCAAGAGAACGGCCATGGCGCCATCGGCCTTGAGATCGCGGGCATGGACGGGCGTCCGATCGCGTCGATAGCCGATGATGATGTTGCCGAGCCGCTTCTCGAGATCCTTCAGGTCCGAGGCGAGGCACAGGATTGCCATGACCTCGGATGCCACCGTGATGTCGAAACCGCCTTCGCGCGGAAAGCCATTGGCAACACCGCCGAGCGAAGCGACGATATCGCGCAAAGCCCGATCGTTCATATCCATCGCGCGACGCCAGGTGATGCGGCGAATATCGATATTCTGCTCGTTGCCCCAATAGATGTGATTGTCGATCAGCGCCGCCAGAAGATTGTGCGCCGAGGTAATGGCATGGAAATCGCCGGTGAAATGCAGGTTGATGTCTTCCATGGGGATGACCTGCGCATAGCCGCCGCCGGCCGCCCCACCCTTGACGCCGAAGCACGGCCCAAGAGACGCCTCGCGCACGCAGACGACCGCCTTCTTTCCGATGCGGTTCAGACCGTCACCGAGACCGACCGTGGTGGTCGTCTTGCCCTCACCCGCCGGTGTCGGATTGATGGCCGTGACCAGGATCAGCTTGCCATCCGGCTTGTCCGACTGGGCAGCGGTAAAGCTCGCGCCGATCTTGGCTTTGTCATAACCGTAAGGCACCAGATCATCGGCCGATATACCGAGCTTGGCGCCGATATCGACGATCGGCAGTTTCTTTGCCGCTCGCGCAATTTCAATATCGGATGCCACCGTTGCCATGAGATCTTCCTTACATGCCGTCATTTGCGTGTCGGGATAACTCAATACGTATCGAGTGTGAATAGCTGTAGACACCGCCCTCCACGAAACTCCCCACCTTGTCGTCGGAGCACCGCGCGCCTATTTTCGGGAACCGGACGACGAGGCAAAAGGACAAAGATATGAAGTCACTAGAACTACTGGTCGAGCGCATTATTCTCTCCAGCCGCTGGCTTCTGGTCGTCTTCTATCTGGGCCTTGCGGCGTCGCTCGCGGTCTACGCGGTCTCCTTCGCCTACAAATTTTACAAAGTGGCGATCAACGTCTTCCAGTATGACGAAGCCGACATGATCCTCGCCATCCTCGGCCTGATCGACGCGGCCCTCGTGGCAAGTCTGATCGTCATGGTGATGATCTCCGGCTACGAGAATTTCGTAAGCCGTTTCGACGAGGCCGAAGGTGAAGTGTCCTTCCTGGGCAAGCTTGATTCAGGCAGCCTCAAGATCAAGGTGGCATCGTCGATCGTTGCGATTTCCTCGATCCATCTCCTGCAGATCTTCCTGAACGCGACGCAATACGACAATGCCAAGCTGATGTGGTTCACCATCATCCATCTTGCTTTCGTCATATCGGCGCTACTGCTCGGCTTTCTGGAAAAAATCATGTCGAAAGCCAAGAGCAAGGATAGCTGACGCCCGGGCGACGGCTATTTTCCGATCATGGCCGATGCGCTGTTCATCTGCGGCGCCGCAACGCAATCCGATATGGTTTGTTTGTCACCGCAATTGCGCGCCGAAACGAGCATGACGGCATCGGCCAGTTCCGTCGTCAGCTTCAACTTCAGCGCATCCATCTGTGAAATCAGGTGGATGCCGGTGGGGTCGGTGCCAAGCATCAGATCCACAAGCGATTTGTCGATGCCCATCTTGGACAGAAACCCGACCAGCCTGGCGGTCTGAGCCTTATCGAGCTTGGTCGTATCGTATTTGCCCACGAACTTGCGCCCGATCTCCCTCTTGGAGAGAACTTTGCGCTTGCCGTTCACCATCTCATATTCGGTCCGATACTGGACGCGCACCTCGCTGTAAGTCGTGGTGATCTGATGCACGCCCAGGAGCGCGAACGGGCTATAGACACGTTGGATCCCGCCGGAGAAAAACAACGGGCAGGCGGAGAAACAGATCGCGCCCGAAGAATAGGGCTCACCCTTGATCGAGCCATCCTTGGCGATCTCTGCCGAGCAGATCGGTTCGGCATAGGGGCATGCCCGAACGCGCGTGCGGCCCACCGCGACGGGAAGCTTCTGCTTGCGGATGGTATAGGCCATCTCCATGGCCGCCCGCACATCGCCGCCCGGTGAGGAGATAAGGATCGGGAGCTTGCGGTCGCCAAGTCGTTTCAACAGCTTTTGCAGCTTCCGCGGTGAATCCGCCATGATCTGGCCTTCAGCCGAAATCCAATCGGGGCATGTATCTTCACCTCGGCACTGCCCCATGTCGCCATGCACAATCAGAAATTGCATTGACTTACCGCCGACGGCCTCCGCCGCCTGTGCGGATAATGGCAGAAGTGCCAGAAGCGAGATGGCCGTCAGAAACCACGATGCGGTTTTTAAAGACCGCATTGCGAGCCGCGGCAGGAAGTCGAAATTCATGAGGTGGACGCCTGGAAGCGATTTCTTTGGCAAGACCGATAGCAACCGCTTTTGGCCTTCGCAAGGCAAGCCTGTTCGCCACCGCATCATTTACGAAAATGGTGGCGCATTTGCATAGGGACGACAGCGAAAATGAAGCCTCACGCCAGGCACTCAAACTCAAATTTGAGTCCCATACTCATCATATCAGATGAAGAGTAAATCAGAGTACCATAGCCGCAAGAGCGGCGTCGGATCAAGCCCCGAGAATATGCAGCTACAAGCTCGAAAATGCCGAGCCCGTCGCCCGTCCGGAAGAATACTATTTTCTCAAGTTGCCGTGGACGAGGCTGAAAGTGACGTCAAACGTACATCGACGTCGTAAAAGATAGTGGTGGACTATCATTTTTTGTTCTCAAAGCCTATTTTGGCAAAAGATCATATGAATCAACACCTTTAAATATTAAAATATATGAAAATGAAATTATTTCTGGTCCTGTGGTATTTTTGCGTCTAGCATTCACTCTTAAATCGGGTATTTGATAACGAGAAGTCGCTGTGGGCCCCTCTACTCATATGTCGTATATCATCACCGCCGAGAGACAATTGCTGCTTTCTGCCGAGTTGGCTGCTGCGCGGACTCAGGCGGCGTTCGCCCAGGCTTTGGAGCAGGCGGGAGCGGCATTCGGGTTCAGCCACCTTGCCTTCATGAACGCACCGGTTCCGGATGATTCGATGATGACGCCGCTGCTGATCGCTGGATCGGTACCGGCGCAATTCGTGCGCGAATTCGATCGTCAGCAGTTGGTCCGTCGCTGTCCGACATTGCTCGCCACGCGCGACTCCGTCATGCCTCGTTCCTGGCACCTGCTGGAAAAGGATGGACAGAGCGTCGATTTACCGCGTGAGTTGCATGCGCTCCTCATCAACTATAATTGCCCCATGAGCGTGATCATCCCGATCAACGCTTCAAATGGACAACGCCTGCTGTTCTGGTTCATGGGCAATCGCAACAGCCTCGGTCAAAGTGAGCTGAACGAACTCACAATGATCATGCTGCAGGCGCTGGATGCCTATAATTCCCTGAAGCGCAATGACGGATCGGTGCCGCATACACTGTCTGCCCGCGAGCTCGAAGTGGTCCGCTGGACGGCGCAGGGCAAGACGTCGGTGGAGATCGGCCAGATCCTGTCCCTCTCCGACCACACGGTCAACGCCTACATGATGAACGCGATCAAGAAGCTGGATTGCGTCAACCGCACGCAGCTCGTCGCCAAGGCAATCCGCCTCAAGCTGATCAGCTAATATTCTTTTCGGTTACCCGCTCCAAACTAAGGTGTAATGCAAGGCTCCGCATTTACGGCGCAGCTCACTGATGCGGCCATGCGTCGAGCCGCAATCCCTGCCTTATCAGCGTCCACCTAATACAGTGCGGATCTCAACGAGATTTGAGCGCACGCGCAGGATATGGAAGCCCATGGTCGCAAGATGGCTTGGCATGAACGAGCTGTCTTCACGGCCATTCGATATGATGGTCGGCTGAATACGCAGCGCCACCTGCAGCATGCCAAGCGTGTCGGTCCAGAGCCTTCCGACGTTGCGCTCGGCAATGACATCCTGGAAATCCACGCCGGCGGCGCTCAATATGCCATAGGTAGCGTAAAGCTGGCCGTACGCGAACCAGAAACGATCATCCGCGCGCATGTCAAACCAGCCGTAGCTATAATTCTGCGAGCGGTCGGCCAAGATGTTGACGGTGCTGCCGAGATCACCTGCGATGTGGTCGACAAACTGTAGAAGATTGTCGGCTCGGCCGTCGAATATGGCCTTGCAGTTGCCAAGATCTGCGTTGAAGGCCCGCAAATTCCCGATCGCCGTGCGGTAGTAGCTTGGCGTCGGGGTCTTCGGGCCGAACGGATGCATCCCGAAATACCAGCTGGACTCATCGAATTGCAGGTTGCCGCGCGCCTTCTGCAGATCGGCATTGATACCCGAGGTCCCGCGCACGCGGCCAATCGTATCGACCAACTCAGCAGACGTACGGCGCACCACCGAATTGACGCCTCGCTGGAAGGAGGCCTTGTTGTCCAGGAAAGGCGTATCGTCCCAGGACATGCCGAAGAACCCGAGCTTGTAAAGCAGCATCGAGGAAATCCAGGAGTTCTGGTTCACGTTGAAATCGGTAAGGTCAGCAGCGACGTCAACGACTGCAGAGGTCTGACAAGTCTTCGGCGCGGCAGCACCGGCAGCGGCCTGTTGCGCAGTCGGCGGGAGATCCTGGCCGGCGGAAATTTTGCGGTCGGCAAACTTGTAGACATCGGGATAGGCCGGATTGAACCCAGTCCAGATCTGCGTTTGCCAGACGAAATAGATGTAGAGAAGCGCCAGAAGCGTGACAAAGGCGACGATCGGCAGCTTGATCAGCCAGCTTCCCTGTCGATACCAGCCATGAGCCGCCAGGAAAGGCCATGCAATCCAGACGAAGAGCAGCCCCAGCCATCGTGCAACGGCCGCGCCTATGCGCCTGAAGAATGCCGCGATCGAGCCAAGCATGGACACGTCTCCTAAACCAAAACGAGCATCCAGCCGCCATGCGAAGGACGCACCATACCGAACTTGCGGATAAGCCACGGCGAAAATCTCTTTCGATTTCCGCACCGTAGAGCTTATCGCTACTCTTGCTCCAGCAAATATGTGCTCCTGATGAAAACGACAACCGCCTGAGCCGAATTTTCAGTGAGGATGACGATCATCCCTCCGGTTGCACCTCATCCACCTCTTCCCGCACATCCGGCAAAGGCGGTAGCAGATGCGGCTCCAGCCGCCGCGTGAAGACACCGTCGACATGCGCCTTGCGTGCGGCAAGATCATGTCCGGCAAGCACGTTCATCTCGAACGCCCTGAGCAGGCTTTCGACGGCCGGTGACCGAACCGAGGCGAGTGATGGCGCCACCTCGGGCGCCAAGGCCTTCAAAAGAGCGATCCGTTGCTCGATATCGACGGTGAGCTTGCCCGCCATGGCGCCGACAGCCGCGATCTGCGCATTGAGAGCCGTTGCCAACCCTTCATAGATATCGATTAGACGCTGGCACACCGTCCGGCTCGCCTGCAGCTCTCGCTCCTTGGCGCCAAGCCGCTCCTGCTCGTCGACCAGTGCACGGTCGTCCTCTTCCAGCTCCTGTTCGACGTCAATGTCTTCATCATCCGCCGGCACGCTCCGGCGCCGATCCATGATCCTTGCCGCCAGGACATCGGAACGACGCAACACCTCCTCGATCTCGAAATCGACCTTCTGCCGGCGCTCGATCATCCCCTCGAGCTGGATCTCGCAATCGTGAAAGCTGTACGAGAAAACCGGTCGGGCTTGCTTGAACAGCAGATCGAGCTCAGCCGAGATGGCCAGTGCGACATTGAGGTCGGCGACGATCGCCTCCGGCTTCAGCGGGCCGCGCGCGAGCTTCCTGCGAACGAGACCCGCATTTTCAAGGCCGGCCTTTTCGTCAAACAGGCGCCGGTGCTGCAAATCGGCCTGCGCCGTCACCTGATCGAGATCCTTCACAAGCGCGGCGCCAAGAGACTTCCAGCGTTCCAGCAGCTCGACGGCTTCACGCACCAGCGCCTCCTCGACCGGGACATTGATAGTCTCGGTGCGTCCCTCGCCTTTGACGTGGCCAGCAAGCGTCGCCAGAGCGGCATTCGCACTGCCGATGGCATCGTCAAGCGTCGTTCGCGCCTTGGCAAGCGTGGTGTCGAAGGAATGAGGTATGGCCATAAAAGCATCTCTCCCCTGCCATTGGGGAGGAGACTAGCCGCTTCCGCGCCACAAGAAAATGGCCGGCTATATTATTCGGCAGACGCGGGATTCTTGAGATAGGCGATCAGATTGTCCAGGTCCCTGTCATTTCTGAGGCCGGGAAACGTCATCCTGGTGCCTTTCACCAGCAGTTGCGGCGATGGCAGATATTTTCGCAGCAGCGCCTCATCCCAGACCTTGCCGTCGGCGCCGAATGCCTTCATCGCCGGTGAATAGCTGTAGTCCGCCACGCTGGCGACCGGACGCCCGATGACGCCAAGCAAGGACGGGCCGACGCGGTTTTCATGTTCGGTCGCCGTATGGCACGCCGCACATCTCTTGAAAACCGAAGCGCCGGCAATCGCATCTCCATCCGCTACAGCCGCACCGCTCGACGCAAGCGTTACCGCCAAAAACAGACAGAGAAATTTCAAAATGCCTGGCGCTTCCATCGCGCTCTCTCCCGCTCTTGGCCGTATTTGAACATCTCACATGCGACACCGGAGCTCACTCGCCCGATATCGCCTCTTCCCAATGGCGGCGACACAGAGAAACATATTTGTCGCTGCCGCCGATTTCGATCTGCGCGCCATCACGTGCGACGGCGCCGGATGCATCGAGGCGCACCACCATCGTCGCCTTGCGGCCGCAATGGCAGATCGTTCGCACCTCACGCAATTCGTCGGCGATCGTCAGCAGCTCCTGCGAACCCGGAAACAATCGTCCATGAAAATCTGTCCTCAGCCCATAAGCCATGACCGGCAAGCCAAGGCGATCGACAATATGCGCTAGCTGCCAGACCTGATTACTCGTCAGGAATTGCGCTTCGTCGACGAAGACACAATTCAAGGCTTCGCTCGCATGCATGCCCTCGACCATCGCATAGAGATCATCGCCAGTCTCAAATGGGATGGCATCCATCGACAGACCGATGCGCGAGGCAATTTTTCCCCGGCCCGCGCGATCGTCCAATGCCGCAATGAAGGCGGCGGTGCGCATGCCGCGCTCCTGATAATTGTAGGCAGCCTGCAGCAGCATGGTGGATTTGCCGGCGTTCATCGTCGAATAATGGAAGTAGAGCTTGGCCATGACATTCTCCTTGCATGCTTCATGGGTGCTATGGAGGGAGAAGAAAAGGGATTCTCGACGAAAACCACAGGATTCAGGCGCGATCCGCCTTCATGTCCCATGCTCCGGAAATGCGCGGGCGGAAAAACGGAGGCGTCGCAATCAGCCCCCTGAAACCGGCGCAAATACACTGTGGTCGCTTGAAAATGTCAGTTATTGATGGTTGCTTGGGAACGTTACACTGGGAGTCACGCAATGATAAAAATGACCCTTACTGCAATCGCCTTCGCTTCAGCTCTTTCCGCACTGACCTTCGGCGCAACGGCTGCCTCCGCCGCCGAGCCGGCAAGCTGTAGCACCGTTCACTTCGCCGATGTCGGCTGGACCGACATCACCTCGACCACGGCGACGGCCTCGATCCTCCTGAAGGCTCTCGGCTACGACACCGACGTCAAGGTTCTCGCTGTTCCGGTGACCTATCAGTCGCTCAAGAACAAGGATATCGATGTCTTCCTCGGCAACTGGATGCCCTCCATGGCCGAAAACATCAAGCCGTTCGCCGAAGACAAGTCGGTGGAAACGGTCCGCGCCAACCTGGAAGGCGCCAAGTACACGCTGGCAACCAACGAAAAGGGCGCCGCACTCGGTATCAAGGACTTCAAGGATATCGCCGCGCACAAGGATGACCTCGACGGCAAGATCTACGGCATCGAGCCCGGCAACGACGGCAACCGCCTGATCATCGACATGGTCGACAAGAACACATTCAGCCTCAAGGGCTTCGAAGTGGTCGAGTCCTCGGAACAGGGCATGCTGGCGCAGGTGTCCCGTGCCGACAAGGAAGGCAAGCCGATCGTCTTCCTCGGCTGGGCTCCGCACCCGATGAACACCACCTTCAAGATGACCTATCTGTCTGGCGGCGATGACGTGTTCGGCCCGAACTACGGCGGCGCGAACGTCTTCACCAACGTCCGGGCCGGCTATCTGCAGGAATGCCCGAACGTCGGAACTTTCATCAAGAATCTCGTCTTCTCGCTGCCGATGGAAAACGAAATCATGGGCAAGATCCTGAACGATGGCAAGGAGCCGGAAGCTGCTGCGACGGAATGGCTGAAGGCCAACCCGGCGGCGATCACTCCCTGGCTCGCCGGCGTCACCACCAAGGACGGTGGTGATGGCATGGCGGCGGTCAAGTCGAAGCTCGGCTTGTAACATGGACGGATGAAGGGGCGGCCAAACCGCCCCTTTCTCTTCCCTGGACGAACTGCTTACTTCGCGTCTCGCCATCCCCCAGACAACTTCAAATGGCGTGACAGACCGTTATTCGGCGGCCTCTTCCGGACTGCAAGACATCATCGGATAAGCCGCCCCCAATCGTGGGCAAAGACGTGAACTGGTTAACCGATTACCGCCTCCCCATCGGGCCCTGGGCCAAAGCCGTCGTCGATTGGCTGACGACCAATGTCACATGGCTTTTCGACGGCATTTCCTTCATCGTCGCGCATGTCATCAATGCGCTGTTGTTCCTGCTCCAGGCGCCGCACCCCCTGGTCGTGGTCGTCGTCTTCTCGGCGATCGCCTATTGGATGCGCAGGAGCGTTGGCGTGACCGCCCTGACCTTCATCGGGCTGCTCATCACCATCAACCAGGGCTATTGGAAGGAAACGACCGAAACGCTCGCGCTGGTGCTGGCCTCGACCTTCGTCAGCATGCTCGTCGGCGTCCCGCTGGGGATCGCGGCGGCGCGACGCCCCTGGCTCTATGCTTTCATGCGCCCGATCCTCGATCTGATGCAGACAATTCCGACCTTCGTCTATCTGGTGCCCGCGATGATCCTGCTGGGTCTGGGCATGGTGCCGGGCCTCGTCGCAACCGTTGTCTTCGCCATCCCCGCCCCTATCCGCATGACGCGCCTCGGCATCATCTCGACGCCGCCGTCCCTAGTTGAGGCGGCCGAAGCGTTCGGTGCGACGCCTCAACAGGTCTTGCGCAAGATCGAGCTGCCCTTCGCAACGCCACAGATCATGGCCGGATTGACGCAGACCATCATGCTGTCGCTGTCAATGGTATCAATCGCCGCTCTCGTCGGCGCCCCCGGCCTCGGCGTTCCCGTCTTGCGCGGTCTTAACAGCGTCAACGTCGCCAAGAGCTTCGATTCCGGCGCCTGCATCGTCATCCTCGCCATCATCCTCGACCGCATGTTCCGTGCCCCCGGCGAAGGAGATCGCTCATGACCGCCGCTGTCGGATTCAACAATGTCAGCATCATCTTCGGCGACCGGCCGGACGCCGCGCTGAAGCTTGCCGACCAAGGCAAGTCGCGCGACGAGATCGGCAAGGCGACGGGAATGGTGCTTGGCGTCGCCAACGCCTCGCTGGAGATTCAGGAAGGCGAGATCCTCGTCCTCATGGGGCTCTCGGGCTCCGGCAAATCGACGCTGCTGCGGGCCGTCAACGGCCTTGCGCCAGTCGTGCGCGGCGATGTCGTCGTCAACACGAAGAATGGTCCGGTCAATCCGTATTCTTGCAACCCCAAGACATTGCGTGAGCTGCGCATGCACACCGTCTCCATGGTGTTCCAGCAGTTTGCGCTGCTGCCATGGCGCAGCGTGGCCGACAATGTCGGTTTCGGCCTGGAGCTTGCGGGCGTACCCGAACCGGAGCGCAAGAAGCGTGTCGGCGAACAGCTGGAACTGGTCAACCTCAGCCAATGGGCCAGCCGCAAAGTCGGCGAACTCTCGGGCGGCATGCAGCAGCGCGTCGGCCTCGCACGCGCTTTTGCGACCGGCGCACCGATCCTGCTGATGGATGAGCCGTTCTCGGCGCTCGATCCGCTGATCCGCACCCGTCTGCAGGATGAGCTTCTGGAATTCCAGCGCCGTCTGAAACGCACCATCCTCTTCGTCAGCCACGATCTTGACGAAGCGTTTCGCATAGGCAATCGCATCGCCATCATGGAAAGCGGTCACATCATCCAGTGCGGCACGCCGCAGGAGATCGTCAAGAATCCGGCCGATCAGTATGTGGCGGATTTCGTGCAGCACATGAACCCCATCAGCATGCTGACGGCCCGGGATGTCATGCAGCAGGGCGTCGGTCATTCCGCAGCCGGTGGTTCGGTCACCGCAACGGCAACGGCCGCCACCCCGCTGGTCGACATTCTGGACGCGTTGACGCGCCAGCCAGGCCATATCGGCGTGGTTGACAACGGTACGATTATCGGAACGATCTCGGCCCAGGACGTCGTGGCAGGCCTTACCAGCCATCGGCGCAAGGAGTAGCCGTTTAACGACTGCTCCGAAGTCAGGGAGCAGTTAATGAACGATAAACCATCCGTCATCAGGGAAACGGACGAGGATGCGCGCAATCAGTCGCGCATCCTCGTGCACACTTCAGCATATGCAGCGCTGGCCGTCATCGATCCCGAAACGGGTTACCCCTCGGTCAGCCGTGTGCTGACGGCAACGGATGATGATGGCACACCCATCATTCTTGTCTCGGCTCTGGCATCTCATACCAAGGCGCTTCTGAAGGATGCGCGCGCCTCGGCGCTGTTCGGCGAACCGGGCAAGGGCGATCCCCTCGCCCACCCTCGCCTGAGCCTGCGATGCAAGGCAGAGCGCGTCGATAGAGACGGCGATGCGCATGGACGGATTCGAACCCTGTTTCTTGAGCGCCACCCCAAGGCAAAGCTCTATATCGACTTCCCGGATTTTAGCTTTTTTCGCCTCGTCCCGCTCGACGCCAGTCTGAATGGTGGCTTCGGCAGAGCCTATATTTTGTCCGCTCAGGACTTCGCGATTCTTTAAGCTGAAAACAAATGGCTCGCGGCAGTATGAGGGTATAATAGTGCGAGAATTAGTATGCTAACAGCCTATCGTAGTATCGACCATTTTTGGTAGGTTGCAGTCCAATTGTCCCGAAAATTGGCATATTTCTGGCTCAGAAATGTCCATAATCGACCTAAATTGGGTTAATTAGTGCGCTAGAGGCATAGTCAAGAGCCTCTCCGGCATTGCTATGCTGTCATACATACATACCTAAAACAGCATACTCGATACCTTAAATTTAGGTATATACAATCTTCGGCTCGAATTGGTATTGTTAGATATCGAGTTGGTACCGGTTTAGAAATAACACAATTTCTGATGTACGAACCGCATTGGGAAGATTAGAAGATGAAGACAAGAAATTTGGCCGAACACTCAAATGTTGCGGCAGCATTACTATCGGCAATGGCAAACCCAAAGCGGCTTTTGATCCTTTGCAGTCTTGTTAAAGGCGAAGTTCCTGTTGGCGTATTGGCAAATCAGGTCGGCCTGAGCCAATCCGCACTTTCACAGCATCTTTCGAAGCTTCGCGCACAGAAGCTGGTCAAGACGCGCCGTGATGCTCAAACGATTTACTACTCCAGTACATCGGAATCGGTCATCCGAGTTCTCGAAACGCTGGAAGATATTTATTGTGAACCTGAAAAAAGTAGATCGGCAGCTTAAGGGCTTTAACTAGCTCCGGGTTTGCCGACGAACGATCTCGCGGGAAAGACTTTATCTCCCTGAAGATCGACTTGCTTTCATTACCACGTTTTTAACTGTTTTAACCGGCAGATCTCCGATCTGCCGGTTTTTTCATTCGTTTATCCATGCCATCGGCATGCTGGCTGCACCAGCCCACAAGCGCGCCTTTCGAGGCCATGATCGATCCCTCATCGACGCCCGCCTCCCTTCGCCGAGCCATCTTTGCCTTGACGCAAAAGGGTCCGCTGATAATTTGACCAAGCAGTAAATATAATCGTGCGGCGCAGCGCCGCGGTCGGGAAATGGGCCCCCGAATGGCCATTGGAGAACAGCATGTCGGACCGTCAGAATGCCACCCCCAACGATTTGCGCGCCTTCTGGATGCCGTTTACGGCCAACCGCCAGTTCAAGAAGGAGCCGCGCCTCTTCGTCAGCGCCAAGGACATGTACTACACCACCCATGATGGCCGGCAGGTGCTCGACGGAACCGCTGGCCTCTGGTGCGTGAATGCCGGGCATTGTCGTCCGAAGATCACGGAGGCGATCCGCCAGCAAGCCGGCGAGCTTGATTACGCGCCCGCCTTCCAGCTTGGCCATCCCAAGGCCTTCGAGCTCGCGAACCGTCTGGTGGATATCGCGCCGGAGGGCATGGACCATGTCCTCTACACGAATTCCGGCTCGGAATCGGTGGAAACCGCGCTCAAGGTCGCGCTTGCTTATCATCGCGTAAAGGGCAACGGCTCGCGCTTCCGCCTCATCGGCCGCGAGCGTGGCTATCACGGTGTCAATTTCGGCGGCATTTCCGTCGGCGGCATCGTCACCAATCGCAAGATGTTCGGCACGCTGCTGACCGGTGTCGACCACATGCCGCACACGCATGTCCCCGGCAAGAATGCCTTCACGCGCGGCGAGCCCGAGCATGGCGGCGATATTGCGAGCGAACTGGAGCGGATCGTCACGCTGCACGACGCCTCCACCGTCGCAGCCGTTATCGTTGAGCCGATCGCCGGCTCCACCGGCGTGCTGATCCCGCCAAAGGGCTATCTGCAGAAGCTGCGGGAAATCTGCACCAAGCACGGCATCCTGCTGATCTTCGACGAAGTCATCACCGGTTTCGGTCGCCTCGGCGCGCCCTTTGCAGCCCAGTATTATGACGTGAAGCCGGATATCATCACCACGGCCAAGGGCCTGACCAACGGCGTCATCCCGATGGGTGCCGTTTTCGTCACCTCGGAGATCCATGATGCGTTCATGCAGGGACCCGAGCACATGATCGAGTTCTTCCACGGATACACCTATTCGGGCAACCCGATCGCATCAGCCGCGGCGCTTGCGACACTCGACACCTACAAGGAAGAAGGCCTGCTCACCCGCGCAGCCGAACTGTCCGACTATTGGGCTGATGCCCTGCATTCCCTCAAGGATTGCCCGAACGTCATCGACATCAGAAACACCGGCCTGATCGGCGCCATCGAGCTCGACCCCATCGCGGGCGAGCCCACAAAGCGCGCCTTCACCGCGTTCCTCAAGGCATACGAAAAGGGCCTTCTGATCCGCACCACCGGCGACATCATCGCCCTCTCGCCGCCGCTGATCATCGAAAAGCATCATATCGACGAGCTGTTCGGCAAGCTTCGCGAGATCTTGCAGAATAATATCTGATACATAAGCTTCAGACATAATTACGCCCCTCACATCCCCTTTCTGCATAGGCAAAATGGCGGACGCGAGGGGCGAACTATATGCGAGGGACAGACATGACCACCAAACTCGAACGCTATATCGACCAGGGCGTCGGCCGGGAACCGGCGGATATCGTGCTGAAGGGCGGGCGGTTCTTCGATCTGGTGACGGGTGAGCTTGTCGCTTCAGACATCGCTATCTGCGGCGATCGTGTCGTCGGCACCTGCGGAGACTATCAAGGCCGCGAAGAGATCGATATCTCCGGCCGCATCCTGGTGCCGGGCTTCATCGACACCCACCTGCACATCGAATCCTCGCTGGTGACACCACATGAATTCGATCGCTGCGTGCTGCCCTATGGCGTGACGACAGTCATCTGCGATCCGCATGAAATCGCCAACGTGCTCGGCACCGAAGGCATCCGGTATTTTCTGGATAGCTCGCTGGAAACCATCATGGATATCCGCGTGCAGTTGTCCTCCTGCGTTCCGGCGACGCATCTGGAAACTTCGGGCGCGGATTTGCCGATCGAGACGCTCCTGCCCTTCCGCAACCATCCGCAGGTGATCGGACTTGCGGAGTTCATGAATTTCCCTGGCGTGGTCCATAAGGATCCGGTCTGCATGGCCAAGCTCGAAGCCTTTCAGGGCGGCCATATCGATGGCCACGCCCCGCTGCTGCGCGGCAATGACCTCAACGGCTATCTCGCGGCCGGCATCCGCACGGAGCATGAATCCACGACGGCGGAAGAGGCGATGGAGAAGATCCGCAAGGGCATGCATGTGCTGGTGCGCGAGGGCTCCGTCTCCAAGGACCTGCATGCGCTGATGCCCATCATCACCGAGCGCCTGTCGCCCTACCTCGCGCTCTGCACCGACGACCGCAACCCGCTCGATATCGCCGAACAGGGCCACCTCGACTACATGATCCGCACGGCGATCGCCCATGGCGTCGAGCCCTTGGCAATCTATCGCGCTGCGTCCATCTCGGCTGCCCGTGCCTTCGGCCTCAGAGATCGCGGCCTTGTCGCGCCCGGCTGGCGCGCCGATCTTGTCGTCATCGACAGCCTTGAAAACTGCAAGGCCGAAATCGTCTTCTCCGCAGGCCGCCGTGTCACCGCCGATCTGTTCGAGACCCGCAAGCCTGTCGCCCCCGTAGGTCTCGACAGCGTCAAGGCTCGCCCGATCAATGCCGCCGACTTCGGTGTCCCGGTGACGGAAGGCGAAAGCTCGGTGATCGGCGTGATGCCCGGCAAGATCATCACCGAACATCGCCGCTACCGCCTGCCGACCAAGGGAAACCAGACCGACATCGATCTCGGCAACGACGTCATCAAGGTCGCCGTCATCGAGCGCCACGGCAAGAACGGCAACCATGCGAACGGCTTCGTCCAGGGTTTCGGGCTGAAGAAGGGCGCGATTGCCTCGACGGTCGGTCATGACAGCCACAATATCTGCGTCGTCGGTGTGAGCGAGGATGACATGGCGCTGGCCGCCAACCGTCTCAGCGAGATCAATGGCGGCTTCGTCGTTGTCGAAGATGGTGCGATCGCAGGTGAGATCGCACTTCCCATCGCCGGCCTCATGAGCCTTGAGCCCTATGAAAGCGTGCGCGATACGCTGCACCATTTACGCCAAGCGGCCTATGCCCTCGGCGCGACTTTGGAAGAACCCTTTCTCCAGCTCGCCTTCCTGCCCCTGCCCGTCATCCCGCATCTGAAGATCTCGGACAGAGGCCTTGTCGATGTCGACAAGTTCATGCTGATCGGCTGATCAGGCAAGCGCGCCGCAATAGACGTCCAGCGCTGAGAGGGACACCGTCGACCCTGCATCGGCGGTGGTGAACCCCGGCATAGCGATCGTCTTGCCGAGCGTGAGCTCCTTGGGCAAGACAACCTTCACCGGCTCGCGGGATAGATTGAAGATAAAGAGCAGCGTCTCGCCACCCTTGGAGCGCGTGAAGGCAAGAACGTCTTCCCCGGTGTCGAGAAACGTCATGTCGCCATCGCGCAAGGCCGCATGCTCAGCACGGAAGGCCAGCGTCTCCCGATAGTGATGCAGGACGGAATCCACGTCAGCGTCCTGCTTGTCAACGGCAAGGGCCGCGTGCTGGTAGGGCACCGGCAGCCAGGACTTGTCGGCCGTCGTAAAGCCCGCATGGGCGCGGCTGGCTTCCCAGGGCATCGGCGTTCGGCATCCGTCACGCCCCTTGAAGGCTGGCCAGAAGCGAATGCCATAGGGATCGCGCAGGTCTTCGAAGGCAAGCTCCGCCTCCGGCAAACCGAGCTCTTCGCCCTGATAGAGGCATATCGAGCCACGCAGGGTCG
This sequence comes from Rhizobium sp. P38BS-XIX, assembly GCF_012641435.1. GTDB lineage: Bacteria > Pseudomonadota > Alphaproteobacteria > Rhizobiales > Rhizobiaceae > Rhizobium. The sequence continues at coordinate 1,677,481 of NZ_JABAIJ010000001.1, forward strand.
ACAGCAGCGAGATCGCCAGCTTCGCGACGCGCGGCTGCTCTTCCTCGTTCTGCGCGAAACGGCTGACATGGCGCTGGACGTCATGGTTTGAAAAGGCCCAGCAGACCCAACCGTCGACGACATTGTCCTGAAAATCGCCGACGCAGCGACGGAAATGCGACGGAGTGAAATCCGGCCCCAGCAGATCGAACGTGTAGCACATATGCAGCTTGTCGCCGCCGCTGGTATAGGCCGCAACCGTCTGCAGCGAGCGGGCGCCATCGCCCACTTCGCCAACCGTCGTGCGGTCTTCATATTGGTCAAGCAAAGCACGGAAACGCTTCAGAAAGTCGATATTCTCAGGCTGGGTCTTGTCGTAGAGATGGTTCTGCATCCCGTAGGGATTGCTCTCCGGGGCATCGAGCCCGCCCGTTGCGACGAGCGCCGGCGGATTGTCCCGCAGCTCCTTGTCGCAGAAATAGTAATTCACCGTATCCAGGCGGAAACCATCCACGCCACGGTCGAGCCAGAATTTCACGGTCGACAGCAATGCATCCTGAACCTCAGGATTATGGAAATTCAGGTCCGGTTGCGAAGTCAGAAAATTATGCTGGTAATATTGGCGGCGCACGCCGTCCCATTCCCAGCCGGGACCGCCGAAGATCGACAGCCAGTTGTTCGGCGCGGTGCCGTCCGGCTTCGGATCGGCCCAGACATACCAGTCCGCCTTGGCATTGTCGCGGCTCGTGCGGCTCTCCACGAACCAGGCATGCCTGTCCGATGTGTGGGAGATCACCTGGTCGATGATGACCTTCAGCCCAAGCTCGTGCGCCGCCGCCATCATCTCGTCGAAATCGGCAAGCGTGCCGAAGATCGGATCGACGTCGCAGTAATCGGAGACGTCGTAGCCCATATCGGCCATCGGAGAGGTGAAAAACGGGGCCAGCCAGATCGCGTCGACCCCGAGTGCGGCAATGTGAGGCAGGCGTCGGGTAATGCCCTTTATGTCGCCGAGCCCGTTGGCATCCGTATCCTGAAACGATCGCGGATAGACCTGATAGATCACCGCGCCACGCCACCAATCGGCTCCCGCCGCCTTCTTCGTCGATTTCATCAAACTGCCTCGATATCGCACAAGGTTCCCCAGTTTGCACACTCAGACGCGGGCGGCAAGGCGCAAACATCCTTGCGAGAAACTCATCTACCGGAGCGAGTAATTTTGCGTTATGAATTTTAGAAAATTCTCAATGTAAAAACTTGCATACACGGTTACTGCGTCTTTTAGGGGCTTGAAAGCGACGTCGCTTTCGATAGTTTCCCGCATTGACCTGCACGTACGGGTCACCTGCGGGATCAAGAACACCCTTGTTAAACAAGGATAATAACTCCAGAAAGGTGGGAAAAGGTATGACTCATTTCACCAGAAAATTTCTCGCGACAGCTCTCGTCAGCACGATTTTGAGCTTCTCCGCGCATGCTGCGACCTTGAATATCCACAATGGCGGCGATCCGACGTCGCTCGACCCGCAAAAAATTTCCGGCGATTGGGAAAATCGCATCGACGGCGATATCTTCGAAGGACTGGTGACCGAAGATCCCAAGGACAACCCAATTCCCGGCCAGGCTGCAAGCTGGACCGTTTCTCCCGACCAGAAAGTCTATACCTTCAAGCTGCGTGACGGTATCAAGTGGTCCGACGGCCAGCCGGTGACGGCACAGGACTTCGTCTTTGCCTTCCAGCGCCTGATGGATCCGAAGACCGCCGCGCAGTACGCGTATCTGCAGTACACGATCAAGAACGCGGAAAAGATCAACAAGGGCGAGATCAAGGATCTGACCCAGCTCGGCGTCAAGGCGATCGACGACAAGACGCTGGAAATCACGCTTGAGAACCCCACCCCCTACTTCCTCAACGCGCTGATGCACTACACGGCCTATCCGCTTCCGAAGCATGTCGTGGAAGCCAAGGGCGACCAGTGGGTCAAGATCGGTAACATCGTCACCAACGGCCCGTACAAGCCCACCGAATGGGTGCCCGGTTCTCACGTCAGCATGGTCAAGAGCGATCAGTATTACGACGCCAAGGACGTGAAGATCGACAACGTCAACTACTACACGCTGGAAGACCAGGCAGCCGCGCTGAAGCGCTACCGCGCCGGCGAATTCGATATCCTGACGTCGTTCCCTGCCGATCAGTATGACTGGATCCAGAAGAACCTTCCCGGTCAGGCTCACGTGGTGCCGTTCCTTGGCACTTACTACTACGTGATGAACGCCACCAAGCCGCCCTTCAACGACAAGCGCGTCCGCCAGGCTCTGTCCATGGCCGTCAACCGCGAAGTCATCGGCCCGAAGATCCTCGGCACCGGCGAACTGCCGATGTATTCCTGGGTCCCGCCGGGCACGGCAAACTATGGCGAACCGGCCTATGTCAGCTGGAAGGACGAGCCCTACAAGCAGAAGGTCGAAGAGGCCAAGAAGCTCTTGAAGGAAGCGGGCTTCGGCCCTGACCATCCGCTGAAGGCGCAGCTTCGTTACAACACCAACGACAACCACAAGCGCATCGCCGTTGCGATCGCCGCCATGTGGAAGCCGCTCGGTGTCGATATCGAACTCTACAACACCGAAACCAAGGTGCATTACGATGAAATGCAGCGCGGTGAGGTGCAGATCGGCCGCGCCGGCTGGCTCGCCGACTATAACGACCCGATCAACTTCCTGAACCTGCTCTCCACCGGCGTCGAAATGAACTACGGCCGCTGGAGCAACAAGGACTACGATGCTCTGATCAAGCAGGGCAACGAGGAAATCGATCTCAAGAAGCGCGCCGAAATCTACAAGAAGGCCGAGCAACTCGCCCTCGACGATAGCGCCGCGATCCCGATCTACTACTACGTTTCCCAGAACATCGTGGCCCCGAAGGTCCAGGGCTTCGTTGACAACATTCAGGACATCCACCGTACGCGCTGGCTGTCGATCAAAGAATAATTGGGAACAGGCTCCTTCCCGGACACAACCGGGAAGGAGCCGTTTAAAAATATGTTTGGCTATGCTCTCCGTCGTTTGCTGTCGACAATCCCCGTCTTGTGGATTGCCGTGACAGTCTGCTTTTTCATTCTGCGTCTCGCTCCTGGCGGCCCCTTCGATGGCGAAAGGCCATTGCCGCCCGAAGTCAAAGCCAACCTTGCGGCTCACTACAACCTCGACAAGCCCCTGGTTGAGCAATACCTGATCTATGTCGGCGACGTCATGAAGGGCGATCTTGGCCCCTCCTTCGCCAATCAGGACTTCACCGTCACCCAGCAGATCATGTCAGGCTTCCCCTATACGCTGACCATCGGCGGCGCGGCGTTCGTGCTTGCCACTGTCGTCGGTGTCTTCATAGGCTGTCTTGGCGCACTCTATCAAAACCGCGCGGCTGATTACTGGCTGGGCGGAGGGCTCCTTATTGGCCTCGTCATGCCGAGCTTCCTCATTGCGCCGATCCTTCAACTCGTCTTCGGCAATACGCTCGGCTGGCTGCCGGTTGGCGGCTGGGGCGATGGCTCCATCAGGTTCCTGATCCTGCCGATCATCGTTCTGACGCTGCCGCATGCGGCACGCATCTCGCGTCTCATGCGCGGCTCGATGATCGAGGTGATGAGCCAGAACTTCATCCGCACGGCCAAGGCCAAGGGCATCGGCCCGCGGCTGACGGTGATGCGGCATGCGTTGAAGCCTGCCATGATGCCTGTCGTCTCCTACCTCGGCCCGGCGGCAAGCTATCTGCTCACCGGCTCGCTGATCGTCGAAAGCATTTTCGGCCTTCCCGGCGTTGGCCGCTACTTCGTCGGCGCGGCCCTCAATCGCGATTACGGCATGGTGCTCGGCACGGTCATTTTCTACATGGTCCTGATCGTGGTCCTCAACCTGCTGGTCGACATCGCCTATGCGTGGCTCGATCCGAAAGTGAGAATGCGATGATCCTCAATTCCGCCAAGAGAGAATTGCTGGAAGCGGAATTGCTTTCGGCAGAAGGGCTTGCCCCGAAGGGCCGCTCGTTGACAGGCGACGCAATGCGCCGCCTGCTGCGCAACAAGGCAGCGACCCTGTCGCTGATCGTGTTGGCACTGCTGGTTCTCGCCGCCATTTTCGGCCCCTATTTCCTGCCCTTCAACTACGAAGACCCGGACTGGAACTCGTTCCGCGGCGCTCCGGACTTCGCCGCGGGCCACTATTTCGGCACCGACGGCAACGGCCGCGACCTGTTGGCGCGCACGCTGTACGGCACCCGCGTTTCGCTGACCGTCGCCCTGGTGGCGACCCTCGTTTCGGTCGTCATCGGCGTACTCTATGGTGCAGTCGCCGGTTATTTCGGCGGCCGCGTCGATGCGATCATGATGCGCTTCGTCGACATCATGTACGCCCTGCCCTACGTGCTCTTCGTTATCCTGCTGATGGTGATCTTCGGCCGTAACGTCTACCTTCTGTTTGCCGCGATCGGCGCACTGGAATGGCTGACGATGGCCCGTATCGTGCGCGGCCAGACCCTGTCGATCAAGCAGCGGGAGTTTATCGAAGCCTCGCGCGCCTCAGGGCAGAGGTCGTTCAAGATCATCCTCAAGCACATCGTGCCGAACCTTGTCGGACCGGTCGTCATCTATGCGACGCTGACCATCCCGGAAATCATCGCCACCGAGAGCTTCCTTTCCTATCTCGGCTTCGGCGTGCAGGAGCCTCTGACGTCGCTCGGTACGCTGATTGCAGAAGGCTCGGCCGGTATGGAAACGACGCCCTGGCTGCTGTTCTTCCCGGCCGGCTTCCTGGTCGCGCTGCTGATGAGCCTGCTCTTCATCGGCGACGGTCTGCGCGACGCATTCGATCCGAAGGATCGCTGACATGACAGACACACTTCTTGAACTCAAAGACTATTCGATCACCTTCCGCACGCCCGAAGGCGAAGTGGCGGCGGTGTCGAAGATGAACCTCAAGATCGGCCGCGGCGAGCGTATCGCCGTCGTCGGCGAGTCTGGCTCCGGCAAGAGCCAGACTTTCCTTGGTCTGATGGGACTGCTCGCCAAGAACGGCCGAACCAGCGGCCAGGCGCTGCTCGACGGCAAGGACCTGCTGACCCTGAAACCGCGCGAACTCGACCATGTGCGCGGCAAGGACATGGCCATGGTCTTCCAGGACCCGATGACCGCGCTGAACCCGTCGCTGCGCATATCCAGGCAGTTGACGGAGCAGCTCGAGGTCCATGGCGGCCTGACGGCGCGCGCAGCCTCGGCAGCCGCGCTCGATATGCTGAAGCGTGTCGGTATCCCTGACCCCACGCGACGCTTCCACCTTTATCCGCACGAGCTTTCGGGCGGCATGCGCCAGCGCATCGTCATCGCCATGGCGTTGCTGACCAAACCGAAGCTCCTCATCGCCGACGAGCCGACGACGGCGCTTGACGTGACGATCCAGGCGCAAATCCTCGATCTTTTCAACGAGCTGACGGCGGAAATGCACACGGCCCTGATCATGATCACCCATGACCTCGGCGTCGTCGCCGGCCTCGCGGATCGCGTCGCCGTCATGTATGCCGGCCGTATCGTCGAGGAAGCGCCGGTCGAAGAGCTGTTCGAAAGCCCGGCCCATCCCTATACGGGAGCGCTCCACTCCGCGATCCCGCGGCCGGACCAAGATGTCGACGATCTCACCGTCATTCCCGGCCGTCCGCCGAACCTGATGCATCTGCCGCGCGGCTGCGCCTTCTCGCCACGCTGTGCCCATGTGCAGGACGACTGTCTCGACGCCGCGCCACCACTGGCGCAAATCGCGCCGCGTCGCTGTGCGGCCTGCTTCCATCCCCTTTCGGCTGATCAGGAACGGAGCCTCGTCCATGGCTGAGCAAACGCTTCTGAAGGTCGAGCATCTGACGACCGAATTCGAAATACCGTCGAAGTCCTTCTTCAAGCCGCCGATGGTGCTGACGGCGGTCAACGATGTCAGCTTCGAGCTGAAGAGCGGCCGTACGCTCGGCATCGTCGGCGAGTCCGGCTGTGGCAAGTCCACACTCGGTCGCTCGATCCTGCGGCTGATCAAGGCACAGAAGGGCGGTATCCTCTGGCAAGGCGGCAACCTGCTCGATCTGACCGAAGAGGAGATGCGTGCCGCCCGTCGCGACATGCAGATCATCTTCCAGGACCCGATCGCCTCGCTCGATCCGCGCATGACCGTCGGCGACATTATCGCCGAGCCGCTGAGCGTCTTCGAACCGAAACTGAGCCGCGCACAGCGGCAGGATCGCGTTCGCGAGATCATGGCAGCGGTCGGCCTCGTGCCGGAAATGATCAACCGCTATCCGCACGAATTCTCGGGCGGACAGGCGCAGCGCATCGGCATTGCCCGCGCCGTCATTACGCGACCAAAGCTCATCATCTGCGACGAGCCGGTTTCGGCGCTCGACGTCTCGATCCAGGGACAGGTCATCACGCTTCTGCGCCGCCTGCGCAAGGAGTTCGGCCTCACCCTGATCTTCATCAGCCACGATCTCTCGGTCGTGCGCCTGATTTCGGACGACGTGCTGGTACTCTATCTCGGCAAGGTGGTGGAAGCCGGTGAAGCCGCCACGGTCTTCGACCATCCGGCCCACCCCTATACGCAGGCGCTCTTCTCCGCAGCGCCGATCCCCGACCCGAAGCTCGCCCGTGGGCGCGAGCGTATCCGCCTGCAGGGCGATCCGCCCTCGCCGCTCAATCCGCCGCCCGGCTGCGTCTTCTCGCCTCGCTGCTGGAAGGCAACGGATGTCTGTCGCACAAAAATGCCGCCGACCGAACAGGTACGCCCCGGCCAGACGGCGGCTTGCTATCATATGGATCGGCCATAGAGCAACCCAAGGAAAAGTGGTCGGCGGTCGCCGCCGTCCACCTTGCCCCAGCCGCTGCTTGCGCGTATGCAGCACCAGGACAAAATGCAGGAGGCAGTCTTGGGCGGGCGTTTTCTATCGATCGGCGAGTGCATGGTGGAACTGTCGCAGGCCAAGGACGGACATCTGCGCAAGGGCTTTGCCGGCGATACATTCAACACAGCCTGGTATGCGCGCGCCTGCCTGCCGACGGATTGGTCGATCGATTATTTCACCGCGCTTGGCGACGATGCCATGTCGGATGAAATGGCAACCTTCATGGGCAATGCCGGCATCGGCACCGGCTACATCCGCCGCCTCCGTGGCAAGACGCCTGGTCTCTACATGATCAACCTGAAGGATGGCGAGCGCTCTTTCAGCTATTGGCGCGACAGTTCCGCCGCCCGCCAGCTCGCTGCCGACGGCGATGTGCTGCGTACGGCGATCGAAGCTTCGGATGTTCTCTATTTTTCAGGCATCACCCTTGCCGTGCTGCCGCGCGAAGATGCCTATACGCTGCTTGCCGAACTTCGCCGTGCCAAAGCGATCGGCAAGATCGTTGCCTTCGACCCCAATCTGCGGCCGCGCCTCTGGTCCAGTCTGGATGCCATGCACGCCATGATCGCCGAGGGCGGTCGCGCCTCGACCCTGGCGCTGCCGAGCTTTGACGACGAAGCCGCGCATTTCGGTGACGACTCGATCTCGAGCACCATCCGCCGCTACCGGCAGTACGGGACCACCATGGTCGTCGTCAAGAACGGGCCTGACGGCGCAACGATCGGCGAAGGGTCTGACGAAACGCTCGTTCCCGCCGTCAAGGTCGAGAAGGTGATCGATACCACCAGCGCCGGCGATAGTTTCAACGGCGCATTTCTGGCGCACTATCTGCAGCATCATGACGCGCTTGCCGCAGCCGCTTTTGCGGCCGAGATCGCGGCAAAAGTCATTCAGGAGCACGGCGCGCTCGTCTCGCCGGAAAAGCTCAAATCCATCCAATAAGGTTGTAATATTTCCATCATGGACACCCCCCACAATATGGTGGGCGCGGGAATCATGTTTGAAGCACCGCAATCGCTGGCACCATCATCATGAGGATGTGGTGCGGATGGGCTGTTTTGGGCATGTTGCAACGTTTGTCGGACATCGAAAACAATATCTGGAAGCAGGCGGCGACTCCTGTCGCGATACCGGAGCGGTTGCTCATCGTGAGCGACGCCTGGCATCCGCAAGTCAACGGCGTCGTCCGCTCGATCGAGAATACCAATCGCGAACTCACCCGACGCGGCGTGGAAGTCTCCATGATTACGCCCGACGGTTTTCGCAACGTGCCCTGCCCGACCTATCCGGAAATCCGCCTTTCGATTGCCAGCTACCGCAAGATCGCCGCTCGCATTGAGGCTGCAAAGCCAACCTATGTCCATATTGCTACCGAAGGTCCGCTCGGACTGACGGCGCGGCGCTGGTGCATCCGCAACGGCATGCCGTTTTCGACGAGCTATCACACCCGCTTTCCCGAATATGTCTCGGCGCGCCTGCCGATCCCGCAAAGCTGGCTCTACGCCTTCGTCAAATGGTTTCACAATGCCGGTTTCGGCTGCATGGTGGCGACGCCGAGCCTTGCGAACGAGCTCAGTCAGCGTGGCATTCAAAACCTGCTGCCCTGGAGCCGTGGGATCGATTCCCACCTCTTCCGCCCACAACCACTTGACGACAATCCCTTTGGCCTGCCCCGCCCCATTTTCATGACGGTCGGCCGCGTGGCATTGGAAAAGAACCTTCCGGCTTTTCTCGATCTGGATTTGCCAGGTTCGAAAGTGGTGGTCGGCGACGGTCCGGCGCGGGCCGAGCTGCAGAAACTCTATCCCGACGTCCATTTCCTGGGAGCAAAGTTCGGCGAGGAGCTGGCCTATGCCTATTCCCAGGCCGATGTCTTCGTCTTCCCGTCGAAGACCGACACCTTTGGCAATGCCATTCTGGAAGCCCTTGCGAGCGGCGTCCCGGTCGCGGCCTACCCTGTCACGGGACCGGCGGATATTCTGGGCGGCAACGAAGGCGCCGGCGTTGTCGATGCCGACCTCGCGCAGGCTTGCCTTGCCGCATTGGCTTGCTCGCGCGATGCGGCGCGCACAATGGCGCTCAAATATTCCTGGGAAGCCGCAACCACCCAATTTCTCGGCAATGTGCGCGTCGCCAATCATCGTGGCCGGCTGCGGGCGCGTGGCAATTTGGTCTGAAACACAGCCAAGTTCAATATTGAATTCCTCCCGTCCGACTCCAGTTAATGGAGATCACCGCGCGTATGCGCGGTAGACGCTGGGCTGAGCGCAGAAGCGCCGCCGCGCTCGAGCGCTGTCGAACCCACCCTCGTGATGGATTTGCAAAAAATTGAAGAAACCAATAGCCGCGCCATGCGTTTAGGTATACGATTATTTATCGCACGATTTAGATGCCCTCAGGGAGTATTGGAGATGGCGGACGATCCGTTGAAACTAAGCGACTTCATTTGCTTTGCCCTTTATTCGGCAAACCATGCAATGAATCGACTGTACAAACCCATGCTCGACGAACTGAATCTCACGTACCCGCAATATCTGGTGATGGTGACGCTCTGGGAAGAAGATGGGCAGACCGTCGGCGGCATCGGCGAGAAACTGTTCCTCGAATCCAGCACGCTGACGCCACTTCTGAAGCGACTGGAAGTGGCCGGGTACATTCAGCGTATCCGCAGCAAGGAAGACGAGCGCCAGGTCATGATCCATTTGACCAGCGAAGGCTCGGCCTTGCAAAAGAGGGCGGCCACGATCCCAGCCTGCATCCTCGATGCCTCCGAAAAGAGCGTGGATGAACTGACACGACTAAAAGCTGAAATCACGACCCTGCGTGAAGCCTTGAACAAGAATGCCGCCTGAACAACCCTGCCCCGCCTCGGCGGGGCAACGCGATATCAGGTTCGCTTTTTCTTGTTTTCGTAGGGGTTTTCCGATGTGCGGAAATGGATGCGGATCGGCACGCCCGGCATCGCGAAGTCCTGGCGAAGACCGTTGATCAGGTAGCGCACATAGGATTCCGGCAGCGCATCGGAGCGCGTGCACGAAATCATGAACGCCGGCGGACGAGCCTTGACCTGCGTCATGTATTTCAGCTTGATGCGGCGGCCGGATACCGCCGGTGGCGGATGCTGAACCTGCTGCGTCTCGAGCCAGCGATTGAGACGCGCAGTCGAAACACGCTTGTTCCAGACCTTGTCGGTATCGACGATGGCCTGCATGAGACGGTCAAGGCCTTCGCCTGTCTGGCCGGCAATTGTGATCGCGCGAATGCCGCGCGCCTGTGGCAACAGGCGATCCGTCTTCTCGCGCAGATCGGCAAGAACCGCCTGCCGATCTTCGATCATGTCCCACTTGTTGAAAGCAAGTACCGCCGCACGTCCCTCGCGGATCACGAGATCGACGATCTGCAGATCCTGCTTCTCGAACGGGATCGTGGCATCGAACACAATGACAACGGTTTCGGCAAAGCGGATGGCGCGCAACGTGTCGGCAACCGAAAGCTTTTCCAGCTTCTCGATCACCTTTGCCTTGCGCCGCATGCCGGCCGTGTCGAACATTTTGACGGTGCGACCGCGCCAGCTCCAGTCGACGGAGATGGAATCGCGGGTAATGCCGGCCTCGGGACCGGTCAGCAGCCTGTCTTCACCAAGAAAGCGGTTGATGAGTGTCGACTTGCCGGCATTCGGGCGGCCGACGATTGCGACACGCAGCGGGCGCGTGTCGTCATAAGCGGGCTCTTCGTCGATCTCCTCGCCATCTTCCCCAACGTCCCCGCGCGGAATGCTGACATTCGTCTCCGCCTCGTCTTCGTCTTCCGGGAAGGCGCGCTCGGGGCCGATCGCCTCGACGATCGCGTCGCGCAGATCCATCATGCCCTGGCCATGCTCAGCCGAAATCGGGCACGGTTCGCCGAGCCCGAGCGTATAAGCATCGTAGAAACCGCTGTCGGAACCGCGCGCTTCGGACTTATTGGCAACGAGCACCACCGGCCGGCCACGCTTGCGCAGCATCTCGGCAAGTGTCTTGTCGACATGCGTCAGGCCCATCTTGGCGTCCACGACAAACAGCGTCAGATCGGCTTCGTCGATCGCCGCTTCCGTCTGGGCGCGCATGCGGCCTTCCAAAGTCTCCTCGCCGGCTTCTTCGAGGCCGGCGGTGTCGACGATGCGGAACCTGAGATCGATCAGCTTGGCGTCGCCAGGACGACGGTCACGCGTCACACCCGGCGTATCGTCGACAAGCGCCAGCTTCTTGCCAACCAGACGGTTGAACAGCGTGGACTTGCCGACATTCGGGCGACCGACGATCGCGACCGTGAAACTCATTTAGCGATCCGTCCTTCAGCCTTTAGCGACCGGGGCCTTGCCGGTGGCCGTGATGAGATCAAGCAGCATCTGGGCGCGATTGGAGACATTGCGCGGGCTTTGCGGATCGTCGACGATCGCCTGGAACCACTGACGGGCCTTGGCGAAATCGCCGGCCTTGTAGGCGGCAAGACCAAGAACATCGCGTGCGGAATGACGGAAGGGATCCGCAGGCACCGCAAGTTCCTGCACTTCGGCGGCAACCTGATCGTAGGTGCCGGTATCGACGAGCAGATAGCCGGCGCGCAGGCGCGCAGCATCGCGAATGACAACAGGAATATCCGTCTGCTTGCCGACGGCCGAGAAGGTGGCAATGGCACCAGCCGTGTCACCCTTCTGCGCCTGCAGCGTCGCCGAGCGCAACCGCGCGAGCAGCGGATAGGAACCCGGACCGGTCTTCTCGATCGTTGCCAGCGCAGTCAGCGCCTCATCCGTCTTGTTCTGATCCGCCAAGGTCAGCGCGGCGATGAACTGATCGCCGCCGCTGCCGGCCTGATTGCCTGCCCAATAGCGATAGCCGCTATAGGCGGCGGTGCCGAGAACAATGAGCACGGCTCCACCGATGATGAGCTTGCCAAAACGGCGCCACACGAACCGCAACTGGTCCGAGCGCAGTTCCTCATTCACCTCGCGGATGAAGCTATCGTCATTGAATGCCATTCTCGTCTCCGGCCCAGGCCAAATAATTCCAGAAAGCTTAGGGGTTAGTTGGGCCTTCTACTCCATTTTACGGCCGATGTAAGGGGGAATGGCAGAAATCGTCACATAACGAGCGGCGAAACCCCGATAATCCACGCATGAAGCTTCCAAATGATCAGGGCCCAGACAATTGCGCCGATGACGACAGCATAGAGATCGTATTTCGCCGAAACGAAGGGCCGCAGGGTAATCTCGCCGGCGCGCTCGCGCCGCTTCAGCGAAATGCGCAGGATGACGCCCCAGGCAAGGAAGGCGGCAAAGAGCAGGATCGCAGCGCCATCGCCATTGGATAGAAGATGCGCCAGCGCCCAGATCTTCACGGAAAGCACCATCGGGTGCTTGGCTTTGACCGCGATATGCCCCGCCGGAAGCAGCGAGGCGACGAGACAGATCATCGCAAACAGCATCAGCAGAATGGTGATGTGGCTCATCCAGAACGGCGGCGACCAGATCGGCGTCATGTCCCGCGCCTGCCCGAACCCGTAGATCAGCACGATCAACGCAACGATGCTCGCGACGGAGTAGGCAACCTTCCAGCCGGCATCGCCGAAGCTCGCGATCAGCGAGGTGCGGAGGCCCGGCGCGACGACACGGATAAGATGCAGGCCGAGAAAAAGAACAATGCCGAGAATAAGCAATGCCATGACTGAAATCCCTTCGATTTTGTAAGGACATCCTTATCGGCTACCGTAAAAAAATGCCAGCATCACCGCAGCTTCGCCGCATTTGCGCGAAAGTAAGGGAACCGAACCAGAGCACGCCATCCAAAATCGCTGGATGATCTTGGTAAGCCATGCTCGATCAAGCAATGTCGGTGCCCATGTTACGTTCCCTTTCTTATCTCTCCCTTGCGCTTTCCCTTGCCCTGCCCGCCGCCGCCCAGGCCGATGGAAAGCCCAAGCAACTCGTGATGATTTCCTTCGATGGAGCGCATGATGTCGCGCTGTGGACGAAGAGCCGCGAGATCGCTTCACGCAACGGCGCGCATTTCACCTATTTCCTCTCCTGCACCTTCCTGATGAACAAGGCGCAAGCAAAGGCCTATCAGGGCCCACACCAGCGCCTGGGCAAATCGAATGTCGGCTTCGCCAAGAGCGAAGACGACGTGCGCACCCGCATCGCCAACATCTGGAGTGCCCATCAGGAAGGTCATGACATTTCAAGCCATGCCTGCGGTCATTTCGACGGCAAGGGATGGAGCCAGGCCGACTGGAAGCAGGAATTCATGAGTGCCCGCATTGCCCTGCGCGATGCCTGGAAGAATGTCGGCGTTGCCGACAAGGAACCGCAGGGCTGGGAAGATTTTGCAACGCATGACGTCAAGGGTTTCCGCGCGCCTTACCTCTCCACCAGCGACGGCCTTGTGCCGGCCGAAAAAGAGATGGGCTTTCAGTATGATGCAAGCCTGGTCACGAAAGGCCCTGCCCTGCCGCAGGTGGTGAACGGCATCTATCGCTTCGGCTTGCCGCTGATTCCCGAAGGCCCGCAGCACCGTCTTGTGATTGGCATGGACTACAATCTCTATGTCCGTCATTCAAAAGGCGTCGAGGACAAGGCCAACGCCAAGACCTACGAAGACCGCACTTTCGACGCCTTCGAGGCTGCTTTCAACGCCCAATATGACGGCGAACGCATCCCCCTGCAGCTCGGCTTCCATTTCGTGGAAATGAACGACGGCGCCTACTGGCGCGCGCTTGACCGCTTCGTCAGCGATGTCTGCCATAAGCAGGACGTCGCTTGTGTCAGCTATTCCGAGGCCATCCCGCTGATTGCGGCGAGAGGCAAGCCGCAGCAGGGGTGAGCGATACTCTTTATTGCAAATGAAAAGGCCCGCACTTGCGGGCCTTTTCATTTCGTGTCGCTTTCGCGCGATGTATTGAAGGCTCATCCGACAGAACGATGGTCAACCGTCAGCGTGGATGACGCCTGTTTCGCGTTCCAGGTAGCGCTGGTCGATTGGCGGCAGCGGCTCATCGTCGATGGCTGCTTCAAAGGCCTTCAGACGCTTGTGGATCGAAAGAAGCTCGATAATCGTCGTCCATGAGCTGACGAGATACTGGAAGGAGTTGCTGACTTGGCCGAAGGCGGTCGCAATCTGCTGCCAGATACCGAGTGTAATCTTATGCGCGACGAAAGTCGGCACGAGCACGAAGTACAGGAAGATTGCATCGAGCTGACCGTATGAATAGCGCGCTACGTTAAAATAGGCGTAATGGAAATACATACGGAAATAGTTGCGCCGCACGTTGGCAAATAGCTCTCTCACGGTGAGCGGCCGCGCACGCTCCTCGCTATCCTCACCATAAACCAGCTCTTTGCGGTATGCCGCCTCAACGCGCTGATTGCGGAAGTTCAAGCCCGGAAGCTTGATACCGAAAAGCGCGAGCAGGAACGTGCCGAATACCGACCAGATCAAAGCCAACCAAACAAGCGAATACGGGATTGCGCCGATAATCGGCAAATCGGTGACATACTTCGAGAGCTCAAGAAGAATCGGCAAAAACACGATGAGTGTCATGACCGAGCCGATCAGGCTGACGCCCAATCCTTCCAGGTTCGTTGCGAAGCGCATGGTATCTTCCTGCACACGCTGCGACGCTCCTTCGATATGACGAAGCTTGTCCCACTTCGACATGTAGAAATCATTCATCGCCGAACGCCAGCGGAACAGATAATGGCTCAGGAAGAACGAGGAAATGACACTGACCGCCACGCCAACCATTCCAAGCTGTGTGAACGCCCACAGCAACGCATAAAAATCTCCATCCGTTACACCAGGCTTTCCACCCAGAGCGTTCTGCAGCAGATCGAAAAACGGTCGACGCCAGACGTTGATTGCTACGTCGATCTGAACGCCGAAATAGGTGATAAATACGATGAAAGCGGAACCCCATATGGACCATACCGCCCAGACGTTGTTCCTTGAGATGAGGTGCCAGAAGCCGCAAAAAATAGCGCTAATGACTATAAAATATAAATAAAACAAGAAATTATTCGGAACCGCGAAAAACGCTGCGCCTACCGGTTGTTGCTCTTCCGGCAGCGGCGGGTAGCCCATGGATGCAACGACATTTGCACCGACGAAGTACCACAGAAAGACGCAGACGAGCGCCCAGACAACCGCTGAGGAAAAAAATAATCTCGGATTCGGGAAGAATGAATGAAACACGACGGTTAGGCTTCCTGTTGGTTCGGACGACCACGAATGACGTCAATTTGCGGCGAGCCTAGGACAGTTCTGAAATAGCGGCAACCGGCAGAGCGCTATTCTTACGTAGATGTAACCGCTTATCCCATGATCGTGATGCAGTTGTTCAGCAGTTCATCTTCACCCATTGGATGAGCCCCCTTCCCGTTTTGGACGATAAGCATCCGCGCCGGCCCGCTACCCAAAGCTACCCTCTTGAATAAAACTATCTTACGATATATATCTTACGACATGACTAACGATATAAACTCTCACACTTCACAAGGAGAAACGATATGAGAGGTTTCAGAGATCGCATGTTCGGAGATGGCTTTGACATCGTCGAGGCATATATCCTACGACATGGTCGGGGCCGTGAATCGCGCGGCGAGCACAGGAGAGACTTCATGAGAGGCTTCAAGGGCGGCATGTTCGGCGGCGGGTTTCGCACCGGCCGCAAGTTCGATGCAGCCGATCTGCAGCTCATCATTCTTGCCCTGCTCTCGGAGCAACCGCGCCACGGCTATGAACTGATCAAGACCTTCGAGGAGCGTTCTGGCGGCTTCTACGTGCCGAGCCCAGGCGTCATCTATCCCGCGCTGACCTATCTCGAAGAGACTGGCCAGGCCGAAGTCGAGGTCAGCGGCACGAAGAAGCTCTACCGCATCACCGAAAGCGGCCAAAAGCGCGTCGATGACAACAGAGATCTGGTGGAGGTCACGCTCGCCAAGCTCAGCTCAATCGGCGAAAAAATGGCCCGCGTCCGAGAGGTCTTCGACGGCGGCGATGACGACGGCCGTGACAATCCGTTCGATCGCCATGGCGCCGGCGACGTCCATCGCGCCCGCCACTTGTTGCGCTCAGCTCTTCGCTCGAAGTTCCCGTGGAGCAAAGCTGAAGGTGCTCGCATCGCTTATATCCTCGAGCGCGCCGCCGCCGATATCATCCGCGGCGAAACGAAAGCCGAGGATGAAGCGCAGTCCGACGATTGAGCCGCAGCCTGTCGCGCAAGAATACCCAGCGTTTTTTTGCGCGATACGCACAAAATTGAAGACTTGAAGCGCAGGGCACGAAACCGGAAGGTTTGTCACGCGCTTCGAGACATCAGGCGTCCGGCAATGTCAGGATGATTGGCCCGTTGCGGGTGGCGATGATCGTGTGTTCGTACTGGACCGTCGGCGCCTGCGGATCGGCATAGAGCGTCCAGGCATCGTCGCCGCCCTCGGCCCAGGTCGCGCCAAGAGAGAGAAACGGCTCGACAGTGAAAACCAGACCGTCCTCCATGATCCGCGTTTCGTCGGGATCTGCCCAGGTCGACAGTTCGGAAGGCTCCTCGTGCAGCGACCGACCGATGCCGTGACTGGCGAGATTGGCGATCAAGGTATAGCGGTTCTTCTGCGCGAAGGCGCCGACTGCCTGCCCGATCTTTGCCAGCGGCGCGCCGCTCTTCACCTGATTGAGGCCGACCCAGAGTGCCCGCCTGCCGTCCCGGCACAGGCGATCAATCTTCGGCTTGACCGGCGGCACGGTGAAAGATGCACCGGTGTCGGAAAAGAAGCCATCCTTCTCGGCCGAGACGTCAAGATTGACCAGATCGCCCGCCTTGATGACACGCGGTCCCGGAATGCCATGTGCCACTTCTTCGTTGACACTGATGCAGGTCGCGCCTGGAAACTTGTAGACCAGTTCCGGCGCCGATTGCGCGCCGGCATCCTCGAGCACTTTACGGCCGATCACGTCCAGTTCCAGCGTGGTGATGCCCGGCTCGAGCGCAGCGGCCATGGCCTGCAGCGCGTTGGCGCAGATGCGGCCGATATCTTTCAGCTTGGTCAGTTCTTCTTCAGTCGAGACGATCATTTACGGTTTCCGGCATACACGCGCTCGGCGCAACGGTTTGGCGAGAGGCTTAAGGTCGCTTTCGCGCCTTCCCTCCCGGCAGTCAATGTCTTTCTGGGTCTTTCTGGGGCTTTATGCCAGATAGAGCGACTTTCGAATTCCGAAAGGGCATGGAGCAATGCTACCCCCTAGGAGCGCGGATCGTCCGCAAGCAATGCCCAGCGCTCGTGATCACACCAGACGCCACCAATCTTCAGATATTTGGGCGAAAAACCCTCCCTGCGGAAGCCGAGCCGTTTGACCAACGCGATCGAAGGATGATTGCCAGGCTGGATATTGGCCTCCACTCTGTGGAGCCCAACCGCATCGAAGGCGTGGATGACGGCCAGACGGACCGCATCCGTCATGAAGCCCTGGCCGGCAAAGCCGACCATGCCGTGATAGCCGAGATAGGCGCTGCGAAAACCGCCCCAGACCATCTGGCTGATATTGACGACGCCAACGATGCCGCCCGAGCCCGGATCTCGCGCCACCAGACCGATATTCGGCCCCGTGACCGTTTGGCCGAACCAGGCGTCAAAGCCGTCGCGATCAAGAAATGGATAGGCCCAGGGCACATGATGGGCACGGCTGGCGATATTGGCGGCGATCAGCTCGTCTGCATCCGACTGCTTGACCGGTGCGATGGTCACTTGCGGCATGGCTCGCTCCCCTCTTCAGAGCAGTTCCAGGAAAAGTGTACGGCAGCCTTCCATCCGGAGTTGCGCGGACACAAAACAGAAGATCACCCCGGCATTTTGGTGACGTGCCGAGGCGATCCAAAGAAGCGAGCATTAGCAAATCGAATCCGAAATCAAAAGCTTCGGTCTAAGAGCGGAATCATTCTGCGAACTGCTTCATAACGAAGATAAAGGCCGCCCCAGGCGATCACACCGATATAAACGCCGAAGAGAAGATGCGAGAAGATCGGGCTGCCGATCCGCAAATGCGTCGCGATCGCCCCACCGAGAAGACCTGTAAGAAGGATAGCGCCAAGGACCGACGTCCGTGGGATGGCGTAGAGGATGGCACAGCCAAGCGTGATGACGCCGAGCAACCGCGCCAGCCCCCGATCGGCGGAGTAACCGAGCGTCTCCATCGTCTCCGTAACAACGGGCAGAGGGATGAGCTTGATCGCGCCGTCGAACAAAAGGAAGGCGACGACCAAACCGCTCAGGATCATGCCGGCCACGCGCTGAGCGCGCGTGACCGAAGGCAAAGATGAATCGACTGCATAAGACATTCCCATATCCCCCGGAATTGAATCGGAAATTCAGATCCTGGCCGCCAGCGCAGCCAGCTGATCGGCGCACTGCGCCCATCCCTGATGGAAGCCCATCTTCTCGTGCGCCTCGCGATCCTCCGCCGACCAGTGCAGGACAGTCGCGGTATAGCGGGTCTTGCCGTCACCAAGGTCGTCGAGCTGAACCGTCACCACCATGAACGCTTTTGCCGACGGCACCCATGCGCTGCTGAACGCATCCGTGAAGACGATGCGCTCATTGGGAACGACCTCCAGATAAACGCCGTTGCCCGGATAATCCTCGCCTTCCGGGCTGCGCATGGTAATCGAGCTTGAACCACCCGCACGCGCATCGATCTTGGCGGCCGATACCGTCCATGGCTGCGGCGCGAACCACTGCTTCATCAACGCCTCTTCCGTCCAGCAGCGGAAGATCTTCTCACGCGGGGCATCGATGATGCGGGTCAGTGAAAGTTCGTGGCGCTGGGCTTGCTCGGTCATGGTCCTCTTCCTCTTTTATCGGTGTGACGCGGCCTGTTCGGCCTATACTTCAATGACGTTCATGGCCGTCGTTTCCCGACATCCCGAGCGCAAGTTTTTCGATTATTTTGCCGTCGCCAGCGCATCCGCGCTCAAACGATCGAGCTGGTGGCGAATATGGGCCGCTTCGGCTGGCGAGCGGGCCAATGCAATAGCCCTGTCGAAGGCGACACGAGCCTCCTGCGAGCGACCGAGCTGCGCAAGCAGTCCGCCACGCACACCATGAAAGTAAAAGTAGCTGTCGAGCTGCGCTTCGAGTGTCGCGACCAGCGTCAGCGCCGCATCCGCCCCTTTCAGCTTGGAGAGCGCGACCGATCGGTTGAGCGTCACGACCGGCGATGGCGTCAGCCGCTCCAGCATCTGGTAGAGAAGGTCGATCTCTTCCCAATCCGTATCGGCGGCACGCTTTGCCCGCGAGTGAAGCGCCGCGATCGCCGCCTGCACCTGATAGGGGCCCGGCCGACGGTGACGGATCGCCTTGTCGAGCAGCGCCAGCGCCTCATCGATCAACGTACGGTCCCAAAGCGACCGATCCTGATCCTCGAGAAGAATGATCTGCCCGTCGGCATCGAAGCGGGCATGCTTGCGCGATTGCTGCAAGAGCATGAGTGCGAGCAGCGCCATCGTCTCCGGCTCGGCGGGGAAGATCCGCAACAGAAGGCGACCAAGCCGGATTGCCTCGTCGGCGAAGGCTGTAGCTTCGCGATGCGTTCCGCCTGCCGAATAGCCTTCGTTATAGATCAGGTAGATCATGGCGCTGACGAGCGCCAGACGCTCGCTACGCTCTGCGGCGCCCGGCGTCTCGAAAGGAACGCCGGCTGCGGCAACGCGCGCCTTTGCCCGGGTAATGCGCTGCTCCATGGCGCTGTCGCTGACCAGAAAGGCACGGGCAATCTGTTGTACGGAAAGGCCGGACACGATGCGCAGTGCGAGCGCGATCTGCTGCGTCGCCGGCAGATCCGGATGGCAGCAGATGAACAGCAGCCGCAAGATATCGTCGCGATATCCAGAGCCGTCGAGCCGCTCGGCGAGATCGCTTTCGGCATCGCTCTTATCGGAAATGAGCTCCTCATCCGGCAGGCTCTGCAATCGCGCCTGCTTGCGGGTCGTATCGATACCGCTGTTGCGGCCGACGAAGATCAGCCAGGCGACGGGGTCGCGTGGCGGCCCTTTGTCGGGCCACGTCTTCAAGGCTCTGAGGCAGGCCTCCTGAAAGGCCTCCTCCGCAATATCGAGATTACGGAAATAGCGCAGCAATGCGCCCATCACCTGCGGTCGGGCGTTGGTGAGCGCGATGTCGATCCAGGCAATATCGGTCATGTCGCAGCAGCTCCCGGGCGGAAGACGTAAAGCGGGCGGATTTCGTAAGAGCCGACACCAGGATTGGCCGCGGCAAGCTCCTTCGAAAACCCGATGGCTTCATCCAAGGTTTCGAAATCGACGACGTAGAAACCGAGCAACTGCTCTTTGGTTTCAGCAAAGGGACCGTCGATGACGATCGGCTCGTCCTTGCCCTTACGCAGGGTCGTTGCTGCCGTCGTCGGCATCAGGCGTGCCACCGGGCCAAGCTTTCCAGCCTGTCGTAGCGGCTCCTGAACGGCAATCAGCCGTGCCATCGTCGCATCCTCCTGTTCCTTCGACCAGGCAAACACGGTGTCTTCGTCGTTGTAGCATAGGATCGCGTAGAGCATGACTATTTCCTTCTCCCTATAAAGACGAAGGAATATCATCCGGACCGACAGGTCACGTCAAAAAAATATTGAAGAAGACGTCAGGCGCTTCCACGCTGGATGACCAGAGTCCCCGCCTGCGTATCCATCGTCGCCACAGCGCCGATCAAAACGCTTGCCGGCCGATCGTCATGCCCGAGCGGCAAGCCGCCGAGAATGGGCACATTCAACACGGTCAGATGTTCCCGCAGGATATCGATCACCGAATATGGACGATCGAATTCGAAGTCGGTGAACTGGCCAACGACCACGCCTGCAAGGCCATCGAGATGCCCTGCCTTGCGCAACATCGTCATCTGCCGATCCACCTGCCCGGGATAAAGGCCTATCGCCTCCAGCAGCAGGATTGCGCCATGCATGTCCGGCAACGCCCAGCCGGCCGATGTGGCCACCATATCGAGATTGCCGCCGATCAGCGGCCCTTTGGCTGTTCCGCCTGTCGTCAGCCTTGAGGTCGGCTCTTCCGCACGCGCGGCGATGACGATGTCCTCCGTTGTCATCAACGCGAGACGCAGCGCGTCCTGCGTATAGGAGCTGACACTCTCTTCGTTCGGCCCGATAAAGAGCGCCCCGTGAATACCGACCTGACCGCAATATTTCAGCAGGCTCAAATGCAATGCGGTGATATCGCTGAAGCCGATCACAAATTTCGGATCTCGCCGCACCGCCGCAAAATCAACTTGGTCGGCTATGCGATAAGACCCCTTACCGCCACGCGTGGCAAAAATCGCGCGAACATCAGGATCGCGAAGTGCGGCGTTAAAATCGGCCAGGCGCTCCTCATCCGTGCCGGCAAGATAGGCCCATTTGCGAAAGGCATGCTCACCGAAGTCGACTTTCAATCCCCAGCTCTCGAGGATCTCGGCAGCCGCCAGAACCCTCTCCCTATTGGGCGTGCTTGCGGGAGAAACGAAGCGAACCTTGTCACCCGGCTGCAATGGCGGCGGCATCAGCATCCGATCGGTCCCTGAATAGGTAAGTGATTCCCTGCCGTGATCTTCGCACGGAATCGCGATCGACGTCAGCCGCAGATCGACCGATGGCGCAGCTCTAGCTCAGGGATTGATGACGGCCGCAGCGGTTAGCGGTGGCGGCCGCTTGGCTTTGATATCGGCGTCCACGGTCCCTTTGGCCCTGACCTTGCCCGTCCACAACGGCAGGCCGACGGATTGCGAAACGCCGGGATCCGTCGTGAACACGGGAAAGCCGCGCTCGATCAGCCGCTCAAGGACCTCGCGGTCCTTGCGGACATGCAATCGCGCCAGATTTTCCTTGTTGTAGACATGGCCGCCGGAATCGGGATTGATGCCGGTGATGATGACCTCGGTCGCGCCGTTATAAAGGGCGAAAAGCACGGCATTGATACCATTCGAGCACTTGTCGTCGGCGCCAAGCTCGCTGCACTTTACACCACCGACACGATCCAGCAGCGCCATGCGCTTGTACCGATCGACGATTTCGAGCTTGTCGTAGCCGTAGTTGAAAGCCTTCAACCCATCTTCCAGCCGCTGGAATTCCTTTCGCCAGAGCAGGACATAGAGCATCTTCGCGCGCTCGCCATTCAGAACGCGACGTACCTCGACGGCGTTGGTATTCGTACCCTCGATCTGGTTGAACTGGACGAGCGCCAC
The DNA here is from genome assembly GCF_012641435.1 of Rhizobium sp. P38BS-XIX. Taxonomy (GTDB): domain Bacteria; phylum Pseudomonadota; class Alphaproteobacteria; order Rhizobiales; family Rhizobiaceae; genus Rhizobium. The sequence goes on from NZ_JABAIJ010000001.1 coordinate 1,699,650, forward strand.
ATCGGGCGCCTCTATGCCCCATGCCTTTGTCACCACCTGAGAACCGTTGATGGTGATCACCCGGAATGTCTCATCGAAATCGACGGGTTTATGGGACACCGGCGCCGAACCGACCACAAGAACAGGACCATCAAACCGCTCCGCCAAAACCGGTGGTTTCGGCCGGGTAACATGATACTTGATCTGCCTGTAGATGTGCTTTTTCAGTTCGCTAAGTTGAGCCGCCATTATCCGCTTCGTCATCTCTCAAAAGGCGTTGATCCAAACACGGATTTATCGCGTGGAAACGTGGCCCGGACCATTTCGTTCCGAACCATTTCGGACGGCGGAAATATCGCTGCTTGCCCTTATATAAGCAAAATAAAGAAATTTTACATTACATAACCTAAGGTGAGCGGAGTGCTATCGCTTATCATCCCTGCCGTGTACTCAAGGTGCGCGATACGGCGTTCTTCCAGCCCTTCAGCTTCGCATTTCGAGTCTTGGCGTCCATATCGGGCTCAAAGCGCTTGTCGCGCGCCCAGGCCTTGGCGAAGCCGGCGCGGTCCGGCCAGACACCGGCGCGGCTGCCGGCGAGCCAGGCGGCCCCAAGCGCCGTCGTTTCGAGGATCGTCGGACGGTCGACCGGCGCATCCAGAAGATCAGCAAGCCGCTGCATCGTCCAGTCGGAAGCGACCATGCCGCCATCGACGCGCAGAACCGTATGCTGCTCGCCACCATTGCGCCAATCCTTGTGCATGGCATCGAGCAAATCGCGAGACTGATAGCAGACGGCCTCCAGCGCTGCCCGCACGATTTCCTCCGGCCCGGTATTGCGCGTCAGTCCGAAGATCGCGCCGCGAGCATCCGGGTCCCAGTGAGGCGCACCAAGACCGGTGAAGGCCGGCACGAGATAGACCTCTTGCTGTGGATCGGCCTTCGCTGCCAGATCACCGGAATCGGAAGCACGTTTGATGGCCTTCAGCCCATCGCGCAGCCATTGCACGGCGGCTCCGGCGATGAAGATCGACCCTTCGAGCGCATAGGTCGTCTCGCCGTTCAGCCGATAGGCGATGGTGGTCAGCAGGCGGTTCTTCGAGCGCACCATGTCCGCGCCCGTATTCAGCAGCGCAAAGCAGCCGGTGCCATAGGTGGATTTCATCATGCCGCGCTCGAAGCAGGCTTGCCCGATCGTTGCCGCCTGCTGATCGCCGGCAACACCGAGGATCGGAATTTCGGCACCGAAGAGCGAGGGATCGGTCGTACCAAAATCGGCGGCGCAATCCTTCACCTCAGGCAGCATTGCAGAGGGAACTCCCAAGATATCCAGCAGCTCGTCGTCCCACTCGTTGGCGCCGATATTATACATCAGCGTCCGCGATGCATTGGTGGCGTCGGTGACGAAACTCTTGCCAGCAGTCAGCCGCCAGATCAGGAACGTGTCGATGGTGCCGAAGCACAGCTTGCCCTTGGCAGCGCGAGCGCGGGCGCCCTTCACGTTGGACAGCAGCCAGGAAAGCTTCGTGCCGGAGAAATAGGGATCAAGCAGCAAACCGGTGCGACGGGTGAAGAGCTTTTCAAGGCCTTGGCGCTTGAGTTTCTCGCAATAGCTTGCCGTACGGCGATCCTGCCAGACAATGGCGTTGTGGATCGGCTTACCCGTCTCGCGATCCCACACGACGACGGTCTCGCGCTGGTTGGTGATGCCGAGCGCGGCAATATCCTTTGCGGTGACGCCGGCAGCTGCGATCGCCTTGCGGACAGTCGCAAGGACGGACGACCAGATCTCCTCCGGATCGTGCTCGACCCAGCCGGACTTCGGGTAATGCTGGGTGAATTCCTTCTGCCCGACACCGGCAACCTTCATCTTGCCGTCGAAGACGATAGCCCGCGTCGACGTCGTTCCCTGATCGATCGCCAAGACATAGCCGCTCATGCATTCCTCCCGCCTGTTGCATCCCGAAACAACAGATACGCGAGCAAAACGAATGTGAAAAGAAAGCGAAACGAAATTTTTCGTCGGATGATGCGCTTTTCACTTCAATGCATCGTAGTGAGCGGCGCCGCAAAAGAGACGTCAGGCCATGCGATTGCCTTATCTGCCTTTTTGGGACTAGGCTCAGCCCGTTTTGCATTGCAGCAGGAAGCTGCGCCGTCCAGGGAGAAGATCATGGCTAGAACAGTTGTCGTCACCGGTTCCACGAGCGGTATCGGCCTCGCCATCGCGACCGCCTTTGCCGCCAAGGGGGATAACGTCGCCATCAACGGCTTCGGAAAGCCGGAAGAGATCGATGCGATCAAGACGAAGCTGGAAGCCTCCGGTGGTGGCAAGGTGATCTATCATCCGGCCGATATGACGAAGCCCGCCGAGATCGCCGATCTGATCGCGACAGCCTACTCCACGTTTGGCAGCGTCGATGTCCTCGTCAACAATGCCGGCATTCAGCATGTCGAAAAGATCGAGGATTTCCCGATCGAGAAGTGGGATCAGATCATTGCGATCAATCTTTCCAGCTCCTTCCACACCATGCGCGCCGCCATTCCGCTGATGAAGGCAAAGAAATATGGGCGGATCATCAACATCGCCTCGGCGCATGGCCTGGTGGCCTCGCCTTTCAAATCTGCCTATGTTGCTGCAAAACATGGTATACTCGGCCTCACAAAGACGGCAGCACTCGAGCTTGCCGAATTCGGCGTCACAGTGAACGCCATTTGCCCCGGCTACGTTCTGACACCGCTTGTCGAAAAGCAGATCCCGGATACGGCCAAGGCGCGAGGGATGACGGAGGAGCAGGTGAAAAACGAAGTCATCCTCAAGGCCCAGCCAACGCGTGAGTTCGTCAAAGCCGAAGAAATCGGTGCCCTGTCGCTCTACCTAGCAAGCGACGAGGCGCGGCAGGTGACCGGAACACACGTCTCGATTGACGGTGGCTGGACCGCGGCATAACCATAGACGGTTAGGACCGGATTCGTATTCGTATCGGTCCCGGCCAACAGACAAAAATGGGAACGACATGAGCGGCAGCATTCGCTTTATCCTCAACGGCGAGGATATCACCCTATCGAGCCTGCGCCCCACCAAGACGCTGCTCGACTTTCTGCGTCTGCGGCGACGCCTGACGGGAACGAAGGAAGGATGCGCGGAAGGCGACTGCGGTGCCTGCACGGTACTTGTAGGACGTCTCATCGATGGTGGGCTGCATTATGAGTCCGTCAACGCCTGCATCCGCTTCGTCGGCTCTCTGCATGCCACCCATGTCGTCACGGTCGAGCATCTCGCCGCCCAGAACGGCACGCTTCACCCGGTGCAGCAAGCCATGGTCGATTGCCATGGCTCGCAATGCGGCTTCTGTACCCCCGGCTTCGTCATGTCTCTCTATGGCCTCTGGCTGTCGACGGATAGGCCGAGCCGCGCGCAGATCGAAAAATCGCTCCAGGGCAATCTCTGTCGATGCACAGGCTATGAGCCGATTATCAAGGCGGCTGAGCAGGTCAGCCAGAAGCGGCCGAGCGCGCTATTCGATCCCCTGGAAAAGACGAGAGCCGACATCATAGCCCGCCTCTGGGCGATGCAAGGCGGCGACACCATCGAAATCGTCGATGGCGAGGATCGTCTGATCGTCCCCGGTTCCGTTGCGGCCTTGGCAAAAGTACTTGCCGACGAGCCGAAGGCGACGGTCGTTGCCGGCTCGACGGATGTCGGCCTTTGGGTCACCAAGCAAATGCGCCGGCTCAACCCGGTGGTTTTCATCAATCACCTGAGCGATCTGCAGAAGATATCGGTCGAAGACGATGGGCTGAGCATCGGCGCCGGCGTCACCTATAGCCGCGCCTTTGCCGTTTTCGGCGAAAAGATCCCTGCCCTTGCCAACCTCATCAACCGCATCGGCGGCGAGCAGGTGCGCAATATGGGCACCATCGGCGGCAATATCGCCAATGGCTCGCCGATCGGCGACACGCCGCCGCCATTGATCGCACTTGGCGCCACCGTGAAACTCCGTTCGACGGCGGGAACGCGCAGCCTGCCGCTGGCAGATTTCTTCATCGAATACGGCAAGCAGGATCGTCGTCCCGGCGAATTCGTGGAAGGCCTTTTTGTGCCCTACCCGGCCGACGATGTGCATTTCGCCGTCTACAAGATTTCCAAGCGTCGCGATGAAGATATCTCGGCCGCCTGCGGCGCGTTTTATCTGTCACTGGATGACGCCGGTAACGTCGCCGATATCCGCATCGCTTTCGGCGGCATGGCCGGCACACCGAAGCGCGCCCGCTCCGTCGAGGCCGAGTTGATCGGCAAAGCCTGGACCGAAGCGACTGCAGTCGCCGCGCGCGATGCCTTCGACAGCGATTATACGCCGCTGTCCGACTGGCGCGCCTCAGCCGAATATCGTCAGCTGACGGCCAAGAATCTTCTGATCCGCTTCTATCTTGAGACGACTGGCGCGCCGCAGGAACTGAAGCGGTTCGCGATGGCGGAGGCCTGAACCATGGATAAATCCGCTTTCGAAGAAACCAAGGTCGTCATCAACGGATCCATGCACGGCTCCCTGCGCCATGATTCCGCGCATAAGCATGTGACCGGAACTGCCGATTATATCGACGATATTCCAGAACCCGCCGGATTGCTGCACGGCGCGCTTGGCCTGTCCGACCGCGCCCACGCCGAGATCGCCGGCGTCGACCTCTCAGCCGTTCGAGCCTATCCCGGCGTCGTCTGGGTCTTCACGGGCGCCGACGTTCCCGGTGTCAACGACACCAGCTCCAACGGCATGCATGACGAGCCGCTGCTTGCCGAAGCGAAGGTCGAGTTCCACGGCCAGCCGATCTTCGCCGTCATCGCCGAAACCCGGGATGCCGCCCGTCGCGCCGCCCGCCTTGCCAAGATCGATTATCGCGACCTCACGCATTGGAGCGATATCGACGGCGCACTCGCCAATGGCGCCCCGCTCGTCTACGAACCGATGACCTTGAAGCGCGGCGAGCCCGAGACCGAGATGGCAAACGCCAAGCATCGGATCAAGGCGCAGATGCGCATCGGCGGCCAGGAGCATTTCTATCTGGAAAGCCATATCGCTCTGGCGATTCCCGGCGAAGACGATGAAGTCGCCGTCTGGTCTTCGACGCAGCATCCGAGCGAAATCCAGCACATCGTCGGCCATGTCCTTGGCATTCCCTCCAATGCCGTGACCGTTAATGTTCGCCGCATGGGTGGCGGCTTCGGCGGCAAGGAAACGCAGGGCAACCAGTTTGCGGCGCTCGCTGCCGTCGCCGCCAAGAAGCTCGGCCGCGCCGTCAAATTCCGGCCCGACCGCGACGAGGACATGAGCGCTACCGGCAAGCGGCATGACTTCCTCGTGAACTACGAAGTCGGCTTCGACGACGAAGGCCGCATCCATGCCGTCGATGCCACCTATGCCGCTCGCTGCGGCTTCTCCTCCGATCTTTCCGGCCCGGTCACCGACCGTGCGCTCTTCCACGCGGATTCCAGCTATTTCTATCCGCATGTGCATCTGGTCTCGAAACCGTTGAAAACCCATACGGTCTCCAATACCGCCTTCCGCGGCTTCGGCGGCCCGCAGGGCATGGTCGGCGGCGAACGCATGATCGAGGAGATCGCCTATGCGCTCGGCAAAGACCCGCTGGAAGTCCGTCGCGCCAATTTCTACGGCCAACCGGGCTCAGGCCGAACGCTGACCCCCTACCATCAGGAGGTCACCGACAACATCATCAACCGCGTCGTTGACGAGCTGGAAGCCTCATCCGAGTATCAGGCGCGCCGCAGCGCCATCATCGAATTCAACCACTCGAGCCGCTTCATCCGCAAAGGCATCGCGCTGACGCCGGTGAAGTTCGGCATTTCCTTCACCATGACCGCCTTCAACCAGGCAGGCGCGCTGGTGCATATCTATCAGGACGGCTCCATTCACCTGAACCATGGCGGCACCGAAATGGGCCAGGGTCTCTATACGAAGGTGGCGCAGGTTCTGGCCGACAGCTTCCAGGTCGATATCGACCACGTCAGGATTACGGCGACGACGACAGGCAAGGTGCCGAATACATCCGCGACGGCAGCATCGTCCGGCTCCGATCTGAATGGCATGGCCGCCTATGATGCAGCCCGGCAGCTCAAGGAACGGCTGGTCGCCTTCGCGTCGGAGAAATGGGGCGCCGGCGCCGAGGAAGTACAGTTCCTTCCCAACCGCGTCCGCGTGGGCGAGGAGGAGATCCCCTTCCCCAATTTCATCAAGCAGGCCTATTTCGCCCGCGTCCAGCTTTCGGCAGCCGGCTTCTACAAGACACCGAAGATACACTGGGATCGCAAGGCCGGCCGCGGCACGCCATTCTATTACTTTTCCTATGGCGCCGCCTGCTCCGAGGTGTCGATCGACTTGCTGACGGGCGAGTATCTGATCGACAGAGCCGATATCCTCCACGACGTCGGCCGCTCGCTCAACCCGGCGATCGATATCGGCCAGGTTGAGGGCGCCTTCGTGCAGGGCATGGGTTGGCTGACAACCGAAGAACTCTGGTGGGATGCCAAGGGCCGGCTGCGCACGCATGCGCCCTCCACCTACAAGATCCCGCTTGCCTCCGACCGGCCGAAGATCTTCAACGTACGGCTGGCCGAATGGTCCGAAAATACCGAGGCCACCATTGGCCGCTCCAAAGCCGTCGGCGAGCCGCCGTTCATGCTTCCGATCTCTGTTCTGGAGGCACTATCGATGGCCGTTGCCAGCGTGGCGGATTATCGTGTCTGTCCGCGCCTCGACGCACCGGCAACGCCGGAGCGCGTGCTGATGGCGGTTGAACGGCTCAAGGGGATGTAAAGGCCGTCAGCCATTACAGCGGCGCTCTTTCGTCGTAACGCGGCTCACGTCCGTCGAGAAAGCCGAGGTCGCGCTTGACCCTATCCGACATCTCGTCAAGGTCGAGATGCGCGGAGGGTTCTCCATGCATCGAGAAGACATGCGACAGGGTTTCCCGCAGACGCTCCAGAACCGTAGGCCGGGCTGCTTCAGGCTGTTCCACAAGATAGCAATCCATAACAACACCTCAGTTAAATCAGCGATATGAATTGCAGTTTGGCGCTAAAAGTGCTGGAGTTCCAATCGAACAATCGTCTGCACTCATAAAGAGAACTTATCCATGAAGCTGTCGAAACGCTTCCCGCTAAATGCCCTGCGTGTCTTCGAGGCGGCAGCGAGGCTCGGCAGCTTTACACGCGCCGGCGAAGAACTCGGCATGACGCAGACAGCAGTCAGCTATCAGATCAAACTGCTGGAGGAGACGGTTGGAGAGCCCCTGTTCCTGCGCCGTCCGCGCCAGATTTTGCTGACGGAGTCGGGGGAACAACTTGCCCCGAAGGTGGCGGAAGCCTTTGCGATGCTGCAGGAGGCTGTGACTTCTCTTAGCGGTGAAGCCGAGACGACGCTGCATATTCACTCGACACCGACTTTCGCCTCGCAATGGCTGGCTCGCCATATCGGCTCGTTTCAGCTCAAACACCCCAATATCGCGGTGCGATTGGATACTTCCGGTTCAATCATCGATTTTGCCCGCGAGCCGTCCGACATCGCCATCCGCGCCGGGCGTGGAAACTGGCCGGGATTGCGGGCGCATCTCCTGATGAAGATGCACTTCACGCCGATGCTCAGCCCGGCTCTCGCGGAAACAATCGGTGGCGTACATGAACCGGCCGATCTCCTCAAACTGCGTATTGTCGACGCCGGCGACCCCTGGTGGATCCAATGGTTTCAGGATGCCGGCGTGCCCGATCCCGGCCTTCAGGGCAGACCGCGCAGCAGGCTGGGGGCGCAATCATTCGAGGCGAGCGCAGCAATCGCCGGCCAGGGAGTTGCGGTGCTGACACCGGAATTCTATGCGGAAGAGCTCGCATCCGGGCGCCTGATCCAACCTTTCGACATCCTCTCGACGGATGGCGCGGATTATTGGGTCGCCTATCCGGAAAACAGGCGCCATACGCCGCGCATCCGTTCCTTCAGGAACTGGATCCTTAGCGAGTTCGGCATGCCGCTCGACTAGACCGATTTACAACACGCGACGCGACGCTCCTGCTGAAAACCATCCGATGCTCAATCGGACATGTCGGGCGCATAGAAGCAACGCGGCGTATTTTCGTCTGGAAACAGACAGAGATGATAGGCGCCGTCTGGCGAGTGCATCGCTTTCTGCTGCGGCAAGTTGAAGATATGCGCATGCGTTATGTCGCGGTGATCACCGGGATTGAGGGTCACTCGATATCCACCCGGCACGATGGCAACAGTCCGCGAGGGGATCATCTGGCAATCCCCGGTCTCGCTGTCGCCGTTGCAACAGTAAGGATCGTATGACCAGCCAGAGGGCGCATCATGTGCGAGAGCAGAAGTCGCCAGGAGGAAAGGAACGAACGCCAGAACACCACGCATGGGCAATTCTCCGTCGAAAAGGACGGCTGCCGCGGACACGGCCCGCTCCAAGCAGCCGAGGGCGTTTTAGTAAAAAAACACCATGATCTGATCTAATGCGCCTCTGTCGCCAGACAAGGTCGCGGCTTTTTGCCGACGCATCAAACCTTCCTCTTCCATCCGCTCCCAACATTCTGCAAGGTATCGAGTCGGAAGAAGAAAAAGGGGAACCGAATGTATGAATACGCCATCGCGTGGGAATGGCTGGCCTTTGCTGCCCGCTGGTTCCACGTCATAACCGCCATTGCGTGGATCGGTTCGTCCTTTTACTTCATCGCCCTCGATCTCGGGCTGGTGAAGCGCCCGCATCTGCCGCCCGGCGCCTATGGCGAGGAGTGGCAGGTTCACGGCGGCGGCTTCTATCATATCCAGAAATATCTCGTGGCCCCCGCACAGATGCCGGAGCACCTGACCTGGTTCAAATATGAGAGCTACTTCACCTGGCTTTCCGGCTTCCTGATGATGTGCATCGTCTATTACGGCGGCGCCAATCTCTTCCTCATCGACAGGCATGTGCTCGATGTCAGCGTTCCCGTCGCGATCCTGATTTCTCTGGCTTCGCTCGCCGTCGGCTGGCTCATCTATGATCTCCTGTGCAAGTCGCCGCTCGGCAACAACACCTGGGGCCTCATGATCGTGCTGTATGCCGTGCTGGTCTTCATGGCCTGGGGCTATACGCACCTCTTCACGGGGCGCGCCGCATTTCTGCATCTCGGCGCCTTCACGGCGACGATCATGTCCGCCAACGTCTTCATGATCATCATTCCCAATCAGAAGATCGTCGTTGCCGACCTCATCGCCGGCCGCACGCCGGATCCGAAATACGGTCGCATCGCCAAGCAGCGTTCGCTGCACAACAACTACCTGACACTGCCCGTCATCTTCTTCATGCTGTCGAACCATTACCCTCTGGCCTTCGGCACAGCCTACAACTGGGTGATCGCCGCATTGGTATTCCTGATGGGCGTTACCATTCGCCACTGGTTCAACACGACGCACGCGCGCAAGGGTCGCCCCACCTGGACATGGATCGTCACGGTGGTCATCTTCATCGTCATCATGTGGCTTTCGACCGTTCCGAAGGTGCTAACCGGCGAAAAGGATGCAAATGTCGTTGCCCCCGCCTTCCAGCAGTTCGCCTCCGATGCCCATTTTCCGGCCGTCAAGCAAATGATCTCCACACGCTGTTCCATGTGCCATGCGGCCGAACCAGTCTATGAGGGGATCGTCCGTCCGCCGAAGGGCGTAACGCTGGAAAATGACGCAGAAATCGCTATGCATGCCCGCGAGATCTATATCCAGGCCGGCCGCAGCCATGCCATGCCGCCCGGCAACGTCACCGACGTCTCGCCGGAGGAGCGCAAGCTGCTGGTCGCCTGGTTCGAAAGCTCCATCGGAGAAAAGAGCCAATGACGACCCTTCTGCGCGGCCGCCCGCTGTCTTTCAAGCGCCTGCCGCAAAGCCTCGACGATACCGACAGCTACGCCTACGAAAGCGACGGCGGATTGCTGATCGAAAACGGAACGATCGTCGCGACCGGTCCCTATGCCGATATCAAGGCGCAAGCGCCGGAAGGCGTGAGCGAAATCGACCATCGCCCGCATTTGATCCTGCCGGGTTTCATCGACATGCATCTGCATTTTCCGCAGATGCAGGTGATCGCCTCCTATGCCGCCAACCTGCTGGAATGGCTGAACACCTATACCTTCCCCGAGGAATGCCGCTTCGTCGAAAGCGCCCATGCGGAGCGTATCGCCAGGCATTTCTATGACGAAATGATCCGTCACGGCACGACGACCGCCGTCGCCTATTGCTCTGTGCACAAGACCTCCGCCGACGCCTATTTCGCCGAAGCCATGCGGAGAAACATGCGCATGGTCGGCGGCAAGGTGATGATGGATCGCCATGCGCCGCAGGGCCTGCTCGATACGCCTGAAATGGGTTATGACGAGACGCGCCAGGTCATATCAGACTGGCACGGCAAGGGCCGCAACCACGTCGCCATCACCCCGCGCTTCGCCATAACCTCGACACCGGCGCAAATGGAGGCGACAGCCGCGCTTGCCCGCGAATTCCCGGACCTGCACATCCAGACACATCTTTCCGAGAACCACGACGAGATCACATTCACCTGCGAACTCTATCCGGACGCGATCGACTATACCGATATCTATGCACATTATGGCCTGCTTGGCCCCAAGAGCCTGTTCGGCCATGCGATCCATCTTTCGGAGCGCGAGGCCGACGCCATGAGCGAAGCAGGCTCCGTTGCCGTCCATTGCCCGACCTCGAACCTGTTCCTCGGCTCCGGTCTCTTTCCGCTGAAGGCGCTGGCCCGGCGCGAAAAGCCCGTTCGCATCGGTGTCGCTACCGATATCGGCGGCGGCTCCAGCTATTCGATGCTGCGGACCATGGACGAGGCCTACAAGATCCAGCAGCTGCTCGGTGAGCGCCTGAACCCGCTGGAAAGCTATTATTACATGACACGCGGCAATGCCGAATCCCTCTCGCTCGTCGACAGGATCGGTACGCTCGACGCCGGCACCGAAGCCGATCTCATCGTCCTCAATGCCGCAGCAACACCCGCCATGGCGTTGAAGATGGAGGTCACGAGAAGCCTCACCGAAGAGCTGTTCCTGCTCCAGACCATGGGCGACGACCGCGCCGTCGTCGAAACCTACGTCGCCGGAAAGCCGATGAAATCGACCCTCCAGTAAGGCAATCCGCACCGCCCGCCATGTAACCACCCGGAAGGCAGAGACCATGACCGCGCCGCTTACCATCGCCGAATTGAAGACGCTTGCTCAGCGGCGCGTGCCGAAAATGTTCTTCCAATATGCCGATTCCGGCTCGTGGACAGAATCGACCTATCAGGCAAATGAGGCTGACTTCGCCAAGATCAAGTTGCGCCAGCGCGTCCTCGTCGACATGTCGGACCGGTCGCTCGCAACCAGCATGGTCGGCCAGAAGGCCTCGATGCCGGTGGCGCTAGCACCGACCGGCCTCACCGGCATGCAGCACGCCGATGGCGAGATGCTGGCGGCGCGTGCGGCCGAGGAATTCGGCATTCCCTTCACCCTGTCGACCATGAGCATCTGCTCGATCGAGGATATCGCCTCGGTGACGAAGCAACCTTTCTGGTTCCAGCTTTACGTCATGAAGGATCGCGATTTCGTCCTGAACCTCATCCAGCGCGCAAAGGCGGCGAAATGCTCGGCACTCGTGCTGACGGCCGACCTGCAGATCCTCGGCCAGCGCCACAACGACATCCGCAATGGATTGTCGGCACCGCCGAAAATGACGGTGAAGAATCTCTGGCAGATGGCGACGCGGCCAAGCTGGTGCATGGAAATGCTGAAAACCAAGCGTCACTCCTTCGGCAACATCATCGGTCATGCCAAGGATATTTCTGACATGACGACACTGTCGCACTGGACGCACTCGCAGTTCGATCCCAGGCTCTCCTGGAGCGATGTCGCCTGGATCAAGCAGCAATGGGGCGGCCCGCTCATCATCAAGGGCATTCTCGATGTCGAGGATGCAAAGGCAGCCGTCGATACCGGCGCCGACGCGATCATCGTCTCGAACCATGGCGGCCGGCAGCTCGACGGCGCCCATTCTTCCATCAGCATGCTGCCACGGATCGTCGACGCGGTCGGCGACAGGATCGAAGTGCATATGGATGGCGGCATCCGCTCCGGTCAGGACGTGCTGAAGGCGATCGCTTACGGCGCCAAGGGCACTTTCATCGGCCGTCCCTTCCTCTATGGCCTCGGCGCCATGGGCAAGGAAGGTGTGACACTGGCGCTCGAGATCATCCGCAAAGAGCTGGATATCTCGATGGCGCTGTGCGGCAAGCGAGACATCAAGGCCGTCGATCGCTCGATCCTGGCTGACTCTTAGAGCAATTCCGGGAAAAGTGCGCAGCGGTTTTCCGTCCGGAATTGCGAGAAAACAAAGAGATAGAGCGGTTCGGGGATTCCGTGAAAAGCTGAACCGCTCTAGCGTAGCCAACCGGTCGCAAGACCGCTTGCCCATTCCGCACGGCCATTCCCCGCCGCAAGCTTTGCCATCGCCATATGATCGTAGGCTACCTGCCGGAAGTCCGGCAGCCAAATACCGTCAGTCTTCTCCAGAATAGCGTAGGAAGCAAAGGGGTGGCCCGCCTCGACCTTGTGACGATAGGGCAAATCGTCGTCATAGGCCGGGCAGCCAACGCTACCGGGATTGACGACGAGCCGGCCGTCTGAAAGCCTGACCAGGCGCGGAATGTGGCTATGCCCGCACAGCATCAATGGAAAATCGATGCCGGCAGCCAAGGCTTCGATTTCCTCTACCGGCTTTTGATGGACATGACCGTCCGGTGAAACGGACTCGAGCCAATAGACATTGTCTTGAGCCGGCGTCGCATGGCAGAGATAGACTTGATCCCGGTAGGTCGCGTTGAAGGGCAGTCCACGCAGCCAATCGAGATGACGTTCCGACAGCTCGGAATAGGCAACTCGGTCCGAAGCATGCATGGCCTCCGGTGCAAGTTCGACCAAATATCGGTCGTGATTGCCGCGCACCGTCACCACATTCAGATCCAGCAGCAAATCCGCCGTCTTGGCCGCAGTCAGCGGCCCGCTGAAACAATCGCCGAGGTTGACGATGTCGTCGATGCCTTGCGCGCGGATATCCCTGAGCACGGCTTCAAGCGCCAGATGATTGCCGTGAATGTCCGCAATGGCTGCAAACCTCATGGTTCAGCTCCCGCGATAGGTCGAATAGCCGTATGGCGAGATCAGCAACGGCACATGGTAATGTGCCGTCGTGTCAGCGATGCCGAAGCGGATCGGCACAAGATCGAGGAAAGCCGGCTCCGGCAGCCTGGCGCCGCTGGCTCGCAGATAGTCACCGGCGCGGAACAGCAATTCATAGGTGCCGGCGACGAAGCTTTCACCGATCAGAATAGGCCCGCCGTCCACACGCCCGTCGGCATTGGTCTTCACCGTCTTCAAATGCGTGCGGGCATCGCCATCGATCCTGTAGAGATCGATCACTAAACCTTCGGCCGGCTTGCCAAGAGCGGTATCGAGCACATGCGTGGTCAGTCCGGTCATAGCGTCGGCGCTCCGATGATGAAGGGCGTGTCGAAGAAGGACTCTTCCAGATTGTTTCCCGGCCCGTCACGATCGACGATGAGGAAATCGCTGTGTTCGCCGAGCGCCATCAACGGATAGTGCCAGGCGTTGATCTTGTAGTTCACACCCTGATCGCCCCGCGCCAGGAAAACTTGCGGCCGGCCTGGTTTGCCACCCTCATCTTGCGCGACGACGACAAGGAACGGCCGGCCGTTCAGCGGCACGAAACACTGGCTGCCGAACGGATGACGCTCCATCATGTCGATCGAGAAGGGAAAAGCGCGCGGCTGGCCTCGAAAGAGGTTCAAAATGACGCGTGCGCCGTCGCCAATGGCTTCCGCTGTCGACAGCGCATGAAAGCGCTCCGTCGTACCGCCATTGATATATCGCATGCTTGCCGGATCGGCCTCGATCACGTCACCGAACGGCGCAAACGCCGCTTTCGTCAAAGGATTAATCTGTAGATGCTGTGTCATTGAAGGATCATTCGCCTTCCGCTCGCCAATGGCGAATGGAGTCCAGTTGCAGAAGCAATTCCGAAGCGGATTGGTGCGCAAGCTCCCACAACTCCGTCAAGTCGATGTCGAGATAGCCTTGCTCAATCCGCTTTCGAAAATTCTGCATCACATGCCAAGGCAACTCCGGATGGTCAACGGCAAACTCCGGAAACTCCTCCGAAATTCGCGCGGCGGCCTCGCCGATCAGCAGGAGATTCATGCCGACGGCACGATGCTTCTCCACATTCTTGAAGAACGCCGCCTGATCGATGCGCTGCAGGAACCGATCGATCTCGGATGCGGCATCTTGCATCCGCTCAAGATGGATAATCAGCTGTTTGGAACTCATGAGCGTGCCACTTCGCGAGGACGATGCAGTGTCTTAGCGCGACCCTCGGGCCACGCCAACTTCGGGTAACATGGATTGCAGGCGCAGCAGCGCGATCTTCTCCACCTGTACGGCCGCTGTCGCGAATTCCGCATCTCGGCTGTTGTCGATCCGGCTTTCAAAGGCGGCGAGGATATCATCCTTGCCGAGCCCCTTGACCGCAATGATGAAGGGGAATCCGAACTTCGTCACATAGGCGCCGTTGAGTTCGGTGAAGCGGGCGTGCTCCTCAGGGCTTAACCGATCAAGCCCGGCGCCGGCCTGCTCATTGCGGCTGTCCTCCGTTAATTCGCCGGCAATTGCCAGCCGACCGGCGAGATCCGGATGCGCCCGCAGCACGCCAAGTCTTTCCGCCTCACTTGCAGCGCGGAAGACCTGCACAAGCGCTGCATGCACGCCGCCAGAGGTCAATGGCTCTACAATAGAGCCGGCATCGTGGGCGCGCTCGGCGACGAAAGGCGAATGTTCGAAGACGCCGCCGAAGCGGCCGACAAAATCGTCCCGCGAGATCATGTCAGCGCGCGCCTCCAGGAAGGTGATTCTCATACCAGTGGTTGGCGATCTCGATGCGCTTGGGAAGCCAGACCTTGTCGTGCTTCTGCACATACTCGATAAACCGCCGCAAGGCAGCAGCGCGGCCGGGGCGACCGACGAGGCGGCAATGCAGGCCGACGGACATCATCTTCGGACTGCCCTGCTTGCCTTCTTCATAGAGCGTATCGAAGGCATCCTTGAGATAGGTGAAGAACTGATCGCCCGAGTTGAATCCCTGCGGCGTCGCAAAACGCATATCGTTGGTTTCGAGCGTGTAGGGAATGATCAGGAACGGCTTGCCGTTCAGACCGTCGACCCAGAAGGGCAGATCGTCTGAATAGGAGTCGGAAGAATAGAGGAAGCCGCCCTCCTCCATGACGAGCCGCAGCGTGTTGTCCGATGGCTTGCCCTGATACATGCCATAGGGCCGCTCGCCGGTCAGCTCGGTGTGGAGCCGCACGGCTTCGACGATGTGCTTGCGCTCCAGATCCTCCGAGAAATCCTTATATTCCAGCCAGCGATAGCCGTGGCTCGCAATCTCCCAGCCCGCCTCCTTCATGGCGGCGACCGCTTCCGGGTTGCGGGCCATCGCAAGCGTCACGCCATAGACGGTCGCCTGCACCTTGAGTTCGGTAAACATGCGCCACAATCGCCAGAAGCCGGCACGCGATCCATACTCGTAGATCGATTCCATATTGAGATTGCGCTGGTTCGGCCAGGATGCCGCACCGACAATTTCCGAAAGCAGATTTTCCGACCCCGGATCCCCGTCGAGGATGCAGCTTTCGCCACCCTCTTCGTAATTGATGACGAACTGCACGGCGACGCGGGCATCGCCGGGCCATTTCGGATCCGGCGTGTTGCGGCCGTAGCCGATGAGATTGCGGGCGTAGTTTTCCGACATTGAAGCACCTTCTCGAATAAGGAGAACGGTAGCACCCATGCAACGAAAGTCGAGACTGAAAGTGGGAAAATCACTTTCTCTTCAATGGCAAGCCGTCAGCGCAGCCGGAGTCCGACGGCTCAGGCAATCTTGCGCGCGCTGACCTTGCCCATGGGATGCAGCGAGTGCACGCGGAACGGACCACCAGCACCGTCTTCCATCAGCAAAGCGATATTGGAAATCGCAATAGGGCCGGCAAGAACGGGCTCGAAGAAGCTGCGAAGGCCCTTCTCGATCCGCTGCGTGTCGGCAGGGCCTACGGTGCCGGTCAGCATCATCTGAAAGCGGAACTCGTCCATCACATGCGGATGACCCCACCGATGCAGATTGGCGAACTGCGTCGCCGAGAGCCCGTCCGGATCGATGCGCTCAATTTCGGCCTCCGTCAGCGGCGCGCGGTAAACATCGAAAGCCTGCACCAGGGATGCGGCAAGGAAATGCATCTGCTGGCTGGGTGTGGACGAAACCAGTCCAAAGGCACCATCGAGCCGCGCGACTTCCAGTTGCGGAATTTCGAAGGGCGCGACCGATCCGGAAAACCGCATGAGGTCTCGCAGCAGCGACGCCTCGGACATCTCTTCCGCCAAACGGAAAGGCGCCTTCAGCACTCCCATGAAACCATAGCGGCGTGGAACGGCGGTGTAGAATGCGATCTCGTGGATCCCCAGCCCACGGATCGCGGGCGGATCGACCATCTCGCCGGAGTAGATGTTTCGCCCGAGCCAATTTGCGGCCACAAGCGTCAGCGGATCGCTCGCAGACGGCGTGAAGCAAATGGCGTAGCGCATAAAATCTCCTCCAGAGCGCGAAAACCGGCTGAGCGCTCGGTCGCTGTCGGCCAAGGGGATAGGTGATTTGCGTGACAGATTGACGACCTGAACGGCCGTATATTCACATTTAGTGTGATACGACGGCAATATGACTTGCCAGTGTGAAGTTATGCGGCAACGTGAAGCGGCAAGGCGCTCCGATCGCCTCGTGGACAGCCGATTCCGCCAACCGATGCGCCAGCCCGAAACTCACCTTGAAGCCCCCCGTCAGCGCGATGAGCGAGGCATGCTCGGGATGGGCACCCACCATCGGATCGCGATCGATCGCCTTCGGCCGCAGACCGGCCCAGCGTTCGACCACCTCCGCATCCCGCAAGATCGGCGCCATGGCGCGGGCAGCCAACAGCAGCTCGTCCAGCTGATGATCCGTGGATAGCGGATCGCCGAAGCGGTTTTCACTGGTACTGCCGACGGCAACGAAACCAGCGTCATGCGGCACGATGTAGAGCCCGTCGCGGAAGATGACCGGCAGGCTGCCGTCGATATCGGCTTTCAACAGCGCCGCCTGTCCCTTGACCGCCTGCCCCAGAGCCGATTTGCGATTGCGCGTAAGCTCGTCCAGGATTGGAAAGGACTCGTGACCGGCGGCGAGAATGCAGCGGCCAAAACGGATATTACCGCCACGCGTGGTTGCAACGCCCTTGTCCGGATCGATATGATCGACGCGCAAGCCTTCGACCATTTTGACGGTGCGGGTGGTCGCCAGGAATTTCTGCAGCATCGCAAGAAAAGCGCGCGGAGCTACGCGCGCCGCCAGCGTGTCGAAAACGAAACCGTTCTCAGCTGCAGCTGGATCGATCCAGTTCTCAACAGGCGCAGCATCCAGCACATGCCAGTGAAAGTCGCAGCCATGCTGATGCCAATGCGTCTCCGCATCCTGCGAATGGCCGATCGCGATCCGCCGCAGATGCGGCTTTGGCAGCGGGATCAGACGGCCGGCGCGCCGGTAGCCCGCCGAAAGCCCGGTTTCAGCTTCCAGGGCAGCAATATCACCTTCCAGCGACACGAGCGCATCGAATTGAAACTGCTTCTTTTCCGACCATTTGTCCGGCATATGCGGCATGAGCGCACCAAGCAGGCCACCGCTTGCCCCCTGCCCGAAACGACCGGCGTCGATCAGCAGCGTTTGAAGACCAAGGCGCTCGGCATGAATTGCGGCCCACAAGCCCATGATTCCGCCACCGACGATCAACAGATCGACGGATGATTGACCGGCAGGCCTTGGAGGATTATCCGCTCTTTCCATGACTGATCCAGTTTCCCAGCGGACAGATGCGTCCAAAACCAATGCGGCAAGCCCGGAGCTCGAATGGCGCGACGGCGATATGCCCTATTCGCCGGCTTTTGGCGACCATTTTTATTGTCAGACCGATGGGCGGCTTGAATGCGGGCATGTGTTTCTGGCTGGCAACGACCTGCCCGCACGCTGGAAACGGCAGCAGAAGCTGCTGATCGGCGAACTCGGCTTCGGCACAGGCTTGAATTTTTGCGAGACTTGGCGTCAGTGGCGGCAAGACGCCACATCGGGCAGCGAACTTCATTTCATGTCCTTCGAGCTCTACCCGATGCGAGCCGAAGAGATCGACCGCGCCCTGGTACACTGGCCGGAGATTGACAGTGAGCGTCAGGCCCTGGTCGCCCACTGGCCAAGCGATCCACAAGGGCTGGTATCGCTGGCGCTTGATGCCAATACCCGCCTGAGCGTCGTCTGCGGCCCTGCTCTCGAGGGTGTTGGCAACGCTCATGCGGGCTTCGACGCCTGGTATCTGGATGGTTTCGCGCCATCGCGCAATGCCGACATGTGGTCGTTGGAATTGATGCAGACGCTCTGCGAAAAGACGGTTGCGGGCGGCACTTTCGCCACCTACGCCGCTGCCGGTTTCGTCCGCCGCAATCTGCAGGCGGCAGGCTTCGTGGTCGAGCGGCGGCAAGGCTTTGCCGGGAAACGCGAGATGCTCTGCGGCGTCAAGCCGCTCTAGCTACTGGAGCGATCGGCCTGCGATCGCTGCGTCATCGAGCCAGCGCTGAATTTTGGCCTCGAGAAGTTCCGGGCTGATTGGCTTCGACAGACAATCGTCCATGCCTGCCTCCATGCACATTGCGCGGTCCACATCGAGTGCCTGCGTCGTCACGCCAATGATCGGAATGTGCCAGCCATATCCGGCCTCCGTCTCCATTTGGCGGATCATGCGCGTTGCCTGATGCCCGTTCATGACAGGCATGGAGACATCCATCAGGATCAGGGATGGCCGCAGCTGGCGCCACGCATCCACGGCCGCCTGACCATTCTCGACGACGAGGAAACGCAGACCCGTTGCCTGCAGGATTTGCGTGAAGACGATCTGGTTCACCTCGTTGTCCTCGGCCACGAGAACATCGATCGCATTGGCGGGCTGTTCAGAGATCATCTGCTCGCTGGCCTCGATTGCCACCGCCACTTCAGTTTCCAACGGCAGGTTCCGGGCAATCGGACCGGATTGATCGATCGCCTTGCGCCGGCGCGCGGCACGCACGACATCGACGATTGTACCGCGCAGCACATTGGCGCGAACGGGCTTCATCAGATGCGCTTGACCATTGACCTCATCGAACTCCGCGTCGTGGCCAACGACGCTCATCGACGTCAGAAACATCATGGGCAGCGTGTCGAAGCGGGGATCGGCGCGAACGGCGCGGGCCACCTGATAGCCATTCATATCCGACATCGCGCAGTCGATCAGCATGGCATCAACAGGCACGCCCATATCGGCGGCGGCATTCAGGATCGCGATCGCGGTATCGCCATCTTCGGCGACATAGCCGTCAAAGCCCCATTGCGCCAACTGTTCGGTCAAGATGCGTCTATGGATCTCGTTGTCCTCGACAACAAGAATGCCTGCGCCCTTGATGTTGAGCGGCAATTCCGGCGCTGCGCTGCGCTCGGCAACGACAGGCATGGGCAGATGAACGGTAAAGATCGACCCTTTGCCCCATTTGCTCTCGACGGTCAGCGAGCCGCCAAAAAGGTCGACCAATCCGGCCGTGATGGCAAGGCCAAGGCCCGAGCCCTCGAAGCGCCGTGCGAAAGAAGAATCCACCAGCGAAAATTTGTCGAAGATGCTGTCGAGCTTCTCGTCGGGAATACCGATGCCGGTATCCTCGACCCGCAGCACAAGCAGAGAATCCTCGCCCGGTGTAGACAGGCTGTCCAGCTCCACGAACACATGACCGCGTTCGGTAAACTTGATCGCGTTGCCGACAAGGTTCGTGATGATCTGGCGGAAGCGGCCGGCATCGCCGAGCATGCCCGCCGGAACACCAGGTGCAGCGCGCACGATCAGCTCGATACTCTTCTCCGATGCCGCAGCGGCCAGCAGTGTCGCCACGTCCTCGACCGCCTCGATCGGGTCGAATGCCACCTTGCGCAACGGCATCTCACCCGCATCGATGCGCGAGAAATCAAGGATATCGTTGATGATCGTCAGCAGCGCATTGCCCGACTTGACGATGATATCGACAAAGGTCTTCTGCCGCGCATCGAGATCGGTCTTGCCGAGCAACTCCGCCATGCCGAGAACCCCGTTCATCGGCGTGCGGATTTCATGACTCATATGGGTCAGAAACTCGGACTTGGCCCGATCCGCGGTGTTGCTGCGCGCCAGAAGATGCTGCAGATCCGCCTCACGCTCCTTCATGTCGGTGACGTCGGTCAGTACGACGGTCCAGCGACGGTGTTCACCGATCGCCGCGTCCAGCTGCATCCAGCGATCATCGACGATCTGGAAGACGCAGGAGATCGGCTTGCCCGCCGCGATACTCTCGCCCCATGCCTGCCGCACCGCGCCGGCATCGTCACCGAAATCGCCACGTTCGGCGCAATAATCGAACGCCGCCGACCAATCCTTGCCGACATCGAGAAGTTCCGCCGGCAGCTTCAGCATGTGTTTCAGCGTCTCGTTCGCCAGCATGATCGTGCCGTCCTGGACGATCAGTAGCCCTTGCGACATAGCCTGCATCGCATCGGCCATGAGCTCGCCGAGGCGCTCCAGCGCCTGCTGCGTCTCGGTAAACTCGCGGGATTGCTGCTTGACGGAGGAAATATCCGTATAGGACATCAACGTCCGACCATTCGAAATACGGCGCGCATCGATGATCACGGACTTGCCATCGGCGAAATTCACTTCCGTCTGCAGATGCGAATCCGCCTTTCGTAGCGCGGCAAGCCGCGCCTGGTAGATATCCTCGACGCTGCGGCAATCCGAGCCGAAGCGCTCCAGTTCGAAATGCTTGGCGATCAGATCGCGATAGGGACGTCCCTCGAAGCGCTCGTCCTTGGGGAACTCCCATATGTCGTACCAGGCGTCATTGACGTATTCGACGATATAGTCGCTGTTGTGGATCAAAACGCCGATCGGCATCGAACGCAGGATATTGTCGAGATCGTGGTGCAGGGCCTCGGCGCGCGCCTGTGCTTCGATCAATTGCGTTTCGCGCTGCCGCAGCGCGGAGATGTCGGTGATCGAACCGACCGTGTAATGCTCCCCATCGGGCGTGACGGCGCGGCTGACGCGGATCTTCACCGGATGCGTTACGCGCTGCCGGTCGACCACCTGACTTTCGAATTCGTGCCCGCGACCGTCCTTGAGGACGTCTTCATTTTCGGCAAAGAAATCGTCCGCACCGACATCGAACATCTCGTGCTCGGTTTTACCAAGCATTTCGCCATGATCGAGACCGGTAATCGCCGTGTGCGCCGCATTGGCATAGACAAGCCGATGGCCGGCATCGCGCACAAACGTCGCAACCGGCAAATCCTCGAGAATGGTGCGAAAGAAGTCGTCGCGCCCCGCCGAATTGTCGGCATGAGACGCAGCTGGTGTGTCGGGGAACATGCCGAAGACATAGACCCGGTCTTCGGATGGCGAAAAGCTTTCGATCTGCAGGCGTGAGCGCTGGCGTCCGGCCGCGTCGAAACACATAGCCGTCTCTTCCGAGCCGAAAACGAGCGCACGGCGCTCCTTGTCTTCCCGTTCGGCGCTTTCGCCCGCATCAAGCAGATCATGGCTGCGCGTGCCGATGAAATCCGAAACCTCGCGGCCGAAGAAACGCGCATAGGCCTCGTTGACGGCAACGTAACGAAGCTCGCTATTCTTGATGTAGGCGGGCCTTTCCAGATTGGCGATCCGGCGGCACGCTATCTCCAGCAGTTCACCGTCCAGGGTCAAACGGAGCCTCTCTTTTAGCGCGCATGGCAGTTCATAAGACGACGCTGTAGCACGGATCGCTTTAACAAGCCGTTAACCATGTTTAACCGGGCTGACGGCGTCGCGTTCAGGCCATGCACTATCCTATAACGGTCATCCCATGGTCGCAAACAACGGCGGCACGTCGCCGCAAACTCTGCCAAGAATCGCCCAGGGAATCCTGGGAAAGCGCTGCCGCCTTCCCTTTGGGTCAACGAAAAAGACAGGAAGCGGCCCGGCCGCTTTACATATCATCGGGAGCAAGCGGTATGAGCGACGAAGCGGGCGTGACCTTGAACGAAGCGGAGGCTGCGGTAGCAACGGGTGAGCGCCGCCGGCGGGCCGGCGGTCGCGGTGCCGAGCGCAACCGCAAGCCGAGCGGCAACAAGTATCTCAATCTCGTCAACAACATTGCCCGCACCGAGCTTCTGTCGCCCGAAACCCTTGATGACATTCACAACGCCTCACTGACCATCCTTGAGGAAATCGGCATGGACATCATCCTGCCGGAAGCGCGCGAGCGCATGAAAGCCGCAGGCGCGGACGTGACCCCTGGCACGGAGCGCGTGCGCTTCGACCGCAACATGATCATGGAACTGATCGCGTCCGTTCCCTCGAGCTTCACGCTGCATGCCCGCAATCCGATGCGGAACGTCGAGATCGGAGGCCGCAATCTCGTCTTCGCCCAGGTCGCTTCGGCGCCCTTCGTCGCCGACCGCGAAGGCGGCAGAAGGGCAGGCAATCAGGAAGACTTCCGCAAGCTCATCAAGCTTGCTCAGTCTTTCGACGTCATTCACATGACCGGCGGCTACCCGGTGGAGCCAATCGACATCCACGCTTCGGTGCGCCATCTCGACTGCCTTTCCGATATCGTGAAGCTAACCGACAAAGCCTTCCATTGCTACTCACTGGGCCAACAGCGCAATCTGGACGCCATCGAAATCGCTCGCATCGGCCGTGGCATCAGTATGGAGCAGATGGAGCGCGAACCCTCGCTCTTCACCATCATCAACTCCTCTTCTCCGCTGCGCCTCGACGGGCCGATGCTGCAAGGCATCATCGAAATGTCCTCGCGCGGTCAGGTCATCGTGCTGACGCCGTTTACCCTGGCGGGGGCCATGGCGCCGGTGACGATCGCCGGCGCGCTGGTGCAGCAGAATGCAGAAGCCCTCTGCGGCATCGCGTTCAGCCAGATGGTCCGCAAGGGTGCGCCGGTCATGTATGGCGGCTTTACCTCCAACGTCGATATGAAGACGGGAGCGCCTGCCTTCGGCACGCCGGAATATATGAAGGCTGTCATTGCCGGCGGCCAGCTCGCCCGTCGCTATGGCATTCCCTACCGTACATCCAATACCAATGCCTCGAATACTCTGGATGCACAGGCGGCCTACGAGTCGGCCCTCTCCTTGTGGGCGCTGACCCAGGGCGGCGGCAATTTCGTGCTGCATGCCGCAGGCTGGAGCGAAGGCGGCCTGACCGCCTCCTTCGAAAAATTCATCCTCGATGTCGACATGCTGCAGATGGTCGCCGAATTCCTGAAGCCGCTCGATGTCAGCGCCGATGCGCTGGCTCTGGATGCGGTGCGCAACGTCGGCCCGGGTGGCCATTATTTCGGCACGGCGCACACGCTTGCTCGCTATGAAACAGCCTTCTATTCGCCGATCCTGTCGGACTGGCGCAACCATGAAACCTGGACCGAGGCCGGCAAGCCCACGACGTACGATCACGCCAATCGTGTCTACAAGGAAACGCTCGCCCGCTATGAGCGGCCACCGCTCGATCCTGCCATCGAGGAAGAGCTCGACGCCTTCGTCGCCAGACGCAAGGCCGAGGGTGGCGTTCCCACCGATTTCTAGTTGAAAATCAAAGGCTTTCACCCGCCTCATCATGAACGAAATTTAATGTCGCGGCCCTCTTTTTAGCCGCGACTTCGCCTGCTTTCCCGCACACCTTCAAGCTCGGCTTCGGCTGGGAGCCTTTGTTTTGGGAAAGGGATGTCAATGTCTGTGCTTCGCACTTTAACGACGGCCGGTTTGATCGCGCTGACGCTTGGCAGCGCCGCGGCCGCAACCACCACCACTGCAGCCGCCTCCGAACGCGGCGCCATTTTTGGCGGCCTCGCCGCCGGTATAGTCGGCGGCGCGCTTGCGGCCGAAGCGACGCGACCGGCCTACCCCGCCTATTATCCGGCTTACCGCGCCTATCCGGCCTATTATGCAGGCCCTGCCTATGAGCGCGTTTATGTCCGCCCCTACCCAAGCTGCTACTGGGCCTGGCGCCATGATGGCTGGGGTCGTGCATATCGTGTCGAAGTCTGCCGCTGAGGCTTCCGATAGCGCATAACAGCGCCCGCTCGGATAGCGGACCATGAATGCCGCCGGTTTTCGGCGGCATTTTCGCAGCTGCTTGGAAAAGCTTTTGCCCGCACCCCTTGACTTTGAGCGCAAATAAGACCAAATGCGCCCCAGCTTTCACCTTCCGGCCGCCGCGTGAGCGTGCCATGCGGGACTAGACGTACGCAAGAGAAGGACAAAAGCGCCTAGATAACAAGGCTGCACCCAAGGCAGCCAGATGCGCTGGAAAGCTTTTTCCAACTTACAAGTTCCCACTTCACGCGGGGTTCTTGACGCCAGAGACAGACCGGACCGCATGGTGCGATCCGGCCTTTTTGCTTTGGCGCCCCGAAAGGTATTGAATTGACCGATTTTCACTCGCTTGGTCTTTCCAAGCAGATCGTCGATACGCTGTCGCAGAACAACTTCGCCACGCCGACCCCCATTCAGGCGCAGGCGATCCCGCTTGTTCTCCAGGGCCGCGATCTCATCGGCCTGGCTCAGACCGGCACCGGCAAGACGGCCGCCTTCGGCCTGCCGATCATCGAGATGCTGCTGAAGGATCCCAAGCGCCCGGACAACCGCACGGTCCGCACGCTGATCCTCGCACCGACTCGCGAACTGGTGAACCAGATCGCCGATAACCTGAAGCTCTTCGTGCGTAAGACGCACCTGCGCATCAACCTCGTCGTTGGCGGCGCATCGATCAACAAGCAGCAGCTTCAGCTTGAGCGCGGCACGGATATTCTTGTCGCCACCCCTGGCCGCCTGCTCGATCTCATCAGCCGCCGCGCCCTGTCGCTCGGCCACGTGACCCATCTCGTCCTCGACGAAGCCGACCAGATGCTCGACCTCGGCTTCATCCACGATCTGCGCAAGATCTCGAAGATGGTTCCGGCCAAGCGCCAGACGATGCTGTTTTCGGCCACCATGCCGAAGGCGATCGCAGACCTCGCTTCGGACTATCTGAGCAATCCGGTGAAGGTGGAAGTCTCGCCTCCGGGCAAGGCCGCCGACAAGGTGGAGCAGTATGTCCACTTCGTTGCCGGCCAGAACCACAAGACCGAAATCCTCAAGGAAAATATTTCCGCCAACCCGGACGGCCGCGCCATGGTCTTCCTGCGCACCAAGCACGGCGCCGAGAAGCTGATGAAGCATCTCGAACATGTCGGCTTTGCCGCCGCCTCCATCCACGGCAACAAGAGCCAGGGCCAGCGCGAACGCGCGCTCAAGGGCTTCCGTGACGGCGATGTCCGCGTTCTCGTCGCAACCGACGTCGCCGCCCGCGGCATCGATATTCCCGGCGTTTCGCATGTCTACAACTTCGATCTGCCGGAAGTTCCGGACGCCTATGTTCACCGCATCGGCCGCACCGCGCGCGCCGGCCGCGACGGCATCGCCATCGCCTTCTGCGCGCCCGACGAAATCCGTCTGCTGCGCGATATCGAGCGCCTGATGGGCATCGAAATCGCCGTCGCCAGCGGCGAAGCCCCTGCTGACCGTGGTCGTCCGGCTCGCGGCAAGAGCCGTGGCAGTGGTGCCGGTGGTCGTGGTGGCCAGGGTCAGGGTCAGGGCCGTGGCGCCGGTCAGGGCCGCGCCGAAGGCCGTCCGGCTCGCCCGGCACGCCGTCCCTTCTTCGACAAGGAAACCGGTGAGGCCGTTGGCCAGTCCGGCGAACGCCAGGAGCGTCGTCCGCCGCGCGAAAACAACCGCAACGCCGACTTCCGCGGCCAGCGCCGCAACGAGCAGGCGCCGCGCTCGGAGCCGGACAACGATCTCACATCGACGTCCGACTTCCGCCCGGCCCGCAAGCCGCATCACGGCAACGCCGCCAATGGCAATGGTGCGGCTCACGAGGGCGGCGCTCATCGCGGCCAACGTCACGCCCATGGCCGTCCCGCCGGCCGTCATGGCGAAGAGCGTGGACAAGGCGAACAGCGCAATGGCGGCAACGGCCGTACCAAGCGCCGCGGCCCCGGCAATGGTGGCCAGCGTCGCGAACGCGCTTGATCAAATGAAAAGGGGGCCAACCGGCCCCCTTTTTCTTTCCTCCATCTCGGCCTACTCCGGCACGATATCGGCCGTGCGCCGGTTGGTGAGATAGACACCGGCAACCACGACGACGGTACCGAAAATGATCGGCAACGTCAGCGGTTCGCCGAAAGCAATCGCCGCCTCGATCGCAACGGCAGGCGGCATCAGATAGATCAGCGACGCCGCACGCGACACCTGCCCGCGTCGGATGAGATAAAGCAAAAGCCCGACGGCCCCCATAGACAGCCCGAAGACGGACCAGATCAGCGACAGGATCGCCGTCTGCGTGCCATCGAACCGCAAGCCCTCGAACATGAAGGCCAGCGGCACGGTGACGATCAATGCGCCGACATATTGCAATGTCGCGATCGTGC
Organism: Rhizobium sp. P38BS-XIX; assembly: GCF_012641435.1. Lineage (GTDB taxonomy): Bacteria > Pseudomonadota > Alphaproteobacteria > Rhizobiales > Rhizobiaceae > Rhizobium. Next base: position 1,726,372 of record NZ_JABAIJ010000001.1, read on the forward strand.
GCAGATCGCCCGTTTGCAGATACCGTTTCTGGTAGAGCGTGCCATATGTCACCGAGACCATCGCCAACAGATTGACGATCAGCGGAACGAGGGATTGCCAGAGATTGCCCGCATCCATCGTCAAGAGCTTCGGCGAGATGGCTATGGCGATGCCGACGAAGCCGAGGAGCAAGCCGGCCTTCTGAATGGGTTGCAGACGCTCGCCGACGAGAAGCGGCGCCGCCATGGCGGTCATCAGTGGCTGCAACGCCGCAATGATACCAGAAATACCGGCCGGCACACCCTCGGCAATCGCCCACCAGAGGCCGGCCAGATAGATGCCGTGGAGGAAGATGCCGGAGTAGATGGCGCGAAATACACTAGACCAATCCCGGGGCCACCGAGCGCCAGTCGCCGAACAGACGGCAACGAAGGCGAGCGCCGAAATGCAGTAGCGCATCATCAGAAAGGTGAAAGGGCCTGCATGCAGCGAGGCATATTTGGCAACGATCCAGCCGGTGGACCACAGGAGGACGAAAATCGCCGGCGCGAAGGCATCAAGGGACATGAACGAGGGACCGATATGTTGGGCGCGTCGAAGCCGGAATCGGGATCGAACTCGGAAAGTCGCGCGGGGGCTGCTGGCTGATAGCCGATGGCTGCGGTGCGGTCAAAATCGATCTGTTGAAAGCAACAATCAATTTTTCTTCACGCCACCAACATCCCGCCGAGAACGTCAGGTTCATCGCGGCGGCCTGGTAAGGCAATCTCCTCCCATGGGCGCATCGACCGCAAAACAAGCAGATGCTTAAATTTTGATCCGCGCTGACGGCAGGCACGCGGCGAGTGGAAACGTTGATGGTCTTAAATGCCTGCAAATCCGGCATTTTCCCTGCCCGCGAAATTCGCGAGGGCAACTGCGCATAGTTCTTGCATTGTCAAAATTGTTGTATTCAAATGAGTGAAAAATACGGGGACCGCACCTTTGGCATTTGATGAAATGATGACTGCGGATGAAAGTCCGCGCGCACCTTACGAGAAATACTTCGAGTGGTACTCGGGCCAGGACAGAGGCCACCTCATTGCCAAATCCCGCGATGCGGAAACGATCTTCCGAAAAACAGGTATTACCTTCGCGGTCTACGGACACGCAGACTCCTCCGAAAAACTCATTCCCTTCGACATCATCCCCCGCATCATATCAGGCCGCGAATGGCGCAAGCTCGCCCAGGGCATCGAACAGCGGGTTATCGCACTCAACGCCTTCCTCCACGACATCTATCACAAGCAGGAAATCATTCGCGCCGGCCGCGTTCCGCGTGAGTTGATCGAGAAGAACGTCGCGTTCCTGCCTGAGATGATCGGCTTTCGCCCACCCGGCGGCGTCTACACGCACATCGTCGGCACAGATATCGTACGCACTGGCGAAGACCAGTTCTATGTGCTCGAGGACAATGCCCGCACCCCCTCCGGCGTCAGCTACATGCTGGAAAACCGCGAAACGATGATGCAGATGTTCCCCGAGCTGTTTCACCAGAACAAGGTGCAGCGCGTCGAGGATTATCCGCTGCTGCTGCGCCAGAGCCTGGCGTCACTCGCCCCTCCCGGCTGCAAAGGCAAACCGCGCGTCGCCGTGCTGACGCCCGGCATCTACAACTCGGCCTATTACGAACATTCCTTCCTCGCCGATATGATGGGCGTCGAGTTGGTCGAAGGCTCGGATCTGCGCGTCATCGACGGCAAGGTGAAGATGCGCACCACGCGCGGCTACGAGGCCATCGACGTGCTCTATCGCCGTGTCGATGACGATTTCCTCGATCCCCTCACCTTCCGCCCGGATTCCGCGCTCGGCATTCCCGGCATCATGGATGTCTATCGCGCCGGCAACATCACCATCGCCAATGCACCCGGCACCGGCATTTCCGACGACAAGGCGATCTATTCCTACATGCCTGAAATCGTCGAGTTCTACACCGGCCGCAAGGCGATCCTCGAGAACGTGCCGACCTGGCGCTGTTCGGAGCCCGACAGCCTGAAATATGTGCTCGAAAACCTCGCCGATCTCGTCGTCAAGGAAGTTCACGGCTCCGGCGGCTATGGCATGCTTGTAGGACCGACGGCGACGAAGAAGGAGCGGACGGTCTTTGCCGAAAAGCTGAAGAGCAAGCCGAACAACTACATCGCGCAGCCAACCCTTTCGCTCTCGACCGTACCGATCCTCGTCAACAAGGGCATTGCGCCGCGGCATGTGGATTTGCGGCCCTATGTCCTCGTCTCCGACAAGGTGCGGATCATTCCCGGCGGGCTGACCCGCGTGGCGCTGAAGGAAGGCTCGCTGGTGGTCAACTCCAGCCAGGGCGGCGGCACCAAAGACACCTGGGTTCTGGAGGACTGACCGGACATGCTGGGAAGAACCGCGAATGGCCTCTACTGGATGTTCCGTTACATCGAGCGTGCCGAAAACATAGCCCGCCTGGTCGATGCCGGTCAGCGCATGTCGCTGACCCGCGCCGATGCCGTCGATGACGATTGGGACGGCGTGCTGCAAAGCGCCGGCGTGCGCGAGGCCTATGACGAAGTGCATGGCAAGCTGACGGGCGCCGACGCGATCGATTATCTGATGCGTGACCGCTCCAATCCGTCTAGCGTGATGTCCTGCATCGAATATGGCCGCAACAACGCCCGCATGGTGCGCACCGCGCTGACCCGCGACACCTGGGAAGCGACCAACGAATGCTGGATCGAGCTGAAGTCGCTGCTCGGTAAGAAGCTGAAGACGGCGGAACTGCCCGAGACGATCGACGTCATCAAGCAGCGCGCCGGCCTCATTCGCGGCGCCTTCCACGGCTCGATGCTGCGCAACGAGCTCTATAATTTTGCACGCATCGGCACCTTCATCGAGCGCGCCGACAATACCGCCCGCATCCTCGACGTGAAGTATTATGTGCTGCTGCCCTCGGTCTCGCATGTCGGCTCCTCGCTCGACAACGCGCAGTGGGAGTCGATCCTGCGCTCGGTTTCGGCTCACCGGGCCTATAAGTGGGCCTATGACCCCGAATACAAGCCCGCCAACATTGCGGACTTCCTGATCCTTAACGGCCAGATGCCGCGTTCGCTGGCCTATTGTTATGACAAGATCGTCAGCAACCTCGGTTATCTCAGCACCGAATATGATGGGCGATTGAGCGCGCACGATACCGCAGAGGCCATCCGCCAGTTGCTTCAGAAGCTGACGATCAAGCGCGTCATGGATCAGGGCCTGCATGAATTTCTCGAAGATTTCGTTGCCCGCAACAATCAGCTGGGCGTCGAGATATCCGATGGCTATCGGTTCTATGAGTAGGCGGACGACATCATGAAACTGACGATCAGCCACATCACCGAATACCGTTATGACGATCCCGCACAATTCTCGCTGCAACGGCTGCGTCTGACGCCGCTCAGCGGACCCGGCCAGACGGTCATCGACTGGAAGCTGATGGTCGAAGGTGCCAATACCGAGGTCGAATATGACGACCAGTTCGGCAATCGCACCACACTCGTCTCGGTCGACGGCCTGCAGAACTCGACCCGGATCGTCGCGTCGGGCGAAGTCGAGACGCAGGATCTCAATGGCGTTATCGGGCAGCATCTCGGCTTCACCCCGCTCTGGCTCTTTCTGCGGGAATCGCCGCGCACCAAGATCGGAAAGCTGACGAAGGAGCTCGTGCGTGGCCTGACGGGCGACAACGAGCTCGGCAGGATGCACGCGCTGATGGCCGCCATTCACGAAGCGGTGGAATACAAGCCCGGCACCAGCGATACCGAGACGACCGCCGAGCAGGCTCTGGAGGCAAAGAGCGGCGTCTGCCAGGATCACGCCCATATCTTCCTTGCCGGCGCCCGGTCGTTGCAGATACCCGCCCGCTACGTTTCAGGCTATCTGCTGATGGAAGGAACGACGGAGCAGGCAGCGACCCATGCCTGGGCCGAGGTGCACATACCCGGTCTCGGCTGGGTCGGCTTCGATGCCGCCAACAACGTGTGCCCCGATGCCCGCTATGTCCGCATTGCCACCGGCCTGTGCTATCAGGATGCCGCCCCCGTCTCCGGCCTGCGGCTGGGCACGCCGGGCGAGAGCCTTTCGGTCACGGTGACGGTGGCAAATCAGGGACAGAGCCAAAGCCAAAGTCAGAGCTGAAAGATACAAGCTTGGCTTGCGAAAGAGGTCGTGGCACCGCATTGTGCCCGTCGAAACCACGGACTATCGATGTTCGTGGCATCACGAGACTTCGGTCTTCATCAGCCGTTTCAGCACATATGGAGAGATTAGATGGCCAGGCACTGCAACAGGTCGATAGCCACGGCCGTAGCACTCCTCACCGTCGCCCTTACGACTGGCACCGCCTTTGCGAAATCCGGCGCGGAATTGCTGACGGGCCGTTGGGCGCTCGCGCAAGATAGCCAAACGTCTGCAGAGCAGCAAAAGCCTTACAAGACAATTGACATCCAGCCGTGTGGCGACGGTCTTTGTGGCGTGAGCGTCACCGATAAGGGCGACTGCGGCGAGACTCTCTTTCGCGATCTGACACTGCACGAGGGGCCGCTTGGAACATTTGCCGACGGATCCGGCCCCTGGGGCAAGGATATGCTCGATCTCCGCATCGTCTATCTCGATGAAACCGCGCAGATCGGTTTGTTCCTGTCCAGCTTTACGCCTGGCGCCAATGACGAGGGCACGAGGTCCGTCGAATACCACGAGACCTACCAGCATAGTGCGGAAGCGACCTGCAAGGTCAAATAGCCAAGTCGAAAACAGGCAATGAGGGTCTCATTCGCCAATGAAGAGCAACCGGATTGCAGCTACGATCCAGGCTTTGCCCCATAATAAAAGAGCGGAGCTTCAGCCCCGCTCTTTCCATTCAAGACACCGATATCAATGGCTGTCGCGGTTGTTCGGGATTTCCGAGCCGCGCGGGCCGACGAGGAAGTCGAGGTCGGCGCCGGTATCGGCCTGCATGACCGACTTCACATAGAGACCACCGTAACCGCCGTTGAGCGGCTTGACCGGTGAAACCCAGGCGGCGCGGCGCTTTGCCAGTTCCTCGTCCGAAACCTCGAGCTGGATGGTGCGGCCGGGAACGTCGACGGCGATGATGTCACCGTTTTGAACCAGCGCCAGCGGACCGCCATCGGCCGCTTCCGGAGCGGTGTGCAGGATGACGGTGCCGTAGGCGGTGCCGGACATGCGTGCATCCGAAATGCGGATCATGTCGGTGATACCCTTCTTCAGCACCTTCGGCGGCAGGCCCATGTTGCCGACTTCGGCCATGCCCGGGTAACCCTTCGGGCCGCAATATTTGAGAACCATGATACAGTTCTCGTCGATATCGAGATCGTCGCGGTTGATGCGGGCGTGATAGTCCTCGATGCTTTCGAAGACGACCGCGCGGCCCTTGTGCTGCATCAGATGCGGCGAAGCGGCGGATGGCTTGAGGACGGCGCCCTTCGGTGCGAGGTTGCCACGCAGAACGGCGATGCCGCCCGACTGCGTCAGTGCATTCTCCTTCGGAACGATGACGTCGTCATTGTAGTTGACCACGTCCTTCACACCGGCCCAGATCGTGTCGCCGGTCACGGTGAGAGCGTCCTTGTGCAGCAGGCCCATCTCGCCCACGGCCTTGATGACGACAGGCAGGCCGCCGGCATAGTAGAACTCTTCCATCAGGTGCTTACCCGACGGCTGCAGGTTGACGATCGTCGGAACGTCGCGGCCGAGACGATCCCAATCGTCGAGCGAGAGATCGACGCCGATGCGGCCGGCCAGTGCCAACAGGTGCAGCACGGCATTCGTGGAGCCGCCGACGGCACCGTTGACGCGAATGGCGTTCTCGAAGGCTTCCTTGGTCAGAATGTCCGATGGTTTCAGGTCTTCCTTGACCATGTCGACGATGCGGCGGCCGGACAGTTGCGAGATGACGCGGCGGCGCGCATCGACAGCCGGAATGGCGGCATTGCCGGGCAAGGTCATGCCGAGCGCTTCGGCCATAGACGCCATGGTCGAGGCCGTGCCCATGGTCATACAGCTACCGGCCGAGCGAGCCATGCCCTGTTCAGCATCCATGAATTCGTCGAGCGACATCTCGCCGGACTTCACCATTTCCGAGAACTGCCAGATCGCCGTGCCGGAGCCAACATCCTTGCCGCGCCACTTACCGTTCAACATCGGGCCGCCGGAAACGAGAATGACCGGGATATCAACCGAGGCAGCCCCCATCAGCAGGCTCGGCGTGGTCTTGTCGCAGCCGCCGAGCAGCACGACGCCATCGACCGGATTGCCACGGATCGCTTCTTCGACGTCCATGGCCGCGAGGTTGCGGAACATCATGGCCGTCGGGCGCAGCGTGCTCTCGCCGACGGAAAAGACCGGGAATTCGACGGGGAAACCGCCCGCTTCGTAAACGCCGCGCTTCACGCGCTCTGCGAGATCGCGCAGATGCGCGTTGCAGGGCGTCAGCTCCGACCAGGTGTTACAGATGCCGATGATCGGGCGGCCGTCGAACGTGTCGGCCGGCAGGCCCTGGTTCTTCATCCAGGAGCGATGCATGATCGCGTTCTTGCCGGTGCCGCCGAACCAGTCGTAGGATCGCAGCTTGCGCGGCCATTCAGCTTTCTTTTTCATAGTCTCAGGTACCTTTTGCGTCGCCCGGGCCGCCTCGTCGCGCCCGGGCTTTGGAAGTCGATCGTCAGGCCAGCGTGTAGGCGGTCTTGACGGTGGTGAAGAATTCGGCGGCATATTTGCCCTGCTCGCGCGGACCGAAGGACGAACCCTTGCGGCCACCGAACGGCACGTGGAAGTCGACGCCGGCCGTCGGCAGGTTGACCATCACCATGCCCGCTTCCGCATTGCGCTTGAAATGCGTCGCATGCTTCAGGCTCGTCGTGGCAATGCCGGAGGACAGGCCGAACGGCGTGTCGTTGGCAACAGCAAGCGCCTCGTCGTAATCCTTGACGCGGATGACCGAGGCAACCGGTCCGAAGATTTCTTCGCGGCTGATGCGCATCTCGTTCGTCGCCTCGGTGAACAGCGTCGGCTGCAGGTAGAAGCCGGGCGTGTCGCGGCTGATAAGCTCGCCGCCGAAGGCAAGCCTGGCGCCTTCCTGTTTGCCGATCTCAATATAGTCGGTATCCGTCTTCAGCTGCTTGGCATCGACCACAGGGCCGATATGCGTGCCCGACTTCAGGGCATTGTCGACATTCAGCGTCTTCAGTCTCTCCGTCAGCGCCGCCACGAACCTGTCGTGAATGCCTTCTGTGACGATCAGACGCGACGAGGCCGTGCAACGCTGGCCGGTCGAGAAGAAGGCGGAGTTGGCAGCCGCTTCGACGGCAACCGTCAGATCGGCATCGTCAAGCACGACCATCGGGTTCTTGCCACCCATTTCGAGCTGATACTTGCGGCCATGCTCGACCGAAGACAGCGCCACACGCTTGCCGGTGCCGACCGAGCCGGTGAAGGTGAGACCCGACAGAAACGGGCTGTCGAGCATCGCCTGGCCGACGACAGAACCCTTGCCCATGACGAGGTTCAGCACGCCCTTCGGCAGGCCGGCGCGATGGAGGATATCGACGATCGCCCAGGAGCAGCCCGGCACGAGATCCGCCGGCTTGAAGACGATGGTGTTGCCGTAGCAGAGCGCCGGCGCGATCTTCCAGGCCGGAATGGCGATCGGGAAGTTCCAGGGCGTGATGATGCCGATGACGCCGAGCGGCTCGCGGGTGATCTCGACGCCGATATTCGGACGCACGGAGGGAAGAACTTCGCCTGCCAGGCGCAGCGCCTCGCCGGCGAAGAAGTCGAAGATCTGCGCGGCACGGATGGTCTCGCCGATCGCTTCAGGAAGCGTCTTGCCCTCTTCGCGGGCAAGCAGCGCGCCGAGTTCATCTTTGCGGGCCAGGATCTCGTCGCTGGTCTTCCTCAGGATGGAATGACGCTCCAGAATACCGGAGCGCGACCAGGCCGGAAAGGCAGCCTTGGCGGCAGCGATCGCATCCGCGACATCCTGTGCGGTCGCGCTCGCGTAGAGGCCGACGACCTCGTTCGTATCCGACGGGTTGATGTTCTCGCTCCCGCTCGTTCCCGTCCACTCACCGGCGATCAAGTTCTGATGAATCGTCATGGCCTCATGCCTTCCTGGTCATATTGGAGACGCCCGGCCAACCGCTTGCGGCCGGGCTCGACAAATTACAGCTGGCGAACAGCCACGTCTTCCTCGGCATCGACAGCCAAAGGATTGCGCAGCGGCAAACCAAACTCGGCAACTTCGATTTCGAAGACATCGCCGACTTCCGGCTTGATGCCCTCCGCGAACGACAGCGTCGCCGTGCCGAACATGTGCACATGCACATCGCCTGGAACGCGGAAGATGCCGTACTTGAAGTGGTGATATTCGAGATTTGCGAAGGTGTGCGACATGTTCGCCTCGCCAGACAGGAAAGGCTTTTCGAAGATCACCTTGTCGCCGCGCGTAATGCGGGACGTGCCGCGAATATCGTCCGGTGCCGCACCAATGCGGATTTCCGGGCCGAAGCTGGCCGGCCGCAGCTTGGAATGAGCGAGATAGAGATAGTTGATCCGTTCGGTAACGTGATCGGAAAATTCGTTCGACAGCGCAAAACCGATGCGGAACGGCGTGCCATCCTTGGCGATGACATAGATACCGGCCATTTCAGGCTCTTCGCCGCCATCAAGCGCGAAGGACGGCGACACGAGCGCTGCACCCGGAGCCGCAACGCCATAGCCGTTGCCCTTGTAGAACCATTCGGGCTGCACGCCCTTTTCGCCCGCCTTCGGCTTACCGTTCTCGATGCCCATCTTGAACATCTTCATGGAGTCGGTCAGCGTCTCTTCCGCAGCTTCTGTCGTTTTCTTGTGCATGGAATCGCGCGTGGCGGCAGAGCCGAGATGCGTCAGGCCGGTGCCGGTCAGATGCAGGTGAGCAGCATCCGGATGCGTGATCGGCGACAGGAAGCGACCTTCGACGTAAACCTTCTCGAGATCGATGGTTTCGCCAAGACCATGTGCCTCGATGACTGACGCTAGCGACTTGCCGCTCTCGGCCGCTTCCATGGCGAGCTGGTAGACGCTTCCGCCATTGACGACAGCCTTGGCGGCTTCGCCAGGTCCATTGCGGACGGCAACGACGATCTCGCCGTTCGAACCCTTGATCTGGGAGATGAGCATGTCTTTCATCCTTTCCTATCAGACAGAGAACGGATGCAGTTTACCGTTCCGGCTCTCAGCGAGAGCCGGACTCTGTCATGGATTTGGTTTTAAAATCTTGGATTGAACGCTTGAGCGATCAACCCTTGTTCTTGTTGTAGACGTCGATGAAGACGGCGGCGAGAAGGACCGCGCCCTTGATCATCTTCTGGGAGTCCGTCTGGTATCCGAGGATCGACATGCCCTGGTTCAGCACGCCCATGATCAGAGCGCCGATAACGGCACCCGTAACCTTGCCGACACCGCCGGAAGCCGAAGCACCACCGATGAAGCAGGCCGCGATCACGTCGAGCTCGAGACCGTCGCCGCCCTTGGCGGTTGCCGAGTTCAGGCGCGTTGCGATGATGATGCCGGCGATGCTCGCCAGAATGCCCATGTTGATGAAGGTATAGAAGGTCAGGCGGCGCGTATCGATGCCCGAAAGCTTCGTCGCCTTCTCGTTGCCGCCCATGGCGTAGATGCGGCGGCCAATCGTGGTGCGCTGCGTTGCGAAGCCATAAAGGGCGATCAGAAGCAGCATGAGAACCAGGACGTTCGGCAGACCGCGGTAAGACGAGATCTGGTAGCCGATGAAGATGGTCGCAGCGGCGATGACCAGATTTTGGCCAAGGAAGAAGCTGAATGGCTCGACATCGATGCCGTGCTTCTCGTTCACGCTGCGGCTACGCCAAGAAAGCAGGAACATGACAATCGGGATGGCGATCGTCAGCAAGATCGAAGTAGAATGGATGGCTCCTACGCCGATTAAATTGAGAAGGGGGTTTATGTCGATAAAATCGGGAATAAAACCGGTGGCGACAACCTGAAAGGCCGGCGGGAAGGGACCGATGCTGCTGCCGTTGCCTGTCGTGTTGATGATGGCATAGGTCAGGCCGCGGAAAACCAGCATGCCCGACAGTGTGACGATGAACGACGGAATGCGGTGATAGGCGATGAAATAGCCATGCCAGGCACCGACTGCGGCGCCCATCAGAAGACAAATCACCGTCGCAGCGGCAAGATTCATATGCATCTGCACGACTAGCACGCCGGCAACGGCACCAACGAATCCGACGACCGAACCGACGGACAGATCGATATGGCCGGCGACAATGACCAGCAGCATGCCGAGCGCCATGATGACGATGAACGAGTTCTGCAGCACGAGGTTGGTCAGGTTCTGCGGCCTGAAGAGAACACCGTTAGTCAAGAACTGGAACAGCAACATGATGACGACGAGCGCGATCAGCATGCCGTATTCGCGAATATTGTTGCGGATATGGTCGCCGACGGAAACGACGTTGCTGGTTTCCGTGGCTGGGTTGGCCGAACTCATTGGTGCTTCTCCCCTGAGCGCATGATAGCGCGCATGATACTTTCCTGGCTCGCCTCTGCCTTTGGCAGTTCGGCGACGATACGACCTTCATTCATAACGTAGATGCGGTCGCAGGTACCGAGAAGCTCGGGCATTTCCGATGAGATCATCAGAACGCCCTTTCCGTCGGCGGCAAGCTGGTTGATGATGGAATAGATTTCGTATTTGGCACCGACGTCGATGCCGCGCGTCGGCTCGTCGAGGATCAGGACGTCCGGATCCGAGAACAGCCACTTCGACAGCACGACCTTCTGCTGGTTGCCGCCGGAGAGGTTGCCCGCCTCCTGGAAGACGCCGGCCGAGCGGATGCGCAGCTTGGCGCGATAGTTCGTCGCCACCTGCAGCTCGCGCACATCGTCGATGACGGTTGCCTTGGATACGCCGAAGAGATTGGCGAGCGTCGTATTGTGCAGAATGCTGTTCGTCAGCACGAGACCGAGATGTTTACGGTCTTCGGTCACATAGGCGAGACCCGCGTCGATCGCCTTGCGCACCGTGGTGGTGTCGACAGGCTTGCCGTGGACAAAGACTTCGCCGCTGACCTTGTGGCCGTAGGACTTGCCGAAGACGCTCATCGCGAATTCGGTGCGCCCTGCCCCCATCAGGCCGGCGATGCCGACCACTTCGCCCTTGCGGACGTTGACGTTGATGTTGTGCAGGATCTGCCGGTCGCGGTGCTGCTGGTGGAAGGCGTTCCAGTTCTTGACCTCGAAGATCGTCTCGCCGATCGGCACGGAGCGCGGCGGGTAACGATCGGCGAGTTCTCGGCCGACCATGTTGCGAATGATGATGTCTTCGCTGATCTCTTCTTCATGACAGTTCAGCGTCTTGACGGCCATGCCGTCGCGCAGCACGGTGATCTCGTCGGCCACTTTGCGCACTTCGTTGAGTTTGTGCGTGATGATGATCGAGGTGATGCCCTGATTGCGGAACTCGATCAGGAGGTTCAGGAGCGCATCGGAATCGCTTTCGTTCAGCGATGCCGTCGGCTCGTCGAGGATCAGCAGCTTGACGCTCTTCGACAGGGCCTTGGCGATCTCGACGAGCTGCTGCTTGCCGACACCGATGTCGGTCACGAGCGTGTTCGGAGATTCCTTGAGACCCACTTTGCTCAGAAGCTGCTTGGTCCGGGTAAAGGTTTCCTGCCAATTGATCATGCCATTGGCGACGACCTCATTGCCCAGGAAGATGTTTTCGGCAATCGACAGCAGCGGCACGAGCGCCAGCTCCTGGTGGATGATGATGATGCCAATTTCTTCGGAGTCCTTGATGGTCTTGAACTGACGGACCTGGCCGTCATAGTAGATGTCACCATCGTAGCTGCCGGCAGGGTAGACGCCCGAAAGCACCTTCATCAAGGTTGATTTGCCGGCCCCGTTTTCCCCGACCAAGGCGTGAATTTCGCCCTGACGGACCTTCAGATTAACATTTTCCAAGGCGTTCACACCGGGGAACGACTTGGTGATGCTCCGCATTTCGAGGATGGTATTGTCCATTGTCCGTATCCAACGCCGCGATCGAACATAGCAGACCGCGCGATCGTCTTAAATATCAAGATCAGGGCCCGCATTTCGGCGAGCCCTGACCGGTATATCGCAAAATTACTTCAGCTGGTCAGCCTTGTAGTAACCACCATCGACGAGAATCTTCTGGTAGTTGCTCTTGTCGACTGCGACCGGGGTCAGCAGGTAGGACGGGATGACCTTGACGCCGTTGTCGTAGGTCTTGGTGTCGTTGACTTCAGGCGTCTTGCCTTCCATCAGCGCGTTGACCATGTCGACGGTGACCTTTGCGAGGTCACGGGTGTCCTTGAAGATCGTGGAGTGCTGCTCGCCGGCAATGATGGACTTGACCGACGGAATTTCGGAGTCCTGGCCGGTAACGATCGGCAGCTTCACGTCGCCGGAACCGTAACCAACGCCCTTGAGCGAGGAAAGGATACCGATGGAGAGACCGTCATACGGAGACAGAACGGCGTCGACGTGGGCGTCGGTGTAGTAGGCCGACAGGAGGTTATCCATGCGAGCCTGGGCCGTTGCCGGGTCCCAACGCAGCGTACCGACCTTGTCCATGCCCATCTGGCCCGACTTCACGACCAGCTTGCCGCTGTCGATGTAGGGCTTCAGAACCGACATTGCGCCGTCGTAGAAGAAGAAGGCGTTGTTGTCGTCCGGAGAACCGCCGAACAGTTCGATGTTGAACGGACCCTTGCCATCCTTGAGGCCGAGAGCGTCGACGATCGAGCCAGCCTGCAGCACGCCAACTTTGAAGTTGTCGAACGTGGCGTAGTAGTCGACGTTGCCGCTGTTGCGGATCAGACGGTCGTAAGCGATGACCTTGATGCCAGCATCATGAGCCTTCTGCAGAACGTCGGACAGCGTGGTGCCGTCGATCGAAGCGATAACGAGAACCTTGTCGCCCTTCGTGACCATGTTTTCGATCTGCGAAAGCTGGTTCGGGATGTCGTCGTCGCCGTACTGCAGGTCGGTGCCGTAACCGGCTGCCTGGAGCTGCTTGACGATGTTGTTGCCGTCGTCGATCCAGCGAGCCGAAGCCTTGGTCGGCATGGCGATACCGACAGTTCCCTTATCCGCCGCGAAGGCAGGCGCCACCAGCGTAGCGACGCCGAGCGCTGCGCCGGCCATCAATGAGATAATGGATTTCATTACTCTCTCCCTTGTTAATAATGTGGCGGACGCAAAACGCCCGCCCGAAACTGCGGCAGGTTCCGTAGAAGGAATGGTTTACTTCTAATTGTGAGAAACGAAGTAGGTCTCCTCCACGCTCTCACGTGTTATGAGCTGCAACCAGCGCACGATGGGCAAACTCGTACGATTTCGTATAACTGTCAAATAGAATAACTGGCAAAACATATACCAGATTTGGTATAATGTTAAAAAATAGTACTTTTTTGCCGACGAAGGGGAAAATTGGCCGTTATGGAGAAAATATATAACGATTATGTCAGTGAAGGCATCGAGATTCATTCCGACAATTTTCGCGACGACACGCTGCTGAAAGCCGGTTTGAAGCTCAATCACTTGCGTATGATCGTCACGATAGAAGATCACGGCCAGATCTCGGCTGCCGCTGAGTCCATGAACATGTCACAACCTGCGGCTTCACGTATGCTCTCAGAAATGGAGTCGATTGTCAAAAGCCCGCTTTACGAGCGCGTTGCTCGCGGCGTGGTTCTGACTCCCTTCGGCTTCGCGCTCGCCAAGCGTGCCCGCAAGATCCTGCTGGAGCTGCGTGAGGCAGGCCGGGAATTGGGCGCCCTTCGCACCGGCAAGGGTGGTGCGGTGTTCCTCGGCGCCGTCACCGCCCCGGCCATCAGCCTCGTCGTGCCGGCGATCCAGCGCGTCACGCGCACCTATCCCGGTATCGAGATCAATATCGAGGTAGAAAACAGCAACGTCCTGGCCCGGGAATTGCTCGCCGCCCGCCACGATTTCATCATTAGTCGCATTCCGGACGATCTCGATCCGCGCTTGTTCATGGCGCATGAAATTGGCGTGGAAAAAGCCTGTCTTGTCGTCCGCAACGGACATCCGCTGCTCGAAAAGGGCGTTGCAAGCCTTGAGGATCTCGCCGGCTACGACTGGGTCTTCCAACCACCGGGCACATTGCTTCGCCGCAAGGTGGAAGACATTTTCCTCACCGCCGGCGTGCCGCTGCCGGAGAATGTCGTCAACACCTCGTCGCTGCTGCTCACGCTTGCAGTGGTGTGCAAGACGGATGCGATCGCTCCCATTGCCCTCGACATGGCGCAATTCATCTGCGGACAGTCATCGCAAGCCGGCGAATCCAGCATTCTGCCGATCGATTTCGATATCGACGTGCGGCCCTACAGCCTCATAACGGCCCGAGAGCGCGCCATGCCGCCAAGCGCCCGCTTGCTCCACGACATGATTCTGGAGGAGAGCAAGACTCTCGCCCTGCTTTAGAAGCATGCCCGCACGATCATCCGCACATAAGCTCCGCACCAACTTGCGCGCCTATGCAGATCGGATTGGAGGCTCGAATGCTGGTCAGGCAATCCTTATTTCAATCCGTGCTCGATCGCCTCGATACGGAAGAAGAGATTTCCGAGAATGAGGAAACCGCGCATCGCATTCGCGGCCTAAATGTCAGCTTTGTCGCCACCGTGCTGGGCGGCGAGACGCCGCAAGCGCATCGGGCCGACGAAGCCTATCGCGACAATCTCGGCGATCCGATCGCACCCGAGCCGGAACCGGCGCCTGAACCCACACCGAAGGAGCCGGAGCCGCCGGTCATTCCGGAGCATCTGACACGCACCTCGCGGGATGAAGTGGCGGCCGAGCTGGCGATCACCTCCGACCACTCGCGTGAAGCTCTGCAGGAAAAACGTCGCGGTTTTGCCAAAGCCAATCATCCCGACAGCGTCGATGCGGCCTTTCGGGAGCCGGCGACGATCCGCATGACTCTCGCCAACCAGCTGATCGACGAAGCCATACGCCGCCTGAAACGATGATTATTTCTTATCCTCGGCCGGTTCGTCATCCTCGGCGACATCGTCGGGCGCGGACACGGCCGGCGTCGCCTCAGGTGGCTGCGGCTTGAAATTCAACAGCAGCATCCAGGCGGAATAGGCCCCGAGCGCGCCCGACAGCATCGCCCAGAACGGCTGCCCGCCAAGCGTTTCGACCCCCGCCCATCCGAAGCAGACAGCCACGATCAGGATACGCACCCAAAGCGGCTTATAGAGAGGGTGGCTGGGATCGATGAGCTGCATGGGTCTCTTTTGCCTGTTCAAGAAGACTTGTCTTTAAAGCAAGATCGGGAAAACTGTGAAGCGTTTTGACGAAAATAACGTCATGCCGACAAGTTCCGGTCAAGTCGGCCTGTCATGATGATTTTCGGAATTGTGAAGTGCCAGCGGCTTGACGCCGCCTTCGTAAAATGGAATGAAAATTCCATATAGATTATTATTCGGTTCATTTATTCCGAATCCAGGGAGGTAAGAATGACTGTCAGATTTGGCCTGCTCGGCGCTGGACGTATTGGCAAGGTGCACGCGAAAGCCGTCAGCGGCGATGCCAATGCCAAGCTCGTTGCCGTCGCGGATGCATTTCCCGCCGCTGCGGAAGCAATCTCCGCCGCCTATGGCTGCGAAGTGCGCACCATCGAGGCGATCGAAGCTGCCAAGGATATCGATGCCGTCGTCATCTGCACGCCGACCGACACCCACGCCGACCTCATCGAGCGCTTCTCCCGCGCCGGCAAGGCGGTTTTCTGCGAGAAGCCGGTTGATCTCGATGCCGCCCGCGTCGAAGCCTGCATCAAGGTGGTTGCTGAAACCAAGGGCAAGCTGATGGTTGGCTTCAACCGCCGCTTCGACCCGCACTTCATGGCCGTCAAGAAGGCGATCGACGATGGCCGCATCGGCACCGTCGAAATGGTGACGATCACCTCGCGCGATCCAGGCGCCCCGCCGGTCGACTATATCAAGCGCTCCGGCGGCATCTTCCGTGACATGACGATCCATGACTTCGACATGGCGCGCTTCCTGCTCGGCGAAGAGCCGGTTGCCGTCACGGCAACTGCCGCAGTTCTGGTCGACAAGACGATCGGCGAAGCCGGCGATTACGACAGCGTCTCCGTCATCCTCCAGACGGCATCCGGCAAGCAGGCGGTCATTTCCAACTCGCGCCGTGCCACCTACGGCTACGATCAGCGCATCGAAATCCACGGTTCGAAGGGCATGGTTTCAGCCGAAAACCAGCGCCCCTTCTCCATCGAGGTTGCGAATGGCGACGGCTACACCCGTCCGCCGCTGCATGATTTCTTCATGACGCGCTACACGGAAGCCTATGCCAATGAGATCGCAAGCTTCATCGCCGCAGTCGAGAAAGGCGCGACCATCACGCCGTCTGGCGCCGATGGCCTGGCGGCTCTCAAGCTCGCCGATGCCGCCCTGCAGTCGGTCAAGGAAGGCCGCCTCGTCAAGATTGGCTAAGACGCCGGCTGCGATCAGAACACAATAAAAGATCCTTCCCGGGAGCCCGTCGCGAATTCGTTTGCGGCGGGCTTTTGCAAATCGAGCGCCCCTCCTGTGGGGCATCAATAGTCCCTTGCGAATCAAATAAGTCTGTGCTTATCTGTTATCCATGATTGAGAACGAGATATTCCGAGCATTGGCGGATCCCACCCGCCGCACGATTTTCGAGAAACTGGCGGCCGGCAGCAGGAATGCAAGCGCCCTGCGCGAAGGCATGGACATCAGCCAGCCGGCCATGTCCCAGCACCTGTCGGTTCTCCGCACCGCCGGCCTCATCAAGGAAGAACGCCAGGGGCGGTTCGTGAATTATGAAGTCGATCCTGAAGGGCTGGCGCTCATTGCCCAGTGGCTGGCGAAATATCGCGCTTATTGGCCCGCTCGCATCGACGCTCTCAAGGTCTTGCTGAAGGATATGGACCAATGAAAACCGGAAAGACCGACGAGCACGGCCACGACATAGAACTCGAATACCAGCTGGACGAACCACCACAGAAGGTCTGGCGGGCAATCAGCATCCCTGAATTCCGGGAAAACTGGTTGCCGAGAGAAGCCCTGGCCGATCCAGAGGCGACATCCATCACGCCCGGTGAGGAAATCCGCTACCGAATGCGGGATGACACCCCGCCTTTTCTCGAAAGCACCGTGACCTTCCGGATTGCTCCGAATGCGGCCGGAGGAACCTGCTTGCAGATCATCCATCAGCTCACCGACGCAAGGGTCGAGCGCATGAAGGACACCGCGGCCAACAATAACGGCCACGTCCTGCTCGCCGCCTGAGCCGATAAAGCTCCCGAAAATTTCAAACGCTAGGAGTTCGCCAATGCGCGAAGCGATGCAACTCGTCCCTATGGTCGTGGAACAGTCCAGCAAGGGAGAGCGATCTTTCGATATCTATTCCCGCCTGCTGCGCGAACGAATCATCTTTCTGAATGGCGAGGTAAACGATGCCGTATCGGCCCTTGTCTGTGCCCAGCTATTGTTTCTGGAAGCGGAAAGCCCGAAAAAGCCGATCAGTCTCTATATCAATTCGCCGGGTGGCGTCGTGACCAGCGGCTTCGCCATGTATGACACGATGCGGTATATCCGCGCGCCGGTTCACACGCTCTGCATGGGAACGGCCCGTTCCATGGGATCTTTCCTGCTGATGGCCGGCGAACCCGGCCATCGCGCCGCCTTGCCGAACGCCAGCATCCTCATTCACCAGCCCTTGGGCGGCTTTCAGGGGCAGGCCTCTGATATATTGCTGCATGCCGAAGAGATCCGTCGCATCAAATATCGCATGACCCGACTCTATGCCGAGCATTGCGGCCGCTCCTATGACGAATTCGAGCAGGCCATGGACCGCGATAACTTCATGACAACAGAGCAAGCACTGGAATGGGGATTGATCGATCACATTCTGACCGCGCGCGCGGAAGATCAAAGCGCGCCAGTGGACGCTTGATCCAAGGCAATTGTCTAGCCGGCCTGATCGCGCAGCTCTACGACGGAAGCCCCCTTGCGCACGATGTCATTGTCGAGAATCGAAAGCGCTCGGTTCAAATGCCCTTCGAACACCAGGGTCTGCTCGTCGATCGCGACGCGCAGCTCCGGCATGCCCTCCATGCGCACCACATGCGACTCCGCCAGCCCCTCCTCTATCCCCCCGATCAGCAGATCGTAATAGCGCACGCCTGGGCCGGTGATGACGATCGGCATCCGCTCGTGCAGGCTGAGCACCCGCGACAAGCCGTTGCCCAGCGCAAGACCCGCCTGTCGAAAAGCCAATACGTTGCGCCGACCGCCGTGCCGCGCACTCACCGCGATCTTGTCCAGCTCGGCGATCGGCACGAACTTCGCCGGGATCGTATCCAACGGAACGTCGAAGGCCGTGCGCAGCATGGCGTAGAACCCGGCATAGGCCTCGATGCATCCTCGCGCGCCGCATCGACACAATGCGCCGCCCGGAACATGCATCATATGCCCGAAGTTTGGCGCGGATATCTGATGATGGCCCTCTTCGTCGCGCCGCACGATGCCGAGCCCGATACTGTGGCCGAGCGATAGCGCCGCCAGTGCCCGAAATTCGCCTCCCATCTTGTTCTCGTCCTGCCGACCGAGAGCTGCGGCAACAAGTTGCGTCTCGTTGCCGAGGATGATCCTCGCCGACCATTCGTCGGAAAGCACCGCCGCAAAATCGATTTCGTCCCTTCCGAAGGTCGGCGACCAGCGCAGCACCGGCTCGGAATTGTCCACCAATCCCTTGCTGCTGATCGAAATCATCAACACCTGGTCATGCGCAAGCTGCGAGCGCGCAGCGATGCGGCGCAGGGCATCGCGCAGGGCTGCGACGAGCGAGACGACGCCGGACGTCTCGCGAGGCCGCTCCTCGCTGAAGCGGTCGATCAGCCGCCCGGAATAATCGACGAGCGAATATTGCACGGCATTCGACGAGATGACGACGACGATGAGATAGCCGCAATCGCGCCGCGGCGAGAACAACACGCGCGGACGACCACGGCCGGTGGTCGCCTGCTGCTCTGATTTTTCGATGATCTGCGCCCGCTCCAGATCGGCGGTGATGACGGAAACCGTGGCGGAGGAGAGCCGCGTGAAATCAGAAAGCTCCGTATGAGCCAGAGGCCCATGCTGACGCAGCGCCGACAACACAAGACCGCTGTTCTTCTGGCGGACCAATTCGGTGCTCGATTTGGCCAGCATCTTCAAGTCCCCCGCTCATTCCACCCGACCCCGCCGGCGCTCCAGACGACTCTTGTCAGGCAGTTGATTTAACCCAACAGGCTGGGTGTTGACAGTTGAAAAAATCTCTGACAGTTAATTTCTCGACTGTCGAGAAAAAAATCAAAACCTTTCTCGTCAGCGATATCGCGGCGGCCGACGGGAGTTCAGGATACGTGCGGTCGCATTCACTCGGGAGGATAATATGAAAGCTTTCATCAAGCTGGCTGCGGGCGCGGCCATCGTTTTGACCATGCAGACGGCAGCCTTCGCCAAGGACCTCGTTGTTGGCGTTTCCTGGTCGAACTTCCAGGAAGAGCGTTGGAAGACCGACGAAGCCGCCATCAAGAAGGCACTCGCAGCAGCCGGCGCCAAGTACATTTCCGCCGATGCACAGTCTTCCGCTTCCAAGCAGCTGACCGACGTTGAATCCCTGATTTCGCAGGGCGCCAACGCACTCATCATTCTCGCCCAGGATTCCGACGCCATCGGCCCGGCCGTCGAAAAGGCTGCCGACGAAGGCATTCCGGTCGTCGGCTACGACCGCCTGATCGAAAATCCGGCCGCCTTCTACATCACCTTCGACAACAAGGAAGTGGGCCGCATGCAGGCTCGCGAAGTCCTGAAGACAAAGCCGGAAGGCAACTACGTCTTCATCAAGGGCTCGTCTTCCGACCCGAACGCCGACTTCCTCTTCTCCGGCCAGATGGAAGTGCTGAAGCCCGCCATCGACGCCGGCAAGATCAAGAACGTCGGCGAAGCCTACACGGACGGCTGGCTGCCGCAGAACGCACAGCGCAACATGGAGCAGTTCCTGACCGCCAACAACAACAAGGTTGACGCGGTCGTCGCTTCCAACGACGGCACCGCCGGCGGCGCTGTTGCCGCTCTCGACGCCCAGGGTCTGGCCGGCTCCGTTCCGGTTTCCGGCCAGGACGCCGACAAGGCAGCCCTGAACCGCATCGCGCTCGGCACGCAGACCGTTTCCATCTGGAAAGACTCGCGTGAACTCGGCAAGCGCGCCGCTGAGATCGCGCTCGATCTCGCCGGTGGCAAGACCATGGACCAGGTTTCCGGTGTTCAGACCTTCAACGGCGGCCCGAAGCATGTTGCCATGAAGTCTGTGTTCCTGACCCCGATCGCCATCACCAAGGACAACCTCAACGTCGTCATCGACGCCAAGTGGATCTCCAAGGCTGAAGCTTGCCAGGGCGTCAAGGCCGGCGCCGTCGCAGCCTGCAAGTAAGCCATCCTTGAGCGACTGACCAATCGAAATACCGACGCCGCAGCGGCACCCCGTTGCGGCGTCGAATGCAGATTAGAAGCCAACAACTCTTCCTTGCAGTTGGAGATGGAGCTTCCCCAGCGTGTTGCGCTGTCGCATGCCCCTTGGCCCGCCGGATGGCGGTCATCGGGACCGGACGAAGATCGGCTGGACAGGCGATGACGCATTTTTTGAGATTGGCGCGGTTGCCAGCGATAGCCCAGCATGCATCGCCGACCGCGCCCGACAGAGGGAGAACGGCAAAGCGATGGCCGACATGACACAGTCCACCACATCGAGCGGTCCCCGCAATGCAGAAGCTGGCGCGATCACCCGCTTTCTGCGGGCCACCGAGATCGATACCCGCCTGCTCGGCATGATCGGAGCGCTGCTGATCATCTGGATCGGCTTCGATCTGTATTTGCGGATTTTCGACGGCCGTGAGTTTCTGACCGCCAGAAATCTCTGGAACCTCTCAGTGCAAACCTGCGAAATCGCGGTTCTTGCCACTGGTATGGTGCTGGTGATCGTTACCCGCAACATCGACCTTTCGGTCGGCTCCCTGCTCGGCTTCGTTGCCATGATCATGGGCGTCATCCAGGCGAAATGGCTGCCGCAATATCTCGGCTTCGACAGTTCCTGGACCTGGATCATCACCCTCTTCTGCGGCCTTGTGATCGGTACGGCCATCGGTGCCTTTCAGGGCGCGATCACCGCCTTCATGAACGTCCCCTCCTTCATCGTCACGCTTGGCGGCCTCCTCGTCTGGCGCGGTCTGGCCTGGTATGTCACCAGCGGCCAGACAGTCGCGCCGATGGACTCCACCTTCGTCATCATGGGCGGAAGCGGCGCCACGGGTTCGATCGGCGCCACATGGAGCTGGATCGTCGGCGTGCTCGCCTGCCTGATGATTATCGCCGGCATCGTCGGTTCGCGCCGCCAGAGAAAGCGTTTCGGCTTTCCCCGCCGCCCCCTCTGGGCCGAATATTTCCTCGGCTGCCTCGGCGCGGTCGTGGTGCTCGGCACCGTCTACCTATTCAATAGCTATAACTGGCCGGTCGGCATCGCCAAGCGCTATGCGACCGAGCACAACATCGCCTGGCCAGAAGGCGGTCTGGATATCCCCTACGGCATCTCCGTTCCGGTCCTGATCGCAGTCCTCATCGGCATCGTGATGACCTTTATCGCCACGCGCCTGCGCTTCGGCCGCTATGTTTTCGCCATCGGCGGCAACCCGGAAGCCGCCGAACTCGCCGGCATCAAGACCCGCTGGGTCATCGTCAAGATCTTCGCGCTGATGGGCTTCCTCGCCGCCGTCGCCGCCGCGATCTCGACGGCGCGCCTGAACTCGGCGGTCAACTCGCAGGGCACCACCTACGAACTCTTCACCATTGCCGCAGCCGTCATCGGCGGCACGTCGCTTGCCGGCGGCAGCGGCACGGTCGCAGGCGCCATGCTCGGCGCGCTGGTCATGCAATCGCTGCAATCGGGCATGGGCCTCGCCAATGTCGACACCCCGATCCAGAACGTCGTCGTCGGCATCGTCCTCGTAGTCGCCGTCTGGCTCGACATCGTCTACCGCTCGCGCGCCAAGTAAAAGGAATTCTGAACCATGACGGATCAAACCACTCCGCTTGTGGAAATGAAGAACATTTCCATCTCCTTCGGCGGCATCCACGCAGTCGACAATGCCTCGGTGAACCTCTATCCCGGCGAAGTCGTCGCGCTGCTTGGCCATAACGGCGCCGGCAAATCGACGCTGATCAAGATCCTCTCCGGCGCCTACAAGCGCGACAGCGGCGATATTCTGATCAACGGCGAGCCCGCCGATATCCGCACGCCACGCGACGCCAAGAAATATGGCATCGAAACGATCTACCAGACGCTCGCCGTCGCCGACAATGTCGACGCGGCCGCCAACCTCTATCTCGGCCGCGAACTGCAGACCCGCTGGGGCACGCTCGACGACGTCGCGATGGAGGCCAAGGCCCGCGAAGTCATGGGGCGTCTCAACCCCAACTTCAAGCGCTTCAAGGAGCCGGTGAAGGCGCTTTCCGGCGGCCAGCGCCAGTCGGTCGCCATCGCCCGCGCCATCCTCTTCGATGCCCGCATCCTGATCATGGACGAACCGACGGCCGCCCTCGGGCCCCAGGAAACCGCGCAGGTCGGCGAGCTGATCAAGCAGCTGAAAAAGGAAGGCATCGGCATCTTCCTCATCAGCCACGACATCCACGACGTCTTCGACCTCGCCGACCGCGTGTCGGTGATGAAGAACGGCCAAGTGGTCGGCCACGCCCGCACCGAAGACGTCACCAAGGACGAAGTGCTGGGCATGATCATCCTCGGCAAGGTCCCGCCGAAGGCGATCCCCGGCCCCGGCGCGATGAAGGAATAAGCCGAAACCACGGCACACACGCCAAGGCCGCGGCCCAAAAGCCCGCGGCCTTTCGCATTCAAAACGAACGATCTGCGCTTTCCTGAATTTTCCGCATTGAAGCCAAGCCTTTCCTAGGCTAAGAACCAGCCATCGGACAGGCGATTCAACCCGCCTAAGGCATGCACCCGTAGCTCAGCTGGATAGAGTGTTGGATTCCGATTCCAAAGGTCACAGGTTCGAATCCTGTCGGGTGCGCCAATGTTTTCCTCTGTATCGCCACATAAATGCGGATTGAGTGCCACATGGCGCAGACTCTGACGGCATAAGCGGGGATTTTCGCAGACCAAAACCATTCCGGACGGTCTGCCTGCTCGCCGGGCATTAGCGTCAATTCCACGCAACCAGCTTCAAAACTTGTCGCTAGTGCATCTGCCTTTCGAGCCGAGTTCTATTCCATGAGCTTGTACCAGTCGCGTGTAGCCAGCTTCAGCCGGATCGCCTCTTCTTCCGGCAGGAAATTGCAATGGGCGATTGGCCCTCGGACGAGATTTAGGCGGTTGATGACGCGAAGAACCCTGTTTCGCGTAGCATTAGAGAACATCCCTGAAAAGACGTCCCAGTTATCCTTCACAATTTCACCAAGCTCGCCGAAGGTCGTGTAGTCAATCAGGCGGTCCGAACGAGGAGGCAGTCCTTCAGCCGCCTCGCGATCGTAGTTCTTTTGAACGTTATCTCTAACGACCTGCGGGACGCAGGTCTTCCACCATTCGTTTCCACTGCTCTCGAGCATCGTCGCCTCGATCAGCTCTCTGATGTCGTTTTCGAGTGCGTAGAAGAGCTTATAGAATTCGCTCATCCGCTCGGCGGCGGCGAGCGTTTCGAAGTCTACCTGCCTCAAATAGTCGGCGACGAGCGAGTCAGCTTGGGCTTCAAGCGCACCTCTGGTATTGCCGATCCTGTTAACATTGAAGGCGGTCCGAAGATCGCGAGTTATCACCGCATTCTTGAGGATGAACAGCTCGATGTGATCTTCCTGACTCATCTGAGGAGATTGTCCCGCAGACTTTTGAAGATCGCATTGAAGACCGCAATGTTTTCGGTTTCTGGCAGAACGATGTTTATCTGATACGACAGCCCGAGCTTCACTCCGTCGACCGGCCGACCCTGGTGAATCCTTTCAGAAGCGTTCTCGACGTCGGTCTCACGGGCTGCATCCGACTCCTTCGCGACATCGGCCGTAATGAACGCACGAACCGCTTCGAAGGAGGCATACATCAGGCGGATGATAGCGTCGGTTTTCTTCAGCCCGGTAATTTCGACTAGGACATCCTTCACAGCGTTCTCGTCGGCGCGATGCACGAATTCTTTCCGCTTGAACAGCTCGCCGAACGCGTTCCGCAATCCTTCGTAGGCGGCTTGGCTCCGACCGCCATCGGTCTTGACCTTCGAGTACAAAGTCGTGGGCGAACCATCAGGACTGAGAAACTGCATCTTCTTCAACATCGGGGGCACCGCTCTGGCACCGCCCCCCGTCAGGTGGAGGATCGTCTCCATGAAGTCGGGACTGAACTTGTCGGGTCGCTCCGCAGCTATTATCCCTTCTAGGGCGCGTTTGAACACGCCGGGGGACGGCGTATAGGGAACGCCACCTTTGATCTCTCTTGGCTTGCCTTTGTCGGTGGAGGACGCCGAAGCTTCCTCCACTACGTCGTTCGCATCTTCCGCCGCTTTAGCGACGCCTGCAGGATTCGGTTGCTTTGCCATGATGTCTCCCAGCCGACTGGAGCTTATCGCAACGGCTTGACTCTGCAAGGTGTAAGCGAACTTATGTGCAACTAATCATTTCGGTATAAATCGGGCGATGAACCCTTCACAGCTTGAATAAAGTTCGTCCCTACTGTCTCGGAGCGGCTGTCGAAGCTCGGTCCAGATCGCACCCTGAAGGCGTAATCCAGTCAATCATTGGCGCTCTTGTCTTTCCCTCGCGAATCCGGGACGATTCAAAGCGCAGATTCTTGATCCACATCCTGGAGAGTCGAATCCACGTTTATGATGGCAGGGGCAAAGCAAGTCCGCACTTTTGGGTACTCAGTTCAGCTTTATAGTGGCGAGCGATCGGGAAAAGCCAGCGAAATCAATAGACGTGAAACCGCGTTTATGTGGCGACACAGATTTCCTTAAATTCTCGTGATTTACGCGTTTTATGCTTACTTAAATAGAGCGCCAATTTATCGATCGAAAAGCGGATAAAAGCAGAAGAACACCCGTGTCTTCTTTTCCAACAATCCGAATTTGAGATCCTCGAAATACCACGCCAGAGAGGTTTTTTTCGGTCGAGGTACCGAAGGCACAGCAGCGTACAGCCTATCTATAGTCGCGGGGTCGTCCAACATTGGGTCTATGCTCGCGATTAGTTCCTCGCACTGCCTACCGAAGAGCGTAAAATACATGTCATGCCCCGAGGACATGACTGGATTCATCATAAAGCCTTGGCCGGACTGAAGGTCCTTACTAATATAAGTTTGGCATATAGCAAAGAACCTCTCGTGCTCGGCAGTTCCGAATGCAAAGGCCGTATGATCAGAGATTGCAATTACCCTGAATTCGTCTTTCAGAACGTGTGCGAAGACTAGTTTGTCGGTTCTACCAACGGCGCCGCCCGGCCCCTCTGCCCCGACGTGAAAATGGTGAAGACCGTTCCTTATGAGGACGCCATCCAAGCCCTTGCCCTTCTCAGTGGGATTCGCACCGGGGAGAACAAGACCCCGAGTGTTTACGAGTGTCGAGAGATGCGGTGTAAGGTCTTCACCCGAGGCCGCCTTTCTAAGGAGGGGGAGAATTTCAGCATGTTCCACCTCGAGAGATTGTTGAGGTGCGCCTCCCGACCAAAAGCTTACCATCCGCGGTCGCGTAGGAATCAAACGTGATCGCCATGTGAGGAAATATAAAACCAGTTCACGAACGGGGGCGGCTTCAAGCACCGCCAGCGTTTCGCGATTGTTTGGTACACGAGGAACAGAGTTTATTATCCAGTCCCGAAAAGCTCGAATACGAGTTGAACCCGTCGCCGCCTCTGTCAACAAAGTCATAAAGGTGGACTTAATAGCAATTGGATGTTGCCATGAAGGAAATGAAGCAACGTCGAGTGCACCCTTTGCCATTTGCTCATCAAGCATTCTAAAATAAGTGTTCGCGACATCTAACTAGACCTTGGTCAACAATCATTGTTAAACTCTCAACCAAGCTAGCACACCATCCCGCCCCACCAAATCACAGGCACCCCCTCATGCCGAAGATCGATGTTGCAGCCATCCCGAAGATCAAGGGCACCCGTTATCCCGCGCCATTCAATGATCCCTGCGCCGAGCGCATTCGGCAGCGGCTGGGAGATGCCGGCGGGCTCGCGGATTTCGGGGTCAATCTCATGCGGCTGCCACCGGGGAATTGGTCGAGCCAGCGGCATTGGCATTCGGAAGAGGATGAGTTCGTCTATGTGCTGGAGGGCGAGCTGACGCTCGTCGAGGATGGCGGCGAGACGGTGCTGCGCGCCGGCGATTGTGCCGCCTTTCCAAAGGGTTCCGGCAACGGTCATCACCTGATCAACAAGGCCGATATCACCGCCATCTATCTCGAGGCCGGCTCGCGCTCACCGACCGACCTCATCACCTGTTCGGATGTCGACATGATGAGTTCGAGCACGGACGGACGGTTCGTGCATAAGGATGGCGAGCCCTATCCCGACGGCTAGGGTGTCTGCAGGGATACGACAGGCAGGGGACCGGTGCGAGTGATTGCCGGACAGTTACACGGCCTCGGCCAGCATCGGCGGATCATAGCAGCAGGCGTCGGTCGAGACCCCGATGCTGCAGCCGCTTGCCTCAAGTGCCTCCGTCACCACCTCGACGAAGAGACGCCGCAGCCAGACCGCACGGCTGTCGGCCTGATCGATCCGGCGGTAGAGCAAGGTTACGGGTTCGGCGGCCAGCTCGAATGGCAAGGCCGATGTCACCAGATCATGCAGCTGCGCCATGCAGCGGGCAACGGACTCCGGCACGGTCGCAATCGCCGGAATGGCCTGCAACGTCATCGGCAGCGCGGAAAAGCGCGGTGCCGTCGCCACCACCTGACGGCGATGGCCGAGCCGCGCGAGCGCCGTATCGACGCTGGTCGACGTGCTGCCCTCCAAAGATACGGCCACGTGCGGGGCACTGACAAATTGCTTCACGCTCAGCGGCGTCGCATATTTCAGCAGCCGGGCGTCGTAAATGCAGAGCGAGGCCTGCTCGAACAACGGCGCGCGAACATGCCATGAGGCCGGCTCGTCATGCACGGCGATGCTGAAATCGAAAGCGCCTTCATCCAGCAGACGCGCCGCATCCCGCCGATCGAACGCCACGCTGGTCAGCCGCGCATTGGGTGCCAGTTCGCGCAGCCGCGCCACCAGCGGCCCGAAGAAGGACGACTCCAGATTGTCGCACATGCCGACGCGGAACTCGCCGTGCCAGTCTGCGGGATCGAAGGCGGCCGGCGGGCGAATGGCCCGCTCGATGCCGGAAAGCGCATCCTCGATGGCCGGCGCGATGGAGAGCGCCCGCGGCGTCGGCTGCAGACCACGGCCGACGCGGACGAACAATTCGTCGTCCAGCGTCTCGCGCAGCCGGCGAAGGGCAGCGGAAAGACCGGGCTGGCCAAGCAACAGACGCTCGGCAGCGCGGCTGACATTCCGCTCCTGCATCAGCACCGAGAAAGCCAACAGCAGATTGAGATCGATTTTTCGAAGTGTCGCATCATTCATCATCGCCAGTAATACCTGACATGGTTACTATCAATTTGCAATAGGGTTTGAAGATGTACATTTTCTCGTTCCCTGCCGGTCTCACCTCCCAAGAGGCGGCAGCCTAGAAAAGGAACGATCCCGATGACTTCTTCCACGACCCGAAGCGGGGCCGGATTGGCGTTGCTGCTGTTATGCGCCGCCAACTTCCTGGACGCCATGGACGTCTCCACCATTGGCGTGGCCCTGCCCGCCATCCAGAAAGAACTGGGCATGCAGGCCACCTCGCTGCAATGGGCCGTCAGCGCCTATGTGCTTGGCTATGGCGGCTTCCTGCTGCTTGGCGGCCGCGTCGCCGATCTTTTCGGCCACCGCCGCGTGTTTCTCTGGTCGCTTGCCGTCTTTGCCGCTGCCAGCATTGCCGGCGGCTTTGTCGATAGCGCCCCGACGCTGATCGCCGCCCGCCTGATCAAGGGCATTGCCGCCGCCTTCACGGCACCAGCCGCCCTCGCCCTCCTCCTTTCCGTCTTCGGCGAAGGAAATGCCCGCGCCAAGGCGCTTGGCGTCTTTTCCTCAACCGGCGCCGCCGGCTTCGTGCTCGGTATGGTGCTGGGCGGGGCCGCGACCATCATCAGCTGGCGCGCGACCCTTGTCATGGGCGCACCGGTCGCCATCCTTGCACTGATCGTCGCTCCGCTCGTCCTGCCTGCGGATCATAAGCGGACAGGCCCGGGCGCCCGCTTCGATTGGGCCGGCGCAATTACCATCACCCCCGGCCTCCTGCTCTTCGTCTTCGGCGTCACCAATGCCGCTGCCGATGGCTGGCAGGCATTCGCGACCTGGGGTTCGCTCGTGGCGGCACTGATCCTGATCCTGCTCTTCCTGCTGGTCGAATCGCGCCATAGCGATCCGATGGTGCCGCTGGCCATGTTCCGCCGCGCCAAGCTCAGCCACGCCAACGCGATTGCGGCACTGTTCCAAGGCGCTTATGTGGGCTTCCAGTTCATCGCGACGCTCTACTACCAGACCGTTGTCGGCTGGTCGGCATTCGCGACCGGCTTTGCCTTCGCGCTCGGCGGTCTTTGCGTGATGTTCCTCGCTCCGCGCTTCGCCACCATCGGCCAGGCTCGCGGCACGACCCTGCTGATGACCTTCGGTGTCGGACTGCAGGCCATCAGCTATCTCTTCTGGGTGCTGTCGGCCGGTCAGATCGATACGATCGTGCTGGTTGCCATTTCGCAGCTGCTGCTTGGTATCGGCTATGCCATGACCTATCCGTCCATTCAGGTCGCAGCCCTCTCCGAAATCGAAGAGGATCAGTCGGGCCTTGCCTCGGGAATGCTTTTTGCCTCCTTCCAGATCGGTGGCGGCATCATTCTGGCGGCAGCATCGGCCGTCTTCAGCGCAGCACCGAGCTATGGCTGGAACCCCTATATCGCCGGTATCGGCTTCGTTACCATCCTTGCAGCCGCCATAACGCTGCTTGCCGCCGTCGGCCCCCGCACTTCAACGGCAAGAACGACGAACTACCAGGCCGCAGAATAGCCCTCGATATCGAGACCCGCTCGTCACTGAGCGGGTCCATTCCTTTCAAGCCGATCGGCCTCCGCCGCGCGCCGCATCAGAAACTCCCGCTCGCGCTGATTGCCCGCAAGAGAAGCCGCAGCCTCGAAGGCCACTTGCGCTTCCCGATATCGGCCGAGCTTGTAAAGAAGATCGCCACGCACGCTCGGCATGAGATGATAGGATCTCAAAGTCGGCTCCTCCACCAAGCGATCGACGATCTCCAAAGCTGCGGCAGGCCCGTCGACCATCCCGATGGCGACGGCGCGATTGAGCTCAACGACCGGCGAGTTGAGGCTTTCAGCAAGTTGCCCATAAAGTTCGGCGATGCGCCGCCAATCTGTCTGCTCCGCCGTCGGCGCGCTCGCGTGGCAGGCAATGATCGCGGCTTGGAGCGCGTAGACACCGCCGGCACCGCCAAGTTCGCGCACCCGTTCCAGCGCCTGCAAGCCGCGTTGAATCTGAAGCTGGTCCCAAAGCCCACGATTCTGATCGAGTAACAGGATGGGATCGCCCGCGGCATCCGTCCGTGCCGAAGCTCGGGAGGCGTTGAGCTCCATCAGGGCAAGCAGCGCATGCGCCTCCGGCTCCTGAGAGGCCACCGAAATCAGCACACGCGCCAGCCTCAGCGCCTCGTTGCAGAGCTGTTGCCGCAGCCAGTTCTCGCCACGTGCGGCCGTATAACCCTCGTTGAAGATGAGATAGATGACCTCAAGCACGGTCGCCAGTCGCCGCGAGAGCTCGTATCCGTGCGGCGTCTCATAGGAGAGCCCCGAATCCGAAAGCTTGCGCTTCGCCCGCACGATACGCTGGGCGATTGTTGCTTCCGGAAGGAGGAAGGCGCGAGCGATCTCCTCCGTCGTCAATCCGCAAACCATTTTCAAGGCCAGCGCCACCCGCGCCTCGCGAGACAGGAGCGGATGGCAGGCGGTGAACACCAGCCGCAACATCTCATCGCCGATATCGTCATCCAGCGCCGTATCAAGGTCCGGCATCGCCTGCTGATCCTCTTCCATGTCGCGGGTGATCATGCCGTGCTTGCGCTCCAGCATCTGGCGGCGGCGCAGGTGATCGAGCGCCCGGCGCTTGGCGGTTGCCATCAACCACGCGCCGGGTCGCTCCGGAATTCCCGTGTCGGGCCATCGCTCCAGCGCCGCGACGAGCGCTTCCTGCGTCAGATCCTCGGCAAGTGGCACATCGCGCAACATCCTTGCCAGGCTGGTAATCAGCCGGGGCTGCTCGATCCGCCACACGGCCAGGATCGCCCGATGGGCGGCGGCCGTCACAGCCGCCTCTGGCGATCATCCGCCATGGGGCTCAAAGAGCGGCATCGGCAAGGGGATCGCAGACACCCTCCGTTCCATGCTCGAAGATGGCGCGCACCTCGCATGTTCCTTCCCAGCCAGGCATGAGATCCTTGTGCAACTGCATGAACTCGACCGCGAGAGCCACGGCTTCCTCCTTGCTCTGCAGCTCAAAGAGCGCATAGCCCCCGATAACTTCTTTTGCCTCGACAAAGGGGCCGTCGATGACGCGAAGCTCGTTGTTTTGGATCGTAACGCGCGCACCGGTGGCAAGCGGCGTCAAGCCTGCCGTATCCAGCATGCGGCCAGCCTTGATTTCCCGGTCGGCGAGCTTGCCCATGGCCTCCCCGAGTTCCGGCGATGGTTGCATGAAATGGGTCGAAGTGACGATAGACATGAAACGCATGGGACTGTTCCTTGAGAGCGAGCCGCCTGCACCATTGCCGCGCGATCATTCCGCTCATATCGACGACGAAGCAGACACCTTGAAATCGACAGGCTGTTCGAAAAAATTTGCAGTCGATGCCGCAACGCGTCTGAAAGCTCGCCGCGCCAAGTCAATTTACCAGCATGCAAAAGACGGAGGCAATCGGCGCAGCGATGCCAAATTCCCGCTTGATCCATGTCTTTTGAAACCGCGAAACGGCGTTTGTTGACTTCCCTCAATCCTTGCAAGATGGTGGGGCCGAATTCGACCTGCGGACTTGAGATTATTCGGCGCCTTCCCCAGCAGGCACGGCTTTTCGCAAAGGTCCGAAGACAACATGGCGGGAGCTTTTTTAATGTTCGACCATATTTCAATCGGCGTCAAAGACCTTGCGCGGGCGCAGCAATTTTATGACGCGGCACTTTCACCACTCGGCTACGAACGCCTGACCAACTTCGACGGGACGATCGGATATGGGGCCGAGCGTACCCAGTTCTGGGTTTCCGAGGTAGAGCACCCCGTTCCCGCCGATCGTAGTTCGGGCCTGCATTTCTGTTTCGTGGCGCCGAGCCGGGAAGCCGTTGATGCCTTCTACAATGCCGGCATCGCCAATGGCGGCGAAGACAATGGCAAGCCGGGCATCCGGCCGGATTACAGCCAGTTCTACTATGCCGCCTTCATCATCGATCCGGACGGCTATCGGCTGGAAGCCTACTCCAAGACCGGCGAATAACGACACGACCGCCGTGTCAGTCCGCGCCGACAAGGCGCGGCGGCAGGCGGTCAATCTGCTAATTTTATCAGCCATTTGAACTTTCAGGCTGCTGTCAGGCTTCTCGCGTAGGGACGCCTGGGAGTGACCGTTCGAGCTTATTCGGAGCGCCGGCGGACACT
Organism: Rhizobium sp. P38BS-XIX; assembly: GCF_012641435.1. Taxonomy (GTDB): domain Bacteria; phylum Pseudomonadota; class Alphaproteobacteria; order Rhizobiales; family Rhizobiaceae; genus Rhizobium. Next base: position 1,758,310 of record NZ_JABAIJ010000001.1, read on the forward strand.
TGTTTTGAATTTATTCAGACGGTGGCCGGCGTTACGATGTACGACAATTATGATGACGTAACCTATGCGAAGCGCGAGCGCGCAAGGCCTGTAAGCAGATCGCTGTTTGTTTTTCTCACGCTGTTCACGCTTTGGTGGATGCTGCTACTCTTCTTCAATCGGTTTCCTGGAATCGATCTGTCCGTCGCCCAATACGCTTTTACGGCAACGCCCTGCCACGGGGTGTCCCCGGCCGGCAAAATTTGCGGCGCCTTCGAGCTGGCCAGAAATCCGCTGTTTAAAATCGCTCGCGGCATAACGCTCGCGCTTCCCTATATCGCCATCGCCGTTTTGATCACCACGCTTGTTTCGTCCTGGCGCAGATACGGCATAGGCTGGCGAAGCGTTGGAACGGATCGGTCCATCGCCGCTCTGCTGTCGCTGGCAGTCGGTTGCGGCCTCATCGTCAACACCCTCCTTAAGGGCCATTCCGGGAGGCCGCGCCCGCGTAGCACCGATCTCTTCGGCGGCGGTCTCGATTTCGTACAGGCTGGATCGTTTGCAGGCAAGTGCCTGGGAAATTGCTCTTTTATCTCCGGCGAAGCGTCGTCGGGCGGCTGGCTGCTCTGCCTCGTTCTTCTGCTGCCACCGCGTCTTCGACTTCGTCTCGGCATTCCGCTTGCGCTCATCTCCGTCCTGATGCCCATCATGCGGGTCCTGACAGGCGCCCATTACCTGTCGGATGCCGTTCTCGGCTGGCTCTTGTCACTGGTGATCTTCGCAGGGGCGATAGCACTGCTGGATTTCATGCAATCCAGATCGCCGGCCCGCGCCTGAGCAGAGTAAAGTTGCTTATCCAGCGTTACGCATCCCGCGCGGGCAACCTTGCACGGTCGCTGCCTTGCGAACTCTTGCGGCCATCTCTTTGAGAGCGAAGGGCTTTACCAGATAGTCGACTGCGCCGATATCGATCGCGGTCATCTGGTCCGATAGCTGATCATAAGCCGACATGACGATGACAGGTCTCTGATCCCCGTGCCGTTCCATGCTTTCAAGCACACTCAGACCGCTGCCATCCGGCAGTCGAAGATCGAGTAGGACGATGTCATGTGCGCCGACGATCACCGAGCGCATGGCTGCCTCCAGGGTCAGGGCCCACTCCACCGACCACCCCTCGGCGCGCAGATGATCCTGCACGGCATTGCCGATAGTTGGATTATCCTCGACCAGTAAGACCCGCACGATTGCTCCTTCATGTGCAATCACAGACCTATGGGTCAAGTTTCTGACGGCGACCTGAAGTGAAAAAGACGTGTGGTGAAAAACAACAAAAGACCACAGAACGGACAAACAACTGTGTTCTGACGCGTTTCGTTCAGGTAACTGTCAGGAATCGTCGCCATGGTTGGCAGCTTTAGCAATCGAAGCTGCGTCCTGCGGTAGGGATATTCCGGCCCACCCCCACAGCAAATGCCCCGGAGAAAAACCATTGAATGATCAAACCAAGGCATCTGGCCGACATTTCGTCAGGCCAGCTATCGGCAGTGTCACATTATGTCTTATAGCCACGCTCTATGTACTTCTTGTGACAAACCGGATGTTCTGGACCAAGGCCTACGGCTATTTTCTTGCTGAACCCGCCGCCTTCACAGCGTTCGTCATCGGCATCTCGGCAGCGATGATGGGCATCTTCACGCTCTTCTCCGCCAAGTACCTGACAAAACCCGCGCTGATCTTCTTCGTGCTCGTCGCCTCGGTCTCCTCCTGGTTCAACGACCAGTTCGGCGTCATCATCGACAAGGAAATGATCCGCAACGCCGCCGTATCCACCGGCGCGGAAAGCGGACACCTGATCACGACGCGCTTCATCACCTATGTGCTGCTGACGGGCATCGTGCCCTCGCTCATCATTTGCTGGGTTCGGATCGTTCACCGCCCGATTCTCAAGAAGCTTGCCTGGAACACGGCCGTCATTCTCGCCTGTTCGGCAGTCTTCGTGGTCGCCGGAACCACCTTTTACAAAACCTATGCCGGCGTAGGACGCGCCCATCGCGACCTGATGGATACGCTTAATCCGGTCATCCCGATCGCAAGCGCGGTGCGCTACACGATCGACTCCCAACGCGATGCAAATGTCGTCGCAAGTCCGCTCGGCACCGATGCCCATAAGGTCGGCGTGGTCGACAACGGCAAGCCGCGCGTGACCATAATCGTTGCCGGCGAAACGGCACGCGCGCAGGATTTCTCGCTCGGCGGCTATGGCAAGATGACCAATCCCGAGCTGGCAAAGCGCAATGTCGTCTACTTCCCCAACACCAGCAGCTGCGGCACGGCGACGGCAACGTCCATTCCCTGCCTGTTCTCGGTCTATACGCGCGGCGAATATACCCATCGCAAGGGGCTGGAGACTGAAAACCTGCTCGACGTGCTGACCCATGCGAAGGTGGATGTCACCTGGCTCGACAACGACACCGGCAGCTATGATGTGACCGACCGTGTTCCCTATACCTATTTGCCGCCATCCGCCGATCCCCGCTTCTGCAAGGACGGCGAATGCCGGGACGAAATCCTCGTCGACAAGGTCGATGGCTGGCTGGACAAGGTAAAGGGCGACAGCGTTCTCGTTCTGCATCAGCTCGGCAGCCATGGCCCGGCTTACTACCAGCGTTATCCGGAGGAATTCCGCCGCTTCCGGCCGGATTGCCGCTCGAACGATTTCAGCTCCTGCTCACAGGAGGAGATCACCAATGCCTATGATAACACGATCCTCTACACGGATCACGTGGTCTCGATGGTCATCGACAAGTTGAAGCAGCGCTCAGGCTCCATCTCCGGCGCCGTTCTCTATTTCTCCGACCACGGCGAGTCGCTGGGCGAGAACGGCATCTATCTGCATGGCACGCCCTATATCATTGCGCCGGCTCAGCAGACGCAGGTGCCGATGCTCTTCTGGATGGCCGACGATCTGGCCAAGGTAGGTGGCTTCGACATGGCTTGCCTGTCGAAGCAGGCAGCCCAGGGCACCCACTCTCACGACAACATCTTCCACAGCGTTCTCGGCATGATGGACGTGTCGACAAAGGTCTATGATCCAAAGCTGGACGTATTCGCCGCTTGCCGAGCGCCTTCGAACAAACTGGCTCAGAACTGACGTCAATATAGGCGAACCGGCGGCCTCGTTTGAACTCTGCCGCCGGTTCGCTCCTTTCCTTCAAAGACGCTTGGGCTCGCGGACCGTCCGCTCGTTTTCGACATTGCCCGTATTGAGCGTCGTGTTCCGTTCGAACAGCACCACCTCGCAAGTCGGCTCGGCCACCGGACAATGCTCGACCCCATGCGGCACCACGATGTATTCGCCCGGACCGAGCACGACATCGCCGCCATTCTCGGCAGGCAGCTTCATGTGCAACGTGCCCTTGACGACGAGAAACAGCTCATCTTCCTCCTCGTGATGATGCCAGTGAAACGCGCCGTCGAGTTTGACGAGTTTCACCTGAAAGTCGTTGATATCGCCGCCGACCCGCGGACTCCAGGTCTCATCAAAAGCCGCAAAGGCTTTGGTGAGATTCACTTTTTTAAGCTCGACCATACGCTTCCCTCCCTGATCCTCACGGAACTGAACTCGAAGCACATATTGCCGGTGGTGCCATTGAACGCAATGCATGGCTCCGACCGATCAACGCGACGCACGCCATATCGAATTCTTCGAAGGTTTCCGCCGAAACTTTCCGGGTAGTTGGCGATCGCGAACGACACTACATGCTGTGTCAACATTATCATTTCGACACATGACAGGAAAAATCATGACGACAAACAATGTCGAATTCGGCGTCGATACGTTCGGCGATGTGACCTTTGACGACAAGGGCACGCCGCTGCCGCACGCGCAGGTCATCCGTAACGTCGTCGAGGAAGGCGTTCTGGCCGATCAGGTCGGGATCGATTTCTTCGGCATCGGCGAGCATCACCGCGAAGATTTCGCGGTCTCCTCGCCCGAGACGATTCTGGCCGCAATCGCCAGCCGCACATCGAAAATTCATCTTGGATCGGCCGTGACGGTTCTGAGCTCGGACGATCCCATCCGCGTGTTCCAACGCTTCTCGGCCGTCAATGCCATCTCGAACGGCCGCGCCGAAGTCATCCTCGGTCGCGGCTCGTTCACCGAATCTTTCCCGCTGTTCGGCTTCGAGCTGTCGCAGTACGAACAGCTGTTCGAGGAAAAGCTCGATCTGTTCGCGGCCCTGCTCAAGAACGAGCCGGTAAATTGGGAGGGCAGTATCCGCCCGCCGCTGCGCAACCAGAGGGTTTTCCCGACCATCGAGAGTGGTCAGCTCAAGACCTGGATCGGCGTCGGCGGCAGCCCGGAATCCGTTGTGCGTGCAGCTCACTATGATTTGCCGCTGATGTTGGCGATCATCGGCGGAAGCCCTTACCGCTTCCAGCCCTATGTCGACCTTTATCACCGCGCCTATGAGCAGCTCGGAAAGCCCGTGCGGCCGATCGGCATCCATTCACCGGGTTATGTCGCCGAGACCGACGAGCAGGCCCGTGAGGAACTATGGCCCTGCTTCAAGGCAATGCGCGACCGTATCGGCCGCGAACGGGGCTGGCCGCCGATGACGCGCGCAGAGTTTGATAGCGAGATCGAGCGGGGCTCACTTTACGTCGGCTCGCCGGAAACGGTTGCCGCCAAGATTGCCCCGGTAATCAAGACGCTCGGCATCAGCCGTTTCCAGCTGAAATATAGCGCCGGTGCACTCGGCCATGACAAGATCATGCGCTGCATCGAACTCTACGGCCAGAAAGTCATCCCGGCCGTACGCGCCGCTCTGGCGGAATAGGTTCCGTCAGCTTTTCGTACTGGTCACAGGATAAGATCGAGAGGGCGTTTCGCAATACAGCGGAGCGCCCTTTCCTTTTCGGGGCAATTTCTTCTTGAAGGCGCTGCGACTGATAATTCTCGTCGCAATGACCGCAGAGCCTGACTGCTTTGATGGCCGCATTGAACATTGAAATTCATATTCACCTGCAAAGCCTTGGATTTGCAGGCGGTTATCATGACACGCGATTTCCGGCCATCTCTGGCTCTCGACAGAACTCTTCGCAGATGCGAAGAATTCCGCATCCGTAGCGAAAAGGAGAAACGGCATGAGCAGCGCCTATCCCGAAGTCTATCTCGTAAGGCACGGACAGACGGAGTGGAGCCTTTCCGGCAGGCATACCGGCCGAACCGATATCCCCTTGACCGCTGCCGGCGAGGAAGCTGCCCGCAATCTTCCCAACCGCCTGCCTTCGATCGATTTCGCGGCTGTCTGGTCCAGCCCGTCGCTACGCGCACAAAACACCTGCGCACTGGCCGGCTTCGGTGACCGTCGCGTCGTCAAGGACGACCTGGCGGAATGGGATTACGGCGCCTATGAAGGCATTACCACCAAGGCGATCCTTGCCGAGCGCCCCGGCTGGCAGGTTTTCCGCGACGGCTGCCCGAACGGCGAAATGGCCGCCAATGTCGGCGCGCGCGCAGACCGGATCATCGGCGAGCTTCGCGGCATCGGCGGCTCCGTTCTGATCTTCTCCAGCGCCCATTTTCTGCGCGTCTTTGCAGCCCGCTGGGTGGGGCTGCCGCCGGAAGGCGGTGAGCATCTCGTCCTCGACACCACGAGCATCAGCGTTCTCGGTTACGAGCATGATCTGACCGAACCGGTCATCCGCCGCTGGAACCAGGTCTGACAGAACTGCAGCGTTCAGCCGCTATGCCGGCGTGACACTGGCTTCCAGTAACCTCGCGATTTTTGCCGCGGCCGCATCCGCGGCCTCCGCTTCCATACGGGCAATTCCGAGCAACAGCCCCGGCCGCGAAGGCCCAAGATACAGCGCCGATATCGGCCGAACCGCGAAACCGTTGGCGTTGATCGTGCGAACGAAAGCGACATCATCCGTCCCCGGGTCCCGGAACCAGCTTGCCACTTGTAGCCCGCCGCCGCCCGATCCTACCTCCAACAACGCGCCACAGTGCCGATCAAGTGCCGCGACGGTCGCCGCCATGCGTTCCGCATAAATGGCATTCATGTGCCGCAGATGCGCACGAAACCGGCCCTCGCGCATGAAATCGGCGAGAGCCGCCTGAATGTGGATCGGCACGACAACGCCTCTCAGCCGCTGCGTTGCCTCGACGGCCGCCACCAATCTCCTCGGCACGACGGCATAGGCGACACGCAGCCCAGGTGCGAGCGTCTTGGAAAAGGTGCCGACATAGACGACGACTTCGCCGCGATCGATACCCTGCAATGCCGCGATCGGCCGCGACGCATACTGGAATTCGCTGTCGTAATCGTCCTCCAGCACGATCGCACCATTGGAGCGGGCAAATTCCAGCAGGGCGAGGCGGCGAGGCAGGCTCATGGTGACGCCGGACGGATATTGATGCGACGGCGTGACATAGATCAACCGGGGTCGTGGTCCGATGCCCTGAGTGATATCGAGGCCATCGACATCGCACGGAACCGGCACAAGATTGGCGCCGGCCATCCGCAGGATCGCCTGCGCGCTGGCATATCCCGGTTCTTCCATCCAGACCACGTCGCCGGCTGGCTCTCCCGGACGGATCAGCACGCCCGCAAGCAACCCGATCGCCGCCCCCGTCGACGGGACGATGACAATCTGCTCAGGGCGGGCAATGACACCCCGCGTTGCGGCGATATGCTCGAGGATGGCTTCGCGCAGCTCGCGCACGCCGCCATGATCGCCATAGCCGAGATCATGCACCCTTAAAGAGCGGCCGCGAGCACCGAGACAGCGCGCCCAAGCCGCATGGGGAAAAGCCGAGACATCCGGCACGCCGGGCTCGAACAATCCTCCCGTCTTGAATTCCGTGATGCGAGGCTGGTGCGGCGGCGGCGCGGCGGCCTGCCCGGACAAGGAGGCAGACGAGAAAGTCGCAACGCGGGTCGGAGCGCCGGTGGCAGACTGCAGGTAACCCTCGGCCTTCAGGCGATCATAGGCATTGACGACGGTCGAGCGGGCAACGCCAAGCGCAAGCGCAAGCGTCCGTGTCGACGGCACACGCCGTCCTGCCGGCATCTGCCCGTGCAGGATCCGATCGCGCATCAGTCGGTAAACCTGCCCCTCCAGATCCCCCGACATGCGGTCAAGTGCCGGCCATTGCGCCACCGATGCCATGAAACCTCAACTGGTCTGCTGAAAATCAAAAAACTGGCTGTTTATAGCCTACCTCTTTGCTGACAGAGATCAATGCTCAATTGAAGAGGACGACATGGCCGATCTCAGCCCGCCCGACACCAAAAAATATCCGATCTCCGAGCGCACGCGCATTAGGCGAAGCCCGAAGCGTGGCAGTCATGCCCATGCCGACGTCCATGCTATTCTGGACGCCGCCCCGCTATGTCATGTCGGCTATGTCATCAATGGCGCGCCCTATGTCACGCCGACGCTGCATTGGCGAGAGGACGACTACGTCTACTGGCACGGCTCATCCGCCAGCCGCTTCCTGCGCGCCGCCGAGGACATGCCGGTCTGTCTGACCTGCAGCATCATGGACGGCTATGTCATGGCGCGCTCCGCCTTCAATCACTCGGTCAATTATCGCTCGGCGATGGTGTTTGGAACGGCACGCCTGGTCGATGATATCGACGAGAAGAGCGATGCATTGCGCCGCTTCATCGAGGACCTGTTTCCAGGCCGCTGGGATCAGCTGAGGCCGATGACGAAGCAGGAAGTCAAGGCGACCTCGGTCATGCGGATGAAAATCGAGGAAGCCTCGGCCAAGATCCGCAACGGACCGCCAGGTGATATGGACGAGGCAAGTCATCCGGTCTGGGCTGGCGTTCTGCCGATCGAGAGCCGTCTCGCCCATCCTCACCCTGCACCCGGCCTGCCCGACGGGATGGAACTGCCGCAATCTCTGGCAGACCTGATACAATCCGGCCGGCTCCGCTGATGTATTGTTTGCCCCGCCTCCAGAGACAAACCGCTTCACACTTTCGCTGGAATTGCTCTAGGCTGCATTTGATGACCAAAGGACTTTGACATGGATCTGACGAACTGGAAGGGCGTGGCCCGCCCCGAGCGTATCACTCTTGAAGGCCGCTACACCCGGATCGAGCCGCTCGATGCGGCACGTCATGGCGACGATCTCTTTGCCTCGGCCCAGGCACCGGGCGCGGACGATCGCTTCCGCTATCTCTTCGAGGATGCCCCGGCCGATCAGGCAGCCTTTTCGCCCTGGCTCGAGAAAGCGGCCTCCGGCGCCGATCCGCTCTTCTTCGCAACGATCGACAAGCGAACGGGGCGTGCCGAGGGCCGGCAGGCATTGATGCGCATCGACAGCACCCAGGGCGTCATCGAAATCGGCAGCATCCTGTGGGGACCCGCAATCGCCCGCAGCCGCGTGACCACCGAAACGCTTTATCTGTTCGCGTCCTATGTCTTCGACACGCTCGGCTATCGCCGTTTCGAATGGAAGTGCAACAATCTCAATGAGCCTTCCAAACGGGCAGCCGAACGCTTCGGCTTCGTTTACGAGGGCATTTTCCGCCAGCACATGGTTGCCAAGGGCAAGAACCGCGATACCGCCTGGTTCGCCATGATCGACGCCGATTGGCCGCGCCTGAAGGCCGGCTACGAGCGTTGGCTTGATCCGGAGAATTTCGACGAGGCCGGACAACAGAAAACCAAGCTGACTTTCGGTTAACCCGAGACGTCACTCCGCTCCGATCTAAAGGAGCTTGCGAAAATAGACGACGCGCCTGGTTTCAGTGAAGCCGAGCGCAGCATGGAAGGCGTGGCTCGCAAGATTGTCGATGAGCGCATCAGAGGCAAATTCGGTGCAGCCCGCATTTCGCCCCCAAGCGCCGATAACCTCGCAAAGCGCCCGCGCGACCCCCTCGCGCCGGCTTTCCGGCCTGATGTAAATACCTTCGAGAAACAGAACGGGCGACGTCTCGCAGCCATTGACGTAGTCGTGCCGCAGTGTTGCTTCGGCAAAGCCGGCAAGATCTCCGGCGGCATCGATCGCTACGAACGCGACGCCGTTTTCGCTGGCGCGCAGTTGCTCCAGTTCGGCGCGATGGCGCTCAACCGAACCGTCAGGCCAAAGCACCTTGCGCAGACGAGCCCAGCCCTCGATATGCTCGTGTCCCGCCTTCTCTATCCGCATTCAAAACCCCTCCTCAGATGCGTCTCATGAGCGACCGTAAAAATTTCGCTTTCGACTCCACAATCATCGCGCTACATATCGCATACTCTCACGCGCTATTTTTTCGCTGATCAGAATCTGAGGTTGATGGAATGACTTTTCAAAGCAGTTCGCGTCTTTACGCTGCTGTTTCCTCCTTGCTGTGGCCCGCCATCTTCTGTGCGGGATTGACCGGCGCCTACTTCGCCTTCAATTCGAGCATGCATCTCTTGTGGTTCAACGTCGCCTATCTTTCGACAGTTGCTTTGATTGCGCTGTTCGAGCGTCTCATGCCTTATGAGAGAACCTGGCAGAAGCGGGATGGCGAAACGTTCAACGACATCGCCCACACATTATTGAACAAGGGCGGCGTGCAGATCGCCGCGGCGATCGGAACATCCTTCCCGATGGCCGTCGCGACGGTCGCCCAGCCGGCCCTGAGCTATCACTCGCATTTCTGGCCGGATCAGTGGCCGATGATCTTTCAGGTCGCGCTTGGCCTCGTCATCGCCGAGTTCGGTCTCTACATGGCGCATCGCCTGGCGCATGAGCATCTTTCGCTCTGGCGCTTCCATGCGCTGCATCACAGCGTCGAGCGCCTCTGGGTCATCAACACGGGCCGCTTCCACGTCATCGATACGCTGTTCAAGATCGCGCTCGGTCAGATCCCGCTTTATCTGCTTGGCGCGCCATTGCCGGTCTTCCTCTGGATCGGCGCCGTCACGGCCTTCATCGGTCTTTTGACTCATTGCAATGTCGACATGCACACGGGCCCGCTCGACCTCATTTTCTCCACGCCGCGCCTGCATCGCTGGCATCATTCCAAGGTGTTGGCCGAGGGCAATACGAATTATGGGGAAAACCTCGTCGTCTGGGATCAGCTCCTCGGCACGTTCTACAACCCGCCGCGCCCCTCCTCAACGGATATCGGCATCACGGGCAAGGTCGCGAAGGGCTTCCTCGCCCAACTGCGCCAACCTTTCTCGAAGAAAGGCCGCAAGGAAATTATCGGCAAGAAGCCGAAGGAATTGATCCTACAGGAAGAACAGGCCGCAAAGGCAGCAGCCGCAAGACGCAACGGCGACGCCAAGATTCGCAAATCAGGCTGACAACGCCTTCGATAAACGCACCTGCCGGTTACACAGTTGGCAAATGCGTTTATCGATGCGTGCCCTGTGGATAGAAACATCGCGAAAAATCACCGCCCGACCATGCACGTATTTCGGTTTCAAACCGAGAAGATATTGTCATCTAACGTGTATTGAAAAAGGCAGCCTAGGGGTCTACCTAGGTCCCTGCAGTTGATTAAGATGAAAGATTAGGAAAATCATTGAGATGGAAGGGAGGTTTACAAGAGAATACCTCAAGCAACTCCACAGACTATTTTTCATTTCTAGAGAAGTGGATCGTCTTGAGCGAGAATTCATCAAGCAAGGCATAGCACATTTTCATGTGTCCGGCGCCGGGCATGAGTCGACGGCGCTTCTCAACGAATTCCTTCAGGACGACGACTGGCTGCATCTGCATTATCGCGACAAGGCTCTGATGCTGGCGCGCGGCATGCCCATTCGTGAGTTCTTCTCCAGCCTGCTTGCAACAGCCAATTCGCACTCGGCCGGCCGTCAGATGAGCGCGCACCTTTCTTCCCGCGCTCTCAACATCACCTCGATCGTCGGCCCGGTCGGCAATAATGCGCTCCATGCCGCCGGCGTCGGCGCCTCCTTGAAATATAAGCCGGGAATGCCGATCGCCATCTGTTGCGTCGGCGACGGCACCACGCAGCAGGGCGAGTTCCTCGAAGCCGTGGCGGAAGCCGTGCGCGGCCAGTATCCCGTCGTCTTCATCATCGAAGACAACAGCTTCTCCATCTCGACACGCACGAGCAAGCAGACCTTCTTCGATTTGCCTGATGGCCCTGCCGCCTCCTTCTACGGCATCGATATCATCCGCGCGGATGGCGACGATCTGATCACCTCGCGCGAAGCTTTCCGCAAAGCCGTTCGCCATAGCCGCAACAATCGCGCACCGAGCATCGTGCTGCTGAACACCGAGCGGCTCTCGGATCATACCAACGCCGACGACCAGAAGACCTACCGCACCCTGCTCGAAATCGAAGCCGGCTCCTCGCGCGACCCGCTGCCGACCCTCCGCACCATGCTGCGCGAAGTGGGCATCGATGCTGATGCGCTTGCAAAGATCGAACAGGAACTGATCGCGGAAGTCCATGCTGAAGCGAACCTTGCGCGCAAGGAAGACGCTCCGAAGGTCGAGCCGGATGCCAAGGCTCCCTACCCCGCTTCGTTCAATGGCAAGGCGGAATATCGCGGCAATGACAGCGCGTCGACGCTGACGATGCGCGAGGCGCTGAATGTCGTTCTCGACAAGCAGCTCGCCGCCAACCCGGACGTCGTTCTGTTCGGTCAGGACATCGAGGATCCGAAGGGCGATGTTTTCGGCGTCACCCGTGGCCTCAGCACGAAGTATCCCGACCGCGTGCGCAATGCGGCTCTCACCGAGTCGACCATCGTCGGCACCGCCGTCGGTCGTGCGCTCGCCGGCCAGCGCCCGGTCGCCTTCCTGCAATTCGCCGATTTCCTGCCGCTTGCCTATAACCAGATCGTTTCGGAAATGGGCAGCATGTTCTGGCGCACGAATGGCGCCTGGGAAGCACCCGTTATCCTCATGGTCAGCTGCGGTGGCTACAAGCCCGGTCTCGGCCCCTTCCATGCGCAGAGTTTCGAAGGCATGCTGGCGCATACGCCCGGCATCGACGTCGTCATGCCCTCCAGCGCCGGCGATGCCGCCGGCCTGCTCAATGCCGCCTTCGAATCACGCCGTCCGACGGTCTTCCTCTACCCGAAGGCCGTGCTCAACAATTCCGACGGCCGCACCTCCGAGGATCTGGATAAGCATTTCGTCCATCCCGGCCTGTCGCGCCATGTCGCGCGCGGTCGCGACATCACGCTTGTCAGCTATGGCAACACCGTTTCGCTTTGCGCCAACGCCGCAAGCGCCTTCGAGGCTCAGGGCTTCTCGGTCGAGGTCATCGATCTCCGCTCGATCTCGCCATGGGATGAGAAGGAAGTGCTCGCGAGCGCCCGGCGTACACGCCGCCTGATCGTCGTTCATGAAGACAATCGCACGGTTGGCATGGGCGCGGAGATCATCGCGACCGTTACGGAGAAGACCGATGTGCCCGTCGTGGTGCGCCGGCTTGCCCGCTCTGACGCGCACATTCCCTTCAACTTCCGCAATCAGCTCGAGACCCTGCCGTCTTACCGCAAACTCGTCGACCTCATGGCAGAGGTCCTCGAATGCGAAGTGACCTGGCATGAGGAGGATGATAGCGGTCCGACGGCAGCCATCAAGGCGATCGGCTCCGGCCCCGCTGACGAAAACGTGCTGGTGACCGATCTGCTCGTCAAACCGGGCGACAAGATCGAAGTCGGTCAGCTTGTCGCCGTTGTCGAAGCGACGAAAGCCTCGGTCGAGATCTGCGCCAATATCGGCGGTGTCGTACAGGAGGTCTTCGCCAAGATCGGTGACCAGATCGCCACGGACAGCCCGCTTCTGACGGTTGATGCCAACCGCGATCTGAGCGAGCAGAATTTCGCTCTCGCCTCGGAAATCCAGAACAAATTCGTGCTGCGGCGCCTGAAGTCGCATGTCATTCCGACTCTTCGTCGCCATACCGGCAGCTTCTCCGAGATTGCCATCAACGGTATCGGCTTTGCGACCGGCGGCCGCTGCGTCACCAACGAAGAGATCATCCACAACTGGCCGAACCGTCGCGCCGACGAGATATTTGCGCTGACGGGCATCAAGAGCCGCTTCTGGATTGGCCCCGGCGAAGGCACTCTGAGCCTGGCCACGAAAGCGGCGCGCGATCTTCTGCGCCAGAACCAGATATCGATCCACGATATCGATCTGGTGATCGCCGCCACCGGCACGCCCGACATCGCCACGCCGTCGCTCGCTAGCCGCGTCGCGGTTGCTGTCGCCGAAGATGGCGTCCGTCCGTCGCTGGCCGCCTACGATATGGGCGCGGCCTGCTCCGGCTATCTCTATGCACTGCAGCAGGCTTACGATTTCATTGCCCAGCAGAACGACGCCAAGGTACTGATCATCACCTCGGAAGTTCTGTCGCCGCTGCTCGACATGAATGATTTCTCCACGGCGATCCTCTTCGGCGACGCTGCAACGGCCAGCCTCGTGACCAGCCGCGACATGGCGCGCAATCCGCTCTTCACCGCGAGCCGTCCGATCGTCAGCGGCCGGCCGGAACCGGGCGACCTGCTCTACGTTCCGCTGCCGGATGATGGCGTGATCGCGATGAACGGCCGCTCGGTCTTTACCGAAGCTGTGCATTCGATGACCCGCTCGATCGAAAATGCCTGCGTCGATGCCGGCATCGAGCTTGCCAATCTCGATCTCCTGGTGCCGCATCAGGCCAACCAGCGCATCATCGATACGATTGCCAAGCGCAGCGGCCGTCCTGCCCTCAGCGTCATCGAAACCTATGGCAACACCAGTTCGTCAAGCATTCCGCTTGCCATGCTGCATGTCGCCAATGAGCGCTCCGAACCGCTCAATCTCGGTCTCGTGGCCTTCGGCGGCGGCATGACGGCGGGCGCCGCCATTGTGCGGACCGTGAAGTAATCACGGGTCCCACCCCGACAATCCAATCATAATTCGATGCAGCGCGGCCTTTTGGCCGCGCTTTGCATATGGTCTTTTCGCGCACGCTCACTACATATACGCGAAGATCAGACCATCGCGATCGCTCATAGGCGGAGAGAAGCATCAATTTTCTGCAACCTATGCGGCCCATCATTCATTACAATTCATGCATATTGAAGGTGACGCGCTCTTGAAAAGTACCGGAGCGGTGCTTTACTTGAAGTCCATGGCAAAGACACAGATACCAGCGCACCAATCACATCTGCGATACGATCTCGCCCCCGGTGAGGAAGCAAGCCAGGCTCTGGACGAAACCTTTGCCGCATACGGGCAAATGATGAAGCTTCTGACGGAGATCGTCCCCGGCAAAGCCGGCGCGAACCTCGTCACTCTTCATGAGCTTGCCTATGAGACTATCCGCGAACGCACCGCTCTCCCCGCACGCCTCGTGACGCTCGGTCTGCGTGATTTTGCGGCCAATCGCGGCGAGCCGGCCGATCTCAGCCGTTTGCCGCTCGATGAAAAGCTCTTTGCCATCAAGGGTCCGTCAGACCTGACAATCTCGACGGTGCACGGCCGCGTTGCCGTGCCCTTCGATGTGGCCGGCTATTTCAAAGGCTGGGACAGTAACATCCCCGCCTATCTGATCGCCGATGGCGGCCACTATGCGATTCACATCGGGGTAACACCAAACTCCCCCCGAACGGAGGATAACATGACGATGCATGAAGGCATTCTTTCCCGCATGGGACGACTGATCGCAAGCCTCGCCAACGCCGCAGTCGATACCGTAGAAGGCGCCAACAAGGTCGCCGTCATCGAGCAGGCACTGCGCGAGATCGATGTCGCCGCCGATGAGGCACGCGCCGATCTCGGCAAGGCGCGCGCCGAGGAATACCGTATCCAGAGCCGCCGCAACGAGATCGTTGAAGATCTCGAGGCGCTCGAAGCGAAGATCCGGCTTGCCATCACCGCCGATCGCGAGGACCTCGCCAAGGCCGGTGTCGCACGCCAGATCGACTTGGAGGCTCAGATCGCCGCTCTCGACAAGGCGCTTGCAGATGCGAACGCCCGGATAGACGAAGGCCAGAAGGCGCTGCAGGCAGTGCTTGCCGCCCGGCGCGAGGCGGAAGCGCGCCTGATCGATTTCAAGCGCAGCATCGCGCGCCACGCACCGGAAGAAGCAGCCGGCGGAAATCCGCGGCCGACGCCCGCGGCGGGTGCAGCCCGCGCGGCTGCGGCCGTCTCGCGCCTGACGGGTGTCCCATCAGGCGAACCTGCCAGCAGTGCCGAGCTAGACGAGCTCGACCGCCTGCATCGGGAGCAGGCCATCGAAGCACGCCTTGCCCGCTTCAAGGCTAACGGCCAGTAACCGATGCACCTGTTTCTCGCACCCGAATGTGCGCCCTTTGCCATTGCGGCAATGATCCTGGTTGGATTGACGGCCATCGAAGTCCTGTCGATGCTGCTCGGTTTCTCGCTGAGCGAACTCATCGGCAAACCGCATTTCGAAGGTCATGAGGGTGTCCTGGCCGGCCTGCTTTCCTGGATCAATCTTGGCGGCGTGCCGTTGCTGATCCTGATCATGCTGCTGCTCGGCATCTTCGCCGTGATGGGCTTTGCCATCCAGACGATAGCCGACATGGTCTGGACGCCGCTGCCGGCCATCATTGCCGGGCCGACAGCGCTCCTCGTCACGATCCCCCTCGTCCGGCGCTCGACACGCACGATCGCCAGGATCGTGCCGCGCGACGAGACCTATGCCGTCGACACCGGCGATTTCGTCGGCCGCACCGGCACGGTCTCGATCGGCCCGCTGGATCAGGGCTTGCCCGGCCGCGTTAGCGTCAAGGATACGCATGGCAACTGGCATCAGCTGCGCGCCTGCGCCGCCAAGGGCGAAAGCCCCCTGCCGATCGGCGCCCAAGTTCTGCTTGTCGACCGCAAGGCCGACATCTTCATCGCAGTTTCCGCCCCATCGGACCTTGCCCGGTCCGATGATAAATCCTCCATGGAGCAACGTTCATGAACGGCCTTTACGACCTTATACTCCCCGCAGGCATCGGCCTCGTCCTGATCCTCGGTATCGGCTTTGTCCTCGCCTCGCTGTATGTCCGCTCGAGCCGGGATGAAGCCTATGTCCGAACCGGTCTCGGCGGGCAGAAAGTTGTCCTCGACGGCGGTTCCGTCGTGCTGCCGATCTTCCACTCGATCGCCCGCGTCAACCTCAAGACCCTGCGTCTGGAAGTCCAGCGCGGCGAGAACGACGCGCTGATCACCAAGGACCGCATGCGTGTCGACATTGGCGCGGAATTCTACGTCCGCGTCAAGCCGGACAGCTCTTCCATCGCATTGGCCGCCCAGACACTCGGCAACCGCACCAACGACAGCGAACAGCTGCGCCAGCTGATCGAAGCCAAATTTGTCGACAGCTTGCGCTCGGTCGCAGCGACGATGAGCCTCGATGCTCTGCAGGAGCAGCGCATGGATTTCGTCAAGGCCGTGCAGGATGCTGTCGGCTCCGACCTGCAATCCAACGGTCTCGAGCTGGAATCCGTGTCGCTGACGCGCCTCGACCAGACCGACATCAAACATTTCAATGCCAACAACTTCTTCGACGCCCACGGTCTTGCCGCGCTGACCCGCGTCACCGAGGCACGCAAGAAGGAGCGTAACGAAGTCGTTCGCGACACTGAAGTCGCGATCGCTCAGAAAGACCTCGAGGCTCGCCAGCAGTCCCTCACCATCGAGCGGACGAAGCGCGAGGCGGAATTGAACCAGCAGCGCGATATCGCCAACAAATCGGCCGCCACCCGCGCTGAAACCGCACAGCAGGAGCAGGCAGCCAAGCGCGCCGAAGAGGAAGCACGCATCGCCTCCGAACAGGCCATCGCGGAACGCGAAGCGACTGCAAAGCAGGCGCGTGAATCCGCCAACATCGACTCGACCCGTGCCGTGCAGCAGCGTGAGACCGAAGCTCGCCGCGACAACCAGATCGTAGCCCAGGAAAGCGCCATCGCGGTTGCGAACAAGAGCCGGGAAGAATCCGAGGCGAAGGCGAAGGCCGAAGCGGCTCGCGCTCTTGCCATCGCCGCTGAGGAAAAGGTCGGTACCGCCAAGGCCGTCGAAATCGCCGAGCGCGAAAAACAGATCGCGGTGATCGACGCGCAAAAGCGCGCCCAAACCCAGGCAACCGCCGTGACCATCGCCGCAGAGGCGGAAAAGCAGGCCGCCACCGACCAGGCCGATGCGATCAAGACGCTCGCAACCGCCGAAGCCGACGCCGCGATCATCAAGGCCAAAGGTATTCTCGAAACCGGTAAGGCGACCGCTGAAAGCGAAGCATTGCTCAACGAAGCGCGCAACAAGCTCAGCCCCGCCATCATCGAATTCGAAATCACCCGCGAGCGCATCCGCATTGTGCCCGCCGCCCTTGCCGAAGCGGTCAAGCCGATCGAGAAGATTTCGGATATCCGTATTTTCGACACCGGCGGCATGCTCGGCCGCAACGGCAACGGTACAGGCGGTGGCAGTGGCGTCGGCCTCGGCGAAGGTCTCGCCGGCCAACTTCTCTCCTACCAGGCCAACAAGCCGATCCTTGACCGTCTGCTGAAAGAGGCAGGCTTCGACGGCGACAATGCCATCTCAGCCCTGCTCGGCAATCTTGACAACAAGACCGCCGTCCCGCAGCCGATCGCTGAAGAAGAATACTACGACGATATCCCTCAGACAGATAAGCCTGCCTGACGACTGATCTGACAGACTAAAAGAAACCCCGGAATCTCCTGGAGATTCCGGGGTTTCCGTTAAATCATGCAGCCGAAGAAATCAGGGCTTCGGGCGATTTCTGAACGCTTCCGCCTCGGCGTAGAATTTCTTTTCCCATTCCTTGTGATTGTCGAGGCCTTCCTTGATGAAGGGCGTGAAGATCGCCAGGTTCATCAGAGCCCAGTTGACGAAACGGGCCGGGAATCTCAGCGGCTTGACGAAGTCGACGAAGAGCACCACGCGGGTCTTGTCGGAATGGTTCCAGGCTTCATGCTCATAGGCGTCGTCGAAAATCAGCGCCTTGCCTTCCTGCCAATGGCAAACCTGCTGGTCGACACGGATAGCGAGCTTCTCGTTCGGCTCCGGCACGATGAGGCCGAGATGCAGGCGCAGCACGCCATTATAGGGGCCGCGATGCGCAGGAAGATGCTTGCCGGGCTCGAAGATCGAGAACATCGCTGTCGTCAGGCCGGGGATCTTCTGAACGGCTTTCCAGGTATTCGGGCAAGCCTGGATGTTCTGCTCGGACTTCACGCCGAAACCGAGGAGGAAGAACGTCTTCCAGCGCGTGTCGGTGGAAATGGTCTTCACGTCGGTGGAAATGTCCTGGAACGTCGGCAGCTCGCTCTGGCGCAGCAGCACCTTCTCAAGCTCGGCGCGGATCGCCGGATAATCCTTCTCGATCTCTGCGGCCCAAGGGAAAGTCTTGGTATCGTAAACAGGCGGATTGCCAAGCTTGGCGTATTTCAGATTGAGACCTTCCGCCCAGGCAACAATGCCCATGAAGAAGCGCGTCATGGGGCTCGCGCGCTCCATCGGTGCGATGCCGGCGGTGCCGAAAGTCTGTTCCGGAGCAGGAGATTGGTTGGAAGTTGGAGCAGGTGCGCTCAAGGGACTCTCCGTCATGTCTATCTTTTAAGGGCCGTCCAGGGAGGAAGTCTTTGCTCGGGGAAACTGCAAGCAAATCCCGAAGTGGCTACAGGCTGAAAACTTGGGATATTCGCCCGGCCCTTCCCGATTGACGCCCGACTCCTTTGTTATGCGGTGATCGTAATAGTCGATTATATGAGTTGATTAGTCGAATTTCGCAAGAGAGTCCGTTCGCAACGAGCGGTGGTTTGTCGTGGACTGAAACTCCGGCGATTCTCGAGAGGCATTTACCTCAGAATCGGCAAAAATGCGGCAGCATTTGCCGATCCTCATTCACGATGCACTTTGAGCCTGAATTATTAGCCGGACAATTGCAAGTCCCCCAATCAAAGCCCCGATCGACAGGAAAACGGACAGGGCGACATAGACTATGGCAGGCATCCATTGTCCACGGTCCCACAGTACGACGCTTTCCAGCGCAAAGGTCGAAAACGTCGTGAATCCACCTAGAACGCCAGTGGTCAGAAACAATCGGACTTCCTGCGACATACCGCCGCGAATGGCGAAGTACTCGGTCAGCACCCCCATGACGAAGGCCCCGAGCACATTGATGATGAGCGTGCCGAATGGAAATTCGGTCCCAAGCACACGCGCAACAAGCTCGCTGATACCGAGGCGGAATGCGCCACCCAATCCCGCACCTAGAAACACGACAAGATAGAGCACGACAACCTCCGCCGTCCTTGCCTCAAACCTCTTCGATCTTATGGATATTTTCGCGCCGCGTCTCCAAACGACCCTCGCGAATATGACGAAGCGGCGTATCTGCCGGGATATTCCCGGAAGCCGAACTCTTGGCGATACCGAGCCGCTGCGACAGATAGATACTGGTGTGACCGCTGCAGATATAGGCAAGGAAGCAGGCAACGGCGAGATAGACGGTATGCGTTGCGCCGAAGAGTTCGATGCCCATGATCATGCAGGCAAGCGGCGTATTGGTGGCGCCGGCAAAGACGGCGACAAAACCCAACCCGGCAAATAGATCGGCCGGCGCACCAAGGACAGCGGCAACCGCATTGCCAAGTGCCGCGCCGATGAAGAACAACGGCGTGACTTCCCCACCCTTGAACCCGGCACTAAGCGTCACGATGGTGAAGACCGCTTTCCAGAACCAGCTCCAGTAATCGACATGAGCGGGATCGAAGAAACCGAGGATCGTCGCATCCGCAGGATTGGGCGACCAAACGCCAAGTCCGAGATATTGACGCGTGCCGAGCAGATAGACGAGGCCGATCAGGATGATACTGGCGATGACGGGCCTGAGCGGCGCATAGGCGCAGAACCGTTTAAACGCCGCCGATGCCTTGTGAGAGACCTCGCTGAACGAGCGCGCCACCAAGCCGAAGATCACGCCGGCAATGCCGACCTTGATAAGCAGCAGCGCATCGAGGTGAAACGTGCTGGCCGGAGTGCCGGCGAGATAGCCGATCCGATACTGTATATGCTCGATGCCCCAGACATGGCAGGCCCAATCGGCCGCGATTGCAGCCGCAAGGCTCGGGATCAGCGCCTCATATTGCATTCGCCCGATCGTCAGGACTTCGAGAGCAAAGACCGCGCCTGCAATCGGCGTGCCGAAAACGGCACCGAAGCCGGCGGCGATCCCCGCGATGAGAAGGATGCGGATCTCGGCGGGGCTCAACCGGAACATCTTCGCAAAAGCGCTGGCAATGCTGCCGCCGAGCTGCACGGCCGTTCCCTCGCGCCCGGCCGAACCGCCGACGAGGTGCGTCAGGACCGTCGAGACGAGAATGAAGGGTGCCATACGCAACGGCACGCCGCCGCCGGGCTCATGGATCTGGTCGACAATCAGATTATTGCCGCCTTCCGAGCCGCGGCCGAAACGCTGATAGACCAGCACCATCAGGAAGCCGGCGACCGGCATCAGGAAGATCAGCCAGGGATGATCGAAACGTTCGGCCGTTGCCTTATCCAGGCTCCAGAGGAACAGCGCGCAAAGCGAGCCGACGACCACAGCCATTGGAACGACCAGAAGGATCCACTTGAACAGGCTGCGAAACTGCTGAAAGCGATGGTGGAAATAGACGGATGCGAACATCAGTTTGCCCCTCCCGCAAAGCCGATCGGCGGTCTTTCGGGGACAGTGGATAAAAAACAAGAGAGGGATAACGGCAAGAAAACAGGCATGACTCTACTCCTTCGCCCTTCGGGCGCGTTGAGTAGGAGTCATCAGCTTCCCTGGAAAAATCAGAGCAGCGGTTCGGCCACCATGGCCCGGCAGAAATCCATTACCGTTGGGATTTCCATATAGAAACAGGAAGGTCTCTGTCAATCGACTGCGGCGATGTTGTCGAGGGCGCAGTCACTTAAATGGCACGGGCGATCATCTCGATCGGGGCAAGCAGACCACCCTCGACCGACATGTTGACATTGCTGCTGCGCTCGCCGGCTCTTGGCCCCATCAATGTGCGAAATCCCTGAGATCGCGCCTCGCCCGCCGCGGCCCTCGCTCGCGCTTCATGCGCGAGCCGGATCACCAGAGCGCTTCGATCCTGCTCCAGCTCCACCGAAAACCCGGCCTCCTCCAGCAGATGACGATAAGCATCTGGGCTGCAGACGAAGCTTGTCTCCGGCTCCATCGCCCATGGCATCGGATAGGGCAACGAGCCCTCACGCATCTGCATGACCTCATAAAGACCGAAGCGGCCGCCCGGCTTGAGGATACGTCGGACCTCGGCAAACAGCTTTGCCTTGTCCTCGATATTCATGCCGACATGGATGAGCGTCGCTCGATCGAAACTGCCGCTTTCGAAAGGCAACGCCAGCGCACTCCCCTGCCGGAAGGAGACTTGATCGGCAAGACCGCAGCGCTCCGTCAGCGAATTGGCCACCTGCACGAACTCTTCCGTGAGGTCGACACCCGAGACGATGCACCCGTAGGAATCGGCGAAATGGCGGGCGGGGCCGCCAAGCCCCGATCCGATGTCGGCAAGCCGGAGCCCGGCAGAAAGCTCAAGATCCCTGGCAAAATCCACCGTGGCCGCATGGCGCCCGAGATGGAATTCATCGACGTCGGCGAGATCACGGATCCGCAGATCCGCAATATCCTTGCCGCTGTCGGACAGAGATTGCAGGATCGCCGTTTCCAGCGATCCGTGCGTGTAGTGGCTGGCAACTTTTTCCTCGGTAGACATGCATGCACTCCCAAGGCTTTGCCTGAAGGTCGATGATCCGATCAGACCTTCAGTTCGCGCCGTTCCGTTTCCGTTACCATGGCAAGATCCAGCACGCGCTGCAAGTTGGCGGCGTGTCTGAAGCTCGGATCCTGGCTGCTGCCGTTCATGACCGCATCAGCGAAGCGCTGGTAGTTGGTCGGCACCGGCGGCACCTCAAGAACACGCCACGTTGCCGTTTCCGTGTCATCGCCAAGGCAACCCCGCAACTCCGAACCGTTCGGGCTGTGGGACACTTCCAGGCCACCGCGTTCGCCATAGATGCGAAGCTTCAGCTCGTTCAGGTGGCCCGTTGCCCAACGGCTCGCATGCACGACACCCAGCGCGCCGTTGGCGAAGTCGACCGACATTGAGAAGCTGTCGTTCGCATCGAGCGTGTATTCGCCGATGCGCTCGCCGGGAGCTTTTGCAAAGGTCTTCAGGCGGGCGAAGACATGATCGATGTCGGTGGCGGCGCCATAGGCGGCGAAATCGAGGATATGAATGCCGATATCGCCGAGAACGCCGTTCGAGCCGTGCCCGGTCGACAGACGCCACAACCACTTGGACTCACTGCGCCAATCGCCCCAGGCCTTCGAGACGAGCCAGCTCTGGAGATAGGACGCCTCCACATGCTTGACCGTGCCGATCTCACCCGAGATCACCATCTCGCGCGCCTTTTGCAGCTGCGCGACGTTGCGATAGGTCAGGTTGACCATATTGACGACCCCTGCCCTTTCGGCAGCTTCCGTCATCTCGAGTGCCTTTTCATAATTCTCCGCGAGAGGCTTCTCGCAGAGAACATGCTTGCCGGCGGCAAGCAGCGGCAGCGTCGTCGGATTGTGAGCCTTGTCCGGCGTGACGTTCGTCACGGAATCGAAGTCGCCCCAGGCCAGCGCCTCGTCCAGAGACAGAAAGCGTTGCTTGATATCGAACGTATCGCAAAAGGCGGTGAGCCTCGTCGCATCCGTATCGACGGCACCGACGATTTCGACGCCAGGAATGCGGGCGAAATGCTCCACATGGTTCTTCGCCATGCCGCCCGTGCCAACTACTATGAGACGCATATGAAACCTCAGCGATAACCGGCTTCGCCGGCCTGGTGCAGTCTTGGGCCGCGCTCGACGATCGGCTCCAATGCCTTTTCGACCGGCACGTTCGGCGCGTCATGGATGCTGGTCTGCGTGCCGAGCGGGTTATGGGCCCATTTGACGGAATTGATCAGAACCTTGTGGACCGTTTCGTTGTGATAGGTCGGATAGGTCTCGTGGCCGGGGCGGAAATAGAAGATATTGCCGGCACCACGGCGCCAGGTCATGCCCGAGCGGAAAACCTCACCGCCCTGGAACCACGAAATGAATACGGTTTCCAGCGGCTCCGGAACGGAGAACTGCTCGCCATACATTTCCTCGTTTTCAAGCTCGAAATGCTCACCAAGGCCGGCTGCGATCGGATGGCGCGGGTTGATGACCCACAGACGCTCGCGTTCACCGGCTTCACGCCACTTGAGTGCGCAAGGCGTGCCCATCAGGCGCTTGAAGACCTTGGAGAAGTGCCCCGAATGCAGGACGATGAGGCCCATGCCTTCCCATACGCGCTTGGCGACACGCTCAACGACTTCGTCCTTGACGGCACCGTGATCCTTGTGACCCCACCACAACAGGACGTCGGTGTCCTTCAGGCGGGCTTCGCTGAGACCATGCTCCGGCTCCTGCAGCGTTGCAGTGGTTGCTTCGATATCAGCATCTGCATTCAGCGCCTTGGCGATGGTGTTATGCATGCCCTCCGGATAGATTTCGGCGACGACCTTGTTGGTCTGCTCATGAATGTTCTCGCCCCAAACGACGGCACGAATAGTCATTACGGCACTCCTCTTATACCATTGAAATTGAATAGGTTATGCGATCCAAAGCGCTTTGGGAAAGCGCCGTACTTCAAGCCTCCATCAGCCTATCAGGGGCAAGACATAGTAAGTCCCCGCTGATTTGACAAAGACAAAAACGACCATAGACAACACCTGTGTTTTCAGTGCGACACGGATTTTGAAAAGAGGTTCACGACTAGGACACCGGCAATGATCAGCGCCAGACCGATAATGGCGGCAAGATCGAGTTTCTGACCGAAAAACACCAGTCCGACCGCGGAGATCAGGACCATCCCGAGCGCACCCCAGATGGCATAGGCAATACCAACCGGGATCACCTTCAAGGTTCCCGAGAGGCAATAGAAGGCGGCGGTGTAGCAAACCAGCAGCACGATCGTCGGAACAAGGCGAGTGAACTGCTGCGACATCTGCAGGGCTGTTGTTCCGATCACCTCCAGCACGATAGCGGCCAGCAGCATTGCATAAACCGATGCATTCGCCATGTCATGTCTCCGATAAAGTTAGAGCTGCGTCAGCTCGATCAGCCGGTCGATAAGCCTTTGACGGGCGCCTTGGTCCAGGTCGTGGCTGCCGAGCAGGTCCGCTAGCCAGATCCCGTCGGTCGCCAATCTGACGATTGCGGCATCGACCGAAGAGTCCGTACCGACATATTCCTCGCTGCGCTCCCGCACCCAGTCACGCCAGCGCTGGCGCAGCTGTGGTTCGCTGAGCAGCACCATCGTCACCTGCACCCAGTCCCTGTTGTCCTCGGGCTCGTCGCGCAGCGCCAGGCATGCACGCAGATAACCGCGGGTAAAGCGGCCATGCGGCAGCGGATCGGCACGCATCGCTTCCTGGATCGCGGCATCCAATTGTGCCAGCATGCTATCGAACAGGGCTTCAAGAAGCATGTTCTTGCTGGGGAAATGATGCAGCAGTCCGCCCTTGCTGACCCCGGATGCGCCGGACACCGCATCCAGCGTCACCGCGGTCATCCCCTTTTCGGACGCAAGCCGCGCTGCGACCTCCAGCAATTGCTGGCGGACGAACAGAGGCTGCTTTTTCCTATGGTGCGCAGTGGACATGGCGGCATAACATACCAGTTAGACGGTTTCGTCAATGAGCTATCGGCGGGGCCTGATGGCCTGTCGAATTTGGCTGATCCCTGTGTCGTTTCCTCCTCAGTTTACGGAATGATGGGCTGCATCCGCTTCATCGAAGATGCTGACCTTGGTCGCATCCACGGCAAAGGCAATCGGCGAGCCGGTGGTGATCGTCGTCATGCCGGGATCGGTGCCGATGATCTTCGAACCGTCCTTCAGCCGGACGTGAACGAGCGAACGGTCACCCAGACGCTCGATGGTCTCGACCTGACCGCCAATATCGCCCTTGTCGGCCGTGGTGACGACCAGATGCTCCGGGCGGATGCCAAGCGTTAGCCCGGAATTCGCCAGGCCTTCGAGAGCGATGGCGGTCTTGATCACTGATCCGTCCGGCAGCGTGGCCGTTGCCAGCCCGCCGGCCTCACTCACTCCAGCGATATTGATGAAGTTCATGCCGGGCGAGCCAACGAACTGTGCGACATAGCGCGTGGCGGGTCGTGTGTAGATCTCGACGGGTGTCGCCACCTGCTCGATCTTCTTGTTGTTCAGAAGCACGATGCGGTCGGCGAGCGTCATCGCCTCCACCTGGTCGTGCGTGACGAACACCATCGTCGCGCCCAGGCGCTCGTGCAACTGCGCCAGTTCGACGCGCGTACGTGTGCGCAGTCCAGCATCGAGGTTGGACAGCGGCTCGTCGAACAGGAAGACATCCGGCTCGCGCACGATGGCTCGGCCGATCGCGACGCGTTGACGCTGGCCACCGGAGAGCGCCGAGGGCTTACGGTCCAGCAGATGCGGCATTTCGAGGATCTTTGCGGCTTCCTCAATACGCCTCGCAATCTCGTGCTTGGGCGTTTTGATGTTTCTCAAGCCGAAGGACATGTTGTCGCGAACGGTCATATGCGGATAGAGCGCATAGGACTGGAAGACCATGGATACGCCGCGCTCGCCCGGCGGCAGCTGGTCGACGCGCTTGCCACCGATCCAGATTTCACCGTTCGTGATCGATTCCAGACCCGCGATCATGCGCAGCAAGGTCGACTTGCCGCAGCCTGAACCGCCGAGGAAAACGACGAACTCGCCACGCTCGATCGTCAGATCGATGTCGTTCAGAACCTGCACGGCACCGAAATGCTTGGTGAGGGATTTGATGTTGATTCCTGCCACTTTACGCCTCCTGCGGAAAAATCGAATGTTGTCGAACTTGCCATTCATCGCGTCTCGCCCGGCCTGAGCCGAACGAGACTTCCGCATTGTTTATTTGACGGCACCTACCGCGACACCGCGCGTCAGGGTCCGTTGGAAAATCAGGAAGAAGATGATCGTCGGCGTAATGCCCAGCAAGGATGCTGCCGCGATCGCAGTCGGCTCCTGCGTGTTGGAGCCGGATAGAACGCCCATGGCGACGGAGACCGTCTGGTTGTTGTTGGAGACCAGAAAAACCAGCGGAATCAGAAACTCGTTCCATGTCCAGATGAAGAAGAAAGTCGCCAGCACCGCCAGCGTCGGCCGCAGCACCGGAACGATCACAAGCCACAGGATCTGCCAGCGCGAAGCATTGTCGATCTGCGCCGCTTCGATGATCTCGCGCGGGAAAGTCGCCAGAACCGACGAGAGCAGATAAGTGCCGAAAGCCGTGTGCAGGACGCCAAAGATCAGAATCACGGCGAACATGGAATCGAACAGGCCAACCTGCTTGGCCATGTAATAGAGCGGATAGACCAGGGCTTCCTGCGGCGCCATGATCGAAATCAGCAGAATGACGAGCATGACCTGCCCGCCGCGCACGCGCCCGATGCCGATCGCATAGGCGTTCAACAGGCTAAGAACGACCGCCAGGATAGCCGTGCAGACACTGATGAGCACACTGTTGAAGAGCTTGCGCGGAAAATTGACGGTGGTCCAAAAATTCTCGAGCGCCGTCAGATCAAAACTGTGAGGCAAGGCGAGCGGACCGTTACCGGCATAATCCGAGGGCGTCTTGATCGCATTCAATGCCGCCAGCAGGAACGGGAACAGCGTTCCTGCCAGGAACACAAGCAGAATGGCCAGCACGACCCAACGCCCAAAACCCTTTTTCTGAGGGTTATCCGACGAAACGATCTGAGCTGAAATCGAGGATGTGGCCGACATATTAGTGCCCTCCTTCGGATTGCTTGGACTGCATGCGCAGGAAGACGACGCCGAGTATGATGGTCATCACCGTTTGCAGCGTTGCGATGGCCGCAGCATAGCCGACACGGTTCGTCGTGAAGAAATGATAGTAGGACAGATAGGACGGCACCGTCGTCGCATTGTCCGGACCGCCCGACGTCAACACGTAGATCGGCGCGAAAACCTTCAGCGCCGCAATCAGCGTCGTTAGTGCGACGACGAAGATTTCCGGCATCAGCATCGGGATCGTGATGGAGCGGAAACGCCCGAACCAGCTCGCATTGTCGAGTTCGGCGGCTTCATAGAGCGAGGGATCGACACGCGCCAGGCCGGACATGAAGACGACGAGGCAATAACCGACCTGCACCCAGACGATAACGGCCGAAACGGCAAAGAGCGCATAATTCGCGTCCCCCAACCAGTTCTTGGCGAGGAAATCGAGCCCGATCGCTTTCAGCACGGCGTTGATGATGCCGATCGGATTGAGAATCCAACCCCACAGGACGCCGGCTGCCGTCAACGGCAGGATCTGCGGCAGATAGAAACCGGCGCGAAAGAAGCTCGACCAGGTCTCGTTGAATTTGGCGCTGATATAATCGAAGAGCACGGCCGCAAGCACCAGCCCGAGAAGGATCGGCACGATGGTCATCGAAATGATGAAGAGCACAGTGTGCTGGATCGAACTCCAGAAGACGGTATCCTGCAGCAGCCTCTGATAATTCTCAAGACCGACATACCGGGGCCAGAAATTGCCGCCCTTCCATGTCGTAAAGCTGATTGCGAAATTGGCAATCAGGGGAATGAGCACAATAAGAACAAACCCCAGCACACCGGGGATCATATAAAGATAGTACCCCGCCCTGCCGGCGCTCTTCGACTTGTCCATCGAAATCCTCCAGTCCGATACGGCGAGGCGGCATGAAAGCCGTCCCGCCGTTGTGATTGTCGCCGATGGTGTTTACTGCGCTGCCTGCGCGTCGTCGTAAGCCTTCTTCAGGCGCTCCACGAACTGGTCAGGCGTTGTCGAGCCGTTCACGAGGCCAGTGGTTGCCTGGATCAGCAGCTCGTAATAGCCGGGAACCGGCCAGTCAGGATAAAAGCCGAGGCCACCCTTGCTTGAGATCTGGTTGAAGAGTTCGACGTTGCGCTTGCCAACCTCGTCGGTGATCGCAGCCGGATCGGCCGCAATGGCGACGCCGCCGAGATTTGCCTGCAGGTTCTGGTTTTCCTTGCTCAGAACCAGATCGATGAACTCATAGGAGAGATCCTTATTCTTGGCGCTCTTCGGCACCATGAACATGCTGCCCGTCGAACCCGTGCTATACTTCGGGGTCGGGAAGATGAACTGGCTCCACTTGAAGTTCTTGATCGAGCCGGCGAAGTTGCCGTTGTTCCAGGTGCCGCTGACGAACATCGGCGCCTTGCCGGACGAGAATAGGTTGTCGGCGCCGCCGGTGCCCTTCAGGCCCGTCGAATCCTTGGAGATGTAGCCCTTGCTCACCCAGTCGGCGATCTTCTGTGCGGCAAAGAGGAAAGGCTTTGTATCGAGCGGAGCTTTGAGGCCCTGATAGTTCTTCACCCAGGTATCGTCAGCCTGCGTGAGCGCCAGCGTATAAAGTAGGTGCTGCGCGTTGGAATCGACCGTGCCGTAGGCAAGCGGGGTGATGCCCTTCTGCTTGAACGTAGCAAGCGCCGCTTCGAATTCCTCGAACGTCGTCGGCACCTTCACGTTGTTGGCCTTGAACATGTCTTCGTTATAGAAGACCGAGACGAATTCGGCATAGGCCGGAATGCCGATCATCGGCCCGGAGCCATAGACGCCGCTCTCGTCGTATTTGCTGAGCTGCGTGTTGGTTTCATTGAGGATCTTGTCCCAGCCGCGCGACTTGAATTCGTCGTCAAGCGGCGTCAGCAGGCCCTGCGACGCAACGAGGCCCGCAGTGGCGTTGCCCTTGTTGTATTCGAGCACGTCAGGTGCCTGGTCGGAATTGAGAATGAGGCTGCCGGCCTTCTGCAATTGTTCGAAGGTCTTCTGCTCGAAATTGATCGTGATATCAGGATGCTTGGCCTTCAGCTGTTCGAGAGCCTTGGTCCATGCCTTTGCTTGAGGCGTAGCCGGCAGTTCGTACCACCAGACGTTAAATGTCTTGCTCTGAGCTTGCGCCACACCGGCAGCCAACAGAAGCGACACGCCGGCAGAGATCGCCAGCTTCGAAAAAATATTCATACATTCTCCTCCACCTGCGAACCGTGACGGTATTTGTCCGATGACATGGCCCGCGCTGCCACCGGCGTTTTCTCTCTTGTACCAAGCGCCCGCCTGTCCATCGGACAAGGAGCGGACGCTCGGCAGTTCCTCCGTTTAGGTACCCGTCCTGCCCGGTGCGTCAGACGCTCCGGACAATTGATTAACGCACACCTTGCCTCCTAAATCGATGCAGATTCGCAAATCCATGCGTTATTCGACAAACTCTCCGCCACGGCTTCTCTTGAGATAGTTCAGGCCGTGAACCTGACCAGTCATTTCGAGCGCATCGCGATAGACAGGATCGTGCCAGCCCTCGATATCGATCGAGCCGGACCAGCCGGCAAGGCGCAGCTCGGAAATGATGTCCGTCCAGTTGCTGTCGCCGAAGCCCGGCGTGCGCATGAAGACGAACTTCTCCTTGCCGAAAATGCCGTGCTCCTTGATGACATCCCAACGGATGGTCGCATCCTTGCCGTGGACGTGGAAAATCTTGCTTGCCCACTTGCGGATCTGCGGCAACGGCTCGATCAGATAGACCATCTGATGGCACGGTTCCCATTCGAGGCCGAGATTGTCGTCCGGGGTCTCGTTGAACATCAGCTCCCAGGCGTCTGGGTTGTGGGCGATGTTCCAGTCACCGGTCGCCCAGTTGCCGTCCATGGCGCAGTTTTCGAAGGCGATCTTGATGCCTTTGTCGGCGGCTCGCTTGGCAAGCTCGCTCCAGACCTGCTTGTAGCGCGGCAGGCTTTCGGTCAACGGCTTGTTGCGGATACGGCCGGTAAAGCCGGCAACGCAGGTTGCGCCGAAATGATGGGCGTTGTCGATGCAATCCTTCCAGCCCTGCAGCGTCTGCAGGTCCAGTTCGCGCTCTTCAAGCGGATTGCCGAACATGCCGAGCGTCGAAATCGTGATGTCGCGATCGCCGATGGCATCGCGGCAGCGCTTGCCGAGTTCCGCAAGGTTCTGGCCGTTGGTGGTCTGCCAGAAGAACGGCTCGAAGCTTTCGAAGCCCAGGTCGGCGATCTTGGCGATGCCCTTGGCGGCATCCTCGTTCGTCGCCCTGATCATCGTGCCGATGCGGATGGCCTTTGCCGGATTTGTCATTTTGTCACTGTCCTTGTGCTGAGATATCGACGCGCCGACCTGTCTTGGCGCTCTCGATAGCGCCTAAAACCATGGCAAGGCTGCGAATATTGTCACCGCTTGCCGTTTCAGGCGGCTTGCCGGTTTTGATCGCTTCGATGAAGGAGGCGATGACGCTGGCGTGGCCGTGCGTCTCTTCCTCCTGCTTCGGCCCGGGGACCTCGATCGGGGTAGCACCATGCAGCAGGCCCGGCTCGTTGCCGGCAACACCAGCCTCGAAATTTTCTTCGCCGTCCCAGGTGAGCATGCCCTTGCTGCCGGTAAGCCGCCATTGGCTCTCCCAGCTCGTGCGCCGTCCCTCGGCGCACCACGAGCCGCGATAGCTGAAAACGACGTCGTCGGAAAAATCGAAGAGCGCATGCGCCGAAGCGCCATGCTTATACCACGACCCTACAGGGTTCTTTTCGACGCAATAGACCGAAAGCGGCACCTTGCCCGATACGAAACGGGCGGCATCGAAGGTATGGATCGCCATGTCGAGGAGCAGCACATTGTCCATTTCCTCGCGGAAGCCGCCAAAATGCGGGCCGAGGAAGAAATCGCAATGGACACCTGTCAGTTCGCCGATCGCCCCCTCTTCCACGAAGCGTCGCATACGACGGATCCCGGAAATGAAACGGCGGTTCTGGATGATGGCATGCACCTTGCCGGCTTCGGCGGCGAGACGGATCAGTTCGGCACCTTCTGCAAGCGAGGTCGCCATCGGCTTTTCGCTGAGAACGTGGCAGCCGGCTTTCAGCGCTGTCGATACCACGCCGAAGCGCGCAGCCGGAATAACGACGTCGAAGACCAGATCAGCCTTGGTCGCAGCGATGACCTCGGAGAGATCGGCGCCGATAACGACGTTCTCGAGGGAAAACTCTTTCGCAAGATTTTCGGCGGTCGCGCGGTTGAGGTCGACCAGACCGACGATCTGAATGGATTCGGCAAGCGCCGGCGTCGAGGCGATGGCCCTGAGCCAGCCCTTGGACATAGCTCCGCACCCGCACAAAATGGCATTAAATTTCACGATATCCTCCAGCGGGCGGTGCGTAACCCCTCATGACACGCGCTCCGTAAACGTTTACGATACTATGCGAAAAGATTTTCCTGTGTCAATAGAGGAGGACTACGGAAAATGGTGCATGGAGGAAAACCGCGGCCGATGAAGGGGATTCGCCAGCTTGCCGAGCATCTCGATATCTCGATCGGCACAGTATCACGCGCATTGAACGGCAAGCCTGATGTCAACGAGGAAACCCGCAAACGCGTTCTCGCGGCCGCCGAGCAGCTCGGCTACGTAGCAAATCAATCGGGCCGCAGCCTCAGGCAGGGCACGACGAACGTCATCGGCCTGATGATCCAGTCAAGCAAGGAAACCGTTGAAAACAGCGACAATTTCTTCCTGACCGTTACGGGTGGCCTGCAAAGCGTCTTCTCGCGCCACAATCTCGATCTGATCATGCTCCCCTGCCCGCATGACGAAGACCCATACGAATATCTGAAGCGCATGGTGGCACGGCGCGTCGTCGATGCCCTGATCCTGTCGGAGACGCAGCGCGTCGACAAGCGCTTCGACATGCTTGCCAAGGCGAAGATTCCTTTTGCAGCCCTAGGCCGCAGCCTTTCGGGTGTACAGCACCCCTGGACAGATCTGGATTTTGATGGCGTTGCCAATTGCGCGATCGACCGGCTGGTCGCGCATGGACATCGCCGCATCGCCATCAGCACGCCCGCAAGCGACATCAATCTCGGCTTCGTCTTCGTCGAAGGCTATCGCCGCGCGCTGGAAAGACATGGCATCCCCTACGATCCGGCGCTGGTTATCCGTGCCAAATCGAGCGAGCAAGGCGGCTATCAAGTTGCCGATGAGCTGCTGCGCCTCGATGACAGGCCGACGGCGGTGCTTCTGATCTACGAGCTGATGGCGATCGGCCTTTACCGGCGCGTCATGGAGGCTGGCATCGTGCCGGGCCGCGATATTGCCGTCGTGGGCTTTCGCGAGGCACCGCGCGCGAAATTCCTGCAGCCGACGTTGACCTGCTTTCGCACCTCGCTGCACGATCTCGGCGTCGAGCTTGCAGAAATTCTTCTATCCAGCATGCCCGCCTACAACCACTTCTATCCCAATACGAGGCTGCAGCGGACGTGGCCACTGGAGCTGGTTCCCGGAGAAAGCGACGCCTTCCAGCTGACGACCAGAAAATAACCAGCGCCGAAACGCCGCACCGTCCATGCGGGCGGTTGCGGCATCGCTCGTCAATTGCCATGTAGGACATCGCAAACAGGGGCCCGGGGCTTGAGCGAAGACACCATCACACTTTACGAAGCGATCGGCGGCGATCGAACCGT
Organism: Rhizobium sp. P38BS-XIX; assembly: GCF_012641435.1. GTDB lineage: Bacteria > Pseudomonadota > Alphaproteobacteria > Rhizobiales > Rhizobiaceae > Rhizobium. The sequence goes on from NZ_JABAIJ010000001.1 coordinate 1,790,876, forward strand.
GCGCGCGTTGACGGCGCGCTTCTATGAACTGATGGATACGCTGCCCGAAGCTGCCAATTGCCGCGCCGTGCATCCGCCGAGCCTCGAAGGCTCGCAGGAGAAATTCTACGAATATCTGACCGGCTATCTCGGTGGACCGCAGCTCTACATTGAGAAACGCGGCCATCCACGCCTGCGCAGCCGCCATTTCGTCGCCGCTATAGGCCCGACGGAACGCGACGAGTGGCTGTTGTGTTTCCGCCGCGCCATGGACGAAACCATCGAAAACGAAAAGCTGAGAGCCATCATCTGGGAGCCGGTCGAACGCTTGGCTTTCCACATGCAGAACAGGGAATGAGGAAAATATGAGTATCGGCGCCATAATCCGTCCGGCCACCCTGTTCGTTGCCGGTATTCTCGGCGGTGGCGGTGTGGCGCTGGCCGCGGCCGCAACCCATGGCGGCGACACGCATTTTCTCGGCGCGGCCTCCACCATGAGTCTCGCTCATGCCCCTGCCCTCCTCGCGCTCTATGCGGGCTATGACCGGATCCGCACGGCGCCTGCCGCTACAGTCCTGCTGGGATTGGGAACGCTGATTTTCGCCGGAGACCTCATCAACAGGCATTTCGGCGGCAGCTCGCTGTTTCCGATGGCCGCGCCGACAGGCGGAATGGGCATGATCGCCGGTTGGGCTGCGATCGCGCTCGGCGCTTTTTTCAGGACAAGTGCGAAGTCGTAATGTTCGATGTTCAGGACAGCTGACTCGCGGCCAGGTCCGGCTTAAATCCCCGGAACCACGCTGAAGCCTTCGAACTGCGGCGCCCCCCAATAGAGCCGCTTGTTCTCGCCGGCATTACGGTGCGCCATGCGGAAATGCTCGGATTTCGTCCAGTTGAGGAAATCCTCCTCGCTGCGCCAGGTCGTGTGCGAGGAAAACAGCGTGTAACCCTCCTCGACATTCGACTTGCCACGCAAAAGGCGAAACTCCAGAAAGCCGGAGACCTCCGAAAGCCTGGAATCGCGCCCTCTCCACACCTCTTCGAATTCGCCCTCCAAACCGATGACGACCTTGAAGCGATTCATGGCGATGTACATGGAGACCTCGTTTGACGATCAGACCTTCTTGCGACGGGCGGCAGTCTTATCCACGCTAGGCGCAAAGGCAATGATATTTGCTCCGTCTAGGCTCGCTTCATCGCGCGGGCGGTCCGATGCCTCTCCCGGATGCCGTGCTTTCCAGGCCGGGAAGGAAGTGACGTTGGCTGCGCGCTGATGCTCTTCGGCGCGGCGCATCAGCAATTCATAGAGTTCGGGCACCAGCCCGTCACCATTCTGCGCGGCCAGCTTGTGCAGGCCGATCAGCATAAACCCCTCGGGGCCATTATCGATCATTGGGAAACGTCTCGTTCTTTCATGGTCTGCAGCGCCCGTTCGAGGCTGGACTTGCTGCCGTTGCGTAAGGGAATGAACGCCTTGCCGAATTTCTTGCAGCCCGTCTTTACCCGCAGGCAGGCATCGTGGCTGATACAGTCGATCGGGCAGAAGACACAATCGACGGAAGGCAGCACAGTGTCGATACGCGACACGGCTTCACGCAGCCCACCGTCGTGATGGATCAGTTCGGCACCGAAGTTGCTGGCGATCTGACGCAGATGCGCCACCTGGCAATCGCGTCCGCCGACATAGAGAAAACTGCGAACGTCGAGACTGGATTTTGCTGGAGCCTGTGCCGGCGTTTGCGCCTGGCGGTTCTCCCGACCAAAATCCCTCTTCCCCTTACGCGCCATGCATCACCCGTTTGCTGGTTGCTCTTGCGCGCTCGATTCCGTCGAGCGCGAGGCGACCTTAGTAAACATGAGTTTTAGAGTAAAGTATAAAGTTGAGGATTTTCATCATATTTTAAAATCGGCCGGGCTTTATCAGGAAAGGGATATTGAACGGCATACTAGACAAGCCAAGTTCGCTGGGAATTGGGTCGCACGACCCTACACCGCGCACTGCTGTAAGCATCGCCTGGTCAACTTCAGGATTTCCAGAACCTGACAATATCCTAGCCGATGATATCCGGCCGGAGGCATCAACCTTGAAGCCAACTACCACCGTCATATTGCTCCCCTTGGCAGATACTCCCTTAGTTGCCCGGCGCATGCAGGACTGAATTTTACCGACGTAGTTCGATCGAGCGGCGTTGCCCTCGCTGGCAAGCCGCGCGTTCATTTGCGAATTCGTATCGGATCGAGCCGTCTCAGTCCCATTGGTCGATCCCTTCGTCGAATCCTGCTTGTCTTCGCCCCTCGATCCCGATCTCGCCTTCACGGTCTTTGCGACCGGCTTCTTGACTTCCTTCGGCTTCTCCACCGGCTTCGGCTTTTCGACAGGCGTCACGACTTCAGGAGTCGGCTCGACTGGCTGGACTTCGGCGACCTGAGTATCGACTGGCTGTACTGGATCAACCGGCTGAATGACGGTCGTCTCGGCCGGTACCTGTGTCGCCAATATCTGCGGCTGCTCCGGCGCGACAGTCGACGGCTGCGTCTGCTCGGTAGGCTCGACGGGTTCGGCTGTTTGCGCCTGCTGCGTTTCGGCTTCCTGCGGCTGGACCGTATCCTGCTGCGGCTGAACCGGCTGCGTTTCTTCCGGCGTGACCTCGGTCGGCTGCACGGTCTGCGGTTGCACCTCTTCCGAGGTAATCTGCTCGGGCTTCTGCTCCTCGCCCTCGGCCATCTGATCGCTATCGGAATTACCGATCATGATGACGCTAACGGTGTCTCCGGCCTCTTCCTGGGCATCCTCCGGCGTGGCGACGAAGGTCAGCAAAAGAGTCACGACGACGATCGCGTGAAACAGGCATGACCCAAAGCCTGAGAAGAGAAGCGACTTCTTTCGTCCGGTGGCGGCAACGAGCGGCTTGTCGGGCTGCGCGTCCATCGGGATATGCTCGTAAGGCTCCATCGGAGCCGGCGCATCGGCCGGATGCTCCGGGAAGGAGTCGATCTGGCTGAATCGGCTGTAATGCACAACGGCTTCGCCGGCTGGAGGGCGGGGTACGCCCTCGAGGCCGGTCAGCTCGTGGCCCGGAAGCACACTCGGGAAGTTGTCATTCAAGCCACCGTTCGAACGGCGGCGCTCGATGGAAACCTTGACCGAGCGCGTTGCCATAGCATTCAGCCTTCAAAAGGAACTGAGATCTGGGAGCGGGTGGTCAGCGCGGCTTTGCACTCGCCCGCGGCCGGCCCGTCGCAGACAGGCGTGTCGTTGATGATGATGCGCGAAACGGTCTCGCACTTGATGCCGGGCATATCGAACTGGCGCACGCGCTTCTTGCCGAGCGGCAGATCGCGGAAATCGAGAACGGTAACCTTGTCGACCGCATTCTTGTCGTTGAAGAAGGCAAGTTCGAAGGAAATCTTGTTGATCGGCGTCGCCATATCGTTTTCGGCAACGAACGTCATCATGCATCCCTTCTGAGAGGGAGCAAGCGCGTTGAGTTCGACATTGAGCTTGTGATTGGCCGCGGCGGGAGCCGCTGCTGCACCCGCATCCTGAGCAAATGCGGGAACGCTGGATGCTGCGGCAAACATCCCCGATATAGCCAGCGCCAGGATCGTTTTCGTCAGCATCAACCTGTCTCCGAGTATGTTTTTGACGCTTGCCGACCAGGCCAGTTGCTCAGGCGTGCATCGTCGATTTTTTAAACTTGACTTTGTCAGTCTTCTATTGCGTCTTTATGGAACCTTGAGTATGCAAGTCAAGATAAATTTGGCCGGACAGCCGTCCGGTCCCCGACGAATTTTCAGGCTAAACTAAACAGGATGATTGCTGAGAAGACCCCTACGCCGCCGGCTCCGTGCACGACGGCACCGCAAATAAGGATGGTCGATAGCACGGATATTTTCCGCGGCCAGACCGAAATCATGATCAAGCACGAAGGTGTGATCTACCGAATGAAGATCACGCGCCAAGGCAAGCTCATACTCAACAAATAGGCATGACAGATGACTGAGACGACCCGACCGACCCCAGCCGCCATCCGCGCTTTCCGCGCAGAAAACCCCAAGATGCGTGAGCGCGATATCGCAGCCCGCCTCGATATTTCCGAAGCAGCCCTGGTTGCGGCCGAAGTCGGCATTTCTGCCATTCGCATCGATGCCGATGCCAATCGTTTCCTCGAGCGCATCGCCTCGCTCGGCGAAGTCATGGCCCTGTCGCGCAACGAGAGCGCCGTCCACGAGAAGATCAGCGTTTACGAGAACATCAAATCCGGCGTTCAGGCCGCCATCGTGCTTGGCGAGAATATCGACCTTCGGATTTTCCCGAAGCGCTGGGCCTACGGTTTCGCGGTGACCAAGCTCGACGGCGACCAGAAGAAGCTGAGCCTGCAATATTTCGACAAGGCCGGCGATGCGGTTCACAAGGTGCATCTGCGCCCGGATTCGAATGTCGAGGCCTATCATGCCATGGTCGAGGAGCTTCGCCTCGACGACCAGTCTCAGGAACTCAGCGAGGATCGTTCCGGCTATGACAACGGCGCCACCGATGGCGACGTCAGCCGCGACGAACTGCGCGATCACTGGAGCCGCATGACCGACACGCACGAATTCTTCGGCATGCTGAAGAAGCTGAAGATCGGTCGTCAGGATGCGATCCGCACCGTCGGTGAGGACTATGCCTGGAAGCTGGACAACGGTGCCGTCGCCGAGATGATGCACGCCTCCGTGCGCGAGGGTCTGCCGATCATGTGCTTCGTCGCCAATGAAGGTATCGTCCAGATTCATTCCGGCCCGATCTTCAACGTGCAGGCCATGGGTCCCTGGATCAACGTCATGGATCCGACCTTCCACCTGCATCTGCGTCAGGATCAGATCGCCGAGGCATGGGCCGTGCGCAAGCCGACCAAGGACGGCCATGTCACCTCGCTGGAAGCTTACAATGCCAAGGGCGAGATGATCATCCAGTTCTTCGGCAAGCGTAAGGAAGGCTTCGACGAGCGTCGCGACTGGCGCGAGATCATCGAAAATCTGACGAAAGCCGGCGCCAGCGCCGCTGCATAAGAAGTGGCATAGAACATGTTCAAGAACGTCAAGCGCATCAGGCCCTGGGAAGTCGCCCTGACCCTGGTGGTAATGGCCCTGCCGCTCGTTCCGGCAAGCCCGATCGCCGGTGTCAGCAGCTTCGTGCGGCATGCTCATGCCGCCGAAGCGCAGAAGAAACTCGATACCACGCGTCTCGTCTCCATCGGCGGCGACGTGACGGAAATCATCTATGCGCTCGGTGAAGAAAAGCGGCTGATCGCGCGCGACTCGACCAGCCTCTATCCCAAGGAAGCGACGACGCTTCCCGATGTCGGTTATATGCGCGCGCTGTCCCCAGAAGGTATCCTTGCTGTCAATCCGACCGCGATTATCGCGGTCGACGGCTCCGGACCGCCGGAAGCGCTGGCCGTCCTGCGCAACGCCAGCCTGCCCTTCGAGACCGTGCCGCAGACCTATGATCGCGACGGCATCCTGAAGAAGATCGAGGTGGTCGGCGGCCTGCTTGGCGTGCCGGAAAAGACCAAGGCTCTTGAGGACAAGGTCGCAGCCGATCTGGATGCCGCTATCAACGATTCCGCCAAGCGGCCGGAAGCCGAGCGCAAGCGCGTGCTCTTCGTGCTCAGCAACCAGAATGGCAAGATCCTGGCGGCAGGAACAAATACGGCCGCCGATGGCATCATCAAGCTCTCCGGCGCCATCAACGCGATCAACGGTTTCAGCGGATACAAATCCTTGACGGACGAAGCGATCATCGAAGCCAAGCCCGACGTCATCCTGATTATGGATCGCGAAGGCCCGCTGTCGATGTCGAACGATGATCTGCTGAAGCAGCCGGCGATTTCGCTCACTCCCGCCGCCAGTCACAAGGCGGTCATCCGCATGGATGGCCTGCATCTGCTGGGGTTTGGGCCGCGCACCGCCAGCGCGATCCGCGAGCTGAACGCCTCCATTTACGGGGGCTGAGGTGGCATTCAATGATGCCATGGCGGGGCTGAAGCAGATGTCGCGGATGACGGCAAAGCGCAATGACGGAGACCGCACGATGCGTGCGGTTCTTGTTATCGGCCTTCTCGTCGTCATGTCCGCGATCGCCTTCCTTTTTTCGATCACGACGGGTGCGTCGAATGCATCGATCATCGATGTCGTCGCGAGCATGGTGCAAGGCGGCGCCGATAGCGCGCTCAGCAACCGCGACCGCATCGTCATCTTCGATATCCGGCTGCCACGCGCCATCCTCGGTTTCCTTATCGGGGGAGGACTGGCTGTTTCGGGCGCCGTCATGCAGGGCCTGTTCCGCAACCCGCTCGCAGATCCCGGCCTGATCGGCGTTTCCGCCGGCTCGAGCCTCGGTGCGGTTGCGATGATTGTTCTCGGCGGCGGCGCACTGGCGCCGATCGCGCAGATCTTCGGCATATTCTCGCTGCCGATCGCGGCCTTCATCGGCGGTTTGGTTACGACGATCCTGTTGTACAAGATAGCGACGCAGCACGGGCAAACCTCTATCGCAACCATGCTGCTGGCCGGGATCGCTCTCGGCGCGCTCGCCCTGGCCGCAACTGGAATTCTGATCTACATGGCCGACGACCGGCAACTGCGCGACCTCACCTTCTGGAGCATGGGGTCCCTTGCCGGCTCGACCTGGACCAAGGTGATGGGCGCCGGCCCGATCATCATCCTGTCACTTGTTCCCCTTCCCTTCATGGCACGCGGCCTCAACGCGCTGACGCTCGGCGAAGCAGCGGCTTTTCACATGGGGATCGCCGTGCAGCGCCTGAAGAATATTGCCATCGTCAGCGTTGCAGCGGCAGTCGGAGCCTCCGTCGCCGTCAGCGGCGGCATCGGCTTCGTCGGCATCGTCGTGCCGCATATCCTTCGCATGGTCATCGGCCCGGACCATCGGTTCCTGCTGCCGGCTTCGGCCTTGCTGGGCGGCTCCCTGCTGATCATCGCCGATGTGGTTGCACGTACCATCGTCTCCCCTGCCGAATTGCCGATCGGTATTCTGACGGCAGGCGTCGGCGGACCGTTCTTCCTGTGGATGCTGCTGCGGCAGCGCTCGCGTCTCAGCCTGTGAGCCTGCGATGATCAACGTATCCAATCTGAGCATCCGGCTTGGCGGAAAGAGCGTCGTGGAAGATGTTTCCTTCACCGCCGAAGCGGGAACGATGACGGCGATTTGCGGACCGAACGGCTCGGGCAAGACGACCACCATGAAGGCCATATCGGGAGAGCTGGCCTATCAGGGAGCCGTGCAGATGAACGGCGCTGAAATCCGCGGGCTGCAGCCATGGCAGCTTGCCGAGATGCGCGGCGTGCTGCCGCAGGCAAGCGCGATCTCCTTTCCGTTCACCGTGCGCGAAATCGTACGCATGGGTCTGACCAGCGGCCGTAATCGCCATCCGGAACAGGCCGATCGCATAGCGTCGGAGGCGCTCGCCTCGGTCGATCTCGGCGGCTTCGAAGGCCGCTTCTATCAGGAACTTTCCGGCGGGGAGCAGCAGCGCGTGCAACTCGCCCGCGTGCTTTGCCAGATCTCGGAACCTGTCATAGACGGCAAGCCCTGCTGGCTGCTTCTCGACGAACCCGTTTCGAGCCTCGATATCAGCCACCAGCTGACCATCATGACTCTTGCCCAGCGGTTCTGCCAACGTGGCGGCGGGGTCATTGCAGTCATGCACGACCTCAACCTGACCGCGCTCTTTGCCGACCGGATGGTCCTTCTGAAGACTGGCCGTCTGCAGGCGGCAGGCCCTATCAAGACTGTGCTGACAGATCAGCATCTGCAACATGTTTTCGGCTGCAATCTTCGCGTCAATCGCGTTCCGGTAGATGATGCGCCCTTCGTTCTCGCCCATAGCGCACTCGCCGACTAGGCGTCCTCCCGCTGCCCTTTCGGGAACTTTTGCTACATCCGCGCGTTGAGGTTCAGCGAGCGAAACAGTGTTTCGTGCGCTTACGAATTCAGTGTGTCGGCTCAGGCCCGATCATCGCGAACAACCGGCGCCCAGGGCGCCCAGGCAAAGCAAGGGAGCTCAACAATGGCTACATCCATCCTCCACTCGGCGCGCAGCAAGCGCAATGGCAGCAGCCTGCGGGACGTCGAGGCAAGCATCGAGGATCAGATCGAATCGCTGCGCGACGAAGTTGCAGCTTTCGCATCGCTGATCAGCGAAAACAGTGCAAAGCAGGGCAAGAAGCTGCGTGCGAGCGCAGAGTCGAGCTTTGAAGATCTGGCGGTTCGCGGCGAAGAACTGCTGCAGGAGTTGCAGCGCGGCTATGCACGAGGCTCCCGCGAGGTTCGCAAGACCGTTCGCCAGCACCCCGTCGCCACCGTCGGCGCGGCTGCTGCATTCGGTCTGGCTGTCGCTCTGCTCCTGTCTCGCCGCTAAGGAGGCGGCATGATCGGCTCGATCTTTGGCCTGCTTCTGTCAGGCACATTTAGCCGTACCGTTGCGCGAACCAAGCGCAACGGTATCTTCATAGCCATCGCGGCGCTACTTCTTCTGACGGCCTACGCTTTCGCGCTCGTTGCGGGCGCCATTTGGTTGGCGACGATCTATGGCGCTGCCGTTTCAGCGCTTCTCATGGCGGCCGGAGCACTGCTCCTTGGCTTGATTGTGCTCGTCATCATGGCGATCATCGACAAGCAGGAGCAGCGGCGCGCAAGAGAACGCCGCCTTGCCATGGAATCGATGGCAGCAGCCGCATTCGGCCTCATCCGCAAGCAGCCGTTGATGACAACAGCCATTGCCGCCGCGCTCCTCTTCGGCAATCTGTTCGGCTCGAGCCGTGATGACGATGACTGAAAGCAATTTTGCCACGCGGTGAAATACGGCGCGTGGCAAAATCTGGATCCCGATATGAAAAAGCCCGGTCTCGCGACCGGGCTTCTTTGTTAGAAGGCGAAGGCTTTCGACGTGAGCGGCGCCGAAGTGGCATCCGGACCGAAATCGGCCTCACCGGAAATATCCAGCAGCTCCTGCAGGCGCTGACGCGCGCGGTTCACGCGGCTCTTGATCGTACCGACTGCACAACCGCAGATCTCGGCGGCTTCCTCATAGGAAAATCCCGATGCGCCGACCAAGATGATCGCTTCACGCTGATCCGGCGGCAGCTGATCCAGCGCCTTGCGGAAATCCTGAAGATCGACTGCACCATATTGGGAAGGATGCGTGGCCATCGATTCGGTAAAGATGCCGTCGCTGTCTTGAACTTCACGGCCGCTCTTGCGCATCTGGCTGTAAAGCTCGTTGCGCAGGATCGTGAAGAGCCAGGCCTTCATGTTTGTGCCCATCTCGAAATGGTCCTGCTTGGCCCAGGCCTTCATGATCGTGTCCTGGACAAGATCGTCGGCCCGGTCGTGACGACCGGTGAGAGAAATGGCGAAGGCGCGGAGGCTCGGCAGGGCTGAGAGGAGTTCGCGCTTGAAGCTCGTTTGCGGTTCCATGACGCCGACCTCCTTACTCGGAGACTTTTGCAGAGGCCAAACGCTCGACTTGATCGAGCTTTTCCAGCAGATCAAGGAAGCGATCGGGAATGGCTTCATCCTGCACCGCGGCATAGAAGGATCGCAGCCGATTGCCGATCTGGTTGTTGGGGTCGAGGATATCCATCGCGCGCAGGTCGGATTTTTTGTTTTCTGCGTCCTCGTGATTCTGGATAGTCATATAGCCTGCTCGCTTTTCAATTTCTCGCGTTCATGGGTCGGGCACGCATTACAGCCTCCCCGTCCGGGAGATCAGTCGGGCCCATCCAAAACTGTTCCTAACGAATCGTAAAGGATGAGACAGGACGATTGTAAGCATTGTAATGCGAGTACCTAAAAAAAGTTCCGATAAAGAGGAACTTTTTTACTCAAGTGACGTTTGTTAGTCATTGCAGCCTCTGTGCTGTATTTAATTAGAATTTGATAAAAGGCGGGAGCCATTGATGACACTTTCCACACGCATTGCGCCGCATCTTCCATATTTGCGGCGCTATTCTCGTGCTCTGACCGGAACACAGACGTCTGGGGATGCCTATGTTGCCGCGGTTTTGGAAGCTATCATCGCCGATATTTCCATTTTCCCTGACACGGACAGCGACCGTGTTGCACTCTATAAACTGTTCACCAAGCTGTTCGGTTCCGTGACACTTGAGATTCCCGAGCCGACGTCGCCTTTTGCCTGGGAGCAGCGTGCAACAGTCAACCTGTCGAAGGTCTCCCCTCTGGCGCGCCAGGCGTTCCTGCTCGCCTCCGTCGAAAGCTTCCGCCTGAGCGAGATCGCCGATATTCTCGACCTGTCGGAAACCGAAACGATGCATCTGCTCGACACCGCTTCGCAGGAAATCTCGCGACAGGTGGCGACGGAAATCATGATCATCGAGGATGAGCCGTTGATCGCGATGGACATCGAGCAGATGGTGGAAAGCCTCGGCCATCGCGTGACCGGCATTGCCCGCACCCATGCGGAAGCCGTTGCGCTCTACAATGCCACCCAGCCCCGGATGGTGCTTGCCGACATCCAGCTGGCCGATGGCAGCTCGGGTATCGATGCCGTCAACGACATCCTGAAGACAGCCAGCATCCCCGTGATCTTCATCACCGCCTTCCCGGAACGCCTGCTGACGGGCGAACGCCCGGAGCCGACATTCCTCGTCACCAAGCCTTTCAATCCCGATATGGTCAAGGCCCTCATCAGTCAGGCCCTTTTCTTCAACGAAACCACAAAGGTGGCCGCCTGAGCCGATTGAAAATATCGCTGCGGAACAAAGAAAACAGCCGGACGTTGAGTTCTTCAGCGGTCGGTTTACCGACTGTTATTCCGCCCTATTTAATAGATCGGTCGCAGATTTTACGCGTGGAGATGCCCTGTCGGCGGGGCACTCAAGCTTCGAGTGAAAGGCAAGCCGGTGAATACGTCTGAACCATTACCCGGCGCGCCTTTGAGTTTGGAAGGCAAAGCCGCTCTGATGGAGCGGGCGCTTGCGAGCGCCAATGTGTCGATCCTGTTCCAGGATCTGGCACTATCTATCCGTTACGCTGATAATTTACCGGATCATCTAAAGCCATCGCTTGTGATCGGCGGCAATGACTCGCATCTGTTCGGCGAAAAGGATGGAGAGCATCTCCTGCGTCTCAAGCAAGGGGTGCTCGACAGCGGAAAGCCGGCAACGGCCGAAGTCGAGATTCCAAGCGGCGACGGCATTCGTGTCTACGAACTGAAGATGGAGCGCGTCGGCGCCCGCAAACCGCAAGGTGTGCTGTCTGTCATTTCTGAAATCACCGAAAGCCGTCATCGCGAGAAAGTGCTGAAGTCGCTCTTGCGCGAACTCTCGCATCGCTCGAAGAACCTTTTGGCAATTATCCAGGGTATCGCGACACAAACCGCTCGTCACACGCTGTCCGTCGACAATTTCCTGATCAAGTTCCGTGGCCGCCTTCAATCCCTGTCGAATTCGCAGGATTTGATTACGGATTCCAGCTGGCGCGGCGCCTATCTGTTTGAACTCGCAGAGAAGCAGTTTGCACCCTATTGGCCCGATGCCGGTGTACCAATGCCGATCTTCGGCATCAACGCACACCTGACCCCGAATGCCGCCGTGCATCTGGGACTTGCCCTCCACGAGTTGATTGTCAATTCCGCCTCGCATGGGGCCATTTCGATGGGCGCGACCAGCATCACCCTGAATTGCAAGGAAACGGACCTCGATGGCAAAAAGGCGATCGAGGTTGCATGGTCGGAGCATTTTACCGCCCGCGACAAGCATGAGTTCGAAGACAACAGCTTCAGCCGAACGGTTCTGGAGCGCGTCGTGCCGACGTCGATGAATGGCCGCGCCGACTTCTCGATTGGCGACGGCAACATCAGCTATCGCCTGACCATTCCCGAAACCGAATATGAGATCATGAGACGCCCCTGACACGCCGCGACGCCAAGGCTGCGGGTGTCTCGACACAAAAGAAAACAGCCAGCGCGAGGGCGGCGCGCTGGCTGCTTTACACTCATCGGGAGGGGACCGTGAGTAGAAGTCCTGCGATGCTATTGGGCGTGCATCAGGGGGATGCAATCATCATCAGGACACTCTGATAACGACCCTGCGAAACCTTGGTTCCATCCAAGGACGAAAAAAATCTTTTTTCGTGGCGTGCAATCATCCCGCACAATCCTCCGCCAATGCCGACAGCGCCATGGCAAAATTCAACGACACGCCGATAGCGCATCGTTTTGCTCATCGCCAAAATCGATAAAATCAAAACAAAACAGATGCTTGATTTCGCTCTCGTGACGAGACCGACCGCCGATTTGTCCTTCTGAAGCGATGCTTCAAAGCGACAAAATCGCCAAAATTTTACCGTTTGATAAATTTTTTAACCTGAGTTACCGTTCCCGTACTAGCCGTTTACTATAAGAGGGAACTTCAATGGGACGACTGGAAACTGGGATTCATAGCGGCAGGCTCACGCCCGCCGAATATGATGCAAACTTTTCCGACCTTCATCCGCGCCTCAACAAGCATGAGGCTCTGGTCGCATCCGACCGCTGTTATTTCTGCTACGACGCGCCGTGCATGACGGCCTGTCCCACCTCCATCGACATTCCGATGTTTATCCGTCAGATCTCGACGGGTAATCCCATCGGCTCGGCCAAGACGATCTTCGATCAGAACATTCTTGGCGGCATGTGCGCCCGCGTCTGTCCCACCGAACAGCTCTGCGAGCAGGCGTGCGTGCGCAACACTGCCGAAGAGCGCCCGGTCGAAATCGGCCGGTTACAGCGCTATGCGACCGACGCGGCGATGGCTGAAAACAAGCAGTTCTATTCGCGTGCCGCATCCACCGGCAAGAAGGTCGCCGTCATCGGTGCCGGCCCGGCCGGTCTTGCCTGCGCTCACCGCTTGGCCGTCAAAGGCCACGATGTCACCATCTTCGACGCCCGCGAAAAGGCAGGCGGCCTGAACGAATATGGCATCGCCACCTACAAGACGGTCGACGACTTCGCCCAGAAGGAAGTCGACTACGTGCTCGCCATTGGCGGCATCGAGGTGAAGAACGGCCAGGCACTGGGCCGCGACTTCAGCCTTTCCGACCTCTCTCAGCAATATGACGCCGTATTCCTCGGCCTCGGGCTTGCCGGCGTCAACGCGCTGCGTGCCGAAGGCGAGGAACTCGATGGCGTCGCCGATGCTGTCGCCTACATCGCCGATCTGCGCCAGGCCGGCAGCAAGGCCGATATCGCCATCGGTCGCCGCGTCGTCGTTCTCGGCGGCGGCATGACCGCGATCGATGCGGCCGTGCAAGCCAAGCTGCTCGGCGCCGAAGAAGTGACGATCTGTTATCGCCGTGGCAAGGAACACATGAACGCCTCGGAATTCGAGCAGGATCTGGCTGCCTCCAAGGGCGTCATCATCCGCCACTGGCTCGCCCCGAAGCGCATCCTCGACAAGGACGGCAAGGTTGCCGGCATCGAGGTCGAATATACCGAGCTGCGCGATGGCAAGCTTGCCGGCACCGGTGACGTCGGCGTCATCGCCGCCGACCAGATCTTCAAGGCAATTGGCCAGACGTTCGAAGCCTCGGGCCTTGGCGCATTGCGCATGGAAGCCGGCCGCATCGCCATCGACGGCGAAGGCCGGACCTCGATCGACGGCGTATGGGCTGGTGGCGACTGTGTGCTTGGCGGCGATGACCTGACGGTCTCCGCCGTGGCACAGGGTCGCGACGCAGCCGAATCCATCAACATTGCGCTCGCTGCCGCCAAGTCGGCCGCTGCAGTCGCCTGAAAGGAGAACCGACATGGCTGATCTCCGCAATAATTTCGTTGGCATCAAATCCCCGAACCCGTTCTGGCTGGCGTCAGCGCCGCCGACCGACAAGGCCTACAACGTCGAGCGCGCCTTCAAGGCCGGCTGGGGCGGCGTGGTGTGGAAGACCCTCGGCGAGGAAGGACCGCCGGTGGTCAACGTCAACGGCCCGCGCTATGGCGCGATCTGGGGCGCAGACCGCCGCCTGCTCGGTCTCAACAATATCGAGCTGATCACCGACCGCGACCTCTACACCAACCTGCGCGAAATGAAGCAGGTGAAGATGAATTGGCCGGATCGCGCGCTCATCGCCTCGATCATGGTGCCGTGCGAGGAAGAGTCCTGGAAAGCCATTCTGCCGCTGGTCGAGGAAACCGGAGCTGATGGTATCGAGCTCAACTTCGGCTGTCCCCACGGCATGTCTGAACGCGGCATGGGCGCCGCGGTTGGACAGGTGCCGGAATATATCGAAATGGTCGTGCGCTGGTGCAAGCAATACACCCGTATGCCCGTCATCACCAAGCTGACGCCCAACATCACCGATATCCGCAAGCCCGCTCGCGCCGCCAAGGCCGGCGGCACCGACGCAGTGTCGCTGATCAACACCATCAACTCGATCGTCTCTGTCGACCTCGACAGCTTCGCCCCGAACCCGACGGTCGGTGGCAAGGGCAGCCATGGCGGCTATTGCGGCCCGGCCGTCAAGCCGATCGCGCTCAACATGGTGGCCGAGATCGCCCGCGATCCCGAAACCTATGGCCTGCCGATATCGGGCATCGGCGGCGTCACGACATGGCGTGATGCGGCGGAATTCCTTGCACTCGGCGCCGGCAACGTGCAGGTCTGCACCGCCGCGATGACCTATGGCTTCAAGATCGTCGAGGAGATGATCTCGGGCCTATCCGACTGGATGGACGAAAAGGGTCACCGCAGCCTGGACGATATCATCGCCCGCGCTGTGCCGAACGTTTCGGACTGGCAGTATCTCAACCTCAATTACATCGCCAAGGCGAAGATCGACCAGGACGCCTGCATCAAGTGCGGCCGTTGCTACATTGCCTGCGAGGACACCTCGCATCAGGCAATCACCAACATGGTCGATGGCCTCAGGCATTTCGAGGTGATGGACGAGGAATGCGTCGGCTGCAATCTCTGCGTCAGCGTCTGTCCCGTCGAGAATTGCATCACCATGGAAGAACTGCCGGCGGGCAACCTCGACAAGCGTACGGGCAAGATCGTCGACCCGAACTACGCCAACTGGACGACCCATCCGAACAATCCGATGGCGCGCCAGGCGGCGGAATAAGAGCGGAAATATCCGCAGCGAGTGAAAGGGCGGGCGCAGCCTTTGCGGCCGCCCTTCCTTTTTGTCGATACGGCGTCGCGGCTCGCAAACGCGTGAAAATCGAGCTATAGAACAGCCGCTGCGAACAATCGCAGGTTCAGCGAGATAGGAGGCGACCATGTCACGCAAGTCCAAAACCCTCCACGACGTGAGCTTTTGAGGTCACGTCCAAGCGACGCAAGTCTTTCCCGTCGGAAACCCGGGTAAAAACCGGCTCCCAATTTGTCCGTGGCGATATCGAGCTGATCGAAAAGCTCGGCCGCAATGATCCCTGCCCCTGCGGTTCCCGGAGGCGGTTTCAAGAACTGCTGCCTGAAATCGGGCAACTATGACGGTATTGAACGGGATTATTACTTTTAGAGAACGGAGCTGATGTCCGTCATCTCCCAGCGCGGCGCGATTCCCATGGGGATTGCGCCGACGCTCAGGTATGCCGAATGCGCAGCCCGTCGACGAAGAGCTGCTCGAGATATCGGGCGGCGTCCTCGAAACGCCCCTCGCCCGAATGATCCTGACCCAGCACCGCACGCACCTGCACATCGAAATCCGCATAGTGCTGCGTGGTCGACCAGATCGAGAAGATCAGATGGTAGGGATCGCATTTGGTGATTTTGCCGGCGCGAGCCCAGGAGCGGATCACCTCGGCCTTCTCGTCCACGAGCGCCTTCAACGGACCGCGCAGCTCGTCTTCCACATGCGGCGCTCCTTGCAGCATCTCATTGGCGAACAGCCGGCTTTCGCGCGGAAAATCGCGGGCCATTTCGAGCTTGCGGCGGATGTAGGAACGAATCTCGCTTTCCGGGTCGCCGTTGGAATCGAAGGCGCGCAGCGGCTCCAGCCAGGTAAACAGCACCCGGTCGATCAAGGCGCGATGCATCGCCTCCTTGGTCCGGAAATAATACAGGACGTTTGGCTTCGACATTCCCGCAACTTCAGCGATCTGATCGATGGTCGAGCCACGAAAACCGCTGACTGAAAACACATCCAGCGCGGCCTCGAGTATGATTTCCTCTTTCTCTTCCTGAATCCGGGTACGGCGCTGGGTGCGGGCGGCTCTGGGGATGGCCATGTGTGCTCTGTTTCTCCTTGAAATCCAAGCCTTTCGGCCGAGCCTTCCTTCACCCTGTCAGTGCTTTTAATTTAGGCAATCGCCGGAAATTTTATCGGTTTTTTTCGTGCTTTTCGTCTTGAGCCGCGCCACGGAAGTTGTAATGTTTACCAATCGGTCAAATTATCTGTCAGTTGTCTCTTAAAGGCAACTGGCGATTTTCCGAGGCGATAAAAACAAGTACACGCTTCGGATAGGCCAATGGGAACGATCGGGCATGCGCCTTGCATGCTCCAGGACAAACAGGTGAGGATTGCATCATGGTGGCAGCGCCAGGAGAAAACATGCGTATCAATGGCGACCGCCTTTGGGATGCGCTGATGGACATGGCGAAAATCGGCCCCGGCATTGCCGGCGGCAACAATCGTCAAACGCTCACCGATGCCGATGCCGAGGGACGCAGCCTTTTCAAGACCTGGTGCGACAAGGCCGGCATGACCGTCGGTGTCGACAAGATGGGCACGATGTTCGCGACCCGCGCCGGCACCGACCCGAATGCGCTGCCCGTCTATGTCGGCTCGCATCTCGATACCCAGCCGACCGGCGGCAAATATGACGGCGTCCTCGGTGTGCTCGCTGCGCTTGAAGTCGTACGCACGATGAACGACCTCGGCATCAAGACCAAGCACCCGATCGTGGTCACCAACTGGGCCAATGAAGAAGGTGCGCGCTTTGCGCCCGCCATGCTCGCCTCCGGCGTCTTTGCCGGAGTGCATACGCTTGACTACGCCTATGGCCGCAAGGACCCAGACGGCAAGACCTACGGCGACGAGCTGAAGCGCATCGGCTGGCTCGGCGATGAAGAAGTCGGCGCCCGCAAGATGCACGCCTACTTCGAATATCATATCGAGCAAGGCCCGATCCTCGAGGCCGAGAACAAGACCATCGGCGTCGTCACGCACTGTCAGGGCCTGTGGTGGCTGGAATTCACGCTGACCGGCAAGGAAGCCCACACCGGCTCGACGCCGATGAATCTGCGCGTCAATGCCGGTCTTGCCATGTCCCGGATCATGGAAATGGTGCAGGGTGTGGCGATGGAGAGCCAGCCGGGCGCCGTTGCCGGCGTCGGCCAGGTTTTCTTCTCTCCGAACTCCCGCAACGTCCTGCCCGGCAAGGTCGTCTTTACCGTCGACCTGCGCACGCCTGACAAGGAAAAGCTGGATCGCATGCGCACCAAGATCGAAACCGAGGGCAAGAAGATCGCCGAGGCTCTCGGCGTCGGCTGTTCGGTGGAAGCCATCGGCCATTTCGAGCCGGTGACCTTCGATCCCAAGCTCGTCACCTCCGTGCGCAATGCGGCCGAAAGGCTCGGCTACAGCCACATGAACATCATCTCCGGCGCCGGTCACGATGCCTGCTGGGCCGCCAAGGTCGCCCCCGCCACGATGATCATGTGCCCCTGCGTCGATGGCCTCTCACACAACGAGGCCGAGGAAATCTCCAAGGAATGGGCAGCCGCCGGTGCGGATGTACTGTTCCACGCAGTCGTCGAGACGGCGGAGATCGTGGCCTGACGGCCACGATTCCCAACATCGGAACCTCACACATCTGGAGCATGCGCCATGAGCACAGTCATCAAGGGTGGAACCATCGTCACGGCCGACCTGACCTATAAGGCGGACGTCAAGATCGAAGGCGACAAGATCGTCGAAATCGGGCAGAACCTGTCGGGCAGCGAAGTGCTTGACGCATCCGGTTGTTACGTGATGCCCGGCGGCATCGATCCGCATACGCACCTCGAAATGCCGTTCATGGGCACCTATTCCTCCGACGATTTCGAAAGCGGCACCCGTGCCGCTCTTGCCGGCGGCACCACGATGGTGGTGGATTTCGCCCTTCCCTCGCCTGGCCAGTCCATGCTCGAAGCTTTGACGATGTGGGACAACAAATCCACCCGGGCAAACTGCGATTATTCCTTCCACATGGCGATCACTTGGTGGGGCGAACAGGTCTTCAACGAGATGGAGACCATCGTCCGCGACAAGGGCATCAACACCTTCAAGCACTTCATGGCCTATAAGGGCGCGCTGATGGTGGATGACGACGAGATGTTCTCCTCCTTCCAGCGCTGTGCAGAACTGGGCGCCTTGCCGCTCGTCCATGCCGAAAACGGTGACGTCGTCGCGCAGATGCAGGCAAAGCTTTTGGCCGAAGGCAATAACGGGCCGGAAGCACACGCCTATTCCCGCCCCGCAGAGGTCGAGGGCGAGGCAACGAACCGCGCCATCATGATCGCCGACATGGCGGGCTCGCCCGTCTACATCGTCCATACCTCCTGCGAACAGGCCCATGAAGCCATCCGCCGCGCTCGCCAGAAAGGCATGCGCGTCTATGGCGAGCCGCTGATCCAGCATCTGACGCTCGACGAAAGCGAATACGCCAATGCGGATTGGGACCACGCTGCCCGTCGCGTCATGTCGCCGCCCTTCCGCAACAAGCAGCATCAGGACAGCCTCTGGGCAGGCCTTGCCTCCGGCTCGCTGCAAGTCGTCGCGACCGACCACTGCGCATTTACCACCGAGCAGAAGCGCTACGGACTCAACGATTTCACCAAGATCCCGAACGGCACCGGCGGCCTCGAAGACCGCATGCCGATGCTCTGGACCTATGGTGTCAACACCGGCCGCCTGACGATGAACGAATTCGTCGCCGCCACCTCCACCAACATCGCCAAGATCCTGAACATCTATCCGAGAAAGGGCGCGATCCTGGTCGGCGCGGATGCCGATATCGTTGTCTGGGATCCGAAGCGGTCGAAGACCATCGCTGCCAAGACGCAGCAGTCGGCGATCGACTACAACGTCTTCGAAGGCAAGGAAGTGACGGGCCTGCCTCGCTACACGCTGACCCGCGGTGTCGTGGCCATCGAGGAAGGCACAGTGAAGACGAAGGAAGGCCACGGCGAATTCGTCAGCCGCGATCCCTTCACGGCTGCCAGCCGCGCGCTTTCGACCTGGAAAGACGTCACCGCGCCGCGCAAGGTTCAGCGCAGCGGCATCCCCGCCAGCGGGGTGTGAGCTTGGCCCCAGCGCTTCGGCTCATCGGCCGTTCAAGACGGCACATACCGCTCCAGATCCGGCAGCAGGACGACGCTTTCCTGTTCGTTCGGGTCGGTGCGGGCGATGACCACTGTCGCCGGCCGGTCGCTGAGGTTCGCAGGAAGATGCGGAACACCGGCCGGGATATAAAACATCTCGCCCTCGTGCACGATGACATGCTCTTCCAGCTGATCGCCGAACCAGCAATGCGTTTCACCCGATATCGCGTAAATCGCCGTCTCGTGCGAAGCGTGAAGATGCGCCTTGGCGCGACCGCCCGACGGTATCGTCAGGAGATGCATGCAGATCCCCGTCGAGCCCACCGTCTCGGCGGCAATCCCTTCGAAATAGTTGAGGCCCTGTTTTCCGGCATAAGTATTGCCGGGCCGCACGAGACGACAGGTAGGCTTCGATGACAGACTCATGGCATTGCTCTCCCAAGCACAGCAGCCAAAAGGCACCGTCGCCTCTCCAAGCTACAGCAATGCCAAAAGGAATAGCACGCAATCCGCCCCAACCATGCGGCGAAAACAGGACTGGTAGGTGTTAATGACGTCATCCGCTTCCTCCGTCGTCTCCGCGCGGAATCTCTGTCTCACCTACAATACGAACGACGGGCCGGTGCATGCGCTCAGCAATGTCGATCTCGATGTTCGCAAGGGCGATTTCGTCTCCTTCATCGGCCCCTCGGGCTGCGGCAAGACCACATTTTTGCGCGTGATCGCCGATCTCGAACGCAAGACCTCCGGCGATATCAGCGTCAATGGCATGACACCCGAGGAAGCCCGCAAGGCGCGCGCCTACGGCTATGTTTTCCAGGCGGCGGCGCTTTATCCCTGGCGCACGATCGAGAAGAACATCGCCCTCCCCCTGGAGATCATGGGTTACGACAGGCAGGAGCAGGCGAAACGCATCACTCGCACCTTGGAACTCGTTAACCTCAGCGGCTTCGAGAAGAAATTTCCCTGGCAGCTTTCCGGCGGCATGCAGCAGCGCGCTTCGATTGCCCGCGCACTGGCCTTCGACGCCGATCTTCTCCTGATGGACGAGCCCTTCGGCGCGTTGGATGAAATCGTTCGCGACCATTTGAACGAGCAACTGCTGAAGCTGTGGAAGCAGACGAACAAGACCATCTGCTTCGTCACGCACTCCATCCCGGAAGCTGTATACTTGTCGACGAAGATTGTGGTCATGTCGCCGCGGCCCGGTCGCGTCACGGACATTATCGAATCGCCGCTGCCGGCTGAACGGCCGCTCGGCATTCGCGAAACCCCTGAATTTCTGGAAATCGCCCACCGCGTCCGCGAAGGTCTGCGGGCCGGACACAGCTACGAGGAATAGGATCGCTCATGAACCCGCAATTCCTCCTTTGGCTTGTCGGCGCCATGGCGATCTTCATCAGCGGAGCAACAGCCTCGCGCGCCTACATCACCAACGACAACTTATTGGTGCTCATCCTGGCACTCATCCTTTATTGCGTCGGCAACCTGATGATGGTGCGGCTGATGCGCGAGGGCGGTCTTGGGCTGGCAATCTCCGCCTCCTCCATCGCGCAGCTCGTCGTCGTCAACGTCATCGCCTTCATCGTGTTCGGCGAGCGCCTGAGCCTGCAGCAGATCGCGGGCGTCGGTCTCGGCATCGTCGCCATGGTTCTCATGCTCTATCCCACGCAAGGACGGGCATGACGATGGAAAAGGAACGGTTCTTCAAACACAAATTCCTGCCCGTTGTGACCGTCGTGCTTGCCATCCTGGCGCTGTGGTACGTCTTCGCCGTTGCTCTCAACGCTCCGTTCCAGCGCGATCTCGACCGGCGTGGCAATGTCACGTCGACGACGATGGAATTCATCGGCAAGACCCTCGCCCAGCCCAAGCCCATCCTGCCGGCACCACATCAAGTGGCGCAGAACGTCTTCGAAAACACCTTCCTGCGAGCTCTGACCAGCAGTCGAAGCCTGGTTTACAACGCGTGGGTGACCCTGTCCTCCACAGCGGTCGGCTTCGCGTTCGGCACGATCCTCGGCATTCTGATTGCCGTCGGCATCGTCCATGTCGTCGCGCTGGATCGCAGCCTCATGCCTTGGATCATCGCGTCTCAGACGATCCCGATCCTTGCCATCGCACCCATGGTCGTTGTCGTGCTCGGTTCCATCGGCGTGACAGGCCTCATACCCAAGGCGCTCGTCTCGACCTATCTGTCCTTCTTTCCCGTCGCCGTCGGCATGGTGAAGGGGTTGCGCTCGCCCGAGGTCATGCATCTCGATCTGATGCGCACCTATAATGCCAGCGCCATGCAGACTTTCTGGAAGTTGCGCGTCCCCGCTTCCGTGCCGTTCCTCTTCACCTCCATGAAGGTGGCGATCGCGGCCAGCCTGACCGGAACGATCGTCGGCGAGCTGCCAACGGGCGCCGTCGCCGGCATCGGGGCGAAATTGCTCGCCGGTTCCTACCAGAGCCTGACGATCGATATTTGGGCAGCGCTCGTTGCCGGTTCGATCCTCGCAGCCGTGCTGATCGCAATCGTCAGCATCATCGCGCGGATCGTCGATCGCGCCATGGGAGGTCGGCCAGCATGAAGATCTTTCATTTCTCCTGGCAATGCATCCTCGCGCTGCTTCTCTGTCTCGCCGCGATCACGACACTGCCGCTGTTTTCAGCCGATACGGCCGCGCCCGTCAGTAGCGGCACAGTCTTCGTGATCTTCATTCTCATCGCAGGTGCCGCCGCCATTTCGTTCACCAACCTGTCGGCAGGCCTCGGCGCTGCGATCCTTTTCTTTGCCGCCCATGCTGTCGCATGGCTGCTGCTTGCAGGACTATCCGGCAACGAGGGCAATGCGGAGGCTGCATTTTTCATTCTGCTCGCGGCAGCCTGGCTGCTCGCCTGGCGTTGCGTTTCTATCCTTTCCACCATTCCCGCGCATTCCTCCGCCGGCAGCTATACGCTGCGATTGCTGATCCCCGCGATTTTCGGGGTGTGGATCGTCATCGTCTGGGAGGCGGTGACGCGCGGCGCCGGCATACCATTCATCCTCCTGCCGCCGCCAAGCGCAATCGGCGCCAGAATTGCCGGTTCCCTATCGACGCTTTGGATCGATGTGCAGCAGACCATCTTCCGATCGGTCCTGATCGGCTATGTCATCGGTTGCGCCAGCGGCTTCGTCGTCGCCATTCTGGCCGATCGCTTCGCCTTCCTTCGCCGCGGCCTTTTGCCGATCGGCAACCTTGTCTCGGCCCTGCCGATCATCGGTGTTGCTCCGATCATGGTCATGTGGTTCGGGTTCGATTGGCAGTCGAAGGCTGCGGTCGTCGTCGTCATGACATTCTTCCCGATGCTGGTGAACACCGTGGCGGGGCTGACCGCAGCCGGCAACATGGAAAAGGACCTGATGCGGACCTACGCATCGAGCTACTGGCAGACCTTGTTCAAGCTGCGCCTGCCAGCCGCCGCGCCCTTTATCTTCAACGCGCTGAAGATCAACTCGACCTTGGCTCTGATCGGTGCCATCGTGGCCGAATTCTTCGGCACGCCCATGTCTGGCATGGGCTTCCGCATCTCAACCGAGAATGGTCGGTTGAACCTCGACATGGTCTGGGCCGAAATCGCGGTTGCCGCGATCGCAGGCTCCGTCTTCTACGGCATCGTCGCCATCATCGAACGAATGGTGACGTTCTGGCATCCGTCTATCCGTGGTGGGCAGACGTAATCCAGGATCCCCTTCAAGGGATCAAGGCATAACTCCAGAGGGAAAAGGGTGAAGACATGAAAAAAATAATGTTAGCATTGATGGCCAGTGCCATGACGCTTGCCGCCACCCAGGCTGCGATGGCAGCGGACAAGATCACGCTGCAGCTGAAATGGGTCGCTCAGGGCCAGTTCGGCGGCTACTTCGTCGCCAAGGACAAGGGTTTCTACAAGGATGAAGGCCTCGATGTCGACATCAAGCCGGGCGGCCCGGATATCGCCCCGGAACAGGTGATCGCCGGCGGTGGCGCCGACGTGATCGTCGACTGGATGGGCGGCGCCCTCGTTGCCCGCGAAAAGGGCGTTCCGCTCATCAACATCGCCCAGCCCTTCGACAAGTCCGGCCTCGAACTGATCTGCCCCAAGGACGGTCCGATCAAGACCGAGAAGGACTTCAAGGGCCACACGCTCGGCGTCTGGTTCTACGGCAACGAATATCCCTTCTTTGCCTGGATGCACAAACTCGGCCTGAAGACGGACGGCGGCGCCGACGGCGTCAACGTCCTGAAGCAGAGCTTCGATGTGCAGCCGCTCGTGCAGAAGCAGGCCGACTGCATCTCGGTCATGACCTATAACGAATACTGGCAGGCGATCGATGCCGGCTTCAAGGCCGAAGACCTGACCGTCTTCAACTACACCAAGCTCGGCAACGACCTTCTGGAAGACGGCCTCTACGTCAAGGAAGACAAGCTGAAGGATGCGAAGTTCAAGGCCGACATGGTGAAGTTCGTCCGCGCATCGATGAAGGGCTGGAAATACGCCGTCGAGCATCCGGATGAAGCAGCCGAGATCGTCATGGACAATGGCGGTCAGGATGAAAACCACCAGAAGCGCATGACGGCCGAAGTCGGCAAGCTCATCGGCAACGGCAAGCTGGACATGAAGACGTATGACCGTACGGTCGAGGCATTGCTCGATCAGAAGATCATCACCAAGAAGCCGTCCGGCGCCTACACGCATGAAATCACGGACGCTGCCCTGAAATAAGCTTCCAGCCGTCCAGGACTGTCGAGACGCGCGAGGTTCCGACCCCGCGCGTTTTTTTTCATTTTGTAACAAGAGCAACAAAATGCTGGCTTTCCTGCAGCATTTGACTGAAAAGCCCTCAGCTATCAACTTTTCGAATGCTGACATCACAAAGCCGTGATTGCTTCGCAAGGTTGCAGGCTATAGAAATACCCGCGAAATCATTTTCTCGTGATCTTGCGAGAATTGGAAACCGTTCCCATGTTGAGGAGCGATTTTAGGATGAGGGACCTGCAGCCATGACAGACGGATGTTAATCCGCCGGGTAAGCCGGCTCGCATGCATTGATCCCCCGTGTTCGCGACGGATAACAGCGAAATCCTTTTGACCAAGACGCTGAACTGGAACCAGACGCATGGCCCTCACGCCGTTCAGACTGCTAAGCACGACTGCCATCCTACTTTCCCTGCTCACACCGGCTGCGCTGGCGGAAGAATCCCCCGTGACTGCTCCGAAACAGAACCTGCCGGCGATCGTCATCACGACCGCCACCATGCGCAAGCTGACCGACAAGGTCGTTGCGACGGGCACGGTGAAGGCTGTCGAGGAAGTCTACATCCAGCCGCAGGTGGATGGGTTGTCGATCCGCACGCTCAACGCCGATGTCGGCGACAAGGTCGACGCCAATAGCGCGCTCGCTACATTGAATGACGACGCGCTCGTGCTGCAGAAGAGCCAGATGCAGGCGACACGCGCAAAGGGCGAAGCAAGCCTCGCTCAATTGCGGGCACAGCTGACGGAAGCCCATGCCAACGCCGAGGAAGCCGAGCTGCAGCGGGTTCGTGCCGTCGCAATGGGGGCCAAAGGCACGATGTCGACCTCGTCAGTCGAGCAGGCCAATGCCTCCGCAGCGGCCAACAAGGCGCGCGTGGTCTCCGCCGAGCAGGCGATCGCCGTTGCGGAAGCCGACCTGAAGGTTACCGATAGCCAGATCGCCGACACCGACCTGAAACTGGCTCGCACAGGCATCAAGACGCCCGTCGCAGGCACCGTCGCCTCGCGCAATGCCCGTATCGGCGCCATCGCCAACGGCAGCGGCGATCCACTCTTCACCATCATCCGCGACAGCCAACTCGAGCTGGTGGTCGATGTTTCCGAAAGCGACATCACCAAGATCGTCATCGGGCAGAAGGCGTTGATCTCCCTGTCCGGCGGCCACGAAAAGCTCTCCGGCAAAGTGCGTCTGGTTGCGCCTATCGTCGACTCCGTAACCCGCCTCGGCGCCGTGCATATCTCGATCGATGATGGCGAAAAAGCTCGCGCAGGCATGTATGGCAGCGCCGAAATCGTCATTCGACAGGACGAAGGCGTGGCGTTGCCGCTGACGGCCGTCAACAGCGAGGAAAACAGCTCCTCCGCCCGCAAGGTCGAGAACGGCGTGGTCAAGTTCGTGACTGTCGAAACCGGCATCCAGGACGGCGCCTATGTCGAAATCGTCAAAGGCTTGAAAGCCGGAGATGAGGTCGTCGCCAAGGCCGGCGCCTATGTTCGCGATGGTGACCATATCACGCCCGTACGCGACGCGTCGCAAGCCTCCAACTGAGCGAGAACGGCAAGATGAATTTCTCCGCCTGGTCCATCCGAAATCCGGTCGCACCGCTCCTCGGCTTTTTCCTGCTGATGGTGGTGGGCGCGCACGCCTTCTTCAACCTGCCGATCACCCGCTTCCCGAACATCGACGTTCCGGTCGTCAACGTCACCGTGACCCAGAGCGGCGCCTCGCCGGCGGAACTCGAAATGCAGGTGACGAAAGAGGTCGAAGATGCTGTCGCCGGCATCAACGGCATCGACGAGATACAGTCGACCGTCACTGACGGCCAATCTCAGACGGTCGTGATCTTCCGCCTGGAAGTGCCGACGCAGCAGGCCGTTCAGGACACCAAGGATGCCATCGACCGCATTCGCGGCAACCTGCCCTCGACGATCGATGAGCCCATCGTCTCGAAGGTCGACGTCGAAGGCCAGGCGATCCAGAGCTTTGCCGTTTCCTCGCCCAACATGACGCTCGAAGAGCTGTCCTGGTTCGTCGACGACACGGTCAAGCGTGCCTTGCAGGGCCAGAAGGGCATCGGTCGTGTCGACCGCTACGGCGGCGCCGACCGCGAAGTCCGCATCGAACTCGACCCGAACAAGCTGAATGCCTATGGCATCACTGCGCTCTCGGTCAGCCAGCAGCTGCGCGGCACCAACATCGACCTCGGCTCCGGTCGTGGCCAGGTTGCCGGCAGCGAGCAGGCAATCCGCGTGCTCGGCGATGCCCGCAATGTCGCACAGCTTGCCGATACGACCATCGCGCTGACCAACGGTCGCTTCGTCAAGCTTTCCGATCTCGGCATGATCAAAGACACCTATCAGGAGCCGAAGTCGTTCTCGCGCTTCAACAGCACGCCTGTGGTGACCTTCGGTGTCTTTCGTGCCAAGGGCGCGAGCGAAGTGACCGTCGCCCAGACGGTCGGCGATACGCTCGACAAGGTGCGCGCGGAAAATCCGAACGTCTCGATCGAGATGATCGACGATTCCGTCTACTATACCTACGGCAACTATGAAGCCGCGATGCACACCCTGCTCGAGGGTGCGCTGCTCGCCGTCATCGTCGTGTTCCTCTTCCTGCGAAATTGGCGCGCAACGCTGATCTCCGCAGTCGCGCTGCCGCTATCCGCGATCCCCACTTTCTGGATCATGAACCAGATCGGCTTCTCGCTGAACCTCGTCAGCTTCCTGGCCTTGACGCTGGCAACCGGTATCCTCGTGGATGACGCCATCGTCGAGATCGAGAACATCGCCCGCCACATCAAGATGGGCAAGACGCCATACCGCGCCGCCATCGATGCCGCCGATGAAATCGGTCTCGCCGTCATCGCGACGACCTTCACGATCATCGCGGTCTTTGTACCGGTCTCGTTCATGCCGGGCATTCCGGGCCAGTATTTCATCCAGTTCGGTCTGACTGTCGCCTTCTCGGTATTCTTCTCGCTGCTTGTGGCGCGCTTGATCACACCGATGATGGCCGCCTATCTCATGCGGGCTGAGGACGCCGTTGACGATCATCACGATAATGACGGCCGCCTCATGCGCGGATACAGCTGGCTGGTGCGGGTTACGACCAGCCGGTGGTACACGCGCTATCCGACGTTGCTTGCCGCCTTTGCCTTTTCGATCGCTTCCGTCGCGGCGCTCATCATGTTCGTTCCGGGCAGCTTCATTCCGCCGGATGATTCCTCGCGTATCGTGCTGTCGGCCGAGTTGCCGCCGAATGCGCGTCTTGACGACACCGAACAGGCAACGAACGAGATCTACCGGCGCGTGAAGGGCATCGACGGCGTGCAGAACGTCTTCGTCCTCGGCGGCGCCTCGCCGAAGGGTGATCTGGAACTGCGCCGCGCGACCGTCACGCTCACGCTCGGCAAGCTCGATCAATCGCTGACCAAGAAGCTGGTGAACGATGTCCTTGGCTCACTGCCGGTCATCGGCCCCTATATGCCGAAGGTCACGGTTCACGGCCGCGAGCGCCCGCAATGGGAAGTGGAAAAGGAAGTCTTCGCAAAACTGCGCTCGATCCCCGACGTCCGGATCACCAAGCTCAACGACCGTGGCGACCGCGACCTGACCTATAACTTCCTCTCGCGCAACGAGAAGGATCTGAACCAGGCGGTCGGCATTCTCGAAGCCAAGCTGCGCACCGATCCGGCGCTGGCCAATGTCAGCGCAGACGGCGCTCTGCCGCGCCCGGAACTGCAGATCTATCCGCGCAAGGACGAGGCTGCCCGCCTCGGCATCACGCCGCAGATGATTTCCGACACGGTGCGCGTGGCCACCATCGGCGATATCGACGCGTCGCTTGCCAAGATCTCGCTCGACGATCGTCAGATCCCGATCAGGGTCCAGGCTTCGCTCGGCATGCGCCGAGATCTGGCGGCAATTCGTGCGTTGCGCATCAAGACGTCGATGGGCACTGCCGGACAGGCATCCACCAACTCCAGCGTGCCGCTGTCGAGCGTAGCCGACATCGACTATTCGGAGGGTCTGTCTTCCATCAAGCGCAACAACCGCTTCCGTGTCGTCGCCATCGGCGCCGACCTGCCGCAGGGCGTTGCGTTGGATACGGCATCGGAGCATTTCCTCAACATCGTCAACAATGCCAAGATCCCGGCAACCGTGCATCTGGCTGAAAGCGGCGATACCAAGGTTCAGAAGGAGATGGTGCAGAGCTTCGGCAACGCGATGCTGCTTGGCCTTCTGCTCGTGCTGACCGTGTTGATCCTGCTGTTCAAGGACGTGATCCAGCCCTTTACGATCCTGCTATCGCTGCCATTGGCGATCGGCGGCGTTGCGCTGGCCCTGATGATGACCGGCAACGCGCTGTCGATGCCCGTGATGATCGGTATTCTGATGCTGATGGGCATCGTCACCAAGAACGCCATCCTGCTGGTCGATTTCGCCATCGAGATGATGCATCACGGCATGCCGAGACTGGATGCCGTCATCGAAGCCGGCCGCAAGCGTGCCCGACCGATCATCATGACCTCGATCGCCATGTCGGCCGGCATGCTGCCCTCAGCTCTCGGCGTCGGTGAAGGCGGTTCATTCCGCGCGCCGATGGCGATTGCCGTGATCGGCGGCATTATCGTCTCGACCGTGCTCAGCCTCGTGGTCGTGCCGTCATTCTTCCTGATCATGGACGATCTGTCCCGTCTGCTCGGCTTCCTCTTCGGCAAGCTGGTCGGCAAGAAGGATGCGGATGATGAGGTGCTCACCAAGGAAGGCCTGGCAACCGCCGTCGATGAGAACCGCAAATCGCTGGCATCGCTGGAAGAGCGGCTGGAAACCATCGAGAACAGGGACGGCAGAGGTCGCAAGGCGGCTGGCACGAATGTGCTGAAGTTGCCACCATTTGCCGCGGAATAGCCGGCTGAAATGAATGGATGCGTTATGACGGGGCGGCTTAAAGGCCGCCCTGTTCCTTTAGGAAGCTGACGATAGAGCTGACCCCCTCGCCCCGCTTCATGTCGGAAAAGACGAACGGGCGAGCCTGGCGCATCCGGTTGGCATCACGATCCATCACATCGAGATCGACCTCGACGAAGGGCGCGAGGTCCTTCTTGTTGATGACGAGCAGATCAGACTTGGTGATGCCCGGACCACCCTTGCGCGGAATTTCCTCTCCTTGGCACACCGAGATCACGTAGATGGTGATATCGGCAAGATCCGGCGAAAAGGTCGCCGCCAAATTGTCACCGCCGGATTCGATGAAAACAACGTCGAGATCGGGAAGCCGCTCGTTGAGACCGGCAATGGCCTGCAGATTGATCGTCGCATCCTCACGGATCGCCGTGTGAGGGCATCCTCCGGTTTCAACGCCGACGATACGATCGGAGGCCAGCGCCTGCATGCGCACCAGCGCTTCGGCATCCTCAGTCGTGTAGATGTCGTTTGTGACGACGGCGACCGAGTATTCATCCCGCATCGCCTTGCACAGCTTCTCCGTCAGCGCCGTCTTGCCCGATCCGACAGGGCCGCCGATACCGACGCGCAAGGGTCCATTTCTCGATTTCATGCTCGCAACTCCGATGAAGCGACAGCATAGCGAGGCATCCGCTCGCCGCACAGCGGCGAATGACGTAGATGGCTCATTGATTGCGTGATTTTCCCTGTGCCAGATATCATGAGCGAAAGAGACGCGTGGCCTGCGTCTCGTGCCGAAGACTGGCAATATCGGCTTGCACGGTGGCGGCGCCGAGATCGCCGAGGCCGGATTGCGCCGCCTGCGTCGCAACATCGGCAACGACAGTCTCAAGAGCCGCTAGAACGGCGACGCCATCCTTCTGACCGGTCACGCCGAGCCGAATACCGGCCGACACCATCTGCGATACAACGGCGTGAAGAAAAGCGGCCAGCGCCTTTTCTGCGGAAATCCCATGTGCGCGGGCAACCGCGCCGACTGCAACGGGATAAGCGGTCTTTGCCGGCAGGATCGAGAAGATCTCGTGTGGCCACGCGACGGCGGCCGTCAGGAAAGCCTCTCCAAGCAGCATGGTTTCCATATGTCGTTCTTTTGAGCCCGCGAGCGCCTCTGCAAGCTCGCCGATCGCCATCAGCCGCAGCGCATCGTCGCCGGCATGATGTGCTTCGGCAAAAAGCACCGCATCGTTCCAAACGGAGCCATTGCGAAGAAGCGTTTCGATCCAAGTGCGAAGGCTGCCGCTATCGGGCACCAGCCCATCATGCACGGCGCGCTCAAGCCCACCGGAATAGGCAAACGAACCAACGGGAAAGGCCGGCGACATCCAGGCCATCAGTCGCAGCAGGGCCTGAAGATCGTGGTCGTCGGACATCAACGCGCCGCTCACGAGCGATCAATCATGCGAGTGGTGGTCATGGTGATGGCCGTGGCCATGCGAATGGCTGCCGTGGGAATGATAGGCGCCGCGAGCCGGCTGAAACGGTTCAGTGACCTCGCTTACCGTCGCACCGAGCCCCTCGAGCATGGAGCGAATGACATGGTCGCGCAAGATGAGGATGCGCTCCTCCTCGATCTGTGCCGAGAGGTGGCGGTTGCCGAGATGCCAGGCAAGCTCGATAAGATGTCGGCGATCGCGCGGCTTGATTTCGAAGAGTTTTTCGTCGGCGGCAACGATCTCGATCAATTCGCCATCCTCACGCACCAGAAGATCACCGCTGGCAAACAACACAGGCTCCTTCAGGTCGAGCATGACCATTTCGCCGTTTTCGAGATGCAGCAGCTTGCGGCGCAGATGCCGCAAATCATGCGGCAGCACGACACGATCGATCGGATTGGAAGACGGAGTACCGGCAGGCAGATGGGAGGTGACGCGTAGCATGGCTGATCCAGTTCAAGGCTTGGTCAGACCATGCAAAATAGTCGCCTGCTGTGCAAGCGCAATGCGGCTCAGCCGCACTATATGCATTGCATATAAAGGTGCAATTCCCCGGCATCCATCCTCGGTTCCCGACCTTGCTCGGCAACCGAGCGTTGCCAGATCTGCCGCAGCCGTTCGCACTCGTGGATCACGCGATTGCGTCCAAGCGTCTTTGCCAGATACAGCGCCTTGTCGGCCGCTGCATAGACCGCGTCGGACTTTCGATCCGCGCCGATCTCGGCAATGCCGGCAGAGATGGTGATCTTGACCGAGCCGCCCTCGACGGCAATCGGGTGATTGGCGACCTGCTCCTTGACGGCCTCTATCCGCGCCATGCGCCTGGCGATATCGCCACCATGGATGATGACGCCGAATTCTTCCCCGCCGAGCCGGGCAATCACCTCCTGCTCCGTAAAGACACCAGCGAACAGCTGCGATACCGCAACGATGACCGCATCACCGGAGGCATGGCCAAAACGATCATTGATCGTCTTGAATCGATCGACATCGAAAATCACCAGCGAGCTGCCATCACCCGCCGTATTCAGCGCCTCGGTGAAGGCGCGGCGGTTGAGCAGGCCGGAAAGCATGTCGGTGCGGCTGAGCCTCTCGAATTCGGCGCGGGAAACGGCAAGCTTATGGATCGAATACCCCGCAACGATCGCCAATGCGCCGGATACGATCCCGCCGATGATCCAGGCAAGCATGACGCCGAAGCGCATCGCATCCATGAATGGCAGCGGCAACAGATCGAGCCACTGCAGAACCGGAAGCATCGCAATCATGATCGCAAGAGACATGATGATGGCGATGAAACTCATCTTAAGCGCGAAAATATAAATCGCACCTCGCTGCTGAAAGTTACCAAGCTCGGTCTGCAGCGAAATCCATTGTCTCATGCGATTCACCTCCCTCTGCCACCGGTTTCGTTATGTGAGATAGGGGTGAACGCGCTTCCAGCTCCTTAACACAACAATTAAAATGCGCGATATTTCCCAACTTATGAACTGTTAGAAACAGGTACGCACTCTTGCGGCCGCATATGGACAAGGACTGCGTCACCGTCGACAGGCGCAAGCCGTTGATTATGTTGCACTACCCAGAACGGGAAGATGCTATCTTACGAAAATCCTTAAAATAGGAGGCTTGCGGAATAAAAAAATTGTGACGCGCCGCAGCCAATTGCCCGATCGGAATCTACATAAATCGGGAGCTTAATACTCTTGGATGCGCTGTTCGATTTTGCCGCGGTTCTTTTCGAGATAGCGACGGTTTTTCGTGAAATTGGCACGAAGCCCGCTGGTGGCATATTGCCCTATGGGCGAGACATCCTCGTTCGTCAGCAGCGCTCTTACAGCCAGCGCAAACCCCCATTCGTTTTGGGTGAGATACCCCAAGCGTCGCGTCGACCAGCCTTGCGTACTGCTGGCATCATCACGATATTGACTGAACTGAAACGACTGGTTTCCACCGAAAACGCCGAAGCCCAGGAACACCGTTGCAAGATCTGTCATGAACTCTTCGTTTTCAGCCCAATCCGGCGGCCTTGTGGGAACCGAAAACAATATCGAATGGCAGATTTCGTGGATGAGAACAGCGATCAGCTGCTCCAGATCGCGCACGATTCCGGGCGTATAAGTGATGATGTGCCGATTGTTTGCGGCGCGATACGTACCGCCCGGATCTTGCGGGACATTTTGCACGAGGGCCAGACCGCCCAGGTGCGGCTCGATTGCCTCCTCCTGCTCACGAACTTCGAAGCTCTCGGCATCAAGCTTGAGAAGTTGACAGAGATGAGAAAAGACAAAAATCACATGCTCATGCCCCGATTGCCCGGAATTTGGGAAATCGGCATGTCGCGGATATCTTGAGGTGAACCTTTTCAAGGCGTCCAAGCCCCCAAGATTTTCCAGCAGCCATCCCCACGCCGAAAGCTGCCAATCCTCGTCATCGGTGCTTATCGTGGATTTGGAAAACCAGAACATGTTCAGAACAGGAAATAGCGCTGTGCCATTGGCAACACAGTCGCCGGTTCGCAGGTCAGAAGCTCGCCATCGGCTCGAACTTCGTAGGTTTCCGGATCGACCTCGATATGGGGCGTGAGGTTGTTGTGGATCATCGATGCCTTTGAAATGCCGCCGCGCGTGTTTTTCACCGGCAGCAGTGCCTTGGCCACGCCAAGCTTGCCGGCAAGCCCGGCATCGAAGGCCGCCTGAGAAACGAATGTCACGGAGGAATTGGTGCGATTCTTGCCGAAAGCACCGAACATGGGACGATAATGCATCGGCTGCGGCGTCGGGATAGACGCGTTAGGATCGCCCATCGGCGCTGCAGCGATGGAACCGCCAAGCAGGACCATCTCGGGCTTCACGCCGAAAAAGGCCGGATTCCAGAGCACGAGGTCGGCACGCTTGCCGATCTCGATCGATCCCACCTCGTGACTGACGCCATGGGCGATAGCCGGGTTGATCGTGTATTTGGCAATATAGCGCTTCACACGAAAATTGTCGTTGTCCCCGATTTCCTGAGCAAGACGGCCGCGCTGACGCTTCATCTTGTCGGCGGTCTGCCATGTCCGGATCGCCACCTCACCGACGCGACCCATGGCCTGGCTGTCGGACGAAATGATCGAGAAGGCGCCGATATCATGCAGGATATCCTCGGCCGCAATCGTTTCCTTGCGAATGCGGCTTTCCGCAAAGGCGATATCTTCCGGGATCGACGGCGACAGATGATGGCAGACCATCAGCATGTCGAGATGCTCTGCGATCGTGTTAACCGTGTAGGGCCGCGTCGGGTTGGTCGAGGACGGGATGACGTTGGACTGACCGCAGATTTTGATGATGTCGGGAGCGTGGCCGCCACCGGCGCCTTCCGTATGAAAAGCATGGATCGTGCGGCCCTTGATGGATCCGATCGTGTCCTCGACGAAGCCGCTTTCATTCAACGTATCCGTGTGGATCATCACCTGGACGTCGTATTCATCGGCAACGCCCAGGCAGCAGTCGATGGCCGCCGGCGTCGTGCCCCAGTCCTCATGCAGCTTGAGGGCGCACGCGCCGCCCAGCACCATCTCTTCCAGAGCCGCCGGCACGGAGGCATTCCCCTTGCCTGACAATCCGATGTTCATCGGGAAGGCATCGAAAGACTCGATCATCCGCGCCAGATGCCAGGGGCCGGGGGTGCAGGTTGTCGCCAACGTGCCATGTGCCGGCCCGGTGCCGCCGCCGAGCATGGTCGTAATGCCCGACATCAGAGCCTCTTCGATCTGCTGAGGGCAGATGAAGTGGATGTGGCTGTCCATGCCGCCGGCGGTGACGATCTTGCCCTCACCGGCAATCGCCTCGGTGCCCGGCCCGACGATGATGTTGACGTTCGGCTGAGTGTCGGGATTGCCGGCCTTGCCGATCGCGATGATGCGGCCGTCTTTCAGGCCGATATCTGCCTTGACGATCCCCCAATGGTCGAGAATGAGCGCATTGGTGATGACCGTGTCGACGGCACCTGCCGCCCGCGTTACCTGGCTTTGCCCCATGCCGTCGCGGATAACCTTGCCGCCGCCGAATTTCACTTCCTCGCCATAGGTGGTGAAATCCTTCTCCACTTCGATGAACAACTCGGTATCGGCAAGCCGCACCTTGTCGCCCACCGTCGGTCCGAACATGTTGGCATAGGCAGCGCGGGAAATCCTGTAGGGCATCGATCAATCTCCTTGGGAGGCAGAGAAGAGGGTCTTGTCGGCAAGACGGCGCAGCCGACCGAGGGAGACATAAGCATTCACCAATCGCTTCTCGGCGGCAAAAGGATGCTCTTCCCAGCCGGTATGGCTGAAGCCGGTAATAGCGATATCGTCGTCCGGATAGCGCGCCATCGCCTCGGCAATCACGATCATGCCGCTGCTCGGCACCACGTAGGAGCCTGGATCGTGCTCTGCGAGAGCGGCATCGACGCTTTCGTGAAGGGATTGATCGATCACCACATGCCTCTTGCCGACGGCCTGACAGAAAACGGTGAACTGGTCCGTATAATCATCGCAGAAATCGTCGAGTTCCGGATGCGACACGGCAAGCGGCGCGCGCAACGCCTCGAACTTGCGGGGATCGCGGACGCTCCAGATTTCGGACGCTGCGGCGACGGCAGGGCTCTTGCGCCACTCCGCCGAGCCGAGCATGGCCCGCGCCGGCCGGCCGGTATTGCAGACGGCCACGACATCCGTCCTGTTGCCGCCGGCACCCATCGAGCGGCTGTCATTGAATCGGATCACCAGATCGGCGGCATCAATCTCGGCCGCAGCGCCCGCTGCGACTTCGCCATTGCCAACGATAACCACACGGCGCCTCGAACTCACTGATTAGCCTCCGGCCCATCGGCAAGTTCTTTCAGCTCCTTGGTTCGCTGCTTGGTGAGGCTCTCCTTGCAACCCGAAACAACCATGGGCTCCGCCGAACCACCGCGCATCCGGAAGCCCTGCGACTCGCATTCGCCATCGCGATAATCGACCCAGGCGCGTTGCGCCTTGACGAGCGCTTTTTCAGCACCTTTCAACTCACCGCTAAGGTTGGCATCAAGGGCGACCATTGCGGCACGGGCTTTCTTGTATTGAACGTTCAACGCCTGGTCCGCCTTGTCGAAGGCACGATCAGCACAAATATTCAGCTCCGATTGCACCGAGGTGTTGGCGCAATCCACCTTTGCGTCATCTGTACCGCTTTGCGCAAAGGCCGGGCCGCAGACGAAAACAGCGGCGATGGCCACGGCAGGTACAAGCAATTTCAAAAACATCGACTTCTTCTCCCAATTCTCAAAGCTTGCCCATGACCTGCTGGCGAAAGCCGTATACTTCGCGCTTGCCCGACAAAGGGATCAGCGTCACCTCGCGCGTCTGCCCCGGCTCGAAGCGCACCGCGGTGCCGGCCGGAATATCCAGCCGCATGCCTTTGGCCTTGTCGCGTTCGAACGAAAGCCCCGCATTGGTTTCGGCGAAATGATAGTGGCTGCCAACCTGGACCGGACGGTCGCCGGTATTGGAAACCTCGAGCGTCACGGTCGGCGCGCCGACATTGAGCTCGATATCGCCGCTCGCAGCGATAACTTCACCTGGGATCATGGTTTTCTCCTCATGAGGATCAGCACCAGCCGGCGTTCCGGCGGTAAATCCGTGTCGCATTGGCAATCGGCTCTCAGACGGAGCATCGCATCTTACCGGATCGGTTCGTGGACGGTGACAAGCTTCGTGCCGTCAGGAAACGTCGCCTCGACCTGAATGTCGTGGATCATCTCGGCGATGCCTTCCATCACCTGATCCCGCGTGATGACGTGGGCGCCAGCCTCCATCAACTCGGCGACTGGACGACCGTCACGGGCGCCTTCGACGACGAAATCGGTGATCAGTGCGATGGCTTCGGGATGGTTGAGCTTGACGCCGCGTTCAAGACGGCGCCGTGCCACCATTGCCGCCATGGAAATCAGCAGCTTGTCTTTTTCTCTCGGAGTAAGGTTCATCGCCTACCTATGTGATTGCTGTTCTTCAGAGCATGATGTCGAAAAGTACGAGCGGTTTTCGGCGTCATGATCGACTTCTCTGATTTTGGTGCCGGAGGATCTCAGGTCAAGCAGCCCTAAAATCTTTCGGCGTCGAGGACTACAAGTTCCAGACTTTCGGCACAGGCGCTCCATTGCGCAAGGCTGATATGATGGGGATCAGAATTTTTCTCAGCGCAAATCCATCGGCGGCGGCGAGGCGCACCACCAGCTTCTCACCCCATTGGCTGACGCCTCCCATATGGGTTTCGACAAGCGGCCTGATGCGGGAGAGATAAGTCTCGGCCGAGGTCCCGACATAAAGCAGGGTCGCAAACGCGACCTGCCCGCTGAGAACGGCCGCCTTGGCCGTCAAACCGGCGACATCATCCTGCAGGCGCAATTCCTCGGCATGAACCAGGCGCCCGTTGCGACGAATGCGCCAGCGATCCTGAAAAAGGCCCTCTGCCATCGCTTCACCCATGGCCTTGCGCCCGAGCAAAATCGCCTCGACGGCCAGGAATTCGGCTGTATCGTCAAGCTCGACGCTCAGGCTGCGCGAAAGCGATGCACGGTCGAACAGGATGGTTTCCTGCGGCAGCCAGTCGACCCGCGCGCCGGCGCTGACCTTGATCGATGTCTCCACTTCGGCCGTCGCAGCCGAAGCCTTGTAGATTTTTTCGCAGGCTTGCGTTGTCACATCGATGCGCGTGCCGGGCCCTGCCACCACGCTCCAATCCATGTGATCACCACCGGTAAGGCCGCCAGCGGTGTTGATGATGACGGCTTCCATGGAGCGATCGAAGGTCTCGGGCAGCCGGATTTTGGCCGCACCTTCCTGAAACAATTCGGCAAGGCGCGTGCATCCGCCGAGCGACTTGGCCGCAAGATGGCCGCGACCCCGCGCCCTCTGCGGTCTTGTCTCTGCAGCCATCATCGCCATCAGCCTCTCCAGACATCACACCATATCGTGCCCGATCATTGAAACCCGGCAACGAATAACTGCAAGCAATTCCCGTGCCTTGTTCGACACCCGGCGACAAGGGTGCTTCAGCCGCAGCAATCGCCGCATTTTTCGCCAAACGCTAAAAACAAAGGCAATTCCTTGGGGCTCGATGCGCGAGCAGGCTCCGAAACTAGACCACGCGGTCCGGTGGCTCACGGCCATCAAAGAAGGCGGTGATGTTGTCGACCACCTTCATGCCCATCGCCGAGCGCGTCTCCTCCGTCGCACTGCCGAGATGCGGCAGAAGCACGACGTTATCGAGCGCTCTCAATCGTTCCGGCACATGCGGTTCGGCCTCGTAAACGTCAAGGCCCGCACCGCGGATCGTGCCTCGTTCAAGCGCTGCGATCAATGCGGCTTCATCGACAACATCGCCCCGCGCCGTGTTGATCAGGAAGGCCTCCGGCTTCATCCTCGAGAGGCGCTCGGCATTCATCAGATGCTTGTTTTCCGTACCGCCTGGGCAATGCAGGGAGACAAAATCAGAAACCTCCAGAACCTCTTCGACGGTCTGCAATTGCATGGCGCCATAGCGCGAGGCTTCCATCGGATCGATGGCGGAGCGGTTATAGAAGACCACGTCCATGCCGAAGCCGAAGTGGCAGCGCTGCGCGAAAGCCCGGCCGATACGGCCAAAGCCGATGATGCCGACGGTCTTACCCGTGACCTTCGTGCCGACGAGATGCGTCGGCCGCCAGCCGGTCCACCCCCCTGCCCGCACCTCACGTTCGCCTTCACCGCCGCGACGGGCGACGGACAGCAGGAGAAGCATGGCGATATCGGCCGTGCAGTCGGTCAGCACGCCGGGCGTATTGGTGACGACGACGCCTTTTTCCTTGGCCGCGGCGATATCGATATGATTGAAGCCGACCCCGAAATTGCCGAGAATTTTGGTCTGGATCGCCCCACCCTCGAAAAGTGAAGCCGGAAACCTGTCGGAAACCGTCGGAAGGACTGCATCATAGGTCGACAACGCCTCGCGCAATTGTGCCGCATCGAGAGCCACGTCATCCGTGTTCAACGTAACGTCAAAGCGCTCTGCCAGCACAGCCTCGACAGAGGCCGGCCAACGCCGGGTAACGAGAATACGGGGCTTGCTCATGCTCAATTCCTCCTGCCGATACCGCGCAGACTTAATCCAGGACGGACCCGAAGGAAATGGCGAAGATCTTCTGAGTGCTTGAAAAGCGCAGAAACGAAAAAGCCCGGCCAAAAGGCCGGGCTTCGTAACTCTCGTATCAACCGGCAAGCCGGCCGCGATGATTACTTCGTGATTTCGGCGTAAGCGTACTTGCCGTCGGAACCCTTGGACCACTTGTACATGACATAGTCCGGACGGGTGATGTCGCCCTTGGCATTGAAGCTGAGGTCGCCGATTGCGGTCTTGAACGGGCCCTTTGCCTTGATTGCGTCGGCAACGGCCATCGGGTCGTTCGAGCCGGCAGCCTTGGCAGCAGCAGCAATGACCTGCATCGCCGCATAGCTGTAGAAGGTATAACCTTCCGGTTCGTAACCGGCAGCGCGGAACTTGGTCACGAGATCGGCAGCAGCCGGATTCTTGCGTGCATCCGGTGCGAACGTCATGAGCGTGCCGTCGACGGCATCGCCGGCGATGGAAGCAAGCTCG
Source organism: Rhizobium sp. P38BS-XIX (assembly GCF_012641435.1). Lineage (GTDB taxonomy): Bacteria > Pseudomonadota > Alphaproteobacteria > Rhizobiales > Rhizobiaceae > Rhizobium. The sequence continues at coordinate 1,829,964 of NZ_JABAIJ010000001.1, forward strand.
TTGGTGACGATACCGTCACCCGACATGAAGTGAGCCTTCACGCCCTGATCGGCCATCTGGCGCAGGATCAGGCCGGCTTCGGTGTGGAGACCACCGTAGTAGACGAAATCGATGCCTGCCTGCTTCATCTTGGCGATGAGGGCCGAGTAGTCCTTGTCGCCGGGAGTGATGCCTTCATAAAGAACTTCCGTAACGCCAGCGGCATTCAGGTTCTTCTTGGTTTCATCGGCAAGGCCCTGGCCGTATGGGGTTTTGTCGTGAACGACGGCAACCTTGGCGCCCTTGAAATTGTCGACGATGTACTTGGCGGCAACGATACCCTGCTGGTCGTCACGGCCGCAGGTACGGAAGGTGTTCCAAAGGCCACGCTCGGTGTAGGTCGGGTTGGTGGCAGCCGGCGAAATCTCAAGAATGCCGTTTTCGGCGTAGACTTCCGAAGCCGGGATGGAAACGCCCGAGTTGAAGTGACCGACAACGAACTTGACACCATCGGCGACGAACTTGTTGGCAACCGAAACGCCCTGCTTGGCGTCGGATACGTCATCGCCGAGTTCGACCTTGATCTTTTCCCCATTGATGCCGCCAGCCGCATTGATATCGGCAGCAGCCTGCTCGGCGCCCTTCTGAAGCTGCGCGCCAAACGCGGCATTCGGGCCCGTGAGGGGAGCGCCGACTGCAATAATGACATCGGCCTTCGCAACGCCGCCGAATGCGATCATCGCCGACAATGCCACTGCCGACAGAAGATACTTCTTCATATTGTTACTCCCAATTTTTGAGCGGGTTCCGTTTGATTCGCCCTGCGCGATACCCACCAATCATCACGCCGGTAAACGCTTGTATTCCGAACTCTGGAAGCACGATCCCGCTGTGTGCTGCTTGTTTTTATCATGCAGGAAAGTGCCAGTAGTGCAATCAGACTGTGCCCAGTTTCAGGGCACTGTCAATTCTTCTTCTTCCAGGAAAAGGCCGAAGTCTTTTCATAGAGCCAGTAATAGTTATTCACCATCTGATCGGTACGTCGATACCGGTATCCTGCCGTCGAGAAAATGAGCAGGCACACAATATCGATGATGTAGATAGTGAGATCGAACACGGGGCCAGCAAACAGCGCATGATGCAGAAACTGCAGCGCAAATCCGAGCAGGATGCTGTAGACGACCGCGAGCGGATAGCTTTCCCAATTGGAAGCGACAGCGCGACCGGTGCGCCATGCCGTCCAGAATCCGAGGATGACGATGACGACGCGGATGACCATACGGCCGCCGGTATCGCTATCGAAGAGAAGTCCTTGCATGTCAAATTCTCCGCGAAACGAAACTCAATGGTGCCCGCCTTCAAGATAGGCGGCGCGGACTTCCGGATTGGCCAGCAACTCCTTGCCCGAACCGCTCATCGTCACCCGACCGTTGACCATCACATAAGCGCGGTCCGAAAGCTTCAGCGCCGCAAAGGCGTTCTGCTCGACCAGGAACACGGTCAGACCCTGCGTCTGATTCAGAACCTTGATCGCTTCGAAGATGCCCTTGATGATCAGCGGCGCAAGACCAAGCGAAGGCTCGTCCAGCAACAGCAGCTTGGGACGTGCCATCAGCGCGCGACCGATCGACAACATCTGCTGCTCGCCGCCTGAAAGCGTGCCGCCGCGCTGCGCCTGGCGTTCCTTCAGGCGCGGAAAGAGCGTGAAGATCTTCTCGACGTCCTCGTTGAAATATTTGAGCTTGTCGAGGCTCGCACCCATCTGCAGGTTTTCATAAACCGTCATGCGGGGGAAAATGCGCCGGCCTTCAGGCGACTGGGCAATGCGAAGCCGCGCAATCTCATGCGTCGGCATGCGCGTGATGTCCTGGCCGTCAAAGGTGATTTTGCCGCTGCGAGCCTGCGGCGTCCCGCAGATCGTCATCATCAGCGTCGATTTTCCGGCGCCATTGGCGCCGATCAGACTGACGATCTCGCCACTGTTGACCTCGATATCGACGCCGGCAAGAGCACGGATATTGCCATAATAGGTTTCGACGCCCGCGACCTTGAGAAGTGGTTGTCCCGTCATCAATTCTCGCCCTCTTGGAGGTGCTCGACTTCGGCAATCACCTCTTCCACTTCTTCGTCCTCAACGCCCAGATAGGCCGCGATCACCCTCGGATCGTTCTTGACCTCGTCCGGCGTACCGTCCGAAATCTTCTGCCCGTATTCGAGCACGATGACATGGTCGGAGATTTCCATGACGACCGACATGTCGTGCTCGATGAGGAGAAGCGACGTGCCGGTATCCTTGCGGATGCTGCGCAGAAACTCGTTGAGAACGAGGGACTCGCGAGGATTGAGACCGGCTGCCGGCTCGTCCAGGCAAAGCAGTTCGGGGCCGGTGCACATGGCACGGGCGATTTCCAGACGGCGCTGCGCACCATAGGAAAGGTCACCGGCCGGGTCATCGGCACGGTCGATCAGATCGGCCTTTTCGAGCCAGAAGCGCGCCAGCTCGATCGCGTTCTTGGCTTCCGTGCTGTAACGGCCGATGCCGAGCAGCCCGAGAATCGTATAACCGGAGGCGCGCATCAGCTTGTTATGCTGCGCCACAAGCAGGTTTTCGAGCACGGTCAGACCGGAAAAGAGCCGGATATTCTGGAACGTGCGCGCCACCTTGGCTTCGCGCGTAATCCGGAAATCCGGAAGCCGCTCGAGGAGATATTCCTTGCCGCTCTTCTGGTTGAGGGTGATCATGCCCATGGTCGGCTTGTAGAAGCCGGTGATGCAGTTGAATACCGTGGTTTTGCCGGCGCCGTTCGGACCGATCAGCGCGGTGATGTCGCCACGCTTCGCCTCGAAGGAGAAGTCGTTGATCGCCATCAGGCCACCGAACTTCATCGAGAGATGATCGACCTTCAGCAGGATGTCGTTGGGGGTTGTGGTCACAGCGTTCATCAGCCGTGGCCCTCCTTGGTAAAGCTGCCGGAGACCGCTTTTCGTTCCTTGAGGAACGCGGTCGGTTCGCGCGTGCCGACGAAGCCGCGCGGCTTGATGATCATAACGACCACCATGGCGAGACCGAAGATCAGCATGCGGTAGAGTTCCGGGGTGAAATCTTCGCCGAAGAAGAACTTGAGGAAGCCCATGTAACGCAGCGCTTCCGTGCCGCCGATCATCACGATCGCCGCAATGGCGATCCCTCGAAGCGAGCCCATGCCGCCAAGCACGACGATGGCCAGGATCACAGCCGATTCAAGGAACACGAAGGATTCCGGCGAAACGAAGCCCTGGCGGGCGGCGAAGAACGAGCCGGCGAAGCCGCCGAACATCGCGCCCGTTGCGAAAGCCGTCAGCTTCGTCGTCACGGTGTTGATGCCGAGCGAGCGGCAGGCGATTTCGTCTTCACGCAATGCTTCCCACGCCCGTCCGATCGGCATGCGGCGCAGCCGGATCGTCACATAGGCGGTCAGCATGCAGAGCGCCAGGATGACGTAAAACAGGAAGATCTTGTACCACGCCGTCGACATCGGCAGCCCGAAGGTGCGAACGAAATTGTTCGGATCCTTGATATCGAACGAGTAAAGCCCGAACAGCGATGCCTTGGTGATGTTGGAGACGCCGAAGGTGCCCTTCGTCACGTCGGTCCAGTTGATCAGCACGATGCGGATGATTTCACCGAAGGCAAGCGTGACGATCGCAAGATAGTCGCCCCGCAGACGCAGGACCGGGAAGCCCAAAATCATACCCCAGAGTGCTGCGAAAATACCCGAAAGCGGCAGAAGCACCCAGAAGGACAGGCCGAAATGGGCCGACAACAACGCGTAGGAATAAGCACCGACCGCGTAGAAGGCCACGTAGCCAAGATCGAGCAGGCCGGCGAGGCCGACGACGATGTTCAGCCCCCAGGCCAGCATGACGTAGATCAGGATCTGGATGCCGAAGTTATCGACGAAGACCAGCGACCCTTGAGGACCGCGAAGTGCCAGCGCGACGAACGGGTAGATCAGCAACAGGCCCAACGCCACCACGTTGAAGTTCCTGGAGATGACGCCTGGCTCTTTGACAACGGGCGCAGCCTTGGCCTTTCGGGCCTTTCTGGCGGCGAGATAAGGCTGGACGAAAACCGTCATCATAAAACGGCCGGCGGCGGCAATGGCAACGATGACTGCCAACAAGCCCCAGCGCTGCACGATGATCAGCTTGTTGTCCATGTTCTGATCGGTTTTGAGACCGATATAGAGCACGAACATGCCGAGCGCGATCAGCGCGGTCCAGAAGGCATCCGTAATCCCTTTCCGGACAAGGCCGGACGCGGTCTTGCCTGCAACGAAATTTGAATTTGCCATGGCGTTATACCTTTTCGACTTCCGGCCGTCCGAGGATACCGGTCGGCTTGAAAATCAGAACGAAAGCCAGGATGCCGAAGGTTGCGACATCCTTGTACGCGATGGGGAAATTGCCCGACCAGAACGATTCGATAAGGCCGATCATCAGGCCGCCGAGAACGGCGCCCGGAAGCGAGCCGATACCGCCGAGAACAGCTGCCGTGAACGCCTTGACGCCCGGAATGAAACCGTCGGTGAAGTTCGCGACGCCATAATACATCAGATACATCGTGCCGGCGACGGCAGCGAGTGCCGCACCCATGATGAACGTGACGGAAATGGTGCGGTCGACATTGATGCCGAGCAACGCCGCCATCTTTCGATCCTGTTCGGTGGCGCGCTGGGCGCGGCCGAGCGACGTCTTGTTGACCAGATACCAGAATGCGGTCAGCAGCACGATCGTCACGGCGAAGATGATGAGCTGCTTCAGCGACACCGAAACGGCGCCGAAATTGTAAACATCGCCCACCAGTGTCGGGATCGGCTTGTTGCGCGGGCCCTGAGCAACCTGGATGAAGTTCGACAGCACGATCGACATGCCGATCGCGGTGATCAGCGGCGCCAGGCGGAACGAACCGCGCAGCGGACGATAGGCAACGCGCTCGATCACCCAGTTCCAAAGGCTGGTCATCAGCATGGCGACGAGGAGCATCACCAACAACAGGATAGCGACCGGTAGGCCGGCGAAGAGCGAAACGAGAACGAGGTAGGTGATCAAAGCGGCAAAGCCGCCGAGCATGAACACGTCACCATGGGCGAAATTGATCATGCCGATGATGCCGTAGACCATGGTATAACCAATGGCGATCAGGCCATAGATAGACCCAAGAGTCAGCCCGTTTAGGAGCTGCTGGATAAAATAATCCATATGTCATTTCCCCTGGATGCGACGTTAAACGACCGCACCTCTTATTACTTTTTTGGTTTCCTTCATGAGGACCCGTGGGGCCGATTCCATACTGCTTTCGAAGGAAATGTGAAGCCAAAAAGGCAAGAAATTGACAAATTCTTTTCAAATCACCGTAAGCTGACGCAAATCCGGCCGAAAATGATATAAAAACGGCAATTCACAGCTCAAAAACTAGCCAAACTGGTCGAGCTTAAAGCGGGCGCTGAAGAATTTTTATCAGCAGCGGGCCATTGCAAAGCCCGCTGCATTTGCGTTCAGACCGGCGATACTAGGCACGCATCCTTGCACCATCGGCATCGAACAACGGCTCGACCTGCAGTCTTGCGGGCAGAAGCTGACCGAGCAGCTCGATCTGCCAACCCTGCGAGTCGTCGGCGATCTCCTTCGGCACGTAGCCGACGGCAACGGAGAGTCCCGATGCATGGGCATAGCCGCCCGACGTCACCCAGCCGCAGACGGCGCCATTGTGATAGATGGGCTCATCCCCGATGACGTCGGCATCGTTGGCGCTTAGAATGAAGGTGCGCAGCCGCAGCGTTCCGCCTTCGGCCTTCTCCTTGGCCGCAGCAGCCTTGCCGACGAAATCCGCCTCCTTGGACAGCGCGACGAATCGATTGAGACCGGCCTCGAACGGCCCGTAGAGCGGCCGATATTCCCGCGACCAGCTGCCGTAGGACTTGTCCAGACGCAGCGCATTCAGCGCCCTCAGACCGAAGAGGCGGATGTCGAACTCCGCGCCTTCCTGCATCAGAAGATCGAAAATATAGCGCTGATGCTCCGGCTTCATCCAGATTTCGTAGCCGAGGTCGCCCGTATAAGAGACGCGGCCGACGATGGCGGGCGCCATGCCGATATCCATGCGCCGGATCGACATGAAGGGGAAGGCAGCCGTCGACAGATCTTGATGCGTCAGCTTCTGCAGCAGCTTGCGGGCGTTCGGACCGGCAATCGAGAGACCGAGGAGAGAAAGGCCGAGTGCCTGTAGTTCGACGGAGCCGTCCTTGGGCAGCAGGCTTTCGAACCAGCGCATATGATAGGCTTCAGCAATACCGGAGCCGATGAGAAGGAAATCCCCCTCACCGAGCTTCGCCAGCGTGAAATCACCGATCAGCTTTCCGTCGTGCTTGAGCATTGGCGCGAGCGTCATGCGGCCGATGGCTGGGATACGGCAGGTCAGCAGCGTGTCTAGGAAGGCTTCCGCACCCGGTCCCTTCACCGAATACTTGGCAAAGCCTGAAGTCTCCATCAGCCCGACGCTCTCGCGCACCGCCTTGGCTTCGGCAGCGACGACATCGAAATCGTTGGAGCGACGCCAGGAGAACTGATCGACCTCGCCCTTCGGCGCGAACCATAACGCCTGTTCCAGACCGTAGTAGGCACCGAAGACGCCGCCGGCATCCTTCAGCTTATCGTAGATCGGCGTCGTCAGCAGCGGACGCGCGGCCGGCAGCTCTTCGTTCGGATAGCGGATCGAGAAGCGGCGGGCGTAGTTCTCACGCACCTTGGCATTGGTATAGGCGAGCGTCGCATAGTCGCCATAGCGGGAGACGTCCATGGCGAAGACGTCGAAGCCCGGATCGCCGTAGATCATCCAGTTGGCGAGCGCGAGACCGACGCCGCCGCCCTGGCTGAAGCCGGCCATGACGGCGCAGGCCGACCAGTAGTTGCGAAGCCCGCGTACCGGTCCGACGAGCGGGTTGCCATCGGGCGAGAAGGTGAACGGGCCGTTGATGATCCGCTTGATGCCCGCATTGTTGAAAGCCGGGAAATGGCGGAAGCCGACTTCCAGCTCCGGCGTGATACGCTCGATGTCCTCGGCCAGCAGCTCATGACCGAAATCCCAGGGCGTCGTCACCGGCGACCATGGGCGACACGCCTTTTCATAGGTGCCCATCAGCATGCCCTGCCGCTCCTGGCGAAGATAGATCTCGCCGTCGAAGTCGACGCAGTGCATCAGCTCCTTGCCCGTCGTCTTGTTGAAGTCGATGACCTCGGGCATGTCCTCGGTGATGAGGTACATATGCTCCATCGCGAGCACCGGCAGTTCCAGACCCACCATGCGGCCGACTTCGCGCGCCCAGAGACCGGCGGCGTTGACGACATGCTCGGCGATGATCTCGCCCTGGTTGGTGATGACACGCCAGGAACCATCCTCGCGCTGCACCAACTCTTCCACCTTGGTGTGGAGATAAATGTCGGCACCATTCTTCTTGGCCGAGCGGGCATAGGCATGGGTGGTGCCGTAGGGGTCGAGATGGCCTTCGACGGGATCGTAGAGAGCACCGACGAACTGATCGGGATCGAGAAGCGGCATCATCTCATGCGCCTCCTTCGGCGTCAGCAGCGTCGCTTCAAGACCATTATAACGCCCCTTGGCAAGAATGGACTTCAGCCAATCGAAGCGCTGCGGCGTTGCGGCCAGCATCAGGCCGGAGGTCAGGTGCAGGCCGATGTCCTGGCCGGAATATTCCTCGATCTCCTTGTAGAGCTCGACGGTATATTTCTGCAGCTTGGCAACGTTCGGATCGCCGTTGATCGTATGCATGCCGCCGGCGGCATGCCAGGTCGATCCGGATGTCAGCTCGGAGCGCTCAAGCAGCACCACATCCTTCCAGCCGAATTTCGTCAGGTGATAGAGCACCGAACATCCGACGACACCGCCACCGATGACGACGACCTTGGCATGGCTTTTCATCTAAGGAATCCCCTGTTTTCGGTACGAAGCCGCCGAGTGTCTTCCCGAGCGACCGACCGCATTTGAGAGGAAACCTAGAGACTATCCGATAAGCCAAATAGCCCGAACTGCGAAACCGATATGTCTGTTTGCGCCATCGCAATTGTTCGGATCGCGCCATTGGCCATCGAATGCCCATGCCGGCTGGCTGGGCATTCGAACTCCGACGATGCAGGATTTCTCAGTCTGCGAAACCGGCCGTCAGCGCAAACTCGCGGCCCATCTCCATGATCTCTTCGAAGACGCTGCCGGCATAGGAGCGCGGAACGATGATTTCGAAGCGATCGGGCCCGGTGCGGGCCACATTGGCGCTGACATGGCAGCACAGCATATTGGCCGAATGCCCCTCGGCAAAAACCTGCGGGTGGAGGTCGACCGCCACGCATTTGGCAAGGATGCGGCGAACGCTGGGGCCGGAGATAAGCAAAAGGACGCGACCATCGCTTTGCTCGAAAAACGAGACCTTCGCCGGATCAAGCGTAAAGAGATCCCGCGCCACGCTATCGGCGCCGAGCGTATCGGAGACGACAAACCATTCCCTGGGTCCGACTTCGCGAACAGATACGTCCTTTAATGCCTTCAGGCTTGCCAGCACGCTGTCATGATCCCCTGCCCTGCCAAGCACGGAAAAAATGGCTGGGCGGCGCACCACGATGAGGTGATTCGGATTGGCGGCCGCCTCGAAGCCGGAAATATGGTCTTCCAGAACATGCCTGTTTTGAAATGCAACGCTCATCGATCCATCACCCCAAAAGCTTCTTGTTATCAGGATCGACAAAGACCGGGCTGCAGACCTCCGCCGCCACCTCCTCGCCGCGCAATCCGTCCCAGACGGTGACCCGTTCACCGATCCGCTCCCGACCCGACTTCAGGAATGCCAGGGCGATGTGATGGCCGAGCGTCGGTGAGAAACACACCGAAGAAATATGCCCCTGGTCGTTCAGCGTCGACGGCCTTGCGCCCTCTTTCAGAATATGCGCGCCGGCATGGATCTCCTTGGCGGTGTCAACCGGCTTCAGGCCCACGAGCTGGCCACGGTCGGCAGCGGTGAGACCGAAGCGGGTCGATAGCCTTTTGCCGATGAAATCCGGCTTCTGCGTCGACATCATCTTGCCAAGCCCGACATCGTCGGGCGTCGTGCGGCCGTCCAGCTCGCTATGAGTGACATGCCCCTTCTCGATGCGCAGCACATTGAGGGTCTCGACGCCGTAAGCGCAGATACCATGCGCCTTGCCGGCCTCCATGATCGCGTCGGCGACAGCCTCGCCATAACCGGCTGGCACGGCGAGTTCATAAGCCAGTTCACCCGAGAAGGAGATGCGGAACAGGCGTGCTCGCAGCCCTCCCTTCAGCAGCACTTCGGCTGCGGCAAGGAAGGGAAAGAACGCGTCGGAAATATCGTCCTCGATGATCTGCTCCAGCACCAGCCGGGCCTTTGGCCCGGCAATCGCCATCTGCGCCCATTGATCGGACGAGGACACGAAACGAACGTCGAGCTGCGGCCAGAGCGTCTGCGCGCAGAATTCCATGTGAGTCATCACCTCGCCGGCCATCGCCGTCGTGGTTGTCATGAAGAAATGATCAGGCGTCAGGCGGCTTGTCGTACCGTCATCGAAAACCATACCGTCTTCGCGTAGCATCAGGCCGTAGCGAGCCTTACCGATCGGCAGCTTGAGAAAGGCGTTGGAATAGATGCGGTTCAGAAACTCAGCCGCATCCTTGCCGAAAATCTCGATCTTGCCGAGCGTCGACACGTCGCAAATGCCGACATTGTTGCGAACGTTCAGCACTTCACGGTCGACGCTGTCGCGCCAGCCCTTCTCGCCCGCTCGGGCAAACCAGGATGAGCGATACCAGAGGCCGGCTTCGACGAAGCTCGCGCCATTCTTTTTGGCCCAGCCATGCAGCGGCGATTCTCTCACCGGCTGAGCATGTTTGTCACGCGCCGTACCAGCCAGCACGCCGAAGGAAACCGGCGTGTAGAACGGCCTGAATGTCGTCGTGCCGACAGCGGCCGGAGTGACGCCGCGCATGCCGGCGATAATACCGGCAGCATTGACGTTCCCAAGCTTGCCCTGGTCCGTCGCCATGCCGCTCGTCGTATAGCGCTTGGCGTGCTCCACATGGCCGAAGCCCTCGCGCAATGCGAGACCCAGATCCTTGGCATGGACATCGTTCTGGAAGTCGACGAATGCCTTGTCCTTGGCACCAGGCACATGCCAGATCGCCGCGAAGGACGGATCATAGTCTCCCTCGACATCCGGCAACTCTGCCGCCTGAACCGCGCGACCGAGGCTTTCGGCAACCAGTCGGCCTTTTTCAGCACCATCGGCAAGGCAGCCCGAAATGCTTTCGATACCGCCGGCCGAGCCGGCGATCTCCAGTTCGCCGCCGACGAGCGGCGCCATGAAGGCCTGTCTCTCATCCGACCAGACCGGCTTTGCGCCGCGCTGGCAGGCAAGATGAATGATGGGCGACCAGCCACCGGATATGGCCAGCGCGTCACAGGCGATCAGCTCATCCAGCCCACCGCGATCGGCGATGACGCCGCTGATGCGATATTTGCCCTTGGTCGCGTGGACACTCGCGCCATGGACGACGCGAACGCCCTGGGGCGCAGCATCCGTCGACTGGGCGCGCGTATCGAGAATCACAGAAATTTCGACACCGGCAGCAGCGAGATCGCTCGCGGTTCGGTAACCGGAGCCACCATTGGTAAAGACCGCTACCTTCTGCCCGGCAACGACGCCATAGCGGTTGAGATAGCTGCGCATGGCGCCCGCCATCATCACACCCGGACGATCGTTGCCGCCGAACACCAGCGGCCGCTCTTCGGCGCCGGAAGCCAAAATGGCGCGCTTGGCGGCAATGCGCCAGAGGCGCTCCACCGGCAGGTCACGCGAAGGCATCGCAACATGTTTTTGCACCTTCTCGACCGCGCCGAAAACATTACCGTCATACCAGCCGAACACGGTCGTCCGCGGCATCAGGGTCACATTCTCGAAGCTCTGCAGCTCGTGAAGCGTCGCCTGGACGAATATGTCGGCGGACACGCCACCGATCGTCAGCTTTTCCGAAAGCAGCGATCCGCCGAAGCGGAAGCCCTCATCCGCCAGCACAACGCGCAAGCCCGCGCGGGCAGCGGTCAAAGCCGCCATCAAGCCTGCAGGACCGGAACCGATGACGAGCAGATCGCAATGCGCCCAGGCTTTTTCATAGCGGTCCGGATCGGCCTGCATGACCGCCTTGCCGAGGCCGGCCGCGCGCCGGATGATTGGCTCGTAAACCTTCTCCCAGAAGGCAGCCGGCCACATGAAGGTCTTGTAGTAGAAGCCGGCGCCAAGGAACGGCGAAAGCAACCCGTTGATCGAGCCGATATCGTGCTTCAGCGACGGCCAGCAGTTCTGGCTCTCTGCCGTCATGCCCTGATAAAGCTCGGCGACGGTGGCGCGCGTATTCGGCTCGGTGCGGCCATCCTTTCCGATGGTGACCAATGCATTGGGCTCGGCCGAGCCCGCCGTCAGAATGCCGCGTGGACGATGGTACTTGAAGCTGCGCCCCACCAGCAGCTGATCGTTGGCAAGGAGAGCGGCGGCGAGCGTATCGCCCTCCAGCCCCTTCATTTCCTTGCCGTCAAACTGAAAGGACAGCGGACGAAGGCGATTGACTAGGCCGCCGGTCGACAGACGATAGGATGTCATCGTGCCGCCTCCTTCGCCTTGTCTTCGGCATCGATGACGGAAAACACCTCGTGGGTCACGTTGCTGCGGTCGACAACCAGCCAACGGCGGCAGCCGGCAGCGTGATGCCAGAATTCCTGAATCCGGCCGCGCTCGTTGTCGCGGATGAACACATAACGGTTCCAGTCTTCATCCGTTGCCGCAGGCGCGGGACGGACGACGGAGGCCGAGCCGCGAATGGAGAATTCTTCCTTGGGTCGCACGCCGCAATGCGGGCAGTTGATCAAGCTTGCCATTGGTATTGTGCCCTCAATGCAGGTTCGGCTGCGGACCCTTGCCGCCTTCGTCGATCGCAAAGCCGCGCTCGAAGCGGTCAAGACGCAGGAGGCGGCTGACATCGTGGCTCTCGCCCTTGGCGATCAGATGCGCGAAGCAGAAGCCCGAGGCCGGCGTCGCTTTGAAGCCGCCATAGTTCCAGCCGCAGTTCAGATAGAGATTTTCGATGGGCGTGCGATCGATGATCGGCGATCCGTCCATGCTCATGTCCATGACGCCGCCCCAGGCGCGCAACACCCGGACACGCGAAAGGCCGGGGATAAGCGCCACCCCCTCCTCTATCGTATGCTCGACGGTCGCCAGATTGCCGCGCTGCGCGTAGGAGCTGTAGTAGTCGATATCGGCACCGAAGACCAAGCCGCCCTTGTCTGACTGCGAGATATAAAAGTGTCCTGCACCATAGGTGATGACATTGTCGATAACCGGCTTCAGACCTTCGGAGACGAATGCCTGCAGGACGTGCGTTTCGATCGGCAACTCCAGATCGGCCATATTGCCAAGGATCGACGTGTGGCCCGCGGCGGCGAGCGCCAGTTTGTTGCAGCCAATGAAACCGCGATTGGTTTCGACGCCCGTCACAGCACCGCCCTCATCGCGCCGGATGCCGATCACTTCGCATTGCTGGATGAGATCCACACCCCGGCTGTCGGCGCCGCGCGCATAACCCCAGGCGACGGCATCGTGCCGCGCCGTACCGCCACGCCGCTGCAACAGGCCGCCGAGAATCGGAAAGCGCGCATGGTCGAAGTTCAGATAAGGCATCATCCGGCGAACCTGCTCGCGGTTCAGAAGCTCCGCATCGACGCCGTGCATGCGCATGGCGTTGCCACGTCGGGCATAGGCATCGCGCTGTCCATCGGAATGGAACAGATTGACGATACCGCGCTGGGACACCATGGCGTTATAATTGAAATCCTGCTCCAGCCCTTCCCAGAGCTTCATCGATAACTCATAGAAAGGCTCGTTGCCCGGCAGCAGGTAATTGGACCGGATGATCGTCGTGTTGCGGCCGACATTGCCCGAGCCGATATAGCTCTTTTCGAGCACCGCGACATTGGTGATGCCGAACTCCTTGGCGAGATAATAGGCTGTCGCCAATCCATGCCCGCCGCCGCCGACGATGATGACATCATAATGGGGTTTTGGCTCCGGTGTCCGCCAGACCGGCTGCCAATGGCGATTGCCGGAAAACGCCTGTTTTAGAAGCTGATATGCGGAATAACGCATGCATTCACCCTGATCCCTATCCGGCCGCACATTCGCACATGCAATAAAAACGACAAGTCCCGAAAGGACGAAAACACTTCGCAAACAGAACATGTTCTTTTCCGAATGCGCAGCTGCGGTTGTCTCCCAAATGACACGCCTCGGTGGTCGAACTCAATTCCCGCCCACGCAACGACGCACGACTTTATTGCGAAAGCCGCGCCATACGAGTAAGTCATAGAAGGCCGGATCGCTTAAACCCTAAATTTCATGGTCGCGACTTCCTATATGATGTCCGGAGCATAAGGCGCGAACATGGCGCGGAAGACGAATAGGCAAATGCTTGCGACATTCGAAAAGGCGGCACTGGAAGCGGGTCAGGCCATATTGGAGGTCTATCGCGCCGGATATACTGTCGCCCTGAAGCAGGATATGAGCCCCGTCACGCTTGCCGACGAGCGGGCAGAACACATCATTTTGGAGCATCTGGCTCGCGATTTTCCGGATATCCCAGCGATCGCAGAGGAATCGGTCGCGGCCGGCAAGGTTCCCGATATCAACGGCCACTCGTTTTTCCTGGTCGATCCGCTCGATGGCACGCGTGAGTTCATCGAGCATCGCGACGAATTCACCGTCAACATCGCCTATATAGAAAAGGGCGTCCCGATTGCCGGCATCGTCTATGCCCCCGCCCTTGGCGTGGCCTTTACCGGCGAAGCCGGCAGAGCCCGCAAACTGATCATCGACGACCAGTTTGCCGTGGCGGATCGGCTGACCATTGCCGTGCGCGAGCGGCCTGCCCATCTCACCGCGCTCGCCAGCCGATGCAACAGCAATAAGACGACCGAGAGCTTTCTGTCGGACAATGCCGTTTCCGCCTGCGCGTCTATCGGTTCGTCGCTCAAGTTCTGTCTGCTTGCCGAGGGCAAGGCCGACGTCTATCCGCGCTTTGCCCGCACCATGGAATGGGATACCGCGGCCGGCGATGCCGTCCTGCGCGCAGCCGGCGGGGTGACGCTCACAGTCGATGGACGCGCCCTCGCCTATGGCAAGATCGACCAGAGCGAAGACAGCGACTTTGCCAATCCGCACTTCATTTGCTGGGGCGGCAAGAAACCCGCCCTACACGCATAGGGTCATTTTTTTCGATAAAAACATCGAAATACACGCAATCTGATAATCTCCTCACATAGGAGTTTTTCAGCTTAAAAGCGTAAGTTTTGACTGACAAAAAATGATATTATCAAAGCGATTTTTCCTGAAATAACAGGGAATTATGCGGATTCTCGCTCGTTTGCCCGAGGGCAAATCACCAGGCCGCCACATTCATTAAAATTCTTAGCAAAGTCTTACTATGTGCTTAGGCAATTTTTAAATGTGGCAAGATAGAGTGCCTCTCGTGGTCTTGAGTGTGTGTAGAGAGTCCAATGACCGAAATGATACGTCCCCGAGTGAAGTATGTCATCGGCCCCGATGGCAGCCCGCTGACGATAGCAGATCTTCCGCCGCCGAATACGCGCCGTTGGGTCATACGTCGTAAGGCAGAGGTTGTCGCCGCTGTGCGTGGTGGTCTGCTCAGCTTGGAAGAAGCTTGCGAACGTTATACGTTGACCGTCGAAGAGTTCCTCTCCTGGCAGTCGTCCATCAATACGCATGGCCTTGCAGGCCTTCGGACGACACGCATACAGCAGTATCGCCACTGACAGCGACAGCACGACCTTAATTCAATCTTTTCTTCGGGCCTCTTTCCTCGCGGAACAGAGGCCCGAATTGTTTGCACGCCGAATGCCCGGCCGGTCGTACCAGGCCTGTGCTTGAGGGCTTGGAGTGCTACGATTGATCCGCTGCAAGCGGAGAATCGAAACTGTGCTCCTTCATTCATTGCCGACGGTGATTACCCATAACTTTCACCCTGCAAGAGGCGCTTTCCGTAATGTCTGCTCGCTCCCACGCGATGATGCCGAGCGCATAATCGCTTCGATACGGCACGACGGACATGCCTATATTAACGGTGACTACTTCACTCGCAGATTGAAAACCGAGGATTGGCTCATTGCGGAACGCAGTCGAAAAATCGGCACAACGCGGTTGGAGCGTCCCATTTACTTCTTCCTCGGAAACATGGCCGACGGATGGGACGAATCCCGCCCGGCGTCCATCGTTCTTCCGCTTGCCATGTTCGATGCCGAGGCAATCACCTTCACCTTTCCCGACAGCATGACGAGTTGTCCATCAACAAACCGCGATGATTCCGGGACATGCCCATGGCGTGGAGATGTTTTCACACTGGCTGAAATAATCGAAATCGTTGAACGGCACGGCTTTCCCGATCCATCGCAGCCCAGGGAAAAGCGGGGACCGGATGCTTTCATCGAAGTTCAGATCTGGGATGATCGCCCTCTCGTCAAAAACGGCGTCTATCAAGGGTTGTAAATGAGAGATCCACGGTTGGCATCGTGTCGGGCAAATGCCATCCTTGCTGAATTCAACGCGATCACGGAGGCAGACCATGGATATCCGCAACGAAAACAATGCATCCGGCGGCCGGTATGTTGCAACGGTCGAAGGGCATGAGGCGGAGATGACGTTTTCCCGCACGTCGCCAAAGCTGATCATCATCGACCATACCGGCGTTCCCGACACCCTGCGCGGCAAGGGCGTGGGACAGGCCCTTGCTCTTCATGCCGTCGAAGAAGCGCGGCGCGGCGGCTGGAAGATCATTCCCCTTTGCCCGTTTTTCAAGGCGCAAGCGCAGCGTCATGACGATTGGCGCGATGTCATCAACGCCTAGGACTATCGCGGAAAAGTGTTCAGCTGCTTCGCGACGACGACACGTTTAAATCGAGGGGTGGCAGCGCAGGCGGCGAATCCTTGAGATCCCGCTGCACTTCAAGCCGGTCACCGGCATTGATGGAACCGACATCTTTTCAAGAACTTGCATTCTCGACAAATACAAAAAGCCCCGCATGGCCGGCCTCGTTATGGCCGGTCATGCGCGGCTTTCGTACCGCTCTCCTCAAATCCCGCATGGTCTGCATTCAGGCCGCTGATGCGCCGGAATGCTGCGTGTCCTTAGAGGAGGACAGCGCTTTCGACCTCAGGCACGCGCCCTGGCCGGACCTGAACCATCGCGCTCTTCAAGCGCTGCGGCTTTGGCATATTCGGCCTGCATGTCTTCAAGCGAGCTTTCCAACGCCTCTTCCTGAACCTGAAGCTCCCGGATCGACACCTGCAGGTTGTCCGCACGCTGGCGGGCGGCCTTGGCGAAGGTCGGGTAAGCAAAATGGTTCGGGTCGGCAATGCCGGACTTCTTCTCTTCCAGCACGATCTGGCTCTCCAGATCCTTTGTCATGCGGTCAAATTCCGCCATCATCATCTGCAGTTGTTGCAGCTGACGGCGTTTTTCGTTCACCTGAAACTCTTTCAGACGAACTAGGCTCTCACGTGACTTCATACGCATTACTCCCGTGATGCGAGACCCCGGCTCTCGATATTTCCCACCCGCCGCGCCGCTTTGAGACGGCTTGGTTAAAAAAAATTACAGCGATCTTAATAAAAGCCTACCGCTGGTAACCTTTCGTTTACGGGCATCGTTAATGATAGGCGCAATGATTTAAGGCTCGGTAAATGCTTCGGTCTGAATTCGACATCTTCGCATTCATGAGTCCGATGAATCATTTGGCGTGAATTCTTAAAGCGATACTTTAGGAGATGATTTTACTGATTGTCGTTGGAAAACAGTGCAATGGAAAAATTATTTAATAAATTCGATACGTCTTGCCAGAGTGAATCAGAATTTGTTAACCATTGCATGTCAGCTTCCAAATCAAGCAGTGATTTGATCGGTATCGCGTAACGGGACTGACGACCTTTCGGCGGCGGTAAAGGGGACAATTATGCGGGTTCTACTCATTGAAGACGATAGCGCGACAGCGCAGAGCATCGAGCTGATGCTCAAATCCGAAAGTTTCAACGTCTACACCACCGATCTCGGTGAAGAAGGCGTCGATCTCGGCAAGCTTTACGACTACGACATTATCCTTCTCGATCTTAACCTTCCGGATATGTCCGGCTACGAAGTGCTGCGCACGCTGCGCCTCTCGAAGGTCAAGACACCGATCCTCATCCTCTCCGGCATGGCCGGCATCGAGGACAAGGTTCGCGGCCTCGGCTTCGGCGCCGACGACTATATGACCAAGCCGTTCCACAAGGATGAGCTGGTTGCCCGCATCCACGCCATCGTTCGCCGCTCGAAGGGCCATGCCCAGTCGGTGATCATGACCGGCGAGCTGATCGTTAACCTCGACGCCAAGACCGTCGAAGTCGGCGGCCAGCGCGTGCACCTGACCGGCAAGGAATACCAGATGCTGGAGCTGCTCTCGCTCCGCAAGGGCACGACGCTCACCAAGGAAATGTTCCTCAACCACCTCTATGGTGGCATGGATGAGCCCGAACTGAAAATCATCGACGTCTTCATCTGCAAGCTGCGCAAGAAGCTCGCCAATGCAGCCGGCGGCGCCAACTATATCGAAACCGTCTGGGGCCGCGGCTACGTGCTGCGCGAGCCCGACAGCAACGATTTCGCCGAAAGCGCCTGAAGCCGCCTCCCCTTATTACCGCCGAACTATCGAAATCCCGCCTCCAAGGCGGGATTTTTCGTTGGCGCTAAAGCATGCCGCGAAGAATTGAGCCGTCACCGGTTGCGGCAGCGAGATACGCAGACCCGAAGAGTTAAAGAGCCGGAAACAATCCAAAAGCGCACAGCACGCTTCGGCCTGACAAAACAAAAGCCGCCTCGACCGGGCGGCGGCTGTTAATCTGATAGACCCATAAAATCAGGCAGCCGCGGCGCGGTTGCCAAAGATCGCGGTCAGGATCTTACGATCGAACGGCTTCAAGAGGAAATCCGTAGCGCCCGCCCGCTTTCCCGCCATCAGCTTGCGAAGATCAGCCTCGACGACGCAATAGTAGATTTTCACGTTCTTACCATCAGGCATGGCCCGGATGCTTGCGATCAGCTCGAGTGCACCCTCCATCCCGGCATCTACGATCAGATAGTCCGGAAGTTCGGCCTGGCAGCGCGCCAGTGCCTCGCGGGCATCGCCAGCTTCGCTCACGAGGAAATCCAGTTCAGACAGGATACGCTTGCCGACCTTGCGTACGACATCC
The DNA here is from genome assembly GCF_012641435.1 of Rhizobium sp. P38BS-XIX. GTDB lineage: Bacteria > Pseudomonadota > Alphaproteobacteria > Rhizobiales > Rhizobiaceae > Rhizobium. The sequence goes on from NZ_JABAIJ010000001.1 coordinate 1,848,351, forward strand.
GAACTATCCGTGATCATGAACCGCTGCATCTATGAGCTCCCTGGCACCATCGGCCACTGTTATCAGAACAGTAACCCCAAATTAGGACGATAGGACCAGCATGCTAAGGATTCGTTACCGCTACATTATCAAATGCGCGAGCACTTGAAAAATACACGCATTGAGCGACGAAACGAAAAGCCCGCGGCCAGGCGCTGACCACGGGCTAGATGTTCATGCGAGCAGATTCGCCTATTCAGCCGCGGCCATCACTGCGGTGAAGGTCAGCTCTTCCGGCGTCGCGTTATAGGAAATTTCCATACCGCTCTCATCGGCCAGCAGCACCGTGTAGTACGGCTGGATCGAATGGGCATCGATCGCTTCTTCCAGCGTACCGGAGCAGATCTCGGCGAATTTCGGCGGCACACGCATCAGCCGTCCCTTGACGGCGATCGTGAACTTCGCATCGAGTTCCGGGTTCTCCAACGTCACCTCGATGCTGCCGCCACGCGGGATGGCGCCATAAGCCACCAGAAAAAGGTTGAGCAATAGCTTGACGCGGTTCTTCGCGATGATGGCGCGCGGGCCGACCCAGGTCACCTCGGTCTTCTTTTCCGCAGCGGCGAAATCTTTCGCGGCGCGCTCGGCCTCGCCGGTATCGATCGACGCGCCGACCGAGCCGGAAGCACCGAACGCCAGGCGGGCGAATTTCAACCGCACCGATGCATTCAGTGCGCTGGTGCGGATCAGGTCCATCGCATCGGCGTCGGCACCACCCTCGTCGAGCAGCTCCAGGCCATTATTGATCGCTCCGACCGGCGAGATCACATCATGGCAGACGCGGCTGCATAGCAGCGCGGCCAGATCCGGTCCGGTCAGAGTGAGGTTTGGATTCTTCGACATTCATTGTCTCCTGAATGCTGATAAGGCGAAACGCAGTAGACTCCACGTTGCCACGGTAAGGTTGCCCGAGGATTGTCGCAGCCGGTGTACCGCGCGCCATAATGACACCATATTTGGTAAACCGATTGTTAAGACGATCCGCGCAAAATGCATTCATCACCATCAGACTTTTTCGCACGCGAATCGTTCTGCGATGGATGGACGGAATGGTCTGAAAGAGGGGTATGTCATGCACGGCATGTTCAGGCGAACATGGAGTGGGGCTTCCTCTATCGTACCGACCATGATGAACGGATGACTTTCATGCGCTATGAATTCCTGAAGAGAATGCCAGCCCCCGGCACCAGGACGCTCGGCCTTGGTCTGATCGTGGCCATCGCAGCATTCATGAGCTTCGTATTGCCGGCCCGTCAGGCGGCCGCGGCGCCGACCAATCAATATTCGGCGCAGGAAATCGTCGATGCCGGACATTCCTTCTTCGGCTCCACCAGTGGCGGTCTCGCCAAGGTGATCGAGCGGGCGTTTCAGCAATATGGCTTGCCGAACGGTTATATCCTCGGACAGGAAGGGTCCGGCGCCTTTCTGGCTGGCCTGACCTATGGCGAAGGGCAGCTGAACACCAAGAACGCCGGCGAGCATCCGCTTTATTGGCAGGGTCCGTCGCTCGGCCTTGACTACGGCGGCCAGGGCACGCGCGTCATGATGCTCGTCTACGACCTGCCGAGCATCGACAGCGTCTACACCCGCTTCGGCGGCGTCAGCGGCCAGGCCTTCGTTGTCGCCGGTTTCGGCATGACGGTTCTGAAGAACAACAATGTTGTCCTCGTTCCGATCCGCACCGGCCTCGGCGCGCGCCTCGGCATCAACATGGGCTATCTCAAGGTCACGCAGAATCCGACCTGGAACCCCTTCTGAGCGTGGAGCTTAATATCGCCTCCCAAGCAGCTCCTGCTCAGGCCCGCTTAGTTTGCGGGCCTTTTCTTTCAGTAAATCCGGCCGCGCCGGTAAACCATATCCGATTTAAACGCTTGCCCGCATGCCGAGCCCATGATTATTCATTTCATCCAGATCGAAAATAACACCAGGATACTGGCCGCGCCGTGATTCAATTTGCTCTATTGTTCGGATTGGGCTTTCTGACGGCCGCTCTTCTGGTCTTTATGATTGCGCCGGCAATCCATCGCCGCATCGTCTGGTTTACCGAGAAGCGCCTGAAGGCGACCATGCCGCTGAGCCCGCAAGAAGTGCGTGCGCAGAAGGACATGGCCCGCGCGCTTTTTGCCGCCGAAAATGCGAAGTCGGAACAGGCCCTAACACAGGAGCGCGACAAAACGGTCGCGCTGCAAATCCACAACGGCAAGCTTCAACAGGAAGCCAGCCGTCTTGCCGCCGGCAACGCCGAGTCTCAGACCCGTATCGAGGATCTCGAACAGGAAGCCGGCGAACTGCGTTCGCGTCTGCGGCATGAGGAGAGCTACATAAGTCAGCTCAAATCCAGCATTCACACGGCGGAACAGGCCAGCAGCGACAAGGAAAGCGATATCGACAGCTTGCGCAAGCGCATGACGAAAATGTCTGCCGACGCCGATAATCTGAAGATCGACCTCGCAACCCGCGAAACCGAAATCGAAAGCCTGAAGCTGCGCATCAACACCTTGCGCGACGAGCGCGACACGCTCCGCAAGGATCTGAACGCCGCAAGTCTGCGCGCTGCCGACGCCGAGCAGTCGCTTCGCCAGGAGAACGACAAGAGCAAGCGTCTGGAGGAGCGGCTCGGCCGGGAGATCGCCGGGAACGCAGACAAGGAAACCGCCATCGCGCGGCAGGCTCAGGACGTCGTTCGCCTGAAAGAACGCCTGGAAACTGCAGTCAACGACTCGAAAGAGGCTGGCAAGGCGCTGCGTGCTGCTGGTATTGCACCGGCAAGAAAACCGACCCGAACACCGAAAGTGTCCGCCGCATCGATGGTCAGGGATAGCGGCGACAAGACGATGAACTCAGCCGAACCGGAAAAGACCGTGGAAGACGATATTGCTCAGATGACGGAAGAGGTACGCAATCGGGCGGCCGCCCTGTCGGACCGATTGCTGAAAGCACGCTTGCCTGCGCATGAAGACGCCATACGCGAGGAAATCGCGACCATCGCCGCGAACATGGTGGCGCTGACGGCGCTGAAGGAAGGCGACACCTCACCGATCCTCAAGCTTTTTCCAACTGACAAGGATGGCGCCGAACAAGGCGCGCGCATCAGTCTCGCGGACCGGGTTGCTGCATTGTTGCCAAAGCACCCTAGCCCTTGAGGCCGGGGGACGCCTTCAGACTCGCTTGATCCTGGCCGCCATTTCGAACAGCGCAATGCCGCTGGCCGTGGCGACGTTGAGGCTATCGAGCCCCGGCGCCTGCGGAATCCGCACGCTGTCGAAGGCAGACAGAATGCTCTGCGGTAAACCTTCCCCTTCCGTGCCCACGACGAGCGCCATCCGCTTCGATGCCGGAATGTCGCGGATATCGACCACTCCGCGCGGCGACAGGCTCCAGATGGCAAAGCCGCGATCGGCCATCGCGGCAAGCAGATCGGTGTCTGTCGATTGCCTGCAATAGGGCATGGTCAGGACCGAACCAACCGAGACGCGCAAGGCCTTTCGGTACAGCGGATCGCAGCAACTCTCGTCAAGCAGCACCGCATCGGCGCCGAAGGCGGCGGCGTTGCGGAACATCGAGCCCATGTTGTCGTGGTTGGAGATGCCGCAGCCGGCAAGGACAAGCGCTTCAGGCGGCAGGCGATCGAGGAAGGCATCGAGCCCAGTTTCCGCCTTTCGGCGCCCCAGTGCCAGCACGCCGCGATGCAGGTGAAAGCCGACAACGCCGTCAAGCACATCGCTCGTGGCCACATAGACCGGTACCTCGGCGGGAAAGGTGTGAATGATATCGCTGAGCCCCGCGACACGGTTTGTCAGCAGCAGCACCTTTTCTGCAAAGAAATCCCCGCCATTTGCATGCGCGCCGGCAAGAAGCCTGAGAACGACGGTGCCCTCGGCGATGAACCGGCTTTCGCGTCCGGTCAGATCACGCTCGCGGATATCGCGAAATTCGGCGATACGCGGATCGTCGGGATGTGTGATCTCGATGAGCCGCCCGTGCGTCATTGCTCGCCCGTCAATTCGACAGTGAGATGGTCGCCACAACGCGGCCGATGCTGTAATCGAAGACGAACGCCTGAGGTTGGCCGCTGGCAAGCGTGCCGTAAAACAGAACCTGGTTGCCCGAAAGCGCCGTGGATTGCACCGTAAAGCCGGCTGGCAGCAGGGCGGTGACGGCCAAGGGCGAATCCGAGGGAATATTGGATGCCGCCTGCCCCACAGGCTTTGCCGATGGCTTCATCGTCTTGTAGACAACGGCACCGAAGACAGCCATAAGGCTCACCACCATGACGGCCGCGGACACGATCTGCAGGCGGATCATCTTGCGTCGGACTTTTTCCAGGGCCGGATCGAGGGGCTTCTCCTCTTGATCGTTGGGCTCGGGATTCGTCATCGATGCGTCCTTACTGGTTGAGAGCGCCGTCGAGCGCCGGAGAAATACATTTGAGCGACCCCTTTAAAGAAGCCGCGGGCAATAGAAAAGTCCTTACCGCCGATGAAAGTGCCGAAGGACGGCTCGATTCATGGCTGACGGCCGAGATTGGCGAGGAATTTTCCCGCAGCCGCGTGCAAGCCCTGATCAAGGATGGCGCGGTTCTGCTCAACTCGGCACCCGTCACGGATGCCAAGCGCAAGGTTCGTCCAGGCGATGTCTACGAGATCACTCTGCCCGAGCCCGAAGACCCGACACCGCAGGGCGAGGACATCCCGCTCGATGTGCTTTACGAGGATGAGGACGTCATCGTCATCTCCAAGCCCGCCGGACTTGTCGTCCATCCTGCGGCCGGCAACTGGACAGGCACGCTGGTCAATGCGCTGATATATCATTGCGGCGACAGCCTGTCCGGTATCGGTGGCGTACGCCGGCCGGGAATCGTCCATCGCCTGGACAAGGATACGACCGGTGTCATGGTTGTGGCCAAGAACGACGTCGCCCACAGACATCTGTCGGAGCAGTTTGCCGATCATGGCCGGACGACATCGCTGGAGCGCGCCTATCAGGCCATCGTCTGGGGCCGCCCTCGTCAACTCGTCGGCACCATCGACGCCCCCCTTGGCCGTTCGAGCAGCGATCGGACGCGCCGCGCCGTCAAGCGTCCGGATTCGAATGATGCCGATGAAGCGATCACGCATTACGAGGTGCTGGAGCGTTTCCACGAAGGTCAGGATGCGCTTGCCCTTGCTTCTCTGATCGAATGCCACCTTGAAACCGGGCGTACGCATCAGATTCGCGTGCACATGGCGCATATCGGCAACCCGCTGCTCGGCGATGCCGTTTACGGCGGAGGCTTCAAGACCAAGGCAAATCTGCTGCCCGAGGCTGCGAAGCAGGTCGTGAACCGCTTCCCGCGTCAGGCGCTGCATGCCTACATGCTGCAATTCGAACATCCGCGCACGGGCGAGATCATGCATTTCGAAGCGCCGCTGCCTGAGGATATGGAAGAACTGGCCGAAGCCCTGCGCGCCTAGGCGCCTCAAACTTTTCAATAAAGGGGCGGCTGGACGGATCCCGTAGCCGCCCTATATCGTCAGTCTGAATAGAACCGAATTCCGGTGCACCGCGGCCGTCAAAAACGTCAGAGCGTTTTGAAGGCAAGCATGGCTGAGGCCTGCATCGCCGGATCATTCGGGAGGACAATCCCAAGGGCGATGTCACGGCGAGACAATGGGTCACGCTGCTATAACACTTGCGTGACCGCATCCTTGAATCACGGTTTGGCCGTACTTATCTTTACATTGGTTCAGTGCGGGGTCCTAAAGACCCGTACGCCTTGGTCCGCTTCGCAGAAGGCGCGCAATTACGCCCCCCAGAAGGTACCAAATCTCGAATAGGAGGGTGCACAATCATGGCCCGTAATACCTTGCCATCCATTGCTGCCGGAGAAGCCGGCCTCAATCGTTATCTCGATGAAATCCGCAAGTTCCCGATGCTGGAACCGCAGGAAGAGTACATGCTCGCCAAGCGCTATGCGGAACATGCCGACCGTCAGGCAGCTCATCGTCTCGTGACGAGCCATTTGCGCCTCGTGGCGAAGATCGCCATGGGCTATCGCGGCTACGGCCTGCCGATCGGCGAAGTCGTGTCCGAAGGCAACGTCGGCCTGATGCAGGCCGTAAAGAAGTTCGATCCGGAACGCGGTTTCCGTCTTGCCACCTATGCCATGTGGTGGATCAAGGCCTCGATCCAGGAATATATCCTGCGTTCATGGTCGCTGGTGAAGATGGGTACGACCGCAAACCAGAAGCGCCTGTTCTTCAACCTGCGCCGCCTGAAGGGCCGTATCCAGGCCATCGATGACGGCGACTTGAAGCCGGAACACGTCACCGAGATCGCCACCAAGCTGAATGTCTCGGAAGAGGAAGTCGTATCGATGAACCGCCGCCTTTCGGGCGACGCTTCGCTGAACGCGCCGATCAAAGCCTCGGAAGGCGATTCCGGACAGTGGCAGGATTGGCTCGTTGACGATCACGACAGCCAGGAAGACGTGCTGATCGAACAGGACGAACTCGACACGCGTCGCCGCATGTTGGCGCGCGCCATGAGCGTCCTCAACGATCGCGAGCGCCGTATCTTCGAGGCTCGTCGCCTTGCGGAAGAGCCGGTAACGCTGGAAGATCTGTCGACGGAGTTCGATATCAGCCGCGAGCGCGTGCGCCAGATCGAAGTCCGCGCTTTCGAAAAGGTTCAAGAAGCCGTGCAGAAGGATGCGCTCGAGCGAGCCAAGGCACTGCGCGTCGTGGAAGCAACTGCTTAACCGCTTCGATAGATGAAAGCCAAAACAAAAGGCGGGCCGCAAAGCCCGCCTTTTTCGTATTCATCATTCGGCGATGTCGGCCTTACTGACCGCTTGAAGCAACGCCGCCCAACGCCTGCCACTCGCTGATCGCCTTGTTGAAGGCATCGGTGCCGGTCGGGCCCTTCTCCATGGTCAGCAAGGCGCGGCGACCATTGCGGTAGACCACGGGGATATCGATCCAGTTGCGGTTCTTCAGCAGGTCGAGGTTGGTCTTGCGCGCATCCGGGAAGTCGTTGAGCGCGACCATATAGACATCGTCGGTGACCTTGGCCGGAACGGCGATAAGGGCGTCACCGCGATCCTGCTCGGTTGCCTTCAACGCAACGCGCTGAACATTGTCGATCGCTCCCCCTTCGAAATTCGGCGGCACCTGGAAAGCAAGCTCGATCAGGTGGCTTGCCGGCAGCGAGGAGTCCGAATTGCGGGATACGGTGATCGTGGCGGTCAACCCACGTTCAGGAACATTGATCAGCCCCTGTACGGAAGGCTCAGGCCTGCCATCGGCACCCTTGCCCTCCTGAAGCGACCAGCTGACGGTGCCCTGGAACGCGGCCGGCGACGTCTGGCCGAGACGTTCCTCATAAAGGAAGACCTTCTGCCCGTCCGTGACCGGCGCCGTCTGCTGCGTGACAGGCGGAGGTTGATTGGCGGCAGCCTGCGGCTGATTGGTTGCAGGGGGCTGCTGCTGGTCGGTCGTGGCCGGAGCCGTCGCGGCAGGAGCCTGTGCCTGTGCCTGTGGCTGAGCCTGCGGGGCAGCCGCATTGTTCGTCTGCGGAGCAGCCGTTGCCGGCGAATTTGCCGCGCTGGCCGGTGGCGTTGCAGAAGCGACGTTCTGCTCTGCTATCGACTTGCCTTCGGCCACGTTAGGCTGACCGGTCGGTGCAGGACCTTCGTCCTCCTCCGTTCCGTCGGCGTGAAGGCGCTGCGTGAACTTCGTGTTGACCGTGTTGGGGTCACTGTTGACAGCAGCAACGTCCGTATTGCCGGCACCCGGAGGAGTAACAGCGGCAGTGTTGCCTTGCGGCGCAGCTGTCGAAGGCTGGTTCGGAGCAACCGCGTTATTGTTTGCTGTATTGGTTTTCGCCGTCTCGGACGCGGGAGGCGTTGTCGCGCTCTTTGGCGCAGAGCTCACCAGCTTTGCCACCATGTTGTTGAGAGCGTCACGATTGAGCCACGCCGCGTAACCACCGCCCGCCAGGATTGCAAGCACCACCAGCGCAACGATGATCCCGGTCACGTTGACGCGGCGGCGCTTCGGCTCCATGCGGAAGCTCTTGCCCTGCAGCTTGGCAGCCATGGCCTGATCGAGATCGGGGTTGATGGAAGAACCACCCCGCACATCGTCGGCCCGCTTGTCGAAGCCGGCAAGTTCCTTGAGCTCCCGCCAGCCGTCATTCCCGGTGTCGCCGTCAGGCGCTGTCTTGCGGGGCGAATGCACGTCGGCGAACAGATCGACATCTTCAAAGGCGTTATCCGGCATCTGCCGTGCCGCAGGCTGGGCGAGCTGGGTCGACTGCGGAGCCGCAGGAACGGGCTGCATTTCCTCAAAGACATCCGCATCCCAGACGAAGCCCTTGTTCGGCGCGGGCGCCGGCGAGACCTTCGCGGGTTCGAATGGCTCGACCGGCTTTCCGAACGGCGCCTCGGTAAAAGCTGCGGCCGGCATGGTCGGTTCATCGACGTAAGGAGCCTGGGGCTCCGGTGCCGTGTGCCGCGTCGGCGCATCAACCTCGGCCCAAATCTGATCGACCTGACTTATGACATCGTCGACCGGCACCTTTTCGGTCCGCGCCGCAGGAGCGGCGTGAACGGGCTCGGGAGCAACCGGCGCAGCCTCGACGTGAGGTTGCACTTCCTCATGATGAACTTGAGGCTCTTCATGATAAACAGGCTCGAGAGCCGGTTCTTCGTAAACTTCTGGAGGATGCTGAGCTGCCGCGTGCTTTTCTTCTTCGTAAGGCGCCTGCCAATGCTCGGCCGGCTCTGGCTCATGCACCGGTTCCGGCTCGGCATGTGCGGCAGGCTCTTCGTATGCAGGTTCCTCATAAACCGGTTGAGGAGCGCTTGGCTCCTCATGGGCATGAACTTCTTCCGCCGCTGCCGGCTCCGGCTCTTCTACGTGAGGTTCCGCATGTGCCTCTTCGGCGGCATGGGTCTCGGGAGCAGGCTCCTGAACCGTGGCCCCATGTTCGACCGCCGCTTCTTCGGCTGCCGGCAATGCCTCGGCATGTTCGGCTTCGACCTCGACGATCGCAGCTTCGAGCTTGTCCAGCTGGCGGCGCAGCATTTCCTCGGGCGGGCGCGGCTTCATGCTCTCGAGCTGCCGCTGAACGGCACCACGAGCTCGATCGTAAACCTTGACCCGCATCTCGGGAGTATTGTCCGTCAGGCCGTCAACGGCCCGTCGAATGACTGCTACAAAATCCGCCATCAGTACTTTCTCATGATACCCGGCGGGCGGCCGGGCGGGGATTCGTCATAGGTTCGTGACTTTAGCCCTCAAAGGGGTCTGTCACAAGTATGGTGTCCTCACGCTCAGGGCTGGTTGAAAGCATTGCCACCGGCGCGCCGATCAGCTCTTCCACCTGACGGACATACTTGATCGCCTGCGCTGGCAGATCGGCCCATTTGCGTGCACCGACGGTCGACTGCTTCCAGCCTTCGAGCGTGATGTAGATCGGCTCGACGCGCGCCTGAGCCGCCTGGCTCGACGGCAGATAGTCGATTTCCTTACCGTCAAGCTTGTAGCCGACGCAAATCTTCAACTCGTCGAGACCGTCGAGAACGTCGAGCTTGGTCAGCGCAATGCCGGTAATGCCCGAGGTCTTGACGGTCTGGCGCACCAGCACGGCATCGAACCAGCCGCAGCGACGGGGGCGACCGGTATTGACGCCGACTTCGCGGCCGACGGTCGACAGATGCTTGCCGATCTCGTCATGCAACTCGCAGGGGAACGGTCCCTCGCCGACGCGGGTCGTATAGGCCTTGGTGATCCCAAGCACATAGCCGAGCGCCGTCGGGCCGAGACCCGAGCCGGCGGCAGCCTGACCGGCAACCGTGTTCGAAGACGTCACGAACGGATAGGTGCCGTGATCGTTGTCGAGCAGCGCGCCCTGCGCACCTTCGAACAGAATGCGAGCGCCAGCCTTGCGCTGTTCGTCGAGCAACCGCCAGACCTGATCGATGTAGGGGAGAATGTGCTCCGCAACGGAGGTCAGTTCGTTGTGCAGCGTGTCGAAGGAAATCTCATCGAGACCCATGCCGCGGCGCAAGGCATTGTGGTGCGTCAGAAGCCGGTCGATCTTGGCCGGCAGCGTATCCGGTTCTGCAAGGTCGATGACGCGGATGGCGCGGCGGCCGACCTTGTCTTCATAGGCAGGACCGATGCCGCGGCGCGTCGTACCGATCTTCGTGCCGCTGTTGGAGGCGGCATCTTCGCGCAAAGCGTCGAGATCGCGATGCAGCGACAGGATCAAAGGCGCGTTTTCTGCAATGCGCAGGACGTCCGGAGTGACAGCGATGCCCTGGGCACGCAGCTTGTCGACTTCCGCAACGAAATGGTGGGGATCGACGACGACGCCGTTGCCGATGACGCTGAGCTTGCCACGCACGAGACCGGAAGGAAGCAGCGCCAGCTTGTAGCTGACACCATCGACGACAAGCGTATGACCGGCATTATGACCGCCCTGAAAGCGTACAATCACATCGGCGCGTTCCGAAAGCCAGTCGACAATCTTGCCTTTGCCTTCGTCACCCCATTGCGAGCCGATCACTACAACATTCGTCATTTATCCATTCCCGCTTCCTGCGCGCGGCGGCGCGCCTTGCTCAAACCCGCGCATCTATAAAGCTTTGTTTTTGGGAAAGCGACCCTGTTGTCCCAGGAGATTCGGCTTTTTGCATGACGAATCAGCGCCTCCAACAGGATTTTTCCCGTTGAGAGGCCGGACAGGCGCGTGAAGCAACCTTGCCCGACCCGGAGCGATCCACTCTCAAACGCCGGGTTTGTGCGCGACGACATGGAAATATTCATGATCCGCCGAGGCGACCTCACCGATTGCATTCCCATCCAGATCGAGCAGCAACGCCGGCTTTGCAAAGCCGGCTTCGGCCAGTTGAGACTGCACCTGCGCGGGTGTCGTCGCATAGACCATCACGCCGAAATCGTGGGCGCCGTGCAACAGCACGGCATGCTCGCCGTCACGCTGTTCGAGCGGCCTCAACCGGCGCTGCCGCAAAGTGCCGGAAATACGGCCCTCGACATAGCGAAGCGTCCTCAGGCCAAGACGTACGGGATTGGATGTCCATTCCAGCCGCCGATAGTCGACACGATGCTCAAAGCCTCCCCAGCCGCGATGAAACGTGGAGAAGACGAAGGCGCCACCCGGAACAAGCACGCGGGCTGCTTCATGCAGCACGGCAAGCCGACCGGGAGCATCGACGGAATCGATGCCGTTGTAGCTGAAGACAACGAGATCAAAGCTGGCATCCGCAAACGCCGACAGATCACGCGCATCCATGACCTTGAAATCAAGATCCGGGTGATTTCGACGGCAAAGCGAGACCATCTCCGGCGTATAATCCACGCCGACATAGTCGCTGGCAATTGCACGCAGGAGATTGGCTGTGCGGCCCCCACCGACACCAATATCAAGAATGCGTCCCCTGCCCTTTTGCGGGGTAGCGATGGCAAAGGCGGCACGTTCGCCTTCGTTAAGATGACCGCTGCTGCGACGATAATCCCGTAAAGCCCATGGATTACGCCAGGTCTGGCGGTTGATGGTTTCCATTACATGCATAACCGGACTCCAATTCAGAAAATGAACATATCATTGCCCAATTTTCCCCTCGGCGGCCCCGGATGTTCTATATAGCGGCCAAGCTGCGGATGCAGCACCACATGGCCGGTTAAAGCCCTGATACGGCCATTAATCGTTTGTTAAGGTTAATATCGCCGCCGCGCTACCGGCCGGAATGAAGATCAATCAGCCAAGTTCGAGCGTGGTAACGCCGAAGACGCGATCGAGCGGCATTTCCGGCGCTTGGCCGCGATACATGCGCGTCGTCTCGAAGACAGGCGACAGCCCGATGTCTTCGGCAAGTCTGACCGCATCGATATTGTCGACGGGCACGTCCAGATAGACAGCCGCCCCCTTTGCTTCCGTTGCCAGCCTTGCAATCAGCGCCAGCGCTGTTTCCGGCTTGTTGGCAAAGAGCGGGCCGATCTTGAAACCGTGAAAGCAGCGCCGGATGGTGCCATAGCCTCGAACGCGGCTGCCCCCTCCGACGATGAAGGATTTCCGTCTTTCCGGCGCGCCGCACCAGGCCTGGATGAAGGAATGGCGCAGGCCAGGAAAAATGCCCGCATCGTAGCGCATCAGCCCGTCAAGCTTCCCATGCGTTACGGGCGCAACCTGCGAGGCCAAATCTCCTACATCCGGGATTTTGGCAATCCCACCATAGCGTACCGTCCGATAGGCGGCCTTGAAATCGTGCCGTTCATAATAGCTTTTTTGCGCGTCGACACCGTCCAATCCGACGGTGCGATTGCCGGCAAGCTTCATGCCTCTGTCCCACAGCTGTTTGCCGTAGCCCTTCCCGCGAAATTCCGGGTGAAGCATGTAAAGGCCGAGAAAAGCAAAGCGCTCGCCATAGCGAACCACGGATATGCAGCCAACCGGCACCTCTCCGATCGCGCCCACGAGGAACCCCGAAGGGTCAGCCTCCCAGAACGCCGGCGCGTCGTCGACACCGGGATTCCATCCCTCTTGCCGGGCCCACTCCAGAGCAAGTTCCAGTTCCCCGGCCCGCATTGTACGCACGGCAAAAGTCGGCTTCATGCAATAGTCCCGAACCACCTATTGTGTCATCGTTTCGGACGAAACGAGCGCCCCCAATTCATCATGCGGCAACATGATGGCAATCACAAGCGATCGCCATGATACGCTTAAAGTACAAAGGCTTCGTTTAACTTGCGATGCAGGTATCGCCCAATAAAGCCATAGCAACGCAAACCGTGTTTTATGACAGTTCTGTCGCAATTCCTTCCGTGGCAGCATCGGATATAGGCGGCACCGGAGATCGTGTGTATAAGCGCAGGCGATCGCCAATGTCGGCACCGCGCCTCGGCGCAGGAACCGGCGCCAGCAAGAGGCCAGCGAACGGCCAATAAAAGGATTGAAATTTCATGCGCATCACGATGATCGGCTCGGGATATGTAGGGCTCGTGTCCGGCGTCTGTTTTGCCGATTTCGGCCATGACGTCATCTGCGTCGACAAGGACGCAAGCAAGATCGAAGCGCTGCAGCGCGGCGAAATACCGATCTTTGAACCCGGGTTGGAAAGCCTCGTGGCCGACAATGTTCGCGCCGGACGCCTGTCCTTCACGACGAATGTCGAAACCAGCGTTGCCGATAGCGATGTCGTTTTCATCGCGGTCGGCACGCCCTCGCGCCGCGGCGACGGACATGCGGATCTCTCTTATGTCTATGCCGCCGCGCGCGAAATCGCCGAGCACGTCAAAGACTTTACCGTCATCGTCACGAAATCGACCGTGCCCGTCGGCACAGGCGACGAGGTCGAGCGCATCGTCCGTGAAACCAATCCGCAGGCCGATGTCGCGGTGGTGTCCAATCCGGAATTTCTGCGCGAAGGCGCTGCCATCGAGGATTTCAAGCGTCCGGACCGTATCGTCATCGGCCTGAACGACGAGCGCGCCCGCGGCGTCATGACCGAAGTCTATCGCCCGCTGTATCTCAATCAGGCCCCGCTGCTCTTCACCTCGCGCCGCACGTCGGAACTGATCAAATACGCGGCCAACGCCTTCCTCGCCATGAAGATCACCTTCATCAACGAGATGGCGGATCTCTGCGAAAAGGTTGGCGCCAATGTGCAGGAAGTCTCGCGCGGCATTGGGCTTGACGGCCGCATCGGCTCGAAATTCCTGCATGCCGGCCCGGGCTACGGCGGCTCGTGCTTTCCCAAGGATACGCTGGCCCTGGCAAAGACCGCACAGGATTTCGACACGCCCGTGCGCCTGATCGAAACCACCATCTCCGTCAACGACAACCGCAAGCGCGCGATGGGCCGCAAGGTCATCGCAGCCATGGGCGGCGATATCAGGGGCAAGACCATCGCTGTGCTCGGACTGACCTTCAAGCCGAACACGGACGACATGCGTGACAGCCCGGCGATCTCGGTTATACAGACGCTGCAGGACGCAGGCGCAACGATAACGGGCTACGATCCCGAAGGCATGAACAATGCCCGTCTGGTGATCGACGGGATTTCCTATGCCGAGGATGCCTACGGCGCGGCGCGTAACGCCGATGCGCTGGTGATCGTCACCGAATGGAACCAGTTCCGGGCTCTGGATTTCGCACGGCTCAAATCCGTTATGAAATCTCCCGTGCTTGTGGACCTTCGCAATATTTATCGCCATGACGAGGTCACAAAGCACGGCTTTGCCTATACCAGTGTCGGCAGACCGATGAACGGCGCTGAACTCTAGAATGTCTACGCATTTCCGGACGTAAAACCGCTTCGCACTTTTCCTGGAAATGCTTCAAGCAAAGGCCGATCAATGCGTTATCTTATCACCGGCACCGCCGGCTTCATTGGATTCCATCTCGCAAAGCGCTTGCTCGACGAAGGACATTTCGTCGTCGGCTTCGACGGCATGACGCCCTATTACGACGTCAAGCTCAAGGAGAAGCGAACAGCCATTCTCGCACGCTCCAACGGCTTCAAGGCCGTCGTCGGCATGCTTGAGGATAAGGCGGCCCTCGATCATGCGGCAGAACTGGCCGAGCCGGATGTGATCGTTCACCTCGCTGCCCAGGCCGGCGTGCGCTACAGCCTTGAAAATCCACGTTCCTACGTCGATTCAAATCTCGTCGGTTCGTTCAACATCCTCGAACTGGCGAGAAATCTGCAGCCCAAGCACCTGTTGCTGGCCTCAACCTCGTCCGTCTACGGCGCCAACGAAAAGATCCCCTTTGCCGAAAGCGACAAGGCCGACGAGCAGATGACGATCTATGCGGCGACGAAGAAGAGCATGGAGCTGATGGCGCACAGCTACGCCCATCTCTTCAACATACCCACAACCGCCTTCCGCTTCTTCACGGTCTACGGCCCATGGGGTCGCCCGGATATGGCGTTGTTCAAATTCGTCGATGCCATCCGCAACGACAGACCGATCGAAATCTACGGCGAAGGCAAGATGAGCCGCGATTTCACTTATATCGACGATCTTGTCGAAGGCATCGTGCGGCTGATCGGTGTCGTACCCTCGGAGGACAACAGGGTTGTGTCCGAGACGGTCATCGACACGCTGTCGAAGAACGCCCCCTTCCGCGTCGTCAATGTCGGTGGCGGTCAGCCGGTGGGATTGATGACCTTCGTCGAGACCATCGAGACCATGCTCGGCAAGAAGGCCATCCGACATATGCTGCCGATGCAGCCCGGCGATGTGCACAACACCTATGCCGTGCCGGATCTTCTTGTGGCCCTGACCGGCTTCAAGCCGCACATCGAGGTCGACGAAGGCGTGCGTCGCTTCGTCGAGTGGTATCAGGAAAACTATTGAAAAACCCGGCTGGAACGGCTCAGTTTTCACAGAAACGCCGAACCGTTCCAGCTCCTTGTTTCCAAGCAATTCCGGATGGAAAAACCGCTTCGCACTTTTCCGGGAATTGCTTTAGCCGGCCGGGTGATAGGCCCGGTCGAAATAGATTAGCCCCTGCCCGCCATCGCGGCGGCTGATGGCATCGACTTCGCAGAAGAGAATATCGTGCGTACCGCCATCGGCCTGGCGCACGATGCGGCAATCGAACGAAACCAGCGCATCCTCTAGCACCGGTGAGCCGGTGGACAGTTCCGACCACCCAGCCGCAGCAAACCGTTCGGCAACCGGCGTCTTGCCGCCGAAAAGGCGCGAGAGATCCTGATGCGTTTCCGCCAGGACGTTGACACAGAGCACGCCATTCTCCGTCACGGCAGGATGGACCGAAGCACCGCGATTGAGACAGACAAGCAGGGTCGGAGGGCTGTCAGTGACGCTGCACACGGCCGTTGCGGCAAAGCCTGCAAGGCCTGCCGGGCCGTTCGTCGTGACGATGTTCACAGCCGCTGCCATGCGCGCCATGGCATTGCGAAACTCGGCTCGCACCGTATCGGGATCGGCGACGGGCACCGCCTTCTCCATCGCCACGGATGTCTTCATGTTCATTCCCATTATCCCCAAAACTCGCGCCGGACGACCAAGCCTATCGAGTCGAGATCCTTATCTCAAGCAAAGGCGTTTCACCAAAGTCGCCAACCCTGAGCAATTAATTTTCTATAAAATCTATCAACAATAGGAAAACCAGTCGCTCCGTGGAACGTTTCGGGTATTTGCACCTATTCGCCAGGCAAAACGCCGATGCACGTTCGTAAGACAATAGCCTTTCTTCCACACCGGGCGCCATGCCTCTCAGGTCTTGGTCGAAATCAAAAGGAACATCGGTCGTTCGCGCTCGATCACCCACTCCGGATGCAGGGCCAGATCTTCATCTGTCGGAGACCACTCTTCGACATGCGCTATGGTGAAACCCGATTTCACCAGCAGATTGAGCGTCGTGCCCATGGTGCGATGCTGCTTGACGACGCCTTCGGCAAGCCAGTTCGTCAGCCGTTTTCCCTCGATCTGATAATCGCTCAGCGGCCAGATCTTGCCGCCGTCGGCATCGTCAAGCCATTCCGGCTGCCGTGGAGCCATATAGATCGGGTGCTCGATCGAAAAAATCAGTCTGCCACCGGGTTTCAACGCCCGGCGTATAGTCGCCAAAAGCCCGGCGAAATCCTCGATATAGTGGAACGCCAGAGAACTATAAATCAGATCGAAGCCCGCGGCCGGTAGCTGAAGCCGCTCCAGATCTGCCGTGTCATAGCGAATGCGGCTGTCCTTGTTCTCCTGACGAGCACGCTCGAGCATCTTGTCCGACACGTCGAGCCCAAGCACCCCGGAAGCCCCCTGCTCCGCCGCCCAGCGGCAGAACCATCCAAAGCCACAGCCGAGATCAACGACATCGAGCCCCTGAAGATCGGGCAAAAGCGCGCGGATCGCCGGCCACTCTGCTGCTCCGGCCAATCCCTGAACCGACCGCTGTAGGCGGCTATAGCCCTCAAAGAAGCCGGGATCATCGTAGATATTCTGAGTCATGACAGTCTCTCATTCTCCCGGCGGACAACGATTAAGCGCACCGGAGCATTGCGCCTGGCCTTGCTGCATAAACGCAAACAGAGCCAGTAAAGATGCATGGAAAAGAAGGCGAAGACGGCACCCATAGACCTGATATCGACGGGACGGCGTCATCTGTGATGCTGCGAGCAGCCGTCACATAATCTTTGCGGCGGTCACCTCGACCTCCACAAGAAACTCCGCCCGCGTAAATCCACCGACGATCAGCAGTGTGGAGGCGGGTTTCGGATCCTGGATATATCGGTCGCGCACGGCCATGTAGGCGGGGAAATCCTCACGTGTTGTAACGAAGCCGGCGATGCGGATGACATCGGCGAAACCCATGCCGGCTTCATCCAGAATGGCGCCGATCGCCTGGAAACATAGCTCCGCCTGCGCCGTGACATCGGCCGGGATTCGGTCGTCGAGACCGATGCCAAGCTGACCCGACGTGACCAGCAAACTGGCACCCGGCGGCACCAGCAATCCGTGATTGTAATTACCGAAGGGACGGCGAACGGACGGCGGATTGAATATCTTCTTCATCGATATCGACTCCTCGTGATCGAAGCGATTTCAACATTTTGAGACCAGCGCGACAAGCCGTTCATTGCGCTCTTGCGGAAGTAACCACCCGATTTCGCCGAACCTCGAGCAGGATATGGCCGAAAAGTGCGGCCAGCACGATAGGGCCGCCGATCAAGGTCGCCGTCGAGGGGCGCTCGGCAAAAACCATCCAGACCCAGAGCGGCGTCAGGGGCACTTCGAGCGCGGTCAGCAACGCGGCATCCGACGCCGGCACCAGTCGCGAACCGAATGTGTAGAGGCTGAGGCCCATGGCATTCTGAACGATGCCGAAGGCGATGATCAGCCCAAGATCCTGACCGGAAATCGACAGCGGCGACGCAAACCAGAAAGTCACAAACGAGCACAGCCAGGCAGACAAGGCCATGGCCGGCAGCATCGGCACATTGCGATGCTGGCGCATGACGACGGCAAGACCGGCGACCGTTATAGTCATGATCGCGGCCAACCCCTTACCGAGCCAGCTGCCGCCGTCGCTCGAATGGCCCGACAGCATGACGAGCACGCCGATGAAGGCGATGCCGCTCGCAATCAGCGTGCGCATGTTCGGGCGCTCGCCGATAAAGAGGAAGGCGACGCCTGCCGTGACGAACGGCACGGTCGCATAGATCACCATCGCGTCGGCAACCGACGTATAATAGATCGAACCGATACCGCTGATCATCGAAGCCGTGGAAAAAACCGTCGCCGCCAGCGAAGGACCGCCCATGGAGCGCAGAATCCGAAAAGCCTTGCGACGCTCGATGTAGAAAAATAGCGCGAATACACCGAGGCCGGAGACGATGCCGCGGCAGAAAAGAATGGTCATGAGGTCGGCATGGATCGCCCGCACGAAGAGGCCGGAGGTCGACCACGCCAGCGCCGAAAGCGCGACATAAGTGACGCCCAGCCTGTATTGTTGCTGTTCCGCCAGCGTAACCATCTCACCCCTCGCCCAGTTGTGGCTGATGCATAGCGAGCGGCCTTCATTGTCACAAGCAAAGCCTGCGCCGCAGCATGTCGCGGATGCCGGAAGATGACGAGGGTTGCAGGAAGGTCACGCTGGATCCCGTCAGTTAAGCCGCAGATCGCCACGTTGTGACAGGTAAGGCCGGAACCATATTCATCTTGCAGATATTCTCCATCGAATTACGGTTCGCACGGTTTCGCTTGAAGGAGAATCAATTGGGTCTGCTGTCGGCCATCTTGTTCGCATGCGGCTGCGTCAGCCTCGTCGACGGCCCTTTATGGCCGCCGGCTACGACCTATGTCGACACAACGGTTCAATGCAGCGCAAGCAGCGATCCCGCCCGTTGCCAGCATACGCGCGATACCTGGAAAGCCGAATATGAGGAAGCCATTGCCGGTGGCTACCGAGCGCAAAAGCATGTTGCGCTCTGCATGAGCACCGGTTGTGATTCAGCAATCCAGGCCGATAAAATGCTTGGCTGCGCCTGGCGCATGGTCATCGCCGACACGAGGCATGCCGGAGCCGAAAACTCCGATGCAACCAATCTCAACCGCTTCTGCGGCGCCGATTATCTCGATCAGAACGGAAAACTTGCGGCTGCGTCGCAAGCCAAGGCGATGGCGCGCCTGATCGGCAAATAACCGGCCGCAAAAGCCCAAGGGCTGCATGCGGCCGGTCACCATTCGTACTTATGCGTATTGCGCAAGAAATGTGCGGATCGCCTCGATCTCGTTGGGACGAATATCGTGGCCACCTGCATGCCAGTCGAGCTTCACATCGACATTCTGCCGCGCGTAGTAATCGGCCAGCGCCCTGGTCAACGAGACAGGTGCAATCGGATCGCGTTCGCCTGCCGTGATCAGCACACGCTTTCCTTCCAACCGTGAATTATCCTTCGGCTGGAACGGGATCAGCGGATGCATCAGCACGGCCGCATCGAACAGATCGCCATGCTCGATCAGAACATTGGCAAGGATGTTCGCGCCGTTCGAGAAGCCGAGCCCGATAATCTGCGATGCACTATGTTGCGCCGCCAGCTCCGAGACATAGGCGGCCATCTTATCCGTCGCGCGGGCAAGATCGGCTATGTCATAGACACCCTCACCCGTCCGGCGAAAGAAGCGCGCCGCGCCATATTCCGAAACATCGCCGCGTGGCGAGACGATGGTGGCATCCGGCAGCAGGCGGGTCGCGAAGTCGAAGAACTGGTTCTCGTCCCCGCCTGTTCCGTGAAACGTGAAGAACACGGGCTTTCCGGGTGCACCGGCCTTCAGCCGGTGCACATAGGTCGTATCGGTCATGATATCTCTCCTCGATTAGCCTTCCAGCGGTTCGAGATGCTGCTCGATCAGCCCGCGCAGATGCGCATGCTGTTCAGGCAGCTTCAGCGCTTCACCGAGATGAGCCGTATCCTCGTCACGGTCGAAGCCGGGTTCATTGGTGGCGATTTCGAACAACACGCCGCCCGGCGTGCGGAAGTAGATCGCCCAAAAGTAATCGCGGTCGATGACCGGTGTGACCTGATAGCCCGTGTCCATCAACGCCTTGCGCACTTCGAGCTGCTTTGCGCGGTCCTCGACGGCAAAGGCGACATGGTGGACGGAGCCGGCACCCGGAAGCGCGCGGTTGATGTTCGGCATGGTTTCGAGGTCGACATAATCGGCACCGTTGCCGCCGGGAATGGCAAGCCGCTTGACGCCTTCATGCGTATCGACAACCTCATATCCCATGTACTTCAGGAGTTCGGCCGTAGCGCCTTCGTCCCTCAGCCGCATGGCAACGGAGTGGAAGCCTCTGATGGCATGCTCGGCGTCGACGCCGTTATGGGTCCAGGGCGCACGAGCATCGTCCTTGACCTCGACAAGCGCGAAGCCGTCGCCATCCGGACCAGCGAAATGCAGGCGCTTCTGGCCGAAGGATTCGTCGGCCTTCAGGCCTTCGATACCGCGCTGGCCGAGCCGCTCGGTCCAATAGCCGATGGAACCTTCCGGAACGGAGTAGACCGTGTTGCCGACTTCGCCGGTGCCGGGACGACCGCGTGCCATCTTCGGGAACGGGAAATAGGTCATGATCGTGCCGGGAGTGCCGATCTCATCACCATAATAGAGGTGATAGACATCGGGGGCATCGAAATTCACCGTCTTCTTGACGCGGCGCAGGCCGAGCGTATCCGTGAAGAACTTGTTGTTGGTGCGGGCATCTTCCGCCATCGAGGTAACGTGGTGAAGCCCTTTGATCTGGTTAAGCATCTCTCTAACCCCTTTGCTCGCCTGCACCGGCAGGCGTTTCTGATGGGCAGAAGATGGTCTCAGAGGCGGCGTTCCGATAGCCCCGAATAGCCAAACGGATTGTCTTCAAATAGTGAACGATAATTTCTTATCGTTCACCGATAGAGGCCGTCGCTCGCATCTCTTGATTTCAAATCTCAGTGGCCTTAAATTACTCTAGACAGTCTAGCCAGGGAGAGATTTTGATGAATTGGCCATTGCAGGATGCAAAGAACCAGTTTTCAAAGGTAGTGCAGAAAGCACGTAGTGAGGGACCGCAGATCGTCACCCTACGCGGCGAACGCGCGGCCGTCGTCCTTTCTGCCGAAGACTACGATGCTCTGCTGGCAGGCAGACCAAGTCTTGCCGATGATCTACTAGCCGGACCGGCTTGGGACGACGAAATGGCTGATACCGTATCGAAGCGAGACAAGACGCCAAGTCGGGATGTCATTTTCTGATGTATCTGGTCGACACAAACGTTATCTCGGAAATTCGGCGCGGCAATTCCCAAGCGATTTCATGGCTGCGCTCGATCGAGCCTTCGACTGTCTATCTAAGCGTCATCACGCTTGGAGAGATCATGCGCGGGATTGCGCTGAAGCGGAAATCCGACCCACGCGCCGCGGCGCATCTGGAAGAATGGCTGCGCAAGATCCGACACGATCATGGTAATCGCATCCTTCCCATTACCGATCAGATTGCCGTCGAATGGGGACGTATCGCTGCGCAGCGCCCGCGCGGCGATGCCGATGGGCTCATCGCGGCAACAGCGATCGTTCACGACTTCATCGTCGTTACCCGCAACGTCGGCGATTTCGACGACACCGGCGCTTCAGTCATCAACCCCTGGAACCAGGCGCCCTACTGAGCCTCAGGATTGCTCGGCAACGCCCAGTCGATAGGCTCCCGACCGTGCTCTGCTAAATAGGCATTGGCCTTGGAAAAATGCCGGCAGCCAAGGAAGCCGTTATGAGCCGAGAGTGGCGACGGGTGCACGGATTTCAACACAAGATGGCGTTCCGTATCGACGAAGGCGGCCTTCTTCTGCGCATAAGACCCCCAGAGCATGAAGACGACGCCATCGCATTCGTCGTTGACCCTGCGGATGACGGCGTCGGTGAAACGCTCCCAGCCCTTACCCTGATGCGAAGCGGCTTGCGACTCTTCGACGGTCAGCACGCTGTTGAGCAGCAACACGCCCTGCTTCGCCCAGCTTTCCAGAAAGCCGTGACGCGCCGGCGGAATACCGAGATCCGCTTCCAGTTCCTTGTAGATATTGACCAGGGACGGCGGGATGCGCACGCCGGGGCGAACGCTGAAACATAGCCCATGCGCCTGCCCGAAGCCGTGATAGGGATCCTGCCCGAGAATGACGACCTGCACCTCATCGAGAGGGGTCAGGTCCAGCGCGCGGAAATATTCGCTGCCACGAGGGAAGATCACCTTGCCGCGGTGCTTTTCCTCCACGAGGAAGGATTTGAGCTGCTGCATGTACGGTTCTTCGAACTCTTCCGACAGCGCCTCTTTCCAGCTTTCTTCCAGCTTGATGCCCGCTTCCGCCATCGTCTTTCGCCTCCGTTGTTGTCAGCATGTCGATTGAGGGAGAAATCCGCGGCAAGTCAAGGAAGTGGCTGGCATCGCGACGGCAAGATCACAGTTTTCGGGAAACGCGAGAGCAAGCTTCCAAGCTTGTCTCGTAAATAGTGCGACGGCAGAAGAAAAGCACGCAAACGTTGACAAAGCGGTTCGCTTCGGCCAATGACAGCCATCCCAATTTTTCCGACCGGTGTCTCATGCTTCCCTTGCATTCCCTTGGCGAGCGCATCGTTGTGCTCGGCCCTTCCAATGCTGGCAAGTCAACCCTAGCGGTTGCGCTGTCCCAAAAACTTGGCTTTCCAGCGATCCATCTCGATCAGCTTCATCATCTGCCCCATACGGATTGGAAGCAGCGCCCCGAACCCGAATTTGCCGCTCTTCATGATGCGGCAATTCTCGGTGAACAATGGATCATGGAAGGCAATTACACACGCCTGATGCCGCAGCGCTTCGCCCGAGCCACCGGCGCCATCCTCATCAACTCACATCATTGGCTGCGCTTCGCCCGCTATCTCAAGCGCACGCTCATCAACAGTGCGAACCGCGCGGGACATCTCGAAGGCGCCAAGGACAGCATCAAATGGGAGATGATTCACTGGATCCTGGTGAAGACCCGCAACAGCGGCGTCAAATACTCCAAAATCCTCCGGGAATCCGGCTTGCCGACGGTAGAATGCCATACGGCGGAGGCTCTCAATGGCCTTTATCAGGCCTGGGATTTGCCGAACCGGCGATAGAGCCTTTTCGCGATTCGAAGAAAAGCAGAAGCGATGCAGCGTTTCTCGGCCTCCGATCTGTAGCAGGAGTAGACGAGAAACGCCTGTCATCAATCATTGTCTGCAGAAAGATCTTGTCCCGAGACAAGGCCGGTGGAAACCACGGTCTCGAAATACTCGACCTTCAATTCGAATGAGCGCAGAAGCTTCTGCGTACTCGGCTTCACCACCGCATCATCGAAATCGCCTTTGCCGAAATGGCCCGCAGAGGCCATATCGGCCCAAAAGCTCATAACTACCAGCTCATTGCTCTCGCTTCGCACCTTGCGGGCGAGGGTCGCTCCAAGGTGGCCGGGCAGTTGCGCCATTTCCACAAAAGTCGTCGTCTCAAGATGCCTGGCATAGGCTGCCAATACTTCGTCAGAGCCGGCAACGGCCCGCCAGGAACGAATGATCATTTTTACTCCCTATCTCAAGACCATATCCAAAGGCCTGATCGATTACCCTTTTTCCGCTTCACGCCTTGATCCGCGCCATCTGCGGATCGTAGAGCGGCTGCAGCGATACTCGGCAAGGCACTCGGCTCTGCGCGACATCCAGCTCGTAGCGGCCGGACAGCACGAAGTCCTCGGTAACGCCATTGGGATCACGGACATAGCCATAGCCGATGGCTTTGCCGATGGTGTAGCCATAACCGCCGCTCGACAGCCAGCCAACACGCTGGCCGTCGCGATAGATCGTCTCACGACCAAGGAGCACGATCTCGGGATCGTCGGGCACGAAGCATGCGAGCATCTTCTTCACGCCGGAGGCCAGTTGCCGCTCGATCGCCTCGCGGCCGCGAAAGGCGATGTCTTTCTTCGTCTTCACCGCCCAGGCAAGCCCGGCTTCGACCGGCGTATGATCCGGCCCGATATCCGAACCCCAGGCGCGATAGCCCTTCTCCAGGCGGCAGCTTTCGATAGCGCGATAGCCGGCATTGATAAGCCCGTGCTCGCGCCCGGCGGCCATAAGCACGTCATAGACGGTGGCGGCATATTCCACCGGCACATGCAGCTCATAGCCGAGCTCACCGACATAGGTGATGCGCAGCGCCCTGACGGGGCAGCCGGCGATGCCGATGGTCTTCACCTTGCCAAAGCCAAAGGCGGAATTCGAAACATCGGCTGAGGTCACGGCCTGCAAGATCGCGCGCGCCTTCGGTCCCATCAACGACAGCACGGAATAGGCGGAGGTGACATCCACCAATTCCGCATGCATCTCGGGCGGAATATTCCGGGCGATCCAGTCGAAGTCATGCGTGGCGAAGCCAGTACCCGTGGTGATGTAGAATTCGTTTTCGGCGATGCGCGCCACGGTAACATCGCATTCGATGCCGCCGCGGTCATTCAGCATCTGGGTATAGGTCAATGCGCCGACCGGCTTTGCCACATCATTGGCGGCAATCCAGGACATCGCCGCCTCGGCATCCCTGCCCTTCAATAGGAATTTGGCGAAGGAGGTCTGGTCGAAGATCACAGCCGCCTCACGCACCGCCTTGTGCTCACGGCCGACGGCATCGAACCAGTTCTGGCGGCCATAGGTATAGACGTCCTTCGGCTCCTCGCCGGCGAAGAGATCGGCAAACCAATTCGGCCGCTCCCAGCCGAGCTTTTCGCCGAAGCAGGCGCCCTGCGCCTTCAACCGATCGTAAAGCGGCGACTTGCGGCAGGGACGTCCACTGGAATGCTCCTCGAACGGCCATGCCATGGTGTAATGCTTGCCATAGGCCTCCAGCGTGCGGGTGCGCACCCAGTCGGTATCGAAATGCGGACGGCCGAAGCGCCTGATATCGACGGGCCAGAGGTCGTAGGGCGGCTCGCCCTTGACGACCCATTCGGCGAGCGCCATGCCGGCCCCGCCGGCGGAGGCGATACCGAAGGCATTGAAGCCGGCGCCGACGAAGAAATTCTTCAGTTCCGGCGCCTCGCCGAGAATGAAATTGCCGTCGGGCGTAAAGCTCTCCGGGCCGCAAAGCAGCTGCTTGACGCCAGCCGTCTGCAGCGCCGGCACGCGCACCAGCGCCTGTTCCATGATCTGCTCAAAATGATCGAAATTGCTGTCGAGCAGCGTATAGTGAAAATCCCTCGGGATCCCATCGAGCGCCCAGGGGATGGGATTGGGCTCATAGCCGCCCATGACCAGCCCGCCGACCTCTTCCTTGTAATAGGTCAGCCGGTCGGGATCGCGCAGCGTTGGCAGGTTGGAGGGCACGCCGAAGGACTCGGTGATGAGATATTGATGCTCGACCGAGACGAGCGGGACATTGACGCCGAAGCGACCGGCGAAGGTGCGCGTCCATTGCCCGGCGCAAACGACGACGCGCTCGCATTCGATACGGCCCTTCTCAGTGATGACGGCGCGAATACGGCCCTTGTCGATCTCCAGATCGAGAACTTCGGTATCCTCGAAGATCGACACGCCGCTCATACGCGCGCCCTTGGCGAGCGCCTGAGTGATATCGGAAGGATTGGCCTGCCCGTCTGTCGGCAGGAAGGCGGCACCGACGAGGTCGTCGACATTCATCAATGGCCAGAGATCGAAGGCCTCCTTTGGCGTCAGAAGATGCATCTGCAAGCCGAAGGACTGTGCCGTCGTCGCCTGCCGCTTCACCTCTGTCCAGCGCTCCTCGTTGCAGGCGAGACGCAGCCCGCCATTCATCTTCCAGCCGGTGGCGAGCCCCGTCTCGGCCTCGAGCTTCTTGTAGAGATCGACGGAATAGCCGAGCATCTGCGTGATGTTGGCGCTGGTGCGCAGCTGGCCGACAAGGCCGGCCGCATGGAACGTCGTGCCCGAGGTCAGCTTCTTGCGCTCCAGCAGCACGGTATCGGTAAAGCCGAGCTTGCCGAGATGATAGGCGGTCGAGCAGCCGATGATGCCGCCGCCGATGACGACGGTCTTTGCTGTAGCAGGCAGGTCCTTCATCACATCACCTCAAGAATTGCGAAAATCCTGCCAGGCGCTCTCGAAGCGCCGCAGATTTTCAGCTGTATAGGAAGAATAATCGAATTCGATGTCGGAATGGATTTCTGACACCATGCTCCACATCGTCTCGCGCAGCAGCGAAGCGCATTTCATCGCCTGATATCGCCGCCGCAGGTCGTCGCTGACACCAGCCTCAAAATAGGCCTCCAACATCGCTTCTTCCCGCGCCTCGGAGAATGCATTGTTGGAAGCAAGGCCGCCGAGATCGAAAAGCGGCGTGTTGAAGCCGGCATAATCCCAATCGATCAGCCAAAGCCGCTTGCCGTCATCGAGGAAATTCGCCGCCAGCAGATCGTTGTGGCCGAAGGCGATCTCGAAAGGACCGGCTTCGCGCTCCAGCTGCTCGGAGATGTCCAGAAAGGAAGCAAGCAGCAGTTTGTGCCGGCTATCCCAGAGATCGAGCGCCGCGGCATAATCCCTCACGACATGAAAGACCCAGAAGATCGTCGCCGGCCCTCGGAAATACCTGGCGACATCGCGATGGCATGAGCGAATGAGCGAAACGATCCTCTCCATGAACGAGGAATGGCTGACATCCTCGGCGGAAAGTGGCTTCGCATCGATATAGTCGAGCACCAATATGCCGGGCTCGTGATGGATGACGGCCGGCGAAAGGCCTGCGGCGTGCGCCGCCCTGCTAGCCGCCACTTCATTGACGCGGCTGATGTGATGAACGGGAATATCCTCGCCCAGCCGCACGACGAAACGTCTACCACCATCGCCAACCAGATAGTTGCGATTGGTGATGCCGCCGACAAGTGGGGCGATCTCGATCGGGCCACGCCAGATACTGAGAGAATGGATCCTGTCTTCCGCCGTCGCAGTCATTCCCCCTCCGGCACCACTGCTGAGCATCCCTGGAGAAGGAAAAGTTCCTCACAAACGCGAAAGTGTCAAGATCACCCCACAAAATGAAACGTTCATTTGGCTTTTTGTTGGATTTTATGGAAAACCCACAAACGGATGAGCTATGGATATTGGAAAGACAGCGCTTCACGGTAGGTAAGATTTATCTTAAAAAACTCCGGCATGGACGCAACCGGATCGAGCCTCTGCGCGTTGACGCCCCTGCCGGCGACAGGGTCACCATTTCGGACGCCATGCAAATTTGGGATCAATACCCTCAATAGGATCGGAAACCATGTCGGGCATATCCCAGCCACTTCACTCCAATCATCGCGAGCGAGAGATTCTGGAAGAGCTGCGTTTGGCCGGAGGCGCGAGCCGCATCCAGTTCCTGGCAGAACGCCTTGGCGTTTCCGAAGAGACCATTCGCCGCAATATCCGCAGCCTTGAAGCCAATGGGCTGGTCACCAAGGTGCATGGCGGCGTCCACATCAAGGACTCGATGATCGAGCCGCCGCTGCATCTTCGCATGAACGAAAATGCTGAGGCCAAGCGCATGATCGCCGCCTCGGTCGCCGCCATGATCGAGGATGGCGACACGCTTTTCCTCGATGTCGGCTCCACAACCGCTTTCATCGCCGTGGCGCTGCAAAAACACCAGAACCTCTTCGTCGTTACCAATGCTCTATCGGTCGCCCACGCGCTCGCCACCCGCAACGGAAACCGCGTCTTCTTTGCCGGCGGCGAGCTGCGCGGCCATGATGGCGGTGCGTTCGGCATGGAGGCGGCGAATTTCCTCCGTCGCTTTCACATCCGTCATGCCATCCTCTCGGTCGGCGCCATCAACGCCAGCTCCGGCTTCATGCTGCATGATCTGGAGGAAGCAGAATATTCCCGGGAGGCCGCCAGCCGCGCCGAAAATTGCATCATCGTTGCCGACAGCGCCAAGTTCGGCCGCAGCGCCCCGATCGTGCTCAATGAGCCCGCAAGCTTCGACACGTTGGTCACCGACGATGCGCCTCCATCAGACGTTCGCGCCATGCTTGAACGCAACGACATCGAACTCGTCATCGCCAACAGGCAGCGGGGCGAGCGGCGCTAGGGCTTAGCCCTTGCACATCGCCTCAAGTGTCTGGGCGGCCTTGCTCGCATGGCGCTCCTTGTGGCGCAGCAGCCGGAAGCTGCGGGCGGGCAGACCGAATGTTGCCTGGATCAGTAGGCCCTGCCCCAAATAGGCCATGGCCGCAGCGCTGGAAATGGCCGCAGCGCTCTGTCCGGCGCAGACGGCTGAGAGCACGGCCTCATTCGACGGCATGACGATCGCCACATCGAGATCTCGAGGCGAAGCGCCAAGCTTTTCGATCGCATTCTCGAATTCCGAGCGCGTGCCGGATCCCTCTTCCCGCATCACCCAGGAACTGCTCGCAACGAGGTCGTTGGCAGTCAGTGACCGTCCGTCCGCCCAGGGATGGCTCGGCGGCACGACGATGACGAGCGCATCCTGCGCCACGACCGTCATCTTCAGCGCCGGGGCATCGACCTCGCCCTCGATGAAGCCCAGTTCGGCAGCCCCCTCGATGACGGCTTCCGTGACGGTGCGGGTGTTGCCGATCGTCAAATCCAGCTCGATGCCGGGATAATCGCGATGGAACTGCATCAGCAGCGGCGGCAGCCAGTAACTGGCGATGGTCTGGCTGGCGTAGAGGCTAAGTCGGCCGCGCTGCAGTCCGCCCAGTTCGGACAACATCAGTTCGGCAGAACGCACGCGCGCAAGCGTTGCCTTGGCTTCGCCGAGAAACGAGCGTCCGGTCTCCGTCAACTCGATCCGCCTGCCAACGCGGTGAAAAAGCTCCACCCCATAATAGGCCTCGAGGTTCTTGATCGCGGAGCTGACGGCAGAGGGCGTCAGATGAATGGCTTCCGCTGCATTGGTGAGATGTTCTCGTTCGGCGACGGCGACGAAAATGAGGAGCTGCTCGAAGGTCATGGGAAATCATTCTAATTTATCGAACGAAACATAGGATAATATTCGATGGATGTCGACATCGACAGATGAGACTTTGCGTTCGTCAGCAAATCATAAAAGACGAACGGCAGCACGACATGTCCCTGGTTCAACGTACGAACAAGATCCTCCCTGGTCTGGCGCTCACTTGCGCCGTCGCGATCGCAGCTTATGCCGGCGAGCATGTCGAGGTCAGCCTTCTAGGCGGCCGCTGGATCGAAAGCCTGGTGCTTGCCATCGCCCTCGGGATCGCGGTCTGCACGCTCAAGCCGCTAAAACCGACGATGAAACCGGGCATCGATTTCAGCGCCAAGTTCCTGTTGGAGATTGCCATCGTTCTTCTCGGCGCCTCTATAAGCCTTTCGGCGATCCGTGGCGCCGGCGTCTGGCTGATCGCAGGCATCGCCATCGTCGTCGTGCTTTCGATTGCAGCGACCTATCTTATGGGACGACTGCTCGGCCTGCCGCCGAAGCTCGCAACTCTGATCGCCTGCGGCAACTCGATCTGCGGCAATTCCGCCATCGTTGCCGTCGCGCCGGTGATCGAGGCAGATTCACAAGAGATCGCGGCAGCGCTTGCTTTCACCGCCGTGCTGGGCATCGCCGCCGTCTTCCTGCTGCCGTTCCTCTATTTCCAGTTCGGCATGAGCGTCTCGCAATACGGAACGCTTGCCGGTTTGACCGTCTATGCGGTCCCGCAAGTGCTTGCCGCGACCGCCCCTGTCGGCCTTCTGGCCGTACAGACCGGCACGCTCGTCAAGCTTGTCCGCGTCCTGATGCTCGGACCCGTCATCTTCCTGCTCGGTATCCTCACCAAGGTCGAGACGACGGACGCAAATGGACGCAGCGGCCATCATCACTCGCTGGTCCCCTGGTTCATCTGCGGCTTCCTCGGGCTGATGGCAATGCGTTCGTTCGGCCTTATTCCGGAAAGCCTCATCGCGCCGATGCAAGCGGTTTCGAGCATCCTGACCGTTATCGCCATGGCAGCATTGGGATTGTCGGTGAATATTCGCTCGGTTGCCCATGCCGGTGGCCGCGTCATTGCCGCCGCCACGATGTCGCTGCTGATGCTCGGTGTCATCAGCTACGGTTTGATCGCCGCTTTGCAGATCCAGTAACGCGCCCGACGCTTGCTGCCACGGATCGGCCCCGGCTCTGAGCCTGGGCCGATTTCAGCTGTGCAGCGATCTCGCCCTCCGGCGATGGATAGCCGATGGCATAACCCTGCAGTTCGTCGCAGCCGACCTCGGCCAGAATACGCGCGTGCTCCTCGGTCTCCACGCCCTCCGCGATTACCTCGACATTCAAGGCGCGAGCGATGTCGACGATAGAGGCAACGAGGCGGCGCTGCTCTTCTGATACCGTAACGGCCGTCACAAGCTGCCGATCGATCTTAAGTCGTTTCGGCTTCAGTTTGACGAGACCGATCAGAGAGGCGTGACCCGAGCCGAAATCGTCGATCTCGATATCGATACCCATCTCCTTGATGGCGGCAATATTGGCGAGAACCCTGTCGTCGGGATCGTCAAGGAAGATGGTTTCCACCAGTTCGAAGGCAATCACGCGACGCGGAATTCTCAATGCGCGCAATCCCTCGATCAAATCGGGATCGGCAAGGCGGCGGCCGGAAATATTCACCGCGATACGCGGCGGCGCGAGACCCTGTGAAACCCAGGCGGCACGATCGGCAAGCGCACGCCTCAGAACGGCTGCATCGATCTCGGCAGTGAGCCCATATTCCTCGGCCACCTTGAGAAACGCCGCCGGGTTGAGCAGCCCCTTGTCCGGATGTCGCCAGCGCGCCAGCGCCTCGAGCCCCACGATGCAGCGGCTGCGAGCATCCACCTGAATCTGATAGAATGGCTCGATCTGCCGCAGGACAGGCGCCAATCGCAACTGATCGGCCAGGCGACGCTCGGCATGCAGATCGGCCTGTAGCTCCGGCGTGAAAAACTCGACGCGATTTCGTCCGAGTTTCTTGGCCTGGAAAAGCGCGATATCGGATTCGGCAAGCAGATTGCCGGCACTGGAGCTTGGGCTGAAAGCAACGCCGATGGACGCACCGATCCGCAGCATCTCGTTGCCGAAACGCACTTCGCGGCGCAATCGCGAGAGAATGTCTTCCGCTATGGTTTGCAGCTTCTCGTCACTGCCGACATTGAACAATACGGTCACGAACTCGTCGCCGCCGACACGCGAGACGATGTCGTTGGCGGTGATCGCCGCGGAAATGCGCGCGGCCGCACTCTGCAGCGTCGCATCTCCGGCAGCATGCCCCCATTTGTCGTTGATCTCTTTGAAGCCGTCGAGATCGATATGCAGCACGGCGAGGGTTTCGACCGAAGGGTCCTTGCGCAATTCAGCAAGCCGCCGGTCGAGATAGCGTCGATTGGGAAGGCCCGTCAGATAGTCATGATCGGCAGCATATTCTATGCGGGCGCGGCTTTGCTCCAGCGCCACGGCGCGCGCCTCGGCAATCGCCTTCTGGCTGATCAGTTCGCGGTTCAGCAGGACATCGGCGGTGACATCCCACTCGGCGCCGATGAAAGAAGGCGAACCGTCGAGATCTTCGTAGAAATGCGCCCGCGAGCGGAGATAGCGCACCTCCTTGTTGGGAAGAATGATGCGAAATTGCGAGTTATAGAAGCTCCGGCTGTCGAGAGCGGCCTGAAAATCCTTGCCGGCTCTTTCGAGATCTTCGGGATGCAAGGCATTCATCCAGACATCGGATGGCACCTTCCGATCGCTCATGCCGGTTCCGTAGAGCTTGTGCATCTGCGGATCCCACAACAACTCCGCCTCATTGACGTTATGTTGCCAGACCCCGATTTGGGACGCATCCAGCGCCAGCTCCAACCTTCTCAAAAGGTCCTGGAACTCCTCCTCCGTCCGCCCTGATGCCGCCTCTGCCAAAGAGTTCCACCCCCTTAGGAAATTGGAGAGATTACACGGTTGTAGTCCACTATACTTGCACTAGTCCCTTTCGCGAACTTTAATGGCGGCGCAAGCTCCGCCATTTGGTAGCAACTTCCTCGAATTTTACTCGCACCTGCGACCCGTCAGTGGTTATGCCTGGGTGGCGTAGCGGCGATATTGCGGAACTGTTCGGCGCCATCGAGGACGGCACCATCGGAGAGCTGCGTGACCGAGCGGCGATAGATGCGCTGCCACGGCGTCGCATCCGGCGGCACGGCGGGAATGCCGTCGCCCTTGCGCCGCGCGATCTCCGCCTCCTCCACCAGCATGTCGCAGCGGCCCTGGTTGAAATCGATGCGGATGATGTCCCCGGTTCGAAGCCAGGCAAGCCCACCGCCCGCCGCACTCTCGGGCGAGGCATTGAGGATCGAAGGGCTGTCGGCGGTGCCGGACTGACGCCCGTCGCCGATCGTCGGCAGGCTGCGAATGCCGCGCTTTAAGAGCGCATCCGGCGGCTGCATGTTGACGACCTCGGCGGACCCCGGCCAGCCGATCGGCCCGGCCCCGCGAATGACAAGGATGGTGCGCTCGTCGATCCCAAGCTCGGGATCGTTGATGCGCTTGTGATAATCCTCCGAGCCGTCGAACACCACGGCCCTGCCCTCGAACACGCCTTCGTGGCCCGGCTCCTGCAGGTAGCGTCTGCGGAACTCCTCCGACACGACGCTCATCTTCATGATCGCGAAATCGAAC
>NZ_JABAIJ010000020.1 GCF_012641435.1 Rhizobium sp. P38BS-XIX
CGGAAAAGGTCGACGACTACACGGTCAAGAACAGTTCCGGCGATGCCATCACCATCGACGGCTTCAACGAGGACCAGTTCCGCGTCAGCCTGGGGGCCGAGATCGCCCGCTCCTTCACGATGGAGAATGGCACGAAGCTGACGCCGAAGCTCGGGCTGACCGGCGGCTATTCCGGCATGGACGGCGCCGGCGCGTTCGCCGCCATCACCGCCGGCGTCTCGCTGCAGACCCAGAACTTCTGGATGCTCGACACCAGCATCCTCTTCAACATCGAAGGCGATGGGCAGAAATCCGTCGGTGCAAAAGTCGCCGCAGGAAAGAAGTTCTAGTCCAACCTGCCTCATGCTCAACAAGGTCGCCGTGACAGCCGCGGCGACCTGCTTATGCAGCTGCATCTACGGTAATTCTGAGCCAACGGCCCTCATTCTACCCAGTGACGAGAATGCGGATCGTAGAGATGACTTCGCTGACAACGTAGGGTTTGCTCATGAAGGGCGAGCCTTCCGGGAGCTCGCAGTCTTCGGGCAGGCGATGTCCCGAGGTGACGATGATCTTGATGGGCGGCCAGCGATCTCGAACGAAGGCGGCAAGCAGCAATCCATCCATTGTGCCCGGCATGTCGACATCGGTGAAGAGCAATCGGATTTCCGGGTTTGCTTCGATGATCTCGATTGCTTCGGCGGCATTCCCTGCCTCGAAGACGGTGAAGCCCTCAAGTTCGAGCTCAGTGACCATCGACAGGCGCAGAAGAGGTTCATCTTCGACGACGAGCACGGAAACTTGGTCTTGAGGGTCGGCCAGCTTGCTTCTCCATCGGCTTGGAGCTCCGGGACATCCGCGCGAGCTTTTGTACGGTAGGAGACATAACCATGTCTGCATGAGTTGGTTCCATGCGGCCGAAGGGTTTGTTTGAAGTGGCTGCCATTTGAGATTGTTTTAGCCGGCGCTCATTCCTGGGGCCGCCGTCATTCGGCCGAGCCGTCGACTTTTCAGGCGTTGCTCTCTCGGTTTTCGTGAAAGGCAGCCGCTGCCATCACGGCGGCGGAAGAGCGATTTTCAACGCCGAGCTTGATATAGATCTGCTCAAGATGTTTGTTCACGGTTCTCGCTGAAAGGCCGAGGATCTCGCCAATGTCCTTGTTCGCCTTTCCCTTGGCGATCCATAGCAGGACTTCGGATTCCCGCTGCGTGAGCTTGAATCGCGAGCGAAGAAGCTCGTCGTCCGGCACCTGCTTCGTGGCGGTCAGACGAAACAGATATTCGTCGGCACCTATGGTGCCGAGGAAAGAAAGCTGCAGCGCGACTTCGCCCTTGATCTTGACGGCAAAGTTCGTGTCGTGAGGTGCGCCACCATTGTCTCGGGCGGATATAAAAGCGGCGATCGGCATCACCAGGCTGTTCAAGCCCTCGTCGGTTCCCGAGGCGGCGTTGACGAGGCGGGTCGCCTGCGGCGTCGACCATAAGACAGAGCCATTGCGGCGGACGGCCATCAAATGTCGTCCCGCGACGTCGAGCGCCACGCGGGAGCTCTGGGCAGAGCGGGCATTGCGCAGATGAACCCGGATGCGGGCGCGCAGTTCGTCGATGTTGATCGGTTTGGTCAGATAGTCGACACCGCCGGAATCCAGCGCGTTGACCACGTGTTCGGTCTCGGTCAGTCCAGTCATGAAGACGACCGGAATCTGGGCGATCGCGGCATTGGCCTTCAGCCTGCGGCAGGTCTCGAAGCCATCCATCGACGGCATGACGGCATCAAGCAGGATGAGATCGGGCGTAATACGCTCGACGATGCTGAGCGCTGCGGAACCCGAGGTTGCGATCAGCACGGAAAAACCGGATTGTTCGAGCGCATCCGTCAAGAAGCCAAGCGCTTCCGGTGAATCGTCCACCAGCAAGACTATGTCGCGGGGCAGGGCCGTCTCACTCACTCTGGTCTACCTCTTCCATGTCGAAATTGCGCAGCGCCGCCAACAAGCCGCCGAGATCGAATGCCTGAACATGAGCCCGCAAAGCATCGGTAAAGGGTCTGTTTTCCTCCAGCTTGGCAAGGTCAGCAAGTTTCGCCTCGATGCCTCTGATATAGCCGATTTCGGCAAGCCGCATCAGTTCGCGGACATGCGCTATACCCGGACTCTTCAGAAGCGGCGGAGGCTTCGGGACTATTGGCGCGGAGGCATCGGCATAGGCCCATTTCAGTCCGAGATGCAGCGCGAGCTTGTCGCGAAGCTGGCGGATATCGACTGGCTTGGAGATGGCGTCATTGTGGCTGTCATCGCTGTCGCTCGCCGCAGCGGCATCACCGATATTGGCCGATAGCATCAGGATCGGCGCCGTCTGGCCATTTTCCCGAAGGCGCGAGACAAGCTGCCAGCCATTCATGCCGGGCATGGAGATATCGACGAGAAAGAGATCCGGCTTGATACCCTCGATCAGCGTCAGGCAATCCGGGCCACCGGCCGCCGTGAGCACGATGAAATCGAGCGGCGACAGGATTTCCCGCATCAGCTCGCGGTGATCCTCGTTGTCGTCGACGACGACGATGGTGCGTCGCGGTCCGTCATAGCCGGTAATGCGCTGCTCCTGCGCCGGCGGCTTCATCGGGCGGATCACCGCCGACAGCATCAGCCGCACGCGGAACGTCGAGCCTAAATCCTTTTCGCTCGTCACGGAAATCTCGCCGCCAAGCGTGTTCGTCAGCAGCCGGGTAATGGTCAGACCGAGGCCCAGTCCGGGCATTGGCCTGACGCTATCGGCCTCGCCGCGCTGGAAAGGTTCGTAGATGCGGGTCAGGTCCTTTTCAGCTATACCCCGGCCGGTATCCGAAACAGTGAAAGTCGCCACCTGATTGCGGTATCCGACCTCGAAGCGGACACTGCCTGCGTCCGTAAACTTGATGGCATTGGACAACAGGTTGACGAGGATCTGGCGTAACCTTTTTTCGTCTGTGCGCACATAATCGGGCAGGGCAGTGGAACGTTCGTGCACGAACATCAGCCCCTTGGCCTGCGCCTGCGGATGAAACATGTCGACGATCTGGTCGAGGAAATCCTGGATGTTGATCTCGTTGGAATAGACCTGAAGACGGCCGGCCTCGATCTTCGAAATATCGAGTAGCCCGTCGATCAGGCCTGACAGATGCTCGGCGCTCCGGCGGATGACCTTCAAGGAGGACTGCCTGGGGGCAGGGATCGTCTCGTCCCGCTCCAGGATTTGCGCATAGCCGAGCACGGCATTGAGCGGGGTGCGCAATTCGTGGCTGAGGCCGACGACATAGCGGCTCTTGGCGCGGTTTGCGGCCTCAGCCGCCTCCTTGGCGCCTTGTAGGGCAGCATCCGTTTTCTTATGCGCAGCGATTTCCTTGAGAAGCAGCGTGTTCTGGCGAGAGGATTCCTCTTCCGCGACCACGCGGCTGTCATGGGCAAGCACGTAGAACCAGCAGACGACGCCGGCGATTACCGCAAAGACGAAGAAGACGATCAGGATCGTGCGATTGACCACGAAAGCCGTTTCGGGCGAGGCGGCGCCGACCTGATGGGCGATCATGGCAAGGATCGCACCCATCGCGGTCAGCGCGACGGCAACGGCTATGCCATAGCGACCGAGGCGCGTGGCAAGTCTTGCGACGATGCTTTCCGGCAGCAGGGTCTTGGCGACGGTGGCGACCTGCGTGTTGAGCCGGGCTTTCGGCTTGCACATGTCGTGGCAACGGCTGTCGAGCGAACAGCAAAGCGAGCAGATCGGTGCTGCATAGGCTGGGCACCAGGCCATGTCCTCCGGCTCGAAAGGGTGCTCGCAGACCGAACAGGTGATCGTCGTCTGGTTCTTCCAGCTCTGACGTGGCTTGCGGGCGAGATAGTATTTGCCTTTCGTGGTCCAGGCGATGGCCGGCGAGGCAATAAGCGCAACGATCAGGGTCAGGTAAGGCGCGAGCGACGCTACGACCGAGCCGAAAGCGCCGAAATGCGCTGCAAGGGCGATGGTTGCCGAGAGAGCCATGGCGCCGAGGCCGACCGGATTGATGTCATAGAGATGTGCGCGCTTGAATTCGATGCCGGGCGGTGCAAGCCCCAGCGGCTTGTTGACGAAGAGATCGACCGAGATCGTGCAAAGCCACGCCATGGCGATGATCGAGAAGATACCAAGAGTTTCTTCCAGGAGCCGATAAATGCCGAGCTCCATCAACAGGAGCGCGATGGCGACGTTAAAGACGAGCCAGATCACGCGGCCGGGATGGCTGTGCGTCAGTCGCGAAAAAAAGTTGGACCAGGCGAGCGAGCCGGCATAGGCGTTCATGACGTTGATCTTCAGCTGCGAGATCATCACGAAGGCGGCCATCAGGAGCAGGGCGGCGTTGTGCCAGGGGATCATGTAGCCGAAGGCTGTCAGGTACATCTGGGCGGGATCGGCAGCGCGATCGGCCGGCACGCCCGAAGTCAGGGTCAGGACAACAAGGAAAGAGCCGGCCAGAAGCTTTGGCGCACCGATGATCACCCATCCCGGTCCTGCAAGGAAGACGGCGACGCGATGGCGCCATTTGCGATGGCCGTCCGGCGGCAGGAAGCGCAGGAAATCGGCCTGTTCGCCGATCTGCGACATCAGTGCCAGGATCACGGCGGAGGCGGCGCCGAACTCCACCAGATCGAAGGGCGCTGCATTGCCTGAGGCGCTGGCAGGATGATGAATGCCTGCAAAGGCGCGCCACAGATCGAACTTTCCCCAATCGGTAAAAGCGATGAAGACGAAAGGCAGGACGTTGAGCACGATCCAGAAAGGTTGCGTCAACAGCTGGAAGCGGCTGATGAGGCGAACGCCATGCGTAACGAGCGGGATCACCATCACGGCGCTGACGATGTAGCCGATCCACACAGGTATGCCGAGCGTCAGTTCCAGCGCGCCGGACATGATCGAGGCTTCGATCGCAAACAGCATGAAGGTGAAGCTGGCATAGATCAGCGAGGTTATGGTCGAGCCAATGTAGCCGAAGCTCGCGCCGCGTGTCAGAAGATCGATGTCGACGCCATGGCGGATGGCATAGCGGCTGATCGGCAAGCCCACCGCCAACATGACGATGCTCGCAACGATGATGGCGTAGAAGGCATTGGTGGTGCCGTAGGAGAGCGTGATGGCGCCGCCGATGGCTTCCAGCGCCAGGAAAGAAATCGCGCCGATTGCCGTCTGCGAGATGCGCTGCGAGGAAAATTGCCGCGCGCTCTTGGCGGTAAAACGCAGGGCGTAGTCTTCCAGCGTCTGGTTTGCGACCCAGCGATTGTACTCGCGTCTTACCGGAATGATGCGTTGCCGCGCAGCCATGCTTACCCTTCAGCCGTCCCGCCGCAACTCTCCGGCAGTCCAGAGATGTCGTAACATGGATCGAGACGGTGCTTAAGGGCATGGGGGTGCCGAAAGCTGCAGATTTCGCCCCGGCGTCTACGTCATATTACGTATGTGGTTTCCCCAGGGGCTGCCGGATAGTCGCTGCAGGCAACGGCAAATTCCTGTTTACCGACCGTTGCAGCAGACAAAAAAGAGGGGAACTGTAGATGAAATTTAAGACTCTCGTTTCAGGCGCGCTGCTCGGCGCCATCATGTCCACGACAGCATTTCACGGCGCTTTCGCAGCCGACGACACCATCAAGGTCGGTGTGCTGCATTCGCTGTCCGGCACCATGGCGATTTCGGAAACGACGCTGAAGGATGCCATGCTGATGCTCATCGACGAGCAGAACAAGAAGGGCGGCGTTCTCGGCAAGAAACTCGAGCCCGTCGTCGTCGATCCGGCTTCCGACTGGCCGCTTTTTGCAGAAAAGGCTCGTGAACTGATCCAGAAGGATAAGGTCGCCGCCGTGTTCGGTTGCTGGACCTCGGTGTCGCGCAAGTCCGTGCTGCCCGTCTTCAAGGAACTGGATTCGATTCTCTTCTACCCGGTCCAGTTCGAGGGCGAGGAGTCCGAGCGCAATGTCTTCTACACGGGTGCTGCGCCAAACCAGCAGGCGATCCCGGCCGTCGACTATCTGATGAAGAACGAAGGCGTGCAGCGCTGGGTGCTTGAAGGCACCGACTATGTCTATCCGCGCACGACCAACAAGATCCTCGAAGCCTACCTGAAGTCCAAGGGTGTCAAGGACGAAGACATCATCATCAACTACACGCCGTTCGGCTTCTCCGACTGGCAGACGGAAGTCTCCAAGATCAAGACGTTCGGTTCGGCCGGCAAGAAGACGGCAGTCGTCTCCACCATCAACGGCGACGCCAATGTTCCCTTCTATAAGGAACTTGGCAACCAGGGGGTCAAGGCGGAGGACATTCCGGTCGTCGCTTTCTCGGTCGGCGAAGAGGAACTTGCCGGTGTCGATACCAAGCCGCTCGTCGGGCATCTTGCCGCCTGGAACTACTTCCAGTCCGTCGACACACCGGCCAACACCGCCTTCATCAAGGAATGGCACGCCTACACCAAGAACGACAAGCGTGTGACCAATGATCCGATGGAAGCCGCCTATATCGGCTTCAACATGTGGGTGAAGGCCGTCGAAAAGGCCGGCACTACCGATCCGGACAAGGTGATCGACGCTCTGGTTGGCGTCAGCGTTCCAAACCTCACCGGCGGCACCGCAACGATGATGCCGAACCACTACATCACCAAGCCGGTCCTGATCGGCGAAGTGCAGGAAAATGGCCAGTTCGACGTCGTCTCGCAGACCCCTTCGGTGGTCGGCAAGGAATGGTCCGACTACCTGCCCGACAGCAAGGATCTGATCTCGGATTGGCGCATGCCGATGAACTGCGGCAACTTCAACGTCACCACCGGCAAGTGCGGCGGCAAGGGTTCCTGATCTCCGCTGATTTCACAAGAGACCGCCGCGGGCAGGCTTTGCTGCCCGCGGCATCTTGAGGGGACAACAATGCACGACAAACTCGTTTACCGCATGGCCACGGCGCTGGTCGCCGGCCTCTGCCTGCTGCTGACGCTGACCGCCACGAGCCTGCGCGCCCAGGAAGACGTCCACGGGCTCATCAACCAACTCGGTCAGGCCAACTTCCAGCAGGCAGGCGCCATCGTTCAGGATCTGGCGAAAACTGGCGATCCGAAGGTTGTATCGGCATTGCAGGCTTTTTCGGACGGCGATCTCTACATGCGAAAATCCGACAGCCAGGTTTTCATCGCAAAATCCGCTGACGATATGATGAGCCTTACCGATCCGCTGACGGCTCAGGCTGCCGGCCAGGAAGCCAAGGACAATCTCAGCAAGATCAAGATCAACAATAATCTGCGCCGTGCCGTTCGCGCGGCTCTCGGCGGTTTGACGCTGATGAGCCCCGACCGCGCAACTCGCCTCGAGGCGGCTCAATCCATCCTGAAATCCCCGAGCGCGGATTCGCTAGAGGCCGTCGAGACGGCGCTCCAGAGCGAGAAGGATGCAGGAATTCGCGGCGTGCTGGAGCGCGCAAGAGCGGTCGCCGTGCTCGGCTCCGACAGACCGACAGAAGACAAGAGAGCGGCGATCGAGACCATTCGGGTCGAAGGCGGCCGCGACGCCATCGGCATCCTCTCGTCGGTCACAGTCGACAACAGCCTCAAGCCCGATATTGCCGCCGCCATCGCCAGCATTAAGGATCAACTGACGATCTGGGATGCGGTGCAGAATGTCTGGTACGGCCTCTCGCTCGGCTCGGTGCTGTTGCTGGCCGCCATCGGTCTTGCCATCACCTTCGGCGTCATGGGCATCATCAACATGGCGCATGGCGAGATGGTGATGCTCGGCGCCTATTCGACTTTCGTCGTTCAAAGCATCATCCGGACGTCCTATCCCGCGCTCTTCGATTGGTCGCTGGCGATCGCGCTCCCGGTTGCCTTCATCGTCACCGGTGCCGTCGGTCTCGTCATC
Organism: Rhizobium sp. P38BS-XIX; assembly: GCF_012641435.1. GTDB lineage: Bacteria > Pseudomonadota > Alphaproteobacteria > Rhizobiales > Rhizobiaceae > Rhizobium. The sequence goes on from NZ_JABAIJ010000020.1 coordinate 7,884, forward strand.
GAGCGTGGCGTGATCCGCTTCCTTTATGGCAGACCCTTGGAAACGTTGCTGGCCACCTGGGGCATATCCCTGATCCTGCAACAGGCTGTGCGCTCGATCTTCGGGCCGACCAATCAGGAAGTCGGCAACCCCTCGTGGATGTCCGGATCCTTCGACTTCGGCTATCTCTCCATCACCTGGAACCGGCTCTGGATCATTGTCTTTTCGCTCGGCGTGTTCGTCGCGCTGCTGCTCCTCCTCAAGCGTTCGGCCTTCGGTCTGCAAATGCGCGCGGTGACGCAGAACCGGCGCATGGCGTCGTCCATGGGCATTCGCACATCCTGGGTCGACGCCTTCACCTTTGCGCTGGGGTCGGGCATCGCCGGCATGGCGGGCGTAGCGCTTTCGCAGATCGACAATGTCTCTCCAAATCTCGGCCAGGGCTACATCATCGACAGCTTCATGGTGGTCGTCTTCGGCGGTGTCGGCAATCTCTGGGGGACGCTCGTGGGAGCCTTCTCGCTCGGTATCCTCAACAAATTCCTTGAGCCCTATGCGGGAGCCGTCCTCGGCAAGATCCTGGTGCTCGTTCTCATCATTCTCTTCATTCAGAAACGTCCGCGCGGCCTGTTCGCGCTCAAGGGAAGGGCGGTGGAAGCATGATCACGGCCTTTCTCCTTCGCTCGCTGGATCGTCGCATCAGCATCGCCATCGCGGTCTTGCTTGTCGTGGCGATCTTTGTACCGCTGTCGAACTTGCTGTTGCCGGAAACGAGTGCGCTGCATGTGCCGACCTATCTGATGTCGCTGTTCGGCAAGTATCTGACCTATGCGCTGCTGGCGCTGGCGCTCGATCTCGTCTGGGGCTATTGCGGCATTCTCTCGCTTGGCCATGGCGCCTTCTTCGCGCTCGGCGGTTATGCCATGGGCATGTACCTGATGCGCCAGATCGGCTCGCGCGGCACCTACGGCAACCCGGTCCTGCCCGACTTCATGGTCTTCCTGAACTGGAAGGATTTGCCATGGTTCTGGTACGGCTTCGATCATTTCTGGTTCGCCATGCTCATGGTCCTCGTTGCACCCGGCCTGCTTGCCTTCATCTTCGGCTGGTTCGCCTTCCGTTCGCGTGTCAACGGCGTCTATCTGTCGATCATCACCCAGGCGATGACTTATGCGCTGCTGCTTGCCTTCTTCCGCAACGACATGGGTTTCGGCGGCAATAACGGCCTCACCGATTTCAAGGATATTCTCGGCTTCAACATCCAGGCCGACGAGACGCGCGCAGTCTTGTTCGCTGTAACTGCAGTGTTCCTCGCAACAGCCTTGATGTTGTCTTCGGCCATCGTTCGCTCGAAATACGGCAAGGTGCTGATCGGCGTGCGCGATGCCGAAAGCCGGACACGCTTCCTCGGTTATCGCGTCGAACACATGAAGCTGTTCGTCTTCGTGGTATCGGCGATGATGGCGGGGATCGCGGGTGCGCTCTATGTGCCGCAGATCGGCATTATCAATCCTGGAGAATTCGCGCCCGCCAATTCAATCGAAGTCGTCATCTGGACGGCTGTGGGCGGTCGCGCCACGCTGATCGGTCCGATCATCGGCGCGATCCTCGTCAATGGCGGCAAGACCATTTTCACCGGTGCGTTTCCCGATTTCTGGCTGTTCGCACTAGGCGGCCTGTTCGTGGCCGTTACGCTCTTCCTGCCGCGCGGCATCGTCGGCACGGTCCGTCACTACGCGGAGAACAGACGGGCGCGAAAAGCCTCGGCAGTGATGGAAAAGACCGGTACCGATCACTCCATTCAGGTTGCGGAGTAGAGATCATGATACCTGACGGCAAGCCGACAAGCATGCTTTATCTAAACAACGTCTCGGTGTCGTTCGATGGCTTCAAGGCGCTGAACTCCCTGTCGATCGTCATCGCTCCGGGTGAACTGCGCGCCATCATCGGTCCGAATGGTGCCGGCAAGACGACGATGATGGATATCATCACCGGAAAGACACGCCCGGACGAGGGCGAGGTATTTTTCGACGGCCAGATAGATCTGACCAAGAAGGACGAGGCGGATATAGCCCAACTCGGCATCGGCCGGAAATTCCAGAAGCCCACGGTTTTCGAAAGCCATACTGTCTGGGACAATCTCGAGCTGGCGCTGAATCGCAGCCGTGGCGTTTTCTCGACGTTGTTTTACCGGCTGACAACTGCGGACCGCCAGCGCATCGAGGAGATTCTCGACACGGTGCGGCTGCAGCATCGCAAGCACGAGCTGGCGGCAAACCTCTCGCATGGGCAGAAGCAATGGCTGGAGATCGGCATGCTTCTGGCGCAGGGGCCGAAACTGCTTCTGGTCGACGAACCGGTCGCCGGCATGACCGATGCCGAAACGGCCGAGACAGCCATCCTGCTAAAGGAGATTGCCAAGACGCGTTCGGTCGTCGTCGTCGAGCACGATATGGGCTTTATTCGCGAACTCGGGGTCAAGGTGACGTGCCTTGCGGAAGGGTCGGTGCTGGCGGAGGGATCGATCGATCACGTCAGCAACGATCCGAAAGTCATCGAGAATTATCTGGGGCGATGACGATGCAAGGAAGTTCATCACGTCCCATGCATGTTTTTTTGCCAAACGAGAGTTCGACAAACCGGGGAGCATCGCGATGCTGGCTGTAGAGAAAGCAAACCTGCATTACGGTGCGGCACAGGCGCTTCGCGGGATATCGCTGACGGCGGAGATGGGAAAGATCACCTGCGTCCTGGGGCGCAATGGCGTCGGCAAAAGCTCGCTGCTGCGGGCGGTCACAGGGCAACATCCCTTGAGCGGCGGTACGGTCGCGTTCAATGACGTCGCTCTGAACGGCATGGCGCCCTTTGCCCGCGCCAAGCTTGGCATTGGCTACGTTCCGCAGGGCCGCGAGATCTTTCCGCTGCTGACGGTCAAGGAAAATCTGGAGACGGGTTACGCGCCGGTCGCCCGCAAGGAACGATTTCTGCCGGAGGACATTTTCACACTCTTTCCGGTTTTGAAATCGATGCTGTCGAGGCGCGGCGGCGATCTTTCCGGCGGTCAGCAACAACAGCTCGCCATTGGCCGTGCCTTGGTCACTCGGCCGAAGATCCTCGTTCTCGATGAGCCGACGGAGGGCATCCAGCCCTCGATCATCAAGGATATCGGTCGGGCGATCAAATACCTGCGCGATTCCACGGGCATGGCAATTCTTCTCGTCGAACAATATCTCGATTTCTGCCGAGAGCTGGCCGATTACGTCTACATCATGGATCGGGGCGAAATCGTGCACCAGGGCGAGGCGCAGACGCTGGATACGCCAGAAGCCCGCCGTCATCTGACTGTTTGACAAATTGGTGACATGGTTGACGCCGTGTCATTGCTCAACTCTTGATAAAGTCTCATCTTTCTGGCGTTTTTTGCCCTGCTGCAGGGCTTAAAAACATGTTGCCAATCCGGCCGTAGTGGGAAATTGTGCGCGGACCCATCGGCTCGAATTGGAGTGAACCATGCGGATTTTGAATTGTGCTGCGATCGCCTTTAGCCTCAGCCTGACGACCGCAATCGTCCCGGCGATGGCGCAAACAGCCACCAACATCGCGGTCCTGAAGGGACTTTCGCCCTTGTCGGTTCTCGGCAAGACCCAAAATGGGAAGGCAGCCCTCTCTTCGAATTTCACCGTGACCGGCGGAATTCAGACGGGCGACATACGGCAGCCGACATTGCTGCCTTTTGCTGAGCAACAGCAGCAGGCGCTGAGAGACGCCTTCATCACCGACGGCAATCTCGCTGAACTCGCTGACGGTCTCGGCACCACGCTCGGAGCCGCCTATGTCGCAAGGGCGCATTATCAGGACCGGGAGCATTTCACCAGCATATCGCAGGCGGTTGCCGATCTGATCGCCTATACGAACGGCACGACCGGTTCGGATTCCAATTCCGGCAAGTATTTCTTCGCCAACGCCACGACGGACGGCAAAACGGCGGTGTCGGCAGAAGCCGCGGATATTCTGAAGCAGAATGGCGGAAGCTCCGATGTCTTCGGTGTAAACTATGGTCGTCCGGCCGGGACGGCTGGCGCGGATGCCTACGGCGATTCCCGTCCGTTCCAGACGGAGCCTCAGGTTCTTGCGATCGTCGGCCGCGACTATTTCGGCGCGCCGGCCAACAACACGGTCTACAATCGCGGACCGGTCATGAACCTGGTCGACAGCCCATCCTTCCCGAGCGGCCACACGACCTACGGCTACATGGGATCCATACTGCTGGCGCTTCTCGTGCCGGAACGCTATCCGGAGATGATCACGCGCGCCTCCGAATATGGCAACGACCGCATCATCATCGGCGCGCACTACGCCATGGACGTGCTGGGCGGGCGCACGCTTGCGACCTACGATCTGGCGCATCTGCTTGCGAACGATCCGGCCTATGTCGGCCAGACCGTGAAGGGCGCGCCTGTCATCAAGGATTATCCGGCAGCCTTGGCGGCGGCACGGGCAGACGTGACGGCGGCTCTGAAGAGCAATTGCGGCGCCGAAATCGCCGTTTGCGCCAAGGATGATACAGGCAGGCTCAGCAATCCGGCCATGAATCAGGCGGCCTATGACGTGACGCAGACCTATGGCCTGCCGGTCGTCTACCCCAAGAATTTCGGCGTGAAGGAAGACGTCAACAAGCTGGCGCCGGAAGCGGGCCACCTTCTGACCGCCGCCTTCCCATCCTTAAGCCTTGAAGAGGCCAATCAGATCCTGACCGAGACCGAAGGTCCGGGCGGCGGCTTCCTCGACGACGGCTCGTCGTTCGGCGTCTACTCGCGTCTCAATCTTCAGGCCGCATCGCAGATGGCGATGGATCTTTCTGCACAAAAGGCCGCGCAGACAAAATAATATCCGCCCATTCACGCGTCGGCCGGCACCCGGTCTGCCGACGCGTGATCACCCCTTCCTGCCTTTAGGCATCGAGCCTATCGGCGCTTGCCCAATAATGATTGGCAGCTGCGATCGTGGAAAATTCCGTCGCAACCACCTGGCCGATCTGGATCAGCATCGCCGCATCCTTCTCGTAGATTTCGCGTAGTGTCTTTCTGATGGAATCGTCCGGCTGCGTGGTCTTGATGACAAGCCGGGCCATCTTGATGGCCAGTTGCCGCCCGTCTTCGGGTGTTGCGGTGATCAGGCTGTTGTTCGGGATAAGAGACGTATTCATGGTCGATGCTCCGGAAGTGAAAGCCGCTCACTGATACTGGCCGCCATGGGCGCGTGATCAGACGAGGCGTGGAAAAGCGTCCGCGAGCGGTCGGTTTGTTTCGACTGCTCGCTTTCGATGATCGTTCAGTCGGCCACTTTCTCGATCTTGCCGCAGGCGATCGGAAGGGTGACATGCGAGGGGATGGTTCCGAGCGAGCCAACGCTTGGAGGCAGAGCGTGACCCTCCGGGACGCCGTGAACCATGATGACGCGCTTATCGAGATCGATTGATCCACCCTTGTAGACCTCGCCAAATTTCTCCTGAAGCGCCTTCAGCGGCACCACCTTCGTATATTCATAGGCTCCTGTGGCGTCGGCATGCGGATAGGTATGGGTCGGAATATTCATTTCTTCCGGCTTGTCGTTGAAGGGCACCATCGTCGTGCCGGAAACGGGCTCGGTTTCGCCGAGATCCAGGTATCCGTCCTTGTTCTTGTCCAGATCCGGCGTCACACAGGTGGCATTCTGGCCGCCGGGGAAGCCATGAAAGTGCTCCCAATGTTCTATGTCAGCGGGAACGCCGGTCATCTTGATATGGATTTCGAGATCGTTTCCAACGACTTTGAAGGTTGCGTCGCCTTGTGCTGATGTTCCGATCTTACCGGTGTTGAGCGATGTAAGATGCGCCTTGTAGCTTTCTGCGTTGGCGGCCACCGCAGTAAACATCAAAGCGGTTGCTGCCGAGATTGCGGTGGCTGACCGCAAGACGTGCTGACAGATCTTCATTTTCGATTTCCCTTCTCCATTCGGGCCAGTTCGTCGATTCCGCGCCGGCAAGCATCCTTCAAGGCAGGTGATCACCGTCGCGCGGACTGTCCAATCGATCCCCTTTTGGATCGGCCTTGCCGCTGGCTCGTTTCGGGCTTGGCAAGCGGGAGGTATCATTTAACATCATTAATGACAATAAAAATTGTTATTAATGTTTTTTGTTGATGCTTAGCTCGATCTGCGATATCCAGCCGTGTCCAGAAAGATTTTGGTGAGCAGTGACGACGAAGAATGAAATCTTGAGCTTGCTGCGGCGAAACCCGCTGACAATCTCTCAACTGTGCGAGCAGCTTGGCGTGACGCGCAACGCCGTCAACGTGCAGGTCAAGCAACTGGAGGCGGAAGGGCTCATTCGCCAAAGCAAGCTTCGGCAATATAGCGGCCTGGGCAAGCCGGCCGTTTTCTACGAAACCTCTCCGGGCACGGAGGATATCGCATCGGGTGGATACCGCGTCATCCTGCTCAGCCTGCTGAAGACGCTCGCCAATCGAACGGATGCATCCGATCTTGGCGATGCTCTTGACGAGGCCGGCCGTCAGCTTGCCCGCGATGCCGGATTGGCCAAGCCGGTCGATTTCGAAAGCGGGCTGAAGGCCGCCATGGCGGCGGCGGATGCGCTCGGGGCCAGCACGGAAGCCATTGTCCAGTCCGATGGAGTCCTGGTGCGCAATTACAGCTGCCCGCTCGGAAGCGCCGTTCGAGAAGAAAAATGTGTCTGTCGCGCGCTTGCAGCCTTCTTCTCGGAAGCCACGGGTCTTCCGGCAACCGAGCAGTGTCTGCGCGATGATCGCTTGATTTGCCAGTACCTCATCAAGCAATCCGCGGGCTAGATGTCTACAAAGCCGGATTGCCGGTGAGATCAGCGTCGATTGAGGCGTTGCGTTATTGCGACCGTCGTCTCAAGAAAAATTTCTAATCGGTGTCGGAATCCTCTTTTTCCGTCCGTCCTTGGAGCATCAACCGCTTCAATCTGGAGGGATACCGTGGAAAACGCTCAAACGACCTGGCAGACCGCCGCCATTCTCATTGCTCGCCTGATCTTCGCCGCCGTCTTTTTGATGGCCGTCTCATTCAAATTCATGGATATGGGTGGAACCGCAGGCTATATCGCTGCGGCCGGCTTTCCGTTCCCGTTGTTTCTGGCCTGGTGTGCGGCCATCCTCGAAACACTTTTGGTCGTCGCTTTTCTGAGCGGCGCATTCTTCACGCCGGCGGCGTTGATCGCAGCCGTCTATGTCGTCTTTCTCGGATTTTCATTCCATGGTCCCAGCCGTTGGGCTGCGAACCAGGCTGAGTTCGGCTTTTTCGTCGATCATTTCACCTTCCTCGCCGGCCTGTTCTTCGCCGCCGTGCATGGACCGGGCAGCGTGCTTGCCGTCAGGATGGGGTGGCCGGCAAGAGCATGAGTGCATGATCTCGCGCTTGTCATTGCGCAGGTGGGACGAACCATGCATAGCCGAAATGATACCGATCCGCCTTTCGCCCGTAATAATAGGGAAGCGCGACATCGTTTTGTGAAGGCAGGACGACGGAGGCCCCGTACTTCGTCGTCAGCCAATCCTGCAGCGTGTGCGGCATGGTCGACTGATGACCGTCACGCTCGTTCCAGACCAGTAGAACAGGCCCGTTTCCGATCGCTTCTCGCGTCAGGTCCGATTTGGGATACTCTGTGGATATGACTGTCGTGTGTGGCATGTTCACACGGATATTGCCGGCTTTCAGCCACGTCGTGGTTACCACTGCCCTCGGCAGTTTGCCTTCCTCGGGGATCACCTTGTTGATGAAACTCGCATAGGGCGTGTTCAGATGTTCATAAGAATTGAATACGCGCGGAAGCATGACACCTGCGGCAATGATGATCGGTAGTGCAATCATCATCGCGAATGTGAGGGTGAAGAATTTCCTCACCTCTTCCGGCTTTGCGTCGCCCGCAGCTTCAAGCTTCAGACAGAAGTAGAGAGGCACCAGGAACAACAGGGGAAGCAACCAGCGATCACGGAACTCCGTTAAGGTTGCAAACACCATCAGGATCAGCAGGATCGCGACCGTACTCAAGAAGATCCTTGAAAAGAAGTCGCTCCATTGGCTTTTTGCACGCATCGCCCGGAGGAAAGACTGGCGGAAAAACAGCAGGAATATCACCGTGGTCGGGGCAATGATGACGACGGATGTCGTGATCAGCTCGATCAGACCATGGCCGATATCGGAAAGCTTGCTGCCTTGATCCTGCTCCGACATAGTTTTGACGGTCGTGGTCAGAACGAGATCCATATTGGATATCATCCACAGCGCGTGCGGCAGGAAAACGAGTGCTGCAACTGAAAGTGTCAGAAGGAAGCGCCAGTTCGCCACTCTCTTGAACCCGCCGGGCTGGCACAGAATTGCGACCAGGACACTGACGATGATGAGGGAGAAATTATACTTGGTGAGCATGCCCAGCCCAGCCCACAAGCCGATCATCGCATAGGACGAGATCGTCGGATTGCGAACCGTCTTCACCACGAAGTAGATGAACAAGGTAATCGTGAGCAACGTGCCGACCGTGTGGGTCAGGTCGCGTTGCGCTTGCCAGAACATCTGCGGCATGGTCAGCAGCGACAAGGTCGCGAGAGCCGCTAATCTGCGGTCAACCAGGAGCTGCCGCGCCAACTTATGATAGGCAAGATAGACAAGGAAAAGCAGTGCGTTCTTGAGTATGACCAGCGATGCGATGCTGGTGCCGAAGATCTCGAACACGCCGTATTGCAGCCAGTTGTAAAGCGGCGGCTGAGCGTCATATCCCCAGGCCAGCCATTGCCCAACCAGAAATTGCTGCGCTTCGTCAATGCGTACGGAATTCGAAATGAGTATGCGAATGGTCGCTTGTACGATGAAGTAGACGGCGAGGATCCAGGGCACCCATTTGTAGTCGGAGAAGACACCCATGCTGGGCGTCCCTTTGATCCGATTGAAGGTGTGCGAAAAACCGCTATGTGGAAAAGGCGTCATGCAAATCTCCGTAGCGCTGTCTCGATGTCCTTGTCAGCGTTTAATCACTTTCGCTCATAGCGACTTGTCATCTCCGCTCTGAACGGAGACGTCGCATGGCTTATGAATTTTTCTGAAATGGTTTTATGACAGTCGTCCTGGATTAGCCCTAAATCGATTGGAATTGCTGCGATATACAACGAATTCACGAATGCATCCTCGTTCTTCGATGTATTCAACTGAAGCGCCGGCCTGACCAGAACCTTCGCAACGGAGTAAGCAATCACTATTCCCAGCCTAATATCCTAGAGACAGGACGGTGTGTGCCTGTCTCGCGAATATCCAATCCAGCCTGATGGAGATACTCAATGGCACGCTCGCAACGTTATGCGCAAGCTCCGTGCCAGCCTTTTCCATTGAAAGGGTGCATCAGGGTACGGCAATGGGGCGAGCCCGCAATCCTTTTGAAGACGATCTGCCGCCCAGGGTTTTATTATCACGCTCTATTCGGTTGCGATGGTAAAGAGCTCCATCGGCTCGACAAGCCCCTTCAGTCGTTGCGGGCCGATCGATATCGCATTTGCCATACCGGCCTGCCGACGGAAGGATTCCGACATCAGGAGAGCATCGCCCCTTTCGCTGCAGATACCCTGGATGCGGCTGACCACATTGACGTCTCGGCCGATGAGGGTGAAATCCATACGATTGCCGGACCCGACATTGCCGTATCGGACCTCGCCATAGTGGAGCGCGATGCCGACCTTGATGCGAATGCCGTCATAGACGAAGGTCTCGATTTCATCGAGGATCGTCTTCGCCGCAATCAATGCGGCTTCGCAGGCTCGGGCGGCATCGATATCCGGGAAGAAGGCGAGAACGGCATCGCCCATGAATTTGAGGACCTCGCCGCCTTCGCGGGTAATCGCCGGCACAGCCCTGTCGAAGTACTCGTTCAGCAAACCGATGACGGTGGCGCCGGGGAGCTGATTGGATAATTCGGTAAAGCCGCGCAGATCACACAAGAGCAGCGCGGCCTCCATGGATTCGATGTCTCCGCGGCGGATATGGCCGGCAAGGATTCGGCTTGCCGTCATGGGTCCGATATAGGTGTCCAGCAGGCTGAGCTCGCATTGACGCAACACACGCAGCTCACAGGTATTGCGCAATGCCGGCAGAATCCGCTCGATGACGTCTTGCTCTATGGGGGTGAAGCCACCCGGACGGCGGGTCGCGAATACGGCGGTGCTGATCGGTCCATCCGCATTGCAAAGGGGGGCGATCACCAGCTGCACGAGCTTTCGTCCGGCAAAAATGTCGATGTGTTGCCACGGTCCATGCAGGCTTTCGCCGGGACCGACGATCAACGGCTCGCGCATGCCCTGCACCTTGAGCAGGGGCGTATTGGCCAGAACCAGCCGTGATCCGTGTTCCCGGTCATGGATCTCGATCGGCTCACCGGGCGCCCAGGCAAAGGTGCGGCCGATGAATTCGGGATGCAGCGTGGTCAGATGCAACGTCAGTCTGTCAACGGGAAGGCCGAGCGCCTGCAGGCGGCGGCCGAGACCGGAAACAAGGCTGGCCTCGTCGAGAGCATGGCACTCGTCTCCGGTCAGCCACTCGATAAGGCTCAGGGCAGCCGTTGCGTCGTTTCGGGTGTACTTCGAACGAGCGTTGCGGCTCGAAGTTTCGGGTGCGTCGTGAAACAAGGTCATTGCTCGGTCCTCCGCTCGTTACGCCGTGCTCAATGGGCGCCGCCGCCGGAGAGGTGGCCGCCTTTCTTGAGGAATAGGCTGGCAATCAGGGCGATGACCAGCGCCACGCCAAGCAGATAGAACGTGTCGCTGAACGACATGATGTTGGCCTGCTTGCGCAAGCTTGCGGCGACGGCGATGATCGCCTTATGCGTGGCTGCAGCCTGATCGCTGACGCCATGGCTCATGAAGTAGTTGGTGAGGCTGGCGACACGGGCGCGTGTCGCCTCTTCGAACATGGACACCGAGTTGGTGAGAATGTTCGAATGAAATTGCTCGCGCTTGGCCTGAAAGGTTTGAAGCATCGCGATGCCGACCGCGCCACCGAGGTTTCGCATCATGTTGAAGAGCGCCGAAGCGGAGCCTGCATTTTCCTGCTCGATACCGGCCGTTGCGATCGCGGTCAGCGGTGTGAAGGCCAATGCCTGGCCGATGGCGCGCACGATGTTCGGCCAGAAAAGCTGATCGCTGGCATAGTCGCCGGTCATATGGACGTTCATGAAGTTCGATGCGGCAAACAGCGCGAAGCCGACGATAACAAGCAGACGCGCATCGAAACGTTTCATCAGTCGCGGCACCAACGGGATCAGCAGCAGCTGAGGAATGCCCGTCCAGGCCAGCACCATGCCGATCTGTTCGGAATTATAGCCCTGAATGCGCGTGAGATAGATCGGCAGAATGAACACGGAGCCGTAGAGAGCAACGCCCATCAGGAAATTGGCGATGATGCCGAAGCCGAAATTGCGGCGGACCAGAAGGCGCAGATTGAGAAGCGGATGGGCGGCGCGAAGCTCGACGATCAGGAACAGTGTCAACGAGACTGCGGCGATGACGGATAGGCGCACGATGAAGGGCGAACCGAACCAGTCATCCTTGTTGCCTTCCTCGAGCACGGTCTGCAAGGCGGCAAGACCGATCGCCATGGTGATGATGCCGGGCCAGTCACCTTTGGCAAGCAGGGAGAGGTTCATCGGCGTGCGATCGAGCGAAACCCAGAGCATGCCGACCATCAGGATGCCGGGGACGAGGTTGACGTAGAAGATATATTCCCAGCCCCAGCTCTCCGTGAGGTAGCCGCCGATGGTCGGGCCGATGGCCGGCGCGAAGGTCGCGGAAAGGGCAAAAAGCGCAAGGCCCATCGGCTGCTTGGGCTTCGGCAGCAGGGTAATGATGATCGTGAAGGCCATCGGGATCAGCACGCCGCCGGAAAAGCCCTGAATGGCGCGCAGAATGATCATCTGCTGCAGGTTTGCCGCAAAGGCGCAGCCGACCGAAAAGAGCAGGAAGAGGACAGCGTTGGTGAGCAGATAGAGCCTCACCGAAAAGACGCGCGCCAGCCAGGCGCTGAGGGGAATGACCACGATTTCGGCGATCAGGTAGGAAGTGGATATCCAGCCGCCATCGTCTGTTCCGGCGCCGATCGCGCCTTGAATGTCTGCAAGCGATGCGTTGACGATCTGGATGTTCAGAACGGCCATGAAGGCGCCGAGCGTGGAGCCGATCACGGCGGTCCACATGCGCAGCGGGCTCATGGCAGGTCGGGCAACCGGCGCTGGAGCGATGTTCGCAGGGGCGGAATTGTTGTTTGCGGCTGTCTGAAGGGTGGTCACGATACTTCTCCTTCCGGCGACGCCGGAATAATCTCATGCCGATAGCAAGATGTATGACAGCTGCGATCATCCGGCGTGGCCGGACGATCCTCCTGCGTTGGCGGTCGAGGTCTGGAAGGCCTTGGTATCGATCTCGGGTTCGACAGACATGCCGGAGCGCAGCAGCCCGGCGAGATGCTCGTCGTCGATCACGATCTTCACGGGAATGCGCTGCACGATCTTGGTGAAATTGCCCGTCGCATTGTCCGGTGGCAGCAGCGAGAATTCGAGACCGCTTGCCGGCGAGACGCTGTCGACATGGCCCTTGATGGCGACATCCGGGAAGCTGTCGACCTTGATATCCACCGACTGGCCGGGGCGTACATAGGTCAGCTGCGTTTCCTTGAAGTTGGCGACCACATAGACCGAGTGCAGCGGCACGACGGCCATCAACTGCGTGCCAGAGGTGACATATTGGCCGACCCGGATCGAGCGGGCGCCGACCGTGCCGTCGACGGCGGCAACGATATCCGTATAGGAGAGGTTGAGCTCGGCCTGCTGAACGGCAGCGGCAGCGCGGTCGCGCTGGGCGACGGCCTGGTCGCGCTGGGTCTGCAGAACTGGAACCTTGTTCTGCGCAGCAACGAGCGCTGCCTGGTCGCGTTCGACGGCGGCTGCGGCCTGCTTGCTGGCCGATTGCGTTTCTTCGGCCCGCGATTGTGTGCCGGCGCCATTGCTGATCAGCCGGGCCTGACGGGCAGCATCGGATTGTGCGTAGTCGAGAGACGCCTGGGACGCGTCGATCGTTGCCTTGGCCTGTCCGATCAGCGATTGCTGCAGGAGAATTTGCGCGTCGATATTGGAGATCGCCGCGTCGGCTGCCTTCAAATCGGCCTTGGCCTGCGAAAGAGCAGCCTGAAAGTCGCGATCGTCAATGCGGGCCAAGATCTGTCCGGCCTTGACGGTGTCATTGTCGTTGACGAGCACTTCCTTGATGTAGCCGGCAACCTTCGGGGCGATGGTGGTGTAATCGGCCTTTACATAGGCATCGTCGGTCGATTCGATGAAGCGGCCGACTGTCCAGTAATGATAGCCGAAATCGGCGCCGATCGCGACGCCGGCAAGAAGGACCGCAAAGAGTACGCCGCGCTTGACAAGCTTGCTGCCCGTCTTGGGCGCACTCACCGCGGCAGGGGCCGGCGCATCGACCGCCGGCCCCTTGGGAGCCTCGGTGGCAGGGGACTTTGCCACCTCGCCGACAGGGGCAGCATCGGCTTGGCTCGCGTTCTTGAACGCTTCGTTGCGGGGAAGTTCGACCATCGTCCGTTTCCTTCAGTATCTTCACCCCAATGCTTGGGGGCATTTTTGATGGGGGGAAGATGCGCCGGAACCGGCCTTCTGATAATCTCCTCAAATCTGGAAGCATCATCAACTCACAGTGGATAATCAGAATGGATCGGCTGACCAGCCTCACAGTCTTTGGCCGGGTCGTGGAGTGCGGCGGTTTTTCCGCCGCGGCACGCCGGCTCAACATGTCCGTCACCATGGTTGGCAATCACGTGCAGTCGCTGGAAGATCGATTGGGCGTGCGTCTCTTGAACCGGACGACCCGCAAGGTCAGTCTGACGGAGACTGGCAAATATTACTATGAACGCTCGGCGCAGATCCTCGCCGATCTCGACGAGGCCGATCGAACGGCAGGCGCGTTGAGCACCATGCCGCGCGGCACGCTCAAGATCTACACCGCCAGCGCCATCGTTCGTTTCCTGCTTCCCGTCATCAACGAATTCATGACGCTCTATCCCGCGATCTCGCTCGACTTCAGCGCCGGCGAGCGTTCGATCGACATGGTCGAGGAGGGGTACGATCTGATGATCCGCACTCTGCCGGCGCAGGAATCGACACTCATTTCCCGCAAGCTGACACCCTGGCGGCATATGCTGGTCTGTACGCCTGAGTACCGCGACAGCCACGAAATGCCGAAGGTGCCCGCAGATCTCGCCGCGCATAATTGCCTGCAATATGCCTATTTCCCCTTTGGAGACGAATGGCGCTTCGAGGATGCTGAGGGCAGGCAGGAAGGCGTCAAGGTTTCAGGCAACGTCATGACCAATAGTGCCGAGACGCTTCGCTATCTCGTCGAAAACGGGCGCGGCATATTCCTCGCCCCCAGCTTCATCGTCTTCGAGGATGTGGCTGCGGGACGCCTCGTGCGCATGATGCCGGATTATCAGGCCGTCGAATTCACCATCAGTGCGATCTACCCCAATCGAAGCCATCTGCCGACCAAGGTCAGACTGTTCATCGACCTTTTGGCAGAGCGCTTCGCCGAACATCGCAAATGGATGGTATGAGCGTTTCGCCGCTTCCTCCCAACGAGCGCCAGCCGACCGTACAGCGTCAGGATCCGGTATATAATTACGGCATGCGCCTCTTGTTTGAGACGACGCCTCCCTTACTTTTGCCTCGTCGTAACCGGATTGGAATGAATGGTGAGCATGCCCGAAGACAGCGCCGCGAATTTGTCAGTCGACCCCTCGTTTTTCAAACTGCTGACGGAGAGTTTTCATCGCATCGTCGGTACGCCTCTCGTCAGCGACGGGCTTGGGCCGGATTGGCTCTACAACGATGCACCTTTCGTCGTCGTCGCCCACAATACCGATGCTGATCCGCGTTTCGTTTATGCCAACAAGGCCGCTCAGGCCTGCTTCGAATATCCGTTCGATGAGTTTACGACGCTTCCTTCAAGGCTTTCGGCCGAGCTTCCCAATCGCGCCGAGCGTCAGACGCTTCTGGAGGCGGTCACGCGCGATGGCTTCATCTCGGATTATCGTGGATTGCGGATCGCCAAATCTGGCCGCCGATTCTGGATCGAGGATGGCATTGTGTGGCAGCTGATCGACGCCGAAGGAAATCGCCGCGGGCAGGCCGCGACGTTTACCAAGTGGAAGGACGCCTAGGCGTTTGTGTCAAGGATGACCGCCGTCGACGGCGAAATCCCGATGCCGCCGGTCTTCCGTCTATGCCTCAATGATCCTGCTTGCGGGTGTGATAGCTGGGCTGTTGGAACGGATGCGCTTTGGCGAAGCTCTCAAGCTCGAAGCAGCGCTTTCCCAGCTCCGCCACGGCGGGAAAGGCGGATAGGTCCAGCTTATAGAGATTGGCCATGACGATCTGGCCGGCGATGCAGATATCGGCGATCGTCGGCGTCGCCCCCAGCGCGAAGGGTGCCGGCGGACGCCGCGTCAGCAGCCGCTCGTAGGTCGCAAGGCCTTCCTCCGTCCAGTGACTGCACCATGCCTCGATCGCAGCCGCATCGGCATCGAATGCCTGGCCGAGATGCTTGCGCACGCGCGGCACGATCAAGGGATGGGAATCGGCAATCGAAACCAGGGCAAGCGAGCGCGCATAGGCTTTCTCCTTGGCGTCTTCAGGCAAGAGCCGCGGCTCGGCTTGGATATCGTCGAGATATTCCATGATCGCCAGTGACTGAAAGATGCGATGTCCGTCGTGGACGAACGTCGGGACAACATGCTCCGCATTCACCTCCGAATAGTCCGGATCGAATTGGCGGCCCGACAGAATGTCGATTTCGATTTCCTCGAAGGGGAGCTTCTTCAAGGCGAGAGCGACGCGGACGCGGAATGCCGCGTTTGAGCGCCAGAAGGTGTAGAGCTGGATTGTCATTGGATAGATCCGTTTTCTCAATTGGATGATTGGATTGCGACTGGAAAGGCGGCCGGTATTTGCCGCGCACCATCGTGAGTTCGCTCTGTCTAGCGGAGGATTCTGTTGCGTGTCTCGCATGGATCCATTGCCGCACCGCAAGGATGTCTTGTGAGTTTTCAAGCGGCTTCCGACGGCGAAGCTGCATATCCTGTCCGCCAATCTAAGGATTGGAACATCGGCATCGATATTTGTACAGGGTTATGAAGCAAAGAGACGGTCATCAAGCGCATGCGAGAAAACGCGCGCAAATTCTGGCTGCCGCCGAACGTGTGTTTTTCTCGCGTGGCTACGATCGCGCCTCCGTCGATGAATTGAGACGGGAGGCCGGTGTCTCCAAGGGGACGATCTATGCATATTTCGACAGCAAGGAAGCCTTATTCCGGGCGCTCTGCGATGAGATTCATGATCGTGTTTTTACTGGGCTGCTTGCCACTTATCCGGCAGAGACCGATCGCGAATGGTTGACCCGCTTCGGGGCAGCCTTTGCCTACATGATGACCAGTGAGCCAGCCATTCTTGCCGGACGAACAGTCATCGCGGTGGCGGATCGCATGCCGGAGCCCTGCAAGGCTTTCTTCGAAAGCGGCTTTCAACGAGGGCTTGCCATCCTGGCCGAGTTTCTGTCCGACCATGAGATCATCCCCGGTCTCGCCGCGCTGTCGGCCGCCCGCACGCTCCTGGATCTCTTTCTGAGCGGCCTCCATCGAGAGCGTCTACTCGGTCTGATGAGCGAGAGGGATGCCCACGCGCTGGTGCCGGAAACCGTTGCTCGCGCCATCGCGATTGCCTGTCGTCAGATCTAGCGCTTTGTCGGGTGACAACCCGAACTTGCCAGCTTCCAACCGGCCTTTTGCTCTCCAACCGATTATGATGCCGGCGTGAAAGACATTGCACGGAGAAATTCAAATGAAGCTCTATTATGCGCCGGGAGTCTGCTCGATGGCCGCCCATATCGTTGCGGTCGAGGCTGGACTTTCTCTTGATCTTTTGAAGGTCGATATTCGCAGCGAGCCGCATCGTGTCGAGGACGGTCGTGAGCTGAAGGCTGTCAGTGCAAAGAATGTGGTGCCCGTCCTGGAGTTGGACGACGGTCAGATCCTGACGGAGGGGGTCGCGATCCTGCTTTATCTTGCGGACGTGAAGCCGGAGGCGATGCTGATACCCTCGCAGGACGGCTTCGATCGTTATCGACTTCAGGAATGGCTCACCTTCGTCAGCTCGGAGCTGCACAAGACATTCAGTCCCTGGCTGTTTCATCCGGAGTACGGTGCGCAGGCCGCGGATGTCGCCAGACAGAGGTTGCAGACACGTTTCGATATTCTGGAAGACCATCTCGCCACGCAGGACTATCTCGTCGGCGGGCGTTTCGGCATTGCCGATGCCTATTGCTTCACCATCATGAACTGGTCCAAGGGGCGCGGTATCGATCTCGGTCCATGGCCCAATCTGGCCCGGTACGTGTCACGGATCGCCGAGCGCCCCAGCGTGCATGCAACGCTCGTTGCTGAGGGCCTGCGCAAATAACAATGCGGCTCTGGCTCAGTCGGCGGCTATTGAACTCTCGCTTGCTCGCCCTCCAGCAATGCGCGGCGCGCAAGCAGGCCGCCCCCGACATGATCGAAGAAGGCGCGCACACGCGCCGTATTGCGCAAGTCCTTATGGGTGATCAGCCATAGTTCGCGTGTCAGTTCCTCAAGTGGCTGCTGAACACGCTCGATATCCGGTTCAAGATCGCCCAGATAGCAGGGCAGCAGCGCCAGTCCCAGGCCCGCTTTGACCGCCATCAGCTGGTTGATGAGGCTGCTCGAACGATAAGCGAAGGCGCGCGACAAAATATTTTCGGTCAGCCATTTCGATGCCGCCGCGACGGCACCGCTATCCCAGCCGATCACGGCATGGTCCGACAATGAGTCAACATCCGTGGGCCGCCCGCGATCGGCAAGGTAAAGGCTGCTGCCATAGAAAGTCCAGGGCGTGGAGGCGATCTTGCGTCCGAACAGTTCGCCTTCGTGCGGCCGGGTTGCACGGATGGCGATGTCGGCTTCGCGGCGCAGGAGGTCGAGCTGTCTGTTATCCACCAGCAGTTCAAGCTCTATGCCGTCATGCTCTCGGCGAAAGCCCGCCAGCACCTCGTTGAGGATGCGATAGGCGAGCGTTTCGGATGAGGTGATCTTGAGCTTCCCGGAAAGCCGGGCGTCCTGACCGGTGATCGAACGATCGAGCGCCAGGATTTCCGCTTCAAGCCGCTCGGCGGCCATCACCATCTGCAGGCCGGCTTCCGTTGGGGCATATTGGTTCGAGTTTCGGTCGAAGAGCTTGACCCCGCGTCGCTTTTCCAGGGCGTTCAGCCATCGAAATATCGTCGAATGATCGTGACCGAGATCTTTCGCGGCGCCGACGAGCGATCCGGCGCGGCCGATCGCGAGCACAATCCTGAATTCGTTCCAATCTCTCACGCTCTTGCTCCCTCGCAAATCTACCCGACGGCTCGGTATTTCGTATTGCAAAATGGAAAGCTTGTTATCGCAAAAAGCTCTCCGTCGTGCAGTTCTGCAATCGACTATAGCGTTCGAACAAGCTCTTTTGCATTGCAAACGTGCAAGCCGGCCTTTCTCGTTTGCAAATTCGCAAGCGTAGTCGGCGTTGTCGTGTTGCTGCTCTGCAAGGTGTGTCGCCGGCCCGGTGTTCGCAATTGCCGCGCGGAAATATCGACTTGCCAAACGACAACGGGCCTAACCGCCGCAGCCTCCCTATCATTTCCAGCGATGCCTTCGCCGATGCGGTTTTAAGCCAGCAAGGCATTGCGAGGCGAAACAACGATGGAACGGAGGCATGAATGGGAACAGGTATGGCGTGGATACTGCTCGTCCTTTCCGGTCTTCTCGACGTCTGCTGGGCGATCAGTGTGAAGATGGCCGACGGCTATAGCCGGTTGGCATGGTCCATCCTGTCCTTCGTTCTGCTCGCGGCCTTCATCTATGCCCTCGGCAAGGCTCTTCAGGTCCTGCCGATCGGCACTGCCTATGCGGTTTGGACAGGCATCGGCGCGATCGGATCGATCGTCGTCGGTATCGTGATCTTCCGCGAACCTGCGACCTTCGCTCGCCTTTTCTGGATTGCGGTCACGTTGAGCGGAATCGTCGGTCTCAAGCTATCGAGCGCCTGAAACCCTTACGGGGTGCCGCTGCTCATTTTCAATACGAAGGAAATATCATGGCCAAGTCGAACGCCGATCCAAATTTCGTTTTCTCCAAGGCTGAGGAGCTGAAAGCCTTCCGCGACATGCTTCTGATCCGCCGCTTCGAGGAGCGATGTGGCCAGATGTATGGAGAGGGCCTGATCGCAGGATTCTGCCATCTTTACATCGGTCAGGAAGCCGTCGTCGTCGGCATGCAGATGACGATCGGCGAGGGCGATCAGGTCATCACGGCCTATCGCGACCATGGTCATGCCCTGATGGCAGGCATGGATCCCAAGATTGTCCTGGCGGAGCTGACCGGCCGCATGGCCGGAGCGTCGAAGGGCAAGGGCGGCTCCATGCACATCTTTGCGCCCGAGCAGGGGTTTTACGGCGGTCACGGCATTGTCGGCGCCCAGGCATCGCTGGGCACCGGCCTTGCCTTCGCCAACAAATACCGTGGCAACGACCGTGTCAGCCTGACGTATTTCGGCGACGGCGCATCGAACCAGGGCCAGGTCTACGAGAGCTTCAACATGGCGAAAATCTGGAGCCTGCCGGTCGTCTATGTTATCGAAAACAATCACTACGGCATGGGCACCAGCATCGAGCGTGCTTCGGCAAATCTCAATCTTTCTGAGCGTGGACTGTCTCTCGGCATTCCCGGCGAACAGGTCGATGCGATGGATGTTCGCGCAGTGCGCGCCGCCGGCGCTCGAGCCGTCGACCATGCGCGATCGGGCAAAGGCCCGTTCATTCTCGAAATGCTGACCTACCGCTATCGCGGACATTCGATGTCGGATCCTGCCAAATACCGCTCTCGCGAAGAGGTGCAGAAGATGAAGACCGAAAATGATCCGATCGATCATTCTCGCGCCCGCATTCTTGAAGACGGTCATGCCACCGAAGCGGATATCAAGCTGATCGAAAAGGAGATCAAGGACATCGTCGCCGAGGCGGTCGATTTTGCCAAGGCGAGCCCGATGCCGGATGTCTCGGAGCTTTATACCGACGTCTATGCATGAGAGGCGGGCGAATGACGTTTGATGAGACGCTTCTGGCTGCGGCCAGAAAGTTTCGCGAAAGGCCTGCAATCACGGTGGCCGGCGATCGGGGCTCCTATGAGGAGCTGTTTCTTGCCGCCATCAAGGTTTGCGAGCGCTTGAGAAGCGCCGGTGTCGAACCGCGCCAGCTGGTTGCAATCTGCGCGGAACGAACCTTTACGGCTTACGCCTCCATCCTGGGTATTCTGCTTGCAGGGTGTGGTTATGTGCCTTTGAACGTGACGTTCCCATCGGTTAGAAACAGCCAGATCCTTTCGTCGTCCCAGGCCACGGCGCTCATTGTCGATAACAGCGTCGCCACCCGGATGGAGCATCATATCGGCAGTCTCCCGGCAGGCGTCACCATGCTGGAGGTGGATGCCGATCCGCGATTCCTCGCGAACGGCGCGGACCTCGATAGCTTCGTCTCGCGTCGGGCTCTTAAGGATGACGCGGTCGCCTATCTGCTCTTCACATCGGGAACGACCGGGATACCGAAGGGAGTGCCGATCAGTGCTGGCAATCTCACATCTTATCTCGAAGCGGTTCATAAGCTCATTCCGCTTGATACCAGTGACCGTGTCCTTCAGGCGGTCGATCTGACCTTCGATCTATCAGTCCACGATATGATGCTGTGCTGGCTTCATGGCGCGGAGCTGTTTGTCGCACCACAGAATGGCGCTATTCTTGCGCCGCGGCTAATCAAGGCGAACAACCTCACGGCCTGTCTCATTGTCCCGTCTGCCGCCGCCAAAGCCGTCGAGCTTGGGCTGGTCTCTGACAATTGCATGCCCTCCCTCAAATATAGTCTCTTTGCCGGCGAAGCATTCCCGGTTTCCCTTGGCCGCAAATGGCAGGCGGCGGCATCCAACGCAGCGATCTTCAACCTTTACGGTCCGACCGAGGGTACGATCCACACTTCCTGTTATCGCGTTGATGCAGGGAATGTCTTCGAGGGAGCCGTAACGCCGATCGGCTGGGCTATCGGTGAACAGAAATTATCGATCCGGGGACAGAATGGAGAAGAAGTGCCAGATGGCGAAACAGGCGAGATCTGGCTCAGTGGCCCGCAAATGACGGCAGGTTACTGGAACGCACCGGCGTTGGATGCCGAGAAATTTGTTCACGACAGAGATGAGCGGTGGTATCGAACCGGCGATCTCGGCCGATGGCATGCGGAACACGGGGTCATCTTCGCGGGCAGGCTGGATCGTCAGGTCAAGCTTCGCGGATATCGCGTCGAACTCCAGGATATCGAGGCCGCTCTGACGCGGGCTTCGCAGAGCGAGCAAGCGGCGGTTATTGCATGGCCACGGCGCCCGGACGGAACGATCGATTTCATCGTGGCATTTGTGGCGGGCGGTCAGCGCGATATCGACGCAATCAGGAGGGGCCTGGTTCTTTTATTGCCGCCCTACATGCTTCCGGCCGAGATCCATTTTATCGATGACCTCCCCTTGAATGTGAACGGCAAGATCGACTACCGAGCCTTGACGGAGATGCGCGACAATCTTGATCGACTGATGCAGCAATAACGGCGCTGCCGATTGCCTGCTTCTGCGGGCTCTGGCAACTATCATGCGGCGACCTTCACCCTGATCCGCCCGCCAAGGCGTCCTTTGGGAATTCAGCCGCAAGCGTGTCTATGAACTTGCGCACGGCGGGTGGAAGACCGCGTCGTGTCGTGAACACGAGATGTACCAGTCCCTTCATGCCGCGCCATGCCGGCAACACCCGAACCAGTTTCCCATCCGCCAGCGCTTGACGGCAGGTATGATCCGGCAGCAGCGCAACGCCAAGGCCGGCGATTGCCGCCGCTCGGATGGCAGTGAAATCGGCACACCCCATTCTCGGCTCGTGCCGAAGCGTATGCGCGCGAGCGTCGTCGGTCTCCAGAAACCAGTTCACTTCGCCCTGGTCGTCGGTCGTGGAAAGCGCCGGCTGGTTTGCCAACTCCTCGATAGTACCGATGCGGCTCGCGAGCTGTGGGCTCGCGACGAGAATGCGGATCGAATTGCCGAGCGAGCGCATGGTCAGCGAAGCGTCGCCGTCGAGCACCGTGCGTACGCGCAACGCGACGTCTATCCGTTCGGCGATAAGGTCGACTGGCCGATCAACGGCGACGAGTTGCAAGTGTACCTTGGGATAGCGATCCAGGAATTGCGTCACGATTCCGGAAATAGGCTCGATGAGGCCTGTCGGGCAACTCATGCGGATCAATCCGTGCGGCTCCAGCTGAGCTTCAGCCACCAGCGCCTCGGCTCGTTCGGCCTCGGCGAGCATCGCCTTACAACGCGCGTAGAAGGACTGGCCGACGTCGGTCACGCGAAAACGCCGGCTGGAACGTTCGATCAGCCGGACGCCCAACCTGGCTTCCAGCCCGGCGACCCGGCGGCTGAGCTTCGATTTGGGTTCGCGCAGCGCCCTGCCGGCGGCAGCGAAACCGCCATGTGTCACAACCTCCGCAAAATATACCAGATCGTTCAGGTCCGCTCGCATCATCGTTCTCCATATAGAACGGTAAGTAGCATTATTGCCGACTATTTGCATCAGCGTTCTGCTGGCATTGTCTTCTCAACGGCAAACAAGCCGGATCAGAGGAGAATGACAATGAGCAACAAGTTTGAAAACAAGGTCGTAATCGTCACCGGTGGCACCAGCGGCATTGGTCTTGCGACCGCTAAGGCGTTCTCGGCCGAGGGTGCCTCCGTGTTCATCACCGGCCGTCGGCAGGAGACGCTCGATGCCGCAGTCAAGGCCATCGGCGGTCGCGTTACCGGCGTGAGAGGCGACATGGGCAAGCTCGCGGATATCGACCGGCTCTATGATGCTGTTCAGCAGAAGCATTCCCACATCGACGTTGTCTTTGCCAATGCCGGTGGCGGCGAGTTCGCCCCGCTGGGCGCGATTACGGAAGAGCATTATCAAAAGACGTTCGATACCAACGTGAAGGGCGTATTGTTCACGGTTCAGAAAGCATTGCCGCTTCTGCGCGACGGCGCGTCGATCGTCCTGACGTCGTCGACGACAAGCGTATCCGGCACGCCGGCCTTCAGCGTTTATTCGGCAACAAAGGCCGCGATCCGTAACTTCGCCCGCAACTGGATCCTCGATCTGAAAGATCGCCACATCCGTGTCAACGCCATCAGCCCCGGCGTCACCGACACCGAAGGCCTCAATGAGCTCTTCGGCAGCGGCAACCAGGCTGAGGGAACGAAGAACTACCTCGCCGGCCTCATTCCGGCCGGACGCATCGGCAAGCCCGAAGAGATCGCCAAGGCTGTTCTCTTTCTTGCCTCCGACGATGCGTCCTTCGTCAACGGTGTAGAACTCTTCGTCGATGGCGGCCAAGTCCAGATCTGATCGATACGGTTTTAAGGAGAGCAAACATGGCAGACATTGCGACTTTGCTTGAGCGGAACTTGCAGGGCATTTTCGGGGAGGGTGATGAAACTCTCCGCCGCAAGGTGGCCGACGAGATTCTCGCTGAAGACGCCGTCTTCGTTGAGCCACATGGCATTTATCGCGGACGCGATGAGATCGTACGGATCGCCGGTGAGATCCGCGCCAAGCATCCGAGCTTTCACTATACGCCGCTGGCGCCGGCAGACGTGCTTCAGGAGCAGGCAGGCCGTGTGAAATGGGTCGCCGGCGAGCCCGGAGAGTCTCCAGTCTATGCCGGCACCGATTTCATCGTTGCCAAAGACGGTAAGATCGCTGCGATCTATCTCTTTTTTGACGGGCAGCCTGATCCGACAAATCTGTCTTAAGCGGCGTGATCGCTGCGGCCTAAACATCATAAGCCGCCGATTCAATTCATCGGCGGCTTGCCTACATCTTGATGCCTGGGAGTTTTCAGGCGCAATCGACGGGATGAACGATCCCGGCATAATGGACGGGATTTCCCGACCGATCTCGGAAGCAGCGGCCCTGCGCCATCACCAATCGGGCGATACCGTTGCGATCATGAACGCGATATTCCTCTCGGTAAGGCATCGCGTCGATGATTGCCCGCCTTATGCTTCGCGCAAGGCGCGGCCGATCTGAAACATGGACTCGAGCCAGATATTTTTCGAGTGGCAATCCGCGAAGAGTATCCTGCTGCTCAAGGCCAAATAGCTTTGCGACTGCCGTATCCGCAAAGACCATATTGCTCTCTATACTCCATGTCCAAATGCCTGCTTCCTCGAGCTGGCATTGTTCTATGTCCGCCGTCACCAATAATATCCCCACCTGCAATCATAATACTATTTAGCATAATTTCTGCCGACTGTCTCCTCTTGTTCGTTGCTCTGTTGGGCGAAAATGTTTTTCTTTATCTATACTTAGCTTCGATTGTCTTTGAATCTTAGTGCACCTTCAGGTGGTGTGAAGATGTCGAATAATCTCGCGGACGGTGAAGCGTCGAAAGGACGAGATCGCGATCGAGGACTGTCTCGAACGTGTTTGAGGTCGATGCTCCGCGTCAATTGTTCATGTTGGCGGCATGAACACGATGACCGAATACAATCGCAAACTTGCCGAGACGCTCAGGTCTTTTTCGCTTGAGCCTTCGTTGCCAACCATCGAGCCGCCGGTCCAAAAACATCGGCGACTTGTTTTCTCGGGTGTCATGCTCACACTGGGCATTGGCGCAATCGCGCTTGTTGTCCTCTGGTCGGAGGTTGCGCCTCTCCTTAAGACGATGATCGAGCCCAATCCCGGAACCGCCGCTGGCAAAAGCAACGTGTCTCTGAGCGAGAAGGAAGGCAGCAGAGCGGTTTCAACGGTCTCTGCAGCGGGTTCGCCGCGCCAAGCCTCTCTCCCCCGACCGACATCCCTGGCGGAGATAACCGGTTCCGGCTTCGTCGTTGCGCCACGCGCCGTGACGGTGTTCTCCAAATATGAGGGGCAGGTTGCCTCCATACGTACCCGCATCGGCGATCATGTCGAGACCGGGCAGATTGTGGTCGGCATCGAGGATATCAGCGCCGATTTTACGCTCCAGCAAGCGAGAGCTGATGCCGATGCAGCCAGGTTTGTCCTCGACGGCAAGATCCTTGAACTCCGGCAGGCCAGCAATTCCCTGCGGCGCAACATAGCACTCTCCGCCAGGAATGCCGTCTCGACCCAGGCCGTCGAAGAAGCGCAGACTGCCCGGGATATGGCTGAAAACGCCGTCGATCAGGCTCGTCAAACGTACGTCAGGGCTCAGCTTGGCGTCTCGATGGCGCAGGAGCGTATCGATGCGCTCATCGTCAGGGCTCCAATCGCAGGTACGGTAACCCGGCTCGACGCCCATGTTGGCGGTCGCATTCTGGCCCGGATCGATAGCATCAAGGAAAACGAAAGCCTGCTGACGATCACCGATACCCAAAGTCTGGCGATCGATGCTGACGTGGCGGAAACCAACATCGCTGCGCTGCGTCCGGGACTTCGCGGCGAGGCCGTCCTCGACGGCTTTCCGGAAAAGCCCTTTACCATCGAGGTCCAACAGCTTTGGCCTGTCGCTTCGGCGGAGAAAGGTACGATCACCCTGCGTCTCGCGCTTGTCGACCCGCCCGCCGGCATTCTGCCGAACATGGCCGCGCGCATCCGCATCACAACCAATCCGACACAGCGGCAAGGAGACATCTCGCAATGACCTCTTCAGCAGACAAAGAGCCCTATATCGCGCTGAGCGGCGTCAAGAAGGGATATAAGATCGGTCCGGAGACCATTTCGATCTTCTCGAACCTTGATTTGGCGATCGCCCGCGGCGAATTCGTTGCCATCATGGGACCATCGGGATCAGGAAAATCGACATTGCTCAACATGCTGTCGGGCATCGACAGACCGGATCATGGTCGGCTGCGCATCGGCGTCAGCAATCTCGATCAGATGGGAGAAGCGGCCCGTTCCTCCTGGCGAGCCCACAATATGGGCATTGTCTTCCAGTTCTATAATCTCCTGCCAATGCTGAATGCCGCCGAGAACATCGAATTGCCGCTGCTGCTCAAACCGCTTTCTTCACGAGAGCGCCGGCTTCGTGTCGACAAGGTTCTGGATCTCGTCGGACTCGCCGGTCGCCAGAAACAGTACCCGAAGCTGATGTCCGGCGGTCAACAGCAGCGCGTCGGCATCGCGCGGGCGATCGTCGCCGATCCGGCGCTGCTGCTCTGCGACGAGCCGACCGGCGATCTCGATCGCCAATCGGCCGACGAGGTGCTGGAGATGTTGCGCTTCCTCAACGCTGAGCTTGGCAAAACCATCATCATGGTCACCCACGATCCGCAGGCAGCAAGTTATGCCGGCCGCACGCTGCATCTCGACAAGGGCACGTTTATCGAACAGGGGAGGGCCGATGCATGACATTCGTGGATCTTGTGCGAAAGAGCGCATGGCGAAAGCCTGTGCGTACGATGTTGCTGATGGTCAGCGTCGCGACCGCTTTCCTGATCTACGGACTGACGACGAGCTTCGTCGACGGCAGCCAGGGATCGACAGCCGCGAGCGACGATATTCTCGGCGTCATGAGTGCGGCCGGACGCACGCAGCCAATGCCGCTATCCTATCTCAATCGAATTGGCGCGCAGCCTGATGTCGCGACCGTGGGCTACATGACGCGCTT
The DNA here is from genome assembly GCF_012641435.1 of Rhizobium sp. P38BS-XIX. Taxonomy (GTDB): domain Bacteria; phylum Pseudomonadota; class Alphaproteobacteria; order Rhizobiales; family Rhizobiaceae; genus Rhizobium. The sequence continues at coordinate 34,724 of NZ_JABAIJ010000020.1, forward strand.
GCGTGGCTTTGCGACGGTGGAAAAGAATATCATTCCGGTGAGCGCCGCCGACCCGGAACGCCTCCTGAATTCGAACGGCAAGGAGCTGGGATTGACGCCGGCGCTCGTCGGCGCACTGGATAGCGATCGCAGCACGATCCTCGTCGGTCGGGCGCTCGCCGATGCGCAAGGGTGGACCGTCGGCCAGACCATTACGGTGACAAGTTTCGAGATGGCGAAGCAGGATGGCAATCGCGATTGGACTTTCAAAATCGCCGGGATATTCGACGGTGAGACCGCCTCGACCGACACCTATTTCGTGGTTGCTCAATATAACTATGTGAATGCCCTGCGTGCCCGCAACAAGGATACGGTCGATGCCTTCATCGTCCGAGCGCAGCCGGGTGCCCAGACCACAGAACTCGCCGCGAAAATCGACGGGCTGTTTGCCAATTCTTCAATGCCGACGCAAACCAGGTCGGAAAAGCAGTTTCTCGAAGCCTTCCTGCGCCAATATGCCGACATTGGACTGATTGTGAACATGGTCGTCGGCGCGGCCTTTGTCACGCTGCTGATGATCGTCGGCAACACCATGGTTTTTGCCGTTCGCGAACGCACCTTCGAAATCGGCGTCCTGAAGACCCTCGGCTTTTCCGGCAGCTGGATCATGGCATTGACCCTCGGCGAGACGCTTTTCATTTTCTTCGTCGGAGGAACTGCCGGCCTCGTGCTGACCTCACTGGCAACGCTCATCACTGGGCCATCAGTCGGCCTGGTATTTTCTGCCGCTATCGTCGTGCGCGCTCTTGCAATGATCACCGTGCTTGCGCTGGCAACAGGAGCTCTTCCGGCCTTACGCGCTCTTCGCCTCCCGATAATCTCCGCCTTCAGAACGAGGTAGATCCATGTCTTCCCATACCAGGCAAGCAGCCATGATGATCCGTGCAAATCTTTTTTCTATACCGAGGCGTCTTGCCATCTCCGCCTCCATGGTTCTGTCCGTAGCGCTTGTTGTCTGCGTTCTCACCGGCTTTCTGGCAATGGCGAGAGGCTTCGAAGCCGCTCTGCAAAGTGCGGGCTCCTCTTCGGTCGCAGTCATCCTCGGCGGCGGCACAAACCAGGAGAATGGCTCCGATGTTCCGGGCTCGATCATTCGCACGCTGAGCGCCATGACAAGCGATATCGGCGTCATGCGCGATGCGAATGGGGCGCCGATTTCCTCACGGGAGATTGTTGTTGCCGTCGATGCGAAATTAGACGCCGCCGATACGGGCCGGACGTTGGCGTTGCGCGGGATGGATCCGTCCGGCCCGTCGATCCGCGACAATATCATTCTGTCCGCAGGACGCCTCTTTGCGCCAGGGACGCGCGAGATCGTGGTGGGAGAGCGGCTCGCACAACAGTCTCACCTATTGATTGGCGGTGTTGTTCGTCTCGGCGTCGTTGACTGGACGGTGGTCGGCCTTTTCTCGGCACGAGGCAGTGCGTTCGAATCCGAGATCTGGGGAGATCTGGACGCGGTGCGTTCCGCTTTCGATCGGCAGGGGCAGGTACAAAGCCTGCGGATGCGCCTTACAGATCCGGCCGCACTACCGCGATTGCAGAACACGCTCGACACGATCGGTACGACGCCGCTGCGCGCGCTCGCCGAGGCCGATCTCTATGCTGCGCAATCGGGTCGTATTGCGAGCCTGATACGGCTGTTCGGTTGGCCACTCGCGCTGTTGATGGCCATCGGCGCGACTGCGGGCGCTCTGAATACGATGATGAATTCCGTCTCCGATCGCACGATCGAGATCGCGACCGTTCGCGCGCTCGGTTTCAGCGGCTTTGCCGCCTTCGCCGGCACCTGGATCGAAGCAGTTCTGCTTGCTGCGATCGGTGTTGCCGTCGGCCTATCGGCCTCCTGGTTGGTCTTCAATGGCTGGCAGGCAAGCACAGTCGGCGTCAATGGCGCTCGCATTGCGTTTCAGCTGGCGGTGACCGGCGATGTGATGACAACCGCCGGCCTGCTGGGGCTTGCGATCGGCGCTCTGGGCGGCGCGGTGCCAGCTATTGTCGCCAGCCGTCTTCCCCTGTCGATGGCCTTGCGTTCAGGCCGTTGATGACCTGCGGCGGGATGGCAATTTAACGACAGGGGAAACCAGTGAAGTTCTGCCCTTCTTAGCCACAAATCATTGATCATCGCTCGACATAGTCGATGCCGGCTTGCTTCTCTGCAGTCTCTTGGTAGAGTTCGATTACGGGTATGAATCGTACGCTCTTTTCAATCAAGGGGCGAGCAAGCAATTGGAGTTGGGATGGGGATCGTAGCGCTGGAACACTTCGCCCCTTGCGTTGGTGAAGGGTTTGACGTCGATATGGGAACGGCTTCGGTCACGTTTACGCTGACCGAAGTGCGGCCCTTGCCGGATCGCGGTTTTGCCGGAATGACGAGAGCGCCATTCTCGCTGCTTTTCCGCAGCGGCTCAAAGGTCGTGTTGCCGCAACAGATCTACCGGTTAAAGAATGCAACGCTCGGGATTCTGGATATTTTTCTGGTGCCGGTGGCAAGGGATCAGGAAGGTATCATCTACCAAGCCATTTTCAATTAATAGCTTGAACCACGCAGGTAGCATCAATCGCAAGCTAATGCGCGAACCAACGCATGTACATGTGAGTGTCGGTCGCATCGATGACAATGAAGCCCAGCGATAGATAGAGCGTGTAGGCGCGCACGTTGGCTTTGTCGACGTGGAGAGCAATGCTGGAGTTCGTTGCGGTAACAGCGGCAGCTTTGATAGCCGCCAGCAGCGAATGGCCGATACCATGACCACGATATTCGGGCAAAAGCCCGATATCGATGATATGCCAAAGATCTGTACTGAGATCGATGTAGAGACGCCCTATTGCAACGCCATCCTTCTCGATCATCACGAAATCGGCCTTTGGGAACGTTGCGACATAATAGCGATGTTGAAGATCGAACTGCTGGTTCAGGAACGCCTGCTTTTCATGCAACGACCAAGGTATCGGCGCCAATTCAGCTGCCCGAAATGAGGCATAGAGAGAGCGTAGAAACGGCACATCATCAAGCGTTGCAGCGCGCAGTGAGCATGCCGTAGAAAGCAACCTCTCATCAACTCGTCGCGCTGGAAATGCCGGCAGCCTGTCCGCCGTTGCAGTCACCATCAGCCAAAGGAGGGAAATGCGCCGGCGAGCGCAATGCTGAAATTCACCGCTAAATAGGGCTGGCGATTCTCATGGGGTTGATTGCCTCCCGCTTGACCGATGACATTTGGGGCGAATTGTGCATTGGCTTGAGCATTTTGAGCAAACGGGCTGCTACTACTCGGCACGCCCAGAACGCCCCCACTGGTCGGCCCTGCGGTTTTCTTGGCAGTATTGTTCTGATTGAAAATCGTCAGGGAATGGAAGTGAGCGGGCATTTCCGATTGGGACAGCGTTATACTGTTACTACCAAAGGTTTCTCCGGCATCGCGCGGCGTCAAGCCCGGGCCGCGCCCCTGGTTGCAACCCGCACGGTTGGCAAAATTCGGTAACTGAAACGTCGTTACTCCGTCACCGCCATATTGCACGCCCAAAAGGGAAAACAGCGCGGTATTCTGCCGGATCGCCATTGTCGCACCATTGCAGAAAGCCCACTGATAGGGGGCAAAGTTGAAGGCAAACAGTTGGATCTCGCCGAGGAATGGTGTTGTCATTGAAATATCCTTGATGAGTTGGGTTGCTTAGCCTTGCGTGGGATAGATGCCAGCCCAGGCGATGCAATACTGGACCGTCAGTGTCGGCATTGTATTGTCGTGAGGGGATGTTGACCCTGTTGGCTGAGTTGATGCGGGTGAGGTTATATATGGAGACGCTCCAACCGAGTCGGTTGCATACATCGTGTCGCCCGTGAGTGCTCCTAGCTCAACCGTTGTTCCGACTGATTTTGCGTTAGCCGATCCCGTTGTCGCCAGATATGGGTGCGTGTGCGAGGGTAGCTGCATAGACAGTAGCGTGATGTTTTCCGTCCCCGCAGCCTGCCCCATGACATATGGTGACAAGCCCGTTCCGGTCCCTTGATGAATCGGCACGCGCCCGCTGAGGTTCGGCGTTGCGAATGTGGTTATTCCATCACCGCCATATGTCGTGCCGATCAGCGAATAAAGCACTTCATATTGTGCAATAGACCATAAGGAGTTATTGCAGGGCAGCCACCCGTTGGGTACTCGGGAAAAGCCGAACAACCGGATTTCTCCGACGTAGGGAGTGCTCATCGTTGATCCTCCGACTGATAGATCGATATAGATTGCTTAGTTGCGTGACGGAAAGATTCCCTGCAGCGCTATGCTGAAGCTGATGGTGTCGTATGGCTGTATGTTGATATGGGGTTGATTCCCGCCGACAAGCGATACGGTCTGATTTGAAAGAACAACCTGCTGCCCGGAAGACGGGGCGTATACGTCGGCAGAGTTGGAGCCATACAGCGTACCGCTCGGATTGCGCGTTGTACCAGGCGCAGTCGTTCCGTTGGCGATGTGTGTGTGTTGCGGCATTTCCGACTGCAGCAAGGTCACGTTCTCGACGCCGGCACGCTCACCGATATTATAAGGTGATGGTTGCCAGCTGGGGTCTACGGACGAGCCAGAGCCGACGGGTGTACGGCTTCGCAGGTCAGGCAGCAGGAATGTAGTCACTCCATTTCCGCCGTAGTTGATACCCAGCAGTGAAAACAGGGCCTGGTTCTGGGAGATCGGCAGGGTCTGACCGTTGCACAAGGCAAACCCCTTTGGAGCGAAAGAAAATCCCGTAAGCATAATCTGGCCGAGAAAGACTTCTGACATACCACACCCCTGAATATTTACTTATTCGCTGGTATCATCACTCAATCATTACGATAAAATCAACAACAAATTGATCTATCTGCGGTATAAAATTTAAAGGCCGATTTTATATTTTTTTAAAAAGCTCGGAATGCGGCGGCAGCTTTGAAGAAATTGAATTTCGGATGACTTATACAAGTAATAAAGTAGAAATTAACGTGCCAATTTCTACTAAAAGGCGAATTTGCAACAACTTTATCGCGATTACTTTTTCTTGGCTACGTAAGGAAGGCGGATCGCAGCTGGAGCAGTAATTCCTCTCCCGTGTGCTCATAGAAGAACGTTTTGCGGTGCGCACCCGGGATTGCGCTTTTATGCCAGATAAAGCCATCCATGGAATTTTAGAGGGTTAATGTTAAATTGTAATGGCATGCATCCAAGATGCAGAGCTGCAAACAGACCGGGCTCATGTCGTTAGATAATTCGAATCACGCGATCTTCTGAAGGTTACGGCAGCTCCGCCGAGTCTATCGGCCTCGTCGGAGCTATCTCGTTTAGAACTTCTTGGACGCGGCGACCTTTGCACCGACGGATTTCTGTCCATCGCCCTCGATGTTGAAGAGGATGCTGGTGTCGAGCATCCAGAAGTTCTGGGTCTGCAGCGAGACGCCGGCGGTGATGGCGGCGAACGCGCCGGCGCCGTCCATGCCGGAATAGCCGCCCGTCAGCCCGAGCTTCGGCGTCAGCTTCGTGCCGTTCTCCATCGTGAACGAGCGGGCGATCTCGGCCCCCAGGCTGACGCGGAACTGGTCCTCGTTGAAGCCGTCGATGGTGATGGCATCGCCGGAACTGTTCTTGACCGTGTAGTCGTCGACCTTTTCCGAGAAGTAAACGGCCCGGAGCTTCGGCGAGATCGTCGTGGCCTCGTCGAGGTTCCACTGTCCCTCGATCGAGGTGTCGGCCATCCAGCGCGTCGTCTTGAAGCCGCCGTCCCAGAACTGGGTGTTGATGGTGTTGTTCGAGCCG
>NZ_JABAIJ010000021.1 GCF_012641435.1 Rhizobium sp. P38BS-XIX
CACCTTCCTGGATGATCTGGTTGGCGAACTGCATGTCGCTGCCGTTGCGGATCGTGACCTTGATGCCGGTTTCCTTGGTGAAACCATCCGCCCAGGCCTGCGTCAGCGTCTCGTGCTGCGCGTTGTAGACCACGATGCCTTCGGAATCGGCGGCGTTCGCCATCATCGGAGCGACAGCAAGACCTGCAGCAAGCGCCAACGCGCTGGTAAGATGAGAAAAGGAAAAAGTCATAAGTCCCCTCGCTAAAAAGCGCCGCCGTTTGCAGCAATGCGATAGCGTATATTTTTCCTGACCGTTTTTTTCAAGTTTACGCTCGCCCTTCTGCTTATCACAAAAGCTTGAGAATAGAGTCAAGTTTTCGCCGAGACCTCTGCAGCAAGCTCGAGCCAGGCGCGCCCGGCATGCGAGAGATAGCCGCCGCGACGCCAGATCCACGCCATGTTCCACTCCATCGCGGGTTCAACGATAAGCGCGTGGCTGATGCCCGGACGTTGGCGCTGTTCGGCAATCAGCTTCGGCAGGAAGCCGATCCCGAGCCCGGCCGCCACGAGTTCGACGATGAAATTGATCTGGCTCGAGCGCGCGACGATGTCCGGAGCGAAGCCGGCGGCGCGGCAGGCGTCGAGGACGATGCCGTTCAGCGCAAAGCCGGTTTCGAACAGGATGAAAGGATTGCTCTTGAGCGCCGCAAGCGAGATCTGCTCGCTGCCGGCGAGCGGATGTGCCGCAGGCAGGAGCACATGGATCGGCTCGCAGCGCACGCTTTGCCATTCGAATGCATCGAGCGTTGGCAGGAGCGAGACACCGAGATCCACCTCGTCGGCAAGCACCATCTCTTCAAGCCGTTTCGCGCCATGCTCCACCAGCTTGATCTCGATGCCGGGATAGCGACTGCGGAAAACGGCGAATACCGGCGCAAACAGCGCATCGTTGCCGATCGGCGGCAGGCCGAGCCGAAGGGTGCCGCGCGACAGGCCTCGCAGCTCGGCAATCTCCGCAAGCAGATCGTCACGACCGGCAAGCATGACCAGGGCGCGGCGATAGACCACCTCGCCGGCATCGGTGAGGCTGGCGCGATGGCCGATACGATTGAGCAGCGGCAGACCGAGCTCATCCTCGAGCTGGCGCACAGCCTTGCTGACGGCGGATTGCGTGGTGAACACCACCTTGGCAGCTTCCGAGAAGCCACCCTGGCGCACCACTTCGACAAAGGCTCTCAATGTTCTCAGTTCCATCTGTATTCCTTATGGGACTGAATTTCATGAAATCAATTCATTTTATTCATACTGACAAAAGATCTATTTTTGGCGCAGTTCATTTTCCGAGTTCTCAGATGCGCATCCGCCTTGAAAATCGCCCGAGATTCAGCCGTCTCGTTCAGATCGTTTTCCTGCTGGCCTTCTGGCAGGCCGGGGAGACGATCGTTCGTCTTGCGCATCTTCCGTTGCCCGGCGCGATCGCCGGTATGCTGTTGGTTCTGGCGTTATTTACCATCGGCGCGATGAACACCTCGAGCGTGCAACGCGGCGCCGAATGGTTTCTGGCTGAAATGCTGTTGTTCCTCGTGCCTGCCGTGCTGGCGCTGCTCGACCACGGCGAATTTCTCGGCATCGTCGGATTGAAGGTGATCGCCGTCATCCTGATCGGCACCGTCCTTGTCATGGGCATTACGGCAATGGCCATCGATGTCGGTTATCGCCTGATGATGCGCCGGGGAGCCTTGCGCCATGTCGGCAATTGAGTCGGTTTCATCCGGCCTGTTCTGGCCGTTGGTCACGATCGGCCTTTACTATGCGTTCAAGGCGCTTCACAGGCGACGGCCTTCGTTGTGGCTGTCTCCACTGATGGCAGCGCCGGCGGTGCTGATCGGCATCGCCCTCATCCTGCACGCAAACTATCAGGACTATATGCGCGACAGTCGCTGGCTGCTCACCCTGCTCGGGCCGACAACCGTCGCCTTTGCAGTCCCGATTTACGAACAGCGGGATCTGATCAGGCGCTACTGGCCGGTCCTGCTTTTTGGCGTGATCGTCGGCAGCAGCACGGCCATGATCTCGGCCTGGGGGCTTGCGAACCTTTTCGGTCTCGACGAAAGCCTGCGCCTCAGCCTCATGCCGCGCTCGATCAGCACACCTTTTGCCATGGTCGTATCCGGCGATATTGGCGGCGTCCCGAACCTGACAGCCGTCTTCGTCGTCATAACGGGCCTTTTCGGCGCCGTCATCGGACAGATCTTGCTTCGGCTGCTGCCGCTGCGATCGGGGATCGCGCGTGGCGCGCTCTTCGGCATGGGCGCTCATGGCTTCGGCGTCGCAAAAGCCCATGAGATCGGCCGCGAGGAGGGATCGATCGCCGGGCTGGTCATGGTGATGGTCGGCCTTACGAATGTGCTGGCCGCACCGCTGATCGCCTGGCTCATGCATTCGGCCTGACCGATTGCGCCGATAAAAAAAGCCCGCGCCGTTCGCACGGCGCGGGCTTTTGCGTTGATAAATCCGGATCAGGTGTCCTTCGTATCCAGTGTCTTGCTGAAGAAGATCGCAACCAGCGTGCAGACGACGCCCGACAGCAGATAGAGGCTCGTATAGACGAGACCGAACTGGCTGGAGAGGCTGAGCGCCACGAACGGTGCGAAACCGGCACCGATCAGCCAGGACAGGTCGGAGACCAGAGCCGAGCCGCTATAGCGATAATTGCGGCTGAAGCGCGAGGCGCTGGCGCCGGCTGCCTGGCCGAAGGACAGGCCCAGCAGCGTGAAGCCGAGAACCACATAGATATGGCGGCCGGTCACGCCACCATCGAGCAGCCAGGGAGCGACGAAGGCGAAGCATGCAATCAGGACCGCGCCGACGGCGAGCTGATTGCGACGGCCGATCCTGTCGGCCAGCATGCCGGAACAGATGATCGCAAAGATTCCGCAGATGGCGCCGAGGAATTCCATCAGGAGGAACGAGCCGGGAGTTTGCTCGCTGTAAAGCGTAACCCAGCCGAGCGGGAAGACCGTGACCAGATGGAAGGTGGCGAAGCTTGCGAGCGGCACGAAGGCGCCGATCAGCACGTCACGACCGTGGACGCGCAGGAGCTCCGTCATCTTGACGGGCTCGAGCTCATGACGCTCCAGCAACGTGCCGAACTCTTCGGTTGCGACAAGGCGCAGGCGCGCAAACAGCGCGACCACGTTGACCGCGAAAGCGCAGAAGAACGGATAGCGCCAGCCCCAATCCAGGAAGTCGGCCGCGTTGAGGCTCGTGGCGAAATAAGCAAACAGAGCGCTTGCCAGCATGAAGCCGATCGGCGCGCCGAGCTGCGGGATCATGGCGTACCAGCCGCGATGGTTGGGGGGAGCGTTCAGCGCCAGCAGCGACGCAAGCCCGTCCCAGGCACCGCCCAACGCAAGACCCTGGCCGATGCGGAAGATCGCAAGCAGGATAATCGCGTAGACGCCGACCTCGGAATAGCCGGGCAGGAAGCTCATCGCCGCCGTTGAGCCGCCGAGCAGGAACAGTGCCGCCGTCAGCTTGACGCCGCGGCCATAGCGGCGGTCGATCGCCATGAAGATGAACGAGCCGATCGGGCGAGCAACGAAGGCGAGCGCAAATACCAGGAAGGAAAGCAGCGTGCCGTGCAGCGGATCGGCGAAGGGGAACATCAGTTTCGGGAAAACAAGAACCGATGCGATGGCGAAAACGAAGAAATCGAAGAACTCGGAGGTGCGACCGATGATCACGCCGATGGCAATGTTGCCTGCCGCGACGGAGCCGCCGGCATGCATGCTGCGAGCGTCACTTTCGAGTGTTGAAGATGTGGGGTTTAAAGATTCATGTGTCACGCTGACCATGTATGGGAGCCTCCCTCTCCGAGCACGAACTCCTCCACGAACTCATGCATAATCAAAATGTTTATCAAACGTGCGAACATATCAAGTGTCGCGCATGAAATAATTCGCAAATTAGCCATCAAACTGGCCCTTCGAAGCCATTGTCGCCCTGTCATCTGAATATGAGAAAAGGCAACTGGTGGTTATTTGTTCCGATCCGGGTATATTAGCCCGGACAAAAGCGAATGATCGATGGAAAACCTTCTGGCTTTTGCAGGGTTTTCCCGATAGGTGGGACCGCATTCCATACCGCATTGCACGCGTCCTTGCTGCGGTGCGACGAAACACCTCATATCGTTCATGACCGCCGTCCTTTAGTCGCGGTAGGGTCGAAACAAAAAGAGCTTTAAGACGTGCCAAGACTATCGAAGATTTTCAGCCGTTTATCTGTCATCCCACTGTTTTTGCTGCTCTCTGGTTGCAATCTCGTGGTGATGGCTCCCTCCGGCGATATCGCCATGCAGCAGCGCGACCTCATTATCATTTCGGTCGTGCTGATGCTGATCATCATCATCCCGGTGATCTTCCTGACGCTGTTCTTTGCCTGGAAATATCGCCAGTCGAACACGCAGGCGACCTACGAGCCGGAATGGCATCATTCGACGCGTCTGGAACTGGTCATCTGGTCGGCTCCGCTGGCCATCATCATCGCGCTCGGCGCGGTGACCTGGATCAGCACCCACCAGCTCGACCCCTATCGTCCGCTCGACCGTATCGCAGCCGACAAGCCGCTCAGCGCCGATGTGAAGCCGCTGACCGTCGAAGTGGTGGCGCTCGACTGGAAATGGCTGTTCTTCTATCCCGATTACGGCATTGCGACCGTCAACGAGATGGCAGCACCGGTCGACCGTCCGATCAATTTCAAGATCACAGCTTCGGCGGTCATGAACTCGTTCTTCATCCCGGCGCTGGCCGGCCAGATCTATGCCATGCCGGGCATGGAAACGAAGCTGCACGCCGTCATCAACCATCCCGGCGAATTCCAGGGTATGTCCGCCAACTATAGCGGCGCCGGCTTTTCCAACATGCGCTTCAAGTTCCACGGCCTGAACCAGGCCGATTTCGACCAGTGGGTCCAGAAGGCCAAGAGCCAGGGCACAGCGCTCGGCCGTCCGGAGTACCTTGCGCTTGCCAAGCCGAGCGAACGCAACCCTGTGCAATACTTCAACGCCGTCGATGATGGTCTCTACAACGCCATCCTCAACATGTGCGCCGATCCGAGCAAAATGTGCGTGAGTGAAATGATGCATATCGACGCGACCGGCGGCGGCGGCAAGGAAAGCCAGGAGAACCGCGAGCGTCTGATCTACGACAACCGCGATGGCGGCTCGGCCGAAGTCACTCCGGTCAAGGCCGACGGCGGCCACAGCATGAACTCGATGCAAGGCATGGGTTCCATGCAGGGCATGGATATGGGCAACGGCTCTTCTTCCGATTCGTCGACCGGTTCGGCGCAGCACCAGGATCATTGATCCGGTGCGCTCAATAACAAGACATTCATAAGGGACAGAGGCAATCCATGTTTTCCAACCCGGACCTCTATAAATTCATCTTCGGTCGGCTGACGCTCGATTCGATCCCGTATCACGAGCCGATTCTCGTCGTGACCTTCCTCGGTGTCGCGGTCGGCGGCATCGCCGTTCTCGGCCTGCTCACCTATTTCCGCCTCTGGGGCTATCTCTGGAAGGAGTGGTTCACCAGCATCGACCATAAGAAAATCGGCATCATGTATGTCGTGCTGGCGCTCATCATGCTGCTGCGCGGCTTTTCCGACGCGCTGCTGATGCGCATGCAGCAGGCATTTGCCTTCAATGGTTCCGATGGCTTCCTGCCGCCGCATCACTACGACCAGATCTTCACCGCCCATGGCGTGATCATGATCTTCTTTGTGGCAATGCCCTTCGTCACCGGCTTGATGAACCTCGTCGTGCCCCTGCAGATCGGCGCACGCGACGTCTCCTTCCCGTTCCTGAACAATTTCTCGTTCTGGATGACGACTGCAGGCGCGATCGTGATCATGATCTCGCTCTTCATCGGCGAATTCGCAAAGACCGGCTGGCTGGCCTATCCGCCGCTTTCCGGCATCGCCTATAGCCCCGACGTCGGCGTCGACTATTACATCTGGGGCCTGCAGGTCGCGGGTATCGGAACGACGCTTTCGGGCATCAACCTGATCGCGACCATCGTCAAGATGCGCGCGCCGGGCATGACCTTCATGAAGATGCCAGTTTTCACCTGGACGTCGCTCTGCACCAACATCCTGATCGTTGCGTCCTTCCCGATCCTGACCGCGACGCTCGCTCTGCTGACCCTCGATCGCTACGCCGGCACGAACTTCTTCACGAACGACCTCGGCGGCAACCCGATGATGTATGTCAACCTCATCTGGATCTGGGGTCACCCGGAAGTCTACATCCTGATCCTGCCGGCCTTCGGCGTCTTCTCGGAAGTCGTCGCCACCTTCTCCGGCAAGCGCCTGTTCGGTTACGCCTCGATGGTTTACGCCACCTGCGTGATCATGATCCTCTCCTACCTCGTCTGGCTGCACCACTTCTTCACGATGGGCTCGGGCGCCAGCGTCAACTCGTTCTTCGGCATCACGACGATGATCATCTCGATCCCGACGGGTGCGAAGCTCTTCAACTGGCTGTTCACGATGTATCACGGCCGCATCCGCTACGAAGTGCCGATGCTTTGGACTGTTGGCTTCATGGTGACCTTCACCATCGGCGGCATGACCGGCGTCATGCTCGCAATTCCGCCGGCCGACTTCGTGCTGCACAACTCGCTGTTCCTGATCGCCCACTTCCATAACGTGATCATCGGCGGCGTGCTCTTCGGCATGTTTGCGGGCGTCAACTACTGGTTCCCGAAGGCCTTCGGCTTCAAGCTCGACCCGTTCTGGGGAAAGATGAGCTTCTGGTTCTGGCAGATCGGCTTCTGGTTCGCCTTCATGCCGCTCTACATTCTCGGCCTGATGGGCGTTACCCGCCGCGTCAGCCAGTTCGACGATCCGTCGCTGCAGATCTGGTTCATCATCGCCGCCTTCGGCGCCGGCCTGATCGCCATCGGCATCGCCTGCTTCCTCATCCAGCTCGCCGTCAGCTTCATGAAGCGCGAAGAGCTTCGCGACCACACCGGCGATCCCTGGAACGGCCGTACGCTCGAATGGTCTACCTCGTCGCCGCCGCCAGCCTACAACTTTGCGTTCACGCCGATCGTCTACGATCACGACGCCTGGTACGACATGAAGAACCGCGGCTACGTCAGACCGACGGAAGGCTTCATCCCGATCCACATGCCGAAGAACACCGGCACCGGCATCATTCTCGGCGTTCTCTCCATCGGCTTCGCATTCGGGATGATCTGGTACATGTGGTGGCTCGCCGCCATCACCTTCGTCGCGATGCTCGTCGTTACGATCGGCCATACCTTCAACTACAAGCGCGACTACCACATTCCCGCCGACGAGGTCGTTAAGACCGAGGCCGAGCGTACGAAGCAGCTCGCAGGACAGGTGTAAGACCTATGACGACCCATACTGCACAAGCTCCGATGGATGGCGAAACACCCGCTTTCTATCTGAAGGAGGAGCATCATCCGGAAGGCAGCACCATGCTGGGCTTCTGGATCTACATCATGAGCGACTGCCTGATCTTCGCAGTCCTCTTCGCGACCTATGCGGTGCTTGGCCACAACTATGCGGCCGGCCCGTCTCCGGCCGACCTGTTCGAACTGCCGCTCGTCGCGCTCAACACGGCGATGCTGCTCTTCTCCTCCATCACCTACGGCTTCGCCATGCTGGCGATGGAGAAGGACAACAAGTCGGGCACGCTGATGTGGCTGACGATTACGGGCATCTTCGGCGCTCTCTTCATCTTCTTCGAACTCTACGAGTTCTATCACCTGATCCTCGACGGCGCCGGCCCGCAGCGTAGCGCCTTCCTGTCGTCCTTCTTCACGCTGGTCGGCACGCACGGTCTGCACGTCACCACCGGTATCGTCTGGCTGATCACGCTGATGGTGCAGGTTGGCCGCCACGGCCTGATCCCGGAAAACAAGCGTCGCCTGATGTGCCTTTCGATGTTCTGGCACTTCCTCGACGTCGTCTGGATCGGCGTGTTTTCTCTCGTCTACCTCATGGGAGTTCTCGGATGAGCTCGAACGCAAACCATTCGCATCATTCCGGCGACGCCCACGGCCACGATCACCATGGTGGCCACGAGGCGTCCCACGGCACCTACAAGAGCTACATGACGGGGTTCATTCTCTCCGTCATCCTGACCGCCATTCCCTTCTGGCTGGTCATGAGCAAGGTCATCTCCGATCAGGCTATCACTGGTGCGATCGTCATGATCCTCGGTGCTATCCAGATTGTCGTGCACATGATCTACTTCCTGCACATGAACACCCGCTCGGAAGGCGGCTGGAACATGATGGCGCTGATCTTCACCGTTGTGATCGTCGTTATCGCGCTGTCCGGCTCGCTCTGGGTCATGCATCACCTGAATGCGAACATGATGCCCATGTCGCCCGACATGATGCGCAACATGCCATGACGTCGAGCGGAGGGCCGTCAGCCGACGGCCCTCCCTCCCCGCCGGCGAAAAATCCGCCGGACGCTGCGCGGCGCCCGCTTCAACAGTGCCCGACATCGCAGACTCTTTCTTCAAGACCACGCGTGATCTTCAGCGAAGCGAATTAGAACCTCCCGAAATCATGCGGCAGCGCGTCCCCGGAGACCAGCGCCATGACAGATATTGCCTCGAATACATCGCAGACCAAACCGCGCTCGACCGTCACCCTTGCCATCTGGGTGCTGCTGCTCTTGCTCATGACCGCGCTGCTCATCGGGCTCGGCACATGGCAAGTCGAGCGGCTGCATTGGAAACTGGATCTCATCGCCAGGGTCGATGCCCGCGTACATGCGCCAGCCAGCCCCGCGCCCGGTCCGGCACAATGGGCCGATATCAACGCTGAAAATTCCGAGTACAAGCATGTCCAGGCGAGAGGCATCTTGCTCAACGACAAGGAAGTCCAGGTCTATGCCTCAACCGAGCTCGGCCCTGGCTATTGGGTTCTGACGCCGCTCAAGCTTGCCGACGACACGATCATCGTCGTCAATCGCGGCTTCGTGCCGACCGAAAAGCGCAATCCGGCGACACGCACGGAAGGGCAGATCGGCACGGAAACGACCGTCACCGGCCTGCTGCGGATCACCGAGCCGAAAGGCACGTTGCTGCGCTCGAACGTGCCGAAGGAAGAACGCTGGTACTCCCGCGATGTCGCGGCGATTGCCGAGGTTCGCGGCCTGCGGAACGCCGCGCCCTACTTTATCGACGCTGATGATACGAAGAACCCGGGCGGTCTGCCGGTCGGTGGCCTGACGCAGATCACCTTCCACAATAGCCACCTCGTCTACGCCATCACCTGGTATGGCCTTGCGATCATGACGCTTGGCATGGCCATTTTCCTTGTCTATTCCGAACGGAAGCGAGCCAAAGCGGCTCGCTAAGCATCTCGCAACAAGCCGCGCCTCGGCTTTGCAAGCTTGCCGGAGCGGCTCAGTTTCTCATGGAAACGGCGAACCGCCCCACCTTCATGCTTTCAGGCAATTTCGGACGGAATACCGCGAAGCTCGTTTTGTGGAATTGCCTATGCCGATCTTGGGAAACGAAGCTGCCAACGGCGTCCGTCGCTGGTCATCTGCACCAGGCCGAACGGCTCGACGTCGATCGTCCAGAATGCCGATGCTGGTGCCCGAAGCACATGAAGGATCGCGGCGCGAATGATGCTGGCATGGGTGACGGCGACCGTATGGCCGGTGCCGCCAAGATGCTCCTCCATCCACGCGCCGACGCGATGCGAGACCCCTGACTGGGATTCACCGCCATGCGGGGCAGCATCCGGATCGGTCATCCAAAGTGACAGGGATTCCGGCTCGGATTCATAGAGGTCGGCGAGTGATCGGCCTTTCCAGCGGCCATAGTCACATTCGCGCAAGGCGGCTTCCAGCGTTGCGTCCATATCCCAGAGGGTAGCGGTCTGCTGTGCACGCAAGGCAGGACTCGTCAAAAGCCGATCGATCGAGCCCAGCGCGGCGCCGGAGAACCTGGCGCGCTCCGGCGCTTTTTCCTCCAGCGGCTCGTCATCGGGGAAGCGGCCCTTGCGGTTGGCCTCCGTTGGGCCATGGCAAATCCAGCTCAGGCGAAGCTTCATAACAAGATATCTCCGCATCTTGTCGCGATTCCACATCACGATGACGCTTGATTGACAACCATCTTTGTAGACAGATATAAACTCGCAATTGCGGGTGTGGAAGCCGGTGAAATCCCGGAACGGTCGCGCCACTGTAATCGACGGGCGGATACCGCCCCCAGAGAGTCAGACCCTTCCCGCAAAACCCTTTCCGCAAATGGAACGCGCTTTTCTTCAAGAGGGAACTACAATGTCCGATACCGCTTTCGCCCCATCCGCGGTCCCGCAGCCGATCCCGCTCGGCCAAATCCTGCCATGGGCAATCTTTGCCGGCCTGCTGATGCTGCTCGCGATCTATTTCGTCGGCGCGGAAGAAGGCGCAACCTCGCTGATCTCGGGCATGTACGTGCATGAATTCGTGCATGATGGCCGCCATCTCCTCGGCTTCCCCTGCCACTAAGGGAATAGACACATGGTTGGACGTCTTCTACTCCGCGGCATGATCGTCGGAGCGATCGCTGGTATTCTCGTTTTTGCCTTCGCCCACACTTTCGGAGAGCCGCTGGTCGACTGGGCCATCGGCTTTGAAGAAAAGGCCTCGCAGGCCGCCGGCGAAGCTGCCGAGCCGGAAATCGTCAGCCGCGCCACTCAGGCAGGCATCGGTCTTTTCACCGGCATCATGGTCTTTTCGACAGCGATGGGCGGTCTATTCGCGCTGGTCTTTTCCTTCGTCTATGGCCGTGTCAGCTCTCTCAGCGCGCGCGGCACGGCGGCGGTACTGGCCATCGCTGCTTTCGTGACGATTTCGCTCGTTCCCGATATCAAGTATCCGGCAA
The DNA here is from genome assembly GCF_012641435.1 of Rhizobium sp. P38BS-XIX. Lineage (GTDB taxonomy): Bacteria > Pseudomonadota > Alphaproteobacteria > Rhizobiales > Rhizobiaceae > Rhizobium. The sequence continues at coordinate 10,913 of NZ_JABAIJ010000021.1, forward strand.
ACCCACCGGCCGTGGGTAATCCCGACACGATCGGCGCAAGAACGGAACTGTTCTTCATCATGATCGTGGCTTCGATCGTCGGCATGATCGTTGCCGTCGGCTTCGGCCGCAGGCTGGCGGCACGCTACGGATCGTGGAACGGTGCGATTGTTGCCGGCATCGGCTATATCGTCTTCATCGCGCTGATCCAGTATCTGCTCCCGGCAATCAACGAAGTGCCGGAACAGTTCTCGGCCGTCGTTCTCTGGCGCTTCCGCGTGACCTCGCTCGGCATGCACATCATTCTCTGGACGACCCTCGGCCTAGGCTTCGGCGCATGGGCCGAACGCGCGCTGCCGCAGGTTCGCTATCGCGGCAATCCGGCGCTGCGCCGGGCCTGAAATGATCGAGCTTTCGCATCCCGCGCATTTAACGATGCGCGGGAGACGCCGATTGAAGTGCGGTCTTCTGCTCGCGGCATTCTGCTTTATCCTGTCGAGCTGGCCGATGATGGCGCTGGCTCATAGCGGCGGCTCTTCCGGAAGCCAGGCGGGCATCCCCATTCCAAGCCTCACCCATGGCGAAATGGCCGTGATTGCCCCCTATTACGGGCGGATCATCGCCGTTGCCGAAGATATATCAGATACCAACGAGCCATTCCGCCGTGTTCTGAATTTTGCGCAGATCCAGCGTGCCTATTGTCTTTGGGGCCTGATGCCCGGCAGCGTCACCGACGAAGAGAGCCCTTTCAACGAGTGCTCTCACGCCTATCTCGCCGCCGCCAAGGCGGTCTTGCTGCAGATGCGATCGATGAAAAGCGATAAGGCACCAATCGAAGACCTCGTCTCCGAGGTCGACGCAGCGCTTGTCCGCAACAATCTCTCGCTTGTTCTATGCAAGTTCAGCAACGAGAACTTCAATACGGCGGATTTGATCAGGCCGAAACTGGCCGACATCGCGCTTGATGGCAAAAGCCTCCTTGTCATTCTTTCAACTCTGCTGGCCGTCGCCGCCTCTCTATGGCTCACGATGCGCGCATTGCGCATGCAGGCTGAAGCTTAAACGAAAACACCGCCGTTTCGAGCGGCGGTGTTTTTGTTCTACCAGTCACGGTGGCGGCGCCAGCCGTCTCCACGCCAGCCGTCACGATAATGGCGATGGCCATGCCAGCCCCACGGTGGCGGCGGTGGCGGTCTATCATATCCCCAGCGCCGCGGCGGCGGACCCCAGCGATTTGGACGGCATTCACCCCAAGGGGTAGCGTGCCAGCCACGCCCGCAGGCGTAGTCAACTTTCACGACCGGCACAGCAGTCGTTGCCCCGACAGCGGGAATGGGCATTGCTTCTGCCGACGATACAACCAAGCCACCGAGCAAAGCTGCGATGGCAAACACGGACGATCTCATCTTTGATGGTCCTCTATCAAGTCCCTACACGCTTGATTTAAACCCGAAAGGTATGAACGCCGGCTGAACCGAACAAGGCGTTTTAGCGGCAAAATCAAGATCGGTTTTCGTGCCTTTATCGATCGATGGTGATCGATTTTTGGATAGCGGGTTCAAGGAATGGTTGCAAATCAAGGGGTTTCGACCTCTTACGCGCGTCACGAGAGTTTCATGAAGGAGGCTTACACCAAAGATATTATTAGCCATAAAGGAGTTTGGGATGGTCGACCTCGCTTCAAACAGTTCAGAGGGTGGCACTGCCAATCACCCCATTCATGGTGCAGGTGGATCGGCAAAATGGTTTATGCCGCTCTTCCTCATCGTTGTCCTTGGTGGTCTCGGCTATGTGGGCTATGCGCTGGGTCGCGACCTTGCCGAGGCAGCCGCAGTTCCGTGGATCCTGCTCGGTCTTGCGCTGCTCATCGCGCTTGGCTTCGAATTCGTCAACGGCTTCCACGATACGGCCAATGCTGTGGCGACCGTTATCTACACGCGCTCGCTGCCGGCTGAATTTGCCGTCATTTGGTCCGGCTTCTTCAACTTCCTCGGCGTGCTCACCTCTTCCGGCGCCGTCGCTTTCGGCATTCTGGCGCTGCTGCCGGTCGAACTCATTCTGCAGGTCGGCTCCGGTTCGGGTCTTGCCATGGTGTTCGCGCTGCTGACGGCCGCCATTATCTGGAACCTCGGCACCTGGTATCTGGGCCTCCCGGCTTCCAGCTCGCATACGCTTGTGGGCTCCATCATCGGCGTCGGTCTTGCCAACCAGTTCCTGGCGCCCGCAGGCTCCGCCACGAGCGGTGTCGACTGGTCGCAGGCCAGCAGCGTCGGCATGTCGCTTCTCCTGTCGCCGATCATCGGCTTCGGCATGGCGGCCATCCTGCTGCTGGTCGCCAAGGTGCTGATCCGCAACAAGGCGCTTTATGAAGCGCCGAAAGGCGATGCGCCGCCGCCGGTCTGGATCCGCGGCCTGCTGATCTTCACCTGCACAGGCGTCAGCTTTGCCCATGGTTCGAATGACGGTCAGAAGGGCATGGGTCTGATCATGCTTATCCTGATCGGTCTCGTGCCGACTGCTTTCGCCCTGAACCGCACGCCTGACTACAACTATCTCGACGCCTACAAGGCCGCCTCGACGCAGGTGGAAAGCGTGCTCGGCAAGTATGTGAAGCCGGGTGTGGCTGCTCCTGCCGATCCGAAAGCTGCCGTCAGCGATGCCGTGAAGACCAAGACCTGGTCGGATGCGACGACGCCGGCGCTGCAGGCCTACATTCACTCCACCAGCGCCGAGATCGCCGCTTATCCGAGCGTTGAAAAGCTCCCGAACGGCCTCGTCAGCAACGTTCGTAACGACATCTACCTCATCGGTGAATCGCTGAAGCTGATCGACAAGCAGAAGCTGCTGCCGATGAGCCCCGACGACCTGAAGGCCGTCACCAACTACCACGCCTCCGTCGACCACGCGACCAAGTTCATCCCGCTTTGGGTGAAGGTCGCCGTAGCGCTGGCGCTTGGCCTTGGTACCATGGTCGGCTGGAAGCGCATCGTCGTCACCGTCGGCGAAAAGATCGGCAAGACACACTTGACCTATGGCCAGGGTGCCGCGGCCGAAGTCGTCGCCATGCTGACGATCGGCGCTGCCGACCATCTCGGTCTGCCGGTTTCCACCACGCACGTCCTGTCCTCCGGCGTCGCCGGCACCATGGCGGCGAACGGTTCGGGTCTGCAGTGGTCCACCGTTCGTAACATGCTGATGGCCTGGATCCTTACGTTGCCGGCCTCGATCGCGCTTGCCTTCGTGCTGTTCATCGTCCTGCGTCAAGTCTTCTGATCAAGGCATTTGCCGCCCAGCGCAGTCGCTTCCAAACAAAATGGCGCCCCTGAAAGGGCGCCATTTTGTTTATTCCATCAAAGAAATGCCGCTACGGCACCGAAACGGCGCCGCGTCTTCCGAATTGCTCAGGTCACGGTTTCGCGTCTGCTGCCGTTGGCGCCAAGGCCAGAAAGCTTGGCCAGTTCCGAGCGACGGTTTGCATAGTTTTGCGCGACCATCGGATAATTGGGGGCAAGCCCCCATTTCTGGCGATATTCCTCGGGCGTCAGTCCATAGTGCACACGCAGGTGACGCTTCAGTGTTTTGAAGCGTTTGCCATCTTCCAGGCAGACGATGTAGTCGTTCGTTACCGACTTCTTCAGATCCACCGCCGGCACAAGATTGCTGCGCTCGGCGGCCGGCGCGGCCCCATCCAGAGCGTGCAAGGCTTCATGGATGTCCTTGATCAGCTTCGGAAGGCTGGCCACCGGAATTGAATTGTGACTCACATAGGCAGAAACGATTTTAACACAGCCGTCGAACAATAAATGCATCTGCGGGGGAGTAGGGTTTTTTCTCTCGCTGAAAGAATCCATGTTTTTTTCCCGGATCTCATAAGGTTCCTCGCGCGCCGCCCCGCTCGATTGCTCATGTGTGACGCCCATTGCCGGACGTCACACCGTTTCAAATCGCGCCTACACCTGGCGCGCATCCCCCGCATGATCGCCGGGGCAGAATGCGTCGGCACACCGTGCCGGCGCGATCATAGCCGGTAAGTGTTCACTCCCAGCCCTCCGCCCGCCGCAGCCTGCGGCAGCTCACCAACGGTCTCCGCAAAATAGACCGTCAGCTTATGGCAAAGGGTCGTCAGTGACATACCAAGCATGAATGCCGTGTGCGTCGGATCTCCATTGCAGTAGTCGAGTGTCTGAAGGACAAGCTTGCGCTCGACATCCTCGACCGTTTGACCGACAAGCATTGCCACCGCCTTGTCGATAGGCTGCCGCATATGGCGCCCGCCGCACAAATGGAGCGTGATTTCTTCGATCAATCGGTCTTCGCTTGCCGTTGCGATGACGATATCCGTCGCTTCGTCGTCGAACTCGCAAAAGACATAGAGGTCGCTTTCGTCATCGATCGTCACCCGGCCTGCAATTTCACCGGCTTCATCACAAATGAGAATGCGCGGCGCTGCATCGACCGTCACCGTCAATCCGCTGCGCTGGTCTGACGAGAGAGCTTCGCGAATATGACTTGCCAGCGCACGCAGCAATATTCTGGCCTTCAGATCGCGTGTCGCGCGCAGGGCGGAATCTCTGTAATTCGGCGGAAACAACGGCGGCTTCATCATCAACATGCCGATGCCCGTCGTGGGGACCATATCGTCGAACCAACAACGCTGGCGTGCCGCACGCCGTACACCAGAATTAAAGTCCTTACTTGCCAGAGGATGGTGGACGATCTCATCCAACACCCCGCAGACTTGCCTTGCCTTCATGCCGCCGCAGCTGCTGCAGCGACATGGGTCTCGACAAGAGAAAGCCCTGCACATGGGTTGCGCCGGCGGCACGTGCCGCCTCGAGCTGAGATTGTGTTTCTATGCCCTCGACGATGACCGAAGGTGCAAAGCAGGCCGCGAAGCCCACGAGATGGGACAGGCTGTCACTCCCATCGCGGCCGCGCCGATTGTCGCGCAGGAACGCAGCGTCGATCTTGATGATATCGGCAGCAACCTGCAGCAGCGATGCCGGTGTGGCGCAAGCGCATCCGAAATCGTCAATCGCGATGCGACATCCGAGTGCTCGGATCATCTTCACCCGCTCGACCGCACTTCCGACTAGCGGATGGGTTTCCGTGACTTCTATGATGAGGCGCGAACAGAGTTCCGGCTGATGGGTGATTCGCTCCAGTATGTCAGCGAATCGCTCGGAATGGGCGAGACTGGCTACAGAGAGGTTGCAGCCAAGCACCAGAGTGTCGTCCGTCGCCAGAGCCGTCAGCACCATATCGAGAATGCGCAGATCGAGCGAAAACCAGCGATCCTGACGCTCAAGAAGCGACACGAATGTGCCCGCCGTATGCACGGTTCCATCCTGTTCCGTAACACGGGCCAGGCTCTCTGCGTAGAAAATCTCGGCAGTATCGATCGCGTTGTGAATCCGCTGAGCCGCGAAACCCAGTCCACCTTCGGCGATCGCCTTTAAAATCAGGGCTTTATGCCCTTCTTCATTACGGCTCAGGTTACCACTCATCATACGTTCCCTCAGCAGGGAGTTGAACGTAGGCTAAGTTGCGGAAGCAAGGAGAGGCGGTTAGGAATGGCGCGATTGATCGCGAAGCGTCGGATTTCTTGGTCTCTGAATCCGCTTCTTCCATCTTCCAGACACCCTCAAACCCCGTTAATCGGGGCTCCCTTCATTGAGCTGGAACTATCACGCCGAAGACCATCGCAACCCGGCACCGCACCGCCGTTCGCACTCTTCTTTTATATATTAGTAATACACTAATTACTACCTCGTGGCAAAAGTCAATCGCTGCGCGTTTTTCCCAATGTATAAATTCAACTAAAAACTAGTGAACCTAGTTGATCATACGACGCGAGGCGCCTGAGGCCACCATTGGTTTCTTTGCGCTGCTTCCAGCGCTGCATCCAATACCGGCAATTCAGAATGCCACAGGCGTTCCCACTCGAGGCTCACGACACCAGCATATTCATCCGAAATGAGCGCGGAGCGCAACTCGGCCATCGGAAATTCGCCGCTGCCGGGCACGACATAGCTATAGGGTAGCCGCGACCCGGGTTTGGAAACGCTATCCTTGACGTGAAGATGCCGGGTATTGTGGCGAACCAGCTTCCAGGTCTCAACGGGATGCTGGCCGCCTTTTCGCCAGGTGTGGTGAGTATCCCACAGCAGCGCGCAATCGGGCGCCGCCTCGATAAAACGGGCAATAGGATCCGGATGCACCAGAAAATCATGCGTCTCGATCACCATTTCGGCGCTGAAGCCTTCGCGCTTGGCGACGTCGCGCCACCATTGCAGTGTCGCCAGCGCCTCGGCCAGCTCCGTCGCGTCCCCGCTCTCGCCGCCGTCAAAGACGCGCAGCGACTTTACGCCTGCAGCTTCCGCCCAGGGAAGATAACGCAGAAACTGCTCCTTATCATGCGAGGTGGCTCCAACAAGACGCAGAGAGGTGTCGAAGGCGAAGACACGGACAGGCGATCCGGCCAATCGACGCGCAAGAGCAGAGGGCGAGCCAAATCTTTCCGTGAAATAGGTCACGAGGTCGATAGTACCGCCGAGAGCACGGGTCTCGATGCCGCCAAGCCCAAATGTCTGCGCCAGCGCGAGAGCTTCGTCCAATTCAAATTCGGCGCATCCAAGGGTGGAAAATCCGAGCGTTATCCGTGGTCTGTCTTTACGAACGTCCATCACCACGGCCTCCCCGCTCTTTTACCTGCCTCGAACAGGCTAAAACGTCTCCGTGCACGAGACGATCGTCATCGCCGCAGCGCCACCTAAGTAACTGAACGGATAATTACGAAATGAAGGTATATCGTCAAGGTCAGGAGGGAAATTGACGGTGAGCCGGGATATTCTCTTTGGAGAAAAGGAATATCCTCACCAGACGATCGGGTGCGTCTCTCCGGTAGCGACATTGACGAAGCCTTCAGGTGCCCTTTCGGAGGGAGCAACCAATACCCAACGCCAGGGCGCACAGGTGAGCGTGGCGAAGGAAAGCCGCTCGGGAAAGCCTGGCCACCAGCGCGGCGAGAAGGTCGGCTCATACATCCAGTCGATCTCGGCGCCAGCCTTATACAGCGCCTGCATCTCGGCATCCAGTTCCGCCGCCGAACGCGCCGTCATCAGGCCACCGACTTCATAGTGAACGCTGGCAACGACCTTGCCGCCAGAGACCAGCACCCATCCTCCCTGCTGCTCTTTCAGTGCATTGGCGACCATGGCCATCGCTTCGTCGGAAGAGCCGACCACCCAGATATTGTGCTTGTCATGCCCGAGCGTAGCGCCAAGGGCGGTATCCGGCGTGCGCGGCCCCGTACCCAGCCAGAACATGCGGGCGATCTTGGCCTCGCCTGAAAAGCGATCGACGATCGCAAATTTCGTGACATTGCGTTCGTGGTCGCGCTGAACGGCACCATCACGAACAGGCAGATCCATGGTGATGAAATCATCGGCCCAGTGGAAGGGTCGCAGCAGCGCCGCTTTTGCTGTGGCCGCATCAGACGGGGCGGCAATGCGAAAATCTTCTGCGCTCACGACGCGATCGATGCGAACCGTCTGCGTCGCCCAATCAGGCCAGTCGATCTCAGGGCGAATGCCGACGAAGGTCTTGCCCTCGGATGCAGGCTTGCCATCGGCCCATACCTTGGCGATCGACAGCGTTTTCACGTCATCCAGCAGCACGATATCGGCAAAGCGGCCGGGTGCAATCGAGCCGACCCAAGGCGTCAGCCGCATGTGGCGGGCGGGGTTGATCGTCACGCATTGAATGGCGATTTCAGGCTCCAGCCCATTCTCGATCGCAAGCCGGACATTATGGTCCGTTGCGCCGATCTTGAGAGTATCGCTGGCGCTGCGATCATCGGTGACGAAGGCGATCTGCGACCAATCGGACAGGCCCTTGTCGATCAGCCCCCTGATGACCTCAGGCAAGGAATGCGGCCGAAGTTCGATGAACAGGCCGTGTGTCAGCTTCTCCCAGATCTCATCCAGGAACCAGCCCTCATGATCTGAGGCAAGGCCTGCGCCGGCGAAGGCATTGATCGAGGGCAGATCGCGCAGGCCGGCGCCATGGCCTTCGACGACGCCGCGCTGCTCAAATGTCGCGCGGATCATGCCCCAGAGACGATCGTAAGCCGGATTGTCCGGATTGCTCACCGAAGGCCAATCCATGACCTCGTCGAGGCCGGCCACCATCAGGCTTTCGCTGAGAAACGACTTCTGCTCGTCATAACCGAAATGGCCGCCACCCCACTCGTAAGCAGTTGGCGGCACGGCCGATCCCGGTAGCGGGAAAATCTTCATCGGCGAGCCGCGACGGCGCGCTTCCAGCCAGAACTCCAGATTGCGGGCGCCGTTCACATTGGAGAATTCGTGGCTCGCCTCGCAGGTCCAGGTGACACCATGCGGCATGACGAGAGCCGCTTCCCATTCCGGCGTCAGATGCGAGCTTTCGATATGCTTATGCGCTTCACCGAAGCCGGGAACCGCCAACAGGTCAGGCTCGTGCACGCGCTCACTAACTTCGCCCTGATAGCTACCGGCAGGGCCGACATAGGCGATGCGCCGGCCCTTGATGACAATCTCCTGATCGTCCAGCCAGGTGCGGCTATGCACATCCAAAAGCTTGCCGACGCGCAGCAGTCGATCCGCCGGACGACGACCGAGCGCGGTCAACGTCAAATCCTGGCGGATCAGCACTTCGTCGGCCGCATTGATCAGTAGATCGTCAGGAAGATTTGTCTTTTGGGATGCCATGGAAATAAGCCTGCACTGTATTCGATGTGCCGAGGGTAAAGACGGCCACAAGCGCTGTAAAGCCATTAGGCTTTCGAAGGGAAGATGAATGATCCCAAAGGTTTATTAAAAGCACATCAGCGCAACGCAGCGGCGCAAAGACTATGAAGAAGAAAGGGAAACCGTCACCCTGCCCATTTGTTGGGCTTGTAAAGCCGATGCTCGAAAAATAGTATCCTGCAAGCTTGAAACATAAGTCTGATTTCATTGACCAAAAGGATTTCGAGAATGAAAGCCCTCACCCTTGCCCGCGCTGCGGGATTTGCTCTGCTTGCTGCGGCAACCGCCATGCCGGCTTTCGCCCAGGCAAAGACGCTGACCGTTTCCTGGTGGGGCTATAACGGCGAGAAGATGCAGGCCAACATCATCGAGCCCTTCAAGAAAATCTGCGGCTGCGACGTCGTCTTCGAAACCGGCAACAATGCCGATCGCCTCAACAAGCTGAAGCTGCGCGGCGGCAAGGGCGTCGACGTCATCTATCTCACCGACAGCTATTCGCAGCTCGGCATCCAGCAGGGTCTCTTCCAGGAAGTCGACCGCAGCAAGATCCCTAACATTGCCGACCTCTACGATATCGCCAAGGCGCCACAGGGCAATTATGGTCCCGCCTACACGATCGGCCGCATCGGTATCGTCTACGATACGGCGAAAGTGAACCCGCCGATTAGCTCCTGGAACGATCTGTGGCGTGACGATCTGAAGAGCGCCGTTTCGCTTCCCGGCATCACCACGACAGGCGGCCCGCTGACAATCCTCGAAGCCGGAAAGCATGCCGGCGTCGATCCCTATGCCGATGCCGACAAGGCCTTCGAAGCCATCGAGGCCCTGAAACCGAACGTGGTCAAGAACTACAATACCGGCTCCGAGCTGGTAAACCTGATCTCGACAGGCGAGGCCAAGGTGGCAATAACGCAGGACTTCGTTCTGTCATCCCTGCGCGCGGCTGTTCCGACGATGGCCTGGGCCGATCTGAAGGAGGGCGATATCGCCGTCCTCAACACCGTCAATATACCGAAGGGCTCGGAAAACGTCGAGCTGGCGCACCAGTTCATCAACTTTATCCTGTCCAAGGACGTGCAGCAAGCGGAAGCCGAACAGGGCGTCGATGCGCCGGTTTCGACCAAGGTGGTTCTGCCGCCGGAAAAGGCCAAGCTCTGGACCTACGGCGCCGACATGATCGCCAAGCTCAGCCGTATCGATTATGAGAAGCTGATCGAGGCGCAATCGGACTGGGTCGATCGCTGGAACGAGATCTTCGGCATGTAACAAGGCATGTCGCAACCTCATGCGGCGTTCTCACGGAATTTAGTTGATGAAGCATTTGATGAAATGGGGTTTGGCGACGCCGGCGATCCTCGCCGTAACGCTCTTCCTGCTCGTTCCGGTGATCATTACGATTGCGGCGACTTTCGGCGAGCCCAAGGGGATATTTTCCCCCTATGTCGCTTTCTTTTCCAGCGGCTTTCGCCGGACCGTGCTGTTCCGGACGATCGAGATCGCTCTCATGACAACGGCGATCTCCTTGATCATCGGCTTCATCGCTGCCTATGTCATCGCGCAGATGCCCGGCCGCGCCAAAAGCGTGATGATTATCGCCGCCGTCTTTCCGCTGCTGACCGGCGTCGTCGTGCGCTCCTTCGCATGGCTGATCATCCTCGGCAAGAACGGTATTCTCAACACCATCCTCATGTCGATCGGCGTCATCAGCGAGCCTTTGTCGATGCTTTACACCGAAGGCTCGGTGATCGTCGCGATGGTCTATCTCTTCGTGCCCTTGATGATCCTGACGCTCGTCGGCGTGCTTGAGGGCATACCGCAGGATCTTATCCAGGCGGCGACATCGCTCGGCGCGACGCCGGCCGCGACCTTCCGTCAGGTCATCCTGCCGCTCGCAACGCCTGGCCTCATCGTCGGCGCCGTGCTTGTCTTCACCGGCAGCTTCACCTCCTACGCGACGCCACAGCTGCTCGGCGGCGAAAAGCAGATGATGATGGGCACCTTTCTCTATCAGCGCGCCATGGTCACTTTCGACTGGGTCGGCGCCTCGACGATCGCCGCCATCATGGTTGTCGTGACGATCGGCATTGTCGCCATCATGAGCCGCCTCGCACGGCGGCTGAATCCGATGGCGGTGTGACCATGACAAAATCCGTCCATCCCGCACTCATCGCTTTCACCGCCCTCATCTTCCTGTTCCTGCTGGCGCCGCTCGTCATCATCATCGGCGCCGCCTTCAGTAACACCACCTATCTCACCTTCCCGCCACAGGGTCTGACGCTGCACTGGTTCTCTAATATCTTCCAGATAGAGGCCTTCCGTACGACGGCGATCACAAGCCTGGAGCTGGCTTTTCTCGGGACCGCGCTCTCGCTCTTGATCGGCGTGCCCGCAGCCTATGCCATCAGCCGCTACCGGGTCGAGTTGCCGCGCTGGCTTTCGACGCTCTTCGTCCTGCCGATCCTTGTTCCGGAAATCGTCTTCGGCTTTTCGCTAATGAAGTCGATCACAATCGGCCTCGGACTGCCGATCTTTCCGAGCCTCCTGATCGGCCACGCGCTGCTGGTGCTGCCCTATTCGGTGCGTGTCGTCAGCGCCAGCCTCGCGAGCTTCGATTTCTCGATCGAGGAAGCCGCGATCAGCCTTGGCTGCCCGCCTCTTAGGACGTTTCTGACTGTCGTGCTGCCGAATATCCGCGCCGGCGTCATAGCCGCCTTCATTCTTGCGTTTATAACGTCGATCAACGACGTCTCGGTCTCGGTGTTCCTCACCGGACCCGGCATTTCCACCCTTCCGATCCAGATCCTTGCCCATATGGAGCAGTTCTTCGACCCGACCATTGCCTCGGTTTCCGTACTGCTGATGCTCGTGACCGTCGCCGTGATGGCGATCGTCGAAGCCACCCTGGGCCTCACCTTCCTGACAAAGTAGCCGGCCATGACCGTATCGCTCTCCATCAATTCCATCAGCGCCCATTACGGCAAGACGGCCGTATTGCAGGATCTCTCGCTTTCTGTCGCGGCCGGCGAACTGGTCTCGCTGCTCGGCTCCAGCGGCTGCGGCAAGACGACGACTTTGCGCCTCGTCGCCGGCTTTCTGCAGCCGACGAGCGGCACGATCAAGCTTGGCAACCGCGATCTGACGACGCTGCCGGCGCATGCCAGAGATATCGGCCTGGTGTTTCAGAACTACGCACTGTTTCCACATCTGACGGTGCTGGAAAACGTCGCCTTCGGGCTCAAGCAGCGCCGGATGCCGACGCAGGAGCGCCGTCAGAGGGCAGCTGCAATGCTAGAGCGTGTCGGTCTTTCCGGCCTCGGCGACCGGCTTCCATCCGCACTTTCCGGAGGCCAGAAGCAGCGCGTTGCGCTCGCCCGCGCCCTCGTCATAGAACCGCCGCTCCTGATGTTCGACGAGCCGCTCTCCAATCTCGATGCAAAGCTGCGGGTCGACATGCGCGTCGAAATCCGCCAGCTGCAGCGCGCCAACGGCACGACATCACTTTACGTGACCCACGATCAGGAAGAAGCCTTCTCGATCTCCGATCGCGTTGCGATCATGAATGCCGGCCGCATCATGCAGCTCGATACGCCAGAGATCCTCTACCGCAAACCTGCCAACAGCTTTGTGGCGCGCTTCGTCGGCTTTGAAAACCTGCTGCCTTTACGTGTCATCGACCGCGCGGGTTCGTTGGTTACGGCGGAGACATTTGGCGGCGGGCAGATCAGGCTATCTCAGGATGACTTCGGGGCCATTCCCGAGAATTTTGTACTTGGTTGCCGTGCGG
>NZ_JABAIJ010000022.1 GCF_012641435.1 Rhizobium sp. P38BS-XIX
AGAACAGTTCCGGCGATGCCATCACCATCGACGGCTTCAACGAGGACCAGTTCCGCGTCAGCCTGGGGGCCGAGATCGCCCGCTCCTTCACGATGGAGAACGGCACGAAGCTGACGCCGAAGCTCGGACTGACGGGCGGCTATTCCGGCATGGACGGCGCCGGCGCGTTCGCCGCCGTCACCGCCGGCGTCTCGCTGCAGACCCAGAACTTCTGGATGCTCGACACCAGCATCCTCTTCAACATCGAGGGCGACGGACAGAAATCCGTCGGTGCAAAGGTCGCGGCTTCGAAAAAGTTCTAGGACCTGAAAATGGATCGGCCCGCGCGCGCAGCCTGGTCGCGCGGGGAGGGCGCTCACCGCTGGCATTCCATTTTTGATCGGCTGATCGATCCGTCCTTGCAGAGAAACTTTGCATCCGCAGTGCAAGAGCCGCGCTGAGGATCTGACATTTATCGGCACGAGCGAATACCTGAACGCACCTAACGATTAGTATCGGCTGGGCGATAGCGACAGCATATTTATCACCTGCCTGGGATCCGAAGAGTCAAGCGTTTGCCGGAACTTCCTCGACATCAAAGACAAGCATCTCTTCGTGACCTATCTGTCAACGTTACGATCCGTCCGGGACAATTCCCTGATCCTCCCGATACTGCGTCGATTTTTGCAGATGTGGGAAGTATCAAGATGATCCAAAGGAGCGGCGGCAAGTGGATGATCTGCGCGTAACAGCAGCACTTCTTCCTCCATGGATAGCTGCGGGTGGCTATAACGCAACGCGACGACATTTCGCCAAATCACGGAAGCACCTAAGAACGGCCTCTAGCCTACTATCATCCAGTGATCGTATGCCACCGCCCACCAACTGGAGAGGGGGATTAGAGAAGAATCGTGCTACGCTAATTATCAGTTCGGTCTTATAACCGACATTAAGGATGGTAGACCGAAGATATATCTCGATCACAAGGCTGGTGCAGCCAGAGTGAACTCTTATAACGGTATGCTGGCGAAGATCGACAAGACGACTGGGAACAGGATTCCACCAAGCTTTTCATTGTTCTTGTAGAAAGCCAGCAAGGTTGCTCCGCTCATCGAGCATCCTTAGGGGAATTGACGTCAAAAGTAGCTTCGACATCGGCCGATAATGGCTGGTATTCTGCATCTATAATTGACTGGTGTTCGTTGAGAAAGTTTACGCCCCGCCTTGGCAGGATTCTGGCAATCGGCAAACGAGTAGTTCGTCGAATGAAAAGAGCTGGTCTAAACCGTGCAAATTGATGGGTTCCCGAAAAGCTTCCCCAGTCAGACCGCAGTTAATCTCATTGCCTGTCCAATGGAACCACCCAAATGACTATGCGAAACCTCATCATTGCATCCGTTTGAGTTACAATATTCATCTCACTAGCAGTCGCGTATCTGTTTTCTGGCCCCTCGCTCCCCGGAATGGAGAGACCATATGTGCTGGAGAGGCACTGTCTTGCTGACCTCAGACCCTGCACACATCAAACGAAAGACCTCTGGTTGATGGACGTATTGCGGCGGCAATAACATTTGGAACTGAAGGAATGCGTTCTGCTTCACCAAAACGCCAACGCAGCATACCTCACAAACTTGCAGCCAACGGGACCGGCTAATGACTACTCACGCAACGAGTGTTGCTGAGAAATGATCGCGTTCACTCAACATAAAGGTGTGGAGGCAAGACCTGCTCCCTTAGGCGCACGATCTTCAGTAGCGAAACCGGCGGAGGTCCAAATTGAAGACAAAGCTAGCTAGATCTTTGTGCGCTTAGGTTCCTTGTCGCCGATGTAGTTGAATGAAAAACTTATTTACCCATATTCTGCCAAATAAAGCATTATAAATAAACGAAAATTTGAAAATTGGAATTGATAACGTTATCAATAAAAATAGAGAACGTTATCAAAATATGTTGACACCAATGATTTCATCCGCTGTTATCGCCATGCGTTGAGGAGCGCAGCCCCAAGCCACGTGGAGGTGGCCGGCGAAATCAGTGGAGGAAATCGGATGACATCGAATTTCGCGGTTCGACGCCGCACAGCGCTGGCCTTTGCTTTGATGGCGGCGACGAGCTTGATGACCTTGAACGGTGCGGCAAACGCAGCTGCGGTAAAACTGCAATTCTGGGACATGATCTGGGGGCAGCCGGAATACATCAAGGCGGCACAGGCCGTCGTCCAGGAGTTCAACAAGGAACATCCCGATATTCAGGTCGAGTACCGCTCGATCCCGTGGAGCAACTGGTACCAGACCTTTGTGACGGCCGTCAGCTCGGGAAGTGCGCCGGATATTTCCACCGGCGCTGGCTATCAGGCGGTGCAGCTTTACAAGATGGGCGCCATCCGCCCGCTGGACGACATGATCGACAAGATGAAAGCTGATGGCGATCTTAAGGATTTCTCGCCTGGGACTATCGATACGTTGCGCTTCGACAACCACTATGTTTCCTTGCCTTGGGGGCTCGACATTCGCGTCTGGTTCTATCGCCCATCTCTGTTGAAGGCCGCCGGCGTTGAGGTGCCCGAAACGTGGGACGAGTTCCGCGCGGCGGCCAAGAAGCTTACGGGCAACGGCAAATATGGCGTCATCGCCTCCGGCGACACCGGAGGCAGCCATTACCTTCTCGCTTCGATGCTCAACAATGGGGGCGCGCTCTTCGATGCCGACGGCAAGTCGACATTTGCGTCCAATCCGCGCAACGTCGAGGCTCTCGACTGGCTTTCGAGCTTGGTTACTGACGGGTCGATGCATCCTGCCAGCCCAGGTTACTCTTCCGACGATCGACGTGCTGCTTTCCTCAAAGGAGAGGGGGCATTCGTCCTCGATGGACCGAATACGTACAAGGGCGCTGGCGCCGCCACCGACGATATTGCTGTCCTACCTCCATTAAAGGGACCGCATGGCGACCTTGGGACGATCTTCTGGGTCAACAATATCATGATGTACAAGCAGACAAAAAATCCGGAGGCCGCCGAAACCTTCATGCGCTGGTGGTCGCAGCACCAGCTCCCGCTTTGGACGGAAGGGCACACAAGCCAGATCCCGGCGCGCCAATCGTTCATCAAGGACGCGGTTGCCGGGGACAAGACCTATCAGTATGTGGTCGATCACTACATCCCGATCGGCAAGACGACCGCCACCGCCTACAAAGGAATTTTTCCCCAGCTTAGCGAGATCGAAGGCGAAGGTGTCCTGCAGACGCTGACCCAACAGATCTTTCAGGGCGTGCCTGTGACGGACGCGCTGCCACAGGCAGATTCCCGAATTCAGGAAATAATGAGCAAGTAAGCCTTCGCGCCGTCTTGGTCTCCCGACACATCGGAGCATGATTCATGTCGCTAATGACTGAACCCACTCCCTACGCCGGACGGTTTGACGTCCGGCGATGGTGGAGCAACGGAAATGCCTTGCCCTATCTGCTTCTGTTACCGTCAGTGCTGGTTATCGGGGTCGTCATTCTCGTCCCGTTCTTCCAGGCGCTTCAGTACAGCTTCACGAACGGCTCGCTCCTGCAGGCTGGCGACTTCGTCGGCCTGAACAACTACGGGAAGCTGTTCGGTTCTAGGGATTTCTGGAACGCGTTTCGCTTCAGCGTGATCTTCGCCGTGGCGAATGTGGTTGGTTGCTATGTGCTGGGGTTGGCGCTCGCATTGTTGATGAACATGGAGATGCCGTGTCGGGGGTTCTTTCGCGTCGCGCTACTTCTGCCCTGGATCATCCCGTCTGTCGTGTCCATTGTCAGCTGGCGCTGGATGGTTGCCGACCACAACGCTGTCGTAAACCAGATCATACAGTTGCTCGGTGGCCGCCCGATTTTCTTCCTATCCAATAATGATTGGGCTCAGTTTGTCGTCGTGCTCATCAAGATCTGGCGCAGCTTTCCATTCATGATGCTCTCGCTGCTCGCCGCTCTGCAGGGCATCGACCGAACGCTGTACGAAGCGGCGGCGCTCGACGGCGCCACAAAATGGGATGCCTTCCGGCATGTCACGATGCCTCAGATCCGCGACGTCTCCATCATTCTTTGTCTGTTGATGACGATTTGGACGGTCAATGATTTCGACACGCCATGGCTTCTGACCCAAGGCGGTCCGGCAAACTCGACGGAGAATTTCGTCCTGCTCGCCTACAAATACACCTTTGCACGCAATGATCTCGGCACCGGGGCGGCGATCTCCTTTGTCACTCTCATTATCCTGATGGTCTTCATCGTCATCATGCTGCGTCGGCAGAGGGAGCCTTAGTCATGTCACCGACCGCAACCTCGGCCGTTGGACGCTGGCGCCTTTTCGCCATCATGGTGGTCATCGTCGTGATTATCAATTTCCCGATTATCGTCATCGTGGCGAACTCGTTCCAGACTACCGAGCAGATCATGATGAGCCGTTCGGTCATCCCGCAGCATTTCTCGCTGGCGAATTATCAGTTTCTCTGGAGCCAGACGTCGTTCCTGCGGTTTCTGCTCAATAGCGTGATCGTGTCGGGCGGCAGCATGCTGTGCGGCATCGTCGCCGCCTCGATGGCTGGCTATGCACTGTCGCGTTTCAAAGGACCCGTGCTGTCGATCTACTCCAAGGCACTTTTCGTCATACAGATGTTTCCGATCATCCTGGCACTTATTCCGCTGTTCATGGTCTTTCGCGCCCTGGAATTGGTGAACAGCCCCATCCCGGTCATCATCATCTACACCGTTGTGCATTTGCCGTTCGCAACCTGGATGGCCAAAGCTTTCTTCGACACGATCCCACGGGAACTTGAGGAGGCGGCCCTTGTCGATGGATGCTCGAAGTTTCAGGCTTTCATCCGCATCGTGCTGCCACTTTCGGGACCTGGCATGGCCGCCGTTTCGATCTTCAGCTTTCTGTTCTCCTACAATGAGTTCTTCGTGGGCAGTGTCTTCCTGCGTGATGAAAGCGCCATGACCGTGCCAATCGGGATGCAGATGTTCATGCAGCAGTTCGCGACGGACTGGGGAAGCCTCATGGCTGCGGCAACGCTTGCGGTCATCCCAACCTTCATTCTGTTTCTCATGGTCCAGAAATACATCACCTATGGAGCCGTCGCAGGCGGCGTCAAAGGGTAGTCTCTCTTTCAATTCCAAGGAGTTTCCACGTGACAATACTCAAGGTTGGGATCGTCGGCTGCGGCGAGGTAACCCAAATCATTCATCTGCCTGCGCTGCGGCAGCTCTCGGAGCAATTTCAAATCACAGCGCTTTGCGATGTCAGTCCGACCGTGCTTGATGGCGTGAGCGCCGTTGTGCCTCTGGCTGCAAAGTATGGCGACTACCGCCAGCTGGTTGCCGACGCCAACGTCGATGTCGTGCTCGTAGCAAATCCGCACGCCTATCATACCAGCGTGGCGTTGGCCGCCCTTGAGGCGGGCAAGCATGTCTTCGTCGAAAAACCAATGTCGATCACATTTTCGGAAGCCGACGCTTTGCAAGAGGCGGAAGCACGCACAGGCAAGACGGTGCAGATCGGCTATATGCGGCGCTATGCCGGCGCATTTGTCGATGCCGTCGAGCGCATAAAGGCCGATCGCGACAACATCCGTTTCGCGCGCGTCCAGGATTTCATCGGTCAAAACCGCATCATAATCGACGATACCTCACGAGTGATCCGGGGCAACGATATTCCGGCCCAATCCATCGTCGAGCACCAGAGGCTGACGGATGCAAGCATGGTCGAAGCAATCGGGACCAACGATCCGATCCTGAGCCGTGCCTATGGCTTGCTGCTCGGCTTGTCGAGCCACGATATCAGCGCCATGCGAGAGTTGCTCGGCATGCCCAAGAGCGTGCTGCACGCGGCTGTGCGACAGGGCGGCGCCTATATCACCGCGACCTTCGATTACGGCCACTTCGTTTGCGAGTTCGCGACCGGCGTCGATCAGCTTGCCCGCTTCGACGCCTATCTGGAAGTCTATAGCGAAAAGAGCGTCACGCGCATCGACTACGATACACCCTACGTGCGCAACATCCCCGCACGGCTATCTATAACCGAGCCGGAAGGACCGGCCGGCGTTCGCCAGGTGGTGTCCTTTCCGAGCAGGCTCGATTCGTTCGTCGTCGAATGGCATGCCTTTCACAACCATGTCACGCGGGGAACAAAACCGAAGACGACGATTGCCGACGCTCGCCAAGATCTCGAGATCTTCGAAAGCATCATGCAACATCTGAAGGCCGGGAGCGCCGGGGAATTGAGCAATGTCGCAAGTTGAAATCTCCAACGTTCGCAAGTCCTATGGCGCACTCGAGATCCTGCACGGCGTTTCCCTCGATATCGAGGATGGGAAATTCGTCGTCCTCGTCGGGCCGTCGGGTTGCGGTAAGTCCACCCTTCTTCGGATGATTGCCGGCCTTGAGGACATCACCAGCGGCGACATCGTTATCGGCTCGCAGCGGATGAATGATGTGCAGCCGAAGGATCGCAACATTGCGATGGTTTTCCAGAGCTACGCGCTTTATCCGCACATGACGGTCGCCGAGAATATGAGCTTCTCGCTGCGGCTAAAGAAGGAGAGTTCCGAAAAGGTTGAGCGCGAGGTCAAGCGGGCAGCGGAGATCCTGGGCCTGACTCCGCTTTTGCCGCGTTATCCAAGGCAACTGTCTGGCGGCCAACGCCAGCGTGTCGCCATGGGACGCGCCATCGTCAGAAACCCGCAGGTTTTCCTGTTCGATGAACCCTTGAGCAATCTGGACGCCAAACTGCGCGTCCAGATGCGCGGCGAAATCAAGCAATTGCATCAGCGTCTGGGAACAACGACCGTGTATGTCACGCATGATCAGATCGAGGCGATGACCATGGCGGATGAAATCGTCGTCATGAAGGATGGAAAGATTGAGCAGCGTGGAGCGCCGCTCACCCTATACGATCGGCCCGAAACTGTGTTCGTCGCCAGTTTCATTGGGTCACCATCCATGAACCTGCTGGACGGCGAAATTGCATCTCGTGACGATGGGCATGGCGTCCTCTTGACCGATGGCACATTCCTTCCCCTCGACGGCGACTGGAGCCGACATGCGGGACGGCGTGTGATCTACGGCATCCGGCCGGAAGACATCTCCTTGGGCCGAAGCGACCTCGCCGTTCGGGTGGATGTCATTGAGCCGACTGGACCGGAGACGCAGCTTCTTGGCGCGGTGGGACAGGACAAGGTGACCATACTTTTGAAGTCGCGAGTCGGGTATGCGCCAGGAGAGGTGGTTCGTTTTGCCATTGATCGCGGCCGCGCACACGTATTCGATGCGGAAGGTGGTCATCGCCTGTCCATAGGCGGGGAGCGCGCGATCCACTGACCCCGCG
Source organism: Rhizobium sp. P38BS-XIX (assembly GCF_012641435.1). Classification (GTDB taxonomy): domain Bacteria; phylum Pseudomonadota; class Alphaproteobacteria; order Rhizobiales; family Rhizobiaceae; genus Rhizobium. The sequence continues at coordinate 7,328 of NZ_JABAIJ010000022.1, forward strand.
GACAGGTCCGACAAACGGAGCGCGCGGCCGTGAGAAGGAGGAAGAATTGGCTACAGATCAACCAACGCGTCGCGCAACGATCCATGACGTTGCCCGTCTTGCCCAGGCTTCGACGGCCGCGGTGTCGCGTGTATTGCGCGATGCATACGGCGTCAGTGACGATATGGCGGCACGTGTGAAAGCAGCCATGAAGGAGCTCGACTACAGGCCGCATGCTTCGGCGCGCGGCATGCGGGGCAAGACCTATACCATCGGCATTGTCCATCCGGATCTCCGCAATACGTTCTTTCCCGATATCTTCGCTGCCGTTGCCGAGGTCATCTTGCCGACCTCGCGTCAGATGCTGATGGCAACAAGCGAGTGGACCTCTGCCGAAGACGTGCTTGCCGCGATGCACGATCGACGCATAGAGGGAATGATTGTCGTGTCGCCGCATATTTCGGAGAACAAGCTGGTCGAGGCGGCAAGGGTGGCGCCGCTGGTGTTGACCCACCGCCACAGTTATTCGACGGCCTACGACACGATCGTCAGTGACGATGACAGCGGCGCCGAAATGGTCGTGCGTCATCTGGCCGAGCTTGGCCACAGACGCATCGTGCACCTGGGTCCGATGGCAGGCAGGCAGTCGAAGCAATTGAGTTTCGTGTCGGCGCGGCGGGCGAATGCCTATCGCAGGGCCATGGAGGCTGCGGGTCTCGGCAAATATGCGGAAGTCGCCGATAGCCCGCACTATAGCGTCGAGGACGGATTTCGCGCCGGGCATGCCGTTTTAACCCGTTCTCAGAGGCCGACCGCGATTTTTGCCGGCACTGACAACGTTGCCTTTGGTGTCATTCAGGCTGCGTTTGAGCTGGGGATTGAATTGCCGCGGCAATTATCTCTGGTCGGCTACGACAACACAGGAACAGGCAGCCTCGGACCGCTGTCGCTAACGTCTGTCGATCAGAACCCTCACGAGATCGGAACGCTTGCGGCCCGGATGCTCTTGTCGCGGATGGATGGCCGCCAGGAGGCCGAGCGCATCTCCATTCCGCCGCGCCTTGTTGTTCGTCGAACAACAGCGGAACCATTCGAATAGACAAAACAGGAGAATTGCAATGCCGAATGCACTTATCGTCTGGGGCGGCTGGAACGGCCATGAGCCGGAGGAATGCTCCCGGATCGTCAAAGAGATGCTTATCAAGGATGGCTTTGATGTCCGTGTTGAAGCCAGCACCGCGGCGTTCTCCGATGAAGTGCTGTCGACCGTGGATCTGGTCGTGCCGATTGTGACCATGTCGACAATCGCCAAGGAAGAGGTGAGGGCGCTTACCCAGGCTGTACAATCGGGTGTCGGTCTCGCAGGCTTTCACGGCCAGATGGGCGATTCCTTCCGAGATGCAGTCGACTATCAATTCATGGTCGGCGGACAGTGGGTTGCTCATCCCGGTGATGTGATCGACTACAAAGTCGATGTAACAAGACCTGACGATCCCATAATGGCGGGCATCGAAAGCTTCCCGTACCATTCAGAGCAATACTATATGCATGTCGATCCCTCCAACGAGGTGCTTGCCACCACGACCTTTACCGGCGAGCACGCAAGTTGGATCGATGGTGTCACGATGCCGGTTGTGTGGAAGCGGCGCCATGGCAAAGGCCGGGTCTTCTATTCCTCGCTCGGCCACGTTGCAGCAGAGTTCGAGAACCTCTCGATGCGCACCATCCTGCGTCGTGGCCTTAACTGGGCGACCCGGCAAGCGGCCTGATGCGCCTTTGTGATATTTGGCGCCTGCTTGAACGTATAAGACAACGTCCAAACTGCGACTATCCCACGCATGATCAACCCAATGCAGTCTTGATTTTTTCGGGCGTCAGCGGCAGGTCACGGATGCGAACGCCTGCAGCGTTCGCAATCGCATTCGCCAAGGCGGCGGACGCCGGCCCCACGGTTCCCTCACCGGCGCCCAGGCTCGGATCATCGGGCCGATCAATAACGATGACATTGATCGGAGGCACCTCTTCGAAGGTCAAGATTGGGTAGCCGGCCCAGTCTACTGAGGTGATCTTCTCCCGATCAAATCGCATTTGCTCCTTCAGGGCCCAGCTCAGGCCCTGAACGATGCCGCCCTCGCTCTGGCTTTTGACGCCGTCGGGATTGATCACAAGCCCCACGTCCACGGCCGCATGAACACTCAAGATGGCTACGGCTCCAGAAGCCCGATCCAGTTTCACTTCGACGGCAACAGCGGCAAATGTTGAAATATTCTTATAGCGGGCATAGGCAAATCCCCGTCCGGTCGTTCCATCGCTCTTCCAGCCTTCTTGCCATCCTGCAGCTTTTGCCGTGGCTTCGATGACCGCGCGCCCGCGCGGGTCGGATAAATGGTTCAACCGAAATTCGACTGGGTCGATGCCCGCAGATGCGGCAAGTTCATCCATGAAGCACTCGATCGCGTAGATGTTGGCCTGGCCGCCCAGGGTGCGCAGCGAGCCTGTCCGGATTGGCATCTCTGTCAAAAGGTGATGCGAGATCTTCCGTCTGGCGAGATCGTAATAGGGTACGGCGTTGCGGTCGCCATTGCCGAACGGTTGAGGAATCTTCAGCGGCGGCGAGACATGATAGCCCTTCCCAATGTACCAGGACGCCAGGAGATTGACGCCTCCAGGTTGACCTGGGCGGGTCGCATGACTGTTGCCCCAGACATCGTAGGTCCAATCGACGATCTTTCCCTCTGGCGACAGACCGGCCTTGACCTTCATCGACATTGCCGGGGAGATGGGGGACCACGCAAATTCATCACCACGCATCCATTGCAGCTTGACCGGACGTCCTTCGACGGCTCGCGCCAGAAGCGCTGCGTCCATGGCCGCATCGTCTGCGCCATTATGGCCATAACAGCCTGCTGCCTGAACATGGATGACATCGATGGATTTGCTCGGAAGCTCGAGAACCGTAGCCATATCGCCTCTGAGCGGGAATGCGCCCTGCGTGTGCGACCATACGGTCATATGTCCATCGGCAAAGCATGCCACAGCGCAGCTCGGGCCAATACTGCCCTGAGACAGATAGGGCCGGCTGTAGCTAGCCTCAACCCAGGTCCGGACCGGGGTCAGTGGCGCCTCCTGCCCGGCCGCGCTGACGAGAATGTCTTCGCGCGGAAGCGCGCGCAACTCCTCGACAAGATGGTCTTCATCTAGCAGAGCCGGCCCTTTGCGCCAGCGGGCGGCGGCACGAAGCGTCTCGGCGGCGGCGATCGCTTGCTCCTCACGTTCGGCGACGACACCAAGGAAGCTTTCGATGCGCACGACTGCAACGATACCAGGCTGTTGGCGAACGTCATGGTCGTCTACGTTTTCAAGGGTTGCACCCGGCGACGGGGGGCGAACGATCCGACCGAAGACCATTCCGGGCAGGCGCATATCCTGCAAATAGACGCCCTTGGCGAGGATTTTTCCGGGAAGATCGATGCGGGCAACCGTGTGACCGACAAGGCGATAATCCTGCTTGGCCTTTGCTTGTGACCCGGCGCTGACGTCACGATCCAAAAGGTTGATTTCGGATACCGCGATCTCGCCATAGCTGATGTGCGGGCCGGATGGGATCTGCCGTATGACGCCACTGTCCACCGCAAGCGTGCTTGGAGGCACATTCAGGCGTTGTGCTGCCGCGGCAACAAGAACGGCGCGCGCTTGCGCGGCTGCGGCCCTTAGGGCCGACCCACTCTGTTCAATCGACTGCGATCCATAAGTATAGCCTTCATCAGGGCCGCGACTGGTATCGGCGGAGATCATCCTGATCTGCGCCATTTCCACGTCCAATTCATCAGCAGCGATCTGGGCAAGTGCAGTTAGGATGCCCTGGCCGAGCTCAGCCTTTCCGGTGAACACCGTGACGATATTGTCCGCCGACACACGGATCCAGCCATCGAGACGTTTCGTCTTCGCAAAACTCTGCGGCGCGGCACCCTCAACAACCTGCGCGATCCCGCGTGGTGCAAGTGAAAAGGTCGCCACGAGCGCGCCAAAACCGATGCCAAACGCACGGCGCGTCAGCGTGCCAGTTGCACCGTTCATCGCGCCATCTCCTTTGCGGCATGCTGTATCGCGTCGACGATGCGATTATGGACGCCGCATCGGCAGAGATTGCCGGACAATTCTTCTTTGATAGCGTCCGCGCTCGGCAATTTTTCCCTGTCGAGTAGGGCTTTGGCCGTCATGATCATGCCATTGGTGCAGTAGCCGCATTGGGCCGCCTCGAGCGATATGAATGCCGTCTGCAAGGGGTGTTGGTGACCGTCTGCAGACAGGCCATCGAGCGTGACGATTTTCTGACCATCGACCGTGCCGATCGGCGTGATGCAGGAGCGTGCCGCCTGACCATCGAGAAGGATCGTACAAGCCCCACATTGTCCCAGTCCGCAGCCAAACTTCGGTCCGTTCAGCTCAAGATCGTTGCGAAGCACGTAAAGAAGTGGTGTGTCCTCGCCGCAGGTTACAGAAGACTGGCGCCCATTGACGTCCAGAACGAAAGTTTTCGACATGTTGCCACCTCGCGAATGTTGGTGTTGCCGTTTCTGAACCCGTAACGGCCTCATAGCTTGGCTCGCTGGGGCGGCCGGTCCAATCTCCGAGATTCCCGAGAGAAGTGAACATCGGAGGATCTAACGAACTACAGGCGTATTTTATTGTCAATGATAATATTGCATTTGCAACTAATGTTTACGCAAACGTCAGTGTTTGCCACTTCATTGTCAAACGCTATGAGCGGGATATAGTCGACCCTGCAAAGGGCCGGAGCGCGCCTGGTTAGCGCACGGTTCACGTGGGAACCCTTGATGTGACTGGAACGAGGCGGCGCGATGTGTTCGTCTTTTCTTAAATTGCCACGCTGCTTTTGCGTATATCGGCCAGGGCATCAATCATGATCGAGGAGACGATGGCGCGCATCGGAGCTTCCAGTATTGCGGCCGGCTTGCCGGGGAAGCGGGAATTCGCGCCACGCAATGGGTGCGACCAGATCAGCCGCAGGAGCCCAAACATTCGTGGTCCGAAGGAGGGGCGGGATCGACTGATCAGCTCCCATGCGTTCCATGATTTTATGATGACAGTTGCATCGATGCTGAATGGGCAGAAAATCATACACGATTTCTGCACGCGACAATTGTCGCCTCGCTCCTCATCTGGGCTTGGACCGTATGGTGTCGACGCTCCAGGAATTTAAGGGCAAGCGGGCCGAACTCGTAAAACCGACGGCCGACTAATACCACCTCAAGGGAGAGCTGACTGGCTGAAGCCAAAGAAGCTTGAGCCATGGTTTGGCTTTGCGAATGCTAGCGTGCATGCCGCGCCGCTTTTAACCGCGTATGCTCCGCCACCCTTGTGTCGATTACTCCTTACTTCCGGTCGCTGCGACCGAGGCAGAGTAATATTGCTGGAAGATCGTGAGCACGGCCATGGGGATCAGCGAGATCACCAGAGCGGCCGCGAAAATCAGACTATAGTTCACGCTGTACGAGGTCGAGAATTGGGCGATCGCCACAGCGGCCATCTTGTAGCCTTCGGCGGGCGCAATCAGCAACGGCCACAGATAGGCCTGCCATTGGAAGATGAAGAGGATGAGCGACGCGCTTATGAGTGCCGGGACAGACAGGGGCAGGTAGATGCGCCAAAAGATTCCGAAATAGCCCATACCATCGACCAGCGCCGCCTCGCGAAGTTCCTTCGGAATACCCAAAAAAAACTGCCTCAATAGAAAGACCGCCAGCCCGTTGCCGATGCCGGGAAGGATTAGTCCCGTATAGCTGTTTTGAAGACCTAACTCGCGCATGATCGCGTAGAGTGGAACCGCAATGGCGTCAAACGGAATGAGGAAGCTAACAACCAGGACCAGAAAGATTGTGTTGCGGAACGGAAAGTCGATGACGGCGAGTGCGAAAGCTGCCGCGGAGGAAATCGCAAGGCCGATCACGATGGTGACGAATGTCACGAAGATGGAATTGAAGATCGCCAGACGGAAAGGCCCCGTCCACAGTTCCACAAGATGCTCTAGCGTGATGTTACGCGGCAGAAGCGTCCAAAGGCTCAGGGGTGAAAGATACTTGAAAATGTCTGCCGTCGGCCTCAGCGCACTGACCGCCATCCACCAAAGTGGCAATACGAACAGCAATGCGCAAACGATTGTGGCCACGGTCCGGAGTGGGCTGATTTTGTCGTTCATGCGTTGACATCCTCTGGCGAGCGCATAAGGCGGAATTGGATAAGGACGACAACGAGTACCACCGCAACCAGCACAACTGTTGCGGCTGCGGCACTGCTGGGGTCATCCGAGATGAAGGCGCGCGTGTAAATCTCGTTCATGATGAGGTCCGTCGAACCTTCAGGACCGCCTTGAGTAAGAATTTGCACGGGAGCGAAGACCAGAAAATTGGCCACTGTGTTGGCGACCAGCACAAAAGTCAGCGGGCGGCGCAACTGCGGCAAGGTCACATAACGGAATTGCTGCCAGCGATTGGCGCCATCGATGCGGACAGCCTCATAAAGTGATTTTGGAATCTCCTGCAAACCGGCGAGGATGAAGGTCATCCAATAACCCACCCCGATCCAGCTGACGATGACAATGATCGAGGCGAGAGCCTGATCGGGGGATGTGAGAAAACGCATCGGCTCCAGACCGACGGAGGTGATTACTGCGTTAAGTGGCCCATCCGGCCGAAACGCGACGCCCCACACCACTGCGGACACGCTCTGCGGGATCGCGACGGGTAGAAGAACAAGGGCGCGCCAGAACCCGACATAGGGAATGGCGGCGTTCATCAAAAGTGCCAAAGCAAGCGCGATCGCGATCTGCAGCGGGTTGACAATGATCGAATAGATCACCGTGGTGAGAAGGCTTTGAAGGAAGACCGGGTCGGTGAATATATACGTGTAGTTTTCGAAACTGTAACTTGTCGCGCGCGGGGCCAACAGCGAATCATGGACCGCCGACAGCGCCGGCCAAATTCGCAGAAAAATCACCGCCAAAAGTGCTGGTGCGAGATACGCTGCCGCAATCGTTAGTCTTTGATGGGCCTTCATCGTCATTGCCTGTAAAATCGAAGATGATACCGAGCGTTCAGATACGTCGAACGCTCGGTCGTTGCTTGTGTTGAAGCTGTCGCCTCAGCGAATGCGGCCGAGCGTCGATTTCAGCTGGCTCTGCGCCTGCTTCAATGTTGCATCGACATCGGCGCCGTTGCGGATATCGCTGAAAGCCTTGTTCATGATGGTCTCGAAGGACACGTAACCGACCGAGCGTGGCCGGCTGACAGGCGTGTCGCGCGATTCATAGGTGATGATGTCGATGGCTGGACCGATCTTCGTGGTGAGCTGCTTCATCTTGTCGGCATAGATCTTGTAGCCGTCGGCATTGACCGGGGGAAGAGGATTGTTCTGAACCGTCAGATAGGAACCCTCACCAGTCAACGTCGCGAATTCCGCAAACTTCTTCGCTGCGTCGGAATTGGCTGCATGCGGGCTGATGGCAAGCGACCATGACCCCGTTGGCGTGACGGGTTTTCCGTCCTTGAAATACGGCATCGGCGCGACACCGTAGTTCAGAGATGCCGTCTTGTCGAAGATCGATATTGCCCAAGGACCTGTAATCATGAAGGGCGTCTCGCCATTCGAAAAGAGGTCGTAGCTCTGGTTCGGCGTCACACCGCGCGGCGAGAGTCCTTCCGAGAACTGAGCGGCGTACCATTTGGCGACGTTGACCCACTTGTCGTTCAGCAGATCAGGCTCAAGCATTTCCGGTCCCTTGAGACCTGGTCCAGCGCCTGCCGACTCGAATAGCGGCTGCAATTGGTAATAACGATCGACTTGCTGGAAGGCCCAGCCATACTTCGTGCCGGCGCCCTTTTTGACGGCCCGTGCCTCATCCAAGAATTTTTCCCAGGTCAATCGATCCCCTTCCGCCGCACTTGGTTCGGGGACATTTGCCTTCTTCAGCAGGTCGCGATTGAAATACAGGAGCTGCGTCGAATTCCACATCGGATAGGCATAAATCTTATCCTTGTAACTGACTTCACCGATCGAAACCTTATTCGGTACGGCGGTCTCTATCTTCTGGCGGCTACCTTCCAGATCGAGCAGATACCCCTTCGAGGCAAAGGCGGGAATGCGCGGTGTATCGCATTCGAAAATATCAATGCTTGCGTCACCGCCACCCACTCGAGATTGGATCGCCGCGTTGAGATCCTCGAACGGGACCTGCTGATAGGCGATCTTGATATCGGGATTGGCCTTCTCAAAAGCCTCGATAACAGGAGAGAAGACCTGAAGAGGCGCTTCTCCAACGAAATTAACGGTTGTCTGCGCGTAAACGCTGGTGCCGAGCAGCAGCGACACGCCCGCAGCGGCCAACGTCAAGGGCAATCGACGCAAAGATGTCGAACGAAACATGTTTTCCTCCTCAGCAAAAATGCATTCTGCACACGGATGCAGATTACGGCTGGCCGACGTGTTGTCAATCTTTCATTTTTGTTGCGCCGGTCGATTCGCGTGCCACAAGGTTGGTCGCTATGCGGAAATGACGGGTGCGGGAGCGCTCACCGGACAGCCTGGACAGGATTTCCTCGATCGCGACATCGACCATTCGCGGAATATTTTGATCGACTGAAGACAGCCGGTACGCGGGCCAATCGGCCGCCATGGCATTGTCGAAGCCGATGATGGCGATGTCATCAGGAACGCGCAGCCCAAATTCGAGCTTCGCCACATCCAGCGCCGCGAACCCCATCAGATCATTGGCCGCGAAGATGGCGTCAGGCTTAGTGCCCGGTGAAAGGAGCATGCGGGCGGCCGCCGCGCCGCCGTCATGGGTATAAAACCCGATGGACTCGCGTTGGACCTTCAAGCCGTGCTCGGCAAGCCGTTGTTTGAACCCACGCTCACGATCACGGCTGCTCGATGTGTCCGGATCACCCGCGATAAAGGCGATACGTTTTCTCCCGATTGCAATCAGGTGGTCGGCGACCTGGGCGCCAGCCTCCTCGTTGTCGCAGGTTACGGAGGTGATTTCATCGAGATCGACATAGCGATTGATCGTAACGACAGGTTTGCCGCTGTTGGCAAGATCTAGCGCTGTTCTCGACGCAAGCTTGGTATTGGCTAATATCACGCCGTCGACCTGGTAAGATAACAGCCTCGAAATCAGCTCGTCATTGTCGGTTTCGGCCGCGCGTAGAACAAAAGCCGCCAACCCCTTATCCTGGATCCGTTCGATACATTCCTGCAGGAGGAGGGCATAGAATGGGTTTATCAGGTCCGTGGTGATGATCCCGAGTATGTGAGTTCGATTGGTTGTCAGGCTGCGCGCCAATATATTGGGCCGGTAGCCGAGCATTTCGGCCGCACGAAGCACTTTTTGTCGTGTTTCGGCCGAGACGTAGGCCCCCTCGGTGAACGTACGCGATACGGCCGAACGAGAGACGCCGGCCAATTTTGCGACGTCGACCGAGCCGACTTTGGCGATCCGATTATCCATTCCGTTTTGTTTTCTCGTCATCTCTAACCTTGACGGCTTGTCCTCTACGGCTTTAGTACTGCACACGGATGCAGAAGAAAAGAAGGCTCTTTGCCTTCGTGTTCGACCCGGGCATGACTACGGAGGATAGGGTGAGCAAGATTGAACTGAAATCAATTCAGAAACTTTACCGTTCATTGAAGGTGATCCATGGGATTGATCTCACAGTGAACGATGGAGAGTTTCTTGCTTTGGTCGGCCCTTCGGGCTGCGGAAAGTCGACATTGTTGCGCATGATCGCCGGTTTGGAAGAAATCTCGGCTGGCGAGATTGCGATCAGCGGTACCGTCGTCAACGATCTCGGGCCAAAGCAGCGAAATATCGCGATGGTGTTCCAAAACTACGCACTTTATCCGCACATGACGGTACGGGACAATATTTCGCTGAACCTGAAGCTTTCGAACGTCCCGAAGGCGGAGATCGGCAAGCGCGTGGAAGAGGCGGCGCAGTTGCTCGACATAAAGTCATTGCTTGATCGGCGACCCGCTCAGCTTTCCGGAGGACAGCGTCAACGCGTCGCTATGGGGCGCGCGATCGTACGCAACCCGGCCGTCTTTCTTTTCGATGAGCCTTTGTCCAACCTTGATGCGAAGCTCCGCGTCCAGATGCGCTCCGAAATCAAGAGTTTCCATCAGAAGGTCAAGACGACATCGATCTATGTGACGCACGATCAGATCGAGGCCATGACGCTTGCCGACCGGATCGTCGTGCTCAATGCCGGCAGGATTGAACAGGTCGGAACGCCGATCGAGCTTTACGAGACACCCAAAAACACATTCGTCGCAAGCTTTATCGGTTCTCCGGCGATGAACCTATTCGAGGCGACGGTCAAAGACGGCGAAAACGGCTCGTTGATTGCGATCACCGGCGGCGGTCTGTCCGTCGAGTTGCCAAGGGCTATCCGCACGAGTGCCGGCAATTCGATCACGGTCGGCATCAGGCCGGAGCATATCAAACTTACCGGTGAGGGGTTCAAACTGCCAGCCACGATTGCGCATGTGGAGCCGACAGGCGCTCAAAGTCATCTCATGATTGATTGCAATGGTACGACGATGACAGCGGTCGTTGACGATATCGTCCGTCTCGCACCGGGGGCCGCGGTCAATTTTCACGTCAACCCCGATAAAATTCATGTGTTTTCCAAAGCCGATGGCACAAGGCTGCCGTCAGGCATCAATGGTTGAATTCAAAGGCCTATCAAGGAGAAGGTGATGGCAATTTCAGAAACAGCTCGTTTGAAGCTTTTGCAGCCGCCGGTCGGAAAGGTTCGTGTCGTGCTCGACACCGACACGTACAACGAGATCGACGATCAGTTTGCGATGGTGCAAATGCTTCTGTCGAAGGAACGCTTCGATGTGGAGGCGATTTATGCGGCTCCCTTCTTCAACAAGCGTTCGACAGGTCCGGGCGACGGAATGGAACTGAGCTATCAGGAAATCCTGCGTCTCCTGGAACGCCTCGACATTTCGCCGGATGGCTTGGTTCATCGAGGTGTGACTGAGTATGTCGGGCCAAAGAAGGAGGCGCGGCAGGCGGCGGCCGTCGACGACTTGATCGCACGGGCGCGGGCAGGCTCGCCCGACAATCCGCTTTACGTCATTGCAATCGCAGCGATTAGCAATATTGCCTCCGCCCTTTTGAAGGCGCCTGACATCATTGACCGAATTGTCGTGGTCTGGCTTGGCGGGCACGCCTTGGAATGGCCGGATACGATCGAATTCAATCTGAAGCAGGATGTCGGTGGCGCTCAGGTGGTGTTCGACAGCGGCGTGCCGCTCGTACTCGTCCCCTGCCGTGGTGTCACGACGCATCTTCACAGCACGGTGCCTGAGATCGAGCGTCATGTCGAGCCGCATGGGAGCATCGGCGAATTCCTGGCCATGCGTTTCAAGGAGTATTCCGACGATCACCTTGGCTGGTCGAAGGAAATCTGGGACATGGCGCCGGTCGGCTGGCTGCTTAATCCCGATTGGGCGCCGAGCGTCATCGCCCCGGCTCCAATCCTGAGCGACCAGATGACCTGGAGCGTCGATCGTCGTCGCCACCCGATCCGCTACGTCACGTTCGTTGATCGCGATCCAATCCTGAAGGATTTCTTTGTGAAGCTAAAGGATTTCGCCGCGCAAAAGTAAAGTTCGGGCGAAGTGAAAAAGGGCGTCCGGCCGTAGCCGGACGCCTTTTCATATCCAACAACGCGCTGACGAAATAATGACAGCGCAAACATTTTTCTTAAATGCGTATTGTCAATTGGCAGCTATTGCGTATGTTAGCGCTGTCATCTTGGGAGATTAGAATGACCAAGCGGGACGATGCGACGATTACCTTGAAAGATGTGGCCGAGGCGGCCGGTGTGAGCGGGATTACGGTTTCACGCGTTCTTCGCGCCAGCGGCCCGATCAGCGAAGCGACAAGAAAGCGTGTGCTGGAAGCGGTCAAGACGACTGGCTACGTTCACAACAGGCTCGCTGGCGTGCTCGCTTCGGCGCGCTCCAACCTTGTGGGCGTCATCCTGCCATCGCTTTCCAATGGTGTGTTCCCAGAGGTTATGGCCGGCATCAACGAAGCGCTCGCACAGTCTGGATTTCAGCCTGTCGTCGGCGTGACAGACTACGATCTGATGAAAGAGGAGACGGTCGTTCGATCGATGTTGTCGTGGAAGCCAGCCGCCATCATCCTTACCGGGCTGCAGCATAGTCGTAACACCCGGCGAATGCTGGAAGATACACCCATTCGTGTGATCGAGATCATGGATGCGGGTGGGCGGCCGATAGACGTGGCGATCGGTCTGTCGCATCGCGATGCAGGTTCGGCAACCGCGCAGCATCTGATCGAGAAGGGCTATCGGCGTTTCGGCTATATAGGCCCGGATCTTGAGCGAGATCTGAGGGCGCATGACCGCCATGAAGGGTTCAGGCACTATCTCACCCGACACGGAATTGCTGCCCCCGTTGAATATCTGAGCCGCGAGACCAGCTCGATTTCCGGCGGAAAAGAAGGGCTTGCCGAGCTTTTGCGGATGAAACCGGATCTCGATGTCGTTGTCTTTTCGAGTGACGACATGGCAATCGGTGGCGTCTATCACTGCATAGCCACCGGAATTCAGCTGAAAACGCAGCTTGGTATCTTCGGATTTAACGGGTTGGACACGGGGCAGTCTTTGCCGCAGCCGCTGTCGACAATTCGTTCAAACCGTCATCGCATTGGCCAAATCGCCGTGGAAACCTTCATCAACGACGTTACGCGCCCCTTAACCAGCAAGGTCATCGACACGGGTTTTTCTATCATTCACGGTGAGACGGCCTAGGCGCCGACCAGTTCGGGCTCCTGTGGAGCCATCATTCTCATTTCAATTAAGTAAGGCTGCCGAACGTTTCGCCGCGCGCGACGTCGGCAATAGGAGACAGCTTATGCATATTTTGATCATCGGTGCAGCGGGAATGATCGGCCGAAAGCTATCCGAGCGATTGATCTCGGAAAACGCTCTTGCCGGCAGAAAAATCGAGACGCTGACGCTTGCGGACGTGATTGCGCCACAGGCGCCTGCCTTTGCCGGGAAGACTGTCCTTGAGACCGTTGATCTCTCGTTGGCCGGCGAGGCTGAGCGCCTCATTGAAACGCGCCCGGATGTGATTTTTCATTTGGCGGCGATTGTCTCGGCAGAGGCTGAAGCGGACTTCGAGAAAGGATACCGAATCAACCTTGATGGGACACGTTATCTTTTTGAGGCAATTCGCCGAGTGCATGAGAAGGACGGGTACAGGCCAAGACTGGTTTTCGCCTCGTCGATCGCCGTCTTTGGCGCTCCAATGACGTATCCGGTTGCGGACGAGTTCCATACGACGCCTCTGACGAGCTATGGAACGCAAAAGGCCATATCCGAACTCCTGTTGTCCGATTACTCCCGCCGCGGTTTCTTCGACGGTATCGGCATCAGGCTTCCGACCGTCTGCATTCGTCCTGGCAAGCCCAACAAGGCGGCATCGAGCTTCTTTTCCGGTATTCTGCGAGAGCCGCTGTCAGGGCAGGAGGCGATCTTGCCGGTCGATGACAGCGTGCGTCATTGGCATGCTTCGCCTCGCTCGGCCGTTGGGTTCATGTTGCACGCTGCGACGATCGATCTCGAAAAAGTCGGATCGCGCCGAAATCTCTCCATGCCCGGTTTGAGTGCGACTGTCGGCGAGCAGATTGATGCGCTGCGACGTGTCGCAGGAGCGAAGGCCGTCAGCCTTATCCGCCGCGAGCGCGATGACAACATCGCGCGGATTTGCGAGGGTTGGGCGCCTGGCTTCGAAGCCAAGCGGGCTAGGGCGCTGGGCTTCGTGGCGGAAGCGAGCTTCGACGAGATCATCCAGGTTTATATCGAAGATGAGATGGGAGGTCGGCTGTGAGCGCATCCGTCCGCAAACGGGTCGCCTTTCTAGGGACCGGTCTCATGGGCGCACCGATGGTGAAGCGGCTGCTGGGCGCCGGATTCGCCGTATCCGTGTGGAATCGTAGCCATGAGAAGGCGTCGCACTTGGCGATAGACGGTGCTGTCGTTTCGACGAGCGCAGCGGACGCTGTTCGCAATGCCGACGTCGTCTTTGCAATGTTGACGAATGAGCAAGCCTTCGACGAACTCTTCTTCGCTGATGTGACAATCATCGAGGCTCTTCGAGCTGGCGCGGTTGTCGTCGAAGGCAGTTCCGTGCTGCCGGAGGCCTCTAGGCGCCACGCTGAACGGCTTCGCAAGCATGGCGTTCAATATCTTGATGCACCGGTTTCAGGGGGCGTTGCCGGCGCTGCGGCCGGAACGCTCGCGATCATGGTCGGAGGCGACGCGCCGACATTCTTGCGACTTGCGGATGTGTTTGCGCCGCTTGGTCGCGCAACGCATGTCGGCCCGACTGGCTCCGGCCAACTCGCCAAGCTCGGCAATCAGCAGATCGTCGCGGTGACGATCGGAGCGGTGGCGGAGGCCATGCTTCTGGTGCAAAGAGGTGGCGGTGACCCCGCCGCGTTTCGAGCGGCTATTCGCGGCGGCTTTGCAGAAAGCCGGATCCTTGAACTGCACGGTCAGCGGATGATCGAGCGCAATTTCGAGCCCGGCGGTACGTCGGCAAACCAGTTGAAAGATCTGAATAACATTCTCTCGACGGCCGTCGAGCTCGGCCTTGCCTTGCCCCTGACCGCCGCCGTGCAGAAGCAGTTCGCAGCGTTTGTTCAAGAGGGCGGTGCCGATCGCGACCATAGCGCGTTGCTCGTGCATCTCGAAGGTAGGAATTCTGACGGGAAGGGCAGGACATGACAGTGCAAGAACAGCGTCGTCTGCGTTCGCAGGACTGGTTCGACAATCCGGATCATATCGATATGACGGCGTTGTATCTGGAGCGCTTCATGAACTACGGCATCACGCCGGAGGAACTGCGGTCGGGCAAGCCGATCAT
>NZ_JABAIJ010000023.1:0-2500 GCF_012641435.1 Rhizobium sp. P38BS-XIX
ATTTGGTTGCGGGGGCAGGATTTGAACCTGCGGCCTTCAGGTTATGAGCCTGACGAGCTACCGGGCTGCTCCACCCCGCGTCACCAGCGCAAATCGCGATGCGATTTGTCGCGTCAGAGCAAACTCGCAGAGTTTGTCTCACCACAGCAAGTCGGCTTCGCCGGCTTGCGTCATCAGCGTAAACCCAAAGGGTTTATCGCGTGTAAGGTGGGCACCTTTCGGGGTTAACCCACCTTGGACATCTGTTTTCAGAAGCGACAAAGGCCGCTTGGAGCGGCCTATTGTAACACGGCTTGGCCGTTTTGGCGTAAACCTTTTGGGTTTATCGCGTTTGATCAGAGAAGATTTGAAGGATGTGACGCATAAATTGCTTGAGCAATTTAGCGTGAGTTGCGTTTGGCAGACCTGGCAGCGACCTACTCTCCCGCGTCTTAAGACGAAGTACCATGGGCGCAGGGGCGTTTCACGGCCGTGTTCGGAAAGGGAACGGGTGCAGCCACCCCGCCATAACCACCAGGTCGGCAAAGCGCAACTTCGGGCTAAACCTTGCGGATTTAGCCCGTTTTGAGAAGCTGGTGAGGCCAGAAGCCTCGTTTTATCTTAGTGAACACGTCGTTGGTGCGTTTCCGGTCGAAGACCGCAAGCGCAAAGCGCGTCGCCGGAGGTCCGGCGCGCCGTCCGCAGCGTAGCGATCGAAGATCGCGGCAGCGTGAGGACAAAACTCAATGCAGATGAACGTTTACGTTCGTCTGATGAGCACTGGCAATGGGAACGATCAAGCCAATCGAGCTATTAGTACCGGTAAGCTTCATGCGTTGCCGCACTTCCACACCCGGCCTATCAACGTGGTCGTCTTCCACGGCTCTGATAGGGAACACTCGTTTCCAGGTTGGTTTCCCGCTTAGATGCCTTCAGCGGTTATCCATTCCATATATAGCTACCCTGCTATGCCCTTGGCAGGACAACAGGTCCACCAGAGATATGTCCATCCCGGTCCTCTCGTACTAGGGACAGATCCTGTCAATATTCCTACACCCACGGCAGATAGGGACCGAACTGTCTCACGACGTTCTGAACCCAGCTCACGTACCGCTTTAATTGGCGAACAGCCAAACCCTTGGGACCTGCTCCAGCCCCAGGATGCGATGAGCCGACATCGAGGTGCCAAACAACCCCGTCGATATGGACTCTTGGGGGTCATCAGCCTGTTATCCCCGGCGTACCTTTTATCCGTTGAGCGATGGCCCTTCCACGCGGGACCACCGGATCACTATGACCGACTTTCGTCTCTGCTCGACTTGTCAGTCTCGCAGTCAGGCGGGCTTATGCCATTGCACTCGACGACCGATTTCCGACCGGTCTGAGCCCACCATCGCGCGCCTCCGTTACTCTTTCGGAGGCGACCGCCCCAGTCAAACTACCCACCATACACTGTCCCGGATCCGGATAACGGACCGCGGTTAGACATCCATGACGATAAGGGTGGTATTTCAAGGATGGCTCCACAAGAACTGGCGTCCCTGCTTCAAAGCCTACCACCTATCCTACACATGCCGACACGAATGCCAGTGTAAAGCTATAGTAAAGGTGCACGGGGTCTTTCCGTCTGACCGCAGGAACCCCGCATCTTCACGGGGAATTCAATTTCACTGAGTCTATGTTGGAGACAGCGGGGAAGTCGTTACGCCATTCGTGCAGGTCGGAACTTACCCGACAAGGAATTTCGCTACCTTAGGACCGTTATAGTTACGGCCGCCGTTTACTGGGGCTTCGATTCAGAGCTTGCACCCCTCCTCTTAACCTTCCAGCACCGGGCAGGCGTCAGACCCTATACGTCGTCTTGCGACTTCGCAGAGCCCTGTGTTTTTGGTAAACAGTCGCTACCCCCTGGTCTGTGCCACCCTCACATACTTGCGTACATAAGGGTCACGCTTCTTCCGAAGTTACGCGTGCAATTTGCCGAGTTCCTTCAACATAGTTCTCTCAAGCGCCTTGGTATACTCTACCTGACCACCTGTGTCGGTTTCGGGTACGGTCTATACGGTGGAGCTATTTCCTGGAACCGCGTCCCCGCCCACACAATCCAATAAGTGTGAACAAGTTAAGCAATCCGTCACTACCACCAGGCCCACGAATATTAACGTGGTTCCCATCGACTACGCGTGTCCGCCTCGTCTTAGGGGCCGGCTAACCCTGCTCAGATTAACTTTAAGCAGGAACCCTTGGTCTTTCGGCGAGAGGGTCTCTCACCCTCTTTATCGTTACTCATGTCAACATTCGCACTTCCGATACCTCCAGGACCCCTCACAGGTATCCCTTCACTGGCTTACGGAACGCTCCGCTACCACTCCTCAAAGAGGAATCCTCAGCTTCGGTGCATGGCTTCAGCCCCGTTACATTTTCGGCGCAAAGACCCTTGACTAGACCAGTGAGCTGTTACGCTTTCTTTAAATGATGGCTGCTTCTAAGCCAACATCCTGGTTGTTTTGGGATCCTCACA
>NZ_JABAIJ010000024.1 GCF_012641435.1 Rhizobium sp. P38BS-XIX
TTGCGGTCGGCGCCATCCGGGTCGGTCAGCGCCTCGGGGCGGATGCCGAAGACGACGGGACGGCCGGCATGGGCTTCGAGCTGCTCGCGGCCGGGTGCGATCGGCAGCCTGACCGGCTCGCCGTCGGGCCGGGCCAGCGACACGGACAGGCCGTTGCTGTCCTTCTCGATGGTGCCCGACAGAAGGTTCATGGCCGGCGAGCCCATGAAGTCGGCGACGAACATGTTGGCCGGGTTGTTGTAGATCTCAGCCGGCGAACCGAACTGCTGCAGAATGCCGTCTTTCAGAACCGCGATCTTGGTGGCGAGCGTCATCGCCTCGATCTGATCGTGCGTGACATAGACGATCGTCGTCTTCATGCGCTCATGCAGGCGCTTGATCTCGGTGCGCATGTCGACGCGCAGCTTGGCATCGAGATTGGACAGCGGCTCGTCGAACAGGAACAGCTTGGGATCGCGCACCAGCGCCCGGCCCATGGCGACGCGCTGGCGCTGGCCGCCCGACAGCTGGCTCGGCTTGCGATCCAGCAGATGGCTGATCTGCAATACCTTGGCCACCTCGTCGATCGCCTTCTTGCGCTCCTCGGCCGGTACGCCGCGCATTTCCATGCCGAAGGCGATGTTGCCGGCAACCGTCATGTTCGGATAGAGCGCATAGCTCTGGAACACCATGGCGATATCGCGCTTGGACGGATGCAGCTCGCCGATCGAGCGACCGTCGACGCGGATGTCGCCCTCGCTGATCGCCTCGAGCCCGGCAATGGTGTTGAGCAGGGTCGACTTGCCGCAACCCGACGGGCCGACCAGCACGAGAAACCCGCCCTTCTCCATCTCGAGATCGATGCCCTTGAGGATGTCGACGGCGCCATAACGCTTCTTCAGTCCGGAAATTTCTAGAAAAGCCATGGCTGTTATCCTTTGACGGCGCCCGCCATCAGACCGCGCACGAAGTAGCGGCCGGCGAGAATGTAGACGAGGAGAGTGGGAAGGCCGGCGATCATCGCGGCAGCCATGTTGACATTGTACTCGACAGTGCCGCCCGAGGTGTTGACGATGTTGTTGACCGCCATGGTGATCGGGCTGCTGTCGCCGGGCGCATAGGTCGAGGCGAACAGGAAGTCGTTCCAGATATTGGTGAACTGGAAGATGACCGTAACGACGATGATCGGCACCGAGTTGGGCAGCAGGATCCGGCGGAAGATCTGGAAGAAGCCGGCCCCGTCCACCATCGCAGCCTTGATCAGCTCGTTCGGGAACGCCTCGTAATAGTTGCGGAAGAACAGGGTGGTGAAGCCCAGACCGTAGATCACGTGCACGACCACCAGCTTCAGCGTCGACGAGCCGAGGCCGAGCGAGGTGCCGATGGTCGACTGCAGGTAGTTCGCCGCCACGTTGAACTTGCCGAGCAGGGCTGCCATGGGCAGCAGCACCGACTGGAAGGGAATGAAGCAGGCAAACAGCATCAGGGCGAAGACGAGCGTGTGGCCGCGGAAGCGCCACTTGGTCAGCACGTAGCCGTTGAGCGCGCCGAGGATCGTCGAGATCGCCACGGCCGGCACGACCATATAGACGGAGGCCCAGAAATGCCCGGCCACCCCGGAAAGGCAGTTGTTGAGGGCGTCGCATCCACCGCTCCATGCCCGGATCCAGGGCGTGATCGTCGGTGCGCTCGGCAGCGACAGCATGTTGCCGTCCTGGATCTCACTCATCGTCTTGAACGAGGTCACCACCATCACCCACAGCGGCAGGAGATAGAGAAGGGCGAAGATGGCAAGCAGGCCATAGATGACGAAGCGTCCGCCGCGATTGCCGCCGGCGGGTCCGGCCATATCCCGTGTAGCGGCGCTCATCGGGCCTTCTCCCTCAGTTCGGAATAGAGATAGGGGACGATGATGGCGGTGATGGCCATCAGCATGATCACGGCGCTGGCCGAACCGACATCCATCTGGCTGCGCTTGAAGGAATAGTCGTTCATGAAGAGCGAGGGCAGCCAGGCCGACCCGCCGGGGCCGCCTGACGTCAGCGCCACCACAAGGTCGTAGGACTTGATCGCCATGTGCGTGAGCACGATGAAGGCCGACAGGAAGACCGGCCGCAGGATCGGGATGACGATGCGCCAGTAGATGCGGAAGCCGGAGGCGCCGTCGATCTGGGCTGCCTTCAGCATCTCGGAATCAATGCCGCGCAGGCCCGCCAGGAACATGGCCATGACGAAGCCGGAGGTCTGCCAGACGCCGGCGATGACGACGGTGTAGATGACGAAGTTGGGGTCCTTGAGCCAGCCGAAGTGGAAGCTCGTCCAGCCGATGCGGTGCAGCGTCTGCTCAAGCCCGAGGCTCGGATCGAGGAACCACTTCCAGGCAACGCCGGTGACGATCATCGACAGCGCCATGGGGTAGAGATAGACCGTGCGCAGGAAGCCTTCGGCGCGGATCTTCTGATCGAGCAGGATGGCCAGAAGCAGCCCGAGCGCCATGCAGATGCCGACATAGAGCACGCCGTAGATCGCCATGTTGGTGATCGACGTGTACCAGTTGGACGGCGGATTGCTCTCGAAGGTCCAGTTCCAGAGCTTCTGATAGGTGGCCCATCCCACCACGCGGGTGCTGGGGAAGTCCTTCGAATTGGTGAAGGACAAAAAGACGGTCCACAGGATGAAGCCGTAGACGAAGACCACGATCAAGGCAAAGCTGGGGGCGAGCACGATCTTGGGCAGCGCGTCCTGGAGCTTCTCGCGAAACCCGGCGCGGTGCTGCACCACTGGTGCGGTCGTGGGTATGGCCATGGAGTTGTCCTGTTCTTGTTGCGGCTTCTTGTTGCGGCCTCTTGTTGCGGCCTGGGGGGGTCTCAAGACCGACTGAACCTGCAGCGGGCGGCGCTTCACGCAACAAGGCTTCAGCCGTCGTTGGCGCATGACGCAGCGCAGGTTGAAAGCCGGGCGCGACTGGCGCGCCCGACTGCCGTGATGATGATTACTTGGCGTCGTTGATGGCCTTGACGAGCTGCGTCACAGCTTCGTCGGAGGTCTTGATCTGGCCGTTGAAGAACTTGTCGACAACGTCGAGATAGGCGTTCGTGACGGCCGGAGGCGCACCGTAGCCCTGAGCCAGCGAACCGAAGAGCGTGCCGCTGTCGTTGGCCTTCTTCAGGTCGGCGATGCCCTTCTTGCCGCAAATGTCGAAGTCGGTGTCCGGAACGTCCGTACGCGACGGCACCGAGCCCTTGATCACGTTGAAGGCAGCCTGAACTTCCTTCGACATCGTGGTCTTGGCCAGGGCTGTCTGCGCGTCCTTGCGGTCGGCGCCGACATCGAACATGGCGAACATGTCCGAGTTGTAGGCAACGCTGCCGTCGGTGCCCGGGAAGCGGTAGCACAGGAAGTCGTCGCCCGGCTTCTTCTGGGCGTTGTGGAACTCGCCCTTGGCCCAGTCGCCCATCACCTGAACGAGCGCATCGCCCTTGATGACCATGGCGGTCGTCAGGTTCCAGTCACGGCCCGAGAAGTTCGGATCGACATAGGCCTTCAGCTTGGCAAGGTTGTCGAAGGACTTCTTCATCGTGTCCGACTTCAAGGCCGTCTCGTCGAGGTCGTTGAACGCCTTCTTGTAGAACTCAGGTCCACCGGTCGACAGCACGACGTCGTCGAACAGGATGGCTTCCTGCCAGTCCTGGCCACCCAGCGCAAGCGGCGTCACGCCGGCCTTCTTGGCCTTGTCGAGCAGAGCCAGGAAATCGTCGAAGGTCTTCGGCTCGGTGCCGCCGATCTTGTCCATGACAGCCTTGTTGATCCACACCCAGTTGACCGAGTGCACGTTGACCGGAACGGCAACCCACTTGCCGTCATAGGTCGAGAACTTCTGGAATGCCGCCGGAACCGCCTTGTCCCAGCCTTCCGACTTGGCAAGATCCGTCAGGTCGCCGAGCTTGCCGCCTTCGGCGTAAACCAGAACGTTGTAGCCCAGCATCTGCGACGAGGTCGGGTAGTTGCCCGCGGCAACCATCGCCTTCAGCGTCGTCATCGCCGCATTGCCGCCACCGCCGGCAACCGGAACGTCCTTCCAGCTGTAGCCCTGCTTGGCCAGCGCGTCCTTGATCACCTTCAGAGCCGCTGCCTCACCGCCCGATGTCCACCAGTGCAGCATCTGCACTTCCTTAACATCCGCCGC
>NZ_JABAIJ010000025.1 GCF_012641435.1 Rhizobium sp. P38BS-XIX
GCGATCCGCAATTTGGTCAGCACCTCATCGACACCTTGCTTCCAGGCAGGAAGTTCGATGTCGAAACGGCGCATCAGTTTTGTGCAATTCAGTCTGGAGTTGGCCGGTCGCTTTGCCGGCGTCGGGTATTCAGCGGTTGATATCGGCTTGAGGGCATCAAGAGCAAGCGCAAGCGTAAACCCCTGGGCCGATGCCTCGCGGACGATATGCGCGGCATAACCGTGCCAGGACGTGCTATCCTGTGCGGTCAGATGATAGGTTCCCGAGAGATCACCCGCCATGTCCGACACCATAAGGCGATCAACGACAGCACGCGTAACATCGGCGATCAGAGCGGCAGACGTCGGTGCACCGATCTGGTCTGCAACAACGTTGAGCGTGCTCCGCTCCTGCGCCAGGCGAAGAATCGTCTTCAGGAAATTGCTGCCATGATGGCCATAGACCCAGCTCGTCCGTAGAATGGCATGATGCGCGCCGGAGGTGCGAACCGCCTCTTCGCCCAGCAGCTTGCTCTCGCCATAGACGGACTGCGGATTGACCTTATCGTCTTCCACGTAAGGATCGGTCTTGGTGCCGTCGAAGACGTAGTCGGTCGAATAATGGATGAGCCAAGCGCCGTTATCGGCGGCCCAGCGCGCCATGATGCCTGGTGCGGTCGAATTGACCGATATCGCCAGCTCGCGGTCATTCTCAGCCCGATCGACCGCCGTATAGGCGGCCGGATTGACGATGACGGCCGGCTTGTGCTCGCGAAGGGCAGCAAGGATGCTGGCCTCACTCGCAAGGTCCATGCCTGCGCGTGTCAGCGCCGAGATGTTCCCCAAAGCGGCCAGCGAGCGCTGCAGCTCGAAGCCAACCTGCCCGTTGGCGCCGGTGACCAGGATTGAACTCACGACTGAACCTCGTATTGCTTGCCGACCCACTCGCGGTAAGCGCCGCTGGTGACGTTGCCCACCCAGTCCTGATTGGCGAGATACCATTCGACGGTCTTGCGGATACCCGTCTCAAAGGTCTCCTGCGGCTTCCAGCCAAGTTCGCGTTCGATCTTGCCGGCATCGATGGCATAGCGGCGATCATGGCCGGGCCGGTCCTTCACAAAGGTGATCTGATCGCTGTACTTGCCGCCGCCGGTCTTCGGCCGGAGCTCATCGAGGATCGCGCAGATCGCATGCACGACATCGAGATTGGGCTTCTCGTTCCAGCCACCAACATTGTAGGTCTCACCAAGCGTGCCGGCCTCAAGCACCCGGCGGATGGCGCTGCAATGATCGCGCACATAGAGCCAGTCGCGGATCTGCTGGCCATCGCCATAGATAGGGAGGGTCTTCCCAGACAGCGCATTCAGGATGACCAGCGGGATGAGCTTTTCCGGAAAATGATAGGGACCGTAATTGTTGCTGCAATTCGTGGTCAGGACCGGCAGCCCATACGTATGATGCCAGGCGCGAACCAGGTGATCCGAGGCCGCTTTGCTAGCGGAATAAGGACTGTTCGGCTCGTAGCGGTTCAGTTCGTTGAACGGCGCATCATCCTTGGACAAAGTGCCGTAGACCTCATCCGTCGAGACATGCAGAAAGCGAAAAGCCTGCTTCTCGTCATCCGGAAGGCCATCCCAGTAACCACGGACGGCTTCCAGAAGATTGAACGTCCCGACAACATTCGTCTGGATGAAGTCGCCCGGCCCATGAATTGAACGATCGACATGGCTCTCGGCGGCGAAATTGATCACCGCACGCGGCCGATGCATCGCAAGCAGCTCTCTCACAAACTCGCGGTCGCCGATATCACCATGCGCAAAAATGTGACGATTATTGCCCTTCAATCCCTTGAGCGTATCCAGATTGCCGGCATAGGTCAGCCTGTCGAGATTGATGACCGTTTCTTCCTGCAGCTCAATCCAGTCAAGAACAAAATTCCCGCCTATGAACCCGGCTCCACCAGAAACCAATATCGTCATCTAAAATCCATTTCT
>NZ_JABAIJ010000026.1 GCF_012641435.1 Rhizobium sp. P38BS-XIX
CGGTTGCCGTGGCGACGGGACCCGCCCATGGCACGGCGACGGCCTCGGGCACCGCGATCACCTATACGCCGACATCCGGCTATAGCGGTGTCGACAGCTTCACCTATACTGCCAGCAATACGACCGGCACGTCTGCGCCTGCGACCGTCAGCGTGACGATCTCGGCGCCGACGCTGACCTTCTCGCCGTCCGGCGGCGCGCTTCCGGCCGGCATCGTCAACACCGCCTACAGCCAGACGGTGACGGCCTCGGGCGGCACCAGCCCCTATGGCTACAGCGTCAGCGGCACGCTGCCTGCGGGCCTGTCGCTCAACCATGCCACAGGCGCCATCACCGGCACGCCGACGACGGCCGGCAATTACAGCTTCTCCGTCAGCGTCACCGACGCCAACAATGCCACGGGCTCGGCCGCCTATACGATCGCCATTGCACCGCCGGCCGCCACCTTCACCTTCCAGCCGTCGGGCGGCGCGCTGCCGCAGGCGATGGCGGGCGAGGCCTACAGCCAGCAGATCACCGCGACCGGCGGCGTCGGCACGACGATCTACAGCCTTTCCTCCGGCACGCTGCCGAACGGGCTGGTGCTCAACATCTCCACCGGCCAGCTCAACGGACCGCTCGCCGCCGGCACACAAGGCGACTACAGCTTCTCGATCCAGGCACGAGACAGTAATGGATCGACGGGTACCGCCTCCTATACGCTGAAGGTCGGCGCTCAGGCCGTGACCGTCGCCAACCAGACCATCGACGTTCCCGAAGGCTCGACACCGCCGGATGTCTATCTGAACCGCGGTGCGACCGGTGGCCCGTTCACGTCGGCAACTCTCGCCTTCGTCGAACCGCCGAACGCCGGGACGGCGACGATCATCCAGGGTCAGCTGGCCCAGGCAGGTCCGGCGACGGCTCCGGTCGGATGGTATCTGCATTATACGCCCAACCCGGCCTATTCCGGCCAGGTCCGCGTCGGCTTCCGGCTCGTCAGCGCGCTTGGAACCTCCAATGTCGGCACCATCACCTACAATGTCCGCTACGACGCCGCCAAGGTTGCCGAGGATATCGACAATCTCGTCCATGGCTTCGTCCAGTCCAGGCAGAACATGATCGCCAACACGATCGAGGTGCCGGGTCTCTTGCAGCGCCGCCAGATGGAGAAGGCGAGCGACCCGATCACCGCACGCATGTCACCCTCCGAACAGGGCATGACGCTCGGCTTCTCCACCAGCCTGGCGCAGATGCGCGCCGCCCACGGCGACGGGGATGCGGCCTCGCCGCTCAACGTCTGGATCAGCGGCGCCTTCCTCACCCATGACGACAAGAGCAAGAAGGACAGCACCAGCAAGTGGGGCAGCTTCGGCATGGTCAACATGGGCGTCGACTATCTGATCTCGGAAAAGGCCCTGGTCGGCGTGTCCTTCCATTACGACCGCATGACCGATCCGACCGATCAGGATGCCGAGCTGACGGGCAATGGCTGGCTGGCCGGTCCCTATGCCTCGCTGGAACTGGGCAAGGGCGTGTTCTGGAACGGCAGCCTGCGCTATGGCGGCTCGAACAACACCATCAACACCCAGTTCTGGGACGGCGGCTTCAAGACGACGCGCTGGATGGCCGACACCTCGATCGAGGGACAGTGGAACCTCGACGAGGCCACGACGATCTCGCCGAAGCTC
>NZ_JABAIJ010000027.1 GCF_012641435.1 Rhizobium sp. P38BS-XIX
AGCGTCGTCTGCGTTCGCAGGACTGGTTCGACAATCCGGATCATATCGATATGACGGCGTTGTATCTGGAGCGCTTCATGAACTACGGCATCACGCCGGAGGAACTGCGGTCGGGCAAGCCGATCATCGGCATCGCCCAGAGCGGCAGCGATCTGACGCCGTGCAACCGCCACCATCTCGATCTTGCCAAGCGCGTGCGCGACGGCATTCGCGATGCCGGCGGCATTCCGATCGAGTTTCCGACGCATCCGATCTTCGAGAATTGCAAGCGCCCGACGGCGGCACTCGACCGCAATCTCGCCTATCTCGGCCTCGTCGAAGTGCTTTACGGCTATCCGCTTGACGGCGTCGTGCTGACGACCGGCTGCGACAAGACCACGCCCTCGGCGCTGATGGCGGCATCGACCGTCAATATTCCGGCGATCGTTCTCTCCGGCGGTCCGATGCTCGACGGCTGGCATGATGGCGAGCTTGCCGGTTCCGGCACCGTGATCTGGCGGTCGCGCCGCAAGCTGGCGGCCGGCGAGATCGACGAGGAGGCTTTCATGGAGGCGTCGCTCGCCTCGGCACCTTCGATCGGCCATTGCAACACCATGGGCACGGCGTCCACCATGAACGCCATGGCCGAAGCGCTCGGCATGTCGCTGACCGGCTGCGCCGCCATTCCCGGCGCCTATCGCGAGCGCGGCCAGATGGCCTACCGCACCGGACGGCGGGCAGTCGAACTGGTTCTTGCCGATATCAAGCCTTCGGACGTGCTGACGCGCGAAGCCTTTCTCAATGCCATCAGGGTCAATTCCGCCATCGGTGGTTCGACCAATGCGCAGCCGCATCTCGCCGCCATGGCCAAGCACGCCGGCGTCGAGCTTTATCCCGACGACTGGCAGGTGCATGGCTTCGACATTCCGCTGCTTGCCAATGTGCAGCCGGCTGGCGCCTATCTCGGCGAGCGCTTCCATCGCGCCGGCGGCGTTCCGGCCATCATGTGGGAGCTGCTGCAGGCCGGTAAACTCGATGGCAGCTGTCCGACCGTCACGGGCAGGACGATGGCGGAGAACCTTGAGGGCCGCGAGGCGAGCGATCGCGAGGTCATCCGCCCGTTTGCCGAACCGCTGAAGGAGCGCGCCGGCTTCCTCGTCCTCAAAGGCAACCTGTTCGATTTCGCGATCATGAAGATGAGCGTCGTGTCGGAGGAGTTCCGCAGACGCTACCTGCAGGAGCCGGGCCACGAAGGCGTGTTCGAGGGCAGGGCCGTGGTGTTCGACGGCTCGGAGGATTAT
>NZ_JABAIJ010000028.1 GCF_012641435.1 Rhizobium sp. P38BS-XIX
CGCTGAATGGCGTTGACAGTGGTGAGTTGGCGTGTCAGTTATGTAACTATATAGTTATTTACGGGAGGAATGACACAATGGCGACAAGGCCGATCGGCATCATCATGCACGGCATCACCGGACGCATGGGATACAATCAGCATCTGCTGCGCTCCATCCTGGCCATTCGCGATGAGGGCGGTGTCCTGCTGTCCAGCGGCGACAGGCTGATGCCCGAGCCGGTGCTCGTCGGCCGCAATGCCGAGAAGATCGAGGCGATCGCCCGCAAGCACGGCCTGTCGAAGACGACGACCGATCTTGATGCCGCCCTTGCCGATCCCGCCAACACCATCTTCTTCGACGCCGGCTCGACCCAGATGCGCGTCGCATTGCTGGAAAAGGCGATTGCCGCCGGCAAGCATATCTATTGCGAAAAGCCTATCTCCGAGACGCTGGAGGAGGCGCTGTCGGTGGCCGCGTCTGCCGAGCGGCGCGGCGTCAAGAACGGCGTTGTGCAGGACAAGCTGTTCCTGCCCGGCCTGCGCAAGATCGCCATGCTGCGCGACAGCGGCTTCTTCGGCAAGATCCTGTCGGTGCGCGGCGAGTTCGGCTACTGGGTGTTCGAAGGCGATTGGGGCGTCAAGGCACAGCGTCCGTCG
This sequence comes from Rhizobium sp. P38BS-XIX, assembly GCF_012641435.1. Lineage (GTDB taxonomy): Bacteria > Pseudomonadota > Alphaproteobacteria > Rhizobiales > Rhizobiaceae > Rhizobium. The sequence continues at coordinate 639 of NZ_JABAIJ010000028.1, forward strand.
TGGAACTACCGCAGACAAGACGGCGGCGGCATGATCCTCGATATGCTGCCGCATTGGCGCTATGTGCTCGACAATCTCTTCGGCGAGGTGAAGTCGGTGAGCTGCCTGGGCGCCACGCATATTCCAAGCCGCGTCGACGAGAACGGCAATACTTACGCCGCCGATGCCGACGATGCGGCCTATGCCACCTTTGAGCTGGAGGGCGGCATCATCGCCCATATCAATTCCTCGTGGGCGGTGCGCGTGCGTCGCGACGATCTCGTCACCTTCCAGGTGGACGGCACGCACGGGTCTGCGGTCTGCGGCCTGATGCGCTGCTGGACGCAGCATCGGGTCAACACGCCAAAGCCTGTGTGGAACCCCGACCAGCCGCAGCCGATCAACTTCTTCGACACATGGGACGAGGTTCCCGACACGCAGGCGTTCGACAATGGCTTCAAGGCGCAGTGGGAAGAGTTCCTGCGGCATGTGGCCGAGGATGCGCCGTGGAAGTACACGCTGCGCGAGGGCGCCAAGGGTGTCCAGCTTGCCGAGCTTGCCCAGCAAAGCTGGGCCGAGCGCCGGTGGGTCGATGTCCCGAAAATCGCTCGGTGAATAGG
>NZ_JABAIJ010000029.1 GCF_012641435.1 Rhizobium sp. P38BS-XIX
GTGACCGGATTGGCCGAGGAGTTGGCGGCAACGCTTGCCGAGACATTGCCTGCGATCGGCGCCTGGACGCCGACGGCAAGGCTATAGGCCCTGGATCCGGTATAGGGTCCGCCGCCGGCCGAGCTGTCGGTCGCGGTGATGGTGACGTTGAAGGTGCCGTCTGCGGTCGGCGTTCCCGAGAGCACGCCGGTCGGGGACAGCGTCAGGCCGGCCGGCAGCGCGCCCGATGTGACCGCATAGGTGTACGGCGCCGTCCCGCCCGAGGCGGTGACGGTCTGGCTATAGGCGGTGGCGACAGTCGCAGCCGGCAGGGTGGCCGGTGTGATCGCAACGGTCGGGGCGCCGATCGTCAGCGTATAGGCCCTGGATGCGGTAAACGGTGCGCCGGTTCCCGTCGAGCTGTCGGTGGCGGTGACGGTCAGGTTGAAGCTTCCGCCCGATGTCGGCGTGCCGGCAAGGAGGCCTGTGGTCGGGTTGAGGCTCAAGCCGGCCGGCAGCGCGCCTGATGTGATCGCGTAGCTATAGGGTGCGGTCCCGCCGGTCGCCGTTACCGTCTGGCTGTAGGCCGTGGCGATCGCACCGGACGACAGTGTCGCAGGGGTGAGTGTGATCGTCGGGGCAGAGACCGTGACGCTGACGGTTGCCGGCGCAGAGGTGCCGTCGGCATTGCCGGCGGTATAGGCGAAGCTGTCAGACCCGACATAGCCCGGCGTCGGCGTATAGGTGATCGACGTGCCCGAGGCCGTGGCGGTGCCGTGACCTGCCGCCGTCGAGACCGCCACCGTGGTTGCGGTTCCGCCCGTCAGGTTGAGGGTGACCGGATTGGCCGAGGAGTTCGCCGCCACCGTGAGCGTGGCACTGCCGGCGATCGGCGGGTTCGCCGTCACGGCAATGCTATAGGCATGCGATCCGGAATAGGGACCGGCCCCCGTCGAGCTGTCGGTTGCGCTGACGGTGAAGTTGAAGGTGCCGGCCGATGTCGGCGTGCCGGAAAGCAAGCCGCCGGACGACAAGGTCAGGCCCTGTGGCAGGGCGCCCGCCGTCACGGCATAGCTGTAGGG
>NZ_JABAIJ010000002.1 GCF_012641435.1 Rhizobium sp. P38BS-XIX
AGCGGCGGCTGTGTGAAGAGGTCCATCTCAACCTCGCCTACCGCTGGTTCTACCGCCTCGGATTGAACGGCAAGGTACCTGATCACTCCAGCTTCTCGAAGAATCGCCACGGCAGGTTTCGGCAGAGTGATATCCTGCGACACATGTTCGAAACGGTGGTGGAGCGATGCCTCGCTCAGGGATTGGTGGGCGTGGAAGGATTTGCCGTCGATGCCAGCCTTATAGCAGCGGATGCAAATAAGCAGCGTTCGGTACCAGGAGCTGAGTGGGAAGCAAAGGTGGAAATTGCATCCCACTCGCCGGTCTTTAAAGGTTTCAGAGTTGATTTCGGACGCCAGTGCAAGATGCGCCACCGCACGGGAAACGTCGCCAATTCTCGAATTTACATTTGGCTACAATAGGGATACTTTGTATCCTTAATCTGCGGTGGTTTTTTCCGCGACCGGGACACCTTAATGATCTTAAAAAGCCAAGTTGAATGGGCGCTGCATTGTTGTGCCATTCTTACCGGCCTGCCCGAGGGGCGCTATCTGTCGACCAAGGCGCTGGCGGAACTACACGGACTTCCGAAGGAATATCTCTCCAAGGCACTTCAGAGCCTGTCGCAGGCCGGGCTCGTTCATTCGACGCTTGGTCCATCCGGCGGCTATCGCCTCGCAAAAACGCCAGCGGAAATGACCTTTCTCGATATCGTGGAGGCCGTAGAAGGCAAATCGCGGACCTTCGTTTGCGCCGATATTCGCGCCAACAACCCCTGCCGTCCGAAAGGCTATTGCGACAGCAGTCCTTGCGCGGTGGCTCGTATTATGTGGGAAGCCGACGAAGCCTGGCGACAGAAGCTGCAAAGCGTCACGCTGGCGGATCTTGGAGACATTCTTTCACGAGAAACACCTCCCGCCATCTGGAAGGATACCTTCGAGTGGGTCCTAAAGCGCGCCGGGTAAGCGCGCTTCCTCACTCGGAGCGAAAGATTCCCTGCCGGTCATGGTCGGCATGTACACGAGGCTTTCGGCGGGCATGGCTAGCGAGAGACCGCTAGCCCCGCATTGGTCATGGATGTGATCGATAAGCTCGTTTTTGGCGGACATCCCCATGGCGAGACTAGCGACGTGGAACTGCAGTTCCACCTCGATTGCGATCGCGTCGATGGTCTTCAGGGCAACGGCCGGCGACGGATCCTTGATAATCAGGGGACAGGCTTGCAGCACGGACAGCATGACGCCTTCGACGAAGCGCGGGCTTTGCCTGGCGGCAAAGCGTAAGGTCAACGCAATCTGATGCGTCTCGTCGGGGCGACTGAGACTGGTCAGGCCTTGCCTTGCCAGCATACTATTCGGCAACACGACAATGTTGTTCGCGCCGGTCAGCAGATTTGTGGAGCGCCAGTTCGTCTCGGTGACACGACCCGCGGTGCCATCGCTTAGTTGAACCCAGTCCCCGATGGCATAGGCCTTCCCGAGGGTCAGCGCGATACCAGAGAAGACGTCGCCGAGCGTATTCTGCAGTGCCAGGCCCAAGACGACGGCGACGACGCCTGAGGTCGTCACTAGAGTGGCGATCTGCAGACCGAAGACGAAGCCCATCACCGACAGCGCCACGCCGAGATAGATAACGGCTACCGCCATGTCCAGGATGAGATGCGCTTCCCGCGGCTTGCGATTGATTCGGATATAGATGTGGAGGAAGCCGATGATCGTCCACGCGAGATGGGTCCACCAGAGAACTCTGGCCGATTTGGAAAGCAGCGCGGCAAAACCCTTTGTGTAGATGTCGTCGGGCTGATGTGGAGCGATGCCCCCTATGTAGAGCACAAGGCTCATGCTGGTGAAAAACAGGATCTGGACGACCAGGCGGCCTGTCGGACGGCTCCTGCCCTGAGCGTGCCATACAATGATGCCGACAATCGCCAGAATGTTGATCAGAAGCAGCGGCAAAAAGTGGTCATCGCCCAACATGGCAAGAATTCACCGATAACGGTTGATCACGTCGAAGAACGGCCGCGCATCGGATCAGGCGCGCGGCCTGTTCATCTATTTCTTGACCGGGAAGGTCAGTTCCTGCTGTGCCGTGTCGACCACGAAGACCGCAAGGAGTTTTGCCGGTTCCGTCGTGCTGGCATTTTCGCTGACGCCATGACGATCACCTGGCTGCTCGGAAAAACTCTCGCCGGCCTTGAAAATCTTGACCGGGCCGTCGTTGACCTGGCTCCGGATCGCCCCTTCTAGGATTGTTGCATAGATGAAGGCCGAGTTCGGGTGGGTGTGGGCCGGGGAAAAGCCGCCCGGACCATATTCGACGAGGACGCCCTTGATGCTCTTGCCAGGAACGTTCGGTAGTTCATGTTCGTAGACGAGCGTGACCTTGGCATCCTTCTCGCCGGCATCATGTGCAACGGCAGTGGTGGACAGGAGCGCGGCTATAGCGAGGCCGAGAATTGGATTGATCATGTCGAATTCCTTTTTTGAGAGCTCGGTAGTGCAGCAATTGCGGCGCCGCACCGTGTTCGTTCACTTGCGTACGGAGGTTGCGAACCATTGCTCGAAGGTGATCCGGCCAAGCCGCGGATGGCCATCGGATACGAGCGAGCCATCTTCCAGACGGGCGCCGAAATAGCGAGCTTCCGGATCCACGACGACCTTGCGGCTATCGCCCATTGTCTTGAGGTAGCGGGCAACGAGCTCATTCAGCCGGACACGTTCTGGACCGGAGATCTCGACGATGCCGCTGATTGCCGTAGAGTTCGCAACGACGGTCATGTTGTCGGCCACATCGTCGGATGCGATCGGTTGCACATAGGCCGGCGACAGGCGCACCGTATCGCCGACTGTGCCGGATTGGGCGATGCCGCTCAGGAACTCCATGAACTGCGTCGAGTGGACGATCGTATAAGGAATGCCGGATTCCCGGATGATCTTTTCCTGGGCGACCTTGGCGCGCATGTAGCCGCTTTCGGGCAGGCGATCGACGCCAATGATGGAAAGGGCGATATGATGCTTCACGCCGGCTGCCTTTTCCGCCGCCGCCAGATTGCGGCCTGACGTCTCGAAAAATTCGAGCGCCGCCTTGTCCTCGAAGGAGGGCGAGTTTGCGAGATCCATGACGACAGAGGCGCCGGTCAATGCTTCGGCGAGACCTTCGCCGGTAATCGTATTGACGCCGGTGTTCGGAGCGGCGGCGATGACCTCATGCCCCTGCTTGCGAAGGCGGTCGGCTGTCTTCGAACCGATGAGGCCGGTTCCGCCGATGATGACGATTTTCATAAGCTTCTCCGTTCGTGGCGCCTAGCGCGCCGCATTGTTCGTTCATTCTGTTTGATGGATTGCTGGTCGTGCCGGTCTGACGACGCCTGCGTCCGCCCGGGTGAGCGAGGCCCAGCCCTAAGGCTGCATTGTCAGCCCGGCAACCGCCTGCCGGACAGTTAGTAGTCCCAGAACACTGGCACCCAGCGGAAGACATCGCCGTCAGCCGCCACATGCCCGACCGAGGGGAACGGCATGTGGGTGGCGACCAGAAGTCCTCCCGTCTCCGTCAGCTCCCGCAAAAGACGGACGCGCACGCGCGCGGCTTCTTCCGGGTCGTGTTCGAAGCCGTTGAACCAGTCGGGGTGATCGAAGCCGACTGCGAACACCGCATCGCCGGCAAACATCAGCCGGTCTTTTCCGGAGGCGACGCGGACCACACTATGCCCAGGTGTGTGGCCGCCAGTTCGAGACACGATAACGCCCGGCGCCACCTTGTACTCATCATCGAACAATCGCAGATGGCTTTCATATTCCTTTCTGAACTGCTTGGCGGCAGCTTGAAGAGCGTCCGGGAAGCCCGGCGGCATGGACACATGAGAGAAGTCGGGCGCCTCCCAGAACTTGACCTCGGCCGCCGCCACATAGATCTTGAGGTCCGGACGCAGTCGCTCCTTCACTCCGTCGACGAGCAGCCCGCCAACGTGATCCATATGCATATGGGTCAGTATCACGTCGGTCACGGAACCAAGGTCGATACCGGCGGCTTCCAGTCGCTTGATCAACTGCCCGGCTCGCGGCAAGTTCAACTCCGGGTCTAATCCCAGCCCAGCGTCGATGAGTATGGTCTGCTCGCCACTAAGGACCACGACCACGTTCAGCGCCCAGTCGAAGGCGTCGGGCGGTAGGAACATGTCACTCAGCCAGGCCGCGTGCTCGGTCGGGTCGGCGTTGTAACCCAGCATCTTGGTTGGCAAGGGAAGTACGCCGTCGCTCACGACAAGCACGTCGATCTCGCCAATCTTCACTGCGTAGCGAGACGGGACCAACTCTTCGGCGCCTGATCTGACGGGATGAGATATGTTCTGCAGAGTCATTTTATCTCCTGTTTCGAAAGATGAATTCGTTCGCGTCCGCTTCTGCGGCACAGGTCGTCCGATGGGTTGTCGGCGGGAAAGGCTTTAGTTGAGACCAGCCTTGTCGAGGCCGTAGAGCTTGTCGGCCGAGCCGGGGACCGACTTGAAGGCGACGCTGGCGCGGTTCCAGGCATTGATGACCATGATCTCGAAGGTCAGGTCGGAGATTTCCTTTTCGGAAAGCTGGCCCCGTACGCGCTCGTAAAGTTCATCCGGAATGCCGCCTTCCGGCAGCTTCGTCACTGCTTCGGTCCAGGCGAGGGCCGCGCGCTCACGCGGAATGAACAGGTTGGACTCTCGCCAAATGGCGACGTGATAAAGCCTGAGCTCGCTCTCCCCGTGGATCTTGGCTTCCTTGACATGCATGTCGAGGCAGAATGCACAGCCATTGATCTGTGACGCGCGGATTTGCACAAGATCTTGGATCTTCTGTTCGATGGCGCTGTCTTTGAGGGCGATACTGAGATCCGAAAGCTTCTTCAAGAGCTCCGGCGATTTCTGGGCATAGTTCAGGCGTTGGGTCACGGCACGTTCTCCATATTAAGGATATCCTTAGTCCTTGAGGATATATGATATCCATATTATGAGAGAGGTGAACCCAAGCGTTGGACATAAGGTCTATGTCAGGAGATAAGGGGCAGAAATGGACATTGTTTGCGCGCTGCGGACATTCCTACGGGTTGCCGAGGCGGGATCGTTTTCGGCTGCCGCCATCGATCTCAGGCTGACGCAGCCCGCGGTTTCTCGGCAGGTCTCGGCCCTGGAAGCACATCTCAACACGCGCCTTCTACATCGCTCGACCACGGGATTGGCACTGACGGCCGAAGGCGAGCAAATGATCCCGATGGCCCTCAAGGTTATCGAGGCGGTCGAAGCGCTCGACGATTCTGCCGGTCCAGTTGGGACGGTATCGGGCAAGGTGCGACTTTCCTTGCCTGCCCCGCTAGGGCTTTACATGAGCGACCGGCTTGCAAACCTTCTAGACCGCCACCAGGACCTTTCCGTCGAAATGCTGTTTCGCGAAGAACCGTCCGATCTGGTCGAAGAGGGCATCGATCTCGAAGTGCGCCTCGGTCCCATTAGCGACTCCAGCTTGGTGTGCCGCAGGATCGGTTGGACGACAGCCTTTCTTGTTGCTGCGCCAGCCTATTTGGAACGGCGAGCCTTACCCCGAACGCTTGAGGATCTCAGTCGCCATAACTGCATCTGCTACACACGCGGCGGCGACGGCCGTTCATGGCGCTTTTCCAACGGGGCCGATGAAGTCGCCGTGCGCATCGCGCCACGTCTCGTGGTAAATAATGCGGTCGCTGTCCATCGCGCCGCGCTCGCGGGCGTTGGCATTGCAATTCTCTCCCATGTCCTCGCCGTTCCCGACATCGAGGTCGGTCGATTGGTCAATCTGGTGCCCGATTTTCCGCCCGCCCGTCTGCCGATCAACCTGGCCTATCCCACTCGGCGCAACGTGCCGCTTCGGGTGAGAACCATCATCGACTATCTTGTTGCAGCGATGCGGGATGACCCGCTCATGGCTTCGTCGTCCGCTTTGGAGGCTCCCGGACCGCGGATGGTGGACACTACTTAGGTGTCGGCATCCTGCGAATCGACAGATTATTTCCCGCGGTGCGTCGTAACAGCCCCGCGGTTGCCTCTCCCACCGAACGGCAAAGGCCAAAATCCGAAGCAACCCTATTCTCTCGCGCTCAAGGACGCCGTGCTTTTGGCGAACCATTGATGGGAGCAGACAAGCTCCTACAGAGAATTTCTGGTAAAAGAGCGCAGCAGCAGTACCCGCAGTTACGCAGTCGAACGATCGAAGGATTGGATCCTTGATCTGGCACAGAAGGAGATGAGCAAATAATTGTTGGCTTATTTGCGGTTCGCCCAGAGGCCGAACCCAGACGCGTGTACCTTCGGCTTGAAGGAAATCGAACCAAAAATCCACCGACTCCGCTACACTAAACTGCTGTATCTTTTTTGCTCAGCGAGGAAAGATTCGTTCGCGACGCATAGGTTCCAATCATCGCTTCACGGCAACACATTTTACCGCGGCGAGGAGCCGCGCGCGTACAGCTCAGAGCTACCTATGCGAGTCCAAGCATAAGGTTTCTTCGGAAACAACTCGTTTTTAACCGTTCGAAACACGTCCATGTGCTTGGACATTTTCACGTGATAGCTTGTCATTTCCACAACGTCATCGAATGTGCAATGAGCGGCTTCGAGGCCTCCTGTGTCCGCCCTACTCCGCCCGGTGCCTCGTGGAGCGATGACGCGCGAACGGTGCCGCCCGACGCGACGCCGTCGAGCCTAGATCGCAATTGATGCTATTGAGCGATAGGGATCAAGTTGGATGCGACCGCTCAGTGAAATCCATGATGTTCGTTGCGCTTGCGGGTTTCGGCCGCCTGCCTCGCCGATGCGGAACGCTCAGCCTTCGGTCGGTTAGCGGAAGCTTCGCCACCGAGATGGCTACCCTTGCGCGACGGAGCGTGGCTCCCAGACTTGCCGGGTCCGTAGCCGGATTCTTTCCGCCGTGCGTCTCTGCGTTGACCGTCTCCCAGGCGTGGCGCGGCTTCCTTCTTGGACACGCCGCGCTCCTCGTAGCCTTCCTCGATATGCTCGGCTTGGCGATCCAGCTGGATTTATCTCCGCGGGGCAGTTCCGTTCTCCTGAAAAATGTTCAATTGGGATTACGCTTTGGGCATCGGATCCGTGGTTTATTTGTCGCGGGTCTTCATCGCGTCGGAGACATTGCGTTTGCGAGGGTCCTGCAAGTTTTCGCCGACGGCGTCTCGGTCAACGTTCGGATCGTCTTTCGCGGGCATATATCCGCGCGGGGTGTTCGCTTGCGGTCCCTCCCACCGGGGCGACTGATCTGTGGTGCCGGGCGCACCGTCTTTGGGAGTATTGAGAGCCATGATAATTCCTCCTTGCTCTGATCCAACGAACCGTCAAGCGCGCTCATTGTTCCCGGCCGCGTCGAGACACTAAAGGCTTCGACAACTCAGTCAATCTCTACATCTCGACTTCGGAACTTTCGGAGGCGCGGGGCCATTCCCACTCGAAGGCTCGGCCGTGTAAACCGGACGCGGCGGCATGGAAGACATGAGGATTTTTCGGTTTCTTTCCAACGAAATGGCAGGCGAGTTCTTATCCCGTGTGGCCGAGCACTCCACCCCTTTAAATATTGCGGACTTGCATATTCGAAGATTTCCTTCTCGACTAAATCGAAGTCCCGACCGGTGTTCCAGGCATGCGCCATGCGCGTCAGGTCCTCCGGTGTCGTTGCTGCACGGCAATCCGAGGAGCCATGCCACCCGATGGCAAGTCGCCGAACGGCTGGATGCGACTTCAGAGACGATTCTTACGCCGTCCTTCAGAAAGCGGTTGGATGTCCTGACGAGCCTCAAGATCGGATTGGGAGCCGATACCAAGCGTCAGCCGTTCACATCCCGGATTGCCTGGAAAGCGATCTCGCCGGGCACGGGGCATCCGGGAAGCACTCTCCGCATGCGGATATTTTTTGCCGACAGATAAATCGATCTATCCTGGAATAAGAGCATTCCTAGGCGACGGCGTCGTCCGAGGCAAGGGCTGGAATACGATCGCCCCGATTTGTCATTCGACAAAAACCACCGAGTTTTGCGCTGACGTCGTTTTACGGTGATGTCTCCTTTTAGCGCATAGGCGCCGTCATCACTGAAAATTCCGGCTTTTCACCTTCAACGTATCGATATGAAGATCAGGAATGTAGATTTCACGGGCCCTGATCACGGCACGCTCTCTGGAATCCGGCCCGCCAGGCGTGCCATGGGCGAACTCATCGCCTCTACCGGTCGGTAACCTGAAGCCCTCGTCACGATCCGCAAGACCGGTAAGATCGCCGGTAAGATCGAACAGCTGTTGGGCGATCAGATGTACAACCTCGCCTTCCCGCTGGATCCGTCCATTGATCGCCATCATGCTCGATCCCAGCACGATGCGTCGGCGCCGCTCGAAGAGCGCCGGCCAGACGACGACATTGGCCGGTCCCGTTTCATCTTCGACGGTCAGGAACATGACGCCCTTGGCCGATCCTGGCTTCTGACGGACGAGCACAAGCCCTGCCGTCATCAGCCAGCGGCCATCACGGGCCGACATCGCCTCCTCGCAGGTGACGATGTTGCTGGCGATCAGATCGTTACGCAGAAAGGCAAGTGGATGCTGGCGAAGGGTCAGGCCGGTATGGCTGTAGTCCTGGATGACGTTATGTCCTTCGGTCATCTGCCGCAGGCTGACCGAAGGCTCCTGCTGTTCGGCTATCGTCTTCTCTTGGCGCTCGGCGGCCGCGGCAAAGAGCGGCAAGGGCTCGTCACGCAGGGCCTTGATCGCCCAGAGCGCATCGCGTCGCTGCAAATTGACCGCCGGCAGAAAGGCGTCGGCCTCGGCGAGCTCGACCAACGACGCCGCCGGCACGCCGGACCGCCGCCAAAGATCATCGACGCTTGCAAAGGGCTGATCGGCGCGCGCCGCCACAATGCGGGCAGCATCGGCGGCCGCCAGACCGTGGACCATGCGCATGCCGAGACGCACGGCGTGACGATCTACGTCTCCGACCGGCTCCAGCGTGCAATCCCATCGTGAGTGATTGATGCAAACAGGACGAACCTCGACGCCATGTTGGCGGGCATCGCCGACGATCTGCGCCGGCGCATAGAAGCCCATGGGCTGCGAATTGATCAGTGCGGCGCAGAACGCGTCCGGAAAATGGCATTTGATATAGTTTGAGGCATAGGCAATCAGCGCGAAGGATGCCGCATGGCTCTCCGGAAAACCATAGGAGCCAAACCCTTCAAGCTGCGAAAATGTCTTCTCGGCGAATTCCGGCGTGTAACCATTCCTCACCATCCCCGACACCAGCTTGTCCTTGAACCGCGAGACGCCGCCGGTGAACTTGAAGGTTGCCATGGATTTGCGCAGCTGATCGGCCTCGCCGCCGGTGAAGCCGGCACAGACCATCGCGACCCGCATCGCCGACTCCTGAAACAGCGGCACACCGAGCGTCTTGCCGAGCACCGCCTCAAGTTCCGGCGTCGGATATTCAACGGTTTCCTTTCCCTCCCGCCGGCGAAGATAGGGATGCACCATGTCGCCCTGGATCGGTCCCGGCCGGACAATCGCCACCTGCACGACGAGATCATAGAATGTGCGTGGTTTCAGGCGCGGCAGCATCGCCATCTGGGCGCGGCTTTCAATCTGGAACGTGCCCAGCGTGTCGGCCTTGCGGATCATCGCATAGGTCGCCGGGTCCTCCTGCTCGATCTTTGACAGGTCGAGATCGCGGTCTTTGTGCTCGCGAATGAGGTCGAAGGCTTTGGCCATACATGTCAACATCCCGAGCGCGAGGATGTCGACCTTCATGAACTTCAACGCCTCGACGTCATCCTTGTCCCATTCAATGATCTGCCGGTCTTTCATCGTCGCTGGCTCGATGGGTACGAGATCGTCCAGCCGATCATGGGTCAGGACGAAACCGCCGGGGTGCTGGCCGAGATGGCGCGGCGCCCCCATCAGCTGCTGCGCGAGTTTCAGGGTGAGCACAAGACGCCGGTCATCGGGGTTGAGATTGAGCTCGCGGACATTGCGGTCGCAGACCTCTTCCGACCAGGACCACATGCCCGACGACAACGCCTTGATAACGTCTTCCGGCAGCCCGAACGCCTTGCCGACATCCCGGATCGCGCCACGGGCGCGGTACCGCGTCACAGTCGCGCAGAGGGCCGCCTTTTCGCGACTATAGGTGCGATAGATCCACTGGATGACCTCCTCTCGCCGCTCGTGCTCGAAATCGACATCAATATCCGGAGGCTCGTCGCGTTCCTGGCTGACGAAACGTTCAAAAAGGAGATCATTGGTCGAAGGATCGATCGACGTGACGCCGAGAATGTAGCAAACGGCGCTATTGGCCGCGGATCCCCTGCCCTGGCACAGAATGCCCTGCGACCGCGCATAGCGCACGATCGAAAAGACCGTCAGAAAGTACGGCGCATATTTCATGGTGCGAATGAGGTCGAGTTCGTGACGCACCGTCTTCAAAACGTCAGGTGGCAGCCCTTCCGGATAGCGGTCGGGAACGCATTCCCAAACATAATGCTCGAGCGACGCCTGCGCATCCTTGCCGGGGACGATCGCCTCCTCGGGATACTGGTAGGTCAGCTCCTCGAGCGAAAACCTGCATCGACGGACGATCTCCATCGTTCGCGCCAGCGCTTGCGCGTAGCGCGGAAACAGCCGTTCCATTTCGTCAGGCGGCTTCAGATACCGGTCGGCATGGCGTTCGCGCTGAAATCCGACATCATCGATCGTCGTGTGATTGCGGATGCAGGTGACGATGTCCTGCAGCTGCCGGCGACCCGGCTCATGGAAGAGGACATCATTGGTGACGACTGTCTTTACCTTGAAGCGCATTGCCAGATTGGCGATCTCGTGCAGCCGCATCTGATCGTTCTGTCGGCGGCGCAAGCAAAGCGAGACATAGGCGCGATCACCAAACACGTCGGCCATCTTGCGCAGCTGGATCGCACAGAGATCGTCGGGCAGATCCGGCACCAGGATGCCGATCATGCCATCTGCATAACTGACGACATCATCCCAGTGCAGGAGGCAGTTGTTCTTGCCGCCTCGCGATTTGCCGAGAGTGATGAGGCGCGTCAGCCCCGAATATGCGACGCGATCCACCGGATAAACCAGGATGGACATGCCATCCGCCAAATCGAGCCGACAGCCGACGACGAGGCGCAGACCAGTGGCGCGCGACGCTTCAAGCGCCCGGACAATCCCCGCGAGCGAATTCCGGTCGACGATGCCGATAGCCTCTATACCAAGCAGCTTCGCGGTCTCGAACAGTTCCTGCGCCGAGCTTGCCCCACGCAAAAAGGAAAAATGGGTCGTGACCTGGAGCTCGGCGTAGCTCATGCGAAGATCCCATGCATGAACCACCGGTGGCTGCCGGTGTCCGGATCGATGCCGTCGCCGGAACGAAAGACCCAGAAGCGCTCGCCGGCCTCGTCCTCGATGACGAAATAGTCGCGCACCGCTTCCATCTCCGCGTCGCGCTGCCACCATTCGCCAAAGATCCGCTCCGGTCCATCGGCTCGCTTCACCTTGCGACGCTTGCCGCGCCAGGTGATGGAGACCGGCGGCCTGTCCGGCAACAAGGCGATGGCCTCAATCAGTTCCGGACGCGCCAAAAGCCGAACCGGCCGGCGCCAGTGGCTGACCCAGGTGATTTCGATCGGATCAGCGGCAGCGCTGATCCGCTGGACTGAGCGCTCCGGCACGTCGGACGCAACCGGCGCCAGCCGATAAACCCGCTGCCCACGGTTGCCATAGATGTCGATCAGCGGCGTGACGTCCGTGACGTCTTCCTCGACCAGCGATGAGGATGTCTGGCGCTCATCGAGAGGCTCGGCCATGATTGCGACCAAGGTCAACCTCTCGATCCCGAAACCGGGTTCGATCTTCTCTGTCCGGTCACGAAATAGCTTTGTCAGCCATGCGACATCACGCACCGGCTTTACCGTGCCGGCTCGGATCGCCTGCCGCGTCCCGTCCACCTTCTCGACGATCAGATCGGCACGGCGAACGCCGAGGCCTCGTTTTTGAAGCTCCTCGATCAGCTGTACGACCAAGCGGCCAACATACTTGTCGATGGTCTCGGCAGCACCGATCGGCTCGGCAAACGCTCTGGAGACCTCGATCAGCTCGGCCGCGCGGATCGGATCGATCGGCTCGGAGACACGGCCGAACATTTGATCGAGCCGCCGGCCGATCTCGGGACCGAAGCGAAGCGTCAGCGGCGCTCGCGGCGTGTTGGCCAGTTCGCCGATCGTCTGGAAGCCGAGCGTGCGCAGATCGCTGGCGATCTTTCCGGGAAGACGAAGCAGCGAGATCGGCAGCTTTTCGACGGCGCGGACCGTGTCGCCGATCGGTACGATGACCGTGTCGCGGCTGATGGCCCGGGCGCACGCATGCGCTGCGCCCCAGGTGTCGGCGACAGCGACACGGGCCGTAAGCTTTCTGGCCAGGAACTGATTGGCGATCTTTGTCACCATGGCAAGTTCGCCGCCCTGCAGGTGATCGGCGCCCTCGGTATCCATGACGATGCCATCGACTCCGTCGACAGCGACGATCGGCGAATAGATCGTCAGCGCCCACAGCGTGATCCGTTCGAGTGCCGCTGCATCCGTTGCCGGATCGGCATCCACCAGCATCAGGCCACAGAACAGTGCCTGTGCTTTGGCCGCTGGCATGCCGATACGCACGCCGGCCTTTCTCGCAGCCGCGTCGGCGGCCGACACCCAGCGCTTCGACCCGCTCCGGGCAATCACGGCGATCGCCTGTTCAGGCGGAATGCCGGGATCGGCGCGACGAATGCGATCCGTCGGCAGATCCGGAAGATAGATCGAGACGACCCTTGTCATCGCACGCCCTCACGAGAAACTCAGCACACTCACCCGCTTTCACGCGCATCAATTCCAGAAACCATTGGGCCCTTCCGACGCCCGGCACTGGCAACTCCTCGGATGGCATGACGCTCACCCGCCATCGCGTTGCCGACGCCGTCGGCTGCCCGAAATCATTCGCTTCCGTCTGCCGTCGCCATCGACGGACCACGAGCGCCATTGTTCCCGTCCGCTCGGCCGCCAACTGCAGCCGGCGCGAGGCGACCATAGGCAATCGGACGACTTCACCAACAACGGCACCCAGGCCGCCAAAAGACAGTCCCTCCTCCATGTTGGCCAGAACGTCCTCCTCCTTGTCGGATTCGACAAAGATCACGCGGTCGGGGTGGAGACCGACCTGGGCAAGTGCGGGAAAGAAGAGATCCGGACGCGTCAGGCACCAAACGATCGGGCCTTTCGTGCGTGCTGCGATCCCCGCAGCACAAAGCGCCGCCGCCGCCCCGTCAACGGTGCCCGCACCGCCGCCCGCAAATTCATGGACGGCGCCATAGGCCAGGCCACCGCCCGGAAGCACTGCATCGATCTCCGCCAGGCCGAACGGCATGGTACCAGCCGACCGTGCGGAGCCTCCTTCAAGCGCTGATATGCGCTCTCGAAGCTCCTCAAGGACGTGTTGGCGGGCAGCCGGCATCGATCACGAATCCTGTGTAGATCGCGTTGAAAACTACGACGTCATGTCGTTGAATGTTGATGTTCATCTTCTGTTCCAGTAATAGATAAGTGTCAATACGCCAAAAAATAGGAATATCATCTCATAGGCTTAGCATTGTGGAATATTATCAAGCTGATTCAATCCGCTAGTATCCGTCACGTTTCATACGCGCCAGCGAAAAAATTCTGGGAAAATATTCCAGAGGGCGATCGTCGAGGCACCTTATCTGAAGCAAATACATGCCCGGAAAGCCGAAGCAAACGCCAGATTTGTCGACCACACTGCGCAAGGTTCGTGATCCCATCATCCATATTGAATGCCTGCGATGCGGCCGGGAGGGCTCCTTGATCCGCGCCGAAATTGTCAAAAAGCATGGCGCCAGCATCACGTTTGCCCGTCTGCGGAGAATGGCATCGATGGGATGTGACCGGATTGCCAGCGCGGATGGTGATCGATGCGAAACGCGGTTTCTTTGCCTGCTGTCCGCAGCGGGTCCAGACCGGGCTTAGAGCCTCGGCTCAGATATTTCCAAGTCGATCAGCAAGTCGTCGCATTCCAGACAGGTCACGCAGATACCGCAGCCATCCGCATCGAACTCTTCGGCTGGGCGTTGCTGGCGACAACAATCGCAGCGGATCGCCGGTCTGCCTGAGAGTTCCCGCGGTTCGAGGATTTCTCCTTCGCAGCCCGTTATAAAAATCATGCCTGAGCCCGGCATGCTCGCCTCCTGCAGTCGGTTTGCCTCAACTCGATTGAGATGGGCACGCGGATAGCAGCTTTCCAGATCTGCGGCAGTTGCATGCCGACAGCAGTTCGCTAGATTTTCCGTGTCGACAGGAGGGTTCGTCACGTGTGCAATCTCTATCGCATGGAAGACAAGGATTGGGTCGCAAAGTGGGCGCAGACGTCGAGAGCCTGATCAATCTGATGCCGGCCTACCAAATGAATCCCGACCAGATGGGGCCGATCGTCCGAAACACCGCTGACGGGAAAAAGCAGTTGGTCCATGCGCGCTGGGGGCTTCCCTCCCCGATCTTCGCGCAGAAGAAGGCTGCGGAGATGCGCGCCGCCAAATTGAAAGCCAAAGGTCAGACCGTCGATATGGACGAGTTGATCCGCATGGAGCCGGATCGAGGCGTGACCAATGTTCGAAATCTCAAAGTGCCGCATTGGAAGCGCTGGTTCGGCACAGAGCACCGATGCATTGTCCCGGTGACCAGCTTCGCAGAGCCGGATCCGGCAAGTCAGGAGGACGGTGGCAAGGTACCGAACGCCTGGTTCGCGCGCGATGAAAGCAAACCATTGATGTTCTTCGCCGGCATCCATGTGCCGCAGTGGACGTCCGTGCGCAAGGTCAAGGACGGACTGACGACCGACGACCTCTACGGCTTCTTGACGACGGATCCGAACGGGCTGGTGAAACCCATTCACGAGAAGGCCATGCCGGTGCTGCTGCTGACAAAGGAAGAGGCCGACGTCTGGATGACAGCACCGTGGGACGAGGCAAAAGCCCTCGCCCGTCCTCTACCGGACACAGCACTTCAGATCTCATCGCGTGAGCCGTACGGTTCCTCGATCGTGACGAAGGAGGGCGAGCTCATCGAGCAGCCGCGGCTGTTATAGCTACCATGCAACGTGTTTTGGCGAGCTAAAACTTGTTATCCCCGTTCATTGTATAGAACGCTTCGAAGGGTCTGGACGCCTTCAGCCGGCTATCCCAATTCGCAATGAACTGGCGCGCAATCTCGGCGCTATCCGTGAACGTAACGTTTTCAGCATTCCGCTTCTGCGCCGACGCGGTGTAGTTATAAGACCCGCCGACTGTCAGATGACCGTCGATCACGATGATCTTGTTATGAGCGATCACCGGCTCGAAATCGATCCAGACCGGAATGCCGCTGGCTTCCAGCAAGGTCGCACCCGAATATTTCCGCTCGTTCGTCTTGTCGAGAATAATCAGGACTTCAACGCCCCTGCCCGCGGCCTGCTGCAGAGCATGAATGATCGGGAGCGATGTGAAGCCATAGGCCTGGACGCGGATGGAAGATTCCGCTCGATCAATCTCGCCGACGATCCGGTTTTCGCACTGCTCGGCTGGCGTAAAACACACGGAGATTTTTGCTTCAACCGGCTGACCGGCATAGGTCGAGCCAGCGATCAGTATGGCGGCAATGCTGGTGTAGGCGACTTTCATCTCGATTCCATAGCACATCAAGAGTCCGCTTGACTCAATTGCAGACCATGAACATAATGGGAACAAATAAGGCCTGGCAAGCCTGAGTGTTCTAAAATCTTCATTGTGAGAACCGCCGAAGTCGGCGGAACGGAGACGTATGCCATGCAGACGGCAGGCTACAAGATCACGCCCCAGGACACGGAGATCTTTCGGGATCTCCTATCTTATCTTGGGGAAGAAGTTTTTGATCAGCGCGAGAGCAATGGAGTGACCGCCAAATCAGGGCGTTTTCTTCGCAAGATCAACGATGCTCGACGCGTCTTGGAAAAACTGCAATCGAAGTCAAATTCGGGAGATGAGAGATGATGGAGCGCCGCGTCACAAAACTGGAAGAAACAATTGTGGAACTGGATGCCCGCTGCCTGATGCACGACATCATGATCGGGCATTTGCTTGGAAGCCTCGGATCGACGAGCGGAGATATGCGTGGATTTGTCAGTTCGCTGATTCATCAGGTCGGACTTGATCTCAAGGAAAACGGTATACGCGCGCTTGGTACGTCCGATGCGCAGCGCTATGCAGATGCGCTGAAGGTGCTGGAATACTTCTCAGGCTCCCTTATCGGGTCGTTAGATCGAGCCCATCAAAAGGGATTGAACTGATGGGCGATGAGGCGCACGCTGCCACGACCCCGGCGCCGCCCATCTTTTCGAACATTGGTGCGAGCAACCTGGCTGGGGCAGCTTTGGCCTTGAACCAATCAAGGGCCTGAACAGTTATTGGTGTTGGGATCATTTCCCAGATGAGGAATGGAAGGCCGAGAGGCGTCGGGAACGAATGGCGGCAAATGGAAACTGAGCAGGCAAGTCGTACGAAGCTTTGGACGCTCTACCGGCCGCATATCGAGCCGGTGACCGGATTCGGCCACATATACGCTCTCGCCGGGTGGCTTGACGAACAATCGCTGCCAGGCGCTGCTCCGTCAGATTGGATCGTGGACGTCTTTCTAGACAGCATCGGCAACGGTCATTTCAGTTACACGCATAACGCCGGTGGCCCGGATGAATGGACCCTGGTCATCGCGCCAGCAAACCGTGACTGATTATAACGCTCGCTCATCATCAGGCTCGCAATCAGCGCCCAAAGGTGCACCGGGGATGTGCTCGGTTTCATCGAAAGCATGACGACGCAACAAGGCAAACACGGTCTGGTTTACGTCACGAGCGGCAAGAAGTTCGGGATCGTTGCAAAGAACACCGATGGTTCGCTCGACGATATGGTTCGCTGCAATGTCGGATCCGACAAATTTACGAGCCCATAGCATTAAAGCTTCGCGAAAATGAGGATCGCTCAAGGTCGCTGCGTATTTCGAAAAGGGCATAGCGCCGCTCCTTGGTCCTTAGCAGGCGGGAGCACGTATAAACCCTCAATCGTCACCGCCTACGAACTCGGTTGGCAACGATAATTGATCATACGCTCTTCGTCGTGTGAGTCCACAGTCCGCGAGCGTACAGAGACCAGGCTGTACGCCCCGTGACGTTCGCAAGCGGATCCTTGCCGCGTCTCTGCATAGCGGGTCAGCCTAGATAGGATCGGTGTAATAAGCGGTGTCCTCATTGCACGTTGACCAAGCGGCACACAGCTCCGAAAGGCACCGCTGCAACATTCGCGGCGACAATGCGCCATCAGAAACTCTCTTGCGCGCGGTGGAGCGCTCGAAATCGAGCGGAGTGAACGCACGACATCAAGGTGTGGCCGCGTGAAACGCTGGCAAAAAATCACTGAAATCCGATATCAAGCGACGACCACTGTTAAAGCAGGCGAAACGTGCAACCGAGCTACGTCGCGCGCAGGTGGCTCCCAAAGCAGTGACCAAGCTTGAGCTCGAAGCTCATGTCGCGGCAGAGAGGAACAACCTTCCCCCACGTCCGTTCCTCCCCGTGTCAAAGAAGGAGGATCAGCATGTCCGACGAGCTGCATATTGGATTCACCGCAAGCCCTGTCGAGCCGCCAACAGGTGCTCGAAGGATAGCCAAGGATGTCGCGGACGCGGTCAAACGCGAGACTACGGCAGTCGCCATGGGCGCCGAGCAGCACCCACACACAGCAACTGGAATTGTGCTCGCACTCGGTGCCCTCGCCTTCGTTATCGGCTACGCGATGGGCCGCGCAAGATAGTACTTCGAAGACTGGGCTCCGCATGGATCGTGAGGTTGAACACCACGCTCCGTTGGAACTGATCGGGCCAACTCGGGGTTCAAGAGATGATAGGAGAACAGTGCTATGCCAGATTCGCAAAACGAGCCGAGCCTTACTCCCTCTGCAGACACGCCGGGCGAGAAGAGAGAGAAAGCAAGAGCCGGCAAAGGCGTCGCCGCCATTCTGGGCGCCATCGCGGTCGTGTTCATTATCTTTTTCGTTGGAGTTTTTGTCTTCGGCGGATTTTTCGGCGCGACCCACTAAGTTTCAAGCGCGATGTCGGGGGTATCCAAAATGTCGATTACGTCTGAGCAATCGCGAGCTGCCAGGGCCTTGTTGAATTGGTCGCAAGGGAAGCTGGCCGAATGCGCGGGTGTGGGCCCCGCGGCGCTGGCGGAATTTGAATCGAATAAGCGCACAGTGATCAGCAATGACCTTGCTGCTATCCGCACCGCTTTGGAGGCGGCCGGGGTCGCGTTTCTGGATGCGGGCGCTGTCTCTCCCGGACCTGGAGTGTCGCTTCTTGGGCGTAACGAGCGCAGCTTTGATGTGGATGAGGATCAGATCGTTCAGTATCGTGAGAATCTGGTCAATGACGCGCCACCTGGCGCCGGCGGCTAACCCGAAGCAGCCGACCAAGCCCGCCCAGCACGGGGAACGGATGACGGCGAATATCAACTGAACAAGCAAGTCGCACGATGCTTTTGACGCGCTACCGGCAGCATATCTGAGGATCGCTAATCGGATCGGCCATCTATAAGCTCGTGCCGGGTCGTTGATCGGCAGGCCCCTAACAAATGAAGGCCGGTCACGGCGCCAGCCACAGCGCAAGTGAACGCCAAAATGCGCCACGGATTCCGGGAAGGGGGACCGTGACGCATCCTTAGAGCGGAAGATGGGGCGAGCAATCTTCCGGCAATCAAACACTCTTTGAGGGCGAATGTTCCCCGCGAAACGGAAGCAAATTGGGCTTATGGAAATGATTTCGGTTCCGACGCAGCAGCGATGCTTCGCCGCCACTTCTCGCAAAGCTATGCGGTTCCACTCACACTGACGCTATTCAACACGGACACGGTGCGATAGCAGCTGTCAGCGTCGCCACAGGCGCCATCTGTTTCAAAGGATCCATCCTCCGTCGATCGTCAGGCTCGAGCCGGTCATGTAGGAAGAGCGTGGGCCGGCAAGGTATGACACGAGTTCGGCGATCTCGGCTGGATCGGCGACTCGCTTCAAGGGGCTTCGGTCCGTCAGGAACTCAATCGATCCGGCGTTCATGTCCGTGTTCGTCGGTCCCGGCTGGATATTGTTGACCGTAACGCGTCTGGGAGCCAGATCGAGCGCGAGGCCTTTCACCATTGCAGCGACCGCCGCCTTCGTGAACTGGTAAACACTAGTGCCTTGAAAGCCCGTTCTGACGGCGGTGTTGGAACCAATCGTGATGACCCGGCCCCCGTCCTTCATCTGTGCGACGGCGGCCTGGATTGCAAGGAAGACACCGCGGATATTGACGTCGATCATGAGGTCGAGTTCCCCAAGTTCGACCGCGTCGACGGTGTTGATGCGGAGAATGCCGGCATTGACCACAACCGTGTCGAGCGGCCCGAGTTCGTCGACTGTCCTACGCACCGCCGCCTTGATCGCCTCAGGATCGGCGCTGTCGGCACGAATAGCAATCACTCGCCGTTCGCTCTCCTGCACGGAGGAAGCGAGCTCAGACGCACTATCGGGTCGGGACACGTAAGTAAAAGCAACGTCGAAGCCATCCTCGACAAGTCTGCGCACGGCCGCTGCACCTATGCCGCGCGCGCCGCCAAACACGAGGGCAGTTTTGGGTTTTGTGATCGTCATGTCATTCTCCATTTTTGACATATCAGTCCATAACTGGTTAAATAAAATACCTCCTATGTGGAGGGTCGATCAGCACTTGAGGCGATCAGCCGCGAAGCGGGCCATCGCCTTGAGGGCGGCGCTGGAAGCTCCGCCGCGTGCCGCAAGCTGGAGACCGGTCATTGTCATGAGTACGAACGCTGCCGCCTCCCCGGGATCAAGGCTTGTGTCGATCTTTCCCTCCTGCTGCCCTTCTCGAATTCTTAGAACGATGTTTTTATGAAGAACGTCGCTAACCGTTTGTCTGCGGGCATTGAGCTCCGCGTCCGTCACACCAAATTCCCCGACTGATCCAACGCCCATGCATCCTAACGCGCGCTCCTGGTCATCTTCTGCGACAAGACCTAAAAGCAGGTTCTCGATACCCTCGATCGGGCCGCCATCGGATAGCCGTCTAAGATGTCCGGACGTCGTCCTGCGCTGGTATGCGTCGAGGGCCTCTAGGTAAAGCGTTCGTTTGTCGCCGAACGCGCCGTACAGGCTCTGCCTGCCTATCCCCATGGCCTCACGCAGGTCGTCTGTCGACGACGCGGCGAAACCTTTCGCCCAGAATACCCTTAAAGCCCTTTCCAGCGCCGCTTGCCGGTCGAATTCCCTTGGTCTTGCCATGAGAGTTTTTTATCAATTACGGACAGATCGGTCAATAATTATTTTCCAATATTTATCTGCCCGTGCCAGTAGCTGTTGGCTGAAGAGTAAAGCCCCACGTCCGCAAACTTCACATCTCGTCAGGCATCGCTATCTCTTGCCTGTCACGCCCTTTGCGGAACCTGATGCCGCCAGTCAACTGCCAGGCGGGAAGTCCCGCACGCCAGGTTTGTCCGCGAAGAACAAAAAGCGTTAATGCATTTGCCGGGCTTCACGTCCCGTGATGGGCAAGCGTTCGAAAGGTGACGGATGGCCCAACGGCAAACGATCTGGGGGTCCAGACCACGCACACCAACGCTCTGGTCAAGCAGATCCGCGCGAAGGCTATGCCGGTCTTGCTGCCGCCGCATTGGGGAAGGAGGGCCTAAATGCCAGCGCCGTGGGACAAGGCGCGGGCGCTCGCTCGCGCGGTGCCGGGTGATGCCCTTATTATTTCATCTCGCGAGCCGTACAGTACCTCGATCTTCGAAATCGGGCGATCCGATCGTGCAACCGACACAACTAGTTATTCAACGCTTGAGGTGGGCATACCAGTCGGCATAGGGGCTGTTTGCCGCAAGATGCTGGTTGAAATCGGGTGCCCCGTCACTCCACCAGACCGGCCCCCGCTCGCCGAGCGCAATTTTGGTGGCGTCGACCCGCTCACGGGCCCATGCCAGGCTCCGGATATCCCCCTTGAATTTCCGACCGTCGCGCCGCGCCGACAGAGTTCTTTCACCAACTCGTCGCGGCGCGACTTTGAAAGCTTAGGATTGCTCTTGCGCCAGAGCCGGCCACGAACGACGAAATAGCGTCCGTCAGGTGTCTCAGGGTACTCCGCGCCACTGACCTTGTCACTTCTTTCGCCTGAGTCCTTCGACCTCATTCTCAATCCACCTCGATCCACACAGGCGCATGGTCGCTCGTTTGCGGCAAAGCCCGCACCCACCGATCCACACCGGCCGATTTCAGGTTGGTCGCGAGGGTGGGGCTCAGGAGAAATTGATCGATCCGCAGGCCGGCATCGCGCTCGAACGAGTTTCGCCAGTATTTCCAGAATGTGTACATGGGCTCGTTCGGATGGAGCGTTCGAACGGCGTCGGTCCAGCCCTGTTTCAGCATCGCGGCATAGGCGCGGCGAACTTCCGGCCGGAACAGCGCATCGTCGCGCCAACGCTCAGGCTTATAGACGTCGAGATCGGTCGGCATGACATTGAAGTCGCCAATCAGCGCCACCGGCACGCCGAGCCTGAGCAATTCCTGCCCGTATTTCTGGAGGCGCTTGAACCAACGGAGCTTGTAATCAAATTTCGGGCCTGGCTGCGGATTGCCATTCGGCAGATAGAGGCATCCGACAATCACGCCATTGACGGCAGCCTCGATATAGCGGCCCTGCTCGTCATCCGCATCACCAGGCAAGCTGCGACGTGTCTCGATCGGATCAGCATCGCGCGCCAGGATCGCCACGCCATTCCAGCTTTTCTGCCCTCGCCAGATGGCTCCATAGCCCGCTTTCTCGATTGCCAGGCGCGGAAATTTTTCATCCGGTGCCTTCAGTTCCTGCAGACAAACGACATCCGGGGCTGCCTCCGCCAGCCACTGCAGGAGTACTTCCAGCCGCCCATTGATGCCGTTGAGGTTGTAGGTCGCGAGCTTCACCGATGATCAGTGCGTGGCGTCACTGCCTCCACGATCGTCTCGTCAGGTTTCACGTTGTTCGTTGCCATGTGACGCTTGTGGATTGACCAGAAGCGGCTGACAGCGCTTTCCCTGAACTTGCTTTCGTCATCAGGGTCGAGACAACGCTTATCAGTTCCAACATTGATCAGTTCACACTTACTCATCGGTATTCTCCGTTTTCGAATGTGACGGGATAAAACGCACTGACGAGCTGAAAGATGCATGAAACCACTGGTGTTTCGGCGATCCCTACGTTGGCTTATTCGTGCGCGCCGGGTCGATTGTCTTTGTCTGCGCTTGGCGCGCCGCCAAGCCGGTATCGGACCCGCGTTTTATGTGATCTTTGTGTTCCCCGCTTACGTCAAACGAGCGCTTAACGCCAGGCATTGAGGCTAGCCAAGTCTCTGCGCCTATCACATCGTGCGTCGTTCGTTCGAGCCGGAACTTGTCCGCCTGCCGTGCTCATCGTCATATCGGAACAACGAGCTCGTATTCGAGTTTCGCAATAAAATCGGCTCGGGCAATCAACCCGCCGGATCGCGTTTCAAGATGTAGGTTACACGTGTTTCAAGGGTTTGAACTTTCGTACGTCGACATCCCCATCGGATCGCTCAGAGTGCGCTACGGGGGCGCCGGCCCTGCAGTCCTTCTTCTTCATGGACATCCCCGAACGCACATGACCTGGGGGCACGTGGCCGATCTTCTGTCCGATCAGTTCACCGTCGTCTGTCCAGACCTTCCAGGCTTCGGTCGGTCCTACATTCCCCGAGACGCTCCCGACAGCCGGCACTCGTCAAAGCGGGCGAAGGCAGCCGCTCTCGTCGAACTGATGGCGCAGCTAGGTCATCGCACCTTCCACGTCGTCGGGCACGACCGCGGAAGCCTGACCGCCTTCAGAATGGCCATGGAACATCAGGATGCCGTCCAGCGATTGATAACGATCGACGGACTGCCAGTCCTCGAGCACCTCGAACGGGCCGATTGGAAGTTCGCACGAGACTGGTATCATTGGTTCTTCTTCGCTCAGCCCGAAAAACCTGAGCGGGCGATCCTGGCCAACCCGACCGCCTGGTATTCTGCCCTGTCGCCCAATCTCATGGGTGCTGAAGCCTATAAGGACATACTGAATGCGATCCATGACCCGCGGGTCGTGCACGGGATGCTTGAAGACTATCGCGCCGGAATTCGCATTGACCACTTGCACGACCGCTCCGATCGCGAGGCGGGCCGACGGGTGGTGTGCCCGACGTTATGTCTATGGTCGACGATGGATGATCTGGCGTCTATCTACGGCGACCCCATTGCCATCTGGCGAAACTGGGCGACCGACGTCAGTGGATTTGGCGTCGAAAGCGGTCATCATGTCGCTGAGGAAAACCCGGTCGCGTTGGCCGAAGCGATACGCACGTTTCTCGGAAAAGGGCGGTGAACCCTCGTTCAAGGTCATGTTCGGTTGCAACCTTATGGGAAGCGCAGCAACGCGCACGGACAACATGACTTTTTCGCCCAAAGCCCACGGTCGTTCGCAACAGGGACAAGGCCTTTACGAGGTGAGAGAGGCGGCGGACGCACGAAACCGGGCAAAAAATCCCGTATCGCCGTAATCCAAATCGACCTTCCTCGACCCATTGACGCCGAGGCCGATCAGTCGCGATCCAAATCCCTTTCGCTGGGGCGCAAATGCGGGTGGACCTCCAACCTCACGCCAGGTCAACTCGAACTCTTCGCCACGAATTATCCAGCTTATATCAACCCGGCCATCATCGACCGATAGCGATCCATACTTCAATGCGTTCGTCGCCAGCTCGTGTAAAAGCAGCGACAATGACATCGCGGCCTTTGGGCCGACGTCGACGTCCGGGCCTTGCAACTGGAAGCGCTCGATGAACGTATCCCTGAGAAGAACGCTGTCGATGAGCGCCTTGAGCTGAGTCGATTGCCAACTCGTTTGCAACAGCATGTCATGTGCCCGGCCTAGCGCGATCAATCGTTCCTGGAAGGTGGTCGTGACCTCCGGGGCGATACCGCGCAACGACTGCGTTGCGACGGCCTGTACCACCGCGAAACTGTTCTTCACGCGGTGAGCCATCTCTTCCAGAAGAAGCTGCCTCTGTTCTTCGGCTAGACGCTTTTCTGTCTGATCACGCAGAATTTTCACATAGCCCTGTAGCGAACCGTCGTCAGCTACAAGTGGCATGAGCTCGCCGTTGGCCCAGAAACGCTCGCCACTCTTACGCAGATGCCACCTTTCGTCCATGCTTCGGCCGTGCACAGCTGCCGCCCGCATTTCGCTTTCAGGAATACCGGCTTCTCTATCCTCAGGAGTGAAGAAAAACGAGACGTCGTGTCCCCTGGCCTCTGCGGCCGTCCAGCCCAGGACCCGGACGGCGCCCTCGTTCCAATCCGTAATTAAGCCGTCGCGGCCGCTAACGACGATCGCGTAGTCAATGGCGCTTTCAAGAACCGCTTTATAGCGAGCGTTGTCTTCCAAAGCGAGCTTGCGGGCGGCAACCTCAGAGGCAGCAAGGCGCCTGAGCTCAAGACGCGCCATGACCTGCGAGGCGAGAACACGTAGCGTTCTCTGCTGCAGCTCGCTCAACTGCCTGGGCTCGTAGTCGAGAACACAGACGGTCCCAAGCGGCAGGCCCTCGCTCGTTTTCAGCAACGCTCCGGCATAGAAACGGAGATGAGGGGCACCGACAACGAGAGGGTTGCAGTCGAAGCGATGATCCTTCGTTGCGTCCGGCACCAATAGAAAATCATTTTCCAGGATCGCCTTCGCGCAAAAGGAGCTTTCGAACGGCGTCTCGCGCACGCCGAGACCGACCTCTGCCTTGAAGAATTGCCGCCGGTCACCGATCAGATTGACGACGGCGATCGGCGTGCCGCAGATGTCCGAGGCAAGCTTGGCGACGTCGTCGAAGTCCTTTTCTGGAGGCGTATCGAGGATGCAGTAACTGTCGAGAGCCTGAAGGCGCTCACGTTCTTTCGTCCCGATCATGGTATTCATATAATAAGCCCCGTTTACCAGGGCCATGCCCATTTAACAGGCCATAGCACTTACCGGCAAACCGCCGCAACCGCGTTGCTTGTCGCCAAAAGGTCAGCTCTTCTTGATAATGCTGATCGCACCGCTGACTTCCAAGATGGCGAACTTGATTTCCTGTACTGTTTCAATGCCCTCCTGGCTTCTTGCCGCCTCCATGACGTCTTCCCGATCCAGGCGGCAGCCCCGCAATGCTTTGCTGTCGTAGACGCCGTCGACAACCAGGATGGTCGGGACACCATCGATCACATGGCCCGCCCGCGGCCACCATCGCTTCAGGTAGGAGAGCCCAATATCGGTCGTAAACAGGGTGAGTATCAGCAGGATGGCGTTGGTGATCGAGAAGTCGTCCCCCAGCATCGCCTGCTGCGTAGTCTCGGAGATGACGAGGACGATTACCAGGTCAAAAGGGGTCATTTGCGCCAAAGTGCGACGGCCCGACAGGCGAATGATAACAAGCAGGGTAAAGTAGATCGCAAGCCCGCGAACGACAGCGTCCATTGTCACTCCTAAGGCAATATTATGGTTGAGTGTTCGGCGACATCGTTGTCAATCCCGACGAGGAACGCTCTTACACCCGGCTGCTGCGTCTTGAGCCGGAAAATGATTTTCGCCGAAGCCGTCTCATCGGACCTGAAAACGTAACCTATGCGCCCGTTCTTTTGGACTGTCGTCTTCTGAGGGGGATCGATGCCGTCCACGGAGAAGGTCTCCAGGAACCTCGAATCGACGTACACAGTCTGATCCACGACAGATGCGCCGAGCGTCACCCGCATTTCATCTGGAGCATTCCAACGTGAGATAGCCGGGATTTCGATGTCTCCGCCGGATGACGCCACCGCTTTCATCGAGAAGATACCGCCTCGACCTAGCAACCCCAGCAGACAGGCGAGCAGGATCAACGCGAAGACGAGCCACGCCACCCGTTGCACGGCCCAGAAAGCGCGCTGAAAGGCGCGTTGATCTCCGACGCCTTCCGGAAGTGTGGGCCTACACCTCGGTTTCGAGATATCCATCCGATCGGGCATGGCATCACGCCGTCGATGTCTGACCTGCCCTCGATGTCCCGCCAGCGGAATTGGCAACTCCGTCCTCCGCCTCGGGGACCCGACCGTCGGGAGTGAGGTCATCGACCGCCTTCGGGAGATCGCGACTGAGACGGTCTACGATCTCCTGTTGCGACAATCCCGTCTTCGAGGCGAGTTCATTCAGAATCCCTGGACCGAGGGCCTCGGAAAGCTGGCTGCCATCGATCTCAGTATTCGGCCCGGTCTTCACCCAGGACTCGGCCTTATCCGAATGGCCGTTTTGCTGGAAGGTTTTGAGAAGGTCCGCGAGACCGTCACTCAGGATTCCGCCGGTCGATAGCCCGCCCAGAAGATCGCCGAAGCCGCTCGAACTGGCGAATAGGCCGCCCAAGCCGCCGTTCTGCTGGCCGCGATCACCTTCCTCAGCGGAGGATCCACCGCCATGCTGTGAGCTTTGGATCTGGCGAAGCAGCTCGCCGATCTTATCACGGTTCTGATAGCCAGCGACGGCGAGCACGCCTAACAGGGCCTTCAATGGTCCGCTCATCATTGTCTTATCTCCTTCCAATACGAAGCGGCACGTGCCTGTCGGTGCGTGCCGCAGAATTTGGTCCTCTTTCGTCGGTCAGGCGGCCTTCGAGCCTTTGCCCTTTGCATTTGCCTGAGCTTTCGCGAGCTCCGTGAGCTTTGCGTCGGTTGCCTTTTCCTCCTCGAGGTTGGCCTGCAGCAATGGAACCGCGTCCTTCAAGCCGAGCTGGCCCGCCCAAGCGATCAACGTGCCGTAGCGGGCGATCTCGTAGTGCTCGACCGCCTGCGCTGAAGAAATCAGGCCAGCGTCGAGAGCTGGCGAGTCCTTGAACTCTTCCATGATCTCCTCGCCTTCGGCGATGATCCCCTGGATCGCCTCGCAGGTCTTGCCGCGGGCTGCCTTGCCAAGAACTTCAAACACCTGTTCGAGGCGTTCGACCTGGCCCTGGGTCTCGTCGCGATGCTGAAGGAATCCTGCCTTGCCCTCTTCGGATTGAGCGGCGCGCGCCATCTTGGGAAGGGCCTTCAGGATCTGCTTCTCGGCGAAATAGATATCCTTGAGCGTATCCAGAAATAGGTCGTCGAGTGTTTTCGGGGAAGTGGTTGCCATCATATCCTCCTAAGGTTGGCCGGCCCGCTGGCCCTGATGGCCGGATAATGCCGTCACCACCGGTTCCAGGAGACCGAAGACCGAATGCGCCGACATACGTTTTGTTCCGGTCCGCTACCGGACAGGAACTTATGGCGTCCAACAGCTTTGGATGGGCAGAGCAAGGAGGCACCCATGCAGCTCATGAACATCGAAGTCGACCGTGCGGTCAATGGAATGGTCGCCGTGGAATTCCAGGGAGAAGGGGGTGAGGTCGTTGCCGTAAAAATAGCTGCGACCGCGGTCGATGACGCCACCGCCATCGACCGCGCAAAGGCCATCATGGTCCAACTCGCAACGTTCGGCGATTTTGATCCAGCACAAGGCGAGCGCTTGAGAGATGGCGCGGTAGTCTTTGAAACAAGCACGGTACGTCCTGTTGTTTCGACCTTCGGCGACGCACCTTCTTCGGCCGTCTGAGCTCGATGTTGAACAATTGGGCCCACCTTTGCATCGATATGCAGTCGATGTTCGCGGAACAGACGCCTTGGCACGTGCCGTGGATGGCGAGCATATCCCCCGCAGTGGTGGAAGTCGCCGCCTGCTACCCGCAAAGGACGATCTTTACGCGGTTCGTGCCGCCGGCGGCTGCCGATAAGGCGACGGGCATGTGGAAGAACTACTATCGAAAGTGGGGGGCAATGACCCTTGAACGGATCGACCGTCGGCTTGTTGACGTCGTTCCGGAGTTAGCACGGTTTGTGCCGCCAGCGCGAACATTTGACAAGATGACTTACTCGCCATGGACAGACGGACGGCTGCATCGGACACTTCAAGAGGAGGGCATTCAAACGCTGGTGGTGACCGGGGGCGAGACCGATGTCTGCGTTCTCGCAGCCGTTCTCGGAGCGATCGATCTCGGTTACGGGGTGAAGGTCCTGAGCAACGCTGTGTGCAGCGGAGCCGACGAAACGCACGACGCGACCCTGCTCCTCCTCGCCGACCGGTTTTCTGTGCAGGTGGACGTGCTCACCAGCGAAGAATTCCTGCACCAGCTCTAGCCGCATCACATACCGCCGTCCGTCTCTTTGCCGCAGACCGCGAACCCCTTGAAACCGATTCAGTCCTTGGCCGCGGCCACGATTGGCTTCACTTTCTCGACGCCGCGCCTACGGTCGATCCAGCGCATGACGGGGGTCACCGCTATGCCATGGAGAACGATGGAAGCCAGGATGATTGTGAGCACCGTCGCCCAGACGGTTTCGATACCCTCAAATTTCGTCTTTCCGGATGCGTAGGCGAGGTAATAGATCGATCCCAGCCCGCGAATACCGAATACCGACACGACTAGCTTCTCCGTACGAGGATGACGACAGCCGGTAAGGCTGATCCATCCCGCCAGCGGTCTTACGATCCCGAGCGTGATGGCGGCAACGCCGGCAACGCGCCAGTCGACATGTTGAAGCAGATACCCTTCTGCGACGATCGACCCGAAGCAGACGAGAAGCACCATCATCAGCATACGCTCGATCTGCTCACCAAAGTCGTGCAGCTCTCCGTGAAAGCGACTACGGCGCTCGACATTGCGAAGCGTCAGGGCGGTGACAAAGACCGCCACAAAACCAAAGCCGTGAACGAGTTCGGTGAGGGCGTAAGCGACGCAGGTGAATCCAAGCGCTGCCAGTCCGTCGCCCGTTCTGGCGATCCGCCCGCTTTCCGGGATCTTGAATGTCAGGTATCCGAGTGCACACCCCACAAGCCAGCCCATCCCGACGCCGGCGGCCAGCTTCCAGACGACGTCGAAGATCAGCCAACGGCCGACCCAGTTCATTTCACCAGCCGCGCCTCCTGTCATGGCAATGGCCGCCAGGACGAATGGAAAACTAAGCCCATCGTTCAGACCTGCTTCCGAGGTCAGCGCGAAGCGAATGTCATCCTCTTCCCCGCTCTGTGGTGGTCCGACCTGCACGTCCGCCGCCAGCACCGGATCAGTTGGTGCGAGTGCGGCGCCAAGCAGAAGCGCGGATGCCGCACCGAGGCCGAGGAAGCTCCAGCCGAGGAAGGCGATCGCAGCGATCGAGAGAGGCATGGCGATGCCCAGCAGTCTCCAAGCAATTATCCATCTCGTCCACCCGAGCGGCCGATCGATCTTCAGGCCCGCCCCCATCAAGGCGACGATGACGACGAATTCTGTGAGGTGCTCGGCCCATCTCGTATTTTCGAGCGGATTGAACCGAGGAAGCGGCGTGAAAGGCGACCACGCAAGCAGCATTCCAATCGCGATGCAGCAGATCGGCAGAGACAACGGCATCCGCTTCAAGACCAGTGGAAGCCATGTCGTCAGTAGGACGATCGCCCCGAAGATGAAGAGCGTGACGACATAGCTGTTCAATGGCACATGTCTCCCGCGGTGATTTCAGGCCGCTTCCTCCACCTGCCATCTTTCACGGGCCGCACCGCCAGTGTCGCAAAGCGCACGCACCGCGGTCTCGATCCTTTGACAGCTTTTATCCTTCCCGTTGGAGGCATTGTTCATTCACCTTGTGCAAGTGCTGGATTGCGCTCGCGGTGCCCAGTTCGGAACTGTGTCATGAGGTGCGGCCATCGCAGCGCTTATTTCGACCGAGCAGGCTAAACGCTCAACGCCGTCAGCTGTTCCTAAACGGCAATACAAGCCCGCCTAACGGTATCCCGCAGTATTCGCTGACTGTGGAGTTCTTATCCATGCGTGAATGCGGCAAAGAGCCATGTCAGAATACCAGGCCATGACGCGCTTTGGAAACTCGGTGAGCGGTCGCGTTCTGGAGGCAGCCTTGATCTCCTTCGGCAGTCCGCTACGTGCTCTGCAGGAGGATCCCGCATGCCAACTCATGACGCAAATATCCGCGTGCTCTCACAAGCCGTTCAAGCTTGGTATCGTTACTACGATGTGGAGCCGGACGAAACGGCATCTCACGCCCTGTGTTTAGCGGCCATTGAATTCTACAATGACGGCTACCGCACGCTTGACGACCTTTCCACGGTGCTCATTGGCACCTACGTCGGCAAGTGGTCGACACGGGTCAACGCTCCAACCTCCATCAGCGTACACTAGCGGACCGAACACTGCTCTGCAGGAACCCTCCAAGTCATGGCTGCGTTATCAGTCGCCGGACGAGGTGAGGAACCATGAGCAAGAATACATCAAACTTTTTTTCCAAATTTGCGACGTCAGTAGCGGATCTTTCGGGCAAGCCAGCGACTTTCGTCATTGCCGTGGTTCTCGTTGTCGCGTGGGCGGTATCTGGTCCATTCTTCGGATACAGCGAGACTTGGCAGCTGGTCATCAACACGAGCACCACGATCGTCACCTTCCTGATGGTCTTCGTTCTGCAAAATTCGCAAAATCGTGATGGTAAGGCCCTTCAGGCCAAGCTTGACGAGTTGATCCTGACTTCGCAGGCCCAAAATAAGTTCGTGGGCATCGAAAAGCTGGACGAGCAGCAGTTGCGTGAAATGAGCCGAAAGCTCGCCGAGAAAGCCGAGTGCATCGAGGACGTTGCGGATCAGAAGGCGAGTTAGAGCCCGCCATCCAGTCCCGCAGATCGGTTTCCTGCCAGTCGTACGATATCATTCGCTTCCATCCGCTCGACCCCAATCATGTGATTGCCGGTGTCACTGGAGCGAATGAGGTTATCGATTTTCACTTGAAGCGCGGCCATGTCACGATTTTGCGAATGCTGCATGATCAGAAGCATGAACAGGGCGCCGGCGGTTCCAAACATGTTCGTCAGAAAAAACCATTCGATCGGTAATCGCGCCATAATTCCTGCTGCGCACCAGATGATGACAAGCCCGACTGCAGCCACGAGAACAACTTTGCCTCCCGCAAACCTGACCGTGGCTTCAGATATGGACAGAAAGCGAGCGCGACCTTCCTTCATGGATTTAGCCTTCGCTTTCTGTCCTTGTCGATCGTCATGTTACAGAATTGGCTCGCCGCCGGTGACGGCGATCGTCGCACCCGAGACGTAGCTCGAAAGCGGGTCGGCCAACATCACGTAAGCGGTTGCAAGCTCGGCCGGCTGTCCGGGACGTTTCATCGGAACCTGCTTTCCAAAGTTCCTGACGTTCTCGTCCGGCATGGTCGACGGAATGAGCGGTGTCCAGATCGGACCGGGCGCGACAGCATTCACCCGTATTTCCTTTTCCGCCAGCATCTGCGCGAGACCTGCGGTAAAATTCTGTATCGCGCCCTTCGTCGTTGCGTATGCGAGCAGATGCGGCGAAGGCGCGTCGGCGTTGATCGATGCCGTGTTGATGATCGAAGCCCCCGGCTTCATGTGCTTCACCGCCGCCTTCGTCAGATAGAACATCGCATGAATGTTCGTCTGGAAGGTGATTTCCCATTCCTCGTCCGAGATCTCGCCGATATCGCTGAAGCTTGCCTGGTGGGCGGCGTTGTTGACGAGTATGTCAAGTCCACCCAGTTTCGAAACTGCCGTGTCAATGATCTGTCGGCAGTGGTCGGCTGTTTGGATGTTACCAGGAAACAGAACGGCTTTGCGGCCCGCCTTTTCGATCCAGGACCTGGTCTCTTCAGCATCATCGTGTTCATCGAGATAGGATATGAGAACGTCTGCGCCTTCGCGGGCATAGGCGATTGCGATGGCCCGACCGATGCCGCTGTCACCACCGGTGATAACGGCCTTCTTGCCCGTTAGGCGTCCGGCCCCCTTGTAGCTTTGCTCACCGTGGTCGGGACGGGGATTCATCTTGTCGGTCTTGCCAGGCATCGTCTGTTTTGGGGTATCAAAAGGCGGTTTTGGATATTCGGTCATAGGATCGATCCCTTCCTGTTTCGCCGACGATCAGTCAGGCGTTGCGCGCCTGAGCCGGATGGCGACCTTCAGCGAACTCCTCAACAATCTTCGCGCAGAAGGCCGGGAGGTCTTTCGGGTTTCGGCTCGTCACGAGCCCTTTGTCTGTCACCACTTCCTGGTCCACCCATGTGCCACCAGCGTTTCGAACGTCGGTAGCGACGGTCGGGTATGAGGTGAGCGTACGGCCCTTCACCACTCCGGCTTCGACCAAAAGCCATGGGCCATGGCAAATGACGCCGACGGGCTTCGCCTGCTGAAAAAATTCCTTCACCAAGGCCACCACTTTCCGGTCGCCGCGGAGCTTGTCCGCACCGACCGTTCCACCAGGTATGACCAAACCGTCGAAATCGCTTGCAGAGACTTCGGACACCTTTTTGTCGACCTTATACTTGCCGCCTGGATCAAGATCGCCATTGACCGCCTGAGCTTCTCCAGCCTCGAGGCCGACAACGACCACCGCCGCGCCCGCCTTTTCGACCGCCTGCTTCGGCTGAACGAATTCGGGTTCCTCCGTTCCCCGGGGAGCGATGAGGATGGCGATTCTCTTTCCTGACAAGGACATGCTTTTCTCCGTTCGACATGAATCTGTGTGGGTAACCCTGTCCAAAGCTCCAAGAACATCCAAAGTTCCATCCGGTGTGCCTTGATCGTCAGCGACCGGCCCTTTGGTCGCAGGCCGGGATTTAGAAAACACCATCGGGTTCATGGCGCAGATCGTAGGGTGGCCGAGCTGCGCCATGTCTGTGGACCACAAATTGCCATCGCGTCGATGTTATGACGCCACGCTTTCCACTCAGCTCTTTCCTCTTTTGGAACCTCCGCTTGGAACGGCAGATCGAGAGCGTGCCGGCCGTCAGATCTCTCCAGGTGAAGTTTTGATGGGTTCGCTATTCAAGTCGTGTCGGGAGCTTCGCATTCCGTGCGTGCTTTTTGGCGCGCGATATAGCTGAACCGGCTCGATTGAAGACAATCAAAGATCATACGTTCGCGCCATGTCGTTTCGACATGGATCATCAGTTGGCGCGCAGGCTCGCACCGACCTGTCTTGATGCCATCTCGATATGGAAAAACTGCGCCGAAAGGTGCCGGCTATGGGCAGCAAAAAAGCCCCGCAGAAGCAACTTGCGAGGCTTTCCGATGCTTTGGGTTTCAGCGAATTACAGCCGATTGACGCGGTAGCGGTCGCGCTCGGCGGCAATCTGATCGCTGGTGTAGGGATCCGCCGTCTCGTCAAACCGCGTCCAGCCCTGTTCCGCATATCGCGCGCGACGGTCTGCGACGTTCACCCGCGGCGAGCTGTTGAGAATGGCTTCGGCCGATACGCGGCGGTCATCCTCCACACGTGCAGTGACGACGGAGCCGCCGCGACGAATGCTCTCGGCGTAGAAGTTCGCGTCTTCTTCCGGAACGCCGGATTCGATCATGGCGCCGACGATTCCGCCAACGGCACCGCCCGCGACGGCACCTGCGACCGCACCAGCGGCGGTGGCCGCAAGCCAGCCCGCCGCAACGACCGGGCCGACGCCAGGAATAGCCAGCATACCGAGGCCGGTCAGCAGGCCACCGGCACCGCCGGCGACAGCGCCGATACCGGCACCGGTACCCGCACCCTCACCTGCCCGATTGCCCTGCCCTTCGGCATCGACGTCGCCGTTCGCCTTGTTGGTGACGATGCTGATATCGTCCGACGGGACGCCGGCATCTTCGAGTGCTTTCACGGCCGCCTTGGCGTCGTCGTAGCTATCGTAAAGTCCTGTGATCGTGGTCTTCATGGATATTCCTCCGTGATCGTTTTTACTTGGCAAGGGTGATGTTGCCCTGGAAATCCAGGGAGACTTTACCGGGCTTGCCGTCCTTCGTAGCCGTGGCGCGCCATACTCCCTGGTCATCGAGCGCCAGACCCGACACGTCGGTGTACCCTGCACCTTCGATGCGGGACTTGGCCTGCACTTCGGTGAAGCTGTTCTTGCCAGCGATAGGAGCACCGGCATTCTGCTCGGTGTTGACAGCCGGCGTCGTCTGCGAGGTGCTCGGCGTCTCGCTCTGCGCAAATGCGCCAGTGGCAACGACGAGCAGACCGGCGGTGAAAAGTGTGAGTTTTTTCATTGGCGTTACCTCCTATTGGATAAATCGGAAACACTCAGAAAACCTATAGGTTCCAATGATTTATTTGTAAAAAATTTGTTGTAATCCGTTGCATCCGCACTAAGAGGTAACCTGTGCATACGAGGGCAACTCGAATCCGTCGGCGCTGGATACGAACAGCTTGGTGACGACTTGCTTGATACCCGGCGTATCGGCGATGCGCAGTACGGCCCGTTGCAGCGCTACGCCCAGTATAGTCTGTGGCTGCAGCATTTTCGGCGCCAACTTCGGCACGTTCTGTCCTTTCTCGACATAGGGACGCAGGACTTCTTCATAACGCTGCAGCGCTTCGCAAAGCTCTGTTGAGCGCGAGAGTTCTCCGGCCAGGACATAGGCACCCACGATTGCAAGTGTTGTGCCAATACCGGCGATCGGAGTGGCGCACCAAGCCGCGTCGCCGGTTAGGACGACATGACCCTTTGACCACCGATCCATCTTCACCTGACGAAGAACATCGAAATACAGGTCTTCGGCGGTCTCCAGTCCTTCAAGGACCCGTTCCGCTTCCCAATCAACGTCGGAAAAACGTTCCCGCAGGAAAGACTTTTGTTCTGACGGTGCTAATCGCTCGTCACCGTCGGCCTCCTTCTGGACGACAAGGATTGCGCGCGTGGTGCCTTTGCTATCGGGTCGGAGCCAGATGCTGCGTCCCTTACCGGCCGTATAGATGCGGCAAAGATCGCCGTCGCCCTCGCCCTTGGGGATCGTGAAGTAGCCCATCGTCACGTCGAGCCATCGGGGTTTGTTTTCGTCCGGAAAGAGAAGCTCGCGAGTGGTGGAGCCGACGCCCTCTGCGACGACAACAAGATCGTATTGCGAATGAGTGCCACTCTTAAATTTCACGTCTGCAATGTCACCCCTCTCGACCACGGTATCGATGGCATCGTCAAACCTGAACTGCACGTTTTCCCCACAGGCGTCGTAGAAGATCCGAGCCAGATCGCCACGCAAGATTTCGAGTTCGGCGGTCGGCCCCTCCGCGCCGGCTCCGTCGAGATCGAATTGCGCGACTGTCTTGTCGTCCGCGTCGACAAACCGGACGCCCTTCTCGCCCGTGCCGCTGCCGGCTACCGTCCGCTCGAGACCCATCTTTTTCAGGACCTCACGCCCGGCACCACGAACGTCGACGTTCTGTCCTCCGTCGCGGAACTGCGGGTGGCGCTCTACGACGGTTACATCGAAACCCCGCTTTGTGAGCCACCACGCGAGCGCGTTGCCAGCAACGCTCGCCCCGGTGATCAGGATTCGGCGTGCCGCACCGTCTGCTCCCGCGCATTTCATCGGCTAATAACTCGATACACGCAACGCGCCCAAATCTTCGAAAATTCGGTTGACTTTGGGATGTTGACTGACCTCGATATCGACCGAGACCTCGATGTTGCCAGCGAGTGGCGCGTCAACGCGAGAAGTATTTCCGTGCGAAGCATCGCCGCCTGAGGCCTTCGAACCAGATGTGTTGGCCGCCGCCGCGGATTGGACAAAGACGTCAGGTCTGGAAATGCCGACTTGCTGTACAAGGTGCTCAACCGCAAGGTCTGCAGCCTCCCGCGTTTCGAAATCGGCGCGGACAGTAACGGTGGCGTCATCTGCCATAATGAGTCTCCTGTGGTTTCGTTATGGCGAAACTCGCGAAACACATCGTTGTTGCGAAAATTTCTTGGCCCCCGGCATTGAAGTCGAGCTGCTTCGATCACCGCGTCGAGTCCGTCTATGAAGGCTCTGAGCCAGAATTGGATCGGGTGAATATAAGACGTGCGCACGCACGGATCGACATGAGAGGCTCCTCACCATTCCGGCGCCGGCGTTCCAGGTTGACATCCAGGTGTGGCATCATTCAGCTCTTAGGGCTTTGGCGACCAGCGCCACGAGCGTTCATTTAGTCGCCAGTTGATGTTCGCGGCGACCAAGTTTGCAAGAGTTCCTCGAGCACAGTCGCGTGCCATTCCGTCCAGACACGTTCTCCGCCCGCCTCAAGGTTGGTGCTCCACGACCTCGTTTCGTATGACGCGAACGGGAATTTCGAGGCTTTATCGTCAACGTTAAAGCGAGCAAGATGTACGTGCCGGAGCAAGTAGTAGTTCGGGCACGCGTACCGAAAACGGGCGATCATCCTCCGGTCGAACGCGAGGGACACCCTTGGCGGCGCCTTGGTTTCGGACCGCTGATTATGCTCCCTTGTCATGTGGGAAAGCCCGCAAGTGAGCAGGCGATTTCATAGGGATTCAGCGGTCCCGCGCTCGAGAACGCGTGCGGGTCCTTGCTTCACGCCCAGCTTGACCTGAAGCCTGCTCATCCTGAGCTGAGCTGGCAAGCATGGAAGCCATTGGTGGACCGCGCTTGTCAAAACCCCCTAGGACAGGCCGGATTGGTTTACGCTCGCAAGTCGTGTTCGCCATGTCACATCCCGAGAACAAAGCCCATGGCATGGGCTGCGCCCAGACGCACCGATGCCGAGCGTGTCGGAATTCGACCGGCGCAAATCGACCTCTAGGGAGCAAGCACTGCTTCGCCGGCGAACAAGCAGTGCCGCAGATGCTGCGGACACTTCCGATAGCTTCACGTCATGATGGGTGTAGCTGACGAGGAAAGAAATGGCTGCGGTAACAGCGCGAGACAAATTGGACCGACCGTACGCTACTGGACAAGGGCGCTCACCCCATTGAGGGGGCGTCGCAATCTTCCCATATATGAAAAACCTTCATGGATGATTGTCATGGTAAGCAGGATCAGAAAAACTCTGACCGTGCGAGAGCGCACGGCGGCTTTCGAACATACCAACAAGGTTGCGGCGGACGCCGTGGCAGAAGAGCGGCGCCTCCGCAACGAGAAAAGCGAGCGGCTCCGAAAGCTGAGGCTCGCAGTTACGAACTCATCGTCGAAATGAACCGGCCGCGGAATTCGCAGGTATCGGAAACGCTCATCACGTTGCACTGGAGCACAATATGAATCGCATTGATATGGACGTTCCGTCGGATCGCGCAGGTGACCAAATCGGTTTGCGCCTTCGCGACGCACGCGCATCGAAGGGCTATAGTCTTGAAGATCTCGCAATTGCGACAGGTCTCACCGAGGCGGAGATCACAGCTGTTGAAAATGGTACTTCCACCGACGTTCATCATGTTGAACGCATCGAGCACGCACTGGGCTGGTAACGAATAAGAAGGATCGATGAGAATATTGACCATATCGCAGCGCGAAAGTGTTTTCGATGTGCGCTACACCGTCTTTGACTAAACTTAATCCAGAGCCCAAAAGTCGGCGCACAAAACGACTTGGCGGTCTCTGAAGACTACTCCAGGCTTTAGTAGCCACTCGATGAACAGTCATCCGAAACCCATGGAACTTAGTGGGAAAAGTGAGGAAGAACTGTAATTCCGGTTTGTCCGCCGACTATGAATATAGCCGCCTTGCGGCTAGCCGATGTAAAATCTAAGCGTTGATGCGGGTCACGTTTGCGTACGGTGCCGTACTGAGCTATCGACGCAGGTCAAATTCTGCGATGTTAGTTATCCCATCAACGGCGACAGGTGTGATAGTTCCGACGCATTGCGCTGTCAGGCGTGGCAACGCTGGCAACTGTCGCCGCACAGCCGCTGTTGTTCCCACGTCTCAGCGATCATCTGTATTGCAGGGAGCCGGTTAACGGTATTTTACGCACCAATACGCTTCTATGCGGAAATGGAGATAAAGCTGGCAAATTCGAAGCTGGAACCTGGACGTGTCGCCGAACTTCATCGGCTTGGATATAAGATGGGTGGGCGAGCTCCAGCGCTGCTCAACGGTGCGCTTTTGCAGGGTCCTGCAATAGGCACCCGAAATTGGCGCATCATCACGCAAGCGATGGGTCACGATCATGCTGGAAGGCGCAGATGAGTGCAATCAACGATTTTCTTATCGACCTCGTGCGAGCTGCAAATGAACTTGAGCAGGTGAGCCGCTATAAGAAAATCTATTTGATAGACCAGGCCGTCATTATGATCTGCGACATGCGGAAGGTCGCAGGCATACCGCCGAACCTAGGAAACACCGACGCCGTCGTCGATCTACAAACAACTGCTGCACTCATCGATTCGGGCCAAGCCAGCGATGCGAAAATTAAGTCGGCCTTACTCGACGCCGCCGGCATGATCAGGGACCTGCATATTGCTATCGACACGAAAACAGTGATTCAAGTCGTTGATAGAGGGTGATAGTTTCTCCTTAAGGCGAACCTCAGAGGCTCCTGAACCGTGTTCGACGACAGTGGGCCTCAATTTCACGTTCAAATTGCCCGATTGCGGCAATCACCCACGGTTCGAGAAAAAGAACTTTTTTTGATCTTTTAGAGCTAGCAAAAAACGCGAAGTGTACCACGTTTGACAAAAACACCTCACACCTCGCAAGACCCGGCACGTGGTCCTCACGATGTCCGCCGTACCGCATATGTACCGCGTCTATGCAGATGCGGCAATGCCTAGTCGGGCGGCATCCTTCTACGCCAAGTCCCTATGCGGCCATAATGTGTCGGTTTTGCCAGCCATGACGCGGCGCCGATCGTTATGACATGATTTGAATTTCCCTATGAAGAACCGAACGATGGCAAGGCGGTTTAGAACATCGTAAAACCCCGGCCTGATCCTGATTGGCGTAGGGGAAATAGCGGTCGTGTTTTTGCTCCCATTGCAAAGAGACCAACGAAGCGACCAATATGAATTGCTTGAGATTCGTCATTGAGAAGGCATCGATCAATGGCCCAGTGGATAGACGATGCCGATGAAATGTGCCGGAACGCCGTCGGCGTTCCTGAAGCAGCGGCCTGATGAAGCGACGTGCCTATAATGTCCCGTCTCATCTCTCACTCGAAATTCAACGTGAAACGAACGCCCAGTCGTAATCGCCTGCATCCACAAGTTAATTACGATGCTGCGATCACTCACGAAAATCCTTCTAATATAACGTCGAGCGGTTACGCCCAATAAAGTTTTAGCTGGGTCCAACCCGAATAAAAAGGCGATAGCAGTATCGCCGTAGACTATGTTGTCAGTCAGCGGCCAGGTAAACATCCCAGCTTCCGCGTTTTCAACCTCGCTCACCGTTAGAACCCTCCATCCCAGGTATTGCTTGTTACGCAATCTGAGGACGAACGGATCCCTCACACCTTGATATTCCGCGCGCAATTTCTTCGGTGTCACCTCTCATGAATCGCTATTGGTCACCGGATCGCAGTTGCGTTGAAATTTGATCGTCACTCTCAAATCGATTAGCCAAGAAAGCGGCATATGAAATGGGTGATCAACAATTTGCATCGCCAGGTTTGGCGATGTTCGTGTCATCCCGAAATCACGTTTTCATAATCTCTTCGACCCAGATCAGCGCGAGGTGCTGAAGTGCAGCTCGTCAACCGTTCACGGACTGCGTCACGTTTCAGGCATAGGCGGCAGGCTTTCCCAGCAGTCGCGACAGATCGTTATCCGCGGAACCAATTCCACGCAATTTGGTTAGTTTCGCGACAATGTGGAGGGACGACGGTGACAGCACATCGCGCGCAGTGGAAAGGGCACCTGAAGATTGGTGAGCTGAGTTGCGCGGTTGGGCTCTACACCGCCGCGTCTACATCCGAGCGGATCAACTTTCATATGATTAACGAGACAACTGGAAATCGGTTGAAGCGCGAATTTGTCGATAGCGAGACCGAGGAGCCGGTGGAACGGGACCAACAGGTAAAGGGCTTCGAGACAGGAAACGGCGATTACATCATGATCGATCCTGAGGAAGTGGCGGCGGTCATTCCTGATTCTGACAAGATGCTTGAGGCCGAAGCGTTCGTCCCGTGCGGAAAGATCGACAACGTCTATTTCGATAAACCTTACTACCTCGTTCCGGTCGATCATGCCGATCATGACGCCTTCACCAGCATTCGGGATGCCTTGCGAAGAACAAGTGCGACTGCAATCGCCCGAACCGTCCTGTTCAGGCGGATGCGGACTGTTCTCATCCGAGCACACGGCAATGGCATCATTGCCACCACTCTGAACTTCGATTACGAAGTTCGGTCATCAAAGGAAGCGTTTGCAGATGTGGCGAAGATCAAGGTTGAAGCCGAGATGCTGGACCTTGCCAAGCATATCATCAAGACAAAAGAGGGCGAGTTCGATCCGGGGGAGTTCGATGATCGCTACGAGGATGCACTCGCGGCATTGGTAGAAGCCAAAGCGAAAGGCAAGGCCCTTCCTAAGCCGAAGCCTGTCAAGGTTTCCAAACCCAGTGACCTCCTCGAGGCATTGCGAGAGAGTGCCGGCATCGACAAAACATCGGCGAAAGAGCCAAAGGCCGCCAATGCCAACACCGGAAAAAAGGCCGCCGCTTCCAAGTCCACGAGGACGCGCTCGAAAACCGCAGCCAGGAAAGCGAGCTGATCGATGGCATCACGTCGCCCCTACTGGAAAGGCTATCTCAAGCTTTCGCTGGTCACCTGCCCCGTCGCGTTGACCCCGGCCACCTCTGAATCCGAAAAGGTGCGCTTCCACACGCTCAACAAGGATACCGGTAACCGGGTCGTCTCCCATTATATAGACAGTGTCACTGGTAAAGCCGTAACGGACGAGCAAGAGGCCAAGGGCTACGAGCGGGGCGAGAACGATTACGTGATTTTGACGGATGAGGAACTTGAGTCCGTCGAGCTGGAGACGGTTCGGACCATCGACATCGAGAAGTTCGTGCCGCGCGGAAGCATCGAGTGGGTCTACCTCGACACTCCCTTTTACCTCACGACGAACGACAAGATCGGTGACGAAGCCTTCGCAGTGATCCGCCAGGCCATGGAAGGCGAGGATGTCGTCGGAATTTCCCGCGTCGTGCTGGGCCGGCGTGAGCATGCCGTTCTCCTTGAACCACGGGGCGAGGGCATCGTCGTCTGGACATTGCGGTTTGGCGATGAGATCCGACCTGAGAGCGAGTATTTTACGGGTATCGACAAAAAGTCGGATCCAAAGGGCGTGTCGGCTCTCGAAACGAAAATCAATAAGCGCCTGAAGGACTGGTCACCGGATATGGTGTCGGATCCAATCCAGGAAAGCTTGCTAAAGCTGATCGCCGACAAAAAGAAAGCTAAAAAGCCGACCAAAGCCAAATCCTCCCAGTCAACCAAGAATAATCGAGGAGAAAAAAGCAATGTCGTCAGCATCATGGATGCGTTGAAGAAGTCGGTCGCCAAAGAGCTGAGGTCGCGTAAAGCCGGATGAGTCCTGATCGCCCGTGAGCGGCGGACGATAATTTCCAGGTCGCAAAGACCCGAGGATTCACGTGCTCATCTGCTCCCGCGCGAACGACCGATCCTGCCGAAACGGGCCTATTCCTATCGCATTCATCTGCTCGTTTTCGATGAGGTCGTTCGCGGCGGCTTGCGATGTGACGGAACACCAGAAGCGGCGACGGACACGAAAGCAAAACGCTCACGTACAGCCCCTCGCTGAGAT
Organism: Rhizobium sp. P38BS-XIX; assembly: GCF_012641435.1. Classification (GTDB taxonomy): domain Bacteria; phylum Pseudomonadota; class Alphaproteobacteria; order Rhizobiales; family Rhizobiaceae; genus Rhizobium. The sequence goes on from NZ_JABAIJ010000002.1 coordinate 41,753, forward strand.
ACCGGCAATTCATCGAATGTCATGTTGGCAAATTCCAAAGCGAGCCCCACTTGGTTTGCGGCCAACGCTGCGTGATAACCCTGTCGAAGGCCGCCCTAGGTTCAAGTCTTCGCAAACACCTGCTCGAAAAATGCCATCCTTTCGATGCCATTGTCCGTCGCTTTCTCAAAGATCAAACGGCCATCGCGCAGCGTTCCCTTTTGAAACTGCGTCAACGAGATGATCGTCTTTTTGGTCGGTTTCGTAGTGAAGCTCATGGCCATCGCGAGGGGGCCACCATCAAGCTTGCCGATGCCGAATCGCCGGGCGACTATCCGCAGCCTTGCTAGGCGAAAGAGGATTGAGACTTCCTCAGGAAGTTCGCCAAAACGATCTTCGAACTCTCCGGCGAAATCTTCCAGCTCGCTTTCAGTTGTTGCCCGGAGCAATCTGGCGTAGAGGTTCAGCCGCACCGCTCCTTCAGATATGTATTCCGGCGGAATTGACCCTGCGATGCCAAGATTGAGCACGGCCGAATTTTCTGCCAGCGATGACCTCTTGCTGAAACTGGTTACCGCCCGCTCCAGGAGCTTCTGGTAAAATCTGACCCCGACCGACTTCATATGACCGGCTTGATTGTCACCTATGATGTCTCCTCCTCCTCGAAGATCGAGATCCTGCATACTGATCGCGAGGCCCGCACCGAGACGATCCTTTTCAACCATCGTCAAAAGACGCAAACGCGTTTCCTCGGAAATGCCCTCCTCGGGCGTCAAAAGATAAGCCATACCCTGAGCTCTTCCGCGTCCCACGCGGCCCCGCAGCTGGTGCAGCTGCGCCAGGCCGAACCTGTCCGCGCGCCAGATGAAGATCGTATTGGCGCGGGGAACATCGAGACCAGTTTCTATGATGTTAGTGGACACGAGGACGTCGCCGTCTCCATCGGCGAAACTGACCATCGTTTCGTCCAATAGGGCGCCCTGCATCTTGCCGTGCGCGACCCTGAGTGAAAGTTCCGGCACGATCGCACGCAGCATTTCCCCTACGGGATCAAGGTCCTCGATCTGCGGGACAACCAGGAAGCTCTGACCGCCGCGGCGGTATTCCCGCATCAGAGCAATCCGCATCGAGGCGCGATCAACCGAAGTGAGGGACGTCCTGACCGGTCGGCGCTTCGATGGCGCCGTTGCGAGGACACTGACATCCTGGACGCCGATCAGCGCGGACTGCAAGGTTCGGGGAATAGGCGTCGCCGACATAACGAGTGTGTGCAATAGCGGCGCCAGCGCCTTCATGGCCTGCTTTTGGCGCGTCCCAAACCGATGCTCTTCGTCGACAATCAACAGTCCGAGATGCGCGAAGCGAATATCCTTTGCGAGGATCGCTTGGGTCGCTATAACGATGCCAATCTCACCGCAGGCAAGCCCTGCCTTGACCTCATTAGCCGTTTTCCGTTCGACAACACGAGACAGCATTGCCACCCGGATCCCCGTGTCCGCAAATCGGCGCTCGAACGTCGACAAATGCTGGCGCGCGAGTACGGTGGTCGGGACGACGATGGCGACTTGACCACCGGCGAACGCGACTGCCGCTGCGGCCCTCAACGCTACCTCGGTTTTGCCGAAGCCGACATCGCCACAGATCAGCCGGCTCATGACGGTACCTGATGCCAGATCCGCGAGAACCGCTTCGATTGCGGCTGCCTGGTGTGCCGTCTCGGCATAGGGAAAGCGACGAGCGAATTTCGAAAATTCTGTCTGTCGCGGAACAAATGTCTCAGCCGGAGCATCCCGTCGCTCCTTGGCAATGCGCATCAGGTGGCGGGCAGCTAGCCGGATGTCTTTATCGATTACGGCGCGCCTTTTGACCCATGCTTCAGTATGAAGGCGATCAAGTGTCACCGCTTCAGGCTCTGAGCCGTAACGCCAAATCTTGTCAAACTCCTCCATCGGGACAAGAAGCGATGCCTCATCTCGATATTCGAGCCGGGCGGCGTCGCGCATGGCGCCTTCGACAGAGATGATTTCCATGCCTTTCAGGACAGCGATGCCGTGATCTTCATGGACCACCACATCGTCAAGCATTAGATCTGGTTCGGCAAGTTGCACTGTGATGTCGCCTGCTATTGCTGATTCACCGAGCACATCTTTGACGGTAATGACGGCATGGCGGGCGGTGGCGAAGCCGCTGTCCAGGGCGCTTTCGAGTTTCAGGAACGCACCGCGGGGTGCGACCTTGACCTCGGTCCATGCGCTGACAGATTGAACCTCTATTCCGATTTGTCGCTCCAGACGCCGGACCAGACCGTCGAAGATCTGTCCCTTTCCCGCGAGAACGACGGTGCGTCCCGACTGTTTTTCATTCTTCACGAAATCGATGAAAGAGCCTCGCGGATTTGCGCTCTCGAAGAATCGAGGCAGCGGTCTCCTATCGTTCAGATAAAGGTCAATTACACGAAAACCGGTAATGGCGGCAGACCAGGCGGATTGTGTAAGATACAGCGAGTGGGAGCGGTTCGTATTGTCGCCATCGAAATGCTGTCGGGCCTGTCGCGCTTCGTCGATAATATCGAGATAGTTGCTCAACCGGTCGTCTGAACCATTCTCCATGGTCAGATCGACGTCGCCCATCACATCGAACACAGTCTGCATATCGTCATATAATTTGAACAGGCCGCACTCCGACGCCTCGGGCAGCACGGTGCCATCGTTGAAGTCCGCTTCCAAGACAATCGCCTCCGAGGCTGGCCCAAACTCCATCGCATCGACAGTGCTCGTTGTACGCTGCGTTGACGGGTCATACGATCGCAGTTCCGCGACGGTCCCGTCTTCTGCCAAAAATATACGCATTGGCACAGACGCGCCTGCAGGGAAAATGTCGATGACATCGTCGCGGTATGCCACCTCGCCCGGCTCGTCGACGATCCCTTCTTCGATGTAGCCGGTGCACCGGGCAAAGCTTGCGAACGCCCGCTGATCGAACGCCTTTCCTACGGCGAGTTCGGACCAACTATTTCGAATAATGCTTGTGGGAGGAATTCGTTGGAGAAGAGCATCAAGCGAGGTAATCAGAAGCCTCTTCTCCGGCGACGGCCGAGACCACACCCGTAGCGCGTCCATTCGCCGTCCCATTGACTGCTTAGACGGAGGTACCCGGTCAAAAGGCAAGCAGTCCCATGGAGGGAAGACGACGATGCCAAGGTCCGGGGCGAGACATCGGATCGCTTCGGCAACCCTGTTGGCTGCAGTTTCGCTGAGCGCGACGTAAGCGCGCGACCGATTTGAGGTCCGCGTTGTGTCAATAAGTGTCGCAGCGATCAACGCGGCGGGACACCGGTGCATCGGCGTGGGTGAGTTTATCGCAGCCGTGTGAATGTATTCGATGACGCGCAACTCGATCTCCACCTCCGCCTGGGCGATCTCAGGCTAGCGACCGCCAACCGTGGTCTTAAACCGTAAGGGCGTTAGATGGTTCCGTTGTTAAACCAAAACCGCGTCCGTCGTGAATCATATTGTCGAGTTCGCGCCTCCCGTTCCGACTTGTCAGGCGTCGCGTGAATTTGGCCCGACTGCTCCAGACAGGTTTTCCTGATCTCAGGCGGCAAATATTCATCATCGACCGGAGTCAATTACGTTCGATCCGTGGTTCGCGATAGGTATCGAAGAATCACGGATCGATCCGTCTGCCTGAACGTGGAAGATGCGACGCCATGCGCGTTGGCGATGAGAGGGCGGTTGCCGTCCCACTCTCAAGGCCGACCGCGAGAAGCGCGTCTCGCGCGCCGATGGTTGGCTTGACGCCATTTAAAGAGTCGCGACAAACCATTGATGTCGCGTATATCAATACCCCATCAGATTCGAGCTTTAGCGGGCCGATGTGAACGCGTCGTGGGGAATCGAAAGCCTGATCACCAGCCCCCCAGGCTGCCACTCTCTGGACACTTCGGCGTTGAGTGAGCGAATGATCGTCTCTTCTAACTTGGTCCCGAAACCGGGTTTCCCTGGCTCGTGGCGGGTTGAGACATGACTTTTGGACTCGAGCCATTGAATTTCGCAGATGTCGCTACGGACGCTGACCGTGATGTCCAATCGGCCATCGGCCACGGATAAAGATCCGTACTTGACCGCGTTGGTGGCATACTCGTGAAAAAGTAGCGCAAGTCTTGTCACCCTTTCGGCACTGACAGAAATGTCTTCACCGTGCAAATGCCATCGTCCGGCGCCATGCTCCTCGTATGGCGAAAGGAGTGCCGACAGAAGCCGAAACAGCGATGTCGACTTCTCCTGGAAAGCTTCGCCCCCGGAAAAGCTCGGCAATGTCATCTCGTGGGCTTGCGAAAGCGCAACGAGACGATCCATCATCGCCGAGGCGAGATCGCCCGGCGTCTGCGCGGTGCGCGCTGCCAGCGTGATGATGCTGCCTGTTACGGCAAACAGGTTCTTGACGCGGTGATGCATTTCGCGGAGCAACAATTCTTGATGCTCAGCCGCTCGCTTCCTCTCGGATATGTCTCTCGCAATCTTCGATGCGCCAATGATCGCGCCGTCGCTGCTCCGTATCGGTGAAATCGTCAACGAGATGTCGAGGAGGCTACCATCTTTTCGCCGTCGTATTGTTTCGAAATGATCGACAGGTTCACCGGCCTGAATGCGCGCCAAAATTGCAGGCTCTTCCTGCAACCTGTCCTCAGGAATAAGCATAGTAATAGGTTGCCCTACCGCCTCTTCGGCGGTGTAGCCAAACAGACGCTCGGCGCCTCGATTCCAGGTCGTGATAATGCCCAGAAGCGACTTGCTGACAATCGCATCATCGGACGATTCAACGATAGCGGCGAGAAGGGCAGCAGCATCATGAACGGGCTGTGCTGCTTTCTGTCCGACCCCGCGTTGCCGAAGGCGTTCACTTGGCAAATTGCCGTCGTGACGTTTTACAAACTTAGTCATTGGCGTTCACGTGCCCTAAGAAAGCTCAAAAAGAACTTGAACGATAACCTCTGGACGAGGTTCGATGAAAAGATAACTTTTCCGGTTCAAAGATAAAGTCCCTTGTATGGCCTATCGCGAAATTGTGCTAGGGCGGTCGTTGCGTGCGACGCTACCTGTTTGGACATCAAAGCAATGCAAAAACTTCCAAGACTGTTAACCGGTATTCCTGGCATGGACACCGTTCTCGGAGGCGGCCTTGTCGAGGGCGCTTCCTACATTATCCAGGGCCAGCCGGGCGCCGGGAAGACGATCTTCTCCAATCAGGTTGCCTTTGCAAATCTCGCGCGAGGCGGCAAGGTATTATACGTCACGTTGCTGGCGGAAACCCACGACCGGCTGTTTCAGTCACTGGGCACATTAGAGTTTTTCGACCGCTCGCAGCTCGGGACTAATATATCGTACGTCAGTGTATTTCAGACCCTCCGCGACGAAGGGCTCTCGGCGGTCGTTCGCCTTATTCGCGAGGAAACTATCCGGCGCGGCGCCACGCTGCTTGTGTTCGACGGTCTTTTGAATGCCAGCGATCGCGGCGACAGCACCCTCGACGTCAAGACCTTCGTAGCCGAAGTCCAAAGCCAAGCCGCTTTCGTCGGCTGCACAGTGCTTTTCCTTACCAGTACGCGCGTTGCGGAAGACAGTCCTGAGCACACGATGGTGGATGGTGTCGTCGAGCTTCACGACGAGCTTGTCGGTGTCCGCGCTGTCCGCCGGCTCCAGGTCAAAAAATCGAGGGGAAGCGCGGCTCTGGGCGGCTACCACCAGTTCGAGATCACCTCGCGGGGATTTATCATCTATCCGCGCATGGAGGCCGCCCTTGCGTCGGCAACCGTCGAGGAAGAACACCGCGCAGCGACACCTGTAGCAACGGGAACCGCGGGATTCGACCGTCTGCTTGGCGGTGGATTACCAGCACACTCAGTCAGCCTGATTTTCGGCCCCTCCGGCTGCGGAAAGACATCGCTCGGCCTGAACTTCCTAAGCCTTGCGAGCGAACAGGAACCAGCCTTGCATTTCGGCTTCTACGAGACCCCTGCCCGGCTGAAGGGAAAGGCGCGAGCATTGGGGGTTGATCTGGACACACCGTTGAATTCTGGCGCACTGAGGGTGATCTGGAATCCGATGACGGAGAATCTTCTTGATAAGTTAGGCCACCGGCTTCTCGACGAGGTCCGCGCCCGAGGGGTCAAGCGCCTGCTGATTGACGGTTTGGGAGGTTTTGAACGGGCTGCCGTCTATCAACCGCGTCTCGTCGAATTTTTTGCAGCCCTTACGAACGAACTTCGGGCCTTGGGCGTTACTGCACTTGCAACGTGGGAACTCCAGGACCTTTTCGGGCCGACAGTCACAGCGCCGGGGTCAGAAATCTCGAGTCTCCTGGATAATCTTGTGATGCTGCGACATGTAGAAATTGCCTCTCGCTACAAACGCACGATCTCCGTGCTGAAGGTGCGCGACAGTGCTTACGAACCCGTTATCCACGAGGTTGGGTTTGGACCTGACGGAATGACTATTACCACTCCCTTGGAGGCCGTCACCGGGGCCGCGACCGGCTTGGCGATGCCAACAACCCGCTAGAGCGTGATTTGACAGAACAAGCATGAGCCGCACCCGATGCCCTTGATCGTTATAGCCGAAGACGAGTTTTTGATCGCCGACGTGCTGGCGATGATGCTCGAGGATGCCGGCTATGAAGTAGAGTCCGCTCCGCATGGCCGAGCCGCGCTGGCGCTGGTGCAGGAAAAGCGGCCTGCGCTCGTCATCACGGATTTCATGATGCCACTTATGACGGGTCTCGAGCTGGCACAAGCGATACGGGGCGATGCTGCGATTGCACACATCCCGATCATTCTCGTCAGTGGGGCTCAGGGAAGTATCGGTCGTGCCCATCCCGACGCATTCAACGCCGTTTTGGACAAGCCTTACGACGAAAAGAAACTGATCGCGACGGTTGCCGCTCTGCTTTGAATCAAAGTCTCTCTGACCGTGGCGCTCGACCACCATACTGAAACACCCGGCGATGCGAATGACGAGACCGCTGCGGACAGGTGGGGCGCTCGGCTGCCTTTTCGTTGGCCATGGCAAGAAACTGGAAAAATCACCATGTTCACCATCTCTGTCGCGTCCAGTTGACACGCCAGCGGTCTCGCCAGGATAACGATGAATCTGAGCCGACGTTCCTCAATTAGCAAGCGGGTACGCTATCGGACCAAGTGAACTCTATTTTGGCGTGGCGCTCATGAACAAAGGCGGACCAGCCTTTCGAGAGCCGCAAATCCGACTTCGCCGCAGTCTTGATCGCGTTCCACGCATTCATTGTTGTTGCGGAAGGACGTTGAATGAGCTGATCCTCAGCGCCGAGATGACCGAACGAGCACGTTACCCCGCACGATATTGGCTGGATGATTGCGGCCTCTCCGCACCGCGCTGCGCTTGCTCCAGAAGCATTTCCAAAACTTTGTCGGGCGGGGCAGGCTTTGCGTAAAGGTAACCTTGGCCGAGAATGCAACCTCTCTTGAGAAGACTTTGTGCCTGGTGTCGAGTTTCGATCCCCTCGGCGACCACCCGAATACCGAGACGTTTTGCGATGTGAAGGATTCCTTCAACGATCCCCGTCCCGACATCGCCAGGTCCCAGGCGATCGACAAAGCACTTATCGATCTTGATCACATCCACAGGTACGCTAATCAGATGGGTCAGCGAGGCAAATCCCGTTCCAAAATCGTCGAGGGCAACTTTCAAGCCGGCGCGCCGCAACGAGGCGATCTTTGCCGCCGCGCGATGGTTCCGCTCGCCCAGATATACGGATTCGGTCACCTCGAGTATGGCATGATGAAGGGGTACGTTTTCTCGCTCGAATGCGGCAATCAAGCTTTCCGGAATATCGCTGCATGTGAAATCAGCCGCAGACAGATTGATGCCGACATGTTGAAACGGAACGCCGCGCTTGAGCCAAGTCCCCACATCGCGCGCAATACATGCGATCATTCGCCGGGTTAAGGCAGCCGCAACCTGCGCATCCTTGGTCGCTTCATGAAACTCGCCGGCTGCGATGATGGCGCCATCATGCGATCGAATACGCGCCAACGCCTCCACACCGATGATTTCCTCGGTATCGAGACGCACGATCGGTTGATACCATGCCTCCAGACGGTTCTCTTTAAGAGCGTTGGCAACTTGCTGAATCGCATCCAATCGTTTGGAAATAGCGGTTGAGATGGAGTCATCATATATGACGAGACCGCCTCGGTTCGTTTCCTTGGCGTGATAAAGGGCGATATCGGCGTTTCGTCTGATAGCGTCCATATAAGTCGACCCGTCGGTGATCGCTATTCCGGCGGTTACGGTGCAAATTAAAGAGTGGCCTTCACAAATGACCGGCTGACTGATCGCATCGATGATCTGTCCGATCAGGCGCTCGATAGTGGGCCGATCAGCATTGTCGAGGAGGACTGCAAATTCGTCTCCACCCAAACGATAAGCGTTAGGAGATTCGATGACAGCTGCTAGCCTTGCGGCCACCGTTGCGATCAATTCATCGCCGGCAGCGTGACCAAAAGTGTCGTTGACGACCTTGAGATTATCGATGTCTAACAGTAGGAGCGACAATGCTTTGTTCTCGAGCTGCGCTGAGAGAACTTCATTAAATTTTGCTCTATTTGGAAGGCTCGTGAGAACGTCGGTGAACGCAAGGCGCCGATGTTCAAGCAAGCGCTCATTTCGCTCAAGCGCAATCAAGCAGAGCGGCAAGCACCCTTCAACGATGCTTTGTTCAAATGGCGTCGGCGGCCGCGGTTCAGAAAAATAGAGCGCGAAAGTACCAAGGACAGCACCATTACTCCCGAAAACGGGCGTTGAGAAACACGCCTTCAGACCGATTGGCAAGGCAAGTGCTTTGAAGGAGGACCAACGAGGATCAGTTTCAATATCGGCAACTGTGATCACTTCTTTGAAAAATGCTGCTGCCCCGCACGAGCCCGCCATGGGACCGATCGGTAGCCCATCGAGAGCCTCGGAGTAACTTTGCGGGATACTTGGCGCCGCGCACGTATGGAGCTTCCCATGTCTGTCGAGAGTGAGGATCGATGCGCGACTGCCTGGCAAAAGTCGCTCAACCTCGCCGCAGAGCTTTGTCAGGGTCTCCTCGAGGCCCTCTCCTTGAGCAACCATCCTGAGAATAATGTTTTGAACACCGACTAGCATGACGCACCTCCTCGTACCGCAAGACGATATAACGCTCACTGGTTTAGAATTGCCTGCTTTTTAAAAGGGTTTCCGCAAATTTGCTAAATAAAGAGTTGTGATCGACCAGCCGTTATTTCAACCTGGCAGGTCTCGCACTCGAAGCAATGGGTAAAGCAACGCGTTTCGACTTGCGAACATGCCAAATCTCAGCGGTCGACAATGGACGCCATGACGAGAGCGGCGTGCAACGATAACGCACTGAAGAAGATTCAGGGAGACGCTAGACCGGACTTGTCCGGACCTTGCCAATCTGGATACTTGCGAAAATTTGTCCGCATCGGAAGAACGGCTAGCGACACGAAGGATTGCCGTCTCGATCGAGTCCAAGAAGCGCCCGAGCATCGTGATAGATTGCGTCATAACGCATGGTAGCCACCGATCTTCCGCGATGAAGGCGGCAACTCAAACCCTTTGGCCTTGGTCAAAATAATCAAAGCCGTCTGCAGGCTGAAGGGGCGCTCCCGATCAGAGATCGGGAGCGAGCGATCAGAGTATACCGATCAAAATTGCTTGCGCAGGCCGATGGTGACCGCATTGCTACTAAAGTCGGTGTTCGACGAAGAACCGTCGCGCGCCGTAAACTTCAAACTGTCAGCCGCAGTAAAGCGGTAGCCGATATCGAGAGTGGTCTTCTCGAAGATTGAGGAACCGGAGAAAACACTCTGCAGGTTGATGCCAACGCCAGCGTCCAGATGATAAGCAAAAGCAGTATCGTTGTCATTGATCAGTGTGCCAACCCCGCCGATACCCTGCTTGCGGAGCTTCACGTTCATCGCGCCAATGCCGCCGCCGACATAGGGTGTGAAGACCGATAGGACGCCGGTTTCGCCATTAGGGGCAAGCGGAATATCTAGGTAGCCATTAAGGAAACCCTGGATGGTATTGACGTCGCCATACGAGTCAATGCTTCCCACGCCGCCAAAGCCGCTTACTCGATGTTCGTCAACGGAAGCGCTGCCGTAACCGACTTCAAGTTCGACGCGCGGCGCGACGTAGCCGTAGGAGCCGAAGTTGTAGCCAGCCCGGATGGCGCTGTAGTAGCCTGTATCGTACTTCGTGTTGACGTTAACACCAGCAATATCGAAGTTCGTGTGCTTGAGGAAGTTCACCGAACTCAGCGAACCGATGTAGAAGCCCATTCCATTGTCGGAAGCCGAGGGTGGTGTCATCGGAGCGACCATATCAGCGGCGGAGGCCGCTGAAACAAGTGACGTGGAAATAAGGGCGGCGAACAAAAGCCTATTCATTTTGATATCCTGAAGCTAGCCCGGCGGGCTTTTTGAAAATCGGTATCTCACGAAAATGAAATAGAGTGCGATTTTCTGCACAACGGAAATAAGGCAGCTAAATCTCGCCATTTGGCTATACCTTCCCATCGAGTGTTGCTTTTGGAGCACACACGTTCTGCAACGCGAACTTAACGCAAGAGACAGAGAAATAATGTCGATCTTGCTGTCGCATTCGAGCAAGAAACCGGCCGGGAGGCGTTTACCCGGGCTAATCCATTGAAATGCATCCCGCCCGACAGCGAGGCTTTCGGGAATAGCTCCATCTCGATGAGAGTTCCGATGGTCTCTTTGACCCTCAAGTCTGTCGCCTGAAACCGTTCGGGCTCGCGAGGAGTGATTGGTCCCCGACTAAAGATGAGGAGCTCGCCACGGTGAACCGCCACAAACTTGGCGCAACCGTAAACCCAATCTTTCGGAAAGCGGGGGAACCATCCGGAATCGGGTTCGTTTGACTGTCGGAAGGTGAGCCCCATGCATGAAGACGAAAGAAAACTCGAACGGGTCGAAGAACGGATCCACGTCAGTAAGAAGTCGATCTCGGACGGTCGCGTCGTCTTGGCGACGGCAACCGACATCGTCCCGGTGTTGACGACGGTGAACCTTCAGCGTGACGATGTCGATGTGGAACGGGTTCGGCTCAATCGCACCGTCGACGAAGTCCCGAAAGTCCGCGTCGACGGGGACACGACCATCGTTCCAGTAATCGAAGAACGTCTCGTCGTCCAGAAGAAGCTCGTTCTGGTGGCGGAGATCCGACTACGTCGCAGGAGCACCATCCAGCCCCAACGCGTGGAGACCGAGCTGCGGCAGCAGCGCGTTACGGTCGAGCGCACATCAGAAGATACAAAGCCAAGGAGAAATATCATGGCTGAGCTGTACAACGAGAACGCCCGTGATCTCACAGCGGGGACCTACAATACTCTTTCCGCCTTCTTCGACAGCCGTTCGGATGCGGAAAGCGCCGTCTCCCGTCTGAGAGAGGCCGGTGTCGACGAACGAGACATTCGTTTCATGCCCGGCTACGAAGCCGACAGCGAAACCGCCAACGTGGCCAGCGACGATCGGCGGGGGTTCTGGGCGGCACTCGGCGAGTGGTTCTTTCCGGACGAGGATCGGGCGACCTACGCGGAAGGCCTGCGTCGCGGCGGCTTCCTGGTATCGGTCTCCAATCTAAGCGACGCTCTCCACGAAACGGCACATGACATCCTCGACGACGAGGGTTCGATCGACATCGACGAACGCGCCGATCTGTGGAGACAGGAAGGCTGGAGCACTCACCGTTCGACCGACGGGTTTGCAACACCTGCCTACGATCGCAATGTTGCCGCAGAAGCAGACCTTGCGGTTTCAGGTGATGCGGACCGCGTCACCTCCGGCGACGCCTCGCGCAAACAGCCGAAGCTCGACAACGAAGTCGACGCGGTCGCACAGGCGTCGGCCTCTCGTGAGGATGCATTCGAGCCAGCTGCACGCGACCAGACCATCCCGGTTGTCGAGGAAAACCTCCGCGTCGGCAAGCGCGATATCAACAATGGTTCAGTTCGTGTACGCGCCTACACCGTCAAGCAGCCCGTCCGCGAAGACGTCAGCCTCCGTGACGAGAAAGTCGAAATCGAGCGGCGTGCCGTCGACCGACCTTTGGCCGACGCCGACCGCGCGTTCCAGAATCGCACGATCTCTGCCGAAGACCATCACGAAGAGCCTGTCGTTCAGAAGGACGCACATGTCGTCGAGGAGGTCGGCATTCGCAAGAATGCGTCCGAACGCACGGAAACGATCAACGACAGCGTCAGCAAGACCGAAGTCGAAATCGACGACGATCGCAACGGTCTGTCGCAGTCGCAGACAGGTTCCGATCAGAGCCAGTCGCAGGGTTATCGCCGCGACTGAGCGGCGGTAGCTTCGAACCGTTACTTCGCCCACGGCCCGGTTCGCGGGCCGCTTCCGCTTTACGAGTGGGAATTTGAGAAGGGTGGGGTCGAAAACGCCTACAGCTTAAATTCCCCTACAATCAAAACCTTCGCACGCGGGATGCGTGCAGGTGATAGTTCGTGCGATTTGGGCCAAGCTGGCTGCGGCCAGGACGCCAAAAGCCATAGCGGTCAATGGAGCTGCACTTACAAAGATGCGATATCGGGTTAGCATTTAAGCGTTGCTCAGGCGTCGACGCGGCGACACGCATCGATAAGCGATGTCACGCTTTTTGCCTCCCGCCTAAGGCTGGCACTGAGCCAGATCGCCGAGCGCGGGACATGAAGCGTGCCAAGACCGGTATTTGTCACCATTTTTCGATCGAGGGCTTGTTGGACACACGCGCCTGAAGAATGAAGAAAAAGAACGTTCTAAAGCGAGCCCATTTTTGACGGCCTCATCCGCGTAGCGAATTGGCAGGTCTAAACAAGCGGATCCCAACCGTGTGTCTGGCGCCATGGTCGTTTAAGGTCTGCTGCCGTTGGCAGATGTCCGTGACTTAAGATGTGACGAAACATTGAGACCGCGGCAGCGTTTCACTGTCTTGCTTGGCCTTGCAAATCAGCACCGGGAGAGACGCATGACAATTTCCATCAATGGTAAATCAGCCTCGATTCCCGATGATCCTCGGGTTTCGCTGCTGGATTTGCTCCGTGACCATCTTCATCTTCACGGCACGAAAAAAGGCTGCAACCAAGGCGCTTGCGGCGCCTGCACCGTTCTTGTCGATGGCGAACGCATCCTGTCGTGCCTAGCGCTCGCCGTCCAGTTCGACGGCCGTTCCGTGACGACGATCGAAGGGCTTGGCGAGCCAGAAGCACTTCATCCGTTGCAGCGGGCGTTTGTAGAGCATGACGGCTTCCAATGCGGCTACTGCACGCCCGGCCAGATCTGTTCGGCCGTCGCGATGGTCGGTGAAGTACGCCGCGGCGTTCCGAGCTTCGTTACCTCGGATCTAAGCTCATTTGTGATCGATTTCAGCCATGACGAGGTGCGCGAACGCATGAGCGGTAATCTCTGTCGATGCGGTGCCTATAACGGCATCATCGATGCGATCGGCGAGACACTGAAGGAGGCCGCCGAATGATCCCCTTTAGCTATTCCCGGGCATCGGATGTTCGAGATGCCGTCGCCAAGGGCGCCGTCAGCGGCACAAAGTTCCTCGGCGGTGGCACCAATCTCGTCGATCTCATGCGCGAGACGATCGAGCGACCGACAGGCCTCGTCGACGTTACCGGACTGTCGGCCGCTATCACCGAAACCACGGCGGGGGACTTGATGATCGGTGCAGCGACGCGCAACACCGCTGTAGCGGAAAACGCGCTCATCCGCACGCGCTACCCTGCGCTGACCCGCGCCATCGTTGCCGGCGCATCGGCACAGATCCGCAATATGGCGACCGTTGGCGGCAATCTGATGCAGCGATGCCGTTGCATCTATTTCTACGACGACGAGGGATCACATTGTAACAAGCGGACGCCCGGTGACGGCTGCGACGCGCTGAGGGGCTTCAATCGCAGCCATGCCATCCTTGGTGCATCGGATGCCTGTATCGCCGTCCATCCGTCAGACATGTGCGTGGCACTGACCGCCCTTGATGCCATCGTGCATGTGGAGGGAGGTGGTGGTTCGCGGAGCGTCGCAATGAAGGATTTTCATAGGCTCCCCGGCGACAGGCCGGATATCGAAACCACATTGCAGCCAGGTGATCTGATCACCGCGATCGAGCTGCCGGCCGCCAGCATTTCGGCACACTCGACCTATCGTAAGGTGCGCGACCGCGCGAGCTACGCTTTCGCGCTCGTGTCCGTTTGCGCAACGCTCGATATCGAAGATGGTCAGGTGCGCGCGATCCGCATTGCACTTGGCGGCGTGGCGCACAAGCCATGGCGGGCGGAGAAGGCGGAAGCCATGCTACGCGGCAAATCCGCGAGCGAGGCGAACTTTCGCGTCGCAGCAGAGGCGGAGCTTGCCGATGCGAGAACCTTCGAAGGCAACGCGTTCAAGGTCGAACTCGCAAAGCGTACCATCGTATCGGTGTTGACAGACCTTACCGGAGGTGCGGCATGAGCATTCTTCAAGACGCGAAACGGACGGCCCAGGGGCTTTTCCAGGCGGGCATGGCAAAGGCGATCGCCATGGCGCCGGATAGCTGGATCCCAGGCGGTGAGCCGGACCCACTCATCCGTGAACGGCACGGCCATGTCGGACAACCGGTGTCGCGCATCGACGGACCGCTAAAAGTTACGGGCAGAGCACCGTTTGCTGCAGAATTTCCGATTGAGGGCATGGTCTATGCCGCCCTTGCCTACGGCACGATTGCCAAAGGGCGCATTTCTACGCTCGATACGACGGATGCGGAACAGGCACCCGGTGTCGTGCTCGTCATGACCTACAGAAACGCTCCGAAGCTGCAGCCCCCTCCGCTGTTCCTGACGGCGGAGAAAGCTGCCGGCGGCGATGGCCTGCCGGTCATGCAGGATGATCGCATCTACTGGAATGGTCAGCCGATCGCCCTGGTTCTCGCTGAAACGCAGGAGCAGGCCGATCACGCCAAATCGCTGATCCGCGTTACCTATGTGACAGATCAGGCGATGATCAAATTCTCAAAGGCGCGGGAGCAAGGTACCAGGACTGCCGAATTCATGGGTCAGCCGCTGCACAACGAGGTAGGCGATGCGGAAAAAGCGCTACAGGATGCAGCGTTTAGTGTGGACGCGACCTACACGACGCCAAGGCACAATCATAACCCGATCGAGCTTCACGGTCTGACCGTCACCTGGCAGGGCGATACGCTGCGGATGCACGATGCCCAGCAACTCGTCGCCCATACTGCATGGTCGATGGCTCAGGTCTTCAGCATCGACGAAAAGCAGGTGGTCGTCACTTCGCCCTTCGTCGGCGGCGGATTTGGCAGCAAGTCAATGTGGCAGCATCATATAATTGCGGCCGCAGGCGCGAAACTCGCCCGTCGACCGGTGCGTATCGTTCTGTCACGCGAAGGCGTGTTCCGCCTTGTCGGCGGCCGTTCACCGACTGAGCAACGGGTTGCCCTCGGCGCGGATGCAGATGGCAGGCTCACTGCGTTGATTCACGAGGGCGTAACGATCAAGACACCGCACAACGCCATGCCCGAGCCGTTCATCCTACCTACACGCAGCGCCTATGCAGCGAAGAATGTGCTCCTCGACGTGCAAAAGGTCGAGCTGGACATGCTCGGTAATACCTTCATGCGTGCGCCTGGCGAGGCTGTCGGCACATTCGCGCTCGAATGCGCCATTGACGAGCTGGCGGAAAGGATCGGCGTCGATCCGATCGAGCTTCGCATCCGTAACGAGCCGGATAAGGATCCGATCTCCGGCCTGCCGTTTTCGTCGCGCAACATCGTCGAGGCTTATAGAGCAGGTGCCGAGAAATTCGGCTGGAGTTTACGCAATCCAACGCCGCACAGCGTGACCGACGGCGAATGGTTGATCGGCATGGGCTGCGCCACCGGCACCTACCCTTACTATCGGATGCCGGGCGGAGCGGCGCGGATCACGCTGAGCCGCGATGGAAAGGCGACGGTCGATATCGCCTTTCACGAGATGGGCATGGGAAGCGCAACCGTTCAGACCCAGGTTGCCGCCGACCGACTGGGTTTGCCAATGGAAGATATCTCTTTCAATTATGGCGACTCCACCCTACCAGGTGTCGTCATGGCAGGTGGTTCGCAGCAGACCGCCGCGATCGGCGCTTCAGTGATCGCTGCCCATAACAAGCTGATAAAGGAGCTTCTGCGGCTTGCCGGCAACGATTCTCCGCTCGCCGGATTGAAAGCTGAAGAGGTTGGTAGTCAAAATGGCGGGCTCTGCAAACTCGACGATCCCGAGCGCCACGAAACCTATCAGTCGCTCCTAAGTCGCGCCCGGCGCGACAAGGTGGTGGTCGAAGCCCAGCCGCCGCAGCCCGTTGAAACGATGCACTGGTCAATGCATAGCCACAGCGCCATGTTCTGCGAGGTAAGAGTCAACAAGGTCACCGGCGAGCCGCGTGTCTCGCGTTTCCTCGGCTCGTTCGACTGCGGCCGTATCCTTAATCCAAAAACAGCGACAAGCCAGTTTCGAGGTGGCATCATTATGGGACTTGGCCTCGCGCTCATGGAGGACACACAGTTTGACGAGCGTAAAGGACGGATCATGAATCCCAGCCTCGCCGAGTATCATGTTCCAGTGCACATGGATGTCCCGGAGATCGATGTCATTTGGACAGATATTCCCGATCCGCATGCCCCAATGGGCGCTCATGGGATCGGTGAGATCGGCATTACCGGAACAGGCGCAGCAATCGCCAACGCGATTTACAATGCCACTGGAAAGCGAGTGCGCGACCTACCCATTACACTCGATAAGCTCCTGTGACCTCTCACGGCTGTTGTTACAAAAGCCAGCGCAGAGCGGAAATATCGCAGAGCTGCGCACTGGAGCTTGTGGGCTTGTTTCAGAAGGCGAGACCAGTGGCGCTGACCCCGCGGAGTCACCATCTTGATGATCGCACCAATACGGCTCGACATCATTCACTGAAGGCGGTCTGTCCGTTTCCACGCCATCGACGGGTCCAAGAAAATACGGCAGGAACAAAACATGGCACCCGAAGTTGGACTTTAGTTAAGTCTAACAAAACGAACGGTGAGGAAAATGCCCAAAGAGTCGCATACGAAAGCCGCCGAGCATCATGAAAATGCTGCTAAATCGCATCGCAGTGCCGCCGAGCATCACGGCAAAGGCGATCACGAGAAAGGGCGTGAACATTCAAAGACTGCACACGCGCACTCGCAATCAGCCCATGAGCATTCAGATGCTGCGCACAAAAAAAGTTCGTCGGCAAAATAAAAGAAGGGGCGCCACGGCGCCCCTTTTTATTTATTAGGCTTCTGTCTCTATCGTCTCTTTGACGCTCGGAGCGCTATCATCAAACAGCGCGGCGAAGCGGAATGTCATGCGCCCGTTGGACATGGTCGCTTGAGGGCCTGAACGATCGCGCGGGTAATTCACATGTGCTGTTCCCATAACGGAAGCAAGTGATGCGCATCTTCGCGCCGACGCAACACAAACGCTCCGCCTTGACGACACATGTTCAACGGATCTGCGCGATTGCCCAGTGGAAGGCCGCAACCGGCGCAGTTGCCCGACCTCATTTTAAGACGTCTCATCCCGCTTTAGTGAGACGATGTGACCTCACCAACGGCATAACGCGTTCCTTTAATGATCGTCTGAAATCAACGTGCGGACCAATCGGCGGTTGCGATTAAAGATGACTTGGCGAGCTTCGCGCGGTGTTAGTCGTTTGGTGCCGTCAGGTCAGACCGACCTCTGTGACTGATGCAGAAGCAGCGCCTTGATCTTCAGCGTATTGTTATCGAGGTCCAGGCAGCGACATTGCGTCCGGACAGCAAGAACTTCGGATTATCGCTGAGTTCGGCCCGACGCGATTGAACTCGTCACCACGTCCGGCGAAGCGAGCTCTTTGTCAACATCCGCCGAGCCAAGCTTGCTCAGACCACGTCTCCGAAAGAGCAGGAGGCGATCCAGGAAATACCTAGTCTGCATGAGCGCGGGCTGACCTTTTTTCGACACTGCGGAGGCCTCCGGCTCGTTAGCAATGAGATTTTAGCGCAAGAACGCTTGGAACGATCCGCGACCAGGCCAACATTGCCCCCAAGTTTGGGTTCAGAATCCAGACTGCGATCGGAGCGCGCATCGCATCCACCGCCACGGGCGCCACGCTCCAAGCGGCTGAGCGTAGTAACGATCGACTTGCTGTATCAGCACCGCGTTGATCCCTCCGTGCGGATCCGAATGTCGCGCGAATACTGCATGAGCATCCTTGGGCTTTCCGGCGCGACAAAGGCTTAGCTTTGAGGAAGAGGCTACCTTAGGATCGCGGCAAGAACGATATCAGAAGCCGGAACAATTATCTGCACCGCGCATTATCCGATCGTTAAAATTCAGCTCTAAAGGAGTTTTGCAATGGGAAGCACGTCGGACAAGATCGCAGGCAAGGCCAACGAACTCGCGGGCAAGGCACGCGCCTCCGTGGGCGAAGCCATCGACGATCATGAGATGGCTGCCAAAGGCCGTGCGCAGGAAGCAAAAGGCGATCTGCAGCAGGCCAAGGGTAATGCCAAGGAAGCCGTCAAGAACGTCGTTGATCGCGCCTGACATCACGCCGAACTGAATGCACAGAGCCCGCCTTTCGGCGGGCTTTTTTCGATCGATATCCAATTTCCGTCAATCCGCAATTTCAACTTCTCACGAGGACAACGTGGCCGGTCGCACTCTGCTCCAGTTCTTCCATTGGTACACGCAAGATGGAGGTGGACTTTGGAAGGAAGTCACCGAAAAGGCCGAGTGTTTGGCATCGATGGGGATCACGGACGTCTGGCTTCCCCCAGCCTACAAGGGCGCTGCCGGCGGGTTTTCCGTCGGTTATGACACCTATGATCTGTTCGATCTCGGCGAATTCGACCAGAAGGGAACGGTTGCGACCAAATATGGAGACAGGGCTGCACTCGAACATGCCTGTCGGGTGCTGAACGAAAGCAACATCGGTGTCATCCACGACGTGGTGTTCAATCACAAGATGGGCGCTGACGAGAAAGAGGCTGTCCGTGTGCGTCGGGTTAACCCGGACGACCGTACGCAGATCGACGACGATGCGTTTGAAGCATTTGCCTATACCCGCTTCACCTTCCCGGGCCGTGGCGGAGCGCATTCGAAATTCGTTTGGGACCACAAATGCTTCAGCGGTGTCGATGTCATCGAAAACCCGGACGAAAGCGGTGTCTTCAAAGTGGTCAACGACTACGGTAACGGCGAATGGAACGATGAGGTCGATAATGAACTCGGGAATTTCGACTTCCTGATGGGAGCCGAC
Organism: Rhizobium sp. P38BS-XIX; assembly: GCF_012641435.1. Classification (GTDB taxonomy): domain Bacteria; phylum Pseudomonadota; class Alphaproteobacteria; order Rhizobiales; family Rhizobiaceae; genus Rhizobium. The sequence continues at coordinate 61,134 of NZ_JABAIJ010000002.1, forward strand.
GTCGAGTTTCGCAACAAGGCCGTCTATGAGGAGCTCAAATACTGGGGCCAATGGCTGTCCGGGCAGGTCCGCGTGGATGGATTCCGCCTAGATGCCGCAAAGCACATCCCGGCCTGGTTCTTCCGTGACTGGGTCGGCCACATGCGCCAGACCGTGAAGGAAGATCTGTTCGTCGTCGCCGAATACTGGCATCCGGACATGGACACGCTAAAGAGCTATCTCGATCTCGTCGACCATCAGCTCGCGGTGTTCGACGTCGCGCTCCACCATCGTTTTCATGAAGCGTCGAAGCAAGGTGGCGATTTTGACATGCGAACGATCTTCGAGGGATCCCTCGTCTCGGCGCTCCCGGACCATGCCGTGACAATCGTCGACAACCACGACACCCAGCCCCTGCAATCCCTCGAAGCGGCCGTCGATCCCTGGTTCAAACCGTTGGCCTACGCGCTGATCCTTCTGCGCGAGCATGGCGTTCCGTGCGTGTTTTACCCCGACCTCTACGGCGCGAGTTATACGGACGAGAAGGATGGGGAACATCTATCAATCGAAATGCCGGCCATTGGATGCCTGCCAATGCTTGTCAATGCAAGACAGCGCTTCGCCCATGGCTCGCAAACCGATTTGTTCGATGATCCGCATTTGGTTGGTTTTATCCGTCATGGCACGGCCGACGCGCCCGGTTGCGTAGTCGTGATGTCGAACGGCGAAGGCGGAGAGAAGTTTGCCGATCTTGGCGGAGGCAACGCGGGTAAAACCTATGTTGATATCCTCGGCCATCATCAGGGCGAAATCGTCATCGGCGAGGATGGGCGAGCGGCATTCCCAGTCGGAGGCGGAAGTGTCAGTGTTTGGGTCGACAACGCAGCACGATAATCGATGGCCTTCAATAAATCGCGAATGGCTTAATGTCGCGACATTGAAAGGCGGTTTCGGTTTTCAGCGATATTGGCCCGGAAAAACAATGTCCTGATCAACGAGCACATTGAATTTATAGCCCGGCTGGATTTCCAGCGTCGGCTGCACGTCCATATTCCGCTGGATGGTCCGGCCGGCCACTCGCCCAAAGGTCTCGGCAAAATTTCGCCTTGCCGCATCGGATGCCGTATCCTGATTGGCAAGCGTCGAGATCTGAGGCGCCGCCATGTCGATGCCCGTCCCGATCAGCGCGATCATGATCGCCGAGCCGAAGGTTTTGAGATAGTGGTTGTTCACTTTCTCCTTAAAGCCGCCATAGCCTTCGGCATCCGTGCCGGCCATTCCGCCGATCTGCAATGTCGACCCGTTCGGGAAGATGATATCGGACCACACGACAAGAACGCGGTTCTGCCCGAACGACACTTTGCTGTCGTAACGACCGAACAGTTTGGTGCCCTGAGGGATCAGCAGGCGATGTCCTGTGGCGCTGTCATAGACATTCTGGCTGACCTGCGCGGTGATCCGCCCTGGGAGGTCAGAATTGATCCCCGAAATCAATGTCGCCGGAATGACCGAACCTCGTTTCAATTCGTAGAGGGATTGTTGCGGCACGACGCGGTTCGACAGATATCCGAGCTCCTGGAGATCGGCATTGAAGAAGTCTTCCTTTGAACTCTGTCCGTTCGGATCGACGTTGTGGCCGCCCAGTCCGGCGCGCAAGGCCGCGGTGTAGAGATCGGACGCGTTTCCGTTCGCGGGGGTTGTTGTCGGCATCCGACTCGTTCCGCTCTTATCGTTTTCCGACTGTGCTTCCAGCTTCCCTCGATCGATGGCAAGCGGCGCATCGAAGGCGGAGTCTCGCGCCTGCATCCGGGCCATTCGCTGACGCTGTTGCTCGCGCAGAACCTGCTCCTGTTGCTCACGGGTGAGGCGCGCACGCCAAACCCTTTCCGACTCCAGTTCCGATCCGCGCTGCTGCTGTCCCTGCCCGGGCTGTGGCGTAAAGGTGTCTGCCATCTTCTCTTCGGCCTTCTTCGTCTCGACCGGCGTCGGCTGAAACGGCTCCTGCCTCTGTGGCTCGCCAATAATGCCGTCGCTGACGCCCCGCTTGATCTGGTCGGCATAGGTCGATGCAGGATTGCCCGAACTGGTGTCCGGACCGCTATCCTTGCCAAAGTAAAGCCCGCGCGAGGCAAGTCCAAAGAAGATGATGCCGAGAAAGGCAAGCAAAAGCACGATCGCGGCTATAACCGGAACGCGGTTCACGCGCTTGATGCCGGAGGTGGTCCGACTGTTTGCGGCACCACTCAGCTTGAGAGATTGCACCATGACGATCTCCCTTACCCGCGCCGCATAGAAGACAGAGCGCTTGCCGGTTTTGCACCCGATGTCGTCATGGTATAGGCCCGGCCGAGCTCGATGTTGCTCGTCGAGAGCCGTGCGAACACAAGCCCGTCATAGGGCGTGATCACATAGGCAAGCGAAATGACTGCCGCGCCGCCATCCGTCTTCTGATCAGTGACAACAGCGTAACCCCATCCCTTCAGCGCTGCCTCAAGCGCCTGTCCGAACGGTGAACCGTCCTGCTTGAGCGCAACGGTTGCCTTTCCCTGTCCGATCTGTTCGGCCAGACGGCTGACCATGTCGCCGGCAATAGCGCCTGCTGCTGGTCCCGACACCTCGGCCGGTGCTGCGCTGATGACAAGAGCCTCACTACCCATTGACTGGCATCCGGAAAGGAATATGGCGACAGCGAAGACGACGGCTGGGTGGCGCAAGGAACGGAGACCGCTCGGGCTGTGACGAAGGAGGTTCAGCATTACCGCCCTCCCCTGCTGATCGTCACCTTCTGCTGTTTCCAGCCGACGCCCGAGATAAGGACAGCGCGGTCGACATCGTAGTCGACCACCATCATATTGTTCCTCATGCGATAGTTGACGATTCGGTTCTGGCCGCCAGAGACGACGAAGAGAACCGGTGCATCCTGTCCGGAGATCGACTGCGGAAACTGGATGTATGTTTTCTGCCCATCTGAATAGACCCGTGTTGGCCGCCAGCGCGCACTGCCCGAGACGGAATACGCAAAGCTCAGGTGCTCGGCAGGAACGCCGGCGCCGGGCATGGTGCCGGCGTCGAGCCGCGCGTTGACGTCGGCAAATTTTGCCGAGACGTCCTCGGGGTATTCAAAACCAACGCGCGCCATATACTCATTGGGATTGGATTTCAGCTGGATGTGATAGGTCCGCCGCGACGTCGTCACGACCATCGAGGTGACCAGACCCGGCTCCGAAGGCTTGACGATCAGGTGGATCGCCTGCCCGCCTGTGGTGCCGGAGGTTGCCGGCTCTACTTTCCAGCGCACGGTGTCGCCGACCAGAACATCGCGAACGACTTCGCCACCCTCAAGCTCGATGTCGCAGACCTGCAGCGGCGAGCAGACGACGGACGGCTGCGCTTCACCATAAAGGAAGATCACCTTTCCATCCGCTCCTTTCGTCACGAGGCCCCGGCTTCCGCGCCATTGTGTCGAAATCCCCATACCTTTTGCCTCGTTCGCCGTAACGCCATCGGCGGTGAGAGCAGCAGACGAGACAAAGATGGAAGAGGCGGCAACGGCGATGATAATGATGGCGGCGCTTATCGCGGCCCGTGACGGTTTGTGTAATCTTTTCATGCTCGGGGCCATGCCTTTCAAAGCTGTGCTGTCCAATCGAAATCGCGTAGATACAGGCCGATGGGATTGAGGCGGACGACGCCTTCGTCCTGGGGCGGCGTCAAGGTCACGGTGGCGATGCCGCGGAAGCGGCGCGTGGCGGTTTCATTGCCGCGGCGGTCGCGTTCGAACTCGGTCCAGTCCATCTGGTAGCTCTGGTTCGAGAGTGCAACGATGTTGTTAACCTCGATGGCTACTGTCGCGGTCTTCGCCTTTTCGAAGGGCGAATTCGAGCGAAACCAGGCGTTGACCTTTTCGGTCGCAGGATCCGAGGTGCGGAGCAGACCATAGGTCCGGTCGATATATTGCTTCTGCACGACTGCATCCGGCGTGACCGATCGGAAGTTCGACACGAAACTACCGAGCGTAGCGCGCACCACGCGCGGATCGGCATATTCGATCTGCTGCGGGAAGCCGGCATTGATCGCTGTGCCAAGTTTGTCGACTTCGACGATATAAGGGACCAGCTTGACCTGCGTACTCTGGTAGAGCGCGTAACCGAAACCGACGAGGGCCATGGTCATTCCGGCGATACCGACGATGCGCCAGGCGGCGGCCGCTTTGACGTACGAGCCGTAGCGCTCGTTCCACTCGCTTCGCGCGGCCATATAAGGATTATCGGGGATATTTCGACCGGCCATGTTATCAGCCTCCGTCACTTGTTTTCATTGATCGATGGCGGAGGATGTGGTGTGCCGGCCCGACCCGAGGGCTGATCGAGCTTGGCATTGGCTAGGCCGAGCATCGATCCGGCATAGGCGCCTGGCGAGCCGATCGCCTTCTCTTTTGCCGCCGAGCCGACGGCACCCGCCGCTCCGCCGATGCCGGCCTGCATGCCACGGAGCGCAGCACTGCCGAGGGATGCTCCCCCTGCCCTTGCCGTAGTCGCGGCCTGAAACCCTCTGCTTGCCGCGGCTGTTGCCAAAAATCCGGCGCCCGCCGCAAAGGATGCGGCCTGTGCACCGTGGCGGATCGCTTCCATGCCGCCGCCGACCGATGCGCCCTGGACCACACCCTGCAGAATTGGCGGCACGTACATGGCGATGACGAAGACGACAACGGAGATACCGGCAATCGCCAGCGTGGTGATGAACTGCTCCGATGTTGCGGTGGGCGCCTCGGCAAGACCGAGCAGGATGTCGGAGCCGATCTTGGCGATCATCACCAGCGCCATCAGCTTCATGCCGACGGCGAAGGCATAGACTAGATACTTGATCGCAAAGTCCTTGGTGTAGGTCGATCCTCCCAAGCCAAGCATGATCATACCGGCGAGCAGGCCGACATACATCTCGACCATGACGGCGACGAAGATCGCGGCGACGAGCGAGAAGCAGACAACGACGACGACCATGGCGAAAACAGCGGCGATCGCCAGGGAATTATCCTCGAACAGCCCGAACTTTGCCTGTTCCGACATTTTTTCCGCGACACGAATACCGGCATCGAAAATGTTGGCAGGAGACGCGGAGCCGCCGCCAACGCCGATCTGATAGAGGCTGTCGACGACGGCCTTCGCGAACTCCGGCCCCTTATCGAGGATGAAGGCGAACAGGCCGATGAACATGATGCGTTTGACGAGCTCAGCAAACCAGCTATCGAGCGAGGCGGCGTTGAGCGCCAGCCAAACGGCAGCGATCCCAATCTCGATGCCAGCGAGGATCCAGAACAGCGAGCGAGCTGCATTCATCACCGTCGTCTCCCAGCCCTTGGCGGCGGCGACGACGGAATTTTCAAGTGTGGTCAGGACCTGGCCCTGTTGTGCCAGCGCCGGCGTGGTCGCCAGCAGGACGAGCGCGATCACAATAATCGTGCGCTCCATCGAGCGGAAAAAAGAGGCAGCTACCATCGCGGCTTCATCTCCTGTCCCCCTCGAATATCGCCGCTGAAATTCCCGCCAAAAAACTGTTCGCGACGCGCTTGCGCCAGATCCTTTTGTGCCTGTTCGGACTGATACCAGGTGCCCATCATTGTCATCTGCTGGGAGACCAGACCCCGGAGTTTTTGCATCTGGGCGACCTGCTGCGCCGCGATCTCGTGTCCGACCTGAAGCGCCTTCATCTGACCATCGGCGGACTCCGACATCGACCTGAGCTGCGACATGGTGCTTTCCTCACTCGAAAATTGTTCGGCCGTCAGATTGGCCGCCTTCAGTGTGCCGGCGATCGTGTCGCGATTGGTGTCGGACCAGTTCTGATAAGTCGAAGAAAAGCTCGCACCATCGGGCAGGTTGCTCTTCATGGCGGCAAAGCTCTGAAACCGCTGCTTGAGGACATCGTCGACATTGCCCATGGAGAAGGCGACGCCTTGGCCCTGCTTGACGACGGTCTGTAGATTGTTCAGATCGCTTTCGACCTGGCCCCAGATGTGGTTCGGAAGCTGCGCGGTGTTCTGCAGCATGTTCTTGTAAACGTTGAGCTGGTTCTGAATCTGCTCGGCGAGCTGCGAGATCTGGGTGATTTGGTTGTTGACCTCTTCGGTCGACTTGCCGACGAGGCTGATCAGTTCGCTATTGTTGGCAAGTTGCGTCCATTCGGTCGCCTGTCCCGTGACGCCGCCGGCCCATGCGGCAAGGGGGAAAACGGAAGAAAACGCGATGGCGGGACCCAATACCGCATACAAAATCTTACTCGGTGGACAAAAGCATTTCGGCATGACCAATCCCCCTTTGCTGGAGCCAATGGAGAGGCCAGGCGGCCCCATGTTCAAGATACAGAGCGCGGATGCGCTTGAGGTCTTCCTTTCCGGACGCCCCGACAAAGGAGAGCGCGACGGGTCCGAGCGCCATGTCGAAAAGCCGTCGACCCTCTGGCGAGACGACGTAGTAGTCCCGCTTCGGGATCGCCGTTGCGACGATCTCGATCTGCCGTTCATTGAAGCCGATGCGCTCGTAAAACTCGCGCGTCCCGGACTCGCGTGCAGCACCATTCGGCAGGCAGATCTTGGTCGGGCAGGATTCCTTCAACACATCGATGATTCCAGACCGCTCCGCATCAGAGATTGATTGGGTGGCGAGCACCACGGCACAATTGGCCTTGCGCAGCACCTTCAGCCATTCTCTGATCTTTTCGCGGAACACCGGATGGCCAAGCATCAGCCAGGCCTCGTCGAGGATGATGAGGCTGGGCGCGCCGGTCAGACGCTTTTCGATGCGTCGAAAGAGATAGGTGAGCACAGGCACAAGATTGCGCTCGCCCATGTTCATCAGGTCCTCGATCTCGAAGCACTGGAACGCACCCAGCGCCAAACCGTCTTGCTCGGCGTCGAGAAGCTGCCCCATAGGGCCATCAACCGTGTAGTGATGCAGGGCGTCCTTGATCTCACGCATCTGGACGCCGGATACGAAGTCGGAGAGCGAGCGCCCGCTTGATTCCGCCATCAGCCCGATCTGTCGGGAAATCGCATTGCGAAAATCGGGAGTGACCGTCACACCCTGCAGCGCGACCAGCGTTTCGATCCATTCGGACGCCCAGGCGCGGTCCGCATCGGAGAAGAGGTCAGCCAGCGGGCAGAAGGCCAGTGCCCTGCCCTCCCCCGGTCCCGGCACATCGCCACCGATCTGGTAGTGATCGGCGCCGATCCCAAGCGCCAGCGGCAGCATCGAGCCGCCTTTGTCGAAGGCGAAGATCTGTGCATCGCCATAGCGCCGGAATTGAGCGGCGATCAGAGAAAGCAGGGTTGATTTGCCCGATCCGGTCGGACCGAAGATCAGGGAGTGGCCGACATCGTCAACATGCAAGTTGAGCCGGAAGGGTGTCGATCCACTGGCGACCTGCATCAGCGGAGGCGATGCGGGTGGATAATACGGGCAAGGTGCTACCGGGCTTCCCGACCAGATCGAATTGAGCGGGATGAGGTCGGCGAGATTGCGCGTGGTGATCAATGGCTCGCGGATATTGGCATAGGAGACGCCTGGCAGGCTGCCGATAAAGGCATCGGTGGCGTTGATTGTCTCGATCCGTGCACCAAAACCTTCAGCCTGGATCAGGCGGCGCACTGCCTCACACTTCTCCTGCAGGCTTAGCTGGTCCTCATCAAACAGGACAATGACCGGGGTGTAATAGCCGTAAGCCACAAGCTGCGACGATGCTTCTGCGATCGCGTCCTCCGTCTCTGCCACCATCAACATGGCGTCCTGGTCAAGCGACCGCGACTGCGTCTGGAAGAGCTGATCGAAGAATGGTCGGACCTTCTGTTGCCATTTCTTGCGGGTGCGCTCCAACCTGACGCGGGCCTCCTCGGCGTCGAGGAATAAGAAGCGGGATGACCAGCGATAGGTGAGCGGCATCAGGTCGAGACTGTTGAGGATCCCCGGCCAGCTTTCCGCCGGCAGGCCGTCGATTGCGACAACGCCAAGCAACCGGTTTTCGACCAGTGGCGTCAGACCGTGCTGCAGCTCGGCCGTCACCAGCCAGTCGAGATACATCGGGATGTCTGGCAGACGCACCGGGTGGCTCTCACCGGTGATGCAAAAGCGGATGAACTGGAAGAGCTCATCGTAACGAGCGAAACGATCACCCCCGCGCTCCGGCGTATCGCGTGTCACCATCCGCCGGACCGACACGATATTGCCGAGATACTGTTCGATCTCGCGGATCGAGGCCAGAAAGCTTTCGATAGCCTTGTCGGCATAGGTAGCGGATCGGCTGCCAATATCGGAATAGACATAGCGTGTCAGTCCGGACCGCCGCGGCTCCGGTGGACGCCAGGTCAGGATCAGGGCATGGCGGCTTTCGTAGTGTCCTTTCTCCTTCTGGAAATGGGCGCGCCGCTCGGCATCGATGGCGCGGGTGACCGGATCGGGGAAATGACTGGCCTCCGCCGTTGGATAATCCCCCGTCGGGACCCTGATGGCCTCCACCTGGATCATCCAGCCGGAGCCGAGGCGCGACAGGATGGCATTGATCTGTCGCGATACCTCGTTGCGCTCGGCGTCCGTCGAACTTTCGCTATCGGGACCGGCAAAATACCAACCCGCCATCAGCGAGCCGTCCTTCAGGAGAATGACGCCGTTGTCGACGAGCCCGGCGTACGGAACGAGATCGGCAAAAGACGGCCCGGAATGGCGGAAGAATTTGAGAGCAACCATATCGTTTTCCCTCAGTAACTGCGCCACGGCGACGATGTTGCGCGGTAGAGCGTCTTGTAGGAAATATGCCTGATATAGACCCTCCGCATCAGTGGATCGGCCTTGGCCATCAAGCGAAGTGTCGCGACCGCGACCAGCCAGACAGCGACGCCAAACAGTGCCGCATACCAGGTCAGGACGACGAAGATCAGGATGACGACGGCGAGCGCCGTCACTAGGACAAGCTCGCGATCGGCGCCCATCAACAGGTTGGGACGCGATAGTGCCCGATGCACCCGCGACCGAGTGAGGTTAGAAGAGGCTTCAGCCACAAGCCCCCTCCCCTACTATCGACGACGTCGTCACAGGTGCAGAGAGCGTGGGAGTAGCACCTGCCTCGGCATGGTGCTGGCCGATCGAGGCGCCGGTTGCGCCGAACAGCGCGACGATCTGGGTGGCGCCGAGAAGAACGCCGCCAACCAGGGCCACATAGCAGAGGCGGCGAGCAAAATCGTTGAGTTCCCCACCAAAGATCAGCATAGCGCCGGCGATCGCGACCGCCGCAAGGGCAATGAACCCCGCGACGGGGCCGGTGATCGACTGCTGGATTTGTTGCAGCGGCGTTTCCCACGGAAGGCCGCCACCGCCCGAGGACGCCAATACGGGCTCCGAAAGGCTGAAGGAGATGGCGGCGAACGTGATGAGCGCGAGAATGAGATGGGTCTTACGCGACATGGCTGTCCTCATCGATCTGGGCACAGTGTTCGGTTTCGTAGTGGTTGTTGCGATAACCCTTCACGTGGATCACCTCGCGGACCCGCCTTCCCGTCCCCGTTCGTTCGATGGAGACGACGAGATCGACCGCCTCGCCGATTACCCCCTGCATTGGTTGATGGGTGGCCTCGGCAGTCAGCTGTTCCAGCCGGCGCAGCGCCGACATAGCCGTGTTGGAATGGATCGTTGTGACCCCGCCTGGATGCCCGGTGTTCCAAGCTTTCAGGAGGGTTAGCGCTGCGCCGTCGCGGACCTCGCCGACAATGATCCGATCGGGCCGCAGTCGCATTGTGCTTTTCAGCAGGCGCGCCATATCGATCGTATCGCTGGTATGCAGGCAGACCGCGTTTTCGGCGGCGCACTGGATTTCGGCGGTATCCTCCAGGATCACCATCCGATCGTCGGGCGCCGCTGAAACGATTTCCGCGATGATCGCGTTTGCCAGCGCCGTCTTGCCTGAGGCGGTGCCGCCGGAAATCACGATATTCATGCGAGCATCGATCGCGCTGCGGATGGCTGAAGCCTGCTCCTTCGTCACCACCTTCAACGTCACATATTCGTCAAGCGGGATGAGTCGCGAGGCGCGGCGACGGATCGCAAAGGTAGGGCCGGACACCACGGGCGGGAGCAGACCCTCGAAGCGATGACCACCGATGGGCAACTCGCCGGAAATGATCGGGCGCTCAAGATCTGCCTGCGACTGCAGCGCGTGGGCGACGCTGCCGATGACGACCTCCGCGGCCGCTGGTGTCATGACGCCGGCTTCGGCTACACCTTGACCGAGACGTTCAATGAACACGCGACCGTCTGGATTGAGCATGATCTCGACAACCAATGCGTCCTCAAGCGCGATGCAAATTCGGTCGCCAAGCGCGTCCTGAAGCTTTCGAATCAATCTCGTGTGGGAGCGAAGCTGCGTCACGCCGCGCTCCTTCCAGAGAGACCTGCCGCAGAGGAGAGCGTGGACCAATAATTCGACGGACGAACGGTTTTGAAGCTCTCCTGGTCTGCTGGAAGTGCGCCGGCAATGGCGACGGTATTGCCAATTGGCACAGGTTCACCCAACCGGCTCATTGGCCATCCCGCCCGGTTCAGGATGCGCTCGAACCGCAAATCGGTCGCGGTAACGATCTTGTCGTAGCCATTCGCCATCGACCATTCGATGATGCCGGCAAACATGGTCAGTGTTGCAAGGTGAAGCTGACCCTCCCCCCTGCCCGCGGGCAAAGTCGTATCAACGCAGAAGCGGGAGCTCTCGATCATCGCAGGGGTCGCATTGAGCGAGCCATCCGCGAGGAGCCGCGGAAACGTCCGCTCCAGCATTGTCGGTCCCAGTGCGGGAAGCAGGCGCGCGCACCCGACGACCTTATCGCCGTCGAAGGTCGCGAGAATGTAGGTCGGGTTCAGGTCGTCGTACTGATCCCTCTCGCCACCATTGACGACAGTGACGTTCCATTCGAGGCGCCCGCCGAAGACATCAGCGCGCAGCCGATACATCTGGTTCAGAAGATTTTGATGCTCGACATATCCGTCGGGCGAGATGGTGAGGATCTGCATCCTTATCTCCGTGTGAACTTTGTCAGGCGGGATGAAGATCATCTCAAACCACGATTGGCCATCTGCAGATCTGCAGGATGTGATTCTGTTGAGTCGGGGAGTCGAGGCGCGGCTCAGGCCACCATGCGGACGCAAAACCGGCCATATTTTCTGCAGATCTGCAGTTTCCCCAGCGCTTTCCTCGCCAGCTTATTTAAGCTAACCGTCAGTAAGACCTGGCAAATTCGCCAAACGTCCTCCGATTGCGGATCATGGTGTTAATCGATAGTTAACCCTCTTTACCTTGCTGCAGACTTAGAATCGCGGCTTACATTTAAGACGGAAGAAGCGCGTCTGACGCCGATAAAACCGTCTGAGGACAGAAGGCCAAAGTGAACGTGATCGCTCGGTACATCGAAAAAGCATCGACATCAGCCTGTATCACGCAGCGTGCTGAAGCGCTGTCTGCACAGTTGCGTGCTGTTGGTGAACGTGCGTTTCCGCCGAACGCCCAGAAGTACCTGAGATCGTTTTCTTCCGAAGAGGGCGCTGAGGTTGTCGGCGTCTCTGACGGGTATCTCCGTCAGCTTTCACTCGACGGTCTTGCGCCGGCTCCAGACCTCGCAAATAGTCGCCGTCGGTCATACTCGCTCGAGCAGATTAACGAAGTAGCCACGCTGGCCCTAACCGGAAAGCCCTGCACAATTCAGATCAGCAGAAATCGTAATGAAGCCTTCGCCAATTTGCTTATGGGAAGGCTTCCCGAACTCTACGCCCACCTCCGCGGCCAGTCCGCATCATCCGAAGAATAAGTCTGAAAGGAAACAGCAAAAGAAAAAGGCCCCCAAACGTTGCCGTCATGGAAGCCTCTCTCAAAGGTATAAGCAGCCGGAGAATCGCATTTTCATAAATCGTAGTCAAGAGTTCGTGGCATCGTTTCGGTGAGCGGATTTCTTTTGCCTTTTAAAGGTGAGAGAAAATGCACGGTGAAAATGTGACGACGCCTTTTGGGCGGCGAACAATGACGCTTGCCCTCGTGAAAACTCAAATCCGAAATTCTGGAATCAGACAGGGCAAGACCGTCGACAAATGGAAAGTGTTCAGGGATGCTTGCGACGCCAGATCCTTGCTCGGTGTGCGCGATCGAGCGCTCGCAGTGCTAAACGCTCTTCTAACGTTTCATCCTGAAACGGAGCTAAGCGACGGGCGCAATCTCATCGTGTTTCCGTCGAACGCTCAGCTTACGGCGCGAACAAACGGGATCGCCGGTACGACGCTGCGCGAAAACTTGGCGCACCTGGTCGATGCGGGTCTTATACAGCGCTGTGACAGCCCGAACGGAAAACGCTACGCGCGTAAAGCAATGGATGGCTCCATCGAGACGGCGTACGGCTTCAACCTGAGGCCGCTCCTCAGCCGCTCGGAAGAGCTCGCTCTCCTGGCTCAGCAGGTCGCTGCAGAGCAGCGGAGACTGAAGATAACCAAGGAACGTATCACCATTGCGAGACGCGATGTCCGCAAGCTGATCTCGGCAGCCGTTAACGATGGTGCTCCAGGCGAATGGGGCAAAGTCGAAAACATCTTTGCGGAACTGATGCGGCGACTGCGGTCGGCTAAGACCCTGCAATCATATGAGGTGATCCTAGACGAGCTGGAGCAATTGCGTCAGGACATAATCAACCGTTTGGATGTTCAGATTAATTCTCAAAGTTCCGTCGTCAATGATAGCGAAATCCGTTGGCACATAAAGGATTCAAATACTGAATCTATTATTGAACTTGAACCAGGCTTTGAAACAAAGCAGGGCGAAAGACCGAGCCCTGTTGTTCCACGGAAGACCGAGCCACTAAAAGCGTTTCCCTTGGGTATGGTCCTGCGGGCATGCCCGGAGGTTTCAATGTATGGTCCGAGAGGCAACATCGAAAGTTGGCGGGACCTGATGAGCGCCGCCGTCGTGGTTCGCTCAATGCTCGGAGTTACTCCCTCAGCCTACCAGGATGCTTGCGAAGTGATGGGTCCTGAAAATGCGGCAGCCACCATGGCCGCTATCCTCGAACGAACGGACCATATCAGCTCGGCCGGCGGATATCTCAGGGACCTGACGGCGAGGGCGCGCCGCGGCGGATTTTCACTTGGACCGGTGCTTATGGCGCTGTTGCGAGCAAGAAGAGTGGAAGCGACCCTCGCTTAGTCGTGGGCTATAGCGACGGCGCTCCTGAAATCTTTGCATTGTTGTCAACTGACTAACAAGCTAAGGTATTGAATATGCTTGGAGAGAGACAATAAGCCTCCACGGGATCTATCTGGACCTTTTCAACGACGGCTCTTGCTATATCCGCTGGCTCATCCAATTAATACCCTGCAGGCAGATGCGTTTATTCGCACAAATTGCCGCATTCACTCCTGGTCGAGGTAACCGTGACTGAGATAGCGAACGCCACAGGCGAAACTCCGAAGTTCGACATGTTCTTCGGTGGCGGCGAGTCCGGCGCGCTGATGAGGGGGATCGAATGGAATACAACTCCGTTCGGACCACCAGACACCTGGCCTCAGAGCCTGAGATCAGCGGTCAGCATCTGTCTCGGCACCAACTTCCCGATCGCCATTTATTGGGGCCCCGAACTCGCGCTCCTTTACAACGATCCATGGAGCGAAATTCCAGGGGCGAAGCATCCATGGGCAATGGGACGTCCAGGCCGCGAAGTTTGGCCCGAGATCTGGGACGCCATCGGACCGCTGTTTGAGTCCGTGCAGCAAACAGGCGAGGGTGTTTGGCAGGAAGATCAACTGCTGCCGATGAACCGCCACGGCTATACGGAAGAATGCTATTTCAACTTCACCTTCAGCCCAATCCGCGGCGAAAACGGCACGGTGGAGGGCATCTTCAACGCAGTGGTCGAGACGACCTACCGCGTGATCGAGGAACGACGCGAAAAGACACTGCGCGAGCTTGCCGAGCGTATTGCCTCAGCCCGATCGGAGGAGGATGTCATGACGCTCGCGGCCGAGGTTCTAGGTAAACGGCCGCAGGACGTACCTTTTTGTCTGTTTTACCGCTTCGACAATGGTGGCTCCGGAGCGAAGTTGGTCGCCAAGGTCGGTCTTGATATCGATTCCTATGCTCCATCGCCGGTTTACGCTGGTGATCACGGTGCGCTTTGGTCGATCGACAAAATGATCGCAAGCGAAAGCCCGGTTACTGTCGAGGGCTTTGAAGATCTTTTTCGTGAGAAGCCAAATTCTCGAGCCTGGCCGGAACCGGTTGAACGTGCTCTGATGTTGCCGATCAGCGTCATGGGCAGTTCCGGCGCGCCAATCGGGTTTCTCGTTTGCGGCATCAGTCCGAGACGCGAACTTGATGCCGAATATGTTTCCTTCCTCCAACGCGCCGCCTCGCATGTCAGCACTTCGCTCGCCAACGCCCGTGCCTACGAGGAGGAACGCCGGAAATCCGAGGCGCTTGCGGAGATAGACAGAGCAAAAACGACGTTCTTCTCAAACGTCAGTCACGAATTCCGTACCCCGCTTACTCTCATGCTTGGGCCGATCGAAGACGCACTTGCTGACCGCGACAGCTTGATCCCGCGCGAGCGCGAGCGCATCGAGGTACTCCATAGGAATGGATTGCGTCTATTGAAGCTCGTGAATTCGCTCCTCGACTTCTCACGCATCGAGGCGGGCCGTGCGCAGGCGAATGTCGAGCCCACGGACATGGCCGTCCTGACACAAGAATTGGCGAGCAACTTCCGCTCAGCGATCGAGAAGGCAGGCCTCAGCTTCAATGTCAACTGCGCTCCGCTTTCACAACCAGCTAATGTCGATCGGGAGATGTGGGAAAAGATTGTTCTCAATCTCCTGTCAAACGCTTTCAAGTTCACGTTCGACGGTGAGATTGCAGTCGAACTTTCGGAATCCAGGGGCAACGCCATCTTGCGGGTGCGTGATACCGGGGTCGGAATTCCCGAAGAAGAGATTCCGCGTCTCTTCGAGCGTTTCCATCGCGTCGAAGGCGCTCACGGCCGCTCGATTGAGGGGTCTGGGATCGGGCTTGCCCTGGTCCAGGAACTCGTGAGGTTTCACGGCGGAGAAATCCGCGTCGAAAGCAAACTCGGCAAGGGGACGGATTTCGTCATCAGCATTCCGCTCGCTTATGCGTGGCAGACGCCGCAAGACTTAGCAGCACAACAGCGGCCCATCGCGCTGACGTCGGTTCGTGCGGATTCGTATGTGCAAGAGGCGCTGCGGTGGCTTCCCGAGGAAGAAAACGCCAGACCTGAAATCGTTTCTGAAGCCGAACCAACTGCGATCAATCGCCGATCTTCGATCAGGATTGTTCTGGCTGATGACAATGCCGACATGCGGTCGTATGTACGGCGCCTGCTCGAGGCACAGTATGAGGTCGAATCCGTCGGGGATGGACAGGCTGCGCTTGAATCCATTCGTCGATCGCGTCCCGATCTCGTCTTAACCGACATCATGATGCCACGACTCGACGGTTTCGGTCTGATCAGGGAAGTTAGGGACGACGCGGCGCTTCGTGACCTTCCCATCATTGCTTTTTCGGCGAGGGCGGGTGAGGAGGCAAGAGTGGTAGGCCTCAATGCGGGGGCGGACGATTATCTCGTCAAACCTTTCTCAGCCAGAGAACTTGTTGCTACGGTTCGGTCGAACCTTGAGCTCTCCAGATTGCGTAGGGAAACAACCGCAGCGCTGCGCGAAAGCGAGGCCCGCTTCCGCAACATGGCCGATCACGCCCCTGTCATGATGTGGGTGACCGACGAGGATGGGGCGTGTACCTATTTGAACCGCAGCTGGCACGAGTTTACCGGCCAGACGGAAGCGGATGGCCTAGGTTACGGCTGGCTGCGAGCGACCCATCCCGATGACAAGGTCGACGCTGAGCGCGTGTTCCTGGAGGCGAATCAGCGGCACGAGCCGTTCCGTTTTGAATACAGGTTGCGGCGGGCCGACGGCGAATATCGTTGGGCGCTTGATGCGGGCGCGCCGCGCTTTGGCAATGATGGGTCATTCCTCGGATTCGTCGGTTCGGTTATCGACATTACGGACCGAAAACGGACGGAAGGAGTGCAAGCCGCGCAGGCGCGTCTGTTGGAAGCGGCAATGCAGGACGTGCCGTTGCAAGAATTGCTGGAAAGCCTTGTTACCATGGTGGAGGGTCTCTCTTCTCGTGGCGTGATCGCCTCGATCCTTCTCACCGACCCGGAGCGACGCCGGCTTTTCCATTGTGCAGCGCCCAATTTGCCAACGGAATTCAACGAGGCCGTGAATGGCATAGAGATCGGCCCGAACGTTGGCTCCTGCGGCGCCGCCGCCTATCGGAAAGAACCGGTCTACGTCCACGACATAGAGAATGATCCCCTTTGGGCGGATTATCGCGACCTTGCTCTGGCTCATAATTTGCGCGCCTGCTGGTCGGCTCCCATCCTATCGAACGAAGCCGAGGTCCTTGGAACATTCGCGCTTTACTATTCACATGCACTGGAAGCGCCGTCATCCGACCGTGATCTGCTCGACTTCGTCGCGGGATCTGCAGCGCTCATTATCGAGCGGCGCAATAGCCAGGAGGCGCTAAGACAGCAAACGAGGCGGCTTGAGGCCCTGAATCGAACAGGCGAGGCGCTCGCGGGTGAACTCGATCTGGAGCGGCTCGTGCAGACCGTCACCGATGCGGGTGTCGAGCTCACCGGCGCCCAGTTTGGCGCATTCTTCTACAATGTGGTCAACGATGTCGGCGAGAGCTATATGCTCTACACGCTGTCGGGCGTGGCTCGCGAGGCCTTTTCCAAGTTTCCGATGCCTCGGAACACAAAGGTCTTCGCGCCCACGTTCATGGGCGAGGGGATTGTCCGGTCGGCCGACATTATGGCGGATCCCCGGTACGGGCACAGTGCACCCCATCATGGTATGCCGAAGGGCCACTTGCCGGTCAGAAGCTATCTGGCCGTTCCGATTATCCTCGGTGGCGGTGAGGTTATAGGCGGACTGTTCTTTGGGCATCCTGAGCCCGGCAAGTTTACGGCTCATCATGAAACGTTGATGGGCGGAATAGCGGGACAAGCCGCGATCGCCTTCGACAATGCCAGACTGTTCCGCACCGCGCAGAACGAAATCGATCAACGCCGCGCGGCGGAAGAAAAGCTCAGCCTCTTGAATGCAAATCTTGAGGATCAGGTGGCCGAGGAAATCGCCCGACGCGCCGAGACGGAGCAGGCTCTTCGTCAGGCGCAAAAGATGGAAGCAATCGGCCAACTCACCGGCGGTGTTGCGCATGACTTCAACAATCTGCTGCAGGTGATTGCCGGCAATCTCCAGCTACTGTCAAAAGACCTCGCCGGACAGGAGCAGGCAACGCGTCGTGTCACTAACGCTCTGGCGGGTGTCGAGCGCGGGGCAAAACTCGCCAGCCAACTTCTGGCTTTCGGTCGAAAACAGCCGCTCGAGCCGAAAGTTGTCAATATCAGCCGTTTTGTCTCCGGCATCGAGGATATGTTGAGGCGGACACTGGGCGAGGCAATCGAAATCGAGACCATCCGGGGCGGCGGTCTCTGGAACGTCTCTGTCGATCCGACACAGGTCGAAAACGCAATCCTCAATCTTGCGATCAACGCCCGTGATGCCATGCAAGGTGAGGGAAAACTCACCATCGAGGTTGGCAATGCCTTCCTGGATGACAACTATGCGCGTCTTAACGGCGACGTGGCTGCTGGCCAGTACGTCATGCTTGCTGTTACCGACACCGGTTCCGGCATGCCCCCGGAGATTGTCGACCAGGTCTTCGAACCATTCTTCTCGACGAAACCTGTCGGGAAGGGAACAGGTCTCGGACTTTCCATGGTCTACGGCTTCGTCAAGCAATCCGCGGGGCATATCAAAATCTACAGCGAAATCGGACATGGCACGACGATCAAGCTGTACTTCCCGCGTGTCCATCAGCAGGAAGATCGGCTCGCTGGGACTGATACCGGGCCAGTGGCCGGCGGGTCCGAAACTATTCTGGTTGCAGAGGATGACGCGCAGGTTCGCGATACGGTCGTCGAGATGTTGGTCGATCTGGGATATCGGGTTCTGAAGGCCAAGGATGCCTCCGCAGCGCTGACGATTATCGAAAGCGGCATCCACATCGATCTGCTGTTTACCGACGTCGTGATGCCGGGTCCCTTGAAAAGCGCAGATGTGGCAAGACAGGCCAAGGTGCGCCAGCCCCACCTGGCGGTGCTATTTACCAGCGGATATACCGAAAACTCGATTGTTCACGGCGGTAAGCTCGACACCGGTGTCGAGCTCCTTTCCAAGCCTTATACCCGCGATGCACTCGCCAAAAAGCTGCGCCACGTTCTGAACAATCATAAGCCGCGTTCGGTTTGAACCAAGAAGCATGGCCGTTACTGAAACAGGTTGCGCGAGCCGCGCGGTTCCGGCGTGGGTTGCCGACGGCCCTCATGGAACGCTACAGATCGGCGGAATCGAGCGCTCGTCGATAGGTCTCACTCGCGTATTGAAATCCGCGGTCCGTGTGGTGAATTCAGTTAGGTGAAAGCTTTCTGCTCTCAAGCGCCGAACGAAGACCTCGTGCTCTTAAAGCATGGCCCGTCCATATCAACATCGATGCCAAAGGTGTCCGCCAGCGGTGAGGTGCCACAGCGCATTTGCTTCAAAATCGAAGGTTGTTGAGATCGCAAGTTACGGCGGCGACACTCCAAGATAAGGGAAGCCGCCGCGTTGGTACGTCAAGAGCTGCACGTCGATTGTAACGTGGCGATTGTGCATCCTACTGGCCTGATTGACGACCTGTCCACAATGGTCTCAAACGCCCGATCGCGGCTGCCGTCGCCATTTACCACCGGAGAGGACGGCGAAAACCATCGCAACATCGGCTGCCAATTGCGGGATTCCCCCATGCGAAAACTCACGTAAGCGCGCGATATTCACGTTGCCTCACCGGTGGAAGCAAACGCCGTAAACCCTTCCATAAGGGAATTTTGAACTTTGATTTGAGCAGGTTAGGTAGCGGCTTAATTGGACCTAAAGGAGCTTATTTCGCGCCGTCGAATGACGTAAATGAGAGACCGACTCTTTTTGCCTGCTCTGCCGTCGCTGGATATGTAATCCTGGATCACCGAATCGCGCAAGATGCTCAATTCGAGACGCGCGTGAGCGGCCTGAGCCAACGCATGGCAGATTCCAGGCATCGCCGCCGATGTCGTTCGGTGAGGCTGAGAAAATTCTGGACGTCAAGAGAACTGAAATCTCCTTGGAGGCGCTACAACGCCAACAGGCACGGCCGCATCCGCCCAATCATGTCCTTGTCAAAACAAGGAGCCCTCATCATGCGCCGATGGTTCCTTGCGACAGGCGTTTCATGCCATTTCCTCCGCAGAGATCACAGGCAAGAGTTTCGCGCTTTCGGTGAGTTACCCTTTAGGTCTATCACAAAAACCTGCCCTATGGCGCTCTAATCCGATCTTAAAAGACGCAAACAAAGGTTCATTTACCGATAGCTTCCCATTCTGTACAATCGTGTTCGCAGGCGAGGATGCAAGTGAGATGACAATTGAAGTGGCCGACACGGTCAGCCTCGGAGCGAAGCGATTGATTGGTTATGCCCGCACCTCGATCGACGAGCGGCTTGGCGGTGGGCAGGTAGAAAAACTTCGTGCCGCCGGCTGCGTGCGCATTCATCAGGAACAAGGGTCAGGGATATCTTCGTCCAGGCCGGTCCTGAACAGGCTCTTGCGCGAGGTCAAAGCCGGAGATGTTCTGGTCGTTGTTCGTCTCGACCGACTCGCCCTATCCGTCAGCCATCTCCTTCAGGTCATCGACGATCTGCATGCCCGTGGCGTGCACTTCCGCTCCCTGGACGACCCGATCGACACAGCGGTTCCCCAGGGCCTGTTTTCGCTTCAGGTTCTTCGCGCCGTCGCCCGCCTCGAGCGAAACCTGATTTCGGAAAGAACCAAGTCCGGCATGGCGAGTGCCAAGGCCCGTGGCCGGCTGGCGGGGAATCCCGGTATTCGTCAGGGGCGTCCTGAAGCAAAGCAAGCGCTCTCGCGGGCGCGCAAGCAAGCATACCTCGATGAACTCCTGATGTCGGTTCAGACCTGGTTGCCAACGGTAAAGCAACTGAGGCCACAACATACCTGGGAGAATGTCGTTCAGATCCTCAATCGACGCGGCCAATCCTGGACCGTCGAACGGCTGCGACGCGCCGTACATCGGCTCGTTGAAGACAAGCTTGCGGAGCCGGAGCTGCTGGCGCGATCCCCTCGCCGCCCGCCCGAAGACAGGTTGATGAAGCGTGTTGCGTCGATCGCCATTGCCGATCCCGATCTTTCGCTCCGCGCGATCGGCGCAGAGCTCGAGCGGTTAGGCGAACGCCCTCCCCGCGGAGGCCGCAAGTGGCAGGCGTCCTCCGTCAAGGCTCTCCTGGACGAAGCCCATCGATTTGGACTGCTGCGCCTGAACTAGCTTCGCCGCGAGCTCTGGGCCGACTTATTAGGTCGCCATTCACCCTGCGGTCGGATAGCGGTTTCGATCATGCCCCGACATGCTATCTCGCGCCCGTATCTTCCAATTGGATAGGCATGTCGTGCGAAAAAGCTTTTTCAATGTGCAACCTTCCGACCTCGCTTTATACGACCGGGACGGGACAGAGGTCGTCCGGCAGCTCATCTGGTCCGAAGCCATTTCGCGCGGCATTTCCCCAACGGCGACCGACACGCCCTTTTGTAGCAACAATCCAGACGGTGGCGTCGACGCCAGCGTCGACACGGATGTGGATTTCCGCCCGAGCGCCTTCATCCCGTCGCCACAAACCTCCTATCAGATCAAGACAGGCAAGGTCGATCCCAAACCAAATCGCATCAAGGACATCGAAAATCTCCTGATCACGCCATCGAAAATCATTCGCCGGTGGGTAGGTGGTCGCAAGCTTGATAAGGTGCCGTATCGACGGGAGGATCTGCTGGATAGTGTTAGGTGCTGCCTCGACGCTGGGGGCACTTTCGCCGTGCTGCTCTTTGGCGTAGATGGTTTGAAACGCGACGCGGAGGCCTCGGAAACTGCGATCCGCATTTTCCTGCACTCCCTGGCTGTCGACCCCTATCAGGATGCGAAGATCAAGGTCTGGAAACAAAGCCAGATATGCACGCTCCTGCAATCTTACCCGGATATCGCCTTGATGATCAGGGAGCAGGCAGGATTTCCTTTAAGCTGGTTCGGGCGCTGGGATCAGTCCGAGCAATCGCTCTTCCCCCTCCCCTTGCAAGAGCTCGACGAACGCATTGCAGCTCAGCTCGAACTCCGCGATACCCTGCGCCACGGCTCTTATCCTTCCCGCCCCATCAGGATCTATGGCACGCCTGGCGTTGGCAAGAGCCGATGGCTTCGCGACGCCCTGCGGGTCGACGACCTTTCACCACACGTTGTCTTCGCAAGCAAACCATCCGACATCACGCCTGCGGCTCTTTCCACATTGAAGGCGACAAAGGTGCAACGCCTGATCCTTGTAGTCGATCATTGCAGTCTGGATGATTGCCTGGCGCTTCAACAGAGCCTCATCACCCTTCCCATCTCGCTGATCACGATCGCGCTCTCGGTCGATGACCGCGGCAAGATATCCAACACGATCGGTTTTACGATCGATGGCTTGAACAGACCGTACAGCGAAAAGCTTCTCGCAAAGTCGGAGCTAACGCTCGATCCTAACGACATCAAACGCTGGGCCAGACTGTGTGACGGCAATCTTCAAGCATTCGAGGTTTTGGCTCACGTGTTAACCCACCACAGTGCGAACCCCCTTGCTGCTTTCGTGCGACACTCAGGCCTGGATCAGCTTTTGATCGGGACATCGTCGGGCGATTCAGTTGAGAGCTCTCGGGCAGTCCTTGCAACACTTGCACTCCTCAACTCGCCGGGGATTCCAAAGAGCGATGCGAACAACGACATCTTGTTCCAGCAGCTCGATGGCAAGGTTGGACGTGGCGACGTCCGAGCAATCGTGGACGAGATGAAGTGGCGTGGCGTGCTGGCTCATGGCGATGGATACTCCTTCTCGCCGTTTGCGCTAAAGGTAAAACTCTGGATCGACTGGTGGGAGACGTTCTCGCACGAGGATAGGTGGACCCCGTTCTTTGATCAACTGCTCAGCAGCACTGACTACGAAATGGGGGAGATGTTTGAGTTCGCCTTTCTGTCTCCGCAGGCTCGAAGGTTCGCAGGCCGGTATCTCAAGACAAAGGAAGGCAACGGCGAATGGCTTCGTGCCGCAAACGCAGCCGAGCTCTTTAACGGACTGGCACGCGCCTGCCCTCGCCTGGCCATGCGACATCTGGACGTCCTTTTCGAGAACGGCACGCCGCGTTTCGGCGATGGCAATTTCGGTGTTGTTGCCGCTCTGAGATACATGGCTCGCTTTGACGATCTGTTTGCGCCAGCGATAAAAAAGCTAATTGCCCTGGCGCTAGACGAGAGCGATTGGCAGCTCTTTGGAGCACGTCAGGCTTTCATCGCGCTCTTCTCGGCGACCTTGCCTTTTTCGGAACCGGCGGCCCGAAGACACGTCGAGCTGCTAGCCAAATACGTTCGCGATGCGGACCCTCGACAAGCAGAGATCGCCCTTGCCGCCTTCGCCGCAGCCCTGACGCCGTCCATGTTTGAGCCGCAGCCCGATGATACCTTCGATGGCGAGCCGGCCTTTGACGCTCCACCCAATGAGAGCGCGGCTTCCAAGGAAGCTATCTACCTTCATTATTGGCGCCGCCTCGCCCAGATGCTTTCAGATCTCACGGGCGCGACAAGAGCAGACGTCATCGCCATCCTGCTTGCCAAATTTCCAAAGCTGTCGGTGTTCCCGACCCTCCGAGGCCCGATTGCGGAGACGCTCGAAGAAATCGCCGGCCTTGACGATTGTCCAGGAAAAGACTTCGCCGACGCGATCGATCGCTTCCAGACCTTGGGGACCATCGGTCTTCCAGAGATATTCCGAAAGCGCGCCTCTGATCTTTCATCGTCGAACCCAACCGCATCCCTCGAAGCTCGATTGAAGGCCTGCTGCGCCGTCCGTCTCACGCTCCAGTTCGATACGGTCGAGGGAAATCGCATCCCCTTTTCGAATGACCGCATTGATGAAGTTGCACGGGAGCTGATGGAAAGCGCAGGAGCCTTTGACGCCTTGTTGGACTGGCTACTATCAAGCAGAAATCTTCGAGGATTCGAAATCGGCTTCTGGCTGGCGAAACACGATCTCCAATTTCAGCATTGGTCTACCCTCATCGATGCCTGGACTGAGCTCGACGGAACCGGCGGCAACGAGTTCGTTGCCGGCTATCTCCATCTCGTTCGAATCCGGGATCCCGATCTCTGGGAAGAAGCTGCGATACGTTTGTTAGCCCATCCGCATCGAAACAGTCCTGCGCTTTTGCGGGAGAGCCAGATGACCGAAGAGGTGGCCGCCACGCTGCTTGACTGTCTTGCTGACGGCAGAGCGCATCCGACGGATTTTATCGCGCTGACCAAGCAAACAAACCTCCGGGGCCTCTCTGACGAAACATTGGATAAATGGCTGTCTGCGCTTCTCGATCACCAGGAAGGCGGCAATGAAAAAGCGGCCTTCACGTTCGCTGCGACCTGCGCTATCCTTAAGCGCACGCTGTCTTTCGACACGCTCCTCGCTGCGGCGCTGCTTCCGTTTGACGGGTTGGGACGATTCCCACACGGCGACGCATCATTTGTCACGCAATGGACGACCCTCTCCGCCTGGGTCATCGAACACAGCCCTGCCCACCGGGCCGTGTTGATCGAGCGCCTTCTTGAGCATCTGGGGGATGCCAGGTTAGGCCGTCTAACGGGGCCGGTCCTTTTAGAAGCCACCGCACAAGCCGCGATCGATGTCTGGCCGTGGCTTTCCGCAAAGATGTTGCAAACGCCGCACGAACACCGGATGCCGATCTTCGACTGGTCCCGCGGCCAACGACTGCTGGTCGGTCGGGCGCGCGGCGCGCTGTCCAGCGTAGACCCTGAAATCGTACTTGATTGGATCGCCGAGGATCCAGATACCCGCGCCGTGCTAGGCGCACTTGCAGCACCGGACGACCTCACCGGCTCCGTCTGGAGGGAAGGTATCAGCCGCACGATCATTATAAAGTATGGCGATAGCACGCGGGTCAGAGCCGCGTTGCTCAGCAATCTCTATGACTACAGAAGGCCAACCGGGATCGCTGGCATCACAAGTTCGACCGTAGGTGACAGTGTTGCCGCGGACATCGTCCACCTTGAACAGCTTGCCAAGGATGAAGCTAATCCGGAATGCAGACGATGGCTCTACGAGGCCGCTGCGGAACTCGAGCTCGGCACATAGCATCCGACTTCATGGAGCAGGAGGCCAAACCATGTCGTATAGCCATCCGCCGAACCGTGCGTGGCGGTCAATATTGGACAAGACAGCCAGAACGATTCCCCCAACTTGTTTGACAGCCGTGCAGAACGCGCTTTTACGCATATAAATCAGTAGCTTGCGGGCACATCTCCGGCAATTACCATTGTCGCCAGCTCCCGGTAAGATCTTGTTAACTAAAAAGAGTTTGCCCAACGTGTAGAATCGCACGTATTAATAACGCTTATTCGACCGCGCGCGAGCTAAAAGCGTTATTCTGGATTCGGCTGTATGAACATGGCAATCAACATCGAGGCATCGGATTTCGATCAGGAAATTCTCCAGCAGGGAGAGCTGATCTCTGACAATCTTAACATGCTCCGATTGGAGCAGTATCCGCCGGATGCAGAGAAAGGTCTACGCTCTTTCTCTCTGGCGGAGGTTGCCGATTATCTCGGTGTTACCCAAAATCATATCAAGAAGCTTCATCTCGAAGGCAAGGGTCCCGTTCCCGCGACGACGTCGTCGGGTCGCAGGACCTACACAGCCGAGCAGATGCTCGAATTGCGCCAATTCCTGGACAAGAATGGGCGCAGCGACTTCAAACGTTACGTTCCCCATCGCAGGGGAGGGGAACCGCTGCAGATCGTGTCCGTGGTCAACTTCAAGGGCGGCTCGGGCAAGACGACGACAACGGCGCACCTCGCGCAATATCTGGCGCTGACGGGTCACCGGGTCCTTGCGATCGACCTCGACCCCCAGGCGTCGCTGACAGCCCTTCATGGGATCCAGCCCGAGCTCGACAAGAACCCCTCGCTCTTTGAGACTCTGCGGTACGACGACCAACGCAAGTCGATCACCGAAGTTATCCAGCCCACTAATTTTCCGGGCCTAGATATCGTTCCGGCCAATCTCGAGCTGCAGGAATACGAATACCAGACCCCGCTTGCCGCATCGAACAAGTCTTCAACGGAGGGCCGGCTCTTCTTCACACGCATTTCCAACGCGCTGAAGGAAGTGGAAGATCGCTACGATGTGGTGGTCATCGACTGCCCGCCGCAGCTTGGCTATCTTACGCTAACAGCTCTGACTGCATCGACATCCGTTCTCATTACGGTTCATCCGCAGATGCTCGACATCATGTCGATGAGCCAGTTCCTGCTGATGCTCGGCGGTATCCTTGAATCTATCAAGGGGGCAGGCGCTCGCGTGAAGTTGAACTGGTTCCGATACCTGGTAACGCGGTACGAACCAACCGATGGGCCCCAAGCACAGATGGTCGGATTCATGCAGGCGATGTTTTCGAAGCGCATGCTGCAAAACCACATGCTGAAATCCACCGCGATCAGTGACGCTGGCATCACCAAGCAGACGCTATACGAGGTCGAGAAGAATCAGTTCACGCGATCGACTTACGATCGGGCCCTCGAGTGCCTGAATGCCGTCAATGCGGAAGTGACCGGTCTCATCCACAAAGCGTGGGGCCGCAAATGACGGGACGTTTTGACAGCCGTGCAGAACCGGAAAATCTGCCGCTACTTCATAGACTTGGAGCCACTTGGGGAGGGAAGTGATGGCTAGAAACCATTCTTTGGCGAAGTTCGTACAGCCGACCGCAGAGGATCAGCAGCGAACGACCGAGGCTCGTGCGGAATATACCCGACGCGGCGCTTCGCGCTCGATGATGCAATCGCTTGATGAGCTTGCTGAAACGTCCATTCGCATGCTCGAAGGCGAAACCGTCGTTGCTCTCGATCCGGAGTTGCTCGAAGGCTCGTTCGTCGCCGACCGCATCGGCGACGACCAGGAAGATTACGTCCTGCTGCGTGAAGCAATTCGCCAGTCCGGCCAGTCGACACCGATCCTTGTGCGTCCCCATCCGGATGCCGAAGGGCGTTACATGATCGTTTTCGGTCATCGCCGCGCACGGGCCGCTCGTGAGCTGCACATCCCCGTTCGCGCTGTTGTCAAGCAACTCGCAGATATTGCCCATGTCATTGCACAGGGCCAGGAAAACACGGCGCGCGCAGATCTGACATTCATCGAAAAATCGTTGTTTGCCAGAAAGCTCGTTGCCAATGGTATGAGCAAGGATGTTGTGAAGATCGCCCTGACGATTGACGACACGCTTCTGTCACGAATGCTCTCTGTCGCCGAAACGATCCCCGAGCCCGTGCTTGAAGCCGTTGGTGCCGCAAAAGGCGTTGGGCGCGACCGTTGGGAAGAGCTCAAAAAATTGGTGCAGGTCCCAGCGAACGCCGGGCGTGCGCTCGAATGCATTTCAAGCGACTTGTTTCGCGGTGCATCGGAACAGGATCGCGTCAATGTACTTCTTGGTGAGCTAAAGACCGTCAAGAAGCCGAAGAAGCCTTCGGCATCCCCATCCTTCCGCCAGTTCGATGTCGCAGCGAAATCCGTCGCGGTCACGACCAAATCAGCAGGCAAGACGTTCACGCTTGCGCTGACGTCGAAGGATGCATCGAAGTTCGGAGAATATCTATCAGATCAGCTGGAGGAACTCTATCAGAGGTTCCAGCGTGACGAACAGACCAAAGCAGGAGACTAAACCGCAAAAGAAAAAAGGCCCCCTAAACGTTGCCGTCGTGGAAGCCTTCCTCTGTATGTAGCAATCAGAGAATCGCATTTTCACGAATCCCCGTCAAGAGTCTTGGCACCGTTTCGGTGAACGAATTTCTTTTGCCTTTGTGAAGGTGGAAGAACATGGATGTTGCATGCGTAACGACGCCCTTTGGGCGGCGGTCGATGACGTTTGCCTCGTTGAAAAAGCAACGGCAAGCCCAGATGGCCGTACCCGATATCAAGCGAAACAAGTGGAAGCTCTTTCGAGCAGTCTGCGAAGCTCGCAATCATCTCAATGTCACCGACCGTTCTTTAACGGTTCTTGACGCCCTCCTGTCATTTTATCCAGCAGACGAGCTTTGTGTCGCGAACGGCGTTATTGTCTTTCCGTCCAATGCACAGCTCTCCATCCGTGCTAGGGGAATGACGGCTGCCACACTGAGGCGCCACCTTTCAGCACTCATTGATGCGGGGCTTATACTCCGCAAGGATAGCGCAAACGGGAAGCGCTTTGCCCGCCGCAGCAGGGCAGGGGAAATTAACGAAGCGTTCGGCTTTAGTCTCGCTCCCCTGCTTTCGCGGGCACATGAAATTGAGACAATCGCCGCCCAGAACGCGACTGACCGACAACTTCTTCTTTCTGCCAGGGAGAAGATCACTCTTTACCGTCGTGACATCACCAAGCTTATTCAGCTGGCTCTAAACGGAAACGTGAGCGGCAATTGGAATGAGCTCAACGATCGCTTCAGAACAATTCTTGCGACGTTATCGCGTCGGCCGACTCTTGATGAAGCGCAGAACTTTCTGATTAAAATGAGCGAGCTCCGTTCAACGATCATCAACCTGTTGGACCTACACGAAAAAACACAAGATATGTGCGCCATAGAGTCTCAAAATGAGCGCCACATACAGGATTCACAAACACAATCCTCTTTTGAATCTGAAACTGTCGCCGAACCACAGAAAAGGAACTTGATCTCTACCTCAGGGATCGATCGCAACGAAGATAACCAGTCGGATATCAGACAAACAGCCGAAACGGCACACAATTCCGGATCCCGATTGAACCCGAATGTTGCTCTCGACACAGTGCTACGAGCTTGCAGGGAGGTCCATCCTTATGGCCCGGGAGGATCAATTAGAACCTGGAGAGATTTGCTCGCCGCAACGAGTGTGGTCCGATTAATCCTCAACATCAGTCCCTCTGCCTTCAACGAAGCCTCCGCCATAATGGGACCGGAAAATGCGGGAATTGCGATCGCCTGTATTCTCGAGAGGGCAACGCATATCAATTCTGCGGGCGCATATCTCCGTGATCTGAGCAGGCGCGCCGTCAAGCAACAGTTCTCAGTCAGGCCCATGGTATCCGCCTTGCTTAAAGCAAAATCAACTCACTCGTTGAGTGACCAACACACCGCAACAGGTCAAGTGAGGTATGCGACAGCCAGTCCCGCTCGCAACGAAGAGCAACGATGCGAATAAACGTGATCCTCCTAAAATGCAGCGCAATGAGCGGGCGTCGTACGGAAGCAAAGTCACTCCTTCAACGAGACGCTCGAGCGACTGGCGCGCGGCGAAGGCTACGGCGATGAGGCTTAAATTCCGTCCGGTTGCTGTCTCGCCTTTCCCTACCTCTGGCCTTGGCAGCAGCAGCGCGCCGAAACCGAGGACCGAAAACAGTGCCCCGTAGGTCCGCTGATGGAAACACGCGTCCGGCGATTCTCGCGATCACCACCGAGCCACCGCAGACGGGTCGGGCCGCACTGGAAATCACCGACATCGAGCACAAGCGTACTGTGCCTATGCGAGTTGAAGCAGTGCTGGCCGTGATCATGCCCGAGCAAGAGTAGGCGTGCTAACACAAAGTGCGCTAACGAGGCTCTACCGCGAAAATTTCAGAAGGTCGGCCGTTTTCAGAGCAGTGAGGCTCGGTGGTGTCATTCTAGGTAGGTTTGGCGCCGAGAAGTGCCTGATGCGTTATTCGAGTTCAGCCAAGGTCGACCTTCCGACTTGACGCGGACCGACGAAAGCGACCTCTGGGCGCGTGGCTAGGAGCTTATCCAGTTCTGACAATATTCGACAGTTAATCAACCTTGGATTTATGGAGTACAATTCCAGAATTGCAAGGAAGACTGGCCGAACCGTCTTACGAAAGTCGAAGACGCGGTGCTAAACAAGCAACCGCGCGGCGCGTCCGTTTTTCCGGTCGGCATTGTTGAAATAGCTCGCTGCCTGCGCCACGGACCTATGGAGGGACTGCTGCATCGCCTCCTGCAGGGATACGCCACGATTGGCGGCTTCGGTCAGATAGCCTGAGCGTAGCCCATGAGCCGAGAACTCGTCAGGATCTAGGCCCGCTTGCCTGCAACGCGCCTTGAGGATCAGATTGACGGACTGCGGGGTTATGGATCGTCGATCGATATTGCCCCATTGATCGATACGCCGGAAGACTGGTCCCGTGTTGATCTTTGCCTCGGCAAGCCATTGCCTCAGCGCTTGGACCGGCCGACCGATCAGGATGACTTGCGCGCGGTCGTCGGCTGTCGTCGTTTTGGTGCGGCCGAGGTTGATGGTGAGGCAGGGGAGTAGAGGGGAGACGGGGTTTCGTGGATCTATGTGCACCGGTTCCTCGATGATGAGGTCTTCGACTCGCACATTAGCGGCTTCCGAGCGTCGGCGCCCTCCGGAGGCAAAGGTAGTGAGTAAAAGCGCGCGATCGCGAAGATCGACCAGGCGATCGCCGGCGCAGGTGGCCAGCAACTTTGCCAGAATATCACCAGTCACGGCTTTCTTGCTCTTGCGCCGGCGGTGCCGCGGAGCGGCACGGACTGCCAGTCGCAGGGCAGATTTGAGTGAAGGCGCCGAGAACGCCCCGGTCAGGCCGCGCCAGCGGGTTAGGATCGACCAGGATGTCAGTCGCCGTCGCACAGTTTCCGGCGCGTGCGGCCCCTGGACACGCAGCAGGCCTTTGGCGCGCATTCCAATCTCGACGTCAGAAGGCATGCCGTGGGCAGAATCCTCCGCACGTTCGACCGGATCCCAGAGATGATGGGCGACAAATTTCAACAGCAGGCTTTCCGGCGCCGGCCAGGGCAGGGGGACGCCGGTGGCAAGCTCGCACCACGCTTCGAGATAGCCGAGATCGGAGGCGAGCGCCCGAAGGGTATTGGCGCCCATACCTTCCTTGGCCAGATGCTTAAGGGTGGCGATGTCGTCATCGGTCAGCAGCGTGGCCAGTTGATCGCGGCGCGCGAAGGGCAGGATGGCGTCGAGCGTATCCAGTTCTTCGGCGCGGAGAAGCACTGGATCAGCGGGGGAGGGCCGGACGACAGCTTTGCTTTTCATTGAGTAGCCGATGCGGGATGGCACTTTACGTCTGTCCGCGCGAAATCATTCCCCTTGAAGAGGAGAGGGGCCTTGGCGACCGCGGCGACTGCATAGGACAAGCAGTCGCCCATGTTGAGGCCGGCCGGATGCCGGCCCTTGCCATAGCGCTCCAACGCATGTTCGGCCGCGTGATAATGCTTTCGATCAAAGGCGAGGACGGTGATGTTGGGCGCCTCGGAAAAACGGGCAATGATCTCGCCGGGATTGGAAAACCGCTTGGCGGTCAGCACAGTTCGTGTTTCGAACAATGTGGGCCAGCCAATGACGATCACTGGCTCCTGCCGCAATACCGTCTTGAACGTCTCGGCTTCCGGCTCATCGAGCATAATCGCGACCAGGACGGAGGTATCGAGGGCGATCACTTCGGCAGCCCATTTTCGTCGTAAAGATCGTCGTGAGCAGACGTGGTGCCAGAAGGAACGGAGCGTCGGCCTTCGGCGGCGAGTTCCCATACGGCATCCAGTGGATGGGCCTTGTTCAGCTGCCGCAGCTCGATATCGTAGCGCTCGAGCGCGATCTCGACGAGCTTGTTGATTGGTTGGCCGGTACGTCTGGCCAGCGCGCGCGCTAGATCGCGTGCCTTGGCACTGCGAATGGAAAGCTGCGGTTCGGACATTTTGAGCACTCCTAGCGCGGATATCGTGGCGTAAAGATAGTGTTTTGAGCCGAAGATAGCAAGAGAATGCCACAAGATGGCTCACTATCGATACTTGAATATTATCGATGGTTATAACACCAGCCGGCAATCATACCATGTGGCGAACAGTAAAACACAGATAGAGTTCGTGTAAGAAATCGTTTACCATAAAATCAATGGCTTACGATCTCACGAGAATCAGCATTTCGACCTTGATGCGGCCCGCTTTTGACGCTGGAACCGCGCTGACGCGTCTCGATGAGCGGATCGCCCGATCGGCGGTCGGCGCCGGTTTCCTCGAGCGCACCCACTTTGCCGATGCCTGTGCCTCGCTGTGGATCGACGGCGAACTCGTTCACCTCGAAGACCTCGTGCTCCACGACGCCACCAGAGATATTCGCACGCCCACCCACGAGCTGACCATCGCCCGCGACGTGCTGCGCACGCGCCGGCGCATCGCCGCACAGTTGCCGGATTGGGCATTGTCGGCCGACGGCATCCGCTCGCTGCGGAAAACCGCAGAGTTCACGACGGCTGACACGGAAGACGCGCAGACGATCGGTGCCATCCGGCGTGCGGTCACAATCGATCCGGAAGGGGAGGGGGATGACGCCGACGACGTCGAAAATCTTCCCCGCGTCGACTATGCCGCCATCGATGCGGTGCTCGCCCGATCGGAGGCCGCGATCGAGAACGCAACTCCGCCCGGCCAGATTGGCGCGGCGGATGGAGACGCATTGGTCTATGATCTCGACTGGGACGAGGATGCCCGGTTGGTGGAATGGCGCGGCGTGCTGCGCCAGGCGGAAAACTTGCCGGCGGTGCTGCAGGCGATCGTTGCGTTGGATGCCTGGAACGAACTGTCCGTGCTTCAGCACGCCCCTTGGCTCGGCCGGCTGTTTTGCGCCTCCATTCTGCGCCAGGTTGGCATCACATCAGGTGCCCATCTCGCGGCCATCAATCTCGGCTTGAAAACTATTCCGGTCGATAGGCGCCGTCACCGCGATCGCGGGACGCGGCTGCTCGCCATCGCCCACGGCTTTTTGGCGGCCGCCGAGATCGGCATGAAAGAGCACGATCGGCTGACACTCGCTCGGCAGATGATGGAGCGCAAATTGTCGGGAAGACGAACGTCTTCAAAACTGCCGGAACTGATCAAGCTGGTTATGGCGAAACCGCTCGTGTCGGCCGGGATGGTGGCCAAGACGCTCGAGGTCACGCCGCAGGCGGCGCGGCGGATCGTTTTGGAGCTAGGGTTGCGCGAGATGACCGGGAGGGGGAGGTTTCGGGCGTGGGGGATACTCTGAAGACGGCCCGATTATGTTGTTGCAGCCTTCGACACCCGCTTGCGTGGCGTACGGCTAACGCCTGACATGAGAGTCTCGCAACACAAAATGAGCTGAATTCCATAAGCTTGCGACGCTTGGCGCACGTAGTCCTTATTTACCGCAAGGATCATGAAAGCTGAATGGAAGACGACTGCCACAATCGCGATTAGCAGTCTATCGGGGGATTGCAGGGTCGGTAGCTCGACGGGGAGCGTCATTGCCATTGCAACAACACACAAGGCAAGCACAAGGAAATTGAGTATCAGGGCAACAGGCTTCAGGCCGAAGAGGTTTCTCCGAAATCCATAGGTGAAAAGCTCGTCAGTCAAAATTCGGAATTTCTTTTGGTCGCGAGTATGGTCTCGGAGCCAAGTACCAGCACTTAAATAGAACTGTCGAGCGGCGTTGGGATCGCCGACTTCCATTTCAGCTGTCGGTGCGGCAACACCGAGCTGTGTTGCGATAAAGTCGCGATACCTATCTTTGGATATTTTATCGACGGCATCGTTATCGCGAAACCACAATTCCGGAGCGGATCGAGTTCCCAATTTCGTTTCGGCTTTTTTACCGAGATGACGCGCAAGATCGGCAAAAGCAATGAGCAGGACAAAAGCCATCGTCGCCGAAATCGCTTGCGATACGTTGAAATGATCCCACGGTATACTAAGAAACAGAAAGGCGAGCGTAGGTAGACCTGCGATGAGGCCGGGTACGACTCGAGCTCTTACGGTGTAAGCATCAAAAAGCTTGAAGAGGCCCATTGTCACGCTTCCTCCTCCGATATGCGAGCTACCGTTACAGCAGGTTCGTTTGTATCTTCAGCGTGTGCTTGCTCGACAACGAGCCCGTGGAAAATGGAAGGCGTGCGGATCAAGATGACGGCAGGAAACCTCTGTCCGAAGGCGAGTTGAACCCCGGTAGCGAGGTCAGTTCTTGATGCCGCGCTGTCGGATAGATGGTTGTGCCAGGTTCCGATCGGGTACAGCGTTCCATGGCTGTGATCCACGTACTCCGCGATGCGCTCGGACAGTCCGGCGGTGCCAAGGGAAAAAAGCGTCGCCGTGAATTTGCTGTCGCTTGGCGCACGGATCAAGTCGACCACGTGAAAACTGTTGGTGCTTTCGTTGAAGCGACCGATTAAAACGCCGCCTGTCTCGACGTCGCTGTGAGCTTCGATTGTTTGGTCGATGACGGAAACAACACGTCGTGAAATTCTCACGGATGGTGCGCTAGGATCGTCGCCTGAAAGTTTGATGAAGGCTTCCACTTTGTTGCATTGCCATGACTGGCCGAGTAGGTTCTTCTCAACAAGGCCGATCATAATCTCACCCGAACTTTCGGGTTCGCCGTCGTCAAGAAGGCCGGCAAGTTTATTTGCCATCGCGGGTATCGACGCTGAAAGCGTCGCGTCCGACATTCGAGCTGTAAGCGTCGAGCATCCTTGGCCAATTGCGACAAGCTCGCCGGTCCCGTTGAATGCCAGCCCACGCAGCGTGTCATCGTTGGTAAAGATCCTATAGCTCTCAGCGGCAAGGTCTTGAACATTGGGATTTATACCCGGCCCCTCGAGGCCGAAATAAGCAATTAGCCCGCCCGCAAAAAGACATGTCTCCACGACGCGCGGCCGAGAACGGGCAATGTTCGAGAGGCACAGTGCGTCTGTAACGGATGGAGAGCCTGTGGCGTCCACGAGGAATTGCGTCCCGCGCGGCCAAGCTTTTTTCCATTCCTCGTCAGTTCCAGCTGCCGCAAGCCACGCTACGTCCGTGTAATATCCGGTACAGGCTTGTCCCAACATCCTTACTGAATGGCTCAGCGCTTGCGCTTTGACGTCGTTTAGAGCGTCGAAGCGAGATTGAGGCAGCAGACCGTGTCGGCTGTAATTGTGTGGCCGCATCAAACTGCTGTCGATGACTGTTCCGGGACCTCTGCCTTCCCGGGCTAAATGAATTGCGAGCTTGGACCCGACGCTGCCTGCACCTAGTAGGGTCCATTTTGGCGGATCAGCGATGACCTTCCGTCCAGCCATTGTCGACAGGAGCTTTGGACTAAGCGCATCTCGGTGCGCTGCCAGGCGGACAGGAGACAAGCTGGCAGTCGCCAGGTCATCGGAATTAGAGACCTCGATAACATAGGGAAGAATCTCGATTCGAGATCCTTGTCCGATGACCTCGAGAGGACGTCGGACCAGAAGTGCGACTGCAATGACCGTCGGGACACCGCTTGGCACCGAATTCAGACGTGTGCGAACGAGGCCAAGAAACGTTTCCAGTTGCTTGAGAAGGCCAAGGGAGTACGCACGCTCGTAGAGTTCTTTGACGTTGGTGACCGTCTCGGGGGCGTAAGTTGAAGCCACAACCTCTTCGCCCGCGGGTGATCGACCAGGCCAAACGACGACTGCGATCCCAATCTGATTATATTGGCTGA
Source organism: Rhizobium sp. P38BS-XIX (assembly GCF_012641435.1). Lineage (GTDB taxonomy): Bacteria > Pseudomonadota > Alphaproteobacteria > Rhizobiales > Rhizobiaceae > Rhizobium. Next base: position 95,886 of record NZ_JABAIJ010000002.1, read on the forward strand.
AGAGCGTTTTGGCGACATCCTCTCGCAATTGCAGCCTTTCCAATACATGGCAGCACAGCGATCGAGATTTGCGATCTCCTATCATTGTGAAGGGGGCTCGGAAGAACGCCCCACCGCCGTCCCTATCAACCAGGGCTCGGAGAATGTCGGCATCGACTTCAACATAGTCGTCGAGCCGATCTCGGCGAACAGGCTCCCACCCCTGTGTCGGATTGATCAGTTCCGCAGATGCCGCTTTTTCAAGCCAATCGGCGACCTGGGATATGACTCCGTGCATGCCTCGAAGACGAAGAAAATCGTGGGGATGTCCGTCTATATAGCAGGGGCGTGGTGGCTCATCGGGGCTGCCTGGCAGGAGGTGTGGGTGCGACCGATCGAAATCGGAACGCAGGCAAACGTCAGGGCAGTTGCTTGGATAATGCTCTGAGAATCGAACCATAATTGGCTCGATCAACTTAACACCGTTTGGGCTTACGCCGTCTGCTTGCCACCGGCTCCCGAGCCCGGCGTCAACATGGACAACAATCGACATGTCGCGGTCCAGGTTATTCTCTACCCGGACAACGCGAGGGTGCGCCATTATCTGGCGCACCGCTCTGAAGATTGCGGGTGGCAGCGTGCTCAATCGTCGTCACCATGCTTGAACGGCTGCGAGCCAAGCGCGGTTTGACTGCCTGCTGCAGCGCCTGAAAGGCCGAGAAGCGCCGGCGCCGCCAGCTTCGACTTGTTCGCGGGCCGCTCCATTCGTCTCGGCCCAGCAGACGCGGTAATTTCAAACTCCAGCGGAGCGTCACCGGATAGCTCGCCCAGGCACGTGAAGTTTCCATTGACCGATTTCAGGATCGACTTGTACTCGCGCTCTGCGCAAATGCAGGGCGGATCGGCATCATCATCCTTGATCTCCTTGCTGCTAGCAATAACGAACGCGCCGGACATTGGTTGACCGAGAGCAGATCTCGCGTCGTCGGAAGCCTCGGCGTCTTCGCCAAAATCCGACCAACTGTCCCAGGAAAGGCTGTGCCAGGAGCAGTGATGCGGGGCGATCAAGACATCATATTGGAACTGAGTGGGATCATCTCCGTACTTGCCCCAGAGCTTTTCCCAGATACCGACCTCTGCATCTCCACCCAGGAGATAGTAGCTGGGACTCTGCAGGTCGGTCTTGCCGAGTGAAATGTTGATGACGACACTCGAATTGTTTTTGCTCAGAAACTCGGCTTCTTCCTCATCGTCGGCCAGGAGTGGAGCAAGAAGATGCGCGGAAAAGGTGTTGTCAGTTACGCCCCTAACCGTCTGGAATACGTCGCCACCTACGACCAAGATTTCCGTCAGATCGTCGGTCTTACCATCGACGTCTTCACCCAGAATTTTAATGCGATCCCCATCATAGGCGTAACCGTTTGCCCGGAATTCCCGAACTCTGCGACGAGCTTCTGCAGCCCATGCTTTGGCATCCGCGCAGAGGTTATGATGCCGAGATGCCCGCCGGAAAATGATCGGTGAAGACCACATTTCACGGATTACGATCTTATCGTCCACCTTCTTCCACTCATCAAGCCGTCCGAGATGAAAGTGCTTCTCAAGACCTCTGCAATGGTCAGCGTCCGGGTGCGTCAACAAGAACGCATCGACGTAGAGGCGGCCCTCATCATCGCGTGACAGCCGTTCCCGGAGTTGCTTCGCAACATCAGGTGCGTCGTCATCCGGATCGTCTGCGGCTGCCCGAATATTAACATCCACGACGATGGAGTGGCCATCGCCCGTCCTCAAGAGGGTCATGTCGCCGTTGTTTACTTTGAAATGTGTCGTCTTCGCTGCCATCGATCAAACCTCGCTCGGGCTTACTTTGCTGATTACGCGTTTAGGTCGAGCGAACATCCCGACAATCGACGCACTGCCATTTCCGATGCGTTGACGGCACCACCCGGTGCCTCCATAAAAGGTAGGTGCGATTGGATAACCAATCAAGTAATGCGATGCATCTTTTTCGGATGAATCGGAAAAGGAGATTAGTTCATGGCGGATTCTGCGGATCGCGAATTGAGATGGGGTGTTACCAAGAGATTGGAATTTATTGACTTTCGGCTCTTCTGGGACGGAGCCTTCAACCGAAAAGATCTTGTGGATTTCTTCGGAATCTCGGAGCAGCAGGCGTCGTCCGACATTGCTCAGTACCAGGCTCGCGCTGAGCGGAACCTCAAATATGACAGAAGCCAGAAGAGCTTCGTCCGCACCGAAGAGTTCATTCCAGAGTTAATCGGGCCATTTTCCGACCGATATCTATTACAACTTATGGCGGTGCAAAGGGGTTGGATGAGCGAGAGCGACACCTGGTTCTCTGAGACGCCGCCCGTCGAGGTCGTAGGCTTTATCAAGCGGCGTTCGACGAGCCCGGGCCAGCTCATTCGAATACTTGACGCGATTAAGCAAAATGCTGAACTCGAAATCGAATACGCTTCCCTTACCGGTAGCCCAGCGGGGAAGCGGACAATCGCGCCCCACTCGTTTTTGTTCGCTGCAGGCCGTTGGTATGTGCGCGCCTGGTCAAAAGAGCACAACGACTTCAGAGACTACAGTCTCAACCGCATTGCGGATGCCCGTCTTCTCGGAAAATGCGAGGTTCATGCCGATCAAGACCTTGAGTGGCATCACACCATGGAACTGGTTATGGTTCCGAATCCAGAGCTCGACAAGCTCAAGCAGGCTGCTGTCGCGTCAGAATATGATATGACAAACGAGGAATTACGGGTGCCGTCCCGGCTGAGCGCCGCCTTCTACATCATCAATGAACATAATCTGGACGTCGAGGTAGGTGTTCTCAAGCCCGAGAAGCAGCAGCTCGTTCTAAAGAACCTCAACGAGGTCGTTCAGACCCGGGAAGTTGTGCGACGTCTTTCTGTCGAAAAACTCAGGAAAAGCAAAGACGCGAGCCTCGGCGTATGACCGGGTTGGGCAATTATTGATATGACCATAACAGCAATGCTTTTGTACGGAAGTCATGCTAGAGGTGACGAAGACATATATTCCGATACCGACTTACTGCTCATCTCTGAGGATGACCGTCCGCAGCATGTGCAAAAGGGCCATTTATCGACCTCGATCTACCCACTGGATGACCTTCTGCGACGAGCGAGTAGTGGTGACCTGTTCGTATGCCATATAGCCCGGGAGGCTAAGGCTATCTACGATCCCACAGGTCAACTTGAGCTCCTGCGCGAGCATTTTGTGCTCCGTGGCTCTTACGAGCACGAAATTATGCACGCGTCAGACCTCGGCTGGTTCATCATTGATTTCGGCCACAGAGGTCATCTTCAGTCGCTCGTCAACCGGCGCATTGCCTGGTGTGTTCGAACCATTCTGATAGCAAAATCAGCTGAATTAAAACGGCCGGTGTTTTCCGCAACGGAATTGTCGCGATTCGCCCAATCAAGTGATGTTTTGACGCTGATAAAGAACAAAGAAACAGATCGGGCGGACCCACACGCTACGGCAATGCTCGGCAGGTTTCTTAATGCTTTCGGCATGGTGAGATTTCAGCGTGGCGCGCCAAGTTACGGTGCTTACGTCAAACGCTTTTCGGATACTTCCAACAACGTCGCCCTCTCGTTAATTAAGGCCGAGGCGCCCTCGCAAACGTTTGATTATTGAGGCGTAGCTGCCTCGTTGCAACCGTGAGCTTCGGCAACAGCCTTTTTCAAGGGACAAGTGCGGCACATAGCATCAGGTGGACGTCCCGGCGAAAACGCGAGCTTTTAGAGTCATCTAGATTGGAAGTGGCTCTTCTCACTCGAAGCTAAGTTCAACGAGCAGGGCATTCAGTCCCGGTTCAACGCCTCGCGCGCGGCGCAGTCCGGCTGCATCGATCACCGCCGCTAATTTGGCGGCCGGCATTCCCTTCGTGTAGGTCGCCCACTTGTCTCTCAAAGCGCTGATGGCCAGTGCCGTCGACTGCGGCTTTAGCTGTTGAGCATTCGGAAAATGCCTGAGAAGCAACGCTTCGTGGCATGGCTCCTGCCAGATTATGGTGAGGCCGGCAGTAACGGCAAGAGCAAGTGCCTGCTGATCCCGCTGCGGTGCAACGCCCTTTTTATCGGAATCAATGAGTGCGAACGCAGCCGCGTAGTCACCCTTCTTCTCGCCCAACTTCTTCTTCTTTGCAGCCAGCTCGACGAGCGCCAACGGATCGCCGCCACCCGGTCGCAACAGCACGGTGTCGAGGAAGAAATCCTGACGCTGTGTACCCACAATGCGCGAGAGAAGCGCGCCGTAGCTTTGCTCGCTTTCACCCTCGCATCCAAGAAAAAAGCGCTTGCGTTGCGGAATGACAACTCGCCGCCTCATCCGATTTGCGGAACAGCGCCGAAGCTGCCTCCCAGATATTTGCGGTAATAATTATCGCTCCGTCGGACCGATTGAATGTCACGGAGGCCGTAAACGGCGGTTTGGCCCTCGTAGTTCTTTTCGCAGAAGAATATCTCTTCTTTCGTCAGCTCCTCGAGCAACGACGGTGTATGGCAGGTCATCCAAAGTTGGGCATCGTGAGGATTACGGATCGGGTCGTAAAACCACCGCAAGATTTCCGGAAGCAGAAGCGGATGGATAGTTGCGTCGAGCTCGTCGAGTACGGCCACTCCACCAGCATCGAGCGCTTCGAAAATAAACGGAAACAAGCGGATAAATTGGCGCGTGCCGTGGCTCTCGTAGATCATTGGCATTGGTAAGGCCAGACCCTCGTGCTCGAAAAGCGCGATCGGACCGTTATGGCCTTGTTCGATCTTCATCTCGCGTATCCCGACATCGACACGCTGAATCTCGCGGTTGAACATTGCTAATTGCTCGGGATGTTCGGCGTAGTGGCGAACCGCCGCGTCGTCCGTAGCATCGTATTTCTCGATCAGAATGTTCGATATGAGGAGGCTTGCAGTTTGCCACAAAAGCTTCGAGTAGGGGTGCTCCAGCTGCGCCAACGTTGAGATAACGCTGGCGTCCGGCCTCAAGACTTTCTCAAGTGCCTGTCTATACCCCGTCAATCCGAATGCCTTCGAGGCGACAACCTCGCCTGCCGCATCGCGCTCGAAAAGACGCACTTTCCTCGAGGCCGTTGATGGCCAGTAGTAGAGTGCTTCCTTCTCCACGATCTGCTTACCAGAAGCTCCGCCGATAACTACCTCGTAGCTGTAGCGGCATTGCGCGGCCCCCACTTTGCCAGCTTCCTCAATATCTTCGATGCCTGCGAGGTGGACCGCGAGACGGGTCGAGGCGTCGAGCATTTCCTTGGAATTGAATCGGTCAAAAGGCATGCGACTGCCACGGGGCGAAGCGAAACTGTCCTTCACAAACCATTTGATAAAAGACAGTGCCCTGAGAATAGTCGATTTCCCTGATGCATTTGGCCCGAAAAGCGCGACTACTTTTGGCGCCTTGTCGTTGGATCCAAGCCAAAGCGGCGCGAGACGGCCAGGTTCTTCCGGCGTGTTGGCGGCGACGGTCAGGTCTATTACTTGCGGGTCACGGATCGAGTAAAAATTCTCGACTTCCAACCTGTGTAGCATGTCAAATCGAACCCTTGATCTCCAAAATCGTGAGGATGAATAGACAATTGCAGCGAAATTTTGTCAAGATGCCGCCTTCGATCGGTCATCTTGCGGCAACCGGAGAGCGGGCTGCAAAATTGATGTCACCGCTTTCGGCGTGCCAGCAGGAGGTGGAGAAGGTTCTCGCCAGGCGGCTCTCCCTGGCGCAACAAAACAATTTCCTTAATAGTTCCTGAGTTGGGATCAGAAGGACCACCCGCAATCCTGGTGGAGCGCAGACGCCCCAGCATAAGAAGCTATTGCCTTGAACGTCATGGCGATGTGAAATTCGAACAATGTCTCAGGGTCGATAGCATGATATCGTCGCGAAATACCAACTATGTGGGTTCAATCAAGTGGCCCGACCCCCTCCGCATCTACTACTTCCTAATCCTAGGCGACTACGAGTCGCCAGCTGACATTTCGCCGTTTCAAGGGTTCGGGCAAAGTTGGGTGCATTTGCATTGGGCAATGCGAGGGCTTCCGATGATGCCTGCTGACATCGAGGAACGAACGCGAAATCCGGCCGATATAGCGGTCCAGCGTATCGCCGGAGGGCGGCAACTTGTGTGGTATCCCCTCGATATTTCGGCGCTGGAGACACTGTCCGAAGATCAGCTACCCATCTGCTGTGTCGTCTTTTCCGGAGCAGGAGACGAGCAAGTTGCTGAGCGCATTGAGGCGTGGCGCGCTAAGACAGGATTCTCAGCGTTTCACATAAGCCAGTATAAAGGCCTTGGCATTTTCGCGGAGGATTTTCGCTTGGAACTCTTGCGCGACTATTGTTTGAGAAAACTGCGAGGCGCTGCCAGGAACTTGAGCAGGGAACAGACACAAATCGTTGCTCGCGCGGACGTTTCCTGGGAATGGCCTCAGACCATACTCGAAGATTACGAGGTCAAAGGTCACAACGTTACGATTCCTAACCACATGGCGATGGCCCGTGTCGGCTACACTCTAAAGCCATCTGTTCCCTTCGCGTCCGCTGTGGAGAAGGATTATACGGACGCAATTCTCGAAAGCGCCTCTGCGATTCTGAAATTCCGTCGAGCGGTTGGATTTCATGACGTATTCGCACTGAGCGCTGCAACGAGCGGCGCGATACTGTTCGAACCAGCCTTCTTCCGCGGCCTGTATGACCGCGTTCACGCGAGCGGCCCTGCGGGGCGCGCCGTTCGTCGGGCTCTCCGCTATTTCCAGAAACAAAGGGGGCTGAGCCCCACCCACGGAAAGGACGATAGGGAATTTTTCGAAACGTCGAAAGAAGCGGCACTTATATCCCGTATTCGCTCGGACGAACTGCGCACACAAACTTTCGCTGTTGGGCTCCTGGCCGCGCAGACGACGACGCCTGTGGTGAGATTGACCCCTGCGGTCAACCACGTCTACGCAGCTCTTTCCGAATATGCTCGGAACGTGCGAGCCGAAAGTCCAACGGCTCGCCGTAAGGCGCCACGGCTCTTCGCGGAAGTTCAGAGGCAGCTGACGGCAGCCGTCGGCCAGGACAGAATAGGCTTTATTAGGAGCACCAGCGGCCCGCTGAAGATCGTCTCTGACGCGCCCTTGGAATGGCTTCCGATCGATGACCTTCCCCTGTCATTTCGCAGGGACTGCTCTCGCATCCCGGTAACGCCGGGAAACGTGATGATGGGCCAGCTTCTGTTTTTAGAGCCGATGTTCGTCACGCATTCAGAATTGCGCCAAGTTTTGGTTGTTTCGTCGTTTGCTCCAGACGACCCTCTTCGAAATATGCTTTCGAACTCGATTGGTCTCATCCGCGACGCGTGGCCGAATCTTGAGCTTGTGCATGTCAGGGTCTCCAGCGTCGAGGAACTGGAAGCTGCGCTCAACGCTTTCGAAGGTGCAATTCTAATCTTCGATGGTCATGGCTCGTCAAATGACAAAAAGCCCGTCGGCAAGCTTGAGATTGGAGATCAGTCCCTCGACGTTTGGAGCCTTCGCGGGAAAGTAAAATGCCCGCCGATCGTCATACTTAGCGCCTGCGACACCCACGGTATCGACGCTTCGAGCCACGCGACTGTCGCGAATGGATTTATCGCACTTGGGGCACGAACGGTCCTTGCCACATTCCTTCCGGTTGATGGACGACGCTCCGCCATTCTCATCGCCAGGCTTATGCATCGTTTGGCCGAGTTTGCACCCGTCGCCGTGAAGGCCTACCAGAGAGCGATAACCTGGACTGAGATTGTCAGCGGTATGCTGCGCATGTCGCTGGCGACGGAGATTATCATCGAGCTTGCAGGAGAGCCGGGCACCGATATATACGACGAACTACAAGGCAAAGCCAATACTGAAATCAACGGCCTCGACCCTAGCTGGTTTGACAAGCTGATCGAGCGACTGGCCGTAGTGCGTGAACTTGACGTCAGCGCCACCCGCCAGCTGGTCCTTGCTGCAATCGCAAAGTCGGATACGATCCGTTATAGCCAACTGGGTAACCCGGAAACAATCGTCTTAAGCGACGAGATACTGATCGAAAACGCGATGCGTGTCAGAGCTGAAAACGCAGGCTAGCGACCTGGTGGCGCGAGCAATCCGAGCGTTATAAATCCCTGCAGGTCCAAATCTCTAGGTTATAAGGAATTTTGAATTCAGAGCTTACGTCCGTTGACCGTATGTAGGCTTGCGATTTTGAAAGGTGAATTACAGGTCTGCGGTTCAGATCCTTTCAAGGCGAAAATGACGAAATCGAACTCGCGAGGGACCGGAGCTCCGGTTACGCTAACATCTGAAGTCCGTGTTTCTGCACAAGCGAAAGTAGCTTCAGCGCGGGTCCGCTAGGCCGTTTGGCGCCGGTTTCCCACTTTTGCACTGTCGACTGACTGGTGTTCAGATAGCGGGCGAAGACCGGCTGGCTGACGTGGTTCTTCTCACGCAAAGCCTTGATCTCATCCGGCGTCAGGTCAGGTGGGACCACAAGACAATCTTCATCGAATGTCCGCATCGTTTCCTTATCGATGGTCCCCGCCGAATACATGCCTTCAACAGCACTGTGGATTGCCTCGAAGGCATCGCTCTTGAACTTGCGATTAGTCGCCATGGTTTATCTCCAAAAGGGTGCCGGCCTCGAGTTCCGCCTCGAGATCAGTTTTCGTCTTGCGGCGGTAGAGGTCAGCGAGCTTTCGGAATGCTTGAAGCTCGTCGTCATCGATGTTCGCCCGATCCTTCTTCGCGAAGAGATAGGCGAACACCCAGAACTCGCCTGCCTTGGCCAGAACGATTGAACGATGCATGTTATCGTTGAGACGCTTCTTGAAGACACCACCACCAAGATCGTCGGCCTGTCCAAGTGCCGCTTGGCGGATTGCCGCCGACAAAGCCTTGTCGGAAATGCGCGCCTTCTTTGCCGCCTTGGCGAACCATGCTGTTTTGAACACTCTGTCTGACATCGGTTTATATAGCACTAAGTGCTATATCCATCAAGGTATAGGGAGAGAACTATGCAGCTTCCCATACCTGATTCTCAGAATGCAGGCAGCCAAGGCAGGCTTGTCCTGCGGCAGGTGCCATCAAAGGACTGCTGCCGCACGGCCCACATAATCTGCGGGATATCCTGGCAACTCATTTCCTCAAGCAGACCGGCTCCTACGAACAGGCGAGTTATGCTATCCAAGATAGTGAAAGATCCTGTTCGACATGCTGCTGTTCCGTTTCACTCGGCACCAGTGCCGAGGGCGAGCGCACATAAGACGGGACCTTTGACAAAGTATGGAGCATTTCAGTCGAAATCAGGTAAGCCCCACGGCAACCGATGCTTCTTGTCTCAGTCGCTTCGCCAATCGGCAACGTTCATTCAGCAGCACACAATCACCAACCAGCGTCGCTGGTCGTTCGCTAGGCCAAAGTTCGTAGCGGGTCACAGGTTCATATCTGCTCAAGAGCAAGACAGAAGGAGATCAGGGATCCCCTTGAGATTGTCACGCCATTTAATGCCCGCCGAAATGCGGCCTGACGTAGAGTTTCGCCTCGCTCACCGCCTGCAAGAAGGCATCCCGTGCCTTCTCAGGCTGCGCGCGGCCCTTGCACGCCGCGAAGCAAACTTCCAGAGCATGTTCCATGGCTTCGCTGCCATCGAATGGCCAATCGTCGAGGAGACAACTTGCGGCTTCCAGCGCGCTGGTAATGCTCAGGAAATTTCTATGACCGCCAAGTTCGATGACAACAGGCAGGCCCCATTCCGCAGCCGTGGTCGACCCGCGATATTGCCTGTCCATCATGTTCAGCCTGATAAGCGAATCCATGTGATTATCCTCCCTGCATGTTCTGATCTACGAGACGCAGGCCATTGCAGTTTCAGCGATCACGGGAACTTGATCGTCGGCGTGGCGCTTCTTTGGAGGCAAGGATGATCTGCCGGGCACAGCTGGCCAGAATTGTGCCGGCGATGTGCAGGGTTCATTGTTATTGCGCCGGAAATTCAAGCTTACGAACGTCGTAGCCGAGCTCGCCTGCCTTGCGAACCATCCGCTTCAGCTTCGTCTTCGAGGGAACGGCTCTCGCGTAGATCCATAGATTGGTCATGTCGGGATCGGCGCTGATGAACCAGGACCTGTCAGGTGACTGGTACAGGACCCAATAGTTGAAATTGATGAGCCAAGCGTAGTGGACGCGCATTTTCGCATTGGCGCCGCCGAGATCGAGAATCCGACCCACGCCTTGCACCGTCTTCAAGCGCCCTGTCGGCGATCCGACCCGACATCCGTCCTCGACGGCGATCTCGCCCGGCACCTTGCCGCGTTTGTAGGTCGAATAGCCCGCGACGCAACCATTCGTCAGCCACATCGGGCGCCTGGCGATTTCCAGCCAGGTCCCTTGATAATGATCCTGCCCGACTGCGACAACCTTGGGCGCGACAACCTTGGGCGCAGCAAGCGCGCTCGTCGCCAGAAAAAACGACGAAAAAACAAGCGCTGCAACGGAAGCATATTTCAGTCTGTACCGCATGTTCATATACCTCGTTTCCTACAGTCCATCCTTGGAAGACCGCCGTACCGGCACTGATATCTATCTCCGGTCCTGACCGGCAAAGCGAAGCGCGATGAAGGTCAGCAGACATGCCAAGGCGAAGCTGTTCAAATTGAGAAGAACGGCAAGATCGTCCGTACTCCAGCTATGCAGCGGCGCTCCCAGGTAAAACCGGGAGAATGCGAAAGATGCGAAGACGATGATCGCAACGCTTCGTTGCCACCATTTCTCGTCCGGACGAAACGAGACGCCCGCCAGCATGATGCAGGCAGTGAAAAACAACTGCGTTCCCGAGCCTGGCCCGAGCAGCTTGGTCTCGAACAGCGTATCGAGCGTGCCGACGACCGGCAGCATGATCCGCGCTGCCAGACCCGACCGCCTAGCGACGAATGGTATCGCCAGGAAAAAGGGGGCCGCTGCCAGCGTGCCGAGCGAGGCCGTGACCCCGTTGCCGACCAGATACCAGACATAAAGCGGGTAGATCGGCTTGTTGGCAAAGATTACCCAGGCGACCGTGGCAGTCGCTTGCGTGAGCGGATCCGGCGCGTTCGGTGCCGCCGACATCAGGAACTGGGCGCCATCAGATAGTGTCCCACGCCCCAAACATCGCCGCCGTCGTGGCCGAACAGGCCGGCCGTCGCCAGGAAGAACAACCGCCAGCGACGCTGCCACAGCGTGGCATCCTTGCCGTAGACCTGCGCAAAAATCGGTCGGATCCGGTCGATCTCGCTATCGAAATTTTCAAGCCAGTCGAGCGCCGTGCGGCGATAGTGGGAGCCCGACCAGCGCCATTCCTGCTCCACCTGGAAAAGATCGCCGAAGCGATGCGGCAGGTCGTGGGCGGGCATGATGCCGCCGGTGAAAAAATGATGCGCGATCCAGTCGGCGGGATCGTCATGATCGAAACGGTAAGAACGATCCTTATGCGTGAAGACATGCAGAAACAGCCTGCCGTCCGGCTTCAACCAGCCGCGAACATGTTCGAGCAGCGCCCGCCAGTTCGACATATGCTCGAACATCTCGACGGAGACGACGCGATCGTAGCGCTCGCCTGTCGAGAAATCATTCATATCGGCGGTGACGACCGACAGGTTCGTCAATCCGCGCCTTGCGGCAAGATCCATTATGTAGGCCCGCTGCGAGGCCGAGTTCGAAACGGAGGTGATCCGCGAATTGGGGAACTGCTGGGCGAGAAACAGGGAGAGCGATCCCCAGCCGCAGCCAAGTTCAAGAATGCTCATGCCGTCCTCGATCGCAGCGTGGCTGACCGTTTCCGCCAGCGCATGCGCCTCCGCCTGATCGAGCGTCGTTGTTTCGCTCGGGTAGAGGCAGCAGGAGTATTTGCGGCGGCTTCCAAGCGTCAGCGCGAAGAATTCGGCGGGAACCTCATAGTGCTGCCGGTTCGCCTCCTTCGTATGCGTGGCAATCGGAAACCGCGACATTGCCGCCGCGAATGCGGCTTCGCTGTCTGCCGGGGTGGTCGCCAATCGGCGTTTGTTGCGGCCGCAGAGGAAGTCTATGCCGGCGAGCGTCATGGTATCGGTCAGCGGCGCGCGCTCGGCGGTATTGATGGCGAAGGCCAGCATGTTCATGGCAGGTGTCCTTGATCGGAAGTGAGGGATTTGCGGGGTCCGGGGAAAAAGGCGTTGACGCGGCCTTGCAGCGCGCGAAATTTCTCGCCGCGCGAACGCAGCATGTGCTCTTCGAGAGGCGGAATTCCCGAAACATGCACAAGCAGCCAGTACATCATCAGCGGAGCGAGCAGCGACAACCAGCTCCATCCCGATGAGTAAATCGCCATGACTGGCCAGCTGCACCAGAAGAGCCACTCGAAGAAGTAGTTGGGATGACGCGAGTAACGCCAGAGGCCGATCTCGCAGATTTCGGTCTTTGCCTGCGGTGTTTTTCGGTAGCGGCCGAGCTGGGCGTCGGAAACAGCCTCGCCGATCAGCGCCAGGATCGCGACCGACATCGCGATGAGGTCGACAAGGCGCGGAAAAGCGGCGGCGCGCATTGCCGCAATATAGACAGCAAGAACGAGGACAAAGGCCGCAACGGCCTGGATCTGCAGGAAGAGGAACAACCGCCGGCCGGCATCCTTTCCCCATTCCTCGATCAGCTTGGCATAGCGCGGATCCTCACCATTGCCTCTGGTGCGCGCGCCGATGTGGCCGGCCAGCCGGAGGGCCCAGAGGGCGACGACAATTGCGGCGGACCAACGGCGTTCGGGCATGCCATCGCAGAAGGCCGCCGCGAGGATGCCGCCGGACCCGACCGCGAAAGACCATATGGTGTCGATCCATCCGCTCGCACCCGTCGCGCGCTGTACGCCCCAGGCGCCGGCCATGACCAGAGACAGCCAGACTGCAATGATGATGGTAAGAACCACGTTTCGTCATCCGCTCGTGTTCGGGCGCGCGACCTGCCCGCCTGAACACCTTTACGGTGAAAGTGGCCAGGTAGTTTCGCAAGCTTCCCAATAAAAACTCGAAAAAACACGGTTGCCTGAAACTGGTCAGCCTATTCTCCCGTACATGCTCTTGAGAGAGGCCGGTGATTGTCATCATCAAGAGAGGTCGTGCGTGGCTTACATAGATCGCAATGCAGGCGGCCGGCGCCTGAACGTCGCCGTGATCGGCAGCGGTATTTCCGGGCTCTCCGCGGCCTGGCTTCTGTCGAACCGTCATGACGTGACGCTTTTCGAGGCTGCCGATCGGCTAGGGGGGCACAGCAACACTGTTCAGTTCGAAAGCGCCGGCCGCCGGATTTCGGTCGATACGGGCTTTATTGTCTACAACGAGGTAACATATCCCAATCTGAGCGCACTGTTTCGTACACTTGAGGTCCCAACAGCTCCCTCGGACATGTCATTTGCGTTCTCGTTGAACGACGGTGCTTACGAATATTCCGGCGGCACCGGCCTCGGGCTCTTCGCGCAGAAATCCAACCTGCTCAGGCCGCGCTTCTGGTCGATGATGCGCGACATCTTGCGGTTCTATCGCGAAGCTCCGCGCGATTTGCCCAGCATGGGCAGGCTGTCTCTCGACGACTACCTCAGGCGAGGCGGTTACAGCCAGGCCTTCCGGGATGACCATCTCTACCCGATGGCGGCGGCCATCTGGTCAACGCCTGCCATGCAGGTCGGCGCCTATTCCGCCGCCAATTTCGTGAAATTCTGCCGCAACCATGGCCTGCTCGAACTATGGAACCGGCCAATCTGGCGCACGGTGCGCGGAGGAAGCCGCGAATATGTGACGCGGATGACGGCCAAATTCTCCGATAGCATCAGGCTTTCGACGCCGATAAAGACGATCCGTCGTGCGGCGGACCATGTCGAGCTAATCGATGCGCATGGCGGCGGGCATATGTTCGACGATGTCGTCATCGCAACCCATGCTGATCAAGCGCTGCGAATGCTGGCTGATGCGAGCGATGAGGAACGACGCATCCTTGGCGCTTTCCGCTATTGCCGCAACGAGGCTGTGCTCCACAGCGATACCGCGCTGATGCCGAAAAGACGAGCCGCGTGGTCAAGCTGGAACTACGTTGCCGACACGCGCGGCCTCGGACCCGTTCATCCGTCGATCACCTATTGGATGAACAGGCTTCAGCCCTTGGGCGACGCGCCGCCGACCTTCGTCACACTCAATCCCCGTAACGAACCCCGCGGTGACGCTGTCATCCGTCGAGAGGTCTACGAACATCCGGTTTTCGATCTCGGGACCGATCGGGCCCAGCAGGAAATCTGGTCGCTGCAAGGGGTGCGCAATACCTGGTTCTGCGGTGCTCATTTTGGATCGGGCTTTCACGAAGACGGCATCCAGGCGGGCCTTGCGGCTGCCGAAGACCTCAGCGGGATGCGCAGACCCTGGCAGGTGGAGCAGGACAGCGCCCGCATTGTGCGCAAGCCGAGGCTCGAGACTCTTGTACACTCTGGAGAGCTGGAAGTCATGGCATGACGAAGCGCCTTCAATCACCGATCAAACGAAATGGTAACGCCTATGAGCTCGCTTGACGAATCTTCCCGTGCGCCCATCGACCTCTCTGAGGATTCGGGGCGGTTCGGCTGGGCTGGAAAAATCATCGACCGTCTGTTCGGGACGATCGCCTACGGCCGATTGCGGCTCGTTCTGCCCGCCGGCCAGATCATCGAGAAGCGCGGACGGCATCATGGTCCCGAAGCCTCGATCACCATCTGCCGCTGGCGGATGCTGCGGCGGGTCGTCGCCGCCGGCGACATCGGCTTTGCCGAAAGCTTTATCGACGGCGACTGGACGACCCCCGATCTGACCGCGGTCATCCGCTTTGCCGCCAGGAACAGCGAGGCATTGGCGCCGGCAATAGAGGGCGGCTTGCCGATGCGCCTGCTCAACCGGGTCAAGCATCTGCTGAACGCCAACACGAAACGTGGCAGCCGCCGCAATATCGAGGCCCATTACGATCTCGGCAACGCGTTCTACAAGGAATGGCTCGACCCATCGATGCTCTATTCCTCGGCGATCTTCGACATGACGACCCCGACGCTCGAGGCAGCGCAGCAGAAGAAGCTCGAAACGATCGCTGAAAAACTCGATCTTTCGGGTGGGGAAAGCATATTGGAAATCGGCTTCGGTTGGGGCGCCCTGGCGCTTCATCTGGCGGAAAAATCTGATGCGAGCGTGACGGGCATCACCCTGTCCCCTTCCCAGCTCGACTGGGCACGGCATGCCGTCGAGATCTCCGACGTATCCGACAAGATCGATCTGAGCCTTAAGGATTATCGCGACATCGACGGCCAATTCGACCGCATCGTCTCGATCGAAATGTTCGAGGCGGTCGGCGAGGCCTATTGGCCGAGCTACTTCGATACGCTCAAACGCTGCCTGAAACCGGGCGGTCGAGCCGTTCTCCAGATCATTTCCATCGAAGAACAGCGCTTTGCCACATATCGCAACACCACCGATTTCATTCAGAAATACATCTTTCCCGGAGGCTTCCTGCCGTCCGACAGCGTGCTTTCGGCATCCGTGAGAGCTGCGGGGCTCAAGATCACCGCGACCGATCATTTCGGACGATCCTATGCGCGGACACTGGCCGAATGGCGCGCACGATTTGAAGCACGCTGGCCGGTGATTGCAGAACTTGGCTTCGACGAACGGTTTCGGCGTCTCTGGCACTATTACCTTTGCTATTGCGAGGCCGGCTTTGAGGAGGGAACCATCAATGTCGGGCTCTACACGATCGAGCCGGATCATGAATGAGAGCGGTCAGACGAGGAGAGATGGCATGATTAGAATCGGAATCGGCATCAGTATGGTCGCCGCCTTCGCCTTCGGCATCGCCGGGACGGCCGCCGCTGCCGATCTCGATGGCCAATGGGCGCGCAGTGACGGAAACGCAAAGGTCAGGATCGGCCCCTGCGGATCTGATATCTGCGCCGTGAACACATGGATCAAGCCGGGAACGCCAAGCGAAAAGGAGGGCGACAAGCTTGTCATGTCCATCAAGCCGGCGTCGAATGGCACCTATTCCGGAACCGCCTTCGACCCGCAGCGCGACTTGACCTACAAGCTGACCGTGACAGTCGATGGCGACCGGATGACGACCAAAGGCTGCGTGGTTGCCGGCCTCCTGTGCAAGGGCGTCGAGTGGACGCGCATCAATTGATGTTGCGATAGGGAGGTTGCCGTGAAAGCCTATGCCGTCGCCTATCTCTCGACGCTGATCGCCCTCGTCGGCGTGGACGCCATATGGCTCACGAACATGGCGGATCGTCTCTACAAACCCGTCATGGGGGACATGCTGATACAGGACGCGCGGCTGGCGCCGGCTATCGCCTTCTACCTGGTTTATGCTGCCGGGCTCGTATTTCTCGCGGTGCGCCCGGGCCTCCTGTTGGGGTCATGGCGCACGGCCGTTCTCTACGGCGCAGTCCTCGGCTTCACGGCTTATGCCACCTATGATCTGACAAATCAGGCTACCCTCAAGAACTGGTCGATAGCGCTGACAATCGCCGATCTCTGCTGGGGAACATTCCTTTCCGCGTTTGCTGCGGGAGCGGGCTGTTGGATCAGTGACCGTTTCGCCGGTGGAAGAAGGTCTTGGAATCAGAGCCGATGATCAACACGACTGCGTCCAGGTCGATTTTGATTTCCAGCAATATGCCGTCGGTCGCCAATTGCAATCGAGCGATCTTGCCTTTCGAGAGTCGTGGTCTCTATAAAGGTCAAGCGCCGAGGTCCCACCGAATGCATAAAACAGACATCGCAGAATTGATCAATCGTGTCGCGCTTGGCGACCGAAGCGCATATACCGAGCTCTATCGTGCGACAAGCCCCAGATTGTTCGCGATCTGCCTTCGCATCCTCAAGGACAAATCGGATGCCGAGGAAGCCCTGCAGGAAATCTATATCAAGATTTGGCAGAAGGCGAAGTCATACGCGACCGGCGCCGGGGCGCCGTCGACCTGGATGGCCGCCATCGCGAGAAACCATGCGATCGATACGATCCGCGCCCGTAAGCCAGTCGCTGAAGATATCGACGAAGCGTTCGACATTACCGACGACACAACGCCGTCACCGGAACAGTGGGTGTTGCTTTCTGACGAAGGCAGACGCATTGATGCCTGCATGGGGGAACTCGACGAAACTCATGCCCGGTCAGTGAGACAAGCCTATGTCGAAGGCCTCAGCTATCTGGAACTTGCCGAAGAGCTTCGCGTGCCGCTCAATACGGTGCGTACCTGGCTGCGGCGCAGCCTGCTGAAATTGCGGGAGTGCATGCAACGATGACGTCGAGTGATCAAGATGACGGCGCCGGCATGGGTCGGCGAGAGCAGGATGAGATCCTCGCCGGTGAATATGTCCTCGGCGTTCTATCACTCGCCGCACGCCGGCGGGTCGAGGCTCGTATGGTGTCGGACCGGGCCTTCGCCATTCTGGTCGAGCGCTGGCAATTGAACCTCGGATCCTTCAACGAGGACTACGAGGAACAGCAGCCTCGATCGGCAGTGTTCGAGAACATCGAGCGCCGCCTCTTCGGGCAGGCTCAAAGCGAAGCGAAGCGAGCCGGGCTCTGGGAATCGATCGGGTTCTGGAGAGGATTTTCTGTCGCGGCCTCAGCCGCTGCAATTGCCGCAATCGGCTACATCTCGGTAACACAATCTACCATTCGTCAGAGCGATCGCCTCGTCGCCGAACTCTCCGCGCCGGGAAATCCAATCACGTTGCACACATCGTTTGATCCGTCGAACGGACATCTGCAAATCATTCCTGTCGCCAGCGAAAGCGCGGACAAGTCGTTGCAGCTGTGGCTGGTGCCGGGCAGTGGTAAACCAAAATCGCTCGGCGTCTTCCAGCAGGGGGAAAGTGGAGAGATGGTGATCCCGGCTGATCTGCGGGCTGGCATCGGCGAAGGCGCGACGCTTGCTGTCAGTCTGGAACCCTTGGGGGGATCGCCAACCGGTCTGCCGACGGGTCCAGTCGTTGCTAGCGGATCGGCGCGCCGGCCTTGATCGCACTTGACGAAGTTGCAAAAGCCAACTGCTGCAATCGAAATATCGACTTAAGGTACAAGGCGATGCTGGTCTTCATGCTGCGTGCTCCGACCGCGATAGCATTTCTGATCGTTTTCATCATCATTGGTTTCTCGACAGCCAAGGCGAGCGATAGCTCAAATTCTGCCATGCGCGTTGACGTCGGAGGCTTCTGGCTAAACAGTGTCTTGCTGCGCGCGAAGAATGCCAACCTGCCACCGATCGTCTTCATCCATGGCGCCAGCACAAGGCTCTATGACCCATTGCTATCGTTCCGCGCCAAGCTAGAGGGCAGGGCGACGCTATTATTTGTCGATCGCCCAGGGCATGGAAACTCAGATGCCGGGGGACCGGAAAACCTGTTGCCAGACGGACAGGCGGACGCGATCGCAACACTGATGGACAAGCGCGGGATTCACAAGGCAATTATCGTCGGACATTCCTTCGGTGGCGCGATCGCCGCTGCCATGGCTGTCAGACATCCGGATAAGGTCGCGGGGCTCGTATTTCTGTCCCCTGCAGTCTATCCATGGAAGGGTGGTGTGGCCTGGTATTACGCTGCTGCGCGGTCTCCCATCACCGGGGCCTTGTTCAGCACATTTATCGTTCCACCTCTCGGAATTCTCTTGATCGATCGTGCGACGAAAGCGGTGTTTGCTCCGAACCGGCGACCTGCCGACTATATTTCGAAAACGCGGGCGCTTGGCGCTCTCGCGCCCGCTGCGTTCAGACATAATGCGCGAGAAATCGCGGCGCTGAGCGTCTGGGCAGTAGCAGCCAGCAAGGCTTACCACACGATCAGAGCACCGACGGTCATTATCACGGGAGACAGGGACGAGATCGTCTCTCCGGAAGTGCATGCCGTACATCTTGCCCGCGACATTAGGGGGGCGCAACTGATCGTCGTCCATAACCTCGGTCACAAATCGGATTATGTCGCAAGCGATCTCGCCGTGGCTGCCATCGAAAAGGTCGCCGGCCGCAACGTTGATCTGATTGCCGCCTCCAGGGCTGTGGAGAAGCGTATCGCAGACGACGGTGCAGATTGATGTGGGTTTCCGTGGGAAAACGCTTCGACGCTCTCTTGTTTGTCGTCAATCGAGCGGCACCTAAGCTGCCTTGACATAAGGCCCCCCAGCCATCAATCCATAGGAAATTGGCGTGCTAAAAGTTAATCATCTCAATAACAGTCGGTCTCAACGTGTCCTATGGATGCTTGACGAACTCGAGCTCGAATACGAAATTTGTTTTTATAAGCGCCGTCCCACCATGTTTGCGCCAGCCGAGTTGCAGAAGATTCATCCCCTCGGTAAGTCGCCGATTATCGAAGACACGGACAGCGATGGTCAGAAGGTTATTGTCGTAGAGAGCGGTGCCATCTGCGAGTATTTGGTGAGTAAAGCAGGTGGAAAACTTGGTCCATCGAGCTGCTCCGGCGAAGTGCTGAAATATCGGGAGTTCCTTCACTACGCCGAAGGCTCAGTGATGCCGGTGTTGTTTGCGCTTCTTGTGCTATCACAAGTTCCGCTGCTGGGCCGGAAGACCGTCAAAAGGGTTCAACCCTTGCTAGACGTCCATCTCGACTATGTCGAGGCTCAGCTTTCTTCTAGACCATGGTTCGCAGGAGCCCAATTTACGGCTGCCGATATTATGATGAGCTTCCCTCTGGAAGCGGCCAGATCAGGTAATTGGTTGGGCAGTAAAAGGCCGGCGACGATCGCATGGCTTGACAGGATCCATAGCCGGCACCCGTACCAACGCGCGCTAGAGAAGGGCGGTCACTACGCTTTTTTGTGACAGCTGTAGAAGGTTCGGGGAGCGGCGGGTCAAAGTGGCGGAATGGACTGGTTGAAAAGTCCTTCGTCTGTGAAACTTAGTCTGAACGACACTCGTAAATACTCCTGATCGAGAGAGTTGGCATGCATGGGGCATGGCCGCCTCCTGATCACAGGAGAGAGACCATGTTCAAGTCGACCCTGCGGACAGCCGTTGCCGCGGCCGCTGTTTCGTTCATCGCATTTGCCGCCCATGCGAAAGACCCGATGGTGGGAGGGGCAGCAATGTATCCTTCAAAAAACATCATCGAAAACGCAGTCAATTCAAAAGACCACACCACACTGGTCGCCGCAGTCAAGGCTGCCGGTCTTGTCGATACGCTTGAGGGCAAAGGGCCGTTCACGGTGTTCGCACCTACGAACGAAGCCTTCGCGGCGCTTCCGAGAGGTACGGTGGAGATGCTGCTCAAGCCCGAGAACAAGGCAAAGCTCACCAAGATCCTGACGTGCCACGTCGTTGCTGCCGATGCCATGTCGATGACTGTTAAAAAGATGATCAAGGACGATGGCGGTGAACACGACATCACCACGGTCGGTGGTTGCATCATCAAGGCCACGCAGATGAAGGGCAAAATCACGTTGACCGATGAGAACGGCGACGTCGCCCACGTCACTATAGCAGATGTCAAACAGTCGAACGGCGTCATTCACGTTGTCGACAAGGTACTTCTGCCGAAGATGTAATCGGCAAACAAGCGCAAGAAGTCTTCTCAGGCTTCTTGCGCTTGTACGATGGTGCCCAGCTGGCCCAATAACGCTGGCACGAACATTTTTCCATCTGGTCGATTTTAAACCGTTACCGCTGACTGTTGATTATGGGATGGCCCGCCCTTCCGAGGACATCAAGTATGATGATCCGTCATTGAAGGAAGAGGAGCCGATCCATGACCATTTCAATTTTGGGTATCGATATCGATAAGAATAGCTGCAGCGTTGTCGGCGTTGATGAGAAAGGTGCGGTGACTACCAGGCGAACGATGCGGCGGCAGACGCTCATTGATTTTGTCGGCAAGATACCGACTTGCCTCATTGCTATGGAGGCGTGCTGTGGTGCTCACCACCTGGGGCGGCTTTTTGTGTCCCAAGGGCATGAGGTCCGACTGATGTCGCCGGAATATGTCCTACCTTATGTGAAGGCGCAGAAGAATGATGACCGGATTGGGGGGCATAGCAGAAGCCGCGTCGCGTCCGACGATGAGGATCGTCGACCTCAAAAGCGAAGAGCAGCTTGATATCCAGTCGTTACATAGGGTTCGATCCCGCCTCGTTGCGGAAAGAACGACGCTGATCAATCAGATGCGCGCGATCCTCTTGGAGCGTGGCCTGATCTTTGCCACCGGCCGTTGCAAATTTGAAAGTGCGCTCGACATGCTTTTAGACGAGCAGACCAGCAGCCTATCGGAACGCGTTCACCGGCTGATCGGTGAACTTCGATGCGAATGGAAGATGCTTGATACCAAGATTGCGGCTCTCAATGGAGAGTTTTGTCGCTGGTACGAAAGGATGCCGCAGCGCGACGGCTAACAGACATCCCAGCAATCGGGGTGCTGAACGCCACAGCTTTGATTGCCACGATAGGAAATGCCAGCAGCTTTGATCGTGCTCGTGACCTTGGCGCATGGTTAGGACTTGTACCACGGCAATTTACGACCGGCGGCAAGCCTCGTCTGCTGGGCGTCACAAAGCGTGGAAACGTCTACCTCCGAACGTTGCTTGTACATGGCGCGCCAGCGGCCATGCCGACACTCAGCCAGAGCGATACCCCTCTCGGGCAATGGCTTCGAGGCCTGCTTGCTCGGGGTATGCACCGCAATGTCGTGATCGTGGCGCTTGCGAACAAGCTCGCCCGCATTGCCTGGGCTGTCTTACGAAAGGACCGGCCGTACGAACAGGCCATACGGTGCCACTTCGGCGTGATTAGATCGGCTGTGCCAACCCGCAGCCCATTATGTTTGCGAGAAGGACTATAGATGGCCTGACAGTTGACCGGCGTCCGGAAAGCCAACAGTCCAAATGGCTCATTGAAGCCGCGTTGATTATTGAGGCTCCGGGCGTGCGGATATCCATCTTGGCGACGGCATAACCGTGAGACCGAATACGTTAAAGCAGTCTGTACAGGAATCTAAAAATTCTACTTGTGAACAAGGCGGGCCATACGTCTCCACTAAGAGTTGACCCGGGCCTCAACGGGCGGCGAAAGCGAGGTCGAAGAGGATCCTCCCTCCGCCGAGTGATCCGGGCGCTCAAGTGCAGACCACGTTGACCAAACCCACTAAAAGTGCCTCGAGCTTTCAAGGCGGCCTGCCTTTGATGCAACATTTCTCGCGAAGGGAATGAGCAAAATAGCGAGGAAAGTCATCACAGCAATCATTGCCCAAGCTTCGTTGAGGGCTCTGACCGTCGCGGCGGTTTGAACGAGCGGGTCGAGCGTTGCCGTCGTTTGTTCGTCGAAAGACCCCTGATGGCCCGCCACTATCGCGGTCGGTACCCCGACGTATTCCGCAACGGCGAGGTTTCCCTTCTCCAGACCGTTCCAGATTCTCTGCCCGAGCAGTTCGGATCGTGTGTAGATGACGGTGTCGATCAGCGCGATACCGATCGCGCCGCCAAGGTTACGCATGAGGTTGAACAGTCCGCTGGCGTCTGGGACGTGGTCCGCTGAAAGAGTACCGAGCGCCAGACGTGTAGGGGGTAAGAGGCAGAACATAATGGAAACTCCTCTGACAACCTGAGGCCAGAACATTGCATCAAAATCCGTTGTCGGATCCTGCCATGCGCTCATACCGATCCCGACGGCAAAGAGGGTGAAGCCTGCAGCGGAAAGCAGCCGCGGATCTATTCGTTTTTCCAGGGCGACGGCAATCGGGGCAGTGCAAAGCTGCGCGATACCGGTTACCAGCATCGTCATCCCGATCTCCAAGGCATTGTGTCCCCTGACAAAGGCAAGAAAGACGGGCATCATGTACACGGACCCAAATAGTCCGATTCCGAGCACGAAGCTCAGTGTCGAACCGACTAAAAAGTTTCGATCCTGAAAATTTCGCAGGTCTACCAGGGGAGAGGAAGTGCAGAGCGACCGCCAGATGAAAAACGCGGCGGAAATCGATGCGACCACAAACAGCCCGCCACCGGTGATTGAAAGCCATCCACTGGTCGGCGCTTCCTTCAATCCGATTTCCAGACAAATCAGAGCAGTCGCCATCGCCGCCAGTCCTGCAGCGTCAAAACCTCTCAATCGCGAAAAGGAAGTACGCTGGCTTGGAAGCGATCTGGCGGCCACACCGGCAGCAAGAATGCCGGGAACGACGTTGATCAGAAAAAGCCATTGCCAGGAATAGCTCTCGGTCAGCCAGCCACCGACTATCGGTCCTACGGTAGGTGCAAGTACGGCAAGAACGCCGGCAACCGTCGTTGCGAGCGCCTGTATGTTGTCCGGGAACAAGAGGAACACGGTTGTCGCCGTGAACCGGGCTTTCGATAGGGTGGCGGAGTTGATGAAGTCGCAGAAAACGCTGACATCAGGGATCGCGCATGAAATCCGTACACCACTCGCAGCAATGAAGCTGGAACTAGGCCGGATTGATCATCCGCGGGCGCGAATGGTTGAGGCAGACCTCGATGATCTCGTGCGGTTCTTGTCCCAGCTAACGACGCTTGCCCGCCTCGAAAGCTTCGATCACGGCGCCTTTGAAAATGTCGACCTCATCGCGCTTTCGGCATCTGCAGTCGAGCAAGTCGCACCTTGGGTTTACGAGAACCAGCATTCCGTTGAGCTGATCGCAGTCGGCGATAGGGCCATCATCCAAGGAATTCCGGCGCTGCTGCGCGACGCCATCCGCAATCTGGTCGAAAATGCCGTTCGCCATACGCCGGATCAATCTCATATCATCGTCCGTGTCGGACCTCATGTTATCGAGGTTGAAGATTGCCGGACGGGAGCCGCCGAACAATCTGCCGCAAAAGCGAGGGCCGAAAGTCTCGGGATCGGGTTGAAGATCATCGCGCGCATCGCCGAGATCCACCGCGGCGAACTGCGACGGTCGGCATCAGAAACTGGGTCTATTTTTGCGATTACGTTTCAGAATTGAGGGTCGAGGTCTGTTGCGCGAAGGATTCGGGACGCAGCATTTCTTGGGGGCTTACCTACGACTGCTACCCAAATTAACGTCTGTTTAACTTTCGACCACCATTACTAGGGTGTCTTCATCTACGCGCGAGTCGCAACGATGCCTGTTAGCGCCCTTTCAGTCCTTTCTCCGACTGCACTTGACGATTATATCGATCTGCGTTCCGTGCCCAAGCACCGCTATTTTGGCCAGAACGATCTCATCGACCGGCTTCGCAGGGCGGTCCCGTTTGACTACATCTTCATCTCCGGCATCGACGTCGACCACTACCGCTTC
This sequence comes from Rhizobium sp. P38BS-XIX, assembly GCF_012641435.1. Lineage (GTDB taxonomy): Bacteria > Pseudomonadota > Alphaproteobacteria > Rhizobiales > Rhizobiaceae > Rhizobium. The sequence goes on from NZ_JABAIJ010000002.1 coordinate 120,196, forward strand.
GGAGAAGGCTTCTCGATCGACACGGATCTGCCTCCCGCCTTCATCGAGGCCTACATGAGTGACAAGCTCCCGCAGGTGGACCCCTTCGTGCTGGCTGCCAAGTCATCGACGAAGGTCGTTGTTGAGAGCGAGGTGTATGCGGAGAACGAGGTACCGCAGCGACTGCTTTACTTGCAGCGCACCTTCGGGGTCCACAATCGGACGATCATCCCGATCCTCCGCGATAACACTGTCTATGGCGCGGTCGGATACACGCGTGACACTCCCTTTGACGAGGACGAGATCACCTTCCTCTCGCTAGTTTCGGAAGCCGTTCACACTGCCGTCACCAAGCCGCTGATGGATCGGTTTGCAGCCGAACACATGCGCCTCTCGAAGGGCGAGATCGCCTGCCTGTCTCAGGCGAGCCTTGGGCTGACCAGCGAAGGCATCGCGAAGACCACCAACTATCAGGTCGAGACTGTCAACAGCTACATCAAGTCCGCGGTTAAGAAGCTGGGCGCCGTCAATCGCACCCAGGCGATCGCCGAAGCCATCCGACGCCGACTGATCGCCTGAGCGCTTGATCGAAATCAAGAGCTCACGCTGCATGGTTGAGACCGCCCTGGACGATTTTTCGGAACCGACTATTGCTCGTTGTTCATCATCAAACCGCGGCCGATTGTTGAAGACGAAGATCTGACCACGTAAAGGGTAGAAGTTCCCGCAGCGGACCAAAAGGAATTCGACCCCGAAGCCAACCACATCTGCGGCGGCTCGTGTATGATCACCCGGGCGCGGATTGTCGGCGACTGCAGCCAGCCAGCGCCGCGGATCGTCAGTCGCAACCGATGAATCCGCTGCTCCAGCACCATTCGGTTACCCGTTGTTTACCTAGATCGCCGCGGCGACCCCAAAAATTGGGTTCAAGTTCTAATCTGCTACATTAGATTCATATTGCATGAACGATTGGCCCCTAGATTTGGGGTGTCCGGGCAATATTGCCGAGGCTGACATGATGTCGGCTCTGACCTCGCCGCCTCGGTGAAGGGTCATCGGACCGGGCCGTCTGGCATGTCGTTCTGGCGTCCGGCAGGAGAACCGCCGGCAAGTTCAAGGTATCCTATCATGCGCATTCTTCTGAGCTCGGTGGCTCTTGCCGCCGCGATGCTTGCACCTGTCTGCTCGTTCGCGCTCGACGCGCCGAAAGGCGATGTCGTACTGACCGTGACCGGGAAACTCGACCACCCGAACGCGGGCAGTGCCGCGCAGTTCGATCTGGCCATGCTTGAAGCCCTGCAGGGTCGCAAGGGCGCCATGGAGACACCGTGGACCACGGGCAAGGTCGAATTCTCCGGTCCGCTGCTGCGCGCCGTTCTCGACGCTGCAGGCGCCCATCCGCAGAAGCTCAAGATCGTCGCTTTGAACGACTATTCCGCGGAGGTTCCGGCGGACGACGCCAAGATCGACACGATGCTGGCAACCCGCATGGACGGCCAGACGATGTCGGTCCGCGAAAAGGGACCGCTCTTCCTGATCTATCCGTTCGACGAGGACAAGTCGCTCTACAACGAGAAGTATTTCTCCCGTTCGGTCTGGCAGATCAAGACGATCGAGGCTGAATGATGGACGAAGCTGCCCGAAAGAACGGCGACGTCATCAGGCGCGTCAGCAAGGCGACCGCCTTCCTGCAGGCGTTCGCGATGCTGCTGATGGTCGGACTGATCTACCTTCTTTCGGGCATCTATGGAAAGTACGAAGCGCTTCAGGACGGCGTTCGCGAAAACGCGCTCTGGTCTGTGTACCAGCTTGACCGAGAAGCGCGCCGCCTCCACGAAGTGGCTGACATCATGGCGGCGACTGGCGACTTGTCCGCACCGTCCATAAAGGCGCTCTCGACCCGCTACGACATCCTCTATTCCCGGATGGCAATTCTGAAGAGGGCGAAGTTCGATCTGCGCCTCGACGAGAGCCCCGAGCTCAAGGCTCTGGTCGAAGAGATTGAGCCGATCGTGATGTCGAAGGCGCCATGGTTCGATGCCGTTGCGAAGGGGCAGGATATAGATCTGGACCATCTCCGCGAATTTGCTAAGGATCTCGATCCGCTCGCAGGGGACACCGAAAAGCTGCTGACGGAAATAAACAATAAGGTCAGCGCCGAACGCGCAGATGCCAGGGACGATTTGGAGGTTCTCCAGATCCGGTCAGGCGTCGTCACGGCCCTGCTGGCCATCTCGGTCGGCGTCCTCGTCATCACCCTGCGACGCCAACTACGTTCGGTCCGTTCAGCCGCTCTCGCGTTCGAAACAATCGCCAGCGAGCTGAAAGAGGCCTACGCGAGTGCCGAGGCAGGAAACCGTGCCAAATCGCAGTTCATGGCGACGATGGGTCATGAAGTCCGCACTCCGCTCAACGCCGTTCTTGGTACCGCCGAGCTTCTCGAACTCGACGATCCGCCGGAGCAGGTTCGGGCGGGAATCCAGACGATCAGACGCTCCGGGCAGTCGCTGCTGGAGATACTCAACGAAATCCTCGACTTCGCAAAGATGGAGAACGGGGAGATCGACGTCTCTCTCGCTCCGACTGACATCAAGGCGCTCGTCGCCAGCACCGTCGAGATGATGCGAGACCGCGCCGCGGAGCATGGAGACACACTTATTTCAGAGATCGACGATGGGCTGAACTCGGAGACCATTCTCACCGACGCGACGCGTGTCCGGCAGGTCGTCCTCAATCTTCTCAGCAATGCGATCAAGTTCACATCGGACGGAGCCGTGGTTCTCAAGATGAACGCAGGCGAGTCCGACGGACGTCCAGTCCTGCGCTTCGCGGTCAGCGACACGGGGATCGGCATTGATCGGGAAGGCCAGGAGAAGCTGTTCAAGCCCTTCTCGCAGGTCGACTCCACGATCAGCAGGAAGTATGGCGGCACTGGTCTCGGTCTGACGATATGCAAGGAGATCGTCGTCGCACTCGGCGGGTCGATCGGTGTGGCCAGCCGCAAGGGAGAAGGCAGCACCTTCTGGTTCGAAATCCCCGCCGAACCTGCCGAACCTGCTTCGAAACCGACCAACTGTACATCCGCAGCCGCCCGGGGTCCGAGACCGAAACACAAAATCCTCCTCGTCGAGGATAACGTGGTCAACCAGCAGGTCGCTGTTGGCTTCCTGCGCCACCTTGGTCAGGACGTCACCATCGCAAACGACGGTCTCGAAGCGCTCGACGCGGTCGCGAAACAGTCGTTCGATCTCGTTCTCATGGACATGCAGATGCCGAACATGGATGGCATCGAGGCGACTCGCCACATAAGGGCCATGGGCGGTCATTTCCGCGGCATGCCTATCGTAGCGATGACGGCGAACGCCTCCGACGACGACAGGCGACTATGCGTCGAGGCGGGCATGACGGCCTTCCAGTCCAAGCCCGTCACGTTGAGCCAGCTCGCGGGCGTCCTCGACTGCCTCAGTCCGGACGGCGCAGCCGGGGCGGCGGGGGGCGAAGCTCCCGCTTCCGAACGCCCGTCAGCCAACCAGCGGCAGCAGGAGATCATCGATGTCCTCGGTCAGGAGACCTTCGACGAGCTTCTGAGCACCTTCTTCGCCGACGCAGCAGCGATCCTCTCCAACCTTCCGCAGGCGATGCGCGGCGACGACGCCAAAATGCTCGACCGCCTGCTGCATTCGATGAAGGGCGCTGCCGGCAATGTCGGACTGCAGGATATCGCCGACATCGCGCAGGCCCTGCGCCAGAAACCACTTTCGGAAGACGGACTGCTTGAGCTTTTACGGGCGGTCGATGAGCAGCGGCGGGCATACGCCGCATAAAGGAGCAATGAATGCGTATCCTATTGGTCGATGACAACCAGACCAACCTCGTTCTACTGTCAAAGCTGGTGTCGAGGCTTCCGGACTGCGAGGCCGTCAGCTTTTCCGATCCTTCCGACGTGCTGACGGAAATGCCGAAGCTCGATTTCGACATCGCGGTGATCGACTACCAGATGCCCGGATACAACGGCGTCGAGCTGCTGCGCGAAATCAACATGTTCGATCGCTACAAGGGCAAGCCTGTCGTCATGGTGACGGCTGACACGGACATGACGACGCGGATGGCCTGCCTTGACGCGGGTTCGATCGACTTCCTGAACAAGCCAGTCAATCCGCTCGAATTCCAGGCTCGGATGAAGAACCTGGTCGCGCTCGTCGAAGCCCGCAACAAGCTCGCGGACAAGGCGGAATGGCTGCGGCAGGAGGTCGACAAGGCGACGCTCGAAATCCGTGAGCGCGAGGAGGAGATCATTGACCGCCTTTCGATCGCCGCCAGCTTCAAGGATTCCGAGACCGGTCTCCACACCAAGCGCGTTGGCGAGTATTCCGATCTGATAGCAAAGGCGTTGGGTCTTTCTCCGGCGGAATGTTCCGACATCAGACTGGCTGCGCCAATGCACGACATCGGCAAGGTGGGCATTCCGGACGCCGTCCTCCTGAAGAAGGGCAAGCTGACGGAGCAGGAGTTCGCGTCCATGCAAACGCACACGCTACTCGGCTGCGACATCCTGCGCGAATCCAAGTCCAGTCTCCTGCAGCTCGCGGCCGAGATCGCCGCAAGCCATCACGAACGCTGGGACGGGCAGGGATATCCGCGGAGGCTCTCTGGGGCCGATATCCCCATCGCTGGCCGCATCGTTGCTGTCGCAGACAATTTCGACGCGTTGACAACCGCACGCCCCTACAAGGAAGCTTGGTCAGTTGGGCAGGCTGTCGCGCACATCAGGGAGCGTGCGGAAACACAGTTCGATCCGGCCTGCGTGGAGGCGTTCGAGAAGGCGCTTCCCGATATATTGAAGGTGCATCAGTCTCTTCAGGATCATGAAATCGAGATGGTAGCCACCGCGTAAAGAAGCGGTCGAAAAGCAGATGCAGAAAGTAATTACTTCATTGCCGATAGCTGGAAACCGCGGGAATGCGACGCCAGCCGACCGCCGACTATTTCAGCGATCGGATGTCGATCAAAAGGGTTGCAAGCAGCATAAACTGCCGCGAACGACCTGCAGATACGCCAAGCCCGCCGTTGCGTACCGACATAACCCTTGAGAACGATTTCTCCAGCGCGCCTGTATCGTTGGACGATGGCGCATTTGACCGGGTTCACCCGAGTAGCCGTCAGTGAAAGTCAGATGAGCGATGCTTAATCTGTACCCCAAATTTTGGGCTAGCTCATTCAGAATGGATCGCCAAAGGAGCGCTGCCAAATAGGATCGGAGATTATCGAGACCGAGGGTGCGGGCGCCATCAGAAGTCCTGCCAGCTCTCGGCGGCAGCACTCCCGGTTCCTCTGCTCAAACCGGCTGCTATCATTTTGCAAAGCTCGCGAGCCGGTGAAGCCATCGGGGCCGTAATCCCGGCTTCGGTTAAGCTCATTCGTGCTTTTACCGTTCCGGAAATCTTGAAGGCAGACACGAGCCGTTCAAGGGCGGCCGCTCCCGACAAAAGCCGCTGCGTCGCGGCGGAAGACTGCTCGGCCATTGCAGCGTTCTGCTGCGTGATCTGATCCATCTGCGAAACCGCCGCGTTGATGGATGCTATGCCCGTTGCCTGTTCCTCCGAAGAGCTTGCAATTGTCGTCATGAACACGTTGATCGAGCTGACCTGCTCTCCAATCGCCTTCAGGGCTGCGCCAGTCGAGTTCACGAGCACGACGCCTTTCGCAACGTCTTCCGAGGACCGGCCGATCAGCGCCTTGATCTCCTTTGCCGCCGTCGCCGACCGCTGGGCGAGCTCCCGGACCTCCTGTGCCACGACCGCGAATCCTTTTCCCTGCTCGCCCGCGCGCGCCGCCTCGACTCCGGCGTTCAGCGCCAGGAGATTGGTCTGGAACGCGATCTCGTCGATCGTCGAGATTATCTGCGTCATCCTCTGCGAGGATTCCTCGATATCGCTCATGGCCTTCACCGCCTGCTCGACGACCAGTCCCGACTTCTCAGCTTCGTCGGCTGACCTCGCCACCACCGCCCGAATCTCATCCGTCCGGTCTCTGGATTGCGAAGAGATTGTCGCGATCTCTTCCAGTGCAGCTGCGGTCTCTTCCAGTGCGGCCGCCTGCCTCTCAGTGCGCTTCGCCATGTCGTTTGTTGCCTTGGCGATCTCCCCAGACTGTGAAGCAACCTCCTTAACGGACCTTTCGATCCGATGCATGGTTTCGTCGAGACTGCTGATCGACGTGTTGTAGTTGGTCTTCAGGCTATCGAAAACGCCAGCAAGTTGCGCGTCGAGCGTTGCCGTCAAATCGCCGTTCGACAATTTAGCCAGGACCTCGGCTAACGCACCGAGTGCCATCTCCTGATCGGCCTGCTGCGCGAGTCGGGCCTCCTCCGACCGTGCTCGCTCTTCTGCCAAGGCTTCGAGATAGACAGAAATGGCATAGTCCATGTCGACGAGCGCAGCCTTGATAACGCTGCTTAATTCGGCGCCGAGCTTCTTGCTGCGAGACTTAACGAGAAAGCCGCTGAGTTCAGCCTCGACGATGCTCCGGACGATACCGTCGATCATGAGAGCGTATCCGCCGATGTACCAGCGCGGCTCTAGTCCAAGGCGGGCGTGGGTACGTCCGACCGCCGAAACCGCCTCGACGTAGTCAGCGTCGAAGGTTCCAGAAGCGATCTTCTCCCAGTGCTTTGCCTGGCGTCCCTTGGCATGGGCGACGTGGGAAGAACTGGAGAAGAACTTTGCCGTCTCCGGATGGACCGTCGCCTTCGCGTAGAACCTGTCAAGCGCCCCGTCGAGCGAACGGGCGATGATAGGCGCCAGGGCCTTTAGCGATCCGATCTCGGGTTCGCGAAGTTCGACGAACTCAAGTCTTTCCTTCAATTTCGAAGAGGCGTCGGTTCTTGCCATTGAAATTCCTTTATGTTGCTGTCCCGTGCGCTAAAAGGCCGCCGATCACGGCTCCGCCGTTCGCGACGCGAGTGGTTTCGCCGAGGCTCGATATATGGACGACGGTGAGGTTTGGCTCCGTCATGGAGCGGGTGAGGACCTGCGATCCAACAACCCCAAATTTAGGGTCTCATAACTAAATAAGCGTTAACGAAGATATCGCTGGATCGTTGATGTCTGGCCCGAACCGCTTTGACGGAGAACCCGTCTAATCCTCGAGCATCCAATCTTGCTACCTATCCTCCTGCGTTATACTGTTTTTGAGAAACAGTATAACGCAGGAGCCGAGCTTATGAAGTCAATCGACCTGATGTATCAGACCATACTCGCCGAGCTAGGCCAGCGTTCGCTCGACGCCGCTTGGACGGCCGATTTCCCCCCGGAGGGTCGGTTCACCCTGGCGACCATCAAGGGGCGCAAATACTGGTACTTCGACATCCCAGATGGACATGGTGGCACACAACGTCGATACGTCGGCCCAGCTGATGATGCGGATATCGCACGGCGCGTCGCTGATCACCGGCGGGACAAGGACGACCTACGTGCTCGCAGGCGCATGGTCAACACCCTAACCCGTGAAGGCGGGATGATCGCTCCTGATGCTATGTCGGGCGACATCGTCGAGGCTCTTGCCGACGGTGGTCTCTTCCGGCTCCGGGGTGTTCTCATCGGTACGGTAGCCTTTCAATGCTATTCGGGACTGCTGGGCGTCCGCCTTCCCATGGCTGCAATCCTGACCGGCGATGCGGACATCGCCCAGGACTATGCAATTAGTCGGGAGGTCGAAGACAGCCTGCCTCCGATCGTTGAGCTGCTGCAAAGCGTCGACGTCAGCTTCCGGCCAGTCCCCCATCGATCGGGATCAGCGGCCTCGTCTGCGTTTCAAAATGCCGACGGCTACAGGGTTGAATTCCTGACATCGAACCGTGGTTCGGACGATCACGTCGATCAGCCGGCGCGAATGCCCGCCCTCGGCGGCGCCAGCGCGGATCCACTCCGCTTTCTCGATTTTCTTATCAGGGAACCCATCAGGACAATGCTGCTCCATCGAAGCGGTGTCTCCGTCGTCGTACCTGATCCCTCCCGGTATGCGATCCACAAGCTTATAGTCGCCAGCCGTCGACACGCTGACGGCCAGGAGCCGTCGAAGCGAGAAAAGGATGTTCGTCAAGCTGCGCTACTCTTTGAAGCCCTGCAGCAGACAAGGCGATCTTCCGACTTGGCGCTCGTCTACAACGAAGCGTGGGAGCGCGGGCCTGCGTGGCAAGAAGGAATTCGAACCGGGGTGGGGATGTTGCCGGCACATGATGCCGAGCGGTTCAAAACGGTCCTGATCGAGGGGGCAAGGAAAAACCGCGAAGACATTGAGCTTCCGTTCGCAGAATAGGCCGCCCTTAGCATCGAAGCGGCGACGTTTAATAGGGGGCCGAGAGTTCGAGTCCCATCAAGGCGAAGCCGGCCCGTCAGGCGCGATTTTTCCGCATCTGACGGGATCGATCGTTAAGCCGCTTCCCAGACCTGATTTAGTATTTTCGCAGCAAGCGCCGCTTTGTCCTGCGGCAAGAAGCGACCATAATGCTGCTGCACGACATCTGGCGTATCCTGGATGGCGTAGCTTGCCTGCTCGTAGGATCCGGTTTGCTTCAGAATATGAGTTGCAAGGATATCCCGCAGATTATGCGGTCCATGCGGTAGCAGGCCCTTGATCGCACCGCGACCGGTATAAGGGTTATAGATCCCATATCGCTGGATCACGGTTCGCCAAGCCTCGTAGAATTTTGTTGAATCGTAGGCCGCGTCGAGGCTCGTCGTCTTCACTGTCTTAACGAAGAATGTGCCAGGATCCTTTGCCCTCCCGAGCAGCACGCCGCGATGCTTGTCGATATAGGCCTCAAGGTATTTATAGAGATCAAGCAGATCCGGGAGGACCAGTCGGAACGGCTTCTGACCGAAGAATGATGAACTAGCATTCTTGAACGCGACCGACGGGATCAGCACCTCCCAACCGCCATCGCGATCGCTCCAGCGCAGCTCGCCACATTTCATATCTTCGAGGCGGCGCTCGGATGTCGGGAAATACCCGCGTGGGCAGACACGCAACTGACGCAGGTTTTTCTGGCGGAGACCGAGATGCAGGCCGAGGCGCAACAGCAGAAAGGATCGCACGGCTTCCGCCGCCGGCCGCGGATATCGATCTTCGTCCGGCATGCGTTTGAGGATCTCGTCGGTGATCTTGCGGTACTCCGCTAGTGGGCTGTCGGCTTCGAGAATGCACATGATCGGCTCGAACGGATCGCGATGGACCCGCATGACCCGTTGGATTTCTTTCGATCGATTGGCTGCATGCCGGTGGAACGCGTCGCATGCACCGTTCCAGTCGCGGGTTGCGAACTCGATCTCCTCCGGCGCGATCAGCCCTTCGATAGGCCGAACATTTTTTAGAAGCTCCGGGTGCTGGCGGATCCAGCCCACCTCCGCCCGGGTGAGCGCCTGCGCAACCATCAGCATGTCTTCTTCCCACTTGGTGTAGAAACCCCGCCGCTGCTCGCGCCATTGCAGATACCAATCCCAGATGCCGGGGAAGACCAGTAGGCCGAAGCTCAACTGGCTGAGCGGCACGCCCCGACCTTTGACGATACCGGATGGGGAGGCGGCCAGCGCGCCGAACATCAGGCCGAGATGCTCGATCTTCTGAGAGGCGGTCTCTTCGCCCCACACCCCGTTGCGCTGCAAGCCGATCGCTGTCAGCGTTGAGGTCTTGAACCTGATCAGGTCTGCCATTTCCATCGCAAGACGCGGCGGGGCATAGACGACACCGGACAAAAGATCCGGATCGTCAAGTTCCTCGACCATATGCTGATTGGCATTGGTAGCAGATGCCAAAGTACGCGGCGAAAGTGAACTGCCGCCATAGGTGACTCCGGGAAAGCGGATCGCATAACGCTGTTTGCTTGCCGCCGCCTGGTAGCGGCGATACTCGGTCGAACCGGAGATGATCACCCGACGCACCCAGTCGAGGATTTCTTCCCGCTTGGTGAAGGGCAGGCTGCTGAAATCATCCGGCAGATGCAGGGAAATCCGCCGACGCTCGGCCGGGCTGATGTCGCCCAGATCATGGCCGTACAACGAACGGGTCTGGTGCGGTAGCTTCGCCTTGAAATATCCTTCCGACAGTCGGTAGCGCATCTCGATCCGCCGCAGGATGTCGAAGCTTGCAACCGACCGTGGCACACGCTCGCCCTGGATCCAGGACAGGAGTGTCTTGCTGTCGAAGGTCTCGGTCAAACGAACCACAGCACGATAGAGTTGCCAATAACTGTCGCCAAACCGGCGCATATGGTACGTGAGCGCGTCCTGGAAGCTCTCCGGATCGTCGGTCGCCTCGAATAACGGATCAGGGAATGGGCTGATTTGCTTCGGCGCAGGACCGCGTTGCGGTTTTCTGGTTGAGGAAGCTGCCGCCGTTTTTTTGACCGGTTCAATCTTGCTTGGATGGGCAGAAAGCTTTGCAGGTGGAACGTCGTCTGCAATGGGCGCCGCCTTCAGCCACCGGACGATCGCATCCAGCGCGGGCCGCAACTGCTTCCTGAGTTCGGCTGTCATTTCGCCTTCGATCCCGCACGCTTCTCCGATCGCGGTCCAGTCGAGACGGCCGTTCAGGATCTGCGGCTGCTTGCGGTAAATGATCAGGCTGATCAGGTAGGGGCGGACATTCTCCAGCACCCGCTTTGAGGTTATGGGTGCGATACGCACCTCGCAGAATTCTGAAATTTTTCGCTGAAAATGACGTGATGTAAGATCGTGTTTGGGCATTCTCATTCCGTTTCTCTCCGGCACCAATGCCGAGGGCGAGCGGGAATAGGGACGTGCCTTTAACAAAGCATGTATGGTGGGTACGACTCGCTGGCAGTAGCGCAGCCATTCGGAAAACAGTGTAAATGATATATAAACGGATCATCTAGGAAGTAATGATCCGTATTTTTATCTTTTACGTTGACCTAGTGCCTAATGTTTGAGATAGCTAGCCCTACTCCACGGAGAACGGTGGGATAGGTTCGATGGCACGGTCTGAGTCACAATCCTTGCTGGAAATCGGGCAGTTGCTCAAGGCTACGCGTAAAGGCCGGCAGTTGACCCAGGAGCAGGTTGCGGACATGGCGGGAATATCGCGTCCCCGCTATCGCGAGATAGAGGCTGGAACCAGCGCTGCGCGCACGACGACGCTGATCAATATCGGCCGCGCTCTCGGGCTTGAATTGATGCTCATACCACAAGCCATGGTTTCGGCCGTCGATGCGTTGCTGCGTCCGCATGACGATCTCGACGATCTCCCGGCATTCCTTGCTCATCCGGACGGAGATGAGGATGCCTGAGGCCTCATCTGATCCGAGATCCATCTCGTCGCTAGACGTGCTGCTGAACGATGTGAAGGTCGGCACGATCGTCAGGACGCCCGGCGACTTCAACGCCTTCAGTTTCGAAGACAGCTATCGCGAGACGGGCGGCTTTCCGGTGCTTAGCCTGTCTTTTCGCGCAGCCACTGGCGGACTGCGTAAGGACCCGAAACCCGTTGCCCGCGCGTTGCCGGCGTTCTTTGCCAATCTGCTTCCCGAAGACAGGCTGCGCGAGGCGATGGAAAAACACCACGCGGGGAGTATTCGCGCCGGAAACGATTTCGACTTGCTCGTCGCGCTCGGCTCGGATCTTCCTGGTGCCGTCCGCGTCATGCCGAGCGACAGGGCGATTGCCCCTCTCGATAATCTGCCAGCCCCTAAGCCGAAAGCACGGTTTTCGCTCGCCGGCGTCCAGATGAAGCTTTCGGTCATCAAGAACACGGGCAAGGGTGGCGGGCTGACGCTGCCGCTCGGCGAAGACCAGGGATCCTACGTCGCCAAGTTTCCATCGACCTCATTTCCTGGCGTGTCGGAAAATGAATATGCCAACCTCGCATTGGCTGAAGCGATCGGCATGGAGGTTCCGGAACGTGAGCTGGTCGAGCAATCGGAGTTCGAGGGTATACCGAAGGAATTCGAGACGCTGTCGGATGGAAAAGCCCTACTTGTCAAACGCTTCGATCGTGGCGCAGAGGGTGAGCGGATCCATATCGAGGATTTCGCGCAGGTGTTCGGCGTCTATCCTTCCCGGAAATACGAGGGAGCCGCCTACCATGATATCGCCGCAGCTTTGAATGTTGCAGTTTCGTCCACTGCTGCGCTTGAGTTCGTCCGCCGGCTGGCTCTGGCTGCGATAACAGGCAATGGCGATATGCACCTGAAGAACTGGTCATTGATCTATCGCGAGGGAGGTGACAAACCGCAACTCGCGCCTGTCTATGACGTGCTCTCGACGGTCCCTTACATCCCCGCGGATGCCATGGCTCTGTCGCTCGCTGGCGAGCGACCCTTCAAGGCGCTGAACGTACAGCGGTGGAAAGCCTTCTCCAATCGTGCACGCCTGCCGGAAGCGGCCGTACTCAAGGCGGTGGCCGACACGGTGGAGCGCGTGAACGAACTTTGGTGGTCGCTGCCGGAACGCACAGTTGTTCCGACGGAGGTTCTCGAGCGTATCGATACGCATGTAAGGCTGATGACACCGATCCTTAGTACCTATGCGGGTTGACGCCACCCGGCCGAGCGGTCGCGGCGAAGCCCTGTCCTAGCTTGTGCGCCAATTCTCCTGGCGCATCTTCACGCGTCGCCAAAGGGTATCCTCAACGATTCTGAGCGACGGCACTTCCTGCACGACATGGTGCTCGGCATCATTCTCCCGCGACCCGGCGTTCTGTAGCGGGATTTTTCCGATAACCAGTACACTCGCCGCACGTGTCGCGGAGATGGCCAGAATAAGAAGTGCCGTCGATCAGGCAATCGCGGAACTCGCGCAAAACCCGGGCATGGCGAGGCAGCTCATGTCGCCCGGAAGTTACAACCATCTCGTTGTTCGCGATGGTCTGGCCGCTGCTTCCTACGGCAAAGCCGTGGAGAGGCGCGCAGCGCAAAACCTGCGCAATGACCCCACCCTGCAGCATACAGGCATGGCGCGTGGACCGAACGGGCAGTTCATCCACTCTCCGGATTTTGTCGATGCAGGCGGTACGTATGACGTCACGACGCAAGCTGGCCTGCCGAGCCAATTGGCACGGCCCTACGGACCCACTACAACGCATCCACCCCGGCCTTCCAACGAATACGGTATTTCCGCGATGATTTCCTATCAGAACGAGACTTTCAGCATGATAAAAGATTCGCGCGCGGACCGCGTCGTTGCTGATATCCAGCTCGACGGATGCGTGATCGACAACTGTACGCTGTCCTACCATCAAGCGAACGGGTCCCGTTCCGTCGTAAGAAACGTGAAGATATCCAACAGTCAGTTCGTGGGATGCCAACTCGGGCCTGCACGCTTGGAGGACGTCGAGATCACGAACTGCAAGGCGAATGATTTGGTGATCGTCTGGGGCACGATTTTTTCGCGCGTCAAGCTGACCGGCAATATCTTTCCTCTCAAGATCAACACCATCGTCGAGTTTTCGGCGGGCGTGCAGACGCAGAGCCTTTATGATCGCTCCCGCGAGGAATTCTACCGATCGGTAGAATGGGCTCTCGACCTGTCGGAAGCGCGGCTCATGAGCTTCGACAGCACAGGTATTCCGGGGAGGCTTTTTCGTCTTGATCCCGAAACGCAGGGCATCGTACAGCGAAGCAATTTGGACAGTGGTTGGGAAGGTCGCATTCCTCCCAGCAATCCCTGGCTTCCCTGGATTTACAACATGTTGTCCACGACCGATGAGGATTTCGTCCTCGCTACGCCGCTCGCAAAGCCGAAAGCGCAGCGGGAGAAATATCTTGCAGGATTGCAGGAATTGAAATCGTTCGGCTTCGTAGGAGACACAGGCTCGTAACCGGCGGCGACCACCGGCAACACCAATTTAGGTGGCCATGCCGTTGTGGCATGAACTGGCTGTTAATCACCGCAGAATCCTACGGCGAGATAAAGGGGATTACCAACGGCTTCCGAGCTTCGATCGAATAGGCGCGGTTTGGTTTCGGCGGGGTGTTGGCTGGCCAGAACGGAAGCTTGCTCGCCATACGGTGCAAGCCTCTTCGACTAGACACTGGTTATCGGGGATCCACTTGGAAAAGCCGACGATCCGACTCTAAACTCTATCGTTATGCTACCGGCAATCCATTAAGTGATCTCGGCCCCGCTGGGCTGTGGGTGCTTCAGATTGCCTCCACGACTAGCTGTTCTGAGGCTGCCAGGTCAGGGGTGTTCGGAGGAATAATATTGGACTCTAAAGGTGCACGCTCGAGTCGTTTGTCGCCTTTTGCGCGACCTAGGGGCGCGCCAAAATGCGTGAGGAAGCCGAGGGACCGCGCGAAGCTTTCGAGTAGTCGCTCGACGACGGGGCCGATGATCTGAGCGCGGGAGATCTTATCAACCCACATCGTTTTTGGCTTGGGAGAATAGCCCGCCGACCCGCGAATACGCGTGCTGAGCCCGTGCCGGAGCAGGCTGAGCTGACCGGCACGAATCGAATGATGCCTGGCTTTCGAGCGACAGCTATACATAATCGGTGCTAAAAACCTGACATTCCGCAACCGGCCTCAAGTCGGCTATTTTGAGCAGAAAAACTGATATCTGCTATTGAGGCATTTCAAATGGATAGCTGTTGTAAGAACGAGGCCTTTGGTTCGTTTCCCATCAAGAGAAAGCATACGATGATCGTAAGTTTGACAAACTTTGCCATCGGAGGATATCCTGGAAAGCGAAGGAGACACAAATGGCGACGATGAATGTATCCCTTCCTGATCCCATGAAGGATTGGGTAGAAGCTCAAACGAAGACGGGTAGGTACTCGAATGCGAGCGATTACGTCAGGGATTTGATACGCAGAGATCAAGCCCGTACGGATAAGGTTGCCGAGATGCAGCGCTTTGTCGATGACGGTATCGAAAGCGGCGTTGGGAACCGTTCGGCGGTCGAGTTGTTTGCAGTTGCCACCGCGCGAGCGGGGACCCGCCGCGGACACGTCTAATGACGTTTAGCCTTTCGGTTCAGGCGGAAGAGGATATTATTTCCATCGCGGCAGAGGGCATCCGCATCTTCGGAGCACTGGTAGCCAAACGATATCACGATGATCTCTTTGCCTTGTTCGAACTCATTGCCGCCAACCCACGAATGGCGCGCGAACGCCACGAAATTTCTCCACCTGTCAGAATCCATCCCTTCAAGGCTCATCTCGTCGTTTATCGGATCAACGACGACGAAAGTATATTCGTGATCCGGATCAGGCACGGACACGAGGATTGGGCAGCGGATTCGCTTTAATGAATGCGGCCTGCGATTTCAAAACTTGCTTGCCTCAAGTTCGTATCCCATCAAGAGCGCTAACCTAGTGGGCAAAGTGCTGCGGGCTGCAGCCTCACTTTTCAGTTGACTGCGCTTCCGCTACTGAGTTGGCCCTTCATCTGCAAACGGCATCGCCTGAACAATTACGCCTTCGCAAACATCACCGCGGCCGTTGGTTATCTGCGCCGCTCGGCAAGTCTTGTGCTCCCAAGCCTTCGAGAAAGACAAATAGACCATATAAATTCTCCGGAAACGGGAATGTTTTCATAGTGCTAAGCTAGCCGTTGTGCTAAACAATCAAGCCTGCGACACCATTTTCCCATGTCGAAAAGTTGAGAGATCTCAGACTGTTCGTCTATCGTGAGTTTCGAAGATTGTGAGAGAGGGCAAGCGATGGGGGATCAATCTCGACTCAGCCGAGCGGTTTTCCCGGCACTTTTAGCGGGAACTTTGAGTGTCGTAACCATGTCAACTTTGCTGCTTACTCCTTCGTTACCAGATATTTCAAAAGCATTTGGAACTTTGCCGGGAAACGCCCAGTCGCTAGTAACGCTCTACTTGCTTGCCTTTGCTATCTCGCAATTGGTCTTCGGCGGTACCTGTGACCAGATCGGGCGGCGGCCAACACTGCTTGGCGGCTTAACTCTGTTTGGGATCGCCTCAGTGGCTTGCGCTTTTGCTCCAACCATGGCGTTCCTGCAGATCGCACGAATTCTCCAAGCATGTGGCGCGTCAGCAATCGTCGTTTCCGTCTACGCCATTTTGCGAGACACAAATGACGCCGAAGGATTCGCGAAGGCAGGCTCGACGCTCGCGATTATCACAGGTTCCATACCCGCCATCGCACCAATGATCGGCGGGTATCTCAGCAAGACCGTCAGTTGGCGAGGTAATTTCGTGATCATGGCGTTGCTTGCGACATCTCTGCTTGTCCTGACCAGACTCTACATCAGGGAAACAATTCACGCCAAGAGCCGGTTCAATTTTGTCACGCTGTTTCGAAATTACGCGACACTCCTTATGGAGCCTCGATTTGCGGTTCAGGCGATAGCTGCGGGCGCTGTTATCGGCGGCCTCTACGCATACAACGCGGGAGTACCTTTTATGCTGACCGATCTGTTCGGCGTTGATGCTACCAGGGTAGGATTTGTTACCGGTCTTTCGGTGCCAGCATTTCTTGCGGGCTCATACTTGGGCCGAATAGCTTTGAAGCGGCTAACACCCGAACGTGTTGCGCAGATTGGAACTTTAACGTGTGTAGCCGGTGGTCTACTATTTTTTGCCCTCGCGAGAGGCAATCTGCTATCTATCTCCAGCATTGTGCTGTCGTTCTCGCTGTTTGCCTTGGGGATGGGTCTTTCGATCCCAAATATTATGGCTTCGGCACTACGCTTCCAGCAATCTTCAGCTGGAGCTGGTACCGCGGTATTGGGGCTAGCCCAGACATTTGGGGGGGCCTTGTTCACATTCTTGCTGTCTTTGACCGCGTCGCCGACTTCTAATTTGCCGACTTTGATTTGTGTTTGCGGATTCGTTGCCGCATCCGCATTTAACGTATCACTGCTGTTCAAAGGGGCAAAACGTCCCTGATGAGCAAGGCGGCGTAAATCGTCACGCATAACCGTTTCAATCAAACCAAAGGGCTATTTAGAGCCCGGATCGCGCAGACCGATGACTGAATAGCCCCGAGTTTCGTAGACATCCTCGGGTTAGATTTTCTGCTGCTTCTCGAACTCTACGGGCGACAGCATTCCGTTTCTGACGTGCTTGCGTTTCGGGTTGGAGAACATCTCGATGTAGTAGAACACATCCTGGCGAACTTCATCGCGTGAACGGTAGACCCTGCGACGTATCCTCTGAAGAAGCTCTCCGCCACCGCATTGTCATGGCAGTTACAACGTCGGCTCATGGAGTGAACCAAGTTGTGGTGCTTGAGGAATAGGCGAAGTGCGGGTGACGAGTATCTTCGGCTTTAGCTTTGAGAGCGGTTTTTGAAGCGTTATCACTACCTATTGTTCGCTCTGCCTTTTTGAGGTTGCATTCGAGGGCCGACGACGGGGGCTTCAAGTCACCTCGATCGTTCTGCTTGCTTCAACCCCGATTTCTCTGGGGTGTGGAGATCCGTAGCTTCCGAGTTAATGGCGCTTTGAGCGCGCGACGATCAAAGCGAGACGCTCTGACCTTACGCCGGCCGCTTGACAGCGAGAAGGATGTAATGTCTTTTGAGTAAAGCGTTTTACTAAAGCGGTTTACAAGATATGGCGAACGAGCGGACTCCCGGCTTGAAGGATGTGGCGAAAGCCGCCGGCGTATCGGTGGCGACGGTTTCGCGCATGCTCAACGGTTCACTCGACTTGCCGGCAGCAACCAAGCAACGGATCGACGAGGCGATCGCATCCCTCAAATATCAGCCGAACCCTCATGCGCGGCGCTTGAGCCGCGGCCGCTCCGATACGATCGGTCTTGTTGTGCCCGATATCGCCAACCCGTTCTTTGCGACGATGGTTGCCGCCATCGAAGAGGAGGCCAACGATCGGGGGCTCGCCGTGACGCTCTATGCGACGCTTAACCGGACCGGTCGCGAAGTTGCCTACCTCAGGCTGATCGAACACAACCACGTCGACGGACTGGTCTTCGTCACCAACCATCCCGACGATGGGGAGCTTGCAGAGCTCATCAATCGAACAGGTAAGGTCATCGTCGTCGACGAAGATGTGCCACTTGCCGCCGTCCCGAAACTCTTCTGCGATAATTTTCAGGGTGGCCAGCTTGCCGGCCGTCATCTGGCCGAATTCGGCCATCGACATGTGCTTTATGTCGGCGGCCCCGATGCCATGATCAGCACGCAGCGACGCTTCAATGGCCTGTGCTCAGGGCTACGGGAGCGCTTCGCCGATGACGTGTCGATCCGACGCTATAGCGGCGAATACACCATTGCCTGCGGGCGGGACATGGCGCGGCGTTTCCTTGAGGAAGGCATGCCGGCAACGGCCATTTTCGCAAGCTCGGACGAAATCGCCATCGGGATGATCGAAGTGCTGCGGGAAAAGGGCATTTCGATCCCCGAGGATCTTTCCCTCATCGGCTTCGACGATGTCAGCCCGCTACATCTCTTTGCGCCGCCCGTAACGGCGATCCGGCAGCCGGTGCGTGCCATCGGTCAGCGCGCCCTGTCCCTTCTTCTTGAAACCAACTGGCAGCAAAGCGAGCAGCTTGCCACAGAGGAGCTCGTGCCAGTCGAAATCGTCGTGCGGAAATCCGTTGCACCGCCGTCGACATATAAAAAGCAACGACAACAAAACCAGAGGATGAGAACATGAAACTGATCAGACGTCGGGCGTTCAACGCCGCCCTTGCCTTTACCGCACTCGCGGGTGTGACCTTCGGTGCACCACTCGCCCATGCAGCCGGCAAGACCTATGCATTGGTACAGATCAACCAGCAGGCCCTTTTCTTCAATCAGATCAACGAGGGCGCTCAGAAGGCCGCAGATGCCTCTGGCGACAAGCTCGTTATCTTCAATGCCAATAATGACGCCAGCGCGCAGAACAGCGCGATCGAAACCTATATCCAGCAGAAGGTCGATGGCCTGATTGTCGTTGCGATCGACGTCAACGGCATCATGCCGGCCGTCAAGCAGGCGTCGGATGCCGGCATTCCGGTCGTTGCCATCGATGCTGTCCTGCCCGAGGGTCCGCAGAAGTCGCAGATCGGCGTCGATAACAGCAAGGCCGGCGCCGATATCGGCGCCTATTACCTCGACTATGTGAAGAAGAATATGGGCGGCAAGGCCAAGGTCGGCATCGTCGGCGCCTTGAACTCCTTTATTCAGAACCTCCGCCAGAAAGGCTTCGAAGACGCCATCAAGGGCGGCGGCATCGAAACCGTCGGCGTCGTCGACGGCCAGAACATCCAGGACAATGCGCTTTCCGCCGCTGAAAATCTCATCACCGGCAATCCGGACATGACGACGATCTATGCCACCGGCGAACCGGCGCTCCTCGGCGCCATCGCCGCAGTCCAGAGCCAGGGCAAGCAGAACAGCATCAAGGTCTTCGGCTGGGATCTGACCGCGCAGGCGATTGCAGGCATCGATCAGGGCTATGTCGTTGCCGTCGTCCAGCAGGATCCGGCAGGCGAGGGGAAGGCAGCCGTTGAAGCCTTGGCGAAGCTGACCGCCGGCCAGAGCGTCGAGAAAAGCATCTCCGTCCCGATTACCATCGTGACGAAGCAGAACGTTGATCCGTACAGGGCCGTCTTCAAATGATGATGGAAAACCGGCCTGTCTACGCCGGAGCCGGGGAGGCGCAAGCCTCCCCGCATTCCTCCGGCTCTTCCGCCGTGACGCCGGCGGTATCGCTGCGCGGCATCCGTAAAACCTTCGGCTCGCATCAGGCGCTCCGCGGGATCGATCTCGATCTCTTTCCCGGTGAATGCCTCGGTCTCGTCGGCGACAATGCCGCTGGTAAGTCAACACTTACAAAAATCATTTCCGGCACCTATCTGCCAGATGAGGGAACCATCGCGCTGAATGGCGAGGAAGTCCGCTTCTCCGGGCCTGCCGACGCACGCGATCGCCACATTGAAATGGTCTTCCAGGATCTGAGCCTCTGCGACCATATCGACGTCGTCGGCAATCTTTTCCTGGGCCGCGAAATCAGCAAGGGGCCGTTCCTCGATCAGCAGAAGATGCTGGCCGAGGCCCGAAAAATGCTGGATGCGCTCGAAATCCGCATTCCGCGCCTCTCGGCCAAGGTCGAGAAGCTTTCGGGTGGTCAGCGGCAGGCGATTGCGATTGCGCGGGCGGCCTCGTTCAATCCCAAGGTGCTGATCATGGACGAGCCGACATCCGCACTTGCCGTGGCCGAGGTCGAAGCGGTCCTGTCGCTCATCAATCGGGTCAAGGCGACCGGCGTGTCGGTCGTTCTAATCACCCATCGCCTGCAGGATCTCTTCAGGGTCTGCGACCGGATCGCCGTCATGTACGAAGGCACCAAGGTTGCGGAGCGCGATATCGGCAAGACCAATCTTGAGGATCTCGTCAAGCTCATTGTCGGGGGGGAAAGACATTGACCGTCTACACCGAACGCAGCAAGGGCTCGCCGCTATCGGATTTTCTGAGCGAGAACGCTCAGGTCCTGTCAATCGCCTTCTTTTTCCTGGCATGCCTCGTCTTCTTCTCGTTGACGACGACGACCTTCATGACGATGGGCAACATCCTCAACATCGTGCGTCAGGCCGCCCCCATTCTCGTCGTGGCGGTCGCCATGACATTGGTGATCGTCACCGGCGGTATAGATCTCTCCGTCGGCTCGATGCTGGCGCTTATCAACGCGGTCGCTGCCATCACATTGGCGACCGGCATCCCCTGGCCCATCGTGTCGATCGGCATGCTCGTCTTCGGCGGCATCATCGGTCTGTTGCAGGGCTGGTTCATCGCCTATCAGAACATTCCTGCCTTCATCGTCACGCTCGCCGGTCTTTCGATATTGCGTGGCGTGGCGCTCTATCTGACCCAGGGTTACTCTATTCCGATCAATGACGATCCTGGTTTCTTCTATATGGGACGCGGCGAACTGGCCGGCTTTCCCGTTCCGGCTCTGATTGCGATCGTGATCGCGATTGCCGGCTATGTCGTCATGGCCATCACCAAATACGGGCGGCAGATCGTGGCGGTGGGATCGAACATGGAGGCGGCTCGCCGTGTCGGCATGCCAGCCAAATGGATTGTCGCGTCCGTCTATCTGGTCTCGGGCGTTGCATCGGCATTGGCGGGTCTTCTGATCGCCGCGCGTCTCGGCTCCGGTTCATCGAACGCGGCCGTCGGTTTCGAACTTCAGGTAATTGCCGCCGTCGTCCTCGGCGGCACGTCGTTGATGGGCGGTCGCGGCACAATGATCGGTACGGTGCTCGGCACCATGACCATCGCGGTCATCGGCAACGGCCTGATCCTGATGCATATCTCGCCCTTCTTCACCCAGATCGTCACCGGGGCGATTATTCTCGTCGCCATCTGGCTGAATACGCGCATCTTCACCACCAACTTCCGGCTGGCGGGCAGGAGGAAGAGCTGATGGCGACGAATGAGCTTTCACCCGGACATGTTCGGTCCGGGCACGTGATGACGGTTTCTGGGCCAGTGCCGGTTTCCGATATGGGCGTCACCTTGATGCACGAGCATATTTTGAACGACTGCCGCTGCTGGTGGCATGCACCGAAGACGCCGGATCGGCAATATCTCGCCGAGGGCTTCGTCTGCATGGAGATCCTTGGCGAGTTGCGACAAGACCCGTTCGTCAACAAGCACAACATCACGCTGGATGACGAAAAGCTCGCGGTGACGGAGTTGATGGATTTTGCCGGGTTCGGCGGCCAGACGGTCGTCGAACCGACGTGCCAGGGCATCGGCCGCGATCCTCTGGCATTGCGACGCATCTCCAAGGCGACGGGACTGAACATCGTCATGGGCGCAGGCTTCTATCTCGGCTCGTCACATCCCGCGAAGGTGGCCGATATGTCCGTGGCTCAGATCGCCGACGAGATCGTGTCCGAGGCGATCCTCGGCGCCGATGGCACCGACGTGAAAATCGGGCTCATCGGCGAGATCGGCGTTTCCTCCGATTTCACCGATGAGGAAGAAAAATCGCTCCGAGGCGCGGTGCAGGCGCATGTGCGCACCGGGCTGCCTCTCATGGTGCATCTTCCCGGCTGGTATCGGCTCGGTCACAAGGTGCTCGATATCGTGGTCTCGGAAGGCGGCGATCTCAGGCACACGGTGCTCTGCCACATGAACCCCTCGCATGACGATCTGACCTATCAGTCGGAGCTTGCCGCCCGCGGTGCCTTCCTCGAATACGATATGATCGGCATGGACTTCTTCTATGCCGACCAGCAGGTGCAATGCCCGAGCGACGAAGAGGCGGCCCGCGCGCTCGCCAGGCTTGTCGAGATGGGACACAGGGACCGGCTGCTTCTATCCCACGACGTGTTTTTGAAGATGATGCTCAAGCATTATGGCGGCAATGGCTACGCCTATATCCTGCGCCATTTCCTGCCGCGGCTGAAGCGTCACGGGCTGGATGACGCAACGCTCGACATCTTCATGCGCGCCAATCCGAGGTCGGTCTTCGAGGCCGCCACAATCCCATAAGAAGAAAAGGAAACATGATGACAAAGAAGGTTCTTCTCGTCGGCGAGAGCTGGGTCAGTTCCGCGACACACTACAAAGGCTTCGACCAGTTCGGGAGCGTCACGTTCCACCTTGGCGCCGAGCCGCTCGTCAAGGCGCTCGCCGGCAGCGAGTACGAGCTCACCTATATGACCGCCCACGACGCCGTCGAGCAACTGCCCTTCGACATGGCCGGGCTGGATGCCTATGACGCGATCATCCTGTCCGATATCGGCGCCAATTCGCTGCTGCTGCCGCCGGCGGTCTGGCTGCATTCGAAGACCGTGCCGAACCGCCTGAAATTGCTCAAGGCCTGGGTCGAAAAGGGCGGTGGCCTGCTGATGGTTGGCGGTTATTTCTCCTTCCAGGGAATCGATGGCAAGGCGCGCTGGCACCGCACCGCCGTCGAGGATGTGTTGCCGGTGACGTGCCTGCCCTATGACGATCGGGTCGAAATCCCTGAGGGAACGACACCTGTCATCGTCAAGTCCGATCACGCGACCGTCGCCGGCATCCCGCGCGAATGGCCCTTGCTGCTCGGCGTCAACGAAGTCGAGGTGCGTGAGCGCGACGATGTCGAAGTCGTCGCCCGATTGCCCGATGACCAGGGCGGACATCCGCTGCTGGTGACCGGTCATTTCGGCAAGGGCCGGACGGCGGCCTGGACGTCCGATATCGGCCCGCATTGGCTGTCGCCCGCCTTTTGCGAATGGCAGGGTTACGGTCGTCTTTGGAAGAACATTCTCGGTTGGCTCACCGAAGAGAAATAGGCCTTATTCGCCGGCAAGGATGCCGGCGAGATCGGCGCTGTCAGGGAAGGCTGAGCGCGTTCCCCGACGGCTGACGGTGATGGCGGCAGCGGCGGTTGCGTGACGAATGGCCCTGACGTCAAGTGTCGTATTTCTAAGGGCAGCCGAGGCAAGCGCGACGGCCATGAAGGTGTCGCCGGCACCTGTCGTGTCGACTACGTCGGTGGAAAGTGCAGGGACGGTCGCAAGCACATGGCCATTGCCGGCAAGGATCGCACCATTGCCGCCGAGCGTCAGGACGATCTGGGCGACGCCGGCTTCGGCAAGGCGGTGAATGGCGGCCTCGCCGGACGAACCGGTCAGGCTTTCGGCCTCGCCCTTGTTGAGGAAGACGATGTCGATGAGAGGCCAAAGCTCGACGAAGTAGGGCCGTAGCGGCGAGGGGTTGAAGGCGGTCGTCAGGCCGCGGCGCCGGGCTTCGGCAAGGATGCCGCGGGTGACGCTTTCGCTGAGATTGCCCTGCAGCACCACCAGGTCGCCGGCCGT
This sequence comes from Rhizobium sp. P38BS-XIX, assembly GCF_012641435.1. Taxonomy (GTDB): domain Bacteria; phylum Pseudomonadota; class Alphaproteobacteria; order Rhizobiales; family Rhizobiaceae; genus Rhizobium. Next base: position 143,919 of record NZ_JABAIJ010000002.1, read on the forward strand.
TGCATCCGCAAGCGGCGCAAGCGCTTCGGCGAGCGTCATCGCCTCGGCAGAGGCCGTCGTCGTCACGATGGCGTTCTCGCCGTCTGGCGTCGTGAAGATGATGGAGAAGTCGCTGGAGCGGTCGGGGTGCCCCAAAAGGCGGGCATCCACCGGTTCTCCGGCAAGCTGGTCGCGGATCGTCTGGGCGCGGAAATCCTCGCCGACGGCCGTGACAAGCGTCGTGGAAAGGCCGGTTCGGCCCATCACGACGGCCTGATTGGCGCCCTTGCCGCCGAGGTCGCGGGTTTCCTCTCGACCAAGGATCGAGGCGCCGGCTTCGGGCATGGACAGTACGGATATGGTTTCGTCGACGGCGACGTTACCGATGACATAGGCACGCATGGCAGACCTTCAGAAAGGAACGAGAAATGCAGCAAATATCGGATAGGGCTTCAAGCGCCATACGGGAAATCTTCGGTACTGACAAGGCGCTGATCGGCATGATCCATTGCCCGCCTTTCCCAGGTGCTCCGCGCTATCGTGGCGCAGCGATGGATTCAATTTACGACGCATGTATTCGTGACGCAGAGGCGCTCGTCAAGGGTGGAATTCACGGGCTGATCATCGAAAATCATGGGGATATTCCGTTTTCGAAGCCTGAGGATATCGGCCATGAAACCGCAGCCTTCATGTCAGTCGTGACTGACCGTATCGCTCGCTCCGTCGGCGTGCCCCTCGGCATTAATGTCCTTGCCAACGCACCCATTTCTGCCTTCGCGATTGCCATGGCCGGCAACGCCCGCTTCATCCGTGTCAACCAGTGGGCCAATGCCTATGTCGCCAACGAGGGCTTCATGGAGGGCCGCGCCGCCGAGGCGATGCGCTATCGCTCGCTGTTGCGTGCCGAGCATATCAAGGTCTTTGCCGACAGCCATGTGAAGCACGGTGCACACGCGATCACCGCGGACCGGACGATCGATGAGTTGACGCGGGATCTGGCCTTCTTCGATGCCGACGTCGTCATCGCGACCGGCCAGAGGACGGGCAACAGCGCGACGATGGAAGAGATCGAGGAAATCGGTGCTGCCACCCATCTGCCGCTGCTTGTCGGCTCCGGCGTCACCAAGGACAATATCGTCGAGATCCTCAAGCGCACCAACGGCGTCATCGTCGCTTCTTCGCTGAAGGAAGGCGGCGTCTGGTGGAACCCCGTGGAGCCTGCCCGTGTTGCGGCCTTCGTCGAAGCGGCAAAGCCCGGACTGGAGGCCTAACAGCCATGGCGCAGACCCTCACCGAGCAGATGCTTGACGAGAACCGCGATGTATTCGAGGCGATGGTTCACCATCGCTTCGCCGAGGATATCAAGGCCGACCGGCTTCCGAACGACGCCTTCGAACGTTATCTCGTTTTCGAAGGTGCCTTCGTCGATACGGCGATCGCGATCTTTTCCTATGCCACCGCCAAGGCCGAGACCATCGCGCAGAAACGCTGGCTGATCGGCGTGCTCGATGCGCTTGCCAACCGGCAGATCGCCTATTTCGAAAAGACATTCGCCGAGCGCGGCATCGATCCCACGCGATACGATATAGCGCGCGCAGATGTCGCCGCCTTCCGGGACGGGATGCTGGCAATTGCCCGCGATGGCGGCTTCCTCGATACGATCGCGGCCATGTTCGCGGCCGAATGGATGTACTGGACCTGGTCGAACCAAGCCAATCGGACTGAGATCAGCGACCCGCTGCTCAAGGAGTGGGTCAGGCTTCATGCCGAACCGGAGTTCGAAGCGCAGGCGCGCTGGCTGAAGGCCGAGCTGGATGAGGCAGGAAAGAACATAGATGCCGCCGAGCGCGCGCGGTTGAGCGGAATTTTCGGGCGAGCGCAACGCCTGGAGATTGATTTCCATGAAGCGGCCTACTTTTGACGAGGCCAAACGTCAAAGTTCCATAATAAAGGGTTAAAATGCACTAGCCGCCAAGCGTGAAGTAACGGCCTTTTCAATTTCCTAGCGCTTTTTTAGGCGCGGATCGCGGTTCGAATCCCATCGAGACGTCCATTCGGCCGCGCTCGCCGGTTCATCGGAATGACTGGGGTCGAGAGTGAATATCCCATCAATAGCGAAGCCGACCCCCTCGAACGGCAGTCGCCCAGAACGGACCCAGCGAGACAAAGGGGTAGTCAAATGCACGTAATCGCTTTGCAGACGACGCGGCGGATGAGCCGGTACCATTTACCTCGACCGCTGCGAAAATAATGCATCAGACGCATTTATAGCGTTGCCGTTGCTCGCGGAATGACAGAAAGCATAATCACCAACCTGGCCGATGCTGAGCTTGAGCTCCTATCTTGCCAAATCTATTCTCAGGAGAGAGTGTCCGAGCCCATGCTGCCCGAAATCTATGTTATTGGCGATGTGCACGGACGGGCTGATCTCCTCGCAGCTCTCCTCGATTATATCCATGCGGCTTCTGCCCATCGCCATTCAAAACCAGTAGTCTTATTTTTAGGTGACTTGGTTGACCGCGGCCCGCATAGCCCACAGGTGCTTGATCAAGTAATGTCGACGCTTGATCGTTATCCCGGCTCGCAGCTTATTCTCGGCAATCATGATTTCTATCTGCGTGCTTTGCTTCGCGGGGACCTTTCATCTGAGGATGCTATAAACTGGATGGACTGGGGCGGACTTGCGACCCTCAGTTCGTACTCGGATCGACCCGTCCCGGATTTTAAGAATATTGCCGCAGATATCTTGAAAGCGTTCCCGCATCACCTCGTCCTTTTGGATCGGGCACTGACCTACAAGCAAATCGGCAGCTTCTGCTTTGTTCACGCTGGCATTCGTCCCGATGTGCCGCTGGCAGCGCAGACGGAATATGATCTGCGTTGGATCCGAGCCGAGTTTCTCGATCATTTCGAGGATTTCGATCACATAGTCGTCCATGGGCATACGATCACGGGTTCGCTTAGGCCCGAGGTTTATTCAAACCGCATAGCATTGGATACCGGAGCCTACAGATCGGGCCGCTTATCCGCGGCTGTCATTCGAAATGATCAGCTTTCGCACTTCATATGCACCGGTTTGACCCAGACCGGAGACGTGCGAGTTGAAGAGTGGCGGGCTGAATAGCTTGAACTCCGCTTTCCCATGGCCGAGGGTAAGCCTGAATAGGGCTGTGCCTTAGAAGAAACTAGAATCCATAGCCTAATCGCCTGCGCTGCGATGGCGACTTAGGCAGTCGCAAGGCGTCCGGCTGACTGCGTCGATTGAAATAAGACAGAACCACAAGAATTGCCAGTTTATTGTATTAGGCTAAACTCATGCTACCCCGTGGCGATTTGATGGGAGCTGATAGCAGTCGATGGAACAATCGGTCAGCGCGAAGACGAACATCCCTGACGAGGTGGCGAACCGGCAATACGGCGCACTCTGCTACCGCATCAATCGCCATGAAAATGTCGTCGAATATCTCCTGATCAGCACGCGCGAGACAGGTCGTTGGGCAATCCCGAAAGGCTGGCCGATGGACAACAAGCAGGCGCATCGGGTCGCGGAGATTGAGGCGCTTCAGGAGGCTGGCGTCAAAGGCAAGGTCTGCAAGCGTCCGCTTGGCGAGTTCGCCTATACAAAGCTCATGGCTGACGGCGAGCGCCGACCTTGTGTCGTCCAGACCCATGCACTGAAGGTCCATCATCTCGTGAAAGACTTCAAGGAACGGGGGCAGCGCCGCTACGCTTGGGTCTCTTGTGAAGAGGCAGCCGCACGCGTCGCCGAGCCGGATCTGAAGAAGCTGTTTTTTCAGATCGAGGAGAAGGCAAAATCGAAGCTTCGGCGTCAGGTGCGCCAGCAGATTCAGCTTTTTGCGAACGTCGTGCCTTCCAGCCGCACGATCGACTGAGAATGCTATTGCGGTAGAAGCAGCAGGTCTGCAGCCTTGAAACGTAGCGTCACCCGCTCGCCAACGGTGGGCGGCATATGATGCGGGTTGTTGAACATGTCGAAGGAGATTGTGTTGCCGTCAACGTTCATTCGAGTTCGAATGACCGATCCTAGGAAATGCACCGATGTGATCTCGCCAGTTAAAGCGGTATCGCCCTTGGCGGATTCGGTAAGCGAGCCGGCTTCCGGACGCAGCGCCAGCGTGACCTTGTCGCCGGGCTTGAAGGCGGTGACCGAGTGCTTCAGTGTGATGTCCCGATCGCCGATCATGATGCGGTTGGCATCCGGGTCAACGACCCTGCCTTCGATCAGGTTCAGCGTACCGACGAAGGAGGCGACGAAGCGCGTGGCCGGCGTGTTGTAGATCTCGAAGGGCGTGCCGATCTGATCGGCGCGGCCGGCGTTCATGACGACGATGCGGTCCGAAATCGACAGAGCCTCTTCCTGGTCGTGCGTCACGAAGACCGTAGTGATGCCGAGCTGTTGCTGGATCGCGCGGATTTCCTCGCGCAAGGATACGCGGATTTTGGCGTCGAGAGCAGAGAGCGGCTCGTCTAGCAGGAGGACCTGCGGCTTGACGGCGATGGCGCGTGCGAGTGCGACGCGCTGCTGCTGGCCGCCGGACATCTGATAGGGGAAGCGGCTGGCGAGTTGATCGAGCTTGATAAGGGCAAGCATCTCCTTCACGCGCTTGTCAATTTCAGGCTTTGCCATGCCGGCAACCTTCAGGCCGAATGCGACGTTGTCATGGACTGTCATGTTCGGGAACAGCGCGTAGGCCTGGAACACCATGCCGATGTTACGCTGGTTCGGCTTGAGCGGCCGCTGATCCTTGCCAGCGATCGTCAGCGTGCCAGCGGTTGGCGTTTCGAAGCCAGCGATCATGCGCAGTACGGTCGTCTTGCCGCAACCCGACGGCCCGAGGAAGGAGATAAACTCGCCCTTCTCGATGTGAACGGAGAAATCCTCGACCACGGAGAGGGCGCCAAAGGCTTTTTTGACATGGATCAGTTCGAGGAATGCCATCGGCTTTCGTTCGCCCTCGTTGTTGAACATCGGTCAAATTCTGGCGGGTATCGAACTCCCTGCGTGCGTTGTCGGTTCTTGACGGTTGCCAGTAGCATCGAAGAAATGCAGAGCCTCCAGGGAAGCGGCGATGTCGAGCTCGCTGCCGAGCGCAATCAGCGATCGGCCCGCAACGCGAAAGACCATCGATTGGCCATCGGCAAGAATGCCGTAGACGTAGCTTTCGGCGCCGACCAACTCCACCGCCTGGACCCGCACCCGTGCGCTAAAGGCGGTAGCGCTTCCGCTTTCGGCCAAGCGAATATCCTCCGGGCGAATTCCGACTGTCGCATTGCTACCGCTCGATGAGCCAAGGGCCGGCAACACAAAACCGTCGGTCATCCGAAGAAGGTTCATCGAGGGTGAGCCGATAAAGGTCGCAACGAACGTCGTGGCCGGCCGTTCATAGAGTTCGATGGGTGTTCCAACTTGCTCGATCCGACCGGCATTGAGAACGACCAGCCGGTCGGCGAGTGTCATCGCTTCCATCTGATCGTGCGTGACGTAGACGCTGGTCGTCTTGAGAGCGTGCTGGAGTGCCTTGATTTCGACACGCATTTGCACACGAAGCTTTGCATCAAGGTTCGACAACGGCTCATCGAACAGGAACGCTGCTGGTTCTCGAACGATCGCGCGACCCATCGCTACACGCTGACGCTGTCCGCCCGATAATTGTCGCGGTTTTCTATCAAGAAATTTTTCGATCTCCAACGATGACGCAGCTTTCTGGATGCGCTTTTCAATTTCAGCCGTCGGCATGTTTCGGTTTTTCAGACCATAGGTGAGATTCTGGCGCACCGTCATGTGCGGATAAAGGGCGTAGTTCTGGAAAACCATGGCAATGTCTCGCTCCGAGGGTTCGAGGTCATTGACGACCCGGTTTCCGATCGAAATCTCACCTGATGTGATACCTTCGAGCCCGGCGATCATCCTCAAAAGTGTCGACTTTCCGCATCCGGACGGGCCAACGAGAACAACGAACTCGCCATCTTTGATCTCTAACGAAATACCGGAAATCGCCTCCACACTCTTGCCGTAGATCTTGCGGACGTCCTTAAGGGTGATTGCAGCCATTACTTCTCAGTCTCCACGAGTCCCTTGACGAACCAGCGCTGCATCAGCACTACGACGACTATGGGGGGAATGATTGCGACGATTGCCGTCACCATGACGAGGTTCCACGGTGTCGAAGCATCTGCAAAATCCACCATCTTGCGCAATCCGATAATGATGGTGGTCATCTGCGCATTGTTGGTCACCAGCAAAGGCCAGAGGTATTGCGTCCATCCGTAGATGAATAGAATGACGAAGAGGGCGGCGATGTTGGTGGTCGAAAGCGGAAGCAGAATATCCCGCATGAATCGGAAGGGTCCCGCGTTGTCGATCCGCGCTGCCTCGACGAGTTCTCCGGGTATCGTCAGGAAGAACTGCCGGAACAGAAATGTGGCAGTTGCGGACGCCATCAAGGGAAGGGTTAAACCGGCATAGGTGTCGATCAAGCCGAGATCGACGACCACCTTGTAAGTCGGAAGGATGCGCACCTCGACCGGCAACATCAGCGTGATGAAGATCATCCAGAAGAACACCATGCGCAGTGGGAACCGAAAAAATACGATCGCATAGGCAGAAAGGAACGAAATGATGATCTTTCCGAGGGCAATCACCACTGAAACAAGAATCGTGTTCCAGAGCATCCGTTCGAGACTGACGCCGACGACGCGTTCCACACCGCCCGACAAGGCATCGCTATAATTCTCGACGAAATGCCTACCGGGCAACAGCGAGATCGGTGGTTTCAGGATTTCCGCCGACGTCATGGTCGATGCGACAAAGGTGTAGTAGATCGGGAAAGCCACGACGATGATGCCAAGAATGAGCATCAGGTGGCCGACGAGATTGGCGACGGGGCGCTTTTCGATCATGAACGGACCTCACCCATAATGGACCCGCCGTTCGACAAAGCGAAACTGAAAAGCGGTGAGCCCAATGACGATGATCATGAGGATTACCGATTGCGCCGCCGAAGACCCGAGGTTGAGGTTTACGAATCCGTCATTGTAAACCTTGTAGACAAGCGTTTCCGTTGCCTTGGCAGGACCACCCTTCGTGACTGAGTCGATGATACCGAACGTGTCGAAGAAGGCGTAGACGGTGTTGACGACAAGCAGGAAGAAGGTTGTCGGAGCCAGCAATGGAAAGACAATCGTCCAGAAGCGGCGGGCACCACGCGATCCGTCGATGGCCGCAGCTTCCAACAGAGATTTCGGAATCGCCTGCAGGCCCGCGACAAAAAACAGAAAATTGTAGCTAATCTGTTTCCATGCCGCTGCGACAACAACGAGGCAGATTGCCTGATTGCCGTTCAGCAGCGGATCCCAAGCGATACCATCGCGTCGTAGCATATAGGCAAACGTGCCCATTGCCGGATTGAACATGAACAGCCAGAGCATGCCGGCGACGGCCGGCGCTACAGCATAGGGCCAGATCAAAAGTGTCCGATAAAGTGTTTGCCCGCGCACGACCCTGTCTGCAGCAGTCGCCAGTGCCAGCGCGACAATCATGGAAAGAGCGGCCGTGGCAACGCTGAAGAGTACGGTCACTTGTAGGGAATGCAGGTAACTCGGATCGCGCAGGATCTGGCGGAAGTTTGCCAGCCCGACAAACCCGCTCTTCATGCCGAAAGGGTCCTCGCGCTGTAAGGACTGGTAGAGCGCCTGGCTGGCGGGCCAGAAAAAGAAGACCACGGTCAGGACGATCTGTGGTGCAACGAGGAAATAGGGAAGTACCTTGTTGGGAAAGACGACGGTCTGCACGACAATCTCCTAGAGGGTGCGGTCCACACTCGCGCGCGGACCGTGATTTCGCGTCGTCAGTTGCCGTTCGCCTCAGCGATCGCTGCATTTCCCCGCTCGACCGCTTTGTCGAGTGCCGTTTTGGCATCTTCCTTACCAGCGAGCATCGCCTCGAATTCCTCGTTCATGATATCGCGCACCTGAGGAAGATTGACGAGGCGAACGCCCTTGGAGTTTGCCGTCGGTGGCTTTCCCATCATCTGGAGGATGGGTGTTTCCATGCCAGGGTTTTTCTCGTAGAAACCTGACTTCTTGGTTTCGTCGTAGGCGGCCATTGTCACCGGCAGATAGCCTGAGACCTGATGCAGACGGGCCTGGATTTTGGTCTGTGACAGGAAATGGAAGAATTCGCCGATCCCCTTGTACTCCTGGTCTGTCTTGCCCGCAAACACCCACAGGCTCGCGCCCCCGGGAATGGTGTTTTGAGGGCGTCCGTCTCCTTCATCATAGGGAAGCTGGCCTATTCCATAAGGAATGCCCGCTTTGACGATGTCGCCGAGGCCACCGGAGGATTCCGTCAGGATGCCGCATTCGCCTGAGGTGAATAGCTGCTTGGCCTCGGACGTGCGGCCGCCATATCGAAAGGTGCCGTCTTTCGCGAGATCGGCGATCGCCTGGAAGTGCTGCACGAAGGGTGCAGCGTTGAATTCGAGCTTGACATCGGTGCCCCCGAGGCCGTTTTCATTCGTGCCGTAGGGGACATTATTCCAGGCCGCATAGTTCTCTGTCTGGATCCAGGTGAGCCAGGTTGATGTCAGTCCACAACTCGCAGCGCCACTTGACTTGATCTTTTTGGCTGCATCAAAAACCTGGTTCCATGTTTTTGGCGGGTTGTCTGCATTCAGACCGGCTTTCTTGAAGATGTCCTTGTTGTAGTAGAGGATCGGCGAGGAGGAGTTATAGGGGAAGGACAGCATGGTGCCGTCGGGTTTCGAGTAATAGGAAACAATCCCCGGTAGATAATCCGCCTTATTGAAGTCGTAGCCCGCCTGCTTCAAAACATCGGCCGCGGGCATGATCGCCCCTTCGGCTCCCATCATCACGCCACTACCCGCATCAAACACCTGAAGGATTGCCGGCGCCTGCTTTGCCCGGAAAGCGGCGATGCCCGCGTTGAGCGTTTCAGGATAGGTGCCTTTGAAGACCGGAACGACCTTGTAGTCTTTTTGGCTGTCGTTGAACTCCTTGGCGAGTTGATCGACCACTTGGTTGTTTGCGCCCGACATTGCGTGCCACCATTGAAGTTCGGTTGCTGCAAACGCGTGCGGAGCACTGGCAACAGAGGCCATTGCTATGATTGAGCAAGCTACAATGAAACGATTGGTCATATTTCCTCCCTGAAATCATGGTTATTCGTGCAGCAGGGGGCGACCCTCCCAGATCACCGTATATCTGCTGCAGGTTTCTAAACATCGCGCCCCATCGGTCCCTTCTGCAAGCGCGTTCATCAGAGTTAGCGCAGCATGGTTTTCTGTCCAGATGGCGAGATTTATTTATAAGCCAGCTATCCATCTTCCAGTCTTTGGTTCCGCCACCGCCTGGAGGCGAGCCACCCGCTAGGGTTTCAAATGAAGTTGGCAAATGACGCTCGGCCTTCCTGAGTTGTGGCGGCTAGTGTCGCCGCGACATCCGCCGCAACTCTTCTCGGAAAATCTCTCGGAATTCCCTGACCGATGGGAAACCGAGCACAACCGCCAATCGGGAAACTGTGCTGGGCGAAACGCCTGCAGACGACGCGATGAGTGAACACGACGCAAATGCCATGACGTCCGGATGGCGCAACGCATATTCAGCCAAACGAGTGAGCTGCATGGGAAACGGACCCAACTTCGCAAGACAGCCGAGCATTTCGCTTCTGTTGCGGGGAGAGGGAAATTCCAGAGCCATGCATGTCTCCTGAAAAAACTCACGCTTTGCATCCACCTGGACCGACCGGGCTACAGGCCCGCGATCTTCTTGAGGTCGTCGATTGCGCCCGGAGCGGCTGCCAGCACCGGCGCGCCCTTTGTCAGGCGCTCGCCCTCTGCCGGGAAGGGATGATACCAGCCACCAGCTTCCTTCACGAGGCAATAGCCGGCAAGGCAATCCCAGGCGTGCATGTAGGGTTCGTAGTAGCCAACAAGGCGGCCGGAAGCCACGTAGGCCAACATCAAAGCGCCCGACCCATTTCGAACAAAGTTGCCGCCCGCCTCGAGAATGCCCTCAACGATCTTGCCGACCGATGCTGGCGTAACGTGGCTGTTTGCGCCAAAGCCGGTTACGGCATTCTGGATCGTCCTCGTCGGATCGACTGTCAGCGGCTTGCCGTTCAGCGTTGCACCATTTCCGCGTCTTGCTGCATAGAGCTCGTCGAAGCAGGGAGCGTAAATCACGCCGACAACAGGAATGCCCTCATGGAGAAGCGCGATCGAAACGCACCAGTTTGGCATGCCGTTTACAAACGGGCTGGTGCCATCGATGGGGTCGACCACCCACGTGTAACCAGAGACGCCCTGTTCAAGTCCATATTCCTCGCCGAGGATGCCGTCTGTGTCGTAGGCCTCACCGAAGCGGCTTCGGATCAACTCTTCGACTTCACGATCGGCAACCGAGACGACATCTTGGAGATCGCGTTTTGTCTCGATGATCAGCGTGTCGCGACGCTTGAAATAATCGAGCGCGAGTTTGCCGGCCTCGCGGGCGACGGATTGGGCAAGCGCAAAGCGTTCTTCAATGCCGGTGACGGACTGGGAGTTCATTGCATTTTCCTTGTACCAAATGTGTCGATTACGACGAGGATGCGCGCTTAGCCGCCGATAATTGCTATGCCGCGATCCTTCAAACCGATCGCCACCTCCGTCGATGTCGGGAGAGGCTGCTCCATGCCGTTATCGACCACGAAGAGGGTCGACTTCTGCGTCTTGACTTCGTATTCGACGTGGTCGCCGAGGTAGGCTGCGTGGATGATTTGACCGCGGAACCCGGTGGCTGCGGTACTCGGCGACAGGCTTATGGCGTTCGGCCGCACGGCCAGTTGAGCAGGACCCTTCACCGCTTTCGCTGCTGCCATTCGATGACGCAGCCCCTCGACATCGATGATGGCATGGCCACCTTCGATGTCGATAACATTGCATGTGATCACGTTTGCCTCTCCCATGAAGTCTGCAATGAAGGCGGACGCTGGTGTTTCATACAGATCGCGGGGTGTGCCCTGCTGAGCGATCTCGCCTTCCTTCATCACGATGATCTCATCGGATACTGCCAATGCCTCGTCCTGGTCATGGGTAACGTAGACCGCGGTGAAGCCAAGGCGTTGCTGCAACTCCCGGATTTCCGTGCGAACGCGCCGACGCAGGCGCGCATCCAGGTTTGAAAGCGGCTCGTCGAGTAGGAGAACCTGTGGTTCGAGGACCAGCGCTCTTGCGACAGCGACCCGCTGCTGCTGGCCGCCCGAGAGCTCGGCGGGTAGTCGCTTGCCCATGCCGCTGAGGCCGACAAGCTGGAGGCCTTCTTCGGCGCGCTCGCGAGCCTCTTTCCGTTTCATGCCCGATGATTCCAGGCCGTAGGCGACGTTGTCCAGCGAGGTCATATGCGGAAACAGCGCATAGCTTTGGAACACCATCGACACATCGCGTTCATTCGCGGGCAGCATGGTGACGTCCTTGCCGGCGATCGAAATTCGACCGGACGATGGGTGCTCAAGGCCCGCAAGCATTCTCAGCGTCGTCGTCTTGCCGCAGCCCGAGGGTCCCAGCAAGGTGACGAGGGTGCCAGGCTCAATCGTCAGGGACAGGTTTGGGATGGCGGTGAAGGCGCCGAACGTCTTTTTCACGTTTTCGAAGACGACGGATCCAGGTTTGATCATGCTCATGCGGGTCTCTCCTGACCGATCGGAGTAGCAGCTGTTGCGGCGGGCGCAGCCATGGCGACGCGGTTCTCGCGTCTCAGACGGCGTTCGCCGACAAGGAACTGGAAGCCTGTGATAACAGCGATCATCACGACGATCAGCGCGGAAGAATAGGCGATCGCAACACCGTACTCGCCGTTCTCCACCAGTCCGACAATGAATGCCGTCGACATGTTATACTGCGCGCTGACGAGGAAGATCACGGCGCTGATCGATGTAATAGCGCGCACGAAAGAATAGACGAGGGCCGCGGTAATCGCCGGCCGCAGCAGAGGCAGGATGACCTTGCGGATTGTTCTAAAGCTGTTTGCGCCCAGCGTCAGTGATGCTTCGTCGAGGCTCTTGTCGAGCTGGCTCATGGCCGCAACACCGCCGCGCACGCCGACAGGCATATTGCGGAAGACGAAACACGCGACAAGGATTAGCGCGGTTCCGGTCATCTCAAGGGGCGGCAGGTTAAAGGCCATGATGTAGCTGATGCCGATGACCGTTCCTGGAATGGCAAAGCTCATCATCAACGCGAATTCGAAGAGGTTTCGGCCGACAAAGCGTTGGCGGACGATGATGTAGGCCGTGAGCAGTCCGACGGCAGCAGTCAGAGGGGCCGATATCAGGGCGATCTCCATTGTCGTCCAGAAGGAGTTCCAGGCAACGCCGGACCACTCCAACCCTCCACCGTTCCTGAACCCGATGGAGAAGGCCTTGACGTAGTGCTCGATGGTCAGGCTATTATCCAGGCCCCAGGTTTTGACGAAGCCGCCAAACAGGATCATCCCGTAGACGACCAACGTAAATGCGATCCAGGGAAGGACGAGGGCATGCACGGCGATGGAGAGGCCTTTCGGTAGGGCAATGTGCGCGCCGGAGTCACCCTTGCCCGTTACCGTCGCGAAACTTTTGCCCGAAAGCCAGAAGCGTTGAGCGATGAAAGCGGTCATGGTGAAGACCAGAAGGATCATGGCGAGAACGGCTGCCCGTGAGGGATCATTCTGCGAGCCGACCACCGCAAAGAAGATTTCCGTTGAGAGAACGCCGTGACTTCCGCCCAGCACCATCGGGTTGCCGAAGTCAGCCATGCTTTCGATGAAACCGATCAGGAACGCATTGGCCAAGCCGGGCGTCATCAGCGGAAGGGAAACTCGCCAGAAGGTGCGCCAGCGATTGGCTCTCAAGGTTTGTGACGCTTCCTCCATCGAGGGGCTGACACCTTCCACGACCCCAATCAAAACCAGAAAGGAAATCGGCGTGAAAGAGAGAACCTGGGCAATCCAGATGCCAGTCATGCCGTAGAGCCAGCGGCTCGGCTCGGTACCCGCAAGGCTGGCGACCCATTCGGTAACCACGCCTGAGCGGCCAAACAACAGGATCAGGGCGAGCCCGATGACAAAGGGCGGTGTGATGATCGGCAGGATCGTCAATAGCCGCAGGCCCTTCTTGAAGGGAAACCGGGTCCGCGTTGCCACAAGTGCAAAGCAAAGACCGAGCACGGTTGCGCCTGTGGCCGTCAGGATGGCGAGGCAAAGCGTGCGCCAGGCGACACCACAGCTATCACCACCGACCACGCAGCTCAGGCTCCAGACGGAAGGATCCTGAATGTTGGTGACAAAGCCGGTCGGATCGAATGAACCATCGATCGACTGGAAAGCCGCGACGAACATGCTGCCAACGGGGTAGAACACGAAGATTGCGACAAGAAAGATGAGCATCGTGATGGAGCCGACAACGAACCCATCTCCCTTCATCACTCCTCGTTTTGCCAATCCGAGCGAAAACAGCATGACAAAGACAATCGAGGTGACAATCGCACCGGCGCCCATAGACGGTTGACCGTCGGCAAGGGGGCTAAACAGGGTCTCGCTGAAGGACCAGCTCCACCCTGTGAAGTTGATCGCAAGACCCTGCAATGCGAGAAATGCCACCCCAAGCGCGCCTGCCCAGGCAAGCACAGCGCCTTGCCGCTCAGGTGTCCGCACAAACCGAGCAGCACCGGCTGCCATAAGGATAAGAGGCGCGGCTAGCAGCCACCATCGGCCAAAGCCAAAGATTTGCACGACAGCAGGACCGGTTGCCGCATCATTGGGGAAGCTGGCGAGCCATCCAAAGCCATAAAACCCGCCGTCTATCCGGTACCAGGGCAATATAAACATTGCCACGACGCCGACGATGATGGCGATGTCCTGCCTGCGATCGGCTTTTCCCATGCTGGTCTCCCGCTTACGTCCGATGAGGGCCGCCGAACACGCAAGGGTCGACAGCCCGAGGCCTTTGGCTTAGTTAGCCTTGGCGCCGATTTCCTTGTCCCAGCGCGAGAGTAGTGCCTTGCGGACCGTCGGATCGCCGTACTTCGCGAAATCATAATCGATGAGCTTAATGTCTTCGAACTTCGGTGCTTCCTTCGGCACTTCCGCTGACTTGTTCGACGGTAGCTGATAGGACTTGCCATCCTTCATGTGCGATTGCGCTTCAGCTGACAGTGCCCAGTCATACCATTTCTTGGCGTTCTCCAGGTTTTTCGCGCCCTTGATGATCGACATCGAGCCGATTTCGTAGCCGGTCCCCTCGCATGGCGCGACGGTCTTGATCGGGAAGCCCTCGACGGTCTGTGCCACCGCATCGTGCATGAAGACGATGCCAACCGTCGCCTCTCCGCGCGCCGCAGACTTCACGGGAGCAGAGCCGGATTTCGTGTATTGGGAGATATTGGCGTTCAACTTCGTGAGATAGTCGAACGCCTTGTCTTCGCCCATAATCTGCACGAGCGTGGCAAGGGTGTTATACGACGTGCCGGACGAATTCGGATTGGCGATCTGGATTTCTCCCTTATAAGAAGGATCGAGAAGATCCGCCCAGCATTTGGGCTCCTTCAATCCCTTCTTTTTCAAGAGCTCCGTGTTGTAGCCCCAACCCAGCGCGCCGGCGTAAACGCCGACTGTGCGGAACTTGGAGGTTTCGGCCTGCTTTTTGGCCCAGTCCTGGAGCTGGTCGAAAAGCGGTGACTTGTACTCCTGCGTCAAACCTTCCGCCGCAGCCTGCAAGTGAGGGTCGCCAGTTCCAGCCCACCAGATATCAGTCTTCGGGTTGCGCGCTTCCGCGCGGATCTTTGCATAGGTCTCGCCTGCAGAAAGGCGAACCATGTTCACCTTGATATCGGACTGCTTTTCAAAAAGATTCTTCATGACGTCGCAGACTTCGGGATCTGCTGAGCAGATCATGTTCAGTTCCCCGGCGGCATGAGCCGAAAAGGCGCAAAAGGACACACCCGCGGCAAGCAATGCCGCGGCCAACTTGATTGATCGCATGATTTCCTCCGTTAAGACGGCGCCTCCACGCCTATCGCTCTTTGCAAGCGTGTGCAAATGCTGCCGGTGATTGCCGGGCGTGTCAACCGATTTGTCGCAAAAATGTCGTTAACTAGAACAAAGTCACTCTTGCACGGCATTGCAAAACGGCGCAAATATCCGTGCATGGCTTTGTGGAGCAGGTGTGTGTCTCAAAAACTCTTCGTGAGTGCAGATGAGGTTGCCAAGCGAGCGGGAGTGTCGCGCTCGGCCGTGTCCAGGGCGTTCACGCCCGGTGCTTCCGTGTCTGAGTTGACCCGTCGAAAGGTTATTGAAGCGGCCGAAGAGCTTGGCTATCACGTCAATCAGCTTGCTCGCGGGTTGATGCGCAACGAGAGCGGCATTGTTTGTCTTATCGTATCCGATGTGGCAACGCCTTATCGCTCAGCCCTCCTCAGGGAATTGACCCAGCAATTGCAGACCGCGGGCAAGGTTGCGATGTTGGTCAACACCGATCGGTCCGATGGTAGCGTTGATCGCGCCTTGCAACAGGCGATACGGTACCGGGCAGATGCCTCGATCATCTTGTCCGGACTGCCGGACAAGTCGATCACGCAGCTGTGTCTGCGCAGCGGCCAAAGGCTAGTTCTCATCAATCGAGACGACGATCAACCAGGCCCGTTGCGTATCAACCTGGACGATACGGAGGCGGCACATAGAGTTGTGACCGCGTTCCTGCGGGCCGGATGTCAGCGGCTTGCCTTCGCAAATTCCGATGCGGGAACGCCGAGTTTGATGGCTCGTGAGCGGGGTTTTGTTGCAGCCGCCAAGACACAGGGGTTGGACGTAACCGTAGAGCGTTATGGCTTTACCAGCTACGATTCGGGAAAGATGCTTGCGCAGCGAATGCTGACCAGAACCGAGCGCCCTGACGCGGTGTTCTGCGCGACCGATCTGTTGGCTTGCGGATTCATGGACGCTGCTCGACACCAGTTCTCGATTTCAATCCCGGAACAGCTCAGCATTGTCGGCTTCGACGATATCGAACAAGCCTCTTGGACCTCCTATCAGCTGACGACCTTCGCACAGCCGGTAGCTGTTATCGCCGGCGAGGCGGTACAGTGGCTATCGGCGGAGCCGTCAAGCGAAAATGAACGAACATCCAAATTGCTACATCCGGAGCTGGTGTGGAGAGGGTCGGTGAGGGCAGGTTAGGGCAAATCCTTCCTCTTGCTTCAGTCTCCCGAGAACTGAAATTGGACATTCACAAAGTTGACTAACGTATTGTCGTAGCGACGCAAACGAAGATATATGACAGTTTTGTGACAATCCTTCTTGCATTGCCGAGCATTCAGGAGAAACATAGTCAGCTAACGAAACGTTTCGAGTCTACATGGCGGCGAATGCTGCTTGAAAGCCTGTTCAATCGAAGGGATCACCATGGCTCTGTTTGTTGGTTTGATCGCGCTCGCGGGGCATATCGCGCTGTTGCTCTGGGGCACCCGCATGGTGCAGACAGGTATTCAGCGTGCCTTTGGCCCCAATCTCAGATCCTTCCTCGGCCATGCACTCAGCAACCGCGTCAAAGCATTCTTTGCGGGAATGGGGGTCACGGCGATCCTGCAGAGCAGCACGGCCACAGGGCTGATGGCATCGGGCTTTGCGGCCGGCGGCCTCGTCGATCTGGTCCCAGCACTGGCGGTCATGCTCGGCGCGAATGTCGGCACGACCTTGATCGTTCAGGTTCTGTCCTTCGACGTTTCTGCGGCGTCGCCTGCACTGGTCCTGATCGGCGTGCTGATGTTCCGCCGGGTCTCCAACCCCCAAGTCCATGATCTCGGTCGCGTCGTCATTGGGCTTGGCTTCATGCTGCTGGCACTTCACCAACTGCTGGAGCTCATGACGCAGTATGAGGGATCGAGCGCGCTGTCGTCCGTTCTCGCCGCGATCTCGGCAACCCCGGTGCTCAGCATTCTGCTAGCCGCCGTTCTGACATGGGCCGCCCATTCGAGCGTTGCCGTCGTGCTGCTGATCGTATCACTGGCAAGCAAGGGATTGATCCAGCCGGAACAGGCTTTCGCGCTCGTTCTCGGTGCCAATCTTGGCACGGCGATCAATCCCGTCGTCGAGGGCCATTCAGGCTCGGATCTGTCGCACAAACGTCTGCCGATCGGAAACTTGCTGACCCGCATCATTGGCGTGACTATTGCTTTGCTCTTGTTGTCGCCGATCGCCCGGCTGTCGGCCATGATCGACGACAACAACGCCCGTGCCGTCGCCAACTTCCACACGGCGTTCAATCTCGTCTTGGCAGCGCTGTTCATGCCGTTTCTGTCGCCCTATGCAGATGCGCTGACCAAGATGTTTCCGCGCAAGGTTGACGAGAGCGATCCGGCGCGGCCACGCTATCTTGATCCGGCGGCGCGAGAAACACCTGTCGTCGCACTTGGCGCTGCAGCGCGCGAGGCTCTCAGGCTGGTCGATGTGCTGACTGAAATGCTCACCGGCGCGAAGGCTGCTCTCTCCAGCACGGATCGCAAGGCATTGTCGGCTTTGCGCGCCAAAGACAATGTGCTCGATAGCCTGAACACCGCCGTCAAGACCTACCTGACTTCGATCGACCCGGACGAGCTCGGCGAGGTCGATAAAAGGCGCCTGAACGAGATCCTGCTGTTCTCCATGAACATGGAGCATGCCGGCGATGTTCTCGATCAGAACCTGCTGCCGCATCTCGCCAAACGCCTCCGCCGGGGCCTCAACTTCTCGAAAGAAGGGCAACTTGACCTGTCGCGGCTATTCGATCGACTGACCGCCAATCTGCAGACGGCGGCGGCGCTCTTCATGACGCAGGATGAACGCGCCGCCCGGCTGCTGGCCGATGAAAAGGTCCTGTTCCGAAAAGCGGAGCGCGAGGGGACAGAAGCCCACTTCCAAAGACTGCGTGACGGCAGTATCGAGACAATGGAAACCAGCTCGCTTCACCTCGATCTTGTGCGCGATCTGAAGCAGATCAACTCCCATCTCGTTGCGGCCGCCGCCTATCCGGTTCTGGAAGAACGCGGCGAACTCCTGCAGAGCCGAACCGTGAAGCCGGATGGACGAACAATCGCACAAACGCATGCCTAAGCGGAAGAGCAAGACCTATCTCGGCCAGCTTGCAGAGCAGGCCGACCGGCTGTTTCGCGGACAGGCGATCGAGCAATATGCGGCGATCTGCTATATGCGCCTGCCCGACGGCATCAGAGTGCTGCTGATCACCTCCCGTCGAAGCGGTCGCTGGGTCATTCCCAAAGGATGGGCGATGGACGGACGCGCGCCTCATCAGGTCGCGGAACGTGAGGCTTGGGAGGAGGCGGGTATTCGGGGCAAGGCGCGCAAGAAACCGCTCGGCTATTACACCTATCTGAAGATGCTCGACACCGGCGACAAGGTCGCTTCTGTCGTCCAGGTTCATCTGGTGGAGGTGGTGGCGATGGACCTTGAGTTCAAGGAAAGGGGACAGCGGACGCTCGTTTGGCTTACGCCGCATGAAGCATCGGTCCTTGTGCGCGAACCGGAACTCAAGAGCCTTCTTGGTCAAGTTGAAACGGTGTTGACCAAGCGCAAAAAGTCGAAAGTGACAAATCCGAAGTGACAATGAGATGCAGAAATCACGACCAAAATCCACGATCTCCATCGGATAGCCAAAAAGAGAGAAATCAATGAAGAGAATGCTCTATAAAATTGCTTTTGTCGCATGCCTGGCAATGCCGCAGGGTGCCTCTGCCTTCGATGTAGCCACGCCCGGGGCTACGACCGACGAACTCTCCCACCACGACGCGATCCATTGGGTGGACGTCGCCCAGATCGAGAAATCGCTGGAGGGGCAGCCACCGATGACAGTTGGATTCGACGTGGACGACACCGTGTTGTTCTCCAGCCCATGTTTTTTCTATGGCCAGCAAAAATACTCGCCCGGCAAGTACGACTATCTAAAGAATCCGGCGTTCTGGGCCGACATCAATGCAAACTGTGACATCAACTATTCACTTCCTAAGGATGTTGCCGCCAAGCTGATCGCCATGCATACAAAACGCGGCGATACGATTTATTTCATTACGGGGCGCACCAAGAGCGAGGGCGAGCGCCTGACCGAAACCATCAAGCGCGACTTCAATATGGCCTCGGTCAACCCCGTCGTGTTCACCGCCGGCGATGCAACGAAGACGTCATTCCTGAAGGACAAGGGCGTCAAGATCTACTATGGCGACGCGGACGGAGACATGAAGCAGGCCATCGAAGTCGGTGCACGTCCCATTCGTGTTCTTCGCGCTTCCAACACGACCTACAAGCCTCTGCCGAAGAACGGATCTCTGGGAGAAGAGGTGATCATCGATTCCGATCACTGAAAGCCGGTCACGAGCGTTGAAGCTTGAACGATCATTATGCGTTTGACGTCCTAACTCACCTTCGGCGTAACCGTCATAACGCTCGGCTTTTCAGGATCGGGAAACTTTTCGTTCGACCTTGCGGCGGCACGCGCCAATGACAATCTCGAGGGCTTTCTCTCGGATCAGACATCTCTTCGCTTCAAGGCCAACGTGCTCGGCGAGGCAGGATGGCGAGCATGGAGCATATCGAGTTGGCGGCTGACGACCTGCTGGACAGTCGGGCTAACGCTCTATGACGCACCCTGACGCGCCGCCTGCACGATGTCGTTGTCCCCGCCTTCGGAGGACGTCGCTTGCGATCACTTCGATGGGTTGATAGTCGTTAGACATAAGCCTGTCCTCAAACCTGCGCTTGAGGCTTTTTGTTCATGACGACTGGCTGGTCAAAGAAGAGAGCACTTCACGCTTCTTTAGCTACATAGTTGCGTGCGCGAGAATTCCGAAACAACACCTTCGGATGTCCGCTATCTGCTCTTGGGTCAGCACCCGTTTTGGTAGCATCTGATAGCTGTAGTCCGACCTGCAAAACATAAAAAGATGGCGACCTTCACGCCACTTCGAATAGTCGCCCCAAGCAATTCGGTTATATATCCCCGGTTGCTCGACCTCGTAAGCATCCTCATCCCAACTAACCGTGGCGGTTTGACGAAGTAGTGTATCCTGACGGAAACGGTGGCGAATGATAATGGGCCCGAGTACAAGCGGAATGACAAACGCCACGCCAAAAGTCGCGATAAACATGATCAGGGTAAATAGCGGTAAATTCTCGAGCAGTTCGGACCAAGGCATCCCGATCATGTGAAAAAAACCCGCCAGCGCCACCACTCCGCCGCTCCAAATAGTCGAGACTCTGATGATTGTTCGGAGATCACATATCGCGCTGAAAACATGAAGATGCCCTGCGCGGCGCAAGTCGAGCTCGCTCAGTATGAATGTGACTTTCCGATTCATATGAGTCTCGCTACTTGCTTGATTTTCGTCGCGCAGTTCTCGACAAAGGTAAAAAGCCTGCGCCTGAGTTTTGCCACCGGCAATTTTCCCCGCTGCTTAGGTCGCGATTTTGCCGAAATCTATTTGGCTGTCCAGATCGGGACCGAATCGGCCAAGCCAATCACGCAGCCAGTGGCGACTGTGGGACCAGACGCCTGGCAACATCAACCGCGCCGAGCGAGCTTGATTGGTCATCATCGAAGCAACGGCGTCCAGCGCCGCAATAGTCTGGCGTGGCGTTACCAAGGGGAATGAAGATGAGATTCGCGTTGTGGTCCATCGCATCGTTGAGGACGGAAGCATGTTGTCGTCCGTACAGGGCAGGCCACGAAGATTGCGATGAGCGTTCGCTTTGATCGGCCCCTTTCTTCGAAGTCATACGGCTGTTGCTGAACCAATGTCAAATCCTATCCGCGGAACATCCCGCACGGGGAACATGTCTTCTCCATAATGATGAAGGCGGGTGTGGTGGCGACGGCAAAGCCACCTGACGACCAACGGATCGTCATATTGGTCGTGGTGAGCGTCCACGGACTCAATTCCGCAAACTTCGCACGTCTGCTTTAACAACTCTCCAAGCTTTAGTGCACGTTGCACGGCAAGGTGAGCATCATATTTGTCGGGGTTCGCGCGGCGCCAATGGGCTTGTCGCGTATCGGTGTTGAGCATTGCCTACGCCTCGAGCGGTTCCTATCATATACTCATATATTGTAGCATCCGTCGGAAAATTAGAACACATAAAGAACATTATTTTGTTAGGTTAAGCGTAAACAGGCGTGAGGCACTCTGCGACCTCGTTCTAAAGTGGCATGATGACAAGACAGCCTTTTGGGCCGGACGAATATTCAAGAACCAATTCTCGGACAACACTTCCGGCGCTGGCTGAACAATCGGCAGTGTCGCCGGCGCAATAATCAGACGGCCCTCACACCTCTCCTGGACTATGACAGGGCCACGATCCGACCGCCGCATACCGCTCGCCTGTCGGATCGTTGACATGTCGCCACCAGTTTACCGGGTGAGTTCGCTGGTGTCATTCGGCTGGATTTTTGCATGTAGCTGGTGGTTCGGTGATTATAATTTCGATGAACGGAACGCCCCGGCTGTGACAACGCCTCGCGGGGCCATCTTTGTCAGGCGGCGCGTCGTGCGGCATAGCTATGTGACGGCTGAGCCTGCTCGCTATCCGCAGCTGAGAAGCGGAACCGGGCGATCTGATCCTTGAGACGACCGCCTTCGACCGCAAGCGTGGCGCTTGCGGCGTTGGTTTCTTCGACCATGGCGGCGTTCTGCTGCGTCACCTGATCCATCTGGTTGACGGCAGTATTGACTTCACCGAGCCCGACAGACTGTTCGCGGGAAGATGTGGCAATAGAATCCATGTGCTTGTTGATGGTGGCGACATAGTTCTGGATCGCTGCGAGTGCCTCGCCTGTTTCCCGAACAAGCTTGACGCCGCCCGAAACCTCAACCGCCGAGGTGCCAATCAACGTCTTAATTTCCTTTGCTGCGGTTGCTGAGCGCTGCGCGAGTTCGCGCACTTCTTGAGCAACCACCGCAAAACCCTTGCCTGCTTCTCCGGCGCGCGCCGC
Source organism: Rhizobium sp. P38BS-XIX (assembly GCF_012641435.1). Classification (GTDB taxonomy): domain Bacteria; phylum Pseudomonadota; class Alphaproteobacteria; order Rhizobiales; family Rhizobiaceae; genus Rhizobium. The sequence goes on from NZ_JABAIJ010000002.1 coordinate 165,925, forward strand.
CTCAACGCCCGCATTCAGCGCCAGAAGGTTTGTCTGAAATGCGATCTCGTCGATAACGCCGATGATACTCGAGATCTCGTTTGAGGACTGTTCGATCTTCTGCATGGCACCGACTGCTTCAGCGACAACCGCTCCTGATTTGGCCGCACTGGCACTGGCCTCGATCGCCACCAGCCGGGCTTCCTCCGCCCGCTTCGAAGAATTCGAGACGTTGACGGTGATCTGGTCGAGTGCTGCAGCTGTTTGTTCGAGAGAGGCAGCCTGCTGTTCGGTACGACGCGCGAGATCGTTGGCACTAATGCTGATCTCGCGGGTACCGCCGTCGATAGAATGCGCGCTCTGGGCGACTTCGCCGAGAACATCGGCGAGCTGCGAGACAGACGCGTTGAAGTCGGCCCGCAGGGACTCGAAGTCCGGAGCGAAGGCCTCGTTCAGCTGGAAGAAGAGATCGCCGGAGGCAAGATGCTTCAGGCCAAGACCAAGTCCGGTAGTTGCCTGGCGCATGGCAGCTGCCGCTATCTTCTCTGCCGCCTCGTTTCGAAGACGCTCCTGTTCGGTCAGTCCGCGCTGTGCGGCACTTTCCTCCTCAAGACGAATGTTGGTAAGTGCATTTTCGCGGAAGATTTCGACCGCAGCAGCCATCCCACCGATTTCATCGGTGCGGCCGGCGTAAGGGATGACCTTCGCGGTATCGCCTGCTGCCAGCGCTTGCATGGAGGCGGTGATCGTCTGGATCGGCTTGGCGATGCTGGTGATAGAAAAGTAAACTGCGGCAGTCACGATCAGAGCAGTGAGCCCGACCACGAGATAGATCATTGTAGTCGCGGAATTGTAGGCCACTGCGCCCTCCGACAAGGTCGCTTTAGTCTCGCCGTCGTTGAATTCGATCAGCTTGTCGAGGGCGGCAGTGACTTTGGCGACTTCCGGAAACATCTGACTGAAAAATATAGTATTGGCCTCAGCATCCTTGTTCGCACGGGCAAGCGCCAGCATTTCCTGCAGCGGTTTGCGATATGCGGATACGGCGTTCGTAAGCTCAGTCACGAGCGTTTGTCCCTCCGCGCTCTCGAACATTTGCCCATAAGCAGCGAGCGCCGCGTCAAGGGTCCTGGTGCGAAGCGCAACCGACTGTTCGGCGTCCGTCATCTCGGTTGGGGTGGACGCGAGGATCAAGCGAGCATTGGCGAAGTTGACACGGTGAAAAGCCGCTTCAAGGGCGCGACCGGCAATCCCCTTTGGCATCTTTTCTGTGGCGATCACAGCGCTGCGATGATGAATAGCGGCCATGCTGGAAATGGCGTCATAGGCAAGCATGGCAACCATAAGCCCAACGGCGCCAAACAGGCATGATAGCAGCGTCTTGATATTCGGGCGGGTCATCAATGTCTCCGGCATTGGGCGGAAAATATCCGCGTGTGTCAGGGCTACGGGCCGCCGAGACAGTCATTGCCTGGAAAGTCAGCTTCGGATCGGAGATCATGTCCGGTGAGTATGTTGATCGAAAATGGCTAACAGCAGATTACCACGCAGGAAGCGAAAGCAGTTTTGAGATAAAGGCAAGCTGTTATGCCGTCCACGTAGTAAATCTCGGTCTAGGGATGCAAAATCGCGGGCGAATATTACTCGAAAAAGTTGCTCAGCATTTGGAGCACGTCAAGGACTGCGGCGGATCCACACGTATAAGTCATGGTGGCGATGACTTTGTTGTCTAAAATCACGTGTTTGATCGACTGACGTCTTCCGCTCCGCTCAGCGATAGCAAGGCGACGAGAATGTAGGTCGGTAACGTTGTCCAAATGGCCGTGGTCGGCGACCGATTGAAGTATCGTCAGGATATCGGACACAGATTTTGAGAGGGTCTGCCTTGCGGTGAAAGCTTTTGCACCAGATTGATCGAAGGCATCCATCGGTTCACCCAAGCTGTCGCGGCGCAGCGGCCTATCATGCCGAGCAAAGAGCATATCTGCCGTCTTACCTCAATCGATGAATTCGCTCAGATCGAGATAAGCGGGGGAATTGCAGTTAAAAACACGGCACCGTCATTAATTTCGACTATTCGAATAGTCTCTAGTCTTGCGGTCTTGGTTCAAGGATCTAATATCGGGAAAAGAACGAATGGTGAAGGCGGGGAACCATGGCACAGATCACGAAAGTCTACTCACGACATCTTGTGGAACAGCACGGACAGGAGCACGTCGGTGTATTTACTTGGGATGTGGATAGCGATCTTTTCTTTGCTGATCAGGCTCTAGCGCGTATATTCGAGATCGACCCCCATGAGGCTGAGCGCGGACTGCCGCTGATGACTTTTCTCAATCGGATCCATCCAGACGATCGAGCCCGGGCAGCCAAGTCGATTCATGACACGATCCTGAGTGGAGGACCCTGTCAACAGGACTATAGAATCGTCCAGCGGCAAGGCCCTCCTATCGACGTTATGGCATTTGGCCGCTGCTTCAAGGGGCGGAATGGTGGCGCGACCCACTACGCCGGGGTCGTACAGCCGATAGCGGAAGAGAGCGTTTTGAAGGCAAATGTCCGCAGCCTTTGCGAAGCAGCGCATTTCGCTGCCAGTCAAGCGGGACAGGCAAGGGTTGCCGACCATCTTGCCAACGCTATTGCGGAGTTCGATACGACAGGTGATGACGCACCTGGCGCCCAGTCAGACGATGTCGTTCTAACGAGCCGCTTTCAGGGTTAGATGCATTGGTGCTCGCTGTGTTCGGTCGTCCGGTCGCCTTGCTGATTCGCTTTCAGCGCCATGGTCCGAGCGGTCGACTTCGCCACGATGTGCACCGTGTCCGCACTTGGCAAAAGCAGTGACTATAAGACAAGCTCGGACGCCATTGCGACGTCGATCGATACAGTTGTCGTCCCTAGGATCCGGTCTCGCGATTGTTGTGGCGCAATGCTCGTCTCGACCCGGATCTACCCCGTAATCTCGAAAGCAGGTGTGCCGAGCGGCCATTCTCGGACACGAGAGAATCTCAGTCAGCCTTGAGGCAAGCGACAAAACGGTGTTACCGATGGCTTATTGCGGCAGCGAGCAACTCACCAGGCTGATGCGAACGCATTCGTATGATACGGACGTCATTCTAGAGCGGCGCTTCGATGGCACTGGTGTCGGCGGAAGAGGCCTTGGCGCGGAACTGTAGAAGTCGAGAGGCACTTGATTAGAAATATATGAGAGGCCGTAACCTGTTGGATCCATTGCCCTGTCATCGGCGATTAACGTCTTTGGCGCGCCACCAGCTGGATCGCGTGAGCAGCTCCTCTTCGCTTCATTACGGCGGGGCCTTGAGCTTTTTGCCGAGCGCCAAAAGTCGTCTGTCTAACGGAAGCCGGAACCTGTCCTACTGAAGGCTTACTTCAACGACATGAATAGCGGGATCAGATTTTGTCGGTTTGGAGCATGAAAATTGCGCATATCGTTAGACACCTGTCCCATGAGACCAGATGTTATCCGACGACACTGGTTCGAACGGAACTTTAGACTAAGTCTGACATTCAAAGGTTGTGCTCTTTATCCACCAAACGACGGGCGCATTTCCGACGCGGTCAACCTGATTTTCCTTACGATATGATGAGCTGCCGATAGCGGCGTAGTGGCGGAGCGTAATGACCGAGACTGAAGATGATCGAATCGATAGAGAAATTCACAAAACGGCGGCGTCAAGCGATCCATTCGCTGCCGCCGTTCGCACGACACGCATGCCGATGCTCATTACCGATCCACATCAGCGCGATAACCCGATCATCTTCGTCAACGACGCGTTCCTAAGGCTCACCGGCTATTCACGTGACGAAGTCATGGGGAACAATTGCAGATTGCTCCAAGGGCTCGGCACGAACCGCGACGATGTCACCCGCATCCGTAACGCTATCGCGCGGCGGGAACCGATTGAGCTTGATCTCCTGAATTACCGCAAGGACGGTTCAACCTTTTGGAACCGTCTGCTGATCTCTCCAGTTTTCGATGAAGCCGGTGAGCTTCGTCATTTTTTTGCATCCCAGTTTGATGTCTCTCCCGACAGAAACCGCGTGACCGAGTTGCAAGTTTCTCATGGCGAACTGGAAACCGAAATCGAGCGTCGAATGCTCGATCTTTCGACGACGGAGAACCGGCTTAGATTTATCCTGAAAGCCGCGGGCATGGGTGTATGGACACTCGACCTTGCAACGAAAAGGCTCATTGCCTCCGACCACTGCAAGACGAACTTTGGCCGCTCCCCCAAGGACACGTTTTCCTACGAGGACTTGGAGCAAGCCATCCATCCATCCGATCGGACAAGGTGGAAATTGGCGGTCGAGGAAGCGATCGCAGGGAATGGCGAGTTCGTTGTCGAGTATCGGATAAACACCCCGGTTCTCGAGGAGCGATGGATCGAGGTTCGCGGCCAGGTCGACCGCGATTTGACCGACGCGCCGACATCGATGGCAGGCATCTCGCTTGATATCACGGCTCGTAAGCATGATGAGCAGCACCGAAAGCTCCTTGCACGCGAACTTAATCATCGCGTACAGAACTCGCTGTCCATGGCGCAATCGGTCTTCGCCCAATCACTTCGCTCGGCGACGACTATCGAAGAAGCGCGCACGTTGGCATTTGGCCGCGTTCAGGCTTTGTCGACTGCCCAAAATCTCTTGACCAAGGAAGGCTTTAGCAGTGCAACGCTTCGGGACGTCGTCGAACAGACGCTCGCTCCATTCGACGGCGGCAACATAAAGATCGCCGGACCGCGCGTTGAAGTCGGGGCGAGGGTTGTCTCAGCACTATCGCTCGCCTTGCATGAGCTGGCGACCAATGCCTCAAAATACGGCGCGATGACTTCATCGCAGGGGTCGGTGACAATCTCGTGGGAGATCGAGCGCGAAAGTGACCCGACGTTGCACTTCTATTGGAGTGAGATGGGTGGCCCCGAGGTTGTCGCACCCAAGCGCAAGGGTTTCGGCTCGAGAATCATTGAGGATACGGTCAAGCTGGAGCTGCGGGGAGAGGCCAGGATCGACTACCGCCGGTCGGGTATCCTTTATGAAATCATCGCGCCCGTGGCCGCGTTGGGCGACGTTCAGCCGGCGGAGCGAGCATTTGAGCGATGACGGACCGGAAAATAGGCGCCCGTCCGGCTGACGTCACGGAACCAAGGCCTTTGTTCCGTTGAACAAGTTTCTGAGATTGCTCCATTTCTTGGTCAGGCGAAGACTGTTCCGGCCACCGATGCGGCCTTTGCTTGAGAGCGGATCTACGGGCCTGTGGACGCAATTTGTCGCGGACTGTGTCTTTTCGACAGATACGAGGCTCAGGATGATCAGCTTCGGACGAAGGATCGGAGCGGTTAGCGTGCCCTATCTGGCGGCGTCATGAACGGGGCGGGCCAACGTGGCTGCTAGGACCTCGGCGGCGATCTTCATGACGACATAGCCTCTTGTATGCTCGGGCACGATCTACTCGATTGCCACCCGATAACTCTGCTCGAATGCACCGTGAATTGGGGATGGGGATATCATAAATTTAATGAGCGGTGCCTTATGCAACTTGACTCCATTATTGCCGCATGCACTGAGTAACAGCTCAGTTCGAGCGAGGACATGTTGGAAGCTGATGACCCCTAAACTCGCCCTCGATCGGATCGTCTACGACAGACTTACTTCTGAACTTCTTGCGGGAAACTATAAGCCGGGGGAGCATATTACCCCGCGCGACATTGGGCGGATGCTCGATATCAGTTCAACTCCTGTTGTCGTCGCTCTTCACAGGTTGGCAGCACAGAATATGTTGGAGCGCTCGGACGGTGAGGGATTTTACGTGCCGCGTTTGAGTGGACCGCAGCTGCAGGCGCTGTATCACGTTCACGAGGTGCTTGTTGTTGACGCTGTTAATATCGTTCGATCCGGCCTATCGCACAGGACGGTGGATGTCGAGATGGGTGAATACCTCGATCTCACCGCTGCATTGACATGGAAATTTTTCCGCTCCATTTTTCTTGCGACCGGCCAGGAGGCCTACATCGCCTATGGCGGCAACGTGAGCGATAGGTTGCAGCCTTATCGTGTTCATAAGGACGGGGTACTGCAGGATAGAGTGGTCGAACTCCAAACCCTTACTCGTTTCTGGGCCAAAGGCGATTTTGATAACTTGGTCTTAGGGCTGCGTATCTATCATCAGCGCCGCCAAAATGTCGCAATACAGATTGTCGAGAACGCAGTTAGTCGCCATTTTACCTAACTATGGCTCGGCTAGGTCATCGCTCGGCAAGCACGAAGAGGTATTGTATTCGGCGCCGATTGAACACCTACCGCTAATCTCGGCACGCTTTGAGGAGCAAAAGGCCCCGCCGCTAGGCGTTGTCTTGCTCTTGATCAAAACGGTATCAAGGCGAGAGGTCCATAGCAGAAGTCGCGCCGGATGCGCAGCTTCTGACCTGTCTTAAATAACTAGCCGGTCAAAACTTGACTTTAAGCATCGCGTTAGCGCCATGTGAGTAGCTTCCGGAACCTACCTGACCGATATAGCCAATGCCGAGGATCGCGTTTGGTGCTAGGTTGAAGTCCAGGCCAGCTTCGATCAGCGCCACATTCTTGTTGATGGGAGCACCCGATACCGTAAAGGAGTTTCCTGTGCCGAAACGCGCGGTGGAAAGCGGATCGGTGTCGCCGAAAGCATGTTGCCAGCCGAGCATACCCCGAGCCACGATATTCGTTCCTTCGAAGTTCACGTCGGTTGACGCCCTATCCGCTGCCATTCTGAACGGCAAGCGCCCCTAACAAATCCGACCGGCGAATGACGAACGGAAAAATCTTGGGCTGGTGGAGCGATTGCGGGCTCAAAATCAAACCATGGCTGGACAGAGGTTGGCAAGACGCTCTAAGTCGTCGAAAGAATGCGTTGCACGGCGATGTTGGAAATTCACACGGTATTGAGATGAAGCAGGGAAGTCTCAATGTACTTGTTATCGATGAGAACCGCATTCGCGCCTCCATCATTGAGGTGGGCCTGCGCGAAGCTGGCTATGATCGGGTTACGATCATCGATGACATGCACGGCCTAGCTCGGCGTATTACGGAGATCAATCCCGATGTGATCGTGATCGATCTCGAGAATCCGAACCGCGACATGCTTGAGAACTTCTTCCAGCTATCGCGCGCCGTTCGACGACCGATCGCCATGTTCGTCGATCGCTCCGATGAAGCCTCCATCGAAGCCGCAGTCGAAGCCGGAGTATCCGCCTATATCGTCGACGGACTGAAGCAGGAGCGTGTTCGCCCCATCCTGAAGATGGCAATCAGTCGCTTCAACGCATTTTCGCGACTGAGCCGTGAACTTGAAGAAACGCGAAGCGAGCTCGAAAACCGCAAAGTGATTGATCGGGCAAAAGGACTGCTGATGCGGAGCCGTGGTCTTTCGGAGGAAGCTGCCTATGGCTTGTTGCGCAAGACTGCCATGAACCAGAACAAGAAAATTGTCGAGATCGCGCAGAGCCTCGTTACGGCTGCAAGCCTGCTAGATCCGCGAGGAGAGGCATGAGCTACAGTCATCAGATTACCGCCGGCTTCGTGCCTCTGCTTGATAGCGCACTTCTTGTCGTGGCAAAGGAGCAAGGATTTGCCCAGGAGGAAGATCTCGAATTGTCGCTCGTGCGAGAGCGGTCCTGGGCCTCGATCCGTGATAGACTGGCGGTTGGGCATTTCGAGGTCGCCCACATTCTCGCGCCGATGCCGATTGCCTGTAATCTCGGGCTGACTGCACCGGCTCCGCGCATGATCGTGCCGATGGCACTCGGTCTGGGCGGCAATGGCGTGACAGTCTCCGATGATCTCTGGCGCCGAATGGTCGAGCATGGTGCGACGGCGGATCTCGATGCTCGAACGAATGGTCTCGCGCTTCGCAGGGTCCTGTCAGAGCGGCTAAGCGAGAAGCTTCGCTTTGCGGTCGTCCATCCCTATTCGGCCCACAATTACGAGCTGCGTTATTGGTTTTCGGCCAATGCCATCGAACCCGATCGTGACATCGACATGCTCGTCTTGCCACCTCCAGATATGGGCGATGCCTTGATGGAAGGCGCGATCGACGGCTATTGCGCCGGCGAGCCGTGGAACAGCTTTGGAACATTGAAGCGCGGCGGCCATCTGGCGACCGTCAAGGCCGAGATCTGGAAATCCAGTCCCGAGAAAGTGCTTGGCGTTAATGGCCGCTGGGGTGATGCGCACCCCGAAGCGATGGCGGCTCTTCTGCGCTCGCTCTACAAAGCCTCTCTGTGGTGCGCTGATCCTGCGAACCGCCAGACGTTGGCAACCTTGCTCGCCGCACCGAGCTATATCGATCGGCCGGCTGAATTGCTGCTGCCGGCACTTTCAGGTGTTTTACCGACCGGCGGCGGCGAGATGAGGGCCGTTCGAGATTTCTTCGTTCCGAACGCGAAGGCGGCGACCTTTCCATGGAAGAGCCATGCACTCTGGTTCTATACCCAAATGGTCCGTTGGGGGCAGGTTGCGCATAGCGCCACGCATCAGCAAGTCGCAGGCAACACCTACCGCCCTGACATTTATCGTGAAGCGTTAAAGACGCTTGGCGTTGCCATGCCCTCGGCAAGTGCCAAGGTCGAAGGAGCGCTGCGAGCGGAAACGCCCGTTGGCTCCAGCGGTGCGCTGACATTGGGGCCGGACGGCTTTTTCGACGGCAATCTCTTCGATCCGGATCGCGTGGAAAGCTACATCGCGTCCCAGCGAACCGATCCAATTGGCGCCTAGTTTATAAGCACTGCACAATTTTTAATGCCGCTCGTGGTGGCTTTTGCGGCGTCGATAGACGATCTGTTTGTGTGCCACCCTCAAAACTCGGAAAAGTACGCCAATTTCGTATTTGGCACGCTCCTTGCTTGCCATATAGATAGGCCAACACGGCCATAGTATCCGGTGTCCAACGACGGGCGCCTCAAGCAACGCCGCTGACCAGGTTTACCGCGAACACATTTGTGTTCGCGCACCCTGAGCAGCGGCTTTTTGTTTTCAATCGTAACGATGGATCGGCGCGACCTTGTCGGGCCTCGGAGAAGCCATGTCTGTCATCAAGAAATCGCAATCCACATCTGCCAACGAAGCCACCCGGGCGCTCTGGATTTCCACAGCCGCCTTTACCCTCTGTTTTGCCGTCTGGACGATCTTCGCGATCATCGGCATTCGTATCAAGCAGGATCTGGGATTGAGCGAGGCGGCGTTCGGGCTCTTGGTCGGCACCCCCGTTCTGACCGGTTCACTGGTGCGCATCGTGCTTGGGATCTGGACCGAGCGCTATGGCGGCCGCCTCGTTTTCACGCTCACCATGCTGGCCGCGGCTCTGGCAACATTTCTGTTATCGTATGCTCACACCTATCTGCAGATGCTGATTGCCGGCCTCGGCGTTGGCCTTGCCGGCGGCACATTCGCCGTCGGTATCGCGTATGTCTCTCCATTCTTCCCAGCGAAAAAACAGGGAACGGCGCTCGGCATCTTTGGTGCAGGCAATGTCGGAGCAGCCGTCACGAAATTTGCGGCTCCATTCGTCCTGCTTGCTTGGGGTTGGCCCGCCGTGGCGCAGATCTGGGCCGGTGTCCTGGCGCTGATGGCCATCGTCTTTTGGTTCACCACGACCGACGACCCGGCCTACCGAAATCTTCGGCAAAGCGGGCGCGCACCAAAGAGCTTGGCAAAAGAGTTCGCACCTTTGAAGAACCTGCAGGTCTGGCGCTTCTCTTTGTACTACTTCTTTGCCTTTGGCGGTTTCGTTGCGCTGTCGCTGTGGCTGCCGCGCTATCTCGTTGGTGTCTACGGCTTCAATCTCGAAACAGCCGGTATGGTTGCCGCCGCCTATTCGATCCCCGGCAGTGTCTTCCGCGCCTTCGGCGGCGCGCTTTCGGACAGGAGGGGCGCCCGCAGCGTCTTGTATGTGATGTTCGCCGTCGCTGCCGCGACGACCCTCATCCTGTCCGTCCCTGCCGCCACGAGCACCGCCATCGGTGTCGGGCCAGCAGTCTTCATCGTCGTCATCTTCACGCTCGGCTTTGTGATGAGCCTTGGAAAGGCGGCAGTATATAAGCACATTCCCGCCTACTACCCTGACAGCATTGGTGCGGTTGGCGGCATGGTCGGCATGATGGGCGGGCTCGGCGGCTTTGTCTTGCCGATCGCCTTCGGTTTCCTCAAGGACATGACCGGTCTGTGGTCCAGCTGCTTTATGCTGCTGTTTGCCATCATCATCGTCTCGCTCGTCTGGATGCATCTGTCGGTCAGGCAGATCGAGCGCCGCAGCCTATCTGCGCAGTCCGTTGCCGCACTCTGAAACAAGGATTTTAAACAATGACCGAGAAACTTGTCATCATCGGCAACGGCATGGCACCCGGCCGCATGCTGGAGCACCTCCTGGATAAAGCACCCGGCCAATATCACGTGACTATTTTCAATGCAGAACCGCGGGTCAATTACGATCGCATAATGCTTTCTCCAGTGCTTTCGGGCGAAAAAGACTATGAACAGATCATCATCCATGGTGACGGCTGGTACATCAAACATGGCATCATGCTCTACAAGGGGCATAAGATCGTCGCGATAGACCGGGTCGCGAAGACCGTTACGTCGGATCATGGCGTGATAGAAAGCTACGACAAGTTGGTGATCGCCACGGGATCCGTCCCGTTCATCATTCCGGTTCCGGGCAGGGACCTGCCCGGCGTCATTACCTATCGCGACCTCGACGACGTCCAGGCAATGTTGCTTGCCGCTCAGTCGCGCGAGAAGGCGGTTGTTATTGGCGGCGGGCTGCTCGGTCTCGAAGCGGCAGCCGGTCTTGCTTCCCGCGGCATGAGCGTGACGGTCCTCCACGTCATGCCGACGCTGATGGAGCGTCAGCTCGATCCGGCCGCAGGCTATTTGCTGCAGAAAGCTGTCGAGGAGCGCGGCATCAAGGTCATCTGTAAAGCCAACACCAAGGCAATTGTCGGCAAGGAAAGGGTGGAAGGTATCGAACTCGATGACGGCCGCATCATACCCGCGACACTCGTCGTTATGGCCGTCGGCATCCGCCCTAATGTCGAGCTCGCCCGGGATGCCGGCGTCACCGTCAATCGCGGCATCGTCGTCGACGATGGCATGCAGACGTCGGACGGCAGCATCATGGCGCTGGGAGAATGTGCAGAAGTGGGCGGCATGGTCTATGGTCTTGTCTCGCCGCTTTATGAGATGGCGCGCATTGCCGCCTCACACCTGGCCGGCGACAGTTCTGCCACCTTCGTTCATTCCGACACGCCGACAAAGCTCAAAGTCACAGGTATCGATCTGTTCTCGCTGGGCGACTTTGCCGATGGAGACGATCGCGAAGAGATCGTCCTGCGGGATGCGTCGGCCGGTGTCTACAAACGTCTTGTGCTCAAAGACAACAGGATCATCGGCACCGTACTCTACGGCGAAACTGCCGATGGCGCCTGGTTCAACGATCTCAAAAAGAAGCAGGCTGACATAGCCGATATGCGCGAGACACTGATTTTTGGTCAAGCCTATCAAGGAGGAGCGCCACTGGACCCTATGGCGGCCGTTGCAGCCTTGCCGGATGATGCGGAAATCTGCGGCTGCAACGGCGTTTGTAAGGGCAAGATCACGTCTGCCATCACGGCCAAGGGCCTCTCGTCGTTGGACGATGTACGCGCCCATACCAAGGCGTCCGCATCCTGCGGCTCCTGCACGGGGCTGGTCGAACAACTGATGACGCTGACGCTTGGCGACAGTTATAACCCCGCCGCCGTCCAGCCGATGTGCGCCTGCACGGAACTCGGCCACGACGACGTTCGCCGGCTCATCAAGGCCAAGGGTTTGAAAACCATTCCGGCCGTCATGCAGGAACTGGAATGGAAGACGTCGTGCGGCTGCGCCAAATGTCGTCCTGCTCTCAACTACTACCTCGTCTGCGACTGGCCAGACGAATATGCCGACGACTACCAATCGCGCTTCATCAATGAGCGCGTCCACGCCAACATCCAGAAAGACGGAACTTTTTCGGTTGTCCCGCGCATGTGGGGTGGGGTCACCTCGTCGAGCGAACTGCGCGCCATTGCCGACGTCGTCGACAAGTTCGAAATCCCCATGGTGAAGGTCACGGGCGGCCAGCGCATCGACCTGCTCGGCATCGAGAAGGAAGATCTGCCTGGTGTCTGGGCCGATCTCGGCAAGGCCGGTTTTGTCTCGGGTCAGGCCTATGCCAAGGGTCTGCGCACAGTGAAGACCTGCGTTGGTTCCGACTGGTGCCGTTTCGGCACGCAGGATTCGACCGGGCTTGGCATCCGAATCGAAAAATTCATGTGGGGCTCCTGGACGCCCGCCAAACTGAAGATGGCGGTTTCTGGATGTCCGCGCAATTGCGCCGAGGCGACCTGCAAGGACATCGGCGTGATCTGCGTCGACAGCGGCTTCGAAATCCACTTTGCGGGTGCCGCCGGTCTCGACATCAAGGGCACGGAAGTCCTTGGCCTCGTGCGGACAGAAGACGAGGCGCTGGAGCATATCGTGGCGCTGACGCAAATGTATCGCGAGCAGGCCCGCTATCTCGAGCGTATCTACAAATGGGCAAAGCGCGTCGGTCTCGACGAGATCCGCCGCCAGATCATGAGCGATAGCGAGAGGCGCAAGGCTTACTACGATCGCTTCGTATTCTCCCAGACATTTGCTCAGATCGATCCCTGGTCGGAGCGCGTGTCCGGCAAGGACAAGCATGAGTTCAGGCCGATGGCGACGATCGGCTATCCACAGGCAGCCGAGTGAGGAGATGGACATGACCTGGCCAAATGAAACCTGGCATCCGATCGGCGATATCACCGATATTCCGCTCAGGGGCGCGCGCTGCGTGAAGACGCCGCGGGGCAAGATCGCCGTCTTCAGGACCGCTGAAAACGAGGTCTTTGCAATCGAGGATCATTGTCCGCACAAGGGTGGGGCGCTTTCGCAGGGTATCGTCCACGCGAAAGCCGTGACCTGTCCGCTGCACAATTGGGTGATCTCGCTCGAAACGGGCAGGGCCCTCGGCGCCGATCAAGGCGCAGTCAGAACTCTGCCCGTTCGCAACGAGAATGGTGCTCTCTCCATAGCTCTTGGAAGCATGATGATGGCGGCCGAATGATGGAGAAGGAGGTCAGGACAACCTGTCCCTATTGCGGCGTCGGCTGCGGCGTGATCGCCAAGCTCGCCGAAGACGGCGCAGTTTCGGTGCGGGGCGATCCCGAACATCCCTCCAATTTCGGGCGGCTTTGTTCGAAGGGGTCGGCACTTGCCGAAACCATAGATCTCGACGGGCGCGTTCTCTATCCGGAAGTATCGGGGCAGCGGGTCGAATGGGACACGGCACTTGACCTCGTCGCTCAGCGATTTTCACAGACGATTGCCGAGCACGGCCGGGGCTCCGTCGCCTTCTATGTCTCAGGTCAGCTGCTGACGGAAGACTATTATGTAGCCAACAAGCTGATGAAGGGCTTCATCGGCTCGGCCAACATTGACACGAATTCGCGCCTCTGCATGTCCTCGTCTGTGGCCGGTCATCGGCGAGCCTTCGGCTCCGACACGGTGCCGGGCACATATGAGGACATCGAACTTGCCGATCTTGTCGTGCTTGCAGGCTCGAATCTCGCCTGGTGCCATCCCGTCCTTTATCAGCGTCTGGCCGCAGCCAAGATAGCGCGGCCGAGCATGAAAATCGTTGTCATAGACCCGCGTCGGACGATGACTGGGGATATCGCTGACGTTCATCTCGCAATCCGGCCGGATGGAGATGTCGCTCTGTTCATGGGGTTGTTCGCACATCTGATTGCCGAAAATGCGATCGATCAGAACTACATAGCCGAGCATACGCGCGGCTTCGGCGACGCCTTTGACAAATCCGCGGCCCTGTCCTGGAGTGAGCTTTTGCACGAGACCGGCTTGCCTGCGATGCAGCTTCGGGAGTTCTTTCGCCTGTTTGCCACGACGGAAAGGGTTGTTACCTGCTATAGCCAGGGCGTCAACCAGTCCGCTTCGGGAACGGACAAGGTCAACGGCATCATCAACTGCCATCTCGCCACGGGCCGCATCGGTCGACCCGGTATGGGACCTTTTTCGCTGACCGGTCAGCCAAACGCCATGGGAGGTCGGGAAGTTGGCGGACTTGCGAATATGCTTGCCGCCCACATGGAAATCGAAAATGCGGCAGATCGCGACCGCGTCCAGCGTTTTTGGCGCTCGCCGGATATAGTCACCACCTCCGGCCTCAAAGCCGTCGACATGTTCAAGGCAATTGCTGACGGCCACATCAAGGCCATCTGGATCATGGCAACGAATCCGGCTGTCTCCATGCCCGATGCCAACGCGGTCGAGGCTGCCATCAGGGCCTGTCCGTTTGTCGTCGTCTCCGATGTTCTTGCAAGCACCGATACGACACGACATGCCCATGTTCTTCTGCCATCGCTCGGATGGGGCGAGAAGGACGGCACAGTGACGAACTCCGAGCGGCGCATTTCACGCCAGCGTGCTTTCCTGGAGGTACCCGGAGAAGCAAGAGCGGATTGGTGGCAGCTGGCTGAAGTCGGCCGTCGCATGGGCTATACCGAGGCATTTCACTATTCGTCCAGTGCTTCGATCTTCGATGAGCACGCCAGCCTGTCGGCATTCGAAAACGATGGGACACGCGACTTCGATATCGGCGGCTATGCCGGCATGGATTCCAGCAGCTACGACAACTGCCAACCGTTCCAATGGCCTCAGCCAAAGGAGGGCAAGGCATTCGGAGGACGCTTCTTCGCGCAGGGTGGCTTCTACCACACAGACGGCAAAGCTCGATTTATTCCCATAACTGTCGCCAGTCGCACGCAAACCGATGATCGCTACCCGTTCATCCTCAATACGGGGCGGGTTCGTGATCATTGGCACACAATGACGCGAACGGGCAAAAGTGCCCGTCTTTCCTCGCACATCGCCGAACCCTTTGCCGAGTTGCATCCGAGCGATGCAGCCGAGATTGGCGTGGTCACGGCCGATCTCGTCGAAATATCGAGCCGGTACGGCACGGCGGTTGTTCGGGCGCTGATCACAGAACGCCAGGCTCGTGGCAGTGCCTTCGTGCCGATGCATTGGAACGATCAATTTACCGCCAAGGGGCGCATCGATGCCGTTGTGGCACCTCGGACGGATCCCATCTCAGGCCAACCCGCATCGAAGAATGTCGCGATCGCTGTGCGGCCGTTCATTGTGAGGCATTACGGCTTTGCGCTGTCGGTATCAGAGCCTGCGTCCCTCAACGCAGCCTATTGGGCGATCGCGAGGGCCAATGGCGGATGGCGGATGGAGCTCGCCTTCGATGCAGCCGAGGCGGATTGGATTTCGTGGTGCCGCACCATCTTTTCCATTCCTGAAGGCATAGAACCACTTGGTTACGTCGATGCGCAGGCCGGCGTCATGCGGCTCGCATTTTTCTCGGGCAAGCGCCTTCTCGCTGCCCTGTTTCTCTCATGCGAGCCCGTGGCCGTTGCCCGCAATTGGGCGACGGCACAGCTTGTCGCGGATCATACGGATCTGCGCAAGCGTTTCGCATTTATCGCCGGTCGACCGGGGGCGGACCAGCCAGATCCGGGAGCCACGGTCTGCTCATGCTTCGGCGTCGGCGTCAATCAGATCGCCGCCGCCGTGCGCAGCGGCTGCCGCAACGTTCAAGCCATCGGCAAGACGTTGAATGCAGGCACAAATTGCGGTTCGTGCCGCGCCGAAATTAAGGGGATCATCGATGCATGTCTTACAGCCGCCGCCGAGTGAAGATCTGCGGCGCATAGAGCCGCTTTCGAAATTGCCGGTCTTTTGGGCGCTTGAGAAAAAGCGCGTCGTTGTGGTCGGCGGTTCCGATGGCGCCGCCTGGAAGGCTGAGCTGCTGGCGGCCTGCGGTGCGCGGGTCGAGGTGTTTGCCGAAGAGGTGAGCGACGGTCTGCAAAAGCTGTTCCTGAAGCTGCCAAAACATCCAAGCGCTACCCTCAGACATCACAACAGGGTGTGGATGCGAGACGATCTCAAAAATGCCGAACTCGCTATCGCGGATATCGAAGGTGATGTCGAGGCTCGTCACTTCTTCGACGCAGCCCGTTCGCTTGGCGTGCCTGTAAACGTGATCGACAAGCCGGCTTATTGCCAGTTTCAATTCGGTTCGATCGTCAACCGTTCCCCAGTCGTCGTCGCCATTTCGACGGACGGTGCAGCGCCCATTTTGGCGCAGACGATCCGCAGGAAGATCGAGACTTTGTTGTCAAGCGCAATACAGTCCTGGGCTCACATTGCGCGGTCCGTCAGAGGCCAGGTCAATGAGCTTCTGACGACGGCTTGGCAACGGCGCACGTACTGGGAGAAGCTTGCCGACCTTGCATTCAGCGGCGTTCCTGCTCAGGACGCCGAAAGCGAGCTCCTTAAGATCGCTCACGGGATTAAGGACGCCACCCCGACAGTTGGTAGCGTGACGCTGGTTGGCGCGGGACCGGGCGATGCGGATTTGCTGACGCTGAAGGCCGTGCGCGCGCTGCAAGCAGCTGACGTCATTCTTTTCGACGATCTGGTATCAGCAGACGTTCTGGAGCTCGCCCGTCGAGAGGCTCGCCGTATGCTCGTCGGCAAGAGAGGCGGCCGCACTAGCTGCAGACAGGAGGACATCAACGAGATGATGATTGGGCTCGCCAAGGCAGGCAAACGCGTTGTCCGATTGAAGTCTGGAGACCCAATGATCTTCGGTCGTGCGGGTGAGGAGATCGCTTGCCTGAGACAGAAAAACATCCCTGTTGACGTCATTCCCGGTATTACCGCAGCCAGCGCGATGGCATCGCGCCTCGGCGTATCGCTTACACATAGAGATTATGCGCAATCTGTCCGCTATGTCACAGGGCATTCCCGTAATGGCGGGATGATCTCTGACATGGATTGGCACTCGCTGGCGGAGCCGAGGACGACAAATGTATTCTATATGAGTGGACGAACGGCTTGCCAGATTGCCGACAATCTTATGGCTGCTGGCCTACCCTCTGCAACGCCGGTCATCATCGTCAGCAATGTCAGCCGACCCAACGAACGCACGTGGAACGGAAAACTGGCGGAGATGGGCGAGGGTATTGATGCGATCGGCTACGAAGAACCTGTTCTCATCGCTGTGGGTACGGCACTGTCTGCATACAAACCCATAAGTGTCGAACTTGAACTCACCGACAATTCGTCTCCGATGATGGCTGGCGTGCGATGACTAACATGGCAGCCCTTCTGCTCATTTTTTCGATCGGTTTAAGTTGGAACCGTGTTGCAACTATCTTCGACACGGCATTACCTATTGAAAACTCTGCGCAACCGCTTCTCATTTTGGCGTCGACAGTCTGTATCACGTCGTTCGGTTTGGCGTTCAGTATTGCGGCATGGCCGATCGGCATCCTGATTGTTGTCGTCGGACTTCTTCTTGCCCGGTTTGTCCAGGGCCTTAACATACGCATAGCCGTGCCGCTTTCTGTCGCGCTCTTATTGGCCTATATACGGCTTGTTTATCCACTCGCATGAGGGGCAGGTTTTTGAGGCAACCAAATGACGGTATGCTTCACGACGGTCCGGGGAACCATGACGACGTCGACCGCTCCCAATGCTTTCCGGCTGAATTTTTGTGTGATGACAAAGTCCTCGCCGGGCGGCTCCCCAATCGTCCGGTCGCCGCGGGCTTGAAGTCGGAATACAACGACCGCACCGCCGCTTTTATGGGAGCTGTGTGAGCACATCCGTCATGCGTGTCTGACAGGTCGGGATGTACGGGTGTCTGCCGGTTGCGAGATTTATTCGCTCAATCATACGAGGAAACGTAAGCGCTGTCCTGAGGCCACGTCAGACGGAAGTTGACGCCTATTTTGTGAGCTGATGGGCAGTCAGACGCTCAGCTTCTGCCAGCGCGGCAGTTTTGGTTTTGAAGGGGCCGATATCATGGTCTTCGGTGTCGGGTAACCACTTCGGAAGGAACCACCAGCCGCCAGGGCGATAACTGGAACTGCTTCTCACAGAGCCGACATTCTTGGCGAAGAACCAGCCGGAGTCGATTCCATCCTGCTCCCATGAGATGCTCTGCTCTGTCACGGCACACTCCACGCCTGTTGTTTTATCGGGAGCATTTTATCGGCCTCGTATGACCAGGGCAACAACTCGTCGATCTGGCTGTTTGGGTGACCATTGACGATCTTAGTAAGCACATCGGCGAGATAGCCGAGCGGTTCCACATCGTGGAGCTTGGCGGTCTCGATGAGTGATGCGATGGTCGCCCAGTGCTCGGCCCCGGCGTCGGAACCCGCGAAGAGTGCGTTCTTACGATTTAGGGCAATTGGCCTGATGGATCGCTCGACGGTGTTGGAGTCGATCTCGATGCGGCCGTCATCGATGAACCTGGTTAGCCCATCCCACCGCGACAAGGTGTATCGGATTGCTTCAGCCAGCTTCGTTTTCTGGCTGATAAGGCCGAGCTTTTCGGTAAGCCAGGGCGCAAGGCTGTCAACGATCGGGCGGCTCTTTTCCTGTCGGATGACACGGCGTTCCTCGGAAGCCCGACCACGGATATCATCCTCGATCCTGTAAAGCTCGGCAATGCGCCGGAGCGCCTCGGTGGCAATGGGTGCAGAACCGGCTGCTGCCAACTCGTAAAAGCGTCGCTGAACATGCGGCCAGCAGAAGGCCAGCGAGACGGCATTCTTGGCAGCCAACGGGCGGTAGCCACTGTAACCGTCTACTTGGAGAATGCCGACGAAGCTGTCGAGATGGGTCATCGGGCGTTCAGCCTTGCGATCTGGCGCATAGACATAAACGACACCCGGCGGATCGTTCCTCTCTGCCATGGTCGGTCGTCCCGCGCATAGGCCCAAAGTTGGCCGGTCTTGGTCTTGCCGCGCCCCGGATCGAGCACCGGTGCTGTCGTCTCGTCCGCGAAGAGCTTGGATGATGACTTCAACACCTCAAGTAGCCTCTGATGAACCGGCCGCAGATGCCAGGCCGCACGTCCAACCCAATCAGCCAACGTTGAGCGATCGAGGTCTATACCTCGTCACGCCGGGCTCATAGCTTCCCGCGACGATCTGCGCCTTCAGCTCGTCGCTCCATTCACGGCGACGACCACTTCCAGTGAAAACCTCGAACCGACGAACCGGCTCATCATCTTGGTTTTAAGCGTAAGCTCTGAAATCGACATATGTCTAAGCCCTCTATTTAGGCTCAACATCGTCAATCACAAGTTGATCCGGAAGGTGGGTTCAAAACGACGCTTACGCCAAAACTATCGTTCAAGGCACCTCATCTAATCTCATTCGGGAAGGAAAGTCTTTCCAGAAAGCTTGGACGCGGATTCATCGATGGGTCGTCGCCGACTAGTGGCACAACAAACACATTCGTCCCATGACGGGCTTGCCGCGAAAGGAAGTGGACTTACTTAAGCATTGTCGCAACTGTAAAGAAGCGGTACGGACCCGGTACGGCGGACCTCACGAGGGCGAGTGCCGGGTCTTGTGAGGTGGATGGTGTCCCTGTCGAGCGTCCTGCGCTTTGCTATTTTCGCCGAACCTAGGAAATTTGATCCACCAGCGATATTCGAGCCGTGGGTCGTCGCGGCAATGATGCAGTTCGAACGCGAAATCGAGGCCCACTGTCGCAGAACGCGGTTTGTGGTTCTCTGAGATACAGGTCAAGCTGCGGTGACCTGAGTGCGGCAAGGTGTTGGCCAGATGTGCGATAGCAAGCCGGCCGCATAAGAGCGTCTTGCCCTGAAGGATCCATCGCCCCTGCATTCACGCGGCGGAAGTGTTATCGAAGATGGATTCAACAAGGGGCGCCGTAACGCCCCTTGTTTCGTTATTCGCCGTAAGGCAGCCAGATGGTTTTGGTCTGGCTGGCGCGGCGCAGGAATTCCGATCCCTGAGCCTGCCTCCAGTCGCGCAGCTTGCCATTGTCCACCCAGGTTACTTTCAGATTTCCGGTCGAGGCGGCCTCGACCATGGCCGAACCGTCCGCGCTGCCGCAGTACCACACAGCGGAGATGTCATCGTGCTCGGCGAGCGTCCTGGCGAGAAGGTCACGTTCGCCGGTCAACAGATTGATGACGCCGTCAGGCACATCGGAGGTCTCGATCACCTGGTAAAGTCGAGCCGCGATTAGCGGATGGCTTTGGGAGGCAATGGCGACGACGCGGTTGCCAAGCGCGATCGCCGGCAGGATCAGCGAAATCAGCGAAAGGAGAGGCGCTTCGTCCGGCGCCACGATGCCAACTGTGCCGAAGGGTTCGTTGACTGTCATCGTCACATGGCGGGACTTGGTGGCCGTCACTGCGCCATCGAACTTGTCGGCCTGGGCGGCATACCAGAAGGCGCGGCGGATAGTCAGTTCAACTTCCTCTTCCGGCTTTGGGCTGGCGCCGGTCGCTGCGAGTGCCGCCACGAACTCACCGCGGCGCTGGCTGAGGTTCTCGGCCAGAAAATAGAGCACTTGCGCACGGTTATGGGCCGTCACGCCACTCCAGGAGGTTGCCCTGTTGGCGGCTTCTACCGCATTTCGGATATCTTTGCGGTTGGCGAGCGCCGCCTGACCGAGAACCTGGCCGCCCTTGCCCGTAACAGTATAGCTTTGTCCGCCGTCGGCGCGGACTTGCTTGCCGCCGATGTACAGCTTGGAGGTGACGTCGATATCCGCACCAACCTTGCCTGCAAAGGGCGTCACCAATGGCTTGAGAGACGGTTCCGGGCGAGGCTTCGCCTGCTTGTCGGAGGACAGGGTCAGATATTCGCCCATACCGGAGCGTCCGCCTTCGCGGCCGAAGCCACTTTCGCGGTAGCCGCCGAAGGGAGCTGCCGCGTCGAACATGTTGGTGGCGTTGATCCATACGACGCCGGCCTTCACCTTGGCGGCAACTTCGATGGCGCGGTTGATGTTTTCCGACCAGACGGAGGCGGCGAGGCCGTAACGCGTGTCGTTGGCGAGAGCCACGGCTTCGTCGAGCGTGCGGAACGTGCCGCTGGTGGCGACCGGGCCGAAGATCTCGACCTGCGAGACCAGATGGGCAGCCGCCGTGCCGGTGAAGAAGCCGGGCGCACAGAAGGAGCCTTTCTTCGGAAGGTCGATCGGCGCGAGGTTCAACGTCGCGCCCTCTTCCTCACCCTTGGCGAGCAAGGTCTTGATCCGCGAAAGCTGCTTGGCCGAGACAACCGCGCCGATATCCATTGTCTTGTCGAGCGGATCGCCGACACGCAGCGAGGCCATGCGGCTTTTCAGCTTATCGAAGAATTTCGGCGCAATGCCTTCCTGCACGAGGATGCGTGAGCCGGCGCAGCAGACTTCCCCTTGATTGAACCAGATTGCGTCGACAACACCTTCGACGGCTGCGTCCAGGTCGGCGTCCTCAAGCACTATGAAAGGCGACTTGCCGCCAAGCTCCAGGCTCAGCTTCTTTCCAGAGCCGGCGATCTGACGGCGGATGATCCGGCCGACGTCGGTCGAGCCTGTAAAGGCGACCTTGTCGACATCAGGATGACCGGCGATAGCCCCACCCGTCTCACCATCGCCGTGGACGATGTTGACGACGCCAGGGGGCAGGCCGATCTCCTCCAGCACCTCGCCGAACGCGCAGGCAGTCAGCGGCGTCAGGTCGGCGGGCTTGAGGACGACGGTGTTGCCAGCGGCAAGGGCTGGGGCGATCTTCCAGGCGAGCATCAGCAGCGGGAAGTTCCAGGGGATGATCTGGCCACAGACGCCAACGGCGATGTGGTTGGGGAATTCGTCGGAAAGAATCTCGGCCCAGCCGGCATGGTGGTAGAAATGGCGCGCGACGAGTGGAATGTCGATATCGCGAGTCTCACGAATCGTCTTGCCGTTGTCCATCGTCTCCAGCACGGAGAAGAAGCGTTCGCGTTTCTGGATGTGTCGCGCGATGGCGTAAAGATACTTGGCGCGCTCATGAGCTGGCAGTGCTGACCATTTCGGGAAGGCGGCGCGAGCGGCATTTACGGCGGCCGAGACATCGTCGACCGTACCCTTGGCGATGCGGGCGATGATTTCGTCAGTCGCCGGGTTGATGACGTCGATCAACGTACCCTCGACAGCCGTGAACTTGCCGTTGATGTAGTGGCCGATGCCGGCTGACCGCGCCTGCAGCCAGTCCTTGACCTCGGAATTGCTTTCGGGAGCGGGACCGTAATCCATGGTTTGCATGATATCCTTGATGGAAGGCATGGTGGTCATTTCCTCAAGCCAGCGCGTGGCGGTTGGCGGCCGAATACCGGCCTGTCAGATGATGTTCGAGCTGGCGTTCGATATCGCCGAGCATGGAAGAGGCGCCGATGCGGAAGAGATCGGGCATGGTGAAGCGGGTGCCGAGTTCTTCCTTCATCAGGATCAGCCAGTTGATTGCGTCTTTGGCGGTCTTGAGGCCGCCGGCCGGCTTGAATCCGACAATCTGGCCGGTGAGGTCGCGATAGTCGCGCAGCGCGCGCACCATGGTCAGCGATACGGGAAGGGTGGCGTTGATTTCTTCCTTGCCGGTTGAAGTCTTGATGAAGTCCGCGCCTGCCTGCATGGCGACCATCGAGGCCTTGTAGACGTTGGATAGCGAGCGCAGGTCGCCGGTCGCCAGGATTGCCTTCATGTGGGCCGGGCCACAGGTCTCGCGCATGGCGCTGATTTCGTCGTAGAGCGCAGTCCAGTTGCCGGTCAGCACGTGCTCGCGGGTAATGACGATGTCGATCTCGCTGGCACCCTGCTCGACGGCATAGCGGATTTCGGCCAGCCGAATGGGGAGGGGAGTAAGGCCAGCCGGAAAGCCCGTCGCAACCGACGCAACGGGAATGCCGGAATTGCCGAGCGCCTTGACAGCATGCGGCACCATCGTCGGATAGACGCAGACGGCGCCGACGGTAAGCCTGTCGAGGCCGAGACCTCCCAGCAGGTCGGTGCGAATGGGGGCCTTCGCCTTGGCGCAGAGGCGCTGGACACGGCCTTGCGTATCGTCGCCGGCGAGCGTCGTCAGGTCGATGCACGTGATAGCGCGCAGGAGCCAGGCGGCCTGCCACTCCTTCTTAACGGTGCGGCGCGTGACGAGTGTCGAGGCACGACGTTCCGTGGCGCTGAGATTGACCGCGTGGCCTTCGAACCAGTCGGTTGTCAGGGGTGTGCCCTGCGGACGGGGAAAATGCTCTGTCATAGGTGTTGTCCGGTCTTTGAGCGTGCGGGCATCAGCCCCGGCCACGGCGAATGTCGATGAAGCGGTTGAGCAGGATGGCGGCCACGATGATGAGCCCTGTGACCGTCATCTGGTAGAACGAACCGAGGCCGAGCAGGTTGAAGATGTTGCGCAGCACCTGCAGCAGCATCACCGCAAAGAAGGTGCCCAGCACACCGCCGCGGCCGCCGAAAAGCGAGGTGCCGCCGAGGACGACGGCCGCGATGGCGTCGAGTTCGAGGCCCTGGGCTGCCGTCGGCTGGCCGATGCGCAGGCGCGAGGTCAGCAGGATGCCAGCAAGCGCGCTCATGATTCCTGAGACCGTGAAGACGAGGATCAGAATGCGGGTGGTGGGCAGGCCGGAGAGGCGCGCGGCTTCCGCATTACCTCCCGTCGCATAGACGGATTCACCAAAGACGGTGAGCCGAAGGATACCGCCGGCTATGATGCACAGCACGACGAAGATCAAGCCCATGGTGCTGATGGAGGCACCAGGCAGAATGGAGATCATGGTCGAGGAGATCGAGCCAAAAGACGGTGGCAGGCCGGAGACTGGCACACCATCCGTTAGGAGGTAGGTAATGCCGCGGAAGGAGACGAGGCCGGCGAGCGAGACGATGAAGCTCGGCACCTCGGCAATCGCCGTGATCAGGCCGATGACAGCGCCTGCGAAGGCGCCGACAAGGATCGTCAGCAAGAGGGCAGGAGCGATCGGCATCCCGGCTGCCAGCAGCACGGCAACCAGCATGCCCGACAGCGCAGTGACGGAACCGACGGAGAGATCGATGTTGCCGGTGAGAATGACGAACGTCATGCCGATGGCGACGACGCCCGTGACGGCCGCCTGCTGGAACAGGTTGGCGATATTAACCGGCGTCAGGAAATTCGGCGACAGGATTGCGGCAATGGCGACCACCACCAGGAAGATCACGATGAAATTGTATTCGATCGCCAGATCGATCAGGCGGCGCGAGGAGCTTTGCATCGGCGGCGTCCCAGTAACGGTGTCAGTCATGGTAGTCTTCTCCCAGAATCTGGTGCTTCAGGATGGTATCCTGATCGGTCTTTGCCGGATCGAACCGGGCGATGTTGCGGCCTTCGTGGAAGACCCAGATGGTATCGCAGGCGGCGTAGAGTTCCTCCAGCTCGGAGGAGGCGACGATGACGGCCGCGCCCTTGGAAGCGAGCTGATCGACCAGCCGGTAGAGGTCCGCCTTGGCACCGATGTCGAGGCCACGGGATGGTTCGTCGAGCAGCAGCAACTGAGCGCCCTTAATGATCCATTTGGCCAGCACGACCTTTTGCTGGTTGCCACCCGAGAGCTGGATGACTTTCTGCTCCGGCGCGCCGTACTTGGTGGACAGCTGTTTGAGAACGGGGATCGTCTGTGCCTTCATCTGCGCGTGGCGAGCGAAGAGTTGGCCCTGCATGGTCGGCAGCATTGCGTTGCGATAGATGGGCGCGTCCAGGATCAGGCCTTCCGTCTTGCGGCTTTCCGGCACGAGGCCGAGGCCGGCGCTGATCGCATCGCGCGGGGACTTCGGCTTGAAGGTTTTGCCATGAAGCGTCATCTGCGCGTTGCTGCTGTCGGCACCGAAGAGCGCCTTCAGGAAGGAAGTGCGCCCGGAGCCGTTCAGGCCGGTCAACCCGGCGATCTCGCCGCGGCGCAGCTCGAAATCCCTTATATCGAGACCGTGCGCGCCTGTCAGCCGGTCGACTTTCAGAACGACCTCACCGGTGACCGGTGCGCGGTCCAGCCGCTCGACGAGGGCGCGGTTACGGCCAAGGATGGCCTCGACCAGCGCGCTGTCGGGCGTGCCTTCGACCGGGAAGGTTTCGATGGTCTGGCCGCCGCGCAGGACGGTAACGCGGTCGCCGATCTCGCGCAATTCGCCGAGCCGATGGCTGACATAGAGGATGGCGACCCCTTGTGCGGTCAGCTCGCGGATGACCCGGAATACGGCCTTGAGTTCGGTCTCATTGAGCGCGGCCGACGGCTCGTCCATGATGATGACCTTGGCATCACGGGTGAGCGAGCGGGCGATGGCCGTGAGCTGCTGGTTTGCGATCGACAGGCTGCCGACGCGGTCGTCCGGCGAGAAGGTGGCGCCGACGCGGGCGAGGGCTTCCCTCGCACGCAGGCGGCGGTTGCTTTTCCTCAGGAAGCCGTAGCTCGCAGGTGGGTGGCCAAGGAACAGGTTCTCGGCGACGGTGAGCTGCGGTACGAGGTCGAGCTCCTGATAAATCATCGAAATGCCGGAGGCTGCGGCCTCGGCTGGCGCCCTGAAATTCACCTTGACGCCATCGACCCTGATCTCACCGTCAGATGGCGACAAGGCTCCGGCAATCAGCTTCAGGAAGGTCGACTTGCCGGCGCCGTTGGCGCCCAGCAGGCAGTGGACCTCGCCCTTGCGAACGGTCAGGTTTGCGTCCGCCAGCGCCACGATCTCCGGCGGAAAGCGCTTCGACAGGCGTTCGATTTGAAGCACGTCCTCCATCAGGCAGTCTCCTCCAGTATTCTGAGAGCGGTCCCCTCGTCTGTGACGAGGTCCGTCACGTAGCCGGCCCTTAGACCGGCGGCCGCAATCAGATGCTTGTCTTCGCCGGCGGCGACGCCGATCACCCTTTCTTTTCGCGACAGCGCCTCGAGCCGAAGGCCGATTGTACGGTCATCCAGATTGCGATCGGCGATACGACCCTTGGCGTCTACGAAGCGCCCCATGATATCGCCGACGGAATTCAGATCCCGCAGGACGGCAATGTCGTTCTCGTCGAGATAGCCGGAGCCGAGCAGCACCGACTGGTGGCTGAGGCCGCCCATGCCGAAGCAGATGACCGGCGCCTCCTCTGCCAGCTGCATCACCCGCGAGATAATCGGATCCTGCTCCAGCGCGTCGCGGGTCGAGCGTGAACCGAGGATGGCAGGCACCGGCAGGAGGATGGCGCGGCCACCTGCGGACTGCGCGAATTCCTCAGCGACCGCCGAATTGCGGCTGGTGGTCGTCGTCAGCGCCGTGGAACCATTGACCATTACCACGTTGAGGCCGGGGCACCAGTCCTTCGGCAAAGCGCGGGCAACGGCTGCCATGGTGCGGCCCCAGCTGACGCCCATCAGTGCGGGCTTTGGGCTAAGGCTGGCGAGATGCGTGGCGGCCGCCTGGGCGACGCTGTCGATGATCAGCGTCTGATCGTCGATCTCGCCAGTGGGTACGACAATTGCCTCGCGGACGCCGAACCGGCGGTGCAGCTCAACCTCGAGCGAAGTGCGGCGTCCAGCTCGCGGCGTGATTTCGATGCGCACGACACCGGTTTCCTTGGCCTCCGTCAGTAGCCGACCGACCTGCCAGCGGGTGAGACCGAGTTCGCTGGCAATCTGGGCCTGGGTGCGGTCGAGGTCGTAATAGAGCTTGGCCACCTGGATCATCAGATGGTCGCGTTGCTCGTTGATCGGCAAGCGTGCGGAGTAGGGGTTTCTGTCGCTCATCAGTGCGGCCCCATCTGGCGATGAGCGAGGTGATGCAGCACGGGGCGCAGGTGCTCAGTTGTCTCGCGGTAGAGTGGCAGCATACCGGCGAACCAATCGGCGCGGCGCGGATCGGGCTTGAGCTCGATGCCCGGCACGACGCAGGCCTTCGCAGCGGATTGCAAGTTGGGAAAAACGCCGATCGCCGATGCGGCCGCGACAGCGGTGCCGACCAAAGAGAGATTGTCCTCGCGCACCACCTGCACCGGCAGGCTCATGGCGTCGACAGTCGCTTGCAGCCAGGCGGGGTTCTTGACGATGCCGCCCGCCATCATGACCCGGGCGATGGAAACGCCGCGAGATTTCAGCACGGAGATGACGTTGGCCGACCCGAGCGCAATGGAATCAATCGCAGCGGCGTAAATATCGGCGCGGGTGTGCCCAAGCGTGAGGCCCATCAGCGCGCCGCGCAGCGCGCCATCGCGATAGGGCGTGCGGTTGCCCATCATGTAGTCAAGGGCCAGCAGGCCATCGGAATGGTCGGGCTTGGCGGCGACCCTTGATATCAGCGCGGCATGGCCTTCACGGTCGAGGCCGAATATCTCGCCGGCCAGCCAGTTGAGCATTGAGCCGGCGGCGACCTGGCCGCATTCGACGAGCCAGCGGCCATCGGTCAGCGCATTGGGGTAAGGTCCCCAGAAACCGGACACGTCGCCTTCTTCAGCCAACTGTACCAGCTGGACGATGGAGGTGCCGCCGATGAACAGCATGCCGCCAGGTTCGACCGTGTCTGCCCCGAGAATTCCGATGTGGGCGTCGATGCCGCCCTGGGCGACGACTGGACAATTCTCAAGTCCGAAATCGGCCGCCATCTCGGGACGCAGCATGCCGATGACGCCGCCAACGGGGACGATGCGTTGCGGCAGCTTTCCGATGAGATCGGGAATGCCAAGCGCTTCGTAGATCTCGGGCACGAAGCGATGGCCTTCGCTGTCATAGTTCCATTTGCAAGCTGCGTTCATGCGCGAGCCGACCCATTCGCCGGTCAGGTCGAAATTCACGTAGTCGAGCGCCTCGCAGACCACCTCGGCCTTCGCCCAGACATCCGGCTGGTTGCGCTTCAGCCACATGGACTTCGGCACAAGCCATTCTACGGCATCGGAACCTCCGCAAAAGCGCATGACGGGATGGTCTAGTGTCGCGGTGCGGTCGCTCTCGGCCTGGGCGCGGCAATCCATCCACAGGAGGGCAGGCGACAGAGGCGTGCCGTCGCGCTGGCAGACCGCCACAGTGGAGGACGTCGTGGCACAGCAGACGGCGTCGATTGTCGTGCGATCGGTCTTTTGCAGGACGGCACGGCCGGCTTTCCGAAGGGCTGCGCGCCAGTCCCCAGGCGATTGCTCGGCCCAACCGGCGCGTGGGTACTGCGTTGAATAGGAAGCTTCCGCCTGACCGAGCATGCGGCGATGGTCCGTGTCATAAACGCCCGCCCTGACGCCGCCTGTTCCGAAATCGAAGCTCAGTATGTGAGCCATGCAGTCTCTCCTCCAACCTTATTCTCCGGACGGTCCCGGCCTTGCGGCCGGGACAGCCGATCAGGGCCGGAACATGATCTTCGAAAAGTAAAAGCTGCGATCCGTCCTGATGCGCTCGAATATTTGAGGCAGCTCCTCCAGCCCCTGTTCGTGCGTGATCATGAATTCCCATTTCAGCGCGCCGCTGGCAAGCTTGTCCAGCGTCACCGTCCATTGTGGACCTGGATAGGGGGCTCCAAAAGAGTTCCACGAGCCGTGCAGCGAGATTTCCTGGCGTAGAAAATGCTGGAAGGAAGCGTTTGACAACGGGACTTCACCGACTGGAATGCCGATGAAGACGACATGGCCGGCGGGGGCCGCAAGCTTGACGGCTGCGTTGATCGAACTCGGATGGCCGGCCGCCTCAACGATGATATTGGCAAGCAGGCCCTTCGGGATTTCACCGTCCGGCAGGAACGTGTGGGTTGCGCCAGCTTCGCGGGCCATGGCAAGCTTTGCCTCGGAGACGTCGATCGCTAAGACCTCGGTCGCGCCCATCAGCAGCATCCACTGGATGGCGAAGAGCCCGATGGGACCACAGCCGATGACGGCGCCGCGGTCGCCCATCTTTACACCGCCGGCCTTCCAGATCGCATGCAGCGCAATCGAGGCCGGATCGACCATAGCGGCGGCGCGGGGGTCGCAACCTTCAGGGACTTTCAAAAGGTTGGCGACGGGTGCGCAGACATATTCCGCGTAGGCGCCGTCGCGGCGGGAACCGAAATAATCATAGTCGCGGCAGCGCGAGAAATTGCCGGTGGCGCACTGGTCGCACTTGCCGCAGGGCAGCATGGGTGGAACGGTGACGAGATCGCCGACCGAAAAGCCATGCACTTCGGGCCCGATTTCCTCGATGCGGCCGGAGAATTCATGCCCGCAGACGATCGGCATCTTGTGCGCGCCCTTGATCAGCATGCGCGGCAGGTCCGAGCCGCATACGCCGACGGCCGCCACCCGGAGCAGGACTTCGCCGACTTTGGGCTCGGGCTTGGCCACGTCCTCCAGCCTGATGTCTCCCGGTGTGTAAAGTACGGCTGCACGCATGGTATCGGTCCTTGAACATGAAAGAGAAAGATGCCGCCGATGGTTCGGCGGCGACTTACCTGAAGGGGCGCACCCCTCCAGGCGGTTTGGGAGGCATTACTTGTCGAGGACGGTGGGACGATATTCCGCAAAGAGGCCGGTATGCGGATACTTCGAAACGGTATCTGGGTTAACCAGCGCGGAGCCCGCGTCGACGAACTTCGGAACCGGCTTCTTGGCGGCAGCTTCCCGCGCGACCTGGATGGTGACGTCGCCGAGATACTGCGGGTCGTTCAGGGCCGTCGCAATGTATTGCCCATTCGGGCCCATGGCGCCAAGTGCTTCCGACAGGCCGTCGACGCCGGCGACGAAAACGTCGTTGCGGTTGTTTTCTTTCAAGACCTGGAGTGCGCCGAGCGCCATGTCGTCATTGTGAGCATAGACAACCTTTACGTCCGGGTTGGCCTGCAGGAGGTCCTGCATGGCAGTGACCGCGTTAGCGCGTATGTATTCGGCGTAGGGACCTTCGACGATCTTGGCGTCGCTTCCCTTGATTGCATCATGGAAGCCATCGCGACGGTCCATCATGACGGCACCCCCGGCGTCGCCCTGGATCTCGATGATCTTTGCGCCCTTGACGCCGGCTTCTTTCAGCTTGGCGACGACGGCTTCGCCGACGAGCTTGCCCATGGCCTTGTTGTCGCGGCCGACATGGGCGACGACCTTGCCGCCGTTGACGGGCCGGTCGACCGTGATGACCGGGATGCCCGCTGCAGCGGCCGCGTCAAGCGAAGGTCCGACGGCATCGGGATTGACCGGATTGATAATCATGGCGTTCACGCCCTGGGTGATCAGGTCCTGGATATCATTGTTCTGCTTGGTCACGTCGCCATTTGCGTCAAGGAAGACCAGCGTATCGCCGGATGCCTTGGCTGCCGCCTCCGCGCCGTTCTTAAGTTGAACGTAGAATGGGGATTGCAGCGTGACCTGGCTAAAGCCGATCTTCAGGTCCTTCGCCTCGGCCGACGCGGCCATCGAAATCAGGGCAAGAGCCGAAACGGCAGCCGAAAAACCGGCAGTGAGCTTGCGACGCGTATGCATTGGAACCTCCCAAAGTGTTCGAAGACGGATTGCTCTCCCAGCAATCCAGCATTTGTGATATTAAATCACTTCCGCTGTTTTTAGCGAACCATAGGGTGGGTTTTTATGTCAATGATGATTTGAACAATGGCGTAAGATTCAAATTAAATTATTGAAAATGCTGAACTATTTGTGACGAAAAGTAACGCGTAAATTATTATGAACGTGATATTCGGGGATACCCAACGCCGCGACACCAAATGCATGGCAGCCGCAATTCCTGCATTTGCGGATTTCGCGTGAGATACAACACGGTATCGAGAGACCGGGGTCGTCCGCGACCGCCCGCAAATCTGGTGCGACCCGAAGATGAGACGGCGGCACCATCCATTGTCGACCTTGGCTTGCGTGTGCATGTAGATTGGCAGCAAGGATAGTGTCAAACACTCAGGGACGATCTCGCGATCCCATCGCCATCAAAAGAGCCGATCGGCAGATTCGACATGTCGATAGCGCAGACCATCTTCAGGGACACTCGCCCGACCCGCCGTTGGGAACACATCGGAAGCACCGATCGGTCGATGACCCTTCATTTCGAGAGAGCGAAGAGGCGATCGCTTTGTTCCTGAATTGCCGCGCCAGAAGCGAGCAAGAGCGTATCGACCGACGGTTTGCCTGCAATGAAGTCGCGACAAAGGGCTGCAGGCAACTGGGCAATTTCCCGATGCTCGTCCGAATGTGCTAGATCTGTGGAGTTGACAAAACAAAAGCCCGGCGCTTTGCGGCGTCGGGCCATGTCATCGAATTGACTTGTGAAAATTTATACCCGCCGCAACAGGCGGAGGACAAGCGATACCACGAAGAGTATCAAGAAGATGAAGAATAGAACCTGTGCGATCGAAGCAGAGGCGCCTGCGATCCCACCAAAGCCCAGGGCGCCGGCAATCAGCGCCACAACGAGGAATACCAAAGCATAGTAAAGCATTGCGCTCTCCTTTTGTCCGATGTGCTGATAACGGCAACCTGACCAAAATGGTTCCGCAAATCCTCACTTCAGCGAAAGGCGTCGAAATCAATCAACCAAGTTGCAAATTGCCGCGGTAGATAGGGTCGCCATCATGCGGCACTGGCGGCTCTGCGGCCTCCAGGTAGAATTTGGCCGGCGCTGTCAGAACAAACCAGAGGCTGGCGCCCAGCATAAACATCGCCCCTATCGGGTCGCTGATCTGCGAAAAGAATGGCAGGCAGCCCGCGGCGATCAACACCATCAGACGAAGCGTCCAGCGCGTGTCGCGATTGAAGATCGCCTGTGCCCTGAGCAGCTTGTATTCGCGAACGCCGTATGGGTGGCCTCCCTTGCGGAATGCAGCGAGGAGTTTCAAGCCGGATGGCAACGATAGCATGATGATTGCTGCAACGCTCAACGCGAGCGCGTTGCCACTCAGGAGATGGCCGGTCGCAACAAACAGCGCGCCTAGAACAGCCAGATTCCAGACAGGTTCAAGATGCTCAGGCGGTCTTCCTGTCCAGCTATGCCAAGCTCGCAGGCTTGCCGACGCTCCTTCCAGAAGCGGATGGTCGATGTGACGAGTGATCCAGTCCATGCCCAATCAGCTCTCCCAGTGATACGCGCACTCGATCACCATGCAAAATCGTCATCTTTGTGGCGAATGAATAGGCATGTTAGAGATTGAGAATATTTTGAGATCCCGGCTGCTGCAATGCTTCACCGTGGGGATGAGACGGCAGGATCTTGAGGCTGTGAGACGCCGCTTGTCTGTGGTAAGAGCACGCGAATATAATCGGATAGCAAGTTTGAAGACCATAGCGATAGATTTCGAGACGGCGAACGAGCAGCGAGGCAGCGCCTGCTCCGTTGGCTTGGCGGGGATTGAGGGCACTCAGGTTGTGCGCGTCGAGGAGCGCTTGATCCGGCCCAAGGACATGCGGTTTTCCTCATTCAACATCGGCATTCATGGCATCCGACCCGAACACGTCGAGGACGCGCCCGAGTTCCCGGAAGTCATGGATGAGTTTGCCGATGATTTTCATGGCGCGACCATGATCGCCCACAACGCTGCCTTCGACTTCAGTGTGTGGCGATCTGCACTCGATGGCTATTGTCTGCGCTATCCGGACCTTTCCTACCTATGCTCCGTCAAAATGGCGCAGCGCGTCTGGCCGCAACTGATCTCGCACAAGCTGAACGTGCTCACCCAGCATCTTGGCTTGAGTTTCACGCATCACAATGCGGCGGCCGATGCAGCCATGTGTGCCGAAGCTTCGATCGCGATCGCGCGCGATTTGAATCTCGAAAACATACTCTATATCCCCGAGCGGATTGGCGTGAAAATCGGTCGATTGTTTTCGGACGGCTATTCCCCTTGCAGCTGTTCTCGGAAATAGCCTTACGCTGTTTTCAGTGCGGCAATTCGATGCTTCTTCAGCGCTGAGACAAGGGCCGACATTGGTGATGATCATCGAAGCGGCTGATAATTTACGAGAATTCAGCATCGCATATCCCTGAAGGCTTAACAAATTCATTGGTTGTGTAAAATCAAAACGTTGATCGAGACGCTATTTCGCGCCGATGGTTCCAATCTCATCAACAGCAACACGCAACATGCAAATTCAGTCAAATTTCATCGTAGAATCTAGGGTCGCTACGAAGATACGGCGCAGCGTATCCCGTCGAAATTTGGTATCGTGGCAAGCAGGCCCGCTGATGCGCATCAATGCAAAGCCGATGATCCACGCTGCTACCATTGTCCCACGCTCCGCACCGTGCATGCCCCCGATTGCCTCGGTCAAAGGGCGCACGAAATCAGCATCTAGATATTGCGCCAGTATAGGGCCAGCGACTGGACTTCCAATCGAAGCGAGGAGGAGGCGCAATGGATCATAGCCACTACGCCAGGCAGAACCGTCCATCTCGGCCATGAGAATATCAGCTGCGTTCTGGGGCAGCCCTTCAACGCCGTCCTTCAGAAATTCCGCCGTCCCAAACGCTTGGGCAGCGATCTCTTTGAAGAGACCTTCCTTCGAGCCAAAATAGCGGATCACAAGGGCTGCATCGACACCGGCATCACTGGCGATGTCGCGTACGCCTACGCCTTCATAAGTGCTTTGTGAGAAGCGGAGCTTGGCCGCGTCGAAAATGCGCGACCGCGATGCCTGTGCATCACGTGGAGACGTTTCTTGTTTGCGCTTGCGGGCGGCGGTCGTTGTTTGATCTGCCATCCCTGCACTTTATCAACAACCGTTGACTCGCGCCAGTCATTGCGCATAAATCAACGATCGTTGAACTGAGGGCATTGCGATGAGGTTGGCAGGGAAGGCGGCAGTGATAACTGGCGGCAGCAGCGGTATCGGTCTGGCAAGCGCGAGATTGCTTGTCAGCGAAGGAGCTAAAGTTGTGATCCTCGGTCGCAATCGTCTGCATCTAGAGGCCGCTGTTGCTAGCCTTGGCTCAGAAGCGAGCTGGCTGGCGGTCGATGTCACGCAGACCGCGGCGGTCGCCGCGGCGATGAAACAGGCGGGAGAGCGCCTGGGCGGCATCGACATCCTCTTCGTCAACGCTGGCATGTCCGAGACGCCCGACTTCGCGGAGACAACGGAGGCGACCTACCACACGCTTATGGACACTAACGTAAAAGGCGCTGTCTTCAGCATCGTTCATGCGCTCCCTGCGCTGCGCGACGGCGCGTCGATCGTGCTGACTGGCTCGGTTGCTGGCCGCAAGGGATGGCCGGGTGACCCGCTCTACGCTGCCAGCAAGGGCGCAATCCGTAGCTTCGGGCGAGCGCTCGCGGTTAACGACGACATCGTTAGTCGCCACATCCGCGTCAACGTTGTCAGTCCAGGCGCGACCGATACACCGCTGACGAAAGCTGCGACCGCGAATCCGAACGTTCGCGACTTCGTGGCCGAAAAGGTACCCATGAAGCGATGGGGAAAGCCGAAGGAGATCGCGGAAGCGGTGCTATTCCTGGCGTCCGATGCGTCCTCGTACATCACGGGCGCCGAGATCACCGTCGATGGAGGGCTCGCCCATGCCTGACAACATTGACCTTGCGCCGTCTCACCTTCTGCATGGCAAGTCGGTTTTGATCGTCGGAGGCGGCCGTGCCGGCTTGACACTTGCCCGCCCGCTTGAAACCCAAGGTGTCACGGTCCGCGTGTTCGAGCGTGATGCCGGCCCAGGCGCGCGAACGCAGGGCGGTGGTCTTCCGCTTGCCGCTATCGGCGCTACTCGTAACGATAGTGCGACGCGCTTGGGCGCGTTTGTCGGCTCGTCGATCGCTTGAGCAAATCTTAATCTTCGTCGTGTCTGGTATTTTCACCTTGCTCAAAGGTGCAATAGCCTTGGTGTAGGGGAGCTCCACCAGAAGATCTCGACAGTCGTCAATAATTTCACCGCCCGGCAACGCACGCGCCGCACTTAGCTTGTGATCGATCGGTGCGGCGAGGGAAGCGTCCCTGCGCTTGGCCAAGTCGAGAGCACATGATCGGCGATCGGCTGCAGTGCGGATCTGGGCAGGCCGGCCTTTGCCTGGACGGCCATGCCGTGCGATACAGCCATGAGAAGGCCCGCAAGCATCGCGCAGTCGGCATCGGCCGCAAGGTCGCCGTCGGCACGCGCCCGCTCAAACCGCAATTTAAGCGCCTCCTGCGCATCGTTGCGCCTCTTGACCAGTTCGTCCCGAATTCCAGCGACACTGTCCGAGCAGCCGACCGCGCCATTGACGGACATGCACCCCGGGCTCGCAGGATAGAAAGTGACCAGATTGACCGAGCCTTCAAGGACATGCCTTGCCACCTCACGTGCGGTCGGCTGTTTCAAGGCCGTGCCCATAAAGGCTGTGTACTTGGTGTCGTAAAGATCAAGCGCCTTTAGGAACAAGGCCTCCTTGTTTCCGAACGCCGCGTAGAGGCCTGGCCGCACGACGCCCGTAGCCTTGGTCAGGTCGTCGAACGACGTGCCCTCGTAGCCCTTTTTCCAGAAGGCTCGGAGCGCTGCCTCCAAAGCCACGTCGAGTTCAAATTCGCGGTGACGGCCCATCGTCTGCCCAATCTCATCCTTTTTGATACCAGTCGTTATAAAACGCTTGACGGCGTTTGTCGAGATAGTATACCGCTTATTACCATAACGTACAGTATTGTATTGGAGGCCGCGTGAGCACCATTGCGGGAAGCGGACAGAACACGGGCGACGCGAACGCCGCCGGCACGAGCTGGAAAGGTGTATGGTCTATCGCGGCCGGCACATTCTTACTGGTGGCAACCGAATTCCTGCCAATCGGCCTGTTGTCGCCGCTTGCAACGAATATGCGTGTTTCCGAAGGTTTGGCGGGCCTCTCTGTTACAGCGCCGGGCTTCATCGCGGCTTTCGCTGCACCTTTGCTTCTCATATTGGCTCGCGACGCCGACCGCCGGATCGTGGTCGTGGCGCTTACCGCAGCGATCGTGCTCTCCAACCTTATTAGCGCGGTTGCCCCAGGCTTCACGATCTTCCTCATCGGCCGCCTCGTACTCGGCCTCGCGGTAGGTGGCCTCTGGTCATTCGCGGTCGCCGTTGGGCGACGGCTCGTGCCCCAAAACGCGGGCGCAAGGGCGACCTCGATCATTTCTGCCGGGATATCGGCCGGTACGGTCTTCGGGATGCCGGTCGGCGCGGTCGCAGGGGATTGGGCGGGATGGCGTATGGTCTTCGCGGCGAACGCCGTGCTTGGCGTGTTGGTTGTGATTGTCCAGCTTGTCTACCTGCCGCGACTACCCACTCATGCGCCAATCCACGTCGGCAAGCTGATCGAGTTTGCCAAAGTCAGAATGGCGCGCATTGGCCTCGTGGCCAGCGCCTGCGTGGCGGGCGGCCATTTCATTGCGTATACCTTCCTTGAGCCATATCTGCGCGACACGCTTGGCTTGACACAGAGCGGCGTCGCGCTGGCGCTCGCAGGCTACGCGGTGACCGGAATCGCCGGGTCCTTCGCAGGCGAGCGCTTAGCTGTCCGAGATATCCGCACCGCCTTCATCATGACGGCCGCTGCAGTCGGGGTGATGGTAATCGCTGCAGCGATCGCGCACGACGCGTCTGCGATCGTGATGGTCATGGTCTGGGGCTTTGCGTTCGGGGCCGTCCCGGTCTGCGTGCAGATGTGGATGTTCACGTCATCGCCTCAGCTCTACGAGGCCGGCTCTGCGCTCATGGTCAGCGCCTTCCAGATCGCGCTCGCGGCTGGCGCGGCGATCGGTGGCATCATGGTAGACTCATCGGGGATTGGCTCGGCCTTCCTCGCGGGTGGTGCAGTCTGCATCGCGGGCGCACTCATTCCGTTGGCTTTACGGTCAATCCCTGCACCGCCGGCCCCGTCATCCTCGTTAGGAGAACCCCAATGAAGATAGGTATCGTCGGCACGGGCCTCGTCGGCAAGACGCTCGCAACGAAGCTTGCAGAGGCGGGCCATGAGCTTTTGGTCGCGAACAGCCGGGGACCGGCTAGCGTAGCGGAGAGTGTCGGTCCGACCGTCACTGTGACAGCGGCCTCTGTGGCGGACGCCTTTGCCTGCGATGTCGCTTTCCTCGCGGTTCCCTGGATCAAGGTGCGCGATGTCTTAGCCACCAACATTCCCCGCGAAGGCGGCATTCTCGTCGACACGACAAATATTTTTCTGAGCTATCCGCCGAACGCGCGGATCGATGACCTCAAGGGCGACTCCGGCAGCGAGATCATCGCCCGGCTCGCGCCTAAGACCTTTGTCGTCAAAGCTTTCGGCACGCTCCCGTTCGCTACGATGTTTGCGCCGCACGCGGAAAACGTGAAGCGGGTGCTGTTCGTTGCCGGCGACGATAAGGCCGCTGTCTCGACAATCTCCGATCTAATCGCCGAGATCGGGCTTCAGCCATTGGCCCTTGGCTCATTGGCCGTCGCCGGTCGGCAGATGGAGCTCGGCGGTCCGCTCTCCGCGCTGGAGCTGCTGGCTCCAGTGAAGCGGGAGGCATGAGCGCGGCTCCACTAACCCTTCAACCCCAGGAGCATTACCATGGCTGACCAAGTCCAACATGCCGAACCGTCCCTGACTCACAAGATTGCGCTCGTCACGGGTGGCGCGCGCGGCCTCGGCCTCGAGACCAGTCGCCAACTCGGCGCGCGCGGCGCGCACGTGATTGTCGCAGCGCGCAATCTGGCCAAAGCCGAGGCGGCTGCAGCTGGCCTTCGCGACGAGGGGTTCGCGGCATCGGCAATCAAGCTCGATGTGACAAGTGAGGCCGATCGCGCCGCCGCCTATGCCGTGATCGAGAGCGCGCATGGGCGGCTCGACATATTGATCAACAATGCCGGCATTCTGCTCGACAGCGTTGATGGTGGAACGCCCGCCGATCCGCCGCCGAGCGGCGTGCTGCCCGAGACCGTGCGCGAGACGTTCGAGGCCAATTTCTTTGCGCCGATCTTCCTCACCCAGAAACTGCTGCCGCTGCTCAGGCGCTCGGACGCCGCCCGCGTCGTCAACGTATCCAGCATCCGGGGATCGCTCACGCATCTCTCCGATCCCAGCTCGCCCGTTTATCCGGTGCGCGCGCTCGGCTACGACACGTCCAAGGCGGCGCTCAACGCCTTCACGATCCTGCTCGCCGAAGAACTGCGCGGCACGTCCATCAAGATCAACGCCATTCACCCTGGATGGCTGCGCACCACGATGGGCGGCGACCAGGCGAACATGAGCGCCGAAGAAGGTGCTCGCAACGCCATCCACTACGCAAGTCTCGGCGAAGACGGTCCGACGGGCGGCTTCTTCTTCGGCGACGAACGCCTGCCCTGGTGACGGGTACCTTCATTGTAAAGTCATCGAACCAAGGAGTATCACAATGAGCAAATCACTTTCGGGCAAGGTTGCCCTTGTCACCGGCGGCTCGCGCGGTCTCGGCGTTGCAATCGCCAATGCGCTTGCGGATGAGGGCGCGGATGTGGCGATCAGCTACGTCGCTTCCGAAGAGAAAGCGGCCGCTGTCGTCAAGGGTCTCATCGCCAAGGGCGTTCGTGCGATCGCAATTGAGGCTGACCAGGGCGATCCCGACGCGTCGGAGCCGCTGATCCGCAAGGTCGTAGAAAAGCTCGGCAAGCTCGACATCCTCGTCAACAACGCCGCCGTCGCCTGGCAGGGCAAGACGATCGACGATCCCGAGATCGATAATGCGGCGATGGATCGCCAGTGGGCGATCAACACCTTCGGCGTGATCGCCAACATACGCGCCGCCGCAAAAGTTCTGCCGGATGGCGGTCGTATCATCTCGATCGGCTCGGGTCTCGGCACGCGCATCGCCTTCCCAGGGACTGCTGACTATGCAGCGTCCAAGGCCGCGGTGATCGGCTACTCGCGCGGCGCTGCCCGCGATCTCGGCGGCCGCAACATCACCGTCAACGTCGTCCAGGCTGGCATGATGGACACCGACATGGCAGCCGGATCGAAGGGTAAGCTCCCTCCGATCATCATGGAGAGCCACGCCATCCACCGTTACGCCAAGCTGAGCGAGGTGGCAGGAGCAGTGGTCTTCCTGGCCGGCCCGCACGGGGGCTTCACGACCGGCTCGGTCATCGATGTCAACGGCGGCTTCACCGCGTAACGACCGGCGTCAGGCGCGTGCCAACGAGAAATCATTATGAGGCAAGCCTGCCTGGCGCGCGAAAGCGCCGAAGAGCACTTGCACGCTTAAACTCGACGACCTCCCGAAGCGAATCTTGACGCTGCTCATCGACAAATGTCTCAGTTCCACGCTCGCAACCATTGTCGGCGGGCGTGGACTTGAGGAATCCACGTTTGTGCAATGGCTGGGAATATCTGGTCAGGCTGATCACAACGTCGCTTGACCCGCAGTGAGCGAGTGAAGAGCGATGGTATTTGCGATCGATGTGCCTGCATCTCGAGAAGACTGAAAAAACCGAAATGGAGATCTGCCAAAAGCACATGGGATGGCTGCCTGAGTTGGCCCTAGCCGCCAAGTGGCGGGAACATTCGTTGGTCGCAGAGGTTTTCGGCTCGTCGTTGCGAAAGGAAAACATCATGACGCTCAAAGCACTCGCCTTCAATGCAACTCTGAAGCGGACTGGCAATGAGCCGTCCTCCACCGACCGCATGCTTGGTCTCATCGCCGCTGAGATGAAGAAAGCTGGCGTCGAAACGGAGACCATCCGGCTTGCCGATCACAACATCCTTCCAGGTGTCACCTCCGATGAAGGCCGTGGCGATGATTGGCCAGCTCTGCGTAAAAAGGTGCTCGCGGCTGACATCCTGATATTTGGGACACCAATATGGATGGGACAACCCGACAGCATCTCCAAACGCGTTCTTGAGCGCATGGATGCCTTCCTTGAAGAAACGGACGACCAAGGCAGAATGGTCTCATATGGCAAGGTTGCAGCGGTCGCCGTTGTCGGGAACGAGGATGGGGCTCATCACGTATCCGCCGAGCTATATCAGGCGCTCAATGACGTCGGTTTCACGATTCCGGCAAACGCCGTCGCCTACTGGGTTGGCGAAGCGATGGGCAGCACGAACTTCGTCGATCTTAAGGAAATTCCGAAGAAAGTTACGACAGCTGTCGCGATGCTTGCAAGGAATACCGTCCACTTGGCCAGTCTCCTGAAAGCCAGTCAATATCCGGGTGAAAAGTAGTGTCCGCATCCGGCGATGTTAACATCGCCACGCAGGAACGTATGCACGGCGATCTCATGGCGCCCAGTGCAGGTCGTGATGGGCGGCGCTCAACTCGCGAACGGAGTCGATCACCGACGGACAAGTCGAAGCTGCTCTCGAGACGCGTGGAATGTGGGAACTTGAAAAGACGAACTGGCTTCTTGCTATGGTGCCAGCCTTATGGAGCCCCGCTTCGGGCACTTCTTGCATAATTAGAGGCGTTCTGTATGCCCTTTCGGTGGGGCTGGCAAGCTGCTGAAGGCATGAAAGATGCCCGCTATATTCTCGCTCGGGAACATTGTTGGAAGCTCGCGGTTTTCCTCCGCAGACTTCCATCATTCTCCCCCAAAGGCCGGTAGCCGTCATAAGGTATCGGCCTTTCTTTTACCTTTCTGCCGCTTCAGCGCGCGCTGGAGTATTCCCTTGATGTGCACCGGCTTCCTATTGCAGCTCATAGGCTTGAAGTTCGCGTCCGAGACGATCCGAATTTTGTGCTTGCGATAAAGCGCGCACCCTTGCTGGCCAAGGTTTCCGGTCGGGAAATCTTGTCCAAGAAAGGTCTCTCGACGCACATGCTTAGCTTCGTTATCACTTTTCCAGCGCCGCCCGGTCCGAATTTATAGATCATGACCGGGTCGTAATTCAGGAATGGTTGGGCAGTCGTGCATGCACGTCAGCCGTCGCGTCAATGTGACGCCGGCGATACACTCGAAGAGCTCGAGCGGCTCACCGACTCCCCCTCGGCTGATTTGATGTCGAAGATCGTATAACCATTGAAAAGTGAACTGGGAGCTTGAAGCGACTTTTGCCGATCTGCCTGTTAAATTGAAGCGCGCTTGGTAAGCTGAAGACGTCCGCACCCGACGCGACGCCAGAAAAAAAAGACGGCGAACATTTCTGCGCCGTCTTCCAGGTTTGATCAGGTTCTGCGGTATCA
The DNA here is from genome assembly GCF_012641435.1 of Rhizobium sp. P38BS-XIX. Taxonomy (GTDB): domain Bacteria; phylum Pseudomonadota; class Alphaproteobacteria; order Rhizobiales; family Rhizobiaceae; genus Rhizobium. The sequence continues at coordinate 206,924 of NZ_JABAIJ010000002.1, forward strand.
GTCCTGATGTTTCGGCATTTCCTTAAGCTGGTCCTTCGTCCAGCTGGTTACGGCATGCACCGTACCATTTTCGTCCCGCATGAAGTTCAGGTCGGACACCGGGACCGCAACGGGCTTTGCGCCAATTCCAAGAAAACCGCCGACATCGATAACCACAGTGCCGCTTGTGCCACTTCCATGGAAATGGTCGACCTTGCCGACAGTGTGGTCGTCCGCTCCGTAAACCGTGGCGCCTTCAAGCACATCTGGCGTAAACTCGGCATCTTCCAGTCTCACGTGATTGCTGTGGTCCATACTTGCCTCCATCGTTTCTAGATTAGGCAAACCATTGCCGAGGCTAAATGTTCCTGTTGCACAGCCTCTCCATTCGAGCGCTGCGCGGCGCGGACCGCGGGCGCTTTGTCGCGGTGCTTCCGATCCGGCGCGCAGGCTGGTCGACGGTCGCCACCGCTCCAGGTTCATGCGCATACCCACTTACGCAAGAACGGATGGGCGATACGTTCCGTCTTTATCGTGGCCGAGCGGTTTTAAAAAAACCACGTCGCGTGTGGGCGACATTCATCTCTTGATTGTTGCCTCAGACGCTTGCGCGAGGGCTTCGCTCAATTGAGCCTGCGAGAAGGGCTTCGAAAGGCGAATGCGCCCTTCCTTGGCGCCATGTGGCAGTTCAGCATAGCCAGTCGCCAACACGACTTCGAGATCGGGATAGAGCTGCATGATCTTCTCTCGCAATTCGGCGCCGGTGATCTGCGGCATCGCATGGTCTGTAATCACAACGTCCGGCAGTTGACCTGCCTCGAGAAGGGTGAGCGCCTCCTTTGCGGAGTGAGCTTCGATCACCGTGTGACCAAGATCTTCAAGCATGAGGGCGGTGTTCAACAGCACGAGACTGTCATCATCGACGACCATGACGGACAGGCGCCGGTCTGGAGCAGCAGCCATTCGTTCGACCCTTGTCGCTGGCTCCGCCTGTTCATTGCAAAGGGGTAGCCAAAGCTCAGCAACCGTGCCTTCGCCCGGTGTCGATCGCATTACCAGTCGCCCGCCCGATTGCGCCATCAAGCCTTGCACCATTGGTAGCCCAAGTCCTGTGCCTTTGCCGATGCCCTTTGTCGTGAAAAATGGCGTCATCGCGTTTTCGAGCGTCGATGCATCCATCCCCTCGCCCTCGTCTTTGACGGAAAGACAAACGTATCCGCCGGCAGACAGGCCCAAGTCGTTGCCCGGGGCGGCCGTGTGTTCTCTGGCCGAGATGGTGATCGAACCGCCGGCAGGCATAGCGTCACGCGCATTCACGATGAGGTTGACGAGTGCGTTTTCGAGCTGGTTGGGATCCGACCGCACATCGGGGAGCGTCGATGGAAAAACCATGTCGATCAAGATCGCCGGCCCGATCAAGCGCTGCACAAGGTCGGCCATTCCGGAAACGAGAGCCGTTACTGAAACCGGCTCGAGTTTGAGGTCTTGTTTACGCGAAAATGCCAACAACCTTTGCGTTAACGACGCGCCTCGTTTTGCACCGGCAATCGCGTTTTCAATCAGATGACCGACGTCACGGCCTTCGGACGCGCGCTTGCGCGCGATTTCCAAGCTTCCCAAAATCGCGGTCAGCAGGTTGTTGAAATCATGCGCAACTCCACCCGTCAGCTGTCCGAGCGCTTCCATTTTTTGTGATTGAAACAGCTCCTGCCGAGACTGCTCGAGAGCCTCCTGAGCCTGGCGCTTCTCGGTGATGTCTCTCGTGATCTTAGCGAAGCCAATCAGCGTGCCGTCATCTCGATGGATCGCATCGATTGTGACCGTCGCCCAAAAGCGTGTTCCATCCTTGCGTACGCGCCATCCCTCTTTCTCCAGCCGGCCGTTCCGCGCAGCGATCTCGAGTGCCTGGCGTGGGAGATCGATCTGACGATCTTCCTCCGTATAAAATTTGGAGAAGTGCTGGCCGATGATTTCCTCTGGAGCGTAGCCCTTGATGCGCTTGGCGCCGGCGTTCCAACTCGAGACAAGGCCGTTCGGGTCAAGCATGTAGATGGCGTAATCGGTCACGCCCTGGACGAGGAGGCGAAATTGCTCCTCACTACGCTTGAGGACTTCTTCTGCGACTTTTCGTTCAGACAGGTCTCGCGTTATCTTGGCAAAGCCAACCAGCTGTCCCTGCGTATCCCTAATGGCGTCGATGATCACGTGAGCCCAAAATCGCTCCCCATCTTTCCGGACGCGCCAGCCCTCGGCCTCAAACCGCCCATCTTCTTCCGCCGTTGCAAGCGCCATCGCCGGAACGCCTGCGGCCTTGTCCTCAATTGTATAAAAGCGCGAGAAATGCTCGCCGAGGATCTCATTTTCCGTATAGCCCTTGAAGCGTTGGGCACCGGCATTCCAACTCGAAACACGGCCCTGCGTGTCGAGCATATAAATCGCATAGTCGGTGATTGCGTCGACAAGTATCCGGTATCGGCGATCAGAGTTCGCGTTTTCAAAGTTGGTGCTGTCTGTCGTCATTCGGCCGTCTCCCAAAAGCAATTTAGGATTGCGCGATCAGGCTGCAAGCAGGTATTTCACTTAAGCGGGTAAGGGTACGGTAGCGGACACGGCGCGAGGCTTTCAACGCCTCTTCAGGGATAATCCTGCGTCGGGCAATGAAGGCTTAGGCATGACGTCAACGCGAGACAGTTCCGAGGCCCTTGGTCCTTCAAGACGACTACAGGTTTCACGGGATGGGCCGGCTGCAGATCTGCGAACAAAAGTTGCTTGCTCTCGACGTGCCGGGTGCGCTCATTCGCGACTATAGCGTCGTGCCCACTGAGCTTGACATCCACAAGCCAGAGCGCTGGCGCGACGATGCGCTAATTCGAGGAGAGGGTCGGCGTGCTTTTGCCTGAATGAGGAAAGACGGCTTGGCCAACGCTCTACGCGAACTGTATCCGAGCGCGCCCATCCACACCTTCTAGGACATGTTGGCGAGAGGCATCCCGAGCTTGGCGCTGGATTGCGCATCGATCACTTTTTCCTCAATTCACCATTGGCGACCCGCTGGAGGATGGACGATGTCGATCGATGGGTGCGCGCCTTGCCAAAGGCACGCGATCACGCTCCAGTCTGGATAGAGATGGAGCGAGACTGCTGGCTACGAAAGACGCCATGATCGCCAGCATTGCGAAGGCACCGGCATTGTCGGCTCGGGACAGCCGCCAACGCCCTGGTAAACCATTTGATCCAATCGACCGGTATCGGCCGAAGTCAGTGCGCTCGCGGATTTTGCCTGCGCTTTCGCACCGGGTCGGCCTTGTCATTCAGGGCGTTCTTGATGCCATTCGAAGCGTCATCAGCCAAATCTTGTCTCCGACGGTCGGCGGCACGCCCGTCAGACGAACGGGCATCATCCGTTTCCGAAGGGACAGCCGGTTCTTTTGGCCCCCAGGCCGGATCCCAGTCGACACCCTCGGTGAGCTCGATGAAGACCGCGCTGCCTTCGCCCCGATGAGATCCGGCAAGTTTGAAAGCGGCGTCCGGCTCCATCTCCTCGCCGGGAAAGATGGCGTCATCTTCGGCCGCATCCGCGATCCTGCGGACATATCCTCGGATCTGGTCGCCCGATCGGTAGAACTTGATAACAATCGATCCGGTAGGAGCCAAGCCCGGGGAATATGTCCGGTATTCTTGAAACTCACCTGGGCCGGCCTGGCCGGCTTCGTGCCAATGCGCCGCATCACGGCCTTCCGGGCGACCTTCACGTTCCCAGATCTGGTAGGCTCGCAATCTTCTTTCATCATCGTTGATCATAGTGTTCTCCAAACGGCGGCCAGTTTCACTTGTTAAGGTCCTTTGCCATCTGGAGATGGTGTTCCAGTGCGGGTCGCGTCCTGGCGGCCCAAGCCTTCAGATCGGCATTATCGCCTCCGTCCCCATAACGCTTGAACAGGTCGACTGCATCTTCGTGAACGGATTCCTGATCCGAATGATATTGCTTGTTGAAATCTGCGCCGTTAAGGCCGTTCAGCTTGTCGAGCATACTTTGCTGGGACGACGTCATGGCGGTTGGCAGAGGCGCCTTGACCTTGCCGCCTGTGACCAGACCCTTCAGCTCGTCCGTCGTCTTCTGATGATCTGTGATCATTTGCTGTGCGAACGCTTTGGTCGCGTCGTCACCTCGCTCAACGGCAAGCTTGCTTGAAGCGATCTCGAACATGTCGCTGGTGGCGGCTTCCTGAACGAAGTCTTCGGTCTTAGGTGCAACACCGATCATTGAGTTGACGCCAGTTTTCTCGGCCGCCGACTGTGCGAAGGCCGGGCTGGCAAGCAGGGCGGCAATTGATACGATGGCTAAATGTTTCATGAATGGGTCCTCGCGTTTCTATGCGCCCCAAACATTCGGCGACCGTAAGTGTTCCCGATCCGCTACTGCGTTTCTTCACCATGATCGAACTGTCTGGTTTCGCACCGGACCGAACCAGGAGCCGATTCAGCAAACAGGCGTCATGAAGACCGGCTGACGCGCACGGGCAGAAGCTTGTACGCGGGCGCCTTCGATTTTGGATCATGGTGAGACAGCGGAAACAATGGATTTGCTTCCGGGAAATAAGCGCCGCAGGACCCTTTTGGAAGATCGTAAGGCACGACTGCAAGCTGCGTCACCACGCGGAGTGTCTTTTGATCTATCGCGGTCGTCAGATCGACATTGTCGCCGGCCGCCAGGCCCATTCGGGCGATATCGTCACGGTTCATGAAGACGACTCTTCTTGTGCCGCTCACGCCGCGAAACCGATCGTTGTAGCCGTAGACGGTCGTATTGAACTGGTCGTTGGACCGCAATGTCGCGAGGTGAAGGATGTCCTGCTCATCCTCGACCATCAGGTCGGGAAACAGGCGCTCAGGCGTCAGGAAATTGGCCTTTCCGCTTTTTGTCACCCATTTGCGCTCGCGCGCAGGCAGCGGCCGCACGAAACCTCCAGGCTGGAACAGACGTTTGTTGAAATCTCTGAACGTCTCCGGGTATGTCTGCTCGATCGCATCCCGGATTTGCGCGTAATTTCCCACCCATCTGGCCCAGGGAACCTTTGTGTTTCCAAGCGTTGCCTGAGCGAGCCCCGCGACAATGGCAGGTTCCGATAAAAGCTCGGAGCTTGCCGGTTTCGTCTGGCCACGCGAGCCGTGAAAATGCGCAATCGAACTCTCTATCGACACCGCTTGAGGCCCACTTTCCTGCTCATCAATTTCGATACGGCCGAGGCAGGGCAACAGATAGGCGACCTCGCCATGGATGACATGACTTCGGTTGAGCTTGGTGGCGATCTGAACGCTCAGCCTCAACTTGCGCCAAGCGTCTTCCATGGCAGCCGTGTCGGGCACCGCACGCAGGAAGTTGCCGCCAAGACTGATTATCGCACGCGATTCGCCGCCAATCATGGCCTTGCAGGTCTCGACGGTTGTTCGTCCGGTCCATGTTGGTGGTTCGAAGCCATAGAGGTCACGAAGTTTGTCCAACGGCACAAGACCCGGCTTTTCGGTAATTCCGACCGTGCGCTGGCCCTGGACATTCGAATGCCCCCGAACGGCGCAGATATTTGCTCCGGGTTTTCCTATATTGCCCCGAAGGAGTGCCAGATTGCACACCATATGGACGTTTTGAACGCCCATCGGCTGTTGTGTCAGGCCCATTCCATAGACCATCATGACCGCATTGGATCTTGCGTAGATCGCGGCAGCTTCCGTCATTTCGCTACGGCTGAGACCCGAAAATCGCTCAAGATCTGCCCATTCGTGGCTGCGGGCCGTTTGTGCGAATTGCTCGAACCCGGACGTATGGTCATGGATAAAGCCGTGGTCGAGAATGTGTTTGTCATCAACCGCCGCGATGGAAGCCGCAAAGGCGACCATCGACGCATTGTCCGGATCTCTGGGTTCACCATCGGCGCCTGCAACGTGACTTTTATGACTAGCCCGCAGCGCATCGTCAGCCTCGATCAGTGCTTTGCAGACGCCGAACAGTGCGGCGATATCGCCGCCGTTTCGCACCTGATAGTAATTGGAGGAGATCCTTGTTTCACCGCCCGTCAACATCTGGGCCGGCGACTGCGGATTGGTGAAGCGCTCGAGGCCTCGTTCGCGGAGAAGATTGAAGGTGACCACCTGGACGCCCCGGTCGACGGCGTCCTGCAAGTCATGCAGCAGGCGCGGTGAGGAGGTCCCCACGTTCTGTCCGATGTAAAAAATGCAGTCCGTATTCTGAAAGTCGGAGAGGATCGCAGTTCCAACCGACGCACCGATGCTCTCCGGAAGTGCGACGGACGAGCTTTCATGGCACATATTCGAGCTGTCCGGCATGTTGTTGCTGCCGTACATCCGGGCGAACAATTGATACATGTAGCTGGTTTCAAGGGAGGCTCGACCCGATGTGTAGAAGTCGACCTGGCGAGGATCAAGCGCGCGAAGCTCACGACTTATCTCCTCGAAGGCCTCTGCCCAGCTGACAGGCACGTATCGGTCCGTGGCCACGTCCCAACGCATCGGATGGGTCAATCGCCCCTGCTCCTCCAGATCGTGGTCAGACCATGTCTCGAGCTCACGCAGGCTGTGTCTTTTGAAGAAGGCGCGATCGGCACGACGTGTCGTGACCTCCCATGCGGTCGCCTTTGCACCGTTCTCACAGAATTCCAGGGGGTGCGTCTTTGCCGGCTTGGCCCAGGCGCAGCTGACGCACATATAGCCCTCAGGCCGGTTCTGTTTGGCCAGAAGCTCCGGACCTTTGAGCGGAAGGCGTTCCCGAAGGGTGATTTCGCCGACAGATTTCGCTGATCCCCAGCCCCCGGCGGGGCCCGAATAGGGTTTGATCCTTGATGTGCGCGCAGTCGATTTCATCGAGTCCTCCGCATGCTTGGCAAGCATGCCAAACGCTTATTCGGCAAGAGAGGTCAAACCGCGCCAAAGGGCCGATGTTCCCGTGGGCGGCAAAACGGAACCTTCGCTCGCATCTGTCGACGCGACGGCTGGCAGTTGCGAAATTGAAATGTCTTCGATCCGGCAGATCAGCCGTCTTCTTTTAGGCGCAGCTTACGCAAGCGTTCGGTCTTGAGACGCCGCTGCTTGGCTTCGGCCTCAATCAATGCCATAGCCTCATCGTGTGTCGCATCGAAACGCCGCTTTCGGGCTGCGTGAGAGTTGGATTCACGCGTTGGGCGATTGGCACCGGGATTGTCTTTGTCCATGAATAAGAGGTAGGGCACATCCTAGCTCAAGCAACCCAAAACACCTTCTGGCTTGGAACTGTACGAAAACAGACAGAGACGCCGGAGGCAGTTTTCGCAACTCAAAATTCTCAATTATCAGTTCGTGTTCATCAAAGGCGTGGTGGCGTAGCAACGCAAAATCGCCTCCTTCACGTAAGGGCCATCAAGCATACACGGCGATCGCAGAGAGCATTCGTGGTGCGTTGCACATGCGGTTCGTCTGTTTGGACAAGTCCCCTGGCCCATTGGCGACGATATCGTAAAGCACGCAGCCGCTCTGGAGAGGCCGCCTCGGTTTGTTGTACGCCAGCGTACAGATTGCCCCCTTGGCGCCTTTACCTCTTTAAATTGTTCCGACACAAGCTAATCTTCTATTGCCAGCAGCCGAGGCTCGAGGTTTGGCCCGGTTGTATGACAGACTATGTCACCTCACCGCCCACAGCTTAGTGTTCTGTTTGCTTTTGGATCCTCGCTTCTGATCGTTGCTCTGCGTATCGATCCCAAAGCGAGTAAGTAGGTCAAGTTCGATGCGTGCATTCTTCGAAACGGCATTTGGGCCTGCAGAATTTGAGATTGTCCGAACCGTCCTTGACCAGTGGCGCAATGAGCATGGTCTTGCAAAATCTGATCCTGACGTCGAATTGGCCGGGGCCATCATCATTACCTTGTTCCGAGAAGGTCACAGGACCGTTCCAGAGCTTTTGGTCGCAAGCGCCAAGCACAAGGGCTTAGCCGACCTCGTAGGCGGTGTTGTAAGCAGGCCCGTGACCGCCGTTGTTGATCAGCCTCGCACTTGCGACCTGGTCTAGCAAGCTCGCCTTGCGCCATCCGAAGTGGACAATGGAGCGATGTTCCGGTTCGGCGGTCTTTGAAGAGACTTCCCATCGGTGCCAATGTTGAGAAGCCTAGTCCGGCACATTGTTTTATCCAGCTAGTTTGTTTGCCCGACATCTGATCAGCCGTGTTCGGTCTGGTGAAAAAGTGGAGGAGAGCAGATGATCCCTACTGAACCTCAGTTGAAATTGGAGGCTCGCCTTGCTGCGATCGAATATATGGTCGCGCACACGCTCAGTCGTCTTTATCTTATGCTCGGCGTGACCGATGAACAACTCGACGAGATGGAAGTCGTTTCGCGTGGCACCTTGTCACGCATGACGCTCGCAGGTGTCGAGCCGGTCGTCGGCGATATGTTCGCAGGCGAACTCCAGGACAACATCGAAAGACTTACCGCCATTACGAGAGACCTGCGCGATCTCACAATGGGGAAGACACACTCGTAGTCCACACACTGCCCTCAACCCTGGTGGGAACCTTCGACCTTTCAAAACGGTTTGCATGTGGCGAGTTACTTTGTCGGCAAGGGACGCGGTGAAACCGCAACGCCTTTATCTCGACCTCGCTTCGCGTTGCCGTGAACGACTTTTCGCAGCCTGACGAGTGGCGATGGCAGCTCGCCCCGGCTGCTTTGCGTCCTGAGGCGGCTAATCAACACTGAAGCCGCTGAGGATTGAAGGCAAAAGCTTAAGGAGACCATCCGGATGTATTTGCGCGATGAAGTGGAGATGTTGAGGCAAGTTCCGATTTTCTCGGCGATCGAAACACCAAAGTTGAAACTTCTTGCTTTTACGTCCGAGCGGAAGCAATTTCGATCCGGCGCGTCATTATGTCGGCAGGGCGACCGGGGTGACGCCGCTTTCGTCATTCTCGCCGGATCTGCGGAAGTTCTAGTTCATTCGGCGGACGGCGATGCGAAGGTGGCGGATGTTTATCCTAACTCCATCGTCGGCGAGATCGCAATCCTTTGCGATACATCGCGAACGGCGACAGTGCGGGCTGCCACGAACATGGAGGTTCTCCGCATCGGCAAAGAGCAATTTGTGAGGCTGATCGACGACAACCCGTATATCGCGATAGGAGTGATGCGCGTCCTCGCCGGTAGACTGATTCACACCACCGGTGAACTCACGACACTGCGCGCAGAACACCTTGCAACGTAAATAGGTGCGGCCAAAACGGTGCTTAGCACACCAGAGTCTGCGTATAGACTGTATTTGAGGGCGACACCAACCCTGGAAAATAGGGTGGTCGAAGACATGATAAAAGCGCCCGCAAAAGTGCGAAGGCGCGGAAATTCAAGTCTGTTATGAAATGTTCGAGCGCGCCGGCCCTAGAACAGGTTCTGAAAAAGTCGATCGTACTCCCGCTCCGGCTTGCCATAGGCATCGTGCGCGAATTCCTCCAGGGCGCTACGGTTTCGGATTGTGATCCTGCCGCGTTCCGCGCGAATGTAACCGTTTCCTTCCAATACATGAAGAGAGGTTGTTACGCTTGGGCGTCGCACAGCGAGCATTGTCGATAAAAACTCGTGGGTCAGGGTGATTTCGTGTCCAGGAACCCGGTCATGGCACATCAAGAGCCATCGTGCGAGCCGTTCCGTCACGTCGTGCAGAGCGTTCGAAATTGCGTTGTAGGCAAGTTGTATCGAGAAAGCCTCTATCGACCGGATCATGAGCTTCGAAAAATTCTTACTTTCGAGCATATGCTGTCTAAATCGATGATAGCTCATCCGATCGGCCTCGGCCTCGGACTGGATCAATACGTCGTAGGAGCTGATTTCAACGCCTGCGATAGCGGACGTGGGTACATAGCCTTCAGGGCCGAAAACGCCTGCCTCGGCGGTGCGGCCTTCGGGCGTATGGGTCAACAGCGATCCGATTCCGCTTGTCAGGAAGTAAACGTAATCGATCGGGCTTCCTTCCATGGCAATAGCCGCACCCATCCTAAGCTGAACATGTTCCAGATCTGGAACGATCGTCGCGTAGTCCTCGACCGGGAGGATCGATAAAAGCTTGTTCGTCGAAACATAGTTGCGATCCATGTCCTTGCATGCCTCGTTAAGAGTTCTCGCCGCTCTCCTCTCAGTCGAATCTCACGACCGAGCGAAATGGAAGTTGAAAGACGATATTTCCGTTCTCATCTTCAACAATGAAAGTATCGCCATCAGCGCTTTCCCCCGCCGCAATCCGAGCACCGACGATCTCCCTTGCAGAATTGACGGCTTCGACCTGCGCCTGGTCGGCTGTATCGAACACCGATCCCTCAATATCGCGTTGTAAGCCTTCATGTGATCGAACGTGGAAATAATATCGGGGCATTTTCTGTTCCATTCGGAAATCGTTCTGATCTTGGGAACGGCGATCGTCTTCAAAGGTTCCAGCGTGTTGAAGCCATCATGTACTGCTTTGGCGAACGTTGACCGACAGGCTATCCCAACAGTTTCGAACAATATCGAAGCGGTAGCGCAAGAAGCCGCAACCGATCGCTTTCGAACTTGTCAGACCCGGTAGGTCTCATGAGGTTTGCACCAGGCTTTGCCCAGTGGCGAAATTCGAGCAATCTAAGGCCCGACTTCTGAGCGCCGGCCATATGTATGCATGCTCCGCCTATCTCAAAACAGCAGAGACATCGGAACCATTTTGCCGGGCAAAGGTTGGACCTGACGGCTACCATCAACCCGATGATCTGCGGATAATTTCATAAATGAGCACGCCGACATACGCACGAAACCCGCTTTTCAAATTCGGAGAGACCTGATTTATGCCGGCTGTTGCACTTGTGACTGGAGCGGGATCTGGAATTGGGAAGGCAGCGGCATTGGCGTTGGCCGCAGACGGCTATCGCGTGGGTGTGCTCGGACACACTCATCAGGAGATCTCGGCGACAGCCGACGACATTTCGTCAGCGGGCGGAGAAGCGGTCGCGCTGATTGCGGACGTTTCAGACGAACGCCAGATGTCCGACGCTGTCGCTCAACTCGTCGGTCGGTTCGGGCGCCTTGACGTCGTTGTCGTCAACGCGGGCATCAATGGCGTGTGGGCGCCGATCGACGACCTCGCACTTTCTGAGTGGAACAAAACGATCGCTGTCAACCTGACCGGAACCTTCCTGACCATCCGGGCAACTGTTCCCCAATTGAAGCGCACTGGCGGCGGCTCCATCGTGGTGGTCTCATCGATTAACGGGACGAGGACATTCACCACGCCGGGGGCGACGGCTTACACTGCCACGAAAGCGGGGCAGGTCGCGATGGTTCAGCAATTGGCTCTCGAGTTGGCACGACATCGCATTCGTATCAATGCGGTTTGTCCTGGCGAGATCGATACGGACATCGGCGCCAATACAACTTTGCGCAAGAAGGGCGAGACCGAAATACCGGTGGTCTGGCCGCAGGGTCAGGTTCCGATCACGGGCGGCCTGCCGGGTCGCAGCGAGGATGTTGCGGAAGTCATCGTCTTTCTGGCATCCGAGAAAGCGCGGCACATTACAGGATCTCCCATCTGGGTCGACGGCGGTCAAGGCTTGCTGCGCTAGCAATCTCGATTCGTCCCAAGATATCAGACGTGTGAGTCGAGGGTCTCGGCACTTACGTTGGGCAGTCCGGCGTTTTTACAGAACAGGGGGCGCCACGATGAAATCGTATCTCGACCGACTTGCCACCGAACAGGGTATCTGCCTCACGAGGCCAAGCCCTGACGGCGTTGAGGTCCCGATCAGCGATGCAACAAAGCAAAAGCTTCTCGGCGCCCTTAAGGTCGACGTAGACCCGAGCACCGATCGATCGGTGGCCAAGCGGCCGGCAAATGCGCGATCTTCCAAAGGCATCGCAAAATCTTACCTTCCAGGCTTTTTGGAAGACGAGCGGGTCTGGGGAATTAGCTTACAACTTTATGAATTGCGGTCCGAACGAAACTGGGGAATTGGTGATTTTGAAGACCTGGTCCGGATGATCGAGATCGCTGCCTCTCTGGGCGCTGACTTTGTCGGCCTCAATCCGCTGCACGCACCGTTTCTCGCAGCCCCAGATCGGTGCAGCCCCTACGAGCCATCAAATCGATCTATGCTCAATCCCCTCTATATTGCCGTCGACAAAGTGTGTGGCTTCAAGGCGGATTCAGCGCTCGACAAAAAACTGCGAGAACTCCGGCAAACCGACGAGGTAAACTACGAACAAGTGGCTGAGATCAAGCTTAGCGAACTCCGGCGAATATGGCGAAATGCAAATGACGCCGTCATCGATGATCAGCCGGGTTTCAGGATCTTTGTCCGAGAGGGCGGCGAAAAGCTTAGATTGCACGCGCTCTTCGAGGTTATTTCGAGCGCCATGACCCAGCAGGGCGCCGGTGCGAGCTGGGAAACCTGGCCCGCAGAATTTCAATCCCCCGATACTCCCGCGGTCATGTCCTACGCAAATCGCCACCGCGATGAGATCGACTTTCATATCTGGTTGCAGTGGCTTACCCATAAGCAATTGATGCACGCAGCCATCACCGCGCGACATGCGGGATTGCGCATAGGCCTTTACCTTGATCTTGCCGTCGGTGAAGCGGTCGACGGTTCGGCGACATGGAGCGATCGGAACGCGTATGTGGCTGGCGCCACGATCGGAAGTCCACCGGATCCCTATGCCACACAAGGGCAGGATTGGCACCTTGCCGCATTTCGTCCCACCGTGATTGCGTCCGGTGAAGAACCGCCATTTCGTCGAATGCTGGCCGCCGCCATGCGTTATGCCGGCGCAATCCGGATCGACCATGCAGCGGCGTTGCGGCGCTTGTTTCTTGTGCCGCTCGACTGCCAACCGGACGGTGGAGCCTATGTGAACTATCCTCAGGAATCGTTGATGCAGCTGCTTGCAGAGGCGTCGTCACAGTATCATTGCCTGGTGATCGGTGAGGATCTCGGCATTCTGCCCGCAGGGCTTCAGGAAGATCTGGCAGAGGCGCAGATCCTTTCCTATCGGATTTTGTCGTATGAGCGGACCGACGGCGGGTTCAGGCTTCCGCATGAATATCCCCGGCACTCGATCGCCTGCATTTCAACCCACGATCATCAGACCTTGGCCTGCTGGTGGGCTGGCGCCGATATAGAAGCGCGTCTTAACCATGGGATCGTTCCGCACGATGTGACGAAACAGCATTTAAAGCAGCGCGTACGTGAGCGCGAGGATCTGCGCATTGCGCTTGGCATGGCGGGTAAGCGGCTTGCCGGTCGGCGCAGGCTTCGACGTCCGGCAGAAGAAGAATTGACCGCGCTCGTGGTCGAGGCGCATCGCTTTATCGCTCGAACGTCGTCCGTGATGAGTGCAGTGCGACTGGCGGATATGACCGCTGAGGAACGGCCCACCAATATTCCCGGAACAAGCCGAAGTTATCCCAATTGGAAGCCAAAGCTTTCAGTTCCGATCGAAAGCCTGTTAAAGGTGGAATTGCTGCATCACATCGCCGACGCGATGCGAAGTGAACGTCCGCCATCGAGCAAGAGAAACGCCTGAACTTATTACGGGGTGCGACGCGTCAGGGAGGCTCGGCGCTGCGTGGATCAAGGTCGTTGCTTGAATTGCGCTTAGCGCACGGCAGTCATGACTTGCTTAGGACTGATACGGTCGCCATCTAAGGAAATATTTCCAACGATATCAAACTGAGGAGCCGCGCCCGCGACGCGCTGGACATGAAGATGCATGAGTGCTGTAAATCGTTCGAGGACATGACGCTTAAAGAGCGGTCGACTTTGCTGAAAACAGTAGCCGATGCGTTGGAAGCCACTGCGGATGAAGCCGAGGAGGTGGGCGACCTGCGTTTTGCCGCCAACTCCATGTGCATTGCCCACACGATCAGAGGGATGGTCAACAATTCAGCTGAGCGGGACAACACTGCGGCCGAGGTGTTGCTCGAACAAGGTATTGTTCTGGTTCATCAGTTTTCAAGCAGGCAGCAGCGCCGCCTGAATTGAACTTGCGGCAAGTCTCACGCCGCCACGGATAAAATGAGGCGCGTAATTACGCCATCGATCCGCCAACGAGTAATCGCACTGATCGCAAGATCTGTTCTAGGTAGCGGTCAGCCCACCAAACGCTCTCACGTGAAGTAAAACATCAATATCGCCGCGGCAATTAGCGCTACGCAACCAATTAAAAAAGACCAGGCCGCAGCTCTCAACCTCGGATTGGTACGGATGCGCGTCGATAAGTCCGGGACGGGGGGCACGCCAGCGGAAAGATTAGTGTCGAGATACCTAGCCATAATGGTCTCCTTCGTTTGGTAACGTTCCTGCCTCTGCTGAGTTCCTTCCGGTCGTGGGCTGGCAGTGATTAACTAGGCAGCGACGTCGCTTGGCTAGCAGCAATCCGGCTACGCACCGGCAGAGGGTGTCTGAAGAAGCGATTTCGCTTTGCGGCAGCGTCGTCAAGCTGATTCTGGCTACACGATCGGTGGCCCAATCAAGGCTTTTGCTGTCGCTCGACCAGTAAAGACATTCCCTGCTGAGGAGGACTGACATCGCCGGAAACGTCGGTTCAGCTTTAAAGGAATGCGGCGGCGCGTGCCGATTTTTCTCCCAGGAATTCTGCGAGCGTTGTTCGGGCACGCGAAACGCGACTTTTGATCGTCCCGATCTCGCATCCGCAACGTTCCGCCGCCGCCTCATAGGAGACGCCGTCAACGATCATCAGCAGCGCGTCTCGTTGATATGCGGGAAGACGGTCGAGCGCCAGGCTGACATCCATGGCATAAAGATGGAGATTCTGCTGGCTTGCGACAGGAACCTCGAACAGGCCATCATCGTTCGAACAGAGGTGCACACGCTTTTGACGTTTGTATTCCGTCATATAGGTGTTTCTCATGATCGTGAATGCCCAGCTTTTCAATTTTGTGCCGGGCTCGAAGCTATTTAGATGAGCAATCATCCTGCCGACTGTTTCCTGCATCAGGTCGTCTGCGTCTGTCTCGCTGACAACGAATCTGCGTGCAAAATTGCGTAAGGCAGGAAGCAGAGCGACTATGTCTTTCTGCATGGATGGGTCTATGTCTGTCGGCATTGTGAGTTTCTCCTAACAGACCTGCAATGTCCGTTAGATGCCGATGTTCCATAGTTCTTCTGTTGGTACGCAAGCGCACATACCTCTCTTTTGAGAATTCGCTGTTGAAGCTTGGGTTCGCAAAACCTGTTTGCCCGAACGATCGGTTATGCGGTTCAAAGTCCACTTAAACAACTGAGGCATGACATGGTATTGTTCGGGGATCGGCGATTGTTCTTTCGGTCGGTATCAATGATTATCGCGTCACTCACGTTGACGCGATACCGGCAACATGATCAATTGCCCGATCTATCATTGCCAGATCCATTGACGAAAGCGGCATAAAATCAGGTGCGCTGTGTGTTTGGTCGCACCGTCACGTTTCGGCCAACATATCCCTTACGGCGGAAACGACCGCATCCGATGTAATACCAAACTTCTTATAGATGTCGCTGATCTTGCCTGAGGCGCCGAAGCTGTGCATGCCGATAAAACGGCCGTCAAGGCCGAGGTAGCGATCCCAGCTGTCCTGCACGGCGGCTTCTATAGCGACACGGGCAGTCGTCGGCCCAAGGACCTGCAGCTTGTAGTCCCGATCCTGCTTGTCGAAGAGAAGGCGACACGGCATCGAGACCACAGCCGCCTGGATTCCCTCCGCACCGAGTTTCTGGCGCGCCTCGACGGCGAGATGCAGCTCGGAGCCGGTCGCCATGATCGTCGCGTCGCGCTGACCACCTTCGGCCTCGAGCAGAACATAGCCACCCCTTTGCGAGAGATTGGTGCGAACGGGATCTTTGCGCAAAAGCGGCATGGGCTGCCGGGACAAAGCGATAACGGCCGCTTGGCGGGGCTCATTGAGGATTGCCTCCCAACATTCCGCTGTCTCAATAGGGTCACCCGGGCGGTAGACGGCAAGCCCAGGGATGGCGCGAAGAGCGCTCAGATGTTCGATCGGCTGGTGCGTGGGACCGTCTTCGCCAAGGCCGATCGAATCGTGCGTCATCACGAAAATGGAGCGTATTTCCATCATGGATGCGAGCCGGATGGCCGGGCGCGCATAATCCGAGAACGTCAGAAATGTGCCGCCATATGGAATAAGTCCCCCATGGAGCGCCATCCCATTGATGGCAGCGGCCATACCATGTTCGCGCACGCCGTAATGAATGTAGGAAGCGTCATAGTTCCCCGGAGAGATCTCGATCTGCGTTGTCGCTTTGGTATTGTTCGATGTCGTCAGATCTGCTGATCCACCGATGAGCTCCGGTAATCTTTGCGCCAGATGGTTGAGGACGATGCCGCTCGCCTGGCGTGTCGCAAGCTCTTTGTCGCTGGCACGAAGCTCCTCCATGGCGGCCTTGATTGCATCCCGCCAATCTGTTGGGAGCTCACCTTTCATGCGACGATCGAATTCCGATCTGACATCGCCGTCAAGCTCGTTGACGCGGGAAGCCCAGGCTTTACGCTCTTCTTGCCCCTTCGCACCGGTGCGACGCCATTCCCGCAACAATTCGTCGGGTATTTCAAACGGTGGAGACGGCCAGTCGAGCAGGGTGCGAGCACCGGCGATTTCGTCCTCACCGGGTGCGTCGCTATGAGCTTTTTTCGTCCCGGCCCGGGTGGGAAAGCCAAAGCCGATAATCGTTTTACATGCAATCATCGATGGTCGGTCAACGACACTCTGCGCTTCGATAATCGCTTGTCGAACAGCATCGGTGTCATGGCCGTCGATGTCTTGTACATGCCAATTTGAAGCGCGGAAACGTGCCGACTGATCGTCTGACTCGGCAAGTTTGGTCGATCCATCGATCGAAATGGAATTATTGTCCCAGAAAGCGATCAATTTACCAAGTTTCAGGTGACCGGCCAGCGCGATCGCCTCCTGGCTGATGCCCTCCATAAGGCAACCGTCTCCGAGGAACACATAGGTGAAATGGTTCGATAATCCATCGCCGAACTTGGCGTTCATGATACGCTCGGCAAGTGCAAAGCCGACTGAATTTGCAACGCCTTGTCCGAGCGGGCCGGTGGTTGTCTCGATGCCAGCGGCATGGTGATATTCGGGGTGGCCAGGGGTCCGGCTGTCAACCTGCCGAAAATTTCGGATCTCCTCGATTGTCATATCCTTGTAGCCGGTCAGGTAAAGCAGGCTATAAAGGAGCATGGACCCGTGGCCGTTGGAAATCAGGAAGCGATCGCGGTCGAACCAATATGGATCAGCGGCATCGAATCTCAGGAATTCGGTGAAGAGCACGGTCGCAATGTCGGCCATGCCCATCGGCATGCCGGGGTGACCGCTTTTGGCCCTTTGCACGGCATCCATCGAAAGAAATCGAATGCAGTTTGCGAGCTTGAAAAGCCGTTCGTCGGCAGGCTTCTTCAACGAGGAGGTTTGTTGATCGGTCATTGGTATCTCCGGCTTTGATCGCGACGAACCGCCATGTGGCACATAACACCCGCACGATATTATCCGTCCGTTTGGCTATACGCGGTCCTCCTGCGAACAAAGGCGAACCGCGAAAGTTCCCGCAAAGTCTCGATCCAGTTTGGACAGGCTGTCGAGCGGCGCATTTGTCCGGGGCGGCTTCTTATCGCCTAAGGCCGGCTGCCGCTCGTTTCACTCCTGGTCGCTTACTTAGACACAGGCGGCAGTTGCGCGGGCTGGGCAAAGATTTTGTTTTACATTTTGGCGATGCACGAGTTCAATGGAGGTCTCTCTTGGGCCCGAAGAGCGCCCGCGCGATATTCTCCAGATCGATGGGCTTCTCGTTCAAAACGAAGCCCTTGAACTTATCAGGGAGAACCGACGCGTCGTACCCGCTTGCGAACACGAATTCAATGTCGAGCGTCACCAGACGCTCAGCAACAGGAAACACGAGCTCTCCCTCAAGGTGGATATCGAGGATAGCTGCATCCACGTGCTCGTCATCGATCAGTTGAAGCGCCACGTCGATCTGCCCAGTTGGTCCGACAACAATCGCGCCGAGTTGTTCCAGTCGATATCTCGTCTCGTCGGCCAATAAATATTCATCTTCGACGATCAGGATACGCCTTCCGGCAAACATCTGGCTGTAAGACGCGGCCATAATCCATCCTCCGTCGCATTCGTCTATCGAGGAAGCGGCAACGCTTCCGATTGAACACCCATGTCCTTTTTGCAACCAAGCCGACGCGCAGCTCATGAATTCACGCGTCGCTCGGGCTTTGCAGCTCGATCGGGGGCAACTGCAAGGGAAGCCCTTCCTGCCTGACCTCGATAATCACGGTCTTAAATGGAGCATCCCGCAACTTTGACAGCCCTGGTTGATCCGCAACTGGCAACAAGTGGCTACTGGACCACAATACCAAAATCACGCTGGCTGCGAAATTATCGGATCTTTCCGCTTCCGACCTTGGCCGTTCTATCGCAGTTATTCTGGCGATCGTGCCCAACTATGTCTAAGAACGAATGTTCCGAACAAGTCGCCGGTTGGGTTGAATGACGCCAGATGTCAAAACGCCCTTCCTGTCGTTCTATCGGAACAAGTAGCGCCTTGGCAGGTTAGCTCCGATAATCGCCGTGACCAAAGTCGTCGGCGCGACATTGGAGAACAGCAGGATGACGCTTGCTTCCAAGCCACGGCTCTTGGTCAATTATGCGAAAATCTACTATGTGAATCCACTTTTACTTGCGGGCCGTGATCAATGGGCGGAGCTTTTTGATCATGCCGTTTCGCTTGGCTTCGATAGCGTTTTATCCGCGCCGGTTTTTCAACGTTCGGAAGGCGGGAGTGTCTTCTCAACGGCCGACTATGAGCGGCTTGATCCCGCTCTGGGTTTGGGAGAGGACAGTGAGGAGGGCGTGACCCATCTCGCTCACCTGGCGCAGGAGCGAGAACTCGGTCTGATGCTGGATGTGCCGATCCAGATCACTTCATCGACCAGGGGAGGGCTCGATCCAAGGCGGTCGCCATTGGCTTTGAACGGCGTCTCGGACGGCTCTTCGCGCGAGCTGAGCGAGGAGTGGGCGGCACGGCTCGCAAGGTTTACCGAGTATGGTGTTTGCGGTTACCGGATGCTTGGCCTTGAAGGTTTTTCCCCGGAGAGCTGGCGCCAATTGATTTCAGCGGCGAAAGACGTGCGTGCGGGAACCCAGTGTTTTGCCTATACGCCTGGAACCGACTTTGCACTGCGTGAGGCGTTGCAGGGCTGTGGGTTTGATGCCGTATTTTCGTCTGTTGCATGGTGGGATCTGCGCGAAAGCTGGCTTCTCAATGAATATCGACTTCAGCGGTCATTCGATCGACAGATCGCGTTTCCGGAAGCGCCATTTGCAAAACGCATCGCCCATGGCTTGGAGAGCCGCGAGGTCCGAGAACGCAGGTCACGCCGCGCGCTGAATGTGGCGGCTGAGTTTGGCGATGGCCTTCTGATCCCGATGGGTTTTGAGTTTGGCGCGACCTTGCCGCTGGACCCGCTTTATGGACGAGCAGAGGGCCTGCGCAAACTAAGAGCGGATGGAGATTTCGACATCTCGACAGATCTGCGCGATCTGAATTTTGCCAAAGCAGCTGATTCTACGAAGTGGACTGCGATCCGTTCTGAAACCATGGGGTCGCTGACCATACTGACCCAGGCTGATGAACCGGATTTGAGAAATGCCGAGGATGCGCGGCTGGTCGTGATCAACCGCGACCTGCGCGAAAGCAGGTCCGTCGCCGAAGACCAGATCGCGCGGATAGCCGCACCCTTTCGGCCGAACGACATCGCATCGGTGCAGGTCGCTCCTGGTGAGCTCGTTGTTTTAGCCATGACAAAGCGTCCGGCAATTATCGGCGCTCCGGTTCGGCTTGCTATCGATGATGCGACAGCCATGCCGCGTATCGCCATCGAGCACGTGAGCCCGACGGTGGACGGCGGCCGCTTTCCGATCAAGCGCGTCATCGGCAACGCGGTCACGATCGAAGCGGACATCTTTGCCGACGGTCATGATGTGCTTTCGGCGGCTTTGCTCTACCGTCCTTGCGACGAAAGCGTGTGGCGCGAAGCGAGAATGGATCTCACTGAAAACGATCGCTGGCGCGGATCGTTTCTCCTTGACCGCATCGGCCGCTTCGAGTTTCGCGTTGCAGCGTGGAAAAATCCCTTTGCGATTTTTCGCTACGAGTTTGCCAAAAAGAACGAGGCGCGTCTCGATTTGCATCTGGAGGTGATCGAGGGAGAGGATCTGGTTCGTCAGTCGGCGGAACATCCCAGCGAGATAATGGACGCAGAAGGCAAGGCGGAACTTCTCTTGATCGCCTCTCAACTCAAAGATTGTGCGACACCGCAGAAAATCGAAATGCTGTTGTCGGGTCGCCTCAGCGAGTTGATGGCCAAGGCGGACCGCCGGCCATTCCTGACCCACTCGTCGACATTCGGTGTCGAGGCTGAGCGCAAAGAGGCCGCGTTCGCGAGCTGGTATCAAGTCTTTCCTCGCTCGCAGAGTGGCGATCCCGAGCGACACGGCACGTTCGACGATGTCGTCGCGCGTCTCCCGGCAATTCGCGAAATGGGTTTTGACGTTCTTTATTTCCCGCCGATCCATCCGATCGGTCATACCAATCGCAAAGGGCGCAACAACTCGCTGATCGCGACACCGGCGGACCCGGGCAGTCCTTACGCGATCGGCTCGGAGGCGGGAGGCCATGACGCCATCCATCCACTGCTTGGTCAATTCGGTGATTTCGAGCGATTGGTGGACCAGGCGCGGCTACACGGGCTCGAGATCGCACTTGATCTCGCCATTCAGGCTTCACCGGATCACCCTTGGCTCAAGGACCATCCAGGCTGGTTCGACTGGCGACCGGACGGCACCATTCGCTATGCGGAAAATCCGCCCAAGAAATACGAGGATATTGTCAACGTCGATTTCTATGCGAAGGATTCAGTTCCCGCGCTCTGGGTGGAGTTACGTGATATCGTCGACATGTGGGTCGAGGAAGGTGTCAGGCTCTTTCGTGTCGACAATCCTCACACCAAACCGTTTCCATTCTGGGAGTGGCTGATCGGCGATATTCGCGCTCGCCATCCCGATGTGGTCTTTCTGTCTGAAGCGTTCACGCGTCCAAAAGTTATGTACCGGCTTGCCAAGGTCGGATTCTCGCAATCCTATACCTATTTCACCTGGCGAAATGCACGATGGGATCTCGAACAGTATATGATCGAGCTCACACAAGGAGAGCCAAAAGAGTTTTTCCGGCCGCACTTCTTCGTCAATACTCATGACATCAACCCCGATTTTCTCCAGAACGCGCCGCGGCCCGCCTATCTCATCCGGGCGGCGCTGGCGGCGACCCTCTCCGGTCTATGGGGCGTCTATAACGGGTTCGAACTGTGCGAGGGCCGGCCGGATGCAAAACGCAAGGAATACGCCGACAGCGAGAAATACGAGATCCGAGCGTGGGATTACGATCGCCCTGGAAACATCAAAGCTGAAATCGCCATGCTCAATCGGATCCGAAAGGACAACCCCGCGCTTCAATCCCATCTTGGATTGACCCTGCTTTCCTCTTCGAACCCCAACGTCATGTTTTTCGAAAAGGCAAGCACGGACCGTGGCAACGTCCTCTTGATCGCCGTGACCCTCGATCCAGACACCATGCAAGAGAGCACGGTTGAGTTTCCCCTTTGGCATTTCGGTCTCGGTGACGAGGGCACACTCGCCTTCGAGGATCTCGTCAGCGGCGAACGGTTCGATCGCTCGGGCAAATGGCAGCAGATCAGACTGGATCCGAACCGGCTACCCTTTGCCATCTGGCGTATCAGAACGGGAGGAGTGTGAGATGGATGCCGCAGTCATGGACGATTTGAACACGAGTACCGCCGATCTCCTTTGGTACAAAGACGCCATCATTTACCAATTGCATATCAAGTCATTCTACGACGCCAACGGCGATGGTATCGGAGACTTCGAGGGCTTGTATCAGAAGCTCGATCATATCGCAGCTCTCGGCGTGACAGCGATCTGGTTGTTGCCGTTTTTTCCGTCACCCAGGCGTGATGACGGTTACGACATCGCCGACTATCGGGACGTCAGTCCGGACTATGGCACTGTCGATGACTTTCGCAAATTCGTGGCGGCTGCTCATGAGCGCAACATTCGTGTCATCATTGAGCTGGTCATCAATCACACATCCGATCAGCACCCCTGGTTCCAGCGAGCCCGCCAATCGCCTGTCGGCAGTCCCGAACGGGATTTTTACGTGTGGTCTGATACGGATCAGAAATTTCCAGAAACGCGCATCATCTTCCTCGATACCGAGAAGTCGAACTGGACGTTCGATCCTGTGGCCGGCGCATACTATTGGCACCGCTTTTATTCGCATCAGCCGGACCTCAATTTCGACAACCCTCTTGTGATGGAAGAATTGCTGGACATCATGCGGTTCTGGCTTGAAACCGGGATCGACGGGTTTCGACTGGATGCCATTCCTTATCTTGTCGAGCGTGAGGGGACGAACAACGAAAACCTCGCCGAAACCCATCAGGTCCTGAAGCGAATGCGCGCCGCACTCGATGCCACGCATCCCGGAGTGATGTTGTTGGCCGAGGCGAACCAATGGCCTGAAGATACGCGCGAATATTTCGGTGATGGCGACGAGTGTCACATGGCGTTTCATTTCCCGCTGATGCCGCGCATGTATATGGCCATCGCCAAGGAAGACCGATTTCCAATCACCGATATCATGCGTCAAACACCGGATATTCCCGACGCCTGCCAGTGGGCAATCTTCCTGCGCAACCATGATGAACTGACGCTTGAAATGGTGACCGATGCAGAACGGGATTATCTGTGGGAGACGTATGCCTCCGACAAACGTGCGCGCATCAATCTCGGTATCCGTCGTCGGCTTGCACCCCTTATGGAGCGCGACCGGCGGCGCATCGAACTCATGAACGCGTTACTCTTGTCGATGCCGGGCACGCCCGTCGTTTATTACGGCGACGAGATCGGGATGGGCGATAATATCTACCTCGGCGATCGTGACGGCGTGCGCACTCCGATGCAATGGTCTCCCGATCGAAATGGCGGCTTTTCCCGCGCAGAGCCAGCGCGACTGGTGTTGCCGCCAGTCGCCGATGCACTTTACGGATTTGAGGCGTTGAACGTCGAGGCACAGGTCTCAGACGCGCACTCCTTGTTGAACTGGACGCGGCGCATGCTTGCGCTCCGCGGGCGACACAGTGCTTTCGGACGGGGATCTCTGCGGTTTCTAACGCCGAGCAACCGTCGCATCCTCGCTTATCTACGTGAGTATAATGACGAGATCATCCTCTGCGTCGCCAACCTCTCCCGGCTACCGCAGGCAGTCGAGCTTGATCTATCGAGCTTCGAAGGGCGCGTGCCTATCGAGCTAACCGGAATGTCGCCGTTTCCTCCGATCGGCCAGCTCACATATCTTTTGACGTTGGCGCCCTATGGATTTTTCTGGTTTCAGTTGAATGCAGAAGCGGATGGACCGACGTGGCGCGCGGCGCCGCCCGAGCAGCTCGCGGATTTCACCACCGTTGTTGTGAGACGCAGTCTGACGGAACTTGTGGAATTGCCGCAGCATGTCGCCACCTTGAGCCGAGACGTCTTGCCGGCTTACTTGTCGAAGCGCCGCTGGTTCGGCGCCAAGGATCAACCACTCCAGGACGCGCGTCTGGTTTCGGCAACGCCGATGCCGTTCGCCGAAGGCGTGGTTCTCGGCGAAATCGAGGCGGTGCTTCCCGACCACGTCGAAACCTATCAGCTGCCGCTTGCCGTGGAATGGGATGACACGCCCCCGAATATTCTTGGCCAGCAGCTTTCGCTTGCGCGCATCCGCCAAGGTCGGCGGGTAGGCTTCCTCACCGACGGTTTCGCCGTCGATGCCATGGCGCGGGGAATTCTACAGGGGCTTCGCGACCGCTCCAAGGTGACCGGTCGCACAGGCACAATCGAGTTTATCGGCACCGACCAGTTGGATCGCCTGGCGCTGACGGACGGTATGGCAATTCAATGGCTGTCTGCCGAGCAGTCCAACAGCTCGCTGATTATCGGCGATCTTGCAATGATCAAGCTGATCCGTCACGTGTTCGTCGGTATCCATCCCGAAGTTGAGATGACGCGCTATCTCACGCAGCACGGATATGAACACACTGCGCCCCTTCTGGGTGAGGTGGTTCGAACTGACGGTGAAGGCAGACGCTCGACCCTCATCATCGTACAGGGCGCAATTCGCAACCAGGGTGATGCCTGGAACTGGATGCTGTCCAATCTCCGCCGGGTTGCCGACGAGATCGTGATCACCGAGGCAGCGATCGACAGCGCAGACGAACAGCTTCAGCCCCTTTTGCATTTCGTCGCCATGGTCGGCGAGCGCCTCGGCGAATTGCATGCTCTACTTGCCGAACCATCGGATGACGAGGCTTTCTCACCGCATAGAGCGGATCCTGACGACGTCGACGTCATTCGCAAGGCCGTCACGGGCGAAATTTCCTATGCCTTTTCGAAGCTGGCCGATCTGCAGAATGACGTTGAGGCCGAGGTGTCGTCCCAGATCCAGGCACTCCTTTCCAATCGCGAACGCATCCTAGCGCTTGCCGGCAGACTGGCTGACGGCGCCTCGCAGACGTTACTGACTCGGACACATGGCGATTTCCATCTTGGGCAGATCCTCGTCACGGAAGGTGACGCAGTCATCATCGATTTCGAGGGAGAACCCGCTCGCAACCTTGCTGAACGCCGGGCGAAGACCAGCCCACTGCGGGATGCTGCCGGCCTTCTGCGATCGCTCGACTACCTGACGGCAACAGCCATGCTTGAAAACGATGCGATTTCCGATCATCACGACGGTCGACGCAGGGCGGTGATCGAGCGCTTCGGCGACAGCGCCGAGAAGGTCTTTATGACCAGCTATGAAAAAGCCCTCTCGACCTCGACAGAGCTCCCGAATAAATCCGGGGACGTCAGGCAGGTCCTCGACATATTCCTGCTCGAGAAGGCGGCCTACGAAATAGCCTATGAGGCACGCAACCGGCCGAAATGGCTTCCTATACCACTGCGCGGTTTCGTCAGCATTCTGTCGCGTCTGTCGGAGAGCAACTCATGATGAATGCGGCTGCCGATATCCTTGAAGGCGTGGACAATGCAGCTCTGGACGACCTGGTCCACGGTCGGCATGGCGACCCTTTTTCTATTCTCGGTCTCCATCGAGGCACAGATGGCCGCTACCGGATCCGGATTTTTCTTCCCGGTGCCCTGCGTGTCGACATAGTCGAGCGAAATAGCGCGATCCCAATCGCATCTGCCGAGCTCGTACACCCTGCGGGCTTGTTTGGTGTCAGCTTGGCGGAGGCTCGCCCTTACAGTCTGCGCATCGAATGGCCGAATGCCATCCAGTTGACTGACGACCCATACAGTTTCGAGCCGCTCCTCGGTGATCTGGATCTGCATTTGATTTCAGAAGGAACGCATTACGATCTCACAAAGGCGCTTGGAGCGAACCCGCTAACGGTGAATGATGTCGAGGGCGTTCGCTTCGCGGTGTGGGCGCCCAATGCGAAGCGTGTCTCCCTCGTCGGTGATTTTAATGCGTGGGACGGACGTCGCCATCCGATGCGACTTCGCTCGCAGGCCGGTGTCTGGGAGATATTCGTTCCGCATCTGACCGTAGGCGAGCGTTACAAGTTTGAGATCCTTGATCGGCTTGGCAACCTCCTTCCACAGAAGGCCGACCCGGTCGCGCGGTCAGCCGAACCGGCTCCCTCGACCGCGTCGGTGGTTGCTTCGTCTCGGCCCTTCCCATGGAGTGATGCCCATTGGATGAACGAGCGCGCAGGACAAGCTCGTTCGGAAACGGCTATGTCGATATACGAAGTTCACGTGGGTTCGTGGCTGCGAGATATGGAAGAGGCTGGGCGATCGCTTGACTGGATCGAACTGGCACAACGTCTTGTTCCCTACGTTCGGGATATGGGATTTACCCACATCGAGCTGCTGCCCATTATGGAGCATCCGTTCGGAGGCTCGTGGGGATATCAGCCACTCGGCATGTTTGCTCCTACCGGTCGATATGGCACGCCTGAGGATTTTTCCTATTTCGTGGACCGCTGCCACGGCGAAGGCGTCGGCGTGATCCTTGACTGGGTGCCCGCCCACTTTCCGACCGACATTTGGGGGCTGGCGCGCTTCGACGGGACCGCTCTTTATGAACATGAGGACCCGCGTGAGGGCTTCCATCGTGACTGGAACACGTTGATCTACAATCTTGGACGCAACGAAGTGAGAGGTTTTCTCATTGCCAGCGCGCTTGAGTGGCTTGAACGATTTCACATTGACGGCTTACGCGTCGATGCGGTCGCCTCCATGCTCTACCGCGATTACAGCCGGCCTGAAGGCGAGTGGATCCCAAACCGCTACGGCGGCCGTGAGAACCTCGAAGCCATCGAGTTCTTCAAGCACCTGAACAGCATCGTCCATGATCGGCATCCGGGCGCCGTCATGATCGCCGAAGAGTCGACCGCGTTTCCCAATGTCACCACACGTCCAGAGGAGGGGGGGCTCGGCTTCGACATGAAATGGAACATGGGATGGATGCACGACACCCTTCATTACATCTCATCGGACCCTGTCTACCGAAAATACGACCATGGCTCGATGACGTTCGGGATGGTCTATGCCTACAGTGAGCGATTTATCTTACCGTTTTCCCACGACGAAGTGGTTCACGGAAAAGGGGCGCTCATTGCAAAAATGCCTGGAGACAGCTGGCAGAAAATGGCCAATCTTCGAGCATTGTACGGCTTCATGTGGGGCCATCCAGGCAAGAAGCTGCTATTCATGGGATGCGAGATCGGTCAGGTCGCTGAATGGAATCATGATCGATCCGTTGAATGGAACAGCCTTGATCAGAAAGAGCACAGCGGTCTGCAGCGGTTTGTCCGGGATTTGAACCGCGTCTATCGACATTTCCCCTGCCTCCAACATGGTGACACAGAGGCGGACGGATTTGAGTGGGCTGTCGTCGACGATGCCGAACAATCCATCATTGCAATGCTTCGTTTCGATGCCGCGCACCGGTCGGTCATGCTCGTCGTCTCTAATTTCACGCCGGTTTTACGCAACGACTATCGCATCGGCGTCCCTGTCGGCGGATTATGGCGGCAAATCCTGAATAGCGATGGCGAAGTTTACGGCGGCAGTGGTTTTGAAAATCGTGATTGTATGTCCGACAATGTTCCAATGCATGGGCGTGACCAATCGCTTCGCCTCAACCTGCCGCCACTGTCGACTTTGATGTTCGTCCGTGAACACCAGAACGGCGAAACTTAGAAGACAACGGCGATAGAAATCGGTCGCCGCCTAAAACGGAAGAACTTTCTGTCTTTTGAGCATGAATGTCGGCCGCGGGGCGCGACTTCTGGTTGGCGACAATTATCAGACGTCAAGAAAAGCTGGATGTTGCTCTGTCAATTCATAAAAGTGACGACAACTCCAGGCTTCACCATCCCGGACAGTTCCTCGACATCCCAGTTCGTCAGGCGCACGCAACCATGTGATCCTGTCTTGCCGACAAGGTTTGGCTCAGGGGTGCCATGAATGCCGTAGGTGGGCTCCGTGAGATCGATCCAAACCGTTCCGACCGGATTGTTGGGACCACCGGGCAATTTCAGGATCTGCTTGTTATTGCCCTGCTGGAAATTTATTTTCGGGTTGTAGACGTAGACTGGCATCCGTGCGACGCCCTTGACCTTATGGGTTCCCGTCGGAGACGGTGTTTCCTCGCTCCCGATCGTTGCGGGATACACGGCCAACAGCGATTTGTCCTTGCCAAAGGCGAAGACCTGGCCGGTTTTGCGATGGACCTCAATGTTTCCAATGTTTCCAATGCTGCCATGACGAGCCTCGCCCGCGACAGCAACCGCAATCGTTTCACCGGCTGCGAAGGACGCTGTAGGGTTAAGCTTTTTCAGCAAATTTTCGTCCATATGAAATCGTTCGGCGAGCCTTTCAGCGACGCTCGTATAACCGAGTGCAGACATCTGTGCCTGCTTTGCGTAGTCTTCCGGTATCATCTCGACCAGGCCGGCGACATCATCGCCGGTAATGGCATAGGCCTGAACGACCGGAACCTGATCTGCAAGCCTTTGCATCACCTCTTGATCCAGCTTGCCGTCAGCGGGAAGCCCCTGGATTGCTTCGAAGCCCGCAATTGCTTTCGTTAAATTTTCTCCCGGCAAGCCGTCGATAACACCAGGTGACGCGCCGGCGCGATCAAGCAGGATCTGAAGTTTCACGATGTCGGGAGCCGGCTCCGTCGGTTTGCCCGGCGGCAGATCTGCCGTTTTTTCGGTGATCGTCGCCTCATTGATGTCGCTTGCATCGATTGCGGACGCGACGGCGGGAAAAATCAATAGCGAACCCATGAGGAGCCCGCAGTGTAGGATGGACCTTTGCATGTGCTGAAAAGCGCCATTGTGAGAAATTGTTCCGTCGCCCGATTGGAAATCGCGACGGGATCATCCCGCAATGGCCAAGCGCTCGGAGCGAACGGTCAGAGTCTCGAACGTTCGATGAACCGCTACGAGCCCCGATCAGGCTCGTGAATTGGACATCCATTGAAGCGCTCGCGAAACTGCGCCGAATGCTCGTATGGCGCCTTTCGGGCACGATTGATGTTTCCGAGTGGTCGGTGGGCCTCCAAGCCGGTCCAGACGCTGAAACGCATCTGGTCATCAACCTTCTCCACCTGATCAGGGCTCCAACTGTCTTGGCTCGCCGCCTGGAGGGTCGCCACCGTCAAAAACGGTGCTTCCGTCTCGTCCCATTGAACCGTCGGGTCCTCGATCGGCTGCTTGCTCAAATCCCGACAGAGTTGAACGCGAAACTCCCACACCGCAGTCAAATGCCGCATTTCCATCTGTACCGCATCGCGGATCGCGTCGTTGTGGTCGTCGGCGTCGATTTTTCTGCCGGTTAACTTGGTAAGGGCACTCGACACGGGCTTGACGCTGAATTTGGCGATATAGTCGCCGTAACGGAATGGGGTGACGCTGAAATACGTTTCGCCGAGGGGATCGACATTGGGCGCACCACCCATAGACTGAACAGTCGTGCTCGAAACACCAACCGCCTCCAGAGCCGAATTGACACCCTGAAGCACAGTTGAAATGGTCTTTTTGGTGCCTTCCAGGCGATCGGTTGTCTTTGCCAGCATTTTCAGGCTGCCGAGAAACTTCTCGGCGGTCTTTGCTTGGAAGATCGGTCCGTTCACAAGAACGAAGTCCTGCGTGCTTCCTGCCGCATCGGGCAAGCGCTGCCCGCTGACGCCCATGACTTTGATTGCAAGTCCGCGTGGAAGGGAAATTGCATCCGGCAGGATATCGCCGGCGTTTGTCGAGATGCGTAAATATGCGTCATACGCTTGCGGGCGGGAAAATAGACCCTGAGCCAGTTCAGGCGGCAGCCCGTCGTGAACGGTCAAAACCGCCTTCAGGACGCCGTGGGCTTTGGCGTGCACTGCCCGCACTGCGTGGCCGTAATCTCGCGCGGTCGTCGACAGGATTTTGTCAAATGCCGCATTTAAATCGTCGATCGTCTGCGCTTCATCGGGCTCCATCGTCTCGACGTTTGGCGAAAAGATCACGGGCGAAGTGCTGGTCATAAGTTAAATTCCTTTGCGCGGGATGCGTGCCAAATCGTGGCGAACAAACTTTGTTCCCGCCTCCAGCGTCAACGAACGAGTTGATCTCGCGCGCGAGGGTTTGCCTCCTCGCGCTATGGATCGTGGCCAGCGTTTTGAAGAAGGAGCCGGGAATGCTTCGGTGAATTTTCGATGGACATCGTCAGAAACCGCAGCAGGATCGATGCCAAACTCTTCGCCCTGAACGGGAATACACAGGTACCCTTTCGCGGTGCGGAGGAGCGAAGACGGACCAAGACAGCCAATGTTAAGTGGGAAAAGCTCATTCGTTCCCCGATCGTGGCCAACAGCTGAGAAGCGATCGATAGCGAGGCCGTCACTTGGGTAGCGGCGTCCATTGCGAGGAAGGATCGCACTATTTGCTGGGCGAGGCGTGTTTGCTGGGCGTGTCGTCTCTCCGAATCCGCGTCGTGTTGGCGCAACGATTTGCAGACAGCTGTCCTGCAAGGTGATGACGACGCGATCTCAAGTCGAAGCGCTGCCGGCTAGCCGTGCCGGGAAACAACGGGACGTCCGTCCTTGCTGCGGATTCCGTCAATTCGATTGTCAGTTGGTCGGTGTTCCGATGCCGCATGATCGTTCCTCTGTGCCACGGACCCTGTCTATTGCAGTTGCTTTGCGGACTTCGGTCTGCCCGCTGGGATCGGTTCAATCCGCGCGATTCTTGGGAACAACAGATCGCGCGCTTGGTTCGGCTCCGACAGCACCGCCTTAGGTATCTTGGTTATTCAATCACCGTTGACGCACACATTCAGGTCCGGGCATTTGTCGCGGCCCGCTTGCCGGCCGCGAAAACAAGCGCTGGCGCCGCGGCCGTCGTCACATTCCCAAGACCATAAAGCACAGGAAGGACAGGAGTATGATGGAAGATCCAACGAGCAAATATCCAAAGCCGCCTTTCGAGAAACAAAGCCAGCCTTTTCCCGGCCTTGCGAATGCGATGCGTCCAAAACCCGATCACGGAGAAGTCTCCTATAAAGGCTCAGGGCGTCTCGCCGGCCGCAAGGCACTGATTACCGGTGGCGATTCCGGCATGGGACGTGCCGCAGCAATCGCTTACGCGCGAGAAGGTGCGGACGTCGCGATCAACTATTTGCCTGACGAGGAAGACGATGCAAAGGAAGTTATCTCCTTGATTGAAGCGGAGGGGCGCAAGGCTTTTGCCCTGCCGGGCGATCTGCGGGACGAATTCTTTTGTGAAAAGCTTATCGCAAATTCAGTTTCGGTTCTGGGTGGCCTCGACATCCTGGTCAACAATGCTGGCCGGCAGCAGCAGGCGCAATCGATCCTGGATATTACGACAGATGCCTTCGACGCGACAATGAAGACCAACATCTACGCGATGTTCTGGTTGACCAAGGCTGCCCTCAAGCACCTGAAGCCGGGCGCTGTGATCATTCAGACCACCTCGGAGCAAGCCTACGACCCCTCGGCGAATTTGGTTGATTACGCCATCACCAAGGCGGCTGCCATGAACTTCACGAAGTCCATGGCAAAGCAGCTCGCATCCAGAGGGATCCGCGTGAACGGCGTCGCGCCTGGTCCTATTTGGACGCCGCTGCAAGTCTGCGGTGGTGCAACCATGGAGAAGCTCGAGAATTTTGGCGGGGATGCACCTATGGGTCGGCCGGGGCAACCTGCGGAACTCGCCTCCATCTATGTGCAGCTGGCCGATCCGCTCGCGAGTTACGCAACGGGCCAGGTCTACGGCTCTGCCGGAGGCGGCGGACAGCCGTAAAAGCTCGCATCTACTTATGTAAGGCAAAGGAAGAACGATATGAAGGCTTTAACCTGGCACGGCAGCGGTGACATCCGGTGTGAAACCGTCGATGATCCAATCATTCAGGATGACCGTGATGCCATAATCAAGGTGACCAGCTGCGCGATCTGCGGCTCTGATCTTCACCTGTATGGGGGCTATGTTCCTGGAATGCACGCGGGCGACGTCATGGGCCACGAAACCATGGGCGAAGTCGTGGAGGTTGGGCGAGGCAACAGCAAACTCAAGATTGGAGACCGGGTCGTCGTTCCCTTTACGATTTCATGCGGAGAATGCAGGATGTGTCGATGGAACCTCTTCTCCTTGTGTGAACGGTCTAACCCGAAAGGACCAAAGGAGGCGCAACAGGTGGGATACCCGACCGCCGGGCTGTTTGGATATTCTGAACTTTACGGCGGCTTTCCAGGCGGCCAGGCGCAGTTCCTGCGGATACCTTACGCCGATGTCGGTCCTATCAAGGTACCTGAAGGCCTTTCCGACGAGCAGGTCCTTTTTCTCTCGGACATCTTTCCGACTGGTTACATGGCGGCGGAAAACTGCAATATCCAGCAGAGTCAGACCATCGCAGTTTTTGGTTGCGGCCCGGTTGGGCTTTTTGCAATCAAGTCGGCATTTTTGCTGGGTGCCGAGCGTGTGATTGCCGTCGATACGGTACCGAAGCGCCTGGAACTTGCCAGGCAGTGCGGTGCGGAAACGCTGGATTACGCCGAAGGCGATCTTCAAAAGCGCATCCTGGACATAACAAGTGGACAAGGTCCCGATGCGGTAATCGAAGCTGTCGGCATGGAAAGTCATGGCTCCGGCGGGCTGCTGGAGGCTTTGCAGACCAAGCTTACGAGCACCGAACGCCCCTACGCATTGCATGAAGCCATTCTTGCCTGCCGCCCCGGGGGGACTGTCTCTTTACCTGGCGTTTTTGTCGGTGCGGCTGTTCCTACGCCACTTGGGGCGTTTGTTGGCAAGGGGCTGACATTGAAGACCGGCCAAACGCATGTTCAGAAATATCTTCAGCCGCTGATGGATCTCATTATTGAAGGCAGGATCGATCCATCATTCCTGATAACGCACAGAGTTGGAATTGAGGATGGTCCGCAGGCTTACGAAACCTTCCGCGACAAGACGGATGGTTGCGTCAAGGTTGTTATAAGACCAAACGGCTGAGTACTTCTTTGACCCCCCGGCCGATTACGGAGGCTTGTGGGGGATCGCACCGGTTCGTTCGCTCGCTGCCCGGACCGGAATTAGCGGCGCGCGCCAGAGGGTGCGCGTGCCAGCGCCGCGCCTGCGGCCGCGTTTGCTTATTCGGCTGCCAACTCGACGGCAATTTTAATTTTAGAGGACGGCGGGACGATCTTGGCGACGAACTCGAAATCCGCCGGCATGCGGTGCCCGTCCGAGCCGACACTGGCAACTGACCAGTATTCTTTTTCAACGCCAAACACCGTGGATACTTTAACGATCTGGACGTCGGCGCCGCGATCGGATCTTAGCTTCGCCCAATAAAAACAGTCAGGTTCCAATCTCGATATCGGGATCATCGCTACACTCCTTGATCATGCGTTATATGGGGTATCACCGAGGCTGGCATAGTGGAAATAAATCAACATCTCTAAGTTTTTATGCGACTGTCGGATACTCTCCCGACTGCTACGTCGCTGAGCAATTCCGGATCGACGGATTTGCGCGACGTCTTTGGCAGCTAGTCCACGAAACCTCCCGCAACGTCATTGAACAGGGTCGCTGCGACGGATCGGCAGTCACGGAGATTATTCGTCGACAGGGCAAAGCCGCCGAATGCAGAGTTCGGCAGTGAGCGGTTCAGCCGCGATTGCATGGACGCTGTCTATTGGAGATGTCGGCGATTTTGGAGCTCATTGCGCAGAGGGAACATATGCCCTTTTCGGGTGTTCGACGGCCGTTGCCCCGCAGACGGGCATGTGATCAGCGGAGATGTATCATGGCAAAAACGGTAAGCGACTTCATCGTGCAGCGCCTTTACGATTGGGGTGTGCGGCGAATTTTTGGCTATCCGGGCGATGGCATCAACGGTCTGTTCGGGGCGTTGAACCGAGCTGATGGGAAAATCGAGTTTATTCAAGCCCGCCACGAAGAGATGGCTGCCTTTATGGCCTCCGCCCATGCGAAGTTCTCTGGCGAGATCGGTGTCTGCATCGCCACATCCGGGCCGGGAGCAACCCATCTGGTCACAGGCCTTTATGATGCACGCTTGGACCACCAACCAGTTGTCGCGATCGTCGGACAACAGGCGCGACGTGCGCTCGGCGGCCATTATCAGCAGGAAATCGATCTTGCGTCGCTGCTCAAGGACGTTGCCGGAGATTTCGTCCATCAAGCGTCGGCGCCTTCGCAGGTGCGTCATCTGGTCGATCGGGCCTTGCGCATCGCGCTTGCCAACAGGACGGTGACGGCACTCATTCTTCCGAATGATCTGCAGGAACTGCCCTATGAGACGCCACCGCGCAAACATGGCTCGGTGATGTCAGGACTGGGCTATTCTCCGCCGAGGACCGTGCCGCATGATGATGACCTGCAGCGGGCCGCCGATGTCCTCAATGCAGGAAACAAGGTCGCAATGCTGATCGGCGCCGGCGCACTTGATGCAGCCGATGAGGTGATCGCGGTTGCGGATCGACTGGGGGCCGGCGTAGCAAAGGCTCTGCTTGGCAAGGCAGCACTTCCGGACGACCTTCCATGGGTAACCGGCTCGATTGGGCTTTTGGGAACGGAGCCATCCTGGGACCTGATGCGGGACTGCGACACCCTCCTGATGGTCGGGTCGGGTTTTCCCTATTCGGAGTTCCTGCCCGAAGAGGGCGACGCCCGGGGTGTCCAGATCGATCTCAGGCCGGATATGTTATCTCTGCGTTATCCGATGGAGGTCAATCTGGTCGGCGACGCAAGCACAACCTTGCAGGCGCTCCTTCCCCGTCTTCGTCAGAAAGACGACCTCTCTTGGCGCAAGCAGATCGAGGACCGCGTCGGCGCCTGGTGGCGGAAGCTGGACGAAAGAGCGCATAAGGAGGCCAGCCCCGTCAACCCGCAGCGTGTCGTCGTCGAGTTGTCGCCGCGCCTTCCGGATCGCGCTATCGTAACGAGCGACTCTGGCTCTTGTGCGAACTGGTATGCTCGCGACTTGCGGATCCGGCGTGGAATGATGGCATCCCTGTCAGGGGGATTGGCGTCGATGGGGGCAGCCGTGCCATATGCAATCGCTGCAAAATTTGCCCATCCCGACAGGCCGGTTATTGCCCTGGTGGGCGACGGCGCCATGCAGATGAACAACATGGCCGAACTGATCACGGTCTCGAAATATTGGCGCAAGTGGTCTGAACCCCGCTTGGTTGTCTGTGTCTTCAACAATGAAGACCTCAATCAGGTGACGTGGGAGCAGCGCGTCATGGAAGGCGACCCCAAGTTCGAGGCATCGCAACGTATTCCCGATGTTCCCTACCACCGCTTTGCCGATATGATTGGATTGAAGGGATTATTTGTGGACCGGCCAGAGGATTTGGGTGCTGCCTGGGATGAGGCGTTCTTGACGGACCGGCCCGTCGTCCTCGAGGTTAAAACGGATCCGGAAGTGCCGCCAATTCCCCCGCACCTAACATTTGAGCAGATGCGCAACCTCGCCACTGCGTTGCTAAAAGGCGATCCGGAAGAGAGCGGCGTCGTCAAGGGAACTTTAAGGCAGACACTGAGCGCAATCCTTCCCGGCCGGAGATAAGGTCAAAATGTACGACGACGCGACGTTTGCAGTTCGCGCACTCTAAATGCTGGCTCACGGTGAGCGGAATTGGCGACCGAGAAACCGTGTGCCGCCTTGTTACGACAGTTAAAGGTCGATCAACGCGATGCCAAGATCCTTGCGGTGTCGGCGGCGCAGTTCCGTTGGCGTCTCCACGATGGTCGCCTCCAACGTAGGATGCACGATCCCCTGCAGGAAATGACCACCGCGCGTCGTTCCATCCCGCAAGCCAAGTACCGTGTGGAGATGAAGGCTGGCCTGTCCGTTGTCTCCAACGGCGATGTCGCCGAGAAGGCTGAGTACTTCGCACTGCTCAGCCACGAGGATCTCATCATAGGAATGGGTGGAAAAATTGAACCAGCCAACCGTGGCCGACTCGAAAGCTCCAATTGCGGTCACGGAAGCGGCGGCCAAGCCCTGAACACTTGCAAATCCAGCCAGTGTTGAGAATGCTTCCTCATCGGCATCAAGTACGACAATGAAGGTTTTAAGGCCAGTTTCCAGTTCGATCCGCTTGAACCTCATAGGCAATCCTCCTTGTTATTCAAAGCGGGCTTGGCGCCGTGAAGCGATCCGCTCTTTTGGCCGTGGACTCACGGCATGGGTCAGCTGTAGGAACGCACATTGCGGGAGATCCTGCGCTTGAGTATCGCCTGCCAAGGAGGCGATGGCATTCCTTAAGTTTGAACATAGGTTCGTCACCTGAACCGTAGACAGCTCAGATTGTTCCGATGGGACAGGCTCTGTCGAGATCTCTGCGATCAATCTTCGGCTCTTTGAGTGAATCACGGAACCAACTTCTGGATACTGAACCGCAGGTCGGCACTTATTTTCGGAACATACCCATTTGACGTCGGTTCGATGCCTAAGAAGGGACACGCGGCAAGTGAAGCGAAACCGCAGCATCGTCTATCGAACATCTTGCCCGTCAGGAGATCGGATGGCCCGTCAGCCTCAAGCCCGGCACAACATGATGATTTTCGTCGCAACGATTTTCATCCTCGCCTGTCTGATTGCCGTTTATTTTGCGGCAGGATTCCATCCTGGCGATCCGTCGCCGGTAAGTTCCAGCGCGATTTCATCAATGAGCCGGTAGAGAAGCGATACTGCGCCGGTGAGAATTGATCGATACTGCAATCCTGGCCAGAAAGGAAACGATCATGAGTACGAGACCACCACCTGTTCCGCAGGAAAACAGAAGCGACAAAGGCGTCGGGGATCACGCCAAGCCAGAAGTAGGCGATCCGCATAAGTCCTTTACGACCAAAGACCCCGATAAAATGGGACAACAGGGCAACAGCAAGGTCAACACGGGTCACCAAGGTCATCAACAGGATCGATAGGACGGAAAAGATGTCGACCTCGACAAAGATAGCAGCGACTATACGCCAAGGCGGCCCTGGATCATCAAAGGCAGATGCCAATGATCCGTTGACGGTCAGAAAACCGCTCGCCGAACCCGACAAGCGCGACCAAAGCAAAGTATCGGGCGGTGGCGGCGAGCGCGATTCTCATCACGGCCACGATCCATCTGGAAAAGGTGGCAAGTCATAGGCTCGAGAACGGGCCAGACAACGCTGACGTGTTTTTCGAAAGCGCAGATGGGGCACGGATTTTGGTGCAACACATTGCAGGGAGCGGAGACATTCGATGGTCGTTCAAGATCGCCAGCCAGCAGCACTCATACCGCGTCGTTGCCTCTTTTCGCTGATAGTTCCAATTCCGATGGTGTGCTTCATTGGGGTGTTGGCGACAGACATCTCCTATTGGGCGACCGCCGATATGATGTGGGCAGACACGTCGGCCTGGATATTGGCGATCGGTCTCCTCTTTGGATGCGTTGCGATGATCGCTGCATTAATCGATGTGGCGTGCAAGCGGCTGGCTCTGTACAGAGGACCGTTGGGGGCGTACGTTATCTGTAATTGCCTCATTTTCTGTCTGTCGTTTTTCAACGCACTTGTCCACAGCCGGGATGCGTGGACCTCTGTGGTGCCGATGGGCCTGACGCTATCTGCAATCGTCGTCGCTTTAACTGTTCTATCAGCTTGGATCGGTCGCGTTTTAATCTACCGCTTAGGCTCGGGGATTGCACCATGAGCGCAAATTTTTCATGGCATCAGAGACCTGCCGTTGTGACCGCTGCGACGTGCATCGTCGCGCTGCTTTTGTCGAGCTGCAGCCAGGATGAGCAGGACCCAGACGCACAGATTGGCCCCAATCCCACACTGCCTTCCCCCAATCAGTATCTCCTTCCGCCGATGCATGTTGCCAAGGTCGTGGGATGGCACGACGGCGATAAACCAAAAGTTGCCGATGGCCTGCAGGTCAACGCGCTTGCAACCGGGTTGAAGCACCCGCGTTCCGTGTACGTTTTGCCAAATGGCGACGTTCTCGCCGCGGAATCCGTCGCTCCGCCCCCGCCGCCGATCCGGCGGCCCAAGGATCTGATTATGGGCTGGATCGAGGCGATGGCGACATCAGCAGGGAACAACGAGGGTGCCAACCGTATTACGTTGCTCCGAGATACGAACGGTGACGGCATCGCGGATACCAGAAGCGTGTTTCTCGATCATCTCAACTCTCCCTTCGGCGTCGCTCTCGTCGGCGGAGATCTTTATGTCGCCGAAACCGATCGGATAACGCGCTATCCCTATAAAACCGGGGAAACCAGCATTTCCGATCCGGGAACCAAGTTAACGGATCTCCCAGGCGGGCCGATTGACCATCATTGGACGAAGAGCCTGTTGGCCAGTCCCGACGGTTCACTGCTGTTCGTGGGTGTCGGGTCAAACAGCAACATCACCGAAAACGGCATGCAGGCCGAAATCGATCGTGCCTCTATATGGGAGGTCGATCGCGCAACAGGCCGGCACCGCATCTTTGCCGACGGCCTCAGAAACCCAAATGGGCTATCATGGGAGCCGCAGACCCACTCTCTCTGGGCGGTCGTCAACGAGCGTGACGAACTCGGCCCAAATCTGGTGCCCGACTACATGACATCGGTCAAGGAGGGCGGATTTTACGGCTGGCCTTACAGTTACTTTGGAAAGAACGTGGATCCTCGCGTCATGCCGCAGAAGCCCGATCTCGTCGCGAAAGCAGTAGTCCCCGATTACGCGCTGAGTTCTCACGTCGCGCCTCTGGGTATGATTTTCTACACAGGCACGAACCTTCCCGACACCTATCGTGGCGGCGCTTTTGTCGGTGAACACGGGAGTTGGAATAGACAACACTTCAATGGGTATAAGGTCGTCTACATTCCCTTCGATGCTGGTAAACCGAAGGGGCTCCCGAAAGACGTCGTCACGGGATTTCTAACCGGCAACAACGAAGCGAGAGGGAGACCGGTCGGTCTGGCCATGGACATTGGTGGCGCGTTGTTGATCGCCGACGACGTGGGCAATACTATATGGCGGGTCACGGCCGCACCACACTGATCCGGCTACCCAGATCAATGAATGTCCAAACTCGTTACGCTGTATCGCAGGTTGCTGTTCCACCCTGTCAGTTGCGACGCAATGAACCCCCAATCAGCGGGTTTGGTGAACGTCAACGCACCCCGGTAGAAAGGCGGAAGGACTCGATCCTCGTACCCGGTAACGAAGGCGAACGGAATGTTGGGCATCGTCAGAAGGTCGACGCCAGCATTAGATATCTGGCCGTGGAGATTGATGTCGAGAAGTGCTGCGTCGAGTTGCATGTGGAATGTTTCAATTACATTAGGGGCTTCTGCAACATGTCCAACCGGCCCGATTACTCGGCGCCGGGTGCACGTAAGCTGTCGGCGGCGCTCGCCGCGATCAAATAGTCGTCCTCAACGATCAGAATCCGACGGCCGGCAATTGCTCGCTCCCTTTTTTGAGAAATGGGCAAATGCCGTTGCACGGCACAGGCGCTCCAGTGGTTCGGACAGCACCGTTCCTTGCCGATACATGCGCAAGATGTAACGAGCGAAATTGTCTCGTTCCTCGTCGGTCGCAGTGAACCAGGGTTCAACGGCAATGCGACTGAAAACGCTCGCTACGATGGCGACATCGTCCGGCTCATAAACGCCGCCCAAGGCTGTGGTAGAAGACATGCAGATCCTCCTTGCCGCAAACTCCGACGACAAATTCTGCTATCAACAGGTTTGTCACACAGCCTCGTGGTCAATTCAAGCGATCGAGGCGAAGGAGGAGGTTTTGGTCCGCTAACGGACATTGGTCATTTGATTGCTCACGACGCGGAAATGGCCACGTCAGACCTATCGAACGGGATCGGAAGGCCCATCAGGCGCTCATATTCAGCCTCCGGTGTTCCGTAGATCTCACCGGCAATTTTGATAAGCCCCAAGCGATCTCGAATTTCGATACTCGAACGATGTGCCCTGACCACTCGCTCCCCTTCCAGCAGGTGCAGGACGTCTGTGACCGATGCACGCCTGACCCCAAGCATGATCGACAAATAGTCGTGCGTGAGGGATATGGTCTGATCATGTGTGCGGTCCTGCACCATAAGAAGCCACCGCGCCAATTTTTGCCGCAGTCCGAACCTTCCGTTTGCAAGTGCTGTGTGACTGATTTGCACAGCGAGAGATCGTCCAAAGCGCGCGGCGAGGTGGCCAAGGTCCGGCGCGAGTGCAAGGGCAGTTTTAAAGTCGTGAGCTGCCATCACCAATGCGTCGCCTTCGATCTGATTGATCAATTCGTGAGGCGTGTGGTCGTCCCCGATCGCCACGCCGATCCCTGTCATGCCTTCCCTTCCGACAAGGCCCGTCTCTATCCTGGCTCCATCACGACCCACAGCAATCAACGAGGCGACGCAATCAATCGGGAAATAGATGCGGCTCACCGCCTGATTCTGAACTTCCATGACCGCCCCTCGCGGCAGGTGGATGCTGCGCAGACGTGACGAAATGATGTTTAGTTGCTGCGAAGGCAATCTGCGCAGAATAGCATTTCGCGCGGGTTCGTCGTTCGCAACCGGTGCTGGTCGCAGCGCGCTCGAGAGCGCAGAGGCGATGGAGCTGAATTCGAGCGGCTTGCGCAGCACGAGCTTGTCCGCATGACGATCGGGTACAATATCGGGTTCAAATGCTGTCGCAAAAATAAATGGGATGGATCGTCGATCAAGTTCGTCTGCGATCGGGAAAACCATTTGACCGCCAAGATTGATAGCCAGGATCGCGGCATCAACGTCCTCATTCGCACGGATGGCATCGAACGCTTCGTCGACACCGGGGACGGGCCCGACCACGTCGACGCCCATCTGATCAAGTCCTTGCGCAAGCTCACTCGCCAGAAAGTAATCATCCTCGACAAGGAGAAGCCGTTTTCCTAAGAGCATCTGTCGCGACACCATCTCGCACCTGTCGTCAGAGTTTTTCCTGGAACCTAGGGTAATGCACCGGGCCGGAAAGGGTTCCTTTATGCCCGAGACGCGTGCTCTGACGACAGCTGGCATTGTCGTACGGACGATCGATTGGCTCGACGAGGAACCACACAACCACTCTTGGCGTTAAATGCGAAAATTCAATAATGGCGGGTGAACTGAAATTGCGGTTCTTTTTCCACCTTCATTCCGACGAGATTGACGATATCGACGAAAATGGCGTGAACTTTCCTTCACTCGAAGCCGCCAGACTGGAAGCGTGTCGCTCGGCCCGCGAAATGATCGCTGAACTGGTTTTGAATGACGAGAGGATCGACGGCCTTGCCTTCGAGATTGTCGACGAAGAGGGGACAAGCCGTGCGACAATCCGGTTTCGGGATCTGCTTCGGTTGGAGTAGGGCGGTCGAGGTCGAAATCGGTCCGAAACTTTGGTGCGACGATCGGCTCCATCGAAGAACGAATGACCGTTAAGCAGGCTGTTTACATTAAAACGCTAGTCTTTCGTCATCAAACCGCGGACATTCGGTGGGACTGAGCGCAATTTAGCCGAGCCGCCAGTCATTTGCTTTTCAACGGATCGTGGCCCCAATTCATCAGCGAATAACGCCAGGGCGAGTGTTCCTTGTCGGCATGTGGTCCTCCCTGCTTCTTATGGCGATGGATGTAGCCGACGACCTTTCGCATGTGCCGATAATCAGCATCGGTGAGTTCGGTCTTTGTCTTGCGTTTGATGTCCAGAATCCTGCGTCCGGAACGATGACCTATCGTCTCGTCTTCGTCATCTTCCTTCCAACCGTTACTATGGCTGTCGTCGGTCTTTAGCCATTTTTCGAGCGAAGATGGTGTCATGTTGACGGCCTTCTCGAAGTCCGTCCAGATTTGATCTCGATCAAGATCCTTGGACATGCCATGTCCTCCTCAGGTTCGGAATAACGAACTCGCAGACAACGCGCGTGTTCCCTCAGTGCATCGGAGAGCTTTATCCAATTCCGCATTACCACCGCTGCGCAGGACGTGCGAGCGGCACAATCGGGACATACTTGATCGTCTCTGTCCCCATGCTTTGACGGTCTGGGTCAAATGTCGCAGCGGGATGCTGTGAGCCCCTTGGACAATTAGCCGGAACTTCAGGAGTGCTGCCTCGTTATCAGCCGGCACGAAACATCCTCTTTGAAACGCAGGATCATTCTTGAACGACACCGGCTCGCTGACCCGACACTATTCTCTACGCCGCGATGAACCGCTCTGGGCCGCTCTCCCCGGGGGCGGAATTACGACCAGCCGCAAGATCGCGAGCAAGACATACGACGTCGTGATCGTCGGCGCGGGCATCAGCGGCGCGCTGACCGCGCACGCACTTGTCGGTCA
Source organism: Rhizobium sp. P38BS-XIX (assembly GCF_012641435.1). Taxonomy (GTDB): domain Bacteria; phylum Pseudomonadota; class Alphaproteobacteria; order Rhizobiales; family Rhizobiaceae; genus Rhizobium. The sequence goes on from NZ_JABAIJ010000002.1 coordinate 248,973, forward strand.
TGGGTTGAAAGTGCTCGTCGTTGATCGCAGGCGCCCGGTAAGAGGCAGCAGTCTAGCCAGCACCGCAATGATCCAGCACGAAATCGACGTACCGTTGCACGTCCTTCAAAACTCGGTTGGATCGCACCGAGCTCGACGCATATGGCAGCGGTCGGCAGGAGCTGTAGAGCAGCTGGCCCAAATGATCGTGGATCTGCGTGTTAAATGCGCCTTTGATCGCAAAAGGACATTGTATCTATCGGGTGATGAATACGGTGCGCGCGCGCTGAAAGCGGAAGTTGACGCACGAGCCGATGCCGGCATTGATGCAGAGCTTTTAAGCGGGGCTCGCCTTCGCGCGCATTTCGGTATTGATCGGACAGCCGCGATCGACAGTGGGATTTCGGCGTCGGCAAATCCGGCGCAACTGACAGCAGGTCTGTTTCGACATGCCCGTGAGCACGGCACCGAGATTGTATCCGGCGTAGAGATCAGCGATATTCAGGCACTCGGCGAACGGGTGGCTATCTCGACATCGAGGGGTGCGTTGCTGTCGGCCGGCCATGTGGTTTTTTGCACCGGATACGAATTCTTGCAGTGCCTCGCTCACAAAAGCCAGAAAGTGATGTCCACCTGGGCAATCGCCAGCCGACCAAACCTCGAAAGACCCACATGGCTGGACCAATATTTGGTGTGGGAAGGGTCCGATCCATATCTCTATTTCCGATCGACGCCTGACGGGCGCGTGATCGTCGGCGGAGAAGACGAAGACGGTGAGGAGGCCTACCGAGACGAGGCCAAGCGTCAGCGCAAATCGAAACGGCTTGTCGAAAAGCTGGCGGACCTCACCGGCATCGCGGTCGGCCAACCTGACTTTCAGTGGTCGGCTCCGTTTGCTGTCACCCCGCAGGGATTGCCGATGATCGGCCATGCCCCTGGCATGAAGAACGTCTATGTGACGATGGGCTTTGGTGGAAATGGCATCACCTTCAGTCAGATTGCGGCACAGTTGATTTCTTCGGAGATCTTGGGCCATCATGATGCTGACTGGGATCTGTTTCCCATCGAATAGGAGGGTCTGCCGAGGTTGGCGGCCCGCCAGGTCGAGGGCGCGATCAAGTCGCGCCCCGCTGACCGATCATGACGAAGCAATCGGGGAAGATGCCTGGCCGAATTTGACGGACGGCTCACGTCCCCAGACACGCAACTTGCCGATTTCGGCGACGAACGAACTCAGGTCTTTCGAATTCGAAATCGGTAGCGTGCCTTCGTCGAGATCTTGCGCTATGCCTGCCTTGGCGAGAAGTGGAAGAGCCGATTCATCGTAACCGATATATTTGCAGTGTTGAAATGCATCGGCGATGAAGTCGCGCACCGTTGCCTCTCGTACCAGGTCATCGATTGCCGAAGGAGATACCAGGAGAGCGACCGCGTCGAACAAAACCGACGGTCCACCGTCAATCATGTGATGGGCTTCAATCCGCTTGCCGTCCGATGCGGTCACGCCACCAACCTTTGGAGCAATCAACTCGACCACACCTTTTTCCTTGGTGATGGCCGCCGTCAGACCTTTCAGCAGTTTGGCGTCTACCCCATCGCTTACGAGGATGCCAAGTTTGCGGCCCTCAAATCGTTTGGGTCCGCGCTCGACAATGCTGAGCGCTGGAGATGCCTCGAGATCCTGACGCGTGGCAACGGCGGCGTCCGCTCGGCTAGGCATCGTTTGAAAGCCGAGCTTCTGAGCGACTGTTGTCGCCAGAGTTTCGTCAATGTTCATAAGGTGTGAGACCATCCGTTCGCGGATGACCGGCATCTCGACCTTGCTGAGTTCGAACGTCAGCGCGGACGCAATGTGCCTTTGCTCGGCACCGGTTTGGCTGATAAAGAATTGCCGCGCCTGGCTGTAATGATCGGCAAAGCTTTCCGCGCGCAGGCGAACCTTCGGACCCTGTTCTTCGGCCGGAAAATGGCGATAGCCTCGTGACGGTGATTCCCGCGGGCCTTCCCCTTGTGAATTCGGCTGATAATTGACGCGTCCCACGGGATTGCGCATCGCCATATGGCCGTCCTGCTGAAAATGGGCGAAAGGACACTTCGGCGCATTGATGGGCAAGTGCGTGAAGTTTGGGCCACCCAGCCGCTTGAGCTGCGTATCGAGATAGGAAAAATTGCGACCTTGCAGCAGAGGGTCGTTGCTGAAGTCGATGCCAGGCGGCACGTTTTGTGTCATGAACGCCACCTGTTCGGTCTCCGCGAAAAAGTTATCGGGCATCCTATCAAGCACCAGGCGCCCGATCGGTTTGACCGGCAAGATTTCTTCGGGAATGATTTTCGTCGGGTCCAGAATGTCGAAGTCGAAACTGTCGGCGAAATCCTGGTCGAACAGCTGGACGCAAAGCTCCCATTCCGGGAAGTTGCCCGACTGGATCGATTGCCACAGATCGCGGCGATGGAAGTCGGGATCGGCGCCATTGATCTTGACGGCCTCGTTCCAGGCGACGGATTGAAGTCCGAGTTTTGGCTTCCAGTGGAATTTGACGAACGTCGATTGGTCTTCGGCATTGACGAACCGGAACGTGTGAACACCAAACCCTTCCATGAACCGAAGCGAACGGGGGATTGCCCGATCCGACATGATCCACATGACCATGTGCATGCTTTCGGGGGTCAGGCTGATGAAGTCCCAGAAGTTATCGTGCGCGGTTTGGGCCTGTGGAAAGGCACGATCCGGCTCCTGCTTGGCCGCATGAATAAGATCGGGAAATTTGATGGCATCCTGAATGAAGAAAACCGGGATATTGTTTCCTACCAGATCCCAGTTGCCCTCCTTCGTGTAGAACTTGACGGCAAAGCCACGGACGTCCCGCGCGAGATCGGCGGATCCCTTGTTACCGGCAACCGTCGAGAAGCGAACGAAAACGGGCGTCTTTTCGCCAGCACGCTGGAAGATATCGGCGCGGGTAAGATCGGAAAGGCTTTCGTAGGTTTCAAAGAAACCATGAGCTCCATAGCCCCGGGCATGGACAACCCGCTCGGGAATTCGTTCATGATCGAAATGGAAGATCTTCTCGCGGAAGTGAAAATCCTCGATCAGGGAGGGCCCCCGTGCGCCAATGCGAAGGGTATTCTGGTCGTCGGCAACCGGACCGCCCTGGGCGGTTGTCAGGAGGTCGTGACCATCCTCGGCGAACTGGTGAAGTTCACCACCAGCGCCTCGATGAAGTTGCTGGTCATGAAGTGCAACAGTGTCGGCATCGGAGACGGCGGATGGTGCTTTCGTCGTGCGCTTGGCCATGAATAACCCTCTATCGTGAGAAATGTCGTAGCTAAAAGGCCGCCTGAATTGGCGGCCTTTCCGCGTCGATAGGTTCAGGCAGCTTTGCCTTTGGCGTTTGCCTGAGTTTTCGCAAGCTGTGTGAGCTTTTTGTCAGTGGCTTCTTCTTCGGACAGTGTCTGCCTGAGCAGCGCGACTGCATCCTTGAGACCGAGTTGGTCGGCCCAGGCGATCAAAGTCCCATACCGGGCGATTTCGTAATGTTCGACGGCCTGAGCCGACGAGATCAGCCCAGCATCGAGAGCCGGGGACCCCTTGAACTCTTCGATGATTTCCTCGCCTTCGGCGAGGATGCCCTGGATGGCTTCGCAGGTTTTGCCTCGCGCCGGCTTGCCGAGCAGTTCGAAGACCTGTTCAAGGCGTTCGATCTGACCCTGCGTCTCGTCGCGATGCTGAAGAAAGCCAGCCTTGCCTTCCTCGGACTGTGAGGCGCGCGCCATTTTCGGCAAAGCTTTTAGAATTTGCTTTTCGGCGAAATAGATATCCTTCAGCGTGTCGAGAAAGAGATCGTCGAGAGTTTTCGTGGACGCCATGCCAAGGTCCTCCTGTTTGATTTGAACGACGCCCGAACCAGCAATCGAACTCTTTGTTCCCCAATCTGCTATGCCGTTTCGATTGCCATCGATCAGGTCGTTCGCCAATGGCTGATATCCTCAAAAGGTAAATTCCATGCGATCTGGCTGCGCGGCAACGCAGTACCTGGTCTTTAAGACCAGACGTTGCCTTCGGCGAAGGGAGCCTTGAGAAGACGATACCCGCCATCGAAGGCTCCCTTGCGCCGCTATCTCAATTGAGCAGGGTAGGGGTGTCTGCTACAGCGCCGTCAGTGTGGTTACGGTCTCCCGGTAGGAGTGTAGCGGGCGACCCAGGATCGCGACCAGACGCTCGACATCGCTCGCGTCCGCGACCATACCGTCGCTGACATAGCGTTCCGCCATCAACCGCATCTCATAGGCCGTCCACTTCGGCATAAATGTCGCCATGCTCTGCTCGAAGCCGCTCGGATCGTCTCCGCCGTATGCGATGGGGCGGCCAAGAACATCCGCCCAGATGGCCGCGATCCCTTCGCCGGTCAGCGTCTCCGGCCCAACGAGATTGATGGTTTCAATCGGAAGTTTGCCCGGCGCCTGGTCGCGGCGGACGAGCTCGATCGCCGCGACCTCCGCGATGTCGCGGGTATCCACCATGGCGACGCCCTTGCCGCCGATCGGCATCGGATAGACGCCATGGTTCAGAACCACATCCTTGATCATTGCTTCGTTGTCGATAAAGTAGCTCGCACGCAGGATCGTGGCGCTGAAACCCATCTGTTTCAGCATTTGCTCGGCTCCGGACTTTACCGCGAAATGCGGTACGTTGACGAAGCGATCGGCATGCATCACGGATAGGTAGACGACGCGTTCGACGCCAGCTTCGCGCGCAATGTTGAGAGCGATGATCGCCTGCGTGAACTCATCGCCAGTGACAGCATTGAGGAGAAAAAGCGCGCTGACGCCCTTGAAGGCATTTCGCAGCGAGCCGAGGTCTAGGATCTCACCCTGAGCAACCTCGACGTCGATGGGAAAGTTTGCTTTCGAGGCATCGCGGGTGAGGATCCGGACCTTCGCATCGCGAGCGATAAGCTGTTTGACGACATGACGGCCAACGCGGCCGGTTGCACCGATTACCAGGATTGTCATGGAAGTTCTCCGTTGGTTGTTGACAACCCGACTATGGATGGATCATTTCTGATCCAATAGACCATAAATATGGACGCCGTGTCTCACCAATGGAACACTGATGGATCTCCTGGCGCTCGCTGACTTCGTTCTGGTCGCCCGGCATGGCGGCTTCGGAAGAGCGGCCCGGGCGGCGGGGCGCCCGAAGGCCACGCTGTCGCGACGTGTCGCAGATCTGGAGGCGAGCCTTGGACTTCGGCTCGTCGAACGCGGCGCCAGGATGCTCAAGTTGACTGAAGAGGGGCGTGCGCTTCATCAACGAGCAGGTGCTCTTCTCACCGAACTGGATGAGACGGCTTCCGCGATCGCGGCCGGCAGCGACAAACCTCGTGGCAGGCTGCGGATCAGCGCGCCGTTGCTGTTCTCACAGGCTGCGATGGGAAAGCTCGCCGCGGGCTTCACACTGAAATATCCTGACGTACGACTGGAAGTCACGACGGAGGACCGCGCCGTCGACATGGTGGAGGAAGGATATGATCTTGTCATCCGTATCAATCCGGATCCTGACGACAGCCTCGTCGGACGGGTCTTCCTGCGAGATCACCTCGTCATTGTCGCCCCGACCGGTGTTACTCCCCCAAACGCTGGTGCGATCGTCCCCGTCGTCGTGCGCGGTTCGCCAGACATCATGACGGAGTGGGCGATGATGACCGACGCCGGTAAATCGACGTTCAAAGTCGAGCCCGTGCTCAGTCTTTCGTCATTGCTCAATGTCCGCGACGCCGCCAGAATGGGTGTCGGAGCAGCCCGGCTTCCCATTTCTCTCGTTAGTCACGACATAACGTCGGGCAGGCTTGCGAAATGGGGAAGTGTCCAGGATTCGGATGTCGCTCTGTGGGCACTCTATCCCTCTCGTCGATTGCTGAGCGCGCGCGTATCGGCTTTTCTCGATCATCTGAAGAGTGCGTTTCCGAACGGAACGCCCAACGAGCTGGCCGCCTATCTGGAGGGATGACAGGTAAAAAGTGGGAGGGTCAAGCAATGATGGCCGTCAGAACAGCGAGATCACTTAAGAAGTCCGCTTCCTTCAAAATCATCCCACCCCTCCAATGTCGATAGCGGCTCGTCGGAACTGGATCGAGTTGCCTTGGTTGCCTTCGTCTTCTTCAAGGTTCGAGTGAGCTTCGCCTTGTAGGCCGCCTGGCGCCGCTTCTCGGCTTTGGCCTCGGCGTCCTCTTCACGCCATTCATCGACCAACCCTCGGTCCAGCAAATCCTCCACCACCTTGGGATCGAAAACATGGAAGGTGATGCGCCGTGCGCGCCCATTCAGTCGGACGGTTCGCGTCCCCGCGCTTGGAAGTCTTCCATCCGCGAGCCAGCGATGGCGTTCGCTGGTCTTGATCGTCAGGATATCCTGAATTTCTCGCGGAATCACAGGGAGAGTTTCAGCATCCGCGAGCGTCCTGGTGACGATCTCAGAGGCCGCTTTGAACTCACTCCTGGCACTTGCCGACATTGCAAGCGTCAGTTCACCTGCGTCGAGCTCGATTGATTTTTTTGACGTGGCAGGAAGACGGGCGCGTATCTCGAGCAATATTCCTTTCGCGCGCACCGACGATCCCAGCGTTACCGAGGCGGGAAGGCTCCATGTCCTGATAAGCTCAATTTCGGGTTTGTCGTGTTTTGGCATGTCGAAAAGATGGGCTTGCTGCTGCGTTACGTCAACGTCAGGCTTGCGCTGAACACTCGCTTAGCAGCTGTCAGGAACCCGAACGGCTTCGGTATCGGGCAAATGCACCGCGTTATGGCACCGCCAAAGCGTATCGCGCCTCCACAATCCTTGATAAATTCAAACCAATAGTGCTTTGACGCCGATCAGCGTTGTCGCGGCAAACTCTTTCGACACGCAGCCCCGTCACCATTGGTTACCATAGCGAGTACCGCGCCAAGACACCGGCGAATTTATAGCGTGATGAGGCCGATGCGCCGCGATGTCATTGCGGGATATCTCCTTACAGATCGAGGCTCCAACAAAGATGAGACGATCCTCTAGCAGCGCCTCGGCAGTGTCGGCGGCACCCTCAGAACCGCTTTCCTGCCGATGGTCTGCCCTCATTGCAATGTACATTTGGCGGGGGAGGGTGCGCTTCGGAACATTTCGGGCTGCCCTCGATTAGGGGCAGAGCATGCCAGAAATGTTACGAAGCACCGGTCACCATGTCCAGACGAGAGACACAAGCTGCATCGGTATTCCGAGCTTCGCCGGCACTTTCACACGGTGGATCACTTCAGGCACAAGGAGAATAAACATGCGGACCGTTGCCGAACTCTATGACAATTACTATGACGCCAAAGCAGCCGTGCAGGCGCTGGAATCCGCGGGCGTGCCTTCCGATCAAATCAGCATCGTGACGAATAAGGAGAATGGCGTCGATGTCGAAGGGCAAGGCAGCTATGCCGGCGAAGGGGCAGGGACGGGGGCTGGCGTGGGGGCAGTCGCGGGAGGCGCTGGCGGCCTTCTGGCCAGTCTTGGCATGCTTGCCATTCCTGGAGTTGGGGCAGTCGTTGCCGCGGGTTGGCTTGCGGCGACTGCCGCAGGAGCCGTGGCGGGAGCGGTTGCAGGTGGCGCGGTGGGCGGTATCGTTGGCGCGATGGTCAGAGCCGGCATTCCGGAGGACGAAGCCAATCTTTACGCCGAGGGACTGCGTCGTGGCGGGTCTGTCGTCACCGCAAAGATCGAAGATGGTAAAATGGCCGAGGTTCATACGATTCTCGATCGATCTCATCCGGTTGACATCGACCTGCGTCGATCAAGTTACGCTGAGCAAGGCTGGAGCCAATTTGATGAAGAGGCCGACCCTTATACACGCGAGCAGATCGAACAAGATCGTCAACGCTATTGCGTAGAGCGGCCCTAAGCGACTTTGATATGCAGACGGCGGCTGAGGTCGTACTTCCGATATCCTTGCCAATCAGACGTGACGTAGGAGGAAATTATGGCTTTCGAAAAGAACCCAGACAAATCGGACGCAGCCTCAGTGCCTGCTACCGAGCTTGGGCTTCCCAACCCTATACAGCCCAATGCACAGGAGGCGCCACGACTTGGTTCGGTGGATACCGAGCGCGAAGCGTATGAACGAGGCGTTGAGGACGGTAAGCGGGCCAGAATGCAGGAGAATCCCTTTCCGGACGGCAGCTCGCAGGCAAAAGCCTATGAACATGGCTACCTCGACGGTCAAAAGACTGAAATGCGGCAGGATTGAAATTTCGGCACGAAAGTTCTTCGCTAGCCGATGTGAGCCATCAGACATAGGATAGCGGAGCGGCATCTCATGTGCCCGCTTCGACGGCGTTGATGCGCCACCAGAGTTCAAATTGCGTCCCCAGTATCCTGGCACCCGGTTGGCTGTTCGTCTCATTTTTCAAGTCCTCGGCATCACCCGACTGACATCGCATCACTTGCAGCGACGTCGCTTGGAACGCTCAGCCGCCTCTCTTGCAAAAAACGGGATGACCTTCAAAGCCTGACGACAACGAGTTCGTCCAATCTTGGCAATGGAACGAACCGCGGCGGCCATTGCGATAAACGTGCCGCAGCTGCCGGGTTTTGCGACCGCCGCCGCGTTCACATTCGCATTTTGCCAGCTGACGTTGATGAGATCTGGCGCGTTTCAAGCGATTGGTCTTGAGTACGATGCGGCATTGCCATTCGTCCAATGCAGTTTCAGCTTTTGGCGCATTTGAAAAGGCAGCTGATGTGGGAAGCTTGGTGGGTGGCGTCGCTACAGGCCAGGGTTTGCTGACCGTCCACACCAGCGCGTGGCCATCGCCCGCTTGCCTTGCATGAACTCGAAAGAATACTGCCCGGAAATCGGCATTTGCCGATTTGGTGGCGCAGGGCGGGGCGAGATCGCCCAGCCCTTATCGTTCAATCACATCGGGTGGACGTTCTCGGCTTTGGATTTTCCGGTCTTGCGGTCTTGACCGATGTCGTAGCTGACAGTCTGTCCGTCGCGCAGAGATCCGCCCTGGACGGCTGAGATGTGGACGAAAACATCCGGGCCGCCATTGTCCGGCGTAATGAAGCCGAAACCCTTATCCTGATTGAAGAATTTCACTGTACCGTTTGCCACGAGATCTCCGAGAGTTTCCGTTTGAGAGATGCACACATAGACCGAACAGGCCTTGCAGACAAGTTAAGGTCGCTCTGCCGTGTTGAGCAAAAGCAGGACGACTGATCGCATAAGCCGTATCCGAGCCTGGCGACAAACGAAGTCAAAAACGGAAGGCAATTGATATCAAAGCTCGTCAAGCACGTCATGTAGGTGCACGGGGATTGGTCAAAATCGTCCAAAGTCGATTTCTCCTCGACCGCTTTGAAGATAGTGTGTGCCCCGCTAAGGAACGCTTATTGCCTGGACACTTAGATCGTGTCCGAAGGTGTCGTTCCTCTTGCATCCTTGGCCGCGAGAAGATCGCGGATTTCCGTCAGCAACCGGACATCGGCTGGTGGTGGAGCAGGCGGCGTGACGCCGGTCTTTTCATGATGTTCCACCTGATGGCGCAGGAAATTCACGCCTTTGACCATGATGAAGATAATCCATGCCAGAATGAGAAAGTTCAAAAGAACGGTAATAAAGTTGCCATAGGCAAATACGGCGCCTTGGGCACGAGCTGCAGCGAGCGTCGGCGCGTGGACAGCCGACGATAAGGGAAAGAAGTAATTTGAGAAATCAAAGCCGCCAAAGAGCGCCCCAACGATGGGCATGATGAGGTCATCGGTCAGAGACTTGACGATACCGCCGAATGCTCCGCCGATAATGACGCCAACTGCAAGATCCATGACGTTGCCGCGGGCGATGAATGATTTGAACTCGTTGAAAACACTCATTTTCAGCCTTTCGATTGGGACTACAAGGTGCCAACGACAAGCGATGCCCGTTGTTCCGATTTTATCGATGACGCCATCATGAAATTTTCTGCCTGACCTCCAGGCACGGTTGGATATGGGCGCGCAACCTTCGATACATGCGAAACCCGATCGAGGTTCTGTAATAGGGGAGTGTCAGCCAGAAGTCCGGGTGTCGTGCCGCACCCTCACTGGCTTGTCAATTTGTCGAATGACGTAAGTAGCCTCGTCGATTATGTCCGCCGCCTCAGCCGTGTCGCAGCAGTTGCCGTCGTGCGTTCGATAGCCGACGGGTTAGCGCCGGCCAGGTCAAGCCTTATTCCCGAGCATATCGATCAGGAGATTGCGCATCAGGCCATAACCGTCATGCAATGTTTCCGTTGCTGGAAGTATTTCCAGCATGCATCAAGCCGTCACGGAACCTATGGCGTTGGCACGCATTTATCGTCACTTGTCCAAACACCTGGATTAACATGCAGGAATACGATCAGAAGCGAGCCGACGCCAAGGACGCCGGAGACCGTCTCGTTGCACGTCATACGCGCGAAGATCCGTTTGCGGCGGCGTTCAAGGCGACACGCATGCCGATGATCGTGACTGATCCCAACCAGCCGGACAATCCCATTATTTTCTGCAATGCCGCCTTCGAGACGCTCACCGGGTTCTTGAGCAACGAGGTCGTCGGACGCAACTGCCGCTTTCTTCAGGGCGCCGACACCAGCCGAGATACCGTAGGACGCATCCGCGCTGCGATCGAAGCCGGATCCGACATTGCCGTCGATATTTTGAACTACAAGAAGAACGGCGAACCCTTCTGGAATGCCCTCTTCCTCTCCCCTGTCCGAGACGGCGCAAATAAGATTGTCTACTTCTTCGCCTCACAGCTCGACTTCACCAATGTAAAATCCCGGGAGGCCGATCTTGCTGCAGCGCGCCACCGCGCCGAGGCAGAAGTAGCAGCACATACTGAGAAACTGCGCTCAGCGCTCAGCGCCAGATCGCTTCTGGTCCATGAAGTCGATCATCGCGTCAAGAACAACTTGTTGACCATGGCTTCGATCGTCAAGCTGCAGACCCGAGTTACGAAGGATGAGGGGCAGAAAAGAGCCCTAATGTCGGTCTTAAACAGGGTGGAAGCTCTGAGCACCGTTCAGAGAAAGCTTTTCACGCTCGAGGATGTTTCTCGGTTCGATATTGCTGATTTTGCGAAAGAGCTTGTCACCGACCTTGTCGAGGCGGTCGGGCGACATGACATCCGGCTCACTCTCGACCTTCATCCTGTATACGTGCCAGCGGTAAGAGCAACACCCCTTTCCCTCATCGTAAACGAACTCGTCGGCGACGCCGTCCGTCGCGGTCTTCGAGACGGGGGAGGCGAGATTCATGTCGTCGTCAAACGGCTGAACGGCCACTTCCTGATCCGCGTGGAAGATGCGTCCATTCCGGTCGAAGTTGATGAAGAAAGTGCGGAGATCGGAAGGATTCTTCTTGAGACCTCGGCGAGACAGGTCGAGGCGACAATCGATAAGCGCACCGAAGGCCAAAGGACGATCGTTGACGTTACCTTACTCGTCGACACAGAGGAGAATTCACATTGAAGGTAATGATCGTCGAGGATGAAATGTTGATCGCCATGGAGCTGGAGAATGAGGTCGAAACGGCTGGACATCAGGTCGTCGGCACAGCGATGAACCGTCATCAGGCGTTCGACCTTGTCGAAAGGGAGCGGCCGGACTTCGCCTTCGTGGACGTTCACTTACAGGACGGTCCGACGGGACTCGATGTCGGCAGGGACATCGCGGCTCGCGGCATTCCCTACGTCTTCGTTAGCGGCAATATCAAGCGGATTCCAGAGGACTTTGCTGGCGCGCTCGGTGCAATCGAAAAACCCTATACCATAAATGGCATGAAGAATGCGCTCGACTATATCTCCGCCGTCGTGGCGGGCGATGAGGATGTCACGCCGCCGGTGAGCCTGGTACTGGCTGCAGATTGGGAGGCGATCTCAATGCGAAGACACAGGTGACTATCCTGAGAGAATAGAACGCCTGATGTCTGGTTCCGGGGTCGCTCGCCGCCTGGCACGACCATCGAACGCCAAGCTTCAGGGGTAGCGTGTCGAGACAAGCCGTCGACCGGCCGACTATCTTTCGATACGAAGGATGGGCGCCCCGTCGGGTGTCGTTCGGCAGCTGAACGGAATTATCTGAAATTCTGTCGATGACAAACGGTTGCCGCAAAACTGTTACCGGCGGGTGTGCCCGCATAATTTAAATGGTCTCGGCCGAGAGGTCGAGTGCTGAATGTGACATAACCCATCAAGATGAAGATCGCTGATTTGTTTCTAACGACAGGACCCTGTCGGAATGTGGAACGTGAGGGCGGCACTCATAAGACTGGCACAACCGCTGCCTCAAAGTCTTGCCTGTTCGGTGTCGTGTTGTGGAAATCGAATTCGCATCGAACCAGCGATAGTGTCGACACGGTTAGGGGCGCAACGAGTTTTAACCGATAGGTTCCCTCAGATGACATGTACTCAACTTGCGGCGAACCAAATGTATGACGCTTGTACGGTTGAGCGGCCAATGGCCGGGCGGGCGCCTGGTGATATAGGCGGCTTGGTACGCTGAATGGGCTGCATTATGCCGGTCGTGCCTTTAGGGTATTGCTAGCGCCTGACCCGAAAACATGCTTCGGCGGCAAAATATCGGGGCTTCATAAGAGCCACCCTCCAACGCCGTTTGACGATCCAGTTGCATCTGTAAAATCCCAGGCCGCGCATTGGACCTTCACTCGGGAGCCGAAGCCACCTATCCGCCAGACCAGAGCGTTGCGCTTTGAAACTCTTCGTCGCCATAAGCTTCTGCGAAAACCCAGCCGAGCAACCAAGATAGATGCGCCGCAAATATGATCACTCTGACTAAAATGAAATCAAACGGGCGGGCCATCACTCAGCGTCCTCGGTAAACACGCGTTCTGTTCATAGCGATTTCACCGGCTGTGGCGAATTCACCAAAAAGCTGCCGGAGGTAATATTCATCGCTCGCGCTCAGATCGTTTTTTTGGCAATAGTCGGTGATGCGCCAAATCTTGAGCGACGCGTCGATTCTATTCAACTCTGGATCTACGCGCTCTGTCATCCGGCCCTCCATCAATGCGATAACGCGGTTTCTTATCGAAATGCGCAAATGCCCAGAGACGTGCATTGTTCCGTGGTAATGCAGACTTTGACTAAAATTGAATCGTTATAGTTATCGGAGACTTAACTGTGGCCACGCGTTACGCCTGCTGGGCGCGTTCTCGCTAGTAGATCAGGCGCCGCTGGCCTAACGTCTTCACATCAAGGCGCCAGCGGAAGCCGGAGGCGGAGGGTAGCAGCGCTTCGGGGGTAGTCCTTTCCGGACCCAAACTGCAATACAGCCGATCGATTCCGGCAATCGGGTGGTGCGCCGGCGTCACGCCGTCGAGACGGGACCACCTTGTATGCCGTCTGCTGATCAGCGCGTATCTGCAGACTTGGCGCGATCGAGAAGACAAGTGCGGTGATGGACAGAGCGACCTGAGAATTCGCTCTTTTGTGGCAAGATATCCCTACCTTGCCTACCATCAGGTTGAAATAAAGCCCTTTTAGCCCTGCAGCCCATTCTCATTTTAGGGAGGCTGGAACCTTACAATCGCCCGAGCATTTCCATATCGGACGGTGTGAACGCATCCTGCTTTGATAGAAGCGCCTTTGCCGAGCCAGCCACTGGCAGCGCTGTCCTAATTCGTTTCAAGGAGGTTTTGTATGCCGGACCAAAAAGCGATCGTTGAGGTTGTCGCCATTGAGGGCGAGGAACGAGTTCCCGTAGGCATTGTCAGTGTAAAGCAGGCGTTGGAAATGCCGACGCGCGACGGGGTAGAGTACTCCCACCCCGATCACGAGGCGGGTGCCACGGACGTGTTCGTCACTCAGCAAGAGCTTTCGCAACTGACATAGGTGAGATCAAACTCTGCGCAGATACCGAACTCCGTCACTGAAATTCATTTCCACTATCCAATTTCGAGCGCCTGAGGGGCAATACCCATATGGATGGCCAAGCTGCTAGACATGACGCTGCTGCGGCAGTCGTCTGAGCCGTGAGCGATAATCTCGCGATCAATGTCATCAGAGATGCAAACCGATTTCTGGAAACTGCTGACGTTGTGCTACGGGACCTAACGTCGGCTATGACCTTCCGAAGAGCGGCAGTTGCTATGAAGGCATCGACACGTCCTATCCATCACGCCGACCAGATAGGAAACCGGTCGACCACCTTCACAGCGCAAAGGATGCCTGTCGAAAGCGCGAAACTCGATCAAGTCGATCAATCGGCGACCCATTGGACATCTATCGGGTTGACCTCATCTCCGTCGCTATTTCACCAGATGCACATTATCGTTCGGTTGAAGAACTGAGACGACCCAAATAAGACGATACATTAGGCGTTGAACCTAGCAACAGACCTTTCCACTGAGAAAAATGATGCAACAAGACAGCTCGCATGCCGCGCCGCCCCCGCCCGTGCCTCCAGAAATGGACCAAGTCACCGCTGATTTGACGACTGAGCAAATAGAGGATGCTCGAAGAGCCTATCTTCTCAAAAGGTTCTGGATCAGCGCGCGTGGTTATTGGGGTACCGGCGGCGATCGCTTTGCGTGGATTTCCACGACGGGACTGCTGATTTTGATCGCTGTCAATGTTGCCTTTCAGTACGGCATCAACGTCTGGAATAGAGGACTTTTTGACGCGATTGAGCAGCGTAATGCACCGAGCGTTTATTACTTGGGGGCGGTGTTTCCTCCACTCGTGCTAGGCAGCGTCGCAGTTGTAACCGTCCAGGTTTACGTTCGCATGCTTATTCAGCGCCGGTGGCGTTCCTGGCTAACAAAGGAACTGATTGCGCGATGGCTTGCTAACGGACGATATTATCAGCTTAACCTAATCGGCGGTGACCACCAAAACCCGGAGGCACGCATTTCTGAAGACATGCGCGTCGCGACCGAATCTCCTGTCGATTTTCTTGCAGGCGTCATTGCCGCTTTTGTATCTGCGTCGACATTTATCGTGGTCTTGTGGACGATTGGGGGCGCCTTAGAAGTAACGATCGCTGGCTGGTCTGTGACAATCCCTGGTTTTCTTGTGGTTACCGCGGTTCTCTATGCTTTGATCACCTCCGGATCCATCACGTTCATAGGCCGGAGATTTGTACGTGTTTCCGAGGCAAAAAACCAAGTGGAGGCCGAGTTTCGCTATAGCCTGACACGCGTTCGGGAAAATGGCGAGAGCATAGCCCTTCTCGGTGGCGAGGACGAGGAACGAAACGACCTGGCCAAGACGTTTGCGAGTGTGCGCCAGCGGTGGCGACAATTGGCCCACCAATACATGCGCACGACCTTGGTGTCACAGGGTTCGATGTTGGTGGCACCCGTTATTCCAGTACTGTTATGCGCCCCGAAATTTCTGGACGGCAGCATGTCGTTGGGGCAGGTGATGCAGGCCGCCTCGGCCTTTACGATCGTGCAAAGTGCATTTGGTTGGCTGGTTGACAATTATCCGCGGCTTGCCGACTGGAATGCGTGTGCGAGGCGTGTTGCTTCTTTGATGATGTCGCTCGATGGATTGGAGCGTGCGGAACAGAGCCAATCACTGGGACGGATCAAACACGGCGAGACTGAGGGCGAGATCGTACTCAGCCTCAACGATGTCTCGGTTTCGCTTGGAGATGGAACAGCCGTCGTAAAGGAAACCCAGGTCGAGGTCGGTCCGGGGGAGCGCGTCCTCGTCGCGGGGGAATCAGGATCTGGAAAAAGTACGCTCGTTCGTGCAATTGCTGGCCTTTGGCCCTGGGGTGGCGGCAGCGTCAATTTCCATCCCGATAGCCAAATGTTCATGTTGCCTCAGCGCCCGTATATCCCTTCTGGTACTCTCCGCCGCGCGGTCGCTTATCCAGGGCCAGCCGATAGCTGGACTGAGGACGAAATCGGGTTGGCGTTGGAAAAGGTGGGTCTTGGCCACCTGCGAGAGAGGATCGAGGACGACGCGCCTTGGGACCACACGCTGTCTGGGGGCGAAAAACAACGCCTTGCCTTTGCTCGTCTGCTGCTCAACGATCCTGACATCATCGTGCTCGATGAAGCAACCTCTGCTCTCGACGAGAAGACGCAGGAAAAGATTATGGAGATGATGATAGGGGAATTGCCTGACGCAACCATTATCAGCGTGGGCCACCGAGCTGAATTAGAGGCTTTTCACAGCCGCAAGATCACACTGGAGAAGAGGGACGGAGGCGCGCGGCTCGTCAGCGACGTCGATTTGGTTCCTTATGGCAAGGGGCGGAACGTCTTGACGCGGCTGGTCAAATACTCGCGCAAACTTCGGTAAGCATCAAACAGCATCATCTTTGGTAGGGCGAGTATGCGCGCGGCAAGCTGCACGCGGGTGGATCTTACGTTTGGCTCTCTAGGCCTTTTCCTGCGGGGACGTCTGGGCGGAGGGATTTCTTTCCGTCGTCCCGATGTTGGATAGGATGCTTGTATCGAGCATTCAGAAGTTCTGGGCCTGCAGCGTGATGACGGCGGTGAGGCGGCGTGCGCGCCCAGACTGCCGTTCCAGAACACGCCCTTGCCCAGTTCCAGCGAGGCATAGGGACCGGCCAGCCAGCCATTGCCGGTCAGCTCGGCATCCTGATCGGTCGGATCGGTCATGCGGTCGTAATGGAAGGACAGGCCGACCAGGGCCTTTTCCGACAGCAGATAGTCGACGCCCATGTTGACCATGCCGAAGCTGCCCCACTTGCTGGTGCTGTCCTTCTTGCTCTTGTCGTCATGGGTGAGGAAGGCGTCGCTGATCCAGAAGTTCGGTTTGGATTGGGTGTTGGCTCCGGAACTGGCCGACGGCCCTATACACGGGCGCCGTAGACTGCACACCTTCCGATGATCGATCTTTGGGGCATATGCCAGACCGGCAGGTTAGCGAGCGCAAGGGTGCGCGCATTCCCTCGAAATTTACAGAGACTTCGATCAAGCTTCTGACCAATCGAACGCGACGCATGTCTTCGACGGCTTCAAAGGGTCGCATTCAGTTTACCCTCCGCCACGCTCTCGACAACGAGGCCTCCGGCGGCATTATCCTTACGATTGTCTCCGTCCAGGCGATCATCAGGGCGAATTCACGATCGGTTGCAAGCCAACATCGTTCACGAGTTGGAAATTGGTGTCCGGCACGGGATTTTGCCTGGAGTATTCGTGATTTCACTTCGCGCCCCACTGCTCAGAACCGCTTGTTGTAAGTCCGCCACGGTTATCCAGGAATGATTTCGAGGCCTCGAGATTTCCGCCCCTTCGCACCTGCACAAAGCTATAGATGCGGCTAGCTTTGGATCGAAGCGCTCGAACAGAGCGCCAATGAAGCATCATAGATTGGTTCCAATGTACCGAGCGCTCGTCCTCATATTCGTTTCCCTTTCGATATCCGCTTGCGCCCGCCCAGGCCCGTCTACGCTCCGAGTTGTTGCTCCGGTACAGGGGGCTAAAGAGATTACCGTTCTGGTAGCGACGGACCGCGTTCCAGATCCTCCCACTCCAGGCTTCAAATCCGGAAAGTCGGACCGCCTCCACTACAGGCAGGTCACAGTGTCGATCCCGCCGAACCACAAGGTGACGGAAATCGAGTGGCCCGGCGAAAACCCCGATCCCAAAAAAACGTTCGCCGTCGTGAAGACGAGAGATCTCGACCGCGATGAATTCCTGGCGCTGGCCAAGCAGGTCAAGCCCAAGTCGCCCGTGGCACCTGGCGTTGGCATGTTCATCCATGGCTATAACTACACCTATCAGGAGGCTTTGTTCCGCCTGGTCCAGATGAGCGCCGATGCCGGGGAATTCCAGGCATCCGTGCTCTTCGACTGGCCGTCTCAAGGCGCGCTAACCGGGTATGTCGCGGATCGCGACGCCGTGGCCTACGCCCGTGACGACCTCGTGCATGTTTTACATGACCTTGGGCACAGTGACATCAGGACGACAATGCTCGCCCACAGCATGGGATGTCTGCTGACAATGGAGACATTGCGGCAGCTCAAGATCACGGGCGACGACCGCAGCCTCAAAAATATCGAACGGGTCGTCCTGGCGGCCCCTGACGTCGATATCGATCTCTTCCGAAGGGACGTCGCGACGATAGGACGCCTGAGAAAGCCGATCATGGTGCTTGCGGCTAAAGATGACCGCGCGCTGGCACTTTCACGCCAGTTGAGCGGCTCGACAGCAGCGGGAGCTCTCGACGTCAGCGATCCGGCCGTCCAGGAATTGGCGAAAAACGATAACCTCCAGATCATCGATATCTCGTCCCTTAAATCCCTCAGCAGCACGAACCATGATCGCTTTGTCTCGTTCGCTGCCGCCTACCCTCAACTTCAGAAGTCGAACGCGAACCAATCCGGGTCGCTCGCAGGAGCAGGTGCCTTGGTTCTCAACGGTGTAGGAAATGTTATCTCCGCACCGTTCAGGATCACCAGCGCCGCGCTGACCAAATGAGAAAAAGAACAGCCTATCCAGCAGGCTGCTCTTGTGCTCATATCCCCTGAAGTCTGGATGTGGAGGCGCCGCCACCGACAGTCCTTTTGGGGATCGGATCGAAGATCGATCTTAACTCACGACGAAATGCGGAACAAACCGGACATACCCGTGTCCGCCACCGCGGCAGAGACGTGTTCCCAACCTGACTTCCAGCTATCTGGTGAGGATTTTGTCTGATATGCCCGCGCAGTGGCGATTTCGTAACGGCGCGTAGTTGGTTGGTATCTCTTCAAGAACAGTTGACGCGCGTCTGAAACTCAAGGCGCGCACCGTAGCCATATCGGGCCCCCAAAAGCAGTTTAGATGTTCACCGGCAGCCGCGTCATCTGGTCTAGTTACCAGCGTGTAATTCTGAAGCCTACCTGAAATGGACGGCGCTGGGTGTCGTTCTCTTGATGCTAGGTAGCGCCAGCGCCCGGCATCATGTTGACGTTCAGGTTGTGAATAATCAACATGGAGCCGAGGACCACGAGGCCGACGACAAACACGCCGAACGCCAGCGCCAGCACGTTGTTTGTATCGTCGGGACCGCTGGATATATGCAGAAAAAAGACAAGGTGTACGCCCATTTGTCCGATAGAAGGGCGGCCAGGAGCAACGGAACCGCAGGGGAATATATAAGATCGGTCTGGGCTGCCCAGAACGACGCCAGCGTCAGGATGAAGGCCAGGGCCAAGCCAACGACGTAGCTCTTGACCGGGGCCTTTCCCTACCCGGCCTTGCCCGGAGCCCTTACCTGTCCATCGCGTTGGCTTGTGCGTTGATCAACCATTAGCTTGCTCCAAGATAGACGATGGTAAGAATACCCACCCACACGATGTCGAGCGCGTGCCAGAACAGGCTAAAGCAGAAGAGACGTCTTACGACCATCTCCCGCAATCCGAGCGTGGCGATCTGCGCCATCATCGTGACAAGCCATAACAGCCCTGCCGTCACATGGAGATCATGCGTTCCCATAAGAGCGAAGAAGGCGGACAGAAAGGCACTTCGCGTGGGTCCCGCACCGCGCGCCAGCAAGTCCATGAACTCGCTCAATTCCAGTCCAACGAATGCGACGTCGAGCGCGAAGGTTCCAGCCGCGGAAGCGTGGATCAGAGAGCTTCTCCTGATCTCGACACCCAAGGTCATCAAGCCGCAAGTGAAGCTCGATAGCAAAAGGCATGTCGTCTCTAAAAATGTGTGAGCGCGGTTGAAGAGCTCAGGCCCGGCTGGTCCATCCGCAGTCGATATAGATAGAACCGCGTAGGCCGCGAAGAGCCCAGCAAACACGATGATATCGCTGAGAAGAAATAGCCAGAAACCAAAACGGGCAACCATTTCCTTGGAAGATCTTTGTAGGCCGCCTCGTCCAATAGGTTGCCACTGCCCGAGCCTTGCTCGCCCAGTTCTTATACAGGTCGGGCGAAAGTGACTGTACGTCGAATACCGTGTCGGAAAACCCTTCTCCGCTAAACTGTGCGGACAGCCCACGATAGGTTCCCGCATGTTGAATTTTCAGATTGAGCTGGGTCACCATCCCGGCCATCGCATAGATCTGGCTGCCCAGCCGGGGGATGAGCAGACTATTCATCACCGAGGCCGACGTAATCGACAAGTGCACGGGGCGATCAATGGGGACGACGAGATGATTGATCGTTGCGACGCCTTCGTCCGGGTAAACGAACAGCCATTTCCAGTCGAGCGAGATCGCCTGTACGTTGATGGGCTTCCTGTAGGAGGCGATAGGCTTGAAGGGATCAAGTTGGTGCGTCCCAAGCCAGGTAATTCCAGCGAGGAAAATTACCACCAGAGTGGGCACAGACCAAATGACAAGTTCGACGCGGCCAGAATAGGTCCATTCAGCGCGATAGCGGGCCTTCTGGTTACTTTCGCGAAACCACCAGGCAAATCCGACCGTCCCGAGGATGACCGGGATGACAACCCCCGAGCATGATTGTCGTAGCGTCAAGAAGGATCTGCGCCTCGGATGCAGCGATCGGACCCTCTGGCGCGATGATTCCGCTTGTGAACATTGACATTTTTCTATCGCCTAAAGTTGATTTCGGCGTGGGACTGTAATTCGCGGCATCCCGTACAAACCAAGTTTCAAGGCACGTCTGGTAAACATCACTATGCACGGGAACTTTGCTTCACCCGTCCGGTTCGGAAACACCATGCTCCCTACTGTTTTGCTGAGGGCAGCGCGCTCGCGGAGTTGAAATGATCAAAGAGAAACCGAAACCCTACCGACCAATGATCACCTTTGTCGTGGCGATTTTCCTGATTGCCTGCGGTCTGGCGGTCTGGTTCTCCTACCAGGTTCACCCAGGCGATCCGACAAGGCCCGCTAGCTCAGACTCCGCGACCGCACATTAACTACCTGGCATCATAATCGAATTCCTCAGGTATGAGCTATGAACGCTTGATCCGCCGGCGCTTTCCGGTGAAGTTCGAAACGCCGTGCCGACGAGCATTACTTGGAGGTCAGCCCCTCGACCCGCGTCAGGTGCATGTGGAGGTCAGGAACGATCTTGCCGGCGACATTCCTGAGCTGCCCATCTGGACCACTTTTTGAAAAACTTTCAAACAGTGTGAGTGCATCCTGGTGAACTGTCAGCTGTGTCGACAAATAAGCTTGGTCAAGATTGGCAGGATCGCTGTCTTGGAGGGCCTTAACCTTTTGCTGATGCTCAGCATCGAGGCTGGTCGGGAAGGGGATTCCGTCCTCCTTCGCCGCCTCTATAAGTAGCAACGCAGCTTTCTCATGATCCTTGAGCATATCCCGTGCGAATTGCCTGGCGTCGTCAGCCTTACCTTTTGCAAGCTCGACTTTGGCCGCTTCGATCTCGAACATGTTGGCCATCGAGACCTTGGCGGCGAAGTCAATCGACTTCGCTCGGCCGGCGTCTTCGGCAAACGTGTTCGTCGTCACCAGTGTGAGCAGGGCTATGGAAGAAAGAAGCCACTTCATATCTACCTCGACAGTCTTTGTTCGCCTATAGCATTGGGCCGCTGCTCGAACCTTGATCCGTCTGCGAAGTTCCCTTGAAATCCGCGTGTTGGAGGACAACACCGGTTTAGCTCCTACATTTTGCCGGAGTCGGCCGTGCCGGCTTTTGTTCAGGATCGAGGAACTTTGGGCTTCGGGGTTGGTTGGCTCGTATTCTCAAGGAGTATCCAGATGCCAAACCCTGAAGATGACGCCAAGGGACAATTCGCACCGTCGCAGGCCGATCGAAAAGCCACAGGTGTCGCGAGTGCCAAGCCGACGGTGATTACCGGTTCGCAGGACGCGACCGTTAACCGTGATCCGCCCGGCAAGAAATCGGGCAAGGATTTTGACCTGAACTACGACCCGGCTGATAACAGCAAGGAAGATCCTCGCGGAACCGCGAAGGAGGGGTCATGATCATTTTCAACAATGGGGAATGCTAACCGCAAAAGCCCTTCACAAAAAGCGACGGAAGCCCATGCGGGACGCAAAAGATAGCCGGTTCGTTGTGCCGATCGTTGGCCCTGTTTCCAGCTCCTTTTTTGGGCGTGGGCTGGCGTGAAGCTTTGGTGCTGGGCAGCTAAGGGCGAAATATCGGCGCCATTCAATGGCCCGTAACTCAAATTAAGTGCAATCTTGGCGACCGCGGCGACTGACGCGACACTTTCTCTTCGAAAGTGCTATCGAAGCGGGCTTTGTTTTTTCCCGTCTTATGGCCACCCAGCATTCAAAGGATTTTGGATCTGGCATGGTTGATATCGGCCAACATTAGCCAAGAGGACAGGGTGTGAATGCAAAGGTGAGATCGGCACCTCCCTGGAACGGCGTTGGCCACCGTCCGCACTTCAGTCTCCGTTCAGGCTAGTCATCATCTTGGCTGTTGCGCGTATCGAAGGCGATGTTGTGCAGCTCCGCCACGCGATCAGATGCATTCTCTGAGGCTACAATTACTGCGTAGAACGCCGCGCGAGAAACTTCTTTTTTGCTGGCGTGCGGGTGTTCCTTTCGGACTGCGGCCACGAGGTCCTTCGGCTTCATGTCTGGCTTTGCCAGCCGCTCCACCGTTTCTGCAATCCGAGCTATCTCGGGCATTCTCTTCTCCTCCAACTTCTCTGTGCCGATGCAGGAGCTCGCGAGATCGAACGCAAGCGAGCGACTGTCTACGAAAGCTCTCTGACAAATTGACGAAAGACTGGCCTACTTCCAGAAACGCTTTGTATCGAGGACCTCATCCAATGCGACCTGAGCCTTGACGATCAATGCCACCTTGTCGCCGTGCGAGACAATACTGTCTCTGGCCGGATGATCGCGCAGTCCATGCTTCTCCAGAACATCCGGGCCTGTTGCAAGGTCGTTGAGCGCTCCTAGTTCATCCTGTAGCGCCTCCATCGCCTCCAGAAATTTCTTATGCCGTCGCGCACCGCGCTTATCCTTAAACAGCGACCCGAAGAACTCAGCTGCATATCTAAACTTCTTGGCGTCCTTTCGGACTTCGTGCCTTTGATCGTCATCCGTCTTCGCCAAAGCGTTCCCGTCCCTCTTCAGACGTTTACGCTGTTTCTCAAGAATGCGGGCTGCGAAGTCCCTCGCTGCATTGGTCGAGGCGTCGCCGTTGCGCGCCAAGTCGTCACCGCATTCCAGCCAATGGACGAGGTCAAGCATCAGAGCGCGTGCGCGCGACGAGTCCAAGGCATCGATTGCATCTCGATAGGCGGCGGCACGGGCTGTCTTGAGCTTGGCCGCGAGGTCCTTGTCGTAAGCTTTGGCGAGAAGAACGTCGACATTGCGAGCCTCGCCAAGGACGGCGGCAAGGCAACGCAATTCCTGCTTCAGTCGTTCTGGCTCATCGCCGGGTAAGACAGCCTTAAACAACGAGAAAGCGGATCGAAGACGGCGCAACGCTACCCTGGTCTGGTGAAGGGCATCCGGGCGTCGGCGCCGAAGCAGGGCATCTTCGTTCAACCTGAACTGGCGAATGCAAGAGAGTGCAATTGCCTTAAGCGACGCCGCGACGCTCGTACTCTCTTCCAAGGAGACAGGCTCGGCCTTGAACACCGTCTTATGCGCATCGGCAAGAACAAAGCCGCGCTCCGCCTTTGACAGCACCCCGAACTTAAAGCCCGCAACGGCATCGAATTTTCGAGCAAAGACGAAAAAGATCATCCAGCTTCCCGTCCTTCAGTTCGATCTCGGCTTCCAGAACGGGCGAGCGGCGCTCGCCGCAGATAACGTCACCCTCATCGATAACCATCTCAATGCGCGAACCGCCCTCAACCACATTCCATAGCCGTCTGGCGATCACGACGTCGAACACAGGTTCCAGCTTCAGATCGCCACCATACTCTCCCAGCAGCGGACTCGTATGATCGAGGACGGGTTCATCGCCCTTCAGTGGCGTTTCCCATTCCGATCGTGCAAACAACGCCCTACTGGGCCCGGTCGCTTTGACGGTCTGCGTCCTGGTGGCGCCCGCTTGCCTGATGCGCAAGGTCTAGCCATCCTTCCAGAGCATGCGGTCGGCGCAATCAAAATAGGTTGATCGCAGGTCGAGAACCATGTCTGGCTTTCCCAGAAGGTCCGAACCGACAACGGCACGAGGGCTTCCTGGGACAGGTCGAGCTTGATTTCGGTTTCTGACGACAAGATAAACTCCGACTACTCAAGGGATCAACTCAACGCGCACCTGACTGTCATAGTTCGATGCCAACGCAAAATGATGAAAGATAGGAGGAAATCAAAAGCAACCATGCTATTTGACATCGAACCAGACCGCATCGGGACAGTCGCTCGCGTCATCAAGCAAGCAGGCGCGATCTGCTGCCGGTGAGACGGTCGCGGTCAGCTCAAGATGCCCTCCGGGGGGAGCCGCCGAAATCGACGACGGGACGTTTTGAGAGGTCATCTCGACCTTGGCTAAACAACTTGCGGCGCAGCCAAGCGCGAAGCCCTTCGCGAAAGCGGACGTCGTGGGGCGTCGAGACCTCAATATTCAGTTGGTTTGGCTACCACAACGACTGCTCACCGCACCGCTACCACGGTGCCGTGCATCTGCTTCATGGGAAATTTGGCGTCCCTAAATCGCTGATGCACTCGTTAAAGACGCGACGCAACGCAGCACGGGTCCTGGAGGAGAGAATGCCGCCCATGCGGCCTCATTCACGGTTTGAGCGCCATTTTTTCTCTGAATTCCTTCCCGAGCGCAAAGTGTTCACGAGTTGGCTCTACTCATTTTCTGGTCCTGGACCGCGTTGCGAACTCGAAAGATGGGTGCTTGACGAAACGCCGGGGCCAATGCCTAAGATCGACCGTTTTCCCTGGGGAAAACGGCAGGTGGTTAGGACGCTCGCTTCGCCGACCTGTATCTCTATGAGAGAAAAACAGCGACACCTATGCTGAAATGGCAACTATCGCGTACGACGGCAGATGACGTCAATGAGATGCGATGTTCCAAGTTATTTATGAGGATTGTTTCGGCGGCAAACCCGGCTGCTTAAATCGCTTTGTGCTTTGTCGAAAAAGCGCCGATGGATTCTGGTCGGTGGCCATGGTGGCAAGTTTGGCACCATAAATGTTGTTTGCAATGTCAATCTGCTCAGCGCGATGCAGGAGGTCGCGGATTTCCTTTAGCTCCCCATCAAGGTCGAAGCCTTCATCGTCGCCTCTCTCACCAAAAAGGCAGCATCATCAATCCACGGAACTCACGCTTTTTGACAGGGTTGAAGGCATGGAAATGTCGCCATGATTGCGTGTTGCTATGAACGAGGGCGACGGAAAGCTGACCCGGACAGGCTCATTGTAGGATCATCATAGTAGGGCCCGCTTGCGCGGGCCCCCGCTATCGTCAGGAGTTCTTATGGGACTGCTGTCCGGCCTTCACATGCTGCTCGTGCGAACCGCCGCGGGTGCCAGAACCCTGGTTTTCGTTGTCACGGGAAGAGGCGTTCTGCTTCGATCCCGCGTTTTGCTGTGAACCAGAATTCTTGTGAGACTGTTCGCCAGCCTTTACATGCTGTTCGTGCGATCCGCCTTGATTGGCCATGATGTTCTCCTTTTCTGGAAACGAGACCGTTTATCGATCTCGAGGGGCTAACTGTTCCGGATCGGCGATGTTCCTGTTCAAACGCAATGCGTACGTCACCGGACGGATACCATTGTATGACCCTTTCCGGTTGACGGACACGGAGCGGCCGCAATTTGCTTGCTGTCGATCTGCAATGTCATGGTACCTTTCCCGAGAGCAGGAGAGCCCCATGCCCGACGAACACGACGATCGAGATTTCGACGCTCTTGCGCAGCGCCTCGCCGAAGCCGAGCGTGAACTCTCGACAATGAGGATAACGCTGCTGGAGAGCAATGCCGCCCTTCATGCGAGCCAGGAGAGGCTTCGCCGTGCGCTCGAGGTGGCGAAAATGGAGCATTGGGCCTGGAATCTCAAGACCGACGTGGTCAACCGATCCCGGTCTATTGCCGACCTCGACGCCTTAAACGAAGGCAAAGCCGACTATGGCGCTTTCGACAGTTTCGTCCTGGTGCATCCCGATGATCGCGCACGACACGAGAAAATGGTGAGGGCAGCGGGAGAAAGCGGTGTCGGTTGGCATACCGAGGTCCGCATAGTTCGTCAAAACTGAGGAGAGGGTGGCTGGATGGAAGAGCGGACCGCTCATTCCATCGACCCGCTGACAGGCGAAGCGATAATCATCGGTTTCACCTGGGATATCACCGAGCGCAAGAAAACAGAAGCGGAACTCCGCAAAAGGGAGGCAGACCTAGCCCGTGTTCAACGGATCGGACAGGTCGGCGGCATGGACGTAGACATCGCGAATGGAATGAGCAGTCAAGAGACGCGCAACTTCCGGCCTGTCGTCGGGGTGGATTCTCGCGATGAAGGATGTGAAACGGAGCCTGCGCAGACGGTCTCGTCCGAATCAAGGCCGGACTGTTGGTTTCCGCGCGGAACTGAGCCGGTTTTTCCACCGAGAAGTGAGCCACCTCTGAGTATGGTTTTCTGATCAGAGTTTGGTCAAGGGATTCGTCTTTTCTCCTCTCTTCTGTGCTACTGCGGCCGAGCTAGCCTTGAAGCGGAAGCTGTCGTTGCCGGTTTCCAGGATATGACAACGGTGGGTCAGGCGGTCGAGCAAAGCGGTGGTCATCTTGGCGTCGCCGAAGACCGTTGCCCATTCGCTGAAGCTGAGATTGGTGGTGATAACGACGCTTGTGCGCTCGTAAAGTTTGCTCAGCAGATGGAAGAGCAGCGCTCCACCCGACGCACTGAACGGAAGGTAGCCCAATTCGTCCAGGATCAGCAGATCGAGGCGAACCAGTGTTTCGGCGATCTGACCGGCCTTCCCTTTGGCCTTCTCCTGTTCGAGCGCGTTGACCAATTCTATGGTCGAGAAGAAGCGGACCTTTCGGCGGTGATGCTCGATGGCCTGGACTGCGAGGGCGGTTGCGACATGCGTTTTTCCTGTGCCCGGTCCGCCGACAAGCACGATATTATGCGCTCCGTCGATGAACTCGCATCGGTGCAACTGGCGCACCGTCGCTTCGTTGATCTCGCTGGCGGCGAAGTCGAACCCGGAGATGTCCTTGTAGGCTGGGAAGCGAGCAGCCTTCATGTGATAGGCGATGGAACGGACCTCGCGCTCGGCCATCTCGGCCTTCAGCAATTGGGACAGGATCGGTACGGCCGCATCGAACGCTGGCGCTCCTTGCTCGATCAGGTCCGTTACGGCCTGGGCCATGCCGTACATCTTCAGGCTACGCAGCATGATGACGACGGCAGCGCTGGCAGGATCATGACGCATGGCGACCTCCGATCCGGACGCGCAGACCATCGTAGCGCTCGACATTGGCCCTGGGTTCGTGAAGCAAGGTCAGCGCCTGCGGCGTATCGATATCGGGGCCATCGGTTGTCTTGCCGTCGATCAGCCGATGCAGCAGATTCAGCACATGCGTCTTGGTCGCCACGCCTGCATCCAGAGCCAGTTCCACAGCCCTGACGACGACCTGTTCGTCGTGATGAAGCACAAGCGCGAGGATATCGACCATCTCACGGTCACCGCCAGGGCGGCGGAGCATCTGGTCCTGCAGTTGCCGAAAGGCCACCGGTAATTCCAGGAAGGGTGCGCCATTGCGCAGAGCACCGGGCTTGCGCTGGATGACAGCAAGGTAGTGCCACCAGTCGTAAATCGTTCGCGGCGGCTTGTCGTGGCTGCGTTCAATGATCCGCGGATGTTCGCAGAGGATATTGCCCTCGGCCGCAACAACCAGCCGCTCTGGATAAATCCGCAGGCTGACGGGCCGGTTCGCAAAAGACGCAGGCACGCTGTAGCGGTTCCGCTCGAAGGTGATCAGGCATGTCGGCGAGACGCGCTTGCTCTGCTCGACAAAGCCGTCAAAAGCGGTAAGCAATGCCATCAATGCTGACCGCTCATCAGCCCAAACATCCGCGATCGTGCCGGGCAAAGTGCCATGCGGCGTTTCCCGCCACAGGTCCTGGCATCGTTGTTCCAGCCAGACATTCAATGCCGCCAGGTCCGGGAAGTCGGGCATCTGTTGCCACAGCCGCGGTCGGGCATCCTGGACGTTCTTCTCGACCTGACCCTTCTCCCAGCCCGCAGCCGGATTGCAGAACTCAGGCGCAAAGACGTAGTGGTTCGTCATCGCGAGGAAGCGAATGTTGACCTGACGCTCCTTGCCGCGGCCGACGCGATCGACCGCCGTCTTCATGTTATCGTAGATGCCGCGACTAGGTATGCCGCCGAAGACCCGGAAGCCGTGCCAATGGGCGTCGAAGAGCATCTCGTGCGTTTGCAGCAGGTAGGCTCTGACCAGGAAAGCTCGACTGTGTGATAGCTTGATGTGGGCGACCTGAAGCTTCGTGCGCTCGCCGCCGATCACGGCATAGTCCTCACTCCAATCAAATTGGAATGCCTCGCCAGCGCGGAAAGACAGCGGAACGAATATGCCGCGGCCCGTCGTCTGCTGCTCAACCCGCCACTCACGGGCGAACGCGGCGACCCGACCGTAGGAGCCGGTGAAGCCCAGAGCCATCAGATCGGCATGAAGTTGCTTCAGCGTTCGGCGCTGCTTGCGTGATCTCCCGGCCTCGGTCTTCAGCCAGCCAGCGAGTTTGTCGGCGAACGGATCAAGCTTGCTCGGTCGTTCCGGTACCGTGAACTTCGGCTCGATCGTACCAGCGCTCAGATACTTCGCGATCGTATTGCGCGACAATCCGGTTCGTCGGCTGATCTCGCGCACCGACAGCTTCTCACGCAATGCCATCCGACGGATGATGTTTAAAAGTCCCATGTGGATCACTCCGTTGCCCCCGTCGCTCATCGCGTTGGAGGAAGGTTCACATGGCTCAATTCTCAATGGAAATTATGCGCCTAACCGGCTCAGTTCTGCGTGGAAACCAACACGCTGACAGCGAATGGAGAAAAGTCGCCTCATCGCGCTTCTTCAGACGTGCGAGGCTGACCAATGTCGCTGTATCCGCGAAACTTGACATCAGCATCTCACAAAAGGCGCGTGTGGCCTAACAGGTCAATCCCACTGTTTCTGGCCGTTGCGATCATCTCGCTTTTTATCATGGGCGCCACGGCAATGGTTGCCTTCGCGTCAGAAATTTCGTGTGTGGAAATCCGATTTCGGATCAGAAAAGGCACGAACTGACCCTTCGGGCGTTGGTACACGATCTGCGTGACATATGTCCATGTACCAAATAAATCAACGCTGATCCTCTCAGGCATCGCGCTCTCCCAACAAGGCTGCGTCCCGTATTTTGGCAGCTCGCCTATTAAAGGACTCCTACCCTTTGGTACGATGAGCGTAGTTTCCGCTATCGCATGATCGTGAGTGAAAGAAACGCCTCAAAAGACGTGCGAACGTTCCAATTGGGATATTTGTTGTCCACTGCTCGGCTCGCGCATCGATTTTGGACTGAAACTGTGCCGGAAATCAATTCACTTCGCGTCGTTTCGGGAATGACTGTTTCACGATCCGCATTACCGGCAGCTTGGATCGCAGACACTCATGTCACGGTTGGACTGAGCGTCTCCCCATCAGAAATTTAATGAGCGATACCTTACGCAACTTGACTTCGCTGTTGCCGCATGCAGTGACTAGCAGCTCAATACGAGTGAGGACATATCGAACGCTGATGACACCTAGGCTGGCCCTTGATCGGATCG
Source organism: Rhizobium sp. P38BS-XIX (assembly GCF_012641435.1). Classification (GTDB taxonomy): domain Bacteria; phylum Pseudomonadota; class Alphaproteobacteria; order Rhizobiales; family Rhizobiaceae; genus Rhizobium. Next base: position 278,616 of record NZ_JABAIJ010000002.1, read on the forward strand.
TCTACGAAAGACTTACCTCAGAACTTCTTGCCGGAAATTATAAGCCGGGGGAGCATATCACCCCGCGCGAGATTGGCAGGATGCTCAATATAAGCTCCACGCCCGTTGTCGTGGCGCTTCATAGGTTGGCAGCACAAAATCTGTTGGAGCGCTCGAATGGTGAGGGATTTTCCGTGCCGCGTTTGAGTGGCATGCAGCTGGGAGCACTCTACCACGTTCACGAGGTGCTTCTTGTTGACGCTGTAAACATCGTTCGATCGCGACGATTTCACAGAACGGCGGATGTTGAAATGGGTGAGTGTTTCGATCTCACTGCTGCGCTGACATGGAAATTCTTCCGCTCTATCTTCCTTGCGACTGGCGAGGAGGCATACATTGCTTATGGCGGTAACGTAAGCGACAGATTGCAGCCTTATCGTGTTCATAAGGACTGGGTCCTGCAAGATAGAGTGACCGAACTCCAGAAGCTCACTCGCTTCTGGGCCCGAGGCGATTTTGACAGCTTGGTGGAAGGACTGCGCATCTATCATCAACGCCGGCAGAATGTTGCAACACAGATTGTTGAGAACGCAATTAGTCGGCATTTTACATGACTATATTTTTGCTATGCCACGAGTTTGCAGGCAATCGATGACGATCGTGTCCATTTCTGATTGAAGTGAATTCTGCATCTGCCTTGAAAACAGCCACCAACGATTTCATTGAGGCCGTTTTCGAACGCCAGCCTAGCAAAGAATCGAAACTATTTCCGCGACAGCTCGCATTGGAGGGCATCCAACTGCCAACCGGTCGCGTAGAACTCTTGCATGAGAGCGGAGCGGGGAAATGGTGAGCGATGATCTACAGGAAGAAGCGGGAATCTTTACGTGGCCTTTGGCCGGCAATATGATCTACGGTGATACCGCTGTAGCCTATCTATTCGGATTGGATCCGACTCGAACCGTCAAAGGGTTGACGGCAAGGCACTATCTCAAAGGCGTGTATACCAACGACCGCGACGTCGTTGCGCGCTTGTGGTTTCTAGCTATAAGGTCACGTAATTCTTTCCATGTTGAGTTCCGGGTGAAAGATGCTCAGGGTGTTTACAGGCGCGTCGCTTCATCAGGACGATGTTTTGGCGACGCAATCGACCATCAAGCGCATTTTGTCGGTATTGTTTATCCGATAAGCATGTTATCGCTCGTTTGAGGCTTACGAATGCTCTATAATTTTTTTTGGCGCATATCGCCATTCTGCGTCTCAAAGAATCGTCTTCCGCTCTACCGATCAAAGCTCGATCGGTCACTGCGATGCATCAATGCATCTTCCGTCGGGTTTCGACCGCCGGTGGCGTAGTGTTTCACAAACGTATCTTCTGCAGAATATCGATCAAAGTGTGCAAGTTTGGGAAGGCGTGCGTGCGGTTAGCAAATCGGCGGTCGATTGCAGCCTTTACCCTCTCAATTCAGTGGCACGCCTAACCCCAATCTCAATTCGGCTCAAACGGCCATGCGCAGTCGTTAGCTTCAAGCCACATCAGCTAGTGACTTGGTATCGGTTCCCCTGATATTCCGGCGCTCTTACCGGAATATCGAAAAACTCCTCGCTATTCCTTAGTGAGGTCTTGTTGTTAAGAACTATCAGCCTGAGGGCTAACGATAATTTGGAACAGGTCGCACGCTTTGCTCCAATAGCAGTCACGTATGGCGCCTTAACATAGCAGAACAGCTCGAAGAAGATTGAATGCTCTGCCGCGCTCACGAGCCTATGTTGCGATCAGTCAAGCCCTTAGTCATAAGCGGCACTTCTTCGATGTTCGCTAGCAGATTTCGCTTCAGCAGGAACCGGCGAAGATTTTCGCGGATCGCAGGCAAAGGAAAAATTCCTTGTGCCGCCATATGGCACGCCTTTACGAGCACCTCGTGGGTCGTATCTCTCTCGGCCTGTGGCCAAGTGTCAAGGAAATCGAAGACGTCTTCGAGAGACGCGAGTTCCTGAATGTAGTGCTTTTTCTTCAGGAACAGTGGTGCGTCAAACAGTGTGCTCGCCATGGCAATCTCCTTTCTCATGCGCTTTTGACGGCGACGATGTAGGTGCTGAAATTGAGGATTCAAGACATGCTCTAGCGCACCGCGCATCCACGTCCGCGATCTACACACTCGCGCCAATCCTACGCGGCGTCGCGAAGGGCGAGTGCGATTTCAAAAATGCGCTTTGAGCGGTAAGTGAGAAGAGGAACCGGCTTGCAACCCTTCTCGGCGATTAAAAGCGACTCATCTAGAGATGCGATGACGGCCTCGATTTGAGGTACCGTAATTGCCGCATCCTCAGCGACGCGCTTGGCGGTGTTGAGCATCATGCCCTCCTCTCGGAATCACGAAAGATGCTCCTGGTCTACGCCGCGCGCACTCGTCCTCGTAAGGCCTTTCTGAGCACTTTGGTGACCAGAGGCTTAGTCTCCACAGGGGGTTGTCGCATACCAAGACAAAAAGCTGTCAAGCACAAATTGCCGCGCCGCTGTTCCGGTGTGCGAATTCCCGAATACAAAAAGCTGATTGTGGCCTCACTGTTCTCCGCGCTTGAGAGCTCGATCACAATTCAACCGCCTGGCAAATCTTATGTATTTACTTATTCGCGTCTCGTGCAAGCTGCGACCGTAATCAGAGAGAGAACCCAGTGCAAATCGGTCCATTTGCTGTCATGAGGCTCCTGACGTCACATTTGGCGGATCGATGGTTCACGTATGCGGCCGAACAGCTGGCATAGAGCTTCGGATTTGTTGAGTGCCCTTTCGCTGTTCCCGATGATGTTGCTGATTGCTATCGTCCCCGATTGTGCTGCTAGGGGGAAGCTAAGCAGTGATGGTCTTTCTCCCGATGCCATGCACGTCTCAGGCCTGGATGATCGGGCATGTCACACGTGTCGTATGCGCTGCGGAAGATCTGGCGACGAAAGCAGTAGGAGCCTTCCGAGCTGTAGCGTCCGCCATCGTGAGGCGCTCGGCATAGGGCTTAGGTTGGCCTGTTCCCTCTAGGTCTTAGGGTTGGGACCTTGCGCCCCTGTCTCATCGGCTCGTCACTGATAACGACTTCCTGAATTCGTTCGTCGAGCTTCCTGGATGGTCAACGGTTCCGACGGCTGTATAACCGACATACGGAACCTCGTTGTCCAGCCATTTGTTTGGCTCGGTAGCTTGCAAATTTAGGAGAAAAAACAATGCCCATCATTGCGACCGCAGCCTGGTCTATTCCGCGAAAGGCGGCTGACCGGTTCGCGCAGGAGGGAAGCAGCTTGACCCGATACGCTTCGATCTTCAGTGGAGTAGAGGTAAATTCAACATTCTATCGTCGGCACAAGCCATCGACATTTGCGCGGTGGGCTGATTCCGTACCCGACGGATTCCTGTTTTCGGTAAAGCTTCCCCGAGAGATCACACACGATCGCGCGATGAAAAATATCGCCAAGCCGTTCGATACTTTCCTCCAGGATATCGCTCCTCTTGGCAAAAAGCGCGGACCTATACTGTGCCAGTTGCCGCCGTCGCTGACGTTTGATGCCGACGAGTGCGGCAGTGCTTTCAAGACCATGCGAACGGCAGATGGGGGACCGATTGTCATAGAGGTGCGGCATAAGAGCTGGGCATCAGCCGGCGCGCTGGATCTGCTGAAGAGATACGAGATCGATGGGGTTCTCGCCGATCCGGCCTTGGTATGGCCAGCTGAGGATTTTTGCACAGCGCCGAAATACATTCGTCTCCACGGCAAGCCGAAGATCTACTATTCAAGCTACAGTGATGAGGAGATCAGGTGGTTCTCTGAGATGTTGGCAACGGACGGCTGGTGCGTGTTCGACAATACCGCCTCAGGGATTGCGATCGAAAACGCGTTGACTATGCTCGAAATGCATTGAACCTTATAATTCGTTCTCCGCCAGCTGCTGTCGAACCTGCATCCGATCCGGTTTCATCGGCGAGGTGGGCGGAGCATCGGAGCGCTCCGCTCTTTCCGATCAATCGGCTTCCCAAACTTGGTCAAATTCGTCGCTACGAGTGATGTGCTGTCCAGCGGCATCAAGCGACCATGAGACTACCGCACCAGATCAGGTAAGTCCTGGATGCCGTAGCCTCCCCGCTCGTAGGGTGCGGTCAGCTATGCGGACCATCGCTGCAGGCCCTTGATCGTATCGCGACCGGTCCGGTTGTTGTTGATATTCGACGCCTGACCTGATCGCGGATACGGGCGGCAAATGGGGCTTTTCGGATCGCGGAATGCGCTGAGCCGCCGAGGTGACGCAGATCTGTGCCCATCGTATTCGATCGATGACCCAAGCCGGATGTCCGCCGCGAAAGAAGTTCAGATGCCTGCTCACTATGAGCTGCACGAGGAATTCAATGAGCATTACTCTGCAATCCGGGAGAGCCTCCGACACTCGGCTCATACCGCCTCGGAGTAAAACGCCGTTCGAGACCATTTGTATACCGTGCAGTAAATATACGGGGCCGGCGCCACGTTTTATGGTGATCTCGCGATTATTCCTCATCACGGTTGCCGGTATGTCTCTTTCTCGGTTCACTGAACTTATGTCGCGCCTTGCGCGCAACGCGTGGCCGTCCCGGTCCCCTCGGAAGTATCGTCACCAGTCCGGCGACCAGTCGCGAGCGCCAAGATCATAGATATGCGGCAGGGGATCTAGCAATACCGGCAATCTCATCGGCTCGCCGGTAGTCCAAAAAGCTTCGTCTGCAGCGTATCGTCAAACGAAAGGAAGGATGCCTATGCCGCTCACTCACATTGCTCTTCGTTCCGGAAGGCCGGAATCCTACCGCATGTCGATCTGCGACGGCGTTCACCGCGCGATGAGCGAAACATTCAACGTCCCCGAAAACAATGATTTCTTGATCATCACGGAGCACGAGGCGGCGAACTTCCGCTACGACGCGACCTATCTCGGCGTCGCCCGCAGCGATGACCTCGTGTTCATCCAGATCACTGCAAACAACACCCGAAACGTCGAGCAAAAGAAAGCCCTGTTTCAAAGGATAGCGCAACTGCTCAGCGAGGACCCCGGCCTTCGTCCGGAAGATGTCTTCATTTCTCTCGTTGAGGTCGAGAGGGAGAATTGGTCGCTCGGTCACGGCTTGGCGCAATATGCTTGATGCGTGCGCCTGGAGCCGATGCCTGACGGTTGTGTCAACGATACAGTAGCAAGATGCGCACCGAAAGGTCCGGAAAGCGACGCAGTGCTCCATGCAGAGCCCTTAAGGAACTGAGCAGGGTTTCGGAGACCTGACATCTACACCTTGTTCTCAAAAACCGGAGATCCCGGTCCTGTCCGGCAACGCTCTCCGCATGCGATCGCTCCGTCGGGCTGAACCTCTATCGGTCGCAATTTGCAATTTGCCCTCGTCGCTATCCGCAGGGTCGTAGTTGAGGTCGAGATCATTCGGATGCTTCTTGCCCGGTGGATCGCGATGGACTGAAGTATGCTTCGAACCTGTGATAACGAATGCCAGAGAGTCCGATACGGACGGCGTCGCCTCTGACTCCTGGCAATTCTACGGCCGCACCCGTCAGGAGACCGCTACTCGCCGTTGGACAAGATCACCACTGAGAACGTGCAGAACCTGAAGAAGGCCTGGTCGTTCTCGACGGGCGATCTTCCGCGGCCCGGGGAGAATTCGAAAGGTCATGAGTTCAGTTTCGAAGCGACACCGATCAAGGTCGGTGACAACCTCTACTTCTGCACGCCGCATCGCGAAGTCGTTGCACTCGACGCGACCAGCGGCCAGCTTAAATGGCGCTACGACCCGGCGGGCGACATGTCGCACAATGTCTACCAGGCTTGCCGGGGGTCTCCTACTACGACGCCTCGGCCGAGGGAGCGCCGGCGCCCTCCCAAACCTGCTGGGCACGGATCGTGTCCACCGCGTCCGACCTGCCGAGGCTGTTCGAGCTGGACGCTGAGACGGGCAGGCCCTGCGAAGGATTCGGCGATCACGGAATGGTCGATTTGCGCGAGCATATGGGTCCGGTTCCGCCAGGCTTCCATTTCATCTCGTCGCCGCCGCTCGTCTTGAACGGCAAGAGCGTTCTTGGCCGATGGGTCTACGACAATCAGTCTGTCGGCGAGCCCTCGGGTGTCATCCGTGCCTGTGATGCCAACACGGGCGCCCTGGCGTGGTCCTGGGATATGGGCAAGACGCCCGCCAACAAGAAACTTGATCCGGACGAGATCTATACACGGGGCACGCCGAATGGCTGGGGCGTTTACACAGCAGATCCGAAGCTTAACCTCGTCTTCGTGCCATTAGGCAACGCGACCCCGGATTACTTTGGAGGCGAGCGGCGCCCATTCGACGATGCGTATTCCAGTTCGCTCGTCGCACTCGATCTGTCGACCGGCCAGGAGCGCTGGCATTTTCAGACCGTCCATCATGACCTTTGGGATTTCGACCTGCCGTCTGGACCCTCTCTGGTCGACCTTCCCGGCGACAACGGCAGCACCATACCGGCGCTCGTACAGACAAGTAAGCAGGGACAGCTCTTCGTGCTTGACCGCCGGGATGGGCATCCGATTGCAAACGTCGAGGAAAAGCGTGTCCCCAAGGGTGACATTCCCGGCGAACACTATTCGCCGACGCAGCCGTTTTCGACCGGAATGCCTCAGATGCTCGCGCCAAAGCTGCAGGAGACCGACATGTGGGGGGCAACCCCAATCGACCAGCTTCTCTGCCGTATCGCGTTTCACCGGATGCGGGACGATGGTCTTTTCACGCCACCTGGCGAGAAGGCGACGATCGGATGGCCTGCCTTCGACGGAACCTCGGACTGGTATGGGGCGACAATCGATCCCGGGCGGAAGCTGCTTTATCTGAACACGACGTTCATGCCGTTCCAGTTGCAGATGCTGCCCTACAAGGCAGCTTTGGACAACGGCCTGTTCAAGCCATGGGGCGGATGGACCGAGCCGTATCCACAGCCTGAGTTCCAGAACAATCCGGAGCACGGAACACCATTTTCTATTGTTGTCAAACCATGGCTTAATGTGCTCGGGCTTCCGTGTGTCCGCCCGCCTTGGGGGCAGATGCAGGCAATTGACATGTTGACGAAGAAGGTCGTCTGGCAGCGACCGATCGGTACAACGCGAGATATGGGACCCTCAGGTCTTCGGATGCCGTTCGGTTTACCGACCGGGATCTTCAGCATGGGTGGCAGCATTGCGACCCGCAGCGGCGTCGTGTTCATCGGCGCCACCACTGATCAATACATCCGCGCTCTCGACGGTCGGACAGGGAGCGCTTTGTGGGAATACCATCTCAACGCCGGCGGCAATGCAACGCCACTCACCTACCTTGGTAGGGATGGTCGCCAGTATGTCGTGATAGCCGCTGGCGGCCATGGCGGCGTCCAGTCCCGAAATGGCGATCAGGTGGTCGCATTTGCGCTGCCGCGGGATTAGCGCTCCCGCATCCAAACATCCCGATTATTATTTGTTGTGCCTTAAGGCGCATCGGCGCGCGGCCGTCGGGGAGACACGTTCATGAGACTGATGCGCGACCCCCGATAAGACCGCAGTTCCATCGGGACATGATCGAGCGCAGATATCCGACAGATGTTTTGCGATACGGATTATTTCTGAGATCGATTTAGCAGATCCCGCATCTCTTCGAACCGCCGTTTACTCTCTGCGTCCTTGGCATCGGGAGCATAGCATGTGCTGGTGACGCAAAATCGTGTGAGATTGTAGGGCGGCTGGCTCTGACCGAATTCGCACTCGAATGTGTCTGACATGTCGCTTTTGGATGTGTTCGAGCGGGTGGAGTAGCTCATACGAACACCCGGTGGATTAAGCTCAGGGAAAGATTGGACAACTCCGGTGTTCAAGTTATCCGTCAGGAGAAAATTCTTCGCGACCGTCATGCACGCGTCTTCAATCTGGGCTGGCTTGGGGTTTTCGGTAGCTTGTGCCGAGACCGGCGTGGCGAGCATCAATAAAACCAATCCTGCGTTCTTCACCTTATCCTCCGGGTAACGATCTATCCCTAAGCTTATGTAGAACGATTTTTCCTATCTCAAGGTGTTTCCCTTCGGTTTCAAGACCAACCGGCGGCCTTACTTCGGAGGGTCAGGGCCGTCCTTGTCTCTCGTTTCCGCAGAGACGGATTGTGGAAGCATAAGCTAAGCCCAACGTTGGCCGATAAGACGATCCGTCTGACAGGGCTGCTGCGTGTTTTTTGAGTCGTGATTACGTTCATGCTCTTTTCGTTTTGTTGGATGTTTCCTGGATACCGGCAGGCTGCCTATTGATGCCTACGGCGGTTCGGCGGCCGGCTGGCCGCCGCAGCCTTCGCGATCAGGTGTTCAAGCCACCATCGACATTGAGGATGGCACCCGTGATTTGCCTTGCCGCCGGGCTCGCCAGGAATGCGACGGCGGCTGCGATGTCGGCAGGTGCGCTGTAGCGGCCCAACGGCACAATGCTACGTTGGAATTCGGAGTACTCTCCGTCCGCCGGATTCATATCCGTGTCCGTCGAGCCCGGCTGGACGAGGTTGGCCGTGATGTCGCGCGGTCCGAGCTCCTGGGCGAGGCCGCGGGTAAATGACTGCAATGCTGACTTCGTCATGTAGTAGATCGTGCCCGTCGAGCCGACGATACGATCGGCACCAGCAGAACCGATCGTAATGATCCGTCCACCAGGGCCAAGGTGGGCAACAGCAGCTTGTGTTGCGAGGATCGGTCCACGGACATTGACCGCAAGAAGCGCATCGATATCCTCGAGCTTGATATCAGCAATTGCGCCGTAGAGCGCGATACCGGCATTATTCACAAGGATATCGAGACCCCCGAGCGACTTTACCGCATCATCCACCGACCGGCGGATCGCAATCGGATCAGCGCTGTCGGCCCTTATCGCTATTCCGCCACGGCCATGGGCCTCGATAGCGGCGCCGACGGCCATCGCGCGATCAGTCGAATTTTGGAACGTGAAAGCGACATCGGCGCCATACTTGGCCAGCATCTGGGCAATTGCCGCTCCGATACCGCGAGAACCGCCGGTCACTAGAGCCTTTTTCCCCGTGAGATCAGTCATTTTAACTCCGTTTAGGTCATGATCAACGCGGACAAAAGCCCCGCAACCCCTCTTGGGCGATCGCGCGACTTCGCTGCCAACGTCCGCTTTGTTGCGGCAGCGTTAGCTGATAATAGTCACGCCACCGGAGGCGCCGTAGGCGGGTCCTGAGACTATGATCTATTCCTGCAGGGAATGGGTCAGGAAGAGATACGCAACGTCGGCTCCTCAGCGCAGATATGGGCCAAGAGGTCGATGACAATGCGAATCCGTTCCGGCGTTCGTCTGCCGCCCGCGAAAATCACGTGGATCGGCGAGGGGTCCGGGATGTAGCTTTGGAGGATTGGGACCACCGCCCCAGCGTCAATGTCGGCGGCGAAGATGGCCCGACCGCCATAGCCGATGCCAAGCCCCGCCAACACGGCCGCGCGTTGATCCTCAGCGTCATTGGATCGGAAGTGGCCTTGCGGTTCGAGGAGAAAGGCTCCGTCCGCGTGCTTGAATTTCCAAGCCTGTGTTGCGCCCTGGCTTTGGCCAGCGATCAGTTTATGGGAACGGAGATCGGCGGGACTTGTGGGCTCTCCAAAGCGTTCGAGGTAGGCAGGTGTTGCGACGACAGCCATTTGCAGATCACCGATCTTGCGAGCAATGAGAGAAGAATTGGCCAAAGGTCCGACGCGTAGCGCGATGTCGATCCGTTCTTCCACAAGATCGACCCGCCGCTCCGACGGAGAAAGATCAATCCAGATGTTTGGGTAGCGCTGCATGAATTCGGCAAGCCGCGGAATAATGTATAAACGGCCAAGGGCTGGCGGCGTAGCCAACCGCACCAGACCCGCAGGGCTGCTCCGGTTCTGTCCGATCCGAAGCTCTGTTTCCTCAAGGTCGTCGAGGATCCGAAGCGCGGACTCGTAGAGATCTTGTCCCGCCGACGTCGGGCTTAGACCGCGCGACGTCCGATTGAGAAGCGGCGCGCCGAGACGGGCCTCAAGTGCGGCGATTTGCTTGCTCACCGCTGGCTGGCCTATGCCCATTTCCCGCCCGACATGCGAAAAGCTGCCACGCTCGACCACACGAACGAAGAGCCGCAGCGATGAAAAGCGATCCACGATCTTCGCCCTTTTCACAATATTATTCGGTATGCTCTTGGTACCCATACCCAAATCTCGGCTAAGGGAGAAGGCCGCCGGTCGATCCGGTAAAAAGCGGATGGTGAACTCGCCTACTTTTTTCGGAAGGAGCCTGAGGAGGCCCCCGGACGCGATGGCCCTGTTTCCAGCCGCGACCACGTTGGCTTCATCAGGACGTCTGGTCGCGCGCGTGCGGCATAATATCGAATCAAGAGCCGCAATGGAATCGAGGCAAGCATCGGATCAAAGCTAACTCACCCCTTCGACGATATCCTCTGTAACGGCACGGTCCTTTGCGGGCGTGTTAGGGTTTCGAGAGCAGAGGATCACATGGAATCGTAGCCAGTCAGGAGGTAAACGTGGTGCCCGGACCGTCAGAGCATGGGCGATTTTGGAGCGCGGACCGCCTCCGCCGAGGTTCAGGTCCACGATCGCGAGCGCCTTGAGCGCGCCGTAGAAACCTGCCGCTAGGCGCTGACATTCAATATAGCCGCTATCAGACGCTAATCCTTCGAGCTCGCCTCTTCTGGAGGCGGACATTCGGCAGCATTTCCCAAAAGAACAGTGGCCCTGTCGTCAACCATTGATGCCGCGCCCGCGCTTGCATCCGTCGAAGTTGTTGACGCCGAAGTAAGTTGAGAACGATCGGTAGAAGCGGCAAGTTGTTGTCGTCCTCTTCGTTCGGCGGATCGGCGTGCAAGGACATCCATGTAGCGCTGACGCATCGTCTCGATGTCAATCTCGCCCTCAACCCACTGCTTGACGAGGGCCATATATTCGACGTCGTGATCGATCGGTGTTCCGCGCTTCTGAGCGCGGGCAATTGCACGTTCCGCAATCGACCGTAGTGACTGCATGATACTCTCCCGACTCGAAACATTTATTAGCCGTTGCCGATTAGCAAGCCGCAGGCCCGGGCGTCACTCGAAATACCGCAAGCGCGTACATTTGCGGCTCACTTCCCCCCATTCGGCCCTGTGCCCGGTGTTTGCTGGCCGGTGTTTGAGGCTTTCCGGGTTAGAAGAAGAGGGCGCTCCCCCGGCGGGTCGAGCGCTCTTTCCCTCGTACCCATCCGTATCGCGAGGTATCGTCTAGTGATGCATCACCCCACTTCCTATCTGTCGGACGTCATCACGGCGGGTATGTTGAACGCTGATGATCATGTGCGTTAGCGCGCTCGATAATGACCGGTCACGAAATTGTCTCCGCGATTCAAGGGCATTCGTCATGGATGATCGAAGCAGCGAGTTCGATCATCCATGACGAACTTCGTTAGAAGAGGATGAAGCTAGCGCTGCAATCCTGCGTGACGAATACCTGGATTTACCTCCAACCATCAAACATGCTTTATATCGGGCAGGACAGCACCGAACTCAGAACAGGTTCAGCAGCGCATCATCGCCTTCGAGCGGGTTCCCGCCGCTTTATTTAGGGTCGCCGAAGCCGCGGCCGCGATGGAAAACTCGCTCGACGGTCTCGATTTGCAGGCGCTGCTCTTGATCGGCGAGTGGCTGGCGCGGCGAGGCATGATCGAGCGCAACGGGTCCCGGCTGACTTTCGGAAATGGCCGACGTTCTCAACCGGCTTAGAGGCCGCATCACCCTGTCTTAAAAGCGGTCAAAGGTATCGTCGGGACCTTCTCAGACTCCAAATCGAAAAGGTTGATTACAGCTATTTGATCTGAGGCAAACTCGCTCGAAAGACGTTAAAAACGTTAGCACAACCAAAAGTCGGTAGCTGCTGGCAGCTACCGACCTTGGTCGGAGGTGGAAGTTGAGCGTCTTCCAGCTTACCGAACAACATGCCCCCGAAGATGTTCCTTCAAAACATTTCCGGGGGTTTGTTATTTTCGCGCACAGCGGTAGATCGTGGTTGTTGACCTTCGAAGAAACTGCTCACGTCTATGCGACGACCTGTCCCGACAGCGCGGTTGGAGCTGTTATTCGCGCTTCCGGCGACTATCCGGACGGCAAGCAGGGAGACTTCCTCGTTGTAGAATTCACAGTCGCGGGCGTCTCGTGCATCGGATCGAACGGCGGTCCGATGTTCATGCACCATGAATCGTTCTCCTTCCAGATGTCGACTGAAAATCAGGAAGAGACCAATCGGTATTGGAACGCCATCGTCGGCAACGATGGACAGGAAAGCGACTGTGGCTAGTGTAAGGATAAGTGGGGCATCTCCTGGCAGATCGGAGACAGCGAGGCGAGCGCGGATTGGATGCGGTGATGACTATGAAGATCGATGTTGCCGCAATCGAAATCGCCCGGCAGACGCGACGGACAGCTGCTATCAAAAACAGGTGACGGGCGCGAGGCTGGACTTCGCCTATTTGGCCGAAGACTTTGCACTCAAAAGTTGTGAAATGTGGTTCAGCAAGGTTGTGGTTCCACGCATTGGGTCATCGGGCCTTTCAACGCCAGCTCGCGACACTTCCGTCATCCGCGCATAGGCTCGGGCCGCGCGTTCTGAAAAGCCTGCCTGCATGAAACTTGCTTCCCATTGGCTCCGCCCGATTGTTCGGACGGTGACCGCATGACCGAGTGTTTTGGAAAAAGCAGCCGCGACGTCGTCAAACGAATATGCCTCCGGGCCTTCGACATACTTGACCCCGATGTCATCGAGCGGCCCGGCGATCCGGCTTGCAGCAGCTAGACCCAGGTCGGTCGGGGCCACCATCGGAATGTCCAGCCCAGCCGGAAACATCGTGGAAATCGAGCCCTGACGAGCCTCGTCGACGAGCATGTCGAGGTTGGTAAAGTAATATGCGCCGCGGTTGACTGCCATTGGGATGGCGGTCGAGCCGACGTCTATCTCGAAATTCCACAGGACCGAGAGATCGCCGATCGCCTCGCCTGACTGTGCCCCATAGGCGGACGCCACGAGGACTTTTTCGAGGCCAGCGCCGCCAACCGCCTCGGCAATGCTCGTGGCCGTCCGGTTTTCCTCGGCGTCCGTGTCGGTGTCGACAGGAGCCGGAGGATTGAGCAAGAACGCCCGTCGACCGCGACGCAACGTGGCCCGCAAAGCTTTCGGGTCGCCGACATCGACGACATCGATCTCGGCTCCTTGGGACTTGAGGTCGCCGGCCTTGGCCTCGTCGTGCACGACCGCAATGACCTGATGACCATCTCGAAGAAGCGTTCGGGCAACGACCGAGCCGATATGGCCAGTTGCGCCGAGGACAACGAAAGCATTCCGGCTGTTCATTTGACCTGCTCCTCAGGCCGGGCTTGGACGGGACCGTATGCGACCTCGCGTAGCGTCTTTAATGCTATGTCGAAAGCTCTTTTGAAGCTCTTCGCTTCGATCAGGGCGAAACCGGCCAGCAGTAATACGGCTGTCGGCAATAAACCTTCAAAAATCTCCATGGTGGTCCTGCCGTGGTCTCGAACCTGGGCGGGCAAACCTGCGATGCCAATGATCGTACCGCGTGCTTGCATCCGTTCGTCATGTTGGAGGCGCGTCGCATCGCGGATCGCCGGAGCGCTTCGCTCACTTCCGGCCTGGAAGCCGAATCCAACGCTGAGATATTTCTGCATTACAAAATTCCTTTCTTCCGCATCTCTGCCTTCGCGGTCTCGTTCTTGTCGGCGGCGATACCCAAAGCTCTCAGCACGGCGTCGGATTTGGTGAACTGAGCATCGCGATAATCGACGATTTCAACATGGTTTCCCCAGCGATCGAGAAAGTTGAAGGGGCGCCCTTCGGAGATCGTCGCGCCGGCCGCGGTGGCGAGCGCCATGACCATCGATCTGTCATTGACAACGAGGCCGAAATGGCGATTGGTGTCGCTCTCTTGCGTTCTGCCGCGGCACAACGCAAGGAACTGGTCCCCCATGTCGATAAAAGCCATTTGCAGGACGCCGTCGTCATCATGGTAGCTCCCACGGAGCTGGAAATCGAAGATCTTGCCATAAAATTCCAGTGCTGCGCCGACGTCGTCGACCTCCAGCGCGACATGATTTACGCCGATGAGCTTCGGTTTGGTCATATGCGTCTCCGGTATTCTTGATACCTTGGTGTAACGCCGTAGGACCCGGCAGGGTTCGAAAAGAAATGCGGCATTTCTGCAACAGGCTATCCTGTCTCGTCCGCGCGAGGCCATTCTGCCAGCGATCGAGACCCGCTCCGAGCCTTTCCACGACGATCTGGAGATTGGCCGTCTTCGGGACGCGTATCGTTTCGCCCTCGACACGACCGTCCTGTCGTCTGTCATGGCGAGCCTTACTGCCAAGGTTGCTGACCGGCCAGCGCCAGAGGTGCTGAAAGATTCCAAAGCAAGTGGGTAGTCAAAAATTTCGCGTCAGCTGGTCAACGCAAAGAAAGACGAGCAGGATCATCAGCCAGGCTGCCGCCGCAAGCGCCGCAACGCGAAGAAGGGGTGACTCCTCGTCCAGATGCATGTATCGCCAGTAGATAAGGCCGGATTTGGCGACAGCGATGCCGAGGCTGATCGCCAATCCCGATAGTCCGGTGAACAGGAAACTGGCGGCGATGGTTCCGGCAAGAAGAAGGATCAGGAGCAGCCAGATGAGCACGAGAGAATTGAGGGCGCGAGGCATCGTCACCTCGCCAGATAGAAAAGCGGATAGAGGAAAATCCAGACGACATCGACGAAGTGCCAGTAAAGCCCAGCGGTGATGACGACGATCGCGCGCTGCGGCAGGGGATAGGCGCCGCTGGCCACTCGGATGGCAAGGACGCAGAGGAGTGTGATGCCGATAACGAGGTGCAGCGCGTGCAGCGATGTTGCGACGAGATAGAGATCCATGAACAGATGCTGGGCATTGCTGGTGTAGCGCGTGGCGACCCCAGGGACAGGCAGCAGACCTTCGTCGAATTCCGCATGATACTCATAGGCCTTGACGGTCAAAAAGACGAGGCCTAGAGCGGTCGCCAGAGCAAAGCGCGAGGCGGCAGCGCCTGCCTTGCCACACTTGGCAGCCTCGGCGGCGAGAGCCACGCAAAGGCTGGAGGTCAGAAGCACGACCGTATTGGCGCCGCCGATGCCGAAATGCAGGGCGCGGGAGGCCTGGACGATCTCTGCAGAGTGAAGGAGCCGAAGGCTCAGTGCAACGGCGGCGATGCCGCCGAAAAGCATGATCTCGCTGCCGAGAAAGACATACATGCCCATCATTGCCGCGTCATGCTGCTGGCGGCCGTCTCGATAAGGTTCGGTCACCGGATCCGTCTCAGCCATCCTCCTCCTCCATCTCGATCTCGTAGTCGTAGGGCGGCTTGTCGACGACAGGAATCTCTTCGAAGTTGTGCTTCGGCGGCGGCGAGGCCGTCTGCCATTCCAGCCCCGTCGCCTCCCAGGGATTGTCGCTGGCCGGCGCGCCGTAGCGCATCGAATAGACGAGGTAGACGAGCGGCATGAGATAGGCCACGCCGAGGAGGCCCGCGCCGGCGCTCGAAAGAACATGCCAGACCTGAAATGCCGGCGGATAGATGTGATAGCGGCGCGGCATGCCGAGATAGCCGAGGATGAACTGCGGGAAAAAAGTCAGGTTGAAACCTAGAAAGATGAAGATCGCCGCCAGCCGGCCCCAGACCAGCGGATACATCCGGCCGACGATCTTCGGCCACCAGTAGTGCAGGGCGCCGAAGAAGGCCGAAACCGTGCCGCCGACCATAATATAGTGGAAATGGGCGATGACGAAGTAGGTGTCGTGGACATGCACGTCGATCGCCAACATGGCCAGCATCAGCCCGGTCAGTCCGCCGAAGACGAAGAGGCCGATGAAGGCCATGGCGAAGAGGAAGGGCGGGTCGAGCGAGATGTGCCCTTTGAACAGCGTGGCGGTCCAGTTGTAGACCTTGATCCCCGAAGGCACGGCGATGGCGATGCTGAGGAAGGAGAAGGCCGCACTGGCGTAGATCGACTGTCCCGAGACGAACATGTGGTGGCCCCAGACGAAGAAGCCGAGGGCGGCGATGGCGATCGACGATCCTGCGACGAACTGATAGCCGAAGATTGGCTTGCGGGCGCCGGCCGCGACCAGCTCGCTAACGACTCCAAGCGCCGGAAGTATCATGATGTAGACGGCCGGGTGGCTGTAGAACCAGAAGAGGTGCTGATAGAGCAGCGGATCGCCGCCGAGCGCCGGATTGAAAATGCCGAGGCCGAACAGCCGCTCGGCCGAGATCAGCATCAGAGTGATCGAAAGGACCGGCGTCGCCAGCACGAGGATGAGCGACGTCGCATAGATCGACCAGACGAAGAGCGGCAGCCGGCCCCAGCCCATGCCCGGGCAGCGCAACTTGTGAACCGTCACGATGAAGTTCAGCCCGGTCAGGATCGAGGAGAAGCCGACCACGAAGACAGCCGCCGCTGCCAGGATGACGTTGCCGTTGGCATACATGGTCGAGAGCGGCGTATAGAAGGTCCAGCCGGTATCGACGCCGCCCGCGATCAGAACGAAGACGGTAAACAGGCCGGCAATCATGTAGATGTACCAGCTTAAGAGATTGAGCCTGGGAAAGGCGAGATCCCTGGCGCCGATCATCAGCGGGATCAGAAAATTGCCGAAGGTATTGGGGATCGAGGGGATCAGGAAGAACCAGACCATGACGACGCCGTGGATGGTAAATGCCCGGTTGTAACCGTCATTGGTCAAGAGATCCGCGGCAGGGGTCAACAGGTCGAGGCGGATGAGGGCGGCGGCGCAGGCGCCGACGAAGAAGAAAAAAGTGATCGAGAAAAGATAAAGAATACCGATGCGTTTGTGATCGGTGGTCAATAGCCAGGATCTCAGGCTGTGGCCGGCGCGGAGATAGCTCAGCCGTTCCGCCGCTGTCTCCGACAGGCCGCGGTCGTCGAGATTTTCGGGATCGGGCCGCTGCTCCGTGGTAAAAATCATTGCGTGGCCTCGCCCGGTTTCAGCGATTTGAGATAGGCGACGATCTTGAGCACATCCTCTTCGCTGAGCGTGTTTTTGAAGGTCGGCATTATCGCAGGATATCCGGCGGCGATCTGCGACTGCGGTAGCAGGATGCTATCCCTCAAATATTCGTCGTCGGCGATCACAACCTCTCCGGACTGCAACGGTACCGGATTGCCATAAAGGCCGACAAGGGAGGGCGCATGGACGGTGGAGGCTGGGCCATGGCACCCGCTGCAGCCACGACCGCGAAACAGGGCGGCTCCTTCGGCTACAAGCGACGGATCGTTGGAGGACTGGCCGAGCCACTTGGTATAATCGGAAGGGCTCATGGCGACGAAGCTGCCGGTCATCTCGGAATGGTTGGTGCCGCAATATTGTGAGCAGGCGATGCGATAGGTGCCGGGCATGTCGGCGATGAACCAGACGCTCGTGTAGCGGCCCGGCACGACATCCTGCTTGATGCGCAGCGCCGGGATGAACAGGCTGTGAATGACGTCCTGCGAGGCCATGGTCAGCTTAACCGGCTGGCCCGTCGGCACATGCAGCTCGTCGATCTCGGCCTGGCCCTCCGGATGCTGGAATTTCCACATCCATTGCTTGGCGACGACGTCGATCTCAAGCGCATCGACTGGCGGGCGATGGAGCCCGGCGAAGAGTTCGGTCGACCAGACGTAAAAGCCGAGCAGGGCCAGGAACGGGATGACCGACCACGAGACCTCGACCGCGACATTCCTGTTGACCGGATGTTTGCGGTTTGCGCTCCTGCCACGACGGTATTTGACGGCGAAAACGATGATCAGGATGAAGACCGGGGCCGACAAGGCGACGATCAGAACCGTAAAGCAGACCACGAGCAGATCAACCTGATGACTGTAGCTGGAAATGCTGGCGGGCCAGAGGGGGATGAAGCTCACGGGCTCTTACTCCCCGTCGTAAGCCCGGTGCGTCGCCGCTCCCGCAGCAGCGCCAGGGCGACCCCGCCGCCCCCGAGCGCGATCGTTGCACCGCCGGCGATACGGAGCGCCAGTCCGATCACCGACGAATAGCGGCCAGTCACCGGATCGTAATGATAGCAGAGCAACAGGATCTGGTCGCTCCAATCGCCGGTCTGCCCGCGGCCGGCCTCCGTCAGCGCCAGCTTGAGATCGTTGGCCTCCGGCGCCAGCCCGTAGAGCCATCGGCTGAGATGGCCATCCGCCGTCAGTACCGCGACGGCCGCGTCATGCGCATATTGGCCGATGTCGGGATCCCAGGCATAGCGGTAGCCGAGCGCGTCGGTCACGGCGTGGATGTCGGCCTCCTTGCCGGTCAGCGCGTGGATGCCCGTCGCGGCAATATCAGGAAAACGCAGCCGCAGGTCGTGAAGCGATTCCTCAGCCTCCTTCGGGCCTTCCTTGGGATCGATGCCGAACGCGACGATGGCGAAATCGCCGAGCGGCCGGAAGCGCTGGCCCTCGACGGCTTCCATCAACCCCGAAAGCGTGACGCCGCAGATATTCGGGCAATTGTGCAGCACCGGGACCAGCAGCATTGGCTTGCCGCCGGCAAGCGCGCGCAGCGTGACCGGATGACCGGCTTCGTCCTCAAAGGGCCGGTCGAGCGGGATAAGGACGTTCGGCTTCTGATCGATGCCGGTCACCTTAAAGGGATCAAAGGGCGCGGCGGCGGAAGGCGAAGCGACGAGGCCTGAGAGGATGAGAACGAGCAGCAGAGCAAGCCGCGTCATGGATTGCCCCCTTGCCTGTCGACTTGATCCGGCCAGCCGCGCGTGGCGAGAATTGCCATCGCTCGATCGATCGGGATATGGGCGATCTGGTTGGCCTTGTCGGTCCAGCCGTAACCTTCCAGGCGGCCTTGGGCCTGCGCCTGCAGCCGCGCGCGATCGGCCAATGGCGAGACCTCAAGGCGCGGGCCGCCTAGCGGCTGCGCGCGAAAGGGCCTCGAGGGCGGCTGCGGGACCGGCTTGACCAAGCTCAGGATGCCGAATGCGATGAGGATCGACAGGCCAATGCCGGCAAATAGACCGACGCCGGCGAGGAGGATGACGCGTATAGAGACGTCACTTGCTTCGTATCCTGCAGCATCCGGCTGCCGTCGGGCCTTTCGAGCGAGTGTCATTGCCTCGCCTCCATCGGCCGGCACGATTGCAGCTTTGCCAGGAGCGTCGGCGCCCGCCAAAGGACGGCAAGGCTGAGAAAGGCCAGGCCGAGAAGCGAGACCAGATAGGCGACGACGCCGAGCGCGATATTCCCGCTCAGGGTCGGCAAGGTCAGCCAGGCATATTCCAATGATCTTCCGGCGAGGATGACAATGGAGAGCGTCAGGACCCAGGTGCGGCTGCAGCGGATCGGCGGGAAGAACAACAGGAAGAGGGGCAGCAGGTTGAAGCCGGCGATCAACATTTCGATAACCGCCCATGGCCCCGTGCCGCGTTCCTGGAACCACACCACGCCCTGAGTGAGATTGCCGGACCAGATGATGAAATATTGCATGAAGGCAAGATAGGCCCAGAGCAGGATTGCCGTTATCAGCAGGGCGCCCAGTAGCCCCGTCCGGGCAGGGACGCCTGAGGCAAGCCGCAGGAGGATCAGCATGGCGAGCGCCGCCAGCATCTGGCCCGAGAGAATGTAAAGGCCGAAGCCGGAGGAATGGAATTGGGCATCGAGTGACATCAGCCAGTCGACCGCCAGCAATCCGTGCGCGACGACGAAGACGATAAGCCCGACCGCCGCCGGCGGGATGGAACGATCCGCCTGAATGATCCTCCAGCCGAGCAGGCATGCACCAGCCAGGATGATCACGGTCCGCAGGTCGAAGAAGGCAGGAGAGAGATAGACGGCCTTGACCCCTTCCAGCGACCCGCGCCGCGCCCATTCGTAGATCCAGTTCTGGCCGATCAGCACCGGCAGCGATGCCGCGAGTACGAGCGGCAGCAGCAGTATCGACGCTTTCGTGACGGAGCCAAGCTCGTCGTGCCACGCTCCGGGAATGATCCTCATCATCATGGCGAGGCAGAGTGCGCCGAGCGGCAGGGCACTTGCAAAGGCAAAGCCGGCCAGCCAGCCGGTCAGCGCAGCCGAGGGGGAAAGGAGAGCGGTTGCCCCGGCCACGCAGCAAAGAACGACACCCGCAACGGCAAGCATTCGTGTCGGCAAGGTCTCGATGCGGTTCATGAGCCTGCCTCCCGTGCCTTGTCCTGGTCCTGCTGCGGCAAACTGCTTGCTGCGGCGTTCTGGCTGAACTGCAGGGCGCGGATATAGGCGGCGATCGCCCACCGGTCAGAGGGCGACAACCGATCGGCATACGGGTACATGACCCCGTGGCCATTGGTCATCACATCGACGAAATAGCGCGAGGGCGCATTGCGCAGCCGGTCGATATGGAAGCTCGGCGGATGCGGGAAACCGCGGGCCGGCACCGTGCCGTCGCCGTAGCCTGCCGCGTCGTGGCATGGGGTGCAATAGATGCCGAAGCGCTCCTGTCCTCGCCTCAGGAGATCGAGTGTCATGGCGGGACGGGTGGCAAGGGCGGCGGCTTGCCCCGGATCGTCCCGCGCCACCGTTCCCTGCGGCGGTGCCTGCAGCGCCTTGCCATCGGCAAACAGCGAGCTCTTTTCATAGGAATCATAGCGTGGCTGATGGTTCATGTCGTCGCAGGCGGCAAGCAGCATGAGGCACAGGAGAAAGAGCGGGCCGTATCTCATTCCGGCTGCTCCGTATGCTCGACGACGTCGATGCGGACAGGATCGAGGCCTTCCAGGAAGTGGCGCGTGCGCTGCGGGTGAAATTGCTCGTCGTTGCTGAAGAGCACGAGAAAGAACTTGTCTCTGCTCGCCAGATGAAATTCCGCGACGTCGAAGACCGGATGGTGCAGGCGCGGCAGGCGGTTGAGCAGCAACATGCCGACGATCGCAAAGAGCACGGCAAAGAGCACCGTCAGCTCGAAGGTGATCAGCACGAAGGATTGCCAGGCATAGACCGGCCGGCCGCCGATCTCGATCCGGTAGGCGTAATTGGTCCAGAGCTGCAGCCCATAGCCGCTCGCGGCGCCCAGGAGACCACCGATCAATGTCAGCCAGGGCACGGCATTTTCCTCGAAACCGATCGCTTCGGTCAGATCTCCCACCGGGAAAGGCGAATAGGCGTCGAAGGCACGGAATCCTGCCCGGCGTGTCCGCCGGGCACTTTCGACGAGGCGTTCGGGACTGTCGAATTCGGCCAGGAGGCCGAAAATCTCGCTGTCGGGACGGGGCTCACGCATGGCTTAGATCCCCCGTCTCATGCAAGGCTTCCTTGACTTCGAAGACGGAGATCACCGGCAGGAAGCGCACGAAGAGTAGAAAGGGCGTGAAGAAGACGCCGAGCATGCCGGCATATAGGGCCCATTCCCATATGCTCGGATGATATTCGCCCCACGAGGAGACGAGATAGTCTCGATAGAGCGACGTGGTCAACAGCATGTATCGCTCGAACCACATACCGACCGTCACCGACAGGCCGATCAGGAGCAGGATAACCGGCTGCTTGCGGACGGAACCGAACCACAGGAGCTGCAGCGGCACGAAATTAAGGATGACGGCGCCCCAGTAACTGTAGGCATAGAGGCCCGTCAGGCGATCCATCAACGTGCCGACGTCCTGCATCTCGCCGCCATAGAGCGTGTCGAAGACCTCGGCCCAATAGCCGTAGGCCGTCATAAGGCCGGTGGCGAGCAGGAAGCGGCCGAGCAGGTCGAGATGGCGCTCGGTGACGAGATCGCTAAGCCCAAGCGCGTGCCGCAGCGCAACTGCGATCATCGCCACGACGGCAAATCCGGAGAAGGCCGCGCCGAGTACGAAGTAAGGTGGAAACACGGTCGAGTTCCAGCCGGGAATCGGGCCGGCGGCGAAGAGCAGCGAAATTTCCGAATGGACCGAGACGACGAGTGGAACGGCGATGGCGGCCGTCAGTCGATAGGCCTGATTCCAGCGCGCCCAATGCCGGGCCGACCCGCGCCAGCCCAACGCCGCGAGGCCGTAGAGCACCTGCTGCCAGCGCTTTCGCGCCCGGTCGCGCACCGAGGCGAGATCGGGGACGATGCCGATATACCAGAAGAGCACGGACACGGCGAGATAGGTCAGCACCGCGAAGAAATCCCAGCTGAGCGGGCTCTTGAACTGCGGCGAGATGGTCATCGTGTTCGGGTAAGGGGCGATCCAATAGAAGAACCAGGGCCGCCCGAGATGCAGGATCGGATAAAGCCCGGCGCAGACGACGGCAAAGAGCGTCATGGCTTCGGCGAACCGGTTGAGCGAATTGCGCCAATGGGCATTGAGGAGCAGCAGCAGGGCGGAGATCAGCGTGCCGGCATGGCCGATGCCAAGGAACCAGATGTAGTTGGCGATCGCCAGGCCCCAGTTGACGGGAATGTTGTTGCCCCAAACGCCGACGCCGTAGATGAGCAGCACGCTTGCGGAAACGATGAAACTCGAAAGCAGCAGCAGCGAAACCGAAAAGCAGATCCACCAGGCCTTCGGCGCCGGATAGCGGAGCGGAATGCGCGTGATTTCCCGGGTGATTGCCGCGTCCTGGCCGGCGGTCGTGTCAGTCATCACGCGGCTCCTTTCCGGTCAGCGTCTTGTCCTCGATGCGCGCAAGATAGGTGGTGCGTGGCCGCGTGTTGGCGTCTTCGAGGAGCGCGTAATCGCGTGATCCGGCCTTGCGGCGACTGACGGCGGATTGCTCATCAGCAACATTGCCGAAGACGATCGCCTGGGTCGGACAGGCCTGCTGGCAGGCCGTGACGATCTCGCCGTCGCGGATCGGTCGTCCCTCCTTGTCCGCCGTGATGCGCGCCTCGGCTATTCGCTGGACACAGTAGGTGCATTTTTCCATGACCCCGCGACTTCTCACCGTCACGTCGGGATTGCGCATCGCCCTGATCGATTCCTGATCGTTGCCCGTGAAGTCGAACCAGTTGAACCGCCGCACCTTGTAGGGACAATAGGAGGAGCAGGTGCGCGTGCCGATGCAGCGGTTGTAGATCTGCAGGTTCAGCCCGTCGATCGAATGGACGGCGGCGTTGACCGGACAGCCCATCTCGCAGGGCGCCTGTTCGCAATGCATGCAGGGAACCGGCTGGAAATAGGATTCGGGTTCCTCGATCGGACCTTCATAATAGTGGTCGATGCGCAGCCAGTGCATCTGACGGCCCTCCGCCACCAGGTCCTTGCCCACCACAGGGATGTTGTTTTCCGCCTGGCAGGCGGTAACGCAGGCATTGCAGCCGATACAGAGATCGAGATCGATCGACATGCCCCAGGAAGGATCGGATTTAGGCCGGTCCGGATAGAGGGATGGGGGTTCCAGCCTGTCAGCAGGCTTTGAGTTCGGATCTAGGTCCGCGACATCGGCCGTATGGATGAAATCGAAGCCGTCGATCGCCTGATGCAGCTGCGTCGTCGCCACGGCGATCTTATCGCCGGTTGCCTCCAGGGTGATACCCGATCGATGCCAAAGTTCATCCGAACGCCGCAGCGCGTAGGCGTCGTAGCCGAGGCCCGCAGCGAGCGAGCCCTTCATCCTTCGGCCGTAGCCGAGGGTCACCGCGATGGTATCGGCTTGCTGGCCAGGCATGATCCAGATCGCGCCGGCAATCGAGTCGTCGCCTGCGGTCAATCGCACCTCGTCGCCGTTCTTCAGGCGCAATCGTGCGGCGAGCTGGTTGCTGACTTGGATGATATTGCCCCAGGTGATCTTCGTCAGCGGCCGGGGCGTCTCCTGCGCCCAGGCATTTTCCGAGAGCGTTCCGTCCCAGACGCCGGCGTCCGGTCGGATGACCAATGTCAGCTCACCGGCTTGATCGGGCGCGCGCGGGGGAATATCGCGATTGACGACGGATGGTGTCGTCAGCGGCAGGGCGGTGCCATCCACGAAGCCGCGGTTGAGGCTCTCGGTAAAGCGGCGGTCGAAATCCGTTCCCCATTCCGCCTGCCAGGTCTGGCGCACCGGATCGCGGTCTCCGGCGGCACTGCCGATAAGATTTTCCATGACCGCATGCAGCGAACGCACGTCGTAGAAGGGACGGACGAGCGGCTGGATGAGGCTGACTGCGCCATCGACGGCGCGTGCGTCGCTCCAGCTTTCAAGTTCATGCTGCAGCGGCACATGCCAGTGACAGAGCGCGGCGGTTTCGTCGACATGCAGGCCCGCATGGATCCGGAAATCGACCGTCTGCAGCAGATCCTGAAAATCGAGATCGGCAGGGGCCATATAGGCGGGATCCGTACCGAGAACAGCCAGCGTCGACACCCGTCCTGCTTTGATATCCGCCGCCAGCACCGGCAACGATCGCCCCCCGTCCGGCGGTACCGCGAGGACCGGATCGGAAAAGCGCAAGGTGGTGCCGAGATTGCCGATCCTTTCGTTGAGCATCACGCCAAGAGCCTGAGCCTGAACCGGATGATGCGCACCGACCAAAAGCAGCGATTTGCCGCGGGCAGCCTTGAGTGCGGCCGACGCGGCGTCGCACCATTGCCGCTCGCTATCCGAGAGGGGCTCGTCCGCCGGCATGTCCATGCCGAGACGGGTGCCCAATCCGCGCAGAAGGCGGTCCATCGCATTCACCGAAGCCGCCAACCGCCTGTCCGCCATCGAGCCTGTGGTGGACGGCGTCGGTTCGGCGACGAAGAGGCGGTTTTCGCCCTGCCGGCTTTGCCGCAGGCGGCGCCGATCCGCAAACAGCCGGGCATTGAGGGTCTGGCGCGGACCGTGGCCAAGAAAATCGTCGTCCAGGCTGACGATGGTTTCCGCCCTGTCGAATGCGGGATGAGGCTGGAAAGGCCGGCCGAAGATCTGCGCGGAGGCAGCGAGCTGCAGGTCGTTCGAGACCGGATGGCAGACATGCCAGCGGGCTTTCGGCCAGCGCTGCATCATCCCCGCAATCTGCCGGACGAGCGTCGGAGAGCTCACCGCCCCGGTCAGCAGCCGAAAACCGTCGCCTTGCACCTTGTCCAGCGCTGCGGCTCTTGCTGCCATTTCGCTGTCGAAGGCGTTCCAGTCGGCAGGCTTGCCGTAGTGGAGCGGCTCCTGCGAGCGGCCGGGATCATAGAGGCCCAGAAGCGCGGCCTGGGTGAAGGCGTCGGTGGCGCCGAGGGAGGCCGGATGATCCGGATTGCCCTCCAGTTTGACGGGCCGACCGGTGAAGGTCTTGCCGAGCACCGGTTGGGCATAGCCGGCAAGCGCGACGGCGGTGGCATACCATTTCGCGATGCCGATGGTGACATTGTCAGGCGCATCGACGTAGGGCAGGGCGGTCTCGTCCGCTTCGCCCTTGCAGGCCGAAAGTCCCGCGAGAGCCAGGGAGGCACCCATGATCTTTAGGAGGGATCGCCGGTCGAGGGCGGGGACACGGCTGGAAAGGGCGGGAAATTCTTCATCGAGATAGCGATTGAACAGAACCGTGTCGGCCAATTCATCCAAAGCGCGCCAGAACGACTTCCCCGCATTGCCGGCCAGCGCTTTGCGTATTTGATCCGCTGCCTTGTTGGATCGGACTTCGTTCATTCGGGTCACCTGTGACATATGTTGCATTGGGTGAGCTTGGCGGGCTCGATACCGTAGGTTTTCATCGCCAGCTCGCCGAAATCCTTGTGACGTTCGGGATGGGCATCCCAGTCGGACCAATCCATGCGTGTGACTTCAGCGGGTGGACGCAAGTTCGGCGCGGGATTGCGGTGGCAATCCAGGCACCATTGCATCTGGAAGGGCGCTGCCCGTGACATCAGCGGCATCTGATCGACGCGGCCGTGGCATGTCACACAGGGGACGCCGCGGGTCACATGGACTGAATGGTTGAAGTATACGTAGTCGGGCACGCGTGATACGCGGTTCCATTGCAGGGGCACGTTGGCCGCAAGGCTGTGCCGGATGGGTGCCAACATCGTCGCACCGGTCCAGATCTGCGAATGACAGCTCATGCAGATATGGGTTGCGGGCAGACCTGCATGCGCGCTGGTTTCCGTCGATGTGTGGCAGTAGCGACAGTCTATACCGAGGCCGGCTACATGGTGCTCGTGGCTGAAGGGGACGGGTTGGTCCCGTACCCAACCGACAAGAGTGCCATAACTGGAATCGGCGTAGCCGCCGACGAGTAGGACAACGAGAAAAATGCAGAGGAACGCAGCGAGCAGCGAAGCACGAAGTCGCGTGTCAGCGGAAGCCGTGAATATCTGCGCCACTTTATGCCTCTAATCGCTACGTCAAACAACGTCTAACCTGAGGGGGTCGCAAATGTTCCTGTGCTGGATTGCTCATTATCATAACGCCGTGCTTATTGGCTGAGCGCATAGCGTTACTGATATAAGGGTCGTGCATCGGCATGGCCGCCCGACATGGCAGCCTAGAGAGGGCTCCGCTTGCACCTATTGCTTTGTTCTGTCGACTGCGTGAGGGATTCAGGACGCGCCCTTCGCTACTTTGTGAATAGGCCGCTCCCAAGTTCATCGCACCACTAGTGTCAGCCTTGTTCTGCGACGCTTTCCTGATTTCTTTGGCAGGACACTGCTCCTGATCAAAAACGCGTTCTGTACGTGGGGCGATCGCGAATAATTGGCGTCTCGCATGTAAGCGGCCGCAGCTTGTGGCTGGCGACATCGCACCATCCGTGTGCGCTCGCGAAAGGAACCGGGGATTGCGATCGACGTTATCCCGCCATGAACCAGATCGTGACCCAACTCGACACGCTTGCCGCTGAGGCGAAGCTCTCCTCAGGCCTTGTCTATGTTTCCGGACTTGAGACCGGTATTACCCGAAGGATCGGCAAGAACGGGTTTTTATATTATCAACCCGATGGACGCCGTATCACGGAGGCGCCGGAGATCGCCCGTCTCAATGCGTTGGCCATTCCGCCGGCCTATACCGATGTCGTCATATCGACTAACCCATTCTCTCATCTCCAGGCGATCGGTACAGATGCCCGCGGACGCCGACAGTATCGCTATCATCCTGGTTGGCACGCCGAGCGGGGCAAAGCAAAGTTTGAGCGGCTCGTAGAATTCGCGGACAGACTGCCCGATCTCCGGGAGAAGGTCGATATCGACCTTCGTTCCCGTGGGCTCAAAATGGACAAGGCGCTGGCAACCGTGGTCTGGATGCTGGACAACCTCTATATCCGGATTGGGAATGCGGCCTATGCAGAAAGCAACAAGTCTTACGGTCTGACAACCCTTCGCAATCGCCATGTCCAAGTCGAAGGCGGGAACATCAAGTTTCGATTCAAGGGTAAGTCAGGCAAGGAATGGAATCTCGCCCATAGCGACAGGCGCATCGCGAACGTCGTGCGAAGGCTCCAGGAACTGCCAGGCCAGCACCTCTTCCAATATGTCTGCGACGATGGCGAACGCCGTCAGGTTTCATCGCACGACGTGAACGCTTACATCCGAGATGTGACCGGTGAAGACTTCAGCTCCAGGCAATTCCGCACGTGGGGCGCGACCTGTATGGCCGTCGATCTGCTGTCCGGGCTCGACGTCGCGGCGACTAAACGAGAGTTGGCAAGACAGCTTAACGAGGCAATCGATTCCGTTGCCGCGAGGCTGGTAAACACCCGGTCCGTCTGCCGGTCCTCCTATATACATCCGGCAGTCTTCGAGGATTTCGAAGTTGGGAAGCTTCGGCAGGTCAGCAAGCTGAAATCGAAAAGTGAGCGGCTTCTAAAATGGATGGATGACGAGGAAGTCCGGGTGCGCCAGTGGCTCAAAAAGCGGGCGTCGTTACAATCATAGGCTTCCGGGGCATAGGCTTCCGGGGTCCCCATATTTGTCGCTCTCGAGCGCGGAACCTTCGAAACCTCTGACCGGGCGGTGCAGATCCGCTGTGCCTTCCGCCTACTCCCTGTCCACGTTCATGGACGTCATGAGATCGTGCTCGAGCGCGGTCCGGTCTTTTGCGGCCCATGTCGTCAAATCGGCATTATCGCCTTCGTCGCCATCGCGTTTGAACAAGTCGACGACGTCCTCGCG
Source organism: Rhizobium sp. P38BS-XIX (assembly GCF_012641435.1). Taxonomy (GTDB): domain Bacteria; phylum Pseudomonadota; class Alphaproteobacteria; order Rhizobiales; family Rhizobiaceae; genus Rhizobium. Next base: position 306,686 of record NZ_JABAIJ010000002.1, read on the forward strand.
CGTATCTCCCTGCTTGGAATGGTAATGCTTGGTCAGGTCGTCAGCGCTCACCTTCTTATCGGCATTAGCACTCTCCGCTAAGAGCAACTTGTCGCGGTCGGCATCGCGGCCTTCCTGGCGGCCGGAACCAACGCCCCTTAGCCGTCCCATGTGCTGACGTGAGCGGTTATCGCCTGCTGGGCGAAGATCTTTGTTACGGCCTCCCTGGCGCGCTCGGCGGTGAGCTCACTGAATTCTATCTCGCCATGTCGGAGGGCGCGGCTTCGATAGTGAAGTCTTCGGTCTTCAGCGACACCCAGAACGGATTTTATTGGGAATGCTCCTATGGGCGAGGTGGAGCACCCTCAATCTTCGCCGGCTGCGGTGACTTCAGGCAGGTGGAGACCAGTCGCCTGCGCGACGTTCCTTTGTGGCGAGCTTGTCGTCGGACAACGCAAAGAAAGGGTTGGCGGCGAACGCCCAGCCCGCAAGGATCGTCGCCAGTCCGAGCTTTACTGAAGCAAGTATCAAGGCGTCGACTGCCCGCGTTGTGACCTGAAGGGGATCTCTGTGATCCGAAGGGTCAGGCGTTATGTCCGCAGGCGCTGGAATCGCGGACGAGCCGTCGTTGACGTCCGACTCGATGATGCCCACGGGGATCGGCGTTCCAATGGGGGTGTCTGCCATACTTCGTCTCCTTCGCTTGAGCGTGTTTCGAACGAACCGACGAGCGCATTACTTGTTCCTCATCTTTTGTTGCGACGCAGCAAATGCGTTCCCTTGGCCAAAAGCACGTCAGGCGTGCATCAACCTTGTTCAATTCCGGATCGAGAACCGATGCCGCGGCACTAAAGCAGGCCGTAATCGGCTGGCATCGCGCGAAGAGCGAGATCGCCTTTCTGGAGGTAATCGGGAGGCGAGCGTCGTTCTCCGTGACGAAAACCCTTTGCCCGCACGGACGACCCGATAATGACCGTGTTGACAGTTCCACCTCCTGATCAGCTTCATGTCGTTCTTGCCTCGTTTCGCAATACCACGCGGTCGATGCCGGCGCGGCAAAGATAGAACGCTGCAAAATCAAGGTCAGCTTTCACGACCAAATCCTCCGTAGAGCGAGATGTAATGGGGACGCCGAAACTCGCGCGCGCTCGTCAGCCCCTATCGGAGACTGCAACGCAAGATCAGGGTTCGAGAAAATCAAGGTTTAAGAGGGCATTCGAAAAATTTCTGGAACCGGCTGGATGGGCCATGGCCCAGACAGTCGGTCGCATATGCGCGCCACACACAGATCCGATAACGGTGCAGACCCGTTCGCCGGGCGCTGTCGGTCCCGGTTTCTGGCTTATGCCAGCGCTATGCTAAACCTCCTGCGGCAACGCCGTTAAACCGGTCTTACGGGAGGCGAACTGCTTGTGCGGTTCCCGCTGCAGCTGGTACGCCCTTTGATCCTATGGGACATGACGTCCCAGTTCAATGCGAGCCGAGAGCAAGATGCGTATACGGCGTCGCGCGTCGACAGCGCCAAGGAACTCAGCGATCGCATCAGCACAGAAGACGGTGCGTCCGTATGAAGCGCGTCCCCGCGTTCGGCGTCCGCGATAGCGACGGGCCATTGCCTGAAACTGGTCTGCCTGATGTTGCTGCACACGATCGCAAGCGTTTTACGGCGAGCACAATCCCCGACATCCTGAAAAAAAGCACAGCATGGCAGGACTACTGCGACGGCCAGCGTCCACTCAAGCCGGCCATCAGGCGGCTTTCGAGATCTCGCAAGGTCGGCGCGTGATCCGATATCACGGCCGATCCTCGTCGAACTGTTCCGCACCCTCAATCGGCGCGAGCCATGGCTCGCGACGCTTTACCCAAAGCTCGTAGACCGGGACCAGATCCGTTGGAGCATCACTCAGGCTCCCAAGCTTGATCTCGGCCTCTGTCTCGCTATAAGCGAACAGGCGCGAGCCACAGGAAGGACAGAACCTTCGACCTTCGAACATCGTCGTCTCACCCGCGGTGGTGAACTGGTCTGCGGGCCAGATACCAAAATAGGTGAAAGCCGATCCGCTCTCGACCCGGCAATCCGTACAGTGACATATGCCAATCCGTGTGGGATTGCCTTTTACGACGAAGGAAACCCGGCCGCATCGGCATGAACCTTGTCGTTCGCTCATGACCGGCATCTTCAATATCCTCCGACGATCGGCAAGATCTCGCCAGTAATGTAGCTCGAGCACTGTGGTGACGCGAGGAAGACGTAGGCCGGCGCAATTTCCTCAGGTTGAGCCGGACGTTTCATCGGCGTGCCCGAGCCAAACTCGGCAACCTTTTCGGACTCCTTTTCGCTCGGATTGAGCGGTGACCAGACAGGCCCCGGAGCAATGCAATTCACGCGGATGCCCTTGGGGATGAGCTGCGATGCGAGTGATTTTGTGAAGGCGTGGATGCCGCCCTTGGTCATGGAGTAATCGAGCAGTGTCTTTTCGCCGTCAAAGCCGGTGACAGAACCGGTATTGACGATCGCAGCGCCGTTCTTGAGGTGCGGAACGGCGGCGCGCGCCATATGAAAATAGCCGTAAAGATTCGTCTTCAACGTCTCGTCGAAATGATCCTCGGTCAAATCCGCGATGGCGTATGTGTGGACCTGGAACGCCGAATTGTTCACAAGGACGTCGAGCTTGCCGAATTCGGAGACAGTTCGTTCGACGGCGTCGCGGCAGAAAGCAGATTCTTTCACATCGCCTTTGATCACAAGGCAGCGGCGACCTTCCTTCTGGACGGCGGCAGCCGTCTCCTCAGCATCTTCATCCTCGTCAAGGTGGACGATCGCGATATCGGCGCCCTCCCGGGCAAACAGAACCGCCACGGATCGTCCAATACCGCTGTCGCCGCCGGTGATGAGCGCTATCTTGTCCTTCAGCTTGGCCGAACCGACGTAGTAAGGCGCGTCATACATGGTCGCCGGAACAAGCGTCGCCTCGTCACCGGGCTTGTCCTGATGCTGTTCCGGAAATGGCGGTTCGGGATATCGACGGGCGCCAGCCTGCATGGCACGCGCCACGAGAGAGGCCTCCCGCTGATCCGCCTCGGCGACCTGTTCCTGGATTTCGCGTTGCTTTGCTGCGGTGAATGCTGCGGTCATCATGCTGTCTCCATCCATTTGAGGACAATAAGCGCGCAGACGCCAACAAGTTCCTCTGTGGGCATAGCAACATCTGCCTTAGTGAGACCGCTCTTCACCGCGTAGAAGCTCAGCTTCGTAATCGTATAGAACGCAGTAGCTTCAGGATTTTCTGAACAGTGGCTGGAGAGAAATTCACTGTGATTGCACGTATTCAGTGCAATTGAACTCTTGGCCCCCAGGCCTCCGGATAAGCCGGTCTCTATTTAATAGAATGGCCCGATCTTTTCGTCGGGCCAAAGTGTGGGAGCATCGAGGAGGGGAAGGTTTGAACATGGCTCCCGCGCTTGTAACTATCGCTCGGATGAATTGTTCCGCCCTACCTGCAAATGTAGCCCCGCCTCGGGGGAATGAGGCAGAGCTACGGGATGCGAACATCCGATTGGGGGCTGGTGTCGTTCGCACCCCCGCGTCTTTACTGCACTTTGATGAGTTGAGAATGAAAGAAACTACCGGTGTCAGGGCTGGTGGGGTCAGTTGCACGCAAGATTGAACCGAGGCTACGCGAGCAATAGACAGCGCGTGCGAAGATCCGGTTCGTCACCATTTTGGAAACGGTGGCCGGAGCAAGCCCCTCGCTCCGGCTGCGGTCCAGGCAGCGCCTGATCCGCCCGACAGATCTTCTCAGTGACTGCCGCACTCGCACCCGGTTGGGCATAAGCGCTTTGACCGATTTTCGGGACTTTTTGAAGACAAAAAAATGGCCGTATCTTGCGACCGGCCGAGTTAGTGGGATCTGTCGACGTGGAGCGTCACATCACTCGACTAACGTTCGGTCTCGAATTTCGGTTCCATCTCGGTGAAGGGGATAGCTCTGCCTCATAGAAATGGGCAGAGCTATCGGCGGAGATACCGATTATGGGGGTCGAGTATCTCGGCGCCTCTTTTAAATAGTCGAAACGGGTTAACTGAGCATAAAAAAGCCCTGCCGGGATCAATCCGGCAGGGCCGCAATCGAGAGCTACATATAACACAGATGGGTTCGCACTAGGCCATCCGCGAAAATAAGCTTACTATCGAAAACGGCTCATGTGAAGCGGATAATGAATTTCGGCTCGCCGCCCTTTTAGCTAGGTTTTCGGCCTTGCCGTGAGGGGACAGGCCGGAAGGCCTCGCGCATGGTCGAAGCCGTTATCACCGTATGATACGATGCCTTGATTGCAAGGATGTCCGAGGGGCCCTCTGGAACAAATGGAAGCGGATGGACACCGACGAACCAAGTCGCGCTGAACTTCGAGCGCTGTACGGGACCAACAGAACCGGTAACTGGATCCGGCCATATTAAGCCACTTGCGGGGCGCCGGACGAACGATGGCTTCCTGGGGCCGGACCGTCAGATCAGATCGTGGACATCTTTCTAGAAAGCGTCGGTGGTGGCGGCCATTTCAGCTACACGGATGATTTCGGTAGCGCTGATGGGTGGACCTTGATCATCTCGCCGGCAGGCTGCGCCAATCAAAGTGCGGGTTCGTCATCTCGCTCGGTGCTCGTGGAACCCAGCGGAACGCCTGGCAGGCGTTCAATTTCGTCAAACGCGTGACGTCGCAACAATGCAAACACCGCTTCGTTGACGTCGGAAACATCCAGAAGCTCGGGATTGTTACAGAGAACGTTGATGGTCCGCTCAACAATACGGATTGCCGCAACATCAGATCCGACAAATTTACGGGCCCAGCGCAGCAACGCCTCGCGAAAGTCGGGATCACGCGGCGCAGCCACGAATTTTCGAAAGGGCATAGTTACGCTCCTCGGTCTCAGTAGGCGGGAGCATCCGTTAACATTGAGCTGCCACCGCCTACGAACCCGGTTGGTGACGATGTCTCACCATACGCCCTAAAAATTGAGAGTCCACAGTCCGTGAGCGTACAGAGACCCGGCTATACGCCTCGTGACGTCCGCCAGCCGGGTCTCAGCCGCGTCTCTGCATAGCGACAAGGCATACATAGATTCATCGCGGATAATGACAAGGTCTTTATATCCCTTCACATTCAAATTATCGAATGCTAATCTTGAACCGTGAGCGAAATCGTTGCCAACTCGTTCACAGTGCAAGCCCCTCTGGACCGCAATCCAGCGGGGCTTGCTGATATGAGCCACGCGTGGCGTCTCTTTTGGTTTTCGACACTGCGATCAACACACAATGTCATGGCCTTGACCAGAGCCTCTCCTCCCCCGATGACGCTCAGGAGCTGAGTCAATCGTCGCGAGGTGCTGTTTGGTGATGCAGCTATCAGCCGATAAAGCTCGTGTATTTCGAGCTCGCTCCAGCTACTCCGCATTATCTGGAGCAAGATTGATCTGGCTATCGCGAGAGCCCTGATGAAGTAGGAGCCGGCATTTCGTTAGTGAGCTCGTCAAGTCGCTCCATCGCCACAAGTTCGACGTTGCGACGTGACTTTGAATTCGGATATGGCCGATCGCCATCTCCCCATCGGTTCCAATGAAAACCTGCAGTACCTCGCCACTGGCATTGGCTTCAGCGGCCCAAGTTTATTTTCAAGAATAAATCGGACGATACTCTCCTTGCGGGCTTGTCGATCTCAGTCATTGACTGCGGATTGCACATACGCCATGGCAAGCTGAAAAACGCACTCTTGAAACTGTACGCCGGCAGACCAAATAATCGTGCGCGAAAATTGCTGTTACAACCTATTGACCAACGACAGGTACCCAAAGGTGTCGATAGTGCCAGCGTCAAATGAAAACGAGATCATTCGACGGCTTCCTCGCAGTGAGGCCGAGATCATCCTCCCGCGTCTCTCCGCTATCGATTTGCCGAAGGGATATGCGCTGGCGCGACAAGGTGAAACAATCGAATACATCTATTTTTTGGAGGATGGTATCTGCTCCATCCAGTCCGTGTCGACCTCAGGCGAACGGACAGGAGTAGCACTTGTCGGGTTCGATGGCGTCGTTCCCCTGTCGTCCGCCTTGCACATTACCGAAAGCTTTCACGACGCCATCATATTGATCGCTGGCCACGGTGTGCGTCTGAGTGTGAGGGGACTTCAGGATGTTGCGGCGGAATGCCCGGTATTCGTTGATCTGCTACATCGCTTTTCTCAAAATCTCGCTACGCAAATGTCCTACACGATCCTGACGAAAGCAGCCGATCACATCCCGGCGCGTTTTGCCAGATGGCTTCTGATGATCCATGATCGGTTACGAGGTGAAGCAATACCGCTCACGCACGAGGAGATTGGCCAAGCGCTCTCTATTCGCCGCCCCACCATAACGACGACATTGCATCTGCTGGAAGGCGAGCGTTTCATTCAGTCTGATCGTGGCCAGATCGTTATCCTTGACCGTGAACGCTTAGAAAATTTTGCCAGCAGCACATATGGCACACCTGAAGCGGAATACGTGGCACTTTTTCCGAAGCCCTTGGATTGACGCTACAGGCGGCCGCTGGCAAGTTTGGGGACCCCAGCGGCTGCGCGGCGGCCGTTGACACCATGGCCGCGCCCGACAGTGCAATGCGTAGGAACTGTCGCACCTGTGCCCGTCACCGGGAGATAAGCCATGACATTTTTTGATGGTGGACGCAAAGATCGTACGGTGTCGTACGAAAGAGGGCCAGTGATCGCGCAACAACCACTGGCCCGTGCCGCCGGGAGGTCAGGGGTTGCCTCCCGACCGCTTCAACGGCCGCAATCATTTAAAGTTCCGTGGCCGCCTCATCGACTCGACTCTTTAAGACTTCTCTGTTGAAGTGCGGCGATGACAAAGGTTCCGCGTAAGTCATCCAAGCCCCTGCTCGCTGATCCCGACGCACCGCTCCGCAGCCGGCCGAGAAAAGCGCGCGATCCAAACCAGGCGCGATTGCCATTCGATCGCATGCCTGAGCGCATTGAACCCTGTCTTGCGCTGTTGGCGCCCAAGGTTCCCAAAGGCGACAACTGGACATACGAGATCAAGTGGGACGGATATCGGCTCGCGATCCACATCGAGCCGCACCGTGTGCGCTTGATCACCCGCGGCGGCCATGATTGGACGCATCGTTTCCCTTCTATCGCGGAGGCCGCAAAGGCGCTCGGCGGCACCATGATCCTCGATGGCGAGGCCGTTGTCCTCGACGAGGAGGGCCGATCTGACTTCGGCGCGCTGCAGCAGGCTCTTGGCGGCCGAGGCGACACGCGCGATGCTCCTGAGGCCATGTTCTTTGCCTTTGATCTCCTTTACTTCGATGGGCATGACCTGCGGCAGATGGACTTTGTCGATCGCCGGCGGCTGTTGGAAACGATCGTGGAACCACGGGGTGAGGGCGCGATCCGTTTGTCTGAAACCATCGACGGCGATGGTGACGATCTATTTCAGGCGGCTCGCGAGCACGGGCTCGAGGGTCTCATCGCCAAGAAGGCGGATGCGGCCTATCATTCCGGGCGCAGCGGTGATTGGGTCAAGGTCAAGTGCATAAAGAGCGACAGCTTCATGATCGTCGGCTACGAGCCGTCGTCAGCTGCGCGCGGCGGAATCGGCCGGCTGCTCCTGGCCGCCTATAAAGGCGATGACCTGATCTATGTAGGCAGCGTCGGCACCGGTTTCAGCGAGCGGGACGCGGCGCGCCTTCGGCGTGATCTCAATAAACTGAAAACAACAAAGCCAGCTATCGCAGCAAGGGATCTGGGCGTCACATGGGTTCAGCCGACGCTTATTGTCGAGATCGAGTACAGAGCCTGGACGCATGACGGTAATCTCAGACATGCGTCCTATAAAGGCCTTCGTGAGCAACAGGATAACGCGGCGGTCTATCGCTTAGAGTGATCTGCTGAACCTGGAAGCCCGCGCCGAACCTGCGAACCTCCCCAAGAAGATAGGTTGGAGTAGTCTCTCCGAGACTGAACCGCTAGCCAGTCGTCCGTATCGATCGAGGAGAGGCGCTAGTAAGCCCTTCGAACGTCCGTCTGCGTGAAATCTTCGCCCACATAAAGCAGAGGACAATCGTGTTCTTTGGCGACTTCGTACGAAAAGCAATCGCCATAGTTCAGCCCACCCGGATGAACACCCTTGCCCCATCGGGCGTAGGCATGAGCCACGCGACGGGCGGCGGCAGCTGTCCCTGACACGATCTCGACGCCGAGGCCTGAAATGAGCAGGTTGACTTCTTCGCCGACGTTGCGCCGCGAGGCTACGATGAGGGCCTCAGCAACGGTGCCGGCGGAAATCAAGAGCCGCTCCGCCTCTTCGATTGCCGCCATGCAAAATTCGCCCTGCGGCTCGTCGAGCACAATTGCCATAAGAGCCGATGTATCAACTGCCATCATGTCGGCATCCCGTCATCGTCGTAAAGAAAGTCTTGGCTTCGCGCGGCTGCTGGACCTTGATGCGCCTGGGCTGCGGCCGACGCTCTGACTTTCTCCATCAATGCGCGGCGCCCCTTCAGACCAGGGGAGACCACGACGGGCACCAGGCGCACAATTTCATGGCCGCGTCGGGTTAGGATGACTTCATCCCCTGCTTCGGCTCGCTTGACCAACTCTGTGAGTTGCGCTTTGGCTTCGCTAACGGACACGCGCATCACAAACACTCCTTTCGTCTTACCATGCTTTCACTCGAAAAATGGTCCATTAACTGGTCCAAATCAAGGCGTAGTAGGATCTCTGGCGGGGACAGTTCGGAAGCGTTTCAAGATCCGAACTGGGCAAGGTCCATTGTATGCATCCGGAGGATCGAATTGTGCGATGCGCACACGGCACTGGGATGGTTGGCGGTTTTGCCGAGCAAACGACGGTGTGGTCGGATTGTTGCTCGAAAGATGTCTCTTGCTGGCTAATCAGTTTTCCAGCCGGCAACATCTCCACTTGAATTGCGCCCTCGGAATTCGTCACAAAGAGACGGTGAGACGCCGGAGGGATTTTCTCTCCAGAGTCAGCCGTTGAAGAATTGTTTAGATCGCACAGCATCTTCGGCGCGGCGATCGAAATCGTCGTAGCCGAGCATCTCACCCGCACGCGGAAATGGTTTTCCTTGGCAATCGCGATCCGTAGCGCGGCGCAACCGAGCGTAAGAGAGTTATTCAACTCGAGGGTTGGCCCTTCGACATTTGGCGTTTCTCGGTGCCTGATGTACCTGTCGGAGACGCCGCGCGCTGCAGCAGACCCCTGGACAAGGCGATGAGGCCTTTCGTCCGGAAGAGCTTCGGTCACATGGATGTTATTCTTTCGTGGCATGGAACGCTGCTGCCAACGGCAGCGTTTAGGCGGAGTGCAGGAGGATCCGACGATGGACAGAGAGCAGAAAATTCGCGAACGCGCCAACCAGATCTGGGAGGAAGAGGGTCGCCCGGAAGGCAGCCACGAGGAACATTGGCGCCGGGCCGAAGAAGAAATTGCGGCAAGCGAACACGTACCCGCTGAAGACAGCAACGAGAACTGGAGGGAAGAAGCCGGCCTACCCGACGACCAGAGGTCGCCAAGCGTCATACCGACTGTGATCCCACCCGACTGAGGACGCGGAATTCGTCGCAGAACAATTAGCGGATTGCATCAGCATTCGTCTGATCTTGCCCGGGACGTGGATTCGCCACGCCTGATAAGGTGTAGATCATTGTAGCCGTAACCATGAATACCGGGTGGTGGTTTGAATTTGGTCGAGAGGTCGCGCAGCCGATCGACAGACCAAGTAAAAACTCGCAATCCGCGGCGTTATCACCACTTCGTGGAGCGGCCGACGTCTTCCCGCGCCAATAGCAGCACCTTTAGAGTTGTAGTACTAACACTCGCTTCAGGCGATGATGGCATGCGTGATCGGCGGCATGGCCGTCTTTAGTCGAGTGGTCCCCCTCTCTGCACCCGCGACCTCACCGGTCGACTGTGCGCGCACGACATCCGTCTCGGCCGTAATTGCGCATTACGAACGGTAGCGATTGGTATGTGGCCGAAAATTCCCCGGACAATCAGCGAGACTTGCCCCAGCAACAATACCCTGGATTCTCAGAGGCCAAAACGCCGCTCGCGGGCGGCTTAGTTTGAAGCATGGCCCAGCCCCAGGGCTTCACTCAGATCCCGGGTCGGTTGTCGGCGCAAATCAACAGATATTCCGTTAGATCCGTCATCGCTAACTCAATTCGTTTTCGCTCACAAGCGCCGCCGCCATTCGGCTTCCATCTTTGTGAGGTCCGCCTCGAGCATGGCGCGCATCAGGATATGGGTGTCGATGAGCCGCTGACGGCTGGTCTCGTCGCGAAACTCCACAGCGGCGGTCACCAGTCCGGCGACCACCTGATTTTGCCCGTCGATCTCGATTCTCGTTCGGTCGATCGTCAGCAACAGATCGTCATCGGACAACCTTTTGTACTTCGGCATCAGGCATGTCCTCTATCGACAATGAAAGACATTCTGCGCTGAAAAGATCACCAAATGATTGTAGACCGGGCATCGAGCAAAGCCGCCGATATATCGCGCCCGTTATACCGATGCGGAAGGCTTTTTAGAATGAGCTGGCTGCGACCCAAACAACAGCAGCAGGTGCCGTCTTATCTCCCAGCGCCTGATGTGACAGCCATCTTCTGTATCCGTCGCTCGTCTCCGGAGTCGCTTCGATGTTCGAGAAGAAAGCACCCTTTGAAAGACATGCGAACGTGGACGCACGTTGCTTCGAACGGTCCTGTACACGATGCCGCGTCCTCGAAACGAGGAGCCGGAATATCGTCGTTATGACCATCAATGGTGACCCGGCTGTGAAGCGACAACACAAGCGACGTGATCGATCGGGAGGCGATAGATCCGGACCAGCACGATCATTGTGAATCTAAGGCAGTCCTACGGGCGTCCCAATCCCGCTCTTGATGGATGGCTTCCTGGTCCAGCCCCGGATCTCCGTCGATCAACCCGCTAACGGGGTCCGCTAGGCGAGCTGCGGCCGCTTCGGCTTCGCCTCCGCGGTGATCGCAACCGGTTCCAGACACTGACGGTAGCCATCGAGCGGGAATGGCCCGCTCCAAAGATGGAGCCTCAGATGAACACCGATCTTTCGCTTGCGCAGAACCACGCTTTCCAGCTTTCCCGCATCCTGATGGTTCCAGTCACGCTGTTCAGGTCCGGCAACGAGTTCGGCGTTCTGCCGAGCGACGAACTCGATGAGGAAGACGATCTGGAGATCGTGCATGAATACGTTCCGGGTGGGTCTCATTGAGACCCTCTGCCTCCTGGGTGCCGCTTGCGAGTGGCAGGCGGCAAGGGAAGCTGCGCCGCCGCTGGCACGGCATCTCGAGCGGGGTGCAAATCTGCAGATTGCCAGCCGCGCCCTTGCCCCCTTCGCTCTTCGCAGCCGCGGGAAACCGTCGCCCAAACTGCAGAAGATGCAACTGGAGAGAAAGGACGGACGCGAGAGCGCCGAAAAAATAATGGAAAAGCAGAAACTGGAAGACCTTCGGGACCGTGTCCCGTGCGCAGCCGTGCTGGAACGGGCCGGCTTTGCCATCGACGGCCAGGAAAGTACCCGTAAAGCAGTGAAGTATCGGCGCGGCGCCGAAATCGTCATCGTCATCCATGAGGGGCGGGGATGGTTCGATCCACTGTCCGACGCGAAAGGCGATGTCTTCGGTCTTGTCGAACATCTGGACGGCGTCGCCTTCGTCGAGGCACTGGATCGGGTGGCCGACCTGATCGGCGTTATCGCCAGGGACCCTGTCTGGTCTCGTTGGACCGGGAAACCGGCTCACAAGACGTCCATCGTTGAACGCTGGGCAAAACGACGTCGCCCTTGGCAGGGATCGAGGGTCTGGCGCTATCTGCGCACCGAGCGCTGCCTCCCGGCGACGATTATCCGGGAGACCACTCAAAGGGATATTCTTCGGGAAGGCCCCTATGGCAGCATGTGGGCAGCGCACGTCGATGACCAGGGTGCTGTCACCGGCTGGGAAGAGCGGGGTCCCGATTGGCGCGGCTTTTCGACGGGCGGTTCTAAAATTCTGTTCCGCCTTGGCTCTCCTGGCGCCATGCGTCTTTGCGTGACGGAGGCAGCGATCGACGCCATGAGCCTTGCGGCATTCGAGGGGCTGCCTGAGAGAAGCCTCTATCTCAGCACCGCAGGAGGATGGTCGCCGTTGACGGACGCCGCGGTCCGCAAGCTAGCCAGCCGTCCCGGTGTGGTTTTGGTCGCGGCCACCGACGCCAATAGCCAGGGCGAGACCTTTGCCGACCGCCTTCGCGCCATTGCTGATGAGGTGGGCTGCGACTGGTTGCGGCTGAAGCCGCCGGCCGAGGATTGGAATGACGCGCTGAAGGCGCTTGAAGAAGAAAAGAAGGAAAGGAAATCGAGCGCCGGAAGAGGAGGCCTGCCGCATGCCCGCCGGCCGCGTCAAGGGTGAAGCTTTCGCCCGCTTGAGAGCGGCCCTTGACCCGTCCGGCCGGAGAGGCGGCGTGAGGGGAGGGGTCATGAAGGACTGAAGAGGATGGCGAGCCGGCAGGGCAGCACCGCGCTTCGGTTCGGACAGGGCCAAAGGAGCCGCCAATGAACACCTCTCCCCAAATCCGTAAAGTCTACCAGGACACCGCCGACCGCCATCATATGTTCCGGTTGTTCGATCGGCACGCGCAGCGTCCAAACCGTTTCGAGGGTGACGCGAGCGCGCTCTATGCCGGCGAGTGGTTCGAAATCACCGAGCGTGACCACGATTACATGTTCGACATCCTGCCGCCGCTGTGGATCCGCGGCTCGATGTTCGCAATGCGCGAATTCCTGACGGGATCCGTCACATCGGTGTTCTTCGCGCTACGGATCGATGGGCTCGTCCGTCACTTCCATGGATATTGCGATCTCGCCGACCGTGGATCGGTGGAAGACATGCGGCTGGCGATCATCCAGCGCGAAACGCGCCCTGTGCGCGCGATGACGAGAGAAGAAAGTCTTGAGCACATCTGGAGTGCCACAGCAGACGCCTATCGCGGCTACTCCGAGGAAACTTCCCCGCAGCACCTGCCAGGTCAGCGCGTCATCACTCTCTACACAGCGACAGGGTCTGCCAGGTTGAAGCTTCTCAACGACCTGACCGACGACGAGATCGCCAGCAAACTGCCCGTCCAACTGCGCCATCTTGCCCGTGCGGCAGCCGCAGCGTGAAGAGGTGCGTGCCATGCTGTCCTTTCCGATTGAATCCGTGCGGGCGGTGACCGCCCGCGGTCGCACCGATGCAGAAGCCAACGGCGGCTTTCGCAGTCCCCACTATGGCCTTGCTCCCAGTCGCGACGAGCAGCCGGGCGTCTCGCTGGTCGGCGATCACGGAGTTTACCTGTGCTCAAACGACAGACTGCCGTCGGCGAGAGGTCCCTCGTTATTTATGTGCTCGAAGGCGACCCCCGCACCAACGACGACTGGTCCGAGGTCAAGCGCAGGACGTTCGGGGGAGATGACGGTGTCGAATTCATCGATGCCGTGCAACTGGAGGCGATGATCGCCGCCGCCCCCAATGCCAGGCATCTCGGTATCACGTGTGACGAAGACTCGATGGAACTCTTCATCATCGAGTGGTCGTAGCGTCCCCGCCGAAGCGGAGCCCCAACCTCAACCAGCGTCCCTTCGTCGCCAATCGTCCTGGCGGAACGACGACGCACGCTTTCAAAAGGAGATTTTTATCATGAGCAACGATCCCTTCACGCTCGACATGTTCGGCAATACCGCACTGTCGTCTGGGCTTGGCCTCGGCGTCACGGCCTCTGGGAGCTTCGCGCCCGAGGCGTGCCTCGACGCTGCCAATGACGACGATCCAGATCCCACGCCACCGGCGCCAGCGCCGGCATCCGCGCCTCCGCGGGCAGCCGTACCCTCCCGATCCACGAGGCTTCGGGCAAACTTCAATCTCGAGGGTAATCGCGGCTTACCCTCATCCTGGAAGGATCGCGCCCGCGCCAACGTTGCGGCGATCCTCGTTGCCAATAACATCTGGGAGCAGGACCGGCCGGCGACGCCGAAGGAGCAGGCGCAACTGATCCGTTTTACCGGGTTTGGATCCAGCGAGCTGGCCAACGGCATGTTCCGCCGGCCAGGAGAGGTAGATTTTCGGCAGGGCTGGGACGATCTTGGCTCCTCGCTCGAAACGGCCGTGTCCGAAGGGGACTATGCGTCGCTCGCCCGCTGCACCCAGTACGCCCACTTCACACCGGAGTTTATCATCAGGGCGATCTGGGCGGGCATCGAGAGGCTTGGCTGGCGCGGCGGCCGGGTGCTGGAGCCAGGCATCGGCACGGGGCTGTTTCCGGCGCTGATGCCGGAGGCGTATCGCGATCAGAGCAATGTCACCGGGATCGAGCTCGATCCGGTCACCGCGCGGATCGTCAAGCTGCTGCAGCCGAAGGCCCGGATCATCGAGGGCGACTTTTCCCGCACCGATCTGGCGCCGATCTACGATCTCGCCATCGGCAACCCACCCTTCTCCGATCGCACCGTCCGCTCTGACCGGGGCTACCGTTCATTGTGCTTGCGTCTGCATGACTATTTCATCGTCCGGTCAATCGATCTGCTGAAGCCCGGGGCGCTTGCTGCGTTCGTCACGTCCCATGGCACGATGGACAAGGCCGATACGACGGCGCGGGAGCATATCGCCAAGTCCGCCGATCTGATCGCGGCCATTCGTTTGCCTGAAGGCAGCTTCCGTCGTGATGCCGGGACCGATGTTGTCGTCGACATCCTGTTTTTCCGCAAGCGCAAGGCCGGGGAGCCGGAAGGTGATCAGATGTGGCTGGATGTTGACGAGGTCAGGCCGGCAACCGACGACGAAGGCGCGATCCGCGTCAACAGGTGGTTTGGCCGCTATCCCGATTTCGTTCTCGGCATTCACGCGCTGACCTCCGGACCATTTGGCGAAACCTATACCTGCTTGCCGCGCGCTGGACAGGATCTCGAAACTACCCTCACTGCTGCCGTCGAACTGCTGCCGGCCGATCTCTATGACGGCGAGCCAACGCCAATCGATATCGATCTGGAGGACGAGCTCGGAGAAATCATCGATCTGCAGCCGAGGGGCGGCGTTGTCCGCGAAGGCAGCTTCTTCTTAGACCAGTCGAAGGGCCTGATGCAGATGCTCGATGGAGCTGCTGCGCCTGTCGCAGTCCGAAAGGGCCGCTCCGGCGATGGCATCCCGGAAAAGCATATCCGGATCATCTCGAAGCTAATCCCGATCCGCGACGCGGTCCGCGAGGTACTGAAGGCGCAGGAAACCGATCGCCCATGGCGCGATCTTCAGGTGCGGCTCCGCATCGCCTGGTCGGCCTTCGTCCGCGACTTCGGGCCGATCAACCACACGACCGTTTCCATTCAGGAGGATCCGGAAACCGGCGAGGTGAAGGAGATGCATCGCCAACCAAACCTGACGCCTTTTCGCGATGATCCAGATTGCTGGCTGGTCGCCTCGATCGAGGATTATGATCTGGAGACTGACACGGCGAAGCCGGGCCCGATATTCAGCACTCGTGTGATCGCTCCGCCGATGTCGCCGGTCATCACCAATTCGGCTGACGCGCTGGCCGTCGTCCTAAACGAGCGCGGCCATGTCGATCTCGATCATATCGCCGAACTGCTGCATATCGACGTGGCGGCGGTCATCGATGCGCTCGGCGACGCGGTGTTTCAGGATCCGGCCAGCGGTACCTGGCAGACCTCGGACGCCTATCTCTCCGGTTCGGTTCGCACCAAGCTCGTTGCCGCGCAGGCGGCGGCGGAGCTCGATCCGATCTACGAGCGGAATGTCCGCGCCCTAACTGACGTCCAGCCGGCCGATCTTCGCCCATCAGACATTACCGCCCGTCTCGGCGCGCCCTGGATCCCGGCCGCCGATGTCGTGGCTTTCGTGAAGGAGAGAATGGAAGCCGAGATCCGCATCCACCACATGCCGGAACTCGGCTCCTGGACGGTCGAAGCGCGGCAGCTCGGCTATTCCGCAGCGGGGACATCGGAATGGGGTACCAGCCGCAGGCATGCCGGCGAACTGCTTGCCGATGCACTCAACAGCCGCGTTCCCCAGATCTTCGACGTGTTCAGGGATATCGACGGCGAGCGGCGCGTGCTCAATGTCGTAGACACCGAGGCAGCGCGCGACAAGCTGCAGCGGATCAAACAGGCGTTTCAGGATTGGGTCTGGAACGATCCGGACCGCACCGACCGGTTGGCCCGCGATTACAATGACCGATTCAACAACATCGCGCCGCGAAAATTCGACGGCTCTCACTTGAAACTACCCGGCGCCTCTGGCGCTTTTGTTCTTTATGGGCACCAGAAACGCGGCATCTGGCGGATCATCGCCGATGGTTCGACCTATCTCGCCCATGCCGTCGGCGCCGGCAAGACGATGACCATGGCGGCCGCGATCATGGAGCAGCGCCGGCTCGGCCTGATCGCCAAGGCGATGCTGGTTGTGCCCGGCCATTGCCTGGCCCAGGCCGCACGCGAATTCCTGGCGCTCTATCCGAACGCCCGCATCCTCGTGGCCGACGAGACGAACTTCACCAGGGACAAGCGGGCCCGCTTTTTGTCGCGAGCGGCGACCGCCATCTGGGACGCGATCATCATCACCCATTCGGCCTTCCGCTTCATCGCCGTGCCCCCGGCCTTCGAGCAACAGATGATCCAGGACGAGCTAGTGCTCTACGAGGACCTGCTCACCAAGGTAGACAGCGAGGACCGCGTCTCGCGCAAGCGGCTCGAACGGTTGAAGGAAGGACTGCAGGAACGGCTTGAAGGGCTCGCCACCCGCAAGGACGATCTGCTGACGATCTCGGAGATTGGCGTCGACCAGATCGTCGTCGACGAGGCGCAGGAATTCCGCAAGCTCTCCTTCGCCACCAACATGTCCACGCTGAAGGGCATCGATCCCAATGGCTCGCAGCGGGCCTGGGATCTCTACGTCAAATCCCGCTATATCGAGACCAAGAACCCCGGCCGGGCGCTGGTGCTGGCGTCGGGCACACCGATCACCAACACGCTCGGCGAGATGTTCTCGATCCAGCGCCTGCTCGGCTACGAGGCACTTGCCGAGCGCGGGCTGCATGAATTCGATGCCTGGGCTTCCTGCTTCGGCGACACGACCACGGAACTTGAAATCCAGCCATCCGGCAAATACAAGCCGGTCAGCCGCTTCGCGTCCTTCGTCAACGTGCCCGAACTGATTTCCATGTTCCGCTCGTTTGCCGATGTGGTCTTGCCGGACGACCTCCGCCAGTACGTGCGGGTGCCCAACCTTTCGACCGGCCGCCGGCAGATCCTGACCGCCAAGCCTACGGCGCTGTTCAAAACCTATCAGAAGATACTCGATGGCCGGATCAAGGCGATAGAAAAGCGCGAGGGACCGGCCAAGCCCGGTGATGACATCCTGCTCTCCGTCATCACCGATGGTCGCCACGCTGCGATCGACCTGCGCTTCGTCATGCCGGCGGCCGGCAATGAGGGAGACAACAAGCTCAATCTCCTGGTCCGCAACGCACACCGGATCTGGCAGGAGACCGGTGAGGCGATTTATCGTCGCCCCGACGGCAAGGACTTCGATCTGCCGGGTGCGGCGCAGATGATCTTTTCCGATCTCGGCACCATCAACGTTGAAAAAACGCGCGGCTTCTCGGCCTATCGCTACATACGCGACGAGCTGATCCGGCTCGGCGTACCGGGTTCCGAAATCGCCTTCATGCAGGATTACAAGAAGACAGAGGCCAAGCAGCGGCTGTTCGCCGACGTCCGCGCCGGCAAGGTCCGTTTCTTGATCGGCTCCTCCGAGACGATGGGCACCGGCGTCAACGCCCAGCTTCGGCTGAAAGCCCTCCATCATCTCGATGTGCCTTGGCTGCCCTCGCAAATCGAGCAGCGCGAGGGCCGGATCGTCCGCCAGGGCAATCAGCATGACGAGGTCGACATCTTCGCCTATGCCACCGAGGGCTCGCTCGACGCCTCGATGTGGCAGAACAACGAGCGCAAGGCACGGTTCATCGCCGCGGCTCTCTCGGGCGACACGTCGATCCGCCGCCTGGAGGATGTCGGCGAAGGTGCCGCCAACCAGTTCGCCATGGCAAAGGCGATCGCCTCAGGGGATGAACGACTGATGCAGAAGGCGGGGCTCGAGACAGACATCGCCCGGCTTGAACGGCTGCGGGCCGCCCATGCGGATGATCAACATGCCGTTCGCCGGCAGATGCGGGACGCCGAGCGCGACATCGAGGTCTCGACCCGGCGCATCGGCGAAGTCGGCCAAGACATGGTGCGGCTTAGACCGACAGGCGGCGATGCCTTTACGATGACGGTGCTTGGGCAGGAATACACCGAGCGCAAGGAAGCGGGCCGCGCGTTAATGAAGGAGATCCTGACGCTGCTGCAACTTAAGCAGGTGGGTGAGGTACATCTGGCCACGATTGGCGCCTTCGATCTCGTCTACGCGGGTGAGCGCATCGGCAAGGGCGAAGGTTATCGTTATGAGACTCTCCTCCAGCGTACGGGCGCCGACTACGAGATCGATCTGGCGATCACGGTCACGCCGCTAAGCGCCATCTCACGGCTGGAGCACGCTCTCAAAGGCTTCGACGACGAACAGCGCGAATATCGCCGGCGTTTCGAAGAAGCCGAGCGGCGATTGGTTTCCTACCGTTCCCGAGACGGAGGCGCCTTCGCGTTCGAGGACGACCTGAAGGAAAAACGGCTGCTGCTGCGGGCAATCGAGGCTCAACTCGCGGCAGATCTGGACAAGGACACCGTCGCGGCCGCTGCATAGCTGCGTTGCACAATAAATGTTTTCCCGTTGGTCAAAATTCAGGCATATCGACTGCAGCTGATGCACATGTCGGTCACCTCCCAGTTCCGTCGCAGCAGCTGTTCCCCTCTGGAGGTTTCAGATCTCCACACTTCATGGGCCGCGGTTTCCGCAGGCCCATTTTTTATTGTCAGTCCGCGTTTATCGCACGATCCAAGCGACCTATGCCGAGACGGCATTGCCCAGTTGACTCAGCAATTATCCTCGAGAGCACCACGTCAAAAAGCTCTCTGGTTTGGCGCCGCCCGTCCGCGCCTTCTCGATCAACGGTCCGAGGCTGTCCTTGATAAAGCCTTCCATGGTCGTGGGCAGCACCGGACGATCATCGTGGAATTTGACCCGCCCATCGTTAAGAGCCGCCGCGGTGTTCTTGTCATAGACCCACCGATCGAGCGTCCCAAACCTCTCCCGAAATACCGATTCGACTTCGCGATTACGCATGTCGACAAAAC
Source organism: Rhizobium sp. P38BS-XIX (assembly GCF_012641435.1). Lineage (GTDB taxonomy): Bacteria > Pseudomonadota > Alphaproteobacteria > Rhizobiales > Rhizobiaceae > Rhizobium. Next base: position 326,016 of record NZ_JABAIJ010000002.1, read on the forward strand.
GATAATCCACCTCTCTGCCAAGCGCGCGGCCAATCATCGTGGCGATCTCGCTCATCGTGTAATCGGTACCCAGTTGCTTTACTGACCGGTGCTCGTCAGTCGGCGTGTCGAACGCCTTCGCCGCGAAATCCGCGAGGTCATGAATGGAAACCCAAGGGGCTTTGACCTCGGGAGCAAGCGTAAAACCGATCCTGTCGTGCTGCGCGATCGCATCCGCCCACCTGGACAGATCCTCCATGAACCAGCCAGCCTGCAGGTGCACCAGATTGATGTCGCGCAGTCGGTTGAGGATCTGGTCCAGGATATGGAAGCCCTGGAAATGGCCGGTGTTTCCGTCGAGCTCGGACCCCATTCCAGACAGGCTCACGGCAAATTTCACCGGCGAATCTCGAAGTGCGTCGAAAAACCGTAGCGCGACCGCAGGGTAGTGGCCATGGAAGTCCTCCGCCGCCCATAGGGTTTTGACCATCAGGAATGCGGCGTCGACATCTTCGAAGAACCTGCCAAGCTCACCATCGCCCGTGTCGAAGCTGCCAAGGAACCGTTCTGCCCCTTTCGCGACAAGTGCTTCGAGGGCGGGGCCCCCTCTCGAAAGAGCTCTGACTGAATGGCCCTTTGCCAAGAGGTTCCCGGTAAGTCTGGCACCGATCCTGCCGGTCGCCCCAACCACAGCAATGCGCATGGCTCATCTCCTACAGTTTGCTGAGCCGATTCTTAAAGGATTGATTGGTGGGCAAAAGTGGAGATAATGCCATATGATCTCGAAATCAGGCCAACCGTTGATAAAGCCCACCTGCAGTACCGCCATAGATCTGAGCCTGTCGCATGGGCCGGCGATGGCGTTTAGAGTGGATTTCGCCGATTATGAAGCCGAGGGGGTGCAGCACCAGCACCCGCAAGGTCAACTGATCCTGGCGCTCCATGGCGCGGTGACGTGCACGGCGGAAAGCGGGGTTTGGATCGTTCCGCCTGACTGCGGACTTTGGGTGCCCGGCGGCGTTCCGCACAACAATCAGGTTACGTCCAATGCTCGTCTGACATACCTGTTCGTCGAACCTGGCGCAGCCGAGCTTCCAGCTGAATGTTGCACGCTTTCGATATCACCGATGCTTCGCGAGATGATCCATCGGTTGGCGGACCTGCCAGAACGGGGTGGGCGCGACGCTCATGTCGATCGCCTGATGCGAGTCATGCTTGATGAGCTCGCGGTAATGCCGCGTGAGAGGCTGGAGCTGCCAGTATCCGGCCATCCAAAGATTGCCTCGATCGCTGCGGCGCTTTTAGCAGACCCGAGCGACCGCCGTACCCTTGGCCAATGGGCGGAGCATGTCGCCGTCAGTGAGCGAACATTAAAGAGGCTTATGGTCCAGGAGACAGGATTGAGCTTCGGCCGTTGGCGGCGTCAGCTCCATCTGGTCATCTCCCTGCGGCAACTTGCCGGCGGCGCGACAGTCCAACAGGTGGCGGGCGACCTGGGGTATGAGTCCACCACCGCTTTCATCGTCATGTTCAAGAAGGCCCTCGGGACCACGCCATCGCGCTACTTTGCCGGTCGGCTTTTGAGCGCCGAGCACGTGTGAGACGTTGTCATCCGCAGTCTCGGCGGCTCTGGCCCAATCGATCGGCTCTGACCGTAGATCAAGATTTCAAATTGCTATTCGTCCACAGTATCTGACCATTACTTCCCGATGGAGACGGTGTACTGCTCGTTATAATCGCCGCGGCGTTTGATATTGTCCGGGATAGAGAAGTAGGCGCTCCCCTCACGGGTCGAACGCTGTCTTATCGGAAGTGTCCGCTGAAAGAGGTGCTACGTCTTGACCGCAACCGCTTGGTGGATGAGATCTGCAGTAAATCACATAGCAGGGACGCATGGCATTTTTTCTGGTGACGCAGACATCGCTGATCGAAGCTCAAGATGAGCGGGAGGCCGCTCAAATGGGTGTCGGCCGCCTCCGCTCTGGAGGACAGGTCGCTGTTTCGGTAAAATCGGATGAAACGACGGTCACGCACGTCGTTGTCGCCGCAGTGGTCGAACAGCCGCTACCGGTCTCACCTTCCGAAGGCGTCAGTCCATCAGCTGCTGCTGTGACTGCCTCCGAACTGCCTTAGTCGCACCGGAGCCGGAAACTGATCGTGACGCATGCTCGCCGATGGCCTGTTCTCCTCTGGGACGTCGAGCCTGATCCCATCCTCCCGGTATGGCCGCGGCCAGCATCTCTCGTCCTCGAGATTCGACACGAATTGATACGTAAGGATTGAAAAGAGCGGGAAGGGATGAACCCGTCGCAGATCGGTCCGCCTGCCGACGCTCTCGCTCAATCGCCGCCTGCGTCATCCCGGCCGCTTGTCCTTCGCAGGGCTGGCAGCCCCGCTTGAACATCCCGACAGGGATGCTCGGCCGCAGTTGCGGCAGTCCGGCCGCTCGGCGGTCCGGAAGGTGTCTTCGAGAAAAGAAGAAGACAAGAAGGCCGGCAAGGTGCCGGTCCGGAACCTCCCGAAAGGATAGACATCATGCAGCTCATGAAGGTTGACCCACGCGCGCTCAAGGAAAATCCCGACCGGATGCGTCAGACGAAGTCGTCGCCGCAGGCCGATGCGCTGATGCTCGCGACGATCAAGGCCGTCGGCATTGTCCAGCCACCGGTCGTCGCGCCGGACACCGGCGGTGGAAACGGCTATGTCATCAACGCGGGGCATCGACGCGTGCGACTGGCGATTGCGGCTGGCCTTGAAGAAATCGAAATCCTTGTCGCAGATGCTGCCAACGACAACGGTGCCTTGCGCTCGATGGTCGAGAACTCGGTTCGAGAGGCGCTCAATCCCGTGGATCAGTGGCGCGGCATCGAACGTCTTGTTGCTCTCGGCTGGACCGAGGAGGCGATTGCGGTCGCGCTGGCGCTTCCCGTTCGTCAGATTCGCAAGCTGCGTCTGCTTGCCAATGTCCTGCCGGCGATGCTTGAGCAGATGGCGCTGGGCGACATGCCGTCAGAGCAGCACTTGCGGATCATCGCCGCGGCCGGTCAGGTTGAGCAGAAGGAGGTCTGGAAGGCGCATAAGCCGAAGAAGGGCGACACCGCCGCCTGGTGGTCGATGGCCAATGCCCTGACCAAGAAGCGCATGTATGCCAAGGACGCCAGTTTCGGCGACGATCTGCGCGAGGCCTACGGTATCGAATGGGTCGAGGATCTGTTCGCGCCGGCCGATCAGGACAGCCGCTACACCACCAATGTCGAAGGCTATCTCGGCGCACAGCACGAGTGGATGACGTCGAACCTGCCGAAGCGCGGGGCGATCGTCGAGGTTAACACCTGGGGCCAGCCCGAGCTGCCGAAGAAGGCGACCCAAGTCTATGGCAAGCCGTCCAAGTCCGATCACACGGCGCTCTACCTCGATCGCGACGGCAAGGTGCAGACCGTGCATTATCGCATGCCCGAAGCGTCCAGGCCGAAGGGCCCAGATGGTGACGGATTCTCCGCAGGTAGCGATGGCGATGCGATTGCGTTGCCGAAGGTTCGCCCTGACGTGACCCAGAAAGGCCACGACATGATCGGAGATTTCCGCACGGATGCCCTGCATGATGCGCTCGGTCGGGCCCCGATCGAGGATGACATGCTAATGGCGCTGCTGGTGCTGGCATTCGCCGGGCAGAACGTCCGCGTTGATTCCGGTGCAGATGGCGCGTTCTATGGGGGCAAGCGCTTCTCGCGCCATGCGGTGGCCCTGTTCGACGAGCATGGCAAGCTCGCCTTCGACCAGGGCACGCTGCGGGTCGCCGTTCGCTCGGTGCTGATCGATGTTCTGTCGTGCCGCCGCGGCATGTCGAACAGTGGACTGGTGTCGCGCATCGCCGGCGAGGCGATCGGTGCCGACCGACACCTGCCGAATATGGGTTCGGAGGAGTTCCTCTTGTGCCTGTCCCGCCAGGCGCTGGAAGCATCGTGTGCCGAGGTATCTGTGCAGCCGCGGCCCAAGGTTCGTGAAACCCGTGCGGCGCTCGTCGAGCACTTTGCGAACGAGCATTTCGTCCATGCTTCGGCGCGCTTCGCACCGCCAGCCGACGAGTTTCTCGATTGGATCCGGGCGAGTTCCGTCAAGGAGATTGTCGACGCGACCTCGCAAGGGGACGCCAGCGATCATGTTGACGACCCAGCAGAGGATCAGGACCGTCACTTCGACGGGGCAGTGGGTCAGGACGATCTACAGGATGCAGATCTTCCGGACGACGAAGAGGACGCCGCCGGCATCGATCAGAGGGATGCAGCGTGACCGCCGTCACTCCGTCGAACATGGCAATACCCACCCCCAATTTTGGGGGTGGAGTGTTCGGCCGGAGCGGACGGCCTATCCGTCAACGGGCCGTCCTCCTTCCTCGGCTGGCGAAGCTTGGGAATGGGCGATGATCGACATCCGCGCTGCAGAACCGCTGGTGAAAGCAATCGGCATCCGACGAGAGGCCCACGGCATCAGGAACGTTAGCGTCGGCACATTACGGCGCGCGGGAAGGCAGGCGACGGCGGTGCAAGGCCACAGTCGGGCGCGTCGCCGATCAGAGCCTGTGCTTGCGATCTGGAGCTCGTTGAGCGGCTCGCCTTGGAGCGTTGGGTCGAACTCGACATGATCGCTTGCAGGTAGGCCATGCAAGGGTTGGTCATCGGTGAACGACGGCACCTCGACGATGGACCTGTACATTATCAGGCGACATAGGCAGACCGTTGAACAGGGTGCTGCCCGTGCGCTTGCGGTGCTTCGACGTCATCGGTATGGCAGCCTCGTCCATCTTTGTTCCTTCCCGCGCGACACAGAGATCGGCCCCTGCCGGACTGCCCTTCTTGTTCGCTGCGGTCTGAACCGGCGGCCGGGCATTTCAAGGCCGCAGTCGCGCCGCGTGGCGGCCGACCCCGCCTCCCTGCGCGAGGGCAAGCTCGCGGGCCTAAGCAGGTCGAAACCTGCTGGCCCGCAAGCCTGCCCTGCTGGTTCAGCCGGATCGGACCTGTGAAGCCACCCGTCCTTTGCCGGTTCTGGTCGTCCGCATCGAAGGGCAGACCGGCACGGGCCGGAACCGCTTCGCCAGCCAAGGAAGGAACAGACATGGCCAAGCCCGCAACTCATAACCGCTCCAATGCACGGGTCTCCCAACTCCGCAAAGGAGCAACTCTCGAAATGGTCCGCCTTTCATGCCCCGATGCCTCCCAGGCACTTAAGATCGCCGAAAGCTTTGGCATCACGGTCGTCGACAGCGAGGGCATCCGCAGCCTGCATGAGCGACTTATCGTCGAGACCGCCGACAGCCTCTCCGAAGGTTTGGGCGAAAGAGCCATGCAAATCCACCTGCAGCGCATCGTCGGGGCCTTCGTCGGATCGGCGCAAGGTGCCGGGCAGTTCTACTCCCGCGCCGTGACCGAAGCGCGCGACGCAACTGCCAAGGTGCCGAACGACACGCGCGATGAAGATCTAGACGGTCCGGTCGGTTATGACAGCGCCGCCCAGCGCAAGCGGGAATTCGCGGCCGACATGGGTATCCAGTCCCATGCGCTGCGCATGGCAGCCGAGGGTGCGGTGGCAGCCTACGAGCAGGTCGTCGGCGAGGCCTGGAAGCCATTCGACCGGCCGGTCGAAAACCCCGGCGCATCGCTCGACCGCAAGGCTGCCGAGGCTCAGTTGGCGGCACTCGGGTGACGCACTTGGCGGGGATCGGTCCCCGTCTTCTTTTCCCGGTCCAAGGCCGGTGCTTACAGCGCCGGCCTTTTCTCATGCCGGAAAGGAAACTGGAGACGCGCCTATCGCGACGCGTCCCGCTTGGCAGTCCTGCAGGAGCCGAGCGCCCATGCAACGGCTTTGCCGTCCTCCACGCTGTTGCGGCCTTCGGTAGATGGTCATACCAGCGGCCCCAGGCTTTGAACGTCCCCCGTGACGGACCGCGATCGGCGCGGTCCTCAGAAAAGGAGAGACGAGTCATGACAAAGAAATCAGATGCGGGTCGGGCACACGTTTACACGCGGATCACCGATCGGATCGTAGAGGATCTGGAGAGTGGCGTTCGTCTACGGATGAAGCTATGGGGCGCCGCCAACACCGATGGCCGTATCTCACGGCCGATGCGTCACAACGGTCTGCCCTGCGGCCGCCTGCCTGAAGCAGGTGAGCGACGCCAAACGTCCCTTGAACGCCGTTTGCCAGCTGACTCTTTGTCCCAAACACGAGCATCACAGCCAGGCATCGAGCGGCTGGGCCCGAACCTCGGACGAAGCCACAGGGATCTTTTGAAGGAGAAACGGCTGTCGTCGCTCCAACGGAGCGCCTTGCAGCAGCATCTCGAACGAGTTTCGCTGGTCCTAAGCGGCATAGACAAGAAGCGAATTGCATCGGGTGGCCGAGCGGAGGATATGGTTCCGGTGCGCCGGTAGCCGTCCAGCGGGATCGGAGCGCGCAATGCCCGCCGCATCGGCGCAACGGCTGATCGCCGTCCTCCGCTTGCGCTTCGGCTCTGCGAGTGCGCAGCCGCGTCTGAGGCATTGCAAAACGCTGCTCCGACGCTGGGACAGGCCCGGCGTAGAAGGAGCAACGATTATGACGAGACCAGAGAGAGTAAAAAATTCCCGGGAAGCTAGAGGAAAGAACAATGGGAAGGCTGGGCGTCGGCGTCCGATTGAGGGAATGGGAGGGCCTCACAAAGCACGCGTTGTGCAAAGTTCCGCGTCGTTAGCCCGCGCAGATGTCTATTCCCGCGTCACCGCCGAGATCATTGTCGCGATCGAACAGGGTACGGGCGAATGGCGGGCGCCGTGGTTCCACGACGGGGCAAGTATCGCCCGTCCAACCAACATCGCCTCTGGCAAGCGGTATCGTGGCATTAACACGCTGGCGCTTTGGGCTGCCGGCTTCGCTGCGGGGCACAGTGACGGTCTCTGGGGCACCTATAAACAATGGCAGGAGGCTGGGGCCCGGGTACGCGAGGGGGAACGCTCCACGACAGTCGTTCTGTGGAGAGAGATGGCGACCTCTCGGCAGGCCGATGCTGACGCCACGGATGAGGACGGGCATCGACGCATGTTGGCCCGCGCATTTTCGGTCTTCAACATCGCGCAGGTCGACGGTTACGAGCGGTCGCCGGTTCCGGTATTGCCGGAGAGCGAACGTCTTGCACATGCCGAGGCGTTCATTGCCAATCTGCACGTCAAGACGATGTTCGGTGGTTCAGAGGCGTATTATCAACCCTCTGCAGACACCGTTTTCATGCCACCCTTCGCGTCGTTTAGAGACCCTGCATCATTCTATGGTGTCTGGCTGCACGAGAACGGGCACGCCAGTGGCGCCAAGACCCGACTCGATCGTGATCTCTCCGGTCGCTTCGGATCGGCCGCCTACGCCGCCGAAGAGTGCTGCGTGGAGATCCTGAGCGGGCTTGTCCTGGCTGATCTTGGTATTGCCCATCATCCGCGTCCAGATCACGCCGCCTACGTCGCCTCTTGGCTCGAGGTGCTGAAGGACGACCCCAAGGCAATTTTTACTGCAGCCAGCAAGGCCCAACAGGCGGCCGACTGGATGCATGCGCAGCAGCCTGACAGCAATACGATAGCTGCCTGATCGACATGAGCACAGCAGGAAGGAGAGCGTTGCCCTCCTTTGGCAATCGCTTCTTGGAAATCCGACTTATCTCCGAGGAGCGCCTATCGTCAGTTGCAGGCTCCGGTGATGCTGACGGCTAGAATCAAGAACTCTAAGTTGCGCCTATGGAGAAGTACCACATCGAGCTTACCGAGGAGAAAGTTAGCTTTTTCGAAGGTCGACCTACGTTACCGTCATCAGAATCACGACGAAGGATGCGCAGCATGTCTCGCCAATCAGGAGCCGATCCTCGCGCTTCTCAAATTGCTTAGCGCTCGACGGGCTATTCCCGACGTTCGCCTCAGCTACTGGAACGACGCAAACCGTCGGTCCGGGAGCATCAAAGGTTCCCGCAAAGGCCTGTTTGAGCGGAACGGCTGCACTGGCCCTGACATTTATACGCATCCTCATTTTCTGGAGCATCTGCGCTATTTTCTGTTCGGCGCAGAACTCCCCGACGCTGTCGTCAAGGAATTCGAGAAGAAGGTCGGCAACCCCGAATGGGTCTTGTCGAGTGAGATCATTCCAATCGGCAAGGCGGCGCGTGATCTGACGCGCAGATATCGTCTCGACATTGCCGAAGCCCCGGAGGAGCTCTTCAAGCTTTGCCTGGATATGGGCTTAGGTCTCAGCTTGGCCGAGGCTATCATGCGATCGGTCAAGCAGGTGCGCTAACCGGCGAATAGCGACCTTGGGGTTGATCTGCACGAGCAATGCGAAGGCCGCTCCATATTGCACCAGATTGGAAGCCGTCTCGATTGCGATCAGCGCCGCAACAAAGGGAACCTTTCCGGGCGCAAACGCACAGGCGACGAGAGCCGCGGCGGCGATCGCAGAGCCGGCTGTCATGACGCGGCCGGCGCAAAAGCGGTCGATCCATTTTCCCATCGTCGGTGCGGCAAGACCACCGATCAGGAGAGCGGCCGGAAACGCACCAAAAATCCATTCCTACGACCAATCCAGATCATGCGCCATGCTGGGTGCGAGGATACTGAAGTTGTAATAAAGCGATCCGCAACCGATGATCTCTGTGAGACCGAGGGCGAGGATTGCAGCGACAGGCGGTCGGTCGGTGGTGATCGTCGTCATATGGATTTGAGGCTCACGCGCTGTTCCAGTTTTTCGGCTTGTTCCTTCCGCTCGCTATAGCGGTCGGTGAGGTAGCTGGACGCGTCGCGCGTAAGCCAGGTGAACTTCGCCAATTCCTCGCAGACATCGACGACACGGTCATAATAGGAAGACGGCTTCATCCGGCCGTCCGCATCGAATTCCTGGAAAGCCTTTGCCACCGACGACTGGTTCGGAATGGTGATCATCCGCATCCAGCGGCCGAGGATACGCATCTGACCCAGTGCATTGAAGGACTGGGAACCGCCAGACACCTGCATGACGGCGAGCGTCTTTCCCTGTGTCGGTCGTACCGCTCCAACGGACAGCGGAATCCAGTCGATCTGCGCCTTCATCACGCCGGTCATCGCGCCGTGGCGTTCGGGGCTCACCCAGAGCTGGCCTTCCGACCACGCCGATAGGTCGCGCAGTTCCTGCACCTTGGGATGGGAGACCGGCGCGTCGTCAGGGAGCGGCAAACCTGCCGGATTATAGATCTTCACCTCGCAGCCGAAGTGTTCGAGCAGGCGTCCGGCCTCTTGAGCGAGGAAGCGGCTATAGGAGACGGTGCGCAGCGAGCCGTAGAGGATCAGGATACGCGGCTTATGCGTCGAGAACGGCCGCCGAAGCGCCGCCAGATCCGGTTGACGCAGATGCTCCGGCGATACTGCAGGCAGATCAGACAATGCGCTTGCCCTCGACATCGAGCACTTTCTCGCCGTCTTCCTTAGTGAATGGTCCCCCGTGGGTGTTAGGTAGGATGTCCAGCACCACCTCCGACGGCCGCGACAGGCGGGTGCCGAGCGGTGTGACGACGAAGGGCCGGTTGATCAGGATCGGGTCCTTCAGCATCGCCTCAAGCAGTTGATCGTCCGTCAGATCAGGATTGTCGAGGCCGAGCTCCGGATAGGGCGTCCCCTTTTCGCGGATCGCCCGACGCACGGTCAGCCCTGCGTCGGCGATCATTTTGACAAGTTGCTCTCGGCTTGGCGGGGTTTTCAGATATTCGATTACTTCCGGCTTAATGCCGGCGTTCTGGATCATCGCCAGCGTGTTACGGGACGTGCCGCAGTCCGGGTTATGATAGATCGTGACGTTCATAGCTTTGCTTCCGATGAGACTGTTGATGAGGAACCGGGCCGGAGCAGCCAATTGAAGAGAAAGAGGGCCGCGACCGCGCCGACAATCTCCGCCAACCAGAAACCTGGAAGGTCGATCGGGCGGATTCCGGAGAAGGTGTCGGTCAGCGACCGGGCAAGCGCCACGGCTGGATTGGCGAACGAGGTCGACGACGTGAACCAGTAGGCCGCAGTGATGTAGAGCCCGACCAGCCAGGGAACTGCCTTTTGCTCGAAGCGGATACCAGCGAGGATCGTAGCCACCAACCCGAAGGTCGCGATGCCTTCGGAGAACCATTGCGCGCCGCCGCTGCGAACCTTGCTCGAAAGCTCGATCACCGGCAGGTCGAACATCAGATGCGCAACGATCGTCCCGATACCGCCACCGATGATCTGCGCAATCACATATCCGCCAAGGTCGCGCTTCGGCAGGGATCGGGATAGCGTGAAGATCAGCGACACGGCCGGATTGAAGTGAGCACCGGAGATCGGCCCGAGCACGGTGATCAACACCACAATGATCGCGCCCGTCGCGAGCGTATTGCCGAGCAGCGCCAGTCCGACGTCCTGGGTCAGCGATGTAGCCATGATCCCCGATCCAACGACGGTCGCGACCAGCATGGCGGTACCAAGTCCTTCGGCGACAAGCCGGCGCGGCAGATCGAGACCCATCAGCTCGCCTTTGGCCGCTTGATGCTGGCGCCTTCCATCGAGCCGATCTGACGCAGCTGCGCTTCCAGCGTCAGCTTGTTGATCGAAGCGATCGGCAGGTTGATTAACGATATGATCCGGTTCTTGAGGTATCGAGCCGCTTGCACGAAGGCGCGGCTTTTGTCCATCTCGCTGCCTTCGACGATTGCGGGGTCTTCGATACCCCAGTGCGCGGTTATTGGATGGCCGGGCCAAACCGGACATGCCTCGCCAGCGGCGCTGTCGCAAACTGTGAAGATAAAGTCCATTTCCGGTGCGCCCGGCCGGGCGAACTCGTCCCAGCTCTTCGAGCGAAAGCCCGTCGACGGGTACCCAAGGGATTCGAGCTCTTTCAGGGCATGCGGGTTGACCTCGCCCTTTGGGTGGCTGCCGGCTGAATAAGCCTTGAAGCGGCCTTTGCCTTCCACATTCAGGATGGACTCCGCCAGAATCGAACGGGCGGAATTGCCCGTGCAGAGAAAGAGCACATTGTAGGTGCGGTCAGTGGTCATTGCAGTTTCTACTCCGTTTTAGGGGTGCAGCACGCGGCAACTTCATCGGCCGGTGCGCAGATCTCCGGGTGTCCAGAGCAGCAGTCCTCCATCAGGAAGCGGACAAGGCCGCCGAGCGCCTCATAGTTTGCCGTGTAAATGATCGAGCGCGATTCCCGCTGTTGCGCGATCAGGCCGGAGCGTTCGAGTTCCTTCAGATGGAAGGAGACGTTCGACGGCGACACCTCGGCCTTCTCCGCGATCACGCCGGCGGCCATGCCATCGGGGCCAGCGACTACGAGCATTCGGATAACCTGCAGGCGAGTTTCCTGCGATAGCGCACCAAATGCGATGAGGGCTTGACGTTCATCCATATTTCAATATTCCTTGAAGCATTGAAACGACGATTACAGCAGATGAACGCGATCGACAACAGCAAAATGCAGAAGGACGACATCACCCTCGGAGACCGCATGAAAGTGCTCGCAGCCGCCAAAGATTCTCCGTTGGTTTTCAACTACGACGGACGGCCGGTGAAGCCTGGGTATCACGGCACCGAGGCGAAGGCGGGGCAGTTTTCAGCGCTCGACTGCGGCGCCAATTCCGAGGCCTGGTCCGAGATGTTCATCCAGCTCTGGGACATCGACGAAGATGACCGCACACATATGCCCGCCGGCAAGTTCTACGCGATCATTCGCAAGGTCACCGAGCACGTGAAGCTCGATGACTCTGCCAAGCTGACCTTTGAAGTCAGCGATGGCGTCAAGCCGATGCAGCTCTATTGCGCGGCAATGCCAACGCTGCGTGGTGCCGCCGTGCACGTCGAGCTCTCACCGCGACTGGCAAGCTGCAAACCGCACGATCGGTGGGTCGCAGAGCAGCGGGCACAGAGTCAATCGTGCTGTGGCCCGTCGGATTGAAAGGACACCTGCTGCGGTTAAGGCCACATCGACGGAAGTCGCAATAGCAGGTCCTGACAAGCCTGGCCGGAGCTACCTGACAACTCCGGCCAGCAATCTCACTCACTCAGCAGCTTGCAGACTGCGCTCTTCATCCTCGGCTACCGATACTGCTGGCAGCCGCCACCCCTTCACTAGCCCGTAGACCGCCGGTATGACGATCAGCGTCAGCAACGTGGAAGACACCATTCCACCAATCATCGGCACGGCGATGCGCTGCATGATCTCCGATCCCGTGCCTGTTCGCCACAGGATCGGAACGAGGCCAGCCATGATGGCGACGACCGTCATCATCTTCGGCCGCACGCGCTCGACGGCGCCGACCATGATCGCCCGGTTAAGATCCAGTTTCGAGAAGTCACGTCCCTCCCGGTCGCAGGCTTCGCGCTGCTCCTTCATTGCGTGGTCGAGATAGATCAGCATGATCACCCCGGTCTCGGCCGCCACGCCCGCAAGTGCGATGAAGCCGACTGCGACCGCCACCGAGGCGTTGAAGCCCATCCACCACATCAGCCAGATGCCGCCGACGAGCGCGAAGGGCAGCGACAGCATGACGATGACGGTCTCCGTCAGCGCCTTGAAGTTCAGGTAGAGCAGCAGGAAGATCAGCGCCAGCGTCAGGGGAACGACGACGGAAAGCCGTGCTTCGGCCCGTTCGAGATATTCGAACTGGCCGCTCCAGGCGACGGAATAGCCGGGAGGCATCGTCACGCTCTTTGCGACCGCCTGCTGGGCTTCGGCCACATAGCCACCGAGATCGCGATTGGCGATATCGACGTAGATATAAACGGCCAGCTGTCCATTCTCGGTGCGAATGGTCGTTGCACCGCGGGTCAGCTTGACATCGGCGACTTCTCCGAGAGGCACCGTCCCGCCACCTGGCAGCGATATCAGCACATCCCTCGCGATGGATTGCGGATTGCTTCGGGATGCGCGGGGATATCGGATGGCCACGCCGTACCGCTCTCGGCCTTCCACCGTCTGGGTGACGACTTCGGAGCCGAGCGCCATCCCGACGACATCCTGAACATCGTTGATGGTCAGCCCGTAGCGGCCGAGTGCCGTGCGGTCTGGAACGATGTCGAGGTAGTAGCCGCCGATCACGCGCTCGGCGTAGGCGCTGGACGTTCCGGCAATGGTCTTCAACACGGTCTCGATCTGTCGGGCGATCTTCTCCATCTCGCCGAGATCGGTGCCGTAGACCTTGACCCCGACCGGTGTCCTGATCCCGGTCGACAGCATGTCGATGCGGCCGCGGATCGGCATGGTCCAGGCGTTGGACACGCCGGGAAACTGCAGTGCCGCATCCATCTCCTGCTTGAGGCTGTCGATCGTGACGCCCGGTCTCCACGCCGACTTCGGTTTCAGGGTGATGATCGTCTCGAACATCTCCGTTGGTGCCGGGTCCGTGGCGGTCAGGGCGCGTCCAGCCTTGCCGAAGACGCTCTGGACTTCGGGGAAGGACTTGATGATCCGGTCCTGCGTCTGCATCAGCTCGGCCGCCTTGGTGATGGAGATGCCGGGCAAGGTGGTCGGCATGTACATCAGCGTGCCCTCATCGAGATTGGGCATGAACTCGCTGCCGATGTGCTGGGCGGGCCAGATCGTCACCGCCAGGATGGCGATAGCAGCCAGGATCGTCAGCGACTTGACCCTGAGAACGCCGGAGATGATTGGGCGATAGAGCCAGATCAGAACACGGTTCACCGGGTTCTTCTGTTCAGGCACGATATGCCCCCGGACGAAGACGACCATCAAGGCGGGCACCAACGTCACCGACAGCAGTGCCGCCGCCGCCATCGAGAAGGTTTTGGTGAAGGCGAGCGGCCCGAACAGGCGCCCCTCCTGCGATTCCAGCGTGAAGATCGGCAGGAAGGACACGGTGATGATCAGCAGGCTGAAGAACAGGGTCGGACCGACTTCGCTGGCTGCCTCGACCAGGATTTCCACGCGCGGCTTGTCGGGCGGCGCCCGTTCCAGATGCTTGTGGGCGTTCTCGATCATGACGATCGCCGCGTCGATCATCGCGCCGATGGCGATGGCAATGCCGCCGAGGCTCATGATATTGGCCCCGAGGCCGAGCAGCTTCATGGCGATGAAAGCCATCAGGATGCCGACCGGCAACATGATGATGGCGACCAGCGCGCTGCGTACATGCAGCAGGAAGGCAATCGTCACCAGAGCGACGACGATCGATTCCTCGAACAATGTGCCCTTTAGGGTTTCGATGGCGGATTCGATCAGGGTCGAGCGGTCATAGACCGGAACGATTTCCGTGCCTGCCGGAAGGCTGCTCTTGATGGAGTCGAGGCTGTTCTTGGCATTGTCGATGACATCAAGAGCGTTGGCCCCGAAGCGCTGCAGCACGATGCCGCTGGCGACTTCGCCTTCGCCGTTGAGCTCGGTGATCCCACGTCGTTCGTCCGGAACCAGCTCGACCCTTGCGACGTCGCTGAGCTTCAGCGGCACGCCGTTCTGGCTCTTCAGGACGATGTTCTCTATATCCGGGATGCCCTCGAGATAACCGCGGCCGCGGACCATGAACTCGAATTCCGACAATTCGACCGTACGGCCACCAGCGTCGGTATTGCTGGCGCGGACGGCATTGGCGACATCATTGAGCGACACGCCCTGCGCCTTCAGCCGGGCCGGATCGACGACGATGGAATACTGCTTGACGAAGCCGCCGACGCTGGCGACCTCGGACACGCCTTCCGCCTTGGAGACGGCAAACCGGACGACCCAATCCTGCAGCGAGCGCAGTTCGGCAAGCGACAGTTGCTTGGCAACGACTGCATATTCATAAACCCAGCCGACCCCTGTGGCATCAGGCCCGAGCGTCGGCGTGACACCCTGCGGCAGACGGCTCTGAGCAGCATTCAGATATTCGAGCACACGGCTTCGGGCCCAGTAGGGATCGGTGCCGTCGTCGAAGATCACGTAGACGAAGGAAACCCCAAAGAACGAGAAGCCGCGCACGACCTTCGACTTCGGCACTGTGAGCATCGACGTCGTCAGCGGATAGGTCACCTGGTCCTCGACCACCTGCGGGGCCTGGCCGGGATATTCGGTGTAGACGATGACCTGTACGTCTGACAGGTCGGGAATGGCGTCGAGCGGCAGGGAACGCAGGGCGTAGATGCCGCCGGCGACCGCGAGCGCCGCACCGACGAAGATCAGCACCAGATTGTGAGCCGACCAGGAGATGAGGCGCGAGATCATGGCTTGGCCTCCTCGGTCATGGCGCTCAGCGCCGAGTTCAGATTGCTCTCGGCGTCGAGGAGGAAGTTGGCCGACACGACCACTTCGTCGCCAGCGGCAACGCCCTGTCGGATTTCCGTGCTGTCGTCGCCACGCACGCCAAGCTTGACATCCTTAGGCTCGAACTTTCCGTCGCCCTTGTCGATGAAGACGACCTGGCGGTCGCCCGTGTCGACGATGGCGCTGTTGGGGACAGCGACGACCGGGTTCGGTGCGCCTGCCTCGATCTCGACATCCGCATACATGTTGGAAAGTAGCACGCCATCAGGATTGGGGAGCTCGATGCGGACCTTGGTCGTGCGTGTCTGCATGTCGACTTCGGGATAGATCAGGTCGACCACGCCCTTGAACGACTTTCCGGGAAGGCTCCTGACGGTCACGTTGACCTCGGCCCCGTTTCTGACCGAAGCCAGGTCATATTCCGGCACGTCGGCCATCACCCAGACGTTGGAGATATCGGCAATCCGGAACAGCACGTCGCCGGGCTTGGCCATCATGCCTGTTGTCGCCATGCGTTCGAGCACAATGCCGTCGCGCGGCGCGACATAGGTGACGCTTGGTGGCACCTGACGGGTGTTCCCGATCCCATCTATGATCTCCTGCGGCACGCCGAGGTTCCTCAGCCGCAGCGCTGAGCCGCTATCGCCATTGCCATGCGCATCGCTCCTGCCGGCAGCGTATTCCGACGCCGCGGTCGCGATCTCCCTGGAATAGAAGCGGAAGAGCTTCTCGCCCCTGCGGATGTGATCGCCTGTGGTGACACCGGCGACGTCGTCGACGAATGAATCCGTGCGCATCGAGATGATGCTGACGAGACGCTCGTCCAGGGTGACGGTCCCCGGCACCTGGATTTTGCGGCTGATGCTGGCCATCTCGGCCGTGGCCGTCTTCACGCCCGTTCGTTGCAGCTTACCGAGCGAGACCTTTACCGTCGAGGCATCGGACTGCTCACCCTCGTAGACAGGGATGTAATCCATGCCCATAGAGTCCTTCTTCGGCACCTTGGATGTATCCGGAAGGCCCATCGGATTCCGGTAGTAGAGAAGTTTGCCCTTGTCGGAGGTAGTTTCCTTCGAAGCCATGGTCTCGGACGGCTTTGGCGCGGCATCGGCGAAGTTCACCTCCTCGCTTGCGTGCACGGCGACGTATGGTCTCCCGTCATCTGCATTCGTCGGCGTGGCGGAGAACTTCGGAAGTCCGTCCGGATGGCGGTAGTAGATGATCGCGCCCGTTGGGGCGATCACGGAAGTTGCAGGCGTGGCGAGAGCCTGTTCGACGACGTGAAGACCGAGCCACCTGCCAAGATCGTTCGTGCCAGCCCAATAGCCTCCCCCGCCGAGCAATACGGCGAGGGAGAGCGTGGCTGCCACACGTGATGGCGTGTTCAAGGTGCTGCCTTCACGACGAGTTCGCCCTGGACGGTGTCGGGTTCGCCCTGCACCTTGGCGGCAAGCTTGAAGCGCCAGCCGCCCGCCATGGTGAAGTCGGTCTTGAAGGCATAGACACCAGGCTCCGTCGAGGTCGCCGCCTCGACCGGGGTCGTCATCATTTCCATGCCCTCGGGAGCCATGTCCATGCGGGTAGTGAAGATGACGGCATCAGTGACGGGCTTGCCCGTTCGTTTGTCGATCAGGCGGACCGAGACCAGCGATCCCTGACCTTGTTTGACGTCGGTCGAGACGGGCTCGAATTCGTAGTCCTGCGAGGCGGCGAGGGTCACGGTGGCGGAGCCGATGATCAGTAAGCCGGAAAGGAGCATCGCTCCTGCGGAAAGAGAAGTCTTGTTCATGATGTTCGATCTCATCGGGACGGATGTCTTGATCGCGTCCTCGGGTCAAAATTGATTGCCATTGGATCTGCGTGGACGCGCCCTTCGCGTTCCGCATCATCCGCAGGCATGTTTCAAAAATGGTTGGAGATCAGGCTTTCGGAGGTCGGGCCGGAGGGTCGACGAGTGCGGACATCAATTGCGATGTCGGCAGGATATCATAGCGGTGGGTCTGCCAGGAAATGACGAACGACCAGTCGCGGCTGTCAGGTGCATGGGCCAGGAGCGAGGTCGTGCAGACGAGGGCCACCGGGCATCCCTTGCCACAGTCGATCTTGGCAGGATGCTTTTCCGGGCAGCATGGCATCTCTTCCGCCAAATGCATGCTCGGCATCGCGCTAGCCATCGCCTCCATCGTCATCGCACCCGAAAACGCCATCGCGCTGCTCGCCAGCCCAAGGCTCATCGGGCCGACGACGACCGCGAGCATGGCGACAAGCAAAAACAATCGACGAATGGCGAGAGCGCACTTCATGCTCGCGAACTTACCTTCAGGCCAATCGTTTTGAAAGTAGGTCACACAAACGTGTTGGCCGACGTATGCCACCAGATCATGTCGGCTTGCCCACGAGGAGAAATTCAAGATAGGGCTAGACTGTCAAGACATATCGCGGAACTCGGACGTTGCATTCTCTGCGCCGATCTCGGTATCGCACCGGAGCCCGAGCCGCGTCCGGATCACGCATCTTATCTGCAGTCGTGGCTTTCGGTGCTGGCCAACGACAAGCGGGCGATCTTTCAGACGGCAGCCCATGCGCAACGCGCCGTGAGCTTCTTACATTCCCAACAGCCGGCAGCGGATGTGAAAGCGGCGGCCTGACGCTCAAGCGTGGTCGTCACCACCAGTGGCGGCCGCGTGATCCTTGTCCCTTTGGTTCTCCATAGCTTGCGCGATGTCATCATCAAACCTTCCCCAGATCGAGGGCTTTGCAGTGTCGAGCTTGGGTTCGCCGGACGGTTTGCCTTCGATGATGAACGGCTTGGTCTGCGGACGCGCCGCTCCTCCAGGCAGCGCTTCGCCAGCGCGACGATATCCCATCGGGCGCAATCGGCAAGCGGGCAAGTATTGGCGGGAACGCGTGTCGCCGGCTGCGGCGCGCAACGACCCCGGTCCGCGTGAGCGTTGCGTAGGGTGCCCTTTGTGGCCAGGGCGAATGCGGCGGAGCGCCATTGCCATATTCCTTCCCATCGAAGTCTCAGGCAACCCATCTGCGAGCTCGATGAGGCATGTCTGACCGGCGACCGGCTGCGCCTCGATCCTCTTACCGCAACGACAGCCTCAGATTTCTTACCCCGGAAGGCTTCGCCCTCCTCCTCGCCCGCTAACAAATCTGAAATCTGCCGCCCTCCATTTCATTGCGGCCCTGCTGGGTGCGGTCCGATCGTCACCGGTCTGTTCGACAGCCATCGAGGCCGCGATGGGCGCGGCCCGAACATCAGAAAAGGAATACGACAATGGCAACCATCGGTACCTTCACCTCCACCGAAAACGGCTTCACCGGCTCCATTCGCACTCTCGCCCTCAACGTCAAGGCTCGCATCGCCCGGGTGGACAATCCCTCAGACAAAGGCCCACAGTTCCGCGTCTACGCGGGTAGCGTAGAACTGGGTGCCGCCTGGCAGAAGACATCCGAGCAGGGCCGTGACTACCTCTCGGTCAAGCTGGACGATCCGAGCTTCCCGGCTCCGATCTACGCAACGCTCGCTGAGGTCGAAGGCGAGGATGGCCTCCAGCTCATCTGGTCCCGCCCGAACCGGGACTGATAAGGATTATGAGGCTCCGCCACCGGCGGAGCCTTTCCCCTGTCGGAACGGCGGCGTGCAATTAGCGCCCGTCGAACCTGGCGAGCATCTTTCGCAATTGCGCGTTTTGCTCATTGAGCTTCTTCGCAAGCTGGCGCCTGAGCGCAACGACCTCCTCTTCCAGATCGGCCATTTCATCCGCGAAGGATTTCTGGGCGGTGGCGAGGGCAGGGACGAATTCGCCGGTTTGGATGGCGGGAGCCACAGGCTCCGCGATTGGATTAACGTTTTTCCGACGTGCCGGGGCTCGCTTCACCAGTGTTTCGGCAGCTTCGCTCTGCATTCGCGCGGATGCGCCTTCCTCAGACTGTTGCGAGGTGGTAGGGGCGGCGGATTTTTCTATACTGCCCGCGGCTGCAGGGGCTTCCGCAACTTCTGCCTCTGTCTCGCTGGCAGGCGCAACAGCGTCTGGTTCGAGCAGGTTTGTCTCGACTTGCGCCTCGGAACCGGACTCAATTGAGCGGTCGACTGCCGTCGTGTCGTGGGAAGGTTGTTCTTCTTGGGGTGCAGACTTGTCTTCGAGAGCAATGGTCGGCGCGGCTGTGGGATTGTCGTCATGGCTATCTGATTTCGGTTTACGCGACACCAGGTC
Source organism: Rhizobium sp. P38BS-XIX (assembly GCF_012641435.1). Classification (GTDB taxonomy): domain Bacteria; phylum Pseudomonadota; class Alphaproteobacteria; order Rhizobiales; family Rhizobiaceae; genus Rhizobium. The sequence continues at coordinate 345,473 of NZ_JABAIJ010000002.1, forward strand.
AGCCACAAATCTCCATGGTGTTCTCATCATAGTCATCCTCAAGCATGGCGGCGGCGACCTCGCCGCAGTCATTCATTGCCACCAAGATCGCATTGATCCACGCGCAATCATAGGAAACATTGACGGCGCCATCGCATAGCAATGCGTGGCGCCGCGGAAAACGGGAATTCAGTCCTTCCCAAGGCGCTTGCGTAGATCCGCATTCTCTGCGCGCAGCTTTTCCGAGAGCTCCTTGCGAAGCTGCTTATTCTCTTCCTCGAGCTTGATGAGATCGGCGATATCGTCGAGGACGTCAACAGAGGTCGCGACCGGAGAGGAAGCAGCAGGAGCAGCACGGGGCGCGCGAGTCGCTGGCGCCCTCGGTGCGGCAGCGGGCTTTTCAGCCTTCACCGGAACCACTTTGGATCCGCGCTTGGCACGCGTCTTCTTGGCCGGCTTTTCGACAGGCGCAACGGCAGCATCGACGGTGGTCGCTTCAGCGGCAGTTTTCGGCGTCCGCGGCTTGCGGGTCTTCTTTACAGCGGGTGCTGCGGCCGGCGCTTCGGTCGTCGCAGTTGTCTCAATCGTGGTTTCGTCGGCCATTTAGCGTCTCTCCTCTGTCAGGCTAGCAAGCTTTTGATTCGTCGTTACTTAAAGTCAATGCGGAAATCGGAATTTTCGCATGTATTCGGCGTTAATAAGGGCCTCCATTGGCGGAGCCATCGCCCCCACCGGGTAATCAGAGGCGGATCAGGCATCGAACCAGGTCCAGCTCTTTGGTGCCATAGGGAAATAGAAAACTCGCGCAGTACCGCCGATGATGCCGACAGGCCTGCCGCCGTCAAGAACGAGGTACCTCAATTGCGAGTGGGCAGCCAAGCCGTCAACACAAAAGCGGCGCCCCGGCGCTGCTGGTCGCTTTGCGATCCTTGACGTGATTATTTCCTGCACGGCGGCACTGATCGTCTTTCACATAAAAGAGCTGATGATGGCCTGCGTACTCGAGTGCGAAATAGACGAGCTTCGTGCCGAGATGTATAACGCTATCGAACTTTTGGACGCCGCCAGATGGAAGCCAACTCGATCTGGCGCAGGCAGAATTGGCGCTGGCGGTCGCCGAGATGGATGAATTCCATCGACGCGGTTGCCCATTGTGAATAGCGGCCCAAACCCGTTGGGACGGTCACGAACTGTCGAAGGACTTCGGTCGAATTTATTTCATAGACATAAGCAATGGCGCGTCCCCAACCTGATGACGCCAGAAGGTTTCTCCCCTATCGCTCCTTGCGCATCATACAGTTGCCCTCATGCCTTTCGCTCCGCTCCTCCGGGACATTCGTCCTTTCCGGTTTGCTCTTCATACCCGCAGTGAAACGCAATCGTCACAAAACCCGTGATGTACCAGCTCGCAAAATACCGCAGCACCACCGGCAGGCGCCGTTCCATCCTTGCCAAGATTGTCCGTAACCCTGACATTCGCCGAGAGATTTTTTTATGATTCAGCGCTAAATCAATATTCGTGAAAATTTATGAAGTTTTTCTAAAAAAATGTGGTAGTCTACGTCCTTATTGGAAAATAATTATAACAAGGACTCAAAAATGAAAAATGCTGTTCTTAAGTATAGTCCCTTGCGTTTTACTCGGTTCCTCATCGAAACTTCCGTCCTCGCAGCTGTTACGAGTGCAGTTGTTAGCACAAGTCTCCACGCGTTCCGTATGGGGCTGTGAATATGGCACGATATTCAAAGCGGTTCGGTTGCCCTATCAAAGAGAAGACTCAAACCGTATTCAGGCCAATCACCACTGGCGATGTTGGTGGTCGAGTGGAAAAGGCTGCGCTTCTTAAGGCTTTGCGGATCGATGGGGACCGCCCCATTCATCGTGCTAGCAACTAGGATCGGAAAAAAATCCAATGGAGCGTTTACAGCGACTTTCCAAGGGCGCAATGCTACCTACCGATTTAGATAAGGTGCGAAAGGTCTTCAATACGGCCGTAAGCCAAACCTGGTTCGATGAGAACGAATATAGCAAAGAAGGTTTTGCGGCGCAGTTGATTGCATTGTTTCACTGCGGCATCGTTCGTTCCGAACAACTGACCAAAATTGGGTTATTGTTGGCCTTAAACGAGTTCAGCCGTGATATGTCCAGCATCCAGCGCTCCAAGCTAAAGGCGGCTTATGAATTTTCGCGCCCATCTGGCGCGGCAACCTAGTCGCTGAAGTTGGCGCCAATGAAGGACGAGCGCATCTCCTCGATGAAGAAGGTCGACCTCAGTCTGTGTCGTTTGTATCATAGCCGCTTGTGTCTTTGACAATGGTCAAATGAGAGCGCGGTTGCGACGTTGCGCTGTACATGCGCCGGAGCCGCCGAAAGGCTTCGGTTTTTCTAAACGAGCGATAGATGCCATCGTTATCGCTATCGATGTGCTCGAGTTGATGGCCGATCAAAACGATGGTCTCATTAAGGGTATCAATTTCCGATGCGAAATGATCGACGTAGAGCTGGGTGAGCTGGATAATCTGGCGAACTTCATCGGGGAATTTATGTCCACCACCTGGGGTGATTTTCACCAAACCGGATTCCAATTCGGACAGGTGGCGCTTCGCCTGCTCGATAAAAAATTCGAGTGCAGCGCGTTGGTCTTTTAAATCTTCTCTTAAGTCGTCCATTTTGATCTCCGGCTTTCGCGAGACCTTATGGGAAATCAGCTATTAGATCCATCGAAAGTAATGCAGCAGCGCCGATTTGCCGCCGATCGGCGTGCCAAGAGGTTCATTGTCGCGAATATTCAGGCAGCTGTCGCGGGGATACACTATCGTCTCGATCAATCACGCTCCGCCAATAGCAGATCGACGTTCTAGCAGTCCCTCAAGTGGCTCTGCTTGCAGTTGGCTACTCATCTTGATCTCCTTGATGGCATCGAGCCTATCGACAACAGCCGCAAGCCCAAGGCGCAGACACCCAAGTTCGAACGTTATTGCCGCAAGATCTCACCAATTGCCAATGCTGTCTTCGTTGGACTAGCTCTGCATAGTCAACGCGACGAATGCCTAGGTACAACTATCGCGAAGATCGAAATCTTCGATGCGCGCAATGTGCGACGGTGTGTTGGCGAGAAAAGCTAGCGAATTGCACTCATCGGAGCCGTCGATCTCATAGGTGTGGCTGAAATCGCAGTCGGCGATGCTGTTGACAATACCGGCTCGCTAGAACAACCAGAACGAGGCCGCGATAAGAGATAGCGCGGTTAGTGCCACAGCAATAACGGCGACAGCACTTTTCCATTCCGGTTCGATGTGAGGGAAATCCTCATTCACAGCCAACACCTTTCCAACCTCCGTAAGCGCTCGTTTGCGGGCATAAACGCTACAAGTATTCGAAAAGCTCCAGTGACCGAGAAAAATTCCCGTTACTATCACCTTCGCTTTTCGGAATTCTCGCCGGACCATCTGGTACAGCACTTTATGGATTCGGTGTACGGCGGATCAGGCGGCTCCTGCTTAACCCGCAGTGTCACGGGACGAAGAAATCTTCGTGATGTAAATATCCTTCAGCGACAGCCTTCCGGACCGAAAACAGCATCCACCTCATGATCATTGACATCGAGACAGCGCCGCTCGCGAGCGGCGCTGGTGACACGCCAGGCATCAGGCTTGCAAAAACTGCGCATGTCGACATAGGCACCAGACAGACGCGGGATCCGATTTCCATCCCTTTTGTTATCTGTCATTTGGCTTCTAAGTAAGACGGGCAATCGCATCGCTCAAGCTGGCGATCGCGATTTGTTCGTGAATGATCATGCCGTCAATATCGATAGATCCTTTGACCTCTTTCTTGCTCGTGGCTCGGATCTTCATTTCAAGCAGTTCGTCGAGATGAGCGATCTTCTCTTCTCTGATTTTGATGAGCTTTAAGCGAAAATCATCATTCATCGCAGGTCCTCCATTTGAGGTTAGCAACCGTGGTTTTACAACCCAGCTTCGCCCGGTTTTGTCTCTGTCAGCTTAAATTGTGCCCGCGACCCCGATACATGGTTGGAACACCGGCTACCTCATGGCATCGGGCGAGAGTTTCCAGCCACTCCGCCAATCCAGGCGGAACGTTGATATTCCCTGCCTCGAGCGCTTCCACCCAAGACAGGTCGCATTGCAGAGCGCTCGCCAGATTGATCGGCGTCCAGCGGATATGGAGAAGGCATTCGGAAAAGCGTTCCGGGGTCATGGATCCTCCGATACGACAAACAGCTTTTACGGTGCCAGATGGCGGCGCTAAGTCAAGCGGCCATGCGAAGCCAATCGTTCATTGCCGATTTGGAGGGAATGCGGTTATGCTCAATTGCCTTATTTTTTCCGCTTATGGCGCTTTGCGCCTCGGCCAACAGAGAGTATTCATCAAGGAACTTCAGCAACTCGCAGCTTTCACAAATCACCGGGATTGTCTCGCCCTTGAACTGCGCTAGCTTCGTATGAACAATCTTTGGTCTGGTCCGGCGTATCCAGGTTTAAAAGTTCGGGTGAAACCTTGGCTCATTGCTGATCCAGTCACAGTTAAATGCCCATGCACAAATTGCAGCGTCGCACGCGCGGCAGCTATCGCTGCGCGAGCATCGCCGTGATGCAAAGCAAGCGCGGCACCGACGGGATCAGGCTCTGGTTGATCCACGGTGACTAGCTCGACGCTCATGGCACACGTCTCCGTTTCGCCGGCTTATGCGGATATTGCAACTGGGAATTTCTGAAAACCTGGACCCAACAAGCCTCGTTCGTTCTCGTTATGCTCTTTCCTTGAATAGGGCCAGTCTCAAGCGATATTTTGCCGAGCGGTTCCCTTAAGCTCCGGGATCGCCGAATTAAAACATCTGAATACCTGCTTCTTCGAGAGCTGCCACGAATGCATCCCTCGCCTGTTCGGGATTGAGTTTTCCTGAACGCGCATCCTGTAAAGCAAGTTCGGCGGCCTCGAAGGCAGCGCCGTTTTTTGCCTTGGGCCACTCGTAAGACATATATTCTTCTGCCCGCGCAAGACTTATGATCATCACGCGCCTTCCAGGTCGCGTCGCCTCCACGGTTACAGGTTTAGTCCACCAAGCCCAAGTCATTGTACTATCCTCCAGGACCAAAAAAACACACGCGATCCTTGAAGGTTCCGGAAATATCTGGTGCAAAATGTCGTTAAGTTCTCAGGGGAAAAGGCGGGCTCGGCTCTTTGACTTCTCTGTTGAACTGCGGCGATGACAAAGGTTCCGCGTAAGTCATCCAAGCCCCTGCTCGCTGATCCCGACGCACCGCTCCGCAGCCGGCCGAGAAAAGCGCGCGATCCAAACCAGGCGCGATTGCCATTCGATCGCATGCCTGAGCGCATTGAACCCTGTCTTGCGCTGTTGGCGCCCAAGGTTCCCAAAGGCGACAACTGGACATACGAGATCAAGTGGGACGGATATCGGCTCGCGATCCACATCGAGCCGCACCGTGTGCGCTTGATCACGCGCGGCGGGCATGACTGGACACATCGCTTCCCTTCTATCGCAGCGGCCGCAAAGGCGCTTGGCGGCACCATGATCCTTGATGGCGAGGCCGTTGTCCTCGACGAGGAGGGCCGATCTGACTTCGGCGCGCTGCAGCAGGCTCTTGGCGGCCGAGGCGGCACGCGCGATGCTCCTGAGGCCATGTTCTTTGCCTTTGATCTCCTCTACTTCGATGGGCATGACCTGCGGCAGATGGACTTCGTCGATCGCCGGCGGCTGCTGGAAACGATCGTGGAACCACAGGGTGAGGGCGCGATCCGTCTGTCTGACACCATCGACGGCGATGGTGACGATCTGTTTCAGGCGGCTCGCGAGCACGGGCTCGAGGGTCTCATCGCCAAGAAGGCGGATGCGGCCTATCATTCCGGGCGCAGCGGTGATTGGGTCAAGGTCAAGTGCATAAAGAGCGACAGCTTCATGATCATCGGCTACGAGCCGTCGTCAGCCGCGCGCGGCGGACTCGGCCGGCTGCTCCTGGCCGCCTATAAAGGCGATGACCTGATCTATGTAGGCAGCGTCGGCACCGGTTTCAGCGAGCGGGAAGCGGCGCGCCTTCGGCGTGATCTCAATAAGCCGAAAACAACAAAGCCAGCTATCGCAGCAAGGGATCTGGGCGTCACATGGGTTCAGCCGACGCTTATTGTCGAGATCGACTACAGAGCCTGGACGCATGACGGCAATCTCAGACATGCGTCCTATAAAGGCCTTCGTGAGCAACAGGATAACGCAAACTCATTCGTGATCGTTTGATCCGTTGCGGTTGCTTAACACGGTGCGCGATTCAACCCGTGTCATTTTATCAGGCTTGTGAGGACTAACCTTCCAGCCAAGTTAGTTGAGCCGCGCAGCCGCGCTGATCGTGAACGGCGCCGACGTTCGCACGATCGAAAAAACCAAGCCGCCGATATCGCGTGAGTTCGTCATCTCGTATTCCTGCGACTGCGGCGTACGACGCTATTCGCCTCCTTGGCCTCGTGCCCTTCGCGACTGGTCCCGTGCGGGTCACGCCGGCGTCTCGAGGCAGATCGCAACCTGCCTGGATATCGCCTATGAGCATGTTTATGCCGGACGCTAGCTTCTGACGCAGGTGCCGTTCGAACCGGAACGCTGACACGAGATTGTCGTCATTCGCTATCGGAGCCTTTCGGATTTGCCAGATCACCGAAACAGAGGTGGGCGCGCCACCTCGAGAGGCATCATCGGGCAGTCGTAGCGGCTTGGCGATTCATCGCCATCCGCCCACGAATTGCAGCTGTCTGCGGGCTGGTCGAAACGGCAATTTCCGCGCTATTTGTGCGTTACGACTTGTCGACGACATGTGATCCTGGACAACCGCGACGACATGAAAGGCTGCGCATGGATTGGAACGACCTACGTTATTTTCTCACCGTCTCGCGCACGGCGAGCCTGACCCAAACCGCGTCGGAACTCAAGGTCAGTCAATCCACGGTTAGCCGACGCATCTTGGAGCTTGAGAAAAATCTCGGCGTAGCGCTCTTCCAACGCCACCAGACCGGCTATTTTCTGACGGATGAGGGGAGGGAGGTGCTTCGCCAAGCCGAGCGCGTCGAGGAAAGCATCCTGGCGCTGGAGCGCGGCGCGGCCGGCCTCGACAAGAATCCAAGTGGCGTCGTGCGGCTTGCGACATCGGAAAATCTAGCGACCGATCTCATCATCCCGGCGCTCCCGGCGTTCCGCGAGCGCTATCCCGGCATCTGTCTCGAAATCATCACCGGCACAGCTGCCGCCGAACTTAGTCGGCGCGAGGCGGATATAGCGCTGCGTGTCGTTCGACCGACGCGGGGCAATCTGACGGTCAGGGGTGTCGGCCATATGACCTATTCGGTTTATGGCAGCCGGGACTATCTCGACCGCCACCCTTATATCGAGGGAGAACCGCTGGGAGGCCGGCATTTCATCACTTGGGACGAAAGCCACGCCTTTATGCCGGCGGCGACCTGGTTGAAACGGGAGCATCCCGGATGCAGGATTGCCCTGGTCACCAGCAGTCTGCCTTCCCAGATTGTTGCCGTGCGGGCCGGTCTCGGCCTAGCCGTCATCCCCGATTTTCTGGCCGTCGGAAACGATCTTGTTCCCGTCATTCCATCCGATCAGATGTTCAGCAACAAGGTCTGGCTGGTCACCCATGCCGATCTTGTGGCCTCGGCCCGCGTGAGAGCTGTCGGGGGTTTTCTGGCAGATCAGGTTATGCGCATCAATCTCGATCTTTCCAGCAGCACCTCATCCGGCTGAAGGCCGGCCACAACGGAGGCGCACTCGAATCGACTTCGTCAATCAGGCTGGAACCCTGACCAGAGCCTGCAGGAGCCCTCGATGCGCGAGTAGGCGCTGACCTTCCCTTCGCCGACAGAGCAGATCGCCGCGATGTCGCTCGCGAAGGTCTTGCGCGACACGACGATGCGGTGGCTCAAATCGCCTGTCACGGCGGCCGTACTGCCATATTCGAAGCGTCGCTCGACCTCGGGCTTTAAGTTTCGAATTCAGGAAGATCCGCCGGTCGTCCAGCTCGATTCGTCGGAGGCGAGAACGAATGCCGACGGGCTCCCGTCGGCCGTGCCCAGGCGCCGGAGCGTTGTCTTCTCCGCCACCGCCTAGCCGAAATCGGACTTGACGAAGCCGACGGCCTGGACCCATCGGTGTAGAATAACCCGGCGCGATCGCATTGACGCGGACGTTGCGGGGCGCGGGCTAGCCGAAGACGTTCAGCACCATCTTGCGCCGGTTTTGCTCGACAGAACTTTTTGATTTTCCAGAAGTCGTAAACGGCGCAGTTGTTGACAAGCACATCGATGGAGCCGCAATCGCGGTTCGCTTCGGGAAAGAACCCTTCCACCTGTGCCGGATCGCTCCTGTCTGCCTCAACGGCAATAGCCTTGCCGCCGTTTGCGTCGATATCCGTCAGCAGATGGTCGGCAGCTTTCTTGCTGGCGGCGTATTGACCACTACCAAGGCGTGGTCGGCTTTAAAACCTTTCGCAACCGATGCGCCCTGGCCCTTTGAGGCGCCGGCGACGACGGCGCCCTTCTTTTTCAATCGGGCTGTCATAATCCTTATGCTGTTGGCTTGGTTGTCGTTATTTGCGTCCTCCCGCCTGTCGATTAAGACGTGTGAGATGTTTTGCTGGCCCAAAGATCGACGTCGCCCATGCGGTCGGCGCCCTGCGTGGCGAGCATCCAGCCCGGATATTCCGGCGGCAGCTCGCTAACGGCGTCGAGCCTGGCGATTTCGTCCTCAGTAAGGGCAATATCCACTGCGGCGATATTGTCCTCCAGCTGGCTCAGCCGCTTCGCACCGACGATGATGGATGTGACGACCGGCTTGGACAGGAGCCATGCGAGCGCGATGCGGGCTGGGCTGCAGCCGTGGGCTTCTGCAATTGGCTTTAGCACGTCGATCACGTTCCAAGCACGCTCCTTGTCGACAACAGGGAAATCGAAAGAGGAGCGGCGTGAACCCTCAGGCGACTGGTTTTCCCGGCTGAACTTGCCCGACAGAAGGCCGCCGGCAAGTGGGCTCCAGACGAGAAGGCCCATCTTTTCAGCCTCGAGAAGCGGCCGCAATTCGCGCTCCAGGTCGCGTCCGGCGACCGAGTAATAGGCCTGGAGCGTCGTGAAGCGCTCCAAGTTGAGCCGGGCGGAGACGCCGAGCGCTGTTGCAATGCGCCAGGCTTGCCAGTTGGACACGCCGACATAGCGAACCTTGCCTTGTCGTACCAGATCATCCAGCGCCCTCAGCGTTTCCTCGACCGGCGTCAGGATATCGGTAGCATGGACCTGGTAGAGATCGATGTGATCGGTCTGGAGTCGCTTGAGGCTAGCTTCAACGGCATCCATAATGTGTCCACGCGACGCGCCGACATCGTTTCGCCCTCGCCCCATCCGGCTATAGACCTTCGTGGCCAGCACGATCTCGTTTCTTGAGACGCCGAGATTTTTGAAGGATTGGCCGAGCGTGCGCTCGCTGGCACCGGCAGAATAGACATCGGCGGTATCGAAGAAATTGATCCCAGCGTCGATGCTGGCTTTGACCAGTTCATCGGCGCCGCTCTGGCCGACATCGCCGATATGTTCGTAGATGCCTTTGCCGTCGCTGAAGGTCATGGTCCCCAAGCAAAGCTGAGAAACGAGCAGACCGGTATTGCCGAGAGGTTTGTACTTCATTTTACTCTCCATGAGACGCGTTGCTACGTTCGGCGCTAAGTGTCCGTCCGCGTCGGTTGCGAATTGTGAGGTGCAGGGCTCTCTGAGCGCCCCGCAGAAATCAGGCCGCGTTGCTTCTGTCGAGCGCGCCGAAAGCTCGTTGATGTGCAGCGGGCCCGTGAATCCTGTACCGCTTGAGATCTTCTCATTAGCGTGCAAGGAAAATTCGTTTCCAGACATGAGCCACCCAGTCACGTTCTCGGTGCTGAACTTCGACATCGTTTCGTGCAAGTGTATCCAGAAAGGCCTTGGCGACGATCTCTTGCCGATTTTCAGCCATGGCATGTTTGCTTCCTGGGTAGTGACGTCACAACACCTGAATTAGGCCCTGCCTTGCTAAATAAAATGGCAAAAAATAATCAACTGTTTTCTAAATTTGGAAAACTGGAAGGGCGCCCGAGCGTAACGGCCCATGCAGCGGGTCGGCCACCGACCAATCTGCTGCTGGTTCGGCAAATTGTGTAAGAGGAAGATCGGCGTTCGGTGTGCTCTTAGGAGATCGATGCGGGGGCTCGCTACGGACCACCGATCGTCAGTAGCGGGCCGCTGAAGCTGGGAGCCGATATCCGCGGCTTCGCTTCTGTCGGAGAAGACCAAGGAAGGCTGCGACCGCATCTTGTTCTCCGGCGAAATGCTGAACTTTCATCTGGCCGTACGCTCCGATCCGGCCCCACCGGCGTGTCAGACAGACCTCGCCGAACAGATCAAGGTCGATCGTCATGGCGTAGAAGCGAGCCATGTTCCGGGCTTTGTCTGTTCGTTCGACGTAGAGCTGATAGGGTTGAATGAGCATGGTAGCATAATCGCTGGACAGTCAATTCTCGTCCAACGAGAGATATGAATCGATTGCGCTCGACCGATTCATTTCTGTGAAGTTTCGGCACCACCTTGGACAATCCGCCTGCGGCGTTCAGCTCTATTCGGCGGCGGTCGATGACCTCAGTCTTCGCTCATGTGGGTCACAATCTTCCTGCACACGCCAGGGGCCATCGGTGCAAACAGACGCCGATCAGTATCCGAGGAAGCCGAGGATATCACCGCCGTAGAACTCTCCGCAGTCGTCGGGCAGACCAATGACTTCTCCACTATCCTTGTCGATCAACGCGCCGTCGGCTTCGCGTACCACAGCCGTGATCGCGTGCTTGCGACATTCCTCGATCGCCTCGGCCGCCGTTACCTGCGCTTCGGATGCTTCCCAATATCTCATCGCTGCGTCCTCGATCTATCGCAGGACCGCTTCGTGCGTGCCGGCAGAGCTTTTGTGAAATCGGTTTGCACCGACACAGCCCTTCATGTCGTTACGGCGGAACCAGATGGCGCGCCCGCATCGAAGCGGTGCGTTGCCCGCGGTGAAGACGATCTGTTCGTCGGCGCGCATCCGCAGAACTTCATGCGGGAGGATCAACGGCCGGCGGTTGAGCTGCTTCGATCGCGACCTCGACGATCCCCTGATTCCGGACGAGCGATTGGTGTGATCGACCTCGACCGTCGTATCGCCACATCTCTTCGAGATGTAGTCGGCTGTATCCGGATCATTGATCACCGAAAAAGAAATCCACGATGCGGATTCGAACCATTTGCTCGTCGCGTCACGGCCGCCATAGGCCTCGCGCATCTGGCCGAGCGACTGGAAGATCATCGTCAGCGTGATGCCGTATTTGCGGCCGGCGTCCCGGGCAGTTTCGAGGATGCGCAGATAGCCGAGCCGTGCCACTTCGTCGAGCAGGAAAAGGGTCCGATCCCTAACGGCGCCGTTGCGGTTATAGATCGCGTTCAATAGCGAACCGATGACGACGCGCGCGAAACCTGGATGCGCTTCCAATACCTTCAGGTCGAGCGCTATGAAGATGTCGGTCTCGCCGTTAGCAAGATCGTCGGTCGAAAAACTGTCGCCGGAGACCAGACTGGAATAGTTAGGATAGGAGAGCCAGTGGGTTTCCTTGACCGCGTTGGCATAGACACCGGAAAACGTCTCCGACGTCATGTTGACGAAGACGGCGACGTTTTCCTTTACGAACTCGGACCTTGATTCCTCATAGATCTTCGTCAGGCGCGCCCTAAGTTTGGGTTCGGGCTCGGACAGATTGGCGCGGACCCGGCGCAACGTCTGTTCCTTTTCGCCTGTATGACCAGACAGGCAGACGTCAGCGATCAAAGCCGTCAGGAGCTGCATCGCCGAGGCCCTGAAGAAGTCGTCGCGGGCGGAGGCGGTGCGCGCATTGTCGGTCATGATCCATGTGGCGACCGCCACAATATCCTCTTCCTTGCTATTGCCGTGACGGCCGATCCAGTCGAGCGCATTGAAGCCGACATCAGGCGCTGTCGGATCGAGCACAATTACTGTCCGGCCAGCCTGGCGTCGGTGCTCGCTCACCATCGGCGCCACCTCTCTCGACGGATCCAGCACAACCAGCCCGCCGCCCCATTTGAGCGCCGTCGGGATCGTCACGGCGGTCGTCTTGAGGCCACCGGAGCCGGCGAAGACGATGCCATGCGAAGAGCCGAAAGAACCGTCGAAGCAAAGCAGCGATGACCTGCCTCCGGCACCCCAGCTTTGCGGTTCGTCAGCGCGAAACTGCATGGTGGCAACACTATCGCGATCGACGCGGTATCGCTCGCCGATGACGATGCCGCCCTGCTCGGGAAAAAGCTTTGCAGCCTCCTGCATCTTCATCCAGTCGGCCTCGCCATGGATCGCGCGCCGACCACCAATCCGCTTCGGTGGTGCCATCGCGAAGGCAGCATTCCCCTTGATCAAAACCCGCAAAGCGAAGACGCTTCCGAGGACGGCAATGCCTGCGCCGGTCATCGTTGCCGGATCGGCATAGACGAGAACCGACTGTCGCGCTGGCACATTGCTCGCGATGCCAGCAAGGCGGATGGTTTCGCGTAAAATGGCTGTCGCGGCGACCAAAGCACCTCCGACCATCACGCTCGAACCGGCAACCTTGATATTCTTCGAACCATTGGCGGCGTAGAGCAATACAACACCGATCGCGGCGGCAACGATATAGGGCAGGGCGATGCCGACGCGGCCCAGCATCAGCTTCACCTGCGCCGATGTTCCGAGCGCTGCCAAGCGCTGCTCCATGCCTGACGTCAGGATCATGGCTGCGATCATGATTGCCGTGGGTAAGATCGCCAGAAGCAGCCTATTCGCCGTCATTGCCGAAGGCCTCCGCTCCGATTGCGACCAATCGGGTTTTCTCCGTCTCGTCGCCCTTGATCCGCCTGCTGGCGTCGATCAGCAACCCGAGCAGCAGAGAACGCTTCTCGTAGCGCAGCCCTGCCTTGACGATCAGGCCGCCGAGTTCGATTTTCTCGCGCGTGTCCTTTTTGCGCGCATGTGATGTCATCGCCTTGGCCATCCGCTCAAGCCTCACCAGTCCCGCTCGCATCTGCGCCAGGCGACTGTGTCGCGGACGTCCGGCTTGCGGCTCGGCTGTCTGGAGCGTCCTTCCTTCCGGTCGCAGCACCTTTGCCTCCGCGAAACCGCATGGCGATCTCCTCGAACGCTGCGTGAAGCTCGATTTCGTCGATCTCGATCTCGCCAATGCCGGCCTTCAGCGCGATCCGGCCGAGGCGTTCCGCTTCACGGGTCTCGGCCTGCTTCAGCTGATCCTGCAATCTTGCGATTTCGTCTCTGATCCGCGACGACGGCTTCTTCATTCCGGTTGCTCCTTTGGGCGTCTGGGCGTTGCACTTGCGACGCCCAGGTTGTTCCGGATGCGCTGAAAAAGACATCTGCAGATCTGCAGATCGCCAGGGGCGATGCTTTTGTGAATGATCCCGCCGTTCCGAAGGAGCGGCTCCAAGGGCGCAATTATACGTCGCGATGCGACGTGCTTGCCGACCGCCCTGGCGGGGCCACAGCGGGTTTGCCTCTTCCGACGAACTTGGTTCTAAACGGGAGTCATTCGCGCCGTGGCCATTGCCCATTTCTCAGCCAGCATTGTCAGCCGCGGGTGCGGCCGCAGCGTCGTGCTGTCTGCGGCCTATCGGCACTGCGCGAAAATGGAATACGAGCGCGAGGCCCGCACCATCGACTACACGCGCAAGCAAGGTCTTTTGCACGAGGAGTTTTCATTCCCTGCCGATGCCCCAAATTGGGTGCACAGCCTAATTGCCGATCGATCTGTTTCCGGTGCTGTCGAGGCCTTCTGGAACAAGGTCGAAGCGTTCGAGAAACGTGCCGACGCGCAGCTTGCCCGCGACCTCACCATTGCACTGCCGTTTGAGCTGCCAGCGGAGCAGAACATCGCTCTGGTTCGGGACTTTGTCGAAAGGCATATCCTGGCGAAGGGCATGGTCGCCGACTGGGTTTACCACGACAACCCCGGCAATCCGCATATCCACCTGATGACGACATTGCGGCCGCTCTCCAACGACGGGTTCGGGTCGAAAAAAGTTGCGGTGATTGGCGACGACGGTCAGCCGGTGCGAACGAAATCCGGCAAGATCCTTTACGAACTCTGGGCCGGGTCGCCAGATGACTTCAACGTATTGCGCGATGGCTGGTTCGAGCGGCTGAACCATCATCTGGCGCTCGGCGGTGTCGATTTGCGCATTGATGGACGGTCCTATGAGAAGCAGGGTATCGATCTCCAACCCACCATCCATCTTGGCGTCGGGGCAAAGGCGATCGAGCGCAAGGCGGAGCAACAAGGTGTCCGCCCGCAATTGGAACGGATCGAGTTGAACGAGCAGCGGCGCTCGGAAAACACCCGCCGGATCCTGCGCAATCCCGCCATCGTGCTCGACCTGATCACGCGGGAAAAGAGCGTCTTCAACGAACACGATATCGCCAAGGTCCTGCATCGCTATGTCGACGATGCCGGCATTTTTCAGCAGCTGATGCTGAAAATCATCCTGGACCCGGAGGTGCTGCGGCTGCAGCGCGATACGATTGATTTTGAGACAGGAGAAAAGGTACCGCCGCGTTATTCGACGCGGGCGATGATCCGGCTGGAAGCGATGATGGCCCGGCAGGCCATGTGGCTATCGAATCGAGAGGGAAGGGGTGTTTCCCAATCCGCTCTCGGTGCCACGTTCAGGCGGCACGAGCAGCTCTCCGACGAGCAGAAAGCGGCGATCGAGCGTATTGCCGGACCGGCCCGTATCGCCGCGGTCGTCGGGCGCGCCGGCGCCGGTAAGACTACGATGATGAAGGCGGCCCGTGAAGCCTGGCAATTGGCGGGATATCGTGTCGTCGGCGGTGCACTTTCGGGCAAGGCGGCCGAGGGCCTGGAGAGGGAAGCCGGCATCCAGAGCCGGACGCTGGCGTCATGGGAGCTGCGTTGGAACCGCGGTCGTGATGGTCTGGACGATAAGACGATCTTCGTCATGGACGAGGCCGGCATGCTTGCTTCGAAACAGATGGCTGGTTTCCTCGATGCGGTGGTGAGAGCAGGTGCGAAGATCGTGCTTGTCGGCGATCCCGAACAGCTTCAGCCCATCGAGGCGGGCGCTGCTTTCCGCGCCATCGTCGATCGCATCGGTTACGCCAAACTCGAAACCATCTATCGCCAGCGCGAGGATTGGATGCGCAAGGCGTCGCTCGATCTCGCACGCGGCAATGTCGAGAAGGCGCTCGTTGCCTATCAGAGCGAGGGCAGGGTACTCGGCTCGAAGCTGAAAGCTCAGGCTGTCGAACATCTGATTGCGGACTGGGACCGGGATTACGATCAGACGAAGACGACCTTGATCCTCGCTCATCTTCGCCGCGACGTGCACATGCTCAATGTCATGGCTCGAGACAGACTCGTTGAACGCGGGATCGTCGGCGAAGGCCACCTCTTCAAGACGGCCGACGGTGCCAGGCAGTTCGACGCCGGCGACCAGATCGTCTTCCTGAAGAATGAGGGATCGCTCGGCGTCAAGAATGGCATGATCGGACATGTCGTAGAGGCAGCAGCAAACCGCATCGTCGCAACGGTGGGCGACGGCGATCAGCGCCACCTGGTGATCGTCGAGCAGCGGCTCTACAACAACCTTGATCACGGCTATGCCACGACGATTCACAAGTCCCAGGGGGCCACCGTCGATAGGGTCAAACTGCTCGCTTCCCTGTCGATGGATCGGCATCTGAGCTACGTGGCGATGACGCGCCATCGTGAGGACCTGCAGCTCTATTACGGGACGAGATCCTTCTCCTTCAACGGAGGTCTGGCGACGATTCTTTCCCGAAAGAATGCCAAGGAGACGACGCTCGATTACGAACGCGGCCAGCTCTATCGCGAGGCGTTGCGGTTTGCCGAGGCGCGTGGCCTGTCTATTGTTCAGGTCGCTCGTACGCTTGTACGCGACCGGCTCCACTGGACGTTGCGCCAAAAGGCCAAGCTTACTGAGCTAGGCCAGCGCCTTTCTGTCTTTGCCGCGCGCCTCGGCTTCACCCAAATCCCCGACACTCAAACGATGAAGGAGGCCGCGCCGATGGTCGCAGGCATCAAGACATTCTCAGGCTCTGTTGCTGATACGGTCGGTGACAAGCTTGTCAGCGATCCCGTCCTGAAACGGCAATGGGAGGAGATCTCGGCACGTTTTGCTAACGTCTTCACCAATCCGGAGACCGCCTTCCGCGCGATGAACTTCGATGCGATTTTGGCAGACAGGGACATTGCGAAACAAATCCTGCAGAAACTCGAGGGGGAACCGACATCGATCGGCCCGCTAAAGGGCAACACAGGCATACTCGCCAACAAGTCGGAGCGCGAGGCGCGCCGTCTCGCTGAGTTGAATGTCCCAGCCCTGAAGCGGGATCTTGAGCAATATCTGCGCATGCGCGAAACGGTCTCTCAAAGGCTGCAAACGGACGAGCGGGCCTCACGTCAGCGGGTTTCTATCGATATTCCGGCGCTCTCGTCGGCAGCGCGGCTTGTGCTGGATCGGGTGCGTGACGCAATTGACCGAAACGACCTGCCGGCGGCGATGGTTTATGCGCTTGGCAATCGCGAGACGAAGCTCGAAATCGAAGGCTTCAACAAGGCGGTGACCGAACGCTTCGGCGAGCGGACGTTGTTGAGCAAGGCTGCCCGTGAGCCCTCCGGAAAATTGTACGAAGAGCTTTCCAAGGGCATGAAGCCGGAACAGAAGGTGGAGCTCAAACAAGCCTGGCCGGTGATGCGGGCAGCGCAGCAGCTCTCCGCCCATGAGCGTACCGTCCAATCGCTTAGTCAAGCCGAAGAACAGCGTCTTACCCAGCGCCAGGCGCCGGTGCAAAAACAATGACGCGGCGATCGGTTCTCCTGTTTTTGACCGGCGCTGTCGTCTTCATGTCCGCACTGGCGGTGACTGGGTTCACGTGCGGCTACCGGCTGAACCTGACTCCAAGCGAGCCGCTCGGCCTCTGGCGTATCGAGAAGCTTCAGCGTCCGGTCGCTATCGGCGATCTTGTGTTTTTATGCCCGCCCACCACAGCCGTTTTCGAAGAGGCGCGGCGGCGCGGATACATGCGTCGAGGGCTGTGCCCAGGTGGGTTCGCACCGCTGATCAAGACTGTCGCCGCACTTCCTGGACAGCATGTCAACATCACCGATCACGTGCTCATCGATGGTCGTACGGTTCCCGCATCGTCGGTGTCGAGAAGGGACGGCGAGGGCAGGGTGCTCCTGCCTGATCCCGGCGGGGTCGTACCGCCACATCATCTGTTTCTCCATTCACCTTTTGCGAGTTCCTATGATAGTCGATATTTTGGCTCAGTTCCGGATTCCGGTCTTCTCGGCCTGGCGCGGCCGATCTTCACCTTCGCCCCGTGATCGCGGTGACGGTCACCTGACTGGTCGCTGGAGATCAATACTTCTGATCGCCGCATCGATCCTCTGTGGCTGGATCGCCTGGAGCGGGGAGGTGCTTCTCCTTCCGGTCGCCGTGTTCTTTCCTTTGTTCTGGGCAATCGCCCCATCACGCCCGATTGCGGCACTTGTTGCGGCTGGCTACTTCCTGGCGGCCTCCCGCGGGTTGCCCCAAGGTGTGGCAAACTTCTATGCCACTGATATCTGGCCCGGGCTGCTGCTTTGGCTGATGGCTTCCGCATCCTTCGTCATCGTCCATGCAGTGTTTTGGACGAAACCTTATGGCGAACAAGCTTGCGGGAGAAAGGATGCGACGAGGGCGCTACGCTACCTTATCGTGATCGTGCTTATGGCGCTGCCACCCTTCGGTATTACTGGGTGGGCGCATCCCCTGACAGCTGCCGGAGTTTTGTTTCCCGGCTGGGGATGGGGTGGACTGAGCGCGACCGTGATCCTGTTGGTCGTCATGACAGGTCGAAAACGGCAAATCGCGGCCGCAATCCTCGTAGGACTTTATGTCTGGTCCGCCACGAACTGGACGTCTCCGAAACTAGCACCCGGCTGGATGGCCGTCGATCTGAAGCAAGGGGGAAACCTTGGGCGCGATGGCTCGCTGGCCTATCAACGTGATCTGATTGATACGGTGCGCAAGGCGGCCGAAGCGCGCGAAGATGTTCGTGTGGCGGTATTGCCCGAAAGTGCGCTCGGCTTCTGGACACCGACCGTGGCGCGGGTCTGGCGGGAAGGCCTCCGTGGCTCAAACCTCACCGTCATCGCAGGCGCCGCAGTCATCGACTCAAGGGGCTATGACAATGTCATGGTTGCACTTTCGGCCGACGCGACAGAGGTTCTTTATCGCGAGCGCATGCCGGTCCCAGGTTCGATGTGGCAGCCCTGGTTGCGATGGACCGGGAAGGGCGGCGGGGCGCGGGCCAAGTTCTTCGGCAATCCGGTGGCTGAGGTTAACGGGATAAGGATCGCGCCGTCGATCTGCTACGAGCAGCTCATCGTCTGGCCGGTCCTGCAATCGTTGCTGCATTCGCCTGAAGTGATCGTTGCCGTCGGCAATGGATGGTGGACGCAAAATACCTCGATCGTCGCCATCCAGAAAGCAAGTGTCTCAGCCTGGGCAAGGCTCTTCGGCCTGCCCGTCGTCATGTCATTCAACACATAGGAGTATCCAAAATGCTCGATGCCGTCCTTATCCGTCAGTGCGCCGATCCTTCTCTGAAGGCTGCTATCGTCGAAGAGTTCATCGCGAAGGCCGGGTCGAATGATCCGTTGGCCATTACCGTGCGCTCCGGCAACCGCGTGGTACTCGTGCCGAAGCCGACAACGCAGGCGGAGGCTCTGGCGCTGATACGCGACAATCTCGGTCGCAATACCGTTCGCGTAGGTATCACCCAGTATCCCGCAGGTCTCGGCATCATCGAGGCAGGTCAGTTGAAGCCGGATATGGTCGAGGCCTGCCAGAATATCCGGATGGGAACGGCCCTGTTTGCCAAAGTCTTGCGCATCGTAATGAAATGGTATGGCAATCCCACTGCGAACGAAGTCATGCCACAAATTATGGATGATGCGGTCATTGCCTGGCAGACGGGATTTTTCGAAGGAGTGGCCGTGTTTCGCGCGGAGGATCCTGGCGAGATAAAAGTCGCGGAGCCGAAGCAAGATGAACCTGACATCGAGGCGGCCACGGCTGCTCGTGCGCAGCCAAACCAGCAAGAGAGCGTGGAGGCTGCGAAATCCAATGATGCAAGCGATCCCAATAGAGCGGGGACACGCATCGATCTCTCCGAAATTGGGGGATCCAGCGGAGTTTCCGGCACGTCACAAAGAAAACCGTGATCGTCCTAACGTGATTGGCGCGCGCAATGGCGTGCGCCGGTTTGTCGGTCGTGCGCAAAGCCGTAAAACAGATAGATCTCTCGAAGGAAAGATATGGAAAATCGACAACTGCAGCCATTGTCATGGTCGTTGGCGATGTTGCGACGTGTGGGAAGCGGAGCGGATTTAAATGATGCCATAGCTCACATTCGTGACCACTACCAATTTGCTCATCTGGTCTTTTTGGTGGTCCGTCTCGCGGAGCGACCAGACGTCTATCCCTTCTATTGCACGACCTATCCAGACGAATGGGTCTCACTTTATCTTCGAAAGAACTATTTCGAGATCGACCCTGTCATTGACCTCGGCCAATCAGGCTTCTTGCCCGTCGATTGGTCGAATCTTGATCGAAGATCTCCGGAGACACGCCGCTTTTTTAAGGAGGCCGATTCGTTTGGCATCGGCCGGCACGGCCTAACGATGCCGATTAGAGGATCGAGTGGCGAACGTAGCCTCTTCTCGGTAACGTCGGGCTTGCCGACGCGAGAGTGGCGAAAATTACGTATGTCGAGCAAGCACGACCTTCAGGTTCTTTCCCATTATTTACACGAGACGGCGTTGTCCGTGTCAGGCCTTCGCAAAAGTGGCGGCTACCGAAAACTGTCGCGGCGGGAACAGGAATGCCTGCAGCTTCTGGCGCGGGGCCTCGTTTCGAAGCGCATCGCCGCCAGACTGCAGATTTCGGAGAATGCCGTGCGTCTCTACCTAAAGCTGGCCAAACGGAAACTCGATGCCAGGACGCTCTATCAGGCCATCGCAAAGGCAAGCTTCCTTGAAATAATCCAGCCCTGAGCCTGCGCGAGACGGCCTCCCCCCGACGCTTCGATCATCGTTTGAGCAGACCAGAATTGAGGGTCAATCTCCCAATACCGGTAGATTGCCTCCACGCTTGTGAGCAATCAATTCTACACAATCGCCGGTAGCTCACATGGATGCTCGACAGTGGGCGATCGGCGGACCGGTGGCGCCTGTTTCGAACTTGGATCAGGTCGGCACCCATCATTCGGGTTCAAACGAGGATCGCATCATGGTGGACAGCAAGACAATGGATGCCTGGCGGAAGGCTCCCCGTCTCAATTCGTTCGCAACATTCTTTGAACAAACCGCAAGCGGAGTGGGAGGCGCGCCCGATCTAGGTAGGCCGGAGCCTGAAATGGATCTTCTATCCTTCGATCTCGATTGTATGACATTCTGTGATACGCACCGGCGCTTGTGGGGGCATTTCGACAGTCACTATTTTGCGAGCATCCCCTATCGACTGGAGGAGGAGTGCCGTTTGGGTGCCGCGATCCTCACCTTCGCGGAGAAAACATGGGCCCGCCTCGGCCGTCCTGCGACGGTCTACACTCTGGGAGCCGGTGCCGGCACACTTGCAAGAGCCCTGGCGAAGCTCGGCGATGGGCGCGTGAAAACCCTCAACTGCAGCCCGACAGACGGCAACCGGATCTGCTTTTTCGCCAGAAGGGGCAGTGAGGACGCGTACTTCTATCATGGTCCATTCTTCGAACTGGACGATGAACGGTATGAGAGGGAGGAAACGCTGCAGCCTTTCCGTGACGGATATGACGTCCTGCTCGAAGATACGACGTTCCAGATGTATGGCCGGGACCGAGACAAGCAAATCGGGTTCATAGCCCCTCGGCTCCGTCCCAATGGCGTGTTGGTTCAGGTGCAAAAGCTTAGAGATCGAAACGGCGACGCCTATTTTGAACGAGAGCGCCAGAAGGACGAGATGTTCAAATCGCGGTTCTTTTCCGGAAGACAGATTTTGGAGAAGAGACGTGATGTTCTGGATACGATGATCGACTTCCAGGTTGATCTGGAGACATCACGATCGGCTCTCCAATCGTACTTCCGGTATTCCGTCGTGACTTGGAATAGCGGAAATTTCTACACGATCGTTTCATCCAATTCCCTGAATTCGTTACATGATCTTGTCACGTCGATGGTGAGGCCGGCGATCCCGTCGGAATTTTGCTACGAACAACTGCCGCACATCCTCGTGAACCATGAGAAAAATCCCATGCAAGCAGGCTGGGCTTGGCGGTCGCCGCAGCCAATCGGCGGGGAAGTGTGAGCAGTACCCCTCATGCGGAAGTGGCGACGATGAGTAATGAGCCGGGTGGCGCTTACGATCAAGTTGCGGCGGAGCAGGTAAGGCGGACCTTGTCTTGTCTTATGCCCGACCTCGCCTCGTCCTGGGCACGTCCGCTCGCGGACTACGCATTTACCGTCTATAAGGCGAGCGCCCGCGGTCGATGCGCCGTCCGCGACGACGCGATGGTTCGGTTTCAAGTCTTTCTCAAGCGCATCGCCTTGAGGTCAGGTGCCGATCAGGATGATGCAGAACATGCAAGCCGGCAAATTGCGGCCTCACCGGTCATGCAAACCGGCCCTCACTGCCACTTGCTGATCGAGCCCGATGCTTTCTACACACACCTGTTTAGCGCGCTCGGCCTGACCGCACATGATCGCCGATGGCACATCTGCTACAGTTCTTCGACCGTCAAGTTCATCGAAAAGTCGAAAAAAGGTCCAGGGTGGCTTTCTCTTGGGGGCGAGGTGCTGAACGTTTTCGGCCTGTCTCGATGCCGGATGGATCCATACAGCATTTGTGGCTTCAACGGGCCTTATCGCTTTAGGCTGGCGGGTCCAGGTGGCAGTGGGTTGGCCAATCCCGCTGCTGTCTGGCTCAAGGCCATTTTGCCGGACACGGACTTTCCGTCGGCCGCCGATGCGATCAAAGCGGCCAATCAGTCTTTGTGGCGAAGATCGTTTCCGCCATCTCTTCGGCTGCTGCAATTCGACGATATCGATGTTGCCGATCTTGTGGCGGAACATTTCGAAGACCCCGCATCCTGGCTGTCGTCCCGTTTTGCCGGCGACGGCGTGTTCGCGCAAAGCATGCTGCTGGCGCTGGATCGGCTGAATAGCGGACCGTGGGCAGGATGGGTACGCCGAACGACCGATTTTTTCTGGGGCCTGGAGGATGGTAGGCTATTTCCCCTGCGTTTGCAGGAGGGCGTCCTTTCAGGCGGGTCGCCTTCAGTTCGCGACGTGCGGTTTGATCCGGAAAGCATCGCGGTATCGCTGCGCCAGCGCAAATTGGTGCCGAATTTGCTTGTGACGTTTCTCGTGACGTCGATCCTGCCTGGCGTTCGTGTTCTCGGTGGATGCCGGCAGGCCGTCTATTATCCCCTCATGCGGTACCTTGTTGCTGCTGCCCTCGATCCGTCAAGCGATCGGGAACTTCTTGACGCGCTTCGTACCGACGAGCGGCCCGGAATGTGGGGGCACCGGGTCCTGCGCCTAGCGAACGGCTCACCGTTCTTGGAGATTGAGGAAAACGGATCTGCGCTAGAGATAGCGAACAGATATGGCGCCCGGTCTCTGGAGGATACCGCCGGCGATCTTGCCAGTTTCACTAATGATCCGATTTGGGCAGAACTGTCGGCGCATATCAGGGCCGGACGAATTCAACCTGCTTCCGCAGAGTGGCAATGGGCATAGTTCAGCTGATGGAGCCGTGGATTGGAAGGCTGCACAGAGATTCCTCGGATCGCGGCGAATAGCTCGTTGGTCTCCGCAACTCTCTTCGGCTGGAGGTGTCCGTTGTTCTGGAGTCGGTCATGGCAGTGCAGCGAGTGACAATCAGGCAAATCGCCTCTGACGAAATCGATGTTTTCCGAAGCATTCGGCTGGAGGCCCTTCGCTACGAACCGGCTTCCTTCGCGAGCCGATTTGAGGATTGGCAATTTCTTCCCAATGAAGAATGGCGCCGAAGGTTGGATGATCCTGTTATTGTCGCGTTCAGCAATGACGAGCCAGTCGGTATCATGGGGCTCGTGCGCTTTCGCCCGCGCAAAATGGCCCATCGCGCCACGCTTATCAGCGTCTATGTGCGAAAGAGCGAACGTGGGACGGGACTCGCTTCAAAGCTTTTGAGAGTGACTATGGATCATGCGACGCAGCTTGGGGTTCTCCAAATGGAGCTTACTGTCAACGCCGAGAATTCCGCCGCACTGCGCTTCTACCAGCACCATGGATTTGTCGAGGTCGGCCGGATACCTGGCGGAGTGCTCGATGGTGTCAAGGAAATTGACGATATCATTATGGTGCGGCGACTGGATGGATGAGGAGATATGGCGCCTCCCCGCTCCGGGCTCTTGCTGACACTCTGGCCAAACGTTAATTGGAGTGACGGCGAAATGTTAAATATAACAGCGGCAAAGCGTTAATTTGTAAGTCCTCGAAATGCTCATTTTCTTTCCAATGCTACCGGATTCTTTTGTATTCTCCGCAGGACATCACACAACTATAGGGCCTGTGAGTTCATGCTGAACCGCGACTTGCGGGCCGCTCGATCTTTGGTTGGGCTGTCCCTCAAAGGATCGGCCTCTTATCATATCGCTATCTTCGTCTGCTCGCGCCGGGGCTCAAAGGAAACATGCCGGCATCGTCGTTCCATGGATCGAACACCACCGCACCCGACGGCTTAGCGTCCTTCACGTTGCGCGTAACCAGATAAAGATCGTACTCGATTGCAGTTGCACCGAGCATCGTATCGATCACAGGGGGCGGATGGCCGCCCGCGCGCTTTACTTCGCCGGAAGTCCGGCCCCAACGACGAACGATATCGTCGTCCAGAGACAGAACACGCGAGCCGAAGCGGTCAGCCAGCGCATCGCGTGACGCGATGTAGCGCGGCCGATCGGCGTGGTCGTCAGGAAGGTTGTAAATTCCCTTGTCATATTCAGCGAGCGTCAGAACGCTGATGTGAAACGTCTCTTCGCTCTGTCGAGCCGCCCAGGCTTTTACCGACGGGGCACCCCGCGGATTGATCAGCGCGGCCACCACATTCGTGTCGAGCAGCCAGCCCCTCAAAGCTCGACGTCACGACCGTGATCGTCCTCTCGTGTCAGATCAAGCCCGTCGAGATGCAAACCCTCCATAAATTCGACGAACGGTGCGCGCGGCTTTTCCGGAACGAGCCGCTCAAACTCTTCCACGCTCATCACGACGACCGCATCATGACCGCGCACAGTCACGCGCTGCGGTCCGTCTTCGCGCGCATGCCGCACCACCTCGCTGAACCGCGCCTTCGCGTCTTCAAGTTTCCATCGTCCGCCCGATGTCCGGCTGCCAGACGTCTTTGTTTTCGCTACTTGCACATGCTTGCCCATGGGTTCATACCTAGTCAGATAGTCAGATATATAGCACGTCCGTTGCGGTACTTCCACATCGCGGTCCATGAAAAAGCGGGAAAGTGAGCGAGGAAAAAACCGGGCCCGTATCCATTGCGGCCTCCAGATAGCCAGCTTTCGTCTTGCCGCGCACTGGATCCAACGGGCCCGCCCAAAAATCAAAACTACAGCTGCGATGCTAGCTCGCTGCAGCAAGGCGGCGAGCTTTGCCGCAGCTGGATGAAATCTCCATGGTAGACTATCGTCAGCAAACCCATTTAACGTTGAAGATCGGATATCGCGTCTATCTGCGCCCAAATCCAAAGCGCCATCCGGCGTGTCTGAGCTCCTCGGAGAAGACTTGCACGCGGCTGATTGTCCAGGCTCCCCTCGCCTTAGTCCACGCATAGGCCGCGCGTCGGTTGAGTGTCCATCTTCGATGGTGCCCAACTGCACGAGGGTTTCGATGATCTCGTCGGCCTCTATTTGCAGATCCTGGCGACTGAAATGCCATGTCGCTTATGGCGTCGGCGGAACTGCAGGGCGACATCGCTTAGGAGCTGCCGGCGGCCGATCACCGTGCCATCGACCTGATGATAAGCTAGATCCGGTGAGAACAGCGCGCCGTATGCGGCTATGTCCCGGTTCAGATATGCCGCGCGGGCCACGGCGTGACGTTCATCTAACTCTTCTTCAACGCTCCTTGGCAGGACCATTGTCTTTCCTAAACAGGTAATAGAACCACTCCGGCAATTGAACGGCTGGAGCCGCGTGTTCCGGGCGATTGTGTTTTTAACGGTCTACGCCCGGCTTCTTCTTGAGACGAACACCGACCCCGCCACCGTTTTCGGGGATAAACTCTATTCCGGCAGCTTCTAAGGCCAGTTGCATGGCCTTTAGATTTGCGCTCGTCACCGAGGGCACTCCGTCTTCGACCTCTGCGCGGCTGACTGTCGCGACACCAATTCCCGCCGCTTGCGCAAGGTCCTTTGCACTCCAATGAATCATTGCTCGCGCCGCGCGCAGTTGCGTACCTGTGATTTTGTTGAACTCATGTGATTTCGAATTGATCAATCGAATCTCGTATGTTACGTAGGTGCTACTAGCAGCTGCACTCGGTGCTCGAACACCGAATGCAGCCTGACCACAACCAAGCTGTCAGGAGCTCGGATCATGGCTGATTCCGACAATAGCAGAACTTTGTCTACGGTCACACAAGGAGACCTCCATTCCTTCGTGGCGGCGTCTTTTCCCACACATCCTGAGCTTGCAGGCCGGCTTACGGGGCCTTTGGACATCCAGAATGACGATCTCGCCTTTGTCATTTGGCAACAATGGTGTGCGGCTCGGCACCAATTGATCGAATCATGTCCGCGGCAGCAAGGGCTCGAAAAGAGACTGCTCGCGATGGTTGGCACGCCATCCGAGGCGCCCGAGGCCTGGAAGGTCGCCGACGGTGAGATCGGATATAGCGAGGCGATCCAGGAAGAGGAGCGTGCGGCCGTTATGGAGGACGAGCTGGCCGAAAGGCTATGGTATACGCCAGCGGAATCGATCGTCGGCGTGAGCGTCAAGCTCGATGCCATGCTCGCCAAATGGCAACCATCCGCTTCAAGCGATGAATACCCCTGGCCACAGCTCCGTTCCGTCATCGCCGATCTGCTTGAGATCGACGCCGAAGTATCGTCTCGCGGTAGCTTCCGTCGTCAGGTCACGGCGGCGATGCAGGGTGCGATTCACGGTGTTTAGCGCAGCGCGTGCAGCGCTGTTCACGTTCGCTGTTTCGATACCACTCTAAGATTCCACCGGCTTTGTTCGGCTTCTTGGATTGTCTGTTCTCCTTGCTTGGCTTGGGCGGGAAGGCCTCAGGATTCGGTGTTCGGAGCGATTGCCGCGAGGCTGGTTATCGGGAGAACGGTACAAGCCCGATCCTTTAGGAAATCATCTCAATAGACATGCGTGGTGGGACCGCTTCCACCGCGGCGGCGCCGGTCGCGTCAAAAATCAAAAAGGGAACTTCATGATGACACTCGGAAATCCATTGCGTCGGCTCATCCTGTCCGCGTCGCTGATCCTGCTCGCGATCTGGACCGTACTGGCCGGGCCGGCACAGGCTCAGGAGCTGCGGATTGCGACCTCGTACAAGCTGATGACGCTCGATCCGCATTACGCAAACTTGAATGAAAATACCTCACTGCTGTCGCACATCTATGAGCGGCTCGTCTACCAGGATGAGCGTCTCGGTCTGAAGCCCGGTCTTGCCGTCTCCTGGCGGGCAACATCAGATACGCAATGGGAATTCAAGCTGCGGGAGAACGTTCGTTTTCACGACGGCTCTCCCTTCACCGCGGACGATGTGGTCTACACGATCGAGCGCATTCGAAATTTCCTGAACACGCCAAATGGCGGCTTTCGCTCCTACCTAACCGGCATCAAGGCGATCTCGGCGGCCGATCCTCTGACGGTTGTCATCGATACGGATGGCAACGTGCCCAACCTGCCGCTGGCGTTCTCCTCGATCTTCGTGATGCATCGGCCAAAAGGGGAGGGGTTCCAGACAACGGAGGAGCTCAATGCTGGCAGCCCTCCCGACGGCACAGGCCCTTACAAGTTCGAGAGTTGGAGTTCCGGCGAGATGCTGAAGCTCACGAGGAATGATGACTATTGGGGCCGCAGGCCCGCCTGGTCGACGGTGACCTTTCGGATCATCGAGAACCCCGCAGCGCGTGTGGCGGCATTGGCCGCCGGGGATGTCGACCTTGCAGACTCTATTCCGGCCCGTGACGTTGCGTCCCTGAAAAAGCGCGGAGTCCGGATTGAGGACATCAGTGCTGCGCGCATCAATTTCCTGCAATTCGACGTCGAGCGGGAAACGCTTCCCGATGTGACGGACAAATCCGGCAAACAGATTCCCAATCCTTTCAAAAACCCTTCGGTGCGGCGCGCGCTTGCGATGGCAACGGATCGCGGAATTCTCGTCGACAAGATTCTCTCCGGTTACGGAACGGCCGCGGCGCAGATTTTCCCAAATGGCTTACCCGGTACCTCGGCCAATCTGCAGCCTGAGGTCCCCAATTACAACAAAGCCAAAGCGCTGCTCGCCGAGGCCGGTTATCCAAACGGCTTTAATCTTGTCCTCGCAGGACCCGCCGGCCGTTATCCCGGCGACAGCGAGAGCCTTCAGGCAATTGCACAAAGCTGGGCTCGCATAGGTGTCGCCGTCCAACCTGCAGCCTTTCCGTTCTCGGTCTTCAACACGAAGCGTGCCAGCGGTGACTTTGCCGTCTGGTACGGCGGGACATCGGGTGAGGCGGTCGATGTCATTCTCCACGCTCTCCTGGCCTCGCCAAATTCCGCACGCGGAACCGGAGCCTTGAATTTTGGGCATTACCGGAACCAGGCTTTCGACGCGATGCTTGCAAAAGCCGAAAGCATTCAGGACGGGCCGGAGCGGAACAAGGCGCTTGCCGACGCGACGGACTTCGTGATGGCCGACCAGCCGATCATTCCGCTCTACCACTTCCATCATATCGTCGGCTTCGGCCCGAGGGTAGGCTCATACGTGATGCATCCCCGTGGCTGGACGACCGCGATGCAGGCCCTTCCAGTGACGGAGTAAGCGATCATGGCATTGATTTCAGCCGCATTGGGAAGACTGAGCCAAGCTTTCCTTCTCCTCATTGCCATGTCGTTGATCGGCTTCATCGGCGTTCACAGCATCGGCAATCCCGTCTTCAACATCGTCAACATCGAAACCGCCACGCCTGAGGATATTCAGCGCGCGACGGCGGCGCTGGGATTGGATCAACCGATCTGGCGCCAATACGTTCTTTTCATCGATAGCGTCATCCGCGGAAACTTCGGGACGTCGTACATCTATCATCTGCCGGCCCTCCAGCTGGTCATGAGCAAGCTTCCCGCGACGCTCGAGCTCGCCTGCGTCGCGATGCTCATCGCGGCTCCGGCCGGCACGGGAGTGGGGCTCCTCGTCGGCCGGAGGAAGGGCACGCTCCTCGATCGCTCCATCCTCAAATCGAGTGTGTTTGCGCTCAGCGTTCCCTCATTCTGGTTGAGCATGATGCTCATCCTCACGGGCGCCATTCTGACAGGCTGGTTTCCATCCGGGGGCAGGGGTGCGACAGCGAAGTTCATGGGGCAGGATTGGAGCGTCCTGACGTGGGAAGGGCTGTGGCATATGGCCCTTCCGGCGCTCGCTCTTGCGATCCCGAACATCGCTTTGATCGCGCGTCTGGCGCGGTCGGGCACGATCGAGGTCGAGAGCCTGGACTTCACACGGTTCTGCTGTGCGAAAGGGCTTTCTCCGCGGCGGATCTTGCTTCGTCACACGCTGCCCAACATCAGCATGCCGATCATCACGATCATCGGCCTGCAATTCGGCGGCATGCTCGCCTTTGCGGTGGTCGTGGAATCGATTTTCTCATGGCCAGGTGTCGGCAAGCTGCTGATCGATTCCATCCAGCTTCTCGACCGGCCGGTGGTGATGGCGACACTGACCTTCATCTCGGTCGTCTTCGTCGCTCTGAACGCCTTTGTCGATGTCTTCCACGCCGTGCTCGACCCGCGCGTGCGTCTGCCTTCATAAGGGAATCGTCATGAAAGCTCTTATTCTCCGTGCCTTGAGCGGGCGCCCTCCATGGCCAACGCCGACCGTGTCTGGCATTCTGCTCGCCACCTTCGTCCTGTTTGCTCTCATCGCACCGGTGGTTGCTCCGCAAAATCCCTACGACCCCCTACAAATCTATGGGTGGGAGGCATCTTCTCCTCCTGGCACGTGGGGAAGCGGCGGCTATCTCTACTTGCTCGGAACGGACGGGCTCGGCAGGGATGTCGTCAGCTGCATCCTCTATGGCCTGCGCATCAGCTTGGTTGTCTCGGTCACGAGTGCCGCGATTGCCGCCCTGATCGGGCTGACGGCCGGCGTCAGCGCAGCCTATTTCGGCAGATGGGCCGACATCGTGATCATGCGGCTCGTCGACCTTCAACTCAGCCTGCCGACGATCCTCGTCGCCCTGATCGCGATCGTCACGCTGGGACCAGGAATCGACCGGATCATACTGGCGCTGATCATCGCTCAGTGGGCTGGTTATGCCAGGTTGGCGCGGAGCTTGGCGCTCACTGAGACAAGCAAGCCCTACATGGATGCCGCGCGGCTCATGAGACTGCCGACATCTCGGATCATCTTCCGCCACCTTCTTCCAAACAGCATCGCGCCGGCGGTGACCCTGATACCGATCGAGATCGGCCACGCTATCGCGCTCGAAGCAACCCTGTCCTTTCTTGGCCTCGGTGTTCCGATCGACAAGCCATCGCTCGGCTCCACGGTCGCAAACGGGTTCCAGTACCTTCTGACGGGTCAATACTGGATCAGCCTTTTTCCTGGTCTCGCCCTCTTTGGCCTGATCGCAAGCATCAATCTCGTCGGCGAGGACGTTCGCCGACGTCTCGACCCAAGGAGCCGTCCGGAATGACTTATGAAAATGAAAAAACGCGTCTGCTTCGGGTCAAGAACCTCGGCCTTCGCCATCTCTCCGCATCCGGGCCGGTCACGATCCTGCAGGATGTGAGTTTCGAGCTCGGGCGCGGCGAGATCCTGGGCATCATAGGTGAATCGGGTGCCGGAAAGTCGACATTGGGCAATGCCGTCCTCGGCTTGCTTGCCCCTGAATTTCAGCGGGTGGCGGGGACGATTGAATTCGACGGCAGGCCGATCGGCGCTATGGAAGAAGCGGAGGGCGCCATCCGAGGGCGGAGGATATCCGCCATTTTTCAGGATCATACAGCTTCCCTCGATCCACTGATGAGTGTTGGCGCTCAGGTCGAGGAAACAATTCTGGCAGTCGATAGCTCCGTCTCGAGACGCGAGGCTCGCGCGCGTGCAGTCGAACTCCTGACCCGCGTCGGCATTCCGGAGCCGGAGCTGCGATACGGCAATTATCCTCATCAATTTTCCGGCGGACAAAGACAACGGGTGGTCATTGCCATCGCGCTTGCCGGATCTCCCGACATCATCATCGCCGACGAGCCGACTTCGGCACTGGATGCTACGGTCCAGAAGCAGATTCTAAAATTTTTTCGAGCCCTTGTCGACGAGACGGGCGTCTCCATCATCCTCGTCACTCACGACATGGGGGTGGTTTCTGAAATCACCGACCGGGTTCTCGTCATGAGAAAAGGCCAGGTGGTGGAGCAGGATCGCACCGCGACCGTTCTCGATAGGCCCAGGAACGACTACACGCGCGGCCTGCTTGCGGCAGTTCCACGCCTGCGGACTTCTACAACTGCAGCTGAGGAAGACGCAAAGGGCGATCGGAGCATCGCGACGCAGGAGGAGCCGGACCGCACGATCCTACTTACCGCAGCCGGCGTTTCGAAGAGCTTTTCGCCGGGCTTGTCGCGCTGCTTTAGCCGGGCCAACGCGAAGTTCACACTGCAGGATGTGAGCATCGAGCTGCCACGCGGTGCGATCGTCGGGATTGTTGGCGAAAGCGGAAGCGGAAAGACAACGATCGGCCGTATCGTGGCCGGATTGGACACGGCCTCAGCCGGCAGAGTAACGATTGGCGCAACTGAGTTCGATATTTCCAAAAGCAGTCGCCGCAACGGTCTCCTCGGTCGCGTGCAGATGATCTTCCAGGATCCCGCGGTCTCGCTAAATCCCAGGATGACCATAGGAGAGACCTTGCGTGAAAGCATCCGGTTTGGCGCAGGTATGCAACCCAATGATGAGCTGGGGGAGACGGCAGCGATGATGGATCGGCTGGGTCTCCCCCGAAACCTTCTCAGCCGCTATCCGCACCAGTTGTCGGGTGGTCAAAAGCAGCGCGTCTGCATCGCTCGGGCACTATTGGCGAGGCCTGAGATCATCATTGCGGATGAACCAACCTCGGCGCTCGACGTGTCCGTACAGGCGGACATCATCAGGCTTCTCAAGGAGAGCATCGAGGAGCGGGAAATGACGATGATCTTCATCTCCCACGATCTCGCCGTCGTGCAGCAGCTCTGCAGCTCTGTCTATATCTTCAGGGACGGCCGGGTCGAGGACTTCGGGCCTTCCGATTTCATCTTCTCGCAATCCCAAAATCGTTACACGCGCGCCCTCGTCGAAGCACGGCCCAGCCGGTTCACCTGTTGAGCTCGCCGAGCTGTTGCGGCCAGGTTTGAACTCCCGCTTTCCAAACGTTGATGGCGCTTCGCAGCCAAAAGGTGATTAATGAATGACAGGTTCACGTTGGCCGTCACGGGCCAATCCCTTATAAAATACGACATCCGCGCCATTCGCGCGCCCGCCTTCCACGAAGTGCAAGCGATTCTACAGGAAGCGGACCTTTCATTCACCAACTTTGAGGGCACCATCCTTGGAAGCCATGGCGGATGGCCGCTCAAGGGATCGTTCTTTGGCTCCAGTGAGCCCGTCGTTCTGGATGCACTTCACGCCAGCGGATTTGGGGCACTTTCGCTGTCGAACAACCATGCCTTCGATCTTGGCCCGCCCGGCGTGCTGTCGACCCTGAACGAGGTTGAGAAGCGAGGCTTTCTCCACGCCGGTCTCGGCCGAGACCAATTTGAGGCTTCGCGGGCCGGCATCGGGACAATTGCCGGGCGGCGTATCGCCATCGTAGCGATGGACGGCGGACCGGGTCCCGATTTTATGTATGCAGCGAATGCTGACATAGGTCGGCCGCCGCGGCCAGGCGTGAACCGGCTGCGTCTGTCGCAGGTCATCGAAGTCGATGAGACGGCGTTCGGCCAGCTCCGCTCCATTCGGGAAAGTGTCGGCTACACTGCGATCGACCTCACCAATGACAGCCAGCCGGACGATCCGCCGCTTGTTGATCCGCAAGAAGAGATCGGGATCGCGCGCGCAATCTTCAAACGATCCGACAGCTACGGAAGGAGCGTCAAAGTCGATGAAAACGACATTGCACGGAACCTGGCGGCGATCGCTTCCGCTGCCGGTGAGGGGCGCCTCGTCATAGCTTATCTGCATCATCACCACTGGGCATCCGACTGGTACCGGGTGCCAGAGTGGGTCAGCGGGGTTGCCAAGCGGTGCATCGACGCGGGCGCCGCAATGTTCGTCAGTCACGGCGCACCGGTGCTTCAGCCCGTGGAGATCTATCGTCGCCGCCCGATCTTTTACAGCCTGGGAAATTTCATCTTTCATGTCAGGTCGGAAAAATCGACATGGCAGGCGCCGGAAGTGTGGGAAAGTGTTGTCGGCCTATGTTCTTACGGGCGAGACAATGATCTGAGCGACATCAGATTCTATCCTGTCGTAATCGGCGGTGAGGACGGGTTGAAGGACGGATTGCTCGAAAGCCGGATGGTTCCCCACCTTACGACCGGGAGCAGTGCAATAAGAATCCTCCAGCGCTTCAAGGAACAGTCGGCAGAACTGGGCGCGCAAATCGAACTGGAGCAAGGGGTCGGCGTTCTTCGCGTCCAGACGTCAGCTGAAACGTGACCTGGCCCCATGCATAGAGGCTGTATGATTTGGGAGGCGAGAGGACGGAAGCCGATCGTCGGCTGTTCTTGGAGCAGCCTCGTAGCGCATCATTATCCGTCGCGAGTGAGGGAATGGAATGGATTCGATTGAACAAGGAGCGATGCCCCCGCGCGATGAGCTTGTCGCCCGGTTTTTCCGCTACGCCGCTATAGAGAGCCAGAGTGACGCCGCGTCGTCGCATCCGCCCTCTTCTCCGGGTCAGCTTGAGCTCGCGAGGCTGCTGGCGCAAGAACTGCGCGACCTTGGCGTTGATGATGTCATCGTCGACGAACATGCCATCGTGACCGGCATGAAGCGCGGCAACAGGCGAGGCGGGCCACGCATCGGGTTCATCGCCCATCTTGATACGGTCGATGTCGGCCTATCGCCGGTCATCCGGCCGCAGATCAAACGTTTTGAGGGACAGGATTTGTGCCTCAACCCCGAGGAGGATATCTGGCTTCGGGTCGCAGACCATCCGGAAATTCTTCCCTGGCAGGGAGAGGACATTATTCTCAGCGATGGCACGAGCGTACTCGGGGCGGATAACAAGGCGGCGATCGCGGTCATCATGACGCTTATGGGACGGCTTGATTCATCCGACACCCATGGCGATGTCTTCGTCGCCTTCGTTCCGGATGAGGAGATCGGACTGCGCGGCGCCAAGGCTCTCGATCTGAGCCGCTTCCCATGCGACTTTGCCTATACCATCGATTGCTGCGAGCTCGGTGAGGTCGTCGTCGAAAATTTTAACGCCGCCGCCGGCGAGATCGTCTTTACCGGCGTCAGCGCGCATCCAATGTCCGCGAAGGGCGTGCTCATCAATCCGCTGCTGATGGCGCTCGACTTCGTTTCCCATTTCGACCGCAACGAAACACCTGAATGCACAGAGAAGCGAGAGGGGTATTTCTGGTTCAAGGATCTTGTTGCGAACGACACCGAGGCGCGGCTCAAGGTCATGATCCGCGACTTCGATAACGCCATGTTCGAACAACGAAAACAGCGCATCGGCGATGTCGCGGAACGGATCGGGTCGCAATATCCGTCCGCATCGGTACATTACAGTGTAGCCGACACCTATCGCAATATCGGGGACTGCCTTAAGGGCGATGACCGCTCAGCCGAACTCTTGTTCAGCGCGTTGGACAGGCTCGGGATAGAGAAAAAACTCACGCCGATGCGTGGCGGAACCGACGGGGCGGCCCTATCTGCGCGCGGTCTGCCTACCCCGAATTTTTTCACCGGTGCTTATAATTTCCATTCGCGCTTCGAATTCCTGCCGATTCCGGCGTTCGAAAAATCCTACGAGACCGCCTTCATGCTCTGCACTCTTACAGCAGAACGCGGCGCGAAAACGCGTGACGCTAAAGGGTCGATCCGGATCGCGCGAAGCAGCGCGAGCTAACTCGTCAGATTGGTGCGAACGACCTTGGGAGCAGTTTGAGGTTCACTAATCCACAAAAAGGGTAGGGTGGATAGGTTAGGAGATCTGCGAGAAGTGTCACGTCGTTTGATTCGATGTGTGTCCATGCGCTGGAGCTAATGGCCGCAGGACACGCCGGGTGCAATTCGACCCGACCGGGATCGAGGACTAGCGGTTTGGGGCGAACCGCGGACTAAACTTGGGAGGATCGATAATGAATTTGAGTGACGCGACGGTGTCGGATACGAGTGAACTGCGTCCGGTGATCGGGCTTACACGGGGTCTGAATACCGCAGATATCGAGATTTTGACGGTCAACGCCATACGTCTCCACCGACAACTCGTGGAGAAAGCCGATCAGCTGTTCCAAGCATTGCCGGCAGACCATAAAACGGGACAGGCGATTGGCGGAGAGCAGCATCTCAAATACGTGGAAGCTATGATCGCGATGCACGCGCAGATGAAAGCCCTCAATACATTGGTCAGGATTCTGGGTTTTATCCCCAACGTATCCGTCAATTGATGCTGTCGATCAGATGAGCCCTGCCCGGATGGCCAGCGCAACTAGGTGCGGCATGGTGTGAATCTGAAACCGCTTCCTGGCTTCTTCGAGCTTGCTTTTGACGGAATTGTATTTGACGCCCTCCAGATCGGCGGCTTCGTCCATCGTTTTACCGACCGCGATCCAGTTGAGATACGCGGCCTCCTTCGGGTCAAGCCAGGCCGGGTGCTGGTCACTAGGTGTTAGAGGCAGGAATGACATACGGGTGTGAAGTTGGCCGACGGCGGCGGCCGCCGCAACAGGATCGATATCGCGTTGGAGGTCAATTGCGGATTTATCGGAGGCAAGCGTGAACATGGAAGTCGATCCATTGGCAGCTTTAATGGGTATGGTGATCCCAGAGCGGATCCCGAAATCCGCTGCCCAGTCAAAGAACGCCCGCTCTTCCTTGGAACGGTGCCGCCTTTCTACTTCTCCGCTCCACCGAAACACCCGCTTCAGCGACTTTGCGCGGTTTACGATCGGGTCGATGGCCTCAAATTTTCGTTTGAAATAGATCGACCGCCATTCGGCAGGATAATTCGATGAGGCGATGGTGTGACCCGGTCGAATGAATAGATAGGCGTAGCCGAAAAATCCCGCTTGGTCGGCAAGATGGGTCAGAGCATCCTTGAGAACATCTTCGTCGCCCCGAAACGCGGCAAGGTCAATTAGCTTGTCCAGCCAATGTTGCATATTTTACTCCGTAAATTGTCAGACGGGACAGGTCACGAACTATTCCTCAACAAAAGTATTTGGCCGAGTATGCAATCTTAGATGGAAAATCAGATAATCTAGTTTATGGAACCGTGATTGACGTGAGATGTTGAACGACGCATCTTGCGTGCCACGCGACGTGTCCATGAATGATTGAGCGCAATCCGAATAAGCATTGCGTTCGCAGTCCCATCCCTCCCGAACCTCAGAATTTCAGGTTCCCTCAATCAACCGCGCGCTGAGCCGCCTTCAGCGTGTTGCTCATCAACATGGCGATCGTCATCGGCCCAACCCCACCCGGCACTGGCGTCACAGCACCGGCGATGCATGCCGCATCGGCAAGCATCACATCCCCCACCAGTCGGGTTTTCCCTTCACCATTTTCAGGTGCTGGAATCCGATTAATCCCGACATCGATAACGGTCGCGCCTGGCTTTATCCAATCACCGCGAACCATATGCGCCCGACCGACCGCGGCAACCAGAATATCTGCCGTACGGCATATCGCCGGCAGGTCTCGTGTTCTTGAATGCGCCATTGTCACAGTGGCATTGGCAGCCAGCAACATGAGCGCCATAGGCTTTCCGAATAGGTTGGACCGACCGATCACAACTGCATTAAGGCCTGACAGATCACGGCCATGGACCTCTTCCACCAGCAGCATGGCGCCGGCCGGTGTGCACGGCAGGAGACCGCTTTGCAGGTCTCCCACAGCAACCTTGCCGGCATTGATCACATTGAGGCCGTCAACATCCTTATCCGGCGAAATGGCTGCGATCACAGGTTCCGGCGATAAGTGTTTTGGTAAGGGTAGTTGCACCAGAATGCCATGTACGTTTGGATCGAGGTTCAGCCCCGCAACGAGTTCCTCGAGCGTCTCCTGTTTGATATCCGCAGGCAAGCTACGCTGTATCGAGTGGAACCCGCATTGTTTTGCCATGCGGCTTTTGGCGTTGACATATGCATGGCTCGCCGGATCGTCCCCGACTATGACGACCGCAAGGCAGGGCTTAACTCCGCTTTGGAACTCCAGCGTCGACGCGCCTTCAGTCACCGTTGCAATTATGGCGTTTGCAACTTGCTTTCCATCGATAGTTCTGGCCATCGTTCAGCCCATCCTTTCGGACGCATAAGAGCCGGCGCTTGGCGGGAACACGACGGTCCGGTTGCCATTGATAAAGGTGCGGTGATGAATGTGCGCATGAATGGCGCGCGCCAGAACCAGCGCCTCGACATCGCGGCCTAGCGAAACATAGTCCTGAGCGGACTGCGCATGAGTGACGCGCACCGTGTCCTGCTCGATGATAGGCCCTTCATCCAGGTCAGCAGTGACGTAATGGGCTGTCGCACCGATCAATTTGACGCCGCGTTCATAGGCTTGCTTATAAGGATTGGCTCCCTTGAAGCTCGGCAGGAAGGAGTGATGGATATTGATAATCCGACCGGACATCTTCTGACACATTTCATCCGACAAGATTTGCATGTAGCGGGCGAGGACAATCAACTCCGCTCCGGTCTGCTCCACGAGGCTCATGATCCGGGCTTCCGCTTCCGTCTTATTGGCCTTCGTTACGGGAATGTGATGGAAGGGAATGTCATGGTTCACCACGAGCTTCTGGTAGTCAAAGTGATTGGAAATGACACCGACGACATCGATAGGGAGTACCCCGATCTTCCAACGGTAGAGGAGATCGTTCAGGCAGTGCCCAAAACGGGAAACCATGAGCATAACCTTGACCCGCTCGTCCGCGGCGAAGATTTGCCATACCATATCGAACTTCTCTGCGACCGGCCGAAACGCTTCGATCAGCGTTTCCCTTGTCGCGCCTTCCTCAGACACAAAGCCGATACGCATGAAGAATTGGCCAGTCTCCAAATCGTCGAACTGCGAGGAGTCGACGATATTGCAGCCCTTGTCAGCTAGGAGGCCGGATATGGCCGCCACGATCCCGCGAGTTGTCGGGCATGATACTGTAAGAACGAGGTTTTTCATCACTTTATCCCAATAGTCTTCGATTAGATTGTCACATCGAGCCGCACGC
This sequence comes from Rhizobium sp. P38BS-XIX, assembly GCF_012641435.1. GTDB lineage: Bacteria > Pseudomonadota > Alphaproteobacteria > Rhizobiales > Rhizobiaceae > Rhizobium. The sequence continues at coordinate 383,285 of NZ_JABAIJ010000002.1, forward strand.
CGTGCCCTGAACATTCAATAGGCATGGCTTCGTGCGCTAGAGTTCTCTGCTTGCGCCACCGGCTATGCGGCCACGGTCCAGAACGATGATTCCGGAAAGGAACTTCATCGGGTTGCGCTGAAACACGACGAGGCGCTTAAAAAAATTGCCTACATGCATGGGGCCAAACGTGACCGAGCGTCTGATGGAGATCACGAGCAGCGCCATTCAATCGCAGGCGCATCCAACGACTGCCCGAGGAAACCTGACAATTATTTAGAGGCCGCAGTCTCCTATCCGACCTTCATGCGAACGTCGGACGGGAGATCAATTCAGTGGCTGCAAGAGCGCTAGACTACTGCGACGTCTGCGCGACGGTTGTCTTGCTTGTATGGCGCAGGCGCTACAATTGCGCGAATTTGCTTCTGCGGATGTCCCGGGTTCCCCCAAACAACAGTGACTTCAGTACCCGGTTCGGCGTGCTGAACATCGATAGTGCATAGTGAGAGCATCTTCCGGAAAGAATAGCTGTAACCGCGAGACGTCGTCACCCCGACGATTTGTCCGTCCTTCAACACCTTATCTGCATACATAAAGCCACGCTGATCTCGTGGCATCTCCATGAAGTCGTATGACGGCCCTCCCCTGAAGAGAGAGGCATAGACATCGGCGACATCCTCGGCGTTCCAGACAAGGGTCCGAATGGTGCGTTTCGGGGCCACTACCTCCTTCTCTAGCGCCTCGCGACCGATAAAGTCGTGATCCAGCACCACCCGCTTCCCCCAACCAAGTTCAACAGGATTGCGGTACCAGTCTGAAATGTCGCCACCTTCAAAGCTTCCAGCCACGTTGAAGGTGGAAGCGAAGGCCGGCATCGCGGATTTGAACTCCGTTAAATAATCCTTCATGTCCTCGCCAAAGATCGCCGGCAGGTAGTCGGTGACGATCGTCGGAAAGCAGGCCTCAAGGTGGTTGATGAACGCCGTACGTCCTCCGAGCTGGCGTATGCCGAACTCTTTTCCCGCTTCCATGATGGCCTGATAGACTTCCTGGCTTTTTGCGATGTCGCCCTGGAGCTCGTAGCCGATCTCGCCGGCCATTCCCTGTCGCAGAGCGAGAACATCACAGCCAGCGATTTGGACGCGTCCATTGTGCATGAACTTGACGTCGCGAAGACTTTGACCGCACGCCTTCTCCACCACGTGGATCGCAGTCGGGCCGGAAACCTGAAAATTGAACCAGTCGTCAGGCTTCGAAATGACCTTGTAATTCCCGTGCCGAAGCTTGTAGTCCACCCAGAAGGTGCCTCGGCCGAAAAGCATCACTTCATCGTCACTCAGCCGGGTTGCGATACCTTCCGCAATGATCTTTCCGGCCTCTGTCGTATGAATGACGTGCTTCGACTGGTTCACGGCGAACTTTTCGAAACTGTTGACGGACACGTCGGAGAGCAACTTCAGAACGTCCGGCCCCTTGAAGCGCCGCTCCCACAGGAAGGACCAATCGCCGATATAGCAAGTTTCTTTCCAAGACAGACTCTCATCCTGCCAATCCGTGTATTCCGGCTGCCCCCAGCGGGACGTAAAGTATCCCGGCGGTGTCCGACGAAGATCGTGCATGTTCATTTTTTTCCTCCCTTGAGATGGTGGACAGCTCCTGTTGGTCGGAAGTTCTCGCCGACTTCAGGCTCGTCGCTTGCCCACGGAATTTTCTGTTTGAATGCCTTTAGTATCTGGAGGTACCGCGCCGCGCAGAACGAATGCTCCAGCGCGAGCGCTTGGGCTCGGGCACCTTTGCCAAGTTTGATGCATTCGACGATTGCTCGATGCTGCTCTTGTGCCATCAGCAGCACACGCTGCACCGATGGCTTGTCGAGGCTGAGCGATTTGACAAAAGCGTTTGCCGAGGCAAACGGAAGTGATTTGATCTTTTCAAGGGAGCGCTCGACCATCTGACTGCCCGAAGCTTCAACAAGAAGTTCATGAAATCGGTCGTTGAGACGGACATAGTCGTCCTGGTCGATAGTGTCGCTGAGATTATCGACGACTTCATCGAGCTGGATCACGCAGGAATACATTTCGGAGATAACGCCAGATGTCGCATTGCCCTCTGCCGCGAAGCGGGCGGCGAGACCCTCAAGCGTGCCACGGATTTCGATCGCCTGATAAATATCGGCTTCCGTATAAGTCTTGACGGTGAAGCGGTTGGAAGCAGTTCGCTCCAGCAAACCTTCATCCGCCATTTGATTGAGCGCCGATCTCGCAGGTGTTCGCGACACGCCAAACCGCTCCGATATAAACGGCTCGGTTATTCTTTCCCCAGCAAGCACTTCGCCGTCAACGATAAGCCCGCGAAGGCCTAATACCGCTTTGAGCGTTTGCGACTGCGAATTGTCATTCTCCGAAGCCATTCTATCCTCCCCGATGGCGAGACTACTGCTACACAGAAACGTATACGTTGTCTAGGCTGCGTGGAGAAAAAACGATTAAATTAGTGGAATATGGCTCAAACCGTATACCTATGGAAGTTGGATGGGCCCCTGGAAGCATGCCGGGACCGGCCCTATGCCCATGATGCGTGGCGGAACGCCGGCTGCAGCGCCGCCCGAGGATGCGGGCGATCGCCGCAGGCCCTATTTCATCGACGACGCCTCAGAGGCGATAAGCGGTGCAGCAGCACCGTCGTTCACGCCCGATGCGTTCCACGCAGTGACCGTTCCGCCTTACTTCCGAGCTTGGCGAGTGCTTCTATCGAGGTCGCACGTGGATGCTCGTCCTTGCCCACAACAACGGGATTACCCTTGGCCTGCTTGGAAACGAAATTCTCGGAAAAGGGGCAGATTGCTGGCTGGTTCAGTGTCGGATCGAAGGGGATTCAGGACGCCGCTTCAATCCCCTTCAAGCCGAACTCAATCCCCGGCTCCGGTATCTTGAGGATGAGGACGATTATTATTGGCTGGCATCAACGTCTGTCGTTGTCTGGAATGCTGAAGTATTCGATGAACTCTTTACAGACATCTCTGACGACACCACTGGCCCGACACTTTGGTGCAACCGAGAAACTGGCAAGGTGTTCTCGCCTTATGATGGCGGCTTTGACTTGTTTCCGACCACTATGGTGGAAGCCGCCGAATTAAAGAGCCGGTATGGGCAATGGCTGTCCCCAGAACAGTCCGGCTTGTAGCGATCCAGTAGCGGTTGACGTCCGCGATAACAGCAGAAAGCTTGTCGCGACTTCTCCAATCGCCTCAGGTGACAAGTTCCGTCATTTCAACTCTATCCTTCCCTTTACAACGCCTCCAGGCACATCGCGACGCCCATGCCGCCACCGATGCAAAGGGTCGCAAGACCCTTCTTGGCGCCGCGGCGCTTCATCTCGAACACCAGCGTGTTGAGGATGCGGGCGCCCGACGCACCGATCGGGTGACCGATGGCGATCGCACCGCCGTTGACGTTGACGATCGAAGGATCGAGGCCGAGGTCCTTGACGACGGCGCAGGACTGCGCGGCAAAAGCCTCGTTGGCTTCGACGAGATTGAGATCGCCAATTTTCCAGCCTGCCTTTTCAAGCGCCTTGCGAGAAGCCGGGATCGGGCCCGTACCCATGATCGACGGATCGACGCCGGCGGTTGCCCAGGAGACGATACGCACCAGCGGCGTGATACCGCGGCGGGAAGCTTCTGCTTCCGTCATCAGCACAGCAGCGGCGGCGCCGTCATTCAGGCCCGAAGCATTGCCGGCAGTCACGGTGCCTTCCTTGCCGAAGGCGGGACGCAGCTTGGTCATTGCGTCGATCGTCGCACCGGCGCGGATGTATTCGTCGTTCTCGACGGTCACGTCGCCCTTCCGCGTCTGGATCAGGAAGGGGATGATCTCGTCCTTGAAGCGACCAGCCGTCTGCGCGGCCTCCGCCTTGTTCTGCGACGCAACGGCGAACTGGTCCTGCTCGTCGCGGGAAAGCTGCCACTGGCGGGCGATGTTTTCCGCCGTGATACCCATGTGGTAGCCGTAGAAGGCGTCCGTAAGGCCATCCTTGATCATCGTGTCGATCATCTTGAAATCGCCCATCTTCACCCCACCGCGCAGATGTGCGCAATGCGGCGCCATGGACATTGACTCCTGACCGCCTGCCACGATGACCTTGGCGTCACCCAGCGCGATCTGCTGCATGCCGAGCGCGACGGCACGTAGACCCGATCCGCAGAGCTGGTTGACGCCCCAGCCGGTGGCCTCCTTCGGCACGCCGGCCTTCATCGCCGCCTGGCGCGCCGGGTTCTGGCCTTCGCCGGCCGGCAGGACCTGTCCGAGGATCACCTCGTCCACTTCGGCGGCATCGACGCCGGCGCGCGACAAGGCTCCCTTGATCGCCGCGGCGCCGAGATCATGTGCTGGCGTATCGCTGAAAGCGCCGTTGAACGAGCCGACGGCGGTGCGTCCGGCCGATGCGATCACGATGGATGGCGTATTCATAGCACTTCTCCCTTAATGGCGCTCTCGTTGCCCAGCCAATCCTACGAAAGATAATGGGCCGTCGTTTTCGAACGAAGCTCTTCGTCACCTACCCCCGCAGCTCTTTCTACTATCGAGAATGGTGCGTTTGGTGCAGAGCGCTCGAAGACCGCAAGATCAGTGATTATCGTGTCGACGACGCCGAGACCAGTCAGCGGCAGAGTGCAAGTCGGAATGAATTTGGGCGAACCGTCCTTGGAAACATGTTCCATCAGAACGATGACCTTTTTGACTCCCGCGACAAGGTCCATCGCCCCGCCCATCCCCTTGATCATCTTGCCCGGGATCATCCAATTGGCGATATCGCCACTCTCGCTAACCTCCATGGCGCCGAGCACAGTCAGGTCAATGTGACCGCCCCGGATCATCGCAAAACTGTCAGAGCTCGAGAAGTAACTGCTCTGCGGCAACTCGCTGATCGTCTGCTTGCCTGCGTTGACCAGATCCGCATCCTCTTCGCCCTCGAAAGGAAAAGGTCCGATGCCGAGCATGCCGTTTTCCGACTGAAGGGTCACTTCGATCCCGGTTGGGATATGATTGGCGACAAGCGTTGGTATACCGATGCCCAGGTTCACGTAAAATCCATCCCGCAGAAATTTCGCGGCGCGCGCCGCCATCTGGTCGCGTGTCCAGGCCATCAAGCGATCTCCCTCTTTCGCACGGTCCGCGCTTCGATCTTCTTGTCGTAAGGGCCGCCCATGATCAGCCGCTTGACATAGATGCCCGGCAAATGGATCGAGTCCGGGTCGAGTGACCCGGTCGGTACGATTTCCTCCACTTCGGCAACACAGATTTTCGCCGCAGCGGCCATCGGCTGATTGAAATTGCGCGCAGTCTTTCGAAATATCAGGTTCCCGGCTTCGTCGGCCTTCCAACCCTTGATGATGGCAAGATCGGCAAAAATGCCGCGTTCGAGCAGATATTCCTGCCCGTCGAACATCTTAGTCTCTTTGCCCTCCGCGATCACGGTCCCGACGCCGGTCTTGGTATAGAATCCGGGAATTCCCGCGCCGCCTGCCCGGCATCGCTCGGCAAGTGTACCCTGGGGACAAAATTCAACTTCAAGCTCACCCGCCAGATACTGCCGCTCGAACTCTTTGTTTTCGCCGACATAGCTTGAGATCATCTTGCGCACTTGGCGCGCCCTCAACAGCTTTCCGAGTCCTTCATTGTCAATACCGGCATTGTTCGACGCGATCGTCAGGTTCTTCACGCCAGAATCTCGTAATGCATCGATCAGCCGCTCAGGTATTCCGCAAAGGCCAAAACCACCGGCGCAGATTTGCATTCCGTCAAAAAGCAGTCCTTCGAGCGCCGCCTGTGCGTCCGCATAGACTTTTCGTGTCAAGATTTCCTCCCTCGCCCAGTGGGACGACGGAACACGATTTTATTGATTACTTCCAATGAATTGTTTTTTCCGATATTGATAAGCAATGTCTATTGATCGCATCTCTCTTTATCATTTAGATACGCTGATCTGCATTTCACAGCTTGGAACTTTTGCGGCGGCGGCTGAACGCCTCAATACGACCCAACCTGCTGTTTCTGCCCGAGTCACAGAGCTTCAGGACCGCCTGGGAATGACGCTCTTCCAGAGGAGTGGGCGAAACATGATCCTGACGCCGGAAGGTAGAAAGCTTGTGCAGGAGTATCTCCCGGTCTGGGAGAAATTACGCGGAATACTGCTGCGAACAGCCGAATTCGAGCAGTTGAGCGGTGTCGTCCGAATCGGTGTCGGAGAGATCGCTGCGGCGACGTGCCTTCCGCCTTTCGTGGCTGAGCAACGCATCAGCTTTCCCAGATTAATTTTCGAGATTGATGTCGAACTCACCGCCCAACTCATCCATGGTGTCCTCACCGGGAAATTCGACTTTGCGCTCGCGGCCGGATCGATCGCTCACCCTGTCTTGAAATCAACCCCGATTGGCGTCGCCAAGATGCTATGGGTGGCCTCACCTCAAATAGCATCTAAGCTGCAGCCGGGCGCAGTGCATGAAAATCTTCCGCTTTGGTCGCTTCCCGGTCACTCCCCGCTCTATGGCGCGATGCGGCAAGGCCTCTCAGAAAGTGGGCTGTCCGATCAATCTATAAGCTTGTGTAACAACCTGCGGACGATGATCGACATTGTCGTGATGGGAGGGGGATTGGCGCTTGTGCCAGAAGCGATGGTGCGAGATCATGTCCGAGGAGGGCAACTGGTGCCGGTCCTTGAGGACGTCAAAGTCGATCCCATTGCGTTTCAGATTATCAGTCGATTGATGGAAAGGGACCCCGTGGTCGTCGAGATGCTGCGAATAGCAGAAGGCATGGATCTCGGCGCAGGCTCTTATTCTAAAATTGGTAGGAGTTCGGATACGGACACATGAGATCGCCGCAGAACATGCGGCTATTCTCCTTATAGAAGAACAGATTTTCGATACCCGGATAGCCGGAGCCCTAACCTACATCCGAGGCCAAAGCAGCAACGATGCATGCGCGATTTGGCGAGCTTGCGTGCACGACGAACGTCAACGCAATGACTAAAGCAGAGATTTGTCATTAAACATATTGCACTTCAGCCTCGAATGGTCATCCGGAGTGGGCTGCACGAACGCTTCGGCACACTGTTAACCCTGCATAGGATGGTCGGCAACTGGGCGAGCATGACCCGAAGGTCGACAAATACTGCAAGTCTTAGTTCGGCTGAGCTTAGTCAACTTAACCGGTGCACTCACTGACGGTTGACGTAGCCTTCGATCCACTCAACGGTTTTTGAGATGCCACCAAATGGGTAGAAGTGGAGTTTGACGGCGCCATGCTTGCCAACAAGGCCAACGGAGAGCTTGTTGACAAACCGATCCGGACCAGCCGAGCCTAGCAAATGTCCGATTGAGATTCCATATTTCGCGAGCACAGAGGCAGAAGCGCCCACGCCGCACCGAGCCGCATAGCGGACCAATGTACTGACGCTGGTGGGACCCGGTACGCCAATTTCCACAGGAGCGCCAATGCCTCTTCCGCGCAGGGCAGCAAGCCAACTGAGTACTCGATCCGCGTCAAAGGCGAATTGCGTAACGATGAGAGGACTCATGCCTCGCCCCTCAATCGCCGAGCACTTCGCGGATAGCACCTTCCAACACTCTTCCTCCGACATGTGCGGATGCCCGTCAGGGTGGCCGCCAATGCCTAGAATGCGCACACCATTGCTTTCGAACACGCCGGTCTCGATAAGACCAAGGCTGTCCGAGAATGGTCCTGTTGGCTTGCCATTGTCGCCCGCGATCACGAAGCAACGATCGACTTGCCCCACGACCCGGGACTGCCGAATGTTATGTTCCAGTTCCTCTCTCGAACTCACGCTGCGTGCGGCAAAGTGCGGCATCGGTTCGAAGCCAAGGTCGCGCGTCGCCCTGATCGCCGACAGTCGGACGTCCAATGCCTCGCCGGGCAGCGCCGTGACTGACACCGTTGTTCCAAGGGGCAGAGCACGCTGCGCCTTCCTCAGCGCTTCAGTGTCCTTCGTGGTGATCTCGAGGGAGAAGGCATCAACTAATTTACGGTCGGAGCCGGCGAAACTTCCGGCTGGGATGGGAGATGGTCTCATTCGATCGTTCTCGTCAGCCACCGTCCGCCCTAGCCGGCAATGAGCGGGGGGCGATTCGGTGGATCGTTGATGGTATGGCTCGGCGGCTGAAGCCGCCGCTTGATACTTCAGTTCTTGCGGTAGTCCTCTCGGGCGACACGCGAATAGGGCGCGGGACTCACAATCGCGCGAATGGGCACTATGTCTGTCGATGGGGTCATGTGGTTTCCAAATCCCCCGCCCGCTTCGCCCCAGTGCAGCGTGACCTCGTCACCGATCTTGAGAGATTCATCGACTAGAGACAGTGTGAGAAGCGCGCGCTCAGTAGCAAGATAGGATGTGTAATGGGCTGTGCCGACTTCCTTACCGCCGGACGTAACCGAAAAATACTGAATGTCGATCTTGTCGCACATGACGGGGAGGTGAAGGAACCTCACGTCTTTCCCTTCCGGCATAAGCATCTCTTTGAAAAGATTGGCGGCGTCGTCTTGATCCCAAGCGAGCGTGACCTTCTGCAGCTTGGGTCGATCGATCAGCGCGCGTAGCGCGTCACGACCCACAAATTCGTGATCCATGTGGACGAATCGCCCATAACCAATATCTTGCGGGGTGCGGTAATATTCCTCGAGCGTGGCTCGCTTCTGCGAGCCTGTAACGCGGGTCAGCCCCTCAAGGTGATCGCCGGGGACCCACTCCCGATAGGCGCGAAGATCGTTATCGGTGTAGATTGCTGGCAGCACCGACTGAAGCCAGCCGGATTCGATCGCCGAGCTGAGATAGGCCGCCGCACCGACCTCAAGAATGCCAAACTCCTCGCCTGCCTCAAGGATCGTCCCGCGGATCTTGTCGCGAGCTTCCCAGGGACCCCAAATCTCGAGACCGGGCGTGCCAGCCATGCCATGGCGAAGACCGCGCATCCGGTAACCAGCAACGTTGATTTCGGTGACATTGAAGAACGAAACGTCCTCGACCTTGCCGCCATTGAGCTTTTCGATAAGCGCCCAGGCCTTGGGGCCCTGGATCTGATATCGGCAGTCGGGTCGAGTGTTGGCATATCCGTTCGCGTAGACAGGCGATCGCGGGTCAATCGAGGCCGTTACGTCGAAGTCAAGGATTTCGGCATGGTAGGCAAGCCAGTTGAGAATGAAGGGGCCGATAGCAGAGAATTTGTTTTCTTCGAGCTGTAACAGGATGCCGTCCCCGACCATATAGCCGTTTGGTGCTACGCAGATGATCTGAAAGGCCCGGCTGGGATTGGCGTTCGCGAGATTATTGCAAGCCATGTGGCTGAGAAAACGTTTGGCATCCGGGCCACTTATAATGACGGCCTGCATATGGTGCGACTGGTCGAGGAGAGCAACGCCGTCTCGCCAAGCGCGCTGTTCACGCTCCCAATCGGTGAATTCGTAGGGGACCTGGGGAACGATCAGCTTTGGATCCCAATCGCGATTACTGTGCCGGTGTGCCTTATTACTGCGGAGGTATTCAAGTGGCGTCCCAGCAGCATCGATTTGGCGTTGAAGGCTCTTCTTTGTCATTCTGCTTCTCCCATAGCAGGTTTGTATTTGGGTAAGATGGGTGGCGACCCCGGGGTGCGCCGCTCCAACCTATTTTCCTCCATCTGAACCAGCGCCCGGATCGACCACTTCGTGCGGAATGATTTGGTCTGATTAGGTCCAGCCGCGGCAGATGTTCTGCGCGATATTATTGAGAGCAACTATTATCCACGCAAATTACAAGTTAGAATATGGCCATTGACTGCGTGAATAATGGATGGAGTGTAGGGGTGAATTTGGCCAGCATTGATCTGAATCTGATGACCGTCCTCGACGCTCTTCTTCAGGAACAGCATGTGTCGCGCGCGGCTGCTCGCGTAGGGCGGTCTCAGCCGGCGGTCAGCAGTGCTCTTGGAAGGCTTCGCGAGATCTTCGGAGATCCGCTGTTAGTAAGGACCCAGCAAGGTATGATCCCGACGGCGCGGGCGAAGGAGATACGGCCACTGGTTGAGGCTGCGCTCGAACAGCTGCGTGCCGCTCTCAACGACCAGCAGTTCGATCCGCTGACCTCGACACGACACTTCGTGATAGCACAGGCTGATGTGAGTGCAGCCCATTTCCTTCCACGAATTTTACCCGAGCTCCGTCGGCAAGCGCCCCATGTTACGATCTCGGTTGTGGAAGCCTGGTCCAACGAGGCCGTCGAGGCTCTCCAGCGCGGACAGGTCGATTTCGCGATCGGCGTCTTCGCTCCTCAACAGGAGGAGTTCGGATCGAAGCCGCTCGTACAAATGAAGGAGGTCTGCATTGGCGACGCCGCCAACGCAGCGATAAATAACGGGCCGTTGTCGTTTGAGGCATTCCTGAGGATACCCAAGATCATCCTGGAGCGTCGCGACAGCGGAACCGTGATCAACTCTGTTCTGTCGACCGCCGGACATGGCTCTAATGTGGTGCTGCGATTACCGCAGTTCCTCGGAGCCGCGCGCGCGGTCCTCGGCACAGATCTCGTGGTCGTCATTCCCGATGCGATGGTGGAAGACCTTCCGGACCGTGATCTTTACTCCGTCGCATCGCTTGGTTTCCAGATGCCAGAAGTCCAGGTGAGCCTGATCTGGAACCGGCGATACAACGTGGATGCGGCCCACAGCTGGTTTCGCGAACTCACTTGCAGATGCGCGGTTGCAATCTAGCAGCTGGTTGAACATTTAGTCCTAGCCTGGCCGGAGCAGAAGACCATTCTAGTAGAAATGGAATGCGGAAAATGCTCATCGGCGAGTATGGACAATCGCCATCAGGATTGCTCCGCGTCAATCCGCTGTTCCCGGGGGGCCGCCGCCCGATGCGCATGTTCGCAAGTCATCCCTGTGCAACACATTTCCGAAAGTTTTGCCGACGGCAGCCGGGATGATTAAACGGTTGAACTTCGCGCCGTTGCCGCAACTCATACCAGCTAGTACTAGTTTGGCAGAATTAAGTTTTCGGGCTGAGAGTACTGTTGGCAGTGCGGAGTGGATCCGTGCTGTTGGTAGAGCAAGCACATTGATCACTGCTCGACGGATGACTGGTAAGCTTGGCTCAGGCGGCCCACGGCGCACTTGTCGCCGCTTTTTTCCCGCTTTGCGGTGATCTCAGGTGCTGGAGGAGAACGTAAGCAATCCTCGTCATCAGAGCATGTCGGTGCAGCCCTTGCCAGGATCGCCCTTCTTCGACGGGCCGGTATCATCGATCACTAAAAACGCATCAGATGCGCCAACAATCTTGTCGCCTTGCAGCGCAAGCTCCGTCTCAAGAGGGACAGCATCCCTAAGTCGATCGGAAATCGAATGGTGGAGGCGATCGTAGTTGCCTGGCGCGACCCATTCCGCAATCAGCTCGACACTTTTGCGGTCGGGGGGATCCGTTAAACCCCGACACATAAACTGAAGACACTTGTTGTCGTTTTGTGTCCCAGCTTACCCAGAAACGGCTTCAAAAAGCCGAAGCTCCGTGTCCCAATTCATCATATCCCGGCACAAAGACCGAGGGCAAATCATCTCAAATCACGCTTGCCCGAAACCGCCAAAGTAGTGCTAGAGCGTCTCCTCGAACAAATAGTCTAATTGTCAGTCCTCCAATAAAGGCTGACATAGCTCTTCGACGCGGCCTTGCGCTTTGCCTAGGCGTTAGGCGGATTTAGCCCCCGCCGTAAAATGCCTTATCGAGTATTGAGACCTTCGCCATTCACAACATCAATACCAGAGATCGAAAGCTTGCGTTTTTACAACGTCTCCAAAGCCCCTACCCTCACCTCGTCCTGCTGCTCGAGCTTTCGGGGAGAATATGCCGCAGAAGCAGGTCGGCCGATGAGGGATCGGTCAGTTCTAGGGAGGAGAGGACATGAAGCCCGAGGTCACCGTCCGAGAAATTTTTATCTCGGTTCTTTTATTTTATGGCGTGAGCGCACATGCGGAGGACAGGTCAAACGCTGGCGGCTATCAATTGCCAGAAGGTATCCTCGCCCAAATTGAACTTGGAAAAGCGGGACTTCTGAAGCCGTTTTTTTCAAATGAATGGTATGGTGTCGCGTCGGAGCGAAATGGGCTGTCTCGCGCAACGGTGGGCGTTGCGTTATCAGGTGGCGGTTTGACAGGATATAAGGACGAAACGACCTCGTTTGTTTTGCCAATTACTGCTCTTCAAGCATTGCCAGACGGCCGCTCATATGTTCGCTACAGCTTCTCTGGCAGCGTTGGCGTTGCCGAACCCACCAAAGTCTCTGGGGACGCTCGGGTACCCGATTTTCTCGTTCAGTATATGACTTATCCCGATGTCAACACGATGTTTGCAGCCGGTGCTTTCGTCGAAAGAGCGTATGTGGATTTCGGTGATGCTACGACAGCACGTAACGGATACGGCTTGCGTTTAGATGCCGCAGAAAAGTTCAGCGAAAATTGGGGCATCTATGGTCGTGTGCAATATAGTCTTGGTGAGAGTGAAACGAAAGTGGACATAGCGCCGGGCCTCCGAAGCGTGCACATTCAAGGAGACGATCGACTCTATCTCCAAGGTGAGCTAACTGGGCAATTCCGAACTGAGGATGCTGCCGTCATACCAGAAGATTGGGTCATCCACCCCTCGCTTGGTATGCTGTACAACCAGGCAAATCTCGAGAGTACGGTTGATAATTTCGGGGTCAGATCTTCCGGCGTGCTAGGCCCCAAAGAAAAATATGGAACGGCATGGGCAAACCTTTCCTTTGAAAAGGAGGTCCCTCCGGGAGACTGGTCGCCAAACTTAGGCATTGGCGTTGAGCACGAATTCGTTAACAGCCTGGACGCCTACATAGACGAATCTACGTACGCTATCTTTTCCGCAGGTGCTTCAATGCAGATGAAGAATGGTCGTCGCATTGATGTGGGGTATTCACGGCACCAGGGCCTTAACGGAAACCGCTGGAGTCAGAGCTTCGTTGCCGCTCTGACCATGTCATTCTAATAGAGTAGAGGAATTTCAAATGAGATTCGCAACGATAGATGATGGCACCTTGGACGGGCGACTGCATTTGGTCAGCCGCGACAATCTTCTTTGTGCTCCGTCAAGTACTGCACTGACGCTTCAGAGCGCGCTTGAGGATTGGGATACGTTGGAACCCGCGTTGCGCGCAGAGTACGATGCGCTCAACGCTGGCAAAGGGTCGCAATTTGATCCTTTAAGAGCGCGCGCGCCTCTGCCCCGCGCTTGGCAATGGTTGGATGCGTCAGCCTACAACAGTCACGGCGAACTAATGCAGACCGCTTTCAATCTCGCTCCGATCGACACCCGTGGTAGACCGCTAATGTATCAGGGAATGAGCGACCGATTTCACGCGCCTTTTGCCAACGTGAAGCTACCTTCGGAGCAAGATGGGATAGATTTCGAAGCAGAGTTCGGTGTGATTCTTGGGGCCGTTCCAATGGGAGCCGATGCGATTGAGGCACGGGCGCGCATTCGGTTGGTGGTGCAGATTAACGATTGGAGCTTGCGTGCCTTAGGTGCAGTGGAAATGAAAACCGGTTTCGGCTGGATTAACGCGAAGCCCGCCTGTTCAATGGCGCCGGTCGCCGTAACACCTGATGAACTCGGCCAATATTGGCGAGATTGTCGTGTTGATCTGTCGCTCGTGGTGGACTGGAATGGGAAACGGTTCGGTGCAGCAAATGGCTATCCAATGAGTGTCGGCTTCGACGGTCTTATTGCTCACGCGGCATACTCGCGCGATCTCGCTACGGGGACGGTTCTAGGTTCTGGCACGGTATCGAATGCGAATTTCCGTGAAGTCGGCTCCTCTTGCATTGCTGAACGCCGTGCAATCGAGACCATAGACCATGGGGCCGCATCCACTGACTTTATGAAGTTCGGGGACCGCGTTCGCATGGAAGCCACCCTGCCAGATGGGTCTCCGCTTTTCGGTCCGATCGACCAGCAGGTGGTCAAAGCTTAAAGGTCCGACTGGGACAAAGAGTGGGCGTGTGCTTAGCGATGAGAAACTTGTACACCGCAGCGCCCGCAATGACCGTGCGAGGCAGCTTTGTTGCCAGCACAAAATTTTGACCGCAGCGTTAAGCTGTCAAGAAATCGCGTCGAATAAACTCCATCCAAAATATGGATGCGAGGAATGAATTCAATTCGTTTGATCGATATGTTGTAACCCAGCTAACTTTGACAATCAGGAGGATAATGGCGCGTGACCGCGCGCCGGGAGGAACGATGCGGAAGAAGATCGGATGCATGCCGATTGACACGGTCAATCCAATCTGAGCGGATTTTTGCGCGGCCATCGCCGTCGCCGGTTCCCGAGATGATCAAGTGTTGCCTTAGACCACGCGGCGAGCCTCTTAGCCAAGCTCCGAAGTGTTCCGAATATCTCGAACACATGCGCCGTTCGTCACCGGCTTTGGTCGCACGAACACTGCCTCGCGCCGGGATCCATCGCTCGAGAAAGTATAGATTACGAGTTCGATTGATCTGGACAAGCTGGTAGTCGCGGACCAATCCGATTCAATTGATGAGACGCACAGCGGCGGTCGGGCACGTCTTCGGGTGCCGTTCATGCGTATATGGAGGATACCAATGAAGCCTGAGTTTTTCCTACCGTTACCGACAGGCCCCCAGAAGAGGCCTGACGCCGCCATTGTCGTGGACGTCCACGGACACTTTGGGTGTATTGCTGCTGAACGCCTGCTTGACGGGCGACCGCAGCGGGAAGCCGAGCTTGCCGCAATGAATGCCGGATCAGGTGACGCTTCGACACGGTACAACGCCGAAGTTGTCCTGCCAACGGCCATCGCGAGGATGGCTTCGCTCGAAACCCGGTTACAGGACCTCGACTGGATGGGCGTTGATGTGCAAGTCGTTGCGCCTTCGCCCCATCTCTATGCCTACTGGGCAGACAAACAATTGGCGGATGAGCTGGTTTCCTCGATCAACGAAGCAGGTGCGGCTCTAGCCGCTCGCGCTCACGGTCGTCTCGTTGCGTTAGGCGCGGTGGCCCTTCAACACCCCGAGCTAGCGGCTGAGCAGCTCAAGAAAGCACTCAAGTTGGGCCTTCGGGGAGTTGAGATATCGGCATCCGTAGGCGACCGAGAACTATCAGATCCAGCGCTTGATCCGTTTTGGGCTGCCGCCGAGGAGACCGATACCCCCGTATTCATCCATCCCCTTGGGACCTCGCTTGGCAAGCGGCTCGACCGGTTCTATCTCTTCAATACACTAGGCCAGCCGGCGGAGACCACGGTCGGGCTTAGCCACGTCATCATGGGTGGAGTGCTTGATCGCTTCCCAGCTCTCAAGCTGGCAGCCGCTCATGGCGGCGGCTATCTTCCAACATATATTGGTCGCTCCGACCACGCCTGGAATGTGCGGCCAGAGGCAAGGGTATGCCAGCAACCACCCTCCCGCTACCTCGAACGTATCTGGGTCGACACTGTCGTCTTCGATTCCGTTCAACTGGCCGGGCTGCTCGCACGGCAAAATGGTCCGAAGCTAATGTGGGGTAGCGACTACCCTTTCGACATGGGCGACTACCATCCCGCCAAGTTCGCAGCATCAATCCCTGTAGAGCACCGCGCACGCGTGATGGGCGGTGCGGCAATCGAGCTTTTTGCCATCCATCCGCAAAAGTCTGCCATTGAAGTGAGACCTACCCCATGACAAGACGAATCATTGATCTCTCCGTACCATTGATGTCCGGAATCGCCTCTGACCCGCCTGGACTTGAGCCCAAGATCAAATACTCAGACCACGAGGAGGGTGCCCAGTTTTTCGAGAAATTTTTCGGTATACCGACCGAAAAGCAGCTCGAAGGAAAGGGTGGTGCGGTTGAGTATGTGGAGATGACCACACACGCCGGCACTCATATGGATGCGCCGTGGCACTACCACCCAACCATGAACGGCGGCGAACCTGCAATGCGCATCGATCAGGTGCCGCTGGAATGGTGCATGGGACGAGGTGTACGGCTCGATTTTCGCCAAAAGCCAGACAATCACGTGATTACTCCCGATGAGGTTGAAGCGGAGCTGCAACGAATTGGGCACGAGCTGCAGCCTGGGGATATCGTTCTCGTAAATACGCGTGCTGGATCGCGCTACGGAGAGGACGACTATGTATCAGCCGGATGCGGCATGGGGCGGGATGCTACACTGTGGCTAACGCGCCGCGGGATACGCGTCGTGGGCACGGATGCCTGGAGCTGGGATGCACCGATCGCGTCGCAGATCGAGCGCATTCGGCAGACAGGCGACTACTCCTTGTTCTGGGAGGGCCATAAGGCCGGCGCCGAAACGATCTATTGCCACATCGAAAAGCTTGGCAATCTCGACACGCTTCCCGACCACGGATTCCAGGTGGCCTGCTTTCCCGTCAACATCAAGGATGCGTCGGCAGGCTGGTGCCGTCCAGTGGCCATTATCGAAGATTGAGCGGTCTGAAGGACCAGAAAATATATTGTTACGCCGCCTGGCGGCACTGGCGATGGTCGTCTTCACCGATGGGGATCTGCACCGATCAAGCCAGAACTAACCAAGGAAAGCCGCCTTCTAGAGGCGCCTTCTCCTTTCTTTTATCGGTCAATGGAGGAAAATGATGACCAAAGGTTGGAGACCTGGAAAACGCGCGGCAATCATTGGGGCAGGTCCCGGAGGGGCTTCAGCTGCCCTTGCTATGCTGCAGCAGGGTTACGACGTACGTCTTTATGAGCGGAATGCGGATCCAAAGCCCCTTGGAGGCGGCGTCCTGCTAAGCGTTCCGGTCCTAGCCATCTTGCGCCAATATGACATCGACATAACCAATTTTGGCTCGTTCACCAAAACGCAGTTCCGCAACAATCGTGGGAAGGTAAGAGTTCGTCTACCGTTCAACGAGAATGTTGAGAAGGCCATGGGCATTAAGGGCTGGCACTACGGCGTGCTTCGGTCCAATGCCTTTGGGAAAATGTTAAATGCGCTTCCCGACGGTGTTCTCATCTCTGATCACAAGCTCGACAAATACGAGGAGCAGAACGGCGAGATCCAAATCTCATTCGAAAACGGCGCGAAGGTTACAGCCGATATTTTGATCGGAGCGGACGGTATCCGCTCCGTTGTATCTCGGCAGACCTTTGGCGATCCCGGAATTTTCCACGTCGGTCTGCGCGCGTGGCTCGGCTGGTGCGACGACCCCGGCGGTATCGAAAAAGAACTTGCCATCATCCACCACTCGCGCAACGTGCAGGCAAGCTATTTCCCGATGCTGCATGATGGTAAACCTGGGTTTGAGTGGTGGATCGTGGAACGTTCGGCCGAAGGGAGTGCTGTTCCAGTCGACGTAGAGGGCCACATCCGTCATTTGCTCGCCGACTTCCCCAGCCCGATGTCGCGTTTTCCAGATCACACTGATTTCGAGACACAGTTATTTCGCTGGGAGATCTATAATCGACCGACGTTGAAGACCTGGACAAAAGGTCGGGTCGCTTGTGTGGGCGACGCGGTGCATCCGGTTTCGCCATATGCCGCTTATGGAATGGGAATGGCGATCGAAGATGGCTACTTTCTTGCACGGTCCTTGGGCGGTCGAGACCTTACGGACTTGGCAGGAGTGACTGAAGCGTTCCGTCGCTACGAAGCTGAGCGCGTCGATTACGTCAATCACCACGTCGAGTTTGCCCGCGAACTCGGCAAGCGATTCCACCATGCGTCGGCCCCCATGGCCTGGCTGCGCGATTTTATCTTTGATCATACGGGATTCCTGCAGAGGCAAGTTGAGAAGGACTATCTAGCATCTGCCGAAAAGATGTCGCTACAATTGATGGAGTTGCACCGTAACCCTCGTGCCACAGCCGTAAATCAATAAGATTCCATTGCCGCGACAGGAGACACGCGCTTGAGCAGTTATACGATCCTTCTGAAAAACTGTTCATTTTTCGCCCGCCATGGCGTCCTGGAGCAGGAAGAGGTTCTTGGGCAGCGCTTCTTTGTCGATGCCGCAATGGATGTCGAAGCCGGAAACGCTCTCGAAACGGACGAGATTGAGAACACCGTGGATTATGGCGTGGCATTCGCCGTCATCGAAAAGATTGTCCTCGGTCAACGGCGGTATCTGATCGAGGCGCTGGCCAACGATATCGCCACGGCACTTCGAAAGCGTTACCCGCAGATCGTCCAGGTGAAGATCACTGTGCGCAAGCCTTCGGCGCCCGTTCCCGGCATTCTCGATTACGCTCAGGTCTGTGTCGGGCAACATGCCTAAGACGTGGACCACCGCGGCGCTCGGTCTTGGCGGCAATATCGGTGAGCCGAAGACTGCAATGGCAAGGGCCTTGGCTGCTTTGAGCGACCGTTCCGATTGCCGCCTCGTGGCGGTGTCCGAGCTTTATCGGACGCCGCCCTGGGGCAAGACGGATCAGGCCGATTTCTTTAACTGCTGTGCCCTGATAGAAATCGCGCTGTCTTCCGAGGCGTTGCTCGATCTATGCCTGGATATCGAAAGGGGAATGAAGCGTGTGCGCGTTGAGCGCTGGGGACCACGGACCATCGATATCGATGTGCTGACCTATGGTGACGCGCATGTCCTGACAGAGCGCGTCGAAATCCCCCATCCTAGAATGACAGAACGGGCTTTTGTCCTGATGCCGCTTGCCGATATTGCGCCGGATTTCGTGGTAAAGGGCAGGCGAGTACTCGAATGGCTGTCAGACGCAAATAAGACCGGTATCCTGCGCGCAAACGAAAAGCGGGAATGGTGGACAACTCCCGCTTCGGAATGCGAATCTGGCTGAGCCGGGGTTAAGGCTTGATCGAGCCGACGGCCATCGAGTCTACGTTGCGTGCCAGTGTAAAACCTACCGCAGAGGCAACTTAGTCCGATGTGAAGTATTGATAGACCTGTTCTTCCAGCACGTGGCCGTCATAGCGCTGAGCTTGGGATATGATCGACTATAGCGGTGACCAAAACTGACCCCCGTCGCGTCTCCCTCTATTCCGCTCACCTTGGTCCAAAGTACTATGAAGAGTTTGAGTAGCCCCAATGACTATCGCACCCAAGGCTACTCAAATTACTATCGGGTGCGATGCTCCGTCCATACCGATGATGACTCCGGTTACATAGCTTGCTTTCGAAGAACTGAGAAAAGTTACGACGTTGGCGATTTCTTCCGGTGTTGCCATCCGACCGATCGGGATTTGTTGGACCAGCCTCTCCAAGGCCGTTTGTTCGCTTACACCACGTAGAGACGCTTCAGCTTTCAAACCCTCGCTCACCCGCTCCGTCTCCGTACCTCCAGGGTTGATGCCGACGATGCGCACACCGCTTGCAGCATAGGCGCTTGCCAACCCAACCGTTGCCAACATCAGTGCCGCATTGGCAGCGCCTCCAGGCAGATGCACTGGTGAGGCAACCTTACCGCCGCTTCCGATGACATTGACGATCACGCCAGACCGGCGCTCAGCCATTCGTTTAATCAAGGGGTCGATGACGTTAAGATACGAGAAATATTTGGCATCCATCGCTGCGCGCCAATGGGAGGGGCTCAGGTCCTGCGGCGGGGTGCGCCGTGCAGCACCTGCACAGTTGACGAGGACATCGATCGGCCCGACCGCAGCTTCAGCTTTATCAATCAGTGCCAGCGCCTCCTCCTCCGAGGTAAGGTCGGCCGCAAGACCGATGGCACCGGGTAGTGCCTTCAAAGCCCTGTCGATATTAGCCTGCGAGCGCGAGCAGATGGCCACTTCCGCGCCCTCGGACAACAAGGATGCTGCGCAGGCAAATCCGATACCCTTTGAACCGCCGGTGACCAGAACCCTCTTACCGCTCAGATCAAGTTGCACGCCTATCTCCTTTGTCTTGAAAACAATCCAGTTGGAAATTAACCTTCGACGACTCAGAGTCCAAGTGCTCCGTGAACTAGACGAAATGCAAAAGTCGCAATGTAACGATGGCTCATGTCAAAGGCAGACCCGCCGAAGTTAGCGGGTTCACCAACTCGAAACCATTCCACCTGTTGCTTTCGCCGCCCGAACAGAATTTCATTGAAGATACGTATGGGTACTTTTCTCCGAGGTGAATTCATCCTCTGATGCAGCTCCGGCGATAGTCTGTCCCGCCACGATCGCTTTCACCCACAACGAGAGCAAAGCAGGATCAGGTTCGTCGATAAGCCCTACTTCCCCTCACCGACATGGGCGTTGAGACGCATCAACTAGTCGGCGACGTCATTAAGGTGACCGACGCAGCAGGATTGACTTCCACTCCGCAGTCGGAGTGGAAGCCTCTTGCGATTGAACTCGAACTTCTCCCGCTTCAACCGGATATGCTCATTGGAAAAAAGTTGTCTCACGGAAGTGGTGCTGAGCGTCTTCGGAGGCTTCCAATTCGCCCTCGCTCGGAAAGCTTTCGAACATGCTTTCGGGCATTGCTTGGTTCTTATACCAAACGTTGGCGCCCTGGTTGACGGTCCAGCCAACCGGCTCCCAATCGGGGATTACGTTCCGATATCCGCCGGCGTTGAATTCGATCCGCAAGCCTGACGGCTCACGGAAGTATAGGTATTCCTGTTCGCCGAGACCATGGCGGCCTGGGCCGAATTCAATCTCAATGCCCTCGTCAAGAAGCACATCGGCGGCGCGGTGCAATTCAACGCGTTGGTCTAACCAGAAAGCAATGTGGTTTACGCGGCCCTTGAGACCTGGAAGTTCGGGCACCAACGCCATATCGTGCCCTCGTTCGCCGGTGGTCGTCATTGCGAAGACGACGCCGCGGGGTGCCGTGATATACTCCATGTACTTGTGGCCCAGCGTCTCTTGAAACCACTTAATATCTCGCAGAATGTCCTGGCTATTCATTGTAACGTGATCGATTTCGCGCACCGCACAGCCCCGCGGCCGGAATTTTTGTGCCCGGTTAGGGAAGAGCGGAGCGACATCGCCGGTGGCCTTGTAGCGTTCGATTTCCCAGAATACTTCGTGCTGATGGCCTGAGGGGTCCATGTAACGGTAGGCCCGTCCACGACCGAAGTTTGGCTCCACCCATCCTATGCCATTGCCCGAGGCCTCGAGACGCCTCACAGCCATCTCGAGTTCATGTTGCCCTTCGGTCCGCCAGCCTATGGTTTCAACCGAGCCGACCGACCCTTCCTTGAGTTCGATGGAATATTTGTAGTGCTCGCCCCAGCCACGAAGGAAGAAGGAGCCATTCTGCTCTCCTGAAACCTCAAGGCCGATAACGTCGCGATAACAACGCAGCGACTCCTCAAGTTTTGGCGTCGTGACGACGAGATGGGTGAGTTTGGACAAAAGTTTCTGTGTCATGACGTGCTCTCCGTAGTCCTCTTTAGTTTTGAATAGTTATCGGCGTCCGGGCCGGATTTCGTTAAGCAGGCTTTCGCCTGCGATGGCACGGCGTGCATTCTCGAACGCCACGTTCAGGCTGCGCATGATCGTCTCCGGGGTGAGCCAGGCCACGTGCGGTGTCGCCACTACATTCGGCAGGGAAAGCAGGGGATGCCCCACACGCACGGGTTCTTCGTTGAAAACATCAAGGCCCGCCCCAAGGAGTTTGCCCTTCGTAAGAGCCTCCGCGAGTGCTTGCTCATCTACCAGACCGCCACGCGCGGTATTGATGAGGATCGCGCCGTCCCTCATCCTCGCGATAGTTTCGGCATCGATTATGTGCCGGGTCAGGTCTGTGAGCGGCAAGTGCAGCGAGAGGATGTCGGCTTTGACAATTACCTCTTCGAGGCTACAGGGTTCAGCGCCGAATCCCTTATGTTCAGACCGATCATGATAAATGAGTTTCGCCCCAAGAGCAGAAAGCGCAGGCGCGATGCGGCGCGGAACTTCGCCAAAGCCGAGGAAGCCCACAGTCCTGCCCCCGATCTCACCTGAACGCTCGAGACGTTCGGGTGGCAGCGCCCAGCCGTTGCCGGCGCGGGTTGCACCGTCGAGAATACTTATCTGCCTTAGGACCGCGAGCATCAAGCCTATCGCAAGTTCGGCAACGGCATTCGAGTTCGTTCCTGGCATGTTTGACACGCCTATGCCCAGTTCCGCGGCTGCATCAAGATCGATCGTATCAACGCCGACGCCGATCTTTTGGATCAGTTTGAGCTTCGGCGCGCGCTCCATATCCTTACGTGAAACCGGCCGCAACACGTGAAGCAGGACGTCGGCGTCAGCGATTTGACTTTCGAATGTTGCGTCGTCATCTTCCTCAATCACCACAACTTTCCATCCTTCAGGCGGATGGTCGGCAAGACTTCGGCGTAGCACTGGGCCCGCGCGATAGTGCAGGATTGCCTTTTTCATCGCAGTCCTTTCGGCAGAGCACTGCGTCCGGCGTACTCGGCCTTACCACCGAGCATCTCCTCAATGCGCAGGACCTGGTTCCACTTTGCTGTCCGCTCTGAGCGGGTGATTGAACCGACCTTGAGCTGCCCAGCATTCCAGCCCACTGATAGGTCTGATATGATGTCATCCTCAGTTTCGCCCGACCGGGCTGAGACCACAGTTCCCCAACCGGCGGCCCGAGCGGCCACCAGCGTGTCTAGAGTCTCAGTGATCGTTCCGACCTGATTGGGTTTTAGAAGGACTGCGTTTCCGGCCCCTTCTGCCTGTGCTACCCGTACGCGCCCGGCGGATGTTACGAGGTAGTCGTCCCCGATAATTTGGAGCTTGTTCCCAAAACGTTGGGTGATAGCTATCATTCCATCACGGTCGCGCTCATTCACCGGATCCTCTATCGACAGGATGGGAAAGGTCCCGATCCAGTTGGCAAGAACCTCGATCCATTCGCCAGTGTCGAAGCTGCGATCTTCAAGACCGAGCTTGTAATGCCCGTGCTCATAGAACTGCGAGGCAGCTATATCCAAGGATATCATCACCTCGCCGTTGCCATAACCGGCCGTCTCGATGGCGCGGGTTAGTGTGGTAAGCGCCTCTTCATTACTGTCGAAGTTGGGCCAATATCCACCTTCATCGGCCACGCCTGTGAGTGGTCCCTTCCGAGCCATCAACTCGCCGGCGGCGGCATAGACATCTGCGACCATTTCGAGCGCTTTCGTAAAGGTCTCAGCGCCAACTGGCATTACGAGGAAATCTTGAATATCTACTCGACGGGCTGCGTGAACGCCGCCGCCGAAGATCTGGATCTCGGGGAGCGGCAGGCGAACGGGCTTTCCATCGGCGAGATACCGCCAGAGCGGCTCCCCCGCAGCGGCTGCAGCGGCGCGTAGTACAGCCATTGAGGTTGCGACAATTGCGTTGCCTCCTAGGCGAGACTTGTTTGCCGTTCCATCGACTGCGATAAGCGTCTCATCGATGGAACGTTGATCGATCGCGTCAAGACCGATGATTGCTTCAGCGATTTCGCCTCGCACTGCCGCCAGCGCGTTCTGCACGTCGTACCCGGCGAAACGACTGCCCCCGTCGCGAAGGTCTATCGCCTCTGCCTCGCCGCGAGATGCCCCTGCAGGAGCCACACCGCGACCTTGCAGACCGCCTTGAATAACCACGTCTACCTCTATAGTGGGTCGACCACGGCTGTCCCAGATACGGCGGGCTCGAACGTCTTCAATCTTCCTCACGCAAGGATCTCCTTGAACGGTGTCACTACGTCAATAAGCCTAGTTGGCGGCCGGGATATCAGCGCGCGGGATGTATCACGGACCATTTCCTGCTCGTTTGATCGCAGATATTCAACTGGCGATTTTCCATCGATACGTGCCAGGGCTAGCGCCGCCAGGAGTGCTGCAGCCCTGGCCTCGAACTCTGCTACCGGTTCCCATGTCACACGAGAAAGGTATTCCTCGAGCAGCGCTGCAAGACTCTCCAGCAGTACCATTGCGCGTGCGGGCATATGCACTGACTTAAGCAACAGATGGTTGAGGCAAAATGACAGGTCAAACGCTGGATCACCCCATGTCGCACACTCGGCGTCGAGCAACACCGGACCGTCGGGCCCAACTAGGATATTCTTGGGGCTCACGTCTCCATGGATCAGTGCAAGTCGCGTTCTTGCTGTCCGGTGAGCGATTGCGGAGAGTTGCTTACCCAGATCATCATGCCTCTTTGCAGTTTCCCGCAGGTATGGATCGAGGCGCAGGGCCTCGAAGTCTTCGCCATTGTCAAACTGAGCGGCTAGTTCCGGCTTTTCTGACGTTACACTATGAATATGGCCAATAGCCGCCCCGATCTGCCGGGCCGTCTCAATGGAGATCTCTCCTGCGAGAAGCTTGTGTTTCCATACCGGATAGCGATCTGGATCAAGCCAGGCCATGGCGAACATGTTACCTTCGACATCCTGTCCCAGGATTGTTGGGACAGCTCCAGGAACCAGCTCTGCCGCGGTCCGCATCCAGTCGACCTCTGCCCGGTTCCGCCGGACCGGAACACGCCAATCGGCCGAAACATTCAGTTTCGGTAGCGCTGACTTGGCGCAAAATCTGTGTCCAGCATCATCCACGCGGACAATAAGTGATGATACCCCGCCTGTCAGGGGCACGATCTGCGGCGTGGCGCTCTGCAGCAATCGCATGCGCCTTAGAGACGCAAGAATTTCATCGCGGTCGAGCCGCGACAGTTCCGGTTCACCCATGGTCGTTTGATCCGTCCCGCTCTACTTCCTAAGTCGGCGCCATTGCGCGCTTGCGCCCTTCGATCATCTGTGTAAGCGCGTCGAATCCAGGTTCGTTCAAGCGTCCCTGCTCGTTGAGACAAAGCTTCAGAGAAGTTTCGGCAACCCACACGCATTTCTTATAGCGCCGGTTTTCCCACCGTTGCAGAACGTCAGGCGCAGCTCCACCGGCGGCTACTTCTTCGCCGAGGACTACGGCGTCTTCCATTGCCATGGCGGCCCCTTGCGCCAGGTGTGCAGTGGACGCATGAGCTGCATCGCCAATGAGCACGACCGAACCTTTGTGCCACGGCTTCGGCAGATCGACGTATTCGAACGGCCGGTAGATGATGTCGGCCCCACCAATTAAATGCCGTTCACGTAGTTCTCCGTAGAGACCGCCAACATCCTTGACGAGGTTGTTCATCTCGTTCGGTAGATCTGCGTTATCTTTCCAACCGGCGCTTTGCTCATTCGACGTGCACCACATGTAGGCTAGGTCGTTGGCCAACGGCATAAGACCGCAGTTCGGGCCATCGGAACGAAGGTAAAGCCATACATGTTCAAGCTCTTCTGGGCGCGGGATGTTAAGCCTCCATCCGCCCTGTCCGGAAAAAATTGCACGATACTGCTCGCCCCAAAGACGTTGCCGCAAATCCGAATAGATTCCGTCAGCGCCCACAACCAAGTCGTAGCTGTCGGAGTCTCCATTCGAAAAGCGCACTGTTGCGCTGTCTGAGGTGTTATCTATGACCTGGGCCGTTGTCCCGGTCGTTATCTTCGTTCCAAGCGTTTTGGTCCGGCTCAAAAGGATAGCCGTCAGCCTTGATCGGGTAATCCCCATATCCGCGGGAAGACCTTCAGGTAACCCGGCTGGCGCAGGGATTTCGTACAGAAGCTGCCCGGCTTGGTTATGGACACGGCCACCCGCAAATCCCCACCCCTGTCTTAACACCTCATCGGCTACCCCCAGCGCCGCTTCCGCCAACACGGCATTGGTCTGATGGATAATACCGATCCCCTGACCCTTTGGAGTTTCTTGCTTTTCAATTAAATGGGTCTCGACGCCCTTTTGGCGAAGGGCAATTGCCGCACAAAGTCCGCCGATGCCGCCTCCGATGATAAGAGCTTTCCGAATAGGCATATTGCCTTCCTCCCTCCTGATTTTTTAACCGCCGCGGCACAGCGAGTTCGCTGTGCTCCCGCTCCTTCGACAGTCACCTCCACGACGTCGCCGGGTGGGGTCACTTGCCCGTTCCCGGTGCTGCCTTACCGTTAGACACAGCAGGATCGCTGCGTCCCAAGCCCCTCAATCGTCACCTCCATGACGTCGCCGGGCCGTAAGTAGCGATTGTGGCTGGTTCCGTTTCCGGAAGGCGACCCAGTCGCCAGGAGGTCGCCGGCCATGATGCGTGCGTATTTCGACAGTACCTCGATCTGGTGAGGAATATCGAAAATCATGTCGTCGGTCCGCGCATCTTGCATAATCTTCCCGTTGAGCTTGAGCTCAATCTTGAGATTGTGTGGATCCTCGACGAATTGTGCCGGAACGATCATGGGGCCCATAGGAAAAAATCCGGGACTATTCTTTGCGTGGAGCCAGTCGGCTCCTAGGTCCTTCGGGTCTGCAGTGAAAATCTGATCGCGGCTTGTTATATCGTTGACAACAAGGTATCCAGCCACATGATCCATGGCATTCCGGCGGTCGATATTTTGCCCGCCGCGCTTGAACACAAGCGCCAGCTCGGCTTCCCAGTCAGGCTGTTCGGCGAAGGGTGGAAGCGTGATGTCATCGAAGGGGCCGGCATACGACGATTGGATGCGCGTGAAAATATAAGGCGTGCCACTACGCGCTCGTTCGTCCATCATGTCTTGTATCTTGGCACGAATCTCGTCATCGCTTAGACCCTCCTTCGAATAGCGGTCAGCGAAACGGTGCGTCACAATGTCAACAACGTGCTGGCGGTAGTTGGCACCCGTGCAGAATACCTGTTTTGGGGTATGTGGCGCCCTAATCGCTATTGCGTCTGGATCCAAGACCTGATGCGCACACCTCCCTTCGGCAACCTCTCCTGCGGCACGTTGCAAAGGCTCCATCGCCGCATCCCACGCCGACAGGACATCATCGAGACTTTTGTAGGCCTCAAGGGCTCGAAATGTAGAAAATGGAACAACCTGCCCGTCGACCCAAATCGCTGTCTCTATTCCCTGTTGCGTTTCGATCGTCATCAAACCGAATTTCGTCTGCATTGGTCCTCCCAGCGCAATCTACGCGCCTCCAAGCTTTCTTCCTATGGACTTTAGTCAGAGCGTTAAGTATCGATCAAACGAATTGAATTCATCTCTCACATCCATAATTTGGATGCGAGTTCGCAATTCCGAGGCGATCTAATGCGTTTCAACAATCTGGATCTCAACCTGCTGGTGGCATTAGATGCGCTTCTCACCGAGCAGTCAGTATCGCGGGCAGCGCAGCGAATAAATCTTTCGCAATCGGCGATGAGTGCCGCCCTCGGTCGCTTACGGGAATACTTCGGCGACGAACTCTTTGTCACGGTGGGGCGTGTGACTCGGCCAACGGCTTTTGCGCAAGATCTCGCTGCGCCAATTCGGCGAATTCTCACGGACATTCAGGGCTCCGTGATATTCCGACAACCGTTCGATCCCAGAACATCGAGGAGATCGTTCGCGGTCGCAGCGTCCGATTATATGGTCCGCGTATACTTGGTAGAATTCGCCAGAGCTTTGCAAAATCTGGCGCCCAATGTGCAGCTTGACTTATGGCCTGTTACTGGGTCGAACACGATCGCTAAATTTACCGCAGGAGAAATAGACATCCTGTTCACACTCAAGGATCTCCTGCTCCCGGATCTCCCGATCGTTGGACTGGCAACCGAAGACTTTGTCGTAGTAGCTTGGTCCGAAAACGACGCGATCGGGGAGACGCTCACACTGGAGAATTTCGAAACCCTCGGTCATGTTACAGTCAGGTTAGGCATCTATCGAGCGACGCCCATTGACGAAAGTTTCGTTTCCAACGCAGGGGTCCGACGTCGTTGCGAAATCACGGTCAGCGCGTTCGATCAGATACCGGATTTCATTGTTGGCACACAGCGAATTGCAATGCTGCAGCGGCGTCTTGCGGAAAAGTATGCCACGGTCTTGCCACTCAGGATCCTTGAGCTGCCATTCTCGATGCCTCAAGTGGCCATCGGAATGCAGTGGCATCACCATAGCACTTCTGATGCGGCACACATATGGCTGCGGGAAACCTTCATTGATTGGCATCGCCGTTTGGAAGACGAGCGCGGCTCTCAGAGGGCGCAGGCATGAGGCCAAGGAAACCGACATAAGCGTTCATTACCCTGACCCTTGTCTTCTGGTTGATTACGGCATTGGCGGCGGCCACGAACTCCCTTGTCATGGACACGTTATGGACGCGAAAAATGACCGCGCCTACAAGACGCAGGATCGTGGTCGTTGCCGCGGCTCCTTTCGCACGACAGGCCGTCGTTGATCGCGAATGTTAGTTCGGGAGGCGCGTTCGTTCCCCAGGCCTTCGCTCCGACCTACAGCGCGTGTAAGGCTGCCATCCCTAGCTACACGATGGTTCTTCGAGAGGCGCTGGCCAAGACCTCCTGCCTGGTCGTGGAAATCATCCCGCCGGCCGTGCAGACACATCTCGGTGGCGCTGAACCGCACGGTGCTCCTCTTGACGCCTTTTGTGATACAATCTTCATTGGACTGGGTGCCGGACGGCAGAGGATAGGTTTCGGGGTCACTGAGGTCGAAACGTTCGTCGCGGCAGAGAAGCCCTACCAAGATCTATTCAGGCAGAGCGCAGATAGAGCAAATGTCCCAGGATATAAGTGAGAATTGACGAGATGAGCCGCGGTCTCATCTCGATGAGAACGAGCTTTCGCTATGGCAGGCGTTGAAGAAAATCTCAACTACAACAGCCAGCGTGATGAGAGGCGAGATAGGTCCCGGTGTGAGCGGCGCTGACTTTTCGATCCTGTCTCGTATTGAAGAGCTGGACGAGCAAGGCGAGGTTCTGCCCCAAAGCGAGCTGATGAACTCTCTCGGGTGGGATAAGAGCCGGCTGTCGCACCAGCTCACCCGGATGCAAAAGCGTGGTTTGATCGTTCGGCGGCGGAATGGCAGGGAGGCAGAAGTGGTTCTGCAGCAAGAGGGGAGCCGCTTGCTTACATCGGTTCGGCCGAAACACGCGGCGATCGTGCAGAACTATCTATCTCAGTTGACGGAGGCGGAAGCAGAAGTCGTGTGAGTGCTAGCGGAGAAGTTCTGACTTCCAATCCGACAGATCTCGTTCCTGCTCTTGACGAGATTTGATCCGCAGACGCCTAGGCCGAATAGCATAAACGTCTGAAGGTGACGTATAAGGTGTTCTATAACTGGAAATCTGACTCAACGCCATCAACAGTAGGTGCTGATTTTCAGGTCCAAAACGTTAGAGTGGTTAGCGGTCTTTTAGAGTTCAACTGACGGGGGAGAGTTACTCTGAAGATGCTCGTCTCCACATTATGGATAGGTCAGCTGGTTCCTCGACGACATCTCTAAATGGTACTCTACCGCAAGATAAAGAATATCTTGCGCACATGCGTGAGATTTTCCCACGTCCCTTGGAATCCGGCAGATACGACAAAGCTGTCGCCCGGGCCGAACGTTCGGGAGACAGATTGCGAATCCGTCAGCCGAACAGTTCCTTCGAGGAGGTGACAAAATTCATCATAGTCGCAAGCAACGCGCTCAAGATGCGGCTCAGCCTCCCAGATACCTGCAGCCGCACCGAGTTCCGGGCGCGCGAAATACCGCCAACTCCGCGCATGGTACGGCCGGTCGACCACAGCCGGATCAGAGGTGACTATTTCCGCGGGTTCAATCACTTTATCGGTAAAGGACACAACGTGCTGGGGAGAGGAAGCCATATGATAACCTTTTATGAATCGAAGCCGACTCCTAAGGCGTCGAGAGCCTTGTTAAACGCGGAGCGGTGACCAGTTTCGTCCTCCTGCGCCAAACCATGCTGGGCTAAACGGACGCCGAGCCAGCGGAAAGGTTCTGGAGGAAAAGGGAATGGCCGACGGCGTAGCATCGCCATTCTCGTCCGCTCGGTGTCACGACCTTCCAGAAGATCGAGCATTGTCAGCGCCGCGAAACGGCTGGCGGAAACGCCCTGCCCGGTAAAGCCCATTGCGTAGGCCACGCGGTCGGCTTGCGCTGTTCCCGCGAAGAAAGTCGTACGTGCCGACGTGTCGATGATACCTCCCCAAGCGTGGGTTATGGGCACGTTCGCGAGTGACGGTAGCGCCCGGACAAAATTGGCTGCAAGGCGGGTGAAGCTGTCACTTTCCCTGAGAAAGGCTTCGTCTCTACGCGAACCGAAGTGGTAGATCGCATCATAGCCGCCCCAGAGGATGCGATTGTCTGCGGTCTTCCGAACATAGTGGAACCGATTGCCGCAGTCAGCGACGCCGTGCCGCTCGCTCCAGCCAATAGACGCGATTTCCGCCGGATCCAGCGGGCGGGTAACAATAGTATAGTCGAAAATCGGGATGGTCGCGTAGCGAAGACGCCTGAGCAGCGGCGGCGCGGCATTTGTGGCAAGCACCACCTTACGCGTGCGAATGAGACCACTCAGCGTAATCAATTCGATACCGCGCGGATTGGCCCGCATCTCGGTGACAGCTGTGTTTTCATAGATGTCGATCATCTTGGATAGGGCGACTCGTCGAAGTTCGGCCACTGTCTTTGCAGGATTAAGCAGGGCGTAGTTTGGCTCAAAGAGCCCAGCCAAATAAACCGGCGAGCTAAAGCGTTTCTGCAGGGCCCCCTCAGTCAAAAGTGAACAGTCGATACCGAAGCGACGATAATTCTCCGCCTGCCTTCTGAGTCCTTCTACCTGCCAGGGCTTTTCCGCGACGGTAAGCTTACCTTTGCGCTCAAACTCAACGTCCATTCCGAATTCAGCGAGATCGGCTTCAAAGGCATCCAGATTGGCGCGCCCAAGGCGGATCAGATCCTCGGCTTCCGCAGGCCAACGCTTCAGCGCGTTACCGACGCCGTGAGAAATGGACGGCGCGCAGAACCCGCCGTTGCGGCCCGACGCTGCGTTGCCGCAGCGCCCCGCGTCCACAAGCAGGATCCGCGCATCCGGCTGCCGCCGGCTTGCTTCGAGCGCTGTCCAAAGGCCTGTGAATCCGCCCCCGACAATTGCGATATCGCAACTGACATCACGTCTAAGAGGAGGGCATTCTGTCTGTGGTCCGACCGTATCGTTCCAATAAGGCCGACGATCGGCCAGAGACAGACTATCGGAAGAAGCAATCATTTCACGCTTCCGTCGCCATTTTCGCTGCTTGGGAATACCAATCCCAATGCTCGTAATGGTCAAACCGAGTAACCTGTTTGATTTCGAAATAGGCATCAAAGCCAGCGCGCCCGAGTTCGCGTCCTATCCCTGACATTTTGTAACCGCCCCAGGGCAACTGGGTGAACGTGGGCTGCGAGCAATTTATCCAGACAACGCCAGCGCGGAGCTTCGCCGCAACTCGTTCACAGCGGTCGAGGTCGTCGGACATGACCGCTGCGGCGAGACCGTAATTGCTGTCGTTTGCTAGCTCGAGCGCCTCTTCTTCTGTGTCGAACGGGTTAATGCACACAACTGGCCCGAAAATCTCCTCTCGCCAGATTGAAGAACCGGTCGGTACCTCTGCGAAGATTGTCGGACTGAGAAAGTAACCTCGATTTAAGCCCTTGGGGGGTTCGCCGCCAGTAACGAGCCGTGCGCCAGAACGTTTGGCGGCCTCCACAGCGGCGCGCACTTTCTCGTATTGATCCTTCGAGACCAGCGGTCCGAGCTTGACGCCGGGAGTCTCTCCCGAACCGATCTCAATCGCCTCCGTGGCCGTCCGCAAACATTCAAGAAGCTGATTGAAAATGCCGCGGTGAACCAGTACGCGCGACGTTGCAGAGCAAACCTCGCCCTTATTCCAAAAGATCCCGAACAGGATCCATTCAACGGCCTTTGCGAGCTCGCAGTCATCAAAGATTATGAACGGCGACTTTCCGCCCAGTTCTAGCGACACCGTTCGGATACCGGCGCTAGCAGCCTGCATCACTTTACGGCCGGTCGCAACCGAGCCTGTAAACGCCACTTTGTCAATTAGAGGATGATTGGCAAGTGCCTCGCCCGCCTCTGGTCCCGTGCCCGTGACAAGGTTGAACACGCCTGGTGGTAGACCTGCCTCATGTATGATTTTGGCTAGCGCACCGCAAGAGACCGAACACAGTTCGGATGGCTTTAGTACAATGGTGCAACCGGCGGCGAGCGCTGGTGCGACCTTCCAGGCCGCCATCAGAATCGGGAAGTTCCAAGGTGTGATTGCGCCCACCACCCCCAGCGGCTCTCGACAGATTTTCGCCTGGAACCGGTTGTCCCCCACATCGACCACCTCTGTTGAACGCCCCGCATGCTGTTCGGCAAGATCGGCATAGTATTCGAAGCAGAAGGCGGCATCCGCAACGTCCCATTCGGCCTCCAGCAAGGGCTTGCCGTTGTCGCGAACCTCAATAAATGCAATGTCTCGCAAGCGGTGGCGGATACCATCTGCTATGCGTCGAAGCTTGGCAGCTCGCTCCTGTGCTGGAAGGCCGGACCACTCGCCACTATCAAATGCACGCCGTGCAGCCCGCACGGCTCTGTGGATGTCGCACGCCTGCCCTGCGGCAACCTGTGCGAACGGCTCCTCAGTCGCAGGATTGACGGCGGGAAAAAACCCTCCCCGCTCCGGACCAACGAAAATGCCGTCAATATAAAGTCTTGTCTCAAGCATCAAATCCTCCTTCCTTCGGGCGTCGCGCGGTTGCCAGTGGGGCGGTACGGTGCAGCGAACTTACATCTTCAAACAGCGGCTCATGAAAGAACTTGTGTCCCTCAGAGTGCCTATAATTCCGCGGCGGAAAGCCAAGACGCAGGCAACGAAGATCATCCCCTGCAGCACCATCACCCAGGCCCCAAAGGAGGCCAGATATTCCTGCATCCAGACGATAAGAGCCGCGCCGACGACTGGCCCTGAAGACGTGCCGATACCGCCCAGTATGACCATGAGAATGACCTCCCCTGAAGTAGACCAGTGTACATCAGTTAATGAGGCCAGTTGGAACACTAGCGACTTCATAGCCCCCGCCAATCCTGACAAAGTAGCCGACAGTATAAAGATAAGGAGTTTGTAGCGATCTACGCGGTAACCTAGCGAGGTCGCTCTCGTTTCGTTGTCACGAATGGCTTGGAGTACTTGTCCGAACGGCGAGGCAGCGATGCGCTGGACGAACAACAGAGCAGCAAAGCAAACAACGGCGACGAACGCGTACATCTGCCCATTATCAGAAAGATCGATAAACCCGAACAGCATACCACGCGGCACAGATTGGATTCCGTCTTCGCCACCGGTGAACTTCAGCTGCAACGCGGCAAAGAAAACGAGTTGAGCTAACGCCAATGTGATCATAGCGAAATAGATGCCCTCGCGGCGAATCGCGATCGAGCCGATGGCCGCTCCGAGAATCGTGGCGATCGCAGTGCCGGCAAGAACGGAAAGCGCTGGATCCAGGCCCCATTCCTTAGCGAGGTACGCCGAAACATAGCTGGCCGAACCGAAGAATGCAGCATGACCGAAGGATAGAAGCCCGCCAAAGCCAAGCATGAGATTAAACGCGCTTGCGAACAGCGCAAAACATAGGATCTTCATGAGAAGGATCGGGTAGAAAAAGAAAGGCGCGATGCAAAGCGAGATAGCAAACGCTATCCAGCCGTAAATATGCTTCTGCGCGTAAGGCGCCGCCATCTTATGGATAGAAATCGGGTTGACGTCGGCCATCAAACGCCCTTTCCCGACATGCTAGCCGGACGGGCGAGCAGAACCAAAACCATGACGAGAAAGATGACAGTTGATGCCGCCGATGGATAAATCACCTTCGTCAGACCCTCGACAAGTCCCAAACCAAACCCAGTAACGACCGAACCCATGATCGAGCCCATGCCGCCGATGACAACGACCGCGAACACAACAATGATGACATCGGCACCCATGTTCGGATTAACGGACGTGATCGGCGCTGCAAGCACGCCCGCCAGCGCTGCCAATCCCACACCGAAACCATAAGTGAGAGTGACCAGGAGAGGGACGTTGATACCGAACGCCTCGGTTAGTGATGCGTCTTCGGTTGCTGCGCGCAGATAGGAGCCGAGCCGGGTCTTTTCGATGAAGAACCAAGTCAACAGACAGACAATTGCAGAAAATACGATGACAAAGGCGCGATAGTTGGGCAGGAACATGAAGCCGAGATTATGCCCACCCGATAAAGCGGGCGGAATGTGATATGGCAGGCCCGAAACGCCGTACTGGTTCCGAAAAAGACCCTGTACGATGAGAGCCATGCCAAAGGTCAGGAGCATACCGTATAGGGGGTCCTGGCGATAAAGACGAGAGATGAACAGTCGTTCGAGGACGATGCCAATAGCACCGACACTCACCGGGGCCAGAAGCAGAGCCGCCCAGAAGCCGATACCGAGATAATTAAGAAGCATCCACGCACAGAAAGCTCCCATCATATAAAAGGCACCGTGTGCGAAGTTGACGACGTTGAGCAACCCAAAGATGATAGCAAGCCCGAGACTCAATATGGCGTAGAACGCACCGTTGATCAGCCCAAGCAAAAGCTGTCCCACCAGCGCCTGTAGCGGTAATCCAAACATCGTCACTATCACACTCCCAGATAGGTCTTTAGTTTCGAATGGTTGGCTCGTAGATCGTCGCGATCGACAACGTCCACAATCTTCCCCTGCTCAACAACGTGGTGCCGGTCGCCGATCGACGCAGCGAACCCCAGATTCTGTTCGACTAGGACAATCGTGAAGCCCTCCGACTTGAGCACCTCGACGGTACGCCCGATCTGCTCAATAATGACGGGTGCCAATCCCTCGGTTGGCTCATCGAGCAGCAGCAGTTTGGCGCCCGTGCGCAGAATGCGCGCAATCGCCAGCATTTGCTGTTCACCGCCAGAGAGTTTCGTCCCAGTGCTCGCCAGCCGCTCTTGCAGATTCGGGAAAAGGTCGAAGATTTTTTCCAGCGGCAGACCACCAGGGCGCACTATGGGTGGCAGCATCAGGTTCTCATTGACTGTGAGGCTCGAATAGATACCGCGCTCCTCCGGGCAGTAACCGACTCCTAGTCGAGCTATTCGACGCGGCGGAAACCCAACCGTTTCCTCGCCATAGATAGAAACCACACCTCGGCGTCTTGGTATAAGACCCATGATGGCCCGGAGGGTTGTTGTCTTTCCGGCACCATTGCGCCCAAGAAGTGTAATCACTTCGCCGGGCAATATTTCGAAGTCCATACCATGCAGAACATGACTGTCCCCATACCAGGCATTCAGTCTTCGAACGGACAGTGGCGCCACCCCCTCAGAAGGGGATTTCATCAATAGACTATCCATGACCTGTCCCGATATAGGCCTGCATAACCGCAGGATCTTGTGAAATGCTCTCGTAGTTGCCCTCAGCGATCACTTTGCCGCGCGCCAGCACCGTAATCCGATCGCTGAGGGTAGCGACAACGGGTAGATTATGCTCAACCATCAGAATTGTGCGATTGGCAGCAACCTGGCGTATAAGTTCGGCCGTCATTGCGATGTCCTCATGCCCCATGCCGGCCATGGGTTCGTCAAGCAGAAGCATTTCAGGATCAAGCGCGAGCGTAGTCGCCAGTTCCAGCGCGCGCCTGCGGCCGTATGGAAGGATGGACGCGCGGTCACTAACAAAAGCGGTAAGGCCCACCGTCTCGATAAGATGTCGGGCCTGGTCGTCGTACTGGCGCAACACATTCGCGGACCGCCAGAAATCGAAATTGTCGCCGCGCTTTCGTTGAAGGGCAATACGGACGTTTTCCAGAACGGTCATTTGTCCGAAGACTGCAGATATTTGGAATGAACGGACCATGCCAGAACGCGCTACGTCAGATGGTTTTGCTGAGGTGATATCGCGGCCCTTGTATTTAATTGAGCCACTACTCGTCGCAAGAAACCTGGTCAGAAGATTGAAGCAGGTTGTCTTGCCAGCGCCATTAGGGCCGATCAGTGCGTGAATGGTGCCTTCAGCAATGTCGAGATCCACGCCGGCGACGGCTACGAAGCCTGCGAACTCTCGCGTCAAGCCACGGCATTGGAGGATGATGCGTTGCGTTGATTGATCGCGTGTCGGAGCCATGCGGCGAACCTTCCTTTTACCCAGGTTCACGTTGGAGACGCATTTGCGCGCTCCATGTGAATTTGGGCTCGGCTTCACTTCACGAGAGGGCAGCCGCCTTCACTCATCGGACGGAAGGCATCTTTCGCCGCAATTTCGCGCACTGGCTTGTAGTAATCCCAAGCCTGCTTACTTTCGCTGGGCTCCTTCACCTGATAAAGGGTCAGGGGATAGACCACACGTCCGTCGATGCGGACCGTGCCGGTATTGCCGAAATAATCCACAGGAATGTCACGCATCTTTTCAGCGACGACATCAGCGTCAAGAGTGTCCGCAGCCTTCACGGCCTTAAGATAGTGGACGATTGATGTGTAGACCGAAGCCTGCTCCTTGGTCGGCATACGATTCATCTTTTCGAAATAGCGCTTTGACCATGTCCGCGCAGCATCGTTCTGATCCCAATAGAAGCCTTCCGAAAGTAGCAACCCCTTTGTTGCCTCAAGGCCGAGCGCATGGATATCGGTAAGATACACCAGAAAGGCGACAACACGCTGGCCGCTGGCCGAAATACCGAATTCGTTTGCTTGCTTGATCGAGTTGATAAGATCGGTGCCACCGTTGAGCAAGCCAACAACCTGCGCGCCGGAGCTCTGCGCCTGCAGCAGATAAGAACTCATATCGCCGGCGTTGATCGGATGACGCACGGAGCCGACGATCTCGCCGCCCGCTGCCTTGATAAAGCCTCCCGCATCGCGCTCCAACGCCTGTCCGAAAGCGTAGTCGGCTGCGATGAAGAACCAACTCTTACCTCCGTCGAGAACCACCGCCTGCGAAGTCGCCTTCGAGTATGCATAGGTGTCATCCTGCCAAGCGGTGCTATAAGGAGAGCACGCCTTGCCTGAGAGATCGGAAGTCGACCCTTGCATCAGTGTGATCCGCTTCGCCTGCCGCCCAATTTCCTGCACCGCCAGCGCGACGGAGGATACAGGAACATCAGCGATGACGTCCACGCCGTCCTGATCGAACCAACGACGCGCCAGCGCGGATCCGATATCGGCCTTGTTCTGGTGGTCGCCGGAGATGATTTCCAGCTTAACGCCTTTAAATGCATCAGCCATGTCCTGCACCGCCAGATTGGCGGCGACGACTGAACCTGGGCCTCCCAAGTCAGCATAGGGGCCGCTCATATCGTTGAGGATGCCGATACGGATGATATCCTTTTCCATCTTTGCAACGGCGGGTTCTGATATGATCACCGCGAGAAGGCCTGCCGCAGCGGCAAGCCGAAAAGCTGCACTCATTCTTGTCATGCTTATGTTCCCCTTTTTTACAGCCTGGGATTCTAGCGTCCCAGGCCCAAAGTTGATGTCATGAAAGTCCGTAGTTCTCTGCTCCCTCTTCCGCGGTCAGCAAACCTTGAGCAATTTCCCGTTCAAGCAAAGCCCGGTTTCTCTTCCTGGGATCGCCATAGCCGCCACCACCCGCCGTCTCGATGATTAGACGGTCTCCCTTGAGCAGTTCGGTATTTCCCTTGGAAGGAAGCTTGAGGAACTCTCCGTCCCGTTCGACCGTGAAACGTGAGTAGTCGCCACTCTGGCCGCCAAACAGGCCCCAGGGCGCAACCTTAAAACGGTCTGAATAGGAGTTGAACATGACATCGTCAGCGAGAATCCGGTAGACGCGCCGGGCGCCGAGGCCGCCGCGACGCTCGCCAGCGCCTGCCGAGCCCCGCCGAAGCGAATATTCCTCAATGCGCATAAACGGATAATCCGTTTCCAACGATTCCACCGGCACATTCGAACAATTACCAACATAGCCATCCACCACGTCGGCACCATCGGCACCTGCGGAGGCTCCCCAACCGCCGCCCACGACCTCCATGTAGACACGATAGCCGTCAGGCGACATGTGACCCATACCAATTGCGTTGGTGGTATCGTGGCCGGAAGCCAGAACCTGGTTCGGCACAACCTCGGACATGGCCAGCATGATGACGTTGTAAACGCGATGGCAGGCATTGTTGCGGGCCCGCACGGCACGCGGCTCGCTTGGATTGAGGAAGCTTCCATAGGGCACGTGAATTGCGCGGATGGGCCTGTAGAGGCCATCGTTGACAGGAATGCGCCCGCCGCCGAGCAAAATCCCGATTGCGCCATAGGCCGCCGAAATCGTCGCGGCAAGCGGCGAGTTGATTATCCCCTTGGTCTGTGCGGCGCTTCCCGTAAAATCGAGTTCAAGGGAGTCGCCATCGACCTTGATCTTGACGGCGACGCGTAGGGGATCCTGGGTGAATCCGTTGTCATCGACGAAATCCTCAGCTTCGTAGATGCCGTCGGGGATCGCTCTTATGGCTTCTCGCGCCAGACGCTCCGAGTAGTCCTGCAACTCTGACGCGCCGGCAAGAACCGTTTCTTCGCCGAACCGTTCGAGCATTTCGATAAAGCGCCCTTCGCCGGTGCGGTTGGCGGCGAACTGCGCATAGATGTCGCCCATCACCTCATTCGGCGGGCGCACATTGATACGGATGAACTGCTCTAGCAGACCGTCTCCGAGATCCCTGTGAACATTGAAACGGGTCAGCGGGATGCGAAGCCCTTCAGAATAGACGTCGCTCGCGCCCGCATTCGGGCCGGCGGCACCACCGCCGGTATCGATATGGTGTCCCAAAGACGCGCTGAAGGCGACCAGCTTGTCACGGTAGAAGACGGGGGTGAACAGAATGATGTCGTTGAGATGCTGCGCACCGCTATAGGGGTCGTTGGTCATCAAGCCCTCATCCGGCTGGATGGTCGACAGATCGAACTTGTTGGCAAAGGCCTCGAAGACCTTGCCGAAGGAGTTCATGTGGATCGGGCAAAACTGCGCCTGGGCGATGATCCTGCCATCGCGGTCAAGGAATGACGTCGAGCAGTCCCGTGCCTCGCGGATGATCGTCGAATAGGCGGAACGCACGAGCTTTTCGCCCATTTCCTGAGCAATTCCGTGCAGCCCGTTGCTGATGATGTTGAAGGTTGCGGCGTTGAGTTTCTCGGACATTGCTTATGCCTCGCTTGTCAGGATGAGGGCACCGGTATGGTCGACCGTGGCGGTCCAACCCGGCGGAACCAGCGTTGTAGCAGTCGGCTCCTCGATAACTGCTGCCCCTGTGATAGTGGTCCCCTGCACAAGATCGGCGCGCCAAAAATACTGGCAGGCCACTGCCGAACCGGCGAAACTGATTTCCCCGCTGACCGTCGGCTGCGGATCCGTGGTCACGGCGGCAGGGCGGGTGAGCGACGTCATGACGTCGCTGTCCGTGGCCACCGAGGCCGTCAATCTGAACGTCACAAGTTCGACTTCGCCCATGGATGCCACGGCGCCATAGCGGGTTTCGTGGGTCGCCTTGAAAAGCGCAAGAACGTAAGCCTTGCCTTCGCGCTGAAGCCGGTCGAGCTCGACATTCGAGAGCAATTCATAACCCTGACCGACAAACCGCATTTCGAGTTCGTGTTCGAAGAGGATCTCTTCAGGCTTGCGACCGAATGCTGCAAACTCTGTCTCGGCCTGCTGCCGGATGCGCGCGAAGGCAGCGCTAACGTCGTCTGCGACGCTGTCGGTGACGCGCATCAGGTTCGTTTCGCGGTAAATTCGCTTGAGGTCCGCCACGAGGAGCCCGAGCGCCGAGAACAGTCCCGGATAGGGCGGCACTACGACACGGTTAACCTTGAGTTCGGTGGCGGCGAGCGCCCCGATCATCGGTCCCATGCCGCCGTAGGCGTAGATCGCATAGCCCTTCGGGTCGTGGCCGCGTTGCACCGACACCAGTCGAACGCCCTGGCTGACATGGGCGACGCTTATGTCGATCATCGCCTGAGCCATGGCCGAAGCCGATTCGCCCCTTTCGGCGCCAAGCGTCTGCAGCGCCGCTGTGGCGCGCTCGGGATAAAGCGTCATACGGCCGCCGAGAAATCGTTCGGGACGAATCCAGCCCAATTCCACCAGGGCGTCAGTCAGCGCGGGAACCTCGCCGCCATGGCCGTAGCAGGCCGGCCCCGGGCGGGCGCCCGCCGAACGCGGCCCGACCTGCAACATGCCGCCGGCGTCGATCCAGCCAAGGCTGCCGCCGCCCGCACCGATGTTGGCGATATCGATGCTCGGAAGACCGACGGGCAAGCCGTCCACTTCTGTCTCGGAGGTAATACCGGGTGCGCCGCCTGCAATGAGGCAGATGTCGGCGCTTGTGCCGCCGACGTCGAGCGTGATGACATCCTTGTCACCGACCGCCTCGGCCATCCGCACAGCGCCGATGACGCCAGCTGCGGGACCGGAGTTGAGCATCTCCACGCCACGCGCATGCGAGCCGGTGCTTGGGAGTACCCCGCCCGAAGACTGCATGACGAAGAGATTGCTGCCGGGCGCTCCCGATTCGAGGTGTTGCTCGAGCCGTTCGAGATAACGTCCGACAAGCGGGACCAGATAGGCGGCCATTGCAGTGGTCGAAGCGCGTTCGTATTCGCGGAATGTCGGCAAAACATCCGAGGAAAGTACGACAGGCAGGTCCGGCATCCGTTTAGCGATAATTTCACGAATGCGCTGCTCGTGTTTTGGGCTGCGATAGGCGTGGAGCAGGCAGACGGCCAATGCCTCCGGCCTTTCCTTTTCGAGCAAGAGATCCAGCGTCGCGATAAGGGCGTTCTCGTCCAGCGGCGTAATGGTCCGGCCGAGCGCGTCTACGCGTTCGTTGGCCTCAATGCTTAGATTTAGCGGAACCAGCGGCTCGGGCTTATGACATTCGATGGCGTAGACATTCGAACGCAACTGCCGCTGCAGAAGCAGAATGTCCTTGAAGCCAGCGGTCGTCAGCAATGCTGTCTTGCAGCCCTTTCTCTCGATGACTGCATTCGTTGCGACGGTCGAACCGTGAAAGAGCTGCTCCAGTCCCGACAGACTTCCGTCAAGAGCTGTGTTGAGACCGTCTAATACGCCAATCGATGCGTCATGTGGCGTGGAAGGGACCTTATGGCTGCGAACGATATCGTCCTCGATCCAGATGAGATCTGTGAACGTGCCTCCGACCTCAATTGCCATTTTCACCATAGTATCAATCCTCCGCGCCACGCAGGCGGTAAAATGACGATCTTCGGGCAGAGCGCTGCTGCTCGTCCCACCGGGATATCGCGGCTGAAAATCACACTCAGGTTGGGAATTTTGCGGCTGATAGGCTGAGCAAGCGCCCTGCTCCACAATCCGCACGTATTCCATTCCCGCGCTTGGGCGTGAAGGCGACCGTGTTCTAACAAGAAGATTAGCCGCGAAGTAATTTGACGCAAGCGAATAAAATTGCTCTTTTTCGTGCAAATAATTCGCATTCAGGAGGCCAAATGTTGAACTTAACTGGTCTGAAGACCTTTCACGAGCTGGCCCGGAGAGGCGGAGTCGCAGGGGCTGCCGCCCATCTCAATGTGACCGATGGCGCAATCCGGTATCAAATTAGACAGCTAGAACAGGAATTGGGTGAAAAGCTTGTTATCCGTAGCAAGCGGACGCTCACTCTGACATCTGCCGGGTCGTCTTTGTATAATAGACTGAGCCAAGTCTTCCATGAGATGGAACGAGCCTGTCAATCGTTGTCGTCGGATTCCGGAATGGACGGCGAACTGCGAATAGCGTGCGCTCCAGCCCTAGCTGGTTCACGCCTCTCGACGGTGATAAAGTCTTTCTGTCAACAATACCCACTTATGACAGTGCGAATTTTTCCGATCGGCATGGCCGATGACAGCATGGATGTAATAGTTTCCTATGGTGAGCGCCCAGTACCCGGTGCGCGAGTGGCTATTCTCCGGGATGAAATGTATTTTCCGGTATGCCGCCCGGAATTGCGGTACGAGTGGGATATTAGCACTCCGATGGATCTGGGGCGTTGTATCGCGTTGCATGCCGATCAGGGCGCGGACTGGATGCGCCTGCTTAGCATGGCTTCTGCACAGACAGTGCAATTCGCACAACAGGTCTACTTTCCGAACGCCGCCGCATCCCTGCAAGCCGCAAGAGACGGATGTGGCGTTGCAGTGGGAACATCAATACTTTGCGCAGACGATCTCCGCCGCGGCACGTTAGTGAAGTTGCTCAACATTGAGGTGGTCGCACCGAACCCATATTTTGTAATACAGCCCGGGGTTCCCCATAAAGAGAGCGCGGAGCGCTTCGTCGAAACCCTTAGGGGGCACCTTGAGCGAGTTTAGCGATCGATATGTCCAATCCATTCGCTCAGGCGCATAGCTTAACCTTGATGAAGGTTCGGCAATAGGAGGGTGCATGCGGGATTGGTGTAGCGGGACCCCATCCGCGGATCTCGCGGATGGACGTCGTGCGCGCGCAAAATTCCTAATCGTGTGGTCGGAAGGCGATGATTTCAAGAGTCTGACTT
Source organism: Rhizobium sp. P38BS-XIX (assembly GCF_012641435.1). Lineage (GTDB taxonomy): Bacteria > Pseudomonadota > Alphaproteobacteria > Rhizobiales > Rhizobiaceae > Rhizobium. The sequence continues at coordinate 425,607 of NZ_JABAIJ010000002.1, forward strand.
GCGTCGCTTATCCTTTGGTTTGAAGTGTTCATCAAAACTCCACATGTTAGGGCGCGCTATTGTCTGGGTCTTTCTCGTCTCGATCGGGGTATTGGGCCTTCGGTCACATCGACTATTATTCCGTCAAGCAGAAGACCATATTCATCTCAGCATGATTCTGACTGGTTGGGGTCGGTTCCGGCTGGGGGCGAAATGACATCCTAAGCTTCGGTCAGCGTTGGCCCCAATATGACGCTAGATCAATAGACGGAACGTATCGCTTCCAACGCTACAAGCTTGGCTATCTTCTCGGATAGGACCGGGTCCGATACGGCCCGAGCAAGCGTGAGGCCGCCGGTAAGCTGGGTGAGCAATAGGATTGCCTGATCTTCTCGCGGGGTTCCCGCCGAACGCGACAAAGGGCCTTCTGGCAGACCGGCAGCGATTTCCGCGATAAGATGCTCCAGTTCTTCTGTGTAGACACGTCTGGTTTCGTTATCGGTGCGCATTACATCTGCGGACAGGCTCGGCAGCGCACAGCTTTCGCTGAGATCGCATGTTCGCTTATAGCCCAGATAGTAGCCTACGAACGTCTCTAGCCAGCCCTGCGGTTGTTCGGTCCTAAGCGTCGCGATCCCCTGCCGCAATTCTTCCAGTCCTGCAACGACGGCGGTACGGAATGCTTCGCTCTTGGATCTAAAGTGCCCATAGAATGCGCCGTTTGTTACGCCCGCTGCCTTTGTTAGCGCGTCAATGCCTGCGCCGCCGTAGCCTTCCTTGCGGAACACCTGTCCGGCTGCTGAGATGACCTTCGACCGTGTCTGGTTCTTATGCTCGACGCTGTAGCGCATATGGATTCCTTTAAGAGAGGTCACTCTTTATCATTGCATAGAGAGCGATCAGTGTGTATCGATAGAGAGTACCCAGTATATATCACGTCTGGACACACGTTAAACAAGGAGAGAACCATGCCCATCACGCTGACCATACCAGAGGGTCTACTATCGCCTGCCGCGCAGGCCGAGGCCTTCGCAGGGCTGACTGAAGCCGTCATTGAAATCGCCGGCCTCAGCGGAAACGCGTTCATGACCGCCAATGTCGTCGGCTCGATCAACGTGCTTCCCAAAGAACACATTCTTGCTGCCGGCAAGCCAGTTGAGGCGGCTTTCGTTGAGCTGAAACTCCCCGAGATCGCGCTGGCGACATCGGAGGCGAAGAGAGTGTTTATCGAGAGGGCAACAGATGTGGTCGAGCGAGCCGCAGGAGGTCAGCTCAGGCGCGAATACATCTGGTCGAACATCGTCTACGCGCCCGAGGGAGCCTGGGGGATCGCAGGGCGCAGCTACGATAATGCCGATCTCGTAGAAGCCATTACCGCCTCCGCCGCCTAACCCCATCGGACAAATATCCAGGATTGCCGGGTTAGTCGGCCCGGCAATCGACAGGAGCCTATGAAATGCAGCTAGCCAACTATCTCTTCTTCACTACGCAGTGCGAGGCTGCGCTTACATTCTACACGGAATGCGGCCTTGGTCAGGTAACAACGCTCATGCGGCATGGAGATCACGGCATTCCAATCGCCAGCGAAGCGATGCAGGGCAAGGTAATGCATGCCCGCTTCGAGGGGCCGGGAATTCTGTTCTTCGCCTCGGATAATCACGATGCTGAGCCGATGCGAGGTTCGTCCCACATTCTCATCATGGGCAATCGTGACAGCACCGACAGATTATTTACAAAACTCGCTGTCGGCGGAAAGGTAACGACGCCCCTCGCGATGCAGCCTTGGGGGAGCTACTATGGCAAGCTCACCGATCGGTACGGGGTTCAATGGATGCTTGACTGCAAAGTCTAGATTCTTCAGTCCGTTGTAGCTGCACGATGTTGGTGACGGTATTCTTGCTGATTCCCAGATCGCGAGCGATCCAGCGGTAGCTTCGGCCTTCCGCGATCAACGCGATGACTTTTGGTGCGAACCGGTCTGATTTCGGCCGCTCGCCGGTCCGACGACCTAGCTTTTTGCCTCGCGCCTTCGCCGCTGCCAGACCGGATTTAACCCGTTCGCTGATGAGATCGCGTTCGAATTCAGCGATGCCGGACAGAAATGTCGCCAGCATGCGGCCATGTGGAGACGACAAATCGAATGCCATCCCGTTCATGGCGGTGACGGAGACTCTCCAGCTTTCCAGTTCGCGCAGCGTGTTGAGGAGGTCGATCGTTAAGCGACCCCCATCGAGAAAGCTCGGTCACGAGGATGACATCGATCTGCCGCGACTGTCAAACAGCATCGAACATTCACCCCTTGGGAGTGCGGACGAAAACTTGGACCACCAGGAGGTAGTTCATGTATTCCTATTGCGACAGACTTCGAGCCATTGAGCTTTGCATCAGGCTTGGCAAGCGGGTTAAGGCGACCATTCGCCAGTTGGGTTATCCCACCAAGAATGCTCTAAACAGGTGGTACCGCGAGTACGAGCAGCGTCGTGATCTGTGCGTTCGCTATCCGGTTCGAACACCAAAATATTCTGATGAGTAGAAGCACTACCGCACTCACGATCGCTGTATCTCTGCAACGATGCGAGCCTTGGGTTATCCCGGTCGACAAACCTTGACGGCATGGGTTCGAGAAGCGTTTCCAGAAACGAAGACATCCATAGTCGGTCGATCGTGGCGTCCGGCCTATCCTGAGAATTTGAAACAAGTCGGTGTCATTGAGCTTTGCAGTGAAGAGGAATGAGCCCAACGAGTAGCGGACCGACTGGGCGTATGCAGGCCGACGTTGTACAACTGGAAAGATCAGCTGCTCGGTCATGAGGCTACTTCATCCATGAAACGCCGCAACACCAAATCGAAGTTACCAGAACGCGAGGAGCTCGAACGACAGCTTGAAGCCCTCCAGCGCGATGTCCGCCAGTTACAGCTTGAGCAGTCGGCAAAGGTCTTCCAGGAAAGCCAAACTCCAATTGAAGTTGGCGCCGTTCGCAGTTATGGCCTGCATCGGGGCGCCGTGCCAAGCGATATAGAATTCCCCGAGCCCGAAACCTCCCCCTCCCCTTCATCTCGCGCAGGCCGAGTTCCAACACGATGCGCCGCCCGCCTGCGGCCTCTCCTCGAGGGACTTGACACCATCCCGGCCGATAACAGCGGCTTTGCCATGACGAGCTCAACCAGCTCCGGCAGCGCGACGACGTCCGACGCTTTTCCAGTCTTCGCTGGTGAGGGTAATCATCGTGGAGTTTTTTCAGCCCGAGGTAGGCGGATTTATAACGTTCCCTAATCTCTCCGTGGTGCGTGCCTATGTCCTTGGCATTTGTCACCCAGAGCTCTTGACGCTCTTTGTTGCCAGGGGCTTTGACCGCACTCGCGCGCAGATTATCGATTTTTTGAAAATATTCGTAGAAGCGCGCTTCGTCGTCATGAGACAAGACGAAACTGTATGGCTCTGCCTCCGACAGCAGAGACGCTAACCGGTCGTTCTCGGCCGCGTTTAGTTTCCGTGTCTCCAGCGCTGCAATCGTCCGGTAAGCAGAAGCAACGGCTTTCCAAAGCTGAAGATAAGCATCCGACTCGCGCTTGAAGCGCTCGCCAAGATCTAGTTTTACCTTCTCGATCTCTGAATTGAGGCGAAATTGTCTGTCGATGACGAGGTATGAAAACAGCAAGGTGATCAGCGATGTAAGGGGCGTCAGGACTGCCTGAATGACGGGCGCGTATGCTTCAAGGCCCGGACTGCCCCCCGGTCCCGTTGCGCCCAGTTTAGGCCAGAGAGAATAGGCAAAATACCCGCACGCACTGAGCACGACAAAAAACAGGCTTCCCGCCACTGCCTGTAGGAAAATCCTCATGTGCATCGGCCGTTCAGGCAGATGCACCCCGGGCGTAAGCATTTGCCGCTAGCTGAGCAATCTCCGGAACAGGGCTTGCGAACGGTCTCGGGCTCGGGTCTGTGACGAAGCCATTTATAAAAGAAATCGCCTTGAATTTCGTCCAATTGCGAATAGCGTATATTCGAAAGAATGAATTTTCGCGCCTTTCCGTCGCGTGAGACCAACGGGCGCGGGCTGCCACCGAGTTTATCGATCAGGGCCGCAAATTGATCCTCATGGGCCGCGTCAAAGGCGATCAGCAAATGGCCCTTCCGCTTGACGTCAGTAGGTATCATCTTGGCCGTAGTTTGGTTGCGCGCTGGCTCTGAGGCCGGAGCGGAGCCGTCGGTATCATTCATGGCAATCCCCCGATTTTGGCCGACGCTAACAGAGGACTACCGAAACGGGAATATTGTTTTTTGTTCTGTGGCCGCCACCACGGCTCATCGCCCAACTTCCGCATCGAAGGGGCGTCTCACATAGCCTCTCTTTCCCCACGCGACCTCAATCGGCCTCCCGGTAACTGGAGCAAATCCGGTGGCAGGAGGGATTGAACTAAGCCGCTGATCGCGGCGATTTGCGGCGGCCTTTGAGGAGAGCGTCCTGGCTGAGAGGATGGTTGTGTTGCAACCCACCCTTCAGACAGGAGGCCCCGATGGCTGAGATGAGCCCTCTTCGCCGCCAGATGATTGAGGATATGACGATCCGCAATCTCTCCCCGGCGACCCAACGATCCTATATTAATGCGGTACGGAAGTTCAGCCGCTATTTCGGCCGATCGGTTTGGTCCTGCCGAGATCCACACCTTCCAGGTTCACCTCGTGTCAACGGGGACATCGTGGGCATCGTTAAACCAGATCGTGTGTGCTCTTCGATTTTTTTATGGGATCACGCTTGGCCAGAACGATATCCCGGTCGGATCCCCTATGCGCGCGAACCACGCAATTCTATCAATCGCACCGAACGGTTCGGTTCGATTGATAAGGTTGGGTGATGGTGGGAGTTCTCATGCCTAGCAACGAACTAACAATATCCGAAGTCCTGCACGACCCACTCATCCGGCTTATGCTTCGTGCCGATCGGGTTCCGCTTCGTAAATTCAAGAAGCTTTTGATGGAAGCGGCGGCTGACGCACGTAACAAGGGCGCAATCTCGGCCAACACTCCGCCACTACCGCCGCGCCAGTAGTTCGAGGTTACAAGATAGAGCTCGGCCGCCCGGAGTTGCGTCCCCACCGCCGAAACGTGTGATCGGATCGACATGATCCGATCACGTGCAGAATTGAGAACCTCCTATGAAGACCGACAACAATATCTAGACCTTTTGACCGTGATCGTTCGCGGTGACAGCGAGAGGCCTGTTGGCGCTCGGCGCCAACGACATCGGCTGGATCCTCCCGCTGATTACTGGCTGTTGGTCGGCATCCACCTCGGGCACCAGGGGATCGGCGGTATTGCTCGAGCGGCATATAGGGCGATGGGGACGTCCACAGCACCCCACTAATACGTCACACAAGGTGACCGAATACTGGTCGTCGGCTAAGTCACGGGAAAATTCAAAGTGGCTAACAAGATGTTCGAGGACAACTGGATCTTCGCCATCACGGATAGGGACGGCCAATTGACGAGCATCCGGAATATATCAACTCGCAGGCATTGGCGCAGGCCTGGAAGATGGATGCGAGCTGTTAATAACCGCCTCGCGTCGCAAGCGGTCGAAATGATGCTGCTTCACTGGAGATAATGATCGACATGCTGAATCTACGTAGCGCGATCCTTGGCGCGTATTTCGCCTTGAACGGGTTGGAACCAACGACCTTATATTGCAAACGCTATCCGATTGAAATTCCTCGGCAGTGAGCATCTACTTTATCTGACGGAATGACCGATTTGAGGACGGGTGCGGACTGGCAGGTTTACTCCAGCTTCGTCGTTTCGGCGTAGGCACTCGAGCTTCCGCTCACCCTTAGAAGACCAGGTTGGTCGTTTCGCAGGTTCAGTACTGCATACTGAAGCCTATGGGATACAGTGGGTTGACCGTGTCGTGGGGCACGTCCAATTTCTGCGCACGCGCATCGTCCATCGATGAAGGGAGTTCGAAAGGCAGCCTACCTTCCGCTTTCTGTTTGCCCTCGATCGCATCGAATAACGCCGCGTCGCTTGCGCCGAAATTAGCGAGGATCGCAGCGGCAGGCTCGCGTATTCCGGAGAGGATCGCTGGACGCGCCAGATAGACAGAGACAATCGTCGGAACCTGCTTCGCCGTCTGCTTGAACGCCTCGAAATCAGCATTGCCATCCTTGAAATCAAGATCGCCCTCCTGCTGACGGGAACCGAAGAAATAATTCATGTGCGGCTGCTGATAGGGTGCATTCAGTCGCACCAGCGCGAAATCGGCTTCACGGGCTGTGGCAACGACTGTAAAGCCTCGGGCGGCCGCCGCTTTTGGATCGACGCCGTAAAGGAACACTTTCTTGCCGCTCTGGACCGGCAAAAGCTTGGCTTTATTGTCAAGCAGCACCATTGCCCTGGCCTGCGCGGCGTTCGCCTCTGCCGCAAATGCCGGATTGCCGACGATTGAGCGCGCCTTTTCGGGATCGACATAGGGATTTTCGAACAGGCCTTGTTCGAACTTCTGGATCAATATCCGGGTTGCAGATTGATCAATGCGCTGTTCTTTGATCTTTCCTTCCTTCACGGCCTGAACCAGAAGATCGGACGAAGTGACGCCACCAAACTGATCGACGCCGGCATTGACCGCCTTTGCGAACCGGTCGACGCGGCTCAAATCCTCCACACCCCAAGGCATGCCGAAGGTTTCCTCGTCCAAAGTCGGCTTTACACCCGGCTTCTCGCCATCCAGGCAAGTTCCCTTGCAGTCGTTGGTGATAAGCCAATCGCTGAGAACGACACCATCGAAACCGTACTGGCCACGCAGCAGGTCGGTCAGAAGCTGCTTGCTGTATCCTGCGCCCACCGGCTCCAGCGGCTTGCCGTCAAGGGTCACGCCGTCCAGGATCGAATATGTCGGCATCACGCCCCCGACCTTTGCGTTGAAGGCGCCCTCGAAAGGGATAAGATGCTCGGCAAAATTGTTGCCGGGAAAGGTCGCATGGCGGCCATAGGCGTTGTGGCTGTCGTACCCGTCCTTTGCCGCGCCATAGCCGACCCAATGCTTGGCAACGGCGACGACGCTGTCTTTGTTGACACCATTCTCACCGTTCTGGAACCCGGCGACATAGGCTTCCGCCATGGATTTCGAAAGGCGCGCATCCTCCCCGAAAGTGCCGTTGATGCGCGGCCAGCGAGGATCGCTGGCAAGATCGACCTGGGGAGACAATGCCTCCTGGATGCCGACGGCGCGATACTCCTGACGGGCAATATCGCCAAACCGCCGCATGAGCGCAGCGTCGCCGATCGCCGCGAACCCGAGGGTCTCCGGCCATTTCGAGAAGCCCCCAGCCGAAACACTCGCGCCGAGTACGAACTGGAAATGATTGCGCGGATCGGTGCTGATCGTCGCCGGAATACCGAGCCGTCCGGCCTCGGCGATCTCCTGAAGCTTGTTGTTCTCCTCGGCCAAGCGAGCGGGATCACCCGCCAATCGCGTTATGAAGGTCACGACCTTGCGCCCGTCGATCATCTCCTTGGCACGTGCAAGATCATATTCGGTCCCGACACCCATGCCGGAACCGGGACCGACAGAGGGAGCCGTGCCATGCATCATCAGGCCGGCCTTCTCCTCCAGCGTCATCTGCTTGACGAGATCGGCGGCCCGCCCGGCAGCCGGGAGGCGCCAGTCCTCATAAGGATCGAGTTTGCCATTGCGATTGAGATCCTTGAAGGAAAGCCCGTCAATGGTCAGCGTCGTGGCGACGCGAGCCGAAAGCGCGGGCTGCTCCTGTGACAAGGCTGTCGAAGCGAGCAGCGATGCGACCGCATATACGGCGATGAACTGTTTCATGGCCTCCCTTCCGAAAGAATTTCAATCGATCCCGGCAAATTGAAGGGCGCAAATCGCGCCGCCTCATGTACTTTGCCGGCCCCTGTGGGCCTGTCGACCTCCATCGGTTCGCAACCGCAAACTGTAAGCATATACTAACCTAATTCATCAACGATCGGGTTGCTGAGAATGCCGAGCCTGTCGATCTCCACCTCCACGACGTCTCCCGGCTTCATCCACAGCGGCGGCTGCCGCTTGGCGCCAACCCCGCCCGGTGTGCCGCTGACGATGACGTCGCCCGGTTCCAGCCGCGTGAAGCTGGAGCAATATTCGATCTGCCGGGCGATATCGAAGATCATCTGGCCGAAGGTCGCATCCTGGACCACCTGGCCGTTAAGGCGGGTCTGTATCCGCAGATCCGGTAGCGGGCCGAGTTCATCCGGCGTCATCATCCAGGGGCCGAAAGCGCCTGTATCGGGGAAATTTTTACCCGGCGTGAACTGATGCGTATGACGCTGGAAATCACGCACGCTGCCGTCGTTGTAGCAGGCATAGCCGGCAACGTATCCCATGGCCTCGTCGCGGGTGATGTAACGGCCTGATTTGCCAATGATGACCGCTAGCTCGCCTTCATAATCGAGATCCGTCGATATTTTCGGGCGCACGATCGGCGCCAGATGACCGATCTGGCTATTGGCGTAACGCGCGAAAATGGTCGGGTTCTCGACTTCGGAACGGCCGGTTTCCTGGCGGTGCATTTCGTAGTTCAACCCGACGCAAAGGATCTTGTCCGGGTTCGGCACCACGGGTAGCCACTCGATATCCGCAAGCGGTGTCGCAGTGGCAGAGGCAACTGCCTCCGCCACGCCCGCCAGGCCGGCCGCGATGGCTGCTTTGAGATCGGCGTAACGATCGGCAAGCACGGTGCCGACGTCACGGAAGCTATCCTGATCGACAACGCCCCAGGTCGTGCGGCCGGCTATTCTGACGGTGGACAATTTCATATTGGTCTTCTCCTTGAGTGTGTGGAAGTGGCGGGCCATCAGGCCCGCTGCATCTGATCGGAAATACGGCCGCGCTCGCCAAAACGCTGAATGGTGCGGTCCGGGAAGATCAGCGCGAAGGCGGAAATCGCACCGATGATGAGGATTGCTGCGGTGAACATCATCGCGTTCGCATAGCCTTCGGACAGATGCTCGGGGCCGGCCCGCTGGACGATCATGCCGGTGATCGCATTTGATGCGAGGGCCGAGATGGCATTGGCGGAATAGATGACCACGATGAGCTTGCCGCGTTGAACGGCCGGAGCGACCGCACCAAGCGTGATCGGACCATAGATCGTGGTCAGACTTGGCGCTGCGAAGGCGATCGCAATCAGCACAAGCTGCAACGCGCCGCTGGCATGGACGGAGCCAATCAGGGCGAGACCGCTGACGAGCAGGGCGTATCCTGAGGCGCTGCCGAGTGTCGTACGCTTGCTGACGCCGCGCTGAAGCATACGCTGTGCGATCCAGGAACCGACGAGCAGAAGTGGCGACTGGAAGATGTACACCGCGGAGATCACGCTGCCGGTCTGCACCTGGCTATAGCCCAGCCCCTGCTGTAGGAACGGCGGCAGCCAGGTCGCGGACATGCCGACGATCCAGTAAGACATGGTCGACATGATGATGACACCGAGAACCGTCGGATCGAGCCAGAGCTTGCGGGCGGGGATTGGTGCTTCGGAAGGCGGGCTTGCAGCGGTCTTTTCGTTGCTCGCCGCGTAAGGGCCTTCGCCGCCGATGAACAACCAGGTGAAAAGCCAGCAGATACCGATGACGCCGCAGAACAGGAAGCCCGTACGCCAACCATGCTGGACGATGATGTAGGTGAGGATCGGACCGCCGGCGAGCAGGCCGACGCTGATGCCTTGCAGGACGACCGCGCTTGGAACGCTTCGCTTCTCCGGGCTGAACCAGTTATGCGCGGCATGAAGTGCGGTCGGCAGGCCCGGCCCCTCACCAAGACCGAGAAGAATACGGCAGGTCACCAGAACCGTCACGGAACTGGTGAAATAGATCGGGATCTGGGTCAGTGACCAGATTGCGGCGAGGATGACAAGGATCCATTTGACGGGGACGCGACCGATCACGAAAAGGCCAACAAGAACGCCTGAAATCGAAAACAGCAGAAAAAAGCTGCTGCCGATCAGACCGAACTGCTGCGGCGTGATCTGCAGTTCCTTCATCATCGGGACCGCCGACAGGCCGAAGACGAGCTTGTCGAAGAAGTTCAGCGTTTGAAACAGGAAGAGCAGGATGAGCACCGCAAACGGACGCCACGGACTGCTTTTCTGGATTGCTGGATCGGTCATGTTTTCCTCCCAAAAACCGTATCAGGACGTCATCTGCGGAACGCGCCGGGCCTCATGCAAGACGCCGATGCAGATCCGAAAGCTGTTCAGTGAGATCGGCGAGCGATCTCGCCGCGCCGAAAACGTAATGGTCCGGACGGACGAGAGCGGCGATGACGCCGTGCCGGTCGAACCATGCGGAAAGCACACCGTCCCTTTCGCGAAGCGTGCTCGGATCGCCAGCGTTATCTTCTTGAGGGGAAACGGCCCTGACCACGATGCCATCGATCGTATTGGCCAAGGCTTCGCCCTCCCCCGTACCGATCCGGCGACCGTCGAGAACCAGCCGCCACTCCGATCCGGTGAACTTATCCAAAAGGCGCGGAGAATCGCCTTCAACGATCGCCGGCTGCGGGAAGAGCAGCCCCCGTGCCGGGGTGTCCTCTTTTGCGATCAATCCATCCTCGATGGGCGGGACGATTTCCTGGCGGGTCACGGTGAGCGGCTTGCCGCCACCATCGGCGAGGATCTTGGCATCGCGTGCGGCAGCGGCTTCCGGATCGCGTTCGCAGATCGTTTGGCCGATCGCCTTGATCTTGCCGGTCAGTGTCTGCACATGCCGCTTGCGTTCAACCGTATATGTGTCGAGCAGCGCTTCTGATGATTGCCCCTTCAGTATGCGATCAAGTCTCCAGACGAGGTTGGAGACGTCGCGAAGCCCCTGGCACATGCCCTGTCCGATGAACGGTGGCTGCTGGTGTGCGGCGTCACCGGCAATCAACACACGACCATTGCGCCATGTGTCGGCGACCAGCGCATGAAAACGATAGGCAGCGGCGCGCCAGAGATCGCCTTCTTCAGACGTCAGCCAGGGTGACAGCAGCCGCCAGACGTTTTCCTGTCTTTCCATTTCGCGCGGGTCTTCGCCCGGCAAAAGCATGATCTCCCAGCGGCGGTGGTTCTTAGGGCCCATGATGTAGCTCGTAGGCCGCGCCGGATTGCAGAACTGCGCCGATGTATGCGGCAGCTTGCCGAGTGCATCTTCATGCACCTGCACGTCCACAACCAGCCAGGGTTCGTCGAAGACCAGATCCACCAGTTTCATACCGGACTGTTCGCGCACCTGGCTCCAGGCGCCGTCGCAGCCGATCACGTATTTTGCGGCAACCCTGCGGGTCTTGCCGGATGCGTCCTTCAGGGTTACGGCGACCTCGTTCGCCTGCGGATCGAGGCTGGTCATTTCCATGCCAAGCTCGACCGTTACGCTGTCAAAGCTTTCGGCATGCTTCCGCATCACAGCCTCGACCGGCGGCTGGGTAAACACCATGCTCGGCGTGTAACCTAGCGGATAGGGTTCCGGCACCATGTCGATGCGGCGGATGAGCTGCCCTTGGGCACCGAAGTGCTGGGAGGCCGTGAACGGGGCGATGTAAGGCAGAACCTCGTCGGCTATGCCCATATTGTCGAAGTGGCGCAGAATCTCGTGATCGATGGCGATGGCGCGGGGCTTGTCATAGATGCCGGTCAGCCGATCAACGACCAGTGTGGAATGTCCGCGCGCACCGAGCATGCCGGCGGCAACTGCGCCGGCTGGGCCGAAACCCACCACCAGCACGTCATAGCGGTTCGGAATATCGTTCTCGTTTGTCACGAAAAGCCTCCGCATATTGAAACGGCGGTGTCAGTCGCCGAAAAATCCGATGGAAATCTGAGCTTTCTTGCAGGCATCACTTTTTGGCGGTGCGATGCCCCAATGGTCGGTTCGTCCCGGGGGCCATACCCATTCCTCCGGGCCTCGTACCCGATAGCTGTCGTCCACCTGCAGGACCTCGGCGGTGTATTCGATGACCACGCCGGTCGGATCGACGAAATAGGCGAAGACATTGTCGCCAGGTCCGTGGCGGCCAACGCCCCAGCCGATCGGGAAACCCTGATCGATGACCTGTCCGGAACCGCGCATGACCGACTCCAGATTCGGCATCAAGAAGGCGACATGGTTCAGGCCGTTTGCGGATGCCTCCGCCAGCACCACCGCATGGTGATCGACGTTGCAGCACAGAAACGCCATAAGCTTTGAGCGATCCGTCAAACGGAAACCGAGGACATCGCGATAAAAGGCACACAGCGCCTCGATCTCAGCAGTGTTGATGTTCACATGCGCAAGGCGGTACGGCCGATTGGCAACGATCGCGCCTTGCCTGCGGCGGTCGCCATGTACGAATTCCAGCACGGAACCCTGCGGCTCCCGGATGACAAAGCGTTCGCCGCCGGACGGCGCATCGGCCTCGCCCGGCTCTCGCAGGACGACACAACCAGCTGCGACGGTCTTGCTGAAGAGCGAATTCAGGTCGTCTGCTGATCGCACGCGGAAAGTGATCTTGCGCAGTTCGGGGCGATCGCTTCGCTTCAGCTCCAACACATGAAAATCGTCGCCGGTCGCCGCCAGGAAAACCTTGTCCCCGGCTTCAGCAACGACTTCCAACCCCCAAACGCGGGTGTAGAAGTCGATGGAAGCTGAAAGATCGGGCGTACCCAGCTCGACGCTCCGCAGGGCGGAAATAGGAAAATCGGCCATCTGATTAAACCTCATCCAGCGCGAGGAAAGCCCGCGCATTCGCGAATGTCAGGCGTTTGCGCAGTTCGACATCGTCGAAAGCCTCGTTGATGCGTGCAACAGGCTCCTCTTCGCGAAAATTGAAGGGGTAGTCGGTGCCGAGCAGCACCCGCTGTTCGCCGAAGACGGACACCAGACGCCGCAATGTGTCCGCATCGAAGACGAGCGAGTCCACGTAAAAGCGCCGTGCCTGTCCCGAGGGCGCTTCCGGCATGATCTCCTTGACCGCCGGAAACGCAGCATAACCCTGTTCCAGGCGCGGTAACAGCGAAGCGAAAGTTCCTCCGCCATGGCTGAAGGCGATCCGGAGCTTCGAGAATTTCTGAAGCAGCCCGCCGGTGATCACCGAAGCCGCCGCCAGACCGACATCCGTCGGATACCCAAGTACCTGCTGAAGCGGCGCCGGCCCGACGAGCCGATCCATGCCGGCCGGCCGCACGGCGTGGACGAAGACCGCCGCACCGAGCTTTTCTACTTCCGCAAAGAGCGGGTGGAAGCGCGGGTCGCCGATCGCGACACCGTTGATATTACTGCCAACCTCGATGCCGCGGAAGCCGAGTTCACCCACGATGCGATGCAGCTCGGTCAAGGCAAGATCGATATCCTGCATCGGCAGACCGCCCAACCCGACGAAACGCCCCTGACCTTCCGCAACAAGCGCAGCAATCGCGTCGTTGACATGACGCACGAGATCGTTGGCCGCACCCGTGTCAATCCAGTACCCGAAAAGCTCGGGCATGGGCGAAAGGGCCTGAAGCTCTATGCCGGCGCGATCCATGTCCTCGAGCCGCCGCTCAGCTACCCAGCAGGCGTCACTCACCTGGCGATAGGGCTTCCCATCGATGACCACAGCCGCATGACAATCGTCAGAGGCAACCATGGACGGCCAACCGCGTACAGTGGAGCCGCCACGCGGCAGCGGAAAACGGGCAGGAACAACATGGCAATGAACGTCGACGCCGCCGCAGTCACAACCGCTCCTCAAGCGTTTTGCCCTTTCCTCGCCCACGCTTTCCTCCTGTGTTGTCCTTTCGAATAATATACAAACTTCAACCCGTAAAGGCATAATTTATAAATTTTGAGATTTCGATATGCTCGTGTATATAAAAACCAATCTTGATCTGTAGGAGCCACATGAACGTCGATGCGCCGAACAAGGGGCTTGATAGCCCCGCTACGCTTGCCACGACCATCTACGAGCGCTTGAAGGGCGATATCTTGTTGGCGAACCTTGAACCTGGCCGCAAGTTGCAGCTTCGTTTTCTGATGGAACATTACGAAGCCGGGCAGACACCCTTACGGGAAGCGCTCAACCGCCTCGCCACCGAAGACCTGGTCATCGGCAGGGAGCAGCGTGGCTTCTTCGTAAAACCGATCAGTCTCGAGGAATTGGGGGAACTGACAAAAACTCGGTGCTGGGTAGAAGGCATAGCTTTGCGCGAGTCGATGGCTAATGCCGACCCGGCCTGGGAGGAAGCCCTTATCGTGGCCCATCACCGGCTTGATCGGGCGCCCCGCTCACTCAATGCCGAGCGATTCCAAAGCAACCCGGAATGGGAGCGCCTGCACAAGGCTTTCCACGCCGTTCTCATCAGCGGCTGCCAGTCGCGTCCGCTGATCGGCTTCTGCGAGCAGCTTGCGGACCGGCTCGGCCGCTATCGTGCGCTCTCCAGTCGCAAGGCATTCAGGGTGCGCAGGGTAAGCCAGGAACATGCGGACATCGTGAAAGCGGTCCTGGATCATGACGGCGAAGAGGCCATGCGCCTCCTGCAGCGGCATTATGAACAGACTGCCGAATTCGTCAGGGCCGACCTGGAAGCGACTGATGCCGGCGATACAACGTTGCCAGCCTGACCGGATCAATCAATCTGATAGGGCAGGCCTGTCGCAGTTGGTTGAATCCACGATAGTTTCTAACTGATTGATTGGCCTGGTCAAAAATTTTCGAATTCTTTCAGGACGTCCGACTATGACAGGCCTTAACCCACGCCATTTGAAATATCTTCAGGTCATTGCGGAGAGGGGATCGCTGTTGGCTGCCGCAAAGGCCCTGAATATCGCACAACCTTCCCTTTCCGTCAGCATTTCGCGGATGGAGGATGTTGTCGGCGAAAAGCTGATGGATCGGGGACGGCACGGCGCCGTCTTGACCAAGGCGGGGCAGATCTTGGTTCGGCATGCCGAGGGTCTGGACAACGCGTTGGAAAATGCCCTTGAAGAGGTCCGCCTATCGTCGCTCGGCGTTAGCGGTCCGATGGTCGTCGGTGGAACGCCTCTGGCAACGGCGAGCATCATTCCCGAGATCCTGTCGAAGATCGTGGTGGATTTCATGCCGATCCGATGCGACGTCGTGGAAGCGTATGACGAGGACCTGATCAAGGGTCTTCTGAACAACGAGATCGACGTGGTGATTTCTTCCATGCGGGCCGAAGTCCTCGAAACGAACGGGATTGGCCTCATCGCCAGCGAACCGCTATTTTCGGCGCAAACCTCCGCCGTCGTACGAAGCGGCCACCCTTTTGCTTTGGAGAAGACGCTGTCGCTGCGGGATTTGCAGGATGCACTGTGGGTATTGCCGCCACGCGGAAGCATTATTCGCACGCTGATCGATTCCGGATTCACGGTCGCCGGCATTCCCGTCCCGCGAAATCTCATCGAGGCCGCACCGTTTGGCGTTCTGAAAGAAATCGTCAAGCAGACCGGTGGCGTCACCATTCTGTCCGATCAGATTGTCAGAGCAGAGCTAGCCGAAGGATCTCTCGTGACTGTTCCGCTGACTGAACACATGACACCGCGCGTTTTCGGGATTCATCGCCTGAAGTCCCGTGATCCCAGTCCGTTGGCAAATCGCTTTATCGAGATCGCCAGGCTTATCGGCACAGACCTGAAGTGACCGGCGGCAAAGTTTCTATAGCTGAAAACTATATAAATCGCATAATTTCATATTTTACATAATAGGCATCCTCCCGCACTATCACGGAAAATCTGAAGGGCCGGGAGGAACCATGGCACTCGACAGGTTACCCCTAGCTACCCGTATCCATCTTGTCGGCGATTTTCCGCTTCTCGGTGAGCGTGAGATCTACCAGCTATGCCATGCAGAGCTTGGCGCCCGGCTTCTCTACTATCCCGACACCCGCATCGTGGACGGCGACGATATCAGGGCATGGCTGGCCGGAGCCGACGGAATAGCGCGGCTTTCGCGCCGAGCCCGTGGCTCGCTCGATGCCCTCGAGGCGCTGAAGAAGGCAGTCGCACTGCCGACCGGCATCCGCGCCTCTCTCAGCATCCTGGCTCCGTTTAAAATATCGCGTTTCGCCGAAGCTGAAGATCGGCTGGAACCGGACGCGGACTCAGCCTACGCCGAATGGCTGATGGACGAGGTCAAGCGGGTCGTAACCGATCTTCCCTCGTCTTCTGCCGATCTTGCGGTCCAGATAAAGCTGCCTTTTGCCGACCTTGCCGAAGCCGCGGAAAGCGACACTGGACACAGCGCGTTTGCGGACGCTCTTTTGGAACACGTTACGACTATAATTGGTGCCGTCCCCGAATCCATTCCGGTAGCCTTACATATGAATTGCCGGGACGGCGCAGGCTTCAAGATCCAGCCGAAGCATTTTGCGGATATGGTGGAGTTGTCAAATCACCTGCAGGGGCGGTGCGTCCGGCGGATCGATCTCCTGCACATTCCGGTTCCGCTTGTGGTGCCCGACGAGAGCTTCTTCTCCTCCCTCAGGGACCTTGATCTGTCGTTCCAGACCCGGCTCTGCCTCGGTCTCATCCACCTGTCCGACGGAGTGGATGGTGCGATGCGCCGTATCGCGCTTGCCCGGAAAAACTTCCCGGAATTCGCGGTCGCTGCGCGTAGCGGATTTGCCGCCCGTGAGCCTGCCGTGATTGCCGATTTTCTAAAACTTCATGTCGACGTCGCGTCGGCATGTGAGCCCTGACGCAGTGGAGATTGCCATGAAGAAACCGATCAAAGCCTACAGCTGGGACGACATCCCCGAACGTGAACTCAAACCCGGCATCATACAGCGCGGCTTCCGAAGCGATGGCGTCATGGTGACCTACAACTACCTGCAGCCCGGCTGCAAGGGTTCGCCGCACAGCCATCCGTTCGACCAGATTTTCATGGTGATCCAGGGCCGGGTCACGTTGCATGTCGAGGATCAGACGTTCGACTGCAAACCCGGAACGGTGATCCGCATCCCGCCCCATTACATCCACTATGTCGATCCGCCGTCTCCCGAGGACGGCGTGGCCATCAACGTCGATATCTTCGGTCCAGCCCGTGAGGACTACCTCAACATCGTCGCCTATCAGGATGACGATTTCTCGAAGTGATGCCGAGGGAGAGCAAGTCGTGAGAATTTCGGTAAAGAGCGTCCAGAGCGTCGAGATAGAGATGGCAGATCCCGAGCGTGCGGCCCGCTTTTATGTCGACGTCTGGAAACTGGAGATCGTCGCCCGCGACCATGGAAGCGTTTATCTCCGCGGCACGTGCGATGCACATCATATCCTGGCAATCCATCCCGCGAAGGGTCCCGGCGCCGTTCGTCGCACGGTAATGGATGCCGCGAACCGCGATGTGGTCGATGCATTGCACGCCCGTGTCGCGGCCACAGGCGTTGCGGTCGAAACCCCCGGGCTTTTGGATCGCATCGGCGGCGGATACGGCTTCGGTTTCGAGGATCCCGAAGGTCGGGCCTTCGCGGTAGTCACGGACGATATCCGTCACAAGTCTGGTTTCGGCTCAAGCGATCATCCAATCAAGATCGCCCATATCAACTTCAACGATCCGCAACCTGAAAACCTCGTTTCCTTTCTCGTCGACGCTCTCGGCTTTCGCGTCAGCGATCGGGCAAGACGGCAGATATTCCTGAATTGCGACAGCCCCGATCACAGTTCGATCGTGGTGTGCGGGGCGCCATGGCGCACCCTCAACCACCTTTCCTTCGAAATGAAGGATCTCGATGCTGTGATGCGCGGCGCCGGTCGAATGATCGATGCAGGCTACCCAATCGAGTGGGGCCCCGGCCGACACGGCTGTGCGCACAACACCTTCGCCTATTTCGCTGGGCCGGAGGAGTGGCCTTTGGAGTACACGTCCGACGTCGATCAGATTGACGACAGTTACGAATACCACGGTCCGGAATACTGGGCCTGGCCACCTGGCCGACTGGATCATTGGGGCGTGACACCGCCGCACACCGCTCGCTGGAAGCGTCTGCAGGATCTCTATGCTTTTGCGAAGGACGCCTATCGCATCCACCCGCATCCGAGGGAGCGGCTGTCTGCCTTGACCAGCAAAAATGCCTGATTGAACCAAGTTTCCATCTGTGGAGGAGGGATTGGACATGAATACCCGAGTGGATGTCGAGCAGGTGCTCGGCCAGATGCCTGTCGGAGGATACCGCATTGCCGTCTTTGCACTGGCGGTGCTGCTTGCGATGCTCGACGGCATCGACAATGTCACGCTGGGCCTCGTCGCCCCGGCATTGTCCGCGGAATTGCAAATTCCCAAGACCGATCTCGCTTCCGTCTTCACGGCGACGCTTGTTGGCTTGACCGTTGGGGCGATGATACTCGGACCGGCCGGCGACAAGTGGGGGCGACGCCCTGCGACCCTCGCCTGCACGGCCTTCTTCGGCATCTTCACCCTCGCCAACCATTATGTGCAGGGTTTGAATATGCTGATCCTGTTTCGCTTTCTGGCAGGCATCGGCATCGGCGGGCTGCTGCCGAACATCTGCGCGCTGGTATCGGAATATTCGCCGAACAAGCAAAGACAAACCGGCGTTCTCGTGGTCAGCGGCGGCATCGCCGCAGGCGCGATGCTCGGCGGTATTCTGGCCTCTTTCATCGAGCCGGCATTCGGCTGGAGGTCGCTATTCATGGTCGCAGGCGGCGTGACGATCCTCGCGCTGGTGATCGCGATTGTCCTTCTGCCGGAATCGATCCGTTTCCTGATCGCCCGCAACCCGAGCCATCCGGATGTCTATCGCCTTCTCAAGCGGGTATCGCCCTCAGCCGACATCCCGCAGAACGCCCGCTGGATGGTCAGCGAACGGCCGGCGGCTGGGACTTTTCGCGAGCTGTTCGCAGGCGGGATGGCGGTCACGACTATTGTCCTATGGGTCAGCTACATCCTGATCCTGTCGACCATGTATCTGCTGTTTCAGTGGCTGCCGACCCTGGCGCGGGAATTCGGTTTCTCTCCGGCGATGGCGACCTATGCGTCGACGGTGTTCAACCTCGGCGGCATGGTCGGCTCCGTCGTTCTCGGGCCGATGGCGGCAAGGTGGGGGGGTTACCGGGTCTCCGCCATCAACTTCCTGGTCATCATTCCGGGAATGATCGCTTTGGCCTCTTCGCGCGATATGCAGCTGCTTATGCTGTTCAGCTCCTTCGTCACCGGCTGGACGATCATGGGTGGACTCGGCGTCATCAACGCCCTGACGACGGATGCCTATCCGACAGCAAGCCGTTCGACCGGCCTTGGCTGGGCAAGCGGGGTGGGTCGGCTTGGGTCCTCGTTCTCCCCGTCTTTCATCGGATGGCTGATGGTGTCCGGCGGATGGGCGGCCCATGACATCCTGATGCTGCCTATCCTACCGGCGATCATCCTGACGCTCGCCGTTCTGACTATCGGCACGCTCAACCGCAGACAGGCAGCCAACGTCAGCGGAATCGCTGCCACACATATCTAACAAGGGGTCTATGGCGATGCGGTATGTTCAAAAACTGAAACCGGACATTGGTGCGGAAGATGCGCCAGGGGCCCGGACCTCCGTCTTCGGCTCGCTGAATGCGATCGGACCATGCCGCATCGATCATGTTCGTCTCTCCGCCGCGGCTTCACCTGTCGATCTGCATTCTCCGACCGAGGAAAGGCTGATCTACGTGCTTGCGGGGGCGGTCGCGCTTAGGGAGGGTGCCAACGTCGTCCGGCTCGAAGCAAATGATTTCCTGTTCGTACCGAGGTCACGCGCAATCGTCATGATGGGAACAGATAGCTCGGCGCAACTGCTCGACATCCACGTACCGGTCACGTGCGACTTGCCCTCACTCGGTGCAGCCAAGGCACTATCCGCCCTAAAGGGACGCGTCGATGAAAACGCATTCTCGGCTCACACCGCTCATGCTGCCGAAGGCCGGGCCTTTGATACGCAGACACTTGTCGACCGCAAGATGGGCTCCGAAAGCATCAAGGCTTTCGTTTCGCTCGTTCATCCCGGCAGCGGGATGGGACTGCATGTCCATCCGTTCGACCAGTTCTACTACGTCCTGCACGGGCAGCTGTCTGTACGACTAGGTTTTGATGCAGGCGTGATGAGCGATGGCGATATCGTCGCCTTTCCTGCTGGGCTGATCCATAGCAATTCCAACGACGGCGCAGGCCCAACACTCTTGCTGACAATCAACGTTCCAGAAGTGCCTGCCGGCACCAAAGGCGCCTACACCATCGATCTTCAAAGCCAAAATTAAAGAGATTAGAATGAACGACTATCAGGTCATCATCATTGGCTTCGGCCCATCGGGAGCAATGGCTGCCAACCTCCTTGGCAAGGCCGGCATCACAACGCTCTGCGTCGATCGCACCACTGAGGTCTACGATAAGCCACGCGCGATTGCTCTCGACCATGAAATCATGCGGCTGTTCGACAATATCGGTCTCCGGGAGAGCATCGAGGCTCATGTCGCCCCCTTCGATCTTTCGGAACATTTCGGGGCATCCGGGCAGCTTTTGCGCCGTGTCGGCATGGTCGGCGAACCCTATCCGCTCGGCTATACGCCGACCATGGTGTTTACCCAGCCGCCGGTGGAAAAAGCGCTGCGAGCCCATGCGGCGCAATGGCCGAGCGTTTCGGTCCTGCTTGGAGCCGACGTCACTGCTGTTTCGAACGTTGCAGACAAAGCCGTCGTTTCGTTGCGGGAGTCAGACGGGACAGAGCGGAACGTGTCAGCACAGTATATCATCGCCTGCGACGGTGCCTCAAGCGGGACGCGGGAGCGGCTCGGATTGACATTGGAAGACCTCAATTTCGATGAGCCGTGGGTGGTGGTCGACGTTCTCGTCAATCCGGACAAGCTCGATCGTGTTCCAGTCAACTCGTCGCATTTCTGCAATCCCGAGCGTCCGGTCGCCTACATCGTCGGCCCTGAAAACCACCGGCGGTGGGAGATCATGTTGCGCGAGGACGAAAACCCGCGCGATGTCGAAAAGCAGGAATGGGTGTGGAAATTCCTCGATCGTTGGATCACGCCGGACGATGCGACGATCTGGCGCTCCGCCGCCTATCGGTTTCACGCGCTTGTCGCCCCGCAATGGCGAGAAGGGCGCTTTTTCCTCGCCGGCGACGCCGCGCACCAACAGCCGCCAATCCTCGGTCAGGGCATGTGTCAGGGGATGCGCGATGTCGCCAACCTCTGCTGGAAGCTTCAGGCAGTTCTGAGAGACAACGCCCCGTCGGAGCTTCTCGACACCTACGGCGACGAGCGCCGCGACCACGTTCGCGAACTGATCATGAAGATCAAGGAGATCGGCGCGGTTCTGTGTGAACGCGATCCGGAAGCCGCGATCCGCCGCGACGAGCGCATCCTGGCGGAAAGCGATGGATTGCCAAGGACACTTTTTCGCCAGTCGATCATTCCGCCAATCCGTCACGGCCTGATCGATTCGACCGGCGGCGCCGGTACTGGCGAGCTGTTTCCGCAGCCCAGCGTGACATCTCGAGGCGGAAAAGGCCTGCTTGACACGGTTTGCGGCGGTGGATGGCGACTGATCATTGACGCGCAGCCCTTCGGTGAGCTTTCGCCTTATATTTCGGATAAGGCGCATCAGATCGGAATGACCATTCTGTATCTGCGACCCGAGAATCTTCCGGCCAACGACGACGTTATGGCTTTCGTCGAGGAAAGCGGCATTCTTCGCCGATGGTTCGACGAACGCAAGACAAGCGCGGCGATCGTTCGACCGGATCATTATGTCTACTCGGTCGCCACCAGTGAAGAGAGTATCGAACGCCATGTCGAAGATTTGAGCGCGCGTTTGCGGCGCGTCAATCCCTGCCCAGACACCATGGAACGGGTGGCTTAAGGCTCCTCCCATCAACATTGTGAGCAGAGCATAACAATGCAATTTATAGCCTTCAAATTCGACGGAAGGAACGGAATAGCTTCGTTGAAGACGACACTGGAAACTCTTGACGGGATGTGAACCTACGTCACGTCGATCCAACCGTTCGCGTCAGATCATGGACGGAATGGCATCGAGGGCCATGCTCATGGGCGGTTGTCCCGGCCAGTACTTTGCCGACGGCGTCATAGAAGGTGAGCAAGCGCTGCAGGACGGTATCGCCGGCGGGTTTTACGACGATGGCGTCGTCGGGGTTTTGGACCAATGTTGCGGGGCAAATGCTCGTCAATGGTCAGGATGGATCCGGCGCTGCTTGCGACCCACCAGGACGGGATGGGCTGCGATCAGCTTGCCGTTCTCGAGGAAGAGTTTGTTGATTGCTCAGGCGTCGATGACCCAAGGCGATATGCATCAGGATCGACAGTGCGGCGGGCGCGCCCGCTATCGCATATAGGAGAGCATCTCGCGGGCTTCACGGAGCGCCTCCTCTTGCGTCCTGAACTTTCGACTGGGGAGACTCCGATGCTCCGTGAGATGAATTATATAAAACCATCGACCAAACCAGGTTCGCCGGGTTTCGACCCGGAACTGGAAGACATCGCTGCTGGAAGGCGCCGTCGACCTGTCGTCGAGTTCTCCGACCGCGCGCTGCGGGTGAACGTCGGGTGCCCCATTCACCGTCATTTCGTAAACTCCTTCATACCCTCCACGACAACTGTCGCACAAAATTCGATATAGGCGTCTTTTTCGGAGGCGAACGGTGCATCCCAGCACGTCAGACGCCCGTTGGTGTCGATGACCTCCAACCACCAGCCGTCGGTGCCCGAGACTTGGAAAATCTCTACCCGGACCGACAAGCCATCATGTGTCTCGTAGCCTGACAGCATGGATATTGTGATTTCAGGATGCTCGACCATCGTCGTTTCGATCAGAGCCGCGCCGCAGTCGGTGCCCAGAAAAAGATGCCGTTCCTGATGGCGACGATGAAAACACAAAGGAGAAATGCCACGAGATAAGTCGCGTTACTGGTGGTTGGCATGTTCGACGAGGTGGCGAATGTGGTCGACTTCATGGAGACTTTCGAAGCGTGTCGGCGCGTTGTCCCGACGTTTTCACTCGACCTGTACCTCGTCAATCCCGAACAGAACGGCCGGGCAACTTGACCGTGATTTCGTGCACAAATAGGATGATTTGCCCTGCCATGGGAGCATAGGACTTATGTCGTCGACGCCTCGCTACATGTCTCTTGAACTTCAGCGGAACAACACGAGCCCTGCTGAGCGGCTCGCCTTGTGGCAAGACGTCATGGGCGCGGCCGACAACGTAACCATTCCGGATCCAGAATCGTTCACCGGCTACTTCACTTCGCTTGCTCTTGGTGAATTGCGCACTATGCGCGTGCGATCTGGCGAGTTTCGCTACTTGCGCGACCGGCACATGGCGCGCAACATCAGCCGGGATCACGTCATGGTCAATTTAACTGTAAGTGGTCGCATCTCTGGAGAAATTGCAGGCCACAGGGTTGTGGCAAACGAAGGGGCTGTTGTGATCTCGCGACTGGCTTCGCCCATGGACATGGTGTTTCAAGAGGGAGCCGAATGGCTGGCGTTGATTATTCCGCGCACCATACTGGACAAATACATGTCGTGGTCGCCGAGGCTCGACGCGCGCGTATTTCAACCTCAATTAGTTCAGGCAATTCTGATAGGCGGGCACCTACGGTCGCTCGATCGGCTGACGGAAGCAATCTCTCCGCGAGACACCAATTGCGCAGCACGTGCGAGCCTCGCGCTTCTGGCTGCGAGCCTCGGCGGCGTAAATCCCGCCGTCTCGAAGGTCGAGCCCACTGAGGATGTCGTTCGATCAATCCGACGCTTCATTGCGGAGCGGCTGTCCGATCCGGATCTCGGCCCTGACGTCATTTGTCGCGAGTTCGCGATGTCGCGTTCGAAGCTATACCGGGTTATGGGCGATAACGCGAATATCGCCGGCATCATCAAGCGAATGCGGCTACGTGCTGTTCGCAGCGAAATTCTATCGGACAGGCAGACATCACGATCACTGGCCGAAATTGCCAGGAGCTGGGGTTTGATAGATGAGCGAAACTTTCGACGCTCGTTCTCAAGCGAGTTCGGCTATCCTCCTTCCTCCTTGCGTAAATCTGTGGGCGCGAGCGGCAGTCCGCGGCACGCCGACTTGAAAGCGAGCGCATCCGATCTCGAACGTTGGTTCCACGGATTGGACTTCGGGAATTAATAGAAGCGGGGACGATAGCCTTGCGACAGCCCGTGGAGAGCAGCAATCGCCGTAAGCGACGCCAGCCCGATGTGGTTTTGACGGAAGTCGACGGGTTGTTCGCCTGATTTGTCGATGCGAACAATGATCTCACTATAATCGGCATTGACGATTTGCCCGTGGGCAGTCCGACGAGCCTATTGGTCGCGACCTGGAGCGTGGCTCGATCGCGCGTACCGCCGGTGATGTAGCGACCGGCACTGAGATCCTAAAGGTCGGCAGCAAGCCGTCATCAATGAGGTCAGCAACACATATCGAACCCGGGCTCGCGGGATCAATAATCTCAAAATTTAACGCCCCAATCACTGCGGACCCGGAAGTCAGGCTCCGGCCCCTGGGTGGTAGCGTTCGCCATCAGCGACCCGGTGCCTCCGCCGATATCATATTCGGCGCCGAGGCCACCCCCGGAACCAAAACTGGTCAAGATCCTGGCCTGGCAGTGCAAATCGGCCGATGCCAATGATTGTTCCGTTCGTCGATCCGGCTTTGTTTTCGAACTGATAATCGGCTTCCGCTTTCGCGAGCAACCGCACGCGATCGTTTAACGGATGCACGAAATCCGCTCCCAGGCGCGCGATCGTCGAATGGCTGCTGCTGTCATCATAGCTGACGGGTAACGCACCATTCGTCTCCGAGTACTGTATCCGCAGCGAGCTGACGGATCTATTCGGAGGAGTGACGGTTTACGCCAATGCGCCGGCAGAAGGGCTGTGGCGTGATGGCAGCGACACCGAGCGCGACCGCATCGTGGTCATCGAGGTCATGACAGAGGAGCTGGATCGTCCGTGGTGGGCCGACTATCGAAAGAGATTGGAAAAGCAGCTATCGCAGGACGAGATCGTCGTGCGCGCGACGACCATCGACCGGCTGTAGAAGCGAAGGAACGGCCCACGTCTTGGCCTTAGAACGTTCCGGATGCCTGGCGTTAGTGCGGCACAGCGCAGGCGGGTTCATGCGTAGTTGCACCGGGCTGTTGTAAAACAAAGAGACGGCGCAATGAGTGTAAAGCTACCTAATCCCATCGACGCCTATGTCGTTCGCGTGTCCGGATGCGCCGCCTCATTTGTTTCCGCTCTCCTATGCAGAAATACGGCCTCCACCGCTTGGTGTCTTAATCATCCAAGGCAGAACCGCGGGCTGCTTGATCAAGATGCCCTTCTTATTGCCGAATGCCCGAATGGCGTCACGTGCCGCATGAAGCGGCTTGTGCCCATCATGAGCCATATAGCAGGTCTTGAGGGTTACCTCATGCACAAGGTCCCGGTCGCGTTCAGGCCACTCCTCAAGAAAATCAATGGCGTCAGCCAAAGATGCTATTTCCCGAATAAGGGCTTTGCCTTCCTTCAGAAAAATGGGGCGGTCGAAGATCTTGGGGTTCATTGCTACCTCACTGAAAACGTTGGTGATCAACAAGGACGGCGCCAATAGAGCGCCCGCCGGAAATCTATTTCCTGGGGTTTTAAGTTTCAATACCGGAATAAAATTTTTTGGTAGGTCATTGCTTGGCCTTCCTGCAAACCCAATGCGCGCAAAGACGCACTTCAGGCAGCACGAGGGCCGCGATGAAAACGTCAGCGATCGAGTCAAGATGGTTGTAATCAGAGCCAAGCGCCGCAGATCCCTATTGTCTAGCGACTGGGTCGCTTCGTCGATCGATTTCCGCAAACAAAACTGCAGGCATGATCAAAACCATTCTTGATATAGTTCTCATGCTCGCTCTCCCTATCGTTTAGGTTCTCGGGCTCGCTTTTGCCCTTGTCGAGATTTCAAAGGCGCTCGGTTGGCTCAGCTAGGTCATGCCGCCGTCAGCGATAACTCAATGGCGGATCTGCAAGCTACGATAGCTACGGCTGAATCCGCTAGCGCAACAGCTGCTGTTGCGGTTTTACATCAGCAATTTCAAATACCCCCGTCGAAATACGAACTCTCTTTATCATCCCGCTCGCGGTGCTACGACTTGGCAAGCTTGCCCGCGAGTCGCGGGTGCCTTGAGGATTCTTTGCATGAGCCTGCACGTCGATCTCGTTAGACATTTTTCGAGAAATGCATTGTCCGCTTTTGTGCTTTTGAGTTCGGTCGCTGTTGCCTACCAGCCAGCGTCCGGTGCTGATCTTCAGCCTGCTTCGGCCCCTCCCGCCGCCGCCGCGCTTCCTACCGCTGCAAAGATCTTTGATGAATTGCGCTTCGGTTTGAGCGGCTCGATCGAGGATGGTCACGATCGCGAAGACGGCGTCATGCCCGACGTAATGCTGCTGTTCAATCCGTTTGGCTACAATCCGGCCGACGACTGGAAGAGCCAGCTCCTTCATCCCCGGATCCATATCGGCACGTCGATCGGCACGACCCATACTGCAGCGCAGCAGCTTTACGGTGGCCTGACCTGGACGCTGACGAATCCCAACGGCTTCTTTACCGAAGCCGGCTTTGGCGGCGTTGTTCACAACGGCAACCTGACGGATGAGAACGATGGTCCGAAGCTCGGCTGTCACCTGCTCTTCCACGAATATCTCGGCGCCGGCTATAATTTCGACAGCCACTGGAGCCTGATGGCGCAGGTTGCCCACTCCTCGCATGCCAATCTTTGCGACGGCCCGAATGGCGGCATGACCCGCGCCGGTCTCATGGTTGGCTACAAGTTCTAAGTCCTCGGCAGCACGCGCGAATGTGGTAGAGTTCGCAGTAGTCGCTACCGATTATCCTGTCCCGAGTTGCCGACCGGCTGTTCATTGTTGGCTCCGTTATCGTCTGGAAGAGGGAGCGGCCGTTCTGGAATGCACTGTTTCTGTCTCCGGTCCGGGACGATAGCGACAAGATCGTCTACTTCTTTGCCTCGCAGCTCGACTTCACCAACGTCAAGTCGCGCGAGGCCGATCTAGCAGCGGCACGCCATCGTGCCGAAGAGGAAGTCGCCGCCCATACCGCAAAACTCGAGGCCGCGCTGAGAGCGAGGTCGCTGCTCGTCCACGAGGTCGACCATCGCGTCAAGAACAACCTCTTGACCATGGCTTCGATCGTAAAGCTCCAGACCCGTATCACCCGGGACGAAGGCCAAAAGCGGGTTCTGAGGTCCGTGCTGAACCGGGTCGAGGCGTTGAGCACCGTCCAGAGAAAGCTATTCACGCTGGAAGACGTTTCACGGTTCGATGTCGCGGACTTCACTAAGGAACTTGTCACCGACCTTGTCGACTCTGTTGGGCGCGAAGATATTCGACTGACGCTCGATGTGCATCCCCTCTATGTGCCTGCCGTAAAGGCGACGCCTCTCGCGTTGATCGTCAACGAGCTTGTGGGGGACGCCGTTCGCCGGGGATTGAGTGACGGCGGTGGCAACATTCATGTCGTCGTCAAGCGTTTGAACGGACATTTCCTCATCAGGGTGGAAGACACTTCGATCCCGGTCGAGGTCGATGTGGATACGGCAGAGATCGGCCGTATCCTTCTCGAAACCGCCGCCAGACAGGTCGAGGCGAAAATCGAAAAACGCATCGACGGACATCGGACAAGCGTCGATGTCACGCTGTTGGTCGACGCACAGGAGAGTGAGCCTTGAACGTTATGATTGTCGAGGACGAGACGCTGCTTGCAATGGAGCTGGAAAGCGAGATCGAGATGGCCGGCCACCGGGTGACGGGGACCGCCATGAACCGCGAGCAAGCCCGCAATCTAACGGAAGCGCATCGCCCTGATTTTGCATTTGTCGATATTCATCTTCAGGACGGTCCGACCGGTATCGACGTCGGTCGCGATCTGGCATCGCAAGGCATTCCCTATGTATTTGTGAGTGGGAACATCAAGAAGATTCCCGAGGACTTCGCGGGCGCTCTCGGCGCCATCGAGAAACCGTACACGTTGAACGGCATGAAAAACGCTCTCGCCTACATCTCGGCGACCGTAGCGGGTGAGGGAAATGTCGCCCCGCCCGCAAGCCTATTGGCAAAACCTTCTCTTACGAAGCCCTCGCCCTGAGCTTGCCTGATCAGCATGTGCAGTTATCCAAGCTGGTCGCAAAGGTTGTTGCATCGACGGAGCGCCCGAACAGGTAGCCCTGGCCAGCCGAATAACCCATCTCGGCAAGCAACGCGCGTTAGGCCTCGGTTTCCCGCCCTCGGCGACTAACGTCAAGCCGAGTGCTCGTCCCAGTCTATGATGCCTTGGACGATTACTCTTCTCGAGGGTCTTGTGGCGAGCGCCGATGGCGGGACGAACGACTGCTGAGGGGGTTCGCGGCCGGTCTCGTGCCTTGTCCACTTACCCTGTGCGTCATGACCTTCGCAATGATCCATGAGGTCGTAGTAACCGGGCTGCTGTTCGCCCTCACGATGATGATGGGCGTCGCGTTCACATTGTCGATCGTCGCCCTGCTCACCGTGGCGTTCCGCGACCGTATAAATCGGCTGATGAAGACGAGACCGCACCCTCTGGCGACGGTGTCGCGCTCAACGAGCGCGCTGGCGGGTCTGGTGCTCGTCGCCATCGCCGTGGTCGAGATTTCGAACTGGGCGACCGCTTGACATGGCGGACCTGCTTTGCGAATTTCGCGGCATGGGGCAGCGATCGCCCCACGAGGCTAAGGCCGAAGAATCGCGTCCTTTAACCCGCTTCAACGGAGGACGCGCTGCTATGCCGTCATTTCTTGAAATCACCCCAGATAAGCTGAGCCGGATCCTCGGAACGCCTGGCGCACCCATTCTGATCGACGTGCGTGTCGACGAGGATTTCGCCGCAGACCCGAGACTACTTCCTGGCTCGATCCGGAAGGATTACCGGAGCGTCGCCGCTTGGGCGCCCTCGATCACAGGTCCGGCGGTGATCGTCTGCCAGCAGGGAAAGAAGCTCAGCCACGGCGTCGCCGCCCATCTGAGACACGCTGGGACCCAGGCGGAGGTTCTCGAAGGCGGCTTCGAGGCCTGGAGGAGAGCCAGCGGCATGCTTGTCGCCGATGACAAGATCCCATCGCGCGATGGGCAGGACCGCACAGTCTGGGTGACGCGCTCGCGCCCAAAGATCGACCGCATCGCCTGCCCGTGGCTGATCCGCCGTTTCGTCGATCCTTCCGCCGTCTTCCTCTTCGTGCCGGCTTCCGAGGTGTCGCTGGTCGGCGACCGCTTCGCTGCGACGCCCTTCGACGTCGAGGACGTGTTCTGGTCCCACCGAGGCGAACTCTGCACCTTCGACGTCATGGTCGAGGAATTCGGCCTGCAATCCGACCCTCTCCTCCATCTCGCAAAGATCGTAAGAGGCGCCGACACCGACCAGCCGGACCTTGCGCCGGAGGTGCCGGGCCTGCTGGCGGCCTCTCTCGGCCTGTCGCGCATGTACAACGACGATCTTGAACAACTGGAAGCGGGAATGACCCTTTACGACGCCTTCTACCGATGGTGCCGGGATGCGACCGCCGAAACGCATAACTGGCCGAACGCCAGGGCGGGGCAATAACATGGCGACCGTGATGAACGAGGAAACAAAGACACCCGAAGCAGTCGAACACGGCCTGCCGTTCTCCGAGGCCGTCAAGGTTTGGGTACGGGTCGCCGCCCTGAGCTTCGGCGGCCCGGCAGGGCAGATCGCGGTCATGCACCGGATCATCGTTGAGGAGAAGCGTTGGATCGGTGACGATCGTTTCCTCCACGCCTTGAATTACTGCACGCTTCTTCCAGGACCCGAAGCGCAGCAGCTCGCAGTCTATATCGGCTGGCTGCTTCACAAGACGAAAGGCGCGCTCGTCGCCGGCACCCTGTTCGTCCTGCCGGGTGCGATCGCGATCATGGGCCTGAGCTGGATCTACGCGCTCTACGGCAACGTCGGCGCGGTGCAGGCGCTGTTTTTTGGCCTGAAGGCTGCGGTCCTCGCCATCGTGCTCGGCGCGGTCCTGCGCATCGGGAGCAGATCGCTGAAGAACAACGTCCTGATCGGGCTGGCGGCAGCCGCCTTCGTGGCGCTGGCCTTCTTCCAGGCCCCCTTCCCGCTGGTCGTGATTACCGCGGGACTGATCGGCTTCGTCGGCGGCAAGGCCGGTTGGAAGGCTTTCGCTCCTGGAGGCGGTCACGGGAATGCCGGCGGCACGTACCTTGCCGACGCCGACAGCCTGCTCGGCGAGGGCATTCCCGAGCATACTCGTCCGAACGCGCGCTGGCTCCTGAAGGTCGCCGTCGTCGGCGCGATCGCCTGGTTCGGGCCGATCCTGCTGCTGTTCGTCTTCGTCGGGCAGCACAACGTCTTCTCGGACATCGCCGTCTTCTTCTCGAAGATGGCGATGGTGACCTTCGGCGGCGCTTATGCGGTCCTGTCCTACGTCGCCCAGGAAGCGGTCAACCACTATGGCTGGCTGAGACCGGGCGAGATGCTGGACGGCCTGGGTCTAGCCGAGACGACGCCCGGCCCTCTGATCATGGTTACGCAGTTCGTCGGTTTCTTGGGTGCCTATCGCTCGCCGGGCGGGATGTCGCCTCTGCTCGCCGGCACGCTCGGCGGCCTCCTCACGACCTGGGTCACCTTCGTTCCCTGCTTCCTATGGATCCTGCTCGGCGGGCCATTCATGGAGACGCTCCGCCGCAACAAGGCGCTGTCGTCCGCGCTGTCGGCCATCACAGCCGCCGTTGTCGGCATCATCCTCAATCTTGCCGTCTGGTTCGCTCTCCATGTCCTGTTCTCCGAGGTTCGAAAGGTCGAAGGCTTCGGGATGTCGGTGGACCTTCCCGTGCTGAGCTCGGTCAACCTGCCCGCGCTGGCGCTGACGCTTGCCGCGGTCATCGCCGTCTTCCGGTTCAAGATCGGCATGCTCAGGGTACTGGCAGCCTGTGCCCTCGCGGGGCTTGCCTACGGCCTGACGTTCGGAGTCCATCCATGACCGAAAACGTGAAGAAGGTCGCGATCGTCTGGCGCGGCGACCGCGAGACCCGGATTGCGGCGACAAAGACCAACAGCCGCTACCACAAGATCTTCGAGGAACTTGAGGCTGCCGGGTTTGCACCGGAGCCAGCCGTTTTCGACGAGGCGTTTACGGACGAGGTCCTACAGCAGCTCCTCGCCGTCGACGCCGTCCTCGTCTGGGTGAACCCACTGGACGACGGGAAGACTAGAAAAATCCTCGATCCTCTGCTGAGGACAATGGCGGAGTCCGGTGTCTTCGTCAGCACCCATCCCGGCGTCATCCTGAAGATGGGCGTCAAGGAGGTGCTATACGAGACACGGCACCTAGGTTGGGGCGTAGATACGCTCATCTATCGCTCGGCTACCGAATTCCGCCAG
Source organism: Rhizobium sp. P38BS-XIX (assembly GCF_012641435.1). Lineage (GTDB taxonomy): Bacteria > Pseudomonadota > Alphaproteobacteria > Rhizobiales > Rhizobiaceae > Rhizobium. The sequence continues at coordinate 457,022 of NZ_JABAIJ010000002.1, forward strand.
GCATTTCCGGCGAGACTTGCGACCGACGGCCCGCGGGTGCTGAAACGCAGTCGCGGCAATGGCGGCCAGGGCGTCTGGAAGGTGGAACTCAACGCCAAGACGCTTAGCGACGCGTCCTTTATCCGCGTGCTGGAGGCGAAGGCCGGCAGTGTTCCGGTGGACCTTGAAGCGTTCATGTCGCGCTGCGAGGCGTATTTTGCTGACGGCGAAAGCATCGTCGACCAGCCGTTCCAGGAGCGGCTGCCGGAAGGCATGATCCGCTGCTACATGTGCGGCGACTCGGTGGTGGGTTTTGGACAGCAGTTGATCAAGGCACTGGTGACGCCGATGCCTGACGCAGGATCGGAAGCACCGCAACCCGGCCCTCGGATCATGCATCCTGCGTCGGCGGCGCCGTTCCAGCGCTTGAGAGATAAGATGGAGAAGGAGTGGACGCCACAGATGATGTCGGTGCTCGGGATCGATCGGCAGTCGCTGCCGGTGGTCTGGGACGCCGACTTCCTTTACGGACCGCGAGACGCCGCCGGCAACGATACCTACGTGCTTTGCGAAATCAACGTCAGTTGCGTCTTCGCCATTCCCGACGACGCGTCCGCGGGAATCGCTCGGGAGCTGACGTGGCGGCTGGACCGTCGCGCGATCGAAGGCTAAACGTGACCGCTGGAGGCACCAATGAATGGAGAGGCGTCATCAGCGCCTGGTGCGGCTCTTGAACCGATGTGAACCGACGAGCGACAAAGGCGCCACTGCCTGATTCCAACGGCTTGCGTTTCGAATGACCGAAAGTCGCTCCGTCATATTGGACGACATAGGGGCTTGAAAAGCTGCAGCTTCCTTCAAACTTTCCGTTGGCTTAGCAAACTGGAAATAAGAACAAAGAGTAGACAGAAATTCATCTCTATAGGATAGGTAAGCAGCAAGACAGCGAACCCATGCGTGCACGATTCGGGAGATAGCCGTGACATCCGTTACCCATCGCGAACCTATCGACACTCCCATTCTTCGCAAGGAAAGAGGGGCGTTTTTTACACCTGCGGCGATCACCCGGTTTATTTCCAAATGGGCCATTCGCGCGCCTGATGATCGCGTGCTCGAGCCTGCCGCTGGAGACGCTGCATTTCTGATTTCCGCGGTCGGCCGCCTCCGTGAACTCGCTCCGCCCGGGAAATCGCGGCCGAAGGTCCATGGCGTCGAGATCCACCCCCACAGTGCTGAGGTTGCCCGAAAGCGGGTCGCTGATGCTGGCGGCGAAGCAAATATCGAACTTTCCGACTTCTTTACTGTCACGCCGGATCCAACGTTCGAAGCTGTCATCGGAAATCCTCCTTTTATCCGGTACCAGGACTTTTCCGGAGAAGCGCGTGCCCGCGCCCGGGAGGCGGCCATCAGGGGCGGCATTTCGCTGACAGGCCTTGCGTCGAGTTGGGCTGCATTTACCGTGCACTCGGCATTGTTTTTGAAGAAGGGTGGCCGCCTGGCCTTTGTCTTGCCAGCAGAACTGCTCTCGGTGAACTATGCCGCTCCTGTCCGCAAGTTCCTATTCAGTCAATTCCGCGACGTGCAGCTCGTTCTGTTCGATGAGCAAGTCTTTCCGGAAGCGGAGGCGGATGTCGTGCTTCTCCTCGCTGAAGGCTACCTTGAGGGGCCAGCGGAGTTCGCAACGATCCGCCAGACGAAGAATGCTGCCACACTCGACACTCTAGGCCCAGGATTGAGCTGGACGCCGGCCGATCCGGCGGGCAAGTGGACCGGCAGTCTCGTCGATGTCGACGCGGTGCATCTCTTGCACTCCGTTTCGGCTGCTGGCCTCTATACGAACCTCGAAACCTGGGGCGATACGACGCTCGGAATGGTGACCGGAAACAATAAATACTTCACGCTTTCCCCCCAGCGCGTCGCCGAGCTCGGACTACGTCCGGATGAGTTGCTCAGCCTTTCGCCACCTGGAAGTTCTCACTTGAGGGGGCTTTCGCTTTCGAAGGCCCAGCTGAAAAAACTCGGTGACGATGGGAACGCGATCCACCTGTTCTATCCAAAAGACCCGCCATCGAAAGCTGCTGCGGCCTATATTGCCGACGGCCACAGGACGGGTGTCGACACCGCTTATAAATGCCGCGTTCGCAAGACCTGGTACCGAGTGCCGCTCGTTTCACCCGCGGACCTCTTGCTGACGTGCATGAATGCGGACACCCCTCGGATTACGGAAAACGCCGCCAGGGCCCGTCACCTTAATTCGGTGCATGGGGTCTATCTGAACGAGGCATGCGCCGCCTTAGGCCGCGAACTCCTGCCGGTCGCGAGCTTGAACTCAATTACGCTGTTGCATGCCGAAATCGTTGGCCGTGCCTATGGAGGCGGCATCCTGAAGATCGAGCCGAAGGAGGCGGACGTCTGGGCTATGCCCTCGCCGACCCTGATTACGTCGCGCGCCGATGCGCTTCGCGCGATCAAGCGAGACGTTCAAAAGCTCCTGGACAAAGGGCGGCTACTCGAGGCCGTTAAGCTTGTCGATGAGACACTGCTGGTTGACTGCGAGATTTCGGCGTCACAAATCGAAGCGGTCCGGGGTGCGCGCGCCGAGCTGGCGAAGCGTCGCAATCTGAGGGCAGCAAGTGGTCGCTAAACCAAGTTCGAAAGCAGAAGCCTGGGAAATTTTCGATCATATCGTCGAAGCTGCTGCGCCCGGCGGGCAACATAGCAGTCCGTGGGCGCTTGGACCGGACGGCCAGCCTTTCTTTCATCCAGATTACGATACCCTTGCGCTATTGCTTGGTGTTCCGCTGCACCTCAAAGTCGGGACGCAGACGGGCGTGCCCGCTCTCGCACTCGATGTCTGGCTCAGCTATGAGCTTAGACGGGCTGGGTTTGGGACGGACCAGGTTTGGCCGCGGCCTGCAAATCCGCGGGTACTTCCCGCGCCCGTTTCCGCGTTCGTCAAATCTCTTCCTACGGCTCTAAGAGCCAAGGCCCAATCCCATTTGACGTCAAACTCGTCCATTCCGGGCGTGACCTCCTCGTCCGCATCAATTCTGGGCAAAAACTATCTTAAGCAGGTAGATGTTATCATCACGGACTGGGTCACTGGTCCAGAGCTACTGATCTCGACCAAGCGAATGGACTCCTCCTACGGAAAAAATGCGCCGAACCGCATTGAGGAATCCTACGGCGATGCCAAGAACCTACGTTTGCGCCATCCCCTTGCAGCACTGGGTTTCCTATTCGGTCTTCGATCGGACATCTTGGAGAAGGAGCCCAAGACGGCAGAGTGGTTGTTCGATCTTCTCGCCAAACTCGGCCGTGAGGACGATGCATATCACTCGACATGTCTTGTATTGATGGAATACTCGACTGATCCAGTCCTGCCGGCGGCCGACGAGGAAGAACCCGTCGACGGCATTTTAGAGCCAGGCCCGCAGCCGGTAACGGATCCGGCCGAGAGTGAGATCGCGCACCTTGCTGAAAGCACGATCGAGAGCGTCGTCAAGGCCCTGCCGAAAGTCTCGATCCTCGTTGAGCGAACACCAGATGAGCTCTCTCCGGCCCGTTTTCTGACGTCCTTAGTTACGCGTGTTCTCGCAGCTACTCCCGTCAACATGCATGAGGAAGCTAGACAGCGCCGCTCTACCGTCTTACCGAAGAGGTAGAAGTTCGGCCCATCCCGACTGGCAGCGGTTGGGCAGGGGCAGGAACCATCGACCCGCATGACTCTAAGGCTAAGTCACTCTCTTTTGCGTCGTAGGCTTTGCCGGTAGCGAAGCAAGATCCCAGCGCAATGTCCCCGATGGGCGGCGTGCCGAGCGGCCGTTCAACGTAGATCGGCTTCATTCGTTCAAGTGGAATACTCTCAACCTGGCAGCAATCCTGCCGTCTGGTAGCTATCGATCATAACGTCGAAGAGCGAGATGTCGGACCTGCTGCGGGCCAGGAGCTGCGCTCCCGCGATCGCGGCAAAGATTGATCTCGCCCGCGCTTCGCTTCCCGTCTTGTCCGTCAGGCCGGCATCGAGCAGCTGCTCCGCGAGCCAGGCGATATTGACGTCGGCGAAGGTCTGCACCTGCTGACGGACTTGTTCAGGCAGGTCGTCGTACTCCGCCCCGAGGAAGCTGCCGAGACAAAGGCGGTTGCCATTCTCCAGCGACGTCCGGAACGTCTGCGGATACTTTCGCAGACTGGTTTTAGGATCGCCCTCCTCCTTCGCAACTTCTTCCAGCCACGCCTTCGTGTCCTGCCAGTAGCGCTCGGCGATGGCTGCAGCGAGATCCGCCTTGCTCGGAAAGTGGTGGTAGATGCTGGCGGCCTTGATGCCGACCTCGGCTGCGAGCTCGCGCATATTTAGGCCACCATATCCGTGCGACTGGGCGCTCAGACGTCCCGCCGCGAGAATGGCTTCCCTTGCACTTCCGCTCATGCCGATGTCCCTTCCGCTTCACCTAACAAATGTTAGATAGGGGTTGACGACGAGATTGTAAAGGCCTAGCTCTAGATAGCCTACCAACTGTTAGTTAGAGAGAATGCCATGCGCAACGAACTGATCTATGCCGACGCCACCAGGCTCGCCGAACTCATCCGCCGCAAGGAAATATCGCCCGTCGAGGTGGTACAGGCCCATCTCGATCGGATAGAAGCTGTCGATCCCAAGCTAAATGCGATCGTAACCGTGGCGGAGGGCGCGCTGGAAGCCGCCCGGAGAGCAGAAGCGGCCGTTTTGGCCGGTGAAGAACTTGGACCGCTCCATGGCGTGCCATTCACCGTCAAGGATTCCATCGACACAGAAGGCGTGATGACGCAGCGCGGCTCACCGATCTTCAAAGGCCGTTTGCCCGACCGCGACGCGACCAGCGTCGCGCGCCTGAAGAAGGCAGGCGGCATTCTGCTGGCCAAGACCAACCTGCCGGAATTCTCCTACTGGATCGAAAGCGACAACCTGCTGTCCGGGCGCTCAAACAATCCGTGGGATCTGGAGCGGACGCCTGGCGGATCGAGCGGCGGTGAATCTGCGGCGATCGCCGCTGGCATGTCGCCACTCGGTCTGGGAACCGATCTTGCCATCTCCGTCCGCGGTCCCGCTGCGCAGACCGGCATCACCTCGATGAAAGCAACCCATGGGCGCGTCCCGATGACAGGGATTTGGCCGCGCGCGCCGCGCCGCTTCTGGCACGTTGGTCCCATGGCTCGTTCGGTTCGTGACATCGCACTGGCCTTCTCCCAACTCGCAGGTCCTGACGGACAGGATGCGTTCGCCTCAAGTGCCGTTCCCTTCGATGCTGGCATTGGTCGACAGCCATATCGCCAGCTTCGCGTGGGCTGGATGGTCGGGCCAGGATTCGGCCCGGTTGACCCGGAAGTTGCTGCCACCGTCAAGGCGGCCGCCGACGCTTTGAAAGATATCGGCCTCTCCGTCGAGCATGTCGGTATCCCTGCGCTCGAAAAAGACTTCGCGCTTGACGTCTTCAACCGTCTCCATGTCATGGAGATGAAGCCTGCCTTCCGCGAGGCGACCGCTAGTCGTCGGGAAGACGAACTTTACAAGATGGCGAAGACAATGTTGTCCCTGCCCGACACCTCCATGGATGACTACATTGACGCCGAACAGGCCGCGGAGCGGTTACGTGATGGCTATGCCGATTACTTCTCCCGCTACGACGCCCTCATCACCCATGTCTTGCCAATTCCAGCCCACAAGCATGGTGTCGAGGAATTTGTGATCGACGGCCAGACCGTCGATGCAACCTATCTGCAGGGCGCGACCGTGCCTCTGAACGTCACAGGCCTTCCCGGCGTCTCGATGCGATTCGGCACCAGCGAAGAGGGCCTGCCGATCAATGTCCAGATCGTCGGCAAATGGCAGGCGGAATCCACCATTCTCCACATCGCGTCCCTGCTGGAGAGCCTCAGTCCAACGCGCGTCCTGCACCCGACGCTCTGAAAATCGTTGCCCACCAGCACAGCCTTCTCGACTGGGAAGACCGTGTTGGTGGGCAAGATCTGAGAAGATTAACGCCAGCCACCGGTGTGCACGATCGCTGTGGTACCGACCATGTCAGATGAGTTCGACCGGAAGGAAGCCAGATCTGCGGGCGGCAGGGAGCACCTGGAAGTGTGATTGACACCGACCGCTTGCATCGGCGGCTAGCCCGTCCGATCTCGCAGTCGAGCAACAATAACGCCTTACGAATGATTGATCCTGACGCTGCCCGGTCCCCGACCACTTCTCACCTTCTGCTATGGGCGAGGATGGACAAATCACCGCAATGCTCTATCTGTCGATGATCGTCAGCAAACGAATTCGTAGGCGCTGGCGGCTGAGGGCTGAGAGCTCCCGCCTGCCAATGCAGGACGTTCTCATGGTCGACGATTCCGCCGGGACATCTGAGAAACTCATCAGCGGCGATGGCAGCAAGCTGCTTGTTCTCATCGCTGAAGATGAATTTCTCATCAAGGTAAATCTCGAAGATGTCGTGTCGGAAGCCGGCTTTGAGCACCTCGCCGTTTCCAACGCGGACGAGGCTATCCGTGCTTTGGAGGAGGACTCGGCTCGCTTTTGCGCGGTGATAACCGATGTGCGGATGCCAGGAGAAACGGACGGTTGGGATCTGGCGCGCCGAGCGCGGGAATTGCAGCCGCTCATGCCCGTGATCTATATGACCGGAGACAGCGCCAAGGAGTGGGCAGCTCAGGGCGTTCCCAATAGCGTTTTGCTTCAGAAGCCTTTCGTCCATGCCCAGCTTGTCACAGCCCTGACCACTCTTCTCAACGGCGCTGCCACGAGCAGCATCGGGCAATAGCGCTTCAAACTGAACTGAAGGGATCGGCTAGCGCGCTCAATCTTTCTGCCTTCTCCGGCGAAGAAAACCGCCCCCGCGAGTGACCGCGACAACAGCCCGACACTTACGACCGCTTATCGGCGATAATGGATAACTTGTGGATCTGTGGTGGCTTGGCGAATAAGTCGCCTTCGGCGGCCTTCGCCATCAAAGCCGCAGCGACCTGGCCATTTAGGTGGGCATCCCTTCCGTCCTCATCGTCGAACGTATCGAAGATTGCAAACGAGCTTGGGCCTTCCTGTATCGCATACCAGGAAATCGTGCCCGGCTCCGCGTTGACGAGAGGTATGGCTGATCTCAGGAAATCGGCGACCTCCTGTTCCTTGCCGGGTTTTGCTTCAAGCGGAACGTAGAGTGCGAATTTGGTCATGGCCATCTCCATGGGCACCTGATCGTGCCGCAACCTGCTATACCACGTTCAGCCGCCGGATGTTACGCGATCGGGTAAATAAAGAAATCCATAGGAAAGCTCGGGGTTTATCTAGGGTGGTGAATCCCTCGGAATGATTGGAAAATAAAGGTCGCGGTATCAACGGCTCTTGAAAGGAATTGAACCATCGACCCCGTCGTTTGGTCAATACGTTCGCGCCAACTCTGCATTTAGAGATAGCTACGTGCTCTCGGGACCGGCTGATATAGGGCCGCTAGAGGACTTGTCCGGTTCTGGGACTGCTCCGCAGTATGCTGCCCTCTAAGTACCGTGACAGGCAAAGTCTGCCTCCGACCCCATCTCGGCCATTCGCAGTCCAGTGGCAGCCTCCCGAAAGTCGCCGTTGCTCGTACGGTACCGGTGAGGTCGCGATCAGCTAAAGACCGCAGCGCGTCTCATCGCGGACGTAGGCAGACTTAGACACTCTCAGTGAGCTGACTTGCAGGCTGATGCGAACTCGACGGTCGCCGTCAGCCCCAACAGATAATCCGTATCGAGTATATTGTTCCTACGGACGGCGGTCTTTCATCAATGCAGTGACGGCTGCACCGCTGCACCAAGTGTTGTAGACCGCCCCGCAAGAAGCGGTGCATAGGCGGCAAGCCTGTGCGAAATGCTTTCGGTGGATAGCCTAACGCGCTTTGTCTTGCATGTTTCCCCCTGTATCAGAACCCAGAGCGTGGCACTCCTTCCCGGATCGATTCCCTAAACTCGCGTAAAGAGAGGGTCAGCATCTCCGACGAAGCACGGCAGCCGGGTCATGCCGATCCCTTGCCGGACAGCAGCGATCTGCGCATCGGCGTCCGGCGTCACGAATGGAATCCCTGACGCATGAACCACCCCTTCGTTGACCCAGTCAGGGACGCTATCGTCGCCAATGATGATGGGTCGGACCGAATCCTGCGTCGATCTACGCCATTTCAATGAGCTGTCCCCTGAGATGTACACGCCTGCCGCCATTTCCGGACCCTTCAGCACATGAAGGTCGAGCGGCAAGGGTTTGCGATCGGAGACGATTCCGATCGCAACGTCAGCCTCGCGGTTGGTCAGGTTCGCCACATGGCCGGTCGACATGATCTCGATCTGATGGCGTCGAACTTTGCGAGAAATATCGGGAGAATCTGACGACCGTCAATTGGAGCCCATGCCAAGTGCGGCATTATTGAGCTTCAAACCCACCGCAAGCAACAGGCCAGTCAGCAGAAAGATTTCTGTCGAGTTTGACCTATCGACTTAGGTGCGACAACCAATTGAGGTTCCGATGAACATACTAATGGTTTTGACGTCGCATGACCGGCTGGGCAGCACGGAAGAGAAAACCGGCTTCTGGTTAGAGGAGTTCGCCGCTCCGTACTACGTCTTCAAGGACGTCGGCGCCAACATCACGCTAGCTTCGCCAAACGGCGGACAGCCACCACTTGATCCCAAGAGCGATGACACAGGTGCGCAAACGGCGGCCACTGCCCGCTTCAAGCTCGATCGGGCGGCTCAAAACGCGCTGGCCAATACGGTGCGGCTGTCAACCGTCACCGCCGACGACTACAGCGCCGTCTTCTATCCTGGCGGCCACGGCCCACTGTGGGATTTGGCCGACAATCCGGACTCGATTCGACTGATTGAGGTCATGTTCGGCACTGGCAAGCCGGTCGCCGCCGTCTGCCACGCGCCAGGCGTATTCCGTCACGTGCGGGCGCCGGATCGCTCTGCACTCGTCAGAGGCAAGTCCGTGACCGGCTTCGCCAACACTGAAGAAGAAGCGGTTGGACTGACTCACGTGGTGCCTTTCCTGGTGGAGGACTCACTCAAGCAGAACGGCGGCGTCTATTCTAAGGCGCATGACTGGCAGCCCTACGTCGTCGTCGACGGCAATCTGATCACCGGCCAAAACCCGGCATCGTCTGAGGCTGGCGCTAAAGCCCTCCTCAATCGGCTAACAGCGCATCACGGAGCGGCCAAGTTACTTCAGTCGACCCGGTGAAAGCACAACCCAAGAGAAAGAGTATTCTATGATCACTCTCAATGAAGCCCGCTCGATCATTGCCGCAGCGGAAGCGATGGCCGACGAGATAGGCCAGCCCATGAACATCGCGGTGGCTGATTGGGGTGGGCACCTCATCGCGCATGTTCGGATGGACGGGGCGTGGTTCGGCAGCGTCGATATAGCAATCAAGAAGGCTTTCACGGCGCGCGCCTTCGACATTTCGACGTGCGATCTTGCGAAGCTTGCACGGGACGGCGGCGATTTCTTCGGCATCGATGCGTCCAACCAGGGTCGCGTGATGATCTTCGCCGGCGGCATCCCTCTTTGCCGGGAAGGCCGTGCGGTCGGCGCCATCGGTGTCAGCGGCGGCCTAGGCGCCCAGGATCAGTCGGTCGCCGAAGCGGGCACGGCGTACTTCGCCGCACGCGAGCTGCCCGTGGCCGCCTGAGCCGCGTGTCAGCGCACAAACCGAACTCACGACGACTCACACATCAAATAAGGAGACACACCATGACTAGCAGTGGCAATCGCGTGGTAACATTCATGGGACCGATGAAGATGGAGCTGCAGACTTTCGACTTTCCGAAGCTCATCACGCCGACCGGCAAGAAAGCCAATCACGGCGCCATCCTCAAGATCGTGACGACGAATATCTGCGGTAGCGACCAGCACATCTACCACGGTCGATTCGCCGCGCCCAAGGGGATGGTAATGGGACATGAGATGACTGGTGAAGTCATTGAGGTAGGGCCGGACGTCGAGTTCATCAAAAAGGGCGACATATGTTCGGTCCCGTTCAATGTTTCCTGCGGGCGCTGCCGTAACTGCAAGGAGCGTCACACCGACGTTTGTATGAATGTGAACGACGAGGTCGATTGCGGCGCCTACGGTTTCAATCTCGGCGGCTGGCAAGGTGGCCAGTCCGACTACCTCATGGTGCCTTACGCCGACTGGAACCTGTTGCGGTTTCCGGACAAAGACCAGGCGATGGAAAAGATGCGTGACCTCACACTGCTGTCGGACATCCTGCCGACGGCTTCCATGGTCTGATGGAGGCTGGGGCCAAGGTTGGCTCGACGGTCTATATCGCCGGGGCCGGACCGGTGGGCCGGTGCGCCGCAGCGGGAGCTCGCCTGATCGGCGCGTCCTGCATCATCGTGGCTGACACCAACACAGCCCGGCTGGACCTGGTGAAGAACAACGGCTGCGAGGTGGTAGATCTCACCAAGGACACACCGGTAGCCGACCAAATCGAGGCGATCCTGGGCAAGCGGGAAGTCGATTGCGGCGTGGATTGCGTTGGCCTCGAAGCGCACGGCAATGGTCCCGAGGCGAACACGGAGCACTCGGAGGCGGTGATCAACACGCTGTTACAAGTAGTGCGGGCGGGTGGCGCAATGGGCGTCCCTGGCATCTATACCAATGCCGACCCGAAGGCGAGCACCGATCTGACGAAGAAGGGCCAGCTTCCCGTTGACTTCGGCAAGGCATGGATCAAGTCGCCGAAACTGACGGCAGGCCAAGCGCCGATCATGCACTACAACCGCGATCTGATGATGGCGATTTTGTGGGACCGCATGCCCTATCTGAGCGCCATGCTGAACACCGAGATCATCGCGTTGGAACAGGCGCCCGAGGCCTACAAGACTTTCAGTGAAGGCTCGCCGAAGAAGTTCGTCATCGATCCGCACGGCAGCGTGAAGAAAGCCGCTTAGGGACGGTCGACGACGCGGGCGCTCCACTGCTCCCCCGTCGAGCGCCCCGATGTACTGTAGCAGGCGAGCGGGTCGGTGCCTGCGCACGCCAGCGAGGTGTTGATCGCGGTGGACACGCGCCACATGCGCGCCTCCGGCTGCATCGCAGGCTCGCGACGCCCGGATCGCAGCATCGAACCACCTGAAATTTCGCGTCGAGAGCCTGGAGAGGACGCATGGCCAGCGACTTTCAAAAATATATGGTCCGGTCGCTGGGGCACGTTGGCGCCGATCTCCGCGATAGCGAGGACATCGCGATGCAGAAGGTCCTGATGGTCGGGGTGTCGCTCGTCTGCCTGGTCGCAGCGACGCTCTGGGGCCTGGTATACGTGACGGCAGGTGCATGGATGGCCGGAGCAATGCCACTCCTCTACGCCAGCCTGTCGCTCGCCAGTAACGTTCTCTTCAACTTGACGCGGCGCTTCGCTTTCTACCGCTTCACTCAGCTCGCGCTAATCTTGGTGCTGCCTTGGGCCATGATGATCGTGCTCGGTGGCTTTCACAATTCGAGTGTGGTGGTCCTCTGGTCCGCGCGCTGGCTTCCGGCCTTCCTTGCTTTGGTCGTCCTCGGGGCCATCTTTCAGCCTCCGATACACGTCGTGACCTTGCCGCCTTCGATGATCGTTTTCTTCTATGTCATGAACATCGGCGGCGTTTTGAGTATTATATTCGGCATGCTTTTCTACTTCGTGGGAAAAAAGAACCTGTTCCAGGAGAGGTCAGAGATGCTGCTTCTGAACATCTTGCCGAAAGTGATCGCCGATGCCCTGAAAGGCGAGCGCCGCAGCATCGCGCAACAGTACGAGGAGGTGAGCATTTTGTTCGCCGATGTCGTGCAGTTCACCCCGATGGCCAATACCATGGCGCCAATGGAGTTGGTGGGAATGCTCGACGAGGTCTTTATGTGCTTCGATCTACTTGTTGAGAAATACACGCTGGAGAAGATAAAGACGATCGGCGACTGCTATATGGTCGCATCGGGTGTGCCGTCGCCGCGCGCAGACCACGCCCATGCCCTGGCTCGCATGGCGCTCGAGATGCGAATTTGCATCCGCGATCGAGAGTTCAAGGGAAGGCGCCTAGCTTTCCGAATTGGCATGAACTCCGGGCCCGTTGTGGCCGGCATCATCGGGCGAAAGAAGTTCATTTATGATTTGTGGGGCGATGCCGTGAACACCGCAAGCCGGATGGAAGCCCATGGCGAAGGCGGGGCGATCCAGATCACGCGCGCGACCTATGAAGTCATCAAGGACGACTTTGTCTGCGAGGCGCGCGGCACGATCGATATCAAAGGCAAGGGTGCGATGGAGGTGTGGTATGTCGCGAGAGAGCGGGATCGGGTTTCGGGGCTTATACCCTGGTCGGACTGACCCTGAGGAAGGCCGAAGTTACAAGCATTTCGGCGACAGCCACCGGTGTCTCCGGCGAGCGCGTTCTTTGAGCATAAGGGGAGGAAATACCCAAACGCCCCATCGTTTCTCGCTCGTGGGCGCGCCGCTGATGGCAATTGCAGCGATCTGGCGGCCCGGTCGCAACGGCCAACCACCGGCATTCACGATGTTGACGACAGAGCCAAGGCCAGATGTAAAGCCCAATCACAACCGCCAAGTCGCCGTCCTTCATCCGACGAATTGGAAGGCGTGGACCGACCTTACGAAGCCAGAGGAAGAACTGCTATGTCCACTACCGATCGGTTCGCTGAGAGTTGAGACCTCGAGAACGAGGCCAGTCGACTAGCCGATCGGCGGCCCGCGGCCAATACCCAGAGGAAGCGAGTCAGGATATGAGCCAGGATACCCTTGCCCTTCTCATCGACGGCGATAACGCAAGCCCGAAAATCTTCACCGGCTTGTTGGCTGAGATCGCCAATTATGGTACAGCCAGCGTCAGACGCATCTACGGCGATTGGACCAAGCCCAGTCTGAACGGATGGAAGGCAAGCCTGCTTGAGCACTCCATCCAGCCGATCCAACAGTTTGCCTATACGACGGGGAAAAATGCCACCGACGGCGCAATGATTATCGACGCTATGGACCTGCTTTATACTGGTCGCTTCTCCGGCTTCTGCATCGTTTCCAGCGACAGCGATTTCGCCCGGCTTGCGGCGCGGATCCGTGAACAGGGCGTTACAGTCTACGGTTTTGGAGAGCGCAAGACACCTCGCCCGTTCATCACCGCCTGCGACAAGTTCGTCTATTTCGATGTGCTCGGGGAGCAGGTTGATGAGGCACCCGTTGGCTCAGCACCAGAGCGCGGAGTCGCGGCAGTCCGAGCCGGGAAGAAGGCCCCCACTCCTCAGAAAGCGGAGCCGGAGAAGGCGGCTGCGCCATCAGCGTACACTAAGGGAAGGCTCGATGAAGCGGCCCTGCAGATGCTTGAGAAGGCGGTGGCCGCGTCGGCAGATGACGATGGCCGCGCACATCTTGGACGAGTCGGAGCTCATCTCGCCAAACAAGCACCAGATTTCGACGCTCGCAACTACGGCTTCGCCCGGCTGAGCGATCTCGCAGAGGCTTCCGGGATCCTCGATGTCGAGCGTGTCGGCGATCATCCAAAGGTAGTTACGGTAAAGCTCAAACCTAGACGAAAGTAATCTGTTCTAAATTTCAGCAGTGTCAGATAGATCGGCGGGCGTGCCCCGCCTGACAGGATTGGGATCAGATCTGGATGTGAGCCGACCTCCAGCATCGTATTGGCCATCAGGCAAGCGACCCAAAAATCGCGATCCGCCTATCCAAGCTCGTAGAAGAATTCGCAGATCAGCTCTGCGATTTTGGTCGCTTCGATCTCGCTCATATGGGCTGTGTTTTCGACTGCGGCGACTTCGATTTCGTCACGGTCAACGGCCAGAAGATCGAGAATTCTCGCAAACTTGATTTTGAGTTCCGGATCGCCTTCAAACTCGTCAAGCGTGACGGCCAGAATACTGTCATTGGCCTCGATCAGTCGATTTTGAATGCTGTCAGCCGAAGTGGCGAGTGCGCGAACCGCGGAGAAGAACTGGGCTCGTGCGTTGCTATATTTTACGTCCATGTGATTCCTTTTTCGCTGTGAGCCTTGGACGTACAGGCAGAGTTCGGGTGTAAGCTCTGGGAGCCCTCTGGTCAATTGATTGTTGGCGTCTCGATGCGGTTTGGCACCAGCAAAGAATGTCTGCCGATCAACGTCCAGATCGTCGGCAAATGGCAGGCCGAGTCAACAATCCTGCATATCGCATCCCTGCCGGAGAGCGTCAGCCCAACGCGCGGCATGCGGCCCCAGCTCTGAACGCGACGGACGATCCCGCACGGCCTTCTCCAGTGGGCAGGCGGTCCTTTGAGTGTGCTCGATCGTTAGTCAAGTTTGCGAACGCCCTCGAGATCGCCGCGATAGGCGAATTGCAGGGTCATTTCCTGCAGAGGGCGGCGACCGCTCTGACGAAGCTGTCGATTTCGTCTTCGGTATTATAATAATGCGGAGATGCTCGAACCACCGCGGGCAAATGGCGCGCCGTTGCGTCAAGCAGTGTGCTTGAGGGTGCGGATACACTGACGTTATACCCCAATTGTGAAAGCTCCGCCTTTGCGCTCGTCGCATCGCGTTTCTCGATCGAGAACGAAACAATCGAGACTGGGCTGCGACCAAGGTCATGAACGACAATCCCGGGCAATACTCGCAGTCCTTCCCGCAAACGGGCGGATAGGATGCTGCAGTGCGCCTCGATATCGTCCAGCCCTAGCTGCAGTGCGTAGTCGATAGCGCGTCCCAGTCCAAGGCGAGCGGCGTAGTTGTTTTCCCAGGTCTCAAAACGCCGGGCATCGGCACGCAATTCGTAGCGGTCAGGGGCAACCCATGGGGCGGCAAAGTGATCAATCATAAGGGGTTCCATCGTAAGCATCAGATCACGGCGGATATACAGAAATCCGGTACCGCGTGGACCGCGCGGGAATTTACGACCGGTCGCGGTCAGGATATCGCAGCCGAGTTCATCCACTCGTGTGGGCATCTGACCAACGGCTTGGCACGCATCGAGCAGAAAGACTATACCGTGGCGCCGTGCAATCGCGCCCACCGCTGCGGCTGGATTGCGAAGCCCACCGTTGGTCGGCACCCAGGTAATTGCGATGAGCTTGACGCGTTCATCGATCATCTTCTCGAGGGCCTGGGGATCCAATACACGTCAGAATCGTCCGGAATGACGTCTATAACGGCGCCCGTGCGCCTGGACACCTGCAGGAAGGCGACATAGTTCGCGGCATATTCCGCTCGCGTTGTTAGGATACGGTCTCCTAGTCGGAAAGACAGGGCGTAGAAAGCGAGCTGCCACGCCACGGTCGCGTTTTCCGTGAGCGCAATCTCATCGCGACTGGCGCCCAAGAGGCGAGCGACGCTGTCGTAGACGCCATCCAGGTCTGTGGCCGCCTCGCCGGCAGCTTCGTAACCACCAATCTCGGTCTCGCGGGACAGGTAACCGAGCATGGCGTCCAAGACCACCTATGGCATCAATCCCGAGCCAGCATTGTTCAGGTGGATGCGATGCAGAACACCGGGCGTCTCGCGCCTGACTTTTTCGACGTCTATTGTCATCATATTTCCTCAAAAGCTGCCAATCTGCTGGCGGCAGTCTAAGCGTGTATATTACCTTCATGCCGCCCGCTAATTTGGGCTTCGAACACGTGAGCTTTCCGATGTCAGTTGCTCGCCTCTGGAAATTGCTGACCGTCGCAATTTCGAATTTCCGGTTTGTAAGCCTTGAAAGCACTGATCAATTCAGAGGCGTAGCTGAGATAAATGCGCTTTCCTACCAAAACTGGCGGAACGATAGGGCGAGCGGTGCATTTCGAACAGGAGCGGGTCGTTAAGCTACCGAAGATGGACTTTCCCGGCGACTGACCGGGTAGCGACTCCGAGGTCGCGCGTACCGCTCTCAAAGGAGGACCGAAAATGGGTTCGACATCCGATAAAGTTTCCGGCAAGGCCAATGAGCTGACGGGCAAAGCCAAACAGGCTGTTGGTGACGCCACCGACAACAAGAGCTTGGAGGCCAAAGCTGCTGCCCAAGAGGCGAAAGGCGATGCTCAGCAGGCGAAGGGGCACGCCAAGGACGCCGTGAAAGGCGTTGTCGACAAAGCCTGAGCCGGGCTGTGAATGAATGAAAATGATGGGTCGGAGCAAATTCGCTCCGACCCGCTTTATTTTTGCTAAGCTGCTCTGGCCGCGGCTAGGAGCAAGAAAACAGAAGCGCTTAGGGCGCTTCGCCGCGCTTAGCCTGACGGGCTAATCCCGCGACCTGGCGTGCGAAAGTGATGTCTGGGCGCATTTTTTCACCGGCAAGGAAGCAACCAAATATGAGTGAAGCAAAGGAATTTTCCGTCAGCAGCAATGGTGACCGCTGGTCTCTGGAGGTCCTCGACGGCGACATGACCGTCATCCATAAAGCCAATGAACCATCCGGTGGCCACGAAACCCGCACTGCGCTCGCCGCGTTTCTTGAGGAGCGCGCCGGCAAACCGGAGCATGCTGCTCTCCTCCAGGTCCTTGGCCAATCACGCGATGAAATAGAGGATCAGTTGAAACCGGACGAGACCGATACCCGGTCTGAAGATCGCGACTGAACACTTGCGTCTTGGCGGCAGGCGGCAGGCAATGATCGACGACAACATTGTCAGCACCAGAAGCTGAGAGGATGACCCCTAAGAAGCGGACGCGTATTGGCAAACGCACGTGGCGACTCTGAGTGAGAAAGAGCAGCGCGACGTCATAGTTCACCTGCCGTCGATCAGCGGTCGATAGAGGCACTTCAAATGACCAAAGACAAAGATCTCGGCAGCGACGCCGCTCGAAGCAATCCTGACACCGCCGACCAAGATCGGGAACGCTCAAAAAACGCGCAGAGGAAAATATTGAGCGGTCAAAGGGCCACAGAAAAACGGATGATGCAGATGGCATTGAACAGAAGCCGTGAAACTCGACACCCGGTTCTGAGGCAGCCGAACCATCTCCTGAGTAACGCAAGGGGTGTCGATCAGATTAACCCGTTCGTTACTGGATTTCCAACCCTGAGGCATAGGTATGTCAAATGACATATCAGCTCGCGCTAAGCCTCGGGAGCATTCTCTTTCAAGAAGCGAGCCGCGTATGCCCACGGAGCCTGTTGTCGTGCTCGTCGTCGATGACGAGCCTCTTCTTCGTCTGTCGATCGCCGCCGACCTGGAGGATGAGGGGTTCGTTGTCTTTGAGGCAGGCTCTGCCGACGAAGCAATAGCAATTATCGAACGACATCCGGAAATCGCACTCGTTTTCACCGACGTCGATATGCCGGGCACGATGGATGGGATCCGCCTCGCCGCATTCGTACGGAAGCGTTGGCCGCCGATCAATGCGGTTCGGCACCAGCAAAGACGGTCTGCCGATCAACGTCCAGATCGTCGGCAAATGGCAGGCAGAATCAACAATCCTGCACGTTGCATCCCTGCTGGAGAGCATCAGCCCGACACGCGGTCTGCGCCCAACGCTCTGAAAATCAACAGCTATCAGTTGGCCTTCTCGACCGGGAAGGCCGTGCTTCTTCGCCTCATCGGCGATCAGAAAACCGCACTCACCGGTACGCCGAGTCGCTGGGAAACCGGCGAGCCAGATCTAGCTTCACTGGAAACGTACCCAGATTCACGGATTTAAGCAGCGCCGTCAGGAAGTACGTGATCGATACCGCCCGCCTGGAAGCGCCCTGCTAGCTCGCCCAATCCCGGTCAGTCTAGCAAGGATGAAGCCCTATGAATGCATGAAACATGACGCTGAAAGTCCCTGACATCGTGCTCATGGGAGATGGACAATTCACCGCAATGCTCTATGTGTTCGTCATCGTCAGCAAACGAATTCGTAGGCGCTGGCGGCTGAGGGCTGAGAGCTCCCGCCTGCCCATGCAGGACGTGCTCATGGTCGATGGTTCCGACGACACATCTCAAAAAGTCATCAGCGGCGACGGGAGCAAGCTGCTTGTTCTCCTGGCTGAAGATGAACCCCTCATTCAAGCAAATCTCGAAGATGTTGTGACGGAAGCGGGATTCGAGCACCTTTCAGTATCGAACGCTGACGAGGCTATCCGTGCTTTGGAGGAGGACTCGGCTCGTTTTTGCGCACTGATAACCGACGTAAGGATGCCAGGAGAAGAAAACGGTTGGGATCTGGCGCGCCGGGCTCGGGAATTGCAGCCGCTCATGCCAGTGATCTATATGACTGGAGACAGCGCCAAGGAGTGGGCAGCTCAAGGCGTTCCAAACAGCGTTCTGCTGCAGAAACCCTTCGTTCATGCCCAGCTTGTCACCGCATTGACCACGCTTCTCAACGACGCTGCCGCGAGCGGGATCGGGCAATAAGTCCGGTCGCGTGCAGGAACAAGTGGGCTTTGGGGGCGCGATTTCTACTCATCGACGAATTGGATTCCGGCGGGCTGCCGAAACGCGACGCCGCGCCCTACATGGTTCGACATACGGCAAACTCAACAGAAAGTCGGGGGAATTCGAAATAGCCATTGCAAAACCAAAAATTGAGCTTATATGTTTCCTATCGACCAATGCTTGTGACGTCGTTCCAGAGCTTCATGCTCCCGTCGGATTTCCTCTCAAATAATCGATCTCATCCCGCAAGGCATCGCGGGAACCACGACGATTGATTCGAAAGGAAATCGTTATGAACACTGGTACTGTAAAGTGGTTTAACTCCACCAAAGGCTTCGGCCTCATACAGCCTGACAATGGCAGCACGGATGTCTTCGTGCATGTGTCTGCGGTTGAGCGTGCCGGCATGCGTTCGCTCTCGGATGGTCAAAAGATCATCTATGACATCGTCCAGGACCGCAAGTCCGGCAAGAGCTCTGCCGACAACCTTCAGGCAGCGCAATAAGGTCATTCGCACCGCTGACCACGGATGTACTGGCAGCAAAGCTGAATGACTGTGAGAGGTCGGGTTCATGCCCGGCCTTTTGTTTTTCTCGCCATAGAGATTGGCATGCCAACACTGGCTATGCCCCAGTGACAGGACTGGATCTGTACCATCCGCAAGGATGGGTCCGGTTTCGACCGCCGCAATATCCGGCCCGAGCGCATCGCAGGCAGGAATGACAATAGCCTGCCCAAACGGCGAGGCAGGCGTATGGCAGACGTAGCAGCCGCATCATAGGTATAGCTGTCTTTCCGGGCGGCCTTACCCAAACGAGAGGAGGACGCGATGTCTTCCAACGAGTATTCCGGTTACGTTTCACAAAATCTGGTTCGGACAAGTACGTTCAGATATCATGAACAATCCACGCTTCGCGCGCTTCTCGAGACCCCGGTCACGCGAAACGCTCAGCGGAACTTGCCCTTGGCGGCGATGAGAGCATTTCCTGATTTTGGCGTCGACGGGAAAACCCGCATGCGGACGATACTTCAGCGCACGACGTTCCTCCCGCTTTAGCAAATCCGAGGACACACCCATGGCCAAAGGCCAAATGCGTAGCAACCGAGAAATCCGTAAACCGAAGAAAGACAAAACCGCAGCGGTGGCGGCTCCGCCATCTGGCGCGCAGGTCAAGCTTACCAACGGCCACGCGGCGAGTGTAAGCAAGAAATAGCTCGGCGGGGCCTGTCAGGCCAATGGCATTGCCCGACACCGCGCTCATTATTCGAGGACTCAATGACAAACTACACCACCCGAAAATCCGCAGAGGCGCTGTTTCGCGTAGCTGGCGCCGAAGCCGGCTCCAATGCCGAAAAGCTTCTGAACGTCCGGACCGGAATGCGGCTTCGCAAGCGCGAGCTGCGCGATAGCGAGCGAACAGTCAGAGAAGCCGCCCGCTCCTTCCCACATCATTCCACAGCCGCGAGGGCGCTCACGTGACCCGGTTCGATTATACAGGCGAAGCTGGACTTTACGCCGGCAAGTCGAAAGCTGGAATAAGCGGCCCTCGATATCGGCGGTTCGAGACAGCCGCCGAAGCCCTCCGTTTCGCCGTAGAAGACATGCCACACAGCCAGCAGCGTGGCTCTATGTTGGAGATTGACGAGGCGCGGTATGGTCACAGCCAGATCCGTGCGCTCTACGACGCGCCAGGTTACCCGCTTTCACGCCGGCTCGCTTGATTGGCGACAGGTCCGACCGACGCGCTTGCGACGCCGGCATAAGCCTCGATCTGCGACACTCAAAGATCCACGATCATCGTCGCGACCAGACTTATGCGATAGGCCGTGGCTTTTCGTGTCTCATGAACTGACATCTGAAGAAGAGGAGTACGACATGACCGATATGCAAGAATTTGCTTCGAGTTCGAATGGAGACAAGTGGTTCGTTGGAAAAGACGCTGCGACCAGCAGGCTTTTCGTACTCCACCGGGGGAATGCATCCTCTGGCGGCCACGAGACAAGTTCGTCGGTCGATGCTTTCCTCAACCAGCTGCCGTTCGGTCCCGAGCGTGAGGCGCTGGTCGTGTTCCTGGAGCAGAAAAAGAACAGCGAAGATACCGCCATTCGCGAAGATGCTCAGACGCCATCCCTGCGGCTGGCGGAGGAGTACCTGCGCCTCGGCGGGCGTCGGCGGGTGAAAGTCGACGACAACATCGTCAGCACGCGAAAGTGGGACGATGAACCAGCCATGGCATCGTCTTTCTGGAAGGAGCATATCGAGCCCCTCGATGAAAAGCAGCGACGCGAGGTGAAACTGCATCTCCCATCCATCAGCGATGACTGATCCCCTTTTCAGCATTTCACCCATCGCCTGATGTGACGTCCTCGCGAGGGCCCGAACTCCTGCTCTTCGCGTACGACATCGCCCTTCAAGGAAGGGCCGTATAGGCAGGAAGACAGACGTCTTCAGAAATGCAATCGATTATGCAGAGCCGAGCGCGGTCCACAACGCCGGCAGTCGGGGCGGACGGGGCATCGGCAAGGTGATCAACGATGCGCTTCGTGCCGCCGGATTGATGCGTTAATGAGCCGGTGCGGCGCGCGGAAGGATCGCCTTTGCCCTGTCGCAGGATCAGCAGCCTCGCCATCAGCTTTTAGGGTCCGTTTTCATGCCGATGCTCAACATTCATCATCGTACGACCTACAGTTTTCGAAAGAACGTGTCGCTGTCGCAGCACCGCCTTATGCTCAGGCCACGTGAAGGCCGCGAGCTCAAGCTGCTAAGCCATGAGATTTCCATTTCCCCCGAGGCTGAACTGACCTGATCGAACGACGTATTCGGCAATGCGATCGCTTCAGCGACATTCCAGACCCCCAGCGATAGTTTGGTGGTGGACAGCAGGGCAACGGTCGATTTGACGGCGTCGGCATGGCCCGTCTTCGACATTGCGGTGTCGGCAATCAACTATCCTTTCCTGTACATCGACAGTGATTGGACTGATCTCGGTGCGCTCGCGGTTCAACAGTACGAAGATATCGACTTCCGGCTTGCGACATGGGCACGCGCCTTCGTCGCCGGCACGCCGACGGATACGCTGTCCGTCCTCAAGGATATCAGCCTTGGTATTACTTCCTCTATCTCTTACCAGAGCCGAGAACAGGAAGGCACGCAGGCGCCGTTGATCACTCTTGATCGGGGTTGGGGCTCTTGTAGGAATTTTGCCGTATTGTTCGTGGAGGCGGTGCGCAGCCTCGGCTTTGGCGCCCGGATCGTCTCAGGCTATCTATTCAATCCGGACAGTTCACTCACTGGGTCGACGGACCGCGGATCAACGCATGCCTGGGCAGAGGTCTTCGTCCCGGGCGCTGGCTGGATCACGTTCGATCCTACGAACCGCAGCATGGGGGGCGCCAACCTCATCCCAGTTGCCGTGACCCGCGACATCGCCCGGGCCGTTCCGGTTTTAGGGAGCTTCATGGGTGCGGCAGACGCCTTCCTGTCAATGGACGTGACCGTAGAAGTCAAAGCAGTCAACCCTCCATAAGCTGCGCGGCTTTAACGCTCGTCGAATCGGCACTCAATGCTCGCGTTTCCAAGTTCCTCGGCTCTTGAACGGTATCGAACCTAAGGCACGTGGTTCGCAAGCCGAAATCACTTGGGCGTATTGATACGAAAGCGCGGCGTGAATATGCGCCTTGGATGACCGGCTTCGGCCCATCGCGTAAAGCCGGCACGCCACCACCTTGTGTAACCTCATCGACTCGTCGGGTCGGCAGGCCGCACAAGGCCCGCCTCGACCCATGGTGGAGACGGCAGGAAGCGTCCAGCCAGCTCGTCCACGACGACGCGAACCTTGGGCAGGATGTCGCGGGCTCGCGGCCAGACCAGGTGTATTGGCCGGTCGTTTGTAGCCGAAGTTGCGAGCACCTCCTGCAAACGTCCCGCCCTGAGATCGGCACTAACCAACCACGTCGGGAGACACGCCAGCCCAGCGCCGGCTACTGCCGCGTTTAGTAGCGCATCCCCATTGGTGATGATGTGACGAGGACTGATGTCGACCCTGACCGTTTCACTGTCCTTGTCTTGCAGGAACCAGGGCAGTATCTTTCCGCCGCGCGTCTCGCCGAGGCAGTCGTGCTCCATGATATCACCCGGCCTCTGCGGCCTGCCATGTCGCGCGAGGTACTCCGGCGAGGCGCAGACCTGAGAGGTCTGAGTGCCGATCTTTCTCGCCATCAGGCTCGCCGAGTCCTCCAGCTCACCGATCCGCACGGCGAGGTCAAACCCCTCGTCTATGAGATCGACGTGACGGTCGCTGAACGACGCGTCCAGCGTCAGCTGCGGATAGCGCTTTAGTGCCTCCGCCAGCATGGGAACCACCCATCGAGGTCCGAAGGTCGCGGGAAGGCTGACCCGGAGAGTACCCGATGCTACCCGCTGGCGAGAGGCAAGCAGCGCCTCAGCGCTGTCGAGCTCGGAAAGCACGCGCAGGCAGGTCTCATGATACGCGCGTCCATCAGCAGTAAGTCCGAGGCGTCGGGTGGTCCTGTCAAGCAGGCGAGTACCCAGCCGCTCCTCGAGCCGCGAGAGATTTTTCGCCACTGCGGATTTTGAAAGCCCCATCTTCCCGGCGGCAGCTGTGAAGCTGCCGAGCTCGACCGTCACGACAAAGGCGGTGATGCCAGTGAGATGTGAGTGAGGCTGCAGGTTCATCGATTGGCGCCCTTTGGTCGTAAATGTTCGGACATCTTAGCAGCGGCAATTCCATTGGTTGTCAACATATTTGTCGGGGGAATGACTGTCGGTTAGCCGCTGTGCGGCGCGAGCCGCGTGCATGCACACGCATAACCACGAACACAAGGAATCTGGACATGAAGAACACGACGACCCGCTGGCAGTTGCCACCCTTCGGCCTCACCATTTTGAAACTCGTGACTGTTTGCCTATTTGCCCTAACGCTGTTGTCGGCGACCGTGTCGGCTCAGGCGGTTTCAGACGTCGCGGCCACGGCCGGACCGCTGGTATTGGAGCGGCAGGGAGCTTCTTCATTGGGGGACGGACGATTCAGACGGAGGACGCCGGCTGGGGCAGTTTTCGCGAAGTGTTCGGGGAATCATTCGAGGCCGGGAAGATCACCGTCGAGCAGATGTACGTGCAGTTTCAGGTTCCCGTCAAACCATCGCACACCCCCATTGTCTTCATGCACGGCGGCCTGTTGTCTTCAAAACAATGGGAGACGACGCCCGACGGCCGAATGGGCTGGTTCGAGTATTTTACTCGGAAAGGATTTCCGACCTATCTGGCGGAACAGTCGGGCCGCGCGAGATCGGGATTCAACCCCTCTGCCTTTAACGAGGTCGGCCGTGGCAAGATTTCGCCGTCAAAGCAGCCGCGGATCTACCTAGGCACATCGGACATGGCATGGAAGGTGTTTCGCTTTGGCCCGCGCGAGGGCCAGCCTTATCCAGGTCAACAGTTCCCGCTGGATCGCGTCGATGAGTTCTACAAGCAAGTCATCCCTGACATGTTCGAAACAGAAGTCCCCAGCCTGATGACCGAACTGATTACACCTACGACCGACAACCCCACTGTCGAAAATGTCGCCGACCTGGCGAATCAGCTCGGCGGTGCCATCCTGGTCGGCCATTCTCAATCTTCGGGCTTCCCCACCCAGGCTGTGCTGAAGGCAAAGGGTGGCATCAAGGGCATTATCCAGTTGGAAACGGGCTGTTTTGCGAACCTCACCGACCAGCAGATAGGGCTGCTCGCCAAGATCCCGATGCTGGTGATGGTTGGTGACTACCTGGGAGAGCACCCAAGCGCGAGCTGCGACAAAGAGATTGCTCAGGTCCAGGGGCCGGCGGAGACATCACATTTGTTTCGCTTCCGAGCGGCGGCCTGCACGGGAACAGCCACATGTTCATGCAGGACAAGAACAATATCGACGTCGCAAACATCATCATAAGTTGGGTGGACGCACACGTCGACAAAGTCCTGAAGTGAAGCATTTCGGTGACCGCCGCGGCCACCCGTCGCGGTCCGAGGGTCGCGGAAGACTGACCCGCACAGTTTGGCAGCTCGGCATCGAGCATATCGCTTTCACCGTATAAGCAGAAGAAGCGAAAAATGGACTTGAACCTGAAAGGCCGTATCTGCCTGGTCACCGGTGCTAGCTCGGGAATTGGTCGAGCCGCAGCACTGGCGTTGGCGGCCAAAGGTGCGCAGTTGATTGCGACCGCGAGAACAGCGGCGGCGCTGCAATCTCTCTCGGAAGACGTCGTACAGGCAGGGGGTCCTGCGCCGCACATCCTCACCGGCGATCTCTCTCAACCTGACGCCGCGATGAAACTTGCCGAAGACGCAATCGTCTTTGCTGGCAGAGTCGATGTTCTCCTGAACAATGCAGGCGGCTCCCGGCCGATGGAACAACCGAACGACAAAGCTGCTTGGGACGAGTCTTACCAATTGAACTTCGTTTCCCCGCGACAGCTTGGGGAGGAGCTCGGGCGGACAATGGCAGAAAACGGCTGGGGTCGCATCATCAACATAACTGGAGTCATCCTTGCAAAGAGCTTCAATGCGGCATCTCCCGCGAAGGCCGCTCTTGAAAGCTGGGCAAAGGCCGCGGCGGGGCAATGGGGAAGCAAAGGCGTCACTGTGAATTGCATTGCTCCCGGTCGCTTGAACACGCGCCAGATCCTCGAGCGTTTGCATCCGACGCCAGAGTCGCGACAGAGCTTTATCGACGCCAATATTCCAGCGGGATATTTTGGCGAGCCGGAAGATGCTGCCAATCTGATTGCGTTTCTGGCGTCGGACAGGGCGCGTTACATCAATGGTGCGACCATTCCCGTTGATGGAGGAACGATGAGGCTCGCGTTCTAGCTTGTTGGCATCTGACGAAGCCGTTCAGGGGCACAATGGTAGGAAGAGGAAGAAGGATCCCGAAGCGGCTCGAGGCCACGGCGCCGAAGAGCAGGAAAAGAATCTCGCCAACTTGTCTCCCCGATCCTACGCAACCGACCGATGTTGGCGAACCATCGCCAAAAATGCGCTCAGGGTCGGCCGCATCTGCCGTTTTGACGGGTAATACAGATGAAAACCAGGAAACGGCGGCGTCCAGTCGGCGAGAAGACGAACAAGCTTTCCATTTTCCAGGTAGGGCGCCACTTCGTGTTCAAGAAGATAGCCAACGCCGACCCCGTCCAGTGCAGCGCTCAGCATAATCTCGGGCTCGTTGCTGGTCAGCGGCCCGGAAACGCTTACCTCCAGCGGCTTTCCGTCTTTTTCAAACTCCCAGGCGTATAACGATCCAGCCGTCACCATTTTGTAGTTGATGCAGCGGTGGCCGGTGAGATCGGCCGGTTGAGTGATTGCCGGCTTGTTTTCAAGGTAATCCGGTGATGCCACGACGGCCATGGCCAGATCTGGCCCGACCTTCAAGGCAATCATATCCTGCTGAAGCTTTTCTCCTAACCGAATGCCGGCATCTAATTGGTCCGCAACGATGTCTCGGTAGGCCGTGTCGATCAAGACTTCTATCGTCGCCTGAGGATAGGCTTTACTGAAGCCGACCAAGACGGGTCTGACGACAGCCTCATACGCCTGGCGTGTTGCGGTCAGCCGAAGGGTTCCCGATACCAAATCCCGTTTCTGGTCGAGCGATTCCAGCGCATCATAAATACTAACGAGAGAGGGCTCCACCGCCTCCAGAAGGGTTTTGCCAGCTTCGGTCACGGAGACGCTTCGGCTATTACGCTGAAGAAGTCGATGGCCCACGGCCGTTTCAAGACGGCGGATTGTATGGCTGAGGTTCGAGGTCGACATGCCGAGAGCCAGGGCTGCGCGGGTAAAGTTTCCTAACTGGGCGACGCGTGCGAAGGCGGCCATGTCATCGAGCTTCATTGCATAATCGTTCAATCTCATTCAACGGGCCTTACGATCTGTCCTACCTGATCACACGCTTTATCAGCTCCTAGATAGATCTGGTCAATCTACGGAGAACGATAAGATGATTAGCAAAGAAGCCGTATGGCTGATTACCGGATCCTCAAGAGGCCTCGGACGCGCAATCGCCGAGAAGGTGCTTGCCGCTGGCTACCGTGCCGTTTTGACGGCAAGAAATATCGATCAGCTGCAAGACCTTGCTGCTAAACATGGCGACGCCGTGCTTTTGACCCCGTTGGATGTCACAAAGCAGGACCACATCAATGCAGCCTACAAGACGGCAATCGCCAGATTCGGCAGGGTCGATGTTCTCGTCAACAATGCCGGGTACGGATACCTTGGTGCGATCGAGGAGGGTGAAGACGCCGAAATGCGCGCCGTTTTCGAGACCGATCTCTTCGCACCTGTGAACCTGATCAAAACGGTGTTGCCCGGCATGCGTGAACGCCGTCACGGCCACATCGTCAACGTCAGCTCGATCGGTGGCCACGTGACCTATCCGGGCGTTGGCTATTACCATATGGTCAAGTTCGGGCTTGAGGCGATGTCGGAAACGCTGGCGAAAGAGGTCGCCGGGCTCGGCATCGGCGTCACGGTTGTCGCGCCTGGCGCGTTCAGGACTGATTTTCGCGGCCCGGACTCGATGAAGTTTTCGCAGATCGTCATCGACGATTACAAGGAGACTGCGGGGAAATCCCGGGAAGGCACCGCCGCCGGCCACCGCAAACAGATTGGCGACCCCGCACGCGGCGCTGAAGCCATCATCAAGGCTGTTGCAGCAGAGGACCCGCCGGTTCACCTGCTGATAGGCGGAGACGCGCTCGACCAATTGCGCAAGAAGCTCGATGAGATCCGCGCCGAGACAGATGCCTGGGAAGAGGTCACACGCAGCACCGACTTCCGGGAATAGGCCGGTGTGGTGTATTATCCACCGCCTGCCACGGGCGGTGGATCTTCGCCTTAGTGGTTGGCCCGCATCTGCGGCATGCGGCGAGCGAACCTATCAAAGAAGCCTCGGCGGCTGAGCATATCTGTCATGAGGGATCTGAACCGCTCGCCGGAATTGACTTGATCACCCAGTCTACGAAGGCCCGCAACTTCGGGAGACGTATCCGTTGGCCGGGATAAACGATGTGCATCGGCCGATCGCCTGACGCGAACTTGCCCAGGATCGGAACAAGCCGACCAGCTTCAAGATGGCGCGCAACCGCCTACTCGCTCGCCCGAATGATCCCGCCTCCGGCAAGTGCGGCTTCGACCAGGGCGTGACCGTTGTTGACGGTCAATCGGACGCCAGGCTGGACCTGTCGTTCTTCACCATCCATCTCCGTGAATGTCCAGTTTGAAGGCGCTGGGTAGTTATGAAAGGCGTAATCGACGCAAGTGTGACCGGGGAGATCATCCAGGGCCTGCGGTACACCGTGCGTTTGGAGGTACTCGGGAGACGCGCATGTCACGAGGCGAAACGGCGTGATCGGGCGAGCGATAAGGCCCGAATCCGGAAGCTTTCCGATCCTGATACACACATCGAAATTTTCGGCCACAAGGTCGATAACGCGGTCATCGAGCACCAGCTCGACCTTGACCTGCGGGTATATCGTTAGGAACTCTGGGAGCTTCGGGGTCAGCACGGCGGCGCCGATCTCGACAGGCGCTGTGATCCGAAGCGTTCCTCGGGGTTCCTGAGCCGTCTCGGCGACGATCGCGTCGGCTGCGTCAACAGCTTCCAGCGCACGTTTGCATCCTTCGAGATAGAGCCTTCCGGCCTCGGTCAGCGTTTGAGAGCGGGTTGTTCGCGTCAGCAGCGGCACGCCGAGGGATTGCTCCAGCTCCCCCACGTGGCGCCCGATCACCTGGGACGACACAGCCAGCGCCGCACTGGCTGCGGAGAAGGAGCCAAGCTCCGCCGTCTTGACGAAGGCAATCATCTTTGTCAGCCGGTCGGCCATGTTCTAATTCCCCCTAAAAACCAACACGGTCAGTCGAGCGACGGCTGAGTTGCGTGCTGCCGCCGCCCAGACGCTAACGTCTCATATCGACCGAGCACTCGACCGTGAAGCAGCTTCAGGGGGCGCGAGGCTTCAACAGTCAGCTTCGTTTCTTTCTTTCGGCAGGCTCAGCCGCAAAGCCGCCGCGACGACTGGACGTCGGCGTTTGCAAAACGCTCAGTCGGTAAGATCGCCTGCGGCAAGAACGGCTTCGATTTTTTTGGTTAGCTCAAGCGCCTGTTGGAATCCCGCGACAGTTGAGCTGGAGTTTAAAATGTCATCTCGTAAGGCGGCATAGATCCCACCAACATTGACCGCGGAAGCCGGGAAACCCTTCAATTCACCGTCATCGACATGCTGCTCCCGATTGTTGAGGAAAAGCGACAGACGGTCAGCCTGGAAGCCACGCGCTGTGCCCCCGTTGAGGCTAAGTTTGCCCTTCTCGCCAACAATCTCAAGCCGCAATGGCGCCTCAGGCGCGCGACCTCCTGCAATTTCGACCGCAACTGACACCCCGTCTTCCGAAAGGCCTTGGAACAGCAGATGATCATAAGTGGTCCGGCATCGGACGGCCCGATCCTGCCCCGCCTCGATGGTCGGGTACTGGCGCGAAGGCAAGCTGTTCGAAACGACCGCCTCACCAAACAGTGTGGAAATGAGATCGAGGGTATGGGCGCCCTGGATCGTGATGAGATTAGCAAAATTCTCCGGCTCTTCGAGATAGAGATACGGCTCAGGAACGATTGGCCCGAAACCCGCGGTCGACGAATACACGTTTGCACTGAGGATGCGTCCCATGGCGCCGCCGTCGAGAAGCTCTTTGGCACGTTTGACGGTCGGGCTTCCGCGTAGCTGCAATCCGATAGCGGTCTTGCGATTGGCTGCCTCTGCAGCCAGATGGAGCTCTTGCGTCTCGTCATAACCACGGCCGAGCGGCCACTCGCTGTAGACATGCTTTCCGCTCGCGAGCGCTGCGAGGATCATGTCACGGTGATCGGGAACACGCGTGGCGACGGTGACGATGTCGATGTCGGGAGCGTTCGCAAGATCAAGGCCATTGCTGTACGCGTGCACCCCGAACGCCCTTTCGGCTTCAGCGGCCGTTTCCGGTGTGCTGGTGGCGACGGCCGCCAGTTCCAGCCCTGCTAATGCTTGTATGGCCGGGATGTGAGATTCACGGGCCCAGCCAGTCTTTGCATTCGCTCCGATAACGCCTACTCTCAGTGCGGACATACCTAACCTCCAGGATTACCGAATAGTTGAGATGCCGTTCACGTAAGGTGGGATAATCCGCAGATTAGGCCTCTCGGTCATTCGACAGGCCAAACCAAAAGTTTCAAATAAAGGGGTGCCCGGGCTGACCGTTGCGGGAAACTGCACCGGACGCGACAGGCCGTGTTCAACAGGGTATCAGACTGTCGCTGCAGCCCGATCTGAAAGCGATAGAATGCTTTGCCGCAACAGATCGATCACTCTGTCCGTCGCGTAAGATCGTTTGCTGTTTGTGTACAGGCCGTACTTCACGGTTGGAGAAGCGCCTTTGAACATGGAAGATACCACCCGCATGGTTCGCGGATTGATACTCTCTCGTGTCAACAGTGCCAGGCCGAGCCCGTTCTCTACCGCGGCAGTCATAGCTGCAGCATTGTGGCTTGTCAGAGCGATACGAAATTCGAGTTCGGCGTCCATCAATTTTTCAAACATGGTCCGTCGCCAAGCGCATGGCTCAGCATAGACTATGAGGTCCAATGGGCGCGCGACATCAATGGTCGCGTCAATCGCACAGACCCAATGCAGATCCACATCCCACACCTCAAGCGGATCTGCCGAAAATGCAGAACACGTGGCAATCGCAATATCCAGGGCGCCATCCGCCCAACGTTGAGCGATCCCGCTGCCATGGTCGATGGTCACG
The DNA here is from genome assembly GCF_012641435.1 of Rhizobium sp. P38BS-XIX. Classification (GTDB taxonomy): domain Bacteria; phylum Pseudomonadota; class Alphaproteobacteria; order Rhizobiales; family Rhizobiaceae; genus Rhizobium. The sequence continues at coordinate 487,220 of NZ_JABAIJ010000002.1, forward strand.
CTCAGCTGAAGTGTTGGCATGGCGCGGCGAATTTTGCCAAGTGCCGCCCGCAAGGTGTTGACTGCGATCGTTTCTGCCAGTCCGATCCTGAGCTCACTTGCGACTTCCGCTTCCTGGAAGCGTGCCGCGGCCTCCTCTCCCAGAAAGATGATCCGCTTTGCATACGCCAGCATGACTTCTCCAGCGTCAGTCGGTATCACGCCTCTTCCTGTTCGACGAAGCAGTTGCTTACCCACCATCTCCTCCAGTCGCTTGATCTGAGTGCTGAGCGCTGATTGAGCACGACCGTCCTCGGCCGCCGCTCGATTGATGCTTCCATGCCTACAGACAGAGACGAATGCTTTCAGGAGTCGGGGATCAAAGGCGTCTGATATCATCGATCGTTAAACTCTGGTTTCCATGAATTCTGCCTACCGTGATATCTCAACAGGCATTAGCCTCCAAGGCCAGCTGGAAGTGAAGAGCTTCAACGACATCATTGGCAGGCGGAATATGGTCGACATCTCCCTCGAAACACCCGAGCAAACCGACGCACGGCTCAGGCGCCTCATGCCTCGAACGACGCTCAGGACATTCGAGCGGCCATATGGGTTCGTGGAGTTCGATCTGGATGGGTTTCCAGCGCAGGTTTCACCTGAGGCGCTTGCCATCATTCGGAACGAACACTGCTGGAGCCAATTGGTCCCCGTGAAAGGCGGCGGGGAGCAATTCCAGATCTTCAGCTTTCATTTCCCTCCAGGGGAAGACAACAGCGGCTTTGTCGGCTGGCTCGCATCGCACTTGAAAAACAAATTTGGCACCGGCGTCTTCGTGATCTGCGGACAAGATAGCGACCGTGGAGGTATTTACGACTACTGGGGATGCCCCATATCGCTCGCCAGCGGAATCTCTGCCGAGCTAGCGAACCTCAGATTGTCGGGTGGTTGAAACGATTGCTTCGCCCTGAGGCGGAAGCACCATGGCCGATCGAACCGGCTCTCGGCTGTGCGGCACAGTTTGGACGTTTCGGCCGCAGCCGCATGATGCCTTTCACCAAGGGAGTGATCGTCCTTGCCAATCGAGGTACAGGTTTTCGCCCGTCCCCATGTGCGCCTTCAGCACCTTCACCATGCCATTGACGCTTTCCTCGACGGAAATCTCAGCCTCGACGGTGCCATCCAAGGTGCCCATCGCGGTCGCCGCCCAGCCTGGATGAATCGAGAGGACGGTAAGATCGGGATGATCGGCATGAAGCGTCCGCGCGAGCATGTTGAGGCCGGCTTTGCTGGCGCGATAAAGATCGAGCTTCAGCCCCGGCTCGGTGTTGAGCGCGATGCTGCCACGATGAGACGACATGACGGCGATCGTACCATGCGGCTTCAAACGATCGAGCAGACGATGGGCGAGCCGGATGGGCCCAAAACAGTTCGTCAGCATGATCTCGGCGAATTCTGCGTCGGTCGCTTCGACAACAGAATTGTGCAAAGGCCCGAAAATGCCCGCGACCAGAAAGATGACGTCAAAGGAACCTTTGAGCTCGTCCCTCAGGGGATCGATCTGATCGGCGCGTGTCACGTCGACATGGGCAACACGCGCGACTTTTCCGAGCGCGGTGGTGTCAGCGCCGCCACGGGCTGTTCCGATGACATTCCAGCCATCAGAATTGAGTGCCTCGGCAAGGCCGAGGCCGAGGCCGCGTTCGGCCCCAACAATAAGAATGCTTGGCATATTGCTGTCCCTTACAATGCAGTGAAACCGCCATCCGCCATGACGAGCGAACCCGTCATGAAAGCGGATGCGGGAGAGGCGAGAAAGGCGATGACTTCGGCAATGTCCTGAGGCTGGCCCACCCGTCCGATCGGATGGGCGGAGCCGTAGCTTGCCAGCGTCGCACGGCTGTCCGAAACGATGCCCTCGAGAATGTCCGTTTCGACGACGCCGGGGGCGACGGCATTGGCGCGAATGCCCCGAGCGCCGTATTCGACGGCGATGACCTTCGTGAGTTGCGCAATCGCACCCTTGCTTGATGCGTAGACGCAGGTGTCCTTCATCGCCACCTGAGCGACGATCGAGGCGACGTTGACGATGACGCCGCCCTTCCCTGCGAGCATGGCGCGGACGGCTTCACGGCAGTGAAGGAAGGTCCCGCGCGCGTTGACCGACATGATGCTGTCCCAGTCGGCAACGCTCATATCGACGAGGGACCGGTTCATGGTGCGACCGGCGTTATTGACGAGGATGTCGAGGGCACCGAAGCGTTCCACTGCCATGCCGACGCTTGCGATCGCCGTGTCCTCGTTGGCGATGTCGCCGGTCAGCGTGACGATGTTCTGCGCTTCCAGCTCATGGACCGTTTCGCTGACGTCGGTCGCGACGACGCGTGCGCCTCTGGATTGGAGTGTCAAAGCTGTCGCCCGTCCGATTCCTCGCGCTGCGCCTGTCACCAGAACGACCTGGTTTGCAAAGATCTGGTTCATATCGATCTCCTTTCGCAGCGGAGACTATGGCGATACCGGTGCCGCGATAATCCAGAGAATATTTACAAGATTGCGTAGCTGTGCTTCGTAATGGGCATGAGATCTGCCGACTTTGCCCGCATCCGTACGTTCCTAGCGGTTGCTGAGACACTGAGTTTTTCCAAGGCCGCCGACGAGCTCGGCATCACGTCATCGGCTGCCAGCCAGACGGTTAGGGCGCTGGAGGCCGATCTTCGCCAGCAGCTTTTCCAACGGACCACCCGCACGGTGGCGTTGACCGAAGCGGGAGCCGCGTTGCGAGACCGGATGCGTCCAGCCGTAGCCGAGATGGAGATGGCGCTGGTTCAGAGCAGGGATGCGGCTGGGCGGCCAGCGGGCACGGTGCGCATCGTTTCTTTCCGGTCTGCAGGCGAGAAGTTCATTTTGCCGGTCCTGGCGGACTTGCGCCGCAATTACCCTGAGGTCCAGCTCGACGTCACGTTCGATGATGAAGTGACGGATCCGGTCGCAGGCGGGTTCGACATCGCCGTGCGGATCGGCGAGGTCATCAGTCAGGACATGATTGCCGTGCCGCTCGGCGGAGAACTTCGGCAGATAGCGGTAGCCTCTCCGGACTACATTGCTCGGCACGGCACCCCTGAAACACCGCGCGATCTTCTCTCTCACGATTGCGTCTGCTGGCGGTGGCCCGGTCAGCAGCATCCGTTTCCCTGGGAGTTTTACGAGGACGGGCGCTGGTTTTCGATCAGCCCTCCAGCTGGCATCGTCGTCAATGACAGGCGCGCCGCTTTACAACTGGCGACCGATGGTCTCGGGATCACGTTCTGCATCGAGGATACCGCCAATGATCTGGTCCATGCAGGCAAACTTGTGCCGCTTCTGCTTGAGTGGAGCAGGCCGTTCCCTGGCTTCTTCCTGAGTTACTCTCATCAGCGGCATATGCCCGCTGCCACCCGAGTCGTGATCGATGCGATCCGAGCCGGATGTCCGTGATGCAGAGAGGACCGTTCTTAGTTGTTTAAGGCGCCCGAGCGCGCAAGAAGCGTCACTGCCATCGCGGCATGATCCGAAAGGCTATGAGGACTGACATGTACCTAAAACGAGAAGCCAGGACGGCAGGACGCCGTACCACCCTCGATTATCCTGGATACTAGGATGGATCGACTTTCCGAGCTTGAGGTGTTCCTTGCTGTCGTCGAGACGGGCGGTTTCACGGCAGCCGCCCGAAGAACCGGTACGTCACAGCCGGCGGTCAGCAAGGCGGTCGGTACGCTTGAAGATCGCCTTGGCGTCGCTCTTTTCAATCGCAACACCCGAAACGTCACCCTGACGGATCAGGGCCGAAGATATTTCGACCGAATGAAACCTCTGATTGAGGAGATTGAAGACGCCAATCGAGAAGCGATGGGCAGCCGCGCCGACATGTCGGGATCGATCCGCATCGCGGTACCCACCACGTTCGGTCGTCTTCACATTCTCCCCATCATTCCGAAGTTGCTGTCAGAATACCCTGATCTCCGGGTGGACCTGGTTTTATCAGATCTTCGGCGGGACATGGTCGAGGACCGGGTCGATCTGGTGATAAGAGTGGGGGCTGTCGAGGAGCCCGACGCCGTCGTCAGGCGCGTAGCAAAGACCCCTCTCGTTTGCGTGGGCTCGCGCCAATATTTCGAAAAGCACGGGGTCCCTTCAGAGCCCGCCGAGCTCGCACGTCATAATTGTCTCGTATATGGCGGCTTCGAGGAGGCAGCGAATTGGCCTTTCGTCGGACCACAGGGTCATTTCAGTGTGGCTGTGTGCGGTAACCTCACCTCCAATAGTGTGGAGACGATCCGGGCAGGTGTGCTCGCCGGCGTCGGAATTGCCCTGTTCACAAAGGCGTCGCTTGTCGGCGAGCTTTCGCATCCCGATGTGGTGACTATCCTCAACGACTACGTCCAAGCCACCAGAGACATCAGCTTTGTCTGGCCCAAACGCCGGCTGGTTTCCGCCCGGGTCCGACGCGTGACGGATTTCTTGGCCTCCTCGCTGGAAGGCGAACTCTAACCTTGTCCAAACAACGGCGCAGCCGAGTGGTGGTACTCTTCGGCGGCCGCTATTTATTCAATTTTGATATGAATATCATACCGATTTCGTTTGTTATCGCTGTTTCTGGCATGCGTTATGAAAAATGATCGTCGCAATTAGGAAGTACGATCATGAACATTTCACTTGCAGGCCGCAGCGCCGTTGTCACCGGATCCACCGCTGGCATTGGCCGGGCGATCGCCGAGGGTCTGGCGCGTGCTGGCGCGTCAGTCGTTATCAATGGCCGGAGAGAGGACCGGGTCGCGACCGCGGTCGCTGAGATCAAGGCGCTCTTCCCAAACGTCAGGATCACCGGCGTCGTTGCGGATGTGGCAACGAAGGAAGGCGGTGCCATCCTCGCGTCCCAAGCTCCCAGTGCCGATATCCTGATCAACAATGCCGGCACAGCCAATCCCAAGCCGTTTTACGATCTCACCGACGAAGACTGGTTGAGCCTGTTTCAGCTCAACGTCATGAGCGGTGTTCGTGCAGCTCGTCACTACCTGCCTGAGATGACTGAGCGCGGTTGGGGGCGTGTCGTGTTCATCAGCAGCGAATCCGCCCTCGCAATCCCGCAAGATATGATCGACTACGGCATGACAAAGACAGCGCAGCTGGCGATCTCGCGGGGGCTTGCCGAAACTGTTGCCGGAACGGGCGTTACGGTCAACTCGGTACTTCCTGGCCCGACGAGTTCTGAGATCATGTCGAACTGGATGAAAGCGACTGCGGCCTCCGAAGGTATCACCCAAGAGCAGGCTGAACTGAACTTCGTGAAGACCATGCGGCCGACCTCGCTGTTGCAACGGTTCACGACGACGGAAGAGGTCGCCAACATGGTCGTCTACCTGTGCTCGGAGCAGGCATCCGGCACAACCGGTTCCGCCATGCGCGTCGACGGGGGCGTGCTCAGGCAGATCGCCTGAACCGTCCGGAACCATAGCTCTTAGGAAACTTGCCATGACCACATCGCAGAACGAGCTGAAGCCTCCACATTCACCCACTCATGACCTCACCGGACAACACGTGGTTGTTGTCGGTGGGAAAACAGGAATAGGCCTCGGCATGGCTCTGGCTGCTTACGCGGCGGGAGCGAGGGTGACGGTCGCAAGCCGGCGCACAGCATCTATAGCAGACCATTCAGAGCTGGCGCCCTTCGAGCAGCTGGTGCTCGATATCAGTGATGAGGACGCCGTCCGGGCCACTTTCAACGCTATCGGCAGTCTGGATCATTTGCTTGTCGCCGCGGGTCCGACCGATGGCAGCTGGGGTGCATTCATGGACGAAGACATGCGAGGCGTGCGCAGCTATCTCAACAGCAAGTTTCTTGGCTCTTGGGCATGCGCGCGATATGCGGCTCCAAACCTTTCCTCCAATGGGTCCATCACTTTTCTGACCGGAGGAATCGCGGCGCGCTCCAAGATCGGTATGACAGCGGTCACCTCGACGTTTGCCGCCGTGGAAGCACTGGCCCGCTCGTTGGCACTGGAACTTGGACCCATCAGGGTGAACGCCATTCGGCCCGGATTTATCGACACCGATCTCTGGAACTTCTTGTCTCCGACAGATGCGGCAGATGTCCGTGAGAAGGTGCGCGCCAATTTCCCGGCGCGCAGGATCGGCTATCCCGCCGACGTCGGTCATGCGGCTGTATTCCTGATGACCAATCCCTATGTCACGGGCACGGTCCTTGAGGTCTCTGGTGGCGAAACGCTGGTCGACTGGCTGTTCTGAACCCGGCCGCGCAAAGAACTGAGGTAAAAAGTCTCTGCTTCGCCTTCCTATCTAAAGAGGCAGGTCTCGATTAAGTGACGCCGCGAGGAGATCGACGAAGACACGTGTCGTTTGGCAGTTAATCGTAATTCGCGATAGCGGACATATGTCCACACTCGAAACGAAAAAGCCTGCCGCGGGAGGAGGTGCGGCAGGCTTTTCGAAAATAACCGAACAGCAACTGGGAGGAGGAGTGTTGCTGTTCCCGCAAACGCCCTTGGGAGGAGGAGTAGGACGTCTGCATATCGAACCGACGCGGGAGGAGATTGCATCGCTTCGATAGTCGGATCATACAGGTTCTCCTCGCCTATCAAATAGACTTTGCTGCAGCGCAGTCATGCCAAGAGCGCATATCGATTCCGACGGTGCCAGGTCGGTCATTCAGAGCCGATGGCGCTGTTGTCCACCACCCCTGCCCAACTCCATGGAACAAAACGACAATCTGTCGCTTTTTGCCTCCTAAGGTCGCGCGCTGTGACAACCAGACGTGACTGGAGGCGGATTTGTACCGGGACTGCCATGGCCAGCGAAAAGCTCTCGACATACAAGAAGAAGCGCGATTTTCAGAAAACGCAGGAGCCGAGCGGCGCAGCGAAGCTGAAGGCGTCGAACCGCAGGCGCTTCGTCATTCAGAAACATGACGCGACGCGGCTGCATTATGACTTGCGGCTTGAACTCGATGGCGTGTTCAAATCCTGGGCGGTGACCAAGGGTCCATCGCTCGATCCGCACGACAAGCGTCTGGCAGTCGAAGTCGAGGATCATCCACTGGACTACGGCGACTTCGAGGGCACTATCCCCAAGGGTCAATATGGCGGCGGCACGGTGATGCTGTGGGATCGCGGCTACTGGGAGCCGGAAGGGAACAAGACGCCCGAGCAGGCTCTGGCCAAGGGCGATTTCAAGTTTACGCTGGAGGGCGAGCGGCTGCATGGCAGCTTCGTTCTGGTGCGGATGCGCAATGACCGCGACGGCGGCAAGCGCACCAACTGGCTGCTGATCAAGCACCACGACGACTTCTCAGTCGAGGAGAATGGCGCGGCCGTGCTTGAGGAGAACGCAACGTCGGTCGCCTCCGGCCGAACCATGGAAGCGATTGCCGCCGGCAAAGGCAAAAAGCCGAAGCCGTTCATGGTCCAGAGTGGCAACGTTAGGGCGGATGCCGTCTGGGACAGCAACCACGGCCTTGCTGCTGACGAACGCAAAGCCGAAACCAAAACTGGAAGGAAATCAGCCGCAGCCAAAGGTGCCAAGCCAGCGACGACGGTTATGCCCGAGTTCATTCCTCCGCAGCTTTGCGAAACGCTGGAACGACCGCACTCCGCCGAGGGTTGGATCCACGAGATCAAGTTCGACGGCTACCGCATCCAGGCGCGCATCGAAAACGGCGAGGTGACGCTGAAGACCCGAAAGGGCCTGGACTGGACGGCAAAATATCCAGCGATCGCGACATCGTTTGCAAACCTGCCGGATGCCATCATCGACGGTGAGATCTGCGCTCTCGATGAGAACGGTGCGCCTGATTTCGCAGCGCTTCAGGCGGCACTGTCGGAAGGAAAGACGGACGCGCTGGTCTACTTTGCCTTCGACCTGCTGTTCGAAGGCGATGAAGACCTACGGCAACTGCCTCTGATAGAGCGGAAGGAACGGCTGCAGAGATTGCTGGATGATGCCGGCGAGGATCCACGCCTGCGTTTTGTCGAGCATTTCGAAACCGGTGGCGACGCCGTCCTGAAGTCAGCCTGCAAGCTCTCGCTGGAAGGTATCGTCTCAAAGCAGGCCCAAGCGCCCTATCAATCGGGCCGCAGCGAGACCTGGGCGAAGTCCAAATGCCGCGCCGGCCATGAAGTCGTCATCGGCGCCTATGCCAAGACCAACGGCAAGTTCCGTTCCCTGCTGGTCGGCGTCAACCGCGGTAGCCATTTCGTCTATGTCGGCCGTGTCGGCACGGGCTACGGCGCTGGCAAGGTCGGTGTGCTGCTTCCCAAACTGCGCGCGCTGGAAACCGCTAAGTCGCCGTTTACCGGGATCGGCGCGCCGAAAAAGGATCCCAACGTCGTCTGGGTGAAGCCGGAACTGGTCGCGGAGATTGAGTTCGCCGGTTGGACGGCGGACGGCCTCGTCCGCCAGGCGGCCTTCAAGGGATTGCGGGAAGATAAACCCGCAGCCGAAGTCGAGGCGGAAAAGCCCGCATTGCCGGCGAAGACAGAGACCCCGACGCCGGCCGCGACAAAGCCATCAAGGCCGGCACGCGGCAAGAACGCCAAGGCCGAGGTGATGGGCGTGATGATCTCCAGTCCGGACAAGCCGCTCTGGCCGGATGCTAATGACGGGGTGCCGGTCACCAAGGAAGATCTCGCCCGCTACCATGAAGCCGTCGGACCCTGGCTGATCGAGCATATCAGGGGACGGCCATGCTCGATCATCCGGACGCCGGATGGCATCGGCGGCGAGCAGTTCTTCCAGCGGCATGCGATGCCGGGAACATCGAACCTGCTGGAATTGGTCAAGGTGTTCGGCGACAAGAAACCCTATCTGCAGATCGACCGGGTCGAGGGCCTTGCCGCCATCGCCCAGATCGGCGGCGTCGAGCTGCATCCCTGGAATTGCGAACCGGGTCAACCGGAGGTTCCCGGTCGTCTCGTCTTCGACCTTGATCCCGGTCCGGATGTTCCCTTCTCCACCGTGGTGGAAGCGGCTCGGGAAATGCGCGACCGGCTGGAAGAACTTGGCCTCGTGAGCTTCTGCAAGACCACCGGCGGCAAAGGCCTGCACGTGGTCACGCCGCTTGCGGTGGCCAAGGGCAAGAAGCTGAGCTGGCCGGAGGCAAAGGGGTTCGCACACGATGTCTGCCTGCAGATGGCCCGCGAGAACCCAGACCTTTATCTGATCAAGATGGCGAAGAACCAACGCAATGGCCGGATCTTCCTCGACTACCTACGCAACGACCGGATGGCGACGGCCGTGGCGCCGCTATCACCACGCGCCCGGCCCGGGGCCACGGTGTCGATGCCGCTCACCTGGAGCCAGGTGAAGACGGATCTCGATCCGAAACGCTTCACCATCCGCACCGTACCCGCGCTTCTGGCAAAAACCAGCGCTTGGCAGGATTATTGTGAAGGACAGCGCTCGCTGGAGCAGGCCATCAAGCGGCTCGGCAAGATGACGAAAGCGGCGGCATGACATACGAACGAGCACATAGTCAGTCCACGGATTTCCGCAATGTCGACCGTCTGGCCCGCCTGCGCCGCATGCGTGGGTTGGCGCGGCTCATGGATACGGCGCTGCGCATTCCCGGAACGCGCTTTTCCTTCGGAGCAGATTCAATCATGGGATTGGTGCCTGTTGTCGGTGACTTCGCCGGCGCTGCGATCAGTCTCTACATCGTCAACGAGGCGCGGCGGCTTGGCGTGCCGAATGACAAGCTTTTTAAGATGCTGGTCAATATCGGTTTCGATGCGGCGGCAGGCAGTGTCCCATTGGTCGGGGACCTGTTCGACGTCTACTTCAAATCCAACCGCCGTAACCTCGACCTCGTTCTGGAACATTTCGGTCTCGAACATTCCGATCTCGATCGCAGACGGTCGCAACGAGAATGAACCGGCCCGTTCGACGGCCGCCAGGATCAGCTCAGCCTAGCTCGTAGACTGCAGCATTGTCCTGGATCTCACGCAGTCCTTTATAGGATGCGTGTCGCAGATTGCCGTCGTCGGTCCAGCCACGGAATTCGATCTCGGCGATCAGGGTCGGCTGCGCGAAGACGTAATTCTTGCCCTTGAGCGGCACGACCGGCGTCCTCGTCTTCAGCTTGTCGAGCGTCTTCTTCAGGTAGTCTGCGTCCTTTTCCTTAAAGCCCGTGCCTACTTCGCCGACATAGATCCAGTCGTGGCCACGCCGGGCGGCAAGAAGCAGGCTGCCGATCCCTCCTCGGGCGTGGCTGACTGTTCGTAGCCGACGATCATGAAGCTTTCGCTCTGAATGCATTTGATCTTCAGCCAGTCGCCGGTCCTGCCCGAGCGGTACGGGCGTTCGCGGTGCTTGGCGATAATGCCTTCCAGTCCAAGCGAGCGGGCGTTCTCCAGGAGCTCGGCGCCGTCACCCTGCACCTCCTCGGAAAGCTGTATCGCGCCAACGGCTCCGTCGAGCAGGTCGGTCAGGAGATGGCGGCGGACCGACAGCTCGGTCTTCGTCAGATCGTGCCCGTCGAGGTATAAGAGGTCGAAGGCGAAGAGGACGGCTTCCTCAGAAGCACGCTTGCCGCCGCGTCCGCCGAGCGAGCGCTGAAGCGCTCCGAAATCGGATCGACCCTCGCTGTTCAGCACAACAGCTTCGCCGTCCAGAATGGCGGTTCCGATCCCCAGCTCTCTGGCGGCTGCTGCAATCGCGGGAAACCGATGTGTCCAATCATGGCCGCCGCGCGTGATGATCCGAACACCCTTTGGCTCGATGTGGATCGCCAAACGGTACCCGTCCCACTTGATCTCGAAGACCCAATCCGGTCCGACCGGTGGGGCTGCCTTCAGCAAAGCCAGGCATGGCTCGACCCGGTCTGGCATTGGATCGAAAGGAAGATTCGGCTGCGCTGGATCGCGCTTCCGGCGCGGCTGCGATTTGGCCGAAAGACTGTCGTCCTGCAGGAGGGGCTTCGCCGATCTCTTCATTTGCCGGTCCGGGTTTCAGCGGCAACCGACTTCTTCAAGGCATCCATGATGTTGATGACGTTGTTCGGGGCGGGCGCCGAGGCCGGTGCTTTCGCCTTGGCCTTCGCCGGCTTCTTCAGCGCCTTCTTCTTGGTGGCGATGATGTCGAGCAGCCGATCCTGCACCGGATCGATCACCATCTTCGGGTTCCAGTGCTGCGTCTGCTTCTTGATCAGTTGCTGTACCAGGGGCATCATCTCGCTGTCCGCCGTCTCGTCGTCGTCGATGCCTGCAAAATAGGTGCCTTCATCGCGGACTTCATCCCCATATCGTAGCGTCCAGAGGACGATACCCTTGCCACGTGGCTCCAACATGACGGCGCGTTCCCGGCGCGAGATCACCAGCCGCGAAATACCTACCATGTCCTGCGCTTCCATCGCGTCGCGGATGACGGAGAAGGCTTCCTGCCCGACCGGATCGTTGGGCGACACGTAATAGGGAGTATCGAGCCAGATCCATTCAACGCTGCCACGAGGGGTGAAGGTCGAGATGTCGATCGTCTTCGTGCTGTCGAGCGCGACGTTCTCCAGCTCCTCGTCTTCCAGCATGACGTAATCATTCTCGCCACGCTGATACCCGCCGGAGTAGATTTCCATGATGGACTTCTCAAAAGCGCTTTGTAAACCTATCGGAATGAGCCATGGGGGAAGGCATGTATCTGCAACGGGTTAAGGTTGAGAATTTCCGTATTTTCGAGAACCTTGAAGTTGATCTAAACAAGACTTTGAATATCATTGTCGGAGAGAATAATTCCGGTAAAACCGCGCTTGTCGATGCGATCCGATACACCTTGTCATCAAGGACGGGTGAATGGTTGAGGATCCTCGAGAGTGACTTCCGCCGCGGTACAACACGCTTCTCAGTTCGGCTCAAGTTCTGCGATCTTTCCACTCAGCAAGCGGCAGCCTTCCTTGAGCATTTGACATTTGAAGAGGTCGGCGGCCTGCGCAAGCCGTCTCTGTACGTTACTCTTGCGGCCGAACTGACGGAGCAGGTCGTCAGGGGAACACGGCAAATTCGCTCGGACATCCGCTCAGGCCCGTTGGGTGAAGGACCGTCCATAGAACGTGAGGCGCGCGAGTACCTTTCTGCGACATATCTTAAACCGCTGCGTGACGCTGAGGCGGAGCTGAGCGGTGGTCGTGGCTCTCGCCTCGCCCAGGTCTTAAATGCAGCCGAGAGCTTTCGGAACGTTGTCCACGTCGACAACCTCCTCGACGCAGTCATCCAAGCGAACGTCACAATTCTCGGAAACCCTGGCATCGCGGACAGCCTCGCCCGCATCAAGACACAGCTCAAAGGCCTGGATTTCGCCAACACACCGTTGAGCCCGATCATCGAAATCGTCGGTGGAATTGCTCTAGACGCGCTGGGGCCAGTCGAGCGTAAGCAGATGCTGCGGGCCGTCCTCGAGAGGCTCCAACTGCTGATCGATGAGAACGAGCGAATTCAAGGGCTGGGCTATAGCAATCTTCTCTTCATGGCGACAGAGCTTCTGCTGCTTGAGGAAGAGAAGGACGACTTTCCGATGCTCCTCATCGAGGAGCCGGAAGCACACCTGCACCCCCAGTTGCAGATGAAGTTTCTCAAGGCGATCCGGGAAGGCTTTGGCGGCAACGGTAAACCAGCGCTGCAGAGCATCCTCACGACCCACAGTCCGAACCTGGCATCGAAGTCCGACCTCGATAGCTTGATCATCATGTCTGGAGGCAGAGCCTTTCCCTTGCGAAAGGGGCTGACGGAACTGGACGACGAGGACTATGTCTTCCTTGAGAAATTTCTCGACGTGACCAAGGCGAACCTCTTTTTTGCCAAAGGGGTCATCATTGTTGAGGGCGACGGTGAAAACATCCTGCTGCCAACGATAGCGAAACTGCTCGGCCGGCCGCTGGACGACTACGGCATTTCGATCGTGAACGTGGGAAGCACTGCCTTCGCCCGCTACGCGAATATCTTCAAGCGTTTTGGAATGGCCGATGACCAACACCGTGACCGCTGGCTCCCCATTCCCGTAGTTTGCATCCGGGATATGGATCTCCGACCAGAAGGGGCCAAAATCTCCGAGGAAAATCCTTTCGGATTCATAGAATACAAGCCGAGAGGCGCAGTGTACTGGGAATCCCATTACGATGGAAATCCGGAGGCGAGGGCAGCTTGGGTGGCAGGCCGACTTGGCCCCCAAGGACAGAACGTCCTCGTCGAGATCTCCGATCATTGGACATTCGAGTACTCGCTTTTGATGTGTGGCCTGGCCGAGGAAGTCCACGAGGCCGCGCCTGGAGCCGACGTACCATTTGCCGATTTGCCGGCAGATCCAACCGAGCGGGCGCTGACCGTTTACGCCCGCATTTCGGTGGACAAATCGAAGACCGAAACGGCCTATAGACTCGGCCCCATCCTCGAGCAGCGTTTTACCCCAGAACTTGTCGCGGCCACTGCAGGTGAGACAGAGCAAGAGGCAGAGGCGCGTCAGCAGCAGAACCTCGAACTGATAGAGCAAAAGCACCAGGAGCTGCGAGCAGCACTGCCCTCCTATCTGGTCCGGGCACTGGATTATGTCACCGGCGTCCATCAACCGGCTGGAGGCTGATCCGAGATGATTGAACTAGTCGACAACGATATCGATGAATTGCTTCTCGTTCTAAATCAGAACCGAGCATCCCCTCTCGTCCTCGACCCCTCTCGTCGGCAAGCGCTTTGCGGGAACCATGATGTCCAGGCCTGTCCTGGAAGCGGCAAGACGACTTTGGTTGGCCTCAAGCTCTTGTGCTTCATCAGAAAGTGGACCGCTCCAAGACGTGGCATTTGTGTTTTGACCCACACCAATATCGCCAGAGACGAGATCCTAAAATGCCTGTCTGGCCATCCGTCCGGGTTTGCGCTTCGAAGCTATCCGCATTTCATTGGCACAATACAGGAATTCGTCAACACCTACATCGCGCTGCCAGCGCTCCGCTCCAAAGGCATGACCGTCACCCAGATTGATGATGATCATTGTGTGGACCGACTTGAACAAATGGCGCTGCCCGGCACAAAAACCTATTTGGCCAACAGGCACGCCTCGATTTCGGAGCTTCGATACCGATGGGAACATAATAGCCTCATCCTCAAAACGCCGGCATTTCAGATGCCCTCACAATCCGCATCTTATACCAACCTTCTGGCGATAAAGGCGCGACTTCAGGCTGAAGGTTCTTTCTTTTATTCGGAGATGTATGCCTACGCGCAGGAATCCTTGTTTCACAATCCCCAACTCGTAGACGCCCTCCGGTACCGTTTTCCCGTTGTCCTGATTGACGAAATGCAGGATGTGCAGGGGTTTCAAGACGAGCTAGTCAGTGCAATATTCGACCACGCAGACGTACATTATCAGAGGTTTGGAGACCCTGATCAATCGATCTTCGACGGAGTTGGCGGTGAACTACCCAACATCTCTTACAACAGCGCCGATATGCAGCCGATTGTGGAAAGCCATAGGTACTGCCCGGCTATTGCAGTGCAGCTCGGCGGGCTAAGCAGCCGAAAGCTTGTGCTCACCACCAGCCGCGAACCGGCGCCTGGAGATCCGAGCAATGCGATAATTCTTTTTAGCAATGACACGCGGGCGCAGGTTCTCGACTGCTTTGCTGGAATTGTGCAAACGCTTCCGGCGTCGCGGCGCCTCGTCGTCAAGGCGGTTGGTGGGGTTGCCGAGAACAGCGGGGATGCTGCCGCCCCCCTTAACATCAAAAGCTATTGGCCTGACTTTCAGCGTAACCTTCAGCCTCAAAATCCAAAGCCTGACACGCTTTGCCAAGCTGTAGGGCAAGCCATCTCGCTTCGCGCCGGCGGCCAAGGCCTTTCACTTATTCTGGACGCGATCGTGAGCGCCTTCCGGCTGGCAGGAATCCGCTTCATAAGTCGGGTTGGGGTCGAGAAACCACCATCACGTTCGGGACTAGCCGACCATCTCCGATCAAAGCAGGTCTATGGCACGCTACGTCAGATGATCGCCGAATGGGTTGTTGGAGACGACCCCTCAGAGGAGCAATGGAATGCTCGGGTTGAAGCGCTCCGTGCGCTTCTCGAGCTTCCTGGCCAGAATGCCGGATTGAATAGCTTTCTAGCATACGGACCTGCGGCGGCGCCCGTAGAGGCTGAGATCGACGTCCCCATAAATACCTATATTTCGGAAGCTGATGTTAAAATCGAACTGGCAACCATTCATAGCGTGAAGGGGGAGACACATGATGCAACCCTGCTTCTCGAAACAAAATACCGCACACTATTCGACTTGAAGGAGATGATTCCGCACATCATGGACCATGCACTGCCGGCGCCGGTTTTCGATCCCGCCCATCAAACAACACATGTCTCGATTCGAGCGTCCTTCATGAAGAAGGCCTATGTCGCCGCAAGCCGACCACGGCATGTCCTTGCTCTTGCAATGGGCAGGGACCGCATCACTCCGGCCCAACGTCAAAGCCTAGTTGATGCAGGCTGGAACGTCATCGACCTCGGGTAGACGGTGGACCAGATCTCTCTTCACGCGGCAGCATATAGTTATAGATGGGTTTTCGCCCAAATCAGCGCACCTAGGGCGGCTGCTTTCGCCTCTTCTTCAGAGGGATACCATTTACGTCCGGCCTGCCGCTGCGCTGTTCCACGCCTCGAAACGGCTATGCGGTATCCTTCCGATCCGCGATAAACCGTCAAATTGAAACCTTCGGAATTGAGGTAGGAATTTCCGGCATGGGAAATCCGCCACTTCCTTCCACGCCAGGTTTTCCTTCGCGCAGCGAGCCGTCTCAGATCCTTTTCTCGAGCTCGCGGCCGCGCGTAGTCTTCCTCCATATGTTCTGCGCATACGCATCCTACTGCCAATGTTTCCGGATAGTCTGGGTGCTCCATGTAGTGAACGTAGCGAATATCAACGCTCTCGCACATTTCGCAGACCTGGGAGGGCTCCTCCAGGTCATCAACGCCAACGCAGCTCCAACCCCTATGTGGTACATGCGGCTCGGACCATTTGCCACGCTGGGTATGCACGTCAGTCGACATAGCTTCCCTCGGTTATGAGCATCGGATGGTATACCATCGATCAGAGAATATTAAGTTCCGCGCCGACGGTTACACAATCGCCCATTTTACCGAGTCACATGTCAATTGACTCAACGAGCTCTTCTTCGCCGAACTTGGGATTCGGCTGAAGAATGAATTGCCAGAGCGGCAGGGTCTCGTTCTTGAAGCCCTCGGGAATCCGGAGTGTGAATATTTCCGGGTCGTGCCGGATATCGAGGGCGACGACCCCTGTGTCCTCCACTGTCAGTTCTCGATACGCGCTGCTGACCATTTGGCTCAGTCCGCCGATCGTCTCGAACCCCTGATCCTCATGCACCTCCTCGGGTTCGAATACGAACTGCAGAGCGATTACCTTTCTACCCTCGAATAAAGCCTTCGGCTCACCACACGACCATCGGCCGTATCGCATCAAATAAAACGCGATCTCCCGAGCATCATCTCCTACGATCTCGGTGTCCCCACACTCGAACCTTATCGACTTGATCGTGAAAAGCACCTCGGATTTATCGTTCGGCTCCATCGCGAGGTCTGGTGTCGTCCGAAATTCAATAGACAGTCTCGGAAGCGTCGCAATGGTGCGATCTCCGAGAATAGCCATCTCATTGAGGGCCATTGCCCGAGCAAAAGACACTGTAAAATGCTTGCCAATCCTTTTGAACGCACTCTTGGGGAGCAATGCCCAGGAGTTCGCATTGGAAAAATAGATCGCGATTTTAAGTGGAAGACCGTTAAGCTCCGCATATTGCTCAAGCCCGGCCATCGTTTTCGCAGGCAGCGTGAACTCCTTGTCGAACGACTTAATGTAGAAGTTCTTCACCTCAACAAATAGTGCTGACCCATCATTGAGCACGATCTTGTAGTCAGGTGCGATCAGATTACCTGCAGCCACGAACATATCACCGGCGTCTTCCTGTTTGATGAACTGACAGCGGCCCAGCGCGCCGGCAACGTGAGCGAAGAGAGCCTCGGCCCGCTTTCCATGAAGCAGGAGTGGGTTCGTTTGCGACGCCTGAAGAGAGCCTTTCACAGTGTCCAGGAAGCTCTCCATGTCACCGTCGACATTGAGCTTGTATCCGCGGTCACGGCCGAGCGCGGTAAAAAGGGCAATGGCGTCGAATTTCTCTGGGTCTCTCTTCACTCGTTTCATAGCTTTCACTCACTGAGGGGCCAAACGTTCATTCGGGATCCGGGTTATCGTAGTCGCGCTCTGAAGCCCCGCATTCCAGGCATATTTCACCGCCAAAATTTTCGCTATGAGTCCATCCACCTGCCCATCCGCAGTTTGGGCAAAAGTCGTAGAGATCGACGTCGCCCCACAACCAAGGACTAGCATATTCCGGTACGGCGTCCCGGTCATATGACACAATCTCGAAAGCGTCTTGTCCGACCGAAATATAGGCGTGCGTGGAATGTCGCTTAAGACCCTCGATCACGTCTTCAGCGCTTAGAAAGAACCATTCGCGCTCATCAGATTTATCGGAAAATCGACCATGCAGGTCTTTCTCGATCCGTTTATCCTCCTTTATCGAAGAAGTTCGGATTTCTCCCATCAATGCGAACGTGCGGCGATTGCCAGTTTGCAGATCTGCAATCCGTCGCTTCAGGGCTTTCGACCTTCCAATCTTCACATACAGCCGACCCGCCAAGCTGTTATCGAGTTCAGTCAAAAAATAGACAGCCATACGCGCCTCCCCTTCGTATCTTCAAATCATATCATTCCCCATGCCCGAAACCTCCCCCTCCCCGTCATCTCGCGCAAGCCAAGTTCCAAAACGATCCGCCGCGCCGCCTGCGGCGTGACGTCAAGCGTTTTAGCGATCATGCCCGCCGACACGAGTGGTTTTGCCATCACCAGCTCGACCAGCTCCGGGAGCTTTGACGATGTCCGGCGCCCTTCCAGCTTTCGTTCCATCAGCGTACGCGCGAGTGTCAGCCGGTCATGTTCTTTGATGCCGATCTCGGCGGCAGCCAGCAAACCGTGGGCAATGGCGAGCAGCCGCGTCTCCCGGTCTCGATGCCGGCGCCGATCGACGGGAATGGTTTTCAGGCCGAGATTGATGGCAGCGAGATGGGCGCCGGCGGTGATGCCAGCCTGGCGCAAAATCGAGGCTGCAAAGAGCCGGCCAAGCCAGGGTGCGTGCTGAAGAACGGACAGCTCGTTCCAGGCGTCGAGGGCGACGATCGCCTGCAACATCACTGGCAGATGTTCGGCTTGGCGCAGCACAGCGCGCCACTCGTCGAGCCGCGTGTCCTCATCCCAATCGAGATCATAGACGAGAGGGTCTCGTTCGCCGATATCAGCGCGCCCGGGCCGCTTAGCCTGTTCGATCGCCGCCTCCGATCGGGCAAGCAGCGCATCGATCGCGGCATAGTCGACACCGGGCAGATCTTTGGCGTCATCACCATCCTCTCTCTCCCCTTCCGCATCCATCGGGGCCGCGGGTCGGTTGACGCCGACCGTTACCCCTTCCCCTACGCCGACTGGAGTGATGTCCGATGTTTGTCGCAAAGATCGCATACCCTCCGCGGACAGAGCCCAATCCGGCGACTGCGCGGCGATACGTCGGCGGGTGCGCAGCACGTCGCGGGCGATGGTGAGCTCGTGGGTCGGGGTGCGGATGTCGCTGGTGGAGTCGTGGAGGACGAGGTCTTCGAGGTGAACGAGTTCGCCGTCGATCCACAGCGAGGCACAGGCATCGGCAAAATGGCTGCGTTCGATCCACCCCTGCCCGACCGGCGAACGGGCGATGCGCTCGTCGAGACGGGTCAGAGCGAAACCGGCGTCGAAAGCCGGTCGCATCAAGGCTGTCATGCTGATTTTCGCGAGATCGTAACCCATTGAAATCATGGTAAATGATTTCTTATAGGAACGCTATTTGAATATTTCGGTTCCTCACATGGTATGATTGTAGGGTGAGCTTATAACCATCGATAAGTACCCCTTATCAATTATCACCGATGACATCGGAAAGTGGAACAATACTATAGGCCGAAGCCGCGCCTAGCTTATCTCCTGTCACCATTGTGAAGACTTCGCTCGATTGCAGGCATATCAGCCGCTTAAGCGCCGCCTCTTCCAGATCGCGCGTTTTTGCACCGGCATACGGAAGAAGGCCGGTTACTCCCATGAAGTAGGTATCGATGAGCATATTGGAGATTGTATCCACTGTGCTGATACCCATCGCGACCACCGAGTGTTTGAACCACGCTCACTGTCATCTTCAAGGACACAAGCAGAATCGGATCGATGAGCTTTTAGCGTGGAATTATTCGGGACGAACAAACGGCGAAGCCGCTGTCGGCCCGAAGCGGACATCGCAGACGCCTAAGCAAGTTGAGAGCGGCCCAACAACCGCACCCAAAGGCTCACGTCAAACCTGAGCGTGGCCACCGTCTGCGAAGAGTTCTGCGCCGTTGGAGAACTTGAGTCGAGGCGCGGAACCAGCGCGGCCTTGGCAATATCATGCGGTGCACCTGTAAGACCCAGAGGGATTTGAGAAACGATCAGGTCAATAACACCCTGCTCTTGAGCTTTATTCTCGCCTGCCATAGCAAGCAAGCCAAGAGTGCGGGTGACTCCCGGAGAAAAAATGTTCACGCGAATCCGCGTGTCTTTGAGATCCAGTACCCAGGATCGAGCCACGTTCCGGACGGCGACCTCGTCGGCCCTCGATGCCCGAGGTGCAACCGATGAGGATGACGCACGATCCCGTCATCGTCAGGGGAAGAGCCTTCTGACTTTGAAGATTACCGCCTCGACGTTGCGATCGAAGGTGTCGTCGACTTGTTCTTCCGTGATCTGTCCGAAAGGACGGCATCGCACGGCCACAGGCATTGGCAACAACAACGTCGAGATGACCTTGTTCAGATGCTACCCGCTCATACGGGCATTCCAGATCGGCATTGTTCCTTGGATCCGATTGGACACCTATGACATTTTGCACCGATTTCCGTGACAGCCCTGTCTGGAACGTTCTTGCTGCGTCCTGTGACATAGACTTGCGCGGCTCGACTTCAAGACGCCCCCAAAGGTCGAGTATTCGCTAACGGCCTCTGGGATGGCGCTCGCGGAAGCCCTGAAGCCGCTCTGTCCTTGAGGCAACGAGTATATACTGGCGGCTGAAAGAATGATCTCGCGTAGAGAAGCTTCCGAGGTCAAGAACACTGCGCCTCGGCCGTGGATCGCGCCAAGATCATTGCAATGCCTACCTCTGGTGAATTCTTGCCATCAATTCCGCGCGGCATTTCTCGATATGCCAAATCGAACTCGTTCAATGTGCGACGAAACACCGCTTACACGGCGGTATCATTGCCGGGCGCTGAAAATCTAATTTGCGAACTTGATTAAACCCGTCTGCTGAGCGCAAAATAAATACTCCCTTGACATGTGCGGGATCTCAATCGGTTGCGACAGATCCGCCATTTTCTCCTTCGTGCCGTTATCCCCACACCAGCTTCGATCGACATCTTTGGGAAACTCTCAAATCATTTCATGATTCGGATTTACGATGCCTGTCAGCACGCTCTCCGTTCTCGACCCAAACGCGCTAGACGACTATCTCGACCTGAGGTCGGTCCCAAGGATGCGTCACTTCGGCAATAACGACATCGTTGAACGCCTGCGCCGCGCTGTACCATTCGATTTTATCTACATCTCTGGCCTTGATGTCGACCACTATCGCCTTGGGCAAGGTTTCTCAATCGATACCGATTTACCGCCAGATTATCTAGAGGCCTACGAAGCCGGCCAACTGCAAAAAACAGACCCTTTTCTTGTTGCTGCAAAGGCGTCGAAGTCCGTTGTCATCGAGCAAGACGTCTACGCACGGTCGACACCACCTGAAGAGCTTGTCCATCTCCAGGCAAAATTCGGGGTCAAGAACCGCACTACCTTCCCTATTTCTCGCGGGAGTGTGATTTACGGTGCGGTAGGCTTTACGCGAGCTGTTCCATTCACCGCCAACGAGCTAAATTTTTTCGGGATATTTTCAGAAGCCCTCCATCAGGTCGTCACCCGCCCATTGATGGAGCGCTTCGCTGCGAAGAACTTGCGGTTATCAAAAGGAGAGATTGCTTGTTTAATGCATGCAAGTCGCGGTCTCACGACTACTGGCATAGCCAAGTCCTCAGGTTACCAGGTGGACACCGTTAATAGCTATCTGATCGCTGCCGCTAAGAAATTGAATGCATCGAATAGAACGCAAGCTATCGCCGAAGCGATAAGACGAAGGCTGATTGCCTAAGAAAAAAATTTGAATATCAAGAAGATCTAATTTAATATTTCTCGACATAATTGGTTGAGCGCATGAAACCAATGCTTGTATGATACTTCCCACTACAGCATCGAACCTTCGATTATCAAAAAATAAACGAAGTTACCCGATTATTCGGGTTACAGGGACTTTCCCATGACGGTAGAGATATCCTGTCAGTCAGACGCTCTCAATTTCGGCGCACCGCGTTTTGCACTCAACTGAAATAAGAGTTAGGTAGCATGCTGCGCGCCTGAAGGACGCGAGGCGCGTTCATACACATATGGCTGACTCACTTCAGAGGTCGCGATGTTGGCGGTTCCTTTGCATCGTCCCTCGTTGTACTAGGAGCTCGCTATGTCAGCGTTCAACAATTTGAAAATTCTCACGAAGATATCAATCGCGTTTTCGATTATCATTATCCTTACGTTGGCCGCCTGCATCATCAATGTTCGTGGCCTCGGACAAGAGAGCGACTCGGTAGAACTAACAGAACACACCTATAAAGTTCTGCTACGGCTCGATCAGTTGACCGCAGCGATGGTCGATCAGGAAACGGGGCTGCGCGGGTACCTGATCTCGGGAGATGAACTGTTTCTCGCGCCGCAGAAGGCGGGCGAGGAATCATTCCAAAAAGCGTTTGATGACGTTAAGGAATTAACGCGTGACAATCCGGTTCAGCAATCGAGGCTCGCAGAAATCGCCGCGTCCGTGAAGAGCTGGCAGACTGATGTTCTCTCGACAGAGCTTCAGATGATGCGCGACCCTGCCACTCGTGAGCAGGCTCGCACAGCTGAAGCCAAGGCGGCTGGAAAGAAGTTCATGGATGCGATCCGTGCCAAGGTCGCCCAGATGGCCGGAGAGGAGAGCGCGCTCCTTAAGAGCCGCAATGCAATCTCCGATGCCGCAGCGCGAACAACCGCTTTAAGTAATTATCTAGCCAGTGCCGTTATCATTGCCGTTTCACTGCTTTCTCTCTGCCTCGTCTTCATCATCGTAATCAAGCCGATCAACAGCATCAATGCTTCGATGCGTAGGCTTGCCGGTGGAGACCACGCTGGCGAAATACCGCATATCGGCCGAAAGGATGAAGTCGGTGAGATGGCTGCGGCCGTCGAGGTTTTCCGTGAAAACGCCATCGAGCGCGTCCGGCTCGAGCAGGAAACCGAAGCGAACCACTCGATGACCGAGCGGGAGCGTATCGAGCGAGAACAGCAAAAAGCAAAAGAAGCCGCTGATGTGCAGTTTGCCGTTGAGAATCTCGCTACGGCTCTATCGAACCTCTCGGACGGGGATGTCTCCTACCGCATACACCAGCCGTTCACGGCGTCGCTTGACGGCGTTCGAAGTGACTTCAATAATTCCGCAGATAAGCTACAGGCGGCGTTGAACAATGTTGCCGAAAACGCTCGCGGCATCGATGCGGGCGCCAACGAAATCAAATCCGCCGCCGACGACCTCGCCAAGCGTACCGAGCAGCAGGCAGCGGCCGTAGAAGAAACTGCAGCCGCGCTTGAGGAGATCACCACAACCGTTAAAAACTCCACGCAACGAGCCCAAGACGCCGGACAGCTCGTATCGCGCACCAAGGCAGGAGCAGAGCGGTCAGGCGAGGTTGTACGCCGTGCCGTGGCGGCAATGGAGCAAATCGAGACATCCTCGGGGGAGATCTCCAACATCATTGGTGTGATCGACGAAATTGCGTTCCAGACGAATCTTCTAGCGTTGAACGCGGGTGTTGAAGCCGCACGAGCAGGCGACGCCGGCAAGGGATTTGCGGTCGTTGCCCAAGAGGTTCGCGAGCTTGCTCAGCGTTCTGCACATGCGGCCAAAGAGATCAAGGCGCTGATCACCACCTCCAATTCTCAGGTCCAGCAAGGTGTGCAACTCGTCGGCGATACTGGTAAGGCCCTCGAGACGATCGTCGCTGAGGTACAGCAAATCAATCGCCACGTGTCAGCAATCGTAGAGTCGGCGCAGGAGCAGTCGTCAGGGCTTCAGCAGATTAACACGGCGGTTAATCAAATGGACCAGGACACACAGAAAAACGCAGCAATGGTCGAACAGACGACGGCTGCAAGTCACAGCCTGGCGAGGGAAGTAGTCTCGCTGAACCAATTACTGGGTCAGTTCAAACTCGGAGAGGGAGCTTCCCAACGGATAACGCCCGCTCGTATTTCCAACGCTAAGGACAAGCCGACCAGTTCTCCGGTCAAGGCGCTTGGAAGGAGAATTGCTTCCGCCTTCTCCGGCAATGTCGCTATCAGTACACAAAACAGCGAGTGGGAGGAGTTTTGATGGCGACCTCCCTTGCAGCCGGCGACCAACATCTGGAAATTATTGCGTTCATGCTACATGAACAGCAGTTCTGTGTACGTACCATTTCCATCCGCGAAATTCGCGGATGGGCACCCGTCACCCCGTTGCCGCACTCTCCGCCCGAGGTCATGGGAGTGATGAACTTGCGCGGATCTGTCATCCCGATTGTCGACCTGGCCGTCAAGCTGGGAATGCCGCCGGCCCAGACGACTGAGCGTAGCGCGATTGTCGTGACAGTTGTTGGCGGCGCAACTATTGGCCTGATGGTCGATCGCGTCTCCGATATCCTTACCATCTCGATATCTGACCTCCAAGCTGTCCCGGTTGCAGCTGGAGTTTCAGACAAAGGTTACGCCGAGGGAATTTTTGCGCGAGGAAAGGACATGATCTGCCTTCTTAATCTCGAGGGCATCTTCGCTTCGAGTGCTACCGAAGAGTGGGAAAAGGTCGCCTAGACCGAGCCGCCGGCCGCATCGTCGTATATGCGGTCGGCAGCTCACGACACTCCGACACGCGAGAAATGCGGACATAAACACGCGGCGCGCCTTGGAATCATTGATGGTAAGCTCATTAAATTCCGAAGTTGACACTCTGGAGCAACATAATCGGCGGAACCCTTTGTGATTTCGAGAGGGAGAGTATGATGCTCAAAACCATCAACTAACCATCAAGTATTGATTGGCACTAACAACTGATCCTGGCGTCTTTCGCCAGTCAGCTGGTGAGCCTTCGCGTTTATCCGGACCTTGTTGTGGTCGTCGCAGAAGGATAGATCATTTGCGAGCATCGTCGCTTCATTGATCGCTCCCAGGACAGGCCGGACAGGAAAGACGATCTACGACTGGCGGCATTATCTGGCGGTCGTGCAGCGTAAGCCAGTTGCGCCTCGCAACAGCGCACCATTCGTCGAACTCCCTGATGATTCGGGGCCTTGCAGCAATACCTGCTCAAGCATTCGGGCGGAGACCGGGAAATGGTCTATATCTTGGCGCTCGTCCTTCAGCACGACGAACAGGCAGTCCTGTCGGCGGTCGACATGGCGCTGAAGTCCGGCGTTCCAAGCAAGACGCATGTGCTGAACCTGCTGCACTGTCTCGTCGACGGCAAATTCTTCTCGCCGCCGACCATCGATGCGCGGAAAGCCCTGACGCTTACCAACGAGTCGAAGGCCGCTGTCGAACGATACGATGCCCTGGAAAGACAGAGGCCCGCGATGCGTCATAATCCAGCAAGCTGTGCGATCGTCAACATGCTACGGCAACTGAAGACGTACGGCATGGCACAAGCCGTCGGCGAACTGACCGAGCAGGAATCGCCAGCGTTCAAGGCTGCCGTTCCGATCCTGTCACACATCTTCAAAGCGGAAACGGCCGACGGGGGGCGATCGACCGCTTATCAGATCAAGACCGCCCGCGTTCCTGCCTATCGTGATCCGAACAGTTTTTGCCAGTCGATGATTTGGGTGGTGTGCCTCGGCATGGCGCGGGGTACCCGCTTCAGGATTTCCGTCCCATCCGAAATCACGGTGACGTCGCCAAGACCGCAACACCCTTCTTGCTGAAGCGCATGGAGTATTCGATCTCGACTTGCGGTCTGGGCCTGTGCGACTGGTCGCGAAATAGCCGCCACGTGGTTCGTCCCGAACGCCGCGACCATATCTGGCCGCAACAAGCTCGAAGTTTCGCGCTGAATTGGGATCGGCGCTCCGCACATGAGCTGTATCGATGCTGGCGACGAACTCTCTGCGCCGATTGCCGGGACGCTGCATCTCAAGTTGGCGCAATACCTTCAACTAAGCCCTTGAGCGCCGCTCTTCTCCTGTGCGCTCCTCGTCTAGCGGTTCACACATCCTGATGGAGCGCTTGCGCAAAGCTGCATGCGTCTCGGTCGGCTCAAGCGGTAGGAATTGAGCAAGCACTCTCGCCGCCTGCCGCTACGGCATCATGCTTCCCAGCCGCGCGGTTAGTTCCATCAACTCGGGCGTCGCTCGATCCGGGCAGATTTCCTTCAGTGGCACGAAAGCAGCCACCATGCCTGGATGGCAATCACCGCACAGCATCCAGCGGGGATTGCGCACCTTTACCACGCCGAAGACTGTTCTGATCCGGCGCGTCGTGTAATCCTTGACGGTCCGGAACGTGTGGCATTCCGTGCGAACCCGACGAAAGAGAGTGTAGCTCTCCGCCTCATGGTTCACGGCTGCGCTCTGGAGCACCGCCACGATCTTCTTGCCGGCTTCAATTGACAACCCCGGTCGCCGTCAACAGCCGCACCCAGCTCTTGTCGATGCGCCCCTCCGCCAGATGTCGCCAAAATCGTTCTTGCCTCGATCGTGATCGTCCGTTGCACGGCCATCGCTTTCTCTCCGAACAAAGCGACGACAACGGACTACTTGGGCCTAAACAACCCGTTTTCCGCCCCAGAGATATTACCGGTCTCCAACGGCCGCAATCTCACGGTTAACTGCCAAACCACACACAGCAAGAATAAATCCGCATCGTGAGCTCCCACTTGACATGACAGGAACACAATCCGCCATTGAATTCCGATGAGGCAGGGCCATCGTAAAGACGTCCGGCCAGGGAGAGTGATCAATGAAACACGACGGGCTCGTCCTGAACTTGCTGCGAAAGGAAGTGCTGGGTTCGCTCCGATCGTTGCGCCGCAGCGATCTCGCGTGGCTTATCCTCGGCGGCAGCGCGGTTATGGCTTATGCTATAGCTGATGCCGTCGTAGCCCTGCATGCCGCCGCACCATTGCTGCGGAGTTCGCCATCGCTTTGGCTCGCCGGGCTTTCGGCCGCGGCATTGCTCCTGGGGGTCTTCACTGGTTAC
The DNA here is from genome assembly GCF_012641435.1 of Rhizobium sp. P38BS-XIX. GTDB lineage: Bacteria > Pseudomonadota > Alphaproteobacteria > Rhizobiales > Rhizobiaceae > Rhizobium. Next base: position 513,682 of record NZ_JABAIJ010000002.1, read on the forward strand.
GGCACCACCCGCCTGGCTTTGTCGCGGGCTTATGCACCCTTCATGAAGGCCCTCCCCATCTCCAACCGAGAGCGGCGGCGAATGGCAGTATTAGCAGCGGCCAAAACGGGGGTGTGGTTTGGAGCGATCGTCGCCTGCGTTGCAGGCATGGGCTGCGTACCCCTCGCCGAACCCTACGCCTTCGCGTGGGCCTTTGTTGCCGCTGCCCTTTTTGCCGCCGGATTTGCGCCAGCCATTACCGCACAGATGCGCGTCTTCAACCGTCAGCCGGCCGGTGAGGCGACGACTACCGATCATGAATCCGGCCTCCACCGAACGCGGCTAACTCTCGCGTGTTTCGACCGAGCCCGCCCGACCTGGTCCGGCGCCTGGGCATGGAACCTGCGCGCTGGTATTGTGAGGCCATCACGGCGCATAGCCGCAGCCGGCCTAATGATCGGCCTTGCTGTTCTGATCGCGGTTGTCGGCGGACTCATCCATCATCAGGCCGCGCCGGGTGCGATCGTGGGGCTGGCTGGCGGCCTTGCGACGTTTATGTTCGCGCTGCGCTATCATCCTCTGGGGTCACCGGTGCTGCGTACTGCGCCGATCGGCTTTGTGCGGGCATGGCTGCGGCTCCTATGGCTTCCGCTACAATTGTCGGCGGCCTTCTTTGCGCTGCCTGCCGGCGCGGCGCTCGCAGCAGAGCCGTCCTCGTTGTCGGTGGTGGCGGCGAGCGGCTTGTGGCTCTTAATGCTGAACGGCGCCTATGCGGTTTTCGCCGCTTATTTCATGAGCACGCCGTTGATTGCCGCTTTCAGCTTCGTCGCAGCGATCATCTACGCGGCCTACGAGTCGTCAGAATACGGAAGGACGGTGGTCCTGGGCTTTGTCGCTCTTGTCGTCTGGTTGCTCCACAGGACGCGCAGAAGGTTCTATCATGGTTGATGTTGACCGCGAGTTCACCGCAGCGCAGGAAGTTTTGCGCCTATCCAACCTGAATGTAGGTTATGGCGGCCACCTCGTCATCGTCGGCGTCGACCTGCTGATGCAGCGCGGCGATATCGTTGGCCTTCTAGGCGCCAACGGATCAGGTAAATCGACGCTGATCAAGGCAATCACTGGGCAACTGCGCCCAAGCGCTGGGGAGATCGTCGTTGATGGTATCGATCTCGCCCGAACGCCGGAACGAGCGAAGGCGCGCTTTGGCCTGGCCGTGGACGTCGCGGACCTGCCGCAATCGCTTTCCGGCCAGCAGTATCTCGAACTCGTAGCCTCGCTTCGCTCCTGCCCGGCGGCGGATTGGCCAGACAGCAACCTGCCAGCGAGGCTGGGCATGTCAGCGTGGCTGGATCGGCCGATCGGTGAATATTCATTGGGTACGCGCGCCAAGATCTCGATCGCCGCAGCGCTGCTTGGCTCTCCGCCATTGCTGATCTTCGACGAATGCCTAAACGGCCTGGATCCACTCGCCGCTTGGGAGATGAAGTCGCTGATGATGGAGCTCGCCGCAAGCGGAAGACATGCGGTCCTCATCTCCACGCACGACCTTGAGACGGTACCCCGTCTTTGCAATCGGGCGGTTTTCCTCGCCAGAGGCAAAGTTGCGCGATCATGGGAGCCTGATGATCTTGCCAGAATGCGGCCGACGCCTGGCGCTTTCGAAGAATGCGTTATCGGCACACTCAAGGCACAACTGGAGGTACCGCCAAGATTCGGCATATAAGAACATTCCCGCAAATTTAATGCCCGCGGAGAATCGAATTGATTGCGGCTCGGGTTGGCCTGGTAGACGGCCTCGACTCCATTCGAGAGTGGTCGCTCGAAGCCGGATGCCAGCAATCCTTCATCCGGCCTTCAATCGCTACCAAGCGACCATGCAAAGCAGATTGCTCGACGACTTCTGCGATAGGCTCGCGAACACTGACAACGGATTGCGAACGTCCCCAGACGCAAGCATCCGGTGAGAAGAGCTTGAGGACCGAAGTGGTGGCAAGGAGCATACAATGCTCCCTCTCATCGTCCGTTCTGATCCAATCGCTTTTATGCCACCCTCGCGCCAGGTTGCACTTTTGGCCTTTCGCGAACTAGGCGACGACCAGCCGTCTGGGGATGGTAATCTGATGACCTACCGCGTATCTTTCGATAGAACCGGTATAATTACGCCCGTTGTATCAGAGAGTAAGTGTCCCTTAATACGCAAGCTGCCAAAATACGGGACGCAGCCTTGTTGGGAGACCTCAATGCTTAAACGGATCCGTGTTGGTCAATTGCGTATTGGGATGTATGTCACGGAGATTGATCTCCGGCGTCCGCAGGGTCAGTTTGTGCCTTTTCTGATCCGAAATCGGCGCGACCTTGAGAAATTGATTGCTGCGTGCGCAATCAGTGCGCTTATTGATACGTCAAGAGGAATTGACGCTGGAAATTGCGACGTGACCGAGCTGTCGAATCTTGAGCGTTTCGATCAGGACATCCGGACACGCTTTTCCGCGCACGAAATCTCTGACGCGAAGGCAACGATCGCCGTCGCTGCCCCAATGATAAGCGAACTGCTCGCAACAGCCCGAAACAGTACCGTTGACCTGAGTTACGCCACGCGTGCCGTTTCTGAGTTGATGACGTCAAGTTTCGCGAATGCAGCGGCATTGGTGAGCCTTGCACGCCTGAAAAAGCGCGATGAGGCGACTTTTCTTCATTCGCTGTCAGTGAGCATGTTGATGATGACTTTCGGCCGCAGTCTCGGCCTGGACAAGGACTGCGTGCGGGATCTAGGCGTTGGCGGCCTTGTCCATGATATTGGCAAAGTGAAGATTCCAAACGAGATTTTGAACAAGTCCGGCACGCTCTCCGACGAGGAATATACGATCATCAAGTGTCACGCAGAGGTTGGTTACAAGCTCTTGAGTAAAACCGACAATGTGACACACGACGTGCTCGATATCTGCCGGTATCATCACGAAAGAATCGACGGAACCGGTTACCCCCATGGTCTTTCGGGAGAAGCGATACCTTTCGTCGCGCGTATCGCGGCGATCTGTGATGTTTATGACGCGTTAACAACCATTAGATCTTATAAGCCTGCCTGGTCTCAACAACGAGCGGTTGAATGGATGATTAGTTCCACGGGGCAATTTGATCGTACCCTTTTAAAATCATTCGTATCGGGAGTCGTGTTGAAAGGGGCCATCGGATAACAGGCTGACAAGTTAGGCATTTTAATAATGGCCAATTTGTCGCAACTACCGTCGGTCGCCGCTCCAAAATTTACGCCCGATCAGGAATGTACTTGAGAAGATCTGGATTGCCTTTAGGAGGAGAAGGCGGTCGCGGAAACCTTCACCTGTACGAAATCGTTAGCCTGCGGGCGCTTTCAAAAGCCTCGTCGTATTTTCGGAGTTACACTGATGAACGCGGCGGAAAATAAACGGATTGCCAGAGCGATTGCCGAATTCGGCTCGGCGCAATATGACACTCCTTCCGGAGCGTTGCTCTCGCTTATGACAGAATTCCTTCACGAGGAAAAGTTACGCGATTTTTCGAAAGCAGTTGTTGCCTTTCGAGATTTGATCCCTGCCAACGCTCCTTTCGTCATTGACAAGGTGCCACAAAAAGTTGTCCGTTTTCTGCACCGTCAGCGCGGAATCGCGCCGAACGAATTCGAGCGCTGGGCAATCGATAATCCGGAATGGTCTTACAATTTAAAACTAGCTGTGCTCGAGCCAGACACATTCCAATTGGTCGTCGCTAATATCGAAGAATCGATCCGAGGTGATCGACCACTCTTCTAGGGTAGGTTAGCGCAGCCAATCGACGGACTGCGATTTCAGCAAAGCTAAAGACGCTTCTGGGTTCTAGCGTATGTCTTGAACCTTCGTTTAGACAGCGATCGCTCCTAAACGTACATCCGATCGGCCGTTCAGCTCGCATCTGCACGTTGAAGGTCTCGGCTTAGGCGTTTGCAACGACACGCAAGCGGGCTTAGTAGCGGTAGGCGGAATTTTCCATGTAGAACTCATCGTTGTCTTTGATGAACGTACGCGCCCGCTGCCCAAACCGCATCGATTGGCATTTGCGCCAACGTCGTGCGCACGATCTTATTTTAGGATAGCTTAAGGTCTGAAAAGAGGATGATTTGAAAGTCGGTCGCCTTGCGAAAATTCGCCTACGGCCGTAAACTTCTGTCTAGGTCCGTCACTAAATCTAAATATATTTTGTCTGGCATCGGGAGGTCGCAGATGTATTCAGGTCCGAATGGAGGCATGGCACGCGCCGAAATGCATGCCGGGCTAATGAACGCGTTGTCGCATCCTACACGCCTCTTAATCTTGAATGCCATCCGTGCGCATGAACTCAGCGTAGGGCAGCTTTGCGAGGTCTGCCGGCTAAATCAATCAGTTATTTCACAACACCTTTCTCGTCTTAGAGATCAAGGCATCGTCAAAACCCGGCGCGAACATCAAATGATATTCTACCGCCTCGCATCGGAAGATGCCGAAAGATTGCTTGTAACCCTTAGCGACATTCAGTTCCACAATTGAGTCCCTTTAACGCCTGTCGGGCTTTTGGCGCGCTTTTGTCGCTCGAATGGTCTTGTCGCGGCCTTTACAAAGACTTTTCATACCCCCGCTTTCGTCCCACTTGGAGATGGATAAAGAAAAGGGGATGTTCTGTCCTAGGTACCATGCTTATTTCTCGCGGCATTTTCACGCTTTTCGAAATCAACGCTTTGATTTATCGCCATATGAAATCCATCATAAGCGGCCAGTGAACGGATTTTCAGCTCAGACAGATATCTTTGCCCCGTCAGCCATGACGCGTTCGATCATTTCTGGATCGTAGTTTTCATCCGTCAGGAACTCGCGGACCCGCGGGCACCTCCGTCCCACGACCTGATCTCGGCGGGCAACTCCTGCAGGCATTTCAATGCCACGCCGGGTAAACCGGTGGTGCCGTCTTCAGTGCTGTTATGGACATGGGCCATTTCGATAACGTTGGTGTTGGCGGCAATTTCGTGGAGGAGCTCAAGGTCCTCGCCGATCATGGTGGCGACGTCGTCGATCGCATAGATGTGCGTCGAACGAGCCATCAGACTGCCTTTTGCAGAGCGGTGGTTGCCGGCATCATAGCTTTCGAACCGGGCAGTCTTTTGTCTGTCCCAAAACCCTGTCAGCTAAGTTTCCGGGTGATAGCCATGTAACTTGGCCGCCTCGACGATGGTCAGATTATGGCGATACGCTCTCCGCCGTCATATGCCAGTTCTTTCTGTCAATTCCAATGCCCCGTTCATTTTCCTAAATCGGGGATGACGTTGAGGTCTATTCCCCCTGCCATCGGTATTTTGGATCAAGAGTTCCTGTTGCCGTGTCGAGGACGAGCAAAAGGCCGGCTCCTAAATGTTTTTGGTGCCGACAGGCGTTGATCGAACTGGACAGACTGGTTTCAGGCGGTGCGAAGGCGGCAGTTCTAGGCGTTCCACCACCAAACCAACACCCCGATCGAAAAGACTCGCCCCCGAATAGCGACGTCTCCACCGTCCCGCTGCAAGCGTCGGCTAATGGCGATTTGCAGCTTATGTCCATCCTTCGCTTGTTTACGACCCGTCACTTGGTTGCGGCGTCGCCTTCGTGATCCCTGCTCCCGCGCGAAATCCATCGAACATCAGACGTGCTCGTCATAATGCGGAAATCGATTTCGAAGGGACGGTCGGCGCCACGTGTTGCAACGAACGCCGCCCTCAACCGGTCCTGGTCGGCAGGTGCACAACGCGACACCCGCCGAGTTGATAGCCCGTGGAGTTCGTCGACGCTCTATTCAGACTACGAAACCGCTTGGCTCACACCTAATTCTCTTTCACCAAAAGCAAAAACTAGCCCGAATTTAGAACTAGCGGGCTCGACAAGCGTTATCAATGGCCTAACTCAGCTCCGCAACCATTGCCTGGATATGCCATGCCGCTAAAAGTTTCTGATCAGTATCTGGATGTATTCGTCGGTGACAGTGAAATGGCGCATATGATGCGCCAGCATGATTGGCCGAATAGTTCGCTCGGCACACCTGACACTTGGCCAGAGGCTCTGAAAGTGGCGCTGCGCTTGCTGCTGACGTCAAAGTTCGAAATGTGGCTCGGTTGGGGTCCCGACATCGCGTTTTTCTATAACGACGCCTATCGGCCGACACTGGGAAACAAGCATCCTAACGCCCTCGCCGTGCCGACCAAAGTCCTGTACGCCGAGATCTGGGATGACGTAAAAGGTCGGCTTGCTACGGTCTATGAAAACGGCCAAGCGACTTGGGACCGGGCGCTTCTTCTTCTACTTGAGCGCAACGGCTATCCCGAGGAGACCTATCATACTTTCTCCTACAGCCCGCTAATCGGTGACACCGGTAAGGTAGAGGGCGTATTCTGCGCCGTGGCCGAGGAGACCGAGCGCGTCATCGGTGAGAGGCGCATTTCCACGATGCGTGCGCTAGCCTCGGAACTTGCGGCTGTCGATACGCGACTTGACGTCATCAGCGCCTCTTACGGTGCTTTAAAGGACAACCTTCAGGACCTGCCGTTCAGTGCCCTCTATCTTTTCGACGAAAATGGCACCGCGAAACGGGAGTGGGTATGCGGCGCGCCAGATGACCATCCACTGATGCCCTTGGAAATCGTCAGCGGCGCTGGTTTCTGGAAGGTGGAGCGCGCGTGGACGGAGCAAGCCGTCGAGCTGATTGAGTTAATGGGCATTGGTGACATTCCTTCGGGACCGTGGCCGAAGTCACCGAAACAGGCGGCGGTCGTCCCGCTGATTGGACAGGGCGGAGGTAAGCCGAAAGGAATATTGATCAGTGGACTAAATCCCCACCGTGCGGTCGACGACGAGTATCTCGACTTCCTCAAGCTGATCGCCGGGCAGATCGCCTCGCGGCTGGCAAGCGCAGAAGCATTCGAAACGGAACGCCGTCGGGCCGCGGCTTTGGCGGAAGCCGCCCAACTGCGAGAGCAAGCCGCGGTCGCTCTTGAACAGCTCAATCGCCAACTTTCCTCGGAAATCGAACTTCGTACCGCCGAGCGTGATCGGATGCGAGATCTGTTCCAGCAGGCGCCGAGCTTCATGTGTATCCTGAGAGGGCCGGATCATGTCTTCGAGCTCGTCAATGACGCCTACCTGCAACTGGTCGGGAACCGTCAGCTCCTGGGTCTGAGCGTCAGGGATGCTTTGCCCGAGGTTGAAGGACAGGGTTTCTTCGACTTGCTCGATAGCGTTTTCCAAACAGGCAAGCCTTATATTGGACGCAACCTCCAAGTGTTCCTTAAGCGCGAGGGCGGTAAAGAAACCGATGAGCGGTTCATCAACTTGATCTACCAGCCGATATCCGACGCAGTTGGCAATGTGACAGGCATTTTCGTTGACGGGTTCGACGTCACCCATCAGAAGCGGGCGGAAGATCAGCTCCAGAGCCTCAATCATACGCTTGAACAACGCGTCGAGCAGCGCACCCATGAACTGCGATCGGCACTCCTGCGGTTGGAGAAGGAAACCGTCGAGCGCGAAACCGCTCAGATGGCTCTACGGCAGGCGCAAAAAATGGAGGCGCTCGGCAATCTCACCGGCGGGGTCGCACACGACTTCAACAATCTCCTGCAGGTCGTGAGCGGCAATCTGCAACTCCTGTCCAGAGACATCGACGGCAATACGAGGGCGGAGCAACGCCTGGGGAACGCTTTGGCTGGCGTTGCCCGAGGCGCGAAACTGGCCTCGCAACTTCTGGCTTTTGGGCGCCGCCAGCCGCTAGAACCCAAGGTCGTTAATTGCCGCAAGCTTATCCAGAATATGGACGACATGCTTCGGCGCGCCTTGGGCGACGAGATCGAGCTTGAAACCGTGGTCTCCGGCGGGTTGTGGAACACCCTGATCGATCCCGGCCAGCTGGAAAATGCAATCCTGAACCTCGCGATCAACGCACGCGATGCGATGGACGGCTGCGGACGGCTGACGATCGAGACAGCGAACGCCGTGCTCGATGATGACTACGCCGGCATGCATGAGGACGTTCGTCCTGGTCAATACGTCTTGGTCGCCGTGACGGACACAGGATCAGGGATACCGGCCGATATTATCGATCACGTGCTCGAACCGTTCTTCAGCACGAAGTCCGAAGGTAAGGGAACTGGTCTTGGGCTTTCGATGGTCTACGGATTCCTGAAGCAGTCCGGCGGACACCTCAAGATATATACCGAGGTCGGCCATGGCACGACGATGAAACTCTATATGCCGCGCACCATGCAAATCGAGGACGGGCTGGCGAACCTGAAAGCTATCCCGGTCAAGGGTGGCACAGAGACCGTTCTCGTAGTCGAAGACGACGACGGAGTGCGGGATACCTCGGTCGCACTTTTGACCGATCTCGGGTACCGCGTTCTCAAAGCCCATGATGCCCAGTCCGCCTTTGCTATCGTCAATAGCGGCATGCCGATCGATCTTTTGTTCACTGACGTCGTAATGCCCGGCCCCATGCGCAGTACGGAGCTTGCAAGAAAAGCAAAGGCGCTTCTTCCTAACATGGCTGTGCTCTACACGTCGGGCTACACCGAAAACTCAATCGTGCACGGGGGCAGGTTGGATGCCGGAGTGGAACTGCTCTCCAAGCCCTATACCCGCGAAACACTTGCCCGGAAAATTCGGCACGTCCTGAGCAACGCGCGCCAGCATCAGATTGCCGTGGAGCGATTGGAACGGCAGGAGCAAGTGCCTCCTTTCACACAGAAGGTCGGTCGAAGGGAAAGTGCGAGAGTACTCGTGGTGGAAGACGAGCCACTGATCCTGATGTCGACGGTCGATATGGTCAGCGAGCTCGGCCATACGGCTTACGAAGCCGGCTCAGCGGAAGATGCGCTTGCGTTGCTCGAAACCCATGACGTTGATGTCCTGCTTACCGATGTTGGCCTGCCCGGCATGTCGGGGACCGATCTGGCCCGACAGGTCCGGGAGCGCTGGCCTTCCGTGCGCATCGTGTTTGCAAGTGGTGACGATAGCGCCGGGTCGGCCTCGGGTATAGACAACGCACTTCATCTGCCAAAGCCATTCACGATCGAAGGATTGGCCGAGATCCTGTCATACTCACAGGAAAACATGTGAATGAGATCCGATGCCCGTGGTGTGGCAGATCGAATTGCTGACGAAAGGTATGCTGTTCAAGTGCGCAACAGGACGCTGCGAGGGTTGATCTATCGTATTGGTTGTCTTGGCGGAACTGCATTCGTAAACGGACAAAAAATCTTTAGATGGATCCGCTGTCATTCGCTCGTAATCTCTTAACACGCCTTCTCCAACCTGGTCCGACGGCTCCAATGGACGCTCGATCAATATCTCAAGCAGGCACGTGAGGACGAAGTTGCAAAAGTCAATCGGCGCCACGGTTAGGGAAAGCCAAACAATCTCCGGAGGAAAGTGAACGGTTTTGAGGCGAGGAGGCCGAAATCTATCTTAGGAAGGCGGCGCCAGAGACCCGAGGCCGACCTGGATACGATCGAGTGGCGCTGCGAACCTCCAGACGACCAGTCCACCATCAAAACTCCAGGTCGCCTGACCCGAGAGAGCGGATGGCACCAGCTTAGAGAGGACGAGAGCGCCAAAGCCTTCTTCCTGCGCCAGTAAATCTGCATAAGCCACTGCTGGCTCAGACCAGGTGAGCTCGAACCTGTCGACACCCTCTTCGCTCGTTAGTCGCCACGTGACAGATATGCCGCCGACATCCTCAACGCCGAAGCGCATCGCATTCATGATCAGTTCGTGGAAGGCCATGCCAAGATTGAGAACAGCATTGGCGTCAAGAACGATCTCCGGGCCGATAATCTGGGCCGGCTGCAGAGCTTCGAAGGGTTTGAGCTGATGAGCCACCAGATCGGCAAGGCTGACGCCGGCCCAATCGACCTGCGAGAGAAGATCATGCGAATGTGACAGCGCCATGATGCGCTCCCGGACCCGCTTCTCAAAATCTTCGATTGAGCGAGACCGTGTTGCCGTCTGCCGGATGACCGCCAGGATGACAGCATACTGATTTTTGACGCGGTGATTGATTTCTCGCGTCAAAAGACGGAGCCGGCGATCGCTCTCGCGCGTCTCCGAGATGTCTCGGGCGATGCTGGATGCACCGACGAGCTTGCCAGCGCGGCTTTTGATGGGGGAGATGGTGATCGAGATCGGGATTATCCGTCCATCTCGGTGCCGGCGCGTCGTCTGGAAAGGTTCAATCCGCGCCCCTAGCTTCAGCCGCCGCAGGATATCCGCTTCCTCATCCCGTTTGTCATCAGGAATGATCAGATAGATCGGCTTTCCGACTGCCTCGCTTTCCGGAAAACCGAACATGCGCTCGGCAGCCTTGTTCCAGCTGACGATCGTACCGAAAAGATCCTTGCTGATGATCGCGTCGAAAGAAGACTCGACGATGGCTGCGAGGCGTTCTGCGCTATGCTCTTCCATGTACGACCGCTTGGCTTGTTGCTACTTCGCTGGGGTGATCTAGGCAGGCGCCCGACAGATCAACCCGGCACACCGCTAGAAAGTTCAAGGCGCTCGCATTTTTGCTGAAGCTTGTGGCTCCGCTGACCTCTATTGCTGTCAGGCGCGGTCGTAGGTAAATGACGTCAGCAACGTCGTTACGAAATTGCTGGCCCGTTCCTTGACGAGCATTTCCGTCCACTCGTCAGTGCCGCGAAGCCTCAGATCCGTGTAGATACTGTCGACCGCAGCTTCTTCGATCCGCTTGATGTGCGTCTTAAATGACGCCTCACCGCCGGCATGATACATGTCACGGATGACCATGCGCAGGATTTCCTGAATCGCAATTTGCCAGGACGTGTTGATTGCCTGAAGTTCGTTCGTATCCGGTGCCATGGTCGGCTCCTCGAAACTGAGTAAGTTCGGGAATGACGGCGTCACGCCCTGATCTGTTCCACGAACCCATCCAATAAAAGGCGGGCCCGTGGATACTAAGCCTGCCGGGCCTTGCGAGCGGCATAACGTCTGTCGCGTTCGGCTTTGCGGGCGGCCTCGTCTTGAACAACCCCTGATATCCGGGTATTCTCGGCCGATCGTCGCGCCTCGATTTCCGCTGTCGCTGCTGCCACGATGGCTGCCTGCTCTTGGGCCGCAAGAGTTTCGAGGCGGGTACGCTCCTCGACTTTCACTCGTTCCCGCTCTGCACGGCGTGCTTCGCGCGCTTCAACAAACGAGATGCGCTCGGTCTGTCTGGCGGCTCGCGATGGCTCTGCCGCCGTCTTCGCTGCTCGGTAGGCCGTGAGAAGAGATGCCTTTGCGTCAGCAGCAGCGGAGCGTCGGTCGGTAAGTTCGTTGTTTCTGGCGTGTCTCAAATTTTTATCCTGATATTCGTCGTTGGGTGATCAGCCGGCCTTGGATCGTTTGGCAAGCAGCGCAGATGTTGCAGACATCCGGTCGGCTTGCTCCTTGGCGAGGCGCGCTTCGCGCAGCCTGAGGGTTTTGGCATCACGTGCCTGGGCCACGGATTCGAGCTCTTCCACCGCGTTATTCTTGGCAAAGAACTGGGTCTGGAGATTGCCGAAGGCGGTCTCGGCCTGCTGGCGGGATTTGCTATATGTCTCTGTCATTGAATGTCCTCGATGTTGCTATGACGCCAAAACGAAAGAGGCCAGGCGAAATGCCTGGCCTCAAACTGATAATTGCTTCCGGCAGTGCCAGTACATCCGTGGTCAAAGGGAAGCAGATATCGATTAAGCGGACTGCAGATTGCAGGCCGACATCTTGCCCGACTTCATGTCGCGCTCGAGTTCAAAGCCGATCTTCTGGCCTTCAACCAGCTCGCGCATTCCGGCGCGCTCGACAGCCGAGATATGAACGAAGGCGTCAGCGCCGCCGTTGTCAGGCTGGATAAAGCCGAAGCCCTTGGTGGAATTGAACCATTTTACTGTGCCAGTGGTCATGATGAACCCTTTCAAAGCATAGATTGAGGACCCGCGAAGCAGGCGCTCCGCAGACGAAAACCGACTATTTTTGAAAGAAAAGTTCGCTTAGAGCACGGTGCCAATCGCGCGATGAACAAAGCTCGGCAAGCAAAAGATCGATGACCTATCTCTAAGGGAATGACAGCCAGAGGTCAACGGTTAGTTTTGACGTTTTCGAAGTATTATCTTCTGGTTGTAATCCGTTGAGCACAATCTGAGTCTTCCTATCGCTGTCGAACCGGGCCAGCGGAACCAAACGATGCGCCATGCAAGAAGGCCACGCCGCTCGGGGATTATGACGGAATATGGGCGTCCTGACAGGACCAAAATACGGGGCGCTGAGGGCCTCTCTGCCACGAACGCAGCACAGGACGAGTAAGTGGGCGGACATGAATCGCTCGAAGTAGGACATGGTTGCCAATCGACGATCCAGCCCGCCGCACCTGCACCGCTACGATCGACTTCGTCGATCGAGTTCTCTCAGCGCTGCCTGAACTTCATCGATTGAGACGGGTTCGATCGTACCAGGCAACTTACGGAGAGCCGGTTGCGAGTCTACCGCATAGAGATCGGACGCCCACGCGGCCAGGATCGCGTGTTTGTCGTCCTGCGAGAGTGATGGCGCTCTCACGACATCGCTCGGCCGCCTGAGCCGCATGCCTTGCATCAATACCGCCGGCCCCATGGTGACTGCTTGGTCGACCGCCTGCTGCAATATGAAATTTTCCATTACATCACCTCATTGCACGTGGGGATCGCGGTCTCGTCGCGTGCGGGAGGCAGCAAGCGCGGCCGTTTCGGGAGCCAGTAGATCATGCTTGGCGGCGAATGCTGCGAAAAGGCCGCGCGCCGTCTCTGCTTCGATTTCGCCGCGAAGTGCGGCCTTACACGCTTTTAGAGCACCAGAGTGCACCGAGTCTCTGAACGAGGTCGGCCACTCATTCAGGTGCCGGTAAGCGTCCATTACATCGCGAACTTTCGCAGGGAAGCCCAGCCCGACAAGAATGGTGACAGGGTGTCTGAACATATCGGGTTTCATCGCTCTCTCCTTTCCAACCCGGGATGTTGACGGGCGCCACCGCAGTGGCGCCCTCGTCTATGATTGCATCTGGACCTTAGGCAGCCTTCTGCGCTTCAAGCTGCGCCGGGCGAGACGAGGTCAACCCCGCCGTGCTCTCGATCGAAATCTTTCGAGGCTTCAGCGCTTCCGGGATCTCACGAACAAGATCGACGGACAGCAGTCCATTGCTCAGATCCGCACCGTTCACACGCACGTGGTCGGCAAGCTCGAACCGGTGCTCGAATGGACGGCCGGCGATGCCCCGATGCAAGTAAGCATCAGCCGAAGCCTCCTGCTTCTTGCCGGTGACGGTCAGCAGGTTGGACTGGAAGGTGATTTCGAGATCGTCCTGGGCAAAGCCTGCGACCGCTATCGAGATCCGGTAGCTGTCATCGCCGGTCTTGACAATGTCATAGGGCGGCCAGTCGCTGATCGAGCGAGCGCGCTGGGCGTTTTCAAGAAGATTGAAGACCCGATCGAAGCCAACGCTCGAGCGGAAAAGCGGTGCATAGTCGTAAGATGTTGCCATAGCCATATCCTCCTTGAAGCAACATGGGTACAGAAGCGCCGAAAGCAGCACTTCCAGCCAGGCCAGCTCAATGTTCAGCAGCTGGCCGCAAACGATTTGGTTTTTGAGAATTTCGGATTCAAGATCCGTGACGCAAAAAATTCATCCCTGTGAGATGAGATGATTTTCGACTTCATCCGCTCGCATCTTTGCCGGGGAATGTCCCACCCTGTCCGCGCGCCGACAAATCTGCCTCGCCCCTTAGTTGACGGATCGACTGATCACCCGATGGGGATAGGCAGCCTTGAACTGCGCCATCATCGCCCTGGCCTACTGCAGCACACGTTCGGTCTTTTCAGGATTATCGCGAGCGAGTTCGTCGGCATTCACTCGCATTGCTTCTGCCATGCTGGCGGACATCATTGCGAACTTCCCTTCTCCGCAGACCAGCTCCTCGTTTGCAGCGGTTTCAAGCCACCGGGCAAAGTCCACAATGATCTCTTCGCGTTCATCGATGCCAACACTCTTGATGATGTTGATGTTCTCTTCCATGCAGGTGTCACTCCATACACAATCGACGCACACCGAGTTCAACGTCTCGGGCGGTCGATGAGCTAGGAAGCATAAGAAATCAAATTCAAGAGTTCAGTGAAGCTTGAACTCGCCCTCGACACGTCGCCATTCGTTCGGACCGATCAGCTGCTGGTGGGAATAGCGGACGGAGTGGAGCGGCCCGTTAAGCTTTGCCTGCCAGAAGCCGAGAAACTTGTGCATCTCCGGAAAATCCGGTGCGAGATCATAGTCCTGCCAGACGTAGGTTTGCAGGACGGATTCGAAGTCGGGAATGCGGTAGAGGATATGCGCGGTGGTCAGCCCATAGCCGTTGAGCTGACGCTCGAGATCCGACGAGAATTGCATGCTTCATCTCCGTTTCGTGACACGGTGAAGGTGACAAAAAATCTTGCAGGCATCAACGGTTTTCTGAACTCGGCGATGCTGTTTATTGATCCCTTACAATATGTTAGCAGCCGTCATTGTTGAGTGCTATTTTTTCTTGTCACCCCTCTTGAAATTGAAAAATCTCGAAAATAAATTCTTCCCGCGAACGCTCAAAGAGGTTCGCACCCGCCCGGACCGGTCATCCGGTCCGGCCTGGGTCTTCAACGTCATCATTTTTGCTCAACGGAGGAAAACATGTCGTTCCGACCGCTTCATGATCGCATTCTCGTCCGCCGGGTCGAATCCCAGGAGAAGACCAAAGGCGGTATCATAATTCCCGACACCGCCAAGGAAAAGCCGCAGGAAGGCGAGGTCATCGCCGTCGGTCCCGGCGCGCGCAACGAGGCCGGTCAGATCCAGGCGCTCGACGTCAAGGCCGGTGATCGCATCCTGTTCGGCAAATGGTCCGGCACCGAGATCAAGATCAACGGCGAAGACCTGCTGATCATGAAGGAAAGCGACGTCATGGGCATCATCGAAGCCCAGGCCGAGCAGAAAAAGGCCGCCTGAGGCGATACCCGTTAATCCAATCTATCAGTCAAATAGCTGCCTATTGAGGAGTTAGACACATGGCTGCGAAAGAAGTCAAATTCAATAGCGATGCCCGTGAACGCATGCTGCGTGGGGTCGATGTCCTTGCCAATGCCGTCAAGGTCACACTCGGCCCGAAGGGCCGCAACGTCGTGATCGACAAATCGTTTGGCGCGCCGCGCATCACCAAGGACGGCGTATCCGTCGCCAAGGAAATCGAGCTGGAAGACAAGTTCGAGAACATGGGCGCCCAAATGCTGCGCGAAGTGGCATCGAAGACCAACGATCTCGCCGGCGACGGCACCACGACCGCGACCGTACTCGCCCAGGCCATCGTCAAGGAAGGCGCGAAAGCTGTTGCCTCTGGCATGAACCCGATGGACCTGAAGCGCGGTATCGACATTGCCGTCGACGCCGTCGTCAAGGAACTGAAGACCAACGCGCGCAAGATCACGAGCAATGCGGAGATCGCCCAGGTCGGCACCGTTTCGGCCAATGGTGATTCCGAAATCGGCCGGTACCTCGCCGAGGCGATGGAAAAGGTCGGCAACGAAGGCGTCATTACCGTCGAAGAAGCCAAGACCGCAGAAACCGAACTCGAAGTCGTCGAGGGAATGCAGTTCGACCGTGGCTACCTGTCCCCCTACTTCGTTACCAACCAGGACAAGATGCGCGTCGAGTTCGAGGACCCTTACATCCTCATCCACGAGAAGAAGCTGTCAAACCTTCAGGCGATGCTCCCGGTTCTCGAAACCGTGGTTCAGTCATCCAAGCCTCTTGTGATCATCGCGGAAGATGTCGAGGGCGAAGCGCTTGCAACCCTCGTCGTCAACAAGCTGCGTGGCGGCCTCAAGATCGCTGCCGTCAAGGCGCCCGGCTTCGGTGATCGCCGCAAGGCCATGCTCGAAGATATCGCCATCCTGACGGGCGGCACGGTGATCTCCGAGGACGTCGGCATCAAACTCGAAAACGTCACGCTCAACATGCTCGGCCGAGCCAAGAAGGTGGCGATCGAAAAGGAAAACACCACCATCATCGACGGCGTCGGCTCCAAGGCTGAGCTGGATGGCCGTGTTGCCCAGATCCGCGCACAGATCGAGGAGACCACCTCGGACTACGACCGCGAGAAGCTGCAGGAGCGGCTTGCCAAGCTTGCCGGGGGCGTCGCCGTTATCCGCGTCGGCGGCTCGACGGAAGTCGAAGTGAAGGAAAAGAAGGACCGCGTCGACGATGCACTTCATGCGACCCGCGCAGCCGTCGAGGAAGGCATCCTGCCCGGTGGTGGCGTAGCGCTTCTTCGCGCGGTCAAAGCGCTCGACAGTATCGCAACCGCCAACCAGGACCAGAAGGTCGGCGTTGAAATCGTCCGTCGCGCGATCGAAGCCCCTGTTCGCCAGATCGCCGAGAATGCCGGCGCTGAGGGTTCGGTGATCGTCGGCAAGCTCCGCGAGAAGACAGACTTCTCCTACGGCTGGAATGCGCAGACCGGTGAATACGGTGATCTTTACGCGCAAGGCGTCATCGACCCCGCCAAGGTCGTGCGTACCGCGCTCCAGGATGCCGCCTCGGTTGCAGGCCTGCTGGTGACGACGGAAGCGATGATTGCTGAAAAGCCCAAGAAGGACGCCGCCCCTGCCCTGCCGGCTGGCGCTGGCATGGACTTCTGAGAATCGATCGATACGGCCCGCCCCCACCGCCGGGGCGGGTGTTTCAGAGACAGAAGAAATGATAGAAGCCATTTCGAAGGACGATGCGCGCCTGTGCGCCTCTGTGGTCAAGGAAGTCGCCTCTGCAAAGGGCCTTACTCACGACCCCGCTGCAATCGGGAAATTGACGAACACCGTTGCAAGACTTTTCAACAAGGGCCTCCGAGAAAAGGACCAGTTGATTGCTGCGGCAATGGGTAGCGACGGAACAGCCTGAGTGAACTTCCGGGCTGGCAGATTGACTTGCCAGCCCGGATTTTGGCTGTGTCGGCCACATGAATCCTTCCCTGACGCGAACCGTCAAACGTCCAGGTCAATGCCGATGACGCTCACTAGGGAAGCCCTTCTCGCTTGATCGCCAAATTTTGTAACAGGAATGCTTTCGCACCCGTTCAAATAGGGCGTCGAGGAAAAAAGACCTTTTCCGCTGGCATCCGACCGGCACACTTGAACGCATCCATCAACGGGTGAGGCACATCGTCAGGCATCAGCCATCCTAAAGTGCGGAACGATAAGCCAGGCGGCGCATTGTTCAGACGAGCGGGTCGTCAAGCTACCCAAGATAGACTTACCCGGCATTTGACCGGATAGCGAGTCGAAGGTCGTGCGTACCGCTCTCAAAGGAGGACCGAACATGGGTTCGACATCCGATGAAGTTTCCGGCAAGGCAAATGAGCTGACTGGCAAAGCAAAGCAAGCCGTCGGTGACGCTACCGACAACAAGAGCATGGAAGCCAAGGGCGCCGCTCAGGAAGCAAAGGGCGACGCTCAGCAGGCCAAAGGCCATGCAAAGGATGCTGTGAAAGGCGTCGTCGACAAAGCCTGAGGGCTCACATTGACTGCAGTATGAGGTCGGAGCGATTTCGCTTCGACCTTTTCCTCTTCAAGTATCATATGCACGGTCGGCTCACTCCTCACCCTCGCCTTGGAGATCTCACCCTATCCTTGGAAATAAGGAAGGCAGTTTGGTGAAACTCCCGCTCGCTTGGCCTGGCGCGAAGGTTTGACCGCGAGCAATGCGCCTTCTTGAAGCCGAAGAGTCTGTCGGCTGACGCCAGAGCGAAACAGACGAGCAGCACCCTCCCCGCAACCCTCTACGCAGAGGCCGCTGCTGGAGCCATGAAAACACAAGCGCTGAGGGCGCTTCGTCCTGCTCAGCCAGACGGCAATGTTAGCAGACATAGGCATCACTTTGGATGGCCGATGTCGCTGGCCTCGGTAATCATACTTCTGTTGCGACCGACGCCATGTCAGCTCGCTCTTTTCCATTGAATAGAAGGCAGTCGTTATGATTGAAGAAAAGGAATCTTCCATCAGTAGCGACGGTGACCGCTGGTCGTTGGAGGTGCTCGACGGAGACATGACCGTCATCCATAAGGCGAATGAACCATCCGGCGGTCACGAGACCCTGACTCCGCTTCCCGTGTTCCTCGGTGAGCGAGCCGGCAAACCGGAACATGCCGCTCTTCTCCAGGTTCTCGGCCAATCGCGCGACGAAATAGAGGATCAGTTGCAAACGCATGAGACCGAGACGCAGTCTCTAAAAATCGCAACTGAGTACCTGCGCCTGGGCGGTCGGCGGCAGGCTAAAGGTGGACGACAACATTGTCAGCACCCGACGCTGGGAAGATGCCCCTCGGAAGCGGATGCATATTGGCAAACTCACGTGGCGCCTCTGACGGAGAAGGAACAGCGCGACATCATGATCCACCTGCCGTCGATGAGCGATCGCTAATCAGAAAGGTTCTACAGATGACAAAAGACAAAGATCTCGGTAGCGACGCTGCTCGAAGCAATCCTGAGACCGCCGACCAAGACCGGGAGATGCTTAGAAAACGCGCGGAGGAAAATATCGATCGGTCAAAGAGCAAGAATGGAGACGTTGACCGCGATGGCCATGGCGAAAAGCGGGACAATCCAACGCCCGGGTCCGAAGCGGCTGAACCATCCCCGGAGTGAAGCGCAAAGCTATCTCAGTTGTTCGAGCAGATGGGAGCGTAACGAGCTGAGCACCTCGTGACGATCTCGCAACTCATGCGCCTCGGCCCTATCCGGTTCGATGTCGGGTCAGCACCTAGGCTTCATCCAATTCGTCAGTACCCTGAACGCGATCCAAATGTGCTCCCGTGGACACGCCGACCCCGACCTTCGCGATGGCTTCGGCGAGTTTTTCGGCATCGTAGGGCTTGGCCACCACAATGGCATCCGTTTCATCGCGAACGGAGGACGGGTCACCGGTCGCATATATGATCAGCGTAGCAGGCCTTAAAGCCCTGGCCTCCGCAGCCAGCTCCGAGCCTGATGCGCCAGGGAGATTAACGTCGGTGACAAGGACATCAACCGCCATTGTTTGCAAGGCAGCTTTCGCTTCTTCAGCGCTTCCCGCCTCGACGACAATCAGTCCGGCATCCTGCAGCATCTCAGCCGTATTGACACGGATGAGCGCATCGTCCTCAACCAGCAAAACGGTCGCGCGATCGACTTTTACCTTGATTGGCTCTACTTTGCTTGGCTCCGCCATGATGGCGGAAGGTGTCGGAGATTGCTCCAGCTTCCGCACTCGTTCCACCAGGCGATCCTTTGTTTTCGCATTCGACCGCTGGGCTTGGTTCGCCAAGACGTGACGAAACTTACGCGCCAGCGCCTCGCGGGTATAGGGCTTGGACAACAGCTCGACGCCTGCATCGAGCCTGCCGCCGTGAACGATCGAGTTTTCCGTGTAGCCTGACGTGAAGAGCACAGCGATATTCGGCAGTCGCTCTTTTGCCTTTCGGGCGAGCTCCGGGCTTTTCAGCGTGCCCGGCATCACCACATCCGTGAACAGAATGTCGATCGGAATGCCGCTATCGATCACTGTCAGCGCGCTCGATGCATCGACCGCCTTCAGCGTGCGATATCCAAGGTCGGTCAGGATCGCGATGACGGTTTCGCGGACCTCCGCGTCATCCTCGACGACGAGGACAGTTTCCGTGCCCCCAACGATCGGCCCGTTATCGACGGCAACCTCGACGTCCTCCGCTTCGACCGCACGCGGCAGATAAAGCTTGATCGTCGTGCCGTGGCCGACTTCCGAGTAGATTTTGACATGGCCACCGGACTGTTTGACGAAGCCGTAAACCATCGACAGACCAAGACCGGAGCCCTTGCCTTCGGCCTTGGTGGAAAAGAACGGCTCGAAGACTTTCTCGATGATTTCGGGCGGCATGCCCGACCCGGTATCGGTCACCGCCATCATCACATACTGGCCGGGCGTGACCTCGTCATGCGTGCGGGCATAGGCATCATCGAGGTGAGCGTTCGACAGCTCAATCGTCAGTTTGCCCTGCCCTTCCATGGCGTCGCGTGCATTGATGGCGAGGTTGAGCAGAGCATTTTCGATCTGCGTCGGATCAATGAAGGTGTTCCAGAGCCCACCGCCGACCACGGTCTCGACCTCAATGGCCTCGCCGATCGCCCGGCGGATCATGTCGTCCATCTCGCGGATGAAACGGCTGATATTGACCACCTTAGGTTCGAGCGCCTGACGGCGACCGAAGGCGAGCAGCTGGCTGGCGAGCTTTGAACCCCGCGATACACCGGCCATGGCGTTCGCGATTTTCGCCTCGGCGCGTTGGTTGCCGGCAACCTCTTTTGACAGAAGCTGCAGATTTCCGGACACGACCTGCAACAGGTTGTTGAAGTCGTGCGCGACCCCGCCGGTCAATTTCCCCACGGTTTCCATTTTTTGAGCCTGCGCCAGCTTCACCTCCGCCTGGCGGCGCTCGGCGATCTCGGTAATGACGCGCGCTTCAAGATTTTCGTTCAGCTGCTTGAGCTGCTCTTCGGCCCGCTCCCGGTGGCGGACCTGGCGCGAAAGCGCTTCCGCCTGGTCACGCAAAGCGGCCTCCGCGGCGCGCTGATGGGTGATGTCAGTATGCACTCCGACCCATTCGACGATGTCACCCTTTGAGCCGATGATCGGCAGAGCGCGGATGGCAAACTGGCGCCAGGCGCCATCATGCCGGCGGACCCGGTGTTCGTGCACATACATGGATTTCGCTTCGACCGCGGCATTCCAAGTCGCGACCGACGCGTCCATGTCGTCCGGATGCACAGCTTGTGCCCAACCGAACCCTTGGTATTGCTCGAACGTCTGGCCGGTGAGTGCTGCCCAGCCCGGCTGCTCGCCGACCATTCTGCCGTCCGCACTGTTGGTCCATAGAACGCCATGCACTGCGTTCATGGCCGTACGAAAGCGCCTATTGCTCATTTCGAGCTCGGCTTCCCGCACCGCTCGCTCTTCGATATCGATGCCGAGAATGTAGGTGCCGGGGACTGATCCATCCCCCGCTACGTGCGGCACGTATCGAATTTCGAGGCGGCGCGGCGCGCCGCCCTGCACCGGCATGTCGGCTTCGCCGGTCACGACTTCGCCAGCCAGTGCACGATCAATGTCTGGCCGCCGGTTCTCGTATGGCCCCTCACCGATGACCGCGGCGATATGTTTGCCGATCATATCGTCCGGCTTCATACCGAACCACGCCTCGTAGGCATGATTGGCGAAACGATAAACATGCTGACGATCAACATAGGAGATCAGCATCGGCACGGCGTCGGTTACGCGGCGGAGTTCGTCTTCGCTATCGCTCACGCGTTTTTCCATCGCGACGCGGTCACTGTTGTCAACGACCGTGCACATCACGCCACCGATTTTGCCGTGGGCCTCGTAAACAGGCGTATAGAACAGATCGAAGATAAATTGCTCGGGTCGACCATTTCGGATGAGCGTCATGCTCTGATCGTGATAGGAACGAAGCTCGCCGCGAAGGCCGGCCTCGATCATGTCACGGTTCCAGTCCCAGATCTCCGGCCAGACTTCCGCAACGTTGCTGCCAAGTGCGCGAGGATGTTTTTCCCCTGCGATCTTCGCATAGGTATCGTTGTATATCATTACATGGCCCGGCCCCCACATCAGCACTTTCGCAACCGGCGAATTGACGATGTTGGCAACCGTGGTGCGGAACTCGACGGACCAGCCGCTCGTCGGCCCAATCGCAGTCTCCGACCAGTCCTTTTCCCGGATGATGCTGCCGCAGGCACCGCCCCCGATCGGCCAGGCTGCTGCGAATGATGCCGCATCTTTGGCACCATCGCGAAGCAAGCGCAGCCCTGATCGGACAACTTCACTGGCATTGCCATAGTCACCCGACGACAGGCATTCGGAAATGAACCCCTCAAGCTCCGGGGTCAGCGAGAAATTACGTGTGAGACGTTTGGCCATGACTGGCTCGTCTCACGGAATTTTACGTGTGTCAACGTGTGGCACTGCACAAGTCGTTTTCCGACCGAGTCAGCCTTCGCTTGGGGACGAGATTCGCATCTCGACAGTCAAAAATGGTTTCATGACGGACGAGGACCTCCGCCTGAAACCAAGCTTAACTTAGGGCGATCGCTGTCCCGGCATCCCGTCATCAATCCGGCGCTAGGCAGCGTCGGAGGCAATGTTCCTTGGCCCTGCGGGCGTCGCGAGAGATTCAAAACTCGGCTTTGCCAAAAAGTAACCCTGGATGAGGGAGACGCCAAGGTCTTTCAGCGTTGCCATCTCGTCAGCAGTTTCGACCCCTTCGCACAAAGGGACAATCGTCAGATCCTCCAGCATATCGAGCGAGTGTTTAACAATTTTGCGCCGGACGGGATCTGTGTCGATCCCCCGGATCAGGTCCATGTCCAGTTTTACGATGTCGGGCTGGAAGTGGGTCAGAAGCCCGAGCCCCGAGTGACCAGCTCCGAAATCGTCGATTGCCGTCTTGAATCCCATATCCCTGTAGGTGCGAAGGATATGGAGGACGTGTTTGGTATCGAGCTGCTCGTTCTCGGTAAATTCGAAGATGATGCGGTCAAGAGGAAAACCGGTCTTCATCGCAGTTGCAAGGGTC
The DNA here is from genome assembly GCF_012641435.1 of Rhizobium sp. P38BS-XIX. GTDB lineage: Bacteria > Pseudomonadota > Alphaproteobacteria > Rhizobiales > Rhizobiaceae > Rhizobium. Next base: position 536,348 of record NZ_JABAIJ010000002.1, read on the forward strand.
AGCCGAATGCAGGCCCGCGGCTCATAGACTGCGTTCGGCATGAAGTTGATCGATAGCTTCACATGATCAGCAGGATCGAAGAGTTCAGACGCCAACTCGATCGCCTTCACTCGACATTGCTGGTCGAACGCATAGCGATTGCCTTCCTTGACTTGGCTCAGAACGGAACCAGCCCGCTCGCCGTTCGGACCTCGCACCAAGGCCTCATGAGCAAAGACAGCGCCCGTATTGATATTGACGATCGGCTGAAACGCCATCGAAAAAGGAAGGTCGAAAGCGGCGCCATCGCGGCAGCCATCACAGTGCGTCGGCATACAGAGCCCTCCATCAAGTGGCCAGCCTTACAGGATCAGCGATTAAACTTCCGTAGCTACAGCATAAGAAGTCGTCGTTGATGCTCGACGCCATAAATATCCCATGCGGCGATGATCACTTACCCTTTAAATCGTTCCCAGGGACGCAACCTATTGGTCCGCCAATGCACTTGAGGGACGACATAAGTGAAATTCCTGATCCGCCAAAAATCAACAAGGGCAACCTTCAAGAACTGATCGAGGGTCTGAGTGACGGCATCATCCTTGTTGAGCAAGTTGGATGTATCGTTTGGGCTAATGCCGCAGCCATCGCCATGCATCGAGTGAGTAGCATTGAGCAGCCCGGAGGCGACGCAGCGGGATATCGGCGAACGTTCACTCTGCGGTATCGCAACAACCATCTTCTGGAAGAAGGCCAATACCCGATGGAGCGCCTTCTCGCTGGCGAGACAGTCGACGACGTGACCGTCGAGATATCGCCGGAACCGACGTCGGCGACAAGCCTGATGCATTGGCGCTGATCATCAAAGATGAGCCTCCACGATTCGAGGCAGAGGAGAGGTTCGAGCGATCATTCAATGTCAACCCCGCACCTGGTCTGATCTGTCGGCTCGACGATCAGCGGTTCATCAGGGTCAACGAAGGATTTCTGGAGATGACGGGCTTCACCAAGGACGATGTCATCGGCAGGACCGTGGATGCAATCGGACTGTTCTCGAACTGCGACACCGGGGACGATGCCCTATCGAAACTCACCGAAGGTCGGGTGATACGCCATCGAGGCCTTGGTTCCCCTGCCCGGCGGCGGCGACCGGCTTGTGATCGTCGCCGGCGAGCCGATTTCCGAGGTCGAGAACCGTCTATGCTGTTTACCTTCGCCGATCTCGACGCAAGGCGAAAGGCCCAGAACGCTCTCCGTCAGAGCGAAGAGCGCTTTTCAAAATCTTTTCGGCTCTCACCTGCGCCAGCTGCAATTTCAAGGCGCGACGACTTGGTGTTCACGGAAGCAAACGACGAATTCCTGCAGATCTCGGGTTACGCGTTGACTGAGGTCGTCGGCCGGACTGCCGGCGAACTCCGTCTATGGGAGGACATTTCCGCCGGACGCGCCGTTGAGCAGAAGCTGCGTGACAACACCTTCGTCGCAATGAGCAGATGCGGATGAAGCAGAAGGATGACGGTGTTGCCGACTGCCTTGTTTCTGTTGAACGCGTGGAGATCAATGACGAACAATGCGTCATTTGGGCCCTTCAGGACGTCACGGAACGCCGGCGCGGCGAAGCACAGCTGGCTGAGGCGATCGAAATTGTCATGGCCGATACGTAATGGTTTAGCCACTCCATTGTCGAGCGTCTCGCGACCTTGAAGCACGGGTCGACGACAACGTCGACAGCCGGACTGCTGGAGCTTAGCGAGCGGGAGCGGGACATCCTCGGCCTGATCTGCAAAGGCCAAAGTGATGCGGAGATGGGAGAGACGCTACATCTTTCAAAGAACACCATTCGCAACCACATCGCATCCTTATACGGAAAGATCGGCGTTAACCGACGTGCAGCCGCTGTCATCTGGGCGCGCGGGAACCCGGCTTTAAAGGTGGCCCCGACGGAAAATTACCACCGCGTGGGGGTACAAAATCGCGCGGAAAGTGACGTGGAGCGCGCAAAAAGGTCATTTGATACTAATTACAATAGTACTTTCCACTCTGAACTTTCATCGGGAACGGTTCTATTTCCAAGATCATGACGCCGGCGAATTCGGTGTCTGATGATCGAACGCTGTCTAAGGAAAGGCCACATTATGGATAAGAACCGTATCGAAGGTGCCGCAAAGGAACTGAAGGGCACGATCAAGGAAGTTGCTGGCAAGGTCACCGGCAACAAGGAACTGGAAGCAGAAGGCAAGGTCGACAAGGCCGCCGGCCAGGTACAGAGCACCGTCGGCAAAGGCAAGGACGCCATCAAGGATGCGCTGAAGTAACGCCTTGCGATTGATCGGCTGCCTGGTTGGCGAGCCGATCGATCCCCATTCAGGGATCAACCACGATGCTATTCTCACTGTTCACGAGCGCGCCGGTCGCGGCAGATCCGACTGCGACCAACGCGGCAGTCAAGTGCCTTCTGGCTTATACCCATGGTCTTGAGGATTGCCAGATCGATGTCGAAACGGTCGACGGCGTCATTATGCTCACCGGTACGGCTTCTTCAGAGGACGCCGCGCGCATTGCGACATCGATCGCCTCCGATTTCGCGTCGAAGCCGGTGATATCAGGTCTGCAGTTAGCTGTGGCGTCAAAGCTGACCTGACCGAGCAGTGACTAGTACCCACCCAATTTCGAACAAGGAAAAGACAATGAAAAAGATGCTCATTCTCGCCATGGCAACCGCTCTCGGCTTTGGTTCGGCTGCTGCCGCCGCTGACAACCATCACGGCAAAAAGCAGCAACACGGCCAGCAATTTGCGTCCCAGCCAAAAGAGCGACTTGGAACCCTGTCTTGCGAAGTGGCCGGTGGCATCGGACTGCTGGTCGGCTCCAGCCGCACAGTCGATTGCCAGTTCAAACAGCGAACCGGCAGGGTCGAACGCTATACCGGTACGATTGGCAAGCTCGGCATCGATGTGGGTGTTACGGGCAAATCCTATCTGAGCTGGATCGTGGTCAACACCACGCCGACAACCGTCGGAGAAGGCAGCCTTGCCGGGACCTATGTCGGAGCATCGGCCGGCGCATCACTTGGCCTGGGACTGGGTGCAAATGCGCTGATCGGCGGCAATGCCAAGAATTTTGGTTTGCAGCCGTTGAGTGCGGAGGCAGGCACAGGTCTAAACGTTGCAGCCGGCGTCTCGCGTCTGCAATTGCGTAAGGCAGGTTAATCCGCCCACCGATCGGCAGGCTTGGTGTCGCCTAACTCTTTGCGCCACACGTCGTGGCGCGGACTCTTAACGGGCGACATTCTATTCTTAAGCGCCCACTCATCCACTGGTCCACTCATTCCTCGTCCTGCCACCTGCGCAGATCCGTCTGGTCATGGTAGGCCATGCGATCGGGCGTGGTGATGAACTCGATCGTCGTGCCCCACGGCATGCGGCAGTAACAGACCTTATTTCCTGGGCCCCTTTCGGTTGCGTAGGGAATAGCGCGCGGCGCGGTAAGAGGCGTGCCGCCTGCCTTTTCGAAGCGCTCGACCGATGCTTCGATGTCGTCGGTGTAGACACCGAAATGCGTAATGCCGAAGTCGCTTGCCCGAACCGGCTGGACTTGTTCGGGGCCGTGCATTTCAAAGAGCTCGATGTCAGGCCCGGTTCCGATCCTGACCATCGCCTGAGCACGCACGACCGTTCCCGGGAAAGCGCCGGTGGCTCGCTCGAATTCGGGTCCCTTCCGCTCCGGATCCTGCGCTCCGAAAGATTGATAGATCACCTGGCCCCCAAAAGCCTCCACCAGGAACGATTTTGCCGCTTCGATGTCGGGCACCGTGATGCCGATATGATTGACGCCGCGAATGACGGGTGTCGTCATGATAGTCTTCCTTTCTTAGTTCATTATCGAATGTGATCAGGCACAGGTTGCCCGCGGTGCCGCGACCCCTTTCGGCGCATGGCCGCGGACTGCAACGTTTCAACTGACCCCGAGGAAATCGATCAGAGCGGCGGCGACTTCGTCTGGCCGCTCGTCTGCGACATAGTGGCTGCACCGCGCGATCGAGCCGCCCGTGACATTACTGGCGAACTCCATGAGCATCGGGACCATATTCGAACCGAAGCGCTGCTCTCCGCCGAGAGCTAGCACCGGTACCTCGAGCGGCCGCTTCTTGTAATCGAGCGCGGATATGTGGTCGGCGGCAAGGGTGCGATACCATTCCATACCGGCGCGCGTGCGGCCAGGCAGAGCCATCGCCTTGGCGTAGATCTCGATGTCCTTAGGATTGAAGGTGCTATGATCGTAGAACCGCTCCGCCATGAACGCCGAAACATAGTCATATTCGCGTCCAATTATGAGGCGCTCGGGTAAATCCCGATTGGCGTGGAAGGCAAAGTGCCAGATCCTTGCCGTCGTCGCCTCCCATTGGCTCCAGCCGGGAAGCGGAACGTCGAGCACTGCCAGGTGGGTTATAGCCTTCCGATATATGGCCGCCTGCGGCAATGCCACCATTCCGCCAATGTCATGGCCGCAAACGGCGTAACGTTCGTGCCCGAGGGCAAACATGACCTCGTGCGCGTCGCGCGCCATCGTCGCCTTGTCGTAGCCATCAGGCGGACAGTCGGAAAAGCCAGCGCCGCGCAGATCGATCGCCACCACGCTGAACTGCTCCGCGAGCAGCGGCATGACATGGTGCCATTCCCACCAGGTTTCCGGCCAACCGTGAAGCAGGAGGATCGGCCGACCCGACCCTCCTGTGACGGCGTTGATCTTGATGCCGTTCACCGGCACCATCTGCTGGGTAAACCCCTTCAACGTCGGGATCATGATCTCTTTCCAGTCAATGTTGATATTTGAACCGAGTTCAGCCAGCGCTCAGTGTTGGTCGAAATCGGTGGCAATGGAAATGTCTCGCCAGGCGTCGATATCGCCGAGAAAAGAAGCCAGCTTCCGCTCGGCGATCGAATGCGCGATGGGGCCGAGCGGCAGATGAAGTGGGGCGTCATCTGCATCGACCGCCTGCAGGATCACCGCAATCGCCTTGTCGGGATCGCCCGCCTGATTGCCATTGTTGGTTTCGCGATAGTGCCTGCGCGAGCTCGCGGCATATTCCGGCATTTCTTTCGCGGCTATCGTGATCGAGCGACCAAGAAAATCAGTTCGAAACGGGCCAGGTTCAACGATCATTACACGGATGCCGAACGGCTTCAGCTCACCGGCGAGCGCTTCGGAAATCCCCTCCACGGCGAACTTGGCAGCATTGTAATATCCGGCACCGCCGCTGCCAGCGATGCCTGCACCGGACGACAGGTTGACGATGGTTCCGCCCGAACGGCGCAGGACCGGCAGGGCCGCCTTCGTCGTTTCGATCAGACCGAAGACGTTCACCTCGAACATTGGCCGATATTCTTCTGCGGTGCCTTCCTCGATCGCGCCAAACAGTCCGTAGCCGGCATTGTTCACGAGCACATCAAAGCCACCGAATGTATCGACGGCCTTTGCGACCGCCGCCTTGGCTGCCGCTGCATCCGTTACGTCCAGCGGTAAGGTGATCATGCGGCCGCCGGAATGCTCGGCCATTTCTCTGATCATCTCCACATTGCGGGCCGTCGCGATGACCTGATCGCCGCGCTCGGCCGCAGCAATCGCGAGCCGTTTTCCGAAGCCGCTCGAGCAGCCTGTGATGAGCCACGTTTTCATTGGTTTCTCCGCTCGTTTTCAGAAGATGACTTGAATCTAGATGTTTATATTTGTACTTGAAGTGACATAATTGTAATTCCGATGTTCATTTTTGTAAGGGAATGGCCATGGAATGGAGTGACGTCAGAATCTTTCTTGCTATTGCGCGATCCGGCACGCTCGGCGGCGCTGCGCGCGTTCTTCAGACGAGCCATCCGACCGTCGGCAGACGGCTGCGTGCCCTTGAGGAAGCGATCGGCCACACACTCTTCCAGCGGACCGCGGACGGTCTTGTCCTCACCGAAGAGGGTCACGGGATCATCGCGCTGGCAGAGCAGATGGAAGAAGGCGCGCTGGCCATGGAGCGCAGGCTCGCCGGGCAGGGGCAAAATCTCAAAGGCAATCTGCGCATCTCATCAGCCGACTGGTTTGGGTCCTATGTCCTGCCGCCAATCCTTGCAGATTTTTCGAGCGCCTACCCCAATGTCGACGCCGAAATCCTGACTGGTACACGTCAGTTCAACCTGGCCCAGCGAGAGGCCGACATTGCGTTTCGAATCGTTCCATTCAACACCGCCGATATCGTTCAGCGGCGGCTCTTCAAGCTCGAATACGGCGTTTATATCGCCGTGGCATCACCTGATCCGCAATATGGCGACGGGACTGGTTTCCGGCTGATCACCCACGATACGTCGACCGGACAGTTTCCTGATATCGATTGGCTCATCGAGAGTTTCCCGAACGCGCGACCGGTCCTGCGATCAAATAACCGCAACGTTCAGGGCCGAATGTGTCGGCAAGGCATAGGAATCGCCGTTCTGCCGCGCGTCGTAGGCAATCAGACTCCAGGTATTCGCAGACTGGAACTGCCGACGTCGCCGCCGGCGCGCGACATTTGGATGGGATATCACAGAGACCTGCGACGCCTTCAGCGTCTTCGTGCATTCATCTCGACCGTTTCAAATCATCTCGTGAGCGAGATCGCATAAAGGCCGGCGGACAATAATCTTCCTTGGGGTAGAAGTCTCGCAGCCGGCGTCTTCGCGATCGACAGATCGACCAAAGAATTGCCTTCTTTGGTTCGCCAACGGTTCATCGCCGCTGCCCTTATATGTGCCAGGGACGTGCAGGGAGTGAAGATATGAAAATGCTTTTAATCCCCTCGACAATAACCGCAGCTGGCCTGTTCACTTCGGTCGCTGAAGCAATGCCCTTTATATCCGCTCCAGTCTCAGGACCGGTTAGCTCGGCGAATATTGTTAGCGTAGACTACGCATGCGGTCGCGGCTTCCATGAAAATCAAATGGGCGCATTGCCGCCCAAATGGCCCCCCGTGGCTACGCCTACGGTAGAGAAGGCTACGGATGGAGGCATCGCCCACCGCCCCCGCCGCCGTGGGCCCACTATCACCACCATCGGCATTACGACGACCGATGGTAGCTATCAGGAGCCCGGTAAAGCCGGGCTCGCTTGCGGTCAGGGCCCGGGTGAGGTCCCATGACGAGTGCTAATGACATTTCCGGTGTCAATGCCCTGCACCGAATTCCCGATCAGATTTATACCGATCGCGATTATTCCAGCCCAAACGACAACTGAAAACGTAAAGGCAAGCACCAGGCAGCGGAGGCGAGTAGACATGGCCTAATCTAAACTAGTTGGGTTAGCGAGGCTTCCCTCAAATCTCACCATCAGCAATGGAGGGGCAGGATTGCCTTTTGATTGCAGGGCGGAACGATCAGTGACTGTCGGAGTTCGCTTCGTATGCCCAGGGATATTCCGGACTGCGAAGGAGAGAAGCTATGCACCCGTTCGGTCCAATCAGCACCGCCGACAAAAAACCGACAACGCCGCCGATGTCCAGCAACCACGCGCGGCCGAACTTGATGCGGCAAGCCCAAGTGATACCGCCACACCAGGTCGACCTAACCCTTGCTCCGACGACGTTGGAACAGATTAGGGCGCCGTCCGAGATCATCGACCATAAGAAGCATAAGCAGCTAGTCACAATGGTTTACTCAGAAGGTGGCTCGGGTACCGACGCCAAGGCCTTCGATCAGTCGAGAGAGCTGCACGACAAGGACATTCAAGTTCCTTGAGCGACACGTAAGCTCCCCAAGAACGATGCTTGATCAGATGATCGTGGGTTCAAATTGGCTCCCGAGCAACCGCCGCACAGACCGTCGGGTAAACTCTTTGAATTTGGAATCTCATTTCCTAACTGTGCGACGTCGAACGCCTAGAGGAAAGGAGATAGCGATGACCGACACCAAATTCGGTCGCCCGTTGTTCGTATATTCGAGAGCTCGCCAGCCTACAGGATGTGTTCGACTTTCTCGATGACTGGCCCATGGATAAGAGAGGCGACACTTACGATGTGCTGATCAAAGCGTGCCGGATGGCAGCTTAGGGCATCTTGTCACCCTGCGTGATAAAACCGGTTGGCGCGAGGTCGAATTTGGGCGTGGCCCATTCGACGCCCACGTGCCCTGTCGCCCCGTCGAGACATAAATTAAGTTTGCCCGTATTTCGCAATCAAATCCGTGGGGTGGGAGCGGCTGAACGACAAGGGGTCGCTCGCTTGTGAAAGCGAGCGGCGATGTCGGCCGGGGTCCACGGCGATCTCAGCGAGATCGCATCGCTGACACCAGCGGAGCTCGGCCCACACGATGTTGAATGTCGCGCAACCAATGATGACAATACCATCGCGACGCAGCGGAGGCCGCCATTGCCACAGACCGCCGCAGAGCCGGCCGACCCATCAGGCCGTTCGGTGCGCGGATCGCAGCGACCGCCCTCTCGCGCGGCGCATCGGCGGCCACTCGCAATCTCTCAAATTTCGGGGGCGTTGGTTTGGTTATCATCAACCCGTGGGAGGAACAAAACCACGACTGGCGATCACGATGACGTCGTCTATCTCGCGGGCCAGCCGGTCGAGGCATTGAAGTCTCGGATAGCGGCGGCGAAGATCGACAAGGGCAGCTTGCTCCGTGAAATCGGAAGATTGAGTGTTGCCACAGCGGACTCAAGGTCTGCCGTGAAGATGCCGTTCTTTAGCGGTGAAGGTCAGGACGCTGCTAGCTCGCGGTTGAAGCGCTCAGCGTCCTCGTAGGACAGTAAATGACAGGCTCCTGGCTTACCGCAGGAATCGCTCCGACATCGCCAGCATGGTGACGGCGTGACCGGCTCGCGCGAGAAGTTCGTCAAAAGCAGCGCGTTCGGCGTCCACCCCATCTTGGAACGCCGTCAGGGTAGGCCACCACAACTGGCGAGCGCCCAGAAACGGTGGGTCGTCGCTGTGCACTTCCGCGCTCGGTCGGTTTACCGCGTGACGCAGCGCACCGATCCGCAGGCCCAACTCGGCGTCATCTGCGCTTGTCCAGTCAGGATTGCCATCGCGGTGCACGAACTGCAAGAGATGGATGCTGGTCGGCCGCTCCAGCACGTCCCATTGCCGATCGACCGCAGCTCCGGCGCCATTAGCGGGTCGCGAGACGATGACCTCCTCCTCGGTGATGAAGAATATGACCCTCGGCAAGTCCTGGAACAATGGCTCGTCGGGGCGGATGTTGTCGACGAACAAGGGCTCATCGACCAGCGCGGCGGCGGCCTTCGGGGAGTCGAACGAGGGCATAGCGACGCCGTCGTACTGGTCCTGCCCCGGGCCGAGGCGGTCGGTGTCGAACTGGTGCGCCTGAACGTAGGTGAGCATGCCCGGAATCTGGCGGCCCAGAGTGCCGTGCGGGTGGCGCCAATGGTCATGGAAGCGCTGGCGGTCGATGTCGGGGCGCCGCGGGATAAGGGAGAAGAAGCGGATCAAAGGAAGCTCCTGATTTGGTCCAGTCGACTGACCTGGATTTGATTGCCTGGTTTGCTTTCCACGGGTGTGACGTTACGCGTCACCCCATGGTGTGACGATGGGGGTGCCAGCTTCATCGGGCCGACAGGAATGGTCGCAACAGAACGTCTGTCTAAGTCATGAGGAAGCCTTTCTCGCTGATTTGCGAGATAGGTATACATCTGCTACTTAGTTGCAAGAACGCACTTACAGTCGCCCAGGTATCGTTGAGGAAACCCATGCCCATTTGTCAGCACTTCGATGAAAGCTGCCCCAGCCGCTCGCTGTTCGATAATATCGCCGATAAGTGGTCGATGATGGTGATCAGCGTGCTGGATACGGGTCCAATGCGCTTCAACGGAATCAAACGGCAAATTGGGGGCGTGACGCAGAAGGCGCTGACCCAATGTTTGCGGAGGCTGGAACGCAATGGGCTTGTCTCCCGCCGGATCATTCCGACCTCGCCGATCGGGGTCGAATACACAATCACGCCGCTTGGCCGCTCGCTGCTGGGGCCATTTCAGGCACTGCATGCCTGGACCATCGAACACATGGAGGACGTGGACCAGGCGCGCCAAGCGTTTGACGGCGCTACGGCGGCGTGAACTGGCGCGCCGTCAATTTCACCTCCCCGGCCGCACGTTGCAGTGCCGATGGCAGACGGAGGTAAGACGGCTTTTCGTCAGCTTAAGGAAGCGCTCAAAAGCAGGACGATTCCATCGGCGCAACAGCGATCCGAGATTTGGGGGCGTAGGCGCCTGACTTTATAGTCAAGCCGAATTGCCTGGCCTGCGACCCCTGAGGCCGCATCCAGCCGCCATCGACGAAAGGTGTCTGACCCATTACGAAGCGAGCGTCGTCGCTGGTCAGGAACGCCGCCGGTCCCGCAATATGCGCGGGCGTGCCGAGCAGCGTGATCGCCTGCTGTGTAGCGCTCTCCAAGCTCCAAGAATATCGTCAGAGCTTAGCTTGATCGGCGGTAGTAAAACGCAGTGCTCTACCATCGTCCGCAACTATCGCATCCATCTCCTCTGCGAGCGCATCGCGATCGTCGACGCCGCGCAAAAGACGACCGGCAAGGGTATCGAAGCGTCCGGCGGCGATGTCGGCAATTAGAAGTGCAGCGTGCATCGGCTCGATGTCAACGCCATCATCGAAAAGCTTTTGTATTCCGGGCAGATAGGTTCTTCCTGCCTCCGACGATAGCTGTAGCTCGGTCATCGCAGTGCGAACAAGACCTGGATCGACGGCGAATGCGCGGACATCGTTGGCAATTGTTGTGTCGTTCAGACACTCCGTGAAACGCATGATGGCGGCCTTGCTGGACGCGTAGCCAGAGCCATGAGGAAAACTGTTGCCCGCTCCGCCACCAACGAAGTTTACGATCCGGCCCGGCCGTGCGCCAACATCATAGGGGCGGCCGTGCGGCAGGTATTGAATGTACCACGCAGATTGATCTCGACATCCCGCCACCACACAAGGGGATCGCAGTCCCAGGCAGGACCAAAGCCCTGAAACGAGCCGTGATTGTTGATGAGAATGTCGATCGGGCCCAATTCGCTTGCAACGCGAGTAAAGGCACTTTCAACGGCGGCAAGGCCAATCAGGTCCGCCGAAACAGCGATCGCTTCACCGCCCTCTTCCTCAATGAGAGAGACTGTTTCCTCAATCTCGGTGGCCGTCCGCGCCAACACGGCGACCTTTGCACCTTCCCTAGCCTGCTGTAGGGCGATCTCTCGACCTATTCCTCTGCCGCCGTCAGTTACCGCGGTGACCATGTTTGAAAGGCGGGACATGCCTACTCCTATTAGGTTTTAGAAATCGATCTGGATACACTTGGACATGTGTGCCTCAGCGGCTGATGGCAATGACGGCGACTCCACTTCGATCTCGCGGTAACGGCCATTTCAAGGCATCGTGCCAGGAACCGGTGGACGACGCGCTGGAGCATGGCCCTTGTCGCGTTCCTTTTGGAATAGGACGGAAACCTCTTCCGCTACGTCTTCTGCTGGAACGCTCAATCGCCCGGTCGACCTGGAAGTCCCATCAGATCTTGCGCCCATGACAACGCCGAAGAGCATCAGATCTGCGAATGGGGCTTAGCTCCGGGCGCTGATTGACAGTTCCCAGTCTGATGCCGACCTGCTCGGCGTCTTCATTCTCTCCCGTCGTATATATGGGCGATACGAGGCACGAACTTCAGAGGACGATCGCCCAAATGGTTGCTCATATCAATCAAGCCTACCTCAAATGGTGGCACCTGAAAGACGTACCCTTGCTGTATCATTTTTTCCGATATAAAGCGTCTTTTCACAGACGCTGGAGGACGCGATGGAACGCTCGTTCTTGACGATCAATGCCGATGGGAATGAGGATATAATCAAAGCGCTTTCCGCACCAAATCGCGTTCAAATGCTCAAGTTGCTTTGCCAGCACGGGCCAATGAATATCAACGATATCGCAAAAGCGCTCGCTCTGCCGCAATCGACCGTCGCTACCGGGATACAGATCCTGGAGGAAGCGCGGCTTGTAGGTTCTCAGCTTGCCAAGGCTCGCAAGGGCAGCCAGAAAATCTGCTCGGCGGTCTACAGCGAAATTCTGATCAGCTTCGAGAATATCGTTCAGAAATCCGAAGATGTCATCGAGGTTGCCATGCCCGTCGGCCTCTACACTAGCTGCGAGGTCCATGCCCCGTGTGGTCTCTGTTCGACGGAGAGCGTGATTGGGCTTCTCGACGTGCCGGATTATTTTCTCGATCCGCTACGAATGCAGGCGGGGCTCGTTTGGTTTGGCAGAGGCTATATTGAATATAAATTTCCTAATAATGCCAAAGTTTTAAATAAAGACGTGCGAGCCATTGAATTCTCGATAGAATTGTCATCCGAAGTGCCTGGCACCAACCCTGATTGGCCTTCGGACATTACGCTCTGGGTTAATGGCATAGCAATCGGAACATGGACGTCTCCTGGCGACTATGGAGATAGACGCGGCGCATTCACACCTTCATGGTGGAAGCTTGAGGGCTCGCAATACGGTAAGCTGAAGACGTGGCGCACCTCCACCCGTGGAACGTTCATCGACGGCGTGGCCGTATCGAATGTCACGGTAAGCGATCTGGCACTGTCGCAGCATTCGTCCATCCGGCTGCGGATCGGCATAGCAGAAAATGCGGGCCACACCGGAGGCGTGAACATTTTTGGCCGCGGCTTCGGTAATTATGGAAATGATATCGTCATGCGTTTGCACGTCTGACCACTATATCGGAAATCTTGATTTCATAGCGAATCCCTGTCTTTCTCGCATTTTCGCATATCTTATCTTAAAATATTGTAATCATTTGCGTTTTTATTAGCTAGTCGCCGCGAGCGTCCCAGCGTGATTTCATTGACATCCCCGCTTTTTGCCATCAAGATAAGGATAATATAACAACAATTATGATATATATTGGGAGGCTGTGTTGAAAGCGAACGCTATCGTTCATCGAGATTTCCGCATCGCAAGCATCGATCCAAGACTTTACAGTTCGTTTCTCGAACATCTCGGGAGGGCGATTTACGGCGGCATTTACGAGCCAGGGCATCCGACTGCCGATGAGGATGGATTTCGTAGAGACGTAATAGATCTCGTCCGTGCCCTCGACACGCCGTATTGCCGCTACCCCGGTGGCAACTTCGTATCGGCTTACAATTGGGAAGACGGTGTCGGCCCGCGCTCGGAGCGTCCCGTCCGGCTTGATCTCGCCTGGCGCACCCGCGAAAGCAACCAAATAGGCGTCAACGAATTCGTTGATTGGTGCAAAAAGGCCAATACCAAGCCGATGCTCGCCGTCAACCTCGGCTCGCGCGGGCTGGATGCGGCCAGAAACTTCCTTGAATATTGCAATCATCCAGGCGGCACCTACTGGTCGGATCTGCGCCGCAAGCACGGCTGGTCCGATCCGCATGACGTGAAGCTTTGGTGCCTCGGCAATGAAATGGATGGCCCCTGGCAGGTCGGTCACAAGTCTGCCTATGAATATGGACGCCTAGCAGACGAGACTGCCAAGGCCATGCGCGGTTTCGACAAGTCGCTCGAACTGATCGTCTGCGGCTCATCCAATTCCGATATGAAGACCTATCCGGATTGGGAAGCGCAAGTTCTCGACCAATGCTATGACAGCGCCGATCACATCTCGCTGCATATGTATTTCGCCAATCGCGAGCGAAATACTCTGAACTATCTCGCCAAGGCCGAGAAGCTCGATCGCTACATCGTCACCATCGGCGGCGTGATCGATTATATCAAGGCGAAGAAGCGGTCTAAGAAGACGATCGGCATTTCCTTCGATGAGTGGAATGTCTGGTATCACTCCAACCAGCAGGACAGGGATATCCTTGCTCGCAACGAATGGCCGGATGCGCCGCATCTACTTGAGGATGTCTATAACTTCGAAGACGTGCTGCAGGTCGGCGGCATTCTCAACACGTTCATTCGCCGTTCCGATCGCGTGCGCATTGCCTGCATCGCCCAGCTCGTCAACGTGATCGCGCCGATCATGACGGAAGATGGCGGCCCGGCATGGCGCCAGACCATCTACTATCCGCTTTATTTCGCGTCGAAATATGGTCGCGGCTACGCGCTGCGTCTCGTTACCGACGGCCCGACCTATGACAGCGACGAGGCGGATGATGTGCCTTATCTGGACGTGTCGGCAGTTCACGATGAGCTGGGCAAGATGGTGACATTGTTCGCCGTCAACCGCCATCCGGACAGTTCGCTCGATCTTGATACCCGCCTTGAAGGCTTTGCGGGCGCCCGCATGGTCGAACAGCACGAGATGGTCCACGGCGATCTGCGGGCGGTCAACACGGCAGCCCAGCCGAATGCTGTCGTCCCGACTCAAACCGGCGACGCCAAGATCGAGGATGGGCGGCTGCGCGCAACGTTGAAGCCGCTCTCCTACACGGTGATCCGACTGGCGGTGTGATGCTGGCGGCCGGGCCGATATGCGCCCGGCAGGGAAGACGGTCGAGAGGTCGCGAGGAGGCGACTGCCGGCCCGTTGCAGACCCGGATCGCCGCGCAAGGCTCGCGTGGTCAGCCGGGGAAGAGGGTGAAAGTCGCGGTTTGCTCCCCTTTGCCTGGGTGCGCTGCGCAATCGACAAAAATGGGAGGAGATCATGCAGCAGTGGAAGAAGCTTGCCTTCGGTGTCGCACTGGCCACGTTCGGCCTCATCGCGGCTGCCCAGGCTCAGGATTATACCGCCTTGCCTCGCAAGGAGACTTTGATCGTCGAGAACCCGGAGGGAACGATCAAGAATCCGGGTTGGTTCAACATCTGGGTCAACGGCGGCGGTGGCGTTTCGACCGGCCTCCAGCAGCTGACCATGGATACGCTCTGGTACATCGATCCGGAAAAGGGTCTGGGCGATTCTGCCTGGGACAATTCGCTAGCGGCCGACAAGCCGCAATATAATGCCGATTTCACCCAGATGACGGTGAAGCTGCGCAAGGGCATCTACTGGAGCGACGGCGTCGAATTCACCGCCGATGATGTGGTCTACACCGTCAAGACGCAGATGGACCATCCGGGCATGAACTGGAGTGCGGCCTTTTCGGTGCAAGTCGCAAGCGTTGAGGCTCCGGACCCCTACACCGTCGTCTTCAAACTGAAGAAGCCGAATTCGCGCTTCCACTCGATTTTCACCGTTCGCTGGAACGGCGCCTGGATCATGCCGAAGCATGTTTTCGAGAAGGTCGCCGATCCGGTTCGCTATGATTTCGCCAATCCCGTTTCGCTCGGCGCCTACAAGCTGAAGGCCTTCGACCCGCAGGGCAAATGGTACACCTGGGAAAAGCGCGACGACTGGCAGCGCACCTCGCTTGCGCGCTTCGGTGAGCCGGCTCCGAAATATGTGAGCTATGTCGATCCCGGTCCGCCGGATAAGCGCACAATCGCGCAGCTCGAACACAATCTCGATATCATTCACGACAACACGCCCGAAGGCATGTTCACGCTGAAGGAAAAGTCGAAGACGGTCGAAAGCTGGTTCCCCGGCTTCCCCTTCGCTCATCCCGATCCGACGCTGCCGGCCGTGATCTTCAATACGCAGGACCCGCTGTTCCAGAATCCGGATGTACGCTGGGCGCTGGCTTTGCTTATCGATATCAAGGCCGTCGACATGGCAAGCTATCGCGGCGCAGCCACGCTATCTGCACTCGGCGTTCCGCCGACGGCAATCGCGATGACCGATTACCAGGCACCAATGCAGGATTGGCTGAAGAATTTCGAGATCGATACCGGCAAGCGCAAAATCAAGCCTTACGATCCGACGATCGGCCAGCAGATCGCCGATATCCTGCGCAAGCAGCCGAAGTACAAGGATCAGATCCCGACCGATCCGGCAGCGATCAGCAGTGCCTTCGGCTATGGCTGGTGGAAGCCCGATCCGCAGGCCGCGGCCGAGCTCCTGGAAAAGGCCGGCTTCAAGAAGGTGGGCGGCAAATGGATGACGCCCGAGGGCCAGCCTTTCAAGATCCGCCTGACGGTCGAAGGCGACACTCGCTCCGTCTTTACTCGTGCGGGCACTCTGATCGCCCAGCAATGGGCAGCCTTCGGGATCGACTCCAAGGCAGCGCCTTCCACGAATGTCTGGCAAGTGGGCTTGCAGCCGGGTGACTACCAGGTCGCTATCGCCTGGAGCGTCGAGACCTGGGGCGGCGATCCCGATCTGTCCTTCTTCCTCGACAGCTGGCATTCCGAATTCGTCGCCAAGAAAGGCGAGAACCAGGCGCCGCGCAACTGGCAGCGCTGGTCCAATCCGGATCTCGACAAGATCATCGAAAACATCCGTCGCATCAGCGCGGATGATCCGAAGGGCATCGAACTCGGCAAGGACTATCTGAAGCTGGTGGCACAGCAGATGCCGACCATTCCTCTGATGTCCTATAACGTCTTCACCTCGATGGATACGACCTACTGGAAAGGCTATCCGACCATATCAGACCCCTATACGGACCCCGTTCCCAATTGGGCGAATTCCCGGTTGATGATGGTCAAGCTGAAGCCGGCCCAGCCTTGATTTCTCCCGACCCTGATGTGGCGATTGCCGCATCAGGCACCTTTCGCCGGACACTAGGCACGTCCGGCGAATCTTTTGAATTGATGTTGAAGAGCAAGCAGCGAGGAAGACGGCGGCATGACGTCCTATCCAGTTTTCGTATTGAAACGATTTGGCCAGTTTCTGCTCGTTGTCTTCCTCGGCATTTCCGCGACGTTCTTCATCACCCATATGACGCCGATCGATCCGGTTGCGGAAAGCATCGGCGCCATCCAGCAGATGGGCCAGTCCGATCCGCGTGCAGTCGAGCTGATGCGCCAGTCGCTGAGGGAACTCTACGGTCTCGAGGGCTCCATCTGGCAGCAGTATTTGCATTTCTGGGGACGCCTTGCGACCGGCGATCTCGGGCCGTCGCTCTCGGCATTTCCGACGCCGGTTTCCGCCATCATCGCAAGGGCCCTGCCTTGGACGATCGGCCTGATGACCGTTTCCGTCATCATCACATTCCTGCTCGGCAACATGATTGGCGCGCTCGCCGGATATTATCGCAAGAGCATGGTGTTGAAGGCCGTCAGCCTCGTCTTTATCGCCATGCAGCCGATCCCCTATTACATCCTGGCCTTCGTTCTCATCATTCTCTTTGGCTACATCTGGCCGATCCTGCCGATCAATGGCGGTTATGAGATGAATACCAATCTCAATCTCTCGCTTACACTGGTGCTCGATATCCTGCGGCACTCCATCCTCCCGGCGCTATCCCTGATCCTTGTCGGAACGGGTGGCTGGCTGATCGGCATGCGCGCGCTCGTCTCCAATATCATCACCGAGGAATATGTTGTCTTCGCCGAACTCGGCGGCGTGCCGAAGCGCAAGATCCTGCGCTCCTACATCGCCCGCAATGCCATGGTGCCGCAGTTCACCGGTCTTGCCATGTCGCTCGGCGCCGTCTTCAACGGCACCGTCATCACCGAAATCGTCTTCGGCTATCCCGGTATTGGCAATCTCCTGATTTCGGCAGTGCATGCCGGCGACTACAGCCTTGTCTTGGGGCTGAGCGCGCTATCGATTGTCGGCGTCGCCGCCGCGGTCTTCATCATCGACATACTGGGTCCTCTGATCGACCCGCGCATCAAGGTGGAGTAGGCCATGCTGACGATCGTTCGCGACCTTGCTCGCCAGAACATGGAATTCCTCTTCGGTCTCCTGCTGCTCGCCGTCATCGTCGGGCTGGTGATCCTGTCCTACTTCTCGCCCTACGGCCCTTCTGATCTTTATCTGCTGCCGCCGGATATGCCGCCGGATGGGGAATATTGGCTGGGCACGACATCACGTGGCCAGGATGTGTTCTGGCAACTGACGACCGCACTCCGCAACACGCTTTATTTCGGCATCGGCGTCGCCTTCCTGTCCCGTATCATATCGCTGGCCGTGGGGCTCGTCGCCGGTTACGCCGGAGGGGTTGTCGATCGTGTCCTGATGGCGATCAACGACAGCATCATGGTCATTCCGCAGTTTCCGGTGCTGATCCTGTTCTATTTCGTGCTGAAGGACGAAATGACCTGGACGGTGCTCATCGTCGTCATGGCCTCGCTCGGCTGGTCCTATGATGCGCGCCTGATCCGTTCGGTGGCGATCAGTCTCAAGACGCGGCCTTTCACCACGCAAAGCGTCTATTCCGGCATGAGCATGCGCAAGATCCTCGTTCAGGAGCATCTGCCCTATGTGCTGCCGATCGTCTTTGCCACGACGATGAACAACATGATCTGGTCGATCGGCATGGAGATCACGCTCTCGGTGCTCGGTTTCACCGATATCGAGACACCGACCATGGGCATGATGATCTATTGGGCGAACGCCCATTCAGCGCTGATCGCCGGAACATGGTGGTGGGTAGCGGCGCCGGTGGCAGCCATCGTGGTGCTGTTCATGGCGCTCTTCCTGCTGTCGATGTCGATGAACGAATACAACGACCCCCGCAGTCGTTTGAACCGGATGGGAGGCTGAGGGTATGGAGGCTGTCGTCGAGGTCAACAACCTCAAGGCCTATTATCGGGCCTTCCTTTACGGCATCGATCGCGAAGTGCGGGCGGTGGATGATGTCAGCCTGTCGATCGGCCGTGGCGAGATCTACGGTGTTGCGGGTGAATCGAGCAGCGGCAAGACGACCTTGATCAAGACGATCGCCGGCGCCATCCGGCCGCCGCTTCGCGTCGTCTCCGGTGCCGTGAAGTTTCATTTCAACGGCGGGACTCAAGATATTTACGCGATGACGCCTGAGCAGCGCGCGGCGCTTCGCTGGCGGCATCTGTCCTATATCATGCAGGGATCGATGAACGTGCTTAATCCCGTACGGCGCATCCGTCATTCGTTCACGGATTTTGCCTTCCGCCACATGAAGGCCGACCGGGCTACCTTCTTCGACCGGGTTGGCGCCCATCTCCAGCGGCTGAAGCTCGACGCGCATCTCCTCGATGCCTATCCGCATGAATTGTCCGGCGGCATGCGACAGCGCATGACGATCGCGCTCGCCACCATCCTGACGCCGGAATTCATCATCGCCGACGAGCCGACGACGGCGCTCGATGTCATCGTCCAGCGGGATGTGCTGTCGATGATCCGCGAGATACAGCGCGAGATGGGCTCGTCTTTCCTGTTCGTCACCCATGACATGGGCGTTCATGCCGCCGTCTCCGATCGCATCGGCATCGTCTATGCCGGCCGATTGGTCGAGGAGGCGCCGACGCGCAAACTCTTTCAACTGCCGTTCCATCCCTATACGCAGCATCTGGTCTCAAGCCTGCCGCGGATCGGCGATGCCTCGACGCGGCCTTCGCTCGAAGGCAGGCCGCCCAATCTTGCCATGCCGCCGGAAGGGTGCCGCTTTCACCCGCGCTGTCCGAAGCGCATGGATATCTGCAGTCGCGAAGCGCCGCCCATGGTGGCCGTCGAGCCGGATCGTCGTGTTGCCTGTTTTGCAGTGACGGGAGGCGCGCCATGAGTGACCTTCTTTCCCTTTCGAATGTCAGCAAAATCTTCCGACAGGGCGGGATGCTCAGCCGTCGCCAGATCGTGGCGGTGAACGATGTCAGCCTGAGTTTGGGAGACGAGCCGGAAATCCTTTCCATTGTCGGCGAGTCCGGCTCTGGAAAATCCACCATTGCGTCGATGATCCTCGGCCAGACGGCGCCGACATCAGGGCAGTTGACCTTTCGCGGCAAACCCGTTGCCATCCATGGACGATCCGAGCGTCGTGCCTTCATGCGCGAGGTGCAGCCGGTTCTTCAGAACCCGTTCGAGGCGTTCAATCCGCTTAAGAGGGTCGACCGATATCTCTTTGAAACAGCGAAAAGTTTTGCGCCTGATGCCGCGCGGCCAAACCGGACCGATGTCGAGCGCATGGCCGACGAGGCACTTGCCCATATCGGTCTGACGCTTGCCGAGATAAAGGGTCGCTTCCCACATGAACTATCGGGCGGCCAGCTGCAGCGAACCGCCATCGCGCGGGCACTCATTCCGCAGCCACGCTTGCTCGTGGCCGACGAACCTGTCTCCATGGTCGACGCTTCGCTGAGAATGGCGATCGTCAATCTCTTCGGTCAGCTGAAAAGGGAGCTCGGGTTGTCGATCATCTACATCACCCATGATCTGGCGACCGCCTATTACATCAGCGACCGCATTATCATCATGAGAAAGGGCGAGATAGTCGAAGAAGGGCCGGCCCGGTCCGTGCTGGACAATCCGAACCACCCCTATTCTCGCGCGCTCAAGGCCGCCGTGCTTCTGGCGAACCAGTGATGAGAGCGAACAAGCTCCTAAGCGTGGAAACATCCTTTCGCGAGACATAGGTTCCATCATCCCTTTACGGCAACACATTTTACCTCAGCGAGGAGCCGTGGATATGCGAGCTCAGAGATACTATCCGAGCCCAAGCATAGATCTCTTCGGAAACACCTCGTTTTTAACCGTCCGTGGATGGATCCTTTGTCCGCCCTACTTGGCCAACGGCGTAAACAGTGCCTCCGACTTAACCGCCGGCACATAGCCGGCTCGGCTGACGGTCTCCTGCATCTCTTCGGGCACGATGATTTCTCGATCCATAGTGGTCCTCGTTATCTCTGTCCGTTGATAGCGGCGGTGGGAACATACGTCGCGAATCTTCAAGAACCGCTCGGTAACAAAGTAAATCTGGCCAGCGATGTTAGATTATTCTTCACTTCGCCGGCGGCAGTGACATCCGCATCGTTGGAGTTGAAGTGGTTCATCACGTGGCTCTAACCATTGATGAACCGCACGAAGGGTAAGGCCGACACGATTGATGACGCTCTTCATCGTTAAGCCAGGGAGAGCCACGGTTTGGACGGGCTTGTGCCAGGCTCAGCTATATGTCCAGAAATGGCTGCGTCACGTCAGCAATACTGACGCAGCTGGTAACGGTTAAACTAGCGCGCTTACACATCCAGCGCTACGCAGTTCTTGGCTTGAGCTTGATGACCCCGATTCAGGGCTATGCCACCGGTGCGCGGCCAACCTTTCCGCCGGTCGCGGCGGCGGTGGTTTCGGTGAGTGCCAACCCCGTGAAGGCCCGGCATCACCCGATAAAAGACCGCATCGGTTGCCGTTACGCGCGAACCTGCGCCGGTTGACGTAAATCTTAAGCCGGTGCGCAGCTCCCGCTATGGTCACTCGCGGCCCGGATCGAGCGACCGTCTCGTTGGTCGTGTCCCTAGCGGCGGGCACAAATCGGTTCCGCCCCGAAATGATGCGGCAAGCCAGGCGTTTCTCGGGCTCATGCTCGGCGCTGCGTTCGGCGCCGCGGGCGGCGGCGGCCAGAAATGCAGTGTCGATACACGACGCCGAACCCGACACACCTGTACTGCCACTACCCGTGGCAAGCGGCAACAGGGCATGTCGCCGGAACGGGCTGAGGTGTGCCCCGATAGGGTGCAAGAGCCATATTAGACTCGCCGCGCGTGAACTATCAATTCCTGTCGTCAGGCTACGGGTAGTTGACTGTCCGGCGGTTCCCGCCCGTCGGCCAGGATGGCAAAGATCGCAATGATCCGGTTCCGACAGACCATCAAAAAAGCGATGCCGGTGAAACTTTGGAGGAAGTCTGCAATCTCATAGAGCATCGAGGCACTGACGCGGTTCTTGCCCGTCTCGTATTTCTGCATTTGCCGGCAGCTGAGGCTGACGCTTCTGCCCAAGTCTCCTTGCGACAGGTTAGCTTGAATACGGAGAAGCCGGATATGGCGTCTGACGTGGCGATCAACGGGGTGTGCGATGGTAGCCTGATTGGCGGATCTTGACTTTCAAATTTGTGACATTTTAGCGATGTCGCGCATTTTTGATTGAAGACCTCTCTGCAACCGATTGGCGATCTTTTCTGAGCACGTTACTATCCTCCCCCATACATAGCGAGGGCGCGCCTAATGCCGAAGTACAAGAGATTGTCGGATGACGATCTGTTGCTGGCGATTGATCGGATACAGGTCGAAATCGAGGGGCAGAAGCAAATTGTCGCAAGGCTCGTGGCTATTGTGGCACTACACCCGACCGCTTATTGACGATATGGAGCATCGGGGCCGTCCCGCCAGCACGATCGTTCTGAAATGCCTCGATCGGCTTTGGGCGATACGCAATGCCGGAGATATCTCGGCAGCTTGCGATCATCAAGGCCCGCGTTGAGCAAGCGGATTTTCCGCAATGGCAAGCCTTGAAACCTGTGGTGGATGGCGCTCGAGACTCATTGCCGCCCATCAAGACGACGATAATTCATTGAGATGTTTATCTGATTTTAACCGCGATGCAGATACTGGTCTGCAAGCGATAATGTAAAGTGTATGCGCATTCTCATAGATGAACCCGCTTGGGGGGTTCAATCTATGAGGTCGGTCAATCGCAATAAGTGATGCCAGCTTTCCGTAGGGCGTCAACCAAGGCCTTTCGGGCTTCCTCCGGCATACTTCGTCCGTCCAACGCATCGATAATGGCGGCCTGGAGGGCATCGTCATCCCGGTTCGGCGGCCAATGACTAAGAAGGTAGTCCATGGCCAATGTCGGGCCGACGATCCATCCAATGCCCATCGGAGCTTGGACGGTAATCGGCCTGTCGCTCCACTGCGTTGTTTGCCGCTCCATTTGTCTCCCAACGAATGGCGTCAGCATTGGTCCAGAAACTCCCGATTACGGTCCCCCGCGCCGCCAGCCACGGCGCGATGCCGTGGTCGTTAACGTTCTTGCGTGACGGATTCCGGTGAGTGAGATCGCCAGAAGTACAAGAGCGCAGATCAACAATAGATATCCGCCGATAACCCGGTAAGCCGTAACGCCAGCGATGCCTCCTACGAGAAAAGCGCTGATCGTTCCGAGATGGAGAGCTAGCTTGCTCCTATTGTCCGCTGCAAGGGCTTGGCTTTCCCGGCCGCGGCAGATGTCAACCAACATGCCTAGCTCGACGCCGATATCGGTTGCCATGCCAGAGACATGGGTCGTCCGCACCCGGGCGTCCGACAACCGGGTAACCGTCGCGTTTTGCAGGCCCATCAGAAAGGCGAGCCCCAGGATCTCCAAAGAGGAGCGCCAGTCGACATTGAGCCATAAATCAACCGCTCCCAAAGGCACCAGCAAAATGGCCTCCGCAAGGATGCTGTAGGCATAGATAGCTTCGATAGCCCTGCGTCGTCCGGCGTTGATCAGCAACGATGACAACGTCGAACCAGCCACGAACGTCACGACAATGGCGAAATAGAAACCCGCCCGCAGCCAATGCAAGGTTGCCAGGTTATCTGACAGGCTTGAGACATTTCCTGTCATATTGCCGGAAAAGAAGCCCACAGCATAAAAGGCTGCGGCGTTCAAAGCACCTGCAATACCTGCGAGCGAACAGGCAAGCTGGAGGTTGATGCGCTCGCTGCGTGCAGTGCCTTGGCTGATTAGCATGCGATAATCGATCTCCGAAACATAGGGAGAGTTTCCACGATGTTTGCCATCCATCGCGCGATACCCCGGACGTGAACCGGAATCGCTTCTTGCGAAACCGTGCTGGGCCGCAAGTCTACAGCACAAATCTTAGACAAAAGGTTGCGGTTTTCTGCCAAGATGCAGCATCCCGTCGGGCGTTTAGGGGGCAAGGGGCTTCGCCCCCTTTTCCCTCGAGGGGTCTTCCGGCCATTCGGCATGCCCGGTGGATACGGGCTCGGAACCCGTTTGGCACTCCATGAGAGACCTCTACCGTCGTTGCCGCTATTGCAACCGACCGCGCCTTAGCGAACGGCTCCTTGTTTTGGAGTGACCCACCCTTTGGGTGAGAATTTTCTTGCATCGCTCGCACGCCTAAACCATTTAACTCCGTTAAAAAGATTGAAAGTACTCAAAAAGACTGAAAACTCTGGGTTCGCATTGAACGCCTCTCCTACTGGGTCAATATTGGGCGACAACCATTGGCGGGTATGATTTGCACCATGAGCGCGATCGAGATTCTTCGGCTTCTTCACATGTCCTGGCCGGGCGTAATCATCGTAGCGATTTGGAGAATCGCCGACGTCATGAAGGTGTGGCTTTCATCAAGACGTGTCCTGATACCAATCGGTAACCGCCACATCGACGCCCCGAGCGAGGCTGTGGCCCTCCGCTGCCTGATGGAATATGAGCGGATGGGCGGCAACCGACGCCATGCGCAGCTTCCTCCGATAGATCCCCAGGAACGCACGGCCGATGCAGCCGGTCCCACCTCCCGTTCGGGCGCTAACGCTGAGGCTTCTGCGGCTGCCCTATGTTCGCCCTAAGCGTGGCGAGAATACCCGAAATCCCGCCCGTGGCGGCGCGATGCTGATTTCTCCGATACTCTTCATTCCATGACTCGCAGAGTCTTTGGTGCTGCGTGGGCTATGATTATGTCCGTCGTTTGCGTGAGGGCGGCATTCTAGAGGTTTTGGTTAGCGAGATTTCGCCTGAAATATCGACGTGTTTTCAGCACACGGAGGCTTCCGGAGGGTTTATACGGCGGTCGCACGCTCAATCTAGCAAGCGACCTTCTTCGGTAGACTGTGGTCTGCCTAATCCCCCTTTTCGGTGTCGGCTCGCCCATGAGAAATCCGAAAGCGGGACCTTTCTTATGCGGCCCTGACCAATAAAGGGCATAGATATACTGAAACGACGATGTGCTCAGAAGTCGCTTTGGGCATTACAGCACCTTTCGCGTTACGGGAGAAAGCAGCATAATTCTCGCGCTCGTCCAACTCAGGGCCAAGGCCACGATGAAGGTTATCAGGAATTTGCCGCCCGCCGGTAAGCTCTGACCGAGAAGCAGCCATTGGCACCACAATACAAACAGGTAATGGACCAGATAGATGCCGTAGGCGCAACGCGTTAGGTTGTCTATCCAAGGACGAGGCTTGCTAACTACCCCCCTGAAAAGCGCGAGAAAGCCAAAGCAGCTCGTGACACAACTGACCACCCAGAGAATAGCTTCGAGCGCTCCGCGTTGTGGGGTCGACAGGGGAGCTGCGATTGAAATGCGAGGTACGATCACCAAAAGATTGTAGGCTATGACGCAACCCAAAACCCACAAGGCCCAATGGCGCGCCAACGCGCCACTGGGCGCGAGCAGCCCACGGTCCACGCCGTCTCTTCCAATCCAGACTCCAGCCAGAAACCACAACAGGTATAAGCCGAAACGACAGGTCTGAAAGTAGAACGGTCGAACTAGGAATATGGACCAGCCTCCGAAACCAAACACCCTCAAGGCTGGAAAATAGACCACGCCGCATGCGAGAAGCATCGCCGCCGCGGCAAGCAGCGGGCGACGTTCCAAGCATGTCTCTTTCGACATCAAAGACATGCCACGGCCTGGTCTCGCGAGAAAGACTACGGCGATGATGATGTCAAACAACAACAATACCCAGACAAACCAGAGTGGCCCTGGGGTGATGCGGTCCGTGACGATGTTCTGGCGCCAATAGTTGGTAAAGCCTGCCTCATGCCCCGTTATCTCCCAGGAAGAATAGTAGGCTACCGGCATCAGCGTAAGTGCCACCACCACGAACGGCGCGCCCAGCCTAAGCAAACGGTTCTTCAGAAATGCCGCGGCACCTCCTCGCTGTAGCGATGGCCAGACAAACAAGCCGGAAACGAAGAACATTAGAGACATGAAGAATACGTCGTTGAAGTTCTCGGCGTAATCCAAGAAGATCCAACGCATCTCGTCGACGATAGGCGCGGTCGATCGCAGATAATGGGCCGTATCGAGGTGAGCAAAGGTGGTGTAGGCAAGCGCACTGTGATGAGCCACGACCATGACCGTTAGCGTCGATCGCAGATAGTCGATCGCGACATCTCTCGACTTGAGGACAACTGGCGGCCCAGTTAGGTTCGGCGACAAAGGTTCGGCGGTATAGGTCATATTTGGACGCTATGCCGTGGGCGGAGGGCGAGGCAAGATGACAGGCATTGTAGAAAAAGCACTGGGGATCAGCGGCCGGCTCGGCGTGATCGGAGGTCGTCTTGTCCTTCGGGCGAAGTCGGAACCAAACACCAAGCTGATCATCATCATAGCCGTCGGCATCGTTGCTACCATCCCTGTTAACGCTACGTCGACGTTGTTGGAAGCTGCCCGGATGCACCGCACCATCAATAGTTGGGAGCCAGTTGTATGGGAGGTCTCAAGCGCACTCATTATGCTGTTGCTAGCGCCGCTAACCATTCTAGCACTGGCCGTTTTCCCGATGAAGGCAAAGGCTCGCCTCACTCAATTCGCTGTTCACGCAGGATTCACTCTCCCCTTTTCGCTTGCCCATGTCGTAGGGATGGTTGTTTTGCGAAAGCTGGCCTATACAAGCTTTGGATCTGCCTATCAGTTCGCCCAATTGAATATGCCGGGCGACCTGGCCCGCGAACTCATTTACGAATGGCGAAAAGACGCTTTGACCTATGCTGTTTGGGCTGCCATCTTCTATGCTCTGCAGCACATAAAGACGCGGCGCGGCAGTGCTAACAACTCAAAGGCGACGGAAGGCTTTGAGGTACGCGAGGGCGCCCATCGGATATTCGTCTACCCACGGGAGATTTGCTGGGTCGAGGCCGCAGGAAACTATGTACAGCTGAACACCCGCGGCCGGTCCTATATGCTTCGCGGCACGCTAGGTGCCTGGGAAGCGCAACTTTCTTCACTTGGCTTCCTGCGCATTCATCGCTCACGCATAATCAACGTCGGGCACGTTCGCGCCGTCCACTCAATTGATGGTAAGGAATTCGCAGTTACTCTTGAGAATGGGCAGACAATCAAAGGCAGTCGTCGATTCCGCGGAGCGCTCGAACGGCTGACGCCGATACCGAGTTGAGCTTACGAATTCCCAACGCACCTCTTCAGTACAGAGCAGTTTTAAATCTTACCAATGATCGCAAATCCGGAAATCGCGACCCGTATGCCGCCTCAGGCGGAGCTTGCAGAAGCTGTCTGCCGTCGCCGAATTCGTTTGAAAGAATGTATCTGTCTTCGGCGCTGACGCGGTCAAATCCATCAATGAATGCAATCAGGTCGTGCTGGTCGCCCAAAAGGAAATGCTAAAGCTCAAAGGTGCAGCTCGTCGCCGATACCGTGGCGATGTTGCCGGCACAGATCACGGCGGGGCCGATGGTCAGCAAACCGTTGACCGGTACTTCAGTACCGTCCCAGGTTCTCGATTGCGGCGGCCTTTTCGCGTTCCCGCTTCATGTCCCTCAGAGCCGGCGGGGTGTATGTCACTTCATCGCGATCGATGAGCCGCGGGTAATCGGCGCAAAGCCATATGGCGTTGCTGATATCAGACGTTTGCTCTGGGGTCGTTGAGACATCATAACGACGGCCGCCGGGAGCGGCCGCGCAGATATGTGCGGCTTCGCTCGTATTGGCCAAAGCGCGCCGGCACCCACGTCACAGAAGTGCCCGGATCCAGCCACATCGTTTTCTTGTCTCACTCCGATATCGTCGTGTCCGTGATCGAAAAGGCGGCTGCACAGTGAACATGGTGCAATAGTGTAACTCCGCATCGAACTAGCTTCCCCAATCCCTGGCGATGCTCCGCACAAACGACCGGGGCGGCTAGTTCCTCGACACGGCAGACAGCTATCAGTTCGGCCAATCGGTGGAAATTCTCGGTGATCTGCTCGGCGGCCGGCGTGACGACTTTGTCCTGGCATCAAAATTTGCCCGCAGCGCCAGTCCGCGAGGGGGCCTGCTTGCAACCGGAAACAGCTGCCTTGCCATTGTCGCTTCCGTCGAAGCAAGCCTCAAGCGTCTGACGACCGACCGCCTCGGTCTCTATTGGGTGCACAATGCCGACGGCGTCACACCGATCGACGAAATCGTGCGCGGGTTCAACTACTGGTGCGCGCCGGCAAGATCCTCTATGCCGGCCTTTCCGATTTCCCTGCCTGGCGCGCGGCGCGTCGCCACTATCGCCGAGCTGCACGGCGCCATCCCGATCGCGGGTCTTCAAGTCGAGCATAGCCTAGTTGAGCGCACCACCGAATACAAGCTTTCGCCAATGGCTGAAGCTCTCGGCCTTGGTGTCGTCGGCTGGTCGCCGCTCGGCGGCGGAATGCTGACGGGCGAGTACCGCAACGGCGAAAAAGGCCGCTGCGAGGGTTTCGGCGGCAAGGTGTTCCAGGCGGAAAATCCAGATCAGCGTACCGCCACCCGCGACGCCGTGATCGCGATCGCCGACGAGGTCGGTGTGACGCCCGGCGAAATCGCGATCGCCTGGGTCGCAGCCAAGGCCGTGCTGCCCTCTATCGGGCCGTGCACTGTGCAACAGCCTGACGGCAATCCTGCAGCAACGAAGATTCATCTGTTGGCTGAGCAGATTGAACGTCTCGGAACGGTCAGCGCGCCGGCGCCTATCTTCCCCTACACCTTGCTCGATGATTCCAGAGAACCGGGATCGCATCTTCGGCAGGAAACTCGACCAATTCGATGCAACCGGCACGCCCGTCGCCTGATGAGCCAACGCAAGCCAACAGCAAATCGGCCGGCATGCTCGTCAGACTTCTGCCTGAATACACGTCCGCAGAGCGACCCAATGCATCTTGTCTGTCCGGCCCAGCGGTGCCAGGTCCCCTAACTGAGAGTCTTCATCGGCTGGCTCGTCGGGGTCATGCAGGGGGGAGCGGAAGCGTTTAGACAGGTGGGGCTAACCTCGCGTCCCGTGTCGTTCCGCGCTTGCGATCACGCTCAGCAGATCACCGCCCTCCACGAAAGGCCGAATGATCATCCAGCGCGCGGCTTGTATCCGAAGACATGCGCCCCGGCGGGACGGGCGCGAGTGTTCAGTTCTTACCGCGCAATCCCGGTGCGATGAGACTGTGTCGCCTTCGAATATGGTTTCGGCCGCAGACAGGGGTGTCCATTCCATGCTCCCCTTGCGACACAGCTTTCAAGAGTGGACGCGATACCACGCTTGGGCACCGCGCTTCACGCCCGAGATCGTTTCAGCGGCCGCTGCCTAAGCTCTTTGCTCGGCGGCTTGGATGCAATGTCTTTTTCTTCGGCACGTATACGAGGGAACGTCCCTGGTCTCGCTGAGCACCTAACTCGTCGTTACGGCCCCGACCAACACTGCAAGGATAACACCGATTATCCGACCATGGGGCAGGAAGCTATCTTGCGCGCGTTCGATCTCACCACAGGAAACACGAGGAGCGCCTCCCTGCGGCGCCCGCCATCGCGAGTTTAGAAAGTACCAAACTTAGGGAGCGCCACCTCCTGATTAGATGAAATTTTCCAATGTAGCAGAGGTATTTGTTAGCCCTGAATTGATCAGCAACCCGTCGCATAGAAGAAATCCATTAGTTGGGGTTGCGGATCCTACCCGTTGGGCGTCTAGTTTCCTGATGGGTCCCATCACGGTTGAAGATATCACCTTCGAATCGAAACAAAAGGTAACTCGACGAATGGTGAGATTAGCAGGCGGTGAGATACCGGCGGACTTGCGCCCGCTTCGAATGAGATTGCAGAGCGAGCCGCGAAGACAGAAGGTAGCGGTCATTTTGAAGCTTGCGGGCGTGGCCTGCATCAGTCTCGGGCTGGCCTGGACGCTCTGCTATGTCTTTTTTGGTCGTTACGAGCTGTCGGTGGTCTTCATCGGATTGACGGGCGTAGGCATGCTGGCGCTCCATCGCAGCAGGCGAAGCGACAGCTCGTCGCTTCTTCTCGTTGCGCACGGGGTTTTTGCCGTCGTCTGTGCCATCGCGGTGATCGACGCACCTATGGCCTGGGTTCCACGATCGGCCCACCTTTTTCTTCTGCCACTCGCCGCTGGTGCGGCTTTTACCTTCGAGCGACGCGAGCGCTACGGAGCGCTGATCTTCCCGCTGCTTTGCATTGCCGCATTTGCTGCGTTCGCGATGGGTGCGCTGGATCCGCTCGCACCCAATGTCTCGCCGCCACTGGAGGTGCGGGCCTGGGGTGCCAAGCTGAATACGACGACGTCGATGCTGCTGCTCGCCACGCTCTTCGCCATCAACCGCATCGATAGCGGAAAGCGCCTACGGTTAGAGCGCGAGTTGAGCCGGGCCGTTCGTAATGGTGAGATCGAGGTCTATTATCAGCCGCAGGTACGTGATCACGACATCGTCAGTGGTGCTGAGGCGCTCGTTCGCTGGCGGCATCCGTCCGGCAGGTTGTTGTCACCCGACGCCTTCATCGATCTCGCGGAGGAGAGCAATCTGATCTGCGAGATCGGGTTGGAGGTGCTTCGCCAAGCTTGTGAGACTCTGAGCCACTGGTCTGCCGACCCACGCACGCAAGCACTTCGCATAGCGGTGAACATCAGTCCTGTGCAGATGCAGGATCCCTCGTTGGTGCATTCGGTTTCTACAATCATTCGTGAGGCGGGCATCGAACCGTCCTTGCTGGAGTTCGAGCTCACCGAGTCTGCACTGGCTACCGATACGGCGACCGTGATCGAGCGGATGGAGGCGCTGGCATCCAGTGGCACCTCTTGGGCGCTTGACGACTTTGGCACGGGCTACTCCTCGTTGGCGACGTTGCGCACGCTCCCCGTCGGCAAGCTGAAAATCGATCGGCAGTTCCTGATCGAGGCTACAAGGCAAGAAAGCGCGCAGCAGCTTCTAGGCAAGATCATTGAGATATCACATGTCATGGGCATGTGCGCCTTGGCCGAAGGCGTCGAGACGCCTGACCAGCGCGAACTGTTGATCCAACTTGGCTGCGACCACTTCCAGGGCTACCTGTTCGCACGCCCGATGTCGCGCAAGGAGTTGGATGTATGGCTGGATACATCTGCCGCCCCTTCAAAGCCGCGCTTGTGACCGAAGGTCACGAACGCGGGAATTCTCGTCACGTCAGGACCGGAACAAGGGAAGCCGCAGGAGCCTGATCAAAGCGACCCGACAGGTCAGGCGGGGCCGACTTCCCCGGACATGGCGTTCCGCATTCAACACGACACCCCTGCCCGGGAGTTCACAGGGGCAAAGCCGGCCCGGCGACCTGATAAGACTGGCGAGATCAACGAGACGGTGTCGTCACAGCTAGGCGGCTGGCATGATGCTCGCAGCCTCACGGATCGCCGTTTCAATTTCGTCTTCGCTGCGTCCCCCGTTGATGGCGATGCGACCGCCGAAGACGAAGTGAGGAACCGAACTGATGCCACCAGCCATTGATCGGGCCGCCTCCTGCTCGACGCGTCTGTGCTGTACAGGATCAAGTGCTATCGCCCTGGCTTCTTCTCGTTCAAACCCATGGGCAACGACAATATCCGCGAGGACGTCGGCATCCGAGATATTCTTCGCTTCCAGGAAATGGGCATCGGTGATCGCGACCGCGAGCTTGTGCTGGGTTCCGCGTGCTTGCGCCGCGAGGATCAACCCATGCGCTGCCTGCGTCCTGTAAGTCCAGGGCTGGCGGCTCAGGTCAAGATCCAGGCCCGACGCCCGCGCCTCTGCTTCAGGCCGGGCGAACGATGCCTTCGGGTTGGTCACGCCATAGCGCTTGAGGAGAAGATCGGGAATGTAGAGCCCTTCCGCCGGCGCATCTGGAAGCAGCAGGACCGGGTGCTGGCGGATATCCACGTCCAGCTCAGGGAACCGTTCCGCCAGGACCTTGTCTAGGCGATGATGACCGATGATGCACCAGGGACAGGTGATTTCGGTGTAAAGATCGATTTGCAGCATCTGTTATCCTTCGGTCCGTTGAGCGTGCATCTCCGGCACCACTATGAGCGCACGCGCTTCAAAATGAGGTTCTTCCTGCGCGGGCCGTCCAACAGGTCGAAGCCGAAGAAACCGCCCATGCCACAAGTCGATCAGGACTGCCGCGACGCGGGCAGGATCACCTCGACCCGGTCGCGTTGGACGACGAGATTCCGGATCTCCTCCGCAATGACATCGGGATCGATCCTCGGAAGCCTCGGATCGAGGGTTGCGCCACCGGCGGTGGCAATGCGCATTCCGGTCGAGCGCTCGATCATTGCGCCGATACTCACGGACCCCGCGAACACGCCCTTACCGGCCACCTCGGCATTGAGCGTGAGGATGTAGTTGCGTGCCGCCGCCATAGCCGGGCCGACACCGCTAACACCGGGCACGTTGACGATGGCCGTGAGGCCGGTGACGAGGACAATCGCGCCATCCTCACGCGCCAGCATGCCAGGTAGCAGCGCATGCGACACCTCGATCGGCGCATAGGTGAAGATCGGCGTCATCGACTGCAGCTTGGCGCTATCGAGATCGACTGCCGAAACAAAACCAGCGTTCGAAGGGACCGGCGAATAGACCGCAACGTCGATCGATCCGAAACGCTCCTCAATCGAGCGAATGAGCGCGGGGATCCCTGATAGATCTGTCAGATCCGCAGGGAACGCGGCAGCTTCTATCCCTTTCTCGGCCAGTTCGGCCACGCGCTTCTCTAACGGTTCGGCACATCGCGCCACGAGAGCAACGCGATAACCTTCTCGACCGAACCGCGCGGCAAGAGAGGCGCCAAGTCCCACACCGGCGCCGAATATCGCGATCGTTTTCTTAGTCGTCATGACAGGTCCTCTTCGATCCTGGGTGCTTGCTGTCAGCCTCAACAATCGCCTCGCATTCAGGCGGCTTTGCTGCAACGTGAACCCTGTGGTACATTTTTGTTACCGACACTATTAAGGTGACTGCGCCAAACCTTGCAAGAAGGCACACTTATGACACTCAGTAACACTGATCTTCCTACCCCCGGCGAAGGGGACGACTGCCAGGTCGTTCGGGAAATCCTCGACCTCGTCGGCGACAAATGGACGCTCTACATCATCGCGACGCTGAGAAATGGACCCGTCCGGTTTAATGAACTGCGGCGTCAGATCGACGGAATATCGCAACGGATGCTGACCATCAACTTGCGCGGCCTGGAACGCGACGGGTTGGTAAAGCGCACATTGTTTCCCACTATCCCACCGCGCGTGGACTATGAATTGACTGAGGTAGGACGGACCCTTCTGGCGCCAGTCATGGCACTCGTGACGTGGGCGAACAGCAACAAGGAGAACATCCAGGGCGCTCGCGTTCGGTTTGATGCTAGCTAAGGTGTGCCGGATATTTGCAAGGAGAACGACGGATTTCCGGTCGTCGAAAAATATTCCATCCTAAGCGGTGGCTGCCACGAAACTATGTGGGGAATTAAATATCGGGAAATCGGCAAGTTATTGACAGTTCTCCGCCTTGATGGGAATCGAGCTTAATTCCCGCCCTTTACCCTAATCGCCCCCAGAGACAAGATAGCGGTATCGCCGCAAGATTGTCACCAAATGGCAGGATCTTGTCGGCGTCATGCAGCGCCAGCCCGCCTTGAAGGCGCGCCTGTGGCCACGGCTACTTTGCGTAAGCCTTTAAAATCTGTTGCGGGTACCGTTGCCGCGGCCTTGACTTCGAGTCCAACCAGATTACCAGCTTCGTCTTCAGGAACGATATCTACTTCGTCCTGATGCTTATCCCGATAGTGATGGCTGATTGGACTTCGCTCCAGGTTGCAAGCCGGAGGATTTACCCGGCGACAAGCGTCTCCAGCAATGGACCAAATAGTCCTCGGTCACGTGAAATTCGATCGATTGTTAATCCGACAAGCGCAGCTAAAAGACCGCCATTGAGAAACAGAAGCTCCTGTGTTTTAACAAGACGCTTCAACGGGTTTCGAAACCGGGGCTCCATGCACCGAAAGAGGAACAACTGTTCGAATAGTCCGATATATCGCCGGGCGGTCTTGTCATCGATGCCGACCTCCCCGGCCAGTTGGGTGAAATTGAGCAACTGTCCCGAATGGCGCGCGAGCGCCCGACGAAGCTGCGGCATTTGATCCAGGCGTTCGACGTCGACAATCTCGCGCACATCTCGTTCAACGAGGGCGCGTGTGTATTCTCTAGCCCATGCGGATCGACGGCGGGGATCGCCACGACCGACCACCTCAAGATATCAACCGATGAGCACTCACTCGATCAGGTCGTTTCCGACGGTTGGATTGCGAGGGGCTATGACCGCTCCGGAAAAAGCGGAATCAAGGAAGTTCGACTGGTTGCGTCAAACTTCGGACTTACCTAGGGGCAACAAGGTAACGACTTCCATCCGCCCTCCCAAACGGTCGGAACTCGTCGGGAGTGCGAGAATGTCTGCGGAGCCAATTAACAAAATTTGACCAGGCCGCAGATCATTGTCTGCAGCCTGCTCGAGCACCGGTCTCGCTCTTTCAACGTCCAGCAACGCCTTAGCCGTGACTGCTTCGTGTGGATGAGCCGAGCAAGCTTTGATGATCGCACCACCTTTCACTACGGAAAAAGGTATACTCTCCGATATCTGCCTTATGTTTAGTGCGTAATTGACCGTAGGTATAAACGCTATATCTATGGGAAGGATCGCGCGAGACTTTTTGGCCGACGGCCTCGTTGTGACCGTCAATATGCCGGTATCCATACTTCAGCGGTAGCGCCTTCAATTCGGAGCGTGTTACACTGCTTGCGGCAGTAAACCACGGTCTTTCATAGCAGCCAAGACAACGCCCTCCAACTAACCGCGATTGTTGGCCGCGCTCAGTCCTCTTGCAACCTTGCCGTGCGATTACTTGCTGCGGTAGCCTTCTGACAGATTTTGTGCCCGCACGCACTTACCGCCGTTTTCGTTCCAAACGTACTCGACATCGTTGTCGACCAGCGCCAGAAATATCGAATAAGCCGGTGTCGTTCGACAATCCCACATACTCGAGGAAATTCCCCGCCAGCGCATGAACCATCATCGGGAGACTCGTAGACGCCTTTTCCCTTGAGGCCATTCGCGGTACCACGACGCAAATGCGTCCAAGCACGACGGTGGAGCTAGCCAACTGCTGCGCTCTTCAAACGGTCAGGGCCGCGCAGCGCTGCCGGGCACTTTGCCTCTGTCGAACGAAATGTCATCATTGTCAGGCCTGTGGTTAGCGCCAGTCGCCTTTTTAAACGAAGGCTCGTCTTGTATGCTAGCTGGTTCGTCGTCTGCCGCCTCACATCGAGAAATATACCGGTCATTTTCTGGGTTGCAGCATCACCTTTATTGCCTTGACCGCGAGCCGAGTCCCACTTGACATCAACGTCAGTCGTTATAGACCGGAAGTCGATCGCACACTTCGTTGACTGCAAAAGTTGCACCGAGGCAGCCTCGCACGATAGCTCTGCTTCGACGACCGTTCTGTTCGGTATCGCGGGTCCTGCTTCAGGCTCTTGGGTCGGACGACATTGGTCGACATGAATCCAAATCGCCAAAAACAGCACACCCTGATGCGCTAGGAAGCGCTCGTCCGATCGATACAACACTACGCGAACCCGACAACTATAGCCGTGAACGCAACAGGTGCGGTCAATTTGTAAGCTGCTTTTGGCCAGCCCTCGGATAAAATGACGGCATCGGTTGTCGTTGACCTTGAGAAGGCATTCACCTCATAAACACCAGTCGATAGGCCTGATCTAAATGGTGTCATCGACCTCCCAACGTTGCAAAAGCTGGCTGGAGGCGACAGCAGTTAAGGATCGTAAACTACCGCGCACCATACTCTCCAATAAGAGCGGTCAAGCTCTCTCAACGCCGCCTACACTGCATCGATCAAGAAAGCCCCGGCGTGCCGGGCAGTGTCGGAGGGACACGCCCACGCCCACAGGATAGCGCAGCGATCATCGACCGAAAGCGATGATGCGTGGGCAACGTTGATCTGACTGTAAAGCTCAAGGACCGTGACCTTGGCCCCATGGATATAGCTTCATTGGCAGCCCGCAAGTGCCTCCCGTTCTCAGCGAATATGCGGATCCCGATCTCGCCTCGGATGGGACGCGGCGATGGCGGTCATTTCCGGCGCTAGCAACTCATGTTTCTTAGCAAAAGCCGCGAAAAGGCCGCGAGCCGTCTCGGTCTCGATCTCGCCACGCATTGCCGCGCTGCAGGCCGTTAACGCAACGGTGTGAGCACTATCCCTCAATCTCATAGGACATTCGCAAAGATGACGATAGGCATCCGTTACACTACAGACTTCGGCCGGAAATCCTAAGCCCACAAGGATGGTAACAGGTTGTCTGAACATATCGGCTTTCATGTTTTTCCCCTTTCCAACTCGGAATGTCGACGGGCGCCACGGCGAGTGGCGCCCAGTCTATCGGAAAAGCTTAGGCTGCCTGCTGGGCTTCAATCTGAGCGGGACGCGACGACGACAAAGCTTGCGAGCCCTGGATTGAAATCTTCCGCGGCTTCAAGGCCTCCGGGATCTCACGGACAAGTTCGATCGAGAGAAGGCCATTGTTCAGGCCCGCGGCGTTAACCCTGACATGATCGGCAAGTTCGAAGCGGTGCTCGAACGGTCGACCGGCAATTCCGCGATGCAGGTAGCCATCATTGGCCGTGTCCTGCTTTTTGCCGGTGACGGTCAAAAGGTTCGACTGGAAGGTAATATCGAGATCATCCTGGGCAAACCCGGCCACTGCGATCGAGATCCGGTAGCTGTCGTCGCCGGTCTTGACGATGTCATAGGGCGGCCAGTCGCTGATCGACCGGGCACGCTGAGCGTTCTCGAGAAGGTTGAAGACCCGATCAAAGCCGATGCTCGAGCGGAAAAGGGGTGCGTAATCGTAAGATGTTGCCATAGCCATATCCTCCTTGAAGCAACATGGGAACGGAAGCGCCGAAAGGCGACGCTCCCAGCAAAGCCAGCTCTGTTCGTAGCTGCTGGCGGTGAATGATTTTGTTTCACGGATTTTCTGATTCAAGAGCCTACTGAAAAAAAATCAGAAATTTTGCTGACCGAAATTTTGCTGGCAGGACGCGCTTATGCACCGCCGCGCTAGCCTAAGAGGCGACGCTTGACGCTGTGCTCCAATGGAGCAAGGAGTCAAATTTGACAGTCTGGTTAGCAACGTTCTGGGTAGATTGGCGCAGGCTCGCCTTCTCGTAGCGGCAGCGGACAAGTCCTGCCATCATCGCAACCATCCCCTTCGTCGCTGCGCCTCATCCGCTGAGCCGCAATCGTATCATTCGCTCTTTATCGACTTTCGTCTCCGCATGCGATCAACACCACTCCCCGTTGGATAAGCGAAGCTTGACTCCACGATGATGCTTTGCGATCCTAACTTTATGGGGCAGCGATCGCCCCACGAGGCTACGGCCGAAGAATCGCGTCCTTAGACCCGCTGAGACATGCCGGAAGCGAGGCCGAGGTTCTCGAAGGAGGTTTCGAGGCCTGGAGGAAGGCCGACGGTATTCTCGTTCCGGTGAATAGGATTCCGTCTCGAGACAAGCGGGGCCGCACGGTCTGGGTGACCCGCTCGCGCCCAAAGATCGACCGCATCGCCTGCCCGTGGCTGATCCGCCGTTTCGTCGATCCTTCCGCCGTCTTCCTCTTCGTGCCGGCTTCCGAGGTGTCGCTGGTCGGCGACCGCTTCGCTGCGACGCCCTTCGACGTCGAGGACGTGTTCTGGTCCCACCGAGGCGAACTCTGCACCTTCGACGTCATGGTCGAGGAATTCGGCCTGCAATCCGACCCTCTCCTCCATCTCGCAAAGATCGTAAGAGGCGCCGACACCGACCAGCCGGACCTTGCGCCGGAGGTGCCGGGCCTGCTGGCGGCCTCTCTCGGCCTGTCGCGCATGTACAACGACGATCTTGAACAACTGGAAGCGGGAATGACCCTTTACGACGCCTTCTACCGATGGTGCCGGGATGCGACCGCCGAAACGCATAACTGGCCGAACGCCAGGGCGGGGCAATAACATGGCGACCGTGATGAACGAGGAAACAAAGACACCCGAAGCAGTCGAACACGGCCTGCCGTTCTCCGAGGCCGTCAAGGTTTGGGTACGGGTCGCCGCCCTGAGCTTCGGCGGCCCGGCAGGGCAGATCGCGGTCATGCACCGGATCATCGTTGAGGAGAAGCGTTGGATCGGTGACGATCGTTTCCTCCACGCCTTGAATTACTGCACGCTTCTTCCAGGACCCGAAGCGCAGCAGCTCGCAGTCTATATCGGCTGGCTGCTTCACAAGACGAAAGGCGCGCTCGTCGCCGGCACCCTGTTCGTCCTGCCGGGTGCGATCGCGATCATGGGCCTGAGCTGGATCTACGCGCTCTACGGCAACGTCGGCGCGGTGCAGGCGCTGTTTTTTGGCCTGAAGGCTGCGGTCCTCGCCATCGTGCTCGGCGCGGTCCTGCGCATCGGGAGCAGATCGCTGAAGAACAACGTCCTGATCGGGCTGGCGGCAGCCGCCTTCGTGGCGCTGGCCTTCTTCCAGGCCCCCTTCCCGCTGGTCGTGATTACCGCGGGACTGATCGGCTTCGTCGGCGGCAAGGCCGGTTGGAAGGCTTTCGCTCCTGGAGGCGGTCACGGGAATGCCGGCGGCACGTACCTTGCCGACGCCGACAGCCTGCTCGGCGAGGGCATTCCCGAGCATACTCGTCCGAACGCGCGCTGGCTCCTGAAGGTCGCCGTCGTCGGCGCGATCGCCTGGTTCGGGCCGATCCTGCTGCTGTTCGTCTTCGTCGGGCAGCACAACGTCTTCTCGGACATCGCCGTCTTCTTCTCGAAGATGGCGATGGTGACCTTCGGCGGCGCTTATGCGGTCCTGTCCTACGTCGCCCAGGAAGCGGTCAACCACTATGGCTGGCTGAGACCGGGCGAGATGCTGGACGGCCTGGGTCTAGCCGAGACGACGCCCGGCCCTCTGATCATGGTTACGCAGTTCGTCGGTTTCTTGGGTGCCTATCGCTCGCCGGGCGGGATGTCGCCTCTGCTCGCCGGCACGCTCGGCGGCCTCCTCACGACCTGGGTCACCTTCGTTCCCTGCTTCCTATGGATCCTGCTCGGCGGGCCATTCATGGAGACGCTCCGCCGCAACAAGGCGCTGTCGTCCGCGCTGTCGGCCATCACAGCCGCCGTTGTCGGCATCATCCTCAATCTTGCCGTCTGGTTCGCTCTCCATGTCCTGTTCTCCGAGGTTCGAAAGGTCGAAGGCTTCGGGATGTCGGTGGACCTTCCCGTGCTGAGTTCGGTTAATTTGCCCGCGCTGGTTCTGACGGTTGCAGCCGTCATCGCCGTGTTCCGGTTCAAGGTCAGCATGCTCAGGGTACTGGCAGCCTGCGCCCTCGCCGGCTCTGCCTATGGCCTTGCGCTAGGACTCCATACATGACCGAGATCGCTCGGAAAGGAGCGATCGTCTGGCGCGGCAACCGTGAAAAGATCACCGCGACGGCAAAAAGTAACCGCTCCCCGAAGATCTGCCAAGCTGCTCTCTAAGGTCCGCATGCATCTCTAACGTCGCGTCGGCATCTTGAGGGTAAACCTTGTTCCCGTCTCGTCCGAAGACACGTCGATCGTTCCGCCATGAGCCGTGGCGATTTCCAGCGCGATGTAAAGACCGAGCCCGAGCCCGTGGCCGCCACGGGAGCCGTCTCCGCGCTTGAAGGGAAGAAACAAGCGCTGGATGTCATTCGCAGGGATCGGGGTGCCGCCGTTGAGCACCGATATCTCGATACCCTGCTCGCTCTGGTGGCCGCTAATCTCCACCGGCTGCTCCGCGACACCATGGCTGACAGCATTCGAAACAAGGTTGGAGAACAACTGCGCGATCCGAGCCCGGTCCACGACTGCCGGCTGCGAAAATTTCAGCTCGAGACGGATGTCGCGGTGCGGATGGGCGGAACGGATCTCGTCCACGACCACCTGCAGCGTCTCGGTCAGATCGGCTTCGTTCAGGTCTAGGAAAATGCCACCACCGAGGCGCGCCCGTGCCAGATCCATGATGTTGTCAACGAGACCGGTCATGCGGGAAATGCTGGCCTTCATCAGGTTCAAAACCAGGGGGCTTCAGCGGTCCAGCCTTCCTTGAGGAGACGGCTCGTCCCGGCGTCGACTGCCGCCAGCGGCTTGCGGAGGTCGTGACCGAGCACGGCAATGAACTGCTCGCGCAATTCGGATAGCTCGCGCTCGCACTGCAGCGACGCCTCGGTCTTACGCAGTCGGTCGGCGGCGTCCAGATGGTGGGCGATTAGCTCTGCGAATAGCTTGAACGTGCCGACCACCTGCGGGTTGTCAACCTTCGCCGGCTTCGGATCGATGGCACAGAGAGTTCCCCAGAAGGAGCCATCCGCCCGGATCACAGGCATAGAGATGTAGCTCCGCAGACCGTAGATGCGAGGCGTGTGATGGTCCCGGTACAAATCGGAGGTCTGGGCGTCGTCGAACACGATAACCTGACGGTGGTCTCGTATTTCGTTACAAAGCGTGCTCTCGATCGGAAGCTCGTCGCCCGGATTCAAGCCGAATCCAACGTGGTCGAGCGAGCTGCAGGTGATCCAACGTGCCTCGGTAACCCGTGCGATAGCGGCGAAGCCCATTCCAGTCATCCGCAACGCGACGTCCAGCATGGTTGGAACTGCCGCGATCCCAGCTACGGCGTCGATGTCCGACTGGTAGTCGTTGAGACTCTGGTCAACGAAAGCCGCACGCTTCGCCAGCGCCTCTGTCTCTGCAAAACCGATATGTTCAGCCGCGGTCGCCGCAGCTTCCGCCAGTGCCTCCAGCGTCTCGATTTCCGACTGCGTCGGCTTGTAAGGCTTCGACCAATAGGCGCCGATCGCTCCAACAGGATCGTGCCTTCGAATAGGCGCCATCACGACGGCTCGCACGAATGTGCCCCGATAAAGCTCGGTCGGGATCCGTTCATCCTTGTCGATATCGGGCACGACGACCGTCTGCCTGTTGATCATCGACCATCCGGAAAGACAGGCGCGAATGGGAAACCTCTGTCCCTTCCAGAGAGGCCCGATAGCGTCCTCCTCCAAGTAATGGCAAAGGTCGCCATCTAGACGTATGACCGCTATTCCCTCACATCCTATGAGTGATCGGGCGCTCAACCGGATTGTAGCGATCACCTCGTCATGTTGCACGCACTGCAGATGGCGGATGTTGCGCTTTTCAGGCTGGCAAGCGGTGTCAGCGTTTCGGAGAGGTCGTCGATCAGCGCCATTGTCGTCCTTTCGGTGTGTGAGACGATGGCCTCATTCCAGGCTCCGAACTTTGCACAGATCCGCGGCTTTTGAAAGAAATGACTTAAGAAGATGTAGCCGAGTTTGCAAATGGGCCTAGAACGATCGGTTAGTCCCGCTTCTCGTTAGCGCCGCTATACCTTCATTTTCCGTTGATCGGCTGATAAGGATACGATTGTTTTGAAGTGCAAGAAGCTCTTCCATATGGCCTTTCAAAAGTCGGATACTATTCGTTTCGCAAGCGTCGCCCGGACAAGACTAGCTGGGTGTTAACCTTACGCATATTCCAGTTTTGCCGCTTGCAATAAACTCGAGCGCGTTTTTTCATGCCGCTCGATGTTGCCTTCTGTCCGGCAATGCCTCGGAAC
Source organism: Rhizobium sp. P38BS-XIX (assembly GCF_012641435.1). Taxonomy (GTDB): domain Bacteria; phylum Pseudomonadota; class Alphaproteobacteria; order Rhizobiales; family Rhizobiaceae; genus Rhizobium. Next base: position 577,732 of record NZ_JABAIJ010000002.1, read on the forward strand.
GAGGCCTACGGTCTCCTCTCACGAAAAACACAGAATACCAATCTTCGCCCCGGATTGGAAATATAATTCGTTTTAAACCATAGATTTTATAGACAATATGTGACGTCCGCTCAAATGTTCGATGCGGATGGCTTTCACGATTGGCTCAAATCTCAGGGACGACATGCGGATATCAACCCATCCAGCATCGCAGCAGACGCAGCCCGCGCGCCAGCACTCGCGGGGCTGCCGTAGGCAGTCAGCGTGTGCGAATGGGGCCGAGCCGCTCGGCGCCACTTGCCTGCGTCGCGTTTCAAGAATGGGTGACCATGTTTCCAGAGCGTAATAAATTAACCGGTGGCGAGGCCCTTCATCTGCAAACGGACGTGCTGGTCATTGGCGGCGGCCCGGCTGGCGCATGGGCGGCACTGGCTGCGGCGGAAGCCGGGGCACGCGTCGTGCTGGCCGACAAAGGCTACCTGGGAACGAGCGGTGCGACGGCGCCTTCCAACACCGGCACATGGTATGTTCCACCGGGTGAAGGCCGGCAGCAGGTCATTGAGCGCCGCTTTGAGCGAACCGGCGGACTTGCAGACCAACGCTGGATGCTGCGTTGTGTCGACGGCGCCTACGAAAACCTGCTGAAGCTATCGGAATGGGGCTATCCCTTTCCCAGCGAAGATGATGGCACGCTCTATATCGCCAACCTGCGTGGACCCGACTACATGGCCTTCATGCGCCGCCGCGTGCTGCTCTCAAAGGTCACCGTACTCGACCACCATCCGGCGCTGGAGCTTCTTTCGGATGGCGAAGCTGTCACCGGCGCGGCTGGTATCGACAGACAGCGCGGGCGCGACTGGCGCGTGGATGCCAAGGCTGTGGTTGTCGCGACCGGTGGCTGCGCTTTTGGCGAACGGATACTCGGAGCAACGACCCTAACCGGCGACGGATATCTCATGGCGGCAGAGGCAGGCGCCAGCCTTTCGGGAATGGAATTCACCGGCAAATACACGATGGCGCCCCACGGCTCGTCCCTGAACAAGGGCCTACCTTTTCGATGGGCGACATTCTATCGCGAGGACGGCTCGCCGCTCGTCGACGGCAATGGCGAGCATCTGTCCAATGGGATCAGCGAGCGCGAGCGGGATATTGCCAAAGCGATGATTGACGCCCCTGTCTACGCCCGGCTGGACATGGCGGAGCCCGCGCTGCAGGACTGGTTGCGGCGGGGTCAGCCGAACTGTTTCACACCTTATGACCGAATGGGTATCGATCCGTTCAAGGATCTTTTTCGTGTGACCTTGAAGGCCGAAGGGACGGTGCGAGGAACGGGTGGCATCCGTATCGCCACCTCCGACTGCGGCACCGATGTGACGGGCCTATATGTCGCCGGCGATGCGGCCAGCCGCGAGAACCTGACTGGTGCAACGTCAGGCGGCGGCGGACCGAATTCCAGCTGGGCCATCGCCAGCGGCTGGTGGTCGGGCCAAGGCGCCGCGACATTTGCCAGACGCGACGGACGCAAGTCGTTTCGCCATACATCTCGCGCGCTCGGCAGGGTCGGCTTGCGCCCGACAAGCCACGCGAGGCCCGATCTTCTGGCGAAGGACGTTGTCGATCGCGTGCGCGCGGAAGTCATTCCCCTGGAAAAGAATTACTTTCGCGACGGCAACCGGCTCGAAAGCAGTCGCCGCCGGTTGGAAAGCCTGTGGGCCGATGTGCGGGACCATCTTTCCGGTGAAGGCCAAGATCGGCTTCGCGCGCGCGAGGCTGCGAGCATTGCCGCGTCCGGGCGCTGGTCACTTTTGGCCGCGCTTTCGAGGCAGGAAAGCCGCGGATTGCATCGCCGCAGCGATTTGACGGCTAGCAATCCGAACTTCGTTCACCGGATTGTGCTGAGCGGAGTGGACGACGTCGCCATAGGCCCTGATCCCGATCGGGCTCGCGGCCAGTCTCAAGGGGAGCTCGCGTCATGATCGAGATCGTGTCGGCAAATCGCTGTATCGAGTGCGACATCTGCGTGAAAGTCTGTCCGGCCGATGTTTTCGACAGGACGGACGGCATCCCCGTCATCGCCCGGCAGGACGATTGCCAGACTTGCTATCTTTGCGAAATCTACTGTCCGACCGATGCGCTCTATGTCGCCGAACAGGCGGATGGACCAACAGGCATCAGCGAAGCCGAGGTTCAAGACCGCGGCCTTTTTGGCATTTACGCACGTGCACTCGGCTGGAAACGCGGCAAGCCCGCAGGCTCGCAATTTGATCCGACGCATCGGATCCGTGTCGCGCAAGTATAATCACGGAGCTCGCTCAATGGACCGTATTACCGTCACGGACGTACGCAAGACGTTCCAATTAAAGAATGGACAGAACGTCGTGATCGACGGCCGTCCGTCCGATCGGCTTACCGTTCTTAACGGCGTCGACCTGTCGATCCGCAAGGGTGAGTTTATCACGCTGGTCGGACCGAGCGGTAGCGGCAAATCAGTCTTGCTCGACATCATCGGCGGCCTGACGCAAGCCTCGGACGGTGTGGTTAGCCTTGATGGAAACATCATCGCCAAACCTGATCCGAAGACAGGGTATGTCTTTCAGCAATACGCGCTGTTTCCCTGGCGCACGGCACTTTCCAATATAGAGTACGCTCTCGAAGTGCGCGGCGTTGGAAAGCGCGAGCGCAATCAACGAGCGCGACATTTTCTGGCACTTTTCGGCCTTTCAGGCTTTGAGGATCGCTATCCGAACCAACTGTCAGGCGGCATGCAGCAGCGTGTCGCGATCGCCCGCGCGCTGGCAACCGAGCCGGAAGTCCTCTTGATGGATGAGCCCTTTGCGGCGCTCGATGCACAGACGCGCGACATCCTTCAGGGCGAGCTCCTCAAGATTTGGGAGAAGATCAAGACAACCGTGGTCTTCGTCACCCATTCCATCGATGAGGCGATTTTCCTCGCCGACCGCATCGTCATCATGACCGCGCGCCCCGGCCGTGTGAAGGAAATTATCGATATTGACCTGCCACGCCCACGCGATGCGGACATTCGTGCCTCAAGCGAATTCAATATTCATCGCGCACAGGTCTGGGAGGCGCTTCGCGACGAAGTCAGCAAGGCGCAACGCGACGGCGCTTTTTCATCGCCTTTGGCGCATTGATTTCGGGAGCAGGTATCATGGCATATGTCACCAACAAGACAACGGCAGACACGGACCGGCTTTCGATCGGACGAACCGCATCTCGCCACAACTCCACCAAGAGGAATCGAGCCGACAGGCAGATACCGTCCTACCTCTACGGCGTGCCGCTCCTGATCGCGTTCTTCGGGTTATGGGAGATCGCGCCTCGGCTCGGATGGCTGAACCGGATTTTCTTCCCTCCCTTAAGTGAAGTCTGCGTGGCCTGGTATGCGATGCTGCTTGACGGCTCGCTTGTCGGCAATATCGGGATAAGTCTTGAACGTGCCGCGGCGGGCTTTATGCTTGCCGTTGTCGTGGCCATTCCGCTCGGCTTTATCATGGGGCGCTATCCGACGTTTGAGAAGATATCGGACCTGCTTGTTCAGACCCTGCGCAACACCTCGCAATTCGCACTTCTGCCGGTCTTCATTCTTCTGCTTGGCATCGGCGAGGCTTCCAAGATCGCCATCACATTCTATTCCTCGATCTTCTTTCTGCTCGTCAATACGATATCGGGGGTCAAGTCGGTCGATCCACTCCTCGTCAAGGCGGCGCGATCGATGGGCACGTCCGATATCGACCTGTTTCGCAAAGTCATTCTGCCAGCCAGCATTCCGTCGATCGTCTCGGGCATGAAGCTCGCCGTAAAATCCTCTATTTTTGCGGTGATCGGCGCCGAGATGCTGGCGGCCAAATCGGGCCTCGGTTTTCTCATCCAGCAGTCGCAACTCATGATGCAAACGGCGGACATGTATGCGGGCATCCTGACAATGACCGGGATCGGTCTCTTCGTGAATTATCTTCTGGTTTGGTTCGAACGCTGGTCGACCGCATGGAAGAGCCATTCCGATCAATCGGGCTTCTGATAACTTTCCAAAGGATACACCATCATGGTTCTATCGATCCGCCGCCGAAACTTCCTGCAGGGAATGGCCGCCGCCCCCCTCGCGCTGACCGCGATTTCAGTACCCGCTTTCGCAGACGGCAAGCCATCCTTGATCCGGATCGGCAGCACGGCGCCCGGCCATCTGAAGTTTATTCTGGCGCGACACAACGGCGCGTTCGACAAGGAGTTTTCGAAGGACAGCATCAAGGTCGAGCTCGTCGTCTTCACAAATGGTGGTTCGGAGGCAACGACCGCGCTTGCAACGGGAGCTATCGAAATAACCTACACCGGCAACAATCCAGCGTTACGGGTCGCAGCCTCGGGTGCCGATGTGAACGCAATCGGCCTGTCGAGCTTCGCCAAGGCTGATGGCTCGGCAATTATCGTTCGCGCCGACGCACCCTTCAAGACCGTGGCCGATCTGAAAGGCAAGAAGGTCGGCTATCTGTTTGGCACGGTGCGCCATTCCATTTTCAGTAAGGCATTGCGCTCGGTCGGCTTGACCACTAATGATCTGGATTCCCTCAACATGGCATTCGATGCCTCCGGCCCGGCGCTTGTGCGTGGCGACGTTGACGCGATCGTCGAGACCGAGGATGTGGCGGCGAAATTGGTTGAAGCCGGTCAGGCCCGTGTTCTGCTTGATGCGAACGACCATCCGGAATGGGCCGCACCCTATATCATCTCCGCGAATGGCGACTTTGCGCGCAATTATCCCGATATTGTCACTCGCCTGTTGAAGGTCGACATCGAGCTTGCTCGCTGGTCAGAAGCCCATCCGGACGAGACGATCAAGATCTTCTCCCAGGAGACGAAGTCCTCCGAAAAGGCAGTTCGAAAGACCTATGGCGATGGGCATTTCTACCAGGATCCACGCATTACGGATGCCGCAATTCAATCGCTGAAGGGCGAAGAGGCCTTTATGTCGGAAGCGAAGCTTCTCAAGGGTTCAGTCAATTACGATCGGTGGATTGACCAAACCTACCTGGATAAGGCGTACAAGCTGGCGGATGCCACCTGACCCGAATGCCAGCACGAGGCTTTTCAAGCCGATCGAGTGTCCCGCACCGATAAGATGAGCTCCGACATCAAAAGCTGTACGCCAGCCGGGATCGAGAACCAACGCACGGGTCCCGATCCACGAAGGGCTTGATCGATCGCTTCAGGTCTGCAATCCGCGATGCCGACCGCGGGGTCGCTTTAAACGCTCGCGATCAGACCACCGTCTATCCTCAATATGCTCCCAGTTACGTATGATGCGCGTTCGCTCGCAAGGAAGGTCACCACGTCGGCATATTCTCGTGGATCGCCATAACGGCCAATGGGTATGGAAGCAGTGCTTTGCGCCGAGACTTCCTCGACTGACCGACCTTCACGCTTTGCCTTTTGCTCATCAAGGAAGGTAATGCGCTGCGTCGCCACGCGGCCGGGCAGCACGATATTGACGGTGACGCCATCGCGGCCGACTTCCCCGGCAAGGGTCTTCGACCAGCCGAGCAGTGACATTCGCAACGCGTTCGATAACCCCAGGTTCGGAATGGGCGCGACGACCCCGGAAGATGTAGAGGTGATGATCCGGCCCCATTTCTTCTCGCGCATCTTCGGCAACACAGCGTCGCTAATGGCGATGACGGACAGTACCATGCTGTCGAAATGCTTGCGCCAGCTCTCAGGGCTCTGGCCCGCGACCAGCGTCGGCGGTGGGCCGCCGGTGATGTTGACGAGGATATCCACAGATCCAAACCGGGCTTCGATGGCCGAAAGGTTCGATGCGACAATCCCGACATCGCCGAGATCCCAGGCGAGCGCCATGGCGCTGCCGCCACTCGCTTCGACTTCGGCCACCGTCCGTTCAGCGGCCTCCTTGTTGATATCGGCGACGGCGACGCGACTGCCTTCGGCCGCCAGCGTCTTGGCAATCGCGCTGCCAAGGCCGCCGCCCGCGCCGAGGATGAGCGCTGTCTTTCCTTTCAGTCCCAGATCCATGTGTGCTTCCTTTCATTTTCCGGCAGACAGCCGGCTCTTTGTTGCGTGTCAGGCGGCCATCCAGCCGCCGTCGACCATGAGGTTGATACCGGTCATGTAACTCGACATGTCACTTGCCAGGAAAAGCGCTGCGCCGGCGACGTCGTCCGGGGCGCCGAGTCGGGGCCAGGGGGTGCGACGGCGCGAATAGTCGAGCGCGTCGGGATCATTGGCGACCCCGGGCTTACCCGTGACGATTTTGCCCGGCGCGACCGCGTTGCAGATGATAAGATCGTCAGCGTGATCGACCGCGATCTGCCGTGTCATCTGCACGATCCCGCCTTTGCTGACCCCATAGGGAAAATCTCCGGGACAGGCGACCATTCCGTGCTGTGAGGAAATGTTGATGATGCGTCCCCGCGCCTCACCCACCGGCTCTTGGATCAGGAATTGTTGCGCAGCCCTCTTGCAGCAATAGAAAAAGCCCGTGAGGTTGACGCCGATGACGCGAGCCCATTGCTCCGGCGTCGTCTCCAACAAGTTGGTCGATGTGTAGATCGCTGCGTTGTTGACCATCACATCGAGGCGGCCAAAGTGGCTGACGGTTTCGTTGACGAGATGATCGACGGCATTCCAGTCGCCAATATCGGTGCGCACAAAACGCGCCTCGCCTCCGCCGGCAAGAATTCTGTCCAAGGTCGTTTCGCCGCCTTCGATTGGCGTCTCGATCGTATCGGCAATAACGATGCGGGCACCCTCGGCGGCGTAGCGCAAGGCGATGGCGCGACCCAAGCCGGAGCTTGCTCCGGTGACGATCGCTATTCTGTTCTGCAGCATGGGCATTGGCTGCTCCTCAGCTTTCTCGGGTGACGACGCTGCCGCGTCTTTCGGAAACGAGTTTTCCGTCGTGAACGATCTCTTCGCCCCTCAAGAAGACGCGCGTCAGTGTTCCTGGAATGATCCATCCGGCGAATGGTGTGTAGGCGGCGCGTGAAACCTGTTGGGCATCTGTTATTTCACTCGTTCGACGGCGGTCGACGACCAGGATATCCGCATCACAACCAACCGCGATCGCACCCTTCGAGCGACCGAGACCAAAGCGCCTGGCCGGATTGAAAGAGGACATGCGCACGAGATCGTTGAAATTGATCACATCCTCCTCGATCAACCGGAGCATCGTCGCAAGAAGCGTCTGCAGACCTGGCATTCCGCCGGGAATGTCGGCGAACGCGGTGTAGCTCGTCGCTTTCTCGGCGGGGCTGTGTGGCGCGTGATCGGTGCCGACGATATCGATCAGGCCCTCGGAAAGTGCAGCGCGCAACGCCTCGACATCGCTGGGCGCCCGGAAAGGCGGCGAGCCCTTTAGGCCCGCACCCAACCTCTCGTAATCGGCGCTGGTGAAAAAGAAATTCTGGGGCGTTGTCTCGATCGTTGCATCCGCCATATCGCGCAACCGCCGCCACGCAGAGACGCCCAGCGCGGAGTTGACCTGGCGTACATGGATGCTCACTTTCGTTCCCGCCGCAGCCAGAACAGCGCGTGCGAGACCGGATGCTTCCGCAAGCGGTGGGCGGCTTTGCAGAAATGCAGCGATGTCGCCCGCTGGATTTCGCGAGCCGCTGCCCGCAAGGATCGATTGATCCCCAGGCGAAATGCCGATCAGCATCTCGCGCCCGTCGAGCCATTTCACCATCTCTGCGACCGCATCCATGCTTTCAAACATGAAGGCCTCAGGCACATCCGCAGTAAAGAGTTCCAGGGAAACCGGACGCAGATCCACTAGTCCGCGCAGCAGATCTGTATTTCTGCTGATGACAGCCTGGAAACCGACGTCCACATGGATGCGTCCCTTCGCCGTCTCCATTTTTGCGGCAAGCTGATCGGCCGTCGCGGTCCAGGGATCATCGGTTGGCATGTCGAGCACGGTCGTCACACCGCCGAGGGCAGCGGCGCGCGTACCGCTGTCGAAGTCTTCCTTGTGAGTTAGTCCCGGTTCACGCAAATGCGCATGCACATCGACGAGACCCGGCAGGAGATGGCAGCCATTGGCATCAACGATAGTACGGGCTTCGGCCAGATCCGCAGGCGGAAGGATTGCCGCAACACGGCCGCCGCGGATAGCGACATTGCCCCTGACGTTGCCGGCTGCATTGACGATTGTTGCGCCTGATATGATCGTATCGAACATGCCGCTCTCCACCCGCCGTCAGCACAAACCCGGCAGGCGCGGTTCCTCATGGGTCACGACCTCGAGCAGAGCCGCCTGCCCGGCCGCAACTTTGGCAAGGGCACGCATGAGCGCTGGCCGCAGATCCGACGACGACGTGACGCATTCGCCATAGCCGCCGAGTGCTTCTGCGATCGGCGCATACGCGCCCGACATGCGGTTTGCCCCATATTTCCGTGTTGCGATCGGCATACTCGCAGCATAACCGCCGAGCACGTTGTTGCGTAACACAATGGTCAAGATGGGCAGATGGCAGCGGATCGCGGTTTCGAAATCGATCCCGACCATACCGAAGGCTGCTTCCCCCATCAGATTGACGACCGTCGCCTCCGGCCGGGCGAGCTTGGCGCCGAGCGCAAAGCCGAGACCGCTGCCGAGCTGCGTGGTCTTGCCCCAGCCGATATAGCTGCCGGGCACGGTCGTCTCGTAGAAGGGGCTGAACTGATCGCGCGGATTGCCGGCATCATGGGTCATGATCGTCTTTGCCGGATCGACCGCGCGCATGATTTCCCAAACGACGCGATAGGGCGAGATCGGCTCTCCATCCGCCGTCAGGAGCGGCATCCACCGCTCCATGAATGTGGCGCGAATGCCGCGAATTTCCTCTTCCATTCCGGCTCGCGCCGGAACAACGAGACGCTTCTCGCCAACAAGCGCGGTCATCTGGCGAAGAACTGAGCGCACATCGCCGACTGCGCCCTGTGCGATCGCATAGTCCTTGCCGAGGTCGCCCTCGTCGATCGTCACCTGCAGCAGCACCTTGTCCTTGGCGATCGGCAGGATGTAGTGCGAGCGGGTCAGGCTGGTGCCAAGCGCCAGCACGACATCGGCCTTGTCCATGAAATGATCGACGGTCGCAGGCCGCGCGCGTCCGGCCGTACCGAGCGCCAATGGATGGTTTTCCGGAAAGCCGCTCTTGCCGTTCGGCGTCGTCATCACCGGGATGCGGAACAGCTCGGCAAATTCCACCAGCTCCTGCGAGGCAGAGGCCGCAAGAACGCCCTGCCCCGCGAAGACGACAGGGTTCTTCGCCGCAAGCAACGTCTCGACCAACTCGGCGATCTCGCCGCTATCGGCCTGCGGCACGCTGCGCCGTGGCTTCAAATAGGGATCGGTTGAAGGTGCGTGCCGCTCGGCCAGCAAATCGACGGGCAGCTCGAGCAGGACAGGTGCCGGGCGGCCGTTGCGAACACGCGAAATCGCGGAATGCATCAACTTCGGCAGATGCTCGACACGCGTGACCGCCTCGCACCACTTCGTCACATGACGAAAATTGCGGCTCGACTCGAAATTCGGCGCCACGGCTTCCGATCCACGCGGATAGCCCGTTGGCAAGAAGAGGATCGGAGCGCGATCGTTGAAGGCTTGCGCGATGCCGCCGAAAGCGCTTTCCGCACCAGGCCCATATTGCACCGTCACGACGGCAAGCTCGCGCCCGGCCGTCGTTCGCGCGTAGCCCTCGGCAATATTAACGGCGACGCGTGGCGTCCGGGTGATGACGGGGGGGATATCGAGATCTGCCAAGGCGTCAAATAGTTCGCTGTTCGGAAAGCCGATGATGTGCTTGACGCCCTCCTGCTTCAGGATGGAGGCGACCACCTCGGCGCCGTTCATATCCGTGCCCCTCATGCCTCGTTCTTTCCTCATTTCCGTCAACGGCTCGATCCCATCACGCATTGCGGCCAAAGGCCTCGTGATTTTCGAGCCAGTGGCGGGCGATATCCTCGCGCCGCATAAAGGCAGCGCCCGGTGTCTTCTGGACATGTTCGATGACGTCGCGCAGGCCCGAGGCGCGGTTCGGCTGGCCCATCCAGCGCGCATGCACACCGATCGTCAGCATGCGGCCTCCGGTCTCGTCCGCCTCGCCGATCATGTAGTCGATGGCGGAACGGCAATCTTCGGCGAAATCGCGCGGATTGCTGTAACCGGGCGCAATCAGATAGCGGCTGTCATTCAGCGTCTTGGAATAGGGAACAACGAGCAGGCGCGTGCCGTCATGATCCATGAAATAGGGCAGATCGTCGTTGCAGGGATCGGAGTAATAAAGGAAGCCCCCTTCCTTCACGATCAGATCGCGGGTGTTGACGCTTGGGAAAGATCGGCAATTCCATCCCATCGGCCGACGACCGGTCAGCCTCTTGTAGAGCGCGATCGCTTCGTGCAGCTGGCGCTCCTCATCCTCGCGCTCGATGGTCGAATATTCGCTCCAGCGCAGGCCGTGGCCAAGCAGATCATGGCCGCGCGCATTCATCCATTCGACAACTGCAGGGTTCTTCTCCAACGCCACGGCGCAGGCCGAAACGGTGATCGGGATGTCGTAGCGATCGAAGAGGCGCGCCAGGCGCCAAACACCGGCGCGGCTACCATATTCGAAATGCGTCTCGGTACCGAGATCCCGGACGGGCGGGCTATTCGGAATATTGTACTCGCCCCAATTGTCGTTTCGCCCGTCTTCCAGCCAGGAATATTCCGAGCCTTCCTCGTAGTTCAGCACCAGATTGATCGCGAGCTTGACACCGTCAGGCCAACTCATGAAAGGCGGCTTCGGCCCGTAGCCGATGAAATCGCGCGGCTGGCGTTCCGTATTTTCAAGTTTGAGGGCTGACCACATTATTTCATCTCCCCGGATACGCCCTCATTCGCGACGATCCAGTCCATGTAGTCGTGGAAGGCTTCCTTGGCCGGACGCGGGCGCCAATCCGTATCACGCTCGATACGGGCGAGATCATATTCCCCCCACATGCCGTCCTTGAGCGTCGAATCCTGGATAACGTTGGCCGTCTCATGTGGACTGACTTCGACCTTCAGGCTCGGCACACGTTCGCGGGCCCAATCGACGATATCACCCGTCGTCGAGGTGCGACCGCTGCCGATATTGTAGTGACGATAGCGAAGACGCGACGCCGTGAGCAGCGCCACGACGGCGTTACCGACGTCGGCGGAATGCACGTAGTCGCCGACCGATTCCAGGCTGTTGGGCCGGATCACCTCGCCCGCCAGCGCCATATGCGCCACCTTGTTTGGCACATGGCGGAAATTGCGGCTCTCAGTCGCGCGATCCATCGTACCGTAGACGGAGGCAAGGCGAACGCTGAGCGCGGACATGCCAAAGAGATCGGCATAGCGGTTGACGACCATCTCAGAGGCGAATTTCGAGATGCCGTACAGTGTCAGCGGCGCCACGTAGCCGTCTTCCGGCAAGGGCTCGGCCCAATCCGGTCCATGATGACGGTAGACGGAGCCTGAGCTGACATAGATGAAGCGCTTGACGGACGGACGGATGCGCGCCCATTCCAGCATATGAACCGTGCCCATCAGGTTGACGTCGACGATCTTCGCCGGCGCCTCCGCTTCCGGCTGACGCTTGGCCTCGGCCGCACTGCCGCGCGAGATCGGCGTGATCGTCGCGCCATGGACGATGACGCTGACATCGTGCGCATCAAGCGCCGCCGACCACTGCGAGGGATCACAGATATCGGCGGTGATGACGGAGAGCCGGTCGCGGACAGGCGCGAAATAACGCTCGGCCATGGCGTCCAGACCGGAGCGATCGAGAATGACGGCGCGGGCTGCCGGATTGCGATCCAGCCAGGTGCGCACCACGACGCTCATGACGAAGCCTGTACCGCCGGTAACGAGAAGGGTCATTTCAAAATCCAATCCAGATCATTGCAATCATTTGTTCAACGCACCGCATAGCCGCCATCGACGAGTAGATCCGTGCCGGTCACGAAGGAGGCGTCGGCGGAAAGCAGGAAGGCGGTCGCGGTCGCGATCTCGTCCGGCTGCGCGATGCGGCCGAGCAGATGCGCCGGACCGAGTTGCCGATCGGCCGCCTCGAGGTCCGGCCAGCGTTGCAGCAGCCGCGGCGTCGCCACCGCACCCGGCGACAAGCTGTTCACCCGTATGCCCTCACCTGCGTGATCGACCGCCATGGCCTTCGCGAGATGAACGAGGCCTGCCTTGGCCGCGCAATAGGCAACCGCCTTGCCCGTCGCCACATGCGCGAATTGCGAGGCGATCAACACCACGGATCCGCCACCGCCCGAAATCATCAGGGGCAGCGCAAACTTCGCCGCCAGGAAGGCGCCTGTCAGGCTGACATCAAGCTCGCGACGCCATTGCTCCTCACTCAGATCGACCACAGTTCCATCCAGCGATGGCGCGGCCGCGTTGTGAACCAGACCGTCCAATCGTCCGAATCTGCCGCGCACCGTATCGAGCACGCGCTCCATCGAACGTCCGTCGGTGACGTCGCAGCGTACGGCAAGAGCGCGAGAGCCGAGTTCCTCGACCAGATTGACGGCGGCGTCTTCAGCATGGTCGGCGCAGACGACGCTGGCACCCTCTGCAAGGCAGCGGCGTGCGATGGCGGCACCGATGCCGCTGGTCGCCCCTGTGATCAGGATGACCTTGCCCGCAAACCGCGCTGCCAGAGGATCGGACGGCGACGTCATGATGCCAGCACCTTGGAGAGCCCTTGCTGCGGCGGGAAGGGCCGCAGGCGCGGGATGAACTGGCCGCGACCCGGCCGCGACAGAACCTCTCCGTCGTTCCAGACGAGTTCGCCACGCGAGATCGTCATAATCGGCCAGCCGCGCACCGTCTGCCCCTCATAGGGCGTATGGTCGGTCGCGTGATGCAGCATACTGTTACTGATGGTGACGACGCGATCCGGGTCCCAGATGGCGATATCGGCATCCGCGCCGACCGCGATCAGTCCTTTGCGCGGATAGAGACCGAAGAGACGCGCAGGGGCTGCGGAGGTCAGATCGACAAATTTCTGCAGCGACATGCGTCCGCCATTGACGCCGGCCGAAAAGAGCAGCGCCAAACGCGTCTCGATGCCCGGAATGCCGTTCGGGATGCGGTTGAACGGTGTGTTCGGGCCGCCGGCAATCTTGTCCGCGTAATTCCAGGGCGAATGGTCCGACGAGAAAACCTCGAGCGTGCCGTCGAGAATGCCGCGCCAGATATCGGGCTGGTTCGACTTGTCGCGCGGCGGCGGGGTGCAGACGCATTTCGAGCCGGAGAGATCATGCGTATCGATGTCCTCGGCCGAGAGAAAGAGATATTGCGGGCAGGTCTCTGCGTAGATCGGCAGGCCCCTCGCCTTGGCCCGCCGGATTTCCTCCACCGCGCCGCCGGCAGCGACATGACTGACGAGGATCGGCGTCTCGATCAGTTCCGACAGGCTGATGGCACGATAGGTCGCCTCACGGTCGCCGATTTCGGAATGGGCCTTTTCGTGGTAGCGCAACTGCGTCTTGCGGGCGGCAATGAATTTTTCCGTCAGCCAGCGGATACACGCGTCGTTTTCAGCATGAACCATGACCATCGCGCCATGCGAGCGAGCAAGATCCAGCACGTTCAGGACCTCGTAGTCGTCGAGCTTCAGACCGTCATAGGTCAGATAGATCTTCATTGAGGTGCAGCCGTCGGCGATCAGCGCCGGGATCTCATCGCGCAACACGTCGGGAGACGGATCGCCGACGATCAGATGAATGCCGTAGTCGATATGGGCCTTCGGCCGCGCCCGCTCGTGATAATCCTCGACGATGTCGCGGAGGGACTGGCCGCGCATCTGCATGGCGAAGGGAACAACCGTGGTTGTGCCGCCGCAAAGTGCGGAGAGCGTGCCGGTGTTGAAATCGTCGGCAGTCGCCTTTCCTTCCCAGGGCTGCTGGTCCATGTGGCAGTGACTGTCGACGCCACCCGGCAAAACCAGGCGGCCTTCGGCCGAGATCTCCTCTTTGCCATTTGGAAGGTCCTTGGCGATCGCGGCAAGCCTGCCGTCTCGGATGCCGAGATCGACCTCGCGGGTTTCGTCCGCAAGCACGACGCGGCCACCGCGAATGACAAGATCGAACGGAATGTCTTTGGTCATTGGTTGACTCCGGAAGCCAGGTAATCGGTCGCGACATCGGCGATCTGCGGTGAGACTCTGCGCCGAAGATTGAAAGAAGCACCGAGGGAGACGAGCGCGGCGCCACTGCCGAGCATGATGAAAAGCGCATAGGGCGCCATGTAGTCCATCAGGCCGGCGGCGATACCAGGCGTCATGACATTGCCGATCGAATAGAGCAGCAGCAGGCCGCCCGACGCCGATACCATGTGGCGGCTGTCGATCTGCGAATTGGCAAACGCAATGCCGACGGGATAGATCGTCAGAGCGGTGGCGCCATAGAGAAAGAAGAGCACGAAAAGTACCGGCACGTAGCGGTTTGCAAGCATGATAATGGCGGCGCAGAGCGCGGCGGCAAGCCCTCCCTGGACAAGAAGCATCCAGCGTCGGTCAAGCCGATCGGACAGCCAGCCCACCGGTGTCTGGGCCAGCATGCCGCCCATGCTGAAAGCCGTTACCAACCCGATCGTCGTCGAGGCTGGAAGCGCAATCTTGGCGCCGTAAAGCGGCGTCAGAGCGAAGACATTCATGTTCGTCATGCCCGCCTGGAAGACCGCGATGATCGTGACCGGCGCGAGAACGGCGAGCTTCCAGAGGCCATAGCGCTGATCCGCGGCCGAGACATCGGCCTGCAGCAACTCGCCGGGACGAACCGGCAGCGCCGGCCAGGGGCGCCCCGCGAACCGGCAATAGAGCGCGCCTGCCGTGATCGTCACGGCGCCCATCAGGAAAAGATGCGGCGAATGCGGACCCGCGGCTTCCACCAGCAACTGGCCGAAGAGCACGGCGAGTGAGGTCATCATCATGTAAAGCGAGAAATAGGCGCCGCGATTGCGCTCGTCGGCGTAGAGATTGATCCAGCTTTCGGAGACAACGAACATGACCGCCATCGCGAAGCCGCTGAAGAAGCGCAGAACAAGCCAGACCGGCGTGGCTGTCGTCGCCATATAGCCAAAGCCGGCGAAGGCGGCGAGGAACGTGACCGCCAGAAACGTGACACGATGCCCGAAGCGGGCGACCAGAAAACGCGCCGCGAGGCAGCCGGCCAGAAAGCCCACGGGAAAGCCGGTCAACAGAAGCTGTACAATGCCCGGATTGATGCCGGGCTCGCTCAGGCTCAGCGAAACCGAGGTTGTCAGCAGGCTGTTTCCCGTGCCTATGACGCAGATCGCCAACATGACGGGCACGAGCGCGCGGAAGCGCGCCGCCCTCTTCCAGAAGCTTGCCTCGATGGAGGTGTCGGAACTCATCCGTGTTTCCCTGTCACTCCTGCATAGACGGGGAGCTCGGCGCGCAGCCGGTCCTCCTCGATATGACAGGCGATCTGATGCGTTTCGGACATTTGCCGGATCGGTGGCGTGACTGTATCGCAGATCCCGCCGACCTTGCGGTGGCAGCGGGTTGCGAATCGACAGCCGGCCGGCACGTTGACCGGGCTCGGCGTTTCGCCGGTGAGTCGGATCCGCTCGCGCGGCTCTTCGTCAACTTTGGGGCTGCGGATCGCCGAAATCAGGGCTTCGGTATAAGGATGCGTGCCGCGGCCGAACACCTCCTCAACGGTGCCCTGCTCCATGACCTTGCCGAGATACATCACGACGACCTTATCGGCGATATGCCGCACCAGCGCGAGATCGTGGCTAATGAAGAGCATCGTGGTGTGCTTCTCCTTCTGGATATCGAGAAGCAGCGTGACGACCGCCGCCTGTACGGAGACATCCAGAGCGGAAACCGGCTCATCGGCGACGATCAGTGATGGATCGGCAGCAAAGGCGCGAGCGATCGCAATGCGTTGCTTCTGCCCGCCGGAGAGCTGGTTCGGCTTGCGATCGGCGACTGACGGGGAGAGGCGTACCATCTCCAGCAGCTCGCGCACCCGCTCGTCAATCGCGGCCTTGCCCTTGCGAATGCCAAATTTCTTGATCGAACGGCGAATGGAGAACGCAGCCGAATGGGAGGGATTAAGCGTGCTGTCCGGATTCTGGAAGATCATCTGGATCGATTGCAGCATGCTGCGCGGCCGCTGCCGCGCCTGCAGCTCGGCGATATTCTCGCCCGCCATACGGATCGAGCCCGATGTCGCGCTGTCCAACCCGGTGACAATGCGGGCAAGGGTCGATTTTCCGCAGCCGGATTCACCGACCAGGGCAACGATCTCGGCCTTGCGGGCGCCGAAGGAAATGGCCTCGTTTGCCTTGACGGTCCTGTCGGCGCCGATCCGGTAAAGCTTCGTGACGTCGGAGAGCGCGATCGCCTCTTCCTTGGCCACGACCTGGCCAGGCTCCGAAGGCAGCCTTCCGACCGCGCGTTCCATGTCGGGCCAGCGGGTGCAGCGCACCAGATGGCCGGGGCCCGCCTCCGTCAGCGCGAGGTCCGACCTGTCGCAAAGCCCGGCGCTAAAACCTGCACAGCGCGGCGCGAAGAAGCAGCCGGCCGGCCGCTCCTGCGGCAGCGGAATATGGCCGGGGATGGCGGCGAGCGCGCGGCTGCGCTTGTCGCTGCCGATATCCGGAATGCAGTCGATCAACCCCTGCGTATAGGGGTGGCGTGGCTTACGGAAGAGATCGCCGGTCGTACCCTCCTCCACCATCTCGCCGGAGTACATAATCCCGACGCGATCGCAGGTCTCGGCAATCAGTCCGAGGTTGTGCGAGATGAAAAGCAGGCTGGTGGAATAGCGGCGACGAAGCTCGCCAATCAGATCGATGACGGCGGCTTCGACTGTCACGTCGAGGCCGGTCGTCGGTTCGTCCAGCAAAAGCAGCGAAGGTCGTGCCAGCAGCGCCATAGCGATGACGACGCGCTGTTGTTGGCCACCTGAGAGCTGATGCGGATAGCGCTTCAGCATATCGCCGGCATCCGGCAGTCGAACGTCGTCGAGCATGGCGGCGGCCATTTCCATCGCCTCCGCCTTCGTCGATCCGAGATGCAGAAGCGGCACCTCGGCAAGCTGTGATCCGATCGTCTTCACCGGGTTGAGCGCGCTCATCGGGTCCTGATAGACCATGGCGATGCGCCGGCCGCGAATTGCGCGGAGTTCCTTTTCCCTGGCGTCGACGAGCTCCCGGCCATCGAAGCGGATGCTGCCGCCGGCGATCACGCCGGTCGCGCCGAGATAGCCCATGATCGCCATCGCCGTCGTGCTCTTGCCGCAGCCGGATTCGCCAACGAGGCCATAGCTTTCGCCCGGACGAACGGCAAAGGATAGTTTAGGCACTGCGACCACTGTCTCGGTCTTGCCGCGAAACTCGATCCTGAGGTCCCTGATATCGAGCAACGGTTCGAGATCGGAGTTTGGAGCGTCGGACATGGCGGCCCCTTGCAGGTTGGAGACGGACAGATTCATGGCTTCCATGCCTCACGCATGCCATCGGCCAGAAGATTGAAGCCGAGAACGAGACTGACAAGGGCGGCGGACGGAATGAGCGACATGAGCGGCCAGACATTGAGAACGGTGACGCTTTCCTTGACCATGCCGCCCCAATCCGGATTCGGCGGCGGCAGGCCAAGGCCGAGGAAGCCCAGGATACCAATGGTGATGATCGTATAGCCGATGCGCAGGCAGGCATCGACGATCAGCAGGCTGCGGCAGTTCGGCAGGAGCTCGATGAGCATGATGTAGAGCGTGCTTTCCGCCCTGAGCTTCGCCGCGGCGATATACTCCTGCTCCTTGAGGCCGAGAACGAGGCCGCGCGTGATGCGGCCGATGCCGGGCGAGGAAGCGATCGTCGTCGCGATCACGATATTGAGGACCGACGGCCCGATATTGGCGATCAGGATCACATAGATCACGAGAACCGGGAAGGCGAGAATGATATCGGAAAAGCGGCTGATCAGCGTATCGATCCAGCCACCGTAGTAGCCGGCGACCATGCCCATGGCGATGCCGACGACCATGGCGACCGCGACCGACAGCGGCGCCACGAAGAGCACGGTGCGCGCGCCAAAGATCAGGCGGGACAGGACATCGCGGCCGAGAATATCGGTGCCAAGCCAATGGGCAGCCGATGGAAAGGGATTGCCCATCGCCATCGCATCCGAATCCGTTGGAGACGGCAGCGGCAGGATCGGCGCGAGAACGGCCGCGGCCACCCAGAAGACGACGAGGAACAGGCCGACGATCGCTGTCTTGGAATGAAAGATCCGCATCCAGCTCGGCCGTGCAGCACGCTTGACGGCAGTGGCCTTGATCCCGGCTATATTGTCTTGGAGTGCCATGGATTACCTCACCCGGATACGTGGATCGAGCAGCATGTAGCCGAGATCGCCGAGCAACTGCGTCACAACGGCGACGGCAACAGTGATCAGAGTAGCCGCCTCAAGCGTCGCGATGTCGCCGAAGAGGCTTGCGTCGAGGATCAGCCGACCGAAGCCCGGATAGGCGAAGACGAGCTCGGTAACGACCACGCCGCTAATCAGGAAGTTGATCTGCAGGAGCAGTACGGTGAAGGGCGCGATCATGGCGTTGCGCAGCGCATGGCCAAGCACCATGCGGCGGGTGCTCATGCCTTTCAGCACGGCGGTGCGGATATAGGGCCGCTCCATGACGCCTATCATCGAGACGCGGATCATACGGGCGACATAGCCGAAATCGTAGATGACGAGCACGGCGACCGGCAGCACAAACTGGTAGGGCACCGGCCATCCGCCATCGCTATTGAGCGGACTCGTTCCCGGCAGGATCGGCCAGAGAATGACGAAGAGAGTGACCAGGAAGACACCGGATGCGAACTCCGGAATGGAGGTGAAGATGATGCAGATGACGGTCAACGTGCGGTCCAGTACGCCGCCCTCCTTCAGACCCGACAATATGCCGAAGATGATCGATAGCGGTACGATCAGCAGGAAGGCCAGACCGGCGAGAATCGCCGTGTTCCCAAGTCTGTTCCAGATCACGTCGTTGACGGGCAACTTGTTCAGCGTGGAATAGCCGAAATTGCCGAAATACTGCGCCCCGCGCGGATCCTTGAAATTGAGCCCGGTGCTCGGGTCCTGCAGCGGATCGGGGATGGCACCGACGAGCACGCCGAGCCAGCGGCCATAGCGCACCGGCAACGGATCGTTGGCTTTCAGCTTCTCGGTCAGGAGATCGACCTGCTGCTGTGTGGCAAAGGGGCCGAGCGACTTGCGCGCGACGCTGCCGGGGGTGAATTCGCAGACGGCGAAGACCAGGAACGATGCGCACAGCATGGTGAGCAGCATCATGATCAGCCGTTTTAGAAGGAATTTCGACATTGCAAGATCCGTCCGGGTTTCTCACGGGCCTTTAAAGGGATCGCCCGGAACAAACCGGGCAATCATGGCGCCGCTTGATCAGGCGGAGATCGCGTATTGATGTGCGAAGATATACTGCGAAGGATGGAGCTCGAAGCCCATTACCTTCTTGTCCATCACGGTCGAGAAGATGCGCCAGAAAGGCTGAACGATCGGCCCGTCGTCCTGCATGATCAGTTCGATCTTCTCGATGACTTTGCTGCGTTCCTTTGGATCGAGGATGCCTTCCGCCTGAGTCAGCAGCTTGTCGAAGTCAGGATTGGCGTAGTGCGATTCGTTCCACGCAGCGTTGGAGCGATAAGCCAACGACAGTGTCATGATGGCGAGCGGACGATGGCCCCAGGCCGTAAGGCTGAAGGGCGCCGAAGTCCAGACTTCCCAATATTGCGCGCTCGGCAGCGACTTGATGTTGATTTTGACGCCGATATCCTTGAACTGTTCGGCCAGAACCTGCGCCGTGTTCAGCTCCCAGATCGGATCGGGACGCGTCACCATGTCGAATTCGAAGCCGTTCGGATAACCGGCATCGGCGAGCAACTTCTTGGCTTTCTCGATATCGCGCGGATATTTCGGGAGAGGTGCATATTCGGGATGAGACGGCGCGACATGATGGTCTTCCGCCGGAGTACCCGCGCCCAATAGCGATGTCTGGATGACCTTCTCGCGATCGATGGCATATCGCATGGCCTGGCGAACGCGTTTGTCCTTGAACTGCTCCACATCCGGGTGCATTCGAGCGACAACCGTCTGGGTCGTCTCGACCTTGTACACTGCCACATGCGGGAAGTTCTTCATCGAGCTGATCTGAACGGCGTCGGCTTCAGACAGACCATCGACCTGCTTGGAAGCAACAGCTGCAATGCCAGCGCCCGGGTTGTCGCCAAGATCGACGAATTCGAACGTTGAAAGATAAGGGCCGGTACCCCAATAGTCGGTGCGTGCCTTATATTTTGCGCCTTTGCCAACCGTATATTCCGTCATCTCGAACGGGCCCGTGCCGTTGGCATCGGGGCCGAAAGAACCGCTGTCGGCCGGATCGAGAATGAACATCGGGTAGTGATAGAGATGTTCAGGCACCGCGATTTGCGGCGCGAAGCAATTCAGGCGCACCGTGTGGTCATCGACCTTCTCGATCGCATTGTCGGACCACAGCTTGCTCGACTTCTTCGGATTGCCCTTCTCGTCCTTCTCGCCGCCATCATATTCCTGGACCAGATAGCCGGTAAAGAGGCCGAGAACCGACGAGCCGACTTTGGGGTCGCTGACGCGCTTCAAGTTCCAGACGACATCGTCCGCATTCAGCTCACGCCCGCCCTTGCGCCACTTCACACCCTTGCGGACATGCAGCGTCCAAGTTTTCAGATCGTCGCTGACATCCCATTTTTCCAATAGATAGGGATGGGTGATGTTGTTGCGGTCGGTAAACGTCAGATATTCGCAGACCTGGCGGATGACATTCGACTTTTCCGCGAAATCGGCCAGATGTGGATCCTTGATCTCCATACAGCGCATGCCGATACGCAGATTGCCGCCCTTAGGCATCTCATCGGCCTTGGCTGCACTGGAAGGATCGACGACGCCGGCGAGAGAATAGGCGGCGGCGGCAGACAAACCGAGAAGCGTGGACTTCCGCAAAAAGTCTCTGCGATTGATGCTGCCTTCTGAAAGATCTTTGATAAGTGTTGGAATATAGGAATGCTGATTCTTCTGCAAAACCATGGTCTCCCGAGTTCGAGCAAACTGTTCCCGTTGTTTTTAAAACTCGAAGCGAGGCAGATTTCCTGCCGCTTCGACATGCGCGGATCTAACGTCCGTTTTCGCCGTCGAAGCTAAAACTAGAGCCATAAGTGCAATGACAGAATGCACTCATCCGACATGAGATGTGCGTAATCCGACTCAATGTTGCATTGCACCAATAGCGGATTTCCTCGGAAAATTAACAGCCGTAGATTACATAGTCACGAGCGACTACGAGCGTCTGGTGGAGATCGGGCTTTCGCGAAAATGTTGTCGATAAAAGCGACTGAAATGCGAGGGAGATTCATAGCCGCAGACCCCGGCAATGTCGGCCACGCTCAGATCTGTATGAATCAAAAGCTCTTTGGCCCGAGCCATTCGCAGATCGATATAGAATTGCGACGGACTTTTCTTCAGATTGGCGCGAAACAACCGTTCAAGCTGGCGAGGTGAAACCTTCACGCTTTCGGCGAGTTCCGAGATTTCGATTGGCTCCGACAGGCTGCTCTCCATCCGGCGGATGACGAAGCCTAGCTTGGCGTTGCGGATGCCGAACCGATCCTCCGGCGCCATGCGCTGAGCGTCGTCCTGACGTCGCATGCGAGGATGGTTGAACTGATCCGAAATCTGCTCGGCCAGCTCACGGCCCTCAATTGCCGCGATGAGATAGAGCATCATGTCAAGCGTGACTGTGCCACCGGACGAGGTGATTATGCGCCCATCGACGGCGAAAATATCGTCCGTGGCAAGGCAATTGGGAAACTCGCTGCGAAAGGACGGCAAGGATTCCCAGTGAATGGCACAACGCCTCCCCTCCAGCAGCCCTGCCCTTGCAAGATAGAAAACAGCGGTGCTGACCCCTCCGAGAACGCAGCCCTCGGAATAGACGCGACGCAGCCAGGAAAACAGCGTGGGATCATAGCTTTCGGTGTAATTGACGCCGGCGCAGATGAAAAGGATATCGCATTTTGGTGCCTGCGCCATGGCGTAATCAACCGGAAAGGCAAGTCCGCTGCTCGATCTCGCCTCCTTGCCATCGACGGAAATCAGCACCCATTCAAACGCCTTTCGCTTGATCAACCGGTTTCCCTGACGCAGTGAATCGAGCGCAGCCGAGAAAGTCATCAACGGATAGTCGGGTGCCAGGAAGAAGCCGATACGCACCGGCTCCTCGCCATGTTTCAGCTGATTCAGGGAAAAGGAATGTCTTGTCATCTTTAAGTCACATCGCTTAAACGCGGCTTTGCCTGTGAAATCGACCGATCGGTGCGATAAAAACCTCACCAACAAAGCCTATACTTTAGCGGCTGGCCAGAGAAGACTTTGCTCCTTTCCATTCAGCGCCCATATTGCGCCAACCTAAGCTTCATCTGTGACGTAACCCCGCGAATGACCCCGGGTAAAATCGGCTCTCGCCTCTATGCTTGCAATACTCCAGCGGCATCGGCAACCGCCTTGATATGCGCGAGGCCGCGGCGATAGCCGGGCACATCAAAATGTTCGAGCATAAGCGGCACTTGCCGGTCAAGCTTGGCAATCTCGGTGACATAGGCCGCGTAATCGAGATTGCCTTCCCCGGGCACGACCTCGTCAAGATGGAAGGAGATCGTTCCCGGGCCGCCCTTCATCACCAGATCTTTAGCGTGACAAGAAACGATCCAGGGCCCAAGAAGCGCGAAACAATCGCGAATCATCTTGCCGCTGTTGAAGTAGAGCCGCGGCGTAATGACCAGATTTGCCGCGTCAATGTGAGCACCAAACTGCGGCCTGTCGATCGCCTTAAGCAGTTTAAGGTAGTTTTCCGGGGTGTCCGTCACAAGCCACGGCACCATCTCCAGCGAGAATTTGGTACGCCGGGGCTTTACCATATCGATGATATAACGGGCGGTATCGACGGCCCGTTGGAAGCCGGCCTCACTCTGATTGTCTGGATGCGGACCGTAGTCGTAGTTGTCGCTGAGCTGCCACGGGTCTCCCGGATGACCCACGGTTCCGTGATAGGCAACGATGGCGCCGGCTCCCAGCTCGTCCCCTAGTGCCAACTGATGCACTGCATATTCGAGATTGGCTTTGCGTGTGGCGTCATCGTGGGCGATGAGGTTCTTCCACGCACCGCCTTCGGCAAAGACAAGATCGGCCGACGCGAAACTCTTGACGAGAGCAGCGATTTCTTCGCGGCTCTCAAGTTTTATATTCGGCATGTAGCCCGCGTTGTAGCCAAATTCGACATGCGCGCGAGCATACGCTTCGGGATCACCTTTGTAATCGATCCCATAGCCACCGAGTCTCAAGGTCATAGACAGTCTCCCAATTTGCTTCCGTTACCGGGCCGCCGTCCTCTCAGCAGCCACATTCATCCAAAATCTCAGTCACGCCGGCGCTTTACCGGGATAAAGCAATACCTTTCCGCAGTTGCCTGTTTCCTGAAGCGCAAAGGCAGCCGCGACTTCCGACATAGCGAAACGATGCGTGGTCAGCTTATCGAGGAGCGGTCTGGCATCGCGCACACGCTGCAACAATTCTTCGGCGAAAATGTCGTGATTCCAATGCCAACTGCCGAAGATATCGACACCCTTGCCTGTGATGCGGTTGATCGGTAGCGACCCACTCCAGGTGACGAAGGAGAGCCTGCCGCGTGCCCGTACCAGCTCGAGAACAACCGCAGGCGCACTCTCGTTGTTACTGGTGTCGAGGGCAGCGTCCACACCGTAGCCGCCGCTTGCTGCGCGAACCTGCTCAAGGAGATCCGGCACGCGCGGATCGATTACCAATTCTGCGCCCAATTCCTGCGCCAATGCGGCACGATATGGGTTCAATTCAAGAGCGATGACGCGTGCACCGATGGTGCGTGCATTGATGATCGCCCCAAGGCCGACTGCGCCGCAGCCAGAAATCAGGACGGTGTCCTTTGCTGTCACTTGCATGCGATGCATCGCTGTGAAGCTCGGGCCGAGAGCACAGATCGCCATTGCTGCGTGATGGGTCTCAATGTCGTCGGGAACCGGCTGCAGCAGATAGTCTGGCTTCAGTAGATACTCGGCATAGCAGCCGATCCCTGACGAAGACCCCGTTTCGCTCAACAGGTCGCGTTGCGCGGTGCAGTGAATGTGTTCACCCGACCTGCAGGCAGGGCAAACCCCGCAGCCGGCATGCGGCATCACGATTACACGGTCGCCAACCTTGAGGCGCTTCGACTGCGCTGCGTCGACGACAACGCCGACCGCCTCGTGGCCGAGCTCACATGAAAGCTTGCCGGCGCGCCAGGACTGCCACTCCGTACACATGGGAGCAACAAGGACCCTGATCTTGACGATATCGCCGGATGCTTCCGGGTCCGGCCGTTGTGAGACCTGCGACTGGCGCGGTCCGAGGATTTCTACACAAAGAATGTTCGTTACTCCCGTTTTGAAGAATGACTGAGAGACGCTGACGGGCCTTAGCCCTTCACCGCACCCATGGAAAATCCGGCCTGAAGGTGCTTTCTAAACAAAAGATACAGAATTAGCAGCGGCAGGCTGGAGATCACAACTGCAGCAAACAGAAAGCCGAAGTTGAATGAAAGCTGTCCTTTGAGAAGACTGAGACCGACCTGAACCGTGCGGATCGTCGCGTCCGACGACATCATGTAGACCAGTACATATTCCACCCAGCATGCATGGAACGTGAAAATGGCGATCGTTGTGATGATTGGCCGTGCCATTGGTAGAACGATCGACACATAAATCCTCAAGTAACCGGCACCATCCACTTTGGCAGCTTCAATCAACTCGTTGGGAATGGAGCGAACAAACGCCGCTGCCAGATAGACTGCAAACGAGATATTAAATGCGACATAGGGAATGATAATCCCGAGATGGGTGTTCGTAAGTCCAAGGAAATTGGCCGCAATGAAAAGCGGTACGATCGATGAGGAGATCGTTACCAGAAGCCCCATGACGATGAACGAAAAGAGGAACGGGGTGAGCTTCGATGGGATCTTTGTAAAGGCAAAGGCTGCAGAAATGGAGAACAAGACCACAATGACGGTCGTCGTCACGCAGAAGATCAGGCTATTGACGAAAAGGTGGGAGAACTCGCCGAGCTTCCAGGCCTGGATATAGTTGTTCAGTGTCCAATTGACCGGAAGCGCGACCATATTGGCGACGATTTCCGTTTCCGGTTTGAACGAGGTATAGATGAGCCAGATCAGTGGAAACGTCGTGAATACCGTGAAGAAGCCGAGCGCCGCGTAAGCCGCAACTCGAAACGGGACCGGAACCGCAGCCTGGCCAGACCTGAAACGCGACATTTAGTGTGCTCCTTCTTCATAGGCGCGCGTGAAACGCGCAGCGACGGCCGACAGGATCAAGATGAGGAAGACACTGAGCAGGATAAGGACTACAGAAATCGCGCTGCCAAAGCCGTATTTGTAGAACGAAAATGTATTCTGGATCATATAGAGGCCGAGCACGTTGCTGTAATAGCTCGGGCCGCCATTTGTCATGATCCAAAGGATCTCGAAACTCTTCAGGCTTCCAGCCACCGCATAGATCGCTGAAGTGAGGAACACGGGGACCTGCTGCGGCAGGATGAGCGACTTCAGAATGTGCCACTCGTTTGCGCCGTCAAGTACCGCCGCCTCCAGCATTTCGGGGCTTGTCTTCTGCAAATTGGCAAGGAAAATGATGAAGTAGATGCCGGTGTACATCCAAAGCAGCACGATCAGGTAAGGCAGAATGGCCGTGTTCTTCGAGTTGAATACGGTGAGTGAAAACATCGGATTTCCGACCGCATGGCCGATGATCTGTGAAACCAGCCCTGTCGGGGCAAAAACGACGCCGAACAGCAATGCCACTACGACCGGGCTGAGCAATGCTGGAAAAAAGATTACCGCTTCGAAGAAGCCAGCACCCCTGACAAGACGCCGATAGATCACATAGGCAAGAAAGAAGCCTAACGGAATTTGGCCGATCAGAGACACCAGAATGACCAGGCCGTTGTTGCGCAGGCCCCACCAAAAGATGGGATCGGAAAACATGACGACGTAATTGGTAAATCCAATGAAGTTCGGAATGCCAACGCCCGCCCAGTCGGTGAAGCTGAGTACCAGGCTATAGACAACCGGAATGACGATCACGAGGCCGTAGACCAGCAGGGCCGGTGCGGTCAGGATTGCGTAGCTGATGCGATCAGATTTTGCTGCGGAAGCCACGTCAGGCTCTCTCTCATCGATGCGAATAGGTGAGGTTTCTGGAATGCTCCCTCCAGGTATCTCGGCGAGAGCATTCCATACGGCTTTCTGGGCGTTCACTCAGCCGTCTACTTGGCCTTTCGGTTGCTGTCGTTCTCAGCGACCCATGCTTCGTATTTTGCGGCAAGTTCCTCCGGCGTAACCGAACCCAGAACAAGCTCCTGCAATCCGGCGTTGACAACCTGCATGACCCCTTCGGCATCCAAGCGATCATCAAGTACGGGCAGCACATGGACGATAGACGACGAAAACTCGTAACTCTTTTTCGCCAGGGGATCGCTGAGCATGTCACCTATGCCAACGTCTTTCGCGTATATCGGCAGCATCCCGTATTTGACGTCGATGTCTTTGTTGGATGGATCGAGATTGAACTTGATCCACTTCCATGCCGCTTCGCTCTTTTCGCCGTCGAGCTTGGCTGACATTCCAAACCCCGTGGACGGCTGACCGGAGGACGAGTCGGAATTGGCGAGCGCGGCACCCTCGATTTCCGGAAGCGAGCGGATTTCGATGTCCGCTTTCATTTCCGGCGGCAAGGCCGATGTGAGGTTCACCACCTCCCAAATGCCACCGATAAAGTAGACACTGCGTCCGCTCACAAAGGCGGAGAGCGCTTGTTCACGTGTGGTGGATGGCTCGCTGGGGTCAATGAAGCCAGCGTCGACCATTTCGCGAATTTTCTTGAGCGCCCCGACAAAGGGGGCATCGGTGAAGGCTGCCTTATGCGTGCCCTTGAGGACATCAGCGAACCATTCCGGCGTTCCCATGCGGCCAACCATCACCGACAACAGGCAGGATTGCAGCACCCAGCTCGATTGATCGCCGAACACAGCCGGGCGATATCCTGCGGCGCGGATAGTCTTAGCTTGGCCGATCATTTCGCCGAGCGTCTTGGGATAGTCGAGTTTGACCTCGTTCAACAGCTTGCGGTTCACGTAGACCACATTGGTGAAATTCACGTAGGGCACGCCGATCTCGTAGACCTCTCCCGTCGGCGCCTGTGCCTGGGTGAATACGGGACGCAGAAGTTGATCGACGCCATCGCGTTTGATCAGCTCGCGAAGATCCTTGGCGTAGCCGCGACCAGTCAGGTAACCAGTACGCTTTCCGGGCCAAAGCGTAAGAATATCGGGCAAGTTGCCCGAGATGGCCAAGGCCTGCATTTTGTTGTGATAGGCGTCGTGGTCGAGATAGTCGAAATTGATCGTGATGTCGGGATTTGCCGCGTGAAACCGTTCATAGGTTTCCTGAAGCCGCGCGTAATCCGGGTCCACCTTCGTGAAGGGGAACATCGCCGTCAAGGTGACGTCCGCATGGGCGACAGCGGCACTCGCAAAACTCAACGCTGTTGCAAGCAGCAGCGACGATGCGCGCCGTGTCAGATGTTTCACTGTGCAGTTCATAAGATCCTCCTCTGAAGCCGACGGGTTTTCCGCGTCGCAGTCGATTTCTCCTTTCCCGAAGCGAGGCCATATCGGCTTGCCGCGGGATCCCGATTTCATGAATTTTGTTTCGGTGCTCCACAGCGTCCGGCAACGCTGCGGCATCAATTCCGGCGCTCACATACCGGTTTCCGGCAGCCTGGCCCTCCTCAAGACCATAGCCGCTTGGCTCCGAGCGCTTATTCTTCGACAACGGCGGCGTCTCCAACGCCATCCGTAACGTTACGATTATCGAACAAAAAACGTTTGTCAACAGCAAAAGCTGCTGCTTACCGCCTCCTCGTGTCAGAAAGCAGCGACTTCATCCATAACGTTACGGGAAATTATTTCTGAAGCGTATGAGTGCCGTGATCGACAAACTCGCTGGGAACCACACGGCCTAATTGCGCGTAATCCTCCCCGTCTATGGCACGAGCCAGCATCTCGGAAAGGAGATCAGCAATCCCCGCATGCGGGTAATAGAATGCGCTCGTCGGAGGGTTCAGAAAGTCGTGTAGTCGGGCGCCACCATAGGTGATGAGGCCAAAGTCTTTGCCGATCTGGCGGCCCGCCTGCTGCATCGCGGTAATGAATCCCAAACCCGCCTCATCGGAGGCCACAAACGCCCCTGTTGACTCCGGATGACGAAGCAGCACTTCCCGGGCCATGTCGACACCGCTCTGTGGCGTCGTCGCTGAGAAATGGATCAGTTCGTCTGGCACGGTAAGGTTGCGGGCATTGAACGTCTTCGTCCAGCCCTTCACGAACTGTAAGCTGTAGCTGAACTGACTGGAAGGCGCAAAGAGCAGAGGGGCTGCGTGTCCGCTGTCCAACAGCAATTTTGCCGCGTCGGCGCCGATTTGCTCATGATCGATGTCGACATAGGGGTGAGCGCTTAATAGCTCAGTCCGGCCGAATGTCACGAAAGGCATCCCGACTTCGAGCAAATACTTCACCCGCTCATCCTGTGGACGCGTATGAGTGATGATGACGCCATCCATTGACCCCTCGCGGGAGAGATTGCGAACTAATTCTACCGGATCGTCGTGTTGCAGATGAGGAATAATCCCGGTGCGGTAACCTCTCGACCTCATAGCCGTCGATATCCCGACCAAAAGGGACGCCGTCACGATATTCAGCTGCTCCTGCCGTTCGAAAGAAAGCACCATGGCGATCGATTGCGATCGACCAGTACGAAGATTTACGCCGCCTGCGTTGGGCCTGTAGCCAAGCTTTTCGGCTGCGCGTTTGACCCGATCGATGGTTTCTGCGTTCACCTCGGGTCCGTCTTTGAGCGCTCGGCTTGCAGTCGTCACGGAGATGCCGAGCTGCCGTGCGAGGGTGCGTAGAGTTGCTCTGGGTCGCTGCTGATTCATTCGGTGATACCGCTGCCATCGTTTTCAAAAGTGTTCGTTGAAAATCTAGCCAAAGCTGACCATGCAATCAACGACTGCCGCGCGAAACCAGGGCATTCGGCCTGTTCGATGCCACTGAACCTACCATCGTCGAACATTAGCCTACCTGCTCTGATCGCGCGAGAGCGAAGGAACCGCTTCAAATCGCCGAGGATGAGTCAGAACCAGCGGATGCAACTCATCCTTCCTGGTCGGCAAAAGTAGAATCACGGTCATCAATACGACCCAGGTATCGTCGACGCTGCTCGCGGTCAAATAGTTCGGGTTCTTCCCCTTCGCGAAATCCTTATCGCCTGTCGCTCACGGAAGTGAAGGCACCTGGGGCGAATCCATTGGATTCCTTCAATCTGACGTCACCCCCAAGATTTGAAGGGTTTCCACCTCGAAGGCTGACATGCGTTCAATCCGGAAAGCCACACCGGTCCTGCGACGATCGGCATCCTGATATCGACACGCCTTCAGCAAACCAAACGGAGCAAGAATGTTGCTCCGTGTTAGATATCTTGGCTGCTCATCAATCAGGTCGGGATAGCGACAGGATGACCTGATGCCGGGTGCTGTATGATGTGCATGTCGAGGCCATAGATGGATTTCAGCGCTTCCGTCGTCAGAATATCGTCCGGTGGCCCGTTGGCGATGATCTTGCCGGAGTGCAGGGCGATGATGTGATCGCAGAAGCGGGCGGCCATGTTGACATCGTGCAGCACGACGACGACGCCGAGGCCTCTTGCATGGCTGAGGCTCTGGACAAGAGACAGCACTTCGATCTGATGGGCAACGT
>NZ_JABAIJ010000030.1 GCF_012641435.1 Rhizobium sp. P38BS-XIX
CAGTGATCGATGGCAAGGTTGCAGCGGCTTCGGTGATCGAGGCGGTCAAGAATGCGGCGGCGGGACTTGAGGCGGAGACCGGTGTGAAGACCGGGCTTGCGGTCGTGATCGTCGGTGACGATCCGGCAAGCCACACCTATGTCGGCGCCAAGGGCCGCATGGCGAAGGAATGCGGCTTCAATTCCATCCAGCACACGTTGTCGGCGGAAACGACACAAGGTGAACTCGCAGGCCTGGTCGCCTCCCTTAATGACGATGCATCCATCCACGGCATTCTCGTGCAGCTGCCGCTGCCCAAGCATCTGGATTCCGATGCGATCATCCAGTCGATCAAGCCGGAAAAGGATGTCGACGGCCTGCATGTCGTCAATGCCGGCAAGCTGGCGACCGGCGATCTCGAGACCGGCCTGATCTCCTGCACGCCGGCTGGCGCCATGCTTCTGGTGCGGCGCATCCGCGGCGAGGACCTGTCTGGACTAAATGCCGTGGTCATCGGCCGCTCCAACCTGTTCGGCAAGCCGATGGCACAACTGCTGCTCAATGCCAATGCGACGGTCACGACGGCACATTCGCGAACGAAGGATCTGGCGTCGGTCGCGCGCGGCGCGGATATTCTGGTGGCAGCCGTCGGCCGTCCTGAAATGGTCAAGGCGGACTGGATCAAGCCCGGCGCGACCGTCATCGACGTCGGGATCAACCGGATCGATGCGCCGGAACGGGGTGAGGGCAAGAGCCGGCTGGTGGGCGATGTCGCCTATGCGGAGGCCGCCGATGTTGCGGCTGCGATCACGCCGGTTCCGGGCGGTGTCGGACCGATGACGATTGCCATGCTGATGGCCAACACCGTCATCGCAGCCCACCGCACCGCCGGCAGAAAGCCGCCGAAGTTTT
>NZ_JABAIJ010000031.1 GCF_012641435.1 Rhizobium sp. P38BS-XIX
AACCACGCGCACCAGCTTGGCCTGCGCATGCGGCGGGAGCTGATAGTGGAGCCCACGCAAAACGCCCTTCCCGGATCGGCTATGATTGTCCTGTACGAAATCGGCGCTGCGCCCAATCGCAGCTTCGAACTTCACTTTGCTGAAGCTTTCGAAGAAGAAGCCGCGATCATCGGCAAACACGGCAGGCTCGATGATTTTGACGTCCGGAATGGCGGTATCGATGGCTTTCATTCGTCTTCCTGCTCAGATTGGTCGTACGCACATACGGGGTAATTAGAATATTTGCTCGCGCAAAATTCCAAGAAGATATTGCCCATAGGCATTCTTCTTGAGCGGTTCGGCCAGTTTCTCAACCTCGGACGCACTGATCCAGCCGCTGCGATAAGCGATCTCTTCCGGGCAGGCAACCTTCAGTCCCTGGCGATTTTCGATGGTCGCAATGTAGTGGCTGGCTTCGAGCATGGACTCGTGCGTGCCCGTGTCGAGCCAGGCATAGCCGCGGCCCATCGTCTGCACATCCAGTTGCCCTGCCTGCAAATAATGCGTGTTGACGTCAGTTATCTCCAGCTCGCCGCGCGCTGAAGGGCGAATGGACTTTGCGACATCGACGACGGTCTCATCGTAGAAGTAAAGCCCCGTCACGGCATAATTGCTCTTCGGCACCTTCGGCTTCTCTTCCAGGCTGACGGCGCGGCCGCTCGCATCGAACTCAACCACGCCGTATCGCTGCGGATCTTGTACGTGATAGGCAAAGACGGTGGCGCCGGTCTCTTTCACGCTTGCCTCGTGGAGCAAGCGGGTAAAGTCGTGCCCATAGAAGATATTGTCGCCCAACACCAATGCCGACGGCGC
>NZ_JABAIJ010000032.1 GCF_012641435.1 Rhizobium sp. P38BS-XIX
TCTTGGTAGACGTGAGCGCAGCATCGAGCACCCGCCTGCGGATCGAACGGTGCGCAGAGACGAAGGAATGTGAATGATGATGACGAGTGGCTCAGAAGCACGCTCCGTGCCTCCTGTCGACGTTTCAGCCATGGGCGGCGAAGATCTTTTCCATCTCGACGGTGTCTCTTTGGCGTTGGCGGCCGAACCCTGCTTCAGCCTTTGAACCTGACGCTTGCGCCGCGACGCATTGTCGGTCTGATCGGTCACAACGGCTCTGGGAAGTCGACGCTGCTCAAGCTGCTGGCCAGATAGCAGCCTCCGGCCGCCGGCACCATCCGCTTCGAAGGCAAGCCGCTGACGGAGTGGGGTGATCGCGCCTTCGCGCGCAAGGTCGCCTATTTGCCTCAGGCCACGCCCGCCGCCGCCGGCATGCTGGTGCGCGAACTGGTCGCGCTCGGGCGCTATCCATGGCATGGCGCTCTTGGCCGCTTCGGGCAGACCGATCGCGAAAAGGTCGAGGAAGCCATGAAGCTGACGGATGTCGCCGGCATGGCCGACCGGTTGGTGGATACTCTTTCGGGCGGCGAGCGCCAGCGCGTCTGGCTTGCGATGCTCGTTGCCCAGGACGCGGAGTGCCTGCTGCTCGACGAACCGATCTCCGCACTCGACGTTGCCCATCAGATCGAAGTGCTGTCTCTTGTCCAGAGCCTCAGCCATGCAAGAGGCCTCGGCGTCGTCGTCGTGCTGCACGATGTCAACATGGCCGCCCGCTTCTGCGATCACA
>NZ_JABAIJ010000033.1 GCF_012641435.1 Rhizobium sp. P38BS-XIX
TACAACGCGCAGCACGAGACGCTGACGCAGGCCTGGGCGGATGGTTTCACCAAGGAAACCGGCATCAAGGTCACGATCCGCAACGGCAGCGACATGCAGTTCGCCAACCAGATCATCCAGGAAGGTGCCGCGTCCCCGGCCGACGTCTATCTGACCGAGAACTCGCCGGGCATGACGCTGGTCGACGCCAACAAGCTCTTTGCGCCTGTCGATGCCGCCACGCTCGCCCAGGTGCCGGAAACCTTCAAGGCTGCCGATGGCAACTGGATCGGCGTTGCCGCCCGCTCCACGGTCTTTGCCTATGACAAGACCAAGCTGAAGGAAGCCGATCTGCCGAAGTCGATGCTCGATCTGGCCGATCCGAAGTGGAAGGGCCGCTGGGGCGCGTCCCCGGCTGGCGCCGACTTCCAGGCGATCGTCAGCGCATTCCTGGAGCTGAAGGGCGAAGACGCAACCCGCGCCTGGCTGAAGGCGATGAAGGAAAATGCGAGCTTCTACAAGGGCAACAGCGTTGCCATGAAGGCCGTCAATGCCGGCGAGATCGAAGGCGCGCTGATCTATCATTATTACTGGTTCGGCGATCAGGCCAAGACCGGCGAAAACAGCAAGAACGTGCTGCTGCACTACTTCAAGAACCAGGATCCTGGCGCCTTCGTCAGCATCTCGGGCGGTGCTGTTCTGGCGTCGAGCCAGCATCAGAAGGAAGCACAGGCGTTCCTGAAGTGGGTCAC
>NZ_JABAIJ010000034.1 GCF_012641435.1 Rhizobium sp. P38BS-XIX
GCTGCGGATCTTGTACGTGATAGGCAAAGACGGTGGCGCCGGTCTCTTTCACGCTTGCCTCGTGGAGCAAGCGGGTAAAGTCGTGCCCATAGAAGATATTGTCGCCCAACACCAATGCCGACGGCGCACCATCCAGAAATGCCTCGCCGATCAAAAATGCCTGGGCCAGACCATCCGGACTCGGCTGCACGGCATAGTCGAGCCTAATGCCCCATTGACTGCCATCGCCAAGCAGCTGCTCGAAGCGAGGCGTGTCCTGCGGTGTCGAGATGATCAGGATCTCGCGGATGCCTGATAGCATCAGCGTCGTCAGCGGATAATAGATCATCGGCTTGTCGTAGATCGGCAAGAGCTGCTTGCTGACTGCGAGCGTCAGCGGATAGAGGCGCGTTCCCGATCCGCCGGCAAGTATGATCCCTTTGCGTGCTTTCGTCATGATTCAGCGTCTCGACTTCAATCCGTGTGTTTACGTCTCATAGGCGCGTGGAAACGAGCAATCGTTGCAGATGCCAAAGCTCAGTTTCCTGCGATCCGCAATTTGGTCAGCACCTCATCGACACCTTGCTTCCAGGCAGGAAGTTCGATGTCGAAACGGCGCATCAGTTTTGTGCAATTCAGTCTGGAGTTGGCCGGTCGCTTTGCCGGCGTCGGGT
>NZ_JABAIJ010000035.1 GCF_012641435.1 Rhizobium sp. P38BS-XIX
CGGAAGCGCGGATCATGGACGTGGTCGAGCAGACCGGCACGGAGCTGATCGTGCTGGCGCGCTACATGCAGATCCTGTCGGACTCCATGTGCCAGAAGATGTCCGGCCGCATCATCAACATCCATCATTCCTTCCTGCCGTCGTTCAAGGGGGCCAACCCCTACAAGCAGGCCTATGAGCGCGGTGTGAAGCTGATCGGCGCGACGGCGCACTATGTGACCGCCGATCTCGACGAAGGTCCGATCATCGAGCAGGATACGGCGCGCATCACGCATGCGCAGTCGGCCGAGGATTACGTCTCGATCGGCCGTGACGTGGAAAGCCAGGTGCTGGCCCGCGCCATCCATGCGCACATCCATCATCGCAACTTCATCAACGGCAACCGTACCGTCGTCTTCCCGGCAAGCCCAGGATCCTACGCATCAGAGCGGATGGGGTGAGGCCAATGGCGCTTGCTTCAGTGATCGATGGCAAGGTTGCAGCGGCTTCGGTGATCGAGGCGGTCAAGAATGCGGCGGCGGGACTTGAGGCGGAGACCGGTGTGAAGACCGGGCTTGCGGTCGTGATCGTCGGTGACGATCCGGC
>NZ_JABAIJ010000003.1 GCF_012641435.1 Rhizobium sp. P38BS-XIX
CCGAGGATGCGCCGTGGAAGTACACGCTGCGCGAGGGCGCCAAGGGTGTCCAGCTTGCCGAGCTTGCCCAGCAAAGCTGGGCCGAGCGCCGGTGGGTCGATGTCCCGAAAATCGCTCGGTGAATAGGAGTTTTGGCCGGCGGGAAGTAAATGTTGTTTTGGATGCGAGTAAATGGCGAAAGCCGCTTGCTCGCATCAGCCGTTTCCGCAGCCTCAGTTGAAATCAGGGATTAATTTTGTTCGGAGGAGAACGAGAATGAGCTTTCAATCCTACAATCCGACGACCGGCCAACTCATCGGTTCTTACGAGGAGCACAGCGATTCCGAGGTCGAGCGCCTGCTGCAGCAATCCCACGATACTTGGAAGAGCTGGTCGCAAACGCCGATTACCGAGCGCAGCGCCTTTCTTATCCGTCTTGCCGATCTGCTCGAAAGCCGCGCCGAAGAGTATGGTGCCCTGATCGTATCGGAAATGGGCAAGCCGCTTGCCGAGGCCGTGGGTGAAGTGAAGAAATCCGCCTTCGGCGCACGCCATTTTGCGAGCGACGGCCCGGCCTATGTGGCCGATGAGGCCATTCCCGGCACGCCGGCCAAGATCATCTATCAATCGATTGGACCGATCTTCGGCGTCATGCCGTGGAATTTGCCGTTCTGGCAGGTGCTGCGCTTCTTCATTCCGGCTGCGCTCGTCGGCAACACTGTTATCGTCAAGCATGCCGAAAGCGTGCAGGGCTCGGCTGCGGCTATCGAGAAGCTGATCCTCGACGCGGGTGCGCCTGCCGGTCTTTACACCAATCTCGTCATCGATCGCCGCCGTGCGCCCAAGGTCATCACTGATCCACGCATCGCCGCGGTCACCGTCACCGGCAGCACGCAGGCGGGCCGCTCGGTTGCCGAGCAGGCAGGGTCGCTCGGCAAGAAGGTCGTGCTGGAACTCGGCGGATCCGATCCCTTTATTGTCTTTGCGGATGCCGACTTCGACAAGGCCGTCCAGATGGCCGTCGTTTCGCGCTATTCCAACAATGCCCAGAGCTGCATCGCCGCCAAGCGGCTTTTCGTCGAGGAGTCGATTGCCGAGCGTTTCACGGCTGCCTTCGTCGAAGCCGTGAAGAAGATCCCAGTCGGCGATCCCATGAAAGCCGAAACCAAGCTCGGTCCGCTGGCCCGAAAAGATCTCCGCGACAATGTGCACCGTCAGGTGACGGATGCTGTCGAGGCCGGTGCGAAAGTCCTTGCGGGTGGGAAGCCTGTCGAAGGTCCGGGCAATTTCTATGAAGCGACGGTGCTGTCCGGCCTGCCGCATGATGCTGCAGTCGCTCGCGAGGAGTTTTTCGGCCCCGTTGCGATGCTGTTCACTTTCAAGGATGAAGAGGAAGCAATCGCGCTTGCCAACGATACCGAATACGGTCTCGGTGCGACGGTGTGGAGCGGCAATCCGGAGCGTGCAGAGCGTGTCGCCGCCAAGATCGAGGCGGGAGCGGTCTTCATCAACGATTTCGTCCGTTCCGACCCGCGCGCACCGTTCGGTGGCATCAAGGGGTCGGGCTTCGGGCGAGAACTCGGCGGCCTCGGCGCGCGTGAACTGACGAATGCAAAGCTGGTCTGGAAGGGCGCCTGATTAACAGGTCGTCGCCTCGGCTTCCGGCGCAGTAAACAGATTGATGTGACCGCCCGCCGGGCGGTCGCTTCTCCCATCGGGCAGCCACTAACGATCGCCCTCTCTTTCGTTGAAATCGATCTGGCCTTTCTCCGCAAGGATCGGCAGCGCCGTATAATGCTGTGCTTCGTTCATTTCCTGAACGGTCAGCAAAGTGCCACCTCGCTCCAGAGCCGCCGCATAAGCCGCCCGCTGCTCTTCATGAAAGAAAATCCCCGATAAGGCGTCGAGAAAGCCGATGTGATCGATCGGTGCGGTATCGGGCCTATTGCCCGGGGTCATGGTGATGGCCTGCTGGGGAATACCCGCGTCTATCAGCTTTTGAGCGGCAGATTCGGCATCATATTCATCATCGAAAAATGCGGTCAGCGCAAAAGTGCCGATCTTGTTTTCGCTGTGCATGGCAAGTCCTCCGTTTGGATGCTCATGACTAATAACGAACCGTGGACGGCGGTGTTCCCGAGGATGCCGCGACCTCGCATGGAACAAATAGAACGTCGATCAGTTGAGTTGGGAATGTTCTGGAACCAATGCGAGCCCCCCAATGCTCGAGAGACTTCCTACTTCCGGTACAGGCCCCACGCTTGCCTACGAGCATGCGAATGCCGATGCCCTCGATGATCTGCGTGACAAGGCATGCTCCTGTACACGATGCGATCTCTATCGCGATGCCACACATCTCGTCTTCGGCGAGGGGCCTGAGACAGCGGATATCGTTTTGGTCGGTGAACAGCCTGGCGACAAAGAGGATTTGACCGGTCGGCCCTTTGTGGGACCCGCGGGTCGTCTTCTGGACACATGCCTGGAAGAGGCGAATGTCGATCGGGGTCGCTGTTATGTCACCAATGCCGTCAAACACTTCAAGCACCAGATGCAGGGCAAGAAACGCCTCCACGCTCGTCCCAATGCGGGCGAAGTGCAACGTTGTGCCTGGTGGCTCGGCGCCGAGCTTGAACTCCTGAAGCCGAAGCTGGTCGTGGCAATGGGCGCAACGGCCGTGTCCTCTTTGCTGGGCTCGCATATCAAGGTCATGCGCGATCGTGGCCGCATCCTTCGCCCTCCAGGGGCTTTCGATGTGCTTGTCACCATCCATCCCTCTGCCCTTTTGCGCATGAGAGAGACCGACGAGAAGGAAAAGAACCGGCTCGCCTTCATCAAGGATCTCCGAAAGATCCAGAGTTTTCCCCGGCACTGATCGCCGCCTGCCGATGAAATCCAATTTTGCGGATAACAAAACAAAGGTCATGTCATGGCTGACAATCAAACAACCATCATGGAAACGCAGGAGAGGCCTCAGCAGAAGGCCCGTGACGAGTCAGACCGTCAACCGACCCAGCCGCAAGAAAAGCGGCCCTCTCTCATTCGCCGCCATCCTTTGTGGATTCTGTTCGGCATCGTGATCCTGGCCGTCTTGATCGTGGCGGGATGGTTTGCCTGGAAGATCTTTTTCTATCCCTATGAATCGACGGATGACGCCTTCGTGGACGCCCGCAGTTTCTCTGTCGCCGCCAAGGTTTCAGGCTATGTCGCCGACGTTCCCGTCACGGACAACCAGCATGTCAAGGCTGGTGATGTCATTCTGAAAATCGATCCGCGCGACTATCAGATTGCGCTTGATCAGGCGAATAGCCAGGTCGAGGTCGCCAAGGCATCCGTCGATAGCGCGAGCGCGCAGATCGAGGCATCGACTGCTGCTGTCGATGTTGCAAAGGCGCAGCAGAATTCCGCAAACGCCGCGCTTCAATACGCGCAGGAAGAGGCCAATCGTCAGCAGCAATTGGTGAAGACAGGCTCGGGTAGCCTGCAATCCGTGCAACAGGCAACAGCGACGCTGCAGCAGGATCAGGCAAGCCTTGCGCAAATGCAGGCCAATGTGACGTCTGCCTTGAAAAATAAATCTGTGTCCGAGGCTCAGAAATCGAGCGCTCTTGCCAGTCTCAAGCAGGCTCAGGCACAAGCCGAAGAAGCGCAGCAGAACCTCAACTATACGACGATCACTGCAGCTCAGCCGGGGCGTGTCGTCCGCTTGACCGGCGCGAAGGGCCAGTTTGTGGACGCAGGGCAGGCGGTCGCGACGTTTGTGCCCGATGAAATCTGGATCACGGCAAACTTCAAGGAAACCCAGCTGACCGACATGCGTGCCGGACAGCCGGTGGACGTCACCATCGATGCCTATCCGGATCACACGTTGCACGGTAAAGTCGCCTCGGTGCAGCCTGGCTCCGGCACGGCATTTTCCCTTCTGCCGGCCGAAAACGCGACAGGCAATTACGTGAAGGTCACGCAGCGCGTGCCGGTGAAAATCCTCGTCGACAAATGGCCGGCCGACGTTGCCATCGGACCCGGCATGTCCGTTGTTCCAACGGTCACCGTGCGGCCGGGCAATTAAGATGAGCGGCGCAAGCACTACCGCGGGCGGGGCGAATGCGTCTTCTGCTCAGGCGACCAATCCATGGCTGATTGCCATGGTCGTGTCGCTGGCGACCTTCATGGAGGTCCTCGACACCACGATTGCCAATGTGGCGCTGCGTTACATTTCTGGCGGCCTTGCCGTGAGTTCCGACCAGGCCTCATGGGTCGTCACGACCTATCTCGTTTCGAATGCGATCGTGCTCGTCGCCAGCAGCTATTTTTCCGAAAGATTTGGCCGCCGGCGGTTCTATCTTCTCTGCCTTGCAACCTTCACGATCGCATCGATTCTCTGCGGCTTGTCCTGGAATCTGGAGGCGCTACTCCTGTTCCGTGTCATTCAGGGATTTGCCGGTGGCGGCATGGTGCCGACATCGCAGGCCATTCTCGCAGACGCCTTCCCGCCGGCAAAGCGTGGTCAGGCCTTTGCAATGTTCGGCGTTGCCGTCGTGGTAGCTCCGGTGGTCGGCCCGACGCTTGGCGGCTACCTGTCGGACAATCTTTCCTGGCACTGGTGCTTTCTGATCAATGGCCCCGTCGGTGTTTTTGCTTTCGCTCTCGTCTATGCCCTGCTGAAGGAGACGCCCGATGTCGAGCGCAAGCGCCAGGAGTTCCGCAAGAAGGGGATTCGTTTCGACGTCGTCGGTTTCCTGCTGGTGGCAACCTTTCTCGGCGCCTTGGAACTCGTCCTTGACCGCGGCCAGACCGAGGATTGGTTCGGGTCAAACTTCATCATCGTGGCGACCGTCATATGTGCCTTGGCGTTCCTTCTCGCGATCCCGTGGGTTTTGACGAAGGCAAATCCCATCATTGACGGCCGGCTGCTCGGCACCAGGCAATTTGGGTCGTGCTTCATTGTCATGATGGCAACGGGCGCGATCCTGATCGCGACGACGCAGTTCATTCCCGAAGTGGTGCAGCAGAACTACGGATATACCGCCACCTGGGCCGGGTTGGCGCTTTCGCCGGGCGGTATCGTCACCATGGCGATGATGTTCGTCGCCGGGCGCGTGAACTCTCTGATACAGCCGAAGTATTTGATCGCAATCGGTTCTGCGATCATCGCGGTCTCCATGTGGCAACTGACACGGCTTTATCCAGGGCTGAATTTCGGCTTTTTCGTCTGGTCGCGCCTTTATATCGGGCTAGGCCTGCCGCTGATCTTCATCCCGATCACCTCTGCATCGTACTATGGCCTGAGGCCCGACCAGACCAATCAGGCATCGGCAATGATCAATGCTGCCCGCAACATCGGCGGATCTATCGGCGTGTGCATCGCGTCCAACGTGCTGGCACATCGGGAGCAATGGCATCAAAGCCGGCTTGTCGAGCACATCGTGCCGTCTTCGCCGGCCTATCATGAGACAATGCAGACAATGTCGCGCTATTTCTCTGAAAAAGGAGCGACCACGGCGGATGCGCAAAGTCAGGCAACCGCCTGGATCGGGCAGCAGGTCCAGACCCAGGCGAGCTTTCTTGCCTATATCGATGTTTTCCACGTGTTGATGCTGATCGTGCTTTGCGCTATCCCGCTCGCTCTGATCCTCAGCAATGTGGATCTCAAGGACGGCGGCGGTGGCGGCGGGATGCATTGAACCATGAGGGTTGCATCTCACGATCCGAGAAGCGGCCGAAAGGCCTCCAACAGTTCGGTGTTGCCTCGGCGGATTTCTCCGACATCGGCCTCCGCATCGATCATGCCGGCATTGTGAGCCGCAAAGAGCTCAACCAGCAGCTTTGCGTAATCCTCCGAAAGACCGGCGCGTGTCAGTGCCGTCAGCCATTCCGTTTGCGGTAGGACCAGCGCGACAACGTCGCGGCCGGCAATTTCACCGATGGCGGCGGCAACATCGTCTGGCGTATAGCGCCTGGGACCTTCGGCGTGGACGATGCGCAGTTTGGCGTCTTCATCCGCCAGAAGCAGATCGGCGGCGATCGCGCCGACATCGAAGGCCGATACGGTCGGAAACAGTTTGGTCAGCGGGTGATGCAGGCTTGGCAGGCGCCCGCTTTCGGCGGCTCCGTTCGCCTGACGTGCCCAGTTCTCCATGTGCTCGGCGGAGCGAAGGAGGATCAGCCGGCAATCAAGCTTTTTCAACCGCGCCTCGAGTGCATGGAAGATCAATGTCACGCCCGTGCCGGAGTCGTGTTGTGCGCCATAGTCGGAGATGGCGAGGATCAGCGGCGGCTTGGCTTCCTCAAACGCGTCTCCGAGACCGTCGATCAACCGCAGCATGTCGGAATATGGATTTTCGGCGCGAGCGTCGACCGGGCAAATGACCTGAACAGCTTGCGCGTCTTTCATCGCGGCGGCGAGCGCAGCGCGATCGGTGATGTCCGCGATCGCGATCTCGCAGCCGAGATCCGAAAACGCGCGTGCCTGCTCGCGATTTCGAAGGACGGCACGCACCGGTGCATCCGCCTTGCGCAAATTGGTAATGGTCGTCCGGCCGATTTTTCCGGTTGCGCCAAGAATAACGTACATTTGTCTTCTCCTGTTCGTTTCATCGCAACGCTATTCATTGCCGCGCAACGGTTCGCACAGGTTCAGACCGCCTATTGCAGATTCGGACGATAATCGACGTCAGGCGTGCATTTTCGCGATCATGCCGGGCGTGAGACCGAGAATGCGCCGCATCCAGTGGGACATGTGGCTCTGATTGGCAAACCCCGCCGCCAGTGCAATCTCGGCGAGGGGCATGTCGGCGCCAAGCAGAAGAAGCCGTGCTCGCTCGACACGACGCGTCAGAACATATTTGTGAACCGGCATGCCGAACGTCGCGTGAAATAGCGGCTTCAAGCGCGATGTGCTCATGCCGGCGATCTCCGCCAGTTCCGCGAGGGACAGTGATTGATCGATATGTTCCTCGATGAAGTCAGCCAATTGTCGCTGCTGCCGGCTTCCCAATCTCGCGTGTGCGGGGCTCGGATCGCTGCGTGGTTGTCCGTCATTTTCGAGAAGGCGGATCGCGAGCGCCATTCCCAACATATCGGCATAGGTGCCGTCGGAGGGTACCGTTGCTTCGATCTCTGCCTTTATGGCCCAGGCAATCGATTCCAGCCGCGGATCACGGAGCTGGAACCGTGGCGTGAGAGAAATGCTGTCCGGATTTCGGCCAAGTTCGTCGGCGGCGGCGATGAGAAGCTCCGGGCGGATCGTCAATCGCAGAATGGTGCAATCGCGATCATCCTCCCACCAGCCGTCCAGGCCCGCTGGAACGATATCGATATCGCCATGCGCCTGCTGGCGTCGATGTTGGCGGCCATCGCATTGGCAATGGGCGTTGACGGCGCGACCGAAGTGAATGCCCATCCGGTGGGTCTCTGTTTCCGATACATGGGTGCGGCCGGCCCGGATATGCACGAGATCCGCCCCGAATCCCTTCCAGCCGCGATCCTTGCTCGAAAAAAGAACTTTGGCGGTGCTGGGGCTGTTGAGCTGGTCCATATTCATTCCAGTCGATCGGTCGTCCGTTGAAGTGGAGATCTTCATGTCGGCAATATAAGCAGCCGTTGGCCTTCGGTCGAGTTGGTCTATACGCATGCGGCCGTGGCAGCTTCGCATTTGGGTCGATCGTGCTCTGGATCGGATTTCATGATCTTCTGCGCGCGGCAGCGGCGCTGCCCATGGCGTGACGCCACGTCCGATCATGGCTGATTGAGGCTGGAGCCGGCTTGTGTCGGTGGCCCGATCTCAGGGCGCACCGAGACGACGGGAGACCATTCTTGCCGCGTTCTTCACGCGCTCGCCGAGCTGCGCGATGCCGCCATCCTGGAGCCGATGCTTCGGCCCTGAGACCGAAATGCCCGCCACTGCTTCGCCGTGCACATTGAGGATCGGTGAGGCAACGCAGCGCATGCCCTTAGTGCGTTCCTCGTCATCAAACGAATAGCCTCTGTCTCGCGTGTTCTGCAGCTCCTCGCGAAGCTGTTCGAAGGATTGAACGGTTTTTTCGGTGAAGCGCTCGAACGTCTTTTTGTGAAACAACCCTGCCAGCCTGTCTTCGTCAAATGTGCTGAGGAGCGCCTTGCCGATGCCGGAGGCGTGCATCGGCGATAGTGTGCCGGGCGGAAAAAAAGCGCGGATCGATTCATGCGTCTCCACCTGACTGATGAACAGGACGTTCCCGTCCTTCTCGATGCCGAGATTGGATGTCTCGCCGGTTTCGAGCATCAACTCGCGCATGATCGGGCGGCTGCGCTCCACGACATTGGAGCGGCGCAGGAATGCCGCGCCGAGCCGATAGGCTTCCGGGCCGATATGCCAGATTTGCCGGTCGGGACTGATCTCGACAAATTCGCGGCG
The DNA here is from genome assembly GCF_012641435.1 of Rhizobium sp. P38BS-XIX. Lineage (GTDB taxonomy): Bacteria > Pseudomonadota > Alphaproteobacteria > Rhizobiales > Rhizobiaceae > Rhizobium. The sequence goes on from NZ_JABAIJ010000003.1 coordinate 8,372, forward strand.
CTCCAACGTCGCCAGCACTCTGTGCATGGTCGCCGCAGATTGCCCGAGCTCACCGGCAAGCTCCGAGAGTGTTTTGCCCTCCGGTGTGGCAAGCGCGTTGAGCACATCCAATGCCCGGTCGAGCGCCTGGATGGTGTTTTGCGTCTGCGGGCCGTTGAAGGCCTTCGGGCGTCCCCGGCGGCGCTGTTCCTGCGGCATGGCGGCGATCATCTCCAGTGAAATTCCATAAAAATTCTGACTTGAAAAATCGATTTACACAATGAAAAAATACGAAGTTGCTGATTATATTGCCTATTTTCGTAATAATTTCCATTCTGAAAAATCATTTCAAAAAAATTTATCTCCGATGCCCTGCGTGCTATCCCTGCTTCAACAACAGGAGGACGCCCAAATGTATATGCAAAATCCCGTCTTCATTCCGGGCCCGACGAATATGCCCGAAGTCCTTCGCAAGGCTGCGGACATGCCGACGCTCGACCACCGCTCGCCCTTGTTCGGAGAGATTCTGCGACCCGCGCTTGCCGGTGTGAAGAAAGTTCTCAAGACGGACGCGGCTTCCATCTTCGTATTCCCATCGACCGGAACCGGCGGATGGGAAACCGCGATTACCAATACGCTCAGCCCCGGTGACCGCGTTCTCGCCGCCCGCTACGGCATGTTCAGCCAACGCTGGATCGATATGTGCCAGCGCCACGGATTGAAGGTCGACCTCATCGAGACCGCATGGGGCGGCGGTGCGCCCGCCGAGCGGTATGAGGAGATCCTTGCCGCCGACAAGGCGCATGAGATCAAGGCCGTTCTCGTCACCCATAACGAGACGGCAACAGGCGTAAAATCCGATATCGCGGCCGTTCGCCGAGCAATCGATGCAGCCAAGCACCCTGCGCTGCTGTTCGTCGACGGTGTCAGCTCCATCGCCTCGATGGATTTCCGGATGGATGAGTGGTCCGTCGATATCGCGGTGACCGGTTCGCAAAAGGGCTTTATGCTGCCCGCCGGGCTGGCGATCACGGCATTTTCACCGAAGGCGCTGGCCGCCGTCGACGCCGCCAAGCTTCCCCGCACCTTCTTCGACATCAGAGACATGGCCCGGAGCTATGCGAACAATGCCTATCCCTACACGCCGGCCGTAGGTCTCCTGAACGGCCTCAAGCTATCGACAGAACTCCTGCTGGCGGAGGGCCTGGAGAACGTTTTTGCCCGCCATCGACGTATCGCGTCGGGCATTCGCGCCGCTGTCCGGGCATGGGGACTGGAGCTCTGCGCCAGAAGCGAGGATCTCTATTCCGATACGGTGAGCGCGATCCGCACGCCTGAGGGTTTCGATGCAACCTCCATCGTCGCTCACGCCGCCAAGACCTATGATGTTGCCTTCGGCGTCGGTCTTGGCGAGGTCGCGGGCAAGGTCTTCCGCATCGGACATCTGGGCAGCCTGACCGACGTCATGGCTCTGTCGGGTATTGCGACGGCTGAAATGGTCATGGTCGATCTGGGCCTTAACATCAGGCTTGGCACGGGTGTTGCCGCCGCACAGGAATATTATCGCGACGGTCGCACGTCGAAAGTCCAGGCTGCGGCCTGAGGAGACCCAGAGAGCATGTATATTCCAACGCTCGCCGATATGAGCGCCGCCGAAGAACGGATCCGGCCCCATATCCATCGCACACCGGTTTTGACGTCCAGTTTCATCAATGCGCTGGCAGGCGCCGAACTGTTCTTCAAATGCGAGAATTTCCAGAAGGCGGGTGCCTTCAAGGCTCGTGGCGCGTCGAACGCCGTTTTCGGCCTCAGCGACGCGCAGGCCGCAAAGGGGGTCGCCACTCATTCGTCCGGCAACCACGGAACGTGTCTTTCCTATGCCGCCGGTCGGCGCGGCATTCCCTGCACCGTCGTCATGCCGCGCACGGCGCCACAGGCGAAAAAAGATGCCGTGCGAGGATATGGTGGCAAGGTGGTCGAATGCGAACCATCGACATCATCGCGCGAGGCCGTTTTTGCGGAAGTGGTTGCGGAAACAGGCGCCGAGTTCGTGCACCCCTACAACGATCCGCGGGTCATCGCAGGCCAGGCGACATGTTCGAAAGAACTGATAGGTCAGGTGGATGGTCTTGATGCTGTCATTGCGCCGATCGGCGGCGGCGGAATGGTTTCGGGAACTTGCCTCACGCTTTCCAATCTCGCCCCGCATATCCGGGTTTATGCGGCCGAGCCGGAGCAGGCGGATGACGCCTATCGTAGCTTCAGGGCCGGCCACATCATCGCCGATGATGCACCGAATACCGTGGCCGATGGCCTGAAGGTGCCGCTCAAGGAATTGACCTGGCATTTCGTCAGAAACCACGTCACCGATATTTTGACGGCCTCGGAAGAGGAGATCGTCGATGCGATGAAGCTCGTCTGGAAACGGATGAAGATGGTGATGGAGCCATCCAGTGCCGTGCCGCTTGCGACCATCTTGAAGAACAGGGACCTCTTTGCCGGCAAGCGCGTCGGTATCATCATAACCGGCGGCAACGTCGACCTCGATAAATTGCCTTGGCAATAGGGAGCAGAAGCAATGAACATGGAACCGAAATTTGCCGGCATGGAAGTTGGCTACGACGTACCCGCTCTTCCCGGAATGCGTGTCAACGATATTCAGACGCCTTGCCTGATCCTCGATCTCGATGCGCTCGAGCGTAATATCCGCAAGATGGGCGATTACGCCAAGGCCCACAACATGCGTCACCGAGCGCATGGCAAAATGCATAAATCCGTCGATGTGCTGAAGCTGCAGCAAGAGCTGGGAGGCGCTATCGGCGTTTGTTGCCAGAAGGTCTCGGAGGCGGAAGTTTTCGTTCGCGGCGGCATCAAGGACGTGCTCGTCTCGAATCAGGTCCGCGACCCGGCGAAAATCGATCGTCTGGCGCTTCTGCCGCAGCACGGCGCGCGCATCATCGTCTGCGTCGACGATCTGGCGAATGTCGCCGAGCTCTCCCGGGCCACGCAAAAATATGGAACGACGTTGGAGTGCTTTATCGAGATCGACTGTGGTGCCGGTCGCTGCGGCGTCACGACGACGGCAGCCGTTGTGGAGATCGCCAATGCCATCCACGCAGCACCAGGCCTCAAGTTCGCAGGAATCCAGGCCTATCAGGGTGCCATGCAGCACATGGACAAATATGAGGATCGCAAGGCCAAGCTCGATACGGCGATTGCCCAGGTCAAGGATGCTGTCGAAGCACTGAAGGCGGAAGGGCTGGAGCCGGAATTGGTGAGCGGCGGCGGCACGGGCAGCTACTATTTCGAGAGCAACTCAGGCGTCTATAACGAGCTTCAGTGCGGAAGCTATGCTTTCATGGATGCGGATTACGGGCGCATCCACGACGAGAACGGCAAGCGGATCGACCAGGGCGAATGGGAGAATGCCCTCTTCATCCTCACCAGTGTCATGAGCCATGCAAAGGCCGACAAGGCGATTTGCGATGCTGGTCTCAAGGCGCAGTCCGTCGACTCGGGTCTGCCGTTCATTCACGGTCGCGATGACGTGAAATATATCAAGTGCTCGGATGAGCATGGCGTTATCGAAGACCCGAACGGCGTCCTCAAGATCAACGAGAAACTTCGCCTCGTTCCCGGACATTGCGATCCGACGTGCAACGTTCATGATTGGTATGTTGGAGTGCGCAATGGAAAGGTCGAGACGCTGTGGCCGATCTCAGCACGCGGCAAGGCTTACTGATAAGCTGGATGGATGCACCAGAACCAAGCGGAAGCGACAATGATCATCGTACCTGAAAGTGAAATTGCCGGGCTGGTGACTTCAGCCGATTGCTTAGAAGCGGTCGAAAAAGTGTTTGCCTCGATGGCGGACGGATCGGCCTATAATTTCCCGGTCGTCCGCGAGGCGATCGGGCATGCCGATGCTCTTTACGGCTTTAAATCGGGCTTCGATCGCAAGGGCTTGGTGCTGGGGCTGAAGGCTGGTGGCTTCTGGCCCAATAATGTTCAAAAGGGCCTTACCAACCACCAGTCTAGCGTCTTTCTGTTCGATCCAGACACCGGCAGATGCCGGGCCGTCGTGGGCGGCAATCTTTTGACTGCGCTGCGCACGGCAGCGGCTTCCGCAATCTCGATAAAATATCTTGCCCGTAAAGACGCGAAGGTCCTTGGCATGATCGGGGCAGGTCACCAGGCGACATTTCAATTGCGCGCAGCGCTCAAGCAGCGCGCCTTCGAAAAAGTTGTCGGTTGGAATCTGCATCCCGACATGCTGAGCCGTCTGGAGGAGGTTGCCAAGGAGGAGGGCCTTCCCTTCGAGGCAGTCAATCTTGATCGATTGGGCGCCGAAGCGGACGTGATTATTTCGATCACCTCGTCTTTCGCGCCGATGCTCAAGGCGTCGCAAGTTCGGCCGGGCACGCATCTGGCGTGCATGGGAACCGATACAAAAGGAAAGCAGGAGGTCGAAGCCGATATTCTGGCGATAGCAACCGTATTTACCGACGAAGTCGCTCAAGCGATCACTATCGGAGAATCCCAGCATGCAGTTGAACGCGGCCTGATCCGGGCCACTGATATTGTCGAGATCGGTGCCGTCATCAACGGAACGCATCCCGGCCGAAGGTCTGACGACCAGATTACCCTGTTCGACGGAACTGGCGTTGGCCTTCAGGATCTTGCCGTTGCCTCCGCCGCAGTCGAGCTTGCTGTGGCGAAGGGCGTGGCGACCGAAGTCGACTTTTGAGTGTCCAGAAAGAAGTTCCGGAGTAGGTGGCTTACCAGGGGACCGTACGCCCGAGATAGTCGAGATATTCGAGCCCCGGCCTTGCCTGTTTCGCAAGAAGGACGTTCACCAGGCTTGGAATGCTTTCCTCGATGGTGAGTTTGGCGTCGGGGCCACCCATCTCGGTGCGCACCCAGCCCGGCGCCATCACCACCATGGCCCGCGATGTTGCTGCGTGGCGGGCGGCGAAACTGCGCATGAACATGTTCAGCGCCGCCTTGCTGCCCCGATAAACCTCGCGTTGGCCATTCTCGTTGTTGGCGATACTGCCTTGTCCGGAAGACATCACGCCGATCAGGCCCGTTGCCGGGACATAATGTTCCAGGCTTTCGAGAACCCGCATCGGGCTCAGCGAATTCGTGACCATCACTCTGATGAATTCGTCGGTCGTCACATCCGCGATCGTTTCGACCGGGTTGTTGGTAACGCCCGCATTGACGAATAACATATCGAACGTCCTGCCCGACAGGCGCTCGCGCAGTGCCGTCACCTGTGTCGGTTCGCAAATATCGACCGTTTCGACCTCGACCCTGCCCACGAACTCGTCGGCAAGATCATGGAACTTCGTGCGACCTGTGTCCTCTCGAACGGTACCGACGACATTCCAGCCTTTTTTCAGAAACTCCACCGCCATCGCGTAACCAAGACCGCGGGAGGCACCGATCAAAAGAATGGTGCCGGAGGAGGCATTCACAAGATTGGTGGGCATCGATCTATCTCTCTCATTTGTGGTGTCGCGATAGATATGGTCCATGGCATTATGAGCGCCAGACGCATCGAAAGCAAAGTATAGTTGCATCGAGCGCTATATTGGGTTTTTGAAATGCGATAGGCTCGGCCCATGAATAACGCCGATATCGATTTCAATCTTCTGGTTGCCCTGGATGTGCTGCTTGCGGAAGGCAGTGTCACGGGTGCTGCACGACGACTTGGCCTGAGCATCTCGGCCATGAGCCGCACGCTTACCCGGCTTCGGTCGGTAACGGGTGATCCGCTGCTGGTGCGGGCAGGGCGTCGCCTGGTACCGACGCCGCGCGCCATCGAATTGCGCGATCGTGTCCATGCGCTGACCGGCGATGTGCGTGCAGTCCTACGGCCGCAGGCCACCGAAGTGGATGCGACCACGCTGGAACGAACGTTCACCATTCGCGTCAGCGAGGCGTTCCTGGAATTCCTGGCCGGCCCAGTTGTCAGCGCGGTCGCCCGCAACGCCCCAGCGGTGCGCCTTCGCTTCGTCGCCAAGCCGGATAAGGATGCTATGCCGCTTCGCGAAGGGCTGGTCGATCTTGAGATCGGGTTGTTGGGCACGTCGGCGCCCGAAATCCGCACGCAACTTCTTTTCTACGACAAGCTTGTCGGTGTTGCCCGAACCGGTCATCCGCTTCTGGCAGATGCCGCGATCACGCCCGAACGATATGCTGCCTGCAGGCATGTTGCCGCGTCACGAGACGGGGGCTTCGTCGAGGCGATCGATGTCGCTCTGGAGAAGCTTGGCCTTCAGCGAGTCGTAACGGTGGTCGTCCCGGGGTATCCGGACGCGATGCGCATTGCCCGTCAGTCGGATCTTCTGGCGCTGGTGCCGCGTTCTTGCCTCGGCAATACCATGTCGGACGCGCATGCCATTACGATCGGGCTAGAGCATTTTGAGCTTCCATTGCCCATGCCAGAGTTCAAGATTTCAGCGTTGTGGCATCCTCGCATGGACGCCGATCCGGCGCATCGTTGGCTCCGCGATACCGTTATGTCTGTTTGCCGAACCGCCTACCCACGCGGCTGAAGGCAAACGAGGTTTTGAAAAACTCATGTAAAAACAAAGAATTAATTCCAAGAAAGTGCGAATGCAATGCGCATGGGTTCATTCTTCGTTACCATATTGCCGCAATTAGACTCTTCGATATGGTCCAGCTATAACAAATCAGCTATCTTGAATATGATTGAGGTCGCTTGCGCCTGATCAGAAACGGAGTCGTGCCAATGAGGTTTGACTGGTCCGGTTTATATGGGGAACGCCGATTTCGGTGTGACCTTTCTCGATCATTGTGGCGTGCGCCCTGCCTTCCGTGGGCTGAAAGGTCTTTTCCTTGAGCCGCGATCGAGACGATCTCCTACTGACCCATCCTTGAAAAAGTAGAGTTTGCGAACATGATAAAACGCATGGTGATCATGCTGATCGTCATAGGCCTGATTCTGGGCGGGATTTTCGGTTTTCAGGCTTTCAAGAACCGGATGATCGCCGCTTATCTGGCAAACCTCAAGTCGCCGCCGCAGACTGTCTCGACCATAACAGCGGCAACGAGCCCGTGGCAGACGACGCTGCAATCCGTCGGTAGTTTCAATGCCGTGGAAGGCGCCAATCTTTCCGCGCAGGTGCCCGGCATTGTGCAGAAGATCGGTTTTGAAGACGGTCAGGACGTCAAGAAGGGTGACCTCATCGTTCAGCTGCTGGCCGACCAGCAAATCTCGACGCTGCAGCAATATCAGGCATCGGCGGCGAACGCGCAGATTGCCGTTGATCGCGATTCCAAACTGATCAAGGCGAATACGATTGCGCAGAGCCAAGTCGACAGCGATCTCGCCAACTTGAAGGCGGCGCAGGCGCAAGTGTCGTCACAGCAGGCACTGATCGATCAATATTCGATCCGCGCACCCTTTGACGGTCATCTCGGCATCAAGCTTGTGAGCCTCGGCGAATATCTCGCGCCAGGAACTGCCGTTGTGACGCTTCAGTCGCTCGACCCGATCCAGTTCGACTTTTCCATGCCGCAGCAAGCCCTATCGCAATTGAAGGTGGGACAGGCAGTCACTGCAACATTGGATGCCTATGGGACCCAAACCTTCGACGGCAAGATCAGTGCGATAAGCCCGCTGGTGGACACGCAGAGCCGCAATCTGACGATCCGCGCGACTTTTGCAAATCCGGATCGCAAGCTTCTGCCCGGCATGTTCGGCAATATCACCGTGGTCGTGGGGGAACCGAAGAGCTACGTTTCGCTTCCACAGACCGCCGTCACCATCAACCCCTATGGCAACGTCGTCTATATCGTTACCGATAAGGGCAAGACCGCCGATGGGAAGCCGCAGCTGGTCGCCAATCAGAAGTTCGTTTCCACGGGGCAGGCCCGGGGAGATCAGATCGCCGTCACCAAAGGCCTGGATGCCGGCGAGGTGGTCGTCACGTCAGGCCAGCTGAAACTCAATAACGGTTCGCCCGTCATCATCAACAATGACGTGCAGCCGTCGAACGATCCCAATGCAAACCCGGCCAATCCGAACTGAGGTGTGGCGATGAATATCACCGATATTTTCATCCGGCGCCCGGTTCTTGCATTGGTCGTGAGCGCGCTGATTATCGTCATCGGGTACCAGTCGTTCCGCTCGCTGACCGTGCGGCAATATCCGCAGACACAAAATGCTGTGGTGACCGTCACGACGACCTATCCGGGCGCCGCCCCGGACGTCATCGCCGGCTTCATCACGACGCCGCTCGAGAACGCCATCGCGCAGGCCAACGGCATCGACTACATGACGTCGTCGAGCACCAGTGGCACGTCGACTATCACCGTCAACCTGCGCCTGAACTACGATGCGGATGCGGCGATGACAGAGATCAACGCCAAGGTCTCCTCGGTTCTCAATCAATTGCCGACAGGCACGCAGCAGCCGATCATGACGGTGTCCGTCGGTCAGTCGATCGATGCCATGTATATCGGCTTTCGCAGCGATGTTCTCGCCAGCAACCAGATTACCGATTATCTGACGCGCGTCGTTCAGCCTAAATTGCAGGCCGTCAATGGCGTCCAGACGGCTGAAATCCTTGGCGGCAGGACCTTTGCGCTGCGAGCATGGCTGAAGCCGGACAAGCTCGCCGCATACGGGTTGACGGCGGGCGACGTCGGGATCGCGCTCAGCAACAACAACTATATTTCCGGCATCGGCACCACGCGCGGTCAGATGACCCAGACCGTGTTGACCGCGCAGACCGACCTCCATTCTGCCGATGAATTCAGGGAGCTGATCGTCAAGCAGATCGGCAGCTCGATCGTTCGGCTGAAAGATGTGGCCACCGTCGCGCTCGGGTCGCAAAACCCTGACGTCCAGATCGGGTTCGATGCGCAGGATGGTGTGTTCATGGGCATCCAGATTGCGCCGACGGCCAACCTGCTCGACGTGATCACCGGCGTTCGCGCGGTGTTTCCTGACATTCAGGCACAATTGCCGCAGGGCCTGCAAGGCTACATCGTCTACGATTCCAGCACCTTCGTTACACAGTCCATCGACGAGGTCGTGAAAAGTCTGATCGAAGCCCTTGTCATCGTCATCTTCGTGGTTTTTGCCTTCCTCGGCTCTCCGCGTTCGGTCGCCATTCCCATCATTGCCATACCGCTTTCGCTGGTCGGCACCTTTGCGATGATGCTGATCTTCGGATTCTCGATCAATCTTCTGACCTTGCTTGCCCTCGTCCTGGCGATCGGTCTTGTTGTCGACGACGCCATCATCGTTGTCGAAAACGTCAATCGACACATCGAAGAGGGTGCGACGCCGATGCAGGCAGCGCTGGACGCCGCGCATGAGCTCGTCGGGCCGATCCTTGCCATGACCGTCGTGCTGATAGCCGTCTACGTGCCGATCGGCTTCCAGGGCGGTCTCACCGGCGCCCTGTTCACCGAGTTCGCTTTCACGCTGGTCGGTGCGGTCGCCGTGTCGATGATCATCGCTTTGACCCTGACGCCGATGATGTGTTCGCGTATTCTCAAACCGCATCTGACCGATCGCAGCGGTTGGGAAGAGCGGATTTCGGACTTTATCGACCGGCGCTTTTCGGAGATCCATCGACCCTACACGCGCATGCTGCATGGCAGCCTGAATACGATCCCGGTGACGTTGGTGTTCGCCGTCATCGTGCTTGGCAGCATCTACTTTCTTTATAGCAGTGCCAAGAATGAGCTGGCTCCCAATGAAGACCAGGGCTTCCTGGCCTCGCAGGTCACCAATGCACCCAACGCGACGCTTCAACAGAAACTGCTGAATTCCGATCAAGTGACGAAGATCTTTCGAAGCTTCCCCGAGACCGACAAGACGCTTCAGGTGGAAGTGCCTGGCACCTCGTTCGAAGGCATGGTGCTGAAGCCATGGGACCAGCGCACAAGAACGGCCGACCAGCTTCAGCCGCTGGTCCAGGCTGACCTCGGCAAGATTGCGGGCGGTCAGGCGGTCGTCTTTCAGATACCGCCGCTCCCCGGCGCCAGCGGTTTGCCCGTGCAGTTTGCCATCGGTGGTACAGCCGGCTTCGAGCAGCTGAACGACGTGTCCAATACTTTCCTGCAGGAAGCGCAAAAATCCGGACAGTTCATCTTCCTGACAAAGGATCTCTACGTCGACAATCCGCAATATTCGATCCAGATCGATCGCAGCAAGGCGTCGGCGCTTGGGCTGTCGATGAACAATGTCGGTGCGGCGCTCGCCTCCATGCTGGGCGGCGGCTATGTCAACTATTTCAGTATCGACAACCGCTCCTACCAGGTCATTCCGCAGGTTGAACAGCGTTCGCGCCAGACGATCGATCAGATCATGGATTATCCGATCGCCAACGTGAATGGTTCGAAGATTCCGCTCTCGGCGATTGCGACGGCAAAGCTCCAGGCGACGCCGCGTTCGGTGGCCCACTTCCAACAGCTGAATTCTGCGACCATTTCCGGCGTTCCGGCGCCGGGTGTTGCCGTCGGTGATGCCTTGGAGACGCTGAAATCGATCGCCGCGCGCACGTTGCCGCAGGGTTATACCGTCGACTACGGCGGTCAGTCACGACAGTTCGTGCAGGAATCGAGCGGGATGGCGACGACCTTTGCCCTCGCGTTGATCATTGTCTTCCTGGCTCTGTCTGCCCAGTTCAACAGCTTCCGCGATCCGTTGATCATTCTCGTGTCGGTGCCGATGTCGATCGCAGGTGCGCTCGCCTTCATCAGTCTCGGTATCGGCGGCGCGACCATGAACATCTACACACAGGTTGGTCTGGTGACGCTGATGGGACTGATTTCCAAGCATGGTATCCTGATCGTCGAAGTGGCGAACACGCTGCAGGCCGAAGGCAAGACCAAGCGTGAGGCGATCGAAGGCGCGTGCGGCATCCGTCTTCGTCCGATCCTGATGACGACAGGCGCCATGGTCCTAGGCGTGGTTCCGCTCATTCTGGCGGCTGGCGCCGGTGCCGCGGCGCGCTTCAACATGGGTCTGGTCATCGCGACGGGCCTTGCGATCGGCACCTTGTTCACGCTGTTCGTTGTACCTGCCGTCTACATGCTGCTGGCTGCCGACCATCACAAGCAAACGGCGCCAGACGCCGAGCCGGAACCGGAAGCAACGCCGGCGCATTGAGCAGGGCTCATTGAAAATCGCGTCCGTCTGGTGCGGACGTTGACACGCAATGCCGAGGAGCCGGGCTATAGGCAGGATGGAACGAAACATGCGTTGACGTTGTTCCGCAATCGGAGATCTGTGTCGCCGTTTGCGGAGGGTCCGTTGCCCAGTCCAACGATTGAACTCATGGTTTTGAACCCCAGCTGGCCGGATATCCTGCTGCGCCTGCTTCTTGTGGTCGCTGCCGGAGCTCTGATCGGCTTCAACAGGGAAAGCGGCGGCCACGCGGCAGGCTTTCGCACGACGATACTCGTCGGGCTGGCCGCATGTCTTACGATGATCCAGGCGAACATCCTGCTTGCTACATCGGGTAAATCGCCGGAATCCTTTGCTTCGATGGATATCCTTCGCTTTCCGCTCGGTGTGTTGACCGGAGTCGGATTTATAGGCGGCGGCGCCATTCTCAAGCGTGGCGATCTCGTGACCGGGGTCACCACCGCCGCGACCTTGTGGATCGTGACGGCGATAGGCCTTTGCCTCGGCGGTGGTCAGCTGATTATCGGTTCCGCTGGCGCAATCCTTGCCTTTGTCGTCCTGTCATTGCTCAAATGGTGCGACAGGTTGATACCGCGCAAGCAGAAGGCTCGCGTCGTCATCGAGCTTCCCCTGGGGGCGAACATCGCCATTCCGGAAATCCGCATGCCTGGCAGATCCGATTGTACTTTTTCGTTTGTCGCCAAGACGATCGGATCAACTCCGGAGAGTGCGAACGTTGCCTTTGAGGCTCGCTGGAAATGGGCAGGAGTCGATGGTGGCGGGGCGCAACTGCTGGCGTCGCTTCAGGTGCAGTACAAGATTATTTCCTTTGAAATGGAAAAGAGCAACGCCTGAGGTCAGAGCCGAACAGGAACATTCGCTCGCGGGAAAGGTTGTTTTCCTATCAGACACGGGAGAGAACGATGGTTGATCTCAAAAGTGGAAAAGCGGCGTCACCATCTGAAGATGGTAGCGTCAGTCGCACGGTACAGGCACTTGACCAGGCAGCAGGTGGGTTGGAAGAGACAAGATTTGAACCAAGGCCACAGGCCTCGCAGGATGCTCCTCCTGAACCCGGCACAGACGATGCGCGCTGTGAAGACACTGCCGAGTACGACGCGCAAAGGCAGCAACAGGCCGACGAAATTTCTCTGGGAGGCTACCGGATGTCGCTCGATCGTCTGGCGAAAAATGCAGGCGCGACAGCGGCGCAACGCGATGAGGCGGTGGCGACCGAACATCATGCCGCAGAAAGATCTGATGCGACAATTCGCAAGGAGATAGAACGTCAGCTCGATGCGGACCCTATCATAAATATTGCTGGAATCTTTGTATCCGTCAGTCGTGGCCGTGTGATGATCGAAGGATCGGTCGAAGACCACGAAGCGAAGCAGCGTGCGGAAGCCATTTGTCGTCAGGCAAACGGCATTGTTTCGCATCATACAAATCTGATCGTCCGCAAAACACAATAATCAGGTGTTTAGATGCGAACCTTGCTGCTTGTTATCTTGGGCCTGATGATCGCCTCAATTCTGGCCATCCTCGTCATCAAACCGTTCAGTTCCGACAGTGGCCACGACTCGACCGTCGCCAGCGGACCTATCGAGAAGCCGGCACCGAAACCCTGACCGTAGCCTCATTGCTTGGGTTGCTGACTATCCTGCTGCTCCTTCGGTGCATCACCCGGCTTGATGACAGGTGTGCGTCCGACCTGCGGCGCAGGTTTTTCCAGCTCGCTGTCGCCCACCGTTGGTGGTTTCAGTACGCCATTGCAGTCGGATAGCTTGTCAGCGTTGTTGTTATTTCTATCGGCAGATGGTTCGTTTTTCTGTTGTTGGGCTTGATGGTCAGAGCCGGTCGCTTTGCACCGGTCGCCGTCAGGCATCTGCTGCGCAAACACCGAGCCTCCTGTGACCGCGACGGCAATGACGATCGGCACGAAGGCTGGCCGCCAGTTCGTCGCGACAAGTCGATGTAAAAGAGGAGCGACGGCAACGCCAAAGGGACGGCCTGATGCCGTGCTTGATGGGCCCGCCATTGGCGGTTTTCGCATGATCTTGCTTGCCATTTTTCACCTCGATGACGGCGTGGAGCTATTGCTCGGTTCGCCATTTGCCGTCGTATGTTACGGGTTGCAGCACCGTATTTTCCAATTCCGTACTGCTTCTTGGCGAATGGAGCGGTTGCACTTCCAATTGGCCGGAGTTGTCGGAGAGGCCACAGGTCGGATGGATAAGAAGCTCGCCTGCCGTTTCGTTGGCTATGGAGAGAAAGCGGAAAAATCTCCATATTCTTCAGCACCATCGCGTCCGCTTGGCACAACCTGCAGCCTCATAAAGCTAACGTCCGGTTGCTCGCAATGTTCCCGCTTTCGGCACGTCAATAAGGCTGGCCATATGGGAACCATCTCCGTGGGTGCTTGTTAAGTAACAATACCATCCCGCAACAATCGGAGGCTTCCAATGATGTCCAGGGATAATAAGGAGCCGCTTTCGGCAACCGAAGCGCGGCAAGGCGTCCGTGGGACGCATCTCTTCGCGCTCTTGATCGCTGCGCTCGTGTTGGCTGGAATAGTCTGGGTCGGCGTCGAAATCTGGGGTCGGCATATCGATCCCGATAAGTCGCAAACGAACAGTTCATCCATTAGCACGACCAACGGCAATCAGCCGCAGGGCGGTACGATCGATAACACGCCGCCGGCCGGACAGCCGAGCCAGTCTGCCCCCACCGATCGGACGGATAACAACCAGCAAGGCATCAACAGTACGCCGCAGCAGCCAAGCCGAAACGGTACGCAGAACTAGCCACATTGAGAGTGCATGGCGTTTGTGGGGATCATTTCATGCTATGCATTGATCCCCGCGATGCTTCCTGCAAGGATCGAGAAAGCAACTATCGCAACTTACATCGAACAACGGGAAATCAGCATGACCGATGTAGCCTGGCGCGCGGATCCTCTGGCTTGGGGCCATGGCCCACGTGTTTTCGAAGTCTTTCTGGAGCCGACGTGTCCATACTCGGTCAAGGTATTCAACAAGCTTGACGCTCTCCTCGAACAGGCGGGCGCGGATAGAATAACCATCAAGATCCGGCTGCAGTCTCAGCCCTGGCACATGTATTCCGGTGTTCTGGTCCGCTGCATCCTGGCTGCCTCCACACTTGCCGGCGGCAAGGAGACGGCGAAAAAGGTGATGGCTGCAATCGCGGCCCACCGTGAGGAGTTCGAGTTTGCTCATCATGCCGGCGGGCCGAACATGGACGTAACGCCGAACCAGTTGATCGAGCGGCTTGAAAACTACAGCGGTGTCGAATTGAAGTCGGCGTTCTCGATCCCGGATCTGGATCGGGAGATCAAGTGGCATTGCAAATATGCCCGACAGAACGGCATCCACGTTTCCCCGACATTCATGATCGATGGTCTCGTGCAGGCCGATATGGGCAGCGGTGACGAGGTTGGCGCCTGGGTCAAGAAGCTGGCTGCGATCTGAAATCACAGCCGCTTCTGCTTTCTATTCCGTCGTATTTTCCCATGGCGGCCAATGATGGCCGCCATGATTGCGTCTACTCGGCAGGCTGTCGCACGTCTGCCTGCCGGGCGGCGGACAGCAGGCGGCGCTGCGCGCGAATGGCGCTCCATTGCTGATCGATCAGCACGCCGATCAGAATGACGCCGCCCATGACCGCAAAGTTGAGGGAGGAGGGAATGCCCAGCAGGTTGACCAGATTTTGCAGTTCCTGCAGCAGGATCGTTCCCAAGACCACGCCAACCAGCGAGCCTTCGCCGCCGCGTAGCGAGAAGCCGCCGAGCACGGCCGCCGCGATGGCATAAAGTTCGTAGAATTGTCCATGGCTCGCCGGTGAAATCGAGCGCGTGTACATCGCGAAATAGATCGCCGAAAGCGCGGTCAGCACGCCGCATATGACGTAAGAGATCATCACCATCTTCGAGGTGCGAATGCCGGAATATTTTGCGGCCTCCTCGTTTTTGCCGATGGCATAGAGATAGCGTCCGTAGACAGAGCGGTGGAGGACGATCCACATCACAATCGCGATGATCACAAGCGCTATGAAGGTGTTCGGCACGCCATAAAAACGGCCGGCCGTCAGGAATTCCAGCGAAGGGAAATTCTGGCCGAAAGCGAAACCCGCTGTGCCGTCTGCCGTATAGAAACGTGCAGCACCACGATAAATCAGAAGGCCGCACAGCGTGACAACGAAGGGCTGGAGGTTGAGCTTGGTGATCAGCCAGCCATGAATGGCGCCGAGAACGCCGCCGAGGACCAGGATCAGGGGTAGAGCAACCGCCCAGGGCATGTTTTGCACGGCGATGAAATCGATGAACAGCACGCCCAGCAGGGCCACCAGCGAGCCTACGGAAAGCTCGATGCCGCCGGTGATGATGACGAAGGCCTGGCCGATCGACAGGATCCCGAAGAGGCCGATCAGGTTGGACGTATTGGCGAGATTGATCGGCAGAAGGAAGCGCGGATTGATGACCGTCACGACAACGCCGACGACAATGATCAAAAGGAGCAGGCCAAGGTCTTTCTTACTCATCGATTTCAATTCCTGTTGGCTGCAGCCGTTAGTGTAGCGTCTTGCCGACGGCGAGCAAAAGTACGTTTTCCTGACTGAATTCATCCTTGTCGAGAATGCCGGCTATCTGCCCTTCATGCATGACCGCAATTCGATCTGAGACACCGATCACCTCTTCCATGTCGCTCGAGATCATCAGGATCGCGACACCGGCATCGGCAAGCTTGCGCATCAGGCTGTAGATTTCATTCTTGGCGCCGATATCGATGCCCCGCGTCGGTTCGTCGAAGATCAGGACCCTTGGACGCATCGACAGCCATTTGGCGAGAACAACCTTCTGTTGGTTGCCGCCCGAAAGAGTGCCCGTACGCGTCGAGATCGACGGCGCCTTGATGCTCAGCTGCTTGCGCTGGCTTTCGGCAGCGGCGTTCTCCCGCTCGGAGGATACCATAAAACGCGGAGAATAGGCCGGTAGATTGGGCAGGGATATATTTTGCGATATCGGCATATCCAGCAGGATGCCGCTCAGCTTGCGATCTTCAGGAACAAGGAAGATGCCGTTTGCAACGGCTTCCCGGGCGGAGGTGATCTTGATGTCGCGGCCGTCAAGCACGGTCGTACCACCGCCATAGCTTCTATCGATCCCGAAAAGGACACGCGCAAGTTCCGTTCTGCCCGATCCGACGAGGCCTGCAAGTCCGAGGATTTCGCCATAGCGTATATCGAGATCGACGGGTCGCGTCGGGTAGGCCGCGGTCCGGATGGCGGAGACTTTCAGCGCTACATTGCCAGGGGGCCGAGCCGGCTCTGCGTCGCGTGCACTCAGCGCACGGCCGATCATCAGCTTGACCATACGGTCGTGATCGATCAGCTCTTTGGGCAAGGAGCCGACCAGCGTGCCGTCGCGTAGCACGATCACCCGATCGGCAACGCGCGAGACTTCGTGCAAGCGATGTGAGATGAAGATGACGCTGATGCCCTCTGCCTTCAGCGAAGATATGACGTTAAGCAGCTTTTCTGTCTCGGACAGAGGCAGGCTGGATGTCGGCTCGTCGAGGATCACGAGCCGTGCATTGATCGAGAGCGCCTTGGCGATCTCCACCATTTGCTGTTGGGCAAGAGAGAGGGAGGCGACGGGCGTGTCGGCCGTAAAGTTCGCACCGACGCGCTTCAGGAGAGGGGCGACCATCGCGCGCAGGCGGTCTCGGTCGACAAGCTTCAGGAGACCGCCGCGAAGCGGCTCGCGTCCCAGGAAAATATTCGCGGCGACATCAAGGTTCTCAAAAAGATTGAGCTCCTGGTGAACGAACGCGATACCGGAGGCGATGCTGGTCTCGACCGAGAACGATGTCTGCTCGACGCCATCAAGCCGAATGTTGCCCCGGTCCGGTTTGACGACGCCGCCGAGGATTTTCATCAGGGTTGATTTGCCGGCGCCATTTTCGCCGACGAGGCCGATGACCTCGCCGGGTGTGACATCCATGGAGAAGTTATCGAGGGCCACGACACCGGGATAAGTCTTGCCAATTCTCGATAGGCTGAGAAAAGGCACCGTCGCGTCCGTCGCCAATGTATCTGATTGCTCATTCATGCCAATTAAAGCCCGTACGATGTGGCCTGCAAGCCGATGCGTCGTGGACGTTCAAGGAACAGCAGCGCCGATCCCCGCAATCGGCGCTGCTGCGGGAGGACCGTTAATTGCCGGCCATCGCCTTCAGGTTCGCCGCATAGGCGTCGACATCATCCTTGCCGATGATCTTCGTGGGGATGATGATCAGCTTGTTGGCAGGGATGCCGGACTTGTCGCCCTTCAGGTAGGCCGCCATCAGCTTCATGCCCTGGTACGCCCAGAGGTAAGGCTGCTGAACGACGGTGCCGGCAATCGTGCCTTCCTTGACACCGCCAAGGGTGATCGGATCATCATCGAAGCCGACAACCGTGATCTGACCAAGCTTGCCTGCTTCGCGCAGCGCTTCGTAGATGCGCGGCGTATTGTAGGAATAGAAGCCGACCATGCACGTAACGTCAGGGCTTGCAACAAGAGCGTCTTCGACGTTCTTCTTCGCACGGGTCTGGTCGATATCGTCGCCGCGGACATCGACAAGCTCGATCTTCGTGCCGGCGATGCCGTCCTTCATGCCCTGGATGCGCTCCTTGGCATTGTCTGCGCCGAGAAGGCCCACGAAGCCGATGCACTTGCCGCCATTCGGCATGGCTTTCTTGGCGATTTCGGCAGCCTGCTTGCCAGCGTCGACGTTGGACGAGCCGATATAGGCGACACGGTTGGTGTCGGGTGCGTCGCTATCGGTGGTGAAGAGCGCCGTCTGCGAGCCGATCTTGTTCAGACCTTCGGTCGACGTCTTCGGATCGACGGCGGAAACCATGATGCCCTTCACGCCGGCGGAAACGAGATCTTCCATCAATCTCTGCTGGATGGCGACCGAGGATTGCTCGGGATATTTCAATTCCATGTTGAAGTCGGGTAGTTCGGCCTGCGCCTTCTTTACACCGGCTTCGGCAGCCTTCCAGAAGTCGGAAGCGCCGTTGACCACAAAGGCCAGCGTCGGCTTGTCGGCGGCGTAGGACGCCGTTGCGTAGCTCAGCATCAACCCTGCCGCAAAGGCGGCGGCGCCCCTTGTTAGGTACTTCATGATAATCCTCCCGTAGGCCGCTCTGTCTGGGCCCAGTTGCAATTCGCGGCAGATCGGTCCTGCACCCCCTCCTAGGGCCTCTCGCGAGCGAGACGCGGCACGTCCAACCACAAGAGCGACGGTATACGACTAATTTTAATTAGTAAATAGAATTAGCAACGGGAATCTGCGTTACGCCGCCCAACATCCCCTTGGAAACCTCGATATTTATTGCAATGCAGGGTGATGCGCGATAACGCCGCAGACTGTGATCGTTATTTATCGCGACGGCAGTTGCCGAAATCATTCCATTGATGATAATAAATATTAGCGTGCGAAGCGGCGGTGGGGTCGTCGACCGATTTCGCCACAGGGGAGATGAGACGCTGTCATGAAGAAGATACCGGCCGCGGACGGCGACCAGGCAGCCGACGATACCAAGACAGCGAAGCGCAAAGGCCGTCGCCTCGGCAATAGAGTGACGATGACGGATATCGCCAAGGCAGCTGGGTGTTCGCAGGCCGCGGTCTCTTTCGTCTTGAACAACACGCCGGGCATGCGCCTGTCGCAACAGACCCGTGACAGGGTCATCGAGGCCGCTCGTCAATTGGGTTATGTCACGCCGGTGTTTTCAACTCCCCCCGCACTACAGTCATCATCGAAACTCGACGGCATTATCGGTTTCGCCGTCGACCAGCTCGCCACCAGCCCGGAAGCGGTCGTTGCGATCGAGGGTGCGCGTCAGGCCTGCTGGAATGCCGGCAATGTATTGCTCGTCGCCCAGACCATGAGCGACCCCGTCATGGAGCCGCGAGCGATCAAGGCGCTCAGCAATAGCGGCATCTCGGCTCTAATCTATATGACGATCTTCACCCGCGAGGTGGAAATCCCCGATTATCTCTACGATCTCAATATCCCGATCGTTCTGCTGAACTGCTACACGGCGGATTATGCCTTTCCGGCTGTCGTTCCGAGCGAAATTGCCGGCGGCCAGACGGCGACACGGCATCTGATCTCCCATGGCCATCACCGCATTGCGACAATCACCGGCGAGCCTTGGATGCAGGCGGCGCAGGATCGACTGACCGGATATCGCCGCGCCCTGGCGACCGCCGACATTCCGTTCGATCCAGAGTTGGTCATCGAAGGCGACTGGTCGGCCAGCGCGGGCTATTCCGCAACGATGAAACTGCTATCTCTTGCTGAGCGTCCGACCGCCATCTTCTGCCAGAATGACCGAACTGCCATCGGATGCTATGAGGCGCTCAAGGAAGCCGGGCTCCATATCCCCGAGGATATGTCGGTCATGGGTTACGATGACGAAGATATCTGCCGTCATCTCGTGCCGCCGTTGAGCACTTCCGTTCTCCCGCACATGGCCATGGGGCAATGGGCGATCGAGCATCTGGAGACGGCGGTTCTGCCCCGCGAGCGGCGCTATCAGGTGACCAAGCTGGAATGCTCGCTCGTCAAGCGGGCGTCCGTTGCGGCTCCAGTCGGTGCCAAGACAGGCGGCCGCAAGCCCCGCAAGGCTTAGTTCCGGCAGGTTTCAACCCCACAAATCCAGGGTTTCCACCCGGCTGGATCAGGTTTCGTGCCGTCCTGCGTAGGTCCTATCGACTGTCAGATGCTCCGGAGGCAGGCCTTCTGGCACTTAGACGCGGCTTTGCCCGTGATCCTTGCCATGGGCGAAACGGGAACAGCAATTCTGATTTATGCGTAGTTTGCATAAATCACATGCTTAAATCTCGTTTGCGAATGAATTCCAAAGCAACGTAAGTTTTTTCCCATTATAAGATTGAAGCTCACCAACGAGCTCAGGGGATCGAATTTGACGAACTCAGCGCCACTGGACGTGAATGCGCTTGTGATCGTGCCGCAGCGAAAAATCGGCACGAAGATCATGGCGGCAGTCTGCATCATCCTCCTTCTTCTTCTGGCGAGAGCCTTCTGGAAGGGCGATATCGCCTGGGAATATGTCGCACAGAACCTGTTTACTAGGGCCGTCATGACGGGTGTTGGCAACACGATCATCATGACGTTCTGCGCCATGATCGTCGGCATCGTTCTGGGTGTCATTGCCGCGATCATGCGCATGTCGGACAATCCGGTTCTGCGCAGCATCTCGGTCGGCTATGTCTGGCTGTTTCGCGGTACGCCGGCGCTGCTCCAGCTCCTCCTGTGGTTCAATCTTGCCCTGATTTTCCCGACGATCGGTATTCCGGGATTGTGGTCGCTCCGCACCGTCGATGTCATGACGCCGTTCGTTGCGGCTCTCCTTGGGCTTGGTATCCAGCAGGGCGCCTATACCGCCGAAGTCGTGCGTGCCGGCCTTCTGTCGATCGACAAGGGGCAGATGGAAGCAGCGCAGTCGATCGGCATGACGAAGCTGCGGGCAACGCTGAAGATTGTGCTGCCGCAGGCCATGCGCGTCATCGTGCCGCCGATCGGCAATGAAACCATCGGCATGGTCAAACTCACCTCGCTCGCCAGCGTCATCCAGTATTCGGAAGTTCTGAAAAACGTCGAGGACATCTACTACGTCAATTCGCGTGTCATCGAACTGCTGATCGTGGCGGCCATCTGGTACATGGTCGTCGTCACCATTCTCAGCATTGCACAGGTCTATATAGAGCGGCACTTCTCCAAGGGCTGGGGCCGGCGCGATGCGAGCGCTCAGCAGGCCGCCAATCAGGCTCTGGTCGGGGAGGCGTCCTGATGGATACGATCATCAAGGCACACGGCCTGCAGAAATATTTCGGCACCTTTCACGTCCTGAGGGACATCGATTTCGAGATCAGGAAGGGCGAAGTCGTTTGCATTATCGGACCTTCCGGTTCGGGCAAAAGCACTTTCCTGCGCTGCATCAACCAGCTTGAGCAGATCGATGCGGGTTATGTCACGGTCGAAGATGAGATCGCCGGCTATCGCCGCGACGGCAACCGGCTGTTTCCGCTGCCGGATCGTGAGATCGCCCGCCAGCGTCAGTCCGTCGGCATGGTCTTCCAAAAGTTCCATCTCTTCCCGCATCGCACGGTCCTGCAGAACATCATCGAAGGTCCGGTCGGCGTGCAGAAGCGGCCGAAGCAGGAGTGCATCGCCGAAGCGCGCGTTCTTCTGCAGCGCGTCGGTCTTGCCGACAAGGCAGGCGCCTATCCGGGCGAATTGTCCGGCGGCCAGCAGCAGCGCATCGCGATTGCCCGCGCGCTCGCCATGAAGCCCAAGGCCATGCTTTTCGACGAACCGACCTCGGCGCTCGATCCAGAGCTTGTCGGCGAAGTCCTTGGCGTCATGAAGGAGCTCGCCGCTTCGGGAACGACCATGATTGTCGTTACGCACGAGATCGGCTTTTGCCGCGAGGTCGCCGACCGTGTCGTCTTCATGGATGCCGGCATGATCGTTGAGACCGGAACGCCCAGCGACATATTGGAAAACCCCAGGAATCCCAGAGTGAAGAACTTCATCTCTGCGGTGCTTTAACAACAAAAGAACCTGAAGAAAGATCATCAGAGGAGAATTTCATGAAACTCATTCGTCTTGCTGTTTCGGCGGCCCTTCTTTCGCTTGCGGCCACCGCTGCTTCCGCGGATTCGAGCCTTAATCTGCTCAAGGATGGCGAACTCCGCATCATGACCAACCCGATCTATCCGCCGATGGAGTTCGTCAATCCGGACACCGGTACGATCGATGGTTTCGACGTCGATCTGGCGAACGCGATTGCCAAGAAGCTTAATCTTACGACCGTCTTCGTGACGTCCGCTTTCCAGGAACTGCAGAGCGGCCTTCAGACCGGCCGTGCCGACATGATCATCTCCGGCATGAGCGACAACGTGAAGCGCCAGGCCAGCATGGACTTCGTCGACTACATCACCAGCGGGCCGATCCTCTTTACCGTCAACGCCAATGCCGCGACCTACAAGCAGCCGAGCGACCTTTGCGGCAAGACTGTTGCCGGAAGCCGCAGCACGTCCTTCGGTGACAACGTCAAGGCATGGAGTGCCGAGAATTGCGAAGGCAAGGGCAAGCCCGCCATCAAGTTCGAGGGGACTGCGGATTCGAACGCTGCCCGTCTCGGCATGAAGCAGGGCCGTTATGACGCGGTCGTGCAGGGCATCGAAACCATCGCCTATCAGATGCGTATCGAGCCCAACACCTATACGCTCGTCGGCGAGCCGCTGCTCAGCAACGACACGTTCGGCATCGGCTTCAAGAAGGACCACACCGCGCTTCGCGATGCAGTTGCCGGCGCTCTCGACGGGCTGATCAAGGACGGCACCTATGACGAGATCCTCAAGAAGTGGGGCCTCGTTCACAATGCCGTTCCGAAGGCCGTGATCAACGGCGTCAAGTAACGCCTGAGGAAGCGCCGCGATAACAACGGCGCTTCTCTTTCCCATCGCAAGCAGCCATCGGCCGGGGCGTGTCAGCGCCCGCGGATGGGTGGTTGCGTCCTAAAACACCTTGAAACGCATCCAGAGTCCCATGACTGCGAAGAGTGCAATCAAATCGGCAAGACCAAGCCTGTGGCCGGCAGGCCGGCAATCGGCTGTGGCGCTCGCCTTCGACGTCGATGGTCCGACGGGCGATGCAATGCTCGACGGCTCGCTGCTCTCCAATCCCCGCTATTTCACGCAGGGCGCCTATGGCCCGTGGCGAGCGCTGCCGCGGCTTCTCGATCTTCTGGCTGCTTATGGGCTCAAGGCGACCTTCTTCGTGCCGACCTGGGTGGTCGAACATTGGCCGTCGCAATGCGAACGAATCCTTCTCGATGCCCATGAGATCGCCTATCACGGCCATTATCATGAGGTCTTCATCGACTGCAGTCGCCAGCAGCAGCTCGATATCATGGGACGCTCCCGCGACATCTTTCAAAGCCGGATGGGTGTGACGCCGGTCGGCTTCCGCACACCGTCTGGCGACTGGAGCGACGAGACCGCGCAGTTGCTGCACGAGTTCGGTGTCATCTATTCGAGCTCGATGCGTGGCGACGACAGGCCTTACTTTCATACGACATCGCGCGGTCGTGGGCTTGTCGAGATTCCAGGGCGCTGGGATATCGATGATTATACCGCGCTCGCCTATACCGAAGAGCCTGATTTTCCCATCGGCCTCGACCGCATCTCGGGCTACGCCGATGTTCAGAAGAACTGGTGCGCCGAATTCGAAGGCTATCACCGCGAAGGACTCTGCTGGACGACGATCCTGCATCCGAAAGTTTGCGCCCGGCCCGGCCGGCTTGCGATCCTCGAAGGTCTATTCAAGGCAATCACGGCCCATGGCGACAGCGTCTGGGCAACACACTGTGCGGAAATCGCAAAGTGGTGGATCGCACAACATCCGGAGAATGCCGCATGACCGATACGGCTTCAAAAGGCTTCTGGCCGCAGGGCAAGACATGCGCGGCAATCGTCTCCGTGATCTTTGACGACGGGCTTGATGCAGTCGCGCAGGCGCCTGACCTCAAAGGGCGCAGCAAGAGTTTCTCCGTCTGGCAATATGGTGCCACGCGTGGCGTCGAGCGTCTTTGCAACGCCTTTGCCGATGCCGGGATTTCCACGAGCTGGTTTGTGCCGGGTATCGTCGCGGAGAAGCATGAAGCGCTGCTGCGCGACGTCGTGGTGCCGCACCATGAGATTGAGAGTCATGGCTGGAATTTCGAACGCTACGATGCGATGTCTGCTCTTGCCGCTGTCGAGCTTCTCAAGCGCAGCCGCGAGACGCTGAGTGCGATTGCCTCGAACCAGGTTTGCGGGTTCCGGCTTCCGGCCGGCAATTGGCCGCGCCGCTTCGATCGTCTGCTGGTCGAGGCCGGCTATTCTTGGTCTGCATCGCTGAACGGCGACGATGTGCCCTACAGCCATTCCTCGTCGCTGGTGGAGATCCCGGTTCACATCGAGCTGGAAGATCGGCCCTATTTCCAGTTCAATTTCACCCCCGCCTTCCCCAAGGGGCAAAGTCGCATTCCCTCCTATGAGGCAGTGCTGGGCAATTGGATCGCCGAGTTCGATGCCTACCGCAAATACGGCCTCTGTTACGTCATCCAGCTTCGCCCGGAGTGGACCGGCACGCCGGGCCGGATCGCACTCGTTGAAGCCTTGCTTGCCCATATCACGAGCTTCGACGACGTGTGGCTGGCGACAGCTGCGGACGTCGCCCGCTGGCACGCCGACAAGGGCGTTGCTGCACCGGGCGACCACCCGATCAATGTCTATGAAGCCTATGTCGATGAGGAACGGTCCCGTGAGCGATAATTTGACCCAGGCGCTGGCGGAGCTTGTCTGCTCGACCAACTATGAAGCCTTTCCGCCTGAGACCATCCAAAAGGCGAAACTTCATATTCTCGATACGCTGGGTGCTGCTATTGCCGGTTCGGCTTCCCGCGAAACCGACGCCGTCGTCGCGATGCTCGATATCCAGGCCGGAACAGGATCTTCCCTGATCTGGGGCCGAGCGATTGCGTCGGATGCAAGAACGTCGGCTTTCGTCAACGGTGTTTCTGCCCATGCCTACGAGCTCGATGACAGCGGTGGATGCGATCATTCCGGCGCCGTCGTCCTGCCTGCGGTGCTTGCTGCACTCGGCGACCGTAGCCAGCCGTTAAGTGGCCGTAACCTGTTGCGCAGCGTCCTGCTTGGCTATGAAGTCGGCCGGCGCGTGCTGGAAGCCGTCGGCGGATATGAGGAGCACAATGGTCTTGGCTGGCATTCGACGGGGACGTGCGGCGCATTCGGCGCTGCCGCCGCCGTCGGCAGCATGGTGAAGCTCGACGTGAATGCCATGGCCTCCGCTCTCGGCTCGGCCTGCTCCTTTGCCGGCGGCACCTGGGCGTTCATCCACAATGGCAGCTCGACCAAGAAGCTCCATGCCGGCCGTGCCGCCGAAGGCGGCCTGATGGCCGCCTATCTCGCACGCCATGGGTTCGAAGGCCCCGACAGCGCCTTCGAGGCGGAGCGCTGGGGCAGCTTTTTTGCGACCTTCGGCGGGGGCAAGGGCGATCCACAGGCGCTTTTGCGCGATTTCGGAGATTACTGGCGGCTCAATCGATGCTCGATCAAGCCGCACGCCACTTGCCGTGGCACGCATGCGGGCATCGATGCGCTTGATCTCATGCTGCAGCAACATGGTCTCGAGCCCGCCGATATCGCAGGCATCGAGGTGGATATAAGCGGCTTCCAGTACGGCATGTGCGGTGGCAAAGTCATCGAGTCCCGCGCGCAGGCCCAGATGAGCCTGCCCTATGCTCTGGCGGCCCGGCTACATTACGGCAAGGTGTTTCTGGCCGAACTCGAGGAGTCCGCCTGGTCCGCCGCCGAGATCGGCCCCTTGATGGAGCGCATCACGGTGCGTATCGATCCCGCCATGAAGGACGAGGATGAACCGGCAATCACCATCGTGACTGCCGCGGGTGCGCGACATCGGCTCGTCGTCGAATTCCCGCTTGGAGGTCCGCAGAACCCGCTGAGCGATGAGCGACTGATCGGCAAATATTCCGCGCTTGCCGGCATGGTGCTGCCGGCTTCAAGGGTCGAAGTTCTCAGCGACTACGTTCTCGATCTCGAAAATCAGACCGACGCCCGCAGTCTGCTTGGGCTGCTTCAATAAAGGTTGCGCCCGGAGGAGGGCGGCATTCGTTCAAAAGGGAAGACCGCGATGAGAAATCAGAAAGAAGCCACTTGGTCGCCGCTATTCAAGGAGGCTGTCTCCAGGGATTTCGAGAGCTTTCACGAGTGCCTTGACCAGGACAAGCGCATTGCTCTGCACGATGTCGCCGGATCGAAGGTCCACGCCGAGATGCTTGCCCGTGCCGGCATTCTGACGGCTGACGAAAACGGTAAAATCCAGTCTGGTCTCGACCAGGTGGTCGAAGAGATGCGCTCGGGTGCCTTCGAATGGAAGACCGAACTCGAAGACGTCCATACCAATGTCGAGGATCGGCTGATCGCGCTGATCGGCGATGCCGGCAAGAAGCTGCATACCGCAAGATCGCGCAACGATCAGGTGGCGACGGACATTCGTCTGTATGCGCGCGAGCAACTGGATCTTCTCGCCGACGATCTGAAAACTCTGATCGGCGCTTTTGTGGATCTGGCTGAAAAGCACGCCGATGCGATCATGCCCGGCTTCACGCATCTGCAGGTGGCGCAACCCGTGACCTTCGGCCATCATCTCATGGCTTATGTCGAAATGTTCCTGCGCGATCTCGATCGGGTCGGTGCGGCGCGCGAACGCCTCAACATTTCACCGCTGGGTGCCGCGGCGCTTGCGGGCACCGGTTATCCCATCGATCCTGAATACAGCGCGTCCAAGCTTGGCTTCTCTACGTCCTTTGCCAACTCGCTCGACGCCGTTTCCGATCGCGATTATGTCGTCGATGTCTGCAGTGCAGGCTCGATCATCATGGGGCACCTGTCGCGGTTTAGCGAAGAAGTTATTCTCTGGTGCACGCCGATGTTCGATTTCATCGAGGTCGGCGACCAATTTTGCACCGGTTCCTCGATCATGCCGCAGAAGCGCAATCCGGATCTGGCCGAGCTGGTGCGCGGCAAGGCCGCCCGTGTCATGGGCAATCTCGCCTTCTCCGCAGCCTTGATGAAAAGCCAGCCGCTTGCCTTCAACAAGGATCAGCAGGAATCGAAGCCGCCACTGACCGACACGCTCGAAACCGTGCGCGCCGCCGTCAGCGTCACGGCGCAGATGATCCCGACGATCACAGTCAAGCATGCGAGAATGCTTGCTGCCGCCAATCAGGGCTATTCGACGGCAACTGACCTTGCCGACTATCTCGTGCGTGCCGGCTTGCCCTTTCGTGACGCGCACCATGCCGTCGCAGCAATCGTCGGTGCGGCCCGCGACAAGGCGTTGTCGACGCTTTCGGAGCTTTCGCTCGCCGAGATGCAGTCTTTTGCGCCTGGTATCCGTGCGGATGTCTTTGAGGTGCTGACGGTGGAAGGTTCCGTTGCCAGCCGGGATCACAAGGGCGGCACAGCACCGCGAAGGGTTCGGCAAGCGATCGAGACGGTGCGTCGGGCGATCGCTTGAGTCCCGTTGGTTGCCATTCCATCCACATGCTTTAATGCTTGCCGTTCGAAACAGCAGCAAAGAAGCCGGGTAGGGAATGGAGCCGAGGTTCGATCATAACAGATTGCCGCCGCTGCAGACGCTGCAGACCTTTTCCGTTGTCGCGGAAACGGGCAGCTTCACGGCGGCGGCGGCAGAACTCAATCTGAGCCAAAGCGCGATCAGCCGGCAGGTTCAGCAGCTCGAGCATTATTTCGGCTGCAGCCTGTTCGAACGCCACACCCGCAAGGTGGCGCTGACGGAACGCGGCATGGCGCTGATTCCGATTGTCGACAGCCTCCTTGCTTCTCTGAAGACCTCGTTTGAGGCAACGAAAACGACCGTCCGGACTTTGACAATCCGTATGCCGCCGACCTTTGCGCGTAAATGGTTCCTGCCGCGCCTGCCGGATTTGCATAGCCATCATCCGGATCTCAACATCAATATCGATACGGCCTGGTTCCTGCGTCCGACGTTCTCGGTAGGCGATATCGACATGCTCATCACCTATGGCAACGGCCATTGGCCCGGCATGGATGTCTTGTTGCTGCTGGAAGAGCGGTTGACGCCGATGTGCTCTCCGCAATTTCTTCCCAAGCTCGGCGATCCGCCTGAAGTGAAGAACCTGCAAGACTGCGTGCTGCTGCACTCCAATCCGCGCCACAGCGACTGGACGCTATGGCTGCAGGCGGAAGGCGCCTATTCCTTTCAAGCCATTCGCCATCAGGTTTTCGATACTCAGGATTTTGCCATGACTGCGGCGGCAAGCGGCTATGGTGTGACGATGGGCGATCTTGCCTTTTCGCGGCAGGACCTGGAGAGCGGCGAACTCGTCGCTCCCTTTGAGCGCATCATCGACAGCGGCTACGGCTATTATGCACTATGGCCGGCGCGTGCCGAGGCGCGACAGAAAGTCAGCGCGTTTTCGGACTGGCTTGCACATGCCTGCGGGACGACACGACAGACCTGAACAACGATTGACGCGTCTAGCCTATTCGTTTGTCGAAGTCCGTTTTGCGCTGGCAAGGCAAAGCAGAGGCGCCAGCGCGAAGATGCCGAACAACCAGCGCGCGGCCGCAGCCGTCCCCGCGATGCCACCCGGATCGATGAGGCCTGCGGCGTTCGCGACCATGCCGGCAAGTGCGGCTCCGATCGCTGTTGCGAAGAGCTGGATCGTCGTGATGGAGGCACCGGCCAATTCCTGTTCGTCCGGTGGTGCCACCTTCAGGACACGTGTCAGAAGATGCGGCCAGGCAATGCCAACGCCAAGCCCGATGGCGACAAGCGCGAGGCAGATCGGCGCCAAAGCCCACCAGTTTCCGTCACTGTCTCTCGGCAAAAGAACACAAAGCCCAACCATTCCGATCAGCCCGAGAGCCGGTCCTATCATAATGGCGCGCTGAACGCCGCGATCCCTCGCACCCGAACTGGCGATGGAGCCGAGCGTCCAGCCTGCCGCCATCAAGGCGGCGAGATAGCCCGCAACGAGCGGCGATTGGCTGTGCAGGACCTGCAGGAAGAGGGGTACGAAAACCTCGCCGCTGGTTACCGTCAGCACCAATAGCGACATGGTGATATAAAGCGCTGCGATGGTCGAGGCCGGACGGATGGCATCTGACGGTAGCAGTTTGTTTCGCGAGCGCCCCTCTGCGGTGATCAACAACCCAGCCAAAACGAGCGCGACGACGATGCCGGCGATGTTTCGCGTGAGATCCACGGATGCACTTCCGGCCGAGATCGCAAGAACGGCCGCGGTGAGCAAACTAAGCTGTGTCAGAGGCACGGAAGAGTGCTGTGGCGGCCCCTTGTCCCGTCCAGGCAAAACGAACACGGCCAGCAAGGCGAACAACACGGTAATCGGTGCGACGGACCAGAACGCGACACGCCAGACTCCCAATTCTGCGAAGACGCCACCGACCGCCGGTCCGATCAGTGTCGCGACGCCCCACATGCCCGAAACCAGCGCCATGGCACGCGGCCAGAGCGCTTCGTCAAACACCACGCGGATCATCGCATAGGCCAGTGCAAAGAGAAATCCGCCGCCCAATCCCTGAACGGATCGTCCGATGAGCATGACAGGCATGGTGGGAGCAAGCGCGCAGAGGATGGAACCAGCAGCGAACGTCGTCGCGGCGATCACATAGGCTGCTCGCGGTCCGCATAATTGCAGCAATTTTGCCGAAAGAGCGGATCCCAGGATGGATGCGACCACGAAAATCGTGGTGTTCCAGGCGTAGAGACCCAGCCCGCCGATATCCTGCACCACGGAGGGCAATATGGTGGTTGCAAGATAAACGTTGATTGCATGCAATGCCACACCGCCGGCAAGGGCGAGCGAACGCACACCATTGGCACCGGCCAGCAGCGCGCCCCAGCCTATGGTGGCGGCCTTGCCAGAAGATGCTCGCGGCAGAGGGCTCGGTTCGTCGGTTGGTTTTTTTGGGAAGTCCATGTCAGCTCCGCTTCTGGGACGTTGATCGCAAACGCGATGAAGGGGCTTGCACAAGCAAGCTGACATCTCTCATAAAACCTTATGTATAGATGAGGTCAAGGGTTATTTGCCATGCCGATAGACACACGGATACCGCTTTCCGTTGGCGAAGTTGCGCGCCGCAGCGGTGTGACGATAGCAACCGTTCATTTCTACGAGGCCAAGGGGCTCATTCTGGGATGGCGCAGCGATGGCAATCAGCGCCGCTATGCGCGCGACGTTCTCCGCCGGGTCGCCGTCATCAAGATCGCGCAGCGCGCGGGGATTTCTCTGGCGATCATCAAGGAGGGATTGGACAAACTTCCGGCTGATCGAACGCTGACTGCGAATGATTGGAAGCAGCTTTCCACGAGTTGGCGCGATATGCTGAACGAGCGTATTCGCAGCCTTGCGCAGCTGCGAGACGAGTTGGATGGCTGTATCGGCTGCGGTTGTCTGTCCATGGACGATTGCCCGCTCCGCAATCCGGGGGACAGGTTGAGCGGGCTGGGAAGCGGCGCGGTCCTGCTTGAGAGAGCGCCGGTTCCAAAGGAGTGAATTGCATAAGGACGCAGAGATCGTGCGGCGCTAGTCCACGACTTCCGACGCGATCGGAGCGGCAGTCCGCAACGGTCGGCGGAAAATTCCGACGCAAGCGACCCCTATCAGCGCTAGCCCACCACCGATGACATGGTAGAGATGCACAGGCTCGCCGAGCATGATGATGGCGCCGAGCGCGGTAAAGACCGGCAGCAGGTTCATGAAGGCGGCGCAGCGGCTTGGTCCGAGAATTTGCACGCCGCGAATCCACAGGAATGGCAGAACGACAGAGGCGAAGCCACCCGCATAGGCGATGAGCGGCAGAGTTTCGGCGTTAAGAGATCGCATGGGTGCAGGTGTTGCGAGGAATGCCGGAAACATGATCGTTAGGGCACAAAGCGCCTGCATGTAGGTCGATTGCCAGCCGGCGATGGGAAGGTTCCATCTCTTCAGCAACACGCCATAGAGCGCATACACCATGGCGGCTATCAGCATCAGCGGATCGCCGAGATGAATGCCGTTCTGAACAAGCGTGGCAGGGTTGCCACTGCTGACCAGATAGATCAGCCCGACAAGTGAGAGGATGCCACCACCGACCATTCCGACCGTCGGCGTCTCCTTCAGGACCGCGGCGCTGAGGGCCACGGTCAGCAAGGGCGTCAACGCTGTGAAAACCGCCATGTTCGTGGCCGTTGTAGACTCCGCCGCCAAATAGGAAAGGCTCTGAAACAGGCACATTGCCAGGAAGCCCAGAATGGCGAACTGGCCAAGATGCGGCCAGATGGCCGCCCGGTTTTTCCACGCGGGTATGCCGACGAAGCCGCTCATCAGAAGAACGGCAAACAGCAGCCGATAAAAGGTGATGGCTTCCGGTCCGATCGTATGCGCGGACATTCTGGACACGATGACGTTGCCTGACCAGAGCAGGATGGCGATGAGAGGATAAAGGAATGCGAGTTTGCTTTTCATGATCGATAACCGTGAACTGTCGGAAAGGTCCACGGTTATCCTTTCCGTTTTCGTCCGTATCGCTCTATGATGACCATAATTGTAGAGATTGAGACATGAGCGGCGATCCCACGCGCAAACATTTGGATTTTCACGATACACATCGGGCGATGGCCGCCATGGATGTCAATTATCCGGATGGAGCGTCGACCGGATGGCACTCCCACCCACGCGGTCAGCTTCTCTATGCGATCGAGGGCGTGATGGTCGTTCGCTCCGCAGAAGGATCATGGGTCGTCCCGCCGAGCCGGGCGCTGTGGCTCGCGGCTGGTCTGGAGCATGATGTTAAAATGTCGGGTGAAGTCAAAATCCGGACGGTCTTTATCGATGCGACGGCCATCGGACATCTGCCGGAAAAGAGCTGTGTCATTGAAGTCTCACCCTTGCTGCGGGAGCTCATCGTCGCTGCGGTTCACGTTCCGCTCGATTATGCGGACAACAGCAGGGACGATCGCCTCATGCGATTGGTTGTCGACGAGGTTCGCGTTTCCGATATCTTGCCCGTGCATCTTCCAATGCCAACCGATAGTCGCATCAAACGGATCTGCGAGGTAATCAGCGAGAACACGTCCGATACCTCGACCGTGGCGCAGTGGGCTGGCCGCCTCGGCGTGACCACCAAAACGATCCATCGACTGTTCGGCAGGGAGACGGGAATGAGCTTCGGGCGGTGGCGCGAGCAGGCAAGGTTGCTGTCCGCCCTTCGCCGCCTGGCCAATGGCGAGCGCGTCATCGACATCGCATTCGATTGCGGTTATGCCAGCCAGAGCGCATTTACGGCGATGTTCCGGCGCCATTTCGGAAAGCCGCCGTCGGAATTCTATCGCTAGAGCGATGATCCGATCTCGGTCGCTCTCAATCGCGTTTCAGCAGCAGCCCTTCAAGGAATATGCGGAATGTCTTGACCGCCCGCTTCGAGGTTGTTTCCGGATCATCTGAATTGGCAATCCATTGGGCGGCGCTGATGCTGGCGGCAATGACGAGGCGGGCGGCTGCCTCCGGATCGATGTCGGCGATGGTGCCTTCTTCGCGCAGATTTTCAAGGCTTTGAGCAATAGCGGCAGTGCAACCGTTGGCGCTTGGCCAGGCGGATGGGTCGCCAAGTACGGCCGGACCATCGCGAAATACGATGCGCTGGATTTCCGGCTCGAGCGCCATCTGCACATAGCCGACATTCTCGTCGACGAATCCTTGCCAACGCGAGGGCGCGTTGGTGGAAATCGCGCACAGCCTTTCGGTCATCTCCGCGTCGATCTCGTTGATAACGGCTTGCAAAAGCCCCTTCTTGTCGCCGAAATGATGGTAAAGCGCACCGCGGGTGAGGCCCGCTTCCGCCGTGAAATCATCCATGGACGCTTCAGCGTAGCCAACGCTTCCGAAGGCCTGGCGCCCCGCAGACAGCAGTTTCGCCCGTGTCTCGGCAATCATTTCACTCCGGGATTTGCGCATTATCCCTCCATCAAAGCTCAATTTGAATTTGCATACCTCGCGTATATTAGTTGACATACGTTACGTATGCAATTAAGTAATTTATATACGCCGCGTATGTGTGTGCGACGTGGTAAGGTCAAGGAGCATGTCGATGTCCAATCCGTATCGTCAGATCTTTCAGGCGCCGGGCGCCAAGGGATTTTCGGCCTCCGGTTTCTTTGCGCGTCTTCCAATCGCGATGGCGCCGATCGGCATTGTCGCCATGCTGTCTCAGACGCGCGGCGAATATTGGCTTGCCGGCGCGGTCGCCGCGACATTCGCTCTCACGAATGCACTCATCTCTCCCCAGATATCGCGGCTGGTCGACAGGCGCGGTCAGCGTGCCATCGTTGCACCAGCGTCCGTCGTGTCAGTGATCGCTTTCGTCCTCCTGATCCTCGCCTCAAATCTGAACTGGCCGATATGGACGCTGTTTGCGGCGGCTTTCTTTTCCGCGGCCATGCCAAGCATGCCGGCGCTGGTCCGCGCCCGCTGGACGGAGATTTTTCGCGATCGACCGGAGCTGAATACCGCCTTCGCCTTCGAATCCGCCGCCGATGAGCTCGTCTATATATCGGGCGCCTCGCTCTCCGTTGGCCTCGCCGTCTCGCTGTTTCCCGAAGCCGGGATGGTCGCCAGCACGACGTTTCTTGCGCTAGGGACGATCGCGTTTCTCCTGCAACGCTCAACTGAACCCAAAGTTCGCGCTCTTGCGGCAGATGACGTCCAACATTCCGCCATCCGGCTTCGTCCCGTTCAAATCATCACGCTGGCTTTGGTCTTTGTCGGTGCGACCTTCGCCACCGCAGAGGTCAGCGTGGTGGCGATCACCAAAGAACTTGGGCAGCCGGGTGCGGCAAGTCTCGTTATCGGCGTCTACGCGGTCGGCTCTTTTGTCGTCGGGCTGATTATCGGTGCATTGAACTTGAAAACGCCTCTGCACAAGCAGTTGTTCGTCGCCGTCGGTGTGTTGGTCATCACCTCTTTACCGCTACTTATAGCAGCCTCGTCGGTTGGCCTGCTTGCTTTCGCCGTCTTCCTGAGCGGCGTCGCTATCTCGCCGACATTCATTACGGCTTTCGGACTGATCGAGCGCCGCGTTCCGGAAACGATGCTGACCGAAGGCGTGACCTGGGTGATGACCGGTATCGGTATCGGAATGGCGCTCGGCGCCTTCGTCTCCGGATTGGTCGTCGACAATTTCGGCGCCGCAAATGGTTTTTGGGTGTCCGTTATTTCAAGTTCCCTGGCGGTGGCGATCGTCGCGCTCGGTCAGAAAAGCCTCTCGGGCGAACGTGGGTCGCCCGACGTCGCCTCAATTTGCCAGCCGGCGGAATGACCGTATCTATCCGCCGGCCAGCCGTTTCGGACGCGCTCAATCTGGCATGCGTGAGCCGAGATCCCGGTCCTGTTCCGTTCCCTCAAGCAGATGCGTCAGCTCATCGATCAGGCTGATGCGGTTTCCGCGAAACTGATAATAGGCAATGACCTTCAGACGTATGCGCTCGCCGTTGTTCTTGACGGCGTCTGCGACGTGGACGGTCGCCGCTGAAGCGCCGTCGGTAACGATATGTTCGAAGCTGACGCTGCCCGAAGCGATGCTCGCCTGCAGCGCCGCGCTGTGATGGAGAAAGCCGGCATAATCCAGCTCCTTGCCATCCACCCGCTGCACGTAGTCGGGGGTCAGAAGCTCGGCAAAATCTTCCGGCTTGGTGGCCGGATCGGTAAACGCGGCAAACATGCGCCGGAGCAGATCGTGCACTTCATCCTGTGTCATGATGTCATTCGTCGCCATGGATATCTCCTCGAGATGGGGTTGGTTGGTACAACTGAGATCTAGCCTGTTGGTAATTGCGCTGCTAACGTATCGGAGCCATTCAATACGGCTTTGAGGCCATGAGCGATTTTCTTGTCGATCCTTCCCGGCTCAGTTCCAACGTCGAGCCCCTCATCTTGGTGACGCGCCGTCAGCAGGCGGTCACGCGGCGTACGGATCGGCACAGTCATGCGAGGGGACAGCTGTTCGGCTCGATCCAGGGGGTGGTCACGGTTGGTGCTGATCAGGGACGGTGGCTCATTCCGCCCGTCAACGCCGTGTGGCTTCCGCCACATATCGAGCACGACCTTGCGTCACACGGCGCGTTCCATGGCTGGAGCGTCTACGTGGCCGAGCATGCGTGTGCCGCGCTGCCGCCGGCTCCCAGGGTCATCCGTCTTTCCGGCCTGCTGAATGAAGCGGTCGCTCGCGCGGCAAGCTGGAAGGAGGGGCCGCTCTGTGATGCGCAGACACGCATTGCCGGCGTCATTCTGGATGAAATCGCCGCCGCGCCGGAGGAGGCGCTCGGACTGTCGATGCCCAGTGATCCCCGTCTGCAGAAGATTGCCCGCACCATCGCGGACGATCCGGCCACGCGGCAAAACATGGCTGATCGCGCGGCATGGGCCGGCATTGCGCCCCGCACCCTCAGTCGGCGGTTCGTGCTGGAGACCGGCCTGACCTTCAGCACCTGGCGCCAGCGAGCGCTGCTTTTGCGATCATTGGAAATGTTGGCAGCGGGACATTCCGTAACCACGGTCGCCTTTGATCTCGGCTATGAGACGGTCAGCGCGTTCATCGAGCTGTTTCGCGCTCATTTTGGTACGACACCGGCTCGTTATTTCAAGCGATCGGACTCGTCCCCGCCTTTCGAGATGCCTTGATGCGAAAACAGACCCGTCCCGAAGACCAGATCGGCAAAGCGTGATCCCATCAGACGATGGGTTTCAGCATCCGGATGAAGTTCGTCCGGCAACGGCAGGCGAAGATTGTCCGCTTCCCCATAAAGCGCCCGGCCGTCCAGATAATGGATATGGTCATCCGCTTTGGATCTATGCTCTACGATCGCTCTGAGGTGATCGCGAATGACTGTCAGGGTCAGCTTGCCTTTTTTGACCTCATCGGCGTTGCCCGCCGCCTGAAACAGCAGGCGACCCTTCTTCAACGCCACAAGATCGGCTTGGCTCGGTCCCGGCATCGTTTCATGGATCGGGCAATAGATCGGCGATATGATCACCAGAGGCGTGTTTGGGTGACCCTCTCTGATGGTATCGAGGAAGCCATGGACGGCCGACCCGAAGGCGCGCAACCGCATCAGGTCGGTGTTCACGAGGTTGATGCCGAGTTTCAGGCTGATGAAATCCGCTGGCGCGTCCCGGATTGTGCGCGCGACGAACGGATCGAGTAACGCGCTGCCGCTGAAGCCGAGATTGACGAGTTCCGCTTCCGCCAGATCGGCTGCGACTGCCGGCCAGGTGCCCGTTGGCGATGCTGCATTCGACCCCTGGCTGATGGAGCTTCCATGGTGAAGCCAGACCGGCTTGCCATCGTGCTCGATCGGAGCGATTGGCGCATTGGAGCGCAGGGCGATCAACTCCGTCGCTTCGTCATGCGGCAACCAGATCTCCAAGCTTTTCATGCCTTCGGGAAGGTCGAGGAACTGAAGGGTTTGCACCTCGCCTTGTTCAAGCCTGGCTGCGCCGGTTGCCATGTTGATGCGAAGAACCCGGCCACCAAAGACACTCTCCTGTCTCTCCAGCCGTCCAGTGACACGCAGATCATAAATGCCGTCGGGGCGAGGGGGCATTCCGATATAGTCGCGTTTGGTCGGAATGACATTGAGTTCGACGGTTGTCGCCTCGGTTCGAAATGCGAGCCGCACGCCGGATGGTTGAGCTTCGGCCATCAGGAGTTGCGGATCATTGCATTGGGAGCGTGCCTTCGATGGCAGGCGATGCGGCACAAGGCCGGCATCGGTGTGTTCAAGCTCCATTGCGCCAAACAAGATGTCGGCGGTGATGGGGGTGACGATGGAGGAAGAGGTCATCGGCGCGGCAAAACTCGATCAATTCGCAAGAGTGGAAGGGATGTTGGTGGCCCAAGCCTTCAAAAGTCCATCAAGGGCATGAAGGCTGCGCAGCCAGGACGTGTCGGTATCCGGCTGGCTGTGTGAGAAGCTTCCCGCCATTTCCAATAGCGAAAAGCCCAGGAAGAAACTTCCCAGCAGACGGATTGCATGGACGCGATCGTCTTCCGATAACGGATATCCGCGCAGGATCGCATGGCTTGCACGCGACAATCGCGCTCCGCCACTTGCCGCGGCATCCGCCGCGTCGATACGATACCGCGCTGCCGTAAATAGCCCTGGATGCTCGCGAGCGAAGCGACGATGAACATCGGCCAAAGCGAACAAGGCATCTGCACCGGCCCGACCAGCTATGGCCTCGTCCACACGATCAGCCAGCTCAGCCAGGGCATACAGAGCAACGCCGGATTTGAGATCATCCAAATTCTTCACATGTGCATAGAGACTTGCCAGTTTCACGTCGAATTGCCGGGAGAGCGCAGCAAGTGTCAGCGCATCGAATCCGTGCTCGTCGGCAACCTTAACAGCGGCCTCGATAAGCCGCGCCCGCGTCAAACCGGCTCTTGGCATCGCATTCGAATCCTAATTTATATAGTCATTATCCTAATATTGTTAGTTTATGGGAGTGGCAAGCCTAAAGATCAGCGCTAGTTGCGAATTCACGACGATCCATGGCCGCCGATCGAGGTGGCCTCGGAAGCTTTCGCTGGCTATATGTGGAGGGCGATGCATAGGCCCAGAGCGAGAAACGTGAAAGAAATCAAAGAGACGGAACATTGGATTGATACCGAGGGCGGACGGCTTTTTGCCAAGAGCTGGTCGCCATATGAGCCGCGTCTGGCGCCGCCGGTGATCCTCTTTCACGACTCGCTTGGATGCGTCGCGCTCTGGAGGACGTTTCCGCAATTGCTGGCAACGGCTCTACGCCGGCCCATCATCGCCTACGATCGTCTGGGTTTCGGTCGTTCAGATGCCCGTACCGACCGGCTCGACAAGGATTTCGTCACGCGCGAAGCTGAGCAGTCCATTCCGCTTCTTTGTGCGGCCTTGTCGCTCTCGGAATTCATTGCCTGCGGCCATAGCGTCGGCGGCGGCATGGCCGTTGGGGCC
The DNA here is from genome assembly GCF_012641435.1 of Rhizobium sp. P38BS-XIX. Classification (GTDB taxonomy): domain Bacteria; phylum Pseudomonadota; class Alphaproteobacteria; order Rhizobiales; family Rhizobiaceae; genus Rhizobium. Next base: position 46,250 of record NZ_JABAIJ010000003.1, read on the forward strand.
GGCGCACGCTTTCCGGGGCAGTGCAAAGGCGTGATCACCATCGCGGCCCAGGCTTTCGTCGAGGATCGAACATTGGCTGGAATCAGGACAGCCCAAACGGAATTTGCGTCGCCCGACAGCATGGGCCGATTGTCGAAATATCATGGTAAAAAGGCTGAATGGGTTTTGAGCGCCTGGATCGATACATGGCTTGCACCGGAGTTCGGCGATTGGACACTCGACAAGGCCCTTCGGGCAGTGCATTGCCCGCAGCTCGCCATCCACGGCGAACGGGATGAATTCGGCTCCGTTGCGCATCCGCGGCGCATCGCAGGCGAACACGGACGTTGTCACATCCTTCCCTATGTCGGTCACAATCCACACAGGGAGTGCCCGGAATTGCTGGTCGAGGTGATCGAGAACTGGCTTGTTTCTTTACCGGCTTAGCGTTCGCCCGGGCATTGGTCTTTTCTGGTTTTTCGAGAGGTCACACAATGGATATTCGATTACACAAGGCGGCTGAGGCGGACGATGTTGCGGCCGTACAGCAGCTTCTCGTCACCGGTGCGGATATTGAAGCGCGCGATGCAAGCGGCGCCACCGCCCTGCTTGTTGCAACACGCGGTAACAGGGTGAAGGCGGCCCAGGCGTTGATTGAGGCTGGCGCCGATGTCAACGCTAGGGATGACATACAGGATAGCACCTATCTGTATGCGGGCGCTCGCGGCTATCTTGAGATTCTTCAGCTTGCGCTGGCGCATGGAGCGGATCTTGGCAGTGTCAATCGCTACGGTGGCACGGCGCTTATCCCTGCCTCCGAGCGCGGTCACGTCGAGGCCGTGGAAACGCTCATCAAGGCCGGCGTGGCCGTCGATCATATCAACCGGCTTGGTTGGACCGCTCTGCTGGAGGCGATTATTTTGAGCGATGGCGGCCCGCGCCATGTGCGAATCGTCGAGTTGCTGATCACGGCTGGTGCAAATGTCAATATCGCTGATCGTGAAGGTGTGACACCGCTCCAACATGCTCGTGGCCGCGATTACGACAAGATTGCGGCATTGTTGGAAAAAGCCGGCGCGAAGTGACGCGGTGTTAAGGCTTTGTCGCCATCCAATAACAATGGGGTGGGGCAAGGCCGAAGCCTCCCGGGATATTCTGAGAACGAAGGGCGAGACGATGCAAAAGATCTATTATTCCTCCCTCGGCGGCCATCCGCCGCAAAGTGACCTGCTGACGGGAAGGGCAGTCTTTACGGAGGCCTATGCGGTCATTCCCAAGGGCGTCATGCAGGACATCGTCACCAGCTTTCTGCCGTTCTGGAACAACACGCGTTGCTGGGTAATTGCCCGCCCGCTTTCCGGCTTCGCCGAGACCTTCTCCCAATATGTCATGGAGGTCGCGCCGGGCGGCGGAAGTGACCGTCCCGAGCAAGATCCGGAAGCGGAAGGCGTGCTCTTCGTCGTCGATGGCGAGATCGAGCTGACGTTGCCGACTGGCAAGCACACTCTGCAGCCGGGTGGATATGCCTTCCTGCCGCCGGGTCTGAAATGGTCGCTTCACAACCATTCAGGCCAACACGCGCGCTTCCACTGGATCCGCAAGGCCTATGAGGCGGTCGATGGTCTCGATCATCCGGAGCCGCTGATCCTCAACGAGAAAGATATCACGCCGGCAACCATGACCGGCACGGAAGGGCGTTGGGCGACGACACGCTTCGTCGATCCCTCGGACCTGCGTCACGACATGCATGTGACCATCGTCACGCTGCAGCCGGGCGCCGTCATTCCCTTTGCCGAAACCCATGTCATGGAACATGGTCTCTACGTTTTGCAGGGCAAGGCCGTCTATCGTCTGAACCAGGACTGGGTCGAAGTCGAAGCCGGCGATTTCATGTGGCTTCGCGCCTTTTGCCCACAGGCCTGCTACGCCGGCGGCCCGGAGCCGTTCCGTTATCTACTGTATAAGGACGTCAACCGCCATATGACGTTGCGTCCGTTCGGCGCACGCCGCTAGGCCGGCACATTTGCGAAACCCGCGCTCTCACTGCGCGGGTTTTGTCCATTTTGTCTTCCGATGCTGGGCGCGTCTTCCGCAGCCTATAGCGACTTCAGCCATGGATGGTCTGGATGAGACAAATCCAGCCAGTATCGTAACATATCCCGATCCGACCGTTCGAGGCGGGGCAGGGCGCGCGCGAAGTCGGCCTCATCCTTCTCGCGAAGATGCTTCGCCTTGAATAAGAGCACGGCCGCCGGAGCCAGATAGGGTATTCCCGTTTTACTGCTCCTGACCACCTCGGATCGCGCCATTTGGATCGCCGTATCGCGCTTATAGATCCAGGTAGATGGCGTTCCTCTTTCGAGCATCATATCGACACGCCAACAAGCGCTGCGGGAATCGAGGCCCCAGAGTTGTGAAATGTGCGGTGGCGGCGCGCTTGTTCCGGGAAGAGGCTTGATGACCCCCGAGTGCACCGTGAAGAAAACCAACTCGCTTAATGTCGCGCGAAACTCGTGCGCGCTTTCCGGCAGGATCGCAAATTCAAGATCTTCATGCCCCCGTGTCTGGTTGCCATGCCAAAGGTCGAGTGCCCATCCGCCAACCACATACCATATGCCGGAAGCGTGCCTGAGGCGGCTCGAGAGTTCCGCTGGCGACCAAGGGGACCAGGCATCTTCGGAGACTGGATTCATCATAAGTCCTGGGTTCTGTTGACAAAGCTCGTAGAGGACCACACTGCTTTATGCAGTGACGGCAGATGACCGGCTCGTTTTAGTTGTAGAATTGGGAAGGTGGAGATCGACATTGAGTAGCTCTTCGATGACATCAGCGCCATATTCGGAAAAGAATCTGTGGGATCTTCGCTCTCACGTCAGCGGGAAAGCCGGATATATCCACCGTAGCGGCGCTTGGGCGATTGAACCGGTTTTTGACGAAGCGCATTCATTCTATGGCGAAATAGCAGCAGCTAAATATAGCGGCAAATGGGGTGTTGTCGACAAGGAAGGACGCTGGACGCCAGCACCCGCGGGCGTCTCTATGATCAACACCTACGGCGAGGGGCCAACTCGCGCCAAAGTCGCCGACAAATGGGGATTAATTGACGAGCTTGGCCGTTGGATTGTCGAACCAAAGTTCAGTTATGAGTTTAGTTTTCATGCCGGTTTAATGGTGGTTATCCATGCAGGAAAGTATGGATTCGTCGATATGAATGGCGATTGGCATATTGAACCTCATTTCGAAAGACTCGGCAGTTTTTCACGAGGGCTCGCGATCGCCCGGCTACCTAAAGGAAAAGTCGGTTTTATTGATCGACAGGGTGACTGGGCCATTGAGCCGCAATTCGCCAGTGCAACTAATTTTCAAGAGGAAGAATTTCATACTGCAACCGTGGGGTTGAATTGGAAAGACAATGGCTATCTCGAAGGATATATTGACGTTCAGGGTGAATGGTTTCTAGAGCCTAAATTCCATCGTGCCATCAGCTTCAGGAATGGGCTTGCTGGCGCGCAAAGGGGAGAACAAGGAGACGACTATAACAACGAAAACGAGAGATGGGGTTTCCACGACACCAACGGTGAATGGGTGATCGAGCCACGTTTCCAAGGCGTCAGGCATTTTGCGGAGGGTACGGCTCCCGTCGAATTTGACGACCAATTCGGGTTCATTGATATCCATGGCAATTGGCTGCTTGAGCCGACCCTTGATGTGGCTTGGAGCGCCGAAGCCGGTCTCATAATCGCTGGAACAAACAGGAAATATGGCGTTCTCGACACGACTTTCGAGTGGGTGATGCCTCCTATTTACAATGAGGTATGGGACTGTGGCGAGTTGATCAAAGTTGTGGCCGACGGACAGGAATCGTACTTGGACCGGACTGGGAAGCCAATCGCCGGTCTGGCTGCCCGGCCATAGCTGCCTCAACAGGGCGACCATCTGCTAAACTCGAATTTGCCTGCGCAAATTTCTCTTCATTCTATGCTTTGAAGATTACAGCTGATCTTCTGACTATAGTCGCCGCTGAAATCTAGCTCTCATACTTTGTCAACGAGTCCGAGCACAGGCGAATGAGAGGCGCGATCTTCGAGCCGATGTCCTCTCGTCTGTGGGTTGACTTGCATAGTCGGCTGCCGGATAGAGACGCGATGATCGATCTTGCGGCATATCTCGGCTTGTTCCTGTCTGCCCTTGCCGCGGCAACGATCCTGCCCATGCAATCCGAGGCAGTGCTTGTTGGTATGCTGCTGACTGAAACTTATCCAGTCCTTGCCCTCGTTATCGTCGCAAGTTTCGGCAATGTGCTGGGCTCTCTTGCCAACTGGTGCCTGGGAAGATGGATCGAGCGCTTTCGACATCGATCGTGGTTTCCTGTTGGCGATCGTGCGTTGGGCCGGGCGCAGGGCTGGTATCGCCGCTATGGCAGATGGTCGTTGCTTGCAAGCTGGGTCCCGATCGTCGGCGATCCGATCACTGTGCTTGCAGGCGCCTTGCGTGAGCCTCTGCCGACGTTTCTTCTGCTGGTCGCCATTGCCAAGGTTGGCCGCTACGCCGCACTGGCATTGGCGACGACGGGCTTCGTGTCCTGATCCCGCGCGCAAAGACAATGTCTGAAGCTTATGAAGCTTTGGGGCGTCAGCAGGTGGTGCCCCAGCGGACGAAATAGTCGTGGGTTACCGTGGCAGCGCCTTCCCGGCCAAGGGCCTGGTCTTCGATGAAGCCGACGATCGTATCCATATAGGCTGCGTAATCCAACGCGAGCGTGGTCAGGTCGTTGCATTCCCACAGAGCCAGATTGACGCCATCCTGCCCGATGATCGCGAGATCCTCGGGGACCTTTCGTCCCAGCACCCGCGTCGCTGCGTCGCGAACGCCGATCGCCATGACATCATTGCCGCAAACGACGGCATCGATCGAAGACCGTCGAAGAAGCACGACCGCTTCCTTGAAACCGGAATCGTAGGAGTAATCGCCATGGCTTTCCGCGATGAAGCTCAGGCCATGCCGGGCGAGCGCATCGGCAAACCAGCGCTTGCGTTGCTTGTCAATCCAGCTCGAATTGCGTCCGGTCAGATAGGCAAAGCGGTTGCGGCCGTCGGAGACGGCTTTCGCGACAACTTCGTCCGCGGCCTTGGAGCCATTGACGACGAGCTGCGATATGTTGGGATCGGAAATTGGTTCGAACGAGACCATGATCGGCCGTGCCGTTCTAAAGATCTGCGTGGCATCCGCCATCGAAACCATATCGGAAAAAATGACGGCATGATCAACCTGATAGGCGGATGCCATGCGCATCAGGTGTGCCTTGTCGTCATACCCAGCGCAGCAGAGCAGGATCGGCAGCAATTCGCGCTCCTGCAGCCGCTGGACCAGATATTGCAGTTGCTGCCCCTCGCACGGATTTTCGATCGAATTCACCACGAGAGCGACAAGGCCCGATCGATGGCTGTTCAGCGAGCGGGCGATGGCGTTGGGACGATAATCATGCTCGTCGGCGATGGACATGATCCGCTTTCGTGTCCGTTCGCTGATGCGCGCATCGCCTGAGAAGGCTCTGGAGATCGTCGACGGAGAGACGCCGGCGAGCTTTGCGATTTCCTTCGAGGTGATGCGCTTGTTCATTCCGCTTCCTAAAGACTAACCGATGTCGGAAATCCGCACCGATTCTCCGTTGCGTGCTGCGGACGCCTTGATAGCATCCCAAAGGCGCGCAAAGCGAAGCCCATTCTCCACCGTCGACGGGTTTTCCTCTTCGCCGCGACGCACCGCAAGGAAGGATTTCAGCGGACTTTCCTGATGGGGTGCCTCTGCGACTTCACGTGCGCCGGGCTTCCCTTCAAGCTCGATTTCGCGCCACGCGCCCCACGCATCTATCCGCACGATGGCTTTTGAATAGAACAAAGTGATGTGCGAGGCGCAGCCGGGTGGACCTTCGCCGGCGGCATTGAGGGTAACGAGCGCACCATTCTCAAGGCGTGCGGCGACCGCGCAGGTGATGTCGATCGGCTTGCCGTAATTGTTCATATATGCGGAGACGCGTTCGAATTCGGAACGAACCAGAAGGCACACGGTGTTCATCATGTGCGCGCCTGTATCGAACATGAATCCACCGCCGGACAGCTCCGGCTTCTGCTTCCACTGGCCGTCATATTTCGAAGACCAGCCTTCCCATATGGCTGCCGAGACGCTGACAAGCTCGCCGAATTCGCCGGCCGAGGCTCGCTTGTGGGTGTCGCTTACGAGCGGCGACAAGGCGCCGTTGAATGCAATGACAACAGTCTTGTCAGCCTTTGATCTGGCCTCGATCAGCGCCTTCGCCTCTGGGACCGTCGTCACCATCGGCTTTTCCAGGAAGAGATCGAGGCCGGCCTCGATCACGGCCAGCGCTTGCTCGGCGTGGAAAACATGCGGCGTCGAGACATAAACGGCATCCAGTCCGCTTTTGCATTCGGCAAGCATCGCTCGGAAATCATCGAATTCCCTCGGGGCGTCGCGCCCTGCGCTCACGCAGATATCGATCAAGCGCTGACGCGACGCGACGCTGACATCGGCCGCCGCAACAAACTCAATCTCGGGCAGGCGAACCCAGCTGCGGGCATATTCTGCCGCTTTCAGCCCGGCGCCGATGACGGCAAGGCGAACAGGACGTGACATGATTTCCTCCATTTATGCACACGTATGCACAATTGATCTAAGTGCGTATGAAATATTTTTCAACATGAAAACAGCTGTATAACTTTAAATCTGGGTGCGACATAAACATGTACTTGAAAAATAATGCCGTACGTGTGTACGTCTTGGTTGCAAGTCGAACAAGCAGGAGGTAGGGGGGCTTTCCTGCCGATCGCAGACATCAGTCTGATCAGAAGAGGCGTGGGCCGATCCCGATAGTGCCGGTGTCTTCGACACGATTGTTCGGCTCATTCGCCGACGCTCAAATACGATTGGAGGAGAGTAAAGATGACGATCAAAGTGACGATTTGGAACGAAGGCCGGCACGAAAAGACCGATGAGATCGTGCAGAAGCTTTATCCCGATCGCATGGATGGCGCGATCGCCAGTGGTATTGAAAGCGCGGATTTCGAAATCCGTCGTGTCACCATGGACGATCCGGAAGAGGGGTTACCGGACTCTCTGCTCGAGGATACCGATGTACTGCTCTGGTGGGGCCATGTGGCGCATGAAGAGGTGAGCGACCGGCTGATCGACAGCGTCCAGCAACGGGTGCTGAAGGGGATGGGTCTCCTGATCCTGCACTCTGGGCATCACTCCAAGCTCTTCCGCCGGCTGATGGGAACCAATGCAAACCTTTCCTGGCGTGAGTTGCCGGAAGGAGATCTCGAGCGGGTATGGGTCATCAATCCTTCTCACCCGATCGCGGAAGGTTTGCCACCTTATTTCGAAGTCGAGGCTTCGGAAATGTATGGCGAACCCTTCGATATTCCCCAGCCTGACGAACTGGTCTTCATTTCCTGGTATTCCGGCGGCGAAGTGTTCCGCAGCGGCTGCACCTTCCAGCGCGGGCGCGGCCGGATCTTCTTTTTCAGTCCTGGTCATGAGAGCTATCCCGTCTATCATAACCCCCATGTCTTGAGGGTGATTTCCAACGGAATTCACTGGGCGCATCAGAAGCATACTGACGGCCGGGTTCTGGAAAACTGGCACCGCAAGGAGCCATTGCACGCCAAGACCTCGCCGAGATCCTGATCGCCTCCAATATCTTGCGGACAAAGCCTCCCTGCTGATGTGTCGAAGGGTCCCCTAAGGGGCCCTTTTGCCATTTTTCTGAGTTGAATCAGAAGCAAAGCGTTTTGAGCCAAAAAATTGCGAGCGCGCACGCTATAATATTTCACTTGGGATCTCTCTTCTCGCCAAAGCGTTTACCGATAAGCGCCTTCCATCGAAAAAAGTGGGCCGGCAGAAGCCCTGGACCCGCTTGTTAAATATCTAAATCGATTAATCGCGCGTTCATTTTGCAGCCGCTATCTAGAAGCCTTAACAGATTCCACTAATTTCATGTCCGAGCAGAGTGATTTTCCCTTCATGCCTATGAGGAAACCGAACAGGAAACGTTAGCGCGCTCACCGGCGCACCTTGTTTGGTCAGGAGACTTATCGGACGTGATTTCAACAGAAGAGCAGGATGGTATGGTGTCTCAAAATCTAACGGGCGGCTCGACCGCGCAGGCCAAATCGCCGCTCGCGGACTCCGATTTTGGAATTCGTTCTACTCTTTTGTCCAATGATCAGCTGAGAGCAGCGGCTGCGCAGTTTGCCGAGAGCCGGAAACTCGACGTCGCCAGCTTTGCGAATTTCGATTTCTTCCAAAGACATCGCGAAAACGAGAGCGAGATCCTGCGCGTCTATCGCGCTGCCGCCGCCGATGTCGATGCGGGTGAAAGCATCACGCCAGCGACCGAATGGCTGCTCGACAATCACTACATTGTCGAAGAAGCGATTCAGGAAGTTCGTCGCGACTTTCCAAAGAAGTTCTATCGCGAATTGCGCACGATCAAGCTTGATGGCGTCGATGTGCCGAGGACGCTCGCGCTTGCCTGGCTCTACATGGCGCATGCCCATAGCAACATAAGCAATGCCGGCATGGCGGCCGTTACCGAAGGCTTCCAGGACAAGCAGACCTTGCACATCGGCGAACTCTGGGCCTTGCCGTCCCTCGTTCGCTATGTGCTGATCGACAATCTGCGCCGTGTTGCAACCCGGATCGACAAGAGCCGCGAGATGCGCGGCATCGCCAATGATGCGGCCAACAAGGTCATTGCGCTTGGTGATGCAAAATCCGTCGAGCTGCTCGATACGCTGACGCCACACCTCGACGATCCGACCTTCGTCACCCAGTTGCATTATCGCCTGCGCAATGCGCTTGAGCCGACCGAAGCTGCGCTTGGCTGGCTCGAGGCGAAAATTGCGGCCAAGGGCAGTGATGCGGAAGCCGTGATGTCGGTCGAGCAGACCCGTCTTGCGGCCGCTAATACGCTGATGGGCAGCATCATTAAGAGCCTTCGCGAGATCAACGATACGGATTGGTCGACCTGGGTCGAAGAGGTCAGCAAGATCGACAAGCTTCTCTGGAAGCAGACCGATTATGCCGAGCTCGATTCCGGCTCGCGCAACTCCTATCGCCGTCAGATCGAAAAGCTCGCAAAGCGCAGCGACAAGACCGAGCTCGATATCGCCGAAGCGGCGATCAGCCTGGCCGAACGTGCAACGACCGGGGGCAAGGATCCGTCGTCGGCGTCGGCAAACGTCGGTTATTTCCTGGTTGGCGCCGGGCGTCCGGCTCTAGAAAAGGAAATTGGCTTCAGGCCGCCGATCGGCCTTTCGTTCATGCGCATCATCCGCCGTCTGAACTGGCTTGCAATCGCGGTGCCTGTTCTTGCTCTCACACTGCTCGCATTGATCATTGTCGGCAGCGTTTTTGTCAGCGCCGGTATCCCGATCATCGCAACGATCGTTCTGCTGGTGGCTTTCGCGCTTCCGGCTTCGGAAGGTGCGACTGGCCTTTTCAACTTTTTCGCCACGTTCTTCATCGCTCCCGACCGTCTCATCGGCTACGAATTCAAGAAGGGACTGCCGGCAGAGGCGCGCACGCTTGTCACCATTCCGAGCCTGATCGGCAGGCGCGAACACGTCGATGAACTGATCCGCAATCTCGAGGTTCACTACCTCGCCAATCCGCGCGGCGAAGTCTATTACGCGCTGCTCAGCGACTGGCCCGACAGCCAGGAAGAGCAGAACGATCGCGACCGCGAAGTCCTCGACTACGCACGCCGCCAGATGGCCGCTCTCGAAGCGCGATACGCCGAGGAAGGCAAGCAGCGTTTCTACCTCCTGCATCGTCGCCGCCTTTACAACGAGGCCGAAGGCGCCTGGATGGGCTGGGAGCGCAAGCGCGGCAAGCTGCATGAGCTGAACATGCTGCTGCGCGGCGACCCAAACACCACGTTCATCGCTGGCGCCGACATCGTGCCGCAGGACGTTAAGTACGTGATGACGCTCGACAGCGATACGCGCATCATTCGCGACACCGTTACCAAGCTCGTCGGTAAGCTGCATCACCCGATCAACCGTCCGGTGTTCGATGCCAAGAGCCAGCGTGTCGTCGATGGTTACAGTGTTCTGCAGCCGCGCGTGACGCCGTCGCTGACGACTGGCAAGGATGCCTCCGCGTTCCAGCGCATTTTCTCGGTCAATCGCGGTCTCGATCCCTATGTCTTCGCCGTATCCGACGTCTATCAGGATATCACGGGAGAAGGCACCTTCACCGGCAAGGGCCTCTATCATGTGGATGCCTTCGAGGCTTCGCTGAAGGGGCGCATCGAAGAAAACTCCGTTCTCAGCCATGACCTTCTGGAAGGCTCGATGGCGCGTTGCGCCCTGGTCACCGATTGCGAACTCGTCGAGGATTTCCCGATCCGCTACGAAGTCGAAGTTTCGCGTCAGCATCGCTGGGCTCGCGGCGACTGGCAGCTCCTTCCCTATATCTTCGATCCGAAGCGCGGCGTGACGGCGCTCGGTCGTTGGAAAATGGCCGACAATCTCCGTCGCTCGCTGACGCCGATTGCCTGGTTCCTCGCCTCCGCCCTCGGCTGGTACTGGATGAACGCCTTTGGCGCGCTGCTTTGGCAGATCGTGCTGATCTTCAGCCTGTTCGTGGCGCCGACGCTGTCTCTGATCAACGGGATCATCCCGCGCACGAGCGATATCATTCTGCGCGCGCATCTGCATACGGTCTGGACTGATATTCAAAATGCCAATGCGCAGGTCGCCCTTCGCGTGGTCTTTATCGTCGACAGCGCTTATGTGATGGCGGATGCCATCATCCGTTCGCTCTATCGTCTCTTTGTCAGCCGCAAGCTGATGCTGCAGTGGCGCACGGCCGCCAGTGCGCAGGCGATGGCGCAGACGACTATCCTTGGCCACTACAAGGTCATGTGGCGCGCTCCGGTTCTGGCAGTGCTTGCGCTCTTGTTTGCGATCTCGTCGGGAGACAGCGCCTATCTCGTCGGCGTGCCCTTCATCATTCTCTGGTTCCTGTCGCCGGTCATTGCCTGGATCGTCAGCCAAACGGCCGAGACGGAAGACCGTCTGGTGGTGCCTGACAAAGTCAGGAGCGAGTTGCGCAAGATTGCGCGGCGGACCTGGCGTTACTTCGACCATTTCGTCGTGCCCGGTCAGCACTATTTGCCGCCAGATAACGTCCAGCAGACGCCGCATGCGGTCGTCGCCATGCGGACGTCGCCGACCAATATCGGTGTCTATCTGCTATCGGTCATCTCGGCGCGGCAATTCGGCTGGATCACCTTCGAGGATGCGATCAAGCGGATGGAGCAGACGATCGAGAGCACGGAGCGGCTCGAGAAATATCGTGGCCATCTGTTCAACTGGTATCATACGGATACGCTGAAGCCGCTCGGCCGGAAATATGTTTCTTCCGTGGATAGCGGCAATCTCGCCGGCCATCTGATCGCCGTCGCCTCCGCATGCCGTATCTGGGCGCAAGCGCCTGCTGCGCAGTTTCGCGGCAATCTCGATGGTATCGGCGACGTCGTCGGTATTCTCAGCGAGGTTCTCGCAGAGCTTGCCGATGACAATAAGACCACTCGCACCCTGCGTGATAGCCTCGAACAGCGGATCGCGACGTTCGAGACCTCGCTCTCATCAGCCAAGCAACAGAAGGACTTTTCTCTGGCTGTTATCGAGCGACTAGTCGAAGGCGCGCGCGAAATCCGCAAGCTGGCCGCCAGCCTCGACCAGGAGGTCAAGACCGCACGAAGCGAGGAGGTCGTCCACTGGGCGGGCAAGCTCGTGGCGACGTGCGAGCTGCATCTGACGGACAACGCCTTCGATCTTGCAAAGCTCGATGCGATTACGGAGAGATTGATCAAGGTTGGCAATCGCGCCCGCGATATCGCCTTTGCCATGGACTTCAGTTTCCTCTTCCGTCCCGAGCGCCGCCTCCTCTCGATCGGTTTCCGGGTCGAGACTGAAGAGGTTGATGCCGCCTGCTACGATCTGCTGGCATCCGAGGCGCGTCTGACCAGCCTGTTTGCGGTCGCCAAGGGCGATCTGCCGACGGAGCATTGGTACAAGCTCGGACGCCATGTCGTGCCGGTGGGGCCGCGTGGCGCGCTGGTCTCCTGGTCCGGCTCGATGTTCGAATATCTGATGCCGCCGCTCGTGATGCAGGAGCGTCAAGGCGGTATTCTGAACCAGACGAACAATCTGATCGTTCAGGAGCAGATGAACTACGCCAAGCATCTTGGGGCCAACATTCCCTGGGGTATTTCGGAAGCGGCCTTCAATGCTCGCGACCACCAGATGAACTATCAGTACAGCAATTTCGGCGTGCCCACGCTTGGTCTCAAGCGCGGTCTTGGCCAGAATGCCGTTATCGCGCCCTATGCGTCCTTGCTGGCGAGCCAGTACAATCCGGTCGCCGCGCTCGAAAACCTCGAGAAGTTGCGGGCTGTCGGCGCGCTCGGCATGTACGGCTTCCACGATGCTGTCGATTTCACGCCGAGCCGCGTGCCGGAAGGCAAGAAGTGTGCGGTCGTCTATAACTACTATGCCCACCATCACGGCATGTCGATCGCAGCCGTCGCCAACGTTGCGTTTGACGGGCTTCTGCGCGAACTCTTCCACTCCGATCCGGTGATCGAAGCCGCCGAACTGCTGTTGCAGGAAAAGGCGCCGCGCGATATCCCGGTCATGGCCTCCAAGCACGAGACCGACGCACCGGCGACCATCCAGGGCGACCTTATGCGGCCGGAAGTACGCCGCGTAGAAGATCCGGCATCTCGCGAGCGGGAACTGTTGCTGCTGTCCAATGGTCGCTATTCGACCATGCTGACGGCGACCGGCGCCGGCTATACCCGATGGAACAATCTGTCGATCAATCGTTGGCGTGCGGATCCGACCGAAGATCGCTGGGGCTCCTTCATCTTCATGCGCGATATGGCATCGCATGAGTGGTGGTCCGCCACCGCCGAGCCGCGTTCCATCGCCAACGAGCATGTCCGCGTCACCTTCAGCGATGACAAGGCTGAATTCGTCAAGACAGTCGGTGATCTGACGAGCGAGATGGAAGTCTTTATTGTCAGCGATCACGATGCGGAAGGCCGGCGCCTGACGATCACCAATGCCGGCACGGAAGATCGTATTATCGAAATCACGTCTTATATGGAACCTGTTGCCACGCTCGACATCGTCGACACCGGACACCCGGTCTTTGCCCGCATGTTCCTGCACACCGAGATTGCCGGCCGCGGGGATGCCATCCTCGTCGAACGCCGCAAACGCGGCCTGACCGATCCGGAGGTAGCGATTGCACAGCTCATCGTTGATGATAGCGGTGCGGAAGCCACGACACAGTTCGAAACCGATCGCATGCGTTTCCTTGGAAGGGGGCGGACGCTGACGGAAGCGGCAGCCTTCGATGAAGGTGTAACGCTTTCGGGCACGGATGGCTTCACGATGGATGCCTGCGTGTCGTTGCGCCGCGTCGTTCGCGTTCCCGCCGGCAAGAAAGTCAGCGTGGTCTTCTGGACCATCGCGGCCGCAAGCCGTGCAGAGCTTGAAGGTGCGCTCGATCATTATCGTCAGTCCGACAGCTTTGCCCAGGGACTTGTCCAGGCGTGGACGCGGACTCAGAAGCAGTTGCGCCAGATCGGCGTCAACTCCAAGGAAGCGGCCGCCTATCAGCGCTTCGCACGTTACGTCGTCTATCCCGAAATGTCCCTTCGGGCCGACAGCAAGACGGTTCGCGCCGGTCTCAAGTCGCAGTCCGTCCTTTGGGGCGCGACCCTTTCCGGCGACGCCCCGATCATCACGCTGCGCATCACGGATGAGCTCGGCACCGACCTCGTCAAGGAGCTGCTAAGAGCCCAGGGCTTCCTGCAGTCGCGCGGCGTCGAAGTCGATCTGGTGATTTTCAACGAGCGAACCGGCGAAGAAGCTTCCGAGATGCAGCGCACCATCGACCAGCTTTGCGATGGTGCCCGCCATGCCAGCGAAGCCGCCGGCATCCAGCGCAACATCTACGTCATCCGCAAGGACATGACGGCGCCGGAAGCGTACGACGCGATCATTGCGTCTTCGCGCATCGTCCTGCGCGGACGCGATGGAAGCCTCAAAGATCAATTGCAGAAGGCGCGTTCGGTCGCAGGGTCACCAGCACTCCTCGGCCAGTGGGGCGATTCCACGCTCGTGCCGCGTATGGCGCGCACAAAGACTGGGTCGGTTGAAGGCGATGGCAGCGATCTTACCTTCTGGAACGGCTACGGCGGCTTCGCGAACGAAGGCAGCGAGTATGTCGTGCGCCTGTCCGGCGGCGAACAGACCCCGCATCCGTGGGTGAATATCATCGCCAATGAAAGCTTCGGCTTCCACGTATCGGCGGAAGGCGCGGCCTTCACCTGGAGCCAGAACTCTCGCGATCACCAGCTGACGCCGTGGACCAACGACATGGTCACCAACCGGCCGGGTGAAGCCTTCTATATCAAGGATCTTGATCGCGGCTCCGTCATCGTTCCCTACGCTGCATTGGCGCAGAATTCGGATACGAGCTTCGAGGTTCGTCATGGCCTGGGCTATTCGGTTTTCTCGACCGTTCAGGACGAGATCGCGCTCGACGTTACGCAGACCCTCCATATGGAGAAATCGGTCAAGCTGACGCAGATGCGCATTCGCAATACCGCGAGTGCACCGCGCAAGCTCCGTCTTTATGGCTATGCGGAATGGATACTCGGCAACAATCCGACGAAAACCAAACCGTTCATCGTGTCGGAGTTTGATGCCGATACAGGCGTCATCTTCGCGAGCAATCCATACAGTGTCGATTTCTCGACGCGTGTGGCCGCGTTCGCCGCGAGCGAGAAGCCCGTCAGCATTTCCGGCAGCCGCCGCGAATTCATCGGCCGTCACGGCACGATCCAGCAGCCGCGAACGGTCTCGGCCGGGTCGCGGCTGTCGGACACGATTGATCTTGACGGCGATCCGGCAGCCGCGATGGCCTTCGATCTGACCATCGAGCCGGGGGAAGTCCGCGAGATCTGCTTCTATATGGGCGATGCCGGGTCGCGTGAGGAATCGGCTGCTCTCATGGCCGATATCCGCGGCGTGAGCTTCGATGACGTGCTGGGTAAAACGCGCGACTTCTGGAAGACGTTCACCGGCAAGACGCGCGTTTCAACGCCGGACCAACGCTTCGACTTCATGGTCAACAACTGGCTGCCCTATCAGACACTCAGCTGCCGTATCATGGCACGTACCGCCTTCTATCAGTCGAGCGGTGCATGGGGTCTGCGCGATCAGTTGCAGGACTCGCTGGCCTTCCTGCTGCATTCGCCCGAGATCGCCCGCAAGCAGATCCTGAACACAGGCCGTCGCCAGTTTCATAAGGGTGACTTCCAGCACTGGTGGCTGGAAGACAGCGGCGCCGGCGTCAGAACGAATATTTCGGACGATCCGGTCTGGCTCGCCTATGCGGTCGACCAATATTGCACTGCGACCGACGATCAAGCGATCCTCGATGAAATGCTTCCTTTCGTCGAGGGCGCCGAGCTCAGCGCCGGCCAATACGATGCGTTCCTCGTGCCGCGCGTTTCCACCGAGACAGCATCGCTCTATGAGCACGCCGCTCTTGGCCTGGATCTCGCGATCAAGCGGGCCGGCGTGAACGGCCTGCCGCTGATGATGAGCGGCGACTGGTGCGACAAGATGGATCGCGTCGGCGTGGATGGCCGCGGCGAGAGTGTCTGGCTCGGCTGGTTCCTGGCGGGTGCGCTTGGCCAGTTTATCGGTTATGCGGAACGCCGTGGCGATGCGCAGCGCGTCAGCCGTTGGTCTGAGCATCTCGCAAAGCTGAAGGATGCGCTTGAGACTGCGGGTTGGGATGGCGATTACTATCGCCGTGCCTACTACGACAATGGTGTGCCGCTCGGTTCGAGCCAGTCCGATCAGGCAAGGATCGACTCCATTTCTCAATCGTGGAGCGTTCTGTCGGGTCAAGGCAATCCGGAGCGCAGTCAACAGGCAATGAACGCGGTTCTCGAAAAGCTGGCGGATGCCGAAGGTGGCTTCATCAAGCTTTTGACGCCCGCTTTCGTCGAGCCGGTCAACGACCCCGGTGTCATCAAGGCCTATCCTCCGGGCGTGCGCGAGAATGGCGGTCAATATACGCATGCCGCCGTTTGGGCCACGTTGGCTCTGGCTCGCATGGGCCGTGCGGAAGACGCCTGGCGCTGCTTCGAGATGCTCAATCCGATCAACCACTCGCTCGACAAGTCGGCGGCGGATGTCTATCGCATCGAGCCTTATGTGATTGCCGGCGACGTCTACGGCGAAGGTGCCCTCAAGGGTCGTGGCGGCTGGAGCTGGTATACCGGTTCGGGCGGCTGGCTCTATCGCACGGCGATAGAGGGCATCCTGGGCGTGCGCGTGGAAAATGGCCACCTTCACGTCAAGCCGGTGCTTCCGGCAAAATGGGATGGTTTCTCGGCCGAGCTGCATCTGCCGAGCGGCAACTATCAGATTGCCGTTTCAAAGGGAGCGGCCGCCGATGGATATTCCGTGACGGTCAACGGTGCGGCCTTCGACCATTTGGGCGAGGGATATCGGCTCTGACACAGACGCCAAGAGAACGAGAAAATGAAAAGGCGGCCGAGAGGCCGCCTTTCTAATAGGGGTGAGTAAACGCCGATAGCCCGTCGGCTCAGAGGTCCAGCGGAATGCTGCGGCTCTCCTTGTCGAAAAGATGCAGTTGCTTGGGATCGATGGTGAGACTTACGGGCTGGCCGACGTTCAGTTGAACATTGCCGGGCAGACGAACGGTCGTCAGTTGCTGGCCCTCATGCGCCACGTAGGCGTAGGTGTCGGAGCCGAGGCGCTCGATGACGTCGATACGGCCCTCGACATTGCCTTGGCCCGGTTCGACGATGCCGATGTTTTCCGGGCGTGCTCCAAGCTTGGCGGCCTGTGAGGGGGCCGACGCCAGCGGCATCATGCCACCGGGCATGATCTTCAACCCGCCCGCTGTCGGTTCCACATCATAAACGTTCATCTTTGGCGAACCGAGAAATTGCGCCACGAAGAGATTGGCCGGCTTCTCGTAAAGATCGATCGGCGAGCCAACCTGCTGAATTGAGCCGTCCTTCAGCACGACGATCTTGTCGGCCAGGGTCATCGCCTCGACCTGGTCGTGGGTCACATAGATCATCGTCGCGCCGAGCCGCTGGTGCAGCCTGGCAATCTCGATGCGCATTTCAGCGCGCAGGGCGGCATCGAGGTTGGACAGAGGCTCGTCGAACAGGAATGCGACGGGATCACGAACGATGGCGCGACCAATGGCAACACGCTGACGCTGGCCGCCGGAGAGTTCCTTGGGCTTTCTGTCGAGATAGTTTTCCAGCCGCAGCGAGGCTGCCGCCTCCTGGACGCGGCGATTGATCTCCGCGCGGGGCGTGCGTGCGACCTCCAGGCCAAAGGCCATGTTGGCGCGCACGGTCTTGTGGGGATAAAGGGCATAGGACTGGAAGACCATCGAGAGAGCCCGGTCCGCCGGTCCGAGTTCGGTTACGTCCTCGTCGCCGATCAGAACCTGGCCGGAGGTGACCTCTTCCAGGCCTGCGACGAGGCGCAACAGCGTCGACTTGCCGCTGCCCGAAGGCCCAACGAAAACGACGAATTCTCCATCCTCGATTCGCAGATCAACCCCGCGAATGATTTCCAGGGCGCCGAAGGATTTGCGGATGCTTTTGAGTTCGATAACAGCCATGTCTGGTCTCTCTGCGGCTTCACGCCTTGACGCCGCCAGCGCCCAGGCCACCTTGCCAGAAACGCTGCATGACGATGAAAGCTATAATGACGGGAACGATGCTGATCAGCGCACCGGCCAGCACGAGGGTAAAGAGTGCCGCGCCGCCGCCGGAGCCGACCGTTGCGGTGGCATACCATTGCGCAAGGCCGACGGTGACGGGGAAGTACTCCGCTGAACTGAGGACGACCAAAGGAAGGAAGTAGTTGTTCCAGGTCGCCACGAAAGACAGGATGAGCACGGTCGCAAAGCCCGGCATCAAGAGGCGCAGCGCCAATGAGAAGAAGATGTGAAGCTCGCCCGCGCCATCGACGCGCCCGGCATCGAGCAGCTCGTTCGGGATCGCATCGTCGGCATAAACGCGCATGAGGAAGACGCCGGGTGGATAGACGAGCGAGGGCAGAATAACGGCCCAGGGCGTATTGACGATACCGACCTTCGACATCAGCAGGAACAACGGCACGACGAGCGCTGTCTGCGGGATCATGACTGCACCGAGAATGATCGCGAAAACCAGCCGCTTGCCGAGGAACTCATATTTCGCCAGCGCATAGCCGGCCATCGTCGCGAACAGGGCGGCGCCGATGCCTGCCGTCGTCGCGTAGACGATAGTATTGAGCAGCCAGCGGGCGAAAATGCCGTCCTGAAAGCTGAAGACCTGCTGAATATTGGCAAACAGCTTGAAATCGCTTGCGAACCAGAGCCCAAACGTCGTGAAGAGGTCGTTGTTCGATTTGGACGCAGATACGACGACGTAGAAGAGCGGCAGGGCGGTATAGACCCATATGATCAGAAGGATTGCGCTCAGCATCCAGCGATTGCGGCGGAACGACGGGGAGCGTTTCGATTTGCCGACGATGGTCATGCGCGGCCTCCACGATTGACGATCAGCATGAAGGCATAGGAAATGACGGCGGTCACGCCACCGAGAAGGAAGGACATGGCGGCCGAATAGTTATACTGCTGGTTGGCGAAGGCGAGCGTGTAGGCATAGTAGTTCGGCGTGTAGGAGTTGGTGATGCTGAGCGGTGCGAGATTGCGCAGCAGATAGGGTTCGGAGAAGAGCTGCAGCGAGCCGATAATCGAGAAAATGATGGTCACGACCACCATCGGAGCGATGAGAGGAAGCTTGACGCGCAGTGCATAGACGAAGCTGTTTGCGCCATCCATCGACGCTGCCTCTTCCAGATCGGAAGGAATCGCCTGAAGCGCGGCGTAATAGATGATCATCTGATAACCGGTGTATTCCCAGTTGGCGATATTGGCGATCGACGGAAGGATCGTGCTGGCGCCGAGAAAATTCGGCGCTGGAAGGCCGATGGCGTTCGCAAGCTGAGTGAATGGGCCGAAAGCCGGGCCGTAAAGATAACCCCATATGAGTGTCGCGATGACCGCGGGTACGGCGTAAGGCAGAAACAGACTGACGCGGAAGAAGCTTTTGGCGTAGACGGTGCCGCTATCGAGGATCAACGCGATCAGAAGCGCGATCGCCACCATGCCGGGGATCTGGATCACGGCGAATTTCATGAGAATGATCACGCCCTGCCAGAACTTCGGATCGCCGAGCGCGCGCACGAAATTATCGGCGCCGACGAATTTGGTCCCTGCAACCACCGTGGTCTTGTAGACCGCGAGATTGAGCGCGTAGAGCATCGGGGCGATCAGGAAGGCGATGAAGAGCAGTGCAAACGGCGCCAGAAAGAGCAATGGCGCCCATTTCTTGCTGACGCGGCGCCGCCGCTTGCGGCTACTAGGACCAGCCATTTGAATTGTCTCCGGCTGCGAATTGCATCCGCGCCGAGACGCGGGTCATGCAGAAAAAACATATGCGGGGGCTGAGCCCCCGCATGCTGACGATCAACTTTTGGAAACCGTATATCCCTGATCGGCGCAGTAGGCGCTGACGCCTTCCTGCAGACGATCGAATGCATCGCTGAGTGATCCCTTTCCGCCGATCGAGGCGGAGAGTTCCTGCTGCACCTGGCCAGCGAGATAATCCTGGAACGGCGCATACTGGAACGAGGAGTCGACATGCTTGGCTGCTTCGACGAAGACCTCGTTGACGGCCTGGCCGCCATAGAGATCGTACTTGTGATTGATCAGCTCGGGATCTGCGACAAGTTCCTTGAGCACGGGGAACAGGAACTGCTTGGTGTTCCACAGACGGGCCGTTTGCGGATCCGCGCCCAGGAACGTCGCAAGCTGAGTGGCTTCCTTCGGGTGCTTCGAAGTCTTGAATACGGCGAATGTCGAGCCGCCGAGATTGGCGGTAACGTATTTGCCTTCATCCCACTGCGGCAGGGGAGCGGCGCGCCAATGGCCATTGCTCTTCTTGGCGAACTGCGGAATGAACACGGCTCCCCAGGCACCGGTCATCCACGATGCATAGGTGCCTTCGTCGAGGCCTGTGAACCAATCAGTGGTCCAGACCGGCGTCTTCACGCCAACGGCCTTGGCATCGATGAGGTCCTGCCAGTAGGCGGCCCACTTCTTTGCGACTGCATCGTTCAGATTGAGCTTGAGGTCGGTGCCGTTGAGCTCAAACGGTTTCCAGCCGGCCTGGGCGAGAAGAGCAATAACCCAGCCGCCGTCGGCCGTGCCGCCGAAATTGGTCAGATAGGTGTCGGGCGAAGCCTTGGTGAGTGCCTTGGAGCTCTCGGCGAAGGCCGCCCAGGTCTTCGGCACCTCGATCTTGTGTGCCTCAAGCACGTCGGCGCGGTAGAGAATGCCCATCGGACCGGAATCCCACGGAATGCCATAGACGGCATCGCCATCAGAGGCGGAAGTCCAGGTCCAGTCGATGAACTTGTCCTTCACGTCGTTTGCGCCGTATTTGCCCATGTCGAGCAGCGCATCCAGCTGTCGGAATCCCGGGATGTTGGTGAATTCGACCTGACCCACATCCGGCAGGCCGGTGCCGGCCTGGATCGCGTTGCGCAGCTTGACGTATTCCGCCGGGCCCTGGCCTGCGTTCTCAAGCTTGACGCTGATATGCGGGAAAGCCTTGGTGAACAGATCGATTTCGGCCTGCGTGTCGGGCGTCCAGGCCCACATGGTCAGCTCGACCTTTTTCTGGGCGACGGCAGAAGCGCCGAAGCCGGAAAATGCCGCTGCGGCAGCACCCACACCGGCTGCCTGAAGCAGCTGGCGCCGGCTCAGCGCAAGCTGGATGGCATCTTTCTTCATGTCGTTGGTCATTGCATGTCCTCCCACATTCGATGAAGCCGCACCCTCCCGGATCGGCCCTTTCGTGATATCGCGCAATTCATCACGCGCAATTTGCGTTGTCAATTGCGCAATTTGCGAACTTATGCAAAATATGTCGTAACTTTCGCGTATGCTGGGCAGATAGAGCCGTTGATATCCTTGTCCATGGATGGATTTCTCCGGAAAAACCCCTGATTATCAGGGTCATTAAAGGGTAGGCTTGTGACTCGATCACCTAAATCCAACGCAAATCAGCTCGAAATTGCCAAAGCGGCGGGCGTTTCCGTCAGCACGGTATCCCGCGCACTTTCCGATGCGCGCGGGATCAGCGACGAACGCCGCATGCAAATTCGCAAAATTGCGGAGGATGCCGGCTATTTCGGCCGAGGCCGTGTGACGGCGGCTCCGACAAAACATTTGCGCGCCTATGTGACGGGCAGTCTGGCGACGGGGGGACTTGCGCCTTTTTATGAAGCCGTCATTGCCGGGCTGCGCGACAAGGCGCGTGACGGCGGCTTTAGTCTTTCCATTCGCATGGTGGATGAAACTTCGCTCGGCCCCGACCGGATGGTGCGGGACCAGCAGCAGGAAGATGCCAGCGTGACGATTTTCGTCGGTATCGACATTTCCCATGATTTGGCGGGTTACTTTCTCAGCGGCGGGCACGCAGCCGTGCTCGTGAATGGCTACGATCCCGACATGCGGTTTGACTGCGTGGCACCCAACAACTTCTATGGCGCGAGAACGGCCGGGCGCCTGCTGCTGGAGGCAGGCCACAGGAAATTGCTTTACATACATGACCATACACGCTGGACGACCATCCAGCGTCGCCGGGGTTTTTACGCAGCACTTGAAGACTTTCCCGATGCATCCTGCACGGCGATCGGCGTTGCTAATGGGGCAGATACGGCGCTTTTGGCTGAAGTTGAGCGGCGCGCGAAAGGCGAGGCGGGTTGGACAAGCGTGTTCTGCGCCAACGATATGGGCGCGTTCCGTTTGATGAATGCGCTGGAGGCGGTGGGGCTTGCCGTTCCGGGCGAGATTTCGGTTGTTGGATTCGACGATTTGCCCTACGCCGCGATGATGCATCCGCGGCTGACGACAATGCGCGTCAATTGTCTGGAAATGGCCCAGCAGGCGATTTTACTCGCGCAGCGCCGAATTGCGGAGCCGGACGCGATGCCGATCCAGCTCGAATGCGCCGTTAGGTTACAGGCTGGCGCTACGGTAGCGCAATTTGCGTGAATAAAAGAAATATTTGCATTCATATTGCGTAATTTGCGTTTGTGTGCGATCTCATTTTCGCAGGCGGCCCGATTGCCGTTCAGCATTTGCGGACAGCGTTCCGCCAGGAGTTCGCCGTTGTCATCGCCGCCGCATACCACATCTTTGCCAAGACTAAGCTTCGCCTTCGGGCCTCTTGGGATCGATAAACTGTTTTCCCCGTCTGATCTCAATCGGCTTGCAGCCTGCTGCCGGATTGTTTCGAGCGAGCCTCTGCGGGAATTTCAAAGCGAGGGTGCGAGGGAGCAGCTGGCGCAGACCGATATTCTGGTGAGCGGATGGGGTTGCCCGACCATCGATCAATCGACATTGGAGGCTGCATCCTCTCTGAAGCTGGTGGCGCACGCGGCAGGATCCGTAAAGCATCTAACGGGAACTCATGTCTTCGAGCGCGGTATCGAGGTGACGAATGCCGCCGCCGCCAACGCGATCCCAGTCGCCGAGTTTGCGCTTGCTGCTATCCTTTTTGCGAACAAGGATGTGTTTCGCTTTCAGCGACTTTACGCGCAGCAGCGACGAGTGCTCGAGATGCATCAATCGTTCGATGGCGACAGCGGAAGCTGGCACAAGAGGGTTGGCATCGTCGGCGCGTCGAGAATAGGCCGCCGCGTGCTTGAGCTGCTTCGTCCGCACGACATGGATATTCTGCTGTATGATCCGCTGGTGAACGCCGATGAGGCTGCAAAGCTTGGAACCCGGTCCGTCTCCCTGCCAGAGCTGATGAGCGAGTGCCAGACGGTCTCGCTGCATGCGCCGCTTCTTGCTGCGACGAAGCACATGATCGACGCCGACATGCTGGCTCGCATGGCAGATGGCGCAACGTTGATCAACACGGCGCGAGGCGGGCTTGTCGACCAGGCGGCGCTGGAGGCGGAGCTGTCGAGCGGCAGGCTATCGGCCATTCTCGACGTCACGGAGCCGGAAGCGCCAGCGCCGACATCGCCGCTTTATGATCTGCCGAATGTCCTTCTAACGCCCCATATCGCTGGTGCGATCGGCAATGAGCGTCACCGGCTCGGCCGGCTTATCACCGACGAAATCGAGCGTTTCGCTGCCGGTAAGCCTTTATTGCACAAGCTGACCTTGGAGAGCCTGCATCATCAGGCTTAAGATGCCGGTTGGGACAGGACGATTGAAATTTCATCGTGTGAGGAAAACGACCATGACCGCATTCTCCTTTATCGCACCTCGCCTGGACGATCCGCGGCTCCTGAGGCAGCGTCGCTACGGCATGGTGATCGATGGCAAATCGGCCCAGGCGCTGTCCGGAGAAACGATTACGCGTGAAAGTCCGGCACATCCGGGTCACGTCGTCAGCACGATCCCGAAGGGCACGCGCGAGGATGCCGAGATTGCGATTGCGGCCGCGCG
Source organism: Rhizobium sp. P38BS-XIX (assembly GCF_012641435.1). Lineage (GTDB taxonomy): Bacteria > Pseudomonadota > Alphaproteobacteria > Rhizobiales > Rhizobiaceae > Rhizobium. The sequence continues at coordinate 69,920 of NZ_JABAIJ010000003.1, forward strand.
CCGTGCATTCGATACCGGGCCGTGGCCGAAGATGACCGGGGGCGAGCGCGCTCGCATCATGAACCGTATCGGCGACCTGATCGAAGCAAATATCGAGGAACTTGCGACCATCGAAGCGCTGGAAGTGGGCAAGGCGATCAGCCAGGCGCGAGGCGAGATGGGCTTTTCCGCCAGCCTCTGGCGCTATGCGGCCGGCCATGCCCAGGGGCTCGAGGGCGAGGCGCATAATGATCTCGGTCCGAACACGCTCGGCCTCATTCTTCGTGAGCCCGCTGGTGTCGTGGGGCTGATCACGCCTTGGAATTTCCCGCTGCTGATCGGCTCGGAACGTATTCCCTGGGCGATCGGCGCGGGCTGCACCGTTGTCATCAAACCGAGCGAATTCACGTCGGGCTCGACAATCCGCATGGCCGAACTTGCGCTCGAGGCTGGCCTGCCTGCCGGCGTCCTCAATGTCATTACCGGCTACGGAGCCGATGTCGGCCAGATTCTGGCGGAGCATCCCGATGTCGATGTCGTCAACTTCACGGGCTCGCAACGCGTCGGGCGCCTGATCGGAGCCCTTGCGGGACAAAACATCAAGAAGGTCGGGCTGGAGCTTGGAGGCAAGGGGCCGCAGGTGGTCTTCGCCGATGCCGATCTCGATGCAGCGGCTGCGAAGATTTCCGGCGGCGTTTTCCATTGCTCCGGCCAGGTCTGCATTTCCGGCAGCCGCCTGATCGTTCATGAGAGCATTGCCGACGCACTGCTCGAAAAGGTTCAGAAAGTGGCGGCGAAGATCGTGACGGGAGATCCGCTGAACGATCGGGTCGATGTCGGTGCTCTCATTCACCAGGCACACCTGGACAAGGTCTCGGGCTATGTCCACCAGGGTAAGGCCGACGGTGCGCAGGTTCTGGTGGGAGGCGACAGGCTTGGCGAGGCCGGTGCCTTTTATGCACCGACGATCTTCACCGGTGTCACGGAGCAGATGAGCATCGCTCAGGACGAAATCTTCGGCCCTGTGTTGACCACTTTCCGCTTCAGGACGGCAGAAGAGGCTATTCGCATGGCAAACGACACGCCCTTTGGTCTTTCGGCCTGTGTCTGGTCGACCAATCTTTCCACCGCCTTTCAGGTGATCCGTCGTATCAAGGCAGGCAGAACCTGGATCAACGGCATGGGTGACGGTGCACCGCAACTGGCGATCGGCGGCTACAAACAGAGTGGTGTCGGCCGCGAGCTGGGTCGACACGGCTTCGACGAATACTCCGAGCTGAAAAGCGTGCATGTGACGCTGTCTGCCTTTCCGGGGTGATCGCTCCGCCGTTTTCGCCTCGATAGCCGTCATTCTCGAACACAAATTGCTCATCGCAACGTGGGATCAAGATAAAGCCCCGGACATTTGTTCCGGGGCTGTTTGTCTGTGATATAGTGTTGGTTTGGTGTGTGATCTGTGCCGCTCCCGCTTGCCATGCGTTCATGGTCGGGAAGGCATGGTCAAAGCGGAGCCTGATAGTGAGTACAGCCTTCATGAAGGAGGAAAGCGCCGAAACGGCTGCAGAAACACTGCTGCCCGACCGCGCGATTTCTCCACATCCGAACCTTGTGACCGAAGCGGGATTGAAGGCGCTGGAGCAGCAACTTCATCAGGCGCGCGAGGCGTACGATGCGACGACCTCGATCGAAGACGTCAACGAACGTCGGCGACAGGGTGCGATCCCGCTGCGCGACGTGCGCTATCTCGTCGAGCGCGTGCGCACGGCCGACGTCATGCCGGCACCCGCCTCCCACGATGTTGTCGCTTTCGGAAGCACGGTAACCTATAGCCGTGACGATGGTCGCGTGCAGAAATATCGCATTGTCGGCGAGGACGAGGCCGATCCGAAGGCTGGGTCGATTTCCTATGTTTCGCCGGTCGCACGGCTTCTGATGGGGAGGGCGGTCGGCGATTTCGTCAGTTTCGGCAATGGCGAGCTGGAGATCACCGCGATTGAATAGGCCGCTGGCCGCTCGATGCCACTGCTTTTCTGATCGTCTCGCGCAACCAGATGTGCGCAGGCTGCGAGTCCAGTCTGCGGTGCCATCGCATGCAGGTGGCGATCCGCGGTGATGCGAACGGAAGCTCGCTGATCGCAAGATTGGTCCCCTTGCAAATAGCCTTGGCGATGGGGCGCCTCATCGGCACATAGACATCCTGCTCCTGCAGCACGGCGGTGCATCCAAGCAAGGGAACGGAGTGCTTCACCTGCCGATGAACCTGTCGCTCGGCCAGCCACTGATCGAGAAAGCCGGTGTCGTCGCCTGCCGACGACAAATGCAGATGTGACCTTTCTATCAATTCCTCCGTCGTCATCGGCGATTGCGCCGTTCGCAGCTCCGAGCGATGCACGATCACGAAATCGTCACTGCTCAATTCCTCGGATGCGAACCTTTCCCGGTCCTCACCGGGGCGACCGATGAAAAGATCGAGTTCCGATGCATCGATCATCGGGTCGATATCGGCCGTGCCGCTGGGGCGCAGGTTCAGCGATACGGCGGGCGCAACGGCGCCGACGGCAAGGACGATTTTCGATGTCAGCGCGATCGCCGAGCAATTGTCGACGGCAAGCTTGAATTTCTGCTTCGACGTCGCCGGTTCGAATGGTCCCGATTGAAGGCCGAGTTCGAAATAACTGAGTGCCTGTCTGATCGGCTCGGCGAGCTGTTCGGCGCGAGAGGTCGGCAGCATGCCCTGTGCAGAGCGCACGAAGAGATCGTCGTTCAGCGCATGGCGCAGGCGGGCGAGCGCATGGCTGGCGGCCGGCTGGCTCATGCCCAGCCGTTGTGCGGCGCGCAGAATGTTTCCCTCTCGAAATACGGCGTCGAACACGCGCAGAAGATTGAGGTCGATGCTGTTTATGTTCGGGGACTGCATGGATGCCGATCGTCGATATTTCGTTTGATGTCGGCAACATGCACATTTGCAGCAAAAAGTGGAGATCGAAATTCATATTATTCATATGGGTATGATGAGGTTTCAGTTCCCTGCCAAGGTGGTTTGAGGCAAGAGACGCCCAATGTGTCAGCCAGCTTGACCCGTTGCGGCGGGATTTGTTCGCTCTGGAAGCAAGCGTGTCTGTACAATGATTTTAACGATTGGAACGCCAGGGAGTGTTCTTGATGACGATTGCCGGCTCGCTGTTCAAGGCGTTGCGTGTTCTTGCCCTTCTGTCACTGGGCTTGATTTTTCCAGCTCTCTCGCATGCGGGTGAGGTGACCGATGTGCTTGGCCGCAAGGTCAACGTGCCCGATCACGTTTCACGCGTCGTGCTCGGCGAAGGCCGGCTGAGCTATGCCTTGGCTCTGCTCGACCGCGACAATCCGTTCCAACGCGTCGTTGGCTGGCAGAACGATCTGCGCAAGCTCGATCCGCACACTTTCGACGTCTACAAGAAGAAGTTTCCGGCCGTCGCCGACATTGCCGTCATCGGTGAAACCTCCGAAGTCAGCGTAAGCGTCGAGACCATTCTTGCTCTCAAGCCCGATCTTGTGATTTTCAGCGTTGCCGGGGAAGGTCCAAAGGCCCACAGCCCGATCGCCGACACTCTGTCGCAGGCCGGCGTTGCTGTTCTCTATGTCGACTTCCGCGTTTCACCGATCGAAAATACGCCGAAGAGCATCGCGTTGATCGGCGAGGCGATTGGTCGTCAGGCCGAGGCGAAGCAGTTTACGGATTTCTACGCACAACATCTCGGCGCAATTACCTCGCGCGTTTCTGCGCTGAAGGATGAGCAGAAGCCCAGCGTGTTTGTCGAGCTTCTGGCAGGTGTGTGGCAGGCTCCAGGGCATACGACCGGCAATGGCGGCCTTGGACAGTTCGTCGCCGCCGTCGGCGGGCGCAACATTGCGGCAAATGTCGTCCCCGGTGCCATCGGCGATGTCGCCGTCGAATATGTTCTCCATGCGGATCCCGATATTTACGTCGCCACGGGCAACCGCGCTCCGGGCCTGCTCCTCGGTGCCGGTGTCGAGAAGGAGACTGCGCAGAAGAGCCTGGATGCGGTGCTGGGCCGGCCAGAATTCAAGAATCTGCGTGCCATCCGCGACCACAAGGCCTTTGGTCTATGGCACGATTTCTACAATTCGCCGTACAATATCGTGGCGATCGAAGCCTTGGCAAAATGGATCCATCCCGAACTCTTCAAGGATATCGACCCGGCCAAAACGCAGCAGGACATGGCCAAGTCTCTGCTTGCCATCGACAATGTCGGCACCTACTGGGTCGAACCCAGCGCCGCAAATTGATGGGATGCCGGTGAATGGATCTGCCCGTGACCTCGCGGAGTGAAGCTGAAGCCGGCAATGCAGCCGGTTTCGCGCGCACGAGGCTTGCCTATCGCGGCCTTGTCTTCAGGCGATCGATCATCATGGCGCTGCTGTTCGGGCTGCTTCTGGCCTCGTTCGGCTATGATCTGGTGACGGGCTCCTCCGGTATGGGTGTCGCCGATCTCCTTCATGGGATCCTCCATCCATCGGACCTTTCGCCGACGGACCGCGCGATCATCTGGAATGTTCGTCTGCCTTTCGCGCTGATGGCGCTACTCGTCGGGTCGTCGCTTTCGCTCGCCGGCGCAGAGATGCAGGTCGTTCTCAACAATCCGCTTGCCAGCCCTTTCACACTCGGCGTTGCGTCTGCCGCCGCTCTCGGGGCTTCGACCGTCATCGTCTTTCATCTGACCGTGTCCTGGCTTCCTTATAATTGGCTGATCTCGTTAGCCGCCTTCGCCTTTGCCTTCGGCTCGGTTCTTTTGCTCGATGCGCTGTCGCGCCTGCGGGCGGCCAGCATGGAGACGATGGTTCTGCTGGGCATCGCGCTCGTCTTCAGCTGCAACGCCGTCGTTTTGCTGTTTCAGCTGATTGCGACGGAAGATGCTTTGCAGCAGCTGGTGTTTTGGTCCGTCGGCAGCCTGGCGCGGGCCACCTGGGACAAGGTCGGAGTCCTTGCCATTGCGCTTGCCGTGGTCATGCCCTTATCCTTTGCTTCGGCAGGACGCATGACCGCGTTGCGCATGGGTGAGGAACGCGCCATCAGCTTTGGTATCGACGTGGTGCGGCTGCGGTATTTCTCGCTGCTGCGCATCAGCCTTCTATCGGCCATGGCGGTTGCCTTCGTCGGAACCATTGGTTTCATTGGTCTTGTGGGACCGCATATAGCGCGGCTTCTGGTGGGTGAGGACCAGCGCTTTGCGCTGCCGGCAAGCACCCTGATCGGTGCGCTGTTGCTGTCGCTTTCATCGATTGCCAGCAAGACGGTTCTGCCGGGGCTCGTCGTGCCGGTTGGTATTGTGACGGCTCTCGTCGGTGTACCGGTTTTTGTCGTCCTCATCTTCAATGCAAGGCCAGGCCGATGACCGATGGCACCCAGGGTCTCGTCATCAGCAATCTTGCCGTCGCCTATGGCCGCAAGAAGGTCGTTCATTCGTTTTCGCTGGGGCCGATCCCGCGCGGTGCAGTTCTTACGCTTCTCGGCCCGAATGCCGCCGGCAAGTCCACACTGCTTCGTGGCATTGCTGGCCTTGGTTCCGCCTCGGGCCGGATCTTGCTCGATGGTCTCGATCTCTCACGTTTGTCCAGAGTGGAGCGCGCGAAGAAGATTGCCTACATGCCGCAATCGCAGCCACCGGGCATTGCGTTGCCGGTCATCGAAGCAGTTATGAGCGCCTGCAGCGGTGTCATGGGTCGCGAAGCATCGATGCACCAAGCCTATGACGCCCTTGCCCGTCTTGGCGCCAGCGACCTGTCCATGCAATTGCTATCGGAGCTTTCGGGAGGACAGCGTCAGATGGTTGCGCTGGCACAGGCCGTCGTGCGTCGTCCCGATGTGCTGCTGCTCGATGAACCGACGAGCGCGCTCGATCTCAAGCATCAGATCCGGGTCATGGAGTCCGCAGCAGCCTTGGCGCGCGAGCAGGGCGCGATCGTGATCGCTGTCCTTCACGACGTCCCGCTCGCCCTTCGTTATGCCGATACGGTCGCCATGCTCAAGGATGGCGAACTCAAGGCCCATGGTGAGCCGGAGCGCATCATCACCCCCCATCTCCTTGGCGAGATTTACGGCATTGAGGCGCGGGTCGAGCACTGTAGCCATGGTCGTATCCAGATCATGGTCGACGGCACGTTGCATTCATAAGCGCATTGCAATCAATATTGGGCGGCGTCGGCGGCCCGAGATTCGCCGGTCAATTACACGCACTGCGGCAGGACGCCAATTCTGTGTCCTTAAGACGGTGGATAAACTGTCACAATTGGTGGAGGTCACATTGCCGTGATGGACCTGAGGAGGGTTTTTCGCCTGCTATTTCGTGATTCTAGGCCAATAAAACCGCTTATTGCCGGCAGCCATTGAAAGGGCTGCGCTTTTTAGGCAACACATTGTGTGTACGCACTGTCACATTCTTTTAGGTTCTTGTGGAAGGGCGAGCACAGCAGCATCCTCATCAAGCATATGAAGCGCCCATGCTTCTGGCTTGCCACTGAAACTTGATGTCGAACGGCCCCCCAGGTTCGTTGTCGCGCAAGTTCGTATGAAGATGGAGTTACCATGAACCTCAAGAGCTTGCTTATCGGATCTGCCGCAGCCCTCTGCGCCGTATCCGGTGCACATGCGGCGGACGCCATTGTCGCTGCAGAACCGGAACCGTTGGAATATGTTCGCATCTGCGACGCATACGGCGCCGGCTATTTCTTTATTCCCGGCACGGAAACCTGCCTGCGCGTCGGCGGCAAGGTTCGCACCGAAGGCCAGTGGAAGGATCCTTACAACCGTGACAGCAATTTCGGCACGAAGTGGCACACCCGCGCCGAACTGAATGTCAACACGGCGACCGATACGGAATACGGTCCGTTGAAGACCGAGACGATCGTTCGTTGGGATTGGAATGACGGCGGCGCAACCGGCACCAATCTTCTCTGGGCTTACATCACTCTCGGCGGCTTCACCGTCGGTAAGACAGACTCGCAGTATAACCAGTTCGTCGGTTATGCCGGCGACGTTATCCAGGACGACGTGATCTATGACGGTCCGTACGAACTGAATCAGCTGACCTATAACTACGACAGCGGTACCGGCTTCACGGGCGTCATCTCGCTCGAAGACAGCAACTCCGGAACCACCACGAGCGCTTACGGCGGCAGCTGGCAGCTGTCCGAATCCGACCACTATGCGCCGAACGTTGTCGCCGGTCTCGGCTATAAGGCCGGTGCCTGGCAGTTCCGCGTTGTTGGCGGCTACGATTCCATCGTCGAAGAAGGCGCCATCAAGGCCCGTATCGACGCTGATTTCGGCGTCTTCTCGGCCTTCCTGATGGGCGGCTGGAACACCGATGGCGACAAGCTGAACCAGTATGCCGGTTCGAACCAGAACGTTTCGGCCTGCACGACGTCCACGGGCGTTGTTAAGGGTGCCGATTGCGGCTGGGGCGACTGGGCTGTCTGGGGCGGCGTTGGCGTTCCGGTCAACGACAAGCTGAAGTGGAACGTCCAGCTTGCCTATACCGACTCCAAGATCTTCGAAGCTACGACGAACCTGAAGTTCAACCCGGTCAAGAACCTGCTCGTCGAGCCGGAAGTGACCTACGTTCACTACGACGTACCGGGCGACGATACTTTCTCGGGTATCCTGCGCTTCGAACGGACGTTCTAAGCTTTTCGGCTTGGTTTTACCTGAAATTTGAGAGAGGCCCGGTGTTCGCACCGGGCCTTTTTTCGTTTGTCACGAATAAGTGAAAACGCCCGGCCGTCAGCACTTTTCGCAGTCTAACTGTCCATATTAAGCAACAATCGGCCTGCTTGGTGATGGGGCCGTATTTTACGGTCAATTTGCCGCAGGAAATTATACATACCGTCTGAATGGAAGTCGGCTTACTGTCATAAATGTGATGTGAATGAGGGAATAAGCCTTCGCGAGGCGCCATTTGGCGTTGATCAAAGGAAGCCCCCATGAAGACGATGATCATAGTTGCGGCAATTGGAATGATGTCCACCAATGCCATGGCCATGTCGGCCTATAATTCCAAATCGATGTCCTGTGCGACCGTGCACGAAAAGATGGCTCAGGAAGGTTCGATCGTTCTGCGATATCCTTCGCACCATCCAGGCATGATGATGTACAACCGGACTGTCTCGAACTCGATGGCGTGCCTCGGCCAGGGCGCCATGGCCAGCGCCAGCGTGCCGACGAGCGACGATCCGAACTGCAAGATCAAGACCTGCTCTTTCGGCACCGGCAAGGGACCGAACAAGAACCACTGATTTGGTGGCAGCTGTGCCATATCCCGGTCGATTGACCGGGCTTTTCAAATCAAACGGCAGGAGCGACAATTGCTCCTGCCGTTTGATATAAAGCTTGAACCGGTTTGATTGTGATTACCGTCACACCTTAGTAGACCAGGCGGTCTGCATCTCAGGTCGACGATCCCGGCAGTGGTGTCTGGTAGACGACGATGCGTGCATGGTAGGGGATGCGGTCATAAAGATCGATCACATCCTGATTGATGAGCCTGACGCAGCCCGAAGACGTGGCCTTGCCGATCGATTTCCAATCAGGCGTGCCGTGCAGGCGATAAAGCGTGTCCTTGCCATCCTGGAAGATATAAAGCGCACGCGCGCCGAGCGGGTTTTTCAAGCCAGGCGCCATGCCGCCGTTGGCGACGGAGAATTTCTCGAGGCCGGGCTGCCGGGCGATCATATCCGAAGGCGGCTTCCAGCGCGGCCAATGCTGACGCCAGTGAATGACGCCTTCGCCTTTCCAGGCAAATCCCTCGCGGCCGATCCCCACGCCATAGCGTATCGCCTTGCCACCCGGCAGCACTAGGTAGAGGTAGCGTGAAACGGTGTCGACGACCACGGTGCCCGCAGGCTCACCCGTCGGATTCGGCACTTCCTGGCGATAATATTTCGGATTGATCTTCTCGTATGGAACGGCCGGAATTTTAAAGCCGGCATCATCGACCTGTGCATAGCGAGCCGCAATTTCCGGCGACACTGTCGGAGTGGTGACGGGTTCGGCCACTTTCTCGACCGGCGGCACGACAGGCAATGGTGTCGGCAATTTTGCCTGCTCGCCTGGTGTGGTTTGCGGGCCGGATACGGTGGAGCAGCCAGCCAACGCAGCGCTGGCGGCCAGCGAACCGAACAAGAAGGTTCGACGGGATAGGGAAGATAAAATGCGTGTCATTGGATCTTGGTGAGATTACTACGTAAGGGTGGTTGGTGGACGAATCTATCGCGTGAGCTGTATGGCCGCTTTGTGGCCGGATTGGCTCGACAGGACGGCACATGACGCGCCTGTGATGCCCCCTTACAGATTTGGCTTCCAGGTGTTGGCTTTTTACAACAAAGGCGCAGGCGCGGACCTAAGCAAATCTCCAAACCTCTCTTGTGCTCCATGGTGGAACCCGACATGTAATGTATCGGCAATCTTTGGCATATCAGTGGGGCAAGGGGACCGCGGGGGCGCTGTCTCCTTTAAGGAGTGGCCATTGCGAATCTTGCTGCTTGAGGACGAGCCTGAAATGGCGCGCGCTTTGCTGGAGGCGCTCAGACGCCGTGACGTCCTTGCCGACCACGTGCGAACCATTGCGGATGCCGATGCGATGGCGCGTGTCGGCACCTATGATGTGCTGGTGCTGGATCGCCGTCTGCCGGATGGTGAAGGGCTCGATCTCGTTGCATCGCTTCGCCAGCGCAAGCATCCGGCGCCGATCCTGGTTCTCACAGCCCTCGGCAGTGTGGACCATCGGGTCGACGGCCTCGATAGTGGTGCCGACGATTATCTTGCAAAGCCCTTCGCGATCGAGGAGCTGCTCGCCCGCTTGCGGGCACTGCAGAGGCGTGGCCCGACGATCTCGGACAAATACCTGAAGTTCGGCAATCTCAGTGTCGATCCCCGCAGCAACGAAGTTTCCATCGAAGGGACCGTGGTCGAGTTCCCACGGCGAGAGTATCTGGTGCTGGAAGCCCTGATGCGCCGCCCCAATCGCATCGTCACCAGATCCAACCTGATCGAGGCGGTGTATGCGCTGGAGGATGAAATCGGCTCGAACGCGCTGGATGCGCACATTTCCCGTATCCGAAAGAAGCTCGTTCTCGCCGAAGCGACGGCCGAGATCAGGGCCGTGCGCAATATCGGCTATCTGATCCGGGCCAAGGCATGAAGGCGGAGCGCAGCCGATCGTTGCGATGGGGGCTGATCAAGCGCCTGATCATGTTGCAGGCATGTCTTCTCGTTCTGTTCGTCGTTCTGCTCGTCGGTTGGATCTGGATCATCAATCCAGAGCTCGAAGATGCCAATGAGGAAGCTGTCCGCGTTGTTGCCGAACACGTCACGAAGAACGCAGACGGCGGGTTGCAGGTCGCCGAAACTCCGGAAATCGCAGAACTCAAGCGTCGATATCCGGAGCTATGGTTTACCATTCGGGACGTGAACGGCGCGATCATTCAATATGGCGACGTCCCGGCGGCGCCACTCAACGAACGCTTCCCCTGGACGATCGACCGGGCGCGCGTGGAAGCCGGAAACGGCATGCGCGCAACTCTCGAAAATCGCGAGACGCCGGTGGGCAAGCTGCAATTCGTGGCGGCGACAGAGCGGGGTTTTACCAATGAGGGCCTCAATGTCTGGATCAACATCCATGTCGATGTCGCCAAGGGCCCGAATGGGGAAGTCCGCTGGCTAAGCATATTGCCGGGCATGGGTTTCATCATCCTGATCGTGGTCGTCCCCATGCTCGCGCTAACGGGCGTCGCGACGCTGCTTGTCACGCCCCGCGCGGTCGGACGTTCCTTAAGCGGCCTCGTAGAGACGGCAAGGCAGGCGCAGACGATCGACTTCGATACCCGTTCCGCCCGGCTCGACCGCTCGAAAGTGCCGTATGAGATCATTCCCATGGTGGATGCGTTCAACCAGGCTCTTTCGAAGCTGGATGAAGGATATAACAGGAATAACCGCTTCCTTGCCGATGCGGCACACGAGCTACGAACCCCAATCGCAATTGCGCGGACACGGGCCGATCTTCTCCCGGAAGCCGAGGTGAGCGAGCAGCTTCGCGGCGATATCGATCGTCTTTCCCGGGTGGCTCATCAGCTTCTGGAAATGCAGGCAATCGGCGTCGTCGAGCTGCGGGCCGAGCCGCAAGACCTCAACATTCTGGTCGAGAACATCGCCGCCGATCTGGCTCCTATTGCCATGGATGCCGGCTATGACTTCGATTTCGAGCCGAGTTCGCGGGAGGCAGTCTTTGTGGTTCAGGCATCGACCATCGAGATGGCGGTGGTGAACCTGATCCGAAATGCAATCGATCATGGCGGCGGCAAGGGCGCCATCGTCGTCAGGATCGGGTCTTCCGGCACAATCGATGTCTGCGATCAGGGGCCGGGTATTCCGGCAGCGGAGCGGGACCGTGTTTTCGAACCTTTCCGCCGTATCAATACCAGTTCCTCCGGCGCCGGCCTCGGCTTGAACCTCGTCAAGAAAGCGGCGGAGCTGCATGGCGGACGCGTGTTGTTCTTCGACACCAGCCGCGGCTTTTGCGTGCGGCTGGAAATCAGATCGATCGCCCCGGCGGAAGCAGCCCGGCGAGGGGGCAAGCACACCGCACCTGTCGGATCGTGATCAGGCGCCGACGTCCAGATATGGCTGTGGCAGTGCCAATTATGGTTGCAACAGTTTTGGCAAAGGATATTTCTCGACCTCGAACATGATTTAGGTCGCGGGGGAAAGTGATTACGGCCATGGCTCAGCTCGTTCGTTTCGTCATCCTTTCCTGATTCCAAGTTTCCGATGCTCTTCATTCCGCTTCCGTTCGTCGTCGCCATCCTGCTACTCGTGCTGTTCGTTGTGGTTGCCCGAGAAAGCGATCAGGCGGCCGTCGAGGAGGCACCGCGCAACGGCCCCTTCCTGGCGCTGATATTGATGAGCGCCTTTCAATCCGTTCTTGGCGGATTGCGCTGGGGATACGGCGTGGATGAGGTCATCTATATCGCGCCGGTTGGAGCGGCGATCATTCCGCCGCTGGCCTATCTCGGCGTGCGCAAACTGACACGGAAACCGGCGCCAATCTCGCGACCATTGGCATTGCATGCGCTGCCGGCCATATCGATTGCCTTGCTCGTGGTCAGCTGGCGTAGTGCCATCGATATCTTCCTGCCGATGATCTTCATCGGCTATGCCGCCGCCATACTTCTGCTGATGCGGTCAGGCCCTGACGCGCTTCGGGCGACATCTTTCGAAACTGCGCCGAGGGTCTTTCGTGCCCTCGTCTTTACCGCGATGGCGTTACTGCTATCGGCCGCGCTCGACATCTTCGTCGCACTCGATTTCGTGTGGACGGCAGGAAAGCATGCGGTTTTGATGATCACGGCCGGAAATCTGGCCGCGCTGATCATCCTGTCGATCGCGGGTGCCGTGGCCAGCCGAGGGCGCAGCTTCCCCGAGGCTGCCGATCCTCCGCCACAAGTCGAAACGGCGGAAGACAAGGACACGATGACTGCTTTGCAGTCGCTATTCGAGACAAAGCGCCTATATCGGGACCCGGATCTCAATCTTGACCGTCTCGCCCGCAAGGCCGCTATTCCGTCGAGACAGATATCCATGGCTATCAATCGCACGACGGCCAAGAATGTTTCGCAATACGTCAATGAATTCCGCGTGGCAGAGGCATGCGAACTGCTCCGCAAAACTGCCAGGCCGGTGACGGAGATCATGTTCGAGGTCGGTTTTCAGACGAAGTCGAACTTCAACCGCGAATTCCGTCGCGTCACCGATATGAGCCCGCTGCAATGGCGTGAACGAAAGGAGAGGCCCGCCTGAAGTCGGCGCTGTCTTCAGAGGCCCCAGATAACGGATTCCTCGTGGCGTTTGATCAGGTGCCGCAGATCCTGGAAACCAGTTCGAACAAATGCGGCAAACTGCTCCACGGCAGGTGCGCGCGGCGTGTCGATGCGTTTGAGAATGGCAAGCGCACGCTCGGGATGGGGAATGGTGATTGGCAGCGCCGTGATCGACTTTTCCTTCCGCTGTGCGAAGACGACGCTATGGGGCATGATCGTCAGCGCATCTGCGGCCTTGAGATAGTTGATCACGCTCATCAGCGAGCCCCCGGAAAAACGGATTTTGATCTCGGTTGCGCCCAGCGAAAGCAATAGGGCGCGTAGATCGGTCAGCAACGGGCTGCCCGGCGGAGGCGCGACCCAGGGGTAATCGAGCAGATGGCTCAGCTGCGGCCGGCGCTTCAGCAGGAGCGGATGCGTTGTACGGCAAGCGACGACGTTGCGCCCGGGAAGAATCTCCTGAAACTCGAGGCCGGATCCTTCGTCGAGAAGATCGATCGGGCAGATGGCAAGGTCGATCTGGTCTGCCTTGAGGGCCGCACGGAGATCGGAAAAATAGCCGTAGCTCTGGTCGATCCGCACGTCGGGATGGCTCGCCTGGAACTCCGCGCAAAGGCCGGAGATCAGCGCATCCATGAAAAACGGCGTTCCGCCGATCCGCACGACACCGCTCTTGCCGACCCTGAAACTTTCCATGAGGTCGGATGCCTTGCGTGAAGCCGCCAGCATGACGAGGCCATGTTCGGCCAATGACGACCCAAGTGGCGTCGGCTGTAGCGGCCTGCGGCCCTTGATGAACAGCGGTTCTCCGACACGCTTCTCCAACATCGACAGCGTGCGCGAAACCGCCGGCTGTGCCAAACCCAACAGCGCGGCACCCTCGGTCACGCCGCCGGTCTTGACCACTGCAGCAAGTTGGATGAGATGGCGTTCGTCTATTTTCATAACGATCTGTTATATTGAAGCTCAACAAAATCATCAATCCACGCCTCTTTGGCTGCTAGCATCGCGTCAATCTGCGAGGTAGGCTTTGGAGGAGAGGCATGGCGGAGCGTCCGAAAGCGCTCACATTGAGCGAAGCGACATCGTCAGGTGTATCTTCCAACCGTCTTTCCACAAAGGACGAAAGCGATCTGTCGCGGCTGATTTTCGCCGCCGTGACACATGTTCACGATCTCATCAGAGAATTCCGCCCCACCCGCGATCAGTGGCGTGAGCTCATCGCCTTTCTGACGGACGTCGGGCACGCTTCGGATGACAGACGGCAGGAGTGGGTGCTTCTTTCCGACCTCATCGGCGCTTCGACGCTGGTCGAGGAGCTCAATTCAAAGCGCCCGCAGGCGGCCACGCCCAACACCATTCGCGGCCCGTTTTTTCGCAGCGATACGCCCGAGCGCGGATCGGGCTCCTCCATCTCTCTCGATGGTATCGGCGAACCGTTGATGGTTGGCGTACGCGTGCAGGATCTTGATGGTCTGCCGATTGCCGGCGCCGAAGTCATCACCTGGCAGGCCAATAGCGAAGGCTTTTATGAGAACCAGCAGCCGGATCGCCAGCCGGAGCATAATCTGCGTGGCCTTTTTCGTACGGACGCCGAGGGCCACTTCTCGTATCGCTCGGTGATGCCGGCGGGTTATGGCGTGCCCGATGATGGGCCTGTCGGGCAATTGCTCGCGAGGGCAGGTTACTCGATGCGGCGGCCAGCGCATCTGCATTTTGTCGTGCGTGCCAAAGGTTTCGACACGATCACGACCCATATCTATGATGCAAGCGATCCGCACCTTGCTGAGGACGCCCTTTCCGGCGTTCGGCCGGAGCTTGTCGCCATCTTTGAAAAGATTGAATTCAACGGGCAAGATGGCAAGGCCGTCGACCTGACCTTTGTCATGGTTAAAGCCAAGCCGGGGAGGGCAGCATGACACTCAATTTTTCCTATGCCGGGAGCCCCGCGCAGATCGTTTTTGGTTCCGGTAGCCTCAAGACGCTGTCGGAATGGATCGAGAAAGCCGGCTGCAGGCGTGCTTTGATTTTGTCGACGCCGCATCAGAAGGCAGACGCGGAGGCCCTTGCGCGGGATATCGGTTCGCTTGCCTGCGGCGTCTTCGCGGGAGCCACCATGCACACGCCGGTAGAGGTGACCGAATCGGCGATGAGGGTGGTGTCGGAAACGAATGCAGATTGTGTCGTCTCCCTTGGCGGAGGATCTACCACAGGGCTTGGTAAGGCGATTGCCTATCGCACCGATCTCCATCAGATCGTCGTTCCCACGACGTATGCCGGCTCCGAAGTCACGCCGATCCTTGGGCAGACTGAGGGCGGCCGCAAGACGACCGTGCGGGATGCCAAGATATTGCCCGAGATCGTCGTCTATGATCCATCGCTGACACTCGGACTGCCGGTTGCCATGAGCGTGACGAGCGGTCTCAATGCCATGGCACATGCCGTCGAGGCTCTTTATGCGCGGGATCGCAATCCGATTTCGAGCCTGATGGCGCTCGAAGGTTTACGCGCCTTTCAACGTAGTCTGCCGGCGATCGTGAGAGACCCGAGGAATGCGGACGCGCGTAGCGATGCGCTTTACGGCGCCTGGCTTTGCGGCTCGGTGCTGGGCACGGTCGGCATGGCGTTGCATCACAAGATCTGCCACACCCTAGGGGGATCCTTCGATACCCCGCATGCGGAAACCCATGCCGTGATGCTGCCCCATACGGCGGCGTTCAATGCGGGCGCCGCAGCCTCCGAGCTCGCGGAGGCTGCCAGCATCTTCCGCGGCTCCATCGGTGGTGGATTATGGGATTTCGCCAAGGCGATTGGCGCGCCGCTCTCGCTCAGGGAGTTTGGGTTGACCCAAGCCGATCTTGATCGCGCTGCGTCAATTGCTGTCGACAACCCCTATTGGAACCCACGCCCGATCGACCTGGCCTCGATCCGGCGATTGCTGCAGGATGCATGGGAAGGCCAGCGTCCGCAGAACTGAGCCGAGGCGAGCTTCGCCGTATGCTAGAGACAATTTTTCATTTTTGAGGTGACCATGAGCGCGCAGGAAAAAGGCTACTTTACCGAGGAAAATTCCGTCGACGTGGTCACGGGGCGCAATGCCAACGCCCGCGACGCGCGGCTGAAGCAGGTAATGGAGGTCGTTACGCGCAAGCTGCATGAGGCGGTGAAGGAGCTGGAACCAACGCAGGACGAGTGGATGGAAGCCATCCTCTTTCTCACCCGCACGGGTCACACCTGCACCGACTGGCGACAGGAGTTCATTCTGCTTTCCGACGTGCTTGGCGTGTCGATGCTGGTCGACGCAATCAATAACCGCAAGCCCTCAGGCGCCTCGGAGAGCACGGTTCTCGGCCCCTTCCATGTCGCTGACGCCCCGGAATTGCCCATCGGCGCCAACATCTGCCTCGACCAAAAGGGCGAGGACATGGTGATTAGTGGGCGCATTCTCGATACCGACGGCAAACCGATCGAGAATGCGGTGCTCGATGTCTGGCAAGCCAATGACGAAGGTTTTTACGATGTCCAGCAGAAGGGTATCCAGCCGGACTTCAATCTGCGCGGCGTCTTTCGCACCGGCAGCGACGGACATTATTGGTTCCGGGCGGTGAAGCCGAAATACTATCCGATCCCAGACGATGGGCCGGTTGGCCAATTGCTGGCAGCGCTCGGCCGCCATCCCTATCGCCCGGCCCATCTGCACTACATCATCAAGGCTCCCGGTTTCGAGACGCTGACGACCCACATTTTCGATCCGGATGATCCGTATATTCACTCGGACGCGGTGTTCGGCGTCAAGGAAAGCCTGCTTGCGGAATTTAGGTTGACCGAAGACACTGTGCGGGCAGCGGAGCTGGGATTTGCAAACAGCTTTTGGCAGGTAGAGCACGACTTCGTGCTGGCGCCCGATCGGACGTTAGGCAAGCGGAACGAAGGCTGACGTTGTTTGCAGGCAAAGAGCAAGCAGATCTGTGTAACGGCGCTATTTAGCTGGTCTTCCGTGAGCCGCTATTTGCGTGACCAAGGGCATCCATTGCGGCCGCGACAATGTGGCCGCGCCATTCCCGCTTGAGATCTGCCTTTACCGCGACGGATGCCGTGATACCAAGGCCGGTGAATGCGCTGGTCACGCGGACGATCCGCTCCTGCTCGACCGTTTGCATGTCGATGCCGAGCGCAGCATACATGATCATCCCATGCTCGATCATCTCCGGATCGGCGTTTTGACCGTGATCCGCCAGTCGGTATTGGAACGCCGATATTCCCGGCCAGTCATAGGCAAAGGACACGGAAGCCTCGATAACGGCGCGGTCGCGCTCCATCCCCGGAGCCAGGTTTTCGACACTGGCGCGCAACGCTTCCATATGATCGCGGCTCGTTTTCATCGCCGCATCATAAAGCGCCTGCTTGCTGGGATAGTGATGCAACAGGCCGGCCTTTGAGTAATTGACCGCATCGGCGATCTGCTGCAACGATGTGTTGGCGAAACCATGCTTCGCGAACAGTCCTGCGGCATAATCGAGGATCTCGGCGTCGATTTCAGCTCTGGTTGGCTTGGGCATGTCAAAGGGCCTAACATGGGGCGACCGAAACAGTCAATTTTCAATTGATGTGGTCGGTATGGCAGATCTTGGCTGCGTGATATTTGGTGCCCATTGCGGCACCAGATCATCTTTTAGCGCGATTCTGGGTCGGGCAACATTGACATGTGTGCGACTGAGTAGCACCTTATCGGCATAAGGAGTTGGCTTCATGAGTGTCAAATCATCGATCTCTTTGACTGAGCAGCAGGACGCGTTTGCGCGATCCCTCGTCGATACGGGACGCTATTCGAGCCTGAGTTCGGTTCTCCAGCAGGGGCTGGAGCTGCTTCGCCAGAAAACCGAAGCGGAAGCCGCCGAGACGGAAGCTCTTCGCACTCTGATCGGACGCCGGCTGGACGGACCGAGAGTTTCCGCCGCCGATATGGCCAATCATGTCGAAGACATGATCGAACGCAAGCGGCGAGCCCTGCGTGTGGAATCTTGAATATTCCCTTCAGGCGGTTCGCGATTTCGATTTGATCTTCGATCACCTGCTGGCTGCCTACGGAGCCCTTGGAGAGACATCGGAAGAAGCCTGGGAACGGGCCGCCGGCCGTGTTCGTCAGTTGCGATCCGAAGTCGATCGACTGGTCGACACGCCCTATATCGGAACCCTGCGGCCGGACATCCGTCCGGGTATCCGTTTCCTGAGACGTGACAAGGCCGCCATCTGGTTTTTGCCGGAAGAGCAGCGAAAGACGATCGTCATTGCCGCCATTTTCTTCGGCGGTCAGGATCATATACGCCATATGCTGGCGCGCATGCTGGAAGAATAGGGCGGCATCCCGCCGGCGTCAGGCCTCCCGGTTTTCATCGCGGTAAAAGATGCAAGCGTAATCCGAGATAGCGATCCCATATGCAATGGGTGGAAAAAGGCTTGATCCATGTAGCGTTATATTCCA
The DNA here is from genome assembly GCF_012641435.1 of Rhizobium sp. P38BS-XIX. GTDB lineage: Bacteria > Pseudomonadota > Alphaproteobacteria > Rhizobiales > Rhizobiaceae > Rhizobium. The sequence goes on from NZ_JABAIJ010000003.1 coordinate 88,251, forward strand.
TGAAATATAACGCTACATGGATGGGAGCCGACCCGTGCTGATCAGACATCTTTCGTTCTTCGTGACACTGGCGGAGGAAAAGCATTTCGCCAGGGCGGCCGAGCTCTGCCACATCACGCAGCCGACCCTGTCGGCGGCCATTCGCAAGCTTGAGGATGATCTACGCGTCACGCTGATTGCGCGTGGCAATCGTTATATGGGGCTCACGCCGGATGGGGAGCGCGTGCTGGAATGGGGTCGACAGATCCTCTTCGATTATGACAGCCTGCACAAGGAGATCGCCGGCTCGAAGAAGGGGCTATCTGGCACATTGCGGCTGGGTGTCGTGCCCGCGGCAATGGCTGCAGTGTCGTTTCTTTCCGAGCGCTTCAGCTCAGAAAATCCGGATGCCACCATCGAGATCAAATCGATGACATCGCGTGCCATCCAGCATGGGCTCGATACATTCGAGCTGGATGGCGGCCTCACCTACCTCGAAAATGAGCCGCTGGAGAATGTTCAGCGGCTGTTGCTGTACCACGAGAGATACGTCTTCGTTTGCCGCGCCGATCATCCTCTGGCGAGGCGGCGGGCACTCAACTGGGCGGAGGCCGCCTCGCAACCCCTATGCCTTTTGAGCGAGGACATGCAGAACAGGCGAATTCTGAACGGCATCGTGGCCTCCGCAGGCCTCGTCCTGAAGCCGCCGGTTGTCAGCAATTCGTTCCTGGCCGTTTGCGCGCATATCCGCAATGGCCTCTGGTGCAGCATCGTCCCCCATACCTTTTTCTATATTCTGGGCGACAAGACCGATCTCGTTTCCATCGAGCTTGTGGAACCGCATCATCGGCAGGCCTTGGGGCTGGTGATTTCGAACAGATCTCCACAATCGCCCATGACCAAGGCGTTGGAACGCGCCTTGCAGGGCGCTGATTTCGACGCCGATTTCGATCGGCACGTGGCCGTTCCCGCGTCATCGATATCCTCTATCGCGCGGTAAAAACCTTTCATTTGCGAGCAACAGGCCGCTGTGAAAGCATCCTCACTGTTGAAACGAGGTTCCGATTGCACGGAACACGGCTTTAGGGAACACACAGCGAGTGATCATCGTCAGCCGCGGTTGATGGTGTCAATTTCTGAGAGAAGCGATCTCCGCAACCGGCGCGTGATGACACGCGTTTCCGGGAGTGTTTCCTGTTGTCGCAGCTGAGGAAACGAACATGGCTAAAGTAGTTTGCGTTCTTTACGACGATCCCATCGATGGTTATCCGAAATCCTATGCGCGGGATGATCTGCCGAAGATCGATCACTATCCCGGCGGCCAGACACTGCCGACGCCGAAGGCCACCGATTTCCAGCCGGGCACGCTTCTCGGCAGCGTCTCCGGCGAGCTGGGTCTGCGCAAATATCTGGAAGAGAACGGTCATACTCTCATCGTAACCTCTGATAAGGACGGACCGGACTCTGTGCTTGAGCGCGAGATTGTCGATGCCGATGTCGTCATATCGCAGCCGTTCTGGCCAGCTTATCTCACGGCCGAGCGCATCGCCAAGGCGAAGAACCTGAAGCTTGCCCTGACTGCCGGCATCGGCTCAGACCATGTCGATCTGCAAGCCGCCATCGATGGTGGCGTTACCGTCGCGGAAGTCACCTACTGCAATTCGATCAGCGTGGCCGAGCATGTCGTCATGATGATCCTCGGTCTCGTGCGCAATTACATTCCATCCTATCAGTGGGTGGTGAAGGGCGGCTGGAATATCGCCGATTGCGTGACGCGATCCTACGATGTCGAAGGCATGCATGTCGGCACCGTGGCCGCTGGTCGTATCGGACTTGCCGTGTTGAAGCGTCTGAAGCCCTTCGACATGCATTTGCATTACACCGATCGCCATCGCCTGCCCGAAGCCGTGGAAAAGGAGCTTGGCCTGACCTGGCATGCGACCCGCGAGGAGATGTACGAGGTTTGCGACGTCGTCACCCTCAATTGCCCGCTGCACCCAGAAACCGAGCACATGATCAATGACGAGACCCTGAAGCGCTTCAAGCGCGGGGCCTATCTCGTCAATACGGCACGCGGCAAGCTGTGCGATCGCGATGCGATTGCCCGGGCGCTCGAGAGCGGCCAGCTTGCAGGCTATGCCGGCGACGTCTGGTTCCCGCAACCCGCGCCGAAGGATCACCCTTGGCGGAGCATGCCGCATCATGGGATGACGCCGCATATTTCCGGAACCTCGCTTTCGGCGCAGACCCGATACGCGGCCGGCACGCGCGAAATCCTCGAATGCTTCTTCGAAGGTCGCCCCATTCGTGATGAATATCTGATCGTCGACGGGGGCAAGCTGGCCGGAACGGGAGCCCATTCTTACAGCGCCGGCAACGCCACTGGCGGGTCTGAAGAAGCTGCCAAGTTCAAGCGTGGCTGAGAGCCTTGGGGGCGTGGCGGTTTTTGCCGCGCTCCCTTTTCCTCTTCGATCAAGCGGAATGATTTATGACCGATCTCAACAGTGTATCTGAACCACACTTAGGCATGCGCATCGGACGTCGCGTCAAACCGGCGCTGATCTCTGGCTTTGGCGGGTTCCTCGTTATCTACATTCTCTCGCAGTTGAGCGGGGCGCTTGGAATGCTTCTGCTGGTGGCGCCGTTCGGCGCCAGCTGCGTACTGGTCTTTGCCTTGCCGCAAAGCCCGCTTGCCCAGCCGAGGAATGTCATCGGCGGCCACCTTATCTCGGCCTTTATCGGCATAGCGATCTTCGGGCTGCTCGGAGCCCATCCCCTGTCCTTTGCGCTTGCGGTGGGACTTGCGATTGCTGCCATGCAGGCAACCGAAACACTTCATCCGCCAGCAGGCGCTGATCCGATCGTTGTGCTTGCCACCGGAGCGTCGTGGTCATTTCTGTTGACGCCCATGCTTGCTGGCACCATTCTGATCGTTGCCGCGGCCTATTGCTATCATCGTTTCGTTTCAAGTAGGGCCTATCCGGCCTGAGGCGACGTGTTGAGCTTCTATTTCGCCAGCTTGGCGTTCAGAAGCGCTGCAAGCCGAAGTCCGCCTGTTGCCAGTTGCTTGTCGAGAATAGCGTGCACTGCAGACTGGTAGTCCGGGCCGATGTGTATCTTGCCATCGGCGGCTGCCGGCGGCGTCAGGCGATAGACCGCTTGCGTGACGGCATGGCACTCGTCGATCCATTCGCTCGCAAACTTCGCATCGGTGGGTGGCGTTGCAATGCCAGGGACGACATGGTCCTCCAGCCGTTGAACATAAGCGCCCCAACTCCACTCGGCGGCTCCGACCAGATAATCGTCCCAGACCGCGTGCAGAGGCACGGTACCTATCGGCAGCGCGTGCTGATCCGGTGCATTCAGTTCCATCATCACCGAAATCGTGTTGCCGCCGCCGTCGCCGTTCTTTTCACCGCAGTGAAGCGGCTGCGTCGAATCTCCCACAAGGTGGATGAGGAGAAGAAGGTCCTTGCGGCGTGTGGCGGGATCGCGGCTTGTGTCGGTTATGTTGGACGCGAGATCGGTCATCGCGGTCACCAGGCATCCGTCACGGGAGCAATCATCGGCCGAATATCGATCCCTTGCGATGTCGATGTCGACATAGTGCCATGGCTTGGTCGCTTTTCCTTCCGGCGTATTCTTATAGTCATCCGCCCAACTCGCGACCGATGCCATCGACTCCGATCCGAGCACTTCCCGGACCGCGGCCGCCGCCTTGGGGCTTAAATGCCGCATGGCGATTTCGGCGACGATCGAGTGACCGCGATCTCCCCAAGCGTAGGCGTTGCTGCCTGAGAAAGGGATGAGCAATGACAATGCGAGCATTGCGGTTCTTGATCGTGTCATCATGAATATCCTTTTCAAGAGGAACGAAACAGGGCACCGTTGTTACGGGTCTTGCACGCCGGGCGCTGCGGTCGACAAACAGTTCCTGATGCGGCCATGTCGTCAATGTGCGGCGCAAAGGGGCGCCAATCCTGTCCTGCTCGATGCCTGCGAGAATTCATCGAACTGGAAGCCGAAGGTTCCGGGAATGCGCAGGCGATAGATGCCGAATTTGAAGTAGGGACCATCCAGCGGCAACGGCGTGTCTTTCTTCAGCGTAGCGCCAAGATTGCCACGGACGGAGACGATCTTTTCGCCGTTCGCCCAGATGTCGATCTCACCCGGCGTTTTGGGCCCGTATTCGTTGTCGGTCCGTCCCGGCTTGACGCGATAGACCATATCGACCCAACCCTTGCGTGGATCTGGAAGCTGTCTGTTTGCTTCCGGAAGGATGGCGATGTTTGCGCTGCCGATATATTTCTCAGGCTCGGCGACGAAGGAAAGTGCGCTGAACTGCGATACCAGCGAGCTGTCTTTCAGGCCGAGGCTTTTCGACAGCTCCTTGCTTTCGGCCGGATTGTCGTCGGGGCGAAGCGTTTGCAGCAGCCCTTCACGGAAGAACTTATGTGTCAGATCCGGCTGGTTCTTCGCGAGCAGGTCGAGCGATTGCAGCGATTTGACCGCGCTCACCGTTCGTTCGTCGCGCGGATCGAGTTTTGCGAGCGAATCCTGTGCGGCCACGAGCAGATCCGGATCGCCTTCCGCCTTTGCGATGACGCGCCGGATTTCGTTGTCCTGAACTGTGATATGGAAAACGCCATTGTCGAAGCGCTGCGCAATCATCGGGCTCTGGTCGCCGGGTCCCTTCCACTGGCCGATAACCGAACGGGCGCTCCCTGTTGCCGGGACATCCCCGTTGATGCGAAAGCTGAACGAATACCAGACCTCATCGCCAAAGCTTGGCCACGAGGCTTTTGCCGTCCTCAATTCGGCTCGCTGGCAGTCATCCTCGCACTTGATACCGTTGTCTCCATCGCGCGTCGTGATCTCGATTGCCGCAGCGCCGCATCGGCCCGGCGTGATAAAGTCGAACTGCTTTGGAAATATCTCCTGCGTCGTCCACTTCGAGGCATCCAATGCCTTTGAATCGAAGGTATCATACAGATCTTTAGCCGAGACGCCGCCGGCTGCAAGAACAAGCCAAACGCATAGAATCGATCTGCTCATTAGGCCCCCCAGAGTCGAACAGATGCACTGCAATGGACTGTAGCAGCTGCCCTAATAAGTTGAAGCGTGTCACGAAAATTTCTTGAAAAGGTTTTGCCGCGAGGCTCCGACGTCCGCCTTTTCGTCAGCGCTTGAGAACCAGCGCGTATCGCTGCTGAAGGAGGTTGCCGCCTCGGGCGTTCGAAAATGTTTCCTTGCTTCCGGTATTGATAAAGCCCAGCTTCGTCAGGACGTGACCGGATGCAGGGTTATCATCTGCGCGCCCCGAGGTCAGCCGCGACAAGCCGATGTCCTCGGATACGAAACGTATCAGTCGCTCCGCTGCTTCAAAGGCGAAACCTCGGCCCCAACTCGATTTTTCCAACCAGTAACCCAGGCTGCCTTCGCTGCCTGAAATCTCATCGACATCGACGATACCGATCATATGGCCGTCATTCTCTATGGCGAAGCGATAGGCGGTGCCTTCGGCCCATTCTTTCTCGTGAATGGAAAACCAGCTTCGTATCGCCGCTAGGCTCGGCGGAAATGAAGCATGGCTGAGCATGCGCGTTACATCCCAATCGGTCTGGATCTCGAACGCGCGCTGCGCGTCGGCCGGCGATGTGGGGCGCAGCCGAAGGCGGGGTGTATCGAGCGTCGAACGCGGGATGGTGCTAGGCCTCATCGGCGTTCTCCTACCTTTTTGAATAGCATCGACAAATTAAGCTTTTCCGGCGCCCCGGCAAGCTATTGGTCGATTTATACTTGAAATGCATGGCTCCTATGCAAGCGGTTTCTGCTGAGTATTCTTTCCTGATAGCCTATTTCTTGCCGCAATCGACAAGCATTAGCGCCGCCTCTTGCAGGCGCGGCCTGCGAGTCACGCAGGGCCGGGCGCGACAGCGTTCCATTCATGAGGACGAACCCCCTTTTGCGCGCGGCCCTGTTCCCGCGCGATATCCCACCGATCGGCATCCCAGAAGAAGCACGTCAATCGATTGACGATATTTATATAACAAGTTATATAAATAGGTATGAGATGAAGATGAGGAGAGCGTCGTGGTTGACGATGTCGTGAAATCGCTTGGCCTGCTGTGTCTCGGCAGCCGTTTCCGCCGGATCGGCGAGCGGCTTCAGGCCGATACGCAGCAGATCATCGAAGAGCTCGGTGTTTCCATCCAGGCAGCGCAATATCCGTTTCTGGCGGCGATCGATCGCGATGGCCCGTTGACTGTCGGCGAACTGGCGCAGGCCGTCGGCATCACACAGCCTGGCGCGACGCGCACGGTCTCGCAGTTACTCGAGCTTGGTTATGTCGGCATGCAGGCTTCGTCGGAGGATCAACGTCGCAGATTGATTTCGCTGACCCCGATCGGTCAGGAACTTGTCGATTATTCTAAGCGCCTGGTCTGGCCACGTATCGAACAGGCTGTAGCCGAGCTCTGCGGCGATCTCTCGGCCCCGATCCTGCAACATCTTGCATCGATCGAAGATGGTCTGGCGTCGGCACCTCTCATACGTCGGGGAAATCTCCAAAAGGAACAGAAACTATGACACACATCCTCGATCGTCCGGTCTGGAGTGCTCTTCAAACTGGACATGCCGCATTGGCCGAAGGTGGCGACAAAGCCAAGCGCTATCCGCCCTCCATCGTGCCTTTCGCAGCATCTGCCGACAATTCGACGGAAAGCCTGGAAGCCTTGCAGAGTTTGCCCGCTGTCGGTGAAGTCATGGCGATTGTCGAGGCCGGGCCGGTTTTGATTCCCGAGGGATTGCAGACGATTTCGGAGGCCACTCTCGTACAAATGGTGGCTGAGCAGTCTTATCCGCGGATATCGGACAGCCGGATCGAACCGTTGACGGAGGCTGATGCACAGGAGATGCTTGATCTGGCGACGCTGACCAAGCCAGGCCCGTTTACTTTGCGCGCCCAGAACCTCGGCACATTCTGGGGTATGAAGGTTGATGGCCGCCTTGTTGCGATGGGCGGCCAGCGCCTGCGGCAAACTGGCTTTGGTGAACTTAGCGGCCTCTGCACGCATCCCGATTTCCAGGGGCGTGGTTTCGGCAAGCTGCTGTTCCGCTTCGTCGCCGGCGAGATTTCCGCCAGAGGCGAGACCGTGTATCTGCATGCCTATATGGCAAACACCTCGGCGATCTCGCTTTACACGGCGCTCGGCTTCCGCCTGCGGTCACAGATGAACCTGCGGATCGTCAAGCGCCGTGATTGAGGTCTCGGACTGATTGTTCCGCTTTCAATCCTCGACGTTGGGCAGGAAGATGGTCAGGAGGCCAATGAGCGGAAGGAATGCGCAGAGTTCGAAGACGAATTCAATGCTCGTGTGGTCGGCTAGGACGCCCAGCGCCGCAGCGCCAATGCCGCCCATGCCAAAGGCAAAGCCAAAGAACAGACCTGAGACCATGCCGACGCGGCCCGGCATGAGTTCCTGGGCATAGACGACGATTGCCGAGAATGCCGAAGCGATGACGGTGCCGATGATCGCGCTGAGGACAACGGTGACCTCAAGGCTGGCATGTGGCAGGACAAGCGTGAACGGCAGGATGCCCAGGATCGAGCCCCAGATAACCTTCTTGCGGCCGATCCGGTCGCCCACCGGACCGCCGATCATCGTTCCGAAGGCGACCGAAGCGAAGAACACGAACTGGCACAGCTGGGACGAGCGTTCGGAAAGCCCGAACCGGTCCATCAGGTAGAAATTGTAGTAGCTGGTGAAGCTTGCGAGGTAGAAGTATTTCGAGAAGATCAATGCGATCAGCACGGCAATTGCAAGCCCCACGCGGGTGCGCGACAGGCTGAGAGCTTTGTGCTTCTTGCCGGACTTGGCCGGAGCGCGAAGTCCCTGTCCATGCATCTGGTACCAACGGCCGAGGCCGCTCAGGATGAGGATACCGAGGAAAGCCAGAATGGCGAGGAACGCCATGCCGCGCTGCCCATGCGGCAGAATGAAAAAGGCAGCCAGCAGCGGACCGAGCGACGTGCCGAAATTGCCGCCGACCTGAAAGACCGATTGCGCAAAACCATGCTTGCCGCCGGACGCCAGCCGCGCGATGCGCGATGCCTCTGGATGGAAGATCGAGGAGCCAAATCCAAGCAGCACCGAGCCCATGACCAGAACGGCATAGTTTGGTGCAAAGCCGAGCGTCAGCATGCCCGCACAGCTGCAGACCATGCCGAAGGGGAGAGAATAGGGTTGGGGCTTTCCATCCGTGTACCACCCGACAAACGGCTGCAGGATCGACGCCGTGACCTGATATACGAATGTGAGCACGCCGAGCTGCGCGAAGCTCAGATCGAAGCCGGTCTTCAATACCGGATAGCTCGCGGGCAACAGGGCCTGCGTAATGTCGTTCAGAAAATGGCCGAGGCTGGCGACCATAAGAATCGGATATAGTGTGGTGGCCGCGCGGGGCGCGTTCATGACCTGGCTCATGGCACTCGCTTTCAATTCGTCTGCCACGCTGATATTGAAACAGTCAATCGCCCGCCACCGCGATTAGGCTTAATTGTTACGAGACTGGGCCAAAATGGTCAGGAATAGCCGGATTGATCTTTTCATCGATGTCGAGCGTCCTTTGGTGGCGCTGGGCAACGAGTATAAGGACGGCCATCGCGTCGAACCGCATCAACACCGTCGGGCGCAGTTGCTCTATGGTTTCTCCGGTGTGGTGTTGGCGACCACGCCGGACGGTACCCTCGTCATGCCGCCGGAAAGAGGCATGTGGATCCCGCCGGGCGTCGTCCATAGCGTGCGCATGCTCGGCGATGTCAGTATGCGCAGCGTCTATATCGAGCCATACGCGATAGAGACCATGCCGGATCGCTGCCAGGTGGTGGAGATATCACCTTTGCTGCGGGCCTTGATCGCTGAAGCTGTCGATATTCCGGTGGAATACGACCCCAACGATCGATCGGGGGCATTGATGGCGCTGCTGTTGCACGAGTTGGCGCGATTGAAGCCGTTGCCCCTGAGCTTGCCGCTGCCGCGCAACCCGCTGCTGGCAGAGAAATGCCGAAACTTCCTTCTTAATCCGAGCGCTCACGACACGATCGACGCATGGGCGAGCCGCCTGAGCATGAGCCGACGTGCATTCACCCGTGTGTTCCGTCTGGAAACGGGACTGAGCTTCGTCGAGTGGCGTCAGCAGGCTTGCCTGCATGCGGCGCTTCCAAGGCTGGTCGTGGGGGTGCCGGTCACAACTATCGCGCTGGACCTCGGTTACAAGAACCCCGCAGCATTCACATCGATGTTCAAGCGTGCTTTCGGATATGCACCGCGTGAAATCGCACGCAATCAAGCATCGCACGACGCTCTCTGAGAAGTTCTCCAGCGCGGGGAACTATTGCTGTTGGAGGGCGAGGCGCAGTCCAAGGGCGACGTAGATCGTCCCGATGACCTTTCCCTGCCAGCGACCGACGCTGCGGTTTCGGCGAAGCCAGCCGCCGATCGAGCCGGCTCCGACCGCCAGCAGCGATGTAACGGTGATGCTGAGTCCGACAAAGATGGCGCCCAGCAGCGCAAATTGCACGATGACGGAGCCGCTTTCCGGGTGGATGAACTGCGGTAGAAACGCGAGGAAAAACAGCGCGGTCTTGGGGTTGAGAATTTCGGTGAAAAAGCCCTGCCGGAAGGCGCGTGTCGGCGTGATCGCCTGCGCGGCCGGCATGTCGAGGCTGCCGGCCTTTTCGACGAAGGCCTTGAATCCGAGATAGATCAGATAGATGACGCCGGCGAATTTGACGATTTCGAACGCAAGCGCCGACGTGGCGAGCAAGGCCGACAATCCGAACGTGGCCATCATTGTATGCAGAAGGTCGCCCGTGGCGATCCCAAGGCCGGTCGCCAGTCCAGTGCGGCGGCCACCGCTGACGGCTCGTGCAAGCGTCAGCAATGTCGCCGGCCCTGGAATGATCATCAATCCCATGACGACGACGATATAGGTTGTCAAAACACCGAAGCTGATCATCGATTTCTCACGGTTCAGCGAACATGCCTCAGGAGTGGCGGTTCCGCGTCGAGTTCAAGAGAGATCGGAGACTAGACGCTTCTCACGCAATTGCAAAGCGTGCGTGGTGCCGTTCGCATTTGCATGCGTTCCCGGTCAAAGCCGGGAACGCATCATGCTATCTTGCCAGCGGCGGGCTCAACGCGTGCTGGCGCCCTGCGATGCCGGCTCCGCGTCCACGATCCAGCGGCGGTGCGAGCCAAGCGCAATCAACAAGACAACCGACAGGAAGCAACAAGCGGCGAGGATATAAAAGCCGATATCGCCATTGCCGGTAGCCGCGTCGACATAGGCTTTGATCTGCGGCGAGGCGAAGCTGCCGAGATTGCCGAGCGAGACGATGAAGGCAATGCCGCTGGCGGCGCCCACGCCGCCGAGATAGCGGGTCGGCAGGCTCCAGAAGACCGGCTGAGACGAGGCCAGCCCCGGAACGGCGATGCAGGCGGCAATAACCATGACCCATGGGTTCATCGTAAGACCGATCATGCCGAGTGCGATCGTGCCGGCCGTCAGCATGGCGATACAGACGATGCGGTGATTATCGTGCTTGTCGGCATAGACGGTGAAGAAGCGGGTTGCAAAGAGCGCGCAGAGCCAGGGCAGGCCAAGCAGCACGCCAACCCAGGTGTTGACGCCGCCTCCCAGTGCCTGCGCAAGGCGCGCGGGCAGGTAGAAGGTGATCGGGCCGACGCCGATCTGGATGAACAGGTAGATGCCGATGAAGGCAAGAACGCGCCAATCCTTCAGCACGCTGAAGACGGAGTGCTTCACTTCGGAGAGCTTGCCGCGCTCCTCCGCTTCGATCACGGCGTTCAGCGCATTTTTCTCCTCGGTCGTCAGCCACTTTGCCTCGTTGGGGCGGCTCGTGAGGAAGAAGAGAGCGAGGATCCCGACGATCGTCGCCGCAATGCCCTCGACCGCAAACATCCATTGCCAGTTGGTCAGGCCGAAGACATCATGGTGCGTGAGCAGCCAGCCCGAAAGCGGTGCGCCGATCACCAGCGACAGGGGGATTCCGAGATAGAACAGGCCGGTCGCCCTGGCGCGTTGTTTAGCTGGAAACCAATAGGTCAGGTAAAGAAGGACGCCGGGATAAAAGCCGGCCTCGCAAACGCCGAGCAGGAAGCGGACGATATAGTAGCTCGTCGCCGTGTGGGCAAAGACCATACAGGCAGAGACAAGTCCCCAGGTGATCATGATGCGGCTCAGCCACAAACGGGCGCCGACCCGCTGCATGATCAGGTTGCTCGGCACCTCGAAGGTCGCATAGCCGAGATAGAGAATTCCGGCACCGAAAGCGTAGGCTGCATCCGAAATTCCCGTATCCGCCTGATAGGCTGTCTTTGCAAAGCCGACATTGGAGCGATCAAGAAAGTTCAGGATCAGCATCACGCCCAGAAAAGGCAAAAGGCGCATGGTCGCCTTGCGCACGGCGCTCTGCAGCGCCGGATTGTCATTAGTCATGTCACTCCTCCCGGACGGCTAAATGAGCCAGGCGGTACGTTCTTCCGCGCGCTCGTCCCCATCCTCACCGGATTGTCATCCGGCCATTATCGATCATCGCTGCCAGCGGCGATGGATTCCATATACGCAGATTATATTCATGGATGAAAAGATCAAGGGCGATGTCCACTGTTTTGAAGGCGGCCATTCGTCTTGGCCATGCTTTCTGGAGGGCCTAGCACCGCCATCATGCGAGGTGTCTTTACAAATGACCGACGGTCAGTCATATCTCTTGCGTTCCCACTATTTGGAGCGTTGGGATGGATGCGCATCACAATCAATCAGGACTTTTAGCGAGCTCTAAGCATTTTCGCAGGCGCTCTGACGGCGAGGAGAGAGGCGTGAGAGACAGCTGGAAACGCTTGGGGGACGAAGGCGTTCGCCTCTGTCTCATGATGTCCGAGGAATAATGACCATGATCCGCCACGACCTTTCGCATTGGCCTTTCGTACTTTCCGCCGCCCAGGGCGCGATGTCGCTCGACGAGCAGCTCGATTTTCTGTCCGATTGGACGGCATGGCTGGACCGCGGCGAGACTTTCGCAACGCTGCGCGTCTTTACCGATAGCGATGCGCTCCGCCGCCCCGAAGGCAGCGCTCGTGAGGCCAAGGCCTGGCTTCAATCCAATGGAGAGCGTATCAGGCAGCTCGTTATCGGCATGGCGACGGTCGTTCCTTCATCCGCCCTTGAAGAGATGAGCCGGATGAATGCCGAAAAGCTCTTCGGCGTGCCCGCGCAGATGTTCGACGATGTCAACGAGGCCACGATGTGGCTGGCGTCTCTATCCGCTACGCTTGGACGCCCCATGGAGATGGGCAATGTCTTGCGCAGCATGAACGCGATGTGCAGACCGTCATGAGGATGACCGTGTCGATAAAGCTGGAATGCGATGAAACGCATTGGCCGCTCGCCATTCTGGTTGCAGAGGCGCCGATGGATGCAGCAAGCGTTTCTTCCGCGCTCGATCGGATCCAGCGCTGGCAGGAGCGGCAACAGCCGTTTGCGCTTCTGCTGATCGCTGCCTGCGACCCGGTTTTGCGAGGAGATGCGATGCTGTCGCAACTGGTTGCGCAACGTATCGAGAGCGTGGGAGATGCCTTGCAACGCTCGCTTCTCGGGGTTGCCATCGTTGCTCCGACAGCCATAACTGAGGCTGTTCGGCAAAGTCTTGCTCGTCTTCCGCTCGATATGCCGTTAGAAATCTTTGAGAAGAGCCTGCCTGCTGTGGAATGGTTGTGTCGAACCGTTCTCGCGCCGGCGGGCCTGACTATAGAAAGCCTTTAAAAGGAGAGCCTGTGACCGTCGCAGAACGCCAGCGCCCGCGCACCAAACCGCCGGAAATTCGTCGCGAGGAATTGATGGACGCAGCGCAGCGCCTGTTTCTGGAAAAGGGCTTTGCCGCGACAAGTGTCGCTGAAATCGTTGAGGCGGCCGATGTCGCCAAAGGTACGTTCTATCTTTATTTCCAGACGAAGGACGATGTTCTCGCTGCTCTCAAAGCGCGTTTCATCGAGCGGTTCTGCGAGAAGGTCGATGCTGCGGCCGCCGCAGCGGCCTCCGAGAGCTGGATGTACCGCCTCGACGACTGGATGAAAACCTTGGTGCTCGGATATCTTGACGAGGTGGCGCTCCACGATGTGGTGTTTCATCAGTTTCAACCGGCCAAACGCGGCATGAAGCGCGCCAATCCCATCGTCATCCGCCTTTCGTCCTTTCTGCTTGAGGGCAGGGAGGCAGGGGTGTTTTCTTTCGTCGACGCCCGTCTTTCCGCCGTCATGCTGTTCAACGCCATGCATGGTGCCGTCGACGATTGTCTTGCCGACGGACCGAAAGTCGATCGCGACAAGCTCGTCCGGGCCGTGACCGATTTCTGTCGACGTTCGGTCAGCCCTTAATCCGATAGGATGACAGCCGTCCAAGCGGAAACGGATCGCAGTCGACAAGTGCTTTTGCTATGGTGGGAGAAGATGCAGCCAGAGTCATCACACGAGGATGTCCCATGCTCTTCCATCGTTTTCCGGCGTGGAATCTTGCGCATGCGCTCTATTTCGATCCGCGCATGAGCGCGGCCGAAAGTCCCTTCATACGCCACCGTTTCAAAGAGGGATTTGAGGAGGGCTGGATCAGCTCCGCTCATCAGCGGCGGGCGCTCGAGATGTTCGTTCTTGCCGAGGAGCCGTTGCTGCCTCCAGATCTCGATATCGATCCGAGGCCGATCGAGGGGCATCTCCACTGGATCGGCCACGTAGCACCGGATTTAAACATTCGGCCCATGGGACGCTACCAGATCAATGAGCTTCGTTCGCTCAAGAACCTCATCCTGTGCAATCTCGCTGCGCGCAACATCGTCCTGACGCCGACCGATTTCGATGAGATCACGGCCGAACTCGGCGAGATCCCGGAGCGGGTGCGGTGGTTTGCCAAAGGCCAGCAGCTTCACGAGATCGAGTTGGAGTTCACCATGGCATCCGTCAGCCTGGAACTGACCCGGCGCGGCATTCCGACCTACAGCCAGATCCTGCCCGATATTATCGGTTCACGCACGCAACAGGACGAAGCGGAGCCCGCTGATCTGGCGATTGTGAAGTTCTATTTCGAGAACCAGATCGAAGTGCCGTCTCCCGGCACATTTTCCGAAGCTCTCGATTTGCGCGACAGTCCGCGCATTGAGGCGTGGCGGGCAAAGATCCGCTCTTGGTCCAATGAGCTTCGGGCGGGACGGATCGATTTCAACCATATCAAGACGGCGATCGACGATGCCAACGGCTACCTGCGCGGCGCACGCCTGCCGTCGAGATTGTTGCCGCGCTGGTCGTGGGCCTTCACCTATCCCCTCGGTCTTTTCGAAGTGGCGATCGCCAACCACGAGCAGGCCCATCTCATCGGAGCCGGCCTTCTGGCAATCGAGACCGTGCATCTCCTGGGGGAAGCGCTCAATCACGCCGTTCGGTCCGACGATCCGCTTCAATACAAGTGGCTGCTGATCAGCAGCCGCGACTAAAGCCTATCGCGCAAAAGTGCCCAGCAGCTTTGTCATAGAGATTGCGCAACGTGAGAAAACGTAAAGCGCGGGAAGCAGATCCGCGAGATCGCGACGCGTTGCAAATAGCCGGGCAGGCGCGCGCTTTTTCATCATGACATTTCATCGACGGATTTATTCGTGATCGCGAGGATACCGATCCGGTATCGCGGCGACAGGCGGTGCCTCGATACGTGTCAAAAATGGACGGAGACGACGAACCGGAATCTTTCTACCGTCACGCTATCGGGTTCGAGGCCGCATGTGCCTTCTCTTGAGGATCTGACCGAAGGGCAAAAAGCGGTCGGTTTCCTGGGGATACGAAGACGATCGGTTCAGCGTGGCGGCGCTGGCTGACCCCGTCTGGCATGACGGACTGATGAAAGCGATTGAAGGGGAATGACTATCGTGCCTGTAAGGATATGGAGAGTGTGGACGCTGCGCTTTGCGCTTCTGGCGGGGACGGCAGCCGCGGCGCTGTCGGCGTTTGCGCCTGCGGCGTTTTCGCAAACAGCCTCGCAGGTGACGTCGCAGACTTTCGAACCGCAGCTTCAGAAGCAGAGCAGCGGTGTCGTCATTCCCGAAGACACCGGCCCTGTAGCGCCGAAGGGCGCGGAAAAGCTGACCGTGCGTCTGAAAACCGTTAAGGTCGAGGGTGGCCTGCAAGGCTTTTCCGAAGACGAGGCACGCGTTGCAAAGAGCTTGAGCGGCCGGCAGGTTACGGCGGCCAATCCTGTCAAGCCGCTGACATTCGTAGTGTCCCTCAAGGGACTTTCAGGCGCGCTCACCCGGATTGCAGAACTCACCAAGTAACCGGCGATTGAGGGGGCGATGCCGAACCTTCGTCATTGCAGGAACAAGTGTTGTCGTCAGCCATTTACCTACCGCTTTTTCTACCACCTTGTGCCAATATTCATGAAAGTATTGCTATGACCGATCAGATCATCAATGAGCCCACCATCCGCTTGCCGGGAGGCGCCGATGCCTTGCGCGAAGTCCACGGAGATTGGCTCGTTGTCGGCTCCGTTCAGGCCAATGTGAGCGCATCGCAGAAATCCTGCGTTATCGTGCAGGAACAAATTCATAATGAAACGCGGCAGCGCGTCCTCCTCGTCGAGTTGCGGCCGGAAGCCGGCAAGGTAACGGGAACGCTGGTTTTGCCGTTTGGTCTGCTGTTTCAGAAGGGTGTGGTGTTGCAGGTCGATGAAGGCAGTCGCGCACCCGCCATCCCGTTCCGGACCGCTCTGCCCGTCGGATGCATCGTCGACCTCGACATCGATGCCCTGCGCCTCTCTCTCATCAAGTCCGGTAAAACGCTGCATATCCACGCCATTGCGGCCGATACAGCGCAGATCGTAACGTTCCCCGTTTCCCTCAACGGTTTTGCAAGCGCTCTCGCGCGGGCGGAAACAGTCCTCGGATAGGCGGGATCAGTGCATCACCTCGAACGGAGTTGCAATGGCGACGCGCGACGGCGCGACCTGGAAGTCGGCCGGTAGCATCGGGTGATAGGCGAGCATGAGCTGGTAGGCGCTGCGGGCATCGTGACGCAGATCGTGATGGATGACGAAGGTGATCTCGCCGGTGGCGAGAAGCCTGACATTATCCTGATCAAGGTCGTGTGCGGCAAAGACCGCGCACGCGCGCCGCGCATCGGCAAAGGCTTTGACTATCGCACGATTGGCGCCGCCGGCTGAGTATACCGCGAGAATGTCCGGCTCGCGTTCCAGCGCATCGCGCACGAGAAGCTCCGTCGTTCGATCGACGCCGAAGCCCTCTGAGATGCGCACCACCGAAAGGTGAGGGAAGTGCCCCGCGAGCACATCGCGGAATCCCCGTTCGCGCTCGTCCTCGCCGGCAAAAAGGCTGCTCGATAACGTCACCAGAACCTTGCCCGGCTTGTCTTTGACCATGCGGCCGAGGAGATAAGCGGCCGTTGCGCCCGCGACGTGATTGTCCATGCCGACATAGCCGATGCGGGAATCTTCAGGCAGATCGGTCACCAGCGTGACCACGGGGATTTTTGCCGCCATGAGTTGGGCGGCGAGATCGGCAATTGCCGGCGTCGACGGAGCCTTGAGCACCACGCCGTGGCTGCCGCGACGACGTATGGTGCGCAGGATCGCCAGAAGCTCGGGCTCGCTCATCGTTTCGGCCACATGAAATCGTGCGGAAAATGAGGCAGGTCGCATGCCGGGCAATTCGGCCTCGAAGGCTTCGCGGACGGCGGCGGAGAAGCGCTGTGGCGTATCCATGACGACATCGATCACAAGGCGTCGGCCCGCCAGGCCGGATTGCACATATTGCCGCTCGAGTTCGGCAATTGCCGCTGCGACCCGCGCGCGCGTAACGGCGCGGACGCCTTCCCGCTCATGCATCACCCGGTCGACCGTCGCAAGGCTGAGACCGGCCTGCAGAGCGATGTCTTTCAATGGGAACCGCGATTTCAAAGCAGCTCTTTCTGAGGTATTTTTGAGGTGTTTTCCATCTTTCTCATAGGTCGATGCGGGGCTACGATCAATCCCATAGTCCAACATCACTTCGGGAGGAGATCATCATGGACGCTCAGACGCTCGCCAGCAGGCGCAGCCAGAAGGTTTGGCTGTCGGCCGATTGCGGCAATTTCGATACCTTCAAGTCGTTGGTCGAAAAGACCGCCAATCCGGCCGATTGGCCGCTGGCGGCAGGCATTGAGAAAAACATCCTCATCTATGATGGCGACACGGTTCGAAGCGCCGCAGAGAATGAAGACGACCGTCGCGCGCTGATGGCCGAGTGGGTGGAAGCCTTCACCTCAGGGCCAGGCATCATCGTCATCAAGAATGCCATGCCCGATACTTCGGTCGTCGATCGCGCAACCAGTGTGTTCGAAGCCATCGTCCGCGAGGAAAAGGAGAAGGGCAAGGGTGCCGGCGATCACTTCGCCAAGCCCGGCGCCAATGATCGCATCTGGAATGCACTAGAGAAACACTGCCTGGCGGATCCGGAGAATTTTGCCCGCTATTATGCCTCGACTGCGGTCGCTTTGGTGTCGGAAGCCTGGCTCGGTGTCGGCTACCAGATGACCGCGCAGATGAACCGCGTTAATCCCGGCGGCACCGCGCAGAAGCCGCATCGCGATTATCACCTCGGCTTCATGTCGCCGCAGCAGATGCAGGCCTATCCCGGCCATATCCATGCGGTCTCGCCGCTGCTGACGCTGCAGGGGGCCGTCGCGCATTGCGATATGCCGCTTGAAAGCGGGCCGACGCTGTTCCTGCCCTATTCGCAGACCTTCTTCGAAGGCTATATCGCTTTCGGCCGGCCCGAGTTCCAGGCTTATTTTGCCGAGCATCATGTACAGTTGCCGCTTGAGAAGGGCGATGCCGTCTTCTTTAATCCAGCCGTCATGCACGGCGCCGGCAACAATGTCTCGAAAGACATCTATCGCATGGCGAATCTCCTTCAGGTGTCCTCGGCCTTCGGGCGGGCGATGGAGAGCGTCAACCGCACCCGCATGTCGGTGACGGTCTATCCCGCACTTCTTGCCGCGCTCGATGCCGGTACACTGAGCCGCGTGGACGCTGCCAATGTGATCGCATCGACGGCCGAGGGCTATGCCTTTCCGACCAATCTCGACAGCGATCCGCCGGTCGGGGGGCTTGCGCCGAAAACCCAGGCGCAGATCATGGCCGAGGCAATCGACGCCGGAACGGGCGCGGACCAGTTTGCCGAGCTGATCGCCGCCCATGCCGCACGCAGGGAGGCTTGAGACATGATGAGCCGACTGGATGGAAAATTTGCCGTCGTCACCGGGGGCACGCAGGGGCTGGGCGCGGAAGTCGCCCGGCTCTTTGCCGAACGTGGTGCCGCCGGCCTGACGATCTGCGGCCGCAGTGTGGCCAAGGGTGAAGCCAAGGCGCGGGAGATTGGTGATCGCTATGGAATCCCGGTCGCCTTTGTCAGCGCCGATCTCGGTGAGGTCGAGGACTGCCGCAAGGTCATCGCGACAGCGGCCGAAAAGTTCGGCCGCATCGATGCACTCGTCAATGTTGCCGCCATTACCGATCGCGGCACCATTCTCGATACCGATCCGGCTCTGTTCGACCGCATGTTTGCCGTCAATGTGCGCGCGCCGTTCTTTTTGATGCAGGACGCGATCAAGAACATGATCGCCAATGGTATCGAAGGTACGATCGTCAACATCTCCTCTATGTCAGCGATGGCCGGCCAGCCCTTCATCAGCGCCTATTGCTCCTCCAAGGGCGCGCTCGACACGCTGACCCGGAATACCGCCTTCTCCCTGCTTAAGAACCGGATCAGGGTCAACGCTCTCAATATCGGCTGGATGTCGAGCGATGGCGAGGATCGCATTCAGCGCGAATATCACGGCGCTGCGGAAGACTGGCTAGCGAAGGCAGCGGCCGAGCAGCCGTTCGGGCGGCTGGTCGATCCCGCCGAGGTTGCGCGCGCTGTCGCCTTCCTATCATCGCAGGAATCCGGCCTGATGACCGGCGCCACGATCAATTTCGATCAGTCGATCTGGGGTGCCTATGAGGGATCGCCGCACCCGGAAAAAGCGATGTGAGCCATGAAGATCAACGGAAGGAGGAGACCCTCCCGCTGATAGTCTGCTTGATGTTGCTGTGGAGCGCTGGCCGGATTGCTTAGCTGCTCAGAAGCCTTTGATCGTGCCGTCGGACCAAACCATTTTGCCGCTGCGGATCGTGCTGCGCACGCGCGGCACTCTGCCGCGTTCTGCGATCACGAGATCGGCACGCAATCCCTTGGCGATACGGCCTCGATCATTCAGGCCGAGCGCTTTTGCCGGGTTGGCGCTTGCCAAAGCGGCCGAGGCGGGAAGGCCGCCCTTGCCGATTTCCGCAAGTGCGATCACTGCAGGCAGAATGGCCGAGGGGTGATAGTCGCTCGCAAGAATATCCAGCACACCCGCCTCATAGGCCTCGCGTGCGGAAAGATTGCCGGAATAGGAAAGGCCGCGCAGCGCATTTGGAGCGCCCATGGCCGTCGCCAATCCCAATCGCCTTGCTTCCGTCGCCGTTGCGATATTGATCGGAAACTCGCTGATCGCGGCGCCGAGGCTGTGCAGCAGCGCTGCCTTCTCGACGGTGTCGTCATCGTGGGAGGCCAGCACGATGCCGTGCGCGCGCGCCAATTCCGACAGGTCGTTGATGATGTCCATGCTGTCGCCATGTTCGCTACGTGCGGCCATGCGCTGCTTGACCATCTCCGCCGCCTGGGTCTCGCTGATCTTCTTGACCTTGGCCGTATTGGCGATGTGCAGCTCGATATCGCGATATTGCCCCTGTCCCGGCGTGTGATCCATGAGCGAGATCAGATGAAGCGCACCGGCATCGATCAGAGCCTTGGCTTCTTGCAATGCCGGTAGAAAGGTCACTTCGAAGCGGCCGTGGACGCGGTGGTCGATCAACAACTCTTCCCGCATGGATGCGAGCGTCTCGACCATTGCGCGGGTATTTTCCGCCGAACGAACATGGCCATAGGTGGCGGGCGTGAAGGCAACCGCCGCATAAGCAGTCGTCACTCCGTTGGCGGCAAGCATCTTGTCGAGGTCGTAGACGCCAAGTTGGAGGGGCATGCGGACATTGACGCGCGGCTCGACGCATTTCTCGATCATATCGCCGTGCATGTCGACAAAACCGGGCAGCAGAAACCGCCCGTGACCATCTATCTCCGCCCCTTCGACCGGTCTTTCGCTGATATCGGCAATCAGCCCATCTTCAATTCTGACGGCACCGCGTTCGATCACGCGGTCCTGCAATACAATTTCAAAATTACTCAGCCACATCGTCTTGCTCGTCCTCGATCTTGATGGCTTCGAGATGAAGCTCCCGGTCAATCAGCGCCCTGACGTCCTCTGGATGGTGGAAAACACCGATCATTGCAACACCGGAAGCCTTGAGCTGAGCCAATCTTTCGACCAGTGCCTTGCGGGCCGCGTGATCGAGCGATGCCGTTGGCTCGTCGAGTAGCAGCAGGCGCTGCGGCAGGATGAGCGCGCGGGCCAGATTGACCTTCTGCTGCTCGCCGCCGGAGAAGGTGGAGGGATAGGCCGACCAGAGCTGTTTCTTGACGCCGAAGGCATCCAGCCAGCGCCGTGCCTCGGCCAAGGCGTCTGCATGCGACGTGCCGGCAAGCCGCAGCGGCTCGGCCACGATCTCTTCGGCCGCGACACGCGGACGGGCGTTCAGGAACTGGGTGACGAAGCCGATTTCCCGGCGGCGCAGCACCGCGATGTCGACGTCGGCTGCTGTCGCCAAATCGATGACACCTTCTTGCGTGTGATAGTAGACGTGGCCGGCGCGTGGCAGGTAGGAGCGGTAGAGCGTGCGTAGCAGCGTCGATTTGCCCGCGCCGTTCTCGCCCTTGAGCAGGATGAATTCACCTGCATTCAGGTCGAAATCGATATTCTCGAAGGCAAATAGCGTGCGCCTGAGGTGATGCATTTCGAATTGCTTCGAAAGGCCCTGTACGCGCAATACCGGGGTCACGTTCTGCCGGGTGGAAACCTGAATATTCATGTCTGGAGTTTCCTTCAAAGCTTGGCGTGAACGAGCTGCTGCGTGTAGGCGTGTTGCGGGTCCTGGAAGATCTGGTCGGCAAGACCCTGTTCCACGACCATGCCGCGCCGCATGACCATAACCCGGTCTGCCATCGTGCGGATGACACCGAGATCGTGCGAGACAAGAACCATTGTAATCGAGCGCTCGCGCTGCAGCCGTTTCAGCGTGTCGAGCACCAGCGCCTGAACGCTGACATCGAGACCTGTGGTCGGTTCATCGAGCAAGAGGACGGCAGGTTCGAGCGCGATCGCCTTGGCGAGCTGCACGCGTTGCTGCATGCCGCCGGAAAGCTCGTTCGGGCGGGCGTCCATGCGCTCGATGGGAAATTCCGAGGCGTCGAGCGACTGGCGTGCCCGCTCGCGCAGCTCGGCGAAATTGCGATTGCCGGCAATCAGCAGGCGTTCGGCGACATTGCCGCTGCTGGTGTGGTTCATTAACAGGCCGAGATGCGGGTTCTGGTAGACGATGCCGATATGATGCGCGCGCAGCATACGCCGCTCGAAGCGGTCGAGCGTGAAGAGGTTGCGGCCCTCGTGCCCGGGGAGCGCAAGACTGTAGGTGCCGGTATCGGGTGTATCCTCCAGGTTCATCATCCGCAGAAGCGTCGACTTGCCCGAACCGGATTCGCCGACGATACCAAGAACTTCGCCGGGATAGACGGTTACATCGACGCCACCGAGGGCGGTGACATCGCCGTAATTGCGCGCAATATCGCGCATGGTCAGGATCGGCTCTGCCATCATCAGCCGCGGCGGCTGGCGGATCAGCTCTGCCGTTTGGGTGGGAGCATGCGCGGCCATCAGTCCATCCTTCCGTTGTTGTACCAGGTCTCGCCGATGTCGACTGACTCTGCGTCCGCCTTGCGGATGTGCTTGACGCCGAAATGGCTGTCGGACAGTTCGTATTGCGAGGAACCGTCTTCCTGCGGCAGCTCGTTCATGAAGAAACCGGTGACGTTGCTGCGGTAGCAGGTCTTGTCCTGGTGATCCTCGACACGGTAGGGCACGTCGTCGAACACCAGCGGCTCGACGCGCGTATAGGGCGGCACGGCGAAGATACGCTTCTCGCGGCCGGCCGACAGGATCGTCAGATGATCGGCCTGATTGAGCTTCGGTACATCCCAGCGCGGAATGGGCGACGGCGTCATGACATGCCGGCCGTTGACCATGCTCGGATAGCTCGATCCCTGCATGATCCGGCCTGATTTGACGAGCTGTTCGTAGAGCACGAGCCACAGCTGCCCGTAATCGGCATCGCCATGCATCTCACGCGCCACGGACATATCCGGCTGCACCGGGCGGAGCGGCTCGGGGTTCGGAACCTGCAGGACGAGGACCTGGTCCTCTCGCAGCTTTTCCTCCGGAATGCGGTGGCGCGACTGGATGATGGTTGCGTTCATCGTGTCTTCCGTCTCAACAGCACCGCCGACCCTTGCGACGAATTTGCGGATGCTGCTGGCGTTGACGGAATCATCGGATCCCTGGTCGATGACTTTGACGACGGAGGTGGGCTTGAGCAGCGTCAGCGTCACTTGTAGTCCGCCTGTTCCCCAGCCGCGGGCAATCGGCACTTCGCGGCTTGCATAAGGCACCTGATAGCCGGGAACGGCGATTGCCTTCAGGATGCGGCGGCGCATTTCGCGCTTGGCGGATTCATCGAGAAAGCCGTAGTTGAAAGCCATCCAGGGCTTCGTCAGTTCCTGAAGTTTCATAGCGCGACTTCCTCCTGTTGCGGGGCAAGCTTTTCGGCAGCGGCCGGTTTTGTTGCTGCGGCGTCTTTGTCCGTCTTGACGCGGCGCAGCGCATCGAGGGTCGATTGGAACGTCACATAATGCGGAAGCTTGAAGTGGATGCAGAAGCCGGAGCTTTCGACCGGCTCGGTGTGATAGAGCACGAACTCTTCATTGGCGGCCGGATGCGGGTTGGGTTGATTGGAGGCAAGATCGAGCGTTGCCGCCGCGATCACCTTCACCTCGTTCCAGCCGAAGGTCGCCGAAAAGCCCAATTGCAGTTCCTTCGCCTTGGAAATGACCTCCGTCTGGCTGACGCGGACGCGACCCGCGCTGAAGATCGTTCCGGAGGGATGGCGCAGGCGAACCGGAGCATAGGCCAACCGCAGCTCGTTGACGGTCGGATGAACGGCGCTATAGCCGCGCATCGTTGCATAGCCGAGTGCCAGCGTGCCGCCGGTGTCGGCGCGAGCCAGGCTCTGGAGCTTGTGGGCGCGTGCCGCCGGAAAGAGCAGCGGCTCACGCGTGAGATCGGGGATTTCCTCAGGCGGCACCGCCTCAATCGGATGATCGGGAATGAGCCCCTGTGCTTTCTGCCAGCTGGTCAGCGATGGTTGCGTTGCCGGGGCCGGCTCGGCAGCCGGGATCACCGGTTCCGGCACATAGTCCTTGCCCTGTAGCACGTCGACCTGCAGCAGCCGGTGAGAATAATCCAGCGTCGGCCCCAGTATCTGGCCGCCGGGAATATCCTTGAAGGCGGCTGAAATGCGCCGGACCGTCAGAAGATCAGGCTGATCGACGGATTCAGCAACGGCGATGCGCGGCTGCGTCGTGCGGTAGGCGCGCAGCAGCAGGATCGCCTCATAGAGATCGCCGCCGGCCTGGGCGAGCGCCAGGGCCGCGAGATCCGGCTCGTAGAGCGATGCCTCGCCCATCAGCCGATCGATGAGATAGGGGAGGCCGGTGCGAACGGCTTCGACACGCTCGTGCGTAATCGGGCCGAGATCGGCACGGAAAAGCCGTTCGGCCTGTTCGATGGCGTATTCGCCGCCGCGGGTTGCTACATAGGCCATCAGAGCACCTCGATTTTCGTGGAACGGGGGATGCCAAGCAGGCGTCTGCCGTCGACCAGATAAAGATCCCAGCCGAGCGGATAGCGGATTGCCTTGGCGCGCATTTGCCAGAAGGCGGGATCGATACCGTCGATGGAGATCGTCACGCTATCCTTGATGCCAGGACCGGTGAGGCGCAATTGCTGCCCGGACCCAAACTGTGCGGAGGCAAACAACGTGGCGGCGTCATCCGGATAAAGCAGGCTGCCGATGCGCAATCTCGATAAGGCTTCGATCGCCGTAGAGGAGTCGATAGCCGCAAAGACATAATCCGCATCTGCAAGCGGCATCCGCCGTGCCCCGGTTGCGGCCATTTTCAGATCCAGGGACGGATCACGGGTCACATGGAAGCTGCATTCGCGATCGAGGAGGCTTTCGGCGAGTGGCCAGAAGCCTTCGGCAGGCAGTTCGCGCGGTTCTCCGGGGCGGCTCAGCGCCCACATGAGTTCCTCGAACGTGGCGTTGGTGTGTGTGTCGTCCAGGGTCGGTAGGAGATTGTTGGCCATGGTCAGAATGTCTCCATCTGCACGCGGGTCGCTTCGACTTTTTGCAGCAGCTGTCGGTCTTCGTTCTCCTGATGGCGCCGTTCGCCGTTCAGGAGTTCAAGGATCAGCTCGGCCTGATGGTCGGCGGCGATGGCTGCATCGATAACAGCCATTCCCATGGCATGTTCGAGATCCCGGCCGACGATCGCGCCGTAGCCTTCAACGCTGCGGTCAGGCACGCGAATATGCGCCTCCGACACCAGAACCTCGCCGAGATGGAATGCCGTGCTGCGAACGGTGTCGACGAGCGGCAGCATGGCAAGGCCGGTACGGTTGACGACGACATCGACCCCACCGAGCGTATCGAGTACTCTTTCGGCTGCTGCCTTGATGTTGGCCGGCCGGCCGGCGGCAAGAATTTCCAGCGCCTGCGCATGGGTGTAGGATGCGCTGACCGGATTGCCAGTCTTCTCCTCAGTCATCTCTTTTCCTCGACATTTGGGTTCGTCTGACCATGGCGAAGCCTCGCCATAAACATTCGAATGATTACTATAATCATCCGGATGAATTGTCTATGCCGTTTTGCCCTGGGACATAAGATTCTTGAGGCGAACCGCGTCCCTTAGTCGCCGCGCCGCCTTAGCCACTCCGCCGTGATCCGGCTGGCGTCTTGCGCAGCTGCGGCCGGTGTCTTTCCTTCCAGCAATGCAAACAGGAAAGAGCCTGCAAAGCGATCGCCGGCGCCGATCGTGTTTGTCGTGTTCACGCGGTCAGCAGGTGCAACCTCAACGGTCTGTGAACCGTCGAATAGCGTGATCGGGCGCGTGCCATCCGTAAGCACGAGCATCTTCAGGCGCGAACCGCCGATCTGGCCGGCGCGTTGCCAGGCATGCGCTAGATCGTCAGGCACATCGTTGCGCGAAGAGATGACGTAATCCGACGGGCGAGGTGTTGCCGGCCGCAGAGGGAATTGCGTGACGACAAGCGGCTGCGCGTCGATCTGATCGACGAGGCTTTGGTCGAGAGCGAGTGCATTGATATAGACGCCGGCTCCCGACAGCTTGCCGGTTGCCGTCAGCGGTTGCGTTCGTCCGGCCGGCGCGATGATCGTCCGCTCGCCGTTCGGCTCCAGGAAAATCTCAAGCGGCGCGGTCTCCCCCGGCAGCATCGCAATGTGCTCGACATCGAAGCCGTCGGTGGTGAGTGATTGGAGGGCTGCCCGGCCCTGATCGTCCCGCATCAGCCGCGAGACGATGGCGACATCGGCACCAAGCTGAAGCAACTGCTGGCCGGTGTAGAAGGCACCGCCTCCGAGCCGCGTCGTGCGGGACGAAAATTGTATCCGGCCGCCCGGAACCAGCGGGGCGTCCAATTGCCAAATGCGATCGTGGTTGACCGATCCGATTACGATTATGCGGGGCATGCTGTGCCTATCTGTCGTCAATACCAGGTGCGAGTGCGTCGACGATGAAACGCTGCGCCAGCAGGAAGATCAAGAGAACGGGAACGACAGATAACAGGCTTGTCGCCATCAACGGTCCCCATGCCCTTTCGGCGCCTTCAAGATCGGCAAAGACTGCAATACCTGTCGTCAGCGTCTTCTTGAAGGCATCGTCCAGCACGAGCTGGCCCCAGAGATAGATGTTCCAGGCGCCCATGAAGGAAATCACAGAAAGTGCCGCGACCGCCGGAATGACGTTTGGAAGGCCGATCTCGATGAATTGCCGCCACAGGCCGCTTCCGTCCATGCGCGCAGCCTCGAATATCGAAGCGGGAAGCGAGCGGAAGGCCTGCCGCATGTAGAAAACATAGAAGCCGATATACGGGATCGACGGGATGATCATCGCGCCATAGGTATCGAAAGCCTGGAGCTTAACGACGGCGATATAGGTCGGGATGATCGCGAGCACGTTGGGGAACGACATCGTGGCAATGACGAACCAAAACAGCGTCTGCTTGCCTTTGAACTCCAACCGCCCGAAGGCAAAGCCCGCGGGGATCGCCAGAACAAGCTTTCCGACCGTAATGAGCGTTGCGGTCAGCATGGAATTCCACAGCCACATCCAGATTGGATGGCGGCTCGCCGCAATGGTGAAGTTCGACAACGTCGGGTTTTCGGGCCAGAGGCGGACGGCCTTGGCCATGATCATGTCATTGGGTGTGAACGCGGCAGATACCATCCAGACAAGTGGAAAAACGGTGACGATGCAGATCGCCATGAGCACGATGTGAAGCAGCAACCTGCTCAGTCTGTGGCCTATGTCGCTCATCTGTAGTGCACCCGCTTTTCGCTGACCCGGAACTGCAGCCAGGTTATGGCGAGCACAAGAACGATGATGATGACGGCGACGGCGCTGGCCGGCCCGAACTGGAAGAACAACAGACCCTGCTGCCACAGGAAATAGAGGAGGCTCGAGCTTCTGCCGGCGGGCCCGCCATGGGTCAGCACGTCGATGACGCCAACAATGTCGTCAAGCACATGGAAGAAGGTCGTGACACTAATGAAGAAGGCTGTCGGCGTCATCAATGGCAGACTGATATTGAAGAAATGCCGCGTCGAACCCGCGCCATCGAGCTGCGATGCCTCGCGCAATTGATGCGGCAGGTTCGCAAGTGCCGCGAGCCAAAGCAGCATGTTGAGGCCAAAGGTCTTCCAGAATGTGACGAGACTGACGCAGAGCAGCGCAAGGTTCGGATCCGTATGCCAGCGCGACGGCGGAAAGCCAAAATGGCCGAGCACCTCGTTGAAGAGACCGTTGACCGGATTGAAGAGCCAGGACCAGGCAACACCCGCCACCGAATAGGCGACGATCGTCGGTAGAAACAGGCTGCCGCGATAGAGCCCCTGCAGCGGATTTTTGCGCACCGAATGCAGCATGACGGCGAAGATGAGCGGAATGATGATTTCGGCCGGGATGAGGACGACGCAATAAAGCAGCGTGTTCCATGAGGCCATGCGGAAATCGGGATTATCGAAGATGGACACGTAATTATCGACGCCGACAAAGCGGATGTCGGACGACAGCAAATTCCAGTCGACCACCGAAAGCAACATCGACGCGATCAGTGGGCCGTAGAGGAATACCGCGACGGAAAGAACGGCTGGCCCCACGAACAAATAGGGGGCCAGCGATCGAAAGCGAAATGGCATGATGGGAAGCCTATGCCGAAATCAGCCCGGCAAGCTCGTCATGAGCGCCCTTGATGCCGTCGGCAACCGTCGTTTCCTTGAGCAACATGCGCGAAACCCACTTGCGCCATACGGTCTGGCCTTCGAGGCCGCGCTTGCCCGGCCAGATGGTTTCTGCTGTCAGGCCATCGGCAAGCTGAGCGGCTGCCGGCTTCATGAACTCGTTGATGAGCGGAATGTCGTGTTTGGACGTGTTGAGATAGCCCGTCTCCGACCAGAGCGCCTGGCCTTCCTTCGAGGCGCAGAATTCAAGGAAGGCGAGAGAGGCTTCCGCCTGTTCCTTGTTGCGGGTGTAGACGGCGAGGAAATTGCCACCGCTGTTCATTTTGCGCTGGTGCCCCGGCATGCCCGGGAACTTGGTCGTGACGGCCTTTGCCGCGCCGAACGGGAAGGTGACGGCGGCAGTCGAGCTGGTCGTGCAGATGGCAAGCGCGCCTGCCTGGAACGCGGCCGTCTGCTCCTTGTCGCTGACCGGCAGCCAGAGGCCTTCATGGGCCGGCGCGCAATATTCGGTCATGCCGGCAACGGCTTCCGGGCTGTTGAGCGCGAGCTTACCATCCGGATCGATGATGAAGCCGCCGGCATTCTGGATGAAGGACTGGCTCGTCCATTCGTTATTGGAGAGCGAGATCGGCGAGCGATAGGTCGCATGCTTGCCTTTGAGGGCCGTATCCAGCTTGCGCGCGGTCTCGTAGAGCCACGTCGTATCAGGGGTCTCCGGCAGGTTCGGATCGAGGCCGGCAGCCTTCCACATATCGCTGTTGATATAGGTGATCGGCGTCGACATCGCCCAGGGAAGGCCGATAACGGCACCGTCGATCGTGACCAGTGGCAGCACCGACGAGCGGAAGTTGCCGAGGATTGCTTCCGCCTTTGCGGAATTGATCTCGCGCAGGTCGCGGGCGCCGAGCGTGCGCTTGGCGAAATAGCCGAACTTCCAGCCCGTCACCATCATCGCGGGCGGACGGCCTGCGGCGATGCTTGCGACGGCCTTTGCGGTCACAGCTTCATAATCGCCGTCGAACCGATTAGTGACCGTGACGCCGAGATTCTTGGCATTGAACGCGTCGACAACTTTCTGGAACGGCTTGTCGGAACCCCAGGTGCTGGAAATCTCGATCGCCGCATCGGCAGATCGTGCCTTGCCGGCCATTGCGAATGACGTGCCGACGACTGCGGTCGTACCAGCGATAAATTGACGGCGATTAAGCGCTACCATTATAACCTCAATATTCGAATGACTAATAAAACATCCGGATATTTATCTAATGGCGGCAAGTGACATGCGTGTGAAAGATCATGTGGTCAAACGCCAACATAAATCGTCAAATGGCATTAGTTGGTGATTTGCAATAACTTCACGATCCAATGGCGATTGAAAATCGATGCTGTAGCCGATATATGACATCCGAATGACATGGGTGGATGTTCGGAAGGGCAGGCATGGAAAGAAAGTTGCTGCACGGCCAATGGCAACAGGTCGAAAGCGATATTGCCGAGGATATTCTGACAGGCCGTCTGTCGCCGAAGGCGCAACTGCCGACGGAAACCGACCTGATGGAACGTTTCGGCGTCGGGCGCCATACCATCAGGCGTGCCATCTCCCGGCTGGAAAGCCGTGGGCTCGTTTTGGTCGAGCAGGGTCGCGGGACTTTCGTGCGAGACAGCCGTCTCGATTATCGGCTCTCCGAGCGCACCCGCTTCTCGCAAAACTTGCTTGATCAGGGGAGGGAGCCTTTGGGGCAGGCGATTCACGAAGAGGTTGTGCCGGCTTCCGAGATGATTGCCGAGGCCCTGCGATTGCCCCATGGCGAACCCGTGTATCATATCGTCAGGCGCGGCTTTGCTGATGAGGAGCCCATCAATTATTCCAACGCCTATTATCCCGTTCGCCGCTTTCCCGGCTTCGACGAGGCGCGGCGCAGCGGTCGCAGCGTCACGGTCATTCTCGCGGAATACGGCATCCCCGATTATATTCGTCTGCGGACCGATATCCTCGTGCGCCTGCCGACGAGTGAGGAAGCCAAGCAGCTGTCCCAATCGACGTCGCAGCCGGTCGTGGTTCTGAAGAAAGTGGACGTCGATCTCAAGGGAACACCGATTTCCTATTCCGAGTCGGTTTGGCCGGGTGAACGCGTCCAGTTTTCGGTAGACAATACCAGCCAGTTGCTCGACGTTCTCGCGCGCGGCGAGAATAGCTGATGGACATAGCCTGGGGAATTCGGCTGCTTCACTGGACGTACCATGCGATTTTCGCGTCTGCTTAACCGAAGCATAACCATAACTTCAGGCAAATCCGCCGATTCCTGCCGATCATGACGAGTTATTATATCGTCAGCCGTACGGAATAGAGATCCGAAGGATTATTGACTGGGATTTCTGGTGGCGGTCGATCAAAAGATGCTGGGTGATGGAACGGCCCGTTCGAAAGACGGCACCTCTTCCGGCACGCTCATCAATCTTCAGCTTTTACGCGCGCTTGCCGCATTCTCAGTTGTCGTTGCCCATGCCATCCATGAAACTGCGAGCCTGACGAGCGCGACGGTCGAGCCAGCAGGTAGTCGCTCCATGTGGAATCTCGGCTTCGGAGTCGACATATTCTTCGTGCTGTCGGGCTTTATCATGACCCATACCGCCGCCGCCGAATTCGGCAAGGGCGGAGCGTCGGTACGTTTCTTTCTTCGACGCTGTGCCCGCGTAATCCCGCTTTACTGGTTGTTGACGACCGCGCTGCTGCTGGGATCAATCGTTGCTCCATCCCTGTTGAGCGTACCGATCGGTAGTGTCTCGCATGTGCTGGCATCCTATTTCTTCATTCCGTCAGGGCGGGGGGTGATGGAGGAGATCAGACCCGTGCTCGCTCTCGGCTGGACGTTGAACTACGAGATGCTGTTCTATGTATTGTTTGCCGTAGCCCTGCTTTTGCCGCTTCGTTTCGGGATTATTTGGCTGTCGGCACTCATGCTGGCATTGGCGCTCGTTGGTAATCTGGTCAATCCACAATTCGTTCAGATTGCCTTCTGGACGAGCCCGATCATCCTGGAATTCCTGTTCGGCGTCTATGTGGCGCTCATCTTCCGCAGCGGCCTGCGCATCGGCCGTGGGACGGCGCTTGCCCTGCTGGCTATCGGCCTTGTCGGCTTTGTCCACGTTTCGACACCTTGGGACGATGCCGCCTTGCCGCAGTTTCTTCGCAGTGGCGTGCCTGCAGCGCTGCTCGTTCTTGCCGGCGCTATCGGGCCTGTTCCTCGTGCCGGCCGATTGGTGCTATGGGGTGTTGCGCTGGGAGATGCCTCCTATAGCCTCTATCTCGCGCATCCTTTTATCCTGAGGCCGATGCGAGCCATCTGGAAAAAGACAGTCGGCGACGATCTCCCGCACGGCGTTTTCATTTTTTGCGCATCGATCGCGGCAGCTATCGTTGCGGTGATACTCTACCGGCTTATCGAGAAGCCGCTGACGTCTTACGTCCAGAGTTTCTTGCCGCATGCGAGGCGGAAACAGCGCGCGACTGCGACAACGGCATCGGTCACCGATACGAAAAACGCCTGAACTCGGTCGCGCAAGCTGCGTCTCTCAATCCGCCCATTCCGGATCGGTCGTAAATGCAATCGTCAGCCATCGGTCCGGGCTTTCGCCGCCGATGGCATCGCCGATTTCGTCGCGAATATGATCCCATTCCTCCAATCGTTTCGCGGGTCCATTCGGCGGAACGATGAAATAAAGCTCGATCTGCTTGCCGCGTCCGACGCGCGCGACGTAGGAGCGATAGGACAAGAAATTGTAGCGCTGGACGACGTCTGCCGCGACGCGGTCGACGTGCTGTTTGAGGTCGGCGGGCGTGACGAGCAGGATATCGGCGAACGCCTGCTTGATCGTCCCGATCGGCATGGGAATGACGATGAGGCAAACGATAGCGAGTGCGACCGGGTCGACATAGGGTGACACCCACTGCAGGCCTGTCTCTTGAATGAGGGAGCCGAAGATGAAGGCGACGAGCAGAGCCGTGCTGAGGCAGCCGGTCATGATCCAGGCTTTGGCATCAAGAGCAACGAAACTGGATTTCAGTGTCCGATTCATTCGGCTGGCATAAGCGGCCATGGCAAAGGCGATGACCATCGTCAGGATCGCATAGATGATCGCCCGATCGAAGGCGAGATGGCGGCCGCCGATCATGATGCTGCCCACGGCATTGATCAGCGCATAGATCGCGGCGCCGGTAAGCAGGATACCATTGAGGCCGAGAACCATCGGCTCCAGATGCCAGAAGCCCATGGTGAAATGTTTGACGAAGCGGCCGGCCGTCGGACTGTTCGTTGCCGAGGCAATGATGAGATTGGAAACGATCAGAGCCACGATCGTCATGATCGCATCCGTCAAGGCATAGACGCCATCAAACACGATTGCATAGGAGCCCGACAAAAGCCCGAAGACGATGCCGGCTGCCGCAAGAATAAACGTCACGATGATGGAGACGCGCAGGACACTCTGTTCTGTGGTCACGCTTCAGTCCTTCGAATAAACATTTCGCACTCGCTCCGATCGATCATTCGCCAGCTCTTTGCGGCGTCATCCATGCAGCATTGCGCTTTGCCCTTGTCGTCTGAATTCCGTTGGCGTCACACCGGCAAGCCTTTTGAAATCACGCGCGAAATGAAAGGGATCAGGATAGCCGCATTTGGCCGCAATTCCTCCAATACGATCGTCCGTGACGACGAGAAGACGCTTGGCGGCGTTGACACGCTCGTGGCGTAGCCAGTCGAGCGGCGTCGTTCCCATCCGCTGCCGAAACCGACGAAACAGCTGCGCTTGACTGAGATTGGCGGCAAGGGCGAGTTCCGCCACACTCCAGGGATGGGAAAGATCCGCTCTGACCTTTTCCAGTACGGTATGCAATCGCTGCGCTGCTCCGCTGAGATCGCCGCGATCCGCCCGCTCGGATACCAATGCCGAAACCAGCTGAGCAAGCAGGGCAAAGCATCGGCTTTCCGACAGGAAACCGCTCGCTTCCACTTCGCGTAGAATATCCTCGAAGACAGGTAGCAGCTCGTATTGCGCGACGCCGCTGAACACAGGATCCGCCTCCACGCCAAGGCTGTCGAACAGCGTATCGAGGCCATGGCCGACAAACCCAAGCCAAAGATAAGACCAATGCGAGTGATGCGGCTCGCAGCCATGCGAATACAGCATCGAGGAATCGAGCCAGGCTATGGTTCCCTCCTTCAGGAGGCTTGTCTGTCCGTTGACATCGAGCGCACCCTTTCCGCCCATGGTGAGGATAAGCGTATGCTGGTTGAAGCGCCGGGCGATTGGGGCCTCCACAGGCGTGCAGATCCGCCGTCCGGCCACCAGAAGCGAGTAGGGCAGGGCGCGCGAGAGGCGTCCTGGCGTCTGAAAAAAAACATCGTCCAGGGTGCGGATTTCCGCCAAGGATGTTGCATGGCTCATGGTGCCGGCACTCTATCTCGAAATGAGAGTTTTATCCATATCGTCGCACTTGGCATCCATGTCTTTCTCTGTGCGGGACGGATAAGGTGGAAACATTGAACCGGAATGGAAGAGGTCCAGATCGTGACGGCAGCACTGGTATTTGATCCGCTCTCGCAGGCATTTGCCGACGATCCCTATGCGTCATACAGTGAGCTTCGTGCCAGCCCCGGCCCTGTCTACTACGAACATTTCGACATCTGGCTGCTGTCGCGCTATCAGGATGTTGCGGCTGCGGCTGCCGACAAGACCCTTGTGCGCTCGCTCGAGTTCTTCCTCTCTCCCGAAGAGATTGAGGAGCACAAGGTTCGGCTGAACTGGCACGACATGCCGAATCATTCGCGCTTCGTGCAATTCAGCATGCTGGATTCAGATGGTGAAACGCACGACCGTTTGCGACGCAAGGTTTTCCGCGAATTCACGCCCGCACTTGTCGCACGCCAGCGTGGCATGATCCAGGATTTCGTCGATCGTCTGCTCGATAGTCTGCTTGAGGCCGGATCGATCGATTTCGTCGAGGATTTGGCATCGCAGGTCCCCGGTCATATCATCGGCTCGGTGCTCGGCGTGCCCGACGAATATGCCGGGCAGCTGCGTAAATGGTCGGAACAGGTTGTGCAGTATTTCGACGTGGATCGTAGTGCGGAACGCAAGGCGATCGCCGAGCGTGCGACGAGCGAGTTCTACGAACTGTTGAAAGAGTTGATCGCGGATCGCATCCGCAGCCCGCGCGACGATTTGCTCTGTCGGCTCACGCAGGCCTATTCTGCTGGCGAATTGACCGAAGACGAGTTGGTTTCCACCTGCATGCTGATCCTGATGGCCGGTCATGGTTCGACGATCGATGTGCTGGGCAGCGGCATGCACGCGCTTCTGAAATATCCCGAGGCGTTGACCAAGCTCAAGGAGGCCCCGGCAGCGATGCCGACGGCCATCCAGGAGATGTTTCGTTTCGAGTCGCCATTACCCTTCTTTCATCGATATCTGACGGAAGAGAAGGTGATCGCCGGCAAGCTACTGCCGCGCGGTGCGAAGGTGGGCCTGCTATACGGTGCGGCCAATCGTGACCCCGATCAGTTCGATGCGCCCAATCAATTCAATATCGAACGAAACCCCAATCGCCACCTGGCATTTGGCGGCGGTGCGCATTTCTGTCTTGGCAATCACCTTGCACGGCTCGATATGGAGATCATCTTCTCGACGCTCTTGCAGCGGACACGCTCCATCGAATTGCTGGATGAAGATCCCGCCTATAAGCGTGGCCTGTCTGTCCGCGGACCAAAGAGCCTCAATATCCGCCTCATTCCCGTTTGAACGGGTTCTTGAAAGCAGGGAGACTGCAATGTGTGAAGTCGTGTTCGTCGATTCCGCCGGACGGGAAAAACGTGTCAAAGCGGAGACTGGCGAGACGCTGATGGCCGTCGCGGTTCGCAACGGTATCGATGGCATCGTAGCTCAGTGTGGCGGTGCCTTAGCCTGCGGCACCTGTCATTGCTATATCGATGAGCCGCATCTCAATGCCTTGCCGCCCCCATCGGAAGAAGAGGCAATGATGATCGAATTCGTCATGGAGCCGAACCCAAGCAGCCGCTTGAGCTGTCAGATCCTCATGAGCGATGTGACCGACGGCATGCGTGTCGTCGTGCCCGATAGTCAGCATTAGAGCGCCTGTAGGGTGCGCGCGGCGCTTTTCTATCCGGAATTTTGCAAATGTTGAAAGGCTCTGACGAGGACGGCTGTCATCACCTGTCATCGATCGCTGTTTGATCGGCTAACTTGACGCGGCAAGATCTGGATAGTGCGCGCGTGCGACGTCTGGATGGGAGCGCAACCGGCTCTTGAGCTGGTTTTGGCCGACTTCGCGGAAAATAGCGTTGAGCGGATCGACCGAAATCCCCCGTTCTGATCGCTTCAGGTCGTCGGGCAGTTCGATGACCGGAATGGTCGCATCCGGGCGCGAGCCGAGGAAAAAGGCGACGGAAAACCGCTCCACACCGGCCGGCGGCGCGATGACGTCATGCACGTCGGCGCGCACGAAGCCGTTCGTTGCGAGTTCGAGCAGTTCGCCTGTGTTGATGACGAAGGTACCGGGAACCGGTGGGGCGTTGATCCACACACCGTCTTCTGTGCGCACGCGCAGGCCGGGCGTTGTGTCTTGAAGCAGTACGGTGACGAAACCGCCATCCTTGTGCGCGCCGACACCTTGATCGGTCTCGGCGACATCGCGACCGGGATATCGGATGATCTTCAGGAGTTGAGAAGGCTGGGGCTGATATATATTTGAAAAGACGGTCTCGGATTGGTCGAGCGCCGCGGCTATGGCCTTCAGAATATCGATACCGATCCGTGTCACCTCGGCCTGATAGGCAAGCAGCAACGGTTTTAGTTCCGGCAAGGCTTCAGGCCACTGATTTGGACCTTGCAGCCGCCGCCAGGCCGGCGTGTCAGGTCCAATCTCGGCCGGTTTGTCTTCGGTGTTGATATCGAGTTGTTCACGCCAATCCTGCTCGCCGCGCGTGCGTTCCTGGCCGGCTCTGTTATAGCCGCGGAAGTGCGGCGATTTCACCATCTCGATCTTGAGCTTTTCCTCGAGTGGCAGCGCGAAGAAACGCTTGGCCGTCCCTACCACATCCTCGATCAATTTCGGATCGACGCCGTGGCCGGTCAGATAAAAGAAGCCGTGATGATAGAGCACCGAGCGTAACTCTGCGACAAAAGCCTGCTTTTCTGCAGGCGACGCATTGAAGCGAGACAGATCGAGAGTCGGCAACGATGAGTGCGTTTCGGCCGGCGTCGTGTGAACGGTCACGGGGTTTCCTCTCAAATCGGTTTTCGAACCGGGCCGAGGCTAAGGGCGCTTGAATGCCAATGCAAACAAGAACATCTCAAAGATCGGCAGCCTCCAGGAATGGTTTTTCGATGCGGATCGTCAGGCATGGATGCGAGCCGGAAAGCCGCGATGATTATCGCCAACTCTTTTCGACCATCTTCTCCGTCCCGAGACGGCCTCTCATAGTCCTCTCGCAAAATTGTCCAATTCATCTACACCGCAAATACGCGTGAGCTTCGTTCCCGTGCTCTCCGCCTCGGCGCACAGGCTCCGGATGCCGGGCATCCAGTCGCGGTCGATTTCCGAGATGGTTCGAAAAAGTTCTTTCGTTGGTGGCATTGTCGAGAGCCCGGCAGGCGAATGGTTCAGTTCACCGGCGTGCCAGGCAATCTGCCGTTCGGCAGCGAGCCAGAAGTGCATCCAGAGCGGCATGTCGATGAGAATGATTTCGGTCGCGCGGGCAAGGCGAAGAGGGAGGGAATTCAGATGTCCGAGCCCTTCGATAATCCAATTCTCCCCAGATATGATCTCTTCGTGTTGCTGGGTATAGATGTTCATCGCGGTCGGTACCCAACCTTCTCTCCAAAGAATTTTATCAATTTCGAAATGACTGAGACCATGCTTCGCGCTGATCTTCCGGGCTAAGGTCGATTTACCTCCGCCCGCATTTCCCAAAATGACGATACGTGACATCATGCGAAGACCTGAAGATGCTACCTTTGATCGAGCTTGAGCTGCACCCTTGGGAATAATTGTCCTTGGGCTTAATGGGCAAAGACCACGCCTTAAACAGGATCGCGGCGGATCAAATGTTGAATGCCTGCAGGCATGGCCTCGATAAGGTCTCTTATCGGCATGGGTTGCAGATCGAATTCGTCCAGAGCCTCACGCGTACATGGTGCCCAGCGAAATTCGAGATCGGAGTTGCCATCTTTCACCCGGTGCACGATGTCCGTCTCATGGAACGGCAATGGCTGCGATAGCTCTGCCTCGTAATAGAAGCCGAGTTCATGCACGCGCTGTCCGGTAAGCTCGAAGAAATTCTCAATGATGAAGCGCAATGGCCCGACCTTTGCAGGCTTGCCGATCTCCTCTTCGATCTCGCGCGCTAGTGTTTCGGCGCTTGCTTCGTGAAACTCCACGCGACCGCCGGGCAGCACCCAGAAAATGTCCCCGACCACGCGATGAATGAGAATATGATCGTTGCAGCGGATCAGCGCGCAGGCTCGCATCTGGAAGCGCGAGTGTCCGACGTCCATGACGATCATGGTGCGTGTATCATCTGTCATAAATGGGATCCTCGCTTGTGTCGCGTTTGGTGTGGATCTCTATTGACATGAGACCCTATGGTTGAAAACGATGTGGTGTCGAGAGATGTATTCCTCGAGTGTGATTTGGAAAGTCATCGCATCACGCGCGTCAACGGATAGTATGGCTGACTTCGCTGATATTGGTAACGCGCTTGAAGACTTATGTCGGGCTGAAAGCCTGTGGAGGATGCTCGAGAGCTTCTACGCCGCAGGTATGCTAGATACTCCCCATGATGAACGATGACATTTCGCCAGCGGAAGGGGTTATTCGCGATCTGCTTTCGCGGCAGGCGCCGCAATGGGCCGATCTTCCGATCCGTCGCCTGGTCTCTTCCGGCACAGACAACGCCATCTTTCGCTTGGGCGAAACGCTTGCGTTGCGTCTTCCTCGTCGCGCCTCTGCGGCACGGCTGATTGAAAAGGAACTTGATTGTCTGCCTCGCTTTGCAGACCTGCCGCTTGAGGTGCCAAAACTGCTTTTCAGGGGGCGGTTCGATTCTGATCCCGAGCGCGATTTCGGCATTTTCGAGTGGATGGAAGGTGAGGTTGCCTCACCGGGCACGATCGCCAATCCGGAGGATGCCGCTCTTTCACTGGCAAGCTTTCTACGCGCGCTGCATCGCGTGGACATCGATGGTGCGCCGAAGGCCGGCGAGATCAATCATCATCGCGGAGTGACGCTGGATGTTTTGACGTCCATCACGCTTCCGGCAATCGATCGTCTCGCGGACGAGATCGATGCTGACGCAGCCCGACGTCTGTGGCGGCAAGCCTGTGCGATCAGGCACCATGGGCCGCCTGTCTGGCTGCATGGAGACATCAAAGCGGACAATCTGATCGCCAGGAACGGCAATCTTGTGGGTGTGATCGATTGGGGTCTCTGCGCGGTGGGCGATCCGGCTGCAGACTATGCAGCCGCATGGTCGTGGGTCGATCCTTCGGCGCGTGACGCCTTTCGCATGGCCTGCTGTGTTAGCGAGGCCGATTGGTTGAGGGCCGAAGGGTGGGCGCTTTACGGAGCGGTCATCGCACTAAGCTACTACCGGGGCGGGCTGAACGAGGCGCTATGCGAGCAATCGCGCCTCACCCTGTCGCGGCTTAATATGCGCTGAAGCAAAGAGCTCCAGCCTTTTTGCTCTTCGGGGAAAAGCGAAAAGGCTCTGCGCTTTGGCCTATTTCCGTTGCAGAGGCTAGCTACAGCATGCGCTGCAGCACTTCATCCTTGCGAGCGAAATGATGCCAGAGGGCAGCAAGAATATGCAGCGTAACGACCGCATAGAGACAGTAAGCGCCGTATTCATGGACTATTGCCGCTGTTCGTTCTAGGGATTTGTCTGGTGGCAGCAGGTTGGGCCACTGGAAGACACCGAACCACGGCAGATCGTGACCACCGGCGGCAGAGGTCGTGTAGCCGGCAAGCGGCATCATGATCATCAGCACATACAGTAAAATATGTGCCCCACGCGCTGCATAATGACTGAACACATCGAGTGGACGGCGATAGGCCGGCTCGCCCAGCGACAGTCGCAGTGGCAGACGGATCGCAATGAGGATGAGCGCCGTCATGCCAAGTGACTTGTGTATATCGAGAAGCGCGCGCCGCAGCGGGGTGCCTTGTACGAGGTATGAGCAGTAGAGTCCGATGAGGAGCGCGGAAATGATGACGATGGCCATGAGCCAGTGCAGGATTCGCTGCGATCGCCGATATCGGTTGGCCGACGGCGCGTCGGCGGTGGAGGTCAAGGTGGCAGACATGGGTTTCTCCGGTCGTCTCGGGGGTACGGCGCGGAGCTGTCAATCAGCCGAAATCAGGCTATTTTGAAGGCTCGCCCTTTCACCTTCTCGCGAGCAACCCCTCTATTTGCAGCCATGGGACAGGAGCGAGAAACCGGCACTGTCTCGGACATCGTACAGGTGTCGCGACCTGCCTGGCATATGGCTTACCTGCTGGTTTTACGGACTGCCGTCTCACTGTGCTCGCCCGAAGCTTCCAAAATCTCGCAGCTTTCCGCCTGCGCGGGAGCGGCCATGTCAGAAGCGGGTGTCTTGGTGCAGATCCCGATCTCGTGACCCTCGACGTGAAAGAAGGAGATTCCGCCGCTTTCGAGCGCCATACGCAACTGAGCTTCCGTTGCCCGGTGCAGCTTGTGACGGTCACCCTCATAATCACGAATCGTGCTGCGTGATACACCGGAGCGGTCGGCGAGATCGATCTGTGTCCAGTCGAGAAAGCCGCGGGCCGCTCGACAGAGCGCTGGTGTCAAAATCATCGCCATCCTACCTTGACGTGCGGTTCCAAGCTGCCCATATTGGTCAATATCTGTCATATAGGGCATATTGCGTCGGTTTGCTAGGGGTGTTTGCCGTAGGGCGCCAGAGGTGATTCGGCCGAACAAAGGAATGACGTTTTGGGATAATCAGCGAGCCTGTTCTCATTCTAGCACTTTTGGCTCTGCCGTTTATCGGAAGTCTTCTCTCCGTATGCCTCTTGCGCACGCAGTCGCGGCGCACGCCAGCCTGGATCGCAGGTGCTGCGACATTTCTGGCGCTTCTGATTGCGATCAGCTTCTATCCAGCCGTGATGGATGGTGGCGTCGTTCGCTACAGCATCGAATGGTTGCCGCAGCTCGGGCTTGATTTCAGCCTGAGGCTGGATGGGTTTTCCTGGCTGTTTTCTGTCGTCATTACGGCGATCGGCTTTCTCGTCATAGTGTATGCCCGGTATTACATGTCGGAAGAGGATCCGGTTCCCCGTTTCTTCTCCTTCCTGCTCGCCTTCATGGGGGCAATGCTCGGTATCGTGCTGTCGGGCAACGTGATCCTGCTCTCGATTTTCTGGGAGCTGACCAGTATCTTCTCTTTCCTGTTGATCAGCTACTGGCACAATAGTGCTGCTGCCCGCGACGGTGCGCGCATGGCTCTGACGATCACGGGGATCGGCGGCTTCTGCTTGCTGATCGGGCTCATCCTGCTCGGCCATATCGTCGGCAGCTACGATCTCGACAAGATCCTCGCCTCCGGCGATATCATTCGCAATCACCCGCTTTATCTGCCGGCGCTGATCCTGATCCTGCTCGGCGCCTTGACGAAAAGCGCGCAGTTTCCCTTCCATTTCTGGCTGCCGAACGCCATGGCGGCGCCGACGCCGGTCTCGGCCTATCTGCACTCCGCCACGCTTGTGAAAGCGGGCGTTTTCCTTCTTGCGCGCTTCTGGCCGGTTCTGGCGGGCACGGACGAGTGGTTCTATATCGTCGGGGCGGCTGGTATCATCACATTGCTGCTCGGTGCCTATTTCGCGATGTTCCAGCAGGACCTCAAGGGACTGCTTGCCTATTCGACGATCAGCCATCTCGGCCTCATCACCACCTTGCTGAGCCTTGGCAGCCCCCTTGCGACCGTTGCCGCTATTTTCCACATGCTGAACCACGCCACTTTCAAGGCGTCGCTCTTCATGGCCGCAGGCATCATCGATCACGAAACCGGAACGCGCGACATGCGCCGACTGAGCGGCCTGTTTCGATATATGCCGTTCACCGGCTCTCTTGCGATCGTCGCCAGCGCCGCGATGGCCGGGGTTCCTCTCTTGAACGGCTTCCTCTCGAAAGAGATGTTCTTCGCCGAGGCGATTGAGACGCATGCCGATTCCATTCTCGACCGGATGCTTCCCTATGTAGCGACCCTGGCTGGCGCATTCAGCGTCGCCTATTCCCTGCGCTTCATTCAGACGGTGTTCTTCGGGCCGGCGCCGACCGACCTGCCGATCGCCAAGCCGCATGAGCCGCCGCGGTGGATGCGCTTTCCGATCGAGCTTCTGGTGGTCGTGTGCCTGGTCGTCGGTATCGTACCAGCGCTCTCCGTTGCCCCGTTCCTCAATGCGGCCGTCGTCAGCGTTCTGCACGCGCAAACGCCGGAATATAGCCTGTCGCTCTGGCATGGCCTCAATCTGCCGCTCGTCATGAGCGTGGTAGCGTTGATTGGCGGCACGGTCTTCTATTTCGCCTTCAAGAATTATCTGTCGCGTTGCGAGGATGGGCCACCCATCTTCCGGCGGCTCAGGGGGCAACGTATCTTCGAGCGAGTTCTGGTGGAGGTTTCCTGGCACTGGGCGAGAACGGCTGAAAAGCGGATCGGCACACGCAAGCTGCAGCCGCAGCTCCGCTGGGTTGTTGTGACGGGCTTTGCCGCCGGATTGCTGCCCCTCTATCTGGCCGGCTTCGAGAAACCTCATTTTGCGTTTTCAGGCGCCGATCCGGTCTTCGCAGCGATCTGGGCAATCGGGATCTGCCTGGCGATCGGCACGGCGTTTCTGGCGAAATACCATCGGCTTGCGGCCCTTGTCATGCTTGGCGGTGTCGGCTTGATCGTCTGCATGACATTCGTCTGGCTTTCGGCGCCCGATCTTGCCATCACCCAGCTTCTCGTCGAGATCGTCACCACGGTTCTCATTCTCCTGGGGTTGCGTTGGCTACCGAAGCGGAGCGAGGGGATCGATGACACGGTCGACATGCGTGCGCGCTTCCGCCGCTTTCGCGATCTCGCGCTTGCAGTCGCCTGCGGCGTCGGCATGATGTTCATCTCCTATGCCGTCATGACGATGCCGGTACCGGATGCGATCGCCAACTATTTCCTCGATAACGCCTACTCCAAGGGAGGCGGCCATAACGTCGTCAACGTAATCCTCGTCGACTTCCGCGGTTTCGATACATTGGGGGAAATCGCCGTTCTCGGCGTCGTCGCGTTGACGGTTTATGCATTGCTGCGTCGTTTTCGCCCGGCGCCCGACAGCATGGAAATGCCGGAGCAGCAGAAAATTCAGAACCGTTTCGACGAAGAGCGGCCTGAGCGCTCCGCGGGAGATACGGTGCGCGACTATCTGCTGGTTCCATCGGTAATCATGCAGTGGATGTTCCCCTTTGTGATAACGCTGTCCGTGTACATATTCATGCGTGGTCATGAT
Organism: Rhizobium sp. P38BS-XIX; assembly: GCF_012641435.1. Lineage (GTDB taxonomy): Bacteria > Pseudomonadota > Alphaproteobacteria > Rhizobiales > Rhizobiaceae > Rhizobium. Next base: position 130,495 of record NZ_JABAIJ010000003.1, read on the forward strand.
TTGCCAGGTGGGGGCTTCTCAGCTGGTCTGACGCTGTCCATCGCCTTCCTGCTGCAGTATCTGGCTGGCGGGACGCGCTGGGCCGAGGATCGAATTCGCATCCTGCCACTGCGCTGGATGGGCGCAGGATTGCTCGTTGCAACGGCAACGGGCATCGGAGCCTGGTTCTTTGGCTATCCCTTCCTGACCTCGCATTTTCAATATCTGGATGTGCCGTTGATCGGTAAGGTGCCGGCCGCCAGCGCGCTTCTTTTCGACCTCGGCGTTTTCATGCTCGTCGTCGGCTCCACCGTCCTGATCCTTGTTGCGTTGGCGCACCAGTCGATCCGTATCAACCGTCTGCGCTCTATCGAGGCGGAAAAGGCAAGGGGGGATTGATGGAACTCATCTTGTCTGTTGCAATCGGTGTAATGACGGCTTGCGGTGTATGGTTGATCCTGCGTCCACGCACATATCAGGTCATCATCGGCCTCTCGCTTTTGTCTTACGCAGTCAATCTGTTCATCTTCGGCGTAGGTGGCGTCAAGACCAATATGCCGCCGCTACTGTCAGATGGTACGCCAACGGCAGCACTGGCGGATCCTGTACCCCAGGCACTGGTGCTGACCGCCATCGTGATCGGCTTTGCAACGACCGCATTGTTTCTTGTGGTTCTGCTGGCCTCCCGTGGCATGACTGGTACAGATCATGTCGATGGAAGGAGCGACCGGAAATGACAGGTTTGTCCCACCATCTGATTATTGCACCGATACTTCTGCCTTTGGTTGCGGGCGCGCTGCTGCTATTCATCGATGAACGCGAGCGCACCGTAAAGGCGTTGATCAGCCTTGCGGCAACACTGCTGCTTGCTGGTATAGCTCTCACCTTATTTCGGATCGAAGGCGGCGCACAACTTCCGGAGCGCGCGTATCTGCTCGGAAACTGGAGCGCTCCATTCGGCATTGTACTCGTGGTCGATAGTCTGTCGGCACTCATGTTGCTGCTGACGTCAGTTGTTGCTGTTGCTGCATTGATATTTTCGCTGGCGCGATGGCATGCGGTGGGCGCGCATTTCCACATGATGTTTCAGTTGCTGCTCATGGGTGTGAACGGCGCTTTCCTGACGGGCGATCTTTTCAATCTCTTCGTGTTCTTCGAGGTCATGCTGGCGGCTTCCTACGGTTTACTTTTGCATGGCTCGGGGCCACTGCGCGTCAAGGCGGGGATGCATTATATTGCCGTCAATCTCGCTGCTGCACTGCTCTTCCTGATCGGCGTCAGCCTTATCTATGGTACGGCTGGAACGTTGAATATGGCGGATCTGGCGGTGCGAATTCCCGAGATGGCTCCGGATCGCCGAATGCTGATGCAGGCCGGCGCGGGCGTGCTTGGTATCGCGTTTCTGATCAAGGCCGGTATGTGGCCGCTCTGCTTCTGGCTACCGACGGCCTATAGCGCGGCTTCCGCTCCCGTCGCTGGCATATTCGCCATTTTGAGCAAGCTCGGGATCTACGTCATCCTGCGTCTGACCATGCTTCTTTTCAGCGACGGACCATCGGCCGGTTTCGGATCGTCCTTCCTGCTTTACGGCGGGATGGCGACGCTGATTTTTGGCACTGTCGGCGTTCTGGCGTCGCAGGCGCTTGGTCGATTGGCTGGCTTTTCCGTGCTGGTTTCGTCGGGCACGCTGCTGATGGTCATCGGCATAAACGACGGCTCCATTTCGGCTGGCGCGCTGATGTATCTCGTCAGTTCGACGCTGACCATCAGTGCCTTTTTCATGCTGATCGAGCTGGTCGAGCGTGGGCAGGATGCCGGCGCAAGTGTGCTGGCGGTCACCATGGAGGCCTATGGCGATGCCGAGGAAAAGGAGCCCACGGAGGGGGATGGCGTGACCATGCCCGGCACGATGGCGATGCTCGGTATCTGCTTTGCCGCTTGCGGAATCTTGCTGGCGGGCCTGCCGCCGCTCTCTGGCTTCGTCGCGAAATTTGCGATGCTTTCCGCGATGATGGGAACAGGAGCGATCGGCGTGCCTCCGAGCGCGGCCGTCTGGACATTGATCTTTCTCGTGATCCTCTCGGGCATTGCCGCCCTCATCTCGATGACGCGTGCCGGCATACACACGTTCTGGAGCTCGCTGGAAGGCACCGTGCCGCGCGTCCTTGTGATCGAGATCGTGCCCGTGATGGGCCTGCTCGCCTTGACGTTGGCTCTGACCATCTGGGCAGGCCCGACCATGCAATATATGGAGGCGACCATCCGGACGCTCAGCGACCCCAAGGTCTACGTCGATGCGGTCCACAATGCCGCAGTGATATCGGGCGGCGCCTCTGAAGCGGGCAGCGCGGGAGGTTCGTGATGTTGCCTTATCCGCTCTTGACCGTGACTTTGGTTTTCATCTGGCTGCTGCTGAACGGTTTCACGCTCGGTCATCTCATTCTCGGCATCATCGTTGCGGTATTTGCCTCCTGGGCCATGGCGTCGCTGCGACCGGAGAAACCGAGGCTGCGGAAATGGTATCTGCTTCCCAAACTGTTCTTTCGCGTCGTGTTCGATGTGTTGAAGTCGAATATCCAGGTCGCCTGGATCATTCTAAGGGGCAAGTCGCGAATGACGACACCTGGTTTCGTGACGTTGCAGTTGCAGGTGCGGGATCAAATTCCGCTGGCGCTTCTGGCCGTCATTCTCACCAGCACACCAGGGTCCGCCTGGCTCGAATATGATTCCAACGACAACACCGTGCTGCTTCATGTTCTCGACCTCGAAAACGAGGCGGTGTGGCGCGAAACAGTCGCCAACCGTTACGAAAGCCTTTTGATGGAGATATTCGCATGAGCGCGATGATCATCCAAATCTGTGTCGCGGTATCACAGCTGATGATTGTCGCTGCGATGGCGATTGCTTCCGTTCGCATGTTTCGCGGACCTCGTGCGCAGGACCGCATCATTGCGCTCGACACTCTCTATGTGGCCGCGATGCTGCTATTGCTCACCTTCGGTATTGCAACCGGGCGGGTCGTCTATTTCGAGGCGGCGCTGGTCATCGGCATGCTCGGCTTTGTCGCGACCGTGGCCCTGGCGAAATTTTTGATGCGCGGGGAGGTGATCGAATGAACACGCCCTTTGAAAACATACCGATCTGGGCCGCAATTCCGATTGGCGGGCTGCTGCTGATCGGTGCGTTTCTAACCCTCGTGGGTGCCATCGGCTTTTTGCGGCTCGGCACCTTCTATGAGCGTATTCATGCGCCGACTTTGGGTACAAGCGGCGGCATCGGCGCAATCATGCTGGCCTCGATGATTTTCTTCTCAACGGCCACCGACGCGCTCGTCATTCATGAGATCCTGATCGGTGTATTTGTGACCATAACTACGCCCATCACCTTCATGCTGCTGGCCCGCGCGGCACTTCACCGTGATCGCGCCGAGCAGAATGGTGTGGTTCCGCCGAAGCACGCGCCAAGCGAAGCCGGTGGCGAACAGGCTCCGTCATAATTCCGGTTCTCAATCCGGCTGAGGAGCTGCGGTTGTTTCACCTTCGGACAGCTCGCAGGCAAAGAGCACCCGGTTTTCGGCGCTTGCAGCAGGTTGCTCCGTCAAAAGGACGGCGACAGCCGCTGCCGCGATTTGCTGGATCGGCTGCTTCACCGTCGTCAGGCGCGGCGTGGTCATGCTGGAGAGCGGAATGCCATCGAAGCCGACGATCGATAAGGCGGCAGGCACCGGAATACCCAAATCGTGCGCTGCCCGCATGCAGCCGATTGCCTGCTGATCCGAACTTGCGAATATCGCCGTCGGGCGTTCATGGCGTGCCCGTGCGAGAAGATAGTTTCCGGCGGAACGGCCGCTTTCATAATCGAACGCGGTTTCCATGATCAGCGGCGGTCCGGGATTTTGTACGGCGCCCCCGGCATGTTCCATGGCGTCAAGATAGCCCTTCAAGCGGTCGTTCGCAGGAACCGAATGCTTCGGTCCGGAAATGAAGCCGATGCGCCGATGCCCCAGTTTCAGGAGATACTCGACGCCAAGGCGCACGCCGTTACGATGGTCCGACGCGATCCCCGAATATCCCGGCATGAGGCGGTCGACGACGACAATCGGCAATCCCTTTGGCAGCTTGATCGTGTGAAAGTCGTTGCTGGGGACAAGGATGATGCCATCGACCTTGCGGCTCGTCAGCTGCCGAATCCGATCTGCTTCTTTCGCAGCATGATCGAAGGAGGTCATGACGATGATGTTGTAGCCGTGCTTTGCGGCCACTTGTTCCGCCGATTGAACGAGTTCCGAGAAGAATGGATTGGTCAGATCCGGAATGATGATCCCGATGAGCCGGCTGACCTTGCTGCGCATGCTTCTTGCGGACGGATCCGGGGTGTAGCCTAGTTCTTCAATGATGCCGCTGACCCGGCGTCTCAATTCCTGCGTGACGGAGGGATGATCGTTCAAGACTCTCGATACCGTCCCGGTGGAGACCCCGGCGAGCTTGGCAACGTCTCGAATCCCGACCTTTGGCATCACAGAAGCATGTGTCCTTCTCTTGTTCCCGAACGCGAGCAGAGCGTCTGATTTCGGCATCCGGCTAGCGGTCTCTACTGCCTTCATCACGAGACTGCACGTTAAATTTCCTTTATGCGAATATCCCGAGCCGGAGGTACCTCCAAATATCTTGGAACCGGTTCATCATACATAGTGCAGCATCGTTATAAAATTGCAATCCCCGTCACTTGTTGAGTATTTTGGAGTAGCTTGACAATCCTTTTGACCGTTGTTACCCATTAAATGGTGAAACGGTTCATTGCCGCAGGCAACTCAGGTGGAGCTGAGATCAGGACCGTTGGGGAGGAAACAAATGTCCAATTCTATGAAGCATGAATCCGTCTTGAGCAATGCACCGCGTCGTGCTGCCTTGAAGCTTGGCCTGGCAGTCACGCTGGTGCTCGCCCTGACTTGCGGCGTTTCGCCGGCTTATGCGGCCAGCAAGCCGAAGGTCGGCCTGATCATGAAGTCTCTATCCAACGAGTTCTTCAAGCAGATGAAGGCCGGAGCCGACAAATATGCGGCTGAAAACAAGGACAAGTTCGACTTCAAGGCCGTCGGCATGAAGGACGAACGTGACTTTGCTTCGCAGGTCGATGCCGTCGAAAACTTCGTGACGCAGAAATACGACATCATCGTCGTCGCGCCTGCCGATTCCAAGGCAATGGCCACGCCGCTTGCAAAGGCCGTAAAGGCCGGTGTCAAAGTCATCAACATTGACGTGCCGCTGGATGCGGACGCCAAAAAGGCGGCTGGTCTCGATCTCGCTTTCTTCGGGCCTGACAACACCGCAGGCGCCAAACTCGCCGGTGACGCTCTGGCAAAGGACCTGGGGCCTGGCGCAAAGGTCGTGATCGTGGAAGGCAACCCTGAAGCCGACAACGCCAAGGAGCGTAAGGAAGGCTTCATGGACTCCATCAAGAACGGCAAGCTCGAGCTTCTCGACAGCAAGACCGCGCATTGGGAGACGGAAGAAGCCAACACCGTCATGACGAATTTCCTGACCAAATATAAGGATATTCAGGGTGTCATGGCCGCCAACGACTCCATGGCCCTCGGCGTGGTCAAGGCGCTCGACGCTTCCGGCCAGGCCGGCAAGATCAAGGTCATCGGCTTCGATAACATTCCGTCGGTGAAGCCGTTGCTCAAGGATGGCAAGATGCTTGCGACAGTCGAGCAATACGGCGCGGAAATGGCTGCCATGGGCATCAAGTACGGCCTTCGTGAGTATGCCGGCGAAAAGTTCACCGGTTGGGTCAAGACGGACGTGACGCTGATCACCGCCAAGGACGTGAAGTAATCAAGTCTCGATCTCGAGCTGAGAGAAGGCGCCGGCTGCTTGGCCGGCGCTATTCGCTGCCCGACAGATTTGCGGTTGAACGCTTCGACATCGCTCGTTCTCAGGCGTTCCCGACGTTGCCATGGCAGGCAACCTTTTTTCAATCTGAAATAGACCATGCGCGAGGTGGACGTGTCAGGCACATCAGATGATTACATCCTGAAACTGGAAGGCATAGGCAAACGCTTCCCGGGCGTCGTTGCGCTCAAGGACGTTTCCATCAACATCGGCCGCGGTAAAGGTCATATCCTTCTCGGCGAGAACGGCGCTGGCAAATCCACCCTGATCAATCTGCTCGGCGGTGTCTTCAAGCCGGATGACGGGCGCATCGTCTTCGACGGAAAGCCCTATGAGCCGACATCTCCGCTGGAAGCATTCCAGGCTGGTATTCGGGTCATCCATCAGGAATTGCACCCGCTTTCCAATCTTTCCGTTGCCGAAAATCTTCTGTTTGAACATCTGCCGCGCCGATACGGCCTGGTGAACTACAAGCAGATGAACAGGAGAGCTTTCGAACTTCTCGCGGAGGTCGGCCTCAATGTCGCGCCAACCACGCTTGCCAGCAGCCTGAGCGTTGCTCAGCTGCAATTGCTCGAAATTGCCAAGGCGCTCTGCTACGAGAGCAAGCTTCTGGTTCTCGACGAGCCGACTGCGACTTTGACCTCGAAGGAGGTCGATCGCCTCTTCGAAATCCTGAAGCGACTGAAAGCGCGCGGCGTCACGACACTGTACATATCGCATAGGCTCGAGGAGATTTTCGAAGTCGGCGACGACGTGACCATCCTGCGTGATGGGCAGCATGTGACCACCCAGCCACTTGCAGGGCTCGGCATTCCAAAAATCGTTGAGCTGATGGTTGGTCGAACGCTTGCGCAGCACGACGCGTTTCGCGGCGATAGTGTCATTTCCGGCGAAGCGCTCGGCGTTTCCGGCCTGAAGGTAACGCGCAACAGCCCCGAGTTATCTTTCTCCGTCGCGAAAGGCGAGATCGTAGGGATTGCCGGGCTTGTCGGCAGTGGCCGAACGGAGGCCGTGCGGGCGATTTTCGGTGCCGATGTGAAAGCTGCTGGAGAGATCCGCATAGACGGTCAGCCGGTCGCAATCAATTCGCCGAAAGACGCGGTTGCTGCGGGATTGTGCCTTGCGACCGAAGACCGCAAGACGCAAGGCCTGATGCTCGACATGAGCTGCGCCGAAAATACGACGATTACCGACCTCGGCAAGGTCTCGCACAACGGCCTGATGAGCCGAACCGTAGAGAACAATCACTCGCAGCGCCTCGTGCGCGAGCTGCGCATCAAGACGCCGTCCATCCACCAGGTGGTCAGGACATTCTCCGGTGGCAACCAGCAGAAAGTGGTCATTGCCAAATGGCTGTTCCGTGGGCCTAAAGTCTTGATATTCGATGAGCCGACACGCGGTATCGATGTCGGTGCAAAGGCCGAAATCTACGATCTTCTGTGGAAATTTGCGGCAGAAGGAAAGGGCGTTCTGGTCGTCTCGTCAGACCTGCCGGAACTCATGGGCATTTGCCATCGCATCATTGTTTTGTCGGATGGCAAGATAGCCGGCGAAATCGCCCGGGACCAATTCGAAGAGAGCAGGATCCTCTCGCTCGCCTACAAGGAGTATAGTCGTGTCCGGCAACATTGAACAAACGACCGAGGCGAAAGAGACCCGCTTCTGGGATAAGCTCATTCGGATATCGATGAAGGAGGCGGGCGTCACCATTGCGCTCGTCATCATCCTGATCTTCTTCTCGGCGACAGCACCCTATTTCGCGACGCCGGAGAATTTCCTGAAGATCTTCGTGCAGATCGCGATTAACACGGTGCTGGCTTCGGGCATGACGTTCGTCATTCTCGTCGGCGGCATCGATCTGTCCGTCGGCTCGCTGCTTGCGCTTTGCACTGTGATCGGCGCGACGATCATGATCGATCCCCGGTTTTCTCCCTGGCAGGCGATCGTGCTGGCATCGCTGGCATCGATGGGGACGGGTGCAGTCCTTGGCGCGATCAATGGCTGGATATGCGAGAAGTGGAAACTTCCCTCCTTCATCGTCACGCTCGGCATGCTCAATGTTGCGAGCGGTCTGGCGCGGGTCGTGAGCGACAACTCCACCATCACAGGCCTGCCGCAGCCTTTCGTGGATTTCGGGAACCTGATCTTCTGGGGCGTATTTCCCTCGATCTTCCTGATTGCGATCGTCGTCGTCCTCATCGGCTGGTTCGTTCTGCGCTATACCGTTTTCGGGCGGTTCGTCTTCGCGATCGGCACCAATGAGGAGGCCGTTCGCCTTTCAGGTCACGAGCCGAAGCGTTTCAAGATTGCCGTTTTCACCATCTCCGGGCTTACGGCGGGTATTGCAGCGATGGTCTATCTGCTTCGCCTCAACGTCGGCAGCCCCGTCGCAGGCATCGGCTATGAGCTCAACGCGATTGCGGCGGTCATTATTGGCGGGACAAGCCTTTCGGGCGGCAAGGGGTCAATCGTCGGTACGCTGGTCGGCGCCTGCATTCTGCAGGTTCTCTCCACAGGCCTGCAGCTGCTCGGCGCTGACGACAACATCAAGCCGATCGTCATCGGTGCCGTCATCGTCCTGGCTGTCATTCTGGATAGCTATCGTGGCCGCTTGATGCGGATACTCGAAACCCGGTGATCTTGGATTGGCGAGTGATTGAAATCATAAGGCGCGAGGCATACCTCGCGCCTTTGTCGTTTCAATAACAGGGCTGCGCGATATTTCAGAAAGCTGAAATATTTCCATGGCTTCGGTGATGACCGGGTGACGCGGCGCGATTATGGTTTCGTATCGGCGCCGCCGTTGTATACGGAAAAATATAATGATAGCGATGGGCACCCTTTCAGGAGAAACCCATGTTCAGCCGCCGTCATCTGCTCTCCCTTGCAAAATTCTCTGTCCTTTTCGGCAGTTTGCTGTTTTCTGCGCCTGCCTGGGCGGATCGCATCGTCACTGACCAGATCGGGCGGCAGGTGCATATTCCGGATGCCGTGAACCGCGTCGTGATCCTGCAGCACCAGACGCTCAATATCGCCGTTCAGCTTGATGCGATGGACAAGGTGGTCGGCGTTCTCGATGAATGGAAGAAGCAACTTGGCGCCAATTACGTGCGTCTTGCGCCGCAACTGCCCAATTTGCCGATGCCGGGCGGGCTGACTAAGGTCAATATCGAAGAGCTGTTGAAGTTGAAGCCGGACGTCGTCTTCGTCACCAATTATGCACCGGCGGATATGGTCAAGCAGATCGAGGATTCCGGCCTTGCCGTCGTCGCGATCTCGCTTCTCGACGTTCCACCGGAAGAAGCTGTGAAGCTCAATCCCTCCGTCAAGGACGAACCGGCTGCGATCGATGCCGGCTTTGCAAGCGGAGTGCGGCTGATTGCGGATGTTCTTGGTCGCAAGGAGAAAGGCGAGGAAATGATCGCGGTCACCAAGAAGACCCGCAAACTCGTCGCTGACCGCTTGGCCGACATTCCCGAAGACAAGCGCGTCCCCGTTTACATGGCCAACCCTGATCTCACCACCTACGGCCGCGGTAAATATACCGGTTTGATGATGGAGCGAGCCGGTGCCCGCAACGTTGCGAACTCGATCAGCGGCTTCAAGCAGGTGACGATGGAGGATGTGCTGAAGTGGGATCCGGCTGTGATCTTCGTACAGGAGCGTTATCCCGCTGTCGTCGATGAAATCAAGAAAGCGCCCTCCTGGCAAACCATCGATGCCGTCAAGAACGGCCGCATCTACTTGATGCCGGAATATGCCAAGGCCTGGGGTTATCCGATGCCGGAGGCCATGGCACTCGGCGAACTCTGGATGGCCAAGGAGCTCTATCCCGAGCGCTTCAAGGACATCGACATGCAGAAGGAAGCAGACGCCTATTACAAGGAGTTCTACCGCACCGATTATCGCGCGGCGCAATGAGCGCCGTAGCTCTTCGCAGGCGAACGCCGCAGGCAATCATCGCCATTCTGGCGGTGATGCTGGTGGTTGCCGCGATTGTTTCGCTCGGCATCGGTCGATACGACATTCCGTTTATGCGGGTTGTCGAGATTTTATGGGCGCCGATTTCCGCGCCCGCCATCCCTGTCACGGCGACTGAGGCCAATGTGGTCTTCACGGTGCGAATGCCTCGCATCCTGCTCGCCGTGCTGACAGGAGCGGGTCTCGCCCTGTCGGGCGCGACGCTGCAGGGTGTGTTCCGCAATCCCCTGGTCGGGCCGCAAGTCGTCGGCGTTTCGTCCGGCGCGGCTTTCGGCGGCACGCTTGCAATTCTCCTGAGCTTTTCGCGCTACGGCCTGCTGGCTTCCGCCTTCGCCTTCGGGCTTTCCGCTCTCGTTATCGTTTATGCGCTGAATGGCATCGTCGCCCGCCGCAATATTCTGGCGCTGGTGCTGGCCGGCGTTGTGGTCAGCGGCTTCTTCGGAGCGCTGGTGAGCCTCGTGCAATATCTGGCTGATACCGAAGACAAGCTGCCGGCTATGGTCTTCTGGTTGCTCGGCAGCTTTGCGACGGCGAACTGGGAGAAATTCTCACTGGTCGTCGGGCCGATCATGATCTGCAGTTTGTTGTTGCTGGGTCTGCGGTGGCGGGTGAATCTTCTGTCCATCGGTGACGAGGATGCCCGCGCGCTTGGTGTCAGTGTCGAGCCCTTGCGTTGGCTGATCCTCATACTCGTGTCCTGTATCGTCGCGGCGCAGGTTGCCATCAGCGGCATTATCGGATGGGTCGGCCTTGTCGTTCCGCATATGGCACGCATGCTCGTTGGGCCTGATCACCGCGTGATGATGCCGGCCTCGCTATTGATTGGAGCGCTCTATCTCCTGATCATCGATACGGTAGCACGCACGATCACGGGTACGGAAATTCCGCTTGGGATTCTCACCGCTTTGATCGGCACGCCCGTCTTTGCCATCATCTTGCGGCAGACCCAGAGAGGCGCCCGTGGCTTCTGATCCGATCAAACTGCAAATATCCAGGGCAAGCCAGTCTTATGACGGGAAGCGTTGGCAGTTTCGCGAGCTCGATTTCGAGCTCAGCGCCGGCGAGATCGTGGCTATCCTCGGACCAAACGGTCGCGGCAAATCGACCTTGCTGCGCGTTCTGGCGGGGCTGCAGAAGCCGACCAGCGGCGATATTCGATTGAATGAGCAGACCGGCTTCGTACCCCAGGAATTTTCCGGCTCGTTTCCATATTCGGTGCTCGATGTCGTGTTGATGGGACGCGCGCGCCACATCGGGCTCTTCCAGACGCCGCGAAAGGCCGATATCGACAAGGCGATGGCCGCCTTGGATGCCACCGGTATGGCCGGCTACGCACAGCGAAATATCGAGGCTCTTTCTGGCGGTGAGCGTCAACTCGTGCTTATTGCCCGCGCTCTTGCGGGCGAAAACACCGTTCTGCTTCTCGATGAACCGGCGTCTGCGCTCGACCTCAGGAATCAGGATGTCGTGCTATCACTGCTTGCCACGCTGGCGGATCGCCAGGCACTGGCCATTGCCTTCACCACGCATCAGCCAAATCATGCTGTGGCTGTCGCGGACAAGGTTTTGCTCATGTTGGATCAGGCACAGGCAGTTTTCGGGACTACCGCCGAGGTGATGACCGAGGTCAATCTCGAGGTGCTTTATGGCATTCCGGTGCGATCGGCGACGCTCGGCAGCGGCGAGCTTATGGAAACCGCTTTCGTGCCGTTGTTCCGACAGAGGAACAGAAAGGAAGTCGGCCATGAGTGAGGCAATTCACGTCCTGTCCGCCGGCAGTTTGCGCCATGCATTTCCGGCCATTATTGAAGCTTTCGGAAAGCAAACCGGCATTGCCGTTTCGCTGACGCTCGGGCCTGCAGGATTGCTGCGCGAGGAGATCGAGGCCGGTGCGAAATTCGATCTTTTCACCTCCGCCAACATGACCCATCCGCGCCGTCTTGCTGCGGCGGGCTTTTCTGAGCATGCAGTATGTTTTGCGCGCAACCGCCTTTGCGTTGTCGCGCGTGCCGATCTAGGCCTCACGACGGCGAATTTTCTCCCCGTACTGTCCGATCGGGCCGTCCGGATCGGCACGTCGACGCCAGGGGACGATCCGGGCGGGGACTATGCTTTCGAGGTTTTCGATCGGGTCGAGATCAGGCATCCGGGTCAAGGCGAGGCGATGAAAGCTCGCGCAAGGCAGCTTGTCGGTGGTCGCAACTCTCCACCGGCACCTGCGGGCAAGAGTGGCGGCTATCTGATCATCGACGGCGAAGTCGACCTGATGATGAGCTACTATTCGAACGCGCGGTTGCTTGCGAGCGATCCCCTCTTGAGTGTCGTCGAGATCCCTCAGGAGTTTCAACCGGTCATCGAGTATGGGATGACCGTTCGCAAAGGTGCGGCTGAAAGAGCCGGGCTTCTGCAGGAATTTCTGCTTTCGGCTCAAGGCCAGCGCATCTTGCGAGACGCCGGCTTTTCTCCGATCGCATGACCACACGCCCGCGCAGGTTTTCCGATCAGTTCGCTGGAGGGGTGCTCGAGCGAACGTATGCTTCGGCTTCGCTGCGCAACCATTCGCAAAAGAGGACGGATTTTCTGTTGCGCCGGGCGCGACGGAGAGCCACGTATTCATGCCCGCTTTCGAGGAAGCCGTAAGGCGCCATGAGCCGACCGAAGCGGATATCGTCGCTAACATAGGGCCATGGTGCCACGCAGACGCCGAGGCCCGCGCTGGCGGCTTCAAGCATGAAATAGAAATGCTCGTATTCGACGCGGGGACTGGCGGCAACCGACCTGCCGGAACGAGCAAGCCAATCTCCCCAGGCTCGAAGTCGTGTCCGCGTGTGCAGCTGCGGCACGCCATCGAATTCCGGCGTCGTCTCGGCAAACGACGACGGGGCAAGCACGGCGCCGGTCTGCTCGGGAAACAGCGAGATTACGTCGGCGCCATCAGGCCAGGGTGCCGTGCCAACGCGGATGGCGACATCGAAGCCATCCCGGCTGAAATCGACGGGTTTCGATGACGCGGAGAGCCGTACTTCGATATTTGGATAGTTTGCCTGAAATCGATAAAGGCGCGGGATCAGCCATCGCATGGTGAATGTGCCGGGACAGGAAACATCAAGCTGACCGTCCTCGGTATCCGCAACCGAACGCACGGAAATATCCATCTGGTCGAACGCCGTCGTCAGGCCGGCGAGAAGAGTGGCGCCGCCTTCCGTCAACCGCAGACGGTTCTTCGGGCCTTCAAAGAGCGGAATTCCGAGCACATTCTCCAGATGTTGTATCTGTCGGCTCACGGCACTGTGCGTGACATTCAGTTCCTCAGCGGCCTGCGTCATCCGACCAAGTCGACCGGCTGCCTCGAAGGCTCGTAAGGCGTTCAGTGAGGGGATGCGTCTAGCCATGTGCGTTTTCCGAACATTGAGTGTTCGATCATATCGTTTTTCTTTCTGCCGGATAGAGTGTTTCTAGGCTTCGAAACGAAGAGGCAGTGTGATTGCAGAACAATGACGTGAGAGCGGGACAACGCTTTCATGCAGGGCGAAGCTTTGTTCACACGAACAACGGAGGCATGAAATGCAAGGCAGACATCAAGACGGCAGCGCCGGTGATGCGAATTATGGGGTGATCGGCACGGGCTATACGCGCTATCGGCAGCCGGATCCGCACATCGCGGAGTTCATCCGCAACGCTCTCGGTGACGCAACGACGGTTTTGAATGTCGGCGCCGGCGCTGGATCTTACGAGCCGGTCGATCGGCAGATCACCGCAGTCGAGCCCTCGGCATCGATGCGGGCGCAACGACCGTCGCATCTTCCGCAAGCAATCGACGCCACCGCGGAAAATCTTCCTTTCCCCGATCAGGCCTTCGACGCGGCCATGGCGACGTTCACCGTTCATCAATGGTCGAACCTTGAGCGCGGCCTTGGCGAAATGCGCCGGGTCACCCGCGGACCGGTGCTCATTCTCAGCTGTGATCCCTATCTTTTGGAGCGCTCTTGGCTGCATGCCTATGCGCCCGAGATGATTGCCGTGGAAGCCCGCCGTTATCCGCCGATGGCGAGCATTGTCGAAGGTCTGGGCGGCCATGCCGAAGTCATGCCGGTGCCGATTCCGTTGAATTGTATCGATGGTTTCGGCGAGGCCTATTATGGCAGGCCCGAGCGGATGCTCGATCCCGGTGCACGCCTCGCCAATTCGGCCTGGAGCTTCGTCGACCCCTCTATCGGTGAGCGTTTTGTCGCAGATCTCGGCCGTGATCTCGCCGATGGCAGCTGGGATCGTCGCTATGGCGACCTTCGCAGTCAGCCTTTCTTCGAAGGGTCGCTCCGGCTGGTTATTGCTAGACCATGAGTTCGTGTCATGAGAGATGATTTACGCCTGTTGAAATCACTGGCAGGGCCATTTCCCGCTTTCGATCCCGATCTGACGCCGGACGAACCGCGCGAGTTGTTCTCGCAATGGCTGCGTGACGCCATCGCGGCCGATATAAAGGAGCCGCATGCGATGGTGCTCTCGACCGTCGATGAAAACGGCATGCCGGACGCTCGGGTTCTCATCCTGAAGAACCTGGATCACCGGGGCTGGCATTTCGCAACGACTGGCGAGGGGCCGAAAGGGCGCCAAATTGCGCTCAATCCGAGCGTTTCCCTCACGTTCTACTGGTCAGCGCTTGGAAGGCAGGTTCGACTGCGTGGCGTGGCGTTGCAGGCGGAGACGCACGAACGGGACGCCGATTTTCGTGCGCGGGCGACCGGCGCGAAGGCGGTCGCCCTCATCGGCAGGCAAAGCGATGTCATGGGCTCCCGGCACGACCTGGAGGACGCCCTGCGGCAGCAGCATCGCCGATTGCACGAGGAGCCTGATCTGGTCGCATCCGGCTGGGCACTTTTCATCGTCATGCCGCACGAAGTCGAGTTCTGGCAGGGCAACAGCGATCGCCGTCATGACCGGCTGCGATACAGGCGCGAGAAGGCGGGTTGGATCAAAGAGCAGCTTTGGCCCTGACGTCGGGCTTGCTTGAGAAGAGAAGACGCACTAGCGTAATATTCGAAGAAATATAACGCTAGTGCGGATATGTCAGTTCTGCTCAATCATAAACAGCCGCTTCCGATCGCACTTCCGACCGCTGCCAAACGGCTGGATCAGCAGCCTTTGCCGGACGCTGAGACCGTCAAAGCCCAGAGGCTGAAGACCTGGGACATGGCGTCGATGTTTCATTGCTCGATCGTCGGGACATGCCTGACCACGACCGAGCTGCGACAAGTCCTCGCCAAGGTCGGGGACATCGATGCGAAATCCGCTAGCGATCACACGCTACATAGTCGAGGCGTGCGAGCGGCCGGCCAGCGCGATATCGCCGGCAAGCTGCTGAACAAGGCGCTGGACCGACGTCATGAGCGCATCCTGAAGCAATTTTCCCGGTTATCGACCGCCGCCGAGATCAGGGCGCAATGGAATATCGCCGTCGATGAGGGTGACATATCCGGGGCGTATTGGGCCGTTATGAGCCATCCGGCGAGCGATCGGCCGCTTGTGCAGGATGTGTTTGGCGAAGTGCATATGCTGTCGCATCTGGTCGGCAGCTCAAGCCGCCTTGATCTCGCCCGTCTGCGTAAATTGCAGCTGGATCTCGAAGCGAGGGACGAAAAGATTGCCCGGCAGGAGGCGCGGCTTCAGGCGGCAGCCAACGACCATACGTTCTTGCAGCGGCGCATCGACGAACTGGAAGCCGGCCTCTCGCGCCGGCAGGCCGTCGTGCCGGAAGTGATGAGCCGGGATCAGCGACAGGATGAGAAGCTTCGGGAAAAGCTGGAGGCCGCAGACAAGCGCGCCGAAGACCATGACGGTCGTCTCGCCGCTCTGGAAGCCAAGCTTGCCGAGGCGGAGCGCCGTGCCGCGGTTCTCGCCGACGAAAATAATGCCTTGCAACGGGAGCTGGAGCTCGTTGAGGCGGCAATCGTCACACCGAATGTTTCAGAGGTTGTGCCTTTCAGCGAACCGCAAACGCTGCTGTATGTCGGCGGCCGCAAAAGCCTGTTCGACCGGCTGCGCAAGCTGGCGGAAAGCCGCAATATCGATCTCGTGCTTCACGATGGTGGCGTCGAGGACAATCTTTCGCTGCTGCCCGCAATGGTCGGGCGCGTTTCGTCCGCAATTTTTCCCGTCGACTGCATCAGCCACTCTGCCGCGGATATGGTGAAGCGCTTGTGTCGCGAAAATTCGAAACCCTATCGTCCGCTCCGCTCGGCAAGTCTGGCCAGCTTTGCTGCCGCGATCGCACAGCCATTGGCTGCGGCTGAGTAACCGCCGATCACGTTTCGGTGTTTTCATCGTTCTGTGTGTAACAAGATCGCGTCGGCTCTCGTAATTCATTGCGACAGAACGTTCATGGCGTCGAGACGATCACCGGCTTGAATGTTTTGCGGGAAGGCGGCTCATCCGCCAAGGAGAAGAGTGCGATGTTGAACAGACGATTGTTGCTTCTTACCGCTGCACTTGGCGGCATCGGTTTGCGGTTCGGTATCGGCGGCACGACTGCGAAAGCCGCCGAGAAGTTTCCCGTCACCCACAGCGACGCGGAATGGCAAAAGATGCTGACGCCGGATCAATACGCTGTGCTTCGGGAAGAAGGGACCGAGCGTCCTTTTACGAGCGAACTGCTCAGCGAGCATGGCAAGGGAAATTTTGCCTGCGCCGGCTGCGATCAGGACGCTTTCTCATCCTCGACCAAATTCGAGAGTGGCACGGGCTGGCCGAGCTTCTGGGCGCCACTTGACGGTGCCGTCGCCACGTCGCGTGACGCTTCCTACGGCATGGTGCGCAACGAGGTGCATTGTAGTCGTTGCGGTGGCCATCTCGGTCACGTGTTCGAAGACGGGCCGAAGCCGACCGGCCTGCGCTACTGCATGAACGGCGTCGCCATGAAATTTCATCCGGCTGCGGCCTGAACGACATCAGAGATCGACCAATGGTCTTATTTATTCTTGCTTATCTCGGCGGCGTGCTGACCATTGTCAGCCCCTGCATCCTGCCTGTCCTGCCGTTCGTCTTTGCGCGGGCAGGCCAGCCTTTTCTGCGCAGCACGCTGCCGATGCTGGTCGGCATGGCGGCAACTTTCGCGGCGGTGGCAACGCTTGCTGCACTGGGCGGCGGTTGGGCTGTTGAAGCCAATGAATACGGGCGTTATGCGGCCATGGCGCTGCTGGCGGTATTCGGCATTATCCTGCTCTTCCCATCGCTGTCCGACTATCTGACCCGCCCGCTGGTATCGCTCGGCGCACATCTGTCGCAGTCTGCCGACCGCTCGACGCGTGGTGGGGGATCGGCGGTCGCCGCCTCCTTGTTGCTTGGCGTCGCAACCGGCCTGCTTTGGGCGCCGTGCGCGGGACCGGTTCTTGGGCTTATTCTGACGGGGGCAGCCCTGCAGGGCGCAAGCGTCGGCACGACCGTGCTGTTGCTGGCTTATGCGCTCGGTGCTGCCACTTCTCTGGCGCTTGCGCTGCTGATCGGCGGCCGCGTTTACCAGATTATGAAGCGGTCGCTCGGTGTTGGCGAATGGCTGCGCCGCGGCGTCGGCGTTGCGGTCCTGATCGCCGTCGTCGCCATTGCCATGGGGCTCGATACCGGGCTTTTGACGCAGGCTTCGCTTGCGAGCACCGCCTCGCTGGAACAGAGCCTTGTCGATCGTTTCCATGTCCAGGATCAGAAGAAGCAGTCTTCGGTTATCATGAAAAGCGATGGCGGTGCGATGATGAGTGCCACCAACCAGATGATGATGAGCGGCAAGCCGGATGGTGCCGGCGCAAACGGCAGCATGATGATGGCGATGACGCCGAAGCCGGCCGCGGAACAATTGCCGGTCGAGGGCCAGGTGCCCTCGCTCGATGGCGCAGTGCAATGGCTGAATTCCGCGCCGCTGACGGCGGATGGCTTGAAGGGCAAAGTTGTCCTCGTCGACTTCTGGACCTATTCCTGCATCAATTGCCTGCGTGCCATTCCCTATGTCGAAGCCTGGGCACAGAAGTATAAGGATCAAGGCCTTGTCGTTATCGGCGTGCATGCGCCCGAATTCGCCTTCGAGAAGAATGTCGACAACGTCAAGAAGGCAATTGGCGATCTTGGCATCACCTATCCCGTCGCCATAGACAACAATTATGCAATCTGGCGTGCTTTCGACAACGAATATTGGCCGGCGCATTACTTCATCGATGCCAAGGGCCAGGTTCGTCACCACCATTTTGGCGAGGGCGACTATGATCAGTCGGAACGGGTGATCCAGCAATTGCTTGCCGAGGCCGGCAAGACGAATGTGTCGAGCGATATCGTCAATGTGAAAGCGACCGGCGCAGAAGCCGCTTCCGATGAGGCGAGCGTGCAATCGCCGGAAACCTATGTCGGTTATCTTCGCTCGCAGAACTTCGTCGATGATGGCGGCACGGTGAATGACGCCGCACATGACTATGTTGCCGCAACGCCGAAGCTCAACGAATGGGGGCTTGCCGGCAATTGGACCGTCGGCCCGCAGCAGGCGACCTCCAATGGCGCCGATACTCGCCTCTATTATCGCTTCCATGCGCGCGATCTTCATCTCGTCCTTGGACCATCGGCTGATGGAAAACCCATACGCTTCCAGGTGCTTGTCGATGGCAAGCCGCCCGGTGACGGTCATGGCGTCGATACGGATGCGAACGGCAACGGCGTTGTGAACGGACAAAGGCTCTATCAGCTTGTTCGCGCAAGTGGTCCCGTCATGGATCATACCTTCGAGATCAAGTTCCTTGATCCCGGCGCTCAGGCCTATGCGTTTACCTTTGGCTGACGACAGCAGCCGCCATTATTAAAACGCTGCCGCCCGGCAATCAGAAGCTGGGCGGCGTGCAGGCGCTGATGACTTCGCAAGGCACCGGGCCGACGCAGCGAAAGCGATGCGGCCGGCGGCTCTCAAAATAATAGGCATCGCCAGGCCCGAGAATGCGCCGCTCGTCATCGACGGTAACCTCGAGACGGCCGGACAGGACAATGCCGCCTTCTTCACCCTCGTGGACCAACGGTACCTTGCCGGTATCCGCTCCAGGCTGGTAGCATTCCTTCAGGATCTGGAGGCTGCGGCCGAAGAGATTTTCGCCAATCTGCCGATAGGAGATTGGCCCTTTGCCGATTTCGACCAGTTCCTCCGCAGCATAGAAAGCCTTTTTCGGCGCTTCCGGTTCGTAGGCGAAGAATTCCGCCAGGCCGATCGGGATGCCGTCGAGAATGCGCTTGAGAGCCCCGACCGAGGGATTGGCGGAGTTGGATTCAATCAACGAAATGGTCGAATTCGTCACGCCGGCGCGCTTGGCGAGCTCTCGCTGTGAAAGGTTGCGCGCCAGGCGCAGATGGCGAAGACGGTTGCCGATATCGACCGACATGATGGCCTCACGTTTCAGCTGTTCGAAATATCGAAAACTCTACATCTGCATCTAATAATATCAATAGTTTAAATTAATCGAGAAAAGGACTTGTTCGGTGCTGGAAAATCGCTGATGTCAGGAGCAGCGCAAAGGAGTCGACCATGGACAAGATCACGCACACCAACGCCCCGGTTCTCGATAATTTCTGGATGCCATTCACGGCAAACCGTCAATTCAAGGCCGCACCTCGGCTGCTGGCAGCCGCCGATGGCATGTATTACACGGATATCGACGGCAACAAGGTGCTGGACGGCACTGCCGGACTTTGGTGCGTGAACGCCGGTCACGGTCGCAAGAAGATCGCTCAGGCCGTCGAGCGCCAGCTGACGACGATGGATTTCGCTCCGACCTTCCAGATGGGCCATCCGATTGCCTTCGACTTCGCCGCAAAGCTTGCGGCGCATGCGCCGGGCGGCCCCGAAGCGGGGCTTGATCGCGTATTCTTTACCGGCTCCGGTTCAGAGTCCGTCGACACCGCGCTCAAGATCGCTATCGCCTATCAGCGTGCGATCGGCCAAGGAACCCATACCCGCATCATCGGTCGCGAAAAGGGTTATCATGGCGTCGGTTTCGGCGGCATTTCGGTTGGTGGCCTCGTCAACAACCGCCGCGTCTTCCCGCAGATTCCAGCCGACCATATGCGCCATACGCTGGATGTCGAGCGCAATGCCTTCAGCAAGGGGCTGCCGGCGCACGGCATCGAACTTGCCGAGGACCTGGAGCGGCTGGTCGCGCTTCATGGCGCAGAGACGATCGCTGCCGTGATCGTCGAGCCTATGTCCGGTTCGGCAGGCGTCATCCTGCCGCCAAAGGGCTATCTGGAGCGGCTGCGCGCGATTGCCGATAAGTATGGCATCCTGTTGATTTTTGACGAAGTGATCACGGGCTTCGGCCGCCTCGGCACGCCGTTCGCCACCGAGTATTTCGGCGTCGTTCCCGATCTGGTGACCACGGCCAAGGGCATCACCAACGGCACCATTCCGATGGGCGCCGTCTTTGCCAGCCGCAAGGTCTATGATGGACTGATGACCGGCCCGGAAAGCCAGATCGAGCTCTTCCATGGATATACCTATTCGGGTCACCCCGTGGCCTGTGCTGCCGGCCTCGCAACCATGGAAATCTATGAGGAAGAGGGCCTGCTGACACGCGCTGCCGAACTTGCGGACGATTGGCAAAACGCCTTGCATTCGCTGAAGGGTCTGCCGCATGTCGCCGACATCCGTAATCTCGGCCTGGTCGGCGCTGTCGAACTGACGCCGCGCGATGGTGCCCCCGGCGCGCGCGCCTATGATGTCTTCGTTGACTGCTTCCAGAAGGGTCTTCTGGTGCGCGTCACCGGTGATATCATTGCGCTTTCGCCGCCGCTGATTATCGAGCGCGAGCAGATCGAAACCATTGTTTCCATGCTCGGCGATGCGTTGAAGCGCGCTGCCTAATGGAATTTGATCCTGGTCGGTCGGCAGCGGCCGACCAGGCTCTTCGTCGGGCAAGGCCTGCGAATTGAATGCAGCTAAAAGATGGGCCTGAGATAGAGATGGCTGATCTTTCCCCTGAATGTTATCGCGATACCCCATTCCATCTTTGCATTCTCGAATTCGACTTCATAGATGTCGAGACCGTTTGCGACCCCTTTGAAGATAAGGCGCGTTAGTGAGCCGGCCTTTTCCAGCTCACCGCTAATCATATCCATTTGTTCACTCGCAAGTGCCGCCAATGGTGGCGACATCATGCTGGTGTCCGGCTCGCCGCGTGCATGTTCTTCGATGACGCGCTGAAGAATACGCGGACCATCGGGCATTGGCGTCTGATCCCTGATACGCTCAGTGATATCTTTCTCGATGCCCAAAGCCTGAGTGAGATCCATCCTTGCGACAAGATCCTCGCAGCCATTTTGATGATGCGTAAGGCTGACGACGTGCCCGTCCTTATTCCGATTGAAGGTCACTTGAACGGGGATCGATTTCATGAAGAATCCGTCGTTGCCTTCCGAGGAAATCTCGATGTCTTCTTGTCCGACAATTCGATAGAAGAGCTTGTCGTCGCGGCTCGAGACAATGGAGATTGTGCCGTCCTCCGTCGTATAGGCGCCGGCATAGTCGGCAAACGAAGCGCTGTCGGCCGCTACCTCGGTTCTCGGGCGCATCTGCTCGTATTGTTTCCATGCCCTCAAGTCTTTTGATGGTTCGGTCATGTTGGTTTCCCTTGCCAGAGTTGTGAGATCGTCGAGAGATGCGACGGCTCCGGATCGAACCTTCGATTGCAGGGCTTCGATGACTTGCAATCCTCGTTCTGCACGCCTGCGCGTGTCCTCGAGCCCGTTGCGCTGCAAAGCGAGCATCTGAGCGAGATCGGTGGGATGTTTTCGAAGAAGCTTTGCGATGTCGCGCAGGCTGAACCCGAGAGACTTGAGCGCCAGTATTTCGTTCAGGCGCGCGATTTCATCGCGACCGTAGAGGCGCCATTGCTTTGATGTGCGACGCGGCGAGATGAGGCCATGTTGCTCATAGATCCGCAACGCCCGAATGGTGATGCCGATGCGTTCGGCACATTCGAGCGCGGTGATGAGAACGTCATCCTGGGTGCAACCGGACATCGAAAACTCCTTCGGGAATCTTCCATAAGGTATGACCCTGGGTCCGGCTCAAGTAGCAAAATGAAATCCAGCTCGAAAATTTCCGGCCCTTATGCGGGCTCCAGATCTGAAGGACGACGGGCGAGGTGGTTTTCGTCACCCCACCCGCTTTGTCATCTCACGGCTTCGAGCGCCCGGCGGGCAAGGAAGACTGCGCCTTCGACGGGCGGTATCGCCAGCTTGTGAATTCGCAAATCGGCATGCTGCTCAAGGACATGACGTCTAAATGCGTCGAAGAGTGGCGCTTGGTTGACGATGACGCTGCCGGCGACGACGACATTCTTGCCGACCGCACCACGCGCCACCAGTTGATCAACCAACACGGCAAGAGCCTGAGCGCCCTCGTCGATCACGCGGGCCGCAAGCGCCGAGCCGGAGGCCGCGGCACTGAAGATGGCCGGGCAATGCGGCGCCCAGTTTTCGGCGGTGGGTTCGTCGTTGACTTTGCGGGTCAGTCGCTCGGCATCGGCGACGCCGAAATCCCGGATGAGGGCACCGAGCAGACCGTCGTCCGGCTTGCCTTCGTCGAGTGCACGCAATGCGGCACGCGTCGCCTCGCGCACGAGGGCTGCGGCTCCACCTTCGTCTCCGATGACGCATCCCCAGCCACCGGTTGCCATATGCGCACCGTTGGCATCGACACCAACGCCGATGGCGCCGGTCCCGGCGATGATGCCTATGCCATCAGGAAAGCCGGCAGCAAGGGCAATCAGCGCTGCGTCGTTGACGATGTTGGCGCGCAGACCATGCGAGGCAAGCGCCCGTTGCAGATCGTGTGCCGTTTCAGCCCTGTTGATACCCTGCGCGCCGAAGGCCATGGCGGCGATGCGTGCCCCAGTCGGCACGTATGGCGCAATGCGTTCCGCGATCCATTCCGCCGCCTCGTCCGCTGGTTCGGCATCCCATTCGCGGCTGTGCAGGACGGTATCGAGCAGGCGATTGCCCTGCGTATCCTCGATGACCAGATGTGTCTTGGTGCCGCCGATATCGAGCGCGAGCAGGCAGTCAGTCATGTTCGAGCCCTCTCAGGCGACTTTTGTATCGTTGTTTTCAAACACGAAGGAATCGGGATCGAGCCCTCGTGCAATTGCGGTTTCGACAGCGATGGTCTGCATGACCAACGCTTCGACAATAGGACGTTGCGCCGGCGTGAGCGAGGGGATGGCGACGTGCGCGAGGTGGCTTTCCTCCGCAACATCGAGCGGGCTGACGAGAATGACGTCGTGGCCGGCACGTGCAAGCTTTTGGGCAAGCTGCAATTCGCGCTCTTCGCCGAAAATGATGTGCACGCCGCGGCCGGCCGATTCCATGGCGCCGTGCAGATATTGCCGCGTGGACATGCCAGTCGACGGGATACGTGCGATTTCACGCAGCAGCAGCGCGCCGACTTCGGCAGAGCCGGTGGAGGGCGCAGCACCGACGCAATCAACATATTGGGCTTCTTGCATCGGGGCGATCAGGGTCGATATCCGGCTGGAAAGGACCGTCTCGACGGCACGAAAGGCGTCCGAGAGGTCCGTCCAGGTGTCATCGATCACGCCACCATCCCAGGCTTCGGAAATCATGCCGAGCGCGGCGACGGTTGCCGTGTAGCCGATCGTGGAGGCATAGCTGTCCGGAATATTGCCGAGAGAAATATTAACGGCCGAGATGGCTTCGATCGGCGAGCTGACGGCATTGACCACCGAGAAGCGTTTCTCCTGCTCCACCGTGTTCAGCACGGCCAGGGTTTCGGAGCTTTTGCCGCTCTGGGACACGCCGATCAAGGGGTGAGGCGTATGAGGGAAGGGGAGCGGGTGCTCACCGGCATTCAGGCGCCAGCCGTGAATATTGCGGCTTCTCAAAGTCCAGACAGCGGCGGCGCTCGCAGCGAAGCTTGCGCCGATGCCAAGGAAAATCGGGCCAGGCCCCTGAAGTGCGCCGCGGCTCTGCAGGAGACGAACATCCTCGGTAATTCTGGTGATGGCCTTGGCCAAAGCCTCGGCTTGCGATGCGCGGGCCACCGCGAGCGGGATATATCCTTTGGGCAATTGATGTCTCCTTGGGTATGGGCACGACGAAACCACCCGTCGGGTTGGGCGCCGGCGGCAATCCATCGTTCAGTTTTGCGAATGCAGGAGCTGAGCCCTGCCATGATTTCGATGTTTCCCTGCCGCCGTGCTAGTTGCCTGGCTTGATCGTACGGCTGAAGGAGGTTCGCAGGCGATAGCGGTCGCCGGCGTAGCGTATGGTTGAAGATATCAGCGGCTTGCCCGCGCTATCCTCGATGAGCTGATACATGGTGAGGATCGGCATTCCCGCGTCGATCCCCAGGTGTTTGGCGGTCAACGGATCGGCGGCCTGGGCCTCGATGGTCGATTCCGCGCGGCTTAGCTCTATGCCGGCCTCTGTCATCAGGCGAAAGAGCGATGCGGTGCTGAAGTCCGCGCCGGACAGGTTCAATTCCTTGGCGGCCGGAAAATAGGACGTGTCGATCGCCACGGGGACACCGTCGAGTTTGCGAATGCGATCGAGATGAAAAAGCCTCGATCCGGGCGCAATCGATAGCTCCTCGGCCTGGTCGAGTGTCGCTGATGCCTCTTCCGCCCTCAGGACCTCCGATGATGCCTTGAGACCCAGCCGGGCGGCGGTCTCGCTGAAGGATTCGAGTGTCTGGGGAAACTCCTGATGCGCCTCGGTCGCAACATACCAGCCGCGGCCATGGGATGAAACCAGCACGCCGCTGCCGACCAAGCTCTGCAGGGCGCGGCGCAGCGTCACGCGGCTGATCGACAGGCGGTCGATGAGATCACGCTCCGGCGGCAGACGGCTGCCAGACGTCAGCTTTCCGGCATTGATTTCGCGGGTAATCGCCTTGGCAGCCTGCTGCCAGAGCGGTTCGGGAGAGTCCGATTGAAGCGGGGCGACCGTGCCGTCCATCTTGACCATCAGCTTATCGTCACCTTTTCCCACATCTTCGTGCGCATCGAACGATAGCACGCATCGAGGATACGATTGACCACCACGCCATCCTCGAAGGTTTCCAGTGGCCGAGTTCCGGCGGCAAAGCAATCAACAAAGTGGCGCATCTGCTGCGAGAAACCATAAGCGCGCGTTTCTTCGGGAACGGGATAGACCCAACCGGTGTCTGCGTTCGCCTTTTCCACAAGATATCCGACGGGCTTTTCGATGAAGCCCCAGACCGGACCGACCGAGCTATCGGTTACGATGCGGCCGGCGGAGCCGACGAGTTCGTGACGCAATTGCATGCCGCCCTTTTCGATCCAGGACGATTCGATCGTCGCAAGCTGGCCGCCTGCGAACTTCAATAGTGCGATCGCGGTATCTTCGCCGGTGGTCTTGTCGGCATGCGCCAGCGTTGCGCCCCAGGCCATAACCTCGACGACGGGATTGTCTTTGCCGAAGAAATGCCGCGCCGACTCCACCGTGTGGCAGCCCATGTCCAGCAGGGCGCCGCCGCCAGCTGTTTCAGCGTCCCAGAAATGCGGCGCATGCGGGCCGGAATGCGCTTCACGCGCCCGCATGGTCAGTAGATCGCCGATGCCGCCTGCCTGCACCATCTGATAGGCCTTGGCGATGTTAGGCGAAAAGACGGAGCTTTCCGCATAGCCATGCCAGATGCCGCCGTCGATGACGATCTTCAGCATTTCGGCGGCTTCTTTTTCCGTGCGTGCGAGCGGCTTTGTGCAGACGACGCCCTTGCCATGGCGAGCGACGATTTTCACGGCGTCCAGATGAATCTCGTTCGGCAGAGCAATGACCACAAGCTCTACCGAAGGGTCGGCGCAAAGCGCATCCATGTCTTCATAGGCAGTGACACCCGGCCCCCATTTCGTGGCGAATTCGGCAGCGCGTTCGCCGCTGCGCGAGTAGCACGCAACAAGCTGCCCGTTGCGAACATCCAGCAGTGAGTCCGCATAGCAGTCGCTGATGAAGCCTGAACCCAAAATCCCAACACCGATCATCAAGCCATCCCCCTAGATGCCAAAATCCGCAAAACATCGATAGATCGAAGAAATACCACATAAGACAAAAATGGAAAGAAAAAAAACTTCTTGTCACATATTGTATTGAGATGTATCTTTTAGGCGTTCATTGCGAGCATCGGAGAGATGCTGCGCAATCCAAGCACAAAAAGAGGGGAGCATTTCAGATGCGTTCGAAGCATGCATGCATCAAGGGCGCCGTTGCGTCGCTGGGCCTGGCGCTCATGGCCGGCAGCGCGCTTGCCGCGGATCCCGTGACGATCAAATTGGGAAGCTGGCGTACGGAGGATATCGCTGTCTGGCAGGATAAGTTGCTGCCGGCTTTCGAAAAGGAGCATCCGGAGATCAAAGTAGAGTTCGCTCCGATCAATACCAATGAATACAATGCCGCCATTCAATCGCAGATGGAGGCTGGCGCCGGTCCGGATCTGATGACCTGCCGCCCCTTCGACGTCAATCGCGAGTGGATTCGCCGTGGCTATTTCGAGCCGCTGAAGGATTTTGCGCCGATCAAGGATTTCAGCGATACCTCAAAGGCTGCCTGGGCTGATGGCAAGGGCGAGCCTTTCTGCCTGCCGATCGCCGCCGTTCTGGCCGGCTTCTACTACAATGTCGATATCTTCAAGGAACTCGGTCTCGAGCCGCCGAAGACAGCCGATGAATTCATCGCCGTACTCCAGAAGATCAAGGACAACGGCAAGTACACGCCACTTGCCTATGGTTCCGCCGAGAGCTGGCAGCTCGCTTACAACGGCCTCTACAATATCGGTCCTTCCTATTGGAAGGGCGAAGAGGGCCGCCAGGGATTGATCAACGGCACGAAGAAGCTGACGGATCCCGATTTCGTTGCTGCCTTCAAGGCCTTTGCCGCCTGGAAGCCGTTCCTGCCGAACGGCCAGGCCAGCCTTCAGTATGCCGACATGACCCAGCTCTTCACGATCGGCCGTGCCGCCATCCTGCCGGATGGTTCCTGGAACATCAATCAGGTCACGGCGACGGGTCTCAATGTCGGGGTCTTCGGTCCGCCGACGGCGACTGGCGATAGCAAGCGCTACCTGCAGGAAATGCCCGATATGGCAATCGGCCTCAATGCGGCAGGCAAGCACAAGGATGCCGCGAAGGTATTCCTGACCTGGCTGGCGAGCCCGGAATTCCAGGAGCTTTATGTAAACGAAGCGCCCGGCTTCTTCGCTATGGGCTCGAAGCCTGTTTCCTACAAGAACGAACTCGCGCAGAAATTTGCCGATCTCAAGAAAGGTGCCGAGCTGACGCCGCGTCTTGCTCTTGATCGACTGAGTGCCGGCAACCCGCCGCTCGACGACGAAATCTGGCGCGTTCTGCAGGTAATGATGACCACGGATAAGCTGACCCCGGATGCTGCCGCCACCGAGCTGCAGAAGGGGCTGGATTCCTGGTACAAGCCACAGAAGTAAATCTTCAGGCCCGCGCGCTTTCCTTTGCGGGAAGCGCGCGGGCCTTCTTCGCATTCAAGACGTTCATACGGGTATGGGAGGCCTTCCGAGTGATACGCCCAACAACTGCGCGCATCAGTCTGGCGCTGTTCGTTTTTCCGGCACTGGCGATTTACGTCGCCTTCGCTGTGCTGCCGCTGGCTCTTTCCATCCTGATGAGCTTCTTCAACACGAAGACTTCGGCTGGGCGCGTCTTCGTCGGTCTGGAGAATTATTATTATCTGTTCACGCATCCGGTGACGAGCGCCCGCTTCTGGAATGCTCTTCTCAACAATGTCGAATATTTCGCCATTCATCTGGTTGTGGAAGTACCGATCGGCCTGTTGATGGCGGCACTCCTGACATCGGGCTTGTTGCGCCGATCGGAAGGTATCTATCGCACGCTTCTTTTCATTCCGGCGACATTGTCGGTGGTCATTGTCGGTTTCATCTGGCGCCTGATCATCAACCCGCTCTGGGGGCTCGTCGATTTTCCGCTGCTCGGAAACGAGATGACCGCGTTGCCGACGATTTCCTTGATGTCGGTCTGGCAATATGTCGGCATCCCCATGATCTTCCTCTATAGTGCTCTCCTTGCCGTTCCCGAGGATATCGTCGAGGCGGCGCGCATCGATGGCGCCAACAACTGGCGTATCTTCTGGGGCATAAAGTTTCCGCTGATCGCTCCACAGTTCGGCTTGATCGTTATCCTGACCTATATCTGGACCTTCAATGGTTTCGATCTGGTCTTTGCTCTGAACGGAGCCGCGCCCGGCCCGAATTACAGCACCGATATCCTTGGTACTCTGTTCTATCGAACCTTTTTCGGATCGAGCGGACAGGTCGCCGATATCGATCTCGGCGCGACCGTTGCAACCGTGATCTTCACGATCATTCTCGTGGTGACTGCAGTCTATTTCTGGCTCGTGCAGCGCCGCCTGAAGCCCTATCAGATCTGAGGAGGACCCGGCATGACCCTGATATTGAGCGACGATAAGGCTGTTCAGTCGGAGCGGAAAGCAAGGGATCGCCGCGCGTGGACTGCCGACAGGATCGTCGTGCACGCATTGCTGATCTTCTTCGTGTTGCTGGCCATTGGTCCTATCCTGGTTGTCATCCTGAATTCGTTCAAGACAACACCCGCGATCTTTGGCGGTCCCTTTGATCTGCCCACGGCCAAGACATTCAGTGTAGACGGATATCTGCGTGTCTTCACGCGCGGCAACTTCTTCCTGAACTATCAAAACAGCTTGATCGTCACTGTCGTTACCATTCTGCTGACGATCATAACATCGACACTCGCTGCCTATGGTCTTGTGGAATACAAGGTGCGGCTTGCGCCTGTGCTTGGTGGCCTGTTTATCATCGGCATCATGCTGCCGATCCGCCTCGGCACGGTGCCAATCCTTGAGATCATGATCTCCTGGAACCTTATCGATACGCTGACGTCGCTGATCCTCGTCTATACCGCGATGAGTATTCCGATCGCCGTTACCTT
Organism: Rhizobium sp. P38BS-XIX; assembly: GCF_012641435.1. Lineage (GTDB taxonomy): Bacteria > Pseudomonadota > Alphaproteobacteria > Rhizobiales > Rhizobiaceae > Rhizobium. The sequence goes on from NZ_JABAIJ010000003.1 coordinate 159,359, forward strand.
GATGGTGGCCTATTTCCGCACGGTCCCAACGGAACTCAAGGAAGCTGCGCGCATCGATGGTGCGGGTGAATTCCGTACCTTCCTGATCGCGCTTCCCGTCGTCAAGCCAGGCCTTGCCGCGGTGGCGACGATGACCATGCTGCCGGTCTGGAACGATCTCTGGTTCCCGCTGGTTCTGGCACCCAGCAAGAACAATCAGACCGTCACGCTCGGGGTTCAGCAATTCGTGGGACAGTTTCTCAATGACTATCCGGCCTTGCTTGCCGCGCTGACGCTTGGCGTCGTGCCTCTGGTCGTGTTGTACGTGATCTTCTCGCGCCAGTTCATCAAGGGTCTCAGTCAGGGTGTCGGCAAGTAAATCCTTGTCCGCGACGCCTACAAAATTCTGGAATGGAGTGCCTCATGGCCGACGTCAAAATCACCAATCTCTACAAGCGCTATGGCGCGGTCGAAGTCCTGAAGAATATCAATCTCGACATCAGGTCGGGTGAGTTCGTTGCCTTCGTCGGCCCTTCCGGCTGCGGCAAGTCGACCCTGTTGCGCTGCATCTCCGGCCTTGAGCAGATTTCCAATGGGACGCTGGAAATCGGCGGCAGAGTTGTCAATGATGTCGGCCCGTCGCAGCGCGGCATCGCGATGGTCTTCCAATCGTATGCGCTCTACCCACACAAGACCGTCTACGATAACATGGCCTATTCGCTGCAGCTGCAGAAGCTGCCGAAGGATCAGATTGACAAGATGGTCATGGCCGCGGCGGAAAAGCTGCAGCTTGTGCCCTATCTGAAGCGGCTCCCGAAAGCCCTGTCGGGCGGCCAGCGCCAGCGTGTCGCGATCGGACGAGCCATTGTCCGCAATCCCAAGGTGTTCCTCTTCGACGAGCCGCTTTCCAATCTTGATGCCGCTTTGCGTGTCCAGATGCGCATCGAGATTGCGCAATTGAACAAGAACCTTTCCGACACGGCCATGATCTACGTGACCCATGATCAGGTCGAAGCCATGACAATGGCGGACAAGATCGTCGTGTTGCGCGACGGCGTGGTGCAGCAGGTTGGTTCGCCGCTGGAGCTTTACGAAAATCCGCAGAACCTTTTCGTTGCAAAGTTCATCGGCTCGCCCGAAATGAATTTCATGACCGGTGAAGACGCAAGAGGGTACAAGGCGGAAACCGTGGGCGTGCGTCCCGAGCATCTGGCGATCGACGTATCGGGTGGCGTGTGGTCCGGTACGGTGATGCATTCGGAAAATCTTGGCGCCGATTCCTACATCTACATCGATATGGGCGGAACGAAGCCGGTCATCATTCGCCAGGAAGGCAAGTCGGATTATCGATCCGGCCAACGTCTTTCCTTCTCGCCGAAGGGCGATCGATACCATCTCTTCGACGCCGGCGGTCATCCGCTGGCCTGAGAGGCGCCAACCGGTAATGAAAATGCGCGATGTCGCCCAACAAAGGGCTGATGTCGTTTTCCTGTGCGCGCCGCCCCCTTCGAACATGATCTTCTATGCATGTTCAAGGTGCCATCGGGATATCGTCCTGATGGATAATTGGGAAACCGGTCAGAGGCCGGTGCTGCCCCCGCAACGGTAACGGAACCGAAAGTCTCGGCAGATGCCACTGGTCTTTTTGACTGGGAAGGTGCCGAGACGATCACTGGGATAGGTTCGAAGCCCGGAAACCAGCCTTGACTGCAGGTTCGATTGATCACGGAGGGTGATCGAGAGGCGAACGGAAACGATCTTGCGGTTTTCCGTTCACGTCTCGCTTCTCTTGTATCAGTCATGAACGTTCCGGGCGTGGAGTGCCGCTTGCGGCGGCCGCGGCCGATTTTGCCGATTTCGGCCCGTTGAGGAGCGGGCCGACCCGAAGATGCGGGCGAGCAATCGCTTGCGAGGATGATCAAGCGTTCAACCAAGGAGGAGATGGCATGAGTGGGAACAGAGGCGTTGTCTACTTGCGACCCGGCAAGGTAGAGGTTCGCGATATCGACGATCCGAAGCTGGAGGCGCCGGATGGCCGCCGCATCGAGCACGGTGTGATCCTGAAGGTGATCTCCACCAATATTTGCGGATCCGACCAGCACATGGTGCGTGGCCGCACAACGGCCATGCCGGGACTGGTGCTCGGCCACGAGATCACCGGTCAGGTTATCGAAAAAGGTGGCGATGTCGAAATGCTTGACATCGGCGATATCGTTTCCGTGCCGTTCAATGTTGCCTGCGGACGCTGCCGCTGCTGCAAGTCGCAAGATACAGGCGTTTGCCTGACCGTGAACCCGTCGCGTGCCGGCGGGGCCTATGGCTATGTCGACATGGGTGGCTGGATCGGCGGACAGGCGCGGTACGTCATGGTGCCCTATGCAGACTTCAACCTGCTGAAATTTCCTGATCGCGATAAGGCTTTGGCAAAGATCCGTGACCTGACCATGCTGTCGGATATCCTGCCGACCGGCTTTCACGGCGCCGTTCGCGCCGGTGTTGGGGTAGGCTCCACCGTTTATGTCGCCGGTGCCGGACCGGTCGGGCTTGCTGCGGCTGCCTCCGCCCGCATCCTCGGCGCCGCCGTGGTTATGGTGGGTGATTTCAACAAGGATCGCCTTGCTCATGCGGCAAAGGTGGGGTTCGAGCCGATCGATCTCTCAAAGAGCGACCGCCTGGGCGACATGATTGCCGAAGTTGTCGGGACCAATGAGGTCGATAGCGCGATCGATGCCGTTGGCTTCGAGGCGCGGGGACATACGGGCGGTGAGCAGCCGGCAATCGTTCTCAATCAGATGATGGAGATCACACGTGCCGCAGGTTCGATCGGCATCCCCGGTCTTTACGTGACCGAAGATCCCGGCGCTGTCGATGCTGCAGCCCAACAGGGCAGCCTGTCATTGCGGTTCGGTCTCGGCTGGGCAAAAGCGCAGTCCTTCCATACGGGTCAGACGCCGGTTCTCAAATACAATCGCCAACTGATGCAGGCGATTCTTCATGACCGTCTGCCGATAGCAGATATCGTCAACGCCAAGATCATATCGCTCGAAGATGCAGCGCAAGGTTATGAAAGCTTCGATCAGGGAGCGGCCACCAAGTTCGTGCTGGACCCGCACGGGGACCTGCTGGAGGTCGCTTAAAGAGGTACTGCCGTCCGTCGTCTATTATCGACAGATATCAACGTGATGCTGGGGACGAGAGTTGTTATGCTCGTCCCCAGCTCCATTCAGGCAACCAGCAAGAATTTGCCGGACAAGGAAATAGCCGTCGCAAGTCTATACGTGAGGGAACGCGTGCCATAACGCGGCACTGTCGCTCGTAATAGCAAACGCCCGCTTCGGCCATAAAGCGGCAAATGCCTATGAACCAGCCAGATTGCGCAGGACAAGAAGCCACAAAGGTGTTGGTCTAATTGCTTCTGGAGGCAACGACGCGCGAAAACGCGAGGGCAAATATGCCGTTTCGCGGGCGATAACAGGCGATAATGTTGCCATTATGCACTTATCTTATACATTTATGTCGTTATCCACGTGGAGGAGTCCCGTTATCGCCTCATGAGCGAGCGGCCGCCTGGACAAAACGCAAACCGGAAGAGAGGCAGACAATGGCAAACTTTCTAGAGAAATGGTCCTCGAAGAAGGCTGACAAGCCGAAGGCTGGAGCACGCAATGTCGTTGATACGTTTCGTGCACGCGTAGCCGAGCAGAAGGCATATCTGGAGGAGTATGAGCGAGACAACGCCGGCTTCAAGAAGTGGCGTTCTACCTGGTTTCAGCGCGTGCCGGGCGGCTTCGGTGTCACGGTTGGTCGCGACTCCATCAACGCCGGCTCAGGATTGAGCTACATCGTAGTCGAATCGCTCAAGGACGTGTCGGAGTTCCTCGAGGATCTCGCCTATCACGCCGAGAACGATGTCGGCTTTCAGCAGGCACTTGAACAGAACCGGCGCCGCCGCGTGGCATTGTTGAATGCCGCCAAAACCGGCGGTGACAAGGTCTCCGCAAAGGCAAAGGCAAAGCCGGCTGCCGCGAAGCCTGCTGCTGCAAAGCCGGCGACGACGAAGCCTGCTGCTGCAAAACCCGTCGCCGCAAAGCCAGCTGTGGCCAAATCCGCGCCGAAGGCTGCCAAGCCGAAAGCCGCCGCTACGCCCGCTACAGAGGTGGCAAAGCCAAAGCGCGGACGCAAGACGAAAGCAGAAGGCGCGGCCGAATAAGGCCGACAAGAATGAATATAAAGCCCGCCTCGTGCGGGCTTTATATTTTGGTCGGCCGGGCCTATTTCGCAGACGCATTTCTCGATAGAGCGGCCTTTCTGAACGATCAAATATCCCGCTCTGCGCCTCAATTTCTCAAATAGATTCGTTAGGTTTTTATCAAAAAGTCTATCAACTATGATGATATTGATAGGCAGATACTGCGAAGATATCGCTTCGTAGAAGTATCAATATGTCAATGAATGATCAGTATATTCGCCACGATATCGATCAGCAGATAGATCATGAAATAAAAGACAACCGGCCTCATATACATCTGCCGTTCATGTCGGACCTATGGGCATGAGGTGAGGTACGAAAAGCTAATCTATCAATCCACGGCGATGCCTTTATAGGCGATTGGAGCATCTGCTCCCGCAGACTTGCGCTGCTATTCAAAACAAGGGGGCGGCGAAGCCACCCCCTCCCGAAGAGGATCATTTCTTCTCGCTATAGGCCTTGATCGCGGCGGCAACTTCGTTCTGTGCCTTTTCCGCGCTCTCGTAGCCGCCGACTTCGACGACCTTGCGGGCATCGGGAAGCTGCTTGTAAACGCGGAAGAACGCCTGCAGGCGGTCCTGCTCGATTTTCGGCAGATCGGAAATTTCCTTGATCTTGTCGTAGGTCGGATCGATCTTCGATGTCGGAACAGCAACGATCTTGTCATCGACTTCGCCACCATCGATCATCTTCATGACACCGATGGCGCGAACGCGAATGATGGCACCGGGCACGATCGGTTCGCGCGAATAGACGATAGCGTCCAGAGGATCACCGTCGCCGCCGAGCGAGCTGGTGATCGAGCCGTAGTTTGCCGGATAGACGACTGGCATCGACTGGAAGCGGTCGACGACGATGTGCCCCGTCTTGGCGTCGATCTCGTATTTGGTGAAGCTCCCGGCCGGAATTTCGATTGCCGTATAGAATTCGCGACTATCATCCTTCGGCTGCGGATAGTCGATGTAAGACACATAGTCGGACGCCGATGCGACCGTGCTGGACAGAATTGTCATCGCGATGATGGAAACAAGCTTTTTCATATACGCCCCCGCGTTAAGTTGAACGCTACCGACCTAATCAGGGGTTGTTACGAGCTTGTGACATAAATCACTGAATGCAAGGCTCATTTCGACCCGTCAGGCGACGGCTCGAACATTGCGGCGGATCGTCTGTGGCGGTTGACCGAGCACACGCAGGAAGGCGCGGCGCATCCGCTCCCGGTCCGCAAAGCCGACTTCTATCGCGATCTCGTCCATCGAATGACGTCCGTCTTCGATCATCAATCGCGCCGCCTCCACACGCATGTTTTCGATCGCCTTGGCCGGCGATTGGCCGGTTTCGCTGCGAAAGATGCGATTGAACTGGCGAGGACTGAGGCTTGCCGCATCCGCCAGTTCCTCGACCGATACGATCTTGCGCAGGTTTCGACCGGCAAAGTCGAGCGCGCGTTGAATGCGGTCCGATTTCGGCTCCAGTTCGAGCAGCGTCGAAAATTGTGACTGACCGCCGGCGCGGCGATGATAGACGACGAGCTTTTTGGCAATGGTGCGGGCCAGTTCCTCGCCATGGTCTTTTTCGATCATGGCAAGGGCGAGATCGATGGTGGCCGTCATCCCGGCGGATGTCCAGATGGCTCCGTCGACGATGAAAATCTTGTCTTCATCCACTTTAAGCGCCGGGAAGCGATCGCGCAGCTCTCGGGCAAAGACCCAATGCGTCGTTGCCCGACGCCCGTCGAGCAAGCCGGTCTCGGCCAAAGCGAAGGCTCCGGTGCAGGGGGCTGCGACGCGTCGGGAGGTTTTGGACGCCGTGCGTATATACTCGAGGGTCGCGGGCGACATGGAGGAAACATGTGTGGCGGCGCCAATGAAGAGAGAATCGAAGGTCGCGTCGCCAAACGCTTCCGTCTCCACGCTGAAGCCCGCCGAAGAGCGCACCAAGCCGCCCGTCTCCGAGAGGAGCGTTACGCGATAAAGTTCCCGGTCGCTTTCCAGGTTTGCCACCTCGAAAGCGGTGACCGCTGTGAACCCCATGACCTGAAAGCCAGGAAAGATCAGAAATCCGATAGTGTGCATGGTGGCGCTCCCGACTGGAAAAGTTGCTTGTAGCAGTTTTGAGACGGAAATGGCATCAGATTCTTAAAGGTTATGCCCAAAACGGCAGCGCTGAATGTCCCAAAAGGTGGTGAATATGACATTTCGGCCGCAGGCATATGGGCCTATAGTTCCTCCACGCGGAACAGCAACTCCGCAAAACAAGGATTGGAACAATGACGAATTCACTAGGCAAGGCTTTGGTCACGGGCGCTTCATCGGGCATTGGTGCGGTATATGCACATCGGCTTGCTCACCGCGGCTTCGACCTCATTCTGGTCGCCCGCAATGAGGAGCGGCTTTCGGCGATTGCCGCGCAGTTGCGCGCGGAAACGGGGCGCAGCGTCGAGGTTATGGCGGTGGATCTTGGCGCTCAAAATGATCTCAGCCGCGTCGAACACGTGCTGAAGACCGATGAGACGATTACGCTTCTCATCAACAATGCCGGCTTCGGCGGCGCCGCTCCCGCGGTAGATGCCGACGTCGACAGAATGCAGCAGATGATTGACCTGAACATCACGGCGCTCATGCGGCTGACCTATGCCGCCGTGCCTGGTTTCGTGAAGCGCGGCGTTGGTTCCATCATCAACATAGCCTCCATCGTTGCGATCGCACCGGAGCTGTTAAACGGTGTCTATGGTGGCTCGAAAGCTTTCGTGCTTGCCTTCAGCCAGTCGCTGAAGCATGAGCTGGCGGATAAGAATATCCGGATCCAGGCGGTTCTGCCGGGTGCAACGGCCACAGAGTTCTGGTCTGCCGCCGGCATCGCCGTCGAACAGCTGCCATCCGAAATCGTGATGTCGACGGAAGATATGGTCGATGCATCGCTGGTTGGCTTCGATCAGGGTGAACTGGTAACAATCCCGGCACTTGAGGATGCCGGGTTGCAGAAGGCCTATGAGGATGCTCGCCAAGCCCTGATGCCAAATCTCTCGCGTTCCAAGGCAGCACCACGCTACCAGATCCAATAGGGAAATTGGCGCATTGCAGACTGGCCGGCATGCAAATCATGGATGCCGGCCATTCAAAAGCCACAAAACTGACGAGGGTCGGGAGTGCAACGGATCGATAAGATCCATACAGCCGCTGCTTGATAATTTCATGGGACACTACCTTTTGCCCCGGTTATCCTTGCCTGCAACGGCTTCATTCACCAGGACCTGATGAGAAGGTTCGCCGCGACCAAAGCAGATCTGCGAGGTTCAATGCGATGTATTCCATCGACGACCATGTTCCCGTTTCTATTGTAATCGCGAACTATAACTACGCACATTTTCTCCCGCGCAGCATCGAGAGTGCGCTGGAGCAGAACTACGATCATATTGAAGTCATCGTCGTTGACGATGCATCGAGCGACGCGAGTGTCGAAGTCATTTCGTCTTATGGCCCGCGTATCAAAGCATGTCTTCGCGAAGCCAATGGCGGACATGCAGCGGCATTCAACACCGGCTTTGCAGCAAGTCACGGCGAGATCGTGTTGTTTCTCGATGCGGATGACTATCTCTATCCCAATGCCGTATCCGAGGTTATCGAGGCCTGGGAAGAGAATACAGCGCAGATGCAATTCCGGCTGCATATCGTGGATGAGAATATGCATGTAAAAGATGTGTATCCACCCGCCGAACTGCCCTTCGATTCCGGCGACGTCACATCGAAACTGCTGCAAAAGGGGCGCTATCAGACGACCGTGACGAGCGGACTGGCATTCCGGCGTTCTGTTCTCGATACGGTCATGCCCGTTCCCGAACAGGAATTTCGCCAGGGGGGCGATGGATACTTGGCCACGGTCGCGCCGCTTCACGGCGATGTCACCTCCGTCGAGGAGTGCCTCGGTGCCTATCGCATTCATGGCGGTAATCATTCAGTATTCGCGGAGAAGCTCGGCCAGCGCGCACGCTGGCGCATTGAGCATGATTTTCGCCGGCTGGAAGCACTGTCGGATCAGGCGTCGGAGATCGGCTTGGAAATGCGTGATGACGCCGGTCTTCACGATCCTGTCCATCTGGAGGAACGCCTCGCATCGATTTGCATGGACGAGGCGCAGCACCCTGTCGCAAGCGATTCCAGGCTTTCCTTGGCAAAGGCCGGGGCTGTTGCCAGCCTCGAGATGAATGCATCACGACGGCGCCGTGCCATGTTGGCAGCCTGGTTTCTGTCGGTTGGTATTCTGCCACGCAACATGGCGAAAGCCGTTCTTTCATGGAAGCTCGTTGCCTCCTCGAGACCGCAATTTCTTCTGCGAATCTCTAAACGAATTCGGCATGCCATGGGCTAGGTGTATAGCGCAGTGCTGCTATTCAGTGAGGAGCGCCTGATTTTCTTGAGGCACCGATCAATGCCTCGACAACATCGGGATGATGCGTGTTTCTATCGAAGCGGCTGTCTCTTGCCAATCGCATCAATCCCGCACGTGCATCTTTCACGGTAGGCTTTTTGCCTTCGCCGCGAAGATAAGCGGCTAGCTGCCGATAATTTGTATTCGTCTTGATCTCTAGAGGGTTGCCTCGACCGAGCTTTTTGAGTGGCCACCATGACCAGCCGATGCCGTTCTTTTCTTGAAGCGTGACGGCGCGTTTATACCAGTCGTTGGTATTTTCACCGGATTCACCGTTCCAAAGCGGCATATCATATTGCTGGCGTAGTTTTAGAAATGGTTCGATGGATCCTTGTGTCGTAGGGGTCCAATATTTATGAAAGCTCAGCGCCGTGTTGCGGTCGGCAATCGGTAATATTCCGGCGTAATTGTTACCCCAGCAATTGCCTTCGATTATGAGCATGTGATTGCTGTCAATGGAGCGGATGGCGTGGATTGTGCGCTCGTAAATTTCGCGTAGCGGTCTGTTTTCGGTCTCTCGGCAACCGCCCTTGTCTTCCTTATCCTGGAAACCCCAGTTCGGCTCGTTGAGCAGATCGTAGCCCGCGATCGTCGTCTCGTTCTTGTATCGTCTGGCGATTTCGCTCCATAGGGCGATCATCGCCTCCTGGTTCCTACTACTATCCCAAAGCGATGGACTGTTCGGATCACGATCGGAGATCGCAATGTCATGCCCCTGGCCACCGGGTGCAGCGTGCAAATCGAGGATCAGATACATTTTATTGGCTTTCAGCCACGCGATCAGCCTGTCGACGCGGCGAAATCCTTCTTCGTTCCAGACGATGCTGCTCTCGCCGTTCTTGCCCGGCGTTTCCTTGATGAAAAGCTTCCAGTGCATCGGCAGGCGCACGCTATTGAAGCCCCATCTGGCCATTGCATCGATATCGGCCTTCGTCACGAGATTGTCGCGCCAGGAGCGATAAAATCGTTCCGTGTCCTTCTTGCCGACGATCTGCGAAATCCGCTCCCGAATAACGTGCTGCGCTTTCAGATTGGATAGGCCCATCATATAGCCTTCCTGCACCATCCAGCCGCCTAACCCCATGCCTCGCAGGATGAGCGGATTGCCTTTCGCGGCGACAATTTGCGTGTGGTGGGCGTGGACAAATCCCTGGGCATATGCCGGGATCGACATAATGCAGATAGCGGACAGGCTGGCTAGCAAACGCAGAAAATGCCTCATATATGTCCCGTCGCTCGAAACTTTGGCGCCATGTGGGCGCGAGACCATATGTGGGACAAAATCTCGCGATGGCCAGCGCATCCGCCATCTGATCCGGGACATCAATCCGTAAGGTCAGGGTCTGATGGTGTTGTGTCCCGAGTTTTCTGTGACCGAGGCACGCGGAAGAACAGCGCCGCGGTCAGGTCGATCGCCAGAGCGAGAATTATGGCCGCTGTCCCGATGAGGAAGAGCATCTGATAGTTTCCGCCACTGCGGGCAAAGACAAATGAAAGGCCATAGGCTGCGCCAGCCTGGAACAGGGCGAAGAAGACGGTGGCCACGCCCCAGGCCGCTTTCTGCTGTGCGGGGTGATGGGGCAGCAATTCTCCGATGCGTCCGAGCATCAGTGGCACGGTTCCGGTGACGAATGCGCCGACCACGAGACTGGAGACGATGAGCCATGTCTGGCCGAAGCCCAACGCCGGGATCGCGACGGCGACCGCTTCAAGCAAAAACGCAAACCGCATCGCCGCGCCAAAGCCGGTGCGATCGGCAAGATGGCCGGCAAGGATTGGCCCGAGCGTTGCGCCGATACCGAACAGGACCCAATATTCCGCCCCCACCTGTAGGCCTTTTCCCATGCCTCGCGCGACGAAATCGACAAGGAAGATCATGTGAGGAACCCATCCGGCGGCGTTCAGCGCATACTCGACATAAAGCGCGCGCAGCGCCCCGCGTGCGGGCACCTGTACGGCGTGGTGATGTGCTGCGCCGGCTGTTGTGCTGTCGCTCGGCCATCCGAACCAGGCAATGGCAGTGAGCAACAGGGAAAGTGCGCCGAGGCCAAGCCAAGTGGCGCGTAAGCCCTGCTGAAGTAACAGGGGCACCAGGGTGCCGGACAGGGCGACGCCCGCGCCTATACCCATGAAGATTACACCGCTGGCGAGACCTCTGCGTGAGGGCGACACGTGAGGCAGGATGGTTGGCGCGGCCAGCACCATCAAGGCACCACCTGCCAGGCCGGCCGCGAAGCGCCATACGAAAAACCAGACAAAGCCGATCGGAAATGCGCAGGCGAAAAAAGCCGCCGTCGCCACGATCATCATGAGGCGGAGCGTCAAGGACATCGAGATCCGCTGAGCAATCATCCGTCCGAGCAGTGCGCCGGCGAGATATCCAGTCAGATTTGCCGCGCCCAGATAGGCTGCGGCCGAAGGTTCGAACCAGTGTGCGCCGACGATTGCCGGCAGAAGCGGCGTATATGCAAAGCGCGCAAGCCCGATACCGATCAGGCTGGCGCAGAATGCGGAGAGAACGCCACGCCAGGCGCCTCTCGCATTGGAGTGATTTTCGTCGATATGGTGAGCAATGTGAGCGGTCATCGGAACTCTCTCAGCTATCAATGCTTGAGATAGTAGGCCGGTATGTATATCATTAAAATTGATTTATAGTGAGAATAGTTATCTCTCATGGAGATAGGTTAGCTATGGATATATCCGATCTGAGGGTGTTCGAGGCGGTTTCCCGGCATGGAAGCATGAACCGCGCGGCGCAGGAGCTGAATACGGTTCAGTCGAACGTGACCGCGCGTATTCGCGTTCTGGAGGAGGAGCTGGGCGTCAGTCTCTTCCAGCGGCATGCGCGCGGAGTTTCAACCACGCCCGCTGGACAACGTATCCTGCCGTTCGTGGGCCGTATCACCAAGCTGCTGGCCGATGCACGCAGCGCCGCGCAGGATGACGGTGAGCCGAATGGAGCTTTGGTTCTCGGCAGTCTTGAGACGACGACAGCCTTGCGACTATCACCTCTGCTAAGCCATTTCGCCAGGACTTATCCAGAGGTTCGTCTCGTCGTGACCACTGGGACCACTCGCAGGCTGATTGACGATGTGGTCGAATGCAAGCTTGAAGGAGCTTTCGTGGCGGGTCCTGTCAGCCATCCCGATCTTGATCAGGAGGTCGTGTTTCAGGAGGAACTGGTTCTGATCACGTCACGTGCAATCCACGCCATGGACGATCTGGCAAAAGTGTTGGATCTCAGAACCATCGTCTTCCAGATCGGCTGCTCATATCGCCAACGGTTGGAGACACTCCTGGCAGAGATGGGGATCGTCACGGCAAAACCGCTGGAGTTCGGCTCGCTTGACGCGATCATCAGCTGTGTGGCCGCCGGTGTCGGCATTGCCCTTCTTCCAAAAGGTATTGTGGCTGCCGCCTGGCAAGAGGGTAGGATTGCGGTCCACGAGCTCTCACCGGATCGCGCGCTGGTGGATACGGTGTTCGTTCGCCGCAAGGACGGCTATCGATCGAGCGCGATGACCGCGCTCCTTGATATGATGCGCTCGAAATCCATCCCGCCTAGCTCGAAGCCATGATCTCCTGCCAGGCACCGTAGGCGGAGAGCACGGTTTCCATTTGCGCGGTGTGACCGGCGACGAATTCCTTGCCGTAAATCGTCTCGTCCGGATATTCGGTGATCAAGGTCATCGGCACCGTGTGGCGATCGTCGATATCAGCCAGGCAGGGAAAGCCGTTGATGATACGGAAGCCTGTTTCACCGGCATGGGTTTCGTAGAGAGCGATCTGGCGATCGTTGTAATCGAGCAATCCCGGAATGGCGCCGAGATGTCTCGTGACCTTGTCGAGAAGTTGCTCTGCCTGCATTGCCCATCCAGCGTGGTAGCGGGCGATGAGGAAAAAACCCTTCGGCAGCGTCCACATCGCGAAATTGCGGGGAACGTAACCGGAGAGCGGGCGTGTCCATTCGTGCGCCGGGTAGCCATGCAGGTTCACATGAAGCTGCGCGCCGCTCAGCTTTTCCGCCTGGAAACGGATTTTCTTTTCAAAGAGATATGCGCCCGCATTCTCTTCGGTACGGTACTCGAGATCGTCGCCGAGTGCGGTGTAGCGGGCGGCGTGATACATATGACGCGGGCTATCCCGGCGTAGGCGCTGGTGAAGCGCGTAGCCATCGGGATTTTCCAGAGGCGAAATGGTGAAATGGGCGCCTGCGACCTTGGCGAGCCTTTTTGCGGCCCGCAGCGCGCCCGCACCGCCCGTCGTCTCATTGGCATGTTGCCCGCCGCTGATCATAACGGCCGCATCGCTGCCCTTGATGTAGCGTGCGACAACTGACCGGCCGGAGCGGGTGACAGCTTCAAAGACCTCGCCGCCGATGAGACCAAGCTCGGTCTTGATCTGCAAAACGGCCAGCGGTTCCGTTGCCGTGTCGAGCTGCTGCTCCGGTCCGTCCCAGAAGCGCGAGGTCAGGGGCTGCGTTTCCACCCTCACGGAGATATCGTCGGCAGACTGCAGGATCTGCGGAACGATCTGCCCCGGCTTCAAGCCACGGTCGCCGAGCGGCCAGCCGGATTTCTTCTGGAAAAATTCGAGCAGCGAGAAGTAGAAATCCTCATGCAGCGCTTCCCTGAGGCTCATGACCTCGTCACCGACCGGCAAAGCCTCGTCTGTGACCGGTAGGGTGACGCGGATATTCAGCTCCTCGAAATAAGGCTCGCTTGTACCCCAGTCGAAATGCTTAACCGCAGAGATCGTCTCTTCGAACAGCTGTTCGTAGTCCGTGAGCAATCTTTCGCCAGCCGCCTGATTATCGCGGATCAGCCACCCAGTCGGTGAAACGCTCGTCTCGCCCGCTGCATCGACATGGACGTGATTGGGCACAAGCACCTTCAGTTGGCGCTCTTCGCCAACTTTGCCCTTCAGCACAACGTCATAGTGAAAATCGTTATCGGCTCGCGCGACAAATACGATGTTGCGATCGCCGACCATTGCGGCCAGCGGATAGGCTTCCAGCCGAAAGCGATTGTCTGGCGCATTGGCATGCACTGGATAGCGGATTTCGATCGAGTCAACGTCCTGAAGGTCTATGTCTTCGATGAAGGCGTTGACCAGCGGCTTGTAGGCGCTGCGAACGCGGGCGTGGACACCCTTTTCCCGAAGCGCGCGCTCCGCCCGTTCACGGCTTTGCCGGTCATCGAAGGTCCATGCCTCGAAATTCTGGCCGGGCTTGGCATCTGCGACCAGACGCGACAGCGTTGGCTCAAAACTTTTCTCGAAAATCACGGTCATGATTGTCTTACCTTGTCGTTCTGCCAGTCGGGTCGAGGCTGTCGCGCAGCCAGTCGCCCAGAAGATTGAGACCGAGCACGGTCAAAAGGATCCCGAGGCCCGGGAAAAGGCTCACCCACCAAGCGGTTTGCAGATAGGTGCGGCCATCGGCCAGCATGCCGCCCCAGCTCGGGATTGTCGGGTCGACGCCCATGCCGAGGAAGGTCAGGCTGCTTTCAAGAAGAATGTTGTTGGCGATGTTGAGTGTCATCAGCACGATCACCGGGCCGATGAGGTTCGGCAGCAGATGCTGGAAGATGATGCGCCAGTCCTTGACGCCGATGGCGCGGGCCGAGAGGATGAATTCACGTTCGCGCAGGCTGAGCACCGAGCCGCGCACCAGGCGCGCATATTGCACCCATTGAGAGACGATCAGCAGGATGATCGTATTGGTGAGGCTGCCGCCGACGATGGCGATGAAGGTGATCGCCAACAGAATAAACGGCATGGCAAGCTGGATGTCGGCAAAGCGCATCAGCAGCATGTCCCAGAGACCGCGGTAGTAGCCGGCAACGAGCCCCACCAGTACACCGAAAACCACGCCGCCAATCACGGAGGTCAAGCCAACAGTCAGCGATATCTTGCCACCCGCAACAACGCGGGCAAGGACATCACGTCCGAGCGGGTCTGTCCCGAACGGATGGGCGAGGCTGGAGAAAGGGCGCGCAAGCCTCGCCATCAGGTCGATCTTTTCAGCACTGCCGGGAAAGAGGACGTCGGAGAGCAGCACGGCAAGACAAATGACAACTGTGAGCAGGACACCGAATATGAATTCGAAGCTGAGGAAGCGCGAACGGCGAGAAATTGCGGCGGCCATTTGCGTTACTCCGTGCGAATGCGGGGGTCGACGAGCCCGTAGGCGATGTCGACGAGAAGGTTGACGCCGACGATGAACAGCGCCAGCACGGTGATCACGCCCTGCAGGACCGGGTAGTCGCGCGCGCCGACGGCATCGAATGCGAGGGTGCCGAGGCCGGGCCAGTTGAAGACGCGCTCGATGACGACGATGCCGCCGAGCAGGCCGCCGAACTGGATGCCGAAATAGGTGATGAGCGGAATGGCGCAATTACGCAGGGCGTGCTTGTAGAGCACCTTGCTTTCGCTGAGCCCCTTGGCCCGCGCCACCATGATGTATTGCGATTGCAGCGTTTCCAGCATGGCGGTGCGCACCAAACGCACGTTCGTCGCCGTCAGGATCACACCCATAGTCACGGCCGGCATGACGTAGCTCGAAATGCCGACCATGCCGCTCGGTGGCAACCAGCCGAGTGTGATGGAAAACAAGAGCACCAGCATCAGTGCCAGCCAGAAATTCGGGAAGGAGAGGCCGAGAAGCGAGAGGACGCGGATGATCTGGTCGGCCGTCTTGCCGCGTGCCGTCGCAGCCTTGATTCCGAGCGGAATGGACAACACGATCGACACGACCATCGAGATGAAGGCGAGCAGCAGTGTGGCGGGCAGGGCATTGGCAATCAGCTGTGATACCGGTGTGCCACCGGTGAAGCTGCGCCCGAAATCCAGCGTCAGCAATCCCTTGAGGAAGGTCAGATACTGCACGATAAAGGGTTGATCCGTACCGAGGGCGGCGCGAATGCGCGCAAGATCGTCCTCCGTCATGCTGCCGCCGCCTTGGAACATCATCAAGGCCGGGTCGCCCGTGAGGCGGATGGCGAATGACACGAGAAGGGTGATGGCGATCACGACGAAAATCGCCTGCAGCAACCGCTTGATGAGAAAACCAGCCACGTTCTTACCCCGAGAGCTTTCGGATGACGCCGCCGATCAGATCGGCGGCGTCTTGTTTGACGACTATTCGACGGTGACTTCGTTCAGCTTGATGCGGGTATCGGGTGCGGGCACGAAGCCCTTGACCCGCTTGCTGACACCGTAGATCGCATTGCTGTTGTAAAGCGGCAGTTCGAGCGCCTTGTCGGCGACATATTTGCCGATGTCTTTCAACACCTTCTCGCGCTCGGCGCGATCGGTGAGGGGACGCTGCGATTCCAGCAGCTTGTCGAGCGTGGCATCCTTCTCGTACGGATTCCACTTTTCGCCGGAGTGATACATCGAATAGGCGGTGTTGTCGTAATCGAAGGTCCAGCCGCCCCACTTCTGCTGGAACATCGCGCCGGTCTTGCCCTGCGGGATGATGTCGTTCAACAGAACGTTGGTCTCGTAGGGCTTGATGGTTGCGGTGAGGCCGACCATCTGCAGGTAGCTTGCAACGACCTGCGCCACTTCGTTCATCGTCGCGTCGTTGCCGCGAATGTCGATCTGGAGCGCCGCGCCGGGCTTCACGCCGGCATCGGCGAGCAGCTTCTTCGCGCCTGCCGGATCATACGGAAGCGGCTTCAGATCGGCATCGAAGCCGAAGGAAAGCGAATTCTGGAAGCTGACGATCTCGCTGCCTTGACCGGCCAGGATCGACTTGACGATCGTATCGCGGTCGACGGCCATGATGATGGCCTTACGAACCCGTGGATCGGCGGTAATGCCGTCACGCGTGTTGAAGCGCAGCGCGTCGACCGTCGGGCCGGGAACACTGGCGATCTCGAGCTTGGAGTCGCCCTGGATAACCGGGAGCATGCCGATCGGAATGGTCGGCGGGATAACAAGATCGACACGACCGGCTTGAAGCTCGGCAACGGCCGTCGCCGGCTCGCTGATGAAGCGAAACTCCAGTTCGGAGAGTTTTGGAGCACCGCCCCAATAATCCGGGTTGGCTGCGAGCTTGATGTTCACCTTGGGCGTATAGGAAACGAACTTGAATGCGCCTGTGCCGACCGGATTGAGATTGAAGTAGTCCTCGCCCTTTTCCTTGATGTACTTCGGCGGAACGATCATCGCGCCGTAGCCTGCAAGCTTCGTCAAAAGCACCGGATCTGGCGTCTTGAGCTTCATGTCGACCGTGTAATCGTCGATGATGTCAACGCTTTCGATCGATGTGTAGTTCGAACGCTGCGGTCCCTTGGCGCCCTGATCTCCGAGCAGGCGATCGAAGGTGAACTTCACCGCCTCGGCATTGAACGGCTCGCCGTCATGAAACTTCACGTTATGACGCAGTTTGAAGCGGATGCGCTTGCCCTGATCGAGCTCTTCCCAGGATTCGGCAAGACCCGGCACCAGCTTGAGATCCGGGCCGCGATAGGTGAGGCCATCAAAGATATTGGTCGAAACGGCGGCCCATGCCACCAGGAACGTGTCGATCGGATCCCAGCTGCCCGGATCCTGCGGTGATGACACGGTGAGCTTGCCGGCTGCAAAGGCGGGCTCGGCGTTGATCGCGACACCCGACAGGACAAGCGCTGCCAGAGCCGTTTTCAGTCCCCATTTCATTTTTCTCATTGACCCTGTTTCCTCTTCAGATCGATGCGATGGTTGGTAAGCGATCAGGCGCTCCTGGCGATGAAGTGGCCTGAATTGATTTCCTCATGAGCGAGAACCGGGGGCTCGTCGCCGACGCGGCGCACGGGATTGGGAATCTCGCCCTCGATGAGAGCCGTTCTGCGCTCCTGCGTCGGATCGGCGATCGGAACGGCCGAAAGCAGGCGCTGCGTATAAGCGTGCGTCGGCGTTTCGAAGACCTGGCGGCGACTGCCGATTTCCATGATCTGGCCGAGATAGAGCACGGCAACGCGATGGCTGATCTTTTCGACTACGGCCATATCGTGGCTGATGAACAGATAGGCGAGGCCGCGTTCGGCCTGCAGGTCCATCAGAAGGTTGATGATCTGAGCCTGGATTGAGACGTCGAGAGCGGAAAGCGCCTCGTCGGCAATGATGAGCTTCGGATCGGAGGCAAGGGCGCGGGCGATGCAGACGCGCTGGCGCTGGCCACCGGAAAACTCATGCGGATAGCGATCGGCATGGGCCGACGTCAGGCCGACGCGTTCGAGAAGCTCGTCCACCCTGCGGCGAACCTCTTTGGATCCGGAGATGATGCCATGGGTGTTGATCGGTTCCGCAATCGAGAATCCCACAGTCTTGCGCGGGTCGAGCGAAGCGAAGGGATCCTGGAAAATATACTGCACGTCGCGCCGCAGGCGGAAGCGCTCGAGCTGCGACATGGCGGCGAAGCTCTTGCCGTTGAAGGTAATTTCGCCCGACAAAGCCTTCTGCAATTGCTGGATCGTGCGGCCGATCGTCGATTTGCCGGAGCCGGATTCGCCGACGAGGGCCAGCGTCTCGCCGGGGTGAATGTCGAAAGCGACCTTCTGGACGGCACTGCAGCGATGCGTGACCTGTCCGAATATATTCTTTTTGATATCGAAGCGTACGAAGAGATCGCGCACGGACAATAGCGGTTGCTGATCGTAGCGGGCGGTGTTCTGAATGCGCTCCTCGCCGACGATTTTCGGCTCGCCCCCGTCGAGAACAGTTAGCGGCATGCGTTTCGGAAAATCCTGGCCGGTCATGCTGCCGAGCTTCGGCACGGCTGCCAGAAGCGCCTTCGTATAGGGGTGCCTGGGATTGGCGAATATCTCGCGAACGGGGCCTTCTTCGACCTTTTTGCCCTTCCACATGACCACAACGTCGTCGGCCATTTCGGCGACGACGCCCATGTCGTGGGTGATGAAGATCATGCCCATGCCGAGATCCTTTTGCAGATCCCGCATGATGTTGAGGATCTGGGCCTGGATCGTGACGTCGAGGGCGGTTGTCGGCTCGTCGGCAATCAGGAGCTTCGGTCGGCAGGCCAGCGCCATGGCGATCATGACGCGCTGGCGCATGCCGCCGGACAGCTGATGCGGATAGCGGTTCAGAAGTGCTGCCGCGTCCGGCAGGCGTACCATTTCCAGCAAGCGCCGGGCTTCGGCCATGGCGGCGGATTTGCCGACCTTCTCGTGAAGAAGAAGGACTTCGCAGATCTGGTCGCCAACGGTGAAGACTGGGTTGAGCGAAGTCATCGGCTCCTGGAAGATCATGGCGATCTCCTTGCCGCGAACTGCGCGCATGTCCTTCTGCGATAGTTTCAGCAGGTCTTTGCCGTTGAAGAGGATGCTGCCACCCTCAAAGCGCGCGCCCATCATATCGGCGAGGCGCATGATCGAAAGCGAGGTCACGGATTTGCCGGAACCGGATTCGCCGACAACTGCGAGCGTCCGCCCCGGTTCGACCGAAAAGGAAAGTCCCTCGACCACACGATTTTCGCCGAACCGCACGCTAAGATCCGCGACAGACAGAAGCGGTTTGTGTTCGCCTGCAGCAGTCGTCATGCGCTTACCTCGGTATTGTGCAGGTCGTTCATGCTTGTCCGGACAATTGCAGTGTCGCAATTTGCATCGAAGGCGCAAACGCGGTTGCCAATATCGCCATCGGGGCAGGATGATCGCATGCTCATGCCGACACCTGTTGCAGCTCGACGGCGGCTGGCGATGTTTTTCTAAAAAACAGGCGTCCCATGAACTTCTGTATCCGCGTTCCCATTATATTTGTTGTGGCATGAGATAGCATCAAACAACAATCCGGTCTATATTGTTCAACAATTTTCGTCTTGCCAATCAAAAAAAGGAACAAACCCGCATAAAATCGTCCAACGGAGTTTGCCGTCGAGATCTTTCGATAAACCAAGGAGAGGGTACGGAATTGCGGCTCGTATTTCTGCGCTTGGTTACTATGGGCAGGCATCGGACGCGATTGAGCGCGGGCGCTGGGAGAGCAAATGAAGCAGACAAGTCTTGCGAGCATCGAGCCGACGCCTGTCGCGGAGACGGGGCAGACGGTTGCGGAACTGACCGCTGCTCGCATCCGCGAGCGCGTGATCAACGGCACGCTTTCGCCGGGTAGCCATCTATCCGAAGCGGCCCTTTGCGAGGAGCTGCAGGTCTCGCGCAACACGCTCCGTGAAGTTTTCCGGCTGCTGACAAAGGAAGGCGTGCTGCGTCACGAAGCCAATCGCGGCGTCTTTGTTTCCACCCCGAGCATTTCGACGATCATGGATATCTTCCATATTCGCCGTCTGATCGAATGTTCGGCCCTCGCCAACGCACATCACCGCCATCCTAGCGTCGACAAGATGCGCGCTGCCATCGAGGCTGCAGTTCAGCACCGGCACCGCGGCGAATGGTTGGAGGTCGGCAGCGCCGATATCGCCTTTCACGCGGCAATCGTCGAACTTGCCGACAGCCCACGCCTTTCCGCTTTCTATGCGCAAATCTCACTGGAGCTGCGTCTCGTCTTTGGGCTGATCCGCGATCCCGAGTACCTGCATGCCCCCTATGTCGGCCAGAACGCGACCATTCTTGCGCATCTGGAGGAGGGAGCACCCGCCAGTGCGGCCGATGCGCTGGAGAAATACCTGTTCCAGGCCGAACGCTTCATCCTGGCCGCCTATTCGCGGGCAATGCCCGGCTGAAGCTCAAGATCTCATCATTGATACGATGAATGATGTGGACAATGTCTGCCGGACGGGCCGAGATTCGATGCAACGATTTGCGTCTCGGTTCGCTTTGACGGAAGGATGTGCGGCATCGCGAATGTAGGCTCGAGGTCGATCGGGCGGCAAAGCCAACGTTTGCTGCAATCGATCGGAGCGGTCCCGCACCGACCGATCGGAAAACTTGTTTCGACCATCGGTTATGGCGGATGATGGGGTTATGGACGCGCAATCCCTAGCGAGCTCCAGCAAGGCAACGGCGATCCAGCAGGTCTGGGCGTCCCCTCTCTATCGCGGCGCGACGTTTGCGCTGTTTCTCTCCGGTCTTGCGACGTCCGCCTCGTTGCCGCAGATCGTGCTCTTCCTCGTTAGGGAACTCGGAGCATCGCTGCCGGTGGCGGGGCTTTATTATTTAACCGGCCTCACTGCGCCTGTTGCCGGCTATCTCGTCGGCAGTTATTCCGACAAAACCGGACGCCGCCTCAGCCTCTTTCGGCTCTGCGCTATCGCCGGCGCCCTTGGTTGGGCCGGGATCGCTCTATCGACAAGGGCGTGGATGCCGTTCGTGATCGGCGACATCGTTCTGGGATTCTCCGGGTCTGCGACATCGCAGCTTTTTACCGCCATTCACGACGACCTCAAGGCGAAGGGTGCCGGTGCGAATGACAGCGTGGTTGCCATCATCCGCATGGCCTTGACGGCCGGCTGGGTCATCGGTCCGTTTCTGGGCGCATGGTTCGCCGTGGAAATCGGCCTTCGTGCCATGTTGTGGGGAACGGCAATCTGCTTCTTCGCGCAGATCATTCCCCTTTGGACACAGCAGGCATTGGCAGCGCCGGGCAGACGGGTGGATAAAAAGACCGATGCCGTCAGTCATGTCGGGTGGTCGGAGATGTTGCCGCTTCTGGCCTTCACCGGCCTTTACGTGCTCGTCTATGCCGGCGAGCCGATCAAATATGGTTTCCTGCTGCTCTACATGCAGGATCAGCTGAAGCTCGACCCCTCTATTCAAGGGTCGGTGATCGGCACGCAGCCGTTCATCGAACTCATTCTGATGCCGTTCAGCGTTCTTCTGGCACGGCGGATCGGCATCCTCTGGATGATGTGCGTAGCCGCGATCTGCGGCGTGATGGCCAATCTGTGCTTTGCAACCTGGCCGACGGCGGCCGGCATGTTTGCCGGTCAGATCCTGATGGGCGGGGTTTGGGGGCTTTACATGGTGCTCGGTCTGATCGTTGCGCAAAGGCTGCTCCCGAATGCGGTCGCGACCGCTTCGGCGATCTTCATGAGCTCATCGGCATTGGCAAGTGCGCTTGGCGGTGGCGTTGGAGGCATGGGCGTAGCCTATCTCGGTCTTCCGAACGTCTTTTATCTTCCGGCGCTATTTTCGCTGGCCGCGGCGGTCGGGCTGGCGATCATGGCGCGTTCACGCGTTATCCAATAGGGATTTCACGCACAAAGCGGGCATTATTTCACTTCGGCAGGTTCCGGCTCACGGCAAACCTGCTACAAGCCCTTCGCCCGGATTTCGGGTGATTTGCCAGCTCCTAGACCCGCCAATGACCCGCCTTCTTCCAGATGTTTTCCGCGACCCGACGATCCGGGTCAGCATGCTTGCGATTTTCGCGTTCGGTTTTGCCGGAGCTGCAACGGCGCCCTATCAGTCAATCGTCGGTATCCGTGAGCTGGGCCTCGGCAATGGATTATATTCCGCGCTGATTTTTTGTGCCGCAGCCGTCAACGTCGTCGTCAGCATTCTGCTCGGAAATCTGGCGGATAGGCTTGGCGAATATCGCGTGATGATGCTCACTGTCGCCGTCTTCGGCATCTTTGGCTACGGGGCTGTCTATGTCATCCCTGCGCAGACAACGTTTGTCCTTGACGCGTTGTTTTTCCTGCCGGTCTACGGATCCTTGAACTCGTTGCTTTTTGCCAATGTTCGGGTCGCGACGCGCGGAATGGAGCGCAACGACGTCGCCACCGTCAATTCAGGCGTTCGTGCGATGATCTCGCTGTCTTGGGTCCTGGTGCCCGGCATTACCGGCGCATTGTTGGCGAATTCACCGAGCATGCTGCCGGCCTATCTCTTTGCCGGCCTTGCCTGTGCGGCCTGTTTCGGGCTGATTGCCGTGTTCCTGCCGCGCCAAAGCGGCACGGATGCGGCGGCGGCGCATCATCTGTCCTACCTTACAGCCTTGGGTGAAGTCATATCGCCGCCCGTTTTTGCGCGGGTGATCGCCGTGGCGCTGATCAGCTGCACGCTTCACGTCAACGACGCCATCCTGCCTCTTATTGTCACCGGTGCTGCCCATGGCAAAGTCTCGGATATCGGCGTTCTCGTCGGTATCGTTGCTTTTCTGGAGGTCATCTTCATCATCGTGTGGGGACGGGCGCAGCGGATCATGAGCCACGTGACGGCGCTTGCGATCGGCACGGTTATTTATGTCGTCTATCTGCTGTTGCTCGGGTTCGCATCGGCTCCATGGCAGCTCTATGCACTGACTTTGATCAGCGGCGTCGGGGCTGCCGCCCTCATCAGCATCCCGATCACCTATCTGCAGGACCTGATCGCCGAGCGTCCTGGTCTTGGCAGCGCTCTGATCTCCGTCAATATCTTTCTGAGTGCCGGCCTCAGCCGCCCTTCTTTTTGCGCTGGGAACGGCGACGAGCAGCTATTCCGGGACGGCAATTATCAGCGCCTTTGCTGGATTGCTGGGCCTTGCAATGCTGTTCTATTTCGATGGCAGCAAACGGCGCCGATAAAGCCGATAGTCCCCACGAATATTTCCGACAGCGAGGATGCTATTGACGGCAGATCTCTAGTGCATTAGTCATAAAGTCATCTGATGACTTTATGACTGTGAAAATCATGCGTGCTCTTGTCAAGACGACGCTTGCCGATACCGCCGTGGAGGCCATCCGCAGCGAGATTACCGCCAGGCGTTGGGCTGTCGGCGAAAAGCTGCCGAACGAAGCCTCTCTTTCGGAAATGCTATCGGTCAGCCGCGGCACGATCCGCGAAGCGGTGAGAGTGCTTGTTTCTCAGGGTTACCTTGAAACACGACAGGGATCCGGGACCTATGTCCGCTCGACGACCGATCTGGGCCGTCCACTCGATATGGCACGTCGGGCTGGCCTTAGAGATCAGTTCGAGGCACGGCTGGCGTTGGAGGTAGAGGCCGCGCGATTGGCGGCTCTGCGTCATACGCCCGATGTGATTTCAAACCTGCGCGCGTTGCTGACGGTTCGCGGAAATTATGGTGGTGGGGACAAGGGCGCATTCATCGAACGCGATCTTGCCTTCCACAAGACCGTGATCGCGGCCTCGCAGAACAGCGCGATGGTGCAGCTCTACGATTTCTTTTCTCTCTCGATTGCTGACACGATCGAAGCGACGCTCGGGGCAGAGATTCCGGAGCCGGACATGTCGGCACATGTCGCGATCGTCGACGCCATTGAATCCGGTGATCCCGAAGCGGCCGGCGCTGCCGTGCGCCGCTTCATGGCTCCCGTTATTGCCACTCTTGATCGGTTACTGATGTCATGACCCTATCCTCTCAAAACACCGCCGCCGTCGAGCTGGTCGATGCCGAAGCCGATGAAATTCCGCCGCCGCAGCCTCACGAAGGGAAATCGGCGATCGGCAGGTTCATTCTGGGCGCGAGCCTGGTGTTGATCGCATTCAATCTGCGGCCCGTCTTCTCAAGCGCTTCGGCACTGCTGCCGGAGATCAAAACCGGGTTGGAGTTGTCCGCGCTCGGCACCAGCATCCTGACGACATTGCCTGTGGTTTGCATGGGGCTGTTTTCGCCGCTTGCACCGAGGCTTGCCCAGCGGGTAGGAACCGAACGCGTATTGCTCGGCGTGATCCTTCTGCTTGCCGTCGGAACTGCGCTGCGTGGCTTTTCCTCAATTTCGATGCTGTTTTTCGGCACTGGGTTGGCAGGGGCGGCAATTGCTGTTGGCAACGTGCTACTGCCGGGTGTCGTCAAGCGCGATTTCCCGGATAAAGCCGCGCTCATGACGGGTTGCTATACGATGGCGCTATGCGCAGGAGCGGCCAGCGCTGCCGGACTGACGCTTCCCATAGAGCAAGCCCTTGGCGGGTCGCTTGGCGCAGCCCTTGCCGCCTGGGCGCTGCCGGCCTTTCTCGTCGCTATTCTGTGGCTGCCGCAAGTTCTTGGCGCGCGCAGCCAGATCCGTCGCAGCGGTTTTCGTGTGGTCGGGTTGTGGACTGATAAGATCGCCTGGCAAGTGACGCTATTCATGGGCCTGCAATCCGCGCTCGCCTATTGCGTTTTCGGTTGGCTGGTGCCGATCCTGCGTGAGCGCGGCCTTGATGGCGTTACGGCCGGCGGCATCGTCTCGGTCTCCGTCATGGTTCAGGCCGCAGCTTGCCTCGTGGCTCCCCATATCGCGGTGAAAGGCAGGGATCAGCGTGCAATCAACGTCATCCTTTGCGTAGTCGCAGTCATCGCGCTGTTGGGACTGCTCTTCGCACCGCTTTGGACTGTGTGGTTCTGGGCTGTGCTTCAGGGTATCGGTCAGGGTGGCTTGATTGCGGTGGCGCTGACCGTGATCGTCCTGAGATCGCCGGATGCACATGTGGCTGCCCATCTATCCGGCATGGCGCAGTTTGTCGGCTACCTGCTTGCTGCGATCGGACCGCTTGTTGTCGGCATAATCCACGGCTGGACGGGAAGTTTCGGCTGGTGCGCCGTGCTGT
Source organism: Rhizobium sp. P38BS-XIX (assembly GCF_012641435.1). Classification (GTDB taxonomy): domain Bacteria; phylum Pseudomonadota; class Alphaproteobacteria; order Rhizobiales; family Rhizobiaceae; genus Rhizobium. The sequence continues at coordinate 184,448 of NZ_JABAIJ010000003.1, forward strand.
TTGTGCTGCTCGGTCTCGGCGCCTCCATCAATGGCTGGTTTGCCGGGCGCGCGATGACCGTGAACGCGAAGACGATTGAAAATCCCTGAATGCTGCGCGGCGACTGAAAAGTCGCCGCAGGTTCACTCGATGTTCTGGCCGATCAAGATGCCAAGGCCGTTCGGCTGCGGTTGGCGATCCAGAATGAGAGTTGAGACATGATGCCGGTGCCTAGAAGAACGCTTCCGGCTGCAAGTGCCGGATTGTCGCCCAAACCGCCAAGGGCCGTGCATACCGCGCCGATGGCCATCTGTGCCGCGCCGTAGAGGCCGGATGCGGAGCCGGCAGCCTGGGGGTTGACGCTCAGGGTTTCGGCCAATGCAGCCGGCGAGGCAATGCCGGCACCGAAGCTGAAGAACAGCATGGACGTCACGGCAAGAATGACATCGAGCATGCCGGTCAACGCGCCCGTCAGGAAAACAAATGCCGCGATGCAGCTGATCAAGTTCCCAATGATCATAACTCGTGTCATGGCCATGCGGCCGACGATACGGCTGGCTGCCAGGCTGCCGAACCATATTCCAGCGATGTTGATGGCGAGATAGGCGCCGACTTCGGAGATCGGACGATGTAGCTGATCGGCGAAGATAAATGGCGCTGCGCCGATATAGGCGTAAACCGAGGTCGTGGCGCAACCGCCGCCGATCGTATAGCCGAGAAAAGCGCGTGAGCGCAGAAGCTGCAAGTAATAGCGGACGACTTGCCTGGCATCATGCCCCTGACGCCCCGGCGTTTCTCGAAGCAGGTAGACAACCAGCGTGAGGTTGGCGACGCCGAGAAGAGTGAGGGCAACGAAGATGGAGCGCCAGCCTGTTGTCTCGGCCAGCGCGCCGCCAATCAGCGGCGACAGGCCAGGTCCAGCCATCGTCATCAGATTCATCAGCGATAGTTTACGTGCCGCCTCCGGGCCCGAAGCGCCATCGCGTACAATGGCGCGGCCAAGCACAAGACCGGAGCAGCCGCCAATTGCCTGGAGGAGTCTGGCGATGATCAGCAGATCGATGGTAGGCGAGAGGAGCGCGCCGAGACTTGCGGCAGTATAGAGCAGCAGACCGGCAATCAGCACCGGACGGCGGCCATAGCGATCGGAAACTGGGCCATAGACCAGTTGCCCCAGCGCCAATCCGATGATGTAGGCACTGAGGGTAAGTTGCGTCGCGTGGGGCGTCGCGCCAAGCGCTGCGGCGGCGAGAGGCAGCGCAGGGACAAAGATGTGCATCGCGAGCGTCCCGCTGAGCGTGATCAGCGCCAGAATCCACAATGGCGTGTGGGCGGCGGATACGATCCCGGTTGTCGTCGCCTGCGATGTTTGCTTTTGCGCGCCCACGCTCATGGTTGGCGGCTCTGATCGCTCGACATTGTCAGCCGCCGGCAAACCTGCTCAAGAACACGGCGCATCGCGGCAATATCATCGCCGTGGATGCCGCTCAGGACCTCGTTTTCCACGTCCTGGGAAATCGTTTCGACCTGCCGCACGAGTGCGCGCCCGGCGTTGGTGATCTCGATTGCCTTGGCTCGGCGGTCTCCATCGTCAGCGCGTTGCGCAATCAGCCCGGCCGTCTCGAGATTGACGAGAATGCGCACCATGGAGGATGTATCCAGCGTCAGAATGGCCGCCAGATCCTTCTGTCGCATCGGTCCCTCCGCCTGGGCAAGACGCAGCAGCGGCAGCCATGTCGCTTCAGTCAGATTGAATTCCTGAAGACGCAAATCGACAGCGCGCCGCCATTGCCGCGCGGCAAGCCCGATCAAGGTTCCGAGCCGCTTGCTTGCAAATATGGAATCGGCCTGATCCGTCATCAAAACACCTGCCATTTTGTTTGCATGCAAACAAATTAGATAGCATGCAAACTAAATGCAAGAGCCAAGCTGCGTTATCTGATGAACCGGTGGCGGATGATGCAAAGGCGTAACAATCGCCTGCGCCGCCCGCCCGCCGTCATCGAGATGTTGGCCTGGGCTCTTTACACCGATGTCAGGCATCTTCGAATGAAGAGGGCATCAGGCGGGGTTTAACCCGCGGCCCTTCGCCGTCTGCGGACAGGCTCGATCGGCTCTTCCGGTTCGTGTGTGCGCTTGCTATGCCCCAGCAGAGCATTTTTGGCCAAAGTGGAACGTTTGGCTGCATAGGATGCGGCAACCATCGGATAATCCGCGGGCAATCCCCACTTTTTTCGATATTCGTCGGGGCTGAGGCCGTATTTGGTATTGAGGTGGCGCTTTAACGATTTATACTTCCCGCCGTCCTCGAGGCAGATCAAATAATCTTCAGTGATTGATTTCTTAACAGAGACTGCGGGCTTCAGGATCTTTTCCGAAGCTGGCGCCTCAGGCTGAAAAATTGCTGCCAGCGCTGCATGCGTTTCACTAATGAGCTTGGCAAGGTCTTCCATTGCCGTGGCGTTGTTTATGACGTAGGCGGAGACAATCTTGCTTGTTAATTCAATGAATCTTTCCGGGTCGACACTATTTTCTTCTTCCAATTTTGTGGCCTCCTGAATACTTTGACTGTGTATAAGCAATACATTTTTTACGCGCAATAAAAATTGAGGAAGATTCCCGTTTTTTGTAAATAAAAATCTTGAGGGAGAAAGTGTGGAAAGAAAGCTTATAGAAGATTTTTATATTTTTAAAGTAATGAAATGGCGTCAGCGTAGAATTTTCGGCTAGCATCGATAGATGCGTCCTTGCCAAGGTGTTAGGCTAGCGGTGCAATCGGGCGCCCGTCAATGCATCTTGCTCAAGGCGCGTTTCGATCCATGAAATGCTTATTGCAGGATCATCGTTGAAGGCTATTTGCAGTCGTGCCCGGCTGAGATCCGGCGATCGCCTTGCTTTGAATGATTCTCATGTTAATCAGTGAGCATCCTAACCGAAGTGAATATGCACATATGCAAAACAAGACAGATGGTGGCGCCGGGCAATCTGCCGAGCGCGAGGCAACGCAATCCAAGCAGACACCGCGTGATCGCCGGCGCTCTTTGGCGATAGGATTGTTGCGGGCGCGTGAAGCGGTTATGAGCCATTTCCGGCCGATCCTGGCGGCGCATGACGTGACAGAGCAGCAGTGGCGTGTCATTCGCATTCTCTGTGAGGCTGGTCAGCTCGACGCAACGGAACTGGCCGACAAGGCGTCCATTCTGGCGCCGAGCCTCACGCGCATGATCCGCTCGCTCGAAGAGCGGGGCTTCATTACCAAGCATAAGGATGATGCGGATGGTCGAAGAGTGCTGCTGCAGATTACTCCGGCGGGCAAGGCGATCGTTGAAGACGTTATGCCGGAAAGCCTGAAGGTCTATGCTGATATCGATGCTCGCTTCGGCGTGGAGCGTGTCGAACAGCTTCTCGACATGCTGGAAGAACTGGCGTCCCTGAAGCTGGAAAATGGCGCGATCGAAGAGGAATAGATCGGCCACGATTTTTGTTAATGTGTTAAGTATTTAATTGACGGGTGGCGTGATCTGTAGCAATCTTCGAGGCGACTGACACTGTTGGGAGGCAGAGTTGGACCTGTTGCAGAACTGCAGTCTCGTCGATCGAACATGGTCACCGACACCCTACGATCAATGGGTAGACGACCTTCAAGGCATTTGCGGAAATTTCAATCCCCATCTGATGCAGCGCGGCGATAGCGTCATCGGCACAGCAAGCCGTATCGATGTCTGCGGCATGGAGTTTGCCCATGTCTCAAACGATCTCGATTATGTCCATCGCGACTGGGACGATATTCGCCGCGATGCCAATGAGCATCTGTTCCTGATCCTGCAGCTGGAAGGTGTCTGCGGCGTCGAACATTCCGGCCAGCAGAACATTCTCGATGTCGGCGAATGCATTCTGGTGGATTCCACACGACCGACGACGTTCTATTTTCGTGGGCATTTCTCCAATCATTTGTCGCTGCATTTACCGCGACAGCTGATGTATTCCGACAGCCGCATTGACTTCGATGTCGCCCGCAAGCTGGTTGCGACGGATCCGATGGCGATGATGCTGCGGGCGCTCATCACCAAGATGATGACAACGCCCGAGAGCGAGGCAGCGTCTCCGTTTCTTCGACAGCTTATGTTCGATACGACGCGCCAGGCCTTCCTTTCGACCGGCCTGCAGGTCGCGAGCCTGAACTCGCTGCATGATAGCGCCAGTAAGCGCATGCAGATGGTCGACATTCTGATCGATCGGCATCTCACCGATAGCGACCTCAGCGCCAAATGGCTGGCAACACGGCTCGGTGTGTCGATCCGTACCCTGCAGCAGGACTTCCAGGGTATGGGCATGACCTGCACGACAGTTATTCGTGACAAGCGGCTGCGCTTTGCGCGTGACAAGATCGAACAGCTGAAGGAACAGCGCAACCCGACGACAATAGCCGAAGTGGCTTATTCGGCCGGATTCAACGACATTTCCTATTTCAACCGCAGCTTCAAGGAGTTGTTCGATTGCGCGCCAAGCGAGCTGCTTCGCGCAGCCGAAAACGCGCAGAAACTGGACTAAAACGCGATCTGCGTTCCAGTCCAAGACGGAGCGCGTTTCTCCCCAAGACGGGTTTTGCGGCGGAAGTCATAGTCCTCTCGAAAGTCACGGGAGGAGAATATCGTGAAGCAGTATACTCTGCTTATCGGCGGCGAGCCTGTTGCCACGTCCCATCATGCGGCGGTCGCAAATCCATCGAACGGCGAAATTGTCGGCTATATGCCGCTTGGCTCGGAAGCAGATTTGGACCAGGCCGTGGCAGCGGCAACGAGAGCCTTCAAGAGTTGGTCGCGGACCTCCAGCGAAAAGCGTGCCGCAGCCTGCCGCGCCGTCGCGGAAAAGATCAATGAGCATGCCGAGGAGCTGGCCCAGCTTCTCACACGCGAACAGGGCAAGCCGCTGAACGGTCTTGGCTCGCGCTTCGAGATCGGCGGCGCCCTCGCTTGGACGCGGCATACCGCCGAACTCGACCTGCCGATCGAGGTCCTGCAGGACGACAATGAAGGCCGCGTCGAGCTGTATCGCAAGCCGATGGGCGTCGTCGGTTCGATCACGCCCTGGAACTGGCCCGTGATGATCGCCTGCTGGCATATCGTTCCGGCTGTCCGCGCCGGCAACACAGTCGTCATCAAGCCGTCGCCCCTGACGCCGCTTTCGACCATTCGTCTCGTTGAGATCATCAACGAGGTCTTGCCGCCGGGTGTCGTCAACGTCGTCACTGGCGAAAACAGCATCGGTGCGGCGCTCTCCGCGCATCCGGGCATTGCAAAGATGACCTTCACCGGTTCGACCGAAACCGGCAGGAAAGTCATGGCGTCCGCAGTTGCGACGCTGAAACGCCTGACGCTGGAGCTTGGCGGCAATGATGCCGGCATTGTGCTGCCGGATGCCGATCCTAAGGCCATCATCGAGGGCCTCTTTTGGGGTGCCTTCATCAACAATGGCCAGACCTGCGCGGCGTTGAAGCGCCTCTATGTCCATGACAGCCTCTATGACGAGGTCTGCAATGGCCTTGCGGACTATGCCTCCAGGATCGCCGTCGGCGACGGCCTGGACGAGGCGAGCATTCTCGGTCCGGTGCAAAACGAGATGCAGTTCAACAAGGTGCGCGAACTCGTTGACGATGCGCGTGCTCATGGAGGACGAATCCTGACGGGTGGAGTGCCGATGGATCGCCCGGGCTATTTTTATCCGATTACGCTTGTCGCTGATGTCGATCACGGCGTGCGCCTGGTCGATGAGGAGCAGTTCGGCCCGGCTCTGCCGATCATCCGCTACAGCGATATCGACGAAGTGATCGCCCGTGCCAATCAAAATCCGGCCGGTCTCGGCGGGTCCGTTTGGTCCTCCGATGCCGAGAAGGCGAAGCGCTATGCCTTGCAGCTCGAATGTGGCTCTGTCTGGATCAACAAGCACGGCACCATCCAGCCGAATGCGCCTTTCGGCGGCGTGAAGCAGTCCGGCATCGGCGTCGAATTTGGCACTGAAGGCCTGAAAGAATTCACCACGATCCAGACGGTGCTGAGCTGATCATGACGAGTTACGACTACATCATCGTCGGTGGCGGCTCCTCGGGTTGCGTACTGGCAAACCGGCTTTCGGAAAACCCGGCGCATAAGGTGCTGCTGATCGAATCCGGGCGCCGGGACTCTGATCCCTGGATTCACATACCAGCGACCTTTTTCAAGGTGCTGGGCAAGGGCATCGACATTCATCCCTATGCCTCGGACCCCGACAAGGGTTTAAACGGGCGGCCGAGCATCATTCCGCAGGGCAATGTGCTCGGCGGCGGCAGCTCCGTGAACGCGATGATCTATATTCGCGGCCATCGCAACGACTACGATACCTGGTCGCAGATGGGCTGCCAGGGCTGGTCTTACGAGGATGTGCTACCGGCTTTCCGCTCGCTTGAGAACAATGAGCGGCTGAATGGCGAATATCATGGCAGTAAAGGTGGCCTGCGCGTTTCCGACCCGCGTCATCGCCATCCCTTGAGCGAAGCCTTCATCAAGGCGGCAACCGAAATCGGCATTCCCCATAATGACGATTTCAACGGGGCGGATCAGGCAGGTGTCGGCTTCTATCAGAGCACCACCTATGGCGGTCGTCGCTGGAGCTCAGCCCAGGCCTTCTTGCGCGAGGCGGAGAAGCGGTCGAACCTGACCGTGCTGACGGAGCGCAAGGTTGCCCGCATCCTGTTCGAAGGGCACAAGGCTGTCGGTGTCGAGCTGCTCGACGGCACGGTCTTCAAGGCGTCCCGCGAGATTGCGCTCACCGCCGGCGCCATTGCCACGCCGAAGATCCTGCAATTGTCAGGGATTGGCGACGGTGAGCATCTCACCTCGCTCGGCATCAAGGTCGTCGCCGATCTGCCTGGCGTCGGCGCCAATTATCAGGACCATCTCGAAGTGCCGGTGCAGGGTGAGACGCGCGAGCCGATCTCAATTCTAGGCCACGACAAGGGTCTGCGGGCCGCCGGTCACATGTTGCGCTATCTGACCTCGCATCGCGGCCTGCTGACGTCCAATGTCGTCGAGTGCGGCGGTTTTATCGATACGGCTGGCACAGGGCAGCCGGATGTGCAGTTCCACGTTCTGCCCGTTCTGATCGGCTTTGTCGATCGCGATCCGGAACCAGGTCACGGCTTGAGCATCGGCCCTTGCTATCTGCGGCCACGCTCGCGCGGCTGGATAAAGCTGAAGAGCAAAAATCCGTCCGAGCAGATGGATTTCAATGCCAATCTGCTTTCCGACCCCGCCGATATCGAAACTCTGGTCCGCGGTGTGGAAACGGCGATCCGCATTCTCGATGCGCCGGCGCTTTCCAAGCTGGTCAAGCGCCGCGTGTTGCCGAAGCCCGGCGTCGAGAAGGATCCCGAAGTACTGCGCGATTATATCCGTCAATCCTGCAAGACGGTGTTTCACCCGGCGGGAACGGCGCGCATGGGCCGCGCGGATGACCGCATGGCAGTCGTCGGACCGGATCTGAAGGTGCGCGGGATCGAGGGGCTGCGCGTCTGCGACGCCTCCATCATGCCGACCCTGGTATCCGGCAACACCAATGCCCCGACGATGATGATTGCGGCAAAGGCTGCGGCCTTCATGACTGGAAAGGCGATTTCCGGCTGAGCCGGAAATCAGGAAAGCAAAGAGCCCGTGGGGAACGGGACAACACACCGGGAGGAAACAATGCCTATCAATCTGAGAGGGCTGGCAATCAGCCTTTTTCTAATGCTCGCCTCTGCATTCACAGCCCATGCGGCCGCATCCTGCGGCGACAATAGCGGCAAGCCGGCAACCGGCGAGCCGATCGTCATCGGCGCCATCACTGGCAAGACCGGACCGGATGACTTTTCCAATTCCACCAAGGCGGCGAAGGCCTACTTCGACTGCCTGAACGCCAATGGCGGCATCAAGGGTCGGCCGGTCAAATATCTGGTCGAGGACGACCAGTGGAACCCGGAAATCGCGGCGCAGCTGGCCGCGAAGCTCGTCAACGATGAGAAGGCCGTGCTGATGGTCGGCAATTCCAGTTATGTCGAATGCGGCGCAAACGCCGATTTCTACAAGAAGTCGGGTATTCTTGTTGTCGCCGGCGTCGGAGTGCCGCGTGAGTGCTACTTCGCCGAGAATTATGCCCCGACTAATGCCGGGCCTCGTGTCTCGATGCTTGGCGCCATGGGCTATGCGCTCGACAAGCTGAATGCCAAGTCCGTCGTCTGCATCGGCCCGAATATCCCGAATGTCGGCACGTGGTCTTGCGATGGCGTGATGTTGCTTGCCAAGGAAAAGGGCTTCGCCGCCCAAACGATCCTGATGGACCCCGGCTCTGCCGATGCTACGTCCATCATCCTGCAGGCAGCTGCGAGCAAGCCGGATGTCATCGTGCTCGGCCTTTCAAAGGGCGTGGCTGTGCCGCTTTTGACTGCCGCCGAAGAGCAGGGCCTCAACCAGACGATCACCTTCCTGAGCGCCGCCTCTGCCTATGATCTCTCGGTTCCGTCCACTATCGGCTCAGGCTGGGACGACAAGTTCTACGTCAATATGGAATTCAACGATCTGAATGCCAAGACGCCGGACAATCAGAACTGGCTCGCCGTCATGGACCAGTACGGCCAGAAGTCCGACCCGCGCGACACATTCGCCCAGGCCGGCTACCTCTCGGCCCGCATTGCCGAGAAAGCGCTGATGACGCTCGATCCTTCCAATATCAACCGCGAAACGGTCTCTGCCGCCGTGCGAGGGATCAAGGGCTTCAAGAGCGATATCTTCTGCGCTCCCTGGTATTTCGGCGATAGCCAATCGCGTCACAACGCCAACTCCACGACGCGCATGGCGGTCAGCGAGGGCGGCAAATGGAAGGTCGTTTCCGATTGCACGCCGTCGCCTGATCCCGAGCTGAAAGACGTCCGTGCCTTCGAAAAGTCCGCTGGCATCAATTGACGCCTGACGCTTGCCATCGGCTTCGCAGCAGGAGTTGCGGAGCCGAGCGACCTTACGCATCGGCCTGAAAATCGGGGTCGCTTTTCGGAAAGCTCGATGCGTTGATCTAGAATGTTATGGCGTCCTTCGCGCGTCGGAAAACGCGCTGCGCCGTAGAGGATCGTTCCATGAACCTTCTACCTTTCGTCATTTCCGGACTTGGGATCGGTGCCGTCTATGCGCTCTCGGGCGTCGGTCTCGTCGTCCTGTTTCGGGCGACCGGCGTTCTCAATTTCGCATTTGGAGCCTTTGGCGCCATCGGCGCGCATTGCGCCTGGCAATTGCTGGAGTGGAAGATGCCGCTCGCCGTTGCCATCCTCGCCGCCGTTGCCGTCTCGACGGTGATCAGCTTTCTCTATGGTCGGATCTTCGCGCCCATGCTGTCGCATCGCGATATCGTCGTGCGCGCCGTCGGCACCCTGGCGCCAGCACTGATCCTGATCGCGATCATGGGCGTCATCTGGGGCGAGCTGCCGCGACGCCTACAGTTTCCGACCGATCAGATGTTCATTTCCCTCTTTGCCGTGCGCCTTACGTTCACGCGCATCATCGCCATCATCCTCTCTGTCGTCATGGTCGTTGCCATCACGTTGCTTTTGACCCGGACGCGCCTCGGTTTGGACATGCGCGCCCTTGCGAATGATCGCGATCTCAGCGCCGTTCTCGGGGTACGTATCCTCTACACGGAGACCGCTGCCTGGATCATGACCGGCATCTTTTCCGGCTTTGCCGGCCTGTTGCTGGCCGATCTCGTTCGCTTGCAAGGCACCTTTCTCACCTTGCTGGTGATCCCGGCAATTGCTGCCGCGATCCTCGGCCAGTTGCAGTCGCTGTGGCAAACCGCCGTTGCCGGCATCCTGATCGGCATTGCCGAAGCCGTGCTGACGCCGATTGCGTGGATATCGCCCTATCGCGCGGCGGCACCCTTCGTCATCGCGCTCGTCGCGGTGACCATACTGGGAGGCACGGCGCGCGCCGCGTTGAAGGACCGATGACCGTTCAGGAACAAACAATCGCCCCAACAGCCGAAAGCCTATCGATGGTGCGTCTGCCCAAGCAGCTTCTTCATGTTCCCGTCACGATGCTGATCTTTTCGGCCGTCGTTGCCCTTCTTGCCAATTCCTTCTGGCTCTCTGCCGCGACCTCGGTGGTTGCCTTGTCGCTATCCGTTGCCGGGCTTGCCATTCTGTACGGCCAGCTCGGTCTCGTTTCCCTTTGCCAGTTCGCGCTTGTCGGCGTCGGCGGCTGGGTAACGCTCCGCGTCGGCCACGCCTTCCATCCGCCGTTCGAGTTGAGCCTGCTTGCCGGCGGCGTTGTTGCCTCGGTGGTCGGGTTGGCATTCGGCATGCCGGCATTGCGCTTGCGCGGTCTCTATCTCGCGCTCGTGACGCTGATGCTCGCAGGCGCCTTCCAGATCGTCATCAGCGCCTGGGGTTTTCCGGACGGCGGTCCCGGCTTCCTCGGGCGGGCCGATGGTTCCGGCCGCGCGATGCTCGCAAGGCCTGTTATCGCCGATGGCGAAGTTTCGTATTTCCTCTATGTCTGTGCTGTCGCGGCAATCGGTCTGCTGATTGCGCAATGGCATAAGCTCGCTCGCCCCGGGCGCGCCTGGGCGCTGATCCGCAAGGGCGAGACGGTTGCTGTTGCAAGCGGCGTCAATGTGCTGATCTACAAGGCCTGGGCATTTGCGCTGAGCGGCTTTCTCGCCGGTCTTGCCGGCGGATTGCTGGCGGGCAATGTCGGCCAGCTCGACGGGCGTGCCTTCGGGGCTTTCGAAAGCCTAAACCTCTTCGCGCTTGCGATCGTCGGCGGTGCCTTCAACTGGTACGGTGCCATCATCGCCGGCCTGTTGCTGCGCGCCGTGCCGGCCTTGCTCACCGATCTCGGCATCGATGGCTATATCACGATCGGGATTTTTGGCGTCGCCCTGTTCCATGCCTTGGCGACCGCGCCAGCCGGCATCGCCGGCCAGATATCGGCTATCATCATCAGGCTCAATGCGGCTCTTTCCCGGGGGAGTGCGCGATGATCAAGATCGACAACCTCATCGTTCAGTTCGGCGGCATGCGACCGATCAATGAGCTCAGCGCGGTGCTGACAGCGCCCGTCGCCGGCCTCATCGGCCCGAACGGCGCGGGCAAGACCACATTGCTCAACGTGCTCTCCGGTTTCGTGAAGCCGATCCAGGGATCGGTTGCGCTCGGTGAGCGACCGTTGTTGCCGATGACACCGTTGCAGCGGGTGCGTGCCGGTCTGCGCCGCTCGTTCCAGACGGAGCAGGTGGTGGAGGACCTGACGGTCGCAGGCAACATCGCCGCCATCACCGATCATGTCGTCGGTGCCGGGCATCATGCCCGTGCGGTCAACCAGGCTCTTGCTTTTGCTGGCTTGACCGATGTTGCCGAGAGGCTCGGCCAATCCCTCAATCTCTTCCAGCGCCGTCTTGTCGAGCTGGCGAAATGCGTCGTCGGCGAACCGAAGCTCATTCTGCTGGATGAACCGGCGGCGGGGCTGACCGAAGAGGAAGGCAAGGCCTTTCGCGAGCTGGTGTTGCGCATCCCGGCGGAGTTCCGGGCGCAGGTTCTGATTATCGACCATGACGTCGATCTTATCCGTTCCATGTGCAGCGAAACCATGGTGCTCGACTACGGCAAGCTTCTGGCGCTCGGGCCGACGCAGAGCGTGCTGGCCGATCCCAATGTGCGGCGTGCCTATCTGGGGGAGTTCTGACATGGACACCACATCCGAAATTCGTGTCGAAAATCTCGTTGTCCAGCGCGGCGGTAAGCGTGTCATTCATGACGTTTCCTTTTCGGTCGCGGCTGGGAACATCACAACGTTGCTCGGCGCCAACGGGGCGGGCAAGTCGAGCACAGTCATGGCAATGGCCGGCGTCCTTCCGCGCGGTGGCTCTGTGCTTCTCGGTGGTGCGGCGCTCGAAGGTTTTTCGCCGGATCGCATTCGCCGCGCCGGTCTTGCGCTCGTACCGGAAGGGCATCGCGTGCTTGGGCAGCTTTCCGTCGAGGATAATATTCTCGTCGCATCGCTCGAGGGATCGGCAGCGGCGCGGCGAGAAGGCCTAGCACATGCTTATGAGATCTTTCCCGAGCTTGCCGAGCGGCGGCGGCAATCGGCATCGAATCTTTCTGGCGGTCAGAAGCAGATGGTCGCGATGGCGCAGGCCTTCGTCGCCAAGCCGCGCTTCATGATCGTCGACGAACTGTCGCTTGGCCTGGCGCCGGCCGTCGTCAAGCGTCTGGCCGAGGCGCTGAAGATTGCCGCCGCGCGCGGCATCGGCGTCTTGTTGATCGAGCAGTTTGCCAATCTCGCGCTCGACCTCGCCGATCAGGCGCTCGTGCTGGAGCGTGGGCGTCTGGTCTTTTCAGGCTCGGCCGCGACGCTCAAGGCGCAGCCGGACATTCTGCACGGCGCCTATCTGGCAAGCTGAAGCAAAGGAGCTCTCATGACATTCTCTGCTGATCTTTTCGCTGGACGATCCGTCGTCATTGCCGGCGGAACATCGGGCATAGGGGCTGCGACCGCGCAACGCTTTGCAGATCTCGGTGCCCGCGTCGTCAGTTTTGGGCTTGGTGCCGCGATGGCGCCGCCGAGCCGGCGGATCGAAAATCGCGAGCTTGATGTAGTGAAGCCCGGTGCAATGGAAGCCTTCTTCTCGTCGGTCGAGGCGATCGATGTCCTGGTGAATTGCACTGGTGTCAGTCGCGATCGAAGCGAATGGGAGAAGACTGCATTTGATGAGGTGATGGCGATCAATCTCACATCGGTCATGGATTGTTGTCGCCTGGCGCGCCGGCGCATGCGGGCGGGGTCGGCAATGGTCAACATCGCCTCGATGTATTCAACATTCGGCGCTGCCGATCGGCCGGCCTATGCGGCGAGCAAGGGCGCGATCGTGCAGCTGACCAAATCGCTCGCACAGGAATATGCACAGGCCGACATCCGTGTGAACGCTGTTGCGCCCGGCTGGATCGTCACACCCTTGAGTCGGGGGCTGTTTGCTGACGAACGGGTGTCGACGCCGATCCTCAAACGTATCCCGGCCGGCCGGTGGGGCGGTTCCGAGGAAGTCGCCGATGCGATCGTCTTCCTGTCGTCCGACGCGGCACGCTATATCACCGGCGCTTGCCTGCCGGTCGATGGCGGCTATCTCACCAATTGAGGGCAGCAATCATGGCCGCAGCGCTTCACCGACATGTCGATAGTGCCAGCGGGCGGGCGTTTGCACGGCTGGCGCGCAACATCTTCGGCAATGTCCGGCTCGATTTCGGTACGGCGGACGAAGACAGGAGCCGCATGACGTCTGCCATGCTGGGCAGCTGCCGGCTGACGCGGCTGGAGGCGGACCGGCACGTCGTCTTCGGCGATCATGTGACGGCGGCGCCGGAGGATCCGGATGCGATCAAGCTGATCGTGCAAACGGAAGGCATCGCTTCGCTCATACAGGGCGGATTGCATGCACCCGTATCGCGAAATGCAGTCGTCATCTACGATCCCAGCCGTCCCTACATGCTGACGAACAGCACGGAAGTGCGCCAACTGCTGCTGCAATTGCCGCGTCATAGCCTGCCCACGACGGCCGTGGAACGGTTGTCCCAACCCTTCACGGCACATGCCGATAAGGATGGCATGTGCCGGATACTTCTGTCGCTGATGGATTCGACCATCCATGAGATCGATCATCTTGATGAGGCCGGGCGCTCAAGTGTCGGCCAAACCATGATCGAGCTGGTGCGCACTATGATCGGTGCCGATCTGTTGCAAGCAAGGCCGCTTACCAACCCGCTTGATGTGTTGCTACGACGGATCAAAGACTTCATCGATATCAATCTCGAAAGACCGGATCTGACTGTTAGCATGATCGCGCGCCGCATGGGCTGCTCGGTGCGATATGTCTATCGCGCATTCGAAGACGAGTGCCTGACACCCTCGGAGTATATCTGGGATCGGCGTGTGCAGAAGGCAGCGGTACAATTGCAGGCAGCTGGCGGTTATGCCGGAGAGATATCCGAGATCGCCTTTGCGCTCGGCTTTTCCTCAAGCGCCCATTTCTCGCGTGCGTTTCGCCACCGCTATGGTGTTTCGCCGTCGCAATGGCGCAAGGCCGGGATGTCCTAGGCGGGCAAGGCGGCCCGGCCGGCGCCAAGCCGCCTCAATTGCTCATCGCATGGATTCGGCCACTCTAAGTGTATCCGTGAACTGCTCGAAACGCCGGATCTTGTCTCCCGCGACGCCCCACACATGCACGACGCGGGCCTTGAATGGCTTTCCGGTCTGCTTGTTTGTGCCGCTGTAGTCTCCGATGCCAACGACTTCGTCACCTGCGTCGAGCAGGCGTTCGAGCTTGAAGGTGTAGCCATCAAACGCCTGTCCCAATGCCTGGAAGACGTTCTTGAAGATCTCCTGCGGTCCGACATAGGTGCCGGCGCAGGGAAAGCCATCCATCTCCGTCCAGCGGCAATCGGGCGCGATGTCGGCGAGCATGCCATCCATGTCGCGGCGGTCGTTGGCGTCGTAATGCGCCTTTACGATATCGAATGCTCTACGCATTGTGTCCTCACACAGGTTCCTGGCCGGGCAGGTAATAGGTCATCGACGCCTTGCGGATGAAGGCGCCGGCCGGGCTGTTCTGGATACGGCCGTCACCGGTGATGCCGAGGAACTTGCCTGTCGAACGCATATCATTGAAATTATAGAAGAAGGTCGATGCCACCGCGATCTTGAATTCGCGGAAAGTGAAGATGTAGAGGTTGTCGTCGAACTTATAGGTCGTGGTGAGATCGACATCGCCGTGGCCGCGCTGCACGCCGACGAGGCATTGCCAGGCATAGCGCTGCGACGAGAGATAGGTGTGCTCGTAGACGTGATTGGGGCTGTAGGTGAAGTGCGCCCTAAGCCCGATCAGATCGCGGCTTTCATGTGGCACCGGCCCGCTCGCCGTACCACCATCGATGACACCGGCGCAGAAGATCTGAGCGACCTGCGGTTCGCCAACGGATTCCTTGAGATCGCGAACGGTCGAATAGATGGAAAGGACGCGGCGCGTTTCGACATTGAGGATCAGCGTCTCGGCTTCCTTGGGACGGCCGGCAAAGATGATCTCGACGAAATAGGTCTTCGGCGCGACTTCGATCACCTCCGAGAGATCGGTGCCGCTGCCCTGACCATCTGACCATTTGACCTCGCCCTTGGCGAAAGCAAGCTCCAGCGTGCGGCCGTCGTCGAACGAGATCTTGTGAGACGAGCCGGTCAAGGCCTCCGTCGCGGGCAGTCGGTTGGTGTCGATGCCATAGGCGAATTCGTCGTAGGTTTTCCAGTCCTTGGGATTCTGGTTCATCGGTATCTCCTCCCTCTATTCTACAAAAGCCAGCGTCGGCAGGTCGACGGTGCCGGCACCGCCGTCGACGGTCAGGACTGCGCCGTTGATCATCGAAGCTTCGCCCGAAGCGAGGAAGCAGACGGCATTGGCGACGTCTTCGGCGGTTGCCGGCTGGCCGAGCGGCACGTCCTTGGTGACGAGCGCATAGGCTTCCTCGATGCTGTTCAGCTTGTATTTCTCGACGATGAACTCCATCTGCTCGTCGGCCATGGCGGTCGTCACCCAACCCGGGCAGACGGTGTTGGTGCGAACGCCCTTGCGGCCATAGTCGCGCGCCAGCGATTTCGCGAGCCCGATACAGCCGTGCTTCATGGTGACGTAGCCGGCCGCATCCGGCCCTGCAAACAGCCCGGCGATCGAGGCGAGGACGACGATATTGCCCTGGTTCTTGATGAGATGGGGCAGGGATTCTCGGGCGCTAACGAAAGCGGTATTGAGGTTGAGGCGGACGGCGAGATCCCATGTCTCGTCCGACATGCTTACCGTCGGCCCGATGCCATGGCCGCCGGCATTGGCAATCAGGATATCAAGGCCGCCATAGGTCTCTACGACCTTCTCGACGGCAGTCTTCATCGCCGCACCATCGGCGGCATCGGCCGCGACGATGGTTGCGCCGATTTCATCTGCAACGGCGCGAAGCGGCTCAGGGCGACGGCCGACAAGCGCGACATTGCCGCCCTCCTGCCGGATGCGGCGCGCAACTGCCGCGCCGATGCCCGTACCGCCGCCGGTTATCAGGGCGGTCTTGTTCTTGAAACGCATGTTTCCTCCTCTTGGCTTTCCGGATCATCATGGCCGATGCATGCAGAGGCGTCGCGTCCAGCTGTGCAGTCCGTTTTGACTGAGCGTGCACAACGTATCCTCAAGGCCGATAATTTGCGCGATGAGGCGCAAGGTCATGCGACGCCGGGGAGGCGGCGTCAGCGATCAATAGACCTTGGCGTCCGCCGGCGGCTTGGCGGCGTCGGCTTTCTTGAAGTCGTCGAGGAGCTTTGTCGTGGCGTTGGCAAGCAGGGTGACGTCGTTGCCGATCGCGACGAACGTCGCACCAAGCTCGAGGTAGCGTTTTGCCAGCGAGAGATCGCCGATCAGGATGCCCGCGGCCTGGCCGTGCGACTGGATTTTCGCCAGAGCCTTCTCGACCTCGGCCTGAACTTCACGGGCACCCGGCTTACCGAGATAGCCCATATCGGCGGCGAGATCGGCCGGGCCGATGAAGACGCCGTCGACGCCTTCGGTCGAAGCGATATCGTCGAGTGCCGCGAGCCCTGCACGGCTTTCCACCTGTAGAAGCAGGCAGATCTCATCATTGGCCTTTGCAAGGTAATCCGGGATGCGGTTGAACGCTGAAGCGCGGGCGAGGGCCGCGCCGACGCCGCGCACGCCGTGCGGCGGATAGCGCACAGCCTTGACCATGGTCTCGGCCATCTCCTTGCTTTCGACCATCGGGATGAGCAGGGTCTGAGCGCCGATATCGAGCATCTGCTTGATGATCCAGGTCTCGCCGATCGGCGGACGGATGATTGCGTGGCTCGCCGTGCCCTTCATCGCCTGCAGTTGCGAGACGAGCAGCGGCACGTCGTTCGGCGCATGCTCGGCGTCGAGCAGCAGCCAATCGTAACCGGCGCCTGCTGATATCTCGACCGTGTAGGCATTGGCGAGGGCCTGCCAGAGGCCGATCTGCGCCCGCCCTTCCTTCAGTGCCTGTTTAAAGAGGTTCTTGGGCGCAGGCATGTCTTACTCCTTCATGCAAAGAACAGGCTGACCGATCCGTAGGGACCGAAATCGGCAGTGATCGTATCGCCGTGCCGCGCCTCGATCGGGCGGATGAAAGACCCTGCAAGCACGATCTGGCCGGCTTCGATACCGTCGCCATATTGTGACAGGCGATTGGCAAGCCAGGCGATGCCGCGAGCCGGCTGGTTAAGAACGCCGGCGCCAAGGCCGGTTTCCTCGACTTCGGCGTTGCGGCTGACGATCGCACCCATCCAGCGCATGTCGATCTGGTCGGGCCGCACGGCGCGGCCGCCGGTGACGATGCCGGCATTGGCGGCATTGTCGGAGATGGTGTCGACGATGCTACGCGCCTTCTTTGTGTCGGGATCGACCCGGAGGATGCGCGTGTCGAGAATCTCGAGGGCAGGAGTCACATAGTCGGTGGCATTCAGCACATCGAAGATCCAGACGTTTGGCCCCTTGAGTGGCGCCTTCATAACAAAGGCGATCTCAGCCTCGATGCGCGGCTGGATGAAGCGATCAGCCGGCACGGTCGCGCCGTCCTCGAAGATCATGTCGTCGAAGAGCACGCCGGAGTCCGGGATGTTGATGTTGAGGGCATATTGCATTGCCTTTGACGTCAGTCCGATCTTCCAGCCGATCGGCTTGCGTCCCTGAGCTATCTTCTTCTGCACCCATGCACTCTGGACCGCATAGGAATCGTCCATGGTCATCTGCGGGTGCTTCAGCGAGAGGAGCCCGGTCTGGACGCGCGTCCGCTCCGCCTGATCGAGGCTCTCTGCCGCGGCCTGGATTTCATCTTGCGACAGCATCAGCGCACCTCGTCTGCGATCGTGTTTTTGAGGATGCCGAGACCATCGGCCTCGACTTCGACGACATCGCCCGGCTTCAGCCAGATCGGCGGGTCGAAGCGGGCGCCGGCGCCGGTCGGCGTCCCCGTGACGATGACGTCACCGGGAACGAGCGTGATGAAGGTGGAGATGTAGTTGATGATCTTGCGGAAGGAGAAGATCATCCGGCTGGTGCGGTCGCTCTGGCGCACTTCGCCGTTGACGCGAGTTTTCAGCTCGATGTCGTCGAGCTGAGCCGCATCGGTGAAGGGGATCAGCCAGGGGCCGATCGAGCCTGTATTGTCGAAGTTCTTGCCCTGGGTGACGTTGAACTTCGCGTGCCGTACCCAGTCACGGATCGTGCCTTCGTTGCAAAGCGAGAGGGCCGCGATGTGGTTGAAGGCATCGGCTTCGGCAATCCGGCGGCCGCCCTTGCCGATCACGATGACGATCTCGCCTTCGTAGTCGAGCTGCGGGCTTTCCGGCGGCCGGATTAGCGGCTGGGCATGTCCGGTGAACGACCGCGGAAAGCGGATGAAGAGCGAGGGGTTGGAGGGGGCAGCCTGCCCATCCTTATACTCCTCGTTGCGGTCGGGGAAATTGACCCCGACGCAAATGATCTTCTCCGGGGACGGAATGGGAATCTCGAAGCGGATGTCGTCGAGTGCGAAATCCGGCTTCAATGATTTGGCTTCCTCGGCGAGTTGAACGAGGCGACCGGCCCCGATCACTTCGCGTAGCGTCGCCCATGTCGCGCCATGGCGGGTCGAAAGGTCAACGACACCGCCGTCGACCGCAAGCCCGTAGCCATGACGGCCGTTTCTCGAAAAAGACAGGAATCTTGGATGGGTCATGCTTTCATGGCCTTCTCTTGACCTCAGACGACGCCGCCGAGGCAGACATATTTGATTTCGGTGAACTCCTCGATGCCGTAGCGCGATCCCTCGCGGCCGAGGCCGGAAAGCTTGACGCCGCCGAAAGGCGCTTCGGCCGTCGAGATCAGGCCCGTATTGACCCCGACCATGCCGTATTCCAGGGCTTCGGCGACGCGGAAGACGCGGGCGAGGTCCTTGGCATAGAAATAAGAGGCGAGGCCGAATTCGGTGTCGTTAGCCTGGGTGATAACATCGGCCTCGTCCTTGAAGCGGAAGAGGGGAGCCACCGGCCCGAAGGTCTCTTCCTTCGCCACTGCCATGGCAGGGGTGACATCGGCAAGCACGGTTGCCTCATAGAAGCGCCCACCGAGTTGATGGCGATGACCACCGGCAACGACGCGGCCGCCCTTGGAAAGGGCATCGGCGACGTGTTCCTCGACCTTGGCAAGCGCTGCCTCGTCGATCAGCGGGCCGAGATTGATGCCTTCGTCGAAACCGTCGCCTGTTTTCAACGACCCAACCGCCTTGGAAAGCTTTTCCGCAAAAGCATCATAGACGCCATCCTGCACATAGAGACGATTGGCGCAGACGCAGGTCTGGCCGTTGTTGCGGAACTTGGCGATCAGCGCGCCTTCGACAGCCGCATCGAGATCGGCATCATCGAAGACGATGAAGGGTGCGTTGCCGCCCAGTTCGAGGCCGAGTTTCTTGATGGTCGGTGCACTCTGCTTGTAGAGCTCGGCGCCGACTTCGGTCGAGCCGGTGAAGGTGAGCTTGCGGACGATCGGGCTCGAGGTCATCTCGCCGCCAATGGCGCGGGCCGAGCCCGTCAGCACACTGAAGAGCCCCTTTGGCAGGCCGGCGCGTTCGGCTAGGATCGCGATTGCGATTGCCGAAAACGGTGTCTGCGAGGCAGGTTTCAGCACCATGGCGCAGCCGGCGGCAAAGGCAGGACCGGCCTTGCGGGTGATCATGGCATTGGGGAAATTCCAGGGCGTAATCGCCGCCACGACGCCGATCGGCTGCTTCATGACCAGAATGCGCTTGTCCTTCTGGTGGCCGGGAATGATGTCGCCATAAACACGACGACCCTCTTCGGCAAACCATTCGACGAAGCTGGCGCCATAGGCGATCTCGCCCTTGGCTTCCGGCAGTGGCTTGCCCTGTTCGGCCGTCAGGATGCGCCCAAGGTCGTCCTGGTTTTCCATCATCAGCTCGAACCAGCGCTTCAGGATGCCGGAGCGTTCCTTGGCGGTGCGGGCGGCCCATTCCTTCTGAGCAACTTCGGCTGCAGCAATTGCCTTCTTGGTCTCGGCAGCACCCAGATTGGGAACCAGGCCGATGATCTCGCCATTCGCCGGATTGTCGACCTTGATCGCATTGGATGGATCGGCCTCGATCCACTCGCCTCCGACCAATGCCGCCTGACGGAACAATGTTGCGTCTTTCAAATTCATGATTGCCTCCTCGCGCTTGCGAACGTTGATGAGGAGCGGGCGTTTTTCACCCGCTCTCAAGGGTAACGCTTAAGGAGCGATAATCGGCTGAGCCTTCAGGTCAGGCTCGGCCACTTCCGCACCGGCAAACAGGCTACCATGTTCGAACCAGGATTTGGGAGCCGGCGCACCCCAAAGCGTCTGACGCTGCGGATCTTTCAGATCCCACTTGATCGGCTCAAGATCGGGATCGACGGTCTGGTAGTCCGAGCAATAGATCTCGATGCGATGGCCATCGGGATCGAGGATATAGAGGAAGAAGGCGTTGGAGATGCCGTGACGTCCCGGACCGCGCTCGATATTGGCAACCCAGCCGGTCGTCGCCATCAGGTCGAGCAGGTCGATGATGTTGAGCGGCGTCGGCACCCAGAAGGCGGTGTGATGCAGGCGCGGGCCGCGGCCATTGGTGAAGGCGATGTCGTGGACGCCGCCCTTGCGGTGCGTCCACGCGGCCCAAAGGCGGCCGGTCTCTTCGTCCGCCGTATACTCCGTTACACGGAAGCCAAGCTCGTTATAGAAGGCAACGCTCTCGTCGACATTGGTCGAGAAGCAGTTGAAGTGGTCGATGCGCAGCGGCTTCACGCCCTTGTAGAGCGCGTATTTCTGGTGGATCGGCGGCAGACGGTCCATCTTCGAATAGAATTCGAGCGGGATGCCGTGCGGGTCGCGGGTGCGGAACGTCCGCGCCTGGTAGGGCCGCTCGACCCATTCCACCGGCAGGTCCTTACCCTTGAAAAAATGCGCCGCCTTGTCGAGGTCTTCGTCGCTGAACACCTTGAAGCCGAGATCACGGGCTTCGGCCTTGTCGGACTTTTTCAGCACAATGCAGTGATGGCCACGCTCCTCCATCGCACGCAGGTAGATCGTATCGGCCGTCTCGTCCGTTACCTGCAGGCCAAGCGTGTCGACATAGAACGCGCGGGACTTGGCAAGATCGGTGACGCCGAACTCGATGTGGCTGAGGCGCACGATGTTGAAGGGCGGATAGAGATTGGGTTTCGGCAGGGGCATTTGTTCCTCCTCGTATGCGTAGTTATGGGATGTTAGCGGCTCAGCCGCCGAGTTTCTGGATGGCGTGCGGCTTGGTCGCGAAGGCGATGTTCTTGGTTTCCATGTAGAAATCAAAAGACCAGTCGCCGCCGTCGCGGCCGATGCCGGAGCTCTTGACCCCGCCGAAGGGGGTCGGCAGATGGCGGACGTTTTCCGAATTCACCCAGATCATGCCGGCTTCGAGATGATCGGTGAAACGGAAGGAGCGCGTGACGTCGGAGGTCCAGAGATAGCCGGTCAGGCCGTACTGGACGTCGTTGGCAAGCGCCAATGCATCCGCTTCGTCCTTGAAGGGGATGGCCGTCAGCACCGGCCCGAAGATTTCTTCCTGGGCGATGCGCATCCGGTTGTTGGCGCCGGTGAACAGGGTTGGCGAGACATAGCAACCGCCACCGGGGCCGTTGACCTTCTCGCCGCCGGCAGCAAGCGTGGCACCTTCCGCCCGGCCGATCTGGATATATTCCAGTACCTTCTTTTCGTGCACGGGATGAACGAGCGGGCCTACGACGGTTTCCGGGTCCAGCGGATGGCCGACCTTGATGCGCTTGGCCTTCTCGGCGACGATCGCGGTGAACTTGTCGTAGACGCTTTCCTCGACCAGCAGGCGCGAAGACGAGGTGCAGCGCTCGCCGTTCAAAGAGTAGATCATGAAGACGGCCGCATCGGCGGCGCGCTCAAGATCGGCATCGGCAAAGACGATAACCGGGTTCTTGCCGCCGAGCTCGAAATGCACGCGCTTCAGCGTGTCGGCGCCCTGCTTCATGATCATCGAGCCGGTGCGGCTTTCGCCGACGAAGCCGATCGCCTTGATCAATGGGTGTTCCGTCAGAGCCTTGCCGGCGTCTTCGCCGAAGCCGTTGACGAGGTTCCACACGCCCTTCGGCAGGCCGGCTTCCTCGGCGATGTCAATCAGAAGGCGGGCCGTCAGCGGCGAGAATTCGGCCGGCTTGTGGACGATGGTGCATCCGGCGGCAAGCGCTGGCGCAATCTTCCAGGTGGACAGCATGAAAGGCGTGTTCCAGGGCGTGATGATTCCGACCGGGCCGATCGGCACGCGTGTCGTCAGGTTCACCTGGCCTTCGGCGCGGATCGCCTTGCCGTCACGGGCTTCCGGCGCACGATCGGCGAAGAAGCGGAAATTCTCGGCGCCACGCAGGGCGGCCTTGGCCATAAACTTCAGCGACTGCCCGGTGTCCATGCATTCGACGAAAGCGATCTCTTCGGCGCGGGCCACAATCGCATCGGCAATTTTGTGCAGAAGCTTCTTGCGGGCGTCACCCGGCATGGCAGCCCATTCGGCAAAGGCGGCCTTTGCGGCCTTGGCGGCACGATCGATATCGGCAGCCTTGCCGCGAGCGACGGTGGCAAGCGGCTTCAGATCGACCGGCGAAATGGTCTCGAAGGTCGAATCGTCATCGGCACGGACATCCTCGCCGTTGATGCGGTTGAGAACACCGCGCTCCTTGAATCGGGCCAGAAAGCTTTCGGCCTTTGCGATGTTTTCCTGCAATTTGGACATCGTCTATTTCCTTGATGTTATCTCGTCCCTAAGGCGGGCGTGGTCACTTGCCGCGCAGACGCGGATGAATGGCGTTCTTCTTCCAGCTCAGTTGCGCGTCGATCTCGCGGATCTCCAACGACAGCGCGAAATGCGGGGTCTCGAAGAGGGGGCCGAGAACGTCGATGGCAGCGGCAAAGATTGCCTCGCCTGTGCGCTTCTTCTCTTCGTCCGTGCGACCCTTGCCGATGCGGAAGTTCAGATCGACGAAGGCGTTTTCGGGCAGCTTGTCGGCGATGGCGTAGTGATCGGCGCGAAAGGCGCGTACCCGCACGGCGCCGACCTCGAAAAGCTCGGTGTCCAGAATCGTTTTCAGCAGCCGTTCGCAGAGCGCGCCAATGTCCGCGCGGCCATCCAGGTTGGCCGAATATTCGATGGCGAGATGTGGCATCAAGTCCTCCCGAACTTTATTTACTTAACACGTTAACAATAGTGGAAAGGATGTCAAGCGGCCGCGTTGAGCTTTCTTGCCATCTCCAGACTTTCGTCGACGTAACGCGACAGGCGTTCTGCAGCGCCCGGTATTTCCGGGCGTTCGGCCAGCCATCCGATATAGGTGAGACTCCGCAGCACCATGAAAAGCGGCAGGCTCGCAAGTGCCGCGTCGGCCAGCATCCGCCTGCTGCGATAGCCTGCTATCAGTGCAGCCTCGATCGCGTGATAGGTGGGCTCGTTGCGATTCTTGAGCAAGGTCGTTGCGAGATCGAACAGTCGAAAGCCATGGCCCGCATCGTCGAAATCGATGAAGGCGACATTACCGTCCGCACCCGTCAGGAAAATGTTTTCCCGCACGAGATCAGCATGGATCAAACCATAATCGAGGCCTTGGTTGCCTGCGTTCGCAAGCGCTTGACGAAGCTCGGCGCGCAGCGCCGATAGCGCCATGACGCTCTCGGAGGAAAGACCTTTGCAATCCCAGAAGCGGCCCCATAGCGGCTTTTCGCCGACGAGACCTTCGGCATCCCATGCCGGACGGCGAAAGCGCTCGGGTGGTTGCCAGGCATCGGCAAGCTCGTGCATGGTGGCCATGTCCTGGCCGATGCGAAAGAAGATGTCGGCCTGCCTCTCAGCCGAATGCGGCAGCGGCATGCCACTTTGACCCAGCGGAGCCCCATCGATCCAGCTCACCACGTCCGCATGTTGCTCGGGAAAATGCCTGGTCGCCGGCAGGCGGACTAGGCTCTGCTTGCGGATCGTCGGCACCGGGCTCGGCACATCCAGGCCACCGAGCTTGAGCGCTGCCATGAAATGCAGCTCCGAACGCAGGCTCGTCTCGTCGTGATAGCCAGGGCGATGCAACCGGAGCGCGGCGAACTGGCCGTCCCCCAGCGTGATGCGAAAGACGGCGTTTTCCCGATATTTCATCAGGACAGGCTCGTGAGCCCGAACAGGCCAATGGTCGAGGGCTTCCAGCGCGCGCTTTTGCAACGCGTCGCGGATGGTCTGCGGCAACTGATCAGCCATATCGCCTCACAGGCCAGACAGGACGTCGTCGAAGATCGACAACATGTAGTCAGCATTTTCCCGCGTGAACGGCATGGGCGGGCGGATCTTCGTGGCGCATTGGTGAATGCCGATCTTGCCCATCAGCACGCCGCGTTCGCGCATTTCGTTGACGATGCGGGTTGCTTCAGCGGTTGCCGGCTCCTTCGTCTGCTTGTCCATCACGAACTCGGTGCCCATGAAGAGGCCGCTGCCGCGAACGTCGCCGATGATCGAGTGTTTCTCGGCCAGTCGCTGGAAGGCGTTACGCGTGTATTCGCCGACGTTGCGGGCATTCTCGATAAGATTTTCATCCTCGATGACATCGAGCACGGCCATGGCGGCCGCGCAGGAGACTGGATTTCCGCCGAAGGTGTTGAAATAGCGGAACGCCTTGCGGAATGCGTTTATCGTGTCGAGATTGGCAATCACGCCGCCGACCGGGTGACCGTTTGCCATCGGCTTGCCCAGCGTGACGATGTCGGGAACGATGCTGGCGTGCTGGTGACCCCACGTATGCGTGCCGGTGCGGCCGAAACCGGGCTGTACTTCGTCGGTAATCACGAGACCGCCAGCCTTGCGTACGGCGGCGACCGTCTTGTCGAGAAAGCCCGGCGGCAGATCCGGAAAGCCTTCATTGCCAAAAAACGGATCGATGATGATGGCCGAGAAGCCATGTGGCGTGTTCTGAAGCGAGGCGATCGCCTTCTCGACCTCTGCCGCAAAGGCTGTGCCAAAGGCGTCTCCGCCTTCACCGCCAAGCGGACGATAACTGTCCGGTGCCGGCACGTGGCGAACATGGCCGCCAAAGCCACCGACGGGCGGCATGCGGGTGGAGAGCTGCGACACGGCGGTCGTGTTGCCATGATAGGTGTGGTTCGTGGCGATGACGCCTGTCTTGCCCGTCACCGCCTGCGCCATGCGCAGCGCCACGTCGTTCGCTTCGCTGCCGGTGCAGGTCAGGATCGCGGCGTTCAGGCTCTCGTCGAAAGTCGCCGTCAGCCGCTCGACATAGTCGAGAATGCCTTCATGCAGATAGCGCGTATGCGTGTTCAGCGTCGAAGCCTGCCGTGTGATCGCTTCCACCACGCGGGGGTGGCAATGGCCGACATGCGGCACATTGTTGTAGCAATCGAGATATTTACGGCCGTCGGCATCCCATAGCCAGACGCCTTCCCCGCGCACGAGATGCACGGGGTCGTCGTAAAAGAGCGACATGTTTTGGCCCAAAAGCCGTTCGCGCCGCGCGATAAGGGCTGCGTTGTCGGACATCATCAGGCTCCCGCAGCAGTAAGGCCGGCATCGAGCGCGGTCAGCATGGTCTGGACATTCTCGGCGGTAACGATCAACGGCGGCGACATGATGACGTTGGCGCCCGAGGTGCGCACGAGCACGCCGGCATCATAGGTCGCGTCCTGCACCTTCTGGATGACGTCCTTGGCGGCGCCGCTTTTCTTTGCGCGGTCGCTGACGAGTTCCAGGGCGCACATCAGGCCCTTGCCTCTGATGTCGCCGATCAGCTCATGCTTGTCCTGCAGCTTCTTCAAGCCGGAGAGCAGCTCTTCACCACGGGCGGCGGCGTTTTCGGCGACGTTGAGCCGCTTGGTTTCCTTCAAGGTGGCAAGGGCCGCAGCGGCACCCACCGGATGGCCGGAATAGGTGTAGCCGTGGCCGATGCTTCCGACCGCGCTCTTGTTGCTTTCGAAGACCTGCGCGACCTTGTCGGAAATCATGACAGCGCCGAAGGGGAAATAGCCGTTGGTGATCGCCTTGGCCGTCGACATCATGTCCGGCTGCACGCCCCAGAGACGCGATCCGGTCCAGGCGCCGGTGCGGCCGAACGCCGTGATGACCTCGTCGGCAATCAAGAGAATGCCGTGGCGGTCGCAGATTTCGCGCATCAGCGGCAGGAAAGTTTCGTGCGGAACGATAACGCCGCCGGCACCAAGGACTGGCTCGACGATCAGAGCTGCGATCGTATCGGCGCCCTGGAAGGCGATTTCATCCTCGAAGAGCCTGCCGATCGCAGCCGTAATCTCGGCGTCATCGGTGGTGTTGAAAGGGTTGCGATAGGAGAAGGGCGCGGGGAGGTGGATGACGCCCGGCAGCAGCGGCTCGTAGTTGCGGCGGAAGTTCTGGTTGCCGTTCACCGAGGCGCCGCCGAAATGCGTACCGTGATAACCCTTCTTCAGTGCCACGAACTTGGTGCGCTCCGGCTGGCCATTGACCTTATGGAACTGGCGCGCCAGCCGCAGGCAGGTCTCGACTGAATCCGAGCCGCCCGAGGTGAAGAAGGAACGGCTGAGGCCATCCGGCTTGAACCATTCGGCAAGCTCGTAGGACAATTCGATCAACGGCGAGTTCGTTGTGCCACGGAAGGTCGAGTAATAGGGCAGCTCATCGAGCTGATCGCGGATCGCCTTCTTCACCGGTTCGCAGGAATAGCCGAGATTGACATTCCAGAGGCCACCGACCGCGTCCAGCACCTTTTTCCCATGAATATCGACGATTTCGACACCTTCGCCTGAGTTGATGATGCGCGGCGGGTTGGCCTGCATTTCAGCGGGATGCGCCATCGGATGCCACAGGTGGCGGGCGTTGTTTTCGATGATGAAATTGGTCTCACGCATATCAAATTCCTCTTTGTTCAGAGTCCCAGCATCGCAAGTGCTTGGGCATAGCTTTCGGCAGGGCGGGTCACGTCGAAATGCACGTGAGGCAGGCTCACGGCTTCAGCGCCCTCGATGTTCTTCTTCTGGTCGTCGACGAAGACGCAGGCTTCTCGCGGCAAGTCGAGCTCGGAAAGAACGAGTTCGTAGGCGCGGGGATCGGGCTTCAGGATCTTCGTGTAGGTGGCATCGACGATGACGTCGAAAAGCTCGATCAGCGGAAAGCGCTGGCGGAACTCGACGCCGTAGAAGAGGTCGAGCTCGTTCGACAGGATCGCCAGCTTCAGGCCGGCTTCCTTGGCGCGAAGGATGGCGTTGCGGGCTTCCGGTCGCAGAACCAGTTCCGGCTCGGCGCCGCGCGCCCGGCGCACGAAGGTCTGCATATCGGTCCAGTTTTCACCGACAAGCTTGCCGACTTCGTTCGTGCGCTTGAGCCAGTAGTCGCGTTCGGTAATCTCGCGGTTCTGCATCGCGACCCAGAGCGGATCCGTCGTTGTGTCGAACGGCCCGAGCCAGGTCAGCGATCCCCTGGGAAGGCCGAGCGTGCGTTCGGTGATGTCATGGGTTTCGAACAGGGTGCGGGTGACGACGCCACCGAAGTCGAGGATAAGAGCGCGGTCTTGTGTCATGGCCGTCCCTCCGGAATGACGCCTTCGGCGACCCATCGATCGAATATTGCGAGGGCGGCGGTGGAGAAGGCGGGTGCGTTGATATGGGCGTCGACTTCCTGCAGCGTGACGGAAGGCGGGATGGCCCGGCGCATCTCGTCGATAAAGGCGTCTAGCCCTTCGGGATCATGCAGCGGCTCTTCCGGCTTGTCCCATTCCTGCAGGCCCTCGGTTGGCAGGAGGAAAGCGACCTTTGCTTCGGCGCGTTTCAGCTTTTCCCCGATCAGTCGTGCGACTTCACGCCGGCCCTCGGGGGATGTCGTGACTGATCCGATCAACCGGTTATGGGCGTGATAGGGACGATCCGCGAAGATCGCGGGCAAGTCCTGCCACGCCTGGAGATCGACCATGTCGACTGCGCCTGGAGCCACGATCTGCGGAGTGCCGGCGCGTCCGGCATTCTCAAGCCTGTCCGGCCCGGAGGTGACGACGGTGCCGTAATGATGGTTGCTGACCTCCTGGATGCAGAAGTCGAATACGGCGGCAAAGTCCCCCTTCGCGGCGATCGCTTCATAGGCGCGCCCGCCCATGCCGGTGGAATGGAAGACGGCGACGTCATAGCCGCGTTTTTCTAACTCGGGTCTCAGATACTTCATATATTTCAGGCAGGAGGAGCCGAGCGATGTCATGCCGACGAGCGGCCGCTTGCGATCAGGCTTGGTGCCGTGCCTTGCCGCGCCGACAATCGCGCCGCAGGCCTGGGAGAGAACCGACTGGCAGATGCTGTTGAGACCGTAGAGACCGCCGGCCCATAGGATCATCATCAGATCGGGCGCGATACGTTCCGGCGGAATGAGATGGGAATAGGCGATGGTCGAAACCACGAATTTCGGGACACCGAGCGGCAGGACGGCGGCAACATCAAGCGCCAGGTCCGTTCCCATGGAGCCACCGAGCACGATGACGCCGTCGACCAGTCCCTCCTCATAAAGGCGGTGCGTCAGCGCCGTAGCGCCTCTTGCCATGGCTGCCATGGCGCTGTTTTCATCACCGCTTGCGGCGATGTTTTGGATCGTCGTTGCGGCGGCCTTGGCAATGTCATGCTTGGAATAGTCAGGCGTATAGGGCGGATCGCCGAGAATGCTCACATCCATCATGACCGGCTGCCCGCCGGCTTCGGTAATGACCGATGCCATGAATTGCAGTTCGTCGCACTTGGTGTCACCGGTGCCGATGACGAGTATCTTTGGCAGGGGAGCCGCGGGGCTCATCAATCTCTCCTCCTGATGTCTGGAATGGTTCCCGTGGGTCTTTCCGACCCGTAATATTTTTCTGAGATCGCATTGGCCGTCGCGACGGCCAGAGCGCCAAATTCCTGAATGGCCGTCTTCGTGGTGCGCGAAAGCGGAGCGGCAATAGCGACGCAGCCAATGGGACGGCCGCTGGGCGTGCGCACCGGCGCGGCAGTGCTGATCACGCCGGTCTCCAGACCCTGGTGGCTGATGGAAAAGCCGCGCGTTGCCGTTTCGTCGAGCGCGGCGCGAACCAGTTGCGGATCGGTGACGGTGCTGTCGGTAAATCTCTCGAGATTTTTCGCGAGAGCTGCCTCGATTTCCGTCTGCGGACAAAAGGCCAGGAATGCCAAGCCCGATGCCGTGGCATGGAAAGGCAGAAGACTGCCGACATCCACGATGATGCGGTGAGCGCGCGGCGAGTCTTCGACATGAATTGTTGAGAGCCGGCCGCCGGAAAATTCCGAGAGGTGCACGGTTTCCGTCGACGATTCGGCGAGCGCCTTTATAAAGGGAATGGCGATCCGCAGAAACGGAAAGCGAGCCTCGCGGATGCGCGCAAGACGCACCGGCGCCGAGCCGATGCGGTAGCGGCGGCTATCCGGATCCTGTTCCACGAAGCCGTGTTTTTCCAGCTCCACCAGAAAGCGTCGTGCCGTCGCCTTGTCCAGTGCGCACAGGCGAGCGATGTCGGTCAGACCCGCCTCCTTGTCCAGCCGTGACAGGGTATCCAGCAATGCCAGCGCCTTTCCGATCGTGCTCATCATTCCTCCTCTTGGGTTGGTCAGGGTCTGATTTGGTGATTCCAGCCGTGGCTTGCGCCCAATCAGTTCGCTGACCCCGCGCCGCGGCACGATAGCAGCGACCCAAGATACTTAACATGCGAAATAACTTGACAGAGCCCAGCAATGTTTGCAAGTCTATATTTGAAGCTATGGTTCAAATAATGAACCTTAGGCGCTGACGACGGCAAAATCAACAAAAGCATAAGCCCCGCTCGTCAGTCCGGTTTTTGGTGGAGGTCGCCCGCATGCAATTGCGGCGATGATCGGGTAATTTTATCAAGGGGAACCAACGCAGATGAACACGCAAAATTCGCAAGGCGCGGCTGAAAATCAGCTCCGCAAAAACAGTCTCGGCGTAGGTGCCGTGACCTTTCTGGTGGTGTCGGCCGCAGCGCCGCTAACGGCGGTTGCCGGTGGCGTGCCGCTGTCGATGATGCTCGGCAATGGGCCTGGCATCCCGCTCACCTTCCTGTTGGTGACAGGCATTCTGCTGCTCTTTGCGGTCGGTTACGTCGCCATGGCGCGGCATATCCGAAATGCCGGCGCCTTCTATGCCTATACGGCACAGGGACTTGGCGGCCTCATGGGCGGCGCTGCCGCCTTGATCGCGATCCTTGCCTACAATGCCATGCAGGTGGGTGTTCTCGGGCTCTTCGGCGCGGCGACCAAGGGTTTCTTCGCTGAGCAGCTAGGGCTTGATTTTCCCTGGTGGGTGTGGAGCTTCGTCGGCATCGCTTTCGTTGCCGTCTTTGGCTACCGCCGCGTGGATCTTTCGGCCAAGGTGCTGACGGTGCTCGTCATTCTCGAATATCTCGTCGTGCTCGTCATAGATGCCGCGATCTTCGCAAAGGGCGGCGACGCCGGCCTGTCCGCAGCACCTTTCACGCCGACCGCTTTCTGGAGCGGAACGCCGGCAGTTGGCCTGCTGTTCTGCTTTGCTGCCTTCATCGGCTTCGAAGCGACGACCATCTATAGCGAGGAAGCTCGTGAGCCGGAAAAGACGGTTCCGCGCGCGACCTATATTTCCGTTCTCATTATCGGACTGTTCTACATGCTGACGTCGTGGCTCATGGTAGCGGGTGCGGGTGTCGACAAGCTTGTTCCGACACTTCAGGGCCTTTCCGATCCCACGACCTTCCTCTTCGGCCTTGCCGAGCGCTATGTCGGCCATTGGATCACCGTCGTGATGAGTGTTCTTTTCATCACTAGCTTGTTTGCCGGCATCCTTGCCTTCCACAACGGCGTTGCGCGCTACATGTATGTCGCCGGGCGTGAAGGCTTGCTGCCGAAGTCGGTCGGTGTCACGCATCCGATCTTCCAGAGCCCACATGTCGGCTCGATTATTCAGACCGTCATTGCCGTGCTCGTCGTTGCGCTTTTTGCCGTGACGGGTCAGGATCCGGTACTGGCACTCTTCTCCTGGCTGACCAATGTCGCCACTCTCGCAATTATCCTTCTGATGGCCTTTACTGCCTTTGCGATCGTGGCGTTCTTCAGCCGCAATCCAAATCTCGAGCGCAACTTCCTGGCCATCAAGGTGTTGCCAATCGTGACAGGCCTCATTCTTCTAGCGCTTGTCTATTATATCTCGGCTAATTTCGGTGCGATTGCCGGCGCCAATGGTGTTCTTGCGATTGTTCTGCCGGGCCTGGTGCTGATCGCTGGCATCATCGGCTTCATTGCGGCCGCCCGCCTGAAGTCTTCGGATGCGGCAGGCTACGCCCGCCTCGGCGCCGGTCAGGAAGCCTGAGTGAATTCCAATCGTGATGGCGGGGAGACCCGCCATCCTCTTCGTGAGAAAATGAGATGCAGGACAAGATCGACCAGCTCCGGACATTATCCGTTTCCCCACAGGCATTGTTTATTGGCGGCGCCTGGCGGCAGCCGGCCAGCGGTGCCGCCATGGACGTCATTTCGCCGATCGACGGCACGTTGCTGACGACAATCGCCGATGCCGGCACGGAGGACGTCGATCTCGCCGTCAATGCGGCACGTCAAGCCTTCGAAAGAGGCAGCTGGTCAAAGGCTGCGCCGGCAGAGCGCAAAAAGGTGCTTTTGAGGATCGCAGAATTGATCGAGAAGAACGCGCTTGAACTGGCCGTTCTTGGCGTGCGGGACAACGGCACGGAAATCTCGATGGCGCTGAAGGCCGAACCCGGCAGCGCCGCCGGTACGTTTCGTTACTATGCCGAAGCGATCGACAAGGTCTATGGCGAGATCGCTCCGACGGCTGAGAACATTCTCGCGCTCGTCCATCGTGAGCCGATTGGGGTTGTTGCAGCCATCGTGCCGTGGAATTTTCCGATGATGATCGGTGCCTGGAAGATCGCTCCGGCGCTTGCGGCAGGCAATTCCGTGGTGCTGAAGCCTGCCGAAGGCGCGTCGCTGACGCTGCTCAGGCTTGCCGAAATTTGCGCCGAAGCCGGCTTGCCGGAAGGTGTGTTCAACGTCGTCACCGGGCGCGGCGCCATCTGTGGCGAGGCGTTGGGATTGCACATGGATATCGATGTGCTTGCCTTCACCGGGTCCGGCCCGATCGGTCGGCGGCTTCTGGAATATTCGGCGCGCTCGAATCTGAAGCGTGTCTATTTGGAACTTGGCGGTAAATCACCGAACATCGTCTTTGCCGACGCGCCCGATCTCGATCAGGCAGCCAAGGTTTCGGCCTACGGTATCTTCCGCAATTCCGGACAGGTTTGTGTCGCAGGCTCGCGGCTGCTTGTGGAGAAGTCGATCCATGAAGCCTTCTCGGAGAAGGTTGCGCGCATCGCAGAGACCATGAAGGTCGGCGATCCCCTGCAACTGTCGACGGAAGCGGGCGCCATCTCCAGCGAAATCCAGTTGAAGAAGGATCTCGGATATGTCGCGCAAGCGGTGTCGGAGGGCGCATCCTTGCGCACTGGTGGCTCGCGCATTCTCGAGGAGACCGGCGGATATTACATGCGGCCTGCCGTCTTCGAGGTGACGCCATCCATGACGCTGGCGCGTGAAGAGGTCTTCGGGCCTATCCTGTCGATCATACCCTTCGAGACGGAAGCGGAAGCGCTTCAGATTGCCAATGCCACGGACTATGGCCTGGCCTCCGCGGTGTGGACGTCGAACCTGTCGCGTGCTCATCGCATGGTGCGCGGCATCCGCGCCGGCGTCGTGCACGTCAACACGTACGGCGGGGCCGATAACAGCGTGCCATTGGGCGGCGTCAGGCAATCCGGCAACGGCCACGACAAATCGCTGCATGCGCTCGATAAATATATCGATTTGAAGTCGGCCTGGATCCAGCTTTGACAAAACAGCTTTCATAAGGAAACAGAGTGCCACGGTCAGCGGCACTCTGCATTTATTCCCGATGGTCGTTAGCCCGGCGTTTGCGATCTAGCCGCCGAAACTGCCCGCCTGGGTCGGCACATGCACATAGTTGCGATCGAAATAGAGAAGGGCGTGCCCATCCTTGCGGCTACGGATATCCAGGACCTCACCGATAAAGATGTGATGCGTCCCGACGAGACGTGCCTCCGTCAGTCGGCAATCGAAGGACACGATGGCATCTGAAAGCGCCTGACTGCCGGACCGGAAATCGATCCATTCGGCTGCCGCGTAGCGTTCTTCCATCTCGACACGCTGACCGGCGAAGTAGCCGGCCAGTTCCTTGTGTTCTTGCGTCAGAACATTGACGCAGAAGCGGCGGTTTTCGAGGAAAAGGCCCGTCTGGGCGGACCGGCTGTTCATGCAGACCAAAAGCGTCGGCGGCTCGTCGGTGACGCTGCACATGGCGGTGGCGGTAAAGCCGCCGCGACCCGCAGGACCGTTGGTGGTGATGACGTTGACCGGGGCACAGACCCTGGCCATGGCGTTGCGGAACTCGGTTTTCGAAAGTTGCTCCTCCATGGCGACACCTCATTCGGCGGCATTGCGGATCGGCGACGTGTCGCCGAGCGGCGGAAGCCAGGTGTCACCCGTCCATCCGTTCTCATCGTAGTCGCCCATGCAGCGATCGACGAGGGCCTCCATTTCCTTCAGACGGCCGCCGCGTTCGGCACCCTTCAGCACCTGCAGGCGGACTTCCTCCGGCGCTCCGGCGTAGTTCAGCTCGTAGAGTGCATGTCGTCCGCCGAACTCGGTGCCGGTCGCATCCCACAGCAGCTTCATGATCTTGATACGCTCGATATGGCCCATGTCATTGGACCCACGCACATATTGCGAGAGGTAACGGTCGATCTCCGGATTGCGGAAATCCTTGGCTGATGAAGGCAGGTAGATGAGGCCGGAGGCGACCACCTTGCGCACCGTCTCGATGACGCGCGGATAGGCTTCCGACATGAAGGTGCGGTAGGAGAGGGCCGCTTCCATGTTCGGCAGCACTGCGCCATTCGTCCAGGGCTGCGGATTGTAAGCCATTGCGTTGGAGAAGGACCAGAACATGTGGCGAAGCGCGATGACTTCGCCGAGCGCCGCCTGATTGCCCCGGAACGCATCACCGCCGGTCGCGCGCAGAGCCTTGGCGAGCAGCCCGGCGAGAAAATCAAGCTTCACGGCAAAGCGCGTGCAGCCCTGGAAGCAATAACCGTGCATGAAGCCGGAGGCCGGGTGGAAAGAAAGGATCTTGGCCGCATCGCGCAGCACCAAAACGTCCTCCCAGGGCACGAAGACATTGTCGAGTACGAGGATCGCGTCGTTCTCATCAAAGCGTGACGACAACGGATAGTCGAAGGGCTGCGCCACTGAGTTGGCCGTTTGCTCATAGGAAACACGGCAGAACATCTTGATGCCGGGCGCATTCATCGGAACGATGAACATGACCGATAGCGACGGGTCTTCCGTGACGGTTGCCGAGCTTTGAGCAAGGAAATTGTAATGGGTAAGGGCCGATGAGGTCGCCACCACCTTGGCGCCCGAAACATAGATGCCAGCGTCGGTTTCCTTGGTGATGTGAACGAAGACGTCCTTGACCGCATCGGCAGGCTTGTGGCGATCGATCGGTGGATTGACGATCGCGTGGTTCATGAACAGCACGGATTCCTGGGCGCGCTTGTGCCATGAAAGCGCATTGCCCTTGAAGGGACCGTACCAGTCGGCATTGGCGCCGAGCGTGTTCATGAGGGCCGCCTTGTAATCGGCGGTGCGCCCCATCCAGCCGTAGGACATGCGTGCCCAATCGGCAATGGCGCCCTGCTGTGCGACAAGCTCGGCCGAAGATTTCGCCACGCGGAAGTATTTATGGGTGTAACCGCCCGATCCGGTATCGGTCGGCGAGGTCAGTCGCTCCTTGGATTTTTCGTCGTGCAGCGCATCATACATTCGCGCGATCGAGCGGGCGGAGTTGCGCATCGAGGGATGCGTGGTGACATCGGCAATGCGCTCGCCGTTGATATAGACCTCGCGGCCGTCGCGGAGACTTGCCAGATATTCGGCGCCGGTGAATGGACGGGTCTTGTCGCTGCGGTGATCTTCAGCTCGCATCTCTTATTCCTCCCTTGAGATCATGGCCGATGCTACGTCCCGCACATTGCCGTAGCCATGGACAAAGGGACCAATTCGCTGGTACTTTTTCCGGCATGTCGCAGAAAATCGAAATACCGAATTTCTTTGTCTATGGCGTGCCGAGCCGCGCGCTGGATGTCGGCTTCCTCCATGTCGAAACCGTAATGGACCGGAAAACCTTGCATTTCGGGCAAGTGGCGCCGCACAAGCATCCGCTGATGGGACAGATCACCTATTGGTACAAGGGCGGCGGCCGCTACCGCATCGAGGATCGCACTTGGAATTTTTCCGCTCCGACGATCGGCTTCGTCCCGAGCAATATCATCCACGGATTCGAGGTCGATGACCAATCCGATGCGATTGTCGTTTCGATCTCGGACGATACGCTCAAGGCGCTTGCGCCGCAGGTTGGGCTGAGCCTCGATGCGCCGGCCTTCCTGACGGGCAAGGGCGAAGATTCCTCCTGGCAAAGGCTTGATCTCTTGCTCAAGATGATCAGCGATGAATATCGCGAGCATGGCGGCCAGAGCGAAAAGGTGATGCCGGGCCTGATCACGGTCGTGTTGTCGCTGATGAACCGGCTCGGTGGCAGTGCCGCGCTTCCATCAGCATCGCCGATGGTGGCGCTTGCGCTGGCGCTAAGGGCTGCCGTCGACAGGCACTACAAAAATGACTGGCCCGTTGCCCGCTACGTCGATTTGCTCGCCACGACGCAGCATCTACTTGATAAGTCTGCGCGTGAGGTGTTCGGACATACTGTCAAGGAAATGCTTTTGGACCGGCGGCTGCTTGAGGCCAAGCGCTTGTTGTTGTTCACCATTCGCTCGATCGAGGATATAGGGCGCGAAGTGGGCTTCGAAGATCCCGCTTATTTCTCACGCTTCTTTCGCAAGCGTATGGGGGAGTCCCCGGCCGCCTGGCGGCGTCGGAATCTGGAGCGGGAGCCATCCGATGATGCAGGGGTGTGACAAGCTCGAGGCAGGAGCGTAGGTTTCCCTGGCGTATTCTGTGTCAGCCTCGTCTGAATCGCGCCCGAAATTCGCGCGGCGTACAGTTTTCCCGTTCATGGAACAGCCGTGAAAAGTAGAAAGGGTCCTCGAAGCCGATTTTCGCGGCGATGATCTCGATCTTCTCGTCTGTGGTCGTCAAAAGCTCCTTGGCTCGGTCTATCCGCACGCGTAGCTGAAAACCCTTTGGCGGCAGGCCAACTTCCGCCGTCACCCGTCTTCGTAGCGTCGCAGGCGACATTCCGTGCTCCTCCGCAAATGCAGCCATATCGAGGGTCTGCGTCGCTCTGCGCCGAAGCGCCTCGATAATCCCGGCCATGTCGCCGCCACTGCGAGCGGAGGGCCGGACATGGCTTGCCTGCTGTGCCGCCAGAACGACGAGCTGGTGTAGCGAGGCGGCGGCTGAGGCTCTTGCGAGATTCGTATCTTCGAGCAGATCGGCATGGATGCCGGCAAAAAGACGTTGGATACGGTCCAGATTGCGAAGCTCAACGAGTGGATGCTGTTCGCTGATAAGACGCAGCCGCAAAAAGTCCCGTACAAGAGAGCCTTCGAACAGCGCCCATCGCTCGCTCCAACCTTCACCATCGGGGCCGTACGAGTGTTTGCGGTTTGGAAAAAGCCAGAACAGCATTGGGCCTCTCACATCCTGTCGCCCGCTGGTCTCGGCGTCGAGAAAACCTCGACCATCCTCGACGAGAACCACTGCATAGCTTGGCAGTTTTCGCGCCTCGACGGAATGCATGGCACGCTGGCTGCCGCTGCCGGTCACTGTCAGTCCTCCGGCTGCTGCGAGCGGCGATCGATAGACGGCTTCAGTCACTTTCATGGTGAGCGAAAAGTCCAGTATGGTTTCCCTCCATGGAGTGAAACATCATCTGTAGCTAGTTTCAACTGACAATCGGATCGAATGATAGGCGAGTGAAATGTCGATTTCCATGCAAGCGATGCCCTCTGACGAACGCGCGTTTAGTCTCGTGGCCAACGGGAAGCTTCTTTCCGGCGCGCCCAATCGGCTCGGCTATCTCACACCCACGGACCCGGGTATTGGCGTGGGAGCAATCCGACGTCTTTATGAAGAGAATGGATATGTGTGGCTGAAAGGGTTCCTGCCACGCAAGGAGGTGATCGATTTTCGTGGCTGGGTCTTCGGCCACTTGGCAAAGACAGGGCTGATTGCGGAAGGAACCGATCCCAGGGACGGGATCGCATCCGCTGCGGCCCCGGAGGGCAGGGACGTCGATCGTTGCTTGATGTCGCTTGTGCGTTCCGTTGCCTATGAGGGCTTTTGCGCGCAACCGCGCATCTCGCGTTTTATGGACGAATTCCTGTCGGGCATTTCCTATCTGCACAAACGCAAGATCATGCGCCATGTGCGGCCGGGAACGATGACGGTGACGCCTGCGCATTATGATCTGGTCTATCTGCGTGGCGGCACCAGCCGCATCGTGACCGCATGGATACCGATCGGCGATATCCCGATTGAGATGGGTGGGCTCACCTATCTGGAAGGCTCGCATGCGATCGGTGTTGGGATGGAACGTGAGTTCAACGAGAAGAACGAGGATCTCAGTCCCGAGGAGCGCGTCAGCGCCTTCAATCGCAACATGACGGAGGGTGGCTGGGTCTCAAAGGATCTGCCTGACATGGCGGAGCGATTTAACACGCGCTGGCTGGTAGCGGATTACGAGGCAGGCGACGTCATGATCCATTCGCCTTTCATGATTCACGCTTCGACGACAAACCAGGACCAAGGGCAAAGACTGCGTTTGTCAACGGACATCCGATATCAGAACGTCGAAGACGAAATCGACGCCAGATGGAACAACCATTGGACGCTCGGCGACATGCTGTAGGACAGCCGACAGATTGCCGGTCGGAAAGCACGCATCACGGCCGCGATGTTGCGTTGGAGACCGTCGAGGCGGATTGGCAAAGCGCCCGATCTTCGCTAATCGATTGTTATGTCCGATAACATCATCAAGTTCGAACGCCGCCCCAAGCCGAAGCCGCCAAGGCACACGCCGCCCTGGCTCAAACGTCTGCTGGCGGTCGTCATCATCGTTGCGTTCTTTGTCGCCGCCTTCGTGTATTTTTCTCTGACGGGTGGTGCTACCGGCCGGCCTTTCTAGGCTTTTTCATGCGGTCGGTGCTCGACATCAGCCTCCGAGCTGCGCGTTGGTCCTTTGCGGACCCTGTCTAGTCCCATGCGCACGCAGCACCCTGACTGCATGCGATCTTGCTCGGCGCAGCAGTTTTTCCCGAAACTGCCAAAACTTGGTATGAATTTCTTCGATAAACCATAAAATCTATAGAGTATATTTATGGAGGGTTGAGGCAAATCACGTCAGGAGATTGCAATGAGCGATGTGAAAAGAGAGCCGTTGAAATTCGCCTACTGGGTTCCAAACGTTTCGGGCGGACTTGTCATCTCGAATATCGAGCAAAGGACGAGCTGGACGATCGACTACAATCGCAAGCTGGCACAAATCGCTGAGGCGAGCGGCTTTGACTATGCGTTGAGCCAGATCCGCTTCACTGCCGGCTACGGCGCGGAATATCAGCATGAATCGGTTGCCTTCAGCCATTCGCTTCTGGAGGCGACAACGAAGCTGAAAGTGATCGCCGCTATTCTGCCCGGTCCATGGGCTCCTGCGTTGGCGGCCAAGCAGATTGCCACGATCAATCATCTCACCAACGGCCGCGTCGCCGTCAACGTCGTCAGCGGGTGGTTTCGCGGGGAATTCCACGCCATCGGCGAACCTTGGCTCGATCATGACGAGCGTTATCGCCGCTCAGAAGAGTTCATTCGTGCCCTGCGCGGCATCTGGACCGAGGATAGTTTCACGTTTCGCGGTGATTTCTATCGTTTCACCGATTATTCGCTGAAACCCAAGCCGATCGATCCGCAACCGGAAATCTTCCAGGGTGGCTCTTCCCGCGCAGCGAGAGACATGGCCTCGCGCGTCTCCGACTGGTATTTCACCAATGGCAATACGCCCGAGGAGATTGCCAAACAGGTAGACGACATTCAATCCAAGGCCACGGAAAACGGGCATCATGTCCGCGTCGGCGTCAACGCCTTTGCAATCGTGCGAGATAGCGAGGCGGAGGCGAAAGCGGTGCTCGACGAAATTGTCGAAAAAGCCAATCCGGATGCCGTTAAGGCATTCGGTCACGAAGTGAAGAATGCCGGCAAGGCTTCGCCTGAAGGCGAGGGCAATTGGGCGAAATCCAGCTTCGAGGACCTTGTTCAATATAATGACGGTTTCCGCTCCAATCTGATCGGCACGCCGCAACAGGTGGCCGAGCGCATCCTCCGTCTGAAACGGGCGGGCGCCGATCTGATCCTGCTCGGTTTCCTGCACTTCCAGGAGGAGGTCGAGTATTTTGGAAAGCACGTCATTCCGCTGGTGAGGGCACTTGAGTCTGCCGAGGACACTGTCGCCGTGGCGGCGGAATAGGCCCCGGCTGTCGGCGTCAATTGTCGCCACCGGCGCAACGACTTCCGAATTGGCTGGAGGCATGGGCTTGGATCAATAGCGACGATGCACTTATCGGCGACGGCCGACATTCGCCGGCGGGCACGGTTGCATCGCCGGTCGATCTGCTTTCTACGGATGAGGAAGAGTGGGAAGAATAGAGAGATGCTGGGCCGCGGTCACTGGATAACGGCCGCGGCGATGTTTAGGGCTTCCCTCTAAAGCTCCACTTTCACGTTGTCTCCCATATTGGGCTTCGTGTTGGAGATCGCAGCAGCGGCCATTTTGATGTAGCTGATGACGGTGCCGGGGCTATCCCAATATTCCGCTGAAGATGGCGTAATTTTCAAGACGCGAATGGACGGATCTTTCGCGTCGTGCCACCAGGCTTTTGCCGGCGTGGACCAGAGATCCTCAATGCGCTCCCGATCGTTCTGCACTTCAGCCGTGCCCGAAATGGAAACATATTTTTGCGATTTCGTATCGGCAAAGGCGAGGCAAACATCCGGCCAGCGCGCGATCTCATCGTCTTTATGTCCTGCCACATCCGTCAGAAAATAGATCGCGTTTTCGACCGGTTCGGCGTGCGCCGCCATGGGACGCGCCCGAAGGCTGCCTGAGGTCTGTGTCGTGAGCATGCAGAAGCCGATCTTGTCGATCAGCTCCCAGACGCGTGCATTGTCGTCAAGGTCAGTCATTACCATCTCCTTGTTTTCAATGATTGCTGCAAAGGCCGCTTGGGGCTGTGGCCGCGAACCGGTTATTTTTGCTCGCGTGTACCTGGTGAAGCTTCTCGCTGATCGGCGTCTTCCAGGTCCGTCGAGACGATGAATGCATCGCCATGCTGGCGTGCCGCTTCTCTTTCTGCCTTAAGATTGGGCTGGTCATCCGGAGCCAGTTCGGTGGAATGCTCCATTTCCGCATCGATCTTGCCTCTCAGAGGAGGCGATTTTTCACGCTTCGTGGTGTCGGCGGTCGTGGCTCGATGCGGCGTTGAATTGCTGCTTTGCTGTCGGTTGTCCATCACCTTGGTCATCCTATCGGTTCGATTTCCGAAAGCGGCTGCCGCAGTTCTTTCTGTGAGTTCGTCTTTGCATTGACGAGCGGCAGACATGGAGGTGAAACCGCTCGCCGACCTCAATGTTCCCAGCTGACGCACACGTCTCTTCGTCGAATGCTCCGTTCAAAGGTGCGTTCTGCGGCGCCTGCCATGTTTCTGTCAAAAGCGTCCAGACGTGTATTCCTGCCGATTTTTCAAGGCCTTGAATCCGCGTGCCGCTCTTCTTAGTTCCATAGAGACCGAGGCTTCAGAAGCTCGGTTGCAATCACGTCTATTCGGAGTGAGTGATCAAAATGGAAGACAAGACGAGAAATATCGAAAACCTGAGCGTTGCCGAACGCGAGGAAATTCTTATCGACGCGGCCCGGACCTTGGAAGGTGCGGCACAGGAAGCGATGGTCGAGGGCGACCAGAAATTTGCGGCATTCTCAATCAATATGGCCGAGGCGATCCGCATCAATGCAGACGAGCTGGCGCGCGAGGATCTTGAAAGCGCCGATCAGGTTCTGCAGCAGGCGGCTGAAGTCATCTCGCAGTTCAAAGCGACCCATCCTTACCCAATGATCAGCACTGCGGTTCACTAATCGCTTTGCTGCCCTAATTCCTGCCACGACGCCCGGGCCCTGAAGGTCACAAAGGGTGGCATCGCCTCTGCGCGTGCCGCCCTTCTTTCATGTCTCGGGGAAACCTGCCATTGTCGAGCGCGGAGCATGGTCGATAGCGGCTGTTTCAGGAGAGAGCGGAGGGGCAAGATCCGAACGGCATTGTCAATCAATAGTCCCATTTGGAAAGCTGTGGGATGACCGAGCGGGAAACTCGTCAAAGTGGTCCGCCTTCTCCCCCGAAAGCTGCATTGGCACAGACCAAGCGGGCGGCGATACAGGCGCTGCGGGTGATGATCGCCTGCACGGTAACATACGCGATCTCGCAGCTTCTCAACCTACAGCAGGGCTATTGGGCCGTCTTCACGGTGCTGATCGTCATGCAGGCGTCGGTGGGTGCCACCGCCGGTATGGCTGTCGATCGGCTGGTCGCGACCGTTGCCGGCGCCGTCCTCGGAGGGCTCGCGGTGCTCGTTACGCCGCACCAACCCGTCGCAATCGGCGTCGCCCTCATCTGCGTTGTTGGTTTTGCCAGCTTCGTGTCCGCCCGCGCCCCGCGCCTGCGCAACGCAGGGCTCACCGCCGCGATCGTGATGCTCACCCATTCTCAGTCTGTGCCGGTCGAAATCTTCGTCATCGATCGTATTGCCGAGATTACGCTCGGCGGCGTCATCGGGGTGCTTTCTAGCCTCTTCATCCTGCCGACCCGCTCACGAACAGTGGTGCTGGATCGGTTCGCATCGGCGCTTGAGGTCATGGCGCAGATATTGCGCACCCTGGCAGCGGCTGCGGAAAAGGGAGAACCTGTGTCTGCCGTCGAAGCCAATATAGGCCTGCGGCAATCCTTGATCGCGGCCGAGGCGCTGTTGATCGACGCGCAGCGCGAACGCGCCTTGTGGCTGGCGCGGCAGGGAATATCCGACGCCATTCCGCGCTCTCTCTGGCGTATCCGCAATGACATGACCTATGTCAGCCACCTTGTGGAAACCCCGTTCCCGTCTGTGGTCGTTGACGCGTTGGGGCCACAGGTGGCGTCGGTTCTGCGCGCGCAGGCGGGTTTTGCCGAAGCGTGCGGCAAGGTACTTCGTGCTGGCGGCCAGATCGATTCCGAGCTCCTGTCGAACGCCGACAACAGTCTTCAGGAGGCCTTCGATGCTTTCCAGCATTCTGATGCAGCGCAGTCTATCGGATTTAGCGATACCGGCCGTCTGTTTGGCGTCGATTTCACCCTGCGCCGCATGCGGCAGAATTTTCTCGATCTCGCAGATCGTATCCAGGAGAGCCACGCACGCTAACACCAATCGGCCGGCGGATAAGGCCGGCCGATTGTTCAGATATTACCAGCTCCACATGGTGCCGTCGGTAAGCCTTGCAACGTCAAGATAGGCCTGTCGATAGGGGTATTTTTTCGCCGCCTTCTCGTCGATATCGACGCCGTGGCCGGGCTTTTCCCCGCTGTAGAGATAGCCGTCCTTCAGATGCCATTCGTGCGGAAAGACATTCTTCGCCTCGTCCGGATGGAAGGCATATTCCTGAATGCCGAAGTTCGGCACCCAGCGATCGAAATGTAGAGCCGCGCCCATTGTGATGGGCGACATGTCGGCTGCGCCATGGCAGGCGGTGCGAATGTGATAGAGCCCGGCAAGATCGGCGATGCGCCGTACATGCGTGATGCCGCCGGCATGCAGTGGCGTCGTGCGGATATAGTCGATCAGCTGTTCCTGTATCAGCTGTCGGCAATCATGGATCGAGTTGAAAACTTCGCCGAGCGCCAGCGGCGTGGTCGAATGCTGGCGGATGAGGCGGAAGGATTCCTGGTTTTCGGCCGGAACGGCGTCTTCGAGCCAGAAGAGCTTGTGACGCTCTACCTCCTTCGCAAGCCCTGCTGCTTCCTGCGGCGTCAGGCGGTGGTGGACGTCGTGGAGGAGATGGAGCTCATAGCCGAAGCGATCGCGCAGATGATCGAGAAGCTTCGGCAGGAAGCGCAGATAGGTCGGCGTATCCCAGAGCGTTTCCCGCGGCTTGTCTTCGGCCTGGGCGAGCGAACCTACCTTTTCGACGCCGTAGGTTACCGGCAAGCCCGGAACGGCGCTTTGGACGCGAATTGCCTTCCAGCCTTGCTCCTTGAAAGCAGCGACCTTGTCGCCGGTCTCTTCGATCGTCTCGCCGTTGGCATGGGTATAGGTCAGCATGTGGGTGCGGCTTGCGCCGCCAAGCAACTGGTAAAGCGGCATGTTGGCCGCCTTTGCCTTGATGTCCCACAGCGCGACGTCGACCGCGGCGATCGCGGCCATGGTGATCGGGCCGCGGCGCCAATAGGCGCCCTTGTAGAAATACTGCCAGATGTCCTCGATCTGCGACGCGTCGCGGCCAATGAGGCAGGGAACGAGATGATCCTGCAGGTAGGAGGCGACAGCCAGCTCGCGGCCGTTTACCGTGGCGTCGCCGATGCCGTAAATCCCTTCGTCTGTCTCGATCTTGAGCGTGACGAAGTTGCGTCCGGGCGAGCAGACGATGACCTTCGCATTTGTGATTTTCATGGGAACCCTTTCGTGGTCTGAGGATCTAAATCACGCTTTCGGATCGGCGATCTGCTCGATGCGGCCGAGGACGAAAACATAGGAGACGATGCCGATTGCAAGCATTGCGCCGGCCAGAAGAAAGGCGCGGCTGAAGGATTGCGTGGCGCCGACGATGAAGCCGGTGATGATCGGCGCTGCGATGCCGGTGACGCTATTGAGGAAGTTCATGATGCCGCCGACCGTCGCCGCGCCGCCCTTCGGCGCGATCAACGCGGGGATCGACCATCCGGCCGGTGCGGCAGCGGCAAGGCCGCTCAGCGAAATGGTAATCCAGAGAATCGCCCAATAAGGATCGGTGGTGAGCCCTGCACCGACGACGGCCAGACCCATCAACATGCCGAAGACGATGATCGTCTTGCGAACGCGGGATTCGTCATGACCCTTGCGGATGAGATGGTCGATCAGCCAGCCGCCGATCAAGAGATCCGAGATCGTGGCGAAGATCCAGGGGATCGTCGTAAAGCTTGCCGATTTCAGGATATCCATGTGCATCTCCTTGACCAGATAATCCGGCAGCCAGAAGATGAAGAGGGCGAAGGCGTAGCCATAGGCGGCAAAGCCGATCGAAAGGCCCCAGACCTTGCGATTGCGCAGGAGATAACCGAGCATGCCGACCGCGTTGGCGGCGGCTTCGCCTTCCTGTGCCGCACCGCCGGCCTTTATGTACGCCCGTTCCTCGTCCGAGAGGTTTTTGTCGGCGCTGGGATCGCGATAAAACAGCCAGAACATCGCAAAGAAGACGAAACTGATGGCTGCCGTCGCAAGGAAGCCGCCGCGCCAGCCGAAATGCAGCATTAGGAAGGCGACCAGCGGAATGGCGATGACGTTGGAGAATTTTGCTGCCGCATCAA
Organism: Rhizobium sp. P38BS-XIX; assembly: GCF_012641435.1. GTDB lineage: Bacteria > Pseudomonadota > Alphaproteobacteria > Rhizobiales > Rhizobiaceae > Rhizobium. Next base: position 229,279 of record NZ_JABAIJ010000003.1, read on the forward strand.
AGAGCGCGGTTGCTAGGCCCCGTTCATGGCGCGGAAACCAGTAGCCGGTTGCCTTCGAATTGGCCGGGAAGCCTGGAGTTTCCGCTACGCCGAGAAGCATGCGGGAAAGAAAAAGCGTCTGCATTCCCACCGAGAAGGCTGTGATGACGGAAGCAATGCCCCAGGAAAACGTGCTCCGCCGCATCACCCGGGAAATGCCGAAACGGTCGAGCAGCATACCGACGGGAATTTGCAGGAAGCCGTAGGTCCAGCCGAAGGCGCTGAACAGGATGCCCATCTCGGCCGGTCCGATCTTGAAATCGTCCTGAATGAGCGGCGAGGCGACCGTGAGGTTCACCCGGTCGAAATAGTTGACGAGAACGCCGAGCGCGAGAAGAGCGCCGATCCACCAACGTCGGTTGGTGGATGGCCGTCGCATGGCTTCGGTTGATGATGCGTGGTCGATTGTCATGATTTCCTCCCTCAATGAAATATCACGCTAGTAATCTGAAATTTCACATGGGGCAATAATTTTGATATATGGAGCCGAATGTCAATGCCGGGCCTTGTGAATCGAGGATCGGCGGCAGTGGTGAATTCGAGCGGGAAAAGATCGACAGCGCGATGATGAAGAAGGAAAAACAACCTCGAAGCCTGTCGGAGGAAGCCTATGATCGTCTTGAGAGCATGATCGTTTCCACCGAGCTCCTGCCCGGTGCTCGTTACACGATCCAACAGCTGCAACAGCAATCCGGCCTTGGTCGCACGCCGGTTCATGATGCGGTCAAGCGTCTCTCGGCCAACCAACTTATCCATGTCAGCCCACGCTCGGGCCTGCGCATCGCACCGGTCAATCTGGCGCAGGAGCGGACGTTGCTGCCTCTGCGCATGGAAATGGAGGCGATTGCCTGTGGGCTGGCGAGCGAACGCGCGACGCCGCAGGATCATAAGGTTCTGAGGACATTCATCACGGATCTCGAAGCGTCCAAGGCAGATCTCAGCCTCGAGCGCTTCAACGTCACGGACCGGCTATTGAACAGGGCAATCCTGACGGCTTCCGGCGAGCCGCTTCTGGCAAACACGCTTATTCCGCTGCAGACGCTCTACAGACGCACCGGCTGGATCTATCACACCTATCTCGGCCCCGGCGCTCCGATGGAGACGACTGTCGAGAACCATATTGTCTTGCTTCGACACATCGTCTCAGGAGACCGTGTTCGCACGGAGGCCTATGTGCGCGAGATGATGGAGGATCTTGGCAATATGCTGCTGAAGGTGCGCCAATCGATCGATCCGGCAACACTCGATGTCAGCCTGGCTGATATGTCTGTCAGAACAGGCGTGGCCGGCCCGATCCATTGATCGAGCAGAAATGCGCCGCCCTTGGACGGCGCTTCAAATCGCAGGATCTCAGGCGTGCTGTTCGGCCATGTTGCCGGTCAGTCGCTTGCCGGTCGCGTCAAAAAGGCAGATCCGTTCCGTCCGCGGTTGCAGCCATATCGTTTTCTCCGGCTGGATGCTCAGCCGGTCGTGGAAGACGGTCACGATCGTCTGTTCGCCGACAGTCGCGGTCACGTGCGTTTCCGATCCGAGAGGCTCAACGACCACCACGCGGGCAGGAATGCCGACATTCTCCGGGGAGAGGCTGAAATATTCAGGACGGATGCCATAGACGCCCTCCACGCTCGAAAGCTTCGGAGCATTCTCGGGGAGAGGCAGTATGACGCCCTGATGGGTTCTAAACACCGACTTGCCATCCACGCTTTCGAAACGGCCGGTCAGCAGATTCATGGCCGGAGAACCGATGAACGCGGCAACGAAGGTGCTTTGCGGATTGTCGTAGAGCTCAAGCGGCCGTCCGATCTGCTCAATGTGGCCGCCATTCATGACGACGATGCGATCGGCCATCGTCATTGCTTCCACCTGATCGTGGGTGACATAGATGGTCGTCGTTGCCAGACGCCGGTGAAGGCTCTTGATCTCGGCGCGCATGGCGACGCGCAGCTTTGCATCGAGGTTGGATAGGGGCTCGTCGAACAGGAAGACCTGCGGGTTGCGGACGATCGAACGGCCCATGGCGACGCGCTGGCGCTGGCCGCCGGAGAGCTGGCGTGGATATCGCCCGAGGAGATCGGTGAGCCCCAGAATCTGTGCGGCGTGCGCCACGCGCTTCTGCTTTTCGTCCTTGGCGGCGCCGGCGAGTGTGAGCGAAAAAGCCATGTTCTCGGCTACCGTCATATGCGGATAGAGCGCATAATTCTGGAAGACCATGGATATATCGCGTTCCTTGGGTGGGAGATTGTTGACGACCCGTCCACCGATGCTGACCGTGCCGCCGGTGATGTCCTCGAGGCCGGCGATCATTCGCAGCAGGGTCGATTTCCCGCAGCCCGACGGGCCCACGAGAACGACGAACTCGCCGTCGGCAATGTCGGCCGAGACGCCGTGGAGAACCTCCACTGCGCCATAGGCCTTGCGTGCCTTGTCTATGGTGACTGTCGCCATCAGACGCCTCCGATCCGGATCTCGTTGGACGACAGGGCGCCTTCATGAACGAGCAGGCCGATGCCACCGTCGTGGAACGCATCTGCGGACGCGTCCTCTGCGGTGACCGAAATACCGTCGGCTTCGAAGGTGATACGCGGGCCTTCAGCTTTGACCTTCATAGAAATATGCTTGTCGAATTCGATGTTGAAGGCGGTTTCGGCGAGGACCTTGGTGTCCTCGTCGCGAACCCTGACAATCTGCATCTTGCCGTCACGCGTGACACGGGCTCCGTAATAGCGGCGCAGACCCTGTGCACGGATGGCAAGCCCACCATAGTTGCCGAGATGGATCATTACCTGGCCCGATGCCTGATAGTCGGTCCATTGGCGGGTGCCGTGAATGATGATGCCTTCGCCGCTGTTTTGCGAGATGCGAAAGGCGGCCGGGAAGCGCTTGGAGAAGAAGCTGGCGCCGTTCACCCAGGCCATGCGCCAGAAGTCGCCGTCACCGGCAGGACGCTTGAGTGTCAGTTTCGGTGCTCCGTCCCAGCGGAGATAGTCGACGAGCAGCTGACCATCGGCGCGGCGGCCGGTACCGTTCACCGCGATGCCGATTTCGGCGATCGGCTGACCATCGGCTTCGGGAAGCGTCCATTCGAGGATGGCTTCCGCGCCTGGCTCGATGATGACCGGATCGGAGTCGATATCGCTCAACTGGTCGCGTTCGTCATAAACGCGGATGCGAAGACGAGCTTCGATCGATCCACGGTTCTGCTGGCCGGCCTTGACGCGGGCCTTCACCTTCTGACCGGGATAGACGAGCGGCGTTGCCATCAGATCGTAGGTGCGCATGTCAAGCATTTCGCGTGGCGAGAAGGTCGGCGTTGTCACCACGGCACTCTGTGCCGGGCCAAGCGCTTCGTAATCGATTGTCAGCGCGCGCCCGCTCTCGAATTCGGTATTGCCGACGCGCACGCCGCTCGCTGAATCGAGGCCTGTCAGAGGACGGAACCCCTGCTGACTTCCTGGCAGAGAGAAATGAAATTGCGCACCGTTCTTCGGCGCGCCGAGCGACTGATGGCCGGCAAGCTGAAGGCCGAGATTGGTCAGGAAATAAGCCTGCCGCACGGCATCGTTGATGGAGTTGCCGCCATCAGCCGACGAGATCAGCATACGGTCGGCGATGGGGCTGCGGAAATCCGGGCCTTCGCCAAGCCCGTCGAGCCCGTTCATGATGCCGAGCAGGCAACCGACATTGCCTGCGTTGCAATCCGTATCCCAGCCGGACGTATTGACGATCATCTGCGCCTTCTGGAAATCGTGCGGCGCATAGAGAACGGTCATGATCATGAGGGCATGGTTCGGTATGACATGGCAATTGCCGGGATATTTGTCGTAGCCGTAATTGTCCTGGATCTTCTGACGCGTATCGCGCCAATCGAGGTGCGCCTTGTGCCAGCTGCGAATATCGGCAATCAGCTTTGCGATGAGGCTGTCGCCGGGGATCGCCTTGAGGCCGGTGTCGATCAGATGATCGATATCGGATGCAACGAAAGCTTCCGCTTCCATCGCCGCCCACAACATGGCGGCATAGACGGATTCTCCGTCATGGCTGACTTTTCCGGCCTGTTCGGCAAGCTTGGCAGCCAGTTCGGGTTGGCCGGGAGCGACCATTGCCCATCCGTCGATGAAAATCTGTGCGCCGATCTGCTCGGCAACGCCTTGGCCGTTGGCGGCGATCGAGCCAGATTGCGGTGCGGCTACACCTTTCTTGAGGTTGAGCCACGCAGTGTGTTCGGTCGAGTTGCCGTTGCCGCCCCACCACAGGATCGAGCGTTCCTCAACGATGTAGTTGAGCCACGCCTTGCCGATTTCCTCGGCCGAGAGGTTCGGTTTGATGCCATAGTCTTCAAGCGCCCGGATGAACGTGAAGGTGCCGGCGACATCGTCATCGGTAACGACGAGCGGCTGGTTCAGACGTTCATGCACGTAATATTCGATCGGACCCAGCTCTTCCATGATCTTCTGGTAGGTCCAACCCTCGAAAGGGCGACCGAGATAGACGCCGATGAGCTTGCCCAGGACGCCGGCATAGACGCGTTCGAGATAGTCGTTCGGAAGCTGCATTGCTCACTCCATTTAATCGATAAATTCGTTCAGCCTTTGACGGAGCCGCCGGCCATGCCTTCGATGAATCTTTTCTGCATGAAGACGAAAAGCGCGACGACGGGCACGACGATGATGAGGGCCGCGGCCATGATTTCACCCCAGTCGGAGCTGTATTGGCCGGACAACAGGAAGAAGGCGATGACGGCAGTCATGTTCTCCTGTTTCTGCAGGAAGGTCGTGGCGATCAGGAACTCGTTCCACGAATTCAGCCCGATGATGAGCGCCACGGTCAGAATGCCCGGCGAGACGATCGGCAGCATCACCCGCCAGAAGACCTGCCAGTGCGTGGCGCCATCCACGATCGCGGCTTCCTCGAGCTCCTTCGGGACCGCAAGGAAATAGGTTCTGAGCAGCATCACAGCGAAGGGGCTGTAGAGTGCGGTATAAATCAGCGCCACGCCGAAGATGTTGTTGATCAACCCGAGCTTCGCAAAGCCGAAATACAGCGGGAAGATATAAAGCTGGATCGGGGCCGTCGTCGTTGCGAGCAGATAAAAGGTGAAGATCTTCCAGCTTTTGATCTTGCGGCGCGCAATCACATAGGCTGTCAGCGACGACGTCGTGCAGACGAGCGCGATCGTCGTTCCCGATACGATCACGGAGTTGATGAAGGTCTTGGAGAACTTGGCGTGGTTCCAGGCGTTGACAAAGTTCTGCCAGCGGATCGGCTGCGGCAATCCCAGCGGATTCTGCACGATCTGGGCGGCAGGTTTTAAGGAGTTCAGTACGAGAAGCGCGATCGGGAAGAGCGCGATGAAGGCGAAGATGCCGAGAAGAATATAGCAGACCCAGAGGGTCAGGCGGCTTTCCACGAGTCTCATTGCTCGCCCTCCCTGGTCTGAATACGCACGTAGAAAAAGGTGCCCACCAGCCCGAACAGGCTGATGACGAGCGCCGCGGCTGCAGCCTGTCCGACGTTCAGGTCGTAGAACGCCTTGCGATAGGCGAGCGTCGAAAGCAGTTCGCTCGAGAAAGCGGGGCCGCCTTGGGTGAGGATGTAAACGAAGTCGAAGGCAAGGAATGACCAGATGACGGTCATGATCATCATCAGCGTGATCGTCGGCCGGATACCAGGCAGCAGCACATAGCGCATCATCTGGAAATAGGTTGCGCCTTCGATGCGAGCGGCCTCGATCTGTTCCTGAGGCACCTGACGGAGCGCGGCGAAGAAGATGACGCAGAGAAAGCCCCACCAGTGCCAGAGGTCCACGGTTGCGACGCCGAAAAGCGAGATAGGCGGCTGCGTCAGCGGATTGGGGATCGGCAGCCCGTATTTCTTGAGAAGGCCGAAGACGCCAGTAACCGGGCTGTAGATCATCCCCTGCCAGATACGGGCCGTGATCGCGGTGGCGATGACGACGGGCAGGAAGTAGACGACCTGAAAGAAATTGCTGCCGCGGCGCACGATAAGCAGCATCGAAGCGGCGAGCAGTCCCATCAGGATCGGCACCGTCAGGAAGACAACGGTCCATATGATGTTGTTGCCGAGCGCCAGCCAGAAGACGCGGTCATCGGCGAGGGCCCGGAAATTGTCGAGGCCCGCAAAGGTGGGCGAGGAAATGCCGTCCCAATTGCAGAAGGCGAGTACCACCGTCAGCAAAGCAGGGATGAGGACGATGATGACGTTAATAATCATCGTCGGAACGAGATACAGTTTGTGCATATGGTCCTCCGTGCGAGGACGGCGCTTTCGGCGCCGCCCTGCGGCGGCTTGTCAGGTGCGTGGCGGCACGGCGGGCGCCTTGCCGGCGTCGCGTTCCTGCTTAAAGGTCTCGTCGAGTTTCTTCAGGAAGTCGGCGGATTTCGTTTTCTTGAGCCAGACCTCTTCCATGCCGCTGACCAGATAGGTGTCCGTGGCCGGAGGCAGGAAGGTCCAGGTCGTGTAGCCATACTTGCCGGCAGAGACTGCGCCCGCCAGCTGCTTCATGGCATCCTCGTAGAGAGGCAGGACCTTATCGGAGAGTTTGACCTTGGAAAGATCGGCCAGGGGCAGGTTCCATTCGCCCTGCCAGACCGAGTTCATCTTGCTGTAGTAGTCGTCCGTAAACATGTAGTCGAGAACTGAAGCAGCGCCATCGGCATTGCCGGACTTGGCGTTGATCGACAGCGTCGAGCCGATGCCGAGTGCGAAGATCGGATCGCCTTTCTCGCTCGGGAAGCCGACGAAGCCGGGCTCCGCGTTGTTCTGCGGGAAATAGGTCTGGACGTTGGTGAAGTTCCATGTGCCTGTCGGCGCCATGCCGGCCTGGCCGCTGGCGATCTGTGCAAAGGCCTGCTCGAGCGTCAGCGAGAAGTAATTATCGCCGAAATAGCCCTTGTCCCACCACTCGGCGAGCTTGTCTATCGAGTGGACAAAGGCCGGGTCGGTCCATGGAATGGCGCCCGTCAGCGCCTTGTAGACATTCTCCGGGCCAGCGATCGAGTTGAAGGCGATCGAAACGTAATGTTCGTTGGCCGGACGCCAATCAGCGTTGCCGGCGCCGAACGGGTTCAAGCCTTTTGCCTTCATCTCGTCGGCAAGCGCCTCGAAATCCGATATCGTCGTCGGAACCTTCCATTTGTTCTGGTCGAACAAGGTCTTGTTGTAGAAGAGCCCGAGCGTTTCGTAAGTCTTCGCCAAAGCGTAGAGCTTGCCGTTATAACGGCCGAGATCGCGGAAAAGCGGCAGTACTCGCTCGTTCCATCCGTATTTCTTGGCGTAGTCATCCAGCGGCATGAGCTGGCCGGCTTGTGCCATTGCCGCCACGTAGCTCGGACCGGCCGTGAAAACGACATCGGGACCTGTGCCGGCCACCATCGCGATACGCAATTGCTTGTCGAGATCGGAGCCGCGAAAATCGATGCTCAGAAGCTCGTCGGGATGTGCTGCATTGAACGGGTCGATCAGGATGTTCTTGAGGTTATCCTGGTTTTCCGGCGAGGCGGATTCATACCAGAAGGATATGGGCTTCTGGTCCGCTGCGAACGCGAAGCGGGACATGAGGGGTAGGGTGGCCAGGCCGATGCCTGCCTTCAAAACGGTACGTCTGCGCATGGGTCTCCTCCAATTTTGCTTTTACTCGTTGCTCGTCGAGCCCCTGACGACCAGGTCGAAGGGCATTTCGACAGCGGTTCCTGCACCGGTCTTCTCTCCGCGCAGACGATCCATCAGCGTCTGTGCGGCGCGTTCTCCCATTTTCCATTGAAACTGCGCGACTGTGGTCAGCGTCGGGGTAACGAGCTTGGCGGCGGAAATGTCGTCGAAGCCGACGACCGCGATATCTTCGGGAATACGGATGCGGCGTTCGCGCAGCGACTGCATGACGCCGATCGCCATCAGGTCGTTGGCGGCGAAGATAGCCGTCGGCTTGAAGTCGCCGCCAAGGATGCGCTCGGCCGCACGGATGCCACCCATCTCGGAAAATTCGTCGTCCATGACGACATGGTCCGGATGGCCAAGCTTTGCGAGTGCTGTGCGATAACCCTCGATACGATGTGCCTGCGGGCCGCCGCGACCGGCGACAAGCGCGATCCGTGTGTGGCCGAGACCGAGGAGATACTCGGTGACAGCCTGCGCGGCAGCGCGGCTGTCGACATAGATATCGTCCACGGGAATGTCACCGCCGCGCTTCTTCGACGATTCGATCCGCACGACGGGCACACCTGCTTCGGTCAACGGACCGAAATCCCTGGCCTTCAGCGTGAAGAACACGCCGATCACGCCGTCGACTCGCCCTTGTCTTGCCCAATCCAGAAAGTGACGCTCGCGGTCAGGCGTGCCGTCGGTGTTGACAGTGATGACATCGTAATTCAGCCCGTCCGCAATCGATTGAATGCCGCGGATCAGCGACGGATAGAACGGATTGGTAATATCGGGGACGATGCAGGCAATCGTCATCGAGCGGCTGGTCTTCAGCGCCTGGGCAAAGCGGTTCGGCACGTAGCCGAGATCTCTCGCTGCCTTTGTGATCCGCTCCCAAGTCTCGGCCGGAATCGATGCGCCGCCACCGCTCAGCACCATGGAGACGGTGGCCTGGGATACTCCCGCCGCCCTTGCGACATCTTTTTGCGTGGCTCGACCGCTCATCGGTGCTCATCTAGTTATACGTATTACTGATACGTATCAATAAGAGCGCTTGCATTGTCTGTCAAGCGCTGCTCGGTGGTCAGCGACTAACGGCGAGACAAGGAAGGAAATTGCATGCTGAGGCTATTGGCTTGCATAAATGCCAGTCGCCGATGCCGCTTCTTGGGGTTGTATTTTCCCAAAACCGGCCTCAAAGCGAAGTGCGCGGAATGATTTTATAGTTTAATTTTGATAATCACTTAATAGTTGTGAATTAGGTTGCGGCCTCATGGGGAAGCTGTCGCGCCGACATGATCTGGATTTCGTTAGGGTTGCAGCCTTCATGCTGCTGATCGTCTATCACGTCAGCCTAATGTACAACTCCCGGGAATATCTGTTCAAGGCGCCGGATCCCTCATCCATTTTCGATCTGATCTATTTATGGACACATCCGTGGCGAATGACGTTGTTATTCTTCGTGTCTGGAACGGTTACGGGTATCCTGTTGCCACGACAAGCCCCCCAGGTGCTCAGAAATGAGCGGACCAGACAACTGCTCGTTCCGTTTCTGTTAGGTGTCATTTTTCTGGTCCCGCCGCAGGTCTATGTCTGGCTCAATACACGCCTGGGTGTTGAAATCGGCCTGATGGATGTTTTCTGGCATTATGTCACTCTGACGCCGGTCTCGCTGCCGGGTGGCGAGCAGACGCTGCTCGTTGGGATGCAGCATCTCTGGTATCTTGCATACCTCTGGTTTTATACAGCCCTTTTAGCATTTGCCGTTTCGTTGCGCCCTCTGCTTCTGGCTCAGGTCGGAGATCGGCTGGTGACTTTGCTTTCAGGAAAGAGGCTGCTCTTCGTACCCACCTTTGTATTTATTCTTCTCAGGCTGATGCTGCGGCCCGCATTTCCGCCGTCGTTGAATATCCTAACCGATTGGTACAGTCATTCCGCCTACATGCTGGCATTTTTCCTTGGGGCTGTTATGGCGAGCCGCGACGACTTTTGGCGCGCCATCGTTGACATCCGAAAGCTGGCTTTACTGCTCGCCGTGCTGTGTGCCGCGATCTTGGCGATCGTGTTTCCGGTCCTCCCTTCCGATGCGACCGAGATGTGGCGGCTGCTTGTGGGCAGGGTAGCGACCGGTGCATTTCAATGGAGCGCCGTCGTTGCGATCCTTGGACATGCCAGGGTCTGGTGCGCGTTGGAGAGCCGGATCGTTATATATCTTAATCGAGCTATTCTGACCTACTACGTGCTGCACCAAACCGTCATGCTGCTGATTGCCTATGCACTCGATCAAATGGGATGGATGTCGGCGGCATCCTTCTTGCCGATCACCGTCGCGACATTGGCGGTCTGTGCTTTGCTATACGAACTGCAGCGTCGATTGCGGGCTTCCTGGAGGGTCATTTTCCAGGTTAATCCTGCCTGACGCATCGGCCGGCTCAAAGTCGCCATTAAATTGGTTTCGGCGTTGATTGGGGTTCCCGCTGGCGGGACCCGGCGTAGGTGCGTGTTATTCGCGGCACCCCGCTAATAGCGATCGCGTGGAGGGTCATGACACCGATAGCCAATATTGGCCGATCGTTCGCATCGATGTCAGAATTGGCGTAACGGCGGCCGTGCCGCCCGTGACCTCGAGGGGAAGCGGCTTTTACTCCGCGAAGGCATCCATCGGTCTCCAGCTTATCAACATCTAAATGGCGATGGCCACATGGAACCAGTTGACGCAATTTTAACCTCATATACTATATATAGTGTTCGAGGTTCCTTCGATTCGCAAGGATTTGGAGGCTAAGATGGGAATACGGTCGGCGAGCATGATGCTTTCCAAGCCGTAGCTGCCCCCGCAACTGTGAGCGGCGAGTGTTCGTTCGAAATAGCCACTGAGACACATGTGTCTTGGGAAGGCAAGATCGGATGCTGCGACCCGTGAGCCAGGAGACCTGCCTCGAGCGTAACGTCCACGGGCGGGGTGTCCGGCTGGCGAGCGAGGATCTGTGCGGCATGACCGCCGCATATTCTTGCTCCTGCAAATACCCCGCAATGAATTGCTTCGGGGTGAAGTCCATGTATTCGAGTATCCAAAACCGGCTATGCAAATGACGGTCGTCTAAACGGGCGGCCACTGGCTGTATCCGTCTCAAATTTCATTCCGTGATGCGGGCATCTTCCGGTGCCCGAACCCTTTCGCACGACTATCAGACTACGAGGATATCCAATGAGCATTACCGTCTACAGCAAGCCCGCCTGCGTTCAGTGCACCGCCACCACGCGCGCTCTCGACCGTCAGGGAATTGACTACACCATCGTTGACGTTTCGACGGATAGCGCAGCATACGAGTTGGTGCAGGGTCTCGGCTATCGCCAGGTGCCGGTCGTCATTGCCGGCGAGCAGCATTGGGCGGGTTTTCGCCCTGACATGATCAGCGCGCTCGCCTGAGGAGCCTGGCGGTGGGTGAGATCGTTTATTTCTCCAGCAAGTCGGAGAACACCCATCGCTTCGTTGCCAAGCTCGCATTGCCGGCTGCTCGCATTCCGCTCAGCGCGGCCGAAGAGCTTAGAGCCGCGCGTCCCTACGTTCTCATTGTCCCGACCTATTGTGGTGAAGGCGGCAAGGGTGCCGTTCCCAAGCAGGTGATCCGTTTCCTGAACGATGCGGGTAACCGTTCGAATATCCGCGGCGTTATCGCCGCGGGCAACAGCAACTTCGGGGCGACCTTCGGGATCGCCGGCGACATCATATCCACCAAATGCCAGGTGCCGTATCTCTACCGGTTCGAGCTTTTGGGCACGGATGAAGATGTCGCGAACGTCAGACACGGATTGGAACGATTTTGGACACGCTAAGCTCTTCTTTGTCGCGGGATGCGGGCGAAAAGCCGCAGAGCGCTTTTCCTGCTCCCACGAACGACCGGTCGGCAAAGGCCGCGGAAACGGGCCTGGATTATCACGCCCTCAACGCGATGTTGAACCTTTATGACGAGCATGGAAAAATCCAGCTCGACAAGGATCGCATGGCGGCCAAGCAGTACTTCCTCCAGCACGTCAACCAGAATACGGTCTTCTTTCATAACCTGCGGGAAAAGCTGGATTATCTGGTGACGGAAGGCTACTACGAGCAGGAAGTTCTGGATCAGTATTCCTTCAATTTCGTGCGTGATCTTTTCGACCACGCCTATGCGAAGAAGTTCCGCTTCCCGACCTTCCTCGGCGCGTTCAAATATTACACCAGCTACACGCTGAAAACCTTCGACGGAAAGCGTTACCTCGAGCGTTATGAAGACCGCATCTGCATGGTCGCGCTGACGCTGGCGCAGGGCAGCGAACAGATTGCCCGAGATCTGGTGGACGAGATCATTTCCGGACGCTTCCAGCCGGCCACGCCGACCTTCCTCAACGCCGGCAAGAAACAGCGCGGCGAACTCGTGTCCTGCTTCCTGTTGCGTGTCGAAGACAATATGGAATCGATCGGCCGCGCCATTAATTCGGCACTGCAGCTGTCGAAGCGCGGTGGCGGCGTTGCCCTTTCGCTCACCAATATCCGCGAGGCCGGTGCGCCGATCAAGCATATTGAAAACCAGTCGTCCGGCATCATTCCTGTCATGAAGCTGCTGGAAGACTCCTTCTCCTACGCCAACCAGCTTGGCGCGCGGCAAGGGGCGGGCGCTGTCTACCTCAACGCACATCATCCTGACATCATGCGTTTCCTCGATACGAAGCGCGAAAATGCCGACGAAAAGATCCGTATCAAGACGCTGTCGCTCGGCGTTGTCATTCCCGACATCACCTTCGAGCTCGCGAAGAACAACGAGGATATGTACCTCTTTTCGCCCTATGACGTGGAGCGTGTCTATGGCGTGCCGTTTACCGAGATTTCGGTGACGGAAAAGTATCGCGAGATGGTCGCCGACAGCCGTATTCGCAAGAAGAAGATCAAGGCGCGCGAATTTTTCCAGGTGATCGCCGAGATCCAGTTCGAGAGCGGTTATCCCTACATCATGTTCGAAGACACGGTAAACCGTGCCAATCCGGTTGCAGGCCGTATCACCATGAGCAATCTCTGCTCGGAAATCCTGCAAGTCAGTGAGGCCAGCGAATTTAGCGACGACCTCTCCTACAAGCATATGGGCAAGGATATCTCCTGCAATCTTGGCTCGCTGAATATTGCTGCCGCAATGGATAGTTCCGATTTTGGCAAGACGATCGAAATGTCCATCCGCGCGCTGACCGCCGTCTCCGACATGAGCCATATTTCATCTGTGCCCTCGATTGAAAAGGGCAATGACGACAGCCATGCCATCGGTCTCGGCCAGATGAACCTGCACGGCTATCTGGCCCGCGAGCGCATTTTCTACGGCTCGGAGGAAGGGGTCGATTTCACCAACATCTATTTCTACACGGTGACCTATCATGCCATCCGCGCCTCGAACCTCCTAGCGGTCGAACGCGGACAGAGCTTCAAGGGCTTCGAGAACTCGAAATACGCGTCCGGCGACTATTTCGACAAATATACCGATCAGGCATGGTTGCCCGCGACCGAACGCGTGGCCGAGATCTTCGAAAAGGCCGGCATCGCCATCCCGACGCAGGAGGATTGGGCCGAGTTGAAGCAGGCCGTGATGAAGGGCGGTCTCTATAACCAGAACCTGCAAGCCGTACCGCCGACTGGCTCCATCTCCTACATCAACCACTCGACGTCCTCGATCCATCCGATCGTCTCCAAGATCGAAATCCGCAAGGAAGGCAAGATCGGTCGTGTCTACTATCCGGCTGCTTTCATGAGCAACGACAACCTCGATTACTATCAGGATGCCTACGAGATCGGGCCGGAAAAGATCATCGACACCTATGCTGCGGCCACCCAGCATGTCGACCAGGGCCTGTCGCTGACGCTGTTCTTCCGCGATACCGCGACAACGCGCGATATCAACAAGGCACAGATCTACGCCTGGAAGAAGGGTATCAAGACCATCTATTACATCCGCCTTCGCCAGATGGCGCTGTCCGGCACCGAGGTGCAGGGTTGCGTTTCCTGCGCCCTCTGATTCCCGGTTTGAAAAGGACATTCCCGTGAACATGCAATTCAAGCCGGCAAGCCGTATCCGTGCCATCAACTGGAACCGCATCGAAGACGACAAGGATCTCGAAGTCTGGAATCGCCTGACCGGCAATTTCTGGCTGCCGGAGAAAGTCCCTCTGTCGAACGACATACCGTCCTGGGCGACCTTGAAGCCGGAAGAGCAGCAGCTCACCATCCGCGTCTTCACCGGATTGACCTTGCTCGACACGATCCAGAACGGTGTCGGCTCGGTCAAGTTGATGGCCGATGCCGCGACTCCGCATGAAGAGGCGGTACTGTCGAACATCTCCTTCATGGAAGCCGTGCATGCACGTTCCTACTCGTCGATCTTCTCGACGCTCTGCCTGACGCCGGACGTGGACGACGCCTATCGCTGGTCTGAGGAGAACGAGTTTTTGCAGCGCAAGTCGCAGCTGATCATGGAGCAATATGCGTCCGGCGATCCGCTGAAGAAGAAGGTTGCCAGCGTTTTCCTCGAGAGCTTCCTGTTCTATTCCGGCTTCTATCTGCCGATGTTCTGGTCGAGCCGCGCCAAGCTGACCAACACCGCCGACATGATCCGGCTTATTATTCGCGACGAGGCGGTGCACGGCTATTACATCGGCTACAAGTTCCAGCGCGGCATCGAACGGTTGCCGGAAGAGCGCAAGCAGGAGATCAAGGATTTCGCCTTCGACCTGCTGCTGGAACTCTATGACAACGAAGCGAAGTATACCGAGGCGCTCTATGACGGCGTCGGGCTGACCGAGGACGTCAAGAAATTCCTGCACTACAACGCCAACAAGGCGCTGATGAACCTCGGATACGAGGCACTCTTCCCTGCCGAGGCCTGCAAGGTCAATCCGGCGATCCTTTCGGCGCTGTCGCCGAATGCGGACGAGAACCACGACTTCTTCTCCGGCTCCGGTTCGTCCTATGTGATCGGCAAGGCCGTGGCCACCGAGGACGAGGATTGGAATTTCTGAGGTGTGGCTTCGAGGAATTCAAAAGAGACCATGATCTCTGATCTCAATCGCAGCCTTAGGGCTGCGATTGTCGTTTCGGGATGAGTTGCACGCTGCGATCACAGGCTGTGCGCTTTGCAGATCTGACAAAGTCCTATGATAGGCCCCATGCCTCACGCGATCAGATGCGGGCTATTCGTTGCCCGACTATCCCAAGGCAGAAGGCCGTATCATGAACTATTCCGACTACATCGCCGATCCATCGCGCGACTGCGCTATCGTCGTTCATCGTGGTATTTGGCGCGCTGCGCCGGAAAACAGCCTGCTGTCGATCGAGCGGGCCATATCAGCCGGTTACGATGTCGTCGAGATCGATGTTCGCCGCAGCAGTGACGGCGAGCTTTTCCTTCTGCATGACGATACGCTTGAGCGGATGACAGGTCTGGATCGGGCGCCGGAAACACTGACCCTTCAGCAGCTATCGAGCCTTAACCTGCGCGACCGCGACGGCGGTGAGCGCAATGCTGTGACAGAGGAAAAGCTGCCAAGCCTGAAGGATGTCTTCAGTCTGACCAAAAACCGCATTTTCATCCATCTCGACGTCAAGCACCGGCATCTGATCCCGGAGGTGATCGCCTGCGCTCGCGACATGGGTGTCGATCAACAGGTCGATTTCTGGGGCAGTCTCAAGACAAGCGAAGATCTCGACTGGATCCGCACCAACGTAGCGCGTCAGGCCGTTCTTTTCATGGCGAAGACGCGGCTTGAGGCGGCTGATGCTGAAACGCAGATGGATCTCCTGCTTCAGTTGAAGCCGACCTTGTGCGAAATCTATTTCGACCGGTTGGAACAGGTCATCGAGCGGGCACCGCTTTTCCGCAAGGCCGGCATCGCGCTATGGGTCAATACGCTGGACTCCGTCTCCTGCGCAGGTTTGACCGATACCGCCGCCTTGCGGGATCCCCAGGCAGTTTGGGGGCGTCTCATCGATGCCGGCATTTCCGCGATCCAGACAGATGAGGCCTCCGCGCTCCGGGCTTATCTTCAATCACGCTGAGTGGGTGGGTCTCGCTGCGATTTGAGCGAGTGTGCGCTGGGGCGTCGACCGCCCGCAAATGTTAACGGCCGGCCCGTTGGTCGAGGCCGGCCGCTTGACGCATCGAGCCGCGATGGGCTCAAAGTGCGATCTTACTTGTTGAGCGTATCCTTCAGTGCCTTTGCAGGCGTGAAGGTCAGCTTCTTTGCTGCAGCGACCTTGATCGTCGCGCCCGTTCCCGGGTTGCGAGCTTCGCGTTCCGGCGTGTCCTTTACCTTGAACTTGCCGAAGCCTGGAATGGAGGTTTCAGCGCCGGAAGAAGCCGCGCCGACGATGGACGCAAATACGGCTTCAACGATAGCCTTGCCCTGCGCCTTGGTCAGCTTGTGCTCGGCGGCAATCTTGTCTGCAATTTCATTCGTAGTGGTCATGGTGCTTCCCCGCAATGGTTACAGCGGAATCATTTCCATTGCAGGCGGTCATTGTCACGAGGGCTGACAAGCTTTGAGGCCTCAGAATGGTGCATTTCCACAATTTCTAGCGCTTTAGCGGCCTCGGACACCCTTGCCGCGCGCCGATTTCACGGGTTGAGACATTTTTCGCCGCAAGCACGCGCCTTGCGTTTTCGTGTCTCTATCCGTGTCCTGCACCTGCTTTCGAAGCAAGTTTCGATTGCCGTGCACGTGCTTCGTGAATGGACAGATGGCCATTCCGCCCCATATCTGGCGACGAGGGCTGAATGGCATGGGGCGTTCCTGATTGCCCGCCATCTTGCTGGCCGTGCTCCATCTGGGTGTATCGGGCTGATCGAAACGAATGAAGAGGACAGGCAATGGAAGACGCGATCAAGATCGACAATCGCGGTGATTTCGGTCTTTGGGCCATTGAGGTCGCAAAGCAGATCGTCAGCACGCAGGGTTTCGAGCTTGCAAGAGCCGCACGCGACGGTACCGATGAGGATGTTCGGGCGGCAGGCAACGCGCTTGGACAGGAAATTACCAACGCGCTTATGGAAGTCTATGATGGCCTGCTGGAAGGCGCCGACGATAACGAGCCTGGGGCCTAAGCGCCTGCCAATCCCGAATGCATCCATCGCCTTTGCGGCAAACTTCATCTAAAGTACTCCGGGTGGGGGTGCACGATGAAGATGACGACAGTGTCCGGGCCGGATGCATTGCGCTGGCATATTTGGCAGAACTATAGAGATTCTCGATTTCTCTTTCGGGGTGAGAACAGGGATTGGGGGAGTACATACTCGAGCCTGGATCGTCTTCAATCTTCCAAACAGCTCCCGCAACACCAATGGAATGAGTTTGACAGACGACTTGAAAACATCGTTGTGCTTCTTGATCTGCTGGTCAACGAGCGACCGCTTTTTTCCTCTCCGAGCGCAGCCTTGAATCCTCTGAGGCCGGCCTCATTGATTGATCAACATGATCGCCTGTCTCCCGCATGCCTGATCTATGCGACGCTGCAGCACTATGGTGTTCCGTCCCCGTTTGTTGATCTGACCGAAAATCTGGAGACGGCGTTATTCTTCGCATCCTACCCGGCGAAATCGGAGACGGATGTCGCTGTCATGTTTGTCGTCGACTCCGAGCAGGAGTCGATTGCGACACGTCTCGCGCGGATGCCGGATACGGACCTTCATCGTAGTAGCCGGCATGCCCGGCAAGCAGCTCACGGCTTATGTCTGCGGCTTGGAACGGGTGTTCGCGATGTCGACTACGCCTGCAACGAAGACTTCCGCAAGCTGGATGGAGTCGTCGAGACGATCACGTTTGCCTGGTCAGCTGAAGACAGGCGGGCGTTTAACCAGCTGCATCAAAAACTTCTTATACCATTAGGAAGCGATAAACTGGGGCAAAAGGTCTCACAAGCCTGCCTCCATGGCCTCGATGAGCATGCTTTCGATGCAATTCGCGTTGACGAAATCTTCCGACGTGTTTGCTCCGCTCTCGTGTAGCCAGCGGGCAGTGGATAAACAGTGTTGGTCCACTCCTTGGCACCTCATTTGGTCCAAATTCAGCGCGCGATACGCTTGTTCTGACATTCGAGGGTGCATCAACTTACAATCTTGGCCTGGCATTCCCATATGAGGTTCGAACCAATCACAGGAGAGCCAATGTTCGGAACAGTCCCTCGTTTTGCCAAGATCGCAGCCATCGTTGTTCTCGCGACCGCATCCGTCGTGGCGAGCTTCGATGTCGCCGATGCACGTCGTGCCGGCTCCAGCGGATTCGGCAGCCGTGGAACGCGGACATTTGACGCGCCGGCTGTCACGCGGACCGCGCCGACCCAGGCTGCACCGATCGATCGGACGATGACAACGCGGCCCCAGCAGCAAACCGCCACGCAACCGCCGCTCGGCGCGCAGCAGCGTCCCGGTCTATTCGGTGGTTTCGGCGGCTCCATGATCGGCGGATTGGTCGCCGGCGGTCTTCTCGGCATGTTGCTTGGTCACGGCTTTGGTGGCGGCGCCGGGTTCCTCGGCATGCTGCTTCAAATCGGCCTGATCGTGTTGCTTATCAGTTTCGCCATGCGGTTCTTCGCAAACCGCCAGCGGCCGAATTATGCGGCACCGGGAGCATCCGGCTCTTATAATCAGATGAACGCGACGAACAATGCGGGTGCGTCGCCGCGCCCTTCGTTTTCAATTCCGACCATCGGCGGCGGCATGGCTGGTACTGCGCATAAAACTCGGCAGGCAAACGACGAAATCGGACTGCAGCAGGCGGATCTCGATCGCTTCGAGCATCTGCTCACCGAGATCCAGTCGGCTTATGGCAAGGAAGACTACGCAACTCTGCGCCGGCTGACCACGCCGGAGGCCATGTCGTATCTTGCCGAAGAGCTTGGCGAAAACGCAACCAATGGCGTACGAAATAGCGTTTCGGACGTTCACCTGTTGCAAGGCGATATTGCCGAAGCCTGGCGTGAAGACAATGCCGACTATGCAACGCTTGCGATGCGCTATTCCAGCATTGACGCTTTGGTTGACCGCAACACCGGTAAGCTCGTCGATGGTGACGACCGTAATCCGTCGGAAACCGTCGAACTCTGGACCTTCGTGCGCAAGCCGGGTTCGGATTGGGCGCTATCGGCGATCCAGGGAACGGATCAGCACTGAACGGATATGGCTGCTAGTTAAAAGGATTGCCCCGCGCGCAAGCCGGGGCAATTTTTTTGTCTGTAACCCACATAAGCCTCTTCCCAAGAAGGGGCATCATTCCGTGGCGGAATCGATTATCGGGCGAATGCTGCGCCAACCGCGTAGGACTTCACTTATATCCGCCTATATGGCTCGCAGTCTCGCGGCATTGAGCAAACGACACGGATTCGTCGTCGGTGTGATGCAGGCGGTTGTTACGAAGTTTGAATGCCGCAAGAATTTTTGATTTAGAATCAGATAGATAATAGTTTCATTGTCGTCGATGCAGCGATCCTATGCTCGCTTGCCAGTGAGTTCGAACAAAAATTTGCGGCGCCTTCGAAGCCCACCTGGCCCCCCTCGGCATTTATAAGATTTTTATATCTTCCGCTTTTCCGCCGTCTCGAACCTTAATGCGGTTCGGTCGCATATTACGCGTGGAAGATAACCCCAAGTGATCTTCCTGGTCGGCAGGAAAAAAGAGACGCGCTGAGCAACGGCGCTCTCCATCATTTCTGCATTCAACAATAACAACCAAGGAATCGCGATCGATGATGGACATTATTCTTGTCGGGATCGGCGTCTTATTCTTCCTCCTATGTGTCGCCTATACCAAGGCCTGCGACAGCCTCTAGTCGGAGAGACGGCAATGCTTCTCGATTACATTCTCGGTGGCGGCGTGACGCTCTTTCTCACCGTCTATCTGGTCTATGCTCTTATTCGCCCCGAGCGCTTCTAACAGCGCTGGATAGGGAAAGTTACCTCCATGACCCTCAACGGATGGCTTCAGATCCTGATCTACATCGGGATCCTTCTCCTGCTCGTCAAACCACTCGGCGGTTATATGACCCGCGTCTTTACCGGCGAGCGCACCTTCCTCTCTTTCGTCCTCCGTCCTGTGGAACGGGGGCTTTATCGTCTGGCCGGCACAGACGAGCGCGAAGAGCAGCATTGGACGACTTACTCGGTCTCCATGCTGCTGTTTAGCCTTGCCGGCTTCCTTGTTCTGTATGCGTTGCAGCGTCTGCAAGGCAGCTTGCCGTATAATCCGGCCGGCATGACGGCAGTCGGTCCGGAACTCTCCTTCAACACGGCAACCAGTTTCGTCACCAATACCAATTGGCAGAACTATGGTGGCGAAAGCACGATGTCCTACCTCGTGCAGATGGCCGGCCTGACCGTGCAGAACTTCGTCTCCGCCGCGACCGGCATTGCGATCGCCATTGCGCTGATCCGCGCCTTCGCTCGCGCTTCGGGCAAGGCGATCGGCAATTTCTGGGTCGATATGATCCGTGCGACGCTCTACGTGCTTTTGCCGATCTGCTTCGTTCTGACGCTGGTCTTCGTCTATCTGGGCGTGCCGCAGACACTTGGTCCCTATGTGGACGCGACGACGCTCGAAGGTGCGCGGCAGACGATTGCCGTCGGCCCGGTTGCCTCGCAACTTGCCATCAAGATGCTCGGCACAAACGGTGGCGGCTTCTTCAACGCAAACTCGGCGCATCCCTTCGAAAACCCCGATGCTATTTCCAATCTGTTGCAGATGCTGGCGATCTTCGCCATCGGTGCGGCGCTGACAAATGTCTTCGGCCGCATGGTCGGCAGTCAGCGTCAGGGTTGGGCCATCCTCGCCGCAATGGGCGTGCTCTTCCTTGCCGGCGTGCTCGTCACCTATTGGGCTGAGGCCGCAGGTAATCCGTTGGTCCATGCGCTCGGCATTCAGGGCGGCAATATGGAAGGCAAGGAAGTCCGTCTCGGCATCGCTGCGTCGTCGCTCTTCGCCGTCATCACGACTGCCGCCTCGTGCGGTGCGGTGAACGGCGCACTCGACAGCTTTACCGCGCTCGGCGGTCTGATCCCACTCATCAACCTGCAGCTCGGCGAAGTCATCGTCGGCGGCGTCGGCGCCGGCTTCTACGGCATCCTGATGTTCGTCATCATCGCCATTTTCGTCGCAGGCCTCATGGTCGGCCGTACACCGGAATATCTCGGTAAGAAGATTGAGGCCAAGGAAGTGAAGATGGCAATGCTTGCCGTGCTTTGCCTGCCGGCCGGCATGCTGATCTTCACCGCGATATCGGCCGTGTTGCCCTTCGCAGTCGCCTCGGTTGGCAATGCCGGCCCGCACGGCTTCTCCGAAATCCTCTATGCCTATAGCTCGGCGGCGGCAAATAACGGCTCGGCCTTCGGAGGTCTGTCCGGCAACACGCCCTGGTACAACATCACGCTCGGTCTCGTCATGCTGATCGGCCGCTTCCTTGTCATCATCCCTGCGCTTGCGATCGCCGGCTCGCTGATCACCAAGAAGACGGTTCCTGCCTCGGCCGGCACCTTCCCGACGGATGGTCCGCTCTTCGTCGGCCTCTTGGTCGGCACGATCCTGATCGTCGGCGGTCTGACCTTCTTCCCGGCGCTCGCGCTCGGACCGATCGTCGAACATCTCGCGATGATCGCAGGCCAGACCTTCTAAGGAACTGATGTCATGAGCCAACCGCTTTTGGCCAAGCTTCGAAAAGTCATCGATCCACGCCCCTTCGACAGGGGGCGTGGCCCGGCCGGAATGAACTGCGCGTCCGATGCCATCTTGCTGGCGATGGGCGCCCTGTTTTTCGGTCTCGTCGTCTTCGGTTTTCTAATCGGCTGATCGGCAGCGTTCCGATCTGACGTTTTCCTCTTCACGCTGGAGCCTCTTATGAGCCAGTTAAAATCAGCGAGTATTCTGGATTCTCGCATCCTCGTTCCGGCGATCGGCGCATCGTTCAAGAAGTTGAACCCGCGCACCCTCGCCAAGAACCCCGTCATGTTCGTGGTCGCTGTCGTATCGGCACTGACGACCGTTCTCTTCCTGCGCGACCTCGTCACCGGCGGCGGCAATATCGCCTTTTCTCTACAGATCAATATCTGGCTGTGGTTTACGGTGCTGTTTGCCAATTTCGCCGAAGCCGTCGCCGAAGGTCGTGGCAAGGCGCAGGCGGATTCGCTGCGCAAGTCGCGTACCGAAACCCAGGCGAAGCTGCTCGTCGGCAACAGCCGGACCGACTACAAGATGGTGCCCGGCACCAGCTTGAAGGTCGGCGATGTCGTGCTGGTGGAAGCCGGCGACATCATCCCTTCGGACGGTGAAGTCATCGAAGGTGTTGCTTCGGTCAATGAGGCCGCGATAACCGGGGAATCGGCACCTGTCATCCGCGAGTCGGGTGGGGACCGCTCGGCCGTCACAGGTGGCACACAGGTTCTGTCGGACGAAATCCGCGTCCGCATCACCGCCGCCGCCGGATCAACCTTTATCGACCGTATGATCGCGCTGGTCGAAGGTGCCGAGCGCCAGAAGACGCCGAATGAAATCGCGCTCAACATCCTGCTTGCCGGGATGACGTTGATCTTCGTGCTCGCAACGGTCACCATCCCAAGCTTTGCCGCCTATGCCGGCGGCTCGATCCAGACCGTGGTGCTGGTTGCCCTCTTCGTGACGCTGATCCCGACGACCATCGGCGCGCTGCTTTCGGCGATCGGTATCGCCGGCATGGACCGCCTGGTGCGCTTCAACGTGCTGGCCATGTCCGGTCGTGCCGTCGAGGCTGCCGGTGACGTCGACACGCTGCTTCTGGACAAGACCGGCACGATCACCCTCGGCAATCGTCAGGCGACCGCGTTCCGTCCGGTCCGTGGCATCAGCGAGCAGGATCTTGCCGACGCTGCCCAGCTTGCTTCCCTCGCCGACGAAACACCTGAGGGACGCTCGATCGTTGTGCTTGCCAAGGAAAAATATGCGATCCGTGGCCGCGACATGACGAGCCTGAAGGCGACCTTCGTGCCCTTCACAGCGCAGACCCGCATGAGCGGCGTCGACCTTGAAGGGTCCTCGATCCGCAAGGGCGCCGTCGATGCTGTTCTTGCCTATGTCGAGGGCGCTGCCAACGGCAGCAATGAGAGCACCGCCGTTATGTCGCGCACGTCGAGCGAAACGCTGCGCGAATTGCAGACGATCGCCGATGAGATTGCCAAGGCCGGTGGGACGCCGCTCGCTGTGGCCCGCGATGGCCGCCTGCTCGGCGTCATCCATCTCAAGGACATCATCAAGGGCGGCATCCGCGAGCGCTTCGCAGAATTGCGCCGCATGGGCATCCGGACGGTCATGATCACGGGCGACAACCCGTTGACGGCGGCAGCCATTGCGGCCGAGGCCGGCGTCGACGACTTCCTTGCCCAGGCGACCCCGGAAATGAAGTTGGCGCTGATGCGCGAAGAGCAGTCCAAGGGCAAGCTCGTCGCCATGTGCGGCGACGGTACGAATGACGCGCCGGCACTTGCACAGGCCGATGTCGGCGTGGCCATGAACACCGGCACGGTCGCTGCGCGCGAAGCCGGCAACATGGTCGATCTCGACAGCGACCCGACCAAGCTCATCGAGATCGTCGAGATCGGCAAGCAGCTGCTGATGACCCGCGGCGCACTGACGACCTTCTCGATTGCCAACGATATCGCCAAGTATTTCGCCATCATACCGGCGATGTTCATCGCCTTCTATCCGCAGCTGAAGATGCTGAACATTATGGGCCTTGCAACCCCGCAGAGCGCCATTCTCTCGGCCATCATCTTCAACGCGCTGATCATCGTCGCCCTGATCCCCCTGTCGCTGAAAGGTGTTCGCTATCGCCCGATCGGCGCTGGTGCGCTGCTCAGCCGCAACCTGCTGATCTACGGCCTTGGCGGCATTATCGTCCCCTTCATCGGCATCAAGGCCATCGATATGGCGATCACCGCCATTGGCCTCGCCTAAGGAGTTTCTCTCATGTTGAAACAAATCAGACCCGCAATCGTCATGATCGTCGCGACCACCGTCCTGACCGGCCTTGCCTATCCCCTGGCTATGACAGGCGCCGCCCAGGCACTCTTTCCCCGCCAGGCCAATGGCAGTCTGGTGGAGAAGGACGGCAAGGTGATCGGCTCCACACTGATCGGCCAGAACTTCACGACCGACAAGTATTTCCACGGCCGTCCTTCCGCGACGACTGCAGCCGATCCGAACGATCCGACCAAGTCGGTTTCGGCACCCTACAACGCCGCAAACTCTGCGGCATCCAACCTGGGTCCGACCAACGCGAGCCTCATAACCCGCATCAAGGGTGACGCTGCAACCTTGCAGGCGCAGAACCCGAACATGCCAGTGCCGATCGACATGCTCACCACCTCGGGCAGCGGTCTCGACCCCGACATTTCTCCCGAAAACGCCTATTTCCAGGTGCCGCGCGTCGCCAAGGCCCGCAACATGGATGAGGCCAAGGTCCATTCGCTTGTCGAGGCAGCCATCGAGCCGCGCGAGCTTGGTGTTCTGGGTGAACCTGTCGTCAACGTGTTGGCATTGAACCAATCGCTCGATGCCTCTATCAATCAATAGGTTGAGAAGATTGAGACGGCTATGGCCGTCTCAATCTCGTAACGGAAGACAAATCCACGAATGGCAGATGACAGCCGCGATATGATGAGCAGGCCTTCGCCCGACGCGCTTCTGGAAAAAGCCAAGGCAGAGGCACGGGGCCGGCTGAAGATATTTCTGGGTGCCGCACCGGGTGTCGGTAAGACCTATGAGATGCTGATGTCTGGCAGGGCCAAGATCGCTGACGGCATCGATGTTGTGGTGGGTGTTGTCGAAACCCACGGCCGTCGGGAGACGCAGGCTCTGCTCGACGGCTTCGAGATCATTCCGCGGGTCAATGTCGACTACAAGGGACGCGCGCTGGAGGAGATGGATCTCGACGCCATTCTCAAGCGTCGTCCCGAACTGGTGCTCGTCGACGAACTTGCTCACACCAATGCGCATGGCAGCCGGCATCCCAAGCGCTATCTCGACGTCAAGGAGCTGCTCGAGCGCGGCATCGACGTCTACACGACGCTGAATATCCAGCATGTCGAAAGCCTCAACGATGTCGTCTCGCAGATTACCCGCATCCGTGTGCGGGAGACCGTGCCTGATTCCATCATAGACCTTGCCGACGACGTCGAAATCATCGACCTCACGCCGGACGATCTCATCAAGCGGCTGCACGACGGCAAGGTCTATGTCTCGAAGACCGCCGAGCGAGCGCTCACCAATTATTTCACACCCGGCAACCTGACGGCCCTGCGTGAGCTGGCGCTGCGGCGCACCGCCCAGCGGGTCGACGACCAGTTGCTGACCCATATGCAGGCGCATGCGATCCAGGGGCCCTGGGCGGCAGGCGAGCGCGTTCTCGTGTCCATCGACCATCATCCGCGCTCGGCATCCTTGGTGCGCTATGCCGCGCGTATGGCGTCGCGACTGCGTGCGCCATGGGCTGCCGTTTACGTCGAGACAAACCGCTCGATCAGCCTCACGGAAGCGCAGCGCGACACGATTGCCGCAACGCTCAGGCTCGCCGAGCAGCTCGGCGGCGAAGCGATCACCCTACCGGGTCGAGAGGTGGCAGAGGAACTGCTTCGCCACTCGGCAAGCAACAACGTGACGCATATCGTCATCGGTTCGCCAAAAATCGGCTCCTGGCGCGATTGGTCCCGCCGCTCGGTGTCCTACGATCTCATCCGCAGGGCGGGGGACATCAGTGTCCATGTGATTTCCGGCAGCGATGCGGACGGGCAGGCAGCGAACCGTGGCGTCAAGGTTGCGCCTTCGCCTCCACCTTTCCAGCTGCGCGGTTATGCTCTGGCGACGCTCTATGTCGCTATCGCCCTGGGCTTCTGCGTCATCCTCGATCAGGTGCTGGATGTTCGCAATCTGGCGCTTGTCTTTCTGATGGCTGTTCTCGCCAGTGCCGTAACGCAGGGTCTGCGTCCGGCGCTCTATTCCTGTATTCTCGGCGCGCTCGCTTTCAATTTCTTCTTTCTGCCGCCCCGCTACACACTGACGATCAGCGATCCGGAAAGCGTGCTTGCCCTCTTCTTCTTTCTTGGGGTCGCCATTGTTGCAAGTAACCTGACTGCGACAGTGCAGCGGCAAGCGGCGGCGGCGCGGCAGCGCGCACGAACCACCGAAGACCTCTATCTCTTTTCGAAGAAGCTTGCCGGCACCGGTACGCTTGACGACGTCTTATGGGCGACCGCCTTCCAGTTGGCCTCGATGCTGAAGCTGCGGGTCGTGCTGCTTCTGCCGGAGCACAACACGATCGCCGTGAAGGCAGGCTATCCGCCCGACGACACGCTTGATGATGCCGATATCGCAGCCGCGCGCTGGGCCTGGGAGCACAATCACGCGGCCGGTCGGGGCGCCGATACTCTGCCGGGGGCCAAGCGTCTGTACGTTCCGCTGCGCACCGGCCGCACCGCTGTCGGCGTCATCGGCCTGGACAGCGATCGCCGCGACGGACCGCTTCTGACGCCGGAACAGCAGCGACTGCTCGATGCACTTGCGGATCAGGCAGCTCTTGCCATCGAGCGTGTGCAACTGGTTGCCGATGTCGATCGTGCGAAGCTGGCTGTCGAGGCAGACCGACTGCGCTCGGCGTTGCTGACGTCCATATCGCACGATCTGAAGACGCCGCTTGCCGCCATCCTCGGCGCCGCCGGCACTTTGCGCGATTATCTGGAATCGCTGCCGCCAGAGGATCGCGTCGATCTTCTTTCGACCGTGATCGACGAATCCGAGCGCCTCAACCGCTTCATCGCCAATCTCCTCGATATGACCAAGATCGAATCCGGGGCGATGGAGCCGAATTATGCGTTGCACTATGGCGGTGACATCGTCGGCAGCGCCCTGCGTCGTGCGGGAAAAATCCTCACACACCATCGTGTTGAGGCGCAAATGCCCGTCGACCTGCCGATGGTGAAGGTCGATCCGGTTCTATTCGAACAGGTGCTGTTCAACCTGCTCGATAACGCCGCAAAATACGCGCCTGATGACTCGGCGGTTCGCCTGGAGGCATGGGCCGATATCGACAATATTGTGTTTCGCGTGATGGACGAGGGACCGGGTATCCCACCTGCCGATCTCGAGCGCGTCTTCGACACGTTTTATCGCGTCCGCAAGGGCGATCAGGTGAGGGCGGGTACGGGGCTTGGCCTGTCGATCTGTCGCGGCTTCATCGAGGCGATGGGCGGCACGATCATGGCCGGCAACCGAACGGATCGTCAAGGCGCCGTCTTTACCATCCGCCTGCCTAGACCAACAGATGTCCCGAAGCTGGATGAGCTGAAATGAACACCACTGCCGTCAAAATACTCGTCGTCGATGACGAGCCGCCGATCCGTAAGCTGCTGCGTGTCGGTCTGGGCGCCCAAGGCTATGTCGTCAACGAGGCGCAGAATGCCGCCGCCGCCCGCGCTTCCGTCGTTGAGGACCAACCGGATCTGATCGTGCTCGATCTTGGTCTGCCGGATAAATCCGGGCAGGATCTCCTGCTGGAATGGCGTGAGGACGGTGTGCAGATCCCGGTCGTTATTTTATCGAGCCGTACCGACGAAGCCGGTATCGTCAAGGCGCTTGAAAGTGGTGCGGACGACTATGTCACCAAGCCGTTCGGCGTCAACGAACTGGCAGCGCGCATCCGCGTGGCGCTGCGCCATCGGCTGCAGCAGCAAGGCGAAAAGGCGATCTTTCAGACCGGCGGCCTCTCGATCGACCTCGTCAAGCGTATCGTCAAGGTGGATGGCAAGGAGATCAAGCTGTCGCCGAAGGAATACGATATCCTTCGGGTTCTTGCCCAGCATGCCGGCAAGGTGCTGACCCATCAGTTCCTGTTGAAACAGATCTGGGGTCCCGCGGCCGATGTGCAGTATCTGCGCGTCTACGTCCGGCAGCTCCGGCAGAAGATCGAGCAAATTCCCGACCAGCCATATTACATCACCACCGAGACCGGCGTGGGTTACCGCCTTCGCGAGCCAGAGTAGATGAACGATCCTCGGCCTTGGATGTCATCGCCTGCCAGACGCGGCGATGGCCGTCCGGTTAATGCAATCGAATTTCGATCCTGAAGAGCGCCCATGGACCTTTCCTCCGTTATTCTGCCCGAACATGTCTTCGTGGGGGTCTCCGCTCCGACGAAGTGGAGGGCGCTGCAATTGCTGTCCTCGAATGCCGCCAGCTGTTTCGGTCTTGAGGAGGCGGCAGTTCTCAGGGCGCTGGAAACTCGTGAGAAGCTTGGAACGACCGGCATCGGCAATGGTGTGGCCGTTCCTCATGCTGCAATCGCGGGTATGACGAGGCCACGCGGGCTGCTGGTTCGTTTTTCGCGCCCGGTGGATTTCGAAGCCATAGATGATGTGCCGACCGAATGGGCATTCGTGCTTCTTTTCGGAGAGGAGGGGCGAAGCGAGTATTTAAATGTTCTGGCTGCCATTGCACGGCGTTTGAGAACGGAGGGCGTTCTGTCGGCGATGAAGATGGCAAGAAACGCCGAGGTGCTTTACTCCGTTTTTATGTCCGACTCTTCCGCCTAATAACCCTCAATCATAGGGCATTGCTCATTGGCGGGAATGTGATTTCATTTTTTCGGATTCTATGGGATGGTGTTCTCAGGAGTTCCCAAAAACGGGAACGGCCTTCGTTACTTTATACGACCAAGTTGATAGGGTTTAAGGACAAACGAAGGGGGTATCCATGCAGACGATAAGGCTTTCCCGGCTTCTCGCCACCGCAGTTTTGATCGGCAGTTTCTCGATTGCGGCGGTTGCGCCGACATGGGCTGCGGACAAGACGCTTCTGAACGTGTCTTATGATCCGACGCGTGAGCTGTATAAGGATTTCAACGCCGCCTTCGCTGCAAAGTGGAAGAAGGACACCGGCGAGAGCGTCAATATCAAGGCTTCGCATGGTGGTTCCGGCGCCCAGGCGCGCTCGGTCATCGATGGTCTCGATGCGGATGTCGTGACGCTGGCGCTTGAAGGCGACATTGATGCGATCGCCAAGGCGACACACAAGATCCCGGCAGATTGGAAAACCAAGTTCCCGAACAATTCCGTTCCCTATACATCGACCATCGTGTTCCTCGTGCGCAAGGGCAATCCGAAGGGCATCAAGGACTGGTCCGACCTGATCAAGGATGGCGTCGAAGTCGTTACGCCGAACCCGAAGACCTCGGGCGGCGCGCGCTGGAATATCCTGGCGGCATGGGCTTGGGCCAAGCAGGCCAATGGCGGTGACGATGCCAAGGCTCAGGAATATCTGACGCAGCTTCTGAAGCATGTGCCGGTTCTCGACACCGGTGCGCGCGGCGCAACGACGACCTTTGTCCAGCGCGGTCTCGGCGATGTCCTGCTTGCCTGGGAAAACGAAGCTTATCTGTCGCTCGACGAACTTGGGCCCGATAAGTTCGAAGTTGTCACGCCGTCCTTCTCGATCCGTGCCGATCCTCCGGTTGCCGTCGTTGACGGCAATGTCGACACCAAGGGGACGCGCAAGATCGCCGAAGCCTATCTGAACTATCTCTACTCGGATGACGGCCAGAAGATCGCTGCCAAACATTATTATCGGCCGATCAAGCCGCAGGCGGCGGATCCAAAGGATATCGCTCGGTTTCCAAACCTGAAGCTTGCGACGATTGACGATTTCGGCGGTTGGTCTCAAGCTCAGCCAAAGTTCTTCGATGATGGTGGTATCTTCGATCAGGTCTACAAGCCGGGGCAATAAGACTGAATGCATTCTATAACCCGCAAACGGTGGCGGTTTCGGCAGCCGAGTGTCATTCCGGGCTTCGGATTGGCGCTCGGCGTTACCTTGGCTTGGCTCATCTTCATTGTCCTCATTCCGCTGTCGGGGCTCCTTTGGAAAAGTAGCTCCCTCGGCTGGTCGAAGTTCTGGACCCTGGCTCTTGATGTGCGCACGCTCTACGCGTTGCGCATGAGCTTTGGCGGCGCGTTCATCGCGGCGCTTGTCAACGCCGTCCTCGGGCTCATTCTGGCCTGGGTGCTGGTGCGCTATCGCTTTCCCGGAAAACGCCTGATCGATGCTATGGTCGATCTCCCTTTCGCGTTGCCGACAGCCGTTGCCGGTATTGCGCTGACGACGCTTTATGCGCCGAATGGCTGGATCGGTCAGTTCCTGACGCCGCTCGGCATCAAGATTGCCTTTACGCCGATCGGTATCGTCATCGCTCTCATCTTCGTCGGTTTGCCGTTCGTGGTGCGCACGGCGCAGCCTGTGATGGAGGAGATCGATCGTGAAGTGGAGGAGGCGGCCGCCACTCTTGGCGCGACACGCTTTCAGACCATCACCAGGGTTCTTCTGCCGGGGCTTGCCCCCGCCGCGTTGACCGGCTTCGCGTTGGCTTTCGCGCGCGCTGCGGGCGAATACGGTTCGGTGATCTTCATTGCCGGCAACAAGCCGTATGTCTCGGAAATCGCTCCCTTGCTCATCGTGATCCGCCTCGAGGAATATAACTACGCGGCGGCGACGGCGATCGCGACAGTCATGCTGTTCATTTCCTTCACCATGCTCTTGATCATCAATCTCATTCAGGCTTGGAGCAGAAGGAGGTATGGCTATGGCGCATGATACTTCCGTCTCCCGCGTCGAGCATCCCGTGATCACGGAGAGCCGTTTCGCGCGTGTTGTCTTCGTGCTGATTTCGCTCGTCTTTCTGACGTTGATGGTGCTTTTGCCCCTCGCTGCCGTTTTCGTCGAAGCCTTCCGCAAGGGCGTCGAGACGTTTTTCGAAGCGCTGGTGGACGAGGAGACGTTCGCGGCAATCCGGCTGACACTGATCGTTGCCGGCATCAGCGTACCCTTGAATCTCGTTTGCGGCGTTGCGGCCGCATGGGCGATCGCCAAGTTCGAGTTCAAGGGCAAGGCGTTCCTGACGACGCTGATAGACCTGCCTTTCTCCGTCTCTCCGGTTATCTCCGGTCTGGTATTTGTGCTTCTGTTCGGCTCCAACAGCGTGCTGGGACCTTGGCTCCAGAGCTATGGCATACAGATTCTGTTTGCCGTGCCCGGACTGGTGCTCGCGACGATGTTCGTGACCTTTCCTTTTGTTGCCCGCGAGCTCATCCCGCTCATGCAGGAGCAGGGCAGCGCGGACGAAGAGGCGGCGCTGTCGCTCGGAGCCAACGGTTGGCAGACCTTCTGGTATGTCACCCTGCCGAACATCAAGTGGGGTCTGCTTTACGGCGTGCTTCTCTGCAACGCTCGTGCGATGGGTGAGTTCGGCGCCGTTTCGGTCGTGTCGGGGCACATCCGAGGCGAAACCAACACCATGCCGTTGCAGGTCGAGATCCTCTATAACGAATATAATTTCTCGGGAGCCTTTGCTGTTGCCACGCTTTTGGCGCTGCTTGCTCTTGTCACGCTTCTACTGAAGACGCTGCTGGAAATGCGCTTTAGCGAAGAGATCGCAGCCAGCCGGCGTCACTGAAGGAATTTTTGATGGAAGTTCGCGTTCAAAATTTGCGCAAGGAATTCGGCCGGTTTCCTGCTCTGCACGATGTTTCGCTCGATATCCGTTCGAGCGAGCTGATAGCGCTGCTCGGCCCTTCCGGCTCCGGCAAGACGACGCTCCTGCGCCTGATCGCGGGTTTGGAGACACCGACCGAAGGGCAGATTTTCTTCGGCGAAGAAGATGCGTCTCGAAAGACCGTGCAGCAGAGGAATATCGGCTTTGTGTTCCAGCATTATGCGCTCTTCCGGCACATGACCGTGCTGGATAACGTCTCGTTCGGCCTCAAGGTCCGCTCGGCGTCGCGGCGGCCTCCACGTGACGAAATTCGTCGTCGTGCGATGGAGTTGCTGGAACTGGTGCAGCTGAACGGCCTGGAAAAGCGCTATCCCGCGCAATTGTCCGGCGGCCAGCGGCAGCGCGTTGCGCTGGCGCGTGCCATGGCCGTCGAGCCGAACGTCCTGCTGCTTGACGAGCCTTTCGGCGCTCTCGACGCGCAGGTTCGCAAGGATCTGCGCAAATGGCTGCGGGAAATCCACGATCGCACCGGTCATACGACCGTGTTCGTGACGCATGACCAGGAAGAAGCGCTCGAACTTGCCGATCGCGTCGTGGTCCTGAACAAGGGTGCGATCGAACAGGTGGGAACGCCCGACGAGATCTACGATACGCCGAACTCCCCCTTCGTTTATGGCTTCATCGGCCAATCCAATCGGGTCAAGGTGCGCATCAAAAGCGGCGAGATATGGTTTGACGAGCGGCCTTTGGGTTTGAGCACGCCGCATGAGGCGGATGGCGAGGCCGATCTTTATTTCCGCCCGCACGATATCGAGCTGCACGAAGGCAGCGGGAGCGCGATCGCTGGCTTGCTGGTCTCCAGCCGTCGTGTCGCCGGCACGCGCCATCTTGAGCTCAATATCGGCGCAAGCCACGATCACATCGAAATCGAGTTGCCTCCAAACAAGGCTGATACACTCGACCGCAATCGTATTGCCTTCAGGCCGACTCGTTGGAAGCTGTTTCGTAACGGTGGTTGATGAGGCCGTGAACTCATAGACGCGAACGGCGGATATGGGGGAAAGCTATCAGACGACTTTCTAGGCCGTCGGCTGACCGGAATCCCTTAAGGCTAATATGTTTGGCTGCGGATTGTAAAACGGTAATCGATGTCGGCCTGGGACGTGACAGGCTCTCTTTCTGTTTTTCTTAAAATAAATTCAAACGCAGGTTCAAAGTCGCCATTTCTCAGCAACTCGCCTCCCAATATCTCAACGTCGTACCACCCGTTTTCAAGCTCGATGATTGGCCTGCCTCCGGGGCCTCGGTAACGCTCCAGGAGCGCGGATACATTCGCACTGGTAAATGCGTTCAAGATTCGCCAAGTATATAGAAGTAAACAATTATTTTCTATTTTTAGCACATAGCCGGCGCGTCTATGCTGCAGGTGATGTCCTGATTTGAGAAATTCAGGCGTTTCATCATCAAGGGTGAAGATAATATTGTACGGATAGTTCTCTATTCCGGCCATGGGGATGATGATGCCTTCGCGTGCCGCCCTATCACCGCTCTCATTGCTCGCGAACTCTGCCCCAAGATCATCTCCAAGGCTGTTTTCCGCTTTCCAGCCCTCCAAAAGACGGATGTCGCCGAGAATAAAATAATCGACCAAGTCATTGAGAACTTCGGAGAACTCATGCCGTGTTTTCATAAGCACCTGCAAGATTTTGAACGGCACTTAATCGAGCCGCTGCAACGCCCCTGACCAGCGCCTCGAAAGCCGGCGGTTATCTCCTATATCGTCAGTCTTCCGGGTGCGCAGCCGTCACGAAGCCGCCGCCCTGGTAGACGACTGCCGGATCGTTCGGATCGTCAGGCGCTGTTTTGGAGAGAATTTCCCTGCGCCAATGCGCGGCGTTGTCTCGCGGACGCCAGCCGAGAAACGCAGCGTGGCTGTTGTCCCACCACTGCTCATCATTATCGGAAACACCGTAGATGATCGTGTGGCCGAGCCGCGGTGTCTCAAACGCGCAGCCGCAAAGGGACAGAAAGTCTCGCGGGCTGAACCAGGTGGCCATCATGCGGGTGTTGCGCGGCTCGGGAAAGCATGAGCCGATGCGCACGGACAGTGTCTCTTGGCCGAACTTGTCGAAGTAGAGGCTGGCGACCGCTTCACCAAACACCTTCGAAACACCATAGAGAGAATCCGGACGGGTCGGCGCCTGGCTGTCGATGCGCTCGTCCCGGCGGTAGAAACCGATCGTGTGGTTCGAACTTGCAAAGACGATGCGCGGTCTGCCTGCAGCGCGTGCGGCTTCATAGAGATTGTAAAGTCCGAGAATATTGCCCTGCATGATCTGGTCGAATGGCTTTTCGACAGAGATCCCGCCAAGGTGGATGATGCCGTCTACTCCATTCACCAATGAGTCCACGCCGCTACGATCTGAAAGATCGCAGGCAACGAAGCGCTCGCTCGGGCGGAGGTCCTTTATCGGTGTGAGATCGGATAACACGACGCTTTCGGCGATCTGCGATAGAAGCGGCCTGAGCGATTGGCCGACACCGCCGGCGGCGCCGGTGAGCAGCAGAGTTTTGAGCATGAATCGCCTCTCGGATCAGTCTGGCAGGACGTTATAACAGGGCCTGTGGTCAGTCATCATATATCTGAAATTAAACGGCGAAATTGGGGAGCGCGCCGATTGTCGAGTTTGTGGAGGCCGCTTTCGGACCCGCGCCATCTACTGGTCGTCAAGCACAGGCCGAGATGTCGAAAACCCACGCGGCGCAGCAAGTATGGCCAATTGCTTGTATCGGCTCGCGATGCGGACGATTGATGTCGATCCTATCAATATTGGCGCACAGGGGAGCGCCCGGAAACGCCGTCGAACAATTCGCGATCAAGGGCAAGGCGCTGCCTGACGAGCGGGCCTTCGGTCGCCCCGAACCCGATCTCGTCGGCCTGGCCGGTTCTCAGCGCAGAAAAGACGGAATCGCAAAACTCGTCGAGATTCGCGCCATGCGTCACGCCTGCGGCCATGAGGCCGGTGCGCACGGCGGGCGGGATGATCTCGATGACACGTATTGCCGTGTTTGAGAGCGCAAATCTGAGGTTGGTCGTATAACTGTGCATCGCAGCCTTGCTGGCGCTATAGACTGGCGCAAAAGGCTGCGGGATCAAAGCGCCGCCGGACGTGACATTTGCAATGAGGCCGGTGCGACCATGCCTGAGCACGAGCGGAATAAGCAGATGGTTGAGATGTATCGGAGCTGAGAACAGCACATCTATCTCGCTTTGTCGCTCTGTCCAAGTCGCCATGTCCTCGGCGAGCGAAAGCCGGCGCTGAATGCCTGCATTGTTGATGATCACATTCAGTCTTGGGACGTGCTTTTGCACATAGAGCGCAAGCTTTTCCCGTTCGTCGGCAACGCCGATATCATTGACAAAAGTTCGCACTCCGGGGGCTACTATCCTCGCGCGGCTCAGTCTGTCTTCGTTTCTGCCCGTGACCAGGACGTTTGCGCCCTCTGCCAGGAGGCGTTTCGCAAGACCGAGTCCGATACCATCGCTGCCACCCGTTATGAGAACATCGGCATCGTTGAAGGCAAATGGCGCATTCATGATCGACTCCTTGGATTTTGAAACACT
This sequence comes from Rhizobium sp. P38BS-XIX, assembly GCF_012641435.1. Taxonomy (GTDB): domain Bacteria; phylum Pseudomonadota; class Alphaproteobacteria; order Rhizobiales; family Rhizobiaceae; genus Rhizobium. The sequence continues at coordinate 264,159 of NZ_JABAIJ010000003.1, forward strand.
GCTGACAAGACCTGGGTTGTCATAACAACCTTAATCTAGGATTTCAGGTTGCTATGTCAACCTGTGGCGACTAATGTTTCCTGATGACGGACCAAGAACTATCGAGAAAAGATCTGGCGATCTGGCACGCCTTCAAGCAAATGGGCGTGGTGGTCATGACCGAGGTTGAGAGAGATCTCGCCGAGATGGCGGATCTGACGGGAAGCGACTACGGTGTGTTGTCTCGCCTCGTTGATCTCGGGGATGGCGAGTTGCGCCAGCAGATGCTTGCGAATTCGATGGGATGGCATAAAAGCCGGCTGTCACATCAATTGACGCGGATGCAGGAGCGTGGTCTCGTCCGCCGCCGGGAGACGGCGCCCCGCGTCGTCACGGTCAGCATCACGCCATTCGGCAGACAGAAGATTGACGCCGCTCGGCCCATTCATGCGGCGTCGGTGCGCAGGTGGCTTCTCACGCGCCTTTCCTGTGAGGAAGCTGATGCGCTGCTCAAGCTATCTGCGAAACTGACCGCCAATCAAAGGTAGCTACAGCTGACATTTGGGGTCGATCATGTCCTCGGCCGACCCGCGGGATTTGCGTTCGGTCATGATTCTCGCGAGAATGTAAAAGCCATGTCGTCCGTCTGTAGACGTCGAGCCGAAGACGCCGACAACGACGTTTTTCATGTTGGCGCGTGCACCATCAAGACTGTCAGCGACAAGCTGTAGAGGATTGAGATTTGAGAGGTCATCGGCCACGTAGAATGTAGCCCGCCAACCGGCTCTGGTGTTCAAATTCGTAAAACCGTCGCTTCCGATCTGTTGCGCATGGTCTCTCAGCAGGGCGCGGAAGCGTGGCGTCACGCATCCCATGTGTATATGAAGCCGATCTTGCGTGCGCCAGTTGGCGGCGTTAATCGCGAGAGCAAAATCTCGTGCGGAGCCGTTCGCCGTGCGTGCCGTGTTTGACGCCGCTTGCTCTTTCCATGCCGCTTCGAAATAGTTCGGTGCCCCGGCTCCGATCAGCCGCGCGTCTTCAATGCCCGGCACATCCGCGAGCGGCGCCAGAATGGTTCGCTCCTTGTCTGTCGGCTCGCGGAGAATGGCGTAGGACGACAAGGGATCTTGTTCCCGAACGACCTTGAGGCACGGATAGGGCGATCCGATGACGGTAGCGTTGATCTCGCAGGCTTGAACGACCAGCCCCAAAGCGGAACGGCTGGCGAAGGAACTCATGACGATGATCGCGACGACAAGCGAGGCGAGAAGAACGATAAGTCGAGGCTTCATGCGTGATTTCGAGCTTCTGCTGACAAGCCAATCATGTTCGCGGATCCGGCCGTCATGATGCTTTACCCTAATCCCTGGCAATAAAACGGCAGACGACAGCGCATTCCCGTTCTATCCGCCTGAACGTTGATATTTGCAGAATATTCGTTCTGCGAAACGGCACCAATAGAATTGGAGGGTGGTGTTAATCCAGCAAATTTAGCGTGAACGCCTTCAGGATCTGGCGTCGGCGTTGACTTTCAAACTCTGGAACCCTGCCAGCCGCCGCTTGACAGCGAGCGGCTCGCCGCGCTAGAGGCGAAGTCGCAGCTGCTCTTTCAGCGCTGTCGTAGGCGTTACCGTCATCCAACGCGTCCTTTGTCGAGAAGGTCCCAGCAGGGAGGTCTCGATGCAAGAGGCGTTTATGGTATGACATCGTTTTTTCCATTTTCATCGTTTGGTCGTTCGAAAGCTCCAGCACCGTCCCGGATCACGGATACGCGTTGGATCGGCTCGTCATCGTCGGGGCTCGTCCGCCGGTGCCGCACCGTGAGTTGCGATCGGTTGATTGCGGAGAAGCGACGTTTGCCCATTGGCGCTGGCGCAGCCGACATTGCTCTCTTTCCGTTTCACGACTGCGTAGAACGACAGAGAGCCGTGCAGGCGTGCGCTCCAAACGGCCATCTCGCGGAACTCCAGCAGGGAGCCGCGATCACGGTCGAACCGTCGGCGCAGGACCGACATCGAACAATGGAGCAGATATTATGCAAATGACTGGCAACACCATCCTCATCACCGGCGGCACCAGCGGTATCGGGCGCGCGCTTGCCGAAGCCTTCCACGATCGCGGCAATCGCGTGATCATTACCGGGCGGCGCTCGTCTCTTCTGACGGAAATCACCGCCGAGCGACCAGGCCTTATTGGCATGCCGCTTGATCTGGATGACCCGACCTCATTGTCACGCCTCGCAACCGATGTGCGGTCGCTCTTCCCGGAGCTGAATGTTCTTATCGCAAATGCCGGTATTTCCCGAACGGAGGACATGACCGGAGACGATTGGGACATTTCCGACGCTCAATCGGTCGTCGAGACGAACATCATGGGCGTCCTGCGGGTGACTGCGGCGTTCCTGCCGCTGCTAAAGGCCCGACGGGATGCGACCATCATGGCAACAAGTTCCAACCTCGCTTTTATTCCGCGTGCCGATTTCCCGACCTATTGCGCCAGTAAGGCATTTCTCCATTCCTGGCTGCAATCATTGCGTCATCAACTGCGCAATATCCCGGTCGAGGTGCTGGAGCTTTCGCCGCCTTATGTGCAGACCGTGCTGACGGGCGAGCATCAGGCGTCCGATCCTCGTGCCATGCCGGTGGCTGCTTACGTGGCGGAGGTTATGCAGTTGCTGGAAGCGGGCAGCCATCCGAAGGGAGAGGTGCTGGTCGAGCGCGACCGGACCAGACGTTCCGCCGAGCGCGACGGGCGTTACGACGAGGTTTTCGCTGCCATCAATCCCGCCTAAGAAGGAACATCGCTCCGTTCATTTCGCGATCGATTTTTCAAGCGAATGGTTATGAATCGGGGGTCACGGCTTCAAAATGAGACCGTGATCCCCGACTGAAGGTTGCTCGGTTTCATCCCGTGCGCATTTCAGCATCGTTGTCGAGGGTTTCCAGGCTGACAACGGCCTTGATCGGCAGGTGGTCCGAGGCAACGCGCGCCAACGGCGAGTCGTGAACTTCGACCGCTGAAATCATACCGCGCCGATTGGCCATGATACGATCGAGTGCCAAAAGCGGCAGCGTTGATGGAAAGCTGGGTACGGGTGGAGGTAGTGGGCCGAAGGCCGCCTGAAATGTGTTGAGCGACGAACGATCGCCAAGCCGCCATTCATTGAGATCACCCAGCAGGATCGTCGGCGTCTCGCCGCGGTCATTCATGAGATCGACGATCAATCGCGTCTGCTGCGCGCGCGAGCGATGCAGGAGACCGAGATGAGCCGCGATGATGCGAATGCTGCCGCCGCGCGCGAGTTCAATCTCGGCAATCAATGCGCCGCGCGGCTCCAAGCCGGGGAGCTTGATCTGGTGCACATCGCGCACTGTGCCCTGCTTGAAGAGCACGACATTTCCGTGCCAGCCATGGGCCTTTGTGGTCCCGGCGATGGGCACGGGGATGAGGCCGGTCTCGCGTTCAAGGCGGCGCAGGTCGAGCAGGCCGGTGCGTTCCCCAAAACGCGTGTCGGCTTCCTGCAAGCCGATGACATCGGCATCGATCTCATGGATGACTCGGCCTATTCGCTCGGGATCGAAACGTCGATCCGCACCAACACATTTATGGACATTATAGGAGGCAATCAACGTGCCGTCAGGACGGGTGGGTTTGCCAGGTTGCTTCGCGCGTGATTTGCTTCTGCTCTTCAGGCTTTCCAGGATGCTTGCCCGCAGGCTTTCTTTCTTTTTTCGCATCTGTCTGTCGACCGCTTCCTTGATCAGATCACGTGGGGCGTATCGGTGCGAGTATAGGAAGCCTTGTTGCGCCTTGTCATGTAAAAAGGCTGCGACATAAGCGGAATACGGCCGAAACCGCCGTTCAGAGATAGGGCGAGCCGAGCCAGAGGACCTTTTCGATCAGTTTGACGATGAAGGGACGGGCGCGCAGTTTTTCAAGCTCCACCGGATGGGCGGTCTCCAATATATGGGCAATGTGGGCGTCGATCGTGCCCGCGAAGCCACGATCCATCACCTCCAGATCGACCTCGAAATTCAGCCGTAGCGATCGCGGATCGAGATTGGACGAGCCGACATAAGCCCATGTTCCGTCGACGGCGAGGAGTTTGGAGTGGTTGAACGGTCCCTCGGCCCTCCAGATGCGGCAGTAATTCTTCAGCATCTGGTCGAACTGCGCGGTCATGGCGCGATCCACGAGGACGAGATTATTGGCGGTGGGCACAACGATATCGACATCGACGCCGCGCCGGGCTGCGGTGACCAGCGCGCTGATCAGCTCCCGATCCGGGAGAAAATAGGGCGACATGAGGCGGATCGATTTGTTTGCCACCGACAGGGCGCCGATCAGCATCTTGTGATTGGTCTCGACGCTCCGGTCTGGCCCGGAGGCCACAACGCGCATGAAGACGGGTGCGCCCGGCTCATTGGAGGGAGGGGCAATGCGCCATTCGTCGCCGTTCAACGCCTCGCCGGTGGTGAAGCGCCAGTCCTCGGCGGCCGTGTTGAAGAGATCGGCGACCGCTGGGCCGGTGACGCAGAAGTGCATGTCACGGGCGCAATGATCCTGGGCGAATTCGCGCGTAAAACCCTGGCGGATATTCATGCCGCCGGTAAAGGCGATCCGCCCGTCGATGCTCAGGATCTTGCGGTGGGTGCGCAGGTTGGCGTAGGGCAGCCGCAGTCCGATGATAACGTTGCCATTGAAGACGTCGACATCGACTCCACCCTCGCTGAGATAACCCATGATACTCGGTACCGAATAACGCGCACCCACGGCATCGATGAGAACACGGACGCTGATGCCGCGCTTGACGGCTTCGATCAATGCATCGGCGATGCGCAGACCGATTGGATCGCGGTCGAAAATATAGGTTTCCATCAGGATGCTGCGTTCGGCGCCATCGATGGCAGCTTTCATGGCGGCATAGGCGGCATCGCCGCTTGTCAGCATCTCGATGGTGTTGCCGGTGCTCATCGAGTAACGGACCACGCGATCGCCCAGAGTTTTCATGGAGCTGAACCGCTCGCCGAAGAGCCGGCGTACCCGATCGCCATCGGCATCGAAACTCGCAAGCTCGCCGGCAGCATCCTTTCGGAAGAGCACATCGCGTTGCGAGCTCAATGAGGCTCGGCGGATGCGATTGATGCCTGCGACCGCGTAGATCAGAGCGCCGATGATCGGCGACAGGATGATGACGCCGACCCAGCCGATTGCCGCCCGAACATCCTCTTTGGTCATCGCAGCATGGATTGCAGCAACCGCTCCCATGGCGATGGACAGGACTGCGAGAATTTGGCCCCAATGGGCAACCACGAGGTCGATCATGCCGCGACTATATCTTTGCCCGCGAAAGCTGCAATCAGCCCTGTTACGATCTGAGATACATAGCGGTTTCCAGCAGGAAAATCGATCTTATTAGATATTTTTAATTGAACCTCGTGAGGCTCCCGCTCATATTGAATCATGTTTCGGCTGCTTCGCTACCGTCCCCCACGGTACGCCGTGTTCTTGAGTATGAGGCGCCGCTGGAGTTCGAGAGCCGACATTCGCGAAAGCGCCCATGTAAAGTTTCCGGTCATGGGTCTCGGCTGCTCGGGGGGAGGTATGAAAGCCCGCATTTCAAGAACGGGCATTGCTCATCGACCATGTTCATTGATGCGAACGGAGAACAGCAGATGTTGGAACCTCGGGACGAATGGATCCAGAAGCGTGCATATGCCATCTGGGAAGAAGAAGGCTATCCCTTAGGGCGTGATATGATGCACTGGCAGCAGGCGAGCAGCGAACGTATCGCGCTTGAAGAGACGACTGGTGCGGAAGGCAAGGTAGACGCCAAAGTGAAGGTGAAGCGCAAGCCAGCGGTTACCGCCGCGGTCGTAGCCGAGACGGCAGCGGATAAGCCGGCAGCCAAGCGCGCGCCTAAAAAGGCTGTCAAGGCCAAGGCCTGAAGCCGGTTCGCCTTTGGGGGGCGGAAGTGGAGCGGCTCGATGATGAGCGTCGAGCCGCTCTTTCTGTGCCGTAGGCCAAATATCCGCAATCATTTCTGCGACTTGGGCCCAGACCACAAAATACTTGTCACACATTGCTGCTATCAATGCGGGTAGGGAGCCCCGTTATGCGTCGCAGTTGTGTCGATCATCTGGAAGTTATCGTTTCGGCGATGGTCTGCATGCGCGCTCTTTCGAGGCAGCGCGAGTGTGTGGAGGCGATGCGATGACATCTCTCTTCGTTCTTGCAGCACTTTATCTTCTGGCCGCGCTGATCCTGATATTGATCATCGATCGCTCCGTCGGTGTTTTCTTCCCGGCCTCAGCCAAACATCGCGCCGCTCCGCGGCATGATCGTCGTTCGTGGTTTGCCTTGGTCAACCGCAGCTCGCCCAGCCGCATATCGGAACCTTTTCCATGACGGTGGGTTCGTCTTTCATCCGAAATGAGGAGAAAGATCATGCCGCGTGGAGACAAATCCGCTTATACGGACAAACAGAAACGTAAGGCCGAGCACATCGAGGAAGGCTACGAGGATCGTGGCGTTTCCCATGACGAAGCCGAACGGCGCGCATGGGCGACCGTCAACAAGGAAAGTGGCGGGGGCAAGAAATCAGGCTCCGGCCGTGGTCACGCTGAAAATCACGAGTCGTCGGAAAAAGGCGGAAGGATTGGTGGCCGCGCCTCTGCAAACCGGCCCGCTGCCGAGCGTTCCGCATCCGCAAAGAAAGCGGCAGAGACCCGCAAGCGGCATGAACACAGCGCGCATCGTTAGCGTTAAGTCTGCGACGTCATGGTCCAAGGCATATGTATTGTGCGGCCGCAGCGGGTCGTAGTATCCCTGTGCCTTCGAGGCATGCCTCTCAGAGGATGACGGGCGAACGTTGCGAGGCGCGATGACGAGAATTCTCACGGGACAGTGTCGATGCCGTGCCGTTACCTATGAAGCTGCCGACGAATTTGCCTATGCCGTGAATTGCCATTGCTCGAATTGCCGGCGAACAACCGGCTCGGCTTTCAAGCCGTTGGCCGGCATTGCCATCGAAAAAATCAAGATAGCAGCGGGCTCTGAGAACCTCATGGTCTACGGCGATGAACCCGATAACTACCTGCATTGCGGCAAATGCGGCTCGCTTCTTTACGCGGTCGTCAAGAACGGCACCTACGCGCATGTCACCATGGGCACCCTCGTCGATACGCCAAGCATCCGGCCGACCCACCATGTTTTTGTCGGCTCGAAGGCCGAGTGGTTTGAAATCACGGACGATCTCCCACAATATGACGAAAGCGATTGATCGAGGCCAGTCCGAGGAGAGAGCGAATGGCTTACGAACTTTATTATTGGAACAGCATTCAGGGGCGTGGCGAATTCATTCGCCTGGCACTTGAGGAGGCCGGCGCCGACTATGTCGATATCTGCCGCGGGCCATCAAATGAAGGACAGGGAACATCTGCCATGATTGATATCATGGAGAGCAAATCGCTGGCCACAGTCCCGTTTGCGCCGCCTTTCCTCAGGGATGGCGAACTTATCGTTTCACACGCGGCCAACATTCTGATGTATCTGGGGCCGAAGCTCGGTCTTGCTCCCAAAGACGATCACGAGCGCCATCTCCTGAATGGTTTGCAGCTGACGATCACCGATTTCGTTGCCGAGGTCCATGATACGCATCACCCCATCGCGACCTCGAAATATTACGAGGAGCAGAAGGAGGAGGCCAAGGGGCGCTCGGCCGAGTTCATCGACAATCGAATTCCGAAATATCTTGGCTATTTCGAACGGGTGCTGGAACAGAACCCTCATGGACCGGCCCATATTTTCGGTAAGGATCTGACCTATGTCGATCTCTCATTGTTCCAGATTTACGAGGGCCTGCGCTATGCCTTTCCACGTGCGACAGCGCATCTGGAGAAACATTATCCGCATTTCGTAGCCTTGCACGCAGCTGTCATGAAGCGGCCCAATATCGCTCGCTATCTTCACTCCGACCGACGAATACCCTTCAATGAGGACGGCATTTTCCGGCATTATCCGGAACTTGACAAAGATGTAGCCTGAGCGATGTCACCGGATTCCTTTATTGCTGCCTGCTGGATCATTTGGTTGGCCGTCTGGTTTTTCGCCGCCCTCAACGCCAAAAAGACCGTAAGGCATGAAGATGCGCTCTCGAGACTCGGCAATACCTTGCCGATCTTGGTTGGCGCTATTCTGCTATCCGCCCATCCGGCATGGTTAGGCCCATTTCAGGTTCGTCTCCTTCCGAACGATGTGACGATCTCGGTTGCCGGCGCGGTTCTGACGTTCATTGGCCTTGTTTTTGCGGTTTGGGCGCGCTTTCACATCGGCCGCAATTGGAGTGGCGTGATTACGCTCAAGCAGGATCACGTGCTGATCCGCTCGGGTCCCTACGCGCTCGTCCGTCATCCGATCTACACTGGCCTGATGCTGGGAATCATAGGCTCGGCCGTTGCACGCCGCGATATCGCGGCGGCGCTCGCTGTCGCAGCCGTGCTTTACGCGGTGCTGCGTCGGATGACCATCGAGGAAAGCTGGATGAGCGATAGCTTTGGCCGAGATTACGCCGACTACAAGGCCAGAACGCCGGCACTCATTCCCTTCCTGCTATAGTCTCATGCCTTCAGGGCAGACGCCGATTTGAAAAAGTCGGCCCAGGGATCCGCGCTGGAACCGCTCAGGCGGTCGGCAGCATTCTTCACGCTGAAGGAGGCTGCGCCGATCTTCTTGTCCAATTCGTCCCAGGCGATCGGCATCGATACGGTGGCCCCTGGCCTTGCCCGCGTCGAATAGGGCGCAACCGCCGTGTTGCCACGGCCATTGCGCAGGTAGTCGATGAAAATGTGGCCAGTTCGCTTCGCTTTGCTGGCGACCGAAAGATATGTTTCGGGATCGTCGGCGCTCATCGCATGCGCGATCGCTTCGGCCGCGTCCTTGACTTTAGCCCAATCCGCCTTGGGTTTGAGCGACGCGACGATGTGAAGCCCCTTGCCGCCGGAAGTTTTGACAAAGGAGGTGAGCCCCAGCGCGGTGAAACGTTCGCGTATCTCCCTGGCCGCGGCAACGACCTTGGCCCAGGCGACATCCTCGCCCGGATCGAGATCCATGATGATCATGTCGGGTTGTTCCCAATGATCGGTGGTCGTGCCCCAGGGATGGATTTCAAGCGATGCGGATTGAACCAGCGCGGCGAGCCCATCGAAATCCTCGATCTTCAGGAACTTGGCGCTTTCGCTGTCCTCCGGATCGGCGATCTCGATGATATGCGGATTGATGCCTTTCCAGGCATGTTTCTGGAAGAAGCGCGGGCCGCCGATACCGTCGGGACAGCGAAGCAAAGCCAGAGGGCGATTGGCGACGAAGGGCGCCATCCGCGGCCAAGCCAGCGCATAATAATCGAGGAGATCCTGCTTGCTGACCTTATCGTCGGGCCAGTAGAGCCGCTCGGGATGCGTCAGTTGAACGGAAGTCTCAATGCTGTCCTTAATGGGCGTCTTTGCCATTCGCATGCGCTCCATTTTTCGACGCGAAAATAGCGCCGGGCGCAGTGTAGCATTGCCCGGCGCGATTAGTCGATCATTCACCGTGCCTTACGGCATCAACTGGCCGCCGTTGACCTCGATGACCTGGCCGGTGATGTAGCCGGACAATGTCGGAGACGCCAGGAACAGGTAAGCACCGACGCAATCCTCGGAGGTGCCGACGAAGCCCATGGGAATGGTCTTGCGCTGAAGTTCCATCTGCTCGTCGTTGGTGTAGCGCTCATGGAAGGGCGTTGCGATGACGCCTGGCGCGACCGCGTTGACGCGGATCTTGTCGTTGACGAATTCCTTTGCGTGACCATGGGTAATGGTCGAAACGAAGCCCTTGGAGGCCGCATAAAGGATCGCGCCATTGCCGCCGCCGTTACGGGCGGCGATCGAGGTGGTGTTGATGATGAAGCCACCCTGCTTCTTGAGATGCGGATGGGCAGCCCGCGTTGCCGCAAGCACCGAGCGGGCGTTGAGGTTCATCACGCGCTCATAGTGCTCGTCGGTCATGTCGGCCGTCGGCAGGCGTCCGAGCATGCCACCGGCGTTGTTGATCAACCCGTCCAGGCCGCCAAGAATGTCGGCTGCTTCATTGACCACGCGTTCGGTCTGGCCATCCTGCGAAACATCGCCCTGGATCAGATGCACGGTGCCGCCGCCAGCCTTGATTTCGGCCGCGAGCTTTTCCGCGGGTTCGCGGCTTGCGTTGAAATGCAGACCGATCTTCATCCCCTGCGCTGCAAAGGCGCGGGCAAGCGCCGCCCCGATGCCCGTCGATGCGCCTGTGATCAGCACGCGCTTGCCGTTAAGATCGGGGATGCGGATGGAAGCAAGGGACTGTGCGAGTTCTGTCATGACGTCTCCTCCTGAACTTCAACAATCATATGACGAAATCGATCCTGTCTTAACAGGCGCCGACACGGCAAGGCAATCCGGCAGTGACCGACAAAAAGACGCGGACGTGCGGTCGGAGGCATGCGACTAGGATTTCCGTCGGTGAATGGACAAATCGCAGCCGTTGCGGAGAGAAGAAGAAAGATTGTTGAGCGGCATCGAATGTGCGACCATGCCTTCGGGAGGAGCGGTCCATGGTGTCGACGTTGTCGCACATTAAGGAGATCGAGCGCGTTGCCATGGGGGCTACCAGCCCGCGCGACGCGCCCGTGGTGCAGTCTTGGCTGCGCTGCCTCAACGACTACAGGCTTGATCCTGCCGCTGCGCAGGAAGCCTACATCGTGCCGGAGATAAAACTGCGCGAGCATCGCGAGCAGGCCGAGGAGCTGATCCGCATCGGCCGGTCCGGTCTCGAACAGCTTTTTGGCCAGGTATCGGAGCAGAATTACGTCCTGCTCCTGTCGGATGGGCGCGGCGTGACCGTGGATTTCATGGGCGATCCGACCTTCGATAATCAGTTGCGCAAGGCAGGCCTTTATCTTGGCTCGGAATGGTCTGAGAGCCGGGCAGGGACATGCGCTGTCGGAGCGTGCATCGTCTCCGGCGAGCCGGTGATCATCCACCAGGACGATCACTTTGACACCAGCCATATCGGGCTGACCTGCACTGCCGCGCCGATCTTCGACACGCTCGGCGATCTGACGGCCGTTCTCGACATCTCCCAGCTCCGCTCCCCCACGGCAAAGGCCAGCCAGCAGCTGGCGCTTCACCTGGTTGCCTCGACGGCGCGGCGCATCGAGCTTGCCAATCTGATGAGCCGCACCCGCAACGATTGGGTGTTGCGCCTGGCGCGCTCACCTGAATTCCTCGATGTCGATCCGGATGCCGCCATCGCTCTTGACGGCAGTGGCCGCATCACGGGCATGACGCATGGCGGCTTCGGAGCGCTGGCGCGTGCGATGAACATGCATGGTATCGTGACGCGACAGTTTATCGGACAGCCGATCGATCGCTTTTTCGATATCGATCTGAACGATCTCCCGCAACTCATGCGCGGCCAGCCCAATGGCGATCGTCTGCTGAAGGCAAAGAGCGGGCTTGCCGTCTTTGCCAGCGCCATTGCCCCCGCCACTCATCTGCGCCGGATGCCCTCCGCCGATGTTTCCAGGGGCAAGGGCGCCTTCGACAACCTCAGCTTCGGCGACCCAGCCATGGAGCGGCTCCAGACGAAGGCAGCAAAATTGGCGGGCCGCGAGATTCCCATTCTCATCCAAGGCGAGACCGGCAGCGGAAAGGAATATCTGGCGCGAGCCATTCATGACAGCAGCGGTGGCGCCGGAAGGTTCGTCGCCGTCAATTGCGCGGCCATTCCCGAGCAGCTGATGGAATCCGAGCTGTTCGGCTATGCGCCGGGTGCCTTTACCGGCGCCAATCAGAAGGGCAAACGTGGCCTCATCGAGGAGGCGGATGGCGGTACATTGTTCCTGGACGAAATCGGCGACATGCCGCTTCCCCTGCAAAGCCGGCTGCTGCGTGTCCTCTCGGAAAACGAGGTGCAGCCGATCGGCGCTCTGAAATCCAAGCCGGTACGTCTGCGCATTCTCTCCGCGTCGCATCGTGATCTTGCCGGCCTCGTCGCGCTTGGCCAATTCAGACAGGATCTTTATTACCGTCTGAATGCGGTCACGCTTGCGTTGCCGCCACTGCGCGAACGGCAGGATCTGCCTGATGTCATCGATCATCTGCTTGCTCGCATCGGGCGGGAGAATGCACAATTCTACCGGCTTGACGCTGGCGCGCGCGGATTGTTGCTCGAGCATGACTGGCCTGGAAATCTACGCGAGCTTTTTAATGTGCTGCGCGTGGCTGCCGCACTCTCCGAGGCGGGCGTCATCGGCACGGATTGCCTGCCAGACGACCTGCATGTCGAGCCGTTACGACCCCATGCGGAGGAGCAGGATACCGATCTGCACAAGGCTCTCGACGAATGCGGAAACAATGTCTCCGCGCTTGCCCGCAAACTCGGCGTCAACCGCTCCACGATCCATCGTCGATTGAAGCGCCTCAACTGATGCGCCGCATGCAACACCTGTTGCAGGACATGTGTTGCATGCGTGATCTGCGTGGGTTCTGCACTTAGACAACTATTTGAAGTAAAAGGCTTTTACGGATTCATGCTGTTTGGCACGCGGCTTGCTGCCTTCTCATTGCTAGAGCATTTGAGGAGGAAACAGGATGAAAGCTCTCCGCTTCCATGCGGCAAAGGATTTGCGCATCGAGGATATCCCCGCGCCGGCTGAGCCTGGTCCAGGCGAAGTCCTGATCGAAAACCGCTTTTGCGGTATTTGCGGCACTGATCTGCATGAATATGCCTACGGTCCGATTTTCGTGCCCAAGGAGCCGCACCCGTTTACCAAGGCGCATGGTCCGCAGGTTCTGGGGCATGAATTCGGCGGCGTGGTCAAGGCCGTCGGCCAAGGTGTAGACCACGTCAAGGTCGGCGATCGTGTTTCCGTGCAGCCGCTGATCATGCCGCGTGTGGGTGATTATTACGCGGCACGTGGGCTATTCCACCTGAGTTCGCAGCTCGCGCTTGCAGGCCTTTCCTGGCACTCCGGCGGCATGGCGCAGCGAGCACTGCTCAACGATTATAACGTACAGCCAATTCCCGACAGCCTCAGCGACGAAGAGGCAGCGCTCATCGAGCCGACGGCCGTCGCCGTCTATGCCTGCGATCGCGCCGGCGTGACGGCTGGCAACAGCGTGCTGATTACCGGCGCAGGACCGATCGGTATCCTCACGGCCATGGCCGCCCGAGCGGCCGGCGCGACGCAACTCTTCATGTCGGATCCCAACGAGACGCGGCTTGCGCTTGCCCGGGAGGCTCTTGGAGACGTCCGCACCATCAATCCGAAGTCGGAAAAGGTGGCGGATGTCATTCGCAACGAAACAGAGGGCAACGTTGGCTGCGACATCGCGATCGAATGCGTCGGCAACGAGTATGCGCTGAAGAACTGCGCCGATGCGGTGCGCAAACAGGGCGTTGTCGTCCAGACCGGCCTGCACCCCCACGAAAACCCGCTCAACTGGTTCGACGTCACCTTCAAGGATATCGATATCAGGGGTTCCTGGGCCTATCCGACGCATTATTGGCCACGCGTCGCCCGGCTGATCGCCAGTGGTCAGATCCCTGCGCGCAAGATCGTCACCAAATTCGTGTCGCTTGGCGATGCTGTGAAGGAAGGGTTCGACCAGCTGCTCGATCCCGCGGGCAAACACCTGAAAATACTGATCGATCTGTCGCGATAGGCAATCGATCCATCGGGACGGTTGAGGAGCCGTCCCGCAATTCTCAAAGAGCAGGAGGAGATGATATGCTCGATAAGACCCCAACCACGCGCGTCCAGACGCTTCTCGACAAGTTCAGCGAGGTCCTTGCGGCCGGCCGCATCGATGAGGCCGTGTCCATGTTTGCCGAGGAATGCTATTGGCGCGATCTCGTTTCCTTCACCTGGAATATCAAGACAGTGGAGGGGCGCGATCAGGTTCGCGACATGCTGCAGAAGCAGCTGGGCACCGCCAAGCCATCGAATTTCCGTGTTGCCGCAGGTGAGGAGGCAACAGAAGCGGGTGGCGTGCTTGAAAGCTGGATTTCGTTCGAGACCGGCGTGGGACGCGGCTATGGCCTGATACGCTTCAAGAACGGTTTGATCTGGACCCTGCTGACAGCGCTGGTCGAATTGAAGGGGCATGAGGAGAAGGCGGGATTCACGCGCCCGCTCGGCGCCAAACACGGTCAGAACATCGGTGCAAAGACCTGGAAGGAAGAGCGCGAGGAGGAGGCCAGAGCGCTCGGATACGAGAATCAGCCCTACGTCGTCGTCATCGGCGGCGGGCAGGGCGGTATCGCGCTCGGCGCTCGCCTGAGGCAGCTTGGCGTCCCAACGATCATTTTGGAAAAGAACGACAGACCGGGCGATTCCTGGCGCAAGCGCTACAAGTCGCTCTGCCTGCACGATCCGGTCTGGTACGACCATCTGCCCTATATCGATTTTCCGAAGAATTGGCCGATCTTCGCACCGAAGGACAAAATCGGCGACTGGCTGGAATTCTATACCAAGGTGATGGAGCTGAATTATTGGACCCGTTCCTCGGCAAAATCCGCGACGTGGGATGAAGCGAACAAGGAATGGACCGTTGTCGTCGACCGTGACGGCGAGGAGGTCGTTCTCCGGCCAAAGCAGCTGGTCTTTGCGACCGGCATGTCCGGCAAGGCCAATATTCCGGATTTCAAGGGCCGCGAGCGGTTCCAGGGAGATCAGCATCACTCTTCGCAGCATCCCGGTCCGGATGGCTACAAGGGCAAGAAGGTCGTCGTCATCGGTTCGAACAACTCCGCTCACGATATTTGCGCAGCGCTACATGAGGCCGGCGTCGACGTCACGATGATCCAGCGCTCGACCACCCATATCGTCCGCTCGGAAACGCTCATGGATATCGGGCTCGGCGCGCTCTACTCGGAACAGGCACTGGCCAACGGCGTGACCACCGCCAAGGCAGATCTGATCTTCGCATCTCTCCCTTACCGGATCATGCATGAGTTCCAGATCCCGCTTTACGATCAGATGCGCGAGCGCGATGCCGATTTCTATGCGGCGCTGGAGAAAGCCGGCTTTCAGCTGGATTGGGGCGCGGACGGCTCCGGTCTTTTCATGAAATATCTGCGTCGAGGCTCGGGCTACTACATCGACATCGGCGCGTCCCAGCTTATCATCGACGGGAAAATCAAACTGCAAGCCGGTCAGGTCGCCGAAATCACGGAAAATTCTGTCAAGCTTGGCAACGGGCAGGAGGTTCCTGCGGATGTGATCGTCTATGCCACGGGCTATGGTTCGATGAACGGCTGGGTCGCCGATCTGATCGATCAGGAGACCGCGGATAAGGTTGGCAAGGTCTGGGGGCTGGGCTCGGATACGCCAAAGGACCCCGGCCCGTGGGAAGGCGAACAGCGCAACATGTGGAAGCCGACGCAGCAGCAGGCGCTCTGGTTCCATGGCGGCAATCTGCACCAGAGCAGGCACTATTCACAGTATCTTTCCTTGCAATTGAAGGCACGCATGGAGGGCATCGAGACGCCCGTCTATGGCCTGCAATCCGTTCATCACCAGCGCTAATCCGTTAGTTGAAAGCGTTTAAGTAATTGAAAAAATTGCAGCCCCGGGAATCATATGATTTCCGGAGCTGTAGCTGTTCGCTAGATGTGGATGGATAGATACGAGGTTAAAGAACGCGACGTCCCCATGGCGAATCAATCTGGCGTGACTGCGCCTTGGCAGATATGGAAGAGCGCAGGAGAGTCGCGCGCCCATCCTTTTGAGCCCCCAATGCTGGCGATCGCGGCTATCGATAACCGAGAAAGGCCGGGTAGATCCATGAGCAAGAACAAGCTGATTCGTTTCGATGTCGCCGATAGTCAGGCTGGCGGCCAGCGCCGCCCCTTCGCCAAGGCCGTCCGCGCCGGTGATTTCGTTTATGTCTCCGGTCAGGTCCCCACCGTCGATGGCGAGGTGATCGTCGGCAACATCGTGGCGCAGACGGAACAGGTCATCGCCAACATCAAGGACGTGCTTGCCCTTGCCGACTGCACACTCGAACATGTTGTGAAGGTCAACGTCTGGCTCGATGACGCCCGCGATTTCTCGAGCTTCAATGCGGTGTTCCAGAAGCATTTCATCGATCATCCGCCTGCGCGCTCCACCGTTCAGTCGCCGATGATGGTGGATGTGAAGGTCGAGATGGACGTCGTCGCCTATAAGCCGCTCGACTAATCCAGATCTCTCATTGTGATTGAAAGCTTCACCTGCGCGCCCTGCGCTGATTGGAGCTACTTCCCCTCGCGGATTGCGGCGGCTGAAATTATGCCGCCGCAATCTTTTTCTATTTCCCAGGGTCCGAAGCTGCGCCCATAGACCACGTGCGTTGATTCGAGCGTATGCCGCGTGGGGCAGCGATCATGCCACGTCGTGCCTCTAGGCGCCGACTTGCCCCTGATCGGCAAAAGCCGACCGCCGCTCTTTCTTTCAAAAATTCCTGATTGCCTGAGATCGCCGTCCCACCAGGACGATGCGTGCGACTGTGCATCTCATTGCCTGTTGATTTCCAAACAGCGGATTGACGAGGGCGCAAACTCACGATTAAATCAATTTGATTGACTACTCGAAAATCAACGAGAGGGAACTGCAAATGGGAATGAAGAAAAGCAGATTGCGTAATTTCCTTTACCGGGCTCCGTGGCTTGCGACTGCGGCGCTTGGCGCCTCGCTGGCATTGGGCACCGGTGCGGCCATGGCAGCCGAATCCGTGCTGACGATGCACATCGAGGAGCAGACCAGCTGGGTCAGCAACTTCAACCCTTTCGATCTGGCCGGTCGTCGTCAGAGCACGATGGATTTCATCTACGAGCCGCTCGTCATCTTCAACGCCAATGACGGCGGCAAGCCGGTCTGGCGCCTGGCGACCAGCTACAAGTTCTCCGACGATCTGATGTCGATCACCTATGAGCTACGTCCCGGCGTGAAGTGGTCGGATGGCCAGCCGCTGACCTCGGCAGACGTGAAGTACACGATCGACCTGATGCTGAAGAATCCGGCCGTTGACACCGTTGGCGTCGGCCAGACTGTCGCTTCCGTCGAAGCACCGTCACCAACTGAGGTAACGATCAAGCTCAAGGCGGTGAACTCCGAATTCCCGGAATCGCTGGCCGATTTGGCCGTCGTGCCCGAACATATCTGGAAGGACATTGCCGATCCGGTCGCCTTCAAGAACGAAAAGCCTGTCGGCTCCGGCCCGATGACGGAAGTTCGCCGCTTCACGCCTCAGGTCTACGAGCAGTGCCGCAACCCGAACTACTGGGATGCTGCATCGCTGCATGTAGATTGCCTGCGCCTGCCGCAGATTTCGGGCAACGACCAGATGCTGGCGCTGCTGCCGGAAGGCACTGTCGACTGGATCGGCTCGTTCCTGCCGCAGATCGACAAGACCTTCGTCGCACTTGACCCGCAGCATAACGGCTACTGGCAGCCGCCGGCGGAAACCGTCGCCTTCCAGATGAACTTCAAGTCGACGAATGCTGGCAATCTCGAGGCCTTCAAGGATTTGAATTTCCGTCACGCCTTCAGCATGGCGATGGACCGCCAGTCAATGGTCGATATTGCCGGCTTCGGTTATCCGGTCGTCAACCTTCATGCCAGCGGCCTGCCGCCGCGCTTCGATAGTTGGCGTAACAAGGCGGCCGAAGGCGACAAGGATGCCTTCATGGGCTTCGACACCGAAAAGGCAAACAAGATCCTCGACGATGCCGGCTACAAGAAGGGAGCTGACGGCTTCCGCACCACGCCGAGCGGCAAGCCGATCTCCTTCCCGATCATCGTTCCGAACGGCTGGACCGACTGGATCGACGCCGTGCAGATCGCTGTCGAAGGTCTCCGTGCGGCCGGCATAAATGCCTCGGTCGCCACGCCTGAATACGAACAGTGGCGCAAGCAGCTTCTCGACGGCAGTTTCGATGTCGTCATGAACTCGCGCGCCGACAGCGCGACGCCGTTCCAGGGCTATTATCAGAGCCTGTCGACGGCCTATGCCGGCAAGCTCACGGTCTCTGCGCCGCGTTACTCCAACCCGAAGCTCGACGCGCTCTTCGATCAATATCTGAAGTCGTCTTCCGATGCGGATCACAAGAAGATCTTCAACGACATCCAGGTTCTGATCGCCGATGATTTCCCGGTCGTTCCCGTCTTCAACGGCCCGACCTGGTACCAGTATTCCAGCAAGCGGTTCACCGGTTGGGTCACCGACAAGGATCCGGTCATGAACCCGGAAAACCACGACAACAACCGCATGCGTCTCATGCATCTGCTGCGCCTGAAGCCGGTCCAATAAGACCACAGCGAAGGAAGCAGACATGCGTGTTTCAAGCCGGCGCCTTGGCGTCTACGCGGTGGCGTTGGCCTTCGCGATCGTCGTGAACTTCATTCTTCCCCGGCTTATGCCGGGGAGTCCCGTCGATGCTATGGTCGCCCAGCTCGGGCCGCGGGCAACCCCCGCGGCAGTCGAGGCGATCAAGGCCCGCTTCGGTGAGATCGATCAACCGATCCTGATGCAGTTCGTCGATTATCTCAAAGGTCTCGCAACGCTCGATCTTGGCGTTTCGGTCAAATATTATCCCCAGACCGTGGTGCAGGTGCTGAGCCGCGCCACGCTCTGGACGATCTTCCTTGTCGTAACGGCGATCATCTTTTCGCTGTGCGTCGGCGTCATGCTCGGCGCGATTTCGGCATGGCGTCGTGGCGGGCGGTTCGACACGGTCGTGTCGCCTCTCGCGGTGATCATGTTCTCGATCCCGCCCGTGATCATCGCTCTGACGATCCTCTTCGTCTTCGCGGTCTCGTTGCGGTGGTTTCCTGTCGGGTATGCCTATGATCCCAATCTCGATCCGGGCTTCAACTTCACCTTCTTCAGCAGCGTCTTCATGCATGCCATCCTGCCGGTGCTGACGCTCTCGCCATTTCTCATCGGCGAGTTCCAGACGACCATGCGGTCCTCGATGATCGTGATCCTCGGCGAGGATTATGTGACCATGGGCCGGGCGAAAGGGCTCAGCAATCTCGCCGTCATGTTCAGCTACGGTGCGCGCAACGCGCTACTGCCTGTCCTGACCAATCTGGCATTGATGCTCGGTGCTGTCTTTGGCGGCTCGATCGTCACGGAAATCGTCTTCAACTATCCGGGTCTCGGCCTGACGCTCTTCACCGCCAGTGTTGCCCGCGATTATCCCGTCATTCAGGGGCAGCTGCTTCTGATGACGATCGCGACGCTCGCTGCAAACTTCCTGGTCGACATCATCTACGGCCTTGTCGATCCGCGATTGAGGGAGGGCACACGATGAGCTTCGCGTTGCGATCCATTTTCGGCCAGAAAAAGGCCCTCATCGGCTTCATCATCATTGCAGTCCTGTGCCTGATGGCCATTTTTGCGCCGATCATCGCGCCCGGCGAGCCCGGCGCCCGTGTCGGCCGTTCGCATCAGGCGCCGTCCGTCGAGCACGTCTTCGGAACCACCAAGATGGGCCGCGATGTCTATCGTCAGTTCGTCTGGGGTGCGAGAAGCTCACTTTCGGTCGGCTTTGCCACCGGCATCGCCATTACCGTCATCGGCACGGCCATCGGTCTCATTGCCGGCTACACCGGCGGCAAGACGGATGCCGCACTCGATCTTGCGACCAATGCGGTGTTGGTCATACCCAACATGCCGTTGCTCATCCTGCTCGCGTCCTTTGCGGGTACGGTCGGACCGATGACCATTATGACAATCATCGCGCTGACATCATGGCCATGGGGCGCGCGCATGACACGTTCGCAAACGATGGCATTGCGCAACCGTGATTTCGTCACGGCTGCGAAGATGATCGGTGAGCCGGCGTGGCGCATCATCTTTGTCGAGATCCTGCCGAATCTGACACCGCTGATCGGCATCAATCTCGTCGGCAGCATCATCTATGCGATCGTTGCTCAGACCACGCTCGAATATCTCGGTTTCGGCGATCCGCTGAAGGTTACCTGGGGCACCATGCTCTACAATGCGCAGAACGCCTCGGCGATCATGGTTGGCGCATGGTGGGACATTGCCGTTCCCGCCGCCGGTATCGCGCTCACTGGCCTTGGCCTCGCGCTGATCAACTTCACCTTCGATGAAATCGCCAATCCGCAATTGCGCTCAGGTCCGGCCTTGACCCGCTGGTTCCGCCTGACCCGAGCCCGCAACCGCATGATGAGATCAGGCCAATGAGTGATAATCTGCTTGAGATTGAAAACCTGAATATCGACTATCTCGTCGACAAGGGTGACTTCCGGGCGGTGAAGAATGTTTCATTCAACATCGGCCGCGGCGAGATCTTTGGTCTCGCCGGCGAATCCGGCTGCGGAAAGAGCACCATCGCTTTTGCCATTACACGGCTTTCCAAGCCGCCGGCATGGATCAGCGGCGGCAGCATCCGCCTCGATGGGCAGGATCTGCTAAAGATACCCGAGACGGAGCTGCAGAAAATCCGCTGGAAGCGGGTCGGCATGGTGTTTCAGAGCGCCATGAATTCGCTGAACCCGCTGATGCGGGTGGAGGCGCAGTTCCATGACGTGCTCTATCGCCATACGCGTTGCTCCCGTCAGGAATCCCGTGCCCGTGCCGAGGAAATGTTCAAGCTGGTCGGCATTCCCGCGCATCGCGTCAGCGACTATCCGCACCAGTTTTCGGGCGGCATGCGCCAGCGTATCGTCATCGCTATCTGCCTGGCGCTGCGGCCGGAACTCATCATCATGGATGAGCCGACGACAGCACTTGATGTGGTCGTGCAGCGCGAGATCCTCGAGCAAGTCCTCGACCTTCAGCAGACCTATGGTTTCTCTGTGCTGTTCATCACCCACGATCTGCATCTTATGGCGCAGCTTTGTGGACGCATCGGCGTCATGCTGAAGGGTGAGCTCGTCGAGGTCGGCGACGTCGCACAGGTGAGCCAGTCGCCTGTTCACGAATATACGCGCAAGCTCTGGAACGCCATTCCCCAGCTTCCGGGCAGCGCACATCTTTCCGGAGCTTTGGCATGAAACCGCAGATACAGGCACTCGCTGCCGAACCCGTCATTCGGCTTGAGGATGTCCAGCGCCATTTCGGCTCGGTGCATGCACTCAAGAGCGTTTCCTTCTCCCTCTTCGCCGGACGCGCGCTTGCGCTGGTGGGTGAATCCGGCTGCGGCAAGACGACATGCGCGCGCATTATCGCACGACTGGACAGGGCCAGCGGCGGCAAACTGCTGTTTCGCGGACAGGATCGCACCGCCCGTGGCACCGGCAGCGAGGAGCGTCTCTACCGCAAGGACGTTCAGATGGTGTTTCAGGACCCCTTCGCTTCGCTCAATCCGGCCTTTACGATCAACCATCATATCGCCCGGCCGCTGCAGCTTCATGGTGACGACAAGCCGAAGGCAGAGCGGGATGACGAGATTTCGAAGCTGCTCGAAAGCGTCGGGCTCGATCCCGCCGTCACACGTCAGAAATTTCCGCATGAATTGTCCGGTGGCCAGCGTCAGCGCGTCAATATCGCCCGTGCCCTGGCGGTTTCGCCAAGCGTGCTGGTCGCGGACGAGCCGACCTCGATGCTGGACGTGTCTATCCGCAAGGACATCCTCGACCTGCTGGCGCGGGTGAAGCGGGAAAACGATCTCGCCATGCTCTACATCACGCATGACATCGCAACGGCTGCCCATGTGGCCGAGGAGATCGTCGTCATGTTCGCTGGTCAGATGGTGGAGTGGGGTCATACGGCCACGGTGCTTGCCGCGCCCAAGCATCCCTATACGCAGCTTCTGCTTTCTGCCGTTCCCGATGGCGGACGCCGCTTCGTGACCGGCGGCAGCGCTCGCTTTCTCGAACAGGCCGAGAAAATTCGCGCACTGACGCGTCCGATCTCCACCGCCGTCGAGCAGGTCGGCGACAATCATTACATGCGTGCGCTCGTCGCATCGAACTAGAAGGATTTCTCCCTTGGATTATCTGGTCAATCTATCGACGCTACCGGTCGACGGGCAGTCGGCCGAGCGTATGGCGAAGGCAGGCGTCACCATTCGGCGGGCGCTCCCGCCGGAGCTGCGGCTCGTCGTCGGCTGGGTCGGCAAGCATTTCAGCGAGGGTTGGGCGAGCGAAACGACGGTGGCCATGACCCGCCAGCCGCCGACCTGTTTCATCGCGACGCGTAACCGAGAGCTTGTCGGATTTGCCTGCCACGAGGCGACGGCGCGGGGCTTCTTCGGCCCGACCGGCGTCGACGAAAGCGTGCGCGGTCTTGGCATCGGCCGCGCGCTGCTGTTTGCCTGCCTGAACGATCAGAAGGCCATGGGCTATGCCTATACCGTCATCGGCGATGTCGGCCCTTCTGAATTCTACGAGAAGACGGTTGGCGCGATACAGATCCCCAACTCAGAACCCGGCATTTATGCCGGCATGCTCAAGCTTTGATCGATCTTTAAGAAAGAGAATACACATGTCGACACCGCGCTCCCTGGCTCTGCGGCTTGAAACAACGTGGAATCCGCCCGCCGGCGACAAGGACTTTTCCTATGTGCTGCGGCTCAAGAATCTGTCGTCCGAGCAGCTTTCCGGCTTCTCGCTTTGCGTCAGCGGCCCCGGTCGCGTCGACCCGGCCGGCGTCGTCGAAGGCGCGACGATCACCACGCGGCTTTCCAACTTTACCGAATTCCAGCCCCCGGAAGGTTTTGTCCTCGCCGGCGGCGAGACATGGACCATCACGGTGCGTGCGCTGAGCTGGCAGTTCCGTCACTGGAACGATGGCGCCAATAGCGCCTATCTCGCATTCCCTGACGGCACCACGGTCTCTCTCGGAACGGAGCCGACGCGGACATCGTCAAGCAATGCGCCACTGAAGCGCGGCGCGGAAGTCTACCCGGTACCGTCCAACCCACCGGTGCCGTTGGCGATCATTCCCTGGCCGAACCGCGTCGCGGTCTCCTCCCGTCGCCCGCTTCCCGCAGGCTTTGTCTTGAAGGCTGGGGGGGCTGAGGCGCAGGCTGCCGCTGAAAGTTTCACGGCCCTTGTCGAACACCTCTTTTCGGCCGAGGGATTGATCCGCTCCGACGCGGAAGGTGCCGTGCCGGTGGAATTGCGCCACGTCGAGGGTCTGGGCGCCGAGGCCTATAAGATCGTATTTTCGCCTGAAGCCATTGCGGTCGAAGCGAGTGCGCAGACCGGCTTTGTCTATGGCCTCATCACCATCGGCCAGATCTGGCGCGGCGCGCGCCTGCATCCGCAGGCGTTTCATTTCCCTGCAACAGGTGAGATCGTCGACGAGCCGGCGATGAGCTGGCGCGGTCTGCACCTTGATGTCGCTCGCCAGTTCTATGGTTCGGCAGAGATCAAGAAGTTGATGGCGGTGCTTGCCTGGAACAAGCTGAACCGCTTCCACTGGCATCTGTCGGATGATGAAGCCTGGCGCGTCGAGATCGATGCTTATCCGGCTCTGACGGAGATTGGCGCGTGGCGTGGCCACGGTTTGCCGATGCCGCCGCTTCTCGGATCCAGCCCGGCTCGCACCGGTGGTTACTACACCAAGGCTGTTGTGCGAGATATCGTCGGCTACGCCAAAGGTCTCGGCATCGAGATCTTGCCGGAGATCGATATACCTGGCCATTGCTATGCCATGCTCCAGGCAATTCCCGAGCTGCGCGATCCGAACGAAGCCGGCAGCTATTATTCGGTTCAGGGTTTCCCGGATAATTGCATCAATCCGGCGCGTGAGAAGACCTATGAGGTCATCGAGACGATCCTCTCCGAGCTGATCGAGCTCTTCCCGTTCAAGACGATCCACATCGGCGCGGACGAGGTTCCCCTTGGAGCATGGTCTGGCTCGCCGGAGGCGTTGGCGCGCCTGCGCGAGCTTGCCGGAGACGAGGTTGCGCAGGCTCACGCCAAGCGATTGAACGTCATGACCAACACACATGGAGCCGATGATATTCACGGCTCCGGCGCCGCCATCCTTCAGGCTGAGTTTCTGGAGCGCATTCAGGCATTTCTCGCCTCAAAAGGTTGCGTGACCGGTGGCTGGGAAGAGGCGGCCCACGGTGACCGGATCGACAAGGACAAGAGCTATCTTTGCAGCTGGCGCAATGTCGAGGTAGCAGCCGAGCTTGCTGGCCGGGGATACGAGATCGTCGTGTGCCCAGGGCAGGTTTATTATCTCGATATGGCGATGCGGCCGGATTGGGATGAGCCCGGCGCGAGCTGGGCAGGCCATTCCGATCCCGAGAAGCTCTATACGTTCGATCCAATCGGCGGCTGGACGGACACTCAAAAGGAAAAGCTCCGTGGCATTCAGGCCTGCATCTGGTCGGAATCGATGACGGATCGGGCTATCTTCGACCGATTGGTGTTCCCGCGACTTTCCGCTCTTGCGGAAACCGGTTGGACGAAGCCATCCGCAAAGTCCTGGGAACGCTTCAGCGCGCTTGTCGGCACGATGCCGCTGCTTTACGGCCTGCACCAGTTCTGAAGGCTTGATGCATCAATATCAGGCGCGGCAAGTGTGTCGCGCCTGATCTCATTTCAGCGGCATACAGAGTCAAGCTCGCGCCATCGGTTATATCTGCTGAGCGCTGCGATGGATGATCGGCTTCTGCAGCACATCGAATTGCGGGTTCGTTTCCGAAAAGATCGGCAGTGCCGCCGCACCGAGAATGGCCGTATCCTTGCCGGTGGCGCCGACCATCAGACGAGGGATCGTGCGTTTCTCCGTCGGATTCACAGGGATGTGCAGGGGCTCCAAGCGTGCCGCCAGACGTGTCATCAGGGATGACGGCGCACTGCCGCCAAGCACGATCGTTTGTGGATCGAAGGCAAGCTCAAGGAAATCGACCGTTTGGCGTAATGGTTGTGCAGCCTGCTCCAGCCATGCTTCCAATCCGGGATCGTTCGATTTGATCATCGTATCGAGATCGTCTGGCGAAAGCTCATGGGCGCGATCGATGCCAAGATATTCGTAGGCGACGGATGGCGATACATAACGATCAAGGCAGCCGCGTTTGCCGCAGGTACAAAGCCGGCCATGCGGTTCGACGATGATATGACCGATCTCACCGGCATTGGCGCGGCTGCCCTTGTAGAGATGGCCGTCGAGGAACATACCGGCGCCGATACCGCCGTCGCCAGCCAGAAACAGATAGACGAAGCTGCTAAGGCCACGGGCCACGCCGTAAAGCCGCTCGCCGATCGCGGCCGCTGTCGCATCGTTTTCCACCAGCACCGGCAGGTCGATCAGCCGTTCGAGTTCGCTTGCCACGGCGAAATCCTGCCATCCCGGAAGATTGAGCGGGCTGAGCGACGTGACGCCGCCATCGGCATAGCGTCCGGGCAAGGCGATACCTGCGCCGAGCAACCGGTCGTGGTCGAACGAAAATTCCGCCTGCAAATCCCTGACGATACCTGCCAGAACTGGCATCGCTTCGCTCGGTCCGGGCCTGTCGACATGGCGCTCGACGCGGGCGCAGACGGTTCCGGAGAGGTCTGTTAGAACGCCGGTCGCCCTTTGCCGCCCGAGTTCCAGGCCGATGGAGTAAGCACCGTTTGGGTTGATGGTGTAGGGAATGATCGGCTGGCCGCGAGCGATCTTCTGCGCTTCCATGGGGATCAACAGATGCGAGCGCGCCAATTCCTCGACGATATTCGACACCGTCTGGGTCGTCAGCGCCGTCATGCGAGCGATTGCGGCGCGCGACAGCGGTCCGTTGGTGCGAATGGCCTCGATCACGACACGCCTGTTGTGCGACTTGGCCTGTTCGAGATTCGTGCCTGAAATTGTCTTCATGAGAGGATTGGGAATTTCTAGTTCAGCGTACTGTTGGCGTTGGTGCTTGTCACGGTTTGCTGCTGCGTGACGGGGACGGGCCGGGCGAGATACGCCGCCGGTCACCCTATGTGGGTATTTTCTATTCTTTTGTCGAAGGGTTCAAGGCGAGAAGGTCTAATCGGGTAATAATTACAGCCTTTTAAGCCGTTTTTTCCGCTGTATGAGCGCGTGGCGGTGTCTTTACTACGGCTGGCGTTCGGTTAGACTCGAATTACCTCGGCCTGTTGCAGAGGATTGCCCCGGAGGACATCGATGATCAGATTGATTGGACTTGCGATTATTTCGACCTGCCTTGCAACTGGAGCCATGGCAGCGGACGCTACCTGCAAGTCGCAGGCAGCCGACAAGAAGCTCGCTGGCGCTGCATTGACCAGCTTCAGCAACAAATGCGCCAAGGATGCGGCAAGCTCCTGCGACGCTCAGGCCGCGACGAAGAAACTGGCCGGTGCTGCCAAGACGAGCTTCGTCAAGAAGTGCACGGCTGACGCCGTCGGCAGCTGATCGCCATTATCAATATCGAAAGGCTGGGACGCGCGTTGATGCGTCCCAGCCTTTATTTGCGTCGCTTCAGCGTGAGTTTGCCACGCGCACCGGCTTCCTCGCAATCTGCCCCTTTCACGGTTGGCGTCGGTAGACGCCTTCCAGACTGACGCCATCGGCGAAGTTACACGTGCCCTTCTGCGTCACCTGCCATACCTGCGTGCCGTGTCGATCAAAGCCGACGGTGCATTTGTCGATGGCAAGGATGCCATGGCCGGATTTGAGTGCAATGACGCCGGCGACACCATCCGCATTGACGTCGCCGGCCTCGGCACCGCCTGGACCGACATGGGTTGAATTGAGCGAGATTGCCACAAGGCCGTTGGTCGGACCAAAAACGGCGAGGTTGCCCTCATCGCCGCTGCTCTCCTTCATGAAAAAGACCGTTGAGACGCTTTGCCCGCCCTTCGTCGACTGGAGGTAGCCGATCTGGTCGTCATAGGTCCGCCGTAGGCACATCGCATCGGCACATGCCTGCAGGGATTTCACCCAGCGTACTTGCTTTTCCCGAACAGTGCTCGCATCGTCCGTCTTCATGGCGGCGGCATAAAGATCATTGGTGATCGCGTCACGCGTGCGAAGCGACCTGTCGCCGCAAATGATGTGGTCGCTGAGAGAGGATTGCTTCGCGCATTCGATGCCGGCAGCAACCGCCGGCGCCGCAATCAAACTGCCGCCAATCAGCGTCAGGACAAACTTCGCAATCATTCACGAACCTCCGCTCCACATCTTGCATGGTTAACTATGCCAGGCTTGGTCGAGGTAAAGGCCCCCGCTGCGTCCAACCGGCTGCTCTTGAACTCACAGCGGTGCCTCCTCATCTGATTATGAAGTCTTTCAATCTGTCGAACTGACAGCCTCCTGCTGATTACAGCTGCTGCCGGTCCTCATGAACGATGCGTTCGCATCGGAGGGTTTTTCAATGGGCTTCATAGATCGCGATATCCAGCCGTCATCCGATTCTGGGCTGCTGGATGCTTATTCTCAATCGGTATCAAGCGCCGTCGATACCGTCGGACCGGCGGTCAGCCGGATCGAACGGCTGGGCGGCCGTACGGGACACGGCTCCGGCTTTGCCATTTCGCCGGATGGCCTGGTCGTCACGAACAACCATGTCGTCGATGACGCGAAGACGGTGAAGATCAAGACACCCGAGGGGGCGACCGTCGAAGGCAGAGTGCTCGGGCGCGATCCCGATACCGATCTCGCGCTGATCCGCGCCAATGATTGGCCGGGAGCATGGGCAAGACTTGGCGATTCCAAGACACTGAAGCGCGGCCACATCGCAATCGCGATCGGCAATCCCCTTGGTTTCGAATGGACTGTGACTGCTGGCATCGTGTCGGCGCTCGGCCGGTCGATGCGTGCAGCGAGTGGGCGGCTCTTGGAAGACATCATCCAGACGGATGCGGCGCTCAATCCGGGCAATTCGGGTGGGCCGCTGGTGTCCTCCGGCGGTGAGGTGATCGGCGTGAACACCGCAGTCATTCAGGGTGCTCAAAGTATTGCCTTCTCGGTTGCGTCGAATACCGCGAAGCACGTCGTTTCCGAAATTCTGCGCTTCGGCCATGTGCGTCGCGCCTATATCGGCATTGCGGCCGACACGGTGGAGTTGCATCGACGTATTGCGCTTGAGGCCGGGGTAACGCACGCGACCGCCGTGCGGCTGCGCCGCGTCGAGAAGGATAGTCCCGCGGAGAAAGCCGGCCTGGCGGAGGGCGATTATCTGCTCGCCATCGACGGACAGGCCGTATCGGGGATTGATGACGTTGTCAGGCTGCTCGATGGCGACAAGATCGATACGGACATCGAGGTTCTGATCTTCAGCGTTGGTGGGTTGATAGAGCGCCGGCTGGTCAGGCCGTCGTCACGGCCAGCCATTTGAAACAGCCAACCCGATTGAAAGACTACCGGCAGCATGGCGTCCCGATGCTGCCGGCTCGCCTGTCAGCCTCTGCCGACCAATGGCATTTGCGTTGCCATGACCGTCATCGACAGAACGTTGGCGTCGAGCGGTAATGTCGCCATATAGACCACCGCGCGTGCAACATGGTCGGCCGAAATGGTCGGCTCGCTGGCGACTTCACCGTTCGCCTGCAAGACGCCGGCGCTCATTCGAGCCGTCATGTCGGTTGCCGCGTTGCCGATATCGATCTGGCCGCAGGCTATATCGAAGCGGCGGCCGTCAAGAGCGGTCGATTTCGTCAAACCGGTGATCGCGTGCTTGGTCGCGGTATAGGGTGCCGAATGCGGGCGCGGCGTTGTCGCGGAAATCGAGCCGTTGTTGATAATGCGGCCGCCGCGCGGCACCTGGCTCTTCATCAGCCGGACAGCCTGCTGCGTGCAAAGAAATGCGCCGGTCAGATTTGCTCCGACGATGGCATTCCATTGCTCGAAGCTCAATTCCTCCATCGGCACGGCAGGTAATCCCATGCCGGCATTGTTGACGAGAAGGTCGAGGCGGCCATATCGGCTCGAGATGACCTCGAAGAGGGATCGGACGGAGTGAGGATCACTGACGTCTGCGGCAACCGCAAGAAACTCCGCCCCGGTTTCTTCCGAGAGCTCTCTCGCTGATTTTTCGAGCACATCTGCCCGTCGCCCGGAAATGACGACCTTGTAGCCGGCCACGCCGAGCGCCTTTGCCATCGATCGCCCGAGGCCGGTGCCGCCGCCTGTTACCAGGGCTATTCCATTCTGCGCGCTGGAGGAGGGGGCGTTCATGCAAGCCTCCCATCGAGCTCATCTTCGATATGCACCTGCAGGATCTCGTCAAAGCTCTGCTCCGCCTTGAAGCCCAGATCATGCGCGCGCTTCGCATCAAAGCGCTGTGCCCAGCCGGTGACGATCTTTTCGATCACCGGATCGGGTTCGACCCGTATGAGCGCCACGGCCTTGTCGCCGGCGATGCGGCGCAATGCGTCGATTTCGTCGGAAACAACGGCGGAAAGCCCCGGCATGGTGAGGTTCCGTCGCGGCCCGACGCTTGCCGTGTCGAGCGTTGCTGCATGAACGAAGAAGCCGACGGCGGAACGAGGGCTTGCAAACCAATGCCGCACCGTATCGCTGACCGGCAATATGGCTTCCTTTCCGACAAGCGGCTCGCGCAGAATATTGGAAAAGAAGCCGGAAGCTGCCTTGTTCGGGGCGCCGGGGCGCACGCAGATGGTCGGCAACCTGATGCCGATGCCATCGAAGATCCCGCGTCTCGAATAGTCGGCGAGCAGCAATTCGGTGATTGCTTTCTGCGTGCCGTAGCTTGTCAGCGGTGCCGTGAGGAAATCGTCGCCGATCGTCTCCGGAAAGGGCGTGCCGAAAACGGCGAGGGACGAGGCAAAGATCACGCGCGGCACATAAGCGCTTTTCTGGCCCTGATGACGGATCGCTTCGAACAAAGCGCGCGTCCCATCGAGATTGACCGTATAGCCCTTGTCGAAATCCGCCTCTGCCTCGCCGGAGACGACGGCGGCAAGATGAAAAATCACATTGGGACGCTCGTCGATCAGTTTTTCGGCAATGCCAGGGTGCGCAAGATCGAGGGCCAGCGGCTTGGAAATTGACGCGAGGGCGTCAGGTACCGGCGGCTTTATCACATCCGCAAGTGTCAGGCGATCGATCGACTGTCCGAGAATCATCGGCTCGGCAGCGATCCTGCCCACGAGTTTGCGGCCGATCATGCCGGCGGCACCCAAGATCAATACATGCATTTCGGCGTATCCTCCCAATAGGGCCGGTGTCTGTCTTTAATCTTCACTCTGCTTGTTGCGCTTTATTCGCGCGATGACCATCGGATTTACAGCGATGGCGACAATAGTCTCACCGATAGGACCGCAGCCAGGAAAGGCCGGCCTCCGTCGTCGCTGCCGGGCGGTATTCGGCGCCGATCGGCCTGTCATATCCGATGGTGTCGATAAAACGCAGAATTTCGCGATAATCGATTTCGCCGTGATCCGGCTCTCGTCGATCGGGAACGGCGGCGATCTGGATATGGCCGATGGCATTCAGATGCGTCTGAAGGCGGTGCATCAGGTCGCCCTGCATGATCTGGATGTGATAGCAATCGAACATCAGCTTGATATTCGGCGCGCCGACTTCAGCAATGATATCGAGCGCCTGGTCTGTCGTTCTCAGAAAATATCCGGGCGCGTCGCGATGATTGAGGGGCTCGATCAGCACGGTTGCGTCGATCTCGGTCGCCCGCTCGCAGGCATAGCGCAGATTGGCGACGAAGGTGGCGTGCGCCTCTCCGCCTTCGCTTTTTCCGGCCATGACGTGAATGTTCCGAGTGCCGATCGCTGCTGCATAGTCCATTGCCTGGTCGATCGCCCGGCGCGCCTCATCTTCACGTCCCGGGACTGCGGAGAGCCCGTTGTCGCCGGCCGCAACATCGCCGCGAATGGTGTTGAGTCCAAGCATGGCAAGGCCCGTCTCGGCGAGCGCTTGCCTTACGTCTTCGGCGGAGGTCTCATAGGGATAATGGCATTCGACTGCATCGAAACCAGCCGCCTTGGCAGCCCTGATCGCATCGGGAAGCGAGAGCTCCTGCCAGAGAAAGCCCAAATTGGCGGAAAAAAGCGGCATGTTCAGTCCCACTCCACATCATATGTTCGAACGAGGTCGGCAATTTGCGCATCCGTCAGCAGGGATGGGCTTGCCCCGCGGGTCAGGATCGCAAGCTTTGCCGTCTCCTCCAGTTCCTCTATCGCGTAAACGGCCGCCTCCAGATCCTTTGCCGAGACGACCGGCCCGTGTGCTGCCAGCATCACGGCGCTCCGCTTGCCGGCGAGACCACGGATTGCATCGCCCATGGCCGGATCGCCCGGCATGAAATAGGGCAGAAGCTTCACCTTGCCGAGTTTCATGATCGAATAGGCCGTGAGCGGCGGCAGCATATTATCGCTGTCGACGTCGGGCAGAACGGATAGTGCCACCGAATGGCTGGAATGGAGATGGACTACGGCACCGGTCTTGTCCGGGCGGGTCTCGTAAAAAGCCGCATGCAGCGGCATTTCCTTCGTCGGCTTGTCGCCGCCGATCAGGCGCACGTTCTGATCGAACAAGGAAAGCCGTGCGGGATCGAGGCGGCCGAAAGAGCTGCCCGTCGGGGTCACCAGGAGCCGTCCATCGCTGAGGCGTGCCGATATATTGCCGGATGAGCCGGCGGTCAGGCCCCGGTCATAAAGAGATTTGGCCATCAGGCATATCTGCTCGCGCAGGTTGGCTTCTTCGCTCATGCGGCCCCCAGACGGGAGAAGGCATCCGTAAAGAAGTCTTCTCCACCAAAATTGCCCGACTTCAATGCCAGTGCGATCGTTTCCCCCTCCACTTCGGCGAAGGTCCAGGGGACGCCCGGTGCTATTTCCGGTCCGATCGTCAGATGGGTGACGCCAAGCGCTTGAGTGATCGCTCCGGACGTCTCACCGCCGGCAACCACGAAGCGGCGGGTGCCGTGCATGAAGGCCTCGCGGGCAACGTCGGAAAGCGCCTGTTCAACGACATGGCCGGCTTCGTCCCGTCCCAGTTGTTCTTGCGCGTGACGAACGTCACCGGGCTCGGCGGTCGCGTAGACGATCTTGGCCGCGTCGGCCGGCTGCTGCCTCAGCCACAGGCAGGCGGCAGCCGCGCCCTGTTTCGAGAGATTGATCGGATCGAGTTTGAGGCTCGAACTGCGCGCGGCATAACTCGCGACCTGCCTACGCGTCATGGCAGAGCAGCTTCCCGACAAGACAATCTGGCCGCCCTCGACATTCGGGAGGTGCGCGCGGGCATTCGGCGGTGCCGCGAGGCCATGCTCGATATAGAGATGTGGAAGCTGGCCGGCGATCGCGCTTCCCCCGGTAAGAAGCGGCATATCCACGGCGGCTGCTGCGATGGTGCGCAGATCGTCGTCGCTTATGGCGTCGACGATTACGTGCGAGACACCGGTTTCCTGCAATTGCTGCAATCTGGCTTGCAGCGCTGCCGAACCTTTCGAAATCACGTTTCGATTGGCAAGTCCGACTGTGCCCCGCACCTGCGGTGATAGAAGCCGCACAAGGTTTGAATCACGCATCGGCGTCAGCGGATGATCTTTCATCGGGCTGTCTGACAGTAGCTGTTCGCCGACGAAGAGATGCCCCATGAAGACGCTGCGGCCATTCTCGGGGAAGGCAGGGCAGTATATCGTCTGGCGGGCGTTCGTCTGCGCCATCAGCATTTCCGCGATCGGACCGATATTGCCTTCCGACGTGCTGTCGAAGGTTGAGCAATATTTCCAGAAGAAGCGGGTTGCTCCGGCCTCCTTCAACCATGTCAGCGCCTCGCGCGCCTGCTCGATGGCAGCCTGAACCGGCGCGGTTCGGCATTTCAAAGCGATGACCTCGATGACAGCGGGGTCACTCTCGTCTCGCTTCGACTTTGGCACCCCAATCCGCAGCGACACCGGCAATCCGCTACGGGAAAGGAGCGCAGCGAGATCCGTTGCCCCGGTAAAATCGTCCGCAATGCAGCCGAGCACAAGCGCCATCGCTATTCCTCCATGCCGGGCAGGGTAGCGCCGCTCTTGCTGGCAAGAATTTTCGCGACGGCGGCATCATCTTCGCCGCCAAGACCGGCTTTCGATGCCTCGGTAAAGAGCGCAAGTGCAGACGCGGCAAGCGGCGTCAGTGCGCCCGCTTTTTCAGCTTCGGAGGTGACGATACCGAGATCCTTGACGAAGATGTTGACGGCCGAGCGTGGGGAATAGTCGCCGGAGACAATATGCTCGCCACGATTTTCAAACATCCAGGAAGAGCCAGCAGAAACGCGAATCACGTCATAGACCGTTTTCAGATCGATACCGGCCTTGGCGGCAAGTGTCATGGCCTCGGCCGTGGCGGCGATGTGTACGCCGGCAAGCAGCTGATTGATCATCTTGACCTGCGAGCCGGCGCCGGGACGATCGCCCAATCGAAAGACTTTGCTGGAAATAGCGTCAAGGGTGGGTGCGGCGCGATCAAAGGCTTCTTGAGAGCCGGACGCCATGACGGTAATTTCGCCAGCCAGCGCGCGGACATGGCCGCCCGAGACCGGGGCATCGATGACGAGCATGCCAGCTGCCTCGAGCCTTTCGGCAATGGCAGTCGTTGCGCTGGGTGCCATCGTCGCGCAGAGCAGAAAGACGGTCGACCGCTTTGCCGTCTCCAGGGCTCCGTTCGCGCCAAAGACGACATCTTCGACCTGGCTGCTGTTAATCACGTAGACAAGAACGACATCGACGTCGCCAACCGCTGCAGCCGGCGTTGTGCAAGCTTCCCCGCCGGCCTCTGCGAACTTTTGGAGGACATCGCCGCGAAGATCGCATCCTCGAACGGTGAAGCCCGCTTTAAGCAAGGATATGGCCGCTCCCCATCCCATCGAACCCAGACCGATGACGGCTGCCCTCTTCATCTCCTCCACGGCATTTCCTCTGTGTTTTTGCCAATGTTACCGATACCGGTATCGATAACGAAGCCTATTTGGCACATAATTGTCAATAGGGATGGCTTTGCGTTCCTGCGGAAATCTTCTATGAAGAAGACTGCCGTCATTGGGCATTGGTTCACTGTATCGAGGGTTGATTGGGAATACGCAGAGCCACATTGGAAGAAGTTGCGAATGAGGCGGGCGTCAGTAAAATGACGGCGTCACGTGCTCTTCGCGGGGCCTCCGATGTCTCAAAAGATACCCGCGATCGGGTTTTGGAAGCAGCGACGCGGCTGAGCTATGTCGGCAACCGGCTGGCGCTTTCCCTTTCCTCGCAACGCACCAATCTGGTGGCTGTTGTCGTGCCGAGCATGTCGAACGTCGTCTTTCCCGAGGTGCTGGCGGGCATCTCCGCCGGGCTGGACGGCTCGGGCATGCAGGCCGTTTTCGGCATTTGCGATTATGATGTCGTCAAGGAGCGCGAGATCATCCGCGACATGCTTTCCTGGCAGCCCTGCGCGATCATCGTCACGGGTCTGGATCAGCCGGAAGAAACGTTAAAACTGCTGCGGAATGCCGATATTCCGGTCATCCAGCTCATGGATCTTGATGGTACGCCGATCGATTTCAATGTGGGCCTTTCACATGGCGAAGCCGGAGCCGAGATGGCAAAGGCTTTGGTTGCCGGCGGCCGCCGGCGTTTTGGCTATATCGGCAGCGCGTTGGAGAGGGATCTGCGTGCCGGCAAGCGCAAGGCCGGCTTCGAGCGCATTCTGCGCGAACATGGGCTGCATTTCGTCGATCAGCAGCTCGACGATGCATTCTCTTCGATCGCATTGGGCAAAAGGCTGACGGTCGCGATGCTTGCGGAGATACCCGATCTCGATTGCATCTATTATTCAAATGACGATATGGCGAGCGGCGGACTATTTGCCTGCATGGAGCTTGGAGTTCGCGTTCCTGAAAAGATTTTGATTGCCGGCTTCAATGGATTGGATCTCGTCAATTCCTTGCCGTCACGGATCGCAACGTCTCAATCTCCAAGACGTGCGATGGGCGAAGTTGCGGCGCGACTGGTTCGCGAAGCCGTGGCCGGAAAAGAGATCGCAAGCGAAAAGACGATCATATTCAAACCGCTGATCACTGGAGCTGATCCTTAAGCAAGGCAGTCGAGGGCGCAAGCTCGTTCAATTTGAGAAACGCCTATTGATTTCGGCGAGTGGCCTCTATTTGCAACAACGCCTTGGTTGTCGGTACACGGGCCCATTATTGGCCCTATTTGCCGTGGCTGTTGCTGCGCTCTGGCAAGATTGATAGTCGTGCCGTCACTGCGTCATCTTCTCAAATGGAGGATATC
Organism: Rhizobium sp. P38BS-XIX; assembly: GCF_012641435.1. Taxonomy (GTDB): domain Bacteria; phylum Pseudomonadota; class Alphaproteobacteria; order Rhizobiales; family Rhizobiaceae; genus Rhizobium. The sequence goes on from NZ_JABAIJ010000003.1 coordinate 299,346, forward strand.
GAGAATGCGTCGCCCCCAACAATTTCTTTTCGCTCTGGCGGTCACCGCCATTACAGTCGTTGCTTCCAGCGTATGGGCTGCCGGTTTTGAAAACATTGTCGTTTCGACCGATAAAGACGCCGATACGACGCAGGACAGCTTTGCCCCGGATACCCCGAAAATCTTCGTCACCGCCGAACTCACCAAAGATGTTCCCTCGGGGAGCAAAGTGAATATCGCCTGGATCGCGGTCGACACCGGCGGGGCGGCTCCGCCGAACTACAAGATCGACGCCGTCGATGTGGATATTACGTCCATGATCAACCGCGTAAATTCGGACATGACCAAGCCGAACAACGGCTGGCCGGTGGGGTCCTACAAGATCGAATTCTCAGTCGACGGCAAACCCATGGAATCCGTCGACTTCACGATCAAGTAGGGCTGCGCGCAGCCGATATCCGATCTCAACCCTGCATGATGTGCTGGCGGGTCAGCTCTCTCAGCGCATCCACATCGCGCCTCTCGATCGCATCGACCATCAGCTGATGTTCTCGACCGGATTGCTCGACGCGAGCACGGGTGCGCCATTGCGACACTGGCGCCGACGAGGTGCGCTGACGGATCTCCGTGATCAGATCGACAAGCTCCTGATTGCCGGCAAGCATCAGCAATTGCCGGTGAAAAGCGAGATTGGCCTCGTAGAGTTCGAGCATGGTGCCGGTCAGCACCAGCTCGTCGAACCGGACGGCAAGCGCCCTCAGGGCTGCTATCTCCGCCGCGCCGGCATTCGCGACGACGCGATCGCCAACCGCCACTTCCAGGATGACGCGGATGTCGCTGACTTCCTGAGCTCGCCGTCCATCCTGCTCATGGACATGGTAGCCGCGATTGGGAATGTGTTCCACCAGGCGCTTCTGCACGAGCCTGTCCAGCGCCAGCCGCACCTGCGGCCGCGTACAGTGATAACGGCGCTCGAGATCGATCTGCTTCAGCCATGTTCCGGGCGCAAGCCTGCCGGAAAGAATATCCTGGAGAATAAGTTCGGTAACATCGGGCGCTTCAGCGTCTCGTGCTCGCGCTGTCGCGGCGGCTTCCAGCGGCTTCATGCAGGTCTCCTCGGCCTCCGATTTTGAATGATGACTAACATGGGTCGCCTTGTTTCAACAGCGACAGGGATCGCTGCTGAAAAAATATCCATGCACATCTCTTGCGCACTCGGGTTAATTGGCACATAAATTGGCACCAATTTGATATCCATTACATGAGGCGGATGCAAGTCCATGCAAAATTCTGATGCGGTCTGGGACATCGTCGAGAAAAAGCGCGCGGCGTTTTTCGAGTTGAGCGATCGGATCTGGGATATCCCCGAGACCAACTACCTCGAGTATCGATCCGCCGAAGAACATGCGCGCATGCTCGAGGCCGAAGGTTTTCGTGTCGAGCGCGGGATTGCCGGTTTGCCGACGGCGGTCATGGGCGAAGCAGGCGAGGATGGCCCGGTCATCGCCATTCTCGGCGAGTTCGATGCGCTGCCGGGATTGAGTCAGGAGGCCGGTATCGCCGAGGAACGGCCCGTGCTGAACGGCGGCAATGGTCACGGTTGCGGCCATAACATGCTCGGCGCTGGATCGATGCTCGCCGCCGCCGCCGTCAAGGATTTCCTTGCGGCAAATGGGCTGAAGGGCAGGGTGCGATATTACGGCTGCCCGGCCGAAGAGGGCGGTTCTTCCAAGGGGTTCATGGTGCGCGCCGGCGTCTTCGACGATGTCGACATTGCCATTTCATGGCACCCGGCAGCCTTTGCCGGCGTCAACAATCCGATTTCGCTTGCCTGCAACGAGATCAATTTCCATTTCTCCGGCCGGGCGTCGCACGCTTCGGCAACACCGCATCTGGGCCGCAGTGCGCTTGACGCTGTCGAGTTGATGAATGTGGGTGTCAACTACATGCGCGAGCACATGCCATCGTCGGCGCGGATTCACTATGCGATTACCGATGCAGGCGGCGGCGCCCCGAACGTCGTGCAGGCTCGCGCAACCGTGCGCTATCTCGTTCGTGCGCAAACTCTGCCGGAGCTTCTCGTGCTGGTCGAGCGCGTCAAGAAGGTGGCGCAAGGCGCTGCACTGATGACCGAGACGACCGTTCGCAGCGAAATCCTGAGTGGTGATGCTAATCTGGTCGGCAACACACCCCTCGAAGAATGCATGTTTGCGCATCTGGAGCGGCTCGGGCCGCCCGTATTCGACGATGCGGATCGCGAGACGGCGCGCAAATTCCAAGAGACATTCAGCGCCGAGGATATCGCCACATCATACAAGCGCTTCGCGCTGAAGCCGAAGAAGGATCAGCCGCTCTGCGCGGAAATTTTCCCGTTGGATGCTGGCGATGGAACGTTGGTCGGTTCCACCGATGTCGGCACGGTCAGCTGGGTTGTTCCGACCGTGCAGATGCGCGGCGCAACCTATGCCATCGGCACGCCGGGTCATTCCTGGCAGCTCGTGGCGCAAGGCAAGCTGCCGGTGGCACACAAGGGGACCGAGCATGCCGCCAAGGTTATGGCGAGCACGGCGACCGATCTTATGCGCAATCCGCAGCTGATCGAAGCCGCCAAGGCGGACCATAAGGCGCGTCTCGAAGGGACGCCGTTCGTCAATCCCATTCCGGACGATGTTCAGCCGCCGCTCCCGGAGACGGCTCATGGCTGAGCCGTCGCTGACCATCGGCCGCGAATTCTGCTTGGCGAATATCGCCACGTCACCCCATCTTGCCTAGCTGAGGCCCTCTCGATGCTGCATGTCGCCATGAAACACCGCTTAGGGTCTTCGTCATGAACCAGCCGGGTCTGTTCGAACTCGCTGGTTTCGGCCCCGACGGGTGGGGCCATGCGCTTCTGGCCGGGGCGTTGATGACCATTCTCGTCGGCATCGCCGGCTATTCCATCGGTGCCGTGATCGGGACCTTCGGCGCCTGGGCGAAGATCGCCGGCAATCGCGCTGTGCGGGCGGTTGCCGATGCCTACACGACCGTGCTGCGTGGCATTCCCGATCTACTGGTCATCTACCTCTTCTATTTCGGTGGTAGTGCCGTCGTGACCGCCATCGGCAAGCTGTTCGGTGCGGAAGGCTTTCTGGGTTTTCCGGGTTTTCTTGCCGGGTCGCTGGCCGTGGGTGTTACTTCGGGCGCACAGTTCACGGAGGTGCTGCGCGGCGGTTTCAAGGCCGTTAACCGCGGCGAGATCGAAGCGGCCATCGCTTGCGGCATGTCGCGTGGCCTGCGCCTGCGCCGTATCATCGCGCCGCTAACCTTGCGCCACGCGCTTCCCGGTCTCGGCAATGTCTGGCAGGTCGTGCTGAAGGAATCGGCACTGGTGTCGATTACCGGTGTTGCAGAACTCCTGCGCCAGGCACAGGTCGGAGCCGGTTCGACCGGGCTGCCTTTCGACTTCTATCTGATCGCAGGCGTCATCTATCTGATGATCTCGACCCTTTCGAGCCTCATCCTGCAGCAGGCCGAGCGGCATCTGTCGCGTGGCGTAAGGAGACGCTGATGGACTGGCCATTTCTCGAAGAGACGTTCCTCAGCCTCATCGCAGCGCTGCCGCTGACGATCGAACTTGCCGTGACCTCCATCTGCCTTGGAGCCATCCTGGCGCTGCTTCTCGCTCTAGGCCGTTTATCCGGCATCACGGTCCTTGATTGGTTCGGAAGGCTTTATGTTTTCGTTTTCCGCGGCACGCCTCTGCTCGTGCAGATCTTCCTGATTTACTACGGGCTTGGCCAGTTTCCTGTTATTCGCCACAGCATCTTCTGGCCTTTCCTGCGCGATCCTTATTGGTGCGCAGTGCTGGCACTAACCCTGAATACGGCGGCTTATGCCAGCGAGATCATTCGCGGTGGCCTGCTGTCGGTTCCGCATGGACAGGTCGAGGCGGCGCGTGCTTGCGGCATGCGCCCGATCATGTTGTTTCGCCGCATCGTCCTGCCGCTCGCTGTTCGCCAGGCACTGCCAGCCTATGGCAACGAAATGATTTCCATGGTCAAGGCGACTTCGCTCACCTCGATCATCACGCTGATGGAAGTCACAGGCGTCGCCGCCAAGATCATTTCGGAGACCTATCGAGCTATCGAGGTCTTTGTCGTCTCGGGCGCCATCTACCTGGTCATCAACTTCGTGCTGACGCGTCTGGTCCAGTTTGCCGAATACAGGCTCAGCCCGCATCTGCGCCCTCCCGTATCCGTATCCAATACCCGTTCCGCCACCGAAGCAGTCGCCGCAGGAGACCCGCAATGACGGCAACATCAGTCGCACTCAGCGTACGCGATATGCATAAGAGCTTTGGGCCGGTGGAGGTCCTGAAGGGGATTTCACTCGAGGCCATGGAAGGAGATGTGGTGTCTATCCTCGGGTCGTCGGGGTCCGGCAAGTCCACGTTTCTGCGCTGCATCAACCTGCTGGAAACGCCTGATTCCGGCGAAGTGACGGTGGCGGGCGAAACGATCCGCATGCAGCGTAGCGGCCGAGGCGTTCATCGCGCGGCAGATAGCCGTCAGGTCGATCGAATTCGCTCGCAGCTCGGAATGGTTTTCCAGAGCTTCAATCTCTGGTCTCACAAGACCATTCTCGAAAATATCATCGAAGCGCCGATCCATGTTCAGCGCCGCTCACGTGCCGAATGCGTCGAGGAGGCCGAGGCCTTGCTGGCGAAGGTCGGTATTGCCGACAAGCGCAACTTCTATCCCTCGCATCTATCCGGTGGCCAGCAGCAACGGGCTGCCATTGCGCGCGCACTCGCCATGCGCCCGAAGGTGATGCTCTTCGATGAGCCGACGTCTGCGCTCGATCCCGAGCTCGTCGGCGAAGTTCTGCGCGTCATGCGGGCGCTCGCCGAAGAGGGGCGCACCATGCTCGTCGTCACGCATGAGATGGGGTTTGCCCGGGATGTGTCGAGCCGCGTCATCTTCCTGCACAAGGGCGTTGTCGAAGAAGATGGCAAGCCGCAGGACGTCTTTACCAATTCGCGCTCGGAGCGCTTCCGTCAGTTCATCAGTCAATGAAACTTACGCTCAATCAGAAAAAGGGAACTCGATCATGAAATATATTAGTGGAATATTGGCGGCGATCATGATGGTCGCCACATTCGCCATATCGACAGCAGCGCGCGCCGAAGAGAAGAAGTGGACGCACATCACCATCGCTACCGAAGGCGCTTTCCGCCCATGGGATTTCACCAAGGCCGACGGCACGCTGGACGGTTATGAAATCGACCTGATCAAATATCTCTGCGATCACATGAAGGTCGAATGCACGACGATCGTTCAGCCGTTCGACGGCATGATCCCCGCGCTCAACGCTGGCAAGTTCGATGCGATCATCTCGGGCATGTCCGCCACGCCGAAGCGCGAGGAAGTGATCGCCTTCAGCGATTCTTATGGCTCGACTGGCCAGACCTTCGCGACCTTGAAGGATTCACCGCTCGTCAACTTGCCGCTGACGGGCAAAAGCTTCTCGCTGGCAACCGATGAAGCGGGGGCGGCCGAAGCTGTGAAAGAGATCGAGCCCATGCTGAAGGGCAAGACGATCGGCGTCCAGTCGGCATCGATCGCCGCGACCTTCCTCGACAAATACCTGAAGGGCATCGCCGAAATTCGTGAATACAAGACGACCGAGCAGCACGACCTCGATCTGAAGGCTGGCCGCGTCGATATCGTCATCGCATCCGCAGCTTATCTTTCCACTGCGGCGGCAAAGCCCGGCAATGAAGACATGGTCATGACCGGTCCGCGCTTCCAGGGCGGCCTTCTTGGCCGTGGCAGCTCGGTCGGTCTGCGCAAGGACGACACGCAGCTGAAGGCCATGTTCAACGATGCGATTGCCGCGGCCAAGGCCGATGGCACCATTGCCAAGCTGTCGCAGAAGTGGTTCGGCTTCGACGTGACGCCGAAGTGATGCCGGTCATTTAGGCCATGGTTGCCGTATCCGATCGCCCGATGGTCGTCGGATACGGCATTTGTGATCTCTATCACGGCGGCGGCCCGACCCGCCCTTACGTTCAGCAACACGATATCCCAGAAATTTCACCGGCTGGAAACATTCGGACACCATCGATCGGGAGCGATCGGCTAGATCGAAGCAGGGGTAACTTTGCTGAGGATCCGGGCGTCGATGCTTCTTACAAATCCGTGGCGACGAGAACAATTCAAGCATGTCGTTGTCACGACGTTCCATGAAAAAGGATACCGGGACTACGGCAAAACATGCATCGAGACGTTTCTCAAGCATTGGCCCAAGGATATCGCTCTTGTCGTTTATGCCGAGGATGTCGAGATCGAGGAGCGGGATCGCCGCCTCATCGTATTCGACCATGCAGACCTGCCAAAACTCCGAGAGTTTCGCCAAGCCTATGGCGAGAATCTGCAGGCCAATGGATTTCGTCCCGTTCGTAACGGCTTGACGCGTGATTTCCGCTGGGATGCCGTCCGCTTTTCTAACAAAGTCTTTGCGGTGGCCGACGCCATCAGACGATATCGATCGGTGGTCGACCAGCTGATATGGTTGGACGCCGACACGGTGACGCATCGAGACATTCCGAGGAGCTTTATCGACGACATCGCTCCACGGGGAAACCAACTGGCGGCCTATCTCAATCGGCGGATATATCCTGAATGCGGGTGGGTGGGGTATAACTTGCGCCACCCGGCGATCATGACCTTCGTCGATCGTTTCGAGGGCGCCTATTCATCCGGATACTTTCTGACCTTGAAGGAAAGCCATGACAGTTTCGTCTTCTGGAAAGTGCTGCAGCAGATGGAGCGCGACAAAGAGGCAAAATTCAAGCGTCTCGGATCGAGCCTGACGAAAACCCACGTCTTCATCAATAGCGTCCTGGGTGGATATCTTGATCATCTCAAGGGTGACCGAAAGGCCGCTGGAAAGAGCCGCAAGAGCGATCTGAAATGGTTTCGGCGTGAAGCCTGGTGGCAGTGAGGACGGCTGATTGCAGCACCGCCGATTTTCCACCTGCCGCCGCCTCTACACCGATTGAATAGGTTGTCATTCTCTGAACGCAGCATTAGCCTCGGAAAAAAGAGAATTGGGGTTCATGGACGATTCGGTTCTGTCATCTGATGTCGCCGTTGTGCTCGGCTTGATAGGCAATATCGCCGCGCCGCTTGCCGCGTTCTGGGCGGCAGGAAAACTCCCTCGCTTTCGCCTCTGGTTTCATGGACTGGCGTTTTTGGCGATCCTGGTGTCGCCGATATTAGCCATGATCTTGAGTGTCCCTGAAATGCTGGTCGATGAAGAGGATATTCCCGTTTCGCGATTTGCGTTTCTGCCATTGATCGTCGAAGCTGCCATCATCCTTTTCCTTTACTGTCTTGCAGGAGCGATGATGCTGTCAAAATCGGTCCATTCAGCCATTTCCAGCTGGCGCGGCGCGGACAGATATCTCTGATTTGACACCTCTTGGACATTCGCCGCACCGTTGCAACGCGTTCGGGCCTTCGGCTCCATGAAGGTGCCGACAGGGAACTTTTGGCGCAGCTGCGATTTAACTTCCCGCAATACCGGACCGAAATGAAACGATTTGGTGTTGTGGTGACCCTAATGGAACTTCTGCCTTACGTTCACGCGGAGTTCAGGCGAACCACCATATTGCTGTGTCCGTCCATTGGATAGGAAATGGGGGTAAGGGAATGTTTGAACGGTTAGTGAAATTCTCTCGCGTCGCCGTGGTGGGGATCGCTGCAATGCAGTTGATGACTTCGGCCGCGATGGCGCAATACTATGACGATGATGACCGGCCGCCGCCGCCATGGCAGCGTGACCAGGGTCGTGATTGGGATCGCCCGCCTCCGCCGAGAGGCTGGGATCGTGACCGTGATCGGGATCGCGGTGGATGCGGCCGTGGCGAGCTGATGCGCGCCGCCCGCGAAGAAGGCTTCCGACGCATCGATTCGGTTCAGAGCGATGGACGACGCATCGTCGTTCGCGGCTGGAACGATGGTGGCCCGGACCGGATGGTCTTCGCCAATCGCCGTGGTTGCCCGGCGCTCAACTGACGCCCGTATAATGTAAAAAAGCGCAAGCCAATCTCGGTCGGCTTGCGCTTTTTGCTATCTATATTGAGGTTCTAGGCTACCGATGATCGCGTCTTTACGGAATCGTTTGCCGGCGCCTTGCCTGGCGCCTCGGCATGCTCATCCCGCTTCGCGACCAAAAACTGCCAGTAAACGCCCCAGGCATCCCGTACATGGCCGGCATTTTCTACCGAGCCACCCTTGCTCAACGCCTTGCACAGCCGATCCGCCTCGGCCCGCGTATCGCAAGTCATCGTAATCATCGAACCATGGTCTGAGGAGTCGAACGGGCCGGCTTCAAATCCCATGAATGGGCGGCCGCCAAGTGTAAAGCCGGCGAACTTCGAACTGCCGGCCGGTCCATTCGGTGCGCTGGTCAGAATGTTGGAGATCCAACCTATGCTCGAGCCTGGAATGATCGACGTATAGAATTCGATGGCTGCTTCCATATCGCGCTGGAACCAGAGATGCTGTCTGATCTTCATGACGTTTCTCATGCTTGCCACTTACGCGGATGACGCTTCAAATTGATCCACAAAACATGGCGCCGGTGAGCCGCTTTCTTATTGAGCGGTAACACCGGCGGCATGGCGGAGGAGTTGCCGATTGCCCTTCGTGCTCACCCCTGCGGAGCACCGACGGCACGCAAAACTACTTTTCAGCAACCCTGCCAGCGAGAGCCATTACGTAATCGTCTGCAATATCCGCCAAGGTCAGGGCGACCTCGGTCTCGCTCCAGCCGGCTGTGATCGCAACCTGGACGAAATCGCGAAACGCGACGGCAAGAACTTCCTCGCGCTCAACGGCACGATAGGAATCGTTGACCTCGCGCTGGGGCTTGTTGATCTGGATTGTCTGGCGGGTAGCTACCATCGATATGTCCCCTAAAGATTGCCGGGATGGACACTGCGTCCATTCCCACGCACCGTGGTCTGGATGTCAGAACAATTAATGGTTTCATTTTTAATGAGTTACATAATGTATGTCGTTAGCCACGCATCCTGAAACTTGCAGCAGCGTCCATTTTCGCGTGTGCGACCCATCTGGTAGCCACGCGGACGGAGCGCCAAGGCAGGCGCCGCTCAACGGGTGCGAGGGGATATTTATTCAGCGATCCGCGATCTCAGCGAGTGTGGCTGAGTGTCCTTAGCCACTCATCGAAGGGATGCGTCTCGCCCGTCGACGATGACGAGGCGGCATGCTTGGGATAGCGCGGCAGGGTCAGGTTTCTGGCCTCCCGAGGGCTATAGCCAAATTCCTTGCTGAATGCCCGGCTGAAATGCGCCGCCGATGAAAAGCCGACAGCAAAGGCGATATCGACGATTTGGGTTCGATTGGAGGGATCGCTGAGCGCGGCGTGGGCCGAGAGCAGGCGCCGCCGCTGAATATAGTGATGAACGCCACCATCCTGCTCGAACACCTGGTAGAGCCGTGTGCGCGATATGCCGAGCTCTCGGCATATTCGTTCCACAGTCAGATCGTCCGATGCGAGATGGCCTTCGACGAAGCGTCGGATCCGTTCCGTGAGCACGAGCATGCTATGCTGCTCCGAGCCCGCCGATTGTGCCACCGAGGAAGAAACGCATGCGAGGATCATGTCGCGCACGGTCTGTACGACATGCGGCAGGTCTGCAGCAACGAAACGCGGCAAGTTCATTTCCACGATGTTCAGATACTCGACCAGAAGCTCGGTGAGGGCACCGGAGACCACAATATTGTTCTTGATCTCGGCAGAGGAGGGAACGTCGAACAACAATGTCCGGGGCAGGATGAGCGACAGGGTCCTTGCGTCCGTGGAACGACCTCTGAACGGATGCCCGAGGGATCGCAGCTGCATCTTGCCGGGCTGGCCTTCCGACACCATTCCGTCCACCTCTGTCCAGGTGCGACCGCTGTGCAGCATGGAAACATGCCAATGGTCGATGAGGTTGGCTTTTACCTTGGCCTGAGAGCGCATGTAGCTATGAGCCGGTGTCGACTGATCAACGACCAACATGCCGCCGAGATTCCAGGCCTTTTGATTGGCCACGAAGCCTGCTTCCGGCGAAACGTTGTCGGGCAGACGGATATCGACGAGTGGAGCCACATAGGCTCGCCAGGCGACAAACTGCTCCGTCGGCTCCAGATCGGTCGTGGAAAAGAACATTGGCTGCAAAGCCGGCGGCGACGAGGGGCCTTCAATGGCTGAGGTTGTCGGACGTGGAAATCGACGTCGTTCGGCTTGCGCGGGTTTGCCGTCGTCGTTGCCTACTTCATCTTTCGCTTCGACTGCCGCAGAGGCGGATTGTTCTTCGCGTCGAAAGTCAGGCAATCTGGTCTCCTCAGATAGCGCTGGATCAAGGCGAAAGCATCGCCGTCCAATCCTCGTTCGCGATTTCGGCGGGGACGCCGCATCCCGTTGCCGCAATCGGATTTGGGCCGAAGGCCGCTAAAGCCTGGTGTTGCTCGGGAAGCGGCACTTTGCGCCGAATCCCGAATTGCTACTAGGTTCAAGCATTTATTTGCAGCGCGCGCCTGAAAAGGCAAGCCTTTCAACTCGTCAACTTGTCGCTCCAGTAGAGAATGCTTTGAAAGCAGACCATAAACTAAGGCGGGTTGTACCACCTCGATACAGGCGGCAGCCTTTCGGTGAGGAGCTGCGATGCCTTGCGGTGACGAACGGGTGGTCCGCGCAGACGTCCGGTAGTATGGTTGTCTCGAGCGAAAACATAGCGGCATCATCGACGCCGCGAGGCGTCTCAGCTCATCACATTGCCGCCATAAGGCGATGCTTGATCCTATCCAAGCGAATCCGGGGCGGGCTCCGGATGATCGAACTTTGAGATGCAAGAGGCGACGATCTTCGAAGGCTTCTTGGCAATGGATTGTGAGGCCTTCAAATCATGATGGTGGATCGACGTTCATTTCTGGCCGCCACGACATTCGCCTTGCTGTCTGCGAGAGCTCAGGCGGCGCCGTCAAATTCCGTCATTCCGCTATGGCCGGAATCGCCTCCAGGTGGCGGTGGACCAACCGGCGGTCTTTCGATCAGCGGGAAGGGGGCCGTCACCAATGTTGCGATGCCCACCTTGGAGGTGTTTGTGCCCGCGCGCCCAAATGGCGCGAGCATGTTGATTGCGGCCGGTGGGGGATACAAGCGAATAGAATTGGAAAAAGAAGCGTATCCGGCTGCCCGCTGGCTGGCGGCGCGCGGTGTCACCGCATTCGTATTGACCTATCGCCTGCCACTGGAGGGGTGGAGCGACCGACCGCTGGCGCCTCTGCAAGATGCGCAACGCGCCTTGCGGTATATTCGTGCAGAAGCCGGGTCCCGGCACCTCGACGCGTCGCGCGTCGGCGTTCTCGGCTTTTCGGCGGGCGGCCATTTGATGGGACTTGCGACGACACGGTCGGCCTTTGCCTCGTATCGGGCGACAGATGCGATCGACGAGCAATCTGCCCGCCCCAGCCTGGCGTCGCTGATCTATCCCGTCATCACATTGCAGCCGCCCTATGACCACACCTCCGCCCGGCGCTCGCTGGTCGGCAAGCATCCGGACGAGCAGGAAAGCGCCGATTGGTCGGTGGAGACACATGTCCGTTCCGGTTGTCCACCGGTCTTTCTGGTGCAGGCCGAGGACGATCCCATTTCCGATCCGCAAAATACGATTCTAATGGCCGATGCTTGCCGAAAGGCTGGCGTTCCCGTTGAAATGCACCGCCTGCCGAGCGGCGGCCATGGCTTTGGCATGGGCAAGACCGGCACACCGAGCATCCAATGGCCGGGATGGTGGGAGGAATGGCTGCGCGCCAACCGCTTCCTCTAGCCGAGAGGGCTTCCTCTCTCCGGGCACGGTGCGAAAATGCTTTTACTCTTCCAACGATGGCTTTATGCCAAGCGTGGAGGGATTTGAAACGCCTATGCCGCGGGTGCATCACCAGCAGCGTGCTTGGCGGCAAATCTCTCTTGTCGCGGGCCATTTCGTGGCCTGCATCGCGAGGCGGGTCACCTTGCCTCAGCATCTGTCGATCAAACTCTTGGAATGAGACATGAGCGAATCTTCGATAATTCCTGTCTTCGATGGTCATAATGACGTGTTGCTGCGTTTGCGTCGTGGCGGCTCCAATTCCGTCCGGTCTTTTTTGCAGGGCGAGGCCGCAGGCCATATCGATCTGCCGAAAGCGCGTCGTGGCGGCCTTGCCGGCGGCCTCTGTGCAGTCTTTATTCCATCTCCGGATCAGCCACGCGATCACAACGCGGATTTTCCCGCTCCGCCGCAGTCGGATGCCTTGAACGAAACCCTGGCGATGTTTCGCTTGCTTCTGGAGATTGAGGCGCAATCCGATGGGGCCGTGAAGGTTTGCCGCTCGGCTTCGGATATTCGTAGCTCGATTGCGGATGGCCGTTTTGCCGCCGTGTTCCACATCGAGGGAGCCGAGGCGATCGGGGCCGATCTCGATGCGCTCCATGTGCTGCATCAGGCGGGCCTGCGGACACTCGGACCAGTCTGGAGCCGGCCGAATGTCTTTGCCTATGGCGTGCCCTTCCGCTTCCCTTCGTCGCCGGATATCGGACCGGGTCTTACCGAAGCGGGTAAGGATTTGATCCGTGCTTGCAATGAATTGCGTATTTTGGTCGATCTCTCGCATATGAACGAGAAAGGCTTTTGGGACATCGCGAAATTGTCGAATGCGCCGCTTGTCGCATCGCACTCCAACGCGCACAAACTCAGCCCGCATAGCCGCAACCTCACCGACAAGCAGCTTGACGCCATCCGCGATACCGGCGGTCTTGTCGGCATCAATTTCGGCGTGCTGTTCCTGCGCGAAGACGGTGTGAGAAACACGGATACGCCGCTCGACGTCCTCGTGCGCCACATCGCCTATATCGCGGAGCGGATCGGCGTTGAACATGTGGCCCTTGGCTCGGATTTTGATGGCACCACGATCCCGCAATCGCTTGCCGACGCGAGCGGCCTGCCGAAGCTGATCGACGCCCTGCGTGCTCATGGATTTGACGATCGGACACTCAGAATGATCGCCCATGAAAACTGGGTTCGCATTCTCGAGCAGACCTGGGGCAGCTAAGACCCGAAGCAGTTCATTGGCGCACAGCGCGCATGCCGAAGCAGCGTGCTGTGCTCCAGATCAATTCTGTTGTTTCGGCATGAGCGCCCGGTAGATCGGTTCGACCCATTGGTCCTTGGCAACGTCGTAAACGCCGAAGCTGCCTTCGAACTGCCAGTAGACAGCGAAAGGCGCATGCGCATCTCCGTGGCATCTGGAGTGAGCTTCGACCTGCCTTGTGTCCGAAATTGCGAGTGTCGGCGCCTATCGTTCGACGAGATGGATCGGCAGCGGATGCATGGGCCGCAGCGTCACCTTCATGATCGGCTTGGGGGAGGGCTCGCTCGAACCGGTCACTCGAAATTTTTGCAGAAGGACGGCAAGGATCGCCACCGCCTCCATCATGGCAAAGCCATTGCCGATGCAAACGCGCGGCCCTGCGCCGAACGGCATGAAGGCGAACCGGTGCCGGGCCTTGGCGGCTTCCGGCTCGAAACGCTCCGGCTCGAAGACCAGCGGTTCCTCCCATAGGGATGCGTGGCGGTGCACCGCATAGATCGGCACATAGATGATCGTGCCGGCGGGGATCGTATAGCCAGCAAGTGTGAAGTCACGTACTGCCGCGCGCGAGATGATCGGCGCCGGCGGATAAAGCCGCATGGCCTCTGAAAAGACTTGCCTGGCATAGGTGAGCTTACCGACATGGTCTGCGCGAAGCGGATTGCCGCCGGTCACGTTGACAATCTCATCGAAAAGCTTGGCTTGATAAGCCGGATGACGGGCCAGAAGATGAAGCGTCCAGGCAAGACCGAGTGCCGTCGTCTCGTGTCCGGCCGTGATGAAGGTCATCAGATTGTCGATGATTTCTTCGTCGTTCATCGTGCGGCCGGTTTCCGGATCGGATGCGCCGAGCAACATGGAGACGAGGTCGCTGCGCTCGATGCCGCTGCGTCGCCGTTCGGCAATGACCTTTGCGAGCGTTGCACGCAGAAACAGGACGGCCGCTTTCGCCTTTTCCCTGCCTGGATGCGGCATCCAATTCGGGGCGCCGACCAGACCGAGCGCGAACTTCCAGCCTGTGGGCTTCAAGTAGTTGGTGATATTGCGCTCGACCTTGTCGACATCGATCCCATCTCCGCCCGACATCATTGTTTCGACGATAATGTCAAAGGTCGTACGCATCATCTCCTGGCAAAGATCGAGCGTGTCATTTTGATGGGATTGCCAAAGATCTCGCCTGCGCTCAGCCGCAGCGATCATCGCGGGCTGAAGCTCCAGGAGTTTTTCGTGGCGAAACGCACCGGCGACGGATTGGCGTTGCCATTTCCAGTGGGCGCCGTCCGAGGTCAGGATACCGTCGCCGAGCGCCGGACCGAGGAGCCGCCGCACATCCTCTCCCTTGCCGAGCGCATCGGAATTGCGAACCAGTGTCTGGTAGATCAGTTCGGGGTCGGCGAGATAGACCCGCATCTTTCCTCCCATCCTCGTGAAGATGATGGGCTCGCGGAAAATCTCGGGCGGCAATGCGTCGAGCGGGTTGCGGATCAAGGAAAGCAGCACATGCGGCATCGAGCGTGGTGTCAGCGGAAATGCCGCCGCCGACGTCTCGGCCATGTTTGCGCGCGTACTCATCCCTCGGCCTCCTTGTTCAACTGAACGAATGGCTGTAAATCAAACGTAAGGTATGTACCTTAAAAATATAAGGTGAATACCTTAAGCGTTCAAGAGGGAAAAGTGTGCCGGAGAATAAAGTCAAAGCAACGAGCGCTGCGGTGCGACCCAAAACCCGTGAGCGGATACTGGTTTCGACGTTATCGCTTTTCAATCAGAAGGGGCCGGAAACGGTCACGACGGCGGAGATTGCCGAATCCGTACGCATCAATCAGGGCAATCTCTATTACTATTTCCGTACGAAGGAATCCCTGGTTCTGGCCTTGTTCTCTCGCTTCGAGACGGATGCGCTGGCGCTTGTTGCCAGTGCCGAGGTGGTTCCCGGCAGCGACTCGAAAGCCTACGCCGGATTCCTGCGCAAATGGTTCTCGCTGGTCTGGACTTATCGATTTCTGTTCAGGGATATCCCCGGATTGCTGGCGATCGCCCCGGGGCTCAGAGAACCCATTCTGGCGGTGAGCGCCGGCATGCGCCTTTCCGTCGATGTCTTTTTTCAGCGCATGCAGGATGCCGGCCGGATCAACGTCGCCGCTGACGACCGAAAGGCGCTGTTGACGAATATATGGATCGTCTCGACCTACTGGGCTGTCTATCTCGGGCTGCAGGAAGGCGTTCGCGATCTCGGGGCCGAGCACCTGCATTGGGGCCTGAGCCAGGTCGCAAGTCTCCTGCGACCCCATCTTTCGCCCGAGGCACGAGCCGATCTCGAGGCCACACTTTCAGAGCCCTTTGGCTGAGCTCCGAAAGCGGTCGTCTGTCCTTTTGAATCTCGAGTCAGGAGGCGCGTGCAACGACGTTGCGGAGATTGCGATAGCCCGCCGCCGGATGCGGTGCGGCGAGCCGTGGGCCGCTGCCGCCAAGTTTCTCGCGAAGGGTGCCGGCGCGATACTCGGTCTTATAGACGCCGCGTTTCTGCAGTTCCGGCACCAGCAGATCAACTGCATCTTCGAAGCTTTCCGGCGTCACGGCATAGGCCAGGTTGAAGCCGTCGACGTCCGTGTCATCGATCCACTCCTGCATGAGATCGGCGACGGTCTGCGGCGAGCCGACAAAGACCGGGCCGAAGCCGCCGATGCCAACCCAATCCGCCATTTCACGCACCGTCCATTCCTTGTCCGGATCGATCGTCGTGAAGGTCTCCACGGCGGATTGAACGGCGTTGGTGTAACGGTGGCGCAGAACTTCATCGGGTGAGAATTGGCCAAAATCGATACCAGTCCAACCCGAGATCAACGCCTGCGCGCCCTCGAAGGAGGCGTACTGACGGTATTCGTTGAACTTGCGCTGCGCCTCGGCATCGGTCTCGCCAAGGATCACGGTTTGGAGGTTGAACGCGAGAATGTTCCGCGGGTTGCGGCCGACGCGCTCGGCTGCCTCGCGGACATTGGCGACATAGCGCTTCAGCACTGGCTTGGAAGGTGCCGCCACGAAGATGCATTCGGCATGGGCGCCGGCGAAATCCTTGCCACGGCTGGAGGCGCCCGCCTGATAAAGCACCGGTGTTCTCTGTGGGGACGGCTCGCTCAAATGAATGCCGGGTACCGTAAAATGCGTGCCCGCATGGCGGATCGGATGCACCTTTTCCGGCTGTGTGAAGATGCCTTTCTCCCGATCGCGGATGACGGCATCATCTTCCCAGCTGCCTTCCCAGAGCTTGTAACAGACTTCGAGATATTCCTCCGCCAATCCGTAGCGGTCATCGTGCTTCGTCTGCGCCGATTGGCCGATATTCAACGCGCCGCTGTTCAGATAGGAGGTCACGATGTTCCAGCCGACGCGCCCTTTGGTCAGGTGATCGAGCGTCGATATCCGTCGTGCGAAAGTATAGGGATGTTCGAAGGAGAGCGAAGCGGTAAGCCCGAAGCCGAGATGCTCGGTCTCATAAGCCATGGTTGGAATGAGCTGCAGGGGATCGTTGACCGGCACTTGTGCGGAATGGCGAAGGGCGGCGTCCACATTGCCGTTCAGCACGTCGTAAACGCCGAGAACATCGGCAATAAAAAGTCCATCGAATTTTCCGCGCTCCAAGGTCTTTGCCAGATGGACCCAATAGTCGAGGTCCTTGTAGGTCCACGACTTGTCGCGTGGATGGCGCCATAGGCCGGGTGACTGATGTCCGACGCAGTTCATGTCGAAAGCGTTGAGCCTGATTTCGCGAGTCATCTTTGCTGTTCCTGCATGATTTAGATCTGCCGGCGCTTAAGCGCTGACGGCTTTCCGATTGACGAAGCTGAAGGCAAGCACTGCAAAGATCAGCAACCCGGTGCCGACCTGCTGCCAATAGAAATTCAGACCTGTCAGCAGCAGGCCATTGGCGACGATGCTGAGAAGCAGCACGCCCAAAACCGTTCCCGTGACATTCGGCCGTCCAAGCGGCGACAATGTCGTGCCGATGAAGGTGGCGCCGATGGCATTCAACATGAAGCCGTTGCCCGAGGACGGGATGTAGACCGTGACCGTCGCCGTGAGGATCAGGCCGGCAAAGGCAGCGATCACGCCGGCAAGAACGAAGGTCGCGGCGACATGTGCCCTCACGCCGATTCCGGAATAGCGCACGGTAGCCGGCTGGATGCCGATCGCCAGGACAGCCCGTCCGAAGCGCATCCGGGTAAAAAGCACGGCAGCGCCGACGATGATGATGGCCGCAATCAGCAGCGGCACGGGGATATTGGTGAGTGTTCCGTGACCTAGGAAGCGAAATGCTTCAGGCACGCCGGAGGGCGGCAGGTAAACCGGATTACCGCCATCCGTCAGCAGTTGCTGGACGCTGCGGCCGATGAACAGGGTTCCAAGGGTGGCCAGGAACGGCGAGACGCCGATTGCGGAGATGAGCACGGCATTGAAGGCCCCCACGGCTGCTCCGGTAGCAAGACCGGCCAGAGCTGCCACCGGCACCGGGAGGCCTGCCAGAATACCGCAGACGAAGGCGAAGCTTGCGAAATCGACCGCTGTGCCCACCGAAAGATCAATGCCGCCGGCCGCGACGGCAAACGTCATCGCGATCGAGACGATGGCAAGCAGCGTGAAATTGTTGACCAGAATGCTCTGCAGATTTCCGGCACTCAAGAAGGTGGGGGCGACCACCGAGAAGAGTGAGAAGACGGCGACAAGGGCGATGATGAGACCGTACCGAGCAAGGCTCGCCAATGGTCGTGCCGATGTGAGGGATGCGGACATGCCTAGATCTCCCTTCTGCGCAGCAATGTGGTGGCGGAGACCACGATCAGGATCAGAAGCCCCTGTACGCCGCTGACAAGCGTGCTCGGCAAGTTGAGGAGCTGAAAGCCGTTGATGAGAAATCCAACGAACAGCGTCGAGATCAGCGTGCCGCCGATCGTTGGAACCAGGCGCCGCGAAAAGACCGAGCCGAGCAATGCGGTCACGACGACGGGAAGCAACATCTCGCCTGAGCCGGTCGTGCTTCCGCTAAGATAGGAGACCGACAGAATGCCGGCGATACCGCCGCAGAGCCCGCTTGCAACGAAGGCGCCGGCGATCAGTTTTTTCAAGGGGAGGCCGGCTGCGCGGGCGGCTTCGGGAAATTCGCCGACCGCATAGAGGCGCAGACCAAGCGGCGTATACTGCACGATGGCGGTGGTGATGATCGTAAACCCGATCAGCACATAGGCGAGGATCGGGATACCGAAGCCGTCCGAAGCCGAAAGAGCGGAGAGGAAATCCGTGGTGGCCGGAAGAACGGTATTTTGCGTCAGAACAAGTTCCAGCCCGGCGACGACGTTCATCACCGCAAGCGTTGCCAGCAGAGGGACGATACCCGTCAAAACGATCGCCAGCGCATTGACGAAACCAATGGCCAATCCTGTTGCGAGCGCTCCGATGCCTGCCGTCAGGTCGCCGAAGCCAAGCTGAATCAGTGTGGCATAAACGGCCGCGCTTAGCCCCATATTGGCAGCCAGCGAGAGGTCGATGCCGCCAGTTACGACGTTCGACCCGCCGGCAATCAGGACGACCGTCAGACCGATGGCGAGGACGCCGGATATGGCCGATTGCCCAAGCACATTGCCGATATTGCCGACGCTTAAGAAAAACGGTGCTGTCAGTGCAAAAATGACGAGGATTGATAGGAAAACCAGCAGGGAACCGTAGCGCAGAGCGGCAGCGGCAAGCTTGCCACCCGATGGCAGGGAGCGTCCGGACGCCGCCGGGGGGAGGGATGCAAACTGGACATCAGCCGACATGGCGCAATCCTTCTACCGCGCCGGTCGATGCCGCCAGCACTTCATCGGTTGTAGTCTGTGAGGAAACGAGTTCGCGCGTCAGCCGGCCGCGAAACAGCACAAGGATCCGATCGGTGATGCCGACAAGCTCCTGGAGATCCGACGACAGCACGATGACGCCTGCACCGCGTGCGGCAAGCTCGCCGATGAGCGTGTAAATCTCGACTTTTGAGCCTATATCGACACCGACAGTCGGCTCGTCCAGCAGATAGATTTCCGACTGGCGGCTCAGCCATTTGGCGATCGCGACCTTCTGCTGGTTGCCGCCCGAGAGCGTGCGGACCAACGCCTCCCGGCCCGTCGTCTTGATCTGTAGACGCCGGATCAAATCGTCGGTATCGCGCGCTTCGCGTTTGCTATTCAGAAAGCCGAACCGCGTGTAGCGTGAAAGGCTCGACAGCGTGATGTTTTCTCGCACGCTGAGGTCGAGACCGACGCCATGACCGCGGCGATCCTCCGGCACCAGCGCCAGTTGATTGGCGACGGCCTCGACCGGGGTACGCGGCTTGAGGCTCTTTGCGTCAACATCGATCTCGCCACTCGTCGCTGGCTGCAGCCCAAAGAGCGTTCGCACGAGATCTTTCGCCCCGGAGCCCAGCAATCCGGTGATACCGAGGATCTCGCCGCGACGCAGCGTGAAGCTGATGTCCTCAAAGCGACTGGCGGCAGAGAGATGGCGCACGTTCAGAACTTCTGCGCCAAGTGCCACCTGTCGTTTGGGAAACATATCGGCGATATCGCGCTCGACCATCAACGCCGCGATGCCGTTGGCGGATGTCTCGCTGATGGGCAGAGATGCAACATCGACGCCGTTGCGCAAGATGGTGACATCGTCGCACAGCGCTTCGATCTCACCCAGATAATGCGAGATGTAGATGATGGTCACGCCGTCACTGCGCAGCCGTCGGATCAAGCGAAACAGGATCTCGGCCTCCTGGCGGATCAGTGCGGCTGTCGGCTCGTCGAAGACGAGGAGCTTCGGTTGGTGAAGGAGTGCCCGCGTGATCTGAACGATCTGCTTTTCAGCCGTCGACAGCTCGCTGATCAAAGCATTCCTGGGCAGGTCGACACCGAAATAGTTGGCGAGGATCTCCTCGGCGCGGCGCTGCATCGCGCGGCGATCGATAAATGGAGTGGACCCCAGGCGCAGCTCCCTTCCGAGAAACAGCGCCTCCCCGACGGTGAAGGTGGGAACCAGCAGGCGATCCTGATGAATGAAGTGGATGCCGAGTTCCTCACACAGATGCGGCGTCAGCCTGTCATAGCCGCGCCCTTCGATTTCGATGCGCCCTTGGTCGGGGCGATGCAGACCGGCGAGAATCTTGATCAGCGTCGATTTGCCCGCGCCGTTCTGTCCGACGAGCCCATGCACGGTGCCTCGTCGAATATTGAGCGATGCTCCGGCCAAGGCTTGTGCCCCGCCGAAATGCTTCACGATGCGATCGAAACGGACAATATTGTTCTCGGTACCTGCGGCGGATGCAGGCTCGATTGCTGTCATTGGGTGAGGTCCTCGCATTTCGCGGGGCGATGCGGGCAAAGCCGCATCGCCGGTTTTATGTCAGCCGATGCCGAGTTTCTTGATGATGTCGGCGACGTTGCGTTTGTTGGCGAGGAGCGCAGGCACGTAGGTTTCACGCGGCAACGTTTGTCCAGCCAGCAGCTTGGCGACATTGCGGATGGCCGTGCGGCCTATTTCCGCGGGCTGCTGTGCCGCATCGGCGCCCGCCGGAGACTTCGGGTCGGCAACCAGCTGCAGCACTTCCGGGCTTCCATCGACACCATAGGTGCGGATTTCCGTGCGGTCGGCAGCGGCAAGAGCCTGTGTCGCGCCGAGCTGCGGTATGTCCCAGGCCGACCAAATGGCCTTGATCGAACCCTTCTCCGGATATTTGTTGAGGATCGCCGTGATTTGCGTAAAGGCGTCCTGAACCGTATTTGGAATGACATCGCGCAATTCGGGTTGAATGATCTTCACCTTTGGGAAGTATTTGACGACGTTGACCAGTTGGTCGTAGCGGATCGCGCAGGGCGTCACGCCGTAGAAGCCGTTGAATACGACGATGTTGCCTTCGCCGCCGATATCGGAAACGAGCTGCAGTGCCAGATCCTTGCCGATCCCCCAATTGTCGGAGGTCGTGTTGTTGATCGAGTTGGTGGAGCCAACGTCGACGGTCAGGACCGGGATGCCTGCATCCCGTGCCTTTTTCAGCCATGGGTCGATGACGCTCAATGTGCCCAGGATTTGGACAATCGCGTCCGGCTTCTGCGCGATCAACGTCTGCAGCTGCGACACCAGCTTGCCATCGTTTCGACCGGCATCGACGGCGATCGGCGTGCCGCCGAGCTTCTTCACTTCGTCGATCTGGGCATTATAGGCCTGCAGATCGAAGTAATGGTCCGTGCCCGTGGCGCTGATGGCGATACGCTTGCCTTTTAGCGAGATCGCATCGTCGGCGGCCGCCTTGTTCGAGATCAGCCCGGCAGTCGCCAATGCCGCGCCTGCGGCAGTCAGTTTCAAAATATCCCTGCGCCCAAGGCCTGTCGTATGTTCGTTGGTCATGAAAGCATCCTCTCCAGCAATTCATCAATGCCAATAACCTATAAAATAGATAGATTTTGATATTTACGGAGAAACGATTTTCCAAAACAGGCGATGAGTGAGAAATATCCATCAGGCGACTGAGGCAGACTCGATGCGGCGTTTTTCGATGAAACGGGATCAATACGGCGGTTGCGTTGCCCCTTGAATCATGCAGCCAGGACTTTCCGGTGATCGCTCGAGGTAAGGCCTTGCCGCCAAAGCGAGGGCCAAGGAACAAAGAATCTCACAAGGCATGCAAAATCGAATGATTAAATCTACTAAAAACATAGAGATTATATTTAATGATTGCATGCGTTGCGGGAGGTTCCGTCAGACGACGCTCCAGATTGATTACGAGGTTCGCTACGATGAAGTCCCTTCTGCGGCTCGCCCTGTCGGCCACCGCCATTCCGCTCGTCTTCTCTCAAGCCGCAACGGCCGCCGGCATCAGCGGTGCTCCAGCGCCCTTTGACAAGGGAGACGTGAAGGTTGCGCTGATCAGCTACATTTCGGCCGGCGATTTCTTTCAGGCCTATCAGGCGGGCGCCGAAGCGCAGGCAAAAGCGCTCGGTATCGATTTGCGCGTGTTTCCAGGCCGGCAGGACGCTGCGGAACAGCGGGAGCAGATCTTGCAGGCAATCAACCTCGGCGTTTCCGGCATTGTGATCGATCACGGACTGCCGGAATCTCTGGGCGATGTTGTTCAGCAAGCGCTCGACAAGGGCGTCAAGATCGTTGCCTTCGACGTCAATCTGAACAATCCCAAGATCCCTCAGGTCGAGCAGAGCGATCACGAACTTGCCGATCTCGCTCTCAAGCAGGTGGTCAAGGACAATGGCAACAGCTTCAAGGCGGCCTATGTCTATGTTGCGGGCTTTGCGCCACTTGACCGCCGCAACGAGGTCTGGGACGCGTTTAAGAAAGAGAATGCTGGTGTTGTCGAGAAAGCCCGTTTCGGCAATGTGAGCGATACGACGGCGACATCGACGGCCGATCAGGCCAAGGCGGCGCTGACGGCAAATCCTGATATCAGCGTCGTCTTTGCGCCCTATGACGAGTTTGCGCGCGGTGTGAAGCTTGCGGCAAGCGATCTCGGCATCGCGGGGAAGCTGAAGATCTATTCGGCCGACGTTTCCACGGCCGACATTCAGGAAATCACTGAGCCGGGCAGCCCCTGGGTTGCCACCGTTGCGACCAATCCTGCCGTCGTCGGGGCCGTCTCCATTCGCGCTGCCGCCCTGCAGATCGCGGGCCAGGATGTTCCGCATCAGATCACCGTCAAACCGACGCTACTCACCCAGGAAGGATTGCGCGCTGCCGGTGTGAAGACGATCGAAGAGCTTGGCAAGAAGGTTCCTGCCTTCAGCACCAGCGATGCCGTGACCGCAAGCTGGATTCCGGACAAACTTTTCTAGGCTGCCCACGTCGAATTGCCGGCGGGCCAGGCGCTCGTCGGATCATGTCACAGAACCGGAGTTCATATCATGAGCCAGTCCAACGTCGTCTTCGCGGGTCATCGAAATACCACGCGAGAGGATCTCTTCGTCAGCGCCGAGGAAATCTCGGCGGATCTGTCCAGCCGTGCCGCAGAGCTTGATCGCGAGGGTCGGCCACCGCTCGGTGAGATCGTCAAGCTGAAGAATGCAGGCCTGTTGAATGCGCTGCATGCGCCGCAGATTGGCGGCGGCGGCCTTGATTGGGTCGATGGCTTGCGGCTGGTGCGCATTCTCTCCCGTGGCGAAAGTTCAATCGGTCAATTGCTCGGCTATCACTACGTCAACAGCCAGTATCTGTATTGGGCGTTCGAGGAGGCGCGCGCGCAGGAGCTTGGTGGCAAGACCGTTGCCAACAGCCTCTATTGGGGTGCGGCCGTAAATCCGCGCGATCCCGGCCTCGTTTTGACACGCCGCGGCAATGGCTATGTCCTCAACGGTCGCAAATCCTTCTCGACTGCCGCGCATGTCTCCGATTACATCAATGCCAACGCAGCCTTGGACGACAGGATTGTCGGCTTTGCCGTGCCGACCAACCGTGCCGGCTATAAGGCAAATGATGATTGGGATAATTTCGGCCAGCGCCTTTCCGACAGCGGCAGTGTCGAATTCCATGATTTTCCGGTCTACGAGGAGGATTTGGACAAGGCAGCGACGACTGGCGGCGAGACACCCGTCCAGGCGACCTTCAATACACCGCTCATTCAGCTCGTGTTCGTCAATTTCTATCTCGGCACTGCCGAAGGCGCGTTGCGTGCGGCGATCGATTATGTGCGCACAACGACCCGGCCCTGGGGCACATCGGGCGTCGAACGGGCAGCGGACGATCCGTATATTCTGGAGCGTGTCGGCGAATTGACGGCTGCCTTGAAAGCGGCGACGGCTCTTGCCGATAGCGCTGCGGCGATCGTCCAGACCGGTCTTGCCAAAGGTCACAGGGCAACGGCACGGGAGCGGGGCGAGGCGGCTGCGGAAGCCTATGCGGCGAAGGTGAACGCCACCCATGTATCTCTGGATGTTACATCCCGCGTTTTCGAACTGACCGGTGCCCGATCGACGGCGGAAAAATATCGCTTCGATCGCTTCTGGCGGAATGTGCGCACGCACACACTGCACGATCCAGTCTATTACAAGGCCAAGGAAGTGGGCGAGTTCGCGCTCAACGACCGGATTCCGGAAGTCAGCCTCTACAGCTAAGCGACTTTTGTTGATATGAGCGCTTGGGAAACGACTGTTATGCTTCGGCTGCCCAAGCATTCGTCCTTAAGATTGCGTCGCGCCAACCATTGATCTGAATGGCTCGATGCCTGTTCGCTGGTCTCTTCATAGCAGTAATGGCTTGCATAAGGTGTTTCGCATTTTTCTATAAAGTCATCCCGGTCTCCGTACCGTAACCTGCATCGCTCATTTGGAGGAATGAGACGCCCAAAGGTATGGAGGAGTTTACCTTGGCAACAACCATTGAGGACAATACCAAAAGCCTGCCGCCTGAAGACGAGAGATTAAGCCTTGGCGCCAATCTGGCCTACGGCCTTCAGCATGTCCTGACCATGTATGGCGGCATCGTTGCCGTTCCGTTGATTCTCGGCCAGGCATCGGGCCTGTCCCCGGCCGATATAGGCCTCCTTGTAACGGCCTCTCTATTCGCGGGGGGAATGGCGACGATCCTGCAGACGATCGGGGTGCCCTTTTTCGGGAGCCGTTTGCCTCTGGTGCAAGGTGTGTCTTTTTCCGGTGTCGCAACGATGATTGCGATAACGGGGAGTGGCGGCATTCAGTCCGTGATCGGCGCCGTGATTGCAGCGTCGTTCATCGGCCTGATCATCACGCCGGTGTTTTCGCGAATTACCCGCTTCTTTCCCCCGCTCGTGACAGGCATTGTCATCACGACCATCGGCCTGACCTTGATGCCCGTCGCGGCAAACTGGGCCATGGGCGGCAATAGAAGCGCGCCTGATTTCGGAAGCCAGGCCAATATTCTGCTCGCCGGCATCACACTCGTCATCGTCCTGCTCTTGAGCAAGCTTGGAAACGCCGCCATATCGAGGCTTTCCATCCTGCTTGCGATCATTATCGGCACCGGCATCGCCTATGCTGCGGGTATTGCCGACTTCTCGCGAGTGATGACGGGTCCATTTGTCGCCCTGCCGAAAATCTTTCACTTCGGCTATCCGATTTTCGATGCCGCCGCGATCATCTCCATGTTCATCGTCATCATGGTGACGCTTGTTGAGACATCGGCCGATATCCTGGCGGTCAGCGAGATCGTCGGCACGAAGGTCGACGCGCGCCGGCTTGGAGATGGCTTGCGTGCCGATATGCTATCGAGCATCCTCGCCCCCGTGGTCGGCTCCTTCACACAGAGCGCCTTTGCCCAGAATGTCGGCCTTGTGGCGGTCACCGGCATCAAGAGCCGGTATGTCGTTGCGACCGGCGGCCTCTTCCTGGTAGCGCTCGGTCTCTTGCCCGTGGTCGGGCGCATCGTGGCAGCCGTTCCCAACTCCGTACTGGGCGGTGCAGGTCTCGTCCTGTTCGGAACGGTTGCGGCAAGCGGCATTCGCACCCTCGCCAAGGTGGACTATGAAAACAACATGAACCTCATCATCGTTGCGACGTCGATCGGCTTTGGCATGATCCCGATCGCATCGCCGGGCTTTTACGAGCATTTTCCGGCCTGGGTCATCACCATCTTCCATTCGGGCATCAGCTCGGCGGCTTTGATGGCGATCACGCTGAATCTGCTTTTCAATCATCTGAAGGCCGGAAATTCGGATCGGCAGTCGGTATTCGTCGCTGGAACCGAACGGCTGATCCGCTATCAGGATATCGCCGGCCTTCATGATGGCGATTATTTTCTCGATGGTAGGCTCTATGACGCCAATGGCGCCGAGGTCCCGCTAGTATCGGCTCAGGTCCATTGATTGTCCGAAACTCATGGCGTGGCTTGAGAGCGTCTGGATGCTATCAAGCCATCGCTTGAATGAGCCGATCAAAGCGCGCCGTTCTTCGGCGGAATGACATCGTTCAGGTGGTAATTGCCGACGACGTGATATTTCCAGCGAACTGGGTCATGCAGCGTGTGCGTGCGGGCATTGCGCCAATGGCGATCGAGATTAAGATCGAGTTTGACCGATGCCGTCCCGGCAAGCTCGAAAAGCGTGTTCGCGGCCTCTACGGCGATCTCGGTCGTCAGCACTTTGGCGGCCGCCACGGCCAGCGTCGCTTCTACAACCCTCTTTTCGTTCATCTCCACCTGCGCCGCATCGACCTTGCGACCTGCGCGTTCGATCGTTGCGGTCGCCGCCTCCAGGCGGATGGCGATCTGGCCGATCTTTGCAATGGTCAACGGATCGTCGGATGCGCGATCGACGCCGCTGTCCATCCAGGGACGCGACTTGGTTTTCACGAAATCCAGTGTTTCTGCAAAGGCAGCCCTTGCAATACCCAGGTCGACGCCGGCGTGGATGATCTGGCCGACTGAGCCGATCGTCGTCGGCCGTTCGAAGCCTTTGTGATGCTGGACGACATGGTCGGCGTTGACATAGACGTTGTTGAGGACAGTCGTGCCGCTACCGGTCGTGCGCTGTCCGAATCCATCCCAATCGTCGATGATTTCCACCCCTTCCGTACCCTTGGGAATAAACGCCATGACTAGAGCGTCGCTTTCATCCAGCGCGAAAACTGTGACCCAGTCGGCAAAGAGAACGCCGGTCGAGTAGAACTTGCGGCCATTAATCCGGTAGCCAGGACCGTCACGGGTGATGCGGGTGTTGTAATGGCCAACGGTTTTCGTTCCGCGCTCCGATAGAGCATTGCCGAAGCGGTCGCCTGCCAGGGCTCGACCGAAGAAATATCGCTTCTGATCGTCCGAGCCGTCGATACGCAACGCCTCGAGAATATAGAAGTGGTTCTGCGGAATCTGACCGATCGAACCGTCAGCCTGCGCCAGAATGGCAGTGATTTCCGCCAGCACCGCGTTGGAGACATCCAGCCCGCCATACTCCTCCGGTACCGTAATTGCGAGCAATCCCGATTGCGCAAGCTCGTCCATCTCTGCGTAGGGCAGCTGTCTTTCGCTGTCGCGCTGTGCGGCGGTGGCGGCAAAACGCTCGGCAAGCTCCTGCGCGACGGCTAGTGCTTGTTGCTCTGTCTCCAGCAAGGCTGCCTTGCGATGCTGGGTGTTGATATGGTGCAATTGAGCGTTCATGGGGCGGGCTCCGATTTCATTCGGCGCCACGATGCCGCATTCACAGGGGGCGTTCGAGAAAACGCATTTCGTTTTTATCGCCGCTGGCGGCTCTTCATTCCTTTCTCTATAGAATTGGTAGTCAATTGCTGCCGCAAGCCGTTTCACCACCAAAAGTGGATCATGTTGCGCCACCCATGTTGCTCAAGTATCACTGGCGGCCGGTTCGCCAGTCCTCAAAACGGGCATGCGCGAGAGCAAGCGAAGCGACGAGAGGCGTGAACCGGTGAAACGGTAAGGGACGGCTGGGTTGCAGCGGGATCGGCAGGGATTCAGCCGTTTCGCCAAGTGCCAGCCGAGCCAGTATGCGGCCGAGTTGTGCCGTCATCGCGATGCCGCGGCCGTTGCAGCCGATCCCTCCAAGGAAGCCATCACCAAACCGGTAGAGGCGCGGAAGGAAGTCCGGCGTCATGATCGCGGTTCCGGTCCAGACGATCTCCACATCAGGATGGCTCGGCAGGCGGAGTTCGGATGCAAGGCGTTCGACGACGGCGCGGCCGATGCGGTCGAAGGCACCGATCGGATTGATGGCCATACCGCCGCTGATCAGCCTGTTGTCACGATCGAGCCGGTAGGTGAAAAGGTTGGAGCGTGTATCGCCGACAGGCCTGCGATGTGGGGCAATCCGCTCGATTGTTGCGGCGTCTATCGGTTTTGTTGCGACCTGATAGACTTTTAGTGGCACGCCGGTTCGGCCCATTCGCGCGGCGATGCCATCGGTGAATGCATTGGTGGCGAGGATGACGCTGTCCGTTTCGACCTGATGGCCCGCGAGACCAACGCGCCAGACGCTGCCGTCTCGCATGACGCTTTCAACGGCGCTGTTTTCGTGGATCGTGCCGCCATGCCGCAGCACCGCGCCCGCGAGACCATAGAGATACTTCAGCGGATGGATCGCGCCGCCGGAATGGTCGATCAATCCTCCGGAGTAGATCTCCATGCCGGTTTCGCTCCGAATGGCGTTGGACTCAAGAAATTCCACAGGGCGCCCGAGTTCGGCCCAATCTCGGGCGCGTTGGCGCAGAATTCGAGCCATATCCTCGCCATAGGCAGGCTGCAGCCATCCCACCTGTTCGGCGTCGCAAGAGATATTCTCGTCCGTAATAGTCGCAAAGACCTCGTCGGCGCCCGTGCCAACAAGCGACAGCAAAGCATCAGCCTTGTCCCGTGGCAATTTCTGACGGACGGCCGCCGGATCGGCCTTGGCGAAATTCGGCACGACGAAGCCGGCGTTCATGCCGCTCGCTCCTGCGCCTAACTTCCCGGCTTCAAGAACGATCACGGATTTGCCGGCACGGGCAAGATGAAGAGCAGTGGTCAGGCCGGTGAAGCCACCGCCGATGACGACGATGTCCGAACGAGAAGGCAGCCGGCCAGACAGTTCGGGGCCGGGGCCGGCTGTCAGCGTCCACAGCGTCGGATTTGTGGGGTCAGCGGCATGGCTGGGCATCAGCGGATGATCTCTCAATAACTATGCCAGATGGCTGTCACGACAGGTGAGCCGCCGAAGGAATTGCGCCAGGGATTTTTGCGCGAGGCGTGCCGGGAAGCACGCCTCGCCGCGTCTTCAAGGGACGGTCTACTTGATCTTGTCCTTCAGCGCGGCAACGTCTTCCATCGACAGCTCGCCATCCGTTGCAACCTTGCCGTCGGCTATCTTCCAGAGACGGAACGGACCTGTGATGTCGCCATACTGGTCGAAGGAGACCGGGCCGATGACGCCTTCGTAGCGGAGCGGCTTGCCTTCCTTGATGAGGCCGAGAGCCTTGGCGAATTCTTCCTTGCCGGCATAGATCGGTGTGCCCTTGGGGTCGACAACCTTATAGATGTCGTCCTTCAGCTTCGACGTATCATCGCCGGCGATAGCAAGCGCAAGGCCCACGATCGCACCGGCATCGTAAGCACGGTCGGCGGCGGGGTTGGTCGGCTCGATGCCCGAAAAATCCTTGTAGTTCTTATTGAAATAATCGGTCGACGGGGTCGGACTGGTACCGGACGACGTGCCATAGGCTTCCTTCAGATAGTCGGCGCCGACGGAATCGATGAAGTCAGGGCTGTTCATGCCGTCATTGAGCAGGAATTTCTGCGGACCACCCTGCGAAATCCAGGTGCGGGCGATGGTCGCGCCGTCGACCGGCGTGCTGACGAGATAAAGGCCGTCCGGATCGCCGCCCATGCCGGCGGTGACTTCCGAGGCGTAGCTCGACTGCTTTTCATTGTAAGGTGTGGTCGAGACGATGGTGCCGCCGAGCGCCTTGTAGGCTTTTGAGAATTCGGCGACCATGTTCACGCCGAAATCGTTGTTGACGTGGATGATCGCAAGCTTCTTGAAGCCCTTGTCGATCGCATATTTGGCGGCTGCGATACCCTGCAGCGAATCCGAGGTGATGGTGCGGAAGAAGATGCCGTTGGTCTTGCCGTCGCGGCCGAGCGCCGTCAGCGTCGGCGAGGAGGCAGCAGGCGACACTTGGACGATCTTGGCTGGCGCAGTCACGGAGGTCAGGATCGGGATCGTCACCGAAGAGATGATGCCACCGATGATGGCCGGGACCTTCTTGACTTGAACGAGCTGGGTCGCTGCGTCGACGGCGACATTGCCCTGGCTCTGGCTGTCGCGCGTATCGGTTACCAGATCGCAGCCGTGGGCACCGCCAGCGGCGTTGATATCGCGGAAGGCCATCTCGACGGACTTGGCCCCAGCCTGGCCGTATTCACCGGCCGGACCGGTCAGCTCCATCACCAGGCCGACCGTTACCTTGCAGTCTGCGGCATTAGCGACGCCGGCTGCGGTTAACAGGACCAGAGCCGTGGTGATTTGAAATATCGTCTTCTTCATCTTTGTTCCCCTTGTTCGGTCAACGATTTTCATTTCTGTTTTTGCGAACCTGTCAGGTCTCCGGCATCTGCAGCCAGGTTTCATGCAGATGCTGCCATTCGACGCCGTTGGGTGCCGATGAACTTGCGGTGAAAAGAGCGCTTGCTTGACGCCGGCTATATTTGCCGGCGCGCATCTGCGCCTCGACATAGGTGAGAACGATCGTGTTCTCGGTTTCGAAGCTCGAGTGGATATCCGAAATCTCGATGCTGAAATCCCCGCGAAAGCTCGCGCGATTTGTACGGATCAGCTCGATGGTTTCAGCGCGATCGAAGATGCGGCCAGTCGGAGGGATCATGCGGAAAGCATGGCCGAAGGTGCGCTCGCAGCGATCGAAATCGGTGCTGCCGGCAGTTTCTGCATCGTACCAGGCTTCGAAGAAGCGATGGAAATCGATGACCTCGGCGCGGGCCTTTTGGAAAAGAGACGATTCCTGGCTCATACCTTCCCCGCATTGAGGTTGTAATGCATGATCGAGCCGTGCCTGCCGGTGCGATCGCGCTCCAATGTATAGACGTCGCCTTCGAGGCCCGGGCTCTGGGCGATGATGCCGGCGATCTGCCGGCGGTCGTCGTCCGAAAGGGCGACATCCATGATCTTGGCGTTGGCAAGCGCATGCGCCTGATTGCGGGCGCCGACGATGACGGCGGCCACCTGCGGCTGTTCCAGCACCCAGGCACTGGCGATGGTGGCGATATCGACGCTATGACGATCGCCGATGGCTCTTAGCGTAGCAAGCAGCGATTGGAACAGCTCCCAGCCGCCGAAATCGTCGATGATCAGCTTGTATTTGACGAGTGAGCGGTTCTCGAGCGGCATCTCGGGCTCCGGCTGTCCGAGCCACTTGTCGCTCAGGAAGCCGCCGGCCACCGATCCATAGCACAGAAATTTCACATCGTTCTCGGCAGCCAGCTTGGCGAGGCTGTGCGACGGCCGCTGATCGAGAACCGAATATTGCAATTGCTGGCTGACCAGCGGAATGCCGGCTTTCAGAATCTCGGCAATGTGCGGCGTGTCGAAATTCGTCGTGCCGACATTGCGGACTTTTCCTTCCCGGCGCATCTCGTCCAGCCAGCTCAGCGCTTCGAGATAGCCGGGCAGGGCGTAATCCCACCAGTGAAACTGCACCAGATCGAGCTGCTCGGTTTTCAGCTTGCTCAGCGACTTGTCGACGATCCCCTGGATATAGTCACGGCTGATCGTTGCCAGTTTCTCAAGATCGGGCACCAGCTTCGTGTGCACCTTCATGGCACCTGCGGCTTCCGCGCCGCGTTCATTGCGAAGCCGCTCCCGTGCCTCGCCGATCAGTTCCTCGACCCCGGTATAGATATCGGCGCAATCATAGGTGCGGATGCCGACGTCGAAGGCGGCGATCAGATCGGTGACGGCCTGGACGCGATCGATGGCGCCGTGTCCTCCGGCAAGCTGCCAGCCGCCGCGGATGACGCGGGAGATCTTATATCCGGGGCTGAGCTCAAAAGTCTTGGCGGTCATGCGGTTCATTCTCCTTCGGGCAACGGCACAGCCGTCGTTTCGGCATGGCTGAACCGCCGCTTGCTCGTTCTTACGATCCGCAGCCGGCTCGCGCAGTTCGGGTCGGGGCAGGCGATTTCCGCATCCGAGGTCATCCAGTCGTTCTTATGGGTTGGTCGCTGTTTGGCCGCGAGCAACGGCAGGACGGCGGATATCGAATAGATCGAAAAGCCCTGTCCCGGCGGCAGGGACAGCATCTCGCCCTTGAGCTCGAAATAGTCGCCCTGCTTGGCGCCGCAATAAATCGGCTTGCCCTCAGGGATAACAGCCTCGACCCTGAGATCGAACAACTCGAAACTGTCGTCGCTTGCCGCGGCCATGTCAGATCTCCGCACGCTCGAACGTGACGTCACAGGCGCCATTGCGGCGGATGACGCCACAGGCGGCGGCGAATTGCTCGCGCTCATCTGGACGCACCTGCGCGACGACGCTGCCGGCAAGCCAGCCGATTGGGAAGAGCAGACGCGCGCCCTGTCCATAGAACAGTCCGATATCAAAGATGGCGTCGGGATTGCCGCCCCACATGCGCGGCGGCACATAGCTAAGCACGATATCGCCGGGCTGCGGCGTCAGCGTTGCATTCTCAGCCGGCAGGGCGTTCGCGTAGGACACATCCTTGAGATGCGCCGGCGGGATCGGGCAGGAAATTTCCGGCCCGGTCCACATGGCATGAATACCCCCGACGACGCGCGGTTCGCTGAGGTAACTCCAGAGAAAGGCGGTATTGTCGGGTGCCTTCGCCTCGATCAGCGGCGCAAAAACGCTGAGACCGGAGCGTGGTTCTGTGATTTTTATGGCGCGTTGGCTCATGCGGATTGGCCCTTTTTGGCTTCGGCTTCCAGTTTATTGCGCAGGAAGGTGAATGGCCGGCTGATGTCTGCGACCAGCGCATCGCGGGCTTCTTTTGCATCCTGCGCAGCGATCGCCTTGACGATCGTGCGGTGATAATGGGCGGTGTCGATTTCGCCGGCGTCCGAGAAGGCATAGATGGCGACGCGGATACAGGGACCGGACTGCAGCCACAGGCTTTCGATCATCGGGATGAGAACGGCGGAGCCGCAGGCGCGATAGATCTCGAAGTGAAAGGCTTGGTTGAGCGTCACTTCGCGGTCGACATCCTTCTTGTGCTTCAGCGCACGCATCTCGTCCCACTCGCCGAGCATGCTCTCGATAGTCGTAATCTGGCGCGAGGTCATGCGAGTGGCGGCAAGCGCGATCGCTTCGCCCTCGATGAGGATACGGGCGCGCAGAAGATCGTCCATGCGCTCCAGCGTGATCGGCGGTACGCGAACGGATCGGTTGGGGAGCGCTTCCAGCGCTTTTTCGGTGATCAACCGACCGAGTGCCTCGCGCACCGGCATGGTGCTGGTCATCAACGCATCGGCCAAGCCGCGGATCGTCAATACCTGGCTCGGCTCGAAAAGGCCGCCGATCAGCGCGCGGCGCAGTTCCAGATAGACTCTGTCCTGAACGGTTTCTCGCCCCACTGGCGCAAGCTGTGCGGCAATCGGATCGCTCTTGTCGGCGGTGGCCTTTTGCATTCGAAATCCCTTTTTCGGCTTGCGAAGAGGATTAAAGCTGATTAGCGTGATCAATGCAAGTGTGATCACAAATCAAATAATCAGGGAAGCGACGACGATCGCTTTCCGACCAGAGGGATCTCATGAGTACGACAGTTGAACGGCATGGGGAGGAAGCCCGGCCTGTTCTGACGGCAAAAAACGTGGTGCGGCGTTTCGGCGGCCTGGTGGCCGTCAACGACGTTTCATTCCATGTGCGCCAAGGCGAGATCCTCGGCTTGATCGGCCCGAACGGCGCCGGGAAAACGACCATGTTCGATCTTTTGGCCGGCAGCGTCGCGCCGAGCAGCGGTGACATCGTCCTGAACGGCGCCGAAGTTGCAGGCGAGGCGGCTCATCGCCGCATTGGTCGCGGTCTTGGCCGCACCTTTCAGATCCCTCGGCCTTTTCCCAATCTGACGCTGCTCGACAATGTCATGCTGGCGGCTCAGGACCAGGCCGGAGAGCGGTTGCTATCGAATTTCCTGCGGCCGTGGAAAGTCGCCGCTCAGGAGAAGGCAGCCCATGCCAAGGCGATGGACCTGCTCGAACTTGTTCACCTGACGCGTCTGGCGCACGAACCGGCCCGCGTTTTATCGGGCGGTCAGCGCAAACTTCTGGAGCTTGCCCGTGTCATGATGGCAGATCCGGCCCTCATTCTGCTCGATGAGCCGGCGGCCGGGGTCAACGCGACCCTTCTGGAAACGATCATCGACCGCATCCGCGATATCAATCAGCGTGGCGTTACTTTTCTTCTCATTGAGCACAATATCGATATGGTCACACGTCTGTGTCACCGCGTGCTCGTGATGGCGAGTGGGCAACTGCTTTGCGAGGGAACGCCGGAGGAGGTTGCTCGCGATCCGCGCGTCATCGAAGCTTATCTGGGGGGCGCGGCATGAGCGAACCGGTGTTGAGCGTTCGTAATCTTGTCGCGGGTTATGAGCCTGGCGTTCCGATTGTTCGCGGGGCTTCGATTACGGTGGCGGAGAAGGAAATCGTCGTCGTTCTCGGTCCCAATGGTGCAGGAAAATCGAGTTTCATCAAGGCCATTGCCGGTCTGGTTCCGGTCGAAAGCGGCACGGTGGAACTAGCCGGCAGGGATATCACGAGTGCGCCCGCACACACCATGGTGCGGCTTGGTCTCGCCTTCGTGCCGCAAACCGAAAATGTCTTCCCGCTGATGTCCGTCGAAGACAATCTGAAGGTGGCCGGCGGCATTCTGAAGCCGAAGGACGTGCCTGTTCGTATCGAAGAGATGTATGCGACCTTTCCGGATCTTGCGCGTCACCGCCGCATTGCGGCCGGCAATCTCTCGGGAGGTCAGCGGCAAATGCTGGCCGTTGCGCGCGCACTCATCGTTCACCCGAAGCTTCTCGTCCTTGATGAGCCTTCAGCGGGTCTCTCTCCAAAATTCGTCTCGATGGTCTTCGACATGCTAACCGAGATCCGAAAATCCGGTGTCACCATTCTGCTCGTCGAGCAAAATGCCAAGGCGGCGCTAGCCATCGGCGACCGCGCCTATGTGCTCGTCGAGGGCAAAGACAGGCATGAGGGCGTTGCATCGGAGCTTTGGAACGACCCTGTCGTTGCTGAACTCTATCTCGGCCAACGGCCGGTGACGTCAGTAAAGGGAGGTGCGGCATGAACCTGCAATTCATCGTCGACGGATTGCTGACAGGCTCGATGATCGGCCTTGGCGCCATCGGCGTGACGCTCACCTATTCGATCCTGCGCTTTTCCAATTTCGCTCATGGCGATTTCATGGCCTGGGGCACCTACGCGACGCTTGCTGTGGTTAGTGCGATCGGCGCTGTCTTCGGCAAGGTTGCACCGATCGGGCCACTCTCCTTCGGTTGGCCGCTGATCGTGGCGGTGATCGTGGCAATGGGCTTTACCGGCCTTCTTGCTCTCGCGCTCGACAAGGTGCTGTTTGCGCGATTGCGCGCCAAAGGCCAATCGATCATCGTCGTCATGGCGAGCTTCGGCGCTTCCATGGCTTTGCGCAGCCTTCTTGAGTTTCTCTTCACCTCGCGGCCAACCTACTTCAGCCGTGCGATCCAGATCGCCATGCCTGTTGGCTTCGGCATTCGCATCACCCCAGATCAGATTGCCCTTCTGATCGTCACCGCGCTTCTGGTTTTCGGCGTGCATATGCTGATGACGAGGACGCAGACGGGCCGCTCCATGCAGGCGCTGAGCCAAAATCCCGCGCTTGCCCGCGTCGTCGGCATCGACGTCGCCAAGGTCGTGCGCGTCACCTGGCTGATTGGCGGGGGATTGGCGTGCGTCGCCGGCGTGATGATCGGCATTCTCGTGCAGATCCGCCCGCTGATGGGCTTCGACATGTTGCTGCCGATGTTCGCCGCCGCCATTCTCGGCGGTATCGGCAGCGTGCCGGGCGCCGTTCTCGGAGGCCTTATTATCGGTCTTGCCGAGGCGGCGGCCGTTCAGCTTGTCGGTGCCGAATGGCGTGCCGCCATCTCCTTCATCATTCTGATGGCAGTGCTGTTCGTTCGGCCGATCGGCCTTTTCGGAGTGAGAGAGCGATGATGGATATTATTGGCTACGGCGCGTTCTTTCTCACCACAGCGTTGATCTTCTCCTTCATCACGCTCGGTTTGAACCTGCAATGGGGGCTGACGGGCCTCTTCAATGTCGGTCTCGCCGGCTTCGTTGCCATTGGCGCCTATAGTTCAGCCTTGCTGACGACGCCGGATACGGCCGGGCGGCTCGGCGGGTTCGGCCTGCCGATCCTCGCCGGTTGGTTCGGAGCCATGGTGATTGCCGGCATTGCCGCTGCCATCATCGGCATTGCCACGCTCCGGCTGAAATCCGACTATCTGGCGATTACCACATTCGGCGTGGCCGTCGTCGTCCAGCTTGTGGCGCTAAACGCACAAAAGCTGACCGGCGGCCCATTCGGTATCGGCTTCATTCCGCGCCTGTTCTCCAGCCTTGCCGAAACGCCTCTGCTCTTTAATCTTGCCAATCTCGGCGTCGTCGTCGTGATGATACTGATCGTCTATTTCGCGCTTGAGCATCTGGCAAAAAGCCCTTGGGGGCGTGTCCTCAAGGCGCTGCGCGAGGACGAGCGTGCCGCCATTTCGCTCGGCAAGAGCGCGCGGTTTTATCGTGTGCAGGCTTTTGCCGTCGGCGGCGCCATCATGGGGCTTGCCGGCGCCATGCAGGCGCATTTCATCGGCTTCATCGCTCCTGACAATTATGTTCCGACCTTGACCTTCCAGGTCTGGGTGATGTTGATCGTCGGCGGTTCGGGCAGCAACAAGGGCGCTGTCATCGGCAGCATCCTCGTCTGGGGCATTTGGGCGGGTTCCGGTGCGCTGACGAGCGTCCTTTTTTCGCCTGAGCAGCAGGCTCGAGCCGCATCGCTGCAGATCGTGGCGATCGGTGTCATGCTCTGCATCATCTTGCTGGTGCGGCCGGGCGGTCTCTTCGGCAACATGCCGCGTCGACGGTCTGCGATTATGGCGCCACAGAAGCCCGTTTCGGAAAAAAGCAACGCCGCCTCATGAGGCGGCGTCGAGATGTCTTTGCTTGGGCGCATCGGTTTCGGACCGATGTCATTAAGGGACTATCAGGAAGCCACTGCGCGGCGTTCGGGCTGAGCGATACGCCGATCCGACTGTATGCGGATGCGGGTCTTGGCAACAACACGAACCGGGCTTTTGGAAGGTGCCGCCGGAACGCTCGCCGTATTGGTCTGCGTGGCTCTCAACCAACGAAGAATGGCATCGAAGCCAGGTTGGGCGGCACGCTTGAAATCCGCACTCATTTCCGTGTCCATGCCACAGAGTGTGGCGATTTCCTGCCAGTCTATTCTTCCAGCCCGCAGCGGCGGGCGCGATCTGAAGACGATTAGCCCAATCATGAAACCCTTCAGGTTTTCGAAGCTGTGCGGTTGCAGCAGCGGCGCGAGCCTCAGGTCGCAGAATTCCGAAATCTTGCGTTGGAAGACATCGGAGGCAGAGCTTTTCTTAACGGGCATTATTCATTCCTTGCATGCGACCTCATCCAAAGGTCGGGGTGTGCGCGCTAAAGCACGGAAGTTAATGAAACGCAAACAACCGACCGATTGGCCGCTTTCAATTCTACGATGTGACGATATTTGGCGAAGGGCCTTGTAATCACACTTCGGTGCGATGCCAAGCCCCTGTTTCGGCGCTCTAAAATAATGCTGACATCTTAAATTTTCATCGGGCAAACCATGAAAAAACTGTAACTTGTCTGGCGTGCCAATGAGAGCCACATTTGTCTTGCGCCGGATTTATGAGGTGAAAGACATGTCAGTCTTGGAAATGTTGGTTAGACGCCGGATGCAGGAAGAATATGCCAAGGGCACATCGCCAGAGCGGATTACCCGGCTCCTGCAGGAATTCTTCAACGGAACGGAGGCTTCTCAGACGGAAGCCGTGCCGAACCGAGCGTCGGAGACCCGATAATAATAGACTCATAACTCCAAGGCCGGCTTTCGATGATTTTACCGAAAGCCGGCCTTGGAGCCGATAAAGCCTTACACGAAAACGTGATTCCGTTATCCGCCGTTGGAAGATGGGGTGTTTTCGATTGCCGTCAGGATCTTGTACGCAGCGGTGACGCGGGCCGTAATCGGATAGTTCTTGTTTGCCAGCAAGACGATGCCGATCTGTCGAGCGGGAATGAAGGCGGCATAGGCCCCGAACCCGTTCGTCGAGCCTGTCTTGTTCAGCAAAGTTTCCGGGCGTGGCTGTTGTGGCGGTGACAGACGATCGACCTTGTGTGGATCGAAAGCCATGTCGGACGAATTGCCGGCAAGCAGTCGGGCAAGCGTTGTCGGGTAGGCATAGATTTCCCAGCCAAGACCTTGGGTCATGGTCCCGATGTGGTAGTAGCCGACATGCGTGGCTGCGATGGCGCGCTGCAAACTATCGTCCGGCTTGGAGCTGCTAGTCATGTTGGCTTCCAGAAAGCGCAACATGTCGGACGCAGTGGTCTTTATGCCGTAGGCTTGCGTGTCCAGAACGCCGGGATTGACGCGGATCGGCTTGCCCTGCTTCGAATAGCCGTAAGCATAATTGCCCATTTCGGCCGGCGGAACCCGGACATAGGTGTGATTGAGGCCGAGGCCGGCGATGATCTTATCCTGCATCAACGTATCGAACGGCTCACCCATCGCTCGCGCCGCCAGATAGCCGAAAAGACCTATGCTCGGATTGGAATAAAGGCGGTAGGTCCCCGCCACGTAGGACGGTTTCCAGTCCCGATAGTAGGCGATCATCTTGTCATTGTCGGTCACCTCGTCCGGGAACTGCAAAGGCAGGCCGCCTGCGGCGTAGGTGGCAAGATCGAGAAGGCTGACACTGTCGAGGTGGCTGCCCGATAGCTCCGGCATGTATTTGCCGGCAGTATCGGAAAGCGACAGTTTGCCGGTGATCACGCCATAAGATCCAAGCGCCGCCGTGAAGGTCTTGCTCAGGGAGCCGAGCTCGAAAATAGTATCGTCGGTAACCTTCTGATCGGTCTCCTTTGAAGCCACGCCATAGTTGAAGGTGTAGCGCCGGCCTTTGACGATAACGCCCACCGCAAGCCCGGGAACATCGTTGTCCTTCATGAGCGGTGCGATGGTGGTGTCGACGATCTTCTCCAGGCGCTGTTGGTCTTCGCTGTCTGAAGCATATGCGGTCACGCCGTAACAGAAGCAGCCGGCAACAATGCTCAGCGCCCGCAGTCGAATGAAATGTGAGTTCAAGGGATATCCTCTACCGGTATCGGTGGCTAGCTTGTCGCGAGATAAGGGCAAAAGGCGATGGCTCGTCAGAGCCGTCGCGTGATCATGACTTAGATTTCGGAGGCGATGCGGCCGATCTCGGCGATGACCGCGTCCCGTTCCTTCGCCGCGATCTTGGGGATTTCGCAATAGGCCGTAACGATGATCGGGGCACGCTCGGATGGCCAGAGGATGGCTATGTCATTTGCGTTGCCATCCTTATCGCCGTTGGTGCCTGTCTTGTCGCCGACCAGCCAGGTCTTGGGAAGGCCGGCACGCAGGCGCGCATCACCTGTCTTGTTGGCAATGAGCCAGGCGGCAAGCTGCGATCTGGATGGCGCCGCCAACACGTCGGTGAAGAGAAGCTGGCGCAAATTGCCCAGCATTGCGGCCGCAGTCGTCGTGTCGCGCTCGTCATCCGGCGTGTCGTGGTAGTTGAGCGTCGGCTCCGTGCGATCAAGGCGGGTGATGTCGTCCCCCAGATTGCGGCAGAAGTTGGTGACCGCCTTTGGGCCGCCGACGCTCGCAAGCAGCAGATTTGCGGCCGTATTGTCACTCAGGGTCACGGCCGCCGCACAGAGTTCCCCGATAGTCATACCGATTTTGCCGGCATTCGCCTTTGTTGCCGGCGAATAGGGAATAATATCGCTTTTCGCATAGTGAATGCGCCGGTCTAGCGTCTCGTCACCCTTATCGACGCGGGCAAGCACCAGTGCTGCGGCCAACGCCTTGAAGGTGCTGCACATCAGGATGCGTTCACCGGCTCGATGTTCGATGCGCTTGCCGCTTGCCATATCGAGAACGCTGACGCAGATGCGCCCGGAGTGCTTGCTCTCCAACGCAGCGAGTTGCTGCTCGCCGCTATTCTTGTCTTCGGCGTGTCCCTTCGCTGTCGCACTCGCCAGGACGGGAATCGCAAGCAAGCTGCCGGCAAGAGTCTGCCGGCGTGACAATAGGATTGTCATACCTGTTTCCACTTCGATGTCTGTTGGTCAGAGGTGCGCAGCATGGCTTCCGTGGACGTCATTGGAGCCTGCAATCACCTCATGACGCAGACTATGGCGCTGCTTCGTGCCCTAGACAAACGATCAATTTTGGGCTTAGGCATGAGAAAAACTTGGGCATTGGACACAATGGACATTTCACAACTGCCTCTCAACGCGTTGCGGGTTTTCGAAGCGTCGGCCCGGCACTGCAGTTTCACGCGAGCTGGACTGGAGCTGCGGGTGACCCAGACGGCGGTCAGCCATCAGGTCAAGGCGCTGGAAGAGGTGTTGGGCGTCACCCTGTTCAAGCGCCTGCCGCGTGGCTTGGCGTTGACCGACGAGGGGCATGCGTTGCTTCCGGTGCTGACGGATGCGTTTCGCCGCATGAGCGCGACGTTGAGCCAGCTGGAGGAAGGTAATTTCGATGAAATCCTGACCATCGGCGTGGTGGGCACGTTCGCTATCGGCTGGCTGTTGCCACGGTTAAGCGACTTCAAGGCGGAGCATCCGCATGTCGATCTCAGGCTGAAGACCAACAATAATCGCGCCGATATGGTGCTCGACGGGTTGGATTTCTTTCTGCGCTTCGGCGATGGCGCATGGCATGGAACGGAGGCAATCCACCTCATGGATGCGCCGCTGTCTCCCGTCTGTACTCCAACGGTCGCACAGAGATTGCGGAAGCCCGCCGATCTTGCCGAAGTCGAGCTGTTGCGTTCCTATCGGCTCGATGAATGGTCACTCTGGTTCAGGGCGGCCGGCCTTACCCCGCCGCATCTTCGCGGCTGGATGTTCGACTCCTCGCTCACTCTGGTCGAGGCTGCGGCACGTGGTGTCGGTGCGGCGCTCGTCCCGGTCGCCATGTTCTCACATGAAATCGAAGCTGGCCGCATCGTGCAGCCTTTTCAGATTACGGCGATGACCGGAAGCTACTGGCTGACGCGATTGAAGTCGCGAGCAGAGACGGCTTCGATGAAAGCATTCCGTCAATGGCTGATTGCCGAAGTCGAGGAACTGCCATCTTTGGACGTCTAAAAAACCGCCGTCCCGAGTGGCGCCTGGGACGGCGGATTGCCGATGTCGATCGATTGACGACGATCGGGCCTTAACCGGCGAGTTTCAATCTCACCGCGCCGGTTCGCGTTCCCGAGCGCACTGTCCTGAAGCGCCCAACCAGGCCTGCGAGCTCGTTGCTGATGTCGGCGAGATGGCGTGTCGAGGCGTTTGTCTCCTCCATGAGCGCCACGTTCTGCTGCGTCATCTGATCCATGTTGCGGACCGCCGAATTGATCTCGCTGATGCCGACCGCCTGCTCCTGTGTCGAGCGCGCGATGGCGCCGACATTGCGGTCGATGGAGGCGACCTGGTTGCCGATGAGCTCGAGTGCTTCCCCGGTGCGGTTGACGAGTTCGACACCGCGCCGCACGTCATTGGAAGACCGGTCGATCAGATCCTTGATTTGCTTTGCGGCTGTCGCCGAGCGTTGGGCAAGTTCGCGAACTTCCTGCGCGACGACGGCGAAACCCTTACCCTGTTCTCCGGCTCTTGCAGCCTCGACGCCGGCATTCAGCGCCAGAAGATTGGTCTGAAAGGCGATATCGTCGATCACGGAGATGATGTCGGTCATCTTGCGCGAGGAGGTTTCGATATCGTCCATGGCGGATACCGCCTGCTGGACCACGTCGCGCGAGCGCTCGGCCTCGGATGCCGATTCCTTGACGATAGCCTGAACCTCGCGCGTGCGTTCGGCGGTTTGCTCGGAGATGGTGGTAATCTGCTCGATGGCAGCCGCACTCTCTTCCAGCGCGGAAGCCTGCTGTTCGGTACGCCGAGCCATGTTGTCGGCGGCCGAAGAAATCGAGCCGGCCTCGTCGCGGACGCGTGTGACCGAATCTTCGATGCGCTGCATGGCCGTTCCAAGAGACGCGATCGAGCCGTTGTAGTTGCTTTTCAGCATCTCGAATTCCGCAGAGAGCGCTTCGGTGATATCAGCCGTCAGATCGCCGTTTGAAAGGCTGGTGAGAGCAAGGCCAAGTGCGGAAAGTGCTCGCTCCTGCTCGCGCTGGGCCGCCGCACGCTCGCTTTCGGCCTTGTCGCGCTCATCGGCGAGCACCTGCAGATAGACCGAAATGCCATAATCCATATCGACAAGGGCAGCCTTGATGATTGCCGAGAGCCGGCGTGATAATGCCTGTTCGTGCTTTCGCACCAGCACGCCCTTCAGCTGCTGAGCGACAATCGCGCGCACCATGCCTTCAAGGATCATGGCGTATCCGCCGATATACCAGCGCGGTTCCAGCCCAAGGCGGGCATGTGTCCTGCCGACCGCCGAAACGGCTTCGACATAATCGGGGCCATATTTGCCCAGCGCGATCGTCTTCCAATGCTCCTGTTGCTTGGATTTGGCATGGGCTACATGCTGCTGCGACGAAAAGAACTTTGCCATCTGAGGATGCTTGGTGATCTTCTCATAGAAGACATCAAGGGAACCCTTGACGGCAAATTCAATGATGGGCTGCAACTCCGTGAGGGCCTGACGGGCGTCTTGCCCCAGTCCGACAAAGTCGAGCCGATCATCCAATTCGTTCATTTTCGACGCACGCGACATGATCTGCTCCAGTAATGAAATTACAAGTACTTAGGGCATGTTCATGGTTAATAATTCATTAGATTTGGCGTCTATTTCTATGGGGAATGAAGGTCGCCGATGGCCTCAACCTGCGGCAAAGCGCCTCTATGTCTGGTTGTCGTGCGTTGTGTGATCTGCTAAGGCCGTGGCATCGTCAGACTTTCGCCATACGGAGCATCGGCATGGGAAGCTTAGCAACAGCAGATAGATAAGCCGCAACAGCTCACCTTGTTGTTGCGGCGTTCTGTCGATCCCATTCCTTTCGAGACTGTAGGCAGGCGCCGTTCGATTTCTCCTTCGAGCGGATTTTTCCATGTCTAAAACACGCCCTTTGTGGGCCTACACGCTGTCGTCGGCGCTGCTGCTGATGGCACCGTTCGATATACTCGCCTCGCTGGCTATGGATATATATCTT
Source organism: Rhizobium sp. P38BS-XIX (assembly GCF_012641435.1). Classification (GTDB taxonomy): domain Bacteria; phylum Pseudomonadota; class Alphaproteobacteria; order Rhizobiales; family Rhizobiaceae; genus Rhizobium. The sequence goes on from NZ_JABAIJ010000003.1 coordinate 342,445, forward strand.
CCCGTCGTGCCATCGATGCCCGGCATATTGAACACTACGCCGGCAATGATCCAGCTGACGCTCAGCGGTTATATGATCATCCTTGGGGTCGGGCAGATCGCCTTCGGCCCGATCTCGGATCGCATCGGTCGCCGTCCTGTGTTGCTATGCGGGGCGATTCTGTTTGCCGCGTCTTCGTTTGGTGCGGCCGGTTCATCGACCGCAACTGCATTCCTCGTCTGCCGCCTGCTTCAGGCAGCGGGCGCCTCTGCGGCACTGGTCGCGACCTTTGCAACCGTTCGCGATGTCTATGCCGACCGGGAGGAAGGCAGCGTCATTTACGGCGCCTTCGGAGCGATTCTGTCTTTCGTACCCGCGCTCGGCCCAATCGCCGGGGCCGTTATCGCCGATAATTTCGGATGGTGTGCTATCTTCAACCTGCTTGGCATCTTGGCCATCATAGCCGCTGCGCAGGCGGTGTTCCGATGGCATGAGACGCGGTCGATCGATTCGGCGGTACCGCGCCGTTCCGTTCTGCCGATTTTCGGCAGCCTCTCGTTCTGGGTTTACACATTGGCTTTCAGCACCGCGATGGGCACATTCTTCGTGTTCTTCTCGACCGCGCCGCGTATTCTGATCGGCCATGCCGGCTATTCGCAGCTTGCGTTCAGCATCGCTTTTGCAACCGTTGCCGTCGTGATGATCATCACGGCGCGTTTCGCCAGAAAATTCGTCGGCAAATGGGGTGTCCCGGGCTGCGTCAAAAGGGGCATGCTATTGCTGATGTGCGGAGCCGTCGTTCTGACCGGCGGCCAGATTTTCGGCTCACCGTCCTTCGCAAGCTTTCTGCTTCCGATGTGGATCATGGCTGTCGGCATCGTCTTTACGGCGTCGGTTACGGCCAATGGCGCTTTGGCACGTTTCGATGATATCGCCGGGTCGGCCGTGGCATTCTATTTTTGCATCCAGAGCCTGATCGTCAGCCTGGCAGGTACGATGTCTGTCACCATGTTGAACGGCGCCAGTGCATGGCCTTTGGTGGCCTATTCCTCGATCATGGCTCTTATTGTCCTGATCATGCTGAGCCTGTTGCAACGCCTTCATCCGAAGGGCTGATCGGGTCCGAGCACCGTCACCGATGTAATATCTGGAGATCTGTCCGCAAAGAAAACAATCTGTTGCGGGCAGATTCCAACGTTTAGGCTTAACTCGGAAACTCTAGCGCCAACCGAGAGCCGGTGCGACATGGGTGAGGATAGATTCGATCACATGGGCATTGTAGTCGGCGCCGAGTTGATTGGGCACCGTCAGAAGCAGCGTATCGGCCGCCGCGATCGCCTCGTCCTTTGCCAGTTCTTCGATCAGCACATCGGGCGTGGCAGCATAGCTCCGGCCGAAAATGGCGCGCGTATTTTCATCGATGAAGCCGACCTTGTCGGCATCCTTGCCGCTATGTCCGAAATAGGCGCGATCGAGATCGTTGACCAGTGCGAAGATGCTGCGGCTTACGGAGACCCGCGGCTCACGCATGTGGCCGGCTTCTTTCCAGGCTTCGCGGAAAGCGCTGATCTGTGCAGCCTGCTGTACATGGAAGGGCTCGCCGGTTTCGTCGTCCTTGAGGGTCGAGCTCTGCAGGTTCATTCCCTGCTTTGCTGCCCATACGGCGGTGGCGTTCGAGCCCGCACCCCACCAGATTCGCTCGCGTAGCCCCTCCGAATAGGGTTCCAGCCGCAATAGGCCAGGCGGGTTGGGAAACATCGGACGTGGGTTGGGTTTGGCAAAGCCTTGGCCGCGCAGGACGTCAAGCAGGACTTCCGCGTGCCGTCTGCCCATATCCGCGTCGCTCTCTCCCTCCGCTGGAGCATAGCCAAAATGCCTCCAGCCATCGATCACCTGCTCGGGAGAGCCACGGCTGATGCCGAGTTGCAGGCGGCCGCCGGAGATCAGATCGGCCGCGCCGGCATCTTCCGCCATGTAGAGCGGGTTTTCATAGCGCATATCGATCACGCCGGTGCCGATCTCGATGCGACTGGTTTTTGTCCCGACGGCGGCGAGCAATGGAAAGGGCGAAGCCAACTGGCGGGCAAAGTGATGCACGCGAAAATAGGCGCCATCCGCCCCCAGCTCTTCGGCCGCGACGGCAAGATCGATGGATTGTAACAGGGTATCGGATGCCGACCGCGTCTGAGATTGAGGCGAGGGCGTCCAATGGCCGAATGAAAGGAATCCGATCTTCTTCATCGCGTGGCTCCGCTCGTCTGTGTCGCTCAGTCTGGTGTCATCGCATGATTTCAGCCGCAGATACAAGCGATGCGAACGTATGGCTCCTATGAGGACATTGGGCAGCGTCTCCAACGAAAATGGGCCCGCCGTTTGGCGAGCCCACAACATATCGATAGTGCCTGTCGCCGCTGCGCCGCGGCATTCCTCAGGCAACGATCATTTCGCAGGCTTGATGGAGCCAATGATATCGAGAACTTCCTTCTCGTGCTTGGCCTGATCCTCCTTGGAGCCCCAGTAAGTCAGAACGAGGAGCTTGTTGGGTGCCGGAGAGAGAAGGCCGAGGTTGATGTTCACCGGGCCATCGGAATCGGTACCCTGCCAGTTCAGCACAGACAGCTTCATACCATTGATCTCGTTGCTGTCATCGTCCTTGCGGGAGCTCGGGTCGATCTTGACGCCGTTCTTGTCAAGGAAATCGACAGCATCGCTGATGACCTTGTCGACATTGTCGCCGGTGGCAACATCGAGCGCGAAGTAGATGGCGGCGTCTGGCGAGTTGGCGTCGATACCGGATTCGGTTTCCTGCGGCTTCCAGTTGTCGGGAATGCTGACACTGGCAATAGGCGCTTCGCTTGGGAAGGCGAGCGTCTTGGCGTTCGCAAGCAACGGCAGGGCTGCAAACGCAGCGGCGATAAGCAACATTTTTTTCATGGGGGCTTCCGTTTGTTTTAGGCAATCGTGGGTTTGCTGGGAGGGAGGGGCGCTGTGGACACGAAACGATCGTGGCGCAGACACCTCTCCGGTCTTATTCGTGGATGGTGTAGGTGCCGAGTTCGCAGAGGTTCTGCGTGTCGGTTGTCGTGTCGAGGTTCGACCCTTCCTCGAATTCGAACTTCATGTCGTACTTGCAGACTGTCCGGCCGTCGCCGATGGTGATCTCGATGCTTTCACCCGGGTTCAGCACCTGCTTGCCGAAGACATCGTCTTCCCAATTATTAACGCCGACCGGCGAGGTGTAGAAATTGGTCAGTACCGATTTGGTGCCGTTCTTGAGCGTGAAGGTCAGGTCTTCGGCGCTGGCCGTGCCCGCAAGGCAAAGCACCGCTGCCGACGCCACGAGGGCGAAGCGAAATTTCGTCATGGAATTAATCCTTTAGTGTGAGATGAGACGCCGTTTTCCCCAAAGGTTTCGGAGAGTCAGGAACCATAGATGACGCCCTTGGCGCTAGGCCCATTTTTGGGTTGAAGCCGGTCTGCACCCTTGAAATCGTACGGGGATTGCTAAATTCGCCGTCTGCCTGACACGCAGCTGGAAAAAGGCCTGATGTTCGACCTTATCGGGCTGGTTATCCACACGTTCCGAAACATGAACAAATTTTAACCGACACATTAACAATCAGCTAACGCACCGCACCGAAACTGCCGCGCGTGTGAGTGCATCTCTCGCTTTCAATGTCCTTGAAACAAGAAATGGCAGGAAACTATGCTTGTTAGAAATTTCGCCCCCGCTCTGGTCTTCGTGGCAATCTGCGCCGGAGTGGCGCATGCCGAAGTGCCCGTCCGAATCGATCAATTCGACCACTGGGGCGCATACTCCTTCAAATCCGGCGACAGCGTCAGTTGCTACGTTCTATCGAGACCGATCGAACAAAAGCCCTCCAGCGTCGACCATGGGGATAATTTTTTCATTGTCTCGCGCCTTGCCTCGGGGGACAAATTGGTCCCAGAAGCTGCAATGGGTTATGATTTGAAAGATGGTGCATCGATGACCGCGATGGTCGGCGACAAGACATTTCCGATGTTCACCAAGGATCGGCACGGCTGGGTGAAAGACGAGACACAGGAGCCCACCATGGTGAGTGCCATGAAGGGCGGCGCGCAGCTTGAACTGCAGGCAGTCTCCAGACGAGGAACCGCGACGAGCTATTCCTATTCGTTGTCTGGAATTACGGCGGCATTGAAGCGAATAGAGACGTGCAAGTGATGCCTCGCTAGGGATCTAAGCGGCGCGCCTTGCGTCATGAGGCCACAGCCATCACCCGTGCGATGAGATAGGAAGGCAGCTAATTTTTAGCTGCCTTTTCCTTGGCACTCGGTGCTCCGGTTGGTTGGACCTTGCCGTGCTGACCGTTTATGAGCCGAATCGGTGACCTGAACTCGTTTCAGATGATTTCCATTTATATCTATGAAATTTATATGTTTTCCTCCGCTATGCGTCGGCATAACACACTACGAAGTAAGGGGCTTTTAGCCTCGGCCCGATTCTAACGCGAAATCCGCGTCGAAAGGACGATGGATGACAATGTGCGCTCGACACCGTCGATCGTGCCGATGCCGTCGATCAGCTGATCCAATTGAGAGATCGAGGGTGCTGCGATGATCGCGATCAGATCGAAGGTGCCGCTCACCGAATGGAGCGTGGTTACCTCAGGAATCGCATCCAGCGACGCCGTCACCGCCGACAGTGCTTTAGGGGCGATCGTGATCAGCACATGCGCCCGAATGAGACCGGATGAATAGGTCTCCGACAGCCGCACGCCATAGCCCGTAATCACGCCTTCTCGTTCCAGCCGTTCAAGCCTGGCTTGAACGGTGGTGCGCGACAGCGACAGCTTTTTGGCGAGCGTCGCAACCGGCATCCGGGCATTCTGGCCGAGCAAGGCGATCAGTTCACGGTCTTTATCGGTAACCTGCATGGTGGATCCTGCATTTTGCAAAATTACTTCGTCAATTTGTATGGATTTATACAACGAAATGCGTTTTTCGTCGCTATGAATCGTTCAGCTCCTACCTACACTTATAAAAATCTTATCAGCGAAATGCAGGGGATTTATATGAAAGACATAGTGGTCATTGGCGCAGGCAAAATCGGTGGGGCGATTGCTTTGATGCTGGCCGAAACTGGCGATTACAAGGTCGTCGTTGCCGACCGGAGCCAGGAACAGCTCGATAAGATCGATCGCCACTCTGCAATTTCCACCGCGGCCGTCGACATTGCCGACCGCGCCGGGCTCGTCGGCGTTTTGAAGGGGAAGTTCGCCGTCTTGTCGGCCGCGCCGTTCCATCTCACTGGTTTCGTCGCGGAAGCAGCGCTTGAAGCCGGCGTGCATTATCTCGATCTCACCGAAGATGTCGCGACCACCAAGAAGGTGGAGGAGCTGGCTCAAGGAGCAAACACCGCCTTCATCCCGCAGTGCGGTCTCGCGCCGGGCTTCATCTCGATCGTCGCCAATGATCTCGCCAAGCGCTTCGACAGCCTCGACAGCGTGCGCATGCGCGTCGGTGCGCTGCCGCAATATCCGTCGAACGCTCTGAACTATAATCTGACCTGGAGCACGGACGGCCTGATCAACGAATATATCGAGCCATGCGAAGCGATCGTCGAAGGCAAGCTCGTCACCGTGCCGGCGATGGAAGAGCGCGAAGAGTTCTCGCTCGACGGCGTCACCTATGAGGCTTTCAACACGTCCGGTGGCCTCGGCACGCTCGCCAAGACGCTTTCCGGCCGCGTACGGACGATGAACTACCGCACCATCCGCTATCCCGGTCACCAGGCCATCATCAAGGCGCTGCTCAACGACCTGAACCTCAAGAACCGCCGTGACGTGCTGAAGGATCTCTTCGAAAACGCGCTGCCCGCCACCATGCAAGACGTGGTCGTCGTTTTCGTCACCGTCTGCGGCTGGCGCGAGGGGCGCTACATGCAGGAGACCTATGCCAACAAGGTCTATGCAGGCGTTGTCGCCGGTAAGAAGATGAGCGCGATCCAGATCACCACTGCAGCCGGCATTACGACGGTGCTCGATCTCCTCGCTGAAGGCAAGCTGCCGGCTAAGGGCTTCGTCTGCCAGGAAGAAATCGATCTCGGCGATTTCCTTGCCAATCGTTTCGGGCAGGTCTACAGCCTGGAGAAAATCCGGATGAGAGAAGCCGTCTAAACGGCTATTCTTTCTATTGTTTTATAGGTGGCGCCTTCGGGCGCCACATGTGTTTTTGCCCTGGAAACGGCTCTTCGGCGATTAGCCAATCAGCCGCACGAGGATCTCGACCGGGTGCGGGATAGCCTGGCGATCGATCTTGGCGACCTGCGAACGACAGGAAAAGCCGGTCGCCATAAGTATGGCCCGATTGCCGCTCTCAGCGATCTTGTCTTGCCAGCTCATTGCATAAAGCTTTTCCGAGATGGCGCGATTGCACACCTCGTGGCCGAAGGTGCCGGCCATACCGCAACAGCCGACATCGGGCATGTCGAGCTCGATACCCAATTTGTCGAAGAGTACGGACCATTGCTTGAGGGCGGCCGGAGCGTTGGTCTTTTCCGTGCAATGGGCAAGGAGCGTGAAGCGCTCTCGCGGCAAAGCCCTTGGCGGCGGCAATCGGTCGAGATTGGTCGCGAGCCATTCCTGAAGCAGCAGCACGGGCGCCCGCAGCCTGGCAGACGGCAGGACCGCATATTCGCTGCGATAGGTCAGCGTCATCGACGGATCGATGCCGACAAGCGGGATGCTCAAGTGCGAGATGCGATCGAGATAGTCACGCGATTTTGCCGCCGTCTTCTCGAAGCGACCGAGATAACCATGCACATGCAGGGCCTTGCCGTTCTGCGAAACGACGAGCCACGGCTTGAAGCCCATTTTCAGTGCAAGCTTGAGCGTCGCGATAACGACGGCCGGATCGAAATGGGTGGAGAAGACATCGGCGATGATGACGACCGCTTGGGCACATTCGTTTTCCGAGAGCTTCGCCAGGCGGTCAGGCGTGGCGATCTGAACGCCGAGCCGGGCGGCCTCCCGCTCGAGCGATATCGCCGGCATGGCCGGAAGCGCTGTGAGGCCGGCAAGCCGCATCAAGGCTCCTCCAACGGCCGATTCGGTCAGCAGATTGTAGCCGGGCCGGAAACGCGCCATCAGCGGCAGGGTCGTTTCGATGGCGGCGACGAGTGGGTCCTTCAGCGGCCTAAGGTATCGGCCGTAATAGAGCTCTAGAAATTTTGAGCGGAAAGCCGGGACGCTGACTTTGACGGGACATTGGCCCGCGCAGGCTTTGCAGGCGAGGCAGGTATCCATCGCCGCCCGCACCTCATGAGAAAAGTCGTCTCGATTGGCCGGATTGAGGGAGTTCGCCACCCGCTGCAGGAGATTGCCGAAAGGATTGGCGCGGCGCAGTGCTTCCGCCTCTCGCCGGGGATCGACCTTCCGCTCGGCAAGCAGGCGCAGCCATTCACGCATCAGCGCTGCGCGCCCCTTCGGCGAATAACGCCGATCGCCCGTCGCCTTGAAGGAGGGACACATCGGGCTTGCTGCATCGAAATCGAAACAGGCGCCATTGCCGTTGCAATAGGTGGCATTATCGAAGGCGGTGCGGATATCATTGCCGATGACGCGATCAAAGTCACCGCGTAGTGATACTTCATCGATCTTCAGCAACGGGCCGGATGCGCCCGAGGCGATCTTACCGGGGTTGAGGCGATCGTCGGGATCGAAAGCGCGCTTGATATCCTGCAGGCTGGGATAGAGGTCGCCGAAGTAATCAGGCACATATTCCGAGCGCACGCCCTTGCCATGCTCTCCCCAGAGCACGCCGCCATATTTGCGGGTGAGGGCGACGACACCGTCGCTGATCTTGCGCACGAGCGGCTGATGGTCGATGCGGGTAAGGTCAAGCGCCGGGCGGACATGCAGCACGCCGGCGTCGACATGGCCGAACATGCCATAGTCCAGCCCCTCGGCATCGAGAAGTGCGCGGAATTCGCCTATGTAGGCAGCCAGATTCTCAGGTGGAACGGCGGTGTCCTCGACAAAGGGCACTGGCCGCACCGGTCCTTCGACATTGCCGAGCAGACCGACGGCGCGCTTGCGCATCGACCAGATCGCCTCGATCTCGGCCTTGTCGCGAGCGACCGTATAGCCCTTGTGTCGTGCCGACGAGAGGTCATCAAGGGCGGCGGTCACATCCGCCAGCTTCTGTTCCAGCTGGTCGCGATCGTCGGCCAGCACCTCGACGATATTGATACCGTTGGCGGCGCCGGCCGCATCCTCGGGAAAGAAGCGGGCGATGCCGCTCCAGACGATATCGCCCTTTGCCAGACCCAGCACCTTCTCGTCGACCGTCTCGACGGAAGCGACCTTCAGTGCCACCAATTGCCGCGCATCCTCAAGCGCGGTGTTGAAATTGCCGTAACGGATGTTGATGAGGGCCGATTGTGCCGGGATCGGCAGCACGTTGAGCTCGGCTTCGGCGATCATCGCCAGCGTGCCTTCCGAGCCGCACAGCACCGCGTTCAGATCGAAGCGGCCATCTTCGCGCCTGATATGGGCGAGGTCGTAGCCGGTCATGTAGCGATTAAGCTTCGGGAAGGTCGCCGCGATCAGCTCGCTTTTGTCCCTGGCGATCGCATCGACCACGCGATGAATTTCGCCGATCCGATCGTCACGCCCCTTGATCTCCTCCAGCTCCATCTCGGCGAGCGGGCGCGACCACCAGTCGCTGCCATCCGAAAGCACCACATGCAGGCCGAGAACATGGTTGCTGGTCTTGCCGTAAAGACACGATCCCTGACCGCAGGCATCGGTGGAGACCATGCCGCCGATGGTGGCGCGGTTGGAGGTGGAAAGTTCGGGTGCGAAGAACAGCCCGTATGGCTTAAGCGCCTTGTTGAGCTGATCCTTGACGACGCCAGCCTCGACACGGGCGATCCCCCTGACCGGATCGATCTCCAGAATGCGGTTCATGTGCCGGGAGCAATCGACGACGACGCCGGAGGTCAGGGATTGGCCATTGGTTCCGGTTCCACCACCGCGCGGGGCGATGGCGAGATCTGAAAAGGCGGGCTCGGATATGGCTCTGGCGATAATCTTCAGGTCGCCGATGCCACGAGGGTGGAGGATTGCTGCCGGCTTGAGCTGATAGATGGAGTTATCGGTCGAGGCTACCGTCCGCGCGCCGTCTTCCGTTTCCACGTCACCCTGAAAGCCAAGCTCGCTCAGTCGGCGCTTCAGCGCGCCGATCTGATGTTGAAAACTATCTTTTGCCGAAACGAGGCGCGGTATCATGATGCGAAGTCTTCCGGCATTATACAGGATGATGAGAGCATTTCCGCACCATAAATTCGATTATGGAAATGCTCTATCTCTTTGTTTTTATGCAATTCCGGATGAGCTATCGCTCTGGATCTCCACTGGAATTGCTTTAACGGCTGAGAGCCGCGCAGGCCCTTTCGATGCGATCAAGCGCTTCGATGAGATCGGCTTCCGACGTCGCGTAGGAAATGCGGAAATACGGCGACAGTCCGAAGGCGGAGCCGGGAACGACGGCGACATGGGCTTCATCCAGCAAATAGGCGCAGAAATCCGCATCCGTCTCGATAGATTTTCCGGATGGTGTTGTCGTTCCGAGGATGCCCGCGCAGCCAGAGAAGGTGTAGAAGGCACCTTCCGGCACAAGGCAATCAAGGCCATCAATGGCGTTGAGCCTTCCGACCACCAGATCGCGCCGCTTCTGGAAGCTTGCCTTGCGGCCCTCAAGAAAATCCTGCGGACCATCAAGGGCGGCGACGGCCGCGGCCTGGCTGACGGACGAGGGGCAGGAGGTCGCCTGGCTCTGGATAACGGCCATGGCCTTGATGAGAGCCTTCGGACCGCCGGCATAGCCAATGCGCCAGCCGGTCATGGCATAGGCCTTGGAAACGCCGTTGACAGTCAGCGTCCGGCTCTTGAGGCTCGGCTCGATCGCAACAGGTGTGACGAACTTGAACCCGTCATAGACGATGTGCTCATACATGTCGTCGACCATCAGCCAGACATGCGGATGGCGGAGTAGCACCTCGATCAGCGGCAGATAATCGGCCTTGGAATAGGCGGCACCCGACGGGTTCGATGGCGAGTTGAGCAGCAGCCAGCGCGTCTTCGGCGTGATGGCTTTTTCGAGCTGATCCGCCTTCAGGCGAAAGCCGGCCTTGGCATCGCAAGGGATCAGAACCGGCACGCCGCCGCAGATCTCGACAATATCGGAATAGGAGGTCCAATAAGGCGTCGGGATGATGACCTCGTCGCCCGGATTGATCGAGGCCATGAAGGCGTTGAACAGGATCTGCTTGGCACCCGTCGCCACGGTGATTTCGTCGAGCGCGTAGTCGATGCCGTTTTCGCGCTGAAACTTTCCGGCGATCGCCTTCTTCAGCTCCGGCGTACCGTCTAGCGCGGTATATTTCGTTTCGCCGCGATCGATGGCGGCCTTGGCGGCTTCCTTCACATTGTCAGGCGTATCGAAATCCGGCTCGCCCGCGCCGAGAATGATAACGGGCAGGCCTTCCCGCTTCATGGCATTGGCGCGCGCGCCGATCTGCAGAATGGTGGAAACGCCGATGGAGGCGATCCGCGAAGCGGGCTTGAAGCCCGCCTCTTCGATTTTCGTGGCGATCGTCATGGAGCTTACTCGATGTCGAAGGAGACACCCTGCGCCAGCGGCAGGGCCTTGGAATAATTCACCGTGTTGGTCGCACGGCGCATGTATGCCTTCCAGGCATCCGAGCCGGATTCGCGGCCGCCGCCGGTTTCCTTCTCGCCGCCGAATGCGCCGCCGATTTCGGCACCCGAGGTGCCAATATTGACGTTTGCAATGCCGCAATCCGAACCATCGGCTGCGAGGAAGCGCTCGGATTCCTGCATGTCGCGGGTGAAGATCGAGGACGACAGGCCGGCGGCAACGGCGTTGTGCTCGTCGATGACGGCGTCGAAATCGTCATAGGGCATCACGTAGAGGATGGGCGCGAAGGTTTCTTCCATGACTGGGCCTGCCTGCTTCGGCATTTCCACGAGCGCCGGCTTTGTATAGTAGCCTTCGGCGTGGCCGACATCGATCCGCTCGCCGCCGGTGACGGAGCCGCCATGAGCCTTGGCTTCGGCAATCGCCTTCTGCATGTTATCGAACGCGGCCTTGTCGATCAACGGACCGACGAGAGCGGATGAGTGCAGGGGATCGCCAACCGATACGCTCTGATAGGCTTTCTTCAGACGCGGCACGAGCTGGTCGTAGACGCTGGTGTGAACGAAGAGGCGGCGCAGCGTCGTGCAGCGCTGTCCGGCCGTGCCCATGGCGCCGAAGGCGATGGCGCGCAGCGCCATATCGAGGTCGGCCGACGGGCAGACGATGCCGGCATTGTTGCCGCCGAGTTCGAGAATGGCACGGGCAAAGCGCTTGGCAAGCCGCGGTCCGACCTCACGGCCCATACGCGTCGAGCCGGTTGCCGAAACGAGTGGCACCTTCGGGTGATCGACGAGGACTTCGCCGATGGCACGATCGCCGATCAGAACCTGCGACAGGCCCTCAGGCGCATCGCCAAAGCGTGCAAGCGCACGATCGAGGATCGCCTGTGAGGCGAGCGCCGTCAGTGGCGTCTTTTCGGACGGCTTCCAGATGACGGCATCGCCGCAGATCAGCGCCAGGGCTGCGTTCCAAGACCAGACGGCGACCGGGAAGTTGAAGGCCGAGATGATGCCGACGACACCGAGGGGGTGCCAGGTTTCCATCATGCGATGGCCCGGGCGCTCTGTCGCGATCGTGAGGCCGTAGAGCTGGCGGGAAAGGCCGACGGCGAAATCGCAGATGTCGATCATTTCCTGCACTTCACCGAGGCCTTCGGAGCGGATCTTGCCGGCTTCGATGGAAACCAGGCGGCCGAGCTCGTCCTTGGCGGCACGCAGCTCTTCGCCGAGCAGGCGCACCAGTTCGCCGCGCTTCGGAGCCGGCACGAGGCGCCAGGCGCGGAATGCGGCGTGGGCCTTCTCGATTTTCTTTGCCGCTTCATCGGCCGAAACCGTCTTGAGGCTGCCGATCTTCTCGCCGGTGACCGGGGAGTAAGAGGGCATGTCGCCTCCGGTATAGAGCGCCTTGTCGACGCCGAGCTTTTCGAGAATGGCGGCAGCTTCTGCTGCAACGGAAGGGGTCTTAGCTGCGATATTCATCTCATGAAACTCCAATTATCTGTGATCCCGGCGAGCGACTGTTAACGTCGCCGCACCTCACTCGGCGGCATCTTGTTTGGATAGTGCCCGCAGGCAGGCATCGATCGATGCCTGTTCGATGCCGGCGTAATGGTCGAATTCGTTCAGCACCTTCATGCCGAGATCGACTTCGAAGCGCTGCTGGTTCGGACTGGCGACGAAGTCCTGCTGCGCGCCATCGCCGAGATTGGATTGGAAGATGCCCGCGGCACTGACGGGGAGGAAGTCTTCGTAGACGATCGGATCGAACTGGATCAGGCCCTGAGCAATCAGCGCGTCGATATCGCCACGGTTTGTTGCAGCGGTCTTGCCCTTGGCCGTCAGCGAATAGCTGAAATAGCCGAGGCCCTCGGCGCGGATTGCCGCCCAATCGTCCGGGAATTCGGCAAAGCTCTGAGCAAGCGCTGCCTCATAATCACGTGCGTTAGATCCGTCGGCAGCCGGGCGGACGATCTTGCGGGATTGATCCAGCAGCGTGTCATAAAGCGCGCGACCCTTTGGCGTCAGCGCAATACCGCGTTGTTCGATCTCACCGAAACGGGCGGTGTGCGAGCCCGTTTCCCAGATGCCATCGGCATTGCGGAAGGAAACGGCCTCTTCAAGCGCCTTGAACGACGTCTGGCGCAACAGGATCGGGCAGACGCGCGTCGGCGGTCCCTCGACCACGGCTTTCGGCGCGATGTCGTAATCCGGCATCAGCGCCTGGACGCGATCGATATCAAGCGTGCGCGGCGTCAGATGGTTGATATGTGGTCCCTTGAACGACACGACGTCGGCGATCAGGCGATGAGCATCGTGGAGGCGGTAGTACATGCCGGCATCGACATTGGCTTCATCGTGCCAGCGGAAGGTTTCCAGCACTTCGTCGACGAACCGGCTGGCGTCGGCCATGGTCAGCCCGCCTTCGCGTTCGGCCTTCTCGGTAAGTGCAACCGCGCCATCGGTGAAAATCTGGCGTTTCGCTAGAATGTCCGCGGCAGCCTTGCGAAGCTCCTCATCGGCAATAAGATCGAGCCGTAGCAACGAGGTGAAGACGCGGAAGGGATTGCGCTTCAGCTCGGCATCGCCGATCGGGCGAAATGCCGTCGAGTGAACCGGTACGCCGGCGGTCGAGAGGTCGTAATAACCGACCGGGTACATGCCCATGACGGCGAAGACGCGCGCCATCATCGCGAGCTCTGCCGCCGTGCCGAGCCGGATGGCGCCGTGACGCTCCTCGGAGATGCGATCGAGATAATCGGTCGCCTCCAGTCGTTCCTTCAACTTGGGCTGTGCGATGAGCGTTTCATCGTTGACGCGGGCAACCAGTTCCATGAGCGTGCCATAGGCGGGAACTTCTTCGCGATACATCGCCGACATGGCGGCGGAAAAAGCGCTGCGAATATCGCTGGTCGAGACGTGGTCAGGCTTCATGTGCGATCTCTTCCTGAAAGGCTACATCATTCCTGTTTTGCAGAATATCTCTTGTTTGGTAGCCAATGTTGTGAGAGAGAATTCTAACTTGATGCGAAAATGGAATGACTATGCGCCGGCGCCTCATCCCTGACATCGTCAATCTCCAGGCATTCGAATGCGCGGCGCGTCACCAGAATTTTTCGCGCGCGGCCGAAGAGCTGAACCTTACCCAAAGCGCCGTCAGCCGTCAGATCAGCGATCTTGAGCAGCAGACGGGTCTGAAGCTGTTCGAGCGTGTCCGTCAGCGCGTCGTACTCTCCGAGGCTGGCCTTCGGCTGCTGCCGGAGGTCAAGGATCTGCTCCTGCGCTCCGAGCGGCTGATGATCGGCGCTGTTGCGGCCGGCCAGATGAAATTATCGCTCAAGGTCGCGACCTTGCCGACTTTCGGTATGCGCTGGCTGGTGCCCCGCCTTGGTCGATTTCTCGACGAGCATCGCGATGTCGCCGTCACGGTGGAATCGCGATCCAAGCCTTTCAGCTTCGACGAGGACAATTTCGATCTCGCCATTCACTATGGTCTACCTGCCTGGGCGGGGGCCGTTGCGACCTTTCTCTGCAACGAAACCGTATTGCCCGTCGCCAGCCGGGAGCTTGCCGCGCGGCTGGGGCTTGTCGCGCCGGAGGAGCTATCGTCCGCGCCGTTGCTGCATCTGACGACACGCCCGAAACTCTGGGCGCAATGGTTCGACCTGCAGGATTTGCCGACCGAGAATGCCTATCCGGGTGCGCGCTTCGATCAGTTTTCCATGATCATCGCCGCCGCCATCGCCGGGCTCGGCGTCGCACTTCTTCCGACCTATCTGATCGAAGACGAGCTTGGAACGGGCACGCTTCTGCCGCTATTTGATCTGCCGATGCCAACCGAGAACAGCTACTATATCGTCATGCCCGAGAAGAAGCAGACCAACGAGACCGCGACAATGTTTCAGGATTGGCTACTCAGCGAGGTCACGCCTCAGGCAAAGGCGTGACCGGCTCTTGGAGTTGGTGGGTTACTCGGTCGGTGGGGCCTCCGATTTGAAGAGCACCGTGGCTTCAGGCCGCCAAGGGCCGCCCATGTAGCTCCAGAGATCAACGCCCGCTACCCTGATCGGAAGCGGTTGAAACCCCTCCCGCAGTTTGAAGAAGAGTACATCCGCCGTCGATCTCTGCGCCTTGTTCTGAATAGTGATATGCGGTTGCCATTTCCGCAGATCCTGAGGTCCGGGCCAGGATCTGAACAGCGTCATCATTTCGGCACGCAACTCAAGGAGTTCGGTGCTGTCGATCGCAAAGGCGACGCCAGCGCCGAGGTGGCGCACGCCGCTCACCATCGCCGTCGGCGCCTTTCGGCCGTCCAGCAGCATCTCGACCATTTCCCTTATGCGTGCGAGATGCTGACCCGGGAGATGATGGAAAATCGTCACATGCGCCCGAAGGAAGTTTCTGTCAGGCGGGAAGTTCTCCTGACGGAGGCGATCAAAAGGAGCAATATCCTTCGGATCAATGTGTGCGGTGAGGATGATGGGTGGAATGCGCAACGGGGTTTCCTTTCAATCGGAAAGCTAACCCATATTCATCCCATTGCCAGCGGGTTAAAGGATTTCCAGCGGTGCCCCCAAGGGCAACGGATAAGATCCCCTTGCATTTCGGTTGCGCGTCAAGCGTCAGAACGGACCTTCATCGATCAATAAATTTCAAGCTTGAAATTTCTCCTTGCGAAGGTCACACCTATTGCAATCTGGTCGCCGCATAGCCTCGGCCATAAAGGTGAACTCAGGGAGGAGGAAGCCGTCATGAAGAAACATCCGCTGAAAGGCCCGAACCGGCTGAAGCTCGGCGTTTTTTCCGCCAATGCGGATGGCGGTCTTGCCATCACCGATGTGCCGGAACGATGGACCGCGGGCTGGCAAGACAATCTGACGGCGGCACAGATCGCGGATCGAGCCGGCCTCGAATTTTTTCTGCCGATTGCGCGCTGGCGTGGTTTCGGCGGCAAGAACCGGGTGCGGGAATGGTCGTTTGAGACCTTTACCTGGGCCGCGGCCCTTGCAGCGGCGACGGATCGCATTGGCCTTTTCATGACCGTGCATGTGCCGCTCGTTCACCCGCTCTACGCGGCCAAGTCGCTTGCGACGGTCGATCATATCAGCCAGGGGCGGGCGGGCTTAAATATCGTCTGCGGTTGGAATCCGAAAGAGTTCGGCATGTTCGGTGTGCCGCTGGTGGAGAAGGGATACGACCAAGCAGCTGAATGGCTTGAGATTGTCGAGAAACTCTATGCCTCCGATGAGCCCTTCGACTATGCCGGCTCCTACTACAATCTGAAGGAAGCCGTCAGTCGGCCGGCCAGCCTGCAGGCGCCGCGACCTGTTACCATGAATGCCGCGTTCGGCGGGCCGGGCCGCGATTTTGCCGCGACCCATTGCGACTATCTCTTCACGACGTTCACCGAGATCGAGCAGGCAGGCAAGCATGTAGCCGATATCGCCGCGCGCGCCGAGCAAAACGGCAGAGACGTCGGCGTCTATACCGTCTCTCATGTCGTTTGCCGCGAAACACAGGCCGAGGCAGAGGCGTATTACACCCGCTATGCCGTGACCATGGCCGATCATGCTGCCGTCGATCAACACATGGCCGGCAAGAAGGAGTTCTCGCAATCGCATGATCGTGAGGCCTATGATCGCTATCGGCAGCGTTTTGCCGGCGGTGCGGGCAGCTATCCGCTGGTGGGGACGCCACAACGTATCGCGGACGAGATGATTACGATCACCGAGCAGGGCTACTCCGGCATCGCCCTATCCTTCGTCAACTATACGCAAGAGCTGCCTTTTTTCTGTGATCGGGTGCTGCCGATTCTGAAGAAGGCCGGAGTGCGCGTGGAGTAAATCCTGCACCCCGACGCTCTCGGGCAGTATTGCTCGCAGGAATTTGATCAGCGTCGGCCAGCGTTGCAGTCCCGGCCAAAAGCCCTGATTTTCAGGGTTCATGCCACGATGTCGCTTTCATGTATCGATGTCGTGGGTGCGACATGTGTGCAACGCAGCAAAAAACATCGACCCGAGGGGTTTACAAGCGCTGCCTCGGATGGGAGTCTTGTCGTCGAAGGGTGCTGCTTGATTTGAAGCGGCGTCATGCTCTTCGATCGGATGTCGTCAATCTTGGCTCCGATGCGCCGCAATCTGCTGGCGCTTAACCGAACAAAATCAATCTGAAGCCAGAACGCGGCCTTCCACCGTGTCTGGTGTTTGTCTTCGTGCGCCCTTGGGATTTGGGCGTCCGAAGCAGCGAAAATCTGGGCTTTAACATGGGCTTCAAGTCTAAACGCGTCCTTCGCGGCGTTCTTGGTCTTCTTGCGAGTGTCAGCTTGCCACAGCTTTCCAAGGCCAGCGACCTGATGATCTGGTCACCGGTGAAGGTCGCGCCTAGAACATACAAGACGACAGTCGGCTTTCGCCTGCCGATGGCGTGGGACGTCAGCGCCGGCATGGATCTTGGATTGGGCGGAGCGGCAAGCGGCGCGCTCTTACGCAGCAGCAGTCTGGCGACGCTCTGGGGAACGGCAGTCGACGATACCACGCACTTTTCCACCGTATCGCGTCGCGAAGTGGCATTGAGGGTCGATACGCTGAGCGGCACGGGTACGCTTTGCCTTGAACGGTCGCGCAAATGGATGGTTTCGGAAGACCTGGACATGAGCATGTCTCGGTCGTTGAACGTCAATTATGCGGGATCGCGAAGCACCGAGAATTCCATCAGGGCCACGCAGGCCTTCACGTTTGCGGTTCCCTGGACCGGTACGTCCATATCCGCCAGCGGCAATGTGACTGATGTTGGCAATTCCTTTTCCAGCACCGTCTCGTTTCAGCAGCCTCTCGCGCCGAATCTCAATTTCTCCGCATCCTTTGTCGATCCGCAAACCTTGACGGCCGATGGCAATGTGCGTGTCGATTACCGCGTGAAGTGGTAGTGAACGCCATCCATTATGATCTTGATTGCGTTTGTGGATTTCGATCGGAACAGGGAACAAATCTTCATCGCTGCAGTTAATGGGACTGCGGGGTTGGTGAACCCTGTCCGAGGTTTTGAAACCTCGTGAAAGCCTGCCGTCGACCAGCTCCCTGTCGGCGGCAGGTTTCTTTATTGACGCAATGCTTATCGCATTCCATCAGCATTATTTGAGTGGAATATCGGCTTCGGCAAGCCGTGATCTCAGGTTTGCGATGATGTCGTGGCGCGATTCCGTCCAGGACGAAGTAACCGTCCAGTATTGGATCTTCACCACGGTCTGGTCGGCCGTCAAGTCGTCGAGATAGACCACCGGCGCAGGCTTGCTCTTGACCCGCTGATCCGATTTGATGGCCTCCAGAATGGTCTTGCGGGCAACATCGATGTCGATCTCGTTGCTGATCGCGACCGACAGTTCCTGGCGGCGGTCAGGCTCTCGGCTGTGGTTGATGATCGGAGTGTTCCAAAGCGTCGAATTTGGCGCCATGAGGTAAAGCCCATCGGAGGTTTTCATTTCCGTGGCGAAGAGACCGATTTCCCGGATGTAGCCTTTGACATTCGAAGTCTCGATATATTCGCCGACACGAAATGGCCTCAGCACCAGCAGCATGATGCCGGCAGCGATATTCTGCAGCGTTCCCTGCAATGCCAGACCAACAGCCAGGCCGGCGGCGCCGAGAGTGGCGATGATGGAAGCCGTCTGAACACCGAACTGTCCGAGGACAGTAATGAAGACCAGGATTAGCAGGCCGTAATGCAAGACGTTCTGAAAGAAACTTGCCAGCGTTTCGTCGATGCCGCGAATGCGCGATATGACGCGGTAGGCTGCTCGGCTAATGACGCCGGCGAGAATCCAACCGCCGACCAGAAGAATGACGGCTCCGAGAATTGAAAACCCGTAATGAACCGCAAGCGCTGCGGCTTGGTCCAAAGCGGTTCGGGTGGCGACGACGACGTTGGTCGTTTGATCTTCCATTGCGTAGCTCCATCTTGTCCCAAAGGGCAAATGAGAAGTCGCGGATTTTGTTCCTGCTCATTTGGCATTCAAGAGACCGGCTGTTCTGTCGGCCAGGATGAAGAGACGGACGGCTGCGTCGTGAGCTGCCCGCTTCGCCGGAGTGTCAGCTATTTGCGCCTGCAGCGGCATAATGCGCTTTCTTGTGCTCATACATGCCGAGATCGGCCCGTTTGACCATGGCGCCCATGGTTTCTCCCGGCTGGCTGGTGGCAACGCCGATGGCGACGCTCAGCGGCGCGCTGGAATAGAACTGATTGTTGATCTTGAGCAGCTCGTTGATCGTTTCGACCATCGCAGCGACTGAAAGTTCATCGGCTCCGGGCATGAGGACGGCGAATTCGTCGCCGCCAATGCGGGCTGCATGATTGGGCTGAGACACCACGCTGTTCAGCACTTCGCCCATGCGCCGCAGCAAGGAGTCGCCCGCATCGTGGCCGCTCTCGTCATTGGCCTCTTTCAACCCGTTGAGATCGATGATGATGGCGGAGACGGGCCGCAGCGATTTACGCTCAAGCCGGTTGAGCTCCTCCATGTAGAAAGCACGATTGTATAGCCGGGAGAGCACATCATGCTTGCCGAGATATTCGAGATAGGCTTCGGCCTTCTTGCGCGCCGTAATATCGGTCAGTGCGACCTGAACCAGCGACCAGTCATGCTCATGGCCGGGGAAGACGGAAAATTGCAGGAGCACATGCCGTTCCGAGCCGTCCAGCGCGTAGTTGAGCACCTCACGCTGATGGAAAAGTCGCTCGTTCCACAATTCGACCAGCTGACCGCGAAAATGCTTTTCCATGTCGTCGCGGAAGACTTCGCCAATGCGTTGATGCAGGGTTTGGCGATCCGGAGCGCAGAAAAGATCGAGCGTTGCCTGATTGACGTCGATCACGCTGATCTCGCTCATGCATTGCTGAACGAATTCCGGATGCACGTCCAGGAATACCTGGAAATCGACGATGCCGCGATTGCGGATTTCATCGAGCAGGATCTTGATGCGGCTGAAATCCTCGACCCAGAGAGAAACCGGCGAATGTTCAAACATTCCCTCGGCATAAAGCCGCTGGCTCTCTTCCCGGCGCCGAGCTTCCTCGCGCGCGGTCACATCTTCGGTTGTCAGCAGCAACTGGTTCCACGAATTCTCGTGCCCAGGCAAAATGATGCCTCTGAGCTGAATGTCCAGGCGCCTGCCGCCAAGCGTATAGTTGATCGCGGTGCCGGAGAACTCGGTCTTTCCTTCCCATAGCGCAACCAGTTCGTTCACGTGGCTTTGAAGCATCTCGCCGCGAAAGATGTTGGGCAGGCCCGCAACCAGCGCATCGAAGGACGCGGCCTCAAACAATTCCAGCGTCTTGGCGTTGACGGCGACGACCTTGATCTTTTGCGAGCAGCTGGCGACGCGCTGAACGTCCGCGAGCAGGAAAGCGCGCAGATCGGTCACCCCTTCGCTGCGCCAAAGGTCGAATTGCTCCTTAACGCCGCTGAAATCCTCCAGCCACATGGCAACGGGGGCAATGTCGAACACGGTGGTGCTAAGGTCTTGGGCGTTCATCATGATTCCCTGCGCCGGCAATAAAAATATGTATAATTACGACAACAGCCGGCAGCTCGCTAAGTCTTGCTTAGCGAAGATTTGTAAAGCATGCGTTTATACCGGTGGATCGGTCAAGTCAGACGGTAGCCGGCGATCTATTTCAATCCATTCTTGGTGAAACTATGCCTAAAATGGCTCGTTTTGCTCAATTTCAGGGCATCAGGTTTTCAAAAACCGCTCGAACGCTTCCAGCGTCTTCTCGCTGACATGATGCTCTATGCCCTCTGCATCGTTTCTTGCCGTGTCGGGATCGACGCCGAGGCGGCACAGGACGGCTTCCACAACTTCATGTCGACGACGTGTGGCAATTGCCAGACGATGGCCTTCTTCCGTCAGGAAGACGCCGCGATAGGGGCGTTGGGTGATCAGGTTTTCCTCAGCCAGTCGCTTCAGCATCTTGGCAACCGTCGGCTGGGTTACCCCCAGGCGCTGCGCGATATCGGTCTGGCGCGCTTCGCCGGCATGCTCTATCAGATCCGCGATGAGTTCGACGTAATCTTCCATCAGTTCCGTACGTCGATCGTCACGGCTTTTCTGGAAAGCCTCGACATGCGTTTCGACTTCAGTGGAAGCAAAACGGCTTTCCGGGACTACAGGCGGTTTCGTCAAGGCGGCTTACCCTCATGAAGTTAAGAGTCGCGTGATGATGTTTAGCCTTGACTATAAATAATTCAACTCCGTTATGAAACCCCGGTGCGTGTTATAGACCTGTGGTTATTCCAGCCCAGGGATCGGGATGCCAAATGTCTGGCAAAGCAGGATGGCATTGAGACAAAGGATGATGATCGTTCCGAGGATCGCACCAATGTCGGTCAAACGGCCATTGGCGAAGTTGCCCATGATGGCGCGGTTCCTGGTAAATAGCACAAGTGCGATCATGGGGATTGGCAAGGCGAAGGACAGCACGACCTGACTATAGACAAGTGCTTCGGTGGTGTTGACGCCCATGAGCACGACGACGAACGCCGGAAGCATGGTCACCAGCCGCCGAAGCCAGACGGGAATGCGGAAGCCGACAAAGCCTTGCATGATCATCTGGCCCGCCATGGTGCCAACGGCGGATGAAGAAATGCCGGACGCCATCAGCGAGATCAGGAAGATGCTTGCCGCAGCGCCGCCCAGCAGTGGCGTCAGCGTATGATAGGCGCTCTGGATTTCGGCGACAGCGGGATGGCCTGCATGAAAGGCGGCCGATGCCATGATCACCATCGCCATGTTCACTGCACCGGCGACGGCAAGCGCAATGACGCATTCCCAATTGGAAAAGGACAATAGCTTGCGCCGCTCGCTGTCATTGCGGCCTGGAGCGCGATGCTGGGTGAGGCCGGAGTGCAGGTATAGCGCATGCGGCATCACGGTTGCGCCAATGATGCCGACGGAGATCGTCAATGCCGTGGAATCTGGAATCGATGGAAGAATAGCGCCCATGCCAGCCTGACCCCAGGCGACGGGCGCAATGAACATCTCAAGGATGTAGCAAAGACTTATGATCGCGACGAGACCGCCGATAACGAGCTCCATCGGCCGGAAGCCACGCTTGTCCATCAGCAGCATGCCGTAGGTAACAACCGCAGTCACCGCCATCCCGGCGATCAACGGCATGTGGAAGAGCAGGGACAGGCCGATTGCGCCGCCCAGAAATTCCGCAAGATCCGTTGCCATGGCTGCGATCTCGCTTATGCCCCACATCGTGTAGCGAATGGGTGCCGGAAAGCGATCGCGACAGAGTTCCGCAAGATTATGGCCGGTGACGATGCCAAGTTTTGCCGAAAGCGCCTGAAACAACATGGCGATCAGGTTCGCGGTCAACACCACCCAGAGCAGCGTATAGCCATAGGCAGAGCCTGCCTGAATGTTCGTCGCGAAATTGCCTGGGTCCATATAGGCGATGGAGGCGATCACCGCCGGACCGGCAAAGAGAAGATTGGAACGGAAACCTCGGCGGCGACCGGCCAAGACTTCGCGAATCTGCATATCCGTCCGTTCCGACAATGTGCGTCGGACAAGCGAGTCTGTCATGGGGGCTTTCTCCAGCTCGTTATTAAAAATATAGCTTCGGCTAAATTTAAGTCAATAAGCCAATATTGGATGATTGTGCTAATATACGGCGCTGGCAGAGTGGCGTGCTGATCTCGACATCGGGACGACGTTGTGACGCTGACCTTTGGAAGGGATCTTGAAATGGTCAGGATGGGGCCAGCCAATGAACGAAGCGGCCGCCTGAATCGAAGATTACGGCCCTATCGGCCGTGATCCGGAACATTGAGATCTATTTAAATCAGGGGCGTGCGTCGCCTATCTGAAAAGCTGCATTGCCCAATAGGACAGGGCTGAGATGGCCGCCGCCGCAGGTAGCGTAATGACCCAGGCGATGACGATGTTGCCGGCGAGGCCCCAGCGCACCGCCGACATACGGCGTGCTGCACCCACACCGATGATCGCGCCCGTGATCGTATGCGTGGTGGAGACGGGGATGCCCAGCCAGGTTGCCGCAAACAGCGTCAAGGCTCCGCCGGTTTCCGCGCAGAAACCCTGCATCGGATTGAGGCGGGTGATCTTCGACCCCATTGTATGGACAATGCGCCAGCCGCCGAACAGGGTGCCGAGAGCCATGGCGGTCTGACACGACAGCACGACCCATAAAGGAACATGGAAAGAGCCGCCGCCATAGCCCTGGGAATACAGGAGGATTGCAATAATCCCCATGGTCTTCTGCGCGTCATTGCCGCCATGGCCGAGCGAGTAAAGCGACGCCGAAAAAAACTGCAAGATGCGGAACGTGCGGTCGACGGCAAAGGGTGTCTGGCGGACGAACACCCATGTCACGATCAGCACCAGAAACAAGGCGAGCACGAAGCCGATCAGGGGTGACATGACGATCGCGCCGGCAGTCTTGAAGACGCCGAGCCAGACGATGGAGCTGACACCAACCTTGGCAAGGCCTGCACCGATCAAGCCGCCCACGAGGGCGTGGGACGAACTCGAGGGGATGCCGAAGACCCAGGTGATGATGTTCCAGACGATCGCTCCGAGCAGGGCTGAAAAGATAACCGTCGGATCGACAATGCTGGGATCGATGATGCCTGTTCCCAGCGTCTCGGCGACGTGCAGGCCGAAGAAAAGGAAGGCGATGAAGTTGAAGAATGCGGCCCACAGCACCGCATATTGCGGCCGCAGCACACGGGTCGACACGATGGTGGCAATGGAATTCGCCGCATCATGAAGGCCGTTCAGAAAATCGAAGAACAGCGCCGTGGCGATGATACCCACCAGCAGCGGAGAGGCGATCGAGGCCTCCATCAGACGCTCTCGAGCACGATGCCGTTGATCTCATTGGCGACGTCCTCGAAGCGGTCGACGACCTTCTCCAGCTCGCCGTAGATTTCGCTGCCGATAATGTAGGCCATCGCATTGGATGCGCCGTGATTGCGGAACAGATCCTTCAGGCCCTGGTCGTGAAGTTCGTCGGCATGGCCTTCCACCTTGACGATCTCCTCCGTCAGGCTGCCGAGTTTGGTGACATTGGCGCCCATCCGATCGAGCAGCGGCACAGCTTCAGCGACCAGATAGGCGGCCTTGACGATCACCGCACCCATCTGTTGCATGCCGGGATCAAAACTCTTCTGCTCGAACAGACGGATGGTTTTCACCGTCTTGTGCATCATGTCGATGGCGTCATCCATCGACATGATCAGATCCTTGATGTCGCCGCGGTCGAACGGCGTGATGAAGCTGCGGCGTACGGCCAGCAGCACATCGCGGGTGATGGCATCGGCCTGATTTTCAAGATCGACGATCTGCCGGCATTTGGCATCGATGTCCTTGCCGGACAGCAGGTCGTTCAACGCTTCGGCCGCGCCGACGATCGTGCGCGAGTGCTGCGCGAAAAGATCGAAAAAGCGATCCTCGCGCGGCATGAGTTTACGAAACCAGCCTAACATCAAAGCCCCATGCGTTCATTGTCATGAAACTGTCATAATTGACTGGGGCGGCCTTGGAAACCCGGAAGGTCGCGATGTTCTGTGGGTATGGTTATCTTCGGTTTACAAAGATCGATCGCGCAGGAGCGGCAGTAGCTGATGTCCCTGTCTCTCGATTTCCGCGAGATAGGGCGTATCCGAGAGTATGAAGTGGGTGATGCCGATATCCCGATATTTCATGAGCGAGCGCGCCACCTCCGAGGCAGACCCGACCAGCCATGTCGTGCCGGCACCACCGCCACCGACCCTGCCGGGTGCCGTATAAAGATTGTCGTCGAGTACGTCGCCACGCGCGGCGAGATCGAACAAGCGCTTCTGTCCCTCGGCAATTGACTGCCGGTGATCGTGCCACCTGGCTCCACCGGTTTTGGCCATTTCGGCAACCTTTGCTTCGGCGTCGGCCCAGGCCTGCTCGGAGGTGTCGCGCACCAGAGTGGTAATGCGCAACCCGAATTCCAGAGGAGCGAGATCGCGACCGAGGCTTTTGCTTAGCGACTTCAGGCGTTCGATGCGCTCTTGGATGCCATCCAGGGGCTCACCCCAGAAAAGCTGAACATCCGCCTCCGTGGCGGACACCCGTTCGGCCGCTTCGGACGCGCCGCCGAAATAGAGCTTGGGATGACGGCGCTCGCCACGTGGATTGATCCGTGGCGCGGTCGTGGATGCAGTGACGCGGAAGTGCTCGCCGTCATAGGTCACATCCTCCTCGATCCATAATCTGCGGACCAGACGGATGAATTCGCGAGTACGGCCGTAACGGTGTGCAGGCTCGCCTTCACTGTCGCCATAGGCTGCGAGATTGTCCTTGCCTGATACGATGTTGATGCGCACGCGGCCACCGCTCAATTCATCCAGGGTCGCGGCGGCCGATGCGAATTGTGCCGGCTGCCAATAACCGGGGCGAATTGCGATCAGCGGTTCGAAGGTGGTGGTGCGAGCAGCAAGGGTGGCTGCAACGGTGAACGTGTCAGGTCTGCCCCAGCCGGTTCCGATCAATGCGCCCTTCCAGCCATGCGCTTCAAGCGCCCTGGCGTGGCTGGTCAGCGTTTCCAGGCTGTTGTGGTCCTCGACAGCGATATCACCCCGGTGTCCGGGCTTGACGTCATTGGGAATGTACCAGAGAAACTCGCTGCTGCTGCTCATGACTTGCCTATACGCCTTGTCTGAATGAGACATGGGTGCGCGGATGCATCTGGAGCCCGGCCGCCAAGGATGTGCTGTTCAGAGTTTGCCCTTCCATGGAACGAGAACGGCCTCCAAGACGCGGATCCCCGCTGTGAACGCGAAGGCGCAGATCGCGATGATGCCGATGCCGACGAAGACGACATCGGTTGCCAGGAACTGCGATGCCGACATGATCATGAAGCCGATACCGCGTGTGGAGGCGATGAGCTCGGCTGCCACCAAGGTTCCCCAGCCGATACCGAAGGCGATCCTGACGCCGGTCAGTATTTCAGGCAGGGCGGAGGGCAGCACGATCGACAGAAACAGCTGAAGCCGGTTTGCCCCCAGCGAACGCGCAGCGTTGACACGCTCGAGAGGGAGCGAGCGGACGCCTGCCTGCGCCGAGAGGCAAATGGGCGCGAACATGGCGAGCACAAGCAGCGTGATCTTCGAGGTCTCGCCTATGCCGAGCCAAATGATCATCAGCGGCAGATAGGAGAGAGGCGGCAACGGCCAGTAGAACTCGATGGGCGTGTCGAATATTCCCTTTGCCCAGCGGTTGAGCCCCATTAGCAAACCGACGGGAATGCCGATTGCGATCGCGATGGCAGCCGCGACGACGATGCGGAACAGGCTTGCGGAAATATGCTCTGAAAGCGATGCGCCCGCATAACCATCACGATAGACGACGCCGATTTGCGTCAGCACCTCGTCGGGCCGTGGCAGAAAGAGGTGGGATACCCAACCGAGCGTCGAGATCAGCCACCACAATCCAAGAAAAAAGATCCCCGTCGCGATGCTGATCGCAATCGTCGGTTTGCCGCCTACACCGAAGCTTGGCATTTGAACCAGCTTCGGCCGGGCGTCGCGCTCGGACGCGGCGATGCTCCTTGTCTGGATGACGTCGCTCATGCCGCGCTCCTGAAATCGTCTGCATTGTGGAGGATTGTGCGGATCTCTTCCCTGAGATTGGTAAATTCCGGAGAAGTGACGATCGACTTCGCGTTGCCGCCAGCCGCAAGGCGATGCACGAAATCCAGCGAAAAGCGGGCGACGACACGGCCGGGCCGCGGCGACATGACAAGCACTTCAGTCCCGAGAAACAATGCCTCGTCGATGGAGTGCGTTATGAAGAAAATGCGCTTGTCGGTTCTCGCCCAGACGGAGATGAGCAGCTCCTGCATCTGTTCGCGGGTCAGGCTATCGAGGGCGCCGAAAGGTTCGTCCATCAACAGAATGTCAGGATTGGTCGCGAGCGCCCGGGCGATGCCGACCCGCTGGCGCATCCCGCCCGAAAGCTCGTAGGGCGATGCGTCTGCAAAGTCGGTCAATCCAACCAGTTTCAAGAGTTCGAAGGATCGCTCGCGTCGTTCCCGCCGTCCCAGGCCGGCAAATTGCAATCCGAGCGCGACGTTATCGACGACGGATTTCCAGGGCAGCAATGAATCTTTCTGGAAGACGACGCCGCGATCGGAGCCAGGCCCGGCGACGGGCCGGCCATCCAATGTGATCGAGCCATCCGAGAGCGGCAGAAAGCCGGCGATCGCGTTCAGCAGGGTGGACTTGCCGCATCCTGATGCACCCAGCGCCACCACGATCCCGCGCTCCGGGATATTGAAGGATACGCGATCGAGCGCGTGAACGGCTCTCCCATCGCGCGCTGCGAAGAATACACTGGCATGATCGACTTTAAGCATATGTTTTTTCTCAAAGGTTCGACGCCGGCGCGACATGCGCGCCAGCGTCAGGGAGGATCAGTTGCTTGCGCTTACGAGTGCATCGGCCGTCACGAACGCACCGTAGTTCGGCAGGACCTCGGACACCTTGCCCTGGGTCTTCAGAAAAGTTGCCGTGTCCTTCAGGATCTTCGCCGCACCGGATTGGTCGCCACCGCCAAGCCACGCGCTGGACGCCTGGACATCCGGTGTCAGCAGCGTGAGGTTTTTCAGCGCAGCAGCCTGTTGGTCGGCCGTTCCACCAAGGAGCTTGGCGAGTGCCTTTGCGTTATCGCTATCCGGTCCCCAGGCTGCGTTGTCGGCGGCGAAGGAGGCGTAATACTTGCTGATGACGGATGCGAATGACTGCAGGAACTTTGGATCGCTAGCGGCAAACTTCGATGTTGCGACCCAGGCGGAGAAAGTGGGAGCGCCCTTGTCGGCGACATCCTTGGAGGTCACCAGCACCTTGCCGTTCTTTTTCAGCTCCGTCAGCGCCGGATCCCAGACGAAGCCGCCATCGATATCACCGCGATTGTAGCTGGCAACGATTTCCGGCTGCGGGACGGTGAAAACCTGAACGTCTTTTTCGGTAAGGCCGAGAGACTTTATGAGGGCAAGCAGCTGGTAATGGTCGGTCGATACCGGCGCTGCCGCGAGCTTCTTCCCCTTCAGATCGGCAAGCGTGTTGATGCCGGAGCCATTGCGAACCACAAGCGCCTCATCGACGCCCGAGATCGAGGACAGATAAAAGGCCTTCACGTCCAGGCCGCGGGAGGCAGCCGCGGCAAACGGGCTTGATCCAACATAACCGATCTGCACATCGCCCGATGCGATGGCCGCGAAGATCTCAGCTCCCGAGTTGAATTTGCGGAAATCGATCTGATAGCCGGTTTCCTTGGCAAAATCGCCATTGGCAATGGCGACGGAGGACGGCAGTGCGTCGGTCTGATAGCCGACGACGACTTTCTTATCGGCCGCGGCAGCGGCTGATACCGTTGAAATGCTGAGGACGCCAATTGCGGCCGCCGCGATCAGTTGCTTGAAATTCATTCTTGGCCCCTTCGCCCATAGTGGCGTTTCCCTGAGTGCAATGAGCAGAGCCTAGCGAAGGGAACGGCGGGAACGACAGAAATAACAAACTATTTTTATAGACTATAAGGGGAATGGTTGTCTAAATTGGCGAGCGTCGAAGCGCGGGCTTCTTCACGGTGCCGTCCTCCTCTCCGAAAATATCGGCAAGGCACACTCCTTATAGGCCGTTCTTCGTTGCGAATTTCCGCGCAACGCCATGCTGAAGGCATACGCGCCATCCATATGATCAACTGCTTATTTTTTCCGCATCTGCGGCGAGAAAAAGAAAGCTGTTTCTTAAATTCCTTAAAATCTATGCTTTTTATAGACTATTGCTTGATGGTCGGCATCGAGCACGACTATGGATGAAATGAAACGGCATGTCCTATCTTCTCAGCCTTCTCGACAAGAGCCCGATCGAACAGGGGCTCACTGCCAGCGACGCGCTTGGTGTCACCACGCGATTGGCCGCCAGAGCCGAAGAGCTTGGCTATCATCGCTTCTGGGTTGCCGAGCATCATAATATGGCGAACCTCGCAAGCTCGGCGCCCGAGGTGCTGATCGCCTATCTGATCGCCAGAACCTCCCGGATTCGCATTGGTTCGGGCGGTGTCATGCTGCAACATTACAGCGCCTATAAGGTCGCTGAGGCGTTCAATCTGCTGGCCTCGCTTGCGCCCGGTCGCATCGATCTCGGCGTCGGCAAGGCACCAGGCGGCTTTCCGTTATCGACACGTGCACTTCAGGTGGCCGTCGATCCTGAGAGGAAGCCGAGCTTTGCTGAGCAACTCTCGGAGCTGAATGGTTATCTTGCTGCCGATCCAACCTCCGAGGGTGCGCTGGCAACTCCGTTCCCGTCGCACCCGGCGGAACGCTTCCTTCTCGGTGCCAGCGTCGAAAGTGCCGAGCTCGCTGCCGAAAAAGGCTGGACGCTGGTTTTTGCCGGTCATCTGAACGGCGATCCAGACAATCTCAGCAAAACCTTCGAGGCCTATGGCCGCGCCACGGGTGGAAGGGTGCCAATCCTTGCGCTTGCGGCCTTTGCTGCCGAGAGCGAGACGCACGCCCGTGAGCGCGTCGGTCAGCTCCGCATCGTCAAACTTTTCCTGCCCAACGGCCAGAGCGTCAATGTCGGCAGCCTGGAGCAGGCGGCGGAATTCGCACGACAAGCTGGCGTCACGGACTACCGAACCGAAGAGAAGGTGCCGAGCGTGCTCCATGGTACGGCGGCGCAGATTCGCGCCGAGCTCGATGCTCTCCACCATCGCTACGGCGTGGAAGAATTTGTCCTCGATACGCCGGCGCTGACCGCCGCCGAGCGGCTCACCTCAATCGAACTGCTCGCCAAAGAGCGGCTTTCCCTCGTCGCCTGAACGGCCTGTCCCAGGAGGATCAATCATGGCTCAGAAACACGTCACTTTCGGTATCATGCTGCAGGGCCCGGGCGGCCATATGAACGCCTGGAAGCATCCGAGCGTCCCCGCCGATGCGAGCACCAATCTCAATTTCTTCGTCAAGACTGCCCGTAAGGCGGAAGAGGCCGGTATCGCCTTCGCTTTCGTTGCGGATGGTCTCTATATCAATGAGCAGTCGATCCCGCATTTTCTCAACCGGTTCGAGCCGCTGACCATCCTGTCGGCGCTGGCCGCCTTCACCACAAAGCTCGGGCTGGTCGGCACGGTCTCGACGTCGTACAGCGATCCTTTCACGATTGCGCGCCAGTTCGCCTCGCTGGACCTGATCAGCGGCGGCCGTGCCGGCTGGAATGCCGTGACATCGCCGCTTGAAGGATCCGGCCGTAATTACAGCCGCGAACATCCCGAGCATGAATTGCGCTATGAGATCGCCGACGAATATCTCGATGCGACGAAAGGCCTTTGGGACTCCTGGGATGACGACGCCTTCGTTCGCGACAGGGAAGCCGGCGTCTATGCCGACAAATCCAAGCTGCATCGACTGAACCACAAGGGTCGGTTCTTCCGTATCGAAGGCCCTCTCAACATCAGCCGCTCCAAACAGGGGCAGCCGGTGGTGTTTCAGGCTGGCGCGTCCGATTCCGGCATCCGGCTTGCCGGCAAGCACGCCGATGCCGTCTTTACCAATGGCGGACCGCTGGAAGACGCCAAGG
Organism: Rhizobium sp. P38BS-XIX; assembly: GCF_012641435.1. Lineage (GTDB taxonomy): Bacteria > Pseudomonadota > Alphaproteobacteria > Rhizobiales > Rhizobiaceae > Rhizobium. Next base: position 372,757 of record NZ_JABAIJ010000003.1, read on the forward strand.
TTTTCTACAAGCAGGTCAAGCAAAGCGCGGTCGCGCACGGTCGTAGCGCAAGGGATGTCGGCATTTTCCCCGGTATAGGCCCAATTGTCGGCGCAACACAGGAGGAGGCCGATGCCAAATACCAGGCAATCCGCAACCTTGTGACCATCGAGGAGGCGCTCGCCTATCTCGGCCGCTTCTTCGATCATCACGATTTCAGCGTCTATCCGCTGGATGAGCCTTTCCCGGATCTTGGCGATATCGGCCGCAACAATTTTCGCGCCACGACCGACCGCATAAAGAAGACGGCACGTGAGAAGGGATTGACCCTGCGTGACGTGGCGCTCGATGCCGCAACGCCGCGCACTTCGTTTATCGGGACTGCCGAACATATTGCCGATGAGATCATCCGCTGGGTGGATCAGGAAGGCGCGGACGGTTTCATTCTTGGCTTTCCAGTCATCGGCGAGGGGTTCGACGACTTCTCCAAGCATGTGCTGCCTATCCTGACGAGCCGTGGCTATTTCGACCCGGAACTGAAAGGCGAGACGCTTCGCGATCATCTTGGTCTGCCGTTCCGCGAGAGCCGTTACGCGGCAAGCTCCGATGACATCGAACCAGCAAAGGCCGTCGGCGCCTGAGCCCGGACCGATCACTATGAACGCCATCATCAAGCCGGATTCCATCAACGATCCCGTCGAGAAGGGAATTGCCGCCTATCTCGACGAGATCATCGCGCTGCGTCACGACTTCCACCAGTATCCCGAACTTGCCTTTCAGGAGCATCGCACCTCCAAGCGGATTGCGTCGCTTCTGAGCGATTGGGGTTATGAGGTTGCAACGGGCATCGCCGGAACGGGCGTCGTGGCGACTCTGAAGCGCGGAGAGGGGTCCCGCAGCCTCGGCATCAGAGCCGACATGGATGCGCTGCCCATCGAGGAAACGACAAGGGTCGACTATGCCAGCAGCAATCCCGGTGTCATGCACGCCTGCGGCCATGACGGACACACGTCCATATTGCTTGCCGCTGCGCGCTATCTTGCCGAGAGCGGCAATTTCAGCGGCACCTTACGGCTGATTTTTCAGCCGGCCGAGGAGATTGGCGCCGGGGCGCGCAAGATGTTGTCTGAAGGCTTGTTCGATCGCTTCCCTGTCGATGCGGTCTTTGGGCTGCACAATTGGCCGGGGGTACCTGAGGGGCAGTTCGGCTTCGTCGTCGGACCGGCAATGGCCTCCGTCGACCAGGCGTTGATCCGGATTGTCGGCAAGGGCGGCCATGGAGCCGAACCGCATCGCGCCGTCGACCCGGTGCTGGCTTCGGCCTCCTTCATCACGGCACTCCAAAGCGTGGTATCGCGAAACATCGATCCGCAGGATATGGCCGTCGCCACAGTAGGCTCCATACACGCGGGCTCCGCTTCGAACGTCATCCCGGAAAGCGTCGAGCTGAAGCTCACCATGCGTGCTTTCAGCGAAACGGTTCGGGTCAAACTACAGGAGCGGATACCCGCGCTTGCCCGCGCTCAGGCCGAGAGCTTCGGAGCAGAGGCAGACGTTAGCTATCGTCTCGGCTTTCCTGCTCTCGTCAATCACGCCGACGAGACGGACTTTGCCCGCGAAGTCGCAGTGCAAGCATTGGGACCTGCGGCTTTGGCGGCCAATTTCAGACCGCGCACCGCGAGCGAGGACTTCGCCTTCATGCTGGAGGCAAAGCCGGGCAGCTACCTCTTCGTTGGCAACGGAGACAGCGCACCGCTGCATAGCGCTCAATACGATTTCAACGACGCGATCATCGCACCCGCCGCCCGCTACTGGGTGCGCCTCGCCGAAACCTTCCTTGCTGATGACAACAGGTGACAACCGACATGAGCGATACGTTTCTCTACACGACCACGCTGGATCCTCGCGCCAAGCCGCTGATCGACGAGCTGATTTTCGAGTATGACAGCCGTTACGGCACCTACTTCAACGCGGAAGGTGCCGCTGCCGAGTTGAACCGTTACCCGCCGGAGGCATTCGCTCCGCCCCACGGAAACTTTCTGCTTCTTCTACGTGATGGAGAGACGATCGGCGGTGGTGCTTTCAAGCACTACAATGAGCGGACAGCCGAATTCAAACGCATATGGACACGGCATGATCTCCGCCGGCAGGGATTGGCACGCAAGCTTTTGGTCGAGCTCGAGCTGCAGGCCGCCCGGCAGGGTTATCAGCGCATCTATCTGACGACAGGCTTTCGTCAGCCGGAGGCCGTCGGTCTCTATCTGAACAATGGTTACACGGCACTCTTCGACACATCGGTCGATCCCGAAATCTACAAGAGCCTGCCTTTCGAGAAGGATGTTCGGCATCTGGCGCCGTCCTATCGCCCTGAGGCTTCCGACTTGCAGCCGCGTCTGGCCGTCGCCGGACGATGACGGCGACGCGACGCAACGACAATCATAAGGGGCAAGCATCATGGCACTCACCACGGATTTCGCCGGCATCAATGCGACGACGGGAGAAAACGAGAAGAAGACAGACTATGCGCGCTATCGCATCGTGCCGGCGCGGCATCCGGGACGGACGGCAGGCACGATCTTCGCCGCATTCGTTCTCGTCGCCATTCTCTATTCGACCTTTACCAATCCTCGCTGGGGTTGGGGTGTGTTTGCAGAGTGGTTCTTTGCCGAGCCTGTGCTCGTCGGGCTTGGCAGGACGTTACTTCTGACTGCGCTTGCGGCCGTTTCCGGTTCTGTTCTCGGGACAGCCCTGGCCTTGGCGCGCGTATCGAAATCACCGCTGCTGTCGAGCCTCTCCTGGGGGTATATCTGGCTGCTGCGTTCCATCCCGATGATCGTGCTGTTGCTGGTGCTGAACAACCTCGGCTATCTCTATGAGACCATCGCCATCGGCGTACCCTTTACCGACAAGGTGCTTTTCGATTATCCGACGACGCAGCTTCTGACGCCGTTTGCCGCCGCCTTCCTCGGCTTGACGCTGAACCAGTCGGCCTTCTTCGCCGAGATCGTTCGCGGCGGGATTCTGTCCGTCGATCAGGGCCAGCTCGAAGCTGCCGCCGCGCTCGGCCTGCCACGTCGACGCCAGGCATTCCGTATCGTTCTTCCGCAAGCCATGCGTTCGATTCTTCCGACAGGATTCAACGAGATCATCGGGCTCGCCAAGAGCACGTCGATGGTCTACGTGCTCGCGCTGCCGGAACTTTTCTACACCGTGCAGGTCATCTACCGCCGAAATCTCGAAGTCATTCCGCTCCTGATGGTCGCTACGGTCTGGTATCTCGTTATCATGACGGTCCTGTCGATCGCGCAGCACTACATCGAGCGTTATTTCTCGAAGGGTGCCTTGCGCAATCCGACCCCGCTGCCGTTCCAGGCATTCTTCCAGCGCTTTCGTCGGCCGCTGCCAAACGTCGCGGCTAATGTCGGCTCGGATACCGCGTCGCTCGCAGCATTCCGCAGCGTGACCGGACTGCGCGCCAAAGGCGGCGCTGTGCGTATCCACGGAATATCGAAAAGCTTCGGCACGTTGAAGGTTCTCGACAATATCGAACTCAGCCTTCCGGCCGGCAGTGTCACCGCGATTGTAGGTCCTTCAGGTTCCGGCAAATCGACATTGCTGCGGTCCATAAACCATCTGGAACGCGTCGACAGTGGTTTCATCTCGGTGGACAGCGAGCTTGTCGGCTACGCGCAGAAAGGCGAGGTTCTCTACGAACTGAAGGAGAAGGACATCCTGAAGCGCCGGACCGATATCGGCATGGTATTCCAGAGCTTCAATCTGTTCCCGCATCTCACCGTTCTGGAAAATCTGATCGAAGCGCCGATACAGGTGCGCGGTCTGGGGCGGGACGAGGCCGTGGTATTGGCGCAGGAGTTGCTGGCGCGCGTCGGTCTCGGTGACAAGATAAATGCCTATCCACGCCAGCTCTCCGGCGGCCAGCAGCAACGGGTTGCCATTGCGCGCGCTCTAGCCCTGCGTCCGAAGGTCCTTCTGTTCGATGAGCCCACTTCCGCGCTCGATCCGGAGCTCGTCGGCGAAGTGCTCGATGTCATCAAGGAGCTTGCGCGCACCGGCACGACGCTGGTCATCGTAACCCACGAAATCGGCTTTGCGCGTGAGGTCGCCGATACCGTCGTCTTCATGGAGGGCGGCCATATTATCGAAGCTGGCACACCGGCACAGATCCTCAATGATGCGAGACATCCGCGCACGCGCGAATTCCTCGCCAAGGTTCTCTAGCGAACAAGCGCTGGCGAAAAAATGCCGAGCCCCGACGGCATTCGGGCAATGACGACAACCAAGACAACTTTAAGATGAAACGGAGAAGGGACATGGCATTTTTAGATAGTGCACGGTACGTGCTCGCGGGGGTCATTACAGCCGTAGCGCTGAATTGCACTCCGGCCAGTGCAGCCGAGAAGTTCAATCTGAGCCCGGATACATCCAACCGCATCAGGGCGGAGAAGGATGAGGCAGCGATCAAGGCGATCGCACCGGGCTTCAAGTTCGTCACTCCCGGCAAGCTCACGGTGGCGATCAACCCATGGGATCCGCCTATCGCCACTTACGCGACGGATGCGAAGACCGTCGTCGGCGCCGATCCCGATATCGCGCAATTGCTTGCCGACTCCCTCGGTCTGCAGCTCGAGTTGGTCCCCGTTGCCTGGGAGGATTGGCCGCTCGGGGTTTCCTCCGGCAAGTATGATGCGGTGATTTCCAACGTGACTGTCACCGAAGAGCGGAAGCTGAAATTCGACTTCTCGACCTACCGGCGCGACGTGCTTGGCTTCTACGTGAAAGCGGACAGCAAGATCGCCGAGATCAAGGAACCGAAGGATGTCGCAGGTCTCAAGGTCATCACTGGCGCCGGGACCAACCAGGAAAAGATCATTCTCGAATGGGATCGTCAGAACGTCGCAGCCGGCCTGAAGCCGATCGAAGTTCAGTATTATGACGATCGTGCCGCCGCCGATCTTGCTTTGCAGTCCGGTCGCGCCGATGTCGAATTCAATCCGAATGCGACGCAGGCCTATAAGGCCTCGATCAACGGCACGCGCAAGCTTGTCGGAACCGTCTCGGGCGGATGGCCGCTGACGGCTGAAATCGCGGTTACCACGAAGAAGGGCGCTGGTCTTGCCGATGCCCTCACACTCGCCATCAACGATCGGATCAAGGACGGCAAATATGGCGAAGTGCTGAAGCACTGGAGCCTGGCTGCCGAAGCGGTCGATCAATCCAAGACCAACCCTGCGGGCCTGCCGAAGAGCGGTTCGTAATGTTGGTCGAGCGGACCGGCGTTGGTGGGGCCCTCGCCGGTCCGCTCCCATGAATCTCAGATGGAGATACAGTTTCCGTGACTATTCTTTCCAGCCTTAGAAGCAGGTTTGCCGCCGTTGCCGCTATTACCTTGATCGGTCTTGGACCGGCGAGCGCGGCCGAGGATTTCGATCTTAGTCCTCAGCAGCCGGGACGCATTCATGCGGCAAAGAACGAGGCGGCAATTGCCGCCATCCCGAAGGATTTCAAGTTCGTGACGCCGGGGAAATTCACCGTGGCGGTCGCGCCCGGCGGACCGCCGCTTGCCACCTACGCGACAGACGCGAAGACCGTCGTCGGGGCGGATCCGGATTATGCCTATGCCGTTGCCGACGCGCTTGGTCTGCAGCTGGACCTGGTTCCGGTGGCGTGGATCGATTGGCCGCTCGGACTGACATCGGGCAAATACGACGCTGTCATTTCCAATGTCGGCGTGACCGAGCAGCGCAAGGAGAAGTTCGATTTCTCCACCTATCGCCAGGGACTTCACGGGTTCTTCGTCAAAAGCGACAGCAGGATTGCGTCAATCAGGGAGCCCAAGGATGCGGCGGGTCTGCGGATCATCGTCGGCGCCGGCACCAATCAGGAGCGGATTCTGCTGAAATGGAGCGATGAAGACGTCAAAGCCGGCCTGAAGCCGATCGAGCTGCAATATTATGACGATGACGCGGCGAGCCTTCTCGCACTGCAATCGGCTCGTGCCGACGTCATCGTGCAGCCTCACGCTCAGCTCGTCTACATCGCCGCGCGCGACAAGAACATCAAGCGCGTCGGCACGCTTAGCGCAGGCTGGCCGGACCGGTCCGATGTCGCGATCACCACGCGCAAGGGCAGCGGCCTTGCCGATGCACTGACCGCGGCCACCAATGGTCTCATCAAGGACGGCACCTACGCAAAGATACTGGATCACTGGCATCTCGCCGAGGAAGCGTTGCCTGCTTCGGAAACAAACCCGCCCGGCTTGCCGAAATATTGAGGAGACGTGCGATGAGCCATCCAACCCCATCGATCCGCCACATCGGCTTTCTGACACCAGGCAACTATCCGGACGAAGATCCCTTGGCGGGCTTGGAACAAACCCTGCAACTGCTTGAACACGGTGAGCAAAAGGGGTTTGACAGCGCTTGGGTCCGCCAGCGGCATCTTGAGCCGGGCATATCATCAGCCAGCGCCTTCCTTGCGGCGGCAACGCAGCGGACGCGCACCATCGAGCTCGGAACGGCCGTGATCCCGATCGGCTACGAAAGCCCCTATCGTCTGGCGGAGGACCTTGCCACGGTGGACGTTCTCTCGCGTGGGCGACTGAACATCGGCTTGAGTGCGGGGCGGCCCCTGCACGCGGATCTGATCGGTCCACTTGCCTTTGACGGTGATTGGGAAAGTCATGATTTCTCACACCAGAGAGTGCTGCGTTTCGCCAATAATCTGCGAGGGACCTATATTGGCGATCAGAAGACAGTCATAAAGACGCCCTTCGGCCCCCAGCGGCCACGCCTGCAACCCTATGCGAAGGGTTTGATCGATCGCATATGGTACGGCGGCGGGTCGTTGCGCTCAGCGGAATGGGCCGGAAGGAGCGGTTTCAATCTCCTGATCGGCAATGTGACGACAGGGGAAGAGACCGATGATTTCTTCGTCGCGCAGTCGAGGCAGCTCAAGACCTATCGGGCTTCGGGTGGCGAGGAGAGGCGCGTGGCGCTTGGACGTGTCATCGTGCCGTTCGATAGCGCGGATTCCTTGACGCGAAAGCGCTATACGGATTACGCGGCGGGACGTCACGAGCGCACGCTCTCGCCACAAGGCGATCGCAGAACGCTTTTTGACCGCGATATCGTCGGCACGTCGGACGAGATTCTGGAGCGTCTGTTTGCCGATCCTATCCTGCCTTACGTCAGCGAATTCCGCCTGGAGCTGCCTTATGAGTTTCAAGATGAGGAATACAGGCAGATCCTGCACGACTTCGTGACCTCGATCGCTCCGGAATTGGGATGGAAAGCCACGCCGGTCCTGCGACGATCGGCATCCTGATATCGACACGCATTCAGCAAAGCAAACGGAGCAAGGATCTTGCTCCGTTTTTGATATGTCGGCTGCTGATCAATCAGGTCGGGATGGCGACAGGATGACCTGATGCCGGGTGCTGTATGATGTGCATGTCGAGGCCATAGATGGATTTCAGCGCTTCCGTCGTCAGAATATCGTCCGGTGGCCCGTTGGCGATGATCTTGCCGGAGTGTAGGGCGATGATGTGATCGCAGAAGCGGGCGGCCATGTTGACATCGTGCAGCACGACGACGACGCCGAGGCCTCTTGCATGGCTGAGGCTCTGGACAAGAGACAGCACTTCGATCTGATGGGCAACGTCGAGTGCGGATATCGGTTCGTCGAGCAGCAGGCACTCCGCATCCTGGGCAACGAGCATCGCAAGCCAGACGCGCTGGCGCTCGCCGCCGGAAAGCGTGTCGACCAACCGGTCGGCCATGCCGGCGACATCCGTCAGCTTCATGGCTTCCTCGACCTTTTCGCGATCGGTTTGCCCGAAGCGGCCAAGAGCGCCGTGCCATGGATAGCGTCCGAGCGCGACCAGTTCGCGCACCAGCATGCCGGCGGCGGCAGGCGTGGCCTGAGGCAAATAGGCGACCTTGCGCGCGAAGGCCCGGTCACCCCACTCCGTCAGGGGCTTGCCTTCGAAGCGGATGGTGCCGGCGGCCGGAGGCTGCTGTCTGGCCAGCAGCTTGAGCAGCGTCGACTTCCCAGAGCCGTTGTGACCGATCAGACCGACAATGCGTCGCGGCGCGAGCGTCAGGTTCAAAGGCTGAAGCAGGGTTCGGCCGCCAACGCCAAAAGAGACACCGTCGAGCTGGAAAAGATCTTCACCGCCCATGGTTGAAACGTCGACAGGAGGCACGGAGCGTGCTTCTGAGCCACTCGTCATCATCATTCACATTCCTTCGTCTCTGCGCACCGTTCGATCCGCAGGCGGGTGCTCGATGCTGCGCTCACGTCTACCAAGATATGGGCTTGCATTGCTATAGCTATTCTTGAGTTTAATGCACTTGTTTTTACGTGAGCCATAGGAAATAGTGGCCGCCAGTCGAGGTGGCGACGATCCCGGCAGCCAGCTGGCTGGGAAACAGCGCCATACGCCCAATAAAGTCGACATGCGAGCAACGCGGAAGTGAATGCCGGTTAATTCTCGCTCTGGCGATCCTCAAGGATTCTTGTCGCAAGCGCGAGAGCTTCCTGCTCGGAACTCACCATCTCCATTCGCGTGCCAAAAGCCTTGGTCGCGAGGCTCATCTGGACCTGTATGGCTGCGCGTTTAAGGGCGCTTGGCTCAACGCCGATGACGGCCCTGCAGACCGAGGCGAGGGCAGCTTTGTTTTTCTTCAGCCAAATACCGCGCGCCTTTCGATCTTCGTGATCTTCCGCCGGTTGGTCACCCTCCATGATGACAACGAAGGGCATGGAAATGGAAAGGAGGGAATCCATTTCGTGCGCCCATTGTGTGGCATAACCCGGATGAACCGACTGCGCGCTCTGCCGAACGATCGGCCACAGCGAGACGTCGTGGACGGTGAAGGTTGTTACATCTATTGTCATGATATGTCCCTCAAGCTTTGGTTTCAAACAGCATGGCTGCGCCACGTTCCGACGCATCGATGGCGCGGATGGCTCTCTCGCGCATGTCGGCTTCGTAAAGCAGCAGGGCATTGGGCGCCCCGGACGTTGCAAGCGCGTTGGCGAGAGTTTCGGAGAGAGCATGTGCGTCCATCAATGCCGTGTTGGCGCCGAGTCCGCCGGCGGGGCTCATGGCATGGATCGCATCACCAAGAAGGGTGACCGCACCAGGAGGCCAGAGCGCATCCGGACGACCGCTTCGCACCGGCAGGGCTGCGATGTCGTGGCGGTCGGTGCGGCCGATGATCTGCTTCAGACTGGAGTGCCAGTCTTGCGTTACGCCCTCGAGCGCCGGCCGAGGATCTCGATCGATGTCATCGTCTGTCAGGCCTAACCGCCGGCGAGGGCCGATCAGGGCCCAATAGAGATAATCTCTTATCGGGGTGAGGTTGCAGCCAGGTGCAAAGCGTTCAGCGAGCTTCGTAAAATCATCGTCGAACCGCATCAGATCGAAGATTGCCGTGCAACCATCGGCAAAGACAACGGTCGTGCCCTCTTCGAGGTCGGCGGCGTCACCTAGCGGAAGGTCGACCTTGCCGTAGATGCAGATCGAGCCGGTATCGATCGGCCGGGCGTGCGGTGCAAGTAGACGGCGCAGCTGAGAGTTTACGCCGTCTGCGCCCACAAGCAGATTGCAGCGTATCTGAGCGTGGCTTTCGAACCTGGTCTCGACCGAACCATCGTCTTGGCAGCGATAGTCGATGAAGCCATGTCCGAAATGAACATGGTCCTCAATCCCTGAAAGCAGGATTTCGCGAAGCGTCTGACGGTTGACGCTCAAATCGCCTGCGTCGTCATCCGCATCGCTGTTCCAGCTTGTCGGCGCTCGCCCCGTGACGGGGAGAAGCTGCGGGGTCAGAAAGCGACCGGCCGAAGCGCTGATGGAGGCTGTTGCCTGAAAGAGAGCAAAGAGATTTGCCGGCAGGCACGCCGCCAGTGCTCTCTGACCATCGGCGTCTATGCGGATACGGTAGCCCTGGATGCGGCTATCTGGCTTCGGATCGCGTTCATAGACGTCGAAGCGAATTCCGGCGCGCTTCAAACCCTGTGCGAGGCAGAGGCCTCCAAGGCCCGCGCCTATAATGGCAACATGAAAATCCTGCATGAAATTTGGGGCTCTGGTTTGTGTTTGCATTCTAAGTTCGAGCAGAACCATAGCGCTGGAGCGCCTGGCCGTGATAACGACATTCGGACTTTAAATATCGCAAGGCGGCCAAACCGATATGGACCTGGAAGAAATTGGCGAACGCTCCGACGGGCCGCCCCTGATCGCTTTTTGGGGATCGGACGAGCCTGAGAGCGCTTTTCGGCTCGGGACGCTGGAATACGACTGGCATTCTCATGTGCGAGGACAGCTCTTCTGCATAGAGAGCGGCCTGGTGACGGTCCGCACGCCTGCCGGCTCGTGGCTGTTGCCGCCTGGGCGAGCGGGATGGATCCCGCCTGGTGTCATGCACAGGGCGAGCATCAATGGCGTCCTGAGCGGCTGGGGAATTTTGCTGACACCGGCTGCAAGCGCCGGGCTGCCGAAAAGTCCGTGCGTGCTAAGCGTCAGCGACGTATTGCGCGCGCTCGTGCGACGAGCGACGAGCTGGCACTGGGAAGACGCGCTTTCGGCGCCGCAGCGCCGCCTTGCGACTGTTTTGCTCGATGAGGTTCGAGCCGCACCGACGGAAAGTCTGCATCTGCCCATGCCGGCCGACCGGCGGGTGCTTCGCATTGCCGAGGCCGTGCTGCGCGAGCCTGCGAGCGAGGACACCTTTCAAGTACTGGCGCAGAAAGCCGGCATTTCCGAGCGTTCGGCAAGACGACTTTTTAATGCGGAAACAGGCATGTCGTTTGCAAATTGGCGTCAGCAGGCACGCTTGATGCTGGCGCTTGAATATCTAACCTCAGGCAGTGCGATTGCCGAGGTTGCAGACAATCTCGGTTATGCGAGCGCCAGCAGCTTCATTGCCATGTTCAAAAAGGCGTTTGGCCTTTCACCGCGTCGCTATCTTTCGATCAGGAACCCATGACGGGAAACGGGCGCCGATCGGAAATCGGCGCCCGTTGAAGATTTACTGCTTGCTCTAGGCGGTCAATTGCCTGCGCTTGCCGCCGAGAAGACGCAGGGCATTCATGGTGACGAGCACGGTCGCGCCGGTGTCGGCAAGGATGGCAGGCCATAGACCGGTGATGCCGATGATGGTGGTCACCAGAAATACCGCCTTGAGACCAAGCGCGATCGTGATGTTTTGGCTGATGTTGCTCATCGTCCGCCGGGACAGAGCGATCATCTCCATGACGTCGCCGACACGACCGTGCAGCACAGCGGCATCCGCGGTTTCGAGCGCAACATCCGTGCCGCCGCCCATGGCTATGCCGACATCGGCGGCGGCCAGAGCAGGTGCGTCGTTGATACCGTCACCGACCTTTGCGACGCGAAGGCCCTGGCTCTTCAATTCACCGACGATCCTCTGCTTGTCCTCCGGCAGCAGCTCGGCCCGAACCTCGATGCCGAGTGTCTTGCCGATGGCCTGCGCAGTTCGTTTGTTGTCGCCGGTCAGCATGATGGTCTTGATGCCAGCGTCCGTCAGGGCCTTCAGACCTGCCGCCGTGTCGGCGCGGGGTTCATCGCGCATGGCAAGCAAGCCGGCCGCGGTGCCCTTGACGATCAGAACCGAGACCGTCTTGCCTTCGTCGTTGAGCGCGGCAATGCGGGTCGATTGCTCCGGCGTGAGCGGAACCTTCTCGGCAGCTGCCTGCGGCGAGCCGAGGAAGATTTCGGCGCTATCCACCATTCCGCTTATGCCCTTGCCGCCAATCGCCTTCGCATCGACGATCTGGGGAATTTCGATGCCGTCTGCCGACGCGCGATCAAGGATCGCCCGAGCAAGCGGATGGCTTGAACCGGTTTCGAGGGCCGCTGCCAGGCGCAGCACTTCCATCTCCTGCGCGCCGAGCGCGACAATATCCGTGACTTTCGGCTTTCCTTCCGTCAGCGTCCCCGTCTTGTCGAAAGCGACCGCGGTCACCTTGCCAATGTTTTCCAGGACGGCGCCGCCCTTGAGAAGAAGGCCGCGCCTTGCTCCCGAAGACAGCGAGGCCGCTATGGCTGCCGGAGTTGAGATGACCAGGGCACACGGGCAGCCGATCAACAGGATGGCGAGGCCTTTATAGACCCATTCCGCCCAGGTTCCGCCCATGAAGAGCGGTGGGATAATGGCAACGAGCGCGCCAACGACGACCACCCCCGGCGTGTAATAGCGCGAGAAACGATCGATAAAGCGTTCGGTGGGTGCCTTCAATTCCTGTGCCTCTTCAACCAGCTTGACGACGCGTGCAATCGTATTGTCGGCCGCAGCCGCGGTGACGCGAACGCGAAGCGCTGCATCTCCGTTGACGGTGCCGGCAAAGACGGGCTCGTCAGCTCCCTTGCGCACAGGCGTGCTCTCGCCCGTGACCGGCGCTTCATCGATGGCGCTTTCACCGGACAAAATAACGCCGTCGGCTGGAATGCGATCGCCGGGCCGTACGAGAATGACGGCGCCGACAGCCAGATCCTCCGCCTGTACTTCTCGGGTCTTGCCGTTTTCCTCGAGCAAAGCCGTCGTGGGAACGAGATCCGTCAGCGACTGGATGCTGGCCCGCGCTCTTCCGGCGGCGACACCTTCCAGCAATTCGCCGATCAGGAACAGGAAGACCACGGTGGCCGCCTCTTCGCTGGCACCGATAATGACGGCGCCGGCGGCAGCGATCGTCATGAGCATCTCGATCGAAAAAGGCGTTCCGACCATGGCGGCCATGAATGCGCGTCGGGCAATCGGTATGAGGCCGACCAGCATCGCCGCACTGAAGATCCAGATATCGAGCTCCGGGACCATTTTCCCAATCGCCCAGGCAACCGCGAGTGCTGCGCCACTGGCAATGGTCAGCCGTCCCTTCGACGATTTCCACCATGGTCCGTTGGTTGGACCGTGATCATGGCCGTGGAGCCCGGCAATGGCCGGCTCGTCTTTGGTGGCACCATGATCGTGGCCTGCGTGCTCATGCTGATGGGCACCTTTACCGTGATCATGATGGGCGTGATCATGTTCTTCGTGGTCATGCGAGTGATGATGGTCATGGTCATGGTCATGGTCATGCCCACAGCCGCAAGCATGATCGCCTACGTCCGCCTTCGTCACGGAAGCGCTCGCTCGCGAAAGCGCCGTCACCTTATACCCAAGCCCTGTCACCCTCTTTGTAATGGCGGGAGCAAGTGTTTCGTCTTCTTGGTGTTTCACGGTCATGGTGCCTGCCGTGACCGAAACGGAAACGTCCTCCACGCCGGGCAAGCGACGTACGGCTGTGTCGATCTTGGAAGCGCAGGAAGCGCAGTCCATGCCTTCCACGCGATAGCGGCTCTGTTGTGTTGTCGAAGTCATCGTCAGGTTCCGATTTTGCTATTGGAACCATTGCTACATCCTCTAGCTACTAGAGGAACAAGAGCGATTTTTCAGATTTTTTGCCTCGGCATCACGCCGCCGACAACGGCTCGCCGAAATCCCTGTCATGGTCGTTTTGAGGCTCGTCACTCGAATTGAGGAAAGGGCCATGCGCAACTATGACCATATTCCGGCCGGCGCGTTTTGCCTCATAGAGCGCGGCGTCGGCCGTTTTCAGAAGGTCTTCGAGTGTGTCTTGCGAAGGCCTGCCGCATGTGACGCCAAGGCTTGCCGTGACGTGCCCGCCGTCGAGACCGCGATGAGGGATGGCGAAGGTTTCAATGGAGCGTCTGGTTCTTTCGGCGATCGCGAAGGCGACCTCGCAGGTCGTGTCGGGCAGCAAGACCAGAATTTCCTCACCACCGAAGCGGAATGCCGTCCCATTGGCGCCGATCTCGCGCGAGATGCATTGGCAGACGGCGCGAAGGCAATCGTCGCCCTCCATGTGGCCATGGACATCGTTGAACAGCTTGAACCTGTCGATATCGAGCATGATGATCGCGACGGATTGGACCTCTCCATCGGGGCGCCAGATCGAGGAGCGCATGCGATCAAGGGAGTGTCGATTGAACAGACTGGTGAGCTCGTCGCGTTCGGACTTCTGCTCCAGCTGAACGTGGAGCAGGCTGCCGCGCAGCTGATTGAGAAAATTAAGCCGGTCCTTGTGTTCCGAAAAATAGGCGCTGAGGACGAGGAAAATCGCAAGCGTGACGTAGAAAGTGATGATGCCGGTATAAACGACGTCATCGAAGGCGCCGCTGAGTTTGGTGGTCGTGAATTGTACCGCGCACATCAGCGTGAGGCCGATCAGGATCGTCACAAATCTTGGCCTGAGGGCGATGACGAAAAACAGGAAGGCGGCGACGTTGCCGTTCTGATAGACGAACAGATAAGGACTGCCGCTGTGCATGGCGACCGACATCGGCAGGAGAACGCCGAGCACAGCCACGCTAATCGCTAGAAGATCGTAGTTGAGCGCGCTCGGCCAGCGTCTCAGCGCCACGACGGTAATCAGCGCAAAGGGTGTGAAAATCCCGAAACGCACCATGACCAGTTGTTGGAAGACGTCCGCCATCATCGTGCGGTCGCCAAAATAAACGAGATCGTAAATCAGCGTGCCGACGACAGCCCAGATCGGCGACAGCTTGATGCGGCTTGCGGCGTAGTCCTTGAGGAAAAGCGCCTCGATCGCCGGTTTGAAACGAAGAAACCGAAACCCGTTTCGGATTTGCCGGTCAACGTCTTCCAATGTCACGGCGCTCACCGATGCTACTCCGACTGATCAGACTTTTGCTTTTGATAACGCAAAAGTCTGATCAGGATCTAAAGAAAAGCTCAGCCACGGCGGTCGCAAAGTCACTCTAAAGTGAACCGCGACCGGAGTTTGACGCGCCGGTCATGGTTTCAGGAGAACCTTGCCGGCTTTGCCTGGCGCCATTGAGGATTTCACCGCCTCGGCGATCTCGGTCATCTCGTATGACGCTTCGACCGGTAGTTTGACCTCCCCGACGGCGACGCGGTGGATCAACTCGGCGATCAAGCGCAACCGCTCCTCGGCAGGCATGGCGGCGCTGATCTTGCTGCCCCAGAAGCCCTTGATGGTCAGCTGCTTGAAAATGACCGCGCCCGACGCGATCTGCATCGGCCTGCCCGCGGCGGTGCCGAAAGTGATCAGCAGACCGTTTTCCCCCAGAAGGTCAGCCAGGTCGTTGCTTGCGACGCCGCCGACGGAGTCGACGGCGGCTTTGATCGGCGCATTTCCGACCAGAGCACGAACCTTGGACTTCCAGTCGGGGCCGGCAGTCGAAATGACATTCTCGACGCCGAATGCTGCCATCTCTTCGACCCCGGCGTCGCGACGGACGAGACTGACACAGTGAACACCACGGCTATGGGCCAACATGGCAAGGGTCTTGCCCACGGCCCCGTTTGCGGCGTTCTGGATGATCCACTCACCTTTCTCGACGTCGAGAAATTCCAGAAGCGCGATGGCGCTGAACGGCATGGCAATAAGCTGTGCGGCGGCCTCGTCGGAAATGACGTCGGGGACGGGCACAAGGCTTGCGACAGGCGCAATGAAGTGCTCGGCCCAGGTCCCGTGTACCCCGGCGGAGACGACGCGCTTGCCAATCAACTGGCGATCACAGCCAGGGCCGACGGCATCGACAATACCAACCGCCTCGCTGCCGCCGATAGCCGGCAGCGCCGGCTTGTAGCCATAGGCGCCGCGCACGGTCCAGAGGTCGTGATTGTGAATGGGGGAGAGGATGGTGCGCACTCTGACCTGTCCATCGACCGGCTGCGGCAACGGCATCTCGGCAAGACGAAGGACTGCAGCCGGATCGCCGAAGACTTCGTGAATGGCGCTACGCATTTTGTTTTCCTTGCATTTTGTTGTGTCGATCCGGGCTTGGGTCACAGGCTACCGGACGCAGAAAGGGCCTGCTCGGTGGCAAACATGGCTTGATCGAGCGGCGCTTTGTCTTTTCCAAGTTTGGCGAGAATCGCCGCACCGAGCCAAAGGCTGTAGAGAGAGCGGGCCATCTTCTCCGGCACGCAGGATGGGGAAATCGAGCCGTCCTCGCGGCCTTCGGTCAGCGTGGTGCTGATGCGGCGAAGCAGGTCGTCGACACCGCCAAGCAGGATCACGCGCATGTTTTCAGACAGATCGGATATCTCGGCGGCAAGCTTCACGACCAGGCATCGATCGGCCAGGCTGCCGGCATTGCCGTCCGAAATCCAAGCATTCCAATAGTGGAGCAACCGCTGACGACCGTTTCCTTTCCAGGCAAAAAACGTATCGAGCCGCTCCGCATAATCGGTGCAATACTGCTTGAGAAGAGCACAGCCGAATGCTTCCTTGGACGCGAAATAGTAATAGAAAGACCCCTTCGGCACGGCGCTTTGTTCAAGCAGTTCCTTGAGCCCTACGCCGCCGAATCCCTTGCGCAGCACCAGTTCTTTCCCGATTTCGAGAATGTGGTTGCGCGTCAGATCGGATTTCTTTCTGGTCACCATGGTCGGTGCGTAACAAATAATCGACCGGTCGTCTACAAGCTCTGCGCCGTTTGCATTTATATCAACGAGAGTGTTGCCAAGGAGAGCATCAGCGCCGGAAACATCACGACTGCGCCGAGCTTCAGGAAGCTCCATGCGCCCATATGCAGGCCCTCGCGGCGCAATGCTGCAAGCCAGAGGATGGTCGCAAGCGAACCCGTCACTGAAAGGTTCGGGCCGAGATCGACGCCGATCAGCACGGCGCCTGCTATCGAATCGTGTACATGAGCGGCCTGCACGGCACTTCCGGCAAAGAGGCCAGCTGGCAGATTGTTCACGAGATTGGATACGATCGCGACAGAAACTCCGGCGACGCCGACCGCTTGTGCCTGAGAATGCGCAGCAAGCGACGCGAGCCTGTCAGAAAGAAGGGCGGTCAGCCCGGTATGATTGACTGCTTCGACGATGACGAACAGCCCGGCGACGAGCGGCAATACGCTCCAGCTGATTCCGCGGATGGTTTCGACCGGGCTTTGACGGGTGAGCGTGAGAACGAGGATCGTTGTAACAATGCCTGCGACGAACGTGGGGACGCCGAGATCGAGATGCATGGCCGAAGCGCCGATCAGGATCACCGCCGTCACGAGAAGTCCCCATCCGGCCAGTTTGGCGCTGTGGGACAGCGTTGGCTCCTCGACTGCGCGCGCGATAGTATCCTCCGCCAGAGCGCTTCTTTGCGTCCAGTAGAGGCAGACAAAGGTCGCGACGATCGAGACGATCGAGGGCAGCAGAAATGTTGCCATCCAGCGAGACAGCGGCGGCATCTCGCCGCCTGCGAAGATTACGAGATTGGCGGGATTGGAGATGGGCAGTACGAAACTGGCGGCATTGGCAATGAAGGCGCAAACCAGAAGGTAGGGCATGGGGTCTTTGACCCGTGCCGCGCGGCAGGCAGCATAGACGGCCGGTGTCAGCACGACAGCAGTGGCATCATTCGACAGAAAGACGGTGACCACGACGCCGACGATATAAACAAGTGCGAACAGCCGGCGGGGCGAGCCCTTGGCGTGGGACGTGGCGATCGCGGCGACCCAATCAAACAGTCCTTCCCTGCGGGCAAGCTCCGACAGGAGCATCATGCCGATCAGGAAGAGATAGACATCGAATCCCTTGGAGACGCCTGCCCAGACATCATTGGGCCCGATCAATCCGAATATGAGAAGAAGGGCTGCGCCAAGTATCGCCCAGACGGCCTCCGGCCAACGAAACGGGCGTGCGACGACGCCTATGGCAGTCAGCCCGGCGATACTCCAAGTAATGGCGGATTCAGTCATTCGGCTCGTCTTGGACGCGGGATGGACGCGGATATGTAGCACTGTCGCATTGCAAAGCAAGCGATGGCAGCTGATTGCCTTTCAGCGGGCGATCCGACCTATTTTTTGCTCTTCGACGCCGGCCGTTCCGCCCGATCGATAAGAACCGAACACTCGGCGTGCTGGATGACGTATTCCACGGTCGAGCCGAAGAGGCGGTCGAGGATATCCGAAGCGTGCGTGGCCAGGACGATCAGATCGGCTTTTCTCTCCTTGGCGATCAGGAGAAGCGTTTTCGATGCGTTGCCGGTTCGGACATCGATGGTGGTGGTCATCCCGAGGCGGCGGCAAAGCGTGTTGAGCTTCTCTTCGGCCTCTCCGATGACGGAGACGGCCCATGCGTCCGGGCTTTCGTGGCCGGAGGGGAAGCGCTCGACCACATGCACCACGGTCAGCTCGCCGTGCGGCGCCAGAAGCGCCTGAGACGTCCGCAGCAAATGCTCGGCACGTTCGCGCGATCCAAGGCCGATTGCACAAATAATCCTGTCGTACATTACAATCTCCCTTGTGCACCGACCTCAAACGCTTGCCACCAAGCGCGAAATACCTTTGCCCGGACACATAAACGTTTGTCCAGCAGGTCGGCAAGAATGAAGCCGAGGGATCAACTGGTTAAACGATCATCCTGCCGGTCAAATCGTCGCGCTCACGCGAGTCGGGCGCCTGCTTTTGAAAAAATATACAACCTTGCCGCCCTAAGTTGAGTCGCGAAAGTTCAGAGCCAGTCACCTCACGTAAATTGCTGCAATGCAAAAGAATTTAGCCGCCAAACGAGTTGAGCGTCCCGGCTACATCAGGCTATTTTTGCGAGACTTTGAAGCGAGATCAGTAGGTTCTGCGTCAATCTGCCATCCTCCGTGACACGTCCTGCGACATCCTGCACGCTTTTGCGCAGTGCACAATGCTCATAGAACCATTTCGCGAACAGCTTGCCGCGAGATCAACCTTTCGGCGAGGCGGGCCATGCTATGCTTGTCGCTGACAAGTCTGCAAAAGCCGGTCATATTAGCGCTACGAGATAATCGATTGCGGCAAGTGCGTTCAGGGTTCGGTGACGGATGGATGTGCATGCGATGCTGATCGTACGCCCCATCCTTTCCGCGAACCTTACTTGAAGAGATAGATTGGAAAGGGTGAGCCAACGTGCGTGCTTCCTCCGCCAGCGAAGGTATGATGGAAAGGCGAGACGCCTTGGGATCGGGCAACTCGAAAACCACAGATGCCAGGAAAGCGATCCGGCATTCGCCGGTCGAAAAAAGGTCTGGTCTCGGTTTTGCGTCGGCCCTTCTCTGTCTCTCGTCGCTGATATGGATTGGCCAGGCGGCCATGCTGGCGATCAGTGTGGGAGGGATTAGTCGGGGCGGCGACATTGCGGAGGTGGCGGTATCCGCTGCGGTCGTTGCAGGTCTGGGTATCCTTCGGGCGTCTCTAGAGGCAGCCGGTGGCCGTCTGGCCTTTCGTGCGGCCCGCCATGCATTGAGCGTCCATCGGGCGGCGGCGGCGGCAACGCTTGCAAGACGATCGCCTCTCGATAGCGGCAGGCCTGCATCCGGGCTGGCCGCGAGCCTTCTCGGCGAGCAGGCCGAGGCGATCGTTCCCTATCTTGCCAGGTTCCGGCCTGTCCGAATGAAAGCAAGCGTCGTCCCACTCGTCATGCTGGGCTGTATTTTTCCGATCTCCTGGGTTGCGGCGCTGGTTCTCGCGCTCTGCGCGCCCTTGATCCCGATTTTTATGGCGCTGATCGGCTGGCGGGCGCAGGCTGCCAGCGAGAAGCAGCTTGCGGAGACTGGCGGGATCAATGCGTTCCTGCTCGACCGGTTGCGCGGACTTGCCACCATTCGCGCGCTGGGCGCGGTCGATGCGACGGCATTGAGGCTGCGGGCCGATGCCGAATCCCTGCGGATCCGCACCATGGCCGTGTTGAAGATCGCCTTTCTGTCCTCGGCGGTGCTTGAATTCTTTGCAGCGCTCGGCGTCGCCGCCACGGCCGTCTACGTCGGGTTTAGCCTGCTTGGCTCGATCGATATCGGAACGTGGGAAGGCCCGCTTACGCTCACGGAAGGGCTCTTCATTCTCCTGCTGGCCCCGGCCTTCTTTGAGCCTCTGCGCGAATTGTCTGCGGTGTGGCACGATCGTGCCAGCGGCGAGGCAGCACTTGCCGCTTTGAAGGACCTGGCATCGCCCCGGCAGGCCATTCTTGGTGGCAGCGATGAGGGAACGCCCGTGTACGGCGGTGTGGCTTCGGTCGAGCTCGATAGTGTCGTCTTTCGTCATCAGCCGGGGCTGAAAGCCGTCATCGATCATGTCACTTTATCGGTTGCTGCTGGCGAGCATGTCGCGCTGTGGGGGGCCAGCGGTTCCGGCAAGACGACGATTTTATCGCTCATCGCCGGTCTGGCGCGGTGTGAAGCCGGCAGTATCCGGATCGGCGGCATGCCGCTGCGCGATGATACCGCCGATGGTCTGCGCCGCCGCATGTCCTGGATTGGTCAATCGCCACATGTTTTCGCTGGCAGCGTCAGGCGCAATGTCGGGCTCGGCCGCAACGAGATCGACGCGAATGCCGTTGCAGACGCCCTTGCCGGCGTTGACCTCAGCAAGGTCCTGACAGCCGAGCGCGTGATGGCGGTCGGGGAGGGCGGCCTGGGTCTCTCTGGTGGGGAGGCGCTGAGGCTGGCGTTGGCGCGACTGATGGTCGGATCAGACGCGGAGATCATTCTCGCCGATGAGCCCACCGCCCATCTCGATGCCGAGACTGCGGCTGTTGTGACGGAGGCGTTACTGACGCTTGCCAAGGGGCGCACCTTGATCGTTGCCACCCATGATCCTGTTCTCGCGGAGCGGCTGGGCCACGTCATCAAGCTGGATGCGGGAGCGCGGAGGGAAAGGGCATGACGCGTGCTCTGACACATCTTCTTCCCATTATCAGGTTGTTCTGGATCGAGCGTCGCACAAGCCTTGCTCTTGGCGCCGGCCTGTCGGCGCTGGCGATGCTTGCCGGTGTCGGTCTGCTCGGCCTGTCCGGTTGGTTCATCACCGCTTCCGCCTTTGCCGGAGTATCGGTCGTCAGCGCTGCGGTTTTTGATGTCTTTGCGCCTTCGGCCGGCATACGGCTGCTGGCAATCGGCCGGACGGCGGCGCGCTATGGCGAACGGATCGTCACGCATGATGCGACGCTGAAGGTTCTTGCGGCATTGCGCGAGCGCTTGTTTCGCGGCTGGGCGGAGCCGGTTGCCGCAGCGGCCATGATAAGACGGCCTGCGAAGCTGCTCTTCCGGTTGACCAACGATGTCGACGCGCTCGATTCGCTTTATCTGCGTGTGCTGGTGCCGGCAACGGTTGCCTTGATCGCTGCATTCGCCGTCATGGTCTCCCTCAGCTTTATCGATCCGATGCTCGGCATCCTTGCGGGGCTATGGCTCGTCGTCATTTGTCTTGGTCTCTCGGTCGTTGCCGGACGCATGGCCCTGACGCCTGGTAGACGGCGCGCGCATGCGATGGAGGCTCTGCGGGCTCGAACCATCGATCTCATCGCCGGCCAGACCGACCTCGCGATGGTAGGCCAACTGCAGGCGCAGCGACGCGCCATCGAGGAGGCGGATCGTCGTCTGAGCGAAGCGGACGACGCTCTGAATCGGATCGACAGCGGTGTCGCCGCAGGCTTCTCGCTCGCATCGACCTTGCTGTTGACTGCAACGCTGCTGACGGTCGCATTCCTTGCCAAGCAAGGCACGATTGGCGCTCCGGCTGCCGCCTTCGCGCTTCTGATCGCATTCGCTGCTACGGAGCCTTTCGCTGCCATGCGACGTGGAGCGCTGGAGCTTGGGCGAACATTGCTTGCGGCGCGGCGCATCGCGCCTCGGCTGAACCCGGCGTCTGAAACTACCGGGATCGACATCCCGGATGCCGGCTATGCCTTTGCGCTTCGGTCCATTGTCGCGGGCCACGCGGAAGAAGTACGTCCGGTGCTGCATGATTTCTCCCTATCGCTGGCAGTTGGCGAGCGATTGGCCGTCGTCGGGCAAAGCGGCGTCGGCAAGTCGACGCTGCTGGCCTTGCTGGCGGGCGAGGTCGTTGCGACTGAAGGCTCGGTCGCCTGTCTGCCGACGACACGCCTCACGCAACGAAGCGAGCTGTTTCAAGACACGGTGCGAGGTAACCTGAAACTGGCTGCACCGGATGCCGACGATTGTCGGCTGCGCGAGGCGCTCGCGGCGGCGGGATTGCTTGATGATATCGAGACGCTGCCGCAGGGGCTCTCCACATGGCTCGGCGAAGGTGGTGCCGGCTTGTCCGGCGGGCAATTGCGCCGACTGGCGCTTGCGAGACTATTCCTGCGCGATACGCCGATGTGGCTGCTCGACGAGCCGACCGAAAGCCTCGATGCAGAGACCGGTCGAGCGGTGCTGGAACGATTGGCCGCCGCCGCTGGACGCAGCCTCGTTATCGCCACGCATATTCGCCGCGAAGCGGCCTTGGCAGACCGCATCGTGGTGCTGAGCGGCGGAAGACTCGCGGCAAGCGCTGATCGTGGCACACCGGAATTCGAAATGCTGCTCAACCGGCTGAGACCGGACTGAGAAGCAAGCAACATGCCCGCGACGCGTCGAATGGCGTCGTATTCACACCGCAGGGGGTGGGAGAAAGACTATGGAACTCGATATCGTGGCGCTGTCGCGCCTGCAGTTTGCCATGACGGCGCTGTATCACTTCTTATTCGTGCCGTTGACGCTCGGCCTTTCCGTGCTGCTTGCCATCATGGAAACCACTTATGTCATGACCGGCCGTCAGATATGGCGGCAGATGACGAAGTTCTGGGGTACACTCTTCGGCATCAACTTTGTTCTCGGCGTCGCCACGGGCATTGTGATGGAATTCCAGTTCGGCATGAACTGGAGCTATTACAGCTATTATGTCGGCGATATCTTCGGCGCGCCTCTCGCGATCGAGGGGTTGATGGCCTTCTTCCTCGAGGCGACGTTTGTCGGCCTGTTCTTCTTCGGCTGGGACAAGCTTTCGAAGGTCGGCCATCTGGTCGCGACCTGGGCTGTGGCGCTGGGCTCGAATTTCTCGGCGCTATGGATCCTGATCGCCAACGGCTGGATGCAGAACCCGATAGGCTCGGCGCTTAACCCGCAGACCATGCGCATGGAGATTGTCAGCTTCTTCGATGTCGTCTTCAATCCGGTCGCGCAGGCAAAGTTCGTTCATACCGTTTCTGCCGGTTATGTCTGCGCTTCGGTTTTCGTGCTGGGCGTTTCGGCCTGGTATCTGCTGAAGGGTCGCAGCGTCGAGCTCGCAAAGCGTTCGATGACAGTTGCGGCCTCTTTCGGTCTTGCCTCGGCGCTGTCCGTCGTGGTGCTTGGCGATGAGAGCGGATATCTGACGACCGAGCATCAGAAGATGAAGCTCGCCGCGATCGAGGCCATGTGGAAGACGGAGCCAGCACCGGCCGCCTTCACCGCCTTCGGTTTTCCGGACCAGGAAGCCCGCGAAACGCATTATGCTATCCACATTCCCTGGGCCATGGGTCTGATCGGCACACGCTCGTTGACGACGGAAATTGCCGGCATCGACAAGCTCGAGGCGCAGGCGAGGGATCATATTCGTCAGGGTATCAAGGCCTATGATGCGCTGATGAAGATCCGCGCGGCAAATCCGGCGACGCCCGGTCAGGCTTCGCAGGACGTTGCGACAGCGCGCACCTCTTTCGAGGACATCGGTCATGAGCTCGGTTATGCGCTGCTGTTGAAGCGATATGTCGACGATCCGCGTCAGGCGACGGAAGAGCAGATCGCTCAGGCCGCGCGCGATACCATTCCGCATGTGCCGACGATCTTTTGGGCGTTTCGCATCATGGTCGGTCTCGGCATGTTCTTCATCCTGCTGACCGCGGTCTTCTTCTGGCTGTCAGCGCGACGCCGGCTGGATCACTATCCGCTGCTTCTGCGTATTGCCGTCTTCGCTATCCCGCTCCCCTGGGTCGCCATCGAGCTGGGCTGGGTCGTTGCGGAGTTCGGTCGCCAGCCGTGGATCATCGAAGGCGTGCTGCCGACGGCGGCGGCGGTCTCCAACCTTGGCGCCGGCACCGTGCTTCTCACCATCCTCGGCTTTGCCGCGCTTTATACCGTGCTCATCGTCATCGAGATGACGCTGATGATCAAGGCGATCCGCAAAGGTCCCGAACCGGATGACGAACCGGAGGCCAAGCTGATTTCCGAAAACCTTGTTCCGGCCGCGGAGTGACCCGTCATGATCCTGCATGAATTGATCGACTACGAAACCCTGCGTGTCATCTGGTGGCTGCTTCTCGGCGTGCTGCTGATCGGCTTTGCCGTCACCGACGGCTTCGACCTCGGCGTCGGGACGCTGCTGCCGTTCGTCGCAAGGACGGATACGGAGCGGCGCATCGCCATCAACTCGATCGGCGCGACCTGGGAAGGCAATCAGGTTTGGCTGATCCTCGGAGGCGGGGCGATCTTCGCCGCGTGGCCACCGCTCTATGCCGTATCGTTCTCCGGCTTTTATCTCGCCATGTTCGCCATCCTCTTTGCGCTGATCCTGCGGCCGGTTGCCTTCAAATATCGCTCCAAGCGCGAGAGCGCTCGCTGGAAAGCAGGATGGGATTGGGCGCTTTTCATCGGAGGCTTCGTTCCGTCGCTGATCTTCGGTGTCGCTGTCGGCAATGTGCTGCAAGGCGTGCCGTTCCGCTTCGATAACGACATGCGCATCTATTACGAGGGATCTTTCTTCGCGCTTCTCAACCCATACGCTTTGCTTTGCGGCGTCCTTTCGGTCGCGATGCTCGTCATGCATGGCGCGGCCTGGTTGCTGGTGAAGACGGATGGCATCGTTGCGCAGCGCGCGCGTCGCTTCGGCATCATCGCCGCGCTGATGGTGATCGTGCTCTTTGCGCTTGGCGGCGTGTTTCTGTGGATGGGGGTCGATGGCTATCACATCGCAAGTGCTATTGATACCAACGGGCCGTCAAACCCGTTGCTGAAGACAGTCGAACACAGCGCCAAGGCCTGGTTCGCCAATTACAACGCCCATCCGTGGATGATAATCGCACCTGTTCTTGGCTTTGTCGGGACAATAGCCGCCTTGCTCGCCATGCTCGGCCGGCGTGAAGTCACGGTCTTGCTCCTCAGCAAGCTTGCGATCTTCGGCATAATCTCGACGGTTGGCCTGTCGATGTTTCCTTTCCTTCTGCCATCGTCGCTCGATCCGCGCTCCAGCCTCACGGTCTGGGATGCCTCGTCCAGTCACATGACGCTGTTCATCATGCTCGTCGTATCCATCATCTTCCTGCCGATGATCCTCGCCTACACCGCCTGGGTCTATCATGTGCTGTGGGGCAAGGTCGACGAGAAGACGGTCAACGACAAGGGCGGTCACGCCTACTGATCCTGAGGAGATTTCCTATGTGGTACTTTGCCTGGCTTCTCGGCTTTCCCCTGGCGGCGGCATTCGCCGTTCTCAATGCCATGTGGTACGAACTTGTCGACGATCAAGCGAAAGTCAAAGCGGCAGACGCACAGACGAAATAAACGATGACTGATCGTTGACGGTTATTTGACTGGATGGTCGGCCCGCCGGGCAACTGGCGGGCCGACTGCGTTTTCATCTGTGTTCGAAAGCTATCGACCCAAAACCATAGGTTCCGGCGCCTAACCGCGATGTGGGAAGATGTTGCGACATTTGGTCGTTTGATGGATGAAATGTGGAGTTGGGAACTCTACATGGGCTCTGTTGTATGCAACAATATACCATCAATGCCGGTGCGATTGCCTTTTCAGTTGCCGGTTCGCCCTGCGGAGCATCGAATGAAGAACTGGTACCCCGACCTCAGCCGCTCCTCCAGTCCGCGCTATATCGCCATCGCAGACCTCATTGAAATGGATTTGCGCAGCGGTGTTCTGGTCGCGGGGGATCGCCTGCCGCCGCAGCGTGTGCTTGCCAAAAGCCTTAATATCGATTTCACGACGGTGGCGCGCGGATATGTTGAGGCGCAAAAGCGGGGACTGGTGGATTCCCATGTCGGGCGCGGGACGTTCGTGACAGGCAAACAGGAGCGTGAACGCCGTGGATTTGCGATAGATACGGCGTCGGACCCGCGTCGTGCGTCGGCGATCGATTTTTCCATGAACCTGCCGCCGGAGCCGAATGAGCCGGATCTTCTTGCTCGCATGCGCGAGGGTTTATCCGTCGTTTCCGCCGATCTCGTTTCCCTGTTGCGTTATCAGGGCTTTGGAGGCGCGGCCATGGACAAGGAGGCCGCCGCGATCTGGCTTGGACGGCGCGGCATCAATCCGGCGCAGGAGCGCATCTTCATAACGCCCGGCGCACACCCGGCGCTGCTGGCAATCTTCGGCCTGTTGGCCAAGCCCGGCGATACCGTGCTGTCCGAAAACATCACCTATCCCGGGATGCGTTCGATTGCGGCCCAACTCAGGCTCAATCTCGTCGGTTTGCCGATGGATGAATTCGGCATCTCACCCGATGCTTTTGCGGAAAGCTGTAAACGTCTGCAACCAAAAGCACTTTATCTGAACCCGACGCTGCAGAATCCGACGACTCTCACCGTCCCGCATGAGCGACGTGAGGCGATTGCTGCCGTTGCGCGGACCTATCGAGTGCCTGTCATCGAGGACGATGCCTATGGCTTCATTCCCCTGGATGCGCCGGCGCCGATTGGTGCGATAGCGCCCGATATCACCTGGCATATCGGCGGACTGGCGAAATGCCTCGGTGCAGGACTTCGTCTCGCCTTCGTCGTCGCGCCCGATACGAAGACGACATGGCCTTTTGTCAGCGCTCTGCGCAGCAGCAACGTTATGGCATCGCCGCTCAATACGGCGCTTGCGACCCGCTGGATCGAGGACGGAACGGCTGATGGCATTCTGCGCTTTATCCGCACCGAGGCTGCTGCACGCCAGAAGATGGTCGCGGATATATTGCCTTCCGGCAGCTATCGCGCCGATCCGATCAGTTTCAATATATGGCTGCCTTTGGGCAATGGCTGGACGCGCGCGACGTTCAGCAGCCACATGCGCAATGCGGGAATTGGCGTCGTGGCGAGCGATGCCTTTACGGTGGAGGGTGCCGCTCCGGAGGCGGTTCGCGTCTGCCTGGGCGGCCCGATCGGCAGGGAGGCGTTGCGTAGCGCGCTGGACTTCATGGCGCACGCCCTGGAAGGGCCGCCGGAAATGGCGGCATCCTTCTTTTAGCCGTTTGCGGCATTCGCGATTGACCGGAAAAAGATCGGCTTAGATGCGACGGCGCTAGGCACGTTCGCTTCAGCGTGCCTGCGTCATTCTGGCGAATAGACTCGCATGTTGCATTCATTGTAGTTATATTGAATGCATCCAATCGGATTAATTGATTGCATGCGCATTTGTTATTGATTCAGGAGTGGTGCCGCTATGGACGCCGATTATCCGCCGCTGAGCCCTTTGCAGACCGGCCTTCGTTGCCGTTGCCCCCGTTGCGGGCAAGGCCGTCTGTTTGATGGTTTTCTGACCCTTCGCAAGGAATGCGAAGCGTGTGGTCTGGATTATTCCTTTGCCGATCCTGCCGATGGGCCGGCTTTCTTCGTGATTTGCTTTGCCTGCATTCCAAGCGTGCTGCTTGGTGTTTGGCTCGAAGTCGCCTTTTCTGCGCCGATCTGGGTTCATTTCCTGGTGACGGGGCCGTTTATGCTGGCGACCTGCATTCCACCGCTTCGGCCGCTCAAAGGCTGGTTGGTTGCGAGCCAGTATTTCTACAAGGCAGAAGAGGGCAAGCTCGTTCGCCTGCCGGAAACCGAGCCCCCGCACTCGGCGAACTAAGGTCTGCAGGAATTCATCTTGAACTGCTCACCGCCACGCCGAGATGGATGATGGCGCAGCTGCGCCGTGACAGAGACTGCAATAATCGAAGTTGGATTCGACGATGATTTGAAAAAATGAGGCTGCTGAAGCAGCAATTTGAGGTGGTGATCCTCACGATACATAGCGTCAAGTAATAGCCTGGAAATATCAAAATGTGGGATTGGTTCCCTATCGTCTTCATTGCGTTCAAGGTTGTCGTGTTAGGCACGGGTATGTTCTTCGCCATCAAGTGGCATCACGATCAGGACAAGAAGAAATAACAAAGCCAGCGGTCTGCGGGTGGGGGCTGACCAGCGGCACGCTGGCCGTAGATCGCTGTCAGTTCTAAGCAGACTCTCTGCGCCTCGCGCTTGATATCAGTGCTTCGGCATTGCAGCGCTCATCCCGCACTGCACATTCGGGCAAATAAGCGACCCTCCATGTCAAAAAAGTATCGGTTAAGCGTACAGGGCGTAGTAGCGGCAGGTTGCCGCAAGGCGTAGATTTGACCTCATGGACGACGTGATGGCCTCTGGGAGGAGGCGCCGCAGCCCTAGCAGCATGCGGACGGACGAAAGGAGGTTGGCTGATGAATCCCGATTTGGAAGTGGTCGCGATCGGCAGCGGGGAATCCTTCAAGGCGTGGGAGCACGGTTATCCCTACCGCACGGTTCGTTGGCATTTTCATCCCGAATATGAAATCCACCATGTCGTCACAACGACGGGTCAATATTTCATCGGTGACTTCATCGGCGAGTTCGAGCCCGGCAATCTGGTCCTCACGGGTCCGAACCTGCCGCATAATTGGGTGAGCGACGTGCCCGCCGGCGTCACCCTGCCGCTGCGCTGTCGTGTGCTGCAATTTTCCGAATCCTTCTTTGCCGACGCCAGCAAGGTCTTTCCCGAACTGTCGGCCTGCACGGGCATATTGGAGACGAGCCGTCGGGGTGCGCTCTTCACGCCTGAGACGGCCATCGTCGTCGGCCCGATCCTCGGAAAGTTGGTCGAGGCATCGGGCATTCGCCGGATCGAACTCTTCATGAATATTCTCGATGCCATGAGCCGCGCCGAAGATACGCGTACGCTCGCTAGTGCCGGCTATCAGCCGGATCCTTCCGGCTTCATGTCTGCGGGTGTCAACCAGGCGCTGGCTTATATCAATGCGCATCTGACAGAGCCGTTCGGCGAATGCGATCTCGCGGAACTGACGGGCCAGAGCCCGAGCGCCTTTTCCCGCAGCTTCCGCCGTCACACCGGCATGGCGCTTGTTCAATACGTCAATCGGCTGCGCATCAACTTCGCCTGCCATTTGCTAATGAGCAAGGCCGAGATGACGATCACCGACATCTGCTTTGCAGCAGGCTTCAACAATATCTCGAATTTCAATCGGCGTTTTCTGGATCAGAAGGGCATGGCGCCCTCACGGTTCAGATCGCTTTTGGCACAGCACGCACGCGCGGTGGAGGCCGCCTAACAAAAGGGAGGACAGGGAGGAGTATCACGATTTGAGGCAAGCGAACGGGCAGGCATCTTTGCCGCTCGAAGGAAAAGCTTTGTCCAAAATTTACAGTCGCGTCGGTCACATGGCCGCTCTCGGCGAACCACCAAAGAAGAGCATCGCGTGCGAACAGCCGTGATGATCGAGGGAAACTATTACCATTTGGAACGGAGAAATTCCAATGAAGCATTTCACACTGAAAATCGCAGGCGCCGCCGTGCTTGCTGCCGGAGTTCTGGCCGGCACTTCCGCCTTCGCGCAGTCGGCCAAGGTGACGGACGCGACCGTCGCCTTCCTGATGCCGGACCAGAGCTCGACACGCTATGAAGAGCACGATTTCCCAGGCTTCCAGGCTGAGATGAAGAAGCTCTGCGCTGGCTGCAAGGTCATCTATCAGAATGCCAATGGCGACGCTTCGCGTCAGCAGCAGCAGTTCAACTCGGCGATCTCGCAGGGTGCGAAGGCGATAGTGCTCGATCCGGTGGACTCGACGGCCGCCGCCTCGCTCGTCAAGCTGGCGCAGAGTCAGGGCGTTAAGGTCATTGCCTATGACCGCCCGATCCCGTCGGCTGCCGCCGACTACTACGTCTCCTTCAACAACGAAGAGATCGGCAAAATGATCGCCAAGTCACTGGTCGATCACCTGAAGGCCAAAAGCGTGAAAGCGGGTGACGGCGGCCTTCTCGAGATCAACGGCTCGCCGACGGATGCAGCCGCCGGCCTGATCAAGAAGGGTATCCATGCCGGTCTCGCCGACGGCGGCTATCCGGTGCTGGCGGAATTCGATACGCCGGAATGGGCGCCGCCGAAGGCGCAGCAGTGGGCGAGCGGCCAGATCACCCGCTTCGGCAAGAAGATCCTCGGCGTTGTCGCTGCCAATGACGGTACGGGCGGTGCTGCTGTCGCCGCCTTCAAGGCGGCCGGCTATGATCCCGTCCCGCCGGTAACGGGCAACGACGCCACCATTGCTGGCCTGCAGCTCATCATTTCCGGCGACCAGTACAATACGATTTCCAAGCCGAGCGAGATTGTGGCTGCGGCTGCTGCCAACGTCGCCATCGAATTGCTATCGGGCGAGGCGCCGAAGGCCGACACGAAGCTGTTCGATACGCCGACAAAGCTCTTCACGCCGGCCCTGGTGACCTCTGAAAATCTGAAGGCCGAGATCATCGACAAGACCGTCAACGACAAGCCGATCCAGACGCCGGCACAGCTCTGCATCGACCGCTATGCCGACGGCTGCAAGAAGCTCGGCATCGGCAGCTGAGCCTTTTGTCAGATCCGGCCGCGTCGGCGGCCGGAAACTCGTCCTATTTCAATCCGAGAAGGTGGCCAGTCATGAGTGACGCTTCCGACCAAAGAGCCCCGTCGGGCGAGCCTGTGCTCAGCCTCAAAGGCATCTCCAAACACTTCGGCGCCGTCTCGGCACTGACGGATATCAACCTCGATGTGCATGCCGGTGAAGTCGTCGCACTTGTAGGCGACAATGGGGCCGGCAAATCGACACTCGTCAAGGTTCTGGCCGGCGTGCACCAGCCGAGTTCAGGCACGATCACATTTCGCGGGAAGCAGGTCACGCTCAGCGATCCGTCAACTGCGCTCGATCTCGGCATAGCTACGGTCTTTCAGGATCTGGCGCTTTGCGAGAATCTCGATGTCGTTGCCAACATCTTTCTGGGTCGGGAAATGAGCCCGATGAAGCTCGATGAAACCGCGATGGAAGTTCGCGCCTGGACGCTGCTCAACGAGCTTGCCGCCCGAATCCCAAGCGTTCGCATTCCGATCGCATCGCTTTCGGGCGGCCAGCGACAGACGGTGGCGATCGCCCGATCGCTGCTGCTCGAGCCGAAGCTCATCATGCTTGACGAGCCGACCGCAGCACTTGGCGTCGCGCAGACAGCCGAGGTGTTGAACCTCATCGAACGCGTCCGCGACAAAGGCCTCGGCGTCATCATGATCAGTCACAACATGGAGGACGTCCGCGCCGTCGCCGACCGTATCGTCGTGCTGCGCCTCGGCCGCAACAACGGGATCTTCTATCCCGACACGTCAAACCAGGAACTCGTCAGCGCCATCACCGGAGCCACGGAAAATGCCGTGTCGCGCCGGGCGGGGCGGCGTCAGGCCCAGCAGGAACAGAGAGAAGGGGGCCAGCCATGAGCCAGGACAGCAAGCAATCCACCATGCTGCTCGACCGCAGCGATGTCCGCGTCAACCACGACACCGGGCTTGCGGCCACCATCCGCGCGTCGATCGATAAAGTCCGCTCCGGCGATTTGGGCTCGCTGCCGGTCGTCGTTGGTCTCGTCATCATCTGGACGGTCTTCGGCACGCTCAACCCGACCTTCCTTTCCAGCAACAACCTCGCCAACCTGCTGTTCGACGCCTCGACCGCCGGCATCATCTCGCTCGGCATCGTCTGCGTGCTGATGGTCGGCGAGATCGATCTTTCCGTTGGTTCTATCAGCGGCTTTGCCTCGGCCATGGTCGGCATGCTCTGGGTGAACGAAGGCTGGCCGGTCGTTTTGGCTATCCTGGCCGCGCTCGTCGTCGGCGGCGTGATCGGTGCCATCTACGCTGTGCTGTTCAATCGGTTGGGCATGCCGAGCTTCGTTGCTACATTGGCAGGCCTTCTCGCAGTGCTGGGCATGCAGCTTTATCTGCTCGGTGCGACTGGCTCGATCAACCTGCCCTATGGCTCGGCGATCGTGAACTTTGGCCAGTTGCTGGTCATCCCGCGTCCGCTTGCCTATGTCTTCGCGCTCATTCCGGGTGCGGTCATGCTGATCAGCGGCTTGAGCGCGGTACGGCGACGCAAGCAGGCAAACCTCTCGGCACCGTCGGTCGGAGGATTGCTGGTGAAGGCGGCTGTCATCACCGTGGCTCTGGAATTCGTCGCCTTCTATCTCAATCAGGATCGCGGCATTCCCTGGATGTTCGCTCTCTTTGTCGTGCTTGTTATCGTCATGGATTACGCGCTGACGCGCACGCAATGGGGCCGCTCGATGTCTGCCGTTGGCGGCAATCGCGAGGCTGCGCGCCGTGCCGGTATCAATGTCAGGCGCATCTATACCAGCGCCTTCGTGCTTTGTGCCATGTTCGCGGCCCTTGGCGGCGTGCTGGCGGCTGCGCGCCTGGCGTCGGCCAGCCAGCAGGCGGGCAGCGGCGACGTCAATCTGAATGCAATTGCAGCAGCCGTCATCGGCGGTACGAGCCTGTTTGGTGGCCGTGGGAGCGCCTATTCCGCTCTGCTCGGCATCATCGTCATCCAGTCGATCGGCAGCGGCCTCACCATGCTCGATCTGTCGTCGGCGCTTCGCTACATGATTACAGGCGCAGTTCTTGCCGTTGCCGTCATCGTCGACTCGCTCGCCCGTCGTTCCCGCGCCTCGCATGGGCGCGGCTGATTTCTTCAAGAAGGTAAGGATTGTTATGAGACAGGATTTTGCCGGCAAAGTCGCCGCCATCACCGGGGCCGCGTCTGGAATTGGCCTGGAATGCGCCAAGTCGCTATTGAGCGAGGGCGCCAGCGTCGCCCTCGTCGATCGGGCCGAGGACAGCCTGAAAAGCCTTTGCGCCGAGCTCGGGCCGAATGCCTTTCCCGTCGTCGTCGATCTCCTGAACCCCGAGAGCGTGGCGACGATGATGCCGCAGATCCTCGGCAAGTTCGGCAAGCTCGATATCTTCCATGCCAATGCCGGCGCCTATATCGGCGGCGAGGTCGCGGGAGGCGATCCGGATGCCTGGGACCGGATGTTGGATCTGAATATCAACGCGGCGTTCCGATCGGTCCGGATGGTGCTGCCCCACATGATCGAGCGCAAGACCGGCGATATCATCATGACCAGCTCGATCGCCGGCTTGGTGCCGGTGGTATGGGAGCCGATCTATACGGCATCCAAGCATGCCGTTCAGGCCTTCACGCATACGGTTCGTCGTCAGGTCGCCAAGCACGGCATCCGCGTCGGCGCCGTGGCGCCGGGTCCGGTGGTGACGGCGCTGATCAGCGACTGGCCACAGGCTAAACTGGACGAGGCGATTGCCGCCGGCGGTCTGATGGAGGCGACGGAAGTGGCGGAAGCTGTGGTCTTCATGCTATCCAGACCGCGTAATATCGTAATCCGGGATCTCGTGATCCTGCCTTTGAGTACGGATCTCTGATGACGGCACCTTATTTTATCGGCATCGATGTCGGCACGGGCAGCGCCCGGGCGGGCGTTTTCGATGCGCATGGCCATTTGCTCGCAGCCGCCAAGCGGCCGATCACCATCTGGCATGAGGCCGGCAGCATCGTCGAGCAGTCGAGCGAGCAGATATGGAAGGCGGTTTGCGAGAGCGTCAAAGAGGCTGTCGCCGCGGCGAAGATCGCATCCAGGGATGTCGGCGGCATCGGCTTCGATGCAACCTGCTCGCTGGTCGCGGTGAAGGCGGATGGCAGCCCCGTGGCTGTGGGGCCATCGGGCGATGCCCATCGCAATATCATCGTCTGGATGGATCATCGTGCGGCTGGCGAGGCGGCGGAGATCAACGCCGGCAATCATGCCGTCCTGCGCTATGTCGGCGGCCGGATCTCACCCGAGATGGAGACGCCGAAGCTGCTTTGGCTGAAGCGCAACCTGCCGCATTCTTTCGCAGCCGCCGACCATTTCTTCGATCTGGCCGATTATCTCACTTGGCGAGCGACCGGCTCGCTGCAGAGATCAGTCTGCACAGTAACCTGCAAATGGACTTATCTCGCTCATGAGAAGCGCTGGGACGCACAATATTTCAAGGATATTGGCCTCGGCGAACTCGCGGATGAAGGTTTCGTGCGTATCGGAACGGACATCGTCGAGCCGGGCGCAGCGCTTGGCGCGGGCTTGAACGAGTGGGCGGCGCGCGATCTCGGTCTTGCCTTGGGAACGCCCGTCGGCGCGTCGCTCATCGATGCCCATGCCGGCGGTGTCGGGACGCTGGGCGGGCAGGGAGCAGACGGCGGTGCGGATGTCAGGAACCGGCTTGCATATATCTTCGGCACCTCGGCCTGCTCGATGGCCTCGAGCGCAGAGGCAGTGTTTGTCGACGGCGTTTGGGGCCCTTATTTTTCCGCGATGGTGCCGGGCCTGTGGCTGACGGAAGGTGGCCAGTCGGCTGCCGGCGCCGCGATCGATCATCTCGTCACCATGCATCCGGCAACCGATGAAGCCCGCCAGAAGGCTGAAGCCGAGGGTCTTTCGCTGGTCGCGTGGCTCGACCGGCAGGCGACAAAAGCCGGCGGGCGTGCATCCGATGCGGTGAAGCTTGCGCAATCGATCCAGGTCGTTCCCGAATTCCTCGGCAACCGGTCACCCTACGCCGATCCGGATGCGCGCGCAGTCATTTCCGGCCTTGGGTTGGAAACCGGCATTGATGATCTCGTTGCCCTTTATATCGCCGGGCTTTGCGGAATCGGCTACGGCCTGAGGCAATTGCTCGAAAAACTCACGCAGTATGGCATTGCCCGCGATCTC
This sequence comes from Rhizobium sp. P38BS-XIX, assembly GCF_012641435.1. Lineage (GTDB taxonomy): Bacteria > Pseudomonadota > Alphaproteobacteria > Rhizobiales > Rhizobiaceae > Rhizobium. Next base: position 407,410 of record NZ_JABAIJ010000003.1, read on the forward strand.
ATTATCGCAAGCGGCGGCGCGGCCCAGAGTGGGCTTGTGCGGCAGCTTCTCGCGGACACGACGGCGACACCGGTTGCGGTTGCGGATACGGAGGAACCGGTTCTTCTCGGTGCTGCCATGCTCGGAGCGACGGCCGGCGGACATTGCGGCTCGCTTTTGGAGGCGATGGCCGTCATGTCGCGGCTCGCCAAACGTTTCGAGCCGGCCGATGGTGCAATCAAGCTAATGCATGAACGCCGATACAAAGCCTTCGAGCTGCTGCAGTCAGCCGATCGCAATATTCGCGCGCTGATGGCAGGCTAAGCTGTCATCGAGCCGTTAAGGCGTTCAAGGTGTATCCTCGCCATTGGTCTAAGGATATGCAAAGCGATGCGAGCGCTCTCAACAGCGAACGGCTTGCTCATTTGCTTGGCGCTGGAAAAGCGATTTATCGTTCCGATTCATAAGTCCATGCATGAACAAGCCCCTACCGCTCTTTGGATGGTGGGTTAAATTGTCTCCGATGGACATGTGCCGCTACGCCAGCATCAGCAGAGGACACCACTATGGATATCAAGAAGAACGGTACGCAGCCTTCCGCCAAAGGGCCGTCCGACTGGTTCACCGGTACGGTACGCATCGACGCTTTGTTTGCCGCCAACGATGCGCGCCGAGGTGCGGCGGGCAGCGTCACGTTCGAGCCGGGCGCAAGAACTGCGTGGCATACGCATCCGCGTGGGCAGACGCTGATCGTTACAGCCGGTTTCGGTCTCGTTCAACGCGAAGGCGGTCCTATCGAGGAAATCCGGCCGGGCGATGTCGTTTGGTTCGAGCCCGGTGAGAAGCACTGGCACGGCGCCTCGCCGACAACGGCCATGACACATATCGCGATCCAGGAGCATCTCGACGGCAAGGTTGTCGAATGGCTGGAGCATGTGACGGATGATCAATATACGGCAAGGTGAACGCAGCGATTGAGGTTGCGCGTCCGACGCCGATCACTTGCATGTGTTCTTGCGTGCCATGGCTTTGCCATAAGCCGGCTTCACGACTTGCTTCAAGTGGAGTCCGTATCGCCTTGATTCGGGCTCCTTGTTGACCATGCACGAGACTCTCGGCTCGCCGTGATGGCAGGCAGATGGGGGAATATGATGCTTCGGCTAGTAATTGGCGCGGCTCTCGCGCTTGCGGCGTTAAGCTGGTCCAACGCGCAGTGCATGCAAATGCCGACAGGCTTCTCGCTGCCGTCGAAGAGTGTGATTGCGGCTGACTAAACCGATCTGAAAACCGGACGATGTCGCCATTGCGGCGAGGCCGGCCGTAGGCAGATCAGCATTAACTCGAGCTCCTGCGCTATCCTGTGTAGACGTGCACGAGCGAGGATATCCAATGGCTTCCATGCAGCGTCCCATGCCCACTGAGCCGGGCATCTTGCAGTTCATGGAGATCTGCGATTCCTTTTACCCGCCGGACGCGGTCTCAGCCTCGATCACGCAGCAGCGGCAATGGTATGACGCATTGTGCGCACGCTTCGACCGCCCGCTGCCAGAGAACATGAAGATCAGGGATGATGTTGTTTCCGGTGCGATCCCGGTCCGATATTATGTGCCCGCCCAAATCCGCACCGACACGAAATTGCTCTATCTCCATGGCGGCGGCTTCGTCGTTGGTTCGCTTCAGAGCCATCACGCCATATGCGCCGAGATTGCCGATCATGCTGGCGCGGAGCTGATTTCGGTCGATTATCGGTTGGCGCCGGAATATCGCTGGCCGGCCCAGACCGACGATTGCTTCAGTGTCCTCAAACAATTGCTCGCACAGAAGACGAAGGTCGTGCTGATCGGCGATAGTGCCGGCGGCAACCTCGCTGCAGGCCTGGCCGTGCGGGCGAAATCCGAGGGGCTTTCGGGGATTGACGGCCAGATCTTGATCTATCCGGCCTTGGGTGGGGATCTGGCTTCAGGTTCCTATGTGGAAATGGCGGAGGCGCCCGGGCTGACGACCGCCGATGTCGCCTACTACCGGGAAATTCTGCAAGCGCCACAGGGGGATCCCGTTTCGGCACCTCTCGCCTTGTCGTCCGTCGCCGATCTGCCACGTACCTTTATGACTGTGGCGCACTACGATCCGCTCCGCGACGACGGCCGCAATTTTGCGGCGCGGCTCGCGCAAGCCGGGGTCGAGGTCTGGTTTCGCGAGGAACCGCAAATGGTGCATGCATGGCTGCGAGCACGACATATGAGCGACGGCGCACGCAATGGCTTTGCCGCCGTCTGCGCGGCGGCAAGCCGGTTTACGGGTTCACGCTGAACTACATCAGGTCGCGAGCGATGCGCTTCTCTTCAAAAGTCTTTTCGAAAATCTGCGTTTCGCCTTCGTAGGCAACCACCGAAGCGCTGATGATCCAGTCCTTTGCCGTGCAGGCTATGGACGATGTCGCGATCGTGCGCACGAACCAGCCTGGGCGCTGCATGTCGCAGGTCCAAGTCGATACACCTGTCATCGATAGCGGATCGTCTGGTGCGATCGACCAGACCTCTTCGCGTAATTGTCGAGTAGCGAGACCTGTATCCGGATGTTCAAAAAGGCCGGTATCCTCATGAATTTCATAGCGAGTAAGGCCTGCGGAAAGATCTCGCACCACCTGCCGTTTTGTCGAGGCCGGCGCGTGTTCTGTGTATTTCGGCAGCGGATCCGGATTGTCCGGCTGCTTGATGTCGATCGGTTCGTACGTGCCGAGCAAGGGCAGGCCAAGCCCGATGGATGCAATGTCGATCGTCAATCCGGGGTTTTCCGGCGGCGGCAGGACCATAGGCCAGTAAGACGTCGACAGCGACAGGCGGATGCGATGCCCCTTGCGGAAACGATAGCCACAGGCATCGAGTACGAGGGTGACCTGGACCTTTTCCCCCTTTGGCAGCGGCTTCGGCGCGGCATTGCCGCTGCGATGGGCGAGGTTGAGAACGCCGAAGGAGACGCGCGTGGCCGTCCCGTCGGGATGGATATCGACCAGCCTTGCGCAGAGGTTGGCCGTTTCGGCATCGCATCTGAGCGTCAATGTCACCACCGGCCGTCCGAGATAGTCGTGATCTTCGATCAACGACGCGGTCTGGAAGGTGAGGGAACCCGCATCATCCAGGCGCTGATCGATCGCCAGTTCCGCGTCGGGCTTCAAGGTGAACCATTCGCCGGAGGCCGTGCCCGTGTCGAGCGGGGAGCGCAGGTAGGCGGGATGTTCCGGCGCATGCGGGATGGGCATGCCCTCCATCAATGTGCCGAACTGCTCGACATAGAAGCACTGCATTTCGGGCGGCTGCCAATCCCGTTTGGCAATCCAGAAGCCGGGATCGAAATCGCGGCGCGTGGCGGGCCTTACGGCATCGAGAATATAGGCGCGGACGGATGGCATGGTTTCGGCGCCGTTTTGCTCGCCGCGTAGCCAACGGTTCCACCAGGCAATCGCCTCGCCGTGAAAATCGGCGCGTGGTTTCGGCCAGGCGAAATGCGGATATTTGTGCACCCACGGGCCGATCATCGCTTTCGCCGTATCTCCGAGCCCCTCGACGGCCAGCAGCGGGGTGTTGCGATATCCGTCTGCCCAACCGGCGATGACGATGGCGGGAACATCGAAGCCGGCAAAATCCTCGCAGATCGAGCCGTGCCGCCAGAAATCGTCGCGGCGCTGATGCTGTAGCCATTCCTCCATGAAGAATGGTTCCTGCTCGAGGCGTTCCAGCCACATGCGCTTCCAGTCGTCGCCGGCAATGGCCGGATCGGGTGAGCGCGATTGGTAGGCGAGCATGGTCGCCGCCCACGAAAGCTGTGCTGAGAGATGGCAGCCGTTCTTGTAATGAATGTCGTCATTGTAGCGATCGACCGTGGAGGCAATGGAAATCACCGCTTTCAAGGCCGGCGGCTTGAGGGCCGCGACCTGCAGGCAGTTGAAGCCGCCCCACGAGATGCCCATCATCCCCACCGAACCGTTCGACCAGGGCTGCGCCGCGATCCAGGCAATCAACTCGCAGGCATTGGCGAGCTCCAGTTCGGTATACTCGCCGTCGATGATGCCGCTGGATTCACCGGAGCCGCGAATATCGACACGCACGCCGGCGATACCGGCTGCCGCAAAGACCGGATAGGTGGATTCGTCGCGCAGGCTCGTACCGTCGCGCTTGCGATATGGCAAGAATTCAAAGACCGCCGGTACGGGGTCGCTATCGGCGCCACCGGGCATCCAGATCCGTGCGGCGAGGCGCGTGCCATCCTTGAGGGTGATCCAGTGATTTTCGATGATCGTGAAGCTGCGTTCAGTCATGGCTTTCTATTCCGATGTTGTCGGCATGGTCAGATTTGGGCTTCGGGTCGAAGATGTCGAGCCTTCTAAAGCGCTTCAGTTTTTCATGGAAACTCTGAAGTGTTTTATCTCTTTGCTTTCACGCAATTCCTGACGGAAAACCTGCCATGCACTTTTCCTGGAATTGCTCTAGTTTCCGGCGCTCTCCATCTTCCGTGTTGTCAACACTCGCTCCAGCCAGCCGATCTCCATCTCAGGCACGGATTTCAGCAGCAGGTCGGTATAGTCGTCGAACGGTGGCGAAAGCGCCTGGGACTTCGGCCCAAAGCGAACGAGCCGCCCACGGTGCATCACGGCCACGCTATCGGCGATAGCCCTTACGATAGCGATGTCGTGCGTGATGAAAACGTAGGAGAGATGCGCCTCCTCCTGCAGTTTCAGCAACAGTTTCAGTATGCCTTCGGCAACGAGCGGATCGAGCGCCGATGTCGGCTCGTCGCAGAGGATGAGTTCCGGCTTTGCCGCTAGCGCCCGTGCGATGGCGACGCGTTGCTTCTGGCCGCCGGAAAGCTCTGCCGGATAGCGGTCGATGAAGCCGTTGCCCATCTCGATCTGGTCGAGCAGTTCCTTCACGCGCGCTGTCTTCGCCGCACCGCGCAGACCGTCATAGAAGGTCAAAGGGCGGCCGATGATATCGCGCACGGTCTGGCGCGGGTTCATCGCGGTGTCAGCCATCTGGTAGATCAGCTGGATGCGCCGCAGCTCCTCTCGTGAGCGGCTTTTCAAGGCCGGTGTCAGAGACTTGCCGTCGAAGGAAATCCGCCCGTCGCTCGGCGGCAGCAGACCGGTGATGACACGGGCGAGCGTTGACTTGCCGGACCCAGATTCACCGACCACAGCCAATGTCTGCCCTTTAGGGACGTGTAGAGAAACATCGTGCAATACTTTGAAACCATTCGAGTATTGTGCGCTGATGTTCTCCACTTTCAAAAGCGCGTTCGACTGATCGGTGGCTTCGGCGCGCGCTTCCTGACGGACATTGACGAGCGCGCGGGTGTAGTCCTGTCGGGGCTCCTCGATGATCTGCTGAACGCTGCCGTACTCCACCGTCTTGCCGTGCCTGAGCACCATGATGTCGTCGGAAATCTGCGCGACGACGGCAAGGTCATGGGTGATATAGAGGGCGGCGGTATGGGTCTCTTCGATGGCGTGCTTGATTGCCGCCAGCACATCGATTTGCGTTGTCACATCGAGCGCGGTCGTCGGTTCGTCGAAGACGATCAGCTCGGGATTGGAGCAGAGCGCCATCGCGGTCATGGCGCGCTGCAGCTGGCCGCCGGAGACTTGGTGTGGATAGCGATCGCCGAAGGTGTCCGGGTTAGGCAGGCCGAGCACCTGGAAAAGATAGAGCGCGCGCTTCCTCGCCTCCTCCTTCGCCATCAGGCGGTGCTTCACGGTAGCCTCGATCACCTGATCGCCCAGCCGATGCGCGGGATTGAAGGCGGCGGCCGCCGACTGTGCGACATAACAGACCCGCGCGCCACGGATCTTGCGGATGCCGGATTTGCCAAGGGGCAGGATGTCGGTGCCGTCGAGCTGCACCTGACCGCCGGTAATTTCGGCTCCGCCGCGCCCGTAGGCAAGGGCGGAAAGGCCGATGGTCGATTTGCCGGCACCGGACTCGCCGATCAGCCCGAGCACCTTGCCCTTCTGAAGATCGAAGGAGACGCCGTCGACGATGGTGACACGTTTCGGCGGCTCGCCGGGCGGATAGCTCGTTGCCTCGATTTTGAGGTCGCGAACGGAAAGAAGCTCAGGCATCGCCACGTCCTCCCTTGAGGCTGGAGGTTCGCCTTAATAGCCAGTCGACCACCAGATTGACACAGATTGCCAGCGCCGCGATGGCGGAGCCCGGCACGAGCGCGGCAGAGATGCCGAAGATGATGCCGTCCTTGTTGTCCTTGACCATACCGCCCCAATCGGCTGCCGGCGGCTGGATGCCGAGGCCGAGGAAGGACAGGGTGGAGAGGAACAGGATCGAAAAGGCGAAGCGTAGCCCGAATTCCGCCAGCAGCGGCGACAGCGTATTCGGCAGGATCTCGCGGAAGATGATCCAGATCTTGCCTTCGCCGCGAAGCTTCGCCGCCTCGACAAATTCCATAACCGCCACATCGAGCGCCACGGCGCGGCCGAGACGATAGACGCGGGTGGAGTCCAGGATCGCCATGACGAGGATCAGCACGATTAGGTTTTGCGGTAGGACGGCCAGCACGACGAGCGCGAAGATCAGCGTCGGGATGGACATCATCAAGTCGTTGAAGCGCGAAAAGATAGTATCGATCCATCCGCGCGAGACCGCGGCGGTGAAGCTGAGGATAATGCCGAGCGAGAAGGAGATAATCGTTGCCGCCAGCGCGACGGACAGCGTCGTGCGGGTGCCGTAGATCAGACGCGACAGAATATCGCGACCGAGATTGTCGAGGCCAAAGAAGTATTGTGCGTCCGCGGCCTGCCAGACGTTACCGACGACTTCCGTCTCGCCATAGGGGGCGATCCAGGGTGCAAAGATGGCGCAGATGAAGGCGATCAAAATACCGATGATGCCAACCCAGGCCGTGATGGGGATGTCTCTCAATCTCATCGCGGATGCCTCAGACGTGGGTTGGCGACGATGGCGAGGATATCGGCCGTCATGTTGAGAAAGATGTAGACGGCTGCAAAGATCAGGCCACAGGCCTGGACGACGGGCATGTCGCGCACCGTCACTGCATCGACCATATATTGGCCCATACCCGGATAGACGAAGACGACTTCGACGACGACGACGCCGACGATCAGATAGGCAAGGTTCAGCGCGATCACGTTGATGATCGGTGCCAGAGCATTGGGGGCGGCGTGCTTGACGATGGCACGGAAGGCGGAAAGGCCCTTCAATTCGGCCGTCTCCATATATGCCGAGGACATGACGGACAGGATTGCCGCGCGCGTCATGCGCATCATGTGAGCCAGCACGACGAGAACCAGTGTCGCCGTCGGCAGGGCAATCGCCTGCAACCGCTCGACAAAACCCATGCCGTCGAAAACCGTTGCTGGAAATGTCGCGATTCCGAATTTCACCGAGAAGAACATGATGAGCAGGTAGCCGATGAAGAATTCGGGCAGGGAGATCGCCGCCAGTGAGATGACGTTGATGATCTTGTCCGGCATTCGGTTTCTGAAATGGACGGCGAGCATGCCGAGAGAAACGGCCAGCGGAACCGAGATCAACGCGGCAAAGCCGGCCAGAAACAGCGAATTGCCGAGGCGTTTACCGATCTGTTCGCTGACAGAATTCTTGCTGGCCCAGGATGTGCCGAAGTCTCCTTGCACGGCATTGCCGAGCCATTGGACATAACGGGTGACGACCGGGCGGTTCAGGCCAAGCTCCTCGCGGATGTTGGCGACGGCCTGCGGCGTTGCCGACTGGCCGAGATAGGTGGTGGCGAAATCGCCAGGGAGTGCTTCAAGGCCGCCAAAGATCAGGATCGAGACTGCGAAAAGCAGGACGATGCTGAGCAGGCAACGCTCGAAAATGAGGGACAGCAGCGGAAAGCGCTGCTTGAACCTCAGCCCGGGGAGAACGTTTCCGGGGGGCAGATTGGACATGGCCGATGCCTCGCGCTCTTGTTGTTTTACGCGATTCCAAACGGAACGCCGTCGCGGACCCAATGCTGGAATCGCCTAAACGTCGGGAGGACCGCGAAAGGCTTTCGCGGTCCTGGCTCTGTCAGAGATGAGGGCGTTGTCGCCCGGCTTCGGGCATCAGGCGTCCAGCCAGACGCGGGTGGCGACGTAGCCGTTCGACATGTCGTTGCCGATATCGTGGACGTAGCCCTTCACCTTCTTGCTGGAGGCGTTCACGAAATCGTTGAACATCGGCAGGATGACGCCGCCTTCGTCGCGCACCATCATGGCCATGGTGCGGTACATCTCCTTGCGCTTGGCCTCGTCCAGTTCGGAGCGGGCCTGTAGCAGAAGCTTGTCGAAGTCGGGGCGCTTGAAGCGCGTGTCGTTCCAGTCCGCCGTCGAGAGATAGGCGGTGGAATACATCTGGTCCTGCGTGGGGCGGCCACCCCAGTAGGACGTGGAGAAGGGCTGAACGTTCCAGACGTTGGTCCAATAGCCATCGCCAGGCTCGCGCTTGACCTCGATGTTGATGCCGGCCTTCTTGCAGCTTTCCTGGTAGAGGACGGCCGCGTCTACGGCGCCCGGGAAAGCGACTTCCGAGGTGCGCAACAGCACGGAGCCGCTGTGACCCGACTTCTTGTAGTGGAAGGCAGCCTTGTCCGGATCGTAGGCGCGCTGCTCGATGCCTTCGGGGAAGAGAGCATACGTGCTGTTGATCGGGAAATCGTTGCCGACCTTGCCGTAGCCGCCGAGGATCTTCTTGACCATCGTCTCGCGGTCCATGGCGTATTTGAGAGCCAGGCGCAGATCGTTGTTGTCGAAGGGCGCCTTGTCGCAATGCATGATGAAGACATAGTGGCCACGACCGGCGGTCGACAGGATGTCGACTGTGGGCGCACGCTTCAAGAGATCCACCGTCTTCGGGTCGACACGGTTGATGTAGTGAACCTGTCCGGAAGACAGTGCGGCGATACGCGCCGTCGCATCGTTCATCGTGATGATCTCGACGCTGTCGACAAAGCCGCGATCGGTGCGCCAATCGTCCTTGTTGCGTTCGAACGTCGCGCGTACACCGGGCTCGAAGCTGACCATCTTGTAGGGGCCGGTGCCGATCGATGCGAGCGGATCATCATTGCCGCCGTTCGGCTGGATGACGAGGTGATAGTCGGTCAGCAGCAACGGCATGTCGGCGTTGCCTTCGGTGAGCGTCAGGACGAGGTTGTCGCCGTCGGCCTTGATTTCCTTGATCGACTTGACGACGCCGAGGGCGCCGGATTCAGATTTCGCGTCGGTGTGGCGCTTGAGCGTGGCGACGACGTCGTCGATCGTCAGTTCCTTGCCATTGTGGAACTTCACGCCCTTGCGGATCTTGAAGGTCCAGGTGGCCGCGTCCTTCGACGGTTCCCAGGATTCTGCGAGCGACGGTACCGCCGCACCCGTCAGAGGATGGGATTCCACCAGCATGTCGCCCCAGCAGCGGCCGATGCAGAACATCACCTGCGATAGGAATTTTGCCGGGTCTTTTGAATCGGTTGCAGCGCCGCCTTCAAGGCCAAGCTTAAGATGGCCGCCACGCTTAGGCTCGGCTGCCATCGCACTTTCGGTAAAGAGTTTGTCGGCGAGCGTCAAAGTTACGCCGGCTGCCATTGCGCGTCCCATGAATTCGCGGCGGCTGAGCCCACCCGCGGTGACGCGGCTTGCGAGATATTTCGCGTAGTCGTTCATTCCCCTGTTCCTTCTTCTTGCCGTGTTGACAAAACACCCGGGCAAGCCACTTTAGGTCTCGGTTCCTCTTCCGCCTGAAGCCTGTTGCCCGCGATCATGCGGGAAATTCAGCGGTTGCCGCCGCTCCTCATTTTCCTTTCCAGATTGGGGCTCGCTTCTCGGCGAAAGCCCGTGCGCCTTCCAATTGATCTTCGCTCGAGTAGAGCTTGTCGACGGTCGCAAACTGCCGTTTGGTGATCTTGTTCATGGCAGTCTGAAATGTCGAGCCTTCTGCGTCACGAACGATTTCCTTGATCGCCGCGTAAACCAGCGGCGGTCCGCTTGCGAGCAATCGCGCGAGTTCCCATGCCCGATCCATCAGCTTGTCGGCCATGACGATCTCATTGACGAAGCCCCAGCGATGCGCCTCTTCGACGTTGAGCCATCGTCCGGTCAGCAGCATGTCCATGGCGATGTGATAGGGAATGCGTTTCGGCAGCTTGATCGATGCAGCGTCGGCAACGGTGCCGGAGCGGATCTCGGGCAATGCGAAAGTCGCATGCGGAGCGGCAAGGATCAGATCGGTCGAAAGCGCGATCTCCAGCCCGCCGCCGCAACAGATGCCGTTGACGGCGCAGATGACCGGCTTGTTCAGATCGCGCAATTCCTGCAGGCCGCCGAAACCGCCGACACCATAGTCGCCATCGACAGCATCTCCGGCTGCGGCCGCCTTCAAATCCCAGCCGGCCGAGAAGAATTTCTCGCCCGCACCGGTGATAATGGCAACGCGCAACTCCGGATCGTCGCGGAAATCGCGGAAGATCAGCCCCATCACGCGGCTCGTGGCCAGATCGATGGCGTTTGCCTTCGGCCTGTCGACGATCACTTCGAGGATGCCGTCTTCGCGTCGGGTTCGAATGGGGTCTTGCAACTTCTGCTACCTCCTTCGCCGGATGAGAGCATCCGCCGCAATCACACCACGGGATTCCGGTAGGACCATCAATGGATTAATGTCCAGTTCTTCAAGCTGTGCGGCATTCTTAACGACATATTCTGCCGCTGATAGGATGGCATCAGCAACGATCTCGAGGCTGCTGCCTGCATTGCCGCGATATCCCTCGATCAGTTTGCGAACCTTCAATCGCGAAATCCGCTCCAGCACCGCAGCTTTCGTCACCGGAAGCGGCAAAACGACCGAATCTTCAAGCAATTCCACGAAAATGCCGCCCGCACCGACCGTCAGGGTCAGGCCGACGACCGGATCGCGGACCGCACCGACGATCAGCTCGGCAAGCGGGCGCTCGATCATCTTCTCCACGAGGAAGCCGTGCGCGACGGCAGCCATGTTTTCAGCCGCGTCCTTGACGGCGTTTCTATCCCATAGGTTGAGCTTGACGCCACCGACATCGGACTTGTGCTCGACACCGAGTGCCTTGAGCACGACAGGGAATCCCAATCGCTCAGCCTGATCGGCCGCTTCGTCTGCTATTGCTGCGGTTCTGCCCTGTGGGACGGCAAGGCCAAAGGCTGCAAGCTCGGCCTTGGCTTCTGCCTCGCTCAAGGTCACGATGTCGCCCGCCTGGATGCGCGCACTGATGAGTGGGAACGGCTGGGGCTTCTTCCAGGTATTGGCAATGCCGCTGGCAACATCTGCCGCTGCAAGCGCCTCACTGATACCGCAGAGCGGCACGATGCCGGCGTCCATCAATTGCACGGCGATCGCCTCGGGCATGTTCTCCGGCAGTGTCGCAAGGATGCCGGCTCGTGCACCCGTCTGTTTGGCGGCCTCGGCAACGGCGGCGACGGTGATCATCCAGTCTGCCCCATCGCACCGATCTTCCCGCGGAAAGTCCAGAACCAGCAGATTGAGGGCATAGCCACCCGCAAACATGGCGCTGAATGCCTCCGTCTGCCGTGCAAGATCGCCCCAGACGAAGGTATGATAATCAAGGGGATTGGAGAGCGTCACCATCTGGCCGAGGCTTGCGCGCAGGGCAGGAAGCTGTTCGGGTTTCAGGGCACGAAATTCCACAGTCCTGCCGACGGCAGCATCGGCTATCAGCGAGGCCTCACCGCCCGAACAGCTCATCGAGGAGATCGCATTGCTGTTAAGCGGACCCGTGACATGCAGCAGTTTCAGCGTTTCGATGAGTTCAGGCAACGTCGCGACGCGGCCGATGCCGAGACGGTCCAGAACGGCGCCGGCCACTGCATCGCTCCCGGCAAGCGAGGCCGTATGCGAGACGGTGGCACGCTGCGCCTGTTCGGACTTGCCGATTTTCAGGGCAACGACCGGCTTTTTCAACTCTCTGGCGCGCATGGCGAGGGCTTCCAGCGCCCGGATATCGCCAAAGCCTTCAATATGCAGGCCGACTGCCGTGACGCGCGGGTCCTCAAGGACGGCCTGTGCGAGGTCCGACAAGCCTGTCTGTGCCTGATTGCCTGCCGTCATCAGATAGCTGATGGGTAGGCCACGCCTCTGCATGCTGAGATTGATGGCGATATTGGAGGATTGGGTGAGGATAGCAACGCCGCGCTCGGTTCTGACGATGCCATGCTGATCGGGCCAGAGCAGGGCGCCGTCCAGGCCGTTGATCATGCCGTAGCAGTTCGGCCCTACGATCGGCATGGCGCCGGCCGCCTCGACAAGCGCCTGCTGCAAGTCCGTTCCGTCGGACAACTCCGCAACCGCCTCGCTGAAACCCGAGGCATAGCAAACAGCGCCGCCTGCGCCTCTGGCTGCGAGATCCCTGACGATGTCGATAGTCAGCGTCCGGTTGACGCCGACGAAGGCAGCATCCGGCGCATCAGGCAGTTCGGCAACCGACCGATAGCAGCGGCGTCCAAGCACGCTCTCCTGTGTCGGATGCACCGGCCAGATTTCGCCGGAAAATCCCATCAGATCGCATTGCTCGATGACGCGTCTTGCTTCGCGACCGCCGAAGACGGCGATCGTTCTGGGTCGGATCAGGCGGTCGAGCGAGCGCTGCGTCATGGGTTCATGCTCCGAATGGCCGAAGCAGGTCGCGGCTGATGATATGCCGCTGGATCTCCGATGTGCCGTCCCAGATGCGCTCGACGCGGGCATCGCGCCAGAAGCGGGCGAGCGGCAGGTCGTCCATCAATCCCATACCGCCGAAGATCTGGATTGCCTCGTCGGTGACGCGGGCGAGCATTTCCGAAGCATAGAGCTTGGCCGAGGCGATCTCGCGATTGGCCGGGATGCCGGCATCGAGCTTCCAGGCGGCCGACAGCGTCAGCAGGTCGGCCGCGTCGATCTCGGTGATCATGTCGGCGAGCTTGAAGGAGACGCCCTGATTGGCGCCGATCGGCTTGCCGAATTGCTTGCGCTCGGCTGCATAGGGCAGGGCGAGTTCGAAGACGCGACGAGCACGGCCGACGCAGGTCGCGGCGACAGTCAGTCGTGTTCCGTAGAGCCATTGATTGGCAAGATCGAAGCCGCGATGCACTTCGCCCAGCACCTGCGATGTCGGCAGGCGGCAGTCGGTGAAGTTCAGGATGGAGTTGTGATAGCCGCGATGGGAAACCGAGTCGTAACCCTTCAGAATCTCGAAGCCCGGAGTGCCGCGATCGACCAGGAAAGCGGTGATTTTCTTTTTGACCCCACGGTGGGTGTCTTCCTCACCGGTCGCGGCAAAGACGATGACGAAATCCGCGACGTCGGCATGCGAGATGAAATGCTTCGTGCCGTTGAGCACGAAATCATCGCCATCCTGTCGTGCCGCGCATTTCATGCCGCGCATATCGGAACCTGCATCGGGTTCGGTGATAGCGAGCGCGTCGATTTTGTCGCCACGCACCGCAGGCAAAAGATAGCGGTCGCGCTGTTCGCCCTCGCAGGCCATTAGAATGCCGGATGGTCGCCCGAAGAAGACGGTGAGCCCCAGCGAGCCGCGGCCGAGTTCGCGCTCGACGAGGGTGAACGTGAGGTGATCAAGTCCGGCGCCACCGATTTCCTCGGGGAAACCGCAGGCGTAGAATCCGAGCTCGATGCATTTGCGACGGATGTCGTCTCCGATTTCGGGCGGCACGATACCGGTGCGCTCGACTTCGTTTTCGTGCGGATAGATCTCCGTCTCCACGAAGTCCCTGACCGTCTTGACGATCATCTCCTGTTCTTCGCTGAGTCCGAAATTCACGATCGCTTCCTCCTAGCGTTTTTGTCCCACATGACGGCCGGCTCCCTCCGGCGTGGCCAAGGCTGCATGCGCTTCGGCAATCGGCCTCAGCTTCGCCAGCACCTCCTCCGGTGCGGCAACGGCTCGACCTGCTTTCGCATCAACATGCAGCAGCATTTGTTCCGCCGTGGCGATCAGATCGCCACTCGCTGTGTCGTGCAGCGCATGGAAGACATGCAGCCGCTTTTCATCAGATCCGAGGATCTGTGCGGTCGAATGGATGGCCTGTCCGAGCTTGGCTTCGCCAAGATGGCGAATATGGGTCTCCACCGTATAGTAGCTATGGCCGCGCTCGACATAATCGAGATCGACGCCGATCAGGCGCAAAAGCGCATCCGACGTGTCGCCGAAGACCTGTAGATAGCGATGCTCGGTCATATGACCGTTATAGTCGACCCATGCGGGACTGACCTTGGTGTCGATCAGACGCAGTGGTCTCGCAACGTCCGGCGTTTCTTTCCGGTCTCCGCCGGCTGCCCAAAGATGCTGCTCGAACTCCTTCAGCAGTTTGCCGGCGCCCCAACCCTTGCCGCCATGGCTTCCCTTCAGGCTCTGGAAGATGCCGACGAGATTTTCGTCACGAATACGCTCGAGCTCACGGATCGACAGGCCGTCAGCCTGTTCATCCGACTGCTGGCCGATTTTTTCGACAAGGGCATCGTCGAGATCGACGACATCCATCAGCTTCGTCCAGTTCCACTGCAGGGCAGGGCCGAACTGCGCGAGGAAGTGACGCATGCCCGCTTCGCCACCGGCGATGCGATAGGTCTGGAACAGGCCCATCTGCGCCCAGCGCAGGCCGAAAGAGTAGCGGATGACATCGTCAAGCGTCTCGACGGTGCAGATATCATCCTTGATCAGCCACAGCGCTTCGCGCCAGAGCGCTTCCAGCAGGCGGTCGCCGACGAAAGCCTCGATTTCCTTGGCGATATGAACGCCTTTCATGCCGATGGGCGGCAAGCGCTCCATCGCCGCCTGGATGGTCGCGGCGCTGGTCTTTTCGCCGCCGACGATTTCCACGAGCGGCAGCAGATAGACGGGATTATAGGGATGGGCGACGAACAGGCGCTCCGGGTGGCGCATGTCGCGTTGCAGGTCGGTCGGCAGCAGCCCCGATGTGGAGGAGCCGATCAAGGCATCCGGTTTTGCGGCGGCATCGATCTGTGTCAGCACGTTGCGCTTGAGATCAAGCCGCTCGGGCACACTTTCCTGGATCCAGTCGGCACCGGCGACGGCTGCCTCCAGCGTATCCCGGAATATAAGCTTGCCGCGCGGCGGAAGCGGCGCGCCGGTCAGCATCGCATAGGCTTTTTCGGCATTTGCCAGAACTTCGCCGACGATCCGGGTTGCTTCCGGATGCGGGTCGTAGGCATCGACATCGATGCCGGCGAGCAGAAAACGGGCGATCCATCCGCCGCCGATGACGCCGCCGCCGATACAGGCCGCCTTGTTGATCTTGGTCATCGGGGCCTCAGCGTTTCGTCAGTTTCAGCTTCTTGCGGACGTCTCCGGGGCCGATGATGCGGGCCCCCATGCCTTCGACGACTTGCACCGCCTTTTCGACAAGCTGTGCATTGGTCGCGAGCATACCCTTGCCGGCATAGAGGTTGTCTTCCAGCCCGACGCGGACATTGCCGCCGGCAAGGACAGCTGCTGCCGGATAGGCCATGGCATTGCGGCCGATGGAAAAGGCCGAGAAGGTCCAGCTGTTGGGAACGTTATTGACCATCGCCATAAAGGTGTTGAGGTCATCGGGCGCCCCCCAGGGGATGCCCATGCAGAGCTGGATGAGGACCGGATCCTCAATCAAGCCCTCCTCGGCAAGTTGCTTGGCAAACCAGAGATGACCGGTATCGAAGGCCTCGATCTCAGGACGAACGCCAAGGTCGGTCATCTTTTTCGCCATCGCCCTCAGCATCGAAGGCGTATTGGTCATGACATAGTCGCCAAGGCTGAAGTTCATGGTGCCGCAATCGAGCGTGCAGATTTCGGGCAAGCATTCGGCAACGTGGCTGACACGCTCGGAGGCGCCCGCCATATCAGTCCCTCTGGCGTTCAATGGCAGCGGGCTTTCGACATCACCGAAAATCAGGTCCCCGCCCATGCCGGCGGTCAGGTTCAGCACGACATCGATATCGGCCGAACGGATGCGATCCGTGACTTCCCGGTAAAGTTCGTTGCGGCGGCTGGCAGCCCCCGTCTCAGGGTCCCGGACGTGGCAGTGAACCACTGCCGCCCCAGCCTTGGCGGCGTCGATCGCGGAGTCCGCAATCTGCTTGGGAGTGATCGGAACATGGCTGGATTTGGAAACCGTGTCGCCGGCGCCGGTCACGGCACAGGTGATGAAGACGTCGCGATTCATCGCAAGAGGCATTTTTGTTCTCCCTCGTATTGAGGACATTACGAGCCATGAGACGCCTTCATGCTTTGCATTATCGGAGACATTCGATACAGTTTCGGAACGATCGAAGGATTGCTGAATGCTGACATCGGCCAACGAGACACTCGACATCGACCTCCTCATCCTTCCGGAGACGAACCTGATCCTCATTGCGTCGGTGATCGAACCTTTGCGCGGAGCCAATCGCATTTCCGGCGCGGAGCTTTATCGATGGCGTCTGTTCACGCCGGATGGTCTGCCGGTAGAAACGACCAGCCAGATTCCGGTGCCAGCCTGTTCCAGCTTCCGACCGACCTCGGAGGTGGCGCCGCTCTTTGTGCTCGCCAGCTACAATTGGCGACGCAGCGCGACGCAGGCCCTGAAGATGCAACTATCACAGACCGCGCGTCATCGCTCGATGGTCGCCGGCATCGAATCCGGGACATGGTTGCTCGCCGAAGCAAGCCTGCTCGACAATGCCGCAGCCGCTGTGCACTGGGAGGATTTTGACGATTTCGCGCTGGCCTATCCGCAGGTGCGCGCCGCGAAGGATCGCTACGTCATCGACGGCAAGCGGATTACAACAGCGGGATCGTTGCCGACGGTCGATCTCATGCTGGAGATTATCCGGCGACGTCAGGGCTATTCGCTGGCGCTGGAGGTCAGCCGCCTGTTCATCTACGAGCCGGCAAGCACGCAAAGTGCAGGAGAACTTTCGCCGTCGACGGCCGGCCTCAGGATGCGCGATCCGCGTGTTGCCCAAGCAATCCGCTTGATGGAAGACCATATCGAGCAGCCGCTGGTGCTCAGTCGCCTTGCGCGCCGCATCGGCGTCAGCGCGCGTCATCTACAAGCACTTTTCCAGGAGAGTATTGGCGCTGCGCCACATGTGCATTATCTGGCGTTGCGGTTGAACGCGGCACGGCGCAAGGTGATCGAGACGAAGGCCTCCTTTGCGGAAATTGCCGCTGCGACCGGCTTCAATTCGGCTTCGGCCTTTTCCCGCAGCTATCGCGCCAGTTTTTCCGAAAGTCCTTCGGGCACACGTCGAAGGTTGCGACGTCGCACTATGCCTGCAGCAGAGCCGACATAGGCTGGAACGCTTCACGCACCATCTCCGCCAGTTCGCGAATTGCCTCGCTCGAATGATAGGGGTTGCGGCGGAGCACAACGCGCGATGAATCGACCGGTGGAAAGCCGTCATCGCTCGTCAGTTCGCGGCATCCGTGCGGAATGTTACTGCGCGACAGGGTCGTCACGGCAAGCCCGGCCGATACGGCATTCTTCAACCCCGAGCTCGTATCGGCGATGAAGGCGATACGATAGGCCCGGCCCTGCTGTTCGAGCGAGCGCAAAGCGAAGTCACGCGCCCATGTCGAATTGCGATAGGTCGCAACCGGCAGGGGCACGGCATCATGCAAGCGATGCACCATGGATGTCACCCAGACGGTGGGGTCTATGCAGAGAATCTCGCCTTTCGTCTGGCTGCTCCAGTCAAAAACAACAGCCAGATCGAGCTCATCTTTTTCAAGTGCAGCCAGGTTATGCGCCGTGTAGTCGCAGGAAACTGTGACCTCGACAGCGGGGTGACGGACCGCGAAGGCGGCGAGTGCCGCCGGCAGCACAGTCTGGCTATACTCCTCGGGAATTCCGATGCGAACGGGGCCATCAAGCGGCTTGGTACGGATATTCGCCGCGGCCTCGTTCAGAAGCTCGATCACACGTTGCGCATAGGGAAGCAATTGCGTGCCGGCGCGTGTCAGAACGGCCCCACGCGCGCTTCTCTCGAAGAGCGTTTCGCCGATCGTGTCCTCAAGCCGTTTGATCTGAGCGCTGACGGCCGATTGGGTCCGGCCGATCCGTTGAGCAGCCGTGGAAAAATTGGATGTCTCGGTGATGACGAGGAACGTCCGGAGCAGGTCGCTTTCGATGGGTTCGCGCATGGCACGCCACAAATATTTCTGATGGCTTCTATCTCTACTATTCGTTTGCCTGATGTCAAATATCGGCGCAGAGAAGGAGCGTTCCTCACTTCTTGAGTCCATACATGACATACCAGTTTTCGACCCGCTCCGCTTTTGCCAGCGAATACGAGAGGGGCGTTCTACTCGTGGCTACAGCAATGCTCGCGTGGAGCTGCAGCGGCATCTACGCACGCCTTCTGACCACGGACATATGGACGGCGATCGCCTGGCGATCGTTGTTCGGCGGCCTTTTCCTGCTGATACCCAGCTTTTTCCTCGAGGGTGGGTTTTCAAAGCGGCAATGGGCATCGATCCTCCATCCGGCCGGGCTCGCGATGCTGGCCTGCCAGATGATCAGCCAGGCCTGCTTCATTGGCGCGCTCTACACGACCACGGTCGCGAACGTGACGATGATTTATGCGACGGCGCCATTCATCGCCGCGTTTCTCAGCTGGACCATGCTGAAGGAGCGCGTTGCAAAGCGCACCTTGGTGGCCGGTGCGGTCTGCCTTGTCGGCGTCGCGGTCATCGTCGCCTCGTCGATCGGCGGCGGCACGGGTATCGGCGACCTGCTGGCGCTCGGCATGACGGTCACCTTTGCGCTGATCATCGTCATACCCCGCATGGACCGCAGCATTCCGATCCTGCCATCGAGCGTCGTCAGCGGTCTTCTGACATTCGTTCTCTTTGTGCCCTTTGCCTCGACGGGTTCGCTGGACATCAACAACTGGCTCTTGCTGGCAGCGTTCGGGGCGACGAATTTTGCGCTTGCCTTCGTGCTTTTTCTCTTCGGATCGCGGCGAATGCCAGCGGCGGATGCTGCACTGATCAGTTCGATGGAAATCGTCCTGACGCCGTTCTGGGTCTGGCTCTTCTTTTCCGAAGTGCCGCCGGTCGCGACCTTTATCGGCGGGGCGATCATCTTCGCGACGATCGTCTGGCACACGGCTATCGATCTCAGGCACGGTCGTCGGGTACGCATGCCGGCTTGAATTCTTGGTAGCAAGGCCCGGCGCGGCGCTATCCGCCGGGCGTTCTACCCCTTACCCTGAAATGGGGCGGCGACCGACCCGCGCCGGATCAGATGCGTCTTGATCGCTGTTCGCTCAATCGGCAGATCCTTGCCGTTCAGGCGCAATATCAACCGTTCGGCTGCCCTCTTGCCCATCTCGTAGACCGGCTGATCGACAACGGTGATGGGGGGCGTCGTGACGGTTGTCCAGTCGGCGTCCAGGAAAGAAATCATCGAGATGTCGCGCGGGATGGATAATCCCAGCGCCTGCAGTGCCTTGAAGACACGAAGACCGACGAGACTGTCCGACGCGATCAGGGCGGTCGGCGGGGCGGCATCCTGCAACAAGCTTTTGACGACGCTATCCGTCTTCGATTGGTCTATTGCACCGAGCCGCACGTAGTGGCGCGCCTTCTCGATATCGGCATTCGCCTGTTCTTGCAGTACGCCATCGACGCGCTCGCGCACGGCGGAATTCGAGATATTTGTGCTGTCGCGCAGGAATTCCGCGTCGGTGTCCATGGCGGATATATAGGCGATCCGCCTGTGTCCCATCTCCAGGAGATGGCGGGTGGCGATCATGGCGGCGTCGAAATCGTCACCGGTCACCGCGTCGACCCCGAGTTCGGGAATGGTTCGGTCAAAGAGAACCAGTGGTACGCCGACACGGCGGATATCGTCGAGATGCTCCATCCGATCGCAGCGCGCGGGCGTGACGATCAGGCCGTCGACACGCTTGCCAATCAGTAGATCGACCGCCGATTTCTCCGCGTCGAGCTCTTCGCCGGAGTTTGCAATGATGACATTGAAGCCGGCCATGCGGGCAACATCGCTGATCCCTCTGACAGCGAGGCTGAAGAATGCGTTCTCGATATCGCCGACCACAACCCCGATGATGCCGGATTTGCCCGTGGTCATGCTTCGGGCAAGTTCGTTCGGGCGGTATTCCAGCGCAGCGGCGGCGGCAAGCACCTGTTCTCGAACCTTGTCGCTGACGACACCATAGCCGCCAAGCACGCGTGCGGCGGTCGCCTTTGAGACATTCGCTGCCCTGGCCACATCGGCGACGGTGACGGAGCGTTTCGGGGTGAGGGGCTCTTCCATTGGATGACGACTACAAGAGTTGTTGACGGACGGTCAATCTCAAGTTAACAAATAGCAATGAGACCGGTCTCTTTTTACATGAGACCGGTCTCTTGTCCAGATGTTCTCTTGCTGATCTATGAGCGGAGACGCGGACGCGCATGCATGAATGCCGACAAGAGCATCCTTCAGAGCGGAGAACGAACATGAAATTATCTGGAATATTCTCGGCCATTGCCGCGCCCGTGCGTGCCGGTGTACTGGCCTATCTCGTCGCAGCAAGCGTCGGTCCGGCGGTTGCCGCCGACAACCCCTATAACTTGATCGATCCAGGCGTTATCAGCGTCGGCACCATGGGGGATTCCAAGCCCTACACGTTCACGACCGCTGATGGGCAATTCACCGGCTTCGATATCGAGCTTTTCCTGAACGTTGCCTCGCGCATGGGCTTTCCCAAGGACAAGGTGACGTTTACGGGCCAGGAGTTTTCGGCTCTGCTGCCGTCTGTCGCCAACCAGCGCTTCGACGTCGCCGTCGCCGCCATCGGGACCACCGAGGCACGCAAGAAGACGGTCGATTTCTCGGATGGCTATCTTGCCGGCTATCTCTCGGTTCTGACCTCAGATGCCGCGATCAAGGATGCGAATGGCCTGAAAGGCAAGCGCCTCGGCGTCGTGCAGGGCACGCTGCAGGAGGTTTATGCCACGAAGAATTTCGCGGGCACGGACCTCGTCAAGTTCCCGGACAACAACTCGGCCGTCGCCGCGTTGAACAATGGCACTATCGACGCGCACTTCCTCGATTACGAAGCTGCCAAGCAATATGGCGAACGCTATCCCACGCTGAAGATCGCCGTCAACATTCCATCCTTCGATGCCCCGGCAGGCTTCGTCGTTCGCAAGGGCAACGACGCTTTCCGGTTGGCTTTGAACAAGGCGCTGCATGAAGCGATGCAGGACGGCACCTGGAAGACACTTTATGAGAAGTGGTTCCCGGGTTCGCCGATGCCCGATCAGTATCTTCCCAAGAAGTAAGGCCGCGCCGCCGTCCGGCCCTGCCGGGCGGCGGTATTCAACTGCCTGACGAGTTTCATGGGGAATTGAATGGATTGGCTTGAGAACCTCCGTCGCAGCTTCCTTGACTGGGATGCGATGGCCGAAGTCCTGCCGAGCATGATCACGGTCGGACTGAAAAATACACTGATCCTGGCGGCCGCCTCCACCGTGCTTGGCGTTGTCATCGGCATGATACTGGCCGTGATGGGCATCTCGCAGTCGCGTTGGCTGCGCCTGCCGGCGCGGATCTATACCGATATCTTTCGCGGCCTGCCGGCAATCGTGACGATCCTGATCATCGGTCAGGGCTTCGCACGCATCGGTCGCGAACTTTTTGGCCCATCGCCTTTCCCGCTTGGGATTATCGCGCTCAGCCTGATCGCGGGCGCCTATATCGGCGAGATCTTTCGATCGGGGATCCAGAGTGTGGAGCGTGGTCAGATGGAGGCCTGCCGCGCGCTCAGCATGAGCTACGGGCAGGGAATGCGGCTGATCGTCATTCCGCAAGGGATACGGCGCGTTCTGCCGGCCCTCGTCAACCAGTTCATCGGCAACGTCAAGGATTCGAGCCTCGTCTATTTTCTCGGGCTGCTCGCCTCCGAGCGCGAGATTTTTCGCGTCGGCCAGGATCAGGCTGTTGTTACGGGTAACCTGTCGCCCTTGCTGCTTGCCGGTGTCTTCTATCTGGTGATCACCGTTCCGCTGACGCATCTGGTCAACTACATCGATACGAGACTGCGCCTTGGTCGCCAGGGCCGCAGCTCCGGTACCACGAGCGGTCTTGTCGAGGTTGGCGAGCTTGAGGAGGCCTCGGGCGCGCCCGCGGCTAACGCTCCACGCTTCAAGGGCGGGGCGGTGCAGATCCGAGACCTCAGCATGGCGTATGGCGATCTGGAAGTCCTGAAAGGTATCGATCTCGATATTGCCAGAGGTACAGTCACCTGCATCATCGGGCCGTCAGGCTCGGGCAAGTCGACCTTGCTCAGGTGCATCAACCGTCTGGTGGAGCCCAAGCGCGGTGACATCCAGCTCGATGCCGACAGCATTCTGTCCATGAGACCGGAAAGCCTGCGCCGGCGTGTGGGCATGGTGTTTCAGCACTTCAATCTCTTTCCGGACCATACCGCGCTTGAAAACGTCATGCTGTCTCTGACGAAGATCAAGAAGATCCCGAAGAGTGAAGCCCGCCGGATCGCCGAGACCCGCCTTGCGGAAGTGGGGCTCGCCGGTCGTAAGGATCACCGGCCAGCCGGCTTGTCTGGTGGTCAGCAGCAACGCGTCGCCATTGCCCGCGCTCTCGCCATGGACCCCGAAGTTGTCCTCTTCGACGAGGTCACAAGCGCGCTCGATCCTGAGTTGGTGAAAGGCGTGCTCGACTTGATGGCCAATCTCGGGCGTCAGGGCATGACGATGGCGGTCGTCACCCACGAAATGGGATTTGCTCGAAAGGTCGCCGATCAGGTCGTCTTCATGGACGAGGGCCGTATCGTTGAAGCCGGCCCCCCGCAGCAAATCTTCGATAACCCGCAAAGCGAACGCCTGAAGCGCTTCCTTGCTGAGGTTCTCTGACGCACGCGGGCCGTCGGATTTCCGACGGTCCTTCGATCACAACATCCACCACTGACAAGGTTTTTCAACATGCATGCTTCCACTCGTCCTTCGAAAGTCGTTGTCGTCGGCGGCGGCATCTTCGGGGTTTCCACGGCCGCTCATCTGGCGCGGCTTGGCGTTCAAACCACGCTGATTAACGATGGTCCGCTGGCAAACGGGGCATCAGGGCGCTCGCTTGCGTGGCTCAATTCGGCGCGTCGGCGCTCCGATGCCTATCATTGCCTGCGTCTTGCCGGTCTTGATCGCTATCGCACGCTGTCTGCCAGATATCCGGATGCGAGCTGGTTGCGATTTGACGGCGGTCTGACCTGGGATGCGGATGAGGCCGCCAACGACATCGCCGCCGTCTTCGACTACGAGCGCGACCTTGGCTATCACGCGCTGTTGCTCAAGCCGGATCAGATTGCCAGGGTCACGCCCGGCGTCGATGCCGATCGTGTGACCCGGCAGGGCGCAATCTTCAATCCGGGGGAGGGATGGGTCGATCTTCCATCCCTGATCGATGTTCTCGCCAAAGAGTTCAGGGCGCTGGGCGGCGAGGTTATCACGGATGCCGGCCGAGCAACGATCGATGTAAGGGATGGCCGAGCTTGCGGTGTCACGACTGCGAACGGTGATCATTGGGCGGCAGACGCCGTTTTGCTGGCGGCCGGCGGCGCGGTGCCGGCAATTGTTGCCGAGGCTGGCCAGCATATCGGCGACGATACGCCGATCGCGCTCCTTGTTCGAACGAAGCCGATCAAGCATTCGCTGAAAGCGGTACTGAACACACCGCGTGTCGCCATCCGGCCAACGCCAGATGGTGCTTTTGCCCTGGATTCGGCCTGGTCGGAAGAAGAGGTCATCGTGAAGGACGACGGAAGCTATGAGATCAAGGCCTCAACGCTTGAAGGTCTCCTGCGGGAAGCCTCGACGGTGCTGGAAGGAAACCCGGCGCTCGAGGTCGGTGATTACGGTGTCGGCCCGAAGCCCATACCCGGCGACGGCGAGCCTGTTTTCGGCGAATTGCCGGCAATACCGGGCTATTTTGTTGCCTTCAGCCATAGTGGTGCCACGCTTGGCCTGATTGCCGGTGAACTGCTTGCCGACGAGATCGCAAGCGGCAAGCGTCATCCGCTCCTCGCCACCTTCCGGCCGGAGCGTTTTGCCGGATAATCGAATTTGACTTGGGTGAGCCTCGCCGATATTGGCGAGGTCCGCCATTATATCAACAAACTACAGCCAAAATTTAAAGTATTATAGCAACTGCGGATGGGGCGATGACGGCTAAGCTGATCATCGTTCTGAAACAAAATGTAACAACTAATAACACCCTGTTACGCCGCGAATCATTATATTCGGCTCGTGATTAACGAGAGGTTGCTTGATGCTGGCTAACCATGCGCCATCCCCTTCGCAGACCGACGTGCTGATCTGTCTCGACAATCAGCAAGTCGCTTCCCGTATTGGCGCCGTCCTGTCGCAGCAGGGTCTGACCGTACAGGCGATACCGACGACCGGGCTTCAGGAGTGGTTTGAACCGAACGGCTGCCAGTTGGTGATAACGCACACGGCTATGATCGGTCTGGTGCGTAACCGTCTGAATCTGCCCGTCGTCAATGTCGAAACCTTCATCTTCGACCGCCCCGGCCATGTGACCGAGGGGGCCGCCCGCCAGTTTGATGGCGATGCCTTCGTGAAACGCGTCTTTGCCGTCATGAACGGCACGCAAAGACGGGCGGCTGAGTGAACTCAGCGCCACGCATTCTCTAACGAGTTCCTACAGCCGTTGCTGGCTGGCTTTATCGAAGAAGTGCAGATTCGGGATTTTAAGCGAGATTTGGATGGTCTGGCCCGGCACCAGTTCCGCGCGCTCGCGCATGACCCAGGTCAATTCCTTGCCTTCGAGATCAAGCGCTACGTGGGTCTCAGAGCCGGTGGGCTCGACGACCGTGACCTTTGCCGGTACGCCGCCTTCCGATGCGAAGGAGATATCCTCCGGGCGAATCCCCACAACAACCTCCCGACCATCCGATTGACTGGGGGCGCTGGCGAGCCGGATGCGTGTGCCTGTCGGGAGTATCAATTCCGGAGAAGCGCCGCCGGCAAGCTTGCCCTCGAGAAAATTCATGGCGGGCGACCCGAGGAAGCCGGCGACGAAGACGTTTTTCGGACGATCGTAAAGCTCGAGCGGTGAACCGACCTGCTCAACCTTACCGCCCTGTAGAACGACGATTTTGTCAGCCATGGTCATGGCCTCGATCTGATCGTGGGTGACGTAAACGATCGTCGTCTTCAGTCGCTGGTGCAGCGCCTTGATTTCGGCACGCATCTTCACGCGCAGCTTTGCGTCGAGATTCGAAAGAGGTTCGTCGAACAGGAAGACCTTGGGGTCACGCACGATGGCGCGGCCCATGGCGACGCGCTGACGTTGGCCTCCCGAAAGCTGGGCGGGTTTGCGGCTCAGAAGCGGTTCCAAGCCGAGGATCGTTGCGGCTTCGCCAACCTTCCGCTCGATCTCGGCGCGCTTGGCGCCGGCAAGCTGCAGCGCAAAGCCCATGTTTTCAGCCACCGTCATCTGCGGGTAGAGCGCGTAGTTCTGGAAGACCATCGCTATATCGCGATCTTTCGGCGGCAGGTCGTTGACGACCCGCTCGCCGATCGAGATTTCTCCGCCGGTGATGTCTTCCAGCCCCGCGATCATACGCAGCAGCGTGGACTTTCCGCAGCCCGACGGGCCGACGAGGATAACGAATTCGCCGTCCGAGATTTCAACATCGACGCCGTGGATGATGTGTACCGCGCCGTAGGACTTCCTGACATTCTTGATGGTCAATCCGGACATGAAATTCTTTCCTTAAGTCAGTGCTTCTTGCGAATGCGAAGGGCCTGATAGGGCTTGCCAGGCAACTCCACGCCGAAGGCGGCATCCGCCTTGCCGCCGCGCACGATCGCGCCATGGCGCGTCGGATGCGGGATCGGCGCTTCTACCTTCTTGGCGGGCGTGATCGTCATCGCCCATGTGTCGATGATATCGACGTCATAGTCGGTTCCGTCCTTCGGCAGGCCGGTGGACCAGACGACGGGCTGATGTTCGCCGAGATAGACGTAGCTGACATCGCCGTCGCGGGCGCCGGAAACGCGGGTCCAGGGCCATTCGCCGAACGAGGCCATGGGTTCAAGACCATTGACGACATCCTGCTCGAGGAGATCGCGCAGGAAGCCGATACGCTTCCAGGCTTCGCCACGCAGTTCGCCGCCCTTCGCCCACCAGATTAGATCTTCCGGATGCGAATAGGTTTCGCCATGGCCGGCATAGCCGCCGCGCGTCATTGTGATCCAGAAGCGATGCACCAACTCTTCAGCCGTCAGGTTGCCCCATGACTGGATGATGTTGCCCTCATATTCCGGCTCGTCGTTGACGACCGGTTTGCCATAGGCCTCGCGCCATTCCTGTGTACGTTTCACGTCCCAGTTCTGAATGCAGGTATGGGTGACCCAGGGCTTGCGATGATCGAAGTTCATCGTCGGCTCGCCGTTGTGGATCGACTTCAGATGGCCGTAGGGATCGTTTTCTTCCAGAATGTGGAAATAACGATCCCACTGCTGCAGCGGCTTGGTGTCGAGAAGGAAGTCATATTCGTTGGCAAGCGCCCACCAGACGTTACGATAGGCGGCAAGGCGGGCGGCCAGATAGGCGACATAGCGGAAATCCTGTTCGGCCGACATATCGGCATAACCCCAGCGATCGTAGGGGTGGAACATGATGATATCGGCTTCGATGCCGAGATCGCAGAGCGCTGCGACCTGTTGTTCGAAGTGGCGGAAGAGGACTGGGTTCGGCCGATCGAAATCTTGCCTGCCGTCGGTGCCTTTTTCGAAGCAGGCGTAAAGCGGCTCGTTGACGTTATAGGGATAGTCCTTGGGGAAGACGCCCATGCGGATCTTGTTGAAGCGTGACTTCTTCAGCGTTTCGAGAGTCTGGGCCTGCATGTCGAGCGGCTGATGCGTCCAGGCATAGCAGGTGGTGCCAAACGACAGGAAGGGCTTGCCGTCGGCATAGGCAAAGTGGAACTTGTTGTGGACGTGCACGGGGCCGTGGTTGCCCTTGGACGGCTTGGTCGCGACGAAGGAGCCGGTCTTGCCATCCAGTTCAGATGTCTTCGACCGTGTGCGGAAGGACCAATCACCTTCATTGTCCGGCATGAAGCGAACGCGGTAGACGCCGTCGCCGTCATAGAAACCGGGCACGCGGATCTCGCGGCTGTTCTGACTGAAAACGGCATCGAACTCCACATCGAGGTAAGGGTTGCCGCCGGAAGGACCGTTGAAGGCCGCTTCGAAGACTCCCCATTTTTCGACGGACGCGTTGGACATGATGTTCTCCTCGGAAGATGTATGGATTGTGCGACCGTTCAGCCCTTCACCGCGCCGGAGGTGAGGCCGGAGACGAAGTAGCGCTGGAAAATCAGATAAACGATGGTGGCCGGCAGGACCGTCATGACGATCGCCGCATTCAATTGGCCGTAATCATTGGAAAACTGGCCCTGGAAGGACATGAGCCCGAGCGGCAGCGTCCACATGTGCTGGTCCTGCAGCAGCACGAGCGCCATGGCGAACTCATTCCATGTCGAGACGAAATCCAGGATCAGCAGTGCTGCGAGCACCGGCAGGCACACCGGCAAAAAAATCCGGCGGAAGATGGTGAAATGGCTTGCGCCGTCTATCAGGGCTGCCTCTGAAAGCTCCTTCGGAATGCCTCTGAAGAAGCCGTAGAGAATGAAAACCTGATAGGGCACACCGAAGGCGATGTAGGGCAGGATGACGCCCGGATAGGTATCGATCAAACCGAGCGAATTGACCAGCGTGAACAGCGGGGCAAGCATGACCTGGAAGGGAATCATCGTGCCGAAGACGACGAGGAGCAACAGCAGCTTGCTGAACCGCATGCGGATCTTGGCGAGAGCATAGGCCGCCATCGCCGAGAGGATAAGCCCGAGCGGCACCTTGATCACGGTGATGATGGCGCTGTTCAGGAAGGCATTGGCAAAATTGCCGCGGCCCCAGGCGCTTGAATAATTTTCAAAGGCCGGCTCGAGCGGCGGCATGAAGGCGCCGGTCGACGTCACATCCGCCTGTGTCTTCAGCGAGGTGAAGACGATGAAGACGAACGGTGCGAGCCAGATTGCAGCGACGATGAGGAGTGCGATCCACAGGCCGATCAAGACAGGATCGCGCTTGCGCTTTGCCGGGGCGATGGTCTCGAAACCGTCCGACATCGATGTTGCCGATGCTGCCGTCATTGTTCGGCCTCCTCATGCTTCTGCGTCCAGCGCAGGTAGGGAATGACGATGGCGATGGTGATGAGCAGCAGGACGACCGAGATCGCAGCCCCGCGGCCAAAATCGAAGATCTGCATGGCCTGCGTAAAGGCCCAGAGCGCCAGCATCTGCGTCGACTGGGCCGGACCGCCGCCGGTCAGGCCGTAGACGATGTCGAAGGCTTTCAGCGATGAAATGACCGACAGCACCAGCACGATGGTCAGCGTCGTGCGCAGCGCGGGCAGGGTCACGTAGCGGAAGATGTTCCAACGCCCGGCGCCATCGATGCGTGCGGCCTCGACCAGCGTCTGCGAGACGTTCTGCAGTCCCGCGAGAAACAGGACCATGGAGAAGCCGACCGATTGCCAGAGATAGGCGACGAAAACCGAATAGAGCGCGATATCCTTGTCGCCGAGCCAGTCCTGGATCCAGTCCTGCAGGCCCATGGAGGTCAGGATTTCGGTGAAGAGGCCGAAAAAGGGATCGTACATCCACTTCCACATGGTCGCGACTGCGATCGGGGCGATGATGACGGGCAGATAGAAGATGGCGCGGAAGGTATTGCGGGCAAAGAGCTTCTGATTGAGGCTAAGCGCCAAAAGCAACCCGACCATGGGCGGAAAGATCACGCACATGATCGTCCAGATCACCGTGTTGCGGAAGGCGACCCAGAAGACCGGGTCCTGCGTGAAGATATATTGATAGTTCGCGAGACCGACGAATGGCCGCTCCGGCGCCAGGCCGTTCCATTTCTGGAAGCTCAGCACCACGACGTTCAGCATCGGATAAAGCGCGAAAATCAAATAGATCAGCATGGCCGGCGCAAGCAGGATCACCGCCTGAACGCGTGCGTCATGTATTCGATTGCGGAATGACATTGTGATTGCTCCCGACGGCAGCTGACGCGTGGGCATGAAAGTGAGGGAAGCCATCCGCTGCGACTGGCAATCGAAGTGGCGGCTTCCCTCGAGCGATCAGGTGCGGCCCGCGATGAAGGCCTGCAGTTGCTTGGCCGCGTCGGCCGGCTGGATGTTGCCGGAGGCGACGTCGTTGATCACCCGGAAGTATTCAGTCGTGACGTCGAGCGGGAAAGCCTGGTCGCCATTCATGTAGACCTTGCTGTAGGTCTTGAAGATATCCAGCCACTTTGCCTCCAGCGGCTTCAGGTTCGAGTACTGGACATTCTTGTTGACGGAGGTCGAGCTGATCTGGCCGACGAGATCCTGCTGCACCTTGGTCGAGAGGAAATAGTCGAGGAATTTCGCGGCGAGATCCGGATTCTTGCTCTTGGTGCTGATGTAATTGTACTCGGCGAAGCCATAGAGACGGTTCGTGTTCGTCGGGAACGGCACGACGCCATAGTCGTCAAGGTTGACCTTGCTGCCGCTCAGCTGGCTCACCAGCCAGTCACCTTCCAGCATCATTGCGGCGCGGCCGGCAACGAACAGTGTATAGGACTGTTGGTTGCTGATGCCCATGAAGGGCTTCAGTGTGTAGTCCTTGGTCCACTTCGCGAATTCGGCGAACGCGTCGGTGGCGCAGGGCTCCTTCGTCCAGTCGGCCTTCATGGCCATGAGGGCGTCATGCTTGTCGGCGCCACATTTGGTCTCGAGCAGCACGTCCATCAGGCGCATGACGTGCCAGTTGACGGAACCGCCGAAGGTGAAGGCGGGGATTTTCGCGGCCTTGAGCTTCTCGGCGTCGGCAAGCAGATCCTCGTAGGTTTTCGGCTCTTCGGTGATGCCCGCCTTCTGGAAGAGTTTCTTATTGTAGTAGATCGCTTCGCCCTTGAAGGTGAAGGGAACACCATGCTTGCCGCCCGGATAGAGATCGGCAAAGGCGGCGGCGGAGGGAAGCAGCTCGTCGTTCCACTTGTACTGGGTGTAGTACTTGTCGAGCGGCAGCGACAGACCGGCCTTCACATATTCGCCGCCAAGGCCAAGACCTGCCCAGCTGAAATAGATGTCCGGTCCCTTGCTGGAGCCGGCGGCGACGCGCAATGCCGTCTTGTGCTCATCGATGCCGCGCTGGACGATTTCAACATGAGTGCCGGGATTGGCGGCCTCGAAGTCCTTGGCGACTTTCTGGAGCGCGGTGTTGGCTGCGCCGTTGTCGAAGTTCAACGTCCAGAGCGTCAGGTCTTCCGCGGCGGCATGCGTTGCCGCCAGGCTGGCGGCCGCAATCGCAGCCGCGCCGAACCACCGTGCATATGTGTAGCTGATAGCCATCTCCCGTCCTCCTCTGAGCAAAGCTGAGGGCGGTTTTGACAAATCGTTGTCAACATGTCAACTGGTATGATGAGGTCATCATCATTCTGACGGGAAGTGATCCTTGAAACAGGAGATCACGACCACGGCCGAGGCAGCGCCCGGATCCATATGACCGAGCGCGCGATCCCCAAGCCGCGACGAACGACCTTTTGCGGCGATCATGTCCTTGGTTGCCTCCGCTCCCTTCTGTCCGGCTTCCAGGGCGGCCGCCAGACATCCGGCGAGTGGCTGGCCTTGTTCTCGGGCTTGACGACACGCGGTCGCCGCAGGCGCCCAGGCGTCGACCATCGTCTTTTCGCCGACTTCGGCCTTGCCTCTGTCCTGAATACCCTTCGCGAATGCTGCAAATACCTCGACCATGTCGTCGTCGTTCAGCGAGACTTTCCCCTTCGCGCTGGCGCCGGCGCGCATCAGGGCCGTTGCGTAAAGCGGGCCGGAAGAGGCGCCAACGGCGTTGAGAAACGACTTGGCGGCCGTGTTGAACACCAGCGTGAGGTCTGCGGTCGCATCCAGCTCCGAGACTGCCTTGGCTGCAGCCACAAAACCGAGTTCCATGGCGATGCCATGATCGGCATCACCGATGACGCCATCCAGCTCGCAAAGGCGATCCTTTTCACGGGTCATTGCCTCGGCAATACGCGCAAACAGCGATCGCAAATCGTCTACCGTCACCGTTGTCATTGCTGCGCATCCCCGGAGCGGAACATAGCGCAATCACAGGGATGATCGATCAGCCGTTGGAGTTCGTCGTCGAGATGCATCAACGTGATCGACGCTCCCGCCATTTCCAGGGATGTGCAGTAGTTGCCGACCAGCGAGAGATGGATGACCAGCCCGGCTTCGTCGAGCATCAGCTTCACCTTGCGCATGATGATGTAGAGCTCCATCAGAGGTGTGGAACCCAGCGAGTTGACGAGGACGGCGACGCGGTCGCCACGCGCCGGCTTCATCTCATGAAGGATTTTTCCGACAAGCTCGTTCGTCACCTCATCTGCCGGCTTCAGCGGGTCGCGTGCAACGCCGGGTTCGCCGTGGATGCCCATGCCGATTTCCATTTCATCGGCGCCAAGCTCGAAGTTGGGTTTCAGCGTCTGCGGCAGGGAGCAGGGGGAGAGTGCAACGCCCATGGTGAAGGTGCGCTCATTCGCCCAGCGAGCCACGCGCTCGACCTCATCGAAATTATACATGAGATCGCAAGCCGCACCGGCCGCCTTGAAGGCGAAGACATTCCCAGCGACGCCGCGCCGACGGTCCCTCTGCTCTGGCGGGGCCGAGGCGATATCATCGGTCGTCAGGACCGTGCGGACCTCGACATCGTCCATAGCCAGCATTTCGGCCGCCATATCGAAGTTCATGACGTCGCCGGCGTAATTGCCATACATGAAGAGCACGCCGGCGCCACTATCGACCGCTTTTGCACATTCGATGATCGGATCCGGCGGCGGCGAGGCGAAGACGTTTCCAATCGCAGCCGCATCGGCAAGGCCCTTGCCGACGAAGCCAAGAAAGCTCGGCTCGTGGCCGGAGCCGCCACCGATGACCATGCCGACCTTGCCGGGCCGGGGGCCGTTCTTCGCCACGATCGAGCGCGGGGAGCCATCGAGAGCGCGGAGGTGCTTGGGATGAGCAGCCAGGATGCCAGCCAGCATTTCGTCGACAGCGGCTGCACCATCGTTGATCAGTTTCTTCGTCTTCACGCCGGTCCTCCCAAATCACTTCGATTATGGGGACTAACATGCGCGTCTGCGACTTCAGGTCAATCCGTCAAACTCACGGAATTGACTTCGTATGCACCGAGGGTGAGGCCCTCGTTTTCCGGACGGTCACTCAGGCGCAGGCCTTGAAGCTCGATCCGGCAGGGCGTTGCGGTGACGTTGACGAGATGCAATTGTCGTTGTCTCCCAGTACGCGCCGTCACGAAAGAAAGCACCGAGCCGGGATCGGATGACAGACACTCCCGCCACCGGCTGCCGGCCACGCGAGCGAGGGTCGCAACGGAGTTGAAGAGCGGGCGATAGGCTCCGGCAGCGCACGGCTCGTTTTCACCTGCAATGAGTCCGAAAGGCCCGGTCAATGCCGAAAGCGTCAAGCATTCCAGCCCGGCATCGAGCACACGGGCGGCATAGCCGAAGGCGAAAGCCTCGCCGAAGCGGGCATTGTGGCGCGGATCGGTTTTGGCCATGGCAATGCGCTCGCTGCCAGGGTTGTCCATCGTCCGGCTGCCATAGGGATTTTGTCTCATCGGTATGGTCGAAGGCCCTATTCGATAGGGCTTGTTGCCATAAATGGCCCGCACTGATCGCGTGATGAAAGGCAGCGCCTCGAGCGTCTGCATGACGCTGAGGTCATCTGCGGCATGGACGATGGGATTGGTGCAATGTGTCATGAAGTCGAGCTGCTCGGGCGGTACACGCTTGCGATTGAGCTCGGTGAAGTAGCTCAACATGCCGCCGCCGAGACGCATGCCTGGAAAAGCGGCATGCGCTGCCGAATAGACGTCTTCCAGCGGGGGGCATTCCGGCCATTTGCTGCCCGGCGGCGTGGATTGCCGATCGACAGAGGGTGAAATGACGATCGCATCCGGATTGAAGCCAGCCAGTTGCATCCACCTCGCAATCTCCAGCGTCTCGACGATCGGCGGCTGATTGCAAGGCAGTGCGATCTCCAGCGTCGAACCGCCGGCGTGAAGCCTGACGATCTCCGCGAAGGAATTGAAGGCGTCGGCAGTGTGGCCGGCATTCGGATCGAAATGGAAAAGCAGTTCCTGCGGCGCAATGTCTGCAAGCTTGTCGCGCGCGGCGAGTGTTGTGCTGGCCTCTTCGGGTGTGATGACAATCCCGATCGCCGGCATCATTCCGGATTTTGTACCAAGACTGATCGTGACGGGAGCGGGTTCGCCGATAGCGGAGCGTGGGGTTGCCGGTGCGCGCCGCATGTCGCCGATCGTCAGGACAACACGCTGCTGCTGAGGTGTGTCTGGCACGATCTGGTAGGGCCAAGGCAAGGCAAGGGGACGGACATAGGTTTTATAGGAAGCGTCCGACCAATTGCGTTGATCTTCCATCTCAAAGGTGTCGCCTTCCATGCGGCATTCGGCTGTCACACTTGGCGTTACGCTATGGGTTATCGCGCGCATGTCCTTGAAGGGCTGCCATGGCTCGATGAGATCTGGGAAATGTGTGTTTTCGCGGACGCCGTCCACATGCTCGACCGAAACCGGCATGCCCGCGACGCCGACGATCGGATGGAGGATGCAGAAGCCGCAACGGTTTGTCTCGAAACCCGTATGGGAGTGCGCTTCCGCCTCGAAGATCAACGGTTCGTCCGTTTTGGCGGCAATCCGCACCTTGATGGCAAGCTCTGTATCGCCAGGGCCAATGCAGCGCGCGAGATAGCTGACGGAAAACGCGTCCGGTTCCTGCTCTATGCGCAGATCTTCGATGACAGGTGCATAGGTGCCCCAATCCCGATCGCGCACCAGATAGGAGACCGCCCGCAACACCTCGGCACCATCGTAACGGATGGTGCGCAGATTACCGTCCTTGAAGTCCGCAGCCAACTTGCCCGCTGTCAATCGTACAGGAGGTGCCTCGGCTGCTTTTGTGCCGTATAGCAGGAACGGATCTATGTCCGCCGTCATCGCAGCATCGCTCCGATATCGATGGCTTGCCCGCTGGCGGCGCTTTCGTATGCCGCCTCGACCAGAGCGAAGGTCTTCAGATTATCTGCGCCCGATGTGGACGTCTCGCCGTGGTCGGCAAGCTGGTCCGTCCAGTGCTGCTGAATGGCGAGAACGCTCTCCTGGATATTGTGCCAGGGGCGCGAGGCCCAGGGAAGGAGCCGCGGAGAGACGTCGGATACCGTGACACCGTCAATGCCGGCAACTTCGAGGCGATATCCCTGTGAGAGCCGGAGCGAACCCGATGTGCCGTCGAGTTCGATCAACGTTTCGGGGAACGGTTCCTTCGCCAGTTTGGACGCGTAGCTAACATCGACGACGGATGTGGCACCATTCTCGTGATCGAGCAGGATCGTCGCGACATCCTCGCCCTTGATCTTCGGATTGACACGCTTCGTACGCGCCGTGAGGGATGTGACGTCGCCGAGAATGAAGCGCGCGATATCAAGCGTATGAATGCCGAGATCTTCGATAATAAAACGCTCACCCTCGGCCAGATAGGGCTGGCCGGAGAACACATCGTAGCCCGAGCGAAAGGAGAAACGGCCCCAGAAGGGTTCGCCGATCGCGCCTGATTGCAGGGCGTTCTTTACGGCCTGGATTGGCGTCTGCCAGCGAAAGTTCTCGTGCACCATCAAGGGAATGCCGGCTTGAGCACATGCCTCGACCATCGCCTTTGCATCGCCGAGCGTCTTGGCGAAAGGCTTCTGGCAGATCGCCGGAATCTTATGGGACGCGGCCATTTCGACGAGGGCACGATGGCTTTGTACCGTGGTTGCGATGTCGACGAAGTCAAAACCGCCATCGGCAAACAGGGCAGCGGCGTCGGAATATCTTCGCTGGATGCCGAACTGGTCACCGACGATTTTCAGGCGCTCGGGGTCGCGGTCGCAAATCGCAACGATATCGGCACCCTCGACATCCTGCCACGCATGCATCTGATTGATCGCGAAGAAGCCGCAACCGATCAATGCGCCCTTGATCTCCGTCATATCAGCCAGCCTTTGCCATATAAATCTGTGTCACGGGTTGCCGGAAAGTCTGGCCTATTCGACAGGAGGATCGGCCCGTATTCCAGTGTCATCGCTCCTCCCGGCTATCAAACCGTTCCGTTTCCGGCTGGTATCGGCGGGAGGGCTTGGCCCTCCCACGATGTCATCAGGTAATGCGGCGAATGCTTTCGGCGATTTCCTGCGGCTCGAACACCTTCTTCCAGTCGTCGCGCATCAAGGCCGGGATGCCGAATTCGATGGCCTTGTTGCAGGCGTCGGAGAAGACGCCGTCGACTTCCTTGAAGATAACCGCGCCAAGCACGTTCATGTGGCCGAGCAGAAAGTCGCGGGCTGCGTCGGCAGGGACGCCGCGAGCAACGCATTCATCCATGGCCTGGCGCATGATGACGAGCAGCGAAGCGCAGACGGTTTCCGACAAGCCGGGTTCCAGCATCGCCATCTGCTCGACGGTAACGCGGTGCGAGCGCATGACGGGCGCCCAGATGACCTTGGCGATTTCCTCGCCGACAGCATAGGCGCTTTCAGGACCTTGCATCAGTGCAGACACGATGTGCTGCTTGGCAAAGAGGCCGCCGAAATGATCCTTCTTCGCCTGCATATCCGTTTCATCGTTGAAGATCGGCGGATGGCAGGGATGGGTGACGAAATAGGTGAGATCTTCACGGTGCGGCAGATGTCCGGCGAAAGGGGCGGCCGCGTCGAGAGCGACAACCATGGTGCCGGGCTTCAGCTTGTCGACGATGCCGGCGGCAACCTTGCCGATGGCGGTATCCGGAACAGCAAGGATCACGACATCCGCGCCGTCGAGAGCCGCATCTGCCGGGGTGCACTCAATGGAAAGATCATTTCTCAGGCGAGCCTTGCCGGCATCGCTGACTTCCACATGGCGTACGTCGAAACGTGAACCCTTCAGGTTCTTGGCGAGCCGGTAGCCCATTTTGCCACCGGCGCCGAATAGAGCAATTGCAGTCATGATAGTACCTCGTTCAATCTCTCACCGTGGTATCTCAACTGGTATGATGAGTCAATGAGTATGCCATGGAGCATCGCCAAAAAGCTGATAATCTATGAGCTTCGGCCGTCCCTGATTTGCGCAAAGTAGTCATCCGTCCCTACCTGACCGCCCTTGAGTGCAATCTGCAGGCCACTGGTCGGCGCGTAACTTCCATGCGCCGTACATAGCGGCGATCCGGGTGTCTGCGGCAGCGGCAGCAAGGTTGTCAGCGCTTCGACGCGCAATTCCTTCAAGGCATGGCTCGATGTGTCGCCGCCGGCGATGACGGCGCGGCTGAGACCTTCCTCTTCAATCATATGCCGCAGGATGGTCCCGAGAGCCTGCCCGAGGCGATGGCGTGCACCCGGAATGCGATCGATATCGCCGCCGCGATCGGCCGAAGGTCCAAGCGCCGTGTGTAGAATGACGCTTCTGCCGGCCTTCAAGCGCGCGATACCGGCATCAGCAGCTTGCCGTATCGCGCGCTCGCCCCCTTCGCCCACCAAATCCAGCGGATCTATATCGATGCCGTCGAAGCCCTCGCTCGTTGCCTTGCGGATCTGCCTTTCGGTTGTGGGAGAAACACTACCGGACACGACGGCCAGGCGCTCGACCTTGCCGGGTGCGGCAAAATCCTGCTTCCCGCCGACAAGCTTTTCGTCGCGCCATGCGTTCAAGAGGGCGTATTCGATGCCGGACGAGCCGGCGACGAATGAATTGCCCTTGCCGTGAAGCCGCCAAAGCTGACGCCCGGCGGCGGCCTGAGTGTCATGGCCGTCGACATCCAGAAGCAGAATACCGGCTTCGCTTTGGCCAAGCGCGTCGATGAGGGTGTCTGCATCCGGCGAGCGCAGAGTAGCAAGGTCCGCAAGCCGCACGGGGAGAGCGGTCTGCCTCGCCAGATGGGCGGCGAGATCGGCCTCATCCATTGGCGTCACCGGATGACGGCTCATGACCGGATGTCTGTCGATGCGGAAGACCTGGCCCTGATAGGCGGCGAAGAGATGGCCGAAGGCGGTGTATCGCTTGAGCTGTGGAGCGCCGACGATGACCGGAACAACCGATTGCTGAAACAGCGTTTTGCCGATCTCGATTGCCTTGCCGATATTGCCGACCTTGGGGCCGGAATCGAACGTCGAGCAGACTTTATAATGGCATATGGCGGCATTCAGGCTCTTCAACCAGGTGAAGACTGGAGTCAGATGTTCATCCATCCATTGCGGCGTTTCACTGCGGCTGGTGCCGGCAATGCCGATGGCGCGGCAATCCTTGAACCGCTCGAGCATGGCATCGCTTGGAAGGCCGAGGAAAAGCGCCGTCGGCACGCCGTTGGAGGCAAGCGCCTCCATGACATCAGTCGAGCCGGTGAAATCGTCGCCATAGTAGCTGAGAAGGAGATTGGACATTTTCGTCAGGCGTCCTTGCCATCGCCGAATTTTGCGATCGAGGCGGCAAGCTCCGGATGATCCTTGGCATATTGCTCAAGCGGAATATCGGCGACCGCCGCTTGCCAGGCCTGCTGGATCGCACGAACGCCGGCCGCTGGTCCGAAAGGATGGCTTACGATGCCGCCACCGCAAAGATAAAGAAGGTTCGTGGTGCGGCCGGTGCGCTGGTAGGTCTCCGGCGCCTGACCACCCCACTGACCTGAACCGGCCACGGGAAGCGGACAGTCGCTAGGATCGAACAGCGGCGTGCTGATCGCCTTGAAAGAAGAGACGAAGCTCTCGTCCGGCTCCCAGTATTTGACCCTGATGCCGTTGATCTGAAACTGGTCGACGCCGAGCAGCCGCCAGAATTGCTGGTAGACCTTGAAATCCATGCCGGCACCCGGATGGCGGGTCAGCACATCCCAGCCGTTGCGATGAGCATGGAGAACAAGGCCGGAGCGCTTGCGCAGGAAACTCATGCCGCCAAAGCCGATGGAGTTGATGTTGACGACGGCGCAATTGCCGCCCGCCTTCAGCACCAGATCGTGGTTGCGCATCATTTCGTCCGGATCGGCATGCGAAATGCCAAAGGCATACATCACCTTCTTGCCGGTC
This sequence comes from Rhizobium sp. P38BS-XIX, assembly GCF_012641435.1. Classification (GTDB taxonomy): domain Bacteria; phylum Pseudomonadota; class Alphaproteobacteria; order Rhizobiales; family Rhizobiaceae; genus Rhizobium. The sequence goes on from NZ_JABAIJ010000003.1 coordinate 445,658, forward strand.
TTCTGTTCGTGATCGAGGATCAGTGGCATGATGGCCTCGACACGCTCCTTGAGCGGCGAATAGGCGGGACTCATCAGCTTCTCGTCGTCCTTGATGAAATCGACGCCGGAACCTATCAGCTCGCCGACGAGGGCGGCCGTTTCCTTTGGCCTCAAGCCGAGCGCCGGCTTCACGATGGTCCCGATGATCGGACGACCGCTGACACCGGTCAGCCGCATGCTGCCGGCAACACCGAATTGCGGGCCCGGGTGCGCATTGCGAAAGGCCTCGGGCAGCTTCATGTCAACGATGCGGATGCCGGTCATGCCCTTGATCGAATAGACGCCGCCAATCGCGATCGTCATCAGCGCTGCAAGATCGGTGCCGACCGCATCCAGCGGGAACGCGATATCGACATCGACACGGTGGATCGGACCATGGTCTTCTGCCGCTTCCGGCCAGGTCGGACGATCGGTCTCGGACAGGGGGCGGATTGCCACGACACGGGCTGCGACGCGCGCCTTCAGCTCCTCCGTTTCACCCGGTACGGCCACGAAAGTGCCCGTCGACTGATCGCTGGCAATCTTGCGGGCCATTGCCTCGATGCTGCCGGGCGTTTCAATACGATACGTAATGGTGATGGTCATGGGCGGCTGAATGCTCCTCTCGCCGACGATTTTTCGCGTGGCGCAAACTGGTAATCTGGTATAATGAGTATTCCAACTTCTGCAACGATTTTTTTGCCCGGCAACCGGTTAGCCGTTGCGTATGGGCTTCCGCCGCGACGAGCAAAAATGCATAAGGGAGGGAAAGCTTTGAACAAGCGGGGTTCCATGAGCCAGCCAGTCGAACAAATTGTACGCCGAAAGCTGTCCGATGAGGTTTTCGATCGTTTGGAACGGTTGATTACGTCGGGAGAGTTGAAGCCGGGCGACGAAATGCCGTCGGAGCGAGTTCTCATGGAGCGGTTCGGCGTAGGCCGGCCAGCGATCCGCGAGGCAATGCAGTCGCTTGCCAATATGGGGTTGGTTAACATCTCCCATGGTGAGCGCGCGAAGGTGCTGCAGCTCACGGCGAAATCGATTTTCCGACAAGTCGATCTCACGGCCAAGATCATGCTGTCGCAATCCTCCGATTCGCTGGAACAGCTGAAAAGCGCCCGCATCTTCTTTGAGCGTGGCATGGCGCGAGAGGCTGCGACGCGGGCAACCTCTACCGATATCGCCGATCTTCAGGAAATCATCGAGCGGCAGCGCTCCTCTCTCGGTCATGCGGAGGAATTCATCTCCGCCGACATGCAGTTTCATACGCGCATCGCGCAGATTTCCGGCAACCCGATCTTTGCCGCCGTCAGCGAGGCGATGCTGGCCTGGCTCAGGGCCTATCACACGGATCTTTTGATCTGGACCGGCAAGGAAAAGTTCACTCTGGTCGAGCATGAAGAGATTCTCGCCCGCCTTTCAGAAAACGATGCCGATGGCGCTGAACAGGCCGTGTTGAAGCATCTGGAGAGATCGCGCGCACTCTATACCAAATAGAGTGTTTCATCGAAGCAGGCCCTTTGGGTGCGCTTCGCCAGGCCTCGTACATTTGTCGCAATTCCTCCTCACTCTTGCTGGCAATCGTGCAGTGAAGAGGTGCGTCATGAACAATTTCATCCATCGAAATGCCGCGCTTGTCTTGGCGCCCATCCTGACAGCGTTTGCCATCGCTTTCTATAATCTGATTTCCCTGTTGATCAGGCATCATCACACGATGCTGCACGATCTCCATAAGGCAATCGGCGCCGTTGTCCTTTTCATCGGTTTCTATGGCATTATTCGCTATATGCAGTCCCTGCCTGAGGACGAAAGCTAGAATTCGACCTGACTTTGCAAAAATAGGGTTGCTCATTTCAGATAGAGTTCAGCCTGCCCGACTATGGTCGCGCCGATTCTGAATGCGGGATCGGCAAGGCCCGGTTGGGCTGCGTCGATGTCGTGCCGGAAACTGTTTCGCAGCAAAGTTCATCGCACCGCTCCGGTGCAAAGCCCCCCTTAAGAACTGAGGATATCGAAACGTGGCTGATGTTTGTACGCAGGGCATAGACACGGGTTTTGTCGCCCTGGGCTATACCAAGATTGCTATATTGGGTGTCGTGCAGGGTTTGACCGAACTCCTGCCGGTCTCGTCGACCGCCCATATGCGCCTCGTGCCCGCCTTGCTGGGCTGGCAGGATCCCGGCTCCGCATTTTCCGCTGCCATGCAGCTTGCGGCTCTTGCGGCGATCGTGTCCTATTTCTGGAGCGATGTCCGCTACGTCACCTTCGGGTCGCTTGACGCGATCAAGCAAAGGAACTGGTGCTCGCCAGCCATGCGGCTTGCAATCGCCATCGTCATCGCAACGGTTCCGATCGTGATCGCCGGTCTTTTGCTTTCGTCTTCGCTGAACGCCTGCGGCACCTCGTTTCGCAGCCTTTGGGTCATCGGCATTGCCTGCCTTGTCATGGGCTTGCTTCTGGCGGTCGCCGAACTTTACAGCCGCCACAAGAAGAATATCGAACAAATGACGCTGATCGATGCGCTCTTCGTTGGCATCACCCAGGTCGGTGCGCTGGTTCCCGGTGTTTCGCGCTCCGGCTCGACCCTGACAGGCGCACTCTTTCTCGGTCTGAAACGCGATGAAGCGGCAAGGTTTTCCTTCCTGCTCGGACTGCCGGCCATCGCGCTCGCCGGCTTGAAGGAACTCTTCGAGCTCTACAAGGCTCATATCCCGATGGAGGCCTGGTCCGTCCTGATCGTTGGCCTGATCGTGGGAAGCATCTCGTCCTTTGTCACCATCTGGGGTCTGATGCGTTTCCTGGAGCGGTTTTCGACCTGGCCGTTCGTCATCTATCGTATCGTCCTGGGAGCGGTCATCCTCTTCGGCGTCCTGACCATGGGATGGGCCTGAGGGCTCGCCCAAGTCTCAATAGAGAGGCGGCGATCGGTCGCCGCCTCCTTCAGAGAATACCTCAACCGAAGACCAGGCCGCCATCGACGATCAGGTTTTGTCCGGTAACGGCGCGCGCCCAAGGGCTTGCGAAAAAGAGAATGGCGTCCGCCGCTTCCTCCGGCGTGGTCACGCGGCGAAGAGGCGTATTGGCGGCAATGATGTCGAAGACCGCCTGTGGCGTTGCATTGCTCGCATCCGTCGTGCGTAACAGCCCGCCCGAAATCATGTTGACGGTAATGCCGAGCGGCCCAAGCTCGGCAGCTGCCGTGCGAGTGAGGGACAGCAGTGCTGCCTTTGCCGCCGTATAATCATGATAAGGCACAACGGGGTTTTGGAAGAGGTTCGTACCGATCGTGACGATCCTGCCGAAGCCCGCTGCAGCCATGCCAGGCCTTGCCGCCTGGATGAGGTTGAGCGCTCCCTGCAACGATGTCTCCAGCTGAGCCGACATTTCAGTCCAACTCAGGGCATCCAGCTTCGAACGCGCGTCACCGTTAAAGCTGAAATCGGCCAATGCGTTATGAATGACCGTGGTCGGCGCCCCGAAATGCGCCGTCACGTCTTCGACGAGCCTCTTTGTATCGCCAGGATTGCGTATGTCAGCCTGGAAGGCCTTCGTGCGGTCGCCAAGGTCTGCCGCAAGCGCCTCAGCCTGCTCCCGGCTCGCTCTGTAGTTAAGCGCGACCCTTGCACCCTCGCGGGCAAAGGCCGTCGCTATCGCGGCGCCAAGACCGCGGCCGGCGCCGGATACGATGACGATCTGGTCCTTGATTGGCAGGCTCATGCGTTCACTCCTTCTCTATCTGCCCATAAGGCATGGAAATGCTGGACAGGTCCGTGGCCGCTGCCGACTGAAAGTTCGCCCGCGGCTGCGACCGACTGAGCGAGGTAGCGCTTGGCGGCGGCGATGGCTTCCGTCAGCGGCAATCCCTTGGCGATCTCTGCTGCAATCGCGCTTGAAAGCGTGCAGCCGGTGCCGTGTGTATTCTTTGTCGGCAGGCGCGCGGCTTCGAACCATGTAACGGTGCCTGAGGTGGCCAGCACGTCGGGACTTTCATGACCGTCGAGATGGCCTCCCTTGACGAGAACGGCTGCCGGACCGAGTGTCGTCAAGGCGAGTGCCTGACGTGCCATGTCGTCACGGCTCCTGGCTTCCGGCTCGTGCAGCAACGCTCCCGCTTCCGGTAGGTTCGGCGTCACGACGGTTGCCAGCGGCAGCAGTCGCCTCGCCAGAACGTCAACCGCGTCGGCGGCGAGAAGAGCCGCACCGCCTTTGGCGATCATCACAGGATCGAGGACGACGGGGACATCGCGGTGTCGCGCGAGGATATCGGCAACCGCGCTGGCGATAGGGGCATTGGCGATCATACCGATCTTGACGGCATCGACGCGTATGTCGGCAAAAATCGCCTCGATCTGATCAGCGACGAATTGCGGCGGGACAGGATGAACGCCAGAGACGCCCTGCGTATTCTGGGCGGTCAGGGCGGTCAAAGCTGCCATTCCATAGACGCCAAGCGCTGAAAAGGTTTTGATATCTGCCTGGATGCCGGCGCCGCCGGAGGGATCGGAACCGGCGATGGACAGGACGTTGCGGATCATTTGCGGACCTCCTTGATGGCATCGGCGATAAGGGCCGTCGCTGCGGCGGGATCGGGTGTGCCGCAGATGGCCGAGACGACCGCAATTCCGTCCGCGCCCGCTTTGAAGACGTCAGCGGCGTGCTCCGCCTTGAGGCCGCCGATGGCGACGGTTGGAACCGGGCAAAGCCGGATGATGCCGGCAAGACCGTCAAAGCCGATCGGCTGTTTGTGATCGGGCTTGGTGGGTGTGGCGAAAACGGGCCCGACGCCCGCGTAGTCGACGATACCGGCATCGATTGCCGAAGCCAGCGCCTCCGTTTCCACGGAAAGACCGAGGATCATATCGGGGCCGATCATTCTCCGAGCCTCATGGATGTCGCGATCGTCCTGACCGATGTGCAGGCCGTCGGCGCCAATGGCGATGGCCGCCTCGACATCGTCGTTGACAATGAGAAGAGCCCCGGTCCCGTACAATGCTTCCTTGAGGGCGAAACCGGTCTCGATCAGCGCTGACGTCGAAGCGTGTTTGTCGCGCAGCTGAACGATGGTGGCGCCGCCGGCGACTGCCGCGCGCGCCGTCTCGACCATGCCGATCTGAGCGCAGAGGACGGGATCGAGAACCAGATAAAGCGAAAGGTCGAAGTTTTTCATGCGGGCATGATCCTGGCTTTGGCGGCAAGTGTTGTCGGGTCGAGAGCCTGCAGCGCATCAAGAAAGCGCCAGGAGAACGAGCCGGGACCATCGGCGCTTGCGCCGGCCTGTTCTCCGGCAACGGCAAAGACGGCGAGGGCTGCGACCGTCGCATCGAAAGGATTGTCCGGAGCGGTAGCCGCGAAGGCGCCGACAAGGCAGGTCAGGGAGCAGCCGAGGGCCGTTACCTGCGGCATGAACGGCGAGCCGCCTTCGATGCGTTGCGCCTTAAGTCCATCCGTCACGAAATCGACGGCGCCGGTCACGGCAACCACGCAGCCATGTCGTTTGGCCAGCTGCCTTGCCGCATCCTCGGCCAATTCGACGGGATCGCGGCTGTCCACGCCCTGGCCGCGGCTTGCGCCGCCGGCAAGCGCGATGATTTCCGAGGCGTTACCGCGAATGATCGTCGGTCTCAGCTCCAGCAGGTCCGCTACGGCATTCCGACGGAATGCGGTGGCATAGTGGGCGACGGGATCGAGCACCCAGGGCTTGCCAGCCTTGTTTGCCGAGCCCGCAGCCGCGAGCATGCCTTTGAGCCATCCGGCGGAGAGTGTGCCGATATTGATGGTGACAGCGCCGGAGATGCCGGCGAATTCGCCGGCTTCCTCCTCGGCATGCACCATGGCCGGCGAGGCGCCGGCGGCGAGCATGACATTCGCCGCAATATTCATGGCCACGAAATTGGTGATGCATTGCACCAGTGGCGGATTGGAACGCATTGCACCGAGAAGAATGGCTGGGTTCGTTTCGTCTTGCATATCGCCCTTTCAGGCGGACGAGACGCGAGGGGTTGCATACGAGATTGCCAAGCCCCGAGCGACTCCCTCCGCCAGCATGATCTGGTTCAGGTTCAAAGGGTACTTCTCAGCCCGCTTCGCAGCGGACGCCCCTGTCTCTCATCTCTTCTTTTCGCAGATAGGGATCATGCTGTCACCAGCAAAATCTGAAAGGGCTTCGTATCCTGTGGCATTCGCGCATCAATGCCTCGAATAACCCATGCGCCAAGCGCATGGGTGCAGTGAAGGCTTGGCTATGCAAAATGCAGGGGGATTCGACTATATATTCCTCATCGAAGCGCAGGGAGCGCCAAGCACGGCAGCTCAGCTTCGAAAGCCCAAGGAAAGGGGATCATCATGAACGTAGCACGCTCTTTTAATAACTGGCGCAAGTATCGTCAGACGGTCGCCGAACTGGGCCGTATGTCCACGCGAGAACTGCACGATCTGGGTATCGATCGCGGCGAAATCCGCACTGTCGCCCGCGCAGCCGTCGCTCGCTAACGGCCGAAACGGCACCTTACAAACTGCTTGATGCCAAGCGCCTGCCTCTTCCCGAGCAGGCGCTTTTGTTTTGCCTGGAGGGCATGATCGTTCGATGCGATTTGCCGAAAAAATGCTCTTAGCGGGACTGAAGCTTTTCGCATAACGCATAACTGCTCTGCAAAGAAATGCCTATTCGCTGAGCAAAAGTCTGGTATCTTCAAATCCATCGAAGCGATGCACCTCCTCCCGCATCCCTTCGCTTTGCAGACGATCCTCTCCTCCTCCCAAGATCGTCTGCTGGAACAGTGGCACTCCTCCTCCCGTCCGCTGTTCGGTTCTTGAAGAAAGCCTGCCGCACCTCCTCCCGCGGCAGGCTTTTTTGTTTCCGGGAGTATTCGACCGAAAACCGCTGACTGGCCCTCTCGTAAAATTGGGTCCGCGCCACTATGTGCGACGAGCCTAGCGCGCTACATCGAAGATCACCCCCAATCTGATTCACCGAAAAGGAGGATGCCCATGACCGGTTCTGCCGAATATACGCCGCCGAAGATCTGGACTTGGAACAAGGCGAATGGTGGCCAGTTCGCCAATATCAATCGTCCGATCGCCGGACCGACGCATGAGAAAGAACTGCCCGTCGGTCGTCATCCTCTTCAGCTTTATTCGCTTGGAACGCCGAATGGTGTGAAAGTGACCATCATGCTCGAGGAGCTGCTGGCTCTCGGCCATACTGGCGCGGAATATGATGCCTGGCTGATCAAGATCGGCGATGGCGACCAGTTCGGCAGCGGCTTCGTCGAGGTCAATCCGAATTCGAAGATCCCGGCCTTGCTCGACCGCAGCGGTCCGAAGCCCGTGCGCGTCTTCGAATCGGCCTCGATCCTGATGTATCTTGCCGAGAAGTTCGGTGCCTTCCTGCCGACCGAGCAGCCGGCCCGCGCCGAGTGCCTCTCCTGGCTGTTCTGGCAGATGGGCAGCGCGCCTTATCTGGGCGGCGGTTTCGGCCATTTCTATGCCTATGCGCCGACGAAGATCGAATATGCGATCGATCGTTTTGCCATGGAAGTGAAGCGCGAACTTGATGTGCTCGATCGCCGTTTGGCCGAAAGCGAGTATATCGCCGGCAGCGAGTACACCATCGCCGACATGGCCATCTGGCCCTGGTACGGCGGTCTTGCCAAGGGCTGGCAATATGGCGCCGGCGAATTTCTACAGGTGCAGGACTACAAGAACGTACAGCGCTGGGCTGACCAGATCTTCGCGCGTCCGACCGTCAAGCGCGGGCGGATGGTCAATCGCATGTCCGGCGATCCGTCGGAACAACTGCGCGAGCGTCACGATGCCAGTGACTTCGAAACGAAGACGCAGGACAAGATCGAGGCCGCCGGCTGATCTTATCGCTTGATCGATGAATATCGACTCGCGGTTCTTGTGACCGCGAGTTTTTATTGCCGCCGGCTTCGACCGCGTCGCGCACTGCATCTCCTCCAAGTCAGCCTCGCTCCATCTTGTTTGGCCTATGGTCAACTGCCGGCCTGTATCGTCGGTTCATAGATGCGCCGCATGGCGTTTTCGATCAGGATTGAAGAGGAACGCTTCCCGATGCAGCACATTGCTGACGATACTGCCCTGAAGAAGACTGCAGCCGCCGGTGCTGTGTCGCGGGAGGTGACGGAAGCTCTTCTTAAAGCGCTGATTTCGGGTGGTGACGAGCGCCTGGATTGCGATGACGTGACCGGCCTCAATATGTATGGCTATGGTCCGACACCTCGGCCGCTTGACCTCGCTTTCGGCTCCTCTACGGCATCGACCATTTCCGCTGCCGCTTTCGCTGCGGTTCGCTCCTACTATGCGGATCTGCTTGCGGAGATGGATGCGATCTCGCCGGTTGAAATTTACGAGCGCGAAATCGGGCGTGTCCGCTCCGATCTGCTGCGTCTGCTCGGCCTTGAAGATACTGCGGACCAACAACGCGTCGACGCCATATTGGCGACTTCCGGAACCGACATCCATCTTTTCGCTGCGGCACTGATGGCGCGCGAAGATGACCGGCCGCTGATGACCATCACGCTGATGGGCAATGAGACAGGCAGTGGCGTGATGATGGCGGCGTCCGGACGGCATTTCATGGGACGCGTCAGCAGCGAGCAGGCCGTTGCCAAGGGTGAGGAACTGAGATCAGGCGACGCGACGCGGAACGCCACCATCGCCGTGCGGAATAAGGATGGCTCCCTGCGCAGCGATCAGGATGTCGAGGAAGAACTGCGTGGGTTGATCGAGCTTGGCCGTGCCGCCGGCCTTCGGTGCCTGCTTGTCGTGACGGATGTGTCCAAGACCAGTCTGCTGGCGCCCAGCCTGGAAACGGCCCTGCGTTTGAAGGAGCGCTTCGGCTCGACGCTCGATATCATGATCGATGCCTGCCAATTCCGGTTGGCCGCAGCAACGATCCGCGCTTATATCTCAAACGGCTTCATGGTGGCGGTCACCGGATCGAAATTCCTGGCCGGGCCTATTTTCAGCGGCGCGCTTCTATGCCCCCCTGCCATGGCCAACCGTTTTCGCGCTCGCGCGGTGCCGCCGGCGCTCGCCGATTATTGCGGTCGGGCCGAATGGCCGGAAGGCTGGCTGGCGCGCGAGGCGTTACCCGCTCGCGACAATTTCGGTCTCTTGCTGCGTTGGAAGGCGGCTCTCTTTGAGCTTGAACGCTTTGCCGCCATACCCGAAGAAAAGGTGAATGCGGTGTTCTCCGCCTTCGCCGAGGCGATGACCGCCAGGCTCTCGAATGATCCTGGCTTTCGTCTGCTGGAAAGCCGCCCGCTCGATCGGCAGAGGCTACAAAAAGCATCACCTTCCGTCTGTTGGGATGAGATCCCCTCGATCTTCTCGTTCTATCTGCGCGATCTCAACGACAGCCGTTTGCTGACGGCGACGGAAATGGCGACCGTTTACAAGCAATTGGCAATGGCCGGCGACGAAGAAGCCGTGCGTATCGGTCAACCCGTTCGTTGTGCCGATTTCGGCGACATGCCGGCGGCGGCGCTGAGAATATGTCTGAGCGCACCGCTCGTCGTTGCGGCCTGTGAAAGTTCCGATGGACTGTCTGGTCTGATCGAGCAGGCAATGGTCGTGCTTGATCGAACAGCTGACATGGCTGCCCGGCTATCTGCGCGGACGGCAATGCGCGCAAGCGCTTAGGCGCCGTCGTCTGACGTCAGGAGCTCTTGCGATCGTCGCCGTCAAAACCGGCGAATTCGCCTCGGACGATGCCGTGCCGCTGAAGCTTGTCGTAAAACGTCTTTCTTGGAATGCCGAGAGCTTCGATCGTGCGCCGGACATCGCCGTTATTTTGCGACAGGGTTTTCCGAATGACGTCTGCCTCGTAGCGCTCGACCCGGACGGGTAGGGGAAGACTGGCGTCCGATGAAGGTGCATCCGCAGTTTGCGGCATTGCCGCGCTCTCAAGTCCAAGAACGAAGCGCTCGGCGAAATGCGAGAGTTCCCGAACGTTGCCCGGCCAGTCGTGCTGCTGCAGGTGACGGCGGGCTGCGGTGGATATATCGGGAACATCGCGTTTGAAACGGCTCGCGGCTCGCTCGGCGAAATAGCCGAAGAGCAGGGGGATATCGTCACGGCGCTCGCGCAATGGCGGGATCGATAATGTTACGACATTGAGGCGATAGTAGAGATCCTCGCGAAAGTCCTTCCGTTGTGCGGGGTTGCCGAGATCGACCTTGGCGGCCGCAACCACCCGCAGATCGACGGGGCGGATCTCATTCGTGCCGAGCGGCGTCACCTCCCGCATTTCAAGAACACGCAGCATCTGCACCTGAATGGCCGGCGGCATGCTTTCGATCTCGTCGAGAAACAAGGTGCCTGCACTTGCATGCTCGATGCGCCCCACGCGCTTTTTCTGAGCGCCGGTAAAGGCACCGGGCTCATGGCCGAATAGTTCGCTCTCGATCACGGTCTCCGGCAGCGCCCCGCAATTGAGCGCAACGAAATTGCCTTTCGCTCGGCGGCTCCAGCGATGCAGGAGACTGGCGACGACTTCCTTGCCGCTTCCCGTTTCGCCGGTAACGAGCACATCGACGTCGGTGTCGGCAATCTGGCGCAATGTGTGCCGCAGGCGCTCGATGGCCGGCGTCTGACCGATGAGCGGCAGATCGCCTTGTGCCTGCTCGGCAGACAGGCGAAGCGAACGGTTTTCAAGAACAAGCCGCCGCTTCTCGGCGCCACGCCGCACGCTTTGCACAAGCCTGTCGGTCGCAAAGGGTTTGGCAATGAAATCATAGGCGCCGTCCTGAATGGCCTGGACCGCCATCGGAATATCGCCGTGACCGGTGACCAGAATGACAGGGAGATCGGCATCGAGCGCCTTGATATGGGCAAAAAGCTGTTGGCCGTCCATCTGCGGCATGCGGATGTCGGAGACGATGACCCCCGCAAAGCTGGGAGTGAGCGCGGCGAGCGCTTCGCCCGCGGCGGAAAAGGCAGAGACGGCAAAGCCCGCGAGTTCTAGCGTTTGCTTCGTTGCTTTCAGCAGATCCTTGTCATCGTCGATGAGAAAGACGGGGGAGCTATCACTCATGGTTTGGCCTTGCGCAAGTAAACGGTGAAGCGGGTGCCGAGACCGCTGCTTTCAACTTCGATACGCCCGCCATAATCGACGACGATGTCCTTGGAAATGACCAGGCCAAGGCCCAACCCCTTTTCCTTGGAGGTGTTGAAGGGGGTGAAGAGCGAATCGAGGATTGCGGACGGAATGCCGGGGCCGTTATCCGATACGATGATTTCGACCTCTTCGGACGTGTCCTGAACGGACACCTCGACCTTGGCCCGCTCGCGTCCCTCCAGAGCCTCCAGCGCGTTCTGGAACAGGTTGATCAGAACTTGCTCAAGCCGAATTCTGGTACCGACAACCATGAGCCCCACCGGCGGCAATTCGATCTTCAGAGCGTCAAGATGACCGGCAAAGCGGCTTCGCAGCAGCACCACGGCGCCCTCGATAGCGCTCCTCAGATCCACCGGTTCGGGCGCCGTACGGCCTTTGCGGCCGAAAGCCTTGAGCTCCTCGGTGATCGTGCCGATGCGCTCCGTCAACGCCGCGATGGCCGAGAGATTCTCCTTGACCGGATCGGTCTGCCGTCTCTCCAGAAAGATATGGGCGTTTTCCGCATAAGCTCGGATGGTTGCAACAGGCTGGTTGATTTCGTGAGCGACACCGGCCGCGACCTGGCCGAGAATGGCAAGACGGTTGGCCTGCACCAGATCCTGTTGCACGCCCTGAAGTTTAGCCTCAGTCGCTCGATGGTCGGTGATCTCGGCCTGGAGACGGTCGCGCGCCTGGCTAAGATCCTCCGTGCGTTCGAGAACCCGTCGCTCCAACTCCTCACGCGCAAGCCTGTTGACGGCGATCTGCATCAGTGAGACATCGCGGCGGCGCAACAAGAGTGCGGCGAACGCCAGGATGGGCAGGAGCGCGGTCAAGGTCACGAACCGTGTTTCACGCACCGAGGATGCGATAGCCTGATCTGTCGGAACCAGATAACCAAGCTGCCACGGCGTGGAAGGGATCGGCGTCGTCAGCCTCAGATATTCCGCTGAGCTGTTTCCGGGCAGGATTGCCCGCAAGATCGTCGCATCCGCTCCGACTGGCTCCGGGCGGCTGAACGGCAGCGGTGAGAGCGGCGCGACGCCGAACTGAAGGCTTTTGCGGATGGTGACGGCCTGATCTCGCGAGAGAGGCGCGGTGGTCATGAAGCGCCATGACGGCAGGCTGGTAATGAGAATGACGCCACGCTCGTCGGCGACGTAGGCGGGGCGCCCGGTCTCGCTCCAGTCGGACTCCAGCTGATCGAATTCCATCTTGACCACCACGACACCTAACGCGGAATTGGCGTCGCCGACGCGGCGGGAAATATAGAGGCCCGGCCGATTGCTGACCGTGCCCAGCGCATAGTGTTCCGCTGTGCCTGTCTCCATCGCCTTGCTGAAATAATCGCGAAACGAATAGTCATTGCCAACGAAACTCAAGGGTTCGCGCCAGTTACTTGACGCCAGGGCAACGCCGTCCTTGCCGGTCACGTAGAGAACCGAGGCGCTGGTGCCGGAGACGAGGCTTTCCAGCTTGCGGTCGAGAGCGACGACGGCATCCGGGTTGCGGCTCGAAAGCGCGTCACGAACCTGCTGGTCGTCCGCTAGCAGCAGTGGCAGGGCGCGCGGTCTCTCAAGAACCGCCCTCAGCAATGCGACCTTGAGGTTTGCATCCGTATGCCCCTGTCGCTGCAGGGTCTCGATGGCGGCAATTCGCCCATAAAGGCTGGCGCCATAGAGATCGGCCGAAATCACGGCCGCGCACACGAAAGCGAATATCATCCACACCCGGCGGGAACGCCGGCTGAGTTGCTCGGGCGTCAGAAATCGTTCGGTCGTTGGGCGCTGCAGCATTGACGTATTGTGCATGATTTCGCGCGCACCGCAATTGGATCTGTGTGGATTACCGCACAAATAGGGCGCTTCATGACTTCTGCACAGAATTTAAATGAAGAAAAATCAAATAGTTAATTGCCCCTGAGCAATCTGGCACACCCGTTGCAGTTGAAATCACAACAGTCGGAGGCTGTTTGAATTTTAGTCGTCGCCCGGAGGGCCGAGAGATCGGTTGGGCTTAACGGAGGACAATATGATTGCTCCCATCACTGCCGCTGAAACGCGCGGCAAAGTTCCCTTTTACCGGCACCTTTACGTGCAGGTCCTGACAGCCATTGCCGCCGGCATTCTGCTTGGTCATTTCTATCCGCAGATCGGCACGTCGCTGCAGCCACTCGGCGATGCCTTCATCAAGCTCGTGCGAATGGTCATTGCGCCGGTCATCTTCCTGACAGTCGCCACCGGCATCGCCGGCATGGCCGATCTCAAGAAGTTCGGGCGCGTCGTCGGGAAATCGTTCATCTATTTCCTGGTGTTCTCGACACTGGCCCTGATCGTTGGTCTGATCGTGTCGAACGTCGTGCAGCCAGGCGCCGGAATGCACATCAATCCGGCAACGCTGGATACGAAGGCGGTCAACAATTACGCCGCACAGGCACATGACGCGTCCGTCGTCGGCTTTCTGATGAATATCATCCCGGATACGATCGTCGGCGCTTTTGCCAAGGGCGATATTCTCCAGGTGCTGTTCTTCTCGGTGGTTTTCGGTATTGCGCTGGGTGCTGCCGGTGAGCGCGGGCGACCTGTCCTCGACTTCCTGCAGGCATTGACGACACCGATCTTCCGCATGGTTGCCTTGCTCATGAAGTTTGCGCCCATCGGTGCCTTCGGTGCCATGGCGTTCACCATCGGCAAATATGGTATCGGTACGATCGCCAATCTTGCGCTGCTGATCGGCACGTTCTATGCGACGTCGCTGATATTCGTGCTTGTCGTGCTTGGCGCCGTTGCACGCTACAACGGCTTCTCGATCCTTGCGCTGATCCGCTACATCAAGGAAGAGCTGCTGCTCGTGCTTGGCACGTCATCGTCGGAAGCTGCATTGCCCGGCCTGATGAACAAGATGGAGCGCGCCGGCTGCAAGCGCTCGGTCGTTGGTCTCGTCATCCCGACGGGCTATTCCTTCAACCTCGACGGCACCAACATCTACATGACGCTGGCGGCACTCTTCATCGCGCAGGCAACCGACACGCCACTGTCGCTTGCCGACCAGATCTTGTTGCTGCTCGTGGCCATGCTCAGCTCCAAGGGCGCGGCAGGCATTACCGGTGCCGGCTTCATCACCCTTGCCGCGACGCTTGCTGTGGTCCCCTCGGTTCCGATCGCCGGCATGGCATTGATCCTCGGGATCGACCGCTTCATGTCTGAATGCCGTGCGCTGACGAACTTTGTCGGGAACGCTGTTGCCACTGTCGTTGTCGCTCGCTGGGAAAATGAACTCGACCAGACGAAGTTTGCCGCTGCCATGGCGGGGCAATTAAGCGAAGATATAGAAGTGCCGGCATTGCAACCGGCCGAATAAGCCTAGCCAATCATCCTCCCAACGCAAACGGCCCCCTCGGGGGCCGTTTTCAGTTTGCGCACCTGGCAGGTAAAACTTTCGTGTAGCGCCGGACGAGATCGTCGCGCCCTCTGCCATCAACAGCCAGCTTCATAAAAGTGTCACCACAACGGCTCACAGCATTCGCGTGAGAATTGCGAGTTCGACAAAGCCATGTGCAGGACAGGAGGCCGATGTGTCGCAGATCAGATTTGTGAGCGCACGGAAACCCGCCATTGCGAGACTCAGTGTCGAGCGACGTAATCGCGGGTAGCCGATAAATGACGTCTTCAGTATCAGCGCATCACAAAGCTTTGAGGCGTTCGGAGAGCTTTCTCTCCGAGCTTGCTCACGCTGATGCGCTGTTTCAGGGGCGTGTTTACGAGCAATATGCCGCCATCTGCTACAGGTGGGCGCCAGATCGCGGTCCCTCCGAGGTTTTGATCGTCACGAGCCGTGAGACTGGGCGCTGGATCGTGCCCAAGGGCTGGCCGATCAAGGGCAAGAAGCCGCATGAGGTTGCCGCCATCGAGGCCTTTGAGGAGGCTGGAGCGCGTGGCAAGGTGAAAAAGAAGCCCTTTGGCTATTTCACCTATCTGAAGCAACTGGCGGACGGCAGCCGTGTACCATGTGTCGTTGAGCTGCATCTGCTCGAAGTCGAGCAGATGGTGCAGGATTTTCCCGAGCGCGGCCAACGTAGCAGCGAATGGGTTTCATTCGTCGAGGCCGCAAGCCGCGTGCGCGAGCCGGAGCTCAAGGGACTTCTTCTCGCCGCCGAGCGAAAGCTGAGGAAAGCGCGAGACAAGAAGTAGCGAACGCAGCAACGAACAACAGTCTGCTCGCTGAGATAGTAAATTCTCCCCAGAGCTATTCGAAATCCGCGATGCAGCCCCGAGCCAGGAGATTGGCTGCTATGCGCTTCCATGCTTGCCTACGCCGCATTGATGCCTATATTGACCCAGCATTCGGCCGCAATTGCTCGGGTCGACTGCACCATGGCTGCAATAGCTGCCTTCACCCGGCACTTATTTGCCGGCGGACTTTGGAAGGAGAAATTTCATGTCCATTACTCAGAATAATATCGATAGTGCAAACGCTTCCACCGTTCCCCATGGCGAAATTGCAGCTGCCGTACGGCAGGCGCGTGAAGCCATTGGTTATACCGTCGCTGATCTCTCTGAAACCTGTGGTCTCACGGTCGAAGAAATTGATGAAATCGAGGCTGGCGGCGAGGCTGATCCGGCAAAGCTGCGGCGTATTGCTGCTGCGTTGCAGGTCCCGCCTTCGACTTTTTTCGTAGTTTAACGTCTATTTTTTAAACAAGGAGCGCATCCTGCGAAGGGTGCGCTCCTCTATTTATACTGGCGCTATTTCCACGGATATTTTGATGGGGACTCGGCCGCCTGGTGATAGCGGCGGCCGCGAGAGGCGCCTCGTCATTCCTGACGTGACATGTTCGCTCTCATTGCACGCCGGCGAATACGTTCATGCGTGGCCCCCCAACTCAAACGTTCCTGCGACCTTCGGATTGGTATTTGGCCTGATTATACATTGAGTATAGACCAAAAATGATCCAATATCCGCGTATAAGCGCTGTCTGTTGACGAGATACTAGTCAAGTCAGGCTAAAAGCTTTAATGTGAATCAGTAATTTCCTTGATTAAGAATATTTCTGTCGGCGCAACATATCGCGCTGTCCGGGTCCGCTCGAAGGACTATTCTGGGCAGGCGTTGGGAAATTTGAAGCATGCGGCGCAATAGCAAGGTCGTCGGGGTCGATGCCGCCAATGGCGAGCAAATCACCAGCTTTGTACCAACCGAAAGTCCTCAGGCTCCACCAGAGGTTGAAGACGCTATGATCGTTTCGCCAGAGCGATACCGCGCCCCACGCGATATGACGCTTTTGGCCGATGTTGTCATGAGGCGCAGATCCGCGGTTGAGCAGGACGCGATCGATCGAGGCTACACCACGTCTCCCAGCCACGACTGCAGCGCTTCTGAAGACGCGTCAGCGTTCACGCCGGTCGCCATAAAACTCGGCGGTCGAGACAAGGTCCATATGGTGGCTTCGATTGAGGGTGCCATCGAATGCCTGACCACTCTATGGCCTGTCGCACATGGCGCGGCCTTCGAAGGGGCGCTTCAAGCCTGTATCGATGAGATCAAGGGTAGGGCCTCGCCCATGCAGGTACGGCTGGCTCTGGTCCGCGCGGCCGATGTCGCTGGCATCCTCGTATCCGCGTGACATCATCTCCAGGTCGCCAGCAAACTCTGGCCGTTTTCCCATAATTTATTTGTTTCAATGCTTTACGGGTGGCGCCGGTTGAAGCGTGTCAGGCGTTTTGGGGGAATGAACAAGGAGGTCCGTTCGCTGCCCAAAGGCAAGACGTCCGGACCTCCCGACCATCGCAAATTGGCGGTTGCGATAGTCCAAGAGATGTGGCCCGGTAGGGTATCATCGTCCATGCGAGAAGCGACAATGCAGGACATATCGCGCCACCTATCGAAAAGGCGCGACAAGAGTAAATGATGAATTAACCTAAGGTTGCGTTTGTGCCATATCGTTGCAACGGCAATGCATCGCATGGTTGCTCGTTTGACTACGGTGAGGAGAGGCGGGAATCTTGTGCGGGGAATTAGGAGGCTCGACGTCCTACTATGGTCCGCCTCGTCGAGCCTCCCGCTGCAGCAATTGAGGTCTGCAGCAATCGCAAGAGCCTGCTGCCTTGAGGCAGGTGCGTCTATTTGAAAAGCGACATGATGCATCGAATTCCGTCAATATTCGGGTCGCCGGATGGCTTGATCGTATTCATCAAACAGCAGCTGTTCCGTACAGAATCGGTCACGTTTTAACGCGTCGGTTCCGGTGGCCTTCATGTTAATAACGCGACGGAAAGTTGTAATTCCAGTCTATCATCGCTGCGACTGTATGGCTCAAGTATTATGGCAATACATATTGCGACAAATTCATACAAAAAAAGCATACAATCCAATAATATTTATTAGATAATCCGTATTTACAGCGATAAACACGCCTATATTATGGCTTCGACGTGAGCTTTCGCAAGTTACATGTTGAATCATGCGAATTCCTTGAGGAGAATTTTCGAATGCGTAAGATTTTGGGATCTACCGCCTTTCTTCTGGCAACGATTGCAGCGAGTGCTGGTTATGCGGCTGACCTCTCTGTCGAGACGCCGCCACAGGCGCCGGTGGAAGCAGCGCCAGTATTTACGTGGACGGGCTTCTACGTTGGTGCGAATGCCGGCTACGGCTTTGGCGGTAATGACAAAGTTGGCTTCCATTCTTTCGGCAGCTACCTGGGCAACTTTGGCAAGCTTGAAGGATCGGGTTTCGTCGGCGGCGGTCAGATTGGCTATAACTACCAGTTCGATCCGAATTGGGTGGTCGGTCTGGAAGCCGATTTCCAGGGCGCCGGCGTTAGCGATTCGTTCAGGACGGCGACTTCAAGCGCTTCGTCGCGCGTCGATTGGTATGGCACCCTTCGTCCTCGTATTGGTTACGCATTTGATACGACGATGATCTACGCCACCGGCGGTCTTGCCTACGGTCATATCAAATACAAGGGATCGGTCGCCGGCGTCGGTAGCTTTGACGACGATAAGACCAGAGCCGGATGGACTGTCGGTGCCGGTATCGAACATGCATTTACCGATCATGTGACGGCCAAACTCGAATATCAATACGTCGACTTCGGAAGCAGCAACATGGGTGGTGACGTACTGAACACCAAAGCAAGTCCCGACTTCCACGCAATTCGTGTGGGCCTGAACTACAAATTCTGAAAATTGCCTTGAAAGACAACGTGTTAATCTAATGGAGAGGATAATAACATGGCTTTGATCGGCATTAATCTAGTTAACAACGGTACGACGACCATAAATAGCAGTAACGCCGGGACGGCTTCGGACACGATCCAGCTCAATCTCGTCGGCAACGGCACGGTTATCGTTGACGGCGTCAACGTCAATATCAGCAATCTCGTTGGTACCGGTGCTCTTTCGAACACGACTATTCAGGCCGTCAACGGTGCGAATGTGACGATTAATGCAGGTCTTGCAAACATTGGCGCGGGTTCGACCTATGTCTATCAGATTGGTGCAGGCTCAAGCATCACCGTCGATTCAAACTTGCTGAATGTCGGCTTGTTGAATGGGGTTACCGTCGACTTTGCCAGCGCCAATGGTAGCGGCTTGTTCGCCTATAATCCGGGAGGTGTTAATCTCAATCTGTCCACGCCTCCGAACGTCATCAACGTCCAGAGCGGCGACAGAATTGAAGTCGCTGGCTCCAACGTTATATCGCAGACCGGTAACACGGTGACATTCTTTGGCGGTCTTCTCAATGCAGTGCCGCTTGGTTCTTACACCATTCCGCCCGGTGTAACTTATACCTATGATGCCAACACTGATACGCTAACGTTCACGAGTTGCTTCCTTCGCGGCACGCTCATCAGAACGCCGGAAGGTGAGTTGCCGATTGAGGATCTTCGTGTAGGAGACGTCGTCGTCACTCATAATGGTATCGCGGAAATAAAATGGATTGGTCGCCGACGGATCGATCCGAAAGCGATCGACAAGCCGCGTGACACTCTTCCCGTTCGTATTCAAACCGGCGCATTGGCCGAAAACGTTCCCGCTCGTGATCTTTATGTTTCCCCCGATCATTGCATGCTTTTGGAGGAGTCGCTGATCCCGGCCAAGTTCCTGATCAATGGAACTACGGTCACGCAGGAAACAACCCTGGTGCCGTTCGAGTATTTCCATATCGAACTCGAGCAGCACTCCATCGTGCTTGCGGAAGGGGCGCAGACGGAGACCTATCTCGATCTCGGCGGCCGTCTGTCCTTCCTTGAGCCGGGCGTGTTGCGGTTCGGCGATTTTGCCGGTGGGGCGACACGCACCTGGAACGATTGGTGCTATCCTCCGGTCTATGCAGGCAAGATTCTCGAGCAGGCCCGCGAGACTCTCGAAGCGCGCGCGGAAGAACTGGGCTATGCCGTCCGGAACGCACAGGCCTCCTGATACCCTCTAGCGAACTTAGTTGCGGGCGGTCATGACTGCCCGCAACCTGCCTAGGCACTATGGCCAGGGCGATCAACCTGTCTGCGCTCATTCGCATTCACGGATATCCCCAGGCCATAGACCGTCCGGTTTGTTTTCAGCGCTTGGGAGTAATGAATGCGTTATGACGAAAGCGTTTCGCCTTATTCGCTTGATGCTGCACGTATCGACGAACGATCTCTGATCGAAAAATTCGCTGGCAAAACGGTTTTCTTCGACGGGGTCTTCAAGGGCGACTACAGCCTTGCGATCGTCAATCGCCACCTTGCGCAAGCGCTTATCGACCTTGGCGTCAATCTGGTTTGCCATACTGGCGAAGACGACTGGCATACCGACCCCAATTTGACGGCTGCGACCGATATCGTCCGTCGCATGCGTGACGACTATCCGGCCGGTGAAACCTTCGATATCCACCTGCGCAACACTTGGCCTCCGGCCACGCATAATATGCGTGGGCGATTGAATGCCTATGTGGCGTTTGCCTGGGAGGAAATGGAATTCCCGCAATACCTGGTCGATCGCTTCAATCGTGATCTTGACCTCGTCACAGTAATTTCAAACTTCGTTCACGACAGCTTTGAACGCTCCGGCATCACAATTCCCGTGGAGGTGACTGGCAACGGTTGCGATCATCTATCGACCGTATCCGACGATGCGCCAAACCCGCTGTCTGAAAATGGCCGCCGACGCATTGTCCATGTCTCCTCGTGCTTTGCCCGAAAGGGGATCGACGTTCTGGTCGAGTCTTTCCTGCGCAGTTTCCGCGCAAGCGACCCTGTCGAACTCGTGATCAAGACCTTCCCCAATCCGAACAACATCCTGGAGGCGGTGCTAGCAGAGAAGCGAGACCGTCTCATTGATGCTCCACCGATAACGGTCATCGAGCAGCACTACACGCCCGCTCAGCTCCGCGCGCTCTATCGCTCCGCTGCCATGCTGGTGGCGCCGAGCAGAGGCGAGGGGTTTGGCTTGCCGCTTGCGGAAGCCATGCTTCTCGATGTGCCTGTCGTGACAACGAATTACAGCGGGCAACTCGATTTCTGCCGACCCGAAACGGCGTGGCTTGTCGACTATCATATGTCGACCTCGCAGGCACATGTGGCCGGATCCCATAGTCTCTGGGCAGAGCCGTCGATTGAGCATCTCGGTGCACAGATGCGCGCGGTTCTCGATCGCACTGACGAGGCTCGGAATAAAACCGAGAGGGCCAAGGCGTTGTTGAAGGCTCATTTCAGCTGGCGGTCCGTTGCCATCCGCACCTTGGCGGCTCTTGCCAAGCCGATGCGATCCTCCGCCCAGCCCCGGCGGGATTGGACGATCGATCTGATCTCGTCCTGGCAGCAGCAATGCGGCATCGCCACCTACTCGCAACATCTTTACGGCACGCCTGCCTTTGCGGACAGGATAGATCATATATTCGCGCGGCGGATCATGGATGACGCGCTGCCGGACGTGACATCCGGGGTCGGCGAAGCGCCGCCGCGCAGCATGTCGAGACTCTGGGGATATGATCTTGCTTCGCTGAAACGATTTGCGGGCCGGCTGGAGCAGGGGCGGGCAGATGTTCTGTGGATGCAGCACCATCCGGGATTCTTCTCGACACCGGATATGGAACTGCTGATGGAGCCGCTTGCATCCACCGCTCATCGTCTGCGTGCGTTGACTATGCACAGTGTTAAGGAAGCATTGCGAGGCGGCACATTGAACTGGACGCATGCCTTCGATGTGGTCTTCGTTCATTCTGCGGAAGATGCGGCGGCACTTTCGGCTGCCGGGCACCCCAACCCTGTTGTCATTCCTCATGGAGTGCTGTCCGAGCCGACGGATACGGCCGGACCGGACGCCGAACATTTCACCATTGGTTCCTTCGGGTTCCTGATGCCGCACAAGAACATCGATCGTTTGGTTCTGGCCTTTGCCGAGGCCGTCAAATACGATCCGCGACTGCGGCTGAAGCTCTTCAATTGCGTCGTGCCCAATGATGAGTCCCGTGCGACACGCGCCATGGTCGAAAATCTCATCGACTATCTCGGTCTATCGGACAAGGTCACGACGCGTTTCGATTTCGTGCCAGAGGGTGAACTCAGGCGCGAACTCATGACATGCGATGTGCTGTCGTTCCTATATAGAAATTCCACAGAAACGGCCACAGGCGCTGCGCGGATCGCCATGAGCGTCAACCGCCCGCTGCTGTGTTCTCGCTCGCCGGTGCTCCGGGATCTCTGGCCCTTCAGCCATGTCGTCAAAAGCACCGAGATCGACTGCATCGCCGAGGCCCTGTTGAGCCTCGCACAGAATCCCGACCTTCTGAAGATGATGGATCGGGACAGAGGCCGTGCTGCAGATTGGTACTCCTATCCGCGCGTTGCCGCGAGACACGTCACTGCGATTGAAAAGATGTTAGGGGGCAAAATTGACCATCGCCGAGTTGCATAGGCACCCACTCAACACTCCTCCGAAAGATGTATTCTCCCTGCCGGCTGAATCCTTCATCGATGCCTGGGCAAAGGCACTCGATCTGACAGAAAGCGATCTCAGTTCGGACGATCGTCTTTCGCTTGCGAATGCCATTCGAGGCGGAACCAACAGGCTGCGCGTCATCGATGCCTTGAAGGCGCGTCGTCCTGTTCCGTCACCGCTCGATGGTCTTCCCGGGGTGCAAGCGCTTCGCCGCGAGCCCGATCAGTTCGCCATGGTGGAGAATTTCGTTCGCTTCTCACCTGAAGACGACGCCGCGTTTCTGCGCTTTGCCTTTTCGCGTATTTGCGGGCGCGATCCGACATCGGCGGAACGCTTGGAGCTTGAGTTCGATCTCAGGCGTGGTGTTCTTACTCGCGCCGCCATCGTAAAACGGATCGTTGCTATCGCGCGGCGAGATGGCCAGACGGCCTATTGGGATACGCTGCTGCCGGACGACGAAAACGAGCCTTCGGAGAGCGCCGATGTCTCGAACGCCAGCATCACGCCCTCCGGATTGCTGGTCAATACAGCCGGGCAGGCGGTAGTCGTTTTCGTGCGCGAGGTCGAGAATGTCGGTTGGATGATCGGTCCCGACCTTATGCGGCAGTCGCTGCAGATTCACGAGGGCAATTGGAGCGTTCAGCCTGGTTGGCTGCTGACAGGCCCGAAGCGCAGTTTTGCCGATGGTGACTGGCTGCTGGATATCGATCTCATCCAGCCGCCGACCGCGAAGCTCGATGTCGAGATTGTTGCGAACTCAGGGCTGGATTTCCTGCAGTCGATCACTTTGGTCGGTTCGTTTTCCGGAACCTTGTGCGTGGCCATCAAGCGAGAACATCGTTTTCTCGAGTTGCGCGTCCGTATCCATGAGCGCAGCCCCGAAGATTCCTGGCTGCGTCCCCGCAATATCTCGATGCGGCTGGTATCATGATCAGAGAGTTCAGACTTGCGTCGACTTTTCTGCGAGTTGGGCATCCCGCAAATAGTGCGAAAGATGCGCCCGTGCCGATCAATGTGCTCGCCGAGGCGGATGCCGCGCGCAATCGCCGGGATTGGCCGAGCGCCGCCTATTATTATGCTCAGGCGGTCGAGCAGCAGCCCGGCCGCATCGGCCTGTACGTGCAGCTTGGTCATGCCTACAAAGAGAGCGGAGATTTTGAGGCTGCTCTCGAAGCCTATCGGCGTTTTCTTGAAGAAGAGCCCGATGATCCCGATATCCATTTGCAGCTGGGACATCTCTATAATCGTATGCACGATCTGGAGACGGCCCTTCAATGGTACGACCGTGCGCATGAACTTTCGCCGAATGACACCGAAATAGCGCAGCATTCCGAGAAGGCACGCCAGCGGGTGTCGCGTGTCGATGTGGAGAACAAGCGCCAGAGGGCCATGGAGCTTGTCCAATCCAGGCGCTGGCAGCCGGCACGCGAGCAACTGAGAGACCTCGTTGTCAATGATGGCGAAGAGGATCTGATTGCCGTTTATGCCAACGTGACCAAGGAAGCTGGAGATTTCGACGAGGCCCTGCGGCTTTATGATATCTATCGCGATTACGCGAAAAATCACGATGCTGCATCGATGATCGATGTCGAAATCCAGACCGCGCATCTCTACAAGGCCATGCGTGATATTCGTTCGGCTTTACATCACTATATCCGGGCGCGGGATGTGGAGTTCGATCTATACGGCCATATCACGCCGGATTCGATTTCCGGCCAGGAAATTCGATCCTGCATGGGACAAATATATACCTGTTTCTGGCGTCCGGATTGATCCCAGCCTCCGATTGGCGCGAGAGCATCGCTCTCGCTTGCCTTATCAGCTTTCGTGATCCCTGATGGCCGTGATCATGAGCCAGCCAAGCAGGTATGCTAGGCTCAAGGACAGAAAAACGATCAGAATATTCTTGGATGCGTAAGGCATCTCCGCTTCATCAGGCAGCGGCGGCGGCACCAGTACTTCGAGATAAAGCTGCTGACGGCGAGCGTCCGCCCTTGCTGCTTCCAGCGCATCGAGCGCCGACACCAGCGCCTTGTTGGAAAACTCCCGCATCAGGACAAGGCTTTCATAGTCGGCAATTCGCGGCGCGACGGAATTATCGCTCCCCACCATCTTGCCGCGCTCACTTTCGATCTGTTGCTCCAGTGCTGCGATCTGGCTCGTCAGAAACGGGATGGAGCTGCTGTCAGGTGCCGTCTTGCGTGTTTCTGCGAGACGCGCCCGCGTGGTCGCGAGTTCGGCACTGAGATTGGTGATCAGCTCGACCATCGACATCGAGCTTGCATTGGGGTCGATCATCAACTCCTTGTTTCGGAAGTTTGTAATACTCTTTTGTGCGTCGATAACGCGTTGTTGCGCCTGTTGGACTTCATTGTCGGCAAAACGCACCGCGTCATTGCGCGCGCGGTCGTTCAGTCGATCTAAAAGGTTGCCGCTGAGCGTCAGCAGCGTGGCGTTCATGTCGGCCGCGTCCTTTGCGTGGAACGCAGTCGTGCGCAGCACGGTGATGCCGGTGGTGTCGTTGTGGATGACAGAGACCCGATCCGAATAATATTTATAGAGCTCTTCCTCGCTGTTGCTTTCCCAAAGGCGAGGAAAACGAGTGAGCCAGTCCGCTTGCGGGCTGCCGAAGATCGCGCGGACGGGAAGCTGGCCTTGAAGTTCCTTCAGTGCCTGACGCGAGCGGATATATTCCTGCACCGAGAAAGTGTCGTCTTGTGAACGCGTGATACCGCTGTTTTGCAACAGCGACCCAAAGACGTTCGAGGACGGAGGCGCCGCCATGCGGACAACGAAGGAAGCTTCGGAGACGTAGATCGGCGCAGCAACGAACGCATAATAGGCACCGACCGCCAAAGTAGGTGCGATAACCGTCAGCACATAAACCAGATGACGACGGGAGCGCTTCCGGCGCTTCTTGACGGGCACTGCAAAAGAGCGCGCAATCGTTGTGCGTGACGCTTCTCGGTTTGGCTTTGAGTCCAACTCCTTGTCTTTGGTCTCGGAGTTTATGAGAGCCATGCCTTCACCTTTCCTATTGATTGGCTGCGACTGCGTGCCGGCGCTGCGGTAATTGTCCGAAGCTGACGCAATGAAGATTGAGCGAGTGATCTTCGCCGGTATCGTTGGGCCGTGGTTCGAATAGGACCGAATACCTAAAAGGAGCTGTCGCGTGGATCATATCTCCAACAACACTCGTACCGGCTCGCGCTTCATCGAAGGGCTGAAAATCCAGGGGCGAGTTCTGGGCGCCTTGATCATGCGTGAAATGCTGATGCGCTATGGCCGTGAAAACATAGGGTTTCTTTGGGTCGCGCTGGAACCGATGATTCTGACGAGCGGCGTGATGTTGATGTGGAGCCTGATGCGCCACGAAGCCCATGGATTGGCGGTCGTCGCCTTCGTTCTCAGCGGCTATATGCCATTGACCCTCTGGCGCCATGTAAGCGGCCACGCCGTCACCTGCCTGCGTCAAAACCTGCCGCTGATGTATCATCGACAGATTCGCCTGGCCGATGCTTTGATTGCGCGGGCACTTCTGGAAATTGCGGGTACGACGGCTGCCCTCATCATCGTCTATACGATTTCGCGATTGGCCGGCATCGTACCGCCCTATCAGGATCTCGGCCTGCTGCTTGCGGGCTGGCTGTTCATGGCCTGGTTCTCGTTCGCCGTCGGGTTGGTTTTTGCCGCAGGCGCCGAACGCTTCGAATTCGTGGAAAAATTCATTGCGCCATTCCAGTATCTGACGCTGCCGATCGGCGGCATGTTCTTCATGGTGGCATGGCTTCCGAGCGGACTGCAGAAGCTGGCCTTGTACGTTCCCACCGTTCATTGCTTCGAGATGTTTCGCGCGGGCGTTTTCGGCGAGTCTGTCGAGACATTCTTCGATATGGGCTACATCTTCAAATGGTGCCTGTTCACCACGGTCGTCGGGCTCATTCTGGTCAACTATGCCCGCAGCCATATAAAGTTCGAATAGACCGATAGCCGTCTCGCCGTTTGTGGTTTCGCCGGCAACGTCCGCGCGGCCATTACCGGCGGCCGACATATTCCATTTGCCCGGCTCAAAAGCTCCTGTCTTCGGAAGGCGATCTAGCGGACGCCGTTCCAACATAACCTGTGCCCTCCAATCGTGGACCTGGGCGGTCGCGCGGATGTGACGGCTCAGCATCACCGTGTTCAGCGGAAGCGCGTCCTTGGCAGACATCCCGATGGAGCCTGAGCCGTCATATGCCTTCGTATTCATGTCATCGACCCGTTGTCCGCTACGGCCTCGTTCGGTTACCGGGCATCCCGGTTCCTTTGTCGAGGCCGCGCTCGTCAATGATCGCGGTTAAACCGCGATCTCCTTCAAGCGCTCCGCGCTCGTTTTCGGTGTCACCAGGTTTAGGCCAAGCCGCTGGAGGCGGTCGTTCACCTGCTCTATGCGGCTCTCGTGAACGGCTAATATGTTGGCAACCGCACCATACGGAAAGGTCTGATCGAGCTCTTCCGGCGTGGCAATCCGGGCCAATTGCTCATGCTCGCTGACCCATATCTGGTAGCCGAGATTGGTGAATTGACGATAAATTCCGCCCGGCGATTCCCTCGAGAGGAACGCGAGCATATCGCGGTTGATTTCCATAAGGATTGTCGGCTTGTGCGCAGTGAGAGTCTGCTCCGCGCCCTTCAGGAAAAGCCCTTCCGCCCCTTCGATATCAACCTTGATGACGTCAGGCCGCAAACTGCCGATGGCATGATCAAGCGTATCGACCTTTGTCATCCTGCCGACTTTGGTTTCTGCTGCATTCACGACGAGGCGTGTGGCGCCGGCATTGACCGTGTCCTCGGCGTCGTTGAGGTGCATCTGGCCGGGTTCATCCGCCAATGCCAGCTGCAGGACGGTGACACGATCTTCGAAGCCGTTTTCCATGATGGACCGGTTGAAGAGATTCCAGAGTTTCGGCAGCGGCTCGAATGCGAGCACATTTCCTCGGAATGAAGGATGTGCGGCAACGGAAAGCGAGTAGTATCCGACATTGCCGCCGACATCTATGAACTGCCCGTTATCGGGAAGGATTGCCTTCACGAGATCGATATCGAACCGCTCATATTCGCCGTTCATGATACCGAAAGACATATGATACTGACGAAGATCCAAATGCACTTTGAAGTTATTTTTCGTCTCATAAAGGACGAAAATGGATTTCGGAACGAAGTTGTCGAAAAGCAGCTCGCCATAACGGTGATGAAATTCCACGGAGCGCAGAAAGCGATGCCGATGTTCTTCAAGCGGTATATCCGTGAGCTTTAGCAGGTCTTGCGCGATGGCATCGCGCTCATCCGCATTGACCTGTCGACCGAGGATAAATTTGTAACAATTTTCGATATCGTAAAAGCTCGTCACTTCTCCAGCCCCTTTTTAACACTGAGACAAACCAGAATTCCGTTTTCTTGTTGCGTCTGCATTGCGGCGTTCACCGTCTCTCAAGTTGTCAGCGCAAGGCGGTGCTCGGCACCAAGCCGGATAGGCGTTGGCGCACACGCTGTGCTGCATAATGCCGTGCGGAAAAATCCGCTGCGATCAATGCCTCCAGATCGTCGAAATGGGCGTCCCATCCTGGCGCGGCATATTGTCCGAAGCGACGTTGCGGAGCGGCGGCGATCGCGTCGACCGCGGCGCGCCAGCTCATCCCGTCCAACGGGTCAAGGAAGACTGCGGCCTGACCGGCGGCGGCTTCGCGATGGGCTGTAATATTCGAGGCAACGACGGGAGTGCCGACGGCGATCGCCTCGGTAATCGGCATGCCGTAGCCTTCCGCAAAGGATGGTGACAGCAATGCGGCCGCGCCAGCCACCAGCCTTGCCAAAGCGGCATCCTCGAGGCCGGGAACTTCGATGACGAGCCCGGGAAGAGCCGGGCAACGCTCCAGCATCGCCAATATGTGGCTGTTTTCCCAACCTCTTTTGCCAACGATGACGAGCCGCGGCGCATTTGCGCCATCGCGTTCGGCCAGATATTGCCATAGGCGCAGAAGCAGCATGTGGTTCTTGCGAGGTTCGATCGTGCCGATTGCCACGAAGTAAGGTGTTTTCGGAGCGGCGATATCCTTCGATGGTTCAAGGAAGCATTGTTCGACACCTGGAGGCAGCACCGCAATGGAGGGCAATCTCTTGTTGTTCTCCTGCGCATAGGTCCGCATGGCGCGCGCCGTAACCTGCGAATTGCATAGAATGAGGCTTGCGTGTTTCAGCACGGTTTCCATTCTACGCCGGTGCCTTTCGGGCTCTTCCTGGCGTACGAATTCGGGATGGGACAATGGAATGAGATCGTGAACATAGAACACGCCGTTCCTGCCGGTCTCTCCAAGCCAAGAGTAAGCGGATGTTCTCTCCAGGCGGCTGTGAGAGACATGAATGAGAGACGCGTTGCTGGGCAGCAGCATTCCATTATTGAAATGACTGGTCACGACATGCGCCATCTTGCGCAGTCTTTGTGTGTATGTCGGGCTGCTTTTGGGAACCGAGCTTGGCTGCCATCTTATCTTGCCATCAACTGCAGCGAAAATGCGCTCGAGAAGCGCGGCTTGAGGCCCAGAGAGTTCGGTTGTTGCCCAACGGCCATTGAGCGTTGATACCAGTCGATCAGCCCGCTCACCCTCGACGGAAATCGCACCATGATGGCCGGTTTCGACAAACCACGGATATTGCGGCCAGGGTCGGTCGCGTTTTGCCAACACGATCTTACGGCGCTCGTTGAGCCAATGCGCATAATGCAGCTCGTAGCGATCAATTCCTGTTGGCGTCGGGGAATGAGCCCGCTCCATCAATCGCGAAATGTCCATCACGATGGGGTTCATCGGGCTTTTCTCGCTTCGAGCATGTGAATGATCCGCGCCAGCAAGCGGCGACGCGAGGGATTTGGCGCCGTGCCCAGCCGCGCATTGTAAAGCTCGGTGATCACGTCTTCTGGCGTGCAGGGGAGGTTGGCGATATTCGACCAGTATCTGGGATAGAGTATCAAGGTACCTGCGACGAGCGCATCCAGGGTGAGCATGCGCTTGCGCCGCAAAGTAACCACGCTATCGCGCGTAAGGCCCCAACCGGCGTAAAATGGCAGGCCATGGCACCAGACGGGCTTCTCCCGCAGGAGCGCCTCAAATCCGATCTGGGAGGTTGCGACGTGCACTTCGTCGACCGCAGCCAGAAGTTCATCCAGATTGACATTGCCGATGATGAGATCCGCATCCTCCGTCGCAGGAAGCGGCTTATCCGGATGGTGCGCATCGCCCTTGGCGAGAAGGTCGGGGTGCTGCTTGTAGACGATAAATCCGTTTGGCCTGATTCGCCGAACGGCTTTCAGCAACTCGACGTCCGAGCTATGCTTCGCCATGCCGAACCGCAGCGAGGCATCGTTGGGAACTTGCCCTGCCACCAGAATGATGGCGCGTCCGGCTGCCAGATTTCTATAATCGGGAGCGGGTTGCGGCGGCAGATTGTATTTTGTGATCTCCATCGAAACGACGGCCTGCCGCAGGCGCCGCGCCCGCTCCAGAAGGCTAGCATCGAAGTCCGTCTCGTTGAGAATTGTCTCAAGTTGGCTCGGGGCCGTGGCATTAAAATAGATGCCTTCGGAATCGAAGCAGAGCGACGATGGCGGGACGAGGGAGGTGCCGAGGCCGGCAGACCGAATGAAGCCATCCTCGACACGGATAACCTGTAATGTCCTGTCCTGCTTTCTAAGCAGACTTTCGTCCGGCGCTGCCGAATTACCCCATAGAACGATCGTATCCGCGTCCTCTATTTGCTCGACCGTCGGATTGGTCGCAAACCGCACCTCCGATCGCGGGCTGCTCAGATAGCGGCGCATCACGGAGCGCTTGTGAAGCGAGAAATTGACGCAGAGATAGCGGCCCGACAGTGACTGTTCGCGGTTACGCCATTCGACGAGACGCTCGATTGCTCGCTCCGCCGTAATCGGCTTGCGTGAGATGGGGTCTACGTAACGGGAATACTGAAGAAGAGCAGCGTCCGCAAACTCGTCGATTGTCACGCGTCGGCTGCGGCGAGCTCTTGCTGCGACCGCGATCGAACCTTCGGCTCGATCCTGTGTCAGCCCCCAGCCGGCATAGGCAGGCATGCCGAATGTCACCACGGGCATATTGCGCAGCAGCGCCTCCAGGCCGAGTTGACTGGACACCGTCCAAACCTCATCCACGACATCAAGCACGGACTGGGCGCAAACCGCATTGTCGAGGAATTGCGCTCGGCTGTCGTCGGCATGTGCGGTCAGGAAACCTCTCGCAGGACCGGCCACGACATCGGGATGGCCTTTGATGACGATGTCGGCGTTCTTCTCGGCTAGTGCAGCATTCCACATTCTCTCGAAGCTGGCCTCATCGGCGCCTGCACACACGACCGATCGATCGCCCACGACCTGATCCACGAGCAATATGCGCTTGTGACTGCTTCGGCGCAGCCGCACGGTGGTTTCGGGCAGGTAATTATATTTTGAAAGCCGCTCACTAACGATCCATTGCCGTAGATTTCGGGCGCGATCCTGATTGTCTTCACCAGATCCGTTCTGGAGCAGCGATTCAAGCCGGGATGGACCTTCAGCCGAAAAATGGATGCCGATGTCATCCGCAACGATCGAGACAGACGGCGCCGACGTGCCGCCGACGGACCGGAGAAAGCCGTCCGTAACCGTCCAGAATGGGAGCCGGTGCATGCGGGCATAAAGGCGGGCAAGGCGGGACAGAGGGCGATCGCCCCATCCGACCACGCCATCGGCCGTCCCCATCGTCAACTCTATCGGTCGCAGCGATGCTGAAATTGCCGGGCCTATGAGTGGGAAGCGCTGGCGTGTCGACAGAAAGGCAAGAAGGCTCGAATTTACCGGCGGCAACCACGAGGCGCGTGCACCCGGCTCTCCTTGCGAGGATCGCATGTCTTGGGGAAAGATTGTCGAATCCGAATACATATGTGCCCCCCGAACGCGTCCTCGTTACGAATGATCGTAGCAACGAAGGCGATGCATCTGCCGACGCGTCGCTTCGACTGGAAGAACGAGAGGAATCGCTTTCTTGGGGGCAGGAAAGAAGGCCGCAAACTGGGTCGAAAGGGCCTGAAAAACGGATTGGAGGAACTCTCGTGACAAGCGATAGCAGCAATTGGCCTGGACGGTCAGCGATATGGTCGTATCGCAGTCCTGCCTGGTGATCTTGCTATCAAGGCTAGAGGTGCCTCCAGATTTTCCCATTCCGAATTCCTTGAACCAGCAATGAGGGAGAAATGGCGAATTCAATGGCAGTTATCGCCGCCGCGATTTCCCGTCGCCATACGGATCACGTCGCTAAAGTATTAAATGCGACAGCGGTGCAATTATTCTGTAAGTGTTAGATTAAATTTTCTATGTCAGAGAATTATATTTGACAATAAAAGGATATTTGTAAATTCTCTATCAAAAATAAGCATTCCGCAATCGTTGTACGCATGCGTGAAACGGCGGTTTGGACTGTGTTGGGAACATGATTTTTTGTGATCTTCCCAACGTCTCGGAAAGACTGGAAATGGCGTTCGCTGTTCTCGGAAAGAAGAGGTTTATGGTTTTTGAATGAGCCGCATTGAGAACAACAGAGAGTTTGCTGATTTCGTCACGCTCGTGACGGCGAGAGCCCCGAGTGTCGTTATCGGCCGGCCGGTTTCCAGGCCTCGATCGATCGCACGCTGGCTGCGCTCGCAATTGCTGCTGATCCTGATGGTGATCATTCCCACCCTGCTCGGCGGCATTTACTACGGCTATGTCTGCAGCGATCAGTACATCTCCGAAACGCAATTCGTCGTGCGCAGCCCCAACAGAAATGCCGCCGGCCTGCTCAGTGGTTTCCTTCAAAGCACCGGCTTCGTTCGTGCTCAGGACGATAGCTATATCGTCACGGAATTCATCAAGTCGCGCGCAGCCGTGGACAAGCTCGTCGAGAACGACGATCTGAAAGCGATGCTTTCGCGCCCCGAGGCAGATTTCCTCAGCCGCTACCCGATGCCCTGGCGTGAAGCCAACAGCGAAGACATGTTCAAGCATTATCTTCGCATCATCGATGTTCATACCGATAGCGGCAGCGGTGTCACAACGCTTTCGGTTCGTGCTTTCCGACCGGAAGATTCCTATCGTCTCGCGCACGCACTCGTTCAGCACGCGGAGGAACTGATCAACCGCCTCAACGATCGTGCACGCCAGGATGCTATTCGCTACACGCAGGTCGAGGTGGCAGACAGTCAGGTCAGGCTGTCGAATATGCAGAAGACACTGACGGAGTTCCGCAATCGTGAGGCGCTTGTCGATCCGACAAAGCAATCATCGGCGGCGCTCGATATGATCGCCCGGCTTTCCGACAATCTCGTAGATGGCAAGGCGCGTCTTGCCGCGCTCGAGGAGCAGGCTCCCCAGAGCCCACAGGTCGAGGCCTTGCGGGCGCGGGTTACAGCCATGGAACGTCAGATCAGCGATGAGAGGGCACGCATTGTTGGCAATGATGGATCGATGGCCCCGCGCATTGCGCAATACGAGCAGCTTCTCCTCGAGCGCGAAATGGCTGCCAAAATGTTGACCTCGGCCACGGTCTCTCTCGAAAACGCAAAGATCGACGCGCAACGGCAGCAGCTGTATCTGGAGCGCATCGCTGATCCAAACCTTCCCGATCATGCGCTCTATCCGAAACGGATCATTTCGTTCCTCATGCTGGTCGCCATCTGCATTGCCTGCTTCTGGATTACGCGCTTCTTCATCAACCAGGTTTACGAGCACGCGGCGCATCAATGAGCGGTCTCCCTCCCAGCATCACGCAATATGTATCGCCGGAAACGCCGGCGCCGACACCTGTCGAGCCTTGGCAGGAGGATGGTATTGTCGGCGTGTTCGATCTCGTCAAAGAGTACGAGGTGAATGGCAAAATGCGTCGGGTGCTCGATGGAGTCTCCTTCAAGGTCGGTCGCGGTGAGAAGGTTGCCGTGCTCGGACATAACGGCGCCGGCAAATCGACGCTTGTCCGCATGATCGCCGGTATTGAAGAGCCAACGTCGGGCAGGGTCGTGCGCAATATGTCCATGTCATGGCCGATCGCATTGAGCGGCGGCTTTGGCGGCTCGATGACCGGCTATGACTGCATGCGGTTCCTCTCGCGAATCTACGACAAGCCATTTGCCGAGATCCTGCAACAGGTGGAGGATTTCAGCGAGCTTGGCAGATATCTGCGGATGCCGCTGAGGACGTATTCGTCGGGCATGCGCGCGCGACTCGCTTTTGGCATGTCGCTTGCCGTTGATTTCGACTGCTATCTGATCGACGAAGTGCTCGCAGTTGGGGATAAACGCTTCCAGGAGCGGTCGTTCCAGGAGCTTTTCGTCAAGCGCAAGGATCGCGCGATGATCATTGTGGGACACAATCTCAATATGATTGGCGACCTCTGCAAGACAGCATTGGTGCTGAAAAATGGCCGCGGTCGCGTGTTTGACGACATCGAAGCGGCGTTTAGAATCTACTCTACATTGTAATTTTGATATCAATCAACCAATGGCCGATCGAATCACTGTTGGCGCGATCCGTAACGCGCCTGGAACGCGCGGTATCGCGTGACAATTCTCGCTTCAGTGTCGGAATTCAACCAAGGTTTGAAGGCGGACCAACGGCTTCAACCCGGCAGTATCAGCCGATTCTATCGGGCGCAGTTTCTAAAATTGTGGAAAAGCCATCGTCGTTCAAAGTTATCTCCGCAGACGCGCGATGGCGCCCTGCCACGTCGTTGGTTGTTCGCCAACTCGGGTCTTAACTATCTTAGCGAGATAGTTACAATATCTAAATTAGTTCTATAGTATTCAACTATCGGAAGTATCTCTTCTTCGCATGACCTGAGATAGGCATGCATTTTGTCCGACATTGTCGTCATCGCGATTTCGCCTTCTGCGGGAGCCGGAGGCAATAAGATTCTGTATAACATCGTCACGATCTGTACTGCCCCGCTGAAAATTGATATGCTAATTTAATAATAGGTAATGTACATTAAGCTGAATGATTATACCCCATTAGGATGAACGAAGGGGCGATATCATGTCGTCATCCTAACGGACACGAAAAAATCTGACCTTGATAGAAATTCCTTATGAGGATTTTCTAATGTGCAACTTGAGATTTTGAGTAGGGTGGCGGATGGCGATGCTAGGAAGAGTTGTCGAACAGTGCGTGGGCACTTTCGAGGTATATTCTCGCGATGCAATAATTCGCAATCTTGACGTGCTTGAGCCCAATTGGAAATGGTCGGTTCCCTCAGAATCCAGTGGCGATTATTCGTTCAAATTCAGCAAGCAACCCCTCCAATCTGCATCCATCGTCAGCGCGGAACATTCTGGTGGTCTCGAAGCCGTAGCCAAGCATGATCTGCCGCGCGTCAGCATCGTGTTCGTGCTCGCTGGCGAGATCGAAGTCAGCCACAGACGCACGCAGAAAACACTGCGTATTCCCGCCAACAGCGTTGCCAGCATCACCGACCGCAGCGGCAAGCGGCTGGATATCAAGCCGCGCAGCTCCTGGCTGGTCTTTCAGATTCCCGAACCGGTGATCCGACAGCATTTCGAGGAGTTGACGGGCAAGCCGTACGTCCAGGAGTTCAGCCTTCTACCCGTCAGCTTCCGGCAAGGGGGTGCTCAAGGCCTCTACCAGACACTTCGACAGGCCGAAAAGGACCTGATGACCGCACGGCCTGCCGAACGGATGATGCTCGCAAAGGCCTACAGCGAACTCTTGCTGGTCAAATTGTTCGCGAAGCTGCCTCACAATCTGGCTGATGCCTTCAACCGGGGTGCCTTGGAAGATGCGCCGCGGCAGCTTTTGAGGGCCGAAGCGTTCATGCGGGACAATCTGCACAATTCGGTCATGCTGGAGGATCTTGCCAACGCAGCAAGCTGCAGCCCGAGAGCGCTGCAACGCATGTTCAAGACTTACCGCGGCGACACGCCGATGGGGATATTGTGCAATTATCGCCTTGCGGCCGCGCATGGCGCCATCAAGGGCGGTCAGGCCGAGAGCATAACCGACCTGGCGATGAGCCTTCAGTTTTCCAATCCCGGGCGTTTTTCGGTTCTTTACAAACACGCCTACGGTTTCAGTCCTTCATCCATCCTTCGTTTCACCCGGGAGCATGGCGACGATGCCGGAACGGCATAGCGCACTGGGCATGTCCACGCCCAGTCAAAACTCTCTCCATGCCTCTCAGGATCATCGATGCAATTGAAATTCGGATTATTGTGCGTTCTCGCCTGCGTTCTTACGGGCTGTGCGTTACCGGAGGCCGGACCCAAGGCCTCCCGTATTCTGGATGAAGCGGCGTCGCGGTCCGTGCCGCCATTTGCCCTGGTCGACGTGCGGTCGGCGGCGATGGCGAGGACCGCTGAGCGACCCGAAGCGAGCCTGGCTGCTTATTTCGGCGAAGGCAAAAGGGATCCCGGATTGAGGATCGCCGTGGGTGACGTGGTTTCCGTCAGCCTGTGGGAGGCGCCGCCCGGCAGCCTGTTCGGATCGGCGTCGGCTGCCTCCGGCCAGCAGCAGCCAACCGGTAGCTCGGTGAGCATTCCGCCGCAGACGGTCAACAGCGATAGAACCATCGGCATTCCCTATGTCGGCCGCATCACGGCTGCCGGCCAGACCCCGGCCGCAGTCGAGCGGGCCGTCATCACGGCTTTAACGGGCAAAGCGGTGCAACCGCAGGCGCTGGTGACCGTCCAGCAGAGTGCCGCAAACACCGTCACCGTTACCGGTGAAGTGGCTGGCGGTGCGCGTGTCGCACTTTCGCCCGCCGGTGATCGCGTTCTGGATGCGATTGCCGCGGCCGGTGGGTTGCGCGCCGGCGTCAATGACAGCGTGGTCTATCTGACCAGACGTGGCAGAACGATGCATCTGCCTTTCACGGCGATCGTTCAGAATCCGCGCGAAAATATCAGGTTGCGGCCTGAAGACGTCGTTACCGTGGTCCGCGAGCCGAATACGTATACGATCCTCGGCGCCTCGGGTCAGAATGGCGAAGTACCGTTCAATGTGCAGCATCTGACGATGGCGAATGCGGTTGCGCGTGCGGGTGGCTTGCAGGACAGCCGCGCCGATGTGTCCGGCGTCTTTCTCTTCCGCTACGAGCCGCTTGATGTTGCCCGACGCATAGTCGCACCGAATAATCCGCTCTTGCGGCGTGGCGGCCTGGTGCCGATCGTCTATCGCTTCGACATGAAGAGCGGGGCCACGCTGCTTGCCATGCAGACCTTCGAGGTTCAGCCTCGGGATATCATCTATATCTCCAATGCTTCTTCGATCGATATCCAGAAGTTCATGGGCCTCTTCCAGGGTCTGACCGGAACGGCGTTGTCCGCGGCCTCCGTCGGCATCGCGGCCTCCACGGCAAACTGACGATCATATCCGATGCCAGGCAACCGGTTGGCATCGGAAGCGGTAAAGCAAAAGATCGAGGGCCTTCATGATGTTGTCCGGCTTGCGGACTGCGCTCAATACAGGCTGGTTTGGGAAGGATGATATGGGTATGTCGCAGCTGCTGCATCTCCACGAGTTGATGGCCTTTGATCGATATCAGGCCGAAGCGGCTATCCTGCAGCGTGTGAACAGTGCCTATCTCGGAAATCATACGGCATTGGTTCGCATCCTTGGACGTTACAAGCTCTATGTCGACACGCGTGACAGAGGTTTTGGATCTCACGTCATGCTCGATGGATTCTGGGAAATCTGGCTGACCCTGTTTTGCATCCGCAATGTCAAGCGCGGCATGACCGCCGTCGATGTCGGAGCGAACTTCGGCTATTATTCTGTCCTGCTTGCCGAGCTTGTCGGCGATAGGGGCGCGCTGATTGCCGTCGAGCCTAACCCGCATGCCGCGGATTTCCTGCGTTACAGTGCGGAGCTGAATGGCATGATCGGGCGGACACGCATCGAAAGAGTGGCGCTTGGCGGAAGCGCTTCGGGTGAAGCATCGCTTTACGTTCCTCACAACGAACCGAAAAACGCTCTGATCGTCGACGAAGGCTTTTTGCCCTCTGCACAGGATGGCAGCATCGTGCGCGTTCCGGTGACGAGCCTCGATCGTTTGAGCGCGTCCTGCGAGCGCGTCGATTTCATCAAGATCGATGCCGAAGGCGCCGAGGAAGCCATCTTCGACGGAATGAGCGAGACCATCAACCGCCATCAGCCCATGATCGTCGTTGAGTTCAATCCCGCCCGTTATACCGATGCCGGCGGCTTTCTCGACCGACTTGCCGCCATCTACGGTTCATTGCGGCGCCTCGATTTCACTAGCGAGGCTGTGTCGGTGAGTCGCGAAGATCTGCTTTCGAAATATGCAGGCGACGACTCGCTGCTGGTTCTTTCACGCAACCGACCTGCCTGAGATCTAAAAATAGAAAGCAAGGGGGAATAGGTGAGCAGAACGATCCTTTACGACGGTCTCAATCTCTCGCTGAAAAAGGGCACAGGCGTTGCCACCTACACCAGAGGTCTGATGTCGACGGCTCGTTCACTTGGATACGAGACCGGTGTGGTCCATGGGATCACGGGAAATGTTCCGCGTGATCCGATATTGCGCGAGGTGGTGCTGTTCGATGACGCCAGCAACCGCACGCCGAGCGCGATGTTCACCACAAAGCGCTGGCTGCGCCGGCGGATTGCAGCACCTTTCGGCATAAAGCCGGTGCCGATACCGTTGAACGGGACGGTTATCATGAAATCGCTGCAGTCCCAGTTCGGCGATTCCGATCTTGTCTACGCGTCCAACGACCTTTTTCAGCTCGCTCGTCATCACTTCAAACGCTACGGCAACAGTTTGCCGATGAAGTTCGAGGCGCAGCCGGACCTGCTGCACTGCACCTATCCGATGCCGGTCGCCGCGAAGAGGGCATTGAACGTCTACACGATCCATGATCTGGTTCCCCTGCGCCTGCCTTACCTGACGGAAGACGATAAACGTTATCATTACAAGATGTTGCGCTCGCTGGTGAGGCGTGCGGATCATATCGTCACGGTGTCCGAGACGTCGCGCGCCGACATCATCAAGGTGTTGGGTGTGGACGAGACGAAGATCACCAACACCTACCAGGCGGTGCATGTGCCTGAGACGCTTCGTAACAAGACGGAGGATATCGTCGCAGACGAGATCGCCGGGATCTTTCATCTCGATTGGAAGGGCTATTTCCTGTTCTTTGGCGCCTTCGAGCCAAAGAAAAACATATCGCGACTGATTGAGGCCTACCTCTCTTCGAAGACGACAAAGCCGCTGATCATCGTCGGCGCCCCCGGTTGGAAAGGCGCGGAGACCCAGCTACTGATCGATGACGATCGCTTCCGCTTCTATCTCCAATCCGAAGACCGGATCTTGCCGCAACGCCAGATCCAGCGCTTCGACTTCGTATCTTATCCGCTGCTGATCAGCCTGATCCGCGGGGCGCGGGCGGTGCTATTTCCATCGCTCTATGAAGGCTTTGGCCTCCCGGTGCTGGAATCCATGCAACTGGGAACGCCGGTTCTAAGCTCGACCGAAGGGTCGATCCCCGAGATTGCCGGGCAGGCGGCGCTTCTGGTCGATCCCTATAATACCGAGGATATGCGCAAGGCGATTGTCAGTCTCGATCAGGATGACGATCTCTGCTCGTCATATTCCAAGGCTGGACCGCGACAGGCCGCGCGCTTTTCGCCGGAACGGTACGAGCAGAAGGTGAGTGCCTTTTATGATACTCTCTTCAACGGCTGAAAATGGGAGGGGTTTGCCATGACCATCCTTTTTGCTTTCGGAATGCCGGGCGTCATGTCCTCCTGGGGCGTGGCTGCCGTTCATGCCCTGGCGCGTGAAGCTTTCGGAGATTACACCGTCATCGCAACGGATACCGTCGACGATCTCAAACAGCACGTTCGCAGTGGCTCGGACGCCCACGCCGTCCTTGTTTCCCAGTTCCCCGAAACGCGGCTTTCGGACCTCATTCTCAAGATCAACGTGCCGTTTCTGCTATGCCTGGAAGATCCCGTCGATGCCGTCTCCTATCTGGCGCGCGCCACGGAGCAACGGGATTTTGGTCTGGTTCGGGCCGTGTCCGCCAGCCTTGCCTGTCTTGAACCTCTGGCAAAGGCATCCGGCGCTCTCGTCCTGCGTCGCAACGATGTCGGGCACCGAAGCAGCATCGACCTTCTCTTGAAGAAGATAGACGAGCATTTCAGCATCGATCTGACATTGGATCAGATTACGAGCGCGCTGCTGCATGTCGGCATGACGCCTTCCATAGAAACGCCGACAACAGATATTCCCAAGCTGGAAGACGCCGCCGCTGCGGTGATTGCGGGGTATTTGACGCCTGAGGAAGAGGTGCCGGAACTCAGCGGCACTCTGCGCGAGACGGCCAGAAAGGTTTTGAGGCCTCTGGAGTTTGCCCGTGGCAGGCCCTCGCTGTCGGAGATCTTCTGGCCGCGCGAAGCCTTTCTCTCGGGCGACAGATTGGGCGAGGGGCTGGATAGCAGTCTCGATCTGACCGGTGGCGCCCGCTGCCTCATTTACGGCCCCTATCTCCATCTGCCGACCGGCCGATGGAACGCCAGATTTCTCTTCGATGTCGAGGAGGACTGCTATGGCCAGATATTCACGCTGGAGATCCATGCGGCCGAATTGCTTGGAAAGCTGCGCGTCTGCCCGCAGGGCGTCGGCTCTTTCGAGACGGATGTTCCCGTTGAGGTCATCGACCCACGCGCTCCCATCGAAATCCGACTGATGATGGATAGTGGCGCTATCGAAGGCCGACTTTCATCCTGGAGCGTCGAATGGCTTCGGGCCGCCTGATCAGCGGACGCTTCTGCGCCTTTGGCTGACCTGGCTTCGACGTCAGACGTCACTATCATGCCTGAGCGTCGGCATGACCCTGGTTCGATGACGTAATTTTATTGCTTAACATTTCCAGTGCCGGGAATTTTGTAAATCAACATTTCCCTTGCGGGTATTTCCGTATTAGTGCCGCAAAAGCCTTCTTTTCAGAGAATTGATAGTTTGTATAAGGATTGGGAAAACGGAATGAAGCCCATGAACGCGACCGCTGCGCCCGATATTCTGATCGTCGACGATGACCACGAGATCCGCTCGCTATTGAGCCGTTATCTCGAGGAGCAGGGCTTCCGGGTGTCCACGGCCAGCGATCTTCGCGGCTGCAACGAGGTGCTCAACCGACGCCAGCCAGATCTGCTTGTGCTGGACGTGATGTTGCCGGATGGATCGGGTCTCGATCTCTGCCGCGACCTGCGCAATCGCCGGCCACGCGTTCCCGTTATTCTGTTGACCGCGCTCAAGGAGGATATCGACCGGATTCTCGGCCTCGAAATCGGCGCAGACGACTATCTCGGTAAGCCGTTCAATCCGCGTGAGCTTGCCGCCCGTATCCGCGCCGTTCTGCGCCGGACCAATGAAGATATTTCGCCCGAACCGGAGCAAAAGCGCTACCAGTTCGCGGACATGACACTCGATCCCCAGCTTCGCCGCGTCGCGAGGGACAATGGCGAGGTCATCTCGCTGACCGGCGCCGAATTCGACTTGCTCAAGGCTTTTCTGGAGCGCGCCGGGCGTTTGCTGTCCCGCGATCAACTGCTCGATCTGACCCAGGGGCGTGACCGCGATCCGGCCGACCGCTCCATCGATGTCCTGATGAGCCGCTTGCGCCGCAAGCTTGGTGAGACCGCCGAAGAGCCGATCTTCAGAACGATCCGCAATGGCGGCTATCAGCTTGTCGTGCCTGTCGTCGCGATAAAGGGCGACGCATGAGATCGCTGGGTGCACGTCTGGCGTTGCTGCTGCTGACAGCCATCGTTCTGGTCGTCATCTCCTCATCCTTCGTGGCAAGCCTCGTCATGCGCGGGCCTCGCCCTCACATGATGATCGAGCCAATGGCGCGAGAGCTGTCGATCATGGCAAGCTTTGCTGAGAAGGACAAAGGCGCTGCTGCATCCGCCGGACTGATGTTTGCGCCGATGCCTGCCGACGGTCTGCGAGACGAGGAACTGTCCCGTTTTCTGATGGAAAGAATGCTGCGGATTTCCGGCATGCACGAAGCCATCATTTCCCGGCTGCCGGCCGGCGAGATTGTCGCATCCCTGAAGCTCAGCGACGGCAGCTGGCTCATCATGCCAATGCCGCAGCACGGGCCTCCGCCGGGAGGCTGGAAGATCCTTGCCGGATGGCTCGGGCTGATCATCATCGGCAGTGTGCTTGTTTCCATTTTTGCCGCGTCGAAGATCATGAAGCCCTTGCGTCTCCTCGAACAGGCGGTGGCCGCGGTCAATGCCGATGGCACGCTGCCGCATATACCGGAAAGCGGTCCCGGCGAAATTCGCGTAACGGCGCAGGCGCTAAATGGCCTGTCGACCCGAGTGAAAGCTGCGACGGAGAGCCGGATGCGGCTCGTGGCAGCCGCAGGGCATGATCTCAGAACGCCGATGACGCGCATGCGTCTGCGCGCAGAATTCATCAAGGACGATGAGGAGCGGCACAAATGGCTGTCCGACCTTGAGGAACTGGACCGGATCGCCGACAGCGCCATCGGGCTGGTCCGCGAAGAGATTTCAAAAGATAGCCTCGAGCGCGTCAGGCTCGACGAGATTGTCAAGGATATCGTCGCGGAGCTGAAAGCCATCGACATGGACGTGAAGAGCGGCGAGCTGGAGCCGACGACGATTTGCGCCGGGCCTCTCGCCGTCACGCGCGCGCTGCGCAATCTGCTCATCAACGCGGCTACGCATGGCCATTCCGCGACCGTGACGGTCACGCATCTTGGCAACAGGGCCGTAGTGCGGATTATCGACACAGGCCCCGGCATTCCCGAGGAGCGGCTCAATCAGGTGTTCGAACCTTTCTTCAGGATCGATATTGCCAGGCAGAAATCCTTTCCGGGCGCGGGGCTCGGTATGGCCATCGCGCATGAAATCGTCACCCGCTTCGATGGCGAGATCATTGTGCGCAATCGCCAACCGAAGGGGTTGGAGCAAGTCGTATCGTTCAGAACGCCAGCGGTGTCGCAATCCGTCGAGCCGGCATAAGCAATGAATTGGCTGCTTAACACCTCAACTGGATCCCTGATTTTACGCCAGAATTGGATCGGCTCTCGACAGTCCGTTGCAAAAAGCAGCCGAATGTCGACGTAGTGTTAAGTTCATGAAACTTACGAATTAAATGGCGTTTGAGGCAGAAAAACCGAGACATTAAATTTCGCCAAAATGCCCCTTTCCAGCAATGTTTGGAAATGCTCTGGCGGCCCGCTGATGTAAAATTACAGCCGATCTCATGCTTGACTCGAGCAGGCTTTGATCGCCCCGCATACCCGGCTTCGCCATGACGCCCCCAACACGACTGGCGAAGCCGGATTA
Organism: Rhizobium sp. P38BS-XIX; assembly: GCF_012641435.1. Taxonomy (GTDB): domain Bacteria; phylum Pseudomonadota; class Alphaproteobacteria; order Rhizobiales; family Rhizobiaceae; genus Rhizobium. The sequence goes on from NZ_JABAIJ010000003.1 coordinate 488,138, forward strand.
TCGGATGCATGACATCGCATTCTCCAAAGCGGGATTGGCAATCACAATCGAGCGGTCACAATCAAGCAGATTGAACGCGACTGGTTTCCGCCATCACAGGTTCTCATCTCTTCAGAACATTTATTTCCGGCGATCGCGGTCTGCCGTTGCCTCGCCAGGTGACGAAAGGGCTGTTGCGAGCAGTCGGCACCCATTCACGATGGAAGACTGACGGTTGACGCATAAACTATTGGTCCGGAAGCGCCGGGCGGGGCGTTTCCGGACCATTCGACCCCTGTGGGCCGCTCCTTCAAGCAGATGAGGGCATCCGGAGGGAATCTCGATCTGCTTGAGGCGGAGAGGAAGTGATCACGTTTGATCAGGCGTCAAACGACGCCGATTTAACGTCTAGCAGGCCATCAGCGAAACGGATGAGGGCCGGGCATCAGAGAATGTTCGACATCCTCAAGCTTGGCCAACTGGTCGCTTGTGAGGACGTTGCGAAGTGCGGCGGCTTTCTCCTTCAGGACCGTTGCCTTGGCCGCGCGTTCAAGCGCTCGATCGGCAATGCGCTCGCCAAAGAGCTCGTTCTGACCGTCGGGCGCCTGATCGGGCTGCGGCGGTGTCGCAGCCCCCGTCTGATGCGGTTGATGCATTGGAAATGCAAGGAAGTCAGTGAGCGCGCCGGTATAGTCTCTCCAGGCATCGAGCTGTGCACTGCGGATGCCGATCAGGGTTTCCAAGGCTGAAAGTTTACCTGCGATCTCAAGAGCCGGGTTCGGCCCGTGAGGAAAGCGGCCGGGCGGCCCAAAAGGCGGCATGGGCCTGCCTTCACCAAAGCCCATCATCGGGCCTTCCGGATGAGGACCGGGGTATGGCCAGCCGTCCTGCGGCATCGGGCCCGGCATGTGTTGGGTCGCTTCGACGGGCGCGGGCTGTTGCGCGTCAGGTGTCGGAGGCGTTTGGGCGGCAAAGGCCGAAACGGCAATTCCTCCAATAGCTGTGACCAGCAATGTAGTGACGATGTGACGTTTACTCATGATCAGTGCCTTTCAAGTTCACCGATGGCGAGCCTAGTAAGGCCTTATGAATGAGGTACGTCCCGATATTTCCGAATATTTCCTGGCGGGAGAATGTTGCGAACCAAGTTTGCTGAGCGCGCTCCGGCAACACTTCATTACAATCTCCGGACATAGATCTCGTCACAGAAAGAAGCCACGCATTGTACGCGGCTTCTTTGATGGATCGTTTCGGTACGCCTGATGCGTGAGTAGTTGCGTCTTTAGTCCTTACTTGCCGAAGATGCGGACGTCGATTGATCCGCCTCGCGCAGAGCCGTGGCGCATTCTTCACAGCAGACCTCGACCGATTTGCCACCGAGATTGACCTTGATGACGTCGGCGCCCAGTTCGCAATCGCAGGCAGCACATGTGGTTTTCTTCATCGCTTGATCCTCTTCTAAAGCGCTCTTCAATTGAGCGCGGGATCATCAGAGCACCGATCTCTCCGCTGTCGCTGTCGGAATCTTTAGCGAACGGCGTAGCGCTTCGATTTCAATTGAACCGAGCGCTGGAATTCGGCAGGCGTCAGTCCATAAGTCTGCTTGAAACTGGCGCTAAAGTGGCTGTGGCTGGAAAAACCGAGATCGAGACCGAGCATCGTAAGATCGTCATATTGGCCGAGAAGATCGAGGGCGCGAGCGAGCCTCAAGCGCAACTGATAGCGGTACAGCGGTATTGCCTCGACCTGCTGGAAAACCTGGGTCAAATAAACGGGGGAGACGCCGACATCCTTGGCGATCTCAGCCAGCGTCCATCGTCGGGCAAGATCGGACGAGAGGACAAGCTTGGCGCGGTCGACGAGTTTCTGTCGGCCAAAACTTGCCCCGGCGGCATGCGATGTACGCTCGCCAAGCGAACGGCGCACCAGCGTCAGAGCCAACGTTTCTCCCTCCAGGCTCTCGGCTATGTTGCGGCTTAACCCATGCCGAAGAAGTGCAACGAGCGCCTGTGCCCGTGGATCGATACGGCGACGCTGGCGGTGAAATATAGTGTTCTCACCGGCCTGCATCTGCTCCCGTGGCACAAGCTCCTGCAGGATAGCCTCGTCGATCGAAAGATCGAGGCAAGCATCGCCTCCATCGATGGGATGGCTGATCCGATATCCCTGTCCGGCGTTGAAAAAGAGGACCTGGTTGGCCTCGGCAACCGCGTCATTCTGGCCGACATGGCGTTTGAAGACGCCGCGATAGGGATAGACGAGGCTTGTCCTGTGTGCGCATTCCTCATCGCTCTTGTGCCTGCATTCGCCAGTGCACACGACATCACGAATGATAACGGTATTCGTTTTCAGCAGCAGAGCCGTTGAGATCATTGACATGCCGCTATCCCCATCCCCCCGCGGAGGCAAGCCGCGCCATTGAACCGTAACACGCTTTGCGTGAGGTTTTTAGTAGCGACTGTAAAAATGCGCGCCGCTGCTGGACTTGCTGCGAGAAAGGCCGATATCCTTAAGCTGATCGTCCGAGAGTTCCATCAGCGCATTACGATTGCGCCGTTCCGCCATCTTGCGTCCAAGCAATTGGATTGTTCTGAAAAGCACCGAAAACAGCCTCATCCGCCGGGGCTCGGCAAGACGAAATCGCTGGAATGGAATTATGCCGTTTTGCATTTGCATTGTCGTCCTCGATCTGTGATTTCGATGACGACAATCAATCACTGGCCGCGCGTTTTCGCTGTCAGATAATTTAGCGATCGTGGGTTGGCAGTGCGCCTGTTTTCCCTTGTCGACATTTTGCCTACAAGGCTATTAGTGTCGCCATTATCGTGCGACGCGGCGTTGACCGCATCTGACAAAGACTTGAGGAGAAGCAATCATGTCGTGGCAACATCCAGTTCCTCGGATCACGGAAACGGAACGTCAGGAGCGCCTCGCGTCGCTCCGCCGGTTGCTAGATGCTGAGGGTTTGGCGGGTATCCTGCTCGGGCCGAGCGAAAGCCTGCGTTACTTCACGGGCCTCGTCTGGCATGCAAGTGAGCGTTTTCTCGGTGCTTTGGTCACGCCCTCGGCACTCTATTACATCGTGCCTGGCTTCGAGCGCAGTCGAGTCGAGACTTTGCCGCACCTGGAAGCAGAGATCCTGGAATGGCAGGAAGAGGAAAGCAGTGCGGCGCTGGTATCCAGTTTGCTGGGTGAGCGCGGTACTCTGGCAATCGACGACAACATGCCGCTTTTCTTCTATCATGCGCTTGCCGCTGAGCTTGGAGCGGAACGGCTGACTAACGGCGGCCCGATCATCAACCGGCTGCGGCGGATCAAATCATCTGCCGAAATCGCGCTCATTCAATATGCCATGAACCTGACGCTCGATATTCACAAGCAGGCACATGCCATGCTCAAGCCGGGCATTCGCGCCTCCGAAGTGGTTGATTTCATCGATCGGCGGCACCGTGAGGCCGGCGCGCATGGCGGCTCCAGCTTCTGCATCGTGTCGTTCGGCGAGGCGACGTCGTTGCCGCATGGCGCCGATGGCGATCAGATACTCGGTGAAGACGATGTCATTCTGGTGGATACCGGCGCCCGCATCGACGGCTATCATTCGGATCTGACACGGACCTATAAGCTCAAGTCGGGCGACAACGCCTTTGAAAATGCCTGGGCGATTGAGCGCGAAGCGCAGCAGGCGGTGTTCGATGCGGCCAAGCTCGGGGCTTCCTGCTCAAGTCTTGATGATGCAGCACGTGCGGTTCTTGCCAAGCACGCGTTGGGACCAGACTACAAATTGCCGGGACTGCCGCATAGAGCCGGTCATGGCCTGGGGCTGGCGATCCACGAAGAACCCTATATCGTTCGCGGCAACTTGACGCCACTTGCTGCCGGAATGTGCTTCTCCAACGAACCGATGATCGTCATTCCGCAGAAATTCGGCATCCGGCTCGAGGATCACATCTATATGGGCGCTGATGGCGCGCACTGGTTCACGCGGCCATCCAAGGGGCCGACGGAGCCCTTTGCAAGCTAGGAATTTATGGGGCGGCCGTCAGGCCGCCCTTTTTCCATTCTCGTCGAAGACATGCAGATGCTGAGGCGGGAAGGAGACGTTTACCTGCGTTCCGGAGCCGAGTGCATTGCGATCCAAGGTGAACACCTTGAACGGCAGACCATGCAGCGAAAGATGCAGAATGATGCCGAAACCGGTGGGTTCGATCAGTTCGACCCTGGCGGCCATATCGGACGGATTTGACGACAGCACGACATGCTCCGGGCGAATGCCGAGCGTGATCTTGGCTCCAGCGGCCAAATTCAGCGTTCCGGGCAGCGCGATAGCTGTGCCGTCGTTCAGCTTGACGGCATTGCCTTCATAGGTCGCGTCCAGGAAGTTCATGCCCGGTGAGCCGATGAAGCCGGCAACGAAGAGATTGGCGGGGCGATCATAGAGTTCGAGTGGGCTACCCACCTGCTGCACCACGCCGCCATGCATGGCAACGATACGGTCAGCCAGCGTCATCGCCTCGATCTGGTCGTGGGTTACGTAGATGGATGTCGCTTTAAGGTCGCCATGCAACTTCTTGATTTCGGCGCGCATCTGCTCGCGCAGGCGTGCATCGAGGTTCGAAAGCGGCTCGTCGAACAGGAAGGCTTTCGGCTGTCGCACGATGGCGCGGCCCATGGCGACACGCTGACGTTGACCGCCGGAGAGCGCCTTCGGGCGACGTTCGAGCAGCGGATCGAGGCCGAGCTTGGCCGCCGCATTTGAGACCGCCTTGGAAATCGTATCCTTCGCCATCTTCCGCAGCCGCAGGCTATAGCTCATGTTGCCGGCCACATTCATATGCGGGTAGAGCGCGTAGGACTGGAAGACCATGGCGATGTCGCGGTCTTTCGGATGCAACTCGTTGACGCGGTTCTCGGCAATGCGGATTTCGCCGCCGCTGATGTCCTCGAGACCGGCAATCATCCTCAGCAACGTGGACTTGCCGCATCCGGATGGGCCGACGAGAACGACGAATTCGCCGTCCTTGATCCGCAGGTCGATGTCGTGCAGCACCTGCACGTGGCCATAGGCCTTTTTCACGTTCTGGATATCGATCGATGCCATTGGCTTAACCCTTGACCGCGCCGGCCGTCAGGCCCTGCACGAGATAGCGTTGGATGAGCAGGAAGAAGAGCGCGGCCGGAATGAGCGCCATGACGCCAGCCGCCATCATCTGTCCGAAATCCACCGAGAATTTGGAGACGAAGGTGAGAAGGCCGACGGGGAAGGTCGCGGCCTGATTACCGTTGATGAGCATCAGAGCAAATAGCAGTTCGCTCCATGCCGCCGTGAAGACGAAACCGAGCGTCGCGGCGATGCCGGGCAAGGTCAACGGCAAGATGATCTGCCGGAAGGCGGTAAACTGCGTCGCACCGTCGATCATCGCGGCCTCTTCCAGATCCTTCGGAATGCCGTCGAAGAATGACTGCATCAGGAAGGTCGCGAAGGGCACGTTGAAGGCCGTGTAGACGATGACAAGACCCGTCAGGCTGTTGGTGAGATGCAGCGGCGTCAGGATCTTGAAGATCGGCGCCACGAGCATGACCAGCGGAAACATCTGGGTGAGCAGCATCAACGCCACGATCCAGTATTTGGCGCGGAAGTTGAAGCGCGATAGCGCATAGCCCGAGAGTGACGAGCAGATGGTCACGGCGATGGCAGTCGACCCCGACACAATCAAGCTGTTCTCGAAAAAGGTCGGAAAGTCGCTGTGCTGCAACACGAAAGCATAATGCTCCCATGTGGTGCGGGACGGCCACATCCTGACGCCTTCCGTGTAAAGGAGATCGTTCGGCGTCACCGAAACCTTGAGCAGCCAGAAGAGCGGAAACAGCGCAAAGACGATGTAGCAAAGGATTGCCAGGCGATGCGCGATTGTCGGAAGAATGGATCGTCTCATGGCTCAATCCTTGTTCAGCAGGGTCTGCCGCAGCAGGATGATCAACATCGAGTAGGCAAGCAGCAGCACAAGCAGCACCAGAGCGATGGCTGAGGCATAGCCGAAATCCAGCCGTTTGAACGCCTGCGTGAAGATATAGCTGGCGACGATCTGTGTGCGATCGGCAGGGCCGCCGCCGGTCATGACAACGATCAGATCGGCGAAGTTGGAAACCCAGACGGTACGCAGGAGAACGGTGATGGCGATGGTCGGAGCGAGGAAGGGCAGCGTGATGGAACGGAAGCGCTCGAACCAGCCGGCGCCGTCAATGGAGGCGGCTTCGTAAAGGTCACGCGGGATCGCCTGAAGGGCTGCCAGAAGCGTGATCGCAAAGAAGGGAATTCCCCACCAGACATTGGCGACGATCGGTCCCCACATCGCATAATTCGGATCGGAGAGAATATTGCTCGGCTGGCTCATCAGGCCGATGGCATAAAGCCAATGCGGGATCGGACCGATCACCGGATTGAACAACCAGGACCAGTTGAGACCGGCAAGGAAGGACGGGACGGCCCAGGGCAGGAACACCAGCGCCTGTACAAGTCCGCGACCGTAAAACGGCTTGTCCAGCAAAAGCGCGAGGATCAAACCGAAGACGAATTGCAGCGCCACGGAAGCGCCGGTCCACCAAAGCGTATTCTTCAGCGCCCAATAGAAGGCGGTATCCTTGGAAAGATCTCGAAAGTGCTCGAGGCCAATGAAGCCGCCCGAAAACGGATTGAGCAACTGGATATCGCGAAACGCGTAGGAGATACCGATGGCCAGCGGCACCAGCATCACGGCAATGATGAGGATGAGGGCAGGCGCGCTATAGAGATAGGGCTCCGAGGCGTCGGCGAGGCGCTTCAGCCATGACCTGCGGTCATGACGCCTGTCGAGCGTGTCGGGGATCGAAGTCATCTGCAAGTGTTCCCGTTCGCGGCGCTGGACCGCCATATGTTTCAAATGGGCAGACGCGGCGGCGGAGCGCTCCGCCGCCGCAGAAGCTACTTACTTCTTGGCCAGGTATTTCTGCTGGGCCTTCGTCAGGTAATCGGCCCATTGGTCCGCCAGATCCTTCGCAGAGATATCGCCGAGCAATGCTTGCTGGGATGTCTTGATGGCGAGCGAATCCTTGAAGAAAGCGAATTCTTCAAGATAGGTCGGCATGACCGTAGGAACGGTATCCTTGTCGGCGAGTTCCTGGAACCAGCCCTTGAACTGATCGCCCGCATAGAAGGGGTCTTTTTCCGCGGCCGTATAAGCCGGCAGGGCGCCGATCTTCTTGTTCCATTCCAGATTGCCTTCCTGGCCTTCAAGGGTCGCAATCAGCTTCCAGGAGAGATCCTTGTTCTGGCTTGTCGAGAACATCGACCAACCGGCGTAACCGATGGTCGGGAAGGATTTGCCGTCCGGTCCCTTTGGCAGTGGGGCCACGCCGAAATCATCCTTGTTCATGCGCTCGGCAACCGCGATCAGAGCGTCCGGGTCCTGGTCGAGGAAGGCGCAGGTGCCGGAATAGAAGCCGGCGACGACTTCGTTGAAGCCCCAGTTGACGCTATCCTTCGGCGCATAGCCCTTCTTGTAGAGATCGACCATCCACTCGATGCCCTTGGCCCAGCCAGGGCTGTTCATCGTAGAGGTGCCGTCATCCTTGAAGTATTTGTTGTCGCCTGCCATCGAGGCGCCGAAGATCATCCAACCATTGAGGCCGCCCGGGCCGCCGCGCATGCAATAGCCGGACTTGCCGGGCAGTTTCGAAATGGCTTCCGATGCCTTGACGAATTCGTCCATCGTCTTCGGTGGTTCGGAAACGCCTGCATCCTTCAGGATTTTCTTGTTGTAGAACATGGCGCGCAGATAGAAGCCGTAAGGCAGCATATAGGCGGTGTTCTTCACATAACGGCCGAGCTCGAGCGCGCGTGGCGTCAGCTCTTTGGTGTGCTCCCACTTCGCCAGATACGGCTCCAGGCTTTCGAGCATGCCGTTGTTGCCGTAAAGCGATACCCAGGTGTCGGGCATTTCCATCACGTCGGGCGTATCGCCGGCCGAGACCATGGTGGCGAACTTCTGGAAGGCTTCGTTCCAGGGCAGGGAGATGATGTCGACCTTGGTGCCGGGGTTGGCGGCTTCGAACTTGGCGACGATCGACTTCAGCGTCTCGGTGCGCTCCGGGCTCGTGATCACTTCGACGAGCTTGAGTGTCGTATCGGCAAAGGCGGTGCCGCCCATCAGGGCGGTAAAGAGTGCTGCTGTTATCAGTCTTTTCATGTTGGTTCCCCTTTAGGTTTTCCTCTTAAGTTGATGATTTTACGAGGCGGCGGCGATCGCCTCCTCGAGTTCCTTCCATTGCGCCTCGACACCCTCGAGGCCGATATGCAAACGGACCGAGCGCGGATTGATGCCGAATGTGTGCGCGGAGTTCGGCTGCGCCTTCTGCTGCAGCACGACTTCGCCGGGCACGATCAAGCTTTCATGGCCGCCCCAGCTCACGCCGAGTTTAAACAGCTTGAGACGATCGGCAAAAGCCCTGACGTCAACGCCCTCGCGGAAGATGAAGGAGAACAGGCCCGAGGTTCCGTTGAGACCCGCCGGCAGCCGATTTGCGAGACCGGGGTGGCAAACCTGCTCGACGACATCGAGTTCCTGCAGCCGTTTGGCGATCGTCATCGCCGCAGCTTCATGTGCCTTCATGCGGATCGGGAGCGTGCGAAGGCCGCGGATCAGAAGCCATGCGTCGAAGGGCGAAAGCTTGCCGCCGAGATAGGGGTAGGCCTCCGCCTTCAGGCGCGCGATCATCTCCTTCGAGCCTGCGACGACGCCGGCAACAACGTCGCTGTGGCCGCCGAGATATTTGGAGGCCGAATGAATGACGAGATCGACGCCGAGTTTCAGCGGTTGCTGGAAATAGGGGGTCGCCCAGCTGTTGTCGATCATCGAGATGGCGCCATGCTGCTTGGCAAGCGCCGCAAGCGCGCCGACATCATGCGCTTCCATGACCCAGCTGGTCGGGCTTTCCATGTAGAAGACCTTGGCGCCGGGAAGTGCCTTGGCAACGGCCTCTTCATCGCGACCGTCGACATAAGTCACCTCGACCTTCATGCGCTTCAACAGGGTGCCGAACAGGCGGAAGGCATCGGGATAGACATGCTTGACCGCGACGATCCGATCGCCGGGCTCGACGAAGCTCAGGACGGCGGATGAGATGGCCGCCATGCCGCTGGCAAATCCGAGCGCGTCTTCGCCACCCTCGAGCTTGGCGAGCATTTCCTCGAACATGCGCACCGTCGGATTGAGGCCGCGCGTATAGATCGGCCGCACCTTTTCGCCACGGTAGGAAGCGATCATCTCGTCATAGCTGGAAAAGGTGAACAGCGACGTCTGGAAGATCGGCGGCACGACGGCTTCGGCGAAGTTGCCTTCGTCATGGGCCGTGATAAGCGAGGCAAGTTCGAACGGCTCTAGCCCGTCAGTCATTTGGACATTTCCTTGATGTCTTCCTCGACAACGTCGAGAATTTTCAGTGTTTCGGCGCGCGCTGCTTCGGGGTCTCGGTCAACGATCGCGTTGAACAACGTGCGGTGATAGGGGAAGGACCGGCGTGCAAAATCCTGCCGGTCGAAAGGGTGTGACCAGAAGCGCTCGAAGGTTTCGCGCATCTGTTCGAGGAGCTGGCGGAACAAAGGGTTGTGGGTGGCGTCGTAGACGGCGAGATGAAACGCCAGATCTTCCGGTCCCGACGTGCCCTTGGCGATATGGACGCGCTCCATCTCGTTGAGCTTCTGCTCAATGATGACCATGTCCTCGTCGGTTCGCTTTTGGGCCGCGACCATGCCGGCCTCGCATTCGATGCCTCTGCGAACCTCCAGCGTCTGCAGCAACGCATCGCGCAAGTGCGACGGGTCGAGCGACAGGGGCATGTGGATGGTGCTTTTGGAAACTGGCTTCAGCAGATAGGTGCCGCTGCCCTTGCGCGTTTCCATGACGCCGAGTGCCTGGAAATAGGTGATGACCTCGCGGATGGTCGAGCGCCCCACGGAAAGCGCCGCCATCAGCTCGCGTTCGGTCGGCAGTCTTTCGCCAGCCTGCAGCTTCGACGATTCGATAAACGTCGTCAGCGCATCGATCACCTGCTGCGTCCGGTCGATGGACGGAAGGGGGGTAAGCATTGGTCTCCTCATGAGACCTAAATTGGTCTGACATCTGCCATCAGGTCAATCTCTTTTTCGAGGGCCGCGCTTTTTTCTGTGGTTGACGTCAGGTTGGAGAGGTTTCGGGAGCACGGAAACCCGAGATCGCGCGTCCTGGCCTTCAAGAGTTCGGGTGGCGCTGATAGAAAGGGCTCAAATCTGAGTCCCCGAGTTGGAAGAGAATGGCTGCACGAGATCGATATTCACGGAAGCTGGAATGTGCGAGATGCGGGCACGCCGGTTTTGCAGAGGTTTCCGAGACCGATAATCGTCGGGCGCCAAGCCGCGACTTCAAGATCGACGAGATGGCCAAGGGGTTTTCGACCGAAAGGCCCTCGACGGATCCACGCAAGCACATGATGCGCTGCCGGTGCGGCGCCGTGTTTGCCTTCGAGCAAGACACTGTCTATGCGCCGGGCGGAGAACCGCGCCGTCGTGGTGGTTGAGCTCCAAAAAGAAAAAAGCCTCGCATGGGCGAGGCTAAGCTTGTGCCACTCCGGGGAAATCGGAAGCGACGCGGCGTTGTTTAATATTCGTCGCCCAATCAGACTAGGTCAGTTTTGGCGATAACGGTACGCTTGCACAAAAAAGCCCGGCAAGTTGGAAGTGTTGCGCGTCGATACTGATGAAAATCGTGTTGGATGACCATTTTGCGGGCAATTGAAGAGGAAATGCACGTCCTCAATGTGGCATTGCGCCGCCTTATAAATCCATTATAACGTGCATATGTGTTCAGCTACCGTTCATTTTTGCGCGGGCAGAAAGACAACCGCCGCAACGCCTTGCGGTCCTCGAGGTCCGGTTGCCGATTGGCTTTCCCGTCAGGTTGCCGGACCTCGCAGATACTTAGAGAATTTGGATATTCGCATGCGTTTGCTTCTCGCCTTCATCGACTGGATTCGGCGTCGCCGTCAAAAGCGGCTGGAGAGCGAGACGATCCAATATTCGGCTGATGATCCTTGGGTCCTGCAGCAGATCGAGAAATTCGAGCGCGAGCTGAAGCGATAGAGACGCAACGGGTGGCGTTCAAGTCACTACCATTGCTTGCTGCTATCATCAGGACATCGTTTTGCGGATCTTGGTCTGCCGTGCCTCGCGCAGGTGCTTGTAAACGGTCGCTCGTGAAATGCCGAGAAGGCGCGAGAGATAGGGCACCAGATTGCGGATGGAGAAATAGCCTTCCTGCTCGAGCATCTCGATGAGTGCAGCATGATCGTCCTTGGCCAGGGCTGATGCTGCAAGCCCCCGTTCACCAAGAAAATCCGCTATCGCTGCATTGACGGTTTCCTGCCAATCGGCTCGGAAAAGGGCAGCCGGCTGCGCACCGCCATCCTGGAACGCGGCAAGAAGGCTTAATGCGTCGCGAGCCGCCTCGATCGGCGCAATATCGAAATTGATACAGAGCAGGCCGAGCGGATCACCCGCTGGATCACGCAGCACCGAGGTTATCGACTTGAGCTGCCGCCCATCGAAGTTCGTTTTCCGGTAGGGCCCGATAACATCCGTATCGAGCGCTCCGATATCCTTCAAGTCGGCAAGCGACGAGTTGCCGACTTCGCGCCGTGACAAATTGTTGGCGATGTAGGCAATGGTCTGTGTCGTCAGGTCGTGGATGACGACTTCCGCATGTGGTTTCAGCAGGATCGCAACGGCTTCGGCGACGGGAGCGAACCGAAGCAGCTCCTCCCTCGCACCCGATATTTCTTGTCTCGCGTTCGTTTTATTTGGCATCGCTTCACATCCACCGCATTAATTTACATTGTGTCTATATTTGACAGTTTGTCAAATTCTCTCTAAGTTCGAGCTATTCAGCTGGCGTGAATAAGCGCCGCCCCTTTGGAGAAGTGTGCCATGCCGGTCCTGCCAGATTTCAAGCTCGAAACCTATTTTTCAAAATGGGAGTTCACTGCGCGCTATCACATGACGGCATCGGACGCGCAGAGCATGACGATGGCCGAGCTGCTTGCCATGGCAACGCCCGAGCAGCGAAATGCTCATGACAATCTCTGGCTTGGCTACACGGAAACTTTCGGAGATCCCGAGTTACGCGATATCATCGCCGGCCTCTATACCCAGATGAAGCAACCTGAGATCCTGTGCTTTGCCGGTGCGGAGGAGGGGATCTATATCGCCATGCATGCGCTTCTCGACAAGGGTGACCACGCGATCGTCGTCACGCCCAACTATCAATCTTCCGAAACCATTCCGCTCAGCATCTGCGATGTGTCCGCGGTCGCGCTCGATCCTGACGATGGTTGGTCGCTCGATATCGATGCTGTCAGCAAGGCGATCCGCCCGAACACCAAGCTGATCTCGATCAATTTTCCACACAATCCGACGGGCAAGGTGCTTGAGGCGGAACGGTTTCAAGCGTTGGTGGATCTTTGCCGACGGCATGGCATCTGGCTTTTCAGCGATGAAGTCTATCGCGGCTTGACGGTCGACAAGAAGCCGGTCCTGCCTGCCGCGGCCGACCTCTACGAGCGCGGCCTTTCGCTCGGGGTCATGTCCAAAGCTTACGGACTGCCCGGCCTGCGCATCGGATGGATCGCTTGCCGCGATCATCACCTTATTTCCAAGATGGAGCGGATGAAGCATTATCTCTCCATCTGCAATACGGGGCCGGGCGAAAGCCTGGCAAAGATTGCGCTGCTCAATGCCGACAGGATTCTTGATCGCAACAACCGGTTGGTTGCTTCCAATCTTGAAAAGCTGAAGACGCTGTTTGCGGAATTCGACCATCTTTTCGATTGGTATACGCCTGATGGCGGTTGTGTCTGCTACCCGCGCTACAAGGGTAAGGACGGCGTTGAAGCTTTCGCGCGCAATCTCGTCGAACGGTCCGGTGTGCTTCTATTGCCGGCGAGTCTCTACCATTCGGACCTTAATCCCACTCCACTCGATCGATTCCGCATCGGTTTCGGTCGCGCGAATATAGAGGAAGGGATCGCGGCGATGCGCTCTTATCTGTTGCGCAACGGCTCTTGATAGCCGTTCGGCTGTCTGTTCCGAATGAGTTGGCGTAATGAAGCGCTGCGCATTACAATGGGATTCCTCATAAGCGAGAGTGACCTGTTTGGCGCAGAGAACCGGTAAAGCTGATCTTCCTTTGCATGGCGGCCGCGTGCCGCGGTGGCTTGGCGAGCGCATGACACGATTGGGCGCGGTGATCACCGAGGCGATCGTTCAACATTATGGACGCGATGAGCTGTTCCGCCGCCTGGCAAATCCCTTCTGGTTCCAGTCGTTCGGCGCCGTGATGGGCATGGATTGGCATTCCTCCGGCATTACCACCAGCGTGCTCGGAGCCTTGAAGCGTGGTCTGACGCCGCTTTCCGGTGAGCTCGGCATTCATGTCTGCGGCGGTCGAGGCTCGCATTCCCGCAAGACACCGGAAGAGCTGCTTTTGATCGGCGATCGGGTCGGGATAGACGGCGCATCGCTTGGCAGCACCAGTCGCCTGATCGCAAAGGTGGACAGCGCGGCTGTCCAGGATGGGTTTGATCTTTATCTGCATGGTTTCATCGTGGCCGATGATGGCAAATGGGTTGTGATCCAGCAGGGCATGAACGGCGATCGGCGTCAGGCCAGGCGATATCATTGGCTGTCCGAGGGCTTGACCAGCTTTCTGGACTCGCCGCACGCGGCCATAGAAGGGCGCGATCAAGGGGAGATCATCAACCTTGCCGATCGGCGCGCCGAACGTTCCCGCAGCCGGCAGCTAGATCTCTTGGGTTCGCTCGGGCCGGACAGAATTATTCGCGAATTCAATGCGCTGGAAGGACATCCCCCAGCAACCAGCAAGTTGGATGCACAGCCCATGTTGCCGCATCTCATCATGCCGGCTCATCATGACGTGCGCCAGGAGGATGTCAACATGCGCCGTCTGCACGGAAACCTGGCGGCCGCTGCCGATCGTGGTCCGGTGGATTTCGAAGATCTGCTTTTAACTCCGGGCGTTGGCGCGCGAACCGTAAAAGCGTTGGCGATGGTCGCAGAGGTGGTTCATGGTACGCCGTGCCGTTTTTCCGATCCGGCGCGCTTCTCGCTGGCCCACGGTGGTAAGGATCGTCATCCCTTTCCGGTGCCGCTGAAAGTCTATGACGAGACCATCAGCGTCATGAAATCAGCCGTCAGGAAAGGCCGCCTTGGCCGGGATGAGGAACTCGCGGCCTTGAAGCGACTGGACGATCAATCACGCATCCTGGAGCGATACGTCACCGGACCGGATCTCAAGGAGATCGTTGCCGGCGAGTTCGACCAATCTTTCTCGTATGGCGGTCGGAGCGTCTTCGGATGGGAACCTCCAGCAAATTTCGAAACTCGCAAGAGCTAGGCTTCGCACGTCCCGCCTGTTGCTGGTTACGGCAACGTGTAGCCGATCACATAATCACCGGGTTTGGTGCCGATGGAGCCATGGCCGCCGGCAACCGTCACCACATACTGCTTGTTGTCGCTGGCGGTGTAGGTCATCGGCGTCGCCTGGCCCCCGGCGGGCAGACGTGCCTGCCAAAGCTGCTTGCCCGTCGTCACGTCATAGGCGCGTAGATAATCGTCCACGGCGGCAGCCAGGAACGCAACCCCGCCTTTGGTGACGATCGGACCGCCGATACCGGGGACGCCGACTTTGAAGGGCAATGGCAGCGGCGTCATGTCGTAGACAGTGCCGTTTTTGTGCTTGTAGGCGATCTTTCCGGTCTTGAGGTCTACGCCGGTGACGTAACCCCACGGCGGCGCCTGGCAGGGAACGCCGAGCGGTCCGAGGAATGGCCCCATATAGACGCCGTACGGCGAGCCTTCGTTGCGGTTCAGGCCTTGCTCGCTCCCTTTGTCGCCCTCACCCTTTGGCGGGATTTCGGCGCGAGGTACGAGCCGTGAGGTAAACGCAAGATAGGTCGGCATTCCGAACATGATTTGGCGTTCGGGATCGACGGCAACGCTGCCCCAATTGAATGTGCCGAAATTACCGGGATAGATGATGGAGCCACGCAGCGATGGGGGTGTATAGCGGCCTTCATATTGATGAAGATGGAAAGAGATGCGGCACGCGAGCTGATCGAACAGCGAAACGCCCCACATGTCCTTTTCCTGCAATGGCGGCGGCGAGAACGTCAGATCCGATATGGGCTGCGTCGGAGATGCATGATCCTCCGGAATGGTGCCTCCCGGTGCCGGAATTTCCTTGAAGGGAATGATCGGAGCGCCGGTACGGCGATCGAGAACGTAAACGTCGCCTTGCTTGGTCGAGGCGACCAGGGCGGGTACGACGCTTCCGTCTGCTTTGGTGAGATCGAAGAGCACGGGCTGAGCCGGAACATCCATATCCCAGAGATCGTGATGGACGAACTGCTGGACCCATTTCAGCTGGCCGGTGTTGATATCCAGCGCCACAACGGAGGCGGAAAACCGCTCGACATTGGCATCGCGCCCCATTCCAAGCTGATCGGGTGTCTGGTTACCGAGAGGAACGTAGACCATCCCCAAAGTTTGGTCGGCGCTGGAGACGGACCAGCTGTTCGGCGAATTGGTGGTGTAGGTCTGGCCAACGGGTATGGGCGCGGTTTGGTCGGGATTGCCGGAATCCCAGTTCCAGAGCAGCGCTCCTGTTCGCGCATCGAAAGCGCGGATCACGCCGGATTGTTCCTGGGTCGAATAATTGTCGTTCACGGCTCCGCCGATAATGATCTTGTCGGCGACGATGACGGGTGGTGATGTGGAGTAATAATAGCCGGCGGGATTGTATTTCATCCCCGTTTCGAGGTGCAGGGTGCCCTGGTCGGCAAAGGTTGGGCAGACCTTGCCGCTGCCTGCATCAAGCGCGATCAGGCGCGCATCCGATGTCGGCAGGTAGACGCGGTCGGCGCATGGAGCTCCTGCCGCAGCGGCGTTGTCGTGGTAATAGGACACGCCGCGGCAGGTCTGATGCTGGCGGTTGGGGTTCATGCCGGCGTTGGCGTCGTAACGCCATTTTTCCTTGCCGTCTTTCGCGCCGATAGCAATCGCCAGACTATGCGGTGTGCAGAGAAATAGCGTGTCGCCTACCTTCAGCGGCGTGACCTGATAGGTGGTTTCGCCGATATCGTCCGGACGCTTGACGTCACCGGTCTGATAGCGCCAGACCTCTTTGAGATTGCCGACATTTTGCGGGTTGATCTGATCGAGGGGCGAATAGCGCTGGCCGTAGGAGGTTCGGCCGTATTGGTGCCATTCGCCCTCTGGAACGTTGCCGCCCATCGGCGCATTGGCTATCGCCGTGGTCGGCAGGTCGCCCGCGAGATCGTGAGGGTCGGTCGTCATCGAATAGACGGCCGCCAAAACTCCGATGAGGACTGCGAGGCCGAGGGGCCAGGGATTGGCGCCATAGTGAACACCGTCCAGGCTGCGAAAGCCGAGCGGCCGTCTGATCCATGGCGTCAGCAGCCAGAGCCCGATAATGATAATCAGCCCGCCACGCGGCCCGAGCTGCCACCAGTCGAAGCCCACCTCCCATATCGCCCAAGCGAGAGCAGCCAGCACAAACAGCGCGTAAAGCCATAAGGCGGCAGGCTTGCGCATGACGAGAAGGATTGCAGTTAACAGGAAGGCGAGGCCGGCAAGCACATAGAACGGACTTCCGCCAAGCCAAACAAGCCAGGCTCCGCCGCCGCCCAACGCCAAGCCGATCAGCGCCAGAATGATTGAGGTGATGACGATGGCCATGATCTGCTCCAGTCTGGCCGTCGATCGGACGGCGGTTGATCGAAGGCATGCTGGCTTAGAACGCAATTCCCAAAGCGGCGTGGCGCCGCATCATGTCGGAGGCGAGGGGAGTGAGGATGGCAGCGAGCGGTAGACCGCATGCCGATGGCGATTTGGATCGATACATCAAGCCCCCCAATCTTGTTGGAGATTGAACGCCAGGATTGAAACAATGTTCCAATCCGCTTGCTCGTTCAAGTTCGATGCGGCACTGACCGAATTGATTAACGGACGTAGTTAATTTTTTAACAATTGTCCGGATACTAATGGAACAAACCATGGAATCAAGGGTTTCCGTGCCAAGCCGGAGGACTAGAGATGAATTTGAAGATCGTGACTGCGCAGTCGGAAGTCGAGACGGATGACACCGGAACCTATCCCGACGGCATGGTGGAACGCATGCTGATCGACTTTTCCGCAAGCCACGAACAGCAGCATCGTCGCTCGCATGAGCGCGATTACGGTGCGCACAAGACCATCAAGCCGATCCCGCTCGGTCTCGTTTAAACAGACGGGTTTCGAAAGAACAGGATGGCGCTCAGATGTAGAGCACGCGCCGGCCTTGTGGGCGCGGCCATCCCACACATGCAGGCGGTGATTGATTTGCTTGTCGGCTAGTAGCCGGCTCAGATAATGGTTGTTGTCTAAAAAGGGATCGGCGTCGCCGATCGTTAGGACGATCTCAAGCTGCCGCAGCTTTTCCAGCTGCCATTCGCAGGCGAGGCCCGGTAAAAAGTGCGTTGGCGTGTGAAAGTAAATCTCATCGTCGTAATAGCCGTCAAACAGGTCGCTGAACGCCTCGACCCGCATCGTCAGATCGTACCGGCCTGAAAACGCGACCAACTTGCGAAAGAGGTGAGGGTGGCGAAACGCAAGGCTGGCGGCTTGAAACGCGCCCAGACTGCAGCCCTGAACTATGGTGCATTCATGCCCGTTTTTCTGCGCCATCAGCGGCAGGACTTCATTCAGAATATATTCTTCGAACGCTCTATGACGGCGAATACGCTCTGATGGATGTCGACCCCATCCGTAGAATGTTTCGCCGGCAAGTCCTTCGATACAGTAGAGTTGCAGCTGGCCGGCATTCAGTTTTTCCGCAAGGCTACCGACGATCCCGATCTGCTCGTATTGCCAGAAGCGGCCGTCTCGCGTTGGAAACATCAAGACCTTGGCGCCGGCATGGCCGAACACCAGCAACTCCATTTCTCGCTCCAGCCGCGGGCTGTACCAACGCAAGTATTCGCGGTTCATGATGCCTTGAAGAATTGCCCTACCTTGTCACGCAGAATTGCATTCTGCTGATCCATCCCATCGTATTCGAAATGACCGGCGTCGAGGATGAAGGTTTCATTAAATTTCTGCGTCGCATTTGCGACGGCAAACTGGCAAGGAGGAGCGACGGCGGGATCGAACAAGGCCGGTGCGATCAGCATCGGCACGTCGATACGGCTTGCGGCGATCGCGGCGTCGAAAAAGCGCAGGGTTTCGAGGACGCTGCCGTGCGTCTCCTGATACATCTGCACGGATTGAGCGCTGCCGACGGTCGGCAACGTGAGCCATCGCTGACGGTCTCCGAAGGTCGGGACGACCAAATGGCCGCGATCGATGCGTGAATCGAAGGGGATAGCCAAAGCGCCGATGCCGCCGCCGAAGCTTATGCCGCTATAGCCAATCTGGCCGGCAACCCAGGGGTAGAGGGTTTCGAGCGCGGAAACACCAAGCCAAAGGTCCTCGACGCAACCGCCGATCACATAGCTGTCGCGATGCTCGATCCCACAAAGCACATGGCCGGGCGCATCCGGTGGTATTGCCGGGCAGGCGCTCAAAGAGAGCCCGCGAAAGCAAGGAAACAGAATTGCCGTTTCCTCGAGAGGCAAATCAAAATCCGGTTGATCTCGCCCGCCATAACCATGTCCCACGACCAGACCTCTGCGGACCTGCCCCTCACGGGGAATGAGCAGCCAGCCGTTAATCTGCAGCGCATCCGTCGTGATGTAGCTGATGCCGAAAACATGCCAATTGTCATGCCGCAATTTGCTGTGGCGAAGCCGCGGCTGCGGGTCGACAGCAATGGCGCGCTGGTAGCGCCCATGCCAGAAATCATCGAAACCCGCAGGCGCTTCCGGCACGGCAATGGCCTGCAACTCCTGCAGATGCATGCCATAGGTTGGATCGAAGGCGAAGGAATGAACGGTCGGTATACTCATGGCAGCGTTGTTGCGTGAAAGTATCGACGACGCAAGACGAACCTTTGTGATCGCAGCGAGCCATTGACGCGACCTGTGGCTATCGCATCGGGTTGTCGATGCGATAAAGCACGTGCGGCCTCAGCGCATTTCCCACCGGTACGGTCGTGTCGTCAAAATCGCCGTCCTCCACCCGACGCATCCCGATCTTTTCCATGGCGCACCGCGAGGGGACGTTGATGCTTGAAGTGTAACCGATCACACATTCGGCTTCCAAATTACGCCACGCGAACTCAAGCCAGCGGTGGCTGACTTCGGTGGCGTAGCCCTGCCGCCAATAGTCGCGCCCCAAAATCCAGCCGATCTCCAGGGGGAAATTACCGGGAACCTCCGGGCCTGGGCGTGATAGGCCGCCGCCGCCGATCAACGCGCCGTCGCTCTTCCGTTCGATCGCCAGAAAACCAAACGGCTCCCGCGCCAGTTGTTCGTTGATCTCATCGATCATTTCATCCGTTTCCATGGCTGTCAGCACGCTCGGATAATAATATCTCCTCACTTGCTCATCGGTATTGATGACGGCAAAGGGCGCGCGGTCCCTATCTTGCCAGGGCCTCAAAACAAGTCGTGACGTCTCCAGAGTAAGCATCGTCGTCTGATCTTCAATTCGTTCGAGGCCGCGGAAACCGACGTTTACGTGCGGTATCCAGTGCATCGGGTTATGTGCTGCAAACAGCGTGCGACACCGCCACACCCTATGAAAATATGACGCAAATAGGCCGGCATTCTGGCCACCCAAGGTCGCGTTTAAGCTTTGGTTAGGGTATACTGCGCCGATGATAAGGATATCAACAGTCGCCGTTGGACTATTGCTTGCGGGCTCCGCATTTGCCGGTCAGGAGCAGATTGCCCATGTCCACGCTAAAATCCAGGATTGCTCGGATGCGGCCGATGAGGTTCTGTCGAAAACCAAAGGATGGCTGCTTTCGGTGAGGCCGCGCGAGAATCGCTGCACGGTCACCGTGATTGTTCCTCACGGAGAGGAACGACCCGAGAAGGTCGTCATTCGGATAGACTATACCGATACCAACCCACAAAATGGCCAATAGCCGCCAGCGGTAAAGGGACCGCAAGAAAAATGGGCGAAGTTATTCAATTTAGGCCCGCTAAGCTGCATGCAAGGCACATGGATCCGGAGGGACGTATCGAAAGGGAGTTGCAGCTTCCTTTTGTGCAGGATGCCAAACATAGACCCCGGCCAAACGCGAACCTGGCCGATACCGACGCGACAGCCTCATCGTCCAAAATCAGAATTCCATTTAACGGTATTGCTATCGTCGTGGGGTCCATCCTTGTTTACGCTCTGGTGATTTCCCACGTTGTCGGCCAGCCGCATTATTCCGTGCGCGCGCACTACGTGCCTTCCGCTTTTGTCGGAAACTAGGCTCGGTTGAAGCATTTCGGCTGGTTTTGAACTGATAGGCGACCCAAAAATGCAAGGCGTCACCAAAGCTCTGGTCGATAGGCTCTTTCAAGAGAAAGTATCTTGGCCGGAGCTGATAAAGCAAATTCGCACGATATCAGCTGTAGATTTATTGATGGCCGAAAGGATTGCCCTTTCACATGACGGCTGGCGGCGACTATGTGGCCATCGGATCAACCATGACGCCGAATGCCGAAAAATGGCCTTGTGGCACATTAAATACCATGGCCTAAATTCTCTGATCTCGTCAGTCGGTGATGAACTTGCCGTTATAGCGCCGAGGGTGTTCTAGACATTCCTCGTAAACGAAGGCTCCATCTTCAGTCGCTACAACTTCATTGAGAAGTGGAAGCAGATGTGTTCCCCGCCGCTGCAACCTATTTTGGACTTCATAGAATGAGCATCCAAGCATTGTGGCGTCCGGTTGACTAAGTCCGAACGATCGTCCACCAACATGGATGACAAACGAACCCAAAGCCAATTGTGAAGGGCTTTCAATCACGTCGGCAACCGTACTTTCAACTGCGAAAACGCGGTAGTCACCCACGATCATGCTGTGTCCCCATTTCGTTGCGTATCGGGTAAGACAATCAAGCACGCCAACCCTGGATCGTGTCAATATGTGAGCGTGACGACCACGGTATCCGTGTACACGCCCGGGGATGGTGTGGTTTGAGGTTTCACCTGTCCGTAGACCGTCAGCACTTGGGGTAATCCAGTGCCTGTCCCAGCCACCGTGCTACCAGGGGTACTCGCATCTCCCCATGGCTGCAGGTGGTTTAGATCCTTGTATAGACCATAAGTGATGCTTTCGGTCCCTTTAAACATCTTTCGCGCTGTTGGCGCGGCGTTTGCCGTGCCGCCGCCTAGCGAGATCGTGTAGCTCGTATTCGGCGTGCAGGTTGCCGTGACTGACCCCGTCGCATTAGTGTTCGTGGTCAAAACGCCTCGTGTTCCAAAATCGATATTCTGAATGTTGATCAGGCAATTCGCCGCCACGCTTGCACTGACGCTGAAAGGGGCCGAGCCCGAGGTGCCTGACGGAGTGGCGCAGGTGGTGGCGCTGCTGTACCCATAAAGGAATGTAGTGTCTGAGGCCGCAAAACTCGACGTAAATGCTCCCGTTGCCGCTGTGGGTTGGAAGCCGAGAACAGAGCCATACATGGTGAGACTGCCTGAGGCTCCGACGAGATTGCCGCCGCCAAGCAAAGCCATGGTCAAAGCATAGGCCGGTGCTCGGGATGGATAGGCCCATGTGTTCGATCCCCAGACAACGCTCATGCCGGAGTCGGAATAGAGTTGATAGTTCAATGGTTTGGTTCCGTTCAGCATCTGCCGCGCTGTTGCCGACGATGCGCCGCCGGTGCCGGCGCCGATATTCGGGCAGATCAGCAGACGTTTGCCAAGATCCAGCAATCCCGCGGTACAGGTTACGCTTAACGTCGCGGTCGTATTGACCGGGTTGTTGGACAAAGTGTCGACGGCATTAAAGTTCATGTTGGTCATGCTGAAACTGCACGACTGCGCAAAAGCAAGGGAGGGCAGCAGAAAGACCAACAAAAAGGTAAATGAACGAAGCATGTTTTCAGCTCCCTCTTAAAAACACCGGACATTATCGATCACGACCTGCTCTCCCCGGCGAGGTTTGTATCCAAATTCGGCATGACATTTCGTCCCGTCCTCCAGGGACACTTCGACCGAGTTTTGCTGATGCAGACCGCGAATATAGGCCTGCCCGTCGTAGCCGATGACGAATTCCTCGTCTGACCCCTGTAGCTTGCCGCTCAAGCCAGCGCGGAGCACCGTGCCATTCTTGTCAGAGAGCGTCACCAGAGCTGCCTGAGGCGCCTCCGCGACGCCAAACTTGACGACGACGCCGCTGCGATCCGCAGGGACGACGACTTCTCTTGTCGCTGGCACGTCGGCATCGACCGGCAGGTTTTTGGGATCAATGGAGACGGTATTCGGTTCATAGGAATTGAGATTCGGCACAAGGATGCGACCGCTTTGACCGGTCTTGCCGATCGGTCTGTTCTGTTGCTGGACTTCGACATCCGGCGCGCCCACATCCACGACGGCGAAGGCATCGTCGATGCGATTGGTGGCAAAGACGCCACCGCCGGCAACTGCGATGGCTCCATCGATGCGAGCCGTAGCGCGGGCGTCTCCACCCTGTTGCTGAACGCCGGCTTCGACTTGAGCAAATGGCGCACGATAGCTGACGGCCGCTTCCCTGTTTGCGTCCTTGCCTTCCGATGTGCGCAACCGCCAGCCGAAGCTACCATCTTCCTGCTGTAGCGACTTGGAGACGTCTGCGACGACATTGAGCCCGTTCGGGCCGCTTTCAATGCCTGTGTTGGCGCTGACGTTACCCCCGAATGGAATAGAGAGCCCGGCGAAAATCCCGAAATTCTTACGGTGGTCGAGATCGGTGAAGGCCGTGGCATAAAGCGTCGCATGCTTGAATGTCTGGCTGTAGGAGACGCTGGCGATGTTGCTTTTCGTACCATCGGAAGCTTCGAGCCTCGTGTAGGAGAGGTTGAGACTGGAGAGATCCAGCGGCGCTGGCACGCTGACCGTCACCTGGTCGAGCGCGCGCGGCACGCCGGCGCTGAAGATCGTGAATTCCCCGGTGCCGTTGCTGGTCGGTTTGGCCGTAACGGAAGCAATGTCATCATAGTCGGCAAAGGCGCGCTGCATGCGCGCATAAATCGCCCATCTATCGTGGCTCATTTCGACTGAGGCGTTAAAAAGGGCGCCGGAGCGGTCGCCGCTTTTGCTTGCCGCGCCGGCAACGGAAGCGACACCCCAGGAGCCAAGCGGGAAGGCCGCGCCACCGCCGCCATTCAGGAGATCCGCGCCGCCCTCAAAATGTCCCTCCAATGTAAGCCAGTCGGTCAGGCCGTAGCGAGCAGTCGCGACACCCATGATGCGATCGTCATAGTCGTTCGATTCCGTTCCGAAGTTGCGCCGAGGAACACCGAGCTCGGCTGAGAAATCCAGAAGACCGCGCCGTAGCAGGAGGTTGGAGGAATAGAAGGGCAGTGTCTGTGTGGTCTCCCGTCCAAGGCTGTCGCGCAGGACGACAGTCGCCTGCCCGGCTCCGGAAAAGACGGGCAGGTTGGTGACTTCGAACGGCCCGGCCGGAACATCGCTGGAATAGGTCCTGACATTCTGTGTGTAGATCTCAAGGGTAGAGGGGACCGCGGCCGTTCCGGCAAAAGCAGGAAGCGGCTCGGTCACGAGGTCGGAGCGCAGCGTGAAGTTACGTTGGAACTGTATCCCGCCGAAATAGACGGGTCGCGTCCATGACAAGCCGCCGGTCGTAAGGTCTCCGGCGCGGTAGGTAACCAGATTCTTCGGATCGGAATAGCTCCACGTCGTGTTGAGGCGGGTCAGCCCGTCGAGGCTTCCATTCGAATATCCGGCTATGAAGGATTGGCTGAGCGTGCCGTAGGGGCTGAATATGCGTGCATCGAAGGAACCGGAAATCCCCTGAAACAGATTTGTGTCGTCTTTGAACAGGCTGTTGGAGCTGGCATAAAGCGAATAGTTGAGCACCGCACCATAACCGGACTGCGGTGTTGGGATCTTGTTCTCCTCCTGTTGCCGGACATTGATGACCCGTGGCGCGCGGCCCTTGTCTGTCGTCTGAACATAGATTCGCTGAGTCTCTTCATCGACTTGGTAAGAAAGGTCCGCAAGGGCACTCAGCTCAATCAGCTGTGCGTCACCTGCATCCGAAGGCGGCTTTATCCCGACTTCGCGCAGTTCCTCCGCCGTTGCCGCAAGCGAGCCATTCGGGCGCTGCTTGAAATTGCCGATCATCTTCATTGAGACATTGTTGATGAATACCTCAAGATAAATGTCGCGCGTGCCAACAGGCTGGTCGGCGGTAGCAACGGCTGCCGGCAGATTGGGGACTTCCTGAGCACGCAGCACCGAAACCGAGAGAAGGATGCTTATAACAACGGTGCCGGTCCTAACGCTTGGTAACGGCGATGTTCGCATTAAATGGCCCAAGATCGCTCTGGCCCTGCAAAGTAACCGCACCGCCGGAGAGGGATTTTGCGGTCGTGATCGGCCATTGCATCGTTGCGCCACTCAAGACGTATCCGACCAGGCCGTTGCGACCACCAATCTTCGTAGCTCCCTGTACTAGTGTGACGTTCGAAAGCCGGAAACGGCTGCCGCCATTGTTCTTTCCGGTCAGAAGCAAGCTGTTGCCCTGCCTGCTGATATTCCATGCGACATCAGCAGGCGTGACATCCGCTTTCTTGAAAAAGATCGGAATGGAGTGACGCATGATGAGCGTGACCGTTCCCGCGCGCGAACGCGACGCGTCCGGCAATTCGTCAACGATCACGCGATAGGTCTCCTCCGCCTTGACGGGAGCCTTGCTCGTACGCACCACCCTGACGACATATTGGCCATTCGGGTTCATCTTGGCCGAAGGGGGACTGGCGACGACGTCTCTGGTCGGCTCAAGCCGTTCCGTTCCGCCGGTCTGGCTCCACTTGAACACGCGCACCTGAACATTGATGGGGTGGTCGCCGTCATTGCCAAGGTTGAGAACGGCCGTGCCGGATGGGGCAACGAGATCAAGACTGGTCGGTGCCACACGTAGGGATGCAGCGTTTGCGCCATAGGGACTTAAAAGCAAAAGTATAGTCGCAGCAATGCGTGGCAACCTGCGTTGCATAGCAGCCTCCTGGACCTATCGATTGTCAGTAGGTGACGGTGATCGCCACTGTGTCGGTGTAGACACCGGCAGCCGGTGTCGACTGCGGTGGAACGCGGCCATAGACCGTTATGTTCTGCACAGTACCGTTGCCAGTTCCAGCCAAGGTGTCGGTGCCGATCGTGACGCCCCATGTCTGCGTCCGATTGGTATCGCGATAGAGGCCGTAGCTCACCGTTGCCGCCGCCGGCCCAGTCATGAGGCGGGTGGTTGTTGTGGCGCCGGTGCCAGCACCCGCGCTCAAGCCGACATTGTATGTTTGCCCCGCCGTGCATTGCACGCCGATGGTACTGGTCTGGTCGATATTTGCGGTGATGATGCCCGTGGTGCCGAAGTCAAGATCGCTGGCGCTTTGAACCAGGCATTGTGCCTGGATCGTAATGCGAACGGTCATATTGCCGGTTGCAACGGCTGCCATGGAGGGCGGTGTCGCTATGATCATAGCAGCACCGAAAAAAATGGCGCCGCGCAGTACTCTCAGCATTCGCACTTCCCCTCACCAGGTTATTAAAAACATACGAATATAAGGAGATAATCATATGTTCTTGATTCTGGCAATGCTGCAGAAGGCGGTCGATCACCCCGAGACAGTATCAAATGCATTACTGAAGTTTATCTGGCGGAATTATTCGAACCTTACTTGAGTAGGAATGCATATTTTGGAAATCGTGGTTAACGGCGAATTAAAAAAATCGCTTGTTGATTATTAAAATCAAACAGAAATGCCAGTTCCACTTGCAAAAAGAACCGCTTTTAGTTGTATAAACCGCAGATCCGAAAGGTCCATGCATCGATAGAATAGCGTCTGTGGCGCTCGCAGGCGATCATGAGCTCAGAAATAACGCGTTCGATGGCATCCGAATATCGGCGGCGGCATGGAGAACCTCATGGCTCATGGCGTCGATCATGGCGTATTTTTCCGCCTGATAATTCCAGTATTCCGATACGAATGTATGTGAAAGCCAGAAGCTGCTCTTCCCAGGTGCGCCCACCCAACCGACACTGCCGAATTCGGCTGCGCGCTTGAACAGGCGCTTCAAATGAGTTCTGGAAATCATGAACTGGCTTTGCATCAACTTCATGGAAAGCGGGCCGATCAGTACCTTGTCAGCGGTGAAGTCGATCGAGGTTATGCGCGAAATCAGATAGTCCATGACCGCTCCGCCCGACGTCGCCCAATTGAACAGGCTGAAGGTCACGCCGGGATTGCGAAGGATTTCGCTATCCATGATGCGCTTGGCGATGATCGGGTGCATGCGCCAGATGACGTCTGGATCGAGCGCGATCTTGGCCATGCGATCGCCGCCGTCGAGTGTATCGAGAACGATCAGATGCGTATGGATCCAACGCATCATGTATTCGCGCGTCAGAGCGGATGGTTCGAGCAGCGTGATGCGGCGATCCGAACTGCGCGCAACGGGCTGAATAAATTTATAGGCCAGCATTTCCTTCAGGAAGGCAGCGGCCGTATTGCGGCTGGCGATGCCGTGTTTGACGGCGAAATCGATGAAGCGGCCACTGTAGAGCCCCGGGGCCGGCTCGTCCGGATAACCGAGCGATAGCGAAAAGCCCGCATGTGCGAGGAGCCACCTTTGTTGCGCCGCCATGATCGAAGCGATGCGAGGATTGTCGCTATAGATCGCCATCAGTTCATGTGCGCTATGTAATATAGCTGAAAGAAAATTCTCGTTTTGGCCAAGCTCTTTTGCCGTGAATACCATGCGCGCCGTAATTCTCGCCCTGAAGACAACAAAGGAATCGTGGAGCCGCCCCCTGGCCACAGTATGATAGAAGCATAAAAATATCCGTTTGTCTTGTTGATGACCGCGTTAACTTTAAGGATCAAGCTTAATGCGTCCCGTCTGATACAAGCGTGCGTTTGTGCAGTCTTTGCGAATATGTCGCAGCATCTCGGCCGCCAATGTACTCGCCCGTCGCTCTCATATCCCGTCGCGGGAGCGGCGCCGTTCCCCAGAACGTTGAAGCCCCGCCGATGAACAAGCACACGCCATCAACATTTCTTTGCAAAAGGTCCGCAATTGGCCATCTTTCGGTAAAAGCCGCGCCACAGTTCTCTTCAAAATCGCTGTTCGTGATTTTGTTCAAAGGAGCGGTCGATGGATACGCAGCCTGTGAGATGGTGGAATGGCCAAAACGAAATGACCCGCAGGCTCGGTTCCGGGCTTGCTGTTTGCGGCACGGTGGTCGGTGCTCTCTACATGATCGTGGAGACCGCGCCGACGGAGCGTGCGATGCGGTTCTTCGATGACGGCGGCCGTATCGCCGTCAGCCAGGCGAAACCGTTGGACCGACCTGTGAGCAACCAGCTGCAGGTCGCGGTAGATGCGAGTCCGGCTGGGCAAATGCTGTCCGTGCCGATCCCGACGCCGTCGCCTTTAGCCTCCGCCAAGATTGCGCCTCCTGCGAAACATGTCGCGATGCGCGCCGAAGCCGAGAAGCCCAAGGTTGCCGACGCCGGCAGCGTTGAACTCTTCAATCGCTGCCTGCCACAATGCGAGACGCGAGATCCGATGATTGCCGGAGGTGTCGAAAGCACGCCGCAGGAACCGATGCTGGTTGCCGGGGATCCGCCGCCAGTCGTCGAGGAAAGGGATGGATTTCGGCCGCTTGCGGGTGCCCGGCATCTGTTGATCCGGGCGGTTGACGCGCCTGGCATCATGCTTCGCCGCAGCCGGCAGGCCATCGATAGCGTTGCCCGCCTTGATTGGTAAGCTGCCGCCCCAGTTTCGAACACCCGTCGCCATATCGAAGGGGCAACGGGTGCTTGGAGTAATTCCAGAAAAAGTGAGCAGCGGTTTTCCGTCCGGAATTGCGCGAAAACAAAGAGATAGAGCGAGTTCGGGGATTCCGTGAAAAGCTGAACCGCTCTAGGTCTTGAGGGAGCGACGCAGGTACCGTGGAGGAACGGCACCTGCGCGTGGCTTACAAGCCGCCGGCGCTGGCTGTGCTGCGCAGGAGCTTGCAGAGGCTTACAAGGCCGGAGTCGAAGCTGCCTGAGGCAGAGACCTGACGACAAGCGATGAGCATACGGCGCTGTTCCGCACTCGACATGGTGTGGAAGGCGGCCAGCGTTCGAGTTGCCGAACGAGTATTGTTGTTGCCGGTCCGCGAGCTTCCGGACCCCAATCCGAGTCCGCCAGTGCCACCGCCTGCGGTGCTGATGCCGCCACCATTGGTACCGCTGCCGCCTGTGCCGCCAGAACCACCGGTTCCGCCGCCGCTGCTTCCACCTGAGCCGACGCCGACCCCTACACCGACGCCAACGCCGGATCCACCGACGGAGGCGCCAACACCAGCATTGACGCCGCCCGAGCCGCCGACTGAGGCGCCGAGGCCCGCGTTCACGCCACCGCTGTTGGCGGATGCGCCGACGCCAGCATTGACGCCATTGGAACCCCCGACCGACGCACCGACCCCGGCGTTCACGCCGCTCGTGCCGGATACGGAGGCGCCAACACCGGCATTGACGCCGTTCGCGCCGCCGACAGATGCGCCGACGCCTGCGTTGAGACCGTTGGAACCAAGGCCTGCGCCGAGACCCGCATTGATACCGCCGATAGAGACACCCAGACCCGCACCCAGTCCACCACTGCCGCTGCCAGACCGGCCGCCGCCGTGATCGTTACCGCCGCCCGGTTCTGCATAAGCTGTCGAAGCCAATAAAAGAAAGGCGGAAGCGGCAAGAGCCATCCGTGAAGATAGTACTTTCATGACTTAACTCCGTTTCAGTTCGGCTGTTTAAAAGCCTGTTTCTGATAATCGGAGCGCGCGCACCGTAGAGATGGAACGAAAGGGCGTGTCTTACTGTCCAGTCCTCCCAAGACTAATTTATAGAATAGTCTAATTTAGTAATGCTGCAATAACAATTTTCACGCATGCCTTGCAGAATCAAAACGCCACTGGCTAACCAATGATAACCCTGCCTCATTTTGGGGCAGGGTTATTATGCCTGAGTATTTCAGTCGAATTTTATTCTGAGAGCGCGGCGGTCAAGACCGCTCCGCCCAGATCTTCGCCAGTTCAACGAGTGTTTTGACTGACTTCTCCATGTCTTGTCGGCTGACCCATTCTAGAGGCGAATGAAATGCGTGGCCGCCCGCAAAGAGGTTCGCGCATGGTAGCCCCATGAATGACAGTCTAGAGCCGTCGGTACCGCCACGAATACTGCCGCGCACCGGCGTCATACCGGCCCGGCCGATCGCTTCGACTGCAAACTCGACAATCTGCGGATGGCGATCGAGGACCGTCTTCATGTTGCGATACTGGTGCTTGACCGTGAAACTATAGGAGGACCCGGGATAGGCCGTCATGACGTCCTTCACGATCTGCTCGAGCATGTGCTCCTTGTCAGCAAGGCCGGTTTCATCGAAATCGCGGATAATAAGACCGAGTGTCGCTTTTTCCATAGAAGCGCTGACGCCGGTGGGATGGATGAAGCCTTCACGGCCCGCCGTTGTTTCCGGCGCGATGTCTTTCGGAAGCCTGTCGATGATCGCCCCGGCAATCTTGATGGCATTTTCCATCTTGTCGAAGGCGAAGCCTGGATGGATCGCGACGCCCTGAATGACGATCTCGACACCGTCAGCTGAAAACGTTTCGTCTTCGATGTGGCCGGCCGTTTCTCCGTCTACCGTATAGGCGAATTCCGCTCCGAGCTTCTTCAAATCCATCTTGTCGACGCCACGTCCGATCTCTTCGTCCGTTGTGAAGAGGAGCTTGATGGTGCCGTGACGGATATCCGGATTGTCGATCAGATACTGAGCAGCGGTCACGATCTCAGCAAGGCCGGCCTTGTCGTCGGCACCGAGCAATGTCGTACCGTCCGAGGTGATGATGTCATTGCCGATCTGATCGCGAAGGGCAGGGTGCTCGTCGACGCGAATGACCTGCTGCGGATCGCCCGCAAGCCGGATATCGCCGCCGCGATAATCTCTGAGCATCTGCGGTTTCACGTTCGTTCCGGTGAAATCCGGAGCGGTGTCCATGTGGGAGCAAAAACAGATCACCGGAACCGGTTTGTCGACATTCGACGGAATGGTCGCGTAGACATAGCCGTGTTCATCGAGATGCGCGTCTGGAAGGCCGATCGCCAGCAGTTCATCGACAAGGATCCGCCCGAGATTCTTCTGCTTCTCCGTTGATGGCTGAGTCGTCGACGTGGGATCGGATTGGGTGTCGACGACAACATAGCGAAGGAAGCGATCGGTGACGGTATCGGTCATGTGGTTTGACTCCGGTATGGTTTCGACCTGGCGTTGATAGCTATAGCGGCCGAAATCTGTGTCGTGAATCGATTTTGTGCGGCTGATATCGATACATAAAAAAGGCCGCCCCGATTGTCGCGGAGCGGCCCGATAATGACGCGCGATGACCGCGCGTTATGAAACTCACTCGGCCGAGGTCAGCGTGACCGAAGTGCCGGTCGCAGCAAGGTTAAGGCCGAGTTGGCCCGTGACGCTGACGGTCTGAAGGTGAATGGAGCCGGCCGTACCGCCGACGAGGATGTTCGTGCCGACACCCGCACCAAGCGTGGCTTCAACGGTGGCGCCCTGATAGAGGCCGCTCAGAGAGCCATGATGATAGCCGGCTGTCGGCGCAAAGACAGCCCAGATGAGCCGGCTGCGCGTGGTGAAGCCGAGATCGACGCCCATCTTACGGATGGCGCCGGTGTAATGATCAACACGCTCGCGACCAACTGTCGAATGAAAGGTGCAATCCATCTCCTTGGCTGATCCGAGCACATAGCCGACACCGCCGCCGATTTCGCAATCGATATAACCGATCTTGACGCCGTTGCGCTGATCCGGTTCCTCCTCGCGATAGTTGGTCGGCATATCAGCCGCGCGTGCCACCGCAGTGCCGGCGACAATCAACGATGCGGCTGAAAACGCCAGTGTCAGAACTTTTCTCATCTGTTTTCTCCTTGTCAGAGTATTTATGGGTGGCGGGCACCCTTCGGTCGAGCCGATGGAATCAACCCTTACTTAACGCTTGTAATCGCAGAACGATCCCAAAAATAAGGCCGACATCGTCATGATCCTTCTCACAATATAGGGAGCTGCTTGGATAGAAGCAGTCCTTGCGCTTTCACGATTTGCAACCGACTGAATCGCGCCGGATCAAATCGGCAGCGCGATAGCGAGGAATCCGGCACTTTTGCCGATCACGCGTTTTCCAGCATCTTCTCTTTGGCGGTAAAAGCAAAGACGTCGACAGGTTCACCAAGCCCCTTGAGCGGGAAGGCGCCAAGGCTTTCCATGTCGCGCTGGCAACCGGCCATTTCCACAAATGCTTTCGATAGAAGAACCGGCCGCTTCACTTCCTTCGTCAGCGTTTCCAGCCGTGAGGCGATGTTCACAGCCGGGCCGATCACGGTGAAGTCTAGGCGCGTGCGCGAACCGATGTTGCCGTACATCACATCGCCGACATGAACTCCGACGCCGTAGCGAAGCACCTCGCGGCCAAGCTTGCGGTTCTCCTCGTTCAATGCCGAAACGGCGGCCTGCGCTTCGCTGATCGAGACGAGAAGGTTGTGGCAGGCATTGGGATCGCTGAGCGGGAAGATCGCCAGAAGGCCGTCACCCATGAATTTCAGGATTTCGCCGCCATGTTTTTCGATAGGCTCGACCATGGCATCGAAATAGCCGTTGAGCAGCTCGATCACGTCATCGCGGGGCCACATGTCGGAGATTGTCGTGAAGTCGCGGAGATCGCAGATCAGAATGGCAGCGCCGACCGTCGCGCCGCTGCCGCGCGTCGTAGCACCGGCAAGGATCTGTTCGCTGGCGTGAGGGCCGACATAGGTGCGCAGAAGCGTGCGCGCCATGATGTTCTTCAAGCGGATTTCCGTCACCATCGTCAAAGCGGGCAGTAGATCCCGCAGAAACGTAATGTGCTCTTCCTTGAATCCCCCCGGCGCGTCGGAAGCAAACGTGGCGATGTGGCGCTTGCCAAGCGTGTGGTAGATCGGCCAGGCTATGTAATCCGTCAGCCCTTCCGCACGCATTTCGCGGTAGAGAGGATAATGCAGCTGGTTCTTGTCGAATACTTCAAGATCCTGCCGCACCTCGAGCGCGCCGTTGAAAATTTCATTGATGGGACTTGCCAGAAACTGCGGCGTGTTCTCGACCCCATAACTAAAGGTGGCGATATCGGCTTCCTTCATGCCGGTGCGCCATAGGATGCGCGCGCCGAGCCATTGGGGGTGCAGGGTTCTGAAATGCATGGTCGATCGCGCAATCGGAATTCCGGCCGCCCTCATCTTCTCGCATAGCTCCACGAGAATATTGTCGATGAAGCGTTGTTCTCGAACATCGTTCATCAGCCAATCAAGGATCTTGCTCTGCTTGGTGGGCCAGATGCCGTGATCGTCGTCGTGCGAGCCGGTCATTGCCTCAATGGAAGAATGCATGTCATTTACCCCACAAATGTCTCGGCCGGCGCTCGGCTTTCTCAGCGCCTTGTGTCCAGACACAAATATACGCGCGTTGCCACATAGCGGAAACCGTACACATCGCCGTTTTGCAATTTTGTAGGCTAAGCATTCCGCTGTGGCGCGCGAGCGTTGAATCGTTCATATGCCTCATATGGTTCCGCGGCTTCCGTGGTGCAACATGTTGTCGAAGAGGCATGGCATTGAAAGTCTATCTGGCAGGCCCGGAGGTATTCCTTCCCAACGCAAGAGAAGCTCTGGACCGCAAGATCGCAATGGCGAAGCGCTATGGCTTTACGCCGGTATCGCCGGGGGATCTTGCCGTGCCGGATACGGAAACGAGGCGCGAGCGCGGAGTGGCCATCAGCGCCATCAATGAATTGCTGATGACAAGCGCCGATCTGATCATTGCCAATCTGACGCCCTTTCGCGGCGTCTCAGCCGATGTCGGCACTGTGTTTGAACTGGGCTTCATGTGCGCCCGCGGCTGCCCAGCCTTCGCTTTTTCGAACATCAGCCGAAATCATTTCGAGCGGGTAAGCGATCTCCATCGCGGACAGATCCATCTCGGTGAGGATGGCCGCCATCGTGGCCCTGACGGATTGTCTCTCGAAAATTTCGATATGACCGACAATCTGATGCTGGACGGCGGGATCGCAGCGCGGGGCGGCGTCATCATCACACAGGAAGTGCCGCCGGATCGGTTGTTTCTCGACCTGACTGCGTTCGAGACGTGCCTCAAACTGGCGGCCGACAAGCTGCTGAAGACGGCCATCGGCGCGTGACGCCGAGTTGGGGAAGGCGCCTCGCGTCGAATGACCGCGGTTCAGGATACCCCGGGTGAGGCGCCAAGCGACAAAGCCAGTTCTTCCAGCTCTTCATAGAGCGCTTCTGCAAAGCTGCGCAGCACCGTTAGCTCGAATTGCTCAGCGCCGACACGCGCCAGCTGGATCGATATGTGCCCGAAAAGGGTCATTGCTGCTTGCCCCTCCGGAAATGCAGAGGAGTGAAGATCGACTGCCGTGCCTTTGCTCAGGAGGTTGGCGGCAAGGGTGCCGGAGACACCGATACGAATACGACCGTGGCTCTGATCGGAGACGAATGCACCGCCGGCCAGTGTCTTGACGAGGTCGCGAACCTGCGCGTTCGAAAGCGTCTCGTCGCCGGCGACGAACCATTGTCTATATCCGGCCGTCCGCACAGAACTATCGTTAAGGCCGACGGCGGAAAGATGCGCTTTGAGACCATCGGTCGTCAGGGCGCCCATGATATGCAGCAGATGCCCCTCCGGCAGAGCTTCGAGCCGAATGGCCGAACCCCTCAGCTGTGGCTTACCGCCAAGGACAGACTTTCTTTCGGGAAGATCAGGCATGAAGCTTCTCGTTTTCAGGATCGATGAAGACCGGGCTGCAGAGCTGCCCCTCGGTAAATTCGTTGCGCAAGCCGTTCCAGATAAGAACCTTTTCCCCGATCCGTTCTGGCCCATGCTTGACCAATGCCAGGCCAATCGTATGTCCAAGGCTCGGAGAAAAGGCGCTTGAGGTGACGTAGCCCTGATCGTTCTCCAGCGTTGCGGCCGCACCGTCCGCCAAGATATGTGCCCCCGTGCGAAAGCTCGTTGCCGGATCGAGCGGCTTGACGCCGACCAGGCGAGGGCGGTCGGCTGCCTGAAGGCCTTCGCGGGCTAACATCGCCTTGCCAATGAAGTCGGCTTTGGTCGAGGACACCATGCGGGCAAAGCCGAGATCGCCCGGGGTAACCGTGCCGTTGATTTCGGCGTGTGTCACATGGCCTTTTTCGATGCGCATGACGCCTAGGGCTTCCGCACCATAGGGGCAGATATCGTGCTTCTGGCCAGCCTGCATGATGGCGTCGGCAACCGCTTCGCCGTAGGCGGCGGGAACGCCGAGTTCATAGGCAAGCTCGCCCGAAAACGAGATGCGGAAGAGCCTGCCTTCAAGCTTGCCGCCGAAGAGCGTGACCGCACGTGCGCTCATGAAGGGGAAAGCGGCATCCGAAATATCCTCATCGACGATCTCGGCAAGAATGGCTCGCGATTTCGGCCCTGCAACCGCCATCTGTGCCCATTGGTCCGTCGATGAG
This sequence comes from Rhizobium sp. P38BS-XIX, assembly GCF_012641435.1. Taxonomy (GTDB): domain Bacteria; phylum Pseudomonadota; class Alphaproteobacteria; order Rhizobiales; family Rhizobiaceae; genus Rhizobium. The sequence goes on from NZ_JABAIJ010000003.1 coordinate 522,959, forward strand.
GCGAAGTAGACTTCGAGCTCCGGCCAGAGCGTCTGTGCGCAGAATTCCAGGTGCGTGAGAACGCCGGCGGCCAGCGCCGTCGTCGTGGTCATGAAGAAATGATCGTTGCTCAGGCGGCTGGTCGTGCCGTCATCGTAGATCAAGCCGTCTTCACGCAGCATGATGCCATAGCGGGCCTTGCTGACTGCAAGCTTGGCGAAACCGTTGCAATAGATGCGATCGAGGAAGGCGGCGGCGTCCTTGCCGAAGATCTCGATCTTGCCGAGCGTCGAGACATCGCAGATGCCGGCATTCGCGCGGATGTTCAGCACTTCGCGGTCGACACTGTCTCGCCAGGTCTTCTCGCCCGCACGCGGGAACCAGGAAGAGCGATACCAGAGCCCGGTTTCGACAAACGTCGCACCATTCTTCTTCGCCCAATTGTGCAAGGGTGATTTGCGGGCGGGTTGGAAGTGCTTGCCGCGCGACGTACCTGTAAGGGCTCCAAAGGAGACGGGCGTATAGAAGGGTCTGAATGTGGTCGTGCCGACGTCCGCAGGTGAAACGCCACGCGCCTCGGCGAGAATGCCGATGGCATTGATATTCGAGAGCTTACCCTGATCGGTCGCCATGCCGTTCGTCGTATAGCGTTTGGCGAGTTCGACATGACCGTAGCCCTCGCGCACGGCAAGGCCGAGATCTTTCAGATGGACGTCGTTTTGATAATCGACGAAGGCTTTGCCCTTGCCGCCCTTGATGGACCAGAGCGGCGAGGCTGCGATCTCGGCGTCCTCCGAAGGCGGAAAGGCCGGTGCAGTCTTTGCAAAGCCGATCTCCTGCAGCGCTTCGACCGCTTTGGCAGCGCCGTCACCGAGGCAAGCTTCGACGGATGCGAGGCCAGTTGCGGAGCCCGCGAGATACAAGCCCTCTTGTCTTTCCGGAGCAAGGAATGCCGCGTGTCTTCCGGACCAGACCGGTCTTGCGCCACGATGACAGGCGAGGTGGATGATCGGGCTCCAGCCGCCGGACATGGCAAGCGCATCGGCTTCGATCCGTTGCACGCCCGAGGGCGTTGCGATGGTTACGCCGCGAAGTTGTTTGCCGCCGTGCGCGTCAACGACGCGTGCGCCCTTTAGCACCCGAGCCTTGCCGTTCCAGGTATCCCTGCTATCGGCGCGGCTATCGACGATCGCGGCGATTTCAACACCGGCGGCTTCCAGATCCGAAGCCGTCTGATAGCCGGACTGGTTTGTGGTGAACACAACGGCTCGGCGGCCGGGCGCGACAGCCTGACGGTTCAGATAGCTGCGCATCGCGCCAGCCATCATGACCCCGGGAATGTCATTGCCGCCAAAGACCAGCGGCCGCTCTTCGGCACCTGTGGCGAGAATGGCTCGCTTGGCGATGATGCGCCAAAGCCGTTCGACCGGCTGGTGAACGTCCGGTGCGCTTATATGCTTTTGCACGCGCTCGACAGCGCCGAACACGTTGTCATCATACCAACCGATTGCGGTCGTGCGTGGCAAGCATTGAACATTCGGCAGACTTTCGATTTCCGCGAATATATCACCGATCGGGGACTTGCCCTCGACAAGCAGGCTGCCTCCAAGCACAAAGCTCTCATCGACCAGAAGAACGCGCGCGCCGGCTCGTCCTGCCGTTAGCGCAGCGGCAAGGCCAGCCGGGCCCGAGCCGATGACCAACAGGTCGCAATGCGCCCAGCATTTCTCGTAGGAATCTGGATCGGGCTCATAGGAGGCCTTACCAAGGCCGGCAGCCTTGCGGATGAACGGCTCGTAGACTTTTTCCCAAAAGGCGGCCGGCCACATGAAGGTCTTGTAGTAAAAGCCAGCGCTCAGGAAGGGAGAGAGCAGACTGTTCACCGCACCGATGTCGAAGCCCAGCGATGGCCAACGGTTCTGGCTGCGCGCAGCCAGCCCCTCGTAGAGCTCGATGACTGTGGCACGACTGTTAGCTTCCGTTCGCCCGCCTGAGCCTGTGGTGACTAGTGCATTGGGTTCAGCGGCTCCTGCCGTCAAAATCCCGCGCGGGCGGTGATATTTAAAGCTGCGGCCGACAAGCTGGATGCCATTGGCCAGCAGGGCCGAGGCAAGTGTGTCGCCTGGATGCCCCTGCAAGTCCGTCCCATCAAAACTGAAGCTGATGTTTTTCGCACGATCGATGCGGCCACCGGAAGAAAGGCGATAGCTGCTCATGCCCGATCTCCGAGTTTGGCAAGTGCGGCGTCGCTGACGCCATGCACCTTGTGTGTGACCGTATCGCGCTCCACGATCAGCCAGCGACGGCAGCCGGAGGAGTGGTGCCAATATTCCTTGTGCGTCCCCTTCGGGTTGTCGCGAATATAGACATAGTCGAACCACGCATCGGAACCGGCATCCGGCGCCGGACGCGCAAGGTTCGCGTCACCCTTGATGGTGAATTCCTCTTTCGGGCGAGCGCCGCAGTGAGGGCAGGAAATCAGGCTTGCCATCTCGTTAAGTCCTCAATGCAGATTCGGCTGTGAGCCGACGCCTTTTTCATCGATCTGATAGCCGCGCCGGAATCGATCGAGCCGCAGTTGCGTCGCCGTTTCGTGCGGTTCGTTGCGCGCGATCAGATGGGCATAGCAATAGCCGGAAGCCGGCGTGGCCTTGAAGCCGCCGTAGCACCAGCCGGCGTTCAGGTAGAGATTGTCGATATGTGTGCGATCGATGATTGGCGAGCCATCCATGCTCATGTCCATGACGCCACCCCAGGTGCGCAGATAGCGTACGTGCGTCAGGGACGGGATCAGGGCAACGCCGGCTTCGGCGACATGCTCGACCGTCGCCAGGTTGCCTCGCTGCGCATAGGAGTTGTAGCCATCGATGTCGCCGCCGAAGACGAGGCCGCCCTTGTCCGATTGCGAGACGTAGAAGTGGCCTGCTCCGAAGGTGACGACACAATCGATGAACGGCTTCAAACCCTCGGAGACGAAGGCCTGCAGCACATGGCTTTCGATCGGGAGGCGAAGGCCTGCCATATCGGCGACGACGGTGGAGTTGCCGGCTGCGGCCAAAGCCAGCTTGCCGCAGCCGATAAAGCCCTTCGTCGTTTCAACGCCTGTGACTCGGCCATTCTCGCTGCGAATGCCGGTGACCTCGCAGCCGGTGATGATATCGACGCCACGGCTATCGGCGCCGCGCGCATAGCCCCAGGCAACCGCATCGTGGCGGACCGTTCCACCGCGCGGCTGCAACAGGCCGCCCATGATGGGAAAGCGGGCATTGTCGAAATCCAGAAAAGGCAGCTTTTGGCGAACGGCTTCCCGATCGAGAAATTCCGCATCGACGCCGTGCAGACGCATGGCGTTGCCGCGTCTCGTATAGGCATCGCGCTGTGCGTCGGAGTGAAAGAGATTGATCACGCCGCGTTGCGATACCATCGCATTGAAATTGAAATCTTGCTCCAGCCCTTCCCAGAGCTTCATCGACAACTCGTAGAATGGGTTGTTGCCGGGCAAGAGATAGTTCGAGCGGATGATCGTTGTATTGCGACCGATATTGCCCGAGCCCAGATAACTCTTTTCCAACACGGCGACATTGGTGATGCCGAAGGTCTTGGCAAGATAATAGGCGGTTGCCAGTCCGTGGCCGCCGCCTCCGACGATGATGACATCATAATGCGGCTTGGGTTCGGGCTGACGCCAGGCGGGCGCCCAATTGGCATTGCCGCGAAGCCCGTTGAGAAAAATGGAGAGAGCGGAATAGCGCATGGATTCATCCAGGTGGAATTGCCACCATGATGGCAGAACGATATTTGCCGACTTGCATAATCAGGACATATTTCGATAAAAAAGAGACATGGTTTCGATCGATCCAAAAAACGTGCAGCATATCGGCCTCATCCTGATTCCGGGTTTCGCGCTGATGTCCTATGCGTCGGCGAGCGAACCGCTTCGCGCCGCCAATCTTTTGGCTGGCCGAGAAATTTATCGGCTATCGACGTTTTCACCAGACGGTACGCCGGCTCTCTCCTCGGGTGGCGTGCCTGTCCCTGCCACAGCACTTCCGGGCCGCGGGGCGGGGCTCGGAACTGTATTCGTCTGTGCAGGTGGGTCGCCGCGTGACTGGCACTATCCGACTGTACTCGCCTGTCTCAGGCAACTGGCCCGCGAGGGTGTCCGCATCGGCGGCATATCCGGCGGCCCCTATCTGCTCGCCGCCGCCGGTCTTTTGGAAGATCGCGACTTCACCATTCATTGGGAACATGCTCCGGCATTGCTGGAGTCGTTTCCGACGCTGTCGCCGCGTCAGGCGCGCTTCGTGGTCGATGGCAATCGCATCACCTGCGGCGGTGGCATCGCGCCGCTTGATATGATGCATGCGCTGATTTCCGAGCGCATGGGGCCGGATTTTGCCCGCCGCGTCAGCGATTGGTATCTGCACACGGAAGTCGGTGAACCAGCCGCTCCCCAACGAGGTTCACTCGCCGAGCGCTATGGCGTCCATCACCCAGGCTTGCTGAGCGTGCTGGAAAAAATGGAAGAGACGATCGAGATGCCGCTGGGGCGGGCCGCCATGGCCCGCATCGCCGGCATCACGCCGCGCCATCTCGACCGATTGTTTTCAGCGCATCTGGCTTCAACCTTTCTCGATCAGTATCGCCGCATCAGGCTGCAGCATGCCAAGCGTCTGCTCGAGCAGAGCCCGCTATCCATTTCAGAAATCGCCGTTGCCACCGGCTTTTCCAGCGGCGCGCACTTCTCGCGGGCCTATCGCAACTTCCACGGCGTCGCGCCAAGCGCAACGCGCCAAGCCTAGTTTTCGTCCCAGTTGAGAAAATTTCACCGTGAAGATAGAATGCTGCCGGTGAAGAATGGCCGCAAGGAATTGTAAATGAAGACCAAGTCAAGCAAAGCCGCGAATGAGGAGCATCCGCACAGCTCGCGGTCGGCTTTTTCGCAGGATCCGCACGCGGTTCGCGAACCGAAGGAAAACAATCTCGAGATGGCGATCGGCCATGAGGTTCGTGCCTATCGCAAGAAGCTTGGCATTACGGTCACCGACCTCGCGGCCGCCACCGGAATTTCGCTCGGCATGCTGTCGAAGATCGAAAACGGCAACATATCGCCGTCGCTGACGACGCTACAATCTCTGTCCCGCGCGCTTGGCGTGCCGCTGACCGCCTTCTTCCGCCGCTATGAGGAACCGCGCAACGCGGTTTTCGTCAAGGCCGGCCAAGGCGTGGAACTGGAGCGGCGCGGCACGCGGGCCGGCCATCAGTACAATCTGCTCGGTCATATCGACAACAACTCCAGCGGCGTCATTGTCGAACCCTATCTGATTACGCTGACGGTTGACTCGGATGTGTTTCCGACTTTCCAGCATGAGGGAATGGAGTTTCTCTACATGGTCGAAGGTGAGGTGGTCTATCGCCACGGGGATCAGCTTTATCACATGCAGCCCGGCGACAGCCTCTTCTTCGATGCGGACGCCCCGCACGGTCCGGAAATGCTCGTCAAATTGCCCGCCAAATATCTGTCGATCATCAGTTATCCACAGCGCGGCAAAATCGACTGACTTGCCTTAAAAGAAAAAAATATTCTTTTCAGTTGAAAATCAAAAATGGACCTGATAGCCATTTTGCAGATGCAAATGGAGTATCTGGTCATGTGCGGAATTGTCGGTCTCTTCCTGAAAGATAAAAGCCTTGAGCCGAAGCTCGGCTCGCTTCTCTCCTCCATGCTTGTGACGATGACGGATCGCGGCCCTGATAGCGCTGGCATCGCGATCTATGGTGCTGGCGACGGCAAGAACGCGAAGATCACGATCCAATCTCCCAACGCCAAGAAAGATTTCGACGGACTCGAGTCTGATCTGCGGCGTGCGCTGGATACGGCTGTTGCGGTCGAGATCAAAAGCACCCACGCAGTCATCACGCTCGCAAGCGAAAAATTGGACGAGGGCAGGGCGGCCATTGCGTCGCTGCGGCCGGATGTCCGGATCATGAGCAGCGGCGATGCCATCGAGATCTATAAGGAAACGGGTCTGCCGAAGGATGTCATCTCCCGCTTTGGCGTGACATCCATGTCCGGAACACACGGCATCGGCCATACCCGCATGGCGACAGAATCCGCCGTGACCACGCTCGGCGCGCACCCGTTCTCGACCGGCGCCGACCAGTGCCTCGTCCATAATGGCTCGCTGTCGAACCACAACAATCTTCGCCGCGAACTCGTTCGGGAAGGGATGACTTTCGAAACGCAGAACGACTCCGAAGTCGCGGCCGCTTATCTTACGGCCGAGATGGCCAAGGGCAAGGATCTCGGTGAAGCTTTGACCGGCGCTCTCAGCGACCTCGACGGCTTCTTCACCTTCGTTGTCGGCACGAAGTCCGGTTTCGGCGTCGTACGCGACCCGATCGCCTGCAAGCCCGCCGTCATGGCCGAAACCGATCAGTATGTCGCCTTCGGCTCCGAATATCGCGCGCTGGTTAGCCTGCCGGGTATCGAAAATGCCCGTATCTGGGAGCCGGAGCCGGCTACCGTCTATTTCTGGGATCACGAAAAGGCCGCCTAGTTCAGCCCTGGTGCAATCGAGAAAGTATCTTCATGCCAGTTTTCGATCTATCCGTTACTTCGCTGCGCGAATTTAACAGCATGCTTCACAGCCTTGCGGCCGGCACCAACGATACGGCTTTCGAAGTCGTCAATCCTCGCGGTCATCATGCCGTCGCGGTCGGCATCGACAGTCCCGTTACCGTCGATATCCGGGGATCGGTCGGATATTATTGCGCCGGCATGAATGACGGCGGATCGGTGACGGTCCACGGCTCGGCTGGTCCGGGGGTCGCGGAAAACATGATGTCTGGCACTGTCGTCATCGAAGGCGATGCGAGCCAGTATGCCGGTGCGACCGGCCAGGGCGGCCTGCTGGTTATCAAGGGCAATGCGGCATCGCGTTGCGGTATCTCGATGAAGGGCATCGATATCGTCGTTCACGGCAATATAGGCCATATGTCCGCCTTCATGGGACAATCAGGCCATCTGGTCGTGCTTGGCGATGCCGGCGATGCTCTTGGCGACAGTCTTTATGAAGCGAAGCTCTTCGTTCGCGGCTCTGTGAAAAGCCTTGGCTCGGATTGCATCGAGAAGGAGATGCGCGCCGAGCACATCGCCAAGCTTGCCGAGCTTTTGGAGAAGGCCGGCGTCAAGGACGTCAGGCCGGAAGAGTTCAAGCGCTATGGATCGGCGCGCAAGCTTTACAATTTCAACATCGACAATGCCGACGCGTATTAAGGCGAAAGGGACACCATGAGCTATCACAATCCGCTTACGCCGCCGCGCAAATCCGCAACCTTCGACGACAACACGCTGGCCGAGATCCGCCGTGCGGCCGCGACCGGGATTTATGATATCCGCGGCGCGGGTACCAAGCGCAAGGTCCCCCATTTCGACGACCTGCTTTTCCTGGGCGCTTCGATCTCGCGCTATCCGCTCGAGGGCTATCGTGAGAAATGCGACACCACAGTCGTTCTCGGCAGCCGTTTCGCCAAGAAGCCGATCACGCTCAAGACCCCGATCACCATCGCTGGCATGAGCTTCGGCGCCTTGTCGGGTAATGCCAAGGAAGCTCTTGGTCGCGGCGCCACGATTGCCGGCACGTCCACGACGACCGGCGACGGCGGCATGACCGACGAGGAACGTGGCCATTCGCAGACACTCGTCTATCAGTATCTCCCCTCCCGTTACGGTATGAACCCGAAGGATCTGCGCCGCGCGGACGCGATTGAGGTTGTCGTGGGCCAGGGTGCCAAGCCAGGCGGCGGCGGCATGCTGCTCGGCCAGAAGATTTCGGATCGCGTCGCCAATATGCGCAACCTGCCGAAGGGTATCGATCAGCGTTCGGCTTGCCGTCATCCAGATTGGACCGGGCCGGACGATCTTGAAATCAAGATCATGGAGCTGCGCGAAATCACCGACTGGGAAAAGCCGATCTACGTCAAGGTCGGCGGTGCGCGCCCTTATTACGATACGGCTCTTGCCGTGAAAGCCGGCGCCGATGTCGTCGTTCTTGACGGCATGCAGGGCGGGACGGCCGCAACGCAGGACGTTTTCATTGAAAATGTCGGCATGCCGACACTCGCCTGCATTCGTCCAGCGGTCCAGGCGCTGCAGGATCTGGGCATGCATCGCAAGGTGCAGCTGATCATCTCCGGCGGCATCCGTTCCGGCGCCGATGTGGCTAAGGCTCTGGCGCTTGGTGCGGATGCGGTTGCCATCGGCACGGCGGCGCTGGTTGCGATCGGTGATAACGATCCGCGCTGGGAGGAAGAATATCAGAAGCTCGGCACAACCGCCGGTGCCTATGACGACTGGCACGAGGGCAAGGACCCCGCCGGCATCACGACGCAGGACCCGGAGCTTTCGAAGCGCCTCGATCCAATCGTGGCGGGCAGGCGGCTTGCCAATTATCTCAAGGTGATGACGCTTGAGGCTCAGACGATTGCGCGTGCCTGCGGCAAGAATCATCTGCATAATCTGGAACCGGAAGACTTGTGCGCGCTGACGATGGAGGCCGCAGCTATGGCGCAGATTCCGCTGGCCGGCACGAACTGGTATCCGGGCAAGGGAGGCTATTAATACTCCGATCGGGCCGAAGAGCCCGGCGGCTGCATGCATATCGAAGTGTCTCGAAAAAATCCAAAGGGGAACGAGAATGACACTGGATCTTGCTGCTTTTGCGAAAGACAAAGGCATCAAATATTTCATGATCAGCTACACAGATCTTTTTTCCGGGCAGCGCGCCAAACTGGTGCCGGCCCAGGCCATTACAGGGATGCAGGAAGACGGGGCAGGCTTTGCCGGCTTCGCGACCTGGCTGGATATGACGCCCGCCCATCCTGACCTTTTTGCCGTCCCCGACCCGTCCTCCGTCATCCAGCTCCCATGGAAGAAGGATGTTGCCTGGGTCGCCGCCGATTGCATGATGGAAAGCCAGCTGGTTTCCCAGGCGCCGCGCAACGTGCTGAAAAAGCTCGTCAAGGAGGCGGAAGCCGCCGGCAAGCGTGTCAAGACCGGCGTCGAAGCCGAATTCTTCCTGATCACCGCCGACGGCTCGAAGATTTCCGACGAATACGACACCGCCGAAAAGCCATGCTATGACCAGCAGGCCGTCATGCGTCGCTATGACGTGATCGCCGAGATCTGCGACTACATGCTGGAACTCGGTTGGGGCGCCTATCAGAACGACCATGAGGACGCCAACGGCCAGTTCGAAATGAACTGGGAGTTCGACGATGCCTTGAAGACGGCGGACAAGCATTCCTTCTTCAAATTCATGGTCAAGTCCGTCGCCGAAAAGCACGGATTGCGCGCGACCTTCATGCCGAAACCCTTCAAGGGCCTGACGGGTAACGGCTGCCACTGCCACATCTCCGTATGGAGCAATGACGGCCGGACGAACGTCTTTGCCGATAGGGAAGCCGAGTTCGGCCTCTCGGCGGAAGGCCGCCATTTCCTCGGCGGCATCATGAAGCACGCCTCGTCGCTGGCAGCGATCACCAATCCGACGGTCAATTCCTACAAGCGCATCAACGCGCCGCGCACGACATCGGGTGCCACCTGGTCTCCGAACAGCGTGACTTGGACCGGCAACAACCGCACCCATATGGTGCGCGTACCTGGTCCCGGCCGCTTTGAGCTGCGTCTGCCGGATGGTGCGGTCAACCCGTATCTGCTTCAGGCGGTCATCATCGCCGCGGGCCTCGATGGCCTTCGCAACAAGGCTGACCCCGGCCCGCATCACAATATCGATATGTATGCGGAGGGGCATCTTGTGAAGAATGCGCCGAGACTGCCGCTTAATCTGCTGGATGCGCTCCGGGCTTACGACGAGGATGAGGGCCTGAAAGAGGCGATCGGCTCGGAATTCTCCGCCGCATATCTGAAGCTCAAGCATCAGGAATGGAACGCCTACTGCTCGCATTTCACGCAGTGGGAACGCGACAGCACGCTCGACATCTGAGCGCGAAGCCGGGATCTGCCCGATCGAGCAAGCGTGCCGGAGCGCGAGACTTCGGCACCGCTGCGGGTGTTGGCCGTTGACGACGGAGGATGATCGTCATGAAGAGCTATGTACTGACAGTTGCGTGCAAATCGACGCGCGGGATCGTTGCGGCGATATCGAACTATCTCGCCGAACAGGGCTGCAACATCGTCGACTCCAGCCAGTTCGACGATCTCGATACCGGCATGTTCTTCATGCGGGTCTCCTTCATCTCCGAAGAGGGTGTTGCGGACGCCGCACTGGTCGAAGGCTTCAAGCCGATCGCCACCAAGTTCGAGATGGTCTCTGAGATCCATGATGCCAAGAAGCGCATGAAGGTGCTGCTCATGGTATCGCGCTTCGGCCATTGCCTGAACGACCTGCTGTACCGCTGGAAGATCGGTGCGCTGCCGATCGACATCGTCGGTGTCGTCTCCAACCACTTCGAATACCAAAAGGTCGTCGTCAATCACGACATTCCCTTCCACCATATTCCGGTGACCAAGGCCAACAAGCCGGAGGCGGAAGCGCGGATCATGGACGTGGTCGAGCAGACCGGCACGGAGCTGATCGTGCTGGCGCGCTACATGCAGATCCTGTCGGACTCCATGTGCCAGAAGATGTCCGGCCGCATCATCAACATCCATC
>NZ_JABAIJ010000004.1 GCF_012641435.1 Rhizobium sp. P38BS-XIX
AGCTGTCGGTTGCGCTGACGGTGAAGTTGAAGGTGCCGGCCGATGTCGGCGTGCCGGAAAGCAAGCCGCCGGACGACAAGGTCAGGCCCTGTGGCAGGGCGCCCGCCGTCACGGCATAGCTGTAGGGGCTGGTGCCGCCAGAGGCGGTGAGCGGCTGGCTATAGGCCACGTTCAGCGCCGCACCCGGCAACGTCGATGGCGTCACCGAAAGCGTCGGGGCGGCAATCGTCAGCGTGTAGGGGCGCGATGCCGTGTAAGGCGCACCGGTTCCCGTCGAACTGTCTGTCGCGGTGATGGTGAAGTTGAAGTTGCCGCCCGCCGTCGGCGTGCCGGCAATCTCGCCCGTCGAGGTGTTGAGTGTCAATCCCGCCGGCAGCGCGCCTGCCGAAACCGCATAGCTGTAGGGCGTGCTGCCGCCAGAGGCCGTCACCGTCTCGTTGTAGAGTGCAGCAATTGTGCCGCTTGGCAGCGTCGGCGGGGAAATCGACATGGTCGGCGCTGCGACGTTCAAGCTATAGGCGATGGAGACGGTAAAGGGTGCGCCTGTGCCTATGGAGCTGTCCGTCGCCGTGATGGTGAAGTTGAAGACGCCGCCTGCGGTCGGCGAGCCGATGATGGCGCCCGTCGATGCGTTGAGGCTGAGACCCGCCGGCAGAGAACCGGCCGTCACCGCATAACTATAGGGCGACGTGCCGCCGGAAGCGGTGACGGTGGCATTGTAGGAGGCCGCAATCGCCGCGGCAGGCAGGGATGCCGGACCGATCGAAAGCGTCGGCGCATTGATGGTAACGCTGACGGTCGCAGCCGCAGACGTGCCGTCAATGTTGCTTGCGGTATAGGTGAAGCTATCGGACCCGACATAGCCCGGGTTCGGCGTATAGGCGATCGCAGTACCCGAGGCGATCGCTGTACCATGGCTGGGCGCTGTTGCGATCGCAACCGCGGTCGCCGTTCCGCCTGTCAGATTGAGCGTGACCGGATTGGCTGAGGAGTTGGCTGCAACTGCAGCTGTTGTATTCCCAGCGACCGGTGGATTGGCCGTTGTCACCAGACTATAGGCCTTGGACTGGGTATAAGGCCCCGTTCCGGTCGAGCTGTCGGTGGCGGTGACCGTGAAGTTTGTGGTAGCGGCACCCGTCGGTGTGCCGGATAGCAGGCCGCTTGGCGACAGGGTCAGACCTGCGGGAAGAGAACCGGTCGTTACGGCAAAGCTATAGGGGCTGATGCCGCCGGACGCCGTCAGCGTCTCGCTGTAGGCATGATTGATCGGCGCGTCCGCCAATGTCGCAGGCGCAATCGTGATCGTCGGCGCACTGGTCGTGATGCTGTAAGCGTTGGATGTCGTAAAGGGTGCGCCGGTTCCAGTCGAGCTGTCCGCCGCGGTAATCGTGAAGTTGAAGGTGCCGCCGGCCGTCGGCGTGCCCGTAATCCCGCCGGTCGAGCTGTTGAGGCTGAGCCCGACCGGAAGCGCACCTGCCGTCAGCGAATAGCTGTACGGACTGGTGCCCCCGGAGGCCGACACCGTCTGGCTGTAGGCAGACCCGACCGTGCCACCCGGAAGCGCGCCCGCCGACGGGCTCAGCACGATCACCGGAGAGCCAACCGTAATCGTTATGGGGGCCGGGGCCGAGCTGAAAGGACCACTGCCTGTCGAGCTGTCGGTTGCTTTGACCGATATCGGGAAGGTACCGGCCGCCGTGGCTGTGCCGCTGATCGTGCCGTTCGAGGCAAGCGAAAGGCCAGCCGGAAGCGTCCCGCTGGTGATCGTATAGGTGTAAGGCGCAGCGCCGCCGCTCGCGCTCGCGATAGATTGGCTATACGCCGCGCCGACCGTCGCGGCTGCGGGAGCGGCCGGAGAATAGGTAATCGTCGGAGCGGAAGCCGTTACGGTGAGCGTCGCAGCCGAGGACTCAACGGCAACACCATCGCTCCCTTTCACAATGGCGCGAACACGCAATCCATTCATATCCGCATCAGTCGGGATGGATACGGTCGCGCTGTTTATACCGGTAGCGCCTGGAAAATCGGCTGTCGATACAGGGCTCCAAGCGGGCTCTTCGTAAGTATACTGCCAAACGTAGCTTGTCGCGCCCGTGGCGCCCACGCTGAATGTCGCGTTTTGACCTGCGTTGACAGACACATTCCCAGGCTGAGTGGTTATCGACGCCCTACCAGAGCCACCGGTAATCGTAATATTGAATGTGATAATCGTGCTAGCGTCATCATCCTGCAGAGCGAAAGTGTCCGATGACGCGCCGTCACCGCTATTGCGATATATAACTTTAGGATCCTGAGAAAAATCCAACGTTCCATGCGATGGCGCCGTGATCGGTGGCGTCTCAAAGCCGATCACGGAACAACTGAAAGTAACAAATCCGCTCTGAGCAACAGTCGCAGTCTGTGAAGATGAGCAAGCCGCAAAGGCATTACTTTCACCGCCAAAGAACATCCCCAACAACAACATGAGGAAAATAAGGCTGGATGCTTTTATGCATTGCAGCTTTGATAGAACGACGTTTTGCAACACTTAAAAGCCCTAGCCTATTCCCTCGCCGAGCTCGAATCGGTTGCAAGATCATAGCCGTTTTCAATAGGGGCTTGTTTTATACAACTCAGAGTCGATCTTTTCTATTTTTGAGTACTATTATTCGACCGCTCATCGCAATTCCCGCCCACACTAAAACTTCAAAATTGTCTGCGGATAAATATCAATTCAATCAAATGTTGTGAATTTGCAACAAGCTCCCATTGCTCATTCCAGATCGAAGCCAGAAGTGTGATGCGATGCACGTTAATGTCGGATCGGACAAATCTGAAAGATAGTTGTCGGGAGATAGCTTAGTGCTCGATATATTCTTGGGCTGTCGCGATAAATCTCGCGATTTCGTCCGGTAGAATCACCACCATCCCGTCTTCAATAAGGGTTCTTGGCTGCAATCGGGACGCCTTTGCAAGTATCAGATGATTGGCTTGCTGATTCTCCGAGGTAATCATCGGCATCGAACGTGTGCCCCTACATCAGGCAAGTTTCCCGAAATTCTCAAGCTGCTCCCAACTGGACGATACCGCAGACGCCAGCAACTGAATTTGACAGCCAAGCCGCCTTGTCGACATCGACGATGACGCGGACGATCTGGCTTCTTGAGTTCGGATCGTCCTTCTTCAGAGAGCCGATGAACTTGTGCAAGCTCCCCGGACCGCCTGGGAAGACTGGATTGTGCTGGATACAGGTGCCGAGGTATTTTGACGCTGCGTCAAAATCCTTCTCGTTGAGAGCGTTATGGTAAAAGGCGAGGACGATTTCCCTGTTTCTCAACTCTTCCGGCGAATATGCGTGTTCCGCAAGGACTGGTGCCGGAGCAAGAAGCGACGGGAAAACTGCAGGCATCTAGAGTGATTTCAGTATCATAGCGGTCCTCCGCATAGGCGCGATTGCTTGAACGGCGGACTCGCCCCTTTAGAAGGGATCAGATGGCGGTCTTTACCATCTGATCAGCCTTTCATAAGCCGGCGAAGCACTAAGCGGCGAGTTTACCGCCGTCGATGGCGAGCGACGTGCCCGTTATGAAGGCGGCCTGGGGCGACGCCAGGAAGAGGATTGCAGCCGCGACCTCTTCCGACTGACCGACGCGACGCATCGGCGCGTAGGTTTTCATGTACTCCATACGCTCCTTGGCCCCACCTGTAACTCTGTCAAGGAAGCCAGTGTCGATCGGACCCGGCGCGACTGCATTGACGCGAATGCCTGTCGTGGCCACCTCGAGTGCGGCGGATTTCGTCAGGCCTTCAACAGCGTGCTTGCTTGCGACGTAGACCGAACCATTGGCGGTGCCAATATTTCCAAGCACGGAAGAGACGTTGATGATACTTCCCGATCCCTGCTGCTGCATGACACGCAGTTCGTGCTTCATGCTCAACAACGTTCCTAGCACGTTGGTATCGAACGTTGCCGCATAGCTTTCTTCCGTTTGTATGGTAATCGGGCCGAAAGTACCCTCCGTGCCGGCATTGTTGACCGCAACGTCCAGGCGGCCGAAACGGGCCACCGTCTGGTCAATGAGGGATCTCACCTCTTCATCGCGACGCACATCGGCTCGGATATATTCGGCCTCAGCGCCAAGACTTCGAAGTTCGTTGGCAAGTTCGAGACCGACATCATCCCTTCGCCCCGAAACCACAACTGCCGCACCATGGCGGGCAAAGGCGCGGGAAGTTTCACGGCCTATGCCTGTGAGCGCGCCGGTAATCAAAACAACTGGAACTGTCATGAGATCATTCCTTGAGCAAGGTTAAGGCTGCAAACTGCGCAGCCAGATTATAAGTTAAGTGACTTACTACACATAATTTGGAATTTTTCGATGTCAAGCTGAGTGACTTACCAAATGTTGCGAGGTATAAGCACGACATCAGCGCCAAAGGACTGGGCGTGCGAGGATTGCTTGAGGCTTGACCATGGACGGCGGTTACCACCAGAGAATCAAAGAAGAAAAGCGCATGGCGGTAATCCGTGCCGCGATGGAGCTTTTTCTCGAACAGGGTTACGAACGAACGTCTTTGCAGCAGATCGGAAAGCTCGCTGACGTATCCACCGCGACATTGTTCAAGCGGTTTCCAACGAAAGCCACCCTTTTCGAAGCAATGGTCGAGGATTTCTGGGCGATCCCGCCGGCCTGCCCGGGAAGGGCATTGAGCGAGAACCCCTCCGTTGGCCTGCGCTTCATGGGTGTGAGCTATGCAAAGCTTTTGCGCACTCCCGACATGCAGGCGATCTATCGTCTGATTATTTCCGAATCGCCGCGATTTCCAAATCTCGGACTTACCGTTTTCGAAAAGGCGAAGGGTCCATTTCTAAAGCGCCTGGAAGAATACCTTCGCCTTCAAGCCGATGCCGGAAGATTAAAGATCGAAGACGTCGAAATCGCTTCGAACCAGTTCCTGGCACTTATAACCGGACAAACATTTTGGCCCGAATTGATCGCGGCCGGATGCGGCGGAAGCGATATCGATGTAGAGCGAGTCGTTGACGGCGCCGTCGACCTACTACTTGCGAAATATGCGGTCTGAAATAAAAAGCGCCCATCGGCTTTAGCAATTCCTGCCGCGGCGCCGAATTCATCCAGAGGCGGCGAGCCAGCACTATCCGCATAATGATTGTTTGCATTTAATCGCAAGACTCCGCATCCAATAATTTCAACAAGATAGGGCGGCACCTAAATTGAGATCGGGCCCCTAATCTGAGATCCTGGGTTCGATTTTGGCACCTAATGTGAGATTCGTGGCCGTAGAAAAGATGACCATCTACGGCCAAGATTCAGCTGAAAATACCTAATGTCATAAAAGTTATTTCCGAATCCGGGAGCGTCAAGCGTCGAAAATCGCACCGAAGAATCTCAAATTAAATGCCATGACCGGCCGGAACGGGCACATTCTTACAATTAAATGCCAAACGACAGCAGACTAAGAGTACTCATCAGGAACGCGGCGGCATCTTTCTCCATGCCAGCCTTTGCCTTCAGTTGAAGGTAAATCGCGACTTTCGTCATGTCTTTCTGCTGGCTGTTGAAGGCGTAATGTCCGCTTTGAGGTCCTTGAGACCGAGCCTGAAGAGGCATTGCTGCAGCAAAATGTAGCTGACAGAGACTTACAGGTAAGGCCGATAATGGAATAGCGTTCATTCCGGTCCGGAATATGGTTGCGACTGGAAGACCAAAATCAGTAGGGCATCAGTCGTATCGGAACACCTAGGCAAGATATGCCTTGAGCCTAAGCTGCTTGGCCGTCAGTCGACCGTCAAGTCGCTTCCGTTACTGAATTTGGAAGCCAACTCCTGTTTGATAAAGCTGGCAAAGGCTCTTGCCTTGCTGCTTACCGTGCGTCCGCTTGGAAAGGCCGCCCAAAGATCGACGGGCGGAAGATCCCAATCTTCCAGGAGACGTCGAACCCTGCCCGAGGCGAGTTCGGGAGCAAACATCCATTCGGAGGCAACGGCCAGTCCCATCCCCGCAAAGACAGCCTCCCGTACACCCTCGGCTGCGTTCATCCTAATACGTCCCTTGATCGTCACAGCGCTTTGAACCGAACCTCGGCTGAAATTCCAAACCGTGCCACCGCTGCGTAGATCGTAAACGACAGCGTGATGTGCGGCGAGGTCCGCAGGAGACGCGGGCTCTCCGGAGGTTTCGATATAGCGCGGCGAAGCCACGACCACCCGTGGACTTTTGCCGATCTTTCGGGCGGTGAGCGACGAATCCTGCAGATCGCCCATCCGTAACGCGACGTCGATGCCCGCTTCCACAAGATCGACATTTTGGTCATCCATGAACACTTCGATATCGAGATCGGGATGCATCGCCAGGAATTTGGGCAGCAGCGGCACGACGTGGAGCCTTGCGAATGTTACCGCCCCGCTGATACGCAACCGGCCACTCAGAGCAGCGCCCGAACCCCGTGCCTTTGCTTCGGCCTCATCGGCCTGTTCGACAGCGCGCCTTGCATGCTCATAGAAATTCTCACCGGCCTCCGTCGGCGTCAGACCCTGTGTCGTCCGCAACAGCAGCTTGGTGCCCACCCGCTCCTCCAGTTGAGCGATCATCTTTGAAACGGCCGGCTGCCCGATGCGCAGCAGCCGCGCGGCACCCGTGAATGATCCGGTATCAACGACACGCACAAATGCGTCCATGGCGGCAAGTCGGTTCATGCGTCATTCCTCCTTGGAATGACGCATATGTCTCTATCGTGGCTTTCTTCGTCAAGCGGACATTCGCAAATAACGGTTTCGTACCCGATGCAACAGCGTCCCGTTACCAACCGTCTGGAGTGGAAGCCACCATGATCGCAGTCTACGCCTTTGCCACGCCCAACAGCGTGCGCGTTCCTATTGTTCTTGAGGAGCTTGGGCTCGCTTATGAATTGAAACCCGTCAATGTGAGGAACGGCGAGCAGAAACTGCCCGACTATCTCGCCATCAATCCCAACGGAAAAGTCCCGCTCCTGGTCGACAGCGATGGCCCGGAAGGCAAACCGCTAACAATCAGCGAGTCAGGTGCCATCCTCGTCTACCTTGCCGAAAAGACAGGCAAGCTGCTTCCCAGGGATGGCGCAGGCCGCGCCCGGGTCTTCGAGCAGATGTTTTTCCATTTGACCGGGATTGGCCCGGCTTTCGGGCAGCTCGGTTTCTTCAAGCACCAGGCCTCCGAGCCGATGCCGCTAGCAATCGCGCGCTTCCAAACCGAGTCGGAACGTGTCCTTACTGTCCTCGAAGGTCTGCTTGGTCAGAGAAGGTTCGCGGCCGGCAACGAGTTCACGATTGCTGACATCGTGCATTTCGGCTGGCTGTGGCGCCGCGACTTTGCCGGCATCGACTTCGACGGACGGCCGAACATCGCGCGCTGGTACGGCGAGATCGACGGCAGGCCGGCAGTCAAACGTGCAATAGCGAAAGTTATCGCGCTCGTGCCTGCGGCATGACGCGGCAATGCCGGGAGACGGGTCATCGACCCGTTTTCCACCCCTCTGGGCGGCACTCGGACATCGGAAAAACGGTGCCTGCTGAGGTGAAGACAAGACGGATCGGGGAAGCTCGCCCCGCTAACAGAGCCGGCGAAACGCGACGATAAAGCAACCGGCCAGTCCTGACAGACGTGGAATTGCACAAGGCATCGGCTTTGCAAGCTGCGGTGTGACATTCAGCCAAATGAGTGGCGCAGTTCCGGCTGCCGATCATCCCGCCGCTCCCGGATGTCCTCAGCGCTTACCTTTCAATAGTCTCCGACGGATTTGTGGGTCCTGTCGAGATGGCGATCGCTTCGCACATCCGCCCGATGCAGGCCGCCCGGTCGGCGAACAGACTTTTTCATAAAGCCATGGTCCATAGCCTCCACGTTCAGGGGAATGTCAACTCATTTGGCATCCACTATAGCTTGGGCTTGCGCGTCGCCCCTCCCCGTCCGGCCGATCTCCCAGCCGATGCCTTGAACCGTGGTCGAAATGGGTTGCGGTGCATTCTGCATTCCATATTGGAATAACCTTTAGTCGGATTTCGCGGCTACAGCATCTCGGTTGTTGATTTTATCTGATTGCCAGGCGCCCGCCGGGCACCATCCCGCTCTAAGGATCAGTGATCGACAAGCGGGATATGACGGATCAGTTCGAAGGATAATTCCATGGGTATGAAATTGGATGGCAAGGTCGCGATCGTGACCGGCGGCAGCGCAGGCATCGGCCTGGGGATTGCAAAGCAACTCGCGGCGGAAGGCGCACTTGTCTACATCACCGGTCGCCGTCAGAGCGAACTTGACACCGCTGTCGCAGCGATCGGCCACGGGGCAATCGCGGTGCAGGCGGACGCGTCGAAGCTCGCCGAGCTGGACAGGCTCTATGAAGTTGTGAAGAAAGATAATCGGCAGATCGATGTCCTCGTCCTCAATGCCGGTTTTTATGAGTTCATGAAGTTCGGCGAAATCACCGAAGAGCATTTCGACAAGACCTACAATACCAACGTCCGCGGCCTTCTCTTCGGGTTCCAGAAGGCGTTGCCGGTCTTGCGCGATGGCGCATCGATCATCCTGACAGGCTCCATCGCCGCGTCGAAGGGCATTCCGAACATGTCGGTCTATTCTTCGACTAAGGCAGCAGTCCGGAATCTCGTTCGCGGCTGGATCAACGATACGAAGGAGCGCGGATTCCGCATCAACGTCCTGAGCCCCGGTCACACACTGACGCCTGGCTTGTCAGGGCTTATTCCCGCAGAAGCATACGAAGGAATCACCGGCACAATCCCGCTCGGACGTATGGGTACTCCTGAGGATATGGGCAAAACCGCCCTCTTCCTTGCGTCTGACGATAGCGCCTATATCACGGGTATCGAGATCCACGTCGATGGTGGTGTCGCTCAGTACTGAGCGATCGCCGGGCGGACCAATTATCCGCCCGGCTCCGGTGCCGTTTGGCAGTTAACTAGAAGCAACATTCCGCGCCGGTTGACATTCTGCTATGGACGTCGCCTTTGTCATGGCATCGGTGACATCCGACATCCGAAACTTCCTTACCGCCGAAGACTTTGCAAAAATGCGAAAGGCTGCGGCGGTTGTTCACCATAGCCGCGCTGATGTTGTCGACTTCGATGCAATGGCGGCAGTATCCGAAACGGACACATTCTCGCAGTCAGCGATGTCTATCCTCAGGAGCCCCTCGGCCAGGATCACCCTGTCCGTTCACTTGAAAACCTCATTCTGCCGGCCCACCGCGCCGGTGGCGTGTTCCCAGAGGCAGACGGAGCGGTGAAATACTCCACACGCCCGTTACATTTTCGCAGCCGACTCCGTCTTACAACAGGGCCGAACGAACCGCGCAACAGTCAAAAGTCGTCGTAGCACCTCGGCAGACAAGTTTATTCGATGCTTGCGCCACCGATCGTAATAGTGGCGCCCATCCCATCACCCGTCTGAGGTTCAAGGCCTATTTCTACCGTTCGCACCTGACGACACACGGCATCGTCGGGCAGCGGAAAGCCGAAGCGTTGCGAGTTGCCGCTGCGTGACACAGAGAAAGCTTCGCTTGGAAAAATACCAAAGCGGCCAATTTCCCTCAGCACGTCGCCGCAGTGCACAGAAACAACCATTGTCACAGGTCCCGCGGTTGACGGTTCATACGCGTTGACGGTCACGACAATCCGTTTGCGGCCATCGACTGGCGCGTGCTGCGCCGCGCCAGCAATGGCTATCGTAACCGGCTTGTCGACAGTCGCTTGCATAGCGTCCTCATTGGCGTAAGCCGGGCTGGCGACGCGCAACATCGAGAATGCCGCCGCGCAAATGGCGATAAGCACCCAACGATGATAGCGCATCGACCTCTCCGTTATCCAGCCTAGTCGAAATGCTAGGCGGCCACTATGGCGATTTCGAGCCTTGCGGGCTTGGCGCTGCCCGGCTTGCCTTGACCCGCTCCGACGGGGACCAGCTGCAGGTCGATGGCCTCGGCATCCGCATTCCCTGCACCATAGACCCGCTGGATCGCATCCGTAAGATCGAGAACAAACGAGGGCGGCGGCCGATGGCCGTGGGCGCCGTGATGCTCGCCACTATGATCGAGAACAGCGAAGGACCCCACATAGTGTGGATCGGTAACGGGCGTATCCGCCGTGAGATCGCGCTTGCCGAGGAAGACGAGAACGCTGGTCGTCTTGGGATCGGTAATCTCGACATCACGCAGGAATGCAAGCACCCGGGGCGTGGAAGCCGCCTGCTCCTGCGCGGCGCCGAAATCCATCATGTCCATCCCCGAGGGCAAAGGGGGCTGGCTGACGATACTCTGCAACGCGCCGGCGGGAAGCTTGATCGGCAATGAAAGCGGAGCGTTCGTCGTTGCCGCCTTGCTGTTGTCTGCCGAAACAGTCGTCAAGCCTGCGACCGCAACCTCGGGCGCTGTCGCCGCAATGACGGAGGACAGCTTGTCATCCAGGGCCAGCGTCTTGGCGCTTGCAGTCGCAACCTTGAAGTAGTTCCGGAAGCCGTATGTATATCCGAGTTCTTCCGGGACATAGAGGTCGGACACTTTAGGAGACCAGAAGCTGCCGTCGACATTGTAGAAATTCTGGTTGAACGGCATGTTGGTCCAGAGCGGATCGTTGCTGTTGCCGTTGCGCAGATTCCAGGTCGCCCAGATGCGGTCGATATTGCCGTGATGCATGAAGAAGATCGGGTCACGCGGAGACGAGGCGGTTGGCATGAAACCACCTATATTGTTATGGACCTGATTGTGTGGTGTGGCTTCCAATATCCCCTGCGTGCCGCCGCCGCCGACGATCCACGACGGATCGAGCGAGTTCTGACCACGGGGACGGCTGGTGCCGAAGACTTCGAACGGCGTGGCCGCAAGGATTGCCTTCAAAACATCGGGACCAACGATTTGTGGCGGCATTGGCCGCGTGGACGGCCAGGTGCGCGTCGGCACATAAAGGGAATTATCCTTACCGTCAGGCGTCTTCTGCATGGTGAACACTTCCGGCAGATACGGATTGGCGGTCCAGTCCCAGAACGGCATGGCGAAATCGTTGTTCTTGGTTACCTGTCGGACGATGCGTTCGTACATCGCCGTATAGGCCCTATGCCACGGCAGGAAATACCAGTTGCCGTGAGGGCAATATTTGAAGCCGGCATCACTGCCGTGGATTTCCGATAGCTTGATCCAGGTGAATTTCTCGCCGGGGGAAGCCGCCTTGAGGAGGCGCACTGCATCACGATAGGTCGCCACGATCGGATCGTTCCAGGCCAATCCCTGAAGTGAACGCCGCCATGGAACCGGCGGTATCTGTGCGAACGCCTTCATGCCCGGCAATCCGCTGGCGAGCAGGCCCGCCCCGATAACGCCGCCCTGAACGATGACAGATCTGCGTGTGATGCTCATTTTACTCTCCCTTGGGTTCAAAGACTTTTCCTGTCTAAAATCAATGCTGCATGGAGGCCGGTTGCGGACCGTCGGTGGGGCGCAGCAGTCGCGCGCAATTCGCGCCACCACCGCCATCAGACAATTCGATGCAGACGTTCTGCATCATCCCTTGGTCCTCATGATCGAGAATATGGCAATGCAGGACATAGTGGCCGATGAAGTGCTCATATCTGGCGCAGATCCGGATCTTACAGGCCGACGAGGCGGGCTTGGCCTGGAAGCGGCGGGATTGCTGATCACGCTATTCACCATAGCCTGTCCTTCCAGACACCCTTCGGGCCAAGATATTACGGGGCGACAGTCTCGCCTGCCCGATCGGCCGCCCCGGGCGCGCTGACGTCGACACCCCCGCCTGTGACTTCTTAAGCCCGTTCGTTGGTAACCGGCTCATCGGTGCCGCACCGGGATGCGCTTCTTCCTGGACCGGGGGGTTGGAAAAGAGTGGTTTCGCCTGCTGACCGAAAGCTGGCATCGAGAAACTGCAAGCCGCACGGGCCGCCGATATCTCCAGCCTATTTCGCCAGATTGACCCCATTGCCATCGTGTTCACCGACATCGCATGTGTCCCATATATCGGCCGAATCTTCGGGATCCGCGACGCCAATTCGCCCCGCGCGTTCGGCCCCTCGGTGCAGAGAGCGCGGCAAACAAGCCGGCAACCTCAATCCTGAATTTAAATGCTTCCTGGTCAGGCTTGCCTGACGGCGATGAAGGAAGCGACATAACCGGCGGGAGACCCGTTATGCGGCTTCGCACGAATGACCGAGCCGACAAAGGCCGGGACCTGGTTGACGCCGTTAGGCCAGGCAAAGGCATTCGTACCATGATAGTCGTATTGCCAACCTGCCGTTGGCGTCCCCGATCGCCCGGCACCCACAATCTCGATGCGAATTTCCCCGCCCTCCAGCGGCACCACGGCTCCGGTGAGATCAAGAAGGTAGCCCGAGCCCATATCGAGCGTACCGGTCACCTTCCCGCCCGAAACCGCAAGATTGAACACGCCTTCACCGAATATATTTTGAAGCGCCTTCTGCGCATCGTCCCCGATGAGCGCGGGATCGTTTCGGTAGCTTCTGTACGTCCAGCTGCCCTGCAACAAAAAGGACATAGACACCCCCAAATTGCCTCTAACGATGTGCCTGCCAGTGGCACCGAGACACTCTCTTATGTGTCCCGTCCGGGCCATCCGGCAGCACGATTAAGGAGAACATAAATGACATTTTACAATTTCGGAGAGTATATAGAGCAGGTTGAATTAGCAATATGTAATATTAAAAATATACGATATTCGCGCGTGATAACCTGAGCCGCACCCTGAAACAAACACGTCGCGGTGCGACCATCCCTCAGACGCCAACCTTCGATCGCCCCCAGGGCCAGACTTAATGAATTTTGCTCCCGCGCGGAGGTCCATCATCGCAATATCCATTGTCTAAGCTCTTGGAGGGATATAAACCGTCGACCAGGTTCAGATAGCCTGCGGATATGAGTAAACCAGAATAGATCCTGCTTATCGAGCTATACCAAGACGGCCAACTCTGCGGTTATGCTTTCGAAATTCACGCACTCACCTCTCCCACATGGCCTGGGAGGCGACCTCTTCCGCCGATCGTCGTGGTGACATCGCAGGCGGTGCAGGAACGGTAGGCATATCAAGCGAAGCAACGGAGCAACGTGAAAAGCTTCTGGTTTCGGTGGGAATCGCTATGGTTCCATTTCCTGTCTTGACGAGCGCCCGATCAATCGGGACCAAATCTTGGAGAAATATTACAATAATACCAATTGTTAATTCCATAATGTTAAATATCTGACTTTATGCGTTGGCGGAGTGCGTTCAAGGATGAAGTGCGACTTGCTAGCGACCCAAATGGGTTGTCTATTGCGAGGACGTTACAATGAAACGCACCTAATCTTTCGAGGTCACAGCGTACTATGGCCAATGGTAGGCCGGAGTAACCTCGATCCGTGATGTACGATCCCCTTCACTTTCGCGCCGGTCGAAGCCGCGCTTCTGCGACGAAACGTTCCAAGAGCGCGTTGCGATTGGCAGGTGACCAGAAAAGCGCGAGCCTGTGATTGCATAGCACGGGCTCGGTTCTCTTCAGAACAAGCTCGTTCAGAATCGGATTTGCCCCTTCAGAGAGAAGGCATGCTCCCACGCCCGCGGCCGTCAATGCCATCTGCGACTGCGTCGTTGCCACATCGGCATGGACGATCCGTGGCGCAATGCCGAGCGCACGCAGCGCCTCAAGCTGATGATCGTAATGGGCTCGATGATATTCCCGGGGAGCAAGGACGATGTCCAGCTGTTCCAAATCCTCGGCATGAAGCACCGGCTTACCGGCAAAGGGATGGCGCTTCGGGAGACAAATGAGGTAAGGCGCCTCCCATATCGGCAGCGATATCATTTCATCCAGCAGACGGTCTGGTGTGGGCAGCGACAGGAAGCCGGCGTCGATCTCTCCTTCGTTGAGCTTGTCGCTCATCTGCTCCGCCGTCATTTCTATAAGGAATAGCTGTGCGTCTCTTGCTACCGCGCGAAAGGAAGCGAGCAGTTCTGTAACGACCGGATAGGACATGTAGCTTGGAATTCCGATCCGAAGCTCCTTCTTGTCGTCGTGACTGTCGAGAAGATCAATCGTTTCGTCCAGAAGTCCGAGAATGCGGCTCGCGCGCGCTGCGAGCAATTCGCCTCGGGCCGTCAGCCGAAGCAGGCGCGCGCCACGTTCGACCAAGACGACGCCAAGCGTTTCTTCGAGTTGCGCGATCTGATGGCTCAACGTCGGCTGGGTGATGGCCAGAGCGTTTGCGGCACGGCCAAACCCGCCGCATCGTTTCAGCTCCACGAGGTAGATGAGTTGTCGCAGGCTGATCCGCCGCAATCGTTGTGCCTTCGGCGAGAAATGAGCGGGCTTGGCTATGGCGTGTCTCCTGGTCGGGCCTGAGTCCTATCATAGATACTTTCTATGAGACGCATGTGAAAACAATTGAACTGTCACGATACGGTTATCCTAAATCCATAGAGGCCCGTTGCGTAATCGAGGATGCAAGTGTGGCTATGAGAAGCAGTTCGTTGACGGTGTTGGGTTCGTCGGGAGGCTTTCCGATTTCGGGCTTTGCCTGCTCGGGTTATCTCGCGCGTATTGCCGGCCAGCGCCTCTTGCTAGATTGCGGTCCCGGTATTGCCGGCGCGCTGATCGGCGCGGATGCGACGGCCGGCGTGGATGCTGTGATCATCAGCCATCTGCATCCCGATCATGTGCTTGATCTCATCCCGCTTGCCTATGCGCTGATGACAGAATGGCTGACGGAAGGCCGCACTCAACGCGTCCCGCTTTATCTGCCGCCCGGCGGCTTGGAATTCATAGAGAAGCTTTCTGGCCTCTTCGGTCATCGCAACTGGCGCTTCGAGGAGGGTGGCGGCAATGCCGGATACCGGGCACTCGGCGCCGCCCTCGCCCGCGGCGAAGACTGGCTGCTGACCGTATTCGAAGCATGTGAATACGAGCCGGGCGACGATATCGTCCTTGACGGGACGACGGTTGCGACCTTTCCGGTCGATCACCGGATCCCGACGGCCGCGATGCGCATCAGGTTCGAAGGCGCCGATCTCGTTTACTCCGCCGATACCCGCTTCCTGCCGGCGCTGGGAAATTTTGCCGCCGGCACCGACCTCTTCCTTGTCGATGCGCATTTCTCAGGCCCGAAGGCTCCCGGCGGCCTGCACATGACACCGGCAGATGCCGGACGTCTCGCGACGATCGCAAATGCAAAGCGCCTCGTTCTTTGCCATCTGGGCACGCCTGAGGACTGTGCCTCGGCGCGGCAGACTGCGGCAGCGCATTTCAGCGGTGTGATTCATACGGCCTATGATACGCGGGAGTACAGCCTGTGACGCAGTCGAACGCGCGCATCCTGACGCCGATCACGGCGCCCGCACCCGGTATTGGCGAGCGTGCCGCACCCTTCGTGCTGGTCTCACCAATGCTGGTATTGCTGGTCGTTTTCACCATCTTGCCCTGTCTCTTGACATTGGTGTTGGCTTTCTTCGAAACCGACATCCTTGCCGGCACAGTCCGGTTCGTCGGCTTTTCGAATTTCGTCAAAGCTTTTGTACGCGGCGACCTCGCCAACAGTGTAGGCGTGACACTGCTCTACATGGCGCTCACCGTCCCCACTTCGATGATATTCGGCTTGCTCGTAGCGCTCGGCATCAACAGCCTCGGCTACGGCCGCGTCTTCTGGCGGGCCGTCTATTTCCTCCCCGTCGCCGCGACGCTGGTCGCAATGTCGATCGTCTGGCGCTGGATGTTCGTTGGCCGACGCGGTCTGATAGACCACATGCTTGGGCCATTGACCGGTGTGACCGATTGGCTGAATTCGCCGGGGCTTGCGCTTCCCGCCGTCGCCGTCGTCGGCAATTGGCAACAGATTGGCTTCATCGCCATACTTTATCTTGCAGCACTCGCCGCCGTGCCGCGCCATCAGCTTGAGGCTGCCCGCGTCGACGGCGCCAATGGCTGGAACCGCTTCTGGCACGTCACATGGCCAGCCATCGGCCCCACGACTGTTTTCGCCGGCATCATCACGTCAGTAAACGCCATGCGCGTCTTCGACAGCGTGTCGACCATGACCGGCGGCGGCCCCTCGCGTCATTCGCAAACGCTTGCACATCTGATGTGGGAGCGCGGCATATATTTCTTCGATATTGGCGGCGGTTCCGTCGTCACCCTGGTCCTCGTCGCGCTGGCGCTTATCGCCACCTTCCTTCAGCGCGTCCTGACGGCTCGTCTTGAAAAGGCAGGCTCCCGATGATCCCCACTTCCGCACGCGGTCGCTATCTCCTGCAGCAGGGTAGCATTCATCTCGCCCTCACCATCGGGGCCGTGTTCATGCTGCTGCCGTTCTGGCTGATGTTGCGAACGTCGTTCACGCCACCCGATGATATTTTCCGCGGCAACCTGCTTGCATTACCCGCCTTCACGCTGGAAAATTATGTGCGCGTCTTCGAGGACGTGCCGATCCTGCGCTACTATTTAAACGGTATCGTTGTGGTCGTCGCCATCTTCGTCGGGCAGGTCGCCGTTTGCGTGCCTGCGGCCTATGCGCTGTCCAGGCTTCGATTTGCCGGACAGGCTCTGAGCCTTTGGCTGGTGCTCGCCGCGATGATGGTGCCCTATCAGGTCACCGCCATTCCCGTCTATGTGCTGCTGTCGCAACTCGGTCTCGTCAACAGCTACGGCGCGCTCATCCTGCCCTTTTTGAGTTCCGCATTCAGCGTCTTCCTATTACGCCAGTTCTTTCTCTCGATACCACAATCCGTGTTCGAGTCGGCCAGGCTAGACGGCGCCTCGCCCTTTCGCATTCTTTGGTACATCGTCTTCCCAATGGCGCGGCCGGCAATCACAACGTTCGGCATCTTCAGCTTTGTGTCGCACTGGAACGATTATTTCTGGCCATCCTTCGTGCTGCGCAACGATACCGCCGCAACCGTACCTTTCGGCATCGTCCGGTTTCTCGATCAGGAACTCGGATCGGAATACGGGCCGCAGATGGCCGCCGCCACTTTGACCGTTCTTCCATTGCTGGTCGGCTTCCTGCTGGCGCAGCGGCAATTCATTGCCGGCATGTCCATGACATCCGGCCAGGTCGACTGAAAATCCCTTTCCACTTCGGAGTTTTATCAATGACCCGTCTGATTTCGGCCACTGCGGTCGCCACCATTTCACTCGCCCTCCTTCCTGCATTTGCAGCGGCAGCCGGGGACCTCCGTTTTGTCTCCGGTCAGGAAAAGCAGAACGGCGCCGTGCTCAAGCAGATCTTCGATACCTACAATGGCACGAAGCCGGCATCTCCCGTGAAGCTTGAGCTTGACAACAAGTCTGACCTCGACACGACGCAGAAGGTGCTCGCAGATATCGTAGCGGGCACGACGCCGGACGCCGTGCGCGTAACGGGTGCGGTTCTTCGCCCTTACGTGGATTCCGGCCGCGCGCAGCCGCTTGACGACTGCCTGGCGTCTGCGCCGGAGCTTGCAGCGCAGCTGGACAAGGGGCTGCTGGACGACTTCCGCGTCAACGGCAAGCTCTATGCCATGCCTTGGTATATCACCCTGCCCGCCTTGTTCATCAATAAGGACGCATTCAAGGCAGCCGGTCTCGATCCGTCAAATCCTCCCAAGAATTGGACGGAACTGGAGGCTGCCGCCGCCAAGCTCACGGACAAGGCCAACAACAGGTTCGGCGTGCTCATGTACATGCCTAACACCTACATGTTCGAGGGGCAGCTCGCCTCCGCCGGCGGTGCGATGATCGGCACGGACGGCAAGTCCGCTGTCGGCAATGCGGCGGGCGTCGAGGTGATGAGTTACATGCGTGGCCTGGTCGAAAAGGGCTACATGCCAGCCGTCTCTCCCGGCACGTTCTGGGGTGAGGCCGGCCGGATGTTTCAGGCCGGCGAAGTGGCGATGCTCCTAAGTTCCTCTTCGGGCTATACCACCCTCGTCTCGAAGGCTTCCTTCAAGGTCGCCCTGGCCCCGATGCCGGCGAAGGATGGCGCAACGACGGTGACCATGGCATCGGGCAACGGCTTCGTCATGTTGGCGACGGACCCTGCGCGCAAAGAAGCAACCTGCAAGGCGCTGCTATCGCTCGTCACTCCAGAAAGTGTCGCCCTGACCGTCAAGGCGACAGCCTCTTCGCCCATCAATGTGACGGCGGTCGCAAAGCCGGAACTGCTTGGCGATTTCTACACCCAGAACCCCGAGCTCAAGGTCATCAACACGCAGAAAAGCCAGAATTGGTACACCCTGCCCGGCAAAGCAAACAATGAGTTCCAATCCAATTTCGGCGATACCCAATACGAGATCCTGACGGGTGCGACCTCGGCTCAGGATGGCATGAAACGTCTTGCCGGCATCATGGACGATCTGAACGGCGCAAAGTGAGAGCAGCACCCATGACCATTGCCATGACATCCGGGGCAACAGGTGTCTCCGCACCGCAGGCCGTCAGCGTCCATGGCCTGACGAAACTCTGGCCGGGTGCTCAGCGCCCGGTCTTCGACCGGCTTGATGTAAATTGCCCGGCGGGCGGTGTCACCGTCATCGTCGGTCCATCCGGCTGCGGCAAAACCACGTTGTTGCGCTGCCTCTGCGGACTTGAAACGCCGACATCGGGAGCCATCCTGTTCGGCGAGCGTGATGTGACACAGGTCGATCCGCAGCGGCGTGGAGTGGCGATGGTGTTTCAGAACTATGCGCTATATCCCGCCAAGACGGTATTCGAGAACATTGCATTTCCGCTTCGCATGGCCGGACTTGGCAAGCCGGAGATTGATGGGCGTGTTCGCGCCGCAGCGCAGCTCGCCCGCATCGACACACTGCTGGAACGTCTGCCTGCCCAGCTTTCGGGCGGCCAGCGCCAACGCGTCGGCATTGCGCGCGCCATAGTGCGTGGGCCGGGCGTACTTCTGATGGATGAACCGCTTTCCAATCTCGACACGAAATTGCGGATCGAGATGCGTGCGGAGCTCGCATCCTTGCAACGCGAAATCGGTGCGACGACCGTCTATGTAACGCACGATCAGACAGAGGCGCTTGCCCTTGCCGACCATCTGGTGGTGATGCGCGATGGGTATATCGAGCAGCAAGGCAGGCCGGAAACCATTTTTTCGCAGCCCGCCAATAGCTTTGTTGCCGACTTCCTTGGTTCGATGAATCTGGCACCGGTGGAGATCGAAAATGGCATATCGAAAATCGGCGACACGAGTATTCAACTGCCGACATCGGCAGGCCCTTCGCGGACATTCATCCTGGGCTTTCGTAGCGAGGATGTGAGGCTTGCCCCGGAAGGAGAAGGATTACGCCTGACTGCTCTGGTCCGGCGTTCGGAACTGATGGGCGTGGAGAGGCTGATACATCTCGAATGCGGCGATTGGCGGTTTCGCGCCAGGCTTTCCGAGGCGCTGGAACCAGGCGCCAGCGTGGACCTTTTCGTTGCCGCCGAGCGTCTTCACTATTTCGACGCAAACGGCCACCGCATGGAGAATCGGACCTAATGGACAAGCATGTTATCTGGGACTGGAACGGAACGCTTCTCGATGATTTTGCGATTACCGCGCGCATCACCATCGACGCGCTGAATGATCTCGGCTGCCCCGACGTGACGGAAGACGATATCCGCGACCACTACCGACGACCGCTGTCCGGATATTTCAACGCGCTCCTCGGGCGCACGGCCCTGTCGCACGAGCTGGACCATCTCAGCGACAGATATGCCACCCGCTATGCAGCGGCGATGCATGAGCTGCCGCTCGCCTCCGATGCGCTTTACGCGCTTCGGGCCATTGCCCCCTTCGCCACACAGTCGTTGCTCTCCATGGCGCCGCATCCGCAGATCGCGGCACTCATCGAACATCATCGCCTTGGCGAGCATTTCAGCCTGATCCAGGGGTTTGCCGGTACTGGCCATCCTTCGAAGCGAGAAAGCCTCCTCACCCACTGCGAGACACTCGGCGTTGCCGCCGAGTGCTGCTGGATGATCGGCGATACCGTCGACGATTTTGATGCCGCAAGCCCGCTCGGTATCCGCACGGTTCTGGTAACCACGGGCATGCAGGCGCGCGCCGCACTCGCCGCGACCGGCGCACCTGTCGTCGACAGCCTGGCCGATGCCTCCCGATTGATCCTCGAAACCAGATAGAAGCAGATGGAAATGCCGCATAAAGACCTGATCGACCGGCTCGAAGCCGAATTCCTGGCCCATGACGACGGCAGCGACGCGAGCCATGATATCCACCATGCCCGGCGCGTCATGCGCGCAGCACTGCGGATCGCCGCTGCGGAAGGCGGCGGCGACGAGGGCGTCATCATCGCCGCCGCCTATCTGCACGATTGGGTGAACTTGCCAAAGAACGACCCGAACAGATCGCGGGCCTCTGCCCTTTCGGCCGATGCCGCAAGGCCGATCCTCGCCGCGCTCGGTTTCGCGCCGGACCGCATAGAGGCCACCTGCCACGCCATTCTCGCGCACAGCTTCTCGGCCAATATTCCGCCGCGCACGCTGGAGGCGCGGGCGCTCCAGGATGCCGATCGCCTGGAGGCATTGGGCGCAATCGGTCTCGCCCGCGTCTTCGCGATCGCCGGGCGGCTTGGCTCCTCTTTGTTTGACGGCGACGACCCTTTTGCAGAAAATCGCCCTCTGGATGATCGCCGTTATGCGGTTGACCATTTCGAAGTGAAACTCCTGCGCCTTCCCGATACCATGCAGACCGCGGCGGGCCGCGCAATGGCCGAGGAGCGTGCCGAGGTGATGAGACGCTTCTTGCGCAGCCTTGCCGAAGAACTCGGATAGCGTAGTGATCCTCCGCATCTGCTTGCGCCACGGAACCCGCACGGGAAATTTGTTCGCCGGCTTGAGGCGCCGGCGATAGCATGGTCGGAATCGAGCGTCTCGAAGATGCGCGCTACTTCATGATGGCCTCGGCGCGTGCCAATGCGGTCGCAAAACCATTGAGCGAAATGCCGAAAGCGATAGGTGCACCCGTATCGGCAACAACGGCATGAACATGCAAGGTCCTGCCGGTTTTCAGCAACGCAACGCGCAATGCGTCAATGTCGAGCTCGACAACGCTGCCCATCGGCAGTGCCGTCCGGAATGGCACCGCCGGTGCCGAACTGCTTTCATCGACCTGCAGAACCACGCCCTTCTGGAACGAAAGGCCGAATGGCAGGATCAGCGTGCCTTTGATCCGACCGGCGTCTGGCCGCAGCTCAATCACAAGCAGACGCTGCCGGGTATCGTTATGAATCTGCTCTTGAGCGATGACACAGGACTTTTGTACCCCGGAATCGCCGGATTGCACTGCACCGATGAGCAGCCAGTCGCCATGGACCTCACGTAATGCGTCGGCGCCGCCGGGCAAACGGACGATCGGTTTGGCGGCTATCTGGTCGTTCATGTCAAAGGTCTTCCTTTTATGGTTGTGCCAAGATCAAGGCGTCGGCTCTCGTCGCGCCAACCGATTGGCGTCGTTAAGATCGAGATGAATCCGGGCGCTTGATCTGCCGCTCCGCGTCATCGGGAGCGTCAGAACTGGAACGCCGCCGAGACGGTGAAACGGTTGTCATTGCTGCCGTCGCCGAAGCGCTCGATGCGGCCATATTCGAGATTGACGTTTGTGCTGTTGAAGCTTGCCTGTTCGGCCGCCGCCAGGCGCAGACCCAGACCGTAGGCCGCGCCGCGCGAGAAGCCGCTTTCCAGCGCGGTCGGATCGTAGAGTTTGACGCCGCCATAGGCGCCGAACACATAGGGCGAGACCACGACGGCACCCGCTGTGCTGGTCCCGTCCGCAAGGTTCGTACCCTGCTGAGCCGGGAGTTCCGGCCAGCCGAACGGCAGCGTGAAGCTGGTGGAGAACGGGAATTGCGCCTCGGCGCGCAGCACAAAGCCGGCATCACCCTGCATCGAGCCGTTCGGGAAGCTCGACAGGCCGGACGAGGAAACGATGCCGATCTGCTCCGAATTGAGCAAGGGCTGGCCGAAGGACGTCTGCGCCCGCGCCCGCAGATCGAAGACCAGGTGTTCCATGACCGGCTGGCGGTAGCCGAGATTGACTTCCAGCTTCTGGAAATCGGCGTCAGCCCCCTGGCGTGACAAGGGCGTGCCGCTGGCATTGGCGTCGGCGGCACTGCGCGCACCGAGCCCGTTGACGCCGAAGGAACCGGTGAGCCCTGCGGTGACGAGCGCATCGCCCGACACATACCAGGAGAGATCGGCGCCAGTGCGCAGGATGCGCAGCCGATCCTTCGACAGGGTTATGCCGCCGCCATTGAGCAGCTCCAGCTCCTCGTCCTGCGCATCGAAACCGCCATTGACGTTGAGGGTGAATTCCCGCGAACGGATCAGCGGATAGGCAAGTCGCGCCGAATAGCGGGTGAAATCCGACATGAACTGCAATCCGAACAGGCCGGCTTCAGGCGTCGTGCGCGAGGCAGTCCCTTCCAAGTTCAGCGTCAGCCCGTCGATGCCGATCGGCAGCGTCACACCGCCGGCCAGCGACCGATTGCGCGGCGAGCCGGTAAAGTAACCCTCGTCACCGCCGAAGCGCGGCGCACCCGAGGCACGTAGATAGAAAAGCTCACCGAAGCCGAACACCGAATTGAAGTCGAGCCCGACGCCGGTATTGTATTTGCCGAGCGCGTCGGTGGAATTGTTATCGCCGGAAATGAAGCCGGTGACCGGCTTATAGCGTGCCTCGATCGTCAGCACGCTGCCGCCGTCCTGCGTCCCGCGCGACAGTGTCGAGCGCAGCACCGTGCCGGGGAGATCGCCGGCCAACAGCAGCTGGCGCTCGATGTCGTCGTTGGACATCCCCTTCTTGCCCACCAGCGGCGACAGGATCCGGGCTATACGGTCGCGAACAGCTTCGGGCAGATGCGACGTGTCGATGCGTTCAAGGAAACCGTCGATGACGACAATGCGCAGTACGGCGCCATCCACCAGGCGCTGGGCTGGCAGTACCACACGCACCAGGCCATAACCCCTGGCGGAATAGGCCCGCTCCAGCTGACCAGCCGCCTCAAACAGGGCCGCCGCCGTCACCTGTCTGCCGCTGAGGCTTTTGGCGATAACCGCCTCCTCCTCGGCAAAGCCTGGAAGACCACCGTCGACCTTGACCGACTTCAGCCGAACCGTCAGCTTCTTCGCACCCTTCGGCGCAACCGGGCCAGAGGCCTCGGGAATGACGACGCCACTGCTCTGCTTCTGCAGCTGCGGCTCGAATGTCTGCGGCGTCACCTGAGATGCAGTCTGCGCAAACGCAGATCCGACAGCTGCGAGAAACAGGCCCACGGCCGTCCCCGCACAAAACGCACCTTGCCACCAGCGTTCTTGGCTCGGTCTTCCCGGCATGCAATGCGTTCCTATGATGGCCCCTACGAACATTTCGAGCGGACGCTAAAAGGATTCTTTGATGCGGTCTCCGTCCATTTTTGACACCGCGACGATTGCTGTGACCAGCGAAGACGAACGCCTGTGAAGCGGTTTCTCATTTGGTAAGTTCACCGACGCGGGCAAGGGCAGCGGAAAAGCCCTTCAGCGACACTTTCAGCGCGACGGCTTGTGGGGGTGAAAGCGCCGTCGCCGTCAGATTGAGATTGGTACCCGTCTTGAGTTTTGACACCTGAGCGGCGTCGAACGCAACTGACGCAAGGCAGCCTTGTGGAATGCAGGTCGAAAAGGCGGCCGGACTGCCCGCCGGTGCATCGTCGATGCGGACGGATACGCCTTGAGCCAGCGCCAGCCCAAAGGGCATCAGCAGCGCGGCCTGCAGCTTGCCATCGGTGCCATTGGCAAATTCGACGGTCAGGATGTTTTGGCCATTGTCCTTGTTGCTCTGGACCTGGCGCATGACGCACTGGGTCGCAGTGCTTTGCGTCTGACATGCGACGATCCAGTCTTGATAGGTTTCAACGGCGGATCCCGCACCTCCCGGAAGAGGAGCTGCCGAACCGGCGGACGCGGCCAGAACAAGTCCGGCAACAATGGCCCACCCAGGCAGAGTGAGGGTTGACCGATCCAAAAGGCTAATAGTCGTCATGTTGTAAATACCTTCGTCGCGAACAGATGGAAGTGGATTTCCTACTTCCATCTGGCATCCATCCACCGTGTCTGCCTCTAAAGTGCCACGGACGCTAAGCGCCTTCTCATCGATTGTCTGCGTCCATTTCTGATAAGCTGACGCATTGGTGGTCTCCCTCTCGCCGCCTCTCAACGATCGAACGATGCCCATCAGACACAGGAACCTGCGCCGTGAGCCGCGTGACGATAATTTGGATGCCCGAGCGGCGTCCTGAGACGGGGCCTATATCGATCTGAAAAGTTTCTGATTTTTTCTGAAGCCGACGGCCAACGGCGGGTTTGTCTGACAAGGCTCTGAGACCGAACGACCGCTCTGCTGCCTCAGATCAGACAATGGGTGACATCCCTCATTATTTTTCCAATGCGCCGTGGCGCGGACACGATGGATGTAAGTGGCGAAAGCAGAACGGACACGTGCTGTGCCACGACGAGATTTAGGATGGTAGAGAAGGTTGGTATGAAACGTTGCAAACCTCCGGCCGATCGGAAGCCCTACCTGTGGTGCGTCCGTTTTCGCAGTGGCGGACGAGAATTCTCGATCTCTTGGTCGCCGCCCCCTGCAATATCTGGTCATCGCCGTTCTTCTGCATCGCTTGGTGGTTGGCCCGTTAAATGGCCGTCACCGGAACAATGGCACGAGTCGACGTCCCGCGAAGTGTCTTTGACCAACGTAACTCGGCCTTCTCCTCTGATCTGTTCGCTCTCACGGAGCCGCCCTTGGGACAACGCAGGCCTCTCCATTCCCGAGGCAGACGACGGTGCCGTCGAAACGTGGATCGGAGATGAGGATGCGACTTCCGTCACCATGCCCCTCGCCGGCAAATGCCGGATCACTTTGGCTCTGAGCCGGCGGCAATGGCGGCGTGGTATCTGGTTGGTAGGAGCGAGGAATGATGACGCTGGCAAGCTCTCCGCTCGGGGTCGATGGAGCCGCATTGACCGTCAGCACGCCATCGGTGAAGCGCATGGCGTAGTTGGCCGACGATGTCAGGCTTCCGCGAGTGATGGCATAGTTGCCGGGTGCGGAGAAAGGATTGGCCGCACTGACAAGCTCACCGAACAGCCGGTCACCATTGGCGAGACCCGCACCGCCAATCGTGTAGGCAAAGAGCGGATTGGCCGCTCCCGTAAACCGGCTGGCGTTGCTGGCGATGACGTCGATCAGTCGTGACGTGATCGTCAAGTTGGCACCGGTATAGCCGATCGTGTAGTTGCCATTGCCGAGCGTGCCGAGGTCGATGGCATAGGAGTCGACATTGGAGGCAGGATTGGCCGCGGTCGACAGTGCCCCGGTCAGGCTGTCGCCATTGATGAGGCCGGTGGCGACATAGCTAAGAAGCGGGTTCTGGTCGCCATAGCTGCGGCTGGCACTGTTGGCCGATACCGTGATCGCCCGCGGGGTGACGGCGAGATTGCCGGCGGTGAAGCTGAGGTCATAATTACCAGAGGCTGCAAGCGAGCTCTGGCCGATGCCATAGATCCCGACATTGGAGGCACCATTGGCCGATGTGGCGAGATTGCCGGACAGCAGATCGCCATTGACGAGGCCGGCGCCGCCGATGGTGTAGGTAAGGAGCGGATTGGCATCGCCATAGATGCGGCTTTGATTGTTGGCCGCCACCGTGATGGCGCGCCGGGTGACGGTCAGATCGGCACCGCTGAAGGCGAGGTCATAATTGCCCGAAGCTGCAAGTGAGCCCTGGCCGATGCCATAGATCCCGACATTGGAGGCGCCATTGGCCGACGTGGCGAGATTGCCCGACAGCAGATCGCCATTGACCAGCCCTGCTCCGCCGACTGTATAGGTAAGGAGCGGATTGGCATCGCCATAGGCACGACTGACATTGTTGGCGGCAACCGTGATCGCACGTTTGGTGACCGTCAGGTCAGCGCCGCTATAGCTGATATCGTAGTTGGCATTGCCAAGCGTTCCCTGGGTGATGCCGTAGGTACCGACATTCGACGTGCCATCGGCCAAGGTCGAGAGAGCGCCAGAGAGACTGTCACTGTTGACCAGCCCTGCGCCGCCGACGGTATAGGTGAACACGGGATTGGCATCACCATAGGTCCGGGTTGCGCCATTCGCCGTGACCGTGATGGCGCGCCTGGCGATATCGGCAAGGGCGGTCGCGCTCGTATCGGCCAGCGTGTAGTTGCCGGCGTCCGCGCCAGCGAGACTGAGGCCAGAGATGGTGACGACCTTGCCCAAGCCGGCATTGGCATCGGCGAAGGCACCGGCATAGCCATTGCCGAGGGTGAGCACATCGCCAGTGGCCATGCCGTTGAAGACCGCGCCGGCTGTGCTCAAGGTCGCATTGGTCGAACCGTCATAAGTCTTGCCCGAAGCCGTAATGCCGCCGATCGAGGAGACGACAGCCTTGGCAATGTCAACCGTGCCGCTGCCGAGAACGTAGTTCGAGGCGAGACCGGTGCCATTGCCAAGGGCGAGCGAGCCGAGGCTCACCGACTTGCCGTTGCCGGCATTCTTGTCACCCATGCTGCCTGTGCCCGACAGCGACAGCGTCTCATTGCCCACGAGGTTCGACAGCGTCAGGATCGAATGGTCGAGAGCGCTGGTGCCATCATAGCTGCGACTGCCCGACAAGCTGATCGTCCGCTGACCGATCGTGGCGAGGGTGCTCGCCGTCGTATTGGCGAGCGTATAGTTGCCGGCGTCAGCGCCAGCAAGACTGAGGCCTGCGATCGTCACGACCTTGCCCGAACCGGCATTGGCGTCCGCGAAGGCACCACTCCATCCACTGCCGAGGCTCAGGCTATCGCCCGTCACCATACCGGTGAAGGTCGCATTGCCGGTATCCAGCGTGGCGGTAGCCGAGCCGTCATAGGTCTTGCTTGATGCGGTAATGCCGCCGATCGACGAGATCGTCGCCCTGGCGATGTCGGCCGTCGTCGTGGCGGTGGAGGCGATCGTGTAGTTGTCGGCATCCATGCCCGACAGCGTGATCCCCGACAGCGTTACCACCTTGCCCGAACCGGCATTCTTGTCGGAGAAGGTCGCACCACCATAGCCGAAGGTAACGGTGTCGTTGGCAACGATGCCACCGAGCGTCCCGGCATTGCTGATCCCGGCGCTCACGCTACCGTCATAGGTCTTGTTCGACACGGCAAAGCCGCTCAGCGTCAGGCTCGCTTTGGCGATATCGGCAAACGTCGTCGCCGTCGTCGAGGCAAGCGTATAATTGCCCGCATCCGCACCGGAAAGCGAAAGACCAGAGATGCTGACCAGCTTGCCGGTGCCGGCATTCTTGTCGGAGAAGGTGCCGGTAAGACCATTCCCCAGGGTAAGCACGTCGCCGGCGATCATGCCGGTGAAGGTGGCGTCATTGCTGTTCAGCGTCGCATTGGTGGTACCGTCATAGATCCTGCCATTGGCGGTGATGCCGGAGATCGCAGAGATGGTCGCCTTGCCGATGTCGACCGTGTTGCTGCTACCCATCAGCGTGTAGTTCGAGGCAAGGCCGCCATTCGTGCCATTCCCGAGCAGCAGAGAACCGAGGCTCAGGGATTTGCCAATTCCGGCATTCTTGTCAGCGATGCTGCCGCTACCCGACAGTGTCAGCGTCTCATTGCCGATCAGGTTCGACAGTGTCAGGAACGAATGATCAAACGACGTGGTGCCGTCATAGATGCGGTTGCCTGACAGGCTGATCACCCGCTGGGCGATATTGGCAAGCGTCGTCGCAGTCGTATTGGCCAATGTGTAGTTGCCGGCATCCGGACCGCCGAGCGACAGACCCGAGATCGTCACCGTCTTGTTCGAACCGGCATTGGCATCGGAGAACTGGGCGGTGATGCCGTTGCCGAGGGTGAGCACATCGCCAGTGGCGATGCCGTTGAAGACCGCGCCGGCTGTGCTCAGGGTCACATTGGTCGAGCCGTCATAGGTCTTGCCGTTGGCGGTGATGCCACCGATCGAGGAAATCGCCGCCTTGGCGATGTCGACCGTATAGGTGCCGCCGGCCAGCGTATAGTTCGAGGCCAGGCCGCCATTCGTCCCGTCACCCAGCAACAGCGAGGAAAGCGCCACAGATTTGCCGTTGCCGGCGTTCTTGTCACCCATGCTACCAGCACCCGAGAGCGTCAGCCTCTCATTGCCCACGAGGTTCGACAGGGTGAAGATTGAGGCAGCGACATCGGTGGAACCATTGTAGGTGCGGCTGCCCGACAGACTGACCACCCGCTGGGCGATATTGGCAAGCGTCGTCGCCGTGGACGATGCGAGCGTGTAGTTGCCGACGTCAGCGCCAGCGAGACTGAGACCGGAAACGGTGACCGTCTTGTTCGAACCGGCATTCGCGTCGGCGAAGGCACCGGCGTAACCATTGCCCAGCGTCAGAACGTCGCCGGCGACCATGCCGGTGAAGCTGGCTCCACTGGTGTTCAGAGCCGCATTGATCGTACCGTCATAGGTCTTGCCCGACGCCGTAATGCCACCGATCGAGGTGATCGTGGCCTTGGCGATGTCGGCCGTGCCGGTGCCAAGAACGTAGTTCGAGGCGAGACCAGTGCCGTCACCAAGGGCGAGCGAGCCGAGGCTCACCGACTTGCCATTGCCGGCATTCTTGTCACCCATCGAACCCGTTCCCGACAGCGACAGCGTCTCGCCCGAGACGAGGTTGGACAGGGCGAAGATCGAATGGTCGAGAGCGGTGGTGCCATCATAGATGCGGTTGCCCGACAGGCTGATCACCCGCTGGGCGATATTGGCAAGCGTAGTCGCAGTCGTATTGGCCAGCGTATAGTTCCCCGCATCCGCGCCAGCAAGGCTGAGGCCAGAGATGGTCACCGTCTTGTTCGAGCCGGCATTGGCATCGAAGAACAGACCGGAGAAGCCAGCGCCGAGGGTGAGCGCGTCTCCGGCGACCATGCCGTTGAAGGTGGCGCCATTGGTATTCAGGGTCGCATTGGCCGAGCCATCATAGGTCTTGCCATTGGCGGTAATGCCGCTGATTGTAGAAATGGTGGCCTTGGCGATGTCGACCGTGCCGCTGCCAAGAACATAGTTCGAGGCCAGGCCACCATTCGTGCCATCACCAAGGACGAGCGAGCCGAGGCTCACCGACTTGCCATTGCCGGCATTCTTGTCGCCCATCGAACCCGTGCCGGACAGCGTCAGCGTCTCATTGCCCACAAGGTTCGACAGCGTCAGCATCGAGTGGTCGAGCACCGTCGTGCCATCATAGATGCGGTTGCCCGAGAGACTGATCACCCGCTGGGCGATATTGGCAAGGGTGCTGGCCGTCGTATTGGCGAGCGTGTAGTTGCCGACGTCCGCACCAGCGAGCGACAGCCCGGAGATCGTCACCGCCTTGCTCGAACCGGCATTGGCATCGGCGAACAGACCGGAGAAGCCAGCGCCGAGGGTGAGCGCGTCTCCGGCGACCATGCCGTTGAAGGTGACGCCATTGGTGTTCAGGGTCGCATTGGCCGACCCGTCATAGGTCTTGCCATTGGCGGTAATGCCGCTGATTGCAGAAATGGTGGCCCTGGCGATATCGACCGTGCCGCTGCCAAGAACATAGTTCGAGGCCAGGCCACCATTCGTGCCATCACCAAGGACGAGCGAGCCGAGGCTCACCGACTTGCCATTGCCGGCATTCTTGTCGCCCATGCTGCCGGCACCCGACAGCGTCAGCGTCTCACTGCCCAAAAGGTTCGACAGCGTCAGCATCGAGTGGTCGAGCACCGTCGTGCCGTCATAGACCCGGCTGCCCGACAGATTGACGATCCGCTGGCTGATATTCGCAAGCGTGGTGGTCGTGTTCGACGCGAGCATATAGTTGCCGGCGTCAGTGCCGGTGAGGCTGAGCCCAGAGATCGTCACGGTCTTGTTCGATCCGGCATTGGCGTCAGAGAACAGGCCGGAGAAGCCGGCGCCGAGGGTGAGCGCGTCTCCGGCGACCATGCCGTTAAGGACCACGCCGGACGCATCGAGTGTCACTGCGCTCGAGCCATCATAGGTCTTGTTGCCGGCGACAATGCCACCGATCGATGAGATCAACGCCTTGCCGATGGTGATCGTGTCGGCTCCGCCGGCAAGCGTATAGTTCGACGCAAGGCCCGAACTATTGCCAAGCGCCAGCGTACCCAACGAGAAGACAAGATTGCTGCCGACATTCTTGCTCGCAAGCTGGCCGAGACCCGACAAGGTCAGCGTCTCGCCATTGGCAAGGTTGGAGAGCGTCAGGTTGCCGGAGGCGACATTGGTCGTGCCGTTATAGGTCTGGTTGCCCGAGAGATTGACGATCCGCTGGTTGACGGTCAGCGCGCCCGATCCGTAATCGATGAAGAAGTCGTCGGCAGCACCGCCCCGATAGGTCAGCGAGAGCACGTTGGGATCGCCATAGGCATAGGTGCCGGCGTTGGTGGAAGAATTGATCGCACTGCCCCAGCCGACCGTCACGAGCGAGGCACCGTCGCCGCCGACCGTGATGCCGGAGGTGCTGGTGATGCCGTCGCCATAGGTGGTCGAGGTGTTGCCGGACAGGACCACACAGTAGCTGATGAGCGGGGCCGTGTTCAGCGCTCTCAGCACCGGTGTGCCGCCGGTCTTCAGCGTTCCCCAGGTAGTACCGTAATCCCAGCCGGCATTGATGAAGTTGGTCGGGGTCTGCATCTGCGCCGTCGTCAGGCCGGTGAGGCCAGTGCCGGTGCCGGTGCCGAATGCGGCACCCGTGCTCTGCCCGCTCGCCTGCGTGTCCCAGAAGCTCGCCGAGATCGTGCCGTTGTTGGAACCGACAAAGCCGCCGTTACTACCGCCGCTGCTGGCATCGACCGCTCCGGTCGCGTAGGATGTGCTGATCGTTCCTCTGTTCAAGGCGACGAGACCGCCGGAGGTCAGATAGGTGTCACCGACTGCGCCGGTTGCGTAGGAATTGCTGATCGTTCCCTGATTATAGGAGACAAGGCCGCCGTTATAGCCATCGATACCCGAGGTAGCGCCGGTCGCGTAGGACAAGGTGATCGCGCCATAGTTGGCGCCAACCAGCCCGCCCGGACCGCCCAAATCGGAGGTCACGGCGCCAGTGGCATAGGATTGCGAAATGGTGCCGCTTGCGGTGAGGATGGCAACCAGGCCTCCGGCATTGTAATCAGTCCCTCCCGAGCCGGCATTGGCGGTGACCGAAGCCGAAGACGAGCTGCCGCTGATCGCGCCGCTGCTTTGGCCCGCGAGGCCGCCGGCGGACTGGCTGCCCGAGACCGTGCCGCCGGTCGAGACATTGGTGATGCGGCCGGCATTGTCGTTGACGAGAATGCCCGTGTAGGCGCCGGTGCCGGAAATGCTGGCATTGGTTAGGCTGAGATCATGGATCGTCGCGGCAGACGTGGTGGACGCGAACAGGCCGCCGGTGGTGGAGGTCAGGCCACTGATCGCATGGCCGTTGCCGCCCAGCGTCCCGGCAAAATTCGCCAGCGACACCCAGCCGTTCGCACCCCAGATGCCGGAAGCATTGGTTCCTGCCGTTTCAGAAGCATCGAGGTCCGAGGCCAGCACATAGGTGGCGGACGGAGCGAGCGCCATCAGCGCCAGTTGGTGCAGGTTGGTGATGGTGATGACGCCGTTGCCATCCACCGTCGCCGCTTCCGAGCGCAGGATCGGCCGCATGTCGCCGGTCTGGTACCAGATGTTGGTGAAATCCCAGCCCGTATAGGCCGCCGCCGTGCGCGCCTGCGCGGTGGTCAGGCCGATCGCAGTGGTCGAGCCGACGTAGTGGTAACCGATAGCACTCGATTGTCCAGTCGTCTGGATATCCCAGGAATTGCCACCGCCTCCATTCCCGAAGTCGGCATACCCGACAAGTCCACCGGTATAAATGCTGTTTGTGTTGCTGAGGGCTCCGCTGGCGTAGCTGTTGACAATCTCACCCGCGGTTAGCCCGACCAGACCACCGACCACGTTGTCGTTGCCTGTACCGGTGACCGCACCGGTGGCATAGCTACACTGGATCGTGCCGTAATGGTCACCGACAAGGCCGCCGAACTCACCGGCACCACCGCTGACAGCGCCGGTGGCGTAGCTATACTGGATCGTGCCGTAATTTTCGCCGACCAGCCCGCCAGCCCAGACCGAGCCGCCGGTGACCACCCCTGTGGCATAGGAGGTGGTGACCAGCCCGTCATTTTGACCGACCAGTCCGCCGATGCCGGCCCAATTATCGCCGCTGACGGCACCGCTCGCGGAAGAATTGCTGATCGTGGCGCCGCTGTAATTCCGGCCGACAAGGCCGCCACCGCCTGTGGTGTTGATCTCGCCGTCGCCCAGAACGCTGACCGCACCACTGGCATGGGACGAATCGATAGAGGCGTAATTCGCACCCACTAGCCCGCCGACCCAGCTGCCGCCGCTGACAGCTCCGGTGGCGTAGGAAGAGCTGATGGTGCCGTAGTTGATTCCAGCGAGCCCACCGTAAACGCCGCTGGAGCCGTTGCCGGCCAGCGTGCCGGAGACATGCACATTGCTGACCGTGCCATCGTTCTCGCCGACGAGGACGCCACCGTAGTTGCCACTACCGGTCACGGTGGCATCCGACAGGTTGAGGTTTTTTACCGTGCCGCTGCTGCCGATCGTACTGAACAGGCCGGTATTGCCGCCCGGTGACAGGATGGAGAGCCCCGAGATCGTATGGCTGTTGCCATCGAGCGTGCCGTTGAAGCTGGAGAGCGGCTTGAAGCCCGCGCCATTGTTCCAGACCGCGGTGCCGGACGCGTCGATATCACTGGCCAGCGTCCAGTAGGCGGCGAGCGACGAACTCAGCCCCTGCAGGCCATAGACATCGGCGAGCCGATAGGCGGTCGCAGCGCTCGCGCCGTTGCCGCCGACGACGCGCAGGAAACTGGTGCCGTCGGTGAGGCGGAAGTCTTTGGCCGAGAAGGCAGGCAGCGTGGCGCCGTTTTGAACCCAGTTGCCCGAGGCGAGCACGAAAGCGCCGACATTAACAGCGGCATTTGCCGAAATCGTGTTGGTGCTGCCGGCCGAGACGATCAGGCCGCCATTCGCGGTGATCGCGCTGTTGATGTTGATGTCCGAGGCCGCCGCCAGCGTCAGTGTGGTGAGCGCGCTCCAATTGATCGGCGCAGCCACCGTGATGGTGCCGGCCTGCGGATTGGTTGCATCCG
This sequence comes from Rhizobium sp. P38BS-XIX, assembly GCF_012641435.1. Lineage (GTDB taxonomy): Bacteria > Pseudomonadota > Alphaproteobacteria > Rhizobiales > Rhizobiaceae > Rhizobium. The sequence continues at coordinate 33,225 of NZ_JABAIJ010000004.1, forward strand.
ATGACGAGCCTGTCGTCACCGTGACATTCGCCGTCGCCAGCGCATTGGTCAGCGTGTTGACGTTGATGATGCTGTCATTGCCTGACGCCGTGAAGCCCGAGGAGTTGCTGTCCGTGCCCGTCGAGATCGTCACATTGTAGGGATCGAGCAGCAGGTTGCCGAAGGAACCATGGGTGGCTGTCAGATCGGTGAGGCCGGTATAGGAGAGCAGCGCCTTGCCCGAGACCTCGACCTCGCCGCCATTGCCCGAGAGCGCGCCACCCTTCGCCGTGATCGTGCCGGCAAAGCGGGTGAGATCGTCCGACCACAAGACGACATTGCCGCCATTGCCCGTGTTGACCGCATCGGCATTGATGACCGTATTGGCGTCGACCGTCAGCGTCTCGGCCCGCTGCAGCGGTCCCTTGCCCTGACGGTTGCCGCCGATATTGACCGTGCCGCCACCACTCTTGCCCGACGCATTGATCTTCGCATTGGCCAGCGTGATCTTGCGGCTCGTCACCTGGACCTTGCCGCCGGCGCCATGCCTGTTGCTGGCATCGAGCCTGCCGGTGATTTCAACCTCGCCATCGCCGCCCGACAGGATGATGTCGCCGCTTCTCCCCGAGACGCCCTTCGCCTCGATCGTGCCCGACATATTGACAGCCTGCCGCGCCATGTCCCTCGCCGCTGCTGCAGTCAGCTGCACCGTGCCGCCTCTGGCTACGATCCTGCCGCTATTCTCAACCAGCGCCTGCTTGCCGCCGGCCTTGGTCGGGACCGCCACCTGCAGGAAGCCGTCACCGGACAGATCAAGCGTTGCCTGTTCCCCCGATCCGAGTGCCGCCTTGCCCATCGGCACGGTGATGGTGCCGGTATTGGCAACCGTGCCGCCGATCAGCGCCATATAGCCGCCGCGGTTGATGGTGATCGCGCCGGCATTGGTCACCGGCGCAGACGCGCCATTGCCGGTAAACGTCCGCTTGCCGCCCATGAAGTCGTCGTCGGAGATGCCGAGCGTCGAGGCGACGAAGCCGCCGGCCTTGACCGTGCCCGTCTTGGTGATGGCGATGCCGTTCGGATTGATCAGGTAGACCTGGCCATTGGCCTTGATCTGCCCCGCGATGGTCGACGTCGTCTGGCCGGTGACACGATTGAGGATGGCTGCATTGGCATCCGGCTGGACGAAGGTGACGCGGTTGCCCTTGCCGACATTAAAGCTCTGCCAGTTGACGACGGCGCTGCCGCTCGTCTGATTGATGGTCAGCGCCCCGGCCGAAGGCGACCCGATCGTCGCACTGCCGGCCGCCACCTGGCCGCCTGTCGGCAACGACTGCGCCAGCACCGCCGTCGAATGCACAAGCGCCGTTGAAGCCAAGAGCGCCACCAGCCTGATCTGGTGCGAACGGGTCTTGTGCGAGAGCGTCATGCGGGTCGTCTGTCGGGTCATTGTCGTCGTCCTGGATGGAAGGTCCTCCCCGGCCCATGCCAGGCGGCCCGTTCCATCGAATGTTGTTCATTGAAACCTAGGGAATCGGCAGGCGTGCCGGGCCAGCCGATCAATCGGTTCATCCAAGTGAAGGGGACGCTAGGTAGATTCTGGGCCGTTGTCTGCGTCCATTTCTGATACCTACCGCGACCTGCTTCAGCTCGACGTCAGCGGCGCGGCGTTTTCAAGTAAGCTTTGCAACTCGAATGAGTCCCCAAAGCTTGCCACAAGAGAGGGCGACGCCCGTGCTCCTGCAATTGCGGCAGCGAGGATCAGCAGCTTGTGCGCCTGCGCTCTTCCATATTCCTCGTAAAGGCCGCGCGAGATCCACATCGGCGACTGGCTCCCGGTTCCCGTCCAGCCAATGCCGCCGATCTGTTCGGCTGCCGCCATCTTCCGGCTGACATGCGCCCAAGATTAATTTGAGAAGCCCATTTCTCATCTAAAAGCGGATCTGAACGCTTGAGCGGCCCTTGCGACACGTCAGCCGGGGGCCGCCTTTTTGCTTATAACAGGCCATTGTACTGGCCTGTTATATCAGCTTAGCTCAGCGATCGAGTTCTTTGAAAAGTGACATAAGGATCTTGTTGTCGGGTGCCTTCTCGAGAGGCATTCCGGCCTCTTCGAACCAACTCTTGTCGGCCTCTGGATGAGGACCGCTTAAGACGACCACGCCTTTGCCGAAGGAATAGCGGGCAGCAGCGATGTCGCCGTTTTGGTACGTCGCGATCGACCGAAAACCAGGATCTCCCTTTGCCTTCATCATATAAGGTCCGTCTTGATAGAACATCGGTTCGCTTTTGCCTGCCCAGCGAACCCTTATTGCAGTGCTATCGATTGTCTTGACGGAAAAACCCGGCCGCCCGATTTCAGAATCCAGTTCCTGTTGAACCAAGCCAAATCCGGAGCCGCTTGCAAGATACGCGCCCATACAAAGGCCGAGGTAGCGGCCCCCACTCGCGACATATCGTTGAATAGCTTCAACACGCTTGTCCCCGAGACTGTTGAACGCAGCTGGAATATCCTGGCCACCGCCGGGTTGAACATAGACATCGTAAAGCGAGAGATTTGCCGACGTAATGTCAATCTTCTCTGTCGCCCCAACGAAGTCGACGCGATATTTGGCTCCCAGGCTTTCGATGGCTTTTTTGGCGGTTTCCGAGCAATCGTCACAGGAAGCCGGCCCGCGATAGACAGCTACCCTGACGACGTTTGAATTTGCATTCACGTTCGATGGCGCAATCGCAGCACCGAGAACGACAACAAAGGCAAATCTTGAAACGTTATGATGCATCGACCGATCTCTTTCTGGTAAGCAATGTCCGTAAAGTGCTGGGCTCCCCGGGGCTGCGGATTGAATTGAGACGCTTGCCTCGCCAACATGTGAAGGAAGCGTCGTCGATGGCTTGACGTGCGCTCATCGACTCATGTCGCAACGGCAAATCATGGCTGATGCATCGCAGAGCCCGCCGCATGTGCGCGCGCGACCCTTGCTGACGAAGGCCGAAAGGCCAAGGCCAGTCGCGACAACGAGGATGCAGATTATCGTTGCGTGTTTTACGGTCATTGCGGCTCCGCTCCTGAGATGCACAGGGTCATCTTTGTCATTTGCGTGCATCTTGAGTGGAGGGAGTGTGGAGGTTTGGTGGAGGAGATTGCCGTACGCTTGACCTTCGCTTGGGTTTCTTCTTTTGTTGCAGCGTCATCAACAGTGAAGCATAGCATGGACAACAGCCTTGTTCTCATTATCGAGGACGAACCGGAAATCGTGGAGATATTGGAAAGCTACTTCTCTCGAGAAGGCTTTCGCACGGTCAGCGCTCGGGACGGCGCCACCGGACTTTCTCACCATCAGCGTTTGAAACCAGACCTCGTAGTCCTCGATGTGAAGCTCCCTGTCCAAGACGGATACGAGGTTTTGGCTACCATCCGCCGGCGCGGCGACACACCCGTTATCATGGCGACCGCCTTGGCTGAAGATCTCGACAAGCTGCAGGCTCTTCGCATCGGTGCGGATGATTATGTTGTCAAGCCGTTCAACCCTTTAGAGGTTGTTGCACGCGCGAAGGCGGTACTGCGCCGAGCCACGGGCGGGCATTCGCGATCAACAATCCGAGTTGGGCCTCTCCTGATTGATCCGGATGCCTATCAGGCATCAATCGATGGCCCGTTTGAACGAATTTTACTGGAGCTCACCCGCACGGAGTTCCGGCTTATCGCCTATATGGCCGGAACTCCAAACCGCGTCTTTGAACGATCGGAACTGATCGATGCCTGTCTTCCAGAGGGTGACGCTCTCACGCGCACGGTGGACAGCCACATGAGCAACCTGCGCCGCAAGCTGACCATCGCCGGGGCCGGAACTATCCTTACGGGTGTCCGCGGGGTCGGCTACAAGTTAACGGATGGCCATGGCCAGAAGCCTTAATTCGCAGCTTTTTCGCGTGATGAGCGCCTTGACGGTCGCAGCATTCGCGGTGATCCACTTTGGTTGGTATGTCTATTGGACCTTTGTTTACGACTGGCTTTTCCCTGACATTCCCGACACGGATCGTTGGAACACTGCTGACTTCATTGTCCTCGGCGTCATTCTGGTTGTCGGTTTAACGGTGGCAGCTTTTGTTGGATGGTTACAGGCGCAAGTCCTGCTTCGCCCCATCCAAAGTGTTGCCGCGGCAGCGCGCGCGATCGCAAGTGGAAACCTCTCCGCACGCGCCAAAGCCGTTCGAGGATCATTTGGAGAAGCTGAAACTCTGCTGATTGACTTCAACACAATGGCTTCGCGCCTGGAAAGCGCCGAAGCAGAACTTGAATATTCGAAATCGGCAATCGCCCATGAACTGCGCACGCCCCTGACCATATTGAGGGGACGGCTCCAAGGGCTCTTGGACGGCGTCTTCCATCCAAGTAAGGAGCTTTATGAACGATTGATCACCCATGTCGACGATTTGACACGCATCGTTGAAGATCTGCGAACGCTCGATGTGTTCCATGCCGGCCAATTGGACCTCAAGCTTGGACGGATCGATCTCGCCGAGGAAGTGCGCTCCGTCATCGACGCGATCGAACACGATTTGTCCAACGCTGCTATTACTGTCAACGCTGACCTAGCGGGCGCAGCCGTGATGGCCGATAGAGCCAGGATCCGTCAGATCTTGTTCGCAATCCTTGAAAACGCTCGTCGGTATGCACCGGGCAGCATCGTAACGATAAAGACAAGCGTCAGTGGAGGCAGAGCATCTATCCTTTGCTCCGATACTGGACCCGGCCTTTCATTGGAGGCAACGGGGCGCATGTTTGATCGGTTCTGGCGAAGTGAGCAGTCTCGAGCGCGGGTCAATGGCGGTTCAGGTCTCGGGTTGCCCATAGTTCGCGCGCTCGCAAGAGCGCACGGCGGCGATGCGACCGCCTTTCCTAATGATCGAAAAGGTACCTCCATCGAGATTTGGCTACCGACCGATGACACGCCCGACACGCCCAAGCTCGAAATTGGCACGCATGATGGATTATGAGCGACACCGTTCTCGCCCAGGGCAATGACCTAGACCATGGTAGAGTTTATTTCTCGAACTTCGCACCAGGAATCAAATTCAACTCGCTGGCCAATCGTTAGCAGGCTCCTCGATCTGGCGATCAAAATCTAGGTTGCCGGATCGGCCGGACTCGATGGCATGGCGAAGCTGCAACGATTCCTTTTCGATCATGTAGATGACGGCGTTTCGCTCTGCGCCTTTCTCAACAAGTTCGCTCACCAAGGAGAGCAAGCGTGGCTTCACCTCTTTCAGTATGCTCTGGTTCTCTGTCATTTCTTTCCTCCGATATCATCAACCCCACGCCTGGCGTGCGCCTTCAATCGCTTCAGCCAAAGCGTCTGCCGACATTCACATCTTCCGCTAAGACAAGGCTGACAGGGGGCGAGCCGCCCTCTTCGCCCTCGATGATTGCAGAAACATAGGCAAGCGCGTTTTTTCATGCCATTCATCGTATAAGGCTTTTCGATCGCACCGAGAGCTCCCGCAAAATCCAAGGGGATCTTCTTGATATTGCCGGTGACGAATACATAGCAGATGCCGGCTGCCGCCAGCTCGCGGCCAACCTGGAGCCCGGTTGGGCCGTCCATGAGATGAATATCGACAAACGCGAAATCGGGCTTCGACGTGCCGATCTGCTCTCGCGCCTGAGTACTGCTCATGGCAAGCCCCGTAACCTCATGACCTGCCATCTCCACTTCGCTTTCGAGCTCCATGGCCAACAGCATTTCGTCTTCTACGATCATGACTTTCAATGCGTGCTCTCCTGATAGTCGCCGACGAGCAATACGACATCGACAATCGTCTTCTTGCCTTCATGCGTTCTTTTTATTTCGGCGCCGAGCTGCAAAGCCGACGCCGCAAGCAACATACCGCCAAGCTCAGCGCTTTCGCTGTCGGGTTCCACGGGTTCGGATGTATCTTCGAAGCGGATAAGGAAGTGACCGTTGAGCCGCCGGACAACGACATGAATATCGCCGCCGCCGTCATTTAAACCACGGCGAACTGCATCACCCACCAGTTCGTTGACGATTAGAGAGAGCGGCGTCGCTTTGACGGCGGGGACGAGCAGCGGAGTCAGATCGAGGGAGAGACGAATATCTTTGCGACCGGTCGCATCGACAAGGTCCGTGACGAGCTCACGCGTGAATTCCGACATGTCGAACTTTGAGACATGATCCAGGGTATAGAGCTTTCGTTGAACTGTGCTCAAAGCCTCGATACGATTGAGCACGGACATGAGCGCCTCTCGTCGGCCGTCGTCCTTCGTCACACGGGCCTGCATTTTAACGATCGATGCCATCGTCAGCAGGTTGTTCTTCACCCGATGGTCCACCTCGTGGACAAGAAGCAATCGCGCATGGAGCGCCGAACGCAGGTTCGCAGTCTGTTTGGCAACCTCGGCCTCCGCTTCACGGCGCGCGACCGCCAGATCGGCTTCCCGGTTTTTGACATCGGTGAAATCGAGCTGCGAGGCGAAAAAATATACGATCTTGCCTGCCTCATCCCGAACGGGACTAATGAATAAGGCATTCCAAAACGGACTTCCGTCTTTTCGATAATTCAAGATATCGACAGCTATGTCGCGACCAGCTTCGATTGACTCATGAATTTTGGACACGGTTTGCTGTTCGTATCCGGCCCCTGTAGGATGCGGCAGTTGCGACCAATGGTTTCGTCATCGGTGTAGCCGGTGAGCTTGCTGAACGCTTCGTTGCTGAAGATGATCGGGTTGTCGCCCTGATTTGGATCGGTGACGATCATCGGCATACGCGTCGCTTTGAAGGCAGCGGCGAAAGGGTCTTCGCTCACGTGCCGGGCGAGGAGTTGCCTACCCGCATTGCGAGCATCGCGTGTATGCTGGTCCTTTTCTTTCATCTTCATCCTGGCCGTCTTGTCCCGAAGCAATAAGACGCCGTCGAAGAATAGGTTCCCGAGATGTCGCGTCAAATATGGGTAGGCGACATTCAAGACGTCTGTGCTTGTCTTTGCATATTGCCTTCGTTTACGCAGAGTGAACGGGAGCAAGACAATCGCCGTGTCATCAGCCAATCCCGAGTCAGTCGACGTTTTGGAAAGATACCGACTGACTCGGTGAAGTCTGTGCACCTTTGGTCGAGGAGATCAGCGGAAAAGAATTGATTGACACTCCCCGATCAGAATTAAGATCTTCGGAAGATACGGCTTCTGCGGCTCGTCTTTGCGTGGATTTATTCTTGAACACACATCCTGTCGCACTATCTTGCGCTCCAACAACGCGCTAAATCTCAATCGTATCGCGCTCGTCCCAGAGGAACTCATGCCGCAGACATCACCGCAAGGCCTTTCCAAACGAGGTCTTGGGCTTGACCCCATCATGACCTTTACCTTGGCTGGGGCGATCATATTCTTTTTGATTACTGGTGCGATTGCGTATTTCAACCTCAAGACTTTGCAGCGGAACACCGATGCGATCGTCAAGGCGCATTCGATCATCATTTCCCTCGATGAGCTCTTGTCGGACGCGCAGGACGCCGAGACGGGCCAGCGAGGTTTTCTCCTGACCAACGACACACGCTATCTCGATCCCTATAACAAGGCCTTGAATACGATGCCTCAGAAGCTGGAGGACATCGGAGCGCTTATCAGCGACAACCCCACGCAGGTTCAGCGTCTGACCGTGCTGAAACAACATGTGGACGCCAAGCTTGCTGAACTCAATCAGACGATAGAGCTTCGTAAAACCAACGGCATCGAGGCGGCGCTGGCTGTCGTCAATTCCGATCGCGGCAAGGTGGAAATGGATGCAATTCGCAGCCAGTTAGCCACCATGTCTCAGGAAGAGGTCAATTTTCGGGCGCAACGCCTAAACGAGATGAACAGCGCCTATACTACGAGCCTGGTCAGCGGCGTCGCTGCCGGCATCCTTGGCATCCTCCTGACGATGGCAGTCGGCACTCTTATTCGCAGAGCAACGCTTATTCGACGACGTGAAGAGTGGCTACAGGCCGGCAGCCTGGGTTTGGCGTCGGCCCTGATGGGCGATCAGCGGACGGAGCAGCTGGGAAATAGTATTCTTGCCTATCTGGCGCAATATGTCGGCGCCGTCGCCGGCGCGATTTTCGTCGGCGACCGTGACACTTACCGGCGCGCGTCAACCTACGGTGTGCCGGCTAACGTCGAGCTACCCGAGCAAATCAAGCCCGGCGAAGGATTGTTGGGACATGCGGCCATTGAGGGACGTCCGGTGATCGTCGCCGACCTACCGGAACACTACCTCGAATTCGGCTCCGCTCTTGGCCGCAACAAGCCCAGACATCTCGTCATCGTTCCGTCGGCGATCGACAGCAATGTCAATACCGTGGTCGAGCTCGGTTTTGTGCAATCAGTCGACGAGCGAATCTTGGCGTTCCTTGACCAGGCGTCGACCACGATTGCCACCGCCGTCCGTTCGGCAAGCTATCGAAATGAGTTACAGAAGTTCCTGGAGGAAACCCAACGTCAATCGGAGGAGCTGCAAGTTCAAAGCGAGGAACTCCGCGTGTCGAACGAGGAGCTTGAGGAGCAAAGCCGCGCGCTTAAGGAATCCCAAGCACGCCTCGAGCAGCAGCAAGTGGAATTGGAGCAAACGAATTCACAGCTTGAAGAACAGGCCCAGCAGCTGGAGACCCAGCGCGACGATCTCGAGCGCGCCAATACCTCTGCGCAGTTAAAGGCACGTGAACTCGAGCAGGCAAGCCGGTACAAATCGGATTTCCTCGCCAACATGTCTCACGAATTGAGGACGCCACTCAACTCGTCGCTGATTCTCGCGAAGTTGCTTGCCGACAATTCGGATGACAATCTTACGGCCGAACAGGTCAAGTATGCTCAGACCATTCAGTCTTCTGGAAACGACCTCCTCAATCTTATCAATGATATCCTCGACCTTTCAAAAATTGAAGCCGGTCATATCGATGTTCGCCCGGAACCTGTGTCCATCGAGCGTCTAGCCAATACCCTGCGCCAAGTCTTTGAACCTGTCGCGAGGAACAAAGGTTTGGGATTCGACGTAAAAGTCGCGCAGGAATGCCCGCCGATCATCGAGACCGACCTCCAGCGATTAGAGCAGGTCCTCAAGAACCTTCTTTCGAATGCATTCAAGTTCACCGAACATGGTAACGTGATCCTCTCGATCACCGTCTCCGACCATGGGCAGATTATTTTAGCGGTCAGCGATACAGGGATTGGCATCGCCAGCGAGCAGCAACGGCGGATTTTCGATGCGTTTCACCAGGCGGATGGGACAATCAGCCGTAAATATGGCGGTACGGGGCTCGGACTGTCGATCTCGCGCGAGCTTGTCCGCCTGTTGGGCGGAAAGATCCAAGTCGAAAGTCAGGAGGGTCAGGGCAGCACTTTCACGCTGACGATCCCTCAATCTTATGATCCGGCGCTGGTCGTCCCGCGAGATGCCGTTTCGAGCGCGGTTCCGCAACCGGGCCATGCGATAGCGGCCCCTATCCCGGCGCCGCCCGCAGCAACGCGACAAATCGTCGATGACGACCGGGCAATGCCGGCCGACAGCCGGCGAACCTTGATGATCGTAGAAGACGATCATAGCTTCGCGACAATTCTGCGCGACTTGGCGCGCGAAATGGGTTTTCGCTCACTGGTTGCCGGAACGGCCCAGGACGCACTCGACCTTGCTCAACAATTCATGCCGAGCGCCATAGTTCTCGACGTTGGGCTTCCAGATCAATCGGGCCTTTCCATTCTGGATCGCCTGAAGCGCGATGTCCGGACACGCCATGTGCCGATCCATATCGTTTCGGCCAGCGACTACTCGGAAACAGCTCTCTCGCTTGGCGCCATTGGGTACATGCTGAAGCCCGTTCAACGCGAGCATCTGGTCGAGGTTCTGGCAAAACTGAAAGAGAAGCTCACCCAAGGTGTTCGGCGCGTCCTTATCGTCGAGGACAACGAGGTGCAACGAGAGGCTGTAGCCAAGCTCTTGGCATCTGATGACGTCGAAACCATGACTGCCGGGACCGCCGCGGAATGTCTGGCTCTTCTCAAAGATCAGACATTCGATTGCATGGTTTTGGATCTATCGCTGCCCGATGCATCGGGCTACGTCTTGCTTGAGACGATCAGCCAGGACGAGACGCATTCTTTCCCGCCGGTCATCGTCTACACTGGCCGTGTTCTGACTGCGGACGAGGAGCAGAAGCTTCGCCGCTATTCGAAGTCTATCATTATCAAGGGAGCCAAGTCCCCGGAACGCCTGCTTGATGAAGTTTCACTCTTCCTCCATCAGGTCGTCTCGGATTTGCCGGATGAACAGCAGAAGATGATCCGCAAGGCCCGACACAGGGACGCCCTCCTCGAAGGCCGGCGCATACTCGTCGTCGAGGACGATGTGCGCAACGTCTACGCCTTGACCAACGTTCTCGAGCCTCGCGGCGCAACCATTCAGATTGCTCGCAATGGTCAGGAGGCGATCGACGCTCTGGAAAAGTCCACCGAAGATGCGGCGGGGCGCATCGATCTCGTTCTGATGGACGTCATGATGCCCGTGATGGACGGTTTGACGGCCACACGGACAATCCGGAAGAGCCCGCACTGGAAGCGGCTGCCCATCATCATGTTAACCGCCAAGGCTATGCCAGACGACCAAAAGCGGTGCATTGATGCCGGTGCCGACGACTATATGGCAAAGCCACTTGATGTCGAGAAACTGTTATCGTTGGTGCGTGTATGGATGCCACGTTGACCGGGTCCGTTGAATTGGTCGAGGACATCGAAATTCGCCTTCTTCTGGAGGCGCTCTATGTGCGCTACCATTATGATTTTCGCAATTATGCCATGGCGTCAGTGAAGCGGCGGCTAAGGCAGGCACGCGATCAGATGGGTTTTGTCACGATCTCAGCTCTTCAGGAGCGCGTGTTGCACGACGAGACCATGCTGCCACGCCTCCTTGGCTATCTTACCGTTCAGGTAAGCGAGATGTTTCGCGATCCATCCTACTTTCTGGCTATCCGTGAGCAGGTCGTTCCGCACTTGAGGACTTATCCGTCGCTCAAGATCTGGATTGCTGGCTGCAGCGGCGGCGAGGAACTCTATTCGTTCGTTATCCTGTTTCGCGAAGAAGGTCTGGAGGATAGAACGATCTTTTATGCGACGGATATCAATCAGGACGCACTGCAGATCGCCGAAACCGGCGTGTACGATCTGGACCGGATCAAGCTTTTTACCGAAAACCATCGAAAATCCGGCGGTAAGTCCTCTTTGTCGGACTACTATAAAACAGGATACGGACACGCAGCATTCGACAAAACCCTTCGCCGGCATGTCGTCTTTTCGGACCACAGCCTGGTGACCGACGCAGTCTTCGGAGAGATGAACGTCATCTCCTGCCGGAATGTCATGATCTATTTTGATCGACCGCTTCAGGATCGCGCCATCGGGCTATTTAAAGATTCCCTGATGCGAAAGGGTTTTCTCGGGTTGGGCGCAAAGGAAAGCCTCCGTTTCTCATCGCACGCAAACGGCTTCTCGGATTTTGTCCGCGAAGAGAAAATTTACCAAAGGACAAGCCTATGAGCCAGATCGAGGCGGTTGTGATCGGCGCATCGGCCGGGGCGCTTGAAGCGCTCTCCGTCATCCTTCCGGCGTTGCCGGCCGATTTCAGAGTGCCGATAATTGTCGTGGTTCACATTCCGCCCGACAAACGCAGTGTCCTCGCCGAGCTTTTCGCGAGCAAATGCGTATTGAGGGTCATCGAAGCGGAAGACAAGGAGCCGATTAGGAGCGGCTCCATCTATTTTGCTCCGCCGGACTATCATCTGCTCGTCGAGGTCGATAAATCGATCGCTTTATCGAGCGATGAGCCGGAATTGTTCTCCAGGCCGTCGATCGATGTCCTTTTCGAAACGGCAGCCGAGGCATATGGCCCGGCCCTGATCGGCATCATCCTTACTGGCGCGAACGAGGACGGTGCCAAGGGCCTGAAGGCCGTAGCGGATGCCGGAGGCATCGCAATTGCCCAAGATCCAGAAGAGGCCTTTCAAAATACGATGCCAAAAGCTGCAATCGATGCCGTTTCATCGGCTCACATCTTGCCCTTGGCCTCAATCACATCATTCCTGCGAGAGGCCTAAGCATGGCGCCGGTTCAATTTCTGCTCGTCGATGACCTTGAGGAAAACCTCCTTTCGCTCGAGGGCCTGTTACGTCGAGACGGTCTGACGCTTCTAAAAACTCGCTCGGGTGACGAAGCGTTGGAAGTTCTTCTTGAACAAGACGTAGCGCTTGCCTTGATTGACGTCCAAATGCCTGGTCTTAGCGGTTTCGAGCTCGCCGAATTGATGCGTGGCAATGAAAGAACAAGGCGAATCCCGATTATCTTTGTCACTGCAGGCAGCACCGACGCAAAACGCCGGTTTCAAGGGTACGAGGCCGGTGCGGTCGACTTCATCCAAAAGCCTATCGAGCCCGATGTCTTGCGCAGCAAAACGGACGTATTTTTTGAGCTTTATCTGCAACGACAGCAAATCGAAGCACAACGCGATCAGCTCCAGGCGCAAGCAGAAGCGCTGAAGGATGCCGATCGGCGCAAGGACGAATTTCTGGCGACACTCGCCCACGAGCTGCGGAATCCGCTGGCACCCCTGCGCGCGGGTCTCGACATGCTTCGCCGCAATCCGGATCGAGACACGGCGGCCCAAAACCGAAATATGATGGATCGACAACTGAACCATCTCGTGCGTTTGATCGACGATTTGATGGACGTATCCAGAATAAGCCAGGGCAAGATTGAGCTTCGCAAAGAGACGATCAAGGTCAGCCAGGTCATCCATTCGGCGGTCGAAGCAAGCACCCCTTTGATCGAAACGACCGGGCAGGTCCTTGATCTGGAGATACCATCGGACGACTGCTGGATCGAAGCTGATCAAACGCGGTTGTCGCAGGTGATTTCGAATCTGCTCAATAATGCGGCCAAATACACGCCGACGGGCGGAAGAATCAAATTGTCCTTGGCAACAGCGGTTCGTGAAGCTGTCATAACGGTTTCGGACAACGGCATCGGCATTCCGGAGGAAATGCAAAACGAAGTCTTCATGCTCTTCACGCAAGTCGCAGACCATCGCCAGCGGTCACAAGGCGGCCTCGGCATCGGCTTGGCGCTGGTTAAGCAGCTTGTTGAAATGCATGGAGGTTCCGTCAGTGCGTCGAGCCAAGGCGTCAACCGGGGCAGCACTTTCACCGTCCGGCTACCTTTAGCCACGCCACCGGCGGCGTCGCTACAAAGTGATGTGCTTTTAGCTGACACATCACCGCATACTCATCGACCGTTGAAAATCCTCGTCGTTGACGACAATCCCCTGATCGCAGACGCAGTGGGAATGATGGTTGAGGATATTGGCCACGAATTTCAGGCAGCACATAACGGACAAGAAGCACTCGAGCTCGCCAAGCAATATCGGCCGGACGCCATTTTACTCGACATCGGCCTGCCAGGAATGGACGGCTATGACGTTTGCCGTGCATTCCGGAAGGACCCATTGTTCGAACATATCACAATCATCGCGCAGACCGGCTGGGGACAGGAGCGCGACAAGGCCTTAGCCAAGGACGCCGGTTTCAACTTTCATCTGACGAAGCCGGTGCCGCTTTCAGACCTGCAAAAAGTATTGTCGGACGTCGCACCACACGATTGAGCTCGATAAGGTAACCTAGACCATGTCGATGAGGTTGTTGTTCAACTCAATAATGCGAAGCAGCGCCGCCCACGCGATGGTGCCTCTTGCAGGAGACTGACAAGAGCACTCACGGCTGTATGAAGAGCCATGATTGTTGTCCCCCACAAACCGACTCGCCCCTGACATGACCGAGACCGTTGGTTTATTGCGACGATACGAAGCGGATACCTACGACTAAAGTACAATCGACCCCTGTGGGACGCGGCGAAAGTCAACGGGCGTAAGGGGAGGAAGCCCTTGATATCAATCTCCAAAACTCGTAGGCGAGACAGGGATATAATGGCAACCTGGTGACCGCACCTTTTCCAGGCTGAAATCTGGTTCGGTCGCGGTGCTTGCCTGACGGAGGACCAACGTGACTGAAGCCGCTGCCGTCGATCTCACCAATTGCGATATCGAACCCATTCATATCCCGGGCAGCATTCAACCGCACGGTTGCTTGATCGCGTGCGATATGGCTGTCCAAACAGTCATGCGTCATTCCGTGAACGCCCCTGGCATGCTGGGTTTGGAGGATAATTTCAATGGCCGCGCGCTGACAGATATTGTCGGGGAAGCAGTCGGTCATGACCTGCGCAACGCTTTGGCTCGAAGCCAGGAAGGGGCACGGCCAGCCCTCCTATTTGGACGGCAGATAGGCGATGGTCAATTCGACCTCGCCGTCCACCGCTTCAAGGGCTATACGATCATCGAAATCGAACCTGCCGAGGGTGCAATCGGAGAGCCTCTCGATCTTTCGAGAACGATGGCCGATCGCATCGCCGCAGTCACGTCCACGGAGCGTCTGATCCGAGACGCGGCACGCCTCATTCAGGCCTTGCTCAATTACGACAGGGTGATGATTTATAAATTCGGCCCGGATGGCGCTGGAAAGGTAATCAGCGAAGCCAAGCGTCCGCACCTTGAGAGCTTTCTTGGTCAGTATTTTCCCGCCGGAGATATCCCGCAACAGGCGCGCGCCCTCTACCTCAAGAACAAAATCCGGATCATCTCGGATGCGAACTTCAAGCCTGTGCCAATCGTTCCTGCACTTGATCATTCCGGCGAACCGCTCGACCTGTCTTTTGCCCATCTGCGGAGCGTGTCACCGATTCACTGCGAATATCTTCGCAATATGGGTGTCAGCGCCTCGATGTCGATCTCAATTATTATCGACGGCGCATTGTGGGGCATGATCGCGTGCCATCACTACAGTCCGCGCACGCTTTCAATGCCGCAGCGCGTTGCCGCCGAAATGTTCGGCGATTTTTTCTCCTTGCATCTCAACGCCCTCGGACACAAGCAGACGCTGGAGTCGGCGACCATCGCCCGCTCTACGCTCGACGGCTTGTTAAGTGAGGCTGCGCGCGTTGAAAATATCAATGACCTTCTGCGTGAACGCATCGACGATTTCGCTCGCCTCATCGCCGCAGACGGGGTGGCCATCTGGCTCGATGGTCAGCTGACCCGTCAGGGCACCACACCCCCCGATATCGCCGTACCAGCCCTCGCCCGGTTCGCACAAACCGTTGCTGACGGAGGCATTTGGGCAACGCACGCTCTCGCAACGATGGTGCCGGGGGCGGACGAGTATGCCGCCGAAGCCTCTGGCATATTCATGATACCGTTGTCGCAGCGTCCCCGCGACTACGCTTTCCTGTTTCGCAAGGAAGTCGTGCAAACGTTGGACTGGGCAGGAAATCCGGAGAAGGCATACGAAACGGGTCCCTTGGGAGAAAGGCTGACGCCACGCAAGAGTTTTGCGATCTGGAAACAAACCGTTCATCAGCAATCTCTGCCCTGGACAGAACGCGAGCGCGAGATTGGCGAAGCCGCGCGTACGACGCTGACAAGCGTTATCCTTCAACATTCCGAACTTTTGGCTGACGAACGCGCGAAAGCGGAAGTCCGGCAACGCATGTTGAACGATGAATTGAATCATCGTGTTAAGAACATCCTCGCGGTGATCAAATCCTTGGTTGCAGCCCCAACAGACGCGGGCGCATCGCTGACGGGGTATGTCGAGGCACTGCGCGGCCGGATACAAGCCCTGTCGGTTGCCCACGACCAAGTGATACGTGGCGAAGGTGGTGGTGCGCTCAGACAATTGCTGGACGCCGAACTGTCACCTTATCAACTGAAGACCACTGCAATCGAACTTCATGGTCCCGAAGTGTGGATGGACGCGCGCTCCTTCTCGGTCATGGCCTTGGTCCTGCATGAGCTGTCGACGAACGCCGCGAAGTATGGTGCGTTGTCGCGCCCAGGGGGAAGGCTCGAGGTTGACTGGAATGTCGACGCAGTCGGGGCTTGCGATATCGTCTGGACTGAAAGCCATGGCCCGGTTGTGACGCCTCCAAGCCGTCGCGGCTTCGGCACGGTCCTCGTCGACCGGAGCCTGCCTTTCGATCTCGGCGGCGAGAGCAATGTCCAGTATCACCCGGACGGCGTCATCGCGAAGTTTAGGATACCGCCTCGCTTTATTTCCTTGCGGGGTGGCCAAGTCGCGCAGATTTCCACCGAGAGGCCTCTTTTCAACGCGCCTCCGGTCGATCTCGTCGGCAAGTCGGTCCTGGTCGTCGAGGATCAGATGCTCATCGCCATGGACCTTGAACAAATTCTTGATGATGCCGGCCTGACTGTGCTTGCCACCGTTACGTCCTCGCGGGACGCGATTGCCTGCCTTTCTTCGAGCCCTCTGCCCGATGTTGCAATTCTTGATGTCAATCTCGGCGATGGTACGTCGGAGCCGATCGCCCAACTCCTCGTTGATCGAGGCATTCCATTCATGTTTGCGACGGGTTATGGCGAGCACGGAGCAGTCCAAGAACTGTTTGCCGATGCTCCCGTCGTGCGAAAACCCTATTTGAAGGAAGCAATTCTGGCCCAGCTCAGCCAACTGATCCGGCAATGATGTCAAGGCAGTTGGTTGATCTTTAGCTCGATGCCGAAAGGCTATTTGTAAACGCGACGATCCGTCATCAATCAATAGCAATCTATGGCGGATTTCACCGGCTCACAGCCTGTGGCGTGGCCGGCAGTCGCGTGCGCACCTAGGCCGTCCATCCGGCTGTTGTCGGCTTTGCGTTCGATACGCAGCACAGTCCATGACCCGACCAGACATGTTAGCAAGCGCGGTCAGGCCGAGCCAGCCAACCGCGATCACGATCTGCCGCGCGAGACTTGTTCGCCCACCGAAATGCGACACACAAAATCTGCCCGATTGCTTTGCGCATCAAACGCCGTTGGACAACACACGCTTAAGCTTTCTATGAATGAGGATCGGGAATGCTAAACTAATGTGGGGATGAGAATGGGCTGGCGAATTCCATCTTTGAATTCAGCGCGATGCTTCGTGGTTGCGGGCGAGCATTTGAGCTTCACCAAGGCTGCCGCGGAACTGCATTTGACACAGAGCGCCGTGAGCCGTCAGGTTCAAAGTCTGGAGGAGCAACTGGGCTTTCCGCTGTTTGAACGCTTCACACGGCGCCTGGCACTAACGCCCCAAGGGCAGATACTACTTTCACACTGGCGAATCGCGTTCTTGGAGATCGAGAAGGGCGTGCGCGAAGCATCGACACACACGGACCGATCGATCATGACGGTGGCGATGCCGCCAACCTTTTCTGTCCGCTGGGGTACGACCTGCATCATCGAGTTTCAAAAGCTGCATCCCGCCACAGAAATCCGGCTGCGAGTTGATAGTGAAGGTACAGCGCTGGATGGCGGCACAGTCGATGTCGCGATCGAATTCACGTATGCAAGACGCCGCCGGCGCGGGTCGCGGCTTCTCTTTACCGAGCGCCTCGTACCGGTCTGCTCCCCCGCCTATGCAGCAGGGCTTTCAGGCATCACGCCCGAGCAGATGCTACGTTCGGCCACGCTTCTGCATGTCCAGCAATGGGAGGATCGATACGGCGACTGGAAGAAATGGCTGGCCGCCGCCGGCTATCCGAACGTGCCCTTCGAACGAGGTCTGGTGTTCGAAACCGCTGATCTGGTGTTGAGGGCCGTCAAGCAGGGAGCCGGGATCGGGATCGGTGACCACGCCTATATTCGGGATGACCTCGCCGCAGGGATTCTCACGACCCCATTTCCAATAACAGTGGGCTACGACCGCGGCTATTTCATCAGGGCCCGGGATGACGAGCATGATATGGAGGTCCGGTCCTCCTTCGTGGACTTCATGATCCGCAAGACTGTGCAGTTCAACGACGAATGATCTCGTTCGCCGACTGCGGCCCCTCAAGGACAATTCATCGGCCTTATACATTCCAAAAACACATGCATAGGCCGAGAAATCACCGTTTGTCGGCACCTTCGCGCTCAGCAATCATTCCCTGAAGAAAAAGACGCCGGCACATGGATACGGCGTCATGTCGAGGGGACTGAACATGGACGACTATTTCCGCAATCGGCGCAAAATCGATCCTTCGCGGGGAGATCGTCTCGGTGACGGTACGCCGAACGACAACGACCGCATCGAAATTGGCCCAACCCAACTTGCCTTCCGGGAATGGGAAGCTGCCGGGCTGGTGCTGCCCGACCTCGCGCGAATGCGCGATTTCCGCTGGCGGCGCCTAGTGGAGGGGTTAGTCTCCAAGGACATCGGCGGCTTGCTGATGTTCGATCCCCTCAATATCCGCTATGCAACCGATACGACCAATATGCAGCTCTGGAACAGCCACAATCCGTTTCGCGCCTGTCTCATTTGCGCCGATGGTCACATGGTCATGTGGGAGTACAGGCAGGCGCCGTTCCTGGTGACCTATAATCCGCTCGTCAAAGAGCTCAGGCACGGTGCCTCTTTCTTTTACAATGTCTGCGGCGACGCCACAGAGCACGACGCCGGCACCTTCGCAGCCCAGGTTGACGAGGTCATGCGTTCCCATGTCGGCGCGAACAGACGGATTGCCGTCGACAAGATCATGGTTCATGGCTTGCGCGCTCTGGAAAGAGCCGGCTTTGAGGTCATGGAAGGAGAGGCGTTGACCGAACGCGCCCGCTCGATCAAGGGGCAGGACGAAATCAACGCGATCCGCTGCGCCCATGTTGCCTGCGAGAACGCGCTGTCGGAAATGGAAGCTTTCACCCGAGCGAACGTTCCGAACGGAGATGTCAGCGAGGACGATATCTGGGCCGAGCTTCACAAAGGCAATATTCGCCGTGGCGGCGAATGGATCGAGACGAGGCTCCTCACGTCGGGACCGAGAACCAATCCTTGGTTCCAGGAGTGTGGGCCGCGAATCGTCAGCAACAATGAGATCGTCGCCTTCGATACCGATCTCGTCGGCTGTTACGGCATGTGCGTGGACATTTCTCGCACATGGTGGATTGGCGATGCGCGCCCGGGCAACGCCATGGTCTCTGCCATGCAGCACGCCGTTGACCATATCCGCGAGAACATGGCGATGCTCAAGCCGGGCGTCACGATCAAGGAACTCACGCATGGCGGCCACCAACTTGAAGACCGCTATTGGAAGCAGAAATACTCCTGCAAAATGCACGGCGTAGGCCTCTGCGACGAGTGGCCGTTCGTACCCTACCCGGATGCGTGGGTGGAGGGTGCCTTCGACGCCGCTCTGGAGCCCGGCATGACCATCTGCGTTGAAGCTCTCGTAAGCCCCGAGGGTGGTGACTTCTCCATCAAGCTCGAGGACCAGGTGCTCATCACCGAGACCGGATACGAAGACCTAACGCGCTATCCCTTCGACAGCCGACTGTTGTCCTAGACCTCAGCCACATCAAGGGCGGACCAGACTGCGAGCTCACGCAGCTTTGGCAACCGTATTTGGCCAGAAAGAATTGAACTTCCGAAACCAAGACTGGAGATCGTTGATCAATGTACAGGTTCATCGCATTTATGATGTTTGTGGTCGGCGCCTGGGCGTCGGCGGATGTCAGCCAGGCGGCGGATTGCGGCAATGTGTCGATAGCCGAAATGAACTGGGGTTCCGCAGGCGTTGCCGCGCATGTCGACAAGATCATCCTGGAGAACGGCTATGGCTGTAACGTGTCGCTGGTCACCGGCGATACCATGCCGACATTCACATCCATGAATGAAAAAGGCGAACCGGATGTTGCGCCGGAGATGTGGATCAATGCTGTTCGAACGCCATTGGACGAAGCGGTTAAGGAAGGCCGCCTGATCGAGGTTGCGCCGCTCTTGAGTGACGGCGGCGTGGAAGGTTGGTGGATCCCGAAATTCATCGCCGATGCGCATCCTGAGATCACCACTGTGCAGGAAGCCCTTAAACATCCGGAGTTGTTCCCGGCGCCGGAAAATCCGTCGCACGGCGCGATCATGAATTGTCCATCTGGTTGGAATTGCGAGATCGTGACAAGCAACCTCTACAAGGCACTTGGCGCCCAGCAAAAGGGTTTCGATCTCGTCGAAACAGGATCGGCTGCCGCACTCGATGGTTCAATTGCGAACGCGTTCGAGAAGAAGACGGGATGGCTCGGATACTATTGGGCACCGACCACGATCATGGGCAAGTACGATATGGTGCAACTCGATTTCGGGACACCCAACGACAAAGCGGAATGGGACCGGTGCACAGCGGTTGCGGACTGCCCCGATCCCAAGGTGAATTCCTATCCGATTTCGATCGTACTGACAGTGGTCACCAAACAGTTCGCGGAGCGCGCGGGCGTGGCGCTGGACTATCTCAAAACCCGTAAGTGGGACAACAAGACCGTCGGCAAGATATTGGCCTGGATGGACGCAAACCAGGGCACCAATGAAGATGGGGCTAAATATTTCCTTCATACCTACCCTGATCTATGGACAAAATGGTTGCCGCCGGATGTCGCCGGAAAGGTCAAGGCGGCTCTTTGACAAGTGCGCAGAGAGCCACTGCAAACGCCAGCGGCTCTCTCTTTGTTCAGGAATACGGCTTTATTCGCCACAATCAAATCGGCACCTTGCGCTGCATCCAAGCCTGCCCCGCGCCTGCCGATCTTACGCGGTCTTATGCGCCAATGGCCGACCTGAGGCTGAAGATACCGGGCGAAGCGTCCGGGATCTTGCATGGTCCGATCTTCGTTGAACCCCATCGTACTCGAACTGCGCAAGTAGATCGAACAACGCCGCCGCTTCGCGCGCAAGGCTGTGGCTAGCAGCAGTCTGCTCCTCCACCATAGCCGCGTTCTTTTGAGTTCCCTGATCAACAGTGTTCACGGCTTGGCTAACTTCGCCGAGAGCCGTTGCCTGTTCGCGGGCGGCCTCGACAATCGCCACGACGTTGAGATCGATTTCCTGCACCTGGGCGGCTATCTCCTGCAAGGCAGCGCCGGCATCTGTGACAAGCGCAACACCATTTGACACTTGCGCGCCCGACGCAGTAATCAGCACCTTGATTTCCTTGGCCGCTTTTGCTGATCTTTGTGCGAGTTCGCGCACTTCCTGCGCGACAACCGCAAATCCCTTCCCCGCGTCCCCTGCTCTTGCCGCTTCGACTCCGGCGTTGAGCGCGAGAAGGTTTGTCTGAAAAGCGATTTCGTCGATAACGCCGATGATGTTCGAAATCTCACGGGACGACGCTTCGATTTGGTCCATAGCACCGATCGCATTGCGCACGACCCCACCCGAATGCTCCGCATGGCTGCGTGCTTTGCCAACCAAGCCACCCGCCTCTTCGGCACGACGGCTGGAATCTTTGACTGTCCGCGTAATTTCCTCCAGAGCGGCGGCCGTTTGTTCGATCGATGCGGCTTGCTGTTCCGTGCGTTTGGCGAGGTCGTCTGCGGCTGTGCGAATTTCATTCGAACCCGACGATATTGCGTGGGCATTGTCGGCGACCGTAGTCATTGCTCGGCTGAGCTTATTGGAAGCACTGTTGAAATCAGTGCGTAGCCTCTCCAGCGAAGGAATGAATGGCTTTTCGATCTCCTGCGAGAGGTCGCCGTCCGAAAGTCTGGTCAAGCAATCGGCAAGGCGCTCGACATTCTCGACGCGGCCGGTGACGTCTGTGGCAAACTTAACGACTTTGAATACCCTGCCGTTGAGATCGAATATCGGATTGTAGGAGGCTTGGATAAAAACTTTGCGGCCGCCTTTGCCCAATCGCATGAATTCATCGGCAACCAGACCGCCGGCAGCGAGTGTTGTCCAAAACTGCTTGTAGGCATCCGATGCGGTGTAGGAGGGATCGCAAAACATCGAATGATGCTTTCCCTGGATCTCAGAAAGAGAATAGCCCAGGGAAGCGAGGAAATTTTCATTGGCTGTCAGGATGTCTCCACCCGGCGTGAACTCGATGAGAGCCTGGGCTCGAGAAAGAGCTTCTATCTTTCCCGCATCTTCAACGGCTTTCATCTTCTGCGAGGTAATATCGGTCGCGATCTTGACAATTTTGACCGGTTTGCCTCGGCGGAAAACGGGATTGTAGGACGCCTCTATCCAGATTTCCCGGCCACTTTTTCCAATCCGCTTGTATTGCTGCCGGTCAAAGTTGCCCGCGGCAAGTTTCGACCAGAATGCCTTGTAGTCGGATGAAGCGGCATAGCCGGGTTCGACGAATATTCTGTGGTTTTTGCCCAGGATCTCGTCGAGCTCATATCCGAGCGTTTGACAGAAATTCGCATTTGCAGTGAGGACGTTGCCCGAGAGATCGAATTCGATCATCGCCTGGGATCTGGAAACAGCCGCTAGAACCGCAACCGCATTGGCACCACGATCAAGTATATTCACTGAGCATCCCTCAATAAAATGCGCCAGCCTTGAAGTTATGTTGATATATCTACGCCTCCTCCATTAAATCATACTTAATAGTGTATTTGTATTTCAGTATATTAAATCATAATATCAAATAATTGTTGAGATACGCGGAAATCGACACAACTAAAGCCGTTAATCTTATCGAATAGCGCCCCGATAAGATGGTTCATTGATGTGGAGCTTGAACACGCGCACGGGAGTTCTCTCAGTCAAGGCTTATCCCACTGCTGTCGGCGCTGGAGGCAGAACGGCGGCTCGACGGGCGGGCCGCTCAGGCGAGCTTCGGATGCTGCCCCCCGAGATTGTCGCGCTTTTTCTGGAGAAGGTCCATTTGTTCCTTGAGATCGTTTATCGCATCGTCGATCTCTTCGACACTCTCTTCGATATAGGCATAATGTTCGGCAAGAAGGGCTTTTGCTTCCTTCCGGTTGGAGGCATTGGGCGTATCGCCGTAAAGCGGTCGGTTTGCGGTTTCTCTCAGAAAAATAGTCGTGATCAGGCCGACCGTTGCCGCGATCATCAGGTAGTAGGCGGGCATGTAGATATTATCTGTCGCCTCGACTAGCCAGGCGGTCACTGTGGGCGTCAGACCCGCGACGACGATCGAGATATTGAAGGACATCGCCAGTGCACTGTAGCGGATGCGGGTAGGAAAGAGCGCCGGCAGCGTTGCAGCAAGAATACCAACAAGGCAGTTTAACCCGACGGCAAGGATCAATAGCCCGAAGAAGATACCGATGGTGTTGCCACTTGCGATCAGATGAAACGCAGGCAGTGAGAGCAGCAGAACGACGGCGCTGCCGACAGCAAGAAAGGGACGCCGGCCAATGCGGTCGCTTAGAAATCCGACAAGCGGCTGTACGAACAACATGCCAACCATGACGGCAACGATGATGAGAGCACCATGATCCTCGCTATAGCCGAGGGTCTTCGCCATATAGGTCGGCATGTAGGTCAGCAGCATGTAGTAGGTGACGTTCGTTACGAGCACCATACCAATGCAAATAGCCAGTGAACGAGGATGCTTCCTGATAATCTCCATGAACGGGACCATCGGGCGCTCCCTCAGAGCATCCTTGTCCTCCTTCTCGGCGCGCAGGCGCTCGGTAAAGGCGGGCGTCTCTTCGGCGGCGTGTCTCAAATATAAACCGACCAAGCCGAGCGGGGCCGCGAGGAAGAATGGGAAGCGCCAGCCCCACGCGATGAAATTGGCCTCGCTCATTGCGGCACTGAGGACCACAACCAGGCCTGCGCCCAACACGAAACCGGCGATCGAACCGAAGTCCAGCCAGCTGCCAAGAAAGCCGCGACGTCTATCCGGTGAATATTCCGCGACAAAGATAGCCGCACCCGTGTATTCGCCGCCGACCGAGAAGCCCTGAACAACCTTGCAGATCAGAAGGAGGATCGGTGCCCAAAGTCCAATCATTGCAAAGCTGGGAATAAGTCCGATGCAGAAGGTGCTGATTGCCATGATGACGATCGTCAGGGACAGGACCTTCTGTCGTCCGAATTTGTCACCGATCACACCGAAGACTAAACCACCCAGCGGCCGGACGAGAAACGGCACGGAGAAGGTCGCAAGCGCAGCGACCGTCTGAACTGCCGGCGATGCATCGGGAAAGAAAACCTTGCCGACGGTCGCTGCCACAAAGCCATAGACGCCGAAATCGAACCATTCCATCGCGTTGCCAAGAGCAGCTGCGGTGATCGCTTTCTTAAGTTTGGAGTCTTCGATGACGGTGATGTCGTTGATGGTAAGTGCTTTGGAATTTCGGTGTGCGCTCAAGCCTGGGCCTCTAATCATGCTGGATCGCCCTTTTAGAGGGCGAAGGCAAATGCTTGAATTAGCTAAAGGTTCCTTTTACACGCGATCCTCAAGGTGGGGTCAGGCCTTTCCTAGGGGAAGACCAATGACGACGACAAGGCCGGAATCTTGACCAGACGGGATGCTGATGGAGCCGCCATAGAGCTCGGAGAGTTCCTTTGCGATACTAAGGCCGAAGCCATGGCCTGGGACAGTCTCATCGATGCGAACGCCTGGCGCCATCGCCCGAGCGATTTCGCTATCGGACAGGCCCGCCCCGTCGTCGGCGACCGTGATCGCTGCGCGATCTCTGTCGGATGTGACACTTATGGAGATCGACGTCCGCGCCCACTTAAAGGCGTTGTCAACGATATTTCCGACGATCTCGTCAAAATCCTCGGCCGAACACGCAACGACGGTTTCCGACATTATCTTCAGAGTGGCAGAAAGGCGCCGATCGGCGTAGAGCCGACGCATCATGTTCAAAATATCCTCGATCCGAGGACCGATTGATACTGTCTGCGTTTGTCCGACCGCCGAAGTTGTCGATCGCGCCCGCGCGAGGTGATGGCGAATGCGAAGCTCTACACGTTTGACAAGATCGCGCAGTTCACCAGTGGTGTCATTCTGATCATTAAGCGCGAGTTGAAGGCTTGCCACCGGCGTCTTCAGACTATGTGCGAGATTTGCGAAATGGATGCGAGTGTCGTGCAAACGGACATCGTTCATTTCGATCAGGCGGTTTATCTCATCTCCGATCGGTGCCAGTTCCACAACGTCGACTGCCGAGAGCCTCGCCGCTTGACCGCCCGAAATCGCGGAAAGCTCTGATGTCAGGGCTCTGAGCGGCTTTAGTCCAAACCTCACCTGGAGGAACCCGCCGATCATCAACGCAAGACCGAGCGCGATCATCGTCGCGATCAGCCAGGCAAGTGCCTTCAAAGCCGGCACGAAGATCGCCGATGTCGGAGCCGTCACCAGGATCCTAACAGCTTGATTATCGACGAGCGCGTTGACAACCCGGACATGGAGACGCGTTCCTTGATTGTCGGTCCCTTCGGTGGGCTGCGATCGCTCAAGCAGGAGACTTGTCCATTCAAAACGCGGCGGTGTCATTTCAAGGTTGGTTCCGACCAGTGACCGGGATGACAGGTCCAAACCTTTGCCAGTCACCTGCCAATACCAACCCGAGCCAAGCCTATCGAAAGGCGGACCGTCCAACGACGTTTTGATTGCGACCTTGCCGCTGGTGTCCGCAGTTAGGGCGTTGCGAATACCCTCGATCTGAACGTCAAGCCGCTGATCAATTTGTTCCCTCACAATCGAGGTGACGATAAACCAAAGAACCAAGGCAGCGATGGAGATCGTTGCGCCAGCAAACACGGCCGAGAAGATGACAAGCCGACCGGCTATGCTGGCCTTGAAGAAACGGCGTATGGTCATTCGCGCGCCGTCAGCATGTAACCACGACCTCGGGTCGTCTCGATGAAGGTTGTGCCGATCTTCTTGCGCAGTCGGCCAACGATGACCTCGAGCGAATTGGAATCAACATCCGCGTCGCTTTCGTAAACTCGCTCGGTCAGTTCGCGGCGGTCTACGATGGTTTCCTTGCGCAGGATCAGACAGGACAGGACCCGCCATTCGAACGCGGTCAGTTTCAATGGAAGACCATCTAGCTCAAAGGTGCCAAGCTGCGCATCAAAGGTGAGCGCCCCACAGTTAACCTGCGAGGCCGCATGGCCGGTTGAGCGACGAACAACGGCGCGCAGACGAAGGACAAGCTCCTCCATCTTGAATGGCTTGGTCACAAAGTCGTCTGCGCCTGCTTTGAAAGCGGCGACCTTGTCCGGCCACCCATCACGTGCCGTCAGGACAATGACCGGAACGGTCCGTCCGGCATCGCGCCACGACCGCAGCACCGAGACCCCGTCGACTTTCGGCAGACCGAGATCGAGAACGGCAGCGTCGTAAATCTCTGTAAGCCCCGCATGCTCGGCGTCCTCGCCGTTGATGGCGACATCAACAACAAAATTCTCGGCTCGCAAACTTGCTGCCAGCCGCTTGGATAAGTCACTGTCGTCTTCAACCAAAAGTACTCGCATTGCTACTCTTTCGGGTTCAAGGCTTGGTTAGAACTAAGGCGTGGACCCTTAACTGAAACTGAACCGGAAGGTTCAGCCTGCGTCGGGAAACAGGCGATAAATTTCCACTCGTCGAAACCAGTATGGGACTTCCTGATATGACAAATGACACCGAGATCAACCAACCAGCTGACAACGCGCCGAAGCGCCGCGCCGGCCGTAGGCACGTTGCAGCCTTCAGCGTCGCCGCAATCGCAATCCTTGCGATCGGCGCGACTGGAGGCGCGGTTGCGATAAGCTTGACGCGCCCAAGCGTCCAGATGCCACCTATTGCTCCGGTCGCTATTTCGAGCCTGAAGGACGATTGGAACATCGTAACGGTCAAAGGCAAGGTGGCAGAACTCTTCGGTAACAAATTTATCGTCCAGGATGATACCGGTCGCGCACTCGTCGAGACAGGGCCAGCCGGCGAAAGCGGCAAGCTCGTTGAGATCGGGGAGCCCGTTCGTATCCAGGGGCGTTTCGATGAGGGCTTCCTTCACGCCAGTTTCCTGATCCGTCAGGACGGCGAAACTGTTTCTCTCGGCCCACCGGCGCCCCCACCGCCGCATGGCGGTCCCATCGAAGCAGCAATGCGCCATCTGCGCCTTTAACGCGAGTGTCCAAAATACGAGGCAAGTATCCGATTCTCGCGGTGAAATGACCTTCATCGCGGCCAGGTTGAACCAATCTGGATTTGTTGCGTTCTTCCGCGGCTTTGATGGAGTGACACGCATGACAAGTTCTTCCGTTCTCTTGCCGGTCGCTCTCGGCGGCCGGCTACTTACGCTGGCAACACTACTTGCTGCACAGTCCCTCAACGCTTCTGCAGCGGATGAGGCACCGGCGGTACCGGTGACCGTAATCACCGCAAAAATCGAACAGCTGGACCGTGTGATTAATGGGATAGGAACGGTCGCACCGCTCCAATCCGTGACTGTCCGCCCCCGTATCGACGGTCAGGTGGTCGAAGTACCTTTTGCCGAAGGCGAGATCGTGGAAAAGGGAAGCATCATCCTGAAGCTTGACGACAGGGAGCTCGTTTCTGCTCTCAACTCGGCAAAGGCCAAGAAAGCGCAGGATGAGGCGCAGCTTAACAGCGCCAAGGCGGATGCCGAGCGCTATGCGGCTCTCGCTGAAAAAGGCGTGGCTTCCGCATCGACGATGGAGCAGAAGAATGCGGCGAGCGAGCAATATGCCGCAGCGGTGCAGTCCGACGATGCCTTGATCAAAAGCGCCGAGACACAGCTCAGTTTTGCGACGGTTGTTGCACCATTTTCAGGTCGAACCGGCTTCAGGCAAGTCAACGTCGGCAGCGTCATAAGTGCCAGCTCGACCGACGGTATTGTTACAATCACACAGATGGATCCAATCGCTGTTTCCTTCGTCGCGCCAGGCGACAGGTTTGGCGAAATCCGTGAAGCGCTCAAACAAGGAATTTCGGAAGTGACATTGGCGTCGACGGACGGCAGCCGGGTCCTTACTAAGGGCCGGTTGACCATCATGGACAACGCCGTGGATGCATCGAACGGCTCGATACACCTCAAAGCGACGTTCGACAACAAAGACGGCATCCTATGGCCCGGCTTGCCCGTCGCAACAATTCTGACCGTTGAAAAGCACCGAGGTATCGTCGTGCCCGACAAGGCCTTGGCACGCGGCAGAGACGGCCTGTACGCCTACGTTGTTTCAGGCGACGGCAAGGTTTCAAAACGCATGGTCCGGACGGCTTTCGTGACGGATGCGCGGGCGTTGGTCACTGAAGGCATCGCCAATGGCGAGCAGGTCGTCATGGACGGTCAATCACGCATTGGCGAGGGCACGAAGGTCACGGTTTCGCCATGGACCGGCACACCGACCGGAGAACTCGCCGACAAGGCGACGCCATGATGTCCTCTGATCAGAAGCAAACAAAAGCCGCAGGTTTCTTCGATTTTTTCATCATGCATCCGGTCGCAACCGGCCTGATCATGTGTGGGATGTTTCTGGTTGGCGCGGTCTGCTATCCCTTTATGCCGGTATCGGCTCTCCCACAGATCGACTTTCCGACGATCCAGATCGAAGCCAACCTTCCCGGCGCCTCGCCCGAGACGATGGCGTCCAGCGTCGCGCAACCTATAGAAGAAGCCCTTTCGCGAGTGAGCGGCATTACCGAGATGACCTCGAACAGCGCACTCGGCACGACCTCGATCACCGTGCAGTTCGGTCTTGATCAGGATATTCAGACGGCGGCAAGCGACGTGCAGACCGCGATCAGCGAAGCGGCGGGACAGCTTCCCAAAGACATGACCTCGCTGCCGACGGTACACAAGGCAAACCCTGCCGATGCGCCCGTTATGCAGCTGTCGGCAACCTCGGACACCCTGACCCTCCCCCAGCTTGACGAATATATCGAGCGTAACGTTGCCTCGAAAATCGGTCAGGTCTCAGGCGTGGCGTTCGTCAATATCGGTGGCAAGCAGAAGCCTGCCATCCGGATTGCCGTCGATCCCGGTCGTCTTGCCCAGGCCGACGTGACCCTGGAAGATGTCCGCACCGCAATCGGCAACCTCAGTCTCAGCGCGCCCAAGGGAAATATCGACG
Source organism: Rhizobium sp. P38BS-XIX (assembly GCF_012641435.1). Taxonomy (GTDB): domain Bacteria; phylum Pseudomonadota; class Alphaproteobacteria; order Rhizobiales; family Rhizobiaceae; genus Rhizobium. Next base: position 62,156 of record NZ_JABAIJ010000004.1, read on the forward strand.
ATCCCACACGGACCTTTCCGATCTATACGAACGATCAGATCTCGAGCAGTGCCGAGTGGAACGACGCCGTTATCGCTTACCGTAACGGCGGCCCGGTCCGCATTCGCGATATCGGTCAGGCGACTGACGGTGCGGAAAACAGCAAGATGGCTCATTGGACCAACGGCAAGAGGGGCATTGCGCTTGATGTGTTCCGCCAACCGGGCGCCAATGTCATTGCCGTCGTAAACGCCGTAAAAGAGCAGCTGCCGGCGCTTCAGGCTTCGTTGCCAAGGTCGATCAGGCTCGAACTGGTAACCGATCGCACGACCACGATCAGGGCCTCAGTGAACGACGTCCAGTTCACTCTCATGCTGACCATCGGTCTCGTCGTCGTCGTCATCTTCCTGTTCCTTCGCAACGTACGCGCGACGATCATTCCGGTCCTGACCCTCCCAATAGCACTTGCCGGATCGCTCGCGCCGATGTGGCTTCTGGGTTTCAGCCTCGACAATCTGTCGCTGATGGCTCTCGTCGTGGCGGTCGGGTTCGTGGTGGACGATGCAATCGTCATGCTGGAAAACATAACGCGTCACATCGAGGATGGGATTGACCCGCAGCAGGCCGCGCTGACAGGCGCACGTGAGATCGGCTTCACCATCGTATCGATTAGCCTTTCCCTGATCGCAGTTCTAATCCCGATCCTGTTGATGGGTGGGATCGTCGGGCGGCTTTTCCGCGAATTCGCGGTGACGTTGACTGTCGCGATCGTCATTTCCGCAATCGTTTCCCTGACACTAACCCCGATGCTGGCGTCAAAATTCGTTCGTCCGATTGAAGAAAGCCAACGCGGGCGTTTCTACAAGGCCGGCGAAGCATTCTTCGAGAGACTGACATCGCTCTATGTCCGTAGCTTGAAACCGGTCATTCGTCATCGCTATCTGACGCTGACCGTCTTCATGGCAACGATCGCGGCGACGGCCTACCTGTTCATCGTCGCACCGAAAGGCTTTTTCCCTGAACAGGACACGGGCTTTATCGCCGGACTGTCTCAAGCATCGCCAGATATTTCCTTCACGGAGATGGCGAAACTGCAGGAACGAGTGAGCGCCATCATCATGAAAGACCCCGCGGTCTTCAGCGTGTTCATGGACATAGGCGGCGGCAATGGCGGCAACGCACTCAATCAAGGCCACGTCAACATCACTTTAAAACCCCGGGAGGATCGCGATGCCAGCGCAAAAGCCGTCATCGATCGGCTGGGATCGGCCTTGAACGCTCAACAGGGTATCAAGCTTTTCATGCAGTCTGCTCAGGACATCAACATCGGTGCACGACCGGCAAAGACGCAATATCAATTCACCCTGCAGGATGCCGATATCGCGGAATTGAGCGCTTGGTCCGCTAAGATCACCAGCAAGCTGCAGGGATTGTCGGAACTGAGGGACGTGGGAAGCGACCAGCAGGCCGAAGCCCCAAACCTGACCATCAAAATCGATAGAGCGGCGGCAACCCTCTACGGTGTCATGCCCGCGACCATCGACGAGACGCTCTATGACGCTTTCGGCCAACGCCAGGTTTCTTCGTTCTCAACGCAGACCGATACGTTTCGTGTTGTCTTGGAGGTCCTGCCAAATTTGCAACGGGATATCGCGACGCTCGACCGTCTTTCCGTTCGAGCAAGCAATGGCACACTGGTTCCGCTATCGGTCGTCGCCAGATGGACCACGAACGGCACCTCGCCGGTTTCGATTTCCCATCAGGGGCAGTCTCCAGCTGTTACGATCTCGTTCAATCTTGCACCAGACGTCGCGCTTGGAGAGGCGACACAAGCGATCGAAAAATCCGTCGCCGACATGCATCCACCCGGCTCGCTCCAGACGACGTTCTCAGGCAGCGCCAAAGCATTCAAGGACTCGCTCGGCACCATTCCCCTGCTAATTCTCGCCTCGTTGGTCGTCGTCTACATCATTCTCGGTGTCCTTTATGAAAGCCTCGTTCACCCGCTGACCATCCTTTCAACTTTGCCGTCCGCCGGACTGGGAGCGCTGTTGGCACTTCAGCTGGCGGGTTTCGATTTCGGGCTTGTCGCGATGATCGGGGTCATTCTGCTGATCGGTATCGTCAAGAAAAACGGCATCATGCTGATAGACTTCGCCATTCAGGCAGAACGAGACGAGGGTCTCACAAGCGAGCAAGCAATCGTCAGAGCGGCGCAGATGCGGTTCAGACCCATTCTGATGACGACTATGGCCGCTTTGCTCGGTGGCCTGCCGCTTGCCATCGGACACGGATCGGGTGCGGAGCTCCGCCAGCCACTCGGTTACGCAATCGTCGGCGGCCTCGTCGTCAGTCAGCTTTTGACCCTCTACACGACGCCCGTCATCTATCTTCTTCTCGACAAGCTGCGGCGGCGTGGACGACCCAAGACCGACATCACCTCCGCAGGCGCTCACCGAATATCGCTTTCCTGAGGACTTCGCCTTTATAAATAATCAAGGAAGGCAGCCGGCCGTCTATCTTTTCAGCGACAGGGAATCCGATCAGTACGAGGCGTATGCCGGCATCGTTCGAACGAAGCATCGAAAATCGTCTTTGTATGAAATCGACATCCTGCAATTGCTCGGCGAGAAACTTTTCAATGCGTGTTGGTGCCGCAGGATCTCATCCGGCTTCATTTGCTGGTGTCTTCGGAACCATTGCAAACGCGATGAAGTTTAGTTGGACGACAACGGAGTTACAGTGATGCGCAACCTTCTCGGCAACGTGAATTCTTTCCTGCTTATTTGCGCCATCGGCCTTTCGACTTCACCCGCATTCGCGATTTCTCGCATCGACGCCACTCGCCACACATGCGGCGAGCTGCGCTCTGCCATTGCAAGCCGCGGCGCGGCTATCATCACTCATCCTGGGTCTCGCCAGTCGGGAACACTTTACGATCGGTATGTGAGCGATAGCGGCTATTGCAATTCCGGTGAAGTAGCGACGGATGATTGGGTGCCGGCCAAGGACCGAAGCTGCCGTTTGCAGAATTGTCAGCCTTACGAACCGCCGTTTGATTGAGCGCAGCTGGCCCGTCATAATCACGGGGTGGTAGAAAATCCCTGCCCTGCTCGCCGCCCCGAGTCGCCCTGGGAGTAGGGCTGCTCGTCGCGTCGATCGCGATCAAGCACGCACCAGCGCGGAGCAATGTCCTGATCTCAGTGATGTGAGACGAAACGAGGCGATAGCGAGGTAACTCGCCGGCCCCGCGACCATGGAAACCTGTCGTTTAGGAAACTTTCATACAGGCCACACGGACGAGTGTTATGTCTGCCGAAAATTGATCGGGAGCGTGACATGCGGGAAGAGAAGCTGCGGGAGACAAAGGAGATCGCCGAGACGATCAGGCAATTGGCGAAACCGGGAATGAAGCCAAAGGCACTCATCGACGCCGTCAGGCAGAGGTATCCGGACGCGACGAAGAAGGACGTTGCGCGCGCGGCGTTCCTGTCCGTGATCATGGCAGCGGAATACGATCCAGAGGACACACAGGCGCTGCACGACATCGCGATGAGTGCTCGGGACGAAGACGATGGTGAACCCTGAATATCGTTTTCCGTACGGAATAGAGTAGACATGCCAAGTCAACCGCCGCAGTTCTGACCTAACAGAATTTGCACTTCATCACTGGCTCACCGTTCCAGCAGATTGGAGCAGCAGTTAACGCGTCCGGCAATCCGCTCATTTCAATTCATCATGAAGTTTTTGAGTTCACGTCAAAGCGCACGACATTGCTGAGATCTACAGACTTCGACGCCTCTGCCGCCAATGCTTTGGCGAGTTCTTCAATCTTGAATGGCTTGCCGACAACTGGGCGATCGATCTCCAGGCCGGCTTCAAGCTTGTCGCTATATCCTGTCATCAACACGATCAACAATCGTGGATATTTTCGCGCCACAGCGTCGGCAAGTTGAATCCCCGACATTTCCGGCATCATGATATCACTCACGATGGCCTCGATATCAGACCGATCCTCCAAGATTGCAAGCGCCTCGACGCCGCCCGTTGCCGTCAAAATAGTTGTCACCGTTCCTTCCAAGGCAAATCGGACGGATTCCAGTGATGCAGGTGTATCGTCAACGATCAAGATGGTTTTCGGTAAATCGAAATTTCCACTTTCGTCACCGTGTCGCGCCCGTGGCGCGTCCGATTTTGGCAATAGGAGCGTAAAGGCGCTGCCGTGACCGGCTAGGCTAGTGACCTTCACCTTGCCTCCAGCCGCCTGCATGAAGCTGTGAACCTGAGTCAAACCCAGGCCGGCCCGACCATTGTCTTTCGTTGAGAAAAACGGCTCGAACACCCGCGTTAGATTGGCGGAATCGATACCCTTTCCGGTGTCCGTGACAGTCAGCGCCACATACTGCCCACGAAGCGCGCCATCCTCCGAAGCACCGTCCTCGATGTTTGTGGCCGCGATATAGACGCGCCCCCCATTCGGCATTGCCTCTCGCGCATTTGTCAAAAGATTGATGAGCGCGATTTCAAGTCCTACCGGATCGGCGCGAACGGGCCAAAGATCACCACGTACGCTCACATCCATGACAATCGTGTCATTAAGTGCTTGTCGCAGCAGAGGTTCGAATTCGACAATTTTGGTATCCAATTCGATGTGCGCAGCACTCTGATTGGAGCGCTTTGAAAAAGATAGCAGGCGCCTCGTAATTGCCTTTCCCTGCTCCACGCCGTCCGCCATGTGGCTAAGCAATTTTGTCACTCTCTGCTCATCATCTCTGCGCCGCTTGATACCTTCGACACCCGATTGAAAAATCATGAGGAGATTGTTGAAATCATGCGCGGCCTGGCCCGTCAGTTTTCCCAAGGCATCCATTCGTTGCCAATTGGCCAAGCTCTCGCGTTCGCGGTTGCGAAAATTGACTTCACGTTGGAGAAGAGCGGCGGCCGCGCCGGCGAGCAAGATCGTAAAGCAACACCCGGCAACAACGAATACGAGAGCCTTGTTGGCCAGCGCATCATATTCTGCCATCGGTATACCGACTTTCACCCGCCAAGGTGTTTGCGAAAGAACGGCGTCCGCTACGCGTAGTTCTCCCCCGTCCTTCAAAGTCGCAAGCGCCGTTTCGGTGCCCGAAAAACCTGCAAACTCGGTCTCCGGCTTGCCTGCCAGTTCGGTTGGACCTGTCGATGTGATCAATCGCCCTTGCCCGTCGACGATCCAGGCCGGCCACGTGTCGGGAAGCCCCGAAGCGCGCAGAAGGTTCGTAACCATTGCCGGGCGTATGACTGCCGACAGGACGGCCTTTATCTTATCGTTTCTTTCGATCGGTACTCGGATGGCAAATGCGGGTCGGCCTTTCGTACCAATCACGATGTTGCCTACGACTGCCTGCCCGGTCGCAAGCAATCTGGTATAACTTTCAAGATCGATGACGCGCCGGCTGGACGACGTCTCCAGCGGAGGCAAGGATAAGGCGACATTGCCGTCTTCATCGGACACGCGAATCTGATCCCAGCCGGGCACACGCTCACGCAGCCGGCGCGCTGTTTCCGCAAAGCTCGAACGCGTAATCGGCAGATCGAATCTCGGCGACTCGGCGATCACCGACAGGAGCTGGATCTGAGTATCCAATTCACGTTGGATGGTCGCCGCGATCGTTTCAGCCTTCACCCGGATATCATTGTCGAGCGATTCCCGCTGCGCGGTAACGAAAAACCAACCCATTGCCGCAGCTAGAATAATGACTGGAATCAGGGAAGCGCTCAGTAGAAGAAGCGCTGGACGAGCCCTATTCAAAACATCTCCTATGGACTGGACTTTTAATACCATGACATAAGCTTCTGGGCAAAACTTACAAGCTTACCGTTGCCTGATGTGTCCGATATCTACAGTTTCGAATATTCAGCCGATGATTGTCTCGGCCAATCCCAGTTTTATAGAATTGTGGTCCGACTAACATACACAGGGACATGACAGGCTATTGGTCGGGTCCGTGCTCGCGAGCCGCGGGAAGTAGATCGTCACCATCTCCGTCGATTGTTTCGGAAAGCCGGATTACGCCCGACACCAGAAGCAATCATCAGAGAGAATTTGCCTTAGCTTCCAAAGGCCATTCCGTCCGCAAGCTCGCGTGGCCCTACGCGCGCAGGTCATACTCCAGCTGGGCGCGCTCCATTTCAGCTCCGTTAATGATCGCCCACTGATATAGCGCCGCAAAAGGTTCACGAAGCGACTCCGCCATGGGCGTGATCGAGTATTCCACGCCAACCGGCGCCGTCGGCAGGACATGCCGCCGAACAAGCCCGTTTCGCTCCAAGCGTTTTAGCGCATCCGCCAGTGCCTTGTGTGTGATCCCGTCGAGCCGACGCATGATTTCATTGAAACGTGAGGGCTTGGTACAAAGAACGCTCAGGATGAGGATTGACCACTTGTTGCCGACCTGCTCGAGCACTGGCCGCGCGCGTCTGGCATCGAGCAGAGCATCGTCCATCAGACTTTTCAGCGAACGGGCGCGCTGCATTTGTCCAGCTGCAGAATCGGCCTTCGACGATGCCATCGATATACTCCTTTATACCTGCTTTACTCGCGGTGCGTATTTCACATCAGATATAGAATTTATATCTAGCTCCTGTACATTTCAAAGGAGTCAGAAATGAAGTTGCAGGACAAGATTTCCTTGGTCGTTGGCGGCGCTAGCGGTATCGGCGCGGCGATTGCGGCACGCTTTGCCGATGAGGGTTCCTTCGTATACGCCACCAGCCGCAAGCCATTTGACACGGAAAGCCAACAAGTCATTCCGGTTGTCGCCGACGCCGGTGCACCTTCAGATTTGAAACAGGTCTTCGAGCGGATCCGGGGTGAGAAAGGGCATATCGACGTTTTGGTTTTGAATGCCGGCATTTCGGAATACGCCGAGCTGGGTGATATCACTGAAGGCACCTACGATCGCATCTTTGGCCTGAACGTCCGCTCTCTGGTGTTTACAGCTCAGGAATCCCTTGGCCTGATCAAGCAGGGCGGCGCCATTGTGCTGATCGGCTCGATCGCCGATGCCATCGGCCCTAAGGGCTATGGTGTTTATAGTGCCAGCAAGTCGGCTGTACGATCGTTTGCTCGAACCTGGGCGAATGAGCTGGCGCCCAGGGGTATTCGTGTCAATGTGGTCAGCCCGGGGCCGACTGACACTGCGATGATGGCGGCAACGACTGACGAGGTTAGGGCCGCCCTGACAAGCATGATTCCGCTCGGCAGAATGGGCCGGCCCGACGAGGTTGCTTCTGCCGCGCTTTTTCTCGCCAGCGACGAGAGCAGTTTCACCACCGGCGCGGAGCTCTGCGTTGACGGCGGGGCGACGCAGGTCTGACACTGCATATCGCAAAGCAAGGCCAAGCTTGACGTAGCAACCAAGCGGGCAGCCAACTGCCGGCTCGGTTGCAGATGGGACTCTTCATGCCTTCGCCAGTCGCGCTTGAAAGAGGTCGGGCTTCGCTCTTCCGTACTTCTGGCGTTTCGATGAGCTGTTCTTCGACGAAATGCGTCGAACGAATTTCGTGCACGGCTTACCGAACGGATCTGGCAACGGGATCATCGCGCCGTTCAAGCGACGAGCGAAACAGCCTGGGTGTCGTTCCCGTCCGTCGCTTGAAGATGTCATAGAACCGGCTACTGGATCCGAAGCCGCAGTCATAGGCAACTTGCAGGATAGGACTGCTGGTCTCGGCGAGTTGCTGCATTGCCTGCGCCAGGCGGTAGCGCGTCAGATACTCGTTCACCGGAATGCCGAATATAGTCCGAAAGGTCTTGTTGGCGGTGCTTGGATGCACTCCAGCAAGCTTGGCCAACATTGAAAGATTGACTTGCTCGGAATAATGAGCATGGACCAGATCCGCCAATGCCTCGGCGCGATATACTGCGTTGCTGATGCCCGACGTCACCGATTTTCGGGCCGTGGAATGATGATAGAGGTCGTTTGTTGATTTGCGCTGAGAGCTGACCCGCGACTGGAGTGAACCCCTCGGGCTGGACCACGGGACGCGGAAAAACTGATACACTCTGCGGGCCTCAATCGGAGAAGGCTCATGAAGTCCCGAGGTCCATATCGCAGGCATTCGACGCCGTTCAAGTTGCAGCTTTGCCAAGATATCCGAAACGGCGTCATTGGGCGGCGAGACGCACAACGCACTTATGGGATGTCCGCAAACCTCATCCAGTTATGGCTGACGCAGTTCGATCGCGGCGAACTGAACGATGAAGAAGCTGAAGCGAGCGCTATTGCCGAGTACGAGGCCCACATTGCAGCCGATCGCCGATCATGTGCTCTCGACTTGGCCAAGCGCAGGGACGCTTCCTCGCCGCACCGATCAACCAAAAGCTAAACGCGGCGTGAGCGTTCCCGGGCGGTGAAGTTCGCCGTCAACCCATGGCGAATAAGTTATCTTATCAAAAAGCTGGCCGGGGATGTAACGGAACGCGGCTAATGATGACGATTTTAGTTTGTGTTTTTCAAGAATCCGAATGGATCGGCCGGTCGAACGCGCCCGTCCAGGTATAGATCTCGGCCTGTTCTTCAACGCCCCGGAGCTTGAAATACCCCGCCAGCCGGAAGGCGCCATCGGTCTGAGCGGCAAACGGCGCCGACGCCAAGAGATTGCTCTCCAGCGTATCGGCCAGTTTCTCTATTCGCGACGCCTCGTTGACGGCTCGCCCAATGACAGTGAAATCGAGCCGTCGGTCGGTGCCAACATTGCCGTAGAATATTTCGCCAAGATGCAGCACTATGTCGACGAGGATTTCAGGCTCGCCGCGCTCTCGCCTGCTCAGATTGAGCGCGTCGTTCGTTGCGATCGCCCTCTGCGCTGCCGACATCGCCACGCGGCAGGCTTTCGCCGTATCGGCGCCCTGCACTGGGAAGATTGCCAGTAGGCTGTCACCCATGAATTTCAGAATCTCGCCACCCTCTTCAACAACTGGCTGGCCGATCTCATCGAAATGCTCATTCAACCAATTGACGATTAGATGCGGCTCATGCTTCTCATTGAGCGAGGTGAAACTCTTGAGGTCGGCAAGCAGAATGGCGGCATAGATCGATGCGCCCTCGCCTCGCTGGATCTGCCCGTTCAAGATCAGCTCACTTGTCCGATCTCCCGTGTACACGGCCAGCACATCCTTCGCCACTCGGGTCAAGGCGATTCGCAGGCAGGCCAGTGAAAGCGCAGGCATGACGCCTTCAAAGCCAGCCAGTTGGCTCTCCGAAAAGCCGCCCGGTTGATCGGTCGCGACCGAGAAACTTGCTCCTGCTAACGCAGTATTGCCCGGAAAGGGGGTGATCTTGATAACGAAATCGGTGGCGCCGAGATCGCTCAAATCCGTGAGAACCGGAAATGGCGGCGTATCGGCGTCGGCAGGAAGGCTCCAGCGCATATATTCTAGCTGGTTCTGCAGTAGGTAGAAGATCGGCGACCGCCGAAACAGCGCCTCACCCTCGTCGCCGTGTTTCTGCGCCTCCCTGGAGATCCCGGTATCCCGGCACCAGGTAACCGAAAGACCACGGCGCTTAGGATCGATCGACGGCATGCCAATCGAGGCGCGCAGCAGCGGAAAGCCCTCCTCGGTCAGGCGCAGTGCAAGCTCTTCCAATAAAGCGTCGATATCGTCGGCGACAAGTCCTTGCGCGATAACCCAGGCAATCAAGTCGGCCAAGCCGTTCATCGAATCTCTCCGTTGCCCCTGATGATATCGCATAATTTCCACTAACCCGAAACTCGGACACCGCCGTCCAACCTGGCCGTCACTGTGAACCTAATCGTAAGATTCCGCGTCCAAAAGTTCAGCAATCTAACGCGACAATTAAATCGAGATTGGTCATCTCATCGGCTTTGGGTTCGATTCAAGCCAAGGCATGGATTTTACGATGTTGAAATGCTGGTCGGACGCCTCATAAACTTCGATATTCATTGTGCTAAAGGTCAATGCTTTGTTGATCTTCTTTGACGACCATGGGAGAATTTCAGCGCACCGCAACCTCGTGCAGCAATGTCTCCTATTGGCGGATATCGTTGAAAAACTCGCTGGACTGGCTGCCCATCCGCTCAAATCTGATCTCGGAACGGGATAGGCGTAGCATATCCGTGGAATAGCCGATTATCAGCATTCGCATCATCAGCTCTGGATCAATCGAGGGGCGACCCGTCGAACTGTCAAAAGGGTTCAATCGCGCTCGTACACTCTCAAGGTCGAGATGGCGGTCGATCCCGCGTAGCAGTTGTTCGGTGGGAACGTGATCATCGATACAAAAATCGTAGAAGAGCTGAGCCGGAGGTGCGTGACATCCCATCATCGCTCAATCCTCCGCAAATCAATGCGGCGATTGAATCACGGGACATGAAAGTAGGCAATTGGCTCACCTGCGCGGTATCAATTCTTGTCCGCGTTACATGAAATGTGCAAAACTCTCTGCATGAAGATACGGTCGATCACCGCAAATTTGTTCAGCTTTGAAGGAGACCTGGATTGGACAAATCCTGTCGCGATCCGAGTCGAATTTTCCAATAACTTTGTAGTCAGGGTGCGCTGCTCCAGCGATGGAGAGAGTGTCATTGCTGACCAGCATGCTCTTGATGGCCTCACGAACATGGATGAGTTTGGAAGGATTGAGGTACATTATCTCACAGACCGCATCGACAAAGTCATTCTGCGCTCTGATATCGTCTCGGTGAACGAAGTCCTGGACGAAAACAATAGTGTCGTCGGGCTAGCCTTCATTGATGACCACGAAACGAGGCTGTGCATCTGGAACTACGGCGATGAGCTCCATTACGGGAACTTCACCACAATGGCTGGGCAGGATTGGGGAGCAGCACTACGGGTCTCCCAAAAATCCATATGCATTGGCCTAGTTTAGTTTAACGCCGCGAGTCGCCTTCGCTGGGGCAGCCGATCAGCTTTTTCAACGGTATCGGCGCGAAGCCGCTGATGTCCACTATCGGCCCTAAGCGGACATTCTGACCGGTCCTCGGAAGACTGAGGTGTGGTGGAAAGGGACTGACACCTCATGCTGCAGAACCGCACATCAGGCGCTCGTGACGCTGCGTAATCCCCCGGATGGAGCCCTTCTCGCCCAGACAACCGCCAAGAGGGACAAAATACCCAGAATGAGCGATCCCCATATTAGCGACCCCGGTGTTCCGTCGTAGCTCTGCCCAATAAGTGAGCCGAGCAGCGTCGCGCCCAGGGCTTGGATAGCTCCAAATGCCGATGCGGCGGTGCCCGCAACACGTCCCAAGTTCTTCATTGAGATAGCGCCCAACGTGGCATCGGCCCAGGTAAACATGGCCATCATCGCGGTGATCAGGACTAAGAATAGCCAGAAAGACAACATCCCCATGGTCAGCATCAGCACCATCGCAGCCGCAATCCCAACATAAGCTGACACGGCAATCAGGCCGATTACCTGAGCACCGTGCCGCCGAATGACGAGCGAACAGACAAAAGCTGCACCCGACTGGACAATGGCTGTAGCTGCCATCGCAAAGGCGAAGTATCCCCCAAGCCCGAACGCCTCTCCGTAAATTGGTTGGGCCGTGGCGATGAATCCATATAGACCGCCGAGCAGAAACATGGCGGCTAAGCCATAACCAATTGCGTTGCGGTCGTGGGTGATAATGGCTAGGCCCGCCCGGATTGAACTAAGGCTCAGTGGCCGCCTATTTTCTGATGCCAGCGTCTCCGGCAGTCTACACCATGCCCAGACCAACACAGCCAGTCCCAGAGATGCCATCGTCAGGAAAATTGCCCGCCAGCCACCGACCATCAAAATGCCTTGGCCAATCAGAGGTGCGAGGACCGGCAGAATGAGGAAAGCCACCAACGACAGCGACATGGCCTCAGCCATCTCACTGCCGGAATAGTGGTCCCGCAACATGGCTTGGGAGAGCCGCGTAGTTCCGACCCCGATTCCCTGCATTAGACGAAGGGCGAGCATCATCTCCATGCTTTGTGCGAATGGGACAATCAGTGACGCGACCACAAACAAAGTCAGTCCAGCGAGGATCGGCAGCCGACGCCCGTAGGCATCCGCAACCGGCCCAATCAGGAACGCTGAGACGGCGGCGCCCGCTAGGAATATGCCGACGGTCCACTGCGCCAGATTGGGCGCAGTGGACCGCATCGCGCGACCAATATCTGGCAGTGCGGCGAGCATAATGTCGAGAGCAATTGAACTGAGGCCCATCAAGGCAGCGACAAGCAGGACGAGTTCGCATCGTCCCAGACGAGTTGCGTTGGAGATTTAGTGCACCTACCGGCAGCGACATGACCGTCCAGACCAACCCCAGATCGTGCGGTCGCTACATAGCAAAATTTGCACGGAAACGATCGATCCGCAACTGGCTGCAAACTTTCAACGCACAGTTTTCCCTTGCTGCTTGAGTTGCAAGGCCCTTTGTCCGATCTGATATAGAATGATCACGACATCGAGCATTGTGGTTATGTCTGCTATCGGCCCTAAGCGGTCATCAGGCGGCGTTTGGGCCCCGGATTGCAAAGCTTCTCCGGGTCGATAGTTTACAGGCTTGCGACGTTCCGGCGATGCCCCAAATCTCGTCGCGTCATATCCTTTTGGCGAGCGACATTCCCCTGTCGCCCGCCTTGAAAGATCACCAGCCGTAGGGCGCGATCTGTGGTCCGTCTCCATCGTGGAAGAAGCCGCCCGTCGGCCCTATCCAATCCAGTGTGGCAAGCCGAATAGCGATTGCGGCTCCCTGCTCAACCGTACGCGGCGCACCTGGGCCGCCCATGTCGGTCGCAACGGAGCCGGGGCATGCCGCGTTCACCTTGATACCGGTCGTCAGCAGCTCCTTCGCCAGCTTGACCGTAAACATGTTGAGCGCAGCCTTCGACGCCGAGTAGCCCATCGCGGCCAGGTTCCACGTCGGGGCCTTCATGTCGGCAGTGAGCGTGATGGAACCAAGTCCGCTGCTCATCATCACGATACGTGCGTCGGTCGCCTTTCTGACCAGCGGAAGGAAGGCCTGCGTCACGCGGATCGTTCCGAAGACGTTGGTTTCGAATTGCGCTCTGATCTCGCCGACATTCTCGTCGCTCGGCTGCGTTCCGAGGCCCGAACCAATACCGACGTTGTTGATCAGCACGTCCAAATGAGGCGTGTGTTGGCCAACTTTCTCGACGGCCGCACGTACGCTGGCATCCTCGGTTATGTCTAATATTACCAAATGGGCGTCGATGCCCTCCGCTCGTAGCTCCTCCTCGGCCTTCCGCCCGCGGCCCTCGTCGCGGCAGCCCAGCCAAACGGTGAATCCTTTTTTACCGAGCTGGCGCGCGATTTCGCGGCCTATTCCCTTGTTCGCGCCTGTAACCAATGCAGTCCGTTTTGTAATCATTGCATTCTCCTTGTTGCCAATAGGAGATATGAACAGTGGTCGCGCCGCGCTTTCCTGATAGTTTCAAAATCTTGCCTGATCCTACCAACTGCATTACCTTGGGCGCATGACACAATACGCGCCCATCGTAGACAGGCTACTCGATCAAGTCGGGCCATTCGTGAGCCGGCTGCCCGGTACTCACGCCTCTGAGACGCCCATGCCACGACTGAAGGTTCTGTCCAGCACCGTGCCTACATCACCGACGCCCGCGCTGTTCCGGCCGATGTTCTACGCTGTTCTGCGTGGCACGAAGGTTCTGTCGCTCGGCAACAATCGCTTCGAACTTTCCGCGGGTGCGTGCGCCGCCACATCTTTCGGGCTGCCATTTGTGGGGCATTTCGAGAAAGCGAGCCGCGCTGCGCCCTATGTTGCCGTCAGTCTCGATCTGGATGTCGATCTCCTCGTCGACGTCATTCTCCAGATGACGAGATGTGAAGACACTTGGGTCTGTTCCGCTTCCGGCGGCCAGCTCGCAGGAGCTGTCGGAGAAGCCTTCCTGCGTCTCATAGCGCTAACGGATACAACAGACGATCTGGCTATGCTCGGACGACACTATGAGCGCGAGCTCTACTACCGTCTTCTGCAGAGCTCGATGGGAGACACCCTTCGGCAGCTCGGCCAGCGCGACAACCGGCTGCGTCGGATCAAGGCGGCGGCGGACTGGCTCTGCTCGAACACGGACAAGCCCATCGTCATTTCCGATCTGGCGGAAACGGCGGGTATGAGCGTGACGTCGTTCCATCGACACTTTAAAGCCGTGACCGGCCATAGTCCTCTGGCGTTCCAACGTCAGATGCGCCTCCTGGAAGCGAGACAGCTACTTGCCGCAGGCGGCCTCAGCGTTGCGAAGGTCGCCTTCTCGGTGGGCTATGTCAGCCCGTCGCAATTCAGCCGGGAATACAAGAGCATGTTCGGAACGCCTCCAGCCAACGATCTCGCACGATAAGGGATGGCCGAGACATCCGGTGTGGGTGCCGCGCCGTGAGCGAGATAGAACATCCGATTGAGGAAACCGACCGTCTCGATGCAACTGGGGCCTCAGGCGGCTGCACCGCAAACGGAAGTTCCATGTAGACCTCTGCGTGAACGACAGCGTGTCGCCCTCTACGCCATGACAGCGTCTAGCCCAAAGCGGAATTCGAGCGAGGTTGCGCCTCCAGGATGAGCCTAACAAACTCCCAAATCTCTAGGTTCTCCGCCGCGCTTCGTTGCTTAGTTTCCGCCAAATGCGCAATGACAAGTTCCCTACCCGGCATAACGGCAATCATCTGCCCATATGCGCCGTGCGCAAAATATCGAAAGGGAGGCATGTTTTTGCGGTATCTTGATACCGTCCCAGTCTGCGCTTCACCGTCATGGCCTGTCGTCCACCACATATATCCATAGCCGTTTGAGCCGTCGAAGGAGTGCGCTCTGACGCTTTCCGACACCCACTCTTCAGGGACGATTTGTTTGTCGTTCCAACGGCCTCTATTTAGGAAAAGGAAACCAAAGCGGGCAAGATCGCGACTTGTCATGTGCATATGATAGGCCGGGTGCCATGACTGCTCACCAGTCAAATACGATCCATCGCTCGATGTAAAATCTTCCATTCCGATGGGTAGTGCGATGTCACTATAGAGACCTTCAAAGACCGACTGACCGGTTGCCTTCTCGTAAATGCTACCTAAGGCGTTGAAATCCCAGTTATTATATAGCCAATGCGAACCGGGAGCATTGCTTCCACGCGGCGGTTTCGCGGCTGTCATCTCTGGAGTCTCGGCTAGCGCGGGATGGTAGACACCAGAGCGAGCTTTGAGCAGATCACTTACCGAAGCTTCTCTTTCGCTATCGCTAAGCTCCTCGACATCGTCAATCTTTAAGTCTCGTAACGTGTCCCCCAAACGAATGCGCCGCCGTCCAACTTCAATTCCGATCAGGGCACTGAGAAAACTCTTCCGGATGGATCGGATAAGCACCTTTCGCGATAGATCGCCAAGCTGGGCAATAATCTTGCCTCGGTGTATAACCACGCAAGATATGCAACCGAAAGAGCTGGCTGAATCATAGGCTCTCGAAATCAAGTCCCGATCCCAGCCATTGCCTGGCAGATTGTTAATTTCCCAACTACCTACCGGACAATCGCGTCTCATAGCTGTTTCCACACTCTAATGATCGGCGGATAGGTTGCCCGAGAGTCGCGACCAATTAATGACCGCGCTTGGCGCGAAGCCGCCGACGTCCACTATCGGCGCAACGCGGTTGAGATGCCACGACTATGCACTAGACAAACGCCAACCTTTCACACAGTCTCGCGCAATGATTGCAATAGTAGAAATCCTCGCCACCGAGCCAACTTCAGACGAACGTGCACAGCTGCTGAAGCCGCTAATGGACTTCAATAGCAGCCACACGGCGACCGTACCGGAGTGGCCCCATCTCTGTATCGTTTTAAGGCAACCAAAGACCGGTGAGATCGTCGGTGGGCTTTACGCGTCCGATGAACTCAACTGGCTGTTCGTCAAGTATTTGGTTGTTCTTGAAGCACTCCGAGGAAAGGGGCTTGGTCGTCAACTGATGGGAGAGGCGGAGCGCATCGCACGCGAGCGCGGGTACCGGGGCATCTTTCTCGACACCTACGACTTTCAAGCCAGACCATTCTACATAAAGCTTGGCTATGAGCAGTTCGGGGAACTCGACGGAGACGAGCGGACGCCACGACGGTATTTCCTGAGAAAGCTGTTGCCTTCGATGACCTCGACTGTTTGAGACGGAAATGGACTCCTTTAGGCCCGAAGCAGCCATTGCTTGTCAAGCGAGCACATGCGATGCAAGAAGTGCTTGTTAACCGGGGGAAATATGAGCGATCACTTCATTTGTTCGGTATGTGGCGTCCGACATGAGGGATTTATCACCGATCGGGCCTACAAACTTCCTGATGATGTTTGGAGCATTCCGGAGGCCGAGAGATCGGAAAAGGCAAAGTTCGACAGCGATTTTTGCCAGTTGGGCGAAAGATTCTTCATAAGGTGCATTCTACTCGTACCATTTTCCGACTGCTCTGGTACGTTCGGCTGGGGAGTTTGGGCGGAAGTCGATTGGCCCACCTTCGAGAGATATATGGAGCTGTACGAAGTGGACGGTTCAGCAGAGCCTGCACATAGGGGGCTCCTGGCGAACGAAATCCCCGGTTATCCGCAGTCTCTGGGCAAAGGAATTGTAATTAATTTTGGAACCGCGTCTTCACGCCCCACCATCCGCCTCACCAGCGAGGATGATAGCCAGCTTGCGGAGGAACAGCGCCAGGGAATGGACCATACTCGACACCTCGAGATCATAGCTTCGATCGAGGCTACTAACTGACTGGACGCGCCGAACGGTCAATAGTACGCAGCTGTCAACACGTCAGCATTCGGCCCAGACCAGTCATTGCTCGTCGCAAAAATCGGTCGTGAGTTACCGACTTTTGCGAGTGAGTTTAGCGACGAAGATTTCCCTAAAGTTCAATCTAAGTGCTTCCGTTATGGAATTCAGGAGTTGCGCGACATTGCCCGCAATCTATCCGCCATAAACTCGGCACGCTGCTCAATCCCCACTAGAGGGAGCTCGACAATCTGATAGCCAAGTCGGGTATAGGTTTCAGCCATGATCATGCCTGTCGCCTCGGCTTCTTGCCGATCTTGCTTGCGCTCGGTGTCCTGCGTGAAAATGGCGTCCCAATACGGTGCGAGAAAAACCTGCTTGTTGTAGGGATAGATTTCCGCCGCCGCCTCTATATGAGCCGGAACAGGAAGATTGCAGAGTGTGAGATAGCCGACAACATCAGGTATCCCGCGATCCATAAGGACAGGCACATCACTTGCGACAGCCTCCTGATAAGAACGCAACTCCCAACCCAACATGAGTTCAGCGAACATAGCTCGATCCGCCCACGGCAGCGCTGGCCCGTCAATCCTAACCTGATCTTGTATGATCGCTCTGCCTGCTTCTGGCATTGTGCGGAAGCCGCGCTCGGCCATCGCTTTAATCAGACTACTTTTGCCGGAACCGGGGCCACCGGTAACGACGAACATATGTTCGGCGAAAGCCATAGAAACTCCTTCCGCGTGTGCGGTGAGATTACATTAAGTTGAAGGGTGAAGTGCATCCGTGCCCGCATTCAATGTGGCAGACGATGCAAAAAAGGGCTGAACCTGATACTATCTCAAGCTTGCCCAGCGTCAAAGTAGAGCGCCTGAAGGGGTAAGTCTAGGGAATTTTGCGACAGCCGCTACGTCTTCTTCTGGCAGATTTCGTTGAAAAACTCGCAGGATTGGCTACTCATCCGCCCGATTTCGTTTTTCCGGGCGGCGTACCTATGCTTATGTGCCCTGCGCTGTGGCGCAGGACCTCAATTCATGTCGCTCTCACGCAGCAATAACGCCAGATGGCGGCGTTTGTGGTCTGAGTTTTGCCAGCCTCCTCAGGTTCTGCGCCGTTGCGGCAAGCAGGAATTCGTCTCGCGCACAACATGGTCCCCGAAGTCAAAGACGCGCCACCCGTAGAATGCGTTTGAGATGCGCGAAGAGCATCTCGACTTTCTTCCGGCGGTGACGCGACAGTTCATATTTTGGTGTAGCCGCAATTGCTCTGGCAACATCACGCGCATCTTCATTGAGATCGCGGGGCACTTTACGCATAGGCGTCTTAGGACAACAACACTGCTTCAGGTCACAGACATCACAGTCCTTTTTGCTGGCACGATAAATCCGTGTTCCTTCGGCCGTGATCCCTGATCTCGGCGTATCGTAAGTGCGGTGGAACTGCTTCAGCTCGTTCCCGGCAGGACAGATGTATCGCGCGTTCTCAGCTTCCCAGGCGAAATCCGAACGTGAGAAGGTGCCGTCTGTGCGGTTCGACTTGTCAAAGACAGGAATGTGCGGCGCGATCTTCTTCTTGACCAGCCATGCCAAGTTATCGGCGGAACCGTAAGCACTGTCGGCAGCCACATAGTCCGGCCTCAAGCCAAAGCGATTCTCGGTCCTTTCGAGCATCGTGCGGGATGCCCCGACTTCGGCTTGGCGGATCGCACGCGTCGCCTCCACATCGACAATGACACCATGATCGGCGTCTATCAGATAATTGGTTGCGTAGGCGAAGAAGGCATGGCCTTTGTGAGCGCCGGTCCATTGGGCGGCAGGGTCAAACGGGGAGATGAACTTTGGCGTCACTGGCGACGCAGCACCGAAAGCGGCATCATCGAGAACAGCCAGATACTCCTGTACCGAACGGCTAGCGTCTTCCTTTGCTTCCCACTCGGCTCCTGGTACCGAACACTGCTTATTTGCATCCTCTGCTATAAGGCTGGCATCGACGGCAAATCCTTCCGCGCCCACCAATCCCTGAGCGAGGCATCGCTCCACCACCGTTTCGAACATATGTCGCAGGATATCGCTCTGCCGAAACCTGCCGTGGCGATTCTTCGAGAAGCTGGAGTGATCAGGTACCTTGCCGTTCAATCCGAGGCGGTAGAACCAGCGGTAGGCGAGGTTGAGATGGACCTCTTCACACAGCCGCCGCTCCGAACGAATGCCCATTGCGTAACCGACAATCAGCATCCGCATCATCAGTTCGGGATCGACCGAGGGACGGCCAGTGCTGCTATAGAAAGGCTTCAACTGCTCTCGAACGCCATCAAGTTCGAGATGACGGTCTATTCCACGCAACAGGTGCTCGGCGGGGACGTGATCATCAAGGCAGAAGTCGTAGAAGAGCTGCCCCGGAGTTGCCTGACATCCCATCATCGCCCAATCCTCCGCAAATCAATGAGGCGATTGAATCACGGTATGGGAGCACCGACAACGCAAATTCTGAAAGCGATTATCGGGAGCTTCATATAGAAGGAATCCTTCTCGCCCGCTTACTTGTCGACGAACAGATGACAGATCGTTATGCCCGAATACACTCCAATCAACACTGGCGTCTCCATGGAGGCAAGCCTGAGTGACTTAGCAAACTTGCGTTGGGAGGCCGACGGAATTGAAGCGGATTTTATTGTACCGCATGATTCGGAGCATCTTCTACGAATTTCCTTCAATCGAGCATGCATCGTTCGACTGGTTGATGAGATGCCACTAAGCACTGAGCATGAAGACAGTCTCAATTCTGGGCTGGTATCAGAGCATTTCGCATATTCGGTAACCGGAGCCACGTTTGAACGCTCACAATCAGAAGCGTGGAAGGCTTCCGTTGGCAATACAAAACATTACCGGTTTATTACGGGATGGGCATGCATGGATGTTCTCTCGTCGGCCTTTCCGACTTTTGAATTGGTAAGTTCCTAGCTCCGCTCTGCCGTATTTTGACATTAGTCTTTACGAAAATCCGATATTTGCCGAAATGTTCGAAAGCGAGAATATCCCGATGGAGTTTTTCAACAGTATCGGCCCTAAGCGGACTTTCCATCAAAGGAAGTCGAAAGCTCATTTCCTCTAGGTTCGCATATTGGCAATGGTCATCTCGCTCAGATCGCGAATAAGCCCACTGACGTCGCCCCCAAGTTTTATCCAGTTTTGAGTTTGCTCCAGCGGTCGTGTGAAGCGCTCCCCGATTTTGGGCCAGACCACGAGAACCGGAAAACCTGATATACTTTGCGGACCTTGAACGGAGCCCCCGGGCCTGAACCAGGCTAGAGAGATTGAGCGAATGGACGGGAGTTGCATGGAATTCACGACCGCAAGAAATTCAGACATAGATTTTATTTCAAGTGGCTTTTCTGAGATCAAGACGCTCCCCACCATAGAAGGAGGTCCAGCCTATGCAGACCCTGGCTGGATAGCATCCAGATTGGAATCAAGAATTGATCCGCTGTATCAGTTGAAGCAATTTTCTATTGCGAATATTAATTCACATCGAGTTGGATTTATTCAAATACTTGATTTTGCCTTACTTAAAGACCACTTTCGTTTCCATAAGGCACTTGGATTATACGATGTGAATGAGGAAGTATTAAACTTCAAAAAACCACTTTCGATTATCAATTCAATCTATGTCTGCAAGGACTTTAGGCGGCGCGGCATAGGTAGGGCGATGATAGAACAGGTTAAAAACAATCGCGAACGCAGCATTGGAATCTTTTATTCGAAATATAATTCTGAGAATATTGAATTCTACCTAAATTCCGGATTTGTGAAATTTATTCCTGATTATAACAATATCAAAAGAAACCAGGAAATTTTCCTGATGGTGGACGAAATTGCTTCGAGCGACTGACACTAAGTTTGACAGAAGCCATCCTTCCCAAAGGAGACAAATACCTATTCGAACCTGAGCCAGGCTTCACCTTCTACGAGCCGACCACCATGCTCGCAGGCATCGCCCATGCGTGCAACCTTCTTGCCGTTGATCGTGGCTACGGACGAGCCGCCTGTAATCGCTGCCGTCGTCGGAACACCGGTACATACGCATTTATCGCCGACGGTCGCGAGAGGAACGCCGTTCACCTTGACGAAGCCTTGCTGGCACGATTGCACCGGCCCACCTACGTGGGGCTTCGGACCTGGATCGCACATCGGACAGACGTGCATTTGACCCTTCAATGTTGCCGGGCTTCCCATTCATATCCCTCACAAGTCATATGCGGGTTCGCCCGCTTCGTGTTCAACGGTCACCGCATCGGGACGCTATTTCCTGAGCCAGATGTGACCAAGCTAAACATCACCTCGCTCTGCTCATCACTTTCCGGGTTTATGCTTTAGGCGTGAACAGCTTCGTGCCGGGGCAAACAAAACGCATCCATTTCTCACCGTCAAAACGTGCGATGTCGTCATAGCCAAAGGACCACAACACATCGCCGATAGCCTGCAAACGATGCGCATTCTGCAATTTCGGAACAAGCCCGGTCTCGACCTTGGACAAGGTCCCCGAAGCATAGGTGTAAATCGCATTTACCGAGTTCACCCAGACTTGCCCCTTGAAAAAGGCGATGGAGAGGAATTCCTCATAGCAACCCAGGTTGCCAACACTGGTAAATCCACTTTGGGCGCTGCCGTGAAGAAGGGCGCCATTTCGACCGCAGGCCCACACCGTCCCGGAGGTGGGATCGGCCGCGACCGCGTTAAGCCAATCGCCCGACGGGTTGAATTCGTCCACCCAGATGCCATTGCTTCTGGAGCAGATCCGGCCTCTGCCACCCATTCTGGTCACGGCGTAGAATGACCCGCCCGACGCACACATGTCGGTTACGTCATAGTCATCATTGATGGACCCGAGCAACCCTTCGTCGAAATGTTCCCATTTTCCGGGGGCGATGCGCCGGTAGATTTGGCCAGCCAGGCCAAATGCGAAGAGTTCGTTGTTAAGCTGTTTGATTCCGCCGAGATAGCCAAGACCCAGGCAGCCGGACTTGTGCAGACCGGCATCGGCGATGTCTTCCTCGATACGCGTCGGAAGATGGAACCAGACCTTTCCTTCTTCCGAAACGCAGACAAATGCCGGACGGTCCATGTCATCCGACTTGAACGTGCAGATGTCTCTGAAGATATCCTGGATATTCTCCAGCCCCCATTGGCCATCGGGTGTGCCGATGTCTTTAAGCACGATGAGCTTGGTTGGCGGTTCGAATGGATCGCTGTCGCCAACATAGGCCAGGAACATGGCCAGATGGGGGTATTTGGCAAATCCGTTCCGAAAGCGTAGATAGTCCAATTTTCACCTCGCTTTATTCCAGTCCGTCGCCAATGCCACGTCCGAACAATCTGTCTATTTGATTTTGGTTGGGAAGTGGGCTCTTTTGATGCCTGATGGGAGCGTCGTCACCCATCTTCTCGAACGCTTTATCGACTTGGGACTTCAGGTCGCCCATCTTCCCTTCGCATTCCGGCTTCACCTTCTTGATCGCGTCCATCGCAATATCTTTGACCTGACCAAGCGTAGCGCCCGGCCCAAGGTTTTTGACCGCCCGATCCATCAGTTGATGTACACTAGTGTGTTCGGTATCATCAAGGCAGATGCTTGGCCCGTCATCCAGCGAGGGCGCGTTTGGCAGCCGCAGGCTGTCATCTAGTCGTTTTCCGGCTCGAATCACATAATCGGCAATGATGTGGTGTTTCTGCTGGTTCTCGCCGCATTTGAGTTTGTTGTACTTGTCAAATTTGCATTTGTCTTCTGGCGGGCAATTACCTGTTGCACAGGTGGCGGTGTCGGCCTTGGTCTGCGCGTCAGCCTGTGTGTCCGCATTCGGGGTATCCGAACTCAACCCAACGGCCAAAAGGATACCGCCGCCGATCCATGTTGCGGCGTTGACGAGCGCGGGACCCCAAACCGGTGCAGTTTCTACTACGAAATACCCTGCAGCCACTGCGGGAGGCATTAGCGATTCTCCCTTGCATAATTGAGACTGGCCTGAAGCAACAGCTGTACACGCTTGTCGGGAGAAACAGCGGGATCGCGCGCCGTCATGACTTTGACGACGTCAGGATTTGTCGTGAGTTTGCCTGATGTCGCGACCTGCATATAGCTCCACCGGGCAAGTGCGGCCTCGCTTTGAACGCCGTATTTGCGCCCCTCATTTATGTAGCCTTGCGTTACCGCGGACAGTTCGGCGTCGCTCATGGCGGCCGTTTGCGATGGGGCGACATTGCGCAGGTAATTGCAGATCCGCCGCTTCGAAGCCTGTGCCATCAAATCGTTCGTGGCCGATATCTCACTTGGCGTAATAGCAAGCAGGCCTTTCGGCATGGGCGGGAGGTTGTTGGACTTTGTCACCCGCTTCATACCGCCATAGTCTGTGGCATTCATGAAGATGGTCGTCGCCGGGCCGAGAATTCGTGCGAACTGCGACTTCGTAAATGAATGCAGCAATGATCCCAGTACGTTCGGGTCCCAATGGCGGAACAATACACGCTCATAGACAACTTTCTTGCCTGATCGGCCATCATTGCCCGCGATGCGGTCGTCCGGGACCAGAATCCGGTTGAGGGTTCGCAGGTGCTTGTAGAGCGCCGCCTCTCCGGCCGGACATGACCAGAACACAGCACAGGGCTTTTCCAACGCAAAGTCTGCAACCTGATCGCAGATATGCCTGTTGACGAGCGAAACCAGCCACGGTCCGTCGCGCCGCCACTTGGGATCGCCTCCCGCGAGGAACAATGACCGGGCGGGAATGTCCAGACTGAGCAACTCATGCTGCAAATCATCGAAATGCGCGCCATCAAGCACGGCAAACGCTGGTCCCGCCGCCATCATGTCGGCGAGTCCCGTACGAAAACGCGTTGAGAACGCGTCCTCTTCGGCTGGCATTGCGGTTTGCATGGCTGTCATCTGTTCAGGTCCTCACAAAAGGTGTTGAGGACTTCGCCATCAACCTGGGACAAGAGGGGCCTTGGCCCGGTCCGCCCTTTCTAAAGTCAATTTGGTCGCCTTCGATATCGATCTTAAGGGCGTGAAGCTTGATGCCTTGTTTGTTGATGGCAATGTAGCCGCCTGGAGCGGACAAACGAATCTCGGTACCGGCGTAGATCTCCCACACCTTGGACTCACCGTGAAATTTCTCCCCCGAGGCGATGTTGTAGAGTTCGCCGACCTGGACATTGATCTTTTTGCCGACGTTAGTGTGCTGTTCTTTGCCCACCTTTTCAATAAATGTTTGCCCCACATGTGTGACTTTACTCATGCCGATCTGTTCGACGCGGGCAATACCAATGCTGTCATGCTTGAAGGTACCGGCTACGGTGTACATCATCCCCGGCAGGGAAAAGAGACCGCCGACATCCTGGCCCACGCCGGCTCCGGCTCCGGCAAGAGCCGTGCCAGCATCTGCGCGGGGGCTGGGACCGGACACCACGCCCTCCCGTGCGCTCAATCCCTCGCCTGATAGGAATCCCAGTGCCGAGGAAGCAATCGACATGGCGAAGCCACCAAGTTCCGCGCCACCGCCACCAGCGATCTGACCCGCCTGCTGCAAGAGGCTGGCGGTTTGCCCTGCGAGCCCGGCTACACCGGCGAGCGCTCCGAGAGCGCCAGCACCGGTCCCTCCCACGGTGAGGTGATAGGAGCCTCCGATTTCATGCTTCTGGTTGTTGGCGACCTCGACCGATCGATTACCTCCGACGGAATGAACGTCGTGGCTGTCGATACGCGCCGTGCGGTCGTTGAGCACACGGGTCGTGTGGTCCTTCTGGGCATGGAAAAACATGTTCTCCCCGCCCGTCTTGTCTTCCAGCGAAAATTCGTTGAAGCCAACGCTCTTATGGGAGTTGGAGCGGAAGGTCGAACGTGTCTTGTTCGCCGGCAAATCGTAAGGCACTGTTTGCTTGGCATTGGGCGCGAGACCTAAGACCACAGGGCGATCCGGATCGCCGCCGATGAACGCAACCATTGCCTCCTGACCGATACGGGGGATGATCTGTCCGCCCCAGGTCGACCCAGCCCATGCTTGTGAGACCCGTATCCAAGGGCTATCGCTTCCGTCCTTCTTGGCCTTGCGATCCCATGGCATCCAAAGCTTAATCCGACCATGCTGATCCGTGTGGATCTCTTCTCCTTCCGGCCCGGCGATAAAGCCAACATGCACGCCGTCGATGCGCGGCTTTGAGGTGGTTCGGTGTGGCGTCGCCGGGACCCGGGCTGGCAGTGCAACAAAGCGGTTGGAATATTCCGGCTCATCCTGATCGGCCGCCTCGTAGGAATGATCGCGCGCACTCACCTCCAGCTTGTGGACGACCATCTCTTCGAACTTGTTGGCGGGATTGGCGACATCATAGGGCTGGAATTTCTGGCCGACCTCCAGGGTGCGGACGGTCGAAGCGCCTTCGGTGAGATTGTGATCGACTTCGGTGGCCTGCATGCGCCACCTTGATTGCTTCTCCACCTCGGTGCTGTCGATGCCTTCGGATGCGGAGCCGACCCCGTAACCGCCGACGACTGAACCGAACTCGAACAGCTCGTACTTCTGATTGCCGTTGAGTTCGATCAACGAGGGAGCGTTTGCCGTGGGAATATCGACACGCAGGAAATTGTAATCCGCACCCGTGCGACGACCGGGAGAGTATTCGAAGCGCTGCAGCCAGTTGTTGATATGGTTGCGATCGGAACTCCCGAGAGCATAACGGACCTTTCCGTCTGCCTCATTGGTGGGCTTGTCATAACCGGATTGATGATCGGCAAGGACAAGGACGTGCTTGGCCGAGACCGCTCCTTTATGGCCACCCTCATGTCGGAAATAGTAGAAAATCCCGTCTGCTTCGAGACGACGAGTGAGGTAATCGAGATCCGTCTCGCCAGCCTGGACGGCATAGACCATCGGCTTGGGTTGATGGATCACGCCCGATACGTCCGGCGCGGGCAAGCCGTGTTCGGAGAGCAACATCTGTGCAACATCGATACTCGACAGATGCTGCCATGTGCGCCAGTCCGATTTCTGGCTGAGCAGAAACAGTTGCGGCCTGATCACCAGCGTATAGGCCCGCCCGCCCCTGGTCAGCGGCGGGCCGGCCGTCACGCTCTGAACGAGCCCGTTCCAGGTCTTGCGCTGTCCTTCTCCGATTTCCAGCGACACGTCGGCAAGCGTGGCAATCAACCTCTTGGGGTCTATCTCGCCATCCTTGGCACGTACATCGATGCGCAAGTCGAACAGTTCATTGATCCCGGCTCGATAATAGAGGCGTTCTGCCAGAAGGACATCGGCTCCCAAAACCGTTTCAATCCGGAGGGTTCGATCAACCTGCGAAAAACCTTCGCTCATCAGCGTATCGCCAAGTTCGTCAAGCGCCATTCCCGCGTGCTCTCCCGAAATTCACAACGTATGATCAGCAAGGCGTGATTACGATGCGAGTGCCACCAGTGTCCGACGCAATCTAAGATAGGTGCCGTCCTGGAAATTCAAGACCGCGATAAACGAAGATTTGACGCCCCAACAGCTCAGCCTGATTGCAGTACGGGCGCGAATTCGAAGTCTGGAGATAGCACCCACATCTATGCTCTCAAGCGCCTACCGCCTCGGGGTGGCATCGCTGGCGCATGGCGAGTGATGCTGCGTCGACAGGGGCGGCACATCAATCGCACCTTTAAGGATACCGCTTACGGATCTGCTGACGTTGCCTTCGAGCAGGCACGCGACTATCGGACGCAATCATGCACGCTTTGCCGCCGGCAACCCTGAGAGAGACGGCAAACTGCCTGAGAAGCGACAACACAGCGGCGTATCCGGCGTCTACAAGGCAGATCATCCTCAGCCGCGATGGGTCGCCTACATTTCCTCTCCCGACGGAGCAAGGACAAAGAGCTTTTCGATTTCAAGGTATGGTGATGTCGACGCAAAACACCGTGCGATCGTGAAACGGCAAGAATGGCTCGCGGATACTCCTTCAGCCTTTCACATCGTCGGCGAGGAATCCGAGGCGGTCGCACTCAGACAATTTCCCGAACGCCTTGAGCACGTCCCCAATGTCGCAAGTAGTCATCTAATGACTCGCGAGGCAATCGACGAAATTCTAGCAAAAATAGACACGGATTCCGATGCTCAGCGTCCCCTGCGGCTTCGAGTAACGGTCCATTATGATGCCAATTCCCGACTGAGGGCCATGGTCGCAAACAACAAGCCTTCCACACAGATGAAGCAGATAAGCGTTGGTACACAACGTCACCTGCTCGACAAACCTTTGGCACTGATGGGTCGTCGACTTCACCGCGCCATCACTGAGCTTTGCGGAGAGGATGTCGCTGGGGCGTTTCGGACTGAGCACGCAGGGCGCTTACTAGATCCCGACTTGTTGGACGAGAAACGGAGCGCAAACGTTGTGGTTTATGTCGCGGAACGCTCGTGATGCGATAGACAGAGATCTATCATACAACTCCAATACTGTATCCGGCTTACCATAACCAACCAAAGCTCGATGGTATCTACGCTCTTGAAAGGATATGAACCACCGGCTATGTCATTGCGAGGACCGTAAAAGCCTATTTCTCCAATAAGTTGGCCTCAAGCCGTGGCCTCAAGCTCGATAAGGGCATAACTTGATCACTTACTGTGCAGCGTGAGACAGACCCTGCCCCCTATCTTTACGCCAATTTCATCGCCAACGCTAAAGCCGATACCTTCGGTCGGTACAGTCAGCCCAACGGTAATCTCGCCAGCGGTCTAATCAAAACCAGGTGCGCTAACCCGAAAATCGAACTGCCTGACCTGGCCACGGAAGGCGATATCGGCGTCGGATGCACGAGCAGGCCTGAGCTGCCCACCCGAATGAGCAGTTGCCGTGAAATTGGGGGGCGGCCGACTGACGACAACATGGACGCGATGGTCCGCCCCTCCCCCTTCGAGACACGATAGCCCCGCTTTTCCTGATGCCTTTAATCACACCTGGCGCGCCGTTGCCATCGCGTGCGCAGGGGACTACCACTGGCCGACGCTACAGGCGGCCTGTACAGGTTCATCAACTCGGCATTGACAAACACAGTATGCAGGGTTATATAGAGCCCACTTGTTTTCGAGGTGGGAACGGCTTCCCCACGCGCCATTCGCAAGAGTGGTTAGTAGTCGAAAGACCAAGAGATGCGGACGTTAGCGCCCGCCGAAAACAATCTAAAAAACCCGCCTTATGGCGGGTTTTTTACTTTGTGGCGACAATGAACTTTTTCCGTATCCGGCGTTCCAGCTTGTCCCGCGCAATGGGATATGTCGATTTGACGATGTAATTGCCATCCTTGGTCTGTTCCAGATGAACCGCCACCAGGATGATCACCTTATCGACCACATGCTCATAGATCAGCTCGACGCCAACATCCTTGTGCTGGGGCGCCTGCCCCACATGGGTCGGGGATTGCACGGCGCGATCGATGTAGCGCAGGCAAAGTGCAAACTCTTCCGCATGGCCTTTGATCGCATGCTTTTGCGCTGCGACCGTAAAAACGACCTCTCCGGGGGCCGCCATTATTCCAAATGCCTTTAGCGTTTCGACGGGCAAAGGCCCAAGTTTCAGAGGCGTTAGCTTGTTATAGGACATTCATGCAGCTCATCAGGGTCGCTTACCCAATGCGCAACCGCACTGCGGACAATAGGTATGTTCAACGCGAAATGCACGGGTAAAATGGGTCTGCCGCAACGGTCCGGCACAAATTGCCAACCTCCTCTGGCAAAGTCATAGATCGTAGTATTCGCAACCCCCGCCTAACCTGATCCAAGAGCGATGCCATGCCCCACAATAACCAGAAGGCCGCCCTTGAGGCGTTGAGAGCGTTTGAGAAAGAGGCTGACAAGGAGGTGGCGGCGCTATCCATCTGGGGGTTGTCGTTCCGGGCGCTGTATTCGAGAATGCTCCTGATTGCCGATGCAGCGTTCAGCGGCGGACGATTTACCGGACATCGCCCACCGGATGCTGAGAAGGGTGCCACCACGCTGGCGCGTCTCTCGCTCTGCAGGGGCTATCTCAGTCGCACTGGCGCAGCCACGCAGAAGACATTGCGCAAGGATCTCGAGACGGTAACACAGCAGATGCATGCGGAGATCGGGAAGACGTTGATCTATGCCCATTTCAGCGAGCTGATGCCGTTCGCACACCGCGGCGCCTTCTGGGTTGAGCAGACGGGGGATGGCTTCCGTTTGTCATATCCGACCGAAGCCGCGGAACGGTTCGAGGCGCTGGACGTGATCGCCAGCGAACTCGCTTTGACCGTACTTGATAACGACTTTCGTGTTGATGTGGCGTGCTATCTGCGCATGATAGACACGTGGCCCCGCGGAGGAGGAAAAGACTTCATAACGAGCCTCCGCGCGGCCTACGATTTCCACTTGAACGGTGTTCACGAGAACATTTTTGTCGGCGCGACAGCCTATGAGCGGGTACTTGGATTCACCCATGATGAATTCCAGCGGGTAAGGGCGGCACTGATGGCCTATGCCACATGGTGCCTCAACATGGCGAAGGCGGCGGAAGCCGGCGCTATTCAAGAGCGGGGAAAGACGCGAGTTCGCTACCTCCATACAGTCCACGAGTGGGTTGCTCCGCTTCATTCGTCGAAACAGGTACTGAGCGTGATCGATCAGCTCACCAAGGTTCCACGCAACCGTGTGAACAAGATCCTTGCATATTTTCAGGAGCCTGCAGTAGGTGGCCAAACGATCTCCGGCGACGGCTATCTGGCGCCGATCCAAGTCCTTGGCGACGCATTTCTCTTGTCACCGCGCTCGCTGCATCTGATGACGCCGGAGCGGAATATCCTCTTTGTCCTTAATCAAGTCGGTCGCAAGCAGTTCGACGAACTAGTCTCGGCAGAACTCGAGCCTTCACTGCTTGCCCATGCGCGGCCCATTTTCGAGGCCCTGCCTGGCGTCGTGAGCAAGCCAAATGTCATCTGGGATGGTCGCGAGATCGATCTGGTTGCGTATTGCCAGAAGACCAATTCGGCGGTTCAGGTTCAAGCGAAAGCGGCAATTCCGGCGAATGGCGCCCGCATGACCCGACAGGTGGAAGCCAACACGTTGAAGGCCGTCGAGCAGCTTCAGAAGATTGAAGACCTGAGCCCGGCTGAGAAGGACGAGATGATCCGAAAGGAATTCAAGGTCCATGCCGAGAATGTCCGATGGTCGTCGGCAGTCCTGTCTCGGTCTTCGTTCGGCACCGTCAAGGCCTGGCAAGCTATGGAGGGCCGCGCCGCCCTGAACCTGCAACTGCTGCAGGGCATCGCCAACACCGCCGCCGGTGAGGAGGCATTCGATCTTGCCACCCTTCCCGAGCACGCCATGAAGTCGATCAGCGATATCGCGGAAAAGGGTGTCGTATCCTGGCGTGAGGAAACGCTCGACGTGTTCGGGACAAAGATCAAGATCCCGCTTCTCGACCTCGATAATGAGGAAATTACTCGATACCGGGCAGCATTGATACGGCGCTGAGATAATGAGGGCATCGTCCCGACCTGATCAGTGCCAAAGGCGGGCGATCATTCCGGGGCGGAGCAGATGTGTGTTCTCTGCGAAGCGGACTGGCGGCTTGCGATGATGGGAGTCGAGCAGATGATCAGCTATCCACTCTTGGCTGTCGCCAGCCATGTCTGCCCGTCAAGAGCTGGATGTCAGCAAACGCTATCTCGGTCCAGAAATCTCTCGTCCCGAACGTGAGGTGCTTTAGAGGACGGAATGCGGCAGACACGGATGGCGCACGATCCAGTGCATAGAGTAGCTGGCCAAGGTCCATCCAATAAACATCGATGAAGTATGGGAACAAATCGAGCTCTCCTCGGTCATTGGTGGGCGCGATCTTGGCGAGCCGATCAAGAACCTCGGTTGTTGCCGCATTGAAGTCCTCAATAGCCTTTACATCTTCGGCCATAGGGCTGAGCGAACCGAACCTTCGGCCCAGAATTGCCGGCATGGCATTGGCGGTGAGCAACCGGTCCATGATTGGGCCGTAGCTCAGCGGAGAAACAGCCACCTTGAAAACCGTGAGATCTTCCGTCTTGTCGTCACCGGAAGTCAGGGGCGGTAGACCAGTCTTACGAAGATAGAAGTCGTGGCGCACCAGTTGCTTCAGCATCGCAAGGAAACTATCGGCGTAGTCGATAAATCCCGAGTAGATGATCCCCGATCGTGCTTTGGCGGTGAGCGACTTGGCCTTAGTCTCGAACAGCACGAGCGCGCCTTCATCCCGCGTGCCGACGTCAAGTTGAAACACATGGTTGTCGCGTTCGTAGGATACATCCGGCGCCACAATGGGTGGCGACTTCTCGCGGCACGCGGCCGCAATCGCCAATTCCAGCACCTGCCCCGTAACTTCGGCAGCTCGCGCTTTAGGTAACCGTTGCCAGATCAACCTAAACAGCATCTCGCAGGCGGCGTTGACCGCAAGCGGACGCGGCAGCAAGGCGACGCTGTTGTCCGGTGCTTCGAAGATCAGAAACCTGTCCTGGTTTCGGCGGTGACTGTCTGCCGGTTCTTTGTAGCCGGGATTGACCTTGTCTTTGTTGCCGAAAGCTTCGCGCCAAAGGATCGGGTGCGAAGCACGAACTGGCCCGGATGCGAAAAGCCGAAGTTCGGTATCGTGACTCTGAACGAGGAGGAGCCGCAGCTCGTTCAGTAGATCGATTAACTTGAACCCGAGCTTTTCCTCATCGACCGGCTTCAGGCAAGCTTTCAGAGCATCGCCAATTTTCATCACGATGAGCTGCGGCGCCTGCGGAAGCGAAAACAGCTCGCGCCATGTGATACTTTCCCTCAGAACCCGCTCGAACTCCTCTGGCGGAATCCCAGCCATTTGCTCGTACTGGCTGTATCGCTGGCAGTCGTGGATGGCGGCAAAGTCTCTCGCCAAATCCGTTAGCGTTTTCCAGGCAACCTCTGGCTTGTTTGCGCTGCCCGGAGAGCCCAGGTTAGCGATGGCAAGTGTTAGGAGCCAGCCCCATGGATAGGCGGGCTCATACTCTCCCGGCGTTGATGATACCCTGTTGCCGAAGATGAAAAACCCGTCATGGACTGCCTTGCTCTCAACCAATACCCGAAAAATCTGCTGGGCGCAGGAAGCTCCCCCTAAAAGCTTCACCAGCGAGATAACCTGATCGCAGATTTGCTTGACGGTTTCCAGCGATGCATACGGTCCGAAAGCCGAAGCTTCAATTCTATATCCTCGCTTCATCAGGCGACCCGCGGCCTTACCAACATAAACTACCCGCTCGGGCCATGACGGATCCTTAAGAAAGTCAGGCTGCTTCTTCGCCCAGCATATCGCTTCCATCCACGCCTCTGGGTGGTCGAAACCGACATATCGATCCCCGGACACATCCTTGCTCAATATGCCAAATGTGATTGCAACTGCTTCGGACATTAGACCTGCTGAGGCCAAAATCTTAATTGAGTGCGACAATCGCCTGAGATCTGCTGCGTGCAAGCCACCTTCTGCAGCCGCTAGAAGTTTTCTGGGCGGACGCGGGTCGGCGAAGCAGCTCTCCTCGGCGTTCAGGAAATATTCCTCGAAAAGCTTATGATCATCTTTGTGCAGCATCGGGCCACACTATTCGATCCATCAGTCTTGCAAAAGGTTCCCGCTATCAGAAGGAGTGTATTAGAATAACTGCTTTTACATCCGATCATTGTTGAATGACCACAGTAGGTGCGCTCACCGCTCAAATGTGGCAACCATGGAGCGACCACTATATGACTGAGCTGCTTAAAACCTGACGTGCAGGATACCAACCCATCACTGCCAAAGGAGTTACGCAATCAGACCGGCAGCTCTCCAACGTCGGCGTTCCGATTTATATGGCTGACATAAAGCTGCGAAGCTAGCGAAGGTTTCGCCTTGAAGGGATAAGAACCGCCGGCCCGTAATCTGATTTGGCTAAGCTATTGAAAAACATCACCGCGGCGTGACGTTAGTCTACGTGACCGAACACACCGACCGGCGGATTTCATGCGAATCCAACGTTGTGCGACACTTATTACCAGCACGAGATCACAGGGGTTTTTCATTTCCTCTCGCGAATGCTCAAACATCCGCGACCTAATTCGCGCCAACAGGGTTGCCATGCACATTGCCGGCGGGCAAAAAGATCATGGCCATATTTCCCGGCATAACCTATTTTGAGCGGTTGTTAATCTTAGACAGCGCATTATAAATTGAGCCGCCGCGAGAGCCAGAGGCGTCCGCTCTGGACAGCCAAATGCGCTTTCTGCGGCTTGACGGCGTCAGTCACTCTCTTGGGCGAAACCCATGCCCGACGCAGTACCGGCTCAGGTCATCGTTCTTCACTCGATAAGTCGTTAGAGGAAAATGTTGTTGCCGACGTCCATGAACGAGGCGAAGCCAAGATGACCTTCGAGATGAATTTTCACCAGATAATTGCCATCTTGAAGCTGTGCAGGAAACCGCCAGCTCGTTGACGGCAGGGGTGGTCGCGCTGGGCTAGAGGGATTTCGGTAGTCGACGCGCTTTGCCCCGTCAGACGACCACACATCGACACGGATATCGATAGGTGCGTAATCCTGTCGAGGGCTGAACTGTGCAACAACGCCATCACGCGCGATCGCGACTTTTTCGACGTAGACGAAACGCTTGTCGAATACGAGCAGGTCATCAGATACCAACACGCGGTCGCGCCACCCGTTGGCGTCAGGTCCGAGCATATGGAGGAGCGTCGATGCCTCTGCATCCGTCCTGCAGTAAATCCATTGCAAGGTTTGAGCCAATGACATCGGTGACGTCACCAAAACCTCCGCACACCGGTGATCAATGATTGAGCGATCACCTGCGATATCGCCTTCATGATAGACCTTGTGGAAGGGTATCGACGAAAAGTAGGCCTCGGTGTCACCCACTGAAGCAGACGCGAGCTGCATGTTCCGGTCGCTAAAGCACACACCATCCCGAAGAAGGACGCTCCGAGCGTCGAAAACGAACATGATCAGGATCGGGGCATGGGAATTCTCGCCGTGGGCGCACTCGCCAGGCTTGCGGATACCCTCGATATGCCATTGCGTCGGAGTTCGCGGCCGGAAGTAAATCCGACCGAACTCGTGTGCATGGTTGCGTGCGTCGATCACGCCAACGCCGGCAACATCCCTCACCCGCGCATTCTGGGCGTCGTTTCTCGACCTGAGATTCCCGTCTCTCAGGATTGCCACCGCGTTTTCGATTGGCGCATGATGAAAAAGCCTTGCCGGCCACCGACCACGATAGGGTCGGTAGCTCCCCGCCAGATTTGCCGACCAGGTGGCGATATGGCTGTCTACAAAAGCACCGCTCAGTGCCATTGCAGCGTCATCTGTTCGGTTGACTGGGCATCGGCGGGCGCAATGCTCGTTGCCGGTTGGGCCAGTTCTAGTGCCAGCTCGGATGCCGCGTCGCCGAAGCGCTGTATTTCGATGAGACGGACGAATGGTAGCAAAGCAAGGAGCGATATCAGCGCGCTCCCACTTTCGAACGCCGCCCAGCCGGCCTTCTCTTGAGTGAGAAAGCCCTTCTGGAGGGAAACCCAGATGCCCCAGAGGTCTTCGGCGTCGAAGGCCCACTCTACATTGGGCGTCGATAGCCGGAGTTCGGTCCCATCATACTCAGCGCTGAGCCGTTCGTGCGAGCTCAAGTCGATGAAATTCGGTCCGGCGAGCTCGATGGCACGCGGAAGCATAGACAGAAATTCGGTGTAGGAGGGTGCAGTATCGATCTCCCCTGCCAGGATAGATGGCACGTGCTCCAGGTGTTCAGGCAAGCCGATCTTCTTATCGAAGTCGTGGATAAAGATCTGGATTTTTAGGGGGGCTAGATAATGCTCCATCACCGGCTGCACGTTGTCCCAATTGAGACCTCCATTGCCACAACCCAAACGCGGAAACGAGATTTCTCGGATTCCGAGCTCGGAGAAGCCACTTACGAACCTCTGAAGGCCCTGCTCGATCCATTCGAGTTTCGACGGATTGCGCCAATGATCCTTCGTCGGAAAGTTCAGAACCCATTGGGTCGATCCTTTCCAAAGCCACAGCTTTCCCGGCCGAAGGAGCTTTTGCTCGCAGATCCTGCGATATGCCGCATACATCTGCGGCTCGCGGTCCCGGAACTCCTTTGCGATCCCTTTGCCCATGACTCCAACGCAATTCACTGTGTTGACCAGTGTCTGGGCGGACGACTCGAGCAGGCTGGTTCGACGGTAGATCAACATAGTGTTTGCCGCATTCCTTCCAACATAGTCTCGCGAGCATAGGTAGAACGAAAACGTGTTGATGTGAAGACATAGGCGGCATGTGGCATTGAAATCGAAATAGGCGCCCTTCAAAACCTCGAGAGGATGAAACTCGTATTGTCCCTCCCAACTGAAGTGGGTACCTGCTGATCAGTGACTTAACCTTACAGGGATGAGGAGATTTCACCTGGACGAGGAGGCCGTGGAGGTAGGAATTCGCCTAATTTTAACCGACCAAAGACGCTGAAGTTGAGGATCGAGCAGGAAGGTGCGATCTCACGATGGTAGCCAGGTCTTCAGCTGACGGAAATCGCGTACGCTGTTCTCGACAACATGATCGGAGATTTTCTAATCATCGGAGTTATGGATAGCCAACTCGAGTAACAGTTTTCCCCTGCATGTTTGGCAAAAATGATACTCCCTGGCTAACGCAATGTCCTTGAACAATTCACGGGAAGGTAGCAATCTTGTAAGGGCTGACGGGAGCAAAAAATGGGCGATATGGCTTGTCCGTAGTGCCCCCCAAGGGGCCAAAGAACTAGTTTGAAAAGATAGAGGGATTTGATGGAAACTTGGCAAGCTGCTTTTGTTGGCGCTATTGGGGCGATTTTGCCTGACCTGCTCAAGGCAATCAGAAAGCGCTTCCAAAAACGGCCGGCTTATCTCGGTACGGGTTGGTATTGGTCGATGCTGGCCGTTTTGGCTGTATTGGGCGCCGTCGTCGTGGCGTTCCGCCATCCTGCCGATGCCTTGGAGGGGCTGGCGTTTGGGGCCGTCGCACCGGTTTTCCTTGCTCAAATTCTCGGCGTCGAGAAAGATGACCATTTGGGCACCGAAGCTAAGCCCGACTTTATTCACCAGGTGCGCCTGTGGTGGGGGTCGTGAGAATTGTCGATGCGTCAATCAGGACCAGTCTGTTCAAACGAACGCTCACGCTGAGCGACATCGATCGCGCGGCCGATTTCATAGTGCCAGGACGAAATCTGCCGTTCGCACCCAAACCAATCAACCTTTGGAGTGAAGACGCTCAAAAGCAGTTTGATTCCTGTTTCGGTTCTTCGGGGATCGCCAGCGATCTCGACAAGCGCATGTTCAACAGAGCTGGTCCGACGATTCTTCGTGTCCCTGCAGCTGAAGCAGATCTTGTGCCGTGGGAGGCCTTCCAGCGTCAGCTGGATACGGCGAACCGTCGAAAGTTGGCGATTGTCAGGGCGATCGACCAAGATAAAGCCTTCAGGTTCGACAAGACGCCGTCGCGGATGCGGATCCTGGCGCTGGTGGGGCATCCGGGCGACGACACGGCCTTCGATCCCGGCAACGCTCAAACGTTTCTCACCTCTGTGTTCAACGCCGCCGTCACCGCAAATCCTCGGGTCGAAAGAGCGGTAGTGACTCAGCTTCGCCGCCAAAACCTTGCAGACTGCATCAGCGTGGTCACCGATCTCAACCCTAACGTCCTTCTCTTCTTCGGTCACGGCGGGCATTCGCCGCCCAGAATACGACTCGCCGCAGGCGATGACGGCTGGATGGAGCTCGGCGCCTTTGTAGACGAAGTCTTCATGAACGCGTCCCAGCGGCCCGCGTTCTGGATTTTCTGGGCATGCTCACTTGCGGAGAATGCCAACCAGCCCGACCAACATCTCGATTCACCCCAGATGCTCAGTGTCCTTGGAGAGCGGGGCGGCATCGCGGCGTTGGCGATGCGATCGCGCATTCAAATCAGAACAGCGCGGGTCATGCTTGAGGCACTCCTCAGCGCTATCGCTGCAGGTGAGCCTCTCGAGATCGCTGCCGGTCTATCGCGTGCGGCCTGCCTCGAAAGCTTCCCTGAGACTCGTGGGCGCATGGACTACGCCGCGCCGGCTGTCTGGTCGCGAAGTGAACCTGTCGACCGCATAACTTGGGGCGCAGACGAAGCCTTCCCAGCGTCATGGGTCGCGTTGCCCTTGATCGCAACCGGAAATGAATTTCCGGAATTCGCCGCCGGCAGTGCAGATGTCGATGATGTGACTGCCTCTCTCGCCGAAACTTGGGCTACCCCGGGCCGTTTTTTCATCTCTACGAGCAATGGCGGAGAATCTGTCGAGGACGTTGCAGTTAGAGCGAGGCTCGTTGGCGTCGCGGCAATGATCCGTAAGCGGACCGGGCGCCCCGTCGTGCCGGTTTTCTTGCGCACAGGAACCACGTTCGACCAACGTCTGGGAAACTGGGCTGGAGATGCGCACGGCTATCTCGATCCGCGCTTTCATGACCGCGAACTGGCGATGGCGATCGCATCGATCGCCACCGAGCGCCTAAACGGCCTGTCGCGGTTGTTGGCCATTCCAGAGGTGGTCGTGATATTCTCCGAACCGCCAGATCGATCAGCCGGATGGGACGTATTGGCGAACACGCCGACAGGCTCCTCTGTTGTCGTGCTCGGGCGGTTTCCATCTGCCGAAACGGCAGGTTGGATTTTGGATACGCTTATGTTTCGCCCAAACGCTGAAGAACTCTCGAACATCATTGTGGAGGAGCCGCTCGGCTGCGCTATCCTTGGTGTGATCGAGCGACCTATCGCGTTACGTGAGGTAGAGCGCATGACGGGGTCGAGTGCAGGGGCTCTTGATCGGCTTGACCCTCTCCTCGTGCGCGTTGGCAGCCGGCGCGTCTTAGCGGAAACTGTCCGCAAAACGCTCCGCGACAACCTCGACAAAAACGTGGTCGTCGAAGCCCGTGAAAAATGCATTCACTTCCTCAGCGAAAACTCGGTTGAACATGACTTCGACGCCACTGTCGAAGTTTGCAACCAGCATCTGGCTCTCGGCCGCGACGCAGCAGCAGCGGAAGTGGTCAACGCCGCATGGGCGGTATGCGGCGACCTTTGGTCGGTCCAAAAACGCCTGCGTTTGTTCAATCTGGCCGCCACCCGCGCAAAACTTTGCGATCTACTCCAAGACGATCTTTTGCTTGCTTTAGCGCAAGCAGCCGTCACCGCCCAGGAAACACAAGTTGCTCGGCTCGTCCTCGAAGCTTTCCGTCCGCGCTCTGCGACGCACAAAGCTCGTCGACACGCTATGCTGGCCGAATGTCTAAAAGCCGATGCCGGCCGGCCGGCGGCGATCGCGGGGATGTGGCGGCATGCCAATGATGCCCTAGTAAGCGCCGAAGCCGCTGTCGCCGCCGGCGAGGGTATGACGGAAACCGATGTGCTGGCGTTCCGCCACGATCTCGCTCGGCTCGAGCAATATTTTCGACACGATTATCAAGGCGCCTTGAAGCTGTACCAAGACATCCGTGACCTGCTTCGCACACAGGCTAAGAATGACATGGCATTGGCCTACCTGTTTGCTGCTTCATCCCGCAATGCCGCAGAATGCCTACTCGATCCCGCCCAACGACCTCTCGACCCCACCATCCGAGAGCAAGCTGAGGATCTTGTCGAAGAGGGACTCGGTATGGTCTCGATGTTTTCCCTCAAGCAGGTCGAAGCGGAGCTTCTGTATACCCGGGCCAGAATCGCCGAAGCCGCTGGCGACGATATCGCCGCGGCCGGGCTCCTTGCGCAACTGGCAAGTGGATCCAGCGCCCGAAACTATCCCCTGTTGGCTGCGATCGCCAACGATCGGCTTGCTTGGAACGAGCAGAGGCAGGGCCGCCGCGTTTTTAGCTGGGAAGATCTAGAGGGGCGCTTACGGATGCTCGATCTCTTCGATCATTCGTGGGCTGCAAGGGTTGCCATCAAAACCAGGCTACGTGCAGCCAAATTACTCTATCACCGCGGTTCTCAGCTCGATCTGGATCGGGCAAGACAGCTGCTTGAAGAGAACCATCGTGAATTCAGGCGCCTGACGCATCTGTCTGGAGGCGAAGATGCCCAAAACGCCGCTGGCACATTCTCTGGCCTCGACGTGCTTTCCGGCGGCTCCAGACAAACCTGGCGGGAATTTCTGGTCAATCCGCTCTCACAGAGGATTTCGGAGGAATGGAAGAAGCGAACTGCCAAGGAAATGTGGGAGGCTGCGTAATGGGAACCGGAAGCTTCGGAGGTGGTAGCGGATCCGTCGGCGGCGGCGGCTCGGGAAGCGGATCGAAAGGGCACGGCGGCACCTCGAATGGAGCAGGGAGCGACGGTGGCGGTGGTGCAAAGGGTTCTCTGTTGCGTGCCATCGAAGGTTTGCGGGAAATTACACGGCGCCTCACCGCGGACCCAGATCAGGGGCGTTTGACTCGAGTCATCAATGAGTTGCTGCGCGACCGGGGCAGAGCTACTTTTTTTAGCGACATGCTAACAGACGGGTTTGCCAACGCGCTTCTCGGCGACCTCCTCGCGATTGGCGCGAGACTGCGAGCCGGTGAGGGCTGGGCGCAAATTGCGCAAAGCTTCGGGGTCGATGCAGGCCTAGGATCGATGCAAGCCCTTTGTGACGCGTGCATCGACCAGGCCTTACGAGCTAGGGCCTACCAGGTTGATGACCGGTATATTGAAAGCGCCTCGGCGGCCTTCCGAGAGTTCATGGTCGCGTCGGTCGGCGGAGACCGCATTCTGGCAACCCGTGGCGACGTTGCGCAGGTCGATGCAGCGATTGACCGCAATGTCTTCGCCAATGCGATCGGCGGGTTCTTGGGCGACCTTATTGGCCAGGTCCTTCAGGCCGAGTCCTACGTCGACCTGGGCGCGGCAACTCCGGCGGTCCAGCAAGCCTCCAATACTCTGGCGATTGCAATCTACGACCGATTCGATGCGAAGTTCGTCCAAAAAGGAAAAGCCGAACGGCGCGATGCGCTTCGCGTCATCGGTGAAAATTACTTTGCCTTGGTGACCGCCTCATGAGCCTCAAAAACAAGAACCAGGTAACTGTCGTCCTGCAGAAGGGACCGCGCCCGGAAAGCCAAAGCCAAGTTCTCGATCTGGATACTATCGCCTGGCACGACGGCATCGGAATAGGCTCTGAAGGACTGCACCCTCGCGCACTCGATCTTCTCGAAATCATGCGTGTGGTCTGGGAAGTTGAGCGCTACGTCCCGAAGCGAATTTCAAGCCAGCGGCTGCGGCAGGTCTCGATCGCCATGCCGCTGCGCGAGCCGTCCGGTTGGTCCGTAACGGCGATGCAGGCGCTGACGGCAATGCTCCGCCTGCTTGGCAATACAGAGTGGCAGTTCGATTTCACGCAGCGGCAGGGATCCAACGCGCTCGACGCGCTTGCGGCGAACGCCGCCCGCACTAAGTCTGGCAAAGCAGAGACGGTCTCGTTGTTTTCCGGCGGGCTCGACAGCACCTGCGGTCTCGGCAATCTTTTCGACCAACGGAGCCAGACCGTACTGGCCTCGTTTTACGGCGCGAAGGCGAAACAGCAGGAGCTTGCCTTAGAACTTGGTTTTGAGCGGCATGTGCAGGTCGGCTGCCGCTGGGACGGCGGTCGTAGGCGCATCGGCGGGCAATTCCAATATCGCTCGGCTCTCTTCCTAGCTTTGGGTGCGGCCGTCGCCATTTCGTTCGGTGCCGCCAGGCTCATGCAGTTCGAAAACGGACCTCTTGCCATAGCCGCGCCCCCCTCACCGACCTACAGGATGACGCGGCACGCTCACCCGCTGCTCCACAGATTGGTCGAGCAATTGCTAACCGCGCTGTTTTCGGTGACAATAAAGGTCGAAAACCCGTTCTTGGTTTTCACTAAAGGAGAGGCTGCGGATGCACTCTACAAACGGCTCGGAAGAGAGCGTTTTCTCTCGACGGTCGCAAAGACAGAGACCTGTTGGAGCCTCGCTTCGCGACAGATTCTCGGCAGTGTTACGAAGCGTTTGGGACAGCCTTGCGGCGTGTGCATTCCCTGCCTTGTGCGCCGGACAGCGCTGTCTCCCGATCCGTTGACCTGTGCGGTCGATTTGACGTCAGCGAAGGCCCCCCATTACAATGATCCCAACGTGCGCATCCATGTTGATGCGTTTCTGACCTGGGCACGCAAGATTACCAGTCCTTCGTACAAGACCGAAGACTATCTCTTCGAGGCGCCGCGCATCCTACGCGAGGCGGTCGCTGCTTCGAACGGCGACTTGACGATAGAAACAGCTCTTGCCCTTCAGCGTCGCTTCGCCACAGAAATCATCAAGACGTTTACTTGAGACGAAAACGATGTCGCCGCCAACCCGCCAGCGCCCGCATTTCGCAATCAGTATTCGACAGCCTTGGGCCGCCCTAATCGTCGCCGGCCGGAAGACAATTGAAGTACGCAGTTGGTCCGTCGACTATCGCGGGCCTCTGTTTATCCATACTGGGAAGAAACCGGCCGAAGAGTTCATAGATAGGTTTCCCGACATTGATACGAGCTTCCAAGGGGGCCTCCTTGGTGTCGCCGACTTGGCGGATATTCAACCTTTCACACAAGCATTGTGGAGCCGTCTCCGATCGGAACACTTGGTACCAGGTCCGATGCCGAATAAAGCCTTCGGATGGCGATTTGAGCGACCACGAAAGTTGCTGAACCCCGTTCCTTTGTCAGGTCAGCTTGGGCTATTCACGGTACCGGATAATGTTTCGGCACTTGCCCTTACTGTTGATCTGCAGCCTTAGCCACAGGCCCATGGGTGCTTCGATTCCATTAAAGGCGTCGATCGTTCAACTTACATCAAGTCCAACGAACTCGGCCTCGCCTGAACCAGAAATGCACTCCACACTCCTTTTTCCGCCAAACTGACGGATGAAGCGATGCGGTTCCGTCGTCGTGGCAAGTAATTGTCCAACACGGCCGTTCATCCGGGAGAAGGTTCATGTGGAGAACGTGATTACGGCAGCGCGGGCAAAGCATGGCTGCCTGTTCTTCGAAGCCGTCCTCTTCCACAATGTAGATGGTCTTCCTTTTCAGCTTTTCCGGCAGAAGGGCTTGGACCACGATTGTTTTATAGGGCGGGTTAATCCAGCCAGCGAATAGCAGGCGCAGCCATGTGAGGAATTGAGTAATCCAGTTCATCAGCTACGCTTTCCGAGTTCAGGCATCCCGAGGAGGGGCTTAGTATCCCCGAAGCCAGTCTTCGGCAAAAGGATCGGGCAGATCCCCGCTTCGCTTTCGTAGAAGAGTTCCATGCTCGCGAGGCTGAAGGTAACGCTCGCGTAGTCCCGGTTCGGCAATTCCCGAAACGGATGAAGCCGGGCAAGAAACTCATCGACCGCAAGAGCGGCCGCGAGCATGTTGACGCTGATCACCGCCGGCCGACGATTAACGACGCCGCGAATGTATCCTTCTTCCAGTTGCCGCCGGTGGGCATCGGGATCGGTCCGGCGAAGGCCAGCCGCAGCCACATCTTCCATAGAAAACAGATCGCGGCTCATCAACGAGGAGCGGCCCGGCTGCAGATAATGAATAGTGCCGCAAACCTCACGGATCTGGCCGCGGTTATATCCGTCGCGGACCGCATCGAGCCGGATACCGATATCAAAGTACGGTATGAGATACTGGCTCGCGATGCAGTTCAGAAGATATCGTCCATCGACCGTATCCATGCATCCGAAGAGCACGTCACATTGGGCAATGGTCCGAACAACGTCAGGGTCCCAGAGATTGCGAGGCAGCCGAACAACCTTGGTGCCCAAACCCATCCGCTCGATGGCATCGCCAACGACGTCAACTTTTTTTCGGCCGACCTTTGCGTCGCTCATGGTTGAGTTGATGATCCTGTTCACATTGCGGTCCTCAATCGGATCGTCGTCAACGATGACGACTTCGCCCACTCCAAGACGCACCAACTGCTCAACAACCGGGCTGCCGGTACCGGAGCAACCCACAATGCCGATAGACAGCTTGCGGAGCCGCTCGATCGTTCCCTCATCGAAGGCTTGCGCGTGAGAGG
The DNA here is from genome assembly GCF_012641435.1 of Rhizobium sp. P38BS-XIX. Classification (GTDB taxonomy): domain Bacteria; phylum Pseudomonadota; class Alphaproteobacteria; order Rhizobiales; family Rhizobiaceae; genus Rhizobium. The sequence continues at coordinate 105,014 of NZ_JABAIJ010000004.1, forward strand.
CGACAAAACTCGGCATCTCAACATCACCCGTGTTGGGATACCAGAACAACAAATCATCGCCGGCGACACTGATGCCGCTGATGGTGCGCATGTCATTGTCATCAACAAGCACTCGGCCGAACATCTCCCCGGTTGGCAGCATGACGACACTCCCGTGCGGAATATCGGCTTCCACCCAACCTCGGATCATGGGCAGTAGCTTGTGATCGCCGACGTCATCAACATCTGAAAACTGCGGATAGCCGCCCGGATGGCTGTGGACCTTGATAACCGAAAGCCCATTCTCAGCAGCTCGATCCAAAATGCCGGCAATGTAGTCGGGGCTCCAGACGACGCCGATTGAGGACCGTTCGAGGCATTCCTCATAAGGGATATCGTGAATCTCTCGTACCGTCAGCCGATGACTGCGGTCGCCGTCCCGGCGACCGCAGAGAAGGATGGCTACAGCCTCGTACCCGTCACCGGGGAACAGAAAGCTTTTCAGATGTGCGTGTTGATCGCCTGATAGCGCGAGCGTTACCTTGCAGGGCATTTCTCGAACTCCCGTTCCAGCCATTCTTCGATCAGGAAAACATGGGTTCCCAGATTGTCGAAACCGATCTTCCACGGATTGGCAGGGGTTCGATGTCGCGACCAGCGCTGGTAGATCTTGCCATCCAACGGCTGCTGCGCTTCGGAGCAGCCAATCGGCTGTCCGTCGAGGCGGCTGAGCGGAGGATAGAAATAGACCATGTCAAGCTGAGCATTCGGATAGCCCGCCTCGATCCGGATGGCGGCCGTAACCTTTTCGTGGTTATAGCCCTTAGGCACCGTAAACTCGTGGATAAGAACCCAGGACGAACCATCGGCGATGGTTTCCCACGGGCATTCGTAGGTTGCGAGAAATTCCTCGTCTTCCACACCAAGATCAAAAGCACGCCGCATTTCCATTGCTTCAGCCCTCCGTCTGATCGCGCGGCAGCGCCTTGAACTTCTCGATGCCCTTGCGACGTAGGTCAACCTCTTCATCGAGAGAGATCTTCTCGGGACGTTCGCCAGCCATCTTCAGTCGCAGGGTATAGTCCTTGGCAGGGAGAAGGCCTGCGAGCGTCAGGATTTCCGAGCCGGTCGGGTTCGGCTTCTGGATCACGTACGGTTTGCCGTTGACCTGAAGGCGATAGCCCTTGGCAAGTGGGGGCTGCTTGCCGAGCTTGGCATACTCTTCGAGATCAATGATGTCATCGAGGATCTGTTCCTCGCCCGGGTCGTTGCCCTTTTCATGCATGTTCATTTTTTTGTCCTTCATGTGCTGCAGCCGACCTCGTCGACCAATGTATGCATGGTGTCACAAGCCTGCTTGATATGTCAAGCAAAAATTAGCATGCTTGACAGAATGAGCACGCGGGCGTATTATTTAAGACAAATCAATATGTTATCAGATGGTTATGAATCAGGACACCGAACAAAAACCGGCGACCCTTCCGAATCTCGGGCAATATCTAGCTTCGATTCGCGAGGATCGGGGCATGAAACTGAGAGAGGTGGAGGCGGCAACGAAGCGCGAAGTTTCAAACGCTTATCTCAGCCAAATCGAGAACGGCAAGATCAAGAAACCGTCCCCGAACGTCCTCCATTCACTCGCGGTCGTCTATAAAATCAACTACGAGCAACTGATGGTGATGGCGGGTTATGCTGTCATGTCAAAGACGCAAAAGCCCAATCCTCCTGCCCACAATAGCTTCACCGAGCTTAACCTGACGCCCGAAGAAGACGCAAAACTTCTCGAGTATCTTCGTTTCTTGCGAAGCACCAAATAGGGGTCAGGTTCGCACCGGGATATCGATGATGGGTCTGATCGGCTCAAGCACGGTCGCGTATTTGCGGACGATCTGGTCGTAAAGATCGGCCACTTTCCTTGCGCGAACGGTGATAACCAACGCATAAGCCAATTGCTCGTCAGGTGCGAAGTTTCGGCCTTCTAGCCGGGCATTGTAGTGAATGTCAAAGCACGGACGGCTCAGACTCCTGCCTTGGAATCGTCTGGAAGCGTGCAGGCAGTTTTCCCATTTCCAGGCGTCACGGCGCAATTCGTCTTCGGCCGCATCCAGACCAGGATCGCCAAAGAACGATTTCGAGTTTGCATGGACTTGTTCGTCAGCCTTGAACCTCCCATCATGCGGACGGAAGGTGGCGGTTAGACCTGCCCGTGTGTAGTTGCCGGGATGATGTGGGTCCGTCTGGCATTTATAGCAAAGTGTTGCGGTAATCTCGATCATGCCGGCGAGCTCTGTGTCGGGCATAGGAACCGCAGCCCGAATATATTTGGCCGGCGATATTGCGCCCTGATAAATCACCCGGATCGTGTTGTCATCGCACAGAACCATCTCGTCGATCGTGCGCGCTACCCTACCCCAACCGACTTCCGCGTGCGGAAGGTCGCTTGGTTCGGCCGAATGGATCAAAAGTGATCGCACGGCAAGGAGATTTACCGCACCGCCAAAATGGGCTCGTAAACCAGCGCCGAGTCGCAGAGTGCTGGGGGCAGCGAAAGACGTCCCGCCAGTCGGCTCAAGTTTGCCGACCGGGCCCTCAGCAACAACGAGAAACGGCCTCGGAAGCGATCCTCCGAACTCAACAATGTCGGGTTTGATGAGGCCGGGGCTTCGCCCAGGCCCGACAGCACTGTAAGCCGCCCTCTGCCAGGTTGTGCCGGGAGAATCTGCTGCGCCAACCGCCAGTGCGTTGATACAATCGGACGGAACCTGGATACGATTGAAGCCCATTATGGCGTCACCTTCACCATTGTTACCCACGGCGATGGTGGCAAGCGTGTCGTTGAGCGCGAAGCGCTCATCGAGAACCGCGGTCCAGGCGTGCACGTCGTCGTCCTCGATGGAGAGGCTCGGACCGATGCTAATATTGACGAAATCGTATGGCCGATTATTCAAGACGTAGTCGATGCGCTCCAGCGCCTCATAGAGCTCGCGTGGATCCTGCCCCGGCTCGGCATCAAGCACCCGGTAGTGATCAACATTGCAATACGGAACGTCGATCGGCCCGGCTGGATCGAGCGATCCGAAAAGAAAAGCTGACGTGACCTGCAGACCATGGCTCATCAGCACAGGATGAGATCCACCGATATGTCGGCCTTCAATCGAAGTCGCCCATGGATCGAGGACATGGTCGTCGGGGAGGCCGCCGTCAAAAATTGCAGCTCTGATCGAGGGATCCACCGCGGGTTCGCTCGGCAACCGGATCGATTGCGATGGCAGTCCCGACGTTCGAAAGGCAGGTCTCAAGATCCGAAGCCGCGGCATCTGCCTGATTGCACGAACGATCGTGAATGTTGCAATTTCATCGGCGAGATCAACGGGTGCCTCGATTTCAACGAAGCATAGACCACCGGCGTAAAAGCGCTTGGAAAGATCCTGCTCGATGCCAAGGGTCGCGAGATAGACGTCAAAAGCTGGCAAGATCTGGGTTTCGCCGAGGAGTGGATCAGTGTGCAGAACGACTTCGAAGACCGCCTCCCTGCCCCTTGGCAACGGCCCCTTGATCTTGTCGTCAACGGTTGGGGCCGCGATCTCCTCGATCGTGATCATGTCGTCAGCAACGCTGGTGTCGTCGTCCCATCGTGGCAACGCGCCCTGCCATTGGCGGAAAGCTGATCGAGGACCGAGCAAGAAAAGCTCGGTCGTCAGTGTTTCGGTGGGTTCGCGCCCTTTCGACTTTTTGGCCGGGGTGATCCGGCGCGGCCGGCTGCCGACGGCCAGCAAACCCGTCTGCTTTAACAATGCGCCGGGATAGAAGGATTTGGCAATATATTCCGGGTTCAGCGTCACAGACGCGACCGCATGATCTTGCGGACATGCAGCCGCAGGCAATTCATCGAGGGTCACGACCGTGGCTGAAAGCATCGGCGACAGGCGAGCACGCGCTTCAGCGAAGGTATAGGGCGCCACTTTATTGGGTGGGCCACTTCGCACGATTACGCTACTGGTGAGCCGCTCACCTTTGCCCAGAAGAAAGTTGCGCTTTGCCATCCTGTTTCCGCTTTCGCTCCGGCTTCGCCTTGGGTTTGGAAGGTTCACCTCTAATCGTCTCGCGTGCAACACCGGTGAATTCGTGCGCCGCACGTTGCGACATCAGCTTCTCTCCAGCCAGCGTCCGCGCCAGCGCAATTCGTTCCGGTTTCGCCAACTGGTCCGGACGGATGAAATCCTTCAGATAGCTGGCCAAATCGCCACCGTGAATGGCCGCAAGCCGACGCGCAGACTTAATATCCCGATCGATATCGCTGAAGGACTTACCGGCCATCGTTCCAGCCATGATCCCAGCCCATTCGTCCGACTTTTCCATATAGGGACTGAGAGCAGCCTTCACGAAGACCCTGATCGCCTGTGGATCCGGCATCGGAAACTCGACCGCGTGATCGAAGCGTCGCCAGATCGCTGGATCGAGAAGCTCTGCGTGGTTGGTCGCCGCCAACAGCAGTCCGGTTGCCGGCCAGTCATCAATTTCTTGAATCAGGACAGTGACAAGCCGTTTCAATTCCCCGATCTCGCCGCGATCATCTCGCCGCTTTGCGATAGCGTCCAGTTCATCGAGCAGCAAGACGCACCGCATCGACTTTGCATAATCTAGAACATGCCGAAGGTTGGTCCCGGTCCGACCGAGATAGCTACTCATGACGGCTGCCAGATCAAGGATCAGCAGTGGTCGATTGAGCGATCGCGCAACCCAGCGCGCTGCCATGGTTTTGCCAACACCAGGCGGTCCAGTAAAGATTGCCGAACTTGTCGGCTCCAATCCCGCCTTTAGAAGAGCGTCCAGATGTGTCCGCTCGTCGACAATCCGATCCAAAGACCGGCCGATCTCCACGGAAAAAACCGGCTCGTGATCGAGCGTGGGCGTCTCTTCAATCCGCAGCAGCGAGAAGCGGGTGTCTGTGTCGGTTGGGAGAACAGCTTCCGTTTGACGGCGCAGCGGAGATGCCTGGGTCGGAGCTTCCCGCATGAGCTCGACCAGCCCCGTCGCAAGTTCTGGCGCGTTCTCGCGATGTGCCTTCGCCATGCGATGTACCATCTGCAAGACATCCTGCGGCCTCCCCGAGAGCGCTATGCGAGCCAGGTTTAAAATGTCTTTTTCAAGTTTTGATGCCACAGCTGCCACAAGCGCTTCCGATCTCATTTGCCATTGAGTTATAACTCGACGCGGAAGATTTTCTACGCCTCTCAGTTAATTTTTCTTCCACCTAAAGGCATATTATTGTTTTATATGATATTTTTTTGGAAGACATGCATATTGGGCTCGAAATATTCCCGCAGCTTTGGAGAGATTCGTCTTCCACCGCTCCATCCGCATCGGTCGCAGCAGTCGCGTCAACGTCGTGGCATCTGACCCTCAACCGAGGCCTTGAAAGGGCGACATGTGAGCTGGCAACTCCTCGTCGCCAAGGATCAAAAAATAATAGATGCGAAGCGGGTCAGACCACTTAATCACAGCTACTCGTTCAGCGTTTTCCCGTAATTCCATCGCCAGTAACCCTGAAAAGAAAGGAAAACAAGCCGCCCGAAATCTCATCTTCAACAAGCCCTCACTCAACGAAGTTGACGAGTTGGTCGCGGTTACCACGAAGATGGATACCTTATCCGAGATCACGAAGATCAAAGCGCCCGCGCCGGCCACAAGCGCGTTTGCTGAGAGACACCTATCGTGTCTCTATAGATCGGAGCAGATGTGCGCTTTGGTGAATTGGCCGCGTTGCGGAGATCCAATTCCTTCTCCCCGACCAGAAGCGCCGTAACCTTATCGATATCGCTCAGGCGAGCAGGCGTCTCGTTGGCGATCGATGTTACGAAGTCACCATAAGATACCGGTGCGTCACCGTGCGTATCGCGGATCCGGCGCATGAAATCGTCGGCCAACCGATCCTTCATGACTTCCTCGTCCTTGGGTCCAAACCAAAAATCCGGAGCATTGCCTGGATCGAGATTCGGATTGAAGCCGAGCATCTCCAACCCACCGTGCCCCTGGTGCAAGGACTGGTTATTGATCAGCCAATGGCTGTCGACCATCACGTTCCTGGCCTTCAGGTGGTTCGAGAGATGCACTAGCCATAGATCCTTCCGAGCCTCTTTTGATCTAAGGAAAAATGGGCTTTGGAATTTCGCGCCTGTCATGCCTGAGATATGCCGCAGCAGCAGGCGTTGGATGACATAACGTCCACCATGCTCGCCCTTGTAGCGAAGGAATTCGCGGAGCTGATCTTCGGATATTTCAATCGGCGCAAGGCGGTTGACGGTTTGAGGTTTGTCGGTGAGGTAATCGATAAGCCAGCCGACGGCGAAGGTGAGGATGCATTCGCCCGCCGAGAACTGGAGTATCTTTCGAACGGTTTCAAAGGCGACGTCCGAATAGCCTTTTTGATCCAGGAGGAAAATCGAGCGCCCCACGCCGCCGCGCGTGCGCTGTTCGATCCTGCGACAGATATCCGGGAACACGACCTCGAACTTTGCGTGATGAAGGAATACCGATTTTCCGATCGCAGCAAGGTGGCCTTCCTTCGTCAGCTCCTCCCGAAGAAAGTCGATGTGGTCCTTTTTGCTGTCGACGAAATGATATTCGGCGTCGATGGTGAGCGGCTTTGTCCGCCCGACATTTGCTTCCACCTGAGCCTTGTTTACAGCATCCAGGAAGAGAAGTGGTGTGCCGCGGACAAGCTCGCCGGCATCACTAAATCGACCACCTCCGCAAAATCCGTCGACCAACGTGATGCGCTGTCTCTCCTGGGCGTGGCTCACGAGCGTTGCTGGGAAATAATTTTGAAGATAGGTCTCGATGAGACGCAATTTCGCGCCGCTGTGAGCGCTAAGAGGCGGCAGCTCACTGCCTAGCTTCCATCCAAATTCGGCGATTGTCGCGACTCCCATGCCAACCACGTCTAAGTTGCGTTCGACATGTAGAGCTGTCAAGTTCAGGCGGCCTTATCTGCCTTTTCGCAGCCTTTTGGAAACTCCCTCACCAACCTGCCATCAACAAGACCTCCCCCTTTGCCATGAGGATCAATTTCTTTGACTTGCGCTGGCGACATTCCTTGCTCTTGCACAAGCGGATTATTGCCAGGCGCCCCCCATTGCTTGTGAAATGCTGCGATACCGAATTCCTGACAATCGGCAATTATGTCTCGCGCCCATTGGCTCACCATAGGGCGAGCGCGCGGGCCACTTTCTCCGCCACTGATAAGCCAGTCCGGCCTCGGATCGCCATGTGATATCCGAAGCGGACCTATCGCCGGCTCGTAGGACACGAACCAGACACGAGCGGGGATGAGAGAGAGGAATCTCTTCCTTTGATCGAAACGGGATTGATCCTCAGCAGTGAAGCCTAGCCAGACATTCGAATATCCCTTGCTCCCCCAATCGGCCGGCAGCATTTTCTGGATATTCTGCGGGCGCTTGGTCAACAACTGCCAATCGAGCGATGGGGTTGCACGGATGACTTTGAAAAGATCTTCACGCCACGTCGGATCAGCTTGGTTGTCGAAAACATCGGCAAGCGAAGCGCAAAAGACGCGCTGCCTGCGACCGTGAACGCTCGCGAATTCTGCGGCCTTGCGTTGCCACATATGCGGAGCCTTCCAATAACTCTCTGTCGTGCGCTTGCGAGGCGAGTTGCCCCATTTGACCTGACCGGACCGCTTGGCCCAAGCCTCGGCATAGCAGTTGTCGCAACCTGGGCTGATGTTGGTGCAGCCGGTCCACGGGTTGAAAGTGTGGTCGGTCCATTCGATCGTCGAATTCATCGCCATGGTGACACCTCTCGCCAAAAATCTGCAAATCGCCCGGTGATTCTACTTTCGTTCTCTCCTGTCACAAAATGATTAAGGTTGTGGTCGCCATTTAATGGAAGCGTTATCGGCCGGCTTATCATATGGGTCGGCACCTGAACGCTTGAGCTTAGATTACGCCCCACGCCCGAAACCTCCCCCTCCCCGTCATCTCCCTGAGGCCGAGTTCCAAAACGATCCGCCGCGCCGCCTGCGGCGTCACGTCGAGCGTCTTGGCCACCATCCCGGCCGACACCAGCGGCTTTGCCATGACGAGCTCGACCAGCTCCGGCAATTTTGACGACGTTCGCCGTCCTTCGAGCTTTCGGTCCATCATTGTCTTTGCCAGCGTCAGCCGGTCATGCTCCTTCATGCCGGTCTCAGCGGCCGCCAATTGCCCTTGGGCGATGGCGAGCAACCGGGTATCGCGATCGCGATGCCGGCGCCGATCGACGGGAATGGTTTTGAGGCCGGAGTTGATAGCGGCGAGATGGGCGCCTGACGTGATGCCTGCCTGGCGCAGAATTGAAGCGGACAACAGCCGGCCAAGCCATGGCGCGTGCTGCAGCACGGACAGCTCGTTCCAGGCATCGAGGGCAACGATCGCCTGCAGCATCGCCGGCAGGTGTTCGGCCTGGCGCAGCACGCCGCGCCATTCGTCGAGCCGGGCATCCTCGTCCCAGTCGAGATCGTAGATCAGAGGATCCTTGTCGGACGGTCTGTTGCTGCCGGCGCGGCCGGGACGTTTTGCGCCCTCGATTGCCGCCTCCGATCGCGCGAGCACCGCATCGATCGCGGCGAGATCGACGCCGGGGAGATTTCCGAGGTCATCGACATCGTCCCCCTCCCCTTCCGGATCGGCCGGGACCGCGGGCCGCATGGTGCTTGCCGCCTCCTCCAGGCCCGTGCCGGCGGCTGTGATCTCCGAGGTCTGCCGGAGCGTCCGCAAACCGTCGGGTGATAGGGCCCAGTCCGGCACCTGGCCAGCAATACGCCGGCGGGTTCGCAACACGTCGCGGGCAATGGTGAGTTCGTGGGTGGGTGTGCGCGTATCGCGAAACGCGTCGTGGAGAACGAGGTCCTCGAGGTGAACGAGCTCGCCGTCGATCCAGAGGGAGGCGCAGGCATCGGCGAAATTTTGCCGCTCGAGAAAGCCAGCGCCGGCCGATGAGCGAGCGATGCGCTCGTCGAGACGCGTGAGGGCGATACCGGCGTCAAAAGCCGGCTGAACCAAATTCAAAATTGGAATTTTCGAAAGATCATAAGCCATTGATTTTATGGTAAACGATCTCTTATAGGAACTCTATCGGAATATTGAGGTTCCTCACATGGTATGATTGCGGGTTAGTGTGATAACCATCGATAAGTATCAAGTATCGATAGTCATTAGTTAAATTTCATATTTTGAACGATGCGATTGTCCGAGCTCAACCGGGCAAATCACCCGCAAAGCTAGCCAACTCGGCGTACATTAGCAATCGACGTTAGGCGAGATAGACAGAGAACTCCCTCCCTTGTGCCGCGGTTATGCTGAACGTAGCTTGTTGCATCATAATAGGATGTTTTGGCCGTCATATTAGTTATATTCCGGCCACGATCGTAGGTATCCTTCCATTTTGAGCAATGCGGCACGCATTTTTGATGCAGCACTTATGTTGCAATCTTTCTTAGGTAGGAGCACCGTATGGATTCGAAGCGCAAGCTCCGGTATGCCTCTCCTATCCCACGAAAGTCTAAGCCGGTGCTTATGAAGTCAACGATCGATCATTTGCCACCCGTCGAGCAGCACAAGCTACATCAAGTCGTGGAGTTGCTGCGAGAGGAGTTCGATGATGTCCTGAAGGGTGCCTCAGCCGAGTTTACGAAACGCGGCCGTATCCTCAAAATTATCTTGTTTGGTTCTTACGCCCGCGGCGGCTGGGTGGACGACCCCCATACCAAAAAGGGGTACCGCTCGGTACTTTGATCTGCTTGTGGTCGTCAACAATAGGAAACTTTCGGATTTCAGCACTTAGTAGGAACGAGCGGAAAATCGCTTAATGAGCGAAAGGCAGCCCACAACGCCAGTAAATTTCATCGTGCACTCGCTTCGGGAAGTCAATATGCGGCTGGAACAAGGCGGGTACTTCTTCGTCGACCTTAGGCGCGATGATATCGTCCTTTACGAAGTCGATGAAAAACCGCTTTCCAATCCAGTTCTGCTACGTCCAGCCGACGCTTACAGTTTTGCTACAGAGTACTACGAGGATCGGATACCTAATGCGCGAATATTTGCCAAAACTGCGAATTTCCTTTTGAACGAAGGGGCCTAAAACAGGCCGCTTTTCTGCTGCATCAGTCAATCGAGCAGGCCTATACGTCATTCTTATTAGTCTTAATCAATTACAGTCCGGCATTGCACAATATCAAACACCTTCGCGGCCTAGCGGAAGGACAAGTGCAGGAGCTTTCCGAGATCTGGCCGCGCGATCAGCAGCGTTACGCCGCTTGGTTCAACGTCGTCAACGAAGCCTACGTCAAAGCAAGCTATCCAAAGCACTACGAGATCACCCGTGAAGCTCTCATCTGACTATCAGGCCGAGTTACGGAACTAATCGCGAAAATCGAGGTCGCTTGCCTACACCATCTCGAACGTCTCAAGAATGGTGCAATTGAAGCCGAACGTAGGCAACATAAAACACGCACATAGATGTGTGGCCTTTCAAGATACCAAGCTTCGAGCAAAAAGCTCGCAGCGCTCGATTGAGGCACGACGAGGTAAGACCAATCAAACCTCGAATTCAATTCGAAACTCAACGGGATGGATTTGCAAGCGCCTAGAAATTTATGAAGACAAAGCGCTTTATAGTGATAGCATCTACTGATGACACTCTTCAAGGCAATCAGAATGCCACTGCTAGTAAAGAGGGACCATTTTTCCTGAACGCTTACCGCAGTAGTCCGCGGGCAACTTCCAACTACATTTGTTGGCAGCGTTGCACCTGAACACACTTATTTCTCATTCTATATACACCGATGGGGTAGCTGCAGAGCGCCTTGGGCGCATAGTGAAGGACAGCCATCCCGTCTCGGCTCAATACGCGAATGAACGGGGAGCTGAAAACATCCGCGCCAAAATTCCCGATCATAGAGCCCCAATTGAGATCTACGGCAGGTCTCCGTCAATGCCAAAGCTTCAACATGAGCTGCCGAGGAACATCGAACGGAGATGTAGAAGTTACGGCTGACTTGAAAATCGGCGGAAACGATACTCATCAATCAGGGCCGATGGGACATCCTTGAAATGACGGCCACGTGACATCTAATGCTTCCGGACCCTCTCCCGCTTCTGATACCGTGGAAATAGCTTCTCAAACCTAGAACTGAAGTACCGTTAACGACAGCGGTCGACGCCAACGATAAGTTAACGACATTAATCGGCGTCGACAAACAAAACCCGACAAATTTGCGCACACCGAGCAATTGGTCGCATCAGCAAATTTATTCTTTGCAGACAGCTGATTTCCGCTAGGATTGGTGCCGCGTACTCAATACCTTCCGCGGCCTGGTGCAGGCTATCCGCTCAACTATAAAAATCTCGTTAACCAAGAACTTGCTGCCGCTATTACTTCTTCATATATGGGTACCGGCTCGATGGAGAAGCCGATAATGAAGATGGTTTATGCGCCATCCCGTCAAAATCGCTTCACAATGAGTTCGTAATGAGTTTTGAGGCAGAGGAATGATTTCTATGGAAGAATCCCGGATGACGAATCACGGTCCCATCGTGGCAACGGCACTGGACATCAAGAAGGCCGACGCCATCAATACCCTTCTGGTTCACCATATTGGCATTCTGCCACAGAAGCCCGGCGATCTCATCCGACCCTTCGCGCTTGGCCTCTGGAATGAAATTCGTCCGCTTCTCAGACCCGATATGTCCGTCATGTCCCTTCGCAGAGCGACCAGCGCGTTTCTTCACTCCAAGCAATACTATTTCGCATGCGCACAATCCGACTCCATGCGTCACAACATCGACGGCAACCCGACCGAGCCCCTATCGGCGGATGACCGCCAAGCCGCCCAGAAACGCCTTGTGGTGCTGAAGCAAACACAGAGCAAACCGGCCCCTGCCCCCGTCGAGCCGAAGGCGCCGCCCGCGCCTGTCGTCAGCAAGGCCGATTTGATCCGGGCCTCTCTTCTTGGTCGCCGAAAACTCTCCGATGGCGTCGCCAGGTAACGCGCCTGCTCCACAGCAGATTATCTGCGACAACTGAGCCACACTGAAAAACCATCCTGAGCCGTAGGGCCGATGCGCGGCAGCGGGTCGGTTCCGCCGCTTACTATGTCATGCGCGGTTGATGACGACCATCCCCCCTAGAAATCGGCTGGAGTGCAGCGTAGTCCGCGGACCACAAGGTCGAGCGCCGCCTTGCATTGCGCTGGCCATGCCGCAGAGCGCATGATGATCGCCAATGCGCATCATCCCCAAGATAGCAGTAGTCCGCGGACTACGTCCTTTCGCAGGCCCTGAAATCCCTAAAGTTCCGAGCATCGGCATGAACCGTCGACTCTTGTCACTACGGAGCCGAAACATCATTCATCCGACACTTGCGACAGCCTGCCTAAGAAGCAAGCCGGCAAGCAAAAGCGCTAAAATCTGCCAATAGTTTAAGCATTTGTAAAATGGACACGAATCGGAGCATATTATAACTGCGTAGTTCGACAGCTTTCCGTCACAATTGCGCAGTTAATTGGGAAAACCACTATGCAGCCGAGTCTCGCACTCCAAGACGATCAAGAGCACCTTCCGACGCTTCTGGCGACAGATGCGCAAGAGCTGTCATACCAGCTCCAGCAACATCAGGCAAAAGTCTTTCCGCCTCAATCACAGAAGACCATGCGGATGTTTGCGCCTGCGGAAGCGGCTGCCTTCATCGGCATAGGAGAGGGCTATCTTCGCCAGATCGCTGCTGAGGGCCACGGCCCGGACCCGCTTGCAAATGGACGCAGGCTCTACACCGCCGAGGATATGGACAAGATCCGCAAGGTTCTCGACGAGCGGAATGGCACACCGAAATATGTCCCATCCCGGCGCGGCAGCGAAAAGCTCCAGGTCATCTCCGTGATGAATTTCAAGGGCGGATCGGGCAAGACGACGACAGCGGCCCATCTTGCGCAATATCTTGCGTTGAGGGGCTATCGCGTCCTCGCTGTCGATCTCGACCCGCAGGCTTCACTGTCCGCCCTGTTCGGGCATCAGCCGGAACTTGATGTCGGCGATGGCGAGACGCTTTACGGGGCCATCCGCTATGAGGCGCCGAGACCGATCTCGGAGATCGTCCGCTCCACCTACACGCCGAACCTTCATCTCATCCCGGGAAATCTCGAACTCATGGAATTCGAGCACGAGACGCCGCGTGCCATGGCCGCCGGCAAGGCAGAGACGATGTTCTTTGCTCGCATCGGCGAAACCCTGACGGAGATCGAAAGCTTCTACGACGTCGTCGTGATCGACTGCCCGCCGCAGCTCGGCTTCCTGACGATGTCGGCGCTTTGTGCGGCAACCTCGATGCTGATCACCGTGCACCCCCAGATGCTGGATGTCATGTCGATGTCCCAGTTCCTGACGATGACGAGCGAACTGATGTCCGTCGTCGAAAAGGCCGGCGGACGCACGAGCTACGACTGGATGCGGTATCTCATCACGCGCTTTGAGCCGAATGACGGGCCCCAGAGCCAGATGACCGGCTTCATGAAGGCCATCTTCGGCAATCGCATGCTCACCAATGCCATGGTCAAATCGACGGCCGTTGCCGATGCTGGCGTGACGAAGCAGACGCTTTACGAAGTTGAACGCGCCCAGTTCACCAGGGGCACTTATGACCGCGCGCTGGATTCGCTCAATCTCGTGAATGGCGAGATCGAAGCCCATATCCGCATGACGTGGGGAAGGAAATAGATAGATGGCTCGCAAAAACCTGCTCGAAATCTCGGCTCCGAACACGAGCCGTGCTGACGCAGTTTCCACGAAGGACAATCGTCCCATTGCCGGCTTTCTGCCGCAGACACGAACGGGCGGGCCTGTTGGCGGCATCACGCGGACCCTGGGCAACATCACGGAAAAGATGGAGCGCGCCAGCGATCTCGAAAGGCAGCTTTCCGAGGGACAGACGGTCGTTGATATCGATCCTGCCCTCATCGACGGCTCCTTCGTTACCGATCGCCTGGAGATAGATCCTGTCGATCTCCAGCAACTTGTCGATCAGATCCGCGAGCACGGTCAGCAAGTGCCTATTCTGGTGCGCCCACATCCGGACGCCAAGGGACGTTATCAGGTCGCCTATGGGCATCGCAGACTGGCGGCGACTAAGGAGCTTGGCATCAAGGTCCGCGCTGTCGTCCGCGAGCTCAGTGATGACCAGCTGGTTGTCAGCCAAGGCCAGGAAAACAGCGCACGCACGAACCTCTCCTACATCGAGCGCGCACTTTTCGCCTTGCGCCTGGAACAGCGTGAATTTGGCCGCGATATCATCATGGCGTCGCTCGGCGTGGATAAGGCGGCCTTGTCCAAGATGCTGATCGTGATGCGCCAGGTCCCATTGACCCTCGTGAGTGCGATCGGACCGGCACCGGATATCGGTCGCAGACGTTGGCTGGAACTTGGTGAGCATCTGGAAAGCGTTGCAATCGAGCCGATCGTTGGCGAGTTGTCCGCGGACAACAGCCGTAAGATATCAAGCAACGAGCGCTTTCAGCTGGCCATGACATTGGCGAGCAGCAAGCCGACGTCGAGCGAGACGGCCACCGCGCCGTCGACCATCTCGGGCGTACCCGTAACATTCAAACGAACGCCAGCGCGCGCCACCTTTGTTTTCGATAGCAAGGCAGCGCCTGGTTTCGATCAGTTCGTGCAGGAGAGACTGAAATCTCTCTTCGCTGAGTTCCAACAAGAGAAGGAAACGTAACCCGCAAAAGAAAAAGGCCCCCAAACGACGTCGTCGTGGAAGCCCTTCTCGATCTTAAGCAAATCTAGAATCGCACTTCCCCGAATCACAGTCAAGAGTATTTGGCATCGTTTTGGTGAGCAGATTTCTTTTGCCACAACGTAGGTGAAAGAAAATGGAAGCCGAATACGTGACGACGCCCTTTGGGCGGCGGCCGATGACGCTTGCCATGTTGATGGCTCAAAGACGAGCACCACATGACAAGCCAGCTACATCGGTCGACAAGTGGAAAATCTATCGCGCGCTCTGCGAAGCCAAGCCGCTCTTCTGTGTCACAGATCGAGCCCTTGCGGTTCTCAACGCGCTTTTAAGCTTCTATCCGAAGACCGAGCTTTCGGACGATGCCAATCTGGTCGTATTCCCCTCGAATGCGCAATTGTCTCTGCGGGCCCATGGCATGGCAGAACAGACGATCCGGCGTCATCTGGCAGCCCTGGTCGAAGCCGGATTGATCGTTCGGCGTGATAGTCCGAACGGCAAGCGTTATGCTCGCAGGACGAGGGCAGGGGACGTCCATGAGGCCTATGGCTTCTCACTGGCTCCTCTTGTGTCTCGAGCGGAAGAAATCGAGCGGCTGGCCGCCCAAGTCGTTGCAGAGCGCCTTCATATCCAGGGCCTACGTGAGCGCATCAGCCTTCTTCGCAGGGATACCGCCAAACTCATCGAAACCGCCATTGTAGAGGCCGTAGCGGGCGATTGGGAAAGGATTCATTCCGGTTTCCGTTATCTCATCGACGGCCTCCCCCGCGCTCCAAACGCCGCAGAGCTTGAGCAGTTGCTCGAAAAGCTCACAAGGCTTCACGCAGAAATCGTCAACCATCTGGAAAACCATGCAAAAACACAAAAATTAAGCGCCAATCACCATCAAAATGAGCGGCACATACAGAATTCAGACTCCGAATCCAAAATTGAATCTGAAGCAACACCGGCAAAACCAGAAATGACGTTGTCCGCGGTTCTGACGGCGCCAAGAGTGGAGTTACCTAATTCCATCGCAATCGCCAGCAGCAATCAGGGAGGTCAATTTTCTTCTGTGTCTGTCGCAGCTCAGGAAAGCGTTGGAGAAGGCTATCCGCCTCTGAAATCATTCCCTCTGGACCTCATCATGCGAGCATGCCCTGACATTGCAGCTTATGCCCCGACAGGTCAGATCACCAATTGGCGCGACTTCATCTCGGCAGCCGTATTCGTGAAATCGATGCTTGAGATCAGCCCCGCAGCACATCAGGAAGCTTGTGCCATCATGGGGCCTGAGAACACCGCGACCGTCATTGCTTGCATCTTGCAAAGAACCGCGCACATCAAATCGGCTGGCGCGTATCTGCGTGATCTGACGCGTCGAACGCAAAAGGGCGAGTTTGCGATCGGGCCCATGCTGATGTCCCTTCTTCGCTCCAACACCGCTGTGGGGGGTCGAAAAATGGCTTAGATCGCGATCAAAACGCTGCTTTAGCAGGGGTGCTGCTGCCCGTTTGACAGTTACGCCTTATCCAAGATTCCCGACGTCAAAACTACGCTTTTCGAATGACAAAGCGCGTTCTGGCGATGGAGTACTGCGCCCAGTATATCGCTGGTGGAAGAGAAAGCTCAGATAGCTTCCGCTTCGAGGATTTAGGCTAATAAAAAGAAGGAGATGAAAACTCGATAAAATCCGCAGGAACGGGTCCAAAGAGGGACCAAAAGCAGTTCTTTATCGCCTGATGCTTTAGCTTTTATGCTCCATTCCTCTTCAAAAGTCCATGCTTTTCAGAGGGCGAGGTGAGTTGTCCAGGATGGTATCCCATCCGCAGCGTCCTTCCGAGACATCGGAGTGCCTCGAAAGGACATTGGTTCGCCTATCCCCGTACCTGAGCCTTACTGGCAGATCGGGATGGGCTTCGCCGGCGGTGCCGGGTGGTCTTTCTTGTATTGAACGATCACGGGTTCCAAGGTTTCTTTCTTCCAGAACTTCGGAGCACCGATCGACTTCAGGCAGGAGTCATTCCAATACAATCCAGCCTGTGACGCCGACTGACCGGCCGCGACGGCTTTGGCAACCGCATTGATGTCGGATGATTCAGGATAGATGTAGAGTGTCGTCGGATTGTCCTTGACCATCGAGATGATCTGGTTGGCATCCGAAGCCGCCCAGCTCGTGCATCCGTCGCTGCGGCCGCCGGCATATTCGACCAGCTTGCCAAGCGGAACGTAACCTTCGCGGTTTGCATAGGGGCTTTGCGGATCCTTCTTCATGCAGATACCGGCAACCTTCGCCGCAGCATGGCCTCCGATCGCACGCTGGCGCGCATTTGCAGTTTCGCCCTCGCCATCGAACTGAAGAAAGGTGCGGAGATAAGCGACATCCTTGGTCGCCGAGCTTTGGTAATACCCTTTGAAGCTCGTCTTTGTCTCCTCAGTCATATAGGAGCCGCCGGTCGTCAGGTTTGAATCCATCGCATTGCCGAAATTCTTGGCGCACATGCGGCCGTTGCCGAAGTCGACCACGCCCTTCAGATTACGGCCGCTGCCGTGACCGGACGACACGACACGGAATGTCTGAGTGCCTTCGCAGACGATATAGAAACGGCCGCCATCAGCCGGATCATTGGGCCGGGTGGCATCCATCGCAAAGTAGCATGAGTTTCTCACCTTGCCTTCGCTCACTTTTCGCATGTAGAGCGCGCGCGCTCTTTGCAGAATAGGGCGGGCAATCTGGCCGTCTCCCTGGCCTACGTGGATTGCGAGCCATGCCGGAATATCGGCCTGCTGTGCTGCAGCAGCAAGATGCGGCGTGGCAGCGATGCCGATGGCGATGGAGCAAAGGCTGAGCATCTTGGTGATGCTGCGGGGGGCATATCTCAACCGCACTCGAGTAAGTCTCCTGTTATACATCGGGAACCTGTGCTCACCACCGGCCAAGAGAACATCACAAAAGGTGCTTGCTCACGATCGCGGCGGCGATAAGTTTAGATTCATAAACCATACTTGTGCGCTGCTTTGCTGAACGAGAGCCTAACAACCACGTGAAATGGGGCGGCTCACGATAAAGATTGCGTGTATGACGCTGAACTCAAGCTTCCGATCTTATCGTTCCTTGGGACCGTCGATATAAAAACGGTTGGCTCTGCGCGGAAGAAACGATCCGCATACCTGCTGAAGCCGGACGGTCTTTGCCGGTGCGCGCACTGCTCGCAGCGAGATCGCCATCGGCGTACGGTCAGGGAAGGTAGCCGAAGAGAGCTCTATAACGGGCATAGTCCGCCATGGCGGACGGCGCCAGCTGGAGCAGTTCTTTGCTGGCCGGGCGACCTTGAAGGTGAATGAAAATCGACCTTGTCATTCCGGCCTGCGAGACCGTGAGATATGTTTCTTGGACGGAGTGCTTGCTCAGCCATGCCGAATCGTGCCCGAAGGTGACCTTTATCTTGGATCGATCCATCCGATACTCGCTTGGGACGGCGCCGTAGCAACCGGTCTCCACCAGGGAGGTCGAGTCCAGGTAGACCGCCGTCGTCGTCGGAAGCAGCGCGCATATCGCAGAGACGGTGGCGAAAATCGCGCTCCAGATAGCGTAAGCCGTCAATCTCCGTCGCGTGAACAGGGGAGGGCGGTCAATCATCTCGACCGTGGGACCGTATCGATTGGGCCTGCGCACCTGATAAAGAAAGGACGCGACCATGAGAACCTGTATCAGGAACGTGAAGACGTATATCGCCCCAATACGCTGGCCGCAGTCGAAACTCGAGAAAAAGCCGTTGTCCAGTATGACCATCGCACCGTCCTTGATAGGTCGGCGACATCTAGCATCATAAGCGCAAATGAAGACTTACCGGGGCGAAAGGCAGCGTGAGCTTAAGATCTTGCCGGACCACACGGCGCTCCCGCGCACTTACCGGCTGAACATGTTCGATTGCGTTATCCAGATATGAAAAAGGGCCCCGAAGGGCCCTTTGATCGCGCGAAAGAAAGATCAGCGCTGAAGATTGACCAGGACGTCCATCAGATCCGAGCCTGTCTGGAAGACCTTGGAGTTGGCGGTGTAGCTCTTCTGTGCCTGGATCATGTCGGTCAGCTGGCCAGCCAGGTCGACGTTCGAGGCTTCGAGCGAGTTGGACTGGATGTAGCCGAGGCCGTTGCTGTTGGCAAAGCTCGTCACGGTCACGCCGGATTCAGCACTTGCCTGATAGACGTTGCCGCTGAGAAGGGTCAGCTTGTCTGGGCTGGCAACGGTCGCCAGCGGGATCTGATAGATCGGCTTCGGATCGCCCGACTTGTAGTTCGCATAGACGACGCCGCTCTTGTCGATGGTAACGCCGGTGACTGGGCTTGCTGCCTGTCCGTTCGTCGATCCCTTCGAGCTGAAGTCGGTGGCCTTCTGCGTCATCGCCGTCATGTCCATCACGATCGATCCGCCGGTTTTAGGATCGGTGATGGTGAATTTACCAGCCGTTCCGACCTGATTGCCGTTGGCATCGAAGGT
Organism: Rhizobium sp. P38BS-XIX; assembly: GCF_012641435.1. GTDB lineage: Bacteria > Pseudomonadota > Alphaproteobacteria > Rhizobiales > Rhizobiaceae > Rhizobium. Next base: position 124,266 of record NZ_JABAIJ010000004.1, read on the forward strand.
GATGTCAGTCGTGGCGACGGGGCCCGACGAATAAGGGAACGAGGTGCCGCCCGTCTTGCTTGCGTCATCATTGCGATAGACGGTGACTTCCCACTTGTCCTGTGTTGCCGGGACCGGCGGGGTGGCAGTGGGATTACCAGGGCTGGCGGCCGAAGTTTTGGTGTAATAGATGTCGTACATCACGGTGTTGCCGAGCTTGTCATAGCCAACAACCGAGCTCTTCTGGGTATTCGCCGTCACCGTTGCACCGCCAGCGCCGTTTTTGCTCGGCAGAGTCGTTGCGTCGGTCACCGCGGTGGCATTCGAATTCAGGTTGCCCGTGAAGCTGCCCGAGGTCGATTCCTGGTTGGCAAGGCCGTTCTGGTTGACGTTGATCGGGATCAGGCCATCGAAGCCGTTGACGACGACTGCCGGTGCGCCCGACTGATAGGAGTAGCCCATCAGCGTGTAGCCGGCGGAGTTGACGAGGTTGCCGTTGGCATCCGGCGTGAAATCGCCAGCGCGCGTCAGGACGGTCTTGCCGTCGGCGCCCTGCACGACGAAGAAGCCGGCGCCCTGGATCGACAGGTTGCTGCTCGACGACGTCGAAATGGTGTCGCCCTGCTGCGTCACGGAGTAGCTGACGTTGGTCTCGACGCTGCCAGAGTTATAGTTGCCGCCGCCCGACGGCAGGATCAACGAGGAAAAGCTCGTGCTTGCCGACTTGTAACCCGTTGTGTTGACGTTGGCGATGTTGTCCGACACCGTGCTAAGCTTATTCGCCTGCGCGTTCATGCCGGAAACTGCCGTTTTCATGCTACCAAAGATGCTCATTGGTTCCTCGCACGTTGCTGATGCCGCCACGATAACCAGAGTGACTTGTGTGAAACTGGCTTTTTCCTATGTTCCGCAAGGTTGAAGCAACCTCTTCGGCGCAAGCTGGCTCGTCGCGAACGCATCCTGGACGCGTCGATTACGTTATGTCTTCAGCTTTTGTGCCGGCAGAAATCAGGGCCTGTCATCACACCATGTTTTAAGGGCAGGCGACGACCGTAACCTTATTGGATCGGCATCTGAGGCAGCGGGAAATCCAATACGCTGCCGGTATAGCTTTCCACCAAGGCGCTGAACGGCGTACCATCAGGCAGCTTCAGGACGGCATGGTGCTCCAGCACGAAGGGCGGCGGTTTAAGCGTATCGTTCTTCGCCGCTGGAACGGGGACACCCATCTCCCAGCCTTCAGGCAGCGGCGACCAAAGCAGTTTCGCTGACAGATTCGTGCGGGTGAAGTGCAGTGCCTGAACGGCGCGCCCAAACGCGATGTCCGAGCTATTGAGCGCCGTATTCATCTCTGTCGTCAATTTTGCCGGGACATACCAATTGTCGGCTTCAGACAGAATGCGATCGCCGCAAGCCAGGCGAACGCGACGATAGGCAATCGGTTCATCTGGGCCAACGGCCAGAAGTTCGCGGACATGCGCGTCGGCCGGCTTGTCCTGACCAAGGACACGCTGTGCAAGGATTTTAGATCCCGCAGGCGCGAGCTCGTGCGCGGCGCACCAGCGGTCGAGCGTCAGCGTGGCACTGGCATTGCTGAGGAGATCCGAATTCAGCGTCTGCAGGACCGCAATCGCTTCCAACCGTGCGGAAGGCGTGTCCGGCCACTGCGATTTTCCGGACGCGTCCTGCGCCATCGCGGGCTGCATACTTGTGACCACAAGACCCGCGCCGATAAGGCTCGCTATCCGGATGAATGTCGAAAACTGGAAGGTCATGCGCGATGAATTCCTTTTGGCGGCAACACCGGGATATCCAGACATAGAGAGCGGGCTTGCCGGAGCCTCCTGATCCCCGGCTAAGATGGAGGAAACCATGCTGACGACAAGACTTGATTTGGCTGGCCCACAACGAATAGGCCAACGCAATGGCGGCTCCTCGCCCGTCATCGCCGAATGTCAGGATGTGAGCCTGCTGAGAGGAGCGCCGACGGCTCGTCACACGTCGTCGACCTCGCTGGTCTTGAGAAGGCCGATGACAGCGCTGCAATTCGGATTGCTCTTGCTCAGAAGAGCGGTCGGATCGCTCCAGCCGGTTGCGACGCCAATGACGGTGGAGATTGCCCAAAACGTGTCGTCCGAAGCCCGCTTGACCAGCGCTGGAACCTCGGCGGACAGGCATGCCTGCGACTGCCTGACGATCTCGACCGGCTGGCCTGCGGCCATCGCATGTCGTTCGATCTCGGCTTGGAGGGGGCTAAGGGCAAAGGTGGCAAAGAGGGAGGCGAGGATATTCGAAATCATCGGTCTGACCTTGTCTGGACACTGTTTGAAACGGAAAGGGGAGGTGCCCGCGCAAGAGCGGGCAATTTGCTGCGTCAGGCGCTCGTGGCCTTATCGCGCGTCTTGACGAGGCTCCACCCGACGCCGCTTGCGATGATGGCGAAGGTGATGCCCAGCGAGAGTGCGGCGGGAAATTTCTCCAGGCCCAACAGGTCTGCGACGAAGATCTTCGAGCCGATGAAGACGAGCACGACGGCGAGCGCCGGCTTCAGATATTGGAAGCGATGGATCATGGCGGCGAGCGCGAAATAGAGGGCACGCAGGCCGAGGATCGCGAAGATGTTCGACGTGTAGACGATGAATGGATCGGTGGTGATTGCAAAGATCGCGGGAACCGAGTCGACGGCGAAGATCACGTCCGCCACTTCGATCATCGCGAGAGCCATGAACAGCGGCGTGATGAACCACACCATCTTGCCGGTTTCCGGATGCGGCTGTTTGATGAAGAACCGCTCGCCGTGATGATTGTCGGTCACGTTGAAGCGGGCGCGCATCAGGCGAACCAGCGGGTTCTTCGAGACGTCGGGCTCTGCATCCTTCACGACGAGCATCTTGACGCCCGTCACGATAAGGAAGGCTGCAAAGACGTAGAGGAGCCACGAAAATTCGGCAACCAGCGTGGCACCGACACCGATCATGATGGCGCGCAACACGATAACGCCGAGGATGCCCCAGAAGAGCACGCGGTGCTGGTAAAGGCGCGGAACGGAAAAGAAGGCAAAGATGAGGGCAATGACGAAGACGTTGTCGAGGGCGAGCGTCTTTTCGACCACGAAGCCGGTCATGTAGGCGAGGCCGGAATCGGCGCCGAGATACCACCATACCCAGCCGCCAAAGGCGAGGCCGAGGGTGATGTAGAGAAGGGAGAGCTTGATACTCTCGCCGACGCCAATCTCCTTGTTCTCCTTGTGCAGGATACCAAGATCGAAAGAGAGGATGGCAATGACGAGTGCGAGAAAGCTCGCCCACATCCAGAGCGGCTTTCCAAGCCACTCCATGAAAAGAACGGAAGTTTCCACGACGGAGAACCTCTGTCGGCGCGATGTCGGAAAAGGTCCGACATCGTGAAAGCGCCGACGGCTCTCACCAGAGGGGCCCGGACCAGCGGGTTGGACCCTAGCTGGGAAGGCAGACATATGGTTTCAAGAGGCGGGATAGAATTTGCCGTCGATCTAGGCGTCGGTCCGGCCGATATGGATGCTGTAGACGCTTGCCCGCTCCTGAGCGACGAAATCGGTAAGCGTGGTGGGGACGTCGACCTGCGTGCTATGCCGCGCAAGAATGCGAAAGCCCTTGGGAAGGGACGTTGCGATGCGATCGATGATTTTCTCGTAATCGACGACGAGCAATTCCCGGCCGACCATGAGGTCGAAGAGCGCGGGATTGGCGATCGCCTGCTCATTCTCGCAGAACCAGAACGATGAGATGGTCAGATCCGGCCTGTCACCGATTTGCGTCGGCAAGTCTTTTCGCTCGAACCGGAAGCGGCCCGGCAGCCTGGCGGCTGCCATTAGTTCCCTGGCAAGCGACAGTTGATGTTCGGATGTGTCCAATCCGCAGAGATCAAGCTCCGGATTGTCGGCGAGATAGGCAAAGGCGAGGCTGAAAGCGCCTGAGCCGCAGCCAAGATCGCAGACGCTTCGGTAGGTGTGGATGGTTCCCCTGAGATGGGTGAGCGCCTGCAGGCACTTTAACGAGTTGCGCATTCCAAACGCGCGCGTAAAGGCGTCGGCAAAGCGGCTATAATCGAAAATCTCGATCTGCCGCCGGCTTTCCACCGCATTTCGCAAGGCGATGGAGTCGTCGCTGGGGTGATAAAGGTGATTGCACCTGAGCAAGGTTTCGGCAAATTCCTCCAGATGCAGCGTTTCAATGTCCGTCAATCCCATGAAAACCCGTCCTCGCTCGGGGTGTACTCGTGGGCATGATTGGAAGGTGTGCGAGGGGTGAAAGCAAGCCTCTGTCGTGACTGCCGATGCATATTAGTATTTCTCTATTTTCCAAGGTGGCTGCGAGGTCAGCCATGCGCTGAAGGCACGGGAAATCCTTCGAAGGTTTTCAACGTGTCGAGGACGATCGATGTCTTGACATGCTGCACGGACTCGTGCGGCAGCAATACGTCGTTGACGAAGCGCGAAAGGCCGGCAAGTCCCCTGGTCGCGACCTTGAGATGATAGTCCATTTCGCCGGTCAGAGCATAGGCTTCCAGCACCTCCGGCAGGCCGTTGATCAGCTGCGAGAACCGCCGGGCATTGTCCCTGTTGTGCGTGGCAAGCGTCACCGAAATGACGACGAGCATATCAAGCCCGAGTTTCTGCCGATCGAGATTGGCTTGGTAGCCTTTGATATAGCCCTCCGTCTCCAGCCGCGTGCGACGGCGTGAACATTGCGAAGGAGAAAGCGCAATGCGATCGCCAAGCTCGTTGTTGGTCAGCCGTCCGTCCTTCTGCAGCTCTTCGAGAAGACGCAGATCCAATTTGTCGAGAGGCTCTTCCATCGCATAAAACCTTTAAAGTACTCACGGATCGTGCGTAATATTTGCAATTAACAGCTATAATGCAAGCACTTTGCGTGATTTTTGAGCCATACTTTGCATCATGAGAATACCGTCTTCTGAGGAGGAGAAAATGGGTCCTTTTCCGCATGATGCGCCGCCATCCGAAATCACCGCCGATAACCCGGCCGGCACCGACGGCTTCGAATTCGTCGAATTCGCTCATCCCGAGCCGGACAAGCTGCGCGAACTCTTTTCCCGCATGGGCTATGTCACGGTTGCCAGGCATCGCACCAAGGACATTACCGTCTGGCGCCAGGGTGACATCAATTACATCCTGAACGCCGAGGCCGGCAGTCATGCAGCCCGTTTCATCAAGGATCACGGTCCGGCAGCGCCGTCGATGGCTTGGCGTGTGGTCGATGCCGCACATGCGTTCCAGCATGCCATTTCCAAGGGCGCCGTGGCCTACGAGGGTCATGACAAGACCCTCGACGTTCCCGCAATCGTGGGCATCGGCGGCTCGCTGCTTTATTTTATTGAGACTTACGGCAAGAAGGGATCCGCCTACGATGCCGAGTTCGATTGGATCGGCGAGCGTGACCCGCGTCCGCAGGGCGTCGGCTTCTATTATCTCGACCATCTCACTCACAATGTCTTTCGCGGCAACATGGACAAGTGGTGGGACTTCTATCGCGATCTGTTCAACTTCAAGCAGATCCATTTCTTCGATATCGATGGCCGTATTACCGGCCTGGTGAGCCGTGCCATCACCTCGCCCTGCGGCAAGATCCGCATTCCGCTGAATGAATCGAAGGACGATACCAGCCAGATCGAGGAGTTCCTGAAAAAATACAAGGGCGAGGGCATCCAGCACATCGCCGTCGGCACGGACGATATCTACCAGGCAACCGATACGCTCGCCGATCATGGCCTGCGGTTCATGCCCGGGCCGCCGGAAACCTATTACGATATGTCCTATGCGCGCGTGAACGGGCACGAAGAACCCATCGAACGTATGCGCAAACATGGTATCCTCATTGACGGCGAAGGCGTGGTGAATGGCGGCTTGACGAAGATCCTGCTGCAGATCTTTTCCAAGACCGTGATAGGGCCGATCTTCTTCGAGTTCATCCAGCGCAAGGGTGACGAAGGCTTCGGCGAGGGAAATTTCCGCGCGCTGTTCGAGTCGATCGAGGCCGACCAGATCAAGCGCGGCGTCATCGGCACCGCAGCTGCCGAGTAAATCCTTCGGGCGGCTCCGCCAGAACGCGGGGCCGCCTTCAGCCCTTGGGAGGAGGGGAGTTATGGATCAGACGATATCCGGGAGAGCCGAGAGCCAGACTTCCGCGGCCGAGGCGCTGAATTACATGCCGGGCTTCGGCAACGATTTTGAAACGGAGGCGCTTCCCGGCGCCCTGCCGCAGGGACAAAACAGCCCCCAGAAATGCAATTACGGCCTTTATGCCGAGCAGCTTTCCGGCTCACCCTTCACGGCTCCGCGCGGAACGAATGAGCGGTCCTGGCTGTACCGCATTCGCCCGAGCGTGCGCCACACGCGCCGTTTTTCCAATGCGTCGTATCCGCTCTGGAAATCCGCTCCATGTCTTGACGATCATTCGCTGCCGCTTGGGCAGCTGCGCTGGGATCCGCTGCCGGCACCGAGCGAGCGGCTGAATTTTCTGCAAGGGATCCGCACGATGACCACCGGCGGCGATGTCCTGACGCAAACAGGCATGGCAGCCCACGCCTATATCTTCAACGACGACATGGTCGACGACTATTTTTTCGATGCCGATGGGGAGCTGCTCGTCGTTCCCCAGGTCGGTGGCATTCGCGTGTCTACGGAAATGGGGATCATGGACGTCGAGCCGCTGGAGATCTGCGTCATCCCGCGCGGGATGATGTTCAAGGTGACACGCAAGGGCGAAGGGGAGGTCTGGCGCGGTTATATCTGCGAAAATTACGGCGCGAAGTTCACGCTGCCGGAGCGCGGGCCGATCGGCGCCAATTGCCTTGCCAATCCGCGTGATTTCAAAACCCCCGTTGCCGCCTTCGAGGACAAGGAGACACCCTGCCGGGTGCACGTCAAATGGTGTGGCAAATTCTATGTGACGGACATCGGTCACTCGCCGCTCGACGTCGTTGCCTGGCATGGCAACTATAGTCCTTACAAATACGACTTGCGGACCTTTTCTCCCGTCGGCGCGATCCTGTTCGACCACCCCGATCCGTCGATCTTCACCGTGCTGACGGCGCCGACCGAAAGTGCCGGGACGGCAAACGTCGATTTCGTCATCTTCCCGCCGCGCTGGCTCGTTGCCGAACATACGTTCCGGCCGCCCTGGTACCATCGCAACATCATGAGCGAGTTCATGGGTCTCATCCACGGCCAATATGATGCCAAGGAAAAGGGTTTCGTGCCCGGGGGTATCAGCCTCCATAACATGATGCTCCCGCATGGGCCGGATGCGTCCGGTTTCGAGAAGGCGTCGAATTCCGAATTGAAGCCGGTCAAGCTCGATCACACCATGGCCTTCATGTTCGAAACCCGCTTTCCGCAGCAGTTGACCAAGTATGCGGCCGAGCTGGAAACGCTGCAGGATGACTATCTGGAATGCTGGGATGGTCTGGAGCGTCGCTTCGACGGAACGCCCGGTATCAAGTGACCATTGGCCAGACAGTGTCTGAGATCGGAGTGGGACTATGAAGCTTGCGACCCTGAAGGACTCGACCCGAGACGGCCGGCTTGTCGTCGTCTCGCGCGATTTAACAAGATGTTCGGAAGTCGGTCACATCGCACGTACACTGCAGGCGGCTCTCGACGATTGGGATCACGTGGCGCCGCGGCTCGCCCTGATCGCGCAAGGCATTGAAACCGGTGCGCAGCCGACCATCCGATTTCATGAGCACGATGCCGCCTCGCCGCTGCCGCGCGCCTATCAGTCGGCCGACGGTTCGGCCTACGTCAATCATGTCGAGCTCGTGCGCAAGGCGCGCAATGCCGAGATGCCGGCAAGCTTCTGGGTCGATCCCTTGATGTATCAGGGAGGCTCGGATGTCTTCCTTGCACCTCGCGATCCGATCCTTGCCGCCGATGAAGCCCATGGCATTGATATGGAGGGAGAAGTTGCCGTTGTTGTCGGCGATGTTGCGATGGGCGCCAGTCCCCAGGTCGCAAGGCAGGCCATCAAGCTGGTGATGTTGGTCAATGATGTATCGTTGCGGGGTCTTATCCCGGCCGAGTTGGCAAAGGGGTTCGGCTTCTTCCAGTCCAAGCCGGCATCGGCGTTCTCGCCGGTCGCGGTCACGCCTGACGATCTTGGGGAGGCATGGGATGGCGGCAAGCTGCATCTGCCGCTTCTGGTCGCGGTCAACGGCAAGCCTTTCGGCAAGGCAAATGCCGGCATCGACATGACCTTCGATTTCGGTCAGCTGATTGCCCATGCCGCAAGGACGCGCAATCTGGTGGCCGGCAGTATCATCGGCTCGGGTACGGTATCCAACAAGCGCGATGGCGGCCCGGGCAAGCCGATCGAAACCGGGGGCGACGGCTATTCCTGCATCGCCGAGATCCGCATGATCGAGACGATCGAAACCGGTTCGCCAAAGACGCAATTCCTGCGCTTCGGAGATCAGGTGCGCATCGAAATGCAGGATCGAGCCGGGCATTCGATTTTCGGAGCGATCGAGCAAACGGTTGAAAAATACGAAGGGCCGCGGGCGCCATGAGCAATGTCGTGCTTTACGATTACTGGCGGTCTTCAGCGAGCTACCGCGTTCGCATCGCGCTCAACATGCTCGGGATCGGCTATCGAACGGTGCCGATCGATCTGCTCGACGGTGAGCAGAAAAACCCGGATTATCTTCAGCTCAATCCGCAAGGCTTCGTGCCGACGCTGGTGATCGACGGGCAGGTCATGACGCAGTCATTGGCAATCATCGAATATCTGGCGGAGCGCTGGCCGGAAAGCGGGCTGATGCCGCAGGACGCTGCCGCAAGACAGCAGGTTCGGACTCTATCCTACGCGATCGCCATGGACATCCACCCGATCTGCAACACGCATGTCGCCGCCTATGTGACGACGATATCGGACAAGGCCGAAGCCCGCGAAGAGTGGATGAAGCACTTCATAGGCATGGGGCTTCACAAGCTGGAGGCCATGCTGGGCAAATGCGACGGAGCGTTCAGCCATGGCGACAAGCCGACGATGGCGGACGTCTGCCTTGTGCCGCAAGTCTATAATGCACGCCGCTGGGACGTCGATCTGCGCGACCTCAAGCGCATTGTCGCAATCGATGAGCGGTGTGCGGGACTGCCCGGATTTCAGGCCGCGCATCCTGACAGTGCAAAGCCCTGAGACCCTCCATTTGCAGCAATGGTGCGAGGCCAGGGACTAAGGTCGCCGTCGTGCCGAAGGCTCTTATTTAGATGGCGATCATACAATCAGCATCCCTTAGTGCTTTCGCCTTTGGAATTAAAGGTTGCAGAAAGTCGGCCGTTTTTTATGTGATTGTCATCTGGCTTTTATAAGGGGGAGGAGGAAGTAACCAAGACGCTGGGGGTATTCAATGCGTAAACTTCTTCTTTCCATGGTGTCCGCAACCGCGTTGGCAGGGGCAGCCAATGCGGCAACGGTCTATCCGTTGGACCGGGCAACGGTTCTCGTGGGGTCACCGTTCGATTTCAAGGTCGAGTTCAGCAAGGTCGTGAAGCCGGAAGACGTGAAGATCACGGTGAACGGCGAAAGCTACGATGCCGTTTTCGGCAAGGCGGCTGATTTCGTCGCCGAAGAAAAGGGCGCCGAAGACAAGGTTCTTGGATCGGCTCTGATCCTGCGTGGCGTCAAGCTCGCAAAGCCTGGCCAGTATAAGGTCGAGGTGGCCGCCGGTGACGAGAAGAAATCGGTCAACTGGGATGTCTATGGCACGTCGGCGACGCCGAAAGCCAAGAACATCATCTTCCTGCTCGGCGACGGTCTTTCCGTGGCTCATCGCACCGGTGCGCGCATCATGTCCAAGGGCATGACGGAGGGCAAGGCCAATGGCCGTCTCGCCATGGACGATATCCCGCCGGTCGCCTTCATCGGCACGTCTTCGACGTCGGCGATCGCGACCGACAGCGCAAACACCATGTCGGCCTACATGACCGGCCACAAGTCCGCCGTGAACGCACTCGGTGTCTATGCCGACCGCACGCCGGCGAGCATGGACGATCCGAAGGTCGAAACGATCGGTGAAGCTCTGCGCCGCACCGGCAAGAAGTCGCTCGGCATCGTCACCACGGCCGAAGTCGAGGATGCGACGCCGGCAGCGCTCGTGTCCCACACCCGCAAGCGCGGCGACAAGGCTGAAATCGTCGGCATGATGTATGACGTCAAGCCGGACGTCCTGCTCGGCGGCGGCTCGGCCTATTTCCTGTCGAAGAGCGTTCCGGGCTCCAAGCGTAAAGACGACAAGGATTATATCGCGCTCTTCAAGGACGCCGGCTATGCCGTTGCGACCGACAAGAACGAACTGGCGACGGCTGCAGGCTCGAACCAGGACAAGCTGCTCGGTCTCTTCCACACCGGCAATCTCGACGTCACGCTCGACCGCGAATTCCTGAAGAAGGGCACCGTCGACAAATTCCCGAACCAGCCGGGCCTCGTCGACATGACCAAGGTTGCACTCGACAAGCTCGCGAAGAACCCCGAAGGCTTCTTCCTCGTGGTCGAAGGCGCTTCGATCGACAAGATGAGCCATCCGCTCGATTGGGATCGCGCTCTGGTCGAAACCATCGAGTTCGACAAGGCCGTGGCCGTTGCCCGCGAATTCCAGGACAAGAACCCAGACACGCTGATCGTCGTCACCGGCGACCACACGCATGGCGTCTCGATTATCGGCACTGTCGACGACAATAAACCCGGCACCGAAATGCGCGAGAAGGTCGGCACCTATGCGGCGGCCGGCTTCCCGAACTACGAAGACAAGGATGGCGACGGCTATCCGGACCGCGTCGACGTTTCGCGTCGTCTGTTCATGGCTGCCAACAACGGCCCTGACCACTACGAGACCTTCCGTCCGAAGCTCGACGGTCCTTTCGTTCCGGCGATCCAGAACGAGAAGAAGGAATATGTCGCCAATCAAGCCTACAAGGACGTGCCGGGTGCCGTTTTCGTAGAAGGCAACATTCCGCGGGACGAAGACAGCGGCGTTCATGCCGTGGACGATATCGTCCTGCAGGCAGCAGGCCCTGGCGCCGAAGGTTTCCGCGGCTACATGGAGCAGAGCGACGTCTACCGCGTGCTCGCCGATACCTTCGCGCTCGGCACCGAGAAAATGTAAATTTCGCCTCGTCGGCGAATGTGGCCAGGCGGCTTTCGGTCGCCTGTCCATCCTTATTTTCAGGGGTTTCCATGTCTCACATCAGGACCGGTCTTATCCGTCGCCGGACGCTGCTCACCGTTGCGGCCATGCTGCCGGCAATGGCGATTGCGACGCGGACAAACGCTGCCGAAAAGCTCGGCTTCAATGAACTTTATAAGAGTTTCGGCCCGCTCGGGCTCCAATTCTCCGACAAGGTGAAGGAGCTGAACGGCAAGGATGTGGCCATCAATGGCTTCATGGCGCCGCCGCTGAAGGCGGAGGCTGCCTTTTTCGTGCTGACGGAAATTCCGATGTCGCTCTGCCCGTTCTGCTCGTCCGATGCCGATTGGCCCGACAACATCATGGTCGTCTATCTCTCCGCCAAGCAGACCTTCGTTCAGTTCAACGCGCCGATTGTCGCAAAGGGCGTGCTGGAATACGGCTCCTGGACCGATCCGGAAACCGGCTTCATCAGCCAATTGCGTCTTCGGGACGCTTCGTTCAGGACTGTTTGATCTCCATGCTTGCGCTTGATATCTCCGGACTTGAGATGCAGTTTCCGGGCCTCGCCACGCCGGTGCTTTCCGTCGCGCGCTTCCACTTGCCCGCACGCGGTCGGTTGGCGATCACAGGAGCGTCCGGTTCCGGCAAGAGCACCTTCGTCAATGCGATCACCGGTCTCGAAACGGTCACGCGAGGCGGTATTTCCTGGAGCGGCACCGAGATTACGCGTCTTTCCGCCGGGAAGCGCGATGCGTTTCGCGCGCGCAACATTGGTCTTGTCATGCAGGACTTTCACCTTTTTCCCGGCCTGTCCGCCGTCGAGAACGTCGTCCTTCCGGTGCGGTTGGCGCGTCGTCTGACGTCGGCTGAGCGCGAGCGGGCTCTTCTGCTGTTGTCGATGACTGGTATTGCCCGACCCAAGCAGAAGATCGAAACGCTGTCCCGGGGCGAGATGCAGCGCGTTGCCGTTGCACGTGCGCTCTTGCAGCGCCCGGGCGTCATCGTGGCCGACGAGCCGACGGCCAGCCTCGATCGTCAGGCGGGCAACGAGGTTGCGGAACTTCTTCTGCAGCTCGCAACGGAAGAGGGGGCAACCCTCGTCGTCGTCACGCACGACCCAGCACTTGCCGAGCGTCTCGAACGTCGTATTCGCCTGACAAGTGGCCGCATCGAGGAAGACAGCGACGAGAGGGTTGCCGCGCAATGATGACCTTCATCCTGGCAGACCTCAGGCGTTTCTGGAGCGGTGCGCTTGCCGTGGTCATCCTGATTGCCCTCTCGGTTGCCCTGAGCGTCACGGTCACGCTTCAGGAGCGAGCCGTTCGGCTCGGAAGCGCGCGAGCGGCAGAGAAATTCGACTTGCTGGTGGGGGCTGCCGGCAGCGAGACGCAGCTGGCGCTTTCGGCGGTGTTTCTCCAGCCGGCGCCGTTGCCGCTAATGGATGGCGCCGTTCTTGGCCGTCTCGCAAATGATCCGCGCGTCGAATTGGCCGCACCTGTCGGTTTCGGCGATTCCGCCTACGGGCATCCGATCGTCGGCACGACGACAAGCCTGATCTCGTCACTTTCACCCTCTCTTTCTGAGGGCGCTCTGTTTGCGCGTCTCGGCGAGGCGGTGGTCGGTTCCGACGTTCCGCTGCAGCCAGGCGCCGAAATCAAACCCATGCATGGAACGGCCGAAACCGGCGGAGAAACCCATACCGCCATCACCTACAAGGTGACCGGCCGCATGGTGCCGACGGGGACGGCGTGGGATCGTGCAATTCTGGTGCCGATCCGCGCCGTATGGCAATTGCACGGCATGCACGGGCAAGAGCATCATGATCATGATGGTGACGAGGCGGATACCCATAGTGCGGAGCCGGAGGGGCATGAGGACGGTCATGAGCACGGCCATGTCGACGCCGCTGCGCCGCTGGACGAGCATTTCGATGCGCAGGCTCCGGGCGTGCCGGCTGTTCTCGTCAAGCCGAAGACGATTGCCGACGCCTACCGCTTGCGGCAGGAGTACCGGACCGGCACCACGCTCGGCGTTTTTCCCGGAGAGGTATTGACGCGGCTCTACGCGACGCTCGGTGATGCGCGCAGTCTCCTTCTGGCGATTGCGCTTGGAACGCAGGCGATCGTCATTGCCGCGATCGTGCTGGTGACTGTCATGCATGTCGGATCGAGACGACGGCAGATCGGAGCATTGCGAGCACTCGGCGCGCCGATCCGCGCGGTCATCGTGATCGTTTGGGGTGAGCTCTTCATCTTGTTCGTGGCGGGGATTGCGCTCGGAATTGCGCTTGGATATTTTGCCGCCCTGGCAATTTCAGCACGCCTTGCGGCATCAACGGCCGTCCGGCTGCCGGTCGCTTTCACCCTCGATGACCTTTGGCTGATCGGCGGTTTTCTGGCGGTTGCGGCGTTTATTTCCGTTGTCCCGACATTCAGCGCCATGCGCTCCAATCCAGCCGCCGCGTTGCGCGCATGAGAAGGGCCTCTGTGCCCGACATTTGCTTTGTTTCGCGGATCCCGCATGCCGCATAAAAATTTTGTTACAATATCAAAATACCATTGCTCTTGGTTGCAAACGGAATATCGTCAATCCAGTTTATGGTAGCAATTGATTGTGACTGTAGCCAGGGGAGGGACCGGATGGCGCCTGTCAAGATCATGGTCATGCGTCATGCCGAAAAACCCGACGATCCCGGTGATCCCAATCTATCGTCAGCCGGCGAAGAACGGGCGAAGAAGCTCGTGACCTGGTATCCGCAGACCTTTGGGCCACCCGACTTCATCTTTGCCACCGCGATATCCAAGCACAGTGCGCGTCCGGTTGAAACGGTGCAGCCTCTGGCCAGCGCCCTCGGCATCGAGCTGCATGCGTCCTACGCCGATGACGACTATACCGATCTTGTCGACGCGCTTCTCACCAAGCCGAAATTCGACGGCAAAACGATCCTTGTGTGCTGGCATCATGGCCACATACCAGGACTGATGCAGGCGCTTGGCGCACCGTTGGGAAGCTATCCCGATCCATGGGATCCCAGTGTCTTCAATCTGGTTCTTGTGACCGAATTTCATAATGGCTCGCCGACGGTTGCCAAGGTTCTGGAACCGTTCTGACGAGACCCATCAGGCTCGGCAGTCTTCATCATCCAGCATGAAAACAGGCATCACCTTCATTCAGACGTGTAGAGGGGATTACGATGGCTTTTGCAAATACGGGCACGGCTGGAAGCCTTGCGGTCAAGCTCTGGCGCGGTGAGCGCATGTGTCTTGTTGGAATGGACGTGACCAATCCCGAGGATGATTTCGTCGGCTTTGCGATCGAGGTCAAAAGCCCCGGTTCGCCCGATTACATCCCGCTGAGAAATCGCCTGAATTTTGATTACAACACGCCCGGGCAGACAGTGGATGGCTTCCGCAACTTCCTGTCGACTTCGGCGCCATTCCAGAAATTCCGCTGGATGCATTTTCCCTATGATCCGAAGGACGGCACCTATCTCTACAGGGTCACGAAGATTCACATGAATGCCGCGGGCGCCCTGCGCAACGGCGATCAGGTTGCTGATATTCCGATCTCGCTCGATCGGATGACCTACAGCGATTATCTCGATATCGGTTTTACCCGCAACTTCGCGTCGTCGCAGGCCTATGCCGACAAATTCGGCAACAACTCTAAGGTCATTCCCAGCGATCCCGATCAGGGCCTGACATTCAACAAGCTCTCGGACGATATCTATCAGTGGCTCGGTTTCGAGGCCTACGATCTCATCTTCGGCCTGCTGAATGAGGTGGTGAATGATCCCACCCTTTCCATCGACGTCTTCGCCTATGATTTCAACGAGCGGGATATCGTCGCCAAGCTGGAGAGTTGCGGCACGCGCGTTCGCGCCATCATCGACGATTCAGGATCGCATAAGCCGGCCACCAGCGCGGAATCGCAGGCGGCTGCACGGCTTGCTGCCTCGGCGGGTGCCGGTGCCGTCAAGCGCATGCATTTCAAGACCTTGCAACACAATAAGGTCTTCATCATTCGTCGCGATGGCCAGCCCATCAAGGTTCTGTTCGGCTCGACCAACTTCAGCTACCGGGGGCTTTATATACAGGCGAACAACGCCTTGGTGTTTCATTCCGCCGACGCGGCCGGGTTGTTCGGCCGCGCTTTCGAATTGGCGTTCCAGGGGCTGGATGCTTTCAAGCAAGACGGCTTGAGCGGAAAATGGAATCTGGTGCAGGCACCCGGGATGCCGGCGGCACATTTCTGCTTCTCGCCGCATGCATCGAGCAATCTGTCGCTGAGCCCCGTGGGTGCGGCCATCGACCAGGCTTCCTCCTCCGTATTCTACGCCATCGCCTTTCTCAGTCAGATCCGTTCGGGACCGGTGCGGCAGGCAGTCGATCGGCTGATGGGCAAGGATGTCTTCAGCTACGGCATTTCCGACAAGGAAGGCGGGTTGGAAATCCGCAAGCCCGACGGAACGGTCGGCCTCGTGGATTTCAGCTATCTTGCAAACCACGCGCCGGAGCCGTTCAAGACTGAGTGGAGCGGTGGAAGTGGTATTCATACACGACAAATTCGTCGTGACCGACTTCAACCTACCGACGGCCAAGGTGTTCACCGGCTCGTCCAACCTGTCGCCCAGCGGCGAGACGGGCAACGGCGACAATCTCGTGATGATCGAAGACCAGCGGGTTGCGACGTCCTATGCGCTCGAGGCGCTGCGCATATTCGATCATCTGCATTTCCGCGCGGCTATGCAGACGGCGACGGCACCGACAAGTCTGACGCTCGCAAAGCCACCCGCGGCAGGACAGAAGCCGTGGTTCGGCCGCTTTTATGAGACGGGTTCGCAAGCTGCCAAGGATCGCCTGCTCTTTTCACGATAAATGATAGATGCTAGCCGTTTTTGGACGAACGGGGCGGCCGGGGATTGCGGTCCATGGACAATATCGATGCGATGCCTTTCTCCTCGCAGGAGCAGGCTCTGGAAGCCAACACCTTCGCGTGGGACGGCAACGGCTTTGAGGCCGGAATAGGCATCGCCGCCTCCGGCGGAGGTTTCCGGGCCATGCTGTTTCATGTCGGCGCCTTTGTCCGTCTGGCCGAACTCGGGCTTTTGCAGCAGGCAAGGCGCATCTCCGCCGTTTCAGGTGGCTCCATCGCGACCGCCTGGCTTGCATGCGTCTGGCCGGATCTGGTGAGGGAAAACTTCGCCAACATGGGCGATGTCTTTGTCGAACCGATGCTTGATTTTGCCCGGTCCCGCATCGATTTCGCCGCTGCGGTCATGGGTTTGCTGCCGGGAACGTCTGCGGCCGCACAAGTGGCGAAAGTCTATGACAGACACCTGTTTCGGGGGCGAAGCCTTCAGGATCTTCCCGATCAGCCGCAATTCATGTTCTGCGCAAGCAATCTCCAGACTGGTGTGCTCTGGCGCTTCTGCAAGGACTATGCCGGCGATTATCTTGTCGGGCGTATCGATCGGCCGAATTTTCCGCTCGCGCAGGCCGTCGCCGCTTCCTCGGCATTTCCGCCCATTCTGTCACCCATGATCCTCGATTTCGCCGATGGCAGTTTCGAGGATTGGCCGACGGCGCCGCGTCGACCGGTGCCGGGAATTGGCAATTTCCGCAAGAACGTCATTCTGACGGACGGCGGCGTTTACGACAATCACGGCATCGAGCCGCTGGTCAAACGTTTCGCAACTCTGTTCGTGAGCGATGGAGGCGCGCCGTTCGGACGAAATCCCCGGCTATACCGCAATTGGGTCAGCCAGCTGCGCCGGATACTGGACGTGACGGACAATCAAGTCAGGGCGCTGCGCCGTCATGACCTGATCGGCCGATTCCGGGGCGCTCATGCGTATGACGATGAGGCGAGTTTGGTCACGGCCCAGGCCTACGCCCGCTTCGGCGCCTATTGGGGTATCGATACCGACCCCTCGAAGCTCGTCCCCAACGATGCGTTGCCATGCTCGGTGGATGCGGCCAGTTCCCTTTCGGCCGTTCCGACACGGTTGACTAATCTCGGAGACGATGTGTCCGAAAAATTGGTCAATTGGGGATATGCGATCTGCGACCGTAGCGTTCGCGCAAATTATACGGGCACCATAAGCCCTGTGGCGCCGGTATGGCTATTTCCCGGACGAGCGCTGACATAGGATACTATCTTCAACTACCTCCGGCGCTTTTACTTGCAGGTACTACGGTGGCTCTGGTAGCGGCGCAGCATGTCTCATCTGCATCTGGTGTCGGTTTCTTTACCGAAGCAAGCGGTTTCGCTCACTATTCACCCTGGATGGTTTATAAGCCTATTGGAATATGATGCCGCGAACAGTGTCGCGCGGAGCCGTGTTTACCGATGGTTTACGCAACGATCATGTCTTTCGCATTCTGTTCGATCGGGCACCGGAATCTTTGAAATGCGAAGGGCTCAATAAACGATCTGGCAGAGATTTTTTGGTATTTCATTCTGACTTCGACTAAGGGCGGTGCGGGCTACGCTGTTTGGCCGCGCACAGGGATTGGGAACGGTGATGGAAATTCAGACGCATTTGCCTTCGTTGGTGCGCGTCCTGGGGCAAGTGGCGATTATCGTTTACGCTTATTCCTGGGTGGCGCGGACCATCGAACGTGGCGTGTTGAAGTCCGTTGCCATCGGTCTGCTATTCGGCGTTGGCGGCATTCTGTCGATGGGGGATCCCATACGCTGGATGCCGGGCGTCTTTCAGGATGGCCGTTCGATCCTGCTCGTGCTGGTGCCGATCTACGGTGGCCTGGTCGGCACCCTTGTCGCCGCGGCCATGATGGGCGTCTTCCGCTTTCTGGTGGGCGGCATGGGCGCCGTCGGCGGCGTCGCCGGCATACTGATCGTCGCAACAGCCGGTTATCTTCTCACACTTTTGCCCCGGCAGTGGGTCGGCACCGGCTGGAAGCGCTCCGCGCTGTTCGGCGTGGCGACGATGACATCGCTTATCGTTCTGATTTTTCTGCCATGGTCGGTCGCGCACCAGCTGCTCGTCACGGCTGCGCTTCCGGTTTCGATCGTCAATATTCTCGGTGTCATGCTATTGTCGGACCTGCTTCAGCGCGAGCAATATCGCATCGGCATTCAGCGCGCGCTTGAGAACGAGGCGAGCGTCGATCCGCTGACGAAACTGCCCAATCGCCGCGTTTTGCAGCGCGAAGGCGATCGCTGCAGCAAGGAAGCCGGGACGCGCCGCATTCCCTTCTCGATCATCATGCTCGACATCGATCACTTCAAAAAGATCAATGACAGCTGGGGTCACAGCTTTGGCGATACGGTGCTGGCCCGGGTGGCAGATGTGATCCGGCAGACCGTGCGCAAGAGCGACATCGCCGCCCGCTACGGCGGCGAGGAAATTGTCGTCCTCTTGCCGAATACGGACGTCAGGGCAGCCGGCTTCGTTGCCGAAAAGATCCGCAGAGACATAGAAGCGACAACGCTGATGTTCGAGCAGGACGAAGTGCATGTCACCGTCAGCGTCGGGATTGCCTGCTCTCATGAGCCGGCGGATGATTTCAAGCATGTGCTCGAGGCGGCGGATAAGGCGCTCTATCGTGCAAAGGCCGGCGGCCGAAACCGCGTGGAACTGGCCGAGGCCGCATAAGCTCGGCTTTGCAGGATTTGCGCGAGCCGCCCGAGCGACGATCCAACCCATAAAATCACCTGAAGAGCGTTGGAGCTAGATCCATGGCCGCTACGTGCATCATCTGCACGCGGCCGATCGGTCAGGCAAATAAAGATGGTCTGCAGGGCGTGAGCTGCCCCGCAATTGTAAGTGGCGAGCCGCTGTCCATCGAAGTCACTGAGGCGATGATCCAGATCACCGGACCGCACTTATGCGATTTCCTGGCGCGGAGTTTATTCTGTGTCGTCGAGCGCGCGATCACCTCATCTACGCTCGAGGATTTCCATGCCCTGACTGCCCGCATCGCTCAGCGGCATAGCATTGCCTCTCCCATCTGATTTTCAGCAGTCATCGTCAATTGATCCGATGCCGCGAAATATCCGCTTGCGTCCAAATCATAATTAGGTAAGTTACCTAACAAATGAAAGTGGACGCATGATTGTTGGAATAGATATTGGCGGTACGAAAACTCAGCTCATTGCCGAGCATGATGGCAGCATGGTCGGCGAAGCGCTTGTGGACACCTCCGAATGGCGGGGGCGGATCGATCATGATGCCGATGCCAAAGCGCTCGTCGCGCTTGTGATCGCAACAGCCCGTCAAACGCCGACGGTGACCGTCGTCGGCGCGCATGGTTGTGACAGCGATGAAGACCGGATGGCCCTGCAGACAAGGATGTCATCTCATCTGAGCGGGACCGTGCTGGTCCTCAACGATTCCGAACTGCTTTTGCCTGCGGCAGGCAAGACGAGCGGCATCTCGGTCATCAGCGGCACCGGTTCGATCGCGGTTTCACGCAATGCCTCACGCGGGATGATCGCATCGGGTGGATGGGGCTGGTATCTGGGCGATGAAGGCAGCGCGAGCGGGCTTGTGCGCGAGGCGGCACGTACCGTGCGCTTTGCGCTCGACCAGGGTGAAAGCCTCGACCCCCTCGGCCGAAATCTGATGGACGCTCTCGCCGTTGCCTCCCCGATCGAGATCGGCCGGGCACTCGGGACGATTGGCTCGGCGGCCGGCATCGGTCGGCTTGCACCGCTGGTTTTCGATGCTGCCGACGCCGGTTCCAAACATGCCGAAGCCGTTATTGCCGACGCGGGCCGGTCTCTTGCGGTGCTTGCGGAGCAGCTGGTGCGCCGGGGAGCGCCGGGCGGTGACGTGGTGACTGGAGGCGGCGTCATCGCACGACAGTCACGCCTCTTTACCGCGTTCCAGTCTGCCCTGGCGTCACGGCTGCCGGATGCGACGCTGACGCTGCTTAGCGCCCAACCGGTTCTTGGAGCGATGGTCCTTGCCCGCAAGCTCGGCGTCGGCGATCTGCCCGTCACCCTGCCGCTGCCGCATATCGATGGCGCCTTGAAAACCGATCAGGATTGGAGAGCTGCATGACTTCCCAGAAGATCATTCCAGCACGAAATTGGGGGCAACGCATGGCGGCAGTGTTGCTGATTGCCCTCGTCGCCCTTCTGGTATTCCTGGTCGCAACCAGCCGTCACATCGCATGGGCGGCCATTCCGCAGTATATCTTCGACGAAACCATTCTCGACGGTATCAGGCTGACGATCCTCTTTACCGTTTTGTCGATGGTCATCAGCATCGTCGCTGGCGCGATCCTTGCGATGTTGCGATTGTCGTCCAATCCGGTGCTGTCAGGCTTTTCAGGCCTCTACATCTGGTTCTTCCGCGGCACGCCCCTGCTTGTGCAGATCATCTTCTGGTTCAATATTCAGCTGTTCATACCAAGTCTCGACATCGGCTCCATCCATATCGACACCAACGCGATCGTCACGGCTTTCGTGGCGGCGCTCCTCGCGCTCAGCTTGAACGAGGCCGCCTATATGGCCGAGATCATGCGCGGCGGTCTGATGGCTGTCGACAACGGTCAGAGCGAAGCGGCCAAGGCGCTCGGCTATACGCCTTCCCAGGCCATGCTTCGCATTATCTTTCCGCAGGCTTTGCGCGTCATCATCCCGCCGATCGGCAATCAGACGATCTCGATGCTGAAGACAACGTCGCTCGTTTCCGTCGTGGCGGCGCAGGATCTGCTCACGCGCGCGCAGAATATCTATGCCCGCAACTTCCTGATCATCGAACTGCTGATCGTGGCCAGCATCTGGTACCTCGTCATGACGACGATCGCCTCCGCCATCCAATTCGTCATCGAACGGCGGCTTGGCAAATCAACGAACCAGGCACCTGGCCTGCTGCAGAGCGCCCTGCGCCTGATGCGCGCAGAAGGGAGAAACGGATGAGCGCTCCAATCATTCAGCCGGCGGTCTCACCCCTCGTCGAGGCCATCGATGTTCACAAGTCCTTCGGCCCACTCGATGTTCTGAAAGGCATCAACCTTTCGGTCAACAAAGGCGAAGTCGTGTGCCTGCTTGGTCCATCTGGAAGCGGCAAATCGACGTTTCTCAGATGCATCAATCATCTGGAGCGGATGACGAGTGGCCGCATTCTCGTTGATGGCCGCTTGATCGGTTATCACGAGCGCGGCGATGCGTTGCATGAAATGAGCGGCAAGGAGCTTGCCGCCCAGCGCCGGGATATCGGCATGGTGTTTCAGCGCTTCAATCTCTTTGCGCATCAGAATGTGCTGACCAATATCTCTCAGCCGCCGATCCTCAATCGTGGTCAGTCCCGTGAGCAGGCGCTTGCCCGCGCAAAAGAGCTGCTGAAGATGGTCGATCTCGAAGGCCGGGGAGATGCCTATCCCTATCAGCTTTCCGGTGGTCAGCAGCAGCGCGTGGCGATTGCCCGCGCGCTTGCGATGAACCCGAAGCTGATGCTCTTCGACGAGCCGACTTCCGCACTCGATCCCGAACTCGTCGGCGAAGTTCTGAACGTCATGCGCAAGCTCGCCGCGGACGGGATGACGATGATTGTCGTGACGCACGAGCTTTCCTTTGCCCGTGAGGTCGCCGATCGGATCGTCTTCATGGATCAGGGCGTCGTGGTGGAGGAAGGTCCGGCACGCGAGGTCCTCGATAACCCCAGACAGGAAAGAACGCAGGCGTTTCTCAGACGGATGTACTGACCGAAGGCGGGCATCGGAACAAGGCCGCACGTCCTTCACGTGCATGAGGAGAAAAAGGGGAATACCAATGACAGGGAAGACAAATCTGACGATGCTCCTGACTGCAGCGGCAGTGCTGGCGAGCTCCGGCGCATGGGCCGCGGGCGTGGACCAGAAGCTGCACGACATGCTGCCGGAGAAGATCAAGTCGGCGGGCGAGATCAAGGTCGGCACCGAACCGCAGACACCGCCTTACGATTTTTACGGCGAAGACAACAAGACGATCGTTGGCCTCGAGCGGGAGCTGCGCGACGAGATGGGCACGCGTCTTGGTGTAAAGTTCACCGACGTTCCCGCGCAGTTCGCCAGCATCATTCCCGGCATCCAGGCCGGCCGCTTCGACATGGGCATGTCGGCATTCGGCGACTTCGCCGAGCGCGAGAAGATCGTCGATGTGGTCAATTACATGCTCGAAGGCACGAGCATCATCGTGCTGGAAGGCAACCCGAAGGGCGTGCACAAGCTGAAGGATGCCTGCGGTCTGAACGCCGGCGCGGTTCAGGGTTCGATCCCGCTTCAGCTTCTCGACAAGCAGAAGACGCTTTGCCCGGCCGACAAGCCGCTCAACGTCATGCAATTCCCATCGAACGACCAGATCAAGATCGCGCTGCAGAGCGGACGCGTCGATCTCTCCATGGATACGACTGGCGTCGCAGCCTATAGCTTGCAGCATCAGCCTGCCGGCGGCAAGAAGCTCGAGCTCGTCACGGGAACGCAATATGCCGTCGGTTACCAGGCGATGCTCGTCGGCAAGGAAAGCCCGCAGCTGCGCGATGCGCTTGCCGCCACCATGCAGTCGATGATCGCCGATGGCTCCTACGCCAAGATCTTCGAAAAATGGGGTCTCGGAGAAAACAAGCTCGACAAGGTCACCATCAACGATGCGGCGCGCTTTGCCGACTACATGAAGCTGGATTGAGATTAAGCAATGCCGTCGGCGGTCGGGGACGCCGGCCGCCGTTTTCTTGCCAACATACGGGAATGACCATGACAGACAGAGTGCCCTATCGCGAAGCGATTGCGCTTCAGCCCGCCGCCTTGAAAGCCTGCCTTGCCGCCGTCTCAAAGCGGCTCGAAACGCTCGATCTCGAGCCCGTACAGGCAGGCCCGACGGTCCTCGTCGGCATCGGTGCAAGCCTCTATGCGGCTGTGGCGGCTGCGGCCCAAATGCGCGCGCAAGGCTTGCGGGCCTTCGCTTTGCCCGGTACCGATCTTTATGATCCAGCAATCGACGCAGGCAATGCCTATATCGCCTTTTCGGCCTCGGGGCGCAGCGAAGAGCCGGCGCATGCGATGGAGCTTCGCCCGACCGCGCATTCCTATGGGATCGCCAAGGCCGACGGCACGCCGATCTCTCGGGTGGTCAGGCATATGATCCCGACCGAAAGCGGCGCAGACAGCGGCCCGAACACCACAAGTTATCTTGGTTCGCTGCTGACCGCAGCGCTTCTTGCCGACAAGGCGGGCCGTCCCTCGAAAGCAGACTGGAGCGCAATCGCAGACCGAGCCGAATCGGTGTTGAATGCGACGGGCGCTCAGGCCGACAAGGCTGCCAAGCTTCTTGCCGGCAAGAAGGCGATCGATTGCGTTGGCGCCGGTGTGGCCTACGGCACAGCCGGCTATGCGGCACTTCTCATCCGTGAGGCCGCGCGCGTATCGGCGCAGGATTGGGATACGCTGAACTTTCTGCATGGGCCTATGGAGCCGAACGACAGGGATAGCGGCGTCCTCTTGTTCGGCAACGGACGCGAGGTCAAGCTGGCGCAGGATCTCGCCGGGTTTGGCATCCCCTCGGTTCTGGTGACGTCTCGGACCGACGTTGCGGACGCCGACAGCCTCGTCGTCATTCATGTTCCCGCATTCTCGGACGGGATCGGCGATGCGATCCTGCAGGCCATTCCGGCGCAGTTGCTGATCGCGACGCTCTCGGAAGATGCGGGCCTGCCGGTCTGTGAGTTCCGTTATCGCCAGACCGATACCAAACGGGATATTTAAAGGCGATTCAAGTGCTGATCCGGTCGAGGTTCAGCGCTCCCGGATAGAGGAAGGCTGCTTTTCCTTCCTCTCCCAGCAGTCTCGCCATGGCAAAGTCGATGGCGAGACGCACGGCACCGAGAACGGTTGCCTGGTTCGACAGCTTGCCGTTGACGACGTCGACCGGCCAGCACAATTCCTTCACGACATCCCTGACCCCCGGCAATAGCTGCGGGTTCTGGCCGACACCGCCGCCGAGCACGATCAGCTGCGGATCGAGGACACTGACACAGGCGGCGGCAAGATTTCCGACATCACGGGCATGCTGTTCGACGATATCGCGCGCCGTTGGAGATTGCTCTACACGTGAAAATAGGTCGCTGGTGCTTGCCGGCGGCTGCCCTTCCTCTGCCGGCCAGCGTGCGGCGGCGCGTTCGAGGAGTGCTGCGGAACCCATATAGGTTTCCACCTGCTGCCATGTCGGCTGTTCCCGCTCCGACCAGGGAAACGGCAGATGACCGATCTCGCCGGCGCCGCCTTTGAAGCCGCGAAACAGCCGCCCTTCGAGCACGATCCCCATGCCGGTCTTAACCCCGATCTGCATGTAGATCGCGAATGAATGCTCCTTTGCCGCGCCCTCGTGATATTCGGCAAGGGCTGCGCAGTTGACGTTGTTTTCGAGAAGCACCGGCGCGCCATGGGCCTGTTGCAGCCGTTCCAGAATAGGCAGCAATATCTCGCGGCCGAACATTCTCTCCAGCGATGTGGAGATGATATTGGGAAGCGCGATCACCAAGGCGCGCAGCGGTGTCGATTGGGTCTCGAACTGCGAAAGCAGTTCTTCGATAACCCCCTCGATCAATTGGAATCGTTCGGCGGCGGATTTGTCGAGGAGCGGTTTCTGCACCGTTGCAAGCGTCGCCCCGTCAAGGCCGCGCGCCACCGCATTGATGTGCGTGGTGCCGCAATCGATGCCGATAACGAAGCCGGCTTTGGGACCGAGCCCATAGGTCACCGATGTCCGTCCGACCGAGCCGCGATTGATGCCCGCAGGCGCCAGAAGATCATAGCGCTCCAACTCGCTGACGGCGGCCGACATGGTCGGCTTGGAGAACATGAGTGCTGCGCTTAATTGCGGCCTTGTGGCAGGGCCGCTGCTTGCGATCGTTCTCAATACGGCGCGCGCGCTCTCCGTCAGCGGCGGCGCGTCAATCGCGGTCTGTTGCCATGCAGTGTTCAAAAGCCACCCGGCGCAAAGAGATCATTCGTAAAGCTCCCTTACCATTGGCGTTGCCGAAAGGACAGAGCGGATACCATTGAAAACTATCAATTTGTCGATGCCGCGCCCATCGCTCGATGCAGGCGATGGAGCGTGACGGCTGCCCAAACCCACTCGTCGACAGGCGACGCGCAAAGGGTGCGCGCCCCCTGTGTCGACAAAATTGGCGGCCGCCTCGATCAGGTCTTTGCCGCTTTGGCAAAGGTCGGATCGAAGGTCTTGTCGAAGGGCACGTCGGCATTGGCGAGTTCCGGATCGAGCGTTTTCAGGACACCCATCATGGAATCATAGCCTTCCTTGGTGACCATGCCGTCCAAAGAGTACATTTCCTTCGAACTCTTGAAGGCCTGCATGTAGAGATCGCGGTTCCCGAGCAGATATTCTTCCGGCACGACGCCGGCAACATCTTCCGGGCTTGCTGTCGAAATCCATTTCAACGCCTTCATGAAGGCGTTCACCGTCTTTTGTGTCGTGATCGGGTTTGCCTGCGCGAACTCACGCTTGATATAGACGGTTGCGGCCGGATTGGGGCCTCCGAACAGGGCGCGCGTGCCTGCCTCGGTGCGAGTATCCAAAAGGATGGTGATGTCGCCATCATACTGCAGCTGCGCGATGACCGGGTCGAGATGGGAGAGCCCGTCGATCTGTCCGCTCTTGACGGCCGCGACTGCACCGGCTCCGCCGCCGACACCGATCAGCGATGCGTCGTCGACCTTCAGGCCGTTTTTCAGCATGGCGTATTGGAACATCAGCGCCGTCGATGAACCGGGTGCGGTCACACCGATCTTGCGGCCTTTCATGTCGGCCATGGATTTGATCTCGCCCGCAAGTTCCTTGCGAACGGCAATAACGATACCCGGGAAACGGCCGAGATTGCAGATCGCGACGATGTCCTGTCCCTTGTTCTGCATGCGGATCGTGTGCTCGTAGGCGCCAGCCACCACATCGAGCGAGCCGCCGATCAAACCTTCGAGCGATTTCGAGCCACCGGCAAAATCATTGATCGTGACGTTGAGGCCTTCCTCCTTGAAGAACCCCTTCCGCTCGGCGATCGTCAGCGGCAGATAATAGAGCAGCGGTTTGCCGCCGACGCCGATGAGCAGATCCGGTTTTTCGGGCTTGGCATCCTGCGCCATGGCCGGCAAGATGCCGCCGAGCGAGGCGCCGATGCCAAGGCCTGCGGTTGCGATCAGAAATGTCCTGCGTTCCATCTTATCCTCCTCCGTTTCGTCGTTCGATTTCTTCTATTGGCCGCGCCAGGCGAGCAGCCGACGCTCAACCATGGTCATCAGCCAGTCCACGATCAGGACAAAAGCGGTGAGCACGACCATGCCGGCGAACACTCCGGTGACGTCGAAAACGCCTTCAGCCTGCTGGATGAGGTAACCGAGCCCGGCAGCAGAGCCGAGATACTCGCCGACCACAGCACCGACGACCGCAAAACCGACCGACGTATGCAGGCTTGAAAACACCCAGGACAAGGCTGACGGCAGATAAACATGCCGCAGCAGCTGGCGCTCGTTCATACCAAGCATCCGCGCATTGGACAGGACGGGCTGGCTGACTTCCTTGACGCCTTGATAGACGTTGAAAAAAACGATGAAAAACACCAGCGTGATGCCGAGCGCCACCTTCGACCAAATGCCAAGCCCGAACCAGAGCGCGAAGATTGGCGCCAGCACCACGCGAGGCAGCGCGTTCGCCGCCTTCACATAAGGATCGAAGACGGCGGCAACCAATGGCTTGCGGGCAAACCAGAAGCCGAAGACCACACCGCCGAAGGCGCCAAGCAGAAAAGCCAGGATGGATTCCGACAGCGTGATCCAGAGATGGTACCAGATCGAGCCGCTTGTAAACCATTGAACGATGCGCTGCGCGACCTTCAGTGGATCGGCAAAGAAGAAGGAGATCGTTTTCGGATTGCCGAGAAGCGTCGTGTTGGTCGCCACATGCCAGACAAGGAGAATGACGACGGCCACGAGAATCTGCAGCAAGAGAAGGAGCGAGCGGTTCATGCGGTCTCTCCGCTCGTCTGGCGGTATGCAATCATGACTTCGTCACGCAGCGCCTGCCATATATCCCGGTGCAGCTGGATGAAGACGGGATCGTGGCGGATTTCGGCGATATCGCGTGGACGCTCCAGCGTAACCTTGAAATCGCCGATGATGCGGGACTTGGGGCCGGCAGACATGATGACGACCCTGTCGGCGAGAGCGATGGCCTCGTCGAGATCGTGGGTGACGAACATGACGGCCTTGCGATCCTCCGACCAGAGTTTGAGCAGCAGGTCGCCCATGATCAGCCGTGTCTGTGCGTCGAGCGGTCCGAACGGCTCGTCCATCAAAAGCAGCTTGGGATCGCGGATCAGCACCTGCGCGAGACCGACGCGCTTGCGCTGGCCGCCTGACAACATCCGCGGAAAACGATCCGCAAAGGCGGCAAGGCCGACGCGTCCCAACCAATCGCGCGCCGTCCTTCGTGCATCGGCAGATGCCACGCCGTTGATCTCAAGACCGATCGCGACGTTTTCCAACACGGTCTTCCAGGGCATCAGCGAATCCTGCTGGAAGAGATAGCCCGCCTGCCGGTTGATCGCCTTCAGCGGCTTCCCGAACACCTCGACCGTGCCTGATGCGGGTATGAGAAGTCCCGCCGTCGCATTCAGAAGCGTGGATTTGCCGCATCCCGTCGGACCGACGATGGCAACGAACTCATGCGCATCCACATCCAGATCGGTTGCGGCAACGGCATCAAACCGTGTCTTGTTGGCAATCTCGAACGAGATCTCCACCTTCTTCAGGCTGACCGCCCGCACAGCCTCCATCATCTCATGCCCTGCTGTTCCTCCCTCACATCCGCCAATCGGGGACGTCAGGCATTGCGCTATCTCGCCAAGAGATCAAAGCAGGCCCCACCAGTCAATATGCCAAGAGTGCGCAATCGGTCCTGTCATGGTCCAGGAGGAAAAAGAATTACGACGCGCCTCGGCGATAGTTCTCAGATTTTCAATGGAACTACAGTGGAGCGGCCCAGTTATGGTTGTGACAGGCAAGAGAGGTCACATGGAACAGGCGATCCGGCTAAGGCCGCTTGAATGGGTTCCGAACAATCCGCATTTCCCGGTCATCGTCTATCGTTCGGTGCTCGACGCTGCAGATAGAGCGGAAGGCTTCGAGGCCGCTTTCCGCGCGAATGGCTGGGGCGGTATCTGGCGAAACGGCGTCTATGACTTTCATCATTATCACTCCACCGCGCATGAGGTTCTCGGGTTTGCCGAAGGGCATGCAGATCTTGTCATCGGCGGCCCTGCAGGGCGGGAGATCCATGTCGAGGCCGGGGATGCCGTCATCCTGCCGGCCGGAACAGGCCATTGCCGAATTGCGGCCAGTCGTGATTTTCTCGTCATCGGCGCCTATCCCCCAGATCAGCAGGCCGATCTTTGCCGAAAACAGCCGTCGGATGAACAAAAAGCGGCGATTGGGAGGCTTGGCATTCCGATGACCGACCCTCTGAAAGGAAAAGCCGGCGGACTTAGAGGTCTGTGGCATCTCGGAGCGTAAATTTGCCCGCACGCTTGTTCGCCGGCTTTGCCTCGACGGCCCTCGTACAATGAAACGCTTGAAGCTCCGGAAGCCAATGCCAGAGATGGCGGCGCGCTCTAACCCCGGTTCTCATGCTGAACGATGATGTGTGAGGTCGGATTGCTTTATTTTTGCGCGGCGTCACCTGTCGGCAAGCCCAACTCGATCAGGACCTGATTGATCTTGCCGCGCTCCTCAAGATAGATCGGGCTGGTATTGCGAGATGGCAGCGAGATATTGGCGGTGGTCGAGCCGGGCCGCAGTTCCATGGCCTTTGCCATGGTCTGCTTTGCTTCCACCGTGTGACCCGATCGCTGATAGGCAACCGCCAGAAGCATGTAGACGCGTCCTGAGGCCGGAGTGATGGCAATAGAGCGCTGCAGCCATCCGATCGCATCTTCGTCGTGGCCAAGCAGAACGTCTGCCCATCCAGCACCCAGCAGCCAGGTCCAGCGCGAAACGTCGGGCGTGTCGAAGCGGTCTGCCTGCTCGAAGGTCCCCAACGCATCGGCGAAGCGACCAAGCTGCAATTGCGTAAGCCCGAGATGGAAGAGCGCCGTGCCATCCCATGGGTTGAGATTCAATGCTCGTCCACAAGCAACCAGACTGTCCGTAAACTGGTTCGTGACGGTCAGCAGACGGCAATAGGTGCCAAGCACAGGAATTGAGTTCGGCCTGCTCTGCAGAGCCCGTTCCAACAGCGATCTTGCATCGTTTTCCGCCGTTTTGCTGTCATCCGGACCATACCAGCTCATCTGGATGCCGCGCAGATGAAGGTTGGCAAGCGCAATTTGCAGATCGACATTATCGGGCTCGGCACCCAGGTTTTTCTCCAGGATCGTTTTGGCGGTTGCGAAGCGTTCCTTGGACGTCTGGTTGATCGATGCCGTCGCTTGCTCGATCGCCACACCGGCGGCGCTCGAGGTGGAGGCACTGGCGTAACCCGCGAGCTTGTTCAGCCGGACAGCCAGCGGGTAGCCGGCGCCTGCCGCCAGCCTCGAGATCAGGCGTTGCGTGTCTGGTTCGTTGCTATCCAGTGTAACGTCTGCGACCGTTTCGACTTCACGGGTGGTCACGTTGATCAAGCGCGCCTGGAAGATCCAGGTCTTGCTGCTTTTCTGGAGCTCTCCCTGTAGCATGAAATCGGCGTTGCTTGGCCGGTCGACGACAGCTTCCGTCGTCGCTGGAGCCTCCTGTTTATCCGGCGCGATCACGCGAATACCGTCTATCTTGGCAAGACCGTTGATCAGCTCGGCGCTGATCCCCTGAGCGATATCGTTGCCTTGTGCGTCGGTTGCCGTGCTGACGATCGGCAGCAATTCGATGGACGGTTGAATTGGTGCGGACGCCTTGCCGAACCTATGAAAAATGGCTGGCCATGCCAGCGCGCTGAAGACGACGACAAGGATTGCCAGCGTACCGAAAATGACAGCCTTGCTGATCCGAGGTGAGGGGGCAGGAGGTGCGAATTCGGCCTTCGGGATGGTATCGGCCGTCGGTGCCTCCAGCGGCCAGGCGGATCCCAGGATTTCCGGACCTTCCGAAACATCGACGGCGAAGAGATAGCCACGCCCCGAAACCACCTTGATCATGTCGCGCTGGGTATCGCTCAGCGCATTCCGGAGCTCGCGAATGCATTGGAACAGGCTGTCTTCGCTCACGAAGATGCCCGGCCAGACGGCCTCCATCAGCTCCTGTTTGCCAATGATGCGATTGTTGTTGGCGGCAATGAACTTCAAAAGCTCAAAGGTTTTCGGCCGCAATCTGATCGTTAAACCATCAGGCCCGCGCAGCTCGCCGCGGTTTGGATCGAGTACGAACCCGGCAAAACGAAACACCTGCGCCAACGATCCTCAGCTGAAAATATAGAGTTTGAGGCGCATTATATACTGAGGGGGGCGGCTGTCCGTCAACGCATCGGCGATAAGCCAGCCAACCTTTAAATATAGCGCCGTGACCGGCGATCCCTCGGCCTGAAAAGGATCTTTGTCCCTCTGAAGCGCCGCCGCCGCTCAAAATTTCAGAAAAATTTCAGAAATTATCGGCGGCTTCCCGCCGCTCTATCAGGACTCTTTCGAGCCGGCACAAATATTGTCGCGACAGCAAAATCAATTTTCAACCAAGACTTTTGTTTTGAGGACGCTGACACAGCATCTTGAAGAAGAGCAAGGCGGGGAAACTCCCATGACCCGATACTTCTCCACCATGTGCTTATTCAAGCTCTCGCGCGCACCTCAAAATTTAGTTCGTACTTCATGTGTCGGCCAATCGACCATCCTATGAGAGGATTTGCGTGGGAAAGATATTTGATTTTCCGGCTCATCGCTCGGCGAATGCCGCTCGGGTAAGCCATGCACGGCTGAACAGCAATGCGGAACGCCTTATGACCCTGCCAGCTTTCTCGAATGCGGTCGTGCTTTTGGCAAGGAATTTTATCGCAGCGCATGAGGCATCGCCGCGAACGGCGGCGCTTTTCGCAACCCAGCAACGCTGGCTCCTATGTCACGCAGCCCTGGCTTTCCATTTCCAGGCCGTTCAGGAAGGACGGATGGGACTGACCAGAAGGGGCCTTGGCAACCTCGCGCTACAGCAGGGCATTGCCAGCCGCAACACTGCCTATGCATTTTTCGACGAAGCGCTGAAATACGATATTATCCGGCCTGTGAGCGGCGACGGGAGCGTTGACCCCGTCGTTCCGGCGCCCTTGACGATGTCCCTGCTGGCGCATTGGTACAGCGTTCATTTCAAGGCCCTCGATCTCATTTACGGTGGCGACAGAACTGGCCGTTTCCTCGCCGATCCTGAGAGCATGCTGACAATCCTGGAGCCGCTTGCGGCACGTGAGCTGTTATCGAGCCCCGAAATCCGTAGCCCCGGACCGCTCTACACGATTTTCACCTGGGCCGATGCCGGCGGCCTTCTGATGGATCGTCTCGTTGCCGGGATCGATCTTGAGGCTTTGACGACCCAGCCAAGATTGCTGACCGACGTCAATACGATCTCGTCTCTGGCCCAGTCCTTCGGCCTCTCCCGGGCGCATACCAGCCGCAAATTCTCGGCTGCCGAATCGATCGGCGGCCTTGGTTGGAGCGGGCGGCGGGGCCATTCGCATATCTGGGTTTCGCGCGGGTTTTATGAGGAATACGCGCGCGCCCATGCGCGAAAACTGCTCATCCTCGACGGCGCTTTTGAAGAGGCTGTGATTGCGCTTTCCCGCGCCAAGCCCGCTGTTGCAAACGACGCCTGACGCATTGTCGGGATGGTGCCCGACTTTCTGAAGCGGCGGTCTTGCTCTGAATTTGTGTCGATCGAACGCGGCCGGGATCGACGGATCTTTGGCCGAAATCGACGGAAGTGCGTCATTGTAGACATTTCCATGGAAAACTATTCTTGAGGAATAGAAGTCAGCCATGGAAGAATAAAATGTACACGCTCCATTATTTTCCCGCGAATGCCAATGCCGCTCCGCATATGATGCTTGAAGAGATCGGCGAGGCCTATGAGCTTGTTCTCGTCGATCGCGCGAAGAACGCTCAGAAATCGGCAGAATATCTCAAGATAAATCCGAATGGACGCATTCCGACACTTGTGGACGGCGATCTTGTATTGTTCGAGGCGGCTGCGATCGCCTTGTATCTTGCAGACCAGCATCCAGAGTCCGGCCTTGCTCCCGCGGTCGGCACCCCTGAGCGCGGCACGTTCTATCAATGGCTGACTTTCCTGACGAACTCTCTCCAGGAGGAGCTGATGATCTGGCAATATCCGGATCGCCTCGCCGGAAAGGATGCTGCGGCCGTAGACATCGTCAAGCGGGGTGCGGAATCGCGTGCCGACGACTTTCTCGACGTCATCGAGGCGCATTTGAAGACCAATGGGCCATTCTTCCTCGGCGATCGATTGAGTGCGGCCGATTTTTATCTCGTCATGCTCTGCCGTTGGGCCCGCCCGATGGCGAGGCCGCCGCGCAGCCGGGCTGCGATCGGCTTGCTGCTCGACAAGCTCGTCGCCCTTCCGTCCGTCCGTCGCGCTTATGCGCGCGAGGGCATCACCGACGAAATCTGCTGATCATCAACACAGATGATACCCGTTGGGGCCTGCCTTTAGCACCGGCCCAGAATAGGATTCCGACATGACCGACCAATTCCATAGCCGCAACATGCCCGAGCGCATGGACCTTCCTTTTGTTGGGCTCGCAACCTTTGCGGCACAACCAGCCTGTACCGATTGGGATAAGCTCGACGGCACCGACGTCGCTATCCTTGGCGTGCCGATCGACACTGCCTCAAGCTACCGCGTCGGAACCCGCTTTGGGCCGCGAGCCATCCGTGAGATGTCGATGTTTCATGGTTTCGGTCCGGAAGGCGTCTTCGATTTCGAGGACGAGGTGACTTATCTCTCGGCCGAGGAGGTGAGGATCGTCGACGCCGGCGACAGCGATGTCATCTATGCCGATACCCGACGCAGCCTTGCCAATGCCGAACTCGCGGTGCGTGCGTTGCTCGACGCCAAGACTATGCCTTATGTTCTGGGTGGAGATCACGCGATCACCATGGCGACCATCGCGGCCTATTCCAACGAGAAGCCGATCCACATCGTCCATCTTGACGCCCATTTCGACTTCATCGATGGCCGCAACGGCATCACCTGGGGACATGGGAGCCCGATGCGGCGTGCCTCGGAGATGGCGCATGTAAAGGGCATCACCACGCTTGGCCCTCACAACATGGCCTCGGTCAGCAAGAAGGATTATGAGGCGGCCAAGGCCTACGGCACCAATGTCGTGTCGTTGCGCAAGTTCAGGACGATCGGCGCCACCGCTGCACTTGCCCATATTCCGGACGGCGAGCGTGTCTATGTCTCGATCGATATCGATAGTTTCGACCCATCGATCGCGCCGGGTACGGCAACGATCAGTCATGGTGGCTTCACCTATTACGAGGCCAAAGACCTGCTGCGCGAGGTCGCGCGTCGCTTCGAGGTGGTTGGTGTAGATTTCGTCGAAGTCTCGCCGCCCTACGATCCCTCGGGCGTAACTTCGCTTCTTGCGGCGCGCACCAGCCTTGATTTCATAGGCTCGATCTTCCACGAACGGACCAAGCGTCGCGGCTAGAGCGGCGTCGCTCTGGACATCGGCTGGCGTTCATCCAGTATGGACATCTTTGGCAGACTGGTGGCTACCCAAGGAGGATCGAGGTGATTGTCGCGGCAAAAAGCGTTGTCATCGTGGTGCCGGACAACGCCCAGTCCCTCGATCTATCAGGGCCGTTCGACGTGTTCCTCGAGGCCAATCGCCAGGCTCCGGAACTTGCCAATTATCGGATACGGACCCTCTCAGCAAAGCGAGAGCGCACAGTCAAGGCCGGCGGCATATCGTTGCTTGCGGATGGATCGGTTCTTGACGACGAGGGCCCGATCGATACGCTGCTTGTCGCCGGCACGCCAGACTATCGACAGGCGTATCAGAGCGGTGAATTGCATGAATGGCTGCGGCGGCGTGCTGGTTCTGCCCGCCGCCACGGCTCCGTCTGCACCGGGGCGTTCTTCCTGGGAGCTGCGGGGCTTCTTGATGGGCACAGGGCGACGACGCATTGGCAGCATGCTGCCGAGCTTGCAGAACGCTTCCCGAAGGCCAATGTCGTGCCCGACCAGATCTATGTCGAAGACGGTCCGCTTTGGACCTCTGCGGGCGTGACGGCAGGAATTGATCTTGCCCTGAAGTTGGTTGAGGACGATCACGGTCGCGAGCTTGCGCTGAAAGTTGCGAGGCGGCTTGTGGTTTTCCTGAAGCGCCCGGGCGGCCAGTCACAGTTCAGCGCCCATCTCGCCGCGCAAATCGCAACCGAGGAACGCATTCAGTCGATCCAGCATTGGATCCTCGATCATCTGCCGCTCGATCTCACTCTCAACACTCTTGCATCCCGCTGCGCCATGAGCGTCCGCAATTTTTCGCGCGTTTTCCTACAGGAAGCCGGTACCACGCCGGCTGACTTCGTCGAAATGGCCCGCGTAGATGCCGCCCGCAGGCTGCTCGAGGACACGGAAACGCCGTTGCAACGGGTGGCGTCCGGCTGTGGCTTTGCCAATCCCGACACGATGCGCAAGGCATTCCTCAGACGCATTGGCACCGGTCCCAGCGAATATCGCGAGCGGTTTCGGGGCTGAGTTTCGCTTTTATGTCTCCGCGCCGTTTGGAGCTCTGATGGGACAGGCGGTCTTGCAGAGCTTCAGGCCTGCGAGATTGTAGCGAAGGCAGCAGATCGAGCGCTTGAGATCACCGTCTGCATCACGATGGAACTTCAGGCCCCATTTGTCGGAAAACCCACGTACGACCCCGTCGACCTCCTCATAAAGCGCCTGATCGCCTTTCATGCTGAAGGGCAATATCTGTCCGAGGGCCTTGTTAAGGATATAGCCGGCGTTGCTTCGATGCAGACGCGGACTGGTTTTGCTCACGCCGCTGACGACTGATGCAATCGCGTCGATATGATCGAAGGCGAGCTGAAGTGCCTGCATATGGCCAGGCGACCGCATGAAACGGAAGCCCGCAATGGTTGACATGTCCGAAAGGGCGGCTTGCGCCGTCCTGACATCGAGCGCGAACCAGTGATCCCTCAAGATCCCATACGCCAAGAGCGGGCGCAACGCGCGCAGGAAATAGCCTTGCGTCCAGAGCGACGCGGCGGCCCGGCGGTCGCCCGGTCCCCATTTCCCAAGAATACCGTCGATGCCGGCTTCGATCTGCTCCGGCGTAAGCAATGCGCGCGCCGAAATTGCCGACCGAACCATGGTGTCGTCGAGCAGATAATTTCGGCAATCCTCGAACGGTGCCGGAAGCGCGAGATCGCTGGCCACGGCAATCATGACCGCTTCCCCAGCATCCAGACCAGATAGAGTGCGCCGGTAAAGGCGGCAAAAAGGCCGAGCGGCAGCTCATAGGGAAAGGTCACCGTGCGGGCGCCAAGATCCGCGACGATCATCAAGATCGCCCCGATCAGCGCCGAGGCTATCAGCCGGCTTCCGGCCTTTTCGAAGCCGGCTCGTTCCGCAATATGGGGTGCCATCAACCCGACGAAGCTTAAGGGGCCGACGAGGAGCGAAGCCGCTGCCGTTGCTATTCCGGCCGTCACCACAAGGAGCGTGCGTGCATTTGCAAGCGGCATGCCGAGAGCGAGCGAAGTTGCTGATCCCAGCGGTAGGATGGTCAGCCAGCGCGTCAGCACCAAGCCGACGGCCAGTCCGACGATCGCAAGAATGGCGAGAAAAATGGCCGTTCCGGACGTGGCAGCAGCGGCCGACCCACCAAGCCATGCCAGGATTTGCCATGATCGCTGATCGCCGACGGCGAGCAACGCGCTCAGAATGGCCGAGCTGAAGGCGCTGATCGATATGCCGGCCAAAAGCAGCCGCTCGGGCGGAAGATCCCTGCGATTGGCAAAGAAGGACACTACGAACAGGACGAAGGTCGCGCCGCAGCCGGCGCCGATGAAGAGTTCTGTTGTCCCCGGGTTTGCAAACACGCTCACCGCTGCCGCAAAGCCGACGCCCGCCCCACCGCTGACCCCAAGAACCTCCGGGCTTGCCATCGGATTGGCCGTCAAACGCTGCAGGATGGCGCCGGCCATGGCAAGCAGGCCGCCCGCGGCGGCGGAGGCGACCATGCGCGGCCAACGTGCCGGAAGCAGTTCCCAGAAGAGGTCACCATGCAGAAGCATCCACCCATCCGGCAGCCGCGCAACGATCAGCGCGGCTGCGCCAAGCAACGGCAGGAGGCCGAGAAGCAGGAGAAAGCGTGGGACAAGGACCGGGCGCCCCACGACGCTCTCCGAGACTTGCGGCAGCTCGGTGATCCGCACTTGCGGAAGTAGCCATAAAAGCAGCGGCCCGCCGATCAACGCCGTCACCGACCCCGTCGGAAAGGTTTCACCGGCCGTTGATGCCAGCCATTGCACCAGGCCGTCGCAGAGCCAAAGCAGAAGACCGCCGGCCAAAGGTGACAGCAGAAGAATTCCGCGTGGAGTGCGAATGCCAAGCAAGCGAACGATTGCCGGTGCGGCGAGGCCGATAAAGCTGACCAGGCCTACAGCCGCAGCAACTCCGGCGCTGAGCGCTACGGCAAGGCCTGCAACGACAAATCGCATTCCCGCCAGTGTTACCCCCAGGGAGCGCGCGCTGCTGTCACCAAGGCCGAGCAATGTCAGCGGCCGTACCAACAGGGCAGTGATCATCAAGCCGACCAGAAGCTCGATACCGAGCGTGAGGGATGTGGACCAGTCCTGTTGGCTAAGCGAACCGCCGTTCCAGGTGACCAGCGACATCAGATATTCGCCCTGGGATAATGTCATGGCTGCAGACAGTGCACTGCAGGTGATGCCGACAAGCATGCCGGAGACTACCATCGTCACCGGCTCGAAACGCTGACGCCAACCGAGAAGGAAAACGATAGCCGTCGCTGCCGCCGCTCCCGTCAGGGCGACGAGCGGCCGATAGCCGTCGAGCACCGTGGGAAAGAAAAGAGTGGCGGTGACGATAGCCAGCTGCGCGCCGGAGGAAACGCCAAGCGTCGACGGGTCCGCGATCGGATTTCTGAGCAGGCGTTGAAGCAAGGCGCCCGAGAGACCAAGGGCAGCGCCGGCGAGAATGGCAACGATGGCACGCGGCAGGATCGCATAGGCCAAGATGACCTGTTCGATGGTCATCCGTGCGGGATCGAAGGGAAAGGCTGGCCAGTTCGCAAACGGCAGCCGACCTAGCGCCACCGACAGAAAGAGTGCCCCCGATGCTGCGAGCGCCAGCAGCGGAATGGTGATAGCCGCAGACCGGGTCACGGTGTTTCTCCGGATGACGGCAGGGCTTTCTTGAGCAGCCGCATGAAACGGGCTGCGGCGACGATGCCGCCATAGGGATTGATGTTGTCGAGCATCAGGACCCGGCCGGCGCGGACCGGTGGCAGCGATTGCCAGATGACGCTGTTTTTCAGGCTGCTTCGCGCCTCAACGGGGATTTCGGAAATGACGACGATGCGGGCATCGGGCTCCGCCGCAAGATTTTCGATCGGCACGGGTGCTGCGAAGGTGTAGCGCGAGCGATCTTTCCAGGCATTCGGCAATCCGAGCCGCATCAGCACATCGCCGAACATGCTGTCTGCGCCAAAGATTCTGACGTGTCTGCTGTCGCCGACATTGACGAGATAAGTTGGACGCGCGGCGAAGGCCTGCAAGCTGCGGCCGGTCTCCTGCACGAGCGTGTCCTGTTTGAGGAGCACGTCGCGGGCCCTGTCGGCAAGACCGAGCTGGGCTGCGAGTGTGGAAACGGCGCTCAGCGCCTTTTGGTAGGGTGGCTCTCCCCGCACGTAGAAGGGGAGCGACAAAACCGGCGCGATCGCGCGATAGATCGCCTCGTAGCGGGCATAGAACGGCGAAATGAGGATGAGGTCGGGTCTCAGCAGGCGAAGAAGCTCAAAATTCGGCGCCCCTCGCAAGCCGAGATCGGCGACTGTCCCGTCCAATGCAGGCTCGATGGCATCCTTGCGGAACTGGATAAGCTCGGTGGCCGCAATTGGCATGATGCCAAGTGCGACGAGCGTTTCGAGCATGGCCCAATCGATCGCGACGATGCGTTGCGGTTGGGCTGCCATCGCCGCCCCCGAAAATGGAAAGGCCGCCAGCAGGGCGAGAGCCTGCCGGCGGCTGACGGATAGCCTTGAAAGGCCATCTCCTGCCTTGTCGACGATTACCATTGAAAAGTCAGCTTACCCATCACCGTTCTGCCATCGCCATAGGTACATCCGAAAGAGCTGCAGCTTGCAACATAGTTCTTGTCGGCGATGTTCTTGAAATTGAGCGAGGCCGTCATGTTGTTCTTCTTGTAGTGAACCGCTGCATCGAAGAGGGCGACGCCATCAAGGTCAAGCGTGTTTTTCGTATCGCCATAGCGCTGCCCGACATAGCGTACGCCACCGCCGAGGCCAAAACCGTTCAGAGCGGTGTCTTCGCCGAATGTGTAGTCGAGCCAGAGGCTGCTTGAATTCTGCGGGACATTGTCCGGCCGATTGCCATCGTCATTGCCGCCGACGATCTCTGCCTGCATGTAGGTATAGGCGGCGCGCAGGTTCAGGCCCTCTGCAAGGCTCGTCACGCCCTCCAGTTCCACGCCCTTGACCCGCACTTCACCGATCTGTTCGGTCGTCGTGCCGCCGCTTGGCAGCGCGACCGTCGTCGGAACATTTTTTTGGCGCAGATCATAGGCGGCGATCGAAAAGAAACCGTCCCAGCCCGTGGGTTGGTATTTGATGCCAATTTCTACCTGCTTGCCGGTCGTCGGATCGAGAAGCTGACCTGTCGAGGGTACCGGCACCGGCTCAAACGAGGTCGCATAGCTGATATATGGTGCGAGGCCGTTGTCGAAGAGGTAGCTGAGACCGGCTCTGCCCGTCAGTTTCTGATCGTCCTGATCGAGTGAACGAGACACACCGCTCAAGCGATTTGTCGAGGTGCCGGAGGTGCTTGCCCAATCCTGTCGCAATGCCGCCGTCGCGCGCCAGTTGTCGTAGGAAAGTTCGTCCTGCGCATAAAGCCCGACCTGCGTCGTCTGCGAGTCGACATAGGTGCTCAAGGTCGGCGAGATCAGGCGAACGGAGCCATAGACGGGGTTGAACGCATCGAGCGGCGTGGCGCGCCAGAACTGCGTGCCGACATTGTTGTCATAATATCGGTAATCCAGTCCAAACAACGCCTTGTGACCGATTTCGCCGGTATCGAATTCCGCAATCAAGTTGTTGTCGACATTGAACGTATTGAGCAATTCGTCCTGGATCGTCGCGTTCCGGTTGATGGTCCTGCCGTTTGCGGCAAGCCCCGCCGTCGACATGCCCAGTGCCTGATAGCGCCAGTCGAAGTTTTGATAGCGAAGGTTCTGCTGGAAGGTCCAGACGTCGTTTAGCCGATGCTCCAGTTCGTAGCCGAGATTTGTAAGCGTCCGGTTCGACTTGTCGAAGCTGTCGTCGCCGACGAAGAAGTCTCGAGACAGACGCTTGGCGCCAGATCCGTACAGAGTGAGGGCGGCGGGCAGGCTCGACGGGGTGCTTGGATTGTCGTGCTGGACGCTCGTCAATATCGTCAGCTTCGTGTCTTCGTCCGGCTTCCACGTGATCGCCGGCGCGATGAAATAGCGGTCGTTGTTAAGCCCGTCCGTCTGCGCACCGGCGGTTCTCACCAGTCCGGTTAGCCGATAGGCAACGTCGGAGTCTTTCCTGATCGGTCCACCGACGTCGAAAAAGGTTCCGTAGGTGTCGTAGCTGCCGGCCTGCACACCGAATTCGCCGAAGCTCTCGAAGACCGGCCGCTTGCTCACGAGATTGATGATCCCGCCCGGATTGCCCTGGCCGTACATGACGGAGGCCGGCCCGCGCAGGACTTCGATCCGCTCCAGCATGTAGGGATCGATCGGCGGCGCACCGGCGGTGCGCATCAGGCGCAACCCGTTCAGATATTGAGATTGGCGGCCATCAAAGCCGCGAATGCGCGGTGAATCGAATCTCGGATCCGAGCCGAACGGTTCGCCGCTGACGCCGGGAATATAGTCCATTGCCTGGCCGAGCGTCTCGGCATCCTGCGATTTCAGCTGATCCGTCGTGATGACCGAAATGGATTGTTGCGTCTCGATCAGCGGCGTTCCGGTCTTGGTTGCGGTCGCGCTTGTCGTGGCGACAAAGCCTTTGACTGGCGCTGTCGGGTCTTGGTTCTGGCTGGATTGAATGACGATCGGCGAAAGCGCCGTTGCCGGCTCGGCATCCTGAGCGGCAGCCGGAAACAACGGCGCGGTCAGAACGGTTGCGAGAGCCGTGGTCGAAACAAAACTGTAGGAACGAAGAGAACCAGTCATCGGGGGTCCATATATAGAAAAACTGGAACTTTTTAATCATGTTATTTTCAGAATTCCAATAAATGGCGCTCGAATTTTTCATAAGTCATGGCTATGAAAGATCCATGCCCCTCGGGGCCTTCAACTCTTCAGTGGAGGTGATATTGGCGGCACGTTCCGAAACAGGTTTTGAGCTCAGACATCTCCGGTATTTCGTCACGCTGGTCGAAGAGCGCAATTTCGATCGCGCCGCGGTGCGCCTCGGCATTGCTCAGCCCGGGCTTAGTCAGCAGATCATCAGCCTTGAGAGGATCGTCGGCACGTCTCTGCTCGACCGCAGCCGCAGGGCGGTGAAGCTGACCCATGCCGGCGAGATCCTGTTTCAGGAAGCAAGGAAGGTACTCGCGCAAACGGAAGCGACCGTTGCCGCGATCCATCGCGCCGGGCGTGGAGAGAGCGGGCGCATCTCGATCGGCTATGTCGCGTCGGCCGCCTATTCCGGCGCCGTCGTCCACGCCATCAGCAATTTCAAGCGCGATCACCCGCATGTCGAAATCGAACTCCAGGAAATGGAACTGCGTCAGCAGTTGCAGAGAATTGCCGATGGCCTTCTCGATTTCGGTTACATCCGTTCTCCCGCTCCGATCCCGGGCGGTGTCGCTGTGCAGGTCATTCTTCGCGAGCCGCTGATGGCGATCCTTCCGTGCGAACATCCGCTTGCCGGCCGGCCCGTGGCGGATCTTGCGCATCTGAGCGCGGAAATATTCATCACGCCGCGTCAGCCGCCGGAAATCGGGTTTCATCGCAACACGCTTCACGCATGCCGGGAGGCGGGGTTCGAACCCGCGATCAAGGCGGTTGCGCATGATTTCACCGAAATAGCCTCTCTGGTCGGCATCGGCGCCGGCATTGCCCTTGTGCCGCAATCCATGCGCTGCGCAGAGCTTCCGAACATCAGCTATCAGTCGATAGAGGGTGTGGAGACGACCTCCGATGTTGCCATCGCATATCGCAAAGGCGAGGGCGCTCCGGCGATCAAGGCCTTCATCGCCAAGCATCGTGCACAGGCGAAGTCGTCGATTTCAGCTGCTGGGTGAGGCTCGTCTCATCAGACTGTGGACCTATGTAATTATCTGCGACAACTTCGCGGGTTTCTGAGATATCTTTGCGACAGATGTCCGCTATAGTTTCAAAGTTGGCGACCAGCTGAAGGCTTTCGATTATGCAGCCGAACAAAACCGTATCGATAGATGATTTGCCAGAGAACACTGCCCTTGCGGCGTACGAATTGATCTCGCGGACGTTTCGCGAGTTCTCCGAAGTTCTCTACATTCGCGTTTCGGACGTTACGGATGAAGGTGTTCGCCTTGGCGGCATCGAAATTACCATACGCAAAACTGCAGAAAGCGATATTCCACAGGTTGCCGCCTTGTCGGATCCGGGCCAGCCAGCCATTCATCTCGATTGATGCGACAAGCCGCCGGGCAGTGATCTGTAACGCCGCTCGCTGACGGGCGGAGATCGCGTATGTGCATCTCTCTTTTTCCTGTTCATCGCCCAATTGTGCCCGATCGGCTTCCTGCCATCGGCGGTGTCGATCACGCTCGCGTGTGAAATGTATCAAGATATCTCACGAGCCGGCGAATGGCTCCGGTCCGCCGAGGTGGCGAATACAAACTGATACATTTTCCTCATTTGCCGGCAAAGCTATGCGACAAAGCCGCAGTAGCGTTTCCTCTCCCACGAACGGTTTCGAGAGGAACATAGGCGATGATCGCCAATCCCGCGCCCGGCCCCCAGCACTTTGAGATTTCGCGGTGCTTTGCGCTGGCCTCCATGCTCCAGACTGCTTTCGTTAGTCCAGCCGGCACTCATTGCGGGCTGCGAGCGCGCGACTGATTTCAACGTTTGACTGACCGCAGACTGTCGCACGCTGGCGGCGGAGCGGTCTCATCTTCCCATCCGATTTAGGTCTGAACTCAATGAGGGTTTCATGAGAGAGTATCTACCGCGCGCTACGGTCTGCGGAATTATGGCGCTGTTGCTGGCCGGCTGTAACGAGCAGCCGGCATCACAGGCCAATCGCGCCGTAGCAAAACCGGAGATCAGTGCGGTGACATTGCGCCCGCAGTCGGTGGCAATCACCGCCGATCTGCCCGGCCGTATCAGCGCCAATCTCGTCGCCGAGGTCCGCCCCCAGGTTGGCGGCATCATCCGCAACCGCAATTTCAAGGAGGGCAGCGAGGTCAGGGCCGGCGACGTTCTTTATGAGATCGATCCGGCATCCTACCAGGCGACCTACGACAGCGCGCTCGCGGCCTTGCGGCGCGCTGAAGCTGCGATCCCGAACGCCCAGGCGAGATTGGACCGTTACAAGGGGCTCAGCGCTCAAAGTGCGGTCAGCCAGCAGAACACCGACGACGCGCAGGCCACCTTCGTTCAGGCGCAAGCGGATGTTGCTTCTGCAAGGGCAGCGCTCGAAACGGCGCGGATCAATCTCGACTATACGAGAATCCGCGCACCGATTTCGGGCCGTGTCGACGCATCGACGGTGACAGTGGGTGCACTTGTCACTGCCGAACAGACGACGGCGCTGACGACGATCCGCCAGCTTGATCCCATTAATGTCGACGTCACGCAATCGAGCACCAACCTGCTGAGGTTTCGCCGCGCCATCGAAGAGGGGCGCCTGAAGAGCAGCGGCGACAATGTCTCGGTGCATCTGACGTTGGAGGATGGTTCGCAATATCGGCAGGCTGGAAGTCTCGAATTCGCCGAATCCGCAGTCGCCGAGACGGTCGGCACGATCAATGTCAGGGCCATTTTTCCTAATCCCGATCGCGTCCTCCTGCCCGGCATGTATGTGCGGGCGAAGATCGAGGAGGGCGTGGCGGAAAACAGCTTCCTGGTGCCGCAGCGCGCCGTCTTCCGCAATAGCAAAGGCGAGCCCACGGCCTTTTTCGTCAATGCTGACGGGAAAGTGCAGCAACGTGCTCTGACCATCCAGCGTAATGTCGGAAACAACTGGCTTGTCGGCGAGGGCGTGAGGGACGGCGACCGTGTGGTCGTCGAAGGCAGCCAGCGCATCCGCGATGGCCAGGATGTCAATGTGGCGTCGGTTACCGTCGACCCGGCCAGCGGCAATCTCGAGCAGGCATCCGCCGTCAATCAGCAGACATCCGCACAGCAGCGCAACATTGACGGTTCCGCTGGAACCGTCGCTGCTAGCGCGACGAATTGAGGTCAACGATGTCTCGTTTCTTCATCGACCGACCTGTCTTTGCCTGGGTTATTTCCATTGTCATCATGCTGGCAGG
Source organism: Rhizobium sp. P38BS-XIX (assembly GCF_012641435.1). GTDB lineage: Bacteria > Pseudomonadota > Alphaproteobacteria > Rhizobiales > Rhizobiaceae > Rhizobium. Next base: position 168,157 of record NZ_JABAIJ010000004.1, read on the forward strand.
GGCGCTATCCATCCTGACGCTTTCCGTGTCGCAATACCCTCAGATCGCGCCGACGACTGTGCGCATCACCGCCACCTATGCCGGGGCCGATGCGGCAACCGTCGAAAACTCGGTGACAAAGGTCATCGAGCAGGGCATGACCGGCATCGATAATCTCGATTACATGGCATCCACTTCGACGGCGACCGGCCAGGCGTCAATTTCTCTGACGTTCACCAACAAGGCGGATCCCGACGTTGCGCAGATGCAGGTGCAGAACAAGCTGCAGCTCGTCACCGCGCAGTTGCCGCAGACCGTGCAGTCTACGGGCATCACCGTTTCCAAGTCGACGACCAGCTTTTTCATGGTCATCGCCTTCGTCTCGAAAGATGCGAAGCTGACGCCAACCGACCTTGCCGACTATATCGACAGTTCGCTGAACGATACATTGAAGCGAGTGCCGGGCGTCGGCGATACGCAGATCTTCGGTGCTCGATATGCGATGCGCATCTGGGTCGATCCAGACAAGCTGCTCAAGTATCAGCTGATGACCTCCGATGTCGTCTCGGCGATAGAAGCGCAGAACGTGCAGGTCTCATCAGGTCAGCTGGGCGCGCTCCCGCAACTCGACGGACAGCAGCTCAATGCGACCATCACTGCCGGCAGCCGCCTGCAAACGACGCAGGAATTCGAGAACATCATCCTGAAGAGCTTGCCCGACGGTTCGCTGGTCAGGATCAATGATGTCGCCACGGTACAATTCGGAGCCGACAGCTACATCACCTCAGGCGTCTACAACGGTTTGCCCGCAGCCGGTCTCGGCGTGAGCCTGGCAACGGGTGCCAATGCGATCGATACCGCGGCAGCGGTTCAATCAACCATCAACACCTTGAAGGAGACACTGCCGCCGAATGTCGAGGTGGTTTACCCGTACGACACGACGCCATTCGTGAAGCTGTCGATCGAGGATGTGGTCAAGACGCTGTTCGAAGCAATCGTGCTTGTCTTCATCGTCATGTTCGTCTTCCTGCAGAACATCCGCGCCACCTTGATCCCGACGCTCGCCGTCCCTGTCGTGCTGCTCGGCACCTTCGGCGTGCTCTCCGTCTTCGGCTATTCCATCAATACGTTGACGATGTTCGGCATGGTGCTGGCCATCGGCCTTCTCGTCGATGACGCCATCGTCGTGGTCGAGAATGTCGAGCGCGTCATGGAGGAAGAAGGATTGTCGCCGCGCGAGGCGACGATCAAGTCGATGCAGGAAATCACCGGCGCCTTGATCGGCATCGCCACGGTGCTGTCGGCGGTGTTCATCCCGATGGCCTTCTTCTCCGGCTCCGTCGGCATCATCTACCGTCAGTTCTCGGTGACGATCGTCTCGGCGATGGTGCTGTCGGTCATCGTCGCCCTGATCCTGACGCCGGCGCTGTGCGCGACGCTTCTGAAGAAGCCGGCGCATGGGGCCAAGGAGCGCGGCCTGTTCGGCTGGTTCAACCGGAATTTCGAGCGGGCGACGCTGCGCTACCGGCGTGGCATCAACGGCATGATCCGTTATACCGTCGTGTTCCTACTGATCTTCGTGATGATCGGCGGCGCCGTCGCCTACCTGTTCAACCGCCTTCCCAGCTCGTTCCTGCCTGAAGAGGATCAGGGGCGTCTGCTCACCAGCATTCAGCTTCCTCCCGGCGCGACTGCTGACCGCACCAGGAAGGTACTCGACCAGGTGATGGCTTATTATCTCAACAATGAGAAGGACTATGTCGACGGCGTCTTTGGAAGTGTCGGCTTCAATTTCAGCGGTCAGGGTCAGAACGTCGCCATCGCCTTCGTCGATCTCAAGGATTTCGACAAGCGGACCACGCCGCAATCTTCTGCCCAGGCGCTCGCCCGGCGTGCGATGGCGGCGTTCTCGAAGATCAAGGACGGCAGCGTGTTTGCATTGGCGCCGCCCGCCATTCCCGGCTTCGGCAGCTCGAGCGGCTTCGACTTCTCCATAAAAGATATCAATAGTGCGGGCCATGCGCAGTTGATGGCGGCACGCGGCCAGGTTCTGGCCGCGGCGTCGGCCAGTCCACTTCTCAGCGGAACGCGTCCGAACGGACTGGACGATACGCCGCAATACGCTGTCCATATCGACCAGGAGAAAGCGCGAGCCCTGAACATCGATCTCGCCGATATCAATGCAACGCTGTCGACAGCGTGGGGCGGTACCTACGTCAACGACTTCGTCGACCGTGGCCGCGTCAAGCGCGTCTATGTCCAGGGCGACCGAAAGTTTCGCATGCAGCCCGATGATTTCGATCGCTGGTATGTGCGCAACTCCGGTGGCGACATGGTGCCATTTTCCGCGTTTGCGACCGGAAGCTGGGTCAGCGGCTCGCCGCGTCTCGAGCGCTATAACGGCTCGTCTGCCGTCGAAATCCAGGGTGCGGCCGCTCCCGGCGTTTCCTCCGGCGACGCCATGAACGAGATCGACAAGATCATGGCAACCTTGCCGCCCGGCTTCAGCCATGAATGGACCAGCCTGTCGGCCCAGGAAAAACTCTCGGGCAACCAGGCAAGCCAGCTCTACGCGATCTCCATCCTCGTCGTCTTCCTGGCGCTGGCAGCTCTCTACGAGAGCTGGTCGATCCCGCTCGCCGTCATGCTCTCGGTTCCGATCGGCATCTTCGGCGCGCTCCTGGCCGCGACCATCTTCGGCCAGTCGAACGACGTCTACTTCAAGGTCGGTCTGCTGACGACCATCGGCCTGGCGGCCAAGAACGCCATCCTGATCGTCGAATTCGCCATCGAGCAGCAGAACCATGGCAAGAGCCTGATCGATGCGACGCTCGAGGCATCGCGTCAGCGCCTGCGGCCGATCCTGATGACCTCGCTCGCCTTCATCCTCGGCGTTCTGCCGCTGGCCATCGCCAACGGTGCCGGCTCGGGCAGCCAGAACTCCATCGGCATTGGTGTCATGGGCGGCATGATCTCCGCAACCGTCCTCGGCGTCTTCTTCATCCCGCTGCTCTTCGTCTCCGTCAGACGCGTCTTCAAGGGCAAGAAAAAGACTGACGCCGCAAATCCGCAGCCGGAAATTGCTTCTGCTGCGGCAGATGCCGCGCCTTGATAGAGGTTCCCCGGTGCGGCATTGCCGTACCGGGGTCTAATGCAATCCGGCGCCTTAAGGGCCTATCCTACACACAGCGTTCAAGCACTTGCAGGCGGCAATGTGCCCCGAGCGGCCCTCTGCCCACGAATGAAACAACCGGCATTCTTTTGCAGTCTTTGCTGAGTATATCTTTCTGCACGCATTGCTAAAAAAAGATACGGTAATATATTCGTTTAGAGCAGTTGCCACATTCTGGTAAGATATTCCCTGCGTCCGTGTGTTCGATGAGACGCGCCTCTTAATGCGTGTAGGTTTCGAAGCAGGGCTGGAACCAAGCGGGGATAGCCGCCAGATATTGCGTGGCTGGTTTGGGAGGACGAGGCCATATGCCGGAGAACCGTGCCGATCGGTCGCAGCGAGTTCCAAGAGAGTCCGAATCTGGCAGCGGTTTCGAGGCGATGATTTCACTTTGGGATCTCGATCTCAAATTGATCGATTCCTCTCGCCAGTTCCAGGATCAGCTTGGGCTTTCGTCGCGCAAGGGTCTGAGCCTTTGGGAAGCCTATCCGGCGCTCGCCAAGCCGGCCTGGGCCGCGATCATTCGGCAGGTTATCGACACCGGCACATCACAGACGATCCAGCTGCCCGTATCCAAGCCCGGCAGACGGGATTTCCTGCTGTCCTACATCGAGACCGGCCTACTGATTATCGAGACCAACAGCGCAGGCACCACCAGAAGCCTCTGGAACGAAGGCAATGAGAGAGCACGGCTTATCCACCAGGCGACTCACGATGTTCTGACCGGCCTTCCCAATCGCCGCCAGTTCAGCGCCGAATTGGCACAGCTGCTTCCGGCCGATGGCGATACGTGCGGACCGGCATTGATGCAGCTTGATCTGGATGACTTCAAACCCGTGAACGACACGCTCGGACACGGCGCCGGCGATATCTTGCTGCAGCTCGCCGCCGAAAGGATCAAGGGCGCGCTCGACCATAACGGAACCGTCTACCGTCTCGCCGGAGACGAATTCGCCATCATTCAGGTCGGCTTGGAAGAGGCAGGAGAGGCGGAGACGCTCGCCGAAGCGCTGGTCAACGAATTCAAGAAGCCATTCACCGTCAATGGTATCTCGCTCTTTGTCGGGGTCAGCGTCGGCATCGCCATCGCCCCGCGCGACGGCAATGAGGGAGAGCAGCTGATGAAGGCCGCCGACGTGGCCCTCTACGCCGCCAAGAAGGAGGGGCGCCGCCGGGCGCGAACCTTCGACCCGAGCATGCTGATCGTCGTCGAACAAAGGGAGCTGCTGCGGCGCAGCCTTCGCGTGGCGCTGCAGCGGGACGAATTCTTCATCGAGTATCAGCCGCTGGTCGAGCTTCCGTCCAACGTAGCGGGCTTCGAGGCGTTGCTGCGTTGGCGGCATCCGACACTCGGCATCATTCCTCCAGCCGCCTTCATCCCGATGGCGGAGGCGGATGGGCTGATGAGCGAAATCGGGCAGTGGATGCTGGAGGAGGCCTGCCGTGAGGCTCTGACGTGGCCCGGGCACTATACGCTCGCGGTCAACCTCTCGCCGGCGGAGTTTCTCACGCCTGGCTTAACCGATCGCATTTCGCAAACGCTCGATGTTGTCGGCTTCCCGGCAGAACGGCTGGAGCTTGAGATCACCGAGGGCGTGCTCCTGGAACGAACGACCAACAATCTCGACACGCTCAATACGTTGAATGTACTCGGCATTCAAATTTCGCTCGATGATTTCGGCACGGAATATTCATCTCTGAGCTATCTCAAGAATTTCCCCTTTGATACGATCAAGATCGACAGGTATTTTATCAAGGATATTTTGCAGGATGCCAAAAGCCAGACGATCGTGCGTTCGGTAATCGGGCTGGCCCATGGTCTCGATATGCGTGTGACGGCCGAGGGCGTGGAAACGCCACAGCAGGCCGTGTGGTTGCAGCACGAAGGCTGTGACCGCTTGCAGGGATTTTGCATCAGCCCGCCGCTTCCGGCCGACCGGCTCGATGACTTCATCCGGCAGGGCGCGCGTCTTCATTCGGCCGCGGCTTCCGACGAGCCTCGCGCCAGCCTCTGAATTTCTGAAATGCTTTTCATCCAGGAGTTTCTCAAGTGGATACCATGGAAACCAAGGCGGAAAAGGCTTTTGAGCCGCTGCTCGAACTGGAAATGGAGATGGCGAGCTTTGCGGCCGACTGGCTGTATTGCGATCAATGCTCCGCCTATGTTGCCAGCATGGTCAGCCACGACCGCAACGACCCGATCCGTCATGCCAATCTGCTGTCGGCAGCGTTGAACGAGTTGTTCGAGATGTCGTTCCACGCCAAGGAGCGGAGCGGTGTGCTCACCTGCCGCTTCTGCCGCAACGGCGCGACCGAGCGGATCGAATTGACCTTTCCCTGTTCGGCCGAACGTCGCGGTTTTTATGAAGCGATCGTCGCACGCATAAGGGGCGGACAGGCGCTTGCAAGCTATCTCGACGTGATTACCAGCGACGACGCGCTCAGCGAACACGCAATTCTTCTCGGCCTGGCCGTCAACTACGACGCCGACATCGAGCTTCTTGCGCGCGATACCGGCATGCTGACCTTCGTGGTCGATCTGACGCTTGAGAGGTTACTCAATTGAGCACTCCTTCATCTCATGCGTTTACCGCGCAATTCGATGTCAACAATCAGGAATTCGCGCTTACCGGCGTCTTGCGGCCGCATTCCGTCGCCGAACTTGCCGACGATCTCGCCTTGCTGCGGAACGGCATCGAAACCGTCAACGGTGTCTGCTATATCAACCTGAAGCGTGTGGTTCATATGAACAACACGGCGTTTCGCGCGCTGACGCGCGTGCTCGTGGATGCCACGCGTTCCAGACCCGATCTGAAGCTGATCGTTGTTGCCTCGAGCGTCGTCGCCTGGGCGGCGCGATTGTTTCATCATCTCAGCGCTCTCTCGCCGAATATCGTCTTCGAAATCTACGATTCCGCCTTCTATCCCGGCCAGACATTCGTCGAGAACCAGAGCTTCATCCCGATTCTGAGGACCCAGACCAAGATGACCTGGCGGCATGAGCGTGAAATATTGCCGCGCCACGGCCTGCGTGAAGGTCTCGATATCGCCGATATCTGCTGTGGTATCGGCGACTTCGCCATGCTTATACGCAAGGATTTCAAGCCGGCGCGGATCGTGGCGCTCGATCATTCCACAGCCAGCCTCGACTATGCCAGGGCGGTGGCCAGGGATTTCGGTGTCGATGATATCGAATATACCTATGGCGATGCGTCTCAGATGCTGTTTGAAAGCAATCAGTTCGACTTCGTAACCTGCCGTCATTCACTGCAGATCTTCGACCGCCCTGATGTGCTGCTGCGCGAACTCTATCGTATCTGCAAGCCCGGCGGCCGGGTCTACATCACCAACGAGAAGAATTCCCATTGCCTCGGCGAGCCGAGGGCAGATACCATCCAATGGACATACAACGAGGTGGCGAAATTGTTTTCCCATTTCGATATGGATGTCGAGATGGGGCCGAAGGGACGCCGCATGCTGCTGGATGCCGGCTTCACCGACGTGAAGATGGAAAGCTTCATGGTCACCAATCTCGATGGCGATCCGCAGGATTTCGCCGACATCATCACGGCATGGCAGAATGTCTATGCCGACGAGATGGCGGTCAGACGAGGCGATTCCGCCGATTTCATCGAACAGTTCAAACAGGGCTTTCAAGATCACATCTTCGCGGCCCTGCATCCGAGAGGCTATGCTGGCTGGCCGATTTGGGCCTCATCGGGACAAAAGCCACTATGACGGAAACGCCGATCGCCAAGCCCCTGCTCGGAATGCGCTCCTTTCGCGCCAAGTTTCTGGTCGTCGTCGGAGGCGCCGTTCTCTTCGATCTATTGGTCAGCGGTGGCCTTGCGCTTTGGAACGTGCAGCGCCTGTCGCGCAATGCCACGGCAGAGGTGGGGCAGGGCCTCGAAAAGGCCAGCCAGGATTATATCCGCTCCTATACGGATTCGACAGCCACACAGGTCAGTCTGCTGCTCGATCAGGTTCACTCCGACGTCAAGGCCCTGGCCGGCGTCCTTCAAGGACAGATCGATAACCCAACGCGAAACGGCAATGTTGGTCTGGCGATATCCGAGGCCTCGCCCGGTGCAGTGACCGTTACCTACAACGCCGCGGGCCAATGGGCGCAGAACGCTCCCGGATCGCCGTCGGTCGTGAGCGTCTGGGGTTATCTGCTCGACAAGGACCACCATCCTCTGCCCCAGGTGCAGTCCGATATCGAATGGAGCGCGGTTCTCGATCTTGTCGCGCCGTCGCTGTTGCATAATGGCGCGTCGAAGCTGCAGATGTACTATATCGGCCCGAAAGAGCGGCCTATCTTTCGCACTGCGCCGTATACCGCCCAGGCGCAAACCTTCGACCGGCTCTATCCGGGTCACAACAGCTCCGCTTTCTGGACCTTCTTCTTCCCGGGTCTTTATGAATCCTGGCAGCAATGGGCGGTGACCCCATCGTCGCGGCCGGTTGCCGATTACATCACACAGACCGCGCCCTACACCGATGCGATCACCGGAAAACTGATCGTCAGCTTTTTCCATCCGCTCTGGACTCCGGACCGGCATGGCGTTGCGGGTGCGGCGGGCGCCGATATCACCCTGACCCAGCTTGCCGAGATCGTCGAAAACGTGAAGGTCGCCAAAAGCGGCTTCGGGTTCCTGACCATGTCGAACGGAAACGTGGTCGCGATCAATCCGGTCGGAGAGAAGGTCATCGGCCTGCGCGCCTCGAATGAGGCGGCCAACAAGGGCGTCACCGGCCTGGATCGATCCCTGCGCAACAGCACGCAAAAGGCGATCGCAAATCTGCCGCTCGATGCCGACGGCGCAATCCAGCATATTTCGCTCAAGGAAGACGGCGAGGACGTACCCTATCTTGTCGTCGTCAAACAGCTGCATGCGACCAATCTATGGGTCGATGGGCCGGTGCAGCGCGATGTCATGTCGCTTGGGATCGTCGTTCCGGAGCGTGAAATTTACGCGTCGCTCATTGCGGCGACCGATGAGATATCGCGGGCTACCAATCGCATTCTGCTTTATCAGATCGCTGCTGTTCTCGTCTCTTTGATGATCGTGACGGCTGCCGTCTTTGCCGTGTCGAAGCGCATCACCAGCGGCATCAGCGCGCTGGCGGGCGCCGCCAAACGCATCCAGGCCAAGGATTATTCGGTCAGGGTCGATATTCCGAGCAAGGACGAGGTGGCCGAAGCCGGGCTTGCCTTCAACCGGATGGCCGAGGATATCAGCTTCCATACGGAAAACCTCGAGAAGCTGGTTGCCGACCGCACCAAGGAAATCGAGGCCGCCAAGGAAGAGATTTCCGCCCTCAACAACCAGCTGAAAAGCGAGAACCTGCGGCTCGGTGCCGAGCTTGATGTGGCCCGCCAGATCCAGCTCATGGTTTTGCCCCGGGCCAAGGAATTGACCGAGGTCAAGAACCTGGAAATTGCCGCCTATATGCGTCCGGCCGACGAAGTTGGAGGGGATTATTATGACGTGCTGCAGAACGGCAAGAACCTGAAGATCGGCATCGGCGATGTGACCGGTCACGGGCTCGAAAGCGGCGTGTTGATGCTGATGGTTCAATCGATCGCCCGCGCGCTGCAGGAGGCCGGTGAGAAAGACCCGGCGAAATTCCTGACCGACCTTAACCGCACCATCTTCAAGAATATCGAGCGGACCAAGACCGACAAACACATCACGCTGTCATTCCTCGACTATGATGGTGAGCGATTGACCATATCCGGTCAGCACGAGGACATGATCATCGTGCGCCAGAATGGCAATGTCGAGCGCATCGAGACCGGAGATCTCGGTCTTCCGGTCGGCCTTGAAGCGGATATCTCGCCGTTCATAGACACACGGGAGATCCCGTTCGGAACCGGCGATATGGTCGTTCTGCATACGGACGGGGTGACCGAAGCGGAAAATTCGCGCGGCGAGCTTTTCGGTTTTGAGCGCCTTTTGGAAGATGCCCGCCGGCTGCACGGCGGGACAGCCGAGGAAGTGGTCAAAGGCATTCTCGATGACCTGATGGCCTATATCGGTACGCAGAAGATCCATGACGATATTACCCTCGTGGTAATGCGACACAGGTGAAGCCATGACGACAGTACTGTACGGCAAGGAAGATCTCGTCTCGTTCGATAGCGCCCGTGCGCTTCGGTTGAAGCTGTTGGATGGTCCGCTTCACCTCGCGTGGCGCCATTCCGCCCTGACATCGGACTTTATCGCCGAGACGATGGCTCTCAGCTTTCGTTCGTCGGAGCGGCATTACAAGACGATCCGCCACGACATCGGCTATCTGACCAACGAGCTGATCGAAAACTCCATCAAATTTCGCGTTGCGGGCGATATCGTGATCGAGACCCTGGTGGACGCTCATGAGTTCAAGATGCGGATCGTAAACCTCATCGACGAGGAGGCCGCTGACAAATTCCAGCAATTGCTGACGAAGGTTACCGCAGGAGATCCCGGCGATCTGCTCATCGAGCAGATCGAGGCAAGTGTGCTGACCGGCGGCAATGTGTCAGGTCTGGGTTTGTTGACGCTGATGAGTGATTATCAGGCTCATATGGCCTGGCGTTTTGATCAGGATCATTCGTATAAGCGGACAAGAGTGCAAACTTATGCCACCATGGCAATTTCATCCGCATGAATCCACGAGAGGCCGTCTATGGAAATCAAGCAAGAAGCGTTCCGCGTCTGGTCAGAGGGCAATGTTCTCTATTTCGACGGAACCATGCGCCTGGCAGGCCCCGATGCCTATGCGCCGGTCTATGATCTGGCGACCAAGGTGCTGTTCGATGGCAGAGGCAAGGCTACTTTCGATCTCACAGGCCTGGATTTCCTCAATTCCTCGGGCATCAACCTGCTTGCTAAATTGACGATCGAGGCACGCAAGCACCCGGACATTCATCTGACGGTATGCGGCTCGTCGCAAATTCCGTGGCAGATGAAGTCCCTGCCGAACCTGAAGAAGCTGCATCCTCATCTGGATCTGCGACTGACCTGATCTGCGGTAAGCATGACGGTTTGCGTCTCCATGCGGGCGTCTTCAAATGTCAGCATCTGATAACCGAAGGTTTCAGGATCCGTCTGCAGCGTCTCTGACGCCTTGACGATCTGATAGGAGGTTGACGGCGTCACAAACTGGCGGATATTCGCGTCTCCGGTCGCGTCGTACATGTGGTAGTGACCGCAGAAGATCGATATCTTGCATCGGCTATCAAGCAGCAGCGACCTGGTCTCCTCCCGGTCCCGCAATGCCGCGCCGCTTTTGTCCACGGGCGTATCCAGCGGCAGGACCGGGTGATGCGCAAATAGCACGGCAGTTTCGACGCTAACGAGCTCATCGGCGAGCCAGGCTCGCTGGCTTCCTCCCAACTCACCAACCGACGTGTCGATGAAAATCTGTTTCAGAGAACCGTCGATGCGCGAGTAGCAGAGTTTTCCCTCCACGGCATTGTCGCAATCCCAGTACTGCCTGACGTTCGCGTAAGCGTCGTGATTGCCAAGAATGACCGATATCTCGAAGTCGTATCGCTCCAAGAGCTCGAAGAAGCGCGGCACAGAGTCTGCCGTGCCGATGTCGCCGCCAAAGACGATCCTGGAAATGCCCCTTTCGGCGATATCGTCGAGAACCCGCCGCAGGTGATCCCAGTGCTCTTCGGGCTCGCTATCGTAACGCATCTTGCCGCCGGCGATCGCGTCGGCCATGACCAGCTTCTGTCCCAGGTGGGTGTCGGTGAAATGGGCAATCGTCGTCTTGGCCATGCTTGTGCTCCGGTCTGCAAATCTTTCACGAAATCTAGCGGCAGAAGGAGGGCGATGTTTCGACACGTGTCGAAGCATGCGGGCACAGTTCCTGCTATTCTGCCGGCTGAAACAGGGAGCCTCGTGATGGGTTCACATCCGAATATCGCCTCAACCGCCGCCTTGATCGCCGATCCCGCCCGAGCCATCATGCTCGTCGCTTTACTGGACGGTCATCCAAGGCCTGCCGGTGAACTCGCCTATTGCGCCGGTGTGACCGCACAAACGGCCAGTTCGCATCTGGGGAAGTTGCTGGCGGGAGGCCTTCTGGCGGTCGAGACCGAAGGGCGGCATCGCTATTATCGGCTAGCCGGCCCGCATGTCGCACTGACGATCGAAAGCCTGGCCTCGATAGGTCCTGTCGAGATCGTCCGTCGAAGGGCATTGACCCGCGAGGCGCAGAAATTGCGGTTCGCCCGTTGCTGCTACGACCATCTGGCCGGCCGACTGGGCGTTGCCGTCACGCAGGGGATGCTCGAAAGGGGCTTTCTCGCAATTGGTGAAGGGAAGCGGTTCGACGTGACCGTAGCTGGCGCCGAATGGTTCGGGCGAATGGGGCTCGACGTCGCCAAGATTAAGCCTACCCGTGCCGGGCTTGCGCGACAGTGCCTCGACTGGACGGAACGGCAGCATCACCTTGCCGGTCCACTTGGCGTCCACTTCACCCGGCTGCTCTGCGTGGAGACATGGGTAAGGCGGGAAAAAACGTCGCGTGCCGTCGAGGTGACGCCGAAAGGCTGGCGTTGCCTCAAAGAGCATTTCGGTATCGAGGAGCAGGCCGTTGCCGCAGCCGATCTTGGAAAGACCTAGCGGATGCAATCAGTCTTATGGCCCATTCACGCGTCATGGCCATTGCTGCCCCTGATGAAAAGCTTCAGCCATGCGCCGAGGTGAAACAGACTCATCAGCAGATACATAAACACCATGCCGGTGAGCATTGAGCTGCCTTGCATCGAGCAGATCATGCCGTCATCTGCGTTGTATGCGCTCAGCAGCGCCATGCCCGCGAAGATCGGGGTGGCCGCAAGCTGCAGCCCGCGCGCGGCCTGGCGCAGGCCGGCGGCATATGCGCAGGCCCTTAGGTTAATTGCAGCCCATCCAGACATCAGCTTGCTCCATAGCGATCGTGATGGCGCCACCACACACCGGTCTCGTTGCGGCCAAGCGGGGCGCGGTCGAGCCATTGATAGACGCCCCAAAGGCCATCCAGCCCGCGAGCGTAGGACGAATAGGTGTGGTAGATGTCGTCACCTTGGATCGCAAAGGCACTGACTCCTGGCCGGTCGCGGGTGTAGGTGGGGACATCCGTTCCGGTCATCGACGCCATCTGTTCCACTGGACCCTCGCTATCGCGCAACTCCCACTGCTGCACCTTCTTGCCAGCCAACGGCTTGGGCATAGGAGGCTCGCGCCGGTAATTATACTCGATGCCGCCGTCACGCTGTTCCTCCGGCGTGAACCAGACATTGAAATCATGATTGAAATCGCTGTTGGCCGAAGAGGCCCAATCGAAGGTCCAGCCCATCCGTTGTCTGAATTCCAGCAGTTTGGCGAGCGGTGCCCGCGACACGGCGGAAAAGGCGACATCATGGTTTTCAAGATGCACGGCAATGCCGTTGAAGCCATCGGCGATCGATGAGCAGGACGGGCAGCCGGCCGCATAATCCGGTCCGAACATGAAATGATAGACGAGGAGTTGCGAGCGCCCCTTGAAGAGAGCGGATAACGGAACCGCCCCTTGCTCGGTGTCCAGCCGATAGTCTTTTTCGATCTTTACCCAGGGCAGCTGCTGGCGGCGTTCGGCGACGTCATCGCTGCGTCTCGTCAGCTCCTTTTCCTGCTCCAGCAGGGAAAGCCTTGCGGAAAGCCATTCCCGGCGCGTTCCAGTTCTGTGCATTGTCATGGTTCGTCTCCTGGTGAGGCTAGAGCGGGCGCTACACTTGTCGCCCGATGAGGAATACCCTACCGCTAGGAGCAGGAAGGGTGGGAGTTACAAGTGTGACGGGATTTCGATGGACTCGCTGATCGTTGCGGCTGCCCAGGCGCTTGCCGCCGGCGATGCTCTGGGAGCGATGAAGCGGGTGGCTTTGCGCAACGATGCGCCGGCGCTGGCGCTTCGTGGCATCGCCATGGCCCAACTCGGTGACTTCGATCGTGCAAAGATATTGCTCAAGAGCGCAACCCGCGCCTTTGGCCCTCGTGAGACCGTGGCCCGTGCCCGTTGCATTGTGGCCGAGGCCGAGATCGCGCTCGTCTCGCGCGATCTTGGCTGGCCGGAAAAGACGCTTGAAACGGCGCGGGCGACCCTTGAAAGACGAGGCGATCATGTCAACGCTGCTCATGCCCGCAATTTGCAGATACGCCGTCTGCTGCTTGTCGGCCATCTCGATGAGGCTGAGAGGCTGCTTGGCGGGCTCGATCCCTCGCCACTGCCCCCGGCGGCAAGGGCCAGCCATGAGCTTGCGGTTGCCGGGATTGCTATTCGCCGGCTCCGCACCCGCCAAGCCCATACTGCACTGAAGCGGGCGGCGGAGGCCGCGCAAGCGTCCGGCATCCCTGCGCTTGTCGTCGAGGTGCAGGATGCGGCGCTTGCGATGAACGTCCCGGTTGCGCGGATGATTGCGAATGGCATCGAGCGTCCGCTGTTTCTAAGCGACGTGGAAGAGCTGTTATCCTCCGAGACGTTGGTCGTCGACGCGTGTCGAAATGTTGTGCGCGCCGGCGGCGAAATCGTGCCGTTGGCGAGCCGGCCGGTATTGTTCACGCTTGCGCGCGTTCTTGCCGAAGCCGCACCTACCGACGTACCCCGCGCCGCCCTGATTTTGAGGGCGTTTCGCGCCCGCTATGCCGATGAGTCCCATCGGGCGCGTTTGAGGGTCGAGATAGGAAGGCTGCGTGCCGCATTGGAAATGCTTGCCGATATCGACGCCACGTCGCGCGGCTTTGCGCTGACTGCGCGGGGGAAACGCGATATCGTCGTGTTGGCGCCGCCGGTAGACGTGGAGCACGCGGCACTGCTTGCCCTGCTCGCCGATGGAGAGGCGTGGTCAAGCTCCGCGCTGGCAATTGCACTCGAGATGAGCCCGCGCACCGTGCAGCGGGCACTCGATGCATTGGCCACCGGTGGGATGGCCCAGGCTGTCGGCAATGGTCGCGCCCGGCGCTGGATGATGCCGCCGGTCGTCGGCTTCCCGACAACATTGTTACTCCCGGGGCCGCTGCCGAGCGACTAGGGTTTCACCATCAAGCGCAATCGATGCCGAGTGGAGGATAGATACAGTGAAGAAGTCTCACGCCGAAATCATTCGCGAATACGGCCCGTTCGATGATGCCCCGAGGGTTAACGGCGTCACTTTCGATGGCCGGCATGTCTGGTTCGCATCCGGCGAGAAGCTGCACGCGCTGGACCCGGAAAGCGGTGCGCAAGTGCGTACCATCGATGTCGCCTCACACGCAGGCACTGCCTTCGACGGGCGTTATCTTTACCAGATCGCCGAGGATCGGATCCATAAGATCGATCCGGAAACCGGAAAGGTGCTGTCGACCATTCCCGCCCCCGGCAACGGCGGTGATTCAGGCCTTGCCTGGTGCGAGGGCAGCCTGTGGGTCGGCCAGCATCGCGGTCGCAAGATCATCGAGATCGACCCCGAAACCGGTGCTATCAGACGCTCGATCGAATCCAACCGTATCGTCACCGGCGTCACCTGGGTCGATGGCGAACTCTGGCACGGCACCTGGGAGGGAGATGAAAGCGATGTGCGCCGCATCGATCCGGTCACCGGCGAGGTGCTGGAACGACTGGAAATGCCGGATGGTGCGGGCGTGTCGGGGCTCGAATCCGATGGCAGGGATCGCCTCTTTGCCGGTGGTGGCGGCAGCGGCAAAGTCAGGGCGATCCGCCGCCCACGTTAAGTCTCGGGATCGCGAGACACTTTCGAGCGATCGGGGGGAGGCTTGAAGGAAGGGCTTTAGCCCGCATATGCCGCTTCTATGTCGGCAAGGATGATTTTCTTCATCTTGTGCATGGCCTGCATGGCGCGCTCCGCCTTGACGCGATCGGCATCGCCGATCAACCGAAGCATGGCAGCGGGCGTTACCTGCCAATAGACACCGAACTTGTCCTGCAGCCAACCACAGGGATGCTCGACCCCGCCATCTGCCGTTAACGCGTCCCAGTAATAATCCGTCTCTTTCTGATCCTCGGTTTGAATGAAGAACGAGACGGCTTCGTTGAATTTATCGCCAGGGCCTGCATCGAGCGCTCGAAAGTGAACGCCTTCCAGATCGAAGTCGTAGGTTGCCACCGGCACCCTGCGCTTCGGTCCTGAAACCCAATCCGTCGTTTGCATGCTCTGCAGCGCCTTCCCATTCTTGAAGACGGATAGGTAAAAGTCTCGAGCCTCTTCGGCCTCGGCGTTGAACCAGAGGAAAGGTAGGATTGTTGCCATGGTCGTTGCTCCACATCGTTCGTTGATGGATAGTCACATATGCAGACGTTCCTCTGTCATCTTGCGGCGAGGAATCTGCTTCATTTGTTGAGACAATACCGATCTCGACGGCTGGACGACAAACCAATTTTCGGCAATGATTTGTGAGTGATGATCACAAATGAGATGAGCTATGCCCAGAAAGTTGCCGCCTCTCAATGCGTTGCCGAGTTTCGAGGCCGCCGCGCGGCACCTGAGCTTTTCCAGGGCGGCGGAAGAACTGAACGTCACCCATGGTGCGGTCAGTCGTGCAATCAAGCACATCGAAGAACAACTCGATGTTCAGTTGTTCGAAAGGGCGACGCGCTCGGTGCGCCTCACGGCGATCGGCGAACCATATGCTGAGGCCGTCCGCGAAGCGTTGGACCTTCTGGCGGCTGCAACAAAGTCTGCCTCGGCCAGGCACCTCGACAATACCCTCAACGTCAGCACGTCGGACGGTTTCGCGGGCCGGTGGCTGGTGCCGCGGCTCTATCGGTTTCATCAGGCGAACCGCGATATCGATGTACGCATATCGACGACCGGGCGTCTGACGAATTTCAGGGATGACGGCATCGATATCGCGATCCGCTATGGCACGGGAAATTATCCGGGGCTGACATCCGAGCTTCTAACGGGAGAAGAGGTCTTCCCCGTTTGCAGCCCGCGTCTTCTCGATGGAGACCGACCGCTGCGTTCGCCGGAAGATCTGAAGTATCATACGTTGATCCATGACGGCTTTCCGATTGATTGGGCGACATGGCTCCGGAGCGCCGATGTCACCACTGTGGATGCCGAGGGTGGATTGACCTTCGATTCCGCGACCTTCGCGATGGAATCCGCGGCCCAGGGCGAGGGCGTTGCGCTGGGGCGGACCATGCTTGTTGCGGCAGATCTTGCCGCAGGACGGCTCATCCGGCCGTTCAGGCATGCGCTTCAATCTCCATCGCAATTTTTCCTCGTCTATCCGCCGCGTGCGATCCGTCAACACAAGATCAAGACGTTCCGGAATTGGCTTTTCGCCGAAATGACGTCTTCTGTCGCAAAGCCGGAACCGAAGTGACGAGCCGCAAGCGGCGTTGATTTACCGCGCACGCGCCTTTATTCCTCACGATAAAAGAGAGGTCAGTTAGCCATGGACAATGAATCAGGCCCGCGGAACGAGCGCAAACGCGGCTCCGGCGTTAAAGTGGTTTACGACATTCTGCGTGACGAGATCCTGCATCTGGAATTGCCGCCAGGCAGCCCCATTGACGAGGTGCAGCTTTCCGAGCGCTTCGGCATGTCGCGCACGCCGATCCGCGAGGCTCTTGTGCGGCTGGCAGGCGAGGGCCTGATCGATACGTTGCCAAATCGCTCGACCATGGTCTCGCAGATCGATTTTCTCAACATGCATAGCTATTTCGACGCGCTGGTGCTGATGTACCGCGTGACAACGCAGCTTGCCGCGCAATACCACCGGCCGGAGGATCTCCTGATCGTGCGGGCGCGCCAGGCGGAATTCGCCGACGCCGTGGAGGCGCAGGATGCCCTTGCGATGATCTCGACCAACGCCGCCCTGCATCTGGCCATCGCCGAGGCCGGCCGCAATCCTTATTTTACGGCTCTTTTCAGCCGTCTGTTGAATGAAGGTCGGCGTATTCTTCGCCTTTATTATCAGTCCTACGAGGATCGCCTGCCACGCCGATTTGTCGACGAGCATGATGAGATCATCGCGGCCGTCGAAGCCCGCGATAGCGCATTGTCCGAGCGACTCGCTCGTGAGCATGCCGAACAGATCGTCAGTCAGGTGCAGAAATTGCTGGTGCGGGAAGGACGTCTCGATATCCGGCTATAGTCTGAATATTTCTTGTCGACAAAATAAATACAAGTCTGTATGAATTGGCAATGACGGCAAGAGACCGCCGCGCATGCGGCGGAACTATCGCCCGGCTATTAGGCCCCAACGAGGACAGATCGATGAAATCAAGCATTTTCTCCGGTGTGATCCCGGCGCTCATGACTCCGTGCAAACCGGACCGCAGCCCCGATTTCGATGCTCTCGTCCGCAAGGGCAAGGAGCTCATCGCCAAGGGCATGTCGGCGGTGGTGTATTGTGGTTCCATGGGTGACTGGCCGCTGCTGACCGACGCGCAGCGCATGGAAGGTGTCGAGCGGCTGACGAAGGCGGGTGTCCCGGTCATCGTTGGCACGGGCGCCGTCAATACGGCATCGGCGGTCGCTCACGCGGCTCATGCCCAGAAGGTCGGAGCCAAGGGTCTGATGGTCATCCCGCGTGTGCTTTCGCGCGGCTCGGTGATCGCGGCGCAGAAGTCGCATTTCAAGGCCGTCCTGTCGGCGGCACCCGATCTCCCGGCCGTGATTTACAATAGCCCCTATTACGGATTTGCCACCCGTGCCGACCTGTTCTTTGCGCTTCGCGCTGAGCATGCCAACCTCGTCGGCTTCAAGGAGTTCGGCGGGCCTGCCGACATGCGTTACGCCGCCGAAAACATCACCAGCCGCGACGACGACGTCTCGTTGATGATCGGTGTCGATACCGCAGTGTTCCACGGCTTCGTCAATTGTGGTGCGACCGGTGCCATCACCGGCATCGGCAATGTCCTTCCCAGTGAAGTGATTCATCTCTGTAACCTCGCGCAAGCCGCTGCGAAGGGTGATGTCGATGCACGCCAGCGCGCACTCGAACTGGAGCAGGCGCTGGCGGTTCTGTCGTCCTTCGACGAAGGTCCGGACTTGGTTCTCTTCTTCAAGCATATGATGGTGCTGCAGGGCGACGTGGAATACACGCTTCATTTCAATGAAAGCGATGTTCTGAACGACAGCCAGCGCGGTTATGTCGAGGCTCAGTTCAAGCTCTTCAACACGTGGTACGCCGAGTGGAGCAAACTTCCCGGAGCCGTCGAGAAATACAAGGCCTGAGCTGATTGATTGATATGACAGCTGAAATGGAAAGAAGCCCTTGCGGGCCTCTTTTTCTTGTCCTGCGGGCAGACCAAAGCTCTTCCTATTCGTCAAGAGACTGCGTCAAGGCCGAGTTCCAGTAGTCGATCGAGTTGCTGCACTTCCGCTGCCGTCAGCGGGATGCCATCCTTTTCCGCACGAGCGCGGGCGGTGAAGCGGCGCTGGGACGGCAGGCGCGCGCCTTGGCCGGCGATTGCTTCGAACAGCACTTCTGCGCGGGCAAACGGATCGCCCGGCCGTCCGGAGGCGAAAGCCTCTGGCGAGAACGCAACGACGAGTTCGCCGTGTCGCGGGGCAAAGGCCGTCGAGCCGAGATAGTCAAGCGCCTCGCGGCTGGTGAAATCTCCGATCATGATGCCTGCCAAAAGCTCGATCATCGTACCGATCGCCGAGCCCTTGTGGCCGCCAAAGGGCAACATGGCGCCGGCAAGGGCAGCTTGCGGATCTGTCGTCGGCTGTCCAGCTGCATCGATCGCCCAACCTTCCGGAAGTGACTTTCCTGCCCGCCGATGAAGTTCGATTTCACCCCGTGCCGCAACCGATGTGGCAAAATCAAAGACGTAAGGTGGATTATCGATGCGCGGCCAACCGAAGGCGAAAGGGTTTGTCCCCAGGAGCGGTGCGGTCCCGCCGGCCGGCGCAACGGTTGCGTAGCTTGGGCACATGGCAAAGCCGGCAAGGCCCTGGTCTGTCAAGGCTTCCACTTCCGGCCAAAGGGCTGCGAAATGCGTGCAGTCGTTGATGGCAAGTGCGGCAATACCGAAGTGGCGCGCGCGCTCGGCAAGAACGGGAACGCCGAGCTCGAAGGCAGCGTTGGAAAAGCCGCCCTTGGCATCGACCTTGACGATTGCCGACGCCTCGCTCTGCGCCAGTTTGGGCACGACATCCGGCCGGACCTTGCCGGCCTTGACCGTACGCAACACGCCCTCGATGCGATAAATGCCGTGCGATTTGCAGGCATCGCGTTCGCCGGCGACGATCACCCGGGCGATCGCGGCCGCTTGTGCGGCGTGGAAACCGGCCTTTGTCAGGATTGCCACGACACGGCTATGCAATGCATCCGGTTTCAGGGTGACGGTATCGGTCAATTTCGTTCTCCCATTTTTATGTTCGCTTGCATCATAGTCTTGAAAAATATAAATACAAAAAAAATACAAAAAATCGACATAGGGGCTGCAACTGTTGTGGCGCCTGCCGATTCCTCAGAGGGAATGCCATGGAATTTCTCTCCGCCAATGCCGAGATGTCAGGACATTCGACGCGCGACAGTGCCGCCAGGAGCGCTTGCCATGCCGCCTGAAGGTATGTTGTTTATCAGCGCTCTATCCGCGCGGTATCCCATATCGAAGAGGAGACCATACCCATGATCCGCATGCGTGAAGCGGCCCTGACGCGAGACCGATTGGTATGCAGGATCTATCGCCGTTGCGCCATGATGGCGGCGGGCAGCGGGATGCAATCTTCGGATAGGCTCAAGTCTATAGCGGGTGTGTGTTCATGGTGAAGCCGGACGTCATTGTCATTGGGGCCGGCGTCATCGGCCTTTCTGCCGCGATTGCAGCTCAATCTCGCGGTCTGGTGGTTGTGGTCGTTGATCGGGAGGGACCGGCGGCCGGCGCTTCGGCTGGGAACGCCGGCGCTTTCGCCTTTACGGATATCCTGCCGCTGGCGTCCCCCGGCATTTTGAAGAAGGCGCCGAAATGGCTTCTGGATCCCCTGGGTCCGCTGTCGATACCGCCTGCCTATGCGCTGCAGATTGCGCCCTGGATGTTCCGGTTCTGGCGCGCCTGCCAGCCCTCGCGCGTTGCCCACTCGACCGCGGCGCAGACAAGCCTGATGGATCTTTCAAAGGCGGAACTGGAGCCCTTCCTGGTTGCGACCGACACGCTCCCGATGCTGCGCAAGGAAGGCAATCTCCAGGTCTATGAAAGCGAGGCGGAATTCCAGGCTTCTCTGCCCGGCTGGGAGGCTCGCCGCAATCACGGCATTGAATTCCAGCATCTGAAAGCGGGAGAGATGGTGGCGATCCAGCCGGGGCTTGCGTCACGTTTCATACTCGGCACCTTCACCCCCGGTTGGTATTCGATTGCCGATCCCAAACTCTATACGCTGGCGCTCGCCGAGCACTTTAGCAGCCGTGGCGGTGTGATCGAGCGGGCAGAGATTTCAGCACTTCGCGCGATCCCTGCTGGTGTCGAGGTGCTTGCGGCCGATGGAAAGTTGCGTCGGGCCGGCAAGGTCGTTCTGGCCGCCGGTGCTTTCTCGCATCGGCTCGCCAAAACGCTCGGGGACCATATCCCGCTGGAGACCGAACGCGGCTACAACACGACGCTTCCATCCGATGCTTTCGACCTGCGTACGCAGATAACCTTCGGAGGACATGGCTTCGTCGTCAGCAAACTTTCGACCGGCATTCGCGTTGGTGGTGCGGTCGAGCTGGGCGGTTTGGCCTTGCCGCCGAATTTCCGGCGCTCCGAAGCCATGCTGCAAAAGGCCCGCAGCTTCCTGCCGGGTCTCAAACCGGAACGTGGCGTGCAATGGATGGGGTTCCGCCCGTCGCTGCCCGACAGTCTCCCTGCCATAGGTCGTGCCCGGGCGACGGCCGACGTCATCTATGCCTTCGGCCATGGCCACCTTGGCTTGACCCAATCAGCGGGCACCGCGCGTTTGATCGCCGATCTTCTAACCCAACGGATGCCGGCAATCGATCTCACGCCTTTTTCCCCACAGCGTTTCTGACAGGAAGGGGTGTCTCCATGCCGCCGCTTGCGCATCAGCGATCGGGCTCCATCGATGGATTATAGCGAGATGAACGCAATGGCATTGGCCCGCAGCATCATGGGCGGGACCGCGGAGGGGCATGTCGTCGCCACGCAGGAGGCCCTGAGCTTCTGGGGCGGGGTCGATCCTGCGACGGGCAAAGTCATGGATATCCACCATCCTTTGCACGGCGAATGCCTCACCGGCGCAATCCTGATGATGCCGTCGAGCCGCGGATCCTGCAGCGGCTCTGGCGTGCTGCTCGATCTCGCGCTCACCGGACGCGCACCGACGGCCTTGCTCTTTTGCGAGGCCGAAGACGTTTTGACCCTCGGTGCTCTTGTCGCCGCTGAAATGTTCGGGCGGCAATTGCCGGTCGTGCGGCTTCGCCCGGATGTCTTCGCCCGCTTGTCTCAGGCGCGCTCCATCAGGGTGGAAGCCGCTGCCATCGTGGCGGACGGCGAGAGCATTCTTCTTCAGCCACCTGCGACGTCTGAACTCAGCCTCACAATACGTGATCGGTCCATGCTTGATGGCGATGAAGGTGTCGCGGTTGCCCAGGCCATGCGCATATTAACCGCCATGGCCGCACAACAGGGCGCAGGCTCTTTTGTTGACGTAACGCAGGGCCATATCGACGGCTGTATTTATGCAAGTCCGGCGAATCTCACCTTCGCTGAAAAAATGGCCGACCTCGGCGGACGTGTACGAATACCGACCACCATGAACGCCATTTCCGTTGACCGCGCCAATTGGAGGTCGCAGGGTGTACCCGAAAGCTTCGGCAACCCGGCTGCGCGGCTGGCTGATGCCTATGTGCGCATGGGCTGTCGTCCGACCTTTACCTGCTCACCTTACCTTCTCGATAGTGCGCCAGGCCCGGGCGAGGCCGTCGGCTGGGCAGAGTCCAATGCGGTCATTTTCGCCAACAGTGTTCTCGGCGCAAGGACGGCCAAGCACCCGGATTTCCTCGACCTCTGCATCGCGCTGACGGGCCGTGCGCCGTTGTCCGGCGTTTACCTGGATGAAAACCGCAAGGCGACCCGCATTCTCGATATCGAGCTCCCCGCACGGCCTGAAGATGCCTTCTGGCCGCTAATCGGTTATCTCGCCGGCAAGGCCTCGCCGGATCGGATCCCGTTGCTCCGCGGTCTTGCGGCCGGCAATCCGTCTCGGGACGACTTGAAGGCGCTCTGCGCCGCCTTCGGCACGACGTCTGCTGCTCCCATGCTGCACATCGAAGGTGTCACGCCGGAGGCTGCCGGTGCCCTGGATCCCGATGCGGATCGCCTGCCCATCACGCTTGCCGACATGGCAGTCGGCTGGAGGATGCTCAACGAAGGCCCGGAAGCGATCCAGCTCGTCGCTATTGGCAGCCCACACGCTTCGCTCGCCGAGTGTCGCGCACTTGCAGATGCTTTTTCCGGCCGGCACCGTCTGCCTGACGTTAATGTTATCGTCACGGCGGGGCGCGATGTCATCGCGGCCGCCGAGGCTGACGGCACGCTGACGCGGCTCAGAGGGAGCGGCGTACAGGTTTTACCCGACCTCTGCTGGTGCTCCATTTCTGAACCGGTCTTTCCACCGGGGACGCGTGCGGTGATGACCAACTCGGGCAAATATGCACACTATGGACCGGGTCTTAGCGGTCGCGCCGTGCGTTTCGGCAGCCTCGCCGATTGTGTCGATGCGGCTGTCGCCGGGCATCTGGCCGTGAGACTGCCGAGCTGGCTGACGCAGGAATAACGGTGCATTGACTGCTGCACCGACCCATCCACGCCCGTAGACCTAAACGACCGTTTCGCCGCCATCGACAACGAGGATCTGTCCCGTCATGTAGGACGAACGATCCGAAACGAGGAAGAGGATCGGTTCGGCAATCTCCGAAACGTCGGCCCATCGTCCGAGTGGCACCTTTTCGGCAATATAGCCTTCGATGGCACTGCGCCCTCCCATCTGTGAGATGAACGGCGCGTTGAAGGGCGTGTCGACCCAACCGGGGCAGAGCGCGTTGACGCGGATGCCGAAGCGGGCATAGTCCCCCGCCATCTGCTTGGTCATCGCGATGACCGCATGCTTGGAAGTGGTATAGGCGATCATCTCGCGATCATAGAGCACGCCCGATGACGACGAGGTATTGAGGATGACCCCCTTGCCGGCCTTTTTCATGATCGGCATGACGAAGCGCGAAGCCATGAAATGCGCACGCACATTGAGGCTCCAGGACGTATCGAAGCCCGCGATTGCGACGTCTTCCAAATTGCCTGCCACCTGCGAGCCTGCATGATTGTGCAGGATATCAATGCGGCCGTGGCGCAATGCAATGGCTGTCATGCCCGCTTCCAGGGCTTTGTCATCTGTCACATCGACGGCGAGGGCTTCGCCGTTGCCGCCGGCAGTCGCGATCTGGCGGACGGTCTCCTCGGCATTTGCCAAATCGATGTCGGCGACAATCACATGCGCGCCTTCCCGCGCCATGATCAGCGCGCCGGCGCGGCCGATGCCGGAGCCGGCTCCCGTGACGATTGCGACCCGATCCTTGAGTATCATGTGTTTTCCCTGGTCAGTTTGTCGTTGTCTTTTCGCGCATCAGGAAACGCGCGATGAGGATGAGGAAGAGCGATGCAATCAGCACCATCGTCGCGATCGCGTTGATCTCCGGGGTGACACCACGGCGGATCGAAGCGAAAACATAGATCGGCAGCGTCGTGTTCGATCCCGCGACGAAGAAGGCGATGATGAAATCGTCGAAGGAGAAGGCGAAGGCGAGCAGGAAGCCGGCAAGGATCGACGGCATGATCTGCGGCAGCACGATCTGCCGAAACGTGGTCAATGGCGTCGCGTAAAGATCGCTCGATGCCTCGACGATATCGCGGCCGAGGCTCGCAATACGTGCTTTGACGATCATCGTCACCAAGGCCATGGTGAACAGGCCATGCGCAGCGATGATCGAGCCATAGCCAAGTGCGAATTTAGGCGGCTGATCGCCGGGCCAGACGGCTGCGATCAGCGGGTTGATGATGCCGAAAACCTCGACCAGTGCCACCAGCGTCGCAATGCCGATAACGACACCTGGCACGACGATCGCCGCAGCAAAGAGCCCATCGAAAACGGCACGGGTGCGAGTGCCGAGCCGCTCCAAACCGATTGCGGCCATGGTGCCGAAGATTGCAGCGAGTGCGGCACTGGTGAAGGCGATGATGAGGCTGTTCTGCAGGGCTTCCATCAGAAAGGTGTTGGACAGCGCCCGTCCATACCACTGCGTCGAAAAGCCGGTGAACTCGCTGGCATTACGACCAGCATTGAACGAGAACAGGACAACGAGCGCAATCGGCGTATAGAGAAACAGATAGACGAAAGTAACGAGCGCGCGCATCAGACGAGATCCACCTGGCGGGTGCCAGCAACGCGCCATGCGATGCGCATGGCAACCAGCAGCACGATGACGACAACGGCAACGAGCGTTACGGCGATCGCTGATCCGAACGGCCAGTTGCGCGATTGCAGGAAGAGGTCGACAAGGGCATTGCCGATGAAGAACACCTTGCCGCCGCCAAGCAGCTGCGGGATCAGATATTCGCCGAGCAAGAGGATCGTTACCAGGGCAACGCCGGTCATGACGCCGGGCAGGGAGAGTGGCAGCGTGATGCCGAAGAAGGTTGAAATCGGCTTGGCACCCAGGTCAGCAGATGCCTCGAGCAATCGCCGATCGAGCTTTTCGAGACTGACGTAGATCGGCATAATCATCAGCGGCAGATAGCCATAGACGATGCCAAGCAGCACGGCACCGGGTGTATTGATCAGCCTGACGTTCTCGATGCCGACATATTCGAGCAGATGCGGGATGCCGCGCGCGCCGAGGAGATACATCCAGGCATATGTGCGCACGAGCAAGCTGGTCCAGAACGGTACGACAACAAGCGAAACGAGCAGTAGACGGCGCTGAGGGCTGGCCTTGACGGCTAGGTAGTAGGCGACCGGATAGGCGACGAGGAGGCAAGCGGCGGCTCCGATCGGCGCAAGGATCAACGTATTGATGAAAGCGGCCGACCGCGAGCCAAGATTGGCGAATTGCGCAAAGGTAAAAGCTGCCTGATAGCCGCCCTCAGGCGCACGCTCGCCAAAGGCGAAGATGATGATGGCGATGAAGGGCAGCACCAGGAAGACGAACAGCCAGATACTGGCCGGGCCGACAAGGGCAGCGGTAACGAGGCGCCGTTTGGTCGCAGGGGTAAGGGGCATCGAGAGGTTCTTTGTCCGCCGGTGCTTGGAGGAGGCCGACCCCTTGCCGCCGTCATGGTGGAAGGGATCGGGCCGAAGAAAGCGATCAGGCCGATTTGAAGCGCGCCATCAATTCGGCGCGGCTCGGATCGGTGAGGGTGACTGCCGCGCCAAATTCGAGCGGCGTCAGCGCTGCCTCATCCGGATAGACGATCTTGTTCGACGTGATCTCTTTCGGCAGGAGCTCGATGACGCGGCTGTCGGTGGTCGGCGCACCATTGGCAATGTGCTCCTTCACCGCGTTCTTCGGATCCATCAGATAGTTGAGAAGGGCGTAACCGGCAGCCTTGTTCGGCGCATCCTTCGGGATTGCATAATAATCGGTCCAGATTTCGCCGCCATCCTTGCCGAGCACATAGGCAAGCTCGGGCATGTCGCGATTGAGCTGAGCGCCGTCATTGGTCCAGCACATGGTCAGCCACGCGTCGGTCGAGCGCATCGATGGCTGGTAGTCGGAATTGATGGCGAAGAGATGCGGCTTGACCTTGATCAGCAGTTCCTCGGCCTTGGCAAGCTCGTCCTGCTTGATCGAATTGAAATCGTAGCCAAGGGAAACCAGGGCGCTGCCGATGGTCGTCAGCTGGTAGTCGTGCACCATGGCGCGGCCGTCGGCCTCCGTCTGCGCGACCTCGAAGAAATCCTTCCAGCTTGCAAGCTTGGTCTTGATCTTCTTGGTGTTGACCGAGAAGCCCGTCGTGCCCCAGTTCTTCGGCACCGCGTAGGTCTTGCCTTCGAGCTGACCTTCCTTGGTGAAGCGCGGGCTTTCCGTTGCCTGGCTGAAGTTCGGCACCTTGGAAAGATCGAGCTCTTCGATGAGGCCGAGTTTGTGATAGGTCGAAATTGTGTAGTTGGTCGGCACGAACAACGACCAGCCCGAGGCACCCGCCTGCAGCTTGGCCAGCATTTCTTCGTTGGAGCCAAAGACGTTGACCTCGACGGCGACACCGGTAGCTGCCTTGAAGTTCTCGAAGGTTGCGGGGTCGTGATAGTTCGGCCAGGTGGCGATCGACATCTGCGTGCCGAGTTCGCCCGCGGCATAGGCCGGAGTCGACAGCGCGCCCGGAACGCGCGACAGAACCGCCGCCGCAAGACCGAGGCCTGTGATGTTCAGAAAGTGACGACGGCTGATCGATCCGCGCTTCAGGCGCATGAATTCATCCATGAAACCTTCGGCGGAAATGGGGAGATTGTCCTTATAATCCTTGCTCATGATGCTGTTCCCTTGTTTTGGCTTATGCATTCGATGCTGGAAAGACATGTAAGGCTTTGGGGTCGAAGCCGAGGAAGACCTCTTCGCCTGGACCCACGAGGTCGCTTTCGTCCATGCTGCGACGATCCGAGGTGATCAGGAAATCGCCAAGCCCGGGGACGGTGACCGCATATTCGGCCGATGAACCCAGGAAGATGCGATGTGTCACCGTGCCCTTGAAGGACATGCCCGATGCAGTCGCACCGCGGCTGAGATGGATTGCCTCCGGGCGGAGTGCGGCGATCGCCGCGCCCGGTGCCAGCTGCTTGCCGGCCGAAAGGGCCGAGCCGTCCGCCAGGCGAAGCGTCTCTCCATCGGCTTCCATCGTCGCTTCTATGCGGTTCGTCTTTCCGACGAAATCGGCGACGAAGAGATCGGCGGGACGGTCGTAGACCTCCTGAGGCGTACCAAGCTGCCGGATGCGGCCGGCGCTCATTACGCAGACGACATCCGCCATCGACAAAGCCTCTTCCTGGTCGTGGGTGACGAGAACGAAGGTGATGCCGAGTTCGCGCTGCAGCGTCTGAAGCTCGATTTGCATGGCCGAACGCAGCTTCTTGTCGAGGGCGGCCAGCGGCTCGTCGAGAAGGAGCACGGAAGGACGGTTGACGATGGCGCGCGCCAGCGCCACGCGCTGCTGTTGGCCGCCGGACATTTCATGGATGCGCCGCTTGGCGAAACCGCCGAGGCGAACCATCTCGAGTGCTTCTGCGACGCGTCTGTCGATCTCGGCAGCACCGACCTTCGGACGCATCTGCTTCAGCCCGTAGGCGACGTTCTGCGCGACGTTGAAATGCGGAAACAGGGCATAGTGCTGGAACACCATGTTCACAGGACGCCGGTAGGCCGGAACGCCGTTCATCTCGCGCCCGTCGATCAGCACGGTGCCTTCGCTCGGTTGCTCGAAGCCGCCGATCATGCGCAGGCATGTCGTCTTGCCACAGCCGGAAGGCCCCAGAAGCGCGAGGAACGCGCCCTTGGGTACATTGAGATTGATGTCCGTTACGGCGGTCACGGCGCCATAGTTTTTCGTGACCGAACGGAATTCGATATCGTTCGTTGAAGCGGATGCCACGTCTGTTCCCTGCGGTTGGTCGGCAGTCTTTGATCTGCCTTATTGCCACCGTCGTTAAGGAAAGAGTAAGCCTGGGCTTCCCGCGAGGTATATACCCCGAAAGAGGTATTTCGGCGCAAAAGACTTCGTGGAAGGTATATACCGGGGCTGCGCTTGTTGGCGCAGGACGGCAGAGGGGACCCGTCACATGAGCACCGACCTTGAAGGACTTTTTTCGGCCTTCAATGCGACCATCGGTCGATCGGCAATGGCCGATTCCGAATTCGGAGAGACCTTCCGCCAGATGATGGCGGCGTTGGTGCGGTTCGACTATGTCGTCGTTTTCGCCTATCGTGGCAAAGAGCGCCCGATTGACCTCTACAGCACCTTCGATCGCGAAGAGCATGTCGTCTTCGTCACGCTCTATCAGGCCGGACCCTATCTGCTGGATCCGTTCTATCACACAGCGCGGGAACGCCGCCAAGGCGTGCTCAAGATGCGGGAGTTAGCGCCGGATCGCTTCTTTTCCAGCGAGTATTACCGCACCTATTATGTGCAAACCGGACTGGCCGAGGAAATCGGCTTCTTCGTCAATGTCGACGATGACGTCACCATCGTCCTGTCGCTGATGCGGCGCGAAACGACCGGTGTTTTCCCGCCGGCGGAGTTTGCGACGCTGAAGAAGGTCGAGCCGCTGGTGGCAAGCATGGTGAGGCACTATTGGTCCGGTCTTGCCTCACGGTTCGATGCGCAATTGGTCGCCGGCGGCAAGAGCCGCCGCAAGCCGGGTCAACACGAACCTATTCCCCCCGCCGACGCAGTCTGGCGAGATCTCAACCTGACAAGCCGAGAAACCGCGATCGTCGAACTCGTTCTCCAGGGACACTCGTCGGAATCGATCGGGCTGAAGCTGAATATCTCGACGGGGACCGTCAAGGTCCATCGCCGAAACGTCTATCGCAAGCTTGGCATTTCCTCACAGACCCAGCTGCTTTCGCTCTACCTCAAAAATCTCGCATAGTGCTTGGTGTCCTTTTGCGTCCAGATCAAGCCGCGCCGGCCCGCGGAGCGGCATCGGCGCGTATCAGGGATTCGGCCGCCTCCATGATGGCATGGGTATCGATGCCGAAATGCGCGTAGAGATCGGCGATCGTGCCGGTCTGGCCGAAATGCTCGACACCGAGGGACACTGTTCTGTGCCCATGGACAGAGCCAAGCCAGCCGAGTGTCGCTGGATGACCATCGGTGACGGTGATCAGGCTGGCCGTGCGCGAGGCGTCTGCGAGCAGTGTTTCGACATGAGCGAAGGCATCCACATGGCCATGTCTGCGAGCGCGTTGCGCTGCCGTCCAGCCGGCATTCAGACGATCGGCCGAGGTGACGGCAAGCACCGCGACATCGCCCTGCGCCTCGGCCATCCGGCCGGCTGCCATCAGGACTTCCGGGGCGACGCAGCCCTGATAGGCAAGCACGATACGGGTGCGGGCGGAAGGCTTGCGCAGCCAGTAGGCGCCGTCGATCACACCTTGCCGGAAGATGGCGTCTTCGCGGCGCTTCGCGATCTGTTCCAGCGGTCTGGTCGTCAAGCGCAGATAGACCGAGCCGCCCGTCTCGTCGCGCAGCCAGGTACGCGGGTCATGCGTTGCATCGCCATCGCGCTGCATATAGTCGAAGGCCCAATTCATGATGACGGACAATTCGTCGAGGAAGGCCGGCTCAAAGCTTGCCAAACCGTCCTGGCTCATGCCGATAAGCTGCGATCCGATCGACTGATGTGCGCCGCCTTCCGGCGCCAGCGTGACGCCCGAGGGTGTGCCGACGATCATGAACCGCGCATCCTGATAACAGGCATAGTTGAGTGCATCGAGGCCCCGCGCGACGAAGGGATCATAGACAGTCCCGATCGGTAGCAGCCGCTCGCCGAACAGCGAATGGGAAAGGCCGGCGGCGCCGAGCAGAAGAAAGAGGTTCATTTCGGCAATACCGAGTTCGATATGCTGGCCGCCCGGTCCGAATTCCCATTTCTGTGCCGAGGGGACCCGCTCGTCACGGAAGGTGTCGGCAAGCTGGCCGCGCGCGAAGAGACCGCGACGATTGACCCATGGACCGAGATTGGTCGACACGGTGACATCAGGCGCCATGGTCACTATGCGGGCTGAAAGGGCGTCGTCGCGTTGCGCGAGAGCGTCGAGGATTTTGCCGAAGCCGGCTTGGGTCGACAGTTCACGATCGTCGAGAAAGACCGGTCCGGAAGCCGGCAATGCGGGGGCGTTGAAGCGTCGTTTGCCTTTGGCAAAGAAAGGGACCGTCTTCAGAAAACGACGGATAGGCTCAGGCGACGGGATTGCGCCGAACTCCTCCCATTCCTGGCCTGACTTCACGCCGATGCGGGTCTGGAATGCTTCCATCTGCGCCTTGGTCATCAGGCCTGCATGATTGTCCTTGTGGCCGGCAAGCGGTGTACCCCAACCCTTGATGGTATAGGCGAGGAAGACTGTCGGCCTGTCATGGTCGACGCTTTCGAACGTGCGGACCAGCGTTTCAATGCAATGGCCGCCGAGATTGTTCATGAGATCGGAAAGTTGGTCGTCGCTGCGGGCCGAAAGAAGCCCCGCAACACCTGCTTGCCCGCCGATTTCGTCCGTCAGCCGTTTGCGCCAGGCGGCTCCCCCCTGGAAGGTAAGGGCCGAATAGAGCTGGTTCGGACAACGGTCGATCCAGCCACGTAGCGCTTCGCCGCCCGGCTCCTTGAAGGCGGCCTGCTGCAAGGCACCATACTTCAGAACCTTCACATCCCAACCAAAGGCGGTGAAGATGCCTTCGATACGTTGCCACAACCCCTCGCGCACGACGCCGTCAAGGCTTTGGCGATTGTAGTCGATTACCCACCAGGTGTTTCGCAGGTCGTGTTTCCAGCCTTCCTGCAGGCATTCGTAGACATTGCCTTCGTCCAGTTCGGCATCGCCGACCAGCGCAATCATTCTGCCTGTCGGACGCGCCTTCGACCACTGTTTGGCGGCAACGTAATCCTGCACGAGCGATGCAAAGGCCGTTATTGCGACACCAAGTCCGACGGAGCCTGTGGAGAAGTCGACATCGTCGATATCCTTGGTGCGGCTCGGATAGGATTGCGCGCCACCGAAGCCTCGAAAATTCTTCAGCTTCTCTCGCGTCTGGTTGCCCATCAGATATTGGATGCCGTGGAAGACGGGGGAGGCATGCGGCTTGACTGCAACACGATCTTCCGGGCGCAAGACGTGAAAATAGAGCGCCGTCATGATCGAAACGAGCGATGCGGACGATGCCTGGTGGCCGCCGACTTTCACCTCGCCTTTCTCGCGCAGGTGGTTGGCGTTGTGGATCATCCAGCATGCATGCCATAAGGCTTGCCGCTCAAGGTCCTTCAGGCATGCCAGCGTTTCCGGCGTCAAGGACTGTTCAATCATCGTCGTGTCTCTCCCAATGCCCGACCTTTGGTCGAAAAGCTACACCCGTTTCCAAGGTCAAACTGGTCTCAGTTGACGGATTTCCTTTGAAATGCGAAATTTCCTTTCGAAAAATTTCAGTTCATCGGTTAATCATGCCTACTTCAAAGCCTTCCCTGGATGCCGCCACCATCCGAATCCTCGATCTTTTGCAGCAGAATGCCGAAATGAGCATTTCCGATCTGGCCGAAGCGACAGGTCTGTCGGCTTCGCCCTGCTGGCGGCGGGTCAACGATCTGAAGGAAAGCGGTGTCATCAAGGGATCGGTGGCATTGGTCGATGCGCAATCACTAGGGTTGGCCGTCAACGTTTTCGTGCAGGTGTCACTGAAGCAGCAGGATCGTGAATCACTCGACGTTTTCAATGCTGCGATCAAGACCAAGCCTGAAATCGTCGAATGCTACCTGATGACGGGGGAAGCGGATTACATGCTGAGGGTCGTGGTCGAAGACCTGATGAAATTCCAGGCGCTCGTTGTCGATTTTCTCACGCGCATTCCAGGTGTCGCGAACATCCGTTCCAGTTTCGCCCTGAGCCAGATCAAATACACGACGGCATTGCCGACGGACCATCTCAAAATCAAGGCCTAGAGCGGTTCATGGGTTCCGTACAACGCGGAATGCATCTGGAAACATGTCCGAGCACGTATTAGGGCATGCCGCTACTCGGTGTTGGATGACTGATCGATCCGCGCCTTGCGCAAGGCATCGGTAATTTCGCTGCGGGCAACGCCGATCAACTGCTCCATCGCGTAGCGGGCCGCTTCGGGCCGGCGCATCCTGATTGCTTCAAGCACCTCATAATGCTTGAGGAGGGCCTGTTCGTGAGACTGGCTTGCGCGGTTCGTCAGTCGAAAGCTTGCCAGCAGGGCAGCACGGATCGCACTGCCAAATTGGCGATAGACCCAGTTGCCGCTGGCATCGATAATCGCGGTGTGAAAATCGAGGTCGGCGCGGCTCCATGCCTCGTTGTCGCGCGAGTTTGCCTCGACCATTTCCTCGTAGGCCTTGGATATCTGAGCGAGCTGCCGCGCGCTGGCGTTGGCTGCCGCATGGGCGGCCGCAGCCGGTTCGAGCAGCTGGCGCGCATCGATCAGCGAGGTGTAGAAAGTCTTGTCGGCGCCCGTCGATAACATGGCGTCAAGCACCAGCGGGTCGAGATAGTTCCAGTTCTCCCGAGGGAGGACCGTCGTGCCGGCTCGCGTGCGGGAGCGTACCAGGCCAAGCGCCGAGAGATATTGCATCGCCTCGCGCAAGCTGGTGCGGCTGACGCCGAAACGCTCGGTCAATTCGGCTTCGTTGGGCAACGTCGAGCCTTCGGCGATTTCGCCGGATACGATCTTTTCCACAAGGTGACGCAGAAGGGTCTCGCGCACGGTGCGCTTGCCATGGGCCGCGATCGGCTCCCCGTCTTCCGTCAGCTGCCGTTCCATCTTCGCGAATGTCACTCTTGCCTCTCCATTCATCCGCGACAAAATTCCGCCACATGCAAAACTAGTCAAGCGCCAGATTTTTCTTATTTAAATATGATTTATTTTGCAGAATCTATGCTGAACACGATGCAACTTAGCGTGGTTTACGCGTTCCGCAGTGTTTGATCTTAAAATAAATCATATTTAAGTTGACATTTGTATGATGAGTAATATGGTGCGCCCCATTCGAGGAGGGGCGGGACGCGTCTCTCGCCCGTGTTTGGTGACCATGTTTATTGGGAGGAAATGATGAGTTTCGTCACGCGCGCCGCGGCTGTGGCGCTTGCAGTTGTTGCTGCATCCAGCGCCGTTCCCGCTTTCGCACAGACCAAGGATCTGAAAGTCGGTGCGATTTATATGGATGCGCAGGGCTTTTACGCCGGCGTTCGAAAGGGCATTCAGACAGGTGCGGCGGATGCCGGCCGCAAGCTCGATGTCATCGAAACGAATGCGCAGGGCGATGTCAGCAAGGAATCGTCCTTCATCGATTCGTTGATTTCGGCGGGCGTGCAGGCGATCATCGTTTCGCCGGTTTCGGCCGATGGCTCCTATCGTGCCATTCGACGTGCGCATGATGCCGGCATTCCGGTCGTTTGCTATAACACCTGCCTGAACGATCAGGACATGAAGGACTACGTCACGGCTTATGCCGTGGGTGACCCTTATGATTTCGGCCACAAGCTTGGCGATGCCGCAGGCGATTATTTCCTGGCCGAAAAGAAGGATGCACCGAAGATTGCTGTCCTCAATTGCGAATTCGTCGAAGTCTGCGTCACGCGTCGCAAAGGCTTTGAGGATGCGCTGAAGAAGAAGGTGCCTGGCGCGCAGATCGTTGCGAACCAGGAAGGCGCCATTCTCGACAAGGCAGTTTCGGTTGCAAGCACCATGCTTTCGGCAAATCCGGATATCGACGCATTCTTCGGCGAAGCCGGTGGCGCGACACTCGGCGCTGCACGTGCCGTCAAAAGCCAGGGGCGCACCGGGAAGACCGTTGTTTTCGGCGGTGACATGACGACCGAAATCGCTCAGGAACTGGCAGATTTTACCGTCATCAAGGCTGTGGTCGATATTTCCGGTCAGGGCCTTGGCAAGCTTGCTTTGGCTCAGGCAGTCAAGGCCATCGATGGCAAGGCACCGGCTGACATCAAGGTTGCCTACGATATCGACCTCTACAAGTCTTCCGAGGACGGTAAGGCCTGGCTCAAGGCACATGCCGACGGCATTCCGTGAGCACCTCCCGCTCTCGGTTTCTAGCGTAACAAGGTTGCCGCTGGATCAGTCTGGCGGCATCTTCCTTTGTGTTGGAGAATTTGATGATTTCTGCAAACCCTTCCAACGCGGTCGGGAGCCAGCGCATCATCGCGTCGGTCAAGGGGGCGACAAGGCGCTATCCCGGCGTTCTCGCTCTCGACAACGCGACATTCGAAGTGGCCGCTGGTGAAGTCAGGGCCCTGCTTGGCAAGAACGGCGCCGGGAAATCGACGCTCATTCGCATGCTGACCGGAGCTGAGATTCCCGATAGTGGCACGGTCACCATTGATGGCGCCCCTTTGGCACATGCCGGCTCCAGTCGCGCGCAGGAAGCGTTCGAAAGAGGCGTAAGGGTCGTCTATCAGGAATTGAGCCTGGTTCCCGGCATGTCGCTCGCAGAGAACCTGTTTCTCGGCCGCTGGCCGCGCAAGGGTGGCGTCATTCAATATCAGGAAATGGAAGCCGAGGCCGCCGAGGCGATGGGCCGCCTTGGTCTTGATCTGCCGCCAAACCGGCTGGTCGCAGGTCTCAGCCCCGCCGAAAGGCAGCTTCTGGAAATCGCCCGCGTCCTGGTCGGCAAGCCGAAGCTCGTCATTCTTGATGAGCCGACAAGTTCGCTTGCCGCGGCCGAAGCCGAAAAAGTGATGAGCGCGGTCACGCGCATCGCGTCTGAGGGCATTGCGGTGATCTATGTCAGCCATCGCATGAATGAAATCCGGCAAATCGCCCATTCGGCAACCGTCATGCGCGATGGCCGCATCATCGATACGGTTGACGTCAAGGGAGCGGAGACGCGCGAGATTGTGAGGCTGATGCTTGGCTCCGAGGCCTCGCAAGCCGCCGCGCTCACGACGAACAACCGTCAGAAGGCCGTTTTGGACGTGCGCGACCTCAGCTTGGCACCGAAACTTTCCTCCGTTTCCTTCACGCTCAGGCAAGGCGAAGTGCTCGGGATTGCCGGCCTTCTTGGGTCAGGTCGCACGGAGTTGCTGCAGGCGATCATGGGCGTGCGCTCCTTCGATCAAGGGCGGATCCTGGTGGACGGCATTGAGGTTAAGACGCCGCGCTACAAGCAGATGGTGGCGCGTGGGTTCGGCTATACGCCCGAAAGCCGCAAGGAAGAAGGTATCGTGCCGCTTCTTGGCGTTGACGAGAATACGCTGGCGACGAACTTCTCGACAGTCAGTCGCGGCGGTATTCTCTCGAGCCGCCTCATGGCGGAAGCGACGCGCCGCGTGATCGATCGACTGCACGTGAAGACGGCGAGAACCGACACGCCGATCGGCACGCTCTCCGGCGGCAATCAGCAAAAGGTCGTCATTGGCCGCTGGGTGCATGCCGGCAGCCGGGTCTTGCTGCTTGACGAGCCGACACGCGGCGTCGACGTCGAAGCCAAGGCGCAGATCTATGCGATCATCCGCGAACTCGCGGCCGCCGGCTGCAGCATCATTTTTGTATCCAGCGAAATAGAAGAACTGCCTCTCGTCTGCGACCGTGTCCTCGTTCTGAGAGACGGTTCGCTGCAGGAGGAGTTCACCTTTCCGAATATCGATCAGGACGCCGTCATGGCCGCCTGCATCACCGGACATTGACGGAGGTCTCTCATGTCACTCGATCAGACGGCAAAATCCGCGCCGCCCACCAAGGCGAACAAGAGCGGCTTCAGCTTCTCCCAGCACATGAACGAGCTTAGCCTGTTCATCGCCATTATCGTTCTCTACGTCGTCTTTACATCGACGGCGAACGGCTTTCTGTCGTTCAACAACCAGATCAACATCCTGCGCGACGCCGCGACGATCGGCATCGCCGCTTGGGCTGCTACGTTGATCATCATCGCCGGAGAGATCGATGTCAGCGTCGGGCCGATGGTCGCGTTCATCTCGGTGATCCTGGCCTATCTTTTGCAATGGCATGTGCCGACGCCGCTTGCCTTTGCGCTGTCGATCGTCTTCGGCGCGGCGCTCGGCTCGATCGCCGGCATTCTCAGAGCCTATTTCGACGTGCCGTCCTTCGTCGGCACGCTCGGTCTTTGGAGCGCGCTGCGCGGCACGGCACTGTTCGTGACCGATGCACTGCCGGTCTCGATCGGCCGCAACGACATGGTCGACGCGCTTGATCGCTCGGTCTTCGGCATTCCGCCAGCGGCGATCATCATGCTGGTGCTGTTTGCACTTTTTGCCTTCATCAGCCGCAAAACCGCCTTCGGGCGTTCGGTCTTTGCAATCGGTGGAAATGCCCACGCGGCATTTTTGAGTGGGATCAGCGTTTCCCGCATTCGCGTTGCGCTCTTCGCCATTGCAGGCGCGATGGCGGCGATCTCGGGCATTCTTTTGGTCTCGCGCCTCGGTTCGGGCAATGCGACGGCGGCAACGGGTCTGGAGTTCGATGTGATCGCGGCCGTGGTCGTCGGCGGCACGTCACTATCGGGCGGTCGAGGCTCCATGCTCGGGACGCTGCTGGGCGTTCTCGTAATTACGTTGATCGGCAATGGTCTGGTGCTGCTCGGGATCAATCCGTTCTTCCAGCAGGTCGTGCGCGGCCTTATCATCGTCGTCGCGGTTCTCGCCAATATCCAGGCGATCAAGCGCAGCGCCTCGCGAAACAAGGGTTGAGAGATGACAATCGCCGATATCAAGGCCGGAGCGCTTTCCCTTCGCGTCTCGACGAATGGCGGGATCGTTCTTGGCTTCTGGCAGGATGGGGAAAGCGGTCGTATTCCGCTCCTGCGCGAAGCACCCTCGGATCAGTCCGACGCGCTCGCCTCCGGTTGCTATCCGCTCGTCCCGTTCGGCAATCGCGTCAGCGGCAATCGCTTCTCCTTCGGCGGCAAGGATTATGTCTTCGAGCCGAACACGGATTGGGACCGGCATTATCTGCATGGTGAGGGATGGCAATCCCCGTGGTCGGTGACCTCGAAAAGCGAGAATATTCTCCAGCTCGCTTTTTCCCATCGCGGCAGCGGTACGCCCTACAGCTACGATGCGACGCAAGTCTTCACCCTTTCGGAGACGGGGCTGGAGATGCGGCTGACCGTCGAAAACAAGGGAAGTGCCGCCCTGCCGTTCGGCCTGGGCTGGCACCCTTACTTTCCCCTGACGCCTGAAACGACGCTCACTGCACCAGCTCGAAAGTTCTGGACCGAAGTTGAAGGCTGGCTCCCCGGGGAGGCGACCGCCATCCCGCAAGATCTCGATTTTTCGTCACCGGCACCCCTGCCGAAGCGCTGGGTGAACAATGGCTTCGAAGGCTGGTCGGGAGAGGCGTTGGTCTCTTGGCCGGAGAGGCGCACGCAATTGCGGTTGACCGCCGATCCGCTGTTCAGACACGCTTTCGTCTTCGTATCCGACACGACATTCGATCCCGCATTCAAGCGCGATTATTTCTGCTTTGAGCCGATGTCGCATCTGGCAAATGGGCACAATCTGCCCGGACTTGGCGACCTGACCGTGCTTGAACCCGGTGCGGCATTGACGGGCGCCATCCGCCTTCACCCGGAAAAGCTCGCGGAAAACGCCGTCTAATTTATCAATCCCGCCTTGCGGGCTTCGGAGCATGACATGTCTGACAGAAGTCAGTTCGATTATATCATCGTCGGCGGCGGCAGTTCTGCCTGTGTCGTTGCTGCCGAACTCGTCGGTAAGGGGAAGGCACGCGTTCTCCTTTTGGAGCGCGGGCCGGCGAAAGCCAATCCCATCATGCATTTTCCAGCCGGCTACATGAAATTCCTGGCCAAGGATACCTACCTTGCCATGTACCAGACGAAGCCGCAGCCGCAGCTCGACGGGCGCGGCCCGATCGTGCCGCAGGGCAAGGTTCTTGGCGGCGGCAGCACCGTCAATGCGATGGTCTACATGCGCGGGCAGGCGGCCGATTACGACAGGTGGAATGCAGCGATCACACCGCCTGGCGCAAGCAATGACGGGGCCTGGTCCTATGCCGACATGCTTCCTTACTTTAAGGCCCAGGAAGACAACGATCATCTTGGCGGTGAATTCCATGGTGTCGGCGGGCCACTGAAGATTTCGCATCTCGGCCATACGAGCGCGATGACGCGCGCTTATGTGAAGACTCTGCAGACTATGGGAATTCCCTATAATCCCGATTTCAACGGCGCCCGTCAGTTCGGCGTCGGCTTCATGCAGCATACGATCGATTGGGTGACGCATCGCCGTTGCAGTGCCGTCGATGCGTTCTTGCGACCCGTTATGGGCAATCCGTTGTTGACGATCGAGACAGAGGCAACCGTGACGGCGCTCAAGATGGATGGCGACCGGATCACGGGGGTCGATTACGTCCAGAACGGCAGCCGGAAATCGGCCGCCGCCGGTATGGAGGTCATCATGGCGGCGGGCGCATACCAGACGCCGAAGCTGCTCATGTTGTCCGGCATCGGCCCTGAGGACGAGCTTGGCCGCTATGGCATCAAGACCAAGGTGGCGCTCCCGGGCGTTGGCAAGAACCTCCAGGATCATTACGAATGCCCGGTCGTTGCGACCACCAAGGGATCTTTCGGCTATTACGGACAGGACCGTGGCTGGCCGATGATCAAGGCCGGCCTGCAATATCTGCTGTTCAAGTCCGGACCGGTTTCGACGACGGGTGTCGAGACCTGCGCCTTCCTGGATCCCGCCGGCAATAATGACGAACCGACGATCCAGATGTTCTGTGTTCCGACCGTTTATCTGGACCGCGACGTCATGGGGACGGAGCCGGGTGACGGCGTCACCATCAACTCGCTGCTGCTGCGCCCGAAGGCGCGCGGTTCCGTAACGCTGGCATCCGCCGATCCATTCGAGAACGCCGTCGTCGATACGCAGATTTTTGGTCATCCCGACGATCTGAGCCTGACCATGTCCGGCTTTCGCTACGCCCGTACGGTGCTTGCGGCGTCCCCGATGCGCGAGCTGGTCGATAAGGAGATTTTCCCAGGCGCCGACGTCACCAGCGACGAAGCCATCGCGGCCCATTGCCGGCGCACGGTGAAGACTGGATATCACCCGGTCGGCACCTGCAAGATGGGACACGACAGCGATCCCGACGCTGTTCTCGACCCGGTCCTTAAAGTCCGCGGCACGCGTGGTTTGCGCGTCGTTGACGCATCGCTAATGCCCACTATCGTCAGCGGCAATACCAATGCCGCTGTTCTCGCCGCAGCCAGCAAGGCTGCCAATCTCATTCTCAGCTAATCGGAACTCTGCCATGAAAATCACCAAGCTGACGACCTATATCGTTCCCCCGCGCTGGCTGTTCCTGAAGATCGAGACGGATGAAGGCGTCGTCGGCTGGGGCGAGCCGGTGGTCGAAGGGCGTGCCCTGACGGTGCAGGCAGCCGTGCACGAACTGGAAGACTATCTGATCGGCAAGGATCCCTTCCTGATCGAGGATCACTGGAACGTCATGTACCGCGCCGGCTTCTATCGCGGCGGCGCCGTGCACATGTCGGCGCTCGCCGGCATCGACCAGGCGCTCTGGGATATCAAGGGCAAGGCACTCGGCCAACCGATCCACTCGCTGCTCGGCGGTCAGGTGCGCGACAGGATCAAGGTCTATTCCTGGATCGGTGGCGACCGCCCCTCCGACGTCGCCAACAACGCCAAGGACGTCGTTGCCCGCGGCTTCAAGGCGATCAAGCTCAACGGTTGCGAGGAGATGCAGATCGTCGACACCTACGACAAGGTGGAAAAGGCGGTTGAAACCATCGCCACCATCCGTGAGGCGATCGGCCCTTATGTCGGCATCGGCGTCGATTTCCATGGTCGCGTCCACCGGCCGATGGCCAAGGTGCTGGCCAAGGAGCTGGAACCCTACAAGCTGCTGTTCATCGAGGAGCCGGTGCTGTCGGAAAACCGCGAAGCCTTGAAGGAAATCGCCAATCATTGCTCGACGCCGATCGCCTTGGGTGAGCGCCTCTATTCGCGCTGGGACTTCAAGTCGGTGCTGTCGGACGGCTATGTCGACATTCTGCAGCCAGATCTCAGCCACGCCGGCGGCATTACCGAGTGCCGCAAGATCGCTGCCATGGCCGAGGCCTATGACGTGGCGCTTGCGCCGCATTGCCCGCTCGGCCCGATCGCGCTTGCCGCCTGCCTGCAGGTCGATGCCGTCAGCTACAATGCCTTCATCCAGGAGCAGAGCCTCGGCATCCACTACAACAAGGGCAACGACATCCTCGACTACATCTCCAACAAGGAGGTGTTCCAGTATGCCGACGGCTTCGTCAGCATTCCTCAGGGACCGGGCCTCGGCATCGAGGTCGACGAGGCCTATGTCATCGAACGCGCCAAGGAAGGCCATCGCTGGCGCAATCCTGTCTGGCGTCACGAGGACGGCAGCGTCGCAGAGTGGTAGGGAGAGCGGACATGTCGGGACGACTGGTCGGTAAAAACATATTCGTGACCGGAGCGGCTCAGGGGATTGGCCTTGCGATCGCCAAGGCTTTTCTGCGCGAAGGTGCATCGCTGTTCCTGATCGACAGGGATCATGGCCTGCTTGCAGAGCAGGCCGAGGCCTTGAAGCAGGCGGGCGGCAAGATTGGCTACCTCGCCGCTGATATCACTGATGCCAAGGTGATTGCATCGGCCGTCGCGAGGGCGGCAGACGAGATCGGGCCGATCAATGCGCTCGTCAACAATGCCGGTGTGAATGTCTTTTCCGAGCCGCTCGAGACGAGCGACGAAGAATGGAACCGTTGCTTCGACATCAATCTGAAGGGCGCTTGGAACTGCTGCAAGGCCGTTTTGCCCGGCATGATCGATGGGACCGGCGGCGTCATTCTCAATATCGCGTCGACCCATGCCTTTACCATCATTCCGCATACGTTTCCCTACCCGCTCGCCAAGCACGCGTTGCTGGGCATGACGAAATCTCTGGGGCTCGAATATGCCGCGAGAAACGTGCGGGTGAATGCGCTTGCGCCCGGCTATGTGGCGACGCAGAAGGTCATCGACTACTGGAACAGTTTTCCCGATCCGGATGCGGCAAAGGCGGAGACGATGAAGCTGCATCCCGGCGGGCGAATAGCCTCGCCGGAAGAGATTGCCATGGCGGCGGTGTTCATGATCTCGGACGAATGCCCTTTCATGAACGCAACCTGCCTGACAGTCGACGGCGGCCTCAGCGTCCAACAGCACCCGGCCTGACTTTAAGAGCAGCTATTCCTGCGAGCCATTGGTTACGATGGCTCGCATCCTGCGGATATTGAACCCGATCTATCCTGCAAAGCCGTGCAGCAGTTACGCTCCCTAGACACGGCCATACGTCTTGGCGTCATTAAAGTTTCACAAAATCATCATAAAGGCGGCGTTGCACACGTTTGCAAATTATGATGTCCTTTGATGCGATCAAGAGAGGCGACGGTGTCGCAACGAGATTTTGTCAGCGCAGAAGAAGTAGCGCGGCGGGCAGGTGTTTCGCGCTCGGCCGTTTCACGGGCTTTTACGCCCGGTGCCAGTGTGTCCGAGGCGACGCGGCAAAAGGTTCTGCAAGCTGCGGAAGAGCTGGGATATCAAGTCAATCATCTGGCGCGTGGACTCATGCGCAACGAGAGCGGCATCGTGTGCCTGATCGTCTCCGGCGTGGCGACACCCTACCGCTCGACCTTGCTGCGCGAATTGACGGTGCAGCTGCAACTGGCCGGCAAGGTCGCGATGCTGATCAACACGGATCGCTCCGATGGTAGCGTCAACAGTGCCCTTGAACAGGCGATGCGTTATCGCGCCGACGCATCGGTGATCCTGTCGGGGCTGCCGGACAAATCGATCACGCAGCTTTGTTTGCGAAATGGGCAGCGGCTCGTTCTGATCAATCGAGACGAGGACCAATCGGGACCTCTTCATATCAACGTCGATGATCGCGCGTCGGCGGCGCGTGTGGTCACCGCCTTTGTCCGCGCGGGCTGCACCAGGCTCGCCTTCGCCAATTCGCAGGCGGGAACACCGAGCCTGATGGCGCGGGAAGAAGGGTTTATCGCCGCCGCGAGAGACTATGGGCTTGATGTCGTGGTCGAGCGATACGGTTCGACCGGCTACGAGGCCGGCCTCATACTCGCGCAACGCTTGTTGACGAAGAGGGAGCGGCCCGATGCGATATTCTGTGCGACGGATCTGATCGCGTGTGGCCTGATGGATGCAGCGCGGCATCAGTTTTCGCTGTTGATTCCGCAGCAGCTTTGCGTCGTCGGTTTCGACGATATCGAGCAGGCGTCCTGGTTCTCTTATCGGCTGACAACCTTCACCCAGCCGGTTGTGGAAATCGCCCGCGAAGCCGTTATCTGGCTCTCGCAAAGCGACGCTGCAGAAGGGCGGTCCCTGACGCTGAAGGCTGAACTTGTGTGGCGTGATTCTGTTCGTGGAGGCTAGCCACCGTGCCTTTGCGACAATTCATATGTCTTTATTATCATACTGTTATAAAACAATAAATTGGAGTTTATGACAGTTTTATGACAATACGCCTTGCAAAAGACTTGAAGCGGATGAAACATAGTCGGCTAATGAAAGTTAGGTGATCGTCATATACTCCTTGAGCGCGCGCGCTCAAGGACGGGCATAAGGAGAACCGCGATGGCGACAATATCGGAATGGATTGCCTTGGCGGATCACGACGTCTCTGCAGGGGCTCGACCCATGTGGGGATGGATGGCGATCTCGGCGCGAATTTCTGCATGCGATCGTGATGGCCGATGAGCAAGAAGACGTATCTCAGACATCTGGCCGGCGAGGCGGACAAACTCTTCAACGGTCAGGCAATCGAGCAATATGCCGCGATCTGCTATCGTTGGCGGCCAGGCGCCAAGGAGATCGAGATCCTGTTGATCACGTCGCGCGAGAGCGGCCGCTGGGTCATTCCGAAGGGATGGCCGATGGACAAGAAACTGCCCCATCAGGTCGCAGAGCGCGAAGCCTGGGAGGAGGCTGGGGTCAAAGGTAAGGTCCGGAAGAAAAGTTTCGGCTACTATACCTACCTGAAGTCTCTCGATACCGGCGACACGGTGCCGTCCGTTGTGCAGGTTCATCTTCTCGAGGTTGGTGGATTAAGCGCGGAATTTCCCGAACGCGGTCAGCGCCGGCTGCAATGGTTTTCGCCGAACGAGGCGGCTACCCTGGTGCGCGAGCCGGAACTGAAGGGCCTGCTGCGCATGGCGGAAAGCGTGTTGACCACGGACAAGAAGCCGAAACGCCCGGCCACGAAATAAAACTCGTGGCGTGCCTTCAGGGACGTCTGGACATCAGCAGGAAAAGGTAGGGTGCCGCGATGAGCGTGGCGATCAATCCCGCCGGGAGCTGATTGGGAAACAGCAGAATTCGGCCCAGCCAGTCGGCGAAGATCATCAACGTGGCGCCGATGGCCGTTGCGGCCGACACCTCCATCAGTGGACGCCGAAAGCCCGCCATCCTCGCCATGTGCGGCGCCATCAGACCGACGAAGCTGAGCGGTCCGATCATCAGAACCGATAGCCCCACAAGCATGCAGGCAAAACCAAGCAGCAGGCCTCTGCTCAGTGAAATCGGCACGCCAAGTGCCGTCTGCGTCGTCGATCCCAGCGGCAATACCGCCAGCCAACGCGAAAACAGCGGCAATACGGCAAGCGCGAGAATGGCAGATGCCGCAAGGATAAAGGCGTCACCCGGTCTTGCAAGGAAGGTCGATCCGTTTAGCCAGCGCAACAGATCGAACATGCGCGGATTTCCGCTCGCCAGCAGAACGGAAACAACCGCGCTGAAGCAGGTGGTGAGCGCGATGCCGAACATGAAAAGATCATGTGGCGCAAAAGCCTTGCGATGTCCGAACAGCAACAGCAACGAAAGCACGGTGCCGGCGCCTGCCATGCTGAACGCGATGGACATGGCCGGGCCGACACCCGGAACGAAAAGAGCGACAACGACGCCGCACGCCGCTCCCGAGCTTATTCCGAGAAGTTCGGGGCTGGCGAGAGGATTGGACGTCAGCCGCTGGACAATACAGCCGCTTATCGAAATGAGTGCCGCTGCCGCTGCCGCCGCGAGCATGCGAGGTCCGCGCCAGAAGAATGTTGCCTCCGGCGAAGAAAGGCCGGTGAAGATCCATCCATGCAATCCACGGCCAATCAGCAGGGAGAGGCCGGCTGCAATCAGGCCCGCCAGAAGGACAAGGGCCAGCATCGGGCCCTGCCGGCGTAGAGGACGGGATGCGGCTGCGATCTCTGTTGCAAGGATCGGTCTAATCTCCTTGCGTCGGTTGATCAGCCATAAAAGCAGCGGTGCCCCCAGGAATGCCGTGGCGGCACCTGCCGGGATTTCCGAAGCGGTCGGCAGCAGCTGAAAGAGCTGATCCGTCGCCCATAACAGAAGCGCGCCGAAGACCGGAGCTGCGAGGAGTTGCTCATGCACCCTACGATAGCCGCAGCGGCGCACGATCTCCGGCGCGGCAAGTCCGACGAAGCCGATGACCCCGACGCCGGCCA
The DNA here is from genome assembly GCF_012641435.1 of Rhizobium sp. P38BS-XIX. Taxonomy (GTDB): domain Bacteria; phylum Pseudomonadota; class Alphaproteobacteria; order Rhizobiales; family Rhizobiaceae; genus Rhizobium. Next base: position 212,538 of record NZ_JABAIJ010000004.1, read on the forward strand.
CACAGACGGAGGCAATCCATACGGCAAGTGAAAGCCCGGCCAGCCGGATCATGGTCGGCGATGCGCCGAGGCTGGCGGCGGCTTCATCGGATACGGTCAGCACGGCGATCGGTCGAACCAGCAACAGGCTTGCCAGGCAAGCGGGGATCAGCCGCGGCATCAGATAGAGAACCGTGCTCCAGTCCTGGGTCGCAAGAGAGCCGCTGCCCCAGATGAAGAGTTTGATCAAGCCGCCATGAAGCATGATCAGCAGGGTATTGATGCTTCCCGCATAAAGGCTGGTCATGAGACCGGCGAGGAGCAGGACCTGTGCCGCAAAACGGCTGCGCCAGGCGAGCCCGAATACCAAAAGGCTGGCTGCGATCGCACCCGCGAGCGCTACCGACGTTCGGCTGGAATGCACGAGAGAAGGTGCCCATAGCGATGCCGCGCTCATGGCAAGAAAGGCGCCGGAGGATACCCCGAGCGTTGCCGGTTCGGCCGCAGGATTGCGCAGGGTCAGCTGCATCAGCACGCCAGCCAGTGCGAGCCCGGCGCCGACAAGAATGGCGGTTACGATGCGCGGCAAGGTGCTGTAATGCAGCGTCAATTGCGCAATGGAATGAAGGTCGGGCGCAGTGATCGCTTGCAGCCAGAACCTCGGATCAAGCGTTTGGGATGCGCCATAAAGACTAAGACCGAGGGAGAAAATTGCGAGCAGCAGGCCTGTGATGAACAGTCCGAACGGATGAGCTCTAGCCGTCATGTCATGCGCCTTTACCACTTAAATTCACGGCAAGCAGCCTTGCAAAACGGATGATCGCGGCGACGCCTCCATTGTCCATGACGGGTGGCAGCTGGAAAAGCCTGTTGTCACGAACTGCCGGAAGCGCCTGCCAGAAGACGCCGTCCATGGACGGCATCGAAACAGAATTGCTGCCGTCGGCCGCAATCAGAACAAGGCCGGCTTCGGGAACGCTGGCAATGCGATCGAGGCCGACCGTTGCCTGGCCCCTCCAGAACCCGCCATCTTTTTGAGCGTTGCTCAGTCCGAGCCTCGTCAGAATATCGGCAAAGAGGCTTCCCGGTCCGAACGCCGTAAGATGTCTGTCGTCCGCTGACGTCGTGATCCAGAGCGGCCGGCCGTGCCATGATGATAGTTGCGCGGTGGCGTCCTGCAGCTGCTGTTCCATGCGAGATCGCAGGGCAAGCCACTCCGCTTGCGCATCGAGCGCCTTCGCCAGCGTCTCGCTTCCGCTTATCGCGGAGGAGATGGTGGCATCACCATTATGGGACAGATCGACAATCAGCGTCGGCGCAATGCGCTTCAGGAACGGCTCGCCGATGCGCAACGACGGTGGAATGATGATGAGATCCGGCGCAAGCTGATCCAGCAGCTCGAAGTTCGGCGTGAAGAGCAGGCCAACATCGGTGACCTCGTCCGGCATTGGCGGCTCGATGACGGATTGGCGATAATAGTCGATGGCGGGAACGCCGACGACGTTGGCCCCCAATGCCAGCGTCGTTGCCGCCAACGCCCAGTCGAGAACGATGATTCGCGGCTTCGACGACTGGATCTGGGCGTCAGCTTTGCCGGCGAATCCACTCGCGATGAGCCCGCCACCCAGCAGCGCCATCAGGCGTCGCCGGGTGATGCTTGAACGAGGCGCATCGCAAGCCGTCCGCATCAGCTTACCAATGGGTCTTCAGGCTGACCATGAAGCTGCGCGGTTCGCCATAGATGCCGAAATACCGGGTCGGAATGCGGTCGAAATAGGTGCGATCGAACAGGTTCTTGACCGTCAGATTGACGTCGGCATGGTCGTTGATCTTGTAACCCACCTGAGCGTCGAACACCGCGTAGCCGCCTTGATGTCCGATATCGATGCCGGTGCCCGCGCCGCGATCCGTGCTGCTGTAGGCGCGCATGCCGGCACCCAGGCTGACGCCCTTGAGCGGGCTGTCATCCTGGAACGTATATTTGCTCCACAGCTTGAAGGTATGCTTCGGCTCTTCCGGGTCGACAGTCAGTCCCTGATAGTCCGGATCGGAAAGATACTTCGTCTGCAGGTAGGTATAGCCCGCAGTCAGGTCGAGCCCGGTGAAGACCTCGCCGGTGACTTCGGCCTCGATACCGCGGCTGCGCGCCTTGCCAGCAGCGATGGAATAGAGCGGGTTCGAGGGATCGGCAACGGCGCGGTGGTTGTCGTTGATGTTGAAGGCTGCGACAGTCGCCGTCAGGCCGCCGTCAAGAAAGACGCCCTTGAGGCCGACTTCGTACTGCTCGCCAACGCGCGGCTGCAAGCCGGCACCGGTAAATGTCGTTTGAGCCTGCGGCTGGAAGATATCGGCGTAGCTGCCGTAGATCGAATAGGTGTCGTTCAGATCATAGACGATGCCGACGTAAGGCGTGAACTTGTTGTTGACGCTGGGATCGGATGTCCAATCGCCTTCGGTCGGCACGATCGACCGGTGCTCGTTGCCGTAGAAGCTCAGGCGGCCACCGAGAACGAGGGTCAGCGGGTCAAGCAGCTTCAACCGCGTTTGACCATAAATTCCGGTCTCGTTGGTCCTGGACTGCTGGCCAAAATTATAGGGAACGTCGACTTCAGGGATGGTCGACGGTGCGGAATAGATGTCAAACAGCCCGGCACCGACATAGCCGCTCTCCGAGCGCGACGTGCGGTAGGAGTAGTTTGCGCCGACGAGCAACTGGCTCTCGCGGCCGAGAAAATCGAACGACCCGGAAAGATTGGTGTCGAAACCAAACCATTGATTGTGAAGGGGGCCGCCCTGGATCGCGTACTGTGCCTGGTTGGTCGCCGTGTCGACACCGCCGAACATGTAGGCATATTTGCTGTCATTCTGCATATCGCGGTACATGACCGTCGTATTCGATACCCAGTCACCGTCGAACTCATGCTTCAGGTTCGCGTAGAGTTCGCTTGTCTGGAAGTCGTTATAACTCCAGTCGGCACCGAAGAATGCCGATCGCGGGCTGTTGAGGTATGAGCCGTCGGCATACCGTGACTGGCCATAATCGAACGGCGAAAAACGTTGCTTTTGATAAGCACCCGATAGACTGAGGGTCGTCTTGTCGTCGAGGTCGAACTGCAGTGCGCCATAGGCCGTACCGTGCCATTCACCGGCGTCGTCATAGAAGAAGTCGCGATCCTGACCCGTCACGATCAATCGGCCGCGGGCGCTGCCATCGCTGTTGAAGGGGCCGGTCACATCGACCGTCTGCCGCTTGAAGTTCCAGGAGCCGATTTGCGTGTCGGTGGAGATGGCAAAATGATCGAGCGGCATGCGGCGTATGAAATTTGCCGCACCGGCCGGGCTTCCCGATCCCTGCAGCAGTCCGGCGGGACCACGGAGGATCTCGACACGGTCATAGATCGACATGTCGAATTGCGTCAGGTACTGGACGCCGCCGGGCACCGGCATACCATCATATTGTGCATCGAGCGCATAGCCGCGCGCATTGAAATAGGATGTGCCGTCGCCGTAGGGCGTCGCCGTCACGCCGGTCGTCTGCCGCAGCGTATCCTCGACGCTATTGAGGTTCTGATCGGCGATCCGCTGGCGGGTGATCACGGAAACGGAATTCGGGATCTCGCGGATCGGAACCGGCATCTTGCCGGCGATCGTCACGGATTCGGCGCGATAGGAACCGCTGCCTTCGGTCGTCGCGCCATTCGACGCGCCCTGCACCACGATGGGCGCGAGCGCGGTCGCGCCATCGGCGCCCGCAGCTGCAATCGGCTGCTTGGGATCGGTGAGAACGATGGACTGGTTGCCGGAGACGCGGTAGCTGATGCCAGTGCCCGCCAGCAACCGGCCGATCGCCTCGGGCGCAGACATCGTGCCTTTCAAGGATGCGGACTTGCTGCCTGCCGGCAGTGTGAAGCCGTAGGCGATGCGCCAGCCGCTGACGGCGCCGACGTCGGCGATGGCAGCGGCCAACGGCTTTGCCGGAATGTTGAATTGATAGGCCGATGCCGAAACGGCGGCTCTCGTCGCCTTCGCATCCTGCTGAGCTGCAACCGGTATCGTGCCGGCAATCAGCAGCGCCGTTGTTGCCATCAGCCTGCTGAAATTGCGTGTTCTGCCCCCGACTGCGCGCCCAACCATTCGCCTGCTCCTTGATCTACCCTTACCAACGCGGCCATTCATCGGCCTCTGAAGGGTAAAACGGGTGGCGAAGCATCTGCCGTGTCGGGTCGTGCAAGAAAAATGACGCCGTGGTCATTTTTCTTTTCTCAGTAAAGAATGGTCATCAAAGGCGGTACGCGTGCCACTGTGCCGTTTACCGCCGCGGCAATGGTTTCAAGCGAGGCATTGACGTCGGTCAGCGGGAAAGTGCCGGATATCAGACGACTGGCCAGCCGTCCGCGAACCATGATCGGCCGAGGAGAGTGCCGCTCCAGGGCGTGCACGACATCGGCAACCCGTGCTCCTTCAACGACGAGCCGCCCGCTCATCCATGACAGGGCAAGGCTCGTATCGGTCGGGGCGACCTTGCCGACACGGCCGCCGGCGAGCGTCGTCTGATTGCCTTCCCGCAGGATGACGGGTTCCGTGTCGTTGCTGCCGATAACGGCGACCGCGCCTTCCGAAACGACCACGTCCGTTTCAAGCTCGCCGATATCGACATTGAATTTGGTGCCGATATCGCGGACCTCGTCGCCCTTGGCAACGACGGTAAATGTCCCGGGAAGACCATGGCGCACTTCGAAATAGGCCTCTCCCCGCAGCAGACGAACGCGGCGCATACCGTTGTCAAAGTCGAGCCCGATGGCGGTATCGGCTCCAAGGCGCGCGATCGAACCGTCCGGCAGGACAACATCGGAGATCAGCTCCTGATGCGTAACGATATCCGCCTCCCAGTTTTCGACCAGGGACGGATTAAACCAACAGACCGACAAGATGACGGCGAGCGCGGCAGTCGGTGGAACAAGCCAGCTTAACCGTGGTCGCAGACGCAAAGCGAGCTTCCGGCGAAACGAGGTCCTTGCGGCGATACGCCGGGCGGGCTGTTCCAGCTGCGCATAAAGTACGCGCAGTTCATCGAACGCTCGCCGGTGACGGCGATCGGCATTCAGCCAGTCGTCGAGCTTGCGGGCATCGTTGGCTCCAAAGGAACCGCCCGTCCGCTTTGCCAGCCATAGAGCCGCCTGGTCGCGCTGCTCTTCCGTCGGTTCGTCGCTCGTCATCTCTCCTCGTATCACGCGAAGCCATAGCACGCCGAAACGCGCGCGCCATCTCTATAGTGGAGAACGGGTGACGCACGAAATGCCGTGTCTCATGAGGACAGGATTTCAGTTCTCGTCGCGAATATGGCTGGCTAGGCTTGCCTGGCAGTGACGCAGCGCTCTTGCAATGTGCTTTTCGACGCTGTTGACGGAAATGCCCTGAAGACGCGCGATTTCCTTGTTCGAAAGCCCATCGACGCGGCGCATCAGGAAGATATCGCGGCAGCGCGGCGAGAGTGCGCCGAGCGCTTCATCAAGCGCGGAGAGCGCCTCGCGTGCCTCCAGGCCCGCCTCCGCTGAAGGCGTGGACACAGGCATCTGTTCCGGCAGCACGGAAGAAATCAACTCGGCTCTTCTGTTCTCTCGCCGATGATGTTCGATCGCGGCATTGCGTGCCGAGGCGTAAAGCACATTGCGATCGTCCTCAGCAGTGGCTCTTGGGCCGGCCGCAAGAGCCCTGACGAAGACATCCTGCACGATATCGGCTGCTGTTTCCTGATTGCGGACGCTTTTGCGGACCAGGGCTTCCAAACGGCGATGATGTTCGGCGAAAAGCCACCCGATCTTGCTGCCCCAACTCGTCATCGCGAACTCAACCTGCTTCGGCGGACTTTCCATGTGCCGCTGATCTGCAATTACAAAGCGCCATCGGCCTCTGCAATCGCAATAGATTGGACTCATTCTATGGAAGGACGCAGATAGCCGCGCCAATATCGCGCTACATTGCGATAAGCCGTTGTTTTTACTTAAAATGCCTTATATTTCACTTGGTTAAAAGTTGAAAATAAAAATCATGTTTTGTTGATTTGTGTTGCCGGAGCGCAACAGCGCATCTTTCGTCTCTGGAATGAGCGGCGCCCCATTTCGGGGTGCGGCACCCAGCTTCGAGCGCGCCGGGTGCCGACGTGGTTGAGAGTGCGGTTGAATAAGCCGCATCCCGGAACGCGTTTAGAGCTGCAGGCTTTCATCCTTCCAGATGCGGAAGCCGCCGAGAAAAGCATTCTCGTTGTCGCCGGCGCGGCACCCTTCGGGCAGCGTCTCCAGCTTGTCGACATTGCCGCCGCCGATGACGATTTCATGCGGCAGCAATGCTGCCTGCAATCTGCCGATCACGTCTTCGACCGACTTGCGCCATTTCTTCTTGCCGCGTTTCTCCAGACCGCGCTCGCCGACGAAATCCTCAAACGTCTCCTTCTTCTTGTAGGGGAGATGCGCCAGTTCCATGGGCAGGCAGACATTATGGACGATCATTGCCGATCCCAGGCCGGTGCCGAGCCCGATGAAGAGCATATTGCCGCCCTTATAGCCGCCGATGGCCTGCATGACTGCATCGTTGACCAGCCTGACGGGCTTTCCAAAGGCGGCCGAGAAATCGAAGTCCTTCCAGCCCGGGCCGAGATTGTGCGGCTCGATCGCCGGCTTATTGTCCTTGACCGGGCCGGGATATCCCATGCCGATGACGTCATATTGCCAGTCCGCAGTCATTTCCTTGACGGCCTCGACCATTTTCTTCGCCGACATGGAGGGGCCGGAAACGACGGCTCGCCGTTCGCTGCCCGAGCTCAGGCGTGCCTTCACATGCGAGCCACCAAGATCGATCGCCATGACGACAAGATCCTTCGGTACGGCAAGCTTGGTTTGGTCGAGGGTTTTGGGTTTTGTGGCCAAGGTGGGGCTCCCTTTCAAGTCCATTTTCTGTCAGTCGAGTTATGCGTCGCCATCCGTAACGACGACGGAGAAGTCCACGCCCTCCCAACGGTCGTTGTCCGACCAGTAGAAGGTAAAGGTGATGACGGCTCCCTTTTGGAGGCGCTCCGTCGGGAGTTCGACCACATCGATATCGAATCCGTTCCGACGTGTCTCTGTATCGGCTGCATTCTCCCAGCCATCAGCACTCCATCGCACGATCGCCTTCGCCATCACTTCGATTCTAAGGCGTTTGCCGACGGGCACCTGCGCTGTTTTGTTGTTGAAACGCCAGAGCGCGAACGGGGCCGTGATCTTGTTTTTCACATAGCGCTCGACGCCCTGTGGCGGCATGTCGAACACGGCATTGTCCCTTAGGGAACGCAGCAGCTTGATATGCTCGGCATGAGCCCAGACCAGTGGCATGGCGCTGCCGGAGGGTTCGCCGAAAACAAGACCTCGTTCGGGCATGTCGGGTTTGTCCCAAACCTGTTCTGGCAGCAGGCCGCCCGGGCCGGCCGATCGTTCCAATGCGTCGAGCAAAGTGATCGCTTCCTTTTTCCGTCCAGCCGCAAGCTCGTAATGCGCGCGCTCGCCTGCAAGCAACGGCCAGGGGCGTCCGATACCGGTGCCATCGAATGCGCTGCCGTCCGCGTGCTCGCCATAACCGTCGCCCGTATAGCGATACCAAAGTGGACCTTGCGGCAGGTCGCATTTGAGCTGCGCATCGATGACGCGAACCGTGTCGACGATGCGGGGATCGTCGGCAGCCCGCAGCCCGAAACGAACCAGTGCCAAGGCATCCGGGCTGACGACGCGGGCCGTCGGCATCATCGATTCCGCAGGAGGCCGGTTCTTGATCGGCACGAACCCATCGGCGGGCGAGGCGCCGTCGGCGATATCGGGCGGAGAGATACGGACGTAATAGCCCTTGACCCCGAGGTCGGCGGTGGCCGCGTCAGCGGCAACATAGGTCCAGCGCTCGATCTGATCGTTCCAGGCATCTGCCGTCTGGCGCAGATAATCGGCGTTGTGATTTTGGCCGGCGATCTCGAGGATATCGGCGGCAGCGAGCAAGGCTGCGATCTCGACGGCAAGCGTAAAGGGAGAAAAGCCGCCATCTTCCTCCCAGCGGTCTTCGCCTGTGACCGGACCGTTGATCACGACGTAGCGCGCGGCGCGCTCCACCATGGGCACATAGGAGAGGAGGGCATCGCCGGTGAGAGCGCCTTCTCGGCGCAGTGCGTCGGCCAGCAGGATCGGAAAGGCGCATTCATCCATCTGAATGCCTGTCCAATAGGGTTCACCGTCGAGCCATGCGTTTTGCGGCCAATGCCCGTCCGCTTCCTGGATCGTGCGCAGATAGGCAAGGATGCGCAGCGCATCCTGCGGAGCGCCGGCTGCGAGGAAGCCGCCGGCCGTCTCGACAAGATCGCGTGGCCATACGAGATGATATCCGCCGAGATCTTCGTCACCCTTGGCAAATCCCCATGGAATGGACAGCGAGGCGACGGCGGGACCTTCGAAAGATAGTGGCCGGTGCGTTGCGAGAACGGCCGTGGATATGCGGTAACGGTTGAGTTCGGGAGGCGGCGCCCTGGGCTCGTCGAGCGCCAGCAGGGTGCTCTGCCATCTTCGCCAGTCGGCAACATAGGCGCGTTCGGCTTCCGAATAGCCGGCTTGGAGGCTGGCGAGCGCACTGTAACCCGCCTCCTCGGCGCGATTGCCGAAGCCAAGGGAGATCAGAACCGTATCGCTGCCGGAGGAAAGATCGATTTCGCCGGTCAGCGCGACATTGCCATCGGTGGCGTGAGCGATGCGCGGATCGAGTTCACCGCCACTTTGCAGTTGGCGCCAACCGTCGGAAATGCCGACATAACCGGCCGAGCCGGCCTTCCAACCGCCGGTCACGGCAAGAGCCAACGAAACGCCGTTCGTCCCGCTTGCAAACAGCATCGGGGTGCCCTTGTAATCGCCGACCCAACCGGTGTTACCGCTGCCGGCATTGATCAGATGCGGCGCGGCCAGCACATAAAGGCGATAGTCATGAATGGATCCGTGCAGGGCTTCGAAGGATATTTTCTGCAGCAGGCTGTTGCGCACGGGATCGACGATGATGCGCTTGATGATGCGGTAGCGTCCGTCGAGTGCCGTATTGACGAGCCGGTAGGCGGGAACACCATCCTCTATCGTTGTGACAACGCTTTCGGTATCGCGCTTTTCCTCGGAAAAGTAGCCGTCCGGGCCGGTTACGATCAGGCCGATGTCTCGTGTACAGGCGCTATCGACGCGTGGGAAATAGACTTCGTTGAGAATACCGTGGCTCAGCGTGAACCATATGCGGCATGCCGGCGAGAGCGCGGTGCCAACGCCGCTCTTGGCGCTGGATGTCCAACGAGGTGCGATACCCCTCGCGTTTGAGCCCGAAGTATCGTCCTGTGTCATGCGTCTATCTCCGTTATCGGTGCAATCTGCTCCGACAAAGCGGCTTCGGCAAGTGCTGCCTGCGATGATGCCGATATAAGGCATCGAACAAGATCAACCGCATAGGGTGAGGATGCGCCTATTTGGCAGCCCATAGCCTTGCGTTGCAGGCGGCGGAAAAAAGCGCAGCCGTGCAGTCAAAATGTCGTGTCTCCGGCATCCTGATCTTCTCGCGAGCGACACATAGCATGTCGCTGTTTGACTACAGCTATCACTGGATATGACGCGGCCATTGCAATCGATCCCGATTTGCTTTGAGATAGCATTGGGAGGAGGTCCCAATGAGCACCATCCATGAGACGTTGTATCGCGAACGACTGCGATCCGCGCAGGACGCCGTCGCCCTGATCCCCTCGGGCGCCAAAGTCGCAATGCCGCTGGCCGCCGGCCAGCCCCCCGCCATTCTCGCTGCGTTTGCGGCAAGGGCAAGGGCGGCCGAAGTCAGCAATGTCCGGCTTCATTATCTGCTCTGTACGGGTGTGGCCGGCACCAGCGTTTTTGATTTCGACCTGCGAGACGTGATCATCCCCATGAGCTTCTTTCATGGTGGCGTGGAGCGGGCGCTCGACAAGAGACGATTGGCCGAGGCACTCCCCGCCGTCGATATCGTGCCTTGCCATTTCAGTCAGGTCTCGCGCGCACTGGTCGAGCATGTGGGTGTCGACACTTTGATCGCGACGGTCTCGCCAATGGACGCCGACGGCAATTTCAGCCTCGGTGCCAGTACCGATTACGCGCTCACAGTGTCGCGCAAACCCGGTATCCGGCTGATCCTGGAAGTTAATGCCAATATGCCTTACGTGCGCGGTGATTGCATGATCCCCGTGTCGAGTGTGACGGCACTCGTTGAAAACAACGTCGGCCTGCCGATCCTGCCGCCCGCGCCGCGCAACGAGGTGGACGATGCCATCGGCGCGATCGTCGCCGGCCTCGTGGAAGATGGCAATTGCCTGCAGATGGGCATCGGCGCGTTGCCCGACGCAGTATGCTCCGGACTGTCCCATCATCGCAACCTTGGCATCCATACGGAGATGATGACGGTAGGCCTTGCCAATCTCGTCAAGGCAGGCGTGGTCGACAATAGCCGCAAGCAGACCCATGTCGGGCGGTCGATCTTCACTTTCGCGCTGGGCGATCAGTCGCTCTACGATTTTCTGCACGACAATCCTGAGGTGGAGGCCTATCCGGTCGACTATGTAAACAACCCTTTCACCATCTCCAGAAATGACAGGGTGGTGTCGGTCAACGCGACGCTGCAGATCGACCTGAACGGGGCGTGCAATTCCGAGTTCATGAATGGCAGGCAGTTCAGCGCATCCGGTGGCCAGGTTGATTTCGTGCGCGGTGCCTACGCCTCGCGAGGCGGCCGCTCGATTATCGCCTGTCATTCCACCGCGGCAAAGGGCACTCTTTCGCGCATCGTTCCGGTGCTGACCGGACCGGTGACGACCTCCCGCAACGACACGCATCTTGTCGTCACCGAATATGGATGGACGGATCTGAAGGGCAAATCGGTGGCCGAGCGGGCGAGGGCCCTGATTGCGCTCGCGCACCCGGATTTTCGCGAGGAACTGGATCGGGCCGCACAGGGGGCAGGGCTTTATGCCCCGGCCTGAAGCGTAGGCGGCATGGACAAATTTGAGCCAGTTTCTGGCGGTGGCAAGATGGACCATGCCGAGTAAGCTGTTGGCCAGCTGGTCGTAGCGGGTGGCGATGGCCCGGTTGATTTTCAGATGGCCGAACATGTGCTCTATGCGGTTGCGCTGCTTGTAGAGAGCCCGATCATGCTTGATATTCACGCGGCGATTTGATCGACCCGGGATGACAGCTTTGATCTTTCGGTCGGCAAGGTCGGCTCGGACCGCATCTGCATTGTGGCCCTTGTCGGCAAGCAACGCGACCGGTGCGCGCTCGGGCAGATCAATCAGCTTTTCATAGGCCTTGCAGTCCTCCTCTTGGGCAACAAACAGTCAGTTGGAAGGCGCGGGGTCGTCCAAGGGCGTCAGCCAGACAGTGAAGCTTACTGGTGAATCCGCCCCGCGAGCGGCCAAGAGCGCGTCGATGAGTCCCCCTTTTCCGCGGCCGACACATGGGCGCGAACGGTGGTGCTGTCGATGCTATATTGGCCGCTGTCCGCCATGGTTTCGGCCGGCGTCACCACCACGGTCTCCCAGACTTTGGCTTCGCTCCATCGCCGGAACCGATGATAGATAATGTTCCAACTCCCATGCTTGGGCGGAACGTCGCGCCACGGAGCCTCGCACCGGAGCCGCCAAAGGATGCCGTTAATGATCGCGCCATTCTGTCTCAGTGAGATCGCCCGCTCAAGCCCGTCTCCAAAAGGCAGCCTTGAATGAACACGATGAAACGGTGTCAACGGCCGTCGTGCAAGGCTGGCAGAACGTGTCGACTTTACGATAGCAGGAAGCCTGAAATAAGTTGCTCGATCAGGCGTGCATCGTATTCATGGCCGAGAGATCGGTACTGCTCTCTATCCCCGCTGACCCACGCATCAGTCACTCGAATACCATTGGGCGAACCGTCGAGACGGACGCCATAAATACAGGCTCCTGTCCAGGAACGATGAAAATAGAGCCAACCATTCTCAAAAAATATGAACCATTTATCGTCCATATCCTGCGGGACGTACCCAAGCCTGATCCTCTCGCCGTCGGCATCCGAATACAGCAGTGCAAGATCGATGCGATCTTGTTGCGCTGGGAGGGGGAGCGTTTTCCAAGAGGAGCGTGTGGCTGCTTGCATACCTCACCTAACCCAGGCGACGGAAATCACACAACGATTTATTTGGACGCCGCTGCAATTTGTTCACGTCACCTGGAGAGGTTCCGGCACGAACCAATGGGATATCCCTTTTCAGGGCGCGCCGGAATGCAAAGCGTATCGCGCATCGACCTTAGGCGACGAGCTTTTCGCCCCTGAGGTGGCGCTCCAGAAACGGCAGGCTATCTTGGCCCCAATAGAGCTCGTCCTCGTAACGAAAGGTCGGGAAGCCAAAGACGCCCGCCGTCTGGGCGATGGTGTAATTGGAGGTCCACACGTCCTTCACATCCTGATGCCTGGCTCTTTCTTCCAGCGCTCTGCCGTCGAAACCGGCAGCGTTGGCAATTTCCCCACGCACGGCTTCATTGCCGATATCCTCCGCGCCGACCCAGAATGCTTCCTGCAATGCCTTTGTCAGGGCAAACCAGTCGTGTCCCTCGAGTTGCGCGGCAAGCACGAGAAATGCAGCAGGCGTCGGATCAGAAAGCGAGGCCCGGTCTTCAAGGTTCAATGTTTTCCCACGGACTGCAGCCCAACGTTTCAGATCCTTGTACCAATAGGTGCGGCGTGCTTCCGGTCTGTTCTTTGAGGAGATGGCGCCATTTTCTGCGACCAGAGGGATGATGAACGGTCGGATCTCAGCGGAAAACCGTGTCGCCAGCGTGCCGAACGGCTCAAGGCCGATAAAAGCCCAGGGTGAACCGATACCGAAAAAGAAGTCGATCGTCTTTGTCATAGCTCATGTCCATTTCTGAAAGTGGTTATGGTCAGGAAGTTTCGGCAATGATGATGCCGTGTTCGCCGGAGGTTGCGACGTTCAATTTGTTTGAAACACGGTCGTTAGCAGAAAATCGTTCCTTTAGTACACTAATTTTATAGATAATATAAAAACAACAAACGCATTTCCTTCATGAAATCTGTTGCTTGCGTTTGGGCGGCGACGGATGCGATGGCTGGAGCTTTCGTGGATACAGTACTTTACCTCGCCTCACTTGCAGCTCGCCCGGTTCGTGTCACAAGCCGGCGTGTCTGGCCGATCCTCCAGCATCTCGTTGCGGCCATCATGGTGTTCGTCTCTCTCCTCCTACTCGTGCATGCCATTTGCGGCGCCTAGATCTTGCCGTCCTGATTATGTCGACGGCTCCCCCAGCGCGCTGTAGACGATAGCCATTCTCGGGTTCAGCTATCGAAGCGGAATCCAGAGCGGAGATTTCCAAGCCTTCAGAGCATCGAGAAAAAGCTGGAGCTTAAGGGGAACGAAGCGTCGAGTCTGGTAGACGGCATGCACGAAAATCTCCGGCGAGGCCCATTCTGGCAGAAGGCGGACAAGCTCGCCGCGCTCGATCTGATCGTCGCAGTAGTTCGACGGGAAAAAGCCGATGCCGTGGCCCTTGTAGGTGAAGGCGCTGACGGATTGGAAGTCGCGACTGGAGATCGGTCCTGAAACCTGGATTTTCGCCGACTTCTGGCCATTGACCAGATGCCACTCGGCCTCGTTGTTGCGGCCGTTGAGCAAGATGCAGTCGTGTTCGCTCAGATCCTCGGGGTTTGCGGGCGGACGACGTCCCTCGAGATAGGAAGGCGTTGCCACGACATAGCGTACGCTTTTGCCGAGCCGCTGAGCAATGATCGATGAATCCTGCAGCTCTCCGAAGCGGATGGCGAGATCGATATTCTCGGCAATGAGATCGAGAAATACATTGGTGATGAACAGATCGATTTTTATGAGCGGATGGCTTTTCAGAAACGCGGATACGAAATCGTAGAACGGCTCCTGCCCGAGCACCACGGGAACAGTGATGCGCAGCAAGCCCTCAGGCTTTCGTTGCGCATTGACGAGGACCCGCTCGGCATCATCGAGCTGGCTGAGCGGTTCGCTGCACTGATTGAAGTAGGCGCGCCCCTGCGCGGTCAGGCTTAATTTGCGGGTGGTGCGCTGCAGGAGCGTGACGCCGAGCTGCTCCTCAAGCGCCGTGACCCGGCGGCTGACCGTCGAGACCGGCATGCCCAGAGCGTGCGCGGCGCGGCTGAAGCTCTCGAACTGCGCCACCTTCACGAAAATCGCGATATCGTTCAAATCGGTCATGCCTAATTTTTGCATGAATGGAAAATTGATTCCAGATATTTCCATCTAATCGCCTAAAGGCCAAATGGGCATATTCCTTTCACGAGAGCAAGCAAACCACCTCATCCTCCCTCGATCACGCCAGCTTGTCGGGCTGCAGCGCGGCGGTGAGGTCGCTTCGTGCAAAGGAGAATGACCATGGAAACAACAAAGACGGTGCTCATCACAGGTGCATCGCAGGGCATCGGCGCAGGACTTGTGAATGCCTTCCTCGATCGCGGCTATAACGTCGTTGCGACATCTCGCCGGGTTAGCCAAGCCGCCGAGATCAAGGCGTCCGACCGACTGGCGCGCGTCGATGGAGACATTGCCGATCCGGCCACGGCAAAGCGTGTCGTCGAAACGGCGCTCGGCCGGTTCGGCACGATCGACGCTCTGGTCAATAACGCCGGCATTTTCTTCACCAAGCCGTTCATCGACTATACTTTCGATGACTACAGGCAGCTTGCTTCGACCAATCTGGAAGGCTTCCTGCACCTGACACAGCTGGTCGTTCGCCAGATGCTGATCCAGAACACCGGCGGCAGCATCGTCAGCATCACGACGCCGCTGGTTGATCATCCGATCGCCGGGATCAACGCGTCCGTCGCAATGGCAACCAAGGGCGGCATCGAGGCGCTTTCGAAGAACATCGCGCTGGAGTATGCGAAACAGGGCATCCGCGTGAACACCGTAGCGCCCGGCGTCGTCGACACGCCACTTCATAAGGACAATCCGCGTGATTTTCTCGACACGCTTTCGCCGATCCCCGGCGTGTCAAGCGTGAGCGAAATTACCGATGCGGTGCTGTTTCTGACGGAGGCCCGGCGTGTCACAGGGGAGGTGCTGAACGTCGACGGCGGCGCGCATCTGGGCAAATGGTGAGCGGCGGAAAGGCGCGCGCCACTGGCGCCGAACAGCGGCTCGAGAATCTCGGCATCAAGCTACCCCCTCCGCCGACGCCGTTTGGCGCTTATGTCGAGGGTGTAAGGATCGGCAAGTTGCTGTTTCTGAGCGGTATGCTTCCCGTCGTGGATCGCAAGCCGCAGTATCTTGGACGCGTCGGCGATAAACTGTCTGTCGAAGACGGATACAAGGCTGCCGAACTTGCTGCATTGAGCGCGCTGGCTTCTATCAAGGAGCAGCTTGGCTCGCTCGACAAAGTGGCAAGCATTGCCAAGATCGGCATTTATATCGCGACCGAGGACAATTTCCGGGACCATCCAAGGGTTGCGGACGGCGCGTCGGAGCTTCTTCTCAAGGTGTTCGGTGCCGAAATGCTGTCGGGCCGGATCGTTCTCGGAGTGGCCAGCCTGCCGCTTGGCGTGCCGGTCGAGATCGAGATCCTCGTTGAGGTCGCCGATTGAAAGTCTTGCCCCGATTTGCCGATCAGGCGGGTCGGGGCAATCGCAATTCAGCCTTCGAAGCCGAACCGTTCGACGTCGAAATCATCGTCCTCCAGGCCGGGAGCATTGCCAGCGAAATCGGCCGCATCCTGATGCAGCGGGATGGGTGCATCCACGAGACCGGGCATGGTCATTTCCATCGCCAGACCTGCCGGTTGAAGCGCCCAGGCGACAAGATCGCCGGTGGACATGGCGCTGACGCCGCCCGACACGTCCTGCACGGCAGATGCAGGAAGATCCGCCATCGGCTGCAGTTTGGCGATAGCATCGTCCGTCGATCGCTTTGAATGATCCGTCACCAACAACTTGCCCAAGTCGTTTCGACCGATCACCAGGCTTGCAAGCAACAGCGGTGCAGGTCTCTCAGGCGCCGTCATGGGAATGACGGAGATGCTGATCGGCTTCGATATCGGCAGCGGCACGGCATAGGATGCCAGATCAGGGAATGGTTGAGCCTTGTTTTCTTCGGCAACGCGTTTGCCGAGTTGCAGCTCGAGCCCGTTTGCGGCGCGGCTGCGCGGTGTTGGCAGCATGCTGGTCAAAAGGCTGGTGTCCGGAGCCACGGCTGGCGCGGACGCAACGGCCGCCGGCTTGGCATCATCGTCCTCGTCGTCCGCCACTGATACGAATTTGCCTGGGCGCTTCTTCGATTGGGCAACTGCCACTTCATATCCAGGCAACGGTCTGCCATCCGCCGGCATGTGAAGAGTTCGCCCGCTCGGGAAGAGCCGGGCCAGTTCCTGGCGCGACATTCGCGGCCAGGCGCGGACTCTGCCGACGTCGAGATGGACGAAGGGCGATCCAGAGTTCGGATAGAAGCCGACGCCGCCGATTTGCATCTGCATGGCGATTGCGCGCAGGCTCGCCAGCTTCACGCCCGGAATATAGAAATCCATCGCCTTGCCAAGCGTGTGCTGGCTATGTTTGGCGACACCGGATTTTGCCGAGCGGGTGCGCAACATGGTATTTGTCGACGGAGAGCGATAGGCCGAGACGACATGGATCGGCTCTCGCGCGCCGCTGCGGCTATAAACTTCCCAGACGAGATCGAGCAGTTCCGGATCGATTTTGGTAGGCTCGTTCTTTCGCCAGTCGCGCAAAAAACGGTTGATTTGTGCAAGGCCGCGCGGGTCATACCTGCCGCCGCGTTTGAAAACGATCGTCGCTCGCTCGCCCGTATGTGTAAAGAACAGCTTCAGAGCCCGGTCTTCCGCTGCCCCCGCCGATCCCGCGAGCGCGCCTAGCAAGAGCGCCGCGATCAATGCCACTCTGCAAGCGACAAACGAGAAGGCCATGGCGAAGGTGGTCGCCGAGATGGAAAAGATCGCGTGATGCACGGATACGACTTTCGCCCTTGGTAAAAGACACAGAAACAGAGGCGCCGCGCGTGCGGCATCGTTATACCTCCAATTATGGTCAATAAATTCCTAACGGACCGTTTACGCGTCTCGGGATTGGAAAATCACTGGCTTCAGGCTCTGTTGGCAGGTGGAGATGCGCCGCGAAAACGCTCGAAAAGACTGTGGATAGAACTCTTCCGAGCAACCATCGTTTTGGTTGTGTTGCGCAGCATGACGCGTCGGCGTGCCGACCCTGCAGGCGCTTGGAAAGCGAGACGTTCGTCGCAAGGCTACAACGCCGCAAATATACGGAATCTTCCGCCATGCAAACGTTTTCTCCCGGGTTGCAAACTGATTGTCGAGCCATCATCATCCGACCCCATGAGCGGACAGAATCGATTTGCTCCCCCATCCAGCGGGCAGCAAACCATCCAGCGTAGCGATCTGTTGCGGCAGCTCCGACGTGTCGGGCTCCGACGCCTAACCACGATTGTTGCGCCCGCCGGTTACGGCAAGACTTCGCTCGCCGTCCAATGGTACGAATTGCTCAAGCAGGACGGGGTCAACCTTTGCTGGGTGTCGCTCGATGCGGAGCATACCGTCCAGGAAGCCTTTCTATTGGCGCTGATCGATGCGCTGCAGACATTGCTCGATGAGGATGGCGGCGATGCCGGCAATTTACCGGCGGCAGCGCTTCTCTCCGTTCTTGCAACGCGCCTGCGCAAGATACCGGGACCGCTCGCGATCTTCCTTGACGACTATCACTTCGCACAGACGGATGCCACCGAAGCGCTGATGGCGAAGATCCTTGCGGATTTGTCTCTCGATCATGTGAAGCTGGTGGTTGTCAGTCGCAGCCCGCCGCGCTTTCCACTGTCGGCACTGCGGCTGCGTGGCGAGTTCAAGCAGTTCGGCGTGGCCGAATTGGGCTTTTCCGATGCCGAAGCGCGAGAATTATTCGCGGGCAAAGGTACACAACTGACCGAGGAGCAGGTTGGTTCGTTCAATCGCCGAACCGAAGGCTGGGCAGTTGCGCTGCAGATGGTGAGCCTGCTTGTCTCGGAATCCGAGGAAAGCGATAGGATTCTCGCCTCTTTCGATGGCGGCGGAGCGGATATGGGCTCCTATCTTTCGGAGCAGGTTTTCGAACATTTGCCCGAGGATATTCGTCAGTTTCTGACGGAGACCGCAGCACTTCCTGCGTTCAACCATTCGTTGCTGGAAGCCGTTCTCGCCGGCAGCGGCAACGCCGATGTGATCGAGCGCCTCAACGAATATGCGCTTCCCGTGACATTGCTTGCCGGCCCGGGAAACTGGATGCGCTATCACCCGGTCTTCAATGAGTTTCTCAAGCAGACTGCCAGCAGGCGCGGTGTCGATGCCAATCGTGTTTTAACGAGAGCCGCGCAGTGGTTTGAGGCCAACGGGGATATCGATCGCGCCGTTCAGCATGCGATCTCGGCCGGGGACGCCAATCTTGCCGCGCGCATGGTGGAAAGTGCCGGGGGCTGGCGGCGCGTCTACGCGACGACGCGTGGCGGCACGACGCTCTTTCAGGCCTTGAGTGGTCGAGCCTCCGAAATTGACCTTGGACGGTTTCCGCTCGCGACGCTCGGCCTGTCAATCTTCAATGCCAAGGCGGCGCAGCTGGCGGCTGCCAATCATTATCTGGTCATTGCGGAACGTGCTGCCGCCGGCGACGAGATTCTGGCGAAAGACCTGCGTGTAGTGCGCATTCTTCTGGCACTCTACACGGATCACTGGGCAAGTGCTGCTGATCTCTCCGCGCTGGAAAACGACCTTCAGCAACCCGATGGAATGGAGCTCATCCATCGGGCACTCGCGCTCAACATGCTCTCCTATAATTTCCTGATCCGGAGCGAGCTCGATCGCGCCTTGCATTATGGGCATCTTGCGCTCCGGGCATTTCGAGATGGCGGTGCCGATTTCGGTGCGATGCACCTTTACACTCATATCGGCCAGGCTTTCTTTCTGTCGGGTGACAGCGCAAGCGCCCTGTCTGCGTATGACGAGTTGATTTGCGAAGCACAGACCAACATTGCCGCCGGCAGCGATTTTGACGCCGTCGGGCAAGTGCTGAAGGCAGAAATTCTGTCGATGCGGGGAGAGACGGAGGCCGCCGCCGAGATGCTTGGATGGGCGTTGCCGCATCTCGAGCGTCACGATACGTGGTTCGATCTGTTGGCGGCCGGCTTCATGGCCGAACAGCGCACGCTGCGCATGAGCGATGATACGCTCGCCGCGCATGCGGCCATGGATCGTATTCGCGCGGTTGCGCGACGGCGCGGTTTTGATCGGCTCACCCGCCTGATCGATCGCGAACGGGGCATCCTGCTGATGGCATCCGGCGATCTCGACCAGGCGATCCGCCATGCCGAGGCCAATGGGTTCGGTGCGCAGACGATTACCTCTGATCGCGCCAACCTCTTGTCGATCAATCTGCGCGGCGCGACACCGGCAATTTTCTGGACACGCGCCTATCTGGCGCTCGGAGAACCTGAAAAGGCGCGAGAGGTTTTCGATCGGCTGACCACACGTCAGGCGCAGCGCCCCCATGTTCCGCGCACGATCGAGCTTGCGCTCATGGACATAGGCATCCTGATGGCCGAAGGCAGCACCGACCTTGCTGCGGCTCGGCTTTCCGATCTTGTGGTCACCATGCCGCTTGGCGACTATCGCGCCCTCCTTCATCTTGATTACGCAGCCGGCCTTGGCGAACTTCGCGAGCTCGCCAATCATCCTGCCGTTGCCAATGTCACTCGCAGGCGGCTTCAGGCCTTGCTGAACAACGCGGAGGCAGCGCCCCAATCCGCAGGCGACGATCCCTCCAGCTTCACCGGACGCGAGCAGATGGTGATGGAATTGCTCAGTTCCGGACTGTCCAACAAGGAAATCGGTCGCACGCTCTCGCTATCCGACAACACGATCAAGTTCCATCTCCGCAACATTTTTACCAAGCTCAACGTCTCGACTAGGACGGCAGCGGTAACGGCGGCCCGGCAAAAGGGCATGCTCAATCGATAACCTACCCATTCGGGTAGGGTCGCTTTTGCCCACCCACCCATCGGGAAGGCTTTCGGGGGACGAAAAAACACCTAATCTGCGCCCGTGCGAATATAATAAATGAGGGTGGATTCGTGATCGTCGTTGATCCGGTGACGCAGGAGATTATCGAGGGCAAGCTGGCTGCCACCGTCGACGAGATGGGCGTAGTCATGGCGCGTACCTCGATGAGCCCGGTCATCTATGAGGTGCTGGATTTCGCCTGCGGCCTGCTAACCCGTGAAGGGGAGTTGGTGGCGCAGATGAACGGCATCACCTTGTTCACGGGCACGTTCGGTACCCAGGTCAAATCTCTGATTGCGCTTTACGGCGACGATCTGGAGGATGGCGATATTCTGCTGACGAACGACCCTTATTCGGGCGGCACGCACGCTTGCGACTTTGCGATCGTCAAGCCGATCTTCTTCGACGGGCGGATTTTGGCCTATGCCATCAATGTCGCTCACTATCTTGATGTCGGCGGCTCCGTTCCCGGCTCGCTTGCCCCTAATGCCACCTCCGTATTCCAGGAGGGCTTGCGGTTGCCGGGCGTCAAAGTCGTGCGCAATGACCGTTTTGCCGGCGAAGTGCTTCGCATCATCCGCGAAAACGTTCGCCTGCCTGAAATCGCGATCGGCGATCTGACGGCTCAAGTGGCAACCGTTAGAGTGGCCGCCCGCCGCATGGGCGAACTTGCGCGGAAATACGGCACGGATATCGTCGAGGCTGCATTCGATCATCTGCTCGCAACCAGTGAAAAGCAGGCTCGTGCCGCGATTGCCGCCTTGCCCGACGGTGTCTACGAGGCACAGGACATCATCGACGGCGATGGCGTGACCACCGATCCGATCGCGGTCAAGGTGGCCGTCACCATCGACGGTGATCGGTTGACTGCCGATTTCACCGGCTGCCCGCCGGCCGTTGCCGGGCCTATCAATTGCGCGGCGGGTGCGCTGCAATCGGCCGTGCGCACGATTTTCAAGGCATTGGTGGCTCCGCAGGCGCCGTCCAATGAGGGCTGGTTCAGGCCCCTCGCGGTGATTGCACCGCAGGGATCCGTCTTTACCGCAGAAAAGCCGTCTCCGACGGGCTGGTATTACGAAGGCTCGGTCCATGCGTCGGAACTGGTCTGGAAGGCGCTTGCCCGGCTGATGCCGGAGCGCTTTTCAGCGGGTTCCTATACCAGCCTTTGCGTCGTCTATATCTCAGGCAAGGATTCGGCAGGCCAACCGTTCATTCATATCGAGCCGCAGCATGGCGGCTGGGGCGCGAGCAACGAGGCGGACGGTGCCAGTGCCGTGATCGCGCTTACCGACGGCGATACCTATAATTATTCGGTCGAAGTCATAGAGGCGCGCTTTCCGCTGTTGGTGCGCCGATATCAGCTCAACACCGAAGGTGGTTCGGGCGCCGGCCGTCGCCGCGGCGGTTTCGGCGTTATCCGCGATTATGAAATCCTTGAAGACGGCGCTTCGGCCTATTGCAGCTTCGGCCGTACGCAGACGCCGCCCTGGGGTATCGAGGGCGGAACTCCAGGTACGGCCAATCTGTTGCAGGTAGAAGATGCTGCCGGTCAGGTGAGAAATTTTGGCCGCGAGCCGCATATCGCGCTGAAGAGCGGTGATCTGGTGCGCATCATTACCGGCGGCGGGGGCGGCTGGGGCGAAGCAAGCGCCCGGTCTGCCGAGCATGTCCGGCGCGACGTCGAGAATGGTTACATCTCGAAGGAGACGGCGCGCGAGATTTATGGATTTGAAGAGAGGATGGCAGGATGATCAGGCTGGCGACGGATGTAGGCGGTACGTTTACCGACCTCGTCGGCTATGACGAGCGCACCGGCGATATTTTTACGGCCAAGAGCCTGACGACCGTTCACGATCAATCGGAAGGCGTTCTCTCAGCCATCGAGCTTGCCGAAAAGAAGGATGGGCTGTCGACGCGCGACGTCATCTTCTTCGCCCATGGCGGCACGACCGTCATCAACGCCATTACCGAGCGTAAAGGCGTTAAAACCGCGCTGGTGACCACAGCGGGCTTTCGCGACGTGCTGGAAATCGGCCGCGGAAATCGACCCGATCTCTACAATCTTCAGTTCAAGAGCCCGGAGCCCTTCGTTCCCCGCAATCTTCGCTTCGAAGTGCGTGAGAGAATGGATGCCAAGGGGCGCGTATTGACCCCGATCGAACTCGGCGACCTCGAGGCGATCATCGGCGAGTGCCGGGCGCGCGGTGTCGAGGCCGTGGCCGTTGTTTTCCTGCACAGCTACGTCAACCCCGATCATGAAATCGCCTGCGCGAAGGCGCTGGCTGAAGCACTGCCGGATGTTACGGTCTGCGCTAGCCACGAGGTCTCCCGTCAGTGGCGGGAATATGAGCGCTCCAACACGGCGGTGCTCAACGCTTACGTGCAGCCCATCATCAAGCGCTATTTCGCGCGGCTCGAAAGCGCTTTGACGGAACGTGATCTGTCCTGCCCCTATTATGCAATGCAGTCGAACGGGGGCATCTCGACGTTCGATCAGGCGCAGATGAGCCCGCTGACGCTGGTTGAATCCGGCCCGGCCGGTGGTGTCGCAGGTGCTGCGCGGATCGGCGGGGTTCTCGGAGAATCCGAAGTGCTGTCGCTCGATGTGGGCGGCACGACGGCAAAGTGCTCCTTGATCCACGATAGCCGCCCGACGCTCGATAGCGAGTATAAGCTGGAACATACCCGTATCGTCCCCGGCTATCCTGTGCAGGTGCCGGTTGTCGATATCGTTGAAATCGGGGCGGGCGGCGGCTCTATCGCCCGCATTGACGAGCGCGGCGCGCTGCGCGTCGGACCGGAGAGCGCTGGCTCCACGCCCGGCCCTGCCTGCTATGGTCGGGGTGGCGAAAAGCCGACGCTTTCCGACGCATTGTTGGCGCTCGGCATCTTCGATCCCGCAAGCTTTGCCGGTGGCCAGATGCAGCTCGATAAAGACAGGGCGGTCACAGCGATCGCAACGGTCGCCAAGCCGCTTGGCCTGTCCGTCGAGGATGCTGCGCTTGCGATCGTCGAGATCGCGCATGCGTCGATGATCAATGCATTGAAACTGGTCACGGTTCAGCGCGGCCACGATCCGCGCGATGCCGCTTTCGTCATTTCCGGTGGCGCCGGGCCGGCGCTTGCTGCTCGCCTCGGTCGCGATCTTGGCGTGAAAGCGACCGTCGTGCCGCCGCATCCGGGCATCTTCTCGGCTTGGGGGATGCTGGCGGCAGAACCGCGCGCCGATTTCCGCAGCACGTGGTTTTCGCCGCTCGTAGCGGACGCGATCAATGATCTGAAGCGCCGCTTCGCAGACCTGAAGCGCGAGGCTGTCACCTATTTTGCCAAGGGTAACGGTGCCGATATCCGCTATGCCTGCCAGGTGGAGGCCCGCTATCGCGGGCAGGAACATGGTGTTTTTGCGCGTTTCGAACTCGACGACGATGTCGAAAGCTTTGCGGAGCGCTTCCACACCGTGCATGAGCGTGCTTATGCGTTTTGCCTGCATGCTTCGCCCATCGAGATCACGATGATCCATCTCGAAGCCGTGTTGCATGGGCCGGTCATCGCCATCCCCAAGCTGAACCCCGCCGAGCGTTCGCTGGAGGCGGCCTCGAAGGGCCATCGCCGAGTTTATTTCGGCGGAGAGACGGGCTGGGTATCTTGCCCCGTCTACGAGCGCACGAAACTGCCATCCGTCAAGGGTGTAGCAGGCCCGCTTATCATCGAGGAGGCGACGGCAACATCGCTGGTCGTTGCCGGCCAGGAACTGGAAATTACCGAAGAAGGCCTGTTGCTCATTCGTGAATCAGACGGGAGACACGTCTGATATGGCGATAGCGATCGGTCTCGACCATATCGTCAGAAGCTACGGCACGACGCGTGCCGTCGACGATGTCACGCTCGATATCAGGGCCGGCGAATTCTTTACTCTTCTCGGATCGTCGGGTTGCGGCAAGAGCTCGTTGTTGAAATTGGTCGGCGGCTTCGACAAACCAACCGGTGGACGTGTGCTCTTCGACGGGAGGGATATGGCTGGAGTTCCCGCCAATCGGCGACCGGTCAACACCGTATTCCAGTCCCTCGGGCTCTTCCCGCATATGAATGTCGCTGAGAATGTCGGCTATGGCCTGAAGCTGCGTGGACTTTCCGGCGTCACACTGAGGGCGAAGGTCGAGGGCGCGCTTGAGCTTGTCGAGCTTGCAGGTTTTGCCGATCGCGATGTCAACCTTCTATCCGGCGGACAAAGGCAGCGTGTGGCGCTCGCTCGCGCTCTTGTCATGGAGCCCGGCATTCTGCTGCTGGACGAGCCGCTGACCGGGCTGGATGAACGCCTGCGCCAGCAGATGCGCGACGAATTCGGACGGCTGCACAAGCGAACAGGCGCGACATTCATTCTCGTGACCCACAACCAGGACGAAGCGCTGAGCCTCTCCGACCGTATGGCTGTCATGCATAGGGGACGTATTGAACAGACCGATGTTCCACAGCGGTTTTTCGAGGCTCCGGCCAACGCTTTTGTCGCTCGTTTCGTTGGTATCGATACCTTGCTCAAGCCCGAGAAAATCACGGTTTCCGGCGATAGGGCCACGGTTGCGATCGCCGGACAGCAATTGGTCGCGACGGTTTCAGGCGCTGCACCGGCGGATGCTCTGGTCGCTATCCGTCCAGACCGAATCGAGCTCGTACCGTCGGTCGAGGCGGCTGCCGATACAATTGAACTTAAGGTTGTCGAAAGTACCTATCGCGGACTCAGCCATGACGTTACGCTGACTTTCGCCGACAACCAGCGTTTGGTGGTGACGACCGGCGCGGACGCAGCTCCACCCTCACCGGGCGAGAGCGTTCGCGTCCGTTTGAAGCCGGGTGCCGCGCTCTTGATTGAACGATCTGGAATACCAACCGCGGTTGGAGGCGACGAGTAGACCCGAAAGAGCTGAGACAAGCGAAAATAAGGGAAGGGAATGATACGATGAGCAGGAACAAGGATCTCGTCTCCTCCGCCTTGAGGAGCAACATACAGCGCCGCGACATGCTGAAACTCATGGGTGCGGGTGCAGCCGCGCTCTCCGTGGGCGGGCTTGGCGCGACACGTGCCATGGCCGATGACGCAACCGTAGCCTTCTGGGGTACGGCGACGCTCGATATCGGCGACAAGTGGCAGGAGTTTGCAAGCCAGAGCGGTGTTTCGCCTGAATTTACCGATAACGGCAATGACGTCGGCCCGGTGGTTGCACGTCTTGCCGCCGGCAACGCCAATGATCTTTTCGACGTCGGCGGCTTTCAGGGTGGCGCTGAACGCGAACTTGCCAAACAGGGGCTGATCGCTCCCTGGGATGTTTCCAAGATCCCGAACTTTGCCGGCATCTGGCAATGGGCCAAGGACATTCCGACCCTGACCTACGAGGGCAAGCAATATGGCATTCCGACGGTCGTGAATGCCGACTCCATCATCTATCGTCCCGACAAGCTCGGCAAGGTCGACAGCTACGGCGTCATCTTCGACCCGAAGCTCAAAGGCCGGGTCGCGATGGAAGATGCCTGGATCAACAGCGCCATCTTCACCGCCATCTATCTGAAGGAAGCCGAGAACAAGCCGATCAAGGAGCCGGGCAATCTGACCGAATCCGAGCTTGGCCTCGTGATGGAATTCCTGATCAAGCACAAGAAGGACGGTCAGTTCCGTACGTTCTGGAATGGTTGGGAACAGGGCGTTCAGCTGGTTGCCAACGAGGAAGTCGATGCGATGACCGGCTGGGAGCCGATCGTCTATGAAGGCCGCAAGCGCGGGCTTCAGGTGGAGTATGCGGCTCCCGTGGAAGGCTATGAAGGTTGGGGCAACAATACCGTGTTGCTCAAGGGAGCAAGCGAGCGCGGGAAGGCCGATGTCGCCCACAAATTCGTCGACGGGCTGCTGGCAGGCTTTTACGGCTGCGAGCTCGGCAAGGCGCGTGGCTATCTCGTGCCCACCGACAACAACCTTACTTATGCGAAGGCCCATGCCGACGAGTACAAGGCCGACGATGTCGCCAAGCTTGCCGATCATGTGAAGGCCAAGTTCTCCGGGAAGGTCTACTGGCAGAATTGCCGGCCGGACAATTTCCAACTCTACGAAGAATGGTGGCAGAAGCTGCGCAACGCCTGATGTGACGTGATGGATCGGGGCTGGCTCTGGCTGGCCCCGAGACCGACAAGGATGAATGCGGATGAACGCTTTTAAAAGCGATAGGAGACCATGAAGACATCTGTTCCATTGCTGATTGTTCCGCTTGCGACGATCCT
Source organism: Rhizobium sp. P38BS-XIX (assembly GCF_012641435.1). GTDB lineage: Bacteria > Pseudomonadota > Alphaproteobacteria > Rhizobiales > Rhizobiaceae > Rhizobium. Next base: position 238,924 of record NZ_JABAIJ010000004.1, read on the forward strand.
CGTGCTCGGCCTTGCGCCGCTCGTGCTCGTCGTGGTCTGGAGCTTCTGCGCCTGGGACCCGTCAACCTATTGGATCAAGCCCGAATTCAGTCTTGCCGCCTATGGTTCCATTCTGGAGGCCGGTCGCTGGAGCGTCTTCCTGTCCACGCTCGGCAAGGCGTTTCTGACATCGGCCATTTGCCTGCTCATTGCTTATCCGACCGCTTATGCGATGTATTTCATTGCCGGGCGAACGTTATCGACCGTGCTTGCGGCGCTGCTCACCATTCCCTTCTTCACATCCTATCTCATCCGCTCCTTTTCCTGGCGGTTGCTGCTTGGGCGTACCGGCGTCATCAACACGCTGCTCCAGCAAGCCGGAATAACGGATGCGCCGCTGGATTGGCTGCTGTTTAGCGATTTCGCCGTCATCGTCGGATTGATCGCTTCCTACCTGCCGTTTGCGACATTCCCGGTTTTGTTGTCGATGCGTCGGGTCGATCCAGTCGCGATGGCGGCGTCACGCGATCTTGGCGCCGGCTTCTGGACCATGGCGCGCACCGTGCTTCTGCCCTTGACCTATTCTGGTGTTTTTGCGGGATTCCTGTTCGTCTTCGTCATGGTTGCGGGCTCCTCGACCGAGGTGCAGATGCTTGGCGGGGCGGGTGCATCGATCGTTTCCGTGATGATCAACGATGTCATGCGGGTTGCCAATTTTCCGCTCGCCTTTGCGATTTCGACGCTGATGCTGGTCATCGTCTTCGGTCTGGTCTTGATCGGCGATGCCATATTCGGGCTCTCCTCCCTGTTTGAGGATCGAAGCCAATGATTGTCAGGGAAGGAACGGGTCCGCGCATTGTTATCTGGACGCTGACGATTATCGGGCTGGCGGCCATCTACGCGCCGCCGCTTTACCTGCTGGGCGTCTCGTTCAATCCGGCCTTGCAGCCGGGGCTGCCGCACATCTCGGATCTGACCCTCAAATGGTACATCGCCCTTGGCGGCGAGACCGCGCTTGTTGCGGCCCTTTGGCAATCTCTCGTCATTGCCTTGGCGACCGCAATTGTTGCCACCATCCTGTCGCTTGTGGCGGCACTTGCATATCGCGAGCTGCATCGGGGCCGCAGCCTATGGTTCCTGACGGTGCTCCTGCCGATGTTCGTGCCTGGCGTCATTCAAGGGTTGGCGCTTTCGACCGTGATCACGCGTGCCGGTGTGAAGGCCTCCGCGCTGACCGTCATCGCCGGTCACCTCTTATGGGCCATGCCGTTTGCCTTCATCGTTATCCTGACAAGCTTTGCGGCGGTCAAGCGGACCTATCTGATGGCTGCCGATGATCTCGGGGCCTCCCGCCTCAGGCAGTTCAGGGATATTACCCTGCCGCTCATCCGACCGGGTCTCATCAGCGCGTTCATCTTTTCGTTTCTGCTGTCGCTCAACGAGTTCACGCGCGCCTTCTATCTGGCAGGCCGGCAGAACACGTTGCCGGTGGTGTTGTTCGGCAAGATGAATGCGGGCGCCTCACCGACGATCTACGCGATGTCCGGCGCGATCTTTCTTGTCTCCAGCGTGTGCGTGGTGGCCGTGGCCCTTCGTTCGCTGATGACGCAGCGTGGGGCGAGCTGACCGATGCGAAATACGAATGACCGACTGAACTCCGGCATCCCCCAGCCGGCGAACTGTGGAGTATAAATGATGACTCAAGAGTCCAAGCTGATGGCGTTGATCCGCGCAGGCAAGCGGCAGGAGGCACTCGATATGGTCGAGCGGCTCAAGTCTGCGACACCCGTGGCGTCGACTTCCATCAAGGTCGACCGAAAAGGCATGGTGACTTATTACAAGGGCGATCGGCGCTTTATGGGAAATACCCAGAGCTGGTGGGCCCAGACACCGAAGAAAAAATAGGCGACGTCTCTGCGTCTGCTACCTAAGTGCGTGACTGCCGACGCAAGCTGATCTGCGGGCTTCTCATTTTGGCCTGCAATCCATCCAGGCCAATCGATCGGTTTGGCGCAGCACGCTTGTTCCGAATGCATTCTGGCCTGAAACTTTCGAAAGCGCATTATCGTTGAGGCCATATCGCCAAGCTTTGACTGCTTTCGCACCCGACAAATCGGCCCCACCATCCACTTCCACGTCCTCATGTTGCTGTTAAAGCGGCCTAAAGATTGTTGGTCTAGCTTCGCGCAAGGTCTGGTTGCGACTGTAGCTGTGGGGCTATTGTGGTGAACCGCGCGTCTGTGGGGGACGATCGATGATTTCTACGTATCTTGGCTATGTCACCGCGACAAAGGACATGGCATCAACGCTCGCGCGCATCGCACGGCAAAATACCGTTAAAAGCGATCAGGAATATTATGATTCCCATATCGGCAAGGTCAAAAACGTCGACGAGTTCCTGAGCGATCACAAGCTCTACAGCTATGCGATGAAGGCTTACGGTCTCGAAGATATGACCTATGCCAAAGCCTTCATGAAGAAGGTGCTGACGAGCGATCTCAGCAACAGCAGCAGCTTTGCCAATAAGCTGACCGATGCCCGATACCGGCAGTTTGCGGCCGCCTTTAACTTCGGCGCCAATTCCACCAAGAACTCGGCCCAGAGCGACGCGCAGAAGACCGACACGATCGGGCTTTACGAGCGCTCCTTCGCCAACGAAGCGACGCTCGCGAAGAAGGAAAGCGCGTTTTATACCAAATGGATCGACAAGGTGGCGAATGTCGACGATATCGTCAACAGCTCCAGGATGCGGGATTATATCCTGACGGCGCATGGCGTTAATCCGGACAATATCTCGAAAAGCTTCCTGAAGTCGGTCCTGACCAGCGACCCCGATGACCCCAGCAGTTTCGTCAACACGGCGAGCAATTTTTCATCTGCGTCCGTGCAGGCGACATATAAGCTGATCGCCTCGCAGTTCAGCTTCAATCCGGATGGAACGCTGGCCGGGGCCACGGCTCAGACGGAGCAACAGAAAGGGGCGCTGGTATCGCGCTACGATAACACGGTGCCGACGCTGCTCACGTCGGCCGCGGCCAAAAGCAACGATCAATATTACCGCCAGCAGATAGCCAATGTGCAGTCGCTCAGCGATATCACCGGTGACAGCCGGCTGTTTTCCTATCTCAAGAGCGCCTACGGTTTAAGCTCGAAACTGACCGCTTCGCAATTCAATCTGGCCTTTACCGACAAGACCTACGCTGCCATTACCGGCATGGCGGAAATGGTTTCCAAGTTCAATTTCTCGCCCGACGGAACGCTGCCTGCTGGCGCGACGGCGCAAACGACCGCTCAGACCGAGGACGTCTCCAAGACCTACATGGCGCACTATGGTGATGCGCGGACCGCCTTGTTCAAGGATGCAGAGGCGCACTACAAGACCGTCGTCGGCAAGATCAAAACCATCGACGATTTCTTCGCCGCCAATGACAGGGCGACGCGCGATCTGCCGACGATAGAGGATATGGCGCTTCGGGCCTACGGGATCGACAGGAGCGAGATATCGCGAGACAAGCTCCGGAAAATTCTGGAGAGCGATCCATATGACAGCAAAAGTTACGTCGGATCGCTAAAGGACGAACGCTTCGTCGAGCTTGCAAAGGCTTTCAACTTCGACAGCAAGGGCAACCTCCGTTCGTCGGTCGAAGCGCTGCCGCAGGCCTCGATCAACAGCTTCATCTCCGCCTATTCCAAGGCGAAGACATTCGGGTTGACCGGCCAGATGCGAGAGAAAGCTGTCAAGGACGCGAAAGACGCGGCTACCGATTTCAGCAAGTCGATCGCCAAGGTCACAAGCGTCGATGACATTCTGGCCGACAAGAAGCTGACGGATTTCATTCTCGTCGCCAACAATATCGATCCCAAGACGGTCGACAAGGCGACGCTGAAAAAGGCCTTTGCGGCCGATCCGGAGGATGCCAAAAGCTTTCTGAACACGCCGGATGGCCAGAAATTCAAGGCGATGGTCAGCGTCTTCAATTTCGACACCAAGGGTAATCTGACGAATACGAAGATTGAGGCGAGCCAGAACAAGGGCGCGCGTCTTGCAACCGATAACCTCTATCTCCATCAGACCTTGGAAACCCAGCAAGGCGCTTCAAACGATGGTGTCCGCCTCGCGCTGTATTTCCAGCGAAAGGCGCCGCAGATCAACTCCGTCTACGACATCATGTCTGATCCCGCGCTCTACAACGTGATCAAAACCACGTTCTCCTTGCCATCTTCCATGTCCAACATGGATGTGACGCGCCAGGCAAAAATGCTGGAGAAGCTGGTTCCGATCAAGGATATGCACGATGCCGGTAAGGTCGATAATCTGCTGAAGCGTTTCTCGGCCGTCTACGACGCGACGAGCGGCGTCAATACCTCGTCACCTGCATCATCGATCTTGAGCCGAGGGGGTGGTATCGGCATAAATGGAGATCTGATGCTGTCGATCGCCCAGTTGAAGTCGCGGTAGGGTCGTATTTCCCGTTTGCCATGTCGGTGACGGCAGATCGCCCTATATGGTCGATCTGGATGTCGAGGTTTTGACCGGATTGCATCGTCACCCAGACGCGCGGGCAAGCGATTTGTTCCGGTCGATAGCGGTGCCATCTGCATCGACATTCTTCTTGTGAGCTCCGGCCCCGGAAGGACATGGAAATGACCGACGACGAACAAGCAATCCGCCAGGTCGTGGAAACCTGGATGTCCGCAAGCAAGGCAGGAAACACATCCGCCGTACTCGACTTGATGACGGAGGATGTTGTCTTCACGGTGCCTGGCCAGGAGCCCTTCGGCAAGCAGGCTTTTGCCGATGCTTCCAAGGCCATGGCTGGCATGGCGATTGACGGCACCAGTGAGATCGTCGAGCTGCAGGTGCTGGGCGACTGGGCCTTCATCCGCAATCGCATCGATGTCGCTGTGACATCACCTGGCGGCGATACCGTTCGACGATCCGGCTATACCCTCACGCTTCTGCGCAAGGAGGATGATGGTCAATGGCGCCTTGCGCGCGATGCGAACCTTGTGACGGTGCGCAACTGAGCAACAGCGTTTTCACCGTGATGCTGTCGCCCGCAAAGTCCTCAAGCCGCGTCGAGCGCTGAAGCTAGATCCGCGATCAGGTCGTCGGGATGTTCTATTCCGATCGACAGACGGATCGTCGATTCCAACACGCCGATGCGATGGCGAACATCGATAGGCACACCCGAATGTGTGGTTGTTGCCGGGTGGGAAGCAAGCGACTCCGTGCCGCCTAGACTGACGGCCAACTTGAAGATCTGAAGTGCGTTCAGGAACTTGAACGATGCCGGCTGTCCGCCCTTTATATCGAAGGAAAAGGTCGAGCCGGCACCGCTGCATTGGGCGGCAAATGTCTTGCCTGTCGGCGATGTCGGATCCGAGTAGGCGAGATAGTGAATCTGCTCGACTTTCGGATGATCCCGGAGAAAGCCGGCGACGGCCTGGGCATTGCTGTTTGCCCGTTCCATGCGGATCTGCAGCGTCTCGAGGGAGCGCCCGAGCATCCAGCAGGAGTGCGGATCGAGCTGTGTACCGATCGCGCCGCGCAAGGCCTTCACCTGCTTCATCACGGCTTTCGAGCCAAGCGCCGCGCCGGCGATCAGATCTGAATGGCCGCCGACATATTTGGTCAGCGAATAGAGCGAGATATCGGCTCCGTGCTCGATCGGTCGCTGGAACACCGGACCCAGCAAGGTGTTGTCGCAGGCGACGATCGGTGTGTGGCCCTGCTTCTTGCCGATGGCATCGGCGACGCGACGGATCATGGCGACATCGACGAGGCTGTTCGTCGGGTTGGCGGGCGTTTCCACGAGAATGATTGAAACCCGACCCTTCGCCATGGCAGTTTCCGCGCTCGCCATCACAGATGCCTCGCTCACGCCATCCGCAAAGCCAACTGCCGAGACGTCCAGATTGAGAAACGTCTTGGCGATCAGCGTTTCCGTGCCTCCATAGAGCGGCTGGGAATGCAATATGGCATCGCCGGGCCGCACGAAGGAAAGAAGCGTCGTGGCAATGGCCGACATGCCGGAGGAGAAGAGCGCGCAGCTTTCCGTACGCTCGTAAACGGCAAGCCGGTCTTCGACGATCTCGCTGTTTGGATGGTTGAATCGCGAATAGACGAGGCCGACACCGGCACCTTTCGGCGGCTCGCTGCGGCCGGAGATATAGTTGAAGAAATCGCGCCCATCTTCCGCCGATTTAAAAACGAAGGTGGACGTCAGGAAGACCGGAGGCTTGACCGCACCCTCGGACAATTCAGGGTCATAGCCGTAATTCAACATCTGAGTTTCCGGATGCAAGGCATGATTGCCGATATGCGTCTTGGACGGGTGTGGCGCAGTCATCGTGGTCTCCTCGGCTGATGAATTGAATTTTAGACTTCTGTTATATATTATTTAGGGTGCAGACGTGCGTTTCGCCATCACCGCGCATGATGGCGTCATGCTCTCGGTTTGGATGTATCCAGCCAGCGCAGCATTGTCCGATACACGACAGAAAGGCCTGAATGATTATGGGCAGTTCTCGCCTTGTCCAGTCGCCGTCCCAATTCCCGAAGGCTCGCGGTCACATGGTTCGCGCGCATCAGGGCAGCCAATCGATGTTTTTTCGTCCGGCCGATAACCCAAGAGCGGACGCTGTCGAAATGCACGATGAAGAGCAATGAGGTTCGAATTTGAATTCAAGCGTCCGAAAGTTCGTGTTCCGCGATCTCCAGAAAATAGATGGTTACATCGATCCGCCGGATGCGCTTGTCTTCTTGTCGCTGATCGAAAAGCAGCAGCAGGAAAACCTGCTTGGCGGCCTTGCCGAAATCGGCGTCTATTACGGGCGCTCTTATTTCCTGCTGCGCAAGATCAGCGCTCCCGACAACAACGTTCTTGCGATCGATCTTTTCGACATCGAAGCGGGTGATGCGCAATATCAGCGCTTCCTCGACAATGGCAGGTCAATGGGGATTCCAGTCGACGAAGAGCTTGTGATTTCCGGCGACAGCACGCGGCTCGATCCGCAGGCGATTATCGACAAGATCGGCAAAGTGCGTTTCTTCAGCATCGACGGCGGTCATCTGCTTCGTCACGTGGTTGCCGATAGTCATCTCGCCGGAAGCGTTCTGGCCGATCACGGCATCATTGCGTTCGACGATACCTTCAATCCCGCGTGGCCGGAGGTGACGATCGGCGTCTCGGACTTTCTACGCAGGAACAGCGACAGGTTCGTTGCCTTCTGCATGACGAAATACAAGACCTATGTGTGCCGGCGGGAGTATCATGACTTTTATCGCGCCGCGATCTGCGAGGCCCAGCATCTGAAACCTTTCGAGCATGCCGACATGGATTTTCTCGGATCCAAGGTCGTCAGGCTGCACAATCCGCTTAATCGCAGAGTTGCTTACGAAGTCATGCAACGACTGGGCATGGGTGGTCTCTCGGAGTGGGCTTATCGCCCCGGCTGAGATTTGGCCGCTTGGCGGCAAGCCGTGAGGCTGGCGGACCTATCATGGACAGGCCCGCCAGTTTGATCAGTAAATTTCCGGCACATACATTTCCGGGGGAACCGGCGTGCGATGATAGTCGGCGTTGCGCATGCGCTCCGGAAGGATGATTTCCGGCTTCGGCACTGCTTCATAAGGGATCTGCTGCAGCAGGTGCGCGATGCAGTTGAGGCGCGCCTTCTTCTTGTCGACGGCATGGACGACCCACCACGGTGCTTCCGGAATATGGGTGCGGTCCAGCATTTCTTCCTTGGCCTTGGTATACTCTTCCCAATGAACGCGGCTCTGCAGGTCCATCGGCGAGAGCTTCCACTGCTTCAACGGATCCTGGATACGCATGTTGAAGCGGAACTCCTGCTCCTCGTCGGTGATCGAGAACCAGTATTTGAGGAGAATGATGCCGGAGCGAACCAGCATGCGTTCGAAATCCGGCACCGAGCGGAAGAATTCTTCCAGCTCATCCGGTGTGCAGAAGCCCATGACGCGCTCGACACCGGCGCGATTATACCAGCTGCGGTCGAAGAGAACCATTTCACCGGCCGTCGGCAGGTGTGCCGCATAGCGCTGGAAATACCACTGATGCCGCTCGCGCTCGGTCGGAGCCGGCAGTGCAACGACGCGGCAAACGCGCGGATTGAGGCGCTGGGTCACGCGCTTGATAGCGCCGCCCTTGCCGGCGGAATCACGGCCTTCGAACAGGACGACGACCTTGAGCTTCTTGTATTGAACCCAGTCCTGCAGGCGGACCAGTTCGTGCTGGAGACGAAAGAGCTCACGGAAATAGACACGGCGGTCGAGCGCCGCTTCCCCTTCACCGATCAAGCCCTCGGCAACCAATTCGTCCAGACGGTCTTCCTCGAGCTGCATCTCCAGCTCTTCGTCGAAGCTGTCGACGATCTCGTCCTTGATGCGGCTGAGCGGGTCCTGGGTTTCGTCGGTCATTTTAAGCCTCCTGCTCTGTTGCGTATTGATACTGATATTTCAAACGGCCAAAACCGGCCGTTATACGGCCGGTTGTCGCTGCTGGATTTACTCGGCAGTCCAACCGCCATCCACGGATAGCGTCGTGCCCGTGATCTGCTTGGCAGCGTCGCTGCAGAGGAACACGGCGATGGCCGCGACTTCGTCGACAGTGACGAATTCTTTCGTCGGCTGGGCGGCGAGCAGCACGTCATGCTTGACCTGCTCCTCCGTCATGTTGCGGGCCTTCATCGTCTCTGGGATTTGCTTTTCAACCAATGGCGTCCATACATAGCCAGGCGCGATGGAGTTGACGGTCACGCCGTCCTGCGCGGCTTCGAGTGCGATGGTCTTGGTGAGGCCGGTGATGCCGTGTTTGGCCGAAACATAGGCCGACTTGAACGGTGAGGCGACCAGCGCGTGCGCCGAGGACGTGTTGATAATGCGGCCCCACTTGCGAGCTTTCATGCCGGGGATGACCGCCTTGATTGCGTAGAAAGCGGCAAGGAGATTGATGCGGATGATGGCTTCCCACTTGTCATCCGGGAATTCCTCGATCGGAGCGACGAACTGGATGCCTGCATTGTTGACAAGAACGTCGAGGCTGCCGAAGGCTTCCTCGGCTTCACGCACCATCGAGGTCACTTCCTCGCCGTTCATCATGTTGGCGCCGGAGTAACGGCATTTCACGCCGAAATCCGCTTCGATGGCAGCGCGCTCCTTTTCGATCGCGGCGGCATCGCCGAGACCGTTGATTGTCACATTGGCGCCTTCGGCGGCAAAGGCGCGCGCAATGGCAAGCCCGATACCGCTCGTCGAACCAGTGACCAGCGCATTCTTCGAAGTCAACGAACCCATAATGCAACTCCCGCAATCTCTGTGACAGGTTGAGTAGATGGAAAATGCCGAGATGAGCGCACACTGCCAGCGTCATATGTCGCTTTGATTACAGGCGTATCGAGGATCGGCGGTCGCAATACGACACTGACACTTGCGTGTCATGCAACCGTGCAAGTTTCCGTCGCGGGCGCCCGGCTGTTTTCTCTAACAACGGAAAATACGATGAAGGTCGAAGACATTCTCAAGCATGCCTATGCGATGCCGCTGAACAATCCCTCCTATCCTCCGGGACCTTATCGGTTCTTCGATCGCGAGTACATCGTCATCACGTATCGCACGTCGCGCGAGGCTCTCGAAGCCATTGTGCCGGAGCCACTCGAGATCGACGAACCGTTGGTGAAATACGAATTCATTCGCATGCCGGACTCCACCGGCTTCGGCGATTATACGGAAACGGGACAGGTTATCCCGGTCAAATATAAGGGCGAAGCGGGCGGCTACGTCCATTCCATGTATCTCGACGACGATGCGCCGATCACCGGCGGCCGCGAGATCTGGGGCTTCCCCAAGAAGCTGGCGCGTCCGAAGATCGTCAACGAAGGCGAAGTCATCGTCGGCACGCTGCATTATGGCAGTGTTCTCTGCGCGACCGGGACGATGGGCTACAAGCATAAGCCGATCGAGCAGGCTCCGCTCCTTGCTGCCCTGTCTGAGCCCAATTTCCTGATCAAGATCATTCCGCATGTGGATGCGACGCCACGGATCTGCGAGCTGGTGCGCTACTACCTCACCGACATCACGATCAAGGAGGCCTGGACGTCGCCCGCGGCTCTCGATTTGCGTCCGCATGTCATGGCCGACGTTGCGCGTCTTCCCGTTCTGGACGTGGTTTCGGCCGTCCATTTCACCGCCAACCTGACGCTCGGGCTGGGTGAAGTCGTCTACGACTACCTTGCCGAACGCAAGTAATAGAGCCTCATTTCTGCCCTTTGCTGGAGACTGATCGTGCTTGAGAGAAACGCCAAGGCCGCTGTGCCGACCATCTCGGAAATTGCAACGCAATATGATCGTGTCGCCCTGGTTTTCCAGGGCGGCGGCGCGCTTGGCGCCTATCAGGCAGGCGTCTATCAGGCGCTGGCCGACGAAGGATGCGAGCCGACCTGGCTTTCCGGCGTGTCGATTGGAGCTGTCAATGCCGCGATCATTGCCGGCAACGAGCCGAGCCGCCGCCTGCAGCGCCTTGAGCAGTTCTGGCAGATCATTTCCGGCCGCAAGATCTGGGCCTACACGCCGGAAGGCGATATTTTTCGCGATATTCGCAACCGGACCAGCTCCTGGATGACGATGACCATGGGCCAACCCGGCTTCTTCAAGCCGCGTTTTCCCAATCCATGGTTCGAACTGCCGGGAGCGGAAGGCGCGACCAGTTTCTACGATTCTTCGGAGTTGAAGAACACGCTGGAAATGCTGATCGACTTCGATGTGCTGAACGATGGCAAGAAGCGCTTTAGCGTCGGCGCCGTCAATGTCCGCACCGGCAACTTCGTCTATTTCGATACCGACAATATCCGCATTGGTCCGGAGCACATCATGGCAAGCGGTGCCTTGCCGCCGGCCCTGCCGGCTATCCGTATCGAAGGCGAATATTACTGGGATGGCGGCATCGTTTCCAATACGCCGCTGCAATATCTGCTCGATCAGGAGGAGGATCGCAGCTCGCTGGTTTTCCAGGTCGACCTCTTCAGCGCCCGTGGTGTTCTGCCGCGAAGCATGCCCGACGTCCTGTCTCGGCATAAGGATATCATGTATTCGAGCCGTACCAGGCAGAATACCGATAATTTCAGGCGCATTCACGGGTTGAAGATGAAGCTTTTGAATGCGCTGAAGCGCGTTCCAAAGGAGCAGCTGACGCCGGAAGAGGAAGAGCTGATTGCCGATTACTCCGACGCTGGCGTCGTCAATATCGTCCACCTGATCTATCAGCATAAGAACTACGAAGGCCATGCCAAGGACTATGAGTTCTCCGGCACTTCGATGCGCGAGCATTGGGATATGGGCCTTGAGGACACCAAGCGTACTTTGCGCCACACCGAATGGCTGCTGCCGCCCTTCAGCGACGATGCCGTTGCCATACACGACCTGCATCGCGAGGATCCGGTCTAAGTCGCCGAGTTTCGGCTGCCGAATAGACAGATGCCGGCGCGGATATTGTCCCCGCCGGCAAATTCTTGCCATGCACCACGCGCGGTGCGCCGGCGTATTTTATCCCTGTTTAAGCCGATGACGGTGAGCCGCCTGTTTAGCGCGGTTGCCGCACATCGCCATGCTGCACCAGCGGCGGCGATGACCGCGCGTGTGATCGACAAAGAGCAGCGTGCAGGCATGGCCTTCGCAGGCCTTAACATCCGAAAAATCCTCAGTGCAGACAAAACGCCCCAGCGCCTCGCCGATCGGGAGTAGTAGGGAGTCGGGTGTCCGCCATTTGCGCGCCGGCTGAAAATCCAGGCCGGTCCCGTCTTCCCTTGACACGAGGCGATTGAAGCTTTCGTCCCGCGCAAGCAGCCGGTTCAGCGGTTCGAGCTCGTGGATCGCATCCCGTGTCAGTGGGCGGCCCTTGTGGGCGTTCACGAAACTCCTGAACCATTCACGCAGAGTGCGCGCCTGGTCGGCGACCTTGTCGAGTTCACCCGGGAGGGCCAGCTTGCGTATCGCGGCCAGCGCTTCAGCCGGCACCAGGGATGTCTGTTCAAGCCAGCGAAGCAAACCTTCGCCATCCCCGATCCACTCGACGGGCACGTCGGCAGGCGTTGCCACGGAATTCAGAAAATCCAATCCCAGCGTGTCAGCGACAAAAATTGCGGGAGAGTGGTTATCCATCGTGCCTCCTGTTGAGCCGCGGATGAAAGAGGAGCGCCGTCGGTCTCGGAAAATTGCCAGACCTATAACCTGTTAAATGGCGCTTGACAAGTTACCCGTCTTTTGAGTAACCTTATTAATGCATTTGGATAGGTTACAAAATGACAGTGTGAGTTGAGGAATTCACGGAAAAACGCCTTGCTTTGCCAATTTTTGGACAAAAGCGGCAAGAGCCGGTGCTCAAAGCTGAGCGATATGTAACCTGGAAAATTCTGTCTTAGAGGTTAATGAAAGGACCTTGCTATGACCAATGTCAGTTACCGTTCGATCAACGTCGATGGGGTGAAAGTCTTTTATCGCGAGGCGGGTTTGGCGGGTGCGCCGAAACTGCTCTTGCTTCACGGCTTCCCGAGCTCGGGTCATATGTTCCGCGATCTCATCCCGCTTCTCGCCGATCGCTACCACATTATCGCGCCAGATCTGCCGGGCTTCGGGCAGTCGGATGCGCCGAAAAGCAGCAACAGCTTCGACAGTATCGCTGCAACAATCGATCGCTTTACCGAGATCGTGGGCTTTGATCGTTACGCCGTCTATGTCTTCGATTATGGCGCTCCGACGGGGTTCCGTCTGGCCGTCAAGCATCCGGAGCGCATTACCGCGATCATTTCACAAAACGGCAATGCCTATGAAGAAGGTCTGAGCGAGGGCTGGAACCCGATCCAGGCTTATTGGCAGTATCCCTCGGACGAAAACCGAAATGCGCTGAAGCCTTTCCTGCAGCAGGACGCAATCACCTGGCAATATACCCACGGCGTCGTGGATGTCTCTCGTATTTCTCCAGACGGCTATATGCTCGACAGCTTCTATACCGCGCGACCCGGTGCGGAAGCGATCCAGCTTGACCTGTTCGGCGACTACAAGAGCAACGTCGCGCTCTACCCGACGTTCCAAAACTATTTCCGCACGCACAAGCCGCGTTTCCTCGCCGTCTGGGGCAAGAACGATCCATTCTTCCTGCCACCAGGCGCGGAGGCTTTCCGTCGGGATATTCCGGAAGCCGTGGTCAAATTCCTCGATACCGGTCACTTCGCGCTCGAAACACACGCTGCCGAGATCGCGTCTGAAATCCGTAAGTTCCTTGGTTGATTGAAGAGCCGGATCCGCCGGCATCGCAGCGGGCGGGTCCGGGTGCACCATTTCTTTCTCACACAGCGGAGACAAACCATGTCCACTTCCGTCGCCATCATCACGGGCGCCAGCCAAGGTATCGGCAAGGCGGCCGCCATCCGCCTTGCGAGAGATTTTTCCGCATTGGTTCTCGTCGCGCGCAACAAGGTGAAGCTGGAGGAGACGGCCATGGCCGTCGAGACCGCCGGCGCGAGAGCGCTGATCATCGATGCCGATTTGGCGGAGCCCGCAACGGCAGATATCGTCGTCGAGCGGACGCTGGCAGCGTTCGGTCGGATCGATGCCTTACTCAATATCGCCGGTGCCGTACCGCAGGTAGACCTGTTCGACATGACCGATCAACAATGGGAGGATGGCCTGGCCCTGAAGCTGCATGGCGCACGAAGGCTTACGATCGCCGCCTGGCCGGCTTTGAAGGAGGCGAGGGGATCGGTTGTGCTCATGTCCGGCAATTCGGCCGTTTTTCCCAAGGCGCCTTATGCGGCCGTTGGCACCATAAACGCCGCCATCACCGCCTTGGCGAAGGCTTTCTCCGATCGCGGTATTACCGATGGCGTCCAGGTGAACAGCGTGTTGCCCGGTCCGGTCATGACCGGACGGCGGCGCTCCTACTTGGAGCATTGGGCGCCCCTTCATGGCATGACGGTCGAAGATGCCACGGCCAAGTTCCCGCAGGAGGCAGGGATCGCCCGTTATGGCGAGCCGGAAGAAGTTGCCGAACTGATGGCGTTTCTGGTGTCGCCGGGCGCCCATTGGATGACCGGCTCAGCCTTGCGCATGGATGGAGGCGAGGTGAAGTCCATCTGATCCCCACCTCGAACGTCTTGGATCAGCGGGCTTTGTAGCTGACGGCGATCTTTGCGCTTGCCAGCGCGGCTTGGGCAAGTTGCGCGGCATCGAGATCGCTGGAGCCGACCTTCAACGGCTTGTCGAAAGAAAGGTCGAGGGTGAAGAAGCCGGTTGGGTGCGGCAGATCCTGGAGGAAGCGGAGCAGCGCCGTCTTCGATTCGGCATCGATTCTCGCATCAGGCAGCGCTTGCAGTGCCGTGATCGCCGTATCGCGCAAGTGATTGAGCCCTTGCGCCGGATCGTCCGAGCCTGTCATCTGTTGTGTGAATGCGGCAAGCGACGGTACGGCCATGCCCTCAAACAGGCCCTGATTGTCGAGCCTCAGCCGGATATGGGACAGACCGACGGCACCTTCCTGTGTCAGCGCGGAGGCGCTGGCATTCTTCGGCAGGCTCAGCTCGGCGGAGATCGAAGCCTTGCCGACACGCAGATTGGTGAGCTGTAGCTCCTGAATATCGAGATATCCGTCCTTCGGATCGAAGTGAAAGGACCCAGAAATATCCATCGGCCATTGCTGAATGGTGGCAATGTAATTTGAGAGAGGATTATCTGTGATCGGCGTCAGCCGGGCGCCTTCCACCGAGAGTCGTCCCCACGTCGGCAAATGATCGGGCTTGTTCGGCAGGGACTTGAGGATCTGAACCAGATTGTCGCCCTTCAACTCAGCGCGGTCGAATGTCCAGCCAATTCTGCTGTCGGATTTAAAAAGTCCGTTGGTGACTGCGCAGCCGTCATGCAATTCCGAGACGGCAAAGCCGTCGGCATGTTGGATGACGGAGCTACTCTCCACGAGATCTGCACATGGCGTTTCCGCCGCGGCAACGGTGAGAGGGGTGAAAGCGAGCAGAAGAGGTAAAAGCAGCAAGGGGCGCATTTGAACATCGATCGATTGAGGGAAGGGTGTGATACCAAGCTGGGCCAGCATTGCGGCATGGCAAGGTGTTTGCTTCAAAATTAAATGGCATATCCTCCCACGGACGACATACCTTTTCGACGAGGCGTCTCGGCGGTGCTCTAATTATAGCCGACGGGAACGGAGAAATAGGAACCGTCAAAGGAGCCGTTCACACCGCAATAAGGCGATGTGCCGTCGTCGGCATTCGCTGCAGGGATCGTTTCCACTTTCAAGGCACCGCCATCCCGCGTGAGCCTCAGGGCGGCAGCTTTATCGTTGCCCTTGTCACTCTCGTCTTTGACGACGAGCGTGGCGCCGTCCGGTTTGGCGCTTCCGTTGAATTCGCAGACCCAGTTGCCAGTCACCGGATGCGCGGCGTTGCCGCTTACAGCAAGCGTTCCATCGGGTGCCGATGTGATGTCGAAGCCGCCCGCAATATTATGCCACGAGCCGGCGAAATCGACGGGTGGATGCGGGTTGATGGCTTTCAGAAATTTAAGCCGATCCTTGAGGATACTGTCAAGATCCGAGCGCGCCATTCCCTCCGCAGCCTCGGCTATCGCGTCGCGCGTGCTGACGAACCAGCGTTCATCTTCCGCAAGAGCGGCTGCAGCCTTTTGATCGAGTGTTGTTTGAAGCTTTTTATACGCTATGGCAATCGCGGCATCGGACGCAGCCAGCCCGTTGTTCTTGCAAATGGCCTTTTCCGCCGCGGAGTCCGCCTTGGCGCAATTGAACGAAGGCTTCGTGCCTGCAAAGGCAACTTGGGGGGGAAAGAGCGATGAGGGCGAAAACGGCGGCATGCGCGCTGAACGTGGCTCGAAGCATTTGGCAGTCCTGATATCCTGATGTCAGTCGAGGCGGGATTGTGAAGTAAGTTTCGTCGCGCGGTAGAAGTAGCGGCATTTTCGTCGAAGACAACTTCGACGTTCAAAAATATCCGGTGATCGCGCGGCCTGCGCTCTCTGCTGCAGGAAACGCGCTTTATCTGCGCACGCATTGCGCCGGTGCGTGCGGGCTCAGTCGACGCGCTCACCACTTGCGCCTGCAGCATCAGCTGCGTCGTCCTTCCCACAGCTGGGCGTGGAGAGGCTTGACCGTCATCGCGGATAAGTTAGGCCGACAGCTTGTGATGCTCGCCTTTTACCTGATCTGCACGGCCGCTATAGGGCAGGATGCGGCGCAGAACTTCCTGTGCCAGGGCCTGGGCATTCTGCTGCGCCTTGTCGAGATTGCTGACGCTCTCGGGATCGATCGAGTAAAGGGTTTGCCCGTAGCCGAAGACCTCGCGATAGGCCGCACGCTCGATAATCGGCGTGGATAGCACATGCACGCGGCGGCTGGACAAAAGCTCTTTCACCGAATGCAGCGCACGGGTCGTCACCATCGGATTGACGCGGGTGAGGACCACGGAGTGTGGAATGCGGATTGCGGCCCGGTCGTCCAGATATTGCAGGAGTTCGATGACATTGGTCGCGCCTTCGGCATCCATGGCGGAGCCCTGCACCGGGATCAGCACATAGTTCGAATAGCCGATTGCCTGCGCCAGAAGCGGACTGCGAGCGCCGGGCAGATCGATCAGTAGAAAATCGACTTCCTCGCGCAGCTTGCGCGCATGCTGACCAAGATTGGCAGCCGTCACATAGCGCACGACCGAGAGCGCAGCAGGCGCCCTGTCGCCCAATCGTTCATGCCATTTGGATATCCAGAGCTGCGGATCAGCGTCGAGCACTGCGACCGAAAAGCCCATTCTGGCGAGTTCGCAGGCAACGATGACGACGGCGGTGGTCTTGCCGGCGCCGCCCTTGGTGTTGGCAAAGGTCAAAACAGCCATGGATGATACTCCCTGGGCGGATCGGTGTGGCAACGCAATGAGGTGGGCGACGGGCTGTCATGGCTCGCGGAGATCGTTACGCATTTATGGTTAACAAACCATTTTGAAAGGCCTTGATCGCCGGTGTCACGCCGACATCAACGCCGCTTGTCGGCGCCAAGGATCTCGCGGGCGATCTGGTCGAGAGAGACGGTGCGGTCGACGCCGCCATGGGCGATTGCTTCCTTCGGCATGCCGAAAACGACGGACGTTTCTTCATCCTGGGCCACGGTAAACGCGCCAGCCTCGTGCATTTCCTTCATGCCGCGAGCGCCGTCATCGCCCATGCCCGTCATGATAACACCCATGGCGTTGGCTGCTGCAGAGCGGGCCGCGGAGCGGAAGAGCACGTCGACGGAGGGCTTGTGTCTGGAGACGAGGGGACCATCCTTGATGGCGACGACATAGCGTGCGCCCTGGCGTTCCAATAGCATATGCTTGCCGCCTGGCGCGATCAGGACATGACCGCGCAGGACAGGGTCACCATGCTCCGCTTCTTTCACCTCCACTTCGCAGAGACTGTTCAGCCGTTTGGCGAATGCGGCAGTGAATTTCTCGGGCATATGCTGCACGATGACGATGCCGGGCGTATTGGCCGGCAGCGCTACAAGCAGTTCGCGCAATGCTTCGGTGCCGCCGGTAGATGCGCCGACACAGACGACCATCTCCGTTGTCTTGGCCATGGCCCTGCCGGTAGGCGGGGGCAGTACGACATCTGCGGTCAGTTTTGCGCTGGTTCCCATCGAGGCGATGACGCGCCGGCGCGCATTTCCCAATCGGGCCGAGGCCGCGCCCTTGACCGTCTCCCGAATTGCGTCCGCCGCTTCGGCCAGGTGATCGGCGGCGGCGATCTTCGGCTTCAGGATGATATCGACGGCACCGGCTTCCAGCGCCTGCATCAGCGTCTCCGAACCGGCCTCGGTCAGGGACGAGCACATGACGACCGGAATTGGTCGTTGTGTCATCAGCTTGCGCAGGAATGTGATGCCGTCCATCCGCGGCATCTCGACATCGAGCGTGATGACATCGGGGATTTCTTCCTGGATCTTCTTGGCCGCCATGAAGGGATCGGCGGCAACGCCCATCACTTCGATCTCCGGATCGGCCGACAGGACCTGCGTCATCACCTGGCGAACGCTGGCTGAATCATCGACGATGAGCACACGGATTTTCTTGGCCATGCGCGTCACACCTTTCTGAAAACGGTGTTGGCCACCTGCTTCACAGGGAGGTTGAGTCCGCTGATGGTTTCGGAGTGGCCGACATAGAGAAAGCCGCCCGTGACCAGCTTTTCGCAAAGCCGGGACAGGACCTTCTCCTGTGTCGGCTTGTCGAAATAGATCAGAACGTTGCGGCAGAAGACGACGTGGACCTTGTCGCCGATATCATAGGCTCGATCCATCAGGTTCAGGCGACCGAAGCCGATCCTGGCGCGCAGCTTCGGATGGATACGAACCTCGCCGCGCTCCGGGTCGCGGGCTTCCATGACGTAGCGGCTGCGCTTCTGACGGTCGACCGGATCGACCATACCGACCGGATAGACGCCTTTCTGCGCCGCCTTGAGAACGTCCGTGGAAAGATCCGTTGCCAAGATGCTGTAATCCGGTGCGCCCCGCGCCTCACGATAATCTTCAAGAACCATGGCGATCGTATAGGGTTCCGCGCCGACGGAGCATGCCGCGCTCCAGATCCGTAGCCGATTGTGACCGGCTGCAATCAACTCCGGCAGTGCGGACCGCTCCAGATGCTCGAAATGCTTTGGTTCCCGGAAGAAGTCCGTTTTGTTGGTGGTGACGGCATCGATGAGGTGAATAGCTTCCCGATCGATACCGCCGCGCTTGAAGAGATAATCGCAATAGTCATCGAGATCGATGATGCCGGTGGCCCGCAGCCGGCGCCGCAGCCGCCCCTCAAGCATGGTGCGCTTGCCGGGCGGCATCTTGATGCCGCTATAGTCGTAAATGTATCGGGCAAGCTGGTCGAAGTTGCGCCGGCTTAGACCTTTGTCCCCGTAGTCTCTCGCTTCCTGCACTGGCACGTTATGTCTCACTCAAACAGCGGCAAACTCTGAAGCGTTCCGGCTTGCGCCGACGCCTAACAACGACACTTTGTCGGACGACGAGAAAAGCTTCGCGAGATCGATGATGACGACGAAACCGCTCTCCCGCCGCACCACGCCCGCAATGTATTCGGACGGCCAGCGCACCCCGATATCGGGTGCGCTTTCGATAGCCTGATGCTTGAACGACGTGACCTCAAAGACGCGATCGGCGACGAGACCGAGCGTGAGTGCTTTATCCGCAATCGGAATGTCGATCACGAGGATCCGCGTGTGCGGGCTCTTTGTGGTTGCCGACATGCCCAAACGCAGGCGTAGATCGATGACCGGCACGCCCTGGCCGCGCACATCGCGCAGCCCGAGCAGATAGTCCGGTCCATGCGGAATTCGAAAGGCGTCCTGGTGGTCCAGGATTTCCCGGACCACCTCGACCGGAACGGCGAAGCATTCATCGCCGAGACCGAACGTCACATACTGAGCTTCGGTGCTGCTTGCGACCATTTACGCGCTCTCCTTGAACTCGGCGTCATCCGCGTCCGGTCCGCCCATCGACATATCCAAGCTGAAGCCCTTGAGACGGGCCTGCTGGGCGGCGATGCTGTTGTCCGGGCGAGCGGACGGCGCACGGAGCGGAGCCGGCTTGGCAATCGGCTTCGACTTCGGCGCACCCATCGCGTGATGGACGGGATTATGAACAGCCGCAGCCCGGCGGTTGTTGGCCTGTTCGACCTTGAAGAATGCGATGGAAGCCTGCAGTTCCTCGGCCTGCGCTGCAAGTTCTTCCGAGGTTGCCGACATCTCTTCGGATGCGCCGGCATTCTGCTGGGTCACCTTGTCGAGCTGCTGGATGGCCTCGTTGATCTGCGATGCGCCGATATCCTGCTCGCGGCAGGCGGCCGAGATTTCGGCGACCAGTTCGGCGGTCTTGCGGATATCTGGAACCAGCCGCGAGAGCATGTCGCCGGCTTCGGTCGCAACCGTGACGGTCTCGCCCGAGAGGCTGGAGATTTCGGCGGCTGCTGCTTGGCTCCGTTCGGCCAGCTTTCGCACTTCGGAGGCGACGACGGCAAAGCCGCGGCCGTGCTCGCCGGCACGGGCCGCTTCGACGGCGGCGTTGAGGGCGAGAAGGTCGGTCTGTCGAGCGATTTCCTGAACGATGGAAATCTTCTCGGCAATGGTGCGCATGGCATTGACGGCGCGATCGACGGCCTGGCCGCTGATCTCTGCGTCCTTGGCGGACTGGCGAGCGATCTTCTCTGTCTGGGCGGCGTTGTCGGCGTTCTGCTTGATGTTGGCAGCCATTTCCTCCATCGAGGCGGAAGCCTCTTCAGCGGATGAGGCCTGTTCGGTCGCACCCTGCGAGAGCTGTTCGGAGCCGGCCGACAGCTGCTGGCTGCCCGACGACACGTTGTCCGAGGCCGACAGTGCATCGGTTACGACGCCGCGCAAGCGTTCCACCATGGATTCGAGCGCGATGCCCAGAGTGTCCTTTTCGGACATCGGCTTCGGCTTCACGGTCAGATCGCCATTGGCGATCTGGTCGGCGATCGTCGCAGTGTTGCGCAGATTGCCGGTCATCACGTTGATGGTGTTGACGAGATCCTTGATTTCGTCGTTCGTCTTGATCTCGATGTTCTGGTTGAGATCACCGATAGCGACGCCTTCGGCGACCGACTGAATCTTCTTCAGGCCGCGGTTGATACCCAGCGCGATCCAGGTGGCGACGGCAATCGAGACGAGGAACATGACCGCAAGCGACGTCAGCAGAAGGTTGCGTGCAGAGGAATACTGATCGTTGGTCGACAGGTCGGTCTGGTGCAGGTCTTCGAGAATTGCCTTGTTGACGGTCTCAAGCGCTTCCTGCATCACGTCGCTCGCCTTGCGACCCTCGCCCATGGAGAGGCCACCAGCTTTGCGATTGCTTTCGTCGGTATTTTCCGTAGCAAGCTTGAGGATCTGCTCGTCGATCTGCTTCCAGACCGGATATTGCTTTGCAAATATTGCAACTTTGTCCGAAATCGCCGGATCTTCCGAGAGCTTCTGTATGAGCTGTTCGATCGTCGCTTCCCGTTCATGAACGGCATCGATGTAGCCGCCGATCGCCTGCGGATCGGTATTGAGGATGGCATTCTTCTCATTCTGGATGGCATCCAGCACGGCGCTGGAAAGATCGCCGGAGTTTCGAAGGTTGGCGGCCGGACCCTGAACGATATCGGTGATGGCCGAATTCAGGGACGACAGGCTGGTGATGGCGAGGACCGACATGCCGCTCGACAGCAGGATGAGAAAGCCGAATGCAAGGGCCAGTTTCAGTTTGATCGTAAAGCGCATCTCTGAGGAGCTCCTGAGGATGGAGAGGTTTGAACGTTAAAAAGGCAGACGGGGAGCCGTCTTGATGCGCGAAGACCGATACATTCACCCTTCCGCGAACCGGAACCGGTTCTTGAGGCCTGCGGTAGCATTTGCCGGCCTTTTGATCCGGCGCTTTTCAGCGCCGGATCGTGTTGGATTCAGCTTGCCGTTCAGGCACTCTGGCGAAAATCACTATCATCCGCGTCAGGGCCGCCCATGGACATATCCAGGGTGAAGCCCTTTAGACGAGCCTGCTGAGCAGCGACGCTGTTGTCCGATCTTGCGGAAGCCGCACGAGCAGGGGCCGCTTTGGCCGCAGGCTTGGATCTGACCGGGTTCATGGCGTGATGCGCAGGAGCATGGATCGGGCTCTGCGTACCCTGCGGCTTGCGAATATTCTGCTGTTCGACCTTGAAGAAGGCGATGGAAGCCTGCAGTTCCTCGGCCTGTGCTGCAAGTTCTTCCGAGGTCGCCGACATCTCTTCGGATGCACCGGCATTCTGCTGGGTCACCTTGTCGAGCTGCTGGATGGCCTCGTTGATCTGCGATGCGCCGATATCCTGCTCGCGGCAGGCGGCCGAGATTTCGGCGACCAGCTCGGCGGTCTTGCGGATATCTGGAACCAGACGCGAGAGCATGTCGCCGGCTTCGGTGGCAACCGTGACGGTCTCGCCCGAGAGGCTGGAGATTTCGGCGGCTGCCGCCTGGCTGCGTTCGGCCAGCTTTCGCACTTCGGAGGCGACGACGGCAAAGCCTCGGCCATGCTCGCCGGCACGGGCCGCTTCGACGGCGGCATTGAGCGCCAGAAGGTCGGTCTGTCGAGCGATTTCCTGAACGATGGAGATCTTCTCGGCAATGGTGCGCATGGCATTGACGGCGCGATCGACGGCCTGGCCGCTGATCTCTGCGTCCTTGGCGGACTGGCGAGCGATCTTTTCCGTCTGGGCGGCGTTGTCGGCGTTCTGCTTGATGTTGGCAGCCATCTCTTCCATCGAGGCGGAAGCTTCTTCGGCGGATGAGGCCTGCTCGGTCGCGCCCTGCGAGAGCTGTTCGGAGCCGGCCGACAGCTGCTGGCTGCCCGACGACACGTTGTCGGAGGCCGACAGTGCATCGGCGACAACCCCACGAAGCCGCTCGATCATCGAATTGACGTGGCTCAGGAGATCGCCGATCTCGTCCTTGGTGGTGATGACGGCGAATTCGGTCAGATCGCCTTCGGCGACGGTCTGCACCGTCTTGACGGCTCGGTTGACGCCCTTGTTGATCGAGATCACGATCCAGAGTGCGGAAACCATCGCAATGATCGATGCGACAGCCGCGACGATGATCAGGATGAAGCGTGATTGCACGTAGGCATCGGCTGCGTCGGCATCCGCCTGCTTCAGTCGGGCGCGCTCAGCATCGAAGACCTGTGCGAGGACGCTGTCGATCTTCGTGCTCGTCTCGCGGGCCTCGTTGGACGAAATCTGATGAGCGCCTGCACTGTCCCCGGCAAGCATCAGCGTACGAATGCGGTCATCCGCGGTGCGCCAGCCAACGGAAAGATCCTTGATCTGCGACCAGTAGGCCATGTCCTGCTCGACCGCGTTGGCCAGGACCTTTGCGAGGTCCGCGTCAAAAGCCGCGCGTGCCGTATCGCTCTTTGCGATATAACCCTTCATCTCATCCGTCGTTACCGCCAGGAGGATGTTCTTTTGTTGTCTCAGCTGCTGCAGGACGGCAATGTCGAGATTTTGTGCAAGCCGCAGCCGTTCGGCCGGGCCTGACAACGTGCTGGACCAGGTATCGTTGACCTGACCGACTGTGCTGACGCTGTAGACCGCCGTGCCGAGAAGCATGGCGATGACGATAGCGAAGGTTAAAAGCAGCTTGAGCTTGATCGTGAAGCGCATCCGGTACCCTTTGCCCTGATTTATGCTGTTGCTCTGACCGCGCCTGCGCGTTGCGATGAGAAGATCGCCCGCAGATTCGGAATGATGATGAATTCGCCCCCGCGCTTGACCAGCGCGTGAACATAGTCCGGTCGCCAGCGCATGCCGATGATGGGCGGTGGCTCACTTGCCGACTGATGCAGCTGCGTCACTTCGTGAACCTTGTCGGTTCTAATGCCGATCAGCGTCGTCTCGCCGTCAAGTTCCAACGCGGTGACGACGATGCGACTGTCGATCGTCACATTGCCAGGCTCCATGCCGAAAGCGACGCGGATGTCGGCAAGCGGGATCACCTTGCCGCGGAAGTTGATGACGCTGCCGACAAAAGGCAGACTGCCGGGAACGTTGGTTTCCGGCAAAAGGTCCAGAATTTCCTGAACCACGACCGCGTCGATGGCGAAGGTCTCGCCATTGAGGCTGAATGTCAGAACCGAGAGTTCCTCGGCGCCGTTCCATACAGCGCGATAATCGGATTTAACGTCTGTTTCCATCATCCTGCCGCCCGCAATTGTGTTTCCTGTTGCTGTCCGGCGGCGATCAGGTTCACGACATCGAGGATCAGCGCCACGTTCCCGTCACCGAGAATGGTCGCCCCCGAGAAGGTGGAGACGTGATCGTGGAGCTTCGACATCGACTTGATGACGGTCTGATGGTCGCCGATGATCTGGTCGACGACGAGGCCGACCCGCTGACTGCCGGTAGAGATGACCACGACCTTCTGGTACTGATCCGGTTCCGTACCGGTTCGGAACAGCTCGCGAAGCCGGAGGAAGGGTACCAGATCTTCGCGCAGCGATATGAAGCTGCGCCCGCGCGAACGCAGATCCTGTTCGACCGAAAGCTCCAGGCATTCCTCGACCGCTGCAAGCGGGATCACGTAGCGGCCATTGCCGACGCGCACGAGAAGCCCGTCGATGATGGCGAGCGTCAAGGGGATCCGCAAGGCGATATCGGATCCCTTGCCGAAATCACTCGCGATATCGATTGCTCCGCGCAGAGTTTCGATCGTCTTCTTGACCACGTCCATACCGACGCCGCGACCGGACAGGTTGGTCACCTTTTCCGCTGTCGAGAAGCCCGGCTGGAAGATCAGCTGGAGAAGCTCCTTGTCGGTCAGTTGAGCGCCCGGCTGAATGAGGCCGTTGGCTTCCGCCTTCGCCCGCACCTTCTGCCTGTCGATGCCCCGTCCGTCATCCTTGATCGAGATAATGACCTCGCTGCCGGTCTGGTGGGCGGAGAGGATGACACGTCCCGTCACCGGCTTGCCGGCGGCGATACGGTCTTCCGGGCTTTCAAGCCCATGGTCGATAGAGTTTCGCACGAGATGCACGAGCGGATCGGCGAGGCGATCGATGACGGTCTTGTCGACCTCCGTGCCTTCGCCCTCGGTAATGAGTTCGATATCCTTGCCGGTTTCCCGCGCCAGATCGTGAACGAGCCGGCGGAACCGACTGAAGAGGCTTGCCACCGGCATCATGCGCAGGACCATCATCGTGTCGCGCAGTTCGCCGGCAAGCCGCTCGATCTCTTCGGATACGGAGCGGAGCCCGAGATCGGCAGCCGAATTCGCCATCTGGCTCAACCGTGACTGGGCAATGACCAGCTCGCCGACCCGATCCATCATCTCGTCGAGACGCAATGCCGGGATGCGGACATTGTCTGCCTGTTTTTGGCCCTTCGCGTCCGACGGCTGTGCCTTTGCTGCGTCACTTGGCGAGGCGGTAATCTTGGAAGGAGCATCCGCAATCGCCTTTTGCAAGTTCGCAGCAGAAGGTGCAGCGACCTGCTGTTGCTGGACCGAGAGTTCACGAAGCTCCATGGCCATGTCGTCCATGACGAAGATGAAGACGTCTTCGATGTCGGAACGGGGCTTTTCTGTCGTCAGATGAACCGTCCAGCCGATATGAAGGTTGCGCGGATCGAGGTCCTGAAGCAGCGGGACGGCATCGATATCGGCCTCGATGCGGCATTCGCCGAGATCACGCAGTTCGTCGAGAAGGCCGAGCGGATTGGTGCCATTGGCCATGGAATTGGCCGGCAGGCTGAATTTCAAAAGCCAAGTCCTGGCGCCGCCACTTGCAGTCGGATTGGCCTCGGAGATGGCGACGGTTGCCGTTGCGGCCGCGACCGGCGCGCCATTCGAGCCGACAGCGAGACGCAGTTTTTCCAAAAGGACTGTGCTCATCGCCTCGTAATCGCCGTTCGGGTTCTCCAGCAGAGCCTGCATATGGCCTTGCGCGTCGAGAACGGCGCCCACCAGTTCCTTGGTGGCGGGAGCTTCACCCTTGCGAACCCGATCGAATGCGGTTTCGCAATGATGGGTGAAGGCGGCCAGTTGATCGAAGCCGAACATGGAGCCCGACCCTTTGAGCGTGTGCAGCCCGCGGAAGACCGCATCGATCTGAGCCCTGTCGCTCAGATCCCGCATCAGATCGAGGAGGCCGGCCTCGATCAGTTCGAGCTGCTCGGCGGCCTCCGTCCTGAAGACGGCGATCGGATCGAGATCGTTCATCTGCCGAGAACCTTGCGTACGATCTTGATGAGGTTTTCCGGATCGAAAGGCTTCGTCAGCCAGCCGGTGGCGCCGGCTGCCTTGGCCTGCTGCTTGAGATCGCCGTCCGATTCCGTCGTCAGGAAGATAACGGGCGTTCCCATATAGGCCGGGAGTTGTCTCAAGCTGCGGATCATCGTCAGGCCGTCCATATTCGGCATGTTCAGATCGGTAATGATGAGGTCGAAATTGCCGGTCTTCAGCTTGGCGAGGCCATCGGCGCCATCGACTGCTTCCGTGACGGTATATCCGGCGTTGGTCAGGGCAATGCGCGTGGTCAGCCGAATGCTGGCGGAGTCATCGACGGTGAGAATATTGGCGCTCATGCTGCTTTTCCTTCTAGCCAGAAACTGTCTTTGTGCCGGTCCCCGCTCAGGAGTCCGGCGCGTTGCAGGACGGCGAGAAAATTGCCGTCCGCGGGTTTGTTCAGTGCGATGTGAATGCCTGCCTGATTGGCGGTTTGCTGCGCCGAGAGCAGCAGCTGCGGCAAGGTGAGATCGATATCCTCGTTGCCGTCGACGTCGATGACGAGCGAACGGCTGAGAGAGGCGGCCTCCTGAAGGTAGACCTGCAGGATATCTCGCACGTTGGCGATGGTCTTGATCGTCAAAGGACCATGCAGCTGCAGAATTTCCGCTTGTGCGCTCATGCCAGACCTCGAGATAGCTGAAGTGGTGGAACCGTCGTCATGGGATCACTGTCGTCTTGCTGTTGTTCAAAGAGGCTTTTGATATCCGTCCAGCGGCGGCAGAAGGCTGCGACGCAGGCGGGATCGAAATGGGTTCCGCTGCTGTTGACGATTTCGCGGAAGGCATCGGCAATCGGCCAGGCGGCCTTGTAGGAGCGCTTCGAGCACAGCGCATCGAAGACATCGGCGATCGCGACGATGCGGGCCTCGATGGGAATGGAGCCGGTTGACAGGCCTCTCGGGTAGCCGGTTCCGTCCCATTTCTCATGATGGCTTTCGGCAATTCTCTGAGCGATCTGGATCAGTTCGCTGGAACTTTCACCGAGGATTTCCCCACCGAAATCGGTGTGCTTCTGCATCTGCCGACGCTCTTCGACGCTCAGCGGTCCGGGCTTCGAAAGAATGGCATCCGGCAGGCCGATCTTGCCGATATCGTGCAATGCGCTCGCAAGAAAGATCGTGCGGCAATGGCGGGCACCGAGGCCGACTTCCTCGGCAATCATGCGTGCAACGATTGCGACACGATCCAAGTGATCGGCCGTCTCGCCGTGACGGCAGGCGATCGCCTTGGAGAGGCGCCAGATGATCTCCTCCTCGCGCCGCTCGACCCTTTTCATGGCAGCGTCGAAATCGTTCTGCAGCGCGGTTGCCTTGGCCGCAATCGCCAGGCGCTCCTCGCCGATGCTGAGGATGTTGCGGACGCGGATCGTCAATTCCATCTCGTCGATCGGCTTGTTCAGAAACTCGGTTGCGCCCGCCTCCATCGCCGCCAGCTTGATGTCGGTTTCCTTGCGGGAAGTGATCATGATGGCGGGGACGTGGGCCGTAAGCCTATTCTTACGAACATG
Source organism: Rhizobium sp. P38BS-XIX (assembly GCF_012641435.1). Classification (GTDB taxonomy): domain Bacteria; phylum Pseudomonadota; class Alphaproteobacteria; order Rhizobiales; family Rhizobiaceae; genus Rhizobium. Next base: position 266,294 of record NZ_JABAIJ010000004.1, read on the forward strand.
ACTGATGACCTCGACGCCATTCATGCCGGGCATCATGTAGTCGACGAGGATCAGATCCGGCGTCTGGTCTTCGAGCCGATCGAGGGCGTCGCCAGGGTGCAGGAACGACAAGACCTCGCTGCCGCTGATCGCTTCAACCGCGCGACGGAGTGTCGCCACGACGGATGGACTGTCATCTATTACGAAGACGCGCATAGGTACCCCGCGGAGCGTCCACGTCACACGCGGCTCGGCTCACGATTGTCGGTTTGGATGTTTTGGGAGGCCTTTCCTGGGAAAGGGCCGCGTCACAATGATTGTGAATCTTGGCTGATTTCACGAAATCGTTAAATGGCTAACGGCGCGTTAAATCTGCTCTCGGCAGTGATCTATTTCGAAATTAACTGCGATAAAATGATAAGATTGCGCTTTCCTGATATCAAACGCCGTCAGGATTGCCGGGATTTCGACGGCCGATTCGCGTCGATGATGGGGACACTCCATATAGGGCGCGATAGCGCGCCGCAAAGTATCCCATGTGGCTGAAACCCCACCGCGCCGCTATATCCGATATGTTTTCATCGGGGTCGCCGCGCAGCAAATCATAATGAATTTGTTGCAGGCGCAGACGTTGAACGTAATTCTGCGGGTTCATCCCAACGTTCTGCTGGAAGGATAGTTGGAGGCTGCGCACGCTCTGTCCGGCGTTTCTCGCGATATCGCGGACTGTAAACTCTTCGCCAAGATGAGCCTGGATCCAGTCGAGCGCGCGCTTGAGGTTCCGTGGATGCGCCGCGTGGACCTTCGTCTTGCGTGCCGATTTCGGCCAGGACTGCATGAATGCCGTAATGAGCGCTTCCTGAAAGAGCGAGGCCCCAAGCGGAGATTCCGCAAAGGGATGATCGCCCGGTTCCAGCAACAGCGCCGCCATGCGATGGATCGTTCGCACACCCTTATCGTCGATATCCGCCGTCATGTCGAAGCGACGAAAAAACAACTCGGGGTCGTCATTTCCAAGGTCGATCAATGGAAGGCATAGCAGGCGCGGGATGGTGAGAGCGATCTTGCGCGCGTCGATAGACGCCTTAAGTCTGGTTGCGCTGGGTGCCAGCAGCATGAAGGTTGTCCCTGCCGTGGCCGTGAACTCCTGTTCGTCGGTCTCGACATGAAACGTCCCGTTTTCGACGAAATGCAGCTCGATGCGGTCAGAGGGGCTGAAGAGATACTCGATCTCATAGCCAGTCTTGGACGAGCTCTTCCACGCCGCCATTTCTCGGATCATCGCAACCGTAACGTCGAGATGGAAATGCGCGCTTTCCGAAGTCTTCCGGAAAACGACGGATGCGCCGGTAACCTTGAGCTTTTCTCGCAATTCGCCCAGGTCGTCGGAGGACCAAGCATATTTATCGACAGCAATATTCATAAGCAATCAATCAGCTTCAGCGGGCTCGTTGCGATCGAATCGCAAATAGAACCGTTGGCTTGTTGTATAAGGGCACTTGCGAGCCCAAGGCTGCTTTTAAGGGGTCGGTCTTGCCCAGAGCTTTACACCGGGCCGGTTCATGGGATGAATGGCAGTCACAGTTTCGTGTGCCGCGTTAACTCCGTGTTTTTGAGTTCGTCTTACTTTCCGCAAGACGGTCTTAGGCGGGGTCCCAAAATAGTATGGCGTATGCAGCGGCAAGCCGAAAAATTACAACTTATTCGGATAGTTTTGTTGACCGCCTGGAAAGTGCCCGGTTGCAGATCGAGCAACGGTTTCTGGATGGCGGCGCTGTTCTGATCACCGTCACCGAGGCGCTCGCCAAACTCGTCGGCTTGCTCGAGCATATTGGCAATTCTCTGAAGGAAGAAAACGCCGCCGAGGCTACCGGTCGCCTGCTCCAGACGGTTGACCTGCTCCACGAGTTGCCGCCTGCCGAAGTGCGCCGTCAGGATTGCGTCGTTGCGATCGGCCAAACGGGCCGGCTCCTTTCAGAACATGTTCTGTCTATGGAAGAGACGCTGCGCTATTTGCGGACCTTTGCGGCAACGGCCAAGATCGCCGGAGCACGCATTCCCGATTTCTCAAGCTTTGCCAGCGAAATCGTCGAGCGCATCGAATTTGCCGCCAAGGAGGTGAGAGCCTTGTCGCTGCAGATCCGCTCAATGGAAGAACAGATCGAATCTGCCGCCGCCAATGAAGACAGCTCGCTTGGACAATATCTGGGCAGCATTCCCTCCATCGCACGCAGCCTTGTGTCGAACGCCGATGAAATTCAGGTTCAGCGTCGCAACCTGTCCGAACTTGCTGACACCGTTTCGGGACTCGCGCGGAAGATTCAAAACAAGGTCGCTCACACGCTGTCCGCCATGCAGATCGGCGATATCACCCGACAGAGGGTGGAGCACTGCCAGGCGGTCTATTCCATCACGGAAAACTATCTCGCCGCCGAAGCGCCGGCTTCCCTTTCCGCATCGGATCGCGAGCGCATTTCTCAGCTGGCCATGAGTCTTGCCTTTGGACTGTTGAGCGAAACCGCCAGCGGGTTCGACCGCGAGACGGTGAAGATCGTTGACAATATCCGCAGCTTCAGCGGCGATATCCGCACGCTGCTGGACCTCTATCAGACGATGATGGCGCAGAGCGGGGCTGACGGGAAAAGCCCGATCAATTCTTTGCGCAGCGATCTATCGGCGGCAAGAAGCGTCGTCGATCGTATCGATGCAGCGACGGCCGGAGCGAACCGGCTTGCCGACAAAACCTCGGAAATGGTCAAGGAACTCACCACCAGCATCCAGACCATCCAGCTCGTACGGCGTGATATCCAGTATATGGCTCTCAACACCAATCTGCGTTGCGGCAAGCTTGGGGAAGAGGGGCGTGCCATCAACGTGGTTGCCGGCGAATTGCGGTCCTTTGCATCGCTCCTGGACGAAGATGCGGAGAAGATCCTCACAGGCCTCGGCAAACTCGAGACGCAGTCGACCGGTCTCAAGGGTTGGCGCGGAAACACGTCGCAGGAGAATTCCTCCGGCCTTGGCGCGCATATCGATGCCGCACTGCTTCACATTGCCGAAGCGGGTGCCTCCATGGATACAAACGTGAAGGAACTTCGTCGCTGTGGCGACGAGATGACGTCGCAGGTGGCCGAAGTCGTCAACAGCCTGGATTTCCGGGCCGGTATCGGCGAGACGCTGGCGTTGTGCACGGAAGAGGCCAGCCTTTCTCGCCATCGGTTTGCGAGCTTGAATGGTCTGGAACAGCCGCTCGGCATCATTTCCGAGCGTATTTTCAAGGTCTACACCATGGCCAACGAACGCGAGATCCATGCTTCCATCTTCGGTGACCTGGGCCCTGTCGTCGAAAACGCGGTCGCTCCCTCGAACGATGAGGAACTCTTTGCGGATGCGCTCTTCTAAAGCATGGGCATTTGCCATGAGCTGACAGGGGCGGGAAGAAGCGCGCCTCCATTTGTCAGGCGCAACTTACGCAAAAGGTCTCATGAAAGGGCGCACCTGCTCTTGACGCTGCCTTGACAATGGCAATGCACACAGTTCGGCATATCCATGTTTGCCGGGCTCTTTATGATTGAGAACTCTTCGACCGCCGTCGTAACAGAACACGTTCCAGCCGCGCCATTGCAGTTGCCGGTGTTTCATTCAACCGGCAGCACACGCAAATCCCGATACCGCCTGCTCTTCCGAATCTTGACTTTCGCCCTGCGGGTGCGATGGAAGCGGGGCACTCTGTTCTGGCTTCGTTTTGCGGCCAGCCCGGTTTTGACGGTTCGCTGGTGGCGTTTCATCATGTCGTTTGCGGCGGAGCGCGATTTCCCACCGCCGCATGATGAATTGCTGCAGAAGCCTCTATCGAAATTTCTTGTCTTCGGCATGGGCAGTAAAAGGCGTCTTACGCTTCTCATCGATCATTTCATGATCGCCGAACGCATATTGTCCCGCGAAAGCATGATCCGTCTTTGGCGCGGCGAATGGCTCGAGATAGGTGTGGTGGACGGCCGCAGTGAAGCCTATGCATGTTTCATAGCGCTCGCGGATCGCAGCGGTGGGCGTCACGAAGGTGCTTTCGCCGTCAAACTCCTGCGCCTCGGCGACATGGCTGTGCTCTGCACCGCGCGTTTCATGTTTCTGCGTGAGGGAGCCGAGGGGCGATACACGTTCGTGGTTGGCAGCATGCAGGGGCCGCGCAATGCCAAACAGCGCACTATCGAAGTGACACGTGATCTCTGTGGCCTGCGTCCGAAAGAGGCGCTTCTGATCGTGCTGCAGGGACTTGCAGCGGAAGGCGGCATGCAGGATTTTCTCGCCGTCTCGCAAGCCAAGCATCCGATCCATTACCGTCGAGGTCGCCGCCAGTCGATGATGGTATCCAACTTGGACGCCTTCTGGGCTGAGCGCTCTGCTCAACCGGAAAAGACCTTCGGCTTCCGCGTTCCTTATTCGGGGGTTCGTGGTGCCGACAGACGCAGTCGAAGCAAGCTTTGGTTCTACAATATCGGCGAGCTCTTCCATTAAGGCAGAGCACACCGTGCCTGCCAAGTCTGCTCCGTCAGGCGGCGTTATTGCTCAAATGGATTGCGACCACAGCCCCTCCCTCGGGCCGGTTTGCAAACTTCAGGCGCCCGCCATGGGCAACGGCAATTGCCTGGACTACGGAGAGTCCCAGCCCGGTGCCGCCGGTCGCACGCGAACGGGAGGGGTCGCCACGCCAGAAGGGATTGGTCGCGATTGCGTCCATGCCTTCCGGAAAGCCCGGCCCGCGATCGATGATGCGGATGCTGACGCTCCCATCCATCTGCTGCTCCGTCTCGCACCGCAGCCAGCCGCCATCCGCCGCGTAGCGGCAGGCATTTTGCAGAAGCGCCAGTATGGCCTGTCGAATGCGCGGTGAATCCGCATTCACCCATGCCGGTTTCAGGTCGGTCTCGACGCGCAGGCCGTTCTGTTCCAGCATGGGCTTGGCTGCGGCGAGTACGGCGCCCGCCACATCTGAAACATCGATCTGTTGACGTTCGATCACGAGTTTCTGGCCAATGGCCAGGGACAGGGTTCTCAGATCCTCGACAATTCTCCCGAGACCCTCGACCTGGAGGAGAAGATCGGAAATGATCTTGTGTTCCATTGGAAAGACGCCGTCGAGCATGCTTTGAAGCGATCCCTGCAGAACCGTCAACGGTGTGCGCAGTTCATGCGCAACCGCCATGTTGTTGAACCGCAGTCGCTCCTCCATGGTTTCAAGGCTCGTCGCGAGCGCATTGAAGGTTTCGACAAGGCTGGAAACCTCGCGGGTGCTGCGATGCGAGGCCGTGACGCGGGCGGAGAAATCGCCGGACTTCAAGCCTTCGGCCGCAGACGTGAGTTCCTCCAACGGTGCCGCCAGCCGTCTTGCGAGGTAGACGCCGATCAGCGCACAGACAATCGCCGAGAGAAGGCCGCAAACCAGAACAGACATCAAAACCTTGAAGTCGGTTGGCTCCGTCAGCGCATTGAGATGCTCGAACAGCATCGTCAGTGAATCGCCGTCGGGCACCTTGCCTTCGCTAAGCATTTTGTAGGCATCGGCGGCTCTCTGGGGAAGGGCATCGGTGATGGTCTTTTCCAGGTAGGACGCATACCAGTTGACGCCCATGTAGGTCAGGCCGACGCTGAGCAACAGCATGATGGCGGTGACAATGGCGGTAAGGGTCGCAAGCGGCAGGCAGGGAACTCTCAGCGTCTTCATCTTGGATCCGAAAAACGATAGCCAATGCCACGCACGGCGGGAAAAAAGCCTTCCTGCCCCATGTCTTCGAGCTTGCGTCGCAGGTTGGAGATGTGGGTATCGACTGTGCGCACCAGGGCATCGCTTTCCGGCAGGCAGGCATCGAGAATATCCGCCCGGGCGAATGCCTGGGTCGGATGGCGGATCATGTAGGCGAGGATCCGGAATTCGCTGAGTGTCAGGGACAGTGGAATGCGGCGCTCGTCCTTGTTGATAAAGACGGTATAGCTGCTGAAGTCGACCTCCATTGCGCCGAACCGGCGAACGGACTCAGCCTGGTTTCCCTGCGTGCGGCGAAGGACTGCCCTGACGCGTGCAACGACTTCCTGTGGATTGAATGGTTTGACGACGTAATCGTCGGCGCCGAGCCTCAGGCCGCTCAAGCGGTCTATATCGTCGGCAATGGCCGTGACCATGATGACCGGCGTGGATCCAACCTGTCGAAGCCGTCCCAACACTGCAAATCCGTCCAGCTTGGGCAGGCGGACATCAAGAAGAACGATATCCGGCTTCAGCAGTGCGTGATGCTGAAGCGCGGTTTCGCCGTCGCCGGCCCGCACGGTTCGAAACCCGTCACGCGCCAGATATCCCTCCAGTATTTGTGCGATTGCCGGTTCATCCTCGACGATGAGAACGAGACTATTATCCACCCTAGCGCCCTATAATTCTGTGTTTTGCTTCCGGCTTTGCCGCCTGGCGGGCACTATCGCGGACAATGAGGACTTCCGCAATTTCCAAACCGCGTCTTCACCATCGGGCGGCCGGTTCTGAACATGGCCTTGATCGCTTCTTCGCCATTTCTTGACAATCGGCATCCAACTTGCCGCCGGTTCAGGTGCGGGAGACATGGCATGTGGAAGTTCGCGTTGCATTCCTGGAGTTTTGCTTCCGTCGGATCGCGTCTGCGTTCGGAAGCGGATCTCAATACGGATAAGGCCGTCGCGCTTATCGGCATGTTGATCCTTTCGACAAGCTTTGTCTTCGTGGTGTTCCCCCGGCTCGATCTGACGGTCTCGCGCCTGTTCGTTCATGGTTCCGCATTCTGGCTGATGGAGAATCCCTTCTTGCAGGCCGTCAGGGATGTCAGTCGCCAGAGCCAGATCTATCTTCTGCCGTTCATGGCTCTGCTGATTGCGCTCCGTGCCTTCATGCCGTTGCGTTTCTGTTTCTGCCCGCCGCACAAGCCTCTGTTCGTGCTCTTGAGCTTTGCCGCCGGCCCGCTGGTCATCGTGCAGACGCTGAAGATATTGATTGGGCGCGTCCGTCCCCGCGAGCTTGTCGAGTTTGGCGGCACGGCGGATTTTACGCCCGTATGGCAATTTTCGGCGGCATGCAGTCGCAATTGCTCGTTCCCATCAGGCGAGGCCGCAGCTGCGGCAGCCGCTCTTTCCTTATTGGTTTTCGTCTCTGCAAGATACCGATGGGCAGCCGCCCTTATCTTGACACCTTGCCTTTTGTTCGTCGCGTTCAACCGTGTCATTTTCGGCGCGCACTTCCTGTCGGACGTGATGCTCGGCTGGCTCCTGACGATGTTTGTTATGGTATGGATCTGGCGATGGGTGGACGCGAATGCCAAGGCGATCGATCGCTTTTTTACCACCTTGGTGGTCAAGTAGGCCTGCCGGACAGGGTTTTAGAGCGCCCCGCCGTTGCTCGGCTGTTATCCCTAGAACGTCGTCTTTATTTCGAACTTGCCACGGCACCGGTCGAACGGATGTTACAGGCCTTAATACAACGTTTGTTCACCTTTCCTTTGATTAGGAGTTACCTATTTATCGCTGGCCGCACAGCCTAATGCGGAGAAAGTCAGGGCTTGGGCAGGGTCTTTCGGGTAAGAGTGACGGGATGGGGCTGGTAGATTGGACGCTTCGCGGTTTCGCCGATGTGGAGAACCGATGTAGATGGCGTGTGCGCAAGCGGCACTATGAACCGTGGATCGTTTGCGCCATGGAGAGTTTCGAGCGCGAGATGCTGGCATTTTACCGGCGCTCCCAGTTCGAGGTGGTTTGCACCACAGCCGCGTGATGGGCGAGATCGAAGTGGGGTGGCCGGCAGGCGACGCTTTGCGCGCGCAACCAAGCTTGTCGCATATATCCGTTATGCTAATCTGACGTGACTTTTACCCTGTCGAGGGCTCCTGATGGTCATGGCACGTGAACCGATCCTGCATCCCGTTCAGATTGAAGAATTGAGGCCCACCCAGATCACGGTTGGCATGCGCGAGGTCAAGGCCAAGCGAAAGTCGTGGAGGACGAAAGCGGATGCCGATGGCGACAAGGCCGGTGAATTTCTCGGCAATCACATGGTGCCTGCGGTTCTCGGCCCTCGTCAACGCTATTACGTCATAGATCATCACCATCTTTGCCTGGCGCTTCTCGAAGAGGGAGTGAAAGACGTGCTGGTGACGACAGTCGCCGATCTCTCCCGTCTGGATCGAGAGTCCTTCTGGTTCGTCATGGATTGTCGCGACTGGATGCATCCGTTCGATGCAGAGGGAAAGCGGCGCGACTACAGTGATATTCCCAAAAGCATCAAGGGTCTGGTCGATGATCCCTATCGCTCTCTGGCCGGCGAATTGCGGCAAGTGGGCGGTTACGCCAAGGACACAACGCCGTTCAGCGAATTTCTATGGGCGGATTTCCTGCGCCGTCGCGTGAAGCCGAAAGATATAGAACGGGATTTTGATGCTGCGCTCGCCGGAGCTCTCAAACTCGCCAGGAGCAAAGACGCGGATTATCTACCCGGCTGGTGCGGCCCGGTCGTGGAATAGTGCCGATTCCCCGCGCCTTGAAATGAGCGCGGGGAATCGGGTGTTTCGACAGTCCCTTTTTTGGGTTCGTGGCAGCGCTCAGCCAAGCCGCATGGATAGCTCGATGTCTTCGGCGAACGGCGTCGACATGTAGCCGCTGCCCGGCGAGCGCACCCATTCCAGATATTCCGGGCAGAAATCCGCGTTGTCGGCGACCACAAGTGCTCCCGGCCTCAGATGGCCCTCGACCAGTTTCAGAATGTCGGGATAAAGAGCCTTGGCGCCATCGAGCAGCAGCAGGTCAATGGATTGGGGAAGGTCCCTGCTCAGGGTCTGCAAGGCATCGCCTTCCCGGATTTCCACGAGGTCGATGAGGCCGCCAGCTGTCAGATTGGCGCGCGCCTTGGCTACCTTGGAAGGCTCAAATTCCGTCGTGATGAGCCGCCCGCCGCCATTGTCGCGCAGCGCGGCCGAAAGATAGAGGGCCGAGATTCCGAACGAGGTTCCGAATTCGACGATCGTCCGCGCCGCCGTGCTTCTTGCGAGCATATAGAGCAACGCACCCGTCTCCCTCGAGATTGCCAGAGGTATGTCTTTCATGCGGCTATAGAAATCGAGATAATCTGTCTTGCTGCGCACCAGACGCGCCCGCTCCTCAGGCGAAAGGCTGGTCCAGTAGGCAGCGACCGAAGGTGTCGTTGCGGGCGATGCTGCGTCAGCTTCTTCAAAGAGGCGGTCAAGCAAAACTGCAAGCGGCGCAGTCGTCAGGGTGTTCATGAATATCTCCGTTTTCAAGCGAGCTCCTGGGCTCACGGAAAAATACGAACAATTCGTCATATTCGCTATTCGCGTTAGAGGATGCGATATCGGAAGATCGCCTATCTGTTTGAATTTAAGAAAGAATCTTGAACGCACTGCACGTGTCCCGGTGAGCCGATATGCGCCGGAGTTCGCGTTTTGGCGCGGCGTGGATGCCGGTGCTCAGCGCCCGGATTCCAGATCATCGGATATGCCGAATCCAACAATTTCGACAGGCTGTTCGAAGCCGCGCAACGCGTGCTTTCCGAACGTGCTACACCGCATGCCGGCAGCCTCGGCAATTTCGGCTGTCATCAGCATGGCGGCGTCCAGCTCCTTTGCCAGTGCCTGCAGGCGGGCTGAGCGATTGACGGGTGTGCCGATGATCGTGAAGGAAAATCGGCCGGCCGAGCCGATATTGCCATGGACGACTTCACCTATATCGATGCCGATGCGAGCTCGCAGCGGCGGCGCATCGCGCCGGGACGACATGGCATTGATTTGATCCAATGCCTGTAATCCCTCCAAGGCGGCCTTGACCGCAGCCGCGCACAACGAGCGCTCGCTGTCTTTATCGGCAACAGGAAAGAACATGACGACGGCGTCGCCGACATGGCCCGACACCTGGCCACCCGCCTGCGATACGGGGCGCGTGACAGTTTCAAAGAAGAGATTGAGATGGTCGATCAACGAGCGTGCATCCAGCGCTTCGGTGAGAGCCGTGAACTGATAGAGGTCGCAATAAAGAACGATCGCGCGGATTTGCTCGACGGCGCCGAGACTGACCCGACCATCCAGCAGCGCGGCTGCCGCATTGTCTCCGAGGTAGGTTTGAAGCAGGACGCGTGCTGCCGCTGCATTCAGTCGGGCGCCGAGAGCGAGCGCAAAAACCGGCGTTACCAGATGCAGCAGATCGATCTCCGCCGCCGTAAATCCACCGGGCCGCTCCGTTACGAACAGGCTCATCACATCGTCGAAAAATCCGAGTGTTGCGTCAGGCGCAAGATGATTGGCAAACGCGATGGCATCGGTTGCCTCGTCACGTGAGATATCACCCAATCCGCCGCTCTCGGCATCGAGGCGAAGCATTGTCTGACCCGTCAGCAACATACTCTCGAAGACGGCGACATTGGTGAAATTGCTCTCGGTGTCATTGCTGCCTGGAAACCAACGAAAGAAATGCAGGTCACGCTCGGCGTCGACCACATCGCAGGCGACTTCGATCATCGCGATATCGAGGCCGGCATCGTTCAAGGTATTGCCGAGGAGAACGACAAGTTCGGAATCGCTTGCTCCGGTCAGCGCCGCCTGCACCAGACTTTGGGTTGCGCGTGACAACGTATCGACCAGAGAGCCGGATTCTGGAGTTGCTCGCATGGATGTCACCTCTTCTAGCGGAGTTTTGGTCATGCTGACGCCCGGAGTGTCGCATCTTTGCTATAACGACGGATTGGAGGCTTTCGCATCCGCAGGGCGAGATAGGGTTGATGATCTCTATCGCGTTTAGCCCGATCAAGTCTTGTTGGCAGCATGGATTCTTGCACAGCGATAAAAATACGACTAATTCGTCAGCTTTGCCAGCCGGATTGCGGGGCGCGCCCATGTCAGACCATCCAAGAGCACAGATCTCCTCGCGCAAAAAGCCACAGCAAGCGCGCTCGACGGAACTTGTGTCCGCCATCTTAAGTGCTGCGGCTCAAGTTCTGGCCAGAGAGGGAGCTCAACGGTTTACCACCGCGCGCGTCGCCGAGAGGGCTGGCGTCAGCGTCGGCTCGGTCTATCAGTATTTTCCCAACAAGGCGGCGATCCTTTTTCGATTGCAGAGCGATGAATGGCGGCAGACGACGGATCTTCTGCGTGGCATCCTTGAGGATCGCTCACGGCCGCCATTCGAGCGCTTGCGCATTCTCGTTCACGCCTTCATCCGCTCGGAATGCGAGGAGGCCGCCACGCGCATAGCGCTGAACGATGCCGCGCCTCTTTATCGCGATGCGCCGGAAGCGCATGAGGCTCGTGCCTCGGGAGACAGCACCGTACTGGCGTTCATACAGGAGGCGCTGCCCGGTGTTTCACAGACGAAGTGTGCGCTGGCAGCAGAGCTGATCACCACCACCATCGGCGCGGTGGGAAAGCAGTTTTCGGAAACGCCGCAAAACCCCGTCAGCATCGAAGACTATGCGGATGCCGTAGCGGATATGTTCTGCGCCTACCTCGAAAGCTTGATGCGGGCTTGAATACCCGCGTTCGAGCGATGCCTCGTCGTGTTGACACCTGGCCGTTGAACGCCTATTGGAGGGGTAGCCAGTCCAACTGGCCGTAAGCGTTTGACGTCATGCAACGCACTCAACGATCCTCGTCGGTCGGAGTGCGTTTTTTTGTGCCTCCGCCCGTCGAAAAGCCTGGAGATCATCATGGCTTTCCAATCGACACGCGATCCGGCGCAAGGCCGCCTGCTTCTGCTAAGCGCAATTCTTTTCATTTCTTATCTATGTATCGGCATGTCGCTGCCGGTGGTGCCGATCTATGTGACAGGGCAACTCGGGCTGGGCAACGGCTGGGCAGGGCTCGGTGTCGGTATCGCATTTTTATCGACCATACTGACGCGCGGTTATGCCGGCGGTCTGTCGGACCATCGCGGTGCCAAGAGCGCCGTCATGCGGGGTCTTTCCCTCTATGTCACTGGAGCCTTGGCCTCCCTCATTGCTGGTTTGCTGGTGCAAACACCCTGGACCTCGTATCTATTGCTTCTGGGGGGACGGCTTCTTCTGGGCTTGGGCGAAAGTCTGGTTGCGGTCGGTGTTATCGCCTGGGGTATCGGCTTTGTCGGTCCTGCGCGTTCCGGCAGGGTCCTGGCCTTGGTCGGTGCGTCCATCTACGGCGCTCTTGCCGTCGGTGGCCCGATTGGGTTGGTGTCACTGGATCGGTTCGGGTTTGCCGGCACCATGGCGATCGGCGCTCTCCTGCCCTTCCTCGGACTACTGGTTATCTGGCGGCTACCCGGTGTCGCCGCCCATCCGGGAGCGGCGCGTCCGCCGTTCTGGAGCGTGATCGGCAAAGTGTGGCTGCACGGTTCCATCGTATGCCTTCAAGGCATTGGCTTTGCGGCGATCGGTGCTTTTTTCACGTTGTATTTTCTCAGCCGGGGCTGGAGCTATGCCGGCCTGGGCCTGACAGCTTTCGGTGTCGGCTTCGTCCTGGTGCGATTGCTTTTCGGCCATCTGCCCGATCGCGTCGGCGGCTTGCCCGTCGCGGCCGGATCGCTGGCTGTGGAAACCGTCGGGCAGTTGCTGATCTGGAGTGCGAGCGATCCCGCTCTCGCTCTGGCCGGTGCATTCCTGACGGGTCTTGGATGCTCGATGATCTATCCGGCCATGGGGCGGGAAGTGGTGCGCCTTGTGGAGCCGCATCTGCGCGGCACGGCTCTTGGCGGATATTCTGCCTTTCAGGATCTTGCCTATGGCTTGACTGGTCCGCTGGCGGGATTGCTGGCCGATCGGGCCGGCTATGACAGCGTGTTCCTGATCGGCATGGTTGCCGCGGGCGCAGGGCTGTTAATAGCTCTTTCCTTGTTGCGCGGGCGGGCGGCCGCATTCACGTGAACGAAAACATGGTCCCCGATCGTGAGATCGGGGACCGGCCTCGCTGCCTTACGCAGATACGGGCTTGGTGGTGGTCGTCGTATCCGTCGGCCAGGTGACATAGTAGTATTTGCCGTTGAGCGAGCCAAAAAAGGCGTTCTGTCCTGTCGGCTTGTCGAGGTAACTTCCGTCAGGCGTTCTGACGAACGTGCCCTTGTCGCTTCGCTTCAGATGATCCTTCAGGAAGTCGTTCCAGTTGTCCTTCTCGATCTTTTCGGGTTTGGCGGCCTTGCTGGTCTTGTCGTCAGGGTTCCACCCATCGATCGAGACACCCTTGGTCGGATCGGATATGGAAAGTGTTCCCTTGTTGAGCGCATCCAGCATCGCTTTTGATTGTTGGCCGCTGACCGGGTCATTGACGGAAGCCTTCAGCTTGGCGGCGAGCGCCTTCATGAAGTCGCTCGATGTAACGTCATCCGCCACCTTCGGCGCTGCCTGTGGCGTGGTGGCCTTTGTTGTGCCGTTGGTTCGCGACAGGCCTTCGAGCAGAACGCTGAGTTTGTTGTTTGCATGGCTCGCCCCAAGCGAACCGCCGACGAGCAGGCTCGAAGAGCGCGATGTCCGTGATGTGTCTTCATTTGTTTCGTTCGCGCTGCGCAACGTCCGCAAGGCCAGCTGCGTGTTATGCAGCCGCAGTGAATTGATGTTGTTCACCATGTCGATGTCTCCTGATCTGCGCTGTGGGCACTCAGGTGTGCGCTGACAGCGTAGGCCCCCAAATCCCGAGACGGCGAGAACACCATCCCATACATGCGATCTATCTTCTCTGGCTTGCACGAAGCTAGATTTTAGACCCTGCGTTGTATTTGGTGAGCCGGCAAACGGATGTCGGATCCGAGCCTGGGGCTCGTTGGCAAAAGTGATGGGTGACGGGCTGCTTAAGCCGAGGTGCTGTCCGTCCAGTTCGCGGCGGTATCCTGCACGAAATGACCAGGCGAAACTTCCTCATAGGTCCGCTTCGGCGGCACATAGTCATGAGGTCGGATCGCGCTTTTGATTTCCTCGCGCTGGGCCTGCTGCTGCATGCCGCGTCGGGCCGGGTCGGGGATCGGGACGGCCGAGATCAGTCGGCGTGTATAGGGATGCTGCGGATTGTCGAAGATTGCCGCACGGGGACCGATTTCGACGATCTCGCCGAGATACATCACGGCAACGCGGTGGCTCATCCGCTCAACGACGGCCATATCGTGCGAGATGAAGAGATACGCTAGGCCATGCTTATCCTGCAGATCCAGCAGCAGGTTGGAGACTTGGGCTTTCACGGACACATCGAGGGCCGAGACAGCCTCGTCGGCGATGATGAATCTCGGATTGAGGGCAAGGGCACGGGCGATGGAAATGCGTTGCCGCTGACCGCCAGAAAATTCATGCGGATAGCGGCTGGCCACCGCTGACGACAATCCCACCTGGTCCAGCAGCTCGGCCACACGTTCCTTTGCCTGCCTGCGGCCCATCAATCCATGCGACAGCATTGGTTCGGCAATGGCTGTCCCGACCGTCATCCGCGGATTGAGCGAGGCGAAGGGGTCCTGGAAGATGATCTGCGCCATCCGGCGCATGGCGCGCAGCTCGCGGGTGCCCGCCTTGGTCACGTCCTTGCCATCGATGACGACGGAGCCGGCCGTTGCCTCGATGAGGCGCATGATCGTGCGCCCGGTCGTTGATTTTCCGCAGCCGGATTCGCCGACGAGCGAGAGCGTTTCGCCGGCGCGAAGATCGAAGGAGACATCCTCGACTGCGTGGATGCGACCATTCGGCAGATCGAAGCGCACGGCGAGATTGTCCACTTTGAGGATAGGACCGGTCTCCTGCGCGACCGGCTTCATCGCGCGGCCTTCGGTCGCTACACCGGTCTTTGCATCGACCTCCGGAAAGCGTCTCGGCGCCTCCGTCTCGCCCATCGCGCCGAGGCGTGGGATCGAGGCCAGAAGCGACTTCGTATAGATTTCCTTCGGCGCCGCGAAAATATCGCTTGTGATACCCGTCTCGATCATATCGCCTCGGAACATCACAACGGTTCGGTCGGCCACCTCTGCCACGACACCCATGTCGTGCGTGATGAAGAGAACGGCCATGTTCTCCTCGCGCTGCAACTCGCGAATGAGATGGAGGATTTCGGCCTGAATGGTCACGTCGAGCGCTGTCGTCGGTTCGTCGGCGATCAGGAGCTTTGGGCGACAGGCGAGCGCCATGGCGATCATCACGCGCTGGCGCATGCCGCCGGAAAACTTGTGCGGATATTCGTGGAGCCGCGTCTTTGCCGCGGGAATGCGTACGCGCTCCATCAGGCGCAGGGCTTCGGCCTCAGCGGCTTTCCATGAGAGGTTCTGGTGCAGAGCCAGAGCTTCCGCGATCTGGTTACCGATCGTGAAGACCGGGTTGAGGGAGGTCATCGGCTCTTGAAAGATCATGCCGATCGCGCCGCCGCGCACGGAGCGCATGTCAGCTTCAGAAGCGGCCAGCAGATCCTTGCCTTCAAGCAGGATCTTGCCATCGCATTTTGCCTTTCCCGGCGGCAACAGGCGCATCGTCGAGAGTGCGGTGACGCTTTTGCCGGATCCGGATTCGCCGACAATGGCAACGGTCTCTCCGGCGGAGACCTGCAAATCGATGTTTCGAATGACTGCGCGCCAGCCTTCGGCTGTCTTGAAAGACGTCGTCAGATTTTCGATCGAGAGAACCGGTTGGATCGTGTCAGCCAAGATCAGCTCTCCTTTGCAAGGCGCGGATCGACAAGATCACGCAGGCCGTCGCCCAGCAACTGCAGCGACAGGACCGAGAAGACGATGGCAAGACCGGGGAAAACCATGAGCCAGGGGGCGTTGTCCATGAATTCGCGGCCGGCGGCGAGCATCGTGCCCCAGGTCGGCATGTCGGAGGACACGCCGACGCCGAGGAAGGACAGGCTTGCTTCCGCGAGCATGGCGGAGGCAAAGACGAAGGTCGCCTGCACAAGGATGGGCGATGCCAGATTGAGAAGGACGTGCCGGCCGAGAATTTGCCAGGTTGGCAAGCCCATGGAGATGGCAGCCTCGATATAGGGCATTTCCCTCAGGACTAGCGTCGAGCCGCGAACGATGCGGGCCAGGCGCGGCGCATAGGTAATGCCAAGTGCCAGGATGACGGTGACAAGCGATGGGCCGAGGGCTGCCACCAGCGCGATGGCAAGCAGAATATCGGGAAAGGACATCATCGCATCGAGCAGGCGTGAGATCGGCGCATCGAGCTTGCGAAAATACCCGGCAATGACACCGAGAAACACACCGAGCGCGGTGGAAATGCCGACGACACCCAGGCTGACCAGCAGCGAGATTCGTCCAGCATAAATTGCGCGCGAGAAGATGTCGCGTCCGAATTCATCCGTGCCGAAGATGTGGGCCGCCGATGGCGGTTTCAGCTTGTTGATGATCGAGAGCTTGTTCGGTGCGTAGGGCGCGATCCACGGCGCGAAGATGGCTGCAAGGACAACGACAAGCAGGATGATCGCGCCGAACAGCATCGCGCGGTTGCCGAAGAGACGCCGCAGGCTCGATGCGAAGGGTAGGGTGAGAGAGCCTGATGTCATAGGCGCACCCTCGGATCGACGAGAATATAGAGCATGTCGACAATGAAATTGATGAGGACATAGATGGCCGCAACCACCAATAGGGCGCCCTGGATCACCGGGTAATCGCGGCGCAGAACAGCGGAGACGACCAGATTGCCGACGCCTGGCAGGCCGAAGACGGTTTCCGTTACAACGGCGCCGGCGACCAGCATGGCAACGGAAAGGCCGATAACGGTGATGATCGGGATCATCGCGTTCTTGAGCGCATGCTTCAGGATTACGCGGCGTTCGCTGGCGCCTTTTGCACGCGCTGTGCGCACATAGTCGTCGCCGAGCACGTCGAGCATGGCGGCCCGCGTAAAGCGGGTGATCATCGCCGAATTGACGACCCCAAGCGTGATGGCCGGGAGAATGAGGTGATGCAGGCGCTCAAGGAAGGCCGTGTCCGGGCCGCCGTAACCCGAGGCCGGAAACCACCCCTGCCCAACGGCGAGGATCTGAATGAGCATCAGGCCAAGCCAGAAGCTCGGAACGCTTGCAGCCACCATGGTGAGCACGACGACGACCTGATCGAAGAATGTCCCCCGTTTGACCGCCGAGATGATCCCGACGGGAAGCGCGATTGCCGTGGCAATCAGAATTGAGAACAGCGTCAGGAAAAATGTCGGTTCCGCGCGTGCCGCCAGTGCCTGCGTCACCGGTTGGTTGAGAAAGATCGATTGCCCAAGGTCGCCCTTCAGCAGACCCAGCACGAACTGGCCATATTGAACGAGCAGCGGCGCATCGAGCCCCATCTTGGCTCGCAGCTGTGCGATGTCCTGCGGTGTGGCGTCGGCTCCGAGCATGACGGCTGCCGGATCGCCCGGGGTCACCCGGACGATGATGAAGACGACCGTCACGACAAGCGCGAGCACGATCACCATGCCTCCGAGACGTCTCAAAAGCGCCTGGGCGATCTTTGCCATATGCTTCAAGCCTTATTTCTTCGGGGAGACATTCCAGAAGTGCGGCCAATAGGTCGGCGTATAGCCGGTGACCGTGGCGGAAATGCCCGAAAGTGCGTTGAAGTTGCCGACCTTGTAGAGCGGAGCATCGTCGTAGATGACGGTCTGAATGCCGGTCCAGGCCTTCTGTTTGGCATCGTCGCTCGTTGCGTCCATGTAGGCCGAGACGGCCTTGGTCTTCTGGTCGGAGACATACCAGCCCGGATAGCTGTCGGTAATCGTGTTGATCGTCGTCGGATCGCCGGGGAAATTGGAATGGGTGATGAAGATATCCCATTCTTTCGGATCGGCCCGGCGGGTGGTCAATGTCGCCCAATCGACGACCTGCATGTCGACCTTGAAGCCTGCAGCTTCCAGATAGGCCTTGGCGACTTCGCCGATCTTGTAGTGAAATTCATACTGGCGGCTGGTCAGAAGCCGGATCGGGGTGCCGTCATACCCGCCTTCTTTCAACAGCTTTGCCGCCGTGTCGGGATCGCCTTCGCCGTAGCGCACGACGCCGTCCTCGGTGTGCCAGAACGAGCCTTTCGGGAAGAAGGCGCCATCGACGCTGAAGAAGCGCTGATCGTTGAAGGCGGCCAGCATCATGTCGGAGGAGTTCAGCGCCGCCTGTACCGCCTGGCGAAGCGGCTTCTTGACGAGCAGGCCCTGCTTCATGTTCATGTTGAGCGATACCCAGCCGGCATCCTGGAAGATGACGGGCTTGGCGTTGCCGCTCTTTTCGATGCGGTCATAGGCGCTGACGGGCAGCGAGTCGGCAAAATCGAACTGTCCCGAGATCAGGCCTTCGACGCGCGTATTGGCGTCCGGCACCGGCACGAAGCGGATTTCCTTGGCGATTGCTTCGCGCTTGCCCGCATAGTTGTTCGGCTCGCCATCGGGCGACTTGTAGCCGTCGAAGCGCACGAGCTGCGTATACTGATCCGGCTTGCGCTCCTTGAGCATATAAGGACCGGTGCCGATGAAATCGGTAAGCGTATCGGCCACCTTGGACGCAGGCATGATGATCGAAGATTGCGAAAGGGTGGCCAGCAGCGGTGCATAGCGCGACTTCAGCTTGAAGACGACGGCGTGATCGCCATCCGCAGTCAGGCTGTCGACGATGGTGGCAACCTGCTTGCCCTTGGAATTGACATTCATCCAGCGCTTCAGCGAGGCAACCACATCCTTCGAGCCAAAATCGCTTCCGTCGTGGAATTTCACGCCTTCGCGTAGCGGAATGCGATAGGTAAGGCCATCATCCGAGATCGTTGGCATACCGGCGGCAAGCAGCGGAACGGACTTCCACTGGCCGTCGTAGGTGTAGAGCGTCTCGAAAATATGCTGATCGACTGTCAATACGATATCGGTCGGCGTCTGCATGGCGTCGAGGGTTGGCAGTTCACCGATGGTGGCGACGGTCAAAACGCCGTCCGACGACTGAGCGATTGCCTGATTGCTGGTACCGGCAAGCATCGCCAATGTGATCAAAACGAATGCGCTTTTCATCATCGTCCCCTTTTTTGTCAGCCGCCCTTGTGGGCCGTCGCTCTTGTCAATCAGCATGCCTCCGAGCGGTTTTCATCCGCTCAGAAATCAGGTTCAACGCATTTGCGGTTCGCCTGGGCGAAGCCGCTGCCTGCACGTCGCGGCGGGATCCGCCAGCTCATGTGATCGAATATCGGCAGCAATCAGCCCCGGTCGCTTTTTGAAAAGGCCTGCTGCTGCTCTGTTCACCCGTTGACATTAAGTAATGTAATTTTTTTTCTTAATAACGACATGACATCGACCCTTGTCAACGGCTTTTCGTTTATGGACGGCTTATTATGTAAATTATTTTCGTAAACTACCGGTTTTGCAGCATGATTTTCATGGGATTCCGACCCAGGCTCTTTGAGGATTTGCGTCCCGAGCAGAGAGCGTCATGCACTGACCGAGATGCTCGTTCATTTCCAGGTGCTGAGATTTAATGTGAGGGATCTTGAGTAGGGATCGATGCTAGTCGTGCGGAGATTTCAGGCGAATTGCATGGATCAGTGTGCGGCAGCGAAGGGCAGCAATCGTGCACAGCATGCCTGGCGATAGGGTCAAGGAGCCGACCATGTGCCGTCGTTTGACGTCTGGCGACGGCCGCCGCGATCGATGGCGGCAGCCTAATTGCCGCTACAGGGCCTGTGGACCTCGTCCGGACATGACCTGACGTACCCAGGAGGATATTGCACCGTCGGCTTGTCGCTCCGAGATGTCGAATTCACTGACCATCAGCCCCGGAAGAACAGATGCATTGCGGGCCTGTGCGGCGAAATTTCGTTCGTAGTGGGCAGGCGCCAATGCATATGCTGCAAAGGCAGCAACGTTCCGCCCTTTGAAATCGGTTTCCTCAAGGAAGCGCATCACCGGCGGCGCGATCGTGTTCCACCATACCGGCCCTCCGACCAGAACAAGATCATAGTTCGACATGTCCGGGAGTTTGCCGAGCAGCGGCGGCAGCTTGCCGGTTTCCAGTTCGGACCTTGCCTGCGTTGCCATACGCTCGAGATCAAGGGGGTAGGGTGCTGCCATCTGGATTTCGAAAAGTTCGCCGCCAACCACGGTGCTTAGCGTCTCGGCGACGGATTTCGTGTGGCCCATGTAGGAGTAATGAGCGACGAGAATCCTGCGCCCTTGCCCAGCCAGGGACCATCTGGGCACTGTCGCTGCGGCGACCATTGAGGTGAGCACGGTGCGGCGGGAGAGTTGCATACGCCTTCTTTCTTTTTCCAAGGAGCCTTTGTCCATCGAGTGCTAACCAATTGCCGCAGTTCGTTGGAAGGGCGGCTGGCGTTGATGGGACGCCTGCATGACGTCGTTCAAGCGTTCCTCCAGAACATCCGGATCGTTCTCCCCTTCGTCGGCAAATTTCATCAGTTCCCGCGCGGCGATAATCGCGGGGCGATCGGAAAATGTCAGATCGTGGCGGGAGCAGAACGCTTCCAGCACCCGGCGTAAAATTGCGATTTGCGAAAGCTCGATGGCCAATTCCATATCCTCCAGTGGGGCGCGATATCGCCGACCAGGCGAGTGAATTTCGAGGTATAGAATAGGTGGCGCATGTCGCAGCTTTGTGCCGAAGATGTAAATGCATGTCACCGAGCGATGGGGATATCGCGCTTTGAGCGCAAACGGATCTGATGTGTAAGCGCGCAGTCGGCGAATAAATAGAAAGCGAGCGTCACAGCGGCGGTTTGTGGCCTTCGTCATGGCCCGATCTGCGGATTACCCTTGTTTTCCCGTCCCTCGCAAGGGTTTCGTCCTTGCGACAAAGCCGCGACAATTTGATGTGAAACGCTCGGCCTGCGATATATTTTTACGACAACTGACGTGCAAATTAAGAGCGCACCGACATTCAGCATTCACCCGCTGCAACTCATCGGCCGCTGTGAAACTTTGATACACTTTTTTCGATGCGGGCTGGATTGGGCTTCGGTAAACTAGGGCATTATTCTGGACCAGACCCAAAATGCAAAAAGCAGCACATATCGCCGTTGTCGACGACCACGCAGACATAAGAGACCTGGTCGGCCAGTATCTTGAGCAGCAGGGCTACCGGGTGAGCGTGGCGGATAGCGGGCTGGCTCTCCGGCGGATTCTGGAGCGCAACGGTGTCGATCTCGTCGTTCTGGACGTGATGATGCCGGGCGAGGACGGCCTTTCCGTCTGCCGACATTTGCGCGCGACGACGGATATTCCCATCATATTTCTAACCGCCATGACGGAGGATACCGACCGTATCATCGGTCTCGAGCTTGGCGCCGACGATTATATCGTGAAGCCGTTCAATCCGCGTGAGCTGTTGGCGAGGATCAGGGCGGTATTGCGCCGTGTCAACAGCGTGCCACAGCAGCAGCTGGAAACGCTGAAGAAGGCGAAGGTGGTGCGCGTCGGGCATTGGCGCGTCAATATGGGCAGGCAGGAGCTTTCCGGAGATGACGGCGTCGGCATTCCGCTAAGCACGGCAGAGTTCCGGCTGCTCAAGGTCTTTCTCGAACGTCCCGGCCTCGTGTTGAGCCGCGAACAGCTTCTCGATCTGACCGTTGGGAGAACGGCTGATATTTTCGACAGAAGCATCGACAATCAGGTGAGCCGCCTGCGCAAGAAAATAGAGCCTGACCCCAAGAATCCATCCGTCATCAAGACGCATTGGGGTGGCGGTTACAGCCTGTCGGTGGATGTGGGGTTCGAATGATCTATTGGTGGAGGAGGAGCCTTGCGGCGCAGTTCATCGGCTTTACCCTGCTTGCGTTGGTCGTCGCGCAGGGACTGACATTCCTGATCTCATGGGACGAGCGCACCAAGGCATTGCATGCAGCGATGAAGAGCGAATTCTTCAGCCGTTGCGCATCGATGACGCGGCTGATGGAATCCATGCCCGAGCCGCTGCGCAACCAGGCTCTCCTTGCGAGCGAAACCAGCTATTCTCGCTTCTGGCTTACCACCAAAGAGCCAATCGATGCCAGCGAATGGCGCGCGCAAGCGGCAAGGGAGCTTTCTCGACCGATCGAGAACTATATCGACTTGGCGGGAAAATATGGCATGCACCGAAGTTCCGTAGGTCAACGCCTGGCTTTGAATGACGACGGGACACCGAATAATTGGGTTACTCCGCCCTCCGTTTTATGGAGCTTGCCGCAACCCGCCAAATATGTCGGCTTCGGTGATCGCGACGGATACGGGCTTGCCATCAAGCTCGATAACGGCGTGTGGTTGAACACGGCCTTTTACAAGGATATCGGCGACGGATGGTGGGATTTGAAATCGCTGACATCCCTGGTGACGACTGCGCTGGTGCTCTCGCTCATCGGCGTCTTTATCGCCAGCCGTATCGCACGTCCGTTGAGACGGCTCGCATCATCCGCCGAAGCCTTGGGCCGGGGTGAAAATCTTCCGCCGTTGCCGGAGGCCGGGCCTGACGATATCAGGCGCACTGCCGAGGCATTCAACAAGATGCAGGAACGTCTTCACCGGTTCGTCGACGATCGCACCAGAATGCTGGCTGCCATCGGTCATGATCTGCGCACGCCGTTGACGTCGCTTCGCTTGCGTGCGGAGTTTGTCAAGGATGCCGAAACCCAGCAAAAGATGTTGTCGACCATCGACGAGCTTCAGAAGATGACCGAAGCTGCGATTTCCTTTGCGCGGGGCGAATCCACGGCCGAAGAGACGCGCGCCATCGAACTTGACGCGCTGGTCGGCAGCATCTGCGACGACCTTGCCGATCTCGGCATGCCGGTGGAATATATCGAAGGGCCAAAGACGACCTACCGTTGTCGTCCCGACGGCTTGCGCCGTGCGGTGCGTAATCTGGCGGAAAATGCCGCGCGCTATGGTGGGCATGCCAAGGTTCAGATCCGCCATTCCGCCGGCACGATCGATATCGTCGTGGAAGACAACGGCCCGGGCATCCCCGATGACATGAAGGAGAAGGTGTTCGCACCCTTCTTCCGCCTGGAGGCATCCAGAAACAGAGCGACAGGTGGTGTTGGACTTGGTCTCTCCATTGCCCGCGCCGTCGCACGACAGCACGGCGGCGATATTTTCCTTCAGCCCAACAACCCCGGCCTCAAAGCCATCATCTCCCTACCACAAGAGGGTCATGTGCAGCCATTCTCGAAAGCGGTCAGAGGAAAACGCCGGATACGCTCACCAAAGCTTGCGGAACAACAGGGCTAGAGCAATTCCAGGAAAAGTGCGCAGCGATTTTCCGCCTGGAATTGCTAGACAACAAAGAGATAGAGCGGTTCAGAGGTTCCGTGAAAAACTGAACCGCTCAAGGCCGAACCCTCGAAAGCGTTCGGTCTGCCGTTCCCAAGGGCTGCGGCAACCCTATCGCATCTGGAGTACGATCGGGCGGCTGCTTGCCGGATCCGTATGTTCACGTAACGTCTTAACGTCGCCCGGTGCGACAGCTCCGCCGTGATTTCCCCATGAAGATCGCACGAGTGTGAGGACATCGGCGATCTGCTGATCCGAAAGCTGCTGTCTGAACGGCGGCATGCGGTAGGCGTCCGGAATGCCGCTTGCGACGACGCGGCTGGAGCCGTTCAGCGTAACATTGATCTGAGACGCATTTTCCACCGCAAGCGATGAGGTTGCACCGGCGAGCGGTGAAATCCATGGTGCTTTTCCGCGGCCATCGACACCGTGACAGAAGCTGCATTTCGCCAGGAACGTCTGCGCGCCCGGGTTTTGCTGGTGCGCGGCGGAAGACCCGGTGTCGGACGCTGCTTCGACATACTGCCAGGGTGTGCCGTCGCGAGCCGGGTCACCCGGCAAGGCCTTCAGGTAGTGGCTGATGGCCTTCAGATCATCGTCGGTCATGAACTGCGTCGAATTGTTGAACGCATCGGCCATCGAGCCGAAGACGACGCCATGCTGGTTTCTGCCCGTCTTGAGGAAGGTGTAGATATCCTCCTCGCTCCATCGGCCAAGGCCGGTGTTGGGATCGCTGCGCAGGCTCGGCGCATACCAGCCGTCGAGAAGAGCGCCGGATAGATAGAGCGGGCTGCTTTCATCGAGCGCCTTTTCTGCCATGGTGATCGAGCGTGGGGTATGGCAGCTGCCACAATGGCCCGGTCCTTGGACGAGATAGGCTCCCCGGTTCCAGAGCTCGTCGCCTGCGGTCTTGGGTTGATATCTTCCTGGCTCGGTGAAGACCGCATTCCAAAGCGCCAGCGGCCACCGCATGTTCATCGGCCATTTTATATCCGAGGGTCTGTCAGCCTGGCGCACCGGATCGACACGCTTCGTGAAATAGGCGTATAGCGCCTGAATATCGTCATCGCTCATCTTCACGTAGGAAGGATAAGGCATGGCCGGATAAAGGCGATGTCCATCGCGCGCCACACCGTGCCGAACCGCGCGGTCGAAATCGGCCAGTGTATAGTTGCCGATGCCGGTCTCCTTGTCGGGCGTTATATTCGTCGTAAAGATGGAGCCGAGCGGCGTGCCCATTTCCAGCCCACCCGCAAAGGGAGCGCTTTTCGGGGTGCTGTGACAGGCAACGCAGTCGCTTAAGCGCGCGACGTATTCGCCCCGTTGAAGCAGCTGCTCCGAGGGAGCCTGTGTTTCGGTGACATTGTCGAAGGCGGATGCCGGCTTGCGTGTGACGAACCATGCGACGCCGCCTGCGACAAGCACGATGATCAGAAGAACAACGAGAAGAAATTTCCTCAAGGGTGCACCGTATCTTTGCTAGAGGGTTTCGTCTCCGGCCCCTGGCCGACAGGCTGGGAGCCGGAGACTTGCGCTGCGCAGCGGGAGCTGCGCCCTAGCTTTCGAACGTGTAATTTGACAGCGGCATGCTGCGTATTCGCTTGCCGGTCAGCGTGGAGACTGCGTTGGCGACCGCCGGCGGTATGGCGGGAAGTCCCGGCTCGCCGATGCCACCCATCTCAGCGCCGCTTTCGACGATGCGCACATGCACGCGCGCCATCCGGTCTGGCGGCAGGATCGGATATAGGTCGTAATTGCGCGCCACGGGTTCGCCGTTCTTGTAAACGGCCTCCTCCAGAAGCACCTGCGACATGCCGAGCGCCGTTGCCGAATTCACCTGTGCTTCGATGATGGCCGGATTGACGATGCTGCCGGGGTCGATCGCCTCCCAAACGTCGTGGACGGCGACCTGGCCGCTGTTGATCGACACTTCGGCGATCGCTGCCGTGTGGCTGCCGAAAGGTGAGGCCATGGCGACGCCGCGCGCGCGACGCGTCCCGTCTCCCGCCGTAAAGGGGCCACGCTTCCAGCCGCCTGAGAGTTCGCCGACGGCTTTCAGCAGATTGCTCAGGCGCTGATTTTTCTGCAGCAGCTTGGCACGCAGTTCGTAGGGGTCCTGACCACCCTTGTCGGCCAGTTCGTCCAGGAAGGTTTCGTAGAAGAAGTCATTCATGGAGTTGCCGACCGAACGCCAATAGGCGAGCATGGTTGGGGTCTTCACGTAGATCTGGGCGATGCGGTAGTTGGGTATCGCATAGGATTTGCCCGTCAGGCCCTCAAGTGCCGTCGGATCGAGCGAATCCTCCTTGTGGCCGAAAACACCTTCCGTCGGCCCTTCGCAGGCGCTGATGGCCTCAAGAGCGATCGGCATCCCGCTCGCATCGAGCGCGCCGCGGAAGCGCACCGATGCCATCGGCCGCAAAGGATCGCGCAGGAATTCTTCCTCGCGGCTCCAGATGACCTTGACCGGCCGTCCGACGGCCTTGGCAAGCTGGATGGCCTGCGGATAGGGATTGGCGGACGGGTAGAGGAAATGGCGTCCGAAAAAACCGCCGAGCAGCGGGCTATGAACCGTGACCTTCGCAGCGTCGATCCCGGCCTGTTTGGCAATATCGGCCTGAAATTGCTCAGGTGCCTGGTTGGGCAACCAGATGTCAAGCGTGCCGTCCGGATTGAAGCGCGCAAGCGTCGATGGCGGCTCCAATTGCGCATGGTGGACGAATTGGCTCCTGTAAACAGCCGAGACGACGGTCTTGGCACCCGCCAGCGTTGCGGCGGTATCGCCGACATTCTCTGCATCCTTGCCGTTTCCGGGCTCTGTTGCGAGCCGATCGCTGAAGGCGGAGGTTGAGAAGTCCGCCGGCATGAGACGGAAGGCAGGATTGGCATCCGCTCCGGGTTCTTTCCAATCAACCTGTGCGGCTTCGGCGGCGCGCTTGGCATTCCACCAGCGCTCGGCGACGACGCCGACAGCGCCTGGCAAGGTGTGAACGGAATGTACGCCGCGCATGGCGCGAAGCTGATCCTC
The DNA here is from genome assembly GCF_012641435.1 of Rhizobium sp. P38BS-XIX. Lineage (GTDB taxonomy): Bacteria > Pseudomonadota > Alphaproteobacteria > Rhizobiales > Rhizobiaceae > Rhizobium. Next base: position 292,528 of record NZ_JABAIJ010000004.1, read on the forward strand.
GTTGCGGATCCGTCCGACCGTCAAGCCAAGGCGCGGAGCATGCTGGATGGCGGCGTGAAGCATGCCGTCCACCTTGCAGTCGATCGCATAGATTGCCTTGCCCGTGGATTTGTCATGGACATCCAGCCGTTCCACCGGCTTACCGATCCAGCGGAATTGGCTTGGATCCCTGAGCTTCACGCTCTCAGGATCGGGTACCGGAAGATCCAGTGCATCGGTGGCTACATCGCCATAGGCAAGGCTGCGTCCTGAAGCAGCGTGGATCACGCGACCTGGCTCCGTCGTCAGGTCGGTGACGGGCGCATCCAGGCGCTTTGCTGCAGCCTGCAGGATCATGTTGCGCGCCAGGGCGCCCAGCTTGCGCATGGTCGCGTAGCTCGTACGCACAGACATGCTGCCGCCGGTAATGCGCATTTTGCCGTGAACGACCAGATAGTCGTTGCCTGTCGGCGCGTTTTCAACGACGAACATCTTCGGATCGACGTCGAGCTCCTCGCCGACGATCTGGGCCATTGCGGTAAAAACGCCCTGGCCGCCCTCGACGAACGGGCTCAGGAAACGCACCGTGTTGTCGGGGCGGATTTCCAGAAACGCCGGAACCCGGGTACCGGGGGGCATCGTGGCTGGAGCCTGCTGTGCACGTGCGCTGCCGACAGGAATGCCGAAGCCGAGGACGAAAGCACCCGCAGCCGTGCCGGCCGATGTAAGAAGGAAACCTCTCCGCGAGATATTCACCGGCGATCCGGTCGGGAACTCATCCTCGGGAACGAGATGGGGCTTGGCTTCGGTCATAGCGTCTCTCCTTCTTTGGAGGAGAGATCTTTGACCGCGGCCTTGATCGAATTGTAGGTTCCGCATCGACAGAGATTGATCATCGCTGCCGCGATCTCGTCGTCCGAAGGATTGGGCGTTTGCTTCAGGAGCGCGGTCGCCGCCACGACCTGCCCCGATTGACAGTATCCGCATTGTGGCACCTGGTGCTTGACCCAGGCTGCGATTACGCGCTTGCCGACCGGATCGTTCTCGATGGCCTCGATGGTGGTGATCTGGCGTCCGGCAACGCTATCGACTGGTGTTACGCAGGAGCGCACCACTTCTCCATCGACGAGGACAGAGCATGCGCCGCATTGCGCCAGCCCGCAGCCGTATTTGGTGCCGGTCAGGCCCAACTCGTCGCGGATGGTCCAGAGGAGTGGCGTGTCACCGTCCGACGTCACTTGATATGTCTGGCTGTTGATCTGAAGATTCATGAGGCGCCTCCTGCGGCTTTCGATCGGGAGCCTTCGATACCGGGCGCCGTGCGATGATCCGGATGCTCATCGGGCGAATGACGCATAGCGCAGGCTCACAACCGGGGACTATAACACTGAATTCGTTTCGCCAAAAAGATTAGTGCGTAAATCGTCATAGCTCTTAGACGCCGGATTCATAAATCATCCGCGCTATCGCTGAAAAACGTAAAGGCGTGCTGATGCTGTCGCCGCCTCGCCTGTGCTACACGTATATCTCTTTGTTTCTAATGCGTGATTGCGCAGCTATGGTCCTGCACGTCCTCGCCACCTTTCGTGGGCAGCGCAACGTCGGTCAACACGATGAAGCCGGGGCCATCGCTGAAATCGGCGCCGACTACCACGAGATTGTGATCGCCCATTTCTTTGGCTGGGTCCTTCAATGTTTTGGCGAGTGCCAAGAACGGATTGAAATCGCGCAAAGTCTCGCCCTTGACGCGCATTGCTGAAAATTGATGCCCGGCAATCGTGTTGGGCAAGGGCGCCCAGTCCGCGCCGATCTTGTCGGCGTCGGCCTTCAGAGCGTCGCGGGAATCGGCGCTGAGACAATCGACGTGAATGTGCAGCTGATTCTGTGAGCGGGCTTGAAGCGCGTTGACGGCGAGGCTCATGCCGTCGCGCGGAACCGCATGCGGTACACGCGCATCGACGTCGCCCTTTTCGGACCACGCGTCGGCAAAGAAGTTCGGTGTCGCCGGATCAAGGAGTGCCGGGCTCTCGATGCCGGTGATTTTGTCGGTGGGGATGAGGAGAACCTGGGCGATGCCCCTGAGATCCTTCAGTATTGCGTAATGCTCCGTCTTGTTGACGGAAAGGCACGGCGCGGTCTGTACAACGCATTTGTCGTGCACGATCTTCCATAACACATCGGAGTCTGCAAAGGCCGGGGCAAACAGGAGAGGAAGAAACGATACGGCAAGAGCCGTGACGCGACGCCTTGGTGTCATGCACGAAATTCCCTGATTGGTGCGGTGCCTGTATTTTCCGAAATGTCGGAGCGTTAGCATAGGCCTATTAGGCGGATATGACGGCTTGATGGTGATGCGATCAAATATGAGCTACTCCATGAAAGCGGGAAAAATTTTCAGTTTCGCTTCATTTTCACTTCAGCGTTCCTTCAGTTTGCGCGCCTACATGACAAGAGCCGGGGAAATCATGCCTCGCCAAAGGGTAGAAAAACGCCCCGTGAAACCGGACGTCAGCTTCCAGACCCTGCGACGAGGCGTTTGCAACGCTCGACTGCCTTCGTTGATCGGCAGTTCGACTTACTCTCTGGAGCCTAAAATGGGTATCGGAAAACTCATCGAAGAAGTAGCAGGCGCCGTCGCTGCGGAAGACGCCGTTGAGGCTGTGGACCCGAAGGCGGGATTCCTGACAAAGGCGGCCGCCGCGGTTGCGGGCTTTGAAGGCGTCAACAAGCTTACAGATGTGCTGCAGGAAAAAGAGCAGGCATCGAACGCGGATAACAGCAGCAACTAACGCCTTCAGTCGCGAGGTTGATTGCTGCTCTCCAAGAGCAAGCAGTGATCTCTGTGTCCAAATCTGCGCCCGCAACAGGCGGGCTTTCCCAATAGGAACACGTCGATGAAACTCTCCAGAACACTTGCCGTTGCCGGTATGCTGGCCTTCGCCGGATCGGCTTTTGCGAACTCGCCAACAGCGATGACCACGGCCACGCCTGCTGCGACCACGTCCGCAACGACTGCCAAGGCCGCCGCACCTTCAGCCAAGGATAAGCAGGCAATGTCCAAGAAGTGCTCGGCTGATGCCAATGCAAAGAGCCTGCACGGAAAAGCTCGCAAGAAGTTCCGCGACGATTGCATTGCGGCCGCCAAGAAGAGCTGATCGCCGCACTCTATCTTCAATCATTTCGGAAGCCGGGTTTGTCCCGGCTTTTACTTTTCCAATCCCCCTTCGTCGATCGTGGCGTTGGGGTAGGGCTTGACGAAAATACGGCAGGCCTTAATTTAAACGGAGGCGCCTCCGTTTATTGGCGACGCCGTTGACATCACGATCCAGATGAGTGCCGGCAGCCATATCGAAATGCCATCGGCCTCATCCTTCAACAGAAATCATAGAGCAAACGGTAGACCCACGAACAGACCCTCCTAGTTTCGTAGGTCTTATCTTCGTGACGATAGCAGGAGCTTATCATGACACGAACCATCCACATCGCACTCGATATCAACGGGCAACGACACGAACTCGATATCGAGCCACGCGTGACGCTGCTTGATGCGCTGCGTGAGCACCTGGCGCTGACGGGCACCAAGAAGGGCTGCGATCAAGGCCAATGTGGCGCCTGTACCTGCCACGTCGACGGCAGGCGCGTGCTTTCCTGTCTCACCTTGGCCGCGCAGGTCGAGGGCCGTGAGATCACCACCATTGAAGGCATTACCAGCGAAGCCGGCGATCTGCATCCGGTGCAGGCCGCCTTCATCGAGCATGACGCGTTTCAATGCGGCTATTGCACCCCCGGCCAAATCATGTCGGCGGTCGCCTGCATTCGCGAGGGGCATGCGAATTCGGATACGGAAATTCGCGAATATATGTCCGGTAATCTCTGTCGATGCGGAGCCTATAACAGCATCGTTGCGGCGGTGCGCCAGGCTGCGGAGGTGGCATGATGCGAGATTTTTCGTATGTCAGGGCCAATTCGCAAGCTGAAGCAGGTAAGGCAGCGCAGCAGGCCGGTGCCATGCTGCTGGCTGGCGGCACGACGTTGCTCGATCTTGCCAAATGCGGCGTAACCGAGCCGGATACGGTCGTTGACATCACCCATATCGCCGGCATGAACGCTATTGTCGTCGATGCAGGCGGGGCGCGGATCGGCGCACTCGCGAAAATGAGCGACGTTGCCGATCATCGTGACATTCGTGCGGCCTTCCCGGCGGTTTCGGAATCGCTGTCGCTTGCCGCCTCCGCCCAGCTGCGCAACATGGCGACGATCGGCGGCAATCTGCTGCAGCGGACGCGCTGTTCCTATTTCCGCGATCCCGGTGCCTTTTCGGCTTGCAACAAGCGCAATCCCGGTTCCGGTTGTTCCGCCATCGGTGGCGTCACGCGCAATCATGCAGTGCTCGGGACGAGTGACGCCTGCATCGCCTCTTATCCTGGCGATCTGGCGGTTGCTCTGGTCGCGTTCGACGCCACGATTGACACGGACAGCCGTAAAGCGACCGTCGACGATTTCTTCCTCTGTCCTGGCGATACGCCGGACAAGGAAACGATCCTGCAGCGCGGCGAAATCATCACCGCGGTCGGCATTCCCGCTACGGCAGCCGCTCGCAATTCAACCTATCTCAAAATTCGCGACCGGCAGTCCTATGAGTTTGCAGCGGCAAGTGCCGCCGTCGGCCTGGAGCTTGAGGCAGACGGCAGGACGGTTCGCGACATTCGCGTCGCACTCGGCGGTGTCGCGACGAGGCCCTGGAGGGCTCGAGAGGTCGAACAAGCGCTTGTCGGCAAGGCACTCGACGTTGAACTTGTCAAAAAGGCCAGTCGCCTCGCCATGGAGGGTGCCGTCTCGCATGGCGGCAACCACTACAAGATCGAACTTGCGCCGCGCGTCATCGCCCGCGCCATTCTGAAAATGGGAGGCCTTGTATGACCATGATGGAACCCCGCAAGCATGGCGATGCGTCCGACGGCACCGTCGGCGGTCGTCAATCGCGCTTCGAAGGCAACATGAAGGTGACGGGAACGGCCACCTATGCGTTGGAATATCCGGTCGAAAACCTCGCTTATGCTGTTCTTGTTCAAAGTACGATACCGGCTGGACGTGTCGTCAGGATCGATGCATCGGCCGCGCTCGCTATGCCCGGCGTGCTGATGGTGCTGACGCCGGAAGATGATCTCGGCTTGAAGCTCGGCGGCGATTGGGGCGGCAACAGGCCTGTTGAAGGCCCCTACTATCCGCTTCCACGCGAGGTGCAGTTTAACGGTCAGTCGATTGCCGCGGTTGTGGCCGAGAGCCGCGAGCAGGCGACGGAAGCAGCGAGACTGGTGAGGGTCACCTACGAAAAAGGCAGGCATGTCGCCGATCTCAAAGATCCGAATGGCGGCGAAGGGAAGCTTGTCGATGCCTTGTCCTCCGCCTGGGGCGATGCAGAAGCCGCACTTGCCGCCTCACCGGTGCGGATTGAGGCGGAGTATTCGACGCCGCGCGAATACCACGTTGCGATGGAGCCGCATGGGCTGACCGCAAGATGGGATGGCGACCAGCTGACGATCTGGGAGCCGAGCCAATGGTCGCACGGGATGGCGCGCATGTATTCCGAATGGTTCGACATGCCCTATGAGAATGTCCGGATCATTTCGCCCTTCATCGGCGGCGGTTTTGGGTCGAAGGGGCAGCCGCTCGCCTATGGTGCGGTTGCAATCGCGGCCGCAAGAAAACTTGGCCGCCCTGTGAAGCTTGCGGTCACCCGTCCGCAGAATTTCACGAGCTATGGCGGCCGGGCAGGGACCAGGCAGAAAATCGCGCTTGGCGCGAGCGAGGATGGTATCCTGCAAGCGATCGTTCATCGCGGTGCAAGCGAAACTTCTGTTTATGCCGACTGGCCCGAGCAGACGGGAGCCGCTACCGCTGTTCTCTACAAAGTCGAGAACTTTTCCTCACAGCACCGCATCGTCCCGGTCAACAGTGTCACGCCAGGCGCGCTGCGCGGCCCCGGCAAAAACCCGAGCGCCTATGGCATCGAGTGTGCCATGGAAGAGCTTGCCTACAAGCTTGGCATGGACCCGCTCGAACTCAGACTGAAGAACTACGCCGATCACGACTATCAGTCGGGAAAGCCGTGGTCGACGCGCCGGCTGCGCGAGGCACTGACTGAAGGTGCGGAAGCCTTCGGCTGGTCGCGGCGCAGCCACGAACCGCGCTCCATGCGGGAGGGCAAGACTTTGATCGGATGGGGTATCGGCTGCGGCACGTTTCCCGTGATCCGGGCGCCCAGCGAGGCGATGATCCGTATTCTCGGCAACGGCAAGGTCGAGGTCGTCAGTGGTGCGATCGACATGGGGCAGGGGACCTACACGATCCTTGCACAGAGTGCCGCCGAGGTGTTCGGCATTCCCGTGGACCAGGTCGAGGTGCATCTCGGCGATTCACGTCTGCCGGGTTCGGCCATCGCCGGCGGTTCGATGCTCGCAGGCTCGATCATGGGCGCTGTCCACAAGGCAGCGACTGCCGCCCGCGACGAGCTTATCGGTCTTGCGCTCAACGACGCCAATTCTCCGTTCCGCGAGACGGGCGCAAATACGCTCAATTTCGCCGAAGGCCGCATCATGGCGCCGCGCGGCGAGACACCGTCGCTTACGCTGGCCGAGCTGATGACAGCGCTCAAGCGCGAGGAGATCGAGGTCCGCCGAAATACTCTGCCGGACGGTGCAAACGCACAGGAGCAGCGTCAGGCATGGACCACCATGGCGAAGGTTCAGGGCCCAACCATGGGCGATTTCTCCATGCATAGCTGGTGCGCCCATTTCGCCGAGGTCAGGGTCGACGAGGATTTTGGCACAGTGCGCGTTTCCCGCATGGTCTCCGCCTTCGATTGTGGTCGCCTCTACAATCCGCGGCTGGTCGAAAGCCAGTGGCGGGGCGGCATCATCATGGGTATCGGCCAAGCTCTTCTCGAAGAAGGCCTGATCGATCCGCGTAACGGACGGACGGTCAACAACAATGTCGGTGACTATCTCGTCCCAACGAATTCCGACATTCCGGATATCCAGGTGATCTCGGTCGGCGTACCGGATCACCAGGCGTCTGCGCTTGGTGGAAAGGGTGTGGGCGAAGTCGGCATCGTCGGCGTTGCGCCGGCCATTGCCAACGCCGTTTTCCATGCGACCGGCAAGCGTATTCGCGATCTGCCGATTACCCTGGAAAAGCTAATCTGAACTCAATTGGTTTTGAGCCGTATCGTATCCGGATGCGGCTCAGATCCTTTGTTCGCCTGGCGGGCGTCGGTCACGGCTTTGCTGGATATTCCAGCTGTAGACTGACAATGTCGGCAGTGCTTTCGCCATAACGGCTGGAAATCTCGGAGAGCGCATGGTCAAGCGTTTGAGCCGAGGGAAAGGCCGGAATTTCCAAGGCAGGCCCGTCAGAATTCGAAGGCGTTTCCGGGATCAGCACAAGGCCGTTGCGAGAGCGGATCAACGACGATTTTTCCGCAACGATCGCCTGCGAACGATAGGTTCTGGACCAGGCGTCTGCGGTCAGGGCAAGTGCGATTTCATCGAAACCATCCCGAACTGGCAGTCGAACGGTTTCGTGGCGCCAGAAAGCAAGAGAGTTCTGCGCGAACCGAAAAAGGCGGCTTGTCGTCATTCGGAATGACGACGTGTCATGCGAGATGCCCCAGTCGCTCACGCCGAGGTGGGTGGCGACGGAGCGCGCTTTCGCAGGTCCGGCGATCGCGTCGACCAAGGCGAGCGATACCGGAATAGAGGCCGTGACCCCGGTCGTGCTCACAACGCTCCCATCGACGACGTAGCGTTGGTCGCGCACCCAATGGGTATGAGGAAAGGCGTGGCGTATCTTGTCGAAGGCGTACCAATGCGTCGTCGCCCGCCTGCCTTCGAAAACACCGGCGCGAGCCGCAAGCCAAGCGCCTTCGCAAATCGAGACGACGACTGCCCGCTTCGAGGATTGTTCACCAATCCAGCTGACGACATCGCTGTTTCTGCTGTCGTGCATGGCAGGGACGATAATGATGTCAGCGCCTTCCGGATGCGCCCGATCGAATTCGGACATTGTGGTGTCGGGCATGATTTTCAATGCCGGCATCAGGTCGATCGCACCCTGATGGGTCGAGACGATGGTAATGTCTGCGATGCCTGCATCGCTGATGACGCCATAGGGAACGACGAGATCGGTCGTTTCCGTTCCGGCATTGTCCGCCGCTATGGCAATCAGTGGGCGCGTATGCCCGGGCTTCAACGGTGGTAGGTGAAGGACGCTTTCCGTGGCGAAGGCGGCTCCGGCGGCCGAAATCGCGAGAATGAACGCCAGCGATGCGAAAAGGAAAAATCTCAAATCAGCGCGATGCATGGGAAGGACCCTTATTGGCATAGGTGCGCCATCAAAATATTCCTGGAGTAGGCTGGCGAAAATGTCAAAGATATCGCATTTTCTGCCAATGAAAAACTCCGTGAAAAGTGTCCGGCATGTTGCCGTCATTGGCTATGACGGCGTCCAGGCCCTCGATATTGTCGGCCCCATGGAGGTGTTCGCCATGGCGAACTTTCATCTGCCGCCGGATGGGGTGCCTTACGACGTCGTGCTTGCCTCGCCCGGCGGAGGAGCGATCAAGAGCAGCTCCGCCGGCGGTTTGGTGTTTGGGGAGGCCGTTAGCCTTCGGGACTTGCCTGGCAATTTGGATACGATCATTCTCGCGGGCGGAAGCGAGGAGGGGTTACGACAGGTCATATTTGGCTCTGGTCTGCTTGACTGGCTACACTCTCGAATAGCGGTTACGCGGCGAATGGCGAGCGTTTGCACCGGGGCGTTCATACTGGCGGCCGGCGGCTTTCTCGATGGCCGTCGAGCTACCACGCATTGGAGTTCCTGTGCGCTTCTGAAGGAACTTCGGCCCGAGATTGAGGTTGAGCCCGATGCGATCTTTGTCGCCGCCCCGCCGGTTTTTACCTCCGCAGGAATTACAGCAGGCATCGATCTATGCCTGGCTTTGGTCGAAGCCGATTGTGGTCCGCAGACGGCCCTTGCGGTTGCCCGTCAGATGGTTTTGTTCATGCGCAGGCCAGGCGGACAGTCGCAATTCAGCACTGGCCTTTCGCTTCAGGCAAATGCGACGCCGCGTCTTCGCAAGCTCATGCGTGAGATCATCGAAGATCCGACGGGGGATCTCACCGGTCCGATCCTGGCCGCTCGCGCAGGAATGAGCGAACGAACCTTCGCGCGCAGCTTCCGCAAGGAGGCCGGCACGACACCGATGCAATTCGTGGAAACCGCACGGTTGGATCGGGCGAAGGCTCTTCTCGAGACGTCGGATTGGCCGCTTGCCCGCATTGCCGAACGGTCCGGATTTGGGAGTCTCGACACACTGCACAGGGCGTTTTTGAAGCATCTGCGCGTGACGCCCGGATTCTACCGTGCCCGTTTCGGCGTGGATCTCTGATCCAGGTCGCTGGCATCATCCCTTATTGCGGGCGATGCCATAGGTGAGGGCAAGCGCACCGACGAGAACGGCACCCTTGATGAAGTCCTGAGTGTAATACGGCGCGTTCAACATCGTCAGGCCATTGAGGAGGACGCCGACAAAAACCGCGCCAATGGTCGTTCCAAGCACGTTGGGTCGACGCAAGCCGAGGACCGCGTATCCGATCAACGAGGCCGCCACGGCATCCATTAGCAGCGAACCGCCGGACGAAACGTCACCGCGGCCGACACGTGCGGCAATGATGATGCCGCCCAGCGATGCAAGCATGCCGGAAAGCACGTAGGCCAAGATCTTCAGGCGGGCGATATTGGCGCCGGCCAAACGCGTCGCAGCTTCATTCCCGCCCGTCGCATAGAGCAGGCGGCCAAGCCGGGTGCGCTCCGTCAGGACATAGAGCACGAAGGCGACGACAAGCATGAGAATGACGGGGAACGGAACCGTTCCGAAGAGGCTCGATCGGCCGATGCCGAGAAAGGCTGGATCGACTTTGCCCGTCGCGGTCGTGCCGTTCGGCAAAATCAGCCCCACCGAAATCGAACGTCCGGCAGTTGGAATGAGCTGAAGGCCGGAGAGAAGGAACATCGTTGCGAGCGTGGCCAGGAGATCCGGCACTTTCAGCCGCACGATGAGTGCGGCGTTCGCAAGCCCAACGAGCGCGCCGAAAGCAAGCACGAGCGGCACCGTCTGATAAACGTCGAGATCGAGCACGATCATGGCATAGCTTGCGGCCATGACGCTGGAAGCTGCGACAGCGCCGACGGAAAGATCGAAACCGCCGATCGCAAGCGTGATCGTGACACCGGCGCCGAGGATGGCGACGACGGAGACCGCTTGAAGAATGCTCATCAGATTGTTGATGTTGATGAAGGCGGGTTGAGCATAGCTGAAGACGATGAGAAGGACGATCAGCAGCAGAAACACAGCACTTCGACGCACGAACTCTCTCAGGGAAACCGGCTCGCCTGCTAACTTGCGTTGTTTCTCCATCTGGATGGTGCCGTCGCTCATCAGGCATATTCCTCATTACGGTTTTGGTCGGCGGCTGCGAAGGCGGCGTCTTTCAGGCTGTGATGCTCCATCACCAGGACGCGGTCGGCGACTTCGAGTGCCTCTTCCGGGTCGGATGTCGCGATCAATGTGGCGCGGTCGCCATGGGCGCGTATGGCGGCGATGATGTCTTGCCGGGCGCCGACATCGACACCCTGAAAGGGCTCATCGAGAAGCAGCAGCCGGCTCGGTTCCGCCTCCCAGCGTGCCAGGACGACCTTCTGCTGATTGCCGCCGGAGAGCGACCAGACCGACGCCCCGGCTCCAGATGCTTTGATGCCGAGCCGCTTGATCGCCTTCTCGCCCTCCCGGCGCTCACGACCGGAGAGCAGGAGGCCGGAGGGATACCATCGACCGAGATGTGGCAAGCTGATCGTTGCGGCGATGCTTTCCCCCGGCCAGTCGGCCGGCATGAGTGAGGAACGATGACGATCGGCGGCCGCCATGACCACGCCGCGCGCGATCGCATCGGCCGGTGTGGCTGGCCTATAGGGTGCGTCGTCCAGGAGCATCTCCCCTGTGGCGGGCCGTTCGATGCCGAAAATTGTCGAAAGCAACCGGCTCTTGCCGGCGCCGAGGACACCGGTTACCGCAACCACTTCGCCGGCACGAAGGGTGAGGTCGAAAGGCACACTGCCGGCAAGGAGCTGCATGCCACGCAGCTCCAGCCTCTTTGAGCCGAGCTGTTCCCGACGTTGCGGGCGAGCCGTATTCAGTGATCGGCCGATCATGGTTTCAATGGCTGCGTCGAAGTCGATCGGCCGGGTGAAGGCACCGACATTGCGACCTCCGCGCAGGACGACCACGCGGTCGGCAAGCGCATCGAGATCAGCCGTGCGATGCGAGATGTAAAGAATGCCCATGCCGCGCGCCTTCAGCCGCAGGACGATTTCGTACAATCGCTGCGCTTCGCGCGTGGAAAGACTAGCCGTCGGCTCATCGAGGATGAGCAACTGTGCCTTGTTCGATAGCGCGCGGGCGATGGCGACCATCTGACGATCGGCGGCGCCAAGCTCGCCGAAATCGCGCTCAAGCGGCAAGTCGAAACCGATCTCATCCAGTATGGCTGCAGCTTTGCGCCGCACCGAGCGCTTCGACAGGAAGAAAGGCTGTCGTCCGTCGACGAATTGATGGAGCAACAGCGCATCGGCAACTGAAAGTCCTGCGGCGCCGACGACATCTGTCGACTGGTGAACGGTAACGACGCCTTGAGCGGTCGCCTCTGCCGGACTATTGGCGCGATAGGCTTCTCCGTTCCAGGTGATGCCGCCCGAATCCGGCTGATGGATGCCGGACAGGATGCTTACCAGCGTCGATTTGCCGGCGCCGTTGGCGCCCATCAAGGCGACGATCTCTCCGCGATCGATTGTCAGGGACGCATCCGCCAGGGCTTGCGTCGAGCCGAAGGCGCGGGACAGGTTTTGAATAGCCAGCAAGGTCATGGGGGATACGTCGTTAATCGTTCCCACACTCCTAGGCTTCCACTGCCCAATCACAAGGCGCGGTCTTCCTTTGATGACTTATTCTATAGAATATATTTTCTTGGAGCCGGATCGAGCAATTCCGGTCTGCGAAGAGACAGGCTGAGATGCGTAATTCATCGTGCGAACAAAGTTGGAGCAGCGAAAGCGTGCAAACGATGATGCCGCGCAAGAGGCACGGAACTCGATCACGGCACTGCGCCGATCGCTGAAGACTGTCGACCCGTGTCCGGGAATTGCTTCTAAAATGAAGCCCGGCACATGCGGTGCCGGGCTTCCGTTGCGCTATTTGATCGCGTTCAGATCGACGCCCTTCGTCTCGCGAACGAAGACGATGCCAATGACCAGTGTCATGGCAGCAATCGCGATGGGGTACCAAAGACCGTAATAGATATCACCCTTGGCAGCACTCATCGCAAACACTGTTGCCGGCAGCAGGCCGCCGAACCAGCCATTGCCGATGTGATAGGGCAAAGACATGCCGGTATAGCGGATACGTGTCGGAAACATTTCGACGAGGATCGCGGCGATCGGGCCGTAGACCATTGTCACGTAGATCACGAGAATCGTCAGGATGGCGATCGTCAGTGGCCAGTTGATCGCGGCTGGATCCGCGACCATCTTGAAGGTGCCGCCGTTGGCGATGGTGTAGACCGGCATGTCGGTGGCGCCGGCTGCCTGGTCTGCGGTCAGAAGCTTCGCCTTGACGAGATCGGCAACCGGGGTCACGGTCTTGTCGCCCGCTCTCACCGTCGCCGCGTTCAGCCCAAGCTCAGGGTTGGCAGTGATGAAGGCATCGAGCTTGACGTCCGGAACCTTGGCCGGATCGCGTGCCAGCGGGAAGCCGGCCTTCTGCAATGCAAGGTTCATGTCATGGGCGAAAGCGGCGCTCTTTGCGGCGGCACCGGCCCCGGCGGCCGTCGCGTCGTAGGAGGTAATCGTCGCATCACCCACCTTGATGGTGGCCGGTTGCCCGGCTGGGCCGTCGGTAACCTTATAGGGAACCGACGATTTCGAGAGGAAGGATGTGGCGATATCGCAGGAATTGTTAAACTTGGCAGTGCCTACCGGATTGAATTGGAAGGTGCAATCGCCGGGAGCCGCGGTGACTGTCGCCCGGACCGTTTGTTCCGCCTGTGCAAGTGCGGGATTAGCCGCGCTGGTCAATGCCTTGAACAACGGGGAGTAAGTCAGGATCGCCAGGGCCAGGCCCGCCATGATGATCGGCTTGCGACCGATCTTGTCGGAGAGCCAGCCGAAGAACACAAAGAACCCGCTACCGATGAGCAGCGCAATTGCGATCATGATATTGACGGACTGGCCATCCACTTTGAGCACGTTTTGCAGGAAAAACAGCGAGTAGAACTGACCGGCGTACCAGACGACTGCCTGGCCGGCGGTAAGGCCGAACAGCGCAAGAAGCGCGATCCGGGCGTTTTTCCATTGACCGAAGGCTTCCGTCAGCGGCGCCTTTGAGCCTTTGCCCTCTTCCTTCATTTTCTTGAAGGCGGGCGATTCCCGCAGTGACAGACGGATCCAGACCGAGATGCCGAGAAGGACGCAGGAGAGCAGGAACGGGATGCGCCAGCCCCACGCGGCAAAGGCATCCTTACCCATCGCATTTTGAACGACCAGAATGACGATGAGTGACAGGAAGAGACCCAGCGTCGCGGTCGTCTGGATCCAGGATGTGTAATAGCCGCGGCGGTTGTCAGGCGCATGCTCGGCCACGTAGGTGGCCGCACCGCCATATTCACCGCCGAGCGCGAGCCCCTGTAATAGGCGCAGGATGATGAGGATCACGGGTGCCGCAAAGCCCCAGCTACCGGAGCCGGGGAGAACGCCGACCAGGAAGGTCGAGAGACCCATGATCAGAATGGTCACCAGGAAGGTGTATTTGCGGCCGACGAGATCGCCGATCCGCCCGAACACCAATGCGCCGAACGGCCGGACGAGAAAACCTGCGGCGAAGGCGAGCAAGGCGAAAATATTGCGTGTTGCTTCCGGATACTCGCTGAAAAATGCCGTGCCGATGAAGGCAGCCAGGGATCCGTACAGATAGAAATCGTACCATTCGAATACTGTTCCAAGCGAAGAGGCGAAGATGACCTTCTTCTCTTCCCTGGTCATGCCTCGACTCGTCGTCTCGGCCACGGACGTGGCTGCCATTGCTCAATCCTCCCAATTGCACCAAGGACATGGTCCAAAGACAGGTGTCATGTCCCCCATATGACATTAAGCAGGGCCTTCCCGCCGAACGGCGCGGAAGGTCGCGCCAGTGGGTGCTCTCCGGATTTCCTCCCCCAGGAGATCACGCACCTGATGCATTGGTGAGTTTTAGCTAAAAATTGAAAATTGCAATGGCTGCAACCTTTGTCGCTGCCGGAAAGCTGTGTGTAAGCTTCGTAAGCGACGAATATGCTGGGCCTTGGGCTTGCCTTGGGTAATTCGAGCGTTCGAACCCGATGGTGCAGCGCTTCAAATGCACTGCACCCGGGCATGATTCGCCAAGGTCGTTGGCGCCGTGAGGGCCTAAACCGGCTGCATCTGCAGCCTTTGCATGGGCGGGAAGGCGAGTGCAATAGCGGCAGCGCCCAGCCCTACCAGCGACGATCCAATAAAGAGCCAAGCGTAATTGGCAAACGTATCGAAGATCCAACCGCCAATGAGAGGGCCGGCCGCCATGCCGATGCTCGACAGCATCGAGGCCGCGCCGAACACCGTACCAATCACCCGCGGCCCGAAATATTCGCGCGCAAGGACCGCGTAGAGTGGCATGACCCCGCCATAGGCGCTGCCGAAAACGATTGCCAGCATGTAGAATTCATGGAGTTCGCTGACCAGCAGATAAGTCGCAAGCGCTGCGGCTTGTACAAGAAGGCCGGCAACCAGAACCGGCTTCACGCCCAATCGATCGGCAAGCGTGCCGTAGAGGAGGCGCCCGCCGAGGCCAGCCAGACCCTCGACGCTATAGATGCTGACGGCGGCCATCGGACCAACGCCACAGATCGTGGCATAACTGACCATGTGAAAGATTGGGCCTGAATGTGCTGCACAGCAGGCGAAGAAGGTAGCGCCAAGAACGAGAAATTGCGGTGACCGGAAGATCCGGCCCAATGGCAGGTTCCTATCCTCGATCTTCCCTCCGGCGCCTATCGTCTCATCGGTCGTCGGGGCCCGTCTCACCAGAAGGGCTGCCGGAACAAGCAGAATCCACGCCATAAGGCCGATGATCAGCATCGCGGAGCGCCAGTCATAAGCGGAAATGAGATAGCGGGCGAAGGGCGAGATCGTCATCGGCGCAACGCCCATTCCAGCTGAGACCAGGGATACCGCAAGGCTCCGACCTTCGTCGAACCATGCCGTTGTTGCGGCGATCATCGGTGCGAAGAAGGCGCTGGCCGCAAGGCCGACGAGGATGCCGTAGGTCAGTTGAAATTCGAAAAGCGAGCTGGCTCTGCTGGCCAATACCAGCGCCAGCCCGAGCAGGAGGGCGCCGATCACCACCACGATGCGTATACCGAAGCGATCGGTTGCGGCACCCCAACCAAAAGCGCCCAGCCCCATGACAAGGAAGTTCAAGGTCATCGCGGCGGCGATGCCGGCATGCGACCAGCCGGTATCCGCGGCGATCGGCACCTGAAAGATGGCAAGGGAGAACATTGTGCCAAGCGCGACACAGGTCATCAAGGCTCCGGCACCGACGATGACCCAACGATAAGACGAACTCATTTTCTGTCTCCTCCTCCGAACCAGATCGAACATTGGCAAACGAACCTGAGAGCCAGGTGTCTCGACCCGCTTATATAAAGACGCTCGTGATCTGCGCTTTTCGACATGGAGCTTCAAAAAATCAGCGCCGGATTTGAAAGGACACACCATGCGTCCAATCGCGCCGAATTCGCATTGCTTCGCTAATTTAATCCTGAGCTCATATAAGGCTGCTAAGACCATCCCTTAGATGCTGAAAGGCTTGCTCTGCCGCGAGACGGCAAGAGCAGGCACACGTGAATGACAGACAGTTGATGTAGGCCGAACCAGATCTCGAAAGTCGTGGAGCGGAATATTCAATGGCTCATATCGTCATCATCAATCCGCGTTTCGAAACCTCCTACTGGGGGATGGAACATGCGCTGCCGCTATTCGATGTAAAGGCCAATCTTCCCGTCGCCTGCCTGCCGCTGCTTGCGGCGCTGACGCCTGCGGAGCATTCAATCACTCTCGTGGACGAAAATGTCGAACCGATCGACTTCGAATTATGCGAGAGGGCCGACATCGTCGCATTGACCGGAATGATCGTCCAGCGGTTCCGGATGACGGAAATCCTGACAGAGCTCAAACGTCGCAATTGCTTCACCGTAGTCGGCGGACCGTGGGTCACGGTCAAGGAGGACTATTTCGGCGATCTGGTCGACGTCTCCTTCATCGGCGAAGCTGAAGAGACATGGCCGAAATTCCTGATTGAATGGCAACAGGGTTGCCATGCCGACCGTTACGAACAATCCGACAAGACGGATATGAGCCGTGTGCCGGTTCCCCGCTTCGATCTTTTGAAAATGGACGAATATGCTGTTGGCAGCGTCCAGTTCTCACGAGGCTGTCCTTTCACTTGCGATTTCTGCGACATCATCGTCGTCTTCGGGCGCAAGCCGCGCATCAAGGCTAGCGCGCAGGTTATTGCCGAAATAGAGGCGCTGCTGAAAGCGGGGATGGATACGGCCTTCATCGTCGACGATAATCTCATCGGCAACAAGAAGGCGATCAAGGACGTGCTGCGTGATGTCGTCGCCTGGCAAGAGCGCCATCATTATCCGATGACATTCTTGACGGAAGCTTCGATCGACCTCGCAGACGACGCCGAATTGATGCAGTTGATGGTCGACGCCAATATCCGTGTCGTCTTCATTGGCATCGAAACGCCGAACGAGGAGGCGCTGCGCGAAACCAAGAAGCTGCAGAACCTGCGCAAGGGCGGCACGATGCTGGATAAGATCCACACCATCCAGGAGACTGGCATGGAGGTCTGGTGTGGCATGATTCTGGGCTTCGACAGTGACGATGCGACGATCTTCGATGCGCAGCGTGTCTTCATCAAGGATGCGCGCATCGTCAACGCCATGATCGGCATGCTCGCGGCGATCCCGAAGACACCACTCTATACGCGCCTTGCCAAGGAAGGGCGCCTGGACAATGACGACCCTCCCGCTTTCGGAACCAATGTCATTCCTCTGAACCTCTCTCGCGAAACGCTACGGGATGGATATCTTTCGGTCCTCAGCGACCTGCACCAGCCGGCTGCCTATTTTGACCGCCTTGATGCGCTCTACATCGATGCGCGGATCGAACCCGAAAGTACCCGCTTGCGTCATCTGCGTCGTCATCCGTTACGCTTGATTGCACTCAACGCTACCTGGGCATTGGAGGCAGTTGGCATTTTTGTCAGGCTGATGCGGCGCGTAAAGGAGGTCGAACTGCGCGCCGTCTATCGTCAGCGCTTTCTCAAGCTCCTCCTTCATCGGCGTTCCCCAGTGGTGTTGCAGATCTATGCGATCAAATGCGCCATGCACTATCATGCCCACATCATGGTCCAGCAGATGCGCACCGGCGGCGGCATCGTCAATTCGTTTTGATGATGACATCGACTGTTGCGCTGGCGCAACAGTTTGGGTGGCTTTCCTACAATTCGAAATTGTGGGGGTTGCCGATCCACGGATCTTGCGTATTATACGCTCATCCGCAAATCAAACACAGGAGGCGTAAAATGCAGCATCTACGAATGTTTATCTACGTCTCCGGCGGAATGATCTCTCCTGCGCAGGTGTGTGACGCACCGAACGCACGACGAGCATTCATTTAAGGCCAAAAAGCCTTATTTGCAGCCGTTCAGGCGCATTTCTTTCAAACCTATATTGACTTGCTAACGGGATGATTTGGCGCGTCCGGAACGTGCCCGCTCCTGAAGCCGGTCGAGCTTCAAGAGGACTTGGCTGCGAGAGCACGCCAGGAAACGCAATGACTCAATCACAATTACTGGTTGCCGATACCCTAACGGCGACGATCGATGACCTGTACCAAAAATTCGGTGCGTGGAGGACCGCGCGCGCCCTTCTGTTCGTTGTCTGGCGGCAGCGTCAGACTCGCAATCAGCTATACGAGCTATCGAACCATCAGCTTCGGGATATCGGTCTTCCGGAGCGCGAAGGAAGCCTTGGTTCTCCGCGTTTCCTGCCGCCGCATCTGCGCCAGTTCAATTGAGCCGGCGCGGATGCGAACGATCATGGCGCTGATGCGCAATAGTTTGACGATAACGTCCACCCATCGGTTTGAATGGGTGGAAGCTGTAAGCGGCAGAAAAGATCGATCCGGCGCGGAGCTTCATAAAAACAAGGCCGGCCCGGAAAAGCTGGGAGCAGGGGAGGGCATACGCTCTTCCCTGCCGTCCAGCGCTTAGGCGTCATTTCTGCTGTTGATCGCCCGTCACCGACAGACGTACCCGTTGCCGATCAATTTCAGGACCATCCAACAGGGCGGATGCAATGCTACCGCGCTGCTTGGCGTCACACCTTGCCTGATCCAGCAGGGCACAAAAAACACAGCGCGGCGCGCAATTGCCTCGATCTCAAGTATTGCCGCGTAGCACGTTCAAGCCCCGACCGACCGTGCCGCTAAGCACTCCGGCCGATCAGGGTAATCTGCCATATCAGACAGTCAGCATCGCGTAGATTACGCCGCCATTTTCGCCGCGTGTCACCGATTTTTCTGCGATCGGATGCTGGACCTTGTCGATGATCGACCAGACTTCCTTGTCCGTTCGCCAGATCAACGGCCAGTTCATGAAGGTCTCCATGTAACCTTCGACGCCGATATCCTGCGCGAAATTTGCCAGCAGGAATTTGCCGCCCGGCTTTAGCATCTGCAGGCAGCGCTCCGTCAATTTCACGGCGACGCTTTCGGCAAGATAGTCGTAAAGACCAGCTGCATAGATAAAATCGAACGTCCCAAGCTTCTGCGCCCGTCCCAGAATGGTGCGAACGGAGCCGTTCACCGCCTCGATGCAGCTGCCGTGGAAATTGGAACTCACGGTGCCCACGCTGATCGGATCCTGGTCCAGCGCGACCCATCGCTTGAGCCGGTCACCCTTCAGAGCCTCGGAGCGCTCGGCCTCGCGAAGATGGCCGGCGGCGATTGCCAGTATCTCCGCATTCTCAGTGTCCGCAGCAACGGTGTCGACATGGGCGGCCAGAAGAGCACGCCTTTCCCTGACGGCGACCGCCGATGGAGACTGCTTGGTGAAATTGTAGACCTCGGTACCAAGCGGAGAGGCTTCTTTCACCTGCGCGGCGACCGCTGGATGTTCATAAATGAAATCAAGCAGTTGGGCGTCGCCACTATAGCCGCGGGGCTTTTCGAAAGACCAACGGGTCAGCGGATCCTGAAGCAGGAAGGATGCAACGGGATGAGCTTGCGCCAGAGAGGCAAGATGCGCCCAGGTGAGCGGTGTCGACTTGCTCTTCAGTATCTGCAAACGCTCCGTCAGGGCTTTCATAAGGCCCGGAACCGGCGCGTTTGCGTCAAACGCCTGCTGTGTCAGCGATAGAATGAGGGCGAGTTCGGCCTCGCCCTCCTTAATCTGATCGGTTGCAAGGTCACCGACCGTCGATCTCGTGTGGTCCGAGATAGATTGGGACGTGACAAGGCTATAGCCATCGAGAGCAGTTTGAAATTGTTTCAATTTTAAATGATTCCGTGAAGACTATGAAAACCATATCGCACATAAAATGTGAGCGCTATGGTTTTGTTAACGTCACTATTGCAACGCTGTCGGTATCAAACGGACCAAATTGGCGGCCTGGTGAAGCGCGGGATTTTGTCCAGTCGAGCGACGCAAGTGCGGTAGACATGAAGTCTTGGCTAACTCGGGTAATGGTGAATATGCGTCGACTATGGAGAGGAAGCGAACCCGGCCGAGAGAAAGCGCGCTCGACGAGCGGCGCTGCCGGACTTCGTACTCTTTATAAAGACTATGGAAACGAAGCTCGCCGCACGCTTGCGCGCAGCGGCCTGTGGCTTGCCGTGCCTGTTTATGTGCTCTTCCTGTTCACTGACCTGGTCTTTATTCCGGACGTCTCGGACATAACGATCCCGGCGCGGTTTCTGATCGGCGGTACCGCACTCCTCGTTTTGGAACTCCAGTTCGCGCGCAACCGTCGTGCCGGCGAGCTCGAAGCCACCTGCGCCGCGGCCGTCGTCTTGGGCTACGTCGTGTGGCTTGTGCCGGCGCTGCAGACCTCGAATGCCGAGGCTTTTTCCTATTATGCGGCCTTCGGGGCCATCTTCATGATGGGCGTCAATCTGTTCTTCAGCCTCGAATTCGGTTTGGCAATCGTCTCTTCGGGTCTGATTTTCGTCACCTTCCTGCTCTCGCTTTTGGAATTCCATTATAGCGCGCCCTACAGCCTCGCCTTCACGACCTTCTATCTCTGCTGTTTCGTCTTCACCTCCTATGTGAACTGGAAGCTGAACAAGGAACGTTTCAGCGTCTTCCTCAATGCCCGGGAGGCGGAGCTGCAACAACGCCAGGCCGCGGAACGCGGCGAGGCGCTGCTGCGTCTGTCGATTACGGATTCGCTCACCGGCATGGAAAATCGAAGAGCAGCCGATATCAGGCTGAAGCAGTTTTGGGAGCGTTGGCGCCAGGACGGCGTCACGTTTGCCGTTCTGCTTGTCGATGTCGATTTCTTCAAGAAGTACAACGATTATTACGGCCATCAGGAAGGGGACCACTGCCTGGTCACGGTTGCCAACGCGTTGGCAGATATTGTTGCCCCGCTGGGCGCGACTGTCGGTCGCTACGGTGGCGAGGAGTTTATCGTCATCCTCGAAGTGGAGAAAAGCTCCGAGGCGCTGGCGCTGGCCGAATCTATCTGCCGTGGCATCGAGGCTCTCGACATCATGCATGCCCAGCGGCTTGACGGCTTCGGACATGTGACCGTCAGCGTCGGCGCGACGGTCACCAGGGACGTCCCCGGCGGCAAGCTGGAGAATGTGATCAACGAGGCGGATCGGGCGCTGTATTCCGCAAAGGCGAGCGGCCGCAATTGCACGCGAGTGTTCGACCCGAACGAGCTGCCGGGTGGCGATGCGAGCGAGAACATCGCAGCCATCTTGAAGATCGCCATCCAGCAGAACCTTGTCTCGCTGGTCTATCAACCCATTCAATATCTGCAGACTGGAGAGATCGGGGCTTACGAGGCTCTGATGCGCCTGCAGTTGCTTGATGGATCGAGTTCGTCCCCCGGCGTCTTCATTCCGATTGCGGAGCGGACTGGCGCCATCATCGAGCTCGGATACTGGGCCATCAGAAGAGCCTGTTGCGAATTGCTGATCCGCGATATCGTCGATACGGTAACCATCAATGTTTCCCCGATCCAGCTGCGCGCTCCCGGTTTTGCCGCGCAGGTTGCTTCCATTCTTGCCGAGACGGGCGTCTCAGGGCATCGAGTGGCGTTCGAGATCACGGAAGGCGTCGATATGGAAATCCGCCCGGATGTCCTCGGCAGCATTCAGGATCTCAAACAGCTGGGTATCAAATTCTGGCTCGACGACTTCGGGACCGGTTTTGCGGGTCTTTCCTGGCTGCGCCTGATGGAGTTCGAGACCGTCAAGATAGACAAGTCCTTCCTTCATGACGCCGCCAACAGCGCCGGTGCCAAGGTTTTGCTCGAGGATATTATCGGTCTGGTTCGCAACCGCGGTCATCGCATTCTCGTCGAGGGTGTGGAAAACGAAGAGCAGCTCGATCTCGTAAAATCCTTTGGCATCGATGCCGTTCAAGGCTACCATATCGGCCGGCCGGCGCCGCCGCTCAAGCATCCGATCGCCGTCAGGCAGACAGGACGCCATCGTTTACAGGCGTCGGCCTGAACGCTGCTGCGCCGTCCCGCGGTTGAAGGAGAGCCCCCATGCCAAGCGTGGATCTTTCGGACACCTATAGAGGTTATATTGCCTGCCTGAACGGACAAGACTGGTCGAATCTGGCCAAGTTCGTCCATGACGATGTGCAATACAATGGCAGCCATATCGGTCTGTCGGGCTATCGGGAGATGCTCGAGGGCGATTTTCGCGCCATCCCCGATCTCCACTTTGATATCCGCCTGCTGGTTTGCGAACCGCCGCGGATCGCCAGCCGACTGCATTTCGATTGCACGCCGAAGGCCGCGCTGTTTGACCTGCCGGTTAATGGCAAGAGGGTGCAGTTTACGGAAAATGTCTTCTACGAATTTCAGGACGGCCGGATCAGGAACGTCTGGTCGATCATAGACAAGGCGGCAATCGCCGCCCAGCTGTAGTTGCTGGGCGCCTGCTCCAGGAGCTAGCAGCCATTCAGGGCTTTTATTGCTTGTATGAAGTTATTCCCATCGCGCTGGACCGTGGTGATCGTCGCTTTGCCATCGGCTTCGAAGCGGCAGCGAGAATTTTCACCCAGGCAACCAGCGGCTCGTGATGATGGCCGGTTTCGGATGTGAGCCGACCCGTCAGGGTTGGTGTAACATCCTTGATTTTGAAAAGGCTTCTTCCTCCGTGACCGTAGCTGGCAAGCCAGTGCAAACACTTCCGCCTAGCCGGGGACTATGGTGCCATTTGCCAGATCGGTCTCGATGAAGATGCAGGATCTGTCGGCGGTCTGAAGGAGTGTGTCCGCGACACTGCCATAGGAAAGGCTGCCGCTCGCGCGTTTGCTCACACCGAGCACAATCAGATTGTATTTGCCGCTGCGCGCATGCCGCAGGATCGAAAGCTCGGGAGACGGCCCCTGCTGAACGACCTTTTCGATCTCCACGCCATAATAATCGGCGATCGCGCCTACCGTCTTGAAGACATCGAAATCGTCGCTGCCGCGATCGCTGATGCGTGGAATGGCTCTGGCCTGTCTTGGCTCGACGATGAGCAGCAGCGCGCAATGGGCGTTCGTTGCCTTGGCAATCGCCAGGCCGAATTCGGCTGCCCTGACGGAGCGCTCCGTGCCGCTGACGGGCAACAGGATACGCAGATCATGTGGTCGATCGGGAAGGGCTCCTCGCGCCGTGACGATCGCAGACGTTCCCTTGAACGCCGATGTCATCTCCTGCAGCGCGTCGCTGAAACGTCCGTCGTCTCCCATCGACGGTTCGACACCGGTGAAAAGAAGATCGTGACCAGTGCCCGACATGTCGCCGAGCATGGTCTCGAGTTTATCGTTTTTCTCGCGAACCGTGACATGGATATCGCCTTCTGTCGCCATGTCCGTCTCGGACGCCGTCGATGTCAGCAGATCGGTCGCGCATTGGCGCAGCTCGTCGGCGGCAATACGGCCATTCGACGCCTTGGCTTGTGGCGCTGCCGTTTCCGGCGCAGGTTCAGTACCGTCGGCTTCACGCACATCCAGCACGGTGACGGGCATTTTGCGCGTCACCGCAAAGAAGGCGGCGAGCCAGGTTGCTAGGCGACTGCTCTGCGAACCATCCACGGTCAGCAGGATGCGCTCGAAATTGACGAGGAAACTTTCGCTTTCGAACTGTTCTCGCTCAAGGCGATCGCGCTCCTCCTCGCGCAACGGCAGTCGCGCCAGCGCCCAGCGCAACGTCGGTGGCATGGCCATTGTCGTGATGACGGCCATGGCCACAATGACGGAGAAGAGTTTTTCATCGAGAACGCCAACGGAAAGGCCGATCGTTGCGACAATCACTTCCGTCGAACCTCGCGCATTCATGCCGCAGCCGAGCGCAAGGGCTTCCGACATCGAATAGCCGCTGAGTTTGGCGGCGGCAAAGGCGCCGCCGAACTTGCCGATGCTGGCGATGATAACGACGGCGGCCGTCAAGAGCAGGATCGAAGGGTCGGCAAGCACGGTCAGGTCGGTTTGCAGGCCGGTCAGCCCGAAGAAGACGGGCATGAATAGCGCCGTGGTCAGGGCGCGAAGCTGTACATCGATCTGACGCGTGAGGATCGGTGATTCACCGACGAGGATGCCGGCAACGAAGGCGCCCAGCACGGTATGGACGCCGATGAGATTGGTGATGATTGCCATCGCGCCCATGATGGCAATTATGGCGCTGAGCACCGGCAGGTCGCTGCGGAAATTGTCGTTGGTCCAGCGGATGATCTCGAAAACGATCCGTCGTCCGACCGTAAAACTGACGGCCATGAAAGCGAGCGTGCCAAGCACGCTGGTGGCAAGCGTCGTCAGATCGACCGTACCTTTTTCCGCCAACCCGAAGGTGACCGCAATGATGACCCATCCGACGGTATCGTCAATAATAGCGGACGCGACGATCAGCTGGCCGATGTTGCGCCGCATGAAATCCATCTCGCGCACGACGGAAGCTACGATCTTCACGGAAGAGATGGAAAGCGCGGTGCCGAGAAAAAGAGAGGTGACCAAGCGCTTTTCGGGGTCAGGAAGCAGCCAGTCGGGAATGAGTTCGCCCAGAGCGAAGCCGGCCGCAAAGGGAATGACGATACCGGTGAGCGAGACTCCCGCCGCCGACTTGCGCAGGCGTTTTGCCAGGCCCAGATCGGTTTCCATGCCGGCGAGCAGCAAGAGAAACAGAATGCCCAGCTGACCGACTGCATCGGCCATGCTCTTTTGACCTTCGTTGGACGGGAAGAGGCTTGCTTGTGCATGCGGGAAGATCAGGCCGAAAAGAGACGGGCCGAGAATGATGCCGGCGATGATTTGGCCCATGATCGAGGGCTGGCCGATGCGCACCATCAGTTCGCCCAGCAGTCTGCCCGATACGACAAGCAGCACGATCTGTATCAGGAACAGGCCTTCGGAGGGATGGCTTGCCTTTTGCCCTTCGGCAGCGAAAGCAACTTGCGCGAACGAGAGCGAAAGGGTGAAGGCAATGAGGAGGATAGGGCTAGCGAACGGAAAAGACTTAAAAAAATTCTGGCGTGACGGCATGGATCAATCCCACTGAGCAAGCAGGAAAACGCGCCAAAGCCTCTGCCGTTCCCGATGACGTCGCTAATTATCGCTTTGATCGATCAGGCTTTTGAGGCCCTGTAGCGATAATGGCCCATTGCCGCTCGAGCGACGGGCCAAAGATTATCGGAAAATCAGACGCGTTCGAGCGCGATGGCAATGCCCTGACCGACGCCGATGCACATGGTCGACAGCGAATAACGTCCACCGGTTTCTTGCAGTTCAAGAGCGGCGGTGCCGGCGATGCGAGCGCCGGACATGCCAAGGGGATGGCCGAGTGCGATCGCGCCGCCGTTTCGATTGACGCGCGCGTCATCATCGGCGATGCCAAGCTCGCGCAGCACGGCAAGCCCCTGCGATGCGAAGGCCTCGTTGAGTTCGACGACGTCGAATTGTTCCTGGCGCATGCCGAGCCGGGCCATAAGCTTGCGCGAGGCGGGGACGGGGCCGATACCCATGATGCGCGGCGGCACGCCGGCCGCAGCGCCACCGAGAATGCGGGCAATGGGCGTCAGGCCGTATTTCTTTGCGGCGGCTTCGGAGGCGATGATGAGTGCTGCAGCGCCATCGTTGACGCCGGAAGCATTGCCGGCCGTCACTGTGCCGCCTTCCTTCTTGAAGGGCGTGCCGAGTTTGGCAAGCGCTTCCATCGTCGTTGCGCGCGGATGCTCATCCTTGCCGACGACGATCGGGTCGCCCTTGCGCTGCGGGATCGTGACCGAGGTGATTTCCTTGGAAAGCCTGCCGCTTTCCTGTGCAGCTGCTGCCTTCGCCTGCGAGCGAACGGCAAATGCGTCCTGATCTTCGCGAGTAACCTTGTAGTCCTCGGCAACGTTTTCACCGGTTTCCGGCATGGAGTCGACGCCATACTGCTTTTTCATCAAGGGGTTGATGAAGCGCCAGCCGATGGTGGTGTCGTAGATTTCGGCGTTGCGCGAAAAGGCGCTCTCCGCCTTCGGTATAACGAAGGGTGCCCGCGACATGCTCTCGACGCCGCCTGCGATCATCAACTCGGCTTCACCGGCGCGAATTGCCCGAGCAGCGGAGATGACCGCATCCATG
Source organism: Rhizobium sp. P38BS-XIX (assembly GCF_012641435.1). GTDB lineage: Bacteria > Pseudomonadota > Alphaproteobacteria > Rhizobiales > Rhizobiaceae > Rhizobium. The sequence continues at coordinate 318,554 of NZ_JABAIJ010000004.1, forward strand.
CCAGAGCCGCAGAGGCGATTGATCGTTGTGCCGGGTACTGAAATTGGCAGTCCGGCCAAGAGGCCTGCCATGCGCGCGACGTTGCGATTGTCTTCGCCCGCCTGGTTGGCGCATCCATAGATCACGTCTTCGACGGCGTCCCAATCGACCGAGCCGTTGCGCTCGATCAGCGCCTTCAGCGGCACCGCGCCGAGATCGTCGGCGCGCACGGAGGAAAGCGATCCGCCGAAACGGCCGATCGGGGTACGGATGTAGTCACAGATAAAGGCTTCGGTCATCAGGCTGCCTCATGGGCTTTCTTGGTGCGCGCGTTGATGTCGCGCAGGACGGATAGTTCGGTCTCGGCCGGTGGCGGGGTTTCGATCACCTCTTCGGCAAACTTGATCGCCCAACCGCAATTCTCCGAAATCTGCTCGCGGCTTACACCCTTATGGATCGACATGACAGTCAATTCCTTGGTGACCGGATCAGGTTCGAGAACGCAGAGATCGGTAATAATGCGAGTCGGCCCTTTCGTCTTCATGCCCAGGCGTTCGCGATGATTGCCACCTTCGCCATGACCCATCGAGGTTATGAAGGGCAATTTCTCGACGAAGCCGCGCTTGGACAGCGCCATGGTGATGAAGATCTGGCCGCAGTTGCTGGCGATTTCCGGTGCGCCGCCGCCGCCCGGCAGGCGAACCTTGGGGTGATCGTAGGGGCCGACGACGGTCGTGTTCAGATTGGCAAATCTGTCGATCTGCGCGCCGCCGAGGAAGCCTGTGGTGATACGGCCGCCCTGCAGCCAATAGCGGAACATCTCTGGCACGGAGACGGTGAAGAGAGCCGTATCGCAAAGCTCGCCGTCGCCGATCGAAAGGGGTAGCACGTCGGGCTTGGTTCCAACCGTGCCGCTCTCGTAGATCAGGGTAATATCGGGCGCATGGGTGAGCCGCGCCACGTTGCAGGCGGCAGACGGTGCGCCGATGCCGACGAAGCAGACATCGTCATTGGTCAGCGCGCGAGCGGCCGCAATCGTCATCATTTCTGTGGGCGTAAAATCGCTCATCTTGATCTCCTCAAGCCGCCTTGCCGGTGTTCTTGGCAAAGTCCTCCGGACCGGCCTTCATCACATGTTCATCGATCCAGGCCTGGAAACTGTCGCGATCGCGGGCGATTTCGTCCCAGGCTATATAGAAGGCGTTGGAGCGCTTGTAATAGCCCTGAGCGTAGGAGGGGAAGGCGCCTCCGGGCACGGCTGCAACCGCCGTCACCGCCCAGGTCGGCAGGACGACGGAATTGGGTGAAGACGGCTTCAGCTCGTCGACAATTTCTTCGACGGTGACGATCGAGCGCTTGGCGGCAAGCACTGCCTCCTTCTGAACGCCGACGATGCCTTCCAGCAGTACGTTGCCCTTCCGGTCAGCGCGTAGCGCATGGATGATGGTGACATCAGGCCGAATGGCCGGAACGGCGGCAAGAACTTCACCGGTGAACGGGCAGGTGATGCTCTTGATGTTCGGGTTGACCTTGGGCAGGTCGGCACCGATATAGCCGCGCAGCATCGCGAAGGGCAGGTTCGCGGCGCCGGCCTCATAGGCGTTGGCCATGGCGGCGTGCGAATGCTCCTCGATCGCAAGTGGCCGCGGCCACTGGTTCTCGACGGCGTCGCGGAAACGATGCAGCGAGCCGACGCCGGGGTTGCCGCCCCAGGAGAATTTCATGCCTCTGGCCGCGCCGACACCGATCAGCTGATCGTAGAGAATATCCGGCGTCATACGGATCAGAAAGAGATCTTTCTTGCCCTGGCGGATGACTTCATGGCCGGCGGCGTAAGGAATGAGGTGGGTGAACCCCTCCATGGCGACCGTATCGCCGTCCCGCACATTCTCTGCCACAGCCTGCGAAAGCGACTGGATCTTCGCCATAGGACCTCCTCGTCAAATGCTGTCTTGGTGAGCGCCAATAAGCGCCTTCAGCCCGAAATCGTCAATAAATTTGTGCGATATTTGACATTTGTTCATATATCGCACAAAATGATCTGAAGCTGGAGATATACGATGCGTGAAACAGACTTCGTCAGCGGCTTTGCCAGAGGGTTGAAAGTCATCGAAGCCTTCGGTGAAACGCGGCAGCGCCTGACCATTGCCGAGGCCTCGAAGCTGACAGAGCTTGACCGCGCCACGGTTCGCCGGTCGCTGTTGACGCTCTCCGAGCTTGGCTATGCTGTTTTTGACGGGAAATTCTTCACGCTGACGCCGAAGATCCTTCGACTTGGCCATGCCTATCTTGCCGCTACCCCGCTGCCGATGGTCATCCAGCCGCACCTCGATCAGCTTTCCGAACGTGCGGGGCAAAACGCTTCGGCCTCGGTGCTCGATGGGACAGCCGTCGTCTATATTGCCCGCGCGTCGCAGCGCCGGGTGATGTCCATCAATCTGACACCCGGAAGCCGCCTTCCTGCCTTCTGCGCCTCCATGGGGCGTGTTCTGTTGTCCGCATTGCCGGAAAGCGAGGCGCGCGCAGTGCTGGAAAGGACCGACCTCAAAGCCAACACCCCGAACACCAAAACCGATCCCGAGGAACTGATGGCGGAGTTTCGCCGGGTGAGAGAGCAGGGATACGCCGTCATCGATCAGGAGCTGGAAATAGGCCTTTGTTCGATTGCCGTGCCAGTGGAAAACGATCGCGGCCAGACAGTGGCGGCGATTAACATCGGCGCTCCCGCCGCCTATGTCGCCGCCTCGGATATGGCAGAGCGGTTCCTGCCGTTGCTGAGGGAGACACAGAAGGCGCTTCGACTGGTGTTGCCGTAACCATCACATTCCCAGCCTTTCCCTTTCCTCGATGCGCCAGGCACGCGGCGTCCGGCCTGTCTGCTTGACGAAGAAGCGCGAGAAATAGGCCGGATCGGCAAAGCCGAGGCGATAGCTGATTTCCTGGACGGTCGCGAAGGTGAAGACGAGTTCGCGCTTGGCCTCATCCAGCAGCTTGCGCGCGATCAGCTCGTGTGCCCCATGGCCGGTGCGGCTGCGCACGATGCGGCTGAGATGCGCCAGCGATATGCCCAGGCTTTCGGCATAGAATGCGGCCGATTTGTGCGAGCGAAAGTGACGCTGGATCAAGCCCTGCAACAGCTCCATCCGACGTTCCGTCTCATCGCCGGAATGTAAGTCTTCGTCGGCTTTTTGAGCGATGCGTGCAGTCACTAGCAGGGCCGAGGTCAAATACGCGTCGAGCAGGTCGTTGCGGCCATTGCGGTTGCTGGCAAACTCTTCGCCAAGGCGTTTCAGCGTACTTGCGACATATGCGGCATCGTCGTTGCGGACGTCGAGCAAAGTCAGGCGCGGATCGGCAAGCCATGTTCCCAGCCTGCTGCGGTCGCCCGGAGAAGCTTTCAGATGAGAGACCAACACCGTGATGACGAAACCGTCTATGTCACGCGAAAATCGGAAGCCGTGATTGAGTTTGGGTGGCACGGTAATGATGGCGGGCGGGACAATCGCGTTGGCAAAACCATCAAAGACGGCATCTCCGGATCCGGCGTCTATGTACAAGATCTGAAAGAAACTCTCGTGTCTATGGGGCCGGATCTCCCAGTGATGAAGGCTGCTACGGGAAGGAATGGTCTCGCAATGCAGCCAGAAATCCGGCTTTCTGCCGGTATTTTCCCCATAAAGCTCGTAGGTCGGCACGATCTTGCTCATGGCTGCCCTCCCTCGCCATGTCCGATTTGTGCAATTTCTTGACCGAAATGTCCATTGCGGATCGACAAGGCGCCGGAGAGACTTGAAGCAAGTCAGACGCATGGGAGGAGACGATGCGCACTCAAGTCGCCATTATCGGGTCTGGGCCGTCCGGGCTGCTGCTCGGGCAGCTATTGACGGAGGCCGGCATCGACAATGTCATTCTGGATCGCGTCGGCAAGGACTATATCCTCGGCCGCGTGCGTGCCGGCGTTCTCGAGGAAGGCACCGTCCGGCTGCTGGATCAGGCGAAGTCCAGCGTCCGGCTGCATGAAGAGGGCTTGCCGCATGACGGCTTCTCGCTCGCCTTCGACGGGCGCGATCATCGCATCGACCTTCATGGGCTGACAGGCGGCAAGCGGGTCGTCATCTACGGTCAGACGGAAATGACGCGCGACCTGATGGCGCGACGCGAGGAAAGCGGCGCGACGACCATCTATCACGCTGCCAACGTCCAGCCGCACGACTTCGAGGGCGATACGCCCTATCTGACCTACGAGACGGACGGCGTTTCCCGCCGAATTGATTGCGATTTCATTGCCGGTTGCGATGGCTTTCACGGCGTCAGTCGGAAATCGATTCCGGAAAAGGCGGTTCGCAGCTTCGAGAAGGTCTATCCCTTCGGCTGGCTCGGTGTGCTGGCGGAAGTGGCGCCCGTCAACCACGAGCTGATCTATGCCAATCATCCCCGCGGCTTTGCCTTATGCTCCATGCGGTCGATGACGCGAAGCCGCTATTATATTCAGTGTCCGCTGGACGAGAAGGTCGAGGACTGGAGCGATGACCGCTTCTGGGACGAGCTGCGCCGACGCCTGCCGGCTCATCATGCAGAGGCGTTGGTCACGGCGCCGTCTTTCGAAAAATCGATCGCGCCGCTGCGCTCTTTCGTGGCGGAACCCATGCGCTTCGGCCGTCTCTTCCTCGTTGGAGATGCCGCTCATATCGTCCCGCCGACCGGCGCCAAGGGACTTAATCTGGCAGCCAGCGACGTGCATTACCTGTTTTCGGGCCTTGCCGAGCATTATCGAGATCGTTCCGATGCTGGATTGGAAGCATACTCCGCGCAGGCGCTTGCTCGGGTCTGGAAGGCCGTACGCTTTTCCTGGTGGATGACGACCATGATGCATCGCTTTCCCGACACCAACGATTTCGACCAGAAGATCCAGGAAGCCGAGCTCGATTATCTCACCCATTCCCGTGCCGCATCGACAGCACTTGCCGAGAATTATGTCGGTTTGCCGTTCTGAGCCTGCGTTAGAGCTTCTCGGAGATCTCGCGGGCCGCTTCGCGGATCGTCTGCATCAGGATCGACAAGGGAAGGGTGGGGATGGCATCTGTGCGCACCGTCAATCCGACCGGCCCCTTCGTCTCGCTGGTGTCGATCGGCAGGAGCGCTAGCAACCCGTCGTTGACGTCGGTGGCCACAACACCGGCCGAGATGATCCAGATGGCGTCGCTCGATCGTACGAAGGCGCGGCCGAACGAGTCGGAAACCGTCTCGATCTGGTTGGGCAATCCGCCGGCGCCGTTGGCGATCAGAAAGCTTTCGACAAAGGGACGGATGATCGACCCGCGCGTCGGCATCAGGATTGTGTAGCGGTTGAGGTCGGAAAACAGTGATTGCTGGTCGGATAGCAAAGGGTGGCCTGCCCTCACGGCAAAAACCACTTGTTCGGAGTAAAGATGTTCGAAGGAAAAACCCGTCATGTTTTCGGGGCTCGCAAGTCGGCCAACGACGAGATCGAGATCGCCAATACGCAACTGCTCGAGAAGGACCGCGTTTTCGCCAGTGACGATCTTGATGCGGCTCCAGGTCTCTTCCTTGAGAAACAGGTCCATCGCCCGCGGCATGATCCGTGTCGAAACCGTGGGCAGCGCGCCGACGCGGATCGGCGGCGCCTCGCCGGAACGCTCCTGCGATACGGAATCAAGACCTTGTCTGAGGGCGGTCAGAGCCGCGCCCGCGTGGCGGAGAAAGACCTCGCCGTATCGGGTAATTCGGATGCCGCGCCCGTCGCGTTCGAAAACGGTGACGCCAAGCGCCTCTTCGAGCTCGCGGATCGTCTTGGTGACTGCCGGCTGGCTGATGTTCAGCAGTCCTGCCGCCTTGATCACGCTTTTCTGGCGTGCAACCTCGACAAAGGTTTGCAGATGGCGGAACTTGATGCGTGCGTCGAGCATGCTCAATCATAACCCTAGAGTTATCGTAGAGCCAAGAAATATCATTTTACCTAACCGGATTATAGATACAATCTCGCCTCGAGGAGATTTCCAGTGCAGTTTGCCCGCATCAACGACGTCAGCATTCACTACCAGATTATCGGTGGCCCCGCCGACAAGCCGGTGCTTGTCTTTGCCAATTCGCTCGGCACGGATTTTCGGATCTGGCGCGATGTAATCGTGCGGCTGGCGGGCGATTTTGCCATTGTGCTCTACGACAAGCGCGGCCATGGCCTTTCCGATCTCGGGCAGATGCCTTATGCCATCGAGGATCACGCAACCGATCTTGCCGGGCTGCTCGATTTCCTTTCGGTGAAGAGCGCCATCATCTGCGGCTTGTCTGTCGGCGGGTTGGTCGCGCAGTCGCTGTATCAGCGTCGCCCGGATCTGGTGCGTGCCCTGATCCTCTGCGATACCGCCCATAAGATCGGTACGGCCGAAAGCTGGAATGCCCGTATCGCGCAGGTCGAGGCTGAAGGCATCGAATCCATCGTCGACGCGGTCATGGAGCGCTGGTTCACGCCTGCGTTCAGACGTCCCGAGAACGTCGCCTTCGCCGGATACTGCAACATGCTGACCCGCCAGCCGGCTGCGGGATACGCTGCCACATGTGCTGCCCTTCGCGATGCTGATCTGACTGAAGCAGCCGCCAGGATCGCCGTGCCGACGATCTGCGTCGTCGGCGATCAGGATGGTTCGACGCCGCCGGATCTGGTGCTTTCGACGGCCAAGCTCATTCCGAATGCGCGCTATGAAGTGATCAAGGACGCCGGTCATATCCCGTGCGTCGAACAACCCGAGGCGTTGACCGAAGTGATCCGTGCCTTCATCGACGTCGTCCTGCATGGAGAACAAGCCTGATGAACGACCCTACCGTGCCGTCCGAGCGTTATTTGCAGGGTATGGCCACACGCCGCTCCGTGCTCGGCGACAGCCATGTCGATCGTGCCCAACAGAGCGTGACGGAATTCGATCAGCCATTTCAGGAGCTGATCACGGAGGCCGCCTGGGGACATGTCTGGTCCCGCCCGACGCTTAGTCGGCGTGAGCGCTCCATCGTGACGATCGCTCTTCTGGCGGCGCTCGGCCAGGACGATGAAGTGGCCATGCATGTGCGCGCAACGCGCAACACTGGCGCGACGCGCGACGATATCTGCGAGGCGCTCTTGCATGTGGCGATCTATGCGGGCGTGCCCGCGGCCAATCACGCGATCAAGATCGCCAAGCAGGTTTTCGAACAGATAGACGCCGAACAGGCGGCATGAAGCGAGGCAGACATGTCCGATAGAAGCAATAGCAAGCCCGAGACGGGCGCCTTTTTCGCGAGAGACCGCGCCTGGCATCCGCCGGCCTTCGCACCGGGATACAAGACTTCGGTATTACGGTCGCCGCAGCGCGCGCTGCTGTCGCTCGACGGCACGGTCTCCGAGATCACCGGCCCGGTCTTTGGCCATTCGATACTCAGCGAGCTCGATAACGATTTGATCCATAACTTTGCGAAGCCCGGCGAAAGCGCCATCGGCGAGCGGATCATCGTGCATGGCCGCGTGCTCGATGAGCGTGGTCGGCCGGTGCCGGGCGTGTTGCTCGAGTTCTGGCAGGCCAATGCAGGCGGCCGCTATCGCCACAAAAAGGAAACCTATCTCGCTGCCATCGATCCGAATTTCGGCGGCTGCGGTCGGGCCATCACCGATGATGAAGGACGATATGCCTTCCGCACCATCCGTCCCGGTGCCTATCCCTGGCCAAACGGCGTCAACGACTGGCGGCCGGCACACATCCACTTCTCCGTCTTCGGTCATGGATTCGCGCAGCGTCTGATCACCCAAATGTATTTCGAGGGCGATCCGATGATCTGGAAATGTCCGATCGTCGGGACGATCCCCGACAAACAGGCTATCGAGCAGCTGATTGCGCCGCTCGACTGGGGCAATACCATCCCGATGGATGCCCGTGCCTATAAATTCGATATCGTGCTGCGCGGTCGCCGTTCGACCCTGTTCGAAAACCGGCTGGAGGGCAATTGATGGTACAGGAACTCGGCTATCTCAAGGAAACGCCATCGCAGACGGCAGGCCCTTATGTCCACATCGGCCTGACGCCGAACCACAGCGAGATTGGTGGCGTCTACGAAACCGACCTCGGTTCCGTCATGGTCAACGACAAGACGCTTGGCGAGCGCATTACTGTGAGCGGCCGCATTTTCGATGGTGCCGGCGGCCTGGTCAAGGACGCCGTTCTCGAAATCTGGCAGGCCGACAGCGCCGGGCTTTACAATAGCCCGTCGGAACTGCGCGGCTCGGCCGATCCGAATTTCACAGGCTGGGGGCGCTGCCCGACCAATTCCACCGACGGCACATTCCGTTTCGAGACCATCAAACCCGGTCGCGTGCCTTTCAAGGATGGCCGCAAGATGGCGCCGCACATCACAATCTGGATCGTGGCGCGCGGCATCAATATCGGCCTTCACACGCGCCTGTATTTTCCCGAAGAGACCGCTGCCAATGCAGAAGATCCTTTGCTTCAGCGTATCGAGCATCGCGATCGCGTTGCGACCCTGATTGCCAGCAAGGAAGGCTCCATCTACACCTTCGATGTCCACTTGCAGGGCGACAAGGAAACGGTTTTCTTCGATATATAACCTATGAGTGTTTCACCTTTCGATCATCCATTTCTGTCAGGTCTCCTCGGCGACGAGGAGATTGCCGGTTACTTTTCCGCCAAGGCTGATATTCGCGCCATGCTCGCCTTCGAAGCCGCGCTTGCCAAAGCGGAGGCCGGGCACGGCATCGTGCCGCAGGATGCCGCAGTCCATATTGCCGAGGTCTGCAGCAGTTTCGAGCCGGATCCGCAGAGCCTGAAGACAGCAACGGCTTCCGATGGTGTCGTCGTGCCCGAACTTATCAGGCAATTGCGCAAGGCGGTCGGCGGGGATTTTGCGCAGCATGTCCATTTTGGCGCGACCAGCCAGGACGTCATCGACACCAGCTTGATGCTGCGGTTGAAGGCCGCTGCTTTCATCCTTGCCGGACGTCTCTTCGCCACATCGTCGGCGCTTTCCAAATTGGATGAGCGGTTCGGTTCGCATGGATTGATGGCGCATACTCGAATGCAGGCGGCCATTCCAATCACGGTTTCCGACCGTCTGAGCGCATGGCGGCACCCGCTTGATCAATATCGGGATCGACTGACACAGGAGAGCTTTCCGCTGCAGTTCGGCGGTGCTGCCGGGACGCTGGAAAAGCTCGGGCCCAAGGCGTCGGAAATCAGAAACTCGCTGGCGCAGGCGCTCGGCTTGACGGATGAACCACAGTGGCAAAGCCAGCGGGCGCGTATTGCCGAACTGGCCGGATTGCTATCGATGATTTCAGGCAGCCTCGGGAAGATCGGTCAGGACATTGCGCTTTTGGCGCAAGCCGGCGACGAGATCGAGCTTTCGGGCGGCGGTGGTTCCTCAGCCATGCCGCACAAGCAAAATCCGGTTGCTGCAGAAACGCTTGTCACGCTTGCCCGTTTCAATGCCGTGCAGCTTTCGGGCATTCATCAATCGCTCATCCATGAACAGGAACGCTCCGGCGCCGCCTGGACGTTGGAATGGCTGCTGCTGCCGCCTATGGTCGTAGCGACGGCGGCCTCGCTGCGCCATGCCGAGCATTTAATCGGGTCGATCAAACGCTTGGGGACGTCAGCGGGATAGGCTGATGGTATAATTCATAACCGTATGGGTATGGATGGTGACCTTTATTTCATTTTACATTACCATTTCCTATGGGAAATTGGTGGTGATCAGATTTTGAACGATCAAGGGCGGTGCGGGAACGACTGCCGGGAGGAGAAAAATGAAACGCTTTGTCTTGGCCGCCATCGCGGCAGTCGCTCTGGGTGGTGCTGCCTACGCCGATACCATCAAGGTCGGTGTCATCGGTCCATTTTCCGGTCCGTTCGCCTTGCAGGGCAAGAACTTCAAGGCCGGTATCGACGCCTATATGGCAATGAACGGCAAGACGGTTGGCAATGACGAGGTGGAGGTGGTTTACCGCGACTTGCCGGCCGCTGATCCGGCTCAATCAAAGTCGCTTGCCCAGGAGCTCGTCGTCAAGGAGCATGTGCAGTATCTTGCCGGCTTCTACTTTACGCCGGACGCGATGGCCGTAACGCCGATCCTCAAGCAGGCGAACGTGCCAATGGTGATCTTCAATGCCGCGACTTCGGCGATCGTCACGAAGAGCCCGCTTGTCGTGCGCACATCCTTCACGACCTGGCAGACGTCGACGCCGATCGCCAAGGTCGCCTCTGACGCGGGTGTGAAGAAGGTCATCTCCGTCGTCAGCGATTATGGTCCGGGTGTCGATGCCGAAAATGCTTTCAAAGCGGGTTTTGAGAAACAGGGCGGTGAGGTCGTTCAAGCGATCCGCATGCCGCTTTCGGCCAACGACTTCAGTCCGATCATGCAGCGCATCAAGGATTCCGGTGCACAGGGCGTGTTTGCCTTCCTGCCATCCGGCCCGACGACGCTTGGCTTCGTCAAAGCCTTTAACGAGAATGGCTTGAAGACGGCAGGTATCAAGTTGTTCGCGCCTGGCGACCTGACACAGGAGTCCGACCTCCCGGCGCTCGGCGACGCCGCGCTCGGCATGCAGACGACCTTCCACTACGCGGTTTCCCACGACTCTCCCGAGAACAAGGCCTTTGTCGCCGCCGCCGACAAGGCGATCGGCAATCCCGCCGAGCTGACCTTCCCGGCCGTTGGTGCGTTCGACGGCATGCATGTCATCTACAAGATGATCGAGGCAACCGGCGGCAAGCAGAATGCGCAGAAAGCAGTCGATGCAGTGAAGGGTCTGTCCTGGGTTAGCCCGCGCGGCCCCGTGACCATCGAGCCGGAGAGCCGGCATATCACGCAGAACATCTATCTGCGCGAAGTCGCCAAAGGCGACGACGGCAAATACTACAACAAGGAAATCCAAACCTTCGAAAAGCAGGGCGATCCTGGCCTTGCCGCTGCGAAGTAAACGCGCCTGGACCCACGCCCCCGATCGGAACTCTCCGCTCAGGGGCGTGACGACAGCCATCGCGCAACAACAATCAGACGAGCGATTTCAATGCAAACCGTGCTCAGCATAGCAGTCGATGCCCTGGCTTACGGCATGGTGCTGTTCGTGATCTCCATCGGCCTTTCCGTCACCATGGGCCTGATGCGCGTCGTCAATCTGGCCCATGGCGCCTTTGCCATGATCGGTGGCTACATTGCGTCTTATGCCGCGCACGATCTTGGTCTTGGTTACGCCGTTGCCGTCTTGCTGGCGGTGGTCGGTACCGTCATCATCTCGATCCCGATCGAGCGACTGCTTTACCGGCGCATTTATGGTGCGCCTGAGCTGACGCAGGTGCTGATGACGATCGGCATCACTTTTTGCATCATCGGCATCGCAAACTACGTCTTCGGCCCAACCTTGAAGACCATTCCCTTACCGGGTGCCCTGCAGGGCTCGGTCGACCTCGGCTTTCGCACGATCGGAACCCACCGTATCTTCGCGATCGTCTGCGGTCTCGTAGTCGCGCTGGCGCTCTGGTATCTGATCGAGAAGACCTCTTTCGGCGTGAAACTGCGCGCCTCCGTCGATAATGCCTCGATGGCGGCCGCGCTCGGCGTGCGGACGGAAATCGTCTACGCCGTCAGTTTTGCCGTTGCCGTCGGCCTTGCTGCCTTCGGCGGGGTCGTCGGAGCGGAGTTGCTGCCCGTCGAACCCTACTACGCACTTCGCTACATGGTCACTTTCCTCGTGGTCGTTTCCGTGGGCGGCGCCGGCTCCATTTCGGGCGCACTGCTGGCCTGTCTCATTCTCGGCTGCGTCGATACGACAGGCCGTTATCTCATGCCGGAATATGGGGAGTTTTTCTTCTATCTGGCCGTCATCGCCATCGTCTGCGTATTTCCGCGCGGCTTTGCCGGGAGACTGAAGTAACATGGCTATGACCCTTGAAAGAGAGGCCGCGCCGATGATTGGACATCGCACATTTGGGCGGGATTTGATTGCAGTTGCCGTCATCGTCGTCGTGGCTGCCGCCGGCTATCTGCTATTTCCCGAAAATCTTGCTCTCCTGACTCGATTGATCGCGATTGCGCTTCTCGTGCTCTCGCTGGATCTCGTCACGGGATATTGCGGCGTGGCAACGCTCGGTCATGCCGCGCTGTTCGGTGCGGGTGCCTATGCCGCCGGCATCGCGTCGGCCCATTACGGCATCAACGATCCGCTTTTGATGACACTTGCCGGCATCGTCGCTGGAGCCATCGCCGGCCTTATATGCGGCGTCGTCATCCTCAGAGCGCACGGTCTGCCGCAACTCGTTCTGTCCATCGCTCTCATCTATCTCTTCCATGAATTCGCCAACAAGGCCTCGAGCTGGACTGGCGGCAGCGACGGCTTGTCAGGCATCTCGCCGGATCCGTTGTTCGGCGTTTTCGAATTCGATCTCTACGGACACACGGCCTACATCTATGGCGTCGCGCTCTTGCTGATTGCGCTGGTGCTATTGCGCTTTCTCGTGCGTTCGCCCTTCGGAATGTTGTGTCGTGGTATTCGGCAGGATCCCTTGCGCATTCGCGCCATGGGAGCTTCGCCGAAGATGGCGCTGATCAAGATGTATATGATTTCCGGCGCCGTTGCCGGTATCGGGGGTGCCCTGAACGCCATCTCCACCCAGGTGGTCGGCCTTGACAGTCTCTCTTTCACGCAATCGGCAGAGGCGCTCGTGATGCTTGTACTCGGCGGTACGGGGTCTCTGTTCGGCGCACTTGCCGGCACGGTGATCTTCATGCTGTTCGAGGACTATGTCTCTGCCGCTAACCCGTTTCACTGGTTGACCATCGTCGGGGCACTTTTGATACTGGTGGTTCTCTTTGCACCCAAGGGGATCTATGGCACAGCCGCTGCCTATCTCGCCCGTCGTCGGGAGGCCCGGACATGAGTGCCATTTTCGAGGTCGTCAACCTGAAGAAGGCGTTTGGCGGCCTGACGGTGACAAACAATGTGAGCCTGTCGATGGCGCCCGGCGATCGCGTTGCCCTGATCGGCCCGAACGGTGCCGGCAAGACGAGTTTCGTCAACCTCGTCACAGGCAATCTGCCCGCGGATTCAGGCGAGGTTCGCATCGCCGGTCAGAACGTCAACAAGGTTGATGCCATCGGGCGCGTCAGGCGCGGGCTGGTGCGCTCTTTCCAGGTGACGCGGCTGTTTCAGGATATGACGCCAGCCGAGCATATTGGTCTTGCAATCCTGCAGCGGACCGGCCGTTCCGGCCGAATGTTCGGTAATTTCCTCTCCATGCGTGACGTGATGACCGAGGCGGGCGAGCTGCTCGGCACGCTCGGTCTTACGGCACTTGCGCACCGTAAGGTCAGCGAGATCGCCTATGGCCAGCAGAGGCTTCTGGAAATCGCCGTTGCCATGGCCCTGAAACCGAAAATTCTATTGCTCGACGAGCCGGCGGCAGGCGTGCCGCAGAGCGAGACGGGGCGCATCGAGCAGGCGCTTGCCGATCTGCCTGCCGACCTCGCCGTGCTGATGATCGAGCATGACATGGATCTTGTCTTCCGCTTTGCCAAGCGCGTGGTGGTGCTCGCCGCCGGCACGATCATATTCGACGGGTCGCCGAAAGACGTCACTGAGGATGCGCGGGTGCGCGAAGCCTATCTGGGGAGCTACGCCAATGCCGGCCACGCCGCTTGAAGTCGAAAATCTGTCGGCCGGCTATGGTCCGACGCGCGTGCTGGAGGGGGTTTCCTTTTCGGTCCCGGCCGGTGGCCGGCTGGCCGTGCTTGGCCGCAACGGCATGGGCAAGAGCACGCTGCTTGCCACACTCGCCGGCCAGACCCGGCGCTATGAAGGCCGCATCCGGCTGGGTTCGGCCGATATTGCCGGGTTGCCCAGCGCCCGCCGCGCCCATCAGGGCCTCGGCTATGTACCGCAGACGCGCGACGTCTTTCCGACACTGACCGTCGAGGAAAATCTGTCCGTCGGGCTCAAAGGGCGGCCGAAGAGCGCCCTGCAGGAAGCCTATGACATGTTCCCGCGCTTGAAAGAGCGACGTCGCAACCTTGGCGGACAGCTGTCCGGCGGCGAGCAGCAGATGCTGTCGACCGCACGCACGATCCTCGGTCGCCCTTCCGTCCTGCTTCTGGACGAGCCGTTGGAAGGGCTTGCGCCCGTCATTTGCGAGGAACTGATGGCGGCCTTTGCCACGCTCGCCAAGGCGGGCGACATGACGATCCTGCTTGTTGAGCAGAGGATCCAGAGCGCGCTCGATTTCGCTAGCGACGTCATTATCCTGGAGCGCGGGCGGCTTGCCTGGAAGGGGACGCCCGAGGCTCTGGCCGCGGATCATGACACGGTCGAGCGTTTGCTCGGCGTCGGCGGATTGCATTAGAAGCGCCGCTGTCGGCCGAAACCCAATCACAAGAGGTCTAAAGAGCGAGCCGCACGCGTCGAGATGCGTGTGATTGCAGCGCATGTTCGGTCTGTCGTAACATGCTGCCTGCCTATTCTTGGAGGAGGTGCAGGATGGACCGTGTTACGGGAGGCTGCCTGTGCGGCAAGGTGCGGATTGTCGCGTCGGGACGGCCATATCGGGTCGGCATTTGTCACTGTTTCGATTGCCGCAGGCATCATGGTGCCCTTTTTCACGCTTCCGCGATTTTTCCTGAGGGCGCGGTGGCGGTCGAAGGTGAGACGCGCGATTATGCTGGCCGCTTTTTCTGTCCGCATTGCGGTTCGTCCGTCTTCTCGAAAAGCGAAGACGAAATCGAGGTGAACCTGGGGTCTCTCGATGCTCCGGATCAGTTTTTGCCAACCTACGAACTCTGGACCGCACGACGTGAAGGCTGGCTGCCGCCATTTCCATTTGCCAGACAATACGAGGGGGATCGCAGGGGAACGGGCCGGTTTGAAGACTAGTTGATATCCGTCGCGCACGCCACGCGGGACAAAAACTGTTGATCGCATCAGCTCCCAGCAATTCATGTTGACGATAAAACGTCGACGATTTATCGATATATTATCATTGTTAGTGGCGTCGTTCTGTGGGAGGCCGGTTTGTCGGAGAAGATTTCGGGTCGTTGGGATTTCTGGATCGATCGCGGCGGTACGTTTACCGACGTGGTCGGGCGCGATCCGTCCGGTGCTCTCCACGCCCGTAAAGTCCTCTCGGAAAACCCCGAGGCGTACCGCGATGCGGCCGTCCATGGTATCCGTCTCCACCTCGGTCTCGGTAAAGGCGAACCGGTTCCAGAAGGTGCGATCGGCGAGGTCCGCATGGGCACAACGGTTGCCACCAATGCGCTGCTCGAGCGCAAGGGCGAACGTCTTGGCCTGGTGACGACAAAGGGTTTCAGGGACGCTTTGCGCATCGGCTATCAGGAACGCAAGAAGATCTTCGCGACCGAAATCGTCAAGCCGGAAGCGCTTTACGAAGATGTCGCCGAGATCGAGGAGCGCGTGCTTGCCGACGGGACCGTGGAGCTTGCTCTGGACGAAAAGGCTGCAGAAGGGGCGCTGCGCGATCTCCTTGCAAAGGGCTATCGCTCGGTCGCCATCGTCTTCATGCATGCCTACAAGTTTCCGGCGCACGAGGCTGCGGTCGCCCGGATCGCACGATCCCTCGGCTTCGAGCAGGTCTCCGTCAGCCATGAGGTTTCGCCGCTCATCAAGCTTGTGGGACGTGGCGATACGGCCGTCATCGATGCCTATCTCTCGCCGGTACTCGGGCGCTATATCCGCCAAGTCTGCGATGAGCTCGATGTCGAGCGCACCGGTGCGCGGGTCATGTTCATGATGTCATCGGGCGGTTTGACCGCTGCCGACATGTTCCAGGGCAAGGACGCCATTCTCTCTGGCCCTGCGGGCGGCGTCGTCGGTCTTGCCAAAACCGGCGAACAGGCAGGCTTTGCCAATGTCATCGGCTTCGACATGGGCGGCACTTCCACGGACGTGGCGCATTTCGACGGCGAATATGAGCGAGCCTTCGAGACGGAAGTCGCCGGTGTACGCGTGCGCGCGCCGATGATGCTGATCCATACCGTGGCCGCAGGCGGTGGTTCGATCCTGCATTTCGATGGCGATCGTTTCCGCGTCGGTCCGGATTCGGCCGGTGCCTTTCCGGGACCTGCCTGTTACCGCAATGGCGGCCCGCTTGCCGTCACCGACGCCAACGTCATGGCCGGCAAGCTCCTGCCGGAATTCTTCCCCTCCATCTTCGGCCCCGACCAGGATCAGCCGCTGGATGTCGAGACGGTGCGCGTCAAGTTCGCGGCGCTTGCAGCCGAAATCGGCGATGGCCGCAGCCCGGAAGATGTCGCGGACGGCTTCATCCGCATCGCCGTTGCCAACATGGTCGAGGCGATCAAGAAGATTTCCGTTCAGCGCGGCTATGACGTGACGCGCTATGCGCTGAACTGCTTCGGCGGCGCCGGCGGGCAGCATGCCTGCCTGGTTGCGGATGCACTCGGGATGAAGAGCATTCTTCTGCATCCGATGTCCGGCCTTCTTTCCGCCTATGGCATGGGGCTTGCCGATATCCGGGCAACGCGCCAGAAGGCGCTCGGGGTTCCCCTCGATGATGCCGCGCCAAAAGCGATCGCGGCACTCGGCGGCGAATTGCGCGGCGAATGCGTGCCCGAACTGGAAACGCAGGGCGTCGCAACGGTCGAGATCAAGACGGTCCAGCGCGCCCATATCCGCTACGCCGGCACCGATACGCTGCTGGCCGTCGAAACGACTTTCCCCGAGATCGATGACCCCGCGCGATTGCGCAGCCAGTTCGAGACGCTGCACAAGCGTCGCTTCGGCTTCGTGGCCGAAGACAAGCCTCTCGTCGTCGAAGCTGTCGAGATCGAAACCATCGGCGGCGCGGCTGCCGATATTGCAGTCGAGCTGGAGGCTGCTGCTGAAGGTGAAGCGCAAGCGACCAGGCAGACGTCCTTCTATTCGAACGGCGAAAGCCACGGCGCAGCCGTTGTCCTGCGTCAGGCGATCAAGCCAGGCCAGACTGTGACCGGCCCGGCCATCATCATCGAGCCGAACCAGACGATCGTTATCGAGGACGGCTGGCAGGCGCGGCTGACGCTCAAGGATCACATCGTCCTCAAGCGCATCAAGGCGCTGCCGGAGCGCAATGCCATCGGCACCAAGGCCGATCCCGTCATGTTGGAGATCTTCAACAATCTCTTCATGTCGATCGCCGAGCAGATGGGCATGACGCTGCAGAACACCGCCTATTCGGTCAACATCAAGGAACGGTTGGATTTCTCGTGCGCCGTCTTTGACGCCGAAGGCAATCTGGTCGCCAATGCGCCGCACATGCCGGTTCATCTGGGCTCGATGGATGCGTCCGTGGCAACCGCGATCCGCGAAAATGCCGTCATCCATCCGGGCGACGTCTTCCTGATCAACGCGCCCTATAACGGCGGTACGCATCTGCCTGACCTCACCGTCTGCACGCCGGTTTTCGACGATGTCGGCAAGAGCATTCGCTTCTGGGTCGCCAGCCGCGGCCATCATGCCGATATCGGCGGAATTTCGCCGGGATCGATGTCGCCGCTTGCCACCCATATCGAGGAAGAAGGCGTCTATATCGACAATTTCAAGCTGCTCGATCGCGGCCGCTTCTGTGAGGCGGAACTTACGAAGCTTTTGACTGGCGCGCGCTATCCGGTGCGCACGCTCGCGCAGAACATCAATGATTTGAAGGCCCAGGTCGCCGCCAACGAAAAGGGCGTGGCCGAGCTGAAGAAGATGATCGCGCTCTTCGGTGAAGATGTCGTCGATGCTTACATGGGTCACGTTCAGGACAATGCGGCCGAAAGCGTGCGTCGCGTTCTCGACCGTCTGTCGGATGGCGAATTCAGCTATGAGATGGATCAGGGCTGCAAGATCGTCGTCAAGATTTCGATCGACAAGGACAAGCGCGAGGCAACGGTGGATTTCACCGGCACGTCGGCGCAGCGCCCGGATAATTTCAATGCGCCGCAGCCGGTCACACGCGCGGCCGTGCTTTACGTCTTCCGCGTGCTCGTCGAGGCGGATATTCCGATGAATGCCGGCTGCCTGAGGCCGATCCGGATCATCATCCCCGAAGGCACGATGTTGACGCCGAAATATCCGGCGGCCGTCGTTGCCGGCAATGTCGAGGTTAGCCAGGCCGTGACGAACTGCCTGTTCGGCGCGGTCGAGGCACTTGCCGCTGCTCAGGGAACCATGAACAACCTGACCTTCGGCAACGAGACCTATCAGTACTACGAGACGATCTGCTCCGGTGCGCCGGCGGGCCCGGGTTTCAATGGCGCCGATGCCGTTCACACGCATATGACCAATTCGCGCCTGACCGACCCCGAAATTCTCGAGACGCGTTTCCCCGTCGTTCTGGAGGATTTCCACATCCGGCCGAATTCGGGCGGACGCGGTAAGTGGAATTCCGGTAACGGTACGCAGCGCACGATCCGCACGCGCGAAAAGCTGGAATTCGCCATCCTCTCCGGCCATCGGCGCGTGGCGCCTTTCGGCGTCAAGGGCGGTGAAGCGGGTCAGACCGGCCGCAACTACGTCCGCCGCAACGATGGCAAGATCGATGAGTTGATCGGCTCGGCCCACACCGTCCTCGAGCCTGGCGAAGCGTTTACGGTGGTCACCCCAACAGGCGGCGGCTACGGGAAGAGGGGCGGCTAGGAACATCATACCAAAGCTGGGCGCCAGTCTATGCCCGGTTTTGGCAATCTTGCAGGTGCCTTGATCCGTTCGAAGGAGTTTTCAGGTGACGTCCGAGGAAAAGAGTAGACCGCGCGATTTGATCGTCTCGTCGGCCCATCTGGCGGATGGCAGTTCGCCGGCCTTGTCCGAGCTCGAATACGGATCAATCCTCTTTTCCCATGCGTTCAACCGCTGGCTGGTCCGTTGCATGGCGGCCGCCGGTGTGCCTGGCCTTTCGCCGGTCGAAATCCTGATTATTCATTCGGTGCGGCATCGCGACCGGCCGAAAACACTTGCCGATCTCTGCCTCGTCCTCGACATCGAAGATACCCATGTGGCGAACTACGCCATCAAGAAGCTCGAAGCGGCCGGGCTGGTCAAAAGCGGCAAGGCCGGCAAGGAAAAGACCATCCGGGTGACCGACAGGGGCCTGGACGCGCTGCAGCGCTATACGGAAATCCGTGAGCGGCTGCTTGTCGAGGCGACGAAAGTGTCCGGTCTTTCCCAGGACGGCCTTTCCGATATCGCCTCACATCTTCGCGCCCTGTCGGGTTATTACGAGCAGGCCGCGCGCTCGGCTGCAACTCTTTAACGATTACGGTTGAGAGTTCGACTTCATCACAAAGTTGTGTAGGCCATCACTTTCCCTGGCGCAAGCCCGCTTGAAGGTCCGTGCGCGAGCGGATGTTCCCCGGGCCTTATCTATTATGTCATTTTATACCTATATTAGGCTTGTGCGATCCGCTGGCGGTCATCCGCCAAGCGGTCCCGATCGATGAAACGATGGGATCCAGTTTTTACCAAGGCACGACTTTTAAAAATTGCTGGCTTCGCACGATAGCAAAAGTGTGCTTCTGTTGACCGAAAGGGGAATGGTGTAAAAACTTCCATGAACAACGATAGTTTCGAGCTGAAGTTCTGGGGCGTGCGGGGTAGCATCCCTGTATCGGGACCGGAATTTGAGCGGTACGGCGGCAATACGTCGTGCATTGAGTTAAGGCATGAAGGCAGGCATATCTTGTTCGACGCCGGGACCGGTTTGCGCGAAGCGGCCGCGTCTCTTGCGAAGGAAGGGGTCCGGAATATCGATCTCTTCTTCACCCACTCGCATTATGATCACATTATCGGCTTGCCTTTCTTCAACGCGATCTATGATCCGCGCGTCAGCGTAGATCTGTGGTCCGGGCATCTTGCCGGCAAGACGACCACGCGGCAGCTGATCGGTCAATTCATGCGACCGCCCTGGTTTCCTGTCGAACCCGATATCTGTCGCGCCACGATGAATTTCCGCGATTTCGCCGCCAGCGATACGCTGAAGCCGCATCCAGGTATCGTCATTCATACCGCCAGGCTGAATCATCCGGGCGGCTGCATCGGTTATCGCATCGAGTGGTCCGGCCGGATCATCGCCATGGTCTACGATACGGAACATGTGGCCGGCAAAATCGATGAGACGGCTCTGGAGCTGATGGCCGGTGCGGATCTTGCCATCTATGACGCGACCTATCTCGAATCGGAAATGCAGAAATACCTGGGCTTTGGCCACTCCACGTGGGAGGAAGGCATTAAGCTTGCCGAGAAGGCCGGCGCCAAACGATTGGCGCTTTTCCATCATGCTCCGGGACGCACCGACCGCGAACTGGACGAGATGCAGCGCGATGCGCAGAAGCGTTTTCCGCAAGCCTTCTTCGCGTTTGATGGCCAGTCGCTGCAGCTCTGAAAGCCGGCAGCGACAGACCTGGTCAAACTCAATGTACGAAATCGCCAACCGGCCGCCATTCTATGGCGGCATGGCTCGCAGTTTCCTCAAATAACGTCTCGACAAAATCCCAGGCGAGATCATCATGCACGAGATGGTGCGTCATGATGCCGATCGGCTCATCATTCCCGGCGAAGCGGTTCTGCAGTTCCTCTACGAGATGTCCAAGGATTTCGGCATGGGGCAACCCGCCGCGCGCGCCATGCCATCTCATGATGTCGATATGCGTGTTGATCAGCCCGATCGGCGATTGTTTCGCCAGGCCAAACACCGAAACGGCACGGTAACCGAAGGGGGCCAGATGCGGCAAGAACGCGTCGTCGATCCGGTTCCAAGGCGGCACGAGCAGCGGAATGAATTGCGATGGATAGAGGGCTTTGATCTTGTCAAAGCCGCGATGAAGCTCTTCGAGCACGATTTCCTGTGGCCGGTGCAGGCCAAGCTCCTGCTTCTTGGTGTCGTCGGGCGCATAGTTCTGATGCGTCCAGCCGTGCACGGTGGCGGTAACGAGGTTTTCGCGCGACAGTCGCTCGGCCAGCGCCTCGCCGGTCGGCCCGGGAATGATCGCAAGCGCCATCGGCACATCGAAACGATTGGCAAGAGACAGAAGCCGATCGAGCGCCGGGGTCGGTTCGATGGCGTCGTCGTCGCGGAACCAGAATTTGGCCGTCTTGCCGGCCTCGCTCCATCGCCGCAGCTCGTCGCGCAGCGGCTGCCACTCGGCTTTATCGCTCATGATAGGTTTCTCCCAGATGGTTTCGAAGAATGGTTCGAAGTCGTTTCGATGCGGCGACGAGGGACCGCTCGTGATGGACGAAGTCATAGGCCGCATTCGCCATCGTCTGTCGCTGCTTGCGATCCTGCAATAGCTGGACGATGGCATCTGCGTAGGCTGCAATGTCGCCTTCGGGTGTGAGGAGGCCGGTCTTATTCGCCATGACCACCTCAGGCACTCCAGCCGTGGCCTGGGCAACGACCGGCAGGCCTGCCGCCTGCGCTTCAAGATAGGCAAGGCCATAGGCCTCGTTGCACCCCGGCCAGACATAAAGCCCGGCCGTTGCCAGCTCATGCGCGATCTCCGTCGTGGGGAGCTCCCCGCGCCAGGTGATCCGCCTCTCTCCCATCGCGGAAAACAACGATCTGACCTCGGCTCGCATCGGACCGTCGCCAATGATGGTCAAGGTCCAGTCCTGATCGCGAATACGATCGAGGGCGGCGGCAAGCATGGTGTAGCTGTCGAATTTATCGCCTTTTCGCAACATCGCCACGACCGCCAATCGCTGCGGATCCGCGTGGCCGCGGGTAAACGGCGTAGTATCGATGAACGGAAGGAACCGCTCGTAGCGCCCTTCCGGAATGGCATCGCGCAAACCGATCCGATCCCGTTCGGTAAAGCACAGATTGACGCTTGCCAACCGAACCGCATCGGCGATCAGGCGTTGGTTTTCTCCCCAGCCGTTCGCATCGTGGCGACGGGAATAGGAGGCTTCGGCGGTGATATAGGGAATGCCGAGTTTTCGAGCGATGGACGGCCCGATCAGATCGGGTGTTTTGTAATAAGGGTGATAGGTAAACCAGAGTTCCGGCGCCGGCTCATCATGCCCACGGTCAAGAAGACTATTTATCTCGCGGCCCGCTTGCAGCGCGATTTCGGCGCGTGGTGCGTCTTCCGGCGTCGGCGTGAAGCTTCGAAGTTCCGACGCGATGTCGACCTGATGTCCTGCCATTTCGAAGGCCGCAATCATCTGACGCGCCATCAGCCGATCGCCCGACGGCACCGGATGATTGGGGGATTTCAGCGGAGCATAGAAGGCAATCTTCATGGTGCCGATGGATGGTTGACAATTAAGTGATGGTACGAGCGCGGATTGTGAGAGGATTGCCCGAATTCCGGCCGGTTGCGTGACGATAAAATCCCTGCTTCAAAAAGCCGCATTCTCGACAGTGCGCGGCGTTGCGGCTAGATGAATAGGCGATAGCCGTTTTCCGGCTTATTGTGAACGGACAATTTATATTGGGTTTGATGACCAGCCAGGCAAGAAAGCCAATCCTGTCCGATCGCCTTGTGCGCAAGTTCCGCCTCGGTTCGGGCTTGGTGGTATTCACGTTCGTCATCATGCATCTAGCCAATCATGCTCTCGGGCTGATTTCGCTCAGCGCGGCCGAGCACGGGCAACTGTGGTTCAAGGCGGTATGGCGCAATCCGGTCGGAACCGTCCTCCTCTATGGAGCCCTTGTCGTTCATATCACGCTGGTGCTTCGGATGCTTTATCGCCGCCGGACCTTGGTCATGCCCGCAAGCGAGGCATTCCAGATCGTCACCGGCCTGCTGGTGCCGCTGCTCTTGATCGACCATATCGTCTCGACACGCGTCGTCCATGAAGTCTACGGCTATCATGATACCTATAAGGCGATCGTTCACAGCCTGTGGGTCACGTCACCCATCAACGGTGTGCGTCAGTCGCTGGTCCTGCTCATCGTCTGGCTTCATGGCTGCATCGGAGTCCATTTCTGGCTGCGTTACCGCCCCTGGTATACGATGATCGCTCCGGTCGTACTTTCCTTTGCCATCGTGCTGCCGGTTCTCGGGTTGCTCGGTTTTGCCGCCATGGGAAGGGTCGTGACGCATGAGGCGGCCCAGGCGGATGAACGTGGCTACAGTGGCGGCTATTATAGCGATATCAGCAGTTATGGCGAAGGCGGATCGGTGCCCGGTACGCAGATGGCTGACGCGCTTTTACCGTATCGAGCCGGCTTCTATGGCGCGTTCAGCCTGTCGATCGCCGCGCTCTTCGGTTTCCGAGCTCATCGGCGGATACGCGAGCGGCAACATCAGGTCGCGGTCCGCTATGGAGGCGGCGAGGTTGTCTATGCGCCACAAGGTTTCAGCGTCCTTGAGGCAAGTCGCCTCGGCGGCATACCGCATTATTCCGTCTGCGGCGGCAAGGGACAATGTTCCACCTGCCGCGTTCAGGTCATCGAAGGCGGGGAAAACCTGCCGCCGCCGGAGGCGATGGAACAGAAGACGCTGAACCGGATCGGTGCCACGCCGGATATCAGGTTGGCGTGTCAGTTGCGGCCGACGGCAAATGTCAGCGTCGTACCCCTGTTGACACCAATGGCCGAGGCGACAATCCCCGTA
Source organism: Rhizobium sp. P38BS-XIX (assembly GCF_012641435.1). GTDB lineage: Bacteria > Pseudomonadota > Alphaproteobacteria > Rhizobiales > Rhizobiaceae > Rhizobium. The sequence goes on from NZ_JABAIJ010000004.1 coordinate 342,140, forward strand.
TACACGCAAGCGGCCAGCCCAGGGCGCGAGCGCGAGATCGTCGTCTTCTTCTGCGATCTGCGTCACTTCACGTCGCTGACGGAAGCCCGGCTGCCGTTCGATATCGTTTTCCTGCTCAATCGCTATTTCGCGATCGTTGGCCGTATCATCGAAGAGAACGGCGGCAGGTTGGACAAGTTCATCGGTGACGGCGCGATGGCGCTGTTCGGGCTGCGCACCACCCCGAAAGAGGCGAACCGACAAGCGCTGAAGGCTGCGGCGGCGATCGTGCGGGAAATCGACAAATTGAGTGCGGAGTTGGCGGAGGAGCTCTCGGCCCCCCTCGAGATTGCCATCGGACTGCACACAGGCTCAGCCGTTGTCGGCTCCATGGGATATGGCAGCGTCAAGAACGTGACCGCCATCGGCGACACCGTTAACGTTGCCAGCCGCCTCGAAAGCGTCGCCAAGGAATATAACACGGCGCTGGTGTTTTCCGAGCCGGTCGCTCGGCTTTCGGAAGTCGATATTGACGGCATCGAAAGCCGTGAGATCGCGGTGCGCGGCCGCGGTGAAGCTTTGCGGGTCTATATCGTCTCGAAGGAAGCGAGCAGCCGTTTTTCCTGATGCCGGAGGTTTGACCGTCCGGGCGTGCCGATCTTCGCCGTTTGCAACGGAGACGCGGTGATGTAGGGAATGGCGCCATGCTCGATGGTAAGATGTTGACAAGAAAATACTGGCGCCGCGCCTTTCGTAAAAAGCGGGATGCGATTGCGACCCGCCTTTTCGATACGCGGCTCGGCCGCGATATCCTCGTCAGCGCGCTCGGTCCGCGCGTCAAGACGATGACGGTGGACTGCGGCGATCACGTCCTGAGTTTTTCGCCGGCTGATTACATCGGTCGGAAGGTCTTTCGAAAAGGGCATTTCGAGCGGGATCACGTCGATCGGCTGCTGAGCGTGCTGCAGGAGCGCGGTCTGTTGCGCACCGGAGTAACCCTTTTGGAGCTCGGTGGCAATATCGGTACGCAGACCTGCTATTTTGCACTCAGCAAGGCGTATGACCGCATTATCACGGTCGAGCCGGATCCTCGTAATTTCCGTCTGCTTTCCGCCAACATCGCCGACAATGGTTTTGACGCAATGGTGACTGCGGTCAACTGTGCCGCCGGTGATCGCGGCGGGGAGCTCGATTTCTATCTCAACCACAAGAACCACGGCAAAAGCAGCGCGCTGCGCCAAAGCGCAAGCGATGAAAAGATCTCGGTGCCGGTGAGAACGGTTCCCGACATCCTCGCGCAGGCCGGGACCGACCCGGCCGATATCGGGCTGATCTGGATGGACATCGAGGGTTACGAGCCGGTTGCCTGCCGCTCGATGATCGATCTGATGGCGGCCAAGGTACCGCTCTACATGGAATTCACCCCTGCCTTCTACGGCAAGGAGCAGGCCAGAATCTTCGTCGCCGAGCTTGCAGGTCACTACAGCGAGTGCCTTGCGTTTTTCGAAGATCGACGGCAGCCGATGAGGGTGATCGATCTGCCTGTTGATGGCGATCAGTTCGATGTTCTTTTTCTGCCCTGAGACTATCTGCGGCGATAGATGAAATAGCGCCCTTCCTTGACGCTCGAGGGCCGGGGCAATTCCTGCAGATTGGCGTGCTCAAGGGGAAGGCCGCTTACGGCGATACCACCGGATGCCAGCACGCCGGCCATGATCTCTGGCAGCCAGGTCAGCGTTATCGCATCCTTCTCTTCATAGCCGGTGCCGATGTCGGCGTGTGCGAGCGATGCGCCGGCGCCGATATATTGTCTGGCGGTATCCTTGATCTCGCCGAGGATCAGATTGTCGGTCGAGGGCATCGAAGGACCATAGGCATTGGCAGCCCTGTCGAAGGCGATGATGCGGCGATCCTGAAACAACTCGCGCAGATGGTCGAAGGTACGACCGTTGCCGAGACCCAGCTCCAAAACGGGGCCGTCAAGCCTTCTGACATCATCAGCAACAGAATTGAGGATATCGCGCTGTGCGCTCAGGCGGCGAATGAAACTATCCAGGCGGCTCATCGTATTTCAAATATCCTTGGCGTCTTGTGCCTCTCCCAATCTGGAGGTAGCACGCCCTGCATCTCGGCGTCGACCGCCCGCTGGTTTTTCGACGCATTTGCTGTAGGGATAGATTGTCGCGGCGCTCACAACAGGGGGAAATATCATGGCCGAGCCATCCAACGATGATTTCTTCCACAATATGACGGCTTTTACCCGCTTTGAAGGCGTGACCGACAGCGCCAATTACAAGCCGCTTCCGGATGACTGGCTGATCGCGATCGCGGATATCGTCAGCTCTACCGAAGCGATTGCTGCCGGTCGATACAAATCCGTCAATATGGCCGGTGCAAGCGTAATTTCGGCCGTGCTCAATGCGGTCGACAAAGGGGATTATCCTTTCGTTTTCGGCGGCGATGGTGCGCTGGTGGCCATCCCGCAGTCAGGCGAGACACGGGTTCGGCAGGCACTTGCGGCCGTGCGAACCTGGGTCATGGAGGAATTACAACTCGATCTGCGCACGGCGCTCGTGCCGATGTCTGCCATCCGGAAAGAAGGGCTCGACGTCATGGTCGCCCGCTTCAGCCCAAGCGAATATGTTTCGTACGCCATGTTTTTCGGTGGCGGCACGAGTTGGGCGGAAAGGCAGATGAAGGCCGGAAAATTCATCATCGAGGCGGCCGAGCCAGAGGCCCGCCCCGACCTCACCGGCCTGTCCTGTCGCTGGAACCCGATCAAGGCGCACAATGGCGAGATCGTCTCCATCATCGCAGTTCCGACCGATGGTGCTGACATCACCAGGTTCCAGACGCTCGTGACCGATATCATCGCCATTACTCGTGAGCAGAGCCGCGACAGCCATCCGGTGCCGGTTGAAGGTCCTACTCCCGCGCTGATCTTTGAAGGGGCAGACCTGGAGGCACGTGCCTTGGTCTCGCCGGCCAGGCGCTGGCGACAAAAGTTTTTAATCGGCGTGCAGATTGGCCTGATGAACGTCATCGACAAGCTTGGACTGCGTATGGGGACATTCGACGCCAAGATCTATCGAAGCGATCTCGCCGCAAATTCCGATTTTCGCAAGTTCGACGACGGTTTGAAAATGACGATCGATGTCGACGCGCAGCGCCTCGCGCGGATTGAGGGGCGTTTGCGTCAAGCAGAGGCGGAAGGGGTTTGTCGCTATGGGCTTCACCGTCAGGAGAGTGCGTTGATGACATGCTTCGTTCCGACGCCGCTGATGCGCGACCACATGCATTTCATCGACGGTGCCAGCGGAGGCTACGCGATGGCTGCTATGGCGCTGCGTGGCAAGCACCCTGCCGAATTGGCAGCCGGCGAATGAATTTGGCTGTTTTGTCGTTTCCATCCGCCTTTTAGGATATTTTTGTCGCAATAGCGATTTTATCGATCAAACTGAACTCCTCGCCATTGTTTCAGGGGTATCTTCGCCTTATCTCAAGGAGAACAAAACGAGAGTCGGCAATTTTTATGGCCGATTTCTGCGGTATTCCATGGTGTTACGTGCCTGAAAGGCACGGCCAATTATTGAATGGTGTCGGTGCGATCCGGGCTTGTTAAAACGGCGCCTCCACATCGCATGATTGTTTCATTCGAGTTGAGCCGATCGGCGTGAGGGCGTCATGCGGCTATAGAAGAAATTCGGATGACCGTGGTGGCGCTTTGAGATTGCGAGAATAGGCCGTGGGGAAAATGACTGTTCATTCGACTGTTTCCGATATTCTTCTCGACAAGGTGGCGGAGTGGCTGACGCAGGCGGCGCTGACGGGCGAAAACCTGGAGAGCATCGTTCGCGGTTTCTGCGAACGCATGGCCGCGTCCGGGCTGCCGATTTCGCGCGTGCATCTGACGTTTTCCATGCTGCATCCCCTCTATGACGCGCTGGGCTTCACATGGCGGCGCGCAGGCGGCTTGATGATCGAGGGCTACCGGCATGTGAACGAGAAGCCGGAACGCTTCATGCAGAGCCCCTATTACTATCTTCTGTCCAACAATCTTCAGCATCTTCGCCGGCGCATCGATGTGGAAGGCGCGGCCGAATTTCCGATCTTCGAGGATTTGCGCAAGGAGAAGGTGACCGACTATCTTGCTTTCGTGCAGACGTTTGGCGCCGGTTCGGTGCAGGGCATGATGGGGTCCTGGTCCACCGACAGCATTGGCGGCTTCAGTGAAGAGATGATCGGTGCGCTCATGCGCATGCAAAACCACCTTGCCATGGCCGCCAAGATGGCCGTTCTCGGCAAGCTCGCTAACAACATGCTCACCACCTATCTCGGTGGCGATGCGGGCAAGCGCGTGCTGAACGGCCAGATCCGCCGAGGCGACGGCGAGACGATCCGTGCCGCGCTCGTGATGGGCGATATGCGTCAATCGACGGTTTATGCCGAGAAGGAAGGACGCCAGGCCTACATCGATACGCTCAACGAATTTTTCGATGCGATCGCCGCGCCCTTCAATCGAAATGGCGGCGAAATCATGAGTTTCCTCGGCGACGGATTTCTGGCGGTTTATCCTTGCGGCCGCCACAAGGATCCGTCCAAGGTGGCGTGCGAGGCCGCGTTATCGGCGGTGTTCGAAGCCCAGCGCCGTGTGACCGCGCTCAACAAGGATCGCCAGTCGCGCAGCCTGAGCGAAGTGCGCTACGGCATCGGCCTGCATGTCGGCAACGTCATGTTCGGCAATGTCGGCCTGAAGGATCGCCTTACATTTTCGGCCTTTGGCGCTGCCGTGAACGAGGTCGAGCGTCTGCAATCCCTCACGAAGAAATATGCGACGGAAGTTGTTGCGAGCCAGGCTTTCTCCAGCTACACGGACTGCGAATGGGGAACGCTCGGCGAGGAAAAGCTCAGGGGCGTGCGCCAGCGCTTCACGGTCGTCTCTCCCAAGATCACCACTGCCGCCAACGCTACGTCGGAGATTTTCAACGACACGGCACCGGATGGTTTGTCGGAGGCCGAGCAGGTCATCCTCCTGCACAGGGATGCCAAGAAGTTCGAAGGCCGTCTTCAAGTCGAAAACCTGGCTTCGTGATCCCCATGAACGGCTAGCTCAGCATAAGCCGATATATCACTGGAAAGACGACAGTTTTTTAACAGTCTCGCCAATGCTTTGACGCGCTAGACACCCGTTATGCCCTACGTTAGTGTGCCGTATAAGTGCACAAAGGTCATGTGAGCGGGAAGTAATATGTATGGCGTCAGGGACTGATCTACTGCGTATTGAGAACCTTGACGTTTCGTTCTCGCTCTATGGGGACAAGCTGGACGTCGTGAAGAAGGCCAATCTGCGCGTGCTTCCCGGCAAGGTGACGGCACTCGTCGGCGAGTCCGGCTCAGGAAAGTCCATCATAAGCCAGTCGATCATGGGAATTCTCCCGGCAGCCGCTCGGGCAAATGGTCGTATTCTTTTCACCGACCCGCTCGATGGCCGCACGACCGATCTGCTGCAGCTTCCAAGAGATGGTGCGGAAATGCGCCGGTTGCGCGGCGCCCGTATGGCCAAGATTTTCCAGGAGCCGATGACATCGCTGTCGCCGCTGCATACGATCGGCAACCAGATCAGCGAGGCGCTGCGCATCCATAAGCCCGGCATCAGCAGGGCGGAGCAGCGCGAGAAGACCGAGGAAATGCTGCATCTCGTCGGCTTCCAGGACCCCAATCATACCTTCGACAGATATCCGTTCGAGCTTTCCGGTGGGATGCGTCAGCGCGCGATGATCGCAATGGCGCTGATCTGCAATCCGGCACTGCTCATCGCCGACGAGCCGACGACAGCCTTGGACGTCACCATTCAGGCGCAGATTCTCGGTCTGCTGCGCAATCTGCAGCAGACGTTCAACATGGCGATGCTGCTGATCACCCACGACCTTGGCGTGGTCGCCAACATGGCCGATGAGGTCGTCGTCATCTATCACGGCGAGATCATGGAAGCCGGTCCGGTCGAAACCATCTTCCGACAGCCGCAGCATCGCTATTTGAAGGCTCTGATGGCTGCGGTGCCGCATTTCGACATGAAGGCGGGTGAGCGGTTGAAATCGCTGCGCGATGTTCCAGTCAACCTTGGCACGTTCTCCGGAAAGAAAAAACTGCTTGGCAATGCCGCCGCCGCCCCTGCGACCGGGCCTGAGGTGATGCTCAGCGTGCGCAATCTGGCCAAGACGTACACATCCAAGGTCGGCGGCATGTTCGGCCGGCGCGAGAGTGCCAAACTGCGCGCGGTTGACGATGTCAGCTTTGATATTCGCCGCGGCGAATGTCTTGGGCTGGTTGGGGAAAGCGGCTGCGGGAAGACGACGCTGAGCAAGATTCTCATGCGAGCCGTGACCGCAGATAGCGGCTCCGTCAGCTTCGACGATGGCAACGGCGCCATCGATGTGCTTGCCGTCAAGGGCGACGAACTGATGGATCTGCGCACGAAGATCCAGATGGTCTTCCAGGATCCGGTGTCGTCACTGTCGCCGCGCATGACTATTCGCAATATCCTGAGCGAACCCCTGGAGATCCACGGGCATGGCGATAGCGCCGAGCGCAAGGAAAAGGTCAAGGCGCTGATGCAGGCCATCGGCCTCGACAAGCATTTTCTCAGCCGCTATCCCCACAGCTTCTCCGGCGGCCAACGCCAGCGTATCGGCATTGCACGCGCCCTGGCGCTGGGGCCGAAGTTGCTCATCCTGGATGAGCCGGTCTCGGCACTCGACGTCTCGGTACAGGCACAGATCCTCAATCTTCTCAAGGATCTGCAGAAGGAACTTGGCCTCACCTATCTGTTCATTTCGCACAATCTGGCTGTCGTCGATTACATGGCCGATCGGATCGCCGTCATGGCGCGGGGCCGTATCGTGGAAATCGCACCGCGCGAGATCATTCTGCGCGACCCCGTCCATCCCTATACGCGTTCGCTCCTTGCAGCGGTGCCGTTCCCCGACCTAGACCGCCCTCTGAATTTTTCGGCACTGAACAGCGAGGGTCCTGCGGCCAAACAGAAATGGGGGCCACAATTCTCTGAGGGCGGAGACGGGGACCTCGTCTATGCCGATCTGGGTGGCGGCCATTTGGTTCGCGCTCGCCGAGGTGTCAATGTCGAGGAGTTGCGCCCATGATAAAGCGCCGTACGCTTCTCGGCCTGATGGCCTCCGCAATGCTTCCGGCGCCCGCCATTGCCGCGGATGTCGACAATGAACCTGAATATCTTGCCGATTGGCTCCGAGCCGGCCAATTGCCGCATCTCGCCAGGCGCCTGCCGAAATTTCCCCGCATCGTCAACGTCGCGGCCATGGGCCGCACGCCAGGCAATTATGGCGGATCGGTGCGTACCATCATCGGTAGCCAGAACGATATCCGCTTCATGACGATTTATGGCTATGCGCGGCTCGTGGGTTACGATCGGACGCTGACGTTGCAGCCCGACATTCTCGAATCCTTCACCTCGGTCAACGACACCGTCTTCACGTTCAAGCTGCGCGAAGGCCACAAATGGTCTGACGGCCATCCTCTGACATCGAATGATTTTCGCTATTGGTGGGAAGATGTCATCCTCAACAAGCAGCTGACGCCAGGCGGCGGCGCTTTGGAATTGCGCCCACACGGCAGTCTGCCGCGTTTCGAGGTGCTCGACGAGCTGACCGTGCGCTATTCCTGGGATGATCCCAATCCGGATTTCCTGCCCATTCTTGCAGCTCCGCAGCCGCTCGTCATTCTCGGGCCGGGCCATTATCTCAAGCAGTTTCACAAGAAGTATCAGGATAGCATTCGGCTTTCTTCCCTCATGCAGGAAAACCGGGCGAAGAAGTGGCAGGACCTTCACATCAAGATGGCCCGCTCCTACCGGCCGGAAAATCCGAATTTGCCGGTCCTCGACCCCTGGCGAAATACCACGGCGCCTCCGGCTGAACAGTTCGTCTTCGAGCGCAATCCCTATTTTCACCGTGTCGATGAGAATGGCCGGCAGTTGCCCTATATCGACCGGATGATCCTGAACATCAGCTCCTCATCGATCATTCCGGCAAAGACCGGTGCCGGCGAGAGCGATTTGCAGGCAACCGGCATCGATTTCAACGATTACACCTTCTTCAAGGATGCCGAGAAGCGCTATCCGATCAAGGTCAACCTCTGGAAGGCAGTTCGCGGTTCGCGCGTGGCGCTCTTCCCGAACCTGAACAGCGCCGATCCCGTCTGGCGCGATGTTCTGCGTGATGTCCGGGTGCGCAGAGCGATGTCGCTGGCGATCGACCGGCACGAGATCAATATGGCCGTCTTTTACGGCCTCGGCACGGAAAGCGCCAACACCGTTCTGCCGGACAGTCCACTTTACAAGCCGGAATATGCCTCCGCCTGGATTGCCCACGATCCGGATCAGGCGAACGCCCTGCTCGACGCTGCCGGCCTTTCGAAGCGCGACGACGACGGCATCCGCCTGTTGTCGGACGGACGGCGGATGGAGATCACCGTCGAGACCCCCGGCGAAAGCCCGCTCGACGCCGATGTGCTGGAGCTTGTCACCGATCACTGGCGCAAGGTGGGCATCGCGCTGTTCATCCGCGTGTCGCAGCGCGATATTTTCCGCAGCCGCGTGATGGGCGGCCGGACCATGATGTCGCTTTGGTATGGCCTCGACAACGGCGTACCGACAGCCGATATGAGCCCGGCGGAGCTGGCGCCGACGGCCGACGACCAGATGCAATGGCCGCTTTGGGGCATGTATTACCTGTCGCGCGAAACGCAGGGCGTGGCGCCCGACCTTCCGGAAGCGGCGAAACTCGTCAAGCTTCTGGGTGAATGGGGTACGGCAGCTTCCTCGTTCGAGCGCGCCGAGATCTGGCACGATATGTTGGCGACGTATACCGAGCAGGTTTTTTCCATCGGCTTGATCAATGCCACGCTGCAGCCGATCGTGCATTCCTCACACATGCAGAACGTGCCGGATAAGGCGCTTTTTGGCTTCGACCCGACCTGCTATCTGGGCGTTTACATGCCGGACACCTTCTGGATGAAGGAGGATCACCCCAATGCTTAGATATATCATCTGGCGTATCGCGGTGATGGTCCCGACGCTGATCGTCATTTCAATGCTGGTCTTCACCATCATCCAGCTCCCTCCGGGCGATTTCTTCGAGAGCCAGATCGCGGAGCTGCGCGCCCAGGGCGAAACTGCAAATCTCCAGGAGATTGAAAATCTCCGTCATGAATACGGGCTCGATCGGCCACTGCCCATCCAGTATATTCGCTGGGTCGGCGGCATGCTGCACGGCGATTTCGGCTATTCCTTCGAGTATCAGCTGCCGGTTTCGGACGTCGTCGGCGATCGCCTGTGGCTGACCATTCTGGTCTCGATGACGACGATCCTGCTGACGTGGCTGATCGCCTTTCCGATCGGCATCTATTCCGCGACGCACCAATATAGCTGGGGCGACTATGGCCTGACCTTCCTCGGGTTGCTCGGTATCGCCATTCCGAATTTCATGCTGGCGCTGATCCTGATGTATTTTGCCAATGTCTGGTTCGGCGTGTCCATCGGGCATCTGATGGACCAGAAATATCTGTCGCAGCCGATGAGCTGGGAAAAGGCGCGCTCAATTCTCTCGCACCTGTGGATTCCGGTCATCATCGTGGGGACGGCGGGGACGGCGGGCATGATCCGCCGGTTGCGCGCCAATCTGCTCGACGAGATGCAGAAGCAATATGTGGTGACGGCACGCGCCAAAGGGCTTCATCCCTTGAGAGCGCTGGTGAAATATCCGCTGCGCATGGCGTTGAACTTCTTTGTCGCCGATATCGGCTCGATCCTGCCGTCGATCATCTCGGGCGCCGAAATCACCGCGATCGTGCTATCGCTTGAAACCACTGGTCCGATGCTGATCAGGGCACTGCAGAGCCAGGACATGTATCTCGCCGGCTCGTTCCTGATGTTCCTCGCCTTCCTGAACGTTATCGGCGTGCTGATCTCGGATATCGCGCTCGGCTTTCTCGATCCCCGCATCCGCTTGCAAGGCAGGAGCACAAAGTGAACTCACCTCTGCCAAGCCCCGGCGCACCCCTGGAGCATTATGTCTCGAGCGCGGATTTCGATCCCGATCAGTTCGAAGCCATGTCCGCTGGCCAGCAACGTTATTACATGGCCTCGCAAAAGAAGCTGATGTGGTGGAAATTCAAGCGCCACAGGCTTGCGCTTGCCTCCGGCATCTTTTTGATCCTGCTTTACGGCATGATCCTGATCGTGGAGTTTCTGGCGCCTTACGGGCTGCATAGCCGTAATGTCGAATATATTCACTCCCCGCCGCAAGCCATTCATCTCTTCGACAAGGATGGAAATTTCGTCGGGCCGTTCGTCTACGGCCGCAAGATGACGCTGGATATCGACACGCTGCGCAGGGTCTATACCGAAAATCCGGCCGACGTTCAGCCGATCCGTTTCCTGTGTCGCGGCGATGACTATCGTTTCTGGGGATTGGTAAATTCGAACCTCCATCTCGTCTGCCCGGCCGTCGGTGGTCAGATGTATCTGCTCGGAACCGACCGACTGGGTCGCGATGTACTGTCGCGTATCATCTATGGTGCGCGCATATCCCTGACGATCGGCCTGATCGGCATCTCCATCAGCTTCGTCCTGGGCATCGTTATCGGGGGGCTTGCCGGCTATCACGGCGGCCTGTTCGACCTTCTTGTCCAGCGCGTCATCGAGGTGCTGCAGTCGCTGCCGAGCTTGCCCTTGTGGATGGCGCTGGCCGCGATCATGCCGGTCAGCTGGAGCCCGATCATCATTTATTTCGGCATCACCATCATTCTCGGCATTCTTGACTGGACCGGACTTGCGCGCGCTGTGCGCTCCAAGCTTCTATCACTGCGCGAGGAGGACTATGTGCTCGCCGCGCAGTTGATGGGGGCAAGTCCGCGTCGCATCATCGGGCGCCATCTCGTGCCGGGTTTCATGTCGCACCTGATTGCGACAGCGACGATTTCGGTGCCGAGTATGATTCTTGGCGAAACAGCGTTAAGCTTTCTCGGATTGGGCCTGCGCCCGCCGATTACGAGCTGGGGCATCCTGCTGACGGAGGCTAAGAGCGTCAGCGTGATTGCCTTCTATCCATGGCTTCTTTTTCCCATGATCCCGGTCATTTTGGTCATTCTGGCGTTCAACTTTTTAGGAGACGGCTTGCGCGATGCCGCCGATCCCTACAAATAGCAGGGTAAATGGCGAAGACAGGATTGCAATTCGAGGAGCGGACGCGGATGTCATTGACCGGCAGACCGCGTACATGACTTTCATCCCCCAGAGGTTTTGCCCATGAAGCGGCGCTTAGAAGATGCTCGAATCCTCATGTACAGCCACGATACGTTCGGGCTCGGCCATTTGCGCCGGTGCCGAACGATTGCGCATTCGCTTGTAGAGGACTATCGCGGGCTAAACGTATTGATCATTTCCGGCGCGACGATAGCCGGCGCTTTCGACTATCGGGCGCGCGTCGATTTCGTCAAAGTGCCGAGCGTTATCAAGCTGCGTGACGGCGAATATACGTCGATGGCAAGCCATGTCGCGCTGCAGGAAACGCTGAAGATGCGGCAGTCGATCATCCGTCACACGGCGGAGACCTTCCAGCCCGACGTTTTCATCGTCGACAAGGAGCCGATGGGGCTCAAGGGCGAGGTCGAGGAAACGCTGACCTATCTCAAGGCGCGTGGAACGACGCTTGTCCTTGGCATGCGCGATGTCATGGATGCGCCGCACCTGCTCGAAGCGGAGTGGAAGAAGAACAACGTTCTGCAGAAGATCGATCAGTTCTACGATCGTGTGTGGGTCTATGGTCCACCAGACTTCCATGATCCGCTCACGGGTATCGACGTGCCGGCAGGTGTGCGCCGGAAGATGGAGTTCGTCGGCTTTCTGCAGCGGAGCGTTTCCACGCTTGGCACGAAGTCGGAACATGTGCCCGACGAGGACTATATTCTGGTGACGACCGGCGGCGGTGGCGACGGCGCCGATCTCGTCGATGATGTCATCAGTGCTTTCGAGCAGGACAAGACGCTGACGCACAGAACACTGATCGTGCTTGGTCCTTATATGCCGGCCAAGGAGCGCAGCCAGTTGCTGGAGCGCGGCAGCAAGATCGACTGTCTGCAGGTGATCGAATTCGACAACAAGATGGAAGAGCTGATCGCCGGAGCCAAGGCCGTCGTCGCCATGGGCGGATACAACACCTATTGCGAGATCCTGTCCTTCGATAAGCCGGCGCTCATCATCCCGCGGACACGTCCGCGCGAGGAGCAGCTGATCCGTGCGCAGCGAGCGAGCGAGCTTGGACTTGTTGACATGCTGCTACCGGAAGAATCCGCTGATCCGAAGCAGCTCGCCGCCGCCCTGAAGCGTCTGCCGAACCGCGCGCCGCCGTCTGCAAGCAGCAGCAATATGCGTCTCGAGGGCCTGGTGCATATTTCGCACACCATCGGCGAGTGGTTTGATGATCGCGAGCGTTATCCGCCGCTGTCGATCGTTGCCGAGTAGATCATCGGAACTCATGAATGCGTAAGAAAATACTGGTGGTTTTGAAGGGCTATCCTCGCCTGTCGGAAACCTTCATCGCACAGGAATTGCTTGGCCTGGAAAAGGCCGGGTTTGATCTGACGCTGATTTCGATGCGCAGGCCGACCGACAAGAAGCGGCATCCGGTGCATGACGAGATCAGGGCGCGGGTGGTCTATTTGCCGGAATATCTGCATGACGAACCATTGAGGGTGCTGCGCGCCTTCTTCGCCGGAATCGGCAAGCCGGGTTTCAAGCCGCTCTTCAGGCAGTTCTGGGCCGACCTCAAGCGGGATGTGACGCGCAATCGCGTGCGTCGCTTCGGGCAGGCGCTGGTGCTGGCGCATGAATGGCCCGATAGCGGGGAGTGGCTACACGCGCATTTCATTCACACGCCGGCCTCCGTTACGGCTTATGCCAGCATCATGACCGGCATTCCATGGACCTGCTCTGCGCATGCCAAGGACATCTGGACGTCGCCGGACTGGGAGCTTTCCGAAAAGCTCGGCCGTGCCCGCTGGACGGTGACGTGCACACGCGCCGGTTATGAGCACATGCGGGATTTGACGGACATGCCCGACCACGTGCATCTGAGCTATCACGGTCTCGATCTTGATCGCTTCGGCCCATTCGCCGGCGAGCATTCGGCGCGCGACGGATCCATGTCTTCGGACCCGGCCTTTATCTTAAGTGTCGGCCGCGCGGTGGAAAAGAAGGGCTATGATGTCCTTTTGAATGCGCTCGCCTTGCTGCCCGCCGATGTCAATTGGCGCTTTACGCATATCGGTGGCGGCGATGGGCTCGGCAAATTGAGGGCGCTAGCCGATACGCTCGGCATCGCCGATCGCATCACCTGGAAAGGGGCATTGGCGCAGGAGGATGTCCTTGCACATTACCGCCAGGCCGACATATTCGCGCTTGCTTGCCGCGTCGCCGCGGACGGCGATCGCGACGGCCTGCCGAATGTGCTTGTTGAAGCGTCCAGCCAGCGCTTGCTGTGTGTTTCGACCAATGTGTCTGGCGTTCCCGAGCTGCTGGAAGACGGCGACAATGGTCTTGTCGTGCCGCCGGAGGATCCGCAGGCGCTGGCACAGGCGCTGGAGCGCGCGATCCGCAATCCGGCGCTGCGCCAGAGGCTTGGTGACGCGGGTGAGCGCCGCGTGCGCGAACACTTCGACCATCATGCCAGCATTCGGCAGCTAACGCGACTGTTCGAGGAGCAATGGCAAAAGGAAAATGAATGGCGGAAATCCGCATGACCGCCTCGAATGTTGCCCCGTTGCGCGTCCTCTTCTACGTTCAACATCTGCTCGGCATCGGCCATCTGGCGCGCGCAAGCCGCATTGCCAGCGCGCTTGCGAGCGATGGCTGCCAGGTAACCGTCGTGACCGGCGGGCTGCCGGTGAACGGCTTTCCCGGGACGGACGTCATCTCCGTTGCGTTGCCGCCGGTTGTGGCGAGCACTGCCGGATTTGCGGGACTTGCCGATCAATCCGGCATGGCTGTGGATGAGGCGTTTCTGATGCGTCGCCGTGATCTGCTGCTTGAGGCCTTCAGGCAAGCTGCTCCCGATGTCGTCATCATAGAGGCGTTTCCCTTCGGGCGCAGACAAATGCGCTTCGAGCTGCTGCCCTTGCTCGATGCGATTGCCAAGGCTGATCCCAAGCCGCGGCTCTACACATCTGTCCGTGATATTCTACAGCAGCAAAAGAAGCCTGGGCGGGACGAGGAAACCGTATCGCTGCTGCGCGATCATTTTGACGGTGTCCTTGTTCATGGTGATCCGCATTTCGTGCGGCTGGAAGAGACGTTTCCGCTGACGGAAGCGATCAACGACAAAATCATCTACACCGGCCTCGTTGCCCCGATCTTGCCGCCTGAGCCGCAAGACGTCTTCGATATTGTCGTTTCTGCTGGCGGCGGTGCCGTGGGGCGTGATCTCATTCGCACCTCGATCGGGGCGGCCGGCCGCATTGCGCGCGATCGTCGCTGGCTGCTGGTCACCGGGCCAAACTTGCCGGAACAGGACTTTATCGATCTTGCCAAGGATGCACCCGCCAACATCGAGCTGGTCCGTTTCCGCAAGGATTTTCCGTCCCTGCTAAGGGCGGCAGACCTTTCGATTTCCCAGGCCGGCTACAATACGGTCGGCGATCTCCTGGTGGCCGGGTGCCGTGCTATATTGGTGCCCTTCACCGCCGGCGGTGAAACCGAGCAGGCCGTGAGGGCCGAGCGGCTGGAGAGATTGGGATTGGCGATCAGTTTGCCGGAAGCGGGTCTGACGACGGATATGCTTGTTTCCGCCATCGAACGATCGCTGGCACAACCCAAGCCGGGCAGCTGCGATATCGATCTCGGCGGAGCGGTGGCAACCTCCGCAATTGTTCGCAAAGCACAGTAACGGACAAGATGACGTGGCGATCGGGATATCCTGTCGTTTTATGCTCCCTGATTTCTGCAAACTTGTGTTACAAATCAGGCAATCGATGAATCGGGGGGCGTGAACGAAAGACGGGGCGTCGGCCCATTCGTACATGGGGCCATGCATTCGCATCAAACTCTTCCCGCATCTCTGCAACATCGGTGTCGGCGCCTTGCTGGCGCTGGGCGTTGAATTTGGAAGCCTGCAGTAAGCAATGGAAAAAAGCCTAGCGCGTTATATTTGGTCGAACACCCGGCTGGAGCAGATCTGGATACTGCTCGTCGTTGCGGCGTCGATGATCCCGTACTTCCTGTCCTTCGACCTGCCAAAGCAGATCGTCAACGGGCCGATTCAGGGCAAGGGTTTCGAGCATCCCGGCGATACCCAGACTTTCATGCATATCGCTTTCGACATGCCGTTGATCGGCCATGTCGAGGTGTTTCATGGCATACAGCTTACGCGCATGTGGATGCTCATTGCGCTGAGCCTTGTGTTTCTGGCTCTCGTCGTCCTCAACGGCCTCTTCAAGCTTTATATCAACACCTATAAGGGGCGGCTTGGCGAGCGTATGCTGCGACGCATCCGCTTCGAGCTGATCGATCGTGTTCTGCGGTTCCCGCCGGCGCATTTCAAGCGGGTCAAGCCCGCAGAAATCGCCACGATGATCAAGGATGAGGTGGAGCCGATGGGCGGCTTTACCGGCGATGCCTTCGTGCAGCCGGCGCTTCTCGGCGGCCAGGCCGTGACCGCCCTTATCTTCATTATCATGCAGAACTTCTGGCTGGGCATGATTGCCGCCGGCATCGTCGCCGTGCAGGCGATCGTCATCCCGCGCATGCGAAAGCGGCTTCTTGAACTCGGCCGCCAGCGCCAGTTGACGGCGCGCGAACTTTCCGGCCGCGTTGGGGAAATCGTTGACGGTATCGGCACAATCCATGCCAACGATACGACGAACCTGGAGCGGGCCGATATTGCTCAACGACTTGGGCTGATCTTTTCCATCCGCTACGACCTCTACCAGTGGAAGTTCCTGGTAAAGTTCATCAATAACTTCCTTGCCCAGGTCACGCCGTTCCTCTTCTATCTGGTCGGCGGTTTTCTTGCCCTTCAGGGTCGGCTGGATATCGGCCAGCTCGTTGCGGTCATCAACGCCTACAAGGATCTTCCCGGGCCGCTCAAGGAGCTGATCGACTGGGATCAGTCTCGTCAGGACGTCCAGGTCAAGTATAATCAGGTGGTCGAGCAATTCAGCGTCGACAATCTCATCGATCCGAAAATTCAGATCGTCTCGCCTGCGCCGGCCGGTCGTATCACGCATGCGTTGGTCGCCACCAATCTGACCGTTGTCGACGATAGCGGCGCCCGCGTGCTCGATCATGTCTCGGTGGAAATCCAGCCGGGAGAACGGGTGGCGATCGTCGGTGACAGCGGCGCGGGTGGTGAGTATCTGGCCGAGGCGCTCGGGCGGCTTGTCTGGCCCGATACCGGACGTATTTCGATCGACGGTCGGGATCTGCTGGAGCTGCCGGAATCTTTGACAGGCCGACGCATCGCCTACGCGTCGTCCGAGACCTTCTTTTTTCACGGCACGTTGCGCAGCAACCTTCTCTATGGCCTGAAGCACGCGCCGCTTATCGCCCCCGATTATGATGAGGAAGAGGCAACCAAGGCAAAGTGGCGAATGACCGAGGCACGCCGTGCCGCCAATCCCGAACTGGATCTCAACGGCGACTGGGTCGACTATGCCGCGGCAGGCGCGACAGGCCCGGACGATATTTATTCCGTTATTCGACCTGTGCTGGATGCCGTTGCCATGTCGCAGGACATTTTCGACATGGCGCTGCGATCAAGCGTCGATACCGTAGCGCACGAGGATCTGACGTCTCGCATCGTCGAACTGCGACAGGCATTGCGACAGCGGCTGCAGGAAGAAAAGCTGGAAGAGCTCGTCGTTCCCTTCCAGTTCGATACCTATAATCTGCAGGCGACTGTCGGTGAAAATCTGCTGTTCGGCACGCTGAAGCGGCCGCAAATGACCAACCGGAAACTCGCCGCACACCCTTATTTCCGCCAGCTTTTCGCGGAAACGGGCCTCATCGCCGATCTCTACGACATGGGCCTGGAGATTGCGGAAAACGCCGTCGAACTGTTTACCGATCTGCCGCCGGATCATCCGTTCTTCCAGCAGCTGACCTTCATGACGGCGGAAGATATTCCGACCTATGAGGCTTTGCTGCAGAAACTTAACGGCAAGGGGTATGAAGCAGCGACGAATGACGAGCGCTCGGCGATTATCCGCCTGAGCTTTTCCTATATCGAGCCACGCCATCGTTTTGGTCTTCTCACCCAGATGCTCATGGAAAAGATCGTCCAGGCACGCTCCAAATTCTATGAGAATATTCCCGCCGATCTCGCCAGCGTCATCGAGCGTTATGATCCCGAGCGATTTACCGCATCCGCGACGCTGATGGACAATGTCCTCTTCGGCCGCATCGCGCACCAGCAGGCCAATGCGCCCGAGCAGATCCATCAGATCATGTATGATGTCTTCGGACGCCTCGGCATGCACGATAGCGTGCTCTCTATCGGTCTCGATTTCGATGTCGGCTCCGGCGGCAAACGTCTGACGAACGTGCAGCGCCAAAAGCTCAATGTCGGGCGAGCGCTTTTGAAGCGTGCGGACTACATTATCTGCAACCGCCCGCTGCCGGCGCTCGATCATCGCGTGCAGGATCAGATCGCAAGAGCCATTCTAGGCGATCTGGAAACCGATGGCTACGCACCGGCTATCGTCTGGGTTCTGTCCAACCCAAGTTTCGCTGAATTGTTCGACCGAGTTCTGGTCTTTGATCACGGCAGCCTTGTCGAAAGTGGCTCGAGCACTGACCTTTTAGAAAAAAATGGTATGTTCAAAGAACTGTTATCGTAATATCCTATCTCGACAGTGGCGACTGGGGCTGAACACTGGGGGTTTTTAAGTTCATGCTTCTGAAGGATGAAGTTGAAATGCTGAAGCGGGTGCCGATTTTTTCGCGCATCGCGCCTGCGAAATTGAAACTTCTGGCGTTCACGTCGGATCGCGTCAGCTACAATGCTGGCCAAACGCTGTTTCATCAGGGTGATCAGGGTGATGCGGCGTATGTTGTTCTTTCAGGGACCGCTGATATTCTCGTCGATAGCCCCGCCGGCGAGATCAAGGTCGCCGAAGTCGACCTGAATTCGATCGTCGGTGAAATTGCTATTCTCTGCGATGTCTCCCGTACCGCTACGGTAAAAGCTACTTCCAGGCTTGAGGCTCTCAAGATCAGCAAGGAGCATTTCCTGAAGCTTTTGAGCGATTTTCCGGAGATGGCTGTCGAGATTATGCGTGTTCTCGCGGATCGCCTGAACCACACCACCTCCGAACTCACGGCTGTTCGTAGCCGGCTGAGCCATCCCCAGCCAATGTCCACGCACTAAGGTGTAAGAAGAAGACATAAGCTCTCCTTCTCTTATTCGAATTCCGTGAAGACTATCGCCGCCTGTGCGCGACTCCAATCGTGATCCTATCGTCCTAAATCAATTCACGCTTTGCAAGGTTGCGCATCAGATGTGACGCTCCGAACGTCCACGGTGCGCATTCCGTCGACAGCAACACACGATTTCTCAGTGCGCCCAGCTTGTCGTTGGAAATGGTGACGATGTCGCCGACCTTGTGGGTGAAACCCTGGCCGGGCGTGTCGCGATCTTCAACCGGCGCGAAGAGTGTGCCCATAAACAACACGAATCCATCCGGATATTGATGATGACGACCGATGGTCTGGGAGACAAGGTCCAGCGGATCACGGCTGATTTCTTTCATCGATGAACGGCCGTGCAGGACATAGCCATCCTCACCTTCGACTTTCAAATCGAGGTCGGCATTGCGCACGTCGTCAAGGCCGTAGGTTCCGTCGAACAGGCGGATGAACGGGCCGATCGAGCACGAGGCATTGTTGTCTTTCGCCTTTCCGAGCAACAAGGCGGAGCGGCCCTCGACATCGCGCAGGTTGACGTCGTTGCCGAGTGTCGCGCCCTTGACCCGGCCTCGGCTATCGACCGCAAGCACGATTTCAGGCTCGGGGTTGTTCCATTTGGAGATCGGGTGCAAGCCGACATCCGCACCCAGTCCAACCGAGGACATGACCTGCGATTTGGAGAAGACTTCGGCATCCGGTCCGATGCCGACTTCGAGATATTGCGACCAGACGCCCTCCTCGATCAGGGCCGCCTTGACCTTGGCGGCCTCGGGCGAGCCGGCCTTGAGGTTGCGCAGGCTATCGCCGATCAATGCAGTCACCTTGCCGCGGATCGATTCCGCAAGGTCGGGATTGCCGGCCGCGCGTTCTTCGATGACGCGCTCGAGCATGGAGCGAGCGAAGGTGACGCCGCAGGCCTTGATTGCCTGCAGGTCGATCGGGGCGAGAAGATGGACGGACGAAGCATCGGCCTTGCCGGCAAGCAGATCATCGAGCTTTGCGACAGGCTCGCCTTTCTGTGTGCGGATGAAGGCAACAGGATCGTCTTTTTCCAGGAGATCGCGCATCGTCGGCGCTTCTCTCGACGTGATGTCGTAAAGCATGCCGTCGCGAAGAGTGACAAGAGCGGGGCCTTCCACTTCCGGGCGCCAGATGCGGCCGACAAATGTTCCGGTGGTGAATGTGTCCGAGTTGGCCATGTCGTTCGTCTCCTCCAAACTGCGAGCGGTTTTAACGCAGTCGATGCTGCTTTGCCATCCGTTATCGTCCTATCATTCGCGACCTTTTTGGACTTACATTTTTTCCATGCAGCAAAAAATGTAAGGCCCCGCGGCGTCGCCGCGAGGCCTTTGGGCCGCAAGCCGGGAGAGAGTAGCTTTACGCGGCCTGAACCTTGCGATTGCTGCGTGCCCATTCCGGCAGCCAATCGCCATGGGCAACGAGGAGCTCATCGACCAATGACCATATCTGGTCGAGATCGAGCTCGGCTGCCGTATGCGGATCCATCATCGCCGCATGGTAGATGTGTTCGCGGTTCTCAGTCAGCAAAGCTTTGACCGTCAATTCCTGCACGTTGATGTTCGTGCGGATCAACGCTGTCAGCTGCGGCGGCAGATCGCCGACATAGGTCGGCTGGATGCCTGAGGCGTCGACGAGGCAGGCAACTTCGGCCGCGCAATTGGCTGGCAAAGACGTGATGCAGCCATTGTTGCGGACGTTGCCGTAGATGACCGAGGGTTCGCCGGTCCAGACCGAATTGATGATGGACGAGGCATACTCCTTCGACTGCTTGACCTCGATTGTCTCGGCCGTGCGATATTCCTCGGCCTGGTTCTTCCAGCGTGCGACCTGCTCGATGCAGCGCTTCGGATATTCGTCGAGCGGAATGCCGAACTTCTCGATCAGATCCTCGCGGCCTTCCTTGATGAAGTAGGGCGTATATTCGGCGAAATGCTCAGAGCTTTCGGTCACGAAATAGCCGAGACGGGTCAGCATCTCGTAGCGCACCTTGTTTGGGCACCGCGGGTTCCAGCCGGGCTTCGGCGCGCGTCCCTCGCGATATCCACGGACGAGATCGGGATAAAGATTGCGATAGGAGCCATCAGGCTGACGATGCTCGAATTCGAGATAGAAGGCCATGTGATTGATCCCGGCCGAACGGTAGCGGATCTCGTCATAGGGAATGTCGAGATCGTGCGCCAATTCCATCGCTGTACCCTGCACGGAATGGCAAAGGCCGACCTGCTTGATCGTGGGATATTTCTCACCGATCGCCCAGGTGTTGATCGCCATCGGATTTACATATTGCAGCATGATCGCATTCGGGCAGACGGCGAGCATGTCCTCGCAGATCTTCCAGAGGTGCGGGACCGTGCGCAGGCCGCGCATGATGCCGCCGACGCCGAGCGTGTCGGCGATCGTCTGGCGCAGGCCGTATTTCTTCGGCACCTCGAAATCGGTGACGGTGCAGGGCTCGTAGCCGCCGATCTGGAAAGCGACGACGACGAAGTGTGCGCCATCAAGCGCCTTGCGCTGATCGGTAAAGGTTTCGACCGTTGCGGACGCACCGAGCGTTGAAGCGAGCTTGCGGGCGACGATGGCGCTCTCGTCCAGCCGCTGCGGATTGATGTCCATCAGCGCGATCCTGGCGCCGGCAAGGGCAGGGCGCTGCAAGACGTCGCCGATGATGTTTTTCATGAAGACGGTCGAGCCGGCTCCAATGAAGGTGATCTTGGGAGTGCCAGTCATTTTCTAAATCTCCTGAATGCTAGGAAGCCACCTCGAACGCCGCTCTGACAAGGCGTTCGGTGTAAGCGGTCTTTGGATGCGACAGAACCTCGTCGACGGACCCTTCTTCCATGATCTTGCCGTGCTGCATGACGATGACGCGATGGCAAAGGGCGCGGACGACCTTGAGGTCGTGTGAAATGAAGAGGTAGCTCAAACCCTTTTCGTCCTGCAGCTTGCGCAGGAGGTCTATGATCTGGGCCTGAACGGAAAGGTCGAGCGCGGAGGTCGGCTCGTCGAGCAGGATGAACTCCGGCTCGAGCGCGATGGCACGGGCGATCGCAATACGCTGGCGCTGACCGCCGGAAAACTCATGGGGAAAGCGCGATAGGATATTTGTCGGCATGCCGGCGCTGTCGAGCGCTTCCTTGACGCGCTCCAGCCGTTCGGCCCGATTGGCGCCGAGATTGTTGACCACCAACCCCTCGGAGATGATCTGGCCGATGGTCATGCGCGGGTTCAATGACGAGAAGGGGTCCTGGAAGACGATCTGCATGCGTGAGCGTAGCGGCCGCATCTCGGCACGAGACCGGCCATGGATCGGCTGGCCATCGAAGAAAATCTCGCCGCTATCGGCGTCGATCAGGCGGAGTAGCGCCTGGCCGAAGGTGGTCTTGCCGGAGCCGGATTCGCCCACGAGACCGAGCGTTTCGTGGCGCCGCAGCTCGAGATTGAGGCCGTCGACGGCGACAAGCTCGCGCATGTCGGGCTTGAAGAAGCTGCCATGGCGCAGCATGAACGCCACTTTCACGGACTTGCCTTCGAGCACCAGGTCGCAATTCGGCGGCAGGGGCTTTGCCTGTCCACGCGGCTCCGACGACAGCAGATGCTGTGTGTATGGATGTTGCGGATTGGCAAACAGCGCCTCGGTCGTGTTGTGCTCCCGCATCTCGCCGTGTTGCATCACATAGACATAGTCGGAGAACTGGCGCACGACCGTCAGGTCATGTGTGATCAGGATCACCGCCATGCCGAGCTGCTTCTGCAGATTGCGGATGAGATTGAGGATCTGCGCCTGCACGGTGACGTCGAGCGCTGTCGTCGGTTCGTCGGCAATCAGCACGTCCGGATCGTTGGCGAGCGCCATGGCGATCATCACGCGCTGGCGCTGGCCGCCGGAGAGCTGATGCGGATATTGCCTGAGACGTGCCTCGGGATCGGGAATCTGCACCTGCTTCAGCAGCTCGAGCGCCCGCTTCTCGGCGTCGCGGCGACTGACTTTGCGATGAACCCGGATCGCTTCGACGATCTGGCTGCCGATCGTGTAGATCGGATTGAGCGAGCTCATCGGCTCCTGGAAGATCATCGAGATGCGATCGCCGCGCAGCTGCCGGCGGGCTCGCTCCGAGAATTTCAGGACATTCTTGCCGTCGTAATGGACCTCAGATTTCTCCGAGACCACAGCGCGCTTGGTCAGCAACCCCATGACAGTCCGGGCCGTCACCGATTTGCCCGAACCGGACTCGCCAACGATGGCGATGGTTTCACCGCGATAGAGCTGGAATGTTATGTCCTTGACGGCGTCGACGATCCCGTCCTCGACCTTGAATTTGACCGCGATATTGCGGGCGTCGATGACGGGCGCGGTGGTCTTTGCGTCGACATCATGCCTGATGTCCGGAGCGAAAGGATTGACGAGTGCGAGGGCCATAGTCCTTCTCCTCTCAATAAGGGTCGATCGCGTCACGCAGCCCGTCGCCCAGAGCATTGAAGGCGAAGACTGTGACGAGAACGAAGGCGACGGGCGAGAGAATCCACGGGTAGGAGCCGATGACCGAATAGGTCGACGTATCCTGCAGCATCAGGCCCCAGGAGATCAGCGGCGGTTTGACCGCAAAGCCCAGGAAGCCGAGGAAGGATTCCAGCAGAACGACACTCGGGATCGCCAGCGTCACCGCCACGATGACATGGCTCATGACGTTCGGGAAGACATGCTGGAGGATGATGCGCCGGTCGGTTGCACCGACGGCCATGGCTGCACGGACATACTCGATCCTCGCCAGCGCAAGCGTCTTGCCGCGAACCTCGCGCGACATCTGCGCCCAGCCAAGCGCCGACATGACGATGATGACGAAGGCGAGGAAGACGTTGGTCGGTGCCGTCACCGGGATCAGTGACGTCAGCGCCAGATAAAGCGGCAGCTGCGGGAAAGCGAGAACTACTTCGACGAAGCGCTGGATCCAGGCGTCAAGCGTGCCGCCGAAATAACCAGAGATCATCCCAACCGTGGTGCCGACAATGGTGACGATGGCAACGACCGTCAGGGCAATCATCAACGAGATGCGGGAGCCGTAAATAACGCGTGAAAGCACGTCGCGGCCGAACTTGTCTGTACCGAGGAAGTGGACGGGACCGCCATCCGTCGTCCCGAAGAGATGCCGGTTGCCCGGGATCAGGCCAAACAGATTGTAGGGAGCGCCCTTGACGAAGAAACCGAGCAGGCGCGGATTGTCGTAATCAGGGCCAACGATCGGCTGGAAGGTGACGGGATCGAGATCGGATGTCTCGACGAGCGCATAGACCCGAGGCTGGAAGACGAAATTTCCATCCTTGTCATGAAAGCTGATTACTTGGGGTGGCGCAAAGCCCGTATCGGTGGCCTTCGGATCGAGAGGCGCGATGAACTCGGCAAACACCGCCATCACAAGAAGCAGAATGACAAGCGTGAGACCACTCATGCCCGTCCAGGAGCGCTTCAAGCGTCGCCAAACCAGGGCGATGTAACTCTCATTGCCGCTTTTTCGATTGATCGTCTCTTCTGGCGGGGGCGGGGAGTTGCTGAAGGCGAGCATTAGTGGATCCCTCCCTGTTGACGCACGCGGGGATCGAGCATGGCAAGCAGCATGTCGGCAATGATGTTGCCGATGATGAGGGTTGCCGACAGCACCATCATGAAGGTCGCGGTGACGTAGACGTCGCCCACAGCCATGGAACCGACGATCGCCGGTCCTACGGTCGGCAATGTGAAGATGATTGCGGTCTCGATTTCGCCTGTCAGCATATAGGGCAGGACCACGCCCTGATACATGACGAGCGGATGCAATGCGTTGGGCACGGCATGGCGCATGACGACGGCACTCCCCGAAAGGCCCTTGGCGCGTGCGGTTTCGACATATTGCGCGTTCAGCGTGTCGAGCAGATTACCGCGCATGATGCGCATGTTGTAGGCGAGGCCACCGAAAGTGGCGATGGCGACGACCGGCCAAATGTGTTTGACGAGATCGACAAATTTGGCCCAAGACCATGGTGCACCGCCATATTGCGGCGAGAAGAAACTGCCGATCTCCGAGACGTTGAGCTGAAAGACAAGGATATAGACGATGATCAGCGCCATCAGGAAGCGCGGCACCGTCATGCCGAGGAAGGAGATGCCGGCGAGCAGGTTGTCGATCCAGCTATATTGCCGCGTCGCCGCCCATATGCCGAAGCCGATGCCGAGAATGGATGCCAGAATATGGCAGACCAGCGCCAAGGCCAGCGTTCGTGGCAGCCGCTCGCCGACGACGTCGGCAACAGGCTTGTTGTAGACCATGCTATAGCCGAAATCGCCCTTCGTGACGATGCCGCCGATCCAGTTGAAGTATTGGACGACCATCGGCTTATCGAGGCCGTGTTCCTTGCGATAGGCCTGCGCCTGGGCGTCTGCCTGTTCGAAAGAGGCGCCGCCCTGGTTCATCAGCTGCGAGCGGATGTAATCGGCATAGTCGCCCGGGGGTGCCTGGATTATGGCGAACGTCACCACGCTCAGGATGAAGAGCACCGGTATCGCCGAGGCTATGCGCACGAGCAGGAATCGTAACATCGGACGGTTCGCTTCTCTTGATGCTGTCTGCACTCTCATTCCTTCAGAATGACATGCGCCAGCGGTTTCTATTTGCCCGGCGATAGCTGATCGCTGGAATGCGTCGGGTTCCATGGCAACCGGCTATGCGGTTGCCATGGAATTGGCTCGTCCGACCTTACTTGATCGGGCCGGCGCTGCCCGGGGCGCCTGGAAGCTGTTGCGGAAACAGTTCGTATTTGCCCTGTTTGTCGGCGGCGACCCAAAGACGTTCGCGGATGATCGAATCCTCGGCCCAGTTGAACAGGAAGATCGGCGTACCCGGAGGAACGTTGGAGAAGCGCTTGTTGATGATCAGCGCGCCGGGATATTCGGTCAGGCCGATATTGTAGAGATGCCCGGTCGAAAGCTTCTGGAATTGCTTCATCAAGGCGACGCGTTCGTCATTGTCCTTAGAGGTGATGAACTTGTTGACGATATCGACCATATCCTTTTCGAACGGCATCAGATCGAGCTGTCCGCTTTCGGGAGCGCGGTGGTTCCAGCTGGTGCGCGGGCCGACAGGAGCGAGCTGTTCGGTGTTCTGCACGACCGAGGCAAGCTCGGTGCTGTTGCGGCGGACCATCCAGTCGAAGCGACCACTATAATTTGCATCGTCACGCTTGGGGCCGTCGAGCGCATTGATGATGACGCGCAATCCCAGTTTCTCCATCTGGGCAACCACGCCTTCGGCCAGGCTCTTGTCGGTGGTGTAGTCGTTGCTGACCAGAAGCGTGATTTCGACGTCCTTGCCGCCATTGACGTCGGCCGGGAAATTGACGATGCCATCACCATCCGTGTCCTTCAACCCGGCTTTTGCAAGCTCAGCCTTCGCGGCTGTCAGGTCGAACGGATAGTAGACGGTGGACGTGCGGTCGTAATAGGTGCTGCCGGAAGACAAGCCGCCTGGATAGATCGCCGTAAATGGCCCTTTCACCAGCGATTCCCCCAGCGCCTTGCGATCAAGCGCCATGGTGACCGCCTTGCGGAAATCCTCGTTGCGATTGAGGTCGCGGATTGCCTTGCCGCGGGCATCGGGGCTGCCCCAGCCGTTGGCGGAGAAGTTCATCTGCAGATTATAGCCGATGAGGCGAGGTCCAAAGGCCAGACGCGCCGGGGCGTCGGGCTGTGCGGCGCGCTTCAGCGAGGCGACGAAGTTTTCCGGCTGCTCGAGGTTCGACAGGTCAGCCGAGCCGGCAACGGCCTGCACGTCGCGATCGGCCCAGGTCGAAAGCTTATAGTGCAGCTCGTTGAGGTAAGGTAGCTGATTACCCTTCTCGTCGACCTTCCAATAATAGGGATTGCGGCGCATGACGATGATGTCGTCGGAGCGATATTCGACCGGCACCCAGGCGCCCATGACCGGCATGTTCATATATTCCGGCGGAAAGGCATTCTTGAACTGGTCGTAGGTGTTCTTGGAATACTTCGGATGCTGCGGCTTCAGGATGTGCGACGGTCCCGGGCAGAAGTTCGGGTAGGCCATTGTGTAGAGATACTGCTTCGGGAAGGCATCCTTGAAGGTCCATTCGATCGTATAGTCGTCGATCTTCTTGAGCGTCGTCCCCTCTCCGAAAGCTTCCGGCGAGGCGCCGCCGCCCAGCGGTGAGACGTTCGGGTCGATGACCTCGTCTTCCCAATAGAACATGATGTCGTCAGCGTTGAACGGTACGCCATCGGACCATTTCGCACCTTCGATCAGATGCATGGTGAGCTTATGACCGTCCGGCGACCATTCCCAACCCTTGGCGAGGTTCGGCAGAGGCTCCATATCCTTGGCTTCGACCTGGAAAAGCGGTGCGGTGCGCGTCAGGCATTCGGACAGCCCGATATCGATGCCGCCCCAACCTTGCGTCTGGCCGGCTCCGTAGTTCCAACCCTCCGGCCTGCCGCCGATGACATGGCGCAGGGTGTCGCCATAGACACCGATGCCGTCAGGCATGTTGCCGGTCTTGTAAACGAGCGGTTCCTTCGGCAGCCGATCCTTGACCGGTGGCAGCTTGCCGGCCTTCACGAAGTTGTCGGTGACCCAGTTGGGCTCGTGATACTCTGGCAGCGCCTTGAATTCGAGAATGGAGCTGCGCTCCACGTATTTGATCTTGCCTTCTGCCGGGAAGGCGGGCTGAACGGGCGGTACTGTCGGCTCGGCGGCATAGGCGCTCATGGCGATCGCGGATGTGGCAATCGTCAACGCGGCGATAAGGCCGATCGGTCGGAAATGTCTCATCTTGTTCTCTCTCCCTAAATCGCGAGCGTTCCGTTCGAGGCCTCGCGTTCCTCCATTGAAACGGAAGAGGGCGGTATCGGCGGGATATCCCCAAGGGACCCCGCCAACACCTCATCTTCCGATCCGCATGCCGATCAACCGGCCTGTTTCAGGGCGGCTTTTTCTGCGCGCAACTCCTCGATCGAACGGACGTTGCGGCTTGCCGCACCCTTCCAATCGCGCGTCTTGACCTTGCCGCGGGACAGGCGCTCCTTCGCCCCTTCGACGGCATGGGCGTATTGTGGCAACCAGCGGGCCTCGGCGACCACCATCTCGTCGACCATCTGCCAGACCTCCTCCGGTGTGGCGACGGCGCCGACCAGCGGATCATGCAGGACGGCAAGCTTCAAGAGGTCGATATCTCCGCTAATGGCAGCATGAACGGACATGCGCTGAACATTGATCGAGGACATGCAGGTGGCGGCGCAAGCCTCTGGCAGCGTGATGCCGGCGACCATGTTGATGCCGAAGCGGTCGACGAAGCCCGGTGACTCGATGATGGCGTCATTGGGCAGATTGGTGATGACGCCGTTGTTCTTGACGTTGAAATGGCCGCGATAGACACGGTTGGTTTCCAGCGCTTCGAGAATATGGCTTGCGTGCTCGTTGGAGCGGCGTGCTGGATCGATCGGCTGCGAAGCGCTATCGAGGATCTGCTGGAATTCCGTCTCGAACCAGTTGCGAGTCTCCGTCGAGTGGCGCAGATAGCCGCCGGTCTCGCCGTGGATCCAGTCCGACATGTCGATCCATTTGTTGATCTCGTCGGGGCGCTTGCGATACCAGGGCAGATATTCGGACAGATGCCCGTTGCTTTCCGTCGAATAGACGCCGAAGCGCTTCAAGACATCGATGCGCAGCTTTTCCTGCTGCGAGAACACCGGATGCGCCTCGAAGGCTGCGATCAGCTCGTCCTTGCCGATCTTGCGGCCGTTGAGGCGCAGGTCGACGAACCAGGTCTGATGGTTGATACCCGAGCAGATATAGTCGAGTTCGCTCTTGTCCTTGGCGCCGAGCACTTCGGCGATCTGTTCGGCACCGTGCTGCACGCCGTGGCAAAGGCCGATCGTTTCAACCTTGCCGTATTCGATCGCCGCCCAGGTGTTCATCGCCATCGGGTTGGCATAGTTCAGGAACTTGGCGCCGCCTTCGGCGACTTCACGGATATCCTTGCAGAAATCGAGAATGACCGGGATGTTGCGCTGGCCGTAGAGAATGCCGCCGGCGCAGATCGTATCGCCGACGCATTGGTCGATACCGTATTTCAGCGGAATGCGGATATCTTCGGCGTAGGCTTCCAGACCGCCGACGCGCACGCAGCTGATGATATAGCGTGCGCCTTCCAAAGCTTGGCGGCGATTTGTTGTGGCGGTGACGCGCGTCGGCAAGTTGTTCGATTCAACGATCCGGTCAAGGATCGCCTTGATCATCGTCAGATTGTGCTCACTCATGTCCGTGAGCGCGAATTCGACGTCGCGGAATTCCGGAACGCAAAGAATGTCGGTGAACAGTTTTTTCGTGAAGCCGACGCTGCCAGCGCCGATAATAGCGATTTTGAAACTCATGATCCTCACCTTCAAGTCGATCGAACGCGCAGCGGTAGGGAAGAAAGCAGCATTTTCGTCCCATGGTCGCATCGACTGCGAAAAGGGGCCAAAATCGTGGGTTTTCCTCCAATCGCCGATCCTCTTCGGCGGTCAAGCGCTGTTTTCTGGCGGGATTATGCCTATAATCACAGAGGCGAACAGAGAACTATTATGCTTTTGAGGGTAATTTTGTGCTGCAGGAACTGATCGACAACGGGCAGGTGATGCGGACGGTTTCGTTGCCGCGTGGACGTCACCGACTGCACGCCATGCCGACGAGCGCCGGCTATGAAATCAGGCACGACGAACCTTATGATTGGGACGGGCGTCGGCGCGGCCAGACGCCGTTTACCGTGCTCCAGCACACGATCAGCGGCACCGGCCGTCTTCGCTATGAGAACCGCAGCTATCGCGTTAATGCCGGCGACACCCTGCTGGTTCTCGTGCCGCATAATCATCGATACTGGTTGGAGAAAGGAGAGCGATGGGAATATTTCTGGCTCTCCATGAATGGTGAGGAGGCGTTGCGGATTCACCGGCTGATCCTGTCTGCCGCCGGTCCGGTTTTGAAACTGCAACAAGTCACGATCGATCATCTCGCCGATTGCAGTCTACGGCTGGTGAGAGGCGCCAAGACGCCCGCCTCGGCGTCGGCGATCGCCTACGAAGCAGCCATGGTCCTCTATGATGACGTTTTCGGTTCGCACGCATTTGCTGCCGATCGTTCAGCGATGCAGATTGTGATCGACCATATCAACGACAATCTCGACAAGCCGCTGCCTGTCGACGAGCTTGCCAGGGTGAGCGGCCTCAGCCGGGCGCATTTCTCGCGCGTCTTTTCCGAGAGCGAGGGCGTGCCGCCGGCAGAGTTTGTGCTGCAACAGCGCATGCAGCGCGCAGCGAAACTGTTGACGAAGGCGGCCTTCATTCCAGTCAAGGAGGTGGCGATCATGTCGGGTTTCGACGATGCCAACTACTTTTCAAAAGTGTTTCGCCGGATCTACGGCATCAACCCGACGGAGTTTCGCACGACGGGCATGTACGCGTCGGTCCGCAGTCCCGCCGAGCAGGCGAGAAGCTGACGCCTCCGGAAAGAAGAACTCCCCCGCCGGATGTTCGAATTCGCCAACGGGTCGCATTGCGCCGGCGCGATGAGATTGTATAGATATCGCCCCGCGGCATTCTCCCTGCCGGCCGCACACCTGATTTCCTCTGCAACATGTGTTCGTCAGCCGATACGACGGGCTTAATGATAGGATTGAATATGCGTTCCGTTGCCGCCTTCAACGAATCCTGGACGTTTCGCGAGGGATTTTCGCCCGAGAACTTAGGTCGCGCGCAGGATGGGCAGCCCGTGACGCTGCCGCACACCGCCGTCGAGTTGCCCTTCAATTACTTCGATGAAAAGGCCTATCAGCGCGCCTTCACCTACCAGAAGGTTCTGAATTGGGATGAAGCATTTGCCGGGCGCGAGGTTTCACTGATTTTCGATGCAGCCATGGCCGATGCCGTCGTCTATCTGAACGGTGAGGAGACTGTCGCTCACAAGGACGGCTACACGCCTTTCGAAGCTCGTCTGACGGGTCGCCTGAAAAAGGGTGAAAACCTGATCACGGTCAAGATCGACGGCAGCGAAAATCCGCAGATCCCACCTTTCGGCGGGCGCATCGATTATCTGACCTATGCCGGCATTTATCGCGACGTCTGGCTGAAACTGACCGCTCCGGTGTCGATCGCCAACATCAAGGTCGAGACCGCGGAGGTTCTGGCTGAACGCAAGTCCGTCAGGGTACGCTGCGATATAGCCAATCCGCAAAAGCTATCGGCCAAGGGTACAGTCAAGGTGACGCTTCGTTCCCAAGATGGCGCGGCGCTGGCGTCGGCGGAAGCTGATACCGCGGGCGAAAGCGTGACGCTGAGCTTCAACGACCTGACGGAGATTTCGTTTTGGCAGCTCGAAAATCCCGTCCTCTATTCGGTCGACGTCGAGCTTGTGACCGATCATGGGGTGGACCGTCATGCCGCGACCTTCGGATTTCGCACCGCAAGCTTTACCGCCGAAGGTTTTGTCCTGAATGGCAAGGCATTGAAGTTACGCGGGCTCAACCGTCATCAGGCCTTCCCCTATGTCGGCTATGCAATGGGTCGCTCCGCCCAAGAGCGTGATGCGGAAATCATGAAGCACACGCTGAAGTGCAACATCGTCCGCACGTCGCATTATCCGCAGTCGAAGTGGTTCCTCGATCACTGCGATCGCATCGGTCTGTTGGTCTTCGAGGAAATCCCTGGCTGGCAGCATATCGGCGATGAGGAATGGCAGCAGGAATCGATCCGCAACGTCCGCCGCATGATCGAGCGTGATTGGAACCATCCCTCGATCGTCATCTGGGGCGTGCGCATCAACGAATCCCAGGATTCGCATGACTTCTACGCCGAAACCAACCGGCTGGCGCGCGAGCTCGATCCGACTCGGCAGACCGGCGGCGTTCGTTACATCACCGAAAGCGAGCTTCTCGAAGACGTCTACACGATGAACGATTTCATCCTCGGCAACGAGGAGCTGCCCGGCGCCAATCGCCCACGCACGCCACTGCGCCCACAGCAGGAAAATACTGGTCTTTCAAGGGATGTGCCCTATCTGATCACCGAATTCGGCGGCCATATGTACCCGACGAAGATCTACGATCAGGAGCAGCGCCAGGCTGAACACGTTCGCCGCCATCTGGAGGTTTTGAACGCCGCTTATGGCGATCCATCGATCTCTGGGGCTATCGGCTGGTGCATGTTCGATTATAACACGCACAGCGATTTCGGTTCAGGGGATCGCATCTGCTACCACGGCGTCATGGACATGTTCCGAGAGCCGAAGTTTGCCGCCTATGTCTATGCCAGCCAGTGCGAGCCTTCCGAAGAAATCGTCATGAAGCCTGTGACGATCTGGGCGCGCGGTGAGCGCAACATTGGCGGTGCGCTGCCACTCACCGTGCTGACCAACTGCGACGAGGTCGAACTGCGCTATGGGTCTCTGACCAAGCGTCTTGGCCCTGATCGCGAGAACTTCTCGCATTTGCCGCATCCACCTGTTGTTTTCGATCATCGCTCCTTCACGCCGGATGAACTTGGCGTATGGGGCATGGAGTGGGAGGATGTGCATTTCACCGGCTATATCGGCGGCAAGCCGGTGGTTGAGCAGTACATGGTCGCCAATCCGCTGCCGACGTCACTCGAGGTGGAGGCAGACGCCGACAGTTTGCATGCTGGCGAACGCGATACGGTGCGCATTATCGTACGCGCGCTCGATCAGGCCCGCTCGCGTCTCGCGTTCCTCAATGAAGCCATTTCGATCAAGGTCGATGGTCCGGCCAGGGTTATCGGACCCGAGACGGTTGCTTTCCAGGGCGGAACCACGGGTTTCTGGCTGCAGGCAACCGGAGAGACCGGCTCAATCAAGCTTGAAGTGGCGTCTCCGCGCTTTGCCAGCCAGAGCTTAAGCCTGACCGCGAAGTGAATAATGGGCCGTCTCTCGCTGTCAGGCAGCAGAGCCGGCGATCTCGCTCGTCGCCTGCGGGATCGATTGCAGCAGCGTCTGCCGCGCCGAGGCAAGATGTTGACGGCAAGCGACGTCGATCCTTTGCTGATCGCGCGATTGCAGGGCCGCGATATAATCCAGGTGCTCAGCAACTGCGCGGGCGTTTCGTTCGCGGGCGAAAGCCTTGTTCCATTGATAGTGATAGTGGAAAATGATGGCGATCACGTCGTAAAAATCAGCGATGAAACGGTTCTTCGATGCGCGATGGATGAGGAGGTGGAATTTCTCGTCCAGTCTTGAAAAGTCGCGATAATGCGCATCGAAATCGTCAAGCAGCCTGTGGTGTTGCTGCTCGATTGCCCTGAGATCGTCCCAGGCGCGATGGTTGGCAGGCAGGCGTCCGAATTCGGCGGCGGAATGCAATTCGAACATCTCACGCACATCGGCAAGCTCAAGCGCGAATTCGCTGGTGAAGCCCTTGAGAATCCAATGACTGTTCGGCCGTTTTTCAATCAGGCCGAAGCGGCTGAAGCGAATGAGGAATTCGCGGACAACTGACGTGCCGGTGCCGATCTCGCGCGCCAATTCCAGTTCGTTGATCTGCATGCCGGGTTGAGCCTCGTCCGACATGATGCGCATCATGAAGCTGCGCTCGATGATGTCGTGCAAAGAGTCAGTCTCTTCCTTTGGGAAGAGATCGGCCTCTGTCGGGATGCGTAGCACCGTTTTTTGCCGCTTGTTCCAGAGGATGATGCCCGCGTCACTGAGCCGCATCAGGATCGCCCGCGCCGTGCTGCGGCTGACGCCGAGTTCGGCTGCGATTTCCGGCTCGCTCGGGAGCTCGGTGTCGGCTTTCAGGCGTGCCGCGTAGCGATTGTAAGCCTCCTTGAAGAGCGTGTTTTGTCTGGCCATTTCCCCCTCGCGTGTCGTCACCGCTCTTTGTTGGCGGCGCTGTCTGAACCATGTTCGAATGGCAGTCAATTGCAGGAGTCTTGTCGGCGTGTTCCCAACCGCCTCTCCCCAAGGCGTCGGGCGATTTCCTCGTTGACACCAAAATGTTTATTGTAGATAAAAAACAAAATCAATTGGTGGATGGAATGGGAGTTTTCTGTCACACCTGATGGTAGGGAGGATATCCGGCGGCCGTGAGACAGCGCGCCCCAGGCGGCGCCGTCAATATACCATGACAGCCATCACAAGGGAGAGGTGATGCAGACAAGAAGAATAGGCAGGACGGACCTTGAGGTCACGGAGATCAGCTTCGGCGCTGCGGCGTTGGGGGGTCTCTATCGTGCTTGCCCGCGGGATCAGGCCATGGCGACCCTGCAAGCTGCATGGGATAGCGGTATCCGTTACTTTGACGTCGCTCCCTGGTATGGTTTCGGTCTTGGCGAGCGTCGTGTCGGCGATTTCCTGCGCGATCAACCTGAAAACAGTTACGTGCTGTCCACGAAGGTTGGTCGCCTCATGAGACCGGTGCCGAGCGACAAGGTGCCGAATTACGGTTATATCGACCCGCTTCCCTTCGATGCCGACTATGATTACTCCTATGACGGCATCATGCGCTCGGTCGAGTTCAGCTACGCGCGCCTTGGCCTCAACCGCATCGATATTCTCTATGTCCACGACATCGGAGGCTACACGCACGGCAAGGCGCTTAACGATCGTTATCTCGGCCAGCTGCTCAATTCCGGACTAAAGGCTCTGGAGGAGCTGAAATCATCGGGGGCGATCAAAGCCTATGGTCTAGGGGTCAATGAAGTGCCGGTCTGTCTGGACGTGATGCACGAAGCCGATATCGACTGCATTCTGATGGCTGGACGTTACACGCTGCTCGACCGGTCTGCTGTTGCCGAGCTTTTGCCGCTTTGCGAAAAGAAGGGAACGTCGCTGGTCGTTGGTGGCGTCTTCAACTCCGGCATTTTGGCAACCGGCCCCGTGCCCGGCGCGCATTTCGATTATCTTCCGGCGACGCCGGATATTCTGGCCAAGGTTGGAGCGATGGAAGAAATCGCGCGCAAGCACGACGTGCCGCTCGCAAAGCCGGCCCTTCAGTTTCCACTGCGCAGTCCCAGCGTGGCCTCGGTCCTGATCGGCACGGCAAAGCCGGAAAGTCTTGTCCGCAACATGCAGCTGGTAGAGCCAAGACTCTCCGACAACATTTACGCGGAATTCGATGGATTGACTATTGTAGCGCCTCCGTTGGGAGACGAGGCGGTTCGGGTCTAGCAGATAGGAGCTATCGAGCTGTCGGGAGAGACGGCTTCGAGGAGGAGGAAAGCCTGTTTTGGCGTCGGCGGCCTTTCCGCCACGCGATGCGCGACACCGCAAGGGGTTGCGATACCGAGCCGTAAGCGTTCAACGGCCGGTATGCGGGAGAACAGAGCGCGTTGAGAGGAGAAGCAGATGAAAATTGCCAAGTCACTTCTGTCCCGCCGCAGCTTTGCCGGTCTTGCCGGTGCTGCCGTTATCGCCATGGCGATGCCCATGCAGTCCTTTGCGGCCGACGTGACCATTCCGATCATCGTCAAGGACACGACATCCTTCTACTGGCAGATCGTTCTTGCCGGTGCCCGCCAGGCAGGCAAGGATCTGAACGTGAAGGTGCCGGAACTCGGCGCGCAGGCTGAAACGGATGTCAATGGCCAGATCAGCATTCTTGAAAACGCTGTTGCCGGCAAGCCGGCCGCAATCGTCATCTCGCCGACCGAGTTCAAGGCGCTCGGCAAGCCGGTGGATGAAGCGGCCAAGTCCGTTCCGATCATCGGTATCGACTCCGGCGCCGACTCCAAGGCCTTCAAGTCGTTTCTGACGACCGACAACGTGCAGGGCGGACGCATCGCTGCCGACGGTCTTGCCGCTGCGGTCAAGCAGATGACCGGCAAGGACGAGGGCGATGTCGTCATCATCACCAACACGCCCGGTGCCGGTTCTCTGGAACAGCGCCGCGAGGGTTTCCTCGATCAGGTCAAGACCAAGTATCCGGGTCTGAAGGTCGTTGCGGACAAGTATGCTGACGGTCAGGCGACGACCGGCCTCAACATCATGACCGATCTGATCACGTCAAATCCGAAGATCGTGGGCGTATTCGCGTCCAATCTGATCATGGCACAGGGTGTCGGCCAGGCGATTGCCGAAAACAAGCTTGGCGACAAGGTCAAGGTCATTGGTTTCGACAGCGACGACAAGACCCTCGGCTTCCTCAAGAGCGGCGCCATTGCCGGCCTCGTCGTTCAGGACCCGTATCGCATGGGTTACGACGGCATCAAGACGGCTCTCGCCGTCTCCAAGGGCGAAAAGGTTGAAGCCAATGTCGACACCGGCGCCAACCTCGTGACCAAGGCCAACATGAGCGATCCGAAGATCGAAGCTCTGATCAACCCGAAGGTCAAGTAAGGATAGAGGCTGCGCCTGACAGTGGGCGCAGCCTCTTCGTCTCGAGCCGGACGATTTTGGGTCTATTCGATCTGAAATCTCAATCCGCCACAGCCGCTTGCTGAGTGGCCGCGCGGTGATGCCAGAGGGAGGAGACCCATGACGAGCCTCGAAGAAATCAGCCATCGTCACGATGACAGCACCAAGACGGAAGCAAGTCGCGTTCCGGCCGGTTCTCCTATCCTTGAATTGAAGAATTTGCAGAAGCGCTACGGGTATGTCGAAGCGCTGAAACCCGCGAACATCACGTTTCTGGCTGGTGAGATCCACGCGATTGTCGGCGAAAACGGCGCGGGCAAATCGACGCTTATCAAGCTTCTCACCGGCGTCATCACCAGAACGGCCGGCGAGATATTGTGGTGCGGACACCCTGTCGCACTCGCCAATCCGAATGAAGCGATCGCGCGCGGCATCAACGCCGTGCATCAGGAGGTGGTTCTTTGCCCGCATCTGACAGTCGCGGCCAATCTCTTTCTCGGCGATGAAGTCAATCGCTTCGGCTTGATGCGCAAGAAGCAGATGGTTGCCATGGCCCAGACGGTGCTGGATGATCTCGGTTTCGGATTGCCGGCCGCCGAGCTGTTGAGTTCGCTGACGATTGGTCAGCAGCAATTGGTCGCGACGGCCCGCGCCGCCATGCGCGGAACGCAGTTCCTGATCTTCGACGAGCCGACCGCCTACCTCACGCGCCAGGAATCGGCGCAGCTGTTCAAGCTGATCCGCCGCCTGCAGAGCGAAGGCGTGACGATCGTTTACATCAGCCATCGCATGGAGGAGGTCTTCGAGCTTGCCGACCGCATCTCGGTGCTGCGTGATGGCACGCATGTCGGAACTCGCACCATCGCCGAGACGAATGAGGACGAGCTGATCAAGCTGATGATTAATCGCTCGATCGAGCAGATCTACCACAAGGAAGAAATCCCGATCGGCGAAACGATCCTTGAAACGCGCGGGCTTTCCGGGCCGGGTTTCCAGGATGTCTCGCTGAGTGTCCGTGGCGGTGAGATCATCGGTCTTTACGGGCTGATCGGCGCCGGGCGCAGTGAATTTGCCCTGGGCCTTTACGGCCGCGAGCCGATCTCTGCGGGAGAAGTTCATTGGCAGGGGCGCAAGGTCAATATCCGCAACGAGCGGGACGCCATGGAACTCGGCATCGCGCTTGCTCCGGAAAGCCGGCGTGATCAGGGGTTGTGCCTCAATCTGCCGATCGGCCTCAATATCAATCTGCCTGTCTTCGAGCGGTTCAGTCGCGGCCCGATCATCAACAGCAAGAGCGAGGCTGCGAACGCCGACAGGCAAATCCGTGATTTGAGCATCAAGACGCCAAGCCGCAGAGTTCTGGTCTCTGCCATGTCCGGCGGCAACCAGCAAAAAGTCGTCATCGGCAAGTGGCTTAGCCATGGCGCCAAGCTTTTCATCTTCGACGAGCCGACAGTCGGTGTCGACGTCGGCACCAAGGCCGAAATCTACCGGTTGTTCGCCAAGCTCCTGCGGGAAGGTGCGGGGATTATCGTGATCTCCTCTTACCTGCCCGAGGTCTACGAGCTTGCCGATCGTCTGCATGTATTCCGGCACGGCCAGTTGGTCGCCAGCCATGATTTTCACGCGGCCACGCACGAGGAAGTCCTCGGCGAGGCTATCGGCGTCTGAACAATAAAAATAGAAGGAGGAGAACACGAATGGCCGCGAATACGACAGAAGGCCCCGCCGTTGCACCACGGCGCAAGATGAACATCCTCTTCAGCCTGACGCTGATCCTGCTTCTGATCGCGCTTTGGATCGTGCTTGGTTTCTCGACAGACGTGTTCTGGACGCAGCTCAATATCACCAACCTGGCGCGACAAGGGTCGATGACGGCGATCCTGGCGCTCGGGCAAACTTTCGTCATCATCACGGGCGGTATCGATCTTTCCGTCGGCGCGATTGTCGGCTTCTGCACCGTCATGGTCGCGTGGCTGCTTCAGGCGGGTGTTCCCGTCTGGGCCGCAATCCTCATCACCCTCTTATTCGGGGTGCTCATCGGGGCATTTCACGGGTTCGGCATCGTGCGCATGGGCTTGCCGCCGTTCATCATCACCCTTGCAACGCTGACGTCTTTGCGTGGTATCGGCCTGCTTATCACCAACGGTTCGAGCATCAACATCGTCAACGACACCTTCACGAATTTCGCGGTCGGCGACTTCCTCGGCATTCCGAACCTGTTCTGGATGGTGATCGTGGTGGCGATCCCGGCTTTCGTCTTCCTGCACTTGAGCCGCTGGGGGCGCTATCTCTTCGCAGTCGGGTCCAATCGTGAGGCGGCACGCCTCTCCGGTGTCAACGTCAATAGAATGATTTATCTCGCCTATATCCTGTCTGGAAGCTGCGCCGCTCTCGTCGGTGTTCTCCTTGCCTCGCGCATCGCCATCGGCAATGCAACACAGGGCGACGGATGGGAATTGCAGGCGATTGCGTCGTCGGTTATCGGCGGCACCAGCCTGTTTGGTGCGATCGGTTCCGTTTATGGGCCGCTGATCGGCGCATTCATATTGGCGACCATCAATAACGGCGCCAATCTGTTGAACCTCAACTCATTCTGGCAGCGCGTCATCACAGGCGTTCTTATCATCGTGATCGTCTATTTCGATCAGCTGCGCCGCCGCCGCGCCTAGGCATCTGGGTCAGATATTCGGCTTTGATCAGGCGGGGATTGTCCCGCCTGATTGCTATTCGAAGGAGACGCCTGCGGGAGCCGGCGATTGGATCGCACGGTCACCCGGGACGTGGCGCCTGCAGAAATACGGTCTGCATAGGCCTCATGGGAAGTCCGGTGGTCGGGATCTCAAGCATCTCGCGCAGAAGCGTTCAGCTGCCTTGAAATAACGACATCGGCCTTGGCTAAGCACGTGACGGCGCGGGGCGGGCCCTCCGCCAGCTGACGTTTCGCAGCAGATTGCGCAGGGGTTTTTCCACGGCCTCATAAGCGCATATGCCGAGCAAAGTACCGGCAATCGCTCCGATAAAAGCCGAGACATCATCGGGGATAGGCGTTGAGGCGACGAGCTTTACGACAACGGAAATGGCCAGCGTATGCCAGAGATAGATCGAGTAGGAGGCATTTCCGAGGTAGGTGAGCGGCGGCATTTGCGGCAGCTTGCCATTACGCTCGATCGAAACCATCCCCAAAACCAGCGCAATGGCGAGTGGACCGCAGGTCGTCTCGTCAAATTGAATCGAAAAGATTTCGATGGCGGCGAAGCCGCAGATCGACGCGATCGCGAGGGCAAGACCGATGCTTGCACTTGGAACATAACCCTTCAGCCAAAGCTGTCCGAGAACGGCGCCCGCGACGAATTCGAGAATGATCGTTCGAGTGTAAGTCGCAAGCACTGCAGATTGTGGGTTGGCAATGCCGCCGATCACGACGAAAGCCGCGAAAATCGCAATCATCCCGAAAAGGCGCAGTCTTCGCGGCAAAAGCAGGCAAATGGCGAAAATCGCATAGAAGAACATCTCGAAATTCAATGTCCATCCTTGCACCAGCACCGGCCAGATCTCGCCGTTGCTGGGTGAGCGAACCGGAACGAACAGCAGCGAACCGGCGATATGAGCGGCGGTCAGCCTCATATTCGGAAATAGGCCGACAATTGCGCCGCCGATCATGATCGCCGTGACGATCCAGTAAGACGGGGCAATGCGTTGGATGCGATCGACGAGGAACTGCAGCGGCGTCACCGGGCGGCGCTCGCTCATGGTCCACATGATGAAGCCGCTGATGACGAAAAATATGTCAACGCCGGCAGCGCCGATGCGAAAATGGCCGCCGCTGCGTTCGGCTGCGTGAAACAAGACCACTGCGAGCGCGGCAAACGCGCGAAGATACTGGATGCCGTAAAGCGTCTTCATCGTCCGGTGCGCGGCTCCCAGTTTACGGGTGGCGCAAATTCCATCCGGTCGTAGGTCATAAGGGGATCGGGCTTTGGCGCCCGCTTTCGCATCGAGAGCTTGCCTGCCGTGAAGTAGAACAGGAATGAGCCGACGTGATAGGGGTTTAGAATATCGATCTCGACGAAGGACCTGATGAGGAGCAACGTCGCGATCCCGAGCAGAACATAGGATTCGTCGTTTCTGTTATCGCTGAGAAAACGGCTGATATGACCGGTGAAGGCCGTCAGCAATATCGATGCAAGCAGAAAAACCCCGACTAGACCGGTTTCGACCGCGGTTTCGATATAGGTGTTGTGGAAATGGAAGCCGGCGCGGGATGCAATGTAGAACTCTTCCCACAGGCGCTCCGGCTCTGAAAATCCCTGAACCCAATAGGCCTGATAACCGACCCCAAAGAAGGGATTTTGCGATGCGGTCGCAATGCCCTGCTGCCACAGATAGGTGCGGCCCGTCAGTGTCGAATCCTTCCCGAACAAGCCGAGAATGACATCGACCGCGCCGAGATAGACACCGGCAACCACCAAAACGACGCCCGAGATCGCGACGGCGGCAAAAAGCCTTTTGCGCTGCCGCGGCGATAGAAACAGGATGACGCGCAAACCGACGCAGAGCATGACGACCAGGGC
The DNA here is from genome assembly GCF_012641435.1 of Rhizobium sp. P38BS-XIX. Classification (GTDB taxonomy): domain Bacteria; phylum Pseudomonadota; class Alphaproteobacteria; order Rhizobiales; family Rhizobiaceae; genus Rhizobium. Next base: position 382,585 of record NZ_JABAIJ010000004.1, read on the forward strand.
TGTGGTCAGCACCGAGGTCGCCGATTGCGAAGCAAACAGACAGTAAGCCGATAACAAGCCGGCGATCCCACCGCCGACCAGCCAAATCCGGCGTTCACCGAGCACGAAGACCGCGGCGAAGGCAAAATAGATGCCGAGCGAGGCATAGAATCCGAGCTGGTTCTTGGAATCGAACGCACCGACGAAGCTGTAGGTGCCGTCGATCGGGTCATAGGCATAATATCCAAACAGGATCGAGTACATCAGCACGATGCAGGTGCCGGCGATGGCGCCGCGTGCAAGCGTGCGAATGTCGAGCGTGCGCATGGCGACGAGCGCACAGAAAATATGCGTCATATACTGGATCGATGCGCGCGCCGTCACCGATGGGACCGCCGACCAGAAGATCGACAGGCATGTGAGAACGCCGAACGCATAAAGCCAGAGCTGCTTCTGGTAGCTGCCGAGCGAACTGCGGTAATCGATCAGGACGAGCGGAAACCACAATGCGTAATAGAGCAGGATGGACGGCTGTCCGAAACGGCCCGAATAGGCGAACACGAAGAACGACAGCGCAAGGGCCACCGTGCCATAGGTCATGTTGGCGCCCGGACGGACGAAGATCGATTTGGCAATCCGCATCGATTTTCCTTATCGCATGGCAAGGCCAGTGCTGACCTTGATGAGGTCGCCGGGCAGCACCTGCGTGTTCTCCTGGGCGGGGATTTCCTTGCTCTGACCGTTCTCGTCGCGAATGATCGTGTAGACGATGTTCACGCCCTGCCCGTTGGCGTCGAGGTTGCTGGCGTCGGCCGATTGCGCGACCGCTTCCTGCATCAGCGATTGGCTGGTGGAAAGTTTGAGCTGCAGCGTTTCCAGCTGCGTGTCGGTGTCCTGCATGTCCTGTGCGAGCGAGCTCTGCCAGTCGTTATGCAGGGTAATCTCGTCCTGATTGGCTTTATTGATATCCTGCTTGGCTTTCAGCGAAGCCGTTTCGGTGTCGAGGAGGGTTGCCTCGAGATCCGAAGCGCGCTGCTCGGCTGAAATCCGGCGGGAAGCAAGTTCGAGACCTCTTTCCGCGAGGCTTTCGACCTTGTCGCGGTCAGCTTTTGCGAGGTCGAGCTGGCGGCTCTGGGTATCGTTCTTCTTCGAAAGTGCCTCTACTTCATTCTGCAGAAGCGTCTTCAAATCGTCCAGCGATTGCAGCTGGGTCTTCATCCGCTGACTGCGCGTGTCCATAAGCGCTTTTTCGCTGGCCAGCAGTGCGGAGGATTGGGGCAGCTGTTTCAGTTCGGCAGGCACATCGATTTCGTCCTTGCCGGTCATTTCGGCCATCAGACGCGCCTTGCGCATCAGCAAGCGGCCGCGCTCCGCCATGTAAACAACTGCGTCGCCCTTGGCGGTGATGAAATCGCGGGCAAAGCGCTGGCCGGCATCGGCCCGGCGCATGCCGCCGCCCAGGCTCACGGCCTTAAGTACAGTCAGGTTCGGCGCGAACGGAAATTCGCCGGGATTCTGGACTTCGCCCGACAGATAGATCGGCCGGAACTGTGACATTTCCACGGATGCTGACGGACGGTCGCGCAGGCCGAACTGCTTTTGCAGTCCAACGCCGATGGCCTCTGCAATCTCGTCCGTCGTTTTACCGACGGCGGGCATGTCGCCGATGAATGGAACCGAAATCGAGCCGGATGGACCTACAGTGTAATCGCCCGAGATTACCGCCCAGTCGCGGATGGTGCCCTCGGCAGTCTGCCATTCGGCAACGCGCACATGCAGCTTGTCCATCACGCCCAGATGGTATCCGGGAAGATTTTCGGCGTAGGCCGCGCCGGATATGGCGCAGACGCCGAAGACAAGCAGCGCCGAGTATCGGACAGATGTATATGCGCGAGCGAGCCTCTTGGAAGGCTGAAGTTCAATCATGCAGGATGTTCCCTGTTAATGGATAGCAGCCCGGCTTGGGTCCGGGGAGACCGCAGGAAACGTCCTGCGGTAGCTGCTGGTCGTCATCAGTAGCTGCCGCGTGACAGGCAGACTGCGGGGATTGTTTTGGCGATGATTTTCATGTCGCTGCCGAGCGACCAGTTCTTGACGTAGTGGGTGTCGAAGGCGACACGGCTGGCATAAGAGACGTCGTTTCGACCACTCACCTGCCATAGGCCTGTCAGACCCGGACGGGACTGCAGATAGTAGATTGCCGCGGTTTCATAGAGTTCCAGCTCGTCTTCGACGACTGGACGTGGCCCCACCACGCTCATTTCGCCGCGGATGATGTTGATGAGCTGCGGCAGTTCATCGAGGCTGAGCTTGCGCAGCACTGCGCCCACAAGGGTCACGCGCGGGTCATTCTGCAGCTTGCGCGTGGCGCGCCACTCGTCCATGGCCTTGGGATTGGCCTGAAGGTACGCCTGGAGAACCTTGTCGCCATCGACGACCATGGTTCGGAACTTGAGGCAGCGAAAGCTTTTGCCGCTATGGCCTACACGGCGATGGCCGTAGAAGGCCGGGCCGCGATCGGTTGCTTTCACCAGTATCATCAGCATCAAAAAGATCGGGCTGACGAGAACAAGTACGGTCAATGCGGCGGAGACGTCGAACAGACGTTTGAGTACTCCACCTGTGGGCGGAAAGACATCGCTTTCCACGGCGCTGAAAAAAGCCGATGTGGCCGATCTCGTCGCAGACTTCATAGAGATGACTCCATTCATGTTGGCGAATTGGTCGGGAATTCTCGACGCGTAACTAGAGCTACGATGGGAGGAGTGTAGGCGGGGATTTTGACTTTTTAAGCCAAACTTTTGTAGCGATATGGCATGACGGTACATAATTACCGCATCAAAGGTGCATTGGTTTAAATCAGTAATCTCTCATATTGTGTCTTTACTGTATCAATCTGCGTATATCGACCATGTCTATAGCTCTTCTGCATTGCGGCAGATGCTTTCCGGCGATATTATAGGCGGTGCAGTAGAAGCTATTCATTATCATCAGCTTCTTTAGCCTCTGGCCGCTTTTGATCGAGCGTGTGCAAACTTGATCATTTGTTCGGGTATATTGCATTGCAGCACCATATTGCGCCGCACATACTGGCGGCTCAATACGCGGCACTTTGTAATAAAAGTTGATTGAATTGAGGAAAAAATCGCGAATCAAGGTCGCCCAGATACAGTCGTAAGATTGTGCAAATTTGGCAATGCGATCTATGCGAGCATGAAAGAAAACCAACAAATTCAATTGTAATGATAATCGACGCGTAGTTTTAACGAGCGCGGCGTTAGGGTCGTATCAATTCGTAACGGATCATCGTGACTTGGTTGAATCTCAATGAATCATAAAATATATTTGAGCTGCAGGTCTGATAAGGGAGGAAAGACCTTGATATCTTTTTTTCCAATGGCTGAGCGGGCGAGGTAACATTATGTATGCGCCGCGCGTTTTCATTAGTATGCTGGGTACGCTGGTCGTATTTGCGGTCGCGACCTATTTTTTGACGAACTCTTTCTGGACGACCTTGATCGAAACGGCGATATGCGCCGTGCTTTTGCAGATCGGCTATTTTATCGGCGTTCTGTATCTCGTGTGGAAAGAGCGCAAGGCGCGTGAGGCGCTTTTGAACGAGGCCAAAGCGGCAGCGCCCATCGTGGAGGAGAAGAGCGTTGGTGGTCTGCCTGCGACCAGTCTGAAGCGTTCAGAGCCGTTTAATCCCTGATGTAAAGGCCCGCCACATCTTTTGGCCGCCGACAGGTTGTCGGATTTGAGCCACGTCCTAAGTCTCCGGCGAGAAACATTGGAGGCTGACGTGACCGACATTGCAGAAAATAGCGTCTGCGTAATCATCGCTGCAAAAAATGCCGGAGACACTATCGGGCTGGCCATAGCATCGGCTCTGCGGGAGCCGGAAGTCGCCGAAGTCGTCGTGATTGATGATGGCTCGACTGACGGGACCGCCGCAATCGCCGCGAAGGCTGATGACGAGAGCGGCAGGCTGATCATTCACGAATTCAAGAAAAATCGTGGCCCATCGGCGGCGCGCAATCATGCTATCGAGATATCGAAATCGCCGCTGATTGCCATACTCGATGCGGATGATTTTTTCTTCCCTGGACGCTTCAGCTCGCTTCTTGCGGATGATGATTGGGATTTCGTCGCCGACAATATTGCATTTGTGAATGCCGACACGGTGCCCGAGGCCTATAATCGGCTCGATCACTTCGATGCGAAACCACGATTTCTCGATCTTGCGTCTTTTGTAGAAGGAAACATCTCCAAACGCGGTGTGCGCCGTGGCGAGATCGGCTTCCTGAAGCCTCTCATGCGCCGCTCGTTCCTTGATGCGCATGGATTGCGCTATAGTGAAGCGCTGCGGCTCGGCGAAGACTATGATCTCTATGTACGCGCCTTGGCCAAAGCGGCGCGTTACAAGGTCATCCACAGTTGCGGCTATGGCGCCGTCGTTCGCGGAGATTCCTTAAGTGGCCGGCACAGAACGGAAGATCTGCGTCGGCTCTATGAGGCCGACCGCGCAATCCTTGCAAAAGGCGGCCTTTCCCCGGCTGATGCCGCAGTCCTGCGTCGCCACGAGCAGCATATCCGTGACAAATACGAGCTGCGGCATTTTCTCGATATCAAGTCGCAATCAGGCCTTGTCGCTGCTGCCGGATATGCGCTTTTGCATCCCGTGGCAGCACCTGCCATCGCCGCCGGCATCTTTGCCGACAAGACCGAGCGGTTCCGGGGAGGTGGCGCGCCGATCGCGCATTCGGGGGCAAACGGCCTGCGTTATCTTCTGCAGGCCGCTCCCGAATAAGGTATGAATTTACCGACGAATTATAGGTAGTCGCGGCGTACGCCGTCGATGACGTGCATCAGGCGTTCCTTGCAAGCGGCAAGTGCGCCGTCTTTGCTGAGCTGTGGCTTGGCCTTACTTGCCTGCCAGAGGGCGAGTGCCGAAGGCATGGCCAGCGCCTGCTTTGCCATCACCCGAAGCGTTGTCTGCTCGGGATCGGCCAGCATCACGTTTTCGCCATAGCGTTGCTTCTCGAGTTCTGCTGCGGCCTGCTTGCTGCGCTCGAAGCCGACGCCCCAGAAGCGGGCGCCCTTGGCAATCGCCTCGGCGCGGGTGGAGACCGGAATGTGCTTCGGCTGATAGGTTACGCCGAGCGAACGCGCCCAATCATTCCATTTGAAGCTGTTGATCGAACGTGACGAGCTGACGGCGATCCACGGCACGCGGAAGGCATCGGCAAGGATCGCACCATGCATGGACTCTGCGACGATCAGCTCGGAGGTGGCAAGCTCGCGGATGACTGCCTTCGCCTCGCCGCGAGGGTCGAGATAGGAGAGGCCGACGGTCTTGCAGATTTCCGGCCAAAGCCCGGCAGCCGCCGACTCCCAATGCGGTATGAAGGTGCGCTTGCCCGATTTCGGCAGATTCTGGAACTCGGGCATTTCCGTCACAAGAACTGCGGGATCGACGATGCCGAGTTCGGTCGGCAAGCCGACTTTTCCTGCGGTCAGCGGGCCGCGGACGCAACGAACATCCCATTGCGACTTGTCGCTCATGTCGGGCAGCGAGCCGTAGCCGAAACCGCTGCCGATCACCAGCTTGCGGCCGTCAGCAGGCAGGATCTCCGTATTGAGAACGGTGCCGACGCCGACGAGCAATGTCTCTTGATGCGTGTCGCGGAGGCCTGGAAGTAGGAAGTCCCAGAGCCAGAGATTGAGATCATCACCGAAATTGCCATGGGTCGATTCCCAGTGGAACGGCTTCATACAGGACTCCTTGCTGATCCAAATGGTAGCGGGGCATGCCATGGCTCCTGGATCTGGCATGCGCAGACTATGCTGCGCTGCAAAATCTAGGGCGCTAGTTTACCGACGGCAAGCTGCACGGCGCTTTGTAAGATTGCCGGGTCTCGCAGCGCCCACTTGGCCAACAGCGCAAACTGCGGCATTTGCCGGCGTTTTACCTGCCGTGCCTGGCTCCAGAGCGCCTGACGACGAGCGCGATTCTTGTAGCTTCGAATTACGGCGATATCCTGCGGCCGGCGGGAAAATCTCTGCTCGAGCGTGTTGAGCGCGCTCCAGGTGTTGAACTGCTGGCGCAGGAATTGCGGAGAGTCGTTGTCGATGCTGTGAAAGATATTGACGCCTTCACCCCGCAGCGCACCGGCATTTTCGCACAGCAACACGCGCTTGGCGGCAAGGATGCAGTCGCAGAAGAAAAGAATATCCTCCGCCGCCAGCCGCAAACGTGGTTCGAACCGGATCTTTTCGAACAGAGGGCGTCCGATCACCATGCAAGACATGTGCAGAAAGCTCCAGTCCTGCAGCAGCACGCTGGCCATATCCGGAATCTCGATCAGTGAAGGCTTGCCCTCGAGCCGCACGGTTCCGGCCGACTTTGCCAGCTCCGAAATGCCGAAGTGGTAGGAAAACTCATCTCCACCCTCGATGGAATCCCAGTAGCAGTCGGCGTTATGTCGGGTGAGCGCCTCAAATGCGTTGGCGAGATGATCCGGCGTCCATTCGTCGTCTGAATCGAGGAATGCGACATAGCGGCTTTCTGCCGGGACATGATCGAGGCCGGTATTGCGTGCGCCGCCCGGTCCCGCATTGGGTTGGCGGATAAGCTGAATACGCGCACGCTCTTCACTGCTCAGCGATTGCAATTCGCCTTCTGCGGCAAGCGGTGACTGATCGTCGACGATGAGAATGTCGAAGTCCTGAAACGTCTGCTGAGATATCGATCTCAAAGCGCGCTGCAGGACGCCCGTCTGCTTCTGATAGAATGGAATAACAATCGTGATAGATGCCATATTCCCGCCTTTGCGGTTTTAGTCCAGGAGTTTACGGCGCGCCCCAGGGGACGTGACCATCGGCTTTTGGCGGTGAGCACTGACGCTCAGTCGGCGTCTGCCCAATGGCTTACGTCACCGCGAGGCCAACAGTTAGCGCCCATTTGATGCGGAACAATGTCGCGGATGACGATTTATAGAACTTTCGTATGCGCCAATATGGCCCTGCCGTTGACGTCTGGTGAGCCGTTATGATGCAGCGTCCCGGCTGAACTCGCATTATTGCACCTATGAGGTGATCGTTGGAGATCAATATTCCCACAGTGATTGCAAGCCTGTCGCATTTTGGCCATGCTTTGCCCATCGATCTCTGCTGCACCGCAAAAATTCTTCACCTTCCGTGGAAAAAATGAAGCGGGCCAGATCGGCTGTTTAAAGGCCGTCCGGAAAATATCAGGAAATCCTTAAACTCTTTTGGCAGAAGGGATTTTTCCGCCTCTAAATCGATTGTTATACCTCAAAAGTGGTAGAAAATGCCTTTCGCAACCCCTCGCAAGACGTAGTTTTTCGCTGATTTTTGCTGCGCTGCCATATTCCCTTTCCCATCAGCGCCCTAGGTTATCGTCAGCGAGCTAACGCTGCTCTCATTGAAACGGCTGCTGGGGGGATGCGGCCCGAAGAAGGGGTGACAGACATCGTGAATGTGACTGCCAACGTGTCTTCGCGGATAAACCTCATGCGTATCGTTCTGATCTCGGGCATCGTCTTTGTCCATATTCCGTTCAATCCGCATAGCAGCCCGTTTAGTGGAGCTTATGGTCTTTTTGACTGGCTGCGAGTGTTTCTGCGTGACAGTTTGTTTAGAGTTGGAGTTCCTTGCTTGAGCGCGATCTCAGGTTATCTGCTGTTTCGCAACGGAACGACATCGATTGAGTATGGAAAGACTATTCGCAGAAAGACGCGAACGGTCATACTGCCGTTTATGTTGTGGAACTGTGCTTTCTTTATCTTCGTATTCGCTCTTCAGGCCTACGGGATCGGCGATGGATACATGCCTGATCTGTCGGAGGCGAGCCCGCACACGTTATCTACACTTCTGTTTGCGATAGATGGGACGCCGATTAATCTGCCTCTCTATTTCCTGCGAGATCTGTTTGTCTGCATATTGCTGTCACCAATTCTCGCATTTCTTATTCGCCGCGTGCCTTTGCTCACGCTGATATCTTTGCTCATGCTCGCTGCATGGCCGGTCTCCATTGGCATCGTGCTGCGCAATTCCATTCTGTTCAGCTTCAGCTTTGGGATCTACCTCAGCCTGTATCGCGTCGACGTTACGATCATGGATCGCTATGCCCCGCTGATTGCGCCGGCGTTCATCGGGCTTGCCGCGCTTCTGGCAACGGCTGCCTATATCACCGGGCCTGGTCTGCCGTTGTGGCTCGAGATTTGCCGCAATCTGATGGTACTGGTCGGCATTCCCGGGTTTTGGGCGCTGTCGGCGATCCTGATCCGCAGCCGTGTCGGCCAAGGTTTGGCGGGGACAGGCGGGTTGAGCTTCTGGATCTTCTGCGCCCATTATCCGCTGCTGTTTTGTCTCTGGGTTCTCTGGAACCGTGGGGGAAGCGACATATACCCGGTTTTCTATCTGCTGGCGGCCGGCCTTGCATTGCTGCTGCTGCCTCTGACCAATGGCATGGCGCGCAACGCCCTGCCGTCCCTTTACAACGTGCTGACCGGCAGTCGGACGCGACCACAGGTCGGTTCCCGCACCGCCGAAGATCGGCAGACGCGTTCCACGCAAAGGTAATGCCATGACGACACCGAAACAGACCATGCGCAGACCTCGCCTTGCATCGATCGCTTTCGCAAGCGCCTGCCTCGCTCCACTTGCCGCCTGGGCGCAGGATGCGCAGCAAGCGGGCGGATCATTCGTCGATAATTTCGAGCGCATCGACCCCAGCCGCTGGTATGTGTCTGACGGCTGGAACAACGGCCCGCACCAGAACTGCACGTGGTCGAAGAAGCAGGTCAGCATCAAGGATGGAGCGCTGCAGCTGCAATTTGCGCAGGAGAAGCTGGGGCAGCGCAATTACGCCTGTGCCGAAATCCAGACGACCAAGCGCTATGGCTACGGCACTTACGAGGCCCGCTATCGAACCGCGACGGGCCCCGGGCTCAATTCGGCGTTCTTCACCTATATCGGCCCGACCGACAAGAAGCCGCATGACGAGATCGATTTTGAGGTCCTCGGCAAGAATGTCGGCCAGGTGCAGGTCAACCAGTATATCTCGGCAAAAGGCGGAAACGAAAAGCTGGCACCTGTGACCGGCGGTGCCGACCAGGGTTTCAACGACTATGCCTTTATCTGGGAAAAGGATCGGCTGCGCTACTTCGTGAACGGAGAGCTGGTGCAGGATGTCACCGACCCCTCGAAAATACCGAGCAACGCGCAGAAGATCTTCTTCAGCCTTTGGGGCACGGACACGCTGAGCGGCTGGATGGGTAAATTTGCCTATGGCGGTGCGCCCGCAACCATGCAGATCAAGCGGGTTGCCTTCACCGCGCCAGGCGAAAAGTGCCTGTTTCCGGAATCGATCACCTGCAAGATCAATTGAGCCATGCCGGCCGCCCGGTGACCGGGCGATCGGTTCTTATGCCTTGATGCAACACCAACCATACCAGGCGCCCGGCTTCAACCTGTCGTGAAAGCGGAAATCTTGATGCTGCATATTCTTTATTTCGTCCACGATCTCGCCGATCCTGCCGTGCGCAGGCGGGTGATGATGTTGCAGGCAGGGGGCGCGCTGGTGACGCTGGCGGGTTTTCGGCGTGACGACAATGCGCTTGCCGCCATCAATGGCATCGAGCCGATCGAGCTTGGCCGGACGAAGGATGCGCAATTCGCGCAGCGCATCGCAGCGGTCGCCAAATCGGCAGTGAAATTGCGCGGTATGTTGCGATCCGTCGCACGGCCGGATGTCATCATCGGCCGCAATCTGGAAATGCTGGCGCTCGCCAAGCGGGCGAGAGTGGTTTTCGGTGGCGACATGCCGGTGGTCTATGAATGCCTGGATATTCACCGTCTTTTGCTCAGGGACGACATTCTTGGCGGTGCGCTTCGCAGCGCAGAGCGACATTTCGGCACCGATGCCTCGTTGCTCATTACGAGCTCCCCGGCTTTCGTCGAACGGTATTTCCGGCCGCGCTCGGGATTGCAGCTGCCGGTCATGCTGCTGGAAAATAAGGTTTTGGCGCTCGATGGTGCTGCAGCTGATATCATGCCTGCCGCGCGCGCGCCGGCGGCTGGCACTCCTTGGAAAATCGGATGGTTCGGTGCGCTGCGTTGCCGCAAATCGCTGGCCTTGCTCGATGAGTTCTCCCGACGGATGGAAGGGCGCTTCGAGATCATTTTACGTGGTCGACCGGCCCGTTCGGAATTCGAGGATTTCGATCGATCGGTGCGTGATGCGCCGTTCATGCATTTCGCCGGTGCCTACAAGAATCCGGAGGATCTCTCCGCGATCTACAATGACGTGCAGTTTTCCTGGGCGATCGATTTCTTCGAGGAAGGTCTGAATTCCAGCTGGCTCCTTCCAAACCGCCTGTACGAGGGTGGCCTCTATGGCGCCGTACCGATCGCAATGGATGGCACCGAGACCAGCCGTTTCCTCGCCGCGCGCAAGATCGGCCTGACATTGAAGACAGCGACTGCTGCCGATCTCGTGGTCCTTTTGGGCGACATGAATGAACAGCGTTATCTCGCCGCATTCGATGCTGTGGCAGCGCTGGAGAACAAGCAATGGAAGATCGATCGTGCCGACTGCCAGGGGCTGGTGCAGCGGCTGGCGGCTCTGACGCGCGCCAATGAACCGATCACCGAAAGACAGACCCTCCCACAACTGCATCGCAATAGAGGTGGATTGCAATGATGACCGAAGGTTCAAGAGATATGCGGTGTGTGATCGTCATTCCTTGCCTCAACGAGGAAAAGCACATCGAGCCGTTGATCGGCAAGCTCGAGGGCGCGCTGAACGAACTCGATGCGCGCATCGTCGTTGCCGATGGCGGCAGCAACGACCGCACGCGCGAGATCGTCATGGGGATCGCAGCGGTCGATCCACGGGTTTTGTTGATCGACAATCCGAAGCGACTGCAAAGTGCCGCGATTAATCTGGCAATCGAAGCCTTCGGTGACGGGTATGATTATTTCATCCGCATCGACGCCCATGGCGATTATCCGGACGACTATTGCCAGACATTGGTCCGGGAAGCGGGTGAAACCGGGGCGGACTCCGTGGTCGTGGCCATGCGGACCATGGGTTTCAGCGCCTTTCAGAAGGCAACCGCCGTCGCACAGAATTCCAAGCTCGGTAATGGCGGATCCAAACACCGCGAAGGCGCCAAGGGTCATTGGGCAGAGCATGGACACCACGCTTTGATGCGTGTCGAGGCATTCAAGGCCGTCGGTGGTTATGATGAAACCTTCAGCCATAACGAAGATGCCGAGTTGGACTATCGGCTGCACAAGGCCGGCTTCCGCATCTGGCTGACCGACAAGACGGCCATGACCTATTATCCGCGCTCCAGCATCCCGACGCTGTTCCGGCAATATCTCGGTTATGGCCGCGGGCGCGCGCGCAACATCCTCAAGCATCGCAGCATGCCGAGCCTGCGTCAGATGCTGCCGCTTGCCGTGGTGCCGATCTTCGTCGGCGCATTCCTGGCAATCCTCAGCTGGATCGCGGTCATTCCCGTTGGCCTTTGGGCTGTGGCCTGCATTGCCTATGGTTTCTGGATCGCCCTCGGGCAGAAAAATCCTTACGGCCCCCTTGCGGCGATTTCCGCGATGGTCATGCATTTCGCCTGGTCCATGGGGTTCTGGATGGAAGTCCTGAGCTTCCGCAATCGAAGGGTCGCCTCATGACGCAAACCCTTCGCCGCCCAATCAGGATCGACATAGCAGTCTGCACCTATCGCCGCGCCGAGCTGGATCGGACGCTGTTGTCGCTGGCAGTGCTGACGGTTCCCGCCGGCGCGCAGCTTCGCATCATCGTCGCCGACAACGATGTCACGCCCAGTGCGCGTGGCCGCGTCGATGCCATGCGCTCGGCAGTGCCCTTCGAGATTACCTATGTGCATTGCCCGGCATCGAACATCTCGATCGCCCGCAATGCGTGCCTCGACCACGCGAGCGGCGATTTCGTCGCCTTTATCGATGATGACGAGACGGCCTGCGAGGATTGGCTGACGGAACTGCTCGTCATGGCAGACACCACGGGTGCCGACGCCGTACTCGGGCCGGTTCAGGCGATTTACGACAACACCGCGCCCGTCTGGATGCGCGACGGCGATTTCCATTCGACCTTGCCGGTCTGGGTCGCGGGCGAAATCCGCACCGGCTACACCTGTAATGTGTTGTTGCGTCGCAGCGCGCCGTCGCTGGTCGGTCGTCGCTTCAACATCGCTCTCGGACGGACGGGTGGTGAGGACACCGAGTTCTTCGCCCATATGCATGAGGCCGGTGGCCGGATCGCCTTTGCCGCGGACGCATTGGTGGAAGAGCCTGTGCCTGGCAAGCGGGCAACGTTTTCCTGGCTTGCCAAGCGCCGCTTCCGCATGGGGCAGACGCATGGGCGCATGTTGCTCGAAGGTGCTGCCGGTGCAAGGCATCTGCGCGCTGTCATACTTGCCGGCTCGAAATCGGCTTATTGTTTTGTCGTCTCGGCATTGCTTGCCGCGTCTCCCATCCAGCGCCACCGCTACGGCCTGCGCGGCATCATGCATGCCGGCGTCGTCAGCGGTCTGTTCGGGGTTCGCGAAATCGAGCAGTACGGAAATCTGGAGAAAGCAGCGCAATGACGGATTTCATCCCCGATGTCAGTTTCGTCATCGCTGCCTATAATGCCGAGGAGACGCTTGCTCGCGCCATCGATAGCGCGCTTGCGCAGGGTGCTGTCAGCATGGAGGTCATCGTTGTCGATGATTGCTCGACTGACGGCACGCGGGATATTGCTGGCAATCACCCCGATCCACGCGTTCGCCTTGTCGCCATGGCGCGCAATGGCGGTCCGGGCGCTGCCCGCAATGTCGGTCTTGATGCAGCGCGCGGCCGCTGGGTGGCCGTGCTTGACTCCGACGACGCCTTGCGTCCTGACCGCATGGCGCGCCTGATCGCGCGAGCTGAAAAAGCAGAGGCGCAGATCGCCGTCGACAATCTCGATGTCATTCGCGAGGACATCGGCGCGATTACGCCGATGTTCCCGGAAGCCATGCTTACGCGCCTGCCGACGATGACCTTGGCGAAGTTCATCGCTTCGAACATGATTTTTCAGTCGGAGCACAATTTCGGTTACATGAAGCCCGTGTTCGAGCGTGCTTTTCTGGAAACGCACCGCCTGCGGTTCGATGAGGAACTCAGGGTCGGCGAGGATTATATTTTCCTTGCCTCGGCGTTGGCCAAGGGCGGCATTTGCGTCGTGGAGCCGATGGTTGGCTATCTCTATTATATTCGCGAGGGGTCGATCTCGCGTGTTCTCAAAAAAGAGCATGTCGAGGCGATGCTTGCCGCCGATACCCGCTTCTTTGCCGAACATCCCTTCGGCGCGGCAGCGCTTGCCGCACAAAGGCGACGGACGCGAAACCTCAAGGAAGTCATGGCTTTCCTGACACTCGTCAACAGCATCAAGCAGCGCGAATTGGCCCTGAGCCTCAAGGTCGCGTGCCTCAACCCCCGCGCGGTGCGTCATCTGAGCATGCCCGTCGCTGCCCGTTTTCGTCGTCTGGCCTCGGCCCTGAGGGGCGATCGCCAGCCGGTATCCACTTCTCCACTCTCCTCGCCCTTGCCCAATATGGGCGCAGGCCCTCACTCTAACAAAGGATAGAGCCATGGACCCCCAAAATCGCGTGAGAAAAGCAGTCATCCCGGTTGCCGGCAACGGAACCCGCTTCCTGCCCGCTACCAAGGCGATGCCAAAGGAGATGCTCACGATCGTCGATCGTCCCGTCGTGCAGTACGCCGTCGATGAGGCTATCGAGGCCGGTATCGAGCACATCGTTTTCGTCACCAGCCGCAACAAGTCCGCGATCGAGGATCACTTCGACGATACGCCGGAGCTGATCTCGTCGCTGCGACTGGCCGGCAAGAGCCACCAGGTCAGCGAGCTGGAACGCCTTCTCCCGCGTCCAGGTTCGGTCAGCTTCACCCGCCAGCAGGCGCCGCTCGGCCTCGGCCATGCCGTCTGGTGCGCCCGCGATCTGATCGGCAACGAGCCTTTCGCGCTCCTGCTGCCGGACATGCTTTGCTATGGTATGCGCGGTTGCATGGCCGGGCTCATGGACCTCTATGGCGAGGTCGGCGGTAATATCGTTGCTGTTGAAGAATGCGCGCCCGAGGAAACGTCCAAATACGGCATTATCGGCACCGGTCCGGCCGTACGGCATGGATTTGCAGTGACCAAAATGGTTGAGAAGCCGCATCCGTCGGAGGCGCCTTCAAACTTTTACCTTAATGGCCGCTATATCTTGCAGCCTGAAATCTTCGATATTCTGGCCCGCCAGGAGCGCGGCGCCGGCAATGAAATCCAGCTGACCGACGGCATGCTGCATCTGTCCGAAACGCAGCCTTTCCATGCTCAGGTCTACAACGGACGGACTTTCGACTGCGGATCGAAGCATGGCTTCATCGAGGCGAATGTCGCCTTTGCCTTGGCCCGCTCCGACATCGGCGGTCTGGTCTACGACTCGATCCGTAACCTGGTCGTCTCGCACGAAGCGCAGATGACTGCCGCTTAAGCCTGCTAACATTCCGGCCTGTGGCCCCGAAGGGCCACAGGCTACCGGCAATATTCATTCGGGCTTCTCCGACAAGGTGGTCGCCATGCATCAAAAGAATTTCACTTTCCAAAGCGCTCTTCCGCAAGCTGAGCAGCATGACGGTTTCATCGATCTCGATCGGCTGATGGCAATCGTGACGCGGCGCATCCGCACGATCATTTTCGCGGTGGTCGCCTTTGTCGTTCTGGCCGTCGCTTATTTGTTGACGGCCACGTCGAGCTATACGTCGATGACGCAGATCCTGCTCGATGAAACCATGACGAAATATGCTGAGGATCAACCGCCTGCGGCCAGCAGCCAGCAAGCGGATATGGAGATCGCCAGCGCGGTGGAAATCCTGAAATCGAATGAGATGGCGCTGCGCGTGGTCGATCAGGCTGGATTGGCTGATAACGCCAAGCTGCTCAATCCCCCGCAGTCGCCGACAGCCTTGCTGAAGTCGGGCGTTGGCCTGATTGCCAGCGTCTTTACGCCGGGTCGTCCGCCCATGACGCCGGAAGAAGTGCGGGAAGCCCAGCGCCAGAAGGTTGCGGCTGTCTTGCAGGATGGCCTCAAGGTAGAGCGCGTCATGCGAAGCTCTGTGGTTGCCGTCTCTTTCAGCTCGACCGATAAGCTGTTGGCCGCCAAGGTGACGCGCGCCTACGCCGATGCCTATCTCACTGACCAGCTCAATGCGAATTTCGATGCGACCGAGCGTGCGTCCGTCTGGTTGCAGGAGCGTCTGAACGATCTGCGCCAGCGTTCGCAGGAGGCTTCGCTCGAAGTCGAGAAGTACAAGGCCGACAATGGCCTGACGTCGACCGGCGGCGAGTTGATGTCTGAACAGCAGATTTCCGATTTAAACAAGCAGCTGATCATTGCCCAGGCGGATACAGCGAGCGCGGCTGCACGTTATAATCAGTATAAGTCCATTATCGACCAAGGTCCTGACAACGCCGTCAAGAATGCCACGATTTCGTCCAGCCAGACGGACAACTCCGTCTTGCAGGACCTGAAAACGCGGTATCTTGCGGTTGAAAAGCGCGAGCAGGATGTGACGCAGAATTTTGGTGCCAATCATCCGCAGGCAGTCGCACTTCGCGCCGAGCGTCAGGACATTACGCGGCAGATCTATCAGGAGCTGCAGCAGCTGACGGCGAGCTATAAGAATGAGCTCGACGTTGCGCAGTCGCGGTCCGCCTCGCTGCACGAAAGCATCGACAATGTGGTCGGCAAGAACTCCGAAGCCAACAAGTCGCTGGTTCATCTGAACGAGTTGAACCAGAAGGCGACGGCGCTGAAGACGCTCTATGAATCGTATCTCGGCCGCTTCGAGGAAGCGACGCAGCAGCGTTCGTTCCCGATCGCCAAGGCACGCGTGATCTCGGTGGCTGGCGTACCGTCGGCACCCTCGAGCCCGAAGAAGACGCTCGTTATGGCGCTTTCGGTCATCCTCGGTCTGATGGTCGGTTGTGGTGTGGCGGCGTTCCAGGAGTTCCGTGATCGGTTCTTCCGCGTCGAAGCCGACGTGCGGTCCGCCCTCGGATTGAAGTTCCTCGGTTATCTGCCGCTGCTGGGCCAGCAGAGCGCCAACAAGAAAAAGCGTCGCAGATCGGGTTCCGGGCAGGAACCTGCAACCGCCGAGGAAGCCGAAAATGGCGTTACCTTCGAACGGATGATGCGGATCTCTGTCGAGGCGCCACGCTCGATCTTTGCCGAGACTTTGAGAAATGCCAAGCTCGCCAGCGATGTCATGTTGCAGGGCCGTGCCGATCGTGTGATCGGCGTTGTGTCGGCGTTGCCCGGCGAAGGCAAGTCAACGACGGCTGCCAACTTCGCAGCCCTTCTCGCCAGCAGCGGGAAGCGGACCTTGCTGATCGACGCCGACTTGCGCAATCCGGGTCTCAGCCGCACGCTGCGGTCGCAACCCCAGGCGGGTCTCATCGAGGCCGTGCTCGGCGAGGTGCCTTGGACGAATGCGGTCAAGGTCGATCCGCGCACCAAACTTGCGATCCTGCCGGTCGTGGTTCGCGATCAGCTGTTGCACACCAGCGAACTGCTCTCCTCGCAGGGAATGCAGCATCTGATGGAGAATGCGCGCAAGATGTTCGATTATATCGTCGTCGATCTTGCGCCGCTCGGACCCGTCATCGACGCAAAGGCTTTCGCACCACAGGTTGATGCCTTCCTGCTGGTGACGGAATGGGGCGCAACGCCCACCAATCTTGTTCGCGACGTTCTCGAGCAGGAGCCGCAGATCAACTCGCGCATTCTCGGCGTTATCCTCAACAAGACGGATATGTCGGAACTGCCGAGATACAGCGACTTCGGCGGAACCGAGCGCTACCGTCAGAAATATGTGAGCTATTACACCGAGGAGCAGCCCCGCGCCGAGGTGGACGCCTGATCCAATCAGGCTTTGGCGGCCTTGAGCCTGGCTCGAGCCAGGGCATGCTCCCGCCAGATGGTGAATATGCCTGCTGCGACCACGATGACCGCGCCTGCGATCATCGTGGCGCTCAGCGTTTCGCCGAATATGACGACGCCGATAAACGCCGAAAAAACCAGCTGAAGATAGGTCAGCGGCTGGATCACCACGGCATCGAGCATATCGTAGGCGCGAATAAGGAAATAGTGGCTCGAGACGCCTGTGAGGCACAGGATGCCCATGAATATCCAATCATGAGGCGCAAGTGCCGTCCAAAAGAATGGGCCGATGCAGCTCATGGTGATCGCACCGACGACGCCTGTATAGAAAAAGCTCGTCATTGCACCGTCTTCGCGGCTGACGTAGCGCGTGAGAACGACGTAGAGCGAAAATAACAGCGCGCCGAAGAGCGGCAGCAGGAACCGCGTATCGAAAGTGCCGCTGTCGGGCTTGAGGATCAACAGGACGCCGACAAACCCGAAGCAGATTGCGAGCCATCGCCGCCAGCCGACCTTTTCGCCGAGGATCGGGATGGACAATATGGCCACCATGAGTGGTCCTGAAGACAGAATTGCCTGCGAGTGCGCTAGCCCGACCAGCACGAAGGATGTGATCGTGACGACGATCTGCGCCGCAAGCAGCAGGCCGCGCGCCACCTGGAGAACGAGCTTCTTGGTGCGGACGTTGCGCCGCAAGCCGCCCGGCGTGCGGGATGCGAGCGTGACGGCAAAGAGCATGAAAGCCCAATAGCGGATCATCGCCACGAAAAGCGGTGGGTATGCGGCGACCAGATGTTTGGAGATGCCGTCCTGTATGGCGAATATGCTGATTGCCAACAGGGTAAAGATGTAACCGGCTTTAGTAGATTTCATCGCTTTAAAAGGAAATGTGTGCTGGCCCCGAAATCGCCGTAACCCGGCGCTGCAGTCACATTAGATTGTTCGTCGTTTCAATCATAGGGTTCATATCTGCTGCTCGCGTCCAGTTTGCGCGACATATCAGCCTGTCTTTCGATCACCGACGAACGCGCAGAAACCTTCGATGAAGACTGCCAGATTGTGTTTCACCTTGTCGTCGACGAGTTGGCCTTCTTCATTGAAGACGCTGCCGGCGCGCGACACCATGAGGCGGCCACCGAACCATGCTTCGGCACCCAGCGTGCGCAACACCGTCAACCAGGCATTCTGGCTGAGGATCGTGCCGAAATTGCCAGGCGAGGCGCCAAGCACGGCAATCGGCTTGCCGCCGAAAACCTGGGCAATATCGGTGGAGGGCCTGCTCATCCAGTCGATAGCGTTCTTGAATACGCCCGGAAGCGAATTGTTGTACTCCGGCGTGAAAAGCATAATCCCGTCGGCTGCAATGGCCAGGTCCTTGAGTTCCCGCACCTTTTCCGGAATGCCGTCCGCCGCCTCGAGATCGGCGTCATAAAGCGGCACGCCGTGGATCGTGCGGGCGATCAGCTCGATCCCAGCCGGAGCCATGCCGACTGCCGCGTGAAGCAGAGCCGTGTTGAAGGAGCCTTTGCGCAGGCTGCCCGATATGCCGAGAATTTTCATCGCTGTCCTCATCTGCGTTCCAAGCAGACATTGATGTTTCGCGGCGCTGCGTCAAGCTTCGAGAGCGATCTCATGCCGCAAGCAGGGATTTCAGCTTGACCGCGCTTGCTGCAAGAGCGGCTTGATCCGGGTAGGCGCGGGCTGCGATCAGCATTTCGGCAAGACGGATGTCGCGCGCGACGGCGTTGCCAGGGCCGATGCCGCTTGCAGCAAGCAGGCGTCCATCAGAGCCAAGATGGAAAAGGATGAAGGCTCCCTCCGCCAGATTGCGGCGAACATGGATTGTTGCCTCATCCGCCAGCCCGGCAATCTGCAATGTCAGATCGTACTGATCTGACCAGAACCATGGCACGGCCGATATGGAAGCGTCGTCCCCCATCATGTTGGCGGCTGCGAGATTGGCTTGCTCCTGCGCGTTGCGCCAGGATTCGAGGCGAACGCGTCGGCCGCCGTAAAGCGCCAGTGGAAACGAGCAGCAATCGCCAGCTGCGTAAACATCGGCGACGGACGTTTCCAGCCGCTCGTTGACGGCAATGCCGTTGTCGACGGTAAGCCCAGCTTCAGCGGCAAGAGCGACATTCGGCAAAGCGCCAATGCCGATAAGCAGCAGATCGGCCGAAATGACGTCACCGTTGGCCAAACGAACGATCGCCTTGTCGGCGTCTTCAGCCACGGCTTCGATGCTCTCGCCACAAAGGATGCTGGCGCCTTCCAGACGATGACGTTCGGTGATCGCTTCCGCGATCTCTTCAGGTACGCCGCGCTTCAATACACGCGGCAGACCTTCGATGAGCGTGACATCGGCACCGCGCATGCGTGCCGTCGCAGCCAGCTCCAGCCCGATAAAACCGCCGCCGATGATGGCGATATGCCGCCCGGGTTGGAGGGCCGCATGCAAAGCCACCGCATCCGCGTGGGTCCGCAGCATGCGGATGCGGTGGAGGGCGCCATCGGCGCCGGGAAAGCTGCGCGGGGCAGCGCCTGTCGCAAGCAGTAGCTTGTCGTAACCGAGTGTGCTCCCGTCCGACAACGCGATCGTCTTCGTGGCGGGATTGATCGACGTCACCGTCGTATCGAGTTTTAAGTCGATCGATTGCTCCCGATAGCGCTCCGATGCGGCGACGAATTTTGGTTCTGGCGGTTCGTTCGATCCGCCCTTTGAAAGCGGTGGGCGCTCGTATGGCGCGAGCGGCTCTGTGCCGATCAACGTAATATCGCCGTCAAATCCTCTTTCGCGAAGCGCGAAGGCGGCGCGGGCACCGCACTCTCCGGCTCCAACAATGACGAAATGCGCCATGCTTGCCTCCTTAGAGCCCGATGAAAACGGTGCCGTTCTCGACCTTCACCGGATAGGTCTGCAGGTTGACGCAGACGGGTGCGCCTTTGGCTTCGCCGGTGCGATAGTCGAAGCGTCCATTGTGCTTGGGACATTCGATGATGTTGTCCATCACAAGGCCGTCCGCGAGATGGATTTTCTCATGCGTGCACAGGCCGTCGGTTGCGAAATAATCATCCTCCGGACTGCGATAGACGGCGAAGGTGCGCCCCTCATGATCGAAGCGGATGACATCTTCTTCGTCGATTGCGTCCGCGGCACAGACTTCGATCCAGTTGCTCATAATTTCCTCCCTTCACATATCCGGCTTTACTGAGCGGCGGCGGCCGGTAACTCGCCGTGGAATTCCTCGCGATAGGGTCGCGCGCTCGACGGCAGTTCGCGCTTCAGGAAATAGTCCTCATTGCGCAACTGGCGCAGGAACGCCGGCAACATCTCGCGATAGCCCGACCACATGGACGGGTTCGGCGCCGGCAGATCGTGCTTGATCATCGCATGCAGCTTCGGAAGAGCATGATAGGGCACCATCGGAAACATGTGATGCTCAACGTGGTAGTTCATGTTCCAGTAGATGAAGCGGCTGATCGGGTTCATCATCACGGTGCGGCTGTTCAGCCGGTGGTCGATGACATTGTCGGCAAGGCCGCCATGCTGCAGCAGCCCGGTCAGAACGTGGTGCCAGGCACCATAGAGGCGGGGAAGGCCGATCAGCATCAGCGGCAGGATCGAGCCCATGACGATCGCGGCTGCGATCGTGACGATATAGATCGCCAGCCAGATGCGGGCGATACGGATTGCCTTCGGCTGCTCCATGTCGGGAATGAACGTCTTTTCTGCCGCGCTGACGACGCCGCAGGCATTGCGCAGCATGTCGACCACGGCGTACCAGGCATCGAGGATACCAAAGAAGTTCAGAACGAGGCGGAAGAGATCCGGCGGCCGCATGACGGCAATCTCGGGGTCACGACCGACAATGACGGTATCCGTGTGGTGGCGCGCATGGCTCCAGCGCCAAGTCACCGGGTTGCGCATGATCATGAAGCAGGCAATCTGGTAGACCGCGTCGTTCATCCAGCGTGTCTTGAACGCGGTGCCGTGACCGCATTCATGCCAGCGACTGTCCGATGCGGAACCGTAAAGCACGCCATAGGCCAGGAAGAACGGCACGCAGATCCACGATCCCCAGAAGTAGATGCCGAGCGCGGCGAAAACTACCATGCTGCCGAGCCATAGGATGGTGTCGCGGATCGCCGGCGCGTCCGAGCGTTGCATCAGGGCCTTCATATCCTTGCGCGGCACATCCGTGTGATACCATTCCGCGGCCGCAAGCCCCGTTTCAACCGCTCGTCTGCCGCTTTCGCCGAGCAGATCG
Organism: Rhizobium sp. P38BS-XIX; assembly: GCF_012641435.1. GTDB lineage: Bacteria > Pseudomonadota > Alphaproteobacteria > Rhizobiales > Rhizobiaceae > Rhizobium. Next base: position 403,871 of record NZ_JABAIJ010000004.1, read on the forward strand.
TAGTCCCGCTTGATTGTCGTCGTCATCCCTGCCTCCCGCGATGCGCAACAGCGTCTCGCCCTCAATGCCTGAAACGATAGTTCGACTTTTCTCTTGCCTCAATGCGTGAATGATGGAATCTATCAAAACCTATCAAATATTGTCGTCATCAATGATGATATATCTCAGGAGCCGCAATGCGTCGTCCCACCATATCGGATCTTGCCAGGGCATCCGGCGTCAGCGTTGCGACGATTGATCGTGTCTTGAACGGCCGCCATCGTGTTCGCGAAGAAACGGCGCGGCGCGTCTATGAGGCCGCTCAGGAGATCGGCTATCATGCCGTCGGTCTGTTGCGGCAACGCGTCTTTGAGGACCTTCCGCAATTTCGGCTAGGTTTCGTCCTTCAGAAGCCGGTACAGGCTTTCTATCAGGCCTTCGCCAAGGAGGTCGTCGTGGCCGCCCAGGCGGTCACGACCGCGCGCATTAACGCGCAGGTCGATTTCGTCACCGCATCGACGCCGACCGCGATTGTGGAGAAGCTGAAGGCGATGGCCGCGCGCAGTCAGGCCGTCGCTCTTGTCGCACCGGATTATCCCGCCGTCACGGCGGCAATAGAAGAGCTCAGGGAAAAGGGCATTCCCGTTTTCTCCTTGCTGTCGGATTTCTCCACCACGGCGCGCCAAGGCTATATCGGCGTCGATAATCGCAAGGTCGGGCGCACGGCCGCCTGGGTGATCGCGCGCTCGGCGCGCCGTCCCGGCAAGGTTGCCTGCTTCGTCGGCAGCCATCGCTTTCTCGGCCATGAACTGCGCGAAATCGGCTTTCGATCCTACTTCCGCGAGAACGCGCCGGAGTTCGAGGTGCTCGACACGCTGATCAATCTCGATACACCGGAGATCACCCACGAGGCGACGCTCGATCTCCTGCAGAAACATCCTGACCTGATCGGGTTTTATGTCTGCGGCGGTGGTATGGAGGGCGCGATTTCCGCTATTCGAGAGGAGCGCTTGTCCGGCAAGCTGATTGCTGTTGTCAATGAGTTAACGCCTGAATCGAAGGCGGCGCTTGCTGATGATGTGGTCGCTATGGCGATTGGCACGCCGTTGCCGGCGCTTTGCAAGGAATTGATGAGCCTGATGACCACCGCCGTCGAAAATGGTGACTCCGCCGTGCCCGGACAAACCTTCCTGCCCTTTGACATATTCGTGTCGGAGAACATCTAACGCGCGTGATGGAATTCCATCATTTTTATGAGAATTCTATCAAGAATGATAGGGTCGACCGATGGAAGAAATTCATGAATGTCGCTAGTCCTGCGCAAAGCAGGCGCGGCGATTTGGAATGTCTCTTGCGGCCGGACGCCTTGAGGAGGAGTGTCTATCATGAGTTCCATTCGCTTTGCGCTCAATCATATGTGCGCGCCGTCCCTGACGCTTGATGACTTCTTTGCAGCAGCAAAGGAGCTTGGCATCGACAACGTAGAAATTCGCAATGATCTCGCCGGCAGTGCCATTCTGGACGGCACACCGCCTGCCACGGTCAAGGAGCTTGCGGCTCGCCACGGTCTGACGATCATCTCCATCAACGCGTTGCAGCGCTTCAACGAATGGAACGACGATCGTGCCCGTGAGGCTGGCGAACTGATCGCTTATGCGCGTGACTGTGGTGCAAGGGCGCTCGTGCTGGTTCCCGTCAACGACGGTAGCGGCCGTGAGCCGGAGGCACGTCGTGCCAACCTGCGAAAGGCCCTGTCAGCCCTGAAACCGATGCTGGAAGCAGCGGGGATCATCGGGCTTGTGGAGCCGCTCGGTTTCGAAATCTGCTCATTGCGCCTGAAGAGCGAAGCCGCCGCCGCGATCGAGGAACTGGGGGCAAAATCCACCTTCTGCCTGGTCCACGACACGTTCCATCATCATCTCGCCGGAGAGACTTCGATTTTCCCGGAACTGACGGGTCTCGTGCATATTTCCGGCGTCAGCGATACCAACGTTTCGGTCGCCGATATGCGTGATCCACATCGTGTGCTCGTCGATGCCGAGGACCGTCTCGACAATGTCGGCCAATTGCGCGCGCTGACCGCTGCAGGCTATGTCGGCCCCGCGTCGTTCGAACCTTTCGCGCCCACCGTGCATGCCTTGAAGGAGCCGGTCGCCGCGCTCAGGGAAAGCATGGCCTATATTGTAGGCCAGCTCTGAGCGATGCGGTAGTCCGCGGGCAACTCCAGCCCGCGGACATTTTCCGCAAGGTCAGTTATGTGAATGCGTTTCGGGATGCGCTGTGTCATGGTCCGACGGGATGATGTGCAGGTTTCCGAAACGCACGCCACGCTGCGTCACCACGCTATCGGCGAACCTCTTGATCTCGTCGGCTTTACCTTTCAGCACGGAAACTTCGAGGCAATCATGGCCATCGATATGGACATGAAGCGTCGACACCGAAAGATCGTGATGGTCATGCTGTGCCGTGGTCAAACGGCGTGACAGATCTCGCGTCTCGTGTTCATAGACATAGGTCAGCGCCGCATAGCATCTGGCCTCTCCATCGACACTCGGCTGCGCGCGCGTAACCGCGTCACGAACAAGATCGCGCAATGTCTCCGAGCGACTGGCATAACCGCGCTGCTCGCTGATTTTGTCGATCGTCTCCAGGAGATCGTCATCGATGGTGATGGTAATGCGTTGCATTTCCGGATCCTCTTTCGACTCGCAGCTGGAGATGGCCGACTAGAGGAAATTTTATGGTGATTTGCAACGGTGAAAGGCTTATTCCCGGCCGCGAAAGCGGCGTTGATAGGTCGGGTCGTAGAGCGAACTTTCGCGAAAGTCGCTGGCGGTGAGGGACGGCCCGACGAAGATCAGGGCGGTGCGCTCAATCGGCTCGGCGGCCACCTGCTTCTCGATCGTCGCCAGCGTGCCACGAATGATCCGCTCATCGGGCCAGGAGGCCTTGACGACGATCGCAACCGGGCAATCCGCGCCGTAAAGCGGCGTCAGATCCTCGACGACTTCCTTAAGCGCGTGGATCGCCAGATGAATGGCGAGTGTAGCCCCGGTCGCGCCAAATCTCTCCAGGGTCTCGTTGTTCGGCATCGGTGAGGCTCGGCCGGAAACGCGCGTGAGAACAAGGCTCTGGGCGACGGCCGGAATGGTCAGTTCGCGACCGAGCGCGGAGGCGGCGGCTGCGAATGATGGGACGCCTGGGGTCAGCGTATAGTCGATGCCATGCTGCTCGAGCCGGCGGATCTGTTCGGCGACCGCGCTCCAGACAGACAGGTCGCCGGAATGCAGGCGCGCGACATCCTCGCCGGCTGCTGCGGCCTTCAGATATTCCGCCTCGATTTCATCGAGCGACATCGGAGCCGTATCGATGATGCGGGCCCCGGGCGGGCAATATTGCAATAAATCCGGCGAAACGATCGATCCGGCATAGAGGCAGACCGGGCATTTGCCGATCAGATCCCGGCCACGCACCGTGATCAGGTCGGCGGCTCCAGGGCCTGCACCAATGAAATGCACTGTCATCGCTCTACCTCATTCTGAATTACGGCTTGGTCCACGACCATTGCGTTACCGGCATGGCCGGCCGCCAGCCAGTCATGCGGCCAACGGGCGCTGCGCGAGCAATGTCGATGCGGATCAGCGAGCCGCCACGGCGGGTGTGTTCGGCCAGCAAAAGCGCTTCCATCTCCGTCGTCACGGCGTTGGCGACCAATCTGCCGCCACTTCTCAATTGGTTGAAAGCGGCATCCAGCACGCCGGCATCGCTACCGCCGCCGCCGACGAAGATCGCGTCCGGTGCCTGCAGGCCGGAAAGAGCCGCAGGTGCCTCTCCCTCGACGACTGCCAGGTTTGGCACGCCAAAGTTTGCAGCGTTGCGGCGGATTCGCGCCGCGCGCTCCGGCGATGCTTCGATGGCGATCGTCCGCAGCGACGGATCGGCCAGCATCCATTCGATGCCGATCGAGCCGGAGCCGGCGCCAATATCCCAAAGCAGCTCGCCATGGCGTGGCGCGAGCGCCGACAGCGTCATTGCGCGGACCTCGCGCTTGGTAATCTGGCCATCATGTTCGAACAGCTCGTCCGCCAGGCCCGCGCTCAGCGATAAAATACGTGCGTCGGTTTTGGCTTTGACCTCGACGCCACAGATGTTCAGCTCGTTGATTTCAGAAAGAGCGAAGTCCGCCGCAGTTTGCCGGGAGACCTTCTCGTGCGGACCGCCAAGGGCTTCCAGAACCGTCAGCTCGGACGTCCCGAAGCCTGAGTTTTGCAGCAGAGACGCCAATTCGGCGGGACCTTTGCCATCGGAGGTCAACGCCAGAATTCTACGGCCGGGATGCAGATGTGGCCGGATCAAGTCGATAGGTCGACCATGCAGCGAGAGAACCGTGGTATCCTGCAAAGCCCAACCGAGACGCGATGCGGCAAGGCTGAAGGAAGACGGTGCGGGAATGACGATCATCTCAGAAGCGGGGATGCGTCGTGAAAGCGTTACCCCAACCCCGTAAAAGAAGGGATCGCCGGAGGCGAGAACGACGGTCGGCTTCCCCTGCCGGGCAAGGACAGCGTCCACCGATCTCTCGAAAGGGGAGAGCCAAACCTGCGTGTGCCCTGTAATGACGGGGCTCATGAGGTCGAGATGCCGCGCTCCGCCAAAAACCATAGGCGCTTCGGCGATCAGCTGCTTGGCCTCATCGCCAAGGCCGGCTGGACCGTCCTCGCCGATGCCGATAAGAGTGAGCCAGCGTTGAATTGAAGGTGTCTCAGCCATGGGCAAGGCCCGTATTCTGATCCTGGGCGGTACCACGGAAGCCCGCGCGCTGGCGACGGCCCTTGCCTCCCGGAGTGATCTGTACGTCGTTCTGTCGCTGGCGGGCAGAACCGCCGATCCCGCGCCGCAACCTGTTCCGGTTCGTAGCGGCGGTTTCGGCGGCGCCGAGGGACTGGCTCGCTATGTCCGTGATGAAGCGATCGATCTGGTGGTCGACGCCACTCATCCCTTCGCAGCGCGCATTTCCGCCAATGCGTCGCAGGCGGCCGCTGACTGCGCTGTGACCGCTTTTGTCTTGCATCGGGCGGCCTGGGCGCCGGTCGAAGGCGATAACTGGCTCTCGGTGCATAGCTTTTCGCAGGCCATCGCTGCGCTCGGCACCGCAGCCTTGCGCGTTTTCCTGGCAACCGGCCGGCAAGAGGCCCATCAGGCGAATTCCGCGCCGCAGCACCTTTACTGGGTTCGCAGTGTCGATCCCGTCGAACCGCCGCTGACGGTGCCTCATGTCAGCTATATTCACAGCCGGGGGCCGTTTCGATTGGCCGACGAACTCGACATGCTGCAACGGCATCAGATCGATGTCGTTGTCGCCAAGAACAGCGGCGGTGATGCAACTTACGGCAAGATCGAGGCGGCAAGGCAGCTCGGGATCAAGGTGATCATGGTCGAGCGCGGCGAGACCGCCGGCTTGCCGGTGGTCGAAACGGTGGACGCTGCGCTCGCTCAGATCGATCATTTCGTCTCTTCTCGGATAAAGCGCGGCGTATAGACCAGATCCGAACGTCCTTCGCGGACGATCACGCGTGTTTCGGCGGAGCCTATGATGACGCAGGTCGCCATGTCGGCTTGTGTTGCGTCTGCCTCGGCAATCCGTGCCACCGCCATGCGTTCGTCCGGGCGACCTGCGGCTCGGCCGAAAATCACGGGTGTGTCAGCAGGGAGTATATCGCGAAGGATTTCAAAGGCTTTGCCAAGCTGCCAAGGCCGGGCCTTGCTGATCGGATTGTAAAGCGCGATCACGAAACCCGCTTGGGCAGCGGCGCGCAGCCGGCTTTCGATCAGCGGCCACGGCTTCAGATTGTCCGACAGCGAGATCGCACAGAAATCGTGCCCCAATGGAGCGCCGATGCGTGCCGCCACCGCAAGCATGGCCGTAATGCCGGGCACAACGACCAGGTCTACAGCGCGCCATTCCGCTGGGCCGTCGTCGATCGCCTCGCACACTGCAGCCGCCATCGCAAAGACACCGGGATCGCCGCCCGAGACGACGCAGACATTGACACCTGTGCCTGCCCGCTGCAGCGCGACCTTGGCGCGGTCCAGTTCCTCGCGATTATCGGATGTCTGGCGGATCTGGTCGTCGCGCAATGTCAGTCGGTCGAGATATGGACCGTACCCATAGAATTCATGGGAATCCGCGACAGCAGCCAGCGCCTCCGGCGTCGTTTGCTCAGGCTTGCCGGGGCCAGTGCCGATCACATAAAGACGCCCGCTCATGGTCTGCTTTCCCACCCGGGAACCAGCACCAACGAGAAATAGGGTGCTTCCGCATCGTCGCGGCTCGAAAGCGGCGTCATGGCGCCGTTCGCCATCGTGCCACGCTCCACATAGATGGCTTGCTCCAGTCGTCCGGCGGCATCAAGCGCGCGGCGGATTTTTGGCAGATTGCGGCCGACCTTCATGATGACGGCGGCCTGTGTGTCGCCCAGACGGCGGGTAAGCTCGGCTTCCGTCATCGTTCCCGGCAGCACGGAGAGAACGTCGTCTCCCTGGACCATTGGTAAACCAACCAGCGACCAGCAGCCGGACATCGCCGTCACGCCCGGAATGACTTCGGTCGGGAAGCGATCGGCAAGGCGCACATGCAGATGCATATAGGAGCCGTAAAACAACGGATCGCCCTCGCTGAGCACGGCAACCGTATTTCCGTCCCGAAGGTGTGCGGCCACCATCTCCGCCGAAGCGTCGTAGAAGGCGGTGATCTGACGGAGATATTCCGGTGCATCCTTATCAATCTCAGTCGTGACCGGGTAATAAAGCGGCAGCAGTTTTACGTTGGCTTTCAAAAAATCGCCGACGATGGCCTTGCCGTTTCCGCCTCTGCCCTGTTTGGCGAAGTAGGCGACTACATCGGCGCGTTCCAGAGCCTTGACAGCCTTGACCGTCAGCAGTTCGGGATCGCCAGGGCCTGTGCCGAGGCCGATCAACTGTCCATTGGAGAGCGCGCTCATAGGCCCGGCCTCGCCAAGGCATTTAGGGCGGCGGCCGTCATGGCGCTGCCGCCAAGCCTGCCTCGCACGATGGCAAAGGGAACGCCGTAAGAGTGTTCTGCGAGCGCATCCTTCGATTCCGCCGCGCCGACAAAGCCGACGGGCATGCCGATGATGGCAGCTGGTTTCGGCGCACCATCGCGCAGCATTTCAAGAAGATGGAAAAGCGCCGTCGGCGCATTGCCGATAGCAACGACCGAGCCGGCAAGCCGATCGGTCCAAAGCTGCATGGCGGCGGCCGAGCGGGTATTACCGATGGTTTTGGCGATTTCAGCCGTGCGTGGGTCCTGCAAGGTGCAGATCACCTCGTTGGCAGCCGGCAGACGGGCGCGGGTGACGCCACGGGCAACCATCTCCGCATCGCAGAAGATCGGAGCACCATCCGCCAACGCCCTGCGGGCAGATGCGACGAAATCGGGTGAGAACAGGAAATGTTCTGCAGCTTCTACCAGCCCGCAGGCATGGATCATGCGAACTGCAATATCGGCCTCGGCTTCGGGAAAACGCTGAAGATCAGCTTCGCTGCGGATGATCGCGAAGGAGCGTTCATAGATCGCGTCCCCCTCCCGTATATAGTCATAGTCAGGCATTTCTATCCCTGTCGTAAAGCCGTCGCGATTGCGTCCCGGCCAAGCCGTTTAAGACACTGCTGTGCCGATTCGCCAGCAGCTTTGTTGTTTCGTACCAGTTCTCCGAGCGTTGCCAGCGCCGATTTCAGGTGTTCCTTGTGGATGTACGCCACCGGCTCATCGGATGCTGACCCATTTACGACAATAGCATAGCCCGTTGCAGCGCCTACAATGGTCAGCATCGCCGGGGACGGATGGGCGCAACCCTTCGCACAGCCGGACAGATGGACCTCCATGGAGCCATCCAAAAGCTCCAGCCCGACGTCGACCAGATCGGCGGCTGCCTGTTTCGTGGCATAGTGGGCCGATGCGCAGGCGCCGGCACCGGAGCAGGGGATGGCGTAATTTGCCGGGTCATCGGCTCGGGTCTGGAAGCCGCAATCGCTCGCTGCGGCGCGGACATCTTCAATGCGATCGTGGGGAAGTCCGATAAGCAGCAAGCTATGATCCGGTCCGGTACGAATTTCCCGCAGGCCGCACGCTTCGGCAAGGCCGAGAAAGCGAATGAGATCGCGGGCATGGATCTGGCCGAAGGCCGGGCGCACGCCGAGTGCCGTGTATTCCTTGTCGAGCGGAATGATGCCGACCGCAGCGGACGGTGCAACGGTTCCATCACGAACGAGGTCGGCAGAGAAGGAAAACTGTGCCCTCAGGGCTGGGACATTCAGGTCCCGGCCGCGCGCGCGAGGCCCCATGACGGCCAGAGTTTCGATGAGCCGGGTGACGGCTGCAACAGCTTGCTCTTTGGAAAAAGCGGCGAGCGGCGTGGCCGTCGCATCGGTCCCTGCAATGGCAAGCATCCACCGCTGCGCTCCATCAGCCGCGTGGACGGCTTTCAACCTGATATCGGCCGAAAGCTGATCGAGAGGAAGCTGACCTCCGCCATCGACGATAATGGCGAGCTTGGCGGCCAATAATGGTCTGGGGCGAAGCGCCCCTATGGCGTTTCGCAGATACTCGGCTAGCGAGCGGGCATCGGCGATCTCCGATGGATCGCAACCGCTCAGTGGCGGAACTTCGATGACAACGCCGCTCTCCGGCACGATACCGGCGCGATCGATATCGACGGCCAGTCCCGGCATGCTATCGCGCGTCATGCCCCGTAGCTGAATGTTCCCGCGGGCGGTGATCTCGATCAGGCCGTTGCCGTGTCTTTCTGCGGTTTCCGCCAAGGCGCGCAATTGTGCAACGGTCAAACCTGGCGTCGACGGTCTCAAGCGAATAAGGAGGCCATCGCCTGTCTGCATCGGCGCGCTGAGGGAAGGGCAGGCGCCGCGAACCAAGGACGTCGGTGACGAGATATCACTCCCGACGCTCTCCTCCGGCGAGAAGCATGCTTGCCCCGTTATTGTCTCAGCATCGGCCGCAACCATAAGACCGCCCTTCATGAGGAACATTTCCTTGCACAATCCGGATCGACGGGCAAACGTTTTGGCGTTTGGCTCTCATGCGAGATCGTCGAAATCCTGCCCCTTGCGCATGAGATAGATATCCATGATCCATCCATGCCGGGTGCGGGCCTCCGCCCGTGTTTCGACGATACGCTCGGAAACGTCGGCCAGCCGGCCGGCAATGATGATCTCGTCCTTGGTGCCGAGATAGGCCCCCCAGTAGATATAGGCATCGGGATCGTCGATCTTGCTGAAGGCCTGTTCGCCGTCCAGCATGACAACCGCGGTCTCGGCAATGCCCGGAAAGCTCTCTGCCAACCGTCGGCCAGTCGTGATCTGCACTGGTTTGCCGACGAGATTAAGGGGAATGCGATGGCTTGCCGTCAACGCCTGGATGCTGGTGATGCCGGGAACAACGCTGTAATCAAGAGCGACCTTACCGCGAGCGACGCGCTCGAGAATGCGCAGCGTGCTGTCATAAAGTCCAGGATCGCCCCATACCAGGAAGCCAGCGCTCTGGCTTTCGGTCAGGTGATCCAGAAACAGCCGTTCATAGGTCGCGGAAATCGCATCATGCCATTCATCGACGCTCTGCATGTAACTGCGATCCGCCGTCTGACGTGAGGGAACTTCATACTCCACATAGCGCGTGGCTGGATTGGCGACATAGCGCTGGCATATCTCGCGTCTGACATCCGCGAGCTCGCTTTTTGCCGCGCCTTTGCTGGGGATGAAGATGACATCGACCGCATTCAACGCGTTGATCGCCTGTACGGTGAGATGCTCGGGATTTCCCGCACCGATACCGACGATATGAATATGCCGCATGTGACTTGTCCTCGCTCTTAGGCGCTGTTTGCCGGAAGCGCCTGAGCATTTCAAGAGGAGGCATGTCTTGAGGTATCTTTCAGCAGGCTTTCAGCCGCCAAAGCGGCTGTCGCGCAAGTCTTTTCGGTCAGGCGTATCGGGCGATGGCGAGGTCGGTTGCGTCGATATCGGGCTTGCGGCCGCTGACGAGATCGCTGATGACGCGCGCCGAGCCTGAGCTCATGGTCCATCCGAGCGTGCCGTGACCGGTGTTGAGGTAGAGGCCCTTGATTTTCGTCGGTCCGATCACTGGCGTGCCATCCGGGGTCATTGGCCGAAGGCCCGACCAGAAGGAGGCTTTGGCCACGTCGCCGCCGGGGAAGAGGTCGGTGACGGAATGTTCAAGCGTTTGGCGCCGGGCAATGCCGAGATCGTTGGTGTAGCCGGAAATCTCGGCCATGCCGCCGACGCGGATACGGTCGCCAAGTCGGGTAATGGCGATCTTGTAGGTTTCGTCCATGACGGTCGATTCCGGCGCGCGCGAGGCATCTGTGATCGGGATCGTCAGCGAGTAACCCTTGACCGGATAGACCGGCAACTTGATACCGAGGGGCTTCAGGAGCAGTGGCGAATAGCTGCCGAGCGCGACCACGATGGCTTCGGCATCGATGCGTCCGCGGTCGGTCACGACAGCGCGCGCCTGCCCACCCTGAACATCGAGCCCCTTGATGGTGGTGCCATACTGGAAGCTGACGCCGAGCTCTACCGCCTTTGCGGCAAGCGCATTGGTGAATTTGAAGCAGTCGCCGGTTTCGTCCTTGGGCGTCAGCAACCCGCCGACGATCTTTTCGCGCACATGCCTCAGCGCGGGCTCTACGCGGATGCAACCCTCGGGATCGAGCACCTCGTAGGGAATGCCGTCAGCGGCCAGAGCTTTCACATCCTTGGCGGATGCTTCGAGCTGATGATGCGTGCGGAACAGCTGCAGCGTGCCTTGCATGCGTTCGTCATACGCAATGCCGGTCTCTTCGCGAACCTGTGCCAGCGAGATGCGGCTGTAATCGGCAAGACGCAGCATCCGGCTCTTGTTGATGGCATAGCGTTGCGACGTGCAGTTTGACAACATCTTGGCGAGCCAGGACAGCATGGCGCCATCGACCTTTGGACGCAGGATGAGCGGCGCGTGATGCATGAACAGCCACTTGATCGCCTTCATGGGAATGCCGGGCGCTGCCCAGGGCGAGCAATAGCCGAAGGAGACTTCGCCGGCATTGGCGAAACTCGTCTCCAGCGCCGGCCCTTGCTGCCGGTCGATGACGGTGACTTCGTGGCCCGCCTTGGCGAGTTGATAGGCGGATGTCACGCCGACGATGCCGGCACCCAGAACGACGACTTTCATGATGTCCTCAGTGAATTGAGCAGTAGGAAGGTCAGCGATATTGCCGGTGGAAGCGGTGGCCGAGACTGGTCAGGATCTCATAGGAAATCAAGCCGGCATCCCTTGCAAGATCCTCGAGCGTCTGGTGATCTCCGAGAATTTCCACCAGGCTGCCGCATGAGAGCGTGCCTTCGGGCAAGGCGCTGATATCGATTGTCGAACTATCCATCGACACGCGCCCCACGATCGGTAGCCGCACGCCTTTGTAGTAGACCGAACCTTTGTCGCTGAGGCTACGTGGAAGACCGTCGGCATAGCCGGCGGCAATCGTCGCCAACCGTATCCGGGCTTTCGTCACATGCACGCCGCCATATCCGACCCGCGTGCCGGCCGGAACCGTTCGAGTTTGCACGACAGCCGCCTCGAGACGGACCACAGGCTCCATCGGATTGGCAATGCCACTCGTCGGAGCCCCGCCGTAAAGCGCAATACCCGGCCGGGCCAACACACCGTGAAAGCCTTCGCCAAGGAAAATGCCGCCGGAATTGGCAAAGGAAAAATCGTAGTTCGGGAATTCATCCGCGACGCGGCGCATTTCCGCAAGCTGATCACGATTTTGGATGTTGTCGGTCTCATCGGCCGAGGCCAGATGGCTCATGATGAATAGCACGTCGAGATGGCTCGGCGTCTCGAGAAAGGCGGAGACCTCTCTTCTGTCTTCCGGCGCGATTCCGAGCCGCGACATGCCGGTATCGAATTGGAGGACCGCCGGGAGCCTGCGCTGCAACGAGCGTGCCGTCTCCGACCATTGCTTCATCTGATCGAGCGAATTGATGACGGGAATGATACCGGCTTCGACGCAGGCGCTCTCATTGCCGGGCAGCAGGCCGTTCAGAACGAAAATGGAAGCGTCGCGCGGCAGATGCGGCTTTAGCCGCAGTGCTTCGATGAAGTGCGCGACGAAGAAATGCCGACACCCCTGCCCATAGAGCGCATTGGAAACCTGCTTCGCCCCAAGTCCGTATGAATCTGCTTTGACCACGGCAGCCGTTCGCGCCGGGGCAACCATCCGGGACAGCTTTTCGTAGTTGCGGCACAGGGCCGACAGATCGACGGTCAGACAACCGCAGGCGCCGCCTTCGATCGCCAATTGTGACGCTCGCGAATTCACTACACCGCCGTCCATGTTCGCCCTCATTTCTTCGCATCGAGATTATTGAAATGATCGTGAAATTACTCGCCAAAGAGTGATTGATAATTGTGTTATCGCCATGTTATTGAAATTATCGACGATTTTTTGAAAGAATCCACATGGCAGCTCTGGATGCGATCGATCGCAATATTCTGCGTCTGCTTCGGCTTGATGCGCGCGTCAGCAATGCGAGCCTGGCAAGTGAAGTCGGATTGTCACCGTCGGCCTGTTTGCGACGCATCAAATTGATGGAGCAGGCTGGTGTCATCCGGGGTTACACAGCGCTGGTCGATACCTCTCAGGCCGAAACGGCGATCGCCGTCATCATCAACATCACGCTTGAACGGCAGACCGAGGATCATCTGGATCGTTTCGAGGCGGCCGTGCGCAAGCATCCGGAGATCCGCGAATGTTTTCTCATGACCGGTGGATCGGACTATCTATTGCGTGTCGAGGTCGCCAATCCGGGGGATTTCGAGCGGATTCACAAGGAGATTCTGTCGACCTTACCAGGCGTGTTGCGAATTCACTCCAGTTTCTCGATCCGGAATGTGCTGGCAACACGGCCAAAAAGTTCGCGTTAGGGCCTCTTGGACAAGCGCACAATGGTTTTGACGGCCTTGCGAAGAAACAAAAATGGGGCGGCAATTCCGAAAGTGCGGAGGCGTTTTAGAGGGATCATTGGCTGACGGGCGGGTGCCTGCTTTTGTGATGATCCGGCGTCAGGCTTCCTCCCAGCCGATGCCGGCGGTTGCCTGGACCTCGCAGATAAGCCCGCTTTCTTCGTAAGCGATGTGAACCTGGCCGTTCAGTTCAGCCGCAAGCAGGCTTTCGATCAGCCTGGAGCCGAAGCCCTTGTGCGTGGGCGGCTGGACGGCCGGGCCGCCCTTTTCCTGCCAACGCAGTTTAAGCCGAAGGGTTTCGCCTGTTTCCAGAGACCAGAGGATCGACACCCGGCCGTCGGGCGTGGACAACGCGCCATACTTGGCGGCGTTTGTTGCAAGTTCGTGCAATGCAAGCGAAATGGACACAACCGTTCGCGGCGCAAGCTTGATCGCAGGGCCGGAAATTTCGAACCGCTCCCTGGCGTGGGGAGAGAGCGCCTGGCCGATCACGGCCTTGAGGTCAGCCTCCTCCCATCTGCCGTGAATGAGCAGATCATGGGCGCGCGCCATCGAGGCAAGTCTCGCCTCGAACGTCTCGACGGATGTCTTGTTAACCTCGCCGCGCCCCAATGTCTGGCGCGAGATGGCCATGACGGTTGCCAGCACATTCTTGACGCGGTGATTGAGTTCGCCGACGAGGACATCCTGAAGACGCTCGGCTTCCTTCTTGGCGCTGATGTCATGGGCGATCTTCGATGCTCCGATGATCCTGCCGTAGGTGTCGTAAACCGGCGACACACTGAGCAGGACATCGACGAGCTGTCCGGTCTTGCATCGTCGCTGGGTTTCATAGGGCTCGACCTTATGGCCCGCGCGAATCTGCGCAAAGATCGCCGGTTCCTCGTCGCTTCGCTCCGTCGGCACCAGCATCATGACTGAAACGCCCAGGGCCTCCTTCGCGGAATAGCCATAAAGCCGTTCCGCGCCGGAATTCCAGCTCCTGATGATCATGTTGAGATCGGTGCTGAGGATCGCGTCGTCGGACGACGCGATAATGGCTGCAAGGCGTCGCTCGACTTCCTGTGCCCGCTTGCGTTCGCTGATGTCGATGATAACGCCAGCGACGCGCTCTATGCGCCCCGAGCTTCCCCGCAACCCGGACACCGAATTCGTGACCCAGACGAGGTTCCCATCCTTGCGGACGAAGCGTTTCTCGATCTCGAAATTTTCGCCGGTCGTCATCATCGTTTCGAACAGCTGCGTGTTCAAAGGCAGGTCGTCCGAATAGGTGATGTCATGCATTCGCATGCCGAGAAGTTCATCTTCGGTGTAACCGACGATCTCGCAAAAGCGGCTGTTCACCAGGACGAAACGGCCATTCAATTCGCACTGGGCCATACCCGTCGCCGATTGAGAGATAACGGCGCGCAGTCTCGCCTCGCTCTCCCGCAAAGCCTGATCCGCGTGGACACGTTCCGTCGTTTCGTTGACGATGCAGAACACACCCAGCACCGTGCCGGCAGGGTCCCGAACGGGAGAGTAGGAGATGTCGAAATAGACAGTTTCCGGATAGCCATGGCGCTCGATGTAAAACGGTCGATCCTTTGCAACGACCGCCTTGCCGTCGCGAAGCACGGAGCGGAGAAGCGGCTCCAGGTCATCCCAAAGTTCGGCCCAGTTTTCGCGCGCCGGCCGGCCCAGTGCCTGCGGATGCTTGGCACCTATGCTCGGCGCGTATGCGTCGTTGTAAAGCGCAATAAAGTCGTCGCCCCAGAACATGACGATCTGCACGTGAGCGGAGAGCATGATATCCACAGCGGAGGTAAGACATTGTGGCCAAGCCGATCTCGGGCCAAGACGGGTCTTTTCCCAATCGAAGCCTGATATCAGCGCTGCCATTTCGCCAGTGTGGCCTGCCAGTTCGGGCATGACGTTCAGGACAACATCCTCTCTTCGATGAGAGCAACCGAGGATCGTCTCATCACCCCCCTATTCGCGAGGACTCATAACACACATTTCGCGCGGAGGTGCAGGCCTAAACTTGGGAAATTTCCATGCGTTTTAAGGAACATAAGCAGCAATTCATATGAGTGCGTCGGGCTTGCGCAGCAGTCGAAATCTGCTTCTCCCCAGAGGCCGTGATCCTGTCATGCGTCAGGTATCGGGCCGCGCATGCATTTCGGCGGTCAGCCATCGTTCGAGCGCCAGCGCATCCGGACGGCCGGCGACGTGCGGTGCGATCCAAAGCACCATGCGCCGTGGCCCGGGCAGGAAGCCGAAAGGCGCCACCAATCGTCCAGACGCCAGTTGATCGAGCACCAGCATTTGCGGGACCACGGCGACACCGAGCCCACAGGTTGCGGCCTGGATAAGCAGATAGAAATGGTCGAAGGCCGAGTTGCTCGAAAGACGAAGATCAGGCTGGCGCGCGGCGGCCCGCCAATCATTCCAGGCCTCCGGCCGAGTGCGCGTCGATAAAATGGCGCCGCTTTCGAGATCCTGGGGGGCACGGATGCGGGCACGGCTCAAATATTCCGGCGAGCAGACCGGACCGATCGCCTCACCGCCAAGTTCGCGAATGATCGCGTCTTTCGGCGGCTCGATAACGCTCGAACGGATCGCAAGGCCGATCTTGTCCCGCACGAAGTCGATCTGATCATAGTTCATGTTGAACTGCAGGGCGACCTGCGGATGACGTTCGTGGAATTGACCGATGCGCGGAATGATCCAGCCCATCATGATCGATGAGGAGCAGGAAAGCGTCAGCGGGCTCGGGCGTACGCGCTCGACGCTTGCCTGCATGAGGCCAAAGGCGCTGGCGAGCCCCTCCGCCAGACGCAAGCCTTCCGGCGTCGGTTCTGTCGAGTGGGCCCTTCGGGTCACAAGGATCACGCCGAGAGCTTCCTCAAGGCCGCGGATGTGACGGCTGATTGCGCCATGCGTCACGCAGAGCTCATCGGCGGCCAGCGTCATCGACTTGTGGCGCGCAACCGCCTCGAAGGCTTTCAATGCATTCAACGATGGAAGAGGGCCGCTCATATCTCGCCTCGGTAATCTCGTGATGTGATTTTTCTTCACATGATGGGGAGTTTAAATCGTTTGCTTGTGGCCTGTCCATACCGCTACAGATCAAGCCATTCACAGGCGGATGCGGCCAAAGGCGAGAGTTGGGAGGGACGTAGGAGTTTCCATTCTGTCAGCGGCGCGGGTCGACAATTGCGCCGCACAATTTGAAGACGGGGGAGGACTCTCATTGCAAGCCAATAGTCAGGAAATATCACAGGTCGAGCGGTCGGCCATTGCCAAGGTGTCGAAACGGCTCGTGCCGTTCATTGCCCTGATGTTCTTCATCAACTTCCTGGATCGAACCGCGATTTCCTTTGCAGGTCCCAACGGCATGACGACCGATCTGGCGCTGACGGCGGCGCAGTTCGGATTTGCCGCCGGCATTTTCTTCTTCGGCTACATCGTGCTGGAAATCCCAAGCAATCTTGCGCTTCATAAATTCGGCGCCCGCCGCTGGCTTGCCCGTATCATGGTGTCATGGGGTATCGTGGCGCTGTTGTTCACCTGGGTATCGAGCGCGACCGAGCTTTATGTCCTGCGCTTCCTGCTCGGTGTGGCAGAGGCAGGCTTCTTCCCCGGTGCAATTCTGTTTCTGAGCATGTGGGTGCCGGCCAGGCATCGTAACAAGATCCTGGCGCTCTTCTATCTCGCCCAGCCTTTGACAACGGTTATCGGGGCGCCCTTTGCCGCCATGCTGATCCAGATGCACGGTCTGTTTGGCCTGGAAGGTTGGCGCGTGATGTTCTTTGGTGTCGCTATTCCCGCCATCGCGATCGGCATTGTCACGTGGTTTTATCTTGCCGATCGTCCAGATGACGCGAAATGGCTGACGAAGCCAGAGAAGGACTGGTTGAACCGCGCGCTTGCCAGCGAGGAAAAAGCCAAGACTGCGGCGCATGGCAAAATGACGGGGCTCGCATTGACCGATGGGCGCGTCTGGCTGCTCTCGATCATTTATTTCGGCCTGATCTACGGCCTTTATGCACTGGCCTTCTTCCTTCCGACGATCATTGCCGGCTTCGAAACGAAATTCGGTACCAAGTTTGATGTCTTCGACAAGGGGCTGATCACGGCCATCCCCTATCTGCCTGCGGCAGTCGCGCTTTTCTTCTGGAGCCGCGATGCGTCCCGGCGCGGCGTTCGGCCGTGGCACATCGGCATCCCGGCTTTGATCGGCGCATTCAGCATCCCGGCGGCACTCTATATGGGCTCGCCCGAGGCGACGATCATCATGATTACGCTGACGTCCTGCGCAATCTTTGCCGCCTTGCCAAACTTCTGGGCGATCCCGTCGCGGTTTCTGACGGGGCCGGCTGCAGCGGCCGGCATCGCTTTGATCAACACCATCGGCAATATTGCGGGTTTCGCCGCGCCTTACATTACCGGCGTCGTCAAGGATGCCACCGGCCTTTACGAGTTGCCGATGTTCATCGTCGGAGCGTTGATGCTGTTATCGGCACTTCTGGCCTTTTCCCTGAACGGCAAGGTCCAGGAGCCTGAGCTGGCCGCTTCCGCCAGCAGAAGCTAGCAGAGCCTGCCAAACGAACGTGGCGGCGACGATCGAATGATCGTCGCCGCAATTCATTGTTTGATACCTCGATCGGCCACGCAGGGTCGGCGTGACTATTTCCAGGGTATGCCCGGAAGTCTCCCCGACTTAACTTTCTCTCATCCTGCGCGCTGCAGCATACCGAAGAGATCGCGGGGATCGTCGGGATCGGCGATGATGTCGAGTTTCTGATAGTAGTCGGTGCCGGCAAGTTTTTCACGAACGTACCGCAAGGCGGAAAAATCCTCGATCGCGAAGCCGACGCTATCGAACAGCGTGATCTGCCCTTCGCTGCGTCTGCCCTGCGTGCGACCGCTGACCACCTGCCACAGTTCCGTAACGGGGTAGTCAGCATCCATCTGCTGGATTTCACCCTCGATGCGTGTCTGCGGCGGATATTCGACGAAGGTGTCTGAACGTAGCAGGATATCTCGATGAAGCTCCGTCTTGCCCGGGCAATCGCCGCCGATGGCGTTGATGTGGACGCCGGCGCCAACCATGTTGTCGGTCAGGATCGTGGCAAGCTGTTTGTCCGCCGTGCACGTGGTGATGATATCGGCGCTCTCGATCGCGGCCTGTGCCGACGTGCAGGGAACCAGGCGCAGCCCGGATCCCGTCAGGTTTCGCACGGTCTTTTCCGTCGCCTTCGGGTCGAGATCGTAAAGACGCACTTCTTCGATCCCGAGCACCGCTTTCATCGCCAAGGCCTGGAATTCCGCCTGTGCACCATTGCCGATCAGCGCCAGACAGCGGGCGTTTGCCGGCGCCAGATGACGCGCGGCCATGGCGGAGGTTGCCGCGGTACGCAACGCCGTCAACAGCGTCATCTCCGTGAGCAGGACCGGATACCCTGTCGAGACTTCCGCAAGCAGGCCGAAAGCGGTCACCGTCTGCAGCCCCTGCGACATATTCTTCGGGTGGCCGTTGACATATTTGAAGCTATAGACCGCGCCATCGGAGGTCGGCATCAGCTCGATTACGCCGTCATGGGAATGCGATGCAACGCGCGGTGTCTTGTCGAAAAGATCCCAGCGACGAAAATCGGCTTCAACGGCATCCGTCAGTTCGACCAGCATGGTTTCGATGCCGACGTGATGCACAAGTCGCATCATGTTCTCGACGCTGACGAAAGGGATGAAGGCTTTTTCCGATGGAAGCGGTGCGGGCATTGTCATGTCCTTGATAAGTTTGCTTCCAATAGGGTACCAAGCGGATCGATTGACTGAAATCGCAAAACTGTGCCAGTTCCGGTATGTGTTTGTGCAAATTGCTCAGTATTTTTGGCCGAAAAGGCAAAGCCGGAGTTGGTGATGACGCTTGCGAAATATATTCCCGATGACCTTGATCGACGTATCATCGGCCATCTGCGCGCCGATGGCCGAGCGTCTCTCTCGAAACTGTCGGACGCGCTGGGTGTGGCGCGCGGCACCGTGCAGAACCGGCTGGATCGTCTGATCGAAACCGGCACGCTTCTCGGGTTCACCGTGCGGGTGCGGGAAGATTACGACGAGCAGACAGTGCACGCCGTCATGATGATCGAGGTTATCGGAAAATCGACCACGCAGGTTATTCGCAAGCTGCGTGGTTTGCCGGAGATTTATTCCCTTCACACGACGAACGGCAATTGGGATCTTGTCGCGAATATCCGCGCCGCCAGCCTTTCGGACTTCGATCGTGTCTTGCGCGAGGTCCGCATGATCGACGGGGTCGCCAACAGCGAAACAAGCTTGTTGCTCAGCAGCCTGTAACGACCGCGTCGGTGATGTGGCCTCAAATCGAAAACTGCGACTGGCGCTGGTGGTTAGCGGCGTTGCGCGCGCAAGATACGCTTCCAGATGGTGCCGCCGAGATATCGATTGAACACGATGAAATATGCAACGATGAGGGCAAAGAGCAGTAGGGCAGGCGGTCCGTTGAGCTGGAATCCATCGTCCGTCTTGCCGCCGAAAATCGATGCGATGATGTAGCCGAGAACAAAAAACGCGGTCAGGAAGTCAAAAATCGCGGCGAGGATGATGCGCCATGTCGCTGGCTGATTTTGGATATTCGTATCGGGCATTGCTGGTCCAATCGTCAGTGAACTGTGGAATATATCGGCTGGTATGCGCGACCTTTAGCCGGCAGATGGAGCGACCGATACTCGTGTACCTGCGCCATTTGTCAATTCCGCTGGCAACCATCCTGACTGAATAGGTGAGGATTGCTGCCAACCATTATTGGGCGCTTCGGCGCGATCGGCGCTTTGGCGTGCTTCAATGACGATCGAATCCGTGGGCCACGGCGTCGCTTGAAAACTGATGGCTTGTTGCTATGATTTCGCATGGAATTTACTTTGCTCGCCCACGCCCTTGCCTGGACCGTGCTCGGTCTGATCGTGCTGACCACCGTCGTGCCGGTCAGGGCGAAATATCCGTTGATGGCGATGGCGAACATCGACAGCGTGGTGCCGTTCGGGCTTTTGGGCTTTCTCTTCGTTATGGCCTATCCGGAAGATCGACGTATTACCGCATTGGTGTGCATCGTCGCTGCCGCCGCGAGCGAGTCCCTTGCCCTGATCCTGCCGGAGAAATGTCTGCGGATAGAAAGGGCTATCTTGAAAGTGCTGGCGACGGTCGGAGGCCTGCTTTTAGGCGCGCTGTTCATGGAGTGCACGCTGCAGGCTTGGTAATAGCCTTTGCGGGCGAAAGACAAGACCGTATCTCGTCACTGCGCCTCAGCCAAGGGCGCAGTTCCCTATCTTCCATATACAACTATCGATCAGACGGCTCACCGTTATGGCTCTCAAGCCGGTACCGATGGCCGGGATAAATAAGCCGCGCGGTCGAAACGACGCCGCGCGCGGACCATGTACGCCGCCGGATCGTCAGGCAAGGTTCCGTCTTCAGGATCGTTAAAAGCTTGCATTCCCAGGCTTGTGGCATAACGGCCTCAACGACATGTTCGGAGCCGCTCAGCGGGGCGACTTCGGAAAGATAGGCGTTGGGCGTCATGCGGGAAAAGTCCTGAGCCAGATAGTCCGGGGCGGCGTCAGGATGGACGTGGCGGTCTTCGATTTGGACCGGGACCCCGTTCTCGCTGTGCACGATCAGCGAGTGAAATGCCGGTGATCCGATGTCCAGTCCAAGGGCGTCGGCCACATCCGGAGAGGCCGCCTCTTGGGCCAGAACGATCACGGTTGCCTGATGAGAATGGCCGCGTTCCGCTATTTCTTCGGCGATATTGCGCACTTCGAACAGCGCGGAGGCACCCTTGCGTTCGGCGACAAAGGAGCCAACGCCCTGAATGCGGACGAGTTCGCCTTCGTTGGCCAGTTCACGTAGCGCGCGATTGGCCGTCATCTTGCTGACGCCAAGTTCGGTGACGAGTTCGTTTTCGGAGGGGACGCGATATTTCGGAGGCCACTCGCCGCTATGGATGCGATCGAGTATCATCTGCTTTACTCCGGCATAGAGAGGCGAGCCGTCGTTTTCCGCCAGTTCGCGTTTCATCTCGCCGGAGCGCTTCATTGCCTATTCCCTTTGCACGAGGTGAATCTGCCTCGAAAACAACTTTCCCACTTGCATATCATAAATTATCTCATATGGTACCCTATACAACCTCGCAATCAATCCTAAAAATAAATTGGGAAAGCGGGCAAGCCGGCGAAGATCGGTAGGAAGTGCTGCAAGGCCTGTTTCAACCTCAGAGGAGCTCTACACGATGAAATTCAGTGCAATTCTCTTGTCAGGCGTCATGGCTGCCGCCGCGTTTGCGGCTCCGGCTGTTGCCAAGGACTGGAAGACGGCGACCATCACCCTGGAAGGTGCCTACGCCCCCTGGAACATGACGAATGCCGACGGTTCGCTCGGCGGTTTCGAGCCGGAACTTGCCAAGGTTCTGTGCGAACGCGCCAAGATCGACTGCAAGCTCGTTGCGTCCGATTGGGATGGCATGATTCCGGCGCTGAACGCCGGCAAGTTCGATGTCATCATGGACGCCCTGTCGATCACCGACGAGCGCAAGCAGGTCATCGGCTTCACCATTCCTTACGCTGCGACCCCGGCTGCTTTCGCAACCGCCAAGGATAGCCCGCTTGCCAACGCTGCAGGCACCGGCGCCACGATCAAGATGACGCCTGGCCAGACCGGCGTGAAGGAGATCGACACGCTCAAGGAAGCATTCAAGGGCAAGACGATCGGCATTCAGGCCGCAACGGTCTATGCCAAGTTCATCTATGACAATTTCGGCTCGGTTGCCACGATCCGCGAATACAAGACCGGCGCCGATCGCGATCTCGACCTGCAGAACGGCCGTATCGATCTCGGCTTCGATGATGCCGTCTATTTCATGAACGCCTTTGCCAGCGCCAACGACTCGCTTGCCTTCACCGGCCCGGAAATCGTCGGCTCCATCTGGGGTGAAGGCGAAGGTCTCGGCATCCGCAAGGCGGACACGGATCTGCGCGACAAGCTCAACGAGGCGATCAAGTCCGCGCTGGCCGACGGCACCGTCAAGACTCTGTCGATGAAGTGGTTCAAGGTCGACGTCAGCCCGCAATGATCGGGTCGGCCTTCGGGCCGTTCAATTCGGTCTCCGGCTTTGCTGCCGGAGGCCGTATGATATCCTGACGCCTGAAACTGCCACGGACGGGGATTGGATCTATGGCAACCTTGCAATTGCTGGGCTTCGGCTCGAACGGGTGGGGCGCGCTGCTGCTTGTCGCCGCCCTGATGACGCTTGCCGTCACCGCGACGGCTTTGGCCATCGGCGCCGTTCTCGGCGCGATCATCGCTTTCGCCAAGCTTTCCGGAAGCCTCGTGCTGAAGACGATCGGCAACATCTACACGACCGTCTTTCGTGGCATCCCCGAACTCCTGATCATCTATCTGATCTATTTCGGTGGCTCGTCGGCCGTGACGTCCATCGGCAAATGGTTCGGCTACGAGGGTTTCCTCGGTCTGCCATCTTTTGCCGCCGGTGCGCTTGCCGTGGGCATTATTTCCGGCGCCTATCAGGCGGAAGTGTTCCGCGGCGCCTATCTTGCAATCTCCAAGGGTGAGTTGGAGGCTGCCTCCGCGATTGGCATGAATCGTGGCCTTCGCCTGCGACGGATCATCATGCCGCAGGTCGTCCGCTACGCTATTCCCGGTCTCGGCAATGTCTGGCAGCTCAGTCTCAAGGATTCGGCCTTGATCTCGGTAACGGGCCTTGCCGAACTGATGCGGACCAGCCAGGTGGCCGCAGGCTCTACCCGTCAATACTTCCTTTTCTTCATCGTCGGTGGCTTGCTGTACCTGATCCTGACAAGCCTGTCGGATCGCATCTTCAATCGGGCGGAACGCCGCGCCAATCGAAGCATGCCGGCCTCGACGATCGGCCAGGCTTGAGGAGGGCGATATGGATTTCGATTTCCTTTCGAGCACGATGGTCACGCTTCTGAAGGCCGTGCCGACCACGCTTCTGCTGTTCTTCCTGTCGATCTTCTTTGGCGGGCTTCTCGCGCTGGTCATTGTCGCGATGCGCGTCAGCGGCAATCCGATCCTGTCCGGATTTGCAAAAGGCTATATTTTCGTCTTCCGCGGCTCGCCGCTGCTGATCCAGATGTTCCTGGTCTTTTACGGATTGGCGCAGTTCTCCATCATCCGTTATTCGTTCCTCTGGCCGTTTCTGCGCGAGCCGGTCGTCTGTGCGATCCTGTCGCTGGCGCTCTGCACCGCGGGTTACTCGGCCGAAATCTTCCGCGGCGGCATTCGTGCCGTTTCGCCTAAGGAGATCGAGGCTGCGCGCTCCATCGGCATGTCTCGCTTCCTGCTCGTTCGGCGCATCATTGCCCCGATCGCCTTCCGGCACGCTTTGCCCGCCTATTCGACAGAGATCGTGTTGATGATGAAGTCGACGGCGCTTGCGAGCCTCGTCACCGTCTGGGAAGTGACCGGGGTCGCGCAGCGTCTGATCTCACAGACCTACCGCACTATGGAAGTCTTCCTTTGTGCCGCGATCATTTACCTCGTGCTGAATTTCGTCATTCTGCAGGCCATGACCCTGCTGGAATATTCCTTGTCCCGACATCGCCGCGCCATTCCGCCGGCGCTGAAGGCCTAGAGCTTACTGGAGCAGGCAAATCATGCCAGATGTAAACCGACTTTCCGTCCGCAACATCCGCAAAAGCTTCGGCACCCATGAGGTCTTGCGCGGCATTTCCCTTGACGCTCACGATGGTGATGTAATTTCGCTTCTCGGTGCTTCCGGCTCGGGCAAATCGACCTTCCTTCGCTGTATCAATCTGCTCGAAATCGCTAGCGATGGCGAGATATGGGTCGATGGCGAGCAGATCCGCATGATCCACAAAAACGGCAAAAGCCGCCCGGCAAGCCACAAGCAGGTGGACCATATCCGCTCCGAGCTCGGCATGGTGTTCCAGAGCTTCAATCTCTGGTCCCACATGACGATCCTGCAGAACGTCATCGAGGGCCCCGTGCATGTCCTGAAGCGCCCGCGCTCGGAATGCATTGCCGAGGCCGAAGCGCTGCTTGAAAAGGTCGGCATTGCCGATAAGCGTCATGCCTATCCCGCCCATCTTTCCGGCGGTCAGCAGCAGCGTGCGGCAATCGCCCGTGCGCTCGCCATGAAGCCGAAGGTGATGCTGTTTGACGAACCGACCTCGGCGCTCGATCCTGAACTTGTCGGCGAAGTGCTGCGCGTCATGCGCGCCCTTGCCGAGGAAGGCATGACGATGCTCGTCGTCACCCACGAGATGAGCTTTGCCCGCAACGTCTCAAACCGCGTCGTCTTCATGAAGGAAGGTCTCGTCGAAAGCACCGGCACGCCGGATGAGATGTTTGGCGGCGGCGCATCGCCGGCCTTCCGTCAGTTCATCGGTCATTTCGGAAGCGGGCAATGACCATTACTATCGATCAGGCTCTCTCCTGGCGCGATGTCGCGCGCGTCGGTGGCGGCGAAGCTTTGTCTCTCTCGGACGCTGCCTGGGAACGAGTTGCCAAGGCAAGCCGCATCGTTGAGCGTATCGTTGAAACCGGTGTGCGGGCCTATGGCATCAACACCGGTGTTGGCGCCCTCTCCGATACGGTTGTCGATCGCGATTCTCAGAGCCGGTTGTCACGCAACATCATTCTCAGCCATGCTTGCGGCGTCGGCCCCTTGTTGCCGTCTCGCGAGGTGCGCTCCATCATTGCGGCGCAGATCGCCAATTTCTCGCACGGTTATTCCGGCGTGCGGCCTGAAATCATCCGGCACCTGGCCGCGTTTCTCGAGCATGACTGCATTCCCGAGGTCCCGTCCAAAGGTTCCGCCGGCTATCTCACGCATAACGCCCACACCGCGCTCGTCCTGATCGGTGAAGGCAGGGCTGTCGTGAAGGGTAAATCCATGGGCGGCGCAGAGGCACTTGCCTCGATCGGCTTGAGCCCCCTGGTGCTGGGTGCCAAGGAAGGTCTGAGCCTTGTGAATGGTACGGCCTGCGCCACCGGATTGTCTGCGCTCGCCCTCTCTCGCGCCGAACGTCTGATGGATTGGGCTGATGCCATCGCGGCCCTCACGCTGGAGGCCGTTGGCTGCCAGATGGCGGCATTCGATGAGACCGTGCTGTCGCTGCGCCCATCGGCCGGCATAGCCAAGGTCGGCCGCAGATTGCGCAGCCGTCTGCAGGGCAGTGCTCTCGTTGCCGCGGCCCTTGGTCGGCGCACCCAAGACGCGCTAAGCCTTCGCTCCGTGCCGCATGCGCATGGCGCGGCCTGGGACGTCTTCGACCAGACGGCCCGCATCGTCGATCAGGAACTTGCGTCAGTGACGGATAATCCGGCGGTTTCGGGTACGCCGGAACAGCCGATCGTCTCCTCCGAAGCGCATGCCGTGGCGCCGGCCCTCGGTCAGGCGGCCGACAGCCTGGCGATCGCGATCGCCCAGATTTCCGCCATGAGCGAGCGTCGCGCCGATCGCCTCGTCAATCCGCTGGTCAGCGGTCTGCCCCCCTTCCTCGCAAGCGACGCGGGCAGTCGCTCCGGCTTCATGATCGCTCAGTATACCGCTGCCGCATTGAGCAACGACAACAGGCGCCTTGCCGCTCCGGCATCACTCGACGGCGGCCTGACCTCCGGGCTGCAGGAGGACTTCCTCGCCCATCCGACGGCTGCAGCCACGAAGCTTCTGGCGATACTCGACAATGCCGAATACATCCTGGCGATCGAGCTGATGGCGGCCGCGCAAGCGCATGACTTTCTCGTCTCGCAGGGTGCGCGGGCGTCTGGAACCGAGCGTGTCTATGCCGCAGTTCGTTCGTGTGTTCCGATTTACGGCGACGATCGGCCGCTGAATATGGATATAGAGACACTCCGGGCGGTGATCGCCACCGTCGCGCCGCCCGCCGAACACGAAACTGGAGCGTAACATGTCTGCGGAATTCGACGTAGCCGTCATAGGCCTCGGCGCGATGGGAAGCGCGGCATTGTCTTTTGCCGCGGCACGCGGCGCAAAAGCGATCGGGATCGAGGCACATTTCCCCGCGCACGCGCTGAGCTCTTCGCATGGCGATAGCCGCCTCATCCGCCTCGGGTATTTCGAAGATCCGTCCTACGTTCCTTTGCTGCAGCGCGCGTACCACAATTGGCGCTCGCTGGAGGCGCGGTTGCGCGCCGAGATCCTGACAGTCACCGGCGTCCTACAGATCGGAGCGCCGGATAGCAAGATCGTCAGCGGTACGCGCGCTTCTTGCAACATGCATGGCCTGCCGCATGAGATACTTGACCGCGATGCCATGAAGCGCCGCTTTCCAGCGTTTGCGCTGGAGGAAGACGAGGTCGGCTTGCTCGATCCGCAGGGCGGCTATGTGCGCCCGGAAGCGGCGATCATGGGCTACCTGAAGCTTGCGGCGGAGGATGGTGCGGTACTGCATTTCGGCGAACGCGTTGTCTCGATCGAGCCCGACGATAAGGGCGTGACGGTCGTTTCCTCAACGGGACGATATCGCGCCCGCAAGGTGATCGTCGCAACCGGCGCATGGATTGCCGAGCTTGTGCCGCAGCTGAAGGCGCACGCGCAGCCGATTAGACAGGTCGTCGCCTGGTATCAACCGAAGGACGGTTTCGTCGCCGAGCCGCAGCGCATGCCTTGCTTCCTGCGTGATGAAGGTGCCGAGGGTTCCTATTTCGGTTTCCCGGCGATCGGTATCGACGGCGTGAAGATCGGTCGTCATGCCCATTTCCGCGAACCAATCGACCCGACAAAACCGAACCCGCCGGTCAACGCCGGCGATACAGATCTGCTCGACAGCTTCGCCGCCAAGCGTTTGCCGAATGCGGCGTCATATCGCGTCCGGGCGACGACCTGCCGCTACACCATGCTGCCGAGCGAGGATTTCCTCATCGATCGCGTGCCCGGACAATCGGATATCGTCGTTGCTTCCGCTTGCTCGGGCCATGGCTTCAAGTTTACGAGCGTCGTCGGCGAGATCCTTGCGGATCTGGCGCTGGATGGTGCCAGCGCTTTGCCGACAGCCTTGTTTTCCTTTGAGAGACATTTCGGCAGCACGCCGGCCTAGGCTGCTCTAACCGATTGTCATGCGTCGCAGGACGTCGGACCGAAAATAGAAGTGCTGAACAAACGCACCGGCAATGTGCAAGACGATGACGATCCAAAGCAACATCTTGATCGGACCGCCATGAACAAAGCCGGCCGTGTCCGCGCCAAGGTAATAGGCCGCGATACCGGATAACGGCATCGCAAGGATCAGCGCGTACAGCATCACATGGGTCGATTGGGCGACAAAGTGCAACAATGGCGGCTGATTGTTGGGCTTGCCGGGAGCAGACGTCGAGAAGCGCAGGGCGAGGCGGATAAGGGTCAGCGACAGGATTGCGATGCCGACATAGGCATGAATATTGGCACCGGCAATGTCTGATGGTGATGGTGTCTGGCCGCGCCGGACCAAATGCTTCCAGGCGTTCATGCCGTCGGGATATAAAAGATTAAAGAAAACGAGCGCTGCCACGAGCCAATGCAACAGGCGTTGGGATACCGAATATCTGCGTTTGGCGGGCATCAAATATCTCCAGATTGGAATTGTTCTAAACGTAAACCGTTATTCTAACGGGAACCTGAACACGCCTGGAGATATTGATTGCGACTGCGCGACCGGCAAGTTTGCCGATCGGCGTTCTTAGAAATTCGGCTTCACAACGGCCTGCCAGATCAATATCTGGTTCTTGGAAAGGCTTTGCCTGTCAGCTTAGCACCGCGCGCGGTTCAAGAAACGAGTCCAGCCCGAAAGCGCCAAATTCGCGGCCGATGCCGGATTGCTTGAAGCCACCGAAAGGTGCGAGTGGTTCGTGCGGAGCGCCGTTGATGACGACACGACCTGCCTCGATCCGATTTGCGACTTGTTTTGCATGTTCGGTGTCGCCCGAAAAAACATAGGCCTGCAAGCCATAATCCGTGTCGTTGGCGATCTCGATGGCATGGGTTTCATCGCGATACGGGATGACGCAGAGCACAGGCCCGAAGATCTCCTCACGCGCTATCCTCATATCATTATTAACGTTGGAAAAGATCGTTGGCCGAATGAACCAGCCATGGTCGAGCCCTTCGGGCCGGCCTTCACCTCCGGCAATCAGATGGGCGCCTTCTTCCTGGCCAAGACGGATATAGGATTGCACGCGATCCCATTGCTTCTGGCTGACCATCGGGCCGATTGTCACGGCGGGGTCTTTTCCGTTACCCACCTTTACCATCGATACGGCGTTCGCCAGCCGATCGTGAATTTCTTCCAGCCGGCTTTGCGGAGCGAGAATACGCGTGCCGGCAATGCAGGCCTGGCCGCTATTGGCAAAGCCGGCTGCCAGCACCTGCGGAATAACGACATCGAGGTCCGCATCATCGAGGATGATGTTGGGGCTCTTGCCACCAAGTTCGAGCGTTACACGCTTCATACTCTTGGATGCCGCCTGAAGAATGGCTCGCCCAGTCGCAGTCGAACCGGTGAAGCTGACCTTGGCGATGTCACGATGGGCGCTGAGGGCTGCTCCGACGACGTGACCATAACCATTGACGATATTGAAAACACCGTTCGGCAGGCCCGCATCGTGCAGGCACTCGGTGATGAGCTGCGTCTGGATCGCGCTCATTTCCGAGGGTTTGATGACCATCGTGGTGCCCGCTGCGATCGCGGTGGCGAGCTTGCTGCAGATGAAGCCATAATTGCTGTTCCATGGGGTAATCGCCGCTGCAACACCTGCAGGTTTCATCTCCACCTCGGCGCGACCGATCCGGCGACGAAACTCGTAGTCCTTGAGTGTATCGGCCATATGCAGAAATGCCGTACCGGCGTGCGGCACGGAAAAGCCGATGAAGGATGCGGGCGCGCCATACTCCTCGCGCATCGCATCTGCCAGATCGGATGCGCGCGCTGAGACGGCCTTGTTCAAGCTGTGCAGCATGGCGATGCGATCGGCTTTAGAGCTTCGCGACAGGCTCTGAAAAGCGGCCTTCGCGGCACGTACTGCGTTATCGACGTCCTGTTCGTCGCCAAGGCGAACCGTCCCGATCTGTTCTTCTGTCGCCGGGTTGAATAGCGGAGCGACTTCGGTCCCGTGCGGCTGAACGAAGCGGCCGTTGATGTAGATGGTGTCTATGGTGCGCATGGTGATCTCCTTGATCTTCACGACAGAAGTAGGATGCGCTATTTGATCGGTCTAGCAGGACAAAGATTGACAGCCTGATAAGGAAAATCGCGCAATGAAGGCCAGTCTCGCCGAGCTTGAAGCAATCGCGTCTGTCGCTCGCCATGGCGGCTTTCGTGCCGCCGCCCGCGAACTGGGCATGTCGTCATCAGCGCTCAGTCATGCGGTCGCGGCGCTGGAGGAGCGGCTCTCGGTGCGGATTTTCAACAGGACGACACGCAGCGTGACCCTGTCGGAGGCCGGCGAGCGTTTCGTCGCCGATATCGGTCCTGCACTGGCTGCCATCGATAGAGCGATCGAAGATGCGGGCATGAAGTCTGGCTCCGTATCCGGTGTGCTGCGCCTCAACATGGCACCCGGTGCCGCGCGGATACTTCTGGTATCTCTTATTCTCGAGTATCGGCGTCGCTATCCCGATGTCGAGATCGAGATTGTCACCGACAATGCCTTGGTCGATGTCATCGGGAAGGGCTTCGATGCAGGCATTCGCCTTGCAGAGGCGGTACCGACGGACATGGTCGCTATCCCGATCGTTTCAACGCTACGTTCGCTGGTCGTCGGCTCGCCCGGCTATTTCAGCGATCGGCCTCGACCGCTGGTTCCCGCCGACCTTCTCCAACACCGTTGCATCCGGGCGCGCATGGCAAGTGGCCGGCTCTATCGCTGGGAATTCGAACGTCATGGACAGACAATGCTGATCGATGCGCCCGGCACCCTCACCCTTGACGCTTCCGATCTCATGCTCAGCGCCGCGCTTGAGGGCGCAGGGCTTGCCTATATCAGCGAGAGCTCTATTGCCGATCATGTCGCTGCCGGCAGATTGGTCACTGTCCTTGAAGATTGGAGCCCGCCTTATCCAGGCCTTAGCCTCTACTTCGCACAGAGGCGGCAAATGCCTGCGAGATTGCGAGCGCTGATCGATCTCATCCGCGAGCAGAATGCAGCGCGCGACAAGCAGATGAGAGATTAACTTTCATCCTTGCATCTTGAATGTGTCTGGCAGCGCGGCAGATCGAGAGTTAGTCATACGAGATCGTATATCCCGATGACGACTATTTCGAAGGTGAGGTTGCCATGGACCAGAAGATCGACGCCGTTCTTGAAGCCTATCACGAGCTCATTCGAGAAGAACAGAGCAAACCCAGGGAAATGCCCGCGGGCGGTCGCGACGGTGGCCAGGACCGGCGGTTGAGAGCCGTCGGACCGGAGACCGGGCGTTTGCTCAATATCCTGGCGAAAAGTTTGAAAGCACCTACCATTTTGGAGCTCGGTACCTCGTTCGGATATTCCGGCATCTGGCTGGCGGAGGCTGCGCGCGCCAGCGGCGGGAAGCTTATCTCAATGGAGTTGCACGCCTATAAGACCGAATTTGCCCGGGAAATGGCTGAAAAGGCCGGTTTGGCAGAGCAGATCGATTTCCAGGTCGGCGATGCCGTCGAGATGATTAAGGCGCTTCCTTCCGGCGTCGATTTCGTGCTCGTGGACCTCTGGAAGGATTTGTACATTCCCTGTCTCGAAGCCTTCTATCCGAAGCTCAATCCTGGTGCGATCATTGTGGCCGACAACATGTTTATGCCCGGCAATGAAGATGTGAAGCGCTATGGGGAGGCCGTTCGCGCAAAACCCGGTATCACGTCTATCCTGTTGCCCGTTGGTTCGGGAATCGAGGTCAGCCGATACGACTCCGTGTGAGAAGCGGGCGGCGCTCATCGCTGAGATCGCCGCCCGACAGAGTTATTTGCCAGCGCCCTTGGCTGCCTTCTCGATGACGGCAGCCACCTTTTCCGGCTGGGAGGCGAAGACTGCATGGCTTGACTTGATTTCGGTCACGTCGCTGCCGGCGCGCTTGGCCATGTCGCGCTCAAGTTCGGGATTGATGGAGCGGTCGTTGGTCGCAACGACGGCCCAGCTCTTCTTCGCCTTCCAGGCGGGATCGCCGACTTTGGCGGTGAAAGCGGCCTTCGACGCAAAGACTTGCGATTTCGCCAGAAAATTGGCTTCGTCCTTCGGGAGATCGCCGGCAAAGTCGGCTGCAAATGTCGCCGGATCCAGATAGAGATACTGGCCATCCTTGGTTTCGCGGATGTTCATGCTGCCGGCTGGCTTCGAGCTTGCGAGGCTGATCAGGCTTTCGCCCTTGTCCGGCTGAAACGCCGCAACATAGACGAGGCCGGCAACATCGGGACGATTGCCTGCTTCAGTGATGACCATGCCGCCATAGCTATGTCCGACGAGCAGGCTTGGCCCGTTTTGAAGATCGAGCACGCGATTGGTAGCGGCAACATCGTCGGCAAGAGAAGTGATAGGTTCCTGCACGACTGTAACGTTGAATCCGTCCTTCTCCAGGATATCGGCCGTCTTGCGCCATCCCGAGCCATCGGCCAGAGCGCCGTGGACGATGACGATATTCTTGACCTCGGCTGCCTCGGCTGCGAATGCGACGGCGCTTGCGGCAAGGCCAAACGCGACGACGGAAAGAAAGCGGGTATTCATGGGAGTAACTCCTGTCAGGTGTGATTGATGCTTGAGGTGGGATAAAAATTTCAGCCGAATGTGAAGGCGTAGGCCTGCACCCCGGGATCGAGGAAACGAATCTCGAAGTTGCGTGCCGAGACGTCACCCGATTGGCGGACGAGCTGATAGAGCTTGGTAGCAGTCACGGTGCCGTTGCCGTCAGCGTCGGTATCGGAGCCGTGATCGGCGCCGGGCGGCTTGCCGTCGACAGTCACCTGGAAGCGGATCGGCTTTCCGTCGGCAGCGGGACCAAGGACGAGGTGCAGGTCGCGTGCGCTGAAGCGATAGCTGATGCCGCCGCCTGCCTTGTTGAGTGATGCCTGCTCCGAACCGACGGTCCAGGTGCCGGCCAATCCCCATTGGTTGAGGCCGGGATTGGCCACGGAATAGTTGGCGGCGATATCAGCCTTCACACCCTCGGGGGAGACGAAACCGGTCGCCTGATTGTAGCCGACATAGGTTTCGCCGGAACGGATGTGACCGAGGTCGGGGCTTGCTTCCGCCCCCTTTGCATCGGGAGCCACCGTGCCGCTTTGAGCCATGTTGCTGCCGGCTTCGCGCAGCAGATCCTGGATTGCCTGTTCCGTCTGCCGATAATTGCCTTCGCCGAAGTGCTGGTAGCGGATCTGTCCGTTGGCATCGATCAGATAATGAGCGGGCCAGTAGTTGTTCTCGAAAGCGCGCCAGATGCGATAATCGTTGTCGATCGCAACGGGATAGCCAATCTTGAAGTCGGCAATCGCCTTCTTCACGTTATCGACATTCTTCTCGAAGGCGAATTCCGGAGCATGGACGCCAATGACGACGAGGCCCTGATCCTTATATTTTTCCGCCCAGGCACGAACATAGGGAACGGTACGGATGCAGTTGATGCAGGAATAGGTCCAGAAGTCGACAAGCACGACCTTGCCGCGAAGCTGTGCCGTTGTCAGCGGCTGCGAGTTCAGCCAGGTGACGGCGCCATCCAGCGAAGGTGCGGCGCCCTCGATGGGAAGATCGCTGTGGAACGGCCGTGCCGCATCGGTGGCCACCTTCATGGCGGTGTTGCTGGCAACTTCAGTGGTGGGCGTTTCAGTCTTGCTATGCAGCCGCTCCAGGAGAGCCTGCTCGAAAGAGCCAGTGCTGGTATAGGAGAGACGAGCCAACAATCCGGTATCAAGGCCGAGCGCGATAGCTACCACACCTGCAAGAACCGCAACACCTGCGATCTGGCGTATCCGTTCGCTGACGCCGAGGGACTGCTTCATGCGGGCAAAGATCCTGCCGCCGGCGAGCAATGCAACGGCAAGCGAGGTTGCAGCACCGGCGCCATAGGCCAGCAGCAGGAATGTCGTTTGCAGATTGGCACCCTTCAAGGCAGCGCCTGTGAGGACAAGGCCAAGGATCGGGCCGGCACAGGGCGCCCAGAGCAGGCCGGTCGCAATGCCGAGAACGAAGGAGCTTTTGACACTCGCCGTTGCTCGATGTGCGCCTGCCGCGTTCAGCAGGTTGTTGCCGAGATCGACGGCTGGGCGGGAGAGGGCGCTTGCGATGCGGGGCGAAAGCAGGCTCAAGCCGAAAAGGCCAAGCAGGACGATCGCTGCCAGACGACCGTATTCATTGGCGCGGATCGCCCAGGCGCCTCCGAC
Organism: Rhizobium sp. P38BS-XIX; assembly: GCF_012641435.1. GTDB lineage: Bacteria > Pseudomonadota > Alphaproteobacteria > Rhizobiales > Rhizobiaceae > Rhizobium. The sequence continues at coordinate 437,318 of NZ_JABAIJ010000004.1, forward strand.
TGCGGCCAGCGTTGCAACCAAAGCAAAGGTGAGCGCCATGCCCGCAAGCATGGGCAGCGTGCTTCGCACGAAGGGCTGTCCGGCGCGGGCAAAGACGAAGGGGAGGATGGGCAGGATGCATGGACTTAAGATCGTCAGCGCACCGCCGAGATAGGCAATGATGAGAAGCGTCATCGTCTTGTTCCTTTAGAAGCGATTGACCGGCTGCGAACAGCGGCGAGCCGTGCTTAGCAGTGACGCCATCTGCCGTTGGCGACGTATCTCGAATGTGTCTGGTTGACTGCGAGAATGTACCGAAACGTCGATGTCTCCGGCTTCGATACATTGCGATACAAACTGGTCTGTGTGGCAGCGATTTTGCCGATCTCTCAGCCACCGGCAGGCTCTCGTCTATCGAAGGACGTGGATTGTATCAGATTGTATCTTGGCGGCCGAAAGCTACACAGGCATTCAAAACGAGGCCATCGACGACACATCGGCGATACATGCGGCTGGCTTTCTTAAGCCCACGATCCAATCCACAGGAGAGACAGATGTCTGAGGAAATCAACCACACCCGCCGCCGCTTCTTCGGCATGGCCGCCATCGCCGTTGCCGCCGCCGAATTCGGCCTGCCCGCCATCGCTGGTGCCGCCGAGCAGAAGTCGTCTGCCTCCACCCTGCCAACCGTCAAGGCCGGCAGCCATACCGCCTTCGAAACGCTGAAGCAGATCAATGCGGGCGTCCTCAACGTTGGTTACGCAGAAGCCGGCCCGGCCAATGGCCCTGTTGTCTTGCTGCTGCATGGCTGGCCTTACGACATCTATAGTTTTGTCGATGTCGCACCGCTTTTGGCCGGCGCCGGCTACCGGGTCATCATTCCCTATCTTCGCGGCTACGGATCGACCACTTTCCTCTCGAAGGACACACCGCGTAACGGCCAGCAGGCAGCCCTTGCCGCGGACATGATCGCGCTTCTCGATGCGCTCAAGATCGAAAAGGCTGTCATTGCAGGCTACGATTGGGGCGGCCGCACCGCCGATATCATGGCGGCACTCTGGCCGGAGCGTTGCAAGGCGCTGGTCTCGGTCAGCGGCTATCTCATCGGCAGCCAGGAAATCAACCGCAAGCCGCTGCCGCCCAAGGCCGAGCTTGCCTGGTGGTATCAGTTCTATTTTGCCACCGAGCGCGGCCGCCTCGGCTATCAGGAAAACCGGCACGATTTCGCAAAGCTGATCTGGCACACCGCTTCGCCGCAATGGGCTTTCGATGACGCCACCTATGATCGCTCGGCAGCGGCGTTCGATAATTCCGACCATGTCGATATCGTCATCCATAATTATCGCTGGCGCCTTGGTCTCGTCGAAGGCGAGGTGAAGTTCGACGCCTATGAACAGAAGCTCGCCGCAGGACCGGTCATTTCGATCCCGACTATCACCATGGAAGGTGACGCCAACGGCGCGCCTCACCCGGAACCGTCAGCCTATCGCGGCAAGTTTTCGGGCAAGTACGAGCATCGCACCATCACCGGCGGCATCGGGCATAATCTGCCCCAGGAAGCACCGCAGGCTTTCGCGCAGGCTGTGATAGATGTTGACCGCTTCTAGTTCGGCGGTAGCGTGCAGGAGGGCGTCGGCGTAAGCTGGCGCCCTCTGCCGTTGGCACGATGAAAGTTTGGTATTGGTAGGCTGATGCTTACGATGTTGAGTGGGAAATCAAAATGGAGCATGTCGACCATATCCTGATCGTGGATGACGATCGGGAAATTCGCGAGCTGGTGTCCAGCTATCTGAAAAAGAACGGCCTGCGGACAACGACAGCCGCCGACGGCCGGCAGATGCGCAGCTTTCTCGAAGCCAATTCGGTCGATCTGATTGTGCTCGACGTGATGATGCCGGGCGACGACGGTCTGGTGCTGTGTCGCGAGCTTCGCGCCGGAAAGCACAAGGCGACGCCGGTTCTCATGCTCACGGCACGCGATGATGAAATGGACCGGATTCTGGGCCTCGAGATGGGGGCTGACGATTATCTGGCAAAGCCGTTCGCCGCCCGTGAGTTGCTCGCTCGAATCAAGGCTGTTCTCCGGCGCACACGCATGCTGCCGCCCAACCTACAGATCAGCGAAGCAGGCCAGATGCTGGTGTTTGGGGATTGGCGACTGGATACCGTGGGGCGCCATCTTCTCGACAAGGATGGTACGGAGATCATGCTCAGCGGCGCCGAATACCGCCTGCTGCGCGTCTTCATCGACCACCCGCAACGCGTGCTCAATCGTGATCAGCTACTGAACCTCACCCAGGGCCGCGACGCCGATATATTCGATCGGTCGATCGACCTGCTCGTCAGCCGCCTTCGCCAGCGACTGGGCGACGATGCCCGTGAACCGATGTATATCAAGACGGTTCGCAGTGAAGGCTATGTCTTCTCCGTACCGGTGGAAATAGCGGAGCTTCGCCCATGACGATGATTGAGCTTCAAGGTCACCGGCCTTGGTGGCCGGGCACCCTGCGTGCACGCATTTCGCTGATCTTGCTCGCCGGGCTGGCTATTGCCTACGGACTTTCCTTCAGCGTGCTCTACATCGAGCGCTATATGTCGGCGAAAGCCGTCATGCTCGGCACCCTGGAGAGCGACGTGGCGACCTCGATCGCGGTACTCGACCGCCTGCCGGCAGATGAGCGAGCGAATTTCGTGGATTGGCTGAGCCGCGGCAATTATAACTTCGAGCTGGGCAATGGCTTACCTGGAGTGCCCGATACGTCGGTTCGCGGCGGCGAGATTGCTTCCAAGATAGAGGATGCCGTCGGCCACCGTTTCCCAATCCGCATGGAATCGATACCCGGCCCGATCGCACGCCTGCAGGCACATCTCGATCTGAGCGACGGCAGTCCGCTGACGATCGATGTGACACCGAAGGGAATCATGCCGATCGCGGCGTGGCTGCCTTATGTTTTCGTCGTTCAGATGCTGCTGATCGTGCTGTGTACCTGGTTTGCCGTGCGACAGGCGATCCGGCCGCTTGCCGAGTTTGCTGCCGCCGCTGATGCGCTTGATCCCAACAAGAAGGGGCCGGCCTTGAGCGATCGCGGGCCGAGTGAGGTGGCACACACCGCCAGGGCCTTCAACGCAATGCGTGATCGGATCGCGCATTACCTCGAGGAGCGCGTACAAATCCTGGCCGCGATCTCGCACGATCTGCAAACGCCGATCACGCGCATGCGCCTGCGCGCCGACATTGCGGACGATTCTCCCGAGAAGACCAAGCTGCTGCAGGATCTCGGGGAGATCGAGCGTCTGGTACAGGACGGCATCGCCTATGCGCGCAGCGCCCACGGCAATGGCGAGAAAAGTTCGCGAATCGACCTTGCGTCCTTCATTGAAAGCATCAGCTACGATTATCAGGACACCGGCAAGTCGGTCGAAATTCTCGGCCTCATTCAGGGAACGGTCGCAACAAAGCCGCATGCTTTGCGTCGCATCCTCACCAACTTCATCGACAATGCCATCAAGTTTGCGGGCGCTGCCGAAATCGCAGTGGAACGGCGGGACACGGGTCAGGTCGCGATCACAGTTCTCGATCGTGGTCCAGGCATTCCGCAGGACCAGATAGAGGCGGCCATGCAGCCGTTTTTCCGGCTGGAGCAGTCGCGCAATCGCAATACCGGCGGGACCGGGCTTGGGCTGGCGATCGCCCAGCAGCTTGCCCAGACGCTCGGTGGTTCCGTCAGGCTCTACAATCGGGAAGGCGGTGGACTGGCCGCCGAAGTCGTCATTTCCTGATTGACCCTTCAGAAGATTTTCGGGGGCTTTGTAAGCCATTGTATCCGGCCTGTTAGGCTCTACGTTTTGTGACATTTCCGGCCATTCCGGAAACATGCCGGATACGTCGACCCGTCAAAAACAACTCCGTCAACAGACGTTGCCGCTCACGAAACCAAAGAGCGGGCAACGCAACAAAGGAGTGTTCCATGACCAAGATCGACAAGGTTCTCTACACCGGCAAGACCCACACCATCGGTGGCCGCGACGGCTTTTCGCGCAGCGACGACAACCAGCTGGATGTCAAGCTTTCGCCTCCCGGCAGCGCTCATGCCGGCACCAATCCCGAGCAGCTCTTTGCAGCCGGCTGGTCGGCCTGCTTCATCGGAGCGATGGGTCTTGCCGCAGGCAAGCGCAAGATCAAGCTTCCCGCCGATCTCGCTGTTGATGCCGAAGTGGATCTGGGCACCACGGAGGGTGCGTACTTCCTACAGGCGCGGCTCACCATCAGCATGCCGGGCATCGAGCCCGAGGTTGCCCGCACCCTGGTCGAGGAAGCCCATCAGACCTGCCCTTATTCGAAGGCGACTCGCGGCAACATCAATGTCGAGCTGAGACTCGCCTGAGAATCGCCGGCCGGCGGGTATTGCGCGCCGCTCCGGAAGGTGTGGCGTGCAGAATCGTTAATTTTTTCCGATTGCATATGTCGCAAGGCCATTCATGCTTTGCGCCCGGAGGATCCCATGCGACCAATCATTCTTCTCCTTGCAGGTGCTGCGATTTTCGCCGCGCCATGCGTGTACGACCCTGGCTCCAACGAGCCTTCCGCGCTGAAAACTATTGCCGTTTTATGGCCCGGTTCTGGCTCGCTCGGAACGCCGCGTTAACCAGTTGTTAACCATATTAGCGCTACACAAGGTCAACGATTTATTTACATAGATGACCAAAGTGCTAACAGACGCTCGCTCGATCCGTATCAAGGGCCGCTCCTTTCTTGCGGTCATGCTTTCGCCGGATCTTCCGCTGGATCAGTGGTTGATCAGGCTTGACGACCTAGCAGCCCGTTCGGCGGGCTTCTTTCTCGGGCGGCCGGTTGTGCTCGATATCACCGATCTGCCGATCGACAAGGCGCAGCTCAAAGAGCTGATTGCAGAGCTTTCGGCGCGAAACGTCAGCATCATGGGCATCGAGGGTGGTCGCCCTTCGATCGCGGGACCCGGCATGCCGCCGATCCTGAAAGGTGGGCGCCCGGCAGCCGATTTCGAAGTCACCGAGGCCGAGCCGGTCGTCGAGCGTCGCAACAGCGAGCCCAAGGCGCCGCCTCCGGAGGTTCGTGCCGTCACGCAGTCGCTGATCATTCGCGAGCCGGTGCGTTCTGGCCAGTCGGTGATCTTCCCCGAGGGTGACGTCACCGTCATCGGCTCGGTGGCATCCGGTGCTGAGGTCATCGCCGGTGGATCGGTCCATATCTACGGCGCCCTTCGCGGCCGCGCCATGGCGGGCTCGATCGGCAATGCCTCTGCGCGAATTTTTTGCCGCAAGCTCGAGGCTGAGCTTCTGGCGATCGATGGAATCTACAAAATGGCGGAAGACGTATCACCCAACCTCAGGGGACAGCCAGTCCAGCTTTGGCTGGATGGTGAAACGATCATGGCTGAAAAACTAATCTGAGCCGAAGCGGGCCAAAACAGGAGAGCGAGATGGGCAAGGTAATCGTCGTCACATCGGGCAAGGGCGGAGTTGGGAAGACAACTTCGACGGCCGCATTGGGGGCGGCTCTGGCGCAGAGAAACGAAAAGGTTGTCGTCGTCGATTTCGACGTCGGTCTGCGCAATCTCGACCTGGTCATGGGCGCAGAACGCCGCGTTGTCTACGACCTCGTCAACGTCATTCATGGTGACGCGAAGCTGCCGCAGGCGCTGATCCGCGACAAGCGGCTGGAGACGCTCTTCCTGCTGCCGGCTTCGCAGACCCGCGATAAGGACAATCTGACCCCCGAGGGTGTCGAGCGCGTCATCAACGAACTCAAGAACTATTTCGACTGGGTCATCTGCGACAGCCCGGCCGGCATCGAGCGCGGCGCGACGCTTGCCATGCGCCATGCTGACGTTGCCGTTGTCGTGACCAACCCGGAAGTCTCCTCGGTACGCGATTCCGACCGAATCATCGGCCTGCTGGACTCCAAGACGCTCAAGGCCGAGCGCGGTGAGCGCATGGAAAAGCACCTGCTGCTGACCCGTTTCGATGCCGCCCGCGCTGAGCGCGGCGACATGCTGAAGGTCGATGATGTGCTGGAGATCCTGTCTATCCCGCTGCTCGGCATCATCCCTGAAAGCACCGACGTTCTTCGCGCGTCCAACCTCGGTTCGCCGGTCACGCTGGCCGATGCGCGCTGCGCGCCGTCGCTTGCCTATTTCGACGCCGCCCGCCGCCTTGCCGGCGAGCAGCTGCCGATCACCATTCCCGGCGAGAAGAAGAGCATCTTCGGCAAGATCTTCGCAAGGAGGGCTGCATGAGCATTTTCGGACTATTCCGCAAGCAGAGATCTGCACCGATGGCGCGCGAGCGTCTGCAGATCCTCCTTGCCCACGAACGCGCCTCCATCGGCTCGGATCTGGTATCCGTGCTCCGAGAGGAGATTCTCGCTGTCATCGCGAAGCATGTTCAGGTCGATCGTGACAAGGTGCAGGTGAAGATGGATCGCGACAAGGACGTCTCCATGCTGGAGATCGATGTCGAAATCCCGCGCGATGCCGCCTTGCAGGCTGCCTGACGAGAGATCGACACAAGTCAAATGTGCGAATTCTGTCACATAGAATTCCCGTGTGACAGAATTGCTAAAAATTTCGCGGACGGCCCTTGCAAAGGGGACGATTCGCGCTTATTTCCACGCCATCACCTGTATCGATGGCCTGCCGCTGACATCTATGTGTCGAGCCGGTGTTCGCTGTCCGGGTAAAAAAGCAAGGGCGCTCCCCAGAAATGGGTAGAGCGCCCTTTGCTTTTGTCGCAATCGCGGCGCTTTTCTTGTCCAAGGCGATATGCCAGTTTGCGGCATTGTTGCGGGGATATCGAGCTTGGGCGGGATGGCTTTTTTACGGAGTGTTGCGTTCAGGCTGTTGCCTGCGACCGCCATGCTGTTGGTGGGCAGTTTCGCCGTATTCGCCGCGGACAAGACCATCTTTCTGACGTTTGACGATGGCCCTTTGCCGGGCACGGCCAATATTCTTTCGGTGCTTGCCGAGGAGAATGTGCCGGCGGCGCTATTCATGGTCGGCCTGCATGTGGAGACCATACCCAACGGGCGCGATCTGCTGGCGCAGGCGAAGGGCATGCCGCTGATAACGGTTGGCAATCATAGTTACAGCCACGCCAACAACCGCTACCGGCGTTACTATTCCAACACGCAGGCGGTCGTTGCCGACATGTTGCATGCCAATCAGGTGCTAGGTCTTTCCCCGGTCGTCTACGCTCGTCTGCCGGGCAGGGATGTATTCCGGCTTCCGACGGTCTCGCGGGAGGATCTCTCCATCAATGTGGCCCAATGGGAGCGCGAGTGGCTGGATTACGAACTCGTGGCTGAAGCCGGTTTCTATCTGTACGGCTGGGATTTCGAATGGGTGCACAGCAATGACGGCAAGCCCGTGCAGTCGGTCGATCATCTGGTCAGCGAAATCGATCACCTTTTCCAGTATGGTCGCTTCACCCAGCGCGGCAAGATGGTCCTCCTCATGCATGACGAGATGTTTCAGGATCAGTTCAACGGGCAGGGGAACCTGCGAAGCCTGATCACCATGCTGCGTCAGCGTGGCTACGCTTTTGGTGACATCAGGAATTATGCGCCGTCGAATCCTTAAGCGCTGCAAGGCGCTTATTTATCGCGTGGCAGCGCCGGATGCGACCGTCAGAATGAAATCGTCAAGTTCTTGTTCCAGACTCTCGATCGGCAGGCCGACGAAGCGTCCTTCCAGGCTGATGCTGACGACGCCATGCACAGCGCCGAACAGTGTTCGCGCGCGGATGGCACGGGCCGTTTCCGACATGTCGGGTTGAAGCTCGGCAAGCGGTTCGGCGATGACGCCCATCAGGAACATATGTTCCTGCAAATGCCACTCGGGCGTTGGACGCCCCTCGGGCGGGCGATGGTCGAACAGTGCTTTCCACAGATTGCGCTTGGTGGCTGCGAAGCGGAGATAGCCTCGACCGAGGTTGCGCAAGCGGTCCGTCGGCGAGCGATCCTTGACCTCCGCGAGGGTCAATGACCTCTCGAGTTCCTTCAGCGTGGCGGAATTGACGTGAATGATAAGGTCGTCGAGATCGGCAAAGACGGTGTAAAGGCCGCCGAGCGCACAGCCCACATCCTGCGTGACATCACGCGCTCGAAGGTTCGAAAGACCGTCTGCCTCGATCCGATTGCGCGCCGCCTCGATCAGCCGCAGCTTCAGATCCTCGCGTTTTTCCTGCGTTTTCTTCGCCATTAACCATTCCAATCCGATTTTTTGAACGTTGTTCAAAATATTTCTTGAACAACGTTCATGATTCTGGCATATCTCGTTTCGTGAACATCGTTCATAAACGGGAGACGACAAATGTTCAATGTAATTCTGACGCTCATCCGAGGCCGCGCCCATGATGCCGAGCAGGCGTTCATCGATCGCAATGCTGTGCCGCTCCTGGCCCAGCAGATCCGCGAGGCAGCGGCCGGCATCCAGTCGGCGCGGCGCGGGGTCGCGGTGGCGGTTGCTCAGAACGAGCAGGAAAGCGACCGATACGCCTCGATCGTCGATCGGATCGTGGATCTTGAAATCCGGGCAGTCGCTGCATTGCAAAAGGGGAGCGAGGATCTCGCCCGGGAAGCTGCTGAAGCGATTGCCCAGCTTGAAGCCGAGCGCGATGCTTCCGAGAAGGCTCAGGCGCAATTCAACGCAACGATCGGCAAGCTCAAGGCAACGGTCCGTGCCGCCGATGCACGGTTGCATGAGCTGCAGCGTGGCGAGCGCTTGGTCCGCGCAACGGAGCAGACACAGAAGCTGACTGCCGCTTGCGATGACAATTCCGGCCTCGCGACCCTGGACGAAGCTGAGGAGACGCTCGCCCGCCTTCGCGCCTATCAGGATCGCTGCGAGATCGTCAGCTCGACCATGAAGGCCATGGATGCCGCTAGCCGCCAGGCCAATGTTATCGAAAAGCTTGCCAATGCCGGCTTCGGCGCACCGATCGGGCCATCTGCCGATGATGTTCTTGCCCGCCTGCGCAACCGCGTGAATTCAGCCGCCTGAAACCAGATATAGAGATACGAGAGAGGATACGATCATGAACGACAGCTTCCAGAAACATTCGCAGGCTTGGGTCAGCTTTTCCTATTTTTCCTGTGCCGCAGCGGCTTTCATGCTCTTTGTCGGGCTCTATATGATGCCCATCGACCTTTGGGGAAAAGGCTATCTCGCTATGGGCATATTGATGCTCGTTCAGACCGCGATCAACGTCACGAAGACCGTGCGCGACAACAGCGAAGCGGACAAGCTGATCCGCAAGGTCGAGGATGCCCGCACTGAAAAGCTTCTCGTTAAGTTCAATCGTGACGGTCAGGACTAATCTTTATTAACGACGCCGCAGAGTTGTAATCGTGTTCAACCTTTGCGTAACCACTCTGTGGCGTCTTATGCACTGAACGAGGGCAACGTCATGCAAACCCATTTGATGAGATCGAGGAAATTCGCGCCGCTCTTCTGGACGCAGTTCCTCACCGCTTTTAACGATAATTTCCTCAAGCAGACTCTGGTTTTCGTCATTCTGGCGCAAATGGCAGCCCAAGGCGCCGCGCTGGTGACGTTGGCTGGCGGTATCTTCATCGTGCCGTTCCTGCTTCTTTCGGCAATCGCCGGCGAACTTGCCGATAAATACGACAAGGCCAAGATGGCCGAGCTTCTGAAGCGCTGCGAGCTGGTGGTTGCAGCCATATCGGTTGTGGGCATTGGATTTTCCTCGATATGGATCCTGATGCTGGCTCTCTTTGGCTTTGGGGTCATCTCTTCTTTGTTCGGTCCGATCAAATACGGCATCCTGCCTGATCATCTCGAGAACAGGGACCTGCCGAAGGCGAATGCCTGGATTGAGGGCGGCACCTTCATCGCCATTCTCACCGGTACCATGATCGCCGCCATTGCCTTTCGCGAAGGCGAGAATGTCTGGATATTCGGCCCGATGATGATGGGGCTCTCCATTCTCTGCTGGTTCTCGGCGCGCATGATCCCAGCAACGGGATCCAGAGCTCCCGATCTGGTGGTCGATACCAATGTGGTGCGTTCCAGCTATCGGCTGGTCAACGAGCTTCGTACGGATAGCCGCATCTGGCGAGCATCCCTGATGAATTGCTGGTTCTGGTTTGTCGGCGCTTTCATCATGTCGATGCTGCCGATCATGGTGCCGGATATTCTCGGTGGTTCAGAAATCGTCGTGCCCGCCTATCTGGCGATCTTCGCGATCTCCGTTGCCATCGGCTCGGCTATCGCCGGATGGATGGCAGCCGGCCGCATCGTTCTCTTGCCGGCACCGATCGGCATGCTGATCGTCGCGCTCTTCGGTCTCGATCTCGCCTGGAACCTCTGGGGCCTTCAGTCCACAACGCACGCAGAGTCCATTCTTGCCTTCTTCGAGGGTCCGAAAACGATCCGCGTTGCAATCGATCTGGCCGGCATGGCCATCGGCGGGGCTTTCCTTGCCGTGCCGACTTTTGCGGCGATGCAGAGCTGGGCGAATGAAGATCGCCGCGCCCGTGTCATCGGTGCGGCAAACGTCCTATCGGCTCTCTTCATCGCTGTCGGGCTGGCGCTGGTCGCCGTGCTGCAGGCGATCGGCCTGTCGATCCCAATGATTATCCTCAGCATTTCGGTATTGAACATCGCAGTCGCCTGGCTGATGCTGAAGACACTGCCGACAAACGCCTTCCGCGATCTCATCTCCATCATCTTCCGCGCCTTTATGCGGCTGGAAGTCGAAGGACTGGAGAACATCCGCAAGGCGGGTCCGGCACCAATTATCGCGCTCAACCATGTGAGCCTGCTCGACGGTGCGCTCGCGCTTGCGATTACCGAGGAAGAACCGGTTTTCGCCATCGACTATGCCTTCGCGAAAAAGTGGTGGGTGCGGCCGCTTCTGACGAAATGCAAGTTCCTGCCCCTTGATCCCACAAAGCCGATGGCGACCCGTTCACTGATCAAGGTTATCCAGGATGGTAGCCCGGTCGGCATCTTCCCCGAAGGACGCCTGACTGTTACCGGTACGCTGATGAAGGTCTATGACGGCGCCGCTATGGTTGCCGACAAGACCGGCGCGATGATCGTGCCCGTTCGCATCGACGGTCTGGAAAAGAGCTACGCATCCTATTTGACTTCGGCCCATGTTCGTCGTCGCCTCTTCCCCAAGGTCAAGGTGACGATCCTCGAGCCGGTGAAGCTTGAGGTTCCGGCGGAGCTTAAGGGCCGCAAGCGCCGTATTGCTGCTGGTGCCGCTCTTTATAGGATCATGTCGTCGCTGATGTTCCGCACGGCCGATACGAACAATACCGTCATTGGTCGAGTCATCGAAAGTGCCCACGAGTTTGGTGGCAAGAAACTTGCAGTCGAGGACCCGATTGCCGGCAAGCTCTCCTACGCGAAACTCCTGACGGGTGCTGCCGTGCTTGGGGCGAAATTCAAGACGATGTTCCCCGGTGAAAAGACGCTCGGCGTCATGTTGCCGAACGCCAATGGTACGGCTGCGACAGTGCTCGGCGTCATGTCTTCCGGCAAAGTCCCGGCCATGTTGAACTTCACGGCTGGCGCCGCCAATATTCTCTCGGCATGCCGGACAGCCGAGGTCAAGCATGTCCTTTGCTCGCGCGCTTTCGTCACCCAGGCCAAGCTAGGTCCCGTCGTCGAAGAGCTCGAAAAGCAGGTCAAATTTGTCTGGCTCGACGAGTTGCGCACGCAGATCACCTTCTTTGACAAGATCTTCGGCCTCATGCGCAAATACAGACCGCTGGTCAAACGCGGCCCGGATGATACGGCCGTCATCCTCTTTACCTCGGGTTCGGAGGGCGCACCGAAAGGTGTGGTTTTGACCCACCGCAACATTCTGTCGAATGCAGCTCAGGCAGCTTCGCGTATCGACTTCCATCCCGGCGACAAGGTGTTCAACATCTTGCCGATGTTCCACTCCTTCGGCCTGACGGCAGGCACTATCCTGCCGCTGGTCTCGGGCGTGCCGACCTTCCTTTATCCGTCGCCGCTGCACTATCGCATCGTGCCGGAATTGATCTATGTCTCGAATGCGACCATTGTTTTCGGCACGGATACGTTCCTGAACGGGTATGCCCGCAGCGCCCATCCCTACGATTTGCGATCGATCCGCTACATCTTCTCCGGCGCCGAGCCGGTGAAGGCCTCGACTCGCGAAGTCTATATGGAAAAATTCGGCCTGCGCATCCTGGAGGGCTACGGTGTTACAGAAGCCGCTCCTGTGATCTCGCTGAACACACCGATGTACAATCGTTCTGGAACGGTCGGTAAGATCATGCCGGGCATGGAATGGAAGCTGGAGCCGGTTCCCGGCATCGATGAAGGTGGCCGCCTTCTGATCCGCGGCGCCAATGTCATGGCCGGCTACCTGCGCGCCGACAATCCGGGTGTCCTCGAGCCATTGCCGGACGGCTGGCACGATACCGGCGATATCGTCACCATCGATGAGGACGGTTTCGTTAAGATCCGTGGCCGGGCCAAGCGCTTTGCCAAGATCGGCGGCGAAATGATCTCGCTGGCTGCCGTGGAAACCCTTGCCGCACAGCTTTGGCCCGGTGCTCTCAGCGTTGTCTCGTCCATACCGGATGCCAAGAAGGGCGAACGCCTCGTTCTCCTGACGGATGCGCCGAACGCGACACGAAGCGATTTCCTGGCCTTCGCCAAATCGAAGGGCGCCACGGAAATGATGGTCCCCGCCGAGGTGACTGTCGGGAAGGTGCCGGTTCTCGGCTCCGGCAAGATCGATTTTGTGACGGCGCGCGCCATGGCTCTGGAAGCTCAGTCGCAGGTCGAAGCAGCATAAACCTTGCGCCATAAATACAAAACGGCCGATGGTTCGAACCATCGGCCGTTTTGTTTGATCAGCGCCTGAGATTGCCGATCGTCTTAGAGCGGTTCAGCTTTTCACGGAATCCCCGAGCCGCTCTATCTCTTTGTTTTCGCGCAATTCCGGACGGAAAACCGCTGCGCACTTTTCCTGGAATTGCTCTAGGAGCTGCGGGGCAAAGCCACTTGAAAGACGGTGCCTTGCTCGCTGCTCTCCAGCAGTTCGATGCTGCCGCCATGCGAGGTGAGCATTGCCCGGACAATGCCGAGCCCCATGCCGGTGCCGCCATTCTCTCGCCTGGTCGAAAAGAATGGCTCGAAGATGCGATCCCGATTCCCGTCTGCAATGCCGTACCCGTTGTCGCGAACCTGGATCGACATTCGCCGTCCTTCCGCGCTTGCCCTTATTGCAAGCATCGTTGCACCGTTCTGAAAGGCATTCTCTGCCAGATTCGAGAAGATGATCCCGGCGGCTTCAACCGGCAGAGTCACCATTTCGTCGGTGCTGCCTTCATCGACAACGGCTAATTGGCGAAACTGCATTTTGAGCTGGGCGGCAATATCCTGAATGCTGCTCGCTCCCTGCTCGGACGGCAGCTCGGCTTTTGCCAGCTCCCGCAGGCGCGACAACAGCCTGTCCAGCCGTTCGGTATCGGCAATGATGTTTGCGAGGAAGCGGTTGCGCTGTTCTACGCCCATCGGATTTTCCTCGTCATCGTCGCGCAACAACTCGGCCGCGCCCCTGATCGAGGTTAGCGGCGATTTCAGCTCGTGAGACACATGGGTCGCAAAGGAGCGGACGTAATCGGAGTGGTCGACCAGCTTGCCGGCGAGATCAAGAAAGCTTTGCGAAAGGGTGGCTACCTCCCGCGTACCGTAGATTTCAAGCGGCCGGATGGCGGAGCGCCCGCCGCGCGCGATCTCGTCGGTGCGGGTGATCAATGCATTGATCGGCACGGTGAGTGTCCGCGTCAGAACGTAGGCAACAACCAAGGTCAGGACCAGAACGGCGGAAAGCGTCGCAATCTCTGCCGGCGCCATGGCGCCGGATGCGGCACGCACGACACGAAACCAGATGATCGTGAGCATTGGAAGCAGCATCACGGTCAGGAGAACGGCATAGACGATGAGAGCGAGCGGCGGCCGCCATTTCGGCCTCACCCGGGGCTTAAGCATCAGGCGCTTCCTTCCATGCCCGATGTCAGCTTGAAGCCGATACCGTGGACTGTCGCGATGATGCCCTTGCCGCCGGCCGCCGACAGCTTGGCGCGCAGATTGCGGATATGGCTGTCAATGGTGCGATCGGCCACCTGCATGTCGGCGCCATAAGCCGCATCCATCAGCTGATCGCGGCTGAAGACGATTTCAGGGCGTGAGAGCAGGGTATCAAGAATTGAAAATTCGAGCGCCGTAAGGCTGAGCGGTGTATCGGCGAAACTTGCTGTGCGACCGCCACGATTGAGACGCAGCAGTCCTGCGGACACCGAAATATTTGCAGCATTCAAGTCTGAGCCGGCTCCCGTCCGCTTCAGGATAGTTTTGACGCGGGCGACCAGTTCGCGCGGACTGAACGGCTTGGTGACATAATCGTCGCCACCGATCTCCAGGCCAAGGATCCGGTCGATTTCCTCATCGCGCGCCGACAGGAAGAGGATCGGAAGGTTCGAAGTCTTGCGGATGCGCCGACAGACCTCCAGCCCGTCCATGTCAGGCATGCCGACATCGAGCACGATGAGATCGAGCCCACCCTTGTGGAAAGCCATCATGGCTTCCGTGCCGCTGCGCGCGGTCGTTGTCCTCATGCCCGCGCGATCGAGAGCGAAGCAGATCACGTCACGAATATTGGGTTCGTCGTCGGCGACAAGGATGCGTTGGGCCATAGGGTGCCTATAGAGGTTCTCTCGCCTGTTTTTGTTCGTTTATGCATCATCTGGCAAGGGTGGGATGATCGCGAAGATAGTGATCGAGGCGGACGGTACGAAACGTCCAGCTTCTCCAGTCGTCCGGATTGTGCGGATTGCTCCAGACAAACGCATTGCGCAGGTTGGTGGCGACGGCTGCCTTCTCCGTCCATCCCGTGGGCAAGTTCGCCAGATATGCATCAAGTGCCGGGAGCACGGACGGGCCTAGCGTGGAGAGGTACTCGATGTCGAGCGGTACGCCATCGCCTGATATCTCCTGGCTGTGCGCAACGTTGAACCGCGCAATGAAAGCCGGAATGTCTGCAAGGGCCGTTCCATAAAGTGTCGCGACAAGTGCCGCCATGCTGAGAGCAACAAGCCATTCGTTGGAGCGATGCAACAGGATCCGCAGGAGGATGAGGAATAGGCCAACGGCAACAAGGCCCATCCATATGCCTGCCGCCACCCGTAATTCCGTGAGCGAGTAGGATTCGACGTAGAGATCCAATCGGAGAATGGACGAGACGCAGAGCAGGATATTTTGCGCGATCCAGAGGTGCACAAGGGCGCGAATGAGCCTGCTATGGTCTCCCGGACCGCCGCGCCGCATGGCGGCAAGCACGAACACGGCAGCCAGAAGGGCAGTGGCCATGAGGGGATAGGCACCGCGATGGGCATATTCGGCATGGCTCATGCCGTCAGGCAGGCTTGCCCCGCCCCAGAGGTAGGTGAGATCGAGTAAGGTCTGTATGGTAAACAGTGCATTGAACAGGACAAGCGAGCGCAGCAGCGCCGTGTGCCCGAAGAATTCGCTCGGACGTCTGGATCTATCGATTATGGCCTGATGGCCGCGTGAAGGCAGGCGCTTGAGGCGAGGATGCAGCAGGATGAACAAGCCCAGCGCGATGACAAGCCAGAAGCCAATACGCCAGATGTCCAGGAATTGAAGCAGATAGTAAAAATCGACGCTGCGCAGCGCCTTCTCGATAAGCGGGTTGGCATTGGCAAAGAGGGCAACGAAGCCGGCAGCAAAGCCAAGCGGCATAATCCATCCGCGAAGATAGCTCCAGATCGCTTGCGGCGTTGCCCGACGGGAGTGTCGAAAGCGGCTGTAAGTCGTTTTGCGGAACGGTCGCAAGGGTAAATCAAGAAGAAAGCGCAGCACGATGACGGGCAAGCGTTGCCAACGGCGAGGTAACAGCCCACTGCCGCCGAGCGAAACGGATATGAGGCCAAGCATGCTGACGCTCACACCCATCCACGATGGCGTTTCCAGAAGCGGAAGTGACAGGAGCGTGCAAAGGAGAAGAAGCGTTGCCGTGGACCACAGCGATCGGCTTCGCCTCGCGCAAACAAGGATGCCAATGGCGCTCGCGTTCACCATGAGAAAGAGGTTGAGCCCCAGCTCTCTGTCGAAGAGGAGAAAATCGGCAAGGATGACCAAAGCGATGACTGTAAGGGATTTGCGGTTTGAGTTGCTTGCGGGGCTAAGCGGTATGATTGGCAGGTCTGAGATGCTCATGAGCACTGGCCTTGCGTCATGGGTTGGCTAGTCGGCAGGAGTCTAAGCGCGGCCTGCCGACGCGGAACGTCGTTGCGAGGAGGATGCTCATCCACCAGCCACCAACTTTCCTTGAGAAGACTGTGCGGCAGGTGGACGGGCTGAGCGGCGGTATTTTCAGGTGCGTTGTTCATGACGTGACAGTCCCATGCGGCTTTGCAGAATCTGTGCAGGGCGCGAGGAGCTAATCAGGAAAATTGTCGTTCTGAGTGATGCGCCGATGAGGCCTATGGTTGCATCAAACGGCGCTGCCGCACGTGCCTGCCCGCAAGAACTAATGATGGAACTATTTGAAGTATCAGTCGTTTTCGAAATGTAGGTCAAATACGAACCTGCTGTCGAAAGTTCCAATCAGGAGTGCCTTCATGAAGTTTTCATTTGCTTCCGCAACTGCCGCGTTAATCGTTGCCGCCGGTATTTCAGGTGCCGCACAGGCGCAACAAAGCGCAGCATCCGGCGCTGATGCCATCATTGCGGGACCGGGGATCACGATGGGAACGACGGCAACCATGCCTTTGAAATATGTCGAGATCAAAGATACCGATCTCGTGACGTCGAAGCTCATTGGCACCACGATCTACAACAAGCAGGATGAATCGATCGGCTCGATTTCTGACGTTGTGATCGGCGACGGCAAATCCGTGATCGGGGTTGTCGCAAGCGTCGGAGGTTTCCTGGGCATAGGCGACAGCTATGTTGTCATCGACCCTGCGTCGATCGCCCTTGCCAACGACAATGGTTCTTGGAAGGCCTATGTCGACACGACGAAGGACGATCTGTCGAAGGCGCCGAAATTCGACTATTCCAAAATGAAGAAGTAGGCCGCCCGCGCGAAAGAGCATTCGGCGTAGCCGCGAATAGCGCAAGCCAATTGGGCGGCGAACAGCATGCCCGATTGGCTGGTGAAGAGGTGAAGTGCCTTATGTAGAGGCGCCTTGCAGGCTCCAGGCCGTAGTAACGAGCGTCCCTTCGGAAGCGTCGTATGCAACCTTTCCTTCCAGCCGCGTTGCCATCGCATTGATGAGCTTGCTGCCGAGGCCGGTTCCTTGGGCACGATCGGAGGGGCTGAAGCCAATGCCGTTGTCGCGAATGACAAGCGTTGCCTGCTGCGGTTCCGCTTTGAGCGTCACCCAGATACGACCGGCCCTGTTCGGAAATGCATACTTGATGGCGTTCGTCACCAGTTCGGTGGCGATAACGCCAAGCGACACGGCCTTGTCCGGCGTCACGAACATCCGGTCGAGCTCCATGACCATTTCGATCTGCTGTTCCTTCGTGCGCGTCGTCGTCAGGAGCTCGTTGATCAGCGAACGCAGATAGACGTCGAGCTCGACCTCACCGTCACTTTCGGACGTGTAAAGGCTGCGATGGACACCCGCGATGGCCGTAATTCGGCTCTGGGTTTCCATGAGCACCGCTTTCGATTCTTCGGTGCTGACGGTTTGAATCTGCATGCGGATCATGGCCGACACGAGCGCCAGACTATTGGCGATACGGTGGTTCATTTCCGCAAGCAGAAGTTCGGCCCGCTCCTTGGCGATCAGCAATTGCCGGTCTGCCAGTTCCTTTGCCAGGCGAAGACGATGGTTTTCGACCGCCTGATCTAGCGTGCTGACGAGAAGCGGAAAGAAATCTTCGTTCGGCGATTTCATGACATAATCGGCTGCTCCGCTTCGCAGAGCCGTTATCGCAACCTGAGCGTCACTGGAGCCCGTCACATAGAGAATCGGAACCGTGCGTGCTTTTTCGCCGATCGTTTCGAGGAAATGAAGGCCGGTGCTATCCTGCAGATAGTGATCCAGCACGACCGCGTCGAACCCTCCTGCCTCGAACGATACCAGGCCCGCAGCAACGGATGGCGCATGCTGCACAAGATAACCGTGCCGCGACAGAATACGCTCCGCCAGCCGGGATAGGGCCGGGTCATCGTCGATATAGAGGATTTTCGCGTTTGCCATCAGGATGCCGAAGGCACTTGAATGACGGAGAAGAACAGGCCAAGGTTTCGAATAGCGTTGGCAAATCCTTCATAGTCGACCGGCTTGGTGATGTAGACGTTAGCGCCGAGATCGTAGCATTTCTGAATTTCCCGCTCATCGTCCGTCGTCGTCAGAACGACGACCGGAAGGCGCTTGGAATGCTCATTGCTCTTGATCTGCTCGAGGATGTCGATGCCCGACATGTCCGGAAGATTGAGGTCGAGAAGGATGAGCAGATGGCGATCCTGATTGATCAGGCCGTCGCGCTTTTCGCCGAGCAGGAAGTCGAGCGCCTTCTTGCCATAGGTGAATGGGATGATCTCGTTGTTCACGCCCGCACGGCGGACGTTCTTCTCGATGAGGCGCGCATGGCCCTCGTCGTCTTCGATCATGACGATGGTGACTTCCTGGCCTGTCGTTCTCATGCTGGCATACTCCTTACAATTTTTGTGAGATCCGACGGAAGCACCAGTCTGAAGATGCTGCCTGTCCCCAACTCCGATTCAACCGTGATATCACCGCCGAGGTTTCTGATTAGCGAACGAACATAGGCAAGCCCGATGCCTTCGCCCGGCTGGTCCTGATCACCGGCGCGCCGGAATAGCTCGAAGACGCGGTCCAGATCCTGCTTGGCAATGCCGCGACCGTTGTCACGGACATCGACCCTGATCCTGTCTCGTCCCTCCCGATAGGCATTCACGCGCAAATGCAGAGGGCGGCCCTTCACCTGATACTTGACGGCATTGTCGAACAGATTGCCGAAGATCTGATCGAGCGAGAAGCGGTCTGCGATGAAATTCCCGACCGTGACCGAGATTTCCGCCTTGCCATCCGTATCGGCGATCTGATGATGAACGCTTGCGGCGGTGGCTTCGAGCAGGCCCTTCAAATCGATCTGCTCCGGCTGCAATTTGCGCCGACCGTCGCGGGAAATCTTCAGGATCGCGTTGATCAGCGAGTCCATCTTCTGGGTCGACGAGCGGATGAAACCGACGGCTTCGGGCAAATCTTCCTCGACCGCAAGACGGGCTTCGCGGATTTCGGTTTCATTCGGCCTGTTTTCGTCTGCAAGAACATAGGCACGCAGCGATTTGAGTGAATTCTCAAGTTCGCTCAGGAAGCCCATGATATTGACCAGCGGCGCGCGCAGGTCGTGCGTCACGATATAGGCGAAGCGCTGAATTTCCTGATTGGCCTGCATGAGGTCCTGGGTGCGTTCGTTGACGCGCTCTTCCAGGCCGGTATTGAGAATCTGAACCGCTTCGCGCGCCCTGGAAAGATCACGGATATGCTGGAAGATGATCGTGACTGCGCCGGCAAGCACCAGACCGATCGCAAATGCGGCGCAGATCATGACCCAACGCAGATTTTGAGCTGCCGACAGCTGATCGGAGACCATGCCGACCAAGCGCCTGTCGATCGTTGCCAGGAACGTGCCGAGCAGGCTCCTGATGTCGTGCATATATTTTTCGCCCGTATTGGTTTTTACCAGCGCGATCGCATCCGGCATTCTCGATTGCTGGGCGTAATCGAGCGCGGTTTTCAATTCCGCCATCTTGAGATCGATGGCCGTGTCCAGACCCTTGAGCTGACCGGCATATTCCGAATCGGCGGCAACGAGTTCCGTCAGTCTGGAGCGGCGGGCCGGAAGTTCCGCAACCGCCTTGTTGTAGGGCGAGAGATAGGAGGCGTCGCCGGTCAGCAGATAGCCGCGCTGCCCGGTCTCGGCATCCTGAATGGTGCTCAGCAGATCGGCCGCGAAGCTGCGCAGTCTGCGCAGTTCGGTCGTGCGGGACGAGTATTCACTATTGAGCTGCACCAGCCATAGGGACGAGCCGACGATAACGACAAGGACAGCAATGCCGACAATGAGGGCCAGCAGCGTTGACCGAAAGAAATACGCATTTGATTTCATGTATATCCATCCGCGCGTTGGCACGCGCTGTCTTGTATCGCGACAGTTTGTTAAAGGAAAGCACAACATTAGCCGCCGACGTCAGGGATTTTTTGCTGAGGTCGTTTTTGGTTTACGCGGCGATCGGAGCTGTCTCATATTTGCTCGGCGAACTGGCCGGTGACCGCAGGCGAGCGAAAGCAGATATTGCCGAATAAGAATATCATAATATTTCACTCTTGAAGCGAATGTCCCGCATTGAGGCAATCACTTGTGGAACTTAAGCATGTATTTCCCAGCTTCCAGTGGATTTATGGATTGTAGATCTGAAAATCGATTTGTTGGCGATGCTGTCGTATTCACCCCTGACGACAGCCGGGAGTTCTGGCGCTGGCCCCTCAGCCGGGGCTGGAATTCCCGTCAGTGGAAATCGTCGCCTATGCCGCTTCACTCTGTATGATATAAGTAAAGTTTCATATAGGGTCAGTAACGCTTGAAAGACGTTTGGAGTGTTATACTCGCGGCGGTTCGCGAGGCCTCGCTGCAAATGGGGATCGAAACATCCCGGCGATCGGGCGTGAACGGGCGCAGGAAGGCGGCATATGAGAATTACGACAATAACGAACTGGGCCTACGGCATCACCGTGGTCCTGACCGTGCTGTCTGCTTTAGCCTTTATCCTGTCTGCCCGAAGCGCCCTGCAGGAAAGACAAGCGGTGGAGCAACATCTGTTGCTGAACAGCATGGGCGAGGAGCTTGCGCTTGGTGCGGAAGAGACGACGGATGAAGCGCGCCTCTATGTGATGCGCGGCGAGCAGAGGCACCTAGATGCCTTCACGATCGACGACGGCGAGGAGCGCAGGCGCGACACCGCCGTCAACGCGTTGCGTGCTGTCGGCATACCGGATGCCGAGCGCCAGATCATCGAGCAGGTGGCAACCGACTCGGACGCGCTGGATACGGTAGAGGAGGCGGCCGTCGCAACCTATCGCGGTGGCGATCAGGCGGGAGCCCGAACGGCTTTGTTCGGCCCGGAGCATGAGCGCACCCAGACGGCGCTTCTCAATGATGTCAATCAATTCCGCGCCTTGGCCAGTGCCCGGACCGAGGCGGCGATGCGCAACGCGCAGGCACGAAGCGACCTGTGGGCGAATATCGCCAAGACGATGCTGGGTCTGACGGCGGCAATCTTTATTGCGGTGCTTTATTTCATTCTGCGGCGCAGGGTCGCCCTGCCGTTGATCCGCATGACCGGCATCGTCAATCGGCTGGCAAACCAGGATTACAGCGTCGAACTTCCGACGGATCGTCGCGGCGATGAGATCGGCGAGATGAACGATGCGATACAGATTTTCCGGGAGAATGGCCTTGAGCGGAACCGGCTCGACGCGGAACGCAAGCGCGACCTGCAAACCAAGGACGTCATTCTGCAGATGATGCATCGCCTGCAGGCCTGCTACGCGCAGGAGGAACTGGCCGAAGTCGTTGCGCTATTCGTGCCGCAGATCTTTCCGGGGATTGCCGGGAGCCTCTACACCATGAACGAGAGCCGGACGGCGCTGAGCGAAGTCAGCCGCTGGCTGGACCCCGTTCATTCCGAGCGATCCTTCTCTGCCGCATCCTGCTGGGGATTGCGGCGCGGCCGACCGCACGTCAGCCACGTGGAAGACAATGATATTTCCTGCCAGCATCTCGATGAGTCAGGCGTGCCCGGGCTGTGCGTGCCGTTGACGGCGCTGGGCGAGGCGATCGGCCTCCTCTATTTCGAGGACAAGACCAAGGATGCGACTGCGGTTCATGCGCCACAGCTTTATCTCGAGCTGATCGCCGAAAATATTGGCCTTGCCATCGCCAATCTTCAGCTGCGGGACAAGCTTGTCAATCTGGCGATCCGCGATGCGTTGACGGGGCTGTTCAACCGCCGCTCCCTGGATGAAGCGCTGAACAATCTGCACAGGGATCAATCGGCCCGCACGGTTGTTTGCATGATGATCGATATCGATCACTTCAAGCGCTTCAACGACGAGTTCGGTCACGATGCTGGCGACGAGGTGTTGCGTCATGTCGCGCAGATCGTGTCCGACACGGTGGGTGGCGCCGGCACGGCCTATCGTTTCGGTGGCGAGGAACTGACTGTGATCGCGACCGATATGGCCGATGGCGACGGCTTCGATCTTGCCGACAAGATCCGCAGCAGCGTCTTTACTACGCCCTTCTCCTATCGCGGACGGATTGTCGGGCCATTGTCGATCTCTGTGGGCATTGCCTCCTCGCCTGCGTCAGGCCCGACGACGACGCTCATCAATCGTGCCGATGGCGCGCTGCTCAAGGCGAAGTTGACCGGCCGCAACAAAACCGTGGCGGCTTTTGCGAGGGAACACGAGGAGGAACTGAAGAGAGGATAACTCTCGGATCAGTCGATGCCCGCAATAGTTGAATTTCTGCGCCTGAGGCTCTTGGAAAAACCCTGGGTTTCATCCATTGTGTGTCAGCTGGATTTGATCCAGGTGGATGTCGCGCATGTTCCTGTCGGATCGCTTATGGGCGTTCCGTGTGCTGCCACGTCCGATCAACCTGGATTATTGAACACTGTCTGATGCCCGATCGTCCGTGAAATGTGGAGGCAGCAATTTCATATGGTCGCAACCAGTCATGAAATGAAGTTCCCAGGGCTGCAGCAGCCGGAAGCGCTAGGATTTGATTCCGCGATTGGCCGCAAGTTTCTGGCTGGCATCGAAGCCGGCTTGTTGAGAGATAGTCATGTGGTTCTAGCTGCCCGCGCCGGGCAGATGTTTCTTCAGCATTATTCTGTCGGTCAGGATGAAAATTGGGGCGAACCTCTCGGCGAGGTGACCTTTACCGCGGACACGCTTCACGATCTTCGCTCCATCACAAAGAGCATCGTCGGACTCCTATATGGTATCGCGCTTGAGAAAGGGCTCGTGCCAGCGCTGGATGTCCCGCTCCTTACCCAATTTCCTGAGTATGAGGATCTGGCGGCAGACAAAGAACGCCTGAAGATCAAAATTGAGCATGCTCTCGCGATGACGCTCGGCATGGAATGGGACGAAGACCGTCCTTATACCGATCTTTTGAACAGCGAAATTGCCATGGAGAACGCTGAGGACCGCTACCGCTTTGTTCTTGAGCGTCCGATCGTTGCGGAGCCCGGAAGCACTTGGATCTATTCTGGCGGCAGCGTCGCCCTCGTGGGCGCGATCATCGAGAGGGGTACCGGCAAAACCCTTCCCGATTTCGCGAAAGAGGTTTTGTTCGAGCCTTTGAATATCACTCAATTTCACTGGTCTACCGGCCCGGATGGTGTGGCTTCGGCGGCCTCGGGATTGCGTTTGACGGCACCCGACCTGTTGAAGATCGGCACGCTCGTTCTGCAGAAAGGCGTGTGGGGCGAGCGACGGATTGTCTCCGAAGATTGGATTAATCGATCGCTGACGCCGGCCGTCTCGACCGGCGATGATTTGAGTTACGGCATGCTTTGGTTTTGCGGCCATACCCCGACGCCAGCGTTTCCCGATCCGCGTCCATGGTGTGCAGGCTTTGGCAATGGTGGACAACGCCTGTGGCTGCTGCCGGACGCGGGCATCGCCGCCGTCACATATTCAGGCAAGTACAATGTATGGAGCGCCTGGATCACGCCGGCTCGCATTTGGTTTGAGATCATTCTTGCCAACTTCCTGAAGGCTTGAGCTCGTTATGGCCGCGCCAAAGGCAGACTTTCCCGAATTGTCGAGCGAGCGCCTGCGTTTGCGCGCGCTGACCCCTGAAGATTTGGATGCGTTTCATGAGTTGATGTCCATTCCCGAGGTCACGCGATTTTCCAACTGGCCCGACGCACCGAAAAAGACGCAGATGGAGCGCTCGCTTAAATGGATCGGTAGCATGTTCCATAAGGGAAACGGCTGCGGATGGGGGATTGAGGATCGGATCTCCGGGCAGCTGCTTGGAGGTGTTCGCCTTCATGTTATCGATCAATACTCCAAATGTGCGCAGCTTGGTTATGAGCTCAATCCGTCTGCCTGGGGAAGAGGCTTGATGAGCGAAGCCGTGGACGCAGTGCTGCAGTGCGGTTTCGGCGATTTGTCGCTTAACCGCATCGAGGCCTGGACGTTGCCGGGCAATCCCGCATCGGATCGGGTTCTGGAGAAGTCCGGTTTCCGATATGAAGGCACGCTGCGGCAGAAAGCCCGTTTCAAAGACGCATTTCATGACTTCCGGATGTTTGGCTGCCTAGCCGGCGAGCGATAGGCCCCGTTCTTCGGAAGCATTTCGAGCGGTGTCGGATGGTTCGGCCGGCTGAAAATAGTCTCGCGGTGATCGGCCCAATGATCGTTTGAACATGGCGGAGAAGGCGCTTGGGCTTTCATAGCCGCACTCCAGCGCAACATCGAGAATGGTCTTGCCTTCCGCCAGCAACATGAGCGCCCTGAGCATCCGCGCCTGCTGCCGCCATCGGCCGAAACTCAAGCCCGTCTCGCGTTGAAACAGCCGCATGAAGGTAGCCCGGCTCATGTGGAGCTCATGGGCGGCCTGCTCGATGGAAATATCACTGCCAAGATCGTTGCGAATTCGATCGCAGAATTCGGCGAGCGCCGCATGTTTCGGCAACGGCAGGTTCAGCGGCTGAGCCGGCAGGAAAGTCAGCTCCAACAGCAGCAGGCGGACAACAGCCTCGGCTATTTCGCGCCGCTCGGGCATTCCGACGAGGCTGGCAAGTCTCAAAATGAGTTCGCGAAGAAGCGGAGTAACCTCCACCACCATGCACTCGTTCGGCAAAGCAGGAATACCGTGGGTATCGATCAGAAGCGAACGGAACTGAACGTTCGTATGGCTTGCTGTCGCGTGTTCCAGATTGGGCGGCAGCCAGACCGCGCGGCTTGGCGGCACGACCCATGTACCGCTATCCGTGGTCAGCGACACCACGCCATTGACGGCATACAGCAACTGAGCCTCGCGGTGGCTATGTCTCGGGCTGGAGAAGCGATGTTGGTCATGCGCGATGACAGCGACGCCTTCCGTGATGCGGATGCCAGATCGCAAGTCGTTTGATCCTTTTGCGACGATATTTGATCCATGCTCGCAGGATTATCACGATCGCTGGCTATAACCTAGAGCTTCCCAAGCAGGATCATATCGTCAGTGTCGACCTCTTTCCAAAATTTGCGCGGATGCCAAAGGCTGCTGTCTGCAGGCCTCATATCCGTGCATGTCGAGGTTGGCGCTGCTGAAGCGGTTAAACATCTGTCTGCTTCCGTTGCACTGCGACTTACCGGCGGTCGTCGGGCCTGACGGCATCCCGGCGACCGTACGCTGCTGTCCGCTTTTCTCCCGACGTATAGACACGCAACGGAAATCATCGATGTTGAAGAACCCTGAAACGAAGTATCGCCCCTTTATTTCTCCGATTGAATTGCCGGATCGGCAATGGCCGAACAAAAGGCTGACCAAGGCGCCGCGCTGGCTGTCGACGGACCTGCGTGACGGAAACCAGGCGCTCGCCAATCCGATGGACGTGGAGCGCAAGCTCCGTTTCTACGACATGCTGATCGCCTCTGGCTTCAAGGAGATCGAGGTTGCTTTTCCCTCGGCCTCGCAGATCGAATTCGATTTCGTTCGAGCGCTGATCGAGGGCGACCGCATTCCCGAAGATGTGGCAATACAGGTGCTGACACAGTCACGTGCCGATCTGATCGCGCGCACGTTCGAATCCCTGCAAGGCGCCCGCAAGGCCATCGTCCATCTCTACAATGCAACGGCGCCCCTTTTCCGCCGTGTCGTCTTTGGCATGGAGCGGCATGAGATCGTCGATCTGGCGATCACTGGCGTTACGGCGATGCTGAAGGAGAGTCTCAAACGGCCCGACACCGATTGGACTTTCGAATATTCGCCGGAAACCTTCTGCTTCACCGAACCGGATTTCGCGCTCGAGATTTGCGAACGCGTCCTGGATGTCTGGCAGCCGACGGCGGATCGCCCGGCTATCCTCAACTTGCCGGCGACGGTCGAGGTGGCGATGCCGAACGTCTATGCCGACCAGATCGAATGGTTCTGCCGCAATATCTCGCGCCGGGATGCCGTCATCATCAGCGTGCATCCGCACAACGACAGGGGCACGGCCGTCGCTTCCGCCGAGCAAGCGCTGCTGGCAGGCGCTGAGCGTGTCGAGGGCTGCCTCTTCGGCAACGGCGAGCGTACCGGCAACGTCGATCTGGTAACGCTAGCCATGAACCTCTATACGCAGGGAATCGATCCGGAACTCTATTTTCCATCGATCCGCGAGGTGGTCAGCACGGTCGAATACTGCAACGGGATCACGCTCCATCCGCGCCATCCCTATGCAGGCGAACTGGTCCACACGGCTTTTTCCGGTTCGCACCAGGATGCCATTCGCAAGGGCTTCGCCGCTCATGAGCGCCGCAACGACGGCATTTGGGAAATGCCATATCTGCCTGTCGATCCAGCCGATATCGGCGAAAGCTACGAAGCGGTCATCCGTGTCAACAGCCAGTCAGGCAAGGGCGGGGTCGCATGGGTGATCGAGCAGGACAAAGGCCTGAAACTGCCGCGCGCCATGCAGGTGGATTTCAGCCGATGCATACAGCTGCTCGCCGACGAGACCAAGCGCGAGCTGACGGCCGAAGACATCTGGAGCGAGTTCGTGCGCTCCTATCATGTCGACGACATCAGCATTTTTGCGCTTCTCGACTATGAGGGGGGTCTGCGCAATGGCGGTGGTGCCGAGCGCATCTTTACGGGTCGCATTCGCCATCGGGATCGGGACATCGCCGTGACCGGTCGGGGCAATGGCCTCGTGTCGTCGGTCCTTGCCGCGATGGCGGATGCCTTCGGTGTGGATTTGAACGTTGTCGATTACCAGGAACATGCGCTTCGTCGTGGAGCTGATGCGAAGGCGGCGGCTTATCTGCAATGCGTCCGGCCGGACGGTAGCGAGGTCTTCGGCGTTGGCATCGATGACGATGTTGCTACCGCAACGGTAAAGGCCGTGCTCAGCGCAGCAAGCGCCGGCGACTGATCGTTCCTATGACTCCGCGCTATCGGCCGGGACCGGTTGATGGCGAGGGGCTGGGGTAGCATCGCATGAGGCGGTCTGCCCCAGCCATCCTCGATAATGCACGATCAAGCCCACAAATAGCAGCCCGATCGAGACATCGAAGTGAAAGCGGCCGTCCTCCGACCATTCATAGGCCGTGCTGCGTGGTGCGAGAGGGAGGGGCAGACGAAGACCGAAAAGCGACCATTTGCGTATCTCCATGCTCAGCCCATTGCCGCGCGGCGTAAGGTCGAAGGAGAAGCGAAACGGCCCGAAGCGCTCGACAAGATGACCCCTCTCCTTGCTCAGATGGCTGGAGAAGAGCTGACCGGAAAAATCGCGCGTCCATCGTTCGATGCCGTTATTTTCCTCGAAAGAGACGTGCAATGGATGGTGGCCTGCCGTCGGAAACCGGAATAGTCCGGCGACGAGCCGAGCCGGCAACGAAATCCCGCGGCTGACTAGCGCCTCTCCCGCCGCGCCGCCGTCGCCAAAAACCTCATGCATCGTCCGTACCGGTGCGGATAGCTCAGCGAAGTCGGCTCCCATCACGCGTTGATAAAGCGGCATGTAGGATTTCTCCACGACGGCGTCGTTGATGGCAAGATCGCGAAAGAGAGCGCGGAACTCGGTAAGATCTAGAAGCTCATTGGCGGCGCGCGCACCTGCGCAGAGGCGATCGTCACAAAGGGCGCGCGTCAGCAATTGCGCCGGAAGCGTGGGGATCTCCACGCCGTCGCCGTTTTCGGCGATGAGGGTCCAGCGCCGGGCCAGCATCGCACCTCGGCAAATACCTTTAACCTCGATAACCATGGCTGAACGCGCAGTGCCCAGCCGTGCAGTCAGGCCTTGCAAGGGCAACAGAAAGCGATTGAATTTCTGCAGCGATGAAACCCAACCGAAGACCACCGCCCACGACATCAGCCAGAGAGCGAGAGTCTGGAAGGCAAATTCCGGCCCTGCCCGAAAGACGACGGCCGGCTTACCCGGTATGCCCTCGACCAGGAGATCGTGATCCGGAACGTCGGCCAGCGCGACCAGCCTGCGCAGGCGCGGCTTGCCAGCGATCATGAAGCTTTCGCGCTTCAGCATGTGCCAGCCGGTTCCATCCTGCCAGCGCTTGCCTCGCCAGAGCCGTACGGGTTTGCCGACATAGCTTAGGATCGCCGAAGCGACGGACGCGCCCGCGGTGGCGCGATTGGAGGCGCCGATCGCCATCTCGATGGAGCGAACCTCGGACATGCCGTCGGCAAGATCTGCAACCGCCGCACTGGAGAGGGCTGGCACGCTCGATGCGCCAGAGAGGATACAAACGCCGGCCATCTTGGCTGCGTCGTCAAGTGCGCCGATTGTGCCGACAAAATCGCGAGCATCGGCAAGATCAATATAGTGAATTCCAGCCGCAATGCAGGCGCGCGCGACACGGTGATCTCCATTCTGGAACGGGCCTGCGGCATCGATCACGACAAAGGGCTGGTGATTGGCAAGAACGTCCGCCATGTCGCCGTGCCGGTCGACGCGCAAGCCGATCGCGTTTGGCAGTTTTCGCGCCAGTGCTTCCGCCGCTTCGCCGTTTCGTCCGGCAACCAGCACATGGAAACCATCGCCGGAAAGGCGTCGCGACAGCCGTGACCCGAAGCCGCCATAGCCGCCGAGAACAAGCACCTTCTTCAAAGGATCCGATCCGCTTGTTCGGGCGTTGGCAACCAGCATGTTTCGCGCTTGCCGAAAAATCGATAGCGATTGCGGGCAAGCCAGCGATAGGCAGGATTTCGCAGGGCTCTGGGCACCAAAAGCAGCAACGATAGCGCTCTCCAGGGCCAGCCGAGGCCGGCATAAATCGAAAGCACGGCGTCGCTGTCGCGCAGCACACTCGCCCCGTCGACGATGATCAGGCTATCTGGATTGGCGGGATCAATGCCGCAGCGTCGATAAAGCTGCGCTCCAACTTCATTTTGCATGGATGCGAGGCGGAAGCGGCCTATGCGGTCGTGACGCAGAACGAATTGCGCATTTGCCGAGCATAATACGCACATGGCATCGAAGACGATGATCGGGCCTTGATGATCGATGGCGTTGATGTCGCTCTTGAGCATGTCTGTGTCTGCTGGCGTTAACTGCAAGCAGCTTTGCCTGCTTGTCGCCGGCAGGTCAATCGCATGACGTGCTTGCATGCATCAGACATTGACAAAAGCTTGTGATGTCTGCCCGACAAGTCCGGCGTAAAAAACAACTTGGCCCGACTTGAAGGTCGGGCCAAGTGGATGTTGAGAGATTAATCAGCGATAGCGCCAGCCGTCGTGCCAACGTTCGCGGTGCATCCAATAGCGATGACCATCCCAGTAGCCGCGGCCTGGATAAAAGATGCCGACTGCCGGGCCGCCCGGGACCACAACAACGGGTCGACGGTTCGGATGGCAATAGCCATAGGGGCCACGGTGGAAGCCGACGCCGCATCCTTCGCGGGCTTCAGCCGGCGACATCGTCGCAAAACAGGCGGTAGCTGCAAGGGCCAGAAAGATAAACTTCTTCATGATAACCTCTTCACGTTTTTTCCCTTCGGTTCTTAAACGCCCGGGACCGGCAAATCTGTCGTTCCAAAATGAGATTTTTTTATTTTTTCTTCGTGTAAGTTTGCCGGGATCGTTAATTTTTTCATAAAATTGTTTTTATTCAATAATTTAGGTTGCCGTTATCTGTCCCGTCTTCCGGTCCGTTACGGTAGAAGTTCAGGTTTCGCCGTGCGTGCTCTGTCGGCTCGGACGCTACGCTGCATTGTTTTAAAGAGGCTCGCGTTGAACAGCGCACCCAGGTTTGGGAGCATGGTTTTGTAGCATTTATCGAGGCAAAGATACCCATCCGAGCTGTAGGTAAAAAGCAGCTCCCGGCGTGCAAAAGCATGCGCGAGCCATAAGGTGAAGGCGACGCCGACACCCCAACCCATAAACGTATCGCTCGCCCAATGGGCACCAACCCACTGGCGCGACAAGCAGATTAAGATGCCTGTCGGCACGACAATCGGGCGAAGCCGTGGGAAGACCAATGCCAGGGATATCGCCATCGCGCCCGCTGTCGCGGAATGCCCCGACGGAAAGGAGGCGAAGTCTGCGTGAAACGAAAAGGGCCGGAAATAGAAGACGCCGTCCACCTGGATGAATTTTGGTCGGGCCCGGCCAATGATATTCTTCAGAAGAGAAGCAACAAGACCACCCCCGGCGACAGATATGAAGATGAATGCGGACGATGTCGCGACGAGCTTCGAGCTTATCCGGGCAGTTTTCCTCAACTTCTCAGCTGGCACGAGAGCGGCCGACATCAAAAGGCCGCCGCTCAGCGAAAGCACCAGAAGCCCAGTGCCGAGGCCGCTGATCCACTTGGCCATGCCGCGCAGTTGTCCAGGAAAGGATTTCATCCAGATCGCAAGCGGATAATCGGCTACCGTCAGGATCAATATGGACAGCAAGAGGAAGATGCCGATGATCAGCATCGGCCGTTCGAGAAAAGCCCGATTTGCAGGCACCTCGCGTGTCGGCTTGATGAAGAGACGCTTGATGCCGCTCATCGCCCGCGTCCGACACGAATTCGCGGTGTTGGACAGGCCCTTCTTCATAGAGCGCAACTCCTTGCGCGTTTTTCATGAGAGGGAGGCCGCGATTGACCGTTGATGCGGTAATTCATGAAAATTGGGCCTCGAGCTCCGACTGTTCACCGGGGGCATCGCTATAGACGTACGCTGACAGTCGCCTGAAAGAGCATTCTTGGGTTCGGGGAGGCCATGGCGACTTAAAGGGTCTGGGATCCGCCACGACGCTGTGGATTTACCGGCCTTGAGTATCGGTCCCAGTCGAAAAGGATTTTAAATCAGCCGGATACGGTGCCAGTGAGCCGACCGTGGTGAAAGAACCGGCGGAGGATTGCGTAAAACCGCTTTTTTAGCGACAATTACTATTGCGTTCGGTGGGAGGAGCCAGATGCACGAATATTCCGCGCATGCGGATCAGGTTTACGCGTCGGCGCAATCCGCGTCGGCCAGTTCGTCCGTTGCCGCTTCCTGGCGACGATGCATGTTGATGCATCGCCTCGCGCCGGAAGAGACGCGCTTGCCCATGCGGCTGACGCAGCAGGAGTTCGCGATTGCCGCTGAGCGCTCCCAGCGCCTGGTCGCCGAGGCGACCCTCGAGTTGGATCGTCTCTTCCTCGCAGTCGGCAAGGCGGGATGCTGCCTGTTGCTGACGGACAAGGATGGTATAGCGCTTGAGCGTCGTGGCGCTGCCGGCGATGACAAGGAGTTCCACGCGCTTGGTCTGTGGACCGGTTCGATCTGGACGGAAGCAAGCATTGGGACGAACGGTATCGGTACGGCTCTTGCCGACGAGCGGGCCGTCACCATCTTCCGGGATCAGCATTTCTTCTGCTCCAATATCGACTTGAGCTGCACGACCGCGCCGATCCGCGATCATCGGGGCCAGCTGGTGGGCGCGCTGGATATTTCGACCTGCCGAGATGACGTCAACGATGCGACTGTGGCGATCCTGTCGCAGACCGTTCGGGATGCGGCTTTACGCATCGAGCTGAACCTTTTCAGGAGCGCATTCGCCGGTGCCCGTTTCATCATGGTCCCGACGGATACGGCTTCCACCTCGGCGCTTCTTGCCGTTGACCGCAATGATCTCGTGCTTGGCGCGACGAAGGCCGCGCGCGTTGCGTTGAAATTGGATGATCTTCGTATCGAAGCCGGAATTCCGGCCTCCGACGTCCTGCGGGAACAGCAGGGTGAGGCGGGTGCGGACCTCATGGAGGCGGAACGCGCCGCGTTGCTGCGCGCCCTTTCTCGTGCCAACGGCAATGTATCGCAAGCGGCAGGGGCGCTCGGCATGAGCCGCTCGACGCTGCATAGGAAAATGAAGCGGCTTAATCTTCACTGAAGTGCCTGCAATGCCAATTGTGCGAAGGAGCTGTCGCAGAGTTGCGACACTGTGCGCTGCGGCACGACATGGTCAGGCTATCCCCCAAAGGCATATCGACGCAAATTTCTTCCCATTGGGTTCGCTCACCGAACCTGCCAACCAAGGGAGGATGGCATGCTGCATCAGAAGATCGTCGAATCTCCGTTCAAGCTGAAATACGGCAACTATATCGGCGGCGAATGGCGCGAGCCGATTGGTGGAAAATATTTCGACAACCTCACGCCGATCACCGGTGGCAAGATCTGCGAGATACCGCGCTCTGACGAAAAGGATATCAACGCCGCCATCGATGCCGCACATGCGGCAAAGGACAAGTGGGGCCGGA
This sequence comes from Rhizobium sp. P38BS-XIX, assembly GCF_012641435.1. Lineage (GTDB taxonomy): Bacteria > Pseudomonadota > Alphaproteobacteria > Rhizobiales > Rhizobiaceae > Rhizobium. Next base: position 469,856 of record NZ_JABAIJ010000004.1, read on the forward strand.
CGTCCACCACCGAACGTTCCAATATCCTGATGAAAATCGCCCAGCGCATGGAAGACAAGCTGGAAGTGCTGGCGCAGGCCGAAAGCTGGGACAACGGTAAGCCGATCCGTGAAACCATGGCGGCCGATATTCCGCTCGCCATCGATCATTTCCGCTACTTTGCGTCCTGCATTCGTGCCCAGGAAGGTTCGATCGGCGAAATCGACCATGACACCGTCGCCTATCACTTCCATGAGCCGCTCGGCGTCGTTGGCCAGATCATTCCCTGGAACTTCCCGATCCTGATGGCCGCTTGGAAGCTTGCGCCGGCACTTGCCGCCGGCAATTGCGTCGTCATCAAGCCCGCGGAACAGACGCCAGCCTCGCTGCTCGTCTGGGCCGAGCTCATCGGCGACCTTCTGCCGCCCGGCGTGCTCAACATCGTCAACGGTTTCGGCCTTGAGGCCGGCAAGCCGCTGGCGACTAGCCCGCGCATCGCCAAGATCGCCTTTACCGGTGAGACGACGACAGGCCGGCTCATCATGCAATATGCCAGCCAGAACCTCATCCCCGTCACGCTCGAACTCGGCGGCAAGTCGCCGAACATCTTCTTTGCTGACGTCGCGGCTGAAGATGACGACTTCTTCGACAAGGCGCTCGAAGGCTTTGCAATGTTCGCCCTCAACCAGGGCGAGGTCTGCACATGCCCCAGTCGCGCGCTGATCCAGGAATCGGTCTACGACCGCTTCATGGAGCGGGCCGTCAAGCGCGTGGAAGCCATCAAGCAAGGCAATCCGCTGGATGCCGCAACCATGATCGGTGCGCAGGCTTCGAGCGAGCAGATGGAGAAGATCCTCTCCTATCTCGATATCGGCAGGCAGGAAGGCGCTGAAGTGCTGACGGGCGGCGCGCGCGCCGATCTCGGCGGCGAGCTGTCGAGCGGCTATTACATCAAGCCGACCATCTTCAAGGGCCACAACAAGATGCGTGTGTTCCAGGAGGAGATCTTCGGTCCTGTCGTATCGGTCACGACCTTCAAGGACGAGAAGGACGCGCTCGAAATCGCCAACGACACGCTCTATGGCCTCGGTGCCGGCGTGTGGACTCGCGACGGCAACCGCGCCTATCGCTTCGGCCGTGAAATCCAGGCCGGCCGTGTCTGGACGAATTGCTACCATGCCTATCCGGCGCACGCCGCCTTTGGCGGGTACAAGCAATCGGGCATCGGTCGCGAGACGCACAAGATGATGCTCGATCATTACCAGCAGACCAAAAACATGCTGGTCAGCTACAGCCCCAAGGCACTCGGCTTCTTCTGAGACCTCCCAATGAAGCCAACGAGGCTCCCGGTCGCGGCCGGGAGCCTTCGCGCATGACAATCGATCAAGGAGGACGGTTATGGACGACATAGGCACCGAGCCAAGGGTTCTGGCGACAGAAAAGGCGCTCGATCTCATTCGCGAGATACAGGAAGACCACCCCGATATCCTCTTTCATCAGTCCGGGGGCTGCTGTGACGGCTCGTCGCCGATGTGTTATCCGGCGAACGAATTCATGGTCGGCGACAACGACGTCAAACTCGGCGAGATTGGCGGAGTGCCTGTCTACATCAGCGGCAGCCAGTTCGAGGCCTGGAAGCACACGCAGCTCATTATCGATGTCGTGCCGGGACGCGGTGGCATGTTCTCGCTCGACAATGGGCGGGAGAAGAGATTTCTCACCCGCTCGCGCCTCTTTGGCGGCGGCGAGGCCTGTGCGATCCCCGATATCGGCGGCAAGCCGGCTGCCCGATAAACTCGGTGTAGTATTCGTCTAATACCCGTGGGGGAGATTTCTTTGTTAGGATAGGCCTGTTGGTTTTGAGGGAGGAGCAAACGATGCCAGCAGCAAAGATCCTGATGATAACAGGTGATTTCACCGAAGACTATGAGACCATGGTTCCGTTCCAGACGCTGCTTGCCTGCGGCTATACGGTCCATGCCGTCTGCCCTGGCAAGAATGCCGGTGAGACGGTGGCGACTGCCATTCACGATTTCGAAGGCGATCAGACTTATTCCGAAAAGCGGGGTCATAATTTCGCATTGAATGCGACTTTTGCCAGCATTCGCGCCGAAGATTATGATGCGCTCGTCATCCCGGGTGGCCGGGCGCCGGAATATCTCCGCCTGAATCCGGAAGTCATCAAGGCGGTTCATCATTTCTTCGAGGCCAATAAACCCGTTGCAGCCATTTGCCATGGCGCACAATTGCTGGCGGCTGCCGGCGTACTCAAGGGACGCACCTGCTCGGCCTATCCGGCCTGTCGGCCCGAAGTCGAGCTTGCCGGGGGTCGCTATGCCGACATCGCCATCAATGATGCGGTGGCGGACGGTAACCTCGTTACCGCGCCGGCGTGGCCAGCGCATCCATCATGGCTGAGGCAATTTATGGCGGTCCTCGATGCTGCCGCGTTGTCGGAAGCTGACGCAGCCTGAGTCGTAGCGGGGAGGCATCGATGTGCGAATTGTTCATCAAGGCAGATAACAAGCTCTGGGAAAGCACGACGCGCTCCTTGCGCATCGATGGCATGGTAACGAGCGTCAGGCTGGAGAATTTCTTCTGGTCCAAGCTGGAGGAAATCGCGCGGCGTGACGGTATGAATGTGGTGCAGTTGATCACAAAGCTGCACCACGAATCGATAGACGCCGGTCATGATCTCGGCAATTTCACTTCGTTCCTGCGGGTCTGTTGTGCCCGCTATCTCGATTTGCAGCTTGCCGGTGAGATCTCGCGCGATCTTTCACGACCGATTGCCGGACTCGACGCCCCGGCAATTCTCGATCGGGAACGCTCCAAATATCATTGATAGCATGGCCGGACACGTTTCGGTCGGCATGCAACGCCGAATTCTCCCCGTGACTTTACGAGAAATACAACCCTGAGAGTATTATTCGGCGATAGATACACCCAATTATTCAAGTCTTAACCAACCCTTGATAGTAATATCGATGTCGACTATCGCATGAAGGGATAGGGTTGCTGCCAAGCTTCCATGAGGGAGAAGCCGAGGCAATTGAGGATTTGCGATGACCTTAATTCCGCCCACACCGTCTGCGGCCCTCGCGATTTTGAAACAGATGAATGCCGGCGCTGTCACGCCGCAGCGCTCTCAATCTGTATCGGACGGTCTGATTGCAGTGGCGACCGGCCAAACGAAGATGGTGAGCGTTTCCAAACAACCGACATCAGAACAGTCCAAAATCTCCGAGGCAATTTTTAGCGTCAACGGCAAGACCGATGTAACGAAGATGAAACTCGATCTCATCTATCGCACGGGCAAAGCTTTGGGCGTCGAGCATGAAGACTATCCTTCGATGGACGATTTCGCCAAGGCCATGCTGAAAGCCTATCGGCAGCTGGAGCCGAGCGAAGTCAACGCCATCGAACACGATCTCGGGCTGGATAAGCTGGGTCTGTCGCTTTTGGATGTCATCGAGAGTGCGAAGAATCCCGAACGCAACGATAAAGTGACGCGCGCTCTCAAGCAGCAGTTGGATAAGACGAACGACAAGGGCAGTGATGATCAGGCAAACCAGCCGCTGATCGGTGCACCTGACGATGCTGACGTCTATCAGCCCTATCTGATCACGTCGTTCGGCCGGTAGGTGGCACGGCAGATAAGTTTGAATTGCTGATCCCGTGCCTGACCAGATCGGCCGCGGCCTCTGCCGCCGTTTCCATGTAGCTTGGGTCGCGATGCAGCAAAACGACGGAGAATGCGCCATCCAGAAGCAGCATGACCTGGCGGGCGAGTGATGCTGCCTCGCTGCTAGCTCCGGCTTTTGTGAAGGTCGATGCGAGCCAATCCTCCACGCGTTTTTTATGAGCGCGCGCGACGACGAGCGCCGGATGGCCGGGAAGATTGATCAGTTCTACGGATGTGCGCAGGAAGCCGCACCCCTTCCACTTTGCACTGCGCGCGGAGTGCGCCAGCTGGCGAAAAATGCCGGCAACCTTTCCGGAGACATCGCCCTCCGCTTCGTCGAACCAGCGCTTGAAAAGGGCAAGGTTCGGCTCGTCCCGCGTTTGCAGATGCGCCGCGATCAGATCATCCTTGCTACGGAAATGATAATAGAGCGTGCGTTTCGTGACGCCGGCTTTCTCGGCAATCGCATCGACGCTGACGGCGCGGATGCCGTCGCGATGGAACAGTTTTCCGGCCGCCTGTAGGATACGGTCGCGTGTCGGCAGGCTATTGTCTTTCATGGTCCAAGTATACCGGGTAGTGAATATACACGCTAACGCATTCACCCCATGCTGACAAGCATGAGCGACAAAGCAGTTCAAGCGCCAGCCGCAAACGGTCAGTCCGTATCCATTCGTTGCCAGGATGGCGTGATGCTTGGCGGGCATCTCTGGCGCACGCCGAGCGACACTCCGAGCGGCAGCGTCATTATCAATCCGGCGACAGGCGTCCTCGCCCGCTACTATCATCGCTACGCGCAATTTCTGGCACGGCACGGGTTTGATGTGCTGACCTTCGATTATCGTGGCATTGGCCAGTCGCGCCCGCAGCGTCTGCAGGGCGTTCGCTATCTTTGGCGCGAGTGGGGTGAGCAGGATTTTGAGGCGACGCTTCGATTGATGGCCGATCGTCATCGCCGCGGGCCGCTGATGGTCGTCGGCCATAGTATCGGCGGCTTTCTGCCCGGGCTGGCCAAGAGCGCGCCAATGGTCGACCGGATTCTGACCGTCGGGGCGCAATATGCGTGGTGGGGAGACTATGCGCCTCGCCGGCGCCTTCGTCTGTTTGCCAAATGGCATATCGCCATGCCGGCGATGACGGCGCTTTATGGGTATTTCCCAGGGAAGAGACTGGGCTGGTTAGAGGATTTGCCAAAAGCCGTCGCAAACGAGTGGAGTTTTCGCGGCCCTTGTTTCGAGCGCAGCCATCCGAAGGGAGAGAGGGCGGAGGTGTTGCGGCGGATGGCGGCGGTGACGGCTCCGATCCTGGCGGTTGCCGTCTCCGATGACGAGCTCGGCACCGTGCCCGCTGTTCTCCGATCCCTAAACTATTATAGCGGCGCGGAACGTTTGGCCGTCTTGCTCGAGCCGTCGGATCTCGGCCGGGATTCGATCGGTCACTTCGCTCTTTTTCACGACAGCTATGCGACCAGCTTCTGGATGGATACCCTCTCCTGGCTGCGAGAGGGCAACAACCCCTGGCCAAAATCCGTGCTGGACGTCCAATCGTCCGCTATGCGCGCAAAGGGTGCTGGTCTTCGGTATTCATGAAAGATGAATATGACCGCATGCCGATTATGTCGCCTAATCGTTAAGTGGCGCTTCGCATATGGTATCCGCATCGAACCTGAAATGCTCGCCGGAGCAGGAGAAATGCGATGAAGAAGCGTGTCCTTGGAAATAGTGGCCTTGAGGTTTCCGCCCTCGGTTTTGGCTGCATGGGCCTTAATTTCAGCTACGGCCATGCGCTTGGCAGAACGGAAAGCATCAAGCTCGTTCGTGATGCGGTTGATCGCGGTGTTACTTTTTTCGACACGGCAGAAGTCTACGGCCCCTACACAAACGAGGAAATCGTCGGCGAGGCCTTGAGGCCTGTCCGCGATGAGGTCGTGATCGCGACGAAATTCGGTTTTCATATCGAGAATGGCAAGATGAACGGCTTCAATAGCCGTCCCTCGCATATTCGCGACGTGGTGGATGCGTCGCTGAAGCGGCTGGGCATCGAGGTTATCGATTTGCTCTATCAACACCGGGTCGACCCCGAGGTGCCCATCGAGGATGTTGCCGGTACGGTCAAGGATCTGATCGCCGCGGGCAAGGTGAAGCATTTTGGCCTGTCCGAACCGGGTGCGCAGACCGTGCGCCGCGCCCACGCAGTGCAGCCGGTCACAGCACTTCAGAACGAATATTCGCTTTGGACACGCGGACCCGAAACCAACGGAATCCTGCAGGCCTGCGAGGAACTGGGCATTGGTCTCGTTGCCTATAGCCCCCTCGGCAAGGGTTTCCTGACAGGAGCGATCGGCAAGGACACGCAGATCGGGGACAATGATTTCCGAAAAATCCTGCCGCGCTTCACGCCTGAAGCCCTGGAGAAGAACCAGGCGCTGGTCGATCTGTTGCAACAGATCGCAGACCGGAAAAACGCGACGCCTGCGCAGATCGCGTTGGCATGGTTGCTGGCGCAAAAGCCCTTTATCGTCCCCATCCCAGGAACGACGAAGCTTCATCGCCTCGAGGAAAACCTGGCGGCAGCAGATGTCGAGCTGAGCGTGTCCGATCTCAATGAAATCCATGGCGCGGCCGCCGCTATCAAGGTCGAAGGGGAGCGCTATCCCGAGCATTTGATGAAGACGACCGGCCGCTAATATGTCACGCGAAAGCGCTGGGCGACAAGGACTTTAGTAAAGTCGAAGCTGGCGGCGCTGGACGCGAATCTTGCAGATCGCGATACACTTTGACGTTAAACCAGGGTGGAAGTCGCCTGCAATAGCGGCCTTCCAGCCCGGTCATATGATCGTGACATGGGTCTCGGTCCTGCTTTAGGCGACCGAGACCGCGTAACGAAGATAGATCACGCCATAATCCAAGACGTCACAGCTTTTCAGGGAAAGCTGTACTTTGTCCGCCAGTCCTTCCTCGCCGAATTCAACGATGCTTTGGCTTGCAGAACGACCGTCTAGTGCGGGTGCAACAAGCACGCTGATCTCGTCCACAAGACCTTGGGCTAATAAGGAGCCGTTGATACCCGCACCCCCTTCCAGCAAGAGGCGCTCAATGCCGAGTTCCTGATTGAGCGTGTCGAACATCATCTCAAGATCCGGCTGCGACTGCTGCGAAACGATGTATGAAATGCCATCGCTTGCCAATTCGGCAAGGTGGCTATCCGGCACATCCGCACCAAGCAGAACGACAATGTGATCTCCATCGATCTCATTGCCCGTGAAGTGCAATTTGCCCGACATGTCGACAGCGACAGCATACTGCGCAGCCTCGCGATCGGCGAAGTGAGAGGGCCGGTGGACTTTGTCGTAGCTATGGGGCGGATGTGGATTACCCTTGCTCATTTCGGCCATCGTGATGCGGCCGACCATCCAGGCATCGCCCTCGAGCTTTTCATGGCACGATTGATAAAGCGCTGACCAATCGCTGCGCTGTCCATCGGGACTTTCCGTCCACCGGCTCGGATGCAGCCCACCGTCGATGGATGAGATCATGTGGCAGATAACATAAGGTCTCATAGTCTATCTTTCCAAATAGTGCCGCCCGGCATTTCTTGATCCGCTCGCGTGATAAGCGAGATGCCTTTCTTCCGGGGAATTGCAATCAAGGCTGCCTCCCGGTGGAGTTTAGACTTGTTGGATTGATGGAACCATACGATATGAACCGCATGCAATCATATTCGGAGTTCATGAATGCAGCGCGAGGAACTTGTCGATCTGAATGCGTTTGCCGTCGTCGCCGAAGAAATGAGCTTCACGCGGGCGGCCGCCAAACTTGGCACATCTCAGTCCTCTCTTAGCCACACGATCCGGCGTCTGGAGGCGCGGTTTGGCGTGCGCTTGTTGACGCGTACGACCCGCAACGTTGCGCCTACCGAGGCGGGAGAGCGACTGCTCGGCACGCTTCGTCCGGCACTGGACAGCATTGGAGCGGAACTCGCATCCTTGAGCGAATTGCGTGAGAAACCAGCCGGCACGATCCGTATCACGACTTCGGAACATGCTGCCACGACCGTTCTCTGGCCTGCGATCGAACGCCTTTTGCCGCAATATCCCGACATCAATATCGAACTGAGCATTGATTCCGGATTTCGCGATATCGTGGCCGAACGGTTCGATGCAGGCGTGCGCCTCGGCGAGGCGCTGGCCAAGGATATGATCGCTGTCAAAATCGGCCCCGACGTTCGAATGGTGATTGTCGGCTCTCCCGATTATCTCGCCAGGCATCCTCAGCCGAAAGCGCCGGGTGATCTGGCGGACCATAATTGCATCAATCTGCGCTTGCTGACCGCTGGTGGCCTCTATGCATGGGAGCTGGAGAAGGAAGGTCGCGAGCTGCGTGTCCGAGTGGATGGCCAGCTTGTTTCAAACAATATCGGCATGATCGTGCGAGCAGCCAAAGCGGGGTTGGGACTTGGTTACGTCACGGAAGATCATGTCGCAGAAGATGTGGCCAGCGGCCGGCTGATCCGGGTTCTCGATGACTGGTGCCCGCCATTCCCCGGCTATCATCTTTATTATCCGAGCAGGCGGCAACCTTCGGCGGCATTTTCCCTTCTCGTCGATGCGTTGCGCTATCGCCCTTGACTCACATGTTGCGCTCTTGCCTGCCTGAAAAGCATAAAGGAAGCCATCGGGACGATCGCTGATCCGCCGTCAAGCGACCTTGTGTCGGGTGCGACCCATTGTCCGGAATCCGGAATAGTAAAATCATGAATTGACGTCTAATTCCTTTTATCGGAGACCATTACATATATATCAGATTTTATGTATATATATTCCAGGCGCACTGGGGGACAGTGAATGCAACTTGATGATTACGCCGTGCTCGGCCGGTCGAGCTTGCGCGTCAGTCCGCTTGCTTTGGGCACCATGACGTTCGGGGAGGGGTTTGAGTGGCAGTCGCGCGTCAACGAGCCAGCGGCGATCCTGGAACACTATCTTGGCCTTGGCGGCAACTACCTTGACTCAGGCAGAGAAGAGGCCAAACCGGGTTCGCAGACGGTTGTCGGTGATTGCCTCTTGCAGAAAGCAATCGATCGACAACGGCTGGTCATCGCTGCAAAGTTTTGCGTCGACGAGCCTGGTGTCAGGCTCGGGCGCGACGCCATAATCGCGGCATGCGAGCAAACTCTGCGCCGCTTGCGAACGGATTATCTTGATCTCTATTGGCTCGACAACTGGGACATGCAAACGCCGCTGGATGAAATATTGGCGGCACTGAATAGCCTCATTCAATCCGGAAAACTGCGCTACTTCGGCATCTCGGATGCGCCGGCATGGAAGGTCGCCCACGCGCACGTGCTTGCGCAACTCCATGAGTGGGCGTCGTTCATCGGGCTTCAGATCGAATACTCACTGGCAGCACGACTGTTTGAGTCCGAGCTTATCCCGATGGCGCGTGGCATGGGCCTTGGTGTGGTCTCGCACTCTCCGCTGAGTGGCGGCTTGATCAGCGGCAAATATACCCGCGACAACATCGCGAGCGTGAAATCCAAGCCTGCGCCCTGGTTTGCCCAGCATCCCGAGGAGCAGCATCTTGAGATCGTTGATGCGCTGATCCGCATTGCGGGCGAACTGGAGACAACCACTGCCCGTGTCGCCTTGGCGTGGGTCTTGGCGCGTCCCAGCATTTCGTCTGCCATCATCGGCGTGCATACTCTGGAACAGCTCCAGGACGACCTCGGAGCGCTCAACGTTCAGCTATCACCGGAACAGACGGCAACGTTGGATGCTTTGACAATGCCGGTCCATTCAGTTCCTTTGCCGCTGTTCCTGCAAAATGCGGTGCCGGCCGCTTGTGTGGATTACCCAGTGACGAACAGAAAGATTTCCTGATTGGCGTACGTCTGCGTTGACTGTCGGGTCCTCGTCGCTTTTCTTAACTGCACTTTCTCCTATGTAATTGGCCGACGCCACGAAGGGGAACAGCATGAGCGACGGATTGCAGCCGCCGAACGTCAATAGGAACGTCCTGCGCGAACTCGTTGCAGGATTAAGCGACGGTATCATTCTCCTCGATCCCGAGGGGACTATTTCCTGGGCGAACAGCGCTGCGCTGCAGATGCATCGGATTTCCGCTGTGGATGAACTGGGCGGAGACGCCATCGGCTATCGACAGGCTTTCACGCTGCGCTACCGCAACAATCACCTTCTGGATGAAGGGCAGTATCCGATCGAGCGGCTGTTGAACGGCGAAACGGTGGATGAAGTCACCGTGGAGATATCGCCGGCTGCGGATCTGGATCTCGTCTGGGTTCACACGGTGCGCAGCCTGATCATCGCTGATGCCGGTGCCCGGCCGGATGTGCTTGCGCTTGTCATTCGAGACGAGACGCCATTGTTCGAGGCGGAGGAGCGCTTCGAGCGCGCCTTTAATGCCAACCCCGCGCCCGGTCTGATCTGTCGACTGGACGACTTTCGCTTCATCCGTGCCAATCAGGGCTTCGTCGAGATGACCGATTATGCCAAGGAGGACGTAATCGGGAAAACCGTCGACGAAATCGGCCTTTTTAGCAATTGCGATACGGGCGAGGACGCTCTTTCCAAACTTGCAGACGGGCGCTTGATCCGCCAGCGAGAGGCGCTGATCCCGCTGCCGAAGGGTGGTGACCGGCTCGTGATCGTCGCCGGTGAGCCGATCGCTGTGGGTGAGGAGCCCTGCATGCTGTTCACATTCGCCGATCTGGATGCGCGGCGAAAGGCCCAGAATGCGCTTCGCCAGAGCGAGGAGCGATTTTCGAAATCATTCCGCCTGTCTCCTGCGCCCACGGCGATTTCCCGCCTGGACGATCTGGTGTTCACCGAGGTCAACGACGCCTTTGTGCAGCTGTCGGGCTATAAGCTTGAGGAGATTATCGGGAAGACTGCCAGCGAGCTGCGCTTGTGGGAAGACATTTCGGCACGGCGGGCCATGGAAAAGAAACTGGCGGACAATATGCCGCTTCGCGACGAAGCGATGCGGATGAAGCTGAGGGATGGCGGAACGGCGGAGTGTCTCGTTTCGGCCGAGCGTGTCGAAATCAATGATCAGCAATGCATCATCTGGTCACTGCAGGATGTTACGGAACGCCGCCGCAGTGAATCGGAGCTGGTTGAAGCCATTGAAAGCGTGATGGCGGACACCTCATGGTTTAGCCGCTCGATCGTCGACCGGCTTGCGACTTTGCGCCAGGCATCCAACGGCAAAGTGCCGTCCGCGCAGCTTCTCGACCTTAGCGATCGCGAGCGAGAAATCCTTGCACTGATCTGTCGGGGTCAAAGCGATGCCGAGATGAGCGAGACGCTGCATCTTTCCAAGAATACCATTCGCAACCATGTTGCGTCGCTCTATGCAAAAATCGGAGTCAACAGGCGCTCCTCAGTCGTCATATGGGCGAGAGAGCGCGGTTTTAATGGTGTGTCGGCATCGCCAAAGGCGCAAAAACCATGAATGCCCACGCGGACTGGTGGCGACGTTATCGCGAGAAATATGCGCCGAAGGTCTTAAAAAGGCTATTTTCTACTAATATGAATAGTAGTTCCTGCTCTCCAAGTGCACGCGTGGCAGCCCTATTTCCTTGTTCATGGTTTCGGTTTGATGCCGCTACCTCTTCTTTTGAATAGACCAAAGGAGAAACGACAATGGATAAGAATCGTGTCAAAGGCGCAGTCAAGGAAGCAAGCGGCTCCATCAAGGAAGTCGCGGGCAAGCTGACCGGCAATGATCGCCTAAGGGCGGAGGGTGCCGCCGAAAAGGTCGAGGGTAAGATCCAGACCAAGATCGGCAAGGTCACGGACGCCGTCAAGAACGCGCTCCGTTAAATTGACGGACACGAGGGTAACCGCTCCTGCGATCTCGCCGAGGCTCTACGATGCTTTTTCTGGCCAAGCTTTCATCGCCGACGACATCGTCTGATAGCTGCGCAAACTGTGCAGCTATTCGGTGCCTGATTGCCTATGCCGATGGACTCGAAGACTCTGAGATCGACGTTGCTGCGATCGACGGCGCCGTCGTCCTTTCGGGCGTCGCATCCTCCGACACAGCTCGTGAGCGGGCGCTCGCGATTGCCGGCGAATATGCCGGAATGCGTATTGTCAACAATATTGCCATTCGTGCTGATCGAGGGTCGTCAGGCCAATCGAAAATCGGCGCCTGAGCACACGGTCTGAGAAGATCGAGGGCCTTACTGTGCTCTTTTGAGAGAGAAAACCATGAAAAAGATCCTTATTGCGGCAGTGATGATGTCTGTTGCCTTGACGTCTGCTGCTTCCGCCGCCAGCACGCATCACCATCCCAAGAAGCGGCCGGCGGAAGTCGCAGCCGAGCCAAAGGAACGCCTGGGCACGCTGTCCTGCGAAGTTGCCGGCGGTGTGGGGATGATTATCGGCTCCAGCAAGAAAGTCAGCTGCACGTTCAAGCAGAGATCCGGCAAAGTCGAGCGCTACACCGGGACGATCGGTAAGCTCGGTATCGATGTCGGAATAACCGGCAAGTCGTATCTCAGCTGGATCGTCGTCAATACCGCACCGACGCGCGTCGGCGATGGTGCTCTTGCCGGCACATATGTTGGTGCTTCGGTCGGCGCCTCCGTCGGTCTCGGCCTCGGTGCGAACGCCTTGGTCGGCGGGAATTCCAAGAATTTTGCCCTACAGCCGCTGAGTGCGGAGGCCGGAACCGGCCTCAACGTCGCAGCCGGCGTCTCTCGCCTGCAGCTGAGTCCAGCCAGCTGACGGCGACCGGCAACGGCGACGCAATCCGCAATCGCGCGCCGTTGCCATTCCTTTCGCATCCAGTCCCAACCCGAACATCAGCAGGTCAACAGTCGATGGCCGGCTCCCTGAAACGTGTCGCGAGGTTAGTCCCGTGAGTGAATCCAGCTACAACACCAGCTTCCTCTCATCAGCAGATACTCCGTTTCTGAGACGAACCTCCTGGGGCGCGATCCTTGCGGCATGCGCGATTACCCTAGCATTGCAGATTGCGCTCAATCTGCTGGGTGTCGGCATCGGGGCAGCGGTTATCGATCCCGGGAGTGTGCGAACTGCAAGCGGCTTAACGGCCTCGCTGTCTGGAGCTGCATGGTTCATCGGCTCCGGTCTGGTCGCATCCTTTGCCGGTGGTTATGTCGCCAGCCGTCTTTCCGGGGCGATCTCGACCACCATCGCTGCCTTGCACGGATTGGCCGCTTGGGCGGTTTCCATGCTGATTGTCGTCTATTTGCTGACTACATCGGTCGGCGCAATTGTCGGCGGAGCGTTTCATGGTGTCGCGGAACTCCTGTCGGGGACTGGCAAAACGGTGCAGACTGCAATCGTCAGCGCTGCGCCAGCCATCGGTAATATGTCCAACCCGATGGATGCGATCACGCAGCAAATTCGCGATAGCGGCAACGATCCTCAGGCGTTACGTCAAGCGGCAATCGTTGCGGTTCAAGCTGTCCTCACCGGTGATCCCGCAAAGGCCGATGATGCACGTAGCCGTGCCGTTGATGCGTTGGCACGTGCACAGAACATACCGACCGATCAGGCAAGGAACGAGGTTACGCAATACGAGCAGCAATACCACCAGTCCGTTGATGCGGCGAAAGCACACGCCGCAGAAGCGGCCTCGGCAACAGCAAAAATCGTATCGGCCGGTGCATTCACCGCCTGCATCGCTCTCGCTCTAGCCGTCGTGGCATCCTGGATCGGCGCGGCCCTGGCCGCGGCAGCCAATCGCAACCAGTATTAGTCTGACCTTCCGGCAGAAAATTTGACGTCCGGCGGCGCCCGGCAGAGCGCCGCTTCACCTAAGTTTGCCGCACCCGTCCTTAACTCGATCTCAGCGTTGGACGACCAAGTTTATCGAAACTATTAATTGAAGCAGCCTACGATGTTGTCTGGAGATCAGTAATCCGGCAGCCATCCATGTCTAATGTTGAAAAGAATTCCCATATTCCTGCACTCGACGGCTGGCGCGGGTTCGCGGTCATGCTCGTCTTGATAGGCCATTTCGGCGGCGATGGCTATTTTCCCAATCTTGGTTCGTCGGGTGTTGATCTGTTCTTCGTTCTCTCTGGTCGCCTTATGGCAGAGATACTCTTTTTGCGGAAAATGCCGCTTCGACGCTTCTTTTTCCGGCGCTTTACTCGCGTCTATCCCGCCTTATTTGTCTTCGTTTTCGTCAGTGGAATCTTGCTCGCACCAACTTCCATAAGCCCGGGTGCTATCGGTATCTTCGGCGCGCTGACCTTCACGTTGAACTATCTGATAATCGAAAGCGGTACCTTCGTACCGACGTTCGACCATATATGGTCGCTATGCGTTGAAGAGCAAAGCTATGTGCTGCTCGTAATTATGGCCGTGCTGTTGCGTGGAGCAAGCATCCGCGTTATCGGACTGAGCGTTCTCGCATTGGGTATTGCAGCGCTTGCGAATGGCATCGTTCAATACGATATCTATGGCCGGAATCCGTTTGTCGTATTCTGGCCGACGGATGTGGCCACAGCGCCCATATTGATCTCTGCGGCAATCTTCCTTCTGTTTGGCGAGCTTCTCAATCAGCCGAGGTTGACCTGGATCGTACCTCTCGGATTCTTTGGCGGGGTGATACTACGTGTTTTTGGCGATTCAGCCTGGGCTTTCTTCGGTGCGAAAGCCTTGCTGATGTCGGTCGCTGTTTGCGCGCTCGGGCAATCGACACGATTTTCGAAGGCGTTGTTTGAAGGCCCTCTTATCCGGCAGATCGGACGGATGTCCTTCTCGCTTTACATATGGCAGCAACCATTCCATGTCGCGGCGCTTGGGGGAGTTATCGCACAACCGATCGCATTAGCCCTTGCTATTTGCTGTGCGTCGATCAGCTTTTACCTAGTTGAGCAACCCGCGCGCGAAAGATTGAATGCCTGGTTCGAAAGAGACAAGGTTCAGAGCGCGATTTCGGTGCATGGCTAATCGATCGTATGTAAAAACGAAGGTAATGCCGCTTTGCTGTTCAACGTCTCCAGCTGTCTAATTCACTCACATCGATCGGCCCGAAAAGCGCATCATCATCGATGCCCGGACGCGACCTGAGGCAGGTCGCGTCCGAGTATATGTCTACTATTTCGACATCAAGCGATATCGAACCGATCAGCGTTCATGACCTTCGTCCAGGCCGCCACGAAGTCGCGAACGAACTTCTGTCCGGCATCCGCCTGGCCATAAAGTTCAGCGAGTGCGCGCAACTGAGAGTTGGAGCCGAAGACAAGATCGGCACGCGTGGCCGTCCACTTGACTTCGCCGGTTGCGCGATCGCGGCCTTCGAAGACATCCTTGGCGTCGGAAACGGCCTTCCATTCCGTGCTCATGTCGAGCAGGTTTACGAAGAAGTCGTTGGTCAGTGCTTCCGGGCGCTTGGTGAAGACGCCATGCTGCGACTGGTTGACGTTGGCGTTGAGCGCACGCAGGCCACCCACCAGAACAGTCAATTCAGGCGCCGTCAGCGTGAGCAGCTGAGCCTTGTCGACCAGCAGTTCTTCCGTGGAAACGGTGTACGCTCCCTTCTGATAGTTGCGGAAGCCGTCAGCGATCGGCTCGAGAACCGCGAAGGCCTCGACATCCGTCTGCTCCTGCGATGCATCGGTACGACCCGCGACGAAGGGGACGACCACATCATGGCCGGCCTTCTTTGCAGCCTGCTCGATGGCCGAGGAACCGCCGAGGACGATCAGATCGGCCAGCGATACCTTCTTGCCGCCGGTCTGGGCATCGTTGAACTTCTTCTGGATGCCTTCCAGCGTGTTCAGCACGGAAGCAAGCTGAGCCGGCTGATTGGCTTCCCAATCCTTCTGCGGAGCGAGGCGAATGCGAGCACCATTGGCTCCGCCGCGCTTGTCCGAGCCGCGGTAAGTCGATGCAGATGCCCAAGCTGTCGAGACCAGCTGCGGGATCGTGAGGCCTGATGCTGCGATCTCGCGCTTAAGGGCGTCGATATCATTGGCATCGATCTTTGCGTAATCCGCATCCGGAATCGGATCCTGCCAGATGAGTTCTTCGGTGGGAACTTCCGGGCCGAGATAGCGAACGCGCGGACCCATGTCGCGGTGCGTCAGCTTGAACCAAGCGCGGGCGAACGCGTCGGCGAACTGATCCGGGTTTTCGAAGAAGCGGCGCGAAATCTTCTCATAGTCCGGATCGGCACGCAGAGCGATATCGGACGTCAGCATTGCCGGCGCGTGACGCTTGGATGCATCATGCGCGTCCGGAACGGAGTTGGCGCCTGCGCCATGCTTCGGGGTCCACTGGTGAGCACCCGCCGGGCTCTTCGTCAGTTCCCAGTCGTAACCGAACAGGTTCCAGAAGAAGTTGTTGCTCCACTTCGTCGGCGTCGACGTCCAGGTGACTTCCAGGCCGCTGCCGATGGTGTCGCCACCCTTGCCGCTGCGGAAGCTGTTCTTCCAGCCAAGGCCCTGCTCTTCGATGTCGGCACCTTCCGGTTCCGGACCAACATGGGCCGCATCGCCGGCGCCGTGGGTCTTGCCGAAGGTGTGGCCGCCGGCGATCAGCGCGACGGTTTCTTCATCGTTCATCGCCATGCGAGCAAAGGTCTCGCGAATGTCGCGAGCGGAGGCGAGAGGATCGGGATTGCCGTTAGGGCCCTCCGGATTGACGTAGATCAGACCCATCTGAACGGCAGCGAGCGGGTTTTCGAGATTGCGTTCGCCGGTGTAACGCTTGTCGCCAAGCCAGGTGTCTTCCGCACCCCAGTAGATATCCTCTTCCGGTTCCCATACGTCTTCGCGACCGCCGCCAAAGCCGAACGTCTTGAAGCCCATGGATTCCAGCGCGCAATTGCCGGTCAGGATCAACAGGTCGGCCCAGGAAATGCTGTTTCCGTACTTCTGCTTGATCGGCCAGAGCAGGCGGCGAGCCTTGTCGAGGTTGACGTTATCCGGCCAGCTGTTGAGCGGTGCGAAGCGCTGCGTGCCGGAAGATGCGCCGCCACGGCCATCGCCGGTGCGGTAAGTGCCGGCGCTGTGCCAGGCCATGCGGATGAAGAGCGGGCCGTAATGGCCGAAGTCGGCCGGCCACCACTCCTGCGAATCCGTCATCAGGGCGAACAGATCCTGCTTGAGCGCATTCAGGTCGAGCTTCTTGAACTCTTCGGCATAGTTGAATGCCGTGTCCATCGGCGTGGACAAGGAGGAGCCCTGATGAAGAATCTTGAGATTCAGCTGATTTGGCCACCAGTCACGATTCGACCGGACGGAGGCAGTGGTGCCCCCATGCGGAAACGGACACTTGCCCGCGGTTTCAACTTTATTGTCCATAATTTTCTCCCTTATGGCGGCTGAATCATCCAACCGGGGGTACCCCGCCCGGGAAGATGCTCGGTTTCATCTGGTGCGGTGACGGCGCGTCACACACATGCAATCTCGTGGTCTTCCGACTTCCGACGACGCGGATCAGCCGGAAGCAAAATCAAATCGAGGCGCCTGAGTTTTCGATCGATCCAGGGCACCAGGTAACGGCTTCAGTTAACACTCCCGATCCGGGTTTTGTATGACCGGCGAGGATATCTCATCTCCGCGGCGGCACTATAGCTAAGCTGTTCGATTAATTTAAGTTGGATTTCCTGATCGATGCGATAAGGTGAAGTTATGGCAAATCTCACCCTGAAGCAGTTGCGTTATTTTGAAGCCTTGGCAAAACACGGCCATTTTGGGCGTGCGGCAGACGTGTGTGCGATTTCGCAGCCAGCATTGTCGATGCAGATCAAGGAGTTGGAGGAGCAGCTCGGAACCGATCTTTTCGAGCGTGGCGCAAGGCAGGTTCGATTGACCAATTTCGGAGAAGCATTCGCTACCCGTGTGCGTGAGATTCTACGTTCTGTCGACGAATTGGCGGACCTCGCGCGGACGTCTCGCAATCAGCCCGTCGGACGATTACGGATCGGCGTGATTCCAACCGTTGCGCCTTATTTGCTGCCGACCATCATCGGTAATTTGACCAGCATGTATGATGGTCTGGACATCCATGTGCGTGAGACGTTGACGTCGAAGCTTGTCGAGGAACTGGCTGAGGGGCGCCTTGATACCGCGATCGTCGCCTTGCCCGTCTCCGAGCCATCGCTGACCGAGGTGGCCTTGTTTACCGAGAACTTCGTGCTCGTGCGGCCGAGCGAAGATTCGGGCAAGCCCGTGCCCAATCGCGAAGCATTGCGCGAAATGCGGCTTTTGCTTCTGGAGGAGGGCCATTGTTTCCGTGATCAGGCGCTATCTTTTTGCAACATACAATCTGCCTTGCCAAGAGAACTGATGGACGGAAGTTCCCTGTCGACACTCGTGCAGATGGTGAGCGCCGGAATCGGCGTGACGTTGATACCGGAAATGGCGGTTGCAGTTGAAACGCGTTCGGCCTCGGTCTCCGCTGTTCGCTTCCAAAGTCCGCAGCCTTCGAGAACTATCGGTATGATCTGGCGCAAGACCAGTCCGCTTGCCAAGCAGCTTGCGCAGATTTCCGAAGTCGTGCGCCAATCGGCCGACGCCATGCGGGAGCAGCACGATTCAAGCTGGCGAAGCCAGGATTTCGAGTTTGAAGCCCTGCGATCGCACCCCGCGAAGCCGCCAATTGGTTTTGATCGGACTGGAAATTGAGTTGCTCAAAAGGCGATGATGTCGATCAGGTTGGGCGAAATTCATCGCAAATAAGGAACTTGTCCACAGCCGGCGAAATTTTAAACGATTAAAGTAATTTTAATCGTTTAAAATTTTTAATGCCTTGATTTACAAGAAAACTCTTCCATGTCATGCCAGTATCGCATGATAATGGAGGTCGTGATGCCAGAGTTTGAAAACGTAAGAAATGAGATTCCTACGTATGTAGTTGATCGTCTGGAAAGCGAATGGCGGCTGATGCAGCCGCAGGACACGCAGATGCAGACAAGCCTGAAGACGGCAGCTCCCCAAAACGCTACGTTGACGGCAGCGGACGCTCTCGGCACTTCGGACCAATGACCTGTTAAAGAGGCGCCTTGTGCTCGCATGAGCAGCAGGGCCTGAGATACGGCTTCTACCCTTCACCTTGCATCGGAACTGGCATTGCCCCGACCACTATCGGTCAGGGCAATATGTTTGCCGTTGAAGGTTTAAGTCGGAGGTCGTGTCTAGAGCGGTTCAGCTTTTCACGGAATCCCCGAACCGCTCTATCTCTTTGTTTTCGCGCAATTCCGGACGGAAAACCGCTGCGCACTTTGCCTGGAATTGCTCTAGGCGTCGAGATAACGTTCGGTCAATCGGGCCCACATGGCGGCACCGACGGTGAGGCTCTCATCGGCAAAGTCATACTTGTCGTTGTGCAGCATTGCGGAGTTCAGACCGTTGCCGAGACGCAGGAAGCTTCCGGGCTTGCGCTCCAGGAAGTAGGAGAAATCCTCACTGCCAGGAATGAGATTACAAAGGCCAACCTTTTCAGGACCGACGAGTTCTTCTGCCACCGCGCGCGCGAACTCGGTCTCTTTCTGCGAGTTGACGACGACCGGATAGCCGTGAATGTAGTCGATCTCGACACTGGCGTCATAGCCTTCGGCGATGGATTCAGTGAGCTTGCGGATCCGCTTTTCTAGAAGCTCGCGGATCTTCGGATCGAAAGAGCGGACACTAAGCGCCATCTTTGCGTATTCGGGAATGACGTTTGAAGCCTCGCCAGCATGGATCGAGCCGACGGTGATGACGGCTGTTTGCGTCGGATCGATGCTGCGCGAAACGATCGTCTGCAAGCTCACGACCAGATTACACGCGATGACAACGGGATCGATGGCCAGATGCGGCCGCGAGGCGTGGCCGCCCTTGCCGGTGATGGTGATTTCGACCGTATCGGCTGCCGCCATCATTGGGCCTGAGCGCATCAGCCAGCTGCCCTCCGGTGCGCCTGGATGATTGTGCAGCCCGAAAATGGCGTCGAAGGGAAAGCGCTCGAACAGGCCGTCCTTGATCATGGCCTGAGCGCCACTCACCGCGCCAGCCTCTTCCGCCGGCTGGAAGATAAGGTTGACGGTGCCGCTGAAGCGTCGCGTACGGGCCAGATATTCGGCAGCTCCGAGCAACATCGTGGTGTGACCATCGTGACCACAGGCATGCATTTTGCCTGGCACTTTGCTGGCGTAAGGGCGGCCGGTCTGCTCGAGGATCGGCAATGCATCCATGTCGGCGCGGATCGCGATGCTCTTCTTGCCGGCTCCGGTCGTCAACCGGGCAACGACACCATGGCCGCCGACATTGCGGGTCACTTCGTAACCCCAGGATTCCAGCTTTTCAGCGACGAAACGTGCGGTTTCCGTCTCTTCGAAAGACAGCTCCGGATTGGCGTGAAGATGCTGGCGGATACCGGTCAGCTCGGCTTTCATCGGTTCAAAGTCCGAGAGACGGGCGAAATCGTTATCTTGGGTCATGACTATTCCAATGCTTCGCTTGGGCCGCGCAGGCAAGAGCGTTGCTGGCCTTGGTAATGGTGGAACTGTCGCCCTAGATGAAGCGCGACAGGAAGCTGCGGGTGCGTGGATGCTGCGGATTGCCGATCACATCCTCCGGTTTGCCCTGTTCAACGATCTTGCCGCCATCCATGAAAACCACGCGATCCGCGGCCTCGCGGGCAAAGCCGATCTCGTGGGTGACGACGATCATCGTCAGGCCCTGCTCGGCAAGATCGCGCATGGTCGCCAGGACTTCGCCGACCAGTTCGGGATCGAGCGCTGACGTTGGTTCATCGAAGAGCATCAGCTTCGGCTTGATCGCCAGCGCTCTGGCGATTGCCACGCGCTGCTGCTGGCCGCCGGAAAGTTGCCGCGGATAATTATCGGCCTTGGCGGAAAGCCCGACGCGGTCGAGCAACGCCCGCGCATACTCGGTCGCCTGCTTGCGGCTTTCGCCGTGGATACCGATCGGTGCCTCGATGACATTCTGAAGTGCCGTCATATGCGGATAAAGATTGAATTGCTGAAACACCATCCCGATCTTGCGCCGCTGCAGGGCGATCGCATGATTGGAAAGCCTGACGAGCCGGCCTTTGGTCAGCTGGTAGCCGATCTGCTCGCCATCGACTTCGATCGAGCCGCGATTGATGGCTTCCAGATGATTGATGCAGCGCAGGAACGTCGACTTACCGGAACCGGATGGCCCCAGAATGACCACGACTTCGCCGGGCGTCACATCAAGATCGATGCCTTTCAGCACCTCGAGATTCTCGAAGGATTTATGGACGTTGCGAGCCCTGACCAGCGGCGACAGATTTACATTTGCGTTCATTGACCCGCCTCCTGTGCCGGAACGAGGACTTGCTCGGTGTCCTTTGCAGGCTTGGTTGCACCAGAACGGCGCTCGGCGCGACTATAGTGACGCTCGATGTAACCCTGGCCGACGTTCAGCACCGAGGTAATCAGCAGATACCAGATAACCGCCACGAGCAGCATCGGGATGACTTCGAAGGTGCGGTTGTAGATCGACTGGACGGAATAGAGCAGGTCGGCCATGGCAATGACGCTGACCAGCGAAGTGGCCTTGATCATGCTGATAAGCTGATTGCCCGTCGGTGGCACGATGGAGCGCATGGCCTGAGGGATGATAATGCGCCGCAATGCACGGATCCGTGTCATGCCGAAGGCTTCGGCTGTTTCGAACTGTCCTCTGTCGACCGACAGCAGGCCGCCGCGAATAATCTCGGCCATATAGGCAGCCTCGTTCAGCGCCAGCCCGGCAATTGCCGCCGTCATCGGGCTGATCACCGAATTCGTATCCCAGCTCGCAAAGGTTGGTCCGAAGGGAATGCCGATCGATAGCGTCGGAAAGAGCGTCGAAAGATTATACCAGAAGATCAGCTGCACCAGCAGCGGCGTCCCGCGGAAGAACCAGATGTACAACGAGGCGAGCGAACTCGATAACGTATCCTTGGACAGTCGCGCGATCGCTAGGAGGAGGCCCAGCACGCTGCCAAGGATCATGGCGACGACAGTCAGGCCAAGCGAGACATAGAGGCCATCGATGACGACAGGGTCGAAGAAATATTGCGCGACGACGTGCCAGCCAAAATTCTCATTATGTGCGATCGACCAAGCGAAATAGGCGGCGATCAACAGAGTCACGATCCAGGCCGCGACACGACCCTTCGGGAACGGCGTATGGGCATTCGCCACATCACGCTGCGCGGCATCTGCACCGCCGGTGGCCGGCGGTGCATCGTCTCTTTTTACGTCCGTCATTTGCTCGCCTGCGCAGCCAGGTTGATGCCAGGTTCCTTGATCATGTTGTTCTCAAGTCCCCATTTTTTCATGATGGCGGCATAGGTGCCGTTATCCATCAATTCCTTGATCGCATCACGCATGATGGGGCTGAGCGGCGAATTCTTCGGCAACACGATGCCCTGGAAAAGGTTGTCGAAACCGTTCTTCTGGCCAACGGCGGCAAGCTCAAGCTGCCCGTTCGCTTGCGAAACGTAGTAGGTCAGCGGTGCCTGCGAGGAGAAAAATGCGTCCGAGCGCTTGGAACGAACGGAAAGGATCGATGTCGGCTGGTCCGTGAAGGATTGCACTTCAAGCGCCGGCTTGCCGTCCTTCGTGCATTTCTCGGCCTGGGTCTTGATGACCTTTTCAGCAGATCCGCCCGCCATCACGGCGATGCGATGACCGCAAGCCGTATCAAGTGTGGTGATGCCCTTGGGGTTTCCCTTTTCGACGGCAAAAACGACGAATTCCTGAACGTAGTCGACGAAGTCGTTGGCATCCTCGCGCGATGCAAAGTCGCCAATCGGGCCTTCTGCAAACTGGAAGCGGCCGGAATTGATGCCGCTGAGCAAGGCCGGAAAGCCGCCGACCGTCGCATGGCTGATCTGGATGCCGAGGATCTGACCCATCGCCTTGGTCAGCTCCGCAGCCGCGCCGGTGACATCGGAAGCGCCGTTGACGATTTCATAGGGAGGAAAGGAGCCGCTGTTGACAGATACCATCTTGCCTGACGTGCGGATGCTTTCCGGTAGCTTGGCATGCAGTTCGGCGTTGACCGAAAGTTTCGGCAATGCTGCGTCCTCCGCGAAGGCAGATGCCGACATCATCAGGCTTGCGGCTGCGATGTAGGTGAGTTTCTTCAAGATCATAGTTATTCCCCTTTTTGCTTTGCGTCTTTGAATTTACTTAGTTTTTAGAGCTGCTTGTCTCGCTGCCATCGACGTCGAGCGGGAAAAGCTCCTCGGGCGTCATCAACCGCGGCAGAATCCCTTGTACGTGCAACTCTTCAGCGAAATCGGCGATCATCTTGCGGTTGGCGGCAAAACCGCTCGCGTCCCAGCCTTCGGGTAGCTCTGCCGCCGATTTCAGCAGCTCGTCGAGCATGAAGGGTGTGGTGTCAGCATATTTGCGCCGCTTGTTCAGCCAGACACGCTGCGATTCATCGAGCAGCGCATTCAGTTCCGCCATGACCCAGGGGTGCTCGGCGACGAATGCCGCCTTGAACCCGATAAGATGCATACCCGGTACATAGCCCACATCGGCGAAATAGCGATGTTCGGCGGCGCGGAAATCGGGCAGCAGCTGGCGAAAGCCGGAATTGCCGGCAAAATAGCCATCCGGCATGAAGGGCGTGAAGACTGCATCGAGTTCGCCTTCTCGCAACAAATCCACCATGGGCCGCTCGCCAGGGGCGGCCTCGATGCGGCCGGGACGACCAAAGCCATCGAGGCGATCGGTGATCGGATGCGCCTCTGTCAGGCGACCTGCGTACCACATCGCATCTTCGACACCGACGCCTTCGCGCCGGAGCGCTGCCCGCGTCCAGGTGTTGCCGGAGTCGCGCCAGCCGGTGACTCCGATGCGCTTGCCGGCCAGTTGCGCAAAGCTGGTGATCGGACTGCTTTTGGTGGTGATGACGCAACGATGGCGAAAGCCGCGCATGATGAAGTTTGGCATGCCGACAATGCTCTCGTCACCTTCTATGCGCATCTGCGTATAGCGGCTGAAGGAAGTTTCAGCGGCATCATAGGTATCGCCCTTGCTGAAATTCGAATCCAGCGTGCCGACGCGATCGACTTTGATATCGAGTTTGGGAGAGGAAACATCGCCCAAAATCAGTGGCGTCACGTAGTCCCAGTCGCGAAGGGCAAGACGAAGGGTAAGAGGCATGGAATTCACCCGCAAGAGAACTTGTTTTCTCAATGGTTAAATGTTCAATATGAGGCGATCAAATGTTATTACGTTATTGAACATTAAAAATTGGCGCGGAAATGAGCGATATTAGAGATGCAAGCTGGTTTGCCGAAAAATTGACCGACCGGACAATTCGCGGAATCGCGATTGAAACCAGCGCCTTGATCCGCGCCGGTGCTTTACCGGTTGGCACCAAGTTGCCGCCCATCAGGGATCTGGCGTTTGCGCTTGGAATTAGCCCGGCCACGTTGTCCGAGGCATGGAGCGAGCTTCGACGTCAAAAGATCATCAGCGGGCGAGGGCGCAACGGCACATGGGTCAGCGGCGATCGCTTTGTCGCACAGCCGGCTCGACTTGCCAGTGCGGGCCACTATGGCGAGCATGTTCTTGACCTCACCTCTGCCGGTCCGGATGTCGAACTGCTCCCGAAGCTCGAGCAGGCGATGGCCTATGGGGCATCGGCGGAAAAGCTGAACAGCTACGAGCGCAGCCGTATCCTGCCGGAGCTGGAAGCGGCGGTGCGAGCGAGCTGGCCCTACGAGCCGGAAGCGTTCCTCGCAACCAACGGCGGCTATAATGCTGTCTATACCTTGATCAATGCGCTGGTCATGCCCGGTGCCTCGGTCGCGATCGAGGATCCCACCGGCATGCGGCTTCTTGACATTCTCGAAGATCGCGGAGCCCGGATCATCCCCGTGACCTGTGATGAACACGGCCCTCTGCCATCCTCGTTGGAGGACGCCATGAAATACCGACCGGTCGCCTTCGTCTTTCAACCCCGCATGCATTCCGTCACAGGCCAGACCGTGAGCTCCTCGCGTATGCAGAGCCTGGCGGAAATCCTTCGCGGCAAGGACACCCTGATCGTGGAGGACGATGGGGTTGCGGATATTTCTGCAGCACCGCGTCAGTCGATGGGACAGCTCTATCCGGATCGCGTCATTCATATTCTCTCATTCTCAAAGACGCATGGGCCCGACCTTCGGCTTGCAGTGCTCTCGAGCTCACGCGCCATCATCGATCAGATCCAATCCTATCGCAGTTTCAGTTCTGGCTGGACCAGCCGTATCCTGCAGTCGGCGGCTGCGTGGTTGCTGTGCGATCCTGCGACGGCGGCTTGTCTTGATCACGCGCGAACCATCTACGATCACCGTCGGGCGGCCCTGATCGATGCCCTTGCCGAGCGTGGAGTGCCGGCGCTTCACGGCGCGGGCCTATGCGCCTGGATCCCGATTTCCTCCGAGCCATTCGCGATGGTGACGCTTGCTGCCCGTGGCATCGCGGTCAACCCGGGAGCCAAGTTCTCGATTTTGCCGAGCAGTCACCTGCGTGTCGTGACAGCGACTCTCTCGGATCGCCGAGAGGAGGTTGCCGATGCGATCGCACTCGCTGCCGTCCACACCTGAACGGATTACTCGCCGGGTGTACCTGCGCGGACGCTATGGCCAGTCTGTTTCAAGGGCGTCGCATGTTTGACGAGCAGGCTCGCCAACTTTGCCGCGATGTAGGCAATGACCGATACAAGGACGAGATAGAGGATGATATAGACCAGCGGCTGCGACGACTGCATCCTACGCAGGACATGGCCGTAGATCTCCGTAAACCCGCGATGGCACATGTAGATCGGATAGGAGAGGTAGCCAAGGAAGATGCCGGCGCGCTGTAGCTTCTCCGGCAGTTCCAGCATCGTGCCGGCAACCACGATCAGCGGCGAAATCAGCACGCAAAAGACCAACGCATATTTCAGCGAATAGGTGGGAAGGAACAGAAGAATGCAGATGGCAGCGATGGGGAGAATTGCAGCATAGCTGTTGAACGTCTGCCCGAGCGTCGAATTGCTCCGCAGCCGGTAAATGATCATGCCGAGCGTGAACGAGAAAAACACGCGGGCGAAGCCGCCATCCACCGAGCGCCACTCCCAGCCCAGATCAAGCGATTTGTGGAAAAATACCGAGCCGATGAGCATGGCCAGCGACAGGCCGGCAATGATGATGAGGCTCCGCGTTCTCAGTCGAAAGAGGACGAGAGCAAAGACAAGATTGGCAAGCAGTTCCCAGAATAGCGACCAGGCTGGGCCGTTCAGCGGATAAAGCGCCCAGATATCTCCGGCGGATCGGGTTAGAAAGCTTGGTGAGGGCAGCATGAGGGCTGTCGTCAGAATGCTGGCGCCAAGATCGGCCCGGCCGACACCCGCTGCCTGCCAATGCAGCAACAGTTGCACGAGCCCGAAGATGCTGCCGATAATGAACAGGGGATAGAGGCGCGCATAGCGCGCCTTCATGAAGGCCAGCGTGGTCATGCCGCTGGCAAGCTTGTCGCCATAGGCTCTGGCGATCACGAAGCCGCTGAGCACGAAGAAGAAGTCGACCGCGATATAAGCTGATGGCGCGTAGGGCCTGTCGAGGTGATAGACGACGACGGCATAGGCGGCGAGGCCGCGCATGGCGTCGAGAGCGGCGTATCTGTGTCTTGCTGCATCAGCCGTCATGGTCGAGCCCTTGTTGAGCGAAAGCGATATCCGTGGCTATCCGGCCGCGCGGTTGCCGAAGAATTCGTTTCTCAGGTTGCGGTCGAGCGGGCGGACACGCGAGAGATTGCCGAGAAACTGGCGGGGGTGACGCAGCACCGAGGGATTGAGAAAGTGCGTTCTGATAAGATTGGAAGACTTGCTATGGGCGCCGCTGTGACCGACGCGATAGATCGCGCCGCGAAAAGGCAGCGATCCGAGCGGAAAGCCGGCCTCGGCAAGCGTCCTGCCGATGCGCACGTGGCTGCCGAGCATCGACTTGATGTAATCGATCTCCGCGTCCTCGAAGCTGGACGGCAGCCGATAGAGATCGGATCGAATGATCAGCGACGTCCCGCAATAATTGGCGAAGTCGTTGTGATGCATCAGCAGCCGGCCGCCCTCGTTCCAGAGGTAGCCCTTGTCAATCTTCCAGCCGTTCGCGTCCTGGTTCTTCGCGGCAAACTCCACGATGTTGGCGCTGACGAAATCATCATCGTCGACGATCATGAAGAACCGAGAATCGCGGGCGGCAAGCATGCCACTCAACACGCGACGACCCTTGTCCAACCGGAAGGCATCATAGACCTTCTCGCGATCGGCGCCGTTGATATCGTGCAACTGGTTTGGCGGAAAGGTGACGCGCTCGACCGAGAATTTCGGCGGCAAGGCGGGGAGATCGGCGCCCTCATTGGCCACGATGATGCCGCGCCAGTCACCATTCGATTGCCCGCAGATCGAGGCGATCGTTTGCGACAGCCGGCTCTTGAGCGCAGGCCAGTCATTGGAGTTTGCCTGATGGCGAACAGGGATAATGAAAGTCACCAGTGTCATGTCGCGCCCTTTTGACATTTGGTTGGCTGTTGCATCGGATCGACGTTGCTCGGGGAGAGTTGCATTTCTCGCGCCACCGTCTGCAACGCCGTTATTGAGGTTTTGCACGGCGTCCCTGCAGGGTCGTCCGCACAAGGAAGAGAATTCTGTCCCGGCACAGCAGGAAAATGAGCGCCGAATAGGTCAGACCTCCGGCAAGGATCTCGCAGACGAGGCGAGCAGCCGGCGACCAT
Source organism: Rhizobium sp. P38BS-XIX (assembly GCF_012641435.1). Taxonomy (GTDB): domain Bacteria; phylum Pseudomonadota; class Alphaproteobacteria; order Rhizobiales; family Rhizobiaceae; genus Rhizobium. Next base: position 497,261 of record NZ_JABAIJ010000004.1, read on the forward strand.
TCGCTCAAGGCGGACGACAGCGCGAGCACCACGACCAGCATGCCCAGATAGGCAGCGATGGGTCTCAGAAACTGCCCGAAATATTCAGCGATGCTCAGACCGATGAGGCGGGAAACCATCCACAATGTCGCTGGCCAGAGCAGCAGGACCTCGGCCATCAGCGCGAAGACGATCGTCGAGACGCCAAACTGGTAGAGGGCAAACACGGTCACGATCGTGACGATGTTGCGCACCAGCTGGTAATAAAACCACCAGTCAGATTTGCCCTGGCTCGTAATCAGCGATGCCTGGATCACGCCAATGCCGCCCATCAGGCCGATCACGCAGAAGAAGCGCACCGGCCAGATCGCTGCAACCCAGTGCTGGCCGAAAATCAGGGGAATGGCATCGTCTGCAACTGCTGCCAGGCCCATGAAGGCCGGAAAAGAGACCAGCGAGCAGCCGAAGGTTGCCATCAGGAAAGCTTCGCGCACCTTGTTCTGATCGTGCTGCAGGGAGGAGAGCAGCACATGGCTCACAGAGGTCAGACCGCCGGCGAGCACATTGTTGAGCATCTCGTAGAGCCGGCGGGCGAAATTATAAATACCGAGCGCTGCCGGGCTCACCAGCGTGCCGATGATCAGCTGATCGAGGTTCATGGTCTGCAGAAAGCGATTGCCGGATGCGAAGACACCGTAATGCAGCAGCTCGCGCAGACTGGAAAGCTTGATCCGCACCCCCGGCAGCCATTTCGCGCCCCAGAATGCGGCTATGCAGGCTGCGGCCGGCGCGGCAATCTGTGCGATGGCAAGTGCCCAGAGGCCAAAGCCAGCCAGGATCAGCGACAGGCAGATGATGGCTGAAACAGAGGTCGCGATCGCCGTGCGTACGGCCGCGAGATGGAAGGACATCGTCCTGCCGATCAAGGCATTGGGCACGATGATCATCATGTCGAAGAAGATCTTCAGGCCGATGATCATCAGAAGGCTGACGATCTCGTCATGGCCGACCCAATGGGCAAGGATTGGCGATAGCGCAAACAGCGCGGCATAGAGAATGGCAGCCGAAAGGAAAGACAGCCAGAACACCGTATCGAGATGGCTGCGGCGGATCGACTTCTGCTGAATCAGCGCCTCGCCGAAAGCCGTCGGCCCGAAGCCGGCGGCGAAACTGACGATAGCGAAGGCAAGTGCGACGAGACCGAAATCCTGAGGCAGGAGATATCGCGACGTGACCACGAAAACGAGACTGTTCAGCGCCGTTGGGATCAACGTGTCGAGTGCCGACCAGAATGCGCCTCTCAATGCGGCCCGCGATCGGTTTTCGCTCAGATGTTCAAAGACGATTTCATCCGCTTCGGAAGCCAGCAACCGCATACCTCGCGCTTTAGATTTGAAATCGATGCAGCCCCTGGTCTGCGCCGATTGGTCGCCGGCTGGTCATCTTTTGATGGAACCAATGGCGTCTTGGAGCCTTGATCTAGGCCACGTCCTCGATTTGTCTAGGGACGATTGTTGCATTGCAACATTACGTTGCCGAAAAAGATTTCGAGATCGAGATAAACGCGAAGCTGGGCTATTCCGAGGCGAAATTTGTCGGCACATAGGCCGAAGTCAGCTCCGCACGGTAAAGCAATAGCATCCGGCGGTCGAAACTGTTGGGCATCGACAGCACTGGCTATTGCGCTGCCGAACGCACCTTTGGAGCGTCGTCCCATTCGAGATCGGATGCCAGTTCCGTCGGATCATCCGTCTCGTCCATGACGTAGAGATAACCCTCCAGCATATCGCAGGCCCGTTCGCTTGCGCCGATCTTCGCTTCCGTTTCGGAAATCGCGGTGGCGATCGCCTTGATGCGGGCGCGTAGCATATGCCCGACGACATCCTTGCCGGGGCGTTTGCCCAACCGGTCAAGATGGAGGCTAATACGGTTGGAGTGCCGCTCCAGTTCGCTCTTGCTGAAATTCGCCTTGCGGATGTCCTCAAGAAGAGCCGCCCGCATTTTGGCGACCGGATCGAACGTTCCCGGCTCGCGCTCGTCCAGCACCATTTCCGTAATGAGCTTCTCGATGGCAACAAGCGCCTGCAGGTCCTTGGCATCGGTCAGCTCGACATCGTAACCGGTGTCATCGAAGACTTTCCGGCGAGTCGGATCCAGAAGCAGTTCATAGGCTTTCTGCAGCCGCGCGAAGGCATCCGTGTCGCCGCCAGAATCCGGATGTGCCGCCTTCGCCCGCTTGCGATAGGCCGCCTTGATCTGCTCATCGTTCGCATCGCGCGCAACGCCAAGAATTTCGTATGGATCAGTCACTCCAGCTCCTGCGGCTGCATATTCCTGTTCAAGATGCCAAGGCGCCTTGGCGGTGGCTCAACAGACGGAAAATCGCCTACCTTCGGGCTCTTCCTATCTGTCTTGCGACACTTTTGCACCATCACAACGGCAGAGTTTGGACAAAAACGGCCGCGTGTCAAAGCCCAACTATCTCTTTTTTGAAACTGTGAACGGCTAGATCGTACGGTCGAAAAAGACCGTCGCATGCACCTGCTTGAGCCGATAGAGCTGAGCGGGGCGGTTGCTGGCACGCCGCATTTCGCCCTCTATCGGCTCAATAAAATCGACCTCCGCTATCCGCTTGCGGAATGCGGACTTGTCGAGGCTACGGCCCAGAAGACGCTCATAAACCATTTGCAGCTCGCTCAATGTGAACGCATGCGGCAACAGGTGGACCGGCAAAGTCGAATATTCGACTTTGCTGCGCAGTCTCGTGATGGCCGTCTTCAAAATGGCGGCATGGTCAAAAGCGAGGGGACCATCCACCCCGTCTGCAATGATCGGACGCCAGGCGGCCTCCGTCATGTTGCCACCGTGCCTAAGCGTCACGTCATCCGGTGAAATCAATGCCATGTAAGTGACACTGAGGCTCCAGCCGCGAGGATCGCGTTTCGCGTCGCCGGACACGCCAACCTGCTCGAGATAGGGGGCAACGATGCCCGTCTTTAAGTTGAGGACGCGGCGTGCGGCTGCTTCGAGGTCATCATCCTCGTCGACATGGATCCATCCGCCGGGCAGTGCCCAGTCGCCTTCAAAAGGGCGCGCGCCGCGCTGCGCCAGAAGGACCTCAAGGCCTGCTGCGGTCAACGCAAAAATGGCGAGATCGACCGAGACGATCGGCCGCGGATATGAATTCTCGGAGTTTTCCATACCGTAGATATAGCGCCGCTTCGCCTTAGTGTAAAGTTTCAACTAACTTAGTTGACAAAACACACTAAGCTGTGTTTATTCGCCTCATCACGATTTGAAGCACGCTTCCAGGAGGCAAACATGTTTGGATTTCGTTTTATCAAGGCGCAGCCAACGCAGTATGTGATCCAGTATCGCAACGGCCGTCCGCAGCGGGAGGGTGCTGGGCTTTCGTTCTGGTACTATGCCCCGTCGACATCGCTTGTCGTCGTGCCGACAGCCAGCGTCAATGAGCCGTTCATCTTCCCGGAAGTGACTGCCGACTTTCAGGAAGTGACGATCCAGGGTCAGATCACCTATCGGGTCGCCGATCCAAAGCGCACCGGCGAACTGCTCGACTTCTCGCTCAATGCGAGGGGCCAATACGGTTCGGAGGATCCGCAAAAACTGTCGCAGCGCTTGATCGATCAGGTGCAGGTGGCAATGCGCGCCGAGGTGCATGCCTTGCCGTTGAAGGAAGTTTTAGGTGCCAGCGAATTGCTGGTCGGGCGTGTGGCGGCCACGCTCCATGATCATCCGGCGTTGCAGGCTCTGGGCCTCCAGCTATTGAGCCTGTCGATCCTGGCGGTGAAGCCGAAGCCCGAAACTGCCAAGGCGCTCGAAGCGAGCGCTCGCGAGGCGTTGCTGCGAAGCGCTGACGAGGCGATTTATGCCCGCCGCAATGCCGCCGTCGAGCAGGAGCGCACGATCAAAGAAAACGAGCTTGCGACCGAAATTGCCGTCGAAAACAAGAAGCGCCAGGTGCGCGAAGCTCAGATGGATGCCGAGCGCTCGGTCCAGGAGCGGCAATTGCAGATCCGTCAGGAGGAGATGACCGGCAAGATTGCGCTGGAAGAGCAAAACAAGGCGCTTGTCGCTCTCGCGTCGGGTAATGCGCGTGAGGAAGCGGATGCGAAGGCCTATGGCCTGGCCGCCATGATGAAGGCATTCGGCGATGCCGATCCGAAGATGCTGCAGGCACTGGCCTCGGTCGGGATGGAGCCCGGCCAGCTGATGGCACTCGCTTTCCGCGATCTTGCCGACAATGCCACCAAGATTGGTCAGCTGAACGTGACCCCGGATCTATTGCGCGAAATGCTGCAGCCGCAGGCAAGGGCCTAAGCCATGGCGGGCGCTGAAGACAGAAAGATCGTCCTGATCGTGCGCGACACACGCCTCGATGAGCTGATCGCCCGGTTCAACACGGTTCAGCAGGCGCAGTTCTATGTCGAGCATCTTGGCGCGGATTTCGGCGATTATCTGGAAGAGCAACAGCATTACCGCGCGGCGGTGCAGGAGGTGGAGGCCAGCCTGCGCGCCGTCGCCCGGGTCCAAACCCTCAATCGGCGCTATCTCGGCAATTTCATCTTTGCCGCCGATGACATTGTTGTCGTCCTCGGTCAGGACGGCCTCGTCGCCAATACCCTGAAGTATCTGGATGGCCAGCATTTGCTCGGCGTCAATCCCGATCCAAAGCGCTGGGACGGCGTCCTTCTGCCATTTCAAGTGAGGGATGTGCGCAAGATCATACCGGAGGCGATGACACAGCGCAGGTCCCTGAAGCGGGTCAGCATGGCAAAGGCATCGCTGAATACCGGCGAGGTTCTCTATGCGGTCAACGATCTCTTCATCGGCCCCCGCAGTCATGTATCGGCCCGCTACAATCTTACCATCGGCCAAAGCCACGAAAAACAATCGTCGAGCGGCATTATCGTTTCCACGGGAATGGGGTCCACCGGTTGGCTGAAAAGCCTTTATGCGGGTTGGGCAGGGGCGGCGGCGAGTTTTGGCGTCGACGTGCCGGCCGGGATTGCCGACGCGTCTTTTCCCTGGGACGCACAGTCTCTGCATTATTTCGTGCGGGAACCGTTTCCCAGCCATACGACAGGCGTCTCGCTGGTTTCGGGGCAGATCGACGCGGAGACGCCGATGATCGTAATGTCGGAAATGGCCGAGCACGGTGTCATTTTCAGCGATGGGATAGAAATTGATTTTCTGCCGTTCAATGCCGGCACGCTGGCAACCATCGGGCTTGCTGATCGCCAGGGGCTGCTGGTGACCTGAAAACAATCGGCCTGCCTCCAAAACATGGAGACAGGCCGGCTCTTCAGCGATCGCTCAGGTTTCAGGCGGCCGAGAACGGCACGGCCACGAAGGTCTTGTCGCCATCGCGCTGGATCAGCAGCAAGACGGACTTGCGTCCATCCTTGCCGGCCTGGGCGACGTCCGCCTGGACGTCATGAGCATTTTTTACCGGCTGATCGTTGACGGAGACGATAATGTCGCCCGTCTGAATGCCAGCAGCCGCTGCCGGTTTGTCCGGATTGACACTGGCAACGACGGCGCCCTGCAGAGTGTGCGGCAGGTTCAGCTGTTCGCGAACATCCGGCGTCAGGTTGGCAAGGCCTACCCCGATGCTTGGCTGGTTGGACGGCTGTACCTTGCCGTCGCCATCGTCGTTGGCGGCCTGCTTGCTGTCGTCATTGCCGCCGATGGTGACATTGACATCCATGCTCTTGCCGTCGCGCCACACGGTGAGCGAACGGTGATCGCCGGGCGAAAGATCGGCCACGAGCCGCGACAGATCCTTCGGCGTCTTGACGGTTTCGTTGCCGACTGCGGTCACGATATCGCCGCTCTTGATGCCGGCGCGCGCGGCTGGGGTATCATTGTTGACGCTTGCGACCAGCGCACCCTGGGTCTGCGAAAGGCCCATGGCGTTGGCGATGTCTGGTGTCACCGGCTGGATGGCGACACCGAGATAGCCATGGTCGATCGAGCCGTTCTTTTCGAGCTTGGCGACGATGGACTTGGCTTCGTCGGATGGGATGGCAAAGCCGACGCCGACGCTGCCGCCGTTCGGAGAGTAGATGGCGGTGTTGATACCGACGACATTACCCTCTCGGTCGACAAGCGGGCCGCCGGAGTTGCCGTGATTGATCGGGGCATCGATCTGGATGAAGTCGTCATACGGGCCGCTGTGCAGATCACGGCCACGGGCCGAAACGATGCCGGCGGTGACAGTCGTGCCGATGCCGAAGGGGTTGCCGATCGCGAGGATCTGGTCGCCGAGCTTCAGCTTGTCGGAATCACCCCAGGCAATGGTGGCGAGCGGCTTCGGCGCCTTGATCTTCAGAACGGCGAGATCGGACTTCGCATCGGCACCCAAGAGCTTGGCGGGAACTTCCGTCCCGTCGTCCAGCGTCACCTTGATGTCGATGGCATTCTGGATGACGTGGTTGTTGGTAACGATGATGCCGTCAGGGCTGATGACGAAACCGGAGCCCAGTGCCATGGCGCGCTGGCTTTGCTGCTGGTGCGGGGCCTGCTTCGGAAATGGGATGCCCTGGTTTTCGAAGAACTGACGGAACTGTTCGTCCATCGGAGAGTTGCTGTCGGCGCTTGCATCGGTCGCCTTCATCGTCGTCGTGACGGTAACGACGGCGGGTTTGTCTGCGTCGACGATCGGAGCGAAGGAGCCGCCGGGTGCCACGATGCCTGCAGGTTCGGCGGCTGCGGCAACGGTTGCGGATGTGCTGAAGGCAAAGGGCAATGCGCCGGCACCAACGATGATGGCTGCGCCCACGATGGCGGCGGTGCGGTGCTTGCGAAGAAGAGATGACATGGCAAAAGTCCCTTACGAGATTGTTGGCGATATGGCGTCTTGTCCATGTCGGGACAGGCGTCGAATGGATTCGCGTCAATTCGTTCCGGAAGCCTCTGTTCCTCGTTACTCGGAGAACCAAAGTATAAAACTGAATTGGCGCTGATGAGTAATATGATCCGCCAATTCAGTTTTACAAATTAAATATCGATCATGTTTATATTGCAAAAAATTTAGATATTACATGAATTTAATGTCGGTTGGCCGAAATTTTTCCATATTTAGATTTGCTGTGCCGGCCACCTCTTGAGAGCCTCCGTTCCAAGCTCCGTCAGCGCATAGATCCCGCGGTCGATGCGCTCGAACCAGCCGTAGACGTTATCGCGTAGAATTTGCGGGGCTTTCGGCGCTGCTTCGCGCATATCCTTGGGGCGTTGGGCGCCGTTCTCTATGGCCGCCGCGCAAACGAGGGCCTGCTGTCTATAGGCGGTCATGATCGGCTTTCGGGTGCTGCCGCCAAGTGCCGGATCGCCCTTGCGTCGACGATGTTCTTCGACGAGGCGCGATCTGCGTCGCGCATTCTTGCGTGGCATCGGCGCCACCGGGCTCACAACGATATCGACATTGCCGCTATCGGACACCGAAAGCATGCCGAAGCCAAGCCGGCGGCACAGGTCGCGGAAGCGTCGGTCACTTTCTCGTCCTTTGCCTTTTGCCGAGACGCGGGCGGCGATCCAGACCTCGTCGCTTGCCGCGGCGCGATCGACGGCCTGCAGGATCAGCTCGAGATTGAACGTCATCTTGAGCTCACAGATGACCACAAGAGGCGGCTCACCATCATTTAGCCCAACCAGGTCGCAGCCACCGATCTCACCCTTGACGAGATAGCCCGCTGTCTCAAGAAATGACTTGATCGGTAGATAGAGGTCGGTTTCCAAATCCAGCTCCGCTTAGAATATCGCGGTGGAGTTTATCCGATTCGGTTAACCAGGAAGTCGATAAAGGCCCGGATGCGTGCGGCCAGATGTTCGTGACCGGCATAAACGGCATGGACATGCTCGATATCTTCCGGATTGAAGTCTTCGAGAACCGTGACGAGCCTGCCGGCATCAATGTCTGGCTGGACGTGAAATTGCCCGATGCGGGCGAGCCCCATACCTGCAATGCATAGGCTGCGAACGGTCGGCCCGTTATTGGCCTGAAGGTTGCCTTGCACCGTTTTCACGAAATGGGTGCCGCTCTGCGGGTCGCGAAACGGCCAGCCTTCGGCCGTCGGTCGAAAATTGAAGGTCAGGCAATTGTGATCATCCAGGGCGTCCGGCGTTGCCGGCAGGCCATGTTGACTGAGGTAAGATGGCGAAGCGACGATGACTCGTCGGCTGTCCATAAGCTTTCGCGCCTTCAGCGAGCTGTCGCGCAAAGCACCCGCGCGGATCGCGACATCTGCGCGCTCGCCGACGATATCGATCACGCTGTCGGTGAGCGAAATGTCCAGCTCGATCTCGGGGTACCGCTTCAGAAAATCAGGAATGATGGGCACCAGGCAACGGACGCCGAATGCGACCGATGCGCTGACGCGCAAGAGACCACGCGGGATCGTGGCGCCACCGGATGCGACGATACGCTCCGCCTCCTGGATATCGGCGAGGATCGTCCGGGCCTTGTCCAGATAGATTTCGCCCTCCGGCGTCAATTGCAGGGAGCGGGTCGTCCGCACCAGAAGACGTGTGCTCAGCCGCTCCTCCAGTCGGGTGATGAGCTTGCTGACGGCGGAGGGGGAAAGGCGCAGCTTCCTGCCGGCAGCAGAAAAGCTCTTGAGCGTCGCCACCTGCACGAAAACATCCATCTCGCCTGCGCGATTGTCCATTGTCAGCCTATTTTGAATTCAATTCACAAGTGTTGCGTTTATATAGCCGATTATCGATTGAATGTCTTGGTCCCATATTCCCACCCGAACAAGAACTGATGCAGCCGGCGCGGGCCGGATGCGATTTGATCGGGTGATCTCATGCCTCTCGCTCTCTTTGCGTTGACGATTGCTGCTTATGCGATCGGAACAACCGAATTCGTCATTGTCGGCCTTCTGCCGACGGTCGCAAACGACCTTCACATCAATCTTCCGCTCGCCGGTCTCATTGTCAGCGTCTATGCGCTCGGTGTTACCTTTGGTGCGCCGATCCTGACGGCATTGACTGGCCGCATCGAGCGCAAGCCGCTGCTCCTCGGTCTCATGGCGCTGTTTGTCGTCGGCAACGGCATGGCCGCCTTGAGCCCAGACTATACGCCGCTGCTGGTTGCTCGCGTGCTTTCCGCCTTTGCCCACGGTGTATTCTTTTCCGTCGGTTCGACCATCGCTGCCGATCTCGTGCCGGAAAACCGCCGCGCCTCGGCCATCGCCATGATGTTCATGGGCCTGACAGTTGCCATCGTGACCGGCGTTCCGCTCGGCACCTTCATCGGCCAGACTTTCGGTTGGCGCGCCACCTTTGCCGCTGTCGCCGCTCTCGGGATCGTAGCTCTTGCCGCTATTGCGTTGCTGCTGCCGTCAAATCTTCAGAAGGCGCCGCCGGCAGGTATCGGTGACCAGGTCCGCGTGTTGGCAAGCGGCCGGCTGTTGATCGTCTTTGCCATGACGGCGCTTGGCTATGGCGGCACCTTCGTCGCCTTCACCTTCCTTGCCTCGATCCTGCAAGAGATAACCGGCTTTGCGGCTTCTGCGGTCAGCCTCATCCTCGTGCTGTATGGCATTGCCATTGCTATCGGCAATGTCATCGGCGGCCGCCTCGCCAACGGCAATCCCGTGCGTGCGTTGACATGGCTCTTTATCGCCCAGGCGCTAGTGCTCGTCCTGTTCAGCTTTACCGCCGTCTCGCCGTGGCTTGCTATCCCTACACTTGCGGCACTCGGGTTCCTGTCCTTCGCCAACGTGCCCGGCCTGCAGCTTTATGTCGTTCAGCTTGCCCGGCAGGTGCGGCCCGCTGCCGTCGATGTTGCCTCGGCGCTCAACATTGCCGCTTTCAATCTCGGTATTGCCGCCGGCGCCTGGATTGGCGGGCTGGTGGTCGAATCCTCGCTTGGCCTGGGTGCCACGCCTTGGGTCGGCGCGATCCTCGTCGTTGCGGCCCTTGTTCTCACACTCTGGAGCGGTGCGCTCGATCGCCGCTCTTCTTCGGCAACGCAGCTCGTCTGCGCTGTCTGATTTCATTTTGCAAACGAAAGGATAATCCCATGCAATTCGTCAATGCCAACGGCGCATCCATTCCCGCACTCGGTTTCGGCACTTTCCGTGTGCCGGGTCCCGATAGCAAGCGGATGGTGGCGCATGTGCTCCGCAATGGCTATCGCCATATCGATACCGCCCAGATTTACGGCAATGAAGCCGATGTCGGCGATGGCATCCAGCAGGCCGGCATAGCTCGTGGCGATCTGTTCCTGACAACGAAGGTTTGGGTCGAAAACTATCGCCGCGATGCCTTTATTGCCTCCGTGGATGAAAGCCTGAAAAAGCTGAAAACCGATTATGTCGACCTCCTGCTGCTGCATTGGCCAAACGATGCCGTGCCGCTGGCAGAGCAGATCGGCGCGCTCAATGAGGTTGCCAAGGCGGGTAAGGTGCGCCACATCGGCGTCTCCAACTTCAACCGGATGTTGATGCGCGAGGCTGTCGCCTTGAGCGACCTGCCGCTGGTCACCAATCAGGTCGAGTATCACCCATATCTGGACCAGTCCGCCGTGATCGAGACGGCAAATTCTCTCGGCATGTCGGTGACGGCCTATTACGCCATGGCCGACGGCAAGGTTCTCTCCGATGCGGTGTTGAAGGACATTGCCGGTCGGCATGGAAAGTCGGTCGCGCAGATCGTCCTGCGATGGATTGTGCAGCAGGGTCTGATCGTTCTTTCCAAGACCGTGTCGGAAGTCCGTGCCGCGGAAAATGCTGCCATATTCGACTTTGCGCTTTCGCCGGACGAAATGGCTGCCATCCATGCACTCGCGGTGTCGGCCGGCCGTATCGTCAGCCCTGATGGTCTGGCGCCGGCCTGGGACGACGCGGCCTGATTCCGTTGTGATTGCCAAAAATAAGGGAGCCGCAATAGCGGCTCCCTTTTTAGTTCGGCAGCTCAGGCCTTGAAGTCCAGCTTAACGTCGCAGGCGCCGATTGAGCTTGGCAGCAGCGGCTGGCGGATACGCTGGCCAAATTGGCGCTGGAAGCCGAAGACGTTGCCGATCAGGCTCTTGGTATAGAGGCCGGGCCCGCTCGAATACGTGCGCCAGCCGCCATCGACCGCAATATCGCCGGCCTTCACGCGGCTCCAATCGGATGAGGCGTGGTAGCGATCATCGAAGGCCGCGTCGCTGCTGCTGAAGTAGGTGTTGCGCTGGCGCAGCGAGGCGTGCTCGACATGACCACTGACGGCGATCGGGTTTGCCAGCGCCAGTGCCTGCCAAACGGCCTCCGCATCATGATCAAGAGCAAGTGCCTCGCAGTAGCGCAGATGCGCATGCACATACATCAGCCCGATCTCGCGACCGAAGAAGGATGACGACTCAGCGCGACGGAACAGTTTTTCCGGGCCGCCAGAATAGGTCGCCGGCTTCTCCATCAGTCGAACGCCATCGGGGAAGAGCAGGTTCTCGCGGATGATCTTCATGTGGGCATGACGCTGATCGGGCGTGAACAATCCGCCGATCATCGGCTGTGTCATCGCGATCAGCGAGTAATGCAATCCGGTGCGCGTGTCCTCGGGATGCAGCAGCAGTTCGACGCCGTCATGGCTTGGGTCGAAGACGCCATAACCGGCAACGATGCCATCGCGCATCAACAGACGGTTGAAATCGGCGCGCATGGCAACAGCCGTTGCCTGAAGCGACTGCGCTTCTTCGGTGCGGCTGGCGAGCGTCAGAATATTGGCGTAGCGCACCAGTTGTTCGTAGAGCAGGGACACTGTCCAGCTGCTGACCATCCAGTCGCGCAAATGCGGATCGGCCGGTTGCAGGCTGTCGTTCCAGTCGCCCTCACCATAGCGGATCAGACTTGTGCCCGGTACGAACCGGCTGCGTACGGTCGCCAGCAGCTTCTCGACGTGGTCTGAGATCGTCGCCTGTTCCGACGTCAGCTGCATCGTGTCGTCGGCGCGCCAAGGCACCGTTTCGGCAAGGAAAGTAATGTCTCCCGTCGCCTCGATATAATCGCAAAGCGCCTTCAGCGGCCAGACGACGATATCGCCGTGTGCCTCGCCGGCGCGGATGTTGGCATAGGGCTCCAGCATGAACCATTGCGGCCAGTCGCCGCGATCCCGATATTGCTCGGAAAAGAGCGTGCTGAGGATCTGGCGAACTTCGTCGTCATGCTCATAGGCCAGCAGAAATTCGATCGGTCCCTGGCAGACGTCACGCGTTCCCCAGGCTGCGCCCGTATATTGCTCCAGCCCATGCGGCACGCTCAAATGAACGATTGCGTCATGTGCGATCCACGGAACCATGACGGATTGCGCCAGTACATCACGGCCATCGCCTTCGACCCGTGCGCCGCGCGTCACATGGCTCCAGAAGCTGCGCGCGGGCGCCAGCATTTCCCCGCTTTCCACGCCGGCCGCATAGCGCATCGCGAAGGCCTCGCCGGCACCGGTGTCCGCCATCGACCCGGTGACGGCGAAGCGCAATTCCTGCGTGGCGTGAGATTTCAGCGCGATGAACGGGCCGTTTCGCGAATTGCCGTCTTCATACAGCAGCTCGTCGCCGCCGACGGCCTCAAATGCATCCGGCGTCGAAGTGACGAGATGGTAGGCCGCATTCGGATAGCGGTCCCAAAGCCAGGACGGTTGCGGGCGGAAAGAGATGCGCTTGGCAGCCTGATCGATCGAAATGTTGGCGACGGCTTCATAGTCGCGCTCACCGAGCACGATATGGCCGAATATGAGAAAGCGGCAGGCTTCTCCCTCGACGGAAACCTTCCATTGCATCGCTGGATCCTTGCCATCCGCGATCGCCGAGACGGTGATGGTCCGGCCGGGCAGGCGGTAGATCCATCTGATATCGCTGAGGCCCATCTCGAAGGCTGCCGGAACGCCAAGCAGGCACCATCCGTCACCGAGATCGACAAGAATTCGAAGGCCGCTCGACCGCGTCAGATTGTAGGGATCGCGCGAAACGGAGAAAAGCTTGTGAAAGGAGGTGTTGCCGATCGTGAGTTGGGCCGCGAAGATGCCTTGCATCCAGCACGTGGCGGCGAGCGTCTTGTCGTCGAGCAGCATATTCTGGCCGCTGCGGACAATGGACCCGTGACGACGCGCGACCACATGTTCCTTCTCGCGAAGTACGATATGCCTGTTGTGCGGCCCATCCGGTACAAAGAAGGAAAGCAGCTTTCCGTCAGCATGTTCTTCAAGCAGGCGGTTAGGGTAGAGCGCATCGATCGCCGCCTGATCGAGGCCTTCGCTCTCGGCGAGAGGCGCGTTCTGAACATGGCTGCGGACCGATTGCGCAGCCGATATAGTGTCCATCGCCAACTCGCCCTGCAGCTTCGGCAGGGCATCGAGGTGAGAAAGATCGGCATCGCTGGAAGCGGTCGGGTGATCTGCGATGAACAGTCCGAAGAACGTCGTGGTGCTTGCGTCTCCTGCAGCGAGCGAGAGCGGCTTTGACTGGATCGCCGGGCAGGCGACCTCGTGCTGGCGGCGGGTGCTTGGCAGATCCTTGCCGAAATCCGGCACCATGATGCCGTCGCCACTTCTAGAGGGTACGACGAGCTGGATGGCATCGGTCGCGTAGGCTGCGGTTCCCTCAAGGCAACCCTGCGCCACCCAAGGATTGCGCCCGCCGCCCTGCTTAAGATTCTGCCTGTTCAGGACAACCGGACCGAAGGTAGCGTGGTCGGCAATGTGATGATCGATGTATTGCGACGCATACGCCTCGCTGTTCATCAGGAAGCCGCGATCGCCGAGACCCACATCCTGAAGCAGGACGAGGTCGGCTGAAACCGTTGAACTGTTGGTGTTTTGCAGCGACACCTGCCAGAACCAAGCCGTTTGGCTCGGATGCAGGCGCAGGCTGACCGTATGCCTTATGCCAGCCGTTTCCCCGCTCCACGAAAAGCCGCTTGTGCCATGACCGAACTGCACGGCTGCTTTCGGGCCAACGATTTCCGCGGTAGCGGGCTTTGCTCCGCCGACACGTAGATAGAGCCGGCCGATCCCGCCATAAACAGGTGATCCGAGCACCTGGTTGATCATGACGCCGCCCTTTTCATCGGCGAAGTCAATGGAAAACAGCGTCCCGTTTGGCAGCGCCGCGATCGACAGACCGCCTGGATTGGTGAGGGTGATCAGACCGAGTTCTTCGCGACGGGGTGTCTGAAAGCTACGATTGAGGTCCGAGGGCATAAGCTGGGTCTCGCTGATTCATTGGATCGAATGGGGCCACTAGATCACAAGGCAGGCGCCGATCATAGGAGGCATTTTGCCATTCGCGATCGCATTCTTTTGTGACACATGGTCGGCAAGCCGGTGAAAGCACGAAGAAAAACCCGACGCGGATCGCCGGGTTCTTTCGGTGTCGACGGCATGCGCCTATCGATGTGCTGGGAGCTCGGCAACCTGATTGGCCGTACGGATGACGCTCGACAGATCCGCATCCTCAAAGGCTTCTTTCGACATGCCGCTGATGCGGAATGTCCTGCTTTCCCCAGGGATGAGATTGACAAGCATGTCGTCGATTTCGGCATTCGGGTTGATGCGATCGACAAACAGGCAGAGATCCCGCAGCAAGGTTTGTGCGGTAATCGTGACCGTGATCCCGCCGGTCGTCTCTTCGATCTCGATGTCGTAGCGCGGCTGCGGATAGTGCAGCTTCATGTCTTTCTCAAAGAACCACCAGGCCTCGGCGTCGCCCAGGCGGGCACGCAGGAATTCGCGCTCGGGATCGCCCGGCGTCGCCACATCTTTGGGGATCGCGATGTCGGTATTTTCGAAGCGGTCGCACAGAACGCGCCAGACGGAATGATGTGCGAGCAGCTTGCCGTTGAAATCGAACCGCTCGACGGTGAATGGAACGCGCCAGAATAGCGTCGCATCGTTTGCGGCGACAGCAGCAAGGTTATCGCCACGCGGCTGGATGGTCAGAAGATGCGGCGCATAGCTGTGTTTCAACGCGTACCACAGCGGCTTTTTGCGTCCCGACCCGTCGACTGCGGCCCAGGACGTCACCGGCCAGCAATCATTGAGCTGCCAGACGATGGTGCCCATGCAATTTGGCCGATGCGAGCGCATATGGTCGATGCCGAAGCTGATGGCGCGTGCCTGGTTGAGCTGGGTGACGAAAAGCCAGTCGTCAAAATTCTGCGGGTGCGGGAACCAGCCTTCCAGGCCTTGTAGCAGTTTATCGTTGCCCAGGGTTGCCTTCTGGTGGTGCAGTACGCCAGGGGAGGCTGGCGCGCGATCCTTCTCGCGCACGGACTGCGTCAATGTCGCGAAGGTCGATGGCGCCTGCCATCCGAATTCGGAGCAGAAGCGTGGGATGTAGTTGCGATAGGTTTCATATCCGACTTCGTTCCAGACATCCCAAATGTGCTTGCAGCCGTGTTCGTCTGCGTTCGGCGCGATCTCCATCGAGCCGGAATAAGGGCTTCCCGCCCAATAGGGCCGTGTCGGGTCGATTTCCGCCACCAGTTTCGGCAGCAGGTCGAGATAATAGCCGGCTCCCCAGGGACGGTTGCCGAGGACATCCTGCCAGCCCCAGTCGAAATAGCCCCAGATGTTTTCGTTATTGCCATTCCAGATAACGAGCGAGGCATAGGGCATCAGCCGTGTGATGGCTTCGCGTGCCTCCGCCTCGACTTCGCTATAGACCGGCTCTTCTTCCGGATAGCTGGCACAGGCAAACAGAAAGTCTTGCCAGACCATGATGCCGGCCGCATCGCACTCTTCGTAGAACGTATCGGTCTCGTAAATGCCGCCGCCCCAGACGCGCAGCATATTCATGTTGGCATCGCGAGCCTGATTGATCCGCTCGCGATAGCGCTGTCGCGTTACGCGCGGCAGGAAGCAGTCGTCCGGGATCCAGTTCGCGCCGCGGGCGAAAACCGGCACGTCGTTGACGACAAGCGTAAAAGCCGAACCGACCTCGTCGGGTGTCGTATCCAGTCGGATCGATCGGAAGCCGATGCGGCGCTTCCAGCCATCCAGTGCCGTGCTGTCAGAGCCAAGCAGTTGCAGCTCGAGATCGTAGAGCGGTTGATCGCCAAGCCCGTGCGGCCACCAGACCTGCGGATTGTCGATACGGCACTCGATCTGGGCGTGGGTCTCGCCCTGCGCAACGCGGACTTCCGATCGCTTGCCGCCGATCGAAAGGACCAATGCGATGCTGTCCGTGCCCTTTTCGGCCCACTCGATTTCGACATGCAGTCGGGCCACGCCCTGACCGCCTTGCAGCGTGATTTCGGGTCGGATGTCGCCAAGGCGTGCCTTCGACCAGCTCTCTATGGCGATCGGTTGCCAAATGCCTGCGGTGACGACGGTTGGACCCCAGTCCCAGCCGAAATTGCAGGCCATCTTGCGGATGAGATTGCTCGGGCCGGGATAGTTTTGAGGAATATCGGCGGCGCTCCCGAGTTGCTTTCGCACCTCCTCGCCATGTTCGTAGGCCGACTGGAAGTCGACTATCAGCTCGTTGCGGCCATCCTTGAGATGGGCACCGATGTCGAAACGGTAGCTCCGGTGCATGTTGCGGGTTTCCCCGAGAAGGGTTCCGTTCATTTCCAGGCGCGCAGCGGTATCAAGGCCGAGGCAGGATAGGTCGACACGCTCGTTATCGTCGCTGTCCCAATCGAAAGCGAGACGATAGCGCCAGGTGGAGCGGCCGATCCAGTCTTGAGAAATCTCGTTGACGTCCAAATACGGATCGGTGATCAGCTGTGCCGCCATCAGGTCGAGATGCACGTTGCCGGGAACCGTTGCAGGGATCGTGTTCGGCAGGGCCGGTGCGGTGGAGGGTGCGCGAAGGCGCGAGATGGTCCAGCCGGTGTCGAGCGTCTGTCTTTTCATGTCTTGGATCCGTGATGAAATGAATATCTCAAACAGCCTTCGGCGCGATGTATTGCAGCCCGGCCTGCAGGTGGCGGTTCATGTGATAGGCGTAAGCGATTCGATCCCTTTGTTCCAATGCTTCCATGATGTCGCGGTGATCCTCATAGGCGCTGTCGACAGCCGCGCGCGAGCGCTTGCCGGCCTCCATAAGCTTCTGCAACAATGGCCGCAGAATGCCATAGACCTGTGACAATGTCTGATTGCCGGAAAGCTCGATGAGCATCGCATGAAATTTGTAGTCGAGCGCCGCCGCATCAGTCAGGTCCTGCGCCGCCTTCATGGCTTCGTTGAGTGAGCGCAGCGCCTCGAGATCGGTTTCGCCAATTCTTGTAAAGAGAAGGTCCGAAAGGTTGACTTCGATCAAACGGCGAAAGCCCTGAATATCGAGAAAGCTTTCTGCCGAAATATCGATGGCGAAGGAAAACAGCTCCATCAGCGCCTGTTGGCGTCGATCCGTAATGACCGCACCGACCTTTTGTCGGCTTTCCACGATACCATAGGCCTTGAGGATGCGGATTGCCTCGCGCACGGTATTACGGCTGGCATTGAACATCGAGGCAAGATCCGCCTCTGAAGGCAGCGCGTCTCCAAGGCTGAGGTTGCGTTCACGCATCAGCCGCCGCAACGCATCGACTACCTGATCGACCGCCGAGCCTCTATTCTCGCTGTCAGGACTTTCTGCCATCCACTCTCCACCCGCCAAAACCATATTGTTGGTCAATAACATCTGTCAAGCGTCGCAAACTGGCAATATCGGCATGGACATTTGTTGTTTCGACGATATTTTGACCGACAAATGGAGGGTGTGACATGGAAAGCTGCTGGCGCTGGTTTGGGCCGAAAGATCTCGTGCCATTGCAACATGCGCGACAGGCCGGGGCAATTGGCATCGTCACGGCTCTTCATGAGATCTCCTACAAGCGCTCCTGGACGCCGGCTGAAATCGAGGCGCGAAAGGCTTTGGTCGAAGCTTCCGGTCTGCGCTGGAGCGTTTGTGAATCGATCCCCGTGCCGAGTGCCATCAAACTCGGAGGTGCCGGGGCCAGAGCGGCCATCGATGTCTGGAAAGACAGTCTGGCAAACCTTGCGCGCTCGGGCATCAAGACCGTCTGCTATAATTTCATGCCTGTCGTCGATTGGACACGCACCGACCTTCGCTTTGAGATGCCCACCACCGCCCTGGCACTGCGTTTCGACATGGTGGAATTCATTGCGTATGACGTCTTCGTTCTCAGTCGCAAGGGCGCGGAATTGGATTACGCACCGGAGCTGGTGCAGCGTGCGGAGCAGCGGTTGAAGGGTCTTGACGACGAGGCAATTTTGCGGCTTGAAAACAATATCATCGCAGGACTCCCAGGCGGCGAAGACAGCTATGGTCGTGATGCGATCCGCTCGGCGATCTCGCTCTTTGACGGTATGACCGCTGGCGATCTACAGGCCAATCTCGATGCGTTCCTGAAAGAGGTCGTGCCGGTTGCGGCCGAGCTCGGCGCAAGGCTTGCGATCCATCCGGATGATCCACCTATATCGCTGTTTGGGCTGCCTCGCGTCGTTTCGCAGGCTTCCGATCTGCGCCGTATCCTCGGCAGCGTCGACCATCCCGCGAACGGTCTTACCTTGTGCGTGGGTTCGCTGGGTTCTCGTGCTGACAATGATGTGCTTGCCATTGCACGTGAATTTGCTGCGCGCATCAATTTTGCTCATTTGAGGGATGTCGCGATAGAAGCGGACGGCTCGTTTGTCGAGGCGTCTCATCTGGAGGGGCGCAGCGACATGCATGCGATTTTAAGCCTGCTTCTGGGTGAGGAGGCGCGCCGTCGAGGAGCGGGCCGCGAAGATCACCAAATTCCCATGCGCCCGGATCATGGGCATCTTATCGCCGATGATATCGATAAGCCGACCAACCCCGGCTACTCGCTGATCGGCCGCCTGAAAGGGCTTGGCGAGTTGCACGGTGTCATTCACGCCATCGGCAAGGCGGGGCTTTGAGCCTCGCCGGCCTCGTCCGCCCATTTAGATGGTGCGCTGACGCCGGGATAAAGCCTGCCGTTGCATATTCGCTAGGCTTTTGCCTAAAGTTTAATCTCCCTATAATTTTGATTTTATTTAGCTTTTTTGTCTAAATATCTCCAATTCGAACCTTTTAAACTCGAGTTGGCAAGGTCGACCTGGTTATGGATTCCGTTTGGCTCGACACCCCGAGCGACGATTTTCGGTCGCTGTTCAAAACGCATCCCTCGCCGATGTGGGTCTATGATCCGCAGACGCTGCGGTTTTTGATCGTCAACGATGCAGCGCGTGATCTTTACGGCTACAGTCACGCCGCCTTTGCGGCGATGACCGTGCTCGATATCCGGCCATCCGACGAGCGCAAGCGCATGCTGGCCGCTATACAACACCGCACGGACATGGAGATGGCGCAACGTTGGACGCATCTGAAGGCCGATGGCGAGACATTCGAGGTTTTGACCTACGGCCGCGAGATTCGTTTTGACGGCAAGGTGGCGATCCTTGCGATTGTGCAGGACCGGACCGAGGTCAACGCCGCACAGCGTCAGGTCGATGCCACGCAGTCGCTGCTCGACAGCATTGTCGACAATCTACCCGTCGGTGTCTTCGTCAAGGACATGGAGAAGGATGGTCGTTACATTCTCTTCAACGAGGCCTGCGGCAGCATCGTCGGGCAGTCTGCCGGCGAGGTGATCGGCAAGTCGGACAAGACCATCTTCTCCGCAGAGCAGACAGCGAGTTTCCGCGAACAGGACAAGCTTGCCTTCGAGACGGCTGAAACGGTCTATTTCGAGGAAACCATTCACACAGTGGATGGTGCGTTGCGGGTCTTGAAGACCGCAAAACGTGCGCTTCCGGCACCGACAGGGCAGGTGCCGCGCTACGTTCTCGGCATTTCCCAGGATGTGACGGAGGAGCGCAATGTCGAGGCGAGGCTTGCGCATCTTGCCATGCACGATTCCCTGACCGGCCTGCCCAACCGGGCCTTCTTTTCCGAAAGCATCGTGAGGCAGGTGGCGGCGGCAACGTCCGAGAAGCCGATTGCACTGCTTTACATCGATGTCGATCATTTCAAGAACATCAACGACAGCAAGGGTCATGCTGCTGGCGATATGCTCTTGCGGCAGGTGGCCGAGCGCCTCCAGCGGCTGGCAGAAAAGGATGATCTCGTCGCTCGCCTGGGTGGCGATGAGTTTGCGCTGGTCCTGAAGATGACGGATACAGGCCGGGCGCAGCGCTTTGCCGATCTGCTGCTGCTCTCTCTTTCCGCACCTTTCGATCTCGATGGCGTGCGCGAGCATGTCACCTGCAGCATCGGCATTGCCGTGGCTCCGCAGCATGGCGACGATGCGGATGTCCTCATGCGGGATGCGGACCTTGCCCTTTATGCGGCCAAGGGCAGCGGCCGGTCGACCTACCGCTTCTATCAAACCGATATGAGGCTTGAGGCGGAGCGGCGTCATCAGCTGACGCTCGAACTTCGCGAGGCGCTACAGAACGGCGAATTCGAGCTCCATTATCAGCCGATTATCCGACTGAACGAGGACGCGCTCGCCGGCTTCGAAGCGCTGATCCGTTGGCGTCATCCCGATCGCGGCCTGATTTCTCCCGCCGAGTTCATCCCTGTTGCGGAAGAGACGGGCATGATCCTGCCAATCGGCGATTGGGTGTTGCGGGAGGCTTGCCGGACTGCCCGGGAGTGGCCCGAACATTTGAAAGTCGCGATCAATCTGTCGGTGTATCAATTCCGACATGCGAACCTGCTGGCAAGCGTCGTCTCGGCACTGGACGAGACCGGGCTTTGTCCGGGGCGGCTCGAAATCGAGGTCACGGAATCCATCCTCCTGTCCGAGGTCGAGCAAAGCCTTTCACTTTTGCGCGGTCTCAAGGAGCTTGGCATCCGTATTGCCATTGATGACTTCGGCACCGGCTATTCGTCGCTCAGTTATCTGCGTTCCTTTTCCTTCGACAAGATCAAGCTCGACCGCAGTTTTGTCGCCGGCATGGATTCAGATCCCGGCAATCTCGCGATCGTGCGCGCCGTTGTCGGTATCGCCTCGGGTTTCAACGCGGTCACACTCGCCGAAGGCATCGAAACGGAAGCACAACTCGCCAAGTTGCGCGCAGAAGGATATCACGAGGTGCAGGGTTTCCTGCTCGGGCGCCCCATGCCGCGGAAAGACGCCATGGCGAGAATTCTTGGCGAAAGACACTCGGCCTCCTCTCCAAAATCGTTACACCGCCGGCGTATCAATGGTTGAGCCGATCGGCTTTCAAAAATAACCGCAAATTTTTGGTCGCCGCTGTCGGAAGTCGCGCGACTGCAACGTCCTTGAGATAGCCCATAGAGAAGGGCATGATTTCAAAACCGTTCTCAAGGAGACGAACATGAGCGATGCAGCAGATCAGACGCAGTCCCAGCAGCCGCGTGTCCCGGTGCGTGGCGGTGTGGTGGCTTATCTTACGGTAGACGGCGCGACAAAAGCCGCAGAATTCTACAAGCATGCCTTCGGCGCCGAAGAAGCCTTCATGTTTCCGGTCGATGAAAAGGGCCGGACCATGCATATCCATCTCTACATCAACGGCAGTTCGGTCATGCTCGGCGATGCTTATCCGGAATATGGGCATGCACTGGAAAAGCCGCAGTCCTTCATCATGCAGCTTGTTGTCGACGATCTGGATTTCTGGTGGAAGCGCGCCGTCGATGCCGGTGCCGAAGTTGTTGTCGAGCCGCAGGTGATGTTCTGGGGTGACCGCTGGGGCCAGCTTCGCGATCCCTTCGGCGTCGCCTGGGCGATGAATGCGCCGGTCAACGGCTAAATCGAGAGGCCCTCGGCGCGCGGTGCATGCCGGGGGCTATCCAATCGACTTTGAGAGCCGCTATTGCGCAAGCAACGTGCGGGTCAGCGAATGTCCCGGATCCATGAGGCCATCCAGCACCGAATAGTGATGCTTGTCGGGCTCGATCACTGCTTCCGTGGCCGCACCAAGCCCAATCCATATATTCGCGAGCAGCGCGTTCAACCGGATAAACTCGGCACGTTCGGCGCCACCGACCCAACAGGTCAGGCGGATGGTATCGACCGGCTCCAGAAGTGCCGGGCTTTCCGCCTTCGCCTCGGCGTTGTCAATGCGGAGCTGCTCGTTCATCTTGCGCTTCATCAGCGGCCGCAGATCGTGCACGCCGGAGATCGCCAAGACATGTCGGATGCGCTTCAGAATAGATGCGTCGAGCGGCGAGGACTTGGTCATCATCCGCGCAACGAGCTGGCCGCCGGCGGAATGACCGGTGAGGACAATCGGGCCCTCGATCAGTGTGGCGGCGGCGGTGATCGCGGCTGCGATTTCTTGGCCAATACCGCTGATGCGATTGTCCGGGCAAAGCGTGTATGAGGGAATGGCGACTGCATAGCCGGCTGAAACCGAGCCTGCCGCAAGATGCGACCAGTAGCTCTTGTCGAGCTGCAGCCAATATCCGCCATGCACGAAAACCACCAAACCCTTTGGCTGACCTTCGGGCAGGAAAAGATCAAAGCGATTGCGCTCTGCCTCACCATAAGTGAGATCGAGTTTCGCGCGTCCTGCTGCCGTCATCTTTTCGCGGAAGGATCGAGCAGGCTCGACCCAGGCGTCCGGCCATTGATCGCCGTTGACGATGTAGGCGCCATTGGTATAGGCGGCCTCCCAATCGGTGACCTTGAAATAGCTCATCTGCTGCTCCTTCGTTTTGACGACCTGGGGGCTCAGGTTACCGCTGAACGGACGGCGAAGCGCGCATCCTTCCAGGAGCCGCTGCTCAAAATCTCTTCAAGTATCGACGCCGCAAGCCATGCGTCACGATAGCTCACATAAAGCGGGGTGAAGCCGAACCGCAATGTCGAGGGTGCACGAAAATCACCGATGACCCCCCGCTCGATCAACGCCTGCATGATTTCATAACCATTGGCGTGCGTGAAGGAGACCTGGCTGCCGCGCTTCTCACTGTCGCGCGTCGTATCCAGCACGACGCCATATTGTCCGCATTTCGCCTCGACGAGCCGGATGAAGAGATCGGTGAGCGCAATGCTCTTCTGACGCAGGGCGCTCATGTCCACATCGTTCCAGATAGACAGGGCGCCCTTCATCGCTCTCAGCGACAAAATGGGCTGGGTGCCGCAGAGAAAGCGCTTGATGCCGGCGTCACCGTCGAAATTGCGCTCGAAGGCGAATGGGCGCGCGTGGCTCCACCAGCCGCTGAGCGGCTGGACGATCGAGGCATGATGCCGACGGGCGGCATAGATGAAGGCAGGCGCACCGGGGCCGCCATTCAGATATTTGTAGCTGCAACCGACGGCAAAATCGGCATCGGCGCCGTCGAGATCGACGGGTAGGGCACCGGCGCTATGGCACAGGTCCCAGATAACAAGCGCTCCCGCCGCGTGAATGCGCTTCGTCAGCGCCACCATGTCGCGCAGCTCGCCATTTTTGTAATTTACGTGATTGACGAGCACGACAGCAACGTTCTCGTCGATCAAATCCTCGATGTTGTCCCCATCGCGACCTTCCAGCCGCAGCGTGACGCCGGGGCGTGTAGACGCGACGCCTTCGGCCATGTAGAGATCAGTCGGGAAGCTATCGCCTTCGGCGACGATGACGCCACGATCCGGCCGCATCGCAAGAGCGGCGTGCAAGGTCTTGTAGATATTGATCGATGTGGAGTCGGTGACCACGGTCTGGCCTTCGGCCGCGCCGATCAGGCGGCCGATGCTGTCGCCAAGTTCGAGCGGCAGATGAAACCATCCGGCGCTGTTCCAGCTGCGGATCAGGCCATTGCCCCATTCTTCCATGGCGGCCTGCCGTACCTCGGCGAAGACTTCATGCGAGGCCGCGCCGAGCGAGTTGCCGTCAAGGTAGATTACGCCTGCCGGCAGGGCAAAGCGGCTGCGAAAGGCGCGCAAAGGATCGTTCTCGTCCATGGCCTCGATGGCGGCGAGGTCGGGAAGGCTGTCCATGATGTTATGGCCTCTTGATTTATTCGCGAATGGTTTCGCGGGTGGCTGCTCCGCCACGGCTTCGGCGGATGCTCGGCAATGCCAGCATGATGAGCACGAACAGACCGGTGGCGAGCTTCAGGTTCGGTGGCGGCATGCCGGCGGCAAGGCAGAGCGACACGAGTTGATAGTAGATGATAGAGCCGACGAAGGGTGCCAGCAGCTGGCGCAACACCGTTTGCTTGCCTGTAAACGCCTCGCCGATCATGAGAGCAGCCAAACCGTTGATCAGGATGCCGATGCCCATGTTGACGTCGGCAAAGCCCTGGGACTGCACCATCAGCGCCCCGCTTCCAGCGGAAAAGGCGCTGGCGATACCGACGCCGCCGATCGTGGCGGCCCAGACATTGATGCCCTGCGCCTCGGCCATGTCGGGATTGGAGCCGACGGCGCGCATGGCCGTGCCCTTTTCCGTCTTGAAATAGAGATTGAGCGCGATCAGCACGATGACGGCTAGAATGCCGGCGACCACGATCTTGCTGGCCGGAAAGCCTGGTGTCGCCATTGGTACCCAGTCGAACACGGTCGGCGAACCGAAGACGGAGAGGTTAGACTTGCCCATGATGCCTAGATTGATGCTGTACAGCATGGTCGACATCAGGATGCCGGCGAGCAGGGTGTGGATGCGAAAACGAAGGTGAATGAACGCCGTGCAGCAGCCGGCTGCAAGGCCGACGACGAAAGCCACGGCGATTGCAAGCGGCGGAGCGACGCCGGCGGCAAGCAGAATACCGCAAACGCAGCCACCGAGCGGAAATGCGCCTTCGCTGGTCAGATCCGGAAAGCTCAGCATGCGGAACGGGATCATGATGCCGAGAACGACGAAGCTCAGGATAAAGCTTTGTGCGAGCGTGACCGGGATCAGCGAGACGAAGCTCGAAACGGTTGTCTGAATAAAATCCATCATCTCAGCTCACCAGCAACATGCGGTCTGTCTTGACGGCGAAGTGACCGATGAGTTCGGGCACGGTGATGCGCTGCTTGCCTTCGCCGGTAATTTCGAGGTGAAGTCGTCCGGCATCCAGCATGAGGATGCTGTCACCGAAATCGACGGCATGCTGCATGTTGTGCGTCACCATCAATGTCGTAAGTTTCAGCGCCTCGACGGTGCGCACAGTTGCCTGCATCACGATATCGGCGGTGCGTGGATCAAGCGCCGCCGTATGTTCGTCAAGCAATAGCACGTCAGGAGAGCCGCCGACCGCCATGATAAGCGAGAGCGATTGACGCTGGCCGCCAGAAAGCAGCTCGACCTTCGTGTCGATCCGGTTTTCCAAGCCAAGGCCGAGAACAGCGAGACGCTCTTTATAGGCGGCCAGCCGCGCAGCGTTCAGTCCCGGCCGGAAGCCTCGGCTTTTGCCGCGCAGCTCCGCAAGAAGCATGTTTTCGCCCACGGTCATGCTGGCGGCCGTTCCCTTCATAGGGTCTTGAAATACGCGAGCCAGGCGCGCGGCGCGCTTGTGGACAGGCATGCTTGTCACGTCATTGCCGTTGATCAGGACCTGACCGGAATCGAGGCTGAGTGCGCCGGAGATCGCGTTGAGCATGCTGCTCTTGCCGGCTCCGTTCGAGCCGATCACGACGCCGAATTCGCCGGTCTTGAGGGAGAGTGTCAGGCCATTGAGCGCGACCTTCTCGTCCGGCTGGCCCTTATAGAAAACCTTGCGCGCGGATTTGATATCAAGCATCCGTGCCTCCCTTGCAGTATACGCTTAGAAAATGGCGGCGTTCATGACGCCGCCATGGAGCCAAATGATCGTTAGCGGATGCTGCCGATCACTTCGTGAAGCAATTGCAATCCGCAAGCGAGGCCGGCACTTCGGCGCCAAACGCCTTCAGGACGGTCTTGTTGATCAGCGGTGCATGGTCTTCATAGGCAGGAAGCGAAGGCTTGATCGTCTTCGGGTCTGCACCTTTAAGGATTTTTGCGGCGATCTTGCCTGCGTTCTCGCCGACCTGCTCGTAATTCACGGCAAAGCTCGCCGGGACGACGCCGCTGCGAACTGCAGCGTCGTCGGAATTGACGATCGGAATCTGTGCCTGGCGGGCTGCTGCGGCAACGGCCGGGATTGCCGGCTGCAGCAGGTTGGATGCGGGCGTGTAGATCACATCCGCCTTGCCGGCGAGCGACGCGATGCGCTGCTGAATGTCATTGACGCTGTCCACGCCGACGGGAACGACTTCGAAGCCGGCGGCAGGAGCCGCAGCCTTGACCTTGTCGATAAGGGCAACGTCGTTGGCTTCACCCGGATTATAAGGCACACCGAGGCGCTTCGCATTCGGCAGCAGCTTCCTGGTGAAGGTCAGGATCGCGGAAATGTCCTGCAGGTCGCTCGAACCGGTGATGCCATCGTCGCCGGCATCCCATGACGGAACAAGTTTGGCGGCCACGGGGTCGGTCACTGCGGTGAACACGATCGGAATTCCAGAGCCTGCAAGCGCCTTCTTGGCGATCTGGGAAACCGGCGTCGTCACCGTGTACATCAGCTTCGGATGTTCAGCCTGCAGCTTGGCGATCATCTGCGGGACGAGCGATGCGTCGAAGCTGGTGTTGCTCTCGGAATAGACGACATCCTTGCCTTCGACGAAGCCATTGTCCGCCAGCGCTTTCTTGAAGCCGGCGATCGATGCGTTCAGCTGCGGGTGCTCGCCAAAGTTGGCAATGGCGATTTTGATCGGCTCTGCCGATGCCGTTGCGACGCTTGCCATGAACGCGCCGGCGACAGCGAGGCCGGATAGCCATTTGGACGTAGATTTCAGCATAATTTCCCTCCCGGATGTATCAAGGAGCCATGTTCCCTCGGCTCTCTTGAATTGGATCATAGCGACTGCTGCAACCGTGTCAATTTGCGATATATGATATTCACTGTGTGGGATTTTGATATATAATTTCCCGTCAGAGCGTTTTTATATATAATCCTGAGCGGGACAGGATGGGTGAGGGGTCATGCAGGACAAGGACGCGTTGAGCAAGACGGAGGCAGCCTACGCGTTGCTGCGACGCGACATCCTCAATACGAGGCTCAGGCCGGGCGCCTCTTTGCGCCTCGGCACGCTACGCGATACTTACGACGTCGGCTGGACGCCTCTTCGTGAGGCGCTCTCCCGGCTGGAGGCAGAAAAGCTTGTGACAGCCGTCAGCAATCGCGGTTTCGCAGTTGCTCCTGTTTCGCGCGCAGAACTGGAAGACCTCATGCGGGCGCGCATGGTGGTTGAGATGCCGCTTTTGCTGGAATCGATCGAAAAGGGCGGGCCGGATTGGGAGTCGGCCGTGGTGACGGCGCATTATCGCCTGTCGCGGTGCAAGATCGTGCCTGACGCCGCTTCCGATGAGATGGCGAATGAATGGGATGAGAAGCATACAGCTTTTCATGCTGCGCTGGTCAGCGCGGCGACGTCCAACTGGCTGCTGCGGTTTCAAGCCACCATCAGTGATCAGCTTCGTCGCCATCACCGTTTCTTGGGCCTGGCGCCGACCCAGCGGGCCGCAGCGGGCCTGACGATCGGCTATGAAAAGGCTGCCGCGGCCCTACAGGACGCGATGGCAATCGAACACCACACCGCATTGATGGAAGCTGCACTCGACCGCGATCTGGATCGTGCGAAGACGCTGATGACAGAGCATATCGGTTATACGCTGCAGGTTTATATCCGCTCGGAAGATGAAGACACGAACGCACACGCGAATTAAAGCATGCTGCGCAGACGTATTCAGCGGTTTGCGATGACGACATTTGGCCAACCGAAGACTGAGAGTGCAAGTCGCTAATTCCGCAGATCTCGACGCGCTTTCATGGCCGGTACCCGACAAAAATAACAATGCCTGCGCGATCGAAGGGTGAAAAAGCGGCCCGCGGTCCTATTCTCAAACATGACTTCGAACCTTGGGAGCGGTCGGTCACGAAGCCGGCCATGGGAGGATTTCATGACGCGTACAGTCATCATCGGCGCAACCGGTCACGTTGGCACCTATATGGTGCCTCGGCTGGTCGAAGCAGGGCATCAGGTCGTCGCAATCAGTCGCGGTCAGGCCAAGCCCTATTTACCCAACCGAGCCTGGGACAATGTCGAGATACGAAGCATGGACCGCGCAGCCATGGAGAAGGACGGCAGTTTCGGCCCGGCGATCCGTGCCTTAAAGGCTGATATCGTCATCGACATGATCTGCTTTTCGCTCGACAGCGTCCGGCATCTGACCGAAGCACTCGCGGATCACGTCGGCCATTTCCTGCACACTGGAACGATCTGGACGCACGGCTTTTCTACGGTCGTTCCGACAGTGGAGGAAGCGCCAAAGCGACCGTTTGGCGACTATGGAACTCAGAAGGCGGCCATCGAAGTGCATCTTCTGGAGGAAGCGCGGCTTCGGTCTTTTCCGGCAACCCTGATCCATCCCGGCCATATCGTCGGTCCGGGCTGGGCGCCTCTCAATCCCGCCGGCCATTTTAACCTCGTTGCATTTTCGACCCTGGCACGGGGCGAGACGCTTGCGTTGCCAAATTTTGGTCTGGAGACAGTGCATCACGTCCATGCCGACGACGTTGCGCAGATGTTCATGGCGGCGATTGCCAATTGGCGCGCTTCGACGGGGGAGGCATTTCATGCAGTCTCATCCGGCGCATTGACCTTAAGGGGGTATGCCGAGGCGATGTCGCGTTGGTTTGGTCATGAGCCGCGGCTCGAATTTCAGCCCTATGAGGCATGGGCAAAAGATCAAAAGCCCGAGGATGCGCAGGCTACCTGGGAGCATATTGCCCGAAGCCCCAACTGCTCGATCGCCAAGGCTGAGCGCCTTCTAGGCTATCGTCCGCGCTATACGTCGCTCGAGGCCGTGCAGGAATCGGTTTCCTGGCTCATGGCGAACGGCAAGATCGGTTGAAGCGGCGATTGGATCTAGCTTGTCGGCTGTCTTAACCACGCGTCGATGCCTTTGGCAGCGGCACGTCCCGTCGCAAAGCAAGCCGTGAGGAGGTAACCACCCGTCGGCGCTTCCCAATCGATCATTTCCCCGGCAGCGAATAGGCCGGGCAATTTTTTCAGCATGTAGTGCTGATCAAGTTCGCTCCAGCAGATACCGCCCGCCGAGGAGATTGCCTCAACGATGGGGCGCGGCCTGAGCAGGGGGATCGGCAAGGCCTTGATAAGGTGCGCCAGGTATTCCGCTTGAGAAAGTGGTGTTGGTTTGGCAAGCTCGCGTATCAGAGCGGCTTTGACACCTTCAATGCCAGCTCCCTTGCGCAGCCGATTGGAGAGGCTGGCTTTCGGATCCTGCCGCGCGAGATCGCGTACCAGCCGGTCAACGCTGCGTCCGGGTGCCAGATCTATGGTCAGCGCCGCTGTGCCGTCATGCAGCAATCGGTCGCGCAGGACTGCGGCGTGCGCGTAAACGAGGCTGCCCTCGACGCCTGTCTTGGATATGACGAATTCGCCGGGAAATGTTCCCGCATCCGAAGTGGCGGTAACCGCCTTCAGCGGTGCGCCGGCGAAGCGTTCCGTAAACAGCGCGCTCCATGCAACATCGAAACCGCAGTTGGCGGGCGCGAAGGTGGCGACATCGACGCCCTTGCTTCGTATCCAGTCGACCCAGGTCGCGTCGGACCCGAGGCGAGGATAGCTCGCGCCGCCGAGCGCAAGCAGCATGGCATCGCAGGTGACGATCTTGCTTCCTTGCGGCGTCTCCAAGGTCAAGGCACCGTTGCTGAAGCCGGACCATCGATGCCGCGTCATGATGCTGACGCCTTGCGCTTCCAGTCGGGTGAGCCAGGCGCGCAGCAAGGGTGACGCTTTCATGGCCGTCGGGAAAACCCGGCCTGATGAGCCGATGAAGGTCTCGGTTCCCAACCCTTTCGCCCAGGCTCTAATATCGTCCGGCTTGTAGTCTTCGAGCGCTGCGTGCAGTCGCAGCGACGACGTTCCGAAACGTTCGGCAAAAACGTCAAAATCTTCCGAATGGGTGATATTGAGCCCGGATTTGCCGGCCAGCAGGAACTTGCGCGCAACCGTCGGCATACTGTCGTAAACGTTGACCCGGTGGCCAGACGAGGACAGTGTTTCGGCGGCCATCAGTCCCGCAGGGCCGCCGCCGATGATTGCGATCTGCTTCTCCGCCATGACTTATCCGATATCGGTTACGATCCGTTCTCTTGAGCCGTACGGGCATCGAAAGCAAGTTGCTCTCTTCGTTTTAGAGGAAAATCATTCTTGTAATTTCGCGGGGCTTCATTCCGGCGTCTCGATCAAATCGATATAACCATATGGTTACTAAGCCGCCGAACGAGTGAGGGGCTGTCAACTTATGCGATGATCGGTTACTTATCGGCGGCAGAAATGCCGCCTACGCCTTGAAAGTTGCCGCCGGGAGCCATGATGTCGGAAGTCAGAACCGTGAAACGCCGCGCCAAGGGCGCAGACGCTGCGAATGTCGACGAGGGCTTCTCTCGCGTTGCTGCCGAGCGACCTCGCCTCAGGGATGCCGAGCGCACGAGCAAGGCAATTCTCGCCGCAGCGACAAAGGAGTTTGCGGAGCGTGGCTACGGCGGGGCACGCGTCGACGCCATTGCCGAGCGCGCCAAGATCAACAAAAGGATGCTGTATCACTATTTTGGCGGCAAGGATGCTCTCTATGTTGCCGTCCTTGAAGGTAGCTATATCGCCATCCGTTCCGCAGAAGCCCGGCTGGATCTATCGCACCGTACCCCTAGGGAAGGCATGCGGGACCTTGTTGTTTTCACATGGCAGTATTTTCTCGATCATCCTGAATTCCTTGGCATTCTCAGCACGGAAAACATGCACAAGGCGCGTTTTTTGAAGCGTTCCGCGCGCATTTTCGAACTGCACTCGCCTCTGGTTTCGGAGATTTCCGGGCTGCTTGATCGCGGTGCGGCGGCGGGCGATTTTCGGGTCGGTTGCGATCCGGTCAAGATTTATATGAGCATCGCGGCGCTCGGTTCCTTCTTCCTGACGAACCGTTGGACGTTGTCGACGATCTTTCGGCGTAACCTCTCGGACAAGTCTGAAATCGAGGCGTGGGGTGAGCATATCGTCGAGGTCATCTTCGCCTATCTGCGGCCCTAGTCCGCAATAGGCCATCCAATCCAGAATCTGACATGCGTGAAGCGGCTCCGGGCCGCTGAATGGCGTTGACAGTGGTGAGTTGGCGTGTCAGTTATGTAACTATATAGTTATTTACGGGAGGAATGACACAATGGCGACAAGGCCGATCGGCATCATCATGCACGGCATCACCGGACGCAT
>NZ_JABAIJ010000005.1 GCF_012641435.1 Rhizobium sp. P38BS-XIX
GCAAGAACGTGCTGCTGCACTACTTCAAGAACCAGGATCCTGGCGCCTTCGTCAGCATCTCGGGCGGTGCTGTTCTGGCGTCGAGCCAGCATCAGAAGGAAGCACAGGCGTTCCTGAAGTGGGTCACGGGCAAGGGCGGTCAG
The DNA here is from genome assembly GCF_012641435.1 of Rhizobium sp. P38BS-XIX. Taxonomy (GTDB): domain Bacteria; phylum Pseudomonadota; class Alphaproteobacteria; order Rhizobiales; family Rhizobiaceae; genus Rhizobium. The sequence goes on from NZ_JABAIJ010000005.1 coordinate 144, forward strand.
GCCGTACTGCGCGATGGCGATTCCTTTGAATATGCCGTCGGCAATGGCGATGCGTCCAATCCGAAGCTGGTTCCGCTGAAGGATCTGCAGGCACCGAAGGTCGAACCCTCGAAGCTGAACAGCAAGAAGGTCACCGACCTGATGACGGAAGCCGGGCTCATCTAAGCCGAAAGCCCCGACCGCAGCGCGTTTCGAACGTCTTCGGTCGGGCTTGGCTCTTGCGCCACCGTTGCATGCCCTGCTAGGGGCATATGAATGGCCTTGAGGCCGATCGATCGGGCAATCGCCGCTACCGGCGGTTGCCTTCCTATTTCAGGGCGTGAAAGGCAGCTTGGACTTGCTGCAGAAGAACACATATGACGCGGCGGTCGGTGATGCTGCCGTAATGCCAATACCCCGGTTGACGGCTGCTCCCCGCAGCCGTGTTCGGCATGTCTCCGTCGTCGCCCTGGCCTCTGTCGTTGCTCTTTTAAGCCTGGTGCCGCTCGGCTTCATCATCTGGATCACGATCGATACCGGCTGGGCGGAAGTCATAGCCCTGATTTTCCGCAATCGCGTCGGCGAGCTGTTGATCAACACGGTCCTGCTCGAAGTCTGCACGATCCCCCTTTCCATCCTGCTGGCGGTGACGCTCGCCTGGCTGACGGAGCGCACAGACATTCCCGGTGCTCGTCTATGGTCGTGGCTGGCTGTCGCGCCGCTTGCCGTTCCGGCCTTCGTACACAGCTATGCCTGGGTCAGTCTCGTGCCGAGCATGCGGGGGTTGTGGAGCGGCGTCCTCGTCTCGGTGCTCGCCTATTTCCCGTTCCTCTATCTGCCGGTTGCCGCGACGCTCCGCAGGCTCGATCCGGCGATCGAGGATGCAGCCGCTTCGCTCGGCCTTGGCCCCTGGCGTGTCTTCTTCCGCGCGATCTTGCCGCAGCTTCGCCTTGCCATCTGCGGCGGCTCGCTGTTGATCGGCCTGCATCTCCTCGCCGAATACGGCCTCTACGTGATGATCCGCTTCGATACCTTCTCGACCGCGATCGTCGATCAGTTCCAGTCGGCCTACAACAGCCCCGCCGCCAATATGCTCGGCGGCGTTCTGGTTTTTTGCTGCCTGCTGCTGCTTGGCGTCGAAGTGCTGGTTCGCGGTAACGAGCGCTATGCCCGCGTCGGTTCCGGCGCCGCGCGTCCGAACGATCGCCGTCGCCTGGGCTGGTATGTGTTGCCCGCCATCGCGCTGCCGGTGATCACGGCCTTCCTTACGCTCGGCGTCCCCTTCGTCACCCTGGCGCAATGGCTTTATCTCGGTGGTGCCGGCATCTGGCGGATTGATACCGTCGGCTGGGCTCTGATACAGACCATTGGCTTGGCGATTGCCGGCGGCTTGTTGACGACGATCGCCGCGATCCCGATGGCATGGCTGTCCGTTCGCGCGCCGGGTCGGCTGCAGCGCGTCCTCGAAGCCTGCCACTATTATGTCGGTTCGTTGCCGGGCGTGGTCGTGGCACTGGCGCTCGTTTCCATCACGGTCCGGCTTATTCTGCCGCTCTACCAGACCTTTGCCACGCTTCTGCTCGCTTATGTCCTGCTGTTCCTGCCGCGCGCCATGGTCGGGCTGCGCGCCAGCATCGCCCAGGCGCCCGTCGAGCTTGAGCGGGCTGCCATGGCGCTCGGACGAACGCCGGCGCAGGCCGTTCGGCAGATCACCATGCGTCTTGCCGCTCCCGGCTTTGCCGCCAGCGTTGCGCTCGTCGCGCTCGGCATTACCAATGAGCTGACGGCAACGCTGATGCTTTCGCCCAACGGAACCGAGACGCTGGCCACGAAATTCTGGTCGCTGACGAGCGAGATCGATTACGTCTCGGCGGCACCCTATGCCTTCATGATGGTGGTCCTGTCGCTGCCTCTCACCCTTCTTCTCTACGTGCAATCCAAGCGGACGGCCGGGCAATGACATTTCTGGCGATCAAGAACATCAGCAAGCGCTACGGCCCGGTGCAGGCGCTCGACCATGTCGATCTTACGGTTGCTGCCGGCAGCCGCACCGCGATCGTCGGTCCTTCCGGCTCGGGCAAGACGACGCTTTTGCGCATCATCGCCGGCTTCGAGATCCCCGACGAAGGTCAGGTGACGCTTGAAGGCCAGACCCTGGCGGATGGTTTGGCCATCGTGCCGGCGCATCGCCGCGGCATCGGCATCGTTTCGCAGGACGGCGCGCTCTTTCCGCATTTGAGCGTATCAGAGAATATCGGCTTCGGCATGGAGCGCGGCCAGGCCGATCGCGCCGAACAGATCAATGCGCTCATCGATATGGTCGAACTCGATCGCGGCATGCTCACCCGCCGCCCGCATCAGCTTTCCGGCGGCCAGCAGCAACGTGTTGCGTTAGCGCGCGCGCTTGGGCGCAAGCCGCGGCTCATGCTGCTCGACGAACCCTTCTCCGCGCTCGACACGGGCCTGCGCGAAAACATGCGCAAGGCGGTCGCCCGCGTCCTGCAGACTGCCGGCATCACCAGCGTTCTCGTCACGCATGACCAGAGCGAAGCGCTTTCCTTTGCCGATCAGGTCGCCGTCATGCGCGAGGGCAGGCTCGTACAGGCCGGTACGCCGCAGACCCTTTATCTCACACCCTGCGACCGCGAGACGGCAACCTTCCTTGGGGATGCGATCCTTTTGCCGGCCGAGCTGGCCGATGGTTTCGCCGATTGCGCCCTGGGCCGCATCCAAACAGCAGCCAATGGTAGACAGGGCCGCGCGGAAATCATGCTGCGTCCGGAGCAGCTTCGCTTCACCCCGATTGCCGATGTGGAGCCCAAAGCGATATGCGCCGGCAACGTCCTCGATGTCGAATTCGGCGGGGCTGTCTGCACGGTGACGCTGGCACTTGCAGGGCAATCCAATATGGCGCCGCTTACAGTAAAGAGTTCCAGCGTCGAGCTGCCGGCTGTCGGCACCACCGTCCATGTCAGCGTGATCGGCAAGGCACACGTCTTCGACACTTCGGGCCAATAACCGCTTTCCCGTTGAAACGGCCGTGCGATTGCGAAAGAAAGGCATGACCGTTTTTCGCAACTGCGCCTGATGCCGAGGGAAATGTCCATGTCCTTGCCAGATGAGATCGTCCAGGATCTGCCTTTTCTGACGTCGCTTCGTCATAATCTCCATGCCCATCCCGAGCTCGGCTTCGAGGAAGAACGCACCAGCGGCATTGTCGCCACCTTGTTGGAGGAGGCGGGACTTGTCGTGCATCGCGGCCTCGGCAAGACTGGTGTCGTCGGCACCCTGCAGGTCGGTAACGGTACGCGTCGCATCGGTCTTCGCGCCGACATGGACGCGCTGGCCATGCCGGAGAAAGCCAATCGTCCTTACAAATCTACCATTCCCGGCAAGATGCATGCCTGCGGACACGATGGGCATACGACCATGCTCATCGGTGCTGCTCGTCACCTCGCCGCCAAGCGCGGCTTCTCGGGTACGGTGCATTTCATCTTCCAACCGGCCGAGGAAGGTCGTGGCGGCGCAAGGCGCATGGTGGAGGAGGGCCTGTTTGACCTATTTCCCTGCGATGCCGTCTATGGTCTGCACAATATGCCCGGCCTCGACATCGATGAGATGGCCGTCGTCGAAGGCCCGCAGCTGGCGTCTTCCGACAGCTGGCGCATCACATTCCGCGGGACCGGCACCCATGGAGCCAAGCCGCATCTCGGCAAGGATCCGATCATGGCGGCGGCAACCTTTCTATCGTCGCTGCAGACCATCGTCGGCCGTGTCGTCGATCCGCTTCAGCCGGCTGTCGTCAGCGCCTGCTCGCTGCAGGCCGGCGATCCCAAGGCACTGAACGTCATTCCCGATACGGTCGAGATCGGCGGTACGGCCCGCGCCTACACGCCACAGGTTCGCGATCAACTCGAGCAGGAAATCAGCCGTCTGGCGCAAGGCACGGCGGCCATGTACGGGATCGACGTCGACTATCAGTTCGAAAGGCGTATCCCACCTGTCGTCAACGATCCCGACGCCACCGCCCGCGCTCTAAAAGCGGCCGTTTCAGTTTTCGGCGAGAAGGTGCTTACCCGCTTTCCTCCATCGACGGCAGGCGACGATTTCTCCTTTTTCGCCGACAAGGCTCCCGGCTGTTACGTGTGGCTCGGCAATGGCCCAGCGGTCGACGGAGCCCTGCATCACAACACCGCCTATGATTTCAGCGACGATGCGATCGGTTCGGGCGTCGCCTTCTGGACGAGGCTGGTGGAGCAGGAATTGGCGGCGGAGGGCTGAAATAGTCCCGTTGTTTTTCTGCCGTCGCCCGATCTCTTCTCGTCAGGCTGCTGCCTGGCGCAGCGCGTCGAATATGATTGCGCGTGCCTTATCCGCATCGATCTCGCCGGCAAAATGTGCGTTGAACTCACCATGCGAGGCGCGCGTCTCAACGACCGTGCGACCGCGCGTATGCTGCCCCTGCAGCTCGATGTCGATCCGGGCGTGGCGAAACGCGGCTATCTCCGGATCGACGAAGATGGCGGCTGCAGTCGGATCGTACACCGCCATGGCCGGCCGGCCGCGGCTGATGGCGATATTGATGTAGCCTTCCAGAAGATCGGCAAGCAACTGCGCCCTTTCACCGGCCGTTCGGCGCAGGTGGGTGACATCGTCGGGCCATGCCAGCACCTTGCGGCAGATGTCGAGATCGACCATCCGCAGTGGCACGCCGTGGGCGAGCACGATCGCCAATGCTTCCGGATCGGCAAAGGCGTTGAACTCTGCAGAGGCGGTGTGGTTTCCCGAGGTGACGCCACCGCCCATCCAGGTCAGTTCGTCGATAAGGTCGGCGATTTCCGGCCGGGCCAGCGCAATGGCTGCAATGTTGGTCAGCGGCCCGAGCGCCAGGATGCGCTTCGGCCCCCTGCCATCGGCGAGCCAATCGCAAAGGGCTGTGAAGGCGTCGCTCAACGGAAGCGCTTCGGCTTCCGGCAGGTTTCGGTTTGTCGTGGGGATGCCGCTTTGGCCGAGAATACCCTGTGCCGTTTCCAGCTTGCACAGCACCGGCAATTCACGACCTGTGTGAATGGGGAAATGCCAGCCAAAGACCTTGGCCGCGCTGGCGGCATTGGCGCGGACATGTGACAGCGGCGCATTGCCGCTCACCAGCGAGACGCCGTCGATGACCAGTTCGGAATGCGTCACCACCAGGATGGCGGCGATATCGTCGAACCCCATGTCGGTATCGATCCAGATTCCCATATTCTCACTCATCGATCGTGATCAAAAGATGCGGGACAGGCTTGCAGCCGCCGTCTCCGCATGATGGCGATACATGCCATCGAGGCGAGATTAAAGGCGGGATGCGCAGACGGGCCGCGCATCCCGCTTTCGTCATCAACCGGCGAGTGCGTCGAGCACTCGGATCCAGGAGCGGATGCCCTTGTGATAGGAGCGCAGCTCGTATTTCTCGTTTGGTGAATGAATGCGGTCATCGGAGAGGCCGAAGCCGATCAGCAGCGATTCCATCCCGAGCATTTTCTGGAAGTCACCGACGATCGGGATCGAGCCGCCCATGCCGATGACGATGGCAGGCTTCGGCCACTCGTTGGAAAGCGCCGTCTTCGCTTTCGTCAGGCTCGGCGAATCGTAGGAAAGCTGGATGGCCGGTGAACCGCCGTGCTCGTGGAATTCCACCGAGCAGTCGCCGGGGATCTTCGAGCGCACATAGGCGCGGAAGCTCTCGCGGATCGCTGCCGGGTTCTGCTGGCCGACGAGACGGAAGGAGACCTTTGCGGATGCCTTGGCCGCAATCACCGTCTTGAAGCCGGCGCCGGTATAGCCGCCCCAGATGCCGTTGACTTCCGCCGTCGGCCTAGCCCAGGTGAGTTCCATGACCGAGCGGCCCTTTTCGCCCGAAGGGATCGACAAGCCGACTTCGCCAAGGAAGTTTTCGGCGCTCATGCCGAGCTTCTCCCAGGATGCCTTGATGTTGGAGGGCGTTTCCTCGACGCCTTCATAGAAGCCGGGAAGCGTGACCCGTCCGGTTTCGTCATGCAGGCCGGAGAGAATGTCGGTGAGGATATGGATCGGATTGGCGGCCGCACCGCCGAAGAGTCCCGAATGCAAATCGCGGTCGGCAGCGGTGATGACGATTTCCTCGCCCACCAGGCCGCGCAGGCCGGCCGAAATTGCCGGCGTATCGCCGTCCCACATGCCGGTATCGCAGACGAGCGCAAAATCCGCTTTCAATTCGGCGGCGTTGGCTTCGAGGAAGGGCTTGAGCGAGGGAGAACCGGATTCCTCTTCGCCCTCGAAAAGAATGGTGATGCGAACCGGGACCGCACCCTTGGTCTCCTTATAGGCGCGCACGGCCTCGACGAAGGTCATCAGCTGGCCCTTGTCGTCAGAGGTGCCGCGGCCGGTCAGGATCTTGCGGCCTTCGCCCAGATCCTTCACCGTCGGCTCGAAGGGATCGGTTTCCCAAAGCTCGATCGGGTCGACGGGCTGCACATCGTAGTGGCCGTAGAAAAGCACATGCGGTGCATCGGCGCTGCCGGCATCATGATGGGCGACGACCATGGGATGACCGGGCGTGTCGCGCAGAGAGGCCGTGAAGCCGAGCGAGTTGAGATAGGTGACCAGCCATTCCCCTGCCTTGCGGCACTCGGCCTTGTAGGCCGGATCCGTTGAGATGGACTTGATCCGGAGCAATTCGAAGAGCTTGTCCAGGCTGGATGGGAGGTTGTTGTCCGCGCGATCGAGAACGGGCGATAGATCGGTCATATCCGACTCCTTCATGTGAATGCGTCGGACGATAGACCAAAGCCCGGTTGGTTTCGAGGCGCTAAAATCGAAAATTTAGCGCGGCTTGCCCTGGCCAGATTTAGGGCTTCGCACTCATGTGAATAGTTGCGTATGCGATTTACAAGTTATTTAGAGTATTGGAAATAACCTCAATCCAGAAGAGTATTCTGGAGACTTGAAATGTTTTCAGTGATTGCATGTATTCGCGACAATCATGATTTTAGACTAATATTTGTTGCTGCTTTTATTTGCCTGATCGGCAGCCTCGCAACCATGCTGCTTTTTGCGCGCGCGCAGGAGTGCCGGTCGCATCAGAGGCGCTATTGGATTGCTGCCGCAGCCTTTGCCAGCGGTGTCGGCATATGGGCCACGCATTTTATCGCCATGCTCGCCTACGAGGGCAGCCTGCCGATCAGTTATGCTCTTTCGCCGACAGTGCTTTCCGTCATCTTTGCAGTTCTCGGCTCCTGGCTTGCCATTGCCGTCGCCTTCGAATGGGACAATGCGTTTTCCTTCGGCCTTGGCGGCGTCCTGATGGCGCTTGGTATCGCGGCCATGCACTTTACCGGCATGCAGGCTATCGAAGCCATGGCAACGCTGACCTATAACCTGCCTCGCATGGTCGTTTCGGTCCTTGTGGGTGCGGGCTTTGCCGCCATGGCGTTTCTCGCATTTCGCCGTGTTTCCGGCGGCAGGCGCATTCTGGGCGGCGCCTTCTTGCTGCTGCTCGCAATCTGCTCACTGCACTTCACCGCCATGAGCGGCGTGACGCTGACGCCGGAGCAAGGGATGCCGGCACCGGTGCTGTCAATCGATCGAAGCATCCTTGCCGGCATCGTCATGGCTGCGGCGACGGGGTTGATTCTCATCGCACTCGGTGCCGTTTTCGTCGATCGTCATCTCACCGATCTGCGTGGCTTCGCCAACGCATCATTGGAGGGTTTGCTCGTGCTTCGCGACGGCCGGGTGATCGATGCAAACGAGCGCTTTTTTGCCATTTCCGGCTGGAGCGCACAGCAGGTGATCGGTGCTGCACCGGAGGCCTTTCTGATGGTCGATATGGACGGGCAGTCCGATACGGCGATGCCGGCTGAAACGACGCTTGCCGGACGGGACGGCAAGGTTATTCCCGTGGAGACGGTGCAGCGCTCCATCACCTACCGCGGTCATGAATGCAGCGTGCTCGTCGTGCGCGATCTCACCGAGCGGCGCCAAGCGCAGCAGATGATCGAGCATCTGGCTCACCACGATATACTGACCGATCTTCCCAACCGTTCGCTGTTCGACCAGCGCATGCGTCAGGCATTGCAGATGGCCAACCGCAAGCACGGAGACGTCGCAATTTTCTGCCTCGACCTCGATCGGTTCAAGGCCATAAACGACGTGTTCGGCCATGCTGAAGGCGATCGCATTCTCTGCAAGGTCGCCGGCATCCTGCAGCGCACCGCCGAGGATGGCGATACGGTAGCAAGGCTTGGTGGCGATGAGTTCGCCATCATTCAGCCTCTGCGCTCGCAGCCCGAAGCCGCCGCGCGTCTCGTCGAGCGAATACTCGCGGAATTCGCCCTGGAAATGGATACCGCGCGCGATCCGACAGCGGTCGGCGTCAGCCTCGGCATCGCCATCTACCCGCGCGATGGCGCCAGCGCCGACCAGCTTTACGCAAATGCGGATATGGCGCTGTATCGTGCCAAGCGCGAAGGGCGCGGCCACGCCTGTTTCTTCGATGCGGACATGGACAAGGCGGCCCGCACGCGCCGGCAGCTCGAAAATGATCTACGCCAGGCCATTCCGCGCCAACAGCTCTATCTCGAATATCAGCCGATCTATGATGTCGGCAGCGATGGTATCACCGGCTATGAAGCCTTGTTGCGCTGGAAGCATCCGGAGCGCGGCATGATCGCGCCGGAGACCTTCATTCCCATCGCGGAAGAGAGCGGATCGATCGTGCCGATCGGCGAATGGGTGCTGGAAGAGGCATGCCGCGAGGCGGCAAGCTGGCATGAACCCGCAAATGTCGCCGTCAACCTCTCGCCACTGCAATTCATGATCCCTACGCTCTACGATCAAATCGAGAGGATCCTGACCAAAACCGGGCTCGATCCGCAGCGGCTGGAGCTGGAAATCACCGAAGCGGCGCTGATGCGCGAACGTATGGCTGTCGTTGCCACGCTACAGCGGCTGCATCGCCTCGGCATCCGTGTCGTCATGGACGATTTCGGCACCGGTTTCTCTTCGCTCAGCAATCTGCGCGCCTTTCCCTTCGATAAGATCAAGGTGGATCGTAGTTTCACAGGCGCCCTTGAGCACGATCCAGCCGCGCGGTCACTCGTCCGCGCTATTATCGGCCTCGGACACAGCTTGAACATGCCTGTGGTGACGGAGGGTGTTGAAACGGAAACCCAGCGTCGCATCGTCATTGAAGAGGGTTGCGCGCAGCTTCAGGGAATCTTTTTCGGCAAGCCGGATGTCAGCCCGAGCAGTCTGCGTACGTCGTCCGGGAAGGTGATGGCGCACGCCTAGAGATGCTTGGAATTTTCCAGAATGCGCCGGATATATTCCAGCAGCAGCTCGCGCTCGAAGCTGCGGAAATCTCTGAGAAGGTCCGTATCCGCGGCCATGGCGGCCTCGATTGCCTCGGCCTCTATCGCTGCGGCCTTTTCTGTCAGAAAGATGAGCTGCGCGCGCTTGTCCGAAGGGTGTGGGCGCCGCTCCACAAGGCCGTCGCGCTCCATGCGCGATAGGGTATTGGCCATCGTCGCCTGCTCTATATCGACGCGTTCGAGCAGCTGTTTCTGCGTCAGCCCGTCCTCGGACCACAATTCCAGAAGGATCGGAAATTGACCGGGTGAAAAACCGAGCTTGCTTGCACGCTGTTGCAATGCGCGCGCAAATGCCTTCGCCATCCGGCTGGCGAGGTAGGTCGCGGAATCCATCCGGTTAAATCCCATGATTGCAAGTATGCCGATAATTCATCGGCAAGACAATCAGCAAATCTTGGGTAGGGATTGGCTGGAAATCAGCAACTTCAGCTATTTTTTTACACGCAAAAGAAGAATTTTTCCATGAAAAAGCCGCCATGGCCTGGAGGGGACGCCATGGCGGCTCATAAAAGGGGGACAAAGGCCCGGAGAGGGGATAGGCCTTTGTCCAAGTCTGACGTGGCGGGGGACAGGCCGGTTGTCAGACCCTCGGCGTATCAATCGCCGGTGAGTATGATTTGAGGTTCCGAATGTGGTTTTTCAAGGGAATGCGCAGATTAGATTGATTAAAACTTAGTAACGTTTCGGTGAGAGATCTGGCACCCTCATCAAAGCAATTCCAGGAAAGGTTTATTGCGTTTTTCCGTCCGGAATTGCTTGGAAACAAAGGCCAGAGTGCTTCGACGATTGGAAGAAAGGCGGACGCGCTCGAGCCTGCAAAAACACAAGTTTATATGGACGTTGGAAGTGCGTCACGCTATCCATGCTTCCATGAAAAAAGGTGATCATCTCTTCCTCGTCGACGGTTCCGGTTTCATTTTCCGGGCCTTTCACGCCCTGCCGCCGCTGACGCGCAAGTCCGACGGATTGCCTGTCGGGGCCGTCTCCGGTTTCTGCAACATGCTGTGGAAGCTGCTGACCTCGGCACGCGATACCTCGGTCGGGGTAACGCCCACCCATTTCGCCGTGATTTTCGACTATTCCTCGAAGACGTTCCGCAAGGAAATCTTCCCGGATTACAAGGCAAACCGCTCCGCGCCTCCGGAAGAGTTGATTCCGCAATTCGGTCTCATCCGCGAGGCGACGCGCGCCTTCAACCTGCCCTGCATCGAGACCGACGGTTTCGAGGCCGACGATATCATCGCGACCTATGCCCGCCAGGCCGAAGCTGCCGGTTCGGATGTGACGATCATCTCGTCCGACAAGGACCTGATGCAGCTCGTCACTCCCATGGTCCACATGTACGACAGCATGAAGGACAAGCAGATCGGCATTCCCGATGTCGTCGAGAAATGGGGCGTGCCGCCTGAGAAGATGATCGATCTGCAGGCGATGACCGGCGATTCCGTCGACAACGTCCCCGGCATTCCCGGCATCGGCCCGAAGACGGCCGCACAGTTGCTGGAAGAGTTTGGCGATCTCGACACGCTGCTTGCCCGCGCCACGGAAATCAAGCAGCAGAAGCGCCGCGAAAACATTATCGCCAATGCCGAGCTTGCCCGCATTTCCCGCCAGCTTGTGACGCTCAGAACCGATGTGCCGCTGGATCTCGAGCTCGACGCGCTGGTGCTCGAGCCGCAGAACGGCCCGAAGCTGATCGGCTTCCTGAAGGCGATGGAATTCACCTCACTGACGCGTCGCGTTGCCGATGCCTGCGATTGCGATCCGGCGGCGATCGAACCTGCCGTCATCAAGGTCGAACTGGGCGAGACCGCCCACGGACCCGATCTCGATGTCGGCGACGATGTCGAACTCGTGGCCGGCCAGACGGTGTCGGCCGAAGGTGCTTCCGTGCCGGCGCCTGCGGTCAAGCCGCGTCTGGCTGTCGAAGGGCTGACGGAGCCAACGGAGCTCGCCAATGCGCGTGCTGCAAGTTTTGCGACCGCGCCGATCGATCATTCGAAATATGTGACCATCCGCGATATCGCCACTCTGGAAAAGTGGATCGCCGATGCGCGCGAGACAGGCATTGTTGCCTTCGATACCGAGACGACATCGCTCGATGTCATGCAGGCCGAAATCGTCGGTTTCTCGCTGGCGATCGCCGATAACCGCAACGACCCCACCGGCGCGTCCATTCGCGCCGCCTATGTGCCGCTCACCCATAAGACCGGTGTCGGCGATCTGCTTGGCGGTGGCCTGGCGGACAATCAGATTCCGCTGCGAGATGCGCTGCCGCGCCTTAAGGATCTGCTCGAGGATACCTCCATCCTCAAGATCGCGCAGAACCTCAAATACGATTACCTGCTGATGAAGCGTTACGGCATCGAGACGAAGTCTTTCGACGACACGATGCTGCTGTCCTATGTGCTCGATGGCGGTTCCAACGCCACGCACGGCATGGACAGTCTTTCCGAACGCTGGCTCGGCCACAAGCCGATCGCCTACAAGGATGTGGCTGGCAGCGGCAAGTCCAACGTCACCTTCGATCTCGTCGATATCGACCGCGCCACGGCCTATGCCGCCGAGGATGCCGATGTGACCCTCCGTCTCTGGCTGGTGCTGAAGCCACGACTTGCAGCCGAGAAACTATCGGCCGTCTATGAGCGGCTGGAGCGGCCTCTGGTGCCTGTGCTCGCCCATATGGAAGAGCGTGGCATCACCATCGACCGGCAGATCCTCTCGCGCCTCTCCGGCGAGCTGGCGCAGGGCGCGGCGCGGCTGGAGGACGAGATTTACACGTTGGCCGGCGAACGCTTCAACATCGGCTCTCCAAAGCAGCTCGGCGACATTCTCTTCGGCAAGATGGGTTTGGCGGGCGGCAGCAAGACCAAGACCGGGCAATGGTCGACCTCGGCACAGGTGCTGGAGGATCTGGCTGCGGCCGGCTTCGAACTGCCGCGGAAGATCGTCGACTGGCGCCAGCTCACCAAGCTGAAATCCACCTATACCGATGCGCTGCCTAGCTACGTCCACCCGGAGACGAAGCGGGTTCATACCTCCTATTCGCTGGCCTCGACCACGACGGGACGCCTGTCGTCCTCCGAACCGAACCTGCAGAATATCCCGGTGCGCACCGCCGAAGGCCGCAAGATCCGCACGGCCTTCATCTCGACTCCCGGCCACAAGCTTGTCTCGGCCGACTACAGCCAGATCGAACTGCGCGTGCTGGCGCATGTCGCCAACATACCGCAACTCAAGCAAGCCTTCGAAGACGGTATCGACATTCACGCGATGACGGCGTCTGAAATGTTCGGCGTTCCGGTCGAGGGCATGCCGAGCGAGGTGCGCCGCCGCGCCAAGGCCATCAACTTCGGCATCATCTACGGCATCTCCGCTTTCGGCCTGGCGAACCAGCTCTCGATCGAGCGCTCGGAAGCGGGCGATTACATCAAGAAGTATTTCGAGCGCTTCCCCGGCATCCGCGATTACATGGACAGCACCAAGCAGGCTGCGCGCGACAAGGGCTATGTCGAGACGATCTTCGGCCGCCGTATCCACTTCCCGGAAATCCGCTCTTCCAACCCGTCTGTGCGCGCCTTCAACGAGCGCGCCTCGATCAATGCGCCGATCCAGGGCTCTGCCGCCGACGTCATCCGTCGCGCCATGATCAAGATGGAACCGGCACTAGCCGCAACCGGGCTTGGCGATCGCGTTCGCATGCTGCTGCAGGTGCATGACGAATTGATCTTCGAAGTCGAGGATGCCGATGTCGAGCGTACGACGCCGATCATCGTCTCGGTCATGGAAAATGCCGCGATGCCCGCGGTCGATATGGCCGTGCCGCTGAAGGTCGATGCCCGCGCCGCCCATAATTGGGATGAGGCGCACTGAGCGGAGGCGAGCTCGAACTGGGAAAGCCGGAAACGGAGCCGGAAGACATGGTGGCGGTCGCCCTGTCGACGCTTGGCCGCATGCCGATCTCTGGCGTGGGGCAGGCCGCGCCCGAGGGCGGCAATATCAGCTGGTTTTTCCATTGTGGTGAATATTGCGATGCCACGGATTTTTATCAGCCCGTGCACACCGCGCATCTGTGCGAGGTGTTGCCGGCCGTCGTCAAATACCTGCGTCTTCCGGTGGGAACGCGGTTCATCATCGACGATCAGGGCTATGAGGATGTGTGGCGCGTCGAGTGATCTTCGATCGCCGCCAACGAGCTTATTTCCGGACCAGTGTTTCCAGCACGGAAATGATAGCGCGTTCGGCCTCTTCGAGCGTGCCGCTATTGTCGATATCGGCGACGTCATAGCTGCCCTCAACGGTCAGCGAACTTCTTTCTAGACGCTTCAGCACATCTTCACGGCTTTCGCGCCCGCGCGCCATCAGCCGCTCGGCAAGCACTTCGCGCGTCGCCGTGACGTTGATGACCTTCAGGCGCGGAAAGGCGGTCTGAAAGCGATGCAGCGCCGAGCGTGAGCCGTTGGCGATTACCAGATTGCCGCGCGTCAGTTCGTCGGCAACATCGGCGGGAATACCGTATTTCAGCCCATGCGCTTCCCAGGAGACGGCAAAGGCGCTGGAGCGTTCCATGGCATCGAAATCGGCCTCGGAAACGCTTCTATGATCCTCGTTGCCGGCATCGCCGTCACGCGTGATCACCCGGCGCACGAAATGCACGTCCGATCGGCCGGCAAAATGCTGCGCGGCCAGATTCATCAACGTATCCTTGCCGGCGCCGCTCGGGCCGACGACGACAGCGAGCGTGCCCGCTGTCTCGTCCGCCAGGCTAATATTAGCCGGCTTGATATTGGGATCCGCGCTCATGCGACCCGGCGTCCTTCCCGCCAGACGGAGCGCGTAACCGGCACGCCATGATCGCGGCGAACGCGCACGATATCGGCGCGCAGGCCTTCAGCAATGCGGCCGCGGTCGCTGAGGCTGACGGTTCGCGCCGGCGTCGCCGTGACCATGGCGATGGCCTGCGGCAGCGAAATGCCTTCGACTTCATCGGCAAGGATGAAAGGCGCATGCAGCAGGCTGAGCGGCACGTAATCGGAAGAAAGCACATCGAGGACGCCGAGTTCGGCGAGATCGCGAGCCGCGATATTACCCGAATGCGATTTGCCGCGCACGATATTCGGCGCGCCCATCAGCACGCTCATGCCGGCGGCATGCGAAGCCTTGGCGGCATCGATGCTGGTCGGGAATTCCGCCAGTCGAACGCCATAGTGGATGGCTTCGTCGACATGGATGAGCGTCGCGTCGTCATGGCTTGCAACCGTGATGCCGCGCTCGGAGCAGACCTTGGAAATAGCGTCGCGGCTCGGCGTCGCATATCTGGCCGATTCCTCCTGGCGCTTGGCGACAAACTGCGCAAAGGCCTCGTCGCTCAGGCCGCGCTTCTTCTGATAATAGAGGACATATTGATCCATGGTCTGGAACTGGCGCTGACCAGGAGCGTGGTCCATCAGCGAAACGAGGCGAACGTAAGGGTCCTTCTCGAAATCCTGGAAGTGATCGAGAACGTTGTCGGAAGAAACCTCGCAGCGCAAATGAATGAGGTGATCGGCGCGCAGGCGATCTTCGCGCTGGGCGGCCTGGATGGCGTCGGCCATCTCGCGCATCTCGCCCTTTTCGAAACCGCCGTCTTCGTCCGAGCCCATGCGCAGGCAGTCGAACACGGTCGTGATGCCTGAAGTAACGATCTGGGCATCATGCGCCTGGATCGCCGCCGTCTTGTTCCAGCGAACGCCCGGACGTGGCGAATAATGTGCTTCCAGATGGTCGGTGTGCAGTTCGACGAGGCCGGGAATCAGAAAATCGCCCTCGAAATCCTCGCCGATATCGGACTTGCCTTCGGAGATGGCGGCGATGCGACCGTCACGGATCAGCACCGAACCCTCGACGATCTTGTCTTCGAGGACGATGCGGGCGTTGGAGAGGACGGTTTCTTTGGTCATGTCAGGTCTTTCACTTATTGGGCGCCGCTCAACGGCAGCCAGGAACGGACGGTGAAGGGAGCGCCACGCTCCTCTTCGATAAAGACGGCGAGGCCGGAAATCTCGAGTGGTTTGCCGGTATGGGCGGCAAAGCGTACGCGCAGAATGTCGTGCATGTCCGATTGACGCTCGGCGGGCACGCGCCCGGTCAGCGTCATGTGGAAGCGGAATTCGTCGTTGACGTAGGGATAGCCCCAGCGCAGCAGATTGGCGCGTTGGGCCTCGGTCAGGCCTTCGGGCTTTCGCCGGGCGATATCATGCTCCGAAAGCGGTGCGCGAAAAGGCTCGAATGTTTTGACCACGCGGGAGGCGAAATCCTGCAGCGGCTGGTGGAGAGAGCCGGGCACGAGTGCGAAGAAATGGCCGAGCTGGCCGAGCACGAGTTCCGGAATGGTGAAAGCCGTGGCCTGGGAGGCAAACTCGGCAGCGACTTCGAGGAGGTCGCGCTCGGTCACAGAGCCGGCGAGTTCGAAAGGCGCCTTCAGCGTGGCGTGAAAGCCGTAGCGGCGCGGATCGGCGGTCAATTCGGCGTGGTCTTCCGGCAGCGGACCCATGGCTTTGTCGGAAAAAATCTCACCCGAAAATGCGTCGCGGCCGAGCCAGCGAGCAGCAAGCGACGTCAACGGATCGTCTTTGGGCGGCGTGAAATAGAGAGCATAGCGCAAGGCTGTATTCCTTGGAAAAATCGGCTGCGCGAGACACTGTTGGGTGATTTGCGACAAACCGCAAGAGCAGCAAGACAGCAGCGGAGTGAATCCGGCTAAATCCGGTTTGGTCCGTGCGGTCTTGTCGTGCCTGCGCTAGCGGATTCCCGTGACAGAATGATGATCTCTGGCAGTTTTATCGGTCTTTTTTATTTGACGCGCGCGCCCATCAACCGCGAGCGCAAGGCGTTGGATGCGGCGTCGAACAGGAACACGACGATAAGGATCAGCAGCACCATGTAGGCGACGTTTTCCCAGTTGGCGTTGGTGCGCATCGCTTCCCAAAGCTTGAGGCCGATACCGCCTGCGCCGACGGCACCGATGATGGTTGCGCCGCGCACGTTCGATTCCCACTGATAGAGCGTCTGGCTGACGATGACGGGCACGATCTGCGGCATGATGCCGTAGCGATGCACCAGAATCGTCGAGGAGCCGGTGGACTTCACGCCTTCGCGCGGCTTGTTGTCGATGTTCTCAAGACCTTCGGAATAGAGCTTGCCGAGTGTCCCTGTCTCGGTCAGGAAGATTGCGCCGCTGCCGGCAAGCGGGCCGGGACCAAAGGCGCGGGTCAGGAACAGCGCCCAGATCAGCATGTCCACCGAGCGTAGGAAGTCGAAGGAGCGTTTGAGGATCTGGTTGAGCAGCCGGTTCGGCGTGATGTTGCGGGCGGCCATGAAGGCCAGCGGGAAAGCCGCGAGCGATCCGAGCAGGGTGCCGAGGAAAGCCATGACGATGGTCTGGAACAGCTTGGTCCAGACGTCGCCATGCTGCCAGGAAGCATTGTTCCAGATATTGTCGAAAGCCAGCGAGAGATTGGATTGCGTGGGATCGAGTCTCGGCCCCGAGACGATGAGGCCGATCACCTCGGTCGCCGGCTTGTCGAAGAAGGGCGAGCGGGTGTCGAAGACGAAATTCGCCCAGCCGATGAAGCGCTTGCGGATTTTCACACGGTCGGTCGAAATGCTGACATCGCCGGCAAAGCCCATATTGGCGAGGATGTTGTCGTCATAGACGGTCATCCAGCTCGGCACCGGCTCGGAACCGACAATCTTCGGCACGTCGCCGGTGATATCGATCGGGATGGTCACGCCATGGGCGGTCAGGATGGCCTGCGTCTTGGTGATGGTCACCGAGCGGCTCGTGCCGCTGACGGAGACGACCATGCTGCCATCCGCATTGGTCTTCACCCAGTCCGGGTTCGGATTGTCGCCAAGCGGCGAAAAGCGCGGATATTTGATGCTGATCTTGTCGCCGGAGATGCGAAATTCCGGCTGGACGTCATAGCTGATCCATTCGCTGAGATAGATGCCGACGCGCTCCCAATGCGCCTCGGCGATGACCTTCGGCAGATCGAAGAACCATACGGCGTAAAAGCCATAAAGGATCACGCCGATGAACATCATCAGCGCGCCGTAGCGCTGGCGGAAGGACCGGTGAAAGAACTCCGGATAACGCGCTTCGATTTCGTGCATACGGCCGGCGTCGATGACGGACATGGTCAACCTCAATGCTGCAAAAGAAAGGCATGCTCACCGACGAGGCGGCGGCGGAGCCATGCGGAAAACTGGTCGACGACGATGATCGTCACGAAAAGCAGAAGCACGAGCGCCACGGTCTTGGCGCCGAAACCGCGCGAGATCGAAAGCTTCAGCTCCTGGCCGATACCGCCACCGCCGACGGCACCGATGATGGTGGAGGCGCGGACGTTGATCTCGAGGCGCAGCAGCGCATAGGACATGAAGTTCGGCAGAACCTGCGGCAGGGCGGCAAAGCGAACGCGCTCGCTCCAGCTCGCGCCGACGGCGCGCATGCCCTCGTCGGGCTTCATGTCGACATTCTCCACCACTTCGTAGAAGAGCTTGCCGAGCGCACCGATCGTATGCAGGCCGACGGCGATGATGGCGGCGATCGGGCCGATCGACAGGATCGCCGAAAACAGACCGGCAATGACGATTTCCGGGAAGGCGCGCAGGAATTCCATGATGCGCTTCGTCACCAGACGGACCGGATTGGATGGCGACAGGTTGCGGGCCGCGAAAAAGCTCATCGGCACCGCAAAAATGAAGCCGATGATGGTCGAGACCAGCGCGACGTTTATCGTCACGATCATCAGCTCGAAATATTCCGGAATGTAGAAGTCGCCCCAGACATAGACGCGGCCGAGCGGGAAGTTGAACTCCTCGCCGCCGGCGCCGTTTGCGCCGTTCGGGCTCGGCAGGTCGAACAGGGCGCGATAGACGTCGGCCCAGTCCTTCGGGATCAGCCAGCCCAGGAAGTCGAAGAGATGCGGCAGGCGCTCGAAGAAGTGCCCCGCATTGCTCTCGTCGGCGAAGCGGACCGAGCTGACGAAGGCGACGAGCAGGATCAAGAGGCCGATGCCGGTGTAGAGGCGGCGCTTGGCCACCATCCTGCTCCAGGCGTCACCGATTTCCTTGGCGCTGTGCGGCGCGCTTTGCATGTTCGGCTGCGTATCGGCGATCGTCATGAAATCTGGCCTCTGTGAATAGCAAAAGGGCGGCCGTTGCCGGCCGCCCAGTCAGTCCAATGCGCATCAGCCGCCGATGGCAGCCTTACGAACGTCGATAACGGCGTTGTAGAAGTCCGGGGTAACCTTGACGTAGCCCTTGAAGTCGCCGCCTTCGAGAGCAGCGAAGCACTTGGCGTCGGTGGTCGGGAGCTTCATGAAGAAGTCCGAAAGCTTGGCCTGCCATTCGGTGCCGAGAGCGTTGCGAACGACGAGCGGGCCGTTCGGGATCAGCGGCGAACGCCAGACTTCGACGAGCTTGTTCGGGTCGACTGCGCCCTTGTCGACTTCCTTGCGGAAGGTACCGGAGGTGAAGCCGTCCTTGAAATCGCCAACGCCCGAGGAGTCGTCGACAGCAACGTCGACCTTGCCGTCGTAAGCGGCGAGGAGGTTGTTCTCATGGCCGCCGTTGAACTGGGTCGAGCCGAAGAACTTGTCGTTCGGCATGCCGGTGGTCTTCGGAATCTGCGTCAGCGGAACGAGGTAGCCAGAGGTGGAGTCCGGATCGGCGTAGCCGAGCTTCTTACCCTTGGCGTCCATGATCGTCTTGATGCCGGAGGACTTCAGGGCGAGGCCGATCGAGTAGTAGCCGGTCGAGCCGTCGGTCTGCTGCGTGGTCAGGATCGGCGTAACGGCCTTCGGGTCCTTGATGTAGGTGGCTGCATAGCCGGAAGCGCCGAGTTCTGCGAAGTCGAGCGTGCCGCCGAGCAGGCCCTGGATAACGCCGTCATAGTCGGCGGCCGGGAACAGCGATACCTTTTCGAAGCCGAATTCCTTCTTCAGGTGGTCGGCAAGGCAGGCGTAGTTGCGCAGGCGGTCGGCTTCGTTTTCGCCACCGAGAATACCGACGCGGAATTCCTTGAGGTCTTGAGCATTGGCGCCGCCAACGAGCGCGAGAAGCGCCGTCGCTGCGAGAAGAGTCTTCTTCAACATGGGTTCGTCTCCTGATTAACCGGTGTCCCCGGATGCGTTCGGTCTTGAAGAAATGCGCCCTTGACGCGGGCTCTCGATCTCGGCCGTCTCTCAGAGACCGGCCAGTGCCAGCGGTTGCGGGCCGGCAGATTCAGTCGCGGCGGCTTGCGCGGCCGGATCGGCAATGTTGATGGAGGTCGACGTCATGCTCTCGTCGATGCCGGCGCCGTCCTTGTCGGTGCCGTAGATTTCCTTGACCGCCGAAGCGGTCAGATCGCTCGGCTTGCCGTCGAAAACCACCTTGCCGGCTGCCATGCCGATGATGCGTTCGCAGTAGTTGCGAGCCGTATCCAGCGTGTGCAGGTTGGTGATGACGGTGATGCCCTCGCGCTCGTTGATATCGCGCAGCGCATCCATGACGATCTTGGCGTTGAGGGGATCGAGAGAGGCAATCGGCTCGTCGGCGAGCATCATCTTCGGCTGCTGCATCAGCGCGCGGCAGATTGCAACGCGCTGCTGCTGGCCACCGGAAAGCGTGCCGGCCATCTGCAGGGCCGTCTGCTCGATGCCGAGGCGCTCAAGTGCTGCGATCGCTTCGATCCGCTCTTCGCGGCTGAAGACGGACAGCAGGCTCAGCACCGTCGAGCGCTGGTTGAGGCGGCCGAGCATGACGTTGGTGAGAACGTCAAGCCGCGGAACCAGGTTGAACTGCTGGAAGATCATGGCACAGTCGCGCTGCCAGCTGCGCAGTGCGCGGCCCTTCAGCTTGGAGACCTCTGTGCCGGCGAAATGGATCGTTCCGGAGCTCGGATCGGCGAGGCGATTGATCATGCGCAGCAGGGTCGACTTGCCGGCACCCGAACGGCCGATGACGCCGACCATCTGTCCCTGCGGTATGTCCAAAGTCACGGAGTCGACGGCGAGCTTGTTGCCAAAGCGGCGCGAGACATTCCTGAGTTCGAACATAGTGCTTCCCTTTCGCGGCTGCCGGGCTACAAAAAATTCAGCGGTACCGGTGCTTAAGAATGGGCGCATGCCCTTGCCTCGAAGGAGTTTCGAGGGGGCTGGCGCCAACCACAAGGCAACCGATTAGTCCCGCTTCATGAAGCTCAAATGTCAGTTTTATGTAACTGCTGTTACAATCGGGGCCGATTTCTTACATTTAACCGGCTAATCTATTTGCGGGAATTTAGCCGTCAAACATGCCGGTCGGCAGGCCATCCATGCTGAAGGCGTTCTTTTCACGACGATATTCCTCAATGCCCTCCGGCCCCTTTGCCGCCGTCCACTGATCAAGGCTCTGTCGCTCGCCTTCATAGGCGAAAAGCGGCACGCCGAAGCCGCAGGATGTCTGCACGAGGTCTATGTCCAGATGCACGATCTGCCGCGCGCCGAGCGGTTCTTCGCCCGCATAATGGTCGCGGAGCAACGCATGATATTCGGGCGACGATCGATGGATGGTCCGGCCATGCCCATAAAGCCGCAGGATCATCGGCGGCCCTGCGACGGCGCAGAACATGATGGTCAGCCGCCCGTCGGCTTTCATGTGGGCGGAGGTCTCGTTGCCGCTGCCGGTGCGGTCGAGATAGATGGCGGTATTGGGGGAGAGAACGCGCAGGCAAAGCGTTTCGCGCGGCGAAACGTTGACGCGCGAATCCGCCGTCGCCGACGCGGTGAAGAAGATGTGCTGCCGCGCGATGAAGTCGCGCAGCCGATCATCAATGCTGGGAAACTGCTTTGCCACGGAAAATCCTCCCGATCCAGAACTCGCAAGGCTGTTTAAAAGCTGGAGCGCCCGTCGACGCCTTGCAAGCCCGGTTCGGGCGGAAATCGTTCTATAGTCTTCTATATGCGGCCTGGATTCGGATTACAGGCCGTTTCGACCTGATATCATCCGCCTCTAGGCGTTGTAGCGGTCCAGGAAGTCCTCTGCCGAAAGGGCTCGGAAGTCTTCGAGGGCCGTGCGCAGGCGATCGTGATCCCAATCCCACCATGACAGCTTGTCCATGCGCGCGCCGACCTCTGCGGTGAAGCGTTCGCGGATCAGCTTGGCCGGCACGCCGCCAACGATCGTGTAGGGCGCGACATCCTTGGAGACGACGGCGCCCGCACCGATGACGGCGCCGTTGCCGACATTGACACCAGGCAGGATGGTGGCGCCATGACCGATCCAGACGTCATGACCGATGACGACACGATGATCGCGCCGCCAGGTGAAGAAGTCCGTCTCCATATCGGCGTCGGGCCAATAGTCGGCGGCGCGATACGTGAAGTGATGCAGCGTCGCGCGCCAGGTCGGATGGTTGGTCGCATTGATGCGAACGGCAGCGGCAATGTTCACGAACTTGCCGATCGTCGCACACCAGACCGCGCCATCCTGCATAATGTAGGAATAGTCGCCGATCTCGACCTCGTCGATACGGCAGCGATCCGACACTTCGGTATAGCGGCCGAGCGTCGAATTGTTGACGCTCGCCGAGGAGCTGACATAGGGCGTCTCGCCCAGCTTCCGGCTCATGCGGCGGCCTTTCGCGGCGAGAATTGCGAGACGTCGAGAATGCGGCTGCCGACGGCCTCGCGCACTTCCTCGTCATGGAAGATGCCGAGAAGAGCCACGCCGGCTTCCTTCTTCTGTTCGATCATGTCGACGACGACGGCCCGGTTGCGGGCATCGAGCGATGCCGTGGGCTCGTCGAGTAGCAGTATGGCGTGATCGGTGATGAAGCCGCGCGCGATGTTGACGCGTTGTTGCTCGCCGCCGGAGAAGGTCGCGGGTGGCAGCTGCCAGAGTTCCTGCGGCAGGTTCAGCTGTGCCAGCAGTTCCGCTGCCCTGTCGCGGGCGTCTGCTATTGCCACGCCACGGGCCATCAGCGGCTCGGCGACGACATCAAGAGCGGGAACGCGCGGCACGGTGCGCAGGAACTGGCTGACATAGCCCATGGTCTGCCGGCGAACGTCAAGCACGGTGCGCGGGTCGGCGGTGGCGAGATCGACGATCTTGCTTCTGTGCGAGATCAGGATCTGGCCGCCATCGACGGCATAGTTGCCGTAGATCATTTTCAGGAGCGAGCTTTTGCCGATACCGGATGGGCCGCCGAGGACGACGCATTCGCCCGCGGCAACGGAGAAGGAGACATCGGCGACGACAGGAAGGCGAATGCCGTCACGCAGATGCATGGTGAAGCTTTTGAAGACTTCGGAAACGACGAGTGGGGTTGCCATGTTTTTTCCTCAGACCTGCAGGATCGAAGAGACCAGCAGTTGCGTATAGGGTTCGCGCGGGTCGTCGAGCACGCGGTCGGTGAGACCATGCTCAATCACCTGTCCGTCTTTCATCACCATCATGCGGTGTGACAGAAGGCGGGCAACGGCGAGGTCGTGCGTGACGATGATGGCCGAAAGGCCGAGATCGTTGACGAGGCCACGCACCAGATCGAGCAGGCGAGCCTGCACGGATACGTCGAGACCGCCGGTCGGCTCGTCCATGAAGACCAGGCGAGGGCCTGTCACCAGATTGCGCGCGATTTGCAGGCGCTGGCGCATGCCGCCCGAGAAGGCGCGCGGCTGGTCATCGATGCGGTCGGCATCGATTTCCACGCGCTCCAGCCAGTCGACGGCCGTGTTGCGGATGTTGCCGTAATGGCGGTTGCCGATCGCCATCAGCCGTTCGCCGACATTGGCGCCGGCCGAAACCGTCATGCGCAGGCCGTCGGCCGGGTTCTGGTGCACGAAGCCCCAGTCGGTGCGCATCAGGAAGCGGCGTTCCGCTTCGTTCATGCGGAACAGGTCGCGATAGGTTTCGTCGCGCATGTGATATTCGACGCTGCCGGTCGTCGGCAACAGCCGGGTCGAGATGCAGTTGAGTAGCGTCGTCTTGCCGGAACCGGATTCGCCGACGATGGCGAGCACTTCACCGGGCCACAGTTCGAAGGACACGTCGCGGCAGCCGATACGGCTACCGTAGAACTTGGAGATGTCCTTGACCTTCAGAAGGGGTAAGTCACTCATTCGGCAGCCTCCTTGCCACCAGACAATCCATCGGATGCAAGCCCGTCCGGCGCCAACATCGAGCCGACATGGCCATGCGCGCGACGGTCTTCGCAGAAATCGGTGTCGGAGCAGACGAACATGCGCCCGCCCTTGTCGTCGAGGATCACCTCGTCGAGATAGACCTGCTCGGCGCCGCAAAGAGCGCAGGGCTTGTCGAAGCGCTGCACTTCGAAGGGATGATCCTCGAAGTCGAGGCTGACGACTTCGGTGTAGGGCGGCACGGCGTAGATGCGCTTTTCACGGCCGGCGCCGAACAGCTGCAGCGCGTCCGAAAGGTGCATTTTCGGATTGTCGAATTTCGGCGTCGGCGACGGATCCATTACATAGCGGCCCGCGACCTTGACCGGATAGGCATAGGTCGTGGCGATGCGGCCGTTGCGGGCGATATCCTCATAGAGCTTCACGTGCATGAGGCCGTATTCCTCAAGCGCATGCATCTTGCGGGTCTCGGTTTCGCGCGGTTCCAGGAAGCGTAGCGGCTCCGGAATCGGCACCTGGTAGACCAGAACCTGGTTCGGGCCGAGCCTGGCTTCCGGAATGCGGTGGCGCGTCTGGATAATGGTTGCTTCGTCCGTGCGCGTGGTGACGGCGACGTTGGCGACCTTCTGGAAGAAGGCGCGGATGGAGACGGCATTCGTCGTGTCGTCGGCACCTTGGTCGATGACCTTCAGCACGTCATGCGGGCCGATGATGGCCGCCGTCAACTGCACGCCGCCGGTGCCCCAGCCATAAGGCATCGGCATTTCGCGGGAGGCGAAAGGCACCTGGTAACCGGGAATAGAGATCGCCTTCAGAATGGCGCGACGGATCATCCGCTTGGTCTGTTCGTCGAGATAGGCGAAATTGTAGGTGGCGAGTTCGGTCATTCGGCTGCCTCCGTCATGGGGTCCATGCCGCGCTCGCGAGCGGCCTCGAAATCGCGGCGCATGCGCCGCACCAGGTCGAGTTCGGCCTGGAAGTCGACGTAGTGCGGCAGCTTCAGATGTTCGACGAAGCCGGTCGCCTGCACATTGTCGGAGTGGGAGATGACGAATTCCTCGTCCTGGGCCGGCGCGACGACATCCTCGCCGAGCTCGTCGGCACGCAGCGCACGGTCGACCAGCGACATCGCCATGGCCTTGCGCTCGCTCTGGCCGAAGACCAGGCCGTAGCCGCGGGTAAACTGCGGCGGAGCCTTGGCCGAGCCCATGAACTGGTTGACCATCTGGCATTCGGTCACCTGGATGCGGCCGAGCGAGACGGCGAAGCCGAGTTCGGGCACGTCGAATTCGACTTCCACTTCGCCGATGCGGATTTCACCGGTGAAGGGATGGTTGCGGCCATAGCCGCGCTGGGTCGAATAGCCGAGTGCGAGCAGAAAGCCCTCGTCGCCACGCGCAAGCGCCTGCAGGCGAAGATCGCGGGACATCGGGAATTCCATCGGCTCGCGCGTCAGATCGCCGATCTCGTGGTCCATCGGAAGTGTGCCGTCACCTTCGATCAGGCCTTCCTGGCCGAGGATTTCGGAAACGCGCATCACGCGGCCGTCCTCGGCCGGGCGCTGCATCGGCTCGTCGACAGCCTCGTCGGTGAGCAGGCTGGGGTCGAGAAGGCGGTGCGTATAATCGAAGGTCGGGCCGAGAAGCTGCCCACCCGGCAGGTCCTTGTAGGTCGCCGAGATGCGGCGCTCGATCTTCATCGCCGATGTGTCGATCGACTGGGAGTAGCCGAAGCGCGGCAGTGTCGTGCGGTAGGCTCTCAGCAGGAAGATCGCTTCGATCATGTCGCCGCGCGCCTGGCGGACGGCGAGCGCGGCCAGCGAGCGGTCATAAAGCGAGGCTTCTGCCATGACGCGGTCGACGGCAAGCGCCAGTTGGGCCACGATCTGGTCGATGCCAATGGCCGGCAGCGAGCGGTCGCCACGACGGCGGTCGGCCAGCAGCCGATGAGCATTGGCGATGGCGGTTTCCCCGCCCTTTACGGCAACATACATATGTCACATCTCCGTTGCGATGATCTTGGTGGTGCGCGGCAGGCAGATGAACTGCCGGCCGGCGGTCAGGACGAGATCGACGCCGCGCGGGAAGAGGGCGCGATTGTCATTCCAGATGCGCAATAGCGCATCCGGCAGGCCGATCGGAGCGATCGTGGTGATATCCTTGATGCCTGGACCGGAAAGCGCCAGTTCCTTGCCGCCTTCGAGGCTTTCGATCTCAAGCACGATCGTCGTCGAGCGATCCGGATATTCCTGGGTGCCGATGCCGAACTGGCTGAAGGAGGAAAGCGCCATGCCGGCTTCGACAAAGGCGAAATGCGCCTCCAGTCGTTCCGCGATCACGGGCGCGCCCGTGTGGAAAGCCAACCATTCCGGCAGGCTCGATCTTGCCAGGCTGTTGGAGAGCCAGACTGGCGTGTCATGGTCGCAAAGGGTCAGGCCGATGGCGCCGGCAGCAATGCCGAGCGGCGCCGGCGGCGCGATATCAGCCGTGACGGTCTGCAGGGTGCCGGGACGCGCCATGCCGTCCATCGTCATCTTGAAGACGCTCTGCGCGTCGAAAACCGGATCGCTGAAGCCGCCGGTCAGGGCTTCGTTGCCGAAGGTCGGGGTATTGAACAGGCTCATTAATCTTCTCCGCGAACCATGGTGAAGAAATCAACGCGGGTCGCTGCCGTTTCTTCGGCACGTTTGCGGTCATAGTTGGCAATACGCTCGGTGACGGGCTGCAGGATCGTCTTCTCAACGAACTCCCGGGTAGCAGACTGCTGCCAGAGCGCATCGAAGATGGCCGACAGCCGGGCCTTTTCGCGATCGGTCCCGAGCGCGTGCGAATGGCCGATGGTGCCGGATGTCAGTCGAACGGTGGCGCGCGTCATCGTGACTTCGCCGAGGTTGAACGGAGAGCCGCCGCCGCCGATGCGGCCGCGGACCATGACAAGCCCGGTTTCCGGGCCGCGCACCGGCTGTGCCGTCGGCTTGCTCGGCAATGCTTCCCAAGCCGTTTCTAGCTCGTCACGCTCTGCCTGCGCCAGAAGATCGGCAACGCGCTTGCGCTCCCGCCGCTCCTGTGCGGCCGCTTCCTGCCTTTGTGCTGAATTCATCGCGCCATCCTTTAAATGTCTATTGATATAGACAACCATACAAGATATGCTTATCTCTATTAGTGAGTCGTGACAAGCGTGTGACAGGGCGAGATGGCAGGGCAGAGGATACAGAGACAGACGGGCGTAGCGCTTTGGCGGCAGATTGCCGACCGGATTCGCACATCGATCAATCACGGGGATTTCGACGAAAACGGCATGGTGCCGCCGGAGACAACGCTGGCGCTGCAGTTCGGCGTCAACAGGCACACGATCAGAAGTGCGCTTGCCGCACTTGCCCAGGAAGGGATCGTTCGGGCCGTGCAGGGGCGCGGCACGCTGATCGAGCGCAAGGAGCGCCTCAGCTTTCCGATTTCGAGGCGGACGCGGTTTTCACAAGGGATCGGCGATCAGGTGCGCGAGACCCGCAGCATGTTGCTTGCATCCGGTGAAGATGTCGCCAGCAGCGAGTTGGCCAAGCAGCTCAGGATCGAGCCCGGCGCGCCGTTGATTAGGCTCGAAACGCTCGGTCATGCGGATCATCGCCCGGTATCGCGCGCGACAAGCTGGTTTCCCGCCGATCGCTTCGGCAACATCGCGGAAATTTACAGGGTGACCGGATCGATCACCAAGGCATTCAAGGAGCTTGGTGTTGCGGATTACGTCCGCGTCGTGACCGAGATCACCGCAACGCATGCTGACGAAGGCGATCTTACCGATCTGCAGCTATCCCCGGGTGCCATCGTGCTGGTCGCCCAGGCACTGAACGCCGATCTCGACAATGTCCCGGTGCAATATTCGATTTCGCGCTTTGCCGCCGACAGAGTGCGGTTCACCGTCGAGAACTGAAATCGAGCTAGTAACTCGGTTGAAAATCGTTCGGCGGCCATTGCTGAGCGGCATGCAGGATGCGGATTATGCGCACCGTCTCGCCCGCGAGATCATAGACCAGCAAGTAGTTTCTATGAACGACGAGTTCTCGGGTCCCTTGCACGCGACCAGGTCGGCCCGTCATCGGATGGGTAATGAGCTGCTTTGACCGTTTTGCGAGTAGTTCGTCGAGCGCGAGTGCTGCCATGGCATTTTCTGCCTCGATGTAGGTATAGATCGCGCGTCGGTCGGCCCTTGCTTCGGGAGTCCATGCAAGCTTCACGAAGATTTTCCGCTGAGCTTACGGCGTGTTTCTTCACGCAAAGCGGCAAATTCAGCTTCGATGTTGTCGTCAGGAATGAGGTTGCCGGCGTTGGCGGATGCAAGACCGGCCTGAACCTGCTGGCGAAACCATGCGTCATATTCAGCAACGTCTTGCTGACGTTTCACATAATCACGCATGAAACCTCGAAGCAGTTGCGCCCCGGTTTGATCATGCGCTTTTGCGGCCTCGCTGAAGGCGGACTTCAACTCTTCTTCAACCCGAAAGGTAAATGTCGCGTCCGTCATATCGAGTCCATGTGTTGCATATGCAGTGCAATGTAACACATGCTGTCGTGTTTTCCACCCCTCATCCGTTCTGGAGGGCGAGGGGTGGCTTGTCTCTCAGCCGCTCAATGCGCGCCGGACATGTCGCCGAGGACTTCCTTCGAGGCGACCGTGGAATCGGCCTTGAGCTTGTAGACCATCGGAACGCCGGTCGCGAGGTTGAGCTCCAGGATCTGCGCCTTGCTGAGACGGTCGAGGACCATGACAAGCGAACGCAGCGAGTTACCATGGGCGGCGACCAGCACGTTCTGGCCGGCAAGCACGCGCGGCAGGATTTCCGTCAGGTAATAGGGCCAGACGCGAGCGCCGGTGTCGCGCAGGCTTTCGCCGCCGGGCGGCGGAACGTCGTAGGAGCGGCGCCAGATGTGAACCTGCTCTTCGCCCCACTTCGCGCGGGCGTCGTCCTTGTTGAGACCCGAGAGATCGCCGTAGTCGCGCTCGTTCAGCGCCTGATCCTTGATCGTTTCGAGGCCCTGCTGACCGATTTCATCGAGGATGATTTTCAGCGTGTGCTGGGCGCGTGTGAGATCCGAGGTAAAGGCGATATCGTACTTGATGCCGTAGTCGGCCAGCGCCTTGCCGCCGGTTTTGGCTTCTTCGACACCAAGCGCGGTCAGATCGGGGTCCTTCCAGCCGGTGAAGAGATTTTTCAAATTCCAGTCGCTTTGCCCGTGGCGAACGAGAACGAGAGTACCGCTCATAAAATTTCTCCTTGATAGAGCAATCCCAGGAAAAATGCGTGGCGGTTTTCCGTTGGGAATTGCGAGACAATAAAAGGTTGGAGGGGATCAACGCTTGCGTGCCGATCCGCTCCTGGATCGGATCAGCGTGTGGAAAGCCCGAGAACGTCGAGCATGGAGTAAAAGCCGGGTTTCTTGTCGCGCGCCCAAAGCGCCGCCTGCAATGCGCCGCGGGCAAACAACGAGCGATCGCCGGCATTGTGCGACAGCGTCAAGCGCTCGCTTTCGCTGGCGAAGATGACCGAGTGATCGCCGACCACACCGCCGCCGCGCAGGGTCGCAAAGCCGATCGTGCCCGTCGGGCGCGGACCGGTCTGGCCGTCACGCACACGCACGGAATGATCATTGAGATCGATGCCGCGCCCCTTGGCTGCCGCCTGGCCGAGCAGAAGTGCCGTACCGGAAGGCGCATCGACCTTGTGACGATGATGCATTTCCAGCACCTCGATGTCCCAGTCGTTCGAAGGAAGCGCGCGTGCGGCTTGCTCGATGAGTACGCTCAGGAGGTTGATGCCGAGACCCATATTGCCCGACTTGACGACGCGGGCATGGCGCGCGGCAGCCTTGAACTTAGCCTCGTCCTCGTCGGAACAGCCTGTCGTGCCGATAATGTGGACGATGCGCGCTTGCGCCGCGAGGCCTGCAAAGGTGACGCTCGTTTCCGGTTTGGTGAAATCGATGACACCTTCGGCATGCAGGAAGGCTGCAAGCGGATCGTCTGTGACGGGCACGCCGATGGGTCCAAGGCCCGCAATCTCGCCGGCATCCTTGCCGATGAAAGCCGAACCTGCGCGCGCGACGGCGGCATGCAGGGTTACGCCATCGGTCGCATGAATAATGCGGATGAGAGCCTGTCCCATGCGGCCTGCCGCGCCAACCACCACCAGCTTCATCGCATCGTCGCTCATGTCGTCTCTATCGTCTATTTACGGGAATTGCTTGATACGGCCGGTAGCTGCAGGTTGTTGAGGCGAGCGTAGATGCCATTATCGGCCGTCGCAAGCGTCTCATGGTTGCCCTCTTCGACAACCCGGCCGTTCTGCATGACGACGATCTTCTCGGCGCGAACGACTGTCGACAGGCGGTGCGCGATAACGACGACCGTACGGCCGCTCATCGCCTCTTCGAGGGCCTTCTGTACGGCCGCTTCCGATTCCGTGTCGAGCGCGGAGGTTGCCTCGTCGAGAAGCAGGATCTTCGCGTTTCGCACCAGCGCGCGGGCGATCGACAGACGTTGCCTTTGGCCGCCGGACAGCGTCACGCCGTTTTCACCGACCGGCGTGTCGTAACCCATCGGCTGCGCCTCGATGAAATCATGGGCGTAAGCGAGGCGTGCGGCCTCTTCGATCTCGGCATCCGTCGCTTCCGGGCGTCCATAGCGGATATTGTCGCGGATCGTCCCTTCGAACAGATAGGGTTGCTGCGAAACATAGGCGAGCTGCTCTCGCAGGGATTGCTTCGTGACGTGGGCAATATCCTGTCCGTCGATGAGGATGCTGCCCGCTTTCGGATCGTAGAAGCGCGGGATGAGATTGATGACGGTCGACTTGCCGGCACCCGAAGGACCGACCAGGGCCGTCGTCTGTCCGCCCTCGGCCGTAAAGCTAACGCTGCAGAGAACCGCCTCGTCGCCATAGGCGAATTCCACGTCGCGGAATTCGATGCGGGCGTCCGTCACGACAAGCGACTTTGCGTCCGGCAGATCACGCTGGCGCGGTTCCATGTCGAGCAGTTCGTAGATCATCCGCGCATTGACGACTGCGCGCTCCAGCTGCACCTGCAGCTTGGCGAGGCGACGGGCAGGGTCATAGGCGAGCAGCAGCGAAACGATGAAGGAGAAAACGGCGCCTGGCGGTACGTTCTGGTAGATCGAACGATAAGCGGCATAGGCGAAGATGCCCGCGACGGCAAAGCCTGCGACCGATTCGATCAGCGGTCCATTGCGTTCGGAAATGCGGGCGATGCGGTTCTGCCGGCTTTCGGCCGCTGTGATCAGCTTGTCGACCTTACGCTCGAGCTCGCGCTCCATCGTGAAGGCCTTGACGATGGAAACGCCCTGAATGGTTTCCTGCATCGCGCCAAGCACACGGCTGTTCAACACGACGGCTTCGCGCGTGACGGCGCGCAGGCGCCTCGAAATGTGACGCAGGGCCAGAAACACCGGCGGCGCGATGACGAAGAAAATAAGGCTCAGCATCGGGTCCTGGTAGACCATGTTGCCGAGCAGGAAGATGAATGACAAGAAGTCTCGCGCCGTCGAGGTGATGACGAGGTTCATCACATCGCGGATGCCGGACACGTTCTGGCTCACACGGGCCGCGATCTGCGCCGAGCGCGCCTCGTTGAAAAAGCCGACTGAAAGCGTCATCAGATGCGCGTAAAGACGCCGCTGATACCGAGCGATGATGTCGTTGCCGATCTTCGACAGAATGACCGACTGAAAGTAACCGGCAAAACCGCGCGCTATGAAGGCTGCGAGAATTGCGAGGCAAATCAGCCACATGACCTCGGCGCGACGCTCATAGAAAGCGCCGTTGACGATTGGCCTCATGACCGCAGCCATCGTCGCGGTGGACGCGGCGACAACGACCAGACAGAATATTGCGATCGAATAGCCCCAGATGTGATCACGGCCGTTTTCGCCGATGATCCGCTTCAGCATGCCGGTGATGGCTTCGCTGTCGACGTTTTTGTTTTTCGTGTCTGGTAGCTTCAAAAATCGGCTTCCTGTCTTAAACCAAGCGAGCCGCACATCACATGTGCTGTCGCGGCTCTATAAAGAGTTAGGACGGCTTTGGCTAGACATGGCCTGCCGCGCTGGTTAAGGCCTGCCGCAGAGCCGGGCTCATTATAATGCATGGCGGCTCTTTCAAAAAGCTCCGGCGCAGCCGATGCTTCGGTGCGCCATCGGCTGTGTCCCAGCCGCTAGCGCCGCCAACGGCGGCCGTCGGTCGCAAGGCCGAACCTCTCCGGCTTGCGGGCGTAATTCGCCAGGCCGGAAAGGGCCGCGAGCGGATGTGTCACCACATGCGTCGGGATCGTCTTCATCATTTCGGTATGTGGCGCCTTGTCTTCAAAGGCCGCACGGAATTCCGGCTTCTGCAGCGCCGGCAGGATCTTCTGCGAAATGCCGCCCGAGAGATAGACGCCGCCGCGTGCCATGAAGATCATCGCGATATCGCCGGCGAGGCGGCCGATATAGGTGACGAACAGCGTCAGGGTCTCCTCGGCCTGCGGATTGGTGCCGGCCAGTGCGTGCGTGGTGATGTCGGCCGGCTCCTTCAGGGTCGGCTCGATGCCGTCGGCCGTGCAGATGGCGTGATAGAGATGCTGTAGCCCACGGCCGCAAATGATCTGCTCGGCCGAGATACGGCCTTCGATCGGCTCCAGATGCGGCCAGATCTGCAGGTCGCGCTCGCTGCGCGGTCCGATATCGATATGGCCGCCTTCACCCGGCACCGGGATCCACTGGTGCTGGGTATGGATCAGGCCGGCGACGCCAAGACCGGTGCCGGGGCCAAGCACAGCGCGAGACGCCGTTACATCTTCGGAAGCCTCGCCGATGGTCTCGCGATGCTCGTCGGCGATCTCGGCGATTGCTAAAGCCTGTGCCTCGAAATCGTTGATCACCAGTACGTCGTCCATGCCGAGATTGGCGATCATCGTTTTCGGACGGATCACCCAATCGCAGTTGGTGAGCGGAATTTCGTCGCCCTGCACCGGACCTGCCATCGCCAGGATCGCCGCGCGCGGCTTCACGCTGCTCTTTTCAAGCGTCAGCTTGATGGCGTCGTCGATCGTCGCGAAATTCGCTGTTTGCACGACGGGAAAATGTTGCTGCTCGGAATTCGCATCCGCGATGATCGAAAAGCGCGCATTGGTGCCGCCGATATCGCCGATCAGAATGGGAAAAGGCAGAGGGGCATCGCTGTGATTGAGCTCGGGCATGGCCAGGTCCGTGGTCTGTCGCCGGCAAGGCGGATTAATGGTTCAGTGTTTTGATCAGCCGCTCGGCAGTGGATTCGTTGAGCGCCATGGGAATGTCGTAGACGACGGCAAGCCGCGTCAATGCCTTCACGTCGACGTCGTGCGGCAGGGGCGTGAGCGGATCGATGAAGAAGATGAGCATGTCGATCTCGCCCGTGGCGATCAAGGCGCCGATCTGCTGGTCGCCGCCAAGCGGGCCGCTTTTCAGGCGTGTCACCTTGAGATCGGGGCAGGCGTCGAGCACGCGACCGCCGGTCGTGCCGGTGGCGACGATATGCCAATCGGCGAGAGAGGCCTGATTGCGCCGAGCAAATTCGGCCATCGCGTCTTTCTTCTGATCATGCGCGATCAGCGCGATGCATTTGCTGCCGGCCATGAAGTCCCCGCTCCCCCACGTGTTTTCAATCGATTTATCCGCCTTCTATACTAAGAGGATGATGTTTGAAAGACCGCTTGGGCAGGGACCTGGCACACCTCACTGTTGCGGGATTTGGCCGGGGGGCGTGTTGCCCGAGGCCGGCATCACGTCGGTTTCCGCCCCCGCTCCGGCTCCCTTGGTGCCATAGGTCGCGGCGCGTACGGAGCCGACCGCGGGCGCGGCCAACAGGGCATCGCAAGCCTTGGGCAAATCGGAAACCATGACTTCGCGCGGCTTGACCGGCGGCTTCGTGCTCGGTTTCGGCTTTGCCCAGGGCTCAGGGCCGAGCCACCATGCAAGCGTCTTGTCGCAACCGTCACCGGCAGCGACCGGTGCCTGCGGCGTGCAGCCTACCGAGCCGGCGGGGCAACGAATCCGGATATGGAAATGCGAGTCGTGGCCGTATTCCGGGCGCAGCTTGCCCATGTTGCTGCGATCGCCGGTCCATGTCTCGCACATCTTCTTCTTGATGGCCGGATTGACGAAGATCCGCTCGACTTCCGGATAGCTGGCCGCTCGCATCAGC
Organism: Rhizobium sp. P38BS-XIX; assembly: GCF_012641435.1. Lineage (GTDB taxonomy): Bacteria > Pseudomonadota > Alphaproteobacteria > Rhizobiales > Rhizobiaceae > Rhizobium. The sequence continues at coordinate 33,890 of NZ_JABAIJ010000005.1, forward strand.
AGACGAGCATGTGCCGGCGTCCAGACCCTGTCATTGATCGTCAGAAATTTATCCTTGGCCAGCATCGTCGTGAAAGGCAGGGTTTCGCGATCGGCTGCCGTCAATTTGTTCGCGGGCATGGGCGTCAGCCAGATATCGGCATCAAGCCCGATCTGGTGCGAGGCATGGCCGTTGAACATCGGGCCACCGCGCGGCTGCGAGATATCGCCGACGAGCAGACCCGGCCAGCCGTCGCTTTTCGCCGCATCGCGCGACAGGCGCTCGATTAGCCCGATCAATTCCGGCCTGCCCCAACGGCGATTGCGCGACAGGCGCATGGCCTGCCATGTCGGCCCATCGGCAGGCAAAGCCACCGCGCCGGCAAGGCAACCCTTGGCATAAAAGCCGATCGATTGCGGCGGCCCCTGCGTCGGCAGGGTCACAGCCCCGAAGATCGCCTTGGCGCTACCGGGCGATGGACCCGTCTGTTGTGCCAGCACATCACCGGCAACAAGGCTCATGCCGATCGTGGCGGCGAATGAGAGCCTGCCGATAGTCTGAAGCGAACGAAGCAGTAGAGGTACCATGCAAATCCTTGAAAGGCGGCCGGCATCATCCAAAACGAACGGGCCGAAGTGATTTGCGGCGAGACTATCCTGAAAAATGGTCCAAGTTAATCCGCGACAATCACAGGTGGCTGACGAGCGCCGCCTTTCAAGAGGGTGGGCAGCCGCGGACGCTCAGTTCGCCAGAATTTCCGCTGTCTTGCGGATGCGTGACAGGCGGGGCAGCACCTTCGTGCAGGCAAAATCCTGCATGTCCTGCGAAAACGTCGTGACCGCATCTTCCGCGACGATGACGGCGTAGTTTGCGGCAAAGCCGTCGCGCACCGTCGATTCGACGCCGAAATTGGTGGCGACTCCCGTCAGAATCAGTGTTTTGATGCCACGGCGGCGAAGCTGCAGGTCGAGTTCGGTGCCGTAAAAGGCGCTCCACTGGCGCTTCACGATGGCGACATCCGGCGTCAAACCGGCAATTTCAGCCGGCGGCGCAAGCGCTTCTGCCGGCAAGCCACCTGGGGGAAGCGTGAAGCTTTCGTCAATCGGTTGATTGACAGCGTCGACATAGTCTGCGGAAAATCCGACTGTTACGGAGATGGTCGTACCACCTTCTGCCTTCAGCTTGTTTGCGATGGCAACCGTGTTGGCGATGACCTGCTGGGCCGGGTAGGGCGCAAGAGGACGGCTGAGGACAAAGCCTTGCAGGTCGATGGAAATGAGGGCGGTGGTCTTTGGATCGTAAAGTGGCATTGGGGGCTCCGAGAAATATGAGGATATCCTCACAATGAAAAATATGAGTGAAACCTCACAAAAATCAAGTGAAGAATTGAAGACGCGCACGCCGAAACGGCAGCGCGGCCATGACCGTGTCGTTATCCTGCTCGAGGCAGCAGCCAGAATCTTTGCCCGCAAGGGGTATGACGCGGCGACGATGACGGAGATTGCCGCCGAAGCGAATTCTTCCATCGGCTCGCTCTATCAATTCTTCCCGACCAAGCCCCTGCTTGCCGAGGCGCTGCACATAGATCGGCTGGAGCGTCTGAAAGTCGGGCTGCATCATTTGGCGGAGCAGCGGCCCGGCCTGTCCGCGGCCGATAGCGGCGAAGCCATCTTCGATGCGCTTGGTGCATTCATCGAGCAGTATCCCGAGTTTCCGGTTCTGGCCGGCCGCCGCGATATTCCCAAGGAGCGTAAGGTCCGTTCGCGGGCGGAGCTGAAGGAGCTGATTGGAAATGTCTTGCGCCGGGCGCAGCCGCCGATATCGGACGATATCGCGCTGATGTCGGGGATCATTCTCGAGCTCCTGCGCATCGCCGTCGTCGCCGGCAGCGAACCGGATGCAGCGGAAGACCGGCGCGTCGTCACCGAATTGCGTTTGATGTTGCGCCGACGCCTGAGCGAGGCCGCTTCCGGAGCCTGATTGGGCGAGCTCCTGGTTGCGTTGCGAAGAGATGAGCAATTGCGTCCTGCTTTTTGCCCTCATTTGCCTTATGCTGATTCTCGATAAGGCATCAGGAGATCATGAATGGCATCGGCACGGTTGAAAGCAGGCTTGGTTTTTTCGTTCATTTGCCTGCTGGCATTGCCCATCTCCTCCAAAGCCGACGAACCGCAATTCAAGATCGGCACCGCCATTCTCGGCGATCTCAAATATCAGCCCGGTTTCCAGCATTTCGACTACGTCAATCCGACCGCGCCGAAAGGCGGTGAGGTGAAGCTGTCGAGCAGCGGCACGTTCGATACCTTCAATCCTGTCTTGCTGAAGGGCAACGTCGCCGATGGAACCGAATTGATCTACGACACGCTGCTGAAGAAAGCCGATGACGAGGCGAATTCTTCCTATGGCCTGCTGGCCGAAGGCGTTTCCTATCCCGACGACGTGTCGAGCGCCACCTTCCGTCTGCGGGCCGAGGCGAAGTGGGCGGACGGCACACCGGTCACGCCCGAAGACGTGATCTTCAGCTTCGAAAAATTCAAAGAGCTCAACCCGATGGGGGCAAGCTACTACGGGCATGTCGTGAACGCGGAAAAGACCGGCGATCGCGATGTGACGTTCCATTTCAATGAAAAGGGCAATCGGGAGCTGCCATCGATCCTCGGCCAGCTCACAATCCTGCCGAAACATTGGTGGGAAGCGGCAGGTCCGGACGGCAAGCCGCGCGATATCTCGCGCACGACGCTGGAGCCGGTCATGGGCTCCGGCCCATACAAGATTGCCTCCGTGCAGCCAGGCTCCGCGATCCGCTACGAACTGCGTGACGATTACTGGGGCAAGAATTTGCCAGTCAACTTGGGTCAGAACAATTTCGCCGCCATCAACTATGTCTATTTTGTAGACTACGACGTCGCCTTCGAAGCGTTTCGCGGCAACACCATCGACTATTGGCAGGACAATTCGGCCAGCCATTGGGTGACGGGCTATGATTTCCCGGCCGCCAAGGATGGCCGCATCAAGCGCGAAGAGCTGCCCAACACGCTTCGCTCCGTTGGCATCATGCAGGCGCTCGTTCCCAATATGCGGCGGGAACGCTTCAAGGACGAGCGCGTCCGCGAGGCGCTGAACTACGCGTATGATTTCGAGGAGCTGAACCGAACCCTGTCTTTCGGCCAGTTGACGCGCGTCAACAGCTTCTTCTTCGGCACCAAGTTCGCCTCTTCAGGCCTGCCGCAGGGCGCCGAACTCGATGTCTTGAACAGCGTCAAGGACAAGGTGCCTGCCGACGTGTTCACGACACCCTATGCCAATCCGGTCGGCGGCGATCCGCAGAAGATCCGCGATAATTTCCGCAAGGCGATCTCCCTCTTCAAGGATGCGGGCTGGGTTCTCAAGGGCAACAAGATGGTGAATGCGCAGACCGGCCAGCCGTTTACGCTTGAACTGTTGCTGAGCAATCCTTCCTACGAACGGTCGGTTCTACCCTACATTCAGAACCTCAAGCGTATCGGTATCGATGCCAGCGTCAGGACGGTCGATCCGTCGCAATATATCAATCGTATCCGCAGCTTCGACTACGACATGATGTGGAATGTCTGGGCCGAGACGCTTAATCCGGGTAACGAGCAGGCTGAATTCTGGGGCTCTGCTTCGGCCGCCCGTCAAGGATCCCGTAATTACGCCGGCATAGCCGATCCGGGCGTCGATGCGCTCATTCAGAAAGTGATCCTTGCAAAGGACGTGGCGGAGAAGGAAGCGACAGCCAAGGCGCTCGACCGCGTGCTGCTTGCTCATCACTATGTTCTTCCGACTTTCTACGGGACGACGACCAGAATTGCCTATTGGGATAAATTCGAACACCTGCCCGATCTGCCTTACTACTCCATCGGTTTTCCCGATGTCTGGTGGTCGAAAAGCGCAGCAAAGTAAGCCTCTCTTGCAATAAGAGGCTCGCTGGCTCCAAATGCTGAAGGCTGATTCGGCGGTTTCAAGCTGAGATGATTGCGCTGGTTTCTATCCGGCGGAAGGGAACGTGATTTGAACGATAGTTGGGTTGAGGCGAGGCGGAACACACCCCTCTTCGAGGGAGCGGCCGGCTGATGGGCGCCTATATCCTCCGGCGTATCCTGCTGATGATCCCGACCATCATCGGAATCATGGCCATTTCCTTCACCATCGTGCAGTTTGCCCCGGGCGGTCCGGTCGAGCAGGTCATCGCGCAACTGAGCGGACAGGGCGACAATGCCAATGGTCGTCTGTCCGGCGGCACGGATATGACGTTGCAGCAGGCCGGGGATGATAGCAGCTCCAAATATCGCGGCGCTCAGGGTCTCGATCCGGAATTGATCGTCAAGCTCAACAAGCAATTCGGCTTCGACAAACCGCCGCTTCAGCGTTTCGGCCAGATGATGTGGAACTACATACGTTTCGATTTTGGCGAAAGCTTCTTCCGCAACACCACGGTCATTGGTCTCATTGCGCAGAAGCTGCCGGTGTCGATTTCGCTCGGCATCTGGATCCTGATCTTCTCCTATTCGATCTCCATCCCGCTCGGTATCCGCAAGGCCGTGCAGGACGGATCGACCTTCGATGTCTGGACGTCGGGCATCATCATCATCGGCTATGCGGTCCCGAGTTTCCTGTTCGGCATCATGCTGATCGTGCTGTTTGCAGGCGGTTCCTTCTTCGATTGGTTCCCGCTGCGTGGCCTCGTCTCGGACAATTTCTCCGATCTCAACTGGTGGCAGAAGATTATCGATTATCTCTGGCATCTGGTGTTGCCGCTGATTTCGCTGTCGCTCGCCGCTTTCGCCACGACGACGCTTCTCACCAAGAATTCCTTCATCGAAGAGATCAAGAAGCAATATGTCATCACCGCTCGTGCAAAGGGTCTCACCGAGCGGCGCGTGCTCTACGGCCATGTCTTCCGCAACGCCATGCTGATCGTCATCGCCGGCTTTCCCGGCGCCTTCATCACCGCCTTCTTCACCGGCTCGCTCCTGATCGAGAACATCTTCTCGCTCGATGGATTGGGCCGCTTGAGCTATCTCTCGGTCGTCCAGCGTGACTATCCGGTGGTGTTTGCGACGCTCTTCATCTTCTCGCTGCTCGGCCTTGTCGTCAGCCTCGTATCCGATCTGATCTACACATGGATCGATCCGCGCATCGATTTCGAGCGGAGGGACGTGTGATGGACGCCGCCAATCCTCCAGTCCTTCCGACCACGGTAAAGCCTCCCCGCAAGGGCCTATTTTCGCCGACCAACGCGCGTCGTTGGGAAAACTTCAAGGCGAACCGCAGAGGTTTCTGGTCTCTTTGGCTCTTCCTGTTTCTGTTCATCTTCAGTCTCGGCGCCGAATTCATCGTCAACGACCGGCCGATCCTCGTTTCCTACAAGGGCGAAATCCTGGCGCCGGTCTTCATCGATTATCCCGAGGAGAAGTTCGGCGGCTTCCTGGCGCAGACGGATTACCGCGCCCAGGATATTCAGGATGAGATCAACGCCCATGGTTGGATGATCTGGCCGCCGTTCCACTATTCCTACCAGACCGCCAATTCCAATCTGCCGCAAGGAAAGTCGGCGCCGACCCCGCCCTTCTGGGCGATGAGCAAGGAGCAGCGTTGCTCCGGCTATGCGCAGGGCGTTGCCGATCCGAACTGCAACTGGAGCAATTTCAACCTGCTCGGCACGGATGATCAGGCGCGTGATGTGTTCGCCAGGTTGGTCTACGGCTTCCGCATATCCGTGCTGTTCGGCCTGGCGTTGACCATCTGCTCGGCAATCGTCGGTGTCTGCGCCGGCGCGATACAGGGTTATTTCGGCGGATGGACCGATCTCCTGATGCAGCGTTTCATCGAGATCTGGTCGTCCATGCCGGTGCTATACATTCTTCTGATCATCGCTTCGGTGCTGCCGCCCGGCTTTTTCATCCTGCTCGGCATCCTGCTTCTGTTTTCCTGGGTGGGGCTGGTCGGCGTCGTACGCGCCGAGTTTTTGCGGGCGCGCAATTTCGAATATGTCCGCGCCGCCCGTGCGCTTGGCGTCAACAACCGCACCATCATGTATCGTCACCTTCTGCCGAACGCGATGGTCGCGACGCTGACCTTCCTTCCTTTCATCTTATCGGGCTCGATCACCACCCTGACATCGCTGGATTTCTTAGGCTTTGGCATGCCGCCCGGCTCCCCGTCGCTGGGTGAGATGATCGCCCAGGGCAAATCCAATCTGCAGGCCCCGTGGCTCGGGCTTTCAGCCTTCTTCACCATGTCGATCATGCTGTCGCTGCTGATCTTCATCGGCGAGGCGGTGCGCGACGCCTTTGATCCGAGGAAGACGTTTCGATGAGCGCAAATTCCACACCGCTTTTGTCCGTCCGCAACCTGTCGGTCGCTTTCCATCAGGGCGGCGAGACCTCGACGGCCGTCGATGGGATTTCCTTCGATATACGAAAGGGCGAGGTGCTGGCGCTGGTCGGCGAATCCGGTTCGGGCAAATCCGTCTCGGCCAATTCGATCCTGAAGCTGCTGCCTTATCCCTCCGCGAGCCATCCCTCCGGCGAAATCCTGTTCAAGGGCAAGGATCTGCTGAAGGCATCGGATAATGAGCTGCGCGCCGTGCGCGGCAACGACATTACCATGATCTTCCAGGAGCCGATGACTTCGCTCAATCCGCTTCATTCGATCGAGAAGCAGATCACCGAGATTCTGGCTCTGCACCAGGGCATGACAGGCCAGGCTGCCCGCACGCGGACGCTTGAGCTTCTTAACCAGGTCGGCATCCGCGAGCCGGAGAAGCGTCTTAAGGCCTATCCGCATGAATTGTCGGGCGGCCAGCGTCAGCGCGTGATGATCGCGATGGCGCTTGCCAATCGCCCCGAACTCCTGATCGCCGACGAGCCGACGACGGCGCTCGACGTGACCGTGCAGGCGCAGATCCTCGAGCTGCTGCGCGACCTCAAGGGCAAGCACGGCATGTCCATGCTGTTCATTACCCATGACCTCGGCATCGTGCGTAAATTCGCCGATCGCGTCTGCGTCATGACGAAGGGTCACATCGTCGAGACAGGTACGGTGGAAGAGGTTTTCGCTAATCCGCAGCATGATTACACGCGCCACCTGCTGGCGGCCGAGCCGCGCGGCGAGCCGCCTGTGAGCGATACTGCCAAGCCCGTCGTCATGGAAGGCAAGGATATTCGCGTCTGGTTCCCGATCAAGGCGGGCTTCATGCGCCGGGTCGTCGATCATGTGAAGGCGGTGGACGGCATCGATCTTCAGTTGAGGGCCGGTCAGACGCTTGGCGTCGTTGGCGAATCCGGCTCCGGTAAGACGACGCTCGGTCTGGCGCTTGCCCGCCTCATTTCGTCCAGCGGGCGCATTGCGTTTGTCGGAAAAAACATAGCTGGCTATTCCTTCCGTGAAATGCGGCCGCTGCGCAATCAGCTGCAGGTCGTCTTTCAGGATCCGTTCGGCTCTCTGAGCCCGCGTATGTCCGTCGGTGAGATCATTGCCGAGGGGCTGAAGGTTCATGAACGCTCCTTGTCTGCCGACGAGCGCGATCAACGGGTCTGCTGGGCGCTGGAAGAGGTGGGTCTCGACCCGATCACCCGCTGGCGTTTCCCGCACGAGTTTTCCGGCGGCCAGCGCCAGCGCGTCGCGATTGCCCGCGCCATGGTGCTGAAGCCGCGGTTCGTCATGCTGGACGAGCCGACCTCGGCGCTAGACATGAGCGTGCAGGCGCAGGTAGTCGATTTGCTGCGCGACCTGCAGAAAAAGCACGATTTGGCTTATCTCTTCATCAGCCACGATCTCAAGGTGGTGAAGGCGCTTGCCAACGAACTGATCGTCATGCGCTTCGGCAAGGTCGTCGAGCAGGGCACGTCGGCCGATATTTTCCGCGCCCCGAAAGAGGACTATACCAAGGCGCTACTCGCCGCCGCCTTCAACATCGAAGCGGTGCCTACCGCCACCATTCAGCAGTAAAGACCATCGCCATGCCGGCCAAAAGCCCCATTCTCGTCGATCTCAAATTTCCTCCCGAGAGCGTCGCCAGGGCGCTGGATGCGGCTTTTGCCGATCGCGGCAGCATCAATCTGGCCGATCCAGCCAACAAGGGTGCTGACCTCTCTCATGTCGAGTATGCGCTCCTGTGGAAGCCGGATGCCGATCTCTTCCAGCGGGCGCCGAATCTCAAGGTGATCTTCTCCGGCGGTGCGGGCGTCGATTCCATGATGTCGATTGCGGACCTGCCCGATATTCCGATGGTTCGCTTCGTCGATCGCAGCCTGACGACGCGCATGAGCGAATGGGTCGTCATGCAATGCCTGATGCATCTGCGGGATATCCACGGCCATTTCAGCAATCAGCGCCTTCATGCCTGGGTGCCGCAACACGGCCCGGAAGCGGCCGACGTCACTATCGGCATCATGGGCCTCGGCGTTCTCGGCTGCGATGCCGCCGCCAAGTTGAAGGTCATGGGTTTCAACGTCATCGGCTGGTCGCGGACCAAGAAACATATCGAAGGCATGGAAACCTTCGATGCAGCTGAACTCGATGCTTTTCTGGCGCACACTGACATCCTCGTCGGCCTGTTGCCTCTGACGCCGGAAACGACAGGGATCTACAATAGCTCGCTTTTTTCCAGACTTCGCAGCAACGGCCCTCTCGGCAAGCCCGTCTTCATCAATGCCGGCCGGGGCAAGAGCCAGGTACAGGCCGATATCGCCACGGCGATCCGGTCCGGCGTTCTCGGCGGCGCCTCGCTCGACGTGTTTTCCGTCGAACCCCTGGCGGCCGACGATCCGCTGTGGGATCTGGAAAACGTGATCGTCACGCCGCATGATTCCGCCGTGTCGGAAGAAAAGGCGCTGATGCGCCACGTCGAAGAGCAGATCGCCCGCTTCGAGCGCGGCGAGCCGCTGCAGCATCTGGTAGATCGGAACCGCGGTTACTAAGTCAGTAGCGTCAGACCGTGGACGAAGGCTTTTCACCTCGTTGCGGTCGGAGACATGCGACTTATTTGCTCTGGTATCAATTTTCTTTCAGTGACTGGACTTTCGGTCAACATTTTTTGATAACAGAGCGCTACAACCGCATGCCGGTAGGCCAGCCGGCGAAAAGCATGACGTCCGCAGGGCAGGAGACGGGGCAGGAACGACATGACCAAGACGGATATCGCTACCCGCGTCTATAACCACACCTGGAAGCTCGATCCGATCGTCCGTAGTCTGATCGACACGGATTTCTACAAGCTGTTGATGCTGCAGATGATCTGGAAACTCTATCCGGATGTCGACGCCACCTTCTCGCTGATCAATCGCACCAAAAGTGTCCGTCTCGCCGAGGTGATTGACGAGAGGGAATTGCGCGAGCAGCTGGATCATGCCCGCACGCTCAGACTTTCAAAGAAGGAAATGATCTGGCTGGCCGGTAACAGTTTCTATGGCCGCGCCCAGATCTTCGAGCCGGAATTCCTAACGTGGCTGTCGAATTTCCAGCTGCCGGAATACGAGCTTTCGAAGCGCGACGGCCAATATATTCTCGACTTCCACGGCTCGTGGAAGGAAACGACGATGTGGGAAATTCCCGCACTCGCCATCATCAACGAGCTGCGGTCGCGCACGGCGCTGAAGGCGCTCGGCCCGTTCACGCTCGACGTGCTTTACGCCCGCGCCAAGGCCAAGATGTGGGAAAAGGTCGAGCGACTGCGAGAGCTGCCCGATCTGCGCATCTCCGATTTCGGCACCCGCCGTCGCCACAGCTTCCTCTGGCAGCGCTGGTGTGTCGAGGCGCTGAAGGAAGGCGTGCCTCACGCCTTCACCGGTACAAGCAATGTTCTGCTCGCCATGGACTCCGATCTGGAAGCCGTCGGCACCAACGCGCATGAGCTGCCGATGGTTGCCGCTGCCCTTGCCAAGACCGACGAAGAACTCGGCAAGGCCCCCTACAAGGTGTTGCGCGACTGGAACCGCCTCTATGGCGGCAACCTGCTCGTCGTGCTGCCCGACGCTTTCGGCACTGCCGCCTTCCTGCGCAACGCGCCGGAATGGGTGGCCGATTGGACCGGCTTCCGGCCCGATAGCGCCCCGCCCATCGAAGGTGGCGAAAAGATCATCGACTGGTGGAAGAAGATGGGCCGCGACCCCCGCCAAAAGCTGTTGATCTTCTCCGACGGCCTCGACGTGGATGCGATCATCGACACCTATAAGCATTTCGACGGCCGGGTGCGCATGAGCTTCGGCTGGGGCACCAACCTCACCAACGATTTCGCCGGCTGCGCGCCGACCGAACTCAAGGGTCTCAACCCGATCTCGATCGTCTGCAAGGTCATCGAAGCCAACGGCCGCCCGGCCGTGAAGCTTTCCGACAACCCGCAAAAGGCGACGGGCGAGCCCTCCGAAGTCGAGCGCTACCTGAAATTCTTCGGCGCGGAAGATCGTGTCGATCAGGAAGTGTTCGTCTAGCGGCGCAAAAAATGTCTCGTCGGTTTAGTGGCGGACGTTCACCGCTTCCACTCGTGCAACCCTCTTAAACAGGGTCCAGCGGCCATTCTCCCAGCGATACTGATCCGGCGAAATAACATAGGGAACATCGCTGAGATCGGCGCTGATCAGCTCCAGAAGCTGCAGGCCCTGAATGTCGTTCTCATGCGTGAAGAACACCTTGTCGCGCGATAGGAACGCGGCGATCGGTGCCGCGCCGCCGGATTGTTCCTGCACCTGCGCCCAGAAATTCGGCAAAAAGGCGATGCTGGATTCGAACTGGCCGTCCACCTCGACATATTGAAAGCGGCTGCGTTTGGCGATCTGCACACCTGTCTTGTTGAGGAATTTCTGCAGGTTGTTTTGCGCCAGTTCCGCCAGCTCGCTTGCGTCGATGCCCCAGCTTTCCAATGCCGGCGACATCACGTAGCTGACCGCGGTCTCGCCGTTGATGACGAAAAGCTTGATCAGGCCTTCCGACTCGTCGAGATAGACGAATTGCGGCGGTTCCGGCTCGTCCTTGATGGCATGCATCATCTGTTGTCGCGCCACATCGACGAAGTCGCGCGTCTTCAGGACCGGCAGAACTTTCGCAAGCTCGTCGTTGCCATCCATGGCGTCCGTCATGTTGAGATAGTTGAGCAGCGCCTCCGCCCTGGCTTGTCCGCGCTTCTCGCGCAACGCCAACAGCGCGTTGTTGAGGAACTTGGTCATCGTATCGCCGTTGCGGCTGTGCAGCGTCAGGCTGCCGGCGCCGGCGTCATAGTCGATCCTGATGAGGTCGCCGAAAAACGGTAGCCGCTCCTGCAGATAGGCCGCAAATCGGGCCTCATCGCGCAGGGCTTCGTCGGGAATATTGAGATCGAGCGTCTTGACCGGGGCTGCGGCCTCTGGTTCCGACGCCCGGAGCCGTTGCTCGGGTTGCTTGCTTTTACCGAAGAGCTTCTTCAGGAAATTGAACACGCGCGTCCCCAGGCATCGAACGGTCTTGATGCAAACCCTAGCGCGGCAATGGCCGCGGGGCAATGCCGAGCTGGTTGCCAGCCGACAAGCGCCTGCTTGCTCGCCAGAAAAAGGCGTATAATTTAAAAGGTGGATCGATTGGTCCGATGGCGGAAGGGCGTCGCGTATGAAGAGTATCGGGGGTGGCAGGCTGTCGATTGCGGCGCTGCTTGTATGTCTGCTTGCATTGGCTATGCCGGTCGGTGCTTTCGGCCAGACCACGACGACTGCGCAACCTTCGGCGCCACCGCCAGACAAGGTTCGCGAACTCATCCAATTGATGAACGAGCCGGATGTCCGGCAATGGCTCAGCGCTCAGTTGGCGGGCCAGTCCTCAGCCGTTGCCGATCCCGCCGCTATCGACGGCGATCAGATGTCCGTTCTGTCAGGCATGCTTGGTCATACGCGGCGTCATCTGGAAATCGTCTCCGGCGCAGCCATGACGCTGCCATACGAGGTGATGACCGCATCGGAAAGGCTTGAGGGCGAGGGCAGGTCGGTAGGGCTGTTGCGGATCGTTATCCAGGTCGTGATCCTCTTTTTCCTCGGGCTGGTGGCGGAGCTCGTCGTCGCCCGCTTCATCAATGCCAGGCATATGCAGCGTGCCGCAAAGGCTGACGGCTCCGAGACCGAGCTGCAGGCCGCGCGCTTCCAGTTTCTCGGTGGCGTCGTTCCCGCGATCATCCATGGTCTGGTGACGCTCGTGCCGCTGCTTGCGTTCGACTGGCCGCCGGCCATCGAAAGCTTCGCCATTGCCTGCGTCATTGCCCTGGTGTCGATCCGGCTGGCGATTTCCATCGGCAAGCTGCTGATGGAGCTGATCGCCATGCGCCGGGCAAACGATGTTCTCGACGAGGACGGCGGCGTGGCCCGCATCGCCGAACGGAGGTGTATCGCTGAATATTGGTATCGCCGCTGTACGCTGTTTGCCATCTATTTCGCCTGCGGCTGGGCCATCATGCAGGCAGTCACATCGCTCGGCTTTTCCGCCGGAGCGCGCGATCTCATCGGTTATGCCCTCGGCATCGGCCTTTTCCTGATTGCGGTCAGCGCCGTCTGGTCGAGACCGCTGGCGCCGGAGACACGCGGGGCGAAGACGATTTCCTGGCTGCTGACGATTTTCTTCGCAGCGCTGTGGTGTCTCTGGGTGGCCGGTTTCGATGGCCTGCTCTGGGTCGGAATTTACGTAATATTGCTGCCGCGTGCGCTGTCGGTCTCGACGCGGGCGATCGAGGCGCTGCACGATGCCGCTGATGGCATTTTCGGCGCCGGCAAGCTGGCAACCGTGCTTCTTGATCGCGGCGTGCGCGCGCTGATCATTACCTTCGCAGCCCTTTGGCTCGGCCGCATGCTCGGCGTCGAAGCCCACGCGATGATGAGCGGCAGTGAATCGAATGTCGGCCGTGTCGCTCGCGGCATTCTCGGCGGCATCGTCATCCTGCTGGTGGCCGATCTCATCTGGCAACTGGCGAAAACCTATATCGACGGCAAGGTGATGCAATCCCTGCCTGCGGTCGGCGATTCCGAAGAGATGCGGGCGAGCCGGGCCAGGCTGCAGACGCTGCTGCCGATCTTCCGCAATATCCTTGCGGTCGTCATCGGCATCATCGCCGTGATGATGGTGCTGTCAGGCCTCGGCGTCCAGATCGGACCGCTGATCGCCGGTGCCGGCGTCGTCGGTGTTGCTGTCGGTTTCGGCGCCCAAACCATCGTCAAGGATGTCATCAGTGGCGTGTTCTACCTGTGGGACGATGCTTTCCGCATCGGCGAATATATCGAAAGCGGCCACTACAAAGGCGTGGTGGAGTCCTTCAGCCTGCGCTCGGTGAAGCTGCGCCATCAGCGTGGCCCTCTGGCGACCATCCCTTTCGGTTCGCTCGGCGCCGTCAACAACATGAACCGCGATTGGGCGATCGACAAGATCATCGTCAAGGTCACCTACGATACCGACCTGGTGAGGTTGAAGAAGATCATCAAGGACATCGGCCAGCGGCTGCTGGAGGATGAGGACTTGAAGCCGAATATCATCCAGACGCTGAAGATGAAGGGTGTCGAGCAGTTCGGCGATTTCGCGATCGAGATCCGCCTGGCGATTACCGCAAAGCCCAATGAGCTTTCCGTCATTCGCCGCAGCGCACTCGCTCTTATCAAGCAGGCTTTCGACGAAAACGGTATCCAGTTCGCCTTCCCGACCGTGCAGGTGGCAAGCGACAAGGATGCGGCCGCCGCCGCCGCTCGCCAGCTGATCGAGATGCGCGCCGCAAACCTCGATAATGCGCAACAGGCAGGTTAGGGCAATTCCAGGAAAAGCGCGCAGCGGTTTCCGTCTGGAATTGCCAGATAACAAAAAGATAGGGCGGTTCAGAGGCTCCATGAACAACTGAACCGCTTTGGCGCTAGGCGGGAGGAGCGGCGGTACTGCCGCGCACCACGAGCGTGACGCCGATCGTCTCGCGTTCGGTTGGCATGGCATCCTCGAGTACGGCTTGCACGGCGCGGCGGGCGATTTCCGCAAAGGGTTGCGCCACCGTCGTCAGGCCCGGTTCCGCCATATTCCCCTCTGGTACGCCGTCAAAGCCGATGATGGAGACGTCGTCGGGCACGGATAGTCCGCGCGCATTTAGCCAGGCCATGGCCAGCATGGCGATATTGTCGGACATGGCGAGGATCGCGGTGGGCGGTACAGGTTGCGAGAACAGATAGTCGAGACCGGCCTCGACGCTCGGCTTGTCGTTGCTGGTCTCGTAAAACGGAATGTCTTCACGGCCGATGCCGAACGCCGCAAGCGCCTGCCAATAGCCGAGCGCGCGGTCGCGTGATGTCGAGTAGATGGCCCGATCGATCTCACCGATGCTTACAGGCCCGATATGGTCAGCGGAAAATTCGGTAGCAAGCACGGCAAAACGCCTATGCCCGAGTTCCGCCAAATGCATGGCTGCGGCGGCTGCGCCACCGATATTGTCGACGCTGATCGACGGGACTGAGGGATCGTCATCGTTCAAGGCCAGCGCAATGAAGGGAAGCTGCCGCTCCCGCGTCAGCTGGACGAGCTTTTCGCCGCCTTCCACACAAAGCAGGATGAAGCCATCCACCAGCGCGCTCTTCACATTCCAGTCGACCGTTTGCCGGTCTTTCGCCGAAACCAAAGCAAGCCCGGTCCCATTGGCATCACAGATCTCCGAAATCGCAGCGAGAAGCGCCCTGGCCCAGGGATCGTTGAAGAAATAAGCAAGCGGCTCGACAGCCGCAACGCCGATCGCATTGACCTTTCCCGCCCGCAGCAACCGGCCCGTCAGGCTCGGTCCGGCATAGCCGAGCTGTTTCGCCGTCTCCAGCACATGTTCGCGCACTTCCTCGCGCACGACCTCGGGTCGGCTGAAGACATTGGAGGCGGTTCCTTGCGATACGCCTGCCGCCTTGGCGACGTCCGCAAGCCTGATCGTGCCTTTTGCCAACGAAATCCTCCTTGTGTTTCAGGCGGATAGTAGCATGGAATTGTATCGGTTCAATTCTGATTGACGATAGTTTTTGAAGGCGTATGATTGAACCGATTCAAGAAGTGGTTCGCCGCCATATTGAATCGATTCAATTTTTGGAGATAACTCATGCGCACCAACCATTTCTTCAAGGACCTCTACGATGATCGTTGGGGTAACCCATGCAATCCGAGTGCTGCTCATCAAGTTCCAAGACAACCGGTAGGTGAGCAGGGCCAGCGAAACGTTTTTGGGTGGGTGGCGGCGCTATTCCGCCGCCGCCGCGACAAGCCTTCGGCCTGGTCCTTCACCATCCCGAGCGATGAGGCCGATAGGGAAGACGGCACCGACAATCGGTGCCGCAGCGAACTGAACGAGCCACATCTCATGGCGCTCGCCAAAGCCCTATCGCGAAATTGCTAGAGCAATGGGATGGGCATTCACAACCGGGGGCGGCTTAGAAGTGTTCCTTGTAAGGTCGCAGATCGAGTTCCTGGGTCCAGGCAGAGGGATGCTGACGGTGAATGTGCCAGTAGCTCTCGGCGATGGCATCGATGTTGAGCAGGCTGTCCGCGTCAACGTCGGGTCTGCGCGACCGCAACCGCTCGCCGTCGATGCCGCCATCGATAATGGTGTGGGCGACATGCAGGCCAAGCGGTCCGAATTCCCGCGCCATGCTCTGGCTGATCATGCGAAGGCCAGCCTTGGCAGCCGCAAATTGCGCATAGCCCGCTTTGCCGCGCAGGCTCGCCGAAGCGCCGGTAAAGATCACCGTGCCGCGGCCAAGCGGCGCGAGATGACGCGCAGCCTCACGCCCGACGAGGAAGCCGCCGAAGCAGCAGACGCGCCAGAATTCTTCGAATTGCGCAGCCGTCAGATCACGAAAACCGATCGGGCGATTGATGCCGGCATTGAACACGACAAAATCAGGCGCCGCGATGCCATCCTGCCGCGCAAAGGCGTGGTCGAACAGCTTGGTCACAGCTGCCTCGTCCGTTGCGTCGGTCTCGATGGCTTCAGCGCTGCCGCCGGATGCCTTGATGGTTGCCGCCACCTGATCGATTTTGGCCAGCGTTCTGCCGGCGATGACGACATGATAGCCCTTGCCAGCGAGAAGCCGACACAGCGCGGCGCCCAGCCCCTGTTCTGCTCCCACTCCGACGATAACGGCGCTCGGCGTGCTCATTCGGCGGCCTCCCTGGCATCGAGCGTCGGATAGTCGGTATAGCCCTCCGCGCCGCCGCCGTAGAAGGTCGGCCGATGATAGGGGTTGAGAGGCGCATGTCTGCGAATGCGTTCCGGCAGATCGGGATTGGCGATGAACAGCCGCCCGAAGGCGATGGCGTCGGCGTGACCGGCTGCGAGCGTTGCCGCGGCAGTCTCCGGCCGGAAGTTTCCGGCTGCAATCAGCGTCCCCGACCAGGCGGGACGGAAGAGTTCGACGGCAGACGGTACGTTCTTGTGGTCGACCTCGGCCTGACCCGCACCGCTGGCGCGCGGCTCGATCAGATGCAGATAAGCAAGATGCAGCCGATCCAGTTCGCGAATGACATGCCCGTAGAGGCGCAAAGGATCGTCTTCGCCGCTGTCATTGGCAATGCCGAACGGCGAGAGGCGTACGCCGACGCGCTCCGAGCCCCAGACATCGGAGACCGCCTCGACCACTTCCAAGAGCAAGCGTGTGCGGTTCTCGATCGAGCCGCCATATTGGTCGGTGCGCTGGTTGGTGCGCGCCTGCAGGAATTGCTCGATCAGATAGCCGTTGGCGCCGTGGATCTCGACGCCGTCGAAACCCGCCTGCTTCGCATTGGCAGCGGCCTGCGCGTAAACATCGATCAGCAGCGGCATGAGATCGATGTCGATCGCTTGCGGCGTCTCGAAAGGCACGCGTTCGAAGGAGGCGGTCACTGCTTGCCCCTTGGCGGCGATGGCTGACGGAGCGATGGGCGGCGAGCCGCCCGGCTGATGCGAAGAGTGGGAAATCCGGCCGACATGCCAGAGCTGCAGGAAGATCTTTCCGCCCTTACAGTGCACGGCGTCCGTCACGGCCTTCCAGCCCGCGACCTGCTCCGCCGTATGTATGCCCGGCGTTGCCGGCATGCCCTGGCCGGAAAAGGAGATCTGCGAGCCTTCTGAAATGATGAGCCCGCCTTCGGTCGCGCGCTGCGCATAATATTCCGCATTCAGTGCCGAAGGGACATTGCCCGGCTGGCTCGCCCGCATACGGGTGAGTGGCGCCATGACGATGCGATGCGCCAGTTCGTAAGGACCGATAGCAAGCGGCGAAAACAAGTCGATTGTCATAAAATTCTCCTGCCTGGAGCTGATTTGCTCCCCGGGGCGGAAGGGCCTGTCAATGGCGATTCGGTCTCGGGTGTTCGAATAAGATGATGCTCGTCATTTATTCCAGCAATCGGACGTGCGCAACTGAATTGCGCATCAGGTCGAAATCCGAGCGAGGAAAGTGAGGAGGGCGGCATTGAATTGCGCGGGCCGCTGCAACGGCGCGAAATGACTGACTCCGTGCAACAGAACCAGTTCCGCGCCTGGGATGTGCCGGGCAAGGTAGTCGGCATGCTCGCGCTTGATGAACTCGTCGTGCTCGCTGTGAACGATGGCGACCGGCACCTCGATATCGGCGAGATCGTCGATCGTGTAGTTCGGCTCCGTCCGTTGCATGAGGCTGACGGCCTCGACAAAAGCGTCGAACACGTCCGGCGTGGCCGAAAGAGCGGCATAATCCTTCACATGGCGCGAAAAGCAGCGGTCGACGATGGGTGTCGCCACAAACTCCTTCGTGCCGCTTGGATCCATGTTGCATGCGAAGAAGTAGACGCCGGAAACGCGCTCCGGATGGTTTCTTGCGAGGATGAGGCCCGTGCAGGCGCCGTCACTCCAGCCGGCGATGGCTGTCTGATCGATTTTCAGGCTGTCCATGACGGCGAGAACGTCCGACGCCATAAGCTCATAGCTGTAGGCTCGTTCGTCGCGCGTGCTGCGGCCATGACCACGGCTGTCGATGACGACGACGCGGCGGCCGGCGTCGACAAGCGCTGGCACCTGGTATCCCCAGTTGCCGCTGTTTCCGAGCCCGCCGTGCAGCAGGATCACCGGGGCGCCGTTGCCATAGGATGCATACCAGAGTCGGATGCCGTCGTGATCGACGTAGCCTTTGTTCTGCGTGTCGGGCAGGGGCGCTGCGCCCTCTGCCTCGAAACGCTCGAGATCATCGTCGTGAAATTCCATGCTGATTTCCCCCACAAGCCATCTCCTCCCGACGGCCAAGCCAAGAACCCTAGTCGATCCCACGCTCTTTTTCCAACAGTGAGTGAGCGTCACGCCCCTGCCAGGTGCTCGAAAAGATTTCGGGCTGGCGGCGGCAATTCGTCCAGAGATCGTACGCAGATCGAAAGCCGCCGGGTGGCCCAGTTGTCGCTAAGACGTGATGTGGCAAGCTTCAGGGTGCGGCCATAACGCCTTGCCGCCGTTTCGGGGATGATGCCCAGACCGACACCGCGCGCCGTCATTTCGCAGATACTGTCGAAGCCGCGCATGCGCACGCGCATTTTCAGCCTCGTCCCGAGCCGGGCGGCCTGGGCATCGATATGCTCCTGCAGCGCACCGCCTGTCAGTCCGACAAACGGCTCGTCCAGCACCTCGGCGAAAGCGATCTGCTTTGCTGCGGCAAGTGCATGATCGCGGGGCATGATCACCACAAGCCTGTCGATGGCGAATGGTTTCAGGACGAGACCAGACGTATCCACCGCATCCGAGAGAATGCCGATATCGGCCAAGTCAGCCGAGATGGCCCGCGCGATCTCGATGCTCTGGCGCTCCTTGAGTTCGATATCGATACGAGGATGTTCCGCCATCCAGTCTCCAAGGCGTGGAGGCAGAAATTCGGCGATCGAGGCGGTGTTGGCGGCAATGCGGATGGTCGCGCGCAGGCCGCTTGCATGTTCGCCGAGTTCGCCGCGCATCTGCGCGAGCTGCCGGTGGATCAGCCGGGCATGATGCGCAAGTGCCTCGCCGGCCGGCGTCGGGCGAATGCCGCGTCGGCCGCGTTCGAGAAGCTGCATGCCGCCGCCTGCTTCCATGTCGCGCAATCTCTCACTGGCAGCGGGCAACGAAAGTCCGACCTCAGCGGCTCCATGCGTGATGCTCCCGGCATCGACGACGGCAAGAAAGAGGCGAAGGTCGGTCAGATCGAAGCGCATGGCGCAAGCCTATCGCATCTTCAGACTTCGGGGTAGCCGAACCCTGACTTCGCGCCATCCGCATTGTCCGCCGCCTCGGATTTGCTACGTAAAGGCATGGATCATTCGACATTGCTTATTGCCGCGATCTTCGCCACCTTTTTTGCCGCCGGCATCGTCAAGGGCGTGACTGGTATGGGGCTGCCGACGGTAGCGATGGGGGTTCTTGGCGCATTGATCTCGCCGCTCACCGCCGCCAGTCTGCTGATCGTTCCTTCCTTCGTGACGAACGTCTGGCAGCTGCTGGCAGGTCCAAGCTTCGGCAGCCTCGTGCGGCGCCTCTGGCTGCTTGCGGTCGCGGTCGTCGCCGGGACTTTCGCCGGTTCGTCCTTGCTGACCAGCGGCAATTCGCTACTGACGACGGCTGCTCTTGGTGCGGCGCTCTCCCTCTATTCCCTGCATGCGCTGTTTGCCAGGCAGCTTCGCGTGCCGCCGAGTTTGGAGCCATGGCTCTCGCCACTGATTGGCTTGGCGACCGGCCTGCTGACCGGCGCCACCGGCGTGTTCGTCGTGCCGGCGGTGCCTTATCTTCAAGCGCTCGGTCTCGAGAAGGATGATCTGGTTCAGGCGCTCGGCCTCTCCTTTACCGTCTCCACGGTAGCGCTGGCCGCAGCTCTAGTGTGGCATGGCGCTTTCCGCATCGACAATCTCGCGCTGTCGGCGCTCTCGATCGTTCCGGCACTGGCCGGCATGTGGGCCGGACAGATCATTCGCCATCGCGTCAGCCCTGCAGCCTTTCGGCGCTGGTTCCTGATTTGTCTTTTTCTTCTGGGGATTGAAATGGTCTTGAAAGCCGCGATCTAGGCGCTGCGCTATCTGAACTGCGGATGGTGGGCCGAAGCGCCGCCTGAGGATTTGAACTCTCTTCGCGCGGCAGCCATATGGTGTGAAGTGAAATAGGGGGCGACGGATCGAATGGAAAGCAAGCAGGATGAAACCGGCGATTTTGGCAAGCTGGTTGATGCGTTGCTCGTCATCGACATGCAGAATGCCTTCGTGCAAGGACCCGACGCCGTTCCAGGCCATGCCGCGCTGACGTCGATGATCGAGGTCCTGCTGGACGAGGCGCGGTCGGCATGGGCGCCGGTGATTTTTCTGCAGAACGACGGGGCAGCCGGAGCGCCGGACGAGCCGTTTCGGCCGGGATGGAAACTCTATTTTTCCCCGCAATCAGGCGAGGTCGTCGTCAGGAAAACCGGTGATGATGGCTTCGATGGCACAGATCTCGATGCGATACTGACTGCATTGGGCGCTCGTCACCTTGCGATCTGCGGCATGCTTTCTGAGATGTGTGTCGCGGCAACCGCACGCGCGGCGCTCAGGCGCGGCTATGGCGTGTTGCTGCCACATGATGCTCATGCGACCTATGATGTCCCGGCCGGGCCGGGGTCGGACGGGGTGCCGGCCGCCATGGCGGCAAGGGCGGCCGAATGGTCGCTCGGCGACGAGATCAGGATTTGCGCTTCGGCACGCGACGTCCGCTTCAAGAAGCGCGCTTAACCCACGCACCGCCCATCGTCTCATGTCGATGTCTCTTCTCATGAGCAGCCACAGAGTTAGCTCGCACTTGCATGTCGCTTCGAATCGTAATAATTGAAGTTACATGAAAAGAGACAGCCGCCTTTCCTCCGTCCTTCACGCCTTGCTCCATATGGCCGAGCATGACGGGCCGTTGACATCCGAAACCCTTGCGCAATGCATGAACACCAACCCCGTCGTCGTGCGTCGCATCATGGGGCTGTTGCGCGATGTCGGCATCGTTCGCTCCGCCAAGGGGCACACGGGCGGCTGGACCATCGCCGCCGATCTCAAGGCGGTAACCCTCAGGCAGTTGCATGAAGCGCTCGGCGAGCCGGCGGTCTTTGCCATCGGCAATCGTAACGAGGTGCCGGAATGTCTCGTCGAACAATCGGTGAATTCCGTTCTCGACGATGCTTTTGCTGAAGCCGAGGCTTTGCTGCTTCAGCGTTTTCAAAACGTCACGCTTGCCGATCTCGCCACCGAATTTACCCGGCGTCATGCGAAATGGCGTGCAGAAAGGACCAATTCATGAGCCAGGATGTTGTTGTTATCGGGGGCAGCTACGCCGGAATGGCAGCCGCCCTCCAGCTTCTCCGTGCCCGCCGCAAGGTACTTGTCATCGATGCCGGCAAGCGTCGCAATCGCTTCGCCGACGAGTCTCACGGCTTTCTCGGACAGGATGGCGTCGATCCCGCCGAGATCGCTCGCAAGGCGCGCGAACAGCTTCTGGCCTATCCGACGTTGACATGGGTGGAAGGGCTCGCTGAGCGTGCAGAGGGCGCGAAGGATGCGTTCACCGTCACGACCACCGATGGCGCGCGTTACGACACAAGGCGACTTCTGTTTGCGACGGGTGTCTCGGATGCGCTACCCGCAGTCGCTGGTCTCGGCGAACGCTGGGGCAAGTCGGTCTTCCATTGCCCCTATTGCCATGGCTATGAACTGGATCAGGGCCGCATCGGCTGTATCGCGACCGGCCCGATGTCGCTGCATCAGGCGCAATTGCTGCCTGAGTGGGGAGAGACGACGCTGTTGCTGAACGGGTCTTTTGTTCCCGATGCCGAGCAGCGCGCCGATCTTGTCGTGCGCGGCGTAATCATCGAGGAAACGCCGGTCGAAAGGCTGGAAGGCGCAGCGAATGTGCGGCTGACCGATGGCCGCCTGCTGGAATTTGCCGGGCTCTTTACAGCGTCCAAAGTGGCGCCGGCGAGCCCTGTCGCCGAGCACCTCGGCTGCGCGATCGAGGAGACGCCTTTCGGCACGCAGATCCAGACGGACGCGATGAAGGAAACCACCATATCAGGCGCTTTTGCCTGCGGTGATGCTGCGCGCATCCCGCATTCGGTTACGCTGGCCGTCGGCGACGGAGCCTGGGCCGGTGCGCAGCTGCATCGATCGCTGGTGTTTTAGAATTGTCTCTGGCGGCATCGCCGCCTTCTGACGCCAGCGGCCTTATTCGCCGTCTGGCAACTTCACGATAATCGTTTCATCCGGGCCGACGGACCTGCCGTCCTGCGCCCGGATATCGAGGCGCACAGGCTGGCCGCTCGTGCGGTCGACCAGTAAGGAATGGTCTTCTGCCGGTGCGAAGAGATGGCGCTCGCCGAACTGGCGAAGCGCCACCATCACCGGGAAAAGATCCTTCCCCATTGCTGTCAGGCGATATTCCATGCGCGCGCCGCCCGCGCTCGTTGGAACAAGTTCCAGAATGCCGGTCGACACCAGCGTCCGCAGGCGTTCGGTCAGGATGTTCTTGGCAATGCCGAGGCTCTTTTGGAACTCGCCGAAACGTGTCAGCCCGTCGAAGGCGTCACGCACGATCAGCAGCGACCACCAGTCGCCGATCACGTCCAATGAGCGCGCGCTCGGGCAATAATCCCCCTTGAGACTTTTCCGCGCGACCATTTGCCGAAATCTTCTCCATTATTCACGTGTCAGGTTGGTTGCATGATTAAACCATTCATGCTAACCGATCGATGGTTTTATTATTAAACTAAAAGCACGGGAGTTTGCAATGACCATCAGGCAAAACGTGCCGCCGGCGGGCGGCGCGAGCGATATCGCACGTCTTGGCTCCGAGGAAGCGGCCGCAGCCGCAGCCGGTGGCGATCTTTCCCCACCAGTGGAAAGCGGCGCAGCGCTGACATCAGCCACCATTTTTCTATTTGCCGTCGCCAGCGGTCTGGCGGTGGCCAATGCCTATTTCGCCCATCCACTTCTCGATGTCATGGCCGATGATCTCAAGCTGTCGCGCACGGTTGCCGGCCTGATCGTCGGGGCGACGCAGGTCGGCTACGGACTGGGGCTTATCCTTCTGGTGCCGCTCGGGGATCTTGTCGATCGACGCAAGCTCATCATCGTGCAATCGTTGTTGAGCGTTGCCGCACTCGTCTGCGTCGGCTTTTCCAGCAGTGCCGCCATGCTGCTTGCCTCCATGGCCGCCGTCGGCTTTCTGGCCGTGGTGACGCAGGCGCTCGTTGCCTATGCGGCGAGCCTGGCGTATCCCGCCGAGCGTGGCCATATCGTCGGCATGGTCACGAGCGGTATCGTGCTCGGCATTCTTCTGGCGCGCAGCGTTGCGGGAACGCTGACTGATCTCTCTGGCTGGCGAACTGTCTATCTCGTCTCTGCGGTACTAACTCTGGTGATCGCACTGCTTCTCTGGCGCGCACTGCCGCGGCAGCAAAGACCCAAGGGTGGTCTCTCCTATTTCGCTCTTATCCGCTCGCTCGGAACCCTGCTCGTCGAAGAGCCGGTGCTGCGCATCCGCGCCGTGATCGCCATGCTGATCTTCGCCAATATCACCACGCTGCTCGCGCCGCTCGTGCTGCCGCTGACGGCGCCGCCTTACTCGCTGTCCCACACCGAGGTCGGCCTGTTTGGCCTTGCCGGTGCCGCTGGGGCGCTTGGCGCCATCAGGGCAGGGCGCTGGGCTGATCGCGGTCACGGCCAGCGCACCACGGGGATCGCGCTGGCCCTCATGTTGTTTGCCTGGCTACCGATCTCCATGCTGGATCGCTCGATCCTCTGGTTGATCCTCGGTGTCCTCGTCATCGATTTCGGCCTGCAGGCGACGCACGTCACCAATCAGGGCATGATCTATCGTGTCCGGCCGGACGCGCAAAACCGACTGACTGCCGCCTACATGGTCTTCTACTCGATCGGCAGTGCGCTGGGGTCCTCGACATCGACGATCATATACGCCCATGCGGGTTGGACCGGCGTTTGCCTGTCCGGTGCGGCCATCAGCCTCGCGACACTCCTCTTCTGGGCTCTGACCTTGCGGGCAACGCCAGAGGCGGCGACGCAGAGCGTCGATCGGCTCAGTGTCTAGCTTTCAGCTATGGATTGTCATTTCAATTGCTCCTTCAAGAGGGAAAGCACCGCCTGAATGCGCGGCGGCATGGGCCTGATCGGTGGATAGAGCGCATGCAGATCGAAGCCGGGTACGGTCATATCGGGCAGCAGGCGGATCAGCCTGCCGCTCTCCAGGTCCTCGGTGCAGACCGGCTCCTGCAGGACGCCAATGCCGGCGCCATCGAGGAGAAGGCTGTGTAACGGTCGCCAATGACTGGTGCTGAGGACGATGTTGATGGCGGCAAGTTGGGTCTGGCCATCTGGGTCAATCAAGGGAAGCCGGCCGCCGTTGAAAAGGCCGGCGACCCGCAGGAAGGGGTGGTCGGCAAGCTTATCGGGCTTCGTCGGCGTTCCATGCTCATCGAGATAGGCCGGTGACGCCACGAGCACGCGGCCGACATGTCCGAGCTTGCGGGCAATGAAGCTGCCTTCGCCGAGATCGCCAAGACGCAGCGAGATGTCGACACCCTCCGTTACGGGGTCGACGATCCTGTCGTTGAGGATCAGCTCGATTTTCAGCAGCGGATGGCGCTTGCGCATCTGCAGCAGGATCGACGGCAGGATGATCTCGCCGATGCCGTGCGGCGCTGCGATCCTCAGCGTGCCACGCAGGGGTTGATCGCCGTTTACCACGGTCAGGGCATCGTCGGCACTTTCGAGCACCTGCTTGCTGCGCTCATAGAAGGCCGCGCCCACATCGGTGATCGAAAGCCTGCGGGTGTTTCTGAGCAGCAGCTTGGCGCCGAGATATTGCTCCAGCCGATCAATCCGCTCGCTGACAGCGGGCTGGCCCATGCCGAGATCGCGGGCAGCGGCCGACATGCTGCCCCTTTCCACCACTCTGACATAGACACGCATCGCCAACAACAGATCCATGCGCGCCTATATATCGGCTCTGCCGATAAATGTAAGCGGGTGATGCCATCTAGTGAGGAGACGTTCGATCGCCGAAAACGACGGGCAACCATCAACCACAGGTCGGCATCATGAGCGATATCAGGCTTTACATGTTTCAATCGGGCACGCAGCGGTGCAAGGCCCACGACATCAGGATGAATCAGGGCGGCGATGCCGATATTGAAATCCCGGTCCCCTGGTTTCTCATCACCCATCCCAAGGGCAATGTCGTCATCGATGGTGGGCTGGCGGTGGAGGGCCTTGCCGATCCGCGCGGCTACTGGGGCGACGTGATCGACAGCTACCAGCCTGTGATGACTGAGGAGCAAGGATGCGTCGCGCAACTGGCAAGACTTGGCATATCTCGTGAAGACATCCGCTTCGTCGTGCTGTCGCATCTGCATTCCGACCACAGCGGTGCGGTCGGCCGCTTCCCCAATGCGACCCACATCGTCCAACGCCGCGAATATGAATATGCCTTCGCGCCGGATTGGTTCGCCGCCGGCGCCTATGCCCGCCGCGACTTCGATCGTTCCGACTTGAAATGGCATTTCCTCGAGGGCGACGCCACCGATGGCTATGACCCCTATGGCGACGGAGTCTTGCGGATGATCTTCACGCCGGGCCACAGCGTCGGTCACCAATCCTTACTCGTGCAGCTACCGAATACGGGCGCGATATTGCTGGCCATCGATGCCGCCTATACCCTCGATCACTGGAACGAAAAGGCGCTCCCCGGCTTCATGGCGTCCGCCGTCGACACGGTGCGATCCGTCGGCAAGCTGCGTGCGCTTGCCGAGCAGACAGATGCCATGGTGGTCACGGGGCATGATCCCGAGGCATGGCCGAAGTTCAAGCAGGCTCCAGCCTACTATGATTGAACGGCTGGCCGGTGATCAGCCTTGGCCGCCTGATGGCGCTTGCTCCGTCGCGAGGAAGTGCGTCCGATGCTGTCGAGCCCATTCTTCGATGCCGGTCGGCTGGAAATCCTCAAGGCCGCCCTGTGGCGTGAAGGGCGCGGCGAGCATCGCATCCGCATCTTCCGGATGCGATGCGAAGAAGCGGAATTTCGAGGCAACGCGGCGCCCGGTTCCCGGCCCCATCACAACATCCACATCCCGCTCGAATTCGTCGAGCGGCTGTTGACGATAGGCAATCCGGCGATCAAGTCCTGCACCGATGCGCGTGACAAGCTCGTTTCCATCAACGCTTTCCAGCCCAGCGATGCGATGGTCGCCGGATGTAATGCCCCGTTCCAGAAGAGTAACAGCGGCGCGGGCGCAATCATCGACTGAAGTCCAGGCGATACGCTGGGCTTCGGCAATCGGCGGCGCGAAGACGCCATGTATGACAATATCCGTGCGAGCCGATGGCTTCAGCAGATTATCGAGATACATGGTCGGGCGGACGATGGCGAATGGTAGCCCCGACGCGCACACGATCTCCTCGATCATCGCATTCGCGACGAAGCTCGGTTCTTCGCACGGCGCCGGCCGACTGGCGCTTGCGAGCTTCAGGACGACAGAGTTCACCCCGCTGCCAAGGGATGCAGAGATCGCATTGTCGGTCTGGATACGCATATCCGCCTGAGACCCGATCGGGATCTGCAGCACGGCATGGGCGACACCGGCGCTGGCGGCGCGCAGCGAGGCGGCATCACGAAGATCCCCTTCGACAAGCTCGACGTCAAGCGCTGATAGCGCGGTGGCGCGTCTTCGATCACGGACAAGGGCACGGACCTTGAAGCCGTGTCGAAGCGCGGCGTGGACGACGGCGCTGCCTTGAACGCCGGCAGCGAGATAGACGAGAATGGGCTTGGATCGGTCGATCATGGACATGGCGAGACTCCTTCGAACAGGATCTGCCGGGGAAGCGTCGTCAAACAGCTACCGAGCAGACCCGAAACGCGCACGAGGCGCAGGGACTGTCGGGGTATTCGCGCGAGCGCGAAACAGAGCTTCTCCATTCAAGAGAGAAGGGCCTGGGCCTACCGAGACCAAGCCTGCCATTTTCGACGGAGAGAATTTACGCCGGCTTTGTCGCCGGCGTCAACAGATGGATCAGCGAACCTGCGCTTCGCCCGCCCTTCCTTCAGGATTGCGGCAGCAGCGATCTGATCCGCTCGGCATCGTCGGGCGTTGCCGGGTTATAGACGATCATGCTGAGATCGGTTCGACCGTCGACGGAAAAGGCTGAGTATTCGAATGAAAGCGGCCCTAGAACCGGATGGCGGATATGCTTGACGGCTTCGGTGTGGGTGGTGGGAACGTCGTTCTCACGCCACATGGCCCTGAATTCCGGACTGATGCGGCAAAGCTCCGCCACGAACGGCTCGATCAGGGCCGCAGCACCGGCGCGAGCGGCATCGACGCGGAATGCACCCAGGGCGAAACGAGCGACGCTTTCCCAATCATATTGAACGGCACGCGCACGCGGATCGAGAAAGATATAGCGCAGAATATTGCGCTCTTCCGGCGGCAATGATCCGTAGTCCACCAGCATCACGGGGGCCGCCCGGTTCCAGGCGATGACGTCCCACGTTGCCGTGCGGATGAGAGCTGGACTGGGGTCCAGAGCATCGAGCACGCGTTGCAGCCGCGGGGTAACCCCGTCATTCTTCCGGTAATGTGCTTCGGGGGGACGCCCAAGACCGAGGAGAAACAGATGCTCCCGCTCCACTTCCGTCAACATCAGCGCGCGGGAGATCCGGTCCAGCACATCGGCGGATGGCGCGCCGCCGCGCCCCTGTTCCAGCCATGTGTACCATGTGGGGCTGATATTGGCGCGCTGCGCCACCTCTTCGCGCCGCAAGCCCGGCGTTCGGCGCCGTTCGGAAGCAAAGCCGAGGGCCGATGCGTCGAGCTTGGCCCGACGATCCCGCAAATATGTGCCCAGCACGTTTTCAGTTTCGATTAAGTCGGTCATCCTGTTAGTTCTTTTACTATGATAAAGTCACTACTTTACCAGAATAGCAGATAGGCACAGATGTGTCCCGACTAAATAAGGAGACAGTGCTTATGCGTGTATTCGTTACTGGCGCGACCGGAAATATCGGCTCGCATGTCGTTAGGGAATTGATCGGAGCCGGCCATCAGGTGCTCGGCCTTTCTCGCTCGAAAGAGAAGGCGGTCGCGCTTGCCGCTGCCGGCGCCGAGGTCCTTCACGGCACGATCGAAGATATGGAAATCCTGAAAAGCGGCGCGTCTCAATCGGACGGCGTCATACACCTCGCCTTCAATCACGACTTTTCGAAGTTCGTCGAGAATTGCGAGGATGATCGCCGCGTCATCGCGACGTTAGCCTCAGCGCTTGCCGGCTCTCAGCGTCCGCTCGTTATTACCTCGGGTACGCCGATCGCCAACACGATCCCCGGCGAGCCCGCCAGGGAAGACAATCCGATCGTCGGTTCGGACACGCATCCGCGCGCAGCCACCGAGGAAGCAGGGATTTTGGCGAGCGAAATCGGCGTCAATGTTTCGGTCGTGCGTCTGCCGCAGGTCCATGATCCGGTCAGCCAGGGCCTCATTACGCCACTGATTGCGATGTATCGGGAAAAGGGCGTCTGCACCTATATCGAAGAAGGACGCAATCGCTGGCCGGCGGCGCATTTCACCGACGTTGCCCGCCTGTACCGCCTCGTGGTCGAACGCGCCGAGCCGAATGCCAAGTATCATGCGGTTGGCGAAGAAGGCGTGGCAATGCGCGATATCGCCGAAGTCATCGGCCGCCGCCTGAACCTGCCGGTAAAATCCGTTGGCAGGGACGAGGCGCAGGAGTATTTCGGCTGGCTCTCCATGTTCGCCACGCGCGACATGCTGGCCTCGAGCGCCAAGACGCGCCAGACGCTCGGCTGGGAGCCGACCGGCCCGAAGCTGCTTGAAGATCTGGCTGAGCTTCAGGTTTGAAAGAACATGCTTTCCGGGCTTGAGCTAGGTCGTTATCGGCCAAGTCAGATTGGCCCGGAAAAATCGACTATGCAATCTGGCCGAGGCTCGCATCGAACGAGCCTCGGCCTGAAATATGATCGATGAACCTTCGCAACAGCGGATTTCTATCGTCATCGCGCCAACACAGCCCAATTGGCCAATGTGATTCCGGGCCGGACAACTGTGATTGACGCGTGCGTCCACCCAAGGCTTCCACGCCGTACCAGGGCAGGAACGCAGCTCCTAACCCTGCGGCGACGACGGCATGAACAGTCAGGATGTCCTCGGCATATTGAACAATACGCGGTTTGAAGTTCGAAGCGGAGCACCACCGGGTGATCTGTGAGTCCAATCCCGATCCGCGGCTTGGAGATAGTGCGACGAAACCCAGAGCGTTCAATGCCGAGAGCTGGCTCAAAGGCGGCTCGCTCACGGTAGGCGGCAGCACGAGTGCCAGCCGTTCCTCAAGCAAAGGCAGGAATTCAAGTCCTTCCGCGTCCACCGGAGCACGGCAAAAGCCGGCATCGAGCCGTCCGTCGAGCAGGCGCTGATGCTGTTCGCTCGAAGGCAGATCATCAAGCGTGATCTGGCAATCAGGTGTCGCCACGCGGAAGTCGGCAATCAGGCGAGGGGCCAGCACAAGCGTCGAAATGCCGAATGCGATATCGAGGTGACCGGCCAGCCCGGCATGGGCACGGCGCATTCTGGCAGCGACGTCATCGCTCAATCGCAGGAGCCTTTGCGCCTCCTTCTCAAACACCCTTCCGAGCACAGTAAGCTTGGCGCCGTGCCGCCCGCGTTCGAACAGTTCCCCGCCGATCGTCGCCTCAAGAGCCTGGATTTGTTTGGTCAAGGTCGATTGTGTGACGAGCAGCCTGTCTGCCGCCTTACCATAATGGCCTGCCTCGGAAAGGACGATGAAAGAGCGGAGGAGTTTGAGATCCATTCGATTTGCGACTTAAATATATCAAAGATCTCATTTTACGGAATGGAATGCCTATGGTCAAATTGCCTCACAACGGAGGCAATATCCATCATGTTAAAAGTATCGTCGGTTCAGTTTCAGCATCGCGCCAACGACAAGACCTACAATCTCGACCGGGTCACGACCCTTGCGCGACAGGCAGCCGGTGACGGCAGCCAGTTGGTGATTTTTCCGGAAATGTGCATCTGCGGCTATTGGCATGTACCAAAGCTCGATGCCGATGCGATCCGTGCATTGGCAGAACCTTTATCTGGCCCCTCCGTCTCCTACGTCGCGAATTTGGCTCGCGAGCTGGGCATCGGAATTGGCGTCGGCTTTCTGGAACTCGGTGACGATGGCGCCATCTATAATTCCTATGCCGTCTGCCTTCCCGACGGGCAGATCCATTGTCACCGCAAGCTGCATGCCTGGGAACATCGCGCTATATCGAGCGGCAATCGATATACCGTGTTCAATACGCCATGGGATATCCGGGCGGGTATTCTGATCTGCTGGGACAACAATCTTATCGAAAATGCGAGAGCGACGGCGCTGCTTGGTGCTGAACTCCTGATCGCACCGCATCAGGCCGGCGGTGGTCAGTCGGTCAGCCCGCATGGCATGAAGCGCATACCGGTCGAAAAATGGGCGCGTCGTCATGAAGATCCCGCTGCGATCGAGGCCGAAATTCGTGGGCCGAACGGGCGTGAATGGTTCATGCGCTGGCTGCCGTCCCGCGCGCACGACAACGGCATGTTTCTCATCTTCAGCAACGGCGTCGGCCAGGACGAGGATGAGGTGCGGACCGGCAATGCCATGATCCTCGATCCCTACGGCCGCATTCTTTCAGAGACCTGGGCCGCCGACGATGCGATTGTCAGCGCGGAACTCGATCTGGGGCTTCTCGACAAATGCACGGGGCAACGCTGGATTCGAGGCCGTCGGCCCGAACTTTATAGCATTTTCACACAGCCCAATCCGGAGGGCCTTTCGCCCATGGATGCTCGATATTCCGAAGCGCCCACGCGCAAACGCTCAGTTGTCGAGCAGACCAAGTAAGGATGCGATGAAGAAAACCCGTCTTCCGGCGATGCTTAAGCATTGCCGGGGGATGTGAGGCGCGGCGCAAAAATCCTGTCTAGGCTCGCGGTCGATGCTCGTATTCGGCCGCGGCCCTTCTCGCGTGTCTGTAACACGTTCGGGCACCAAGCATGCGCGCCAGCGCTTCAGGAAGCATTCCGGAAAATTCTGATTATGTTGAACCAGGTCAATGCCATATGGCGGACAAGGTGGGATTCGAACCCACGGTACGCTTTCACGCACACACGCGTTCCAGGCGTGCGCCTTAAACCACTCGGCCACCTGTCCTTCATTGGCGTTTTGCCACCGCTTCGGAAGCAAATCGTCGGAACGGCGCGATATATACCGATGAATTCTGAGCAATCAACCCGAATCTGACAGATTTTTGACTTATCGTCGCAAAACTCTGTATCTCGCCCCCATTGCGCTTATTTCACGTACAAATTATCTAAGAGAAAGATGAGGCGGCGTAAGACCGGTCGACCCGAAAAGGGCCGGGCGTAGTGAGTAATCCGGAGGGGTTCATGCGTTTCCTGTTGCGTTTTGCCAGCCTTGTCGCGCTGGTGGTGGCTGTTATCGCCGGCACCATCGATTCCATCCAGTCGGTCGCGGCGTCGGCCGTGGTCTTGACCCCGATGGGTGATGCCTGGAACGACGTCAGCCCTTCCTCTCTGGCAAGCCTTCGTTCGATGATCGCCTATTATATTCATCCCCGTTTCTACGACATGGCAATGCAATGGCTGCTGTTCCAGCCTGCCTTTGCCGTCTTCTTGGTGGTGTCGCTGCTGCTGTGGATGGTCGCTTATAAGCGTCCGTCGCTGGCCGCCCGTTTCACCGCCTGACGGCTGCGGGCCCGTCGCTGCAGCCTGTGCCGTTCCGGGACTTTATGCTTGCGAGGACTGCATTCCACACACGCCTCAGGCCTTAGAAATGAGGTTGGATGGCGGGCTGCGAAACGGCGAAAAATGCGTTTGCTGGCTATTAAAATCGCAGTCTGAACGCCAAATTGTTTAAAAAATGGCTCCTTTGCGTGGGTTTTCCGCAATTCCCACAAATCTTTACCAACTGAAAAATTTCTCGTGAATTTTTCGTGCAGCCATGCAAGGATGCGCGCCAGCTTGGCCTCGGGGGAGGCCAGCGGTTCCGCAGACATGCCCGGTCAACGGGCTTGCGGGAGGACCCAACAAGATAGCAACAACAGGGCTGCGACACATGAAAAAATCCCTTCTGACCCTTTTCGCCTTGGCCGCCATGTCGGCGACGGCGCTTGCGGCCGACATCAAGCCGGCGATCGTCTACGGAACAGGTGGCAAGTTCGACAAGTCCTTCAATGAAGCCGCCTACAACGGCGCTGAAAAGTTCAAGAAGGAAACCGGCATCGCTTACCGCGATTTCGAGCCGACGGGCGACACCCAGGGTGAGCAGGCGCTGCGCAACTTCGCCAGCAAGGGCTTCAATCCGGTCATCGCAGTATCGTTTGCCTGGACGTCCGCTCTCCAGAAGGTTGCCGCCGAATATCCGAAGACCGAATTCGTGCTGATCGACGACAGCCTCGATCTGCCGAACGTCCGCTCGGTGAAGTTCAAGGAAAATGAAGGCTCCTACCTCGCCGGCGTCATGGCCGCCATCGCTTCGAAGACCGGCAAGGTCGGCTTCGTCGGCGGCATGGACATCCCGCTGATCCGCAAGTTCGAATGCGGCTATGAGCTGGGCGCTCGCGCCACCAATCCGAAGATCGAAGTCTTCCAGAACATGACCGGCACGACCGGCGCTGCCTGGAACGACCCGGTTCGCGGTGGCGAGCTCACCAAGAACCAGATCGACCAGGGCGCGGACGTTGTTTACGCGGCCGCCGGTGCAACCGGCCTCGGCGTGCTGCAGACCGCCGCCGACAACAAGAAGCTCTCGATCGGCGTCGACTCGAACCAGAACTACCTGCATCCGGGTTCCGTTCTGACCTCAGTCGTCAAGCGCGTTGACCTCGCAGTCTACAACGCCTTCAGCGACGCCAAGAACGGCAAGTTCACCCCCGGCACCCAGGAACTCGGCCTGAAGGAAGACGGCGTTACCGTCGCCATCGACGACAACAACAAGCCGCTCGTCACCTCGGACATGCAGGCTGCCATCGACAAGGCTCGCGCCGATATCATTTCCGGCAGCATCAAGGTCCACGATTACACGGCCGACAACGCCTGCCCGAAGAGCTGATATGAAACAAGGGCGTATGACGTAGCAAACCGTCATACGCCCTTTTCTTATCCGGAATCCGGTTTCTGGAGCCCCCTATTGTGAGCCAATCACCTGCCATCGAACTCGTGGGTATCGACAAGAAGTTCGGTGCTGTCCACGCCAACAAAGACATCAACCTGACCGTCGCCAAAGGCTCGATCCACGGGATCATCGGCGAAAACGGTGCCGGGAAATCGACTCTGATGTCGATCATCTACGGTTTCTATCAGGCCGACAGCGGCGAGATCCGCATCAACGGCAACCCGATCACCATCCGTGACAGCCAGACGGCGATATCGGCCGGTATCGGCATGGTGCATCAGCACTTCATGCTGGTCGACAATTTCACGGTGCTTGAAAACGTCATGCTGGGCGCCGAAGGCGGCGCATTGCTCGCCAAGGGCGTCGCAGCCACGCGCGCCGAGCTCAACCGACTGGAAAAGGATTATGGCCTCGAGGTCGATCCGGACGCGCTCATCGAAGAGCTGCCCGTCGGCCAGCAGCAGCGCGTCGAAATCCTGAAGGCGATGTATCGCGGTGCCGAGATTCTGATTCTCGATGAACCCACCGGCGTTCTCACGCCTGCCGAGGCCGACAATCTCTTCCGCATCCTTCGCGTGCTGCGCGACCAGGGCAAGACGATCATCCTCATCACGCACAAGCTGCGCGAAATCATGGCGATCACCGATACGGTCTCGGTCATGCGCCGCGGCGAAATGGTAGCAACCCGCAACACGGCGGAAACCACTGTCGAGGAACTTGCCGAGCTGATGGTCGGCCGCCGCGTGCTCCTGCGCGTGGAAAAGGGCGCTCCCAATCCGGGCGAGGTGCTGCTTTCGGTACGCAACCTCACCGTCAAGGACGGCCGTGGCGTCACCATGGTCGACGACGTCTCTTTCGATGTCCGCGCCGGCGAGATCGTCGGCATTGCCGGCGTTGCTGGAAACGGGCAATCGGAATTGCTGGAGGCGATCGCCGGCATTCGCAAACCGGCGTCGGGAGAAATCTTTCTGCACGGCAAGCCGATCGGCACCGCCGACCCGGCAGCGCTGCGGGAGCTCGGCCTTGCCCATATTCCGGAAGATCGCCATCACATGGGCCTCGTCCTCAAATTCGAGGAATATGAGAACTCCATGCTTGGCTATCACCGCGACGCCAAATATGGGCGCGGCGGCATGCTCGATCTCGATGCCATGCGCAAGGATGCCATCGAGAAGATCGAGAAATACGATATCCGACCGCCGAATGCGCGGCTGAAAACCGCCAATTTCTCCGGCGGCAACCAGCAGAAGATCGTGGTCGCTCGCGAAATCGAGCGCGATCCGAAGGCTCTGCTGATCGGTCAGCCAACGCGCGGGGTCGATATCGGCGCTATCGAGTTCATCCATCGCCGCATCATCGAGATGCGCGACGCCGGCAAGGCCACCCTGCTGGTCTCGGTGGAGCTGGATGAGATCCGTGCGCTTTCGGACCGTATCCTCGTCATGTTCGCCGGCCATATCGTCGGTGAGAAGTCGGCCGAGGCCGGTGAACAAACACTCGGCCTGATGATGGCCGGCATTGCCGCGTGAGGCGCATATGAGCACGGCTTCCGTTCCGCTCCCCAATTGGATCAACTACGGTCTGATCCCCGTTCTCAATCTGATCGTCGCCTTCCTGATCTCGGGCCTTGTCGTCTGGTTCATCGGTGAGAGCCCGTTCGACGCGCTCGTTCTGCTGCTGCAGGGCGCGCTCGGCAGTGGCGAAGGTATCGGTTTCACCCTTTATTACGCCACGAGTTTCATCTTCACCGGCCTCTCGGTCGCCGTTGCCATCCATGCCGGCCTGTTCAACATCGGCTCGGAAGGTCAGGCCTATGTCGGTGGTCTTGGTTGCGCTCTCGTGGCGCTGGCGCTCGACCACTACGTGCCCTGGTATGTGACGATGCCGTTTGCTGTCATCGGCGCGGCGATCTTCGGCGCTCTCTGGGCTCTTATCCCAGCCTGGCTGCAGGCCAAGCGCGGCAGCCACGTCGTCATCACCACCATCATGTTCAATTTCATCGCATCCGCGATGATGAACTTCCTGCTGGTGCATGTGCTGATCGTCCCCGGCAAGATGGCGCCGGAAACCCGTACCTTCCTCGAGGGTGGCCAGTTGCCGAAGCTCGATTGGCTGATGGGTATTTTTGGCTCGACCATTGGTGCCGCTCCGCTCAACGTGTCCTTCCTGATCGCGCTGGTCATGTGCTTTCTCGTTTGGGTGCTCGTCTGGCGTACCAAGCTGGGCTATGAAATGCGCACGCTGGGCTTGAGCCCGACGGCTGCAGTCTACGCCGGCATTCCCTATGCCCGCACCGTCATCATCGCCATGCTGATATCAGGTGGTCTTGCCGGCATGATGGCGCTCAATCCTGTCATGGGTGCTTCCGCGCGTCTGCAGGTGGAGTTCGTCCTCGGCGCCGGCTTCGTTGGTATCGCGGTATCGCTGATGGGCCGCAACCATCCTTTCGGCATCATCCTTGCCGCGATCCTCTTCGGCATTCTCTATCAGGGGGGCGATGCACTGTCCTTCGACATGCCGAACATCACGCGCGACATGATCGTGGTCATTCAGGGTCTTGTCATCCTGTTTGCCGGCGCGCTTGAATATATGTTCCGGCCCGCGCTCGTGCGCATCTACCAGACATTCGCCAAGGCGTGAGGATCAGACCATGGAATATTACGATCTTCTCATCAGCATCCTCGGCTCGACCATCCGCCTGTCGATCCCACTGATCTTCACGGCGCTTGCCGGCCTGTTCTCCGAGCGCGCCGGCATCTTCGACATTGGCCTGGAAGGCAAGATGCTGGCCTCCGCTTTTGCGGCCGCCTGTGTCGCTTCCATCAGCGGTTCCGCCTGGGCGGGCCTTGGTGCCGGCATCGTTGTCTCGATCCTGCTCGGTCTACTGCACGGCTTCGCCTCGATCACCAATCGCGGCAACCAGATTGTTTCCGGCGTCGCGATCAACTTCCTGACGGCTGGCCTGACCATCGTTCTCGGCCAGGCCTGGTTCGGGCAGGGTGGTCGTACGCCGACACTGCCGGGCACGGCGCGGTTTTCCGGCATCACCTTGCCGGGCGTCGATGCCGTGCGCAGCGTACCCTTCATCGGGCCGCTCTACGCCAACGTCATCTCCGGCAACAATATCCTGACCTATCTTGCCTTCCTCGCTGTGCCGATTTCGTGGTGGATCCTCTATCGCACCCGCTTCGGCTTGCGTCTGCGTGCCGTCGGTGAAAATCCAGGTGCTGTCGACACTGCCGGCATCTCGGTCGAATGGCTGCGCTATCGTTCGCTGATCGTCGCGGGCATCCTCTGCGGCTTCTCCGGCACCTATCTCGCCATCGCCCAGTCGGCCGCCTTCATCAACAACATGTCGGCCGGCAAGGGCTATATCGCGCTTGCCGCACTGATCTTCGCCAAGTGGAAGCCAGTGCCCGTCATGTTCACCTGCCTTCTGTTCGGCTTCCTCGATGCCTTTGCGAACTTCATGCAGGGCAAGACGATCCCGGGCATGGGCGAGGTGCCGGTACAGATTTTCCAGGCGCTGCCCTATATCCTCACCTGCATTCTGCTTGCAGGCTTTATCGGCGTCGCCAAGCCTCCGAAGGCCGGTGGCGTGCCCTATACCAAGGAGCGCTAGTCTATGTCGCATGATCTGTTCGAGGCCGCGCGCGGCGCGATGGCGTTTGCGCACGCCCCTTATTCGAAGTTTCCCGTCGGCGCGGCCATCCGCGCCGAAGACGGAAAGATCTATACCGGCGCCAATATCGAAAATCTGTCCTTCCCGCAGGGCTGGTGTGCCGAGCCGACCGCGATCAGCCACATGATCATGGGCGGCGCCAAGAAGATCGTCGAAATGGCTGTGATCGCCGAGAAGCTGCCGCTTTGCCCGCCCTGTGGCGGCTGCCGGCAGAAGATCGCCGAATTCGCCGGCAAGGACACACGCATCTATCTTTGCGACGAAGCGGGCGTGAAAAAGACCATGACCATGGAAGAGCTGCTCCCCTTCAGCTTCGAAACCGAGATCCTCGGATGAGCGCCGCCCTCGATATCCTCACCGAGAAACTCGGCGAGCTGAAGCCGCGCTACGGCATCATCCTCGGCTCCGGCCTCGGCTCGCTAGTGGATCAAGTCCAGGATGCGCTGCGCATTCCCTATGCCGATCTGCCGGGCTTTCCAGTCAGTGCCGTATCTGGCCATGCGGGCACGCTGGTCGCCGGCAAGCTTGGCGATGTCCCTGTCATCATGCTGTCTGGCCGGGTACATTACTATGAGAAGGGTGACGCCAATGCGATGCGAGCCCCGATCGAGGCCCTGAAGGCACTCGGCGTCGATACGCTGATCCTCACCAATTCCGCAGGGTCGCTGCGGGAAGAAATGCCGCCAGGTTCGGTGATGCAGATCACCGATCACATCAACTATTCCGGCATGAATCCGCTGATCGGCGAGGAAAGCGACAAGCGCTTCGTCGGCATGACCAGTGCTTACGATAGTGATCTCATCATGCGCATGCGCAAGGCGGCTGAAAAGGCCGAGATCAAGCTGTCGCATGGCGTCTATATGTGGTTTTCCGGGCCGAGCTTCGAAACGCCGGCCGAAATCCGCATGGCGCGCATCCTCGGTGCCGATGCAGTCGGCATGTCGACGGTGCCGGAAGTCATTCTGGCGCGTCTTTTCGGGCTGAGGGTTGCCGCCGCCTCCGTCATTACTAACTATGGTGCTGGCATGACTGGTTCCGAGCTCTCGCATGACGAGACGAAGGACATGGCGCCGGTAGGCGGCGCTCGTCTTGCCGCCATTCTGAAAGAGATGATCGCAGACGAAGGAGACCACCATTGACCGGCCATTCGCTGAGAGAAACGGCAGCTGTTGCGCTTTCCCTGCTCGATCTCACCAATCTCAAGGATGATTGCACGCCAGAGCAGATCGAGGCGCTGTGCGTGCGTGCGCAATCACCCTATGGCAACACTGCCGCAATCTGCATCTGGCCGCGCTTTGTCGCCCAGGCACGCGGCATCCTCGGGGCTGATAACGTCGTCAAGATCGCGACCGTCGTGAATTTTCCGGCCGGCGATATGGAGGTGGCCGACGTTGCTGCCGAAGCGCGCGAGGCGATTGCCGACGGCGCCGATGAAATCGACCTGGTCATTCCCTACCG
Source organism: Rhizobium sp. P38BS-XIX (assembly GCF_012641435.1). Taxonomy (GTDB): domain Bacteria; phylum Pseudomonadota; class Alphaproteobacteria; order Rhizobiales; family Rhizobiaceae; genus Rhizobium. The sequence continues at coordinate 72,231 of NZ_JABAIJ010000005.1, forward strand.
TGCCTTCCTGGCCGGCAACGAGCAGGCGGTCACCGATATGGTCGCGGCCGTACGCGCCGAATGCAAGGGGTCGGTCGTTCTGAAAACCATTCTCGAGACCGGCGAAATCAAGGACACCGCATTGATCCGGCGCGCCTCTGAACTGGCGATCGAGGCCGGTGCCGATTTCATCAAGACGTCGACCGGTAAGGTCGCCGTCAACGCGACGCTCGAGGCTGCCGACATCATGTTGCGGGCGATCCGAGCCAGCGGTCGCAAGGTCGGGTTCAAGCCCGCCGGCGGTGTCAGCTCCGTTGCCGATGCGGCTTTGTACCTGAGCCTTGCCGAAACCATCATGGCGCCCGATTGGGCGATGCCGTCGACCTTCCGTTTCGGTGCATCGGGACTGCTTGACGATATCCTGACCGTGTTGGCCGGCGGAGCCTCCAAGACGGCAGCGTCGGGCTATTGACCGATGATCCCGCAGGAAATTATCCGGCAGAAGCGTAACGGCTCGGTTCTTTCCGCAGCGGATATCGACGCCTTTATCGGTGCATTGGGGCGAGGCGAACTGGCCGAAAGCCAGATCGGCGCTTTTGCCATGGCCGTCTGGTTCCGTGGAATGACACGCGAAGAGACGGTGGCGCTGACACTCGCCATGGCCCGTTCCGGCGACATGCTGTCCTGGAAGGGCATTGACAAGCCGATTGCCGACAAGCATTCGACCGGCGGCGTCGGCGACAACGTCTCTCTGATGCTGGCACCCATCGCGGCGGCCTGCGGTCTTGCCGTGCCGATGATTTCGGGCCGCGGGCTCGGCCACACCGGCGGCACGCTCGACAAGCTGGAATCCATTCCAGGCTATGGAATTATCCCTGACGCAGCCAGCTTCCGCAAGGTGGTCGATGAGGTCGGCTGTGCCATCATCGGCCAGACCGGTGCGCTGGCGCCGGCCGATGGCAAGCTCTATGCCGTACGTGACGTGACCGCGACCGTCGATTCCGCCCCGCTCATCACGGCGTCGATCCTTTCGAAAAAGCTGGCCGCAGGGCTGGAGACGCTGGTGCTCGACGTCAAGATCGGCAGCGGCGCCTTCATGACGTCGCAGGAAGAGGCGGAAACACTGGCGCGCTCACTGGTGGAGGTGGCCAATGGCGGCGGCGTCAAGACTTCGGCCCTCATCACCGACATGAACCAGCCTTTGGCGGATGCCGCCGGCAATGTGGTGGAACTTCAGAACTGCCTTGAATTCCTGCGTGGCCACAAGGGCGGTACGCGGCTTGAAGCGGTCGTGCTGGCCTTCGCCGCCGAAATGCTTGTTCAGGCCGGCCTTTGTGCGAGCGCTGTCGAGGCGGAAGCCAAGGCGCGTGAGGCGTTGGCATCCGGCAGGGCGGCAGAGATCTTCGGGCGGATGGTGCATGCGCTTGGCGGCCCGGCGGATCTGATGGAACACCCGGAGCGCTACCTTGTGACGGCACCAGTGCAGAAACCGATTCTTGCCGCCACCGATGGATGGCTGGGTGCCTGCGATGCGCGCGCGATCGGCATGAGCGTGATCGATCTCGGCGCGGGGCGTCGTCGCCCGCAGGACAAGATCGATCATCGCGTTGGTTTCAGCCATATCCTGCCGTTGGGAAGCAAAGTCAGCAAGGGCGATCGCATCGCTACGGTTCACGCCGCCGATGAGGCAGGCGCAGACAAGGCTGTGGCCGATATCCTGGCCAATTACCGGCTTGTGGATGCCGCACCTGCGGCATCGCCTGTCATCATCAGCAGGATCTGACCAAAAACGGCTTATCTCGATCGTCGGTCATTCGAAGCGTGCAGCAGCGCTGCGGCAGCGACAGGCGAAAATCGAAGACCGAAGATCACTGCTTCAGCAGCAGATTGCCGTTTTGAACGGCGAACGAGTTCAGCTTTTGCATGAAACTCATGCCGATCAATGTCGTGCTGAGCGCATTATCCTTTGCTACGACGGCATCGACGTCGCGAACGCGTATCGTGCCGATCTCCAGGCGATCGAGTTTGACGTGGGCGACCCTGGATATGCCGTTCGCCGTCTGGACCTGATAACGATAATCGAGATCGACGCTGCTAAAGCCAAGGCTGCGTGCCGTGCTCTCGTTCATCGCGACATAGGTGGCGCCGGTATCGACCAGCCCGTGAACGGACCGGCCGTTGATCGTGAAATCGCCTTGATAATGGCCGCCGGCATCAGCGCGCAGCATGACACTGCCATAGGAAACCGGAGCGGCTACCTTTTGCGGCGCAAGCGAAGCTGTCTCTACCGGCGCAGGCTGTGCCGCATGCTCCTGATAGCCGTTCACCAATGCAGGCACTTGGGTCGCCGCAGCGGCAATGATTCCAGCAATGACAAGAACACGAACGAGCATCGACAACACCCCTCCTGCGGGCCATGCCATCAATAGCGAATGTTTGCTGAAATGCTGCTAAGGCAATCAGTAAAAAGCCCGGCAGTTGATCAACTACCAGGCTCCCAACAGACTATAATTTCGGTTTTACTTCGTGCCGTACATACGGTCGCCCGCATCGCCGAGGCCAGGCACGATATAGCCGAGTTCATTCAGGTGGCTGTCGATGGCGGCGGTGAAAACCGGGACGTCCGGATGCGCCTTGCGGAAATTGGCTATGCCTTCCGGGGCTGCCAGCAGGCAGAGGAAGCGGATATTGTGCGCACCACGCTCCTTCAGCTTGTCGATCGCGGCAATCGAGGAATTGCCCGTCGCCAGCATCGGGTCGACAACGATGATCAGGCGCTCTGCAACGTCATCAGGCGCCTTGAAGTAGTATTCGACCGGCTGCAGCGTCTCGTGATCGCGATAAACGCCGATATGAGATACGCGGGCCGACGGCACCAGATCCAGCATGCCTTCTAGCAGGCCGTTGCCGGCGCGCAGGATCGAAGCGAAGACCAGCTTCTTGCCTTCGAGGATCGGCGCGTCCATCGGCTGCAGCGGCGTTTCGATCGTCTGGATCGTCAGCTCCAGATCCCGGGTCACTTCGTAACAGAGCAGCGTCGAAATCTCGCGCAGCAGCCGGCGGAAGCTTCCCGTCGACGTGTCCTTCTTGCGCATGATTGTGAGCTTGTGTTGCACAAGCGGGTGATCGATGACAGTGACGCCGTCCATGGTTTCAGCCTTCCAGTAGTTCCGTGATATGAGATGGTTCTTTCACGGAAATCGCCTCTGGTGCAAGAAAATAGGAAAAAAGGCGTTATGTCATCCCCAAGCGTATCCGGTGAACTCGATCTCATTTCCGAATGAGAACATTGCGATGAATTGTGCCATCCGGACCAAATTTCGCAATCTGCGCGAAACAAAAAGCGTTCCAGGCCTCGTCGCTGACCTTTCCCTCAATAGAGGAGGGATTTCGATCAAACCATTCCAGGAAACGTAACATTTCGGAGGCGTAGACAAACCGTAATCGTCGACCTTCGTCGAAATCGTAGACGCTTATTCCGTATTTCGCGAGATAGACGTGTACCTCAGCGGTGAGTTCAAATCCGTTGCATCGGTTTGCCTGGGACACATTAACGTAGTTGCTTGTTACTTGACGATCAGTGCTATTTGGGAAGCTATTGTCACCTGCCGCGATAATTTCATCGAAGTCCATAGTAACCAGACCCTTTGGAATTAACCAACTTGACGCCGCGGTTCCATTTTTCCCGTAGAGACGCAGAGCTTCACTGCAAATATCATTCAATGTCCTGCTCGCAAGTGCCGACATCTTATTCACGTGCTCTCGGTGTAGTTCCGAACTGCTATCTCGGAATTTATTGACAACTCGCGCGGTCGCGGCAGCAAACTCTGGGCCAGGTGTCAGCGATGGGCAAACGGTTAAGTAGGCAGCGGCTGTCATTACCTGATTGCGCTCGGTATCCTCCGCGCTTGCTGCATTGGATAGCGCCAAAAGTATCGCGAACAGAGCGACTATCACTCTTAACATGCTTAAAGCCTCAAATACAACCAAAGCGTGAATAAAAGTCAAATAGACTACTTTTTCAAGAGGGAATTGCCAGATCAACGCGCACTAAGCGATTTTATTGTACTATCGCAACAATTAAGGCCTCTCCAAGGATCGCGTTAGCCATCACATCTTGTCCAGCAATGCCGCCCGTGTCGCTTCGTCGGCGAACGCCGCCTCGATCGCCGTGCGCGTCATCGCGTTGATCTCGTCGTCGCTAAAGCCGAAAGCCGACGAAGCCAGTTCGTATTCGCGCTTCAGCGAGGTGCGGAAGAACGGCGGATCGTCGGAATTGATCGTCACCCGCACGCCCGCGTCGCGCAGCTTGCGCAGTGGATGCGACTGGAAATCCGGGAAGACCTTGAGCGCAATGTTGGAGCCGGGGCAGACCTCGAGCACGGTGCCGAGATCGGTAAGGCGCTTGACGAGATCCATATCCTCGATGGCGCGCACGCCGTGACCAATACGATCAGGGCGCACCAAGTCCACGGCATCGGCGACGGAAAAGGCGCCGCAGACCTCGCCGGCATGGATGGTGATGCCGAGGCCGGCCTCGCGGGCGATGTCGAAGGCGCGGGCGTAGTCGGCGACGCGACCCATGCGCTCTTCACCGGCCATGTTGAAGCCTGTGATGAGCGGATTGTCGCTCTTGGCGGCATATTCCGCCGCCTTCACCACGCGGTCCGGACCGAAATGGCGCTCGCCCGTCACGATGAGCCTGGCCTCAATGCCGGTCTTTGCCTTTGCGGCACGAATGCCGGCCGAAACACCCGTCATATAGGCGTCGGCGCCGAGGCCGATGCGGTCGCCATGGTCGGGCGAGACGATGAGTTCGCTATAGATCGTGCCGATGCCGGCAAGTTCTTCCAGATAGGTTTCCGTCAGCAGCGCATAATCTTCCTCGGTACGATAGACCTCGGAAACCTTGTCATAGCAGACGAGGAATTCGGCAAAATCCTTCCAGAGGTAGATACCGTCCTTCAGAAACGCGCTGGTATCGACGCCGTACTTCTCGGCCTGTGCCTGCGTGAGCGCCGGCGGTGCCGCGCCCTCCAGATGACAGTGCAGCTCCACTTTCTTCAAATGCGATGTCAAAGGAAACTCCTCCCATGCGGCCCGGCCGCAATGCCCAAATGTTTGGCGACCGTTTCACCGATATCGGCATAGGTCTGCCGGACGCCGATGGAACGGGAACGAATGCCCGGTCCGTAGGCCATGACGGGCACGCGCTCGCGCGTATGATCCGTGCCGCGCCACGTCGGGTCGCACCCATGATCGGCCGTCAGAATGACGAGATCGCCGGCCTTCAGCTTCTTGTTGACCTCGGGCAGGCGCGCGTCGAAAGCTTCGAGCGCTGCGGCATAGCCCGGCACGTCGCGGCGGTGGCCATAGACCATGTCGAAATCGACGAAATTGGTGAAGACCAGATCGCCGTCCTCGGCTTCATCCATGGCCTTCAGGGTTGCATCCATCAACGCCATGTTGCCATTGGCCTTGATGACCCTAGAAACGCCCTGATGGGCAAAGATATCGCCGATCTTGCCGACGGCATGAACCTTGCGCTCCGCCTTGACCAGCCGATCGAGCAGCGTCGGTTCCGGCGGCAGCACGGAGAAATCGCGGCGATTGCCGGTCCGCTCGAAGGTTGCCACGGTCTCGCCGACGAAGGGGCGGGCGATCACGCGGCCGATATTGTAGGGGTCGAGCAGAGTGCGCGCGATTTTGCAAAGGGCGATCAGCCGATCGAGGCCGAAATGCTGCTCATGTGCTGCGATCTGGAAAACGGAGTCGGACGAGGTGTAGCAGATCGGCTTGCCGCTGCGGATGTGCTCTTCGCCAAACTTTGCAATAATATCCGTGCCCGAGGCATGACAGTTGCCGAGAATACCCGGCAGATCGGCCGCTTCGCAAATGGCCTTCACCAGTTCCGGCGAAAAGGCATCTCCCTCAGTCGGAAAGTAGCCCCAATCGAACGTAACCGGCGTTCCGGCAATCTCCCAATGACCTGATGGCGTGTCCTTGCCGCGGGAAACTTCGCTGGCACAGCCGTAAAGACCGTATAGCCGCTCGGGCTGCGGCATACCTGCAGGGTAGCTGCCCGTCGCCGTCTTGGCGATTTCCAGCAGCCCGAAACCGGACATGTTCGGTAACGACAAAGGCCCCTCGCGCAGACCGTTGCGATCGGCAGCACCGGCCGCACAAAATTCGGCGATATGGCCGAGCGTGTCGGCACCTTCATCACCATAGCTTGCCGCATCCGGGCCGCCGCCGACACCAAATGAGTCCAGAACGAAAAGAAAGGCGCGCGCCATAAACCACCCGATAAAGTTCATTGCACCCGGCGGCCATGCCGAAAGCCGGGGACGTCACCCATATAACGGAGGCATCGACTTGGCAATTTTCCGTTTTGCCGGCGGTGTGGAGGAGTGAGCTAGGGTTGTCGTCAGCAGTCGCTGCAGCTGATCGAGGTGCCACCGCGCTGGCGGTAATAGTATTGACGGTTGATCGTGATCTGATTGCTGCCGTTCGGCAGGAAATTCGAGCCGAAGCTGATCAGCTGGTAAGGGATCGACAACTCGCTGCGCACCAGAAACGTGCTGGCCTGGTTCATGTTGGCCGGTACCGTGACGGATGAGCCGGCGGTATAGGGTGCCGTGCCGCTCTGTGACCAGGACCATGCGATCGTGGCCTTGCCGGTGGAGTCAACGTTGATGCCGGTGAGTTTCAAGGTCAGGCCGCTTGTCGTGTAGGGTGCAAAGATGGCGCCCGCCACTGAAGGCATCGTCGCAAGCACGGCTTTGCTGACGGCTGTCTGTTGCGAAACGATATCGGCAATCGATCCCGCCGAACGGCTGGCGCGTTTGGAGACGCTGAGGCCCACCGTAAGCTGGAATGCACCAAGGTAAAGCAGGAGTAGGACCGGAAACAGAATGGCGAATTCGATCGCGCCGACACCGCGTTCGTCGCGCGCGAAGCGCCGCATGATGCCGAAGCGTCGCTCCTTATTCTCGGTCATGTTTGTTTGCGCGCTCACGGATAATTCTCATTCTGAAAGGCGGCCGTCGCGACGATGAGGTAGACGGATGCCGAGCCGTCGGACGGGCGGACATTGGTGAGGTAAGGGCGCATCAGATCCGTAATCACCTGCCAGCGGTAGTAGGCGCGCACCATATTCAAGGTTTTGGCGCCACCGGGGGCAAACGCGAAACCCGTGGTGTTGAGGTCGGAATAGGGATCGGTCGTGGATTTGCGGGGGACCGTCGTCGGCATGGACGCGAAGCTCAGATAGGTCTCGACATCCAGATAGAGGTTCGCCGGTGTCGCCACCTCCGTCGACGAACAGGTTATCAGCACGGAGATCTCATTGCAGAATGCCTGCCGGAATTGCTGCTGGGAGGTATTCAGGGCCGTGATCTGGCCGGTTCTGATCTGGCGTGACAGCGTATCCACGGCATTGGACACGACCTGTTCGGCCGTGAAGGCGACGAATGTTTCGATAATGGCAAAGACGATCAGGAAATAGGGGATGGCAAGCAAGGCAAATTCGATAGCGGCGCTGCCATCCTGGGAGCGCACGAACCCAAGCAGCCGCTTGCGGACAGGCTGCCGCTCAGCGCTTTTGCTATCCAAGATATCGTTGTCCTGTATCATTGCGCATCCGCGTAGATTTACATGCGAATGAACGTAGAGATGCTTCCTTGATAATCCGTTTCTCTTCTCTCTTCATATTTAGAGGAAGCAAAGATTATTAAGAGAACGCAATGCTTATGTAGAACTATCGAATATTTGCAAAATACATGTGGTTTACGGGCTGGCCGATGCGGCAGAACTATTCTGCTGGGCGTGCTGCTCGCAGTTGGGCGTGCATGACAGGACGGCGCGATCCGTCTGGCGGAAAACGCGAACCGTATTGCCCTCATCGATCGAAACCAGCACCTGTTCATCGACAATCGCGTTGCCGTCGGCGTCGAGCAGGATGATATTGGTTGTTCCGAAGGCGCGACCTGTGAGAACGATGGTCTTCGGATCAGCAACGGTCGCGTCGGCGACCTGCGAATTGCCCACGATGACTTTGCTCACCGGTCGGTCAAGCTTCAGAACGCGTGCGTGATCCATATAGACGCGCAACAGATTCTCGCCACTGGCGTGCGAAAACTGGGGCACCATCCCGGCCAGGGCAACGATTCCAGCAAGAAGTGCGATTCTGCCGCCGATTGGCATGGTGAGGCCTCTTGAAGCACATGTCGAAAATATCTGCGGGATAGAATGAGAAAGAATGGTGAATGAACGATTAAGGCAAGCTTTGGTAGGACGATTATGGTGCAAATGTCCCGTTAAAGGCCTCAATTGTCATTCTCGACGCAGACTATGCGTTACTTTGATGCAAGTCCGATATTATGCTAATATTCGTCAATCTAATAATTTGTTATTGCTTGAAGATTTTCTTTAAAAATGCACGGAAAGACGTATTTGAGATATTAACTATTCTTTTTTGACTTGCCCGTTTTTACTTTATTAACCCACTTCCTTAAAGCGATGGAAACGGCGCCCGGCTACCGTGCAACTCATCCGATCAACGGCAACAGTTGGCGGACGTGCTGTCAACAAAGTTAGTGGAGTCAATTCATGTCCAAGCTTTTTTCGCGTTTCCTGAAGGATGAATCCGGTGCGACCGCAATCGAATACGGCCTCATCGCAGCTCTGATCTCAGTCGCCATCATCGCCGGCGCCGGCACCCTGGGCAACACGCTCAGCTTGACCTTCAATAAGATCTCTACGCAGATGAATACGTCTTCTGCCGGCGTCGGTACGAAGTAACAATTTGTTATTCGCCTATTGTGCGAGCAATCCGCCCTGTAAAAGGGGCGGATTACAGCGTTTATTGAGAATAAGGAGATGTGACTTGCTCGAAGCTGCAGCGTTATTCATCTTTCCGCTTTGCATGTCGATCGCAGCGATCTCCGACCTATTTACAATGACGATTCCAAATCGTGTGTCTTTTGCACTTGCGATCTCGTTCCTGGTGCTTGCGCCGCTCTTGGGCTTATCAGTCACCGTTATCGGCTTACATCTCGCCGGCGCCGCCCTGGTCTTTTTGGCCTGTTTTGCATTTTTTGCCTTGAACGTGATGGGTGGAGGCGATGCGAAACTTCTGGCTGCTGCCGCGCTCTGGTTCGGCTTCGATTCGTCTCTCATCGAATTTCTGATCTACGTTGCAGTCATGGGCGGCTTGGTAACGGTGTTGATCATATTGGTCCGCGCGCAGTCCAACGTAATCATGGCCATTGGTATACCGGTGCCGGCCTCGCTCACGGTCGCGAAGAAAATACCTTACGGAATAGCCATCGCCATCGGCGGAATCCTTGCATTTCCATCCTCGCCGCTCTTGATCGCGGCGACGCATGGCGCAATTTAAACCTTAAAACGACTAGTAGAAGTCAAATCTTTCTATAAGTAATTTCTAATTAACATGAAGTAATTATGGTTAAATAACAATAAATGTAACCGACCGTTAACCATACTTATACCAATTGCTGAGCATTCTGCGGGGCGAAGAATTCTGTTCCCCAAGGAATGACCATGAAACCCGCTCGCATCATGATACTCGCAGTGGCGGCCGTCGCGGCAGGCATGGCTGGTCTGTTGGCCATGCGCCTGTCTGGCCCGCGCGATATCATACCGCAGCAGATTGCACCCGTCGTGCAAAAGGAAGCGACCGTTAGTGTGCTGGTCGCAAGTGCCAACTTGCCTGTTGGCTCACGACTGGACGAAAAATCAATCCATTGGCTGGCATGGCCCGAAAGCGGAATCGTCAAGGGCCTCATCACACAGACGGATCGACCTGACGCGGTGAAAGATCTGAGCAACGCGGTCGTCCGACTGCCGATGTTCGAAGGCGAACCGATCCGGGAAGAAAAGATCGCCGACTCCAGCAGTCGCATCCTTTCCTCGTTGCTGCCTTCGGGCAAGCGCGCCGTCGCCACGGAAATTTCCGTAGCGACCGGCGCCGGCGGCTTCATTCTTCCGAACGACCGAGTCGACGTGATCATGGTCCGCAAGGGCTCCCAGCAGCAAATGTTGACAGAGACGGTGCTGAGCAACGTACGTGTCCTCGCCGTCGATCAGCAGATCGAGGAAAAGCAGGACGGCAGCAAAGCGGTCGTCGGCGCGACCGCGACGCTCGAATTGACGCCCGACCAGACGAAGGTTCTGGCGGTCGCGCATCAGATGGCCGACCGGTTGACACTGGCGCTGCGCTCGGTTGCCGATGCGCAGCAGCCTGACACGACCGCCGCCGACTATCTGTTGTCCGGCGACAATGGCGGCGGCCTCGTCCAGGTCATCAAGTCAGGAAACATCGTCACCGACGGCGCCAGCGGAGCGAAAGCACAATGAGAAGAGGCGGGATCATGTTTACGACCAACAGGAAAGTCAGCTCTTCTCTTGCTGGCATTCTTTCCTTTTCCCTCGCCTTTGCTGGCTTGCCTTTGGCTGACCTTCCTGCATTTCTGCGCACGCCATCGGCATTCGCCGACGGCTCCGACAGCATTGTCACCATTGCCGGCCTCGGCACGAAGCGAACATTGAAGCTCGGTCTCAACAAGGCGATCGTGGTCGATCTGCCGGCTGATGCGCATGATATCCTGGTGTCCGATCCGAAGATGGCCGATGCGGTGACGCGCACGTCGCGCCGCATTTATCTTTTCGGCAAAACGGTCGGCCAGACAAACATCTTCATTTTCGGCTCTGACGGCAGGGAAATCGTCAGTCTCGATCTGCAGATCGAGCGCGACATTACCGGCCTGCAGGCCAATCTCAAGCGCTTCATCACGGATTCCAATATCAATGTCGAGATCGTCTCCGACAACATCGTCCTGACGGGCACCGTGCGCACGCCGCAGGATGCGACGCGGGCAGAACAACTTGCCCAGGCCTTTCTAAAGGGGGGGGAGGCGACGACCCGCACGGAGACTGCCTCCGGCACCGGAGGCGATAGTGCGGTTGCACTCTTTGCCGAAGGCCGCCAGACCTCGCAGATCGTCAACATGCTGCAGATCGAAGGCGAGGATCAGGTCACGCTCAAGGTGACGGTCGCCGAAATCAAGCGGAGCGTGCTCAAGCAGATCGGTTTCGACAATCTGGTCAGCAATTCCTCAGGCCTGACTGTCGCCCAACTCGGCAATATCACGCCTGATGCAGCCGCAGCGGCAGGTGGCGGTGGCCTCGCAAGCCTGTTCAAGACCGCTATCGGCAAATACAATATCAGCACTTACCTCAATGCGCTCGAGCAGGCAGGCGCTGTCCGCACACTTGCGGAACCGACCTTGACGGCGATTTCCGGTCAAGCCGCAACGTTCACCTCCGGTGGACAAACGCTTTATTCAACGACGAACAAGGACGGCACCGTAACCATAACGCCGTTCACCTATGGTATCAGTCTTGCCTTCACGCCGGTCGTCCTGTCTGCCGGCCGCATCAGCCTGCATGTGCAGACACAAGTGTCTAATCCTGTGGGCACTGCGAATACCGCGACCTACAATCAGCGTGCCGCCGATACCTCGGTTGAACTGCCATCAGGCGGCTCGATCGCTCTGGCGGGGCTATTGAGCGATACGATCCAACAGACGACCAATGGAACGCCCGGCGCATCGAAAATTCCGATCCTTGGCGCGCTGTTCCGGCAGAAAAGCTTTCAGCGCGACGAGAGCGAACTCGTGATCATCGCGACGCCTTATCTGGTTCGCCCTGTGGCTCGTAACCAGCTTGCTCGTCCTGACGACAATTTTTCCCCGAGCAACGATATCAGCGGCTTCTTCATGAATCGCGTCAACAAGATCTACGGTCGCAAGGATGGGCCGCCGGTCGCCGACGCCGATTTCCACGGCACCGTCGGCTTCATTTACAAGTGAGGACACGGATCATGGCGCGCCCCTTTTCAACCGGATCAACGAGAGATCACCATATGGCCAGTCTCGACCGCAATGCCCCTCGCAACGGCCGTCCCCGTTTCTCAACCCTGACCATGATCGCACCCGTCCTGATCCTGACGGCTGCAGCCATCAGCGGCTGCGCTGCCTCACAGGATCGGATGACGACGAGCGCCATTAATGACGATTATCGTCAGCGGCATCCGATCGTGCTCATGAACAAGGAGCACAATATTGATATTCCCGTCGCCGCCAGCGATCGCCGCCTGACGATAGGAATGCGCGATACCGTCCGCGGGTTCGTGCAGGACTACCGCGCGCATGCGAGCGGCACGATTGAGATCCTTGCACCGCGCGGATCGGTGAATTCCGCCGCGGCATCGGCTTTACGCCAGCAGATCAGAAGAGAGCTAGTCGCAAACGGCATCCGCTCCGGCGTCATCGCCGAAAGCTCCTATGCAGCCGGCGACTATGGCGACGCGGCACCGATACGTCTGCGTTTCGCCGCTACGACGGCAACCACGAATACTTGCGGCCAATGGCCTGAAGACCTCTCCGACAACGCCTTCGACAACCAGAATTATTACAATTTCGGTTGCGCTTCCCAGAGTAATCTTGCGGCACAGGTCGCAAATCCGACGGATCTTGTGGCGCCGCGCGCGGTCTCGCCGATTGATACCGATCAGCGTGCGAAAGTGATCAATGACTATCGCACCGGCTCTGTTGCGACGAGCACGGCCACGCTAGGCGGCTTCAGCGGTACCGGTGGCCAGTGAGACACAGAGCAATTTGCCGGCGAAACAGGATGAAACCATGAACGCCATCGAATACGACATCGCTTCGGATGACGCCGAGATCGAGGAAGCCCCGCGTTCGGGCAATCTCGAAAATCTGCGCCCGTTGCCGCGAATTTCGGTCCATGCCTTTTGCGAAAGCGAGCAGTTGCAGCGCGTGATGGACCAATGCGCCCATGATCGGCGCATGTCCAAGGTCAGTCTGCGGATCACCAGCGGCAGCACTGCGGCAGCCGCCAACATGTTCAGTTCGACGCCCACACCGAACCTAATCATCCTCGAAACGCGCGCCAATCCGCGCAATCTCCTTGCGGAGCTTGCACCGCTCGCGGCCGTCTGCGATCCCACTACCAAGGTCATCATTGTCGGCTATCACAATGATATCGGTCTCTATCGCGAGCTCATCCGCAACGGTATTTCCGAATATATCGTCCAGCCGATGGATATGGCCGATCTGATGACGGCCATGGCGTCGATTTTCGTCGATCCGGATGCCGAGCCGCTCGGAAAAAGCGTGGCATTCATCGGCGCCAAGGGCGGCGTCGGCGCATCCACCATCGCACATAACTGCGCCTTTGGCATTTCAAGCCTGTTCTCCACCGAAACCATTCTCGCCGACCTCGATCTGCCCTATGGCACCGCCAATATCGATTTCGATCAGGACCCGGCCCAGGGCATTGCCGAGGCGGTCTTTGCGCCCGAGCGCCTGGACGAAGTCTTTCTCGACCGCCTGCTGACCAAATGCTCGCAGCATCTGTCTCTGCTGGCCGCACCTTCGATGCTCGATCGTGCCTACGATTTCGACGCTCAGGCATTCCTGCCGGTTCTGGACGTCCTGCAACGCAGTGCCCCGGTCACGGTTCTCGATGTTCCGCATCTCTGGACGGAATGGTCTCGCTCCGTGCTTGGAGCTGCCGACGAGGTGGTCATCTGTGCCGCGCCGGATCTCGCCAATCTGCGCAATGCCAAGAACCTGCTCGATGCGCTGCGCAAGCTGCGCCCGAACGACAAGGCGCCGCATCTGGTCCTCAACCAGGTTGGCATGCCGAAACGCCCCGAAATCAATCCGTCGGAATTCTGCGCACCGCTGGAGATCGATCCGATCGCCATCATCCCCTTCGATATCAATCTGTTCGGCAACGCCGCCAACAGCGGTCAGATGATTTCGGAAACGGATCCGAAGTCGCCGGTTGCCGAGATCTTCTCGCAGATATCGCATGTCGTGACGGGGCGCGCCGCGTTGAAGAAGACGAGGAAGGGCGGCCTGCTGGGCCTCCTGAAGCGGAAGTAATCATCTGATTTCGCATGATCTCCGGAAAAGACTTTCGCGGGAGCATCATGCTGCAGCAGTAGAATTGGAACGGAAGCATGTTTGGCAAGCGCGGAAATGAAGGTCCTGCAAAGAGCGGTGGTTTAGCACCTCCGCCGGCGCGAGCACCCGTTGCCGCCGCCAGCGCACCCGCTGCGGCGGCTGCGCCCGCCGTGATTATCGAGCCGTCGCGCGACCAGTCGCAGCCGCGACAGCAGATGGTCCCACCGCCGATGCAGACGCCCAGCCGTCGCCGCGCGGTGCGCACCGAGGAATATTACGACACCAAATCGCAGGTCTTCTCGGCGCTGATCGACACGATCGATCTGTCGCAGCTCTCCAAGCTCGGCAATGAGGCCGCGCGCGAGGAAATCCGCGATATCGTCAATGATATCATCACCATCAAGAACTTCGCGATGTCGATTTCCGAGCAGGAAGAGCTGCTCGAGGATATCTGCAACGACGTCCTTGGCTATGGTCCGCTGGAACCGCTTCTCGCACGGGACGATATTGCCGACATCATGGTCAACGGCGCGGGCCAGACCTTCATCGAAGTCGGCGGGAAGACGATGGAATCGGAAGTCCGCTTCCGCGACAATGCGCAGCTTCTCTCCATCTGCCAGCGCATCGTCAGCCAGGTCGGCCGACGCGTCGACGAATCAAGCCCGATCTGTGACGCACGTCTGCCCGACGGTTCGCGCGTCAACGTCATCGCACCGCCGCTGTCGATCGACGGCCCGGCACTGACCATTCGTAAATTCAAGAAGGACAAGCTGACGCTCGATCAGCTCGTCCGCTTCGGTGCCATCACGCCGGAGGGCGCCACGCTGCTGCAGATCATCGGCCGCGTGCGTTGCAATGTCGTCATTTCAGGCGGTACCGGTTCGGGCAAGACCACGCTTCTGAACTGCCTGACGAACTATATCGATCGCGACGAGCGCGTCATCACCTGCGAAGACACCGCCGAACTGCAGCTTCAGCAGCCGCATGTCGTGCGCCTCGAAACGCGCCCGCCGAACATCGAAGGCGAGGGCGAAATCACCATGCGCGATCTCGTCAAGAACTGCCTGCGTATGCGCCCCGAACGCATCATCGTCGGCGAAGTGCGCGGCCCCGAAGTCTTCGACCTCTTGCAGGCGATGAACACGGGCCATGACGGTTCCATGGGCACGATCCACGCCAATACCCCGCGCGAGTGCCTCAGCCGTATCGAATCCATGATCGCCATGGGCGGCTTCAGCCTGCCCGCCAAGACCGTGCGCGAGATCGTTTCCGGCTCCATCGACGTCATCATCCAGGCCGCGCGTCTGCGCGACGGTTCTCGCCGTATCACCCAGATCACCGAGGTGATCGGCATGGAAGGCGATGTGATCATCACGCAGGATCTGATGCGCTACGAAATCGAAGGCGAGGATGCGAGCGGTCGACTGATCGGCCGGCATGTCTCCACCGGCATCGGCAAGCCGCATTTCTGGGATCGCGCCCGTTACTACAACGAGGAAAGACGCCTTGCCGCGGCCCTCGATGAGATGGAAAAGAAGGCGCAATAGGATTTCCCATGTTCGGTGTCGATCCAACGGTCCTCTTGATTGTTCTGCTCTCGGCCGTATCGGCCGGAGCGATCTGCTATGGCGTGCTCTATTCGCGGATCGAGTCGCAGAAGAAGGCCGAGGGTCGGGTCAACCGCGTCAAACAGGCCGAAACCGATCGTGTAAAGGTCAAGGCGGCGCGCGACCGCGTGCAGGAAATGTCCAAGCGCCGCAAGTCGGTGCAGGACTCGCTCAAGGACCTCGAGAAACGGCAGTCGGAGAGCAACAAGAAGAAGCAGTCCTTGAAGGCGCGTCTGGCGCAGGCCGGCCTGTCGTTGACGCCCTCCCGTTTTTATCTTTTCAGCGTGCTGTTCGGCCTGTTCGTCATGCTGGTCATGTTTATTGTCGGTGCGCCGATTCTCGTCGTGCTCGGCCTGCCGTTTGCCGCGATGTTCGGCCTCCCGCGCTGGGTCGTTGGCTTTCTCATCACGCGTCGGCAGAATAAGTTTCTCGACGAGTTTCCCAACGCGCTTGATCTCATCACGCGCTCGCTGCGTTCCGGCCTTCCGCTCAACGACGCCATTCGGCTCGTCGCCTCCGAGGCGCGCGAACCGGTAAAAAGCGAATTCCGGCGTGTCGTCGAGGCGCAGCAGGTGGGCCTCAGCATCTCGGATGCCTGCGGGCGCATGAGCCTTCACATGCCGCTGCAGGAAGTGAACTTCTTCGCGATCGTCATTGCCATTCAGGCTCAGGCCGGCGGCAACCTTTCGGAAGCTCTCGGCAATCTGTCGCGTGTCCTGCGTGAGCGCAAGAAAATGAAGGCGAAGGTCAAGGCCTTGTCGATGGAAGCCAAGGCGTCCGCCGTCATCATCGGCGCTCTGCCCTTCATCGTCATGCTGCTCGTTTATCTGACGTCCCCGCAATACATGCTGGTGCTGTTCACGGATCCACGCGGTCACCTGATCATGCTGGTTGCCGGCATATGGATGGCCTTCGGCGTCTACATCATGCGCAACATGGTCAATTTCGAGATCTGAGCGGAGGGAGCCGCGTAGCCCATGTCCGATATAGCCGCCACCCTGACCGATCCGAGCACGATTCTCGCCGTTGTCGTTGCGATCGCGGTATTCGCCACCTTCTATACGATCGCCATGCCGCTGCTTGAACGCGGCGATCTCGACAAGCGCATGAAGGCCGTGTCGACCGAGCGCGAGCAGATCCGCGCCCGCGAACGCGCCAGGCTGAACGCAGACGGCGGCAAGGCGACGCTGCGCAGCCAGAACAATCGCAACGCCAGTCAGATCGTCGAGCGATTCAACCTGCGCAACGCCCTTGTCGATGCGAACACCGTCAACCGCTTGCGCGCTGCAGGCCTGCGGTCCGAAAACGCGCTGAACATGTTTCTGGTGGCCCGGTTTTTGCTGCCGTTCCTGTTTCTGGCCTTTGCCGTCGTCATGGTTTTCGTTCTTGGCTGGTTTGCCGCCAAGCCGCTGCCAATCCGCCTGCTTGGAGTGATCGTCACAGCCTATATCGGCTTCTACACGCCGAATATCTATATCTCCAACAAGATCACCAAGCGTCAGAAATCGATCAAGCGCGCCTGGCCGGATGCACTCGACCTTATGCTTATCTGTGTGGAATCCGGCATCTCGATCGAAGCCGGCATGCGCCGTGTTGCGGACGAAATGGCGGAGCAATCGCCTCCACTGGCCGAGGAAATGGTGTTGACCACGGCTGAGTTGTCGTTCCTCCAGGATCGCCGTACCGCCTTCGACAATCTTGCCGCCCGCACGCAGATCGAGATCGTCAAATCGGTGACGCAAGCGCTGATCCAGGCCGAGCGCTACGGTACGCCACTGTCGCAGGCGCTGCGTGTCATGGCTCAGGAAGGTCGCGACGAGCGCATGAACGAGGCGGAAAAGAAGGCGGCCGCCTTGCCGCCGAAGTTGACGGTTCCGATGATCGTCTTCTTCCTGCCTGTGCTCATGGCCGTCATTCTAGGGCCGGCCATCATCAAGGCGATGGATAAGTTCTAGAGCAATTCCAGGAAAAATGCGCAGCGGTCTTCCATCCGGAATTGCGCAAAAACAAAGAGATAGAGCGGTTCAGTGATTCCGTGAAAAGCTGAACCGCTCTAGTCGGACCAGCTTGCTCGCCTGGGAAGGCGTGGTAATCTTCGAACAATATCGTCCCTGCCGCAAAGCGCATGCTCGTTCGTCAGCCCCGGAAGAGCCAATGCCATCCGGCGGGACGGATCTGCAGCCATATCCGGAGGTGCCGCATGTCATCTATGGCCGTATTTTTCAGTGTCATCGCCGCAGTCCTGATCGGGGCCGTCAGCCCCGGACCGAGCTTCGTGCTTGTCTCCCGCATCGCCGTCTCCCGCTCCCGCAAGGCCGGTTTGGCGGCAGCGTTGGGCATGGGAACAGGCAGCGTGATTTTCGCGACACTGGCTCTGTTCGGTCTGAGCGCGCTGCTGATGAAGGTCGAGTGGCTCTATATCGCGCTGCGGGTCGCCGGTGGCCTCTACCTGATTTATGTCGGCATCCGCATCTGGCGGCATGCGCCGGACGATCTGCCGATCGATGCTCCGGCAACGCCGGCTGCCGGCGGTATCGCCCGTAACTTTTTCTTTGCGCTGGGAACGCAACTCAGCAATCCGAAGACGGCTATTTTCTACGGCAGTATCTTTGCCGCACTTCTTCCCGCCGCCCCGGCGCCGTGGCTGTTGCTGACGGTGCCGCCAGCCGTTTTCCTGGTCGAAGTGGGTTGCTACGCGGTGGTAACGTTGGCTTTTTCCTCCAATCGGCCACGCGCGCTTTATGTCGGATCGAAACTCTGGATCGATAGGGTCGCAGGCGCGGTGATCGGTGCACTTGGCGCGCGATTGGTGGCTGAAGGCTTGCCGCGTCACATCTGGCGTTGATGGCCCGCGGCAGGGTGACTGCGCAGGAGAAACCCGCCGATCTCTGTTAAAAGCTCTATTGGATGGCTTTTTTGGTGTCGCTGCCGGCGGCAAGCTTCTGCCAGGAGTTCTGCTGCGCCAGCATGCCGCGCAGATAGGCAACGTTGGCGTTAGCCTGCTGCGGTGTCAGCTCCTGGCGGGCGATCTGTTCCGCCTCGGCAAAGCGGCCCTGCAAGCCGACGACAAGCGCCAGATTCTGACGAACGCGGCTGTCGGTGCCGGGCTGCGCGATGGCCGAGCGAAGGTAGGTTTCGGCATTCTTGAGATCGCCGGTCAGCACGTAGGACATGCCGAGATTGGAAAGGATCGTCGGCTCATTCGGAGCCAGAACCAGCGCGTCGCGATATTTGGCGCGGGCATCTGTGGAGCGGCCGAGCTGGTCGAGGATGGCCCCTTGCGCGGAAGCCAGCCGCCAATCGGGGCGATCCGGTGTCTGGGCACGGTCGATGGTCGAAAGCGCCTCTTCGAGCTGGCCCGCCGCCGCCTGCGACTTGCCATAGGCAGCCAGCACGCCTCGGTCGGTCGGATTGGCGATCGCGACCTGCTGCATGACGGCAAGCGCCTGATCGTTACGGCCGCTCATGCGCAAGGCGTTGGCATAGTTGACGCCGGCATCGCGATCCTTGGGATTCGCGTCATAGGCCTTGCCATAGGTGGCGGTTGCCTGTGCGAGATCGGTGCTGTTCATCGTGTCGAGAGGTCGCGATGCCTTGGGGATCGAACCAGTCGTCATCTTGTCTTTTGCGGTTGTTGTGCAGCTTGCAAGCGCGATGGCCAGAAGTGCTGCGGAAGCGCCGCGAAAGAGGAAGGTTTTCAATGATGACGTGGTGAAGACCGCCGGCATTTCGCTTATCCCTGAATTCCTTGGATCTTGCGCCCGGCCTAGAATCGGAACAGGGAAAGGTTCGACGCAATGTTCGCTCCAGCAATAATCTGTTAACCCTAACAGACGGTTAACTCTCGATTCCCTGAAGTCATCGTCAAAGGATTGTTATGGCCCCCTATCAGTTCATCGAGCGCGCGACGCCCTTCAATTCGAAGGGTGGCGCAACGCTGCCGATCTTTGCCGTTACGCCGGCGCATATAGAAACCGGCACCATCGATCCCATCGCGCTCGATTGGGCCAGCAAGGCCGGCTACAAGGCCGAAAGCGGCTCTCTGTTGCTGATCCCGACGGCCGATGGACACCTCGGCGGCGCATTGTTCGGTCTAGGCTCCAATCCTTCCGAACAGCCTTTCCTGACGGGCCGGCTTGCGCGCAGCCTGCCGGCGGGCGAGTGGCACATCGAGACCGCACCCCTGACGGCAAACCGTCTTTCGCTTGGCTTCGGTCTGGGCAGCTACCGTTTCGAGCGTTACAAGTCCGAGAAGGCGACGGCGCCGACGCTGATGATCCCGCGCGATGCAGATGCCGCCGACATCAAGCGTCAGCTTGCCGGCGTCTTTCTGGCGCGCGACCTCATCAACACACCGACCAACGATATGGGCCCCGAACAGCTCGAAGCCGCCTTCCGGGCACTGGCCGAACACTATAAGGCGGAGATGTCCGTCATCATCGGCGATGATCTTCTGAAGGAAAACTTCCCGCTGGTTCACACGGTTGGACGCGCCAGCGCCGATGCGCCGCGCCTTCTCGAAATGCGTTGGGGCAAGAAGGGCCATCGCCGTATCACGCTGGTCGGCAAGGGTGTCTGCTTCGACACCGGCGGTCTCGACATCAAGCCGGCCTCCTCGATGCTGCTGATGAAGAAAGACATGGGCGGCGCGGCCAACGTCATGGGCCTGGCGCTGATGATCATGGACGCCAAGCTCAAGGTTGACCTGCGCGTCATCATTCCCGTCGTCGAGAACTCGATTTCGGCCAACGCCTTCCGTCCCGGCGATATCTACAAGAGCCGCAAGGGCTTGACCGTTCAGATCGACAACACCGACGCCGAGGGCCGGCTGATCCTCGCCGATGCGCTTGCCTATGCCGATGAGGATGCGCCGGATTTGATGATCGACATGGCAACGCTGACGGGTGCTGCCCGCGTCGCGCTCGGCCCCGATCTGCCGCCCTTCTTCACCGACGACAACGATCTCGCCCGCGACCTCACCGAAGCGAGCCTGGAGACGGACGACCCGCTGTGGCGCATGCCGCTCTACATGGGCTATGACAAGGATATCCGCACGAAATTCGCCGATATCACCAATGCCCCGTCCGGCGGCATGGCAGGCTCCATCACGGCGGCCCTGTTCCTCAAGCGCTTCGTGACGAAAACGCCGAGCTGGGCGCATTTCGATATCTACGGCTGGGCGCAGAGCGAGCGGCCGCATTCGCCAGGTGGCGGAGAGGCACAGGCAATCCGCGCGCTCTATCATCACATTCGACAGAGCGTACGCTAAGCTCCGGCCCTGGTCGAAGCAGGGAATATCACGGCCCTTCGTTGCCTTGTCGACGAAGGGCTCCCGTTTGGCGGGAACCTGAGGGCACATCGCGTCGTTTTGCGTCCAGTGAAGAAATATGTCCCTTGAAACTACCATAATCCTTCAGCAGACTGGAACGGTAGCGTAACGATTTCGGGGTTGCCCTTGCCGCTTGAATTCTCCGCCTCGCAGGCTTTGGGCCTCTGGCATGGCGTGACGCTCGCTCAGGTGCGCCGCGAGGATCACGATTTGACGTTGCGGCAGACGGCAATCCTGCTGCAGATCTATCTCGTGCCGCCGCCGCATACGGTGCGCGGTCTTGCGGCAACGCTCGGCGTCACAAAGCCGGTCATCACCCGGGCGCTCGATACCATGGGAGTTATGGGATTGGTCGACCGCGTGCGCGACGATCGTGATCGGCGCAATGTCATCATTAAGCGTACGGTTACCGGCGCGCTTTATCTGGAGAAGCTCGGCGATCTCGTCATCGAGCATGGCCGCAAAACATGAACTCGGGAATTTCATAATGACGTTGGACCGCCGCCTCAATGCCTTCAGACCCGATCTTGCCGAGGCCTCTCTCAAGGGCAAGGTCGAGGCCGAGCGCTTCGTCGAGGGCAGCGGCGCACGCGTCGTCGTCCCGGTTATCGCGCTGCGGCCGAAGCCGGAATTCGCGTCCGGCATCGATACCGAGCTGCTGCTGGGCGAAGAGGTGACGGTATTCGAGCGCCGCAATGGCTGGTGCTGGGTGAAAGCGAATGCTGACGGCTATGTCGGCTATCTTCCCGAAACGGCGATCAAGGAAGGCGGGGCCGCGCCGACCCATGTCGTCATTCCGCAACGCACGTTCCTCTATCCCGAGCCGGAACTGCGCAAGCCGCATGCGGCGATCCTCTCCATGGGCAGCCTCATCCATGTTGCCGGCACGGCGGAGGCGCGCGGCAATCACTATGTTGTCCTGGAAGACGGCACGGCCATCTTTGCCAAGCATGTGAAGCCGATCGGCGACAACAGCGGCGGCGACTTCGTCGAGGTTGCCTTACGTTTCCTCGAGACACCCTATCTCTGGGGCGGTCGTTCGGGTCTCGGCATCGATTGCTCCGGCCTCGTGCAGCTTGCGCTCGCAATGACCGGCCGCGCGGCACCGCGCGATACCGACATGCAGGCGGCAGGCCTCGGTCAGTCCATCGAGCGCGAGGAATTGAAGCGCGGCGATTTCGTCTTCTGGAAGGGGCATGTCGCCATCATGGAAGATCCAGAAACCATCATTCACGCCAATGGCCACACCATGACTGTGGCTCGCGAAAACTTCGCGGACGCCATCGAGCGTATCGGTTGGCTCTATGAACGGCCAACCGGATACCGCCGTTTCGTCGATTGATTGCCTCTCGGAACCGTCTTTTCACTCGCTCGTTATCCCCGTGATCGGGATATCCTATCGGCAGGAGGAGAGGCATGCCCATCACGGCGATGGAACAGATGGTGCGGGATATTTTATTCGATGATCACATGCGCAGGGGAGGCAAGATCGGTAGGCTGCGTGAGCTTTACAATGAAGCCCGAGGCCTTCAACGCCTCGACAGCGAAAGTGCGATGGACCTGGATGACGGCGTTGAGGACGATCTAAGGGTGATAGAGGAAGCCCTGCATGATCTTGACGTCGATGTCTGCAAAAGGGGCGCCGCTATCTTGTAGGCCGGCGCCTTGGTCAATTCGCTTCATTCGGCATGTCACCGCGTACGCGGTCGCGCAATCCAGATTCCGGCGATAATGACGATGCCGCCAAGGGCCTGTATCACGGTGACGACTTCGCCGAACAGGAACCAGGCGAAAAGCGCGGCTGCGATCGATTCCAGGAAAATGACCAGCGAAGAAAAGACGGTCGGCAGCCGGCCGAGCGCGATGGACAGCATGCCCTGACCGCCGGCATGGCTGATGAGGCCGAGCGCCAGAAGCACGCACCATCCCGAGATCGACTGCGGCAATATCCGCGGCTCGAAGAAGAAGGCGACAAGAAACAGGATCGCCGAGGTAATCAGGCTAAGCTCGAAAGTGACACGCGCCGCATTGGTTTTCGGGCGTGCTGCACCCACCGCAAGGAAATAGAGACCGAAGAAAGCGCCGGTGATGATGGCAAGCGCATCGCCGACGGCGCGGTTGGATTGAAAGCGAGGCTTTGCGCCACCAGCGCCGCGCCGCCGGCGAGGCAGACAAGAAGCCCGATCAGCGTGGTGCGATCAACCCGTTGCCGCAGCAGGAGCCAGCCAAAAATCACGACCCAGAGCGGCGCCATGGTCGCAAAGAACGTGGCATTGGCGATGGTCGTGCCCATGATGGCAAGGTGCCAGAAGAAAAGGTCGCCGGTGAACGCAATGCCGGCAAGAATGGTCGGCAAGGTGAAGCTCGCGCGGGGTGACGAAACGTCTCCGGCCTCCGCATATCGCATCCATATCCAGAGGATCGGCAGCGCCAGGAAGACGCGCCAGAAAGCGCTGGCGAAAGGCCCGACATCCGCCAGACGCACGAGGCTCGGCGAGATACTCATCGCCAACGCGGCCAGCAGCATCGCCACTACGCCGAGAAGAAAGCTCCTCGCATCGGCACCTTCATCGACGCTCGGAGCGTGCGTATCGTATTCGGTGTCCGGCTGTGACATTCTCGTGCCTCTGCAAATCAGTTGATATGGCGCAAACGTAATACGGCCAAAAAGAGTATTGCGCTCCATTTTCGCCGTTTCCATGCAATTTTGTTTCCTCTTTGCGGTAAGGATGGTCTGAAATGCGCAAAACTGCTGATCTCGATGAGTTCGATATCGCGATTCTCGAGATCCTGCAGAAGGACAGCGATGTTCCGCAGCGCCAGATCGGAGAGCTGGTCCATCTGTCAGCGGCTGCCGTGCAGCGGCGTATCAAACGCATGCAGGCGGACGGCGTCATCCAGGCGACCATAGCCATCATCGATCCCGCTTCCGTTGCCTTGCCGATCACCATCGTCGTCGAAGTCCAGATCGCCGACGAGCGTTATGATCTCCTCAATGCGATCAAGCGCAGCTTCCTGCAGGCACCGGAAGTGCAGCAATGCTATCAGGTGACCGGCGAAGCGGATTTCGTTCTGATTGTCGTCGTCGCGGATATGCCGGCCTATCAGGAACTCAGCCGGCGTCTCTTTCACGACAATCCAAACGTCACGAAATTCAAGTCGCTCGTCACTATGGACCGGGTGAAGACCGGTCTTTCCCTGCCGTTGCGGCGGGATTAGCTGCCGGCTGGCTAGAGCTAGACCGGTCGCTTCGGCCAGTTTGTGACGCCGCCGCTCCAGTCCTCATAGGCTTTGGACAGCTTCAGCACGAGCAGATCGCCAAAACGCGGGCCAACGATCTGCATGCCGATCGGCATGCCCGAGCGGGAAAAGCCGCAATTGATCGATGCAGCCGGCTGCTCCGACATGTTCCACGGAACGGTGAAGCAGATGTGCTCGAAAGGCCGGGCGGGATCGTTGGTGGGAGACGCCCATTCGGCGGGGTATGAGACGATCGGATTGGTCGGCGAGAGAACGGCGTCCACTTCCGCGAACAGTCTGCCACAGCTCTTGCGCATCTCGATCGTCTGGTTGAATCCGCGCACGGCATCGACGCCGCTGATCTCGGCGCCGCTCTTGGCCCAGCTATGGATGTAGGGCAGGATCGCGTTGCGGCGCTCCTCGCTCAATCCCATGATGTCGCCCCAGAAGCGCGCGCGCCAGAAGACGTCGAGGCCGTCGAGCATCTGTCGGGTCAACACCGGTGCGACGTCGATGATGATGGCTCCCGCTTCCTCGAAACGTTTGGCCGCGGCAACGACCGCATCGCGTACCTCGTCGTCGACAGGCAGACCGCAGCCGGCATCGAGCATCAGGCCGATCTTCATGCCTCGCACATCGACATCGAGGTCCATCCAGTCGATTTCGTTCGGCGGCAGGCTGGTGCCGTCGCGCCAGTCGGGACGCGAGAGCGTCGCCATCGAGAAGGCGGCATCCTCGACCGTGCGGGTCATGGGCCCGGCGCAGCGCCCGACATAATAGGGATCGACCGGGATGCGGCCATGGCTTGGCTTGAAGCCGAAAATGCCGGTCCATCCCGCCGGCAGCCGCACGGAGCCGCCGATATCGGTGCCGATATGCAGCGGTCCATAGCCGGCCGCAGCCGCAGCCGACGCCCCGGCGCTGGAGCCGCCCGGATTTTGGCTCGGGTCCCAGGGATTGCGGCTGAGCTTGTGAAAGCTCGAAAGGCCTGATGACAGCATGCCGTAGTCGGGGCAGGTGGTTTTCGCAAAAATCACCGCGCCGTCTTCGCGCAGGCGGGCGGCGATCGGCGCGTCTTCTGCTGCGGGGATGAGCTCGACGGCCGCCGTGCCAAGCGGTACTGGCTGGCCCTTGGTGGCGATCAGCTCCTTCAGCGTCACCGGGATACCGTCTAGGACACCAAGCGGCACGCCGTTTGCCCAACGTTCCGTGGAGGCGGCCGCTTGCCTGCGGGCATCCTCGGGATCATAGGCATAAAGAGCCGATATTGTCGGCTCCCATGCCTCGATATGCTTTTCAAGCGCCAGCCAGTATTCGCTGGGGGACAGGCTTTTGTCGGCAAATCTGCGCCTGAGGTCCAGGATGGAAAGATCGGTCGGTTCGCTCATGATCCATTCTCTTTAGGTATCAGCGCGTCGCCTCGCGGGGGTCGAGGAGATCGCGCAGCCCGTCGCCGAGCAGGTTGAAGCCGAGCACGGAAAGCGCGATGGCAAGGCCCGGTAGGAGGGCGAGCCACGGCGCGACGTGGAAATAGGTCTGTGCATCGGCGAGCATTCGCCCCCAGGTCGGGGCCGGCGGCGGTACGCTCAAGCCCAGGAAGGCAAGCCCGGCCTCGGTCAGGATCGCGAGGCCGAGCTGGATCGTTGACTGGACAATGATGCTGCCCATGATGTTCGGCAGGACGTGACGCAGCGTGATGGCAAGTTGCGTGTTGCCGATGGCGCGCGCCGCCAGCACATAGTCCCGGCTCCAGGCTTGCAGGGCCGAGCCGAGTGCCACGCGGGCAAAGACCGGCACCATGAAGACCGCGATGGCGATAATGGCCGTCATGCGCCCGGTTCCGAGAAATGCGCCGAGGATCATCGCGGAGAGGATCGGCGGCAGCGCGAAGATCACGTCGCAGGCCCGCATGACCAGCGCTTCGAAGAGGCCGCGCTGAGCGGCGGCGGAGACACCGATGATCGTTCCGATCGTCCCGCCGATCGCGACTGATGAGACGGAGATGGACAGCGAATTCCAGCAGCCGGCCATCAGCATCGACAACACGTCGTGACCGAGCTGGTCGGTGCCGAGCAGCCCGAAGCCGAAAGGCGGCTGCAGCTTGTGAGTGATCTGCATCTTTGCCGGCGGCACCGGCGTCCAGAACAGTGAGACGACGGCGACACTGACGAGCGCGAGAATGATCAGCGCGCCGACCATGAGGTTTAAGCGTCGCAATGCGCGAAGACGCGAGCGGTGCGGGCGTGGTGTAGCTCTTCTCTCGACGACGCTCATTTTGCGCCTCCCGCCCGCAATCGCGGATCGACGGCGAGATAGGAGAGATCAACCAGGAAATTCACGACGATCACAAGGCCGGCAAAGAAGAGAACGACATCCTGCAGCACGATGACATCGCGCTGGCTGAGCGCCTGATAGGCGAGGCGGCCGAGGCCGGGCAGGGTGAAGACATTCTCGATCAGCACCGCGCCGGCAACGAGGAAGGTGAATTGCAGCCCGAGAATGGTCAGCACCGGCACCAGCGCGTTCGGCACCACATGCCGCCAGAGCACGCGCCTGCGCGACAGGCCTTTGGCGATCGCCGTGCGGGCAAAATCCTCATGCAGCGTGTCGAGCACCGCCGTACGGGTGACCCGGGTCAGGACGGCGGCTTGCGGCAGCGCCAGCGCGACGGCGGGCAGCACAAGCGATTTCAATGACGACCACAGGCCATTGCTCCAACCGGGAAAGCCGCCGGCCGGCATCCAACCAAGCGAGGTGGCGAATAGAAGCACCAGCAGGAGGCCAACCCAGAAGCCGGGCACGGCAATGCCCATCTGCGAAAAGAGTGCGGCAACGATATCGAAGAAGCCGCCACGTCTTGCCGCTGCCGCCACACCCAGTGGTAAGGCGATGAGAATGGATAGCAGAATGGCAAGGGCGGCAAGCGGCAGGGTGACGGCAAGCCGCTCCGCAATCAGGCCGGCGACAGGAACTCCGTAAGTATAGGATTTGCCGAGATCGCCCGTCAGCGCGCCGGCAAGCCATTGCCCGTAGCGGACGATCAGCGGCTGATCGAGACCCATATCATGCCGCAGTGCGGCCAGCGTCTCCGGCGTCGCCGATGTCCCGAGCGTGATCGCGGCGGGGTCGCCCGGCAGCAGCGCCATGACGGCAAAGACCAGCAGCGAGACAGCGATCAGCGTCAAGATCAGTCCGAAAATACGGCGAGTGAGCAATACGATCATAGCATGTCCGTGGCCGAGCCAGCCGGCATCGTCGCGTAGAAACGATATCAATCTTCCCAGGAGACGTTGGTCAGCACGTTGGAGGGGATCGGCTCATTCTCCCAGAGACCCTTGAGCTTCTTGTCCCAGACACCGAGCTTCGGCATGACGAAAAGAAAGAGCGCCGGCACATCCTCGGCAAGAATGCTCTGCGCCTCGCCATAAAGCTTGTTCTGCTCGGATACATCGGCCGTGAGCTGGATCTTCTTTATCAGCTCGTTGAAGGCAGGGTTCTTGTAATTGAAGTAGTAGGGATCGCGCGAATAGATATCGATATCCATCGGCTCGGCATGAGCGACGATGGTCATGTCATAGTTGCGGCCGGTGAACACGTCCTGCACCCACTTGGCCGGGAATTCCGTCGGCTCGATATTCATTGTCACGCCGATATCGGCAAACATCGCCTGCATCACCTGCGCGCTGCGTGGCGCGTAGGCCATCTGCGGCGTCTTGATGGTGAAGGTGAAACCATTTGGATAGCCGGCTTCGGCAAGCAGCGCCTTCGCCTTGGCGGCATCATAAGGCAGCGTGCCGGTCAGGTCCTTGTAGCCGGGGTCGTTCGGCGTGTAGTGGCTGCCGATGGCGGTTCCGAGGCCGGACCATGCGCCCTCGATGATCGTCTTGCGGTCAAGCGCCATCATCAGGGCTTGACGCACGCGCTTGTCGTCGAAGGGCTTGCGCGTGTTGTTCATGCCAGCGACGACCTTCAGCTCGGTATTGCCGATCTTAGTCATTAGCCGGGCATCGCCCTCGAAAGAGCTCATGAGTTCGGGCGCGGCAAATTCCGGAAAAGCATCGACATCGCCGGCCTTGAGCGCTGCGGCTTCCGCCTGAGGATCGGAAATGAAGCGGAAGGTCACCTTCTCGAGTTTCACGTCGACCGGCTTGTTCCAGTAATCCGGGTTCTTGACGAGATCGACATGGTCACCCTTGGCCCAGGCGGAGAATTTGAAAGGGCCGGTGCCGACGGGCGTCGTCTTGTCGTTGGCGGAAGATTTCGGCCCGACCATGACCGAGGAAGGCCAGCCGAGCCAATAGAGCAGGCTGCCGGTCGGCGAGGAAAGATGCAGGACAAGCGTTTCGGCATCCGGCGTGTCGATCGAGGCGATGGTTGCGAAGAAGCGCTTCTGCGGATTGACGGAGTCTGCACCGCGAGCGCGCTCAAGCGTGAATTTGGCAGCAGCCGAATCGAAGGCCTCGCCGTCATGGAATTTCACGCCGCTCTGCAGCTTGAACGTATAGGTCAGGCCGTCGGCAGAAATGTCCCAGCTCTTGGCGAGCTGCGGCACGATCTTGCCGCTCTCGTCGATGGCAACCAGCCCTTCGAAGATATTCTGCCAGGTCACCTGGCCGATCGCGACCGGCGCGGCGATCGTCGGATCGAGGCCCGTTGGTTCCACACTCATGCCGAGATTGAGCGTCGTCTTCGCGGCTTCGGCCGGGGTTAGTCCCATGGCCAGAAGGCCGGCGGAAAGTGCCGTGCCAAAGGCAAGCGCGCGCGCAATACCGGCAAGTCTTGGTCGTGAAAATTCGGTCATCGCGGTCCCCTTGCTTGATCCGCATTGCCAGCTTCCCTCCGGCACGCGGTCTTTTTCACGATAGTGTCATCTCGCAGTCGCACACACAATTCTGAAAATTTGTGCTTGTGCGCTCAGCCTTGTTTCTGCCCGCCGAAACGATCTCGCCATGCGGGTTGAGTGCCGTCGATCGGAAGCGCCGTCGCCTCGTAGATGCCGCGGGCGATGGCGCGCGCCATGACGATGGTCGCCAGGTGGCAGAGCTCCATGAAGCTTGGAATATCATCGCGAGCGTGCTTGCCGGTGGATGCGGCAAAGACGGTATCGCCATCGAGCGGCAGATGTGTCGGCAGCAGTGCACGGGCAAAACCATCGTGAGCGCAGATCGAAAGACGATGGGCTTCCGCCTTGGTCAGTTCGGCATCGGTGACGACGGCGCCAATGGTCGTCGCGGTGATGTTGGTGCCCTTCAGGCGCAAGCGCGAATCGATCGTCTGCGGCATGCCGAGACCACCGAACTCGCCATTCTCCTCAAACGGAGCTGCCCAGAAATGCGGGCCGTCGCCAATGGTTGCGGAGCCGAG
Source organism: Rhizobium sp. P38BS-XIX (assembly GCF_012641435.1). Taxonomy (GTDB): domain Bacteria; phylum Pseudomonadota; class Alphaproteobacteria; order Rhizobiales; family Rhizobiaceae; genus Rhizobium. The sequence goes on from NZ_JABAIJ010000005.1 coordinate 101,768, forward strand.
TGCATTGACGGCGACGAGAGCGGCAACCCTGTATCCCTTGCTGCTGACGGCGCTGGCCGAGCCGAGGCCGCCTTTCACCGTCGCGGTCGTGGCGCCCGCTCCCGTGCCGACCGTGCCCAGCGCGAACGAGCCCTTGCTCGCAGCCTTGAAGGCGGCGTAGCCGAGATCGCGATAGGGCGAGTGCAGCCCCCAATCCTTATTGCCGCCATTGATGAGATCGAACAGGATCGCCTGCGGTACGATCGGGACAAGCGCGTCGCCGACCTTGAGGCCTCGGCCGATCTCCCGCAAACCTGCCTGCACGCCGCCCGCAGCATCAAGCCCGAAGGCCGAGCCGCCCGAAAGCACGATACCATCCACCGTGCCAACCGTCATTGCGGGGTCGAGCAAGGCCGTATCCCGCCCACCCGGCGCGCCGCCGAGAACCGTGCAGGAGGCGACCGCCGGTTCATCGAAGATGATGGCGGTGACGCCGGAGCCCAGAGCAAGATCCGTGGAGTGACCGACGGCGACGCCTTCGACATCGGTCAGAAGATTGAGATGATCAGCCAATGAAAAGTCCTTCGCCGTTTGCAACGCGAGGTCGTCATGGCGATAGGAGCGTAAAGAAATTCAAAAGACAAGATGAGTTTGTCTGGAAGCAGACCATCAGTCCGACGCTATCATCCGTGGTTCGGGGCATTTGCATGCCTCACCTGATCGTGCGCATAGAAAAAGCCCCCACCCTGATTTTATCGAAGGGTGAGGGCTGGTGATGGGACTGGGTAAAAACGCAGGCTATCTGACCCATCAAACATGGATCGGTTTGGCCTGTTGGCGGGAGAGAAGGTCGCGGATAGCGAGCTTCACTTCGTCCGCATTTCTGAAATGCTGTTCGTCCAGATCATGGACATGATATTTGACAGCGATGAACTTGAGCCGATCCTGATCCGGAACGACGATGCCGACGGGAACGCCAGCGTACTCGATGACTTGCTTCTTCATAAATAAACTCCCTCCGCACCGCTATTGGCGCAGACATGGCGAATTGACTGTTTGAAACCTAGAAGGGGACGAACGTCACATTCGACAGCGCGGGCTGGAGAGCACGCCCGAGCGGTCATGGCCAAGCACAAACCGCCCAAGGATCGAAGCGATCGTTTTAATATTCTGCATGTCACGCCGTCCCTAGTTGGTGTTGCCTGTTGGGCTCCCCAAAAGGAGCCGGTGGATCGATCTGTCGTTGTCTATTATATTAGTAGACAATAACAATTTTATCTCCGGAAACATATTCCTAAAGATGTCAAAATGTCGACGATCAGTAAAATAAAATTCCGTCCCTGGCCGATTGATGGAAAGCATGTCTTACGCTTTCCTGATATCGCCTTTGGCGGAACGGCTTGCCGATCACCGACACAGAAATAGGAATGAGCAGCAGATTCGACAATGGCCCAACCGCACTAAAATTCGCTCGCCGCCAAATCACCTCAATGGTTAACGGCGCAGCGAAAGTATCAAAATCCGTCCCGAAGCACCTTTTCCAGGGCTTCCACGAAGAAATCGGCGCTTTCGGGTGCAAGGCAAAGCGGCGGCTTGATCTTCAACACATTCAGGTGATCGCCGGTCGGCTGCATGATGACGCCGAGATCGAGCAGCCGGTCGCAGATCGCGGCCGTCTCGTCGGTGGCCGGCGTCAGCGTTTCACGGTCACGAACGAACTCCACGCCGAGGTAGAGACCGGAGCCGTGCACCGCGCCGATCAGCGGGTAGCGCTCCATCAGTGCGATCAATCCAGCCTTCAGCCGGTCGCCGACGACGCGGGCATTCTCCTGCAGATTTTCATCCGCGATGACGTCGAGAACAGTCAAGCCGACAACGCAGCTGACCGGGCTGCCGCCGGATGAGGAAAAGAAATAACCCTCCTTTTCCAATGACTCGGCAATCTCGCGGCGGGTGATGACCGCGCCGAGCGGATGGCCGTTGCCCATGCCCTTGGCGATGGTGATGATATCGGGTGTGACGCCTTGCGTCTCGAAGCCCCAGAAATGCTCTCCAAGACGGCCATAGCCGACCTGCACCTCATCGGCGATACAGAGGCCGCCGCGCTCGCGAACAGCGTCGTAGACTGCGGCAAGGTAGCCCTCAGGCAATGCGATGCCGCCGGCATTGCCATACACCGGCTCGGCGATGAAGCCTGCGATACCTTCGCCCTTCTCGTCGATCGCCTGCAATTTGGCCGTCACGTCGTTCAGATAGTCCGGTCCCGAGTCGGGGCCGCGAAAGGGACCGCGATAGGTGTTGGGCGAAAGGACCGGATGCACCCAGTCCGGCCGCGTCGTCAGCGCCTGCGGATTGTCGGCGATCGAGGTGGAGACCGCATCGCTCGCGACGGTCCAGCCGTGATAGGCTTCCAGCAGGCAGAGAATGTTCTTCTTTGCCGTATGCGCCCAGGCAAGGCGAATGGCGAGATCATTGGCCTCCGAGCCGCTGTTGACGAGGAAAACGCTGTCGAGACCGTCCGGCGCCAGCTTCGCCAGCCGCTCGGAGAATTCGGCAACGGCGGAATAATGAAAGCGGGAGTTGGTATTGAGCCGCGACCATTGCTGCGCAACCGCCGCCGTCAGCCTCGGATGGGCATGGCCGAGCGTCGTGACGTTGTTGACCATGTCGAGATAGCAGCGCCCCTGTATGTCGAACAGGAATTCGCGCCAGCCGCGCTCGATCTGTGGCGGCAGTTCGTAATAGTGCTTTTGCGGCTTGGCGAAGCGTGCATTGCGCAAGGAAAGCAGGACGCCGGCATCCGGCCGCGGCGCCTCGCAGGAGGGGTTAAGCAGGGCTGCGGGCGAGGGGCATATAGCTGCCCAGCCTTCGGCCTGATCCGCCGTGGCAAAGAGTGGCGGCTCCAGCGTCGGCACGCGGCAAAGCTGCACGCGCAATCCGCCGATTGCCGATCCCTCGCTACCGATCGTCCCGAGCGTTGCGCCGGCTTCGATGGGTGCGCCATCGTCGAGAGTGGTCTCGATACCGTCGAGATGCAGGCTTATGTCCTCGCCGGCAAGAACGAGGTGATGCCCTTGGCGCTGCAGAAGCCCGGCGAAGGGTGCTGCAACGGTCGTGCCGGCAGGCAGGCAAATGTCGCTGTGCAGGGCGAAGTTCTGGGGGGCGGTCATGCTGCGCGGCGCGCCGAGAGAGAGACGGAATTCGCCGTAGCGGGTCGCCGCCGCGCCGGATGCGATGGCTGCTTGCGCCAGCAGTCGCCAGTCCATATCCGGCTTTTGCCAGTTGCCGTCGAGAAAGTCGGGTCCGGTGACGGAAAGGTCGACCGCGACGATCCCTTGTCGATCCAGATCCGGCAGCAGCGCCGTCCAGCCTTCCGTCGCGATCGGCGCGACATCGAAGCCGATGGCGCGGAGGATCGCCGCTTCCATCACATCCGGCTGTGCTTCGGTTGCGACATCGAAGATCTCACGTTCGAAATCGAGATTGCCGCGCACGTAGTCGTTGTCGGGATCGATGGCCAGCTGCTGCTCGGTACTGGCGGCCAGAATGACGGCGCGGGCGACGATCAGCGGCCACAATGCCTTGGCTTCCGCCTCCTCCAGCGGATAGATCGCGTGATAGGCCTTGATGGCAGGAAGAATGTAAAACGGGTTGCCGTCGGCGTGATGCAGCAGCGAAGCGCAGGTGACGGCAAGGTCGCCGACGAGCCAGCCCTGGATGATATCGCCGAAATCGATGACACCGTCCGGCACCTGCTGTCCGTGCGCATCGGGATGGCTGACGACATTGTCGTCGGTGACGTCATGATGCACAGGCTGCACACGCAAGCCGCTCGCCAGGGGCTGGATGCGCTTGACCGCAGCCACCATGGCCTTGGCGATACGGTCCCGTGCCTCGTGATCGGTAATTGCCGACAGGAGCTGCACGGCAACCGGGCCTGCCCGACGCAAATCCCATTGCAGGCTCCGGTGCAGGCCGGGATGATCGAAATCGGCAAGGTCGCGCGCGAGCTTCGCCGAAAGCGCGCCAAGCCCGGCAGCGACGGCTTGCGGCAGATGCTTGCGCCGCGTCAGCGTCTGACCGGGGAGAAAGCCGAGAAGCCGCACAAGGTAGTCCTGCTCCCGGATGGTCAAGGCGAGAATGTCCCGCCCGTTCAAGGACGGAATGATATCGGGCACGCGCGGGGCATCCGGCTTGGCCCGCAGATGGCGGATCGCGGCGTTCTGCGCTTCCAACTCGACAAGCTCATATTCGGCGCGGCATATTTTCAGCACATAGGCATTATCGCCGGCATCGATGCGATAGTTGCGATCCTGCTGGCTGCCGAGTTCACTCAAGGTGCCGCTCAGCCCGTAATGGGTCTGCAGAATTTCGGCCGCTTCTTCCGGGGTGGTATCCGGTCTTGGCAGTTGCATGCGATTTGCGAGCGCGTCGTCGGCCATGGCATCCCCCGGATGGTTCATCTGCGTCGACACTAAACCATTCCATACTAAAGAAAATCACCCAAAACAGATAGGTGGTCGAGCATTTAGGAGGAAGATAGGCCGCAGATCGCGCCCGGCTAGACGCACCGCTTTATTCGACCTCGATGGAATAGCTGCAACCGGCCAGCGTCTTGCCTGGATGGCTGTTATCCGTGGAGACGTTGAGGGAGATGCGCGTGTCGAGCACCGTATCGGAATTTTCCATCTGCTCCTTCTTCGCGAAGATCTCCTTCGCCCCCAGGAACTTGTCGGGCTGATCGACTGTTGCCGCGACGCCGAGCGTCTTTGCAAGCGGGTGCGGATCAGGCTCGTCGAGCACGGCCAGAGGCCCACTGGAGGCAAAGGCGATCCTGGTCGTCTGCCGGCCGAAGACGTTCACCGGAGCTGCGAGCTGGAATTCTCTGAGGAGCGGGTTTCTCGATGGCAGCTCGGTTATACCGAACTGTTTCATGGCCGTGGCGCTTTCAGGCCCGGTCAGCCACATGCCGAACGTATTGTAGCTCGGCACGTCGTAGGTCGTGCATTCGATCAGCTTGGCCAGATCGATTTTCGAAGGATCCTGTTCTTCCGTGGCAGCGTGCGCGACTGCCGTGCTCAGAAGAAACGCCGCGAGCAGCAGCGTTCCACCGCGATGAAATGGCATGTCTTTTCCTTGTGCCGGATGATTCGATATCGGGACTATCAAATCGTGCTTCGCGACAAAAAGAAAAGGGTGTTGGCGCGCTTGCGCCTCACCCCATCCGCTCTGATGCGTAGGATCCTGGGCTTGCCGGGAAGACGACGGTACGGTTGCCGTTGATGAAGTTGCGATGATGGATGTGCGCGTGGATGGCGCGGGCCAGCACCTGGCTTTCCACGTCACGGCCGATCGAGACGTAATCCTCGGCCGACTGCGCATGCGTGATGCGCGCCGTGTCCTGCTCGATGATCGGACCTTCGTCGAGATCAGCGGTAACATAATGCGCCGTCGCGCCGATCAGCTTTACCCCGCGCTCATAGGCCTGCTTGTAGGGGTTGGCGCCCTTGAAGGACGGCAGGAAGGAGTGATGGATGTTGATGATGCGGCCGGACATCTTCTGGCACATGGAGTCCGACAGGATCTGCATGTAGCGCGCCAGCACGATCAGCTCCGTGCCGGTCTGCTCGACCACGTCCATGATCCGCGCTTCCGCTTCCGGCTTGTTGGCCTTGGTCACCGGAATATGGTGGAAGGGAATGTCGTGATTGACGACGACCTTCTGGTATTCGAAGTGGTTGGAGACGACACCGACGATGTCGATCGGCAGCGCACCGATCTTCCAGCGGTAAAGCAGGTCGTTCAGGCAATGGCCGAAGCGCGACACCATGAGCAGCACCTTCATGCGCTTCTTGGCATCATGGATCTCCGAGACCATCTCGAACTTGGTGGCGATCGGCTTGAAGCCTTCGACCAGTGCGGCGTCCGCAACACCCTCTTCGGAGATGAAGGAGACCCGCATGAAGAACATGCCGGTATCGAGATCGTCGAATTGACTGGAGTCGACGATGTTGCAGCCCTGTTCGGCGAGATAGTTCGATATCGCCGCAACGATCCCGCGCGTCGATTTGCACGCAACTGTCAGTACATAGCTCTTCATCTTGGTTCTCTCTTATGCCGAGGATGCCCGCCTGCATAAATGAATTCGCAGGTGTGGGAAATACCTTCCGCCCAGTCAGCTTTCGACGTTAATTTAGGCAGGCTGGCGAGAAAAAAGCCGTTCCTATTGCGCCTTCGAACGGCGCATCCCCGCCTCAGCCGCTGGTGGCCAGCGAAAGCTTTCGCGGTTGCCTGGTCTGGGTGCCCTCGTTGAACTTCAGAAAGCCGACCAGGAGCCAGACCAGCCCGGCGGTCTTCATAGAGAAGATCGCCGTCGAGCCGATCATCAGGTTGAGAAACAGGAAGAGGGAAAGGGCGTGGCCGAGGCGCCGCTGGTTGACGGTCTCGCCGCCCGGATAGAGCGAGGCGTAAAGCCAAAAGAGGATGAGCCCGAAGATCGTGGCGCCGTATATGATATAAACATAGCCGCTGTCGAAGAAGATGCCGACCTGATCAAGCTGCAGGCCGATGGTGCTCTTCAGGTCCATGCCAAGGAAGGCCTTGATCGTTCCGTTGATGCGCCCCACGAAATTGTCGCCCGTCACGGTCGGTTTGAGCGCGTGGATCACGAAGCCGACGACGATGATCACCGGCATGGTGAAAAGGTCGAGCATCTTCGGAAACCAGGGGTAGATGAAATAGCCACCGACGCAGATGAGGCTGAAGATCAGCATCGTGCGCGTATCGTTCGTCAAAAGGATCAGCACGACGGTCGAGAAGAACAGCAGCCGGTCGAACAAGCGCAAGCGATTGGAAAAGCTGATCAGATAAAGAACCATCACGCCGCAGAAGTTGGCCAGCGAGACCTGCTCCAGGAAAATCGAGGACGACCGGTGGTCGATCAGACCAAAGGAAAACCGGCCCTCGAAGCCCAGGGCTCCGCGAAACAGACCAAGATCGCTATAAGTAGCGGGCGGCACGCCACGCGTGTTCTGAAAATATTCCGCAGGGTGAAAGAGCGCGACATATTCCTTCACCGACACGATCTCGCAGATGAGCACCGCCAGCACGGCAATGCAGGAAAGCTTGAACGTCAGTTTCAGGGTGCGCTCGTTGCAGAGCCTGCCCATGATGGAAAACGAGAAGATGATCATCACGTTGCGAAGATGATCGATATAGGCCTGCTTGTTGATGGCAATCACGAAGACGGTCAACAGGATCGTCAATATGAGATAGAGAAGCGGCGCGAGGTCCTCTTCGTAAATCCCCTTCTTGAGAATGTAGGCGAAACTCGTCAGCTGAAGCAGCACCTCGCTCATGACGACCGAATTCGGCGTCAGCGGCGTGATGTTGTGATTTATGAACGCGAGAATGCAATTATACAGGACCGCCAGCAGCGAGACGATAAGGATGACGATGTTTATGGGCTGCTTTTCGCCTGGCTTTTGCATGAAACATCCGAGATCTTGGCGTCTTCTTCAACCGTGACTTAGCATATCAGCCGGTTGATTCGCGGCAAAGGCTCGGGGTTTGACCTGCGTTATTTCCCAGGCTTGACCAGTGCGCATGCCGGCGCCGATGCACTCTTCTTGCTCAAGCCCTCGGCCAGAACCTTCATCTGCGGCTTGTCGTGGCCATCACGCGGCTGGACGTTGAGCGGTTCTTCGGGCGACCACCAGTCGCCGGCCGCCCAGTAGGTCCATCCGAGCCAAACGTCGCTGTTCGTATTCATGACGTCGAGCACCTGCTTGAGGCCGCTCAGGCATTGATCGTTTGCGGCGATGCCGAATTCGCCGAGGAAGCCGCGTTTGCCGTTCTTGCGCAACCAGTCCGTCACATCTTTCATGCCCTTTGTTGCGCCGTCGGTGCCGTCGCAGACGGGATGCGTGCCGGAGCTGTCGGCATCCAGATATTGGTGGAATTCGAAGGCGTAGAAATCGAGAGGATCCTTGACACCGAGCATGACGGTGCCGTTCGAACCGCCGCCAAGCGCATCGGCATTCCAGCTATGTGCGCCGGTCCAGTTGGTGCCGGGCACGAGGATGAGATTGCGGGCACCGACCGTGCGGATGCTGCGGATGGCGGTATTGGCGAGATCGAGCCAGTCCGGCGCCTTGATGTCGTGCGGCTCGTTCATCAGGCCGAAGGCGACACCTTTCCGATTGGAGAATTCCACCGCGAGTCTTGCCCAGAAATCGCCGAAGGCAATGTCCGTCGCCGGTGCCTGCTTGAGCTGGGTCTTGTCGTAATAGCCGTAATTATGCGGGTCGAGGACGACAGCCATGCCATTTTTCTGGATGAGATCAACAGCATCTTTCAGCCGCTGCAGCTCGTCTCCATCGAGGGGTTGGCCCAGCACCGGCTGCAGCCGCTCCCAACGGAAGGGGATGCGCACGACATTCATGCCCTTAGCGGCGAAGTAACGCACGGTCTTTTCCGACGGATAGACGTAGTTGGCATTGGGCGCGCCGCCGCGCTCGCCATATTCCGCACCGGAAATATTGATGCCGCGATAGCAGAGTTGTGCAGCGGCGAAGCCGCGATCAGCCGTAGCCGTGCAGGCCAGCAGAACTGTCGCCGCCGTCATGAGCCGCAGAGCCTTCGTCATCGATACGGTCATTGCATTCTCCTGCCTCTCGCACGGATTTGGCTCTTTCATAGGGAGCATGATGTTGAGCAATGATGAAGGCGGCCATTCCGATGCACCGCACCTGCGATTTCCTTGGAGCGTCCTTAATGTTCCGTTAGACAAACGTTTCTAAACTCAGCGCATCCGCAACGTGGGGTTCGCCTGCCGAGCACTGAAAGTGGCATGAGCTCAATGGAACGAAGCAAGAGATCGGACCGACTTCCCGGTTGGCGCGATACAGACTCGTCCGATGCGCGGCGCGATGGCCTCCGCCCGCGTAGCCCCGTCTTGCGTCCGCGGGATTTTGTGACGGATGATGAGCCTGCTGCTGCCTCGCCAGAAGCGCGCGAACCCGTCACGCCTCCACCTGAAAACCTGACGCGCAGAGTTGAGCCGCAAGCCGAGCCGGTTTCGCATACTGTTGCAGAGCCGATAGCACCTTCGGCCGCTCCCGAGCCTGCCGTGGTCGCGCAGACGGAGGTCGTCAGCCATTCCATAGTTACGCCGACGGCGGACGAGCCGTTGCTCGACCTTCGATCCGCCATCCGTTCGATTTGGGCAGGGAAGCTGATCGTTCTTGGCCTGGCGGTAGTCTTCGGCGCGGTGGGCGCTGCCGTTATTCCCCTCATTCCGCAGAAGTTCACGGCGGAAACGAGCCTCTATTTCGATCCGCGGCCAACAGGCGGTACCGATTCCACGCAGCAGTCGCCCACACCGCCGGAACTGATCACGACGATGATCGACAGCCAGACGCAGATCCTGTCTTCGGGCAAGGTTCTCGGGCGGGTGGTCGATGCGCTGAAGCTCGATCAGGATCCGCGCTTTAGTGGTGGAGCCACCGGTGAAGCGGCGAAATACACGGCAACGGCCGCACTGGCCAAGGCCGTGGTGATTGCCCGTGAGGCCAGCACCTATGTCGTGACCGCGAAGGTGACGACCGGTGATCCCCAGAAATCGGCCGCTATCGCCAATCAGTTGTTCCCATCCTTTATCGAGGAAGAGAGCGGCGCCGTCGCAAAAAGCTTCAAGACGAGCAACAGTGCGCTCGACAGCCGGCTCGAAGACCTTCGGCAGCAGGTGCTCGCAGCCGAGAAGGCGGTCGAGTCCTATCGTGCCGATAATGACATGGTTGCCGTAGAGGGCAATCTCATCTCCGACAAGCGCTTGACTGCGCTGAACGATATGCTGGTGACGGCACAGCAGCGAACGATCGAGGCAAAGGCGCGGGCAGATGCGGCCGGCAAGCTCAGCTTCGAAGATGTGGTCACCAGCAATCCCAACAATCCGGCCGCCAATTCGGGCTCGACGGCGCTCAGCAGTCTGCGTCAGCAATATGCGACGCTCGCCGCCAATGTCGGCAGCCTGCAGAGCCAGCTTGGCGCGCGCCATCCGCGTTTGCTCGCGGCCAAATCCTCGCTGGATAGCCTTGCAGGAGAAATCCGCAGCGAATTGCAACGCCAGATGACATCAGCGCGCGCCGATTACGAGCAGGCGCAGCGAGCCGAACAGGACATCGCCAAGGAGCTGGCGGTGCAGAAGGCATCGCAGGTCAACACCTCAAGCAAGCTCGTCGGCCTGAATGAACTTCAGCGCAAGGCCACCGCCACCCGCGATATCTATGAGGCACTCCTGAAGCGTTCCGGCCAAACGAGCGACGCGCAGGATTTGTCGCAAAGCAACATCCGGGTGATTTCTGAAGCGGAACCGCCGCTCAAGGCGGACGGCCCTGGCCGTAATGTGATGATGGTGGCGGGCCTGATTGCGGGCGTTCTTTTCGGTGCCGGGCTGGGCATGGCGTTTGCCATTCTCATGGGCCTTTTTCGTCATCCCGTCATTCGCAGCTATATCGGCAAGTAATCCTTTCGGATCTTTCGGGATAAGCGGCTCCTACAATATCATAGATGCAATTGTGCGCCGGCTGATCTACATGTAAATCGGCGCTGGAATGAATTGAAATCTGCTAATGCAATATGACGCAATCATGATGCATCACGCGGCGCACCGTGAGACAATCTATGCGAGAAGACTGGCATGTCGCTTTGATGACCGGCACCGGGGGGCTGTGACCGATGGTGCCTGCGGATAAGCTCGTTCTGCCGTTTCTGGCTTTGCCACGCTCGACCAAGCGTGCGCTTGCCTTGATCGTCGATGCCAGCCTCTGTGTGTTGACGGTCTGGTTTGCCTACTGTCTGCGTCTTGACGATTGGGTCATCCTCGAAGGGATCGAATGGCTGCCGGCGATCGTCTCGCTTCTTCTCGCGCTGCCTATTTTTATCGTCCTGGGGCTTTATCGCGCGATTTTCCGCTATGCGGGCCTCTCGGCATTCGTCACGGTTTTAAAGGCGGTGGCGATCTACGCGCTTGCCTTCATGACGATTTTTACCGCCATCAGCGTGCCGGGTGTGCCGCGCACGGTCGGCATATTGCAGCCGTTGCTGCTGCTCATCGCCATCGGTCTGTCGCGCATCTGGACGCGCTATTGGCTCGGCAACGCTTATCAGCGCCTGCTGAACCGCAATCAGCTCGCCAAAGTGTTGATCTACGGCGCCGGCGCCTCGGGACGACAGCTCGCTGGCGCTCTCGCTAACAGCGCCGAGTTGAATGTGGTCGGTTATCTCGACGACGATCGCAACCTGCATGGCAGCATCATGGGCGGCCTGCCAATTTACGATCCGGTCGATCTGCCAGCCCTTGCCGTCTCAAGCGAGATCAAGGACGTATTGCTGGCGCTACCGAATGCCTCACGGCAACGACGCAATGAAATCCTCGATCAGATGCGCAAGGCGCGTGTCACGGTGCGCACCATGCCGGATTTGACGGCACTCGCCCAGGGTCGCGTTGCGGTGTCCGACCTGCGTGAGCTCGATATCGAGGATCTGCTCGGTCGCAACGTGATCGCCCCGGAGCGCACGCTGATCGAGAAGAACATTCGGGGCAAGGTGGTCATGGTCACCGGCGCTGGTGGCTCGATCGGCAGCGAACTTTGTCGCCAGATCCTCAAGAATGGCCCAAGCGCCATCCTGCTCGTGGAGCAAAATGAATTCGGCCTTTACGCCATTCACGGCGAATTGGAAAAATCGGCCGTTTCCGCCGGCTATCCCGATATCCGCATCATTCCCTTCCTCGCCTCCGTCAGGGACGGCCAGCGGATCGGGCAGATCATGGAGGCCTGGCGGCCGAAGACCGTCTATCATGCTGCCGCCTACAAGCATGTGCCGCTCGTCGAATACAATCCGGTCGAAGGCATCCGCAACAATGTGCTTGGAACCCAGATTGCGGCTGAAGCGGCCCGCGAGCATGGTGTTGAGGACTTCGTCCTGATCAGCACGGATAAGGCCGTTCGCCCGACCAACATCATGGGTGCCAGCAAGCGTTTGGCGGAAATGGTGTTGCAGGCAATGGACGCCGATCGCAAGCCGGGTGTGGCGGGTACCAATTTTGCCATGGTTCGCTTCGGCAATGTGCTTGGCTCCTCGGGATCCGTCGTACCGCTATTCCGCCAGCAGATCCGAGATGGCGGCCCGATTACGCTGACGCATCCTGACATCACCCGCTATTTCATGACCATTCCCGAGGCGTCGCAGCTTGTCATCCAGGCCGGCGCGATGTCGGCCGGCGGCGATGTCTTCCTCTTGGATATGGGCGAGCCAGTACGCATCGCCGATCTTGCACGGCGCATGGTGGAGCTATCCGGTCTGACCGTGCGGGACGAATATGAGCCGGATGGCGATATCGAGCTGGAGATTACCGGCTTGAGGCCGGGCGAAAAGCTCTATGAGGAATTGTTGATCGGCGACAATCCGCAGGCGACGAGCCACCCGCGGATCATGCATGCCAAAGAAGATTTTCTGCCATGGCCGGAGCTTTCGAAGCGTCTTGCCGCACTCGAGGCGGCGCTCGACAAGAATGACATACCTTTGGCACGAGCCTTGTTGCAAAAGCTCGTCTCGGGCTATGCCCCAAGCAGCGAAGTGGTGGATCTGGTCTATCGCGAACGTGAAGCGGAGTTAGGTGTGGGTCAGCCCAACCTCGACAACGTCGCGCAACTGTAAAGCACCTGCCAGCTCAACGTATCGAAGACCAACGAGCGTCATGCGTTCCCATGGCCTCGTTCGACACGAGGCTGTACGCTTTAGCTGTGTTTATTCGTCCGCGGCTTGACGCGCATTGCATAACGCCAGCGGCGCAGCTGATCGCAGGTACGGAACCAATGTGCCGTCATGCGTAGCAGGAAATGCCGCTTCACGGCGCGGTAATGGACGCGCTTGCCGATGGTGGTGTCGGCGCGGTGGGGGCTGAAGGCGAGGATGTTTTCAAACGTGGCGAAGGTCTCGACACCGGTGGACCAGCCGCGCTCGAGCGCAACATCGTAAGGAAGCAGCATCGGCTTCAATGTCACCAGCAGCTTCTTGGCCGCCTTGCGGTTGACGACGTAACAGGCAGCCGACCCCTGCGGGCCATGCATGCAGCGACCAATAATATCGTTCTCGATGGTCTCGCAAATCGGCTTGAAACCGACCAGGCGATGGTTGACGAGCTTGACGAGGCGAGCGCCATCGACGCTCTTCATCGCCGCGGTCGCGCGCGCAATCAGGCGCTCGTTCAACTCGACATCATCTTCCATGATGATGGCCATCTCGTCCTCGCTGGCAACGAATTGCTCCAGCGCCAGCAGGTGGCTCCGATAACAGCCGTATTCGCCCGCCAGAAGCTTGCGCCCATTGTGGTAGATGAAGGATTTTGGGTGGAAGTCGAGGCGATCCGCTTCGGCTACCTCGCGGCCGTCGACCGCCTCGATGCGAATGACATCGAGACCATAGTCCTCGGCTTGGCCGCGAAGGCGTTCCCAACGATCGCGCGATCGATCGAGATTGATGACATAGATGCGCAATTGCTGTTCCACGTTCTCAGCAGTCAAAGGCTCGGCCAAGTGAGGGATGCGATCAATCTGTTCGAGAATGACTGTTACTCCTGCAAACAGAAAGCGTGCGAACAACTGCTAAGATGACAATTCTCGCACTATATAACATCCTTGTGAATTGTCGCAAATCCGGATTACTCGCAAATGTTGCATTAGCAGATAAAAGCATTTTATTTGGTGTAACGTAGCGTGAATGGATCTGCGCCGAGCCAAAGCTTGATGCTTCACGGCGATTTTGACAGACGAACCGTTGGCTGTCAGCGCAGGCCCTACTATATTTTAGTGGTGCGCCGCGCTTGCCGCGATCGCATGGGTAACGGAGCTTAGCTTTCATGCGGATCAAATCGAAAATCGCCATTGTCGCTCTGGTCTTTGCCGGCCTTGCGCCGGCTACCGCGTTTGCTGACAATCCGCTCATACCCAAGCCCTATGTTGCGCCCGTCTACCCCTATAAAAATCTGCCGGGCGTCAAGGCACCCAAAATGGCGGCCGACGAGAAGTTTCAGTGCCGCACGACCACCCTGCATCCGGAAGAATTCTATAGGGGTTATTTCTACAGGGGTATGCCTCGTTTGGGGTATGTCTGCGAACAGGACGGCGTGATTTCGAGCAGCACCAGAAAGCCGAACTATCAGTACTGGCAGTATAACGGCCCGGATAGATAACGCCCGCCACCTGCTGAAATAAGTAGCAATCCAGGCAAAAACGGTGCACGTTCCTATCTAAAGCCTGAGCATTTCTCAGGCGATAATCTGAAAATAAATTTCATGTTTCAGGGTAAATGCGCGAACGTCGTTGACGAATGCGAAAATTTGCCCCAAGCTTACGAAAATAAATTACGTAATGGGAACTTAAAGCATGCGCGTTGGAATCATTGGGCTGGGATTCCGCCTGGGCTATCTGGGCTATGTCTTCAAGGCGATCGACGAGAGCTTCGAGATTGCCGGATATGTCGATCCGGAACCTGCAGGCTTGCCGGGTCTGATCGAACAAGGCATCTCGGTCGGAAAGGCCTATGCGACCCCTCAGGATCTGATTGCGAACGAGAAGATCGATCTCCTGATGATTGGTTCGCCGAACCACATGCATCTCGATCATATCCGTATCGGTTTGGAAGCCGGTCTCAAGATCTTCTGCGAAAAGCCGATCGTGACGACGATCAAGGACAGCATCGAGCTTGCTCGCCTGATGGCCAAGTTTGGTCATGAGCGCCTGAATGTCGGTCTCGTGCTGCGCTACTCGCCGATGTATCGCGATCTCCTGACTGCCCAGGCCGAAGGAAAGCTCGGTCATGTCGTTTCCATAGAGGCGGCCGAGCATATCGAGCCCTATCACGGCGCGTTCTTCATGCGCGATTGGCGCCGCTACGAACGTTATTCCGGCAGCTTCATGCTGGAGAAATGCTGCCATGACCTCGACCTTTATAATGGCGTGGTCGGTGCGCGCCCGGAGAGGGTTGCAAGCTTCGGCGGTCGCAAGAGCTTCATTCCGGAAAACGATCCGGCGCGGGAAGGCATCAACGATCTCGAGCTTTTCCATCGCAAGCCGAGCGGCTGGATGGGATCGGACAAGGTCTTCGACAGCGACGGCGATATCATCGATTACCAGGTGGCAATCGTCGAGTACGCCAATGGCGTCGGCATGAATTTCCATACCAACCTGAATGTGCCGGATCAGTTCCGCCGCTTTGCCATCATGGGTTCGCGCGGCATGGCCGAGGGTGACTTCATCCGTGGCTACTTCAATGTTCACGAAATGCTGACCGGCAAGAAGGTGATCGAAAATACCTACGCAGCCACCACGCTTTCTCAGCATTATGGTGCCGACGAGCAGATGGCCGCCGATATCATCGCAAACGTCAAATCGGGACTGCATCTGCCCGTTTCGACGCTCAATGCACTGGAAGCGGGCATTCTTGCCCTGTCGATGGACGAAGCACGTATGAAGAAGGCCGTCATCGATCTCCGACCGATCTGGGACGAGTTCGACGAAGCGCTTCATTCAAGAGCGGCCTAGGGAGGGGCGCAGGATGGGTGTTCAACGCAGCACGGTCATCTTCGCCTGGCTTCTGCTTTTCCCGGCTCTCCTCTACGTCACCGTCATCGTCGCCTATCCGCTGGTGGACACGATTATCCTGTCCTTCACCGATGCGTCGTTAAAGAAGCTGACGAATTGGGTTGGGTTCGAGAATTATGCGAAGATCTTCAATGATACGTTCGCAGGCGTCATCGTTCGGACCTTCATCTGGACGTTCTTTTCCGTCTCGATCAAGATGATCATCGGCACACTCGGCGCGGCGTTGTTGAATTCCGCCGTTCCCGGTCGCGCACTCTTCCGCATCTTGACCATGCCACCCTGGATCGTGCCGATGGCGATTGGCATCTTCATGTGGGGCTGGATGTATAATGGCCAGTTCGGCATGATTTCCGGTCTGCTCCAGCGCTTCGGCATCGTCGATAGTCCGGTGGCGTTCCTCGCCTATGGCAGCACGGCTTTCTGGGCGACGATCGTCACCGACGTCTGGATCGGTGTGCCGATGGTCACTCTTTATATGCTGGCCGCCATGCAGTCGATTCCGCACGATCTCTACGAGGCCGCATGGACGGATGGCGCCGGTCGCTTCTATCGCTTCCGCCGCATCACCTTGCCACTGCTGGTGCCGTCTCTGGTTACCATGTCGATGCTGTCGCTGATTTCGACCTTCAATTCCTTCGACATCATCTGGATCCTGACCCGCGGCGGCCCGAATGGCGAAACGACGACGATGATCATCGATACCTATCGTACCGCGATCGGGTCCTACAAATACGGTGAGGGTGCTGCCCGCGCCGTTCTGATCTGCATCTTCCTGTCGCTTTTCTGCCTTGCCTATTTCCGCCTGACGAGCCGCTTTTCAACGGGAGCCAAGCAACGATGAGCCAGCCTTCGATGATCCATCGTTACAAGTGGTATGAGCTCATCGGCATTTATGCCGGGATCCTGCTGTTTCTCACCTTCGTGCTGGCGCCTTTCATTGAAGGCTTCCTGGTGTCGTTGAAGCCGCTCAGCCAGCTCTTCTCGTCACCCTATCGGTTCATTCCCGAGAACGGTTCCTTTGCAGCCTATCGGACGATGTGGACGAGCGTGCCCGGCTTCGGCTGGTACATCTTCAACTCATTCCTGGTTTCTGGCTCCATCACCATCATTGTGCTGATCCTTGTGGTGCCGGCGGCCTATGCCTTTGCGCGCTTCGAGTTCAAGGGGTCCGGCCCGCTGCTGGGTGCCTTCCTGGCGGTCAAGATGTTTTCCGGCGCCGTGCTGCTGATCCCGCTGTTTCGCCTCATGCGCTCGTTCGGTTTTCTGAACACCTATTTCGCCATGATCGTGCCGGGCGTGGCCTTCATCATACCGACCGGAATCTGGTTGCTGCACACTTACATCAGGCGCATTCCGCGCGAACTTGACGAAGCCGCCTATGTCGACGGCGCAAGCCAGCTCTACACCCTGCGTCGCGTCATCCTGCCGATCGCCATGCCCGGCATCGTCGTTGTCGCGATTTCCTCGTTCATCGAGGCATACGCGCAGCAGTTCATCTATGCTCTTACCTTCAATTCGAAGACGGAATACATGCCGCTGCCGGTTGGGCTCTTTGCCTATTTCGGCCGGCAGGAAGTCGTCTGGAATGAACTCATGGCCGCAAGTTTCGTCGGCATCGCGCCGGCTCTGGTCGTGATCTTCTTCCTGCAACGGTATCTCGTCAGCGGTCTGACCGCCGGCGCGGTGAAGCAATAAAATCAATCAACCACCAGAGAGAACGGGAGCTTAAACGTGACATTCCATTTCAAGACGGGGCTTCTAGCCCTTGCTTTGCTCGGCTCCACCGCGCTTGGCGCCGTGAATGCCCAGGCCGCCGACAAGGAGATCAGCTGGATCTATTGCGGCGACAGCATCGATCCGATCCACGTCAAATACATCAAGCAGTGGGAAGAAAAGAACCCGGGCTGGGCCGTCAAGCCTGAGGTCGTCGGCTGGGAGCAGTGCCAGGACAAGGCAACGACGCTGGCCGCCGCCGGCACGCCGGTCGCCATGGCCTATGTCGGTTCGCGCACGCTGAAGCAGTTCGCTGATAACGATCTGATCGTTCCGATCCCGATGACGGACGACGAGAAGAAGGCCTATTATCCGGGCATCGTTAATACCGTAACCTTCGATGGACAGCAGTGGGGCACGCCTATCGCCTTCTCGACCAAGGCGCTCTACTGGAACAAGGACCTCTTCAAGAAGGCCGGTCTTGATCCGGAAAAGCCGCCGACCACCTGGGCCGAGGAAATCGCCGACGCCAAGCAGATCAAGGAAAAGACTGGCACCCCGGGCTACGGCCTCTCCGCGAAGACCTTCGACAACACCATGCACCAGTTCCTGCATTGGGTTTACACCAATAACGGCAAGGTCATCGATGGCGACAAGATCACCCTAGACAGCCCGGAAGTGCTGGCCGCGCTTCAGGCTTACAAGGACATCACGCCTTATTCGGTCGAAGGGCCGACGGCTTACGAGCAGAATGAAATGCGCGCCATCTTCCTCGATGGCAAGGTCGGCATGATCCAGGCCGGCTCCGGCGCTGCCGCTCGCTTGAAGGAAACGAAGATCAGCTGGGGTGTTGCACCCTTGCCGCTCGGTCCTTCTGCCAAGGGTCAGGGCACGCTGCTCATCACCGACAGCCTTGCCGTCTTCAAGGGTTCCGGCGTGGAGGAAAAGGCGATCGACCTGGCCAAGTTCATCACCTCTCCCGGTCCGCAGGGCGAGTACGAACTTCAGGGCGGTGCCGGCCTGACGCCGCTGCGCCCGTCGCCACAGGTTGACGAGTTCGTCAAGAAGGATCCTTCCTGGAAGCCGTTCATCGACGGCATCGCCTATGGCGGTCCCGAGCCGCTCTTCAAGGACTACAAGGGCTTCCAGAACGTGATGATCGCCATGGTTCAGTCCGTCGTGACGGGCCAGGCTCAGCCGGCAGACGCCTTGAAGAAGGCTGCTGCGGATCTCGAGCAGTACAAGTAAGATCTGAAAGTCACCGGGCCGCGCGCATCGCGCGCGGCCTTTGGAGCCCTGCCCGCCCCATGGCGGCGCCGCGCGGAGTCAGAGTTTGGGAAAGCTGCACCTTAATCAGGTCAAAAAATCTTATGGTCATTTCGAGGTCATCAAGGGCGTCGAGCTCGATGTAAATGACGGTGAGTTCATCGTCTTCGTCGGTCCGTCCGGCTGCGGCAAGTCGACCTTGCTGCGCATGATTGCAGGCCTCGACGAAGTGACCAGCGGCGACATCATGATCGATGGTGGTCGCGTCAATGATCTGCCGCCCGTCAAGCGCGGCATCGCCATGGTCTTCCAGTCCTATGCTCTCTATCCGCACATGTCGGTGTTCGAGAACATCGCCTTCCCGCTGCGGGTGGAGAAGATGCCGGAAGACAAGCTGAAGGCCAAGGTGGAGCATGCCGCGCGCATCCTGCACCTCGATAAACGCCTGCAGGAAAAGCCGGGTCAGTTGTCAGGCGGCCAGCGTCAGCGTGTCGCCATCGGCCGCGCGATCGTGCGTGAACCGAAGATCTTCCTCTTCGACGAGCCGCTATCGAACCTCGATGCCGCACTGCGCGCCGATATGCGCATCGAGCTTGCGAAGTTGCATCGGCAGCTGCAGGCGACGATGATCTACGTGACGCACGATCAGGTCGAGGCCATGACCATGGCCGACCGCATCGTCGTCCTCAACGCCGGCGAGATATCGCAGGTCGGCGCTCCGCTGGAGCTTTATCACAAGCCAGCGAACACCTTCGTTGCCCGCTTCATCGGCAATCCGAAGATGAATTTCCTGCCTGTTACCTGCACCGGTATCAGCGATGCGGGCGTGGAGGTGGATTACAAGGGGCAGAAAGCGCTGTTGCCGGTCAAGCCGCGCGAGGGTTATGTCGGCAAGCCGCTGACGCTCGGGATCCGGCCGGAACATGTCCAGATCGGCGATGGCGATTTGACTTTGACCATCGTGCCGACTGTCGTGGAGCGCCTTGGCGCCCAGACCGTCGCCTATGCCACGACGGACGGGGTCGATGAAAATTTCTGTGCGACGTTGGCCGGGAGTGCCGCGATCCGCATGGATACACCGCTGAAGACCGGCATCCGCCTGAGCGACTGCCATCTCTTCGATGAAAACGGTCAGGCGTTCGAACGCCGGGTGGAGTTGACCGAGATCGACATGGAAGTACTCAATCAGGCCGCTTCCTAGAGCAATCCCAGGAAAAGTGCGCAGCGGTTTTTCGCCCGGAATTGCGTGAAGCCAAAAAGATCGAGCGGCTCAGATTTTCCGTGGAAAGCTGAACCGCTCCAAGGGCGGGTGATCACCTGACGATGCAATAAAAAACGGCGGCCCGAAGGTCGCCGTTTTCTTTTTGAGACTTGGTCGTGTGTTTACCAGACGAGGCCGCGTGCCGCCACGTCTTCGACACGGGTCACGACACCATCGCGATGAAACACCATCTGGTCGAAGAGGTTGGAAACGACGCAGGTGTGGTTCGGGATGATGCGGATCTTGTCGCCGATCTGCGGGCGAGGGCCGGTGCACTTCGACAAGTCGATGACGCCATGCTCCTCCGAGAGGCCCTTGATGACAGCCTCTGGATAACCGACCACTTGGCCATAGTCCGTAAAACCGAGAAGGTCAGAGGTAAGGGCCTTCGAGCCGGAATCGATGACGGCGCGATCTTCGGTCGGGCGCGAGACGACGGTCGCAAGGATATGCATGGCGCAATCCTCTTCCCGGCAATGGCCCGCCCGCACCATGGAGCGGTCGTTATAGATGTAGGTGCCGGCGCGATGCTCGGTGGCTGCGGTCACGAGATGTGCGTCGAACAGGCTCGGCGTGCCGCCATTGGTGACAATCGGGCATTCGACACCCTCAGCCTTCAGGAGCGCGACGGCCTGGGACAGAAACTCCTGCGTCGCAGCGGCATTGTCCGGCTTCGGATAGGTCATGAGCCCTGCGAAATTAAGGCCCGGCTTGCCGGCGATATATTTGCCGAGCTTTGCGGCTTCGGCCGGGGATTGCACGCCGCAGCGCGCACCTCCGGTATCGCATTCCACGAGCACGGTCAGCTGCTTGCGCGTCGCGAAATAGTCGGAGAGGCCGTCGACGGTCGCGGTGCTATCAGCCACGACCTTGAGACCGGAAATCCGATCGTTGAGTGCCGACAGGCGCACAAGCTTTTCAGGGCCGAGAATATTGAAGGTGATCAGGATATCTTCGAAGCCCGCATCGGCGAAAGCTTCCGCCTCGGTAATCTTCTGGCAGTTGATGCCCTTGGCGCCGGCGGCGACCTGCGCATGCGCAAGCGCGGGGATCTTGTGCGTCTTGATATGCGGGCGGAAGTTCAGGCCATGCTTGTCCATATAGGCCTGCACGCGCGCAATGTTGCCCGTCAACCGGTCCTCGTCGATGATTGGACGCGGTGTCGACAGCGCTTCGATCCGGTCGCCGGCCTTTGGGCTGATCTCAGAGGCGATGTCATGTGTCATATCAGACGCCTTTCCGTTCTGCGGCATGCGGATCGGCCACCATGGGCCAGATGTCTTTCGGCGCGCGGCGATAGGGGGTGCGGGCCGGATTGTTGGGATAGGGGGTTCCGGCCGAGCAGTAAAGGATCTCCGACGCGATCTTGGAGAAGGACGCATAGAAGTGATTGGTCGATTTGATGACCAGGATCTTCTTGGAGCTGGGATCGATGCCCATCACCGAGAAAAGGCTTGGGTCGAAGCTTTGCGCGCGCGTCGAATTCAGGATGATGTCGATGCCATCGAGCTGAATATGTGCCGCGTCGCCAAACGGAGCGAAGCTTTCGCCGAAGCGCATCTCGGCATTGGCGACGACGCGGATGATCTTGACGATGCCGTCGATGGGATTGCCGGTTCCAGGCGCTGATTTCGCACCGAAGCGAAGCGGGATTTCCGCGCCTTCTCCGGCTGCCATGCAGATCTGGACGGCCATCGGGTCCCAGATCGTGCCGATGGCGGCATCCGTCGCGCCGCGATCAAGCAATTCCTGCAGGATAACCGTCGCGTCACCGGCGGTGCCGCCGCCGGGATTGTCCCAGAGATCCGCGATGACGACCGGGCCGGACGTTGCGGCCATCGCCTCGCTCACGGCCTGATTCTCATCGATCTGCGGCATGATGAAGGTGCCGCGCTTGGAGAAAAGCTCGAGACCGAGCTCGCGCGCGATCTCATATCCTTTAGTCGGCTTATTATTGGTGACAACGAGCAGCTTCGTGCCCATTTCCGGCACGTCGCCGGCCATGAAGCCGTGTACGACCGAGATCGAAAGAATGTCGGCGTCGTTCTTTTCCATCGCCATGATCTTGTCGACGAAGGAGCGCATCGGATCGCGCGACGTCGGGAAGACGTCGATCATGCGGCAGTCGAAGACCGACATGACAGGCTTCACGCGGCCTTCCAGCGTATCGATGGCGATCCGCCAAAGATCCTCGGCGCGGTCGACGAAGTCGGTATGCGGGAATTCCTTGAAGTAGACGAAGAAATTGGCAGCGGCGGCCCGCTTCCTGGTCAGATGGCTGTGCGGATCGAGCTCGGCGCAGACAAGAATGTCCGGCCCGACGATCTCGCGCACGCGCGCCAGAAAATCACCTTCCGTATCCTCGTAGCCGTCGGCAACCATGGCTCCATGCAGGCCAAGCACGACCGCATCGACCGGCATGGCCGCCCGCAGCTGATCAAGGATTTCGTCGCGCAAGTCCTCATAGGTGCGGCGGTTCACCAGCCCAGCCGGATCGGCCCAGGTCGCGGTGCCCTCGATGACCTCCCAGCCCTTTTGCGCAGCGATGCGACGTCCGACCGTGATCGGTGCGGAGCAGAGCGTCGGCGTTTCCGGATGCATGCCCGGCGGCGCATAGAGAGACGCCTCGAAAGCGCGCCGGTCGATACAGATGGGGGAGAATGTATTCGTCTCGGTCGCCAGAGCCGCGGTAAAAATGCGCAATGCTATCGCCTCTATTCCATCGGATTCGGCAGATAGCCGGTAAAGCCGCTGATCTTCCAGTGCCCCTCATGCAGGCGGCAGTAATAAAGCGTCTGCCACTTCATGACGTCGACGCTGCCATCCGCCTTCTTCAGGCTGCCGTCGAACTTCTTGCGCACGAGCGCCATTTCGCCTTCGATCTCGATGTCCTCGAGCGTCGTCGTGGTGAAGATGGCTGTGCGTGTGTCTTCGGCGAAGGACTGCGTGGCGAAATCGCGCGCCTGTCGCAGCCACTCGTCGCGATAGGCAGAGAGTGTCGGAAAGGCCAGCCGCCAATGATCGGGGCTGACGTTGCGCTTGCCGTCGATACCGATGAACCCCTCTTCGACGAAATCGCCTGATACCATCGACCAGTCGGCGGAGAGAAATGCATCGATGTCGCGCGGGACGAGCATCTCCCAGATCGCGTGTCTCGGGGCGTCGCTTTCAGGAAAGGGATTCTTGAATGGATCACGCATTGTATCCGCCGTCATTTAAATTCTTTTCATAAATTCGGATTTTCGCTGGTCAAATTCCGCTTTCTATGGTCATTTGTCAACGTATCAAGAAAATAATTTGCAGGAATCATATGATGTTCGCGAACATTATGGTTCCCGTCATACGGGCGCGAACGGTGGTCACAGCCCTCGCGTACTTTCGGGTGGGTACGGATGACGAGCTGCAGGAATAAGACGGATAGTGTCGCTTACCAAGTGTCGGACGTTTAGAATTCAGCGACAGAATAAAGGGGGAGCTGATGGACATCTTTACGACCATGCAGGACGAGAGAGGGCGGCTTTCGCAATCGGAAATCCGCATTGCCGACATCGTCCTCAATGACTTCGAATTCGCCGTCAACGCCTCTATCATCGAGCTGGCCGGCAAGGCGGACGTTTCGCCGCCAACCGTGACGCGCTTCTGCCGCCGATTGGGCTGCGAAAGCTTCTCCGATTTCAAGGTGCAGCTGGCGCGCACGGCCTATGTCGGCATGCGCTATCTGAAGCCCGAGCCGAAAAGCATCGCGCCGGCCGACGTCGCGCAAGACATTATTACCAAGGCGCAGAATGCGCTGTTTCTTCTCCATCGTGGGTTGGATGTCGCGGCTGTCGAGCAGGCGGCAAACCGGCTCGCTGGCGCCGAAATGATCTATGCTTTCGGTTCCGGCGGCAATTCGTCGATGATCGCCAGCGAGCTGCAGAACCGCCTGTTCCGCTTCGGCCTGCGGATCACCGCAAGTTCCGATCACAGCATGCAGCTGATGATGGCTGCCGCCGCCAAGCCGACGGACGTGCTGATCGGTTCCTCCTTCTCTGGCCGCAATGCCGAGCTTGTCCGCGCTTTCACGCTGGCGCGCGAGGCAAAGGTGCCGACCATAGCGCTGACGCAGAGTGGAAGCCCCGTGGCGCATGTCGCCGATATCACCCTGCCGGTCGATCTGCCGGAAGGCGACAATATATATAGGCCGACTTCGACGCGGATCGCCTATCTCGCGGTCGTCGACATTCTGGCGAGCCTGGTTGCCCATCGCATCCAGCCGCAGGCGACCGTGGTTCTGCGTCGCATCAAGCAGCAGCTCGTCACCCATCGAGACGGTGACGACCGCCAGCTGCTTGGGGACTAGCAATCAAGACATATAAATAAGAGGGAAGCATATGAGCAAATCCGTTGCCATCGTTACCGGCGCGGCCGGCGATATCGGCCGTGCCATCGCAAAGCGTCTGGCGGATGACCATGACATCGTGCTGCTTGTCGATATCGATGAACCCGCCGCGCGCAAGGCGGCTGCGAATCTGGGAGCTGCCGATCGTTTCGCGGTGTTTGCGGCCGACATCACCAGCGAAACCGATACCGCCGAAATGGCGAAGGCCGCGTCCGGTCTGGGCATGGTGAAGACGTTGGTCAACAATGCCGGCGCTGCGCGCGCAGTCAGCCTTCACGACACCACGCCGGCAATCTGGCGCGCCGACAATGCCCTTAATCTCGAGGCGTCCTTCCTGTGCTTCCGGGCAGTCGAGGATATGCTGAAGGCATCGAAGGGATCGGTGGTCAATATTGCCTCCGTCAATGGCCTCGCCGTTTTCGGCCATCCCGCCTATAGCGCTGCCAAGGCAGGCCTCCTGCATTTCACCCGTCTGGTCGCGGTCGAATACGGCAAGTTCGGTATCCGCTCCAATGCGGTGGCGCCGGGCACCGTGCGCACGCAGGCTTGGGAAGTGCGCGCCGCGGCCAATCCGAACGTGTTCGAGGAAGCCAAGCGCTGGTACGCGCTTCAGCGCGTCGTCGACCCCGTCGATGTCGCCAATGCCGTCTCGTTTCTTGCAGGCCCGCTGGCTTCGGCGATCACAGGCGTATGCTTGCCCGTCGATTGCGGCCTGACGGCAGGGCAGGCGGAGCTTGCTCACACCTTCTCGCAATCCGAACACTACTGAGACTTGCTGTCAGAGGCTTCAAAACACCTGGTCGGAGATAGCAAACGGGGGTGCCCCTGAAGCTTCAATCGTCCAAATGCGCCTTTCTGCGTCCTGACAATACAAAGCCGCCGAAAGAGGTTTCGGTGGCTTTTTGATGCCGTGTCTCGGCCAAACCCTCATCGGATTGAATTAGCCGGCCCGGAGCGTCGCCATATCGGTTGGGAAGAAGCCAGCCCAGGCCATCACCGTCATCGCCGTGATGACCAGCAGATACCACATGACCAGATAATCCCCGACCAGCCGCCGGTTCAACGCGGCAAAGAGCAGAGCGACGCTCAATCCAAGCCAGAGAAGATTGCAGATGTGATCCATTTTCTTGTTCCCCTTATTCGCCACGTCCCTCCTTGGAGCAAAGGTTAACCAGCCGGCGGCGAAAGAGGTAGCGCCGAAACGGGATGGAGGGTTGCGCAGAGCCGGAGACGGTGGACAGCAATATCCAAGGGGATGATCCCCTCGTTGCCAAACTCTCGTTCAGAGATCGCAGAAAATCTTAACGGAGGGCTCGCTGTTCAGGAACAACCAACATTTCCTGACGTTATCAACACAGCAGGCAAGGAGAGGAGGGATCTCATGGACTACTACACAACAATGGCTGCATGCGTCGGCACGGCATCGTTTCTCGTCGCGGCGCTGATGGCACTTCACGGCTGAGGAGATGAACCATGGAACACGGTGATTGGCGAAATCCTGTCATAGTCGACCTTGGTGGCAGAGGTCGCTTTGCGATCATCACAAACGCCCTCGATGCCGCAAACTGCATGAGCGAAGAATGGCCGGTGGACGGCGGCGCGGCAGTCGATGAAGCTGTACTCGTCTGTCTGGACGCCATTCTCGGCAAGGCTTCAGCGGAGGATTCGCGCGATGCTTTCCTGGAAGCTGCACGCGAAGCCGGGCTCTATGTCAAACCCGATTCCGAGCGTTTTCATTAGGTGCTTGACGGTGGCTGGTGCCGCAGACGCTCAAACCGGATAGATCATCCAGAAAATTGCGCCAACGACAACGACGAAGGCGAGGATGAAACCCATCACCCTTGCCAGCCCCTGATTTACATTGCCATTGCCGACAATCAATTCGTACCAGTTCTCATTGCGATTCATCGGATTATCCTTTTGAGCTTCGCCTTATTAGGTCTTGCGCCTTCGCGGCAGTCAACGATTTAAACCGAGCCTGTCCTTGCGAGACGGGCTGCGTACACAAGCAAGGCTAAAGATGATTCGTGTTTGAAATTTGTGGTGAGAACCAGCAATCAGCATCGATCGTCCGACTGTCCGGCAGCGAAGTCCAACACTCCCGATCCGATCCTTTTCAAGACGAATTCCCGTCCGGCCCCCGGCGAGCCGGGTAACTATCAAAGGAACTCGTTCATCTTGAAATGATTGAGAAATCCACGTTTCTCAAAATGGAATGGTGCCCAGAAGAGGACTCGAACCTCCACACCCTTTCGGGTACCAGCACCTGAAGCTGGCGCGTCTACCAATTCCGCCATCTGGGCGACGGACACGCATGTAAGGGGGTGGCCGTCCGGTGTCAACAGGGTTTTTAAAGTTTTCGTGTCAATCGTGAAAAAAGCCGTTGAAGCTAGTGTCAGACCTTCGCCGCTGCCCAGGCGCGGATCAGGTCAAGTCCCTGTTCCAGCAAGGTCTTTGCCTCGCTTTCGCTGCTGGCTTCCACATAGCAGCGCATTTCGGGCGCATTGCCGGAGGGACGGAAATGAATGATACGACCGTCGGCAAGTGTCACTCTCAGCCCGTCTATATCGCTCTTCGATGCAACGCCGGCGATCGGGGCGAGAAAGGCTGCCAAATTTGCGTCTGAAGCGCGCAGATAGGTCATCAGTGCGGCGCTGGTTTCGACGGGAAAGTTCTCCAGACGATCGGCTGCGGCAAAGGGCAGGCGGTAGCTGCCAGCCACGGACGAAAGCGGCTTCTTTGCTCGTGCGGCAGCATAAAGCGTTGCAAGAATAGGCAGGAAGCTGTCGCGTGTCGGCAGCGCATCGAGCGCCTCGCCTTCGACGGTGAAGCGGCTGCCCGTCAGCGTGCCGCCATTGGCTTCGAAGCCCATGATATTGGTCTTGCCGGCCGCGATCGCCTCGTCCATGCCAGCGATCACATAGGGAGAGCCGACGCGGGTGCGGGTAACGGCATAGGACCCGGCCGCTTCGATGCCCGAATTGGAGGTGACGGGGGTCACAACGACCGCCGCGCCCAGGAAATTGGCGGCGATGAGGCCGAGCAGGTCCCCCCGCAAGGGCTCGCCGGTTTCATCGGCAACCAGCGGACGGTCGCCATCGCCGTCAGCCGATACGATGGCATCGAGCCGATGTTCCGGCGCCCAACCCTTCATGAGGTTGATCGTCTCGGCCGAGACGGCTTCGGTATCCACGGGAATGAAGTCTTCGGAGCGCCCGAGCGGTACGACGCGAGCGCCATAATGGCTGAGGACGTCGGCGAAGAGATCGCGAGCGACGGTGCTGTGTTGATAGACGCCGATGGTGAGGCCGGCGAGGCTGTCTGCCGGCAGCAGGCTCTTGTTGCGCTCCACGAACAGAGCTTCGGTTTGCGCCGCCCGATTTTCAGCGCTGTCGGGCGTTTCGTCGATCAGCGTGTCGACGATCGCACTTGCCTCGGCGCTGATCGCCATTTCGTCCTGCTTGTCGATTTCGCCGTCGGGCCGATAGAATTTGATGCCGTTGCGATCGGCGGGGATATGGGAGCCGGTGATCATCAGCGAGGCGGCTTTCAGCTGCAGCCCGTAAAGCGCAAGCGCTGGTGTCGGCAGCGCGCCGCAATCGATCGGCGTCATGCCTGCCCGCTTCAGCGCGCCGATGCAGGTGGCGGAGATGGCCGGGCTCGACTCGCGAAAATCGCGGCCGACGAGGACGAGGTCGCCGGGCTTGGCGTGGCCGCTTTTCAGCAGATGATGTGCGAAGGCCGTTGCGTAGAGCGCGGAGGCTCGTCCGACAAGATCGACGGACAGGCCGCGAAGGCCGCTGGTGCCAAATTTCAAGCTGCTCACGGGCAATCTCCTTACAGTGATTGCCGTGTTATGGAGCAAGCCGGGATCAGGATCAACCGAGCGAAAATCGCGCTCAGCTTGCGCGCGGCACTGGTTTCGCCTTCTCGCGAACCCACATACAAAGAACCACGATAAAAAGAGCTCGCCGCATCGTCGGCGAGACTGGAGCTTGTTATGGCTGTCCTAGAGCGCGTCCAGCAAAAAAACGCAGCGGTTTTCCGTCCGGAATTGCGCAAGTACAAAGAAACAGAGCGTTTTCGCAATTCAAGAAAAGGCGGAAAGGTTCTCGGAGGAGTCGTGCTCGGTAGTGTTCTCGCTCTGGCGATGCTGACACAGGCTGCATCGGTGCTTGCGGCGTCGAATCCTCCGAGGATTGGCATTCCGCCGCGCAACACGAATTCTGTCATCTGCGATACGAGAGGCTGCTTCGGCTTCGGAGCGCGGCAATTCTACACGCGGCCCGGTCAGCCCCTGCCTGACATGAACGGCGTCAATCGTTATGACAGCCCTCGTATACAGATGCCGCCGCGCGAAACCTATACGCCGCCGAGACAGGTCTATCCCTCACCGGCACAGCAGCGCAGCCGTCACCAGATGTGGTGCGCCCGGCAACATCGTACCTATAATCCCGGGACCAATCTTTATTCCACGATCAACAACGGTTTCCAGGAGTGCCGCGCTCCGTTCGACTGACGCCGTTGATAGAGCATCAGCTTTCCAGCGATGCGCGGTCGGTGTGGCCGAGATCGCGATCCGGGTCGATGATATCCCGCACGCGCTGCTTCAATTCCTTCGGCCCGGGAAAGCCGCCGTCGCGCTTGCGCTCCCAGAGCAGCTCACCATCGATGCGGATCTCGAAAACGCCGCCGGTACCCGGGATCAACGCCACTTCACCGAGACTGTCGGTAAAGGTCTGCAGCAGCTCCTGCGCCATCCAGCCGGACCGCAGCAGCCAGTTGCATTGCGTGCAGTAGAGAATGGTGATCCTGGGCTTGTTGCTCATAGAATGGGTCCTCGCTTGTTTGCTGACATTTAGGCTCAGCTTTAACCGGCTGCAAGCCGAGCGATGAGAGCGCCGGCATCGAAGTATCGTCAAACGGGGCCGGCGGCGGTTGCGCATTGCAGACCCTTGCCTCCACGGTTGCCGCATGCTCATCTCTGGCTAGGCTATTCGTAGGGAATCATCGCAATGCGCGTCGCCATTATCGAAAATATGAAAGACACGCCGCTCGGCGCTCTCGGCATCGCGCTCGAAGAAGCCGGTGCACGGCTCGAATGGTTTCGTCCCTTTCTCGGCGAAGCCTTGCCAAGCGACGTTGACGCTTTCGATGCGCTTGTCGTCCTCGGCGGTGAGCAAAGCGCGCGTGATGATCATACGCATCCCTATCTGCCCGAATTGGCGGCGCTGATGCGCCGCTTTGAGGGCGAGGACAAGACGGTGCTCGGCATTTGCCTCGGCAGCCAGATCCTGGCGCGTGCCTACGGGGCCGAAAATCTGCTTGGAACCGCTCACGAGTTCGGCTGGAAGGGCATTGGCGTGACGCAGGAGGGAAAAGCCGATCCGCTGCTGGCCGATCTCGGCGACGAATTCACCATCTTTGAGTGGCATGGCGACACGTTCACCCTGCCGCCCGGCGCGACCAGCCTGGCCGCCAATGACGTGACCCGCAACCAGGCTTTCCGTGTTGGCCGTGCAGCCTATGGCACGCAGTTTCATTTCGAGGCCAACGCCGCCGTCGTCGATTGGTGGCGCGGCGAGTTCAGGGAGACCATCGAGAAAAAGGAGCCCGGCTGGCTGGAGGCCTATCCGCAGCATGTTGCCAAACATGCGGCCGCCGCCGAAACAGCCGGTCTTGCGATCGCCCGTGCCTGGGTTCGGACGATTAAGGCGCCAGCGGAACTTTACGCGGCGGCGCAGGCGTAATCGCGTCAGAAAACGCGGTGATTTGCCCAGCGCTACGGATTGAACAGCAAGCTGCCCATACGAGAACACGATGACATCGGAGGAGAGGATATCATGAGCGCGCTGGAATTACCTTGCGAAGGCAGCTGCCGTTGTGGGCAGGTGCGGCTGAAGATCAACGCCAAGCCAATGCTGACCATGGCCTGTCACTGTACGGGCTGCCAGCGCATGACCGGCGGCCCCTATTCGCTGAGCGCCGCCATCCCGACGCAGGGCTTCGAGGTCACCGCAGGCAAGCCTGTCATCGGCGGCCTGCATGGCGATGTCATTCATCACTATTTCTGCCCGCATTGCATGAGCTGGATGTTCACGAAGCTCGAAGGCGTCGACTGGTTCGTCAACGTTCGTGCCACCATGCTTGATGACCCCAGCTGGTTCACCCCCTTCGTCGAGACCTGGACGAGCGAAAAGCTGTCCTGGGTGACGACGCCCGCCAAGCACAGCTACGCCGCGCTGCCGGCTATGGAAGAGTATGAGGGGCTGACGAAGGAATATATGGCGGGGAACTAAGATCAAAAGCCCTGAAAAAGA
Source organism: Rhizobium sp. P38BS-XIX (assembly GCF_012641435.1). Lineage (GTDB taxonomy): Bacteria > Pseudomonadota > Alphaproteobacteria > Rhizobiales > Rhizobiaceae > Rhizobium. The sequence goes on from NZ_JABAIJ010000005.1 coordinate 132,353, forward strand.
AAGTCGGTCGCGGCGGTAATCTGATCGCCGTGCGAACTGAGATCGGCAACTAACTCACCGATTTCGATGAGCGGTATAGCTGCCATGAGTTGGGTCGCCATGGTATAAGTCTCGCCAGCGATAGTGAATTGCGGGTTGAGCCTTGCTATTGGCGTCGACACATCTTCCACGCGAAGCAATGGCGCCATGATCCGCGTGCTTAGCCTCTCCAGCAAATCAGATTGAAGATCGAGTGCGAGAGCTCGACCTTGCTTCAGGCCATAGACATGGAACCTTGCCATCAGAACTGCCGATATTTTCCAAACGGCAAGCCGTGCTTTTCTACATAAACATTGGCTTGTTCGATGGCCTCAGTATTTTCCAGAAGCCACAGGCGCTCCCGCTCAGCCTTGATAGCGCGCGCGATACCGTCTTCAGCAGCACGTGAGATATTGATTTTTAATTCGCGTGCATCCGAAATGAGCGTCTCGTCGAGAGACAAATTTGCGGCTTTTCGCGTTGTCTGGGTCATGAGGTGCTCCTAAACTATGCGCAAATTATATGCGCATAGTTTGCCTTTGATAAGGCCCTCACTCATCCCCCATCTTCAGCGCGGCAATAAACGCTTCCTGCGGGATTTCGACCTTGCCGAACTGCCGCATGCGCTTCTTGCCTTCCTTCTGCTTGTCGAGCAGCTTGCGCTTGCGGGTGGCGTCGCCGCCGTAGCACTTGGCGGTCACGTCCTTGCGCAGTGCCTTCACCGTTTCGCGGGCGATGATGCGCCCGCCGATAGCGGCCTGGATCGGGATCTGGAACATGTGCTGCGGGATCAGGTCTTTCAGCTTTTCGCACATGACGCGGCCGCGCTTTTCGGCAGCGGAGCGGTGCACGAGCATCGAGAGCGCGTCCACCGGCTCGGCATTGACGAGGATCGACATCTTGACGAGGTCGCTCTCGCGATAGTCGGTCAGGCTGTAGTCGAAGGAGGCATAACCCTTCGAAATCGACTTCAGGCGGTCGTAGAAGTCGAAGACGACTTCGTTGAGCGGCAGGTCGTAGGTGATCATGGCGCGGTTGCCGACATAGGTCAGCTCGGTCTGGATGCCGCGGCGGTCCTGGCAGAGCTTCAGGATCGAGCCGAGATAGTCATCCGGCGTCAGGATCGTCGCCTTGATCCACGGTTCGCGGAATTCGGAAATCTTGACCACGTCGGGCATGTCGGCCGGGTTGTGCAGCTCGATCTCGGTGCCGTCGGTCATGGTGAGCTGATAGACGACCGAAGGGGCCGTCGCGATCAGGTCGAGGTTGAATTCGCGCTCCAGGCGCTCCTGGATGATTTCCAGGTGCAGCAAGCCGAGGAAGCCGCAGCGGAAGCCGAAGCCGAGAGCGGCGGACGATTCCATTTCGAAGGAGAAGCTGGCGTCGTTGAGGCGCAGCTTGCCCATGGCCGAGCGCAGGTCTTCGAAATCGGCGGCATCGACCGGGAAGAGGCCGCAGAACACGACAGGCTGCGCCGGCTTGAAGCCCGGCAGCGCTTCGGCGGTCGGACGCTTGTCCTCGGTGATGGTATCGCCGACGCGGGTGTCGGCCACTTCCTTGATCGAGGCGGTGATGAAGCCGATCTCGCCCGGGCCGAGGCTATCGACGGCAACCATCTTCGGCGTGAGAACGCCGACGCGCTCGATCTGATACTTCGCGTCCGTGCCCATCATGCGGATGGTCTGGCCCTTGGTCAGCGTGCCGTCGATGATGCGCACGAGAACCATGACGCCGAGGTAGGTGTCGTACCAGCTGTCGACCAGCAGCGCCTTCAGCGCCGCCTTTTCGCCGCCCGCGCTCTTCGGCGCCGGCAGTTTGTTGACGATGGCTTCCAATACGTCGGGAATGCCGAGGCCGGTCTTCGCCGAAATCAGTACCGCGTCGGAGGCGTCGATGCCGATCACTTCCTCGATCTGGTCCTTGATGCGGTCGGGTTCGGCCGCCGGCAGGTCGATCTTATTGAGGACGGTGACGAGCTCGTGATTGTTGTCGATCGCCTGATAGACGTTGGCGAGCGTCTGTGCTTCGACACCCTGAGACGCATCGACCACCAGCAGCGATCCCTCACAGGCCGACAGCGAGCGCGAGACTTCATAGGCGAAGTCGACGTGCCCGGGCGTGTCGATCAGATTGAGGATATAGGTCTCGCCATTCTTGGCCTTATAGTGCAGGCGCACGGTCTGGGCCTTGATGGTGATGCCGCGCTCGCGCTCGATCTCCATATTATCAAGCACCTGTTCCGACATTTCGCGTTCGGCAAGGCCGCCCGTCGTCTGGATCAGGCGGTCGGCCAACGTCGATTTGCCGTGGTCGATATGGGCCACGATCGAGAAGTTGCGGATATGCGAAAGCGGAGTGGTGGAATTGGTGCTCATGCGCGCCATATAGCAGCGCCGCCCCGCGCCGCAAAGCGGAAAAGCAGGGCTTTAGCGGCTATCTTCACGTTATGTTAGCCTTTTCGGCGCCGGCGACGGCGAGTGCAAAGGCTCACTTGATTCCATCATGAGATCGTGTATTTCTCTTATAATGGAATATTGAGTGTGAGACCTCGGCAATGGCGGATGATGATCTGGATCGGGCGATCGGTGTGCGTATCAAGGAACTGCGCATCGCCCGCGGCCTGACGCTGGATGAACTTGCCAATGCCTCGGCCGTCAGCCGAGCCATGATCTCGCGCATCGAGCGGGCGGAAGCGAGCCCGACGGCCTCGCTGCTGTCACGGCTCTGCGCAGCACTCGGCCTGTCGCTCTCGGCTTTCTTTGCTAGGGAGCATGAGGAAGTGTCACCGCTTGCCCGCCACGAGAAGCAGGCGATCTGGCGTGATCCTGGAACAGGCTATGTCAGGCGCGCCGTCTCGCCGCCGGCAACGGGTTCGCAGGTCGATGTCGTCGAAGTCATCTTTCCCGCCGGCGCGTCCGTCATCTTCCCGCCGAATACCGCAAGCGCCGAGATGACACAGCATGTCTGGTTGTTCGAGGGCGAGATGGATGTGACGCATCGTGAGGTCACCTACCGCCTGATGCCCGGCGACTGCCTCTTCATGGGCATTGGCGACGGCCATGCCTTCCATAATCCCGGCGAGGGTCCGGCGCGCTACAGCGTCATCCTCGATCGCGGCCGTTCATAAGCTCCAAGGACTTTTTCATGATCGACATTCGTCTTCTCTCCGCCGCCGAGGCTCGCGCCGCCCTTCCGGATCTCTGCGATGTGCTGGTCGATTGCGTCAACAGTGGTGCGTCCGTCGGCTTCATGCAGCCTTACGGAACAGATGATGCCTTGCCCTACTGGCATGGTGTCGCCGATGGCGTCGAGAGCGGCGCGACGCTGCTGTTCGTCGCCGCGGTCGAGGGCAGGGTTGTCGGGACGGTGCAGGTCGGTGCCGCGCAGATGCCGAACCAGCCCCATCGCGGCGATCTGAAGAAGCTGCTCGTGCATCGTTCGGCGCGCGGCCAAGGTCTTGCCCGTCTCCTGATGGAAGCGGCGGAGCGCGAAGCTATCAGTATCGGCAAGACCTTGCTGGTGCTCGATACCGCGACCGGTAGCGATGCGGAGGCGATCTATCCGCGCCTCGGCTGGCAACGCGTCGGCGTCGTGCCCGATTACGCCATGTGGCCTGAAGGCGGCCTTTGCGACACGACCATATTCTTCAAGCGCATCGCTGCCTGAAAGAGATTGCTCAGGTGGAGAAAGCGGCAACGGCATCCTGCAGTCTGGAGCCCGATGTCCACTGCATCGCCTTCCAGCCGAATTGCCGCGCGGCCTCGACATTGGCTTCCACATCATCGATGAAGCCGATCTCGTTTGCGGCGAGACCGACACGATCTGTCGCCAGCCGGAAGAACTCGGCCGAAGGCTTTTGATGACCAAGGGCGGCGGAATAGAAAATGCCGTCGAAGCACGATGACAACCCGAGTGTCTCCATCAGATAGGCGGCACGCATGTGCTCCTGGTTGGTCGCAAGAAATAACTTGGTACCGCCGATGCGCAGTGCTGCAAGCTCATCGAGCAGGCCATGATCGAGGCGCGAGTCGTTTTCGAACCAGTAGTCGATCAGCGTTCTCGCCTGAAGCTCGGGCGCGATCCTGCCGAGAACCTCCGTCAGCCTCGGCTCGATCGCGTCGCGGCCGGTGACGATGTCTTTCCAATAGGGCTTGAAAAAGGTCTCCTGCAGTACCTCCAGCGACAAGCCGAGATCGCGTTCGAGATAGGTGAAAAGCGGTAGTCCGTCGCTCGGTCGGCCATGAACCAAAACACCATCGACATCGACCATCAGGAGTTTCATGCGCCGGCCTCTATTCTTCAGATGTGAGGAAGGTGATGTTCTTTGCGATGTCGTTCAAGGCCTTCCTTGGGAGGTGCGCATGCGTCCAAACTTCGCCAGAGCGCTGAAAGCTCCCCGAGTTAGGGCAGCTTTTGCATCAAAGCACCTTATCGCAGGATGAAAACTTTGAATTTGCCAGTGGATCGCCGTGCCTCTACAAACGCCGCCTAGTTGGGGGGATCCATGGAACAGAAGCTTGTCGACAGCGGATCGGATGGCGGCGCGGCGCTGATGCCGCATCCTGATGTTGCGCCAACGTCCGGTGGCATTGCCGCCGGCGTGCTGATGTGCGTCATGTCCATGTCGTGCATTCAGTTCGGCTCTGCCCTGTCGTCGCCGATCATCAATGCTTACGGGCCGGCGGGCGCGACGTGGCTGCGGCTTGTCTTCGCTTCCCTCGCGCTGGCGATCATCGTGCGCCCGAAGATCCTGAGCTATGATCGATCGCAGTGGCTCGGCGTGCTGGCGCTCGGCACCGTTTCAGCGCTGATGACGACGTCCTTCTTCTCGGCGATCGCGCGTATTCCTTTGGGTCTTGCCGTCGCCATCGAATTTCTCGGGCCGCTGCTGGTCGCCACCCTCGGCTTCGGGCTGAGCCGGCAGCTTCTGTGGCCGGTCTTTGCCGCCATCGGTGTTCTTCTGCTGGCCTATGACGGCGAGGAATGGGTCGGCAATCTGCCGGGCGTCCTTTTTGCGATCGGCGCCGGCGCTGGTTGGGCTTGCTATATCCTCCTGACCAAGAAGGTCGGCAACGCCTTCCAGGGTCTCGAAGGTCTTTCCATGTCGCTGCTCGTCGCCGCGGTTGTGTCGACACCCTTCGGCCTGGCTTCGGCAGCTCCGCATCTGACGGCATTCGGCGTGTTGGAAATCGCTGGCCTGGCGCTCCTCGTGCCGCTGCTGCCCTATATATTGGAAATGGTGGCGTTGCGGCGTATGCCGACCTCGTCGTTCGGCATCCTTATGAGCCTTGAACCCGCCATCGGCGCATTCGCCGGCTTCGTCATCCTCTCGCAGCCGATGACGCCATCGCAGATGTTCGGCACGGCACTGGTCGTTTCCGCCAGTATCGGAGCGACGGTTTTCACAACGAAGCGCAGCAGCTAGACCATCCTAGCGCTGATCTTCGCCAGTGTCCCTGTTCAGCGAAGAATGCTGTTGACCCAACTTGCCAACCAAAAATCGATTTGGCCGAAGGGCAGAACGTAGCCTATAAAACCAACAGCATAAGACATGGCGATGATCAGCACGAGGCCGGTGATGACGCCAAGTCCGACGCCCGCAATGGTCCTTTGTGGATAGCGTGCCACACGAGAAGAGACGGCCAAAGACAGAATGGTCAGAAGCAGCAGCAGGGCGGATTGCGTCAAAGACATGCTCATCTGCAAGACATAGCCCTCCCTAGAATTGCATTGCCGTCCATACAGTAAAGCGCTCAAAAGCGCGAATCTCTGGCGATCCCGATTTCACCGATTAGGCGGAGCTGCCGCAAGCTTGTTGCATGGAGCGCCTTAAACCGTCTTCTTTGCTGGATCATCCAGTGCCGGATTGTAAAAGAGCGAGAGCGTCAGGCTTTTGGCGATGCGTTCTGCCGTCGCCATGAACCAGTTTCTCGCTTCGACGGAAGGCGCGATGTCGGCGAGCGTTGCGGAGAAAAGCGCCAGCCATTCCGGGAAGAGATCGGCGCTCATTCCTTCGACGCCGAGATGCGCCTGCACCGGCTTGCCGCCATAAGCGCCGTTTTTTAAGGCGACCGAGGACCAGAATCGTTTCATTCTTTCCATATGCTCGGGCCAGCGGCCGGCAAGGCGTCCGTCGAAGACCGGTCCTAGCCGGGGATGCGCCTGGACGCGGCCATAGAATGTGTCGACCAGCCTGTCGATGAAGGCGGCATCGATGCCGATGCGCGCCATTTCGGCCTCGGCCTTCTCGCGAATACCGGCGAGGTGGGCGGCGCGAGCCTGCAGTTCCTGTTCCATTCACTATCTCCGGGCGCGCCTGCGAGAGAGCGCAGTGGCCAGCTTTCGCCCCCTATGTATGCAATTTGCCGATACAACCAAGATGCCGCGAGCACATTGCGGCATTCTGTCTGCATTGCCTCGCGATCTGCCGGCGCACTCGATTGCATCGGGTAAATTTTCGACGCCTTTGATCCTTATGGCATCGCCTAGGCGCTTGACCGGCACGGCGACCCAATTTAGAATTAGAATAATTCTAAATTTATAAGGTTGCCCCCGATGTTTTCTGGCTTGTTCCGTCCGTCAAAACGCCGTTTCACATCTTTGTCCGAGCAGGAAATCCTGGCGATCGCCATCGCCGCCGAAGAGGACGATTCCCGCATCTATCTGGCCTATGCCGATACGCTCCGGCCTCACTATCCGGACTCCGCCAAGGTCTTCGAGGACATGGCCGAAGTCGAGGACAGCCATCGCAAGACGTTGATCGATATGCATCGCCGCCGCTTTGGCGAGCGTATCCCGCTGATCCGCCGCGAGCACGTACGCGGCTTCTATGAGCGCAAGCCGGACTGGTTGCGCCGGAATCTCTCGCTCGACGCCATGCGCGACGAGGCCGAGGCAATGGAGCAGCAGGCTTATAATTTTTATGTCGAGGCGGCCAAGCAGGTATCCGATGCCTCGACCCGCCAGCTTCTCGGCGATCTCGCGCTGGCGGAGCAGGGGCATGAAGACGTTGCCCGCATGCTTGGCGAAAAGCATACGCCGGAAACGGTCAAGCATGAGGAAGATGCGCAGGCGCGCCGCCAATTCGTGTTGACCTATGTGCAGCCGGGTCTGGCCGGGCTGATGGATGGTTCCGTCTCTACGCTGGCGCCGATCTTTGCCGCGGCCTTCGCCACGCAGCAGACATGGCAGACCTTTCTCGTCGGACTTTCAGCCTCCGTCGGCGCGGGCATTTCGATGGGCTTCACCGAAGCTGCGCATGATGACGGCAAGATTTCCGGTCGTGGCTCGCCCATCAAGCGCGGCCTAGCCTGCGGTATCATGACGGCGCTGGGCGGTCTCGGTCATGCGTTGCCTTACCTTATCCCGCATTTCTGGACCGCGACCGCGATAGCCGCCATCGTCGTCTTCTTCGAACTCTGGGCCATCGCCTTTATCCAGAACAAGTATATGGAGACACCGTTCCTGCGCGCTGCGTTCCAGGTTGTTGTCGGCGGTTCGCTCGTTCTGGCGGCCGGCATTCTGATCGGCAATGCTTAATGTGTTGCCGCTCTCTGGTTTCAATCAAGTGGCTCCGGCGGCACGCATGAGCGGCATGTGAAAACCGGCAAGGCAATACGAACCATTAGCGCATTTCCACGAAAGCCGTGTTGCGCTCTTCCGGTTGAAATGCGCGATGAAGCCGAACGGAGAGCGTTTTCGCGACACGAAGCAGACGGGAATTCTTGCGCGTTCGGGGTCAACCCAAAGAGGCCAGCACGTGCGAGGGAGGACCGCGTTCATCACATGTGAATGAAGAAAAGGCCGGCGCATGCGGCGGCCTTTTTCCTGCAGTATGTTTTCTAACGCTTACTTGACCGAACCGACCAGAATGTCGTTTCCGTTCTCGATGGTGACCCAGCGGCCGGCGTTGAAGCTCGCCTGGCGCTTGAGATAGGAATAGGGGGTCTTCGACCAGAGTTTGATCTCGTCCTCAAGGTTGTCGAGGATATAGTCGCCCTGCTTGGTGCGCAGCGTCAGCACGGCATGGCCTTCGCCATCGGGCTTGCGGACAACGGTCATCAGCAGGTTGGAAGCGGAAATCCCGCTCTGCATCAGCATGCGGCGCTTCAGCAGGGCAAAATCTTCGCAGTCGCCGGCCGTCTTCGGATATTCCCAGTATTCTTCCTGGCCGTAAACTTCCATGTCCGTTGCCGGGCGGATCGTCTTGTTGACGCGCAGGTTGATCTGGTTGACCAGAGCCCAGGACGCGGCATTCATATCCACGGGGCCGACATTGCGGATCGGGCCGCATTCGTCGGTGTGACGCTGACAGAAATCATAGTGCCCGATCGGCTGGGAAGTAATGTTGCCGACCGTCATGGATGCGGTCTGTTGAGATGCCGGCATCGCCGACGACGACATCGCAACGACAGCAGCGAAAGTAACCAAAAGGCCCTTAATACGCACGCCCACTATTCCTTGTATCGTCCCTGCATTTGTTAACAAATTGTTAATGTAGGGGGGCGCGCCAAGTCAATCGTTACTTAAGTGTTAACGCCGGAACCCGGTCGTATGGTTAATTTTGGCACAATCAAGACTATAGTTGCCATCATTCTCTACCTCTTCTGATTATGCGCGCGCATGCGAATTCGCCCGGAAAACCGGGCGAAGCTTTTATGATCATTGAGGTAAGTTTCTGCTATTACTGCGTATTATGCAGGGCAAGCGTCTCTGCAGCCGTCAGCATGCGCTCGAGATCCTGCGGCCGCGAAAGGCGATGATCGCCGTCGCGCACAAGTGTTAACACGACATCGTCAGCCGGCAGATGCTCGACGAGCTTTAACGAATGGGCAAAGGGAACGTCCGCATCTTCCATGCCTTGTAGAATGTGCACGGGGCAACCCGTCTCGATGATGCCGGTGAGCACCCGGTTGGCGCGGCCGTCTTCGATCAGAGCGCGGGTGAAGATATTCGGCTCGGGGCTGTATTCCGACGGTTCTTCGAAAAAGCCGCGTTCGGCGAGCGAGCGTCGCTCGACATCGGAAAGATTGGGTTCGATGAGGTCGATGGTAAAGTCGGGCGCGGGCGCGATCAGCACGAGACCGGCGACGTCAGGCGCTTTCTTGCGCTTGCGCAGCTCCTGAATGACCCTGAGCGCGATCCAGCCGCCCATCGACGAGCCGACGAGAACGATCTTCTTCGGCTTGACGTGTTCGATGACCGCCAACGCCTCTTCCAGCCAGCGCGAGATCGTGCCGTCTGTGAACTGGCCGCCCGATTGTCCGTGGCCGGAATAGTCGAAGCGAATGCAGCCGAAGCCAAGTCTGTCGGCAAGCGCGTCCAGCTCAACGGCCTTGGTGCCACTCATGTCGGAACGATAGCCGGACAGCCAGACGAAGCTGACATTCTTCAAGCCCTTGCCGGCGGCGCGCTCGCTAATGGCGATCTGCCGCTTGTTTTCGCCTTCTCCTACGGAAATGAAGGCCGGCTGATTGGCTGTAGCTGCTTCGGACATCAAGAAACTCCCGGAATTTTTTGCCCTATAAAGCAGATTCGCAAACGCATGACCCGAAAAATCCTCGACCTTTGCGTCGGACATTCCTATATTGAGCGGGAAGATACTGTGTCCTTAGTGCATCTTATGCCTCTGTGACGCTCCATTGACATACAGGAGGTGCTTTTTTCCTCCTGTCATGCTATTGACTTCAACACAGCTTTTACGACATTTCCGTCAGTTGCGCCGACGGGGAGCGAGAGGCTGCAGCCGTCCGAAACAATTCGTGGAGAATACGACCATTCGCAGACCTTTTAAAGCCGACGCGCCCGTGAAGGATGGGCCGCGTTCCAACAGGGAAATTCGCATTCCCAAAGTTCAGCTTATCACGGCTGACGGCGCGAATATGGGCATTGTCCCAACTGACCAGGCATTGAAGATGGCTGAGGAGGCCGGTCTCGATCTGGTAGAGATTTCCCCCAATGCTGAACCGCCTGTGTGCAAGATCCTCGATCTGGGCAAGCTGAAATATGCCAACCAGAAGAAGGCCGCCGAGGCGCGCAAGAAGCAGAAGATCGTCGAAGTCAAAGAAATCAAGATGCGTCCGAACATCGACACCCATGACTATGAGGTGAAGATGAAGGCGATTGGCCGTTTCTTTGAAGAAGGTGACAAGGTGAAGGTTACCTTGAAGTTCCGTGGCCGCGAAATGGCTCACCAGGAACTCGGTATGAAGCTTCTTCAGCAGGTCAAGGAAGACACGCTCGAGATCGCCAAGGTGGAAGCCGAGCCCAAGCTCGAAGGCCGCCAGATGATGATGGTGCTTGCGCCGAAGTGAGGCGTAAGTTGAAATAAGAGGTCGGAGCCGTCCATTGGGCGGCTTTTTCCTTTTTAAGCAGGTCCATTTCCTTTTTAGGCAGGCCCACGAGCCTTGTCATCGATCTGCAAAGATTCAGGCGCGCGGCCCGTTGCACTTACGGGCAACTGCGGTTATAAGCGCGCGTCCGAACTGACCGGCAGGGCATGCCGTGGCAGTTCAGAATGCTTGCGGAACGGTTCGTCACCGGATCCGCAGTTCAACAACAAACGCTCCGGCACCTTTTGCAGCCTGGCTTGTCCGGATCTGTGTGAAGGGCTTTTAGCAAAGCGCGCCAGGAAGCATCGAAGGAGTAGCAAAATGCCCAAGATGAAGACGAAGTCCTCTGCCAAGAAGCGGTTCAAGATCACCGCGACCGGCAAGGTCAAGGCAGCCGCTGCTGGCAAGCGCCACGGCATGATCAAGCGTAGCAACAAGTTCATTCGCGATGCTCGCGGCACCATGGTTCTCGCTGAACCGGATGGCCGTAAGGTTATCAAGAACTACTTGCCGAACGGTCTCTAAGACTATTCGTAACGCTATAGACTAAGGAGATCATGATATGGCACGCGTAAAAAGAGGCGTTACCGCCCACGCCAAGCACAAGAAGGTTCTGAAGCAGGCTCGTGGATTCTACGGCCGCCGCAAGAACACCATCCGGACCGCCAAGGCCGCTGTCGATCGTTCGAAGCAGTACGCTTATCGCGACCGCAAGGTTAACAAGCGCAACTTCCGCGCCCTCTGGATCCAGCGTATCAACGCTGCCGTCCGCGAACACGGCCTGACCTATGGCCGTTTCATCGACGGTCTGACCAAGGCTGGCATCGAAGTCGACCGCAAGGTTCTCTCCGACATGGCTATCCATGAAGCGGAAGCCTTTGGTGCGCTCGTTGCTGCTTCGAAGAAGGCACTTGAGTACCTCAAGGAAGCCGGCACGAAGAACGAGTTCGAAGCGACTGTTGGCTAACGGCAACGCTTAGGCAGTTTTTGTCATTTTTATGAAGCCCGCGCTTGTGCAAGCAGCGCGGGCTTTGTATTTTCCGATATACAATCGGTTTGCGATGATTACGTCGGGGTTTCCCGCTTCTCGGGGATTCGGTGAAATTGTTGAATGGCAAGACTTCGGAACTAAATTCCATACCCAATCTCAATAGTAAGGATATCGAGGCCTTGCTGACGGTGCTGGTCGGCGGCTCGAAACGCGTGGAGCGCGTCGCTCTCTCTTCGCGTCAGGTCTGGATTAAGCGCTACGGCACCGAAAAGCCGCCGGCTTGGCGTCATCTGCAGACCGCTCTCTCGCGCATCATCCCCGTCGCTTTCCTGCGTCCCTCCGCATATCTGTCTCCACGGGAGATGGCGGAGCGCGAAACGCAGCGTATCGGTGCGTTCAAGGAGAGAGGCATCGCGGTTCCGGATGTTCTTTATGCATCCAACGGCGCCATCGTGCTGGCTGATGCCGGGATCACCGTTCAGCGGCGTCTCGCCCAGCTGAAGGAGAGCGACCCGACCGCACATGACGATCTCATGGTCGCCTGTGCCGCCGAACTCGGCCGTTTGCATGCCAAGGGGCTCTGCCATGGTCGGCCCTATCCACGCGACATGTTCTTCGTCGGCAATCGGCTCGGCTTCATGGATTTCGAGGAAGACCCGCAGACCGTCATGCCGCTCGAAGTGGCGCAGGCTCGAGACATCTGGCTGCTCTTCCTGCAGATTGCCACCGGGGCGCGCCTTGGCCTTGAAACGCAAAACAGGGCTTATGAAGCCTGGTCTGCGCAGGCGCCGGCAGCTGCGCGCGCCGAGCTTGAGCGCATGATTCGCTTTCTCGGCGGTTTTTTGTTCCTTGCCCGGTTGATTGGCCGCGTGCACATGGGTAGTGATCTCCAGCGCTTCATCGTTGCGACAAGCTTTCTGATGCATGCGTTCACCAATTATTCCGTGGACTGAGTGCCCGTTGGCCCGTGGTCCGCAAGGCAGGACCAGATGACGGAACTCGATACGCTAGAAACCCAACTCATGGCCGATGTGGCCGCGGCGACCGACGAGCAATCGATCGAAGCCGTTAGGGTCGCCGCGCTCGGCAAGAAGGGCTCGGTCTCGGAACTGCTGAAGACGTTGGGCTCGATGTCGCCGGAAGAGCGGCAGACACGCGGCGCGGCCATCAATGCGCTGAAGAACTCCGTCACGGACGCCATCAATGCCCGCAAGGGCTTGCTGCGTGATGCCGCGATCGATGCCAAGCTGAAGGCCGAGACCGTCGATGTCAGCCTGCCGGTTCGCTCTTCGCCGGCCGAACGCGGACGCATCCACCCGATCAGCCAGATCGTCGACGAGATCACCGCCATCTTCGGCGATATGGGCTTCTCGATCGCCGAGGGTCCCGATGTCGAGACCGACTATTATAACTTCACGGCGCTGAACTTCCCGGAAGGGCACCCGGCGCGCGAGATGCACGATACCTTCTTCTTCCAGCCGGATGAGAACGGTGAGCGCAAGGTGCTGCGCACGCACACCTCGCCGGTGCAGGTGCGCACCATGGAAGCGCAGAAGCCGCCGATCCGCATCATCATCCCCGGCAAGACCTATCGTCAGGATAGCGACGCCACCCATTCGCCGATGTTCCATCAGGTCGAAGGCCTCGTCATCGACAAGACGGCCAACGTCGCCAACATCCGCTGGGTGCTCGAAGAATTCTGCAAGACTTTCTTCGAGGTCGATAATGTGACGATGCGCTTTCGCCCGTCGTTCTTCCCGTTCACGGAACCGTCCTTCGAAGTGGATATTCAGTGCGACCGTTCCGGCCCGATCGTCAAGTTCGGCGAAGGCACCGACTGGATGGAAATCCTCGGCTGCGGCATGGTGCATCCCAACGTGCTGCGCCATGGCGGCCTCGATCCGGACGAATATCAGGGCTTTGCCTGGGGCATGGGCCTCGACCGCATCGCCATGCTGAAATACGGCATGCCCGACCTGCGCGACTTCTTCAACGCCGATGTCCGCTGGATGAACCACTATGGCTTCCGCCCGCTCGATATGCCGACCCTGTTCGGCGGTCTGAGCGCGTAAGGAAGGGATAAAGCACATGAAATTCACACTCTCCTGGCTGAAAGAGCATCTGGAAACCGACGCCACGCTCGACGAGGTCTGCACCCGCCTGACACAGATCGGGCTGGAAGTGGAAGACGTCGACGACAAGGCGGCGTTCAAGCCCTTCGTCATCGCCAAGGTCCTCTCGGCTGAAAAGCACCCGCAGGCCGATCGCCTGAAGGTGCTGATGGTCGATATCGGCAGCGGCACGCCCGTTCAGGTCGTCTGCGGCGCTCCCAATGCGCGCGCCGGCCTCGTCGGTGCGTTTGCGGCTCCCGGCACCTATGTTCCCGGTATTGACGTGACGCTTGCCATCGGCAACATCCGCGGCGTCGAAAGCCGCGGCATGATGTGCTCGGAAAAGGAACTGCAAATCTCCGATAGCCATGACGGCATCATCGACCTTCCGGAAGATGCGCCCGTCGGCACGAGCTTTGCCAGCTATGCCGGCCTCGACGATGCGGTCATCGAGATCAACCTGACGCCGAACCGCCCGGATTGCACCGGCGTTTACGGCATCGCTCGCGATCTTGCCGCCTCCGGCCTCGGCACGCTGAAGCCACGCAGCACGCCGTCCTTTGCCATCGCCGGCGAAACGACGACCGAGCTCAAGATCGATCTGGATGACACGCGCCTTTGCCCGGGCTTTGCGCTACGCCTCGTGCGCGGCGTCAAGAACGGCCCGAGCCCGAAATGGATGCAGCAGCGCCTGCTCGCCATCGGTCTGCGCCCGATCAGCGCGCTGGTCGATATCACCAACTACATGACCTTCGACCAGGGCCGTCCGATGCACGTCTTCGACGCTGCCAAGGTCAAGGGCAATCTGGTCGTGCGTCGCGCCCGGGACGGTGAAACCGTGCTGGCGCTGGACGAACGCGAATACAAGCTCAATCCCAGCAACGTCGTGATCTCCGATGACAACGGCATCGAGTCGATCGGCGGCATCATGGGCGGCGAGCATTCCGGCTGTGATGAAAACACGACCGATGTGCTGATCGAGTCGGCCCTTTGGGATCCGATGAACATCGCCAAGAGTGGCCGCGGTCTCGGCATCATCACCGATGCGCGCTACCGTTTCGAGCGCGGCGTCGATCCGGAATATATGATGCCCGGCCTCGAGCGTACGACGGAGCTGGTGCTTGCCTGCTGCGGCGGCACGGCTGCCACGGCGCGGGTCGAAGGTTATGAGGGCTATGAGGCCAAGGTCGTCGATTTCCCGCTGTCGGAAGTCAAGCGGCTGACCGGCCTCGAAGTTTCGGCCGACGAGAGCAAGTCCATTCTGAACAAGCTGGGCTTCTCGGTCTCCGGTTCGGGTGAGCGCATCTCGGTCTCCGTTCCATCCTGGCGTCCGGATGTCGACGGCAAAGCCGATCTCGTCGAAGAAATCATGCGCATCCACGGCGTCGACAACATCAAGCCGCAGCCGCTGAGCAGCCATGCCGCCGTCAATGGCAAGATCCTGACGACGCTGCAGATCCGCACGCGCACGGCCAAGCGCGCGCTGGCCTCTCGCGGCATGCTGGAAGCCGTCACCTGGTCGTTCATTCCGGAAGATCAGGCCAAGCTCTTCGGCGGTGGCTCCAATGCACTGAAGCTCGCCAACCCGATTGCCGCCGACATGTCCGACATGCGCCCCTCGCTGCTGCCGGGGCTTCTTTCGGCCGCGCAGCGCAATGCCGACAAGGGCTATGGCGACGTCGCGATCTTCGAAGTGTCCGGCACCTATGAAAACGACACGCCTGCGGGCCAGCGTCGCGTCGCCGGCGGTATCCGTCGCGGCACGGCAACGCTGTCAGGTGCCGGCCGCATGTGGTCGAACGCTGCCAAGGGCGGCGGCAAGCCGGTCGACGTCTTCGACGCCAAGGCCGATGCTCTCGCCGTGATCGAAGCCTGCGGTCTGCCGATGGGCAATATCCAGATCGAGCAGGGTGGCCCGGCCTGGTATCACCCCGGCCGTTCCGGCACCATCAAAATGGGTCCGAAGGTCGTGCTTGGCTATTTCGGCGAATTCCATCCGAAGACGCTGGAAGCGCTTGACGTGTCCGGTGCTCTCGCCGGCTTCGAAGTCTATGTCGATGCCATGCCCGAGCCGAAGAAGAAGGCGACCCGCACCAAGCCGGCGCTGGAGCTTTCTCCGTTCCAGGCCGTCAAGCGTGACTTCGCCTTTGTGGTCGAGAAGTCGGTGGAAGCCGGCGCCGTCGTCCGCGCGGCCGTCGGCGCTGATCGCAAGCTGGTCACCGGCGTCAACGTCTTCGACATTTTCGAGGGCGCGTCGCTCGGCGAAGGCAAGAAGTCCATCGCCATCGAAGTGCAGATCCAGCCGGCCGAGCGCACCCTGACCGACGAGGATTTCGAGGCGCTGACCCAGAAGATCGTCGCCAACGTCACGAAGTCGACGGGCGGGGTCCTGAGAGGGTAATCGGCTACTGCCGGGTTCGCGGAGAGCTCGGCACCCCTGTGTCCCTGTCGGGACATCTCCCCCCACAAGGGGGAGATTGGTCGCTCGCGGAACCCTCACGCCTAAATCAAATATCGAAGCTGTCGACGCCAAAGCTTTTAAGTTTGAGAGAGCGTGCGGCATACTCCCAACGATCTCCCTCCTTGTGGGGGAGATGTCGCGAAAGCGACAGAGGGGGTATCAGAGGCCCGGCATATTCGGTGCCGTATCAGTCACCGATGCAGATGGTAGACCTTGTTCACCACACTCCACCGGCCGTCGATCTTCACCAGCGACAGATAGTCTGAAAACCGCATGCCGGCGAACTCGTCGACGACCTTGACGCTCGCCGCGTCGCCTTCGATATCGATCATCTCGATATCCATCAGCGGTATCGTATCCGGTGGCGCTCCGCCCTGTTCGACGATGGCAGCGATGAATTCATCCCGCGTCATCCATTCCACCGCGCCTTGATAATTGCCGATGATCGCCGCTTGCGGGTGGAATGCCTTGCGCAGCGCCGGCTCATTCGCGAATGCCATGCCATCGACATAGAGATGAACAACCGCACGGATTGCCTGCTCTTCCGACATCTCGTCATTCCTCGTTTGAGACATGCGCAGAATAGCATAACCGGCGCCGGCTGACAAAAATGAGACAGCGCCATGCCGATCAAAAGACCGCTACTCGACGAAAACCCGTACGCTGGCGGCGCGCCCGGCCGCATCGATGACGGTCAGTGTCGAATAGCCGGCGCCATCTGGCGTCCACTGGTTGGTGCGCCGTCGCGACATGTCTGGCAGCGGCTTGCCATTGGCGAGCCAGCGGAACGGCGCCCGCCCCCCCTGAAGCTTCAGCGCCAGCGGCATCATCTCGCTGCCATTGCCGCTTGCGCCGAGGTCTACCCGCGCGCCTTCCGGCGGATAGACGATCTGCGGCGCCGGCTCTCGACTGGAAGCCGCCAGCAGGCCGGCAGCGGTCACGGAAAAGCGTCGCTGGCTGATCGGCAGCTCGGTCGGCGCGATCCGCACCGCGCCCATGGGAGCCGAAGGGAAGGGGGTTATCGCAACGCCGGATTTGGCAAAGGCCTCGAACAGGATCGGCGCGGCCGACACATAGCCTGCCAGCCCCGGCACGGCGCCATTGTCCGGGCGGCCCACCCAGACGCCGAGCACATGTGCTCCGTCATAACCGATCGACCAGGCATCGCGGTTGCCGTAGCTGGTCCCGGTCTTGTAGGCGATGCCGAGCTGCTTGCTGCCGCGCGGCGCGATGATGTCGGATAGAATGTCGGTGATGTTCCACACAGCGATCGGCTCCATCAGCGGCTCGCTGTCGATCGGCCCCGCCTCATCCTGGACGCCGTCGCCGATCCGCATTGCCTTGCCGCGATTGGCAAGCCCGGCATAGAGCTGCACGAGATCCTTGAGCGTCACGCCGACACCGCCAAGGCCAATGGCAAGCCCGGGCGCCTCGTTCGGCGGCAGCTTCGGCTTCACCTCGGCGCGGCGAAAGCGCACCAGCAGCCGTGTCGGCCCAACCGCATCGAGCAGACGCACGGCCGGGACATTGAGGGATAGCTGCAGCGCCTGACGTACGCTGACATCTCCCTGGTAGCTCATGTCGAAATTGCGGGGGCGATAACCGTAAAAGTCGGCGGGACGATCCTCGATGATCGTTTCCTGCGCCACATAACCCTGTTCGAAGGCAAGGCCGTAGATGAAGGGTTTCAACGTCGAGCCGGGTGAGCGCAGCACGCGGGTCATATCGACCCAGCCGGAGCGGGAGGAATCGAAATAGTTGGCCGATCCGACTTCACCGATGATCTCGCCGGTCTTGGCATCCGCCATGATCATCGCGACGGAAACTTTCGGCCCGAGCCGCTTTGCCGCCGCATCTGCAACGGCTTCCAGTCCCTGCTGGACATCGCGGCGCAGTGTTGTCTTGTGCTGGATGACGCCCGGCTGCTTTTTGAGCGCCAGTTCGGCCAGATGGGCGGCATAGGCCGGCAGCTGCCTGCGCTGAGACGGAATAGGCGAAAGCGAGGCGCGTTCCGCTTCGCCTTCGCCGATCACCGTGGCGACCGCAGCGCGTGCGAGCACGCGATGGCGGGCCGCCTGCGCAGCGGCGAGATTGCGGTCAGGCCGGCGCTTTTCCGGTAGCTGCGGCAGCGCCACGAGCAGGCCCGCCTGCGCAACGGTCAAATGCTTCGGCTCCTTGCCGAAATAGGCAAGGCTTGCGGCCCGCACGCCCTCCAGATTGCCGCCATAGGGGGCATGTGTCAGGTAGAGGTCGAGGATTTGTTCCTTGGTCAGCCGCCGCTCGATCTGGATGGCGCGCACCATCTGCAGAAGCTTGGCCGTCATCGAGCGTTCGCTGCGTGGCTCGATCAGGCGTGCGACCTGCATCGATAGCGTCGAACCGCCCGATACGATGCGACCATGCGTGACGAGCTGCAGAAAGGCACGTCCGACCGCCATGGGATCGACGCCGTGGTGATCGTAGAAGCGCCGGTCTTCATAGGCGACCAGTATGCGCAGAAATTGCGGATCGACATCGGCAACGTCAGTCTTCAGCCGCCAGCGCCCCTCGGGCGTGGCGAAGGCACGCAGGAGATCGCCATTGGCGTCAAGCACCTCGGCCGAAACCACGCGCGCGCCGTCCAGCGGCGGCGGATAGGCGCGGTCCGCGGCTTCAAGGCCGAAGACCAGAGCCACCACCGCAAGGGCGGTGGCTCCAAAGCCGATCGCAATCTTCCATCGTGCCTTCATGGCTGCGCTTACTGCTGGGCGGCCAGCACCTCCATGCGGCCCATCGCGGTGCGGGCGGAGAATTGCGGACGATACATATCCTCAACGCTTGCGGCCGGATGGTCATAGACGCCCGGGGTCACGGCGCGCACGACATAGGCGAAGGTCAGGTCGCGGTCCGCACCCGCCGCCTGGTCGAAGGCTGCGACGAAGCGATCACTGCGGAATTCGACATGGGCGGGCTGGATGTCGCTGAGCCAGTCGAAATTCGTCAGCTGGGCGCTGTTGACGATGCTTGGATTGTCGATCTCGAAGCCGGCTGGCAGCAGATCGGTTACGAGAAGACGCTGCGGCCAGTCGTTGCTCTCGGTCACATGCAGCACGACGACGTAGCGTTCGTTCTGCTGTGCTTGGCTGACGTTCGCCTCTTCACCGTCGAGCGTGTAGTACTTGCGCTCGATCTTGAAGCCGTTGCCGCTGGCCGGCAGCGGCGCAACCGGGGCCGCCACCGTGGTCACGGCCGCTGATAGCGGTTGGCGCGTCGTGTTGGTGACGGTCAAGGCGTGGCCCATCAGCGCGTCGCCGCTCATCTGGGCCATGTAGGTGCCGCTATGCGGGGCGCCGTTAACGTCGAGCGTCAGCCCGTCGTCACCATCCTGCAGCGCGCGGGCGGCCAGCAGCATCCAGGTCTGTTCCTGCGTGCTGGTGTACTTCTTGGTCTGCCAATCCTTGGCGACGACGCTTGCAAGATCCGGAATGATCGGCGGTACGGGACGGCTTTCGGCGGCCAGTGCCAGTACGGCAGCACCATCACGCAACGATGAGCCGTAATCCGAGCGCACGAAGCTGACCTTCGTGGTCGCCGCCTTCTGCGACATCTGCAGGGCATCGATAAAGATGTTGCGCGAGCGCTGCGCATCTCCATAAAGCGCCAGCGCCGCAGCCAGATGAGCCTTGGACAGCGGCGTCGGGAAGTCGTTCAGCATCGTATCCGCATAGTAGCGCAGATCGCTGATCGAGGCCTTCTTGTTGCGCGCCAGCACATAGAGCGCGTAGGCGATCTCGTTGCCGTTATCCTTGACGTTGGTGTTGGAGCTGAGCGAGTTCTGGAGGTTTTCCAGTGCCTGCACCATGGCCTGATCCGGCACGTTGTACTTCTGCTCGCGGGCGCGGGTCAGGAAGTCGGTCACGTAGGAGTCGAGCCACATATCGCCCGAGCCAGGGCTCCAGAGGCCGAAGCTGCCGGTGGAGGACTGGTAGGATAGTTCGCGATAGATGGCATCCTGCACGCGCTTGTGGATCTCGTTGTCGTCCGCAAGCCCGTTCTTGACCGCCATGTCGCTGAAGTAGAGCAGCGGCAGCGCGCCGCTCGCGGTCTGTTCGGCGCAGCCATAGGGATAGCGGCTAAGACTCATCAGCAGGCCCGGCACGTCGAACGCGTTGGAACGGCTGACATTGAGGCTGACCGAGGCGCCCGGCAGCACGCTGTCGGCGAGAAGGTCGGAGTTCACGGTCAGGCTCTTGCCCGGGGCAAGCGCAATGATCCGGCGTTCGGTGACCGGCAGCTGCGCCGGGCGAACGGGGACGTCGACCGATTGATGGAGCGACATGCCCGAAGCATTCGACAGCTTGATCGATACCGTGCCGTCGCCGGGCTGTCCGCCCGTCAGTGGCAGCGTAATATTGTACTTTCCGCCGGTCTGCAGGTTGATCTTCTGCTGCGTGGCGCTTGCGTCCACGGTAACGGCGCTATTGCCGGTGACGGCCAGCGTATACTCGCCGGCAGGAGCATCTGTGTTTGCGACGTCGAGACGCAGGTTCGCCTTGTCTCCCGGCGCCAGGAACTTCGGCAGGCTTGCGGTGACGACGACCGGATCGCGGATGATCACATCCTGCGTCGCGTGGCCGACACCGGACTTCGACCATGCAACAGCCATCAGACGTGCCGTGCCGTTGAACTGCGGGATGTCGAAGCTGACATTAGCCTTGCCCTCGGCATCGAGCTTGATCGGGCCGGAGAAGAAGGCGACGAGCTTTTCTTTCGGCGGGCTTGCCTGCAAGGCAACCTGTCCGCCGTCGCCGCCGGTGCGCAGCTTGCCCGTTGCGCCCAGCGAGCCGTCGATGAGGCGACCATAGATATCGCGGATCTCGAGACCGAGCTGGCGCTGACCGTAATACCAGTCGTCCGGTGCCGGCGGTTGATAACGCGTCAGGTTGAGGATGCCGACATCGACCGCAGCGAGCGTGACATAGGCGTCTTCGTTGGCGCCTGCGCCGGCAACCTGCAGAGCGACGCTGAGCGGTTGACGCGGCAGCGTCTTCTGCGGCGCATCGATCTTGATCTGCAGCTTGCGCTCGCCGGGATCGACGGGTGCCCACTTGATGCCGATGGCGCGCATCGGCATGCGGCTTTCCTGAGCTTCGCCGGGGCGGAAGAGGGTTGCCGTCAGATAGGTGCCCGCACCCCAATCGGCGGTGACGGGAACGTCCACTTCGCCGCCGTTTGCACCGATATCGGCATTCGTCACCGAGATCAGGGTTTCCGAGCCGGCTGTCACCATCAGCTGACCGGCATAGCGCGAGGTCACCTTGAGCTTGGCGGTATCGCCGACATGGTAGCTTTCCTTGTCGAGCGCGATTTCAAGCGCATCCGGCGTCTCCGTCGAGGTCGAGGCGACGTACCAGCCGGCATTGAACTCGACGCTGGATTCCGGACCATTGGCATCGGCGCTGGATACTTCGAGGCGGTAGCGGCCCCAGGTGACGGGCGTGGAAATCGCCGCGCCATCGGTCGTGGCGTTGATGGTGCCGACCGCCACCTGCTTGGTGGACATGATCGGCTCGAACTTCCAGCTGTTGCCGTCGCGATACCATTGATAATTGCGCTCGACGCTCAGCAGCTTCCAGGTCAGGCCCTGCATCGCCTGCTTCTGTCCATTGGCATCGACGGCGATGACATGGAAGTTGCCAACCGAGTTTTCACCGAGATTGCCGTCGAATTCCGGCTTGATGCCGATGCGCGGGCCGTCCGCCTTGACGGGCAGCGTCAGCGAGCGCTCGACAGCGCGGCCGCCGGCTTCCTGCATGCGCACCGTGATGTTGGCGTTCAGCAGCTGCGTGGTCGAGGGCGTGTCGTTGATCGTGACGTTGAAGGTGGTCTTGCCGTTTTCGTCCAGCGCCTGCAGGTCTTCGAGCGGCACCTGCGTGCTCTCGGCCTTGCTGTCACCACTGCTGCTGTCGTCGTCGCCGTCATTGTTGTCCTTGCCTGCGCCCTCATCGGCGAGGCCGAACTGATAGCCCTTGTAGGCGTCGCTCTGGCGCGTCGGCTTGAGCGTCACTTCGCCTTCCAGATTGAGGCCGGCGGCCGGCGCACCGTAGAGATAGCGCCCGTCGACATTAACAGGCGTCGGCTGACCGACTTCGATCTCCTTCGCGTCGCTCTTCATGTCGAATTCGATACGATCCGGCACGAAGTCGTCGACGAGGAAGGTCTGCGACCCGATGGAGGAGCCCTTGGGATCGGTATAGATGTTCATCGTCCACGTGCCGCGCATCGATGTCTGCTGCAGCGGCAGGTCGACATTGTATCCGCCGAGCTTGCCGCCATCGGTGACGATGCGGCGATCCTCGACGCCATCCGGGCGCAGGAAGACGAAGGTAAGCGGCAGGTTCTCGACCGCCGTCGAGCTGACGTCGCGGGCAAGAGCGGATGCATGCACGGTTTCGCCAGCGCGGTAGATGCCGCGTTCGGTCCATGTCAGCAGGTCGATCGCGCCGGGCGCGGTTCTGCCTGAAACGCCGCGGTCCGACAGATCGAAGCCGGCGCGCGTCATGTCGAGGAACACATAGTCCTGATCGCCGTTCTGAGCGGTGATGACGGCCGGCGTCATGCCTGCGGTGCCGCGCATCAGGCCGGCGCTGAAGACAGCACGGCCATTGTCGTCGGTCTTCGCGGTGCCGAGGATTTCATTGTTCTTGGCAAGCAGCTGCAATTGAACATTGGCGAGCGGCTTGGCGCTGCCGAGAGAGCGGGCAAAAACACTCAAGCCGTCGGTGCCGGCATAGGTGGTGACGCCGATATCGGACACCACGAACCACTGCGTCGCCTGCGGATCCCATTCCTGGCCGCCGCTGTTGGGAGCAACCGCCGTCAGAACGTAAACGCCCGGCTTGCGCTTCGGCAGGGCTTCGTCGACCGGGAAGCTGGTCGCGACATCCTTGTTGAGCTCCTGCGTGATCTCGATGGAACCCTGCCACACCAGTTCGCCGTTGGTGTCCTGGATGGTCTGGGCGCTATAGCTGTCCATCTGCGTCAGGAACTGCGAGTTGTTCAGGAGCTGCGCGATATTGCGGTCGCCGATACGATAGAGCTTGAGATTGGCCGAGCTGGCGTTGACCGAGACGATCGGAATGCCGCGCCGCGCCGTGGCCGGAAGCACGAAATTGTCGCCGGTAAAGCGCAACGAGGCCGGGCGGTCCTTGACGTAAATATCGACATTGACCTGGGCCGGAAGGTTTTCACCGACCGACGAAGGCAGCCCGGCGCGCAGCGAAACGCGGTAGTGCTGGCCGAATTCCAGGCCCTCAACGCAGATCTGATTGTCCTTTGCGTCGACACCCTTCGGCGCCGCGCCATTGACGGTGACGAAGGGCGTGTAATCGACGCCGCTCTTCACCAGCTTTTCGGAAAACTGCACGCAGGCGCGCGGTGCGGCATTGTCGTTATCGAGCGTATTGCCCGTCACGCGGAAGCCCTGCCGCGCCTTCAGATCGTCATAGGCTGCCTGGACGGCGGCGGAGCTGACGAGATCGAGGCTCGCCTTGTAGGCGTTGAGCGCCGGGCGATAGTTCTGCGCATTTTTCAGCGACTCCGCAAGAACGGCCAGCGCGTCGGCGCGGCTGGTCTTGGTGCGGGTCAATTGATAGCCGTTGAGCGCCGCATAAGCCGCCTTGGTCGAAACCGAGGTGTCGTTCGTGACCGTGTTGGCGGCACGCGCCATTTCGATCCACAAATCGCCGTCGTCCGGATTGAGCGAAAGCGCGCCCTGGAAGGCGTTGAGGGCGTCGTTGACATTGCCCGAGGTGAGCTCGATGCGGCCAAGAGCGATCAGGCTCTCGACGCCTTGACCCTTCAGCTCGTCGCCGAGCGTCAGCGTGCTCTTGGCATCGCGCGCACTCTGAACGAAATCGTCAGAAAGGAAGGAAAGGGCAGGGGCAGCACCGATATCCGGCTCGCTGGCAGCAGCCGTCTCGACGATCTTGCCGGCGATTGCGCCGGGAAAACTGTTGAGCTGGTTGAAGTCCGACTTCATGAAGCACCATTTCACCTTCGGATTGTAGGTGAAGGCTTTGCAGGACTTGTCGCCGATGCAGGACGCGGAGCACTGATCCAGTGTCACGTTCTGCTCTGTGCGCAGGTCGAAGCCGAAGTAATCGCCATCCTTGGTGGTGACCACCTGGCGTTTGACATCAGCCGCGGCCGAAGGGCTCAGAGCTGCGAAAGTGGCGAGAAGAAAAGCAGAGAAGCCGATAAACGCGCGCTTAGACATAAGTCCTCCCAACGCTGCCCGTTTTAATTGCCGGCAATCTTCAAATTTCGCACCCGTTTGTCAACCGAGCGTGGAGCATGCGTGTCGGGTTTGCGCCTATGACGATTTTGCTATGAGCTTGAAAGCGCCCGCATATCAGGCGATTCACGTGTTTCGTCGTTCGTTAATCACGCTTCTTTTTTCTTGCCAGTTTCAAAATGACACCGGCCTTGATGGCCGATGTCTTTGCAGAGGCGTCCGATGCGCCTGACGTGTCATATATTCGTCATGGCGAGGGAGGCATCGCTATACCGCTTGCCGGCAACGATTTCCGGCGTGATGATGTCGCCGAGCTCCTTCACGTCCTTTGCCGAAAGCGCGATATCGGCCGCGGCTGCGTTCTGCTCGAGATGATGCAGTTTGCGTGCGCCGGGAATGGGGACGATATCGTCGCCCTGATGCAGAACCCATGCGAGCGCCAGTTGTGCTGCGGTAACGCCTTTTTCCTCGGCGAGTGCCTGAAGCTTGGCGACCAGGAGCGCGTTGGCATCAAAATTCTCGCTCTGGAAGCGCGGCAGCGAGCGGCGGAAATCGTCGCTGGAAAGATCGTCCGTCTGGCGAATGGCGCCGGTCAGGAAGCCGCGTCCGAGTGGGCTATAGGGTACGAACCCGATGCCGAGTTCGCGGCAGGTCGCAAGCACATCATTCTCGGGCTCGCGGCTCCAAAGCGAATATTCGCTCTGCACGGCGGCGATCGGATGCACCGCGTGAGCCCGGCGAATGGTGGCAGCACCAGCTTCGGAAAGACCGAGCGCCCGCACCTTGCCTGCTTTCACCAGATCCGCCATGGCGCCAACCGTATCTTCGATCGGTACGTTCGGATCGACGCGGTGCTGATAGAAAAGATCGATCACGTCGGTATCGAGCCGCTTGAGTGAGGCTTCGGCCACTTCCTTGACGTGCTCGGGTCTGCTGTCGACACCGACCATGGAAGCCGGACCGGATTTCGTATGGTCCAGTTTGAAGCCGAACTTTGTTGCGATGACCACGCGGTCGCGAACAGGCTTCAGCGCGCGGCCGAGCAGCTGCTCGTTGGTGAAGGGGCCATAGGTTTCGGCCGTATCGAAAAAGGTAACGCCGAGATCGACGGCGCGATGGAGCGTTTTGATGGATTGAGCGTCGTCGGTCGCACCATAGGCAAAGCTCATGCCCATGCAGCCGAGACCAACGGCGGAAACGGTGAGATCCTTACCAAGCTTGCGGTTTTTCATCCTGTGTTCCTCTTGAGACTGATGAGAGCGGCAGTGGTCAATCTTTGCTGCCTACACGCTCAAGTTAGGGGTGTAGATAATGAATGAAAGTCCATGCAAATCGTAATGGGTTGTTCTATAATTTAGATCAATGAATAGAACTCAGCTCTCTCAGCTTGCGGTATTCGCCGCCGTCGCAGCCCATCGCAGTTTCCGGGCTGCCGGCAAGGAACTGTCGATTGCGCCGTCTGCGGTCAGCCATGCCGTATCCAGTCTGGAGGAAAGCCTCGGCGTCAGGCTCCTCGCTCGCACCACGCGTAGCGTCCTGCCGACCGAGGAAGGGCAAGCGCTGCTGCAACGGTTGGCGCCGGCGCTCGAGGAGATCGATATCGCGCTGGAGGACACACTTGCCACGCGGGGCCGGCCCGCGGGCACGTTGCGCATCACAGCGCCGCGTTTTGCCTCCGATCTCCTGATGGCGCCGCGGCTCGGCGATTTCCTCAACACCTACCCCGACATCACGTTGGAGATCGCCAACGAGGACGGCTTCAGCGATATCGTCAAGGACGGCTACGATGCCGGCATCCGTCTGGAAGAAAGTATCGAAGGTGACATGATTGCGGTGAAGGTTTCGCCCGACATCCGCACCGTGATTGCCGGCTCTCCGGCCTATTTCGAGAGAAACCCGAAACCGCAGCATCCGCGCGATCTCGTCCATCATCGCTGCATCAAGCGGCGGTTCACCGATGGCTCGCTCTACCGCTGGGAGTTCGAAAAGGATGGCCGGGAGCTGATCGTGGCGATTGATGGCCCCTTGATCGTGATCGAGGACCGGCTGGCGGTTCTCGCGGCCGTCAACGGCGCCGGCCTTGCCTATCTCTTCGATATCCGCGTGCAGCAGGAATTGGCCGATGGCAAGCTCATCCGCGTGCTGGAAGATTGGTGCCCGCCCTATCCGGGTTTCTGTATTTACTATCCCAGCCGTCGACAGATGCGGCCGGCGCTCCGAGCCTTCATCGATTTCTTCAAATATACCGGGCCTTGACCCTGTCGATGATTTCACCGGGACGGTCTTTCCATGCCACTGACAGAATTCGGCACTTCGGCATGCAATGGATCGCCCGGCGATTGGGTAAGACGAAAAGGGAGACACCGTCATGAGAAAGCCGGGATCGATGAAGGGGCTGGAAGATCTCGGCCGGGTCAGATTGTCGAGGAATTTCTTTTTCCGCGATTTCCTGCATTCGGAAATCGCCGACTTCTACCGTATCCCCAATATCCCGGAGGATCCGGATCTGGCGATCGAGGCTGGTCGCCGGCTTTGCGAGGAGTTGCTGGAACCGCTGGAGGCAACGTTCGGGCGGCTTCACATCCGCTCAGGCTATCGCGCGCCGGAAGTCAATGCCTTCGGCAACAGGAACGGTCTGAACTGCTCGACCAATCCTCATACAGCTGCCCACCACATCTGGGACGTGCGCGATCTCGATGGCTGCATGGGCGCTGCCGTCTGCGTCGTCGTCCCATGGCTCATCGATCATCATAGCCATGAGGGCGACTGGCAGAAGCTCGCATGGTGGATCCATGATCACCTGCCCTATGCGTCGCTCTGCTTCTTCCCGAAGCTTTGGGCCTTCAACATCCAGTGGCACGAGCGGCCGAAGCGGACGATTCAAAGCTTCGTCAGCCCGCGTGGCATGCTGACCAAACCGGGCATGGCCAATTGGGAGGGCGACCATTCCGTCCATTATGAGGGCTTTCCGACACTGCGGTAAGTTCGGGCAAAATCCTCGACGTCTTTTGGCCGGCATTGGCGTATGCTGCAAATCCGGACAACGAGCTTATAGGATGCTTAGTTGAGCGAAGCGCAAAAGGTTGGGTCAGTCGCCATATACCTGCATGGAGATGATCTGGAGCCTCAGAGGCTTACGGAGTTCCTTGGGGTCGCGCCGGATACGAGTTGGAAGTCCGGTGAGGAAAGACGTCTCAGTAGCGGAAAGATTGTAAGAGCAAAGACAGGACTATGGACGTTATCCACGCCTGTCACAAACCACGATGCTGATGGAGCAGTGAAAATATTGACGGATACGCTTGGAGAGAATTTTCCAAGAGTTTTCTCCGTGACTGGCGTGGAGAGTGCCTACTTGGACATATTTGTCTGCATCACTCAGGAGCAATCCGACGCAGGCTACACATTGGAGCTGTCCAATTCGAAACTAGCAGCCATCGCTAACGCCGGCTTGGGCTTGCAGGTGACAATTTCACTGGACGGGGCTGACGATAAGCCGACCCGTTCTTAAGTTCAGAAGCTGATGCGATAGCGAATATGCCCGTCGCTCTCGACATAGGTGTCGTATAGCTTGCGGGCCGTCGCATTTCCTTCTTCCGTGTGCCAGTATAGCCGAGTCCAGCCGTTCGTCTTGCAGAGCGCGACAAGATCGTCCAGCAGCGCCCGGCCAACGCCGTGACCCCTGGCACTTTCGTCGACGAACAGATCTTCCAGATAGCAGTCAGGAGCAAGAGTCCAGGTGCCTTCATGCGTGATGCAGAGTGTGAAACCCTTCACCTCACCGTCGACCTCGGCGACGCGCATGAAGATGGCCGACGCCGGATCGAAAACCCGGCGCCATGTTGCATCGGTAATTTCAGGCGCGATGGTGACGCGATAGAAGGCGAGATAGCCATCCCAGAGCGCACGCCAGCGCGCTTCGTCTTCGGGTCTGGCATCTCGAATCGTCACGGTCATCGGCCCATCCTCGTCTATTTGGACTCAGTTATTCGCCGGCCTTGTCGAGCAGGCGCATGGCTTCGTCGGAAAGCGAAAGCTTTGCCGAATTGATGAGCGCGTCGAGCTGGTTGAGGCTAGTCGCGCTGGCGATCGGAGCCGTGACGCCGCGCTTTCGCAGCAGCCAGGCAAGGGCGATCTCGGCCGGTTTTGCGCCGGTTTCGGCGGCGACCTTGTCGAGCGCGGCGAGGATGCGCAGGCCCTTGTCGTCGAAATAGGCCGAGACCCGGTTCTCGCGTGCGCGTCCTTCGGTATCGGCTTTGGTCCGATATTTGCCGGTCAGGAAGCCGGCGGCAAGGCTGAAATAGGTAATGACGCCAATGTCTTCCTTGACGCAGAGATCGGCCAGCGCCCCTTCGAAACTATCGCGGGCATAAAGGTTATACTCGGGCTGCAACACGTCATAGCGCGGCAGGCCGGCCTTGGTGGCGGCATCAAGCGACGCCTGAAGCTGTGTCGCATCGAGGTTCGAGCAGCCGACATGGCGGATCTTGCCCTGTTCCTTCAGCTTGGCATAGGCGGCAAGCGATTCCTCGTGCGGCGTCTCGGGATCCGGCCAGTGCGAGAGATAGAGATCGATATGGTCGGTCTGTAGCCGCTTCAACGAAGCCTCGGCGGCTTCGATGATATAATTGGCCTTCAGGCCCTTCTTGCCCGGACCCATCTCCGATCCGACCTTGGTGATGATGACGGCCTTGTCGCGGGAGATGCGACCCTGCTTCAGCCATTTGCCGATGATCTCTTCGGAATCGCCGCCTTTGTTGCCGGGAACCCAGCTTGAGTAGACATCGGCCGTGTCGATTGTGTTGAAGCCGGCGTCGAAGAAGGCGTCGAGCAGTGCGTAGGAGGTTTTCTCATCGGCCGTCCAGCCGAAGACGTTGCCGCCGAACACGATGGGGGCGACGGACAGATCGGTTCGTCCAAGCTTGCGCATGTCCATGATATTTCTCCAAGTCACTTGAGAGTAAACCGGCGAACGGGCGCCGGAGGGGAGGGACAAGGCAAGCTAACGGCCTTTGCCGACAAAGACCACTAACGATTTTTTTATTCGGCCGTCGAGCGCCGATAATGGCTCGGCGGCAACGTATTGTATTTGGACCAGACGCGCCGCATATGGCGCGGCGAGGCGAAGCCGGATTTTTCCGCCACATGCTCCATATCCAGCCGCGAATTGGCAAGCACGTCGCGCGCCAGCGTAACGCGCATCAGGTTGACATAGGCGGTTACCGACAGGCCGGCATGCTCCTGAAACAGCCGCGAGATATGGCGTGCGCTCATCGCGCCGATGCCGGCAAGCTCGGAGAGTGACCAGTTGTGGGCCGGATCGGCCATGATCGCATCCTGAACGCGATGGATGGCTGGGTGGACGTGATTGCGGCCGCTGAGCCAGGGCGAGAGCTGCGGCTCGGCGCCCGTCCTTCGCATGTAGACCACCATGTGCCGGGCGATGGTCAGCGCTGTCATGGGCGATGTCAGCTTGGAGGCGAGATGCAGCATCAGGTCCGTGCCTGTGGTGATGCCGGCGCTGGAATAGCGGTCCCGGTCCTCGACATAGAGTCGGTTGTCGAGAACCCTGGCCGTCGGTGCATGTTCCCTGACTTCATCGAGGCAGGCAGCATGCGTTGTGCAGGCGTAGCCGTCCATCAGCCCGGCGCGGGCGGCAATCACGGCTCCCGAACAGATGGTGACGAGGGTAATGCCCGGACGGATCACGCCCTTCAGCCAGATCGCAAGCCTGGCGATCTCCGGCTCGATATCCTCGGCATCGTCAGGCGGCGTGACGCTGCCGGACAGGATGACGTAGGCGCCGTCCGGAATGTGATCCGGCAACGGCTTGAGGTCGGCAAGTGTCAGCCCGACCGAGGTCGTCTGCGACGACTGCGCGGCGATGAATTGATAGTCGAACAGGACATCGTCCTGTTCGATGTTGGCGCGACGCAACACCTCCACCGGCCCGGCGACGTCCATCAGCAGCGTATAGGGCGGTAGAAGGACATAAACGGGAATGATCCGTCGATGGAGGCGCCGGTCGCTTTGCGTCATGCGGCACTCCGGATCGAAGTGTCGGCAAGTGCCTCTTCGACGGTTGCGATACGGGCGAAACGGCCCGACAGAACCAGCTCGCTACGCTTTTTGATGTCGTCGACGCTGAAGACCGTGCCCGAGGCATGCGTCATCGGAAAGGTCAGCGTCGCTTCGGTAACGTAGTCGACATCATAGCCGAGATCGGAGGCGTGGCGTGTGGTTGTCTCGCAGCACTGCTCTGTGCGAATGCCCGAAACGATCACCTTGCGAATGCCGTTTTCAACCAGCCAGACATCGAGACCGGAACCGACGAGTGCGGAATGCCGGCGCTTGTGAAAGATGGCATCGGCCTCTAGCGAGATTTCATCGAGCTTGCGCACAAAGCCGCTCTTCAGGCTGAAATGAGCGTCGCCATCCTCGACATGGAAGATCTGGACGACGGGAATGCCCTTTGCCTTGGCGCCGTCGATCAGCGCCTGCAGATTGTTGGTGAAGGCAGGCAGGTCGTCCGTCCGCCAGTAAGGACGCTGGCGAAAGGATTCCTGAACATCGATGACGATCAAAGCGGTATCCGCGTGGGACATTTTCGTATCTCCTGTGCTTGAAGGATAACCGAAATTAAGGCGCGCTTGAAAGCTTCGAAAGCCATCTGTCGGACGGAAAGCGGACAAATACGGACATGGATCGATGATCGCAGCGCCGCCGCATTTGTCCACGCAAGCTGCTTGGGGCGTTGCACCTCCGGCATGCGGCTAATAAGGTTGGCGCCGGTTTCGTCCAGAGCGGAATATCCCGTTTCGCTTGACCCACCGTGTTCAAAAGGACCCCGCCGGAGGCCATGTCGCGATCATCGCCATGCGGCTGACTCGTTCGGGATGATGCTTGAGGAGAGAGAGCATGCTACGCTTCGGAATTCTATCGACGGCCAAGATCGGCCGGGAACTGGTGGTTCCTGCCATTCAGGACGCGGAAAATTGCGTCGTGACCGCCGTTGCCAGCCGTGATCTGGCGCGCGCACGCGAGATGGCTGATCGTTTCTCCGTGCCGCACGCCTTCGGCTCCTACGAGGAGATGCTCGCCTCCGACAAGATCGATGCCGTGTACATTCCCCTGCCGACGTCGCAGCATGTCGAGTGGACGATCAAGGCGGCCGATGCCGGCAAGCATGTCTTGTGCGAAAAGCCCATCGCCCTCAAGGCGGATGAGATCGACAGTCTGATCGCCGCGCGCGATCGCAACAAGGTTCTCGTGACGGAAGCCTATATGGTGACCTATGCGCCGGTCTGGCGGAAGGTTCGCTCGCTGCTTGCCGATGGCGCCATCGGTCGCCTGCGTCACGTTCAGGGCGCTTTCACCTATTTCAACCGTGATGCCGGCAACATGCGCAACATTCCATCGCTCGGTGGTGGCGGGCTACCCGATATCGGTGTTTATCCGACGATCAGCGCCCGTTTCGTCACCGGACGTGAACCGCAGCGCATTCAGGCCGTCACGGAGCGCGATGCGGAATTCGGCACCGACATCTATTCGAGCGTGAAGGCCGATTTCGGCGACTTCGAAATGACCTTCTACATCTCCACGCAGATGGCCAACCGTCAGGTCATGGTTTTCCACGGCACGGAAGGTTTCATCGAGGTCAAGTCGCCCTTCAATGCCGATCGTTACGGCGCGGAAGAGCTTGAGCTCACCAATCGCGGCCATTCGGAATCGCAGATTTTCCGCTTCCCCGACAGCCGCCAATACAAGCGCGAAGTTGAAGCTTTTGCCTCCGCGGCATTGGGCGAGGGTGCGGAAATCGTGCCGCTGGAAAGCTCGAAGCTGAACCAGAAGGTCATCGATGCCATCTACCGTGCGAGCGAAAAGGATGGCTGGGAGCCGATCTGAGCCGGCTCTCCATTCAAATTATCCAGTTCCCGGGGGAGGCTGCCGCACGCTTTCCCCGGATTGCCTCAGGGATTTTGCCGGTGGCGGAAGACGAAACGCGAGTAGCCGAAGAAGCTGAACGCGGTCGCCGCCACCGAAGCCGCCGTCAGGGCGATGATCGGCTGCAGCGAGGGCTCCGCCATCAGCAGTGAACTGAAGAGCGCATAGTTGAGCAGCGCCGACGTCAGGCCGACCGAACCATAGCGAAATCCTTCCGCTGCCAGCGAACGGTCGGACCGGCCGAAGGTGAAATTGCGATTGAGCACCCATGTAGCCAGCAGCGCGCTCGGGATTGAGATCGCCCGGCCGACAAACGGATTGAACGGCGTAAACCAAAGCAGCAGATGCAGGACGCCGGCATCGACCACGAAGCCGACCCCACCAGCGATCAGGAAGCGAAGCAGCTTCTTCATGCAGCCTTTACCCTTTTCTTTCGGCTAGCGGATGTCTCCGGCTCCGCCACATCGGCTGTCCGCTCGTCCCGCGCTCGTCGGGATTGCGGCTTGGCCAAGCTCATATAATGGATGCGCAATTGTTCCGCACGGGCTCGTGCGACGGAATCGAGGATCATGCCGGCTGTAAACAGCATGAAGGCGATCATCGTCAATGCCATCGAGAATATCCAGGTCGGAATCCGGGTCACGAAGCCCGTTTCGAAATACTCGGCAAGCACCGGAATGCCGAAGCCGATACCCAGATCGATGGCAACGACGCTCAAAATCCCGAAGAAGGCGAACGGTTTCGTTTCCTTCATCAGCATGGCGAACATCCAGAGGATTTTCCAGCCATCGCGGAAGGTGGAAAGTTTCGAGTGCGAACCCTCCGGCCTGCGGCCATAATCGAGTTCGAGTTCGCTGACGGGCATCTTCAGTTGCGACGCATGCACCGACATTTCGGTTTCGATCTCGAAACCGCCCGAAACGACCGGAAAGCTTTTGACGAACCGGCGCGAAAAGGCGCGGTAGCCCGAGAAGATATCGGTGAAATCGGTTCCGAAAATAGTGCGATAGAGCCAGTTGAAAATGCGGTTGCCGAAGGCATGTCCCTGCCGGCCGGCATCGTTGTGGACGTTGCGGCGGGTGCCGACCACCATGTCGGAGCCTTCGGTGAGCAACGTGCGGATCAGTTCTTCGGCATCATCGGGCGCGTAGGTGCCGTCGCCATCGGCCATGAGGTAGATGTCCGCCTCGATGTCGGCAAACATGCGGCGCACGACGTGGCCCTTGCCCTGCCGGCGTTCACGCACCACGGTCGCGCCCGCGAGCTTGGCGTGCAGCGCCGTGCTGTCGGTGGAATTGTTGTCGTAGACGTAGATGGACGCTTGCGGCAATGCCCTACGAAACCCGCGGACGACATCGCCGATCGTGGCGGCTTCGTTGTAGCAGGGCAGCAGGACGGCAACGCTCAGCTTCTCATTCCACATGGTCTTGGCCGGTTCCCAGGCGTGATATCGAGCGGTGGCTCGATCGACGATCCAAACAGGAGTTTACCGTGCTGGCTGTTAATAAGACCCTATGGTTGCTTGGGAAAAATGGCGCGATCTCGCCATCGCAAAAACATTGTCGTGATCGATCAGCTGGCCGCCCGTGCTTTACGTTTTTTTGATGCGCAGGCGTTAGCGTGACCTCCCGGACGTTCTTCCAATACGGGGTTTATCGAGATGGTGCAGACGCTGGCGATGTCGCTTGAAGCAGCTCCGGCAGCAGGAAGGCAAGCCTCGTCGCGCTGGTCTCATCCCGTCATTGTGCCGTTGATCTATAGCATCCTGCTGATTATCGGCCAGCTGATCATCCATCGCCATGTCACCGACTATGTCGGCCCCGACAATGACGATGCCATGCGCCTCGTCGAGGTGCGCGATTTTCTCGCCGGTCAGGGCTGGTTCGACATGATGCAATATCGTCTCGGCCTTGATGGCGGGACGCTGATGCATTGGTCGCGCTTCATCGATCTGCCGATCGCAGGCCTTATTCTCTTCTTCCGGATGTTCTTCTCGGCTGAAGGGGCTGAAGCGGCGGCGCTGACGGTATGGCCGCTGATGCTCATCATGCCGTTGATGTTCTTCATGAGCACGGCCGGGCGGCGAATGGGCGGCGTCGAAGGGATGCACTTCTCGCTGATCCTGACGGCATTGTTCGTGTTGATCTCGGCCCGCTTCGTGCCAGGTTCCATCGATCACGACAACGTCCAGCTCGGTCTTGTCGCGCTCACCGTCGCCATGCTCGTCGATGAAAGCCATAGACCGCGCAGCTTCGTCATTGCCGCCATCGCTCTTGCCGTTCAGCTCGGTATCGGGGCGGAGACGACGCCGTTCGTGGCGGTGGTCTGCATGGCGGTTGCCTGCCTCTGGGCCTGGGATGGCGAAGTCTTCGCTCCTGCTGCCAGGGCCTTTTCCCTGACGTTGACGATCGCTGTCAGTGCCGCGTTCTTTTCGCTCGTGCCGCCACGCTTCTACGCGATGGTCACTTGCGACAATCTTTCGCTCGGCTTTTACAGCATCATCAGCGCCGGTTGCGTTAGCCTGCTGCTCTCGACGCTCTTCGCCAGCCGCTTGTCGAGATCATGGCGCATTGCAGTGCTCGCCGGCAACGGCATTGCCGTCGCCGCAACGATCCTGGCGATCGCACCGCAATGCCTGCGCAATCCGCTTGCCGATCTCGATCCCATGCTTGTGGAATTCTGGCTGAGCAGGGTGACCGAAGCCCAGCCGATCCTCTCCGTTTTCCGCTCGCAGCCCGATGCCTTTGGCGCTTATTACGTGACGGGCGTCCTTGCGATGCTGGTCTGCCTGTTCCGCATATTGCGAGGCGATCGTGTTCGCTTGCATGCCGTGCTCTGGGCGCTGATCGCGATCAATTGGGCGATCGCGTTGATACAGGTTCGTGGCTCGGAATTTTCCAACCTGCTGGCCATCGCGCCGCTGGCGTTGCTGCTTGCTGAACTCAGGCGGATTTCGGCGGCAGACAGCGAAAACGTCGCTGCCGCCTTCTTCTATATCGTGATGACCCTGATTTCGGTGCCGGCCGTATGGGCAGTCGGCGGCGCGATAGGCAACAAGGGTATCGCGAACAGCTTCAACAGTACTGCGACCAACACTGCCGAGGAAGAGGTCAATTGTGCCTCGAAAGAAGCGCTGGCGCCAATTGCCGGTCTCGAACCCGGCGTCATCTCCGCGCCATCCAATATGGGGGCGCCGCTTCTCCGCTTCACGCCGCATCGCACGCTCTCCGGCCCCTACCACCGCGATCCGGATGGAATGTTGACGGAGCTCAACATCGGTCTTGCCAAGCCGCAGCAGGCCGAAGCGCTTCTTCGGGAAGCCCATGTCACGATGATCGCCTTCTGCAAAGGCGACCCTCAGACGCAGCTGGTGTTGGAGAAGAGCCCGCAGGGGCTTTATGCTCAACTCAGTGCCGGCCGGGTGCCGATTTACCTCGAGCCGATCCCGGTCCCGGCCCAGTCGGAAGTCGAGTTCTTCCGTTTCAAGCCGCAGGATTGAAACCAAAGCACGGCGCGCGAAAGTGTTGGCGGCTTTGCGATCATCACATAAGTAAAATCAAAGACTTGAAGTGTAGGTGGTGGATCTGGAAGATCGCGGCGCGTGTTAGGCGCGGCGATGCTCCACCATGTCAGCGGTGATGAGATAGCCGATGAAGCCGAGATTATATCCGCCGAGCGCGATGAAGAGGGTGGTCAGCGGCGGCGGAACGACGGACATGGCAACCGCCACCATGAAGGCGACGCTCACCAGTGCTACGCCCAGTAGCGCGCCGAGGGTCGTGCGCTGCAGGCCGGCGGCAATTCCGATGATCGTGGCGGTCGCGAATATCATCGCTCCATTTCCTCTTTACCAAAAACCAGTTTGCACAGATTTACGCGTGGATGGCTAAGAAAGGCTTTGTCAGTAGGGTTAACGCTTGATGAAGCAATAAGCTCCACGCTCGTTACGGGACATGCAAATGCGGCGGCAGCCTCTGAACTATGCGCAGAATCCCTTCGCCGATCGATTCAGACTTAAGGGGTATTCACAAGGCTCCGCATTTTCCGCGACATCGGCTAGAAAGAGGACATGAGCAGCTTTTTTGAGAATGATTCGCCTTCGAACCTGACGGAATACTCCGTCTCGGAACTGTCCGGATCGATCAAACGCACGGTCGAGAACGCGTTCGATCAGGTGCGCGTGCGCGGGGAAATCTCTGGCTATCGCGGCCCGCATTCGTCAGGTCATGCCTATTTCTCGCTGAAGGACGACCGCTCCCGCATCGACGCGGTCATCTGGAAAGGCACCTTCTCAAAGCTGAAATTCCGCCCCGAGGAGGGGATGGAGGTCATTGCGACCGGCAAGGTCACGACCTTCCCCGGCTCGTCGAAGTATCAGATCGTCATCGAGAGCCTTGAGCCCGCCGGCGCCGGCGCCCTGATGGCGTTGCTGGAGGAACGCAAGCGCAAGCTCGGTGCCGAAGGTCTTTTCGATCCTGAGCGCAAGCGCCGGCTCCCTTTCATGCCGAAGGTGATCGGCGTGGTGACGTCGCCGACAGGCGCCGTCATCCGCGATATCCTGCACCGCATTTCCGATCGCTTTCCCGTGCATGTGCTGGTCTGGCCGGTGAAGGTGCAGGGCGATGGCTCGGGCGACGAAGTGGCGAACGCCATTCGCGGCTTCAACGAGTTTGCGCCCGGCGGCCCGATCCCGCGTCCCGATGTGTTGATCGTCGCGCGCGGTGGTGGCAGCCTGGAGGATCTTTGGAGCTTCAATGATGAGGCTGTGGTGCGTGCTGCCGCCGGCAGCGAGATCCCGCTGATATCGGCCGTTGGCCACGAGACCGATTGGACGTTGATCGATTATGCGGCCGACGTGCGCGCTCCGACGCCGACGGGTGCGGCCGAAATGGCCGTGCCGGTCAAAGCCGAGCTGGAAGCACAGCTCGCAAGCCTTGCTGCCCGCTTGCAGGGCGGAGTCGGCAGGCAGATGGATCAACGGCGGCAGGCGGTTCGCGCGCTGCTGCGGGCCCTGCCGTCACTCGACCAGATCCTCGCTTTGCCGCGTCGTCGCTTCGATGAGGCGGCCGCCGGCCTCGGCCGTGGATTGGAACTGAACACGCTGAACAAGCGCCGTTCCTTCGAGCGCACGGCCTCGCAGCTGCGACCGGATATCTTGTCGAACCGGATCGCCGAGCGCCGCCAGCAGCTGAGCGAGCGGATGACCCGCGCGGAGCGGACGATCGAGCGTATGCTCGACCGGTCCCGTGCCCGCATCGAACGCGCCGATGCCGTCTTCGCCACGCTGCCCTCGCGCCTCGAAGCGCAGACGGGGAGGGCTCGTGATCGCCTCGGCAATCTCGTGCGTCATGCCGATACGGCCATCCGCCATCAGCTGACCCGCGCTCGCAGCGAGTTGGTGGCGCAGGAACGCATTCTGCAGTCGCTCTCCTACAAGAATGTCCTGAAGCGCGGCTATGCCGTTGTGCGGGACGAGGATGATCGCCCGGTCTCGCTGGCGGCCGCACTTTCGACGGGTGCCGCCATCTCGATCGAGTTCGCGGACGGCCGCATCGGTGCGGTCACCGGCGGTGATGCTGCGCCACCATCGTCCTCATCCACGCCGTCGGACGCTACGCCCGCGAAGAAACGCACCACCAAACCGGCCGAACCCGCCACGCCGCCGAAGCAGGGAAGCCTCTTCTAATGCGCATCCTGCTGGTGCTGGCCCATCCGCTGGAGGATAGCTTCGCCGCCGCCGTGGCGAGGCTCGCAC
This sequence comes from Rhizobium sp. P38BS-XIX, assembly GCF_012641435.1. GTDB lineage: Bacteria > Pseudomonadota > Alphaproteobacteria > Rhizobiales > Rhizobiaceae > Rhizobium. Next base: position 170,236 of record NZ_JABAIJ010000005.1, read on the forward strand.
AGGAGACGCTCGCCGGCGGCGGCCATGAGGTCGATCTGCTCGATCTGTATCGCGAAGGCTTCGACCCGCGTCTTTCGGAGGTGGAACGGCGCGGCTATTTCGACCAGCCCTATGATACGTCGGGTGTCGACGACATCGTCGCGCGGCTGCGGGCTGCCGACGGCCTGATCCTGGTCTTTCCGCAATGGTGGTTCAATTTTCCGGCGATCCTGAAGGGCTTCTTCGATCGCGTCTTTGCGCCCGGCGTCGCCTTCACCCACGACCCCGCCGGCGGACGCATCGTGCCGAAACTCACCAATATCCGTCTGTTCTGGGCGTTGACAACAACCGGCTCGCCCTGGTGGGTCGTGCATCTTTATATGGGCAATCCGGTGCGGCGCCTGCTGAAGCGCGGCATCGCCGCCTTCTGTGCCAAGCGGCTGAATTTCCGCATGCTGGCATTGCACGATATGGATCGCGTCACCGATGCCGGACGCAAGGCGCATCTCGAACGCGTCAAGCGAGCGTTGGCGGCGATCTGATCCCGTCGTTTTTGCCAACAAAGGATGCCGCGGCAAGGTTGCCACGGCACGATTGCGCTCAAATGTCAGGGCCTTGTTAGGCCCACTCGCCCTTGCGCATGACGGGTACGCGCGCGCCATCCGCATTGATGCCGTCGATATCGACCTTGTCGGAGCCGATCATCCAGTCGATGTGGATCAGGCTGGAATTGCCGCCCTGCGCCTTGATCTGATCCTGGCTGAGCTTGGCGCCGTCGATGAAGCACTTGGAATAGCACTGGCCGAGCGCGATGTGGCACGAGGCGTTTTCGTCGAAGAGCGTGTTGTAGAACAGGATGCCGCTCGCGGAAATCGGCGAGGAATGCGGCACCAGCGCCACTTCGCCGAGCCGGCGCGCGCCTTCGTCGGTGTCGAGCACCTTGTTCAGTACTTCCTCGCCACGCGTCGCCTTGGCCTCGACAATCCGGCCGCCTTCGAAGCGCACCTGGATATTGTCGATCAGCGTTCCCTGATGCGACAGAGGCTTGGTGGAGGAGACATGACCTTCGACGCGCAGCGCATGCGGCGTGGTGAAGACCTCTTCCGTCGGAATGTTCGGGTTGCAGGTGATGCCGTTCTTGGCTGTGGACGCGCCGCCATGCCATTCATGGCCGTCTGCGAGACCGACCGTGAGATCGGTGCCCGGGCCCTGGAAATGCAAGGCGGCGAAGCGCTTGCCGTTCATCCAGGCTGAACGCTTATGCAGATTGGCATTGTGCTCGGCCCAGGCCGCGATCGGATCTTCGACATCGACGCGCGAAGCGGAAAAGATCGCCTTGGCAAGCTTGGCAACCGCGATCGGCTCCGGGTCGTTCGGGAAGACCAGCTTCGCCCAGGACGGGTTCGGATAGGAAACGATGTTCCAGTTGGTGTCGAAATTCGAGATCTTTTCGAGCGCCGGCTTGTAGGCGGCCGAATTGGCGCGGTTGGCGCGAGCAACCTTGTTCGGGTCCTGGTTCGACAGGAGCATTGGGTTGTCGCCGGCAATGGCGAGGCGTGCCGTGTTGCTGGAGAAGGCTTTGGCCATGCCTTCATAGAGCCATGTCGCGGCGCGGTCGAAGCTCGCATCGTGACCGTGTTCGTAGCGGGCGAGTGTCGTTTCCTCATCCGAATAGAAGGTCGAGACGAGACCCGCGCCGGCCTTATAGGCCTCGCGCGTGATCAGCCGCACCAGCGGCATCGCCGCAACCGGCGCCGTCATCAGCAGATCCTGGCCGGCTTGCAGCTGCAACCCGACCTTTACGGCCACTTCCGCAAGCTTTTCCAGCTTGGCGTGATCGACGGGATGATGGTTGGGGGAGGCTGATGTCATGACAAAACCTGCTTGGCTGATATCGAAAGAACGGTCTCAAGACTTAGACCGCTTTGCGGCGAAATTGAAGGCGCTTTGTCCGATCCTGAAGATCGTCAGGCAATCAGCGGTGCCGCTTTGGCCTTGAGCGCGGTCAAGACATCGTGTGGATTGAGGCGCACCTGCAGCCCGCGCTGGCCGCCATTGATATAGACGTATGCCTCGGTCATCGCCTGCGCCTCGATCGCCGTCGGCACGATCTTTTTCTGGCCGAAGGGACTGATGCCGCCGACATGATAGCCCGTCAGACGCTCGGCATCGACCGGCTTCATCATGGCGGCGGACTTGCCGCCGAAGGCTGCGGCGAGCTTCTTCATGCTGACTTCGTGGTCGGAGGGCACGACGACACAGACGGGCTTGCCGTCCACCTCCGCCATCAGCGTTTTCAGCACGCGATGCGGCTCCTCGCCAAGGGCCTCCGCCGCCTGCAACCCGACACGCTCCGCATTCGGATCGTACTCATAGGCATGCACGGTGAAGGCGACCTTCGCCTGGGTCAGCACTTGTGTCGCGCGGGTGGTTTTGGACATGGACTTATCTCTAGGCGGCCTTGCCGAATGCAGCCGCATAAATATCGGGCTTGAAGCCGATGAGCAATTTGCCGTCTGCCTCAAGCACAGGGCGCTTGATCATCGAAGGCTGCGCCATCATCAGCGCGATGGCCTTGTCCTTCGAAAGATCGGTGCGATCCGCTTCCGGCAGTGCCTTGAAGGTGGTGCCGGCGCGGTTGAGCACCACTTCCCAGCCGGCTTCCTTCGTCCAACGCTCCAGGTGATCCTTGTCGATGCCAGCCGCCTTGTAGTCGTGGAAATCATAGGCGATGCCATGGCCCTCGAGCCAGGTCCGCGCCTTCTTCATCGTGTCGCAGTTCTTGATGCCGTAAATGGTGATCGTCATGTCAAATCCGTTTTCTTATCTCTCAATCAATCTTCCAGCGTTCCCGGCTTGCGAGCAACGGAGCTTGGCTTGTCGGAGCCGATCTTCATAAGATCGCCGCGCCGGCGCACCAGCCGGTCCGAAACACGGGTCACGATGAGGCCGGCTTGCGGCGCGCGAACCTCGATGGTCCCATCCGGCATGCCGGGTGCGGTGATGATCGTCGCCAGCAGATCGCCTTCTTCGATCCGCTCGCCGATATTGCGATGGAAGAGCACGGTGCCTGCCTGTGGTGCGCGGATCATCTCGACATTGTCGAGCGGCACGGCCGGTCCCTCGAATGCGCCAAGCAGGACGGTCTCGTCGTGGACCGCGCCGCGGGCGGCGAGGAAGCGCCAGAGGCCGGCTGCGTCCTCTCTCGCCATCTCGGGATAGACGTCGCGGGTTCCGCGCAGTTCCACGGTGACCGAAAGCTTGCCGGGCAGATGCGCCCTCTTCTCGCCCGGCACCTCGTATTTCCAAGCAAAGCTTACCGCCTCCTCGAAGGCTGAGCTTTCGCCGTCCGACAACAAGACGGCATCCATCTTCAACGCCGCTGCAAGGTCGGCGGCTTCGGGCCAGAAGGCATCGTCGATATAGGCATATTGCAGGGATTCATCATCGCAATGGAGGTCGATCACCAGATCGGCGCCGAGCGCCATATGGATCAGCTGGCGCTTCAACCGGTCAACGGCGGGATAACGATCCAGACCCTCGATCAGCAGATCACGGTCGCGCAGCGAGATCAGCGGGAAATCGCGGTTGAAATTGGTGCGTGTTCCAAGGTCGAAGCGCCCCTGCATCTCGCCAAAATGCGATTGCGCCGCACCGATCGGATTGGCATGCGGCACAACGACGATGTCGCTCAGGATGGCGCCGTCCGCTTCCGCCTGGCGCAGTCGCTCGCAAAGGAAATGCACGAGTGCCGTTCCCGGCAGCTCGCCGGCATGCAATGCGGCCTGGATGTAGATCTTCGGCGCATCCGGCTTGCTACCGGCAAAATGCAGAACCGGCAGCCGCCACGCGATCCCTGGAGTATCGCCCTCGATGACGATTTCGGTGATGTGCATGCAAGGGCCTCCTCATGATTTTGATCGGAGACCCTTATCAAGCCATTGCCGTCTCCTGCAACCATTCTGGCTGTTGAGCGCGCCGATGCCCGTCAGGCGTTGGGGTGCCGCCGCAGGACGAGGCTCAGCACGAGGCTGAGCAATACGGCGCCGACACCAAAGGAAAAGGGTGCGGCATAGCCGAGATGATCGGCGAAAAGGCCGGCGATCGGACCGGTCGTGCCGAGGGAAACGTCGAGAAAGATCGAATAAAGGCCTAGTGCGACGCCGCGATTCTGCGGCGGAATTCTCTCCATCGCCTCGTTGCCAAGCGCCGGGAATACCGGTGCGAAGCCGGCGCCGGCAAGGGCCGCGCCGATGATGGCGACGGTCGGGGACCAGGCAAATGCCAGCGCGAGCAGGCCGATCATTTCCACGACCAGCGAAATACGTGTCAGCGGCAGACCGCCGAACCGGGCGACAGCCTGCGCAAGGCCGAGGCGCACGCCCATGAAGGCAAGACCGAAGGCGCTGAGCGCAAAGGATGCGCCTTCCCAGCCGCGGCTCTGGAAAAACAAGGCGACGAAGGCCATGACGACGCCGAACCCACTGGACGAAAGCGCAAGTGCGACGCCGAACGGTGCGATGCGGCTGAGCACCTGGCCGGTGCCAATGCCTTTTTTCCGCACGCCGGGGACGGGCGGCCGCGATTGCGCAAGCATCAGCCCGGCAACGGCAAGAACGATCGTCACCGCGCCGATGGCGAAGAAGCCGTATTGCCCCTGCAGCCACGCGCCAAAAGGTGCCGCCAGCGCGATGCCGCCATAGGTGGCGATGCCGTTCCAGGAAATGATGCGAACGGTTTCGCGCGATCCCATCAGGCCGATGGCCCAGGTGATTGCCGCCGTGCTGACCCAGCTTTCGCCGATTCCTAGCGCAAGACGTCCAGCAAGCAGCAGGGACAGGCTTGCGGTGGGAACATGGGCGGTGAAGGTCGAGGCCAGCGTCAGAATGCCGGAGAGAGCATAGGCAAGGAAGCCGAGCAGAACGGAGCGGCGAGGCCCATACTGATCGCAGAGACGACCCACCTGCGCGCGGCTGATGATGGTCGCGACATATTGCGTACTGACGGCGATGCCGGCCCAGATGACGCCGAAGCCGAGGCCACTGTCGACATAAGTCGGCAGAACCGCGAGCGGCAGGCCGATGGCGATGTAGCCGAAGAATGTCAGCGCAACGATGGAAATGAGGGCGAGCGTCGAATTCGACTGGACGGTCTGGGAGGCAGTGTTCACGGAATATCGCCTGCGGACACCGGAGGAGCGGTATCCATATGGTTTGCCACGAAAGATCGGGGTTCGTATCGGATAGACATGGCGGCGATAGCCGAATGGCCGCGCGTCGCCACGCACCACCGGTATCAGGCAAACGCGGGCGAGGTCAACGAATTGCTGCTGTGCAGCAAAAGTCATTGACGGCATGGGGCGAATATGCGTTGCGGCCGAAGGCAGGCATGGGAGCGGGGAGATGACCCGCTCCTATGAGGATTACATCGTCAGTATGACGTTGGCCGTGGTCCGGCCGGCTCCAAGGTCCGCGTGTGCCCGGGCGGCATCCTTCAGCTCGTATTCCGCGCCGATCGGATTGATCAGACCCGCCTGCAGATACTCCATGACTGCCTTTGTTCCCTCACGATAGAGGTCGGGGTCCTTGGCATAGGTCAGCACGCTTGGGCGTATGAGACCGATCGCCCGAGGCGCGCTCAACTCGACGATGTCGATGGGCGGGATCGGGCCTGCCGCCTGGCCGAGGCTTGCGGCGATGCCGAAGGGACGGACCGAGGCAAGTGTTTGTGACAACATCGCGCCGCCAATTCCGTCGATGGCGAAATGGACGCCGCGCCGGTCAGCGATATGGCGCGCCTCCTCCACCCAGTCGTCCGATGTGTGCAGGAGAACCGTATCGGCTCCCGCTTCGTAGGCAAAGCCAGCCTTTGCTTCCGAGCCGACGGTCGCGATGACATTCGCGCCAAGATGTTTCGCCAGACGGGTGACGAGCTGACCGACGCCGCCTGCCGCCGCGTGCACCAAAACCCACTCGCCCGGCTTCACCGGATAGACTTTCTGCAGCAGCATATGCGCGGTCAGCCCGCGCAGCATATGGCTGCCGGCCACGCGTTCGCTGACATCGTCGGGCAATTTCACCAGCCGCTCCACCGGCAGGGTTCGCACCTCAGCGTAGCTTCCCAGCGGATGGCCGACATATGCCACCCGATCGCCCACCTTCAATCCATCGACATCCGCACCCAGGGCTTCCACGACGCCAGCGCCTTCAAAGCCGAGAACAGTCTGGCCCGGAGGCAGGGGATACAGTCCCGTGCGCACGTAAATGTCGACAAAATTGACGCCGGAAACGCTTTGACGGATTCTTGCCTGGCCAGGGCCGGGGTCGATGACCGGAAGGTCAACGGCCTCCATGGCCTCGAGGCCGCCGGGGCCGTTGACGGCAATCGCTAGGGGCATTGCAAATTCTCCTTTACGGAGATCTTTGACCACAAACATTCGCTTGAATAAATTCGGTATGAGCTCACCGTATCTGTGCAATAATGCACAGATGATCGATTGGCAGGACCTTCACCATTTCGCCGCGCTGGCACGGACAGGCTCGCTTTCAGCGGCCGCGCGTGAGCTCGGCGTGGATCACGCAACCGTCGGTCGCCGTATCGCGGCGCTGGAACGTTCGCTGGATCTGCGGCTGATAGACCGCCGGCCACGGACATCGCCCTTGACGGCGGATGGCCGCGCCATTGCCGAATTGCTGGGTCGCATCGACGAGAATGTCGAGGCGATCAGACGTTATTCGAAAAGCGCTGTGGCCGGCTTGTCCGCCGCCGTCAAGATCAGCGCGCCGCCTTCGATCGCCACTCATCTTCTTGCGCCCAAAGCGGCTTTGTTTCGTGTCGATCATCCCGATATCACCCTGACAGTTGCAGGTGTCACGCGGCGTGCCGTCGTTGACCATGGCGAGGCGGATATCGCCGTCAGGACGACGCGGCCGGAGGAAAGCGATCTTCTGGTCCGGCGTATCGGCGTGATGCGCCTTGGGCTCTATGCCATTCCGTCGATCGCCGAAATGCCCGAGGAAGATTGGGTCTTCATCGGCTATGACGCGGCGCTCGAACATCTGACGCGAGAAACCTGGCTGCGCAGTCTCCTGGCCGGTCGGCCGATCGTATTTCGCGCCACCGATATTTTCGGTCAGCTCGAAGCTGCGCGGGCCGGTATCGGCGCGCTCGTGCTCCCGACTTTTCTGGGGGACAACGAACCCTCGCTGACACGCCTTCCGGCTGCCGTGCCGTCACCCGCGCGCGATCTCTGGCTTGTGGCCTATCCGGATCGGCGACGCTCTCCGGCCGTCCGCGCCGTCATGGACTTCGTCTGCGATGTGATCGGCCGGAATTGCCCCATAAGGGACGATGCGGCTTGAGATGCTTAAGGGGGGCACTGCCATTTTTTCCTGTTGCAGCCTGACCGCGAATGTCTATCCATAGGCGAGTGAACCATCCCCATGGTCGGTGATCGATGACGAAGCTGAGCAGTTGGTTCGTGGTGGACAAGGCGGATCTCATCGCGGGCATATCGGTCGCCGGGCTGATGTTGCCCGAAGCCGTTGCCTATGCCGGCATCGCCGGGCTGCCGCCGCACCGCGCAATCCTTGCCGGCATCGCCGGATGTCTTGTCTATGCCGTCTTCGGCCGTAGCCGTTTCGCGATCGTTTCGCCGACATCGTCCTCCGCCGCGATTCTGGCCGCGACGCTTGCGGTCGTGCCGGGTGACGCAACCGTGAAGGCCGGCCTGGCCACGGTTGCTGTCGCGCTCGCCGGCTGCCTGTTCGTCATCGCCGCGCTATTGCGCCTCGGCGGCATCACCGGCTTCATCTCGCGACCCGTGCTGCGCGGCTTTGCGCTTGGGTTGGCGATCACCATCATCCTGCATCAGTTGCCGATCCTGGTAGGCGTTCCCGTACAGGGCTCGAACATCATCACATATGCGGCGGCTTTGTTCGCTGCGGTTTTGCAATGGAATCCGATCAGTGTCGCGGTCGGCCTGGTGGCGCTGGTGGCCTTGCTGCTGCTGAAGCGGTTGCCCGGCGTACCCGGCGCCTTTCTTGTGCTCGCAGCGGGAATTCTGGCCTCCTATCTGTTCGGCCTGGAGGCGCATGGCGTCAAGCTGGTTGGCGCCATTGAGATCCTGCCGCAATGGCCGTCCTTGCCGGAGGCGGGATGGGCCACCTATTCGCGGCTGGTACAGTTCACCGTGCCGCTTGTCCTTATTCTCTTTGCCGAATCCTGGGGGACCATGCGCGGGCTGGCCCTGCGGTATGGCGAGACGCTGGAGGTCAATCGCGAGCTCGGTGCCCTTGGGGCTGCCAATATCGCCAGTGCGCTCGCCCAGGGCATGCCAGTTGGCGCCGGGTTTTCCGCCGGCTTCGCCAGCGAGGCGGCCGGCGCAAAGACAAGGGCAACGACTGTTTTCGCTGCGATTGGCCTTGCGATCCTGATCGCCTGTGCCGGGCCGCTCGTGGCGCTTCTGCCCGAGCCTGTGCTGGCCGCGGTCGTGATCGCGGCTCTCACGCATGCCCTTGATCCAAGTCCGATCCTGCATCTGCGCCGCCTGCATCGCGATTTCTATGTGGCGGTGGGCGCCGCGCTCGGCGTGCTTGCCTTGGGCGTTCTCAACGGCATGCTGCTGGCCATCGCTCTATCGTTGGCCGCCATGATGCACCGCCTGGCATCGCCCTATGTCGCCCGCCTCGGCCGGCTCGGCGACAGCCATAATTTCGTGGATGTCAGCCGCCATAGCGACGCTTCGCAAACAGCAGGCATCGCGATCTGGCGTCCGGGTGAAACGTTGTTTTTCGGCAATGCCGACACGATCTTCGGAGAAATCCTGGCGCGCAGCAATAGCGAAGCGGGCCTGCGCGCCGTCATCCTCAGCCTCGAAGAGAGCTTCGATCTCGACAGCACGGCCATGGATGCCCTGACGGAATTCGAGGGCGCGATGCGCCGCGCCGGCATTCGCGTGCAATTCGCCCGCGTGCATGATCGCGTTCGCGATCTCATGACGACAGCCGGCGTGACCGATGTCGGTAGCCGCTGCAGCTTCAGCGTCGATGATGCGGTGGCAGCGGTGTTGGCGGCATCTGGCCCGAACGCCAGCATGCCTCGTCAAGTGTAGGCAGAATGCCTAGAACAGCGGCCAGTGCCAGACGTGGCCATGCTCACCGTCGCCGCGAAAACTGTTGACGAGCGTGAACGTTTCGACCGTCCAGCCAATCGGCTGGTCCAATCGCAATTCAGGAAGTATCTGGTCGCAATAGAACAGCGTCATGTGCGGTTGAAACGATTTGGGTACGCCGCTTTCAAAACCCATGCTTTGCATGCCTGCATCCAATTCTTGACGGAGTGTCGTTAGCCCCTCATTTCCCTCTCTGCACCAGAGTACATATTGACGATTGTCGCCGTTTCCGAAGGTACTTACCCGGTCGAACAGCAAGGGAAACGATTTCAGGCAGATGGTCGATCCGGCTCCCAAAGCAGCAAAGGTGGCCTCTTCCTGCGATCGCGAGACAATGTCGATGGGGTAAATGGTGGCGTGGTAGAGATCGGGCTTTCGCGGTTTGCGCTTCAATCCGTTCTGCTGGCTTAGACTCACGGTCATTTCAGCGGCCAGCTTGGCGATATCAGAGTTCGGCAATGCCGCAAAATAGAGAGCTTGACCGCGCTGAGTTGGCTTCTTGTTTTTGCGCTGAACTGTCGGTTTGCCGAGATCAAATGACATCTGGTCATTGTGCTGCATGGCTTTACTCAAAGCCGTCCTGGCTTTGCCTCCTCAAGTTCCTCAAGCTGGAAATCATACGATCAGGTGATTCTTTAATCAAGAACAAAACAAGAACATATATTTTGCTTAAGAATACCCAGGCGCCGACAAGCTCATTTCAAAAAAGCATCGAATAAAATGCCGGGTTGGGCCGTTCATTCCACGCTCGGGTTTCATGCCCGGTCCTCCAAAGAAGGAATGATCTATGTTCGCGAAAACAGTCTTTTCTGCCATGGTCCTCGCTCTTGTCGGCCTCGGCATCGCCTCATGCTCCAGCACGGGCAACAGCGCCTCAGGCAATAGCATGACCCAGAATTCCGCCCCCTCCGGCGGCGGTTATTGAGAACGGCGCCGGGCCAGCCCTGGCGCGATATTTCATCATCAAAACGGTGGCCAGTTTCGATCTTTGCAAGAATCGGGTTGAATTCGACGCTCCCTGAGACGATTTTCATGACAAGTGGAAACTCAGGAGCTTTCGTCATGAATGCGACAGGGCAGAATTATCTGATCTTCGAAACCGCCGGCGGCTTTTGCGGTATCGCCTGGAACGATATCGGCATCGTGCGCTTTCAATTGCCGACGAGAGATGCGGGAGCGACGGAACGTCTACTCCTGCGTCGCCTGCCCAATGCGCAGCCCGGCACGCCGGGCCCCGAGGTGGCGAATGTGATCGAGCAGGTGAAACGTTATTTCGCCGGCGAAGAGATCGATTTTTCCGGCGTGGCGCTCGACCTTGGTGATCAGGATACGTTCTTCAAGCAGATCTATGATGCAGCCCGGCAAGTCGGGTGGGGCCATACGACCACTTACGGCACCTTGGCCAAGCAGCTTGGTGCGGGGCCTGAAGCCGCGCGCGACGTTGGACAGGCCATGGCAAAGAACCCGGTGGCGCTGATCATCCCTTGCCATCGCGTTCTGGCTGCGGGTGGCAAGATTGGCGGCTTTTCCGCACCTGGCGGCTCCAACGCCAAGGCGCACATGCTGGAGCTGGAAGGCGTTCAGCTCGCACCGCCGAAGCCCGTCCAGCAGTCTTTGGCATTCTAGGCGATCGGGGAGGGCGAGCGATCTTCCGCTAGCTCTATTCTTTCGGTGCCTGCCGCATGCGGGAAAATAGCAGAGTGTCCTTGTTGTTGAGGCGGATCGGCTGCGGATTGCCGTAACCTGCCTTTTGCGCGACGCGGATCGAAGCCGTATTCTCCGGCGAGATCAGGCAGACGCTGCGGTCAAATCGCGCGTCTTTGTCGAGCCAGGCTGCGGCAGCGGCGAGTGCCTCAGTTGCAAAGCCTTGGCCGTGCGCCCATGCTGCAAACGCCCAGCCCGCTTCGGGTATACCCTTGATCGGTGGTTCGATGACACGATGGAAATCGGCAAAGCCAAGATCCCCGACATAGCGGCCTGAGGACTTTTCCCGCACGGCCCAATAGCCATGGCCGAGCAGCGGCCAGAGCCCATGGTAAGACAGCATCCGCATCCACGACTCTCGAGAGGTGGAGACGACGGTGCCGAAGATGTGCTTGACGACCAACGGATCGCTCCACATGCCCGCCAGCGGCTCGAAGTCGTCGATGGTATGCCCGGTGAGGATGAGGCGTTCGGTTTCCAGTCTTGGTGGAGAAAACGTTGGTTCCATCGGGCAGACCTTCGGATCTAGCGTTGTGGTGTTGGCTGCAGACGCTGCTCGAGCGCATCCAGATCGGGCAGGAACCAGACCTCGCGTCCCTTGTTCGATTCATAAACGAAATCGCGCAGCGCATTGCTGCTTGCGACCCAGCGGGAGATGTCGCCGATAATGACGAGCTGGGAACGATAATTGACGAACTTCTGAATGATGCCGCCGGCAATTCGGGTCGAGAGTTGGAAGAAGTCCTCGTTCAGCCGCGATATCGGCACAACCACTATCGTGGCCTCGGCGTCCCACGCGGCGCTGAGCCAATCGTTCACGTCCTTCTCGCTGGCGAGAACTGGACCGCTGTCATTGCCGATGACGACCTTTTGGCCGGCGAATTCCTTGATTGTATGCATGCTGTTCGACTTTGCTTCTGTTGATCTATGCGGATCTGCTATTATCCCGTGTGATGGTCACTCGACGCCTATCATGTAGGGCGGCGGGCTCCCAGAGCTACTGTGCGTGATCGTTTCCCGATGTCGGCAGCCCTTTGCCGGAAAGTCTGAGGACTGCGGCAATCAATGCGTCGGCATCCGCGCCGGGGTCGAACTGGCCGTCAATCATCAGAAGCGCGAGACCGTGTGTCAACGACCACAGGAAAAGCGCCGCCGTGCCGATCTCTTCCGGCGGCAGGCGTTTCGAAAGGCCCGACTTGAGGACGCCGTAAGCAGCCGAGCGCAATGAACGGATCCGGTCGTCGGCGGCAAAGGCCGTGTGAAAGCCCTCGCCGAACATCAGCCGGTAAAGCCCGGGATTGTCGCGCGCAAAGCCGATATAGGCCATGCCCGTCGGCGCCAGCTGACCTCTGGCATTTCTTGGCGCCACGCGCATGCGCTCGGCAAGTTCGGCGAAGCCGCGTTCGGCCAGTGCCACTGCGATGTCGTCCAGCCCGGAGAAGTGATGATAGGCGGCCGGCGCCGATACGCCGACGCGGCGCGCGATCTCCCGAATGCTGAGTGCGGTCGGGCCACCCTCTTCCAGCAACACGCGCCCCGCTTCGAGCAAGGCGTTGCGCAGATCGCCATGATGATAGCGCGGGGCAGGGGCGGCCTTATCTTCAGGCAATCGGTTTTCTCCAATCTTTACGGCGTTAAGATTCTGGTCTATTTCTTGCCGGATTGCAATCCTGCCGGCTCGGAGTTGCGGCGATGACCCATGTTCCGCTTTATGTTTATGTGTTGTTTCTACTGCTGATATGGATGGGCCTGTCGCAATGCCGGCCGCGGAGGGTCCGGCTGGAGCGTCTCGCGATCATGCCGGTTCTCATGGCCATCATGGGGGCACGCGGCTTCGATGGGCTTTTCGTGCATGCGAGCGTCGCTGATATGATCTTCGCCCTCGCAGGACTTGGTATCGGTGCTGCGGTTGGCTGGCGGCATGTCAGCGGCTGGAGGATAGCGGTCGAGAAGGCGAAACGATCGCTCTCTCTGCCCGGCGATATCATGATGCTGGTCATCATCCTGGCGACCTTCGCCTTCGAATTTTTGCTGCATGCCGCCGCCGCGAGCCATGCCGCCTGGTTTTCCGCGTCCTTCGTCCCGCCGCTTGCCGCTCTCGTCTGGGCCGGGTTTGTCGGCATGTCGCTCGGCCGCAACCTGCATCTCATCTCCCGCTATATGAGCGTTCCGGCTCAACCTGCCGACCAGGCGCGCTAGGATGCATCGACCGGAGCGTCCGCCGGTAACGGCAAGTCGCCAAGGGCATCGGCGAAGCGGCGGATGAGCCGCGTGAGGGATTGCCGATCCTCTTCGCTCCAGTCCGCAAGCGCGTGTGTCAAGGCTCGTCTGCGTGCCTCGCGCACGGCTTTGAAGCGGATATTCCCTTCGGCGGTGATCTCGGCGATCGAGCGACGCCGATCATCGCTATCGGGGCTGCGGCTCACGAGCCCGATGCTCTCCAGCTTCGCCAATTGACGGCTGACAGTCGTATAGTCGCGGCCAACCTGCTCGGCGAGTTCGGCAACGCCGAGCGGCCCCTGCATACCCAGCCGCGCCAGCAGCGGGAATAGCGCGCGGTCGAGCTGCACACCGGCGGCGCGCAGCAAGGCTTCGTCGCGTTGCGGCGCATTCAGAAAATTGACGATGTCGAGCAGGCCGCCGGCCAGCTCGTCGAGAATATGTGTATTTTGCACCTTTACAGATCCCACTATCTTGATTTAAGTGTATTATACACGCAATTGAACAAGGCGCCATGCCATGCCATCCAGAATCCACGTCATTATCGGCAGTGTCAGGCCGAACCGTATTTGCCCCGCCGTCGCCGAATGGGTGGCATCGATCGGACGCGAAATCCTGCCCGCAGCGTTCGAACTAATCGATCTTAGGGATTGGCCGCTGCCGATGGATGGCGAACCGAGCATTCCGGCAACCGGAGATTATCGCACCGATCTCACCAAGGCCTGGAGCGAAAAGATCGCAAGCGGCGATGCCTTCGTCTTCGTCAGTCCGCAATATAATTGGGGCTACCCGGCCGTGTTGAAGAATGCCCTTGATCATCTCTATCGGGAATGGGCTGGAAAACCGGCGATGATCGTCACCTATGGCGGCCATGGCGGCAATAAATGCGCGGCCCAGCTTCACCAGGTGCTGACGGGATTGAAGATGAAGCCTATCGAAACCATGCCCGGCTTCACCCTGTCGCGTACCCGCATCGAAGCAAACGCCGGCGAGGTAGACCCGGCGACGGAATTTGCCGAATGGCGGCCGGCGCTTGAACAGGCGTTTGCCGAACTCGGACGTAACTGACGCGGCTTAGGCGCCGAGCCGCTCGATGACGAGATCGAGAAAGGCGCGCAGGCGCGGCATGCGGCGCATGTCCCGATGATAGCCGATCCAGGTATCGCGGCCGGGTGGTGGTTCTCCGAGGTCGACCATTTCCAACCCGGTCGTCGCCTCGGCCAAGGGCCGCGGCAATACGGCGATGCCGGCACCCGCAGCGCAAAGACGGGCTTGCACTTCTCTGTTGTTGCTGCGGCTGATCACGGACGCATTCGGCAATGTCTGCTGGATCCAGGCGACATCGGGCATGCCGCCGAAGGCCGTGTCCATGACGACGAGGCGAGAGCCCGCGCCATTGCCGGCTTCGGGATGTCGTTCACCAGCTCGAATGTAGGCGCCGTATGAAATATGCATCAGCCGTCGCGAGACGACTTCCGGCTCGTCGAACGGCTTGATGCGGAACACAAGATCGGCTTCCCGTCGCGGCAGGCTGTAAAGGCGCGCATCGGTCAATAGCTCCACGACGACCTTTGGGTGGAGATGTGCAAATTCGGCCAGCACCGGCGTCAGCATAACGACGCCGAACCAATCCGAACAGGAAACCCGCAAAAGCCCGCTCAGTCCAGCCTCGGCACCAGCCAGCTCCCGTCTGATGGCGATTGCCTCGTGTTCCATTCTTTCGGCGTGAGCAAGCACGGCCTGCCCCTCGTCGGTCAGCACGAAACCGTCGCTGGTGCGCTGAAACAATGTCTGGCCGATCGCTTCCTCCAGCGCCTTTAGCCGTCGCCCCATGGTCGGCTGCGTCTGTCCGAGAGACCGTGCCGCCGCGCCAAGAGTGCCTTCGCGCGCTATGGCCAGAAAAATACGAAGATCGCTCCATTCCATTCATCTAGTCCATACAAAATTGCATGAAATCCGAACGAAACTTATGATTTTCATGCAAAAAAGAAAAGAGCATCCTTTGACCAGATTGGAAAGGATGATCCGATGAAAGCGATAGTTGTTGAGAATGCCGCCGGTCCGTTCGTGCTGAAGGATCTGCCGACACCGGTGCCGGGCGCGGGCGAAGTCCTCGTCAAA
Source organism: Rhizobium sp. P38BS-XIX (assembly GCF_012641435.1). Classification (GTDB taxonomy): domain Bacteria; phylum Pseudomonadota; class Alphaproteobacteria; order Rhizobiales; family Rhizobiaceae; genus Rhizobium. The sequence continues at coordinate 185,432 of NZ_JABAIJ010000005.1, forward strand.
ATTCATGCAAGCGGCGTCAATCCGCTCGATACCAAAATCTGGGCCGGTGCCGCCGCGCATGCGCGTCATCCGCTGCCGGCAACTTTGGGGATAGACATGGCAGGCACGGTCGAAGCCGTCGGCGCCGACGTCGAGACGTTTGCAGTAGGCGACGATGTCTATGGTATGACCGGCGGTGTCGGCGGCGTGCAGGGTTCCCTGGCGCAATACGCCGCCGTCGATGCCAGATTGATCGCGCACAAGCCCGCAAGTCTGTCGATGCGGCAGGCCGCGGCCCTTCCGCTTGCCGTCATCACTGCCTGGGAAGGCATGTTCGATCGCGTCGATGTCCAGGAAGGCGAAACCGTTCTCGTGATTGGTGCCGCCGGTGGTGTCGGTCATGTTGCGCTTCAGCTAGCGAAGGCGCGGGGCGCCAAGACTTTCGGCGTTGATCGGGCCGAAGCAGCAGACTATCTGCGCTCGATCGGTGCCACCCCCATCGATCGCAAGATCCCGGTCGCGGACTACGTGCGCGAGATGACCGATGGTAGCGGTTTCGATGTTGTCTATGATTGCGTCGGCGCGCTCGACGATGCGTTCGTTGCGGTTCGCCGCTTTGGCCGCGTGACCAGCTCCCTGGGCTGGAGCACGCACTCGCTGGCACCGCTTTCCTTCCGCGCAGCCAGCTATAGCGGCGTTTTCACCCTGCTGCCGCTTTTGACCGGTGAGGGTCGCGAAGCACATGGGCATATTCTCGCGGAAGCAGCCAGGCTGGCGGAAGCCGGCAAGCTAACGCCGCGTCTGGATGATCGGAGATTTTCTCTCGATCAGGCCAGCGATGCCCATGCACTGCTGCGTGATGGCTTGTCCCGCGGCAAGGTCGTCGTCGATGTGAGCGCTGCTGACCCTCGCTGAGGGGCAGCCGCCTATCCGTCGGCAACAGTCGATCCATCCACCGCCAACTTCATCTCGCGATAATGCTCCGTCAGTCTCGCGAGATCGAAGGCCCTGTTGAGGCCGCTCGGGTTGGGCAGCACCCAGACGTCAGCGCCGGCAAATGCATCCGGCTGTCTGCCCCACTCGATCTGGGGACGAAGGCTGATCGCCGCATAGGCGGCTTTGCCGAGAAACGCCAGATTGCCGGGCGCAAGCCGCCTTATCTTCTCTTCCAGCACCGGCGCGGCGGTGATGTAATCCTGCTTCGTCAGCTCGTTTGCACTTTTGGTGGGGTGTGAGACGGCTGAAGTCAGACCCAGCCCAAAATCCAGCATCTCGCGTTCTTCCTCCGCCCGCAGCAGGCGGGGCGTAAAGCCGGCAAGATGCAGCACCCGCCAGAAGCGGTTGCTGCGGTTCGAGAAGTTGTGCCCGTCGCGATGGGCCGTGAGGGCAGGGTTCAGGCCGCAGAAAACCACGGAAAGGCCTGGCGCCAGGATTTCCGCCAGCCCGCTGGGCTGTTCCGTGATTTCAGTTTGCTGATCCATGGTGTGGCCTAGATATTTTCCGGCAACGTCTTCGCGAGAATGGAAGCGCCGGTTCGACGCCTCCACCACGCTAGCCGATAAACCCCGTGTCAGCCAGACATCGGTGTTCTGTCAGGAGGCAGCGGCCGGGCCGAACCACGTGGTCAGCGCCTCGATCAGTCCTGTCTGGGCTACGCCTCCCACCCAGGCCACATACCCGTCCGGCCGGATCAATACCGCGCTGGGGGCGTCGACCGCGCCAATGACTGGAAGATCCCACGGACTAGCATAGCGGGCGTCGATCAGCTGTATCCGATCTTTCCACGGCGCGACATGGAAGCCGCGGGGCTCGCCGAGATTGAGCAACACAGGCTTGGCTCCGTGCAGCAGCGTGAAGAGCCGCTGCGGTCCATGCGCCGTGAGGAGATCGAGATCGGGCATGCGGCGTCCGAGTAGCGGATGTCCCTCGCCGAAGTCGTAGCAAATATCCAGGCCGGACATCATGCCCGCGTAGCGTTTGCGTGGCTCTTCCATCTCGAGGAGTTCGGCCACCGTGTCGCGCAGCACCTTCGTGCGGTCGTCGGGGCGGCGAAGCGCCACCGAGGCCATGGTGTTGCGCAGCACGCGAGCGGCAATCGGATGGCGTTCGGCATGGTAGCTATCCAGCAGGTGGTCCGGCGATATCCCCTTGATCACCTGCGCAAGCTTCCATCCGAGATTGACGGCATCCTGAACACCGATATTGAGCCCCTGACCGCCATCCGGCGGATGGACATGCGCGGCATCCCCGGCAAGCAATATGCGCCCCTTGCGATAGGCTGCCGCCTGTCGCGCTGCATCGGTGAACCGTGAAATCCAGCGGAGGTTATGGGCGCCGTAGTCTGTACCGTACACGGCGATGAGAGCGTTGCGAAGATCGTCGAGCGTCGGCTCGCCCGAGGTGCGCAGTTGCCGCTCGGTCACCATCACCCCGATTGGACCCTCATTCGCGTAAATGATCTTGCTATCGCGGATTTCGTACTCGAACCTGCCGAGGGAATGCATGCCCAGCGTGTCATGGCGAATGCCCAACTCAGGCTCTTCGGCCATGTCGACCTCGGCGATCAGATTGCTGACAGTCGCATCCCATCCGGGGAAGTCGATGTCGGCCGCCTTGCGGATCAGGCTGCGGCCGCCATCGCATCCGACGAGATAGGATGCCTGCAGCGTCGTGCCGTCGGATAGCTGGACATCGACGCCATCATCATGCTGCGAGAAGCCGATGACCTCGATGCCGTACTGGATCGGCACGTCGAGTTCGCAGAGCCAATCGGCGAGGATGCGCTCTATATGTTTCTGGCGCAGCCCCAGCCCGTAATTGTGTCGGGTCGGGAAATCGCTGATATCGAGGCGGACCGAGGCGAAGCTGGCAACCTGGGCTATCTGTCCCTGCGAGAGAAACCGATCGGCAATGCCGCGCTGATCGAGAATTTCGATCGTGCGCGCGTGCAACCCACCCGCCCGCCAGCCGATAAGCTCCTGATTTGGACGCCGTTCGATGATGGCGACGTCCACGCCTGCCAAGGCCAATTCGCCCGCCAGCATCAGCCCGGTCGGGCCTCCACCGGCGATGACGACTGCATGTTTCCTGATCTGTTCGATCATGTCAGCACTCCCATTCTGGCTAAGGCCAAGGGTTATACGGGAGGTGCCTGGTCTTGACGCAAGTCCCCTGTGCGCCACATATATCTACCAGAGGGAAGCGTGATCGCCGATTCCCGCCGGCGATTGCGGCAGACATGCGAATGATGCGCGCGCTCACGCTGTCGACTTTGCCCCTTTCAGCAAACCGAGCCTGACGAGACTTTCGGCTGTGGCGACGATTGCATCCTCGCTCGACCGTGGTGCCCATCCGAGCAGCCGAATGGCTTTCGCGCTCGTCACATCCATGTTCACGCCAAGGATCGGCGTCGCGCCCTTCATCGCCGGATTGACGAGGGCGATAAGGCGCACCAGCCAGTTCGGCAGAACCCGCGTCGAAACATTGCCGGCGGATGCGCCCAGCCGATTTCGAATGACGCGGGCGATATCGGCCATCCATAGACTCGGGCCTGCGGTTGCGAGAAAGCGCTCACCCTTGCCGGCAGGATCCAGCATGGCGCGGACATGCAGGTCGGCCACATCGCGGACGTCGACGACGCCGGTATTGATCTTCGGCATTCCCGGCTGCCCATCCATGATGTTCTTGATCATCCGGATTGAATGGGAGTAATCGGCGCCGAGGGCAGGCCCGAGCACGGCGACCGGATTGACCGCCGCCAACTCCAGGCCATGGCCCTCGCGGGCGATAAAGTCCCAGGCGGCCTTTTCGGAAAGCGTTTTGGAGCGCTGATATGGCGCGACGTTCCCGCTCAGGTCGCTCCAATCCGCATCGTTGAACGGCCGCCGATAGCTCGGCTTGTGCCCGACGCCGATTGCGCCGAAAGCGGAGGTGAGCACCACGCGCTTGACCCCGGCATCGCGCGCAGCGCGCAGGACGCGAAGATTGCCGTCGACCGCGGGCTTCACCCAGTCCTCAACGCTCACCTGGTCGCCTGACGGGGTGGGGGAGGCGCCGTGCAGCACATAGCTGCATCCGGCGGCAGCAACGGCCCAGCCGCGATCGTCGCTGAGATCGGCTTCGGCGAAGCTGAGGCGCTCACCGGGTTCGGAGCCCCCGGCTTTCAGGTGTGCACGCACCTCCGCTTCCCGCGCCAGATTGCGGACGGTCGTTCGCACTCTAAAGCCACGATCGAGCAGCGCGAGAATGCAATATTGCGCGATAAAGCCGGTTCCGCCGGTTACGAGGACGATCTCGTCGTTCATCACAATCTCCTTTGGTCGCTCAGCGATCGATGGTCGCCATGACCCAGTCGGGGTAGCGCTGGCCGGCGATCTTGCCGGGCGCCAAGGCATCGTCGAGTTTCTTCAGCTCGGACATGTCGAGTTCGATGGATGTCGCGCCAAGATTCTCTTCAAGATAGCTGCGGCGCTTGGTTCCCGGGATCGACACGATCATGTCGCCTTTGTGCATGAGCCAGGCGAGTGCGATCTGGCCAGGCTTGGCGCCCTTATCCCGAGCGATATCGAAGACGATCCGGGCTGCCGCGACATTGGCATCGTAGTTTTCGCCCTGGTAGCGCTGGTCGTTCCGGCGCGTATCGCCTTCCGGATAGTCCTCGGCGCGCTTGACCTCTCCGGTGAGGAAACCCCGGCCGAGCGGCGCAAACGGCACCAGACCGATACCCAGTTCCTGCAGGACCGGCATGATCTCAGGCTCGAGATTGCGTTCCCACAGCGAATATTCGCTCTGCAATGCCGTCACGGGGTGGACAGCATGGGCTTTGCGAAGGGTCGCGACACCGACTTCCGAGAGACCGAAAAACTTGACTTTGCCTTCCTCGACCAGCTCGCCGACGGTGCCGGCAACATCCTCGATCGGCACTTTGCGGTCGATCCGGTGCTGGTAGAGCAGATCGATATGATCCGTCTGCAGCCGCTTTAGCGAACCTTCGACGGCGCGGCGGATGCTGGCCGGGCTGCTGTCGGTCTCGGCGCCGAGCTGGCGTCCATTCTCGAAGCGAAAGCCGAATTTGGTGGCAAGCACCACGCTGTCGCGCCGGTCGCGGAAGGCGCGGCCCAGCAGCTCCTCGTTCGCGTAAGGGCCGTATCCTTCCGCAGTATCGAAGAAATTACATCCGAGCTCGACAGCCCGATGAAGGGTGGCAATGGATTCGCTCTCGTCGGCCGGCCCGTAAGACTGGCTCATTCCCATGCAGCCCAGGCCGATCGCACCGACCCGCGGGCCAATTTTGCCCAGCTGGCGTTCACTGATTTTCGTCATGGCTCATCTCCGATGGCTGGCCGCTACTATGGCTGGCACTGTTTGCTTGCTTGCCGCCGCCAATGTCCAAACAGGCGGCGGCTGAATTGTTGGAGATTTATAAGCCGGCTCTTCCGTACGATGAATGCTTGATAATGCGGATTACATGAGCAAAAGTACGGAAATGACTATCGATCCGCTTTCCGATTTCCTGACGCTTGTAAAGGCGAACGCTGTCGTCACCGGCGGCTTTTCGGCTGGGGGTCCCTGGGCCATTCACTTCCCGGCACGGGACAAGATCAAGTTTTTCGCGGTTGTGAAGGGCGAATGCTGGGGCCGGTTTGAAGGAGAGGAGGAATGGGTCAAGTTTGAAACGGGCGATGTCGGCCTGTTGGCTGTGCAACGTTCCTTCGTTCTGGCAAGCAAGCCTGACGTGGTGGCCGTTGATGCCGTCACGCTGTTCTCCGGCTCAGGCCGCGTGACGGCGACGATCGGCGACGGCAGTGAATTCGAACATCTGGGTGGCCATGTGCTGCTCGATCAGGCGCAGGGCTCGCTGTTGGCGACCGTGTTGCCGCCCTGGATTCATATCCGCGCAAACGCACCGGAAGCGGCTGCGTTTCGATCGCTTCTGGCGCAATTGGTCGAGGAGAGGGCCGGGCATCAGCCAGGCTCGCAGCTTGCATCGGCTCAACTGACCCAGCTTTTGTTTGTGCAGATATTGCGTGCGCATCTGAGGTCATCGAGCCTGCTGCCGGCCGGATGGCTCCGGGCATCAGCCGATCCGCGCATTTCGCCTGCGCTGCGCCTGATGCATGGCAATCCGGAGCGCTCCTGGGGCCTGGATCCCCTGGCGAAAGCCTGCGGCATGTCGAGAACGACATTCGCGGCGCACTTCAGAATGGTGGCCGGCGTGCCGCCTCTGACCTACCTGACCGAATGGCGCATGCGACTTGCCGGGCAGACGCTGAGAGAGACGGGCGCTCCCTTGGCGGCTATTGCACAGTCACTCGGTTACTCCTCCGAAAGCGCCTTCAGCAATGCCTTCAAGCGCGTCACCGGGAAATCACCAAAATCATGCCGCGCCGAGAAGCGTCTTGCCGGACCATCGCTTGCACACGCGCCGTCGAGCGACGTTTTCGACTAACAGCTTGCGATCGCCGATCGGCAGGCACCGCCCTTGCGCTGCGGCATGCCGGAGCCGGAACCCTCCTGTCATCGATCACTTGCTCTAACGCGTTGTTATTTAGCGCGCTTTGGAACCAATCTCGCGCAAAGCCGTTCATCTGTAAGTTTTATACGACGCTGATGTCGTGCCCGGCCGGCTGGGTAAGCGGCGCTCTTGAGGAATAGCTCATCATGAAGATTTCGTCTGGATTTCGTTCAGTCGCGGTTGCCGCAATCGCCACCGCAGGAATTGGCTTTGCCAGTGTTGCGCATGCTGACAGCGGAACCATCCGTTTCGCCGTTTACAAGGCGGCCTTCTTCGTCGGTGGCTCCGGTGGCGAGGGCACGCTGACCTTCCATGGTCGCCGTTACCCGATCACGATCGGTGGTATTTCGGGCGGCCTGGCTTTCGGTGCTTCCAAGACGTACTTCCAGGGTACTGTGAGCCACATTCGCCGTGCTCAGGACGTGACCGGCGTCTACGGTGCAGCCGGCGGCGGCGGCGCAATTGGCAAGGGCGCTCAGATGATCGTCATGACCAATGACAAGGGCGCCCAGCTCGAGCTTACCGGCAAGCAGGTCGGCCTGCAGGTCAATGCCGATATCAGCGGCATGAGTATCAAGGTCAAGTAAGACGTTTGAGGACAAGCCTGATTGCCCGTGCGGCAGTTGGCCCGTGCGGGAGTTGGGTGTTTCGAAAAATTGATCCGGAAAAGCCGTTCGCATTTCGTGGGCGGCTTTTTTTCATGAGCATAATGGTCGCGTGATCGGCGATGAATTCACGCCCTCCGATAGATTTGCGCCACGACCCCTCCAGGGAAAGCCCTGGATTGCGTCAGTTTGAGAGGCATGGGCGCAGCGAGCTCCGAAAACAGCGGATGACCTTTGCCGAGCGCGATCGGATGCACGCCCAAAATGAGCTGATCGACCAGGTTTTCGGCAATAAGGCTGCGTGCAAAGCTGACGCCGCCATGCGCCATGATCGGCTTGCTGTCCTGCGCCTTCAACTTTGCTATTTCCTCCGCAAGATCGCCGCTGGCCACATAGGCGGCTGCCCAACTGTCCGCGCCGGGTTGCCGTTCGGCCGATTGCGTATGTCCTGCGATGGCGCGGGCCTGATCGAGTTCGGCGGCCGGAGCGACATCGCTCAGGATCGCCCGTCCCTGCCGCGAGAAGACAGCCTTGGGAATCTGGTTCATCGGCGCTGCGAAGATATCGGTCGACGTCGGCCACCAGGCTGCCATGGTGCGGAAGCTGCGACTGCCCATGATGTGCAGACCGGCGCTCCATATGGTCTCCACGCTCCAGGCCTTTGCTTCCGGATCGGCGCCGAACATCCATCTGTTTGTCCCCTCCAGGTCACTCACAAACCCATCGACGGACATCGACATCTTCAAGATCAGGTCTCTCACGGCTTTCTCCTCATTGCGGTTCCGACCCAAGGACGGGCGAGAGTAGCAACTTCCGACAGCGTGCGATTATTTTTCGGCAGACAGCCGATATCGGCGAGTTATCGTTCGTGGACGAACATCGATCTGAAGATGACGTCGGTGAGCCTGGTTATGGCTTGCAAGCCTATGCGGTTTCGACGACCGCTTGATCAAGCTTGCTGCAATAGATCGCCGTTTCCATCAGCAATGTCAGGGCGATATCCGGCGCCAGTACGCCTCTGACATCCTGGATCGGACGGCTCGACGCCGTCGCCGCGATGGCGGACCACCAGGCAACTGGAGCCGCGCCGAAGTCGTGAGTGGATCCCGGGAATTTTCCTGAAAAGCATGTCATGGCCATAGGCCAAACTATCTTCAGAAGATCACGTGCCGCGATTTGAGCCTGATGTTCAGCGGGAACGGACGATTTACCCTCATTTTCTCCGCCAATTGTCGCGGAGATGTGCTGGAACATGGCTTCCAGCTTCGGCAGTTGTTCAGGCTGCAGCCCGGCACCGATCGCGCCGCCCGCCGCCAACGACCACACACAACGGTTCAGATCGGCTTCTGTCTGGGGCACCAGCATGTTGTTCAGCGTGTCACCGAACCAATATTGTTCGCCGGACGCCACACCGACACGATTGATATTGGCGCCCGCAACCGGCGGCTTTTCGGCAAATAGCGTGCGCTGTGCGGCATAGCCCGCAATTGCGCCGACGGCGGAAATATAGGTTTCGGCGTGGACGCCGCCATCGATCATCAGGCGGCCGGGAAGATTGTTGACGAGATGGCCGAGCGCGAGATTGCAGGCTACCGCGTCTTGATCATCCTTCCATGGAAATTCATTTGCAGCCGACGTCATGAAATCCCCTTGGGCATAGGCTTTAGCGGCTCCCGGATGACTCCGGGAGCTGTCGCCTTATTCTTATTCCCACTCGATCGTGCCGGGCGGCTTCGAGGTGACGTCGTAGACCACGCGGTTGATGCCGCGGACTTCGTTGATGATGCGGGTCGCAGCGCGGCCGAGGAATTCCATGTCGTAATGATAGAAATCCGCCGTCATGCCGTCGACGGAAGTGACGGCACGCAGCGCGCAGACGAATTCGTAGGTGCGGCCATCGCCCATGACGCCGACCGTCTGGACCGGAAGCAGCACGGCGAATGCCTGCCAGATGGCGTCATAGAGGCCGGCCTTGCGGATTTCGTCGAGATAGATGGCATCGGCTTCGCGCAGGATCTCCAGCTTCTCGCGGGTGATGCCGCCCGGGCAGCGGATGGCAAGGCCAGGCCCTGGGAAGGGGTGGCGGCCGATGAAGCTGTCGGGCAGGCCGAGCTCCTTGCCGAGCGCGCGCACTTCGTCCTTGAAGAGTTCGCGCAGCGGCTCGACGAGCTGCATCTTCATGCGCTCGGGCAGGCCGCCGACATTGTGGTGCGACTTGATGGTGACCGAGGGACCGCCGGTGAAGGAAACGCTCTCGATAACGTCGGGATAAAGCGTGCCCTGGCCGAGGAAGTCGGCGCCGCCGAGCTTCTTGGCTTCTTCTTCGAAGGTCTCGATGAAGAGGCGGCCGATGATCTTGCGCTTGGTCTCGGGGTCGGAAACACCCTCCAGCTCGCCGATGAAGCGCTCGGAAGCGTCGACATGCAGGAGATGCAGATTGTAGTGTTCGCGGAACATGGCGACGACGTTGGCCGCCTCGTCCTTGCGCATCAGGCCGTGGTCGACGAGGATGCAGGTCAGCTGGTCGCCGACGGCCTCGTGGATCAAAAGCGCGGCGACGGAGGAATCGACGCCGCCTGACAGGGCGCAGATGACGCGCTTGTCGCCGACCTGATCGCGGATCGCCTGAACCGCCTTGGCGCGGTAGGCCGACATCGACCAGTCGCCCTTGATGCCGGCGATGTTATGGATGAAGTTGCCGATCAGCTTAGCGCCATCGGGCGTATGCACGACTTCCGGGTGGAACTGCACGCCGTAATATTTGCGCTTCTCGTCGGCGATGAAGGCGTAAGGTGCGTTCGAAGAGGTGGCGACCACCTCGAAGCCATCAGGCAGCGCGGTGACGCGATCGCCGTGGCTCATCCAGACCTGATGGCGCGAGCCGTTCGACCAAAGTCCTTCGAAGAGGGCGCAATCCTTGTCGACTTCGAGGAAGGCGCGGCCAAATTCGCGATGGTGGCCGCTCTCGACCTTGCCGCCGAGCTGCATGCACATGGTCTGCTGGCCGTAGCAGATACCGAAGACCGGGATGCCGCTGTCGAAAATGATCTGCGGCGCTCGCGGCGAGCCTTCGTCCACGGTCGAGGCCGGGCTGCCGGAGAGGATCACGGCCTTCGGCTGCAGCCTCTTGAAGCCGGCTTCAGCGGATTGGAAGGGAACGATTTCGCAGTAGACGCCCGCTTCGCGCACACGCCGCGCGATGAGCTGCGTCACCTGGCTGCCAAAATCGACGATGAGAACGGTGTCTGGATGTGCTGTCTGGGTCATGGCGAGCCTTTAATGAAAAGCGCTTTCCCTGGCAATCGGGCAAATCGAGCCGAAGCCGATTTTATTGTCCCGATTGTCTTATTTGGGACCTTGCCTCGCCTTCATGGGAGTTTTCAACCGGATTTCTCTGATTATCCATGAAGAAGTAGAATGCTCAGAACAACCGCCACGTCGATACTAGCGTGGAAACATAGAAATACGAATTCTGACGGCGGGCGACCTAAAATGGCGATATTTTTATACGGATCTTCCACGAGCATCGATATCTGCACACGCTGCGTGTTGATCGCGCGGATCGCTAAAAGATTCGAAATCGCAAAAATAACAAATCCGAGTGCCAACAAAATCCGCAACGTTGAAAAGCTTCCATCGCCTTTGAAGGCCTGAGAAACACCGATAACGCCCAACGAAACGACTATATATAAATTCCAGTATTTATTTACAGCATCCGCGCGTTCTAGCAGTAATTTGAGCGTCTCCATTATCCCCTCCCGAATGACAGAGTGCCAGCGGCTACTTTTGTCTTATAACGCAAGTAGTATCTTTGAGGCCATGGGAAGCATTATAAAGAGCGGTTTGTTGAAAGACAAAACTCTCGTTCAGAACCAGAATACCCCGTCTTCCAGCGCCGTAAACAGGCCGTCGACAGCGTAGGAGAGTTTGCGGTCGATCACATGCAGATATTCCGTCCAGTCGGAAATGTGCTGCAGCTCCACCTTGCCGTCGGAAATTCCCCGCAGGCCGATCAACGGCAGGCTGTAGGTCTGGCAGGCGCGCAGCACCGCGAAGGTTTCCATATCGACCATGTCGGTGCCGATGCGCTCATAGGCTTCCGTCCCGGACACGATATTGGCGCCTGTCGAAAGGCTGCCCTCGGCAATGGTCGGGATACGCAGCGGCAGCTCGATCGTCGCCGGCAGGTCTAGGAACGGGGTGCGGCCCTTTTCGAAGCCCAGCGGCGAGGCATCCATGTCACGGTAGGAAACCGAGGTCACCTGATAGACCTCCGTCTGCTCCAGCTTGGCGGACCCGGCCGAACCGAGCGACACCACGAGATCGGGAAGATCGTCCTGTGCTTCGAGCTGCGCAAAAGTGCGGGTCAGTGAAATCGCAGCTTCGACGGGGCCGACGCCGGTCATCAGCGGATCGATACGTGAGCGCAGGAAAGGCCCGTACTCTGCTTCGGCTGCCATGACGAACAGGATCGATTTGCCTGATACGCGCTTCAGTTCGAATTTCATCCGCTAATTCCCTCTCTGCCCCGGATCACCATCATCGTTCCTGTCATCGAGGCAATCAGCTTGGCCGGCCCGTCGCCGATCGCATAACCGCGCCCGTCTGCGACGATGATCGTCGTGCCGGGCTTGGTGACGTCGCCCCGAAACAGGAAGCGCTCGCCGCGCCCTGGCGACATCAGGTTGATCTTGAATTCAATCGTCAGAATCGATGCATCGGGGTCGATGACGCTGTAGGCCGCAAACCCACAGGCCGAGTCCAGCGCGGCGGCAATGATGCCGGCATGCAGGATGCCGTGCTGCTGCGTCAGCTTGACGTCGAATGGCAGCTCGATCTCGACCGACCCATGTTCCACGCGGGTCAATTCCGCACCGATGGTCGCCATCGCCGCCTGCCGTTCGAAATTCGTTCGGATACGGGCTCGAAAATCGCCGTTGTCTGCCTCAGTCATGCCGTCCCCTTTCGCGGGTGCGAAATTGGCATGGAGAGGCCGTTTGGACAAGGGTTATCCGGTGGAAAAGGAGAGGCCGTTGCGTCTTGCCTTCCGACATCGATTTGCTCTGTCATGCGCCCATGCTATCGGATTGGCGTAAGCGTAGGACGAGGGTGATCATGACAACGATCCTGCAATCAGTGGCGGCCTATGAGGCCTGGATGCGCGCGCAGCTCGGTGCCGATCTCGTAGAGGCCGGGCTGGCGAAAAAGCACAAGCTGATGAAGAAGGACAGCTTTTCCTTCCTGCGCGGCACCTATTGGCGCTGGGCAGAAACGATCCTCGACATCTGCCCCGATCTCAAGAGCGCGCCGCCGCTGCTCGCCATCGGCGATACGCATCTCGAAAATTTCGGCACCTGGCGCGACGAGGAGGGGCGGCTGATCTGGGGCGCCAACGATTTCGATGAGGCGGCCGTCATGCCCTATGCGCTCGATCTGGTGCGCCTGGCCGCCAGCGCGATCCTGGCGCGGGGCGACGATGGCCCCACACCGCGCGCTGTCGCCGACGCCATTCTCGGTGGCTATCGCCGCGGCTTGCAGACACCATCGCCTATCGTCCTTGAGCGGGATTATAAATGGCTGCGAAATGCGGTTCTGTTGTCGAATGCCGAGCGCAAGGATTTTTGGGAAAAGTATCGCACGCTGCCGGCGTCGAAAGTTCCGGTGCCGGATCCCTATATTCGCGCGCTGCGCAGGGCATTGCCGGATCCGACGACGCAGTTTGAGGCACGGCCGCGCACGGCTGGCACTGGCAGCCTCGGTCGTCCGCGCTTTGTCGCCTATGTCGAATGGCGCGGAGGTCCGGTCCTGCGTGAGGTGAAGGCGCTGCTGCAATCCGGCTGGTCGCTCAAGCACGATCCTTCCGACGAGGCGATCCAAACCGGCGTTATCGCTGCCGGACGTGCCCGTTCGCCCGATCTCCGCTATCAGGTCAGCGGCAGGCTGCTCGTGCGCCGCCTGTCGCCCAATAGCCGCAAGATCGAGGTTGAGGATGACATCGCGATGTTGCTGTCGCCCGCCATGCTCGATCTGATGGGGTTCGAAATTGCCAACTGCCATGCCGATGACGCCTCGCGCCTTCCGGGCATTCTTGCCGATCTCGACAAGCGCGGCTCTGATTGGCTGAGAACAGCGGCCAGGGCGGCCGCTGTTGCTATTGATGGTGAGCAGGCCGTGTTTGCCAGGAAGGGCTAAGCGGGCGCCGCTTAGTGGCCCGCTGCCTCAAGGATCATCCGGGCGATCGTGTCCGGATGCGAGATCAGCGCAAGATGGCTGGCCTTCACCTCGATGGTCTTTGCGCCCATGCGCTTGGCCATGAAGCGTTCCAGATCCGGATTGATCGTCCGGTCTTCGGTGGACACGGCATACCAGCTCGGCTTCGTATGCCAGGCCGCAGCGCTGGTCTTGCCGGTGAGGAGTTCCTTGTGGAATGGCTGCTGAACGGCATAAAGCACTTTGGCCCTGGCTTTCGGCAGGTCGCCGGCGAAGTCGCGTAAAAAGGCCTCTTCGCTGAGGCGGCCCTCATCGCCATCGAAGACGATGCCGGCCGAGGCGGGCGGCGTCGGATAGGTCTTGGCGAGTGCCGTGTAATCCTCGCCGGCATCGGGTGCGCGCGCCGCGACATAAACCAGTGACGAAACTTTGGGGTGCATGCCTGCCTCGGTGACGATCATGCCCGAGAAAGAGTGACCGACGAGCACGGTCGGGCCGTCCTGACGGTCGAGCACACGCTGGGCGGAGGCGACAGCGTCCGGTAGCGTCGTCAGCGGGTTCTGCACCGCCGTGCAGTTCAACCCCTTGGCCTGCAGCCGCGCGATGACCTCGGACCAGCAGGAGCCGTCGGCAAAGAGACCATGAACCAAGACGATGTTGTTGGCCTTTTGCGCCGCGGCTTTCGGCGCAGCCGCAGTGGGCGCGCTCGCGGCCTTGCTGCCTGTGGAAACGAGGGAGGCGGCAGCGCCGGCAACGAGTGCGGCCGAGAAATTCCGTCTGGTGAGCATCATGATCCTGATCCCTTGAATAGGATGGTTGATTGGGCGTTAGTCCGAGGCGGCTACGAATACGCCCTGTTATGCATTTCAATCTGGTAATTCGGCCGCTCTGTGTATGCAGGATCGGCCGCGTCGAGAATTTTTGTATTCCTAGTGTGGAAAATCGTCAATGATTGGATACGTAACAGTTGTGTGATGCCAGCACTGCATGCAAGATGCTTGAAATAAGAGGCTGTCGCATACGGGGCGGCCGAATAAGTCGGGAGATCGAGAAATGATGGATGAGCTTGAGGATGGTGAAGACGACCGCGAGCTGCTGTCCGATCGCATTCGAAACGCGCTTGCCGATGATATCGCGATGGGGCGCTTCGAAGCCGGTGCGGCGCTGGACGAGCAGCAGCTCGCCGATCGCTTTGGCGCATCTCGCACCCCCGTTCGCGAGGCGCTGCGGCAGCTTGCGGTGAGCGGTCTCGTCGAGATGCGGCCAAGACGTGGCGTCGTCGTTGCCCGCATGACACCGGAGCGCATCATGGAGATGTTCGAGACGGTGGCGGAGATCGAGGCCATGTGCGTGAGGCTTGCCACCTATCGCATGACGCCTTTGGAGCGCAGCCACCTGATCGAGCTTCATGACGCCTCGGCGGCCATTGTGAAGAAAGGCGATCTGGATGCCTACGATGCGTTCAACCGCGCCTTTCACGAGGCGATCTATCATGCGACGCACAACAGCTTTCTGGCGGAGCAGGCGATCGCCATTCACGGCAGGCTCATGGCCTTCCGCCGCGCTCAGCTGCAACAGCAGGAGCGTCTCGACCGGTCGAGAGCGGAGCATGAGGCCATCATGCAGGCAATTGCCGAAGGCGATGGAGAATTGGCCGCGCGCCGGATGCGTGCCCATATGCTGAACGCGGCGACGGCGCTACGGCGCTTCATCGAAGCCAGCAAAGCGGATTGATCTTCGAAAGATCAGCCGCGAACGATGCGGACGATATGCTGGTCCCAGGCGACGTCGCTGTGTTCGCTTAGAAAGTCGCCGTCATAGGAGGATACGGCGAACCCATGCTGGGCCGCGGCAATGCCCGCCGCATCGGGGACATTCTCGACCTTCAGCACTTTGCCTGTTTTCGCATCCAGCGTCACCGACGTTCCCTCGACCGGCGAGGTGACGCCCACGAGATTTTCGGCGCGATTGACGGCGATCGCACCCACATAGTTGCCGAGCGCCCGCGTCGTGTCATCGGGCAGCGAGACGAACGTCAGGTCTTCACCTTTGGAGAAATGGCCGACCAGAGGCGGCAGATCGTTGCGATGCCCCTCATATTGGCAGGCGAACCAGACCCGGCCGCTGGCATCGATATCGACGTGCCGGGTCGACACCTGGGCATATTCCGGCGGCAGAACGTGTTTCTCGATCAGATGGCCGCTGGCGGCGTCGATTAGTGTCAACGACGGTTCCATGTGATCGCGATTGAGTTTGGTACGTCCGAAATCCGGATGGGTCTCGATGCCGCCATTGGCGACGATGAGAACCCTGCCATCATCCGAAACCGTCATATCATGCGGGCCGACGCCATAGGTCTCGTACTCGCCGATACGCGCAAAGCGGTTTCGGGCATCATAAAGCCCGATGATGCCGCGATTCCTGTCGAAATCATTCTCGCTGGCGTAAAGCAGGTTGCCCTCGGGTGAAAACGTCCCGTGGCCATAGAAGTGGCGCCCTTCCTTGGCGGTGATGACAATCGGTTCGCCCTTGTTCCATGGGTCGAAAATCATCGCGAACGTCCCCGGCCGGCGAGCGAAAGCGACGGTTTTTCCGGTCGCCTTTGAAAAGGCCATGCCGTGGGCGCGGGCGGGCAGGGCGACCTGATCGACGATCCGCCCCTGTTCTGTCACTGTCGCAACGGCAAAGGAGCCGTCGGCCGCGCGTATGCCCGACGCATACACGGCGTCCGCGCGTTCAAGAGCCATCAGCGCGCCGGGCTTCAGGGCTGCGAGGAAGCTCAACCCCGCCGCCTTGACGAAGGCTCTGCGATCGATCAGCCCGCTTCGCATTGCCTCAATCCCCGTCGGCGAAGGAGAAGCCGGCCGACAGGCCGATGGCGCCGCCATATTCGTCGCTGAACGCGGTGGTGAGATCACGGCTGACGGCAAGCAGCTTGTCGATCTTGGCGCGTTCTGCATCATCGCCGAGGGCTTTTTCGATATCGGGATTGATCGTCGGGGCGATGGTCGAGAGCTCGTTCAGCATCGTGTCGATCTTGGTGGCGACGTCACGCTTGCCTGACGGCAGAAGGCTCGCCATATCGCCCTTTTCCCACAGCGTCTTCAGGCCCTCGATATTTCCGGTAAAGGAGGTCCAGGTGTTGGCCGAGCGCCAGTAGATCGCCATCTTCGGGCGCGCCGACGCGGCATCGCCCTTGTAGAAAGTTTCCAGCCGCTGGTCGCGAACGTTGGCGGCGCCGTGCACGAGAATGCCGAGCAATGCCGTCACGGCTTCCTTGTTGTCCATGAAATCATTGCTGGATTTGCCCGGAAACTTCCAGGATTTCTGCACGCCGTCAGGCGCATCCCATTCGTCGGCGATTTCCTTGGCGGTGTTCTCGATATTGCCGGCAACTGCTGCGCCATAGCGGCAACGGAAGCTCTGCTTGTCCTTGCCGAGCACGTCCGAGCCGTTTCCGGCAAGCACATATTCCAGTGCCGTCATACTCATGAGAGCCACGCTCTTGCCGGCGATGGCTTCGACCGTCGTGTCATGTTCATCCGCCTTGGCGATCAGGGCCTGCACCTGCTTGAGGCCCACACCCTTGCGGTCTGGGTAGAACAGAATGTGCTCGAAGCGGTTCTTGTCGATGATCGGGCCGGTGTCGACGATCTCGATGCGCGACCAGTTCTTCACGGTGTCGCCGAAAGCCGTCTTGGCGTCTGCAAGCGTCGTGGCAGAGGGATCGGCGCAAAGCGCCTTCATCGCTGTGGTGAGCTTTGCGGCGGAGTCATGCATGTTCCGGTAGCCGGGGCGGATGACGTCATCGACTGCCTTCTGCAGCGTTGCCGGGACCGCCGCCTCGTTCAGGCCGGCGCCATTGGTGGCCGCGTCTTCGGCATGCGCGGGCATGGCCGCAACGGTGAGAAGAAGGCTGGCTGCGAGGCGTTTCCAGTGGCGCATCAGAGAGACTCCAGAAAGTTGATGAGGGCTTGCCGATCGTCTTTCGAAAGATCGGCGAATGCATTGCGGGTCTTTTCCGCTTCTCCTCCGTGCCAGAGGATGGCTTCGGTCAATGTGCGGGCGCGGCCGTCATGAAGATAGGCCTGTCTGCCGCTCACCGTTTGCGTAAGGCCTATACCCCAGAGCGGCGGCGTGCGCCAATCGCGACCCGATGCCACACCGACCTGCTGCCCGTCCGACAGGCCTTCGCCCATATCGTGCAGTAGGAAGTCGGAATAGGGCCAGATCAGCTGAAAGGCTTGCGGCGAATCCTTGCCGTCGCTGCCCTTGAGGTCATCCCGGGTCACGAATTTCGGCGTATGGCAGGCGGCGCAGCCGGCGCGGTAGAACATGTCCTTGCCGTGCAGGACGTCGGGAAAGCTCGCCTTGCGGCGGGCAGGTACGGCGAGATTTTCGGAATAAAAGGTCACGAGCGGAAGAATGGGATCCGGCGCTTCCGTATCGCCCAGGCGCTTTTGTACCCCGTTCGGCATGGCGAGACACCGAGGCTCCTTGGCGGTGCAATCGCCATAAGCGTTCGGTCTGTCCGGCGTGGAAATGCCGATGTCGATGGAGAAGGCGTCGGCAACCTGATCGCGCACGGTCGCATTCTGAGCCTTCCAGCCGAACCGTCCAAGTGCGATCTTGCCCGTCCGATGATCGCGGACGATCGCCGGGCGGCCGTGAATGCCGGTGACGTTCTTGCCGTCCGGATCGGCATTGGCCAGGATGTCGGCATCCGGAATTGCCTCTATCAACCCGAGACCGGTCATGGGCGGTGCGATGCGTGGCGAAAACGTCGTTGCCGGGTCGAGCGGCCCGTAGGCCAGATCGGTTACCCCGTAATGCGGCTTGCTCAGAGTCACGATCTCGCCCCCCGCAAGCGTTACCTTTTCCTCGCTGTAGGTGACCGTCACCTTGCCTTCGGCGGCAAGGCCCGGCACGGCGAGATCCTGCAGTTGCGCGCCGTAGGTCGGATCCGGGAAGTTGAGGGCGCGATAGTCCTTGACCGCCTGCTCCTCTTCGGGCGTGGCGGCTGGCCGCGCCAGTCGAAGGACCATGGAGGTCGCCGCCGCGCCCGCGGTCTCCGGCGGATGGCCGCGGCCATCGCGGATGTGGCAGCTCTGACAGGAGCGTGCGTTAAAGAGCGGTCCCAGCCCGTCGGAAGCCTGCGTCGAGGAGGGAGCGGAGACCCAAAGCTTGCGGAAGAGAGCGTTGCCGAGATGAAAATCCTGGCCGTGTTCCGAGCTGAGATTGGCGGATGGTTGCGAGAAGATATCGCGGCTGACGGGGTCGATCGAAGTCAGCGCGCCGCCCTGCATCGCCTCGTATGGCTCGGCCTTGGAAAAGTCCGTCGCAGCGCGCGTGACGTCATGCACCCGCTTCAGCTGTTCGGGCGTCAGATCGGTGCGTGCCTCTGGGAAATCGAGAATGCCGGCTACGGCCAAGGTGATTGAAAAAACCAAAAAACCCGCAGCGATGGCGGGCAAGAGGGCGCGTTTGGCCGGAATGCTTGTCATGAGGAGCGGAGTGGCAGCGCGATGTCGCGCTGCCACCATCCCTTGTTACTTCTTGAAGACGGCGTTCGGGTTGTCCAGGCTGTCCGAACCTTCAAGCTTGATCGTGCCGAGATCAAGAGCGGCGATAACGCGCTGGATGCTCTTCGTCTGGTCGAGCAGGCCGTCGATGGCCTTCTGAACCGTCGCGTTGCCTTCCTTGTTGCCTTCGCCGATCATCTGGTCGTACTTTTCGACCGTTTCGCCGCGATGCACGAGCGCCTTCATGGCAGCAAGCGTCGTGTCGAGCTTGCCTTCCATTTCCTTGTCGAGCGCTGCGTCCTTGGCCTTGACCAGATCATGCAGCGACGGGCCCTTCATCTTGGTGCCGTCGGCGCGGGTGTAGTTGCCGGTATAGGCAGCGGCGATGCCGATGGCGTCGCCATTGTGCTCGTTGTAGGTGTTATCGGAGAAGCAATCCTGCTCTTCTTCCGGATCATGCAGCAGCAGGCCAAGCTTCATGCGTTCGCCAGCGAGTTCACCGTAGGAAAGCGAGCCCATGCCGGTCAGGATGGCGGTGAGACCAGCCTTCGGATCGGCTTCGACGTGCTTGGTGGCTTCGCCTTCCGGCGCCCACTTGTCCGTCATGTCCTTGAGGTCGGCAACGAGCAGGCTCGAAGCGGACTTCAGATATTCGGCGCGGCGATCGCAATTGCCGTGCGTGCAATTCTTCAGATCGTAGTCGCTGGCCGGGCGCTCGCCTGCGCCAGTCTTGGTGCCGTGCAGATCCTGGCCCCAGAGCAGGAATTCGATGGCGTGATAGCCGGTCGCGACATTGGCTTCGACGCCGCCTGCCTGATGCAGGGTGCCCGACAGGAATTCCGGCGTCAGATGCGAAGCGTCGACATCCTTGCCGTTGATCTTGATCGTCTTGTTGGCGATGACGTTGGCGACATAAAGCGCGTTCTCGTCGCTTTCGGTGCCGTAGGAGGCGTCGACATAGTCGATCAGGCCTTCATCGAGCGGCCAGGAGTTTACCTTGCCTTCCCAATCGTCGACGATCGAGTTGCCGAAGCGATAGACTTCCGTCTGTGCGTAGGGAACGCGAGCCTTGATCCAAGCCGCGCGTGCCGCCTTCAGCGTCTTGTCATTGGGGTTGGCGAGAAGAGCATCGATGGCTTTGTCGAGCTTCTCCGCCAAGGTCAGGGAGTCCTGATACTTGGCATGCGCAACTTCCGCATAATGCTTGAGGACAGCTGCCGGCTCGGGAGTGGCAGCAAGGGCGGGCAGGCCGGACAAGGCAGTCGTAGCAACGGCTACCGCGAGCACGGCGCCAAAATTGATCTTGAGTTTCATGTTCCCTCTCCTGATGACGGTGGGGGCACCGTCAAAAACTTGGCGTTTTGTGTCATGTATGAAAAATAAACTTGTGTCAAACGCTCTAGTTTAGAATGGTTTTAAGCGACTAAACCATGGGCTTCAACCCGGAAGGTCCGTGGATTTACTTGGGAAGACGGTGGATGAGCGTCGAAAGGCGCATTGCTCGATTTTGCCGGTTAAGCCGATGCTGGTGCGAAAACCAAAGCTGTTCTGTAAGAGCGTGAGCGGCATGTCCCCATGTCGCTCGCGCTCTTGACCCATAGAGCCGGCGCGGTGTTTGCGCGAAGGCGCTCTGATCTTGCTCTATCCCTTGCGCTGCAGACGGCAGAAGAAGAAACCGTCCGTATCGGTAGAGGCAGGGGTCAGCGTGATGGTCTTGCCATCGGAGGAAAGGGGCCGCGGCGTGTCCTTGCCAAACAACTTTTCCCAGGAGCTCAGGGTTTCCACCACGTCGAAGCCCGGATTCTGAGCGGCGAAGCGGTTGACCTGAGCCTCGTTTTCCTCCGGCAGAACGGAGCAGGTGACGTAAAGCAGCGAACCGCCCGGTCGGACAAATTCGCCGGCCTGGGCCAAAGCTTCCTGTTGCTGGCTGGTGCGTTCGTCGAGGTTCTTCTGCGTCAGGCGCCATTTCGTGTCGGGTCGACGACGCCATGTGCCTGTCCCAGTGCAAGGCGCATCGACGAGAACCTTGTCGAACTTGCCGCGCAGCGCCAGCAAGGCATTGCGTTCGTCATGGACCTGAACATTGCGTGTTCCCGCCCGCTTCAGCCGTTCGATGATCGGCGCAAGGCGTCGGCGATCGGTGTCATAGGCGTGCACCTGACCCTTGTTGTGCATGGCGGCCGACATGGCGAGCGTCTTGCCGCCGCCGCCGGCACAATAGTCCAGGACTTGATCGCCATCTTCAGGGAGCACGAGATCGGCCACGATCTGAGAGCCTTCGTCCTGTACTTCGAACCAGCCTTTTTGGAACGAAAGCTCGGCGGTCACGTTAGGAAGACGGGACGCGCCTTCGCCAGCGGGAATGCGAATGCCGTAACGGGCGATCTTGGAGGCCTGCGCACCGGCACGCTCGAGCGCCTTGACCACCTTGGCACGATCGGCTTTCAGCGCATTGGCGCGAAGGTCGAGCGTCGGTCGTTCGGAAAGGGCCTGTGCCTCGGAAAGCCAGCTGTCCCCGAAGGCACGTTGGAACGAGTCCTCGACCCACTCCGGAATATCGCCTTGAATATGGCGGGGCGCATCTTCGAGCTTGCGGCTACCGAAGGCGGACAGGGCCTCGGCGCTGGGTGCTTCCGGTGCGAATTTATCACCGTCCAGTTCGGCGGCCAGAGCTTCCGGCGTCAGGCCCCATTGGCGGAAGAGAACCGCATGCGCCAGCGCCGAAGGACTGTCGTCTTCCATCAGCCAGGCATGGGAAAGCCGCATGCGCAAGGCGTCATAGACGATATTGCCGATCGCAGCGCGATCACCGGAGCCGGCAAAGCGATGGGCGAGCCCCCAATCCTTCAGGGCATCGGCCACCGGTCGCTTGCGCGTTTCGATATCGGCAAGAACTTCGATGGCCCCCTGCAGTCGGCCGCCTAAACGCATTCACACTCTCCTGCTTGCGCGTGGCTCCGAATCTTGGCTGAGTTGATCGGAACTCTTTATGCGCTTTCAAAATGTCGCCGACACCTCAGCAATCCGCACGAATAATGCACGTGGCGGCGGATTATTGAGACGTCCCAACCGCGTGGTAACCGCGATTGACGGAGAGAGCAAGCGTTGTGCCGAAATGCTGGATGCTTCCGGCCTCATTGACCGATTACTTCGAGGCTACAACCTCGTAGCAGACGCTGGCGGTGCCGGAGGCAACCATGCCGATATCCTGGGCTGCTGCGCGGGAGAGATCGAGAACACGCCCCCGAATGAAAGGTCCACGGTCGTTGATGCGGACGACGACGCTGCGGCCATTGTGCTTGTTGGTGACCCGAAGGCGCGTACCGAAGGCGAGCGAGCGATGGGCTGCAGTAAGATTTCCGGAACTCATGCGTTCCCCTGAAGCAGTTCTGGAGCTTCCCCCGTACCATGAAGCGCCACCGCATCCATTCGAGGCAAAAGCCTCAGTCGAAAGGAGAGCCAAGGAGGCGGATATAGTTGCGGCGATTGCCAGAGAACGCGTTACTTTATTCAAACCGGGTTTTCCCTCAAGCTGTTGAACTTGCGCCTTGGGTAGGCGGCGGGGCTTAAATCCGGCCAAAAGTGGCGAAAACGTGCCATTTGATATCACGGAATATTACAGATTGTAACATTCGTGATTAAAATCCAATACTATGACTATTTAGTGGTTTTGCTCGGTTCTGAAAAAAACCTAATAAAATCAGTTAAAAATCGAATGATTTTTCTCGCATCCTTGCTGCAATGCAAAAGATCACGAAATCTGAAAAAATAATTTTCCGGCTTTGCCATAATTGCTGCCGCATTTGTGCAAATTCAGAGGTCATTAACCATAAATGCGGAGTAAATTGAACTAAGCCAGCCGGCTAAGTAGGAATTTTCATGCGATTTCGGGTCGAGTGCCGGCGACTTTTCCTAGCCGCGCCACCGGCGGGAGGACCAGAGTTCTGCGAGCGACATACGGTATTCCGGGTAAGCGAAGACGAAGCCGAGCGCCCGCAGTTTCGCGTTGGAAACGCGCTTGTTCTCGCCGTAGAAGGAGCGCGCCATCGGCGTCAGTTCCGCGGTTTCGAAAGGCTGTTCCGGTGGGGGCTCGATACCCATCAGGCGTGCGGCTTCGACGACCACATCCTGCGGCGGCGCCGGTTCGTCGTCGGTGACATTATATATGCCACCCAGCTGACGATGCGACAGGAAGCGGGCGCAGCTGCCGATATCCTCGACGCGGATGCGATTAAAGACCTGGTTCGCCTTGATGAGCCGACGCGCCGTACCCCTTTCCAGATTGCAGAAAGCGTTGCGGCCAGGCCCGTAAATGCCGGAGAGCCTCAGCACGGCAACGGGGAGGCCGAGCCTGACGCCGACGCGCAGCCAGCCGTCCTCCGCCTCGACCCGCTCGACCGAGCGCTCGGCGATCGGATGCAGCGAGGTCTGCTCATCGATCCAGGCGCCCTTATGGTCGCCGTAGACACCGACGGTGGAGAGATAGCAAACCCATTCCAGCTTCGGCATCAACGCCTTCAGATTGAGCTGTGCCAGCCGTAGCAGCGGATCACCGGATTTGCCGGGAGAAATGGACTGGACGAGATGCGTCGCGGACTTCATCGCTTCCGCCAAAGCCGGATCGATCGTTTCGCCGTCGAAGACGAAGGCTTCGATGCCTTCTTTCTCCAATAGAGCCGCCTTGTCGGCGGAGCGGGTCGTGCCGGTGATACGAATGCCGGGGGCGGCGAAGGTCTTGGCGATGGCCGTTCCGGAAAAGCCACAGCCGAAAATCATCACATGCATTATTATACCCCCGCCAATGTCCATTCTGCGCGAACCTCTTCGTCCGCCTCGTCGCCCCTTTGTGCCGCAAATGCGCTGAGTTCGCCAGCCGTCATCAGCCGCGAGAGCGCCCAGACGGCCATGCCACGCACCACCGGCGAAGGATCGAGTGTCAGCTGACTGCATCTCTCTATCAGAGAGCGCTCACCGGAATTGCCGGCGGCGATCAGCACATTGCGGATGAAACGGTCGCGGCCGATGCGCTTGACCGGCGAGCCGCTGAAGAATGTGCGAAAGGCCGCGTCATCCAATGTCAGCAGAAACGCGATCGACGGCTCCTTGAGATCTTCACGCGCAACGAGCTTCATCTCCGAAGCGCTGCTCGCGAACTTGTTCCAGGGGCAGGCGGCAAGACAGTCGTCGCAGCCATAGATGCGGTTGCCGATCATCGGCCGGAAGTGCGGCTCGATCGGGCCTTTGTGCTCGATCGTCAGATAGGAGATGCAGCGGCGCGCGTCGAGTTGATAGGGCGCGGGAAAGGCCGCTGTCGGGCAGGCGTCGAGACAGGCGCGACAGGAGCCGCAATGGTCGATCTCCGTCTGATCCGGCTCGAGATCGGCGGTGGTGAACATCGAGCCGAGGAAGAGCCAGGAGCCGAAGGCGCGGCTGACGAGATTGGTGTGCTTGCCCTGCCATCCGAGGCCGGCCGCACCGGCGAGCGGCTTCTCCATGACAGGCGCTGTATCGACGAAGACCTTGACGTCCTCCTTCGAGCGCGCGGCAAAACGTGTCGCGATCTCTTTGAGCCGTCCCTTGATGACGTCGTGATAATCGCGGTTGCGCGCGTAGACGGAGATCGCCGCCTTGTCCTTCTTGTCGAGAATCCCGCGCGGATCTTCGTCTGGACCGTAGTTCAAACCGAAGACGGCGATGGAGCGGGTTTCACTCCAGAGAACGCGGGGATCGCCCCGCCGGTCGCGTGTTTCCTCCATCCAGCCCATGGTGCCGTGATGGCCCTTGTCGAGAAACTGGCCGAGCCGCACCGCCGCCTCGGGAATGGCGTCGGGCTTTGTGATGCGACAGAGATCGAAACCCTGGGCGCGAGCCTCCTCCCGCAGAAACGCGGTTAGCGCTCGTCGTTGCTTGTCAGCTTTTTCGGCCTCGCGATCAACGGGCATATCGAGCCCTCGTCAGAGCAATTCCAGGAACAGCGTGAAGAAGAGAGATAGAGAGCTATCGCCGTTCGAAGAAAAACGAAAGCGCTTTAGAAATCCAGATCCGCGTAGTGCGAAACCGGGGTGACACCGCGCACGCGCTCCGCCAGGATCGGACGGAAGGACGGGCGCGACTTCAGCCGCTGATACCATTCCTTGGCGATCGGCGATTCCGTCCAGTCGATTTCGCCGAGATAGTCCAGTACGGAAACCGAGGCCGCTGCGGCGAGATCGGCGTAGCTGAGGCGCTCGCCCGCAAGCCACTGCCGGGAGCCGGCGAGCCAGGAGAGATACTTCATGTGCTGGCGAATATTGCCGCGCGCCATGCGCATGACCTTGGAATCCGGGGCGCCGCCGCCTTGTTCGGCGGTCATCTGCAGCTTGAACACGCGCTCGCGCGTCAGCGGCCGCGTGACGTCCTGTTCCATCTTCTGCATGAACCATTCCGTCAGCCGGCGAATCTCGGCGCGCTGGAAGGGGTCTTCGGCCAGAAGCCGGCGGTCGCGCTTCAGCACGCCGTGGGTCTCGTCGAGATATTCGGAAATGACTGCCGCACCACAGAGCGCCCGCATGCTGTCGTCGACATAGACAGGCAGGGTGCCGGCGGGATTGAGCGCGAGGAAGTCGCGGCGCTTCTCCCAGGTCTGTTCCTCGATCAATTCGGTCTGATAGCCGTACTCGGTCAGGATCAGGCGAACGAACCGTGAGGAGGATGACATCGGGTGGTGATACAGCGTCGGCATTGGTACTCGGGTGTTTCTGATTGATGCTAAGGAGTCTTTTTGGGTCGCGATCTTGCGGCCCTAGTCATTTGTCATCGGTTGAAGCTATAGGATCTTGGCCTAGTTTGCACAAGCGAATCGGGCCGCCCTGCCGTTTGACAAAGGACACGATATGGCTGAACAAATTATTATCGCGCTGGTTTTAGGCCTTGTGGAGGGGCTTACGGAGTTCATTCCCGTCTCTTCCACCGGCCATCTGATATTGCTCGGACATTTTCTCGGCTTCAAGGAAGCCGCCACTTTCGACGTTCTGATCCAGCTCGGTGCGATTCTCGCCATCCTGCTTGTCTATTTCAATCGTCTCGTTCAGATCGCCAAGGCGCTGCCCGTCAGTGTCAAGGCGCGTCACTTCGTGCTGGCCGTCCTGTTCGGCTTTTTGCCGGCTGCCGTCATCGGCGCCATCGCGCATGATTTCATCAAGACCGTGCTTTTCGATTCGCCGAAGGTGGTCTGTATCTCGCTGATCCTCGGCGGCATCGTTCTGCTTGTCATCGACAAGATCAAGTTCAAGCCGAAATACACCAGCGCCTATGAGTTTTCCTGGCCGATGGCAGTCAAGATCGGTTTCTTCCAGTGCCTTGCCATGATCCCGGGAACGTCGCGTTCCGGTTCCACCATCGTCGGTGCCCTGGTTCTTGGCGCCGACAAGCGCTCGGCCGCCGAGTTTTCCTTCTTCCTTGCCATGCCAACCATGGCAGGCGCTTTCGCATTGGATCTCTGGAAGAGCCGTCACGATCTCAGCATGGACCAGGGCCTGCTGATCGTCATCGGCTTCGTCATGGCGTTTATCTCGGCACTGTTCGTGGTGCGGGCGCTGCTCGACTTCGTGTCTCGCCGTGGCTACGCCCCCTTCGCATGGTGGCGTATTGCCGTCGGCACGGTCGGCCTGATCGCACTTTACTTCGGCTGATGCGCGACCACCCGACAAGGGGCGGTTGCGATCACGACGACCGATAAAATGAAGGCCGGTGAAAACCGGCCTTTTTCATACCCGATCAGTTTTGGGTAGAAGCGTCGATGGAACCCGTGGTGCAGGGATCGACGCCGTAGGTCGGCGCACATTCGCCCTTTACCGAGGCGATGCTGCCGCGGGCTACGAAGGAGCCTGCAAGAATCACCAGTGCCGCGCACGCAAACAGAAGCGCGATAGACTTGCCCATCGAAGAATGCCTTTCCGCAGAAGTGTGAAGCGCGTCGCCGACCGGTTCATTGTCCAAGCCTGAGACGCGCGGCTGTGTTAGTCAGTGAAATGATGAATAGCAATAAATGTTCATCTTAAATTTGACGTTAATGCTACTATTTCCAGACTGCGTCTTTTGAGCAACGCTGAGCTGTGAATGAAGGCGTTTTGCCCGTACGTTAAAGGCTCATTCTGTCTTTTGCAGGCAACAAAAAGCGCCGCTCGGCAGGGCCGGGCGGCGCTTTGATTTCATCGGCTGACCGAATCGTCAGGCAGCTTTGCCGGAGCCGGTGAACTGGCCCTGCGGACGGTAGCGCACGAGGTAGGACGGCAGGACCGAAACGAGCAGCGTCGGCAGCAGGCCGATGCCCTTCAATGTGCGTCCTTCCGCTTCCGCCTGCTTGGAAACGACATTGTCGCTCTTGAGCAGGGTTACCTGGTCTGCCGTGATCGGCGGCTTGATGAGCGGCACCAGCGAGGCAACCGAGCCGATGAGGGACGCCAAGCCGAAAGGCAGCGAGATGAGCGCCTTCTTGCGGTTGATGACAGACAGCGTGGTCTCGAGACATTCGCGGAAGGAAAGCACTTCCGGGCCGCCGAGTTCATAGGTGGTGCCGGCCTTGAGCTTGCCATCGACGCTGCGGGCGACGGCCTCGGCGATATCTTCGACATAGACCGGCTGGAACTTCGTCTTGCCACCGCCGATCAAGGGCAGGAACGGCGCCGTGCGCGACATGTCGGCAAACTTGTTGAAGAACTCGTCTTCCGGTCCGAAGACGATCGAGGGGCGCAGGATGATTGCGTCCGGCTTGATCGACAGGATTGCGGTTTCGGCGCGCGCCTTGGTGCGGGCATAGGCCGAAGGCGAGTTGGCATCGGCGCCAAGAGCCGAAATGTGCGTCAGCGAAGCGCCGGCGCCGCGTGCGGCTTCCGCGATTGCCTTGCCTCCGAATTCCTGCACGGCTTCAAAGGTATTGCGGCCGCTTGCCGCCAGGATGCCGACGCAGTTGACGACATGCTGAGCACCTTCGACGGCGCGGTCGATGGAATTACGATAGCGCACATTGGCCTGAACGATCGAAATCTGGCCGAGATTGCCGAGCGGCTGCAGGAAGCCGGCAAGATCGGGACGGCGCACGGCGACACGGATGCGGTAACCGCGCTTGGCAAGCGCACGCACCACGTGGCGCCCGATGAAGCCTGATCCTCCGAACACGGTCACGAGCGGCGGGAGGTTGGACAGGGTCATGGCAGGCTCCTCGAAAGGCTTGGTTTGGGCTTATATCGTTTCGTCTTAGCCGATCCGAGCGCGGAGGTGAAGTGCAATCGCGCTGCATTGCAGCGTCACCTTTTCAAAGGGTTTAAATGCCCTCGACAACGACCATTTCGGCATCCGCCACCTGCTGACGAATTTTGGCGGCGATCTGATATTCCGGCGAATTGTAGCAGTCGACGGCGTGTTGCAGCGACGGAAACTCGATCACGACGTTACGGCCGCGCGCCGGGCCTTCGAGAGGCGTGTAAGCACCGCCGCGAGCAAGAAAGTTCGCGCCGTATTTTTCGAAGGCAGGCTTCGCGGCTGCGACATAGTCCTTGTAGTTCTCGAGGTCGCGGACATCCACGCGCGCGATCCAATATCCCTTTGGCATGCTTGCCTCCCTTGATTGCTGTCGTGGTTTAAAGTGCGGCGTCCATCTCGGCGAGGATGGCGCGGGCCGCCTCCTTCGGATCGGCGGCCTTGACGATCGGCCGAGCGACGACGAGATGGCTCGAGCCGGCCTTGATGGCGTCGGCGGGTGTCATTACGCGCTTCTGGTCGCCTTTGTCGCTGCCGGCCGGGCGGATGCCCGGGGTAACGAGGGCCATGTCGGGTCCGATGATCTTGCGGACTGCGGCAGACTCTTCCGCCGAGCAGACGATGCCGCCCATGCCGGCCAGATGCGCCTGTTCAGCCCGACGCAGCACCAGCGTATGCGGATCGTATTCATAGCCTGCGGCGATGAGGTCCTGTTCGTCCATCGACGTCAGCACGGTCACGCCGAGCAGGCAAAGGTCGGAGCCCTTGGCGGCTTCGACAGCCGCCTTCATCGCCTTCGGATAGGCGTGCAGTGTCAGCATCGACATGCCCATCTTCGCGATGTTCTCCACGCCGGAGGCCACCGTGTTGTCGATGTCGAGCAGCTTCATGTCGAGAAAGATCTTCTTGCCGCTGGCGGCCAGGTCGCGCGCGAATTCGAGACCGCCGGCAAAGGCGAGCTGATAACCGATCTTGTAATAGAGGATATCGTCGCCGAGGGCGCCGACCACTTTCTCGGCCTCCTGAAGGTTTGGAACATCGAGTCCAACGATCAAGCGGTCGCGTGCGGTCATATCAAGCCCATCCCTTCCAGTCTTCGATGGGTGTCCAGTCGCATGAGATGGCACGGTTCGCAAGGTCGAAACAGAAAAGATTGCCGCCACCGGGCGGCTGATCGCCCTGGCGCGCGATTGGCTTGTCCTCAAGATGGCATTTCAGGAGCGTGCCGACGCCGCCATGGCCGACGAAAGCGATCGGTATTTGCGGATCGTGGCGCGACAATGCCGCCTCGACATTCGAGATGATCCTCATCTGGGCGTCGATCGCGCGCTCCCAACCCTTGAAGCTTTGGTAGGGATTGGCGAAGAACCAGTCTGCGGCATTCTCGAAATCTGGCGGCGCGAGAAAGCCCGTAGCGCTGCGGTCGTTCTCGTGCATGGCTTCGACGATGTCGATCGGCACCCCACACTCTGCCGCCAGAATTTCCGCCGTTTCGATCGCCTTCCGCTCGCCGCTGGAGACGATCCGGCCCAGTTGGCGAGCCCAGGGTCTTGTTGCCGCTTCCCGCGCGCGTGCTGCGCCCACTTCCGACAACCCCCATTGCGGCACGGGAACGTCGGGGTCGATGCGCACCTGCGGATGCGTAATGTAAAGAGCGAACATGGATCGTCTCAGCCGCGGCTATAGACCCAGAGCTGGGCCGGCGGAATATTGCGAACGATGAAATCGAAGTGACGGATATGATAGCGATCCGGATTGGCGATGATCGGCGAAACCGGGCCGTAGGAAATCTGCACCATCGGGCGTCCAGGCGGCATGCGGTCGAGCAGACTTTCGAGCAGTGCGACGCGCGTCGCCATCGGGAAGTTCAGCAGCGGGATGCCTGACACGACGGAATCGAATGTCTGTCCGCGCAGAACGCCGAGCGTTGCATCGAGATCGAAGGCGTCGCCATTGATGAAATGGACGCCGGGATAAAGCTTGACCAGATGACTGTAGAAATCGGTCGAGTATTCGATGGCGACGAGATTTTGCGGTTCGACGCCGCGCGCCAGAATAGCCTTGGTAATGGCGCCTGTGCCCGGCCCGAGTTCCAGCACGGGCAGACCGGATTGCAGGTTGATGACACTAGCCATCTTGCGCGCTGTAATCGATGAGGTGGGAACGATCGACCCGACGGTTTTGGGTCCTTGCATCATGCCTTTGAAGAAACGGATCTCTTCGTCGAACTTCTTGCCAAGCCGTTCCTTGAGACGCAGCGCCATGCTCTCCCCCACCAAATGTTACGGTCACGACTTACATATCGCTCTTCTCTGATCTTGCAATGCGATGACGCAATAACGAGAGAAAATGTCGCAATCCACAAAGGACCAAATAAAAGCGCCCTTGCGTAATCAAACGCATAACAGGGCGCTTTGGTTTCTTATACGCGCATCGGCATCAGCACATAAAGCGCGTCGTCACCGGCCGTGTCGCGAATGAGTGTCGGCGAGCCGGCATCTGCCAGCAGGAACACGGCGGAATCGCCCGAAAGCTGGGCGGTGATGTCGAGCAGGTACTTCGCGTTGAAGCCGATTTCCATCGGGTCCATTTCGTAGCCGACAGCGACTTCTTCCGTCGCGCTTCCCGAATCCGGGTTGTTGACCGTGAGAAGCAGCTGACCGTCGGACAGCGCCAGCTTGACGGCGCGGCCACGCTCCGACGAGATCGTCGAAACGCGGTCGACTGCCTGCGCGAAGCTCTGGCAATCGACGCGCATTTCCTTGTCGTTGTTTGTGGGTATGACGCGCTGATAGTCGGGGAAGGTGCCGTCGATCAGCTTCGATGTCATGACGATGGAGCCGATCGTCAGGCGGATCTTCGCGTCGGATACTTCGACCGTGACGATCGCATCCGGCGAATCCACCAGCTTCTGCAATTCGCCGACCGTCTTGCGCGGAATGATGATGCCGGGCATGCCTTCGGAGCCGGAGGGCGCGCTGACGTCGGCGCGGGCAAGGCGGTGACCGTCGGTCGCGACAGCGCGAAGCTTCAGGTCGCCATCGCTTTCGATCGTGTGGAAGAAGATGCCGTTCAGGTAGTAGCGGGTTTCTTCGGTCGAAATCGCGAACTGGGTGCGATCGATCAGCATCTTGAGGTCAGCCGCCTTCAGCTTGAAGGAGTGGCTGAAGCTGCCGGCCGTAAGATCCGGGAAGTCCGATTCCGGCAGGCACTGCAGCGAAAACTTCGAGCGCCCAGACGTGACCGTCATCGAGCTGCCGTCGGTGTTGGTGGCAAGCAGAACTTCCGATCCGTCGGACAGCTTGCGCACGATATCGTAAAGCAGGTGCGCCGGTACGGTGGTGGCGCCGGCCTGCTCGACGTTTGCAGGCGTCGCCTCGGTGATTTCGAGATCGAGGTCGGTTGCCTTCATGTCGAGGCTCGTGCCCTCGGCCTTCAGCAGCACGTTGGACAGGATCGGGATCGTGTTGCGACGCTCGACCACGCGATGCACGTGGTTCAGCGACTTCAGGAGGTTCGACCGCTCAATTGTAATACGCATGGATGCTACCGCTTTCGACCGTGACTTGCCGGGCGGCCCGAGGCGCCCGAGCGACATGTTTTCGGACGAGGCCCGAAAGATTGGACGGGCAACTTGGCAGACTTCTCCATCCGAATGCAAGAGGCTTAGGCGATTTGCCAAGTGGCAATTCGACATTTGGGTGACAATGCTCCACAGGATTTGCGCCGCTCTTGCCGTCCGTCCGCGCCTCGCCCATAAAGGCGGTGAATACGAGGCGAATTCAGGACCGGCATGAACGAAGACCAAACAAGCGGTGGAGCGCGTAGTTTCCGCCTGCACAACACACAGATTCCGGCCCGCCCGCTCGATCCGGCGCTCTATCTTGTGGCGACCCCCATCGGCAATCTCGGCGATATCACGTTGCGAGCGCTCGAAACGCTGGCCGGCGCCGACGTGCTCGCCTGCGAAGATACGCGCGTGACCCGTGTCCTGCTCGACCGCTACGGCATCCAGAACAAGCCTTACGCCTATCATGAATACAATGCCGACGAGGCCGGCCCCCGGCTGCTGCAGGCATTGGAAGCAGGGCGGTCGGTAGCGCTGGTTTCCGATGCCGGCACGCCGCTTGTTTCCGACCCGGGCTATCGTCTCGCGGTGCAGGCGATCGAGGCGGGATACAAGGTCGTTCCCATTCCCGGCGCTTCTGCGCCGCTTGCAGCGCTCGTCGGCTCCGGCCTGCCGAACGACGCTTTCTTTTTCGCCGGCTTCCTGCCCACCAAGGACAAGGCCCGCCGAGACAGGCTTGCCGAAGTCGCGAGCGTTCCCGCGACCCTCATCTTCTTTGAATCGCCGCACCGCATCGCCGCGACCCTTGCCGCTGCTGCCGATGTGCTAGGCGGCGAGCGCGCGGGCGCCGTCTGCCGCGAGTTGACGAAGACCTTTGAGGAATTCCGCCGCGGCACGCTGTCTGAACTTGCCGCATTCTATGATGCCGTTGAGAATGTGAAGGGCGAGATCGTCTGGCTCGTCGGTCCGCCCGCCGAAAGCGTCGCGACGGAAGCCGATGTCGACGCCATTCTGGCCGATCTCTCAGGGACAATGCCGACCGCCAAGGCGGCAACGGAAGCGGCGCGTCTCACCGGCCTGCCGCGCAAGGAGCTGTATCAGCGCTTGCTCGACATGAAGGAGCGCCATGCCTGAGCCAGGGTTTCAGGGTGGCGAAAAGCTCAAACGGCAAAAGGCATGGCGTCGTGGTCATGTCGCCGAGTACCTCGCCGCAGCCTTTCTGATGCTCAAGGGCTATCGCATCCTCGCGATCCGTCATCGCACCAAGCTCGGCGAGATCGACATTATTGCCCGCAAGGGTGATCTCGCCGTTTTCGTCGAGGTCAAATCGAGGCGCGGTGCTCAACAGGCAATCGACGCCGTTTCCTTCTCGTCGCAAAACCGTATCCGTGCCGCAAGCGATCTCTGGCTTGCACGCCAGCCGGATTTTGCTCGCCTTTCGCAACGTTATGATATTGTCGCGATGCTGCCGGGTCGCTGGCCGCAGCATTTTCCCGATGCGTTTTGATGGTGTTCGGAGAGCGAAAGAGGTGCTTTCCAATTCGACGCCATCGCTTCATTCCTGGCTCAGCCGTCTCGACACATCTTGTCAACTCGCCCTTACTGCGGATAGATGGACTAACGTTTTCGATCAGCTTTAGCGTGCATTCAGAGGTGTGCTAAGGACGATGTAACGGGTAAGTTGGGGGTGAAAAATGCGATTGATATTGGGGTGTATGATTGCCTTATCTACCTTGATGGGAGGAGCCACCATCGCCCGTGCAGATGATGCCTTCTGTCAACAGTTAGGGGAGCTGGCAAAGGGTGTAATGCAGAACCGACAGATAGGCGTAAACATGTCGGACATGATGAAGGTTGCAGACAGCGGAAGACCAGAAGGTTCAGTTCTGCGGAATTTGGTGATGATGGCATACGATACGCCGCAATATTCTACCGAGGCGATGCAGTCTGCTGCGGTTCAGGAGTTTGCCAACCAAATTCAACTCACCTGTTACAAAAGCCAAAAGTAACCGGTCAACGGATGTCGCTTTCATTGATATGACGCAGTGCGGGACAAAGGCGCGCTGAGTAGGGCTATTCACAGTGATGTCATAAAGCGCCTTTACTGCCGGTGCGATTTCATAATTATCCTTCAGGCAAGCGTCTAATATGATTACCATCCATGTTCCCGCATTCACCGTTCCCTCGCAGGAGGAGCGAAAGAGCTTTGTCTCTCTCGAGAAGATCCCGGCCGTTCATGCCGAGAAGCTCGCATCGCTAGCCTGCCTGAATGCGGTGCGCATCGGTGGGGCGGATGCAGAGGTCGAAGCTTTGTCCTTCCCGTTTGCGGTCGCTGCCTGGAACCTCGAGCGCTGCCTGTTTCCCGAGGAAAGTGCTGCCAAGTTGCGGGAAACCGGCGCGCCGCTTGTGCTGCTGTCGGAAATGGATCTGGGCATGGCCCGCACCGAACAGCGCGACCCCACAGCTATCGTCGCCGACGAACTCGGCATGAACCATGCCTATGGCGTCGAGTTCCTGGAGCTCAGCCTCGGTTCGGAAATCGAGCGCTCCTACTGCCGCGATGATTTCAACGAGAAGGGCTTTCACGGCAACGCGCTGATGGCCTCGGTCGCGCTGAAAGATGCTTTCATGATCCGCCTGCCGGGCGACGCCGTCTGGTTCAACGACAGCAACGAGCAGCCGCGCATCGGCGATCGCTGCGCCGTCGGCGCCATCGTTACGACCGAGGCTGGCCCCATGGTTGCGGTTTCCGTGCACCTCGAAAGTGTTGCGACCGCTGCCTATCGTGAGCGTCAGATGGCGGCGTTGATCGATGCTGTCGAGGCCTTCGCGCCCGGTCTGCCGATGCTGATCGGCGGCGATCTCAACACCGGCAACCATACCGGCGGCGATTACTCAACCGATACGCTGTTCGCCATGGCCGAGGGTCGTGGCTTCGAATGCCATGGCGGCCCGCTCGACCAGACCAGCACGCGTCCGAGCCTGATTACACGCTTCCCCGATCGCGCCATGAAGCTCGACTGGTTCATCACTCGCGGCCTGAAGATTGGTGAAAGCCATCTCGTCTCTTCTCTCAACGGAGAAGACAAGCCGCTCTCCGATCACGACATGGTCGTTTGCACAATCGAAGGTTTTTCATCCTAGTGCACGTCGCGCAAAAGTGTGCGGCGGTTTTGCGACAACGACATGCATGAAATCAAAAGGTTAAAGCGCGAGAAGCGAATCTGAAAGATCGCGATGCGCTTTAATCGCTGCAATCGTTAAAATGCTCCGGATTTCATGAACTCTGCCCTTACCTCTCGCATGCGATGAGATGGCAGACGCGCATGGAATTGGGGGATTGCATGGTCTTGAAACTGATGTTGGCGAGCATGGCGGCCTTTGCCGCGCGTGCCGTCCCGGTCGTTGTCGCGATGCCGCCGTCACGGAACTTCGTAGCGGGCGCCAGCGACGAAATGGAAATGAAGCCGTCGCCGATCGAGCGATCCTGGATTCTATCGGGCGATCCGGTTGCCCGTATTGCGGAGCATTCACGCGGGCACGATGACGCCGCAATGACCGCTTTGTGGGATTGCACCGCAGGCGAGTTCCGCTGGTATTTCGGCTGGGACGAAACGGTGATGATCCTTGAGGGCGAAGTACATATCACCACGGAAGACGGTGTCGAGCGCACGCTGCATGCCGGCGATGTCGCCTATTTCGCCGGCGGCACCTGGGCGACATGGCGCATCGACCGCTATCTGCGCAAGGTCGCCTTTCTGCGCAAGCCGTTCCCGAAGCCGCTCACGATGGCCTATCGCCTGCGCAACCTGGTTCGGCAAGGCAACACGCAGGGCCTTGCCGCCTGAGCGCGGCCGGCCCTCGCGAAAGACGTTCCGGACGAAGACATCCTTGACGGAAGCCCTTGAATAGCCGTTGCGTTTGCGGGCGGGCCGACCTACATCTGTCCGCAAATCCGAGCGAGGGCTGACTATGGCTGGTATCAAGAATGTTGCGGTCCAGATGGACCATGTCCGGAGCATCAACATCACGGGCGACTCGACCTTCGCCATGAGCCTTGAGGCGCAGAACCGGGGTTACAAGCTCTTCCACTACACGCCAGAGCGACTGAGCATGCGTGACGGCAAGGTCTATGCCTCCGTCGAGCCGATGATCCTGCGCGACGTGAAGGGCGATCACTTCGAACTCGGCGAGGCCGAGCGCGTCGATCTCTCGACCATGGACGTCGTGCTGCTGCGCCAGGACCCGCCATTCGACATGGCCTACATCACATCGACGCATTTGCTTGAGCGCATTCACCCGAAGACGCTCGTCGTCAACGATCCGGCCTGGGTGCGCAACTCGCCTGAAAAGATCTTCGTCACAGAATTCGCCGATCTCATGCCGAAGACGCTGATTACCCGTGATCCGGCTGAAATCCGCCGCTTCCGCGATGAGATGGGCGATATGATCCTGAAGCCGCTTTACGGCAACGGCGGCGCCGGCGTTTTCCATTCGACGCGTGACGACCGCAATCTCTCGTCTCTCTTGGAAATGTTCGGCCAGCTCTTCCGCGAGCCGTTCATTGCCCAGCAATACCTGCCTGACGTTCGCAAGGGCGACAAGCGCATCATCCTCATCGATGGCGAAGCCGTGGGCGCAATCAACCGCGTGCCGGCCGAGCATGATGCCCGCTCCAACATGCATGTCGGCGGCCGCGCCGAAGCGACGGAGCTGACTGCGCGCGAGAAGGAAATCTGCGCCCGCATCGGACCGGCTCTGAAGGCGCGCGGCTTCCTGCTCGTCGGCATCGACGTCATCGGCGACTACATGACCGAGATCAACGTGACCTCGCCGACCGGCATCCGCGAAGTCAAGCGCTTTGGCGGCGCCGATATCGCCAGCCTGCTCTGGGATGCGATCGAAACCAAGCGGGTCTGATCGGCTGCGGCCGATTGCGCTTTCAGTCGAATACAAATAGTCGCCCCGCATATCGACAATCCCGATATGCGGGGTGAAATTTTTGTTCGATCATTGTTCTTGTTTCATTCCTTTCTTTGTGCCAGATTGCAACCCGAGGTTTGCTGATCTGGGTGGCTAGCGGCCTGCAAGTCTGGGGATAAGGGACAAGAGATGGTAGCGCGCGTCAGTACGGTGGCGTTTCAGGGCATTGAGGGCGTACCCGTCGAAGTGCAGGTGATGATCGCGCCCGGCAAGGTGCTGATGCACATCGTCGGCCTGCCGGACAAGGCTGTTGCCGAGAGCCGGGAGCGGGTCCAGGCGGCGCTGCATGCTTCCGGCCTCGCACTGCCGCCGAAGAAGGTCACCGTCAATCTGGCGCCGGCGGATTTGCCCAAGGAGGGCAGTCATTTCGATCTTGCGATCGCGCTCGGCCTGATGGCGGCGCTTGGCGCAATTCCAGCCGATGCCTTGTCATCCTACACCGTCATCGGCGAACTCAATCTCGATGGCACGATTGCGCCCGTTGCCGGTGCACTGCCCGCGGCGATTGCCGCCAATGCCATGGGCAAGGGGCTGATCTGCCCGGCCGAAAGCGGGCCGGAAGCCGCCTGGGCCGGCAAGGAGATCGATATTCTGGCACCGCGCAGCCTGATCGCGCTCGCCAACCATTTCCGCGGCACGCAGGTCCTGTCGCGGCCGGACCCGTCCATTCGCGCAGCCGCTGCCAATTTGCCTGACCTTGCCGATATCAAGGGGCAGGAAAGCGCCAAGCGCGCATTGGAAGTGGCGGCCGCCGGTGGCCACAATCTGCTTTTCGTCGGGCCGCCCGGTTCGGGCAAGTCGATGCTCGCCTCGCGCCTGCCGTCGATCTTGCCGCCCTTGTCGACGAACGAGTTGCTGGAGGTGTCGATGATCCATTCGATCGCCGGCCAGCTTTCAGGAGGCAAACTCTCGGATCGGCGGCCCTATCGCGCGCCGCATCACTCCGCTACCATGGCCGCGCTCGTCGGCGGCGGGCTGCGCGCCCGGCCGGGCGAGGTGTCGCTCGCCCATCACGGCATTCTCTTCCTTGACGAGCTGCCGGAGTTTTCACCGCAGGCGCTCGATGCACTGCGCCAGCCGCTGGAAACCGGCGAATGCGTCATTGCCAGAGCGAACCATCGCGTCGCCTACCCGGCAGGTATTCAGCTTGTGGCGGCGATGAACCCGTGCCGCTGCGGCATGGCTGGGGAGCCGGGGCATACCTGTGCCCGCGGGCCGCGTTGCGCCTCCGACTATCAGGGCCGTATTTCCGGTCCGCTGCTTGATCGTATCGACATTCGTATCGATGTGCCGGCGGTCTCCGCCGCCGATCTCATTCGGCCGACTTCAGCGGAAAGCAGCGCTGATGTCGCACTTCGCGTCGGCCGTGCGCGCGAACGGCAGCGCGAGCGTTTCGAACGGGCCGGCATGAAAAATGTCAGCACCAACGCCCGCTGCTCGACCGCGATGATCGAAACCATCGCCGAGCCGGATGCGGCCGGTCTGCAATTGCTGCGCGATGCTGCTGAAAAGATGAAATTTTCCGCCCGTGGTTATCACCGCATTCTCAAGGTCGCGCGAACGCTTGCCGATCTGGACGATAAGCGCACTGTCGGACGCATCCATCTGGCGGAAGCCATCTCCTATCGTATCGCAGGAGAACGACTGACCGCGCACGCCTGAAAATGCATGGTTCAGATGGCATTGGGCCGTATCCGGCTTGTGTACCCAACTCTGACGCGGCATGACTGCGAAACTTCGATCAAAACGGAGCGCCTCGGCCCGCATGACTGCAGAACTGACAATCGATCCCAGCGATGGTGCGATCTGTATCGGCGGCCAGCTTCGCCTCGTTGCATCACAGGAAAAGACTGGTATCGAGACGCTTGCCTCCGAGTGGCTTGGCGGATCGCGTGATCTTCACAACAGCTATGAATGGCTGCAGCTTCGCGGCCTGACGTTCGGCAAGCAACCGGCCGGTGCTTCGCTCTGCCTTCACGAACATCGGCTGATCAGCGCGCATTGGGGTGTTTCTCTGCCGGGTGCTGCGATGGAGGAGGGCTGGCCGACCCAACAGGCGATCAACCAGGAAATTAAGTTCGTCCGTCGCGTTCTGACCGCCATGTTCCGCATGGAGCTGACGGATGGTGCATTCAGTTTTCCCTGGGGCACGGTCTGGAGCAGGTTCGATCCGAAAGGATTTTCCGCCAGCCACGGTGTCAGCTATCGCAAGTCATAGGTTCGCGGGCATAGAAAAGGGGCGCCGCAGCACCCCTTTCCAAGTTGGATCTCGTGGAGAGCGTTAGCCGCCCAGGCCATCGAACAGCGCCGTCGACAGGTAGCGCTCTGCGAAGGAGGGGATGATGACGACGATCGTCTTGCCCTCGTTTTCGGGCCGCTGGCCGACCTTAATGGCGGCAGCCAAAGCCGCGCCGGAGGAGATGCCGACCGGCACGCCTTCGAGCTTGGCGACAAGCCGCGAATGCTGGAACGCCTCGTCGTTGGTCACGGTCACAACCTCATCATAGACGTGGGTGTCGAGGACCTTCGGCGCGAAGCCGGCGCCGATGCCCTGGATCTTGTGCGGGCCGGGATTGCCGCCGGAGAGAACCGGGGAGTCCGTTGGCTCGACGGCGATGATCTTGACGTCGGGCTTGCGCGCCTTCAGTACCTGCCCAACACCGGTGATCGTGCCGCCCGTACCGATGCCGGATACGAAGATATCGACCTTGCCTTCGGTGTCGTTCCAGATTTCCTCAGCCGTCGTCTTGCGGTGGATTTCCGGGTTCGCCGGATTTTCGAACTGCTGCGGAATAATCGCGTCAGGCAGGCTCGAGGCGAGTTCTTCTGCCTTGGCGATTGCGCCCTTCATGCCTTTCGGCCCTTCCGTCAGCACGAGCTCGGCGCCGAGCAGCGCCAGCATCTTGCGGCGCTCGATCGACATGGTCTCCGGCATGGTGAGGATCAGTCGGTAGCCCTTGGCAGCAGCGGCGAAAGCAAGCGCGATGCCGGTATTGCCGGAGGTGGGCTCGATCAGCACGGTTCTGCCGGGGGCGATCTTGCCCTGTGATTCCAGGCTTTCGATCATGGCGACGCCGATACGGTCCTTCACCGACGCGATCGGGTTGAAGAATTCGAGCTTTGCCAGGAGGTTGGCCTTGACGCCCTTCTCCTTCGCCAGCTTGTCGAGGCGGACGATCGGCGTGTCACCGATGGTCTCGGTGATCGAGGCGTAGACGCGGCCGCGGCCGGGTTTGCGGGTGTCGGACATGGGTAACTCTCCCTACATTTGAATTCTGAAGTGACAATAGGATCAAACGTCTGCGGAAACCAGAGTAGGCGCACTCTACCGCCTCGCGGCCCATGAGAAAAGAATCTCCAAATTGCCGCGTTAGCGAAAGTTTATTTCAGGCTGCCCGAACGGCAATGAAGGCGGCCGTCGCGGCGAGAATGCTGGCGGCGGACCTGTTCAGAGTCTGCAGGGCTTTCGGCTTCTTGAGAAAAGCCCGCGCCCGCGACGCCAGCAGCGCATAGGGCAAGAGAACCGCCAGAAGCACGACGAAGGTGGCGGCGAGCAAAAGCAGATATTCATGCAGGCCGATGCTGTTGATGTCGATCACCGTCGGCACAAGCGCGATATGGAAGAGCATGGTTTTCGGGTTGCCGAGTGTCAGGAGCAATCCGGAGATAAAGGACATCCCCGCGCTGGTGGATTTCTTCGCCTTGATATCGGCGCTGATCAGGCCGGTGGTCCAGAGCTTCCAGGCGATATAGCCGAGATAAAGCGCACCGGCGATCTTGATGACGATAAAAACCTCGGCGAAAGTCTGCGCCACGAAGGCGAGACCGAGGATGACGGCCGTCAGGTACGTCATGTCACCCAGCACGATGCCGAGCGCCATGAAGAACGTCTCGCGGAAGCCGGAACCGAGGGCGCGTGCCACAATCGCTGTGACACCCGGACCCGGAATTATCGCGGCGATGAAAAGAGCGCCGCAATAGGCGAGCAGAGGTGCGAGCGTCATGTTTATTTTCCTGTCAGCTGAGGCTTGATCTATCGCCCTGTCTTTGTCTTTTCAAGCGATTGCGCCGGCGTCACGAACATATTACCTAGAGATGAGTAGCGCGTCGAAACTGCTTTGCCCAAGGATATCATGTCTTCTGCATTGCTCTTGATCGATCTTCAGAATGCCATCCTTACCGGCCTTGGCACGCCTGGCCGGCAACCGGCCATCGACGCCGCTTTGGAGGAGGTTGTCGCCAAGCTCGCGGCGTTGAAACACAAGGCGCGTGCTGCCGGTGTCCCGACCTTTATCGTCCAGCATGACGGCAATCCCGGCCACCGTTTGGTGAAGCGCAGCGAAGGCTGGCAGTTGCGCCGGGAAATTGCGCCGGAGGCCGGCGATGTCGTGGTGCATAAAACAAGCTGCGATTCCTTCTTCGAAACCGATCTGGAGACAAAGCTCTGTGCGCGCGGCATTACCCACCTGTTGATCGGCGGTTGCATGACGCAATTCTGCGTCGACACCACGGCGCGCCGCGCTGTCTCTCTGGGTTTCGACGTCACGCTCATTTCCGATGGCCACACGACAGCCGACATGGGCAGGCTGAGCTTCGAAGACATTGTCACCCATCACAATATGGTTCTTGACGGCTTTGATGCCGGGCCGCATCACATCAAGCTGACCGCATCCGCAGAAATTGCCTTTTGAAGTATCCCGCCCCTGGAGCCTCCGATGCCGCATGTGACGAGCATGATCGCCTTTGCCCTGATTGCGCTTGGCATGGTGCTGACGCCGGGTCCCAACATGATCTATCTGGTGTCTCGATCGATCTCGCAGGGGCCGGCGGCAGGGCTGATTTCGCTCGGCGGCGTCGCCTGCGGCTTTCTGTTCTATATGCTCTCTGCCGCGCTCGGCATTACCGCTATCGTCCTTGCCGTTCCCTTTGCCTATGACGCATTGCGGCTGGCTGGGGCCGCTTATCTCGGCTGGCTCGCCTGGAATGCGCTGAAGCCCGGCGGCCGGTCTGCTTTTCAGGTGCGCGAACTCCCGAAGGACAGCAATCGTCGGCTCTTTACAATGGGGCTGGTGACAAGCTTGCTGAACCCGAAGGTTGCCGTTCTCTATCTCTCGCTGCTGCCGCAGTTCATCGATCCGGCACTCGGCAGTGTTTTCGTACAATCCATCGTGTTCGGCTTCGTCCACATCGCGGTCAGCCTGACCTTCAACGCTATTTTCGCGCTGACAGCCGGCTCTGTGGCCATGTTCTTCATGCGCCGGCCGTCCTTTGCCTTGGTGCAGCGCTGGCTGATGGGCACCGTGCTGGCAGGTCTTGCCATGCGCATGGCCTTCGAGGCGCAGCGATGATGCGGCGTGCTTTGCAGTCATCCACCGCGGTTTTCTATGTAGTCGCTTCGTTATCGGGCTTTGCGCCCGTCGCCTCGGCGGCTGACAGCACACAGACGATCGTTTTGATGCGCCATGGAGAGAAGCCGGAGGCTGGTCTGGGCCAGCTCAGCTGCCAGGGTCTCAACCGGGCTCTGGCGCTTCCGCCGGTGCTGACGAAGCTCTTCGGCAAGCCTGCGGCGATCTTTGCGCCGGATCCGTCGAAGCGAAAGGACGATTCCGGCGTTTCCTACGATTATATCCGGCCGCTCGCCACCATCGAGCCGACGGCGATCGCGCTCGGACTGCCGGTCGATACCAGCTTCGGCTATGATGACATCAATGGTCTGAAGGCCGAGCTGAAGAAGCCAGACTATGCCGGCAAGCTGATTTTTGTCGCCTGGGAGCACAAGCAGATCGTCGATCTCGCACGTCAGCTGATGAGCGAGAATGGGGGCGATGAAAAGGCGGTGCCAAAATGGCATGGCAAGGATTTCGACAGTCTCTACGTCCTGCATATCAGCGCAAAAGGCACAAAGCCGGCCGCGACCTTCGAGCAAATGGCCGAAGGCCTCGATGGCCAGCCGCAGGTATGCCCGCAGCCGGCTAAGTAATCTCAGAAAACGGGCCGCATGAAGCTGCGCTCGTA
The DNA here is from genome assembly GCF_012641435.1 of Rhizobium sp. P38BS-XIX. Taxonomy (GTDB): domain Bacteria; phylum Pseudomonadota; class Alphaproteobacteria; order Rhizobiales; family Rhizobiaceae; genus Rhizobium. The sequence continues at coordinate 228,065 of NZ_JABAIJ010000005.1, forward strand.
GCTGACGATGCAGCGCGTCTCCTCGCCATAGGCGAAGGCGGCACGGCATTCCGCATCATCCGCCATTTGCTTTCGATAGTTTTCATAGGCAGCAAGGCTCGGGAAGCTGAACAGTGCCAAAGCAATGTTGTTGGCACCTTCATGCGGCAGGAAATAGCCGTGATGCGTGCCGCCCAGCCGGTTGACCAACGGGATCCAGAGCTTGGCGTAATGTTCGAATTCGGCAAGCTTGTAGGGATCGATGACATATCGCAGATAGCAGGTAATCATTCGGCGGACTCCTTGAAAGAATTGATGTTCTTATGCCGGAGCAAGGGGAGCGTCCAGCCGAGATTCATGCCTGCCGCCGCGCCCAGAATGATGACCGCGCCGAGGATCTGTGCGATGCCGAGCATATGGCCGAACGCGAAGCGATCGACCACGATGGCGGCGATCGGGTAGATGAAGGACAGCGCGCCTGTGAGATGCGTCGGCAGCTTCTGGATTGCGCCGTAGAGCAACACATACATCAGACCGGTGTGGATCACACCCATTGTGACGAGGGTCGACCATCCGCCGGCATCCCGCGGAACTGCCGAGAAATCGGTGAAGGGCGCAAGCATGAGAATACCCGTCGAAACTTGGATCAGCGCAATCAGATGCGGCGGCGTGCCCTTCAGCCATTTTGCTGCGATAGCGGCCAGCGCATAGAAAAATGCAGCCCCCAGCGAAAGCAGGACGCCGGTGGCATAGCTTCCCGCCCCTGCCGCCTCGGCTGGTTTGCTTTCCACGATGATCACCATGCCGGCAAAGGCAAGCGCCAGCCAGAAGAGCTTGGTGAAGGTAATCCGCTCGCCAAGAAACAGCGCACCGAGCCCCAGCAGCATGAAGGGCTGCGTGTTGTAGACCGTCGTGGCGATGGAAATGGAGGCGTGGGAATAGGCAGCGAACAACAGTAGCCAATTGAGAACGATGGCAATACCGCCGCCGACCGCGATGCAGAATGCCTTCAGGTTGAGGATGCCCGGGTGCAGGAGGCCCATCGCCGCACAGATGACAAGCAGCGTTAGTGCGCCGAAGAAGCAACGCCAGAAGACCACGCCGGTCACGGTTTGGCCTGATGTCAGCACAAACCAGCCGATTGTCCCTGAAATCAGCATCGCCGTTGTCATTTCAATAGTGCCGCGTTTGATCTCGTTCATCGCCTTTGGCTCCAATGTATTGGCGGTGATAATATTGCGGAGATGGCGTCGCTGATATAGGTTTAGTAAGGTGATATAGCGATGTGACCTAATTAAAAGAGGCTTGAGTATGAGTATGCCTAATGCAGTCATCGATCTCGATGGAACGGACCAGCGGATTCTGGAGGCGTTGGCGCGCAATGCCCGAATCTCGCTGAAAGAATTGGCTGAGGTCGCGGGGCTGTCCTCACCGAGCGCGGCCGAAAGGCTTCGTCGGCTTGAGGAGCGCGGCATCATCTCCGCCTTCACGGTGGATATCGCACCAGAGGCAGTTGGTTATCCGCTTCAGGCGATCGTACGCATCAGGCCTCTGCCTGGTCAGCTACATGTCGTCGAGCGCATCATTCAGGAGATGCCCGAGTTTATCGAATGCGATAAGGTAACCGGCGATGATTGTTTCATTGGGCGGTTGGTGGTCCGTTCCATGAGCGAGCTTGACGGAATCCTGGATAAGATCACCGAGCGGGCCGAGACCAATACGTCCATGGTCAAGGCAACCCCCGTCAAGCGCCGCTTGCCGCCGCTGTCTCGCTAGACGCCTTCCAGTGAATGAGGGCCGTTGAGCTCTAGAATTCCGCCATAGGCGAAAGCATCAGCGGCCCTGTGATTTCGTTCGCCGCCTTGCCGCGCACCATTAGCGGTATGGAGCTTTCATAAGGCTCAAGCTCGATGTCGCCGCAATCAAGCAGATCCGGCGGGAAGCAGATCTCGATGCGTGCGGGCTCGACGTCGAGCGCCGATAAGATCGTTTGCAGCGATGGGATGGCCGTTGCGGCAATATCGAGAAGGCGAAACACATTGCCATCGATCGTCCATACAACGATCGCATCGTCGGATATGGCCGTTAGCTGGATCGCGGGATCGAAGCACGCGTTGAGATGAAACATCTCCATTTGGCGCGCGACGGCGAATTGCCGTGATACTGGTTTGCGGCGTTCCAGAAGCGCTTTCATCAGCCGCAGGTCGTCGGTAGCCTGCAAGGAAAGCGTGCGCGCGACGGTAGAGGACGTCACCGGCTTCGGCTTGGTCGCGACGAAGACGTGCTGCGGCACGGTTTTGAAACCGTAGCCTTCGTAAAGGACCGGCTTGCTGGTGAGCAGCATATCAAGCTCAAAACCTTCGGCGATTGCCCAGGCGAAGGCGCGCTGCATGAGATCGCGATAAAGCCCGCGTCCGCGCCATTCCGGCCGGACGGCGCCGGATTGGTATCCGGCCGCTTTCACGGTGCGGCCGTTGATCATCATCGGCATGGAGAAAACGGTAAAATTCGCGACGCAGCGTCCATCGCTATCGAAATAGCCGAAGGGCATGCTTGTCGGGTCCGGATCGCCGAATGAAGCCTGCAGGTTGACGTCAATAGAGAACGTATCCTGCAGCAGGTCGACCAGCGCCTGCCACGCGGAGGGATCGCCGAAATAGTCCTGTCGCAGCATTAGGCCATGCTCGCGGCCGAAATCCGCCATCACACGCCGGTGGAGCCGAAGCCGCCGGCGCCGCGCGCGGTTTCGCTGATCTCGGAAATCTCGGCGACACGCACTTGGGTGACGGGCGCGATGACCATTTGCGCGATGCGCATGCCGCGCGTGATCTCGAACGGCTCGTCGCCAAGGTTCGCCAGGATCACCTTCACTTCGCCTCGATAGTCGCTGTCGACAGTACCGGGCGAGTTCAGGCAGGTGATGCCGTTCTTGAGGGCAAGGCCGGAGCGCGGGCGTATCTGCGCCTCGAAACCCTCGGGAACTTCGAAGATGAAGCCGGTGGGAACAAGCGCGCGCTTGCCGGGCGCGATCGTCAGCGTCGCACCATCGTCGACGGCAGCGCGCAGGTCCATGCCGGCGGCACCCTTGGTCTCATAAGATGGTAGGTCGATGCCTTCGCCATGTGGCAGGCGAACAAGATTGAGGATCGGGCTGATGTCGGTGTGAATGGTCATGGCGCATTAGTTTGCGCGCGAACGCCCGAGGTCAATTGCATTTGGGGCTTTGAGTCGCTAGATACGGCCGCAATTCACAGGATTTACACGCATGGCCGAAAGTCTCGCCGAGGCGGTCTCCCGCCGCCGCACATTCGCTATTATCGCCCACCCGGACGCGGGCAAGACGACGCTCACCGAAAAGCTGCTGCTTTTCGGCGGCGCCATTCAGCTCGCCGGTGAAGTCAAGGCGAAGAAGGATCGGATGCAGACGCGCTCCGACTGGATGAAGATCGAGCGCGAACGCGGCATCTCGGTCGTGACCTCCGTCATGACCTTCGAATACGAAGGCAATGTCTTCAACATTCTCGATACGCCCGGTCACGAAGACTTCGCCGACGACACCTACCGCACGCTGACGGCCGTCGACGCCGCCGTCATGGTCATCGATGCCGCCAAGGGTATCGAGCCGCGGACGCTGAAGCTGTTCGAAGTCTGCCGCATGCGCGACATTCCGATCATCACCTTCATCAACAAGATGGACCGCGAAAGCCGCGATCCCTTCGAAATCCTCGATGAAGTCGAAGAGAAGCTGGCGCTGGATACCGCGCCGATCACCTGGCCGATCGGGCGCTCCAAGACCTTCTGCGGCTCCTATCATATTGCCGACAATACCGTGCGCGGTTCCGATACCGAAGTCGAGGCGACCAAGGTAAACGGCCCGCAGGCCGTCGCCGACCGCTTGCCAGAAAACGAGCGTCAGGCCTTCATCGACGAGACGGAACTGGCGATCGAGGCATGCCGCCCGTTCGACCGGGAATCCTTCCTCGAAGGTCATATGACGCCGGTCTTCTTCGGCTCGGCGCTGCGCAATTTCGGTGTTCGCGATCTCATCAACGCACTCGGTGCATTCGCGCCGCCGCCGCGCGACCAGGTCGCCGATATCAGGACGGTGCACGCGACTGACGACAAGATGACGGCCTTCGTCTTCAAGATCCAGGCCAACATGGACCCGAACCACCGCGACCGCATCGCCTTCGCCCGCATCTGCTCCGGCAAGCTGGAGCGCGGCATGAAGGCGCGGCTGTCGCGCACCGGCAAGCAGCTCGGTCTCACCGCGCCGCAATTCTTCTTCGCCTCGCAGCGCCAACTCGCCGATACAGCCTATGCCGGCGATGTCGTCGGCATTCCGAACCACGGAACGCTGCGCATCGGCGATACGCTGACGGAAGGCGAATCCCTGGTCTTCCAGGGCGTGCCGAACTTCTCGCCGGAAATCCTCCGCCGTGTTCGTCTCGAAGACGCGATGAAGGCAAAGAAGCTCAAGGAAGCGCTGCAGCAGATGGCCGAAGAAGGCGTCGTGCAGCTCTTCTCGCCGGAAGACGGCTCTCCCGCCATCGTCGGCGTGGTCGGCGCCCTGCAGCTCGACGTGCTGAAGGAGCGGCTGATGGCCGAATACGGCCTGCCGGTTTCCTTCGAAATGTCGCGCTTCTCCGTCTGCCGCTGGATCTCGGCCGACCAGTCCGCCGATCTCGAGAAGTTCGTCACCGCACGTCGCGGCGATATCGCCCGCGACCTGGACGGCGATCCGGTCTTCCTAGCACAGGACGGCTTCTCACTGCGTTATGAGGCGGAGCGTTACCCGGCTATCAAGATGGTTGCCATCAAGGAATATCACGCCGTCAAGGCGGCCTGATATCGGAGACATTACAGCCACAGGCGATCGGCCTGTGGCGCATCACCCTGCAGCTGCGTTCATCAGCGCCGCGTAACGCGCTTCCGTGGCATCATCCAGCGGAAACATGCATTCGACCCGCAACTCCTGGGTCGTGATCATCTGCGGCGTTCCGACCGTCGTCACCAGAGAGAAGAATTGCAGAACATGCCCGTCCTCCACGAAGGACAGGGGAATCACCGGCGCATTCTCGACCGCCGGTGATGTCTGCCATTCGGCATTCACATCGGGGTAGGCGAGCAGGCTGTCGATCAGTTCCTTCGTCCGTCCGTCGATGACGCGACCGACGGACTCACGGAAAACACGCCCCATCAGGCTTTCGGCTGTCTTCTCCCAATCCGGAATGAAGGGCCGCATGCCCAAGGGATCGAACATGAGATGCAGGAGATTGCGCGGTTTCGGGCGTGCGGCCATATCGACGAACTGGCCGAAGAAGCGAAGCGTCGCATCGTTGGTCATCAGGACATTCCAGTAGCGGTCCATCACGATGGCCGGAAACGGCTCGTGCTGACTCAGCATGCGCTTGAGCGCGTTGCTGACGCCCTTCATCTCCTGATCGTCAAAGCTTCCCTCGGAATAGATCGGCGCATAGCCGGCGGCGAGCAGCAGCGTATTGCGCTCGCGGAACGGCACGTCCAGGGCATCGGCGAGCCGCAGGACATTCTGGCGGCCGGGCGTGCTCCTGCCGCTTTCGATAAAGCTGATCTGCCGCTGCGAAATGCCGGTGTCGAGGGAAAGCTCAAGTTGGCTCTTGCCGCGTGTGTCGCGCCATGCGCGCAGCTGCGGTCCGAGCTCGTTCGACAATCTCGGTTCGGCGCGAAGGGAACTCATCCTGCAAAGCCTCGCTTCGTTCGTTTGGTGTGGCGGGGCCGTATTTGGCAGCCCCGCCTGCGTCAGTTGTTATGAGAAAGCGACCGGCCCGACCGAGCCGTACCAATGGCGTACTTTCGTCGGGTCTGCCTCGTCCATGTAGAAGAAATGCGTCATGACCGGTTTGACCACCGGCTGGGTGCGGTCGTTTGGGGTCATGGTCACCGTCCCGCGGAACACCTTCAGCGATCCCGCATCCCAATATTCGGTGACATCATGCAATGCCGTGAAGCCGGTGTCGATGAAGGCGCGCAGGTTCTGACGAATGGTCTCACGCCCCTTCCAGTCGGCAATGCCGAGATTGCATGTGGCGTCTTCCGCCAGGCAATCAAAGCCTTCGCCGAAGGTCTTGTCGTCGATTTCCCGCCAGAAGGCGAGCAGCCATTGCGGGGCGTCTTTCTTGGTGAATGACAGGGTCGTCATGGAGTTCTCCTGAGCCGACCGTTGGAATGATGTCGTGGCCATCGACGTCATGCCGGGTGAGGGCTCTCTTTCGTTGAAGGGCTAAAAGCTCTTCCTGCAAGAAGATGGTCTTTAGATACGCCACGGCGCATGCTGGCCTCAATTACATGTGATGTAATGAAAGTGGCTCCATGGCGCTTCAAGCCGACGTGATCGGTTCGGATGCGTTTCATTTTGGAATAGTGTCTCCGCGATGTTCCATCCGATATAGCGCTATGCCATAGTGCCGCCCCGGGGTCCCCTCGATCAGAACGAGCAGCTTTCATGATGAGATTTCTTGCGGTTCTTGCTCTGGCCTTCGTTGGCCTGATGCCGGTCGCAGCCGAGGCGCGAATCATCACCGATGCGGCGGGACGCACGGTGTCCGTGCCGGACAAGATCAACCGTATTCTCGTCGCCGGCCCGCCGGCAACCGCGCTGGTCTATGTGCTGGCGCCGGAAAAACTGGTGGGTTGGGTCCATGCGCCCGATGATGCCGCCAAGGCCTATCTGATGCCGTTGGTACGGTCGCTTCCGACGGTTGGGCGCTTGACGGGCAAGGACGGAACCATCAGCTCGCAGGCGGTCATGGACGCTAAGCCCGACATCATCCTGGATGCCGGCACGGTGGATCCCACCTATAAGGCGCTGGCCGACAAGGTGCAGGCCGAAACGCATATCCCCTATATCCTTGTGGACGGCAGCTTTGCCCGCACGGCCGATACGCTTCGCGATGTCGGGGCGCTGATCGGGGTCGAGGACCGCGCCAACAAGCTGGCGGATTATGCCGATTCGGCGATCAAGGATCTGAACGACAAGCTCGGCACATTGCCGAACGATCCGCGCCCGCGCGTCTATTACGGTCGCGGTGACGATGGGCTGGAGACGGGGCTTTCCGGCTCGATCAATCTCGAAATCCTCGATGCCGTCGGCACGATGAATGTTGCCGCCGCTGCCGGCAAGGGCGGCCTTGCCAAGGTCACCGTGCAGCAGGTCGTGAGCTGGAATCCGGATATCATCATCGCGGAGAGCCCGGCTTTTGCCGCTTCGGTGAGAAGCGATCCGCAATGGGCAGGCATCAAGGCCGTCAAGGACGGGAAGATCTTCGTGCCGCCGTCGTTGCCCTTCGGCTGGTTCGATTCCCCACCCGGTGTCAACAGGTTGCTCGGTGTGCGCTGGATGGAGAAGCTGCTCTACCCGAAGCTCTTCCGCAGCGATTTCAGTGACGATGTGAAGGAATTTTACAAGCTGTTCTACCAGGTCGATCTCACCAACGATCAGTTGGCGGCGCTGCTGAAGAGCGTGAAGTAACAGCTGGAATCGGGGGGGTATCATGGTTCGGGAGAACGAAATTCGTGAAAACGAGGTGGTTGTCGAGGCGCCAGAGGCATCCGACGCCGGGCTCGCCTTCATCGGCCGTATTTCGACGCCATGGACATCGCGCATGGAAACGCCGCGCCAGGGGCGACATGACGGCCCGATCTGCCGGATCGAGATTTTCGAGCCCTGGGTGCTGGCCCTGACCGGGGTCGATGCTTTCGAGCGGCTTGAAGTTCTTTATTGGCTGGACCGGTCCCGACGGGATCTGGTGCTGCAAAGCCCGGCCAGAAACGGCAAGGTGCATGGCACTTTCTCGCTACGCTCGCCGGTGCGGCCCAACCCCATCGGCACATCCATCGTGAAACTGGAAGCTGTCGAGGGGAATGTGTTGCTGGTGCGCGGTCTCGATTGCCTCGATGGCACGCCGCTACTCGACCTGAAGCCGGATCGCACTCTGTTCAAACCGATCGCGCCGCCGCAGTCCGGTGATTTCCAGACCGGCGACGGCGAGACGGCGCATTACTGCCAGAAGCGCGATGCTTAGAGTGTTCGCGCAATTCCAGCCGGAAACCGTTTCGCAGTTTTCCCGGAATTGCTTTAGTCGACGGCGACCATCACGTCGGATGCCTTGATGACGGCATAGGCGGAGGAGCCTACCGTCAGGCCCAGTTCGTCGACGGCCTCATTGGTGATCGAAGAGGTGACGATCGAGCCGTTGCCGATATCGATGCGGACATGCGCCGTAGTCGCACCCTTGGTGACTTCGACGACCTTGCCCTTGAGGCGGTTTCTCGCGCTGATTTTCATGGATATTCTCCCTTTTTAGAGCAACTCCAGGAAAAGCGCGTAGCGGTTTTCCGTCCGGAATTGCGTGAAAGCAAAGAGATAGAGCGGTTCAGAGTTTCCGTGAAAAACTGAACCGCTCTAACCGGCGCGACCATACCGCCTCAACTGGCGATGGGCTACCGAAATCCTATTCGCCTCGCGGATAGCGCTGGTTCTCTTCGAGCACGTTGAGGTCCATGTGATTGCGCATGTACCGCTCCGATGCTTTCTGCAGTGGCTGATAATCCCACGGATAATAGGCGCCGTTGCGCAGCGCGGTGTAAACAACCCATCGACGTGCCTGGCTTTCACGCACGGCGGCATCGAAGTTTGCGAGGTTCCAGCGCTCCATGGCCTGCGCCGTCAACCGATTGAGTGTTTCGGCATAGGCAGGATCGCGCGCGAGATTGGTCAATTCTTTCGGGTCCGCGTCGATGTCGAAAAGCATCGGCGGATCCAGCTCGCAAAGGGTCAGCTTGTAGCGGCCGTCACGCAGCCCCACGAGCGGCGCTTCGGAGCCTTCGGCCGCATATTCCATCGGCACAGGGCTGCGGCTTCCGGTGTTCAGAGCAAGAGGCGTCAGGTCTTCGCCGTCGGTCCAGCGGCGCAGCGAGGCAATGTCGATCCCGGCGAGAGCTGCCAGGGTCGGCGTCACGTCGAGCGTCGACACAGGCTGGTCGATCCGCTTCGGTTGCCATCCGGGGGCTGCGATCATCAGCGGCACGCGAGCCGAGCCCTCGAAGAAGTTCATCTTGAACCAGAGCCCGCGCTCGCCGAGCATATCGCCATGGTCGGAGACGAACACGACGATGGTATTGTCGGCCATGCGGCCGCGCTCGAGCGTTTCCAGGATCTCGCCAATCTTCTCGTCGACGTAGGAGATATTGGCAAAATAGCCGCGCCGAGCCCGGCGGATTTGCTCCGGCGTGATGTCGAAGGCGGTGTGGTCGCATGCCTTCATCAGCCGCTGCGAATGCGGATCCTGCTGATTAAAGGGAATTTCGCCGACTTGCGGGTCGAGCGCCGGGCAATCTTCGTAAAGATCCCAGAAGCGACGGCGCGCGACGTAGGGATCATGCGGATGGGTGAAGCTGACCGTCAGGCACCAGGGCCTTTCATCTTGGCGGCGGGAGAGATCGTAAAGCTTGCGGTTGGCGTGATAGGCAACCTCGTCGTCATATTCCATCTGGTTGGTGATCTCGGCCGTGCCCGCGCCAGTCACCGAGCCGAGATTGTGGTACCACCAGTCGATGCGCTCGCCGGGCTTCGTGTAGTCCGGCGTCCAGCCGAAATCGGCCGGATAGATGTCTGTCGTCAGTCGCTCTTCGAAGCCGTGCATCTGGTCGGGGCCGACAAAGTGCATCTTGCCCGAAAGCGCCGTCTGATAGCCGGCTGTACGCAGGTGATGCGCGAAGGTCGGAATATCAGAGCAGAATTCGGCGGCGTTGTCGTAGACGCGCGTGCGGCTCGGCAACTGCCCGGACATAAAGGAGGCGCGCGCCGGCGCGCAGAGCGGGCTTGCCGTGTAGCTGTTGGCAAAGCGCACGGAGCGCTTTGCCAAAGCTTTCAGGACCGGAGCATGCAGAAATTCGGCCGGGCCGTCGGGAAAGAATGTCCCGTTGAACTGATCGACCATGAGGATGAGGATATTCGGACGGGACATCTGAACGTCTTTCGCAGAAATTAGAGGCCGATGGCCGCTTTGACGGCATCGAGGCCGGGCTTGCCGTCCATAGTGGTGACGCCGGAAAGCCAAGGCGTCAAGGCATCCGGATGCGCCTTCAGCCAGGCCGTGGCTGCGTCCTTGGCGCTGTCGCCACCGAGGATGGAGCCCATCAGCGAATTTTCCATGCCGATGTCGAAGGTCAGGTTATGGAAGAGCTTGGCGGCATTCGGGCATTGGGCGGCCCAGCCGGTGCGTGCCAGCGTATAGACTTCGGCGCCACCGTAATTCGCGCCGAAATAGGCGTCGCCGCCGGAGAGATAGGCGATCTTGAAGCGCTCGTTCATGGGGTGCGGCGCCCAGGCGAGGAAGACGATCGCTTGCTTGTCCTTGGACGCGCGCTCGACTTGCGACAGCATGGCCTGTTCGCTCGACTCGACAAGCTCCCAGCCCTTCAGGCCAAAGTCGTTGGCGTCGATCATCTTCTGTATATTGGCATTGGCCGGCGCACCCGGCTCGATGCCGTAAATCTTGCGGCCGAAATCATCGCCATGTTTCTGCAGGTCGGCAAAGTCCTTGATGCCCTTGTCGGCAACATAGGTCGGGACAGCGAGCGTGAACTTCGCGCCCTGCAGATTGCGGTTCAGCACCTCGGCTGCCTTCGCCTTGTTGAGATCGTCAACGAAGGCCTTCTGCGCCGGCATCCAGTTGCCGAGGAACACGTCGACCTCGCCCGTCTTCATGGCCTGGTAGCCGATCGGCACCGAGAGTGTCTTGATGTCGGGCTCGTAGCCGAGCGCGGTCAGCAGGACGCCGGTCACGCCATTGGTCGACGTGATGTCGGTCCAGCCGGGGTCCGACATATGGATGGTCTTGCAGCTGTCGCCATCGGCCCGGGCAATGCCGGCAAAGGAAAAGACGGAAAGAAGAGCGCCGGCGGTGAGCCGACCCATTGCAGACATGCGCATGACGATGTTCCCTCTTGTTATTGGATTATTTTATTGAACATCACTAGAGTTGAGCTTGTGAAGCAGGCATTTTTCGATGGATCCCAAAAGGAAATTTTATGGCTGAGCGTTTGGTCGATCTTGGCTGGCTGCGGATATTTTTGGAAGTCGGGCGTTCGGGCAGTCTGTCCGCCGCCGCATCGGTGCTTGGGCTGACGCAACCCGCCGTCAGCTACCAGATTCGTCGCATCGAGGAGCAGATGGGTGTCTCCTTGTTTCTCCGTCAGCATCGCGGCGTCGAGCTTTCGCCGGAAGGGCAGCGGCTCTTCGAGATCGTCGAGAAATCCGTCGGCGGCGTCGACAATCTGGTGCGCAGTTTCCGTCTGGAGGCGGAGCGCCCGTCCGTTCGCCTGCGCACGGATTATGCCTTTTCCGCGCTGTGGCTGATCCCGCGCATGCATGCGTTCCGCCTGCTCCATCCCGAAGTCGATATTCAGATCGTCGCCACGCAGCGGCTGGATCGCGGCGCACCGGCAAGCGGAGATATTGCCGTCTTCTTCGGCACGCGTGACGAGTTCGGTGCTGCGGCGACCCTGCTTCTGCCGGAAAAGGTTGTGCCGATCTGCACCAAGGGATTTGCCGAGCGACACGGCCCTTTCACCGGCCCCTCGCAGCTTGCGGCCACGACGCTCGTCCATCTCGATTCGGAGACACCATCGCCCTGGTTCGACTGGGAGAGCTATTTTGCGGGCTTCGGCATCGCCCGTGATGCCTATGCCGGCCGCGGCGATCTGCGCTTCAATACCTATTCGCTGGTCGTGCAGGCGGCGCTCAGCGAGCAAGGTGTTGCCATCGGCTGGATGGGCCTAGTCGATTCCCTGCTGGCCGCTCGCACGCTGGTGACGGCCGGCCCGATCTTGGAGGCGCCGGAGCGCGGTTACTGGCTGTTGCCGCCGGCCTCCGCAAATCCGGAGGCGGAGCAATTGGCGCAATGGCTGCTTTCGGAGGCGGCGGTCGTTTAGCCGCCAACGCCTACTCGGCCGTAAGATCGGCAAGAAATGTTTCGCACCAGTGCAACACGTCGTTTTCCAGCAGGTAATCCATCATGCCGCGCCAGCGCTCCTGCCGTTCCTGCAGCGGCATGTTGACCGCACGCGCCAAGGCATTGGCCGTGCCGTCGACATCATAGGGATTAACCAGCAGAGCGCCGTCGAGCTTTCGCGCTGCACCGGCAAACCGTGACAGCACGAGCACGCCAGGGTTTTCCGGGTCCTGTGCCGCGACATATTCCTTTGCCACCAGATTCATGCCATCTCGCAGCGGTGTCACCAGGCCGACTTTGGCGAGCCTGTAGAGACCGGCCAGGATCGGACGGCTGATTGAGCGGTTGATATAGCGGATCGGCACCCAGTCCACAGTGCCGATGGCTCCGTTCACCCGTCCGGCCTGCTCGGCGACGGCATTCTGCATCGCCTCATATTCGGGCACCTCCGAGCGTGATTTCGGGGTGATCTGCAGATAGGTGACGGTCCGTTGATGGGCGGGATTGTTGGTGATGAAGCGCTCGAAGGCATCGATGCGCTGGGTGATGCCTTTAGAGTAGTCCAGCCGGTCGACACCAAGGATGAGGTCACGGCCCTCGATGCTCTGTCGCATCTTCTGCACCATGCTGTGCGACGCTGCCTTGCGGGCAAAGTTGGCGAAAGCCGCCGTTTCGATACCGATGGCATAAGCGCCGCCGCGGAAATCGTGGCCATGAGCGCTAAAGTGACCAGGGCTTTTTTCGATGCCGATACCCTCGCGCTTCAGGCAGCCCGCGAAGTTTTCGAGATCGTGATCCGTCTGGAAACCGAGCAGATCGTATGAGGAAAGACCGCGCATGATTTCCGCATGCACCGGCATGGCCAGCACCACGTCGGCCGGTGGCCACGGAATGTGCAGGAAGAAGCCGATGCGGTTCTTCAAGCCCATCTGTCTGAGTTCTGCGGCGAGCGGAATGAGATGGTAATCGTGAACCCAGATGATGTCGTCGGGCTCGATCAGCGGCGCAAGCCGATGGGCGAAAAAGCGGTTGACGCGGAAATAGCCGGTCATTTCCTTGCGGGCATATTCGGCAAGGTCCAGCCGGTAATGGCAGATCGGCCAGAGCACGCGGTTGGCAAAGCCCTGATAATATTCCTCGACATCGGTCTGTGTGAGATCGGTGAGGGCATAGGTGATATTGCCGTCCTGCGTCATCTGCAGCGGTTCCGGCTCGGCCTCGCCGCTCGATTTGCCGGACCAGCCCATCCAGATCCCGCCGCGTTCGGCAAGTGCAGCCTGCAGTGCCACGGCAAGGCCGCCGGCAGCTGCTGCGCCCTTATGGTCGGGCACGGACACGCGGTTGGAAACGATGATGAGTCGACTCACGAATTTTTCCTTTCGAGAAGGCCGGGGAGACACCGGGATGATCGGTGTATTACTTGATGAGCGTTCCCAGCACGTCCCTTAAACGCGCAGGCGAGCCAATGGATGCACGCGCCAGCGTTTTTCGGTCGTTCTCTCCGACCCGCACGGACTGGCCGCCAAGACGATTGGCGACGGCGAACATCGTTTCGTCCGTTACATCGTCGCCGATCGCGATCGGGCGGCGTCCTTCGAAAGGAGATTCGGCCAGAAATGCTTCGACGGCATGCCCCTTGCTGGCGTGAGATGGGCAGATTTCAATCACCATCTTGCCGTGCTGCAGGTTCCAGTCCGGACCGGCTTCCTCCAGATGGTGCTGCATGGCCTCATTGATCTCGGCCTGATAGGCCGGAGCATGCCGGAAATGAACCGCAACGGCGGCCCCCTTGTCCTCCACGATGGAGCCGGGCCAAGCTGCGGCTTCATGCTGGATGACCTGCTTCATCTCTTGAAAAGCCGGTGGAATATGCGCGCGCCGCAGCCGTCCGCCCGCATCACGCCGCTCCGCGCCATGCAGGCCTGCAACGGGAAAGCGGAACGGGGCGAACAATGGGTCGACGAATTCGATGGCGCGTCCCGTCACCAATGCCAGCGCACCGCCGAGTTGGCGAGAGATGGCGTGAAGCGCGCCGGGAAGATGGTCTGGCACGACGATCGCCTCCGGCCTTTCGGCCAGATCCAGCAAGGTTCCATCGATGTCGAGGAACAGAGCCCAGTCCTGCGGATACAATGAGAGTGCGGTAAGGGCAGGCTCTTTCAGCGGCCCCGGTTTGGCGTCACCCTGTTCGGGCTGTTCCTGAGAAGACATGCTGCATTAGCTAAGGCGCTGATCTCATTCGGCAAGGAAAAAAACGAATTTGCCGCAGCTCTGTACGGCAGCGATCAATAGCCACGATAACTTGAAATGCAAAAGGGGCCGCGCTAGCGACCCCCCATGAGCTTTGGCCCGTAACTGGCCTGAAGCGGCAAGCGCTTCGGGAAGGTGTTGATTAGTGCGAGGGCTGCCTCGCAAAGCTCACAACCATTTCCATGCCGTATACAAAGACCGAAATCTCACTAGACATTGGATCACCTTCCTTTCGTTACGTTTCAGACAAGATAAACGTAGCTCAAATCTGAGCCGATGCAAGGGCTTAACTTCCGAAGAGCTTCGCACTTATTGTCGCATCGACGACCTCATCTCGGCACAGCTGGACGAAAAGCCCTATGGCGCCGGGATTCACGAAGAAAATGTTGCGATGCAAAACGTGATCGGACGAAGCGTCAAATATCTGTCATCTTGCCTGCGTCGGCTGGGAAAATTAAGAGTTTATTACCCATTTCGCATAAACAATCGTCCAAGATTTGCCATTCTCCCGCGGGACAGGAAACACGGCGGGAATCGGAGTAGAAGACGCATGTGTCGCTGGGCAGCCTATCGTGGAGACCCCCTCTATCTGGAGGAGCTGGTGTCTTCGCCTGCCCACTCCCTGGTCGAGCAATCGCACTGCGCCACGCGCGCCAAAACGGCCACCAACGGCGATGGTTTCGGCATTGCCTGGTATGGGGATCGGCCGGAGCCCGGGCGCTACCGCGATATCCTGCCGGCCTGGTCCGACTGCAATCTAAAGAGCCTGGCGCGACAGATCCGCTCGCCGCTCTTTCTCGCTCATGTCCGCGCCGCGACCGGTGGCGGCACGCGGCGCGACAATTGCCATCCCTTTGTCTTCGAGAACTGGTCCTTCCAGCACAATGGCCAGATTTCCAATTTCGACCGCCTGCGCCGGCCGATGGAAGCCATCCTCGATGACCGGCTGTTTCATGCTCGCAGCGGCACGACGGATTCCGAGCTCCTGTTCCTGCTGGCACTGCATTTCGGCATGGCTTCAAACCCGATCTCCGCGATGGCCGAAACCATCGGCTTCGTCGAGGATCTTTCCCTGCAGCTGATCGACTCGGTGCTGGTGCGCTTTACGGCGGCCTTCTCCGACGGCAAGTCGCTGTACGCCATCCGTTACGCGACAGACCGCAAGGCGCCGACGCTCTATGCCTCGCCTGTCGGGTCCGGCAATTGCATCGTTTCAGAGCCCTTGAACGACGATGTCGATGCCTGGCACGAAATCCCCGACGGCAGCGCTGTCGTGATCGACGATACCGGCGTCCACGTGACACCTTTCCAGCCGCAAGAGCGTGCGCGCGTTGAGCGAGAAGCGGTGACGGCTATCCCTGCTTGAATCGTGTGGCGACGAGGGACGCGAGCCTGGTCGCCACCTCATCCTTGTCAAGATCGGGCCACTGTTCGACGCCGGCATGGCTGATGATCTTCACGCGGTTTCGCGTGCCGCCCATGATGCCGGTTGCGGGCGAGACGTCGTTGGCAACGATGAAGTCTGCGCCCTTGCGCTCCAGCTTGGCGCGGGCATTGCTCTCGACATCCTGTGTTTCGGCGGCAAAGCCGATGACGAGTTTCGGTCGCTGCGTGTGATGGCCGACGGTCTTCAGAATGTCGGGGTTTTCCGTGAGCGCCAGCGTCGGGATCGACTCGCCCGGATGCTTCTTGATCTTCTGGTCCGATGCCGAGGCGACACGCCAGTCCGCCACCGCCGCCACCATCACGGCGACATCGGCGGGAAGAGCCGCAAGCACGGCGTCGCGCATTTCGTCCGCCCGTTCGACATGCACGACATTGACGCCGGCCGGATCGGGTATGGTGACGGGGCCGGAGACGAGAGTGACATCGGCGCCGAGGCCTGCAAGCGCTGCCGCAATGGCGTGGCCTTGTCGTCCGGACGAACGGTTGGCGATGTACCGCACGGGGTCGATCGGCTCATGCGTCGGCCCGGACGTGACGATCACCTTCTTGCCGGCAAGCGGCTTGGCGCCGTCATCCAGCCGTCTCTCGGCGGCCGCGACGATATCGAGTGGCTCGGCCATCCGACCAGCGCCGGCTTCTCCGCTTTCGGCCATCTCGCCGGTCATGGGGCCGATAAAAACGATGCCATCGCCGCGCAAGGTGTCGACGTTGCGCCTGGTCGCCGCATGTGCCCACATCTTCGGGTTCATGGCGGGGGCGGCAAGCACGGGTCGATCTGTCGCGAGCAGGATCGTGGAGGCGAGATCGTCCGCAAGCCCGTTGGCCATTTTGGCGAGCAGATCGGCAGTCGCCGGTGCGATCAGCACGAGATCGCAGTCGCGTGCCAGTCTTATGTGGCCGACATCCTGCTCGTCCTGACGTGAAAACAGATCGGTGAAGACATGATCAGCCGCCAGCGCGCCGACAGCAAGCGGCGTGATGAATTCTTGTGCGCCCGAAGTCATGACGGGCCGCACGCTTGCGCCGCGCTCTCGCAATCGGCGAATGAGGTCGAGGCTCTTATAAGCCGCGATCCCGCCGGAGATGATGAGAAGGATGCGCTTTCCTGCGAGAACCATGCCTGAACCCGTCGCCTGTTCTTTTGTCGATTAGCCTAAGCCTTTGGTGTGTCATAGGCAATCGCGGCATTCTTTCAATACGGTTGTTGGCCGTCCTTTCGCGCTGTTTCCGGCAGAGTTCACGATGGCCTCACGCCCTTGTCATTTGCGCGGACCCTTGGCCTCGACAAAGGTGAACACGTTAACGACCAAAGGAGCAACGCCTTGAAACTGATGAAAGTCGCGATGATCGCCCTGCCAATCCTGGCCGCCGCCATGCCGGCCTTCGCCGAGCGTGCCTACTCGCCGCAAGAGCAGAAGAACAAGGAGATCGTTCTGGATTTCTATCAGAAGGCGCTGAACGACAAGGATTTCGACGCGGCCTCCCAATATCTCGGAAAGTACATCCAGCACAATCCGATGGCCGCCGATGGTCCTGAAGGCTTGCGTGGTTTCCTCGAGTACCTGAAGAAGAACTATCCGCAGTCGAAGAGCGAGATCAAGCGCGTGATGGTCGATGGCGATTATGTGATCCTGCGAGTCCATACCGTGCGCCAGCCCGGCGACCGTGGCAGCGCTATCGTCGATATCTTCCGGGTCGAGGACAACAAGATCCAGGAACACTGGGATTCGGTGCAACCGATCCCCGAGACGTCGAAGAACAGCAACACGATGTTCTGATGGTAACGGCCGCACGTCAGTTCTGTGGCCCGTCCTTGTCCTTTCACATCGTTCCGGCAGGTTGATCCCGCAACCAGTTCATGTTTTGCGGGATCATGTCCATCCTCCGAAGTGGCCGGCGCGATCGTTGCGTCGGCAAGCCGCAATCAGGTGCGCGTAATCGAAAGGCCACCATCGACGAGCGAAGCCGTGCCGCTGACGAAGCTTGCGTCATCGGAAGCGAGGTACAAGACTGAGCGGGCAACTTCTTCAGGACCGGCAACGCGCTTCAGCGCATGCAGATTGGTGATGAACGCCTGCTTCTCCGCGGTATCGTTCATTTCGCGATACATATCGGTATCGACGGCACCCGGCAGCACGGCGTTGACGCGCACATTCTGCGGGCCAAATTCGGCTGCCAGCGTCTGTGTGAGGCCGATCAGGCCGGATTTGCTGGCGGCATAGGCGGCAACGCCGGGGAAGCTGACGGTGTAGCCGACAAAGGTCGACGTAAAGATCACCGAACCGCCGCCGTGCTTGACCATTTCACCAATCTGGTGCTTCGCGGCCAGGAACGATGCGGTAAGGTTGATCGTCAATGCGTCGGCAAAGCCTGCTTCCGAAACCTCTGTGCTTGGGCCGGCCTCGCCGAGCGTGCCGGCATTGTTGAAGGCAATATCGAGCTTGCCGTATTTCTCGACGGCAAGGGCGACCAGCGCCTTGTGGTAATCTTCCGAGCGTACGTCGCCGGCCAGTGCGGCAGCTTCGCCGCCGGCAGCCTTGATTTCGTCGACAAGGCTTTCCAGCTCTGCCGCCCGGCGAGCACCGACGATAATCTTGGCGCCTTCAGCGGCAAACAGCTTCGCGGTGGTGCGGCCGATGCCGGAGCTTGCGCCGGTAACGATTGCGACTTTTCCATTCAAGCGGTTCATTGTTCCATCTCCTGTGTGAGGACATATGTTTCGGTTTGTCCGATACGTGGAAGATGGCCTTTTCCGATCGTTCGGATTAGTCTGTAGATAATGGAATTCGAATTCGGAATTGCCGAACGATGTTGAAAATCGAAGGGATTGCGACGTTTGTGACCGTAGCAGAGGCCGGCTCGATCAGCGAGGCGGCGCGGCGTCTGCGCCTGTCGAAATCTGTCGTCAGCGAGCGCCTCTCGGAAATGGAGAAGGCGCTGGGGGCAACCTTGCTTCACCGCACGACCCGCAAACTGACTCTCACGGAGGATGGCGCCGCCTTCCTTCAGCGCGCGACCCGCATCGCGCAGGAGGTTCGCGAGGCAGCCGCCGATCTTGCAGAACGGCGCGGCACATTGATGGGGCCTCTGCGCATCGCCGCGCCCGTCACCTTCGGGCGCCTGCATCTGGGGCCGGCCCTCTATCCGTTTCTTGCCGAGCATCCTGAAATCGAGCTGACGCTCGATCTCGACGATCGCCGGGTCGATGCCGCCTCGGATGGCTATGATGCGATCATCCGTCATGGTCTGATTGCCGACTCGCGTCTCATCGCTTGGAAACTCGCCCGCAGCCGCCGTCTTCTCGTGGCATCGCCGGATTATCTCAGCTGTCAGGGCAAACCCGCGTCGCTCTCCGATCTCGAAGATCACCGCGGTATTTTTTATACCAATCGCGGCGTCGCCGACTGGCGTTTCGAGGGGCCGGATGGCGCTGTCGTCATTCGTGCGAAGCTGGCACTCGGGGTCAACAACGGCGATGTCCTTCACGATGCAGCGATCGCCGGGCTCGGCATTGCGTTGCTGCCGGCCTTCATCGCTGACCCCTCGGTCAAGCAGGGGCGGCTTGTTGAAATCGATGTCGGTTACCGGCCCGAGCCGGAATTCATCTTCATGGCCCATCCGGAGGGGCGTAACCCCTCGGCCAAACTCCGCGCGATGGCCGATCATCTGAAGAAGGCCTTTGGCGATCCGCCCTATTGGGAGAGGGGCTAGTTACGCTATCAGGCTCATGAGATTGGCAATAACGGGCGATCGCTGCGCCTTGAGGCTGGCAAGGCCGAGACGCGCCACGACGGACGGTCCGTCGATCGGCCGGTAGGCGACGCCATCGAGCTTGATCTGCGAGATGGAGGCCGGGACGATGGAAACGCCGAGATTGGCGGCGACGAGATTGACGACTGAAGGGATCTGAGGCGCCTCCTGCGTCACCACGAGGTCGAAGCCGGCTTCGCGGCAGGCCCCGACAATATCGTCGTAGAGGCTAAGACCCACCATGCGTGGGAAGAGAATGAAAGGCTCGCCCGCGAGCGCCGCGATCGGGACGCGTTCCTGACTTGCCAGCGGATGATGGGCCGGCAGTGCAATCAGCATCGGCTCGTCGGCAAAGCGCTTCAGCCGGACATCTCTGGGATCTTCGAAGCCGGGGCGAATGAAAGCCGCGTCGATCTCTCCGCGCATCAGCCGTTCCATCAGCGCATTGGTGTTCATCTCGGTCAGCGACAATCGCACCTCCGGCCAGTGTCCCCGAAACTCGCGGATGGTCGCCGTGACAATGGTGTTGAAGGCCGAAGATGCGGTGAACCCAAGTGAAAGACGTCCGATCTCACCCCGATTGGCGCGCTGTGCGGCAAGTTTTGCCTTTTCCGCCGCATCGACAGCCGCTCTCGCTTCAGTGAGGAAGGCCTCTCCGGCGGCCGTCAGTTCCGCACCATGCGGCACACGGTGGAACAGTTGTGCGCCCACCTCGTTTTCCAGATCCCGGATCTGCTGGCTGAGCGGCGGCTGGCCGATGCCGAGATTGGCGGCCGCGCGGGTGAAGTTCCCCACTTCCGCAAGCGCCAGAAAATAGCGGATATGACGTAGCTCCAACGCTATCTCCAAAAGCTATTGAGATTGCCTGTTCCATATATTGGACTAATGGAGGCGATCTGACTAGATTGAGACAAAGAAAGGTTGGGTGCCCCATGTCTCGCGCCGTTGGCAAGCAGGAAATCACTGCTTCCGAAGTTCCGTCAGGTCCCGAATTGACGCTCGTCAAGAGCGAGCCGCCGGTGGAGCCTCGCCAGTTCCTGACACGCGGCACGCCTGCCTTCCGCCGCGCCACCATCGCGCTTTTTCTCTCGGGCTTTGCCACCTTCTCGCTGCTCTATTGCGTGCAGCCGCTGATGCCGATCTTCTCTCAGGATTTCGGTGTCACGCCCGCCGCAAGCTCGCTGTCATTGTCGCTTTCCACCGGCTTCCTGGCTTTTGCGATCTTCGGCGCCGCCGCCGTTTCCGAAAGTCTCGGCCGCCGCAGTCTGATGTTCGTCTCGCTGCTCGGCGCGGCCATCTGTACGATCATCTGCGCGGTGTCTCCGAGCTGGCATATGCTGCTGGCCGTCCGTGCGCTCGAAGGCTTTCTTCTGGGCGGCGTGCCGGCTGTCGCCATGACCTATCTGGCTGAGGAAATCGAGCCGCGCGGCCTTGGCGGCGCCATGGGTCTCTATATCGCCGGCAACGCCTTTGGCGGCATGGCCGGTCGCGTCGTGACGGGGACGATCGCGGAATATCTGAGTTGGCGCCCGGCGCTGGCAACGGTCGGCATTCTCGGTCTGGTCGCCGCCGTCGGCTTTCTTTACCTGCTGCCGCCGTCGCGCAATTTCACCCCGCGCAAGGGCTTCGATGCCGGCTTTCACGTAAAGGCCTGGGGCGGTCACTTCGGCAATGCGGCGCTACCATTTCTCTTTGCCATCGCCTTTCTGGTCATGGGTTCTTTCGTCACGGTCTATAATTATGCCGGCTTCCGCCTCGTCGCCGCGCCTTATAATCTCAGCCAGACCGAGCTGGGCCTGATCTTCACCGCCTATCTCTTCGGCATCGTCGCTTCCTGGGCCGCAGGCCTCCTCGGTGATCGCATCGGCCATTTCATCGTGCTGCCGATCGGTGTGCTCATCGCAGCGGTCGGTGCGGCAGTGACGCTTTCCAGTTCGCTGCCGCTGATCATTCTCGGCATCGTCCTGGTGACGATCGGCTTCTTCATGGCTCATTCCGTCGCCAGTGCACTGGTGGGTCGGCTTGCCCGCGGCTTCAAGGGACACGCCTCCTCGCTCTACCTGCTGGCCTATTATCTCGGCTCCAGTATCGCCGGTTCGCTCGGCGGTTACTTCTGGCTTGCCGATGGCTGGAATGCCGTGGTTGCCTTCATCCTCATCATGCTTGCACTATGCCTCGTCAGCGCTCTGGCCGTTGCCAGGCTGGCGCGTCGCTGAGGCCGGAGGCTGCCATGATCCGCATCGACCATCTCGATCATCTGGTCCTCACGGTCGCGAGCATCGATGAGAGCTGCGATTTCTATGCACGCGTTCTCGGCATGGGTGTCGAAACCTTCGGGGAGGGCCGCAAGGCTCTGACCTTCGGCAACCAGAAGATCAACCTGCATCGCGCCGGCCACGAATTCGAGCCGAAAGCTGAACGGCCGACGCCGGGCTCGGCCGATCTCTGCTTCATCAGCGCCACGCCGCTCGATGATATCATCGCTCACTTGCAGACCGAGGGCGTCGCGATTGAGGAAGGCCCCGTGCGCCGGACCGGCGCAACCGGTCCGATTCTCTCGGTTTATTTCCGAGATCCGGATCAGAATCTGATCGAAGTATCCAACATCATTTCCTGAGATTGCTCGCCAGCCGCCGCTTCTTGACAGAGCATGATTACGGCCTATATTAAACCTATAAGTTAATTAACTTTATGGTTTAATGATCCGCATGGATACTTTGAGCATGACCCTCTCGGCCCTCGCCGATCCGACCCGCCGGGCAATCCTCGCGCGGTTGGCGACCGGCGAGGCATCCGTTTCCGAACTAGCCGAGCCTTTCGACATGTCGCTGGTCGCCGTCTCCAAGCATCTCAAGGTGCTGGAAAAGGCCGGCCTGATCTCGAAGGGTAGGGAGGCGCAATGGCGGCCCTGCCGGCTGGAGCCGAAGCCGCTGCGACAGGTGGATGACTGGCTGGAAGGCTACCGGCAGTTCTGGAACGACAATCTCGATCGCCTGGAAGCCTATGCAGCGCTATTGCAAAAGGGAGGAAAGAATGACCCCAGCAACTGAGGGCGGCAGCATGCGGCCGCCGCGCGAGATCGTGCTGACCCGCGATATTGCCGCGCCGCGCGCCCTGTTGTTTCGTCTCTGGACCGAGCCGGAACATCTGATGCGCTGGTGGGGACCGCAGACCACGAAGGCCTCATCGGTCTCCGTCGATCTGAGGGAGGGCGGCGCCTGGCGGCATTGCATTCTGACGCAGGAGGGCAAGGAGTATTGGAGCCACGGTCGCTATCTGGAGATCGTCCCGCCCGAGCGCCTCGTCTTTACCTTTGCCTGGGAGAACCAGGATGGAAAACCCGGCCACCCGATGCAGGTGACTGTGGAGTTTCAAGAGCTCGGCGAGAAGACACGCCTCGTCTTCCGCAAGGTCGAACTGCCCGATGATACCGAACTGAGATTGCAGACCGGCGGCTGGGAGCAGGCCCTCGACAAATATGTCGCCTACGCGGAAGCCACCTCAAGGGAAGGATGAGAGTGATGAAGAAGACCTATCATGGAAGCTGCCATTGCGGCGCCGTCGCTTACGAAGCTGATCTCGATCTGCAGGGCGGCACCTTCAAGTGCAACTGCTCGATCTGCAGGAAGAAGCGCAATTGGCTGGCTGTCGCCACGCCCGCCGATTTCCGCCTGACCTCGGGGGAGGGCAACATCAGCGAATATCAATTTGGCCCGCGCATCCTGCATCACCTCTTCTGCAAGACCTGCGGCATCAGCTCCTTCAACCAGGGGGAAAATCCCGCACTCGGCGGCAAATTTTACGCGATCAGCGTCAGCTGTCTGGACGACACCACCGACGAGGAACTCGCCTCGCTTCCCGTGGGCTATTTCGACGGCCGCGACGATCGCTACGATCGCGCGCCGGAGGAAACGCGCTATCTTTAGCGCGAGGCTTAGCTCTTGGTGGCCAACCAGATGACGTGACGCGCGCCTGTCTTGCCGTTGGCGCGCGTGTTGACCACCTCGGCCACAAAACCGCTATCGCGCAGGCGCTTCGTGAAGCGCTCATCGGGTCCTGAAGACCAGACGGCAAGAATGCCGCCGGGGCGAAGCGCATCGCGTGCCGCCTTCAGGCCCTGATAGTCGTATAGGCCGTCATTGGCCTCCGACGTAATGCCATCGGGACCATTATCGACGTCGAGCAGGATGGCATCGTAGGCCGCCTTGCGGGCACGGATAAGGGGGCGCACGTCGCCCTCATGAATGGCCACACGAGAATCATCGAGGCAGCCATCAAAGACCGTCGCCATCGGCCCGCGTGCCCAGGTCACGACGGCCGGAACCAGTTCCGCGACCGTAACCTTGGCGTCCGTGTCGAGTTCGCCTAAAGCCGCGCGCAAGGTAAAGCCCATGCCGAGGCCGCCGATCAGTATGTGCGGTGCCTTCCGGCCCTTGATTTTCTCACAGGAAAGCGTCGCAAGCGCGCGCTCGGAGCCGCTCAGGCGGCTGTTCATCAGCTCGTTGGTACCTAGCATGATGGAAAATTCCTGGCCGCGCTGCTTCAGCCGCAGCTCACCACCACCGGGGATTTTCGCAGTATCAAGTAACGTCCAGGGGATCACGGGCAACTCTCAGGGTCATTTCTGACCTCGGACCTTAACGGCTATCGGCGGTTCGGAATAGTCCGTTAAGCCATCCGTCGTAGCTTTCGGCGTCGTGGCACTTAGGGAGCCGGCACAAAGCTGTTGGTAACTGCATCGCGAGTAAAAACACTCCCGATCGGCGCATCGATAAGATGCAACCAGCTGCTATCGGCATTCAGGACGACACCGAGCGCCACATAAGAGACAGTGTCGGCAATTGCTTCCTCTCCAAAAGCCTCATCTCCGCGAATACGCCAGCCGCTGTCGGGAAATCGGTCATTTTCACGGATAAGATCCGGCTCCTCGCGATAGAGAAACTGAACACGCGATCGTTTTTCGATCACGCTCTTGTCAACGAGACAATGTTCCCAATACCCACAACGAGATCTTTCCGGAGCGATGACGGGGCCATCGCCGAGAAAATCGACCGCCACGACGTGATCTCGCTCAAAGGCAATTTGGGCACCAATGCTCAATTGCGGGATGTCGTAAGGATGATTGTCTATTATCCCAGTCATCGATAGGCCCGATATCGATGATATCCTGGCCCATAACCTCTCAGCACTACAAATGGGGCTAGGTGGGATACTTCGTACAATAAGCTTGGCAAAGTCCCCGGGCTTCAGGGCGTCCAGTTCCTCGTCGAGAGGCAAAAAGAATGTGTAGGGCGCCTCATCTGCTATCGGTCGAGGGTCATCGAGTTCGATGCTCCCAAACTGCCGCCGCCATGATTTGAGGAACGCGGTGTAAATTCCATCCAGCGTTCCGCGGCGGCAATCAGGCAAATTTTGTCTCCAACTGTCCGTGCCATTTCGAAAATAGCAACGCAGCCACTTGGTGACAATGCAAGCGGCTGCGGACGCAGATTTGGAAATTTACTTCAAGCTGATATAGGGCACATCCTTTTTCGCAACTTCGTCCAGCGCTTCCTCATAGCCGGCATCGGCATAGCGCATGACGCCGAGCGCCGTGTCGTTGGTCAGCGCATGGTCGAGCCGTTCGTCGGCAGCCGCCGTGCCGTCTGCGACGATGGTGACGCCGCAGCTCGTCATGTAGCCAGCATAGCCGCCGCCGCCGGAATGGACGACGACGAGGTCGGCCATCGACGAGCAGAGCATCATGGCGTCGATCAGCGGCCAGTCGGCGATGGCGTCGGAGCCGTCCTTCATACCCTCGGTCATGATGTTCGGATGCGCCATGGCGCCGGCGTCCAGATGGTCGCGCGAAAATGCGATCGGACCCTTCAGCTCGCCGCTTGCGACAAGCTCGTTGACGCGGCGGGCAAGTGCGGTGCGCTCACCATGGCCGAGCCATGCGATACGCGCCGGCAGGCCTTCGAACGGCACGTGCTCGCGGGCAAGCTTGATCCAGTTGGTGATGATCTTGTTGTCCGGGAACATTTCCAAAAGCAGATCGTCGATGCGGGCGATATCGCTTTCCTCGCCCGAAAGCGCCATCCAGCGGAAGGGGCCGATGGCACGGCAGAAGAGCGGCCGCAGATAGGCTTCGGTGAAGATCGGGATATCGAAGGCGTTCGCGACGCCGCCTTCCTTCGCCTGCGTGCGGATCAGGTTGCCGTTGTCGAAGACTTCGGAGCCCTTTTTCTGGAAATCCAGCATGGCCTTCACATGCTCGACGATCGAGGCGCGGCTTGCGGCCATCAGCTGGCCCTGACCGTCGTCGCGGAGGTCCTTGACTTGGCTGAGGCTCATGCCCTTCGGCACGTAACCATAGACGAGATCGTGGGCCGAGGTCTGGTCGGTAACGATATCGGGTACGATGCCGCGGCGTGCAATCTTGGGATAAATCTCGGCCGCATTGCCGACGAGGCCGACGGAAAGTGCCCGCTTTTCCTTGACCGCAGCGTCGATCATCGCCAGCGCGGAATCGAGGTCCGGGGCGATTTCCTGCAGATAGCCGATTTCCTGGCGCTTTCTGGCGCGCTCCGCATCGATATCGACGCAGAGGATTGCGGCACCCGCCATACGGCCGGCAAGCGGCTGTGCGCCGCCCATGCCGCCGAGACCGGCGGTCAGCACGAAACGACCGAAGAGATCGCCGCCGAAGCGACGTTCGGCGATGCGCATGAAGATTTCATAGGTGCCCTGGATCACGCCCTGGCTGCCGATATATTGCCAGGCGCCGGCCGTCAGGCCGCCCCAGCAGATCAGGCCCTTGCGCTGCAGTTCGTAGAACACCTCGGCCTTTGCCCATTGCCCGACGATGTTGCAATTCGCCATGATGACGAGCGGCGCCTTGTCATGCGTGCGGATGAGGCCGATCGGCTTGCCGGATTGGATGAGCAGGGTCTGGTTCTCATCCATTTCGATCAGCGCCTTGACGATCCCCTTATGCGCCGCCCAGTTGCGGGCAGCCTTGCCGAGCGCTGCGTAGACGATGAGATTGTCGGGATCTTCGCCGACCGAGAGCACGTTTTCGAGCAGGCGCAGCAGGGCCTCCTGCCGCCAGCCCTTGGCACGCAGCTCCGGGCCGCCCGGAATGGGGAATTTCGGGTGACGTGGATTGGCTTTCGGCATGGATTTCCCTTCCCTGTTTTCCTTGTTGTTTCGGTAGCCCGGCTATTTCGGCCGCAGGCCTTCGACGAAGTCCAACGCGGCCAGAAGCAGCCGCTTGCGCAGCATGTCGTTGCCATAGGCTTCCGGCCCGGCACGCAGCCACCCCTTCATCTCGCGGCCGCCCATCAACATGGTTCTGACGTCATGCTGCTCCAGCGCCCAGCTATCGTTGCCCTTGCCGAGACGGATCAGCATCCCGTCGACACGGGCGCCGCAGAATAGGTGGCCGTTGAGAAGAAAGGCCCAGCCGCCGAACATCGCTTTTTCGCTGAGCCCGGGTTGTTCCCCGAGCTCTTCTCTCAGCAATTCTTCGAGACCGGCGTCGCGGGCCATTCAAGCCTCCTGCGCTTCTCAGCCTTTCTTGCTGGCCAGCGCGTATTTCGCGATCTCGATCCCCATCGCCTTTTCGACGGAGGGATAGACCGTGGGGTCGAGCACGCTGGCAGACAGCGGAATGATATCCATCGGCACATGCAGGATGAAAACCTTCATGCCCTCGTGCAGCTGGCCGACGCTCAAGGGCTCGCCTTCCGGCGACAGCGTGGTGATGACGGAGGGGAAGGTCGCGAGCCGCTTGCCACCGGTATCTTCGACGGCCATGTACTCGTTCATCACGTGCATGACGACAGCCTTGTCGCCTGAGCCGACCGTGACGGTGCCGATATCGAAGGCTTCCTTCGTGTAGACGACATCCTTCTTCGTGATCGTACCTTCGGCCAGGATATGGCCGCCGGTCGTCTTGCAGATGGCGTCGATGACGGCGCTGCCGCCCTTCTTTTCTGCCTCGATGATCGCTTCGCCGAGCGAAAGCGCCATGGAGATGCCGCCGAGCGCCGCATGCGTGCGGACGTAAGAAGCGCGCAAGGGGTTGCGGCAGGAGGCGATGAAGCCGCCGGACTGGTCGGACGCCGCGCGTAGGATCGGCGAAATCTTCGCCGTCGCACCCTTCACGACCAGCTCGATATAGCGGTTTTCGGCGCGGTTGCCGCCGACGGCGGTCTGGATCATCTGCTCCGGCGAGCCGGCCATTCCGATCGAGCCCATATCGCCCGTCGGATGGGCGCGAATGTCACCGACCGCGTCCACTACTTTGGTTCCTAGAATGGCCGATGGCAGCCAGCCGTTCAGCGTCGAGGACTTGCCGTTCTGGCCGATGATCAGGCCGGAAAGCTTTTCGCCAAGTTCGTCCTGCAGCAGCTGCGCGGCCTTCACGTAGTCGATGCCCTGCATTTCCCAGGGGGTCGTGGAGGCCGGCGCGCCGATGGCGGCTGCCGTCGCGATCCAGTCGTTATCATCAAGTTCGTCGATCGACACCAGCTCCGGCTTGCCGACATTGACGGCCGCATAGCCGAGCATGCGGCCGTGATCGGCCCAGCCGCCACCGCCTGCGGCGTAAACGGAGCCGCCCTTGACGGCCGCTTCCACATCCTTGGCAACGAGTACGCGTCCCATTGACTACTCCCGGTTCTGTTTGAGGTTCTTGTCCATGTCGCGCACCGCTTCGAAAAGAACGGCGGCGCCCATGGCGATGTCGTCATTCTCTGCCCACTCCTCGGCGCAGTGGCTGCGGCCTTCTTTGCAGGGCACGAAGATCATGGCGGCAGGTGCGACCTTGGCGATCCAGGCCGTGTCGTGGCCGGCGCCGGAAGCCATGCGGCGATGCTTGGCGCCGACAGTCTCGCAGGCGCGCTCGAGCGTTTCGAGCAGCACCGGCGCGCCGGGGGTCGGCATGTTGTCGGAGACGCGCACGGGCGTATTGATCGTGACGCCAAAATCGGCGGCAATGGTCTTCACCTCGCCGTCGATCCAGGCCAGGAAATCTTCCATGTCGCTGCGGATCTCGGCGCGGCCGTCGATCAGCAGCACGACCTTCGAGGGCACGACATTGGCGGCATTCGGCTCGATGCGGAATTCTCCGACGGTGGCTGCGAAATGGCCCGGCGTCTTTGCCTGTTCAGCCGCGCGTCGGCGAATGTCGAGGACCAGCTGCGAGGCTGCCACCAGCGCATCCGCGCGGCGGTCCATCGGCGTCGTGCCGGCATGGTCGGCGCGGCCTTCCACGGTGATTTCGATGCGGGTGATGCCGGCGATCGCGGTGACGATGCCGATATCCTTGTTCTCGGCTTCCAGCACAGGGCCCTGCTCGATATGCAGCTCGAGGAAGCCGGCGAGATCCGGCCGCTTCTGGGAAAGTAGCACAGAGGGATCGCCGCCGACCTCGGCAATGCCCTGCGAAAGCGTGCGGTCGCCGCTCGTGCGGCTAAGCCATGCCTCGGGGATTTGCCCGGTCATGCCGCGGCTGCCGATGCAGGAGACGCCAAAAATGCTGACTTCTTCGGCCAGAAAATCGACGATCTCGAGATCATGGTCGAGTTCGATGCCACGATCCTTCAAGGAGCGCGCGACTTCAAGCGCGGCGATCGTACCGGCGATGCCGTCGAAGCGGCCGCCATCGGGAACGGTGTCTGAATGAGATCCCAGAAGGATCGTGCCGAGGCCCGGCTTGGCGCCCTCGCGCCGGCCGATCAGATTGCCGGCGGCATCCATGCGTGTCGTGAGGCCAGCGGCTTTCATGCGCGCCTCGATATAGGCGCGCCCTTCCAGGAAGAGCGGAGAAAAGGCGCGGCGCGTCCAGGGATGATCCGGCTCGGTAATGCCGGCCAGCGCATCGATATCCTCTGCGATGCGGTCGGCGTTGACGGGCAGGTTGTGGCGCTTGGGGTCGGTCATCGGGCTGCATCTCCGGCAAGAACTTGGCGAGGCAAGGGACGCACGAAGCTGCCGGAGCCGGGTTCGGCCAGCACCTTCTGTCCCTCGGTGATCTGCTTGCCTCTAAGGTAGGCGGCCGACACAGTCCAGGGGAGGCGGATGCCGTTATAGGGGCTCCAGCCGACGACGTTGTTGCCGCTCGCTGCTGCGTCATAAACCATTTCGCGTGGCTCCAGCACGACGATATCGGCGTCCTTGCCCGGCGTCAGCGCGCCCTTGATGTGGTCGAGGCGGAAATGCTTGGCAGGGTTTTCCGCCATCAGCTTCGCGGCCCAGGTGAGCGGCACGCCGCGTTCCAGAGCACCCTTGACGAAGAGCGGCACCATGACCTCCAGTCCCGGCACGCCGGAAGCGTTCGCCAGCATGTCCGGATTGGTTTTGCGATTTTCCGACCAGCTGACGTGGTCGGTCGAGACGAGCCAGACATTGCCTTCCGCCACCTTGCGCCACAAGGTTTCCACTTCGGCGCGCGGGCGGATCGGCGGATTAATTTTCGCCTTGCCGCCGAGACGCCGCACATCGTTTTCTTCGTCGAGCGTCAGGTAATGGATGCAGCATTCGACCGTCGCTTCGAAGCCGTCGCGGCGATAGGCGCGGGCGATGTCATAGCCGCGGCCGAGCGAGCAATGCACGACATGGGCCGGGCAGCCGGTATCCGCACCCGTCTCGAAGATCGTGTGCATGGCGAGAAGCTCGGTGATCGGCGGGCGGGAAAGGCCGTGGGCGCGGTAGTCGGTGACGCCGCTCGCCTTCACCTGTTCCATATAGGTGCGAACCGCTTCGTCGTCTTCATTGTGGACGCCGGCGGTGAGACCCGTTGGCGCGATCGCGGCAAAGCAGGCGTCGAGTAGGGCGGGCGGAATGCGCGGGAAACGCTTTGGATCGGTGCCGAAGGTGGAGAATTTGAAGGCGGCGACGCCGGCCTCGACCATTTCGGCGATGCGTGCCGGGCCTTCTTCCGGGTCGATCGTGCCATAGAGGGCGAAATCGACGCGCGACTGCGGTGCGGCGTGGTCGACCTTCTTCTTCACCGATGCAGCCGAGCAGACGAGATTGCCTTCGTCGTAGGGCATGTCGACGATGGTGGTGACGCCGCCGGCGGCTGCCGAACGCGTCGACCAGATGAAATCCTCCTGATCCTTCTGGGACAGCGAGTGGGTTTGCGCGTCGATCGCGCCGGGCAGGATCAGCGCCTTGCCCAACAGATGCCGTTCGCGCGCAGCCGGGGGCACGCCGATGCCCACTTCGGCGATCTTGCCGTCTCGCACGGCAACATAGCCGGCTTCCACGATGCGTTCGGGCAAAACCACGGTGCCTTGCAGAACTAGATCGAAATCGGCCATGTGCTTTTCTCCGCCGGTCGGTTGGTGCAGTCGGTTGGTTGGTTCAGATAGCGACGCTGTCGCGATAAAGCCGCTCCTCGACCCGCTCCAGCGAGCCGAGCGCGAAGAAGTCATCATAGGCAAGGATCGGCTTGTGAGCGATCATTTCCGAAATGAACGCCTCGGAAGCGAGTTCCTCTTCGATTGCTTCGACTTCGGCCGAAAGCGGACGATCGACCACGTAGAAATCGGCATGCTTGCGAACGACATCGTAAAGCATCTTCGCAACGCCTTCCGGCTTGTCGCCGAGAATATCCATGGCCTGTGCCGAAAGCAGGGCTTCGAGAGCGGCGAGGCGCTTCAGCGCGCGCATCTGCCGTTCGAAACGCTCGATGACCAGGGGCAGGAAGGCTGCCTCGTCTTCCATGCCACCCGCCACCACCAGCGACTGTGCCGAGACTGGGTTGGACATGGACAAAACGCGCGAGAAGATTTCGCCGGCGAGCTTGATGATCGGGCCGAAGCCGGTCGCGATCTTGCCTTCCGGAACGAGATTGACCGGCAAACCGCGACGCTGGCCGTTGCCGAGCAGGACGCAGCGATTGAAGGCGTTGCGCGCGGCATGGGCCATGCAGATGACCGCCGCCTCGAGGAGAACGGTGACATCGAGCGGCAGAGACCCGCCTGACGTCATTACGCGACCGTCGACGATAACGGGGTTGTCGTCCGAACGGCCAGTCGCGGCAAGGATCTTGTGGCCGGCTGTGAGAAGATTTTCGATGACGGCGCCGAAGACCTGGGCGATCATGCGCAGGCTCAGCGGGTCCTGCACATGGGTCGCGACCGGCCAGGGCCACTCGTCCGACGCGTTGCAGAGCCAGGCGCCGATGAGGGCCTCGCGAGCGGTGCCGACATGGCGCACCGCAATCCATGGATCGCGCGAGGCGCCAAGCGCGCCGGCAGCCATCATGCCAGTCGCAAGCAGCACGCGGATCGCCGAGGCGGCGTTGCGGGTGGTTTCTGCGGCGGCGGCGAAGCTGACGGCATTGACGCTGAGCGACGCCAGGCTATCGCGCGGCGCCATTCTGACAGGGGCAATCCCGGCTGCATCGAAGGCATCGGCTGCCTGCATGCGGCGGCCGCGATAGACGGCTTCGCCGACGCCGGTCAGCACAGCGCCGATCTGGCCCATCAGGCCGATATCGGCGCAGCCGATCGAGCCCGTACGGCGGACGACGGGGATGACGTCGGCGCTGAGCAGCTGCAGATAGGCTTCGATCAGCTCGCGCGAGCAACCGACCTGGCCCGTGAGCGCGGTATTGACCCGGATCGCCATGGCATTGCGCACGACCGACATGGAGAAGGGAGCACCTGTGCCGAAATGGTGGGCGCGCACGAGGCCGAGATTGAATGCATCGAGGTCTTCCGGAGACCACTCGACATCCTTCATGGCGCCGACACCTGTCGTCGAGCCGTAGACGGGCATGCCTGATTGAATCGTGCTTTCGAGAACGCTGCGCGCTAAGCGTACGCGCGCCATGCCGTTTTCCGATGCCGAAGGCAGGGCAACGCCCGCCCCGATCCGCACCAGGTCGCTGAATCCCAGGGGTTGCCCCGAGAGTTCGATGCCGGCTCTCTGACGCTCCATGTCTTTTGTTCTCCTTTTTCGCAAGGCTATGCGAGCCCTATCGCCAATGGGATATCCCAAATGGCGAACACCTTGATCTATGCGGGGCAGCCTGATCTTGCGGCGAGCGCGTGCGGCGCGCAACTCCATGTTTGCGCGGGTCTATCGCTTTGGTAAGTCAAAAATACCTTTAGCCGGGCATTGCCTGCCGAAGTCCGCCGATAGGCGTTGCGGATCAGCTCAGATGCCAGGCGATATAGAGAAGCGTCAGCGCGATCACCCATAGCGCCAAGCGGCCGGAGCGGCTGTGCTTGGCCTCGGCCTTGCCGATCGCTTCTGCAGTCTGCGGGTCGAAGCGCAGGCCGTTCTCGCTCATATGCAGCAATTCGTGATGGAATTTCTCTGTCTTGGCGGCGATTTCCGGTGCCGCTTCGGCAAGCTTCACGGCCGCTTTCAAACCATCCTTGAGATCGGTCATGATCCGCTTCGGGCCGAGATTCGTGCGAATCCAATCACCGACGACCGGTTCCGAAGCCTTCCACATGTTGAAGCGCGGATTGAGCATGCGCGATACGCCCTCGACCACGACCATGGTCTTCTGCAGCATCACCAGTTCCGGCCGCGTCTCCATGTCGAAGAGCTCGGTCACTTCGAACAGCAGGGTGAGAAGCTTGCCCATGGAGATGGTCTCGGCCGGCTGCCCATGGATCGGCTCGCCGATGGCGCGGATCGCCTGCGCAAAACTCTCCATATTATGATGAGACGGCACATAGCCCGCCTCGAAATGTACCTCGGCAACGCGCAGGTAATCGCGGGTGATGAAGCCGTAGAGGATTTCTGCCAGGAAGCGGCGTTCCTTCCTTCCAAGACGCCCGACGATGCCCATGTCGACGGCGACGATCATACCGGCGGGGTCGACAAAGAGGTTGCCGGGATGCATGTCGGCATGGAAGAAGCCGTCGCGCAGCGTATGGCGAAGGAAGGATTGGATCAGCGTATCGGCGAGTGCGTTGAGATCGTGCCCGGCTGCCGTCAATGCCTCGACATCGGACATCTTGACGCCGTCGATCCACTCCATGGTGATAACGTCGCGGCCGGTGCGCTCCCAGTCGACCTTCGGAACCCGGAAGCCCGGATCCTTATCGGTGTTCTCCGCGATTTCGGAAAGGGCCGCGGCCTCAAGCCGCAGATCCATCTCGACCTTCGTGGTCTGCTCCAGCGTCTTTGTGACTTCCACCGGCCGAAGGCGCCGGCTGGAGGGCATGAAACGCTCCTGCAGCCGTGCGACGAGATACATCGCCTTGATATCGTTGGTGAAGCGCTGGCGCACGCCCGGCCGGACGACCTTGACGGCGACACGCTTGCGTCCTTCCGCCGTTTCGACTTCGGCGGGATGGACCTGTGCTATCGACGCGGCGGCAATGGGCTCGCCGAATTTGACATAGAGATCGTCGATCCGCCGGCCAAGCGATGCTTCGATCGCGGCGGTTGCCGTGCCGTGCGGGAAGAAGGCCATCCGGTCCTGGAGCTTCGACAGGTCGTTTGCCATGTCGACGCCGACGACGTCGGGCCGGGTCGCCAGAAACTGGCCGATCTTCACATAGGAGGGGCCGAGCCGTTCGACCGCCTGCGCCAGCCGATCGCTGCGGGCCTGGCTCTTAGCCTTCCTGCGCGCGAAGATGCTGACGAAGGATTTGGCGAGACTGACGGAGGGCGGCAGGCCTTCCGATGGCAGCGCCATGACGACGCCTTCCCGCACCAGCACCCAGCCGACCCGGATCAGGCCGAAATATGCGCCGAAAGCACTCATGGAGCAATTCCAGGAAAAGTGCGTAGCGGCTTTCCGTCAAAACAAAAAGATAGCGCCTCAACGTCCCGACGAGCGGAAGCCATCGGCGGCATCACATGGCTCGACATCATGCTTCAGAGCTTCCAGCCGGAGTGCAGCGCGGCGATGCCGCCCGTGTAGTTGGTGAAAGTCACGCGCGAGAAGCCGGCCTCGCGGATCATCGCGGCGAAGTTCTGCTGGTTCGGGAATTTCCGGATCGATTCCACCAGATACTGATAGGGTTCGGCGTCGCCGGTGATCGCCTTGCCGAACTTCGGGATGGCGTTGAAGGACCAGGCGTCGTAGACCCGGTCGAGCAGCGGCAGGTCGACTTCGGAGAATTCGAGTACGAGCAGTCGTCCGCCGCGCTTCAGCACGCGATAGGCTTCCTTGAGCGCAACATCGATATGCGGCACGTTGCGGATGCCGAAGGCAATCGTATAGGCGTCGAAGGAGTTCGGCTCGAACGGAAGTTTCTCGGCATTGGCCTCGACGAAGGTGAGGTTGTCGGAGAGCTTCTTCTTTTCGGCGCGTTCGGCGCCGACGGCAAGCATCGACCCGTTGATGTCGAGCACGGTCGCATGCGCCAGTCGGTTCGATGCTTCCACGATACGGAAGGCAATGTCGCCGGTGCCGCCGGCCACGTCGAGCAGCTTGTAGGTCGGATCCTTGCGCGGGTTGAGCGCCGCAACCATCGCATCCTTCCAGGCGCGATGCATGCCCATGGACATCACGTCGTTCATCACGTCGTAGCGCTTGGCAACCTTGTGGAACACCTCGTTGACGAGGCCCTGCTTTTCGCCATCGGCCACTTCGCGGAAGCCATAGGACGTTTCCATGCCGCCATCGGCGGAGGTGCGGCTGTCTGCCATCGGCTCAACTCCGTTACATTACAGTGCTGCGCGTCATCTATGGCGCGCCATGGCCGCTGTAACACTTTAAACTCGCTGCACAATTCTATCCCTCAATCGATCCCGATCTCAGGAATTACGCAGTATTCGGCGGCGGACCATAGCGAAATCGCGTTTGCCACGCTATCTCATCAACTGATCACCAGCCGCAATGCCTTGGGCTATAGCCCAGATCATAAGCGGTTGAAACATAAAGATGGATAGCCATGCCGGAATTACCAGAGGTCGAAACAGTCAGGCGAGGGCTGGCGCCTTCCATGGAAGGTGCTGTTCTGCAAGCGCTTGAGCTGCGCCGCAACGATCTGCGCTTTCCGTTCCCCGCCGATTTCGCCCGCTCGGTTGCGGGGCGCGGCATCGCGTCGCTGTCGCGCCGTGCCAAATATCTGCTGATCGATCTGGAGGACGGCAATACGATCGTCTCGCATCTCGGCATGTCCGGTTCGTTTCGCGTGGAGGAGCGAGCCGTGGCGGAGACACCGGGAAACTTTCATCACCCCCGCTCGAAAGACGAGAAGCACGATCACGTCGTCTTTCATCTGGCGGGCGGCAAAGGCGATGCGCGCGTCATCTATAATGACCCGCGCCGCTTCGGCTTCATGGATCTCGTCAGGCGCACCGACATGGCCAGCCATCCCTTCTTTCGAGACCTTGGCCCCGAGCCCACGGGCAATGAACTTGATGCCGATTATCTGGCAAAGCGTTTCGCGGGCAAGGCGCAGCCGCTGAAGAGCGCGCTGCTCGACCAGAAGAACATTGCCGGTCTTGGCAATATATATGTGTGTGAAGCGCTCTGGCGCTCGCACCTGTCGCCGTTGCGCGCCGCCGGCACACTGGTGACGGATGACGGTAAGCCCGGGGACGGCCTGTTGACGCTGGTCGACGCGATCCGCGCTGTCATTGCCGATGCGATTGCAGCGGGCGGCTCGTCGCTGCGCGATCATATTCAGACGGATGGCTCGCTGGGTTACTTCCAGCATTCCTTTTCCGTCTACGATCGTGAAGGGCAGCCTTGCAGCACGCCGGGTTGCAGCGGTACGGTCAGTCGCATCGTCCAGGCGGGGCGCTCGTCTTTCTATTGCGCGACTTGCCAAGATTGATCGAAGGGAGAGAGAAATGGCCTACGAAACCCTCATCGTCGAAACTCAAGGGGCGGTCGGCCTGATCCGGCTGAACCGACCTCAGGCGCTGAACGCGCTGAATTCCACCGTACTTGCTGAGCTGAAGCAGGCCTATGCCGCCTTCCATAAGGACGATGCCGTCGGTGCGATCGTGCTCACCGGCTCCGAAAAGGCATTTGCGGCTGGCGCCGATATCAAGGAAATGCAGTCGCTTGAATTCGTCGATGTCTACACGGGCGACTTTCTGGGCGGCTGGGATGAAATCGCCAAGGCCCGAAAGCCGGTGATTGCGGCCGTCGGCGGTTTTGCGCTGGGCGGCGGCTGTGAGCTTGCCATGATGTGCGATTTCATCATCGCGGCAGACACGGCGAAGTTCGGTCAGCCGGAAATCACGCTGGGCATAATTCCAGGGATGGGCGGCTCGCAGCGCCTGACGCGTGCCGTCGGCAAGGCGAAGGCAATGGATCTGGTGCTGACCGGCCGCATGATGGACGCAGCGGAGGCTGAGCGTTCCGGCCTCGTTGCTCGCGTCGTGCCGGCAGACAGGCTGCTGGACGAGGCGCTGGCCGCCGCCGCCAAGATCGCCTCGCTTTCGCGCCCTTCGGTGCTGATGGCGAAGGAGGCCGTCAACCGCGCGCTGGAGACGACCCTCGGGGAAGGACTGCGTTTCGAGCGCCGCCTGTTCCAGAGCCTGTTCTCCACGGAGGATCAGAAGGAGGGCATGGCGGCCTTCGTCGAAAAGCGCAAGCCGTCCTTCAAGAACCGGTGAGGGCTGGAATTCCGGAATTACGCGGGTTTGATAGAATCCGCGTTGACGCCGCGGCTCATTCCGGCTATATGCCCGCCACAGTTTGGAAAGCCGCTCTGGTTTTCCGCAATTGCTCCCGCATTGCTGGATGAAGTGGCCGCTGGGCCCGCGCTGCAACGATGGAGTTATGTTCGAATTCTAAGAGAGGCATACATGGCCAATACTACCTCGGCGAAAAAAGCGACCCGCAAGATCGCACGCCGCACCGATGTCAACAAGGCTCGTCGCTCGCGCGTTCGCACTTTCGTCCGTCAGGTCGAAGAAGCCATCGCGTCCGGTGATGCAGGTCTCGCCAAGGCAGCTTTCCTCGCAGCACAGCCGGAACTGGCCCGTGCAGCGACCAAGGGCGTGCTTCACGCCAACACCGCTTCCCGCAAGGTCTCGCGTCTTGCCAAGCGTGTTAAGGCTCTGTCGGCCCCGACCGCCTAACTTTCTCTTAACGATTGAATCGTTAGTCTTAAGCCCGGTCTTTGCGCCGGGCTTTTTGGATTCAGCCCAAAAAATGCCGTATTGCCAAAATTGGGTGCTTGATCATGTCATTGACGTGACAGAAATATACCTTTTAAAACAATGACTTGCGGCAGGATATCTCAGCGTAATGTGATCTGCGTGACGCATTGCCGGCTCACAACTGAGTCAAGGGAATTTTTATTTTTTTTGTTTTGAAAGCTGTGGGAATCGCGCCGAACGGGAATCTCGTTGATTCAACAGCGATTCTTTTTTGAAGGCCTTGTGACAGTCAAAAATGGCTTCCTGAGTCAATGGCCGCCTCTTAATTTTGTGTAAAATTCATCGTTGATATCTGCCCACGATCCTGCCTAAATGCTTTTCAACAAGGGGCGCGGATCTCACCTTAAACGGCTTCGGCGAACACCGTCACTAACGGCGGCGAGGGTGGTTTTGTCTCTTGTGACGGAGCAGTTCAGTTCCGTTTTTTCAAACAGTTGACGAGTTATGACCGGGAACGGTGACGTTCGCGGAACGAGGATGCTTGTCTGTCCTTTGCAGCTTACGTCGATGGCGCAGCCGCGGGGAGGGGAGAAAAACTGACAGTCGTTGGAACAGCCAGTCGGAATACGAGGGCCGATTGATGTTCCGGTTACGGAAGCAAAGACGAAAGCCGTTTTGAAGATCGGTTTTCGCCACAGTGTTCCTGTAAGGCCCATTGGCGGGGCTCGGCTGATGAACCGGTGTGCGGCGCAGCTTTAAATAAAGAGCGCGAACGTCACGCCATGGCGAAGACTCAGGGGCGGCGGTGAAATGCTGTTTTCGCCCCATAATAGAGACTGCGGAAGGCGGCATTATATGCAGATACATACGAGAGCGACGGGTGCGTTGGAGAATGGGGACAATGCGCAGGCGTTCGGTGCGGTTTGCCTAGACGCGGCAGGGGAAAAGGGCGACGTGGCGCAGAATGTCTTGTTTGATCGTGTCAGCGCACGCCTGAAAGCCCAAGTCGGTCCTGATGTTTACGCCAGCTGGTTCGCCCGGCTGAAGCTGCATTCGGTCTCCAAGAGTGTTGTTCGCCTTACCGTTCCCACGACTTTTCTGAAGTCCTGGATCAACAATCGCTATCTCGACATGATCACCGGTCTCTTCAAGGCCGAGGACGCCGAGATCTTGAAGGTTGAGATCCTGGTGCGCACCGCGACCCGTCAGGGCGCCAAGCCGGGCGCCGAAGAACAGGCTGTTGTGCCGGATCAGGCCGCTCTCGCGCCGATCCGCCGCGCTATTGCTCAGCCGGCAAGCCAGGCCGCGGCCCAAGCCGTGAGCGCGGCTGCCGCCGCACGGCCGGCAACGGCCGGTGCGCCGCTGTTCGGTTCGCCGCTCGACTCCCGTTTCACCTTCGACACCTTCGTCGAAGGCAGCTCCAATCGCGTCAGCCTTGCCGCTGCCAAGACCATTGCCGAAGCCGGCGCCGGCGCCGTGCGCTTCAACCCGCTGTTCGTTCATGCGACGGTCGGTCTCGGCAAGACGCACCTGCTGCAGGCGATCGCCAATGCCGCCGTCCAGAACCCGCGCGGCCTTCGCGTTGTTTATCTGACCGCGGAATACTTCATGTGGCGCTTTGCAACGGCGATCCGCGACAATGACGCGCTGACGCTGAAGGACTCGCTGCGCAATATCGACCTGCTCATCATCGATGACATGCAGTTCCTGCAGGGTAAGATGATCCAGCATGAATTCTGCCATCTGCTGAACATGTTGCTCGACAGCGCCAAGCAGGTTGTCGTCGCCGCTGACCGCGCGCCCTGGGAGCTGGAATCGCTCGACCCGCGTGTACGGTCCCGCCTGCAGGGTGGTGTGGCGATCGAGGTCGAGGCACCGGACTACGAGATGCGCCTTGAAATCCTCAAGCGCCGTCTCGATGCCGCCCGCCAGGACGATCCGTCTTTGGAAATCCCGGCAGAGCTTCTGTCGCACGTCGCCCGCAACGTCACGGCAAGCGGCCGTGAACTGGAAGGCGCGTTCAACCAGTTGATCTTCCGCCGCTCCTTTGAGCCGAACCTGACGGTGGAGCGCGTCGATGAGCTGCTGGCACATCTGGTGGGCTCCGGCGAGCCGCGCCGTGTTCGCATCGAGGACATCCAGCGCATCGTCGCCCGCCACTACAATGTATCGCGCCAGGAGCTGGTCTCGAACCGCCGCACGCGCGTCATCGTCAAGCCGCGCCAGATCGCCATGTATCTGTCGAAGACGCTGACGCCGCGGTCCTTCCCGGAAATCGGCCGTCGCTTCGGTGGTCG
The DNA here is from genome assembly GCF_012641435.1 of Rhizobium sp. P38BS-XIX. Classification (GTDB taxonomy): domain Bacteria; phylum Pseudomonadota; class Alphaproteobacteria; order Rhizobiales; family Rhizobiaceae; genus Rhizobium. Next base: position 267,816 of record NZ_JABAIJ010000005.1, read on the forward strand.
CGATCACACCACGGTGCTGCATGCCGTGCGCAAGATCGAAGAGCTGATTTCCGGCGATAGCAAGCTGTCGCATGAGATCGAGCTGCTTAAGCGCCTGATCAACGAATAAGCCGCGCGATCGGCATTCGATCTATCTTTCACGGCCGGCTTTATCGCCGGCCGTTTTTCATTTGCATGACCAGTCACGGATGCCGACAAAGAAGGGCTGTTGAGAGCCGTGACGAAAAGCTCGACGAACCTTTCGCGTTGGCATGACGCGCGGCCTTTGCGATCAATACAAAACTGCTTGTGTTTGCAGGGGGCGGGTTAAGGCGCAGTAACGCGTCGTGTCAATTCAGCAGGCGAGATCGGCAACGACCGAGTCAAGAACCAACATTCCGGCCGGCGTACAGCGCAGGCGGGAATTGCCGATCCGCTCTATAAAACCGTGTTCCAGTAAAAAGGCCTCGCGCTGCGGATCGGGATCACGGCCGGAAAGCTCCTGCCAGCGGGCGAGGTCGACACCTTCGCGCAGGCGCAGGCCCATCAACAGCAATTCGTCGGCCTGTTCGTCGAAGCCAAGCATTTCCTGATCGACCATGCCGTGACCGTCGCGCTCGACCATCTCGAGCCAGCTTTCAGGCTTGCGTTCGGTGGCTGTCGCAAGTTTCTGTGGCCCTCGGGTCAGGCGGCCGTGGGCGCCAGGGCCGATGCCGGCATAGTCGCCATAGCGCCAATAGGTGAGATTATGCCGGCTCTCGGCGCCAGGGCGTGCGTGGTTGGAAACCTCGTAAGCCGGCATGCCCTCACGCGCGGTAATCTCCTGCGTCGCCTCGTAGAGCAACGCCGACTGGTCGCCATCGGGCACGATCAGCTTGCCGGCCCTGTGCAAGCCATAGAACGGCGTGCCTTCCTCGATCGTCAGCTGATAGAGCGACAGATGATCGACCGCATAGGAGATGGCTTCCTTCAGCTCGCGTTCCCATTCCTCGACGGTCTGGTTCGGACGAGCATAAATGAGATCGAAGGACATGCGCGGGAAGATCTCGCGCGCCAGCCTGATCGCCTTCAGCGCATCCTCGACATTGTGCAGACGGCCCAGGAACTTCAGGTCGCGGTCGTTCAGCGCCTGCACGCCCATCGAGACGCGGTTGACTCCGGCGGCGCGATAGCCGCGGAACCGCTCCGCCTCGACGCTCGAGGGATTGGCTTCCATGGTGATCTCGATACCGTCAGGCACATGCCAGGTCTTGGCGATGCCATCGAGAACGGCGCCGACTGTTTCCGGCTTCATCAGCGAAGGCGTGCCGCCGCCGAGGAAAACGCTGGTGACGGTCTTCGGCCCGCTGATCATCCGCATCGTCGCCATTTCCTTCAGGAAGGCGGCAGCGAACCGCTCCTGATCGACAGGCTGGTGCCGGACATGGCTGTTGAAATCGCAGTAAGGACACTTCGCCGCGCAAAAGGGCCAATGCACATAGATGCCGAAACCGGGTTCGCCGGTATCCGGTAGCAATTGCGCCCCGCGCATCAAGTCCTGGGTGTCTACGATTTCCACGGGGTTAGCTTACGCCTCCAGGCAGGTTTCGACAAAGATCTTGAAGGCGCGGGCACGATGCGAAAGCGCCTCCGGATCACCCGGCTTCCAGCCGTGCTTTTCCTCGGCGCTCATCTCGCCAAACGTGGTCTCGTACCCTTCAGGCTTGAAAACCGGGTCGTAGCCGAAGCCCTGCGTGCCGCGCGGCGGCCAGACGACGGTCCCTTCGACATCGCCGCGGAAAAGCTCGGTATGACCATCAGGCCAGGCAAGGCAGAGCACGCTGACGAAGCGCGCCGTACGGCTCTCCGGTGATGTGGCGCCGGCTTTCTCAAGGGCGGTCTCGACCTTTTGCATCGCCATCGCGAAATCGCGCGTGCCGTCAGCCGTCTCAGCCCAGTTGGCGGTGTAGACGCCGGGATCGCCGCCAAGCGCATCGATCACCAGTCCGGAATCGTCCGAGAGAGCCGGCAGGCCGGAGGCCTGGGACGAGGCCAGCGCCTTGATCTTTGCATTCTCCTCGAAGGTCGTTCCCGTCTCGTCCGGCTCGATAAAATTGAGTTCGGCCGCCGATTTGGCGGTAAAGCCGAAGGGGCCGATCAGATCCTGTATTTCGCGGATCTTGCCGGCATTGTGGCTGGCGACGACGATGGTCTTCGTATCGAGTTTACGCATGTCTTGTCCCGTCAAAGGCCCCAGATACGGGGCTCGGCGCATTCCAGGCTGTTGCCGGCCGGATCGCGGAAATAGATCGATCGGCCGCCATTCGGCCAGTGAAAATCGGCTTCGATATCGACGCCGGCAGCCTTCAGTTTCCGCGCCATGCCCTCGATGTCATCGTTGTCGAGGCGGAAACAGACGTGGCCGTGTCCCTTCGTGCCGTGTGGCGGTACGGGCAGGGCACCAGGGTCGTGCGGCTTGACCGTTTCCTCACTGTTGAAGATCAGCAGTACACCCGGTCCGCAGCGATAGAAAACGTGGCGGTCTCCGCCACGCGATATTTTCTGCAATCCAAGGATACCACCATAGAAGGCCTCGGCCGCATCGAGATCGTCCGCATAAAGAGCGGTTTCCAAGACACCTGTAAGGGCCGGGTCAGCCATTCCGAAAAATCCTCAGGCGATAGCCTGCTTCTGCAGATTCACCAGTTCGGCAATGCCGTTTTTGGCAAGATGCATCAGCGTGGCGAATTCCTCTTCGCTGAAGGGTGCGCCTTCAGCCGTTCCCTGGATTTCAACAATACCGCCCTTGCCGGTCATGACGAAGTTGGCGTCGGTTTCGGCTGAGGAATCCTCAAGGTAGTCGAGATCGATGACGGGCTGATTGGCGAAGATGCCGCAGGAAATGGCGGCGATGTGGTCCTTCAGAACACGCTCCACCTTGACCATGTTGCGGCTTTCCATCCACTTCAGGCAGTCGTAGAGAGCAATCCAGCCGCCGGTGATCGAGGCAGTGCGCGTGCCACCATCGGCCTGTATGACATCGCAGTCGACGGTGATCTGACGTTCGCCCAGTTCCTTGAGGTCAACGACAGCGCGCAGCGACCGGCCGATGAGGCGCTGGATTTCCTGTGTGCGGCCGCCCTGCTTGCCGGCAGCGGCTTCGCGCTTCATGCGCTCGCCGGTGGCGCGCGGCAGCATGCCGTATTCGGCCGTGACCCAGCCCTTGCCGCTGTTGCGCAGCCATGGCGGTGTCTTGTCCTCCAGGCTTGCCGTGCAGAGCACATGGGTATCGCCGAATTTTACCAGGCAGGAGCCTTCCGCATGCTTGGAAAAATTGCGCTCGAACGACACCTTGCGCATCTGGTCGGTTTTTCTGCCTGAAGGCCGCATTCCACTCTCCTGAAAGTTCGTTGACCGCTTCTACGACCCACAGCCCGCTTTTGCAAAGGAAAAGCAGGTCAGAGACTGCCAGCGCGACGACGACAACATTTTCCCTTTTGCCATTGCTAACTGAATGATTATATTTTCGCTAAGGCTCAACGGAACGGATTCGACGGCAACATGGTATTCACGACATCGTCGGTTTCGGATGTCATTGCTGCACTGGACGAACGCTCCAAGGAAGTTTTCCGCCGTATCGTCGAAGGCTATCTGGAGACGGGTGAACCCTTGGGGTCCCGCAATCTCTCGCGCCTGCTTCCCATGTCTTTATCGCCTGCATCAGTGCGAAACGTGATGAGCGATCTGGAAGAGCTCGGTCTCATCTATTCGCCGCATATCAGCGCCGGCCGGCTGCCGACGCAGGTTGGCCTGCGTTTCTTCGTTGACGCCTTCATGCAGGTTGGCGATCTCTCGGCCGAAGATCGCGCCACCATCGACCGGCAGGTCCGCGGCAGCAATCGCGATCAGCCGATGGAATCGGTCATGACCGAGGCGAGCCGCATGCTTTCGGGCATCTCGCGTGGCGCCGGGCTGGTCATTACCTCGAAGAACGACCCCGTGCTGAAGCACGTCGAGTTCATCCGGCTGGAGCCGACAAAGGCGCTTGCCGTGCTCGTGGGCGATCATGATCAGGTGGAAAATCGCATCATCGAGCTGCCAGCCGGCGTTACGTCGTCGCAGCTGACGGAGGCGGCCAATTTCCTCAACGCCCATATGACCGGCCAAACCCTGCCCGATCTGCGCCGGCAGCTGCAGACAATGAAGGAAAGTGTGCGCCACGAGCTGGATACGCTCTCGAGGGAACTGGTCGAGCGCGGGATTGCAGTCTGGTCGGGTGGTGAGGATGATGGCAAGCCGACGCAGCTTATCGTGCGCGGACGCGCCAATCTCTTGACCGAGATTGGTGGGGCCGAGGATCTGGACCGGCTACGCCTGCTCTTCGACGATCTCGAAAAGAAAGATAGTCTGATCGAAATCCTCAACCTCGCCGAAAGCGGCCCAGGTGTACGCATCTTCATCGGCTCGGAGAACAAGCTCTTCTCGCTCTCGGGTTCGTCGCTGATCGTCGCGCCCTATCGCGACGACGATGACCGCATCATCGGCGCTGTCGGCGTTATCGGACCGACGCGGTTGAACTATGCCCGCATCGTACCGATGGTCGATTACACCGCTCAGCTTATTTCCCGGCTGTCCCGTTCGGGTATCTGAGCCAAGACACCTTCCTGTCGCTCAAACGCCGGGAATTGGCTGTTCTTCTCGACAAAGCCTTGATTTTTTCCGGCTAAACCTCGATATCGGGCACATCCAAAAGACAATGCAATTCGGAGACCGTCATGACCGACGAAACAACGAAAACCGGACCTGACGCCACGGCGGCCGATGCTGCTGCGGAATTCGCGCAAGAGGCTGCGGAAACCGTCGATGCGGCAGAACCGTCGCAGCCGGACCCGGTCGAGCTGCTGAAGGCCGAGAACGGCGAACTGCGCGACCGCTACCTGCGTCTCGCTGCCGAGATGGACAACCTCCGTCGCCGCACCGAGCGTGACGTGAAGGATGCGAAGTCCTATTCCGTGGCAAGCTTTGCCCGCGACATGCTTGCCGTGGCCGACAATCTTCGCCGTACGCTGGACGCCATTCCGGCCGAGGCGCGCGAGATCGCCGATGCCGGCCTGAAGACACTGATCGAAGGTGTCGAGATGACCGAGCGCTCCATGCTCTCGGCGCTGGAACGCCATGGCGTGCGCCAGCTCGAGCCGGTTGGCCAGAAGTTCGATCCGAATTTCCACCAGGCGATGTTCGAAGTGCCCAATCCTGAAGTGCCGAACAACACGGTTGTTCAGGTCGTCCAGGCCGGTTTCGTCATCGGCGACCGCGTTCTGCGCCCGGCCATGGTCGGCGTCGCCAAGGGTGGCCCGAAGATCGTCGAAAACGCCGAGCAGGGCGCAAACAGCCCGCTGGATGAAAAAGACGCCTGATCTTTTCAGGCATCGATAAAAAATAAGAGCCGGGTGATCTCAGATCACCCGGCTCTTATTTTTGCCTTGGTCCGATGCAATCCAATCCTTAGAGCAATTCCAGGAAAAGTGCGCAGCGGTTTTCCGTCCGGAATTGCGCGGAAACAAAGAGATAGAGCGGTTCGGGGATTCCGTGAAAAGCTGAACCGCTTTAGGCGGCGTTCGATGCCTGCTCTTCGTTGAGGAATGCATAAATGGCGGAGGCGGAATCTGTGGCCCTCAGCTTGGCGACCAGATCCTGGTCGCGTAGAACGCGGGCAATGCGCGAGAGCGCCTTCAAATGGTCGGCTCCAGCGCCTTCAGGCGCGAGCAGAAGAAAGACGAGATCGACGGGCTGGTCGTCCAGTGCCTCGAAATCGACGGGCGCTTCCAGGCGCGCAAAGATGCCCGCGATGGATTTGATGCTGGCAAGCTTGCCATGCGGAATGGCGATGCCGTTGCCGACGCCGGTGGAACCCAGACGCTCGCGCTGCAGCACGACGTCAAAGATCTCACGCTCCGGCAATCCGGTCAGCTTGGAAGCTTTGGCGGCCAACTCCTGAAGCAATTGTTTTTTGGAATTTGCCCTCAAGGCGGGGATGATCGCATCTTGGTGTAGCAAATCTGCCAATGCCATTCTCTTTATCCTTCGTGTCGCCGAGAACCGATAACGGGCAAGCGGCGGCCAGGTGCGTTCCGCACAGCCGCCGCTTATCTTCTATTCTCAGCCTTTGATATTGGCTGCGTCTATCCAGCCAATGTTACCGTCCTGACGACGGTAAACGATGTTCAGGTGGTCATTGCCGGGGCTGCGGAAGAGCAGCAGCGGCTCATCGGTCATATCGAGCGCCATCACGGCGGTCGCGACCGACATGGTCTTCAATTGCTTCGTGCTTTCAGCAACGATGACCGGCGCGAAATCGTGCGGCACTTCCTCATCGTCATCGGGTACGCCGTCCATGACGGTGTAAGCGACTTCGACGTGGCCGTTTGCATGATTGCCGGCTTGGTGGTCCTTGAGTTTCCGCTTGTAGCGGCGCAGGCGCTTTTCGATGCGCTCTGACGCGGCGTCGAACGCAAGCTGCGGATCCATCGCTTCCCCTGCGGCATGCAGCACGACGCCGCTGTCGAGATGAAGCTTGCAATCAGCCGCAAAGCGCGAGCTGGATTTATGCACCGTTACCTGACCCGAATACCCCCCGTCGAAGTATTTGGTCACGGCCATACCGATCTGGTCCTCTATCCGCTGACGGAAGGAGTCACCAATTTCCATATGTTTACCGGAGACACGCACACTCATGGAGTTTCCCTTCTTGTAGTGGTTATTGCGCGTACCAGTTTACGCCAAGCCTCAAGCTCATCCAAGCACTTCACGCGGTCAAAGACAAATTGCGTATATCGACCGCCCTCGGGATGATGGGGATAAGTCTCATGTCGTGCTGTCCTGCAGCGATTGCGGCGGGCTTCTAGCCTTGCCACATTAGAAAGTCAACTGGGCCTTAACGGACTGTTAGGAGATCCGCATCTCAGGGTTGAAGAGACTCGACTGTCAGAAACCGGCGACTTTTGCCAGTGCGCGCTTCTCGCGCCGACGCTGTACGGACGAAGGGATGTTCATCGCCTCGCGATATTTTGCAACCGTTCGGCGAGCAAGCTCGATGCCACCCTTCTTCAGCGTATCGACGATGTCGTCGTCCGACAGCACTGCATCCGGGCTTTCACCCGAGATCAGCGCACGGATTTTGTGGCGCACAGCCTCGGCGGAATGGCTGTCGCCACCCTCCACGGCGCTGATCGAAACCGTGAAGAAATATTTTAATTCGAAGAGCCCGCGCGGCGTCAGCATGTACTTATTGGACGTTACCCGGCTGACGGTCGACTCATGCATCTTGATCGCATCGGCCACGGTTTTCAGATTGAGCGGCCGCAAATGATCGACGCCATGCATCAGAAAGGCGTCCTGCTGGCGCACGATTTCGCTCGCGACCTTCATGATCGTCTTGGCTCGTTGATCGAGGCTTCGGGTCAGCCAGTTGGCGTTTTGCAGGCACTCCGACAGAAACGCGTGGTCCTGGCTGGTCTTGGAGACGGAGGCGAAATAGGTTTGGCTCACCAGCACACGGGGAAGCGCATCCGGATTGAGCTCCACCAGCCAGCTGCCGTCGGACGACGGACGAACCACGATGTCGGGCATGATCGCTTCGGAAACACTGGTTTCGAAGGCGCTGCCGGGCTTCGGGTTGAGCTGGCGAATTTCCGCCATCATGTCGAGCAGGTCTTCCTCATCGACGCCGCAGAGCCGCTTCAGCGTTGCGAAGTCGCGGCGTGCAAGAAGGTCGAGATTTCCGATCAGCCGCTCCATCGCAGGATCGAAGCGATCCTTCTGGCGAAGCTGGATTTCCAGGCATTCGCTGAGAGAGCGGGCGAAAACACCTGGCGGATCAAGCAGCTGCAAGGCCGCAAGGACACGCTCTATCTCGCCGATACCCGAACCGAGGCGGTCCGCCGTCTCGCTCAGATCGGATCGCAAATAACCGGCCTCATCGAGCTGGTCGACCAGATGCTGTGCGATCAGCCGATCACCGATGGCGGGCAGAGTAAAGGGGATCTGTTCGTTGAGGTGATCGCGCAGTGATGTCTGGCCTGCAACGAAATCGTCGAGATCGTAGCTTTCGCCGGCTTCTCCGCCGGGCATGGATTTCCATTGGCTGAGCAGTTCCGGCGCGTCGGCGCGCTGGGGACTGGTATCGTCCGAGAAGACATTGTCGAAATTGGTGTCGAGTTCGTTGCTCAGCCTGTCGGCATGGCCCGTATTGTCACTCTCGTACCAGTCGCTTTGAAGATCGCCGCCACTCTCGAAGCCATCGTCACCGCGCGCATCCCCTGCCGCTTCGAAGGATTCGTCCTTGCCGTCACGATCGCCATAGCTGCCTACATCCTCGTCATTTGACGCAAATTCCAGCAGCGGGTTCTTTTCGACTTCCTGGGAAATGAACTGGGTAAGCTCGAAATGGGTCATCTGCAGCAACTGAATCGACTGCATCAGTTGCGGTGTCATCACCAGGCTTTGGCTTTGGCGCAGGAAAAGATTGGCCGATAGTGCCATGGTGGACGCGGGACTCCCCTTGAACTCCTCGGGATCTCGCGTTCTCAGTCACTAAAATCTTCGCGAAATTCCAATTGGCCCAAAAATTGCTTTTTTATAAGATTTGGTCAAGCGGAACTATGGTGGGAAGGTAAATTTCCGCCATCCGGCGGATTGCGCCAAATATTAAAGTCTACCCGGTTCGAATTTCAGCCTTTAGAGGCTGAAATTGTCGCCGAGATAGAGCTTGCGAACTTCCGGATTGCTGACGATATCGTTGGCTCTGCCATGGGTCAGCACTTCGCCCGCGTGGATAATGTAGGCGCGGTCGATGAGGCCCAGTGTTTCGCGAACGTTATGGTCGGTGATCAGAACACCGATGCCGCGTGCCGTCAGGTGATGGACGAGGTTCTGAATGTCGGCAACCGAGATCGGGTCAACACCCGCGAAAGGCTCGTCGAGCAGCATGAAGGTCGGGTCGGTCGCCAATGCGCGGGCGATTTCGAGGCGTCGGCGTTCGCCGCCCGAAAGCGCGATCGCCGGCACCGTGCGCAGATTGCGAATGTGGAATTCCTCCAGCAATTCGTCGATCTTGCGCTCGCGCTTGGTCTTGTCCTTTTCATGGACTTCGAGCACGGCGCGAATGTTCTGCTCCACCGTCAGGCCGCGAAAAATCGAGGCTTCCTGCGGCAGATAGCCGACGCCGAGCCGCGCGCGGCGGTACATCGGCATCGTCGTGACGTTGTTGCCGTCGATCTCGATCGTACCTTCGTCAACCGGCACCAGCCCGGTAATCATGTAGAAACAGGTCGTCTTGCCTGCGCCGTTCGGCCCAAGCAGACCAACCGCTTCACCGCGGCGAACGACGAGCGAGACGCCGTTGACGACGCGGCGTCTGCCGTAGGTCTTGGTGAGGCCGCGCGCGATCAGGGTGCCCTGATAGCGCGCCTTATCCGCGGCCGGTGAGCCGGATGTAGCGGAAGACGGCCCGGGCAAGCCGGGAATGGTGGTGGTTGTCGATGTCGTCACGAGGGGGCCGGTATCAGTTTTTCTTTTGTTGTTGCTGCTGCACTTGCTGCGACTTCGGATCGAGCTGGATCTGGACGCGCCCCCCACATGCATCCAGCTGCGCCTCGCCCGTCGCCATGTGCACGGTGAGCTTGCAACCGGTGAAGACGTTCGGGCCGTCCGTCAGCACCACCTTCTTGCCGTTCAGGATGGCAAGCTGGTTGGTCATGTCGAAGGAGCCGTCGTCGGCGGTTGCCGTCTGCGTTCCCGAAACGAGGTAGACGCGGTCGGAAACCAGAATGTGGTCGATATTGGCATTGCCCGAGACAAGCGACTCGTTCTGCGCCTTGGCAGCCTTGGCCACCGGGTTTTCCTCAGCCGGCTTTGCAGCATCGCCAGCCTGCTTCTTTTTATAGAAGACAGTCATCTTGCCGGCCTGCATGGTCGTGGTGCCCTGGACAACCTTGACGTTGCCTGTGAACACGGCCTGGCTTTCCTGGTCGTGGATTTCCAGCTTGTCGCTTTCGATCTGGATCGGCTGATCCTGGGAAAGGGTCAGGCCCGTCATCTTGCTTGTCGTCGTCTGAGCGTATGCTCCGACAGCCGACATAAGAGCAATTGCGCTGAAAGCACAGAGAAGACCGGCCTTACGCCGGCTGGACTTAAAAATTGAATGTGGCCAATCGTTTATCATGAACCGCCCGGCTTCTTTTCGCTAGCTGAATTGTGAAGAGCGGACGGTTCGATATGCACTTGAACCTGTCCGTCGAGTTCGATTACGCTACCCTTATCCGTCATCTTGAGCGAACGCGCAACAACCGACATACCGCCTCGCTGGATTGCAACCTGATCCTGGCTGGACAGGTCGCCTTTCTTGACGTCCAGGAAGGCAGTCTTGAACTCGGCACGCAGGCCATTGTCCATGACGATGGTGAAAGGCTCGGTCAGTTTCAGCGTGTCGGCCTGGCGATCGAAATCCGCGCTCTGGGCCGTCACGTGGGCGATCACGTCAGTATTGACCGGCATGGATGCCTTGATGGTCTTGAGCGTGATCATGTTCGGGTTCTTGATGTCCTGCAGCGCCTTTTCCGCGAGCAGGGAGTAATTGATGCCGTCCTTGTTGCGACCGGAGATCGCAGGGCGCTCCATCACGACCTTGCCGTCCTCGATCTTGGCGCCTTCGATCTGGATTTCGGCCGGCATATAGGCACGCACCAGAGAGACGGCGATGAAGATGAGCGAAACGATCATGGCCGCTAACGGCAATATGATCTTGAGCCTTCGCACCCGGGAGGAGTGGAAGGTTGCGGCCTTGTAGGCGTTTTTCTCCGGCAATGAGCGGATCGTATCGCCTGGGGTCTCGATCGTATTGAGCATGCAACAGGTCCGTCGTTGGTCTGATCCGGAAAACCGCATTCACGCCATGCGGGGCTGTTTCAAAAGCCCATCGGATCGTTTCGCATTATTGCATAGGCTTGCCAATATGGATTTTTTTCCGAAGCCAAGGAATTTTGGCAGAAAAATATGCCATAAGCCGGTTTCACCCGATGAGGCGATGCCCTATCTGGTAGTCTTGCAGAGCGACCTTCCGCCGACGACATCGAAGACGGGGACAGTTTTTCTCTGAGGATTGTGCCGGTTTCAAGGTCTGATACATCCAATTCAACGCGCATTCAATTTGTTGCAGGGAGAAATAAGGCGTGATGGACAGTTCTGCAATCGCGGATCGGCGACAATTACGCCGCAAGCTCGGTTTCTGGCGCATTATTGCTGTTTTGCTACTCGTAGCACTCGGTTTTGCGCTTTATCGCTTTGTCGCCGGCGATCTGCCTGACGCCCGCGGCCCGCAAATCGCCCGCGTCAAGATTTCCGGCCTGATCCAGGACGATCCGGAACTGCTGGAGCGCCTGAAGAAGATTCGCGACAACGATCAGGTCAAGGCGCTGATCGTTTCCATTTCCTCGACGGGCGGCACGACTTATGGCGGCGAGCGCATCTTCAAGGCGATTCGTGCCGTTGCTGCCAAAAAGCCGGTGGTGTCGGATATTCGCACCGTTGCGGCCTCGGCCGGCTATATGATCGCCACGGCCGGCGATACCATCGTGGCCGGCGATACGTCGATCACCGGGTCGATCGGCGTGATTTTCCAGTATCCGCAGGTCAAGGATCTGCTCGATAAGGTCGGCGTTTCTCTCGACGAGATTAAATCGGCGCCGCTGAAGGCCGAGCCTTCTCCGTTCCATCCCGCCAGCGAAGACGCCAAGAACATGATCCGCAACATGGTCATGGACAGCTATGCCTGGTTCGTCGATCTCGTTGCCGACCGCCGCAAGCTGCCGCGCGATCAGGTGTTGAAGCTTGCCGACGGCAGCATCTTCACGGGTCGCCAGGCGCTCCAGAACAAGCTGATCGATACGCTTGGCGGCGAAGATGAAATTCTGGCTTATCTTGAAACACGCAAGGTCAACAAAGACCTGCCAGTCGTCGATTGGAAGCCGGAAGACAAAACCTCGTCCTTCTTCTGGCCGGGCGCTGCTTCTTGGTTGCTAAATCGGCTTGGTTATGCTGATTTTACGGCGGGAGACGGTCTTCAGAAAATTATGACTGATAAGTTGTTTCTTGACGGCCTGCTTTCTGTTTGGCAGGGTGCGGCCAACTGATAAATCAATGATTTAAGGGGGTAACCGTGATCAAGTCGGAATTGGTGCAGATAGTTGCCGCCCGCAACCCGCATCTCTATCACCGCGACGTCGAAAATATCGTCAACGCTGTCCTCGATGAGATCACCGATGCGCTCGCTGCCGGAAACCGCGTCGAACTTCGCGGTTTTGGCGCTTTCTCCGTCAAGAACCGCCCGTCGCGTTCCGGCCGCAACCCGCGCACCGGCGATACGGTCTTCGTCGAGGAAAAGTGGGTTCCCTTTTTCAAGACCGGCAAGGAGCTGCGCGAGCGCTTGAATCCAGGCGCCGGCGACGAAGAAGACGACGATAATTGATCCATAGATCTGGATCAATTTTTTCCAGGATCTCCCTTCGGACATGATTGTGCCGCGACGCAGTGGCACTTGAATTCAGCCGCCTCTTTCCTATTCTGCGGCTGAAGGCAGCCTAAGTGCGATGCACGCAGAGCTGCGAATAAAGGAGCTGCGCAATGGCCAAGAAGATCATCAATCTGCTGATATTGCTGCCGCTCGGCATCATTCTGATCGTATTCTGCGTTGCCAACCGCCAGTCGGTGACGCTCGCCCTCAATCCTTTCCGGCCGGACGATCAGGTGCTGTCCCTGAATGCGCCGCTTTTCGTTCTGGTGTTTGTCGCGTTGATCCTCGGCATGCTCGTAGGGGCTGCGGTGACCTGGTTCAATCAGGGCAAGCATCGCAAGCGTGCGCGCAATCAGTCGCGGGAGGCCGTTCGCTGGCAGGCCGAAGCCGATAAGCATCGCACCCGTGCGGAAGAGATCGCCGGCCAGCTCCCCTCCCAGCTGCCTTCAAAGTGAATTGGCTTTACGAAGCCGCATCTCTCTATAATCGCCTTCCGGCGATGCGCCGTCGCCGATAATGTCGAAGCCGTGGTTTTGATAGAACGCGATCGCGCGCGTGTTTTTCACCAGGCATTTCAGCCGATACCGACGCTCGGGCCATTCCGGCAGACCGGTGAGGAGTGCCTTGCCGGCACCGCGCCCCTGGAAATCAGGCGATATATAAAGCATGTGGATGAAATCGTCCGGCTCCCAGACCGCCGCAAACCCGGCGATGGCGCCGTTGGCGTTTTCGCAGACGAACAGACGCTCGCCGTTCGAATGAACGGCGAAATCCTCGAGCGTGAAATGGCTGGGATCGACCCATAGGAATGTCTCGCGACGGACGTGGAGATAGATCTCTGCAAGAGTGTCCAGGTCTTGTTCGCGTGCGGGCCGGATGGCCCAGGTATCAGAATTCGATGTCATGCTTCGCTATATAGGATGGCTTGGACGTGCGGCAATCAGGCGGTGGCTTGGCCGTTGATGGCTGCGGTCAGATCGGAGAAAAACTGCTGAGCCAGTTTCTTGGCGCTGGAATCGACCAGCCGCGAGCCGAGCTGCGCGATCTTGCCGCCGACCTGCGCCTTCGCTTCATATTGCAGGATCGTTTCGTTGCCGTCTTCCCTGAGCACGACATCGGCGCCGCCCTTGGCAAAGCCGGCAATCCCGCCCTTTCCTTCGCCCGATATGGTGTAGCTCTCCGGCGCGTTGATGTTGGTAAGCTTGACGTCGCCATTGAACGAGGCGGACACCGGACCGATCTTCAGCTTCACGGTCGCGGTCAGTTCCGTCGGCGAGACCCATTCCAGGCTTTGACAGCCGGGAATGCACTGCTTGAGGATTTCGGGATTGTTCAGCGCGGCCCACACTGCGTCCCTGGGTGCCGCGATCCGTTCTTCGCCGGTCATGTCCATGCGCAATCCTCCCAATGTCACATTTTGTGCATGGATCATCGCAGATCGGAAAGCGCTTTGCCAAGTGGCGGCCAGATGCTATTTGCACGCTCATATCAATTTTGAGACAAGCATGGTGAAACATAGGGAAAGCCGGCCCGGCCAGAAAAATGCGGGCGGTCTTGGGGCAAAACCCCGGCGTGACGTGCCCGGCAAGCCGCCGGCAAAGCCTGCGCATGCCTCGCGGCCAGCCAAGCCTTTACGCGAACATAGCGAGCGCGCTGCCGAGCCGCGTGCAAAAGAACCTGCGGCTGCCACGCCCGAACGCCCGCTGATCGCCCGAACGGGTGAGCGGCCACCAGAGCGCGTACCCGTCATTCTCGAGTCTCTCGGCGCCGGCGATTTTCATCTGATCGATAGCGGCAACGGGCTGAAGCTCGAGCAGTACGGACCCTACCGCATCGTCCGGCCCGAGGCACAGGCGCTCTGGCCGCCGTCGCTGGCTGCGCATGTCTGGGACAACGCCGACGCCGTCTTCACCGGCGATACGGATGAGGATGGCATGGGCCGCTGGCGCTTCCCGCGCGAGGCGCTCGGCGAGACATGGCCGCTGCAATTGCTTGGCGTCGATTTCCTCGGTCGCTTCACCGCGTTTCGCCACGTCGGCGTCTTCCCGGAGCAGATCGTCCACTGGGCCTGGATGAAGGAACAGATCGAGGCGGCAAAACGGCCGCTGAAGGTTCTCAATCTTTTTGGCTATACCGGTGTTGCCTCGCTGGTCGCTGCGGCTGCCGGCGCGGAAGTGACCCATGTCGATGCCTCGAAGAAAGCAATCGGCTGGGCGCGCGAAAACCAGGCGCTGGGCCGCATGGAAAAGCTGCCGATCCGCTGGATCTGCGAGGATGCGATGAAGTTCATCCTGCGCGAGGAGCGGCGCGGCAGCAAATACGACATCATCCTCACGGATCCGCCGAAGTTTGGCCGCGGCCCGAATGGCGAGGTCTGGCATCTGTTTGAGCACCTGCCGCTGATGCTCGATATCTGCCGCGAGATCCTGTCGCCGAAAGCGCTCGGCCTGGTGCTGACGGCCTATTCCATCCGTGCCAGCTTCTACTCGATTCATGAGCTAATGCGCGAGACCATGCGCGGAGCCGGCGGCGTCGTCGAATCCGGCGAACTGGTCATCCGCGAAGCCGGCGTTGACGGCCGCACGCCGGGCAGGGCGCTTTCCACTTCTCTCTTTAGCCGCTGGGTGCCGAAATGAACCAGGATTTCCGTAGTGACGGCCCGCGCAAGGTCGGACAGGTCAAGGAGGTCACCTCGCTTGCAAATCCGATCGTCAAGGACATCAAGGCGCTCACGGTCAAGAAGTCCCGCGAGGAAAGTGGCGCTTTTCTCGCCGAAGGCCTGAAGCTCGTCATCGATGCGCTCGAACTCGGCTGGACGATCCGTACGCTGGTTTATGCCAAGGCCGCCAAGGGCAAGCCGCTGGTCGAGCAGGTTGCCGCAAAGACGGTCGCCGCCGGCGGTCTCGTGCTCGAGGTCAGCGAAAAGGTCATCGGTTCGATCACCCGTCGCGACAATCCGCAGATGGTGGTCGGTGTTTTCGAACAGCGCTGGCTGCCGCTTCGGGATGTCAAGCCGAAGGCGAGCGAGACTTGGGTGGCACTCGACCGCGTGCGCGATCCCGGCAACCTCGGCACGATCATCCGCACCGCCGATGCGGCCGGCGCTTCCGGCGTCATACTCGTCGGGGAAACCACCGATCCGTTTTCACTGGAAACCGTGCGCGCCACCATGGGCTCGGTCTTCGCCGTTCCCGTCGTCAAGGCGACGCCGGAAGAGTTTCTCGCCTGGAAGAAAAATGCCGATGTCGCCGTCGTCGCCACGCATCTGGCCGGCGCAGTCGACTACCGCACCATCGATTACAAGAAGAAGCCCGTCGTCATTTTGATGGGCAATGAGCAATCCGGCCTGCCGGATGTTCTGGCGAAAGAGGCCGATGCGCTTGCCCGCATCCCGCAGGCTGGCCGCGCCGATAGCCTCAATCTGGCGGTTGCCACGGCAGTCATGCTGTTCGAAGCCCGCCGTCATATTCTCACCCTTAGCGAGACCCGATGACCGATAGCGAGACCCATGAGCAGCCGACTGCAAAGCCGGCCCTGTTTTCACGGCCCCTGCCGATCCTGATCTTCATCGTGGTTGCGGTCATTCTCGACCAGATCATCAAGATCATGGTCGATCACTGGTTGCCGCTGCAGGAGATGGTGCCCGTCATTCCGATGCTGGCGCTCTATCGCACCTACAATCTCGGCGTTGCCTTCTCGATGCTTTCGGGCATGGATGGCTGGTTCATCGTCGGCATGCGTCTTGTCATCGTCGCCTTCGTGTTGTGGCTCTGGCGGCGCACGCCCGATCATCGCTGGCTTGCTCATCTCGGCTTCGCGCTGATCATTGCAGGTGCGCTCGGCAATCTGATCGACCGCTTTCTCTACGGTCACGTGATCGATTACGTCCTGTTTCACACCCAGACCTGGTCCTTTGCGGTGTTCAATCTTGCCGACAGTTTCATCACGATCGGCGCCGGTTGCGTCATCCTCGATGAGCTTCTGATGCCGAAAAAGGCAAAAGCCTAAAATTCTATCGAATCCCTGAAGGCATCGGGAAGATTGCCTGTGATAGCCAGATGGCATGAGCACTCTGGCAAATTTGCAGGAAAAACTTGCCGCTGAGATCAATCGCGGCCAAACGGGTCCGATCGAGGGCCAGTCCGAGACCGGGCAGCCGCTCGGGGAACCGACCGAGGCCGCGCCCGGCCCCGAGCAGCGCCCGGTTTCATACGCGTCGGCTCAGTGGCTGCAACGCCACTGGCTGAATGGCGGCGGCCTGATTGGCGGTATCGTTCTTCTTGCAGTCGGCTTTGCCGGTGGTTCGATGTTTCTCGCCGGCGTCGCCGGTCTCGTGGCGATATCCCTCATAATCTTCGGCATTCTGAATATCTGGAAGGATGCCGGAAGACCGGCGCCCATCGCTCCGGATCTCACTGAAAGCGATCATGATCGCCTTTGGGAGCGTAAGGAAAGCAATAGCCTGCTCGCCACCATCCACGATGCCCTTGGCGACATCACGGTTACCCGCAGCATTGATCGCCGCATCCTGGACGCCAACGCCACTTTCCGAAAGCTGACCGGCAAATCCAACCCTGAAGGCCTGACGCTCGAGGATACCGGCCTGATGTTTCGGGCGGTGACGGACGCCAAGCACCAGGATGCCGAAATCGTAACGCCTGAGGGCCACCGCATTTTCGCCTGGCACGATGTCATTTTCCGCGATCCGGCGACGGGGCAATTGTGCATTCAAAGCGTCGCGCGTGATGTGACGGAAGAACGCCAGACGGCTCGGCTTCGCGAAGACGCAAGGCTGAAGGCTGAATATAACAGCGCTGCGAAATCGCGGTTGCTGGCAACCGTCAGTCATGAAATCCGCACGCCGCTCTCGGGCATTCTCGGCATGAACCACCTGCTGGCGCAGACGCCGCTGACCCTGGAGCAGGCGAATTATCTCACAGGCATTCGTCAGTCGGGTCATGCCCTCGTGCAGCTCGTCGAAGATCTTCTTGATTTTTCCACCATCGAGGTTGGCCGCTTCCAGTTGCATCCGCGCCAGGAAACGTTCCGACCGCTGCTGGAAGGCGTCGTCGAGATGCTTGCCCATCGCGCTCACGAAAAGGGCATCGAGATTGCCGCAAGCGTGGCAGCCGACGTTCCCGAGGCGCTGGAGTTCGACCCCGCCCGACTACGCCAGGTCTTGTTCAACGTTCTCGGCAATGCCGTGAAGTTCACTCAGACCGGCGGCGTTCTCATCCGCGCCGCGCTCCAGGGCCGCAACCTTGTCATCTCGGTGCAGGATAGCGGCCCGGGCATGACGGAAGAGGAGCAGGCACGCGTCTTCGGTGAGTTCGAGCAAGCCGGGGGCATCGTGGAAAAAAGCGCAGGCACCGGACTGGGTCTTGCGATTTCCGCTCGTATTCTGCGCGAACTCGGCGGCAGGCTGAGCGTTGCAAGCGAACGCGGCAGAGGAAGCGAATTCACGATCAATTTCCCCGTCGGCCTCGTGGCCGAGGACGAAGACGAGCGTCGCCACGACATCGTGCTCAAGGGCGCGCATGTTCTGCTCCTGGCGCCCGAGGGCGCGGCGAGCACCGCCATCGCGCAGACCATCCGCACGCTCGGCGGTCAATGCCGTCTGATCGGTGCCGCCGATATCGACGCGCTTCGACGCTCTCCGCCGACAGGCGACCGCTACCCCTGGACCGATCTGATCGTCGATCATCGCATGGCGCCTCTCTATTTCCGCGAAGGAAACGAGCAGGCGCTGCCGACGCTGCGCAAGATTTTCCTTGTCAATCCCGAGGAACGCAACACGCATCCCCTTGATCTGTTCGATGCCTGGCTCATCCGGCCGTTGCGTGAACAATCTCTGATCGATGTCTTGAGCGGCCGCATGCGCGGCATGGAGAAGCGCGGCAACATCTTTGAAGGTGTGTCGGAGATCGGCATAACGACGCCCGAGGCGGAAGATCCATCGCTGGAAATCCTGCTCGGCGAGGATGATCCCGTCAACGCGATGCTGGTGCGCGCCATGCTGGCCAAAGCCGGCCACAGGGTTCGTCTTGTCGAGGATTTCGATGGCCTGCGCAGCCGTGCGGAAAATGGTGACGCCCGTCCGGATGTGATCGTGACCGATTTCAACATGCCGGGAGGCACCGGCGCGGCCGTGCTTGCGCAACTGCGCGCGCAGGAACGCCGGCAGGGATTGCCCGCGCTGCCCATCATCGTGCTGACTGCGGACAGTCGCGATTCGATCCGTCGGCAGGCGTTGCTTGCCGGGGCCGATGCCGTCATCCTCAAACCCGTCGATCCCGACCGGCTGATGAAGACCGTACAAAGCCTTTCGAAGCTGAATTTTGAGCGTGTCTAGCGCTTTTGGGAATGATTTCCTCAAGTCTCGCCCACCAAAGATAGCAAGCGTTAAATGGCCTCAACCAGAGGATATTGCTATCGCTAAACTGGGGACGGAGCTTCCATTCGGAAATTGCAACGGGCACGCTTCTTGCTTTTAGCCTGGCTGCATGTCACTTTCCTGTCGCAAGAATTTGGTTTATGGCGCTATATCGGCCCGTAGGGGGAGAATCGCCATGTCCATCGAAATTTTGAATCGCGAAGCTCAGGGCGAAATGGTTCAGTCTTCAAAGGCAACGGTTGAGCCGGTTGCCAGCGATGTGCTCGGACGCATCGGAAATCTAGAAACGCGCCTTGCTCGCACGGCGCGCGAAATCGATGCCGCTCAGGCTGTTCGCTATCGCGTTTTCGTCGAAGAGATGAATGCGCAATTGCCGGCCGATGCGATGCGTCGGCAGCGCGACGTCGACAGCTGGGATGCCATTTGCGACCATCTTCTGGTTTTGGACCGCTCGCTTGAAGGCGATTCGGAAGATCAGATCGTCGGCACCTACCGCCTGCTGCGCCAGGAAGTGGCGATGGCAAACGGCGGCTTCTATTCCTCTTCGGAATTCGACATCGACTCGCTGCTCGCTCGCCATCCGGACAAGCGCTTCATGGAACTCGGCCGTTCCTGTGTGTTGCCGGCATATCGCAACAAGCGCACGGTCGAACTGCTTTGGCAGGGCAACTGGGCCTATGCCTTGAAGCATGGCATGGGTGCGATGATCGGCTGCGCCTCGTTCCCCGGCGTTCTTCCAGAACAGCACGCGCTCGCCTTGTCCTTCCTCTATCATAATGTCGTCGCCAAGGATGAGTGGAACGTCGGTGCTCTGCCGTCGCTTGCGCGCAACATGGATCTGATGCCTGCGGAAGCCGTCAATGCGAAGAAGGCGCTGATGGCGCTGCCGCCGCTCATCAAGGGTTATCTTCGTCTCGGCGCCATGGTCGGCTCGACCGCCGTCGTCGACAAGGCTTTCAACACGACCGACGTGCTGATCGTTCTGCCGATCGCCAGCATTTCGGACCGCTATGTCAATTACTACGGCGCGGACGCCGGTCGCTTCGCAAGCTGATCGGCCGCGGACGCCGGTCTAGCTGGACAGGCTGCCAATATTGAAAAGGCCGGATCGCTGACTTCGATCCGGCCTTTTGCATTCTCAAAGAGTGCAACGCGGTTAGGCTCAAGCACCTGCGCCATAGGCGGCAATTGCCGCCATGTTGACGATGTCGGAATCTTTCGCGCCCATCGAAGTGATCTGCACCGGCTTGTCGAGGCCGACGAGCAGCGGACCGATGACGGTGGAGCCGCCGAGCTCCTGCAGCATCTTGGTGGAGATCGCAGCCGAATGGAAAGCCGGCATGACGAGCACGTTTGCCGGTCCTGAAAGCCGCGAGAACGGATAGAGGCTCTCCATGATCTTGCGGTTCAACGCGACGTCGGCGGCCATTTCGCCATCGAATTCGAAGTTCACATGGCGCTTGTCGAGGATGTTGACCGCCTCGCGCACCCGCTCGGAGCGTTCGCCGGAGGGGTGACCGAAGGTGGAGTAGGCCAGCATGGCGACACGCGGTTCATAGCCCATGCGCCGGGCAAAGCCCGCAGCTTCTTCGGCGATCTCCGCCAGCTCCTCAGCCGTCGGCATGTCGTGCACGGCCGTATCGGCAACGAAGACGGTGCGGCCGCGCGCCAGCACGATCGATATGCCGATGATGCGGTGTCCGGGCTTGGCATCGATGCAGCGGCGTACATCGCCGAGCGCGGTCGAGTAATTGCGGGTTACGCCGGTGACCATGCCATCGGCATCGCCGAGCGCCACCATGCAGGCGGCAAAGTGATTGCGGTCGTTGTGGATCAGGCGCGTTACGTCGCGGTGCAGATAGCCCTGACGCTGCAGGCGGGCATAGAGATAGTCGATATAGGCATCGACGCGCGTGGAAATGCGGGCGTTGACGATTTCGAGGCCGGGACGGTTGAGGTCGATGCCCGCGCGCTCGGCGGTGGAGTGAATCAGATCTTCACGGCCGAGCAGTATGGCGGTGCCGAGCCCCTGGTTTGCGTAGGAGAGTGCGGCGCGCATGACCTGCTCTTCCTCGGCCTCGGCAAAGACGATCCGCTTCTGATACCGGCGCACGCGCTCGTAGAGCTGGGCCAGCGTCGATGCGATCGGGTCACGCCGGGCAGACAGCTCGCGCGCATAGGCAGCCATATCCGGCATCTCGCGGCGTGCGACGCCGCTTTCGATCGCGGCCTGAGCGACCGCGACCGGAATGGCCGAGATCAGGCGCGGGTCGAACGGCACCGGGATGATGTATTGCGGCCCGAAGCGTGGGCGCGCTCCCTGATAGGCGGCTACGACATCGTCAGGCACGTCTTCGCGGGCAAGGCTCGCCAGCGCATTGACGGCGGCGATCTTCATCTCGTCGTTGATGGTGGTGGCGCGCACGTCGAGCGCGCCGCGGAAGATATAGGGAAAGCCGAGGACGTTGTTGACCTGGTTCGGATAATCCGAGCGGCCCGTCGCCATGATGGCATCGTCACGGATGCGAGCGACTTCCTCCGGCGTGATTTCCGGGTCGGGATTGGCCATGGCGAAGATGATCGGCTTATCGGCCATGGAGCGGATCATGTCTTCCGAGAATGCATCTTTCTGCGACAGGCCGAACACGACATCGGCGCCCTTCATCGCTTCGGCCAGGGTGCGCTTGTCGGTCTTGACCGCGTGCGCCGACTTCCACTGGTTCATGCCTTCGCTGCGGCCCTGGTAAATTACGCCCTTTGTGTCGCAGAGAATGATGTTTTCCGGGCTGAAGCCCATTGCCTTGATCAGCTCGATGCAGGCGATGGCGGCAGCCCCCGCGCCATTGCAGACCAGCTTGGTGGTCTTGAGGTCGCGTCCGGTCAGTTCCAGCGCGTTGATGAGGCCGGCGGCGGCGATGATGGCGGTGCCGTGCTGGTCGTCATGAAATACCGGAATATCCATGAGCTCGCGCAGCCGCTGCTCGATGATAAAGCAGTCCGGAGCCTTGATATCCTCGAGATTGATGCCGCCGAAAGAGGGGCCGAGATAGCGTACGCAATTGATGAACTCGTCGACATTCTCGGTGTCGATTTCGAGATCGATGGAATCGACGTCGGCAAAGCGTTTGAAGAGCACCGACTTGCCTTCCATGACCGGCTTGGAGGCGAGTGCGCCGAGATTGCCAAGGCCGAGAATGGCCGTGCCGTTCGAGATGACCGCGACCATGTTGCCGCGCGAGGTATAGTCGTAGGCGGTGGCCGGATCGGCGGCGATGGCCTTCACGGGAACGGCGACGCCGGGAGAATAGGCAAGGGAAAGATCGCGCTGCGTCGCCATCGGCTTGGTGGGATTGATCTCAAGCTTGCCTGGACGGCCCTGCTTGTGAAAGTCGAGCGCTTCCTGGTCGGTAATCCCCGTTCCTGGACGCGACTTGCTCTTGTTGTCAGCCATGGTTCCTCCAAACCTCTTGTGGGCGACCGGTCCCTCTTGCCCGATAGCTGTTGTCTTCTATAGCGGCGCGCGGATAGGGTGACACCTCATTTTTTGGAAAAACTGAACCTCCGTGAACGAACGTATAGCCACCAGCATCGATGCTTTCTCGGCCGCCGAGCTTGCCTCGGAGGAGAGCCGCGCCTCGGCCACTCCGATGATGGAGCAGTATATCGAGATCAAGGCGAACAACCCCGGTTCGCTCCTGTTCTATCGTATGGGCGACTTCTACGAGCTGTTCTTTGAAGACGCTGTCGATGCATCGCGCGCGCTCGGGATCACGCTGACCAAGCGTGGCCAGCACATGGGGCAGGATATCCCGATGTGCGGCGTGCCGGTTCATGCCGCCGACGATTATCTGCAGAAGCTCATTTCGCTGGGTTTCCGTGTTGCTGTCTGCGAGCAGGTGGAAGATCCGGCCGAGGCCAAGAAGCGCGGCGGCAAATCGGTCGTGCGCCGCGATGTCGTGCGTCTGGTGACGCCTGGAACGATCACCGAAGAAAAGCTGCTTTCGCCGTCCGAGTCGAACTATCTGATGACGCTGACGCGCATTCGCGGCGGTGCAGAGCCGCAGCTGGCGCTCGCCTGGATCGATATCTCGACGGGCGTCTTCCGTCTTGCCGAGACGGAAGCCTCGCGATTGCTCGCCGATATACTGCGCATCGATCCGAGAGAGCTGATCCTCCCGGATACGATGTTCCACGATCCGGAATTGAAGCTTGTTTTCGATATACTCGGCCGCACCGCCGTTCCGCAGCCGGCCGTGCTGTTTGATAGCGCGAGCGCCGAGGGGCGTATCACCCGCTATTTCGGCGTGTCGACGCTCGATGGTTTCGGCACGTTCAGCCGCGCCGAACTCGCCGCCGCCGCAGCGGCGATTGCCTATGTCGAAAAGACCCAGCTTGCCGAGCGTCCGCCGCTCGGGCTTCCGGAGCGCGAAAGCGGCGCCTCGACGCTCTTTATCGATCCCGCAACGCGCGCCAATCTTGAACTCGTCCGCACACTTTCGGGCGATCGCAACGGTTCGCTGTTGAAGGCGATCGATCGCACCGTCACCGGTGGCGGCGCCCGACTTCTCGCCGAACGGCTGATGTCGCCGCTCACCGATCCCCAGCGCATCAACGAGCGTCTGGATTCGATCGGGTTTCTGACGGAGGAGCCGTCGCTCTCGAGCGACCTGCGTTCGGCGCTGAAGCATGTGCCTGATATGCCGCGCGCCCTGTCGCGCCTCGCGCTCGATCGCGGTGGTCCGCGTGATCTCTGGGCGATCCGCCAGGGATTGGCGGCGGCGACGGATATCGCCCGCATGCTCGCAGCGGCACTTCTGCCGGAGGAGTTGAAGGCAGCACTGGCCGGGCTCAGCGCTTTGCCTGCCGATCTCGAAGCGATGCTTGCGGCAACCCTTGCCGACGAATTGCCTCTGCTGAAGCGCGACGGCGGTTTCTTGAGGGAAGGCGCGAATGCCGAGCTGGACGAGGTGCGAGCTCTCCGCGACCAGTCTCGCCGTGTCATCGCTGGCCTGCAGCTGCAATATGCCGATGAAACCGGCATCAAGTCGCTGAAGATCAAGCACAACAACGTGCTCGGCTATTTCATCGAGGTCACTGCCGGCAATGCTGGCCCGATGACGGATACGAGCGAAGCCAAGGCGCGCTTCATCCATCGCCAGACCATGGCGAATGCCATGCGCTTCACCACGACCGAGCTTGCCGATCTCGAAAGCCGTATCGCCAATGCCGCCGACAAGGCGCTGGCGATCGAACTCGAAGCCTTCGACCGCATGGTCGCAGCCGTTGTGGCTGCTGCCGAGGCGATCAAGGCCGGCGCCCGCGCACTGTCGGTGATCGACGTCGCGGCCGGTCTGGCGCTGCTGGCCGAGGAGCAGGCCTATTGCCGGCCTGTCGTTGACGACAGCCGCATGTTCGCCATCGAAGGCGGCCGCCATCCGGTGGTCGAGCAGGCGTTGCGCCGTCAGGCTGGTGGTCCCTTCGTTGCCAACAATTGCGATCTTTCGCCGAAGTCCAATGGCAAGGATGGAGCCATCTGGCTTCTGACCGGCCCGAACATGGGCGGTAAATCGACCTTCCTGCGTCAGAATGCGCTGATCGCCATTCTCGCGCAGATGGGCTCCTTCGTGCCTGCCGCGTCGGCCCATATCGGCATTGTGGACCGGCTCTTCTCGCGCGTCGGCGCTTCAGACGATCTGGCGCGAGGGCGTTCGACCTTCATGGTCGAGATGGTCGAGACGGCGGCGATCCTCAATCAGGCGAGTGAGCGGTCGCTTGTCATCCTTGACGAGATCGGCCGTGGCACCGCGACCTTCGACGGCTTGTCCATCGCCTGGGCTGCCGTCGAGCACCTGCACGAAGCCAATCGCTGCCGTGGCCTCTTCGCCACGCATTTCCATGAGCTGACCGTTCTTTCTGAAAAGCTCGGCCGGCTCTCCAACGCCACCATGCGCGTCAAGGAATGGGATGGCGACGTCATCTTCCTGCATGAGGTTGGGCCGGGTGCCGCCGATCGTTCCTACGGTATCCAGGTCGCACGTCTCGCCGGACTGCCGGCCTCGGTAGTGGCGCGCGCCCGCGACGTTCTGACGCGGCTTGAAGACGCCGACCGCAAGAATCCGGCAAGCCAGCTCATCGATGATCTGCCCCTCTTCCAGGTGGCTGTTCGCCGCGAGGAGGCCATCGGCCGGCGAGAGCCGTCGAAGGTCGAGGAGCGGCTGAAAACGCTTGATCTCGACGACCTGACACCGCGTGCCGCTCTTGACGTGCTTTACGAATTGAAGAAAAACCTGGCCAAGGCCGGTTGAGACTCAGGCGATATCAAGGACAACATGATGTATCTCGAAGTTCTTCTCGCCGAAGTCCGCATTCTGGGCGAGCGTTTCTCGCCGATTGCCGCGCGCGGCAAGATTTGTGGCGAGGGCGAGCCGCCGGATTGCGAATCCGATCGGGGCCTGCTCGACATCACGCTATCCTGCAGCCGTATCTCGGATATCTGTTCGAAGATCGCCAAGGCTGGCTATTGGGAGTGCGAGCGCGAGATGGTGACGCAGATCGGCGCCCAGTCGCGGAACATCTTATATAGCCTGAACGAGCTTCGGCGGGCTATCGAGCCGGCAAGGCCCTAAAACTGCCGGCTTATGAGTCGATTGCCGTCACGCTTCGTCAACTTTGACCCGGTAGAAATCATGGGGATCGTCGATTCCACATGCGCTACCCTCGAAAGAGGCCCGGCGTAGAATGCCTGTGTCAATCGCCGGCCAAAGAGGCTATAGCGCATGCAGACGAGAAGACGGGCCGGCCGGCAACAGGCCGCTGTCAGCGAACAGAGAGCCGATCGGCAGAGCATGGAAACGCATCATATCGATTTTTCGACCATTCTTGATGTCTCCGCGCTAAGGGCGGAATGTGAGGCTCTTGCCAAACGCGGTCTGGACAAGAGCGAGGAGCGTTCCGCGCTGCTGGCGCTGCTGAAAAAGGCAAGTCAGGAAGGGCGGGAAGAAGCCAGGAAGTCTCTGGCCATCGATGGTAGCGGGCTGAATTGCGCCTACCGCATTTCCTGGCTACAGGATCAGATCATTGCTCTTCTCTACGATCTGACGGTTCATCACGTCTATCCGAAGCAGGCTGGGGTCTTCTCGGTCACCGCGGTCGGCGGCTATGGCCGCGATACGCTCGCGCCGGGCTCCGATATCGATCTGCTGTTTCTGTTCCAGCCGAAGCCCGATAGCGAGACGCACAAGGCCGTCGAGTTCATTCTCTACATGCTCTGGGACATGGGCTTCAAAGTCGGCCATGCCACGCGCACGGTCGAGGAATGTATCCGCCAGGCCAAGTCCGACATGACGGTGCGTACCGCCATCCTCGAGACGCGCTATATCTGCGGCAATGTCCCGCTGGAGCGCGAACTCCAGGCACGCTTCGACAAGGAAATCGTCACGAATACCGGCCCGGAATTCATCGCCGCCAAGCTCGCCGAGCGCGACGAGCGCCACCGCAAGGCCGGCGACACCCGCTATCTGGTCGAGCCGAACGTCAAGGAAGGCAAGGGCGGCCTGCGCGACCTGCATACGCTTTTCTGGATCTCGAAATATTACTATCACGTCCGCGACCCTGCCGAACTGGTGAAGCTCGGCGTGCTGTCGAAGCAGGAATATCGCCTCTTCCAGAAGGCCGAAGACTTCCTCTGGGCAGTGCGCTGCCACATGCATTTCCTGACCGGCAAGGCGGAGGAGCGGCTGTCCTTCGATATCCAGCGCGATATCGCCGCAGCCCTCGGCTATAACGCCCGCCCCGGCCTTTCGGCCGTCGAGCGCTTCATGAAGCACTACTTCCTCGTCGCCAAGGATGTCGGCGATTTGACTCGCATCCTCTGTGCTGCGCTTGAGGATCAGCAGGCGAAGGCAACGCCGGGGCTCACCGGCGTCATCAGCCGTTTTGCCCATCGTTCGCGCAAGATCGCCGGCACCGTCGAATTCGTTGAGGATCGCGGCCGCATTGCGCTGGCCAATCCCGACGTGTTCAAGCGCGATCCGGTCAGTCTCATCCGGCTGTTCTTCGTCGCCGATATCAACGGACTGGAATTCCATCCGGATGCGCTGAAGCGCGTCACGCGTTCGCTGAACCTGATCGACAACGACCTGCGGGAGAATGAAGAGGCAAACCGCCTGTTCCTGGCAATCCTCACGTCCAAGCGCGATCCCGCGCTGATCCTGCGCCGCATGAACGAAGCCGGGGTCCTCGGCCGCTTCATCCCGGAATTCGGCAAGATCGTCTCGATGATGCAGTTCAACATGTATCACCACTATACGGTGGACGAGCATCTGCTCCGCGCCGTCGAAGTGCTGTCGGAGATCGACAAGGGCAAGGCCGAGGACATTCATCCGCTCACGAACAAGCTGATGCCTGGGATCGAGGATCGCGACGCGCTCTATGTTGCCGTGCTCCTGCACGACATCGCCAAGGGCCGTGAAGAGGACCATTCGGAAGCCGGCGCCAAGGTTGCGCGCAAGCTTTGCCCGCGCTTCGGTCTTTCGCCGAAGCAGACGGAGCTGGTGGTCTGGCTGATCGCCGAGCATCTGACCATGTCGATGGTCGCCCAGACGCGTGACCTGACCGATCGCAAGACGATTATCGATTTCGCCGACCGGGTGCAGTCGCTCGACCGCTTGAAGATGCTGCTGATCCTGACGGTCTGCGACATTCGCGCCGTCGGCCCCGGTGTGTGGAACGGCTGGAAGGGCCAGCTGCTGCGCACGCTCTACTACGAAACCGAGCTGCTGTTGTCCGGCGGTTTCTCGGAAGTCTCGCGCAAGGAACGCGCGGAGGCGGCGGCGCAGGCGCTCGAGCAGGCGCTTTCCGACTGGAGCCAGAAGGATCGCAAAGCCTACGTCAAGCTGCATTATCAGCCCTATCTGCTGTCCGTTCCACTGGAAGACCAGATCCGGCACACGCAGTTCATGCGCCAGTCTGACAAGGCGGGCAAGGTGCTCGCCACCATGGTGCGCACCGACAGCTTCCACGCCATCACCGAGATCACCGTTCTCTCGCCCGACCATCCGCGCCTATTGACCGTGATTGCCGGTGCGTGCGCGGCCGCCGGCGCCAATATCGCCGATGCGCAGATCTTCACGACGTCGGATGGACGCGCGCTCGATACGATCCACGTCAGCCGCGAATTTGCCGACGACGCCGACGAACTGCGCCGGGCGGGCACCATCGGCAAGATGATCGAGGATGTGCTGGCCGGCCGCAAGCGCCTACCGGAGGTCATTGCGACGCGCACCAAGAACCGCCGCAAGAACAAGGCCTTCGTCATTCCGCCGTCGGTGATCATCACCAACAGCCTCTCCAACAAGTTCACGGTCATCGAAGTCGAATGCCTCGACCGGCCGGGCCTGTTGTCGGAAATTACCGCCGTTCTCTCCGATCTGTCGCTCGACATCCAGTCGGCGCGCATCACCACATTCGGCGAAAAGGTCATCGACACCTTCTACGTCGCCGATCTGGTGGGCCAGAAGATCTCCAATGAGAACAGGCGAGCCTACATCACCGCACGTCTGAAAGCCGTCATGGCGGGCGAAGAGGATGAAATGCGAGAGCGTATGCCGTCCGGTATCATCGCGCCTGCCGCCACGCGTGGCGTCGTCGTCGAAAAATCAGACACTGAAAAGAAAGCCGGTTCCGCCGCATGAGCCTAGTCAAGAAATTCATCACGGTCGGTGGCGCGACGCTTGGCAGCCGCATCTTCGGCTTTGCCCGCGAAACGCTGATGGCCGCCGCCCTCGGCACCGGGCCGATGGCCGACGTTTTCTATGCTGCTTTCCGCTTTCCGAACCTCTTCCGTCGCCTGTTTGCCGAAGGCGCGTTTAACGCGGCCTTCGTGCCGCTCTTTGCCAAGGAGATCGAGGCACACGGCATCGAGGGCGCCAAGCGCTTTTCCGAGGAAGTCTTCGGCGTTCTCTTCTCCGTCCTGCTGCTGATCACCATCGTCATGGAACTGGCCATGCCGCTCCTGGTGCGTTGGGTCATCGCGCCTGGTTTCGCCGACGATGCCGACAAATTCGACCTGACGGTCCGGTTGGCGGCCGTGATGTTCCCCTATCTCATGTCGATGTCGCTGACGGCGATGATGAGCGGCATGCTGAATTCACTGCATCATTTCTTCGCCGCCGCCGTGGCTCCGATCTTCCTGAACCTGGTGATGATCAGCGCGCTGTTCTACGCGATCTACTACGGCGCCGATCCGCTGAGCACCGCCTGGTACCTGTCCTGGTCGGTCCTGGTGGCAGGCGTGCTGCAGCTGGCCGTCGTCTATATCGGCGTCCGTCATGCCGGCATCAATATCGGTCTGCGCTTTCCGCGCTTCACGCCTAATGTGAAGCGGCTCCTGCTTCTTGCGATCCCGGCAGCCATCACCGGCGGCGTCACTCAGATCAATCTGGTGATCGGCCAGGCGATTGCCTCTGGCAAGGAAGGTGCGATCGCTGCCCTGCAATATGCAGACCGTATCTACCAGCTGCCGCTCGGCGTCGTCGGCGTCGCGGTCGGAATTGTGCTTCTGCCGGAATTGGCGCGTTCGTTGAAGTCGGGCCATATCAAGGAAGCGGCCAATATCCAGAACCGCTCGATCGAATTCGTGCTGTTTCTGACCCTGCCGGCCGCTGTCGCCCTGTGGCTGCTCTCCGACGATATCATCCGCGTGCTTTACGAGCGCGGCGCCTTCAATCCGAACAACACGGCACTGGTCGGCTCCATCCTCGCCATCTTCGGCCTGGGCCTGCCGGCTTTCGTGCTGATCAAGGCCCTGCAGCCCGGCTTCTATGCCCGCGAGGATACGAAATCGCCGATGCGCTACACGGCGGTCGCCGTCTTCGTCAATTCGGCGCTCTCGATCCTGCTTTTTCCGGTGCTGGCCGAACGCGGCATCGCACTCGCCGAGGCGGTTGCCGGGTGGCTGAACGCTGTGCAGCTCTTCGTGACGCTCTATCGCCGCGGGCATCTCGTCTGGGATTGGTCACTGGTACGCCGCACCGCCATGCTGCTCGTGTCCTCCGCCGTAATGGGTGGCGTCATCCTATATCTGTCTCATCGGTGGGAGCCGCTTCTGGGGTCCGGCTCGGGCATGCTCACCAAGACCGGCATCCTGGGCTTGCTCATATTGATTGCGATGGCGGTGTATTTCATCGTTGCCTTCCTGATCGGCGGCGTGGATTTGGGCATGGTGCGCCGAAACTTGAAGCGCAAGCGGGGTACGACTGCGCCAGATGCCAAGGTCACGAACGGGGAGTAGATAGCCAAGGCCGCCGTCGAGCGACCCAAGGTTGCGCAATCCCCGTCGGTCGTTGCCGCGACATCTCCCGCACAAGGCGGGAGTTTGCCACGCTCTTCGTAAATCGGTAGGCTCGCCCCCTATAAGTACGTTCATGATCAGATATGAACAGGTGCCATGCCCCAATCCCTCTTCCTCGTTGCGCTTGTCGTCGATGACTACGATCGCGCAAAAGCCTTTTATTGCGATACCCTCGGCTTCGATTGTCTGCAGGACGAAGTGCAGCCGCAGGGTAAACGCTGGGTCGTCATCAGGCCGAAAGGCGGGGAGGGTGCCGCGCTTCTGCTGGCCCAGGCCGTCAGCGACGGCCAGCGCGCCGCGATCGGCAACCAGACCGGCGGCCGCGTCGGCTTCTTCCTGAAGACGGATAATTTTGCCCGCGATCACAAAGCGATGCTGGCCAAAGGCGTCAGGTTCCGGGAAGAGCCGCGCCATGAGGTCTATGGGACGGTCGCTGTGTTTGCCGACCCTTACGGCAATACCTGGGACCTGATCCAGCATTCTTCGTGAGACTCTGGCACATAGCCTCTTGATCCCCGCCAATCCCGCGTGCATAAGCCGCTCGAAACCAAGGGTCGAGCGCCGCTCGCCCGGGCCCTCCACAAGCCTTTTGAGGACGACATGACCGAATTCAAGCCGCTCGTATTCTCCGGCGTTCAGCCGACCGGCAACCTTCACCTTGGTAACTATCTCGGCGCGATCCGCAAGTTCGTCGCCCTGCAGGCCAACAACGACTGCATCTATTGCGTCGTCGACATGCATGCATTGACGGCGCAGCTCGTGCATGAGGACATGCCGAACCAGACGCGCTCGATCACTGCGGCCTTCCTTGCCGCCGGCATCGATCCGGAAAAGCATATCGTCTTCAATCAGTCGGCCGTGCCGGGGCATGCCGAACTCGCCTGGATCTTCAACTGTGTCGCCCGCATCGGTTGGATGAACCGCATGACGCAGTTCAAGGATAAGGCCGGAAAGGACCGCGAGCAGGCTTCGCTCGGCCTTTACGCCTATCCGAGCCTGATGGCGGCCGACATTCTGCTCTACCGCGCCACGCATGTTCCTGTCGGAGACGACCAGAAGCAGCATCTGGAGCTCACCCGCGACATCGCCATGAAGTTCAATCTGGACTACATGGAGCATATTCGCCGCACGGGCTACGGCATCGACATCACCGTCGGCGACGAGCCGGTGCATGCCTATTTCCCGATGGTCGAGCCGTTGATCGATGGCCCGGCACCGCGCGTCATGTCGCTGCGCGACGGCACCAAGAAGATGTCGAAATCAGACGCCTCCGACCTCTCGCGCATCAATCTGCTCGACGATGAGGAAAACATCTCGAAGAAGATCCGCAAGGCCAAGACCGATCCGGATGGCTTGCCGAGCGAAATCGCCGGTCTCGCCGGCCGCCCGGAAGCCGACAATCTGGTCGGCATCTACGCAGCCCTTGCCGACAAGTCGAAGGCCGACGTTCTCTCCGAATTCGGCGGCCAGCAGTTCTCCGTCTTCAAGCCGGCGCTGGTCGATCTTGCCGTACACACGCTGTCGCCGATCACCACGGAAATGCGTCGTCTGATGGCCGATCCCGGCCATATCGACGCCGTTCTGCGCGATGGCAGTGCCCGCGCCCGTGCTCGGGCCGACGTCACCATGAAGCAGGTCCGCGACATTATCGGCTTTCTCTATTGAGGATGTCGTCATGCGAGCTCCCCGGTTGAAAACGGGGGCTTGCAAAACGTCGTTTTCGGGTGTCAGAGTCGCCGTATGGTTTCAACACGTCTCTCACGGCTCGAAGGTCATCGCCGCAAGTTCATGGCGGTGATCGACGGTACACCAGAATGCCAGCGCGCCGTCCATTATGCCGGCCGGCGCGCCAAGAATTCCAATGGCGGTCTCGTCCTGCTCTATGTGATCCCTGAAGGCGATTTCCAGCAATGGCTTGGAGTCGAGGAGATCATGCGGGCGGAGGCGCGCGAAGAAGCGGAGGCCGCAACCGCCAAGGCCGCACAAAGCGTGCGGGAGAATGTCGGCATCGACCCGGAAATCGTCATCCGGGAGGGATCGGCCGCCGAGCAGATCAATGCGGTGATCGAAGAAGACCGTGATATCGCGCTTCTCGTGCTTGCCGCCGGTTCGGCCAAGGAAGGCCCAGGGCCGCTGGTCTCGTCGATCGCTGGACGCGCCGCCGCTTTTCCGATCCCGGTGACGGTACTGCCGGACACGCTGAGCAACGAGGAAATCGACGCCCTCAGCTGATTGCGATATGCTATTCTTGAGAAACATTCTCTTGAATAGGCCGGCCAAAAGGCCTATTTTCTTTTGAAGTATTCTAAAGTCGGGACCGGGCGCGCGCCCGCCGCATGGAGATCAAGATGTTCATTCAGACCGAAGCGACGCCGAACCCCGCGACCCTGAAGTTCCTGCCGGGCAAGGTGGTGATGGAAAACGGCACTGCCGAGTTCCGCAGCGCCGAGGAAGCCGAGGCTTCGCCGCTCGCCGCTCGCCTCTTCGAGGTCCCGGGCGTGACCGGCGTTTATTTCGGCTACGACTTCATCTCGGTTTCCAAGGAACAGCAGGAGTGGCAGCATCTGAAGCCCGCTATTCTCGGCTCGATCATGGAGCATTTCATGTCCGGCAAGCCGGTCATGGGTACGGCATCGGTTCTCTCCGAGGTACAGGATGCCGGCGGCGAGTTCTTCGATGAGGGCGATGAGTCGATCGTATTGACCATCAAGGAGCTGCTCGATACCCGCGTTCGCCCTGCTGTTGCCCAGGACGGCGGCGACATCACCTTCCGTGGCTTCCGCGATGGCAAGGTCTACCTCAACATGAAGGGATCCTGCGCCGGTTGCCCGTCTTCCACGGCAACGCTGAAGCATGGTGTGCAGAACCTGCTGCGCCATTTCGTGCCCGAAGTTCAGGAAGTCGAAGCCGTCTGAGCATGATCCCAAAACGTGTGCGGCGGTTTTTGAAGAAGCTTACGCAAGGCAAAGCGCTCGCGCACGGGAATGTTCGAAGACCAGTCAACTGCGCCTCTAGCGCGGCTTTTCGGAAAATTTGAGATGATCGTTCTGGCGCTCGACACGGCAGGTGTGGATTGCGCTGCCGCGGTGTATGATAGCGGCAGTGATTCTGTGATGGGGGAGGTCACGGAAACGATCGGGCGGGGGCATGCCGAGCATCTGATGCACGTTGTCGACGAGACGTTGGCGAAAGCCGGTACAACGCTCTCGGCGATCGAGCGTGTCGTCGTGACCGTCGGCCCCGGCTCCTTCACCGGCATCCGCATCGGCGTTGCAGCCGCACGCGGTTTTGCACTTTCCCTCAATGTTCCGGCAGTCGGCGTCACGACCCTTGAGGTCATGGCCGCCACCGCGCGGGCGCAGAATCCGGGCAAGTCGGTTCTGGCTGCCATCGATGCGAAGCGCGAGGAGATTTATCTCCAGAGCTTCGATGCCGATGGCAACCCGCTGGACGAGGCTCGGGCCGTGACGATCGACGAAGCGCGGGCAATTGCTAGCGCCTTCGACGGCTCCGTCACCGGAACGGCCGTCGCCCGGTTGAGCGACGCGCCGCCAGCGGAGCGGCCAGACGCATTTCCGATTGCCATCGTCGCCCGGTTGGGCGCCGGCAAGCTTGCCGGCGAAAAGCCGAAGCCGCTTTATCTTCGCGGACCCGACGCCAAGCCGCAGGCCGGGTACGCAGTCGCCAGGCAATAGATATGCTCGAATCCTACCTGACCTTGAAAGCTGAATACGAAATCATCCCGATGGAATTGAAGGATTGCGTTGAGGTGTCGCTCCTGCATTCGGAGCGGTTTGCGCGCATGTGGGACGAGACCGAATTTCAAAGTCTCCTCACGCAGGGAACCACCTTCGGCTTCGTTGCCCGCCAGACCAACGCTATCCTGAAAAAGGCGCTTCCTGGCTTCGTGCTGGCACGGCATATGGCAGGCGAGGGCGAAATCCTGACGATTGCCGTCAATGCCAAGCTCGGGCGCTCAGGACTGGGCTGGCGATTGATGCAGGCAGCCCTTCGCGAGACCCGCAATCGCGGCGGCGAGAGCATGTTTCTCGAGGTGGACGGCAGCAATCAGCCGGCACTCGGCCTTTATCGCAAGCTCGGTTTCGAAACCGTCGGCGAGCGTAAGGCCTATTATGTCAGCGACAACGGCACCAAGTCGACGGCGCTTGTCATGCGTCGCGTTCTTCGCTAGAGCATTTTTTAGCCGGGCCTACCTGGCACCGCATCAATGCGGCAAAAAACACATAGAGCGGCAATTCGGCGCTCTGGACCTTGTCACAGTCAAAACAGACCGAAGACAGCAGTTGATGGATGATGCCGTAAAATCCCTGGAGGAGCTTTGCGCCGAGCGCGGCATGCGAATGACCGACCAGCGCCGGGTCATTGCGCGCATCATAGAGAGCTCCGAAGATCACCCGGATGTCGAGGAACTCTATCGTCGCTCCGTGCAGATCGATGCGAAAATCTCGATTTCCACGGTCTATCGCACTGTGAAACTGTTCGAAGATGCCGGCCTTCTCGCCCGCCACGATTTTCGTGATGGCCGCTCGCGCTACGAGACCGTGCCGGAAGAGCACCACGACCATCTGATCGATCTGAAAAGTGGTGTGGTGATCGAATTCCATTCGCCGGAGATCGAGGCGTTGCAGGAGCGCATCGCCCGCGAACACGGCTTTAAACTCGTCGACCACCGGCTGGAGCTTTACGGCATCCCGCTGAAGAAGGACGAAGGTTGACGTGAAGGCTTTCATGCAGGAGCGAATGATTTGATAACGAGGCTGCGCATCGGCTGTGCTCTCGTGGTCATCTGCGTCGTTAGCGTGGTGATGCTGCCGCTGCAGATTCTTTGCCTGCGTTTCGACTGGAAGCTCAGACGCTACCTTCCGCGCTATTGGCACCGCATCGTCTGCTATTGCCTTGGCGTGCGCATCCACATTGTCGGCAAGCTCGAAACGAGCCGGCCTCTTATGCTCGCCTCCAACCATTCGTCCTGGCTCGATATTCTCGTTCTCTCGGCCGCTGCCGATGTCTCGTTCATCGCCAAGTCTGAAGTCAAGAACTGGCCGATCTTCGGACTTTTCGCGCAATGGCAGAAAAGCGTCTTTGTCGAGCGCGAACAGAAGCGAAAGACCGGCGAGCAGGTGAACGAGATCGCAGACCGCATGGCAGCCGGCGAGATCATGGTGCTCTTTCCCGAGGGAACGACCTCGGACGGGAATCGGCTGCTCGAAGTCAAATCCTCGCTGTTTGGCGCCGCCGCTGCGGCCCTGCCGAAGGCGCCGGACGGCGTCGTGCACGTCCAGCCGGTGGCGGTTGCCTACACCCGTGTCCACGGCACGCCGATGGGACGTTATTACCGTCCGCTGACGGCATGGCCCGGCGATATCGAGCTTGTGCCGCACCTGAAGGGTATCTTCCAGTGCGGGGCCATCGATGTCGACGTCTGTTTCGGCGAAGCGGTCGATTATCGCGCAGGCACCAACCGCAAGGAAGTCAGCGCAACGGTCGCGCGGCGCATCCGCAATATGCTCGCCGGCCGCCTGCTTGGACGCGAGATCGCCTGATTTCCAGGTGTTTCCAACTTTTCCATTTTCTCCGAAAGCAAAAGCCACTACATAGCGGCCATGACCAAAGACAGCCTGACCCTCGACGCCCCGGCGACCGACGCCCTGCAGCTCGGCCCCCGCGACGGCTCCAACAGCCGCAAGGTCTTCATCAAGACCTACGGCTGTCAGATGAACGTGTATGATTCAACGCGGATGAGCGATGCGCTCTCCCGCGACGGCTATGAGCCGACCGAAGACATGGAAGAGGCCGATCTCGTCCTTCTGAACACCTGTCATATCCGCGAGAAGGCGGCCGAAAAGGTCTATTCCGCGCTCGGACGTCTGCGGGAGATGAAGAAGCGCAAGGCTGCCGACGGTCGCGAGATGATGATCGGGGTTACTGGCTGCGTCGCGCAGGCCGAGGGTGAAGAGATACTCCGTCGCGCGCCGGCCGTCGATGTCGTCATCGGCCCGCAGACCTATCACCGCCTGCCGGATGCGCTTCGCCGCGCCAAGGAAGGCCAGCGCGTCGTCGACACCGAATATGCGATCGAGGACAAGTTCGAGCATCTGCCGATCGCCGAGAAGACGAAGATCCGCGCCCGTGGCGTCACCGCCTTTCTGACGGTGCAGGAAGGCTGTGACAAGTTCTGCACCTTCTGCGTCGTCCCCTACACGCGCGGCTCCGAAGTCTCCCGTCCGGTCTCCCAGATCGTCGAGGAGGCGGAAAAGCTCGTCGATGGCGGCGTGCGCGAGATCACGCTGCTCGGCCAGAACGTCAACGCCTGGCACGGCATCGGCCCGACGGGCGAGGCCTGGAGCCTTGGCGATCTTCTGTATCGCCTGGCGGAAATCCCGGGTCTTGCCCGCTTGCGCTATACGACCAGCCATCCCCGCGACATGGACGATCGCCTGATCGGCGCGCATCGTGACCTGCGCACGCTGATGCCTTATCTGCATCTGCCCGTTCAGGCCGGCTCGGACCGTATCCTGAAAGCGATGAACCGGCGGCATACGGCGGCCGAATATCTCACTCTGATCGAGAAGATCCGCACCGCACGCCCCGACATCGCTCTCTCGGGCGATTTCATCGTCGGCTTCCCGGGGGAGACAGATCAGGATTTTGAGGATACACTCAGGCTGATCGAGCAGGTGAATTATGCACAGGCCTTCTCGTTCAAATATTCCACGCGACCGGGCACGCCCGGTGCGGAGTTGAAGGATCAGGTGCCCGAAGAGGTCAAGACTGAACGGCTGGAGCGCTTGCAGGCATTGCTGTTGAGGCAGCAGCACGCTTTTGCCGAGGCTTGCGTCGGTAAAACAGTGGATATCCTTCTGGAAAAGCCGGGTCGGATGCCGGGCCAGTTGATTGGACGCTCCCCTTGGCTGCAATCTGTGAATGTTGATGCAAAAGCATCGCAAATCGGTGACATTATTAACGTACGAATCACCGGAACCAGCACTAACAGCCTTTTTGCTGAATTGCTCTAGGTTCCGGACGGGCCAAAGGAGCCGCACCGCTTGAACGGACAGGAATTGGTTTCTTCTTCATCGCGCCAGCAACGCACCGCGAGCGACGCCAATCACTTCACCCTGACGTTCGAAAACAATCGGTTCGCCAGCGAACTTTTCGGGCAATTCGACCAGAATTTGAAGCTGCTCGAAGAGCGTCTCGGCATCGATGCCCGAGCTCGCGGCAATTCGGTCGTGATCACGGGCGACGTGCTTGCGACCAATCAGGCCCGACGCACGCTCGATTACCTCTATGACAAGCTGCAAAAAGGCGGCAATGTAGAGCGTTCCGACGTGGAAGGGGCAATCCGCATGGCGGTTGCCGCCGACGACCAATTGACACTGCCGACCATGGAGAGAAAAGCCAAGTTGACGATGGCGCAGATTTCGACGCGCAAGAAGACGATTATTGCTCGTACGCCGACCCAGGATGCCTATATGCGGGCGTTGGAGCGTTCGGAGCTTGTCCTCGGTGTCGGCCCCGCCGGTACCGGCAAGACCTATCTGGCCGTGGCGCAGGCCGCTCAGCTTCTGGAGCGCGGTGCCGTGGAGAAGATCATCCTGTCGCGCCCGGCCGTCGAGGCCGGCGAGCGTCTGGGCTTCCTGCCCGGCGACATGAAGGAAAAGGTCGATCCCTACCTGCGTCCGCTCTATGACGCGCTTTACGACATGATGCCCGGCGACAAGGTGGAGCGCGCGATTACCGCAGGCGTCATCGAGATTGCGCCGCTGGCCTTCATGCGTGGTCGCACGCTCGCGAATGCCGCCGTCATCCTCGACGAGGCGCAGAACACCACATCCATGCAGATGAAGATGTTCCTCACCCGTCTCGGCGAAAATTCGCGGATGATCGTGACCGGCGATCCGAGCCAGATCGACTTGCCGCGCGGCGTCAGATCCGGCCTGGTGGAGGCGCTCGAGCTGCTGAATGGTGTCGAAGGCATCACCATCGTCCGCTTCAAGGATACGGACGTCGTCCGCCACCCGCTGGTGGCGCGTATCGTTCGTGCCTACGATTCCACCTACGCCGCAAAGGCCGAGGAAAGCGATACGCAGATCTGATCTGCGCAGCGAAGGCTCATGACCGAACTCGACATACAGATCAGCGTGGAGGAGGGCGATTGGCCCTCCGAAGAGCAATTGCAAGCCTTGGCCGAGCGTGTGCTGGGTGAGGCTGCGTCCTACTTGAAGAAGCAGGAAAAGCAGCCGTTTCCGAAGGTCGCGCCGGAACTATCTCTGGTGTTCACGGACGACGCCTCCATTCGCGAGATCAATGCGGAATGGCGCTCGCAGGACAAGGCGACCAACGTCCTTTCCTTTCCGGCGTTTCCGCTCGAGCCCGGCGGCAAGCCCGGCCCGATGCTCGGTGATATCATCATCGCCAGAGAGACGGTGGAGCGTGAGGCGGTCGATCTGGAAAAGAGTTTTGACGACCACCTGACGCATTTGATGGTGCATGGTTTCTTGCATCTCTTCGGCTACGACCATATGAATAATAGCGAAGCCGAAAGAATGGAGGGGCTGGAGACTCGCATTTTGGCCAGTCTTGGCCTATCTG
The DNA here is from genome assembly GCF_012641435.1 of Rhizobium sp. P38BS-XIX. Taxonomy (GTDB): domain Bacteria; phylum Pseudomonadota; class Alphaproteobacteria; order Rhizobiales; family Rhizobiaceae; genus Rhizobium. The sequence goes on from NZ_JABAIJ010000005.1 coordinate 306,702, forward strand.
ATCCCTATGCGGGACAAGACCCCATTTGATTTGAACCCTGTCTGACCAGGAACAATGAGCGACTTTACGACAAGAACGGCCCCTGAGGCCAAAGACGGAGCCGATGTGGCCTCCTCCGATGAGGTAGGCAGTAGTAGCAACGGCAAGCGATCACATTCTTCATTTTGGGCACGCGCCGCGCGCATTCTGCGCCCGGCACAAGACTCCGCCCGGCTGCGCGAGGACCTTACCGACGCGTTGATGACCAACGCGGCCGGTGACGATGCCTTTTCCCCCGATGAGCGGGCGATGCTGCACAACATCCTGCGCTTCCGTGAGGTGCGCGTCGAGGATGTCATGGTGCCCCGCGCCGATATCGAGGCCGTCGACCAGAACATCACCATCGGTGAGCTGATGATCCTCTTCGAGGAAAGCGGCCGTTCGCGCATGCCAGTCTATGCCGACACCCTGGACGATCCGCGTGGCATGGTGCACATCCGCGACCTTCTTTCCTATGTCGCCAAGCAGGCGCGCAACAAGCGCCGCGGCAGCGGCGCGAAGACGGCTGCGGCTGCGGCAACGGGTGCGACTGCCACGGAAAAGGCGCCGCGCTCGGCCAAGCCGAATTTCGATCTCTCGCGCGTCGATCTGCAGAAGACCCTGGCTGATGCCGGCATCATCCGCAAGATCCTCTTCGTGCCGCCCTCCATGCTGGCTTCGGATCTTCTGCGCCGCATGCAGGTCAACCGTACGCAGATGGCGCTTGTCATCGACGAATATGGCGGCACCGACGGCCTCGCCTCGCACGAGGACATCGTCGAAATGGTTGTCGGCGATATCGACGATGAGCACGATGACGACGAGGTGATGTTCAAGCGCGTTTCGGAAGACGTCTTTGTCGCCGATGCCCGCGTCGAGCTGGAAGAGATCGCGGCGGCGATTGGCCCGGATTTCGATATTGCCGAACAGGTGGACGAGGTGGATACGCTCGGCGGTCTGATCTTCTCGGCGCTTGGCCGCATTCCGGTGCGTGGCGAGGTGGTACAGGCGCTTCCCGGCTTCGAGTTCCATATTCTCGACGCCGATCCGCGCCGCATCAAGCGGGTTCGCATCACGCGCAAGCGCCATGCCGTCCGTCGCCGGCCGACCGTCAAGCTGGAAGGGGAGGCAGGATCGTCGGAGCGCGATTTGCCGGCACCGGAAGCAATTGCTGAGGAAAGTTCTGCGGGGTCCAGCACCTCGACGCATTAAGTGCCACTTCAGCAGGACAAATCGCCGCTTTTTTGAAAGACTGCCGGCAGTTGATTCGCGGTTGGACGGAGCTGGCGCATGGAATGGCTGTCGGGGAGGGTGATCCTCGTCTGGGGTTTCAAGCGCGCAGTGCTTGCGATTTTGGCAGGTGCGATCGGCGTATTGGCGCTGCCGCCCTTCGGCTTCTTCGCGGCGATGTTCATCTCGTTCACGCTGCTGGTCTGGTTGCTGGACGGGGTTGCGGCCGGTCCCGATAGCGGCTTTCTCGGGCGGCTGTGGCCGGCCTTTTTCACAGGCTGGCTTTTCGGTTTCGGCTACTTCGTGGCCGGCCTCTGGTGGCTCGGTCACGCATTGTTGATCGATGCCGACGAATTCGCCTGGGCGCTGCCGCTGGCGATCCTTGGTCTGCCGGCCTTTCTGGCAATCTTTTACGGTGTAGCGACGGTCCTTGCGCGGATTCTCTGGTCCGATGGCATGGGCCGGATCGCGGCGCTCGCTTTCAGCTTCGGTTTGCTGGAATGGTTGCGCAGCTTCCTGTTTACCGGTTTCCCCTGGAATGCCATCGGCTACGGGGCCATGCCCATTCCGCTGATGATGCAGTCGGCGCATGTGATCGGCGTGCTCGGGGTCACGGTGCTTGCCGTCTTCGTCTTTGCTGCGCCGGCGTTGCTCGGCACGCGGCAGGGACGAGTACCCGGTATTGGGCTTGCGGTGCTCATCGCCGCGGCCCATTTCGGCTACGGCTATTATGCGCTGAGCCTTCCTGACGGCCCGCCGGCCGGCGGCAAGACAGCGCCCGTGGTGCGCATCGTCCAGCCCTCCATCGACCAGGAAACGAAGATGGACACGGCTGCCGATCGTGCGGCCATATTCGACAAGCATCTGGCGCTCTCCGTGCAACCGGCGGCAAACGGCGGCAAGCGCCCCGATATCATCGTCTGGCCCGAGACGGCGGTGCCATTCATTCTGACCGACAACCGCGACGCCTTGACCCGCATCGCGGACCAGCTTGAGGATGATCAGATCCTCATCACTGGCGCCGTGCGCGTCGAGGACATGGGACCAGGGGTCGAGCCGCGTTATTACAACTCGATCTATGTCATCGATGGGCGCGGCCAGATCATCGGCGCCTCCGACAAAACCCATCTCGTGCCCTTCGGCGAATATGTGCCGTTCGAGCATATTCTGACCTATCTCGGTATCGAGAACGTGGTGGAACTGCCGGGTGGTTTTTCCGCAGCGACAAAGCGCCAGTTGCTGACCATGCCCGACGGTATCAAGTTCTATCCCCTGATCTGCTACGAGATCATTTTCCCGAACGAGATGACCCCCGAAATCCGGCAGGCAGACGCCATTCTGAACGTTACGAATGACGGTTGGTTCGGGGATACGCCCGGGCCTTATCAGCATTTTCTGCAGGCCAGAGTAAGGGCGGTAGAGCAGGGTCTGCCGCTGATTCGCAGCGCCAATACAGGCATTTCTGCGGCAGTGGATGCGCACGGCCGCGTTCTTTCCGGCATAGATTATAATCAGCAGGGCTTTATTGATACGACCTTGGGTGGTGCAACTGTATCGCGCATCGACGATAAAGCCCGTAAAACATACTTTTGGTTGATCATTTGTGCGGTCGGCATTGTTGCCGCCGTTTCGCGCATGGGTTTTATTTCCAGGGTGAATTGACCAAAAAACCCTAAAATTGCATAGTGCTTGGCATCCGCCTTTCGAACGTAGACTGGAGGCCTTGGGGGCGTCGGCTGCAACGTGGCGTTATAGGGGTGGTGAGGGTACCGGGTGGCAGGTCCTGAATTCAACCTATGTTAGGGTAATATGATGATTGAGAATAAAAAGAAGCCGAACCCCATCGACATTCATGTCGGTAGCCGCATACGCCTCCGCCGCACGATGCTTGGCATGAGCCAGGAAAAGCTCGGCGAAAGCCTCGGAATTACGTTTCAGCAAATCCAGAAGTACGAAAAAGGTACCAACCGCGTTGGCGCCAGCCGCCTTCAGAACATCTCCAGCATTCTCAATGTCCCGGTTTCATTCTTCTTCGAAGACGCGCCGGGCGAGCACACGGCCACCGCGGGGGGCATGGCCGAAGCTTCCAGCTCCAACTACGTCGTTGACTTCCTCTCCTCTTCCGAGGGGCTTCAGCTCAACCGCGCCTTCGTGAAAATTTCCGATGGCAAGGTCAGGCGCAAGGTCGTCGAGCTGGTCAAGGCGCTCGCCGCCGAGGCAGACGCCGAATAAGGCCTTGCGAGGCACTTTAAAACCGGTGAAGTCGAGAGGCGGTCATTTTGGCCGCCTTTTCCATGTTTATGGCGAAAATTTATCTCTTCGGCTGGCATATAAAGATATATTTATGTCCTTGTTCGTCTTGTTTTTCGAGCTGGAGACGAATATCAAAAGCAGAGATTTGTTCTTTGAGGGGAATCCCGCATGCGCGCGAATTATCTGTTTACGAGTGAGTCAGTTGCCGAAGGTCACCCGGATAAAGTTTGTGACCGCATTTCCGATGAAATCGTCGATCTGGTTTACCGCGAGGCTGCAAAGACCGGCGTAAACCCCTGGGGCGTGCGCATTGCCTGCGAAACCCTTGCCACCACGAACCGCGTCGTCATCGCCGGTGAAGTTCGCCTTCCGCCGAGCCTGATGAAGAAGGACAAGGACGGCAACGACGTCATCAATCCCTCGAAGTTCAAGGCAGCAGCGCGCCGCGCCATCAAGGACATCGGTTACGAGCAGGACGGCTTCCACTGGAAGAAGGCGCGCATCGACGTGCTCCTGCATTCGCAGTCTGCCGACATCGCTCAAGGCGTTGATAGCGCAGCCGACCAGCAGGGCGACGAAGGTGCCGGCGACCAGGGCATCATGTTCGGCTACGCCTGCAAGGAAACGCCGGATCTCATGCCGGCGCCGATCTACTATTCGCACAAGATCCTGCAGCTGCTCGCAACCGCTCGCAAGAAGGGCGACGGCGAAGTCGCCAAGCTCGGCCCGGACGCCAAGAGCCAGGTGACTGTTCGCTACGTCGACGGCAAGCCGGCCGAAGTGACCTCGATCGTGCTGTCCACGCAGCATCTCGACGATACCTGGGATTCCAAGAAGGTTCGCTCCGTCGTTGAGCCCTATATCATCGAAGCACTCGGTGACCTGAAGATCGCTTCCGATTGCAAGTGGTACATCAACCCCACGGGCAAGTTCGTTATCGGCGGTCCGGACGGCGATGCTGGCCTCACCGGCCGCAAGATCATCGTCGACACCTACGGCGGTGCGGCTCCGCACGGCGGTGGCGCGTTCTCCGGCAAGGACACGACCAAGGTCGACCGTTCGGCCGCTTACGCTGCTCGCTACCTCGCCAAGAACGTCGTTGCAGCCGGTCTGTCCGATCGTTGCACGATCCAGCTCTCCTACGCCATCGGCGTCGCCCAGCCGCTGTCGATCTATGTCGACCTGCATGGCACGGGCAAGGGCGTCACCGAGGACCAGGTCGAAGCGGCAATCCGCAAGAACATGGACCTCTCACCGACCGGCATCCGTCGTCACCTCGACCTGAACAAGCCGATCTACGCCAAGACCTCTGCCTATGGCCATTTCGGCCGCAAGGCTGGCCGTGACGGTTCCTTCTCTTGGGAGCGCACCGACCTGGTGAAGGCTCTCAAGGAAGCCGTGAAGGTTCAGGAAGCGGCATGATCGATACCGAGCGCCGGTCGCGGGCGACGGAAGCATTCTATGGCCGCCGCAAGGGGAAAGCCTTGCGCGGCCAGCAGGCGGAAACGCTGGAATCATTGCTGCCGCAATTCATCGTCGATCTTTCCGCTCCGGCGCCGCAGCCGCTGAACGATCTTTTTCCGGTGCCGACGGAACGTCTGCGCCTGGAGATCGGCTTCGGTGGTGGCGAGCATCTGATCCACAGGGCGTTGGAACAGCCGTCCACCGGTTTCATCGGTGTCGAGCCCTTCGTCAATTCGATGCAGAAACTGCTTGCGCGTGTCGGCGAAACCGGCGCGCGCAATATTCGCGTTTACAACGACGATGCCACCCAGCTGCTCGATTGGCTGCCGGATGCATGCCTGGACCAGATCGATCTGCTTTATCCCGATCCCTGGCCGAAGAAAAAGCACTGGAAGCGCCGTTTCGTCTCCCAGGTCAATCTCACGCGGTTTCATCGTGTGCTGAAGCCCGGTGCGCTCTTCTGCTTTGCGTCCGACATCGATACCTATGTCAACTGGACGCTGCAGCACTGCGCCGCTCACGGCGGCTTTGAATGGACCGCGCTCAATGCGGCCGACTGGCTGACGCCTTACGAGGGATGGCCGAGCACGCGCTACGAAGCCAAGGCCCGGCGCGAGGGACGCTCATCCGCTTATCTGACATTCAGGAAAATCTGATCGCTTGTTTTGTGGCCGCAGCAAGAGGTTGCTGCTGTCGCATCGGCCTTTAAGACCATGCTGCGCGGTGCTGGACATGGCGCAGACGCATGGGCTGGGCAGGGGCCGGTTCCGCGGTCCTTGCAAACGGCGCGCTCCGCCGTCATGCGACGCTGGAGGTCAGTGCAGGCTGACCGTTTTCAGTTCGTCTTCGGCAGCACGATAGAATGTGCTGGAGCGATTGTCCGTCAGCAGAATTGGCGTGCCGTCTGCGCCGAAGAGCGCCCACAGGTCGACTTCCGGATCGATGTCAGGCGCTTCCGGAAAGCAGCGAGAGACCTCGGTCCATTCCATTTTTCTGATATAGGCGACTTCACCGGCGCCGATATCGGCAAGCTCGGATTGGGTCAGGCGGGCGGTGGCTTCTTTCAACAACATGCTCGTACCTCCAGTATGAGGGACCAACGGCAATACGCCGTTGTCCTACTGTGAGACCGAAATGTTAATTTTCTTTACTATGCGGTCGGGTTCGGGCCGAATGAGATCGACGGAGAGCAATCCGTTCTTCAAAGCCGCACCGAGCACCTGCATGCCATCAGCCAAAACGAAGACGCGCTGGAACTGCCGGGCTGCGATGCCGCGATAAAGATAGTCGCGTTCGCTCTGCTCGATCTGGCGTCCTCGGATCAGAAGCTGGTTTTCTTCCGTCGTGACGTCGAGCTCGTCTTCTGAAAATCCGGCGACTGCAAGCGTGATGCGCAGCCGCTCCGGCTCGCCTGAAAGGCGGTCGGCACGCATGCGTTCGATATTGTAAGGCGGGTAACCGTCACTGGCTTTGGAAATACGCTCAAGCGTCTTTTCCATAGTGTCAAAGCCCAGAAGCAGCGGGCTGGCAAAAGGAGTCGTCCGGCTCATCGTTACAAAGTCCTTGGGTGTCAAGCGACTGTTCCGGACCTGATCTTCAGCACCCGGTTGCTCCTAATATGGGAGTACGCGCCGATCAGCGCAAGGCGTGATCTCTTCGCATTTGCGAGATCGAGGCGGTCCGGATGAATCGTTTGTGACAGAGCAAGGCAGCGCTTGACAAAGCCGGACCGGAGTAGCGACAAAGCCTCTCGATCTGTACCGGAGGAAAATCAGAAACATGACCGAACCCAGAAAAATCATTATCGATACCGACCCTGGTCAGGACGACGCCGCAGCGATCTTTCTCGCTTTCGGCAGCCGCGAGGAGATCGATGTGCTCGGTATCACCACAGTCGCTGGCAACGTGCCGCTGCGGCTGACGAGCCGCAATGCCCGCATCATCTGCGAACTCTGCAATCGCCGCGACGTGAAGGTATTCGCCGGCGCCGATGCACCGCTGAAGCGCAAGCTGGTCACGGCCGAACATGTGCATGGCAAGACCGGCCTCGACGGCCCGGATCTCGCTGAGCCGACCATGGAGCTGCAGCCCGGTCATGCCGTCGACTTCATCGTCGACACGTTGCGCAACGAGCCGGAAGGCACCGTGACGCTCTGCACGCTCGGCCCATTGACCAACATCGCTCTGGCCTTCCAGAAGGCGCCCGAGATTGTCTCGCGCGTTCGCGAGCTGGTCATGATGGGCGGCGGCTTCTTCGAGGGCGGCAACATCACGCCGGCAGCCGAGTTCAACGTCTATGTCGACCCGGAAGCGGCCGATGTCGTCTTCCGCTCGGGCGTGCCCATCGTCATGATGCCGCTCGACGTCACGCACAAGCTGCTGACGCGCAAGGATCGCGTCGAACGCATTGCCGCCGTCGGCACGCCGCCGGCCAAGGCCATGGTCGAGATGCTGCAGTTCTTCGAGCGTTTCGATATCGAAAAATACGGTTCGGACGGCGGTCCGCTGCACGACCCGACGGTTATCGCCTATCTCCTCAAGCCGGAGCTCTTCAGGGGCCGCGATTGCAATGTCGAGATCGAAGTGACGTCGGAACTGACCGTCGGCATGACCGTGGTCGACTGGTGGCACGTTACCGAGCGCAAGCACAATGCCAAGGTCATCCGTGATGTCGATGCCGATGGCTTTTTCGCGCTGCTGACGGAACGTTTCGCTCGCATCTGAGCGCCAGGCATAAACGAAAAGGCCGCCGGATTGCTCCGGCGGCCTTTCTATTGTTAAGCTAAGCCGGCTCAGAATTCTTCCCAGTCGTCCTGTGCCAGGGCATTGGCGCCGTGGGTCTGGGGCACAGTCTTGCGCGCAGGTGCCGCGACAGGAGCCGTGACGCGGCGCGGCGCGGCTGGAGCCCGCATCTGCTGGGCGGTTGCCCGCAAGGCGCCCGCGTTGTCCTGAGCGCCACGCGAGGTGCGGAAGCGAGCAACCAGCGTCTTCAGCGTCTGCGCTTCCTCGGCAAGCGTCACGCTCGAGGCCGTCGTCTCTTCGACCATGGCCGCATTCTGTTGCGTGACCTGATCCATCTGGTTCATGGCCGAGTTGATTTCTTTCAGGCCGATGGCCTGCTCGCTTGCCGAGGCGGAAATCTGGCGGATGAGGCCGTTGATCTCCATGACCTGCTGGGCGATCTTGTGCAGGGCATCGCCGGCGCGGCCGACCAGATCCACACCTTCCTTGACCTGACCTGCCGAGGCGTTGATCAGCGTCTTGATTTCTTTGGCGGCGTTGGCCGAGCGCTGCGCCAGTTCGCGGACTTCCTGGGCGACGACGGCAAAGCCTTTGCCTGCTTCGCCGGCACGAGCCGCTTCCACGCCGGCGTTCAACGCCAGAAGGTTGGTCTGGAAGGCGATCTCGTCGATCACCCCGATGATGCGCGACACTTCCTGAGACGACTGCTCGATGCCATGCATGGAAGCGATGGCCCGCTGGACGATTTCGCCCGAATGTTCGGCATCCTCGGAAGCCGCATTGACGCTGCTTGCCGCCGTGCGGGCGTTGTCGGCGCTGGAGTTGACCTGTGCCGTCAGCTCATTGAGGGCGGCTGCGGTTTCTTCGAGGCTTGCCGCCTGCTGCTCGGTGCGGCGGGCCAGATCCGAGGCGCTGTTGCTGATTTCGCCGGTGCCGCTGCCGATGTTGCTGACGCTGGCGTTGACGGTGTAAACCGTCTCTTCCAGGCTGGCGAGCGCGGCATTGAAATCCTGCTTCAGCTGAGCGTATTCGCCGGGGAAATCGTCCGTGATCCGCTGGCTCAGGTTGCCCTTCGAAAGTTCGGCAAGGCTCTGGCCGAGGATGCTGACGATGTGGCGCTGCAGCGCGACACCTTCGTTGCGCTCGCTCTCCGAGCGGCGGCGTTCGCCTTCCGCGGCCAGACGCTGGTCATTGGCTTCGCCTTCCAGACGCTTGGTATCGGCAAGTGCAAAGCGGAAGCCCTCAAGGGCCTTGGCGACGGAACCCACTTCGTCGGCGCGGGCCTGACCGGCGACCGGCTCGGCATAATTTCCCGCACTCAGGCGGTTGACGCTGGCAACGAGGCCGGCAAGCGGCGTCTGCACGAAGCCACGCACCGCAGCGTAAAGCGCAAGCATCACGGCGGCGAGCACGAGGATGCCGGCAATGATCATCGTATAGGTCTGATCCTGCACGGGTGCGGCGACCGCGCTATGCGGTACGTCGATAAGGACGACCCAGGTTGCGTTCAGGCCGGGAACCGCGAAGGGATAGACGACACGATCAAAGGCTTCGCCACCGTCTTCAGAGAGGTTCTTGAGAACGCTCGGCGAAGAAGAGGTGAGTGCCGCCTTGATGACGTCGGCGCCTGCTGCCTTGTAATCCTTCATCAGCTGATCCGGCGTCGGGGCAACCAGCCACTTGTTGTCCTGCGACACCAGCAACACGCGGCCGGAGCCGAAGGGCTGCATCTTCTGCAGCTTGCTGGAAAGCGAGTTGAGCGAGATATCGACGCCGGCGACGCCGATCAGCTTGCCACCCGACATCACGGGATACGCGATCGAGCTCATTGTCGTCGGAACGTCAGTGCCCTGTGCGAGATAAGGCGGGGTAATCGCGCCCTTGCCGCTTTCGGCCGCCAGCTTCCACCAAGGGGCAGTGTAATCATTGTCAAAGGTCGAGAACTGGATGCCGCCGTCCTTGGTCTTGGACCAATATGGGGTGAAGGCGCCCTTTTCGTTGACGGCCTGTTCCTTGTTGTTGGCAAGCTCCATGGTCTTGCCATCCAGCGCGCCAAGCTGTTCGCAGAACCAGCTGCCGAAAGCAAAGGCATTCTGTTCCACGTTCGCCTTGAGAATGTTGACGATGCCTTTGCGGTCGAAGGTATGGCCTTCGTGAGCACGGCCGATGACGGCGGCCATCGAACGGGATGCGCTCGCCATTTCGCCGACATTGGCGGCAATCTCATTGGAAATGGATTTGGCCTCGGTATTGGCCTGATCCATTGTAAGGGTTTCGACGCGATCGCGGGTTTGGGAAATCAATAAAAAGTTGGAAACCAGCAAGACGAGTGCAATCGCCAGCCCGGTCACCAAGATCAACTTGGCCGCAAGCGACTTCATACGAAAGATGAACATCATTTCCTCGAAAAAGCGATGCGTCGGATACACATTATCCAGATGCAAAGTCGGCGCAGGATGGCCCCATCATGGGGCCGCCGTGTGAGTTCCTGCCGCGGGCGGAACGCTATGCGCGCCAGGTCAAGAGGAGAATGATACGGAAGCGCAAAAATTTAATTAATTGCGCCCCCGGATGCTTACGATTTGTTACCCTTAAAGGCGTTCGGCGACTTCGCTGGCGACGGGAATCGAGGGCTGTGCACCCTGCTTCAGGCATGCAAGAGAACCGGCAACCGCCGCGCGGCGCAAACTGGCGTGGAAATCCAGACCCTGATCGAGGCTGGCGGCGAAGTAGCCACAGAAGGTGTCGCCGGCGCCGACCGTATCGACCGGCTCGATGACGAGGCCTTTGGCGCGGGAAAGCTCACCATCGCGAATGGCGATAACGCCGTCGCCGCCGAGCGTGACGATCAGCGTCTGACCGGTCTCGCCGTGCAGACGCACGAGCGCTGCCTCGCGTTCGGATGACGACATGTTGTCCTGGCCCGCGAGCCTTTCGAATTCGGTCTCATTGGCGATGACGATATCGGCGAGGCGGCCGAGACGTGCGGCTTCCGGGATCAGCGGTGCGAGGTTGAGCACCGTGCGGACGCCCTTAGCCTTTGCCGCATTCAGCGCGGTCTCTACGGCATCGACAGGGATTTCGAACTGCAGCATCAGCGTGTCGCCGGCATTCAGCGCCGCAACGGCCGTTTCCGCATGCTCCGTCGTATTCGTGCCGTTGGCGCCTGGAACGACCGCAATCATGTTCTCGCCGTCGCCGCCGACGAGGATCAGGGCCGTGCCCGTCGGCTCGGAAACGCGGCGGACGGTGGAGAGATCGGTGCCCGCCGTCTGCAGCAGGTCGACCGCCGGTTCCGCAAAACCATCATTGCCGACAGCGCCGCTCATGCGCACTGCTGCACCCGCACGGCGCGCTGCCAAAGCCTGATTGGCGCCCTTGCCGCCGGCGGCAGTGGAAAAGCCGTTGCCGGCGACGGTTTCGCCCGGCTTCGGCAAGCGATCCGTGGTGGCGATGAGGTCCATGTTGATGGAGCCGAAGATAGTGATCATGCGATATCCTGCCCTGGGTGTTGCGCCTGCACGATCCTGCCCGAAGGCTGCCTTTGTCTTTTCGGATCATGCATCGATTGGGCGCGACACTGCCGAAGCGATCAGTCTTCGTCAACCACCCTGAGCTTGAGTTGGCTTGTGCGATTGTCGGCCGGCTTGGGTCTTTCCTCCGGACGTGTCTTTGCAGGCTCTTTGGCCGCCTCGAATTCCAGCGCCTCTATTCGCTCGCCACGTCTTGCCAGCTTGTCGGCAGAGGTGACGATCATGTCGACATCCTTCTGAGCCATGGCGAAATGACCCTGAAGTTTGCGCACGCGCTCATCGAGACGCGAGAGATCGTCCATCAGGTGCGCCACCTCGCTCTGGATCACATGCGCCTGCTCGCGCATGCGCTGGTCCTTCAGCACCGCCTGGATAACCTGGATCGACAGCATCAGCAGCGACGGCGAAACGATGACGATGCGCGCGCGCTGGGCCTTCTGCACGATCGCCTCGAAATTCTCGTGGATCTCCGCGAAGATCGACTCGGACGGGACGAAGAGGAAGGCCGTGTCCTGCGTCTCGCTGGGGATCAGATATTTCTCCGAGATGTCGCGGATATGCAGCTCGAGATCTCGGCGAAACTGCTGCGCGGCAATCTTGCCATGTTCGGGGCTGGCAGCGGCGCGAATGGCGTTCCAGGCTTCCAACGGGAATTTTGCATCGATGACCAGCGGCGGCGAGCCGTTCGGCATGCGCACCGTGCAGTCAGGCCGGGAGCCGTTCGATAGCGTCGCCTGGAATGCATAGGCGCCCATGGGAAGCCCATCGGCGATAATGGTTTCCATGCGCGCCTGGCCGAAGGCGCCCCGCGTCTGCTTGTTCGACAATATCGCCTGAAGCCCGACGACATCCTTTGCCAGCGTCTGGATATTGGTCTGCGCGGCATCGATCACAGCCAAACGTTCCTGCAGGCGCCGGAGGTTTTCATGCGTCGAGCGTGTTTGCTCGCCGATCGTTGCCGTGACCCGTTGCGACATGCCGTCCAGGCGCTGGCCGATGGCCTGATTGAGTTCGGCCTGTCGCGAGCCAAACACTTCAGCCATGGTGGCGAGCCGCCCCTGCATCTCCGCCTGCGAGCGCAGGAGTGCCGCCATCGTATGCTCGGCATCGAGCGCATTATCCTCCGCGCGCGCCTTGCTGCGCACGAAAAGAACGATCACCGCGATCGTAAGCAGAATAACGATGCCGGTCAGAACCTGGACCGTGGAAATGGCTTGGCCAAAGAGGATGGAGGACATGAAACCCGGCGTGCTGATGACGTTCTCTTGCCAGCATAGCAAAACTGCGGCGAATAGCCAGATCAAACCGTGAACAAAATTTCAGCTCCATTTAGGCAGACTTTGCAGGCGTATGATGAAAAAACACCCACTTGCGGCCATCTTGGCGATTCCATCGCGCAACAAGATGCGTTATGGGAAACGTCATGACGATCAAGCCACTCATCATTTTGCCCGACCCGCTGCTCCGCCAGGCTTCCAAGCCCATCGAGCAGATCAATACCGAAATTCAGCGCCTTGCCGACGACATGCTGGAAACCATGTACGACGCGCCTGGCATCGGCCTTGCTGCGATCCAGATCGGTGTTCCACGCCGGATGCTGGTCATCGATATCGCGCGCGAAGGCGAAGATAAGAAGCCGCTGGTTTTCATCAATCCGGAGATCGTCGCGTCCTCGGACGAGCGCTCGGTCTATGAAGAGGGTTGCCTGTCCATTCCGGATTATTACGCCGAAGTCGAACGCCCGGCGCGTGTCACCGTCAAGCACCTGGACCGCGAAGGCAAGGAGCAGCTCACCGAGGCCGATGGTCTGCTCGCAACCTGCGTGCAGCACGAGATCGACCATCTGAACGGCGTGCTCTTCATCGACTATATCTCGCGCCTGAAGCGCGAGATGGTGATCAAGAAGTTCACCAAGGCCGCCAAGTCCAAGGCACTCTGAGCAACTTCCTGACAAAAGTTGCTTCATCTGGTCTCGCGGCTTCTGTTCGCTACGATGCGCAAATCTGGGTCGTCGATCGCTGCCGGCGTCGTGTTTGAAGACGGTGAACGTTTGACCTCCGATGGCGCTTTTGCCGCTATGGTCACTCGAAACTTGATAATCTCAGCCGGATTGGATCGCATGTCGCTCAACATCATATTCATGGGAACGCCCGAATTTTCCGTACCGACGCTGCGGTCCTTGATCGATGCGGGGCATAAGGTGCGGGCGGTTTATACGCAGCCGCCGCGTCCCGGCGGTCGACGGGGGCTCGATCTGCAGAAGTCGCCCGTGCATCAGGCGGCGGAGTTGTTGGGACTGCCGGTTTTCACGCCCGTCAATTTCAAGGACCCGGACGATCGCCAGCGCTTTCGTGATCTCGATGCCGATGTCGCCGTCGTCGTTGCTTACGGCTTGCTGCTGTCCGAAGCAATTCTGACAGGCACGCGCCTTGGCTGCTACAACGGCCACGCCTCCCTGCTGCCGCGCTGGCGTGGTGCCGCTCCAATTCAGCGGGCGATCATGGCGGGCGATGCCAAGACCGGCATGATGGTGATGAAGATGGACAAGGGGCTGGATACCGGCCCGGTCGCGCTCACGCGTGAAGTCGAGATCGGCAATACCATGACGGCAGGCGAGCTGCATGACAGGCTGATGCTTGCCGGCGCAAAAGCCATGGCCGAGGCCATGAACAAGCTGGAGCACGACGAGCTGCCGCTCACCGCGCAGCCATCCGAAGGCGTTCTCTATGCCGCAAAGATCGACAAGGGAGAGACCCGCATCGACTTCGCCAAGCCTGCGGCCGATGTTCACAATCACATTCGCGGGTTGTCGCCATTTCCGGGCGCCTGGTTCGAGGCTGAGATTGCCGGCCGGCCAGAGCGTATCAAAGTGCTCGGTTCCGAGCTGGCCGAGGGCAGCGGCACCGCTGGCCAGGTGCTGACGGATGATCTGGTCGTTGCCTGCGCCTCCGGTGCGATCAGGCTCACGAAGCTGCAGAAGGCCGGCGGCAAGCCGTTGGCCGCAGCCGATTTCCTGCGCGGCACGCCCATTGCGCCAGGCACCGTGTTTCCCTCGGAGCAAGGTTGATGCCGCGCTACAGAATGACTGTCGAATATGACGGCATTCCCTATGTCGGCTGGCAGCGTCAGGAAAACGGGCCTTCCGTGCAGGGGGCGATCGAAAGCGCCATACTGTCGCTAACGGGTGAGACGGTTTCCATCCGCGGGGCAGGGCGCACCGATTCCGGCGTCCATGCCATGGGGCAGGTCATGCATGCCGACCTTTCCAAGGAGTGGAAGGTCTATACGCTCCGCAACGCGCTCAATGCTCATCTGAGGATGGCCGGAGACCGTGTCGCCATCCTCGATATCCTCGAGGTCGATCAAAGCTTCGATGCGCGCTTCTCGGCCATCCGCCGGCACTATCTCTATCGCATCATCACCCGCCGCGCACCGCTGGCGCTGGAAGCCGGGCGCGCCTGGTGGGTGCCGAAAGACATGGATCATGAAGTCATGCACGCAGCGGCGCAGACGCTGACCGGCTTGCATGATTTCACCACCTTCCGCTCGGCGCATTGTCAGGCAAATAGCCCCGTGCGCACGCTCGACCGGCTGGACGTGACGCGCACCGGCGAGTTGATCGAAATCCGCGCCACGGCGCAGAGCTTCCTGCACAACCAGATCCGCTCTTTCGCCGGCACATTGAAGCTCGCGGGCGAGGGCAAGTGGACGCCCGACGACGTGCGCGCAGCGCTTGAGGCGCGAGATCGCAAGGCCTGCGGTCCGGTCGCACCGCCCGATGGCCTCTATTTCATGCGGGTGGATTATCGTGACGGCGCCGGTCTGCCCGGCGGCGAGGGAGAGAATGTCGATGACGGTGACGATCTATCATAACCCCGCCTGCGGTACATCGCGCAACACGCTGGCGATGATCCGCCAGTCCGGTGAAGAGCCTGTCGTTATCGAATATCTGAAGACGCCGCCCAGCCGCGAAGAGTTGCTCAAACTCGCCGCCGCCATGGGTCTGAGCGTTCGCGACATCCTTCGACAGAAGGGCACGCCCTATAACGAGCTCGGCCTTAGCAATCCCGATTTGACCGACGATCAGCTTCTGGACCAAATCATGCAGCATCCGATCCTGATCAATCGTCCGATCGTGGTCACCGACAAAGGCGTGCGCCTTTGCCGTCCGTCCGAAGCTGTGCTCGATATCCTGCCGAATTCGGATATCGGCACCTTTATCAAGGAAGACGGCGAGATCGTCAGCCGCTAGCGCCTGCGCTTTTCTTCGGATCGCGCAGACGCTCAATCTCTGCGTATTTCCTGGGAACGATTGAGCTCAGCCCGGCGGATAGACGCCAAGGAAGTGCTGCAGGAAGTCCGTCAGCAGCATGTTCGGAATGAGCAGCATCAGTGTCAGCGCGCCGATGAAAAGCGGATGGGTGCCGCAGATCATCCTCAGAATACGCGCCAATGAAAAGATGATGGCCATCGTCAGTGCAAGCGATAGGAACCCGGCGAGAACCTTGGCGCCGGGAACAAAGATGGTGAACGCGAACAGCAGCGCATTCAGATAGTTTGCCGGCACGAAGAACCAGTTCATGGTCGCCACGATAGGCGGAAATTTATCGCCGAAGCGGAAGGCCAGAAGCAGCACGCCGGCAAGGATCGGCGGCAGCAGCCAGCCGGACGCCTCGACCAGGGCAAGACGCAGGAAGAATGCAAGCCCCGTCGACGTTTCCGGCGGCATGGCCAGGAGATAGGCCTGCTGCAGCCACAGCCAGGAAATACCGATCGGCGGCAGGCTCCAGAAAATGGCCCAGAAGGAGCGCAGCATGCCGCGATCCGTCGTGTCCAGATACTGGAAGCCGCGCGCATCCATGCGTATCAGCAGCCAGAGGCCGGATAGATAATATTGAACTTCCTTAAAGGTCGGCATTCTCGAACCAGCGCTTGATGAAGGTCTGGTAGATCTCAGTCAGCGTTTCGAGATCCGCGACGGCCACGCGTTCGTCCACCATGTGCATGGTCTGGCCGACAAGGCCGAACTCCACGACGGGGCAATAATCCTTGATATAACGGGCATCCGACGTGCCCCCAGTGGTCGAGAGCGCCGGCCTTTGGCCCGTGACGTTCTCCACGGCGGAGGAGAGAGATGCGATCAGCGCATTGTTGCGCGTCAGAAAGACATGGCTCGGACGTTCCGACCAGGTGATCTCGTATTTGGTCGGCTCGCGGCCGGGACGCAGCGTCTGATCAGCCGCCGCAGCATCGAGGCGGGCGAGAATTTCAGCCTTCAGAGTCTCGGCGGTCCAGGTGTCGTTGAAGCGGATGTTGAAGGCAGCAGTCGCCTTGGCGGCAATGACGTTGGTCGCCGTGTTGCCCACGTCGATGGACGTCACTTCGAGATTGGATGGCTGAAAACTGTCCGTGCCGGCATCGAAAGGCGGGTCGAGCAGCGCTTCCGTCAGCTTGACGATGCTGCGCACCGGATTGTCGGCAAGGTGCGGATAGGCGGCGTGGCCCTGAACGCCATGAACGGTCATGAAGCCGGAGATCGAGCCGCGGCGGCCGATCTTGATCATGTCGCCGAGCCGGTCGGGATTGGTCGGTTCGCCAACGAGCGAGGCGTCCCACGTTTCGCCGCGTTCCGCGGCCCATTGCAGCAGCTTTACCGTGCCGTTGATCGCCGGGCCTTCTTCATCGCCGGTGATTAGGAAAGAGATCGAACCGGCGGGCTTGCCGTATTTCTCGATATGGCGAGCAACCGCCGCGGCGAAGCAGGCAATGCCACCCTTCATATCCACGGCGCCGCGGCCGAAGAGCTCGCCATCGGCGATTTCGGCGGCAAAGGGCGGATGGCTCCACGAGGCCGCGTCACCGACGGGGACGACGTCCGTATGCCCGGCAAACATCAGATGCGGCCCATCCGTGCCGAGCCGCGCATAAAGGTTTTCGATGTCGGGCGTTCCCGGCTCCGTGGCCGTCATGCGCTCTACCTTGAAGCCGAGGGGCTGCAACATGTCGGCAAGCGCGGTCAGCGCACCGCCCTCGGCAGGTGTGACGGAGGCGCAGCGGATCAGGGTCTGGAGATTCGTGATGGGATTGGTAACTGTCATCGGAGGCAACTTATCCGGCGGGAAATGGCAAAGCGATGGCAAAGGATCGGCGATGAGTCGAAAATCTTTGCCGCGATTCCAGCAATCGCACAGGCATGCTCACCGGGCAAGCATGAGGGAAGCGCGATATGGCAACCGCGCGTCCGAAAAATTCCGGGATCAGTCGCGCAGCAGCTCGTTGATGCCGGTCTTCGAGCGGGTCTTTTCGTCGACGCGCTTGACGATGACGGCGCAATAGAGGCTCGGAGCGGGCTGACCGTTTGCCATGGTATTGCCGCTGGGCAGAGCGCCTGCAACGACGACCGAGTAAGGCGGAACTTCGCCGTAGGTGATCTCGCCGGTGGCGCGATCGACGATCTTCGTGGACTTGCCGATGAAGACGCCCATGCCGAGCACGGAGCCTTCACGGATGATGCAGCCTTCAACGACTTCGGAACGGGCGCCGATGAAGCAATTGTCTTCGATGATCGTCGGGCCGGCCTGCATCGGCTCCAGCACGCCGCCGATGCCGACGCCGCCGGAGAGGTGAACATGCTTGCCGATCTGCGCGCAGGAGCCGACGGTCGCCCAGGTGTCGACCATGGTGCCTTCGCCGACATAGGCGCCGAGATTGACGAAGGACGGCATCAGGATGGCGTTCGGCGCGATATAGGCGGAATGGCGCACGACGGCGTTCGGCACGGCGCGGAAGCCGGCTTCACGGAAGCGGTTCTCACCCCAGCCTTCGAACTTGGAGGGAACCTTGTCCCACCATGTGGATGCCCCTGGGCCGCCTTCGACGATTTTCATGTCGTTCAGGCGGAACGAGAGCAGCACCGCTTTCTTGAGCCACTGATTGACGGTCCAGTTGCCATCGGCACCACGTTCGGCCACGCGAACCTTGCCGCTGTCGAGAAGGCTGAGCGCCGTTTCGACGGCGTCGCGGACTTCGCCGCGCGTCGACGTGTTCACATTGTCGCGATTGTCGAAGGCGGCCTCGATGGACTTTTCGAGGGAGGCGAGATCGTTAGCGCTCATGGAAATTCCTTAAAACGTCAGTGCCTAGCGTGATTTCCGGAAAGGGTCCGGAAGCGGTCGATTGGTCCTATAGCATGGATGTCGAAATTGGAATGTCTTTTCCGCGCCGATTGAGCTTGGATTCAAGGCATTGTAGGGGCATATGAAATAGCTTGGGCATTCGCATCCGCGGGTGCGAATGCCCGTCATGATCGGTTCGAAAGGCATGAATAGATGAGCAAGGCGAAGAACGGCAGGCTGAGGCGCAAGGATGGGGTTTGGGATCCGTTG
Source organism: Rhizobium sp. P38BS-XIX (assembly GCF_012641435.1). Lineage (GTDB taxonomy): Bacteria > Pseudomonadota > Alphaproteobacteria > Rhizobiales > Rhizobiaceae > Rhizobium. The sequence goes on from NZ_JABAIJ010000005.1 coordinate 325,327, forward strand.
AAGACGAGTTCGGCGGACAAGCAGCGAGCCGAGTCGGTGCCACGTACGCCGCAGTCCATGTCGCCCTCCTACCGGCTTGCCTATGCGGACGAGGATTTCCTCTGCCGTGAGGAGCTGCGGCCGATCCGCCTGCAGCTGGAACTGCTGAAGACGGAGATGTCGCTCACCGAGCGCGGCATCAAGTCGACCGTTGTCATGTTCGGCGGTGCGCGCATTCCGGCGCCGGGCACCAACGCATGGGCGGCCCGCAACGACGTGCAGCGCGCCAATCTTGAGGCCGCGTCGGTCTACTATGAGGAAGCCCGCAAGTTCGCCCGGCTCTGCTCACGCTATTCCGCCGGCTTCGATTACCACGAATATGTCGTCGTCACCGGCGGCGGCCCTGGCGTGATGGAAGCGGGCAATCGCGGCGCGACCGAGGAAGGCGCACCGTCGATCGGCCTCAACATCGTGCTGCCGCACGAGCAGGCGCCGAACGCCTATGTGACGCCGGAACTCAGCTTCAATTTCCATTATTTCGCGATCCGCAAGATGCACTTCATGGTGCGCGCCAAGGCGATCGCCGTGTTCCCCGGCGGCTTCGGCACGCTCGACGAACTGTTCGAGTGCCTGACGCTGATCCAGACCGGCCGCATGGAGCGCCTGCCGCTCATTCTCTTCGGCGAAAAATTCTGGCGCAGCATCGTCAATTTCGATGCGTTGGCCGAGTTCGGTACGATTGCGCCCGATGACGTCAACCTCATCAGCTTCGTGGATACCGCCGATGAGGCCTGGAAGATCGTTCGCGACTTCTATGAACACGACAACGGTCATCACGAAAGCGGTCATTGAAAATGAAAAGCCCGCCTTCGCATGGCGAGGGCGGGCTTTCTATTCGCGTGTAATGGATCCGTTTAGAGCAGCGGCCGGTTCGGCATGTCGTCCAGCGAGATCACGCCGTCATGGTTGCGATCCATACGGTCGAACAGCTTGTTGGCCGCGTCTTCGGCTTCCTGCTTGCTGATCTGACCGTTCTCATCCTTGTCGATGCGGTGGAACATCATCAGACCGCGCATCATGCCTGCTTCGTGCATGAAGCGGCCATGCGGCCTGTGATGGTGGCGTCCGCCATCCTTGCCCTTGTTGTCGGCATCGGCCTGATCGCCGTTTGCCTGGTCCGGCTTGGCCTGATCTGCCGTGGCCTGATCCTTGCCGTCCGCCTTGGCGCGCTCGGCCTTCCATTCCTTGAAGCGCTCCTGGCGATAGGCGCGCAGTTCGCCGGGCGTGATTTCACCGTCGTGGTTCGTGTCGATCTGATCGAAGATCTTGTCGACGCCGGCCTTGACTTCATCGCGCGTGACCTTGGTGTCGCCCGGCTGGCCGAACTGCTTCAGCATGCGCACATAGACGATTTCGGGTGAAAAGCGAGGTCCATGCCAATGTCTGGCGTGATGATGACCGCCCCTTGCTCCGTCGCCTTGAGCCGCAAAGCTGACCTGGGCGGCACCGCCCGCCAGGAGGGCTGCGGAAAGTCCTGCAAGAAGAATTTTTTTCCCGTTCATCGTTTTTCCTTTCGTGTCGAGGAATGATTAAACGATAGGGCGGGAGGCCCAAAACGGCCAATTAAACATCCGTAAGGCGCATGAAACTTTCGTAACGCCTTCCTAAAAAAGGGTTAAGCCAGCGCCTTGAGGAAAGCCGTCAGGTCGTCGGTTACGTAGTCGATGTGATCGTCGTCGCCCGTTGTCCGTTCCCACCATTCGATGACGGTGGTCTCGAGGTTTTGCGGCACCAGAAGCACCGTTTTCATGCCGAGCGCCTTGGGCACGGTGAGGTTGCGCGGCAGGTCCTCGAACATGGCGGCGTTCTTGGTGTCCACCCGGTTGAGGCTCATGAATTTGTCATAGGTGCTGCCGGCGGGCTTCGGCACGTAATCGGCCGCAACGATATCGAAAATATCGTCGAAATTGTCGAGAATGCCGAGCGCGCCTGCTGCCGCCTGAGCATGCTTGACGCTGCCGTTGGTGAAAATGAACTTCCGACCCGGCAGCGCCTTGATCGCGGCCGCCAGTTCCGGCTGCGGCGTCAGTGCCGAATAGTCGATCGCATGCGCCTTTTCCAGGAAGTCGTTGGGATCGATCTTGTGATGGATCATCAATCCCTGCAGCGTCGTGCCGTGATCGTGGTAATATTGCTTCTGGAGCTTGCGCGCCTCGTCGCGCTCCATCTGCAGCAGGGTCGAGACATAGGCCGTCATGTTCTTGTCGATCTGCGCAAAGAGATCGACGTGATGCGGATAGAGTGTGTTGTCGAGATCGAACACCCAATCGCGGATATTGGAGAAGTCTGAAGGCTCGGAAAGTGTCTTTGTCTTGCTCATAGCGCCTTATGACATGCCGTTTCCTGCAAGGAAAAGGAAATAATCATGCTGCGGCACTTGGACTCCGTGACCAAGATTGCCGATCATTGCAATGCCGACAATGATTTACCATTGATTTCCAGGGTTTTGCTCTATCTGCAACGTGAGGGAGAGCTTACGCTCTTTGCGGATGGAAACTCGCCCGGCCGGGCTTTTCGGAGGGGATGCGATGAGTCAGGTGGAAAAGGCGCAGGAATTCGCGCGGCTGCACAAGAAGGGTGAGCCGCTGGTACTCTTCAATATTTGGGATGCCGGGTCGGCCAAGGCCGTCACTGAAGCGGGCGCCAAAGCGCTGGCAACCGGTAGCTGGTCCGTTGCCGCGGCCAATGGCTTTGCCGATGGCGAGGCGATACCGATTTCATTGCTGGCAGTCACCGCCAAGCTGATTTCGGTCACCAGCCCCTTGCCGTTATCCGTCGATTTCGAGGGCGGCTATGCCGTCGAGCCCGAAGCCGTCGCCGCCAATGTCGAGAAGATCATGGATCACGGCGCCATCGGGATCAATTTCGAGGATCAGGTCGTGGGTGGACATGGCGTTCACCCGATCGAGCTGCAGGCCGAGCGCATTCGCGCCATCCGGGAGATGGCTGACCGGCACGAGATGCCGTTCTTCATCAATGCCCGAACCGATCTGTTTCTTCAGGAAAGCGATACCGCCCACCATCAGATCCTGCTGGATGACGCGTATCGCCGCGCCGACGCTTTCGCCGAAGCAGGCGCTAGCGGCTTCTTTGCGCCGGGCCTTGTCGAGCCGGAGCTGATTGCCGCGCTTTGCGAGCGCTGCTCCTTGCCGGTCAACATCATGGTGCGCCCGACGACGCCCGACAACATAACCATGGCCGGCCTTGGCGTGAGCCGCATCAGCTACGGCCCGGCGCCCTATCGCTCGGTCATGGGAATGCTGAAGAGCGAGGCCGAAACCATTTATCGGCCATCGTCTCTAGCGGAGTGAGCTGACACCTGAGGCGGTTTGCCGCCTCAGGGAACGATCAGCGTGCCGGCTCCGCGCTCGGTGAAGATTTCGAGCAGGACAGAATGCGCCGTCTTGCCGTTGAGGATGACGACGCCCTGAACACCGGCCTTGATGGCGTCGATGCAGGTCTCCACCTTCGGGATCATACCGCCGGAAATCGTGCCGTCGGCGATCAGCGCATGGGCTTGTGCCACCGAAAGCTCCTTGATCAGTTGACCCTGCTTGTCGAGGACACCAGGGACATCCGTCAGGAACAGAAGGCGCGTGGCGGAGAGCGCACCGGCAATCGCGCCGGCAAACGTATCGGCATTGATGTTATATGTCGCGCCGTCGCGGCCGGGAGCAACCGGCGCGATGACCGGGATCATCTCGGACTTGGCGAGCAGGTCGAGCAGCGTGCGGTCGACTTCGACCACTTCGCCGACGAAGCCGAGATCGAGCACGCGCTCGATGTTCGAGTCCGGGTCCTTGATGGTCTTGTGCGCCTTTTCGGCGAAGACCATGTTGCCGTCCTTACCGCAAAGGCCGATCGCCCATTCGCCGGTCTGGTTGATCAGCGCGACGATTTCCTTGTTGATCGAACCGGCGAGCACCATTTCGACGATCTCGACCGTCTTCTGGTCGGTGACGCGCAGGCCGCCTTCGAATTTCGACTCGATGCCCATCTTCGTCAACATGGCGCCGATCTGTGGGCCGCCGCCGTGGACGACGATCGGGTTGACGCCCGACTGCTTCAACAACGCGATATCGGCTGCAAAGGCTTTGCCGAGTTCGACATTGCCCATGGCATGGCCACCGTATTTCACCACGATGGTCTTGTTTTCATAGCGTTGCATGTAAGGCAGCGCTTGGGCGAGCAGGTTGGCTTGGAGTTCGCTTTGGGCTTCGGACATGGTGCACCCTTCGGAATTGTTCGCGGGCCTTTTATCTCAAGTTTTTGACAGATGGAATAATGATGTCGGCATAAGTTGACGGGATGTCACATTCGCGTCGTCGAAATTGATCGCTTTCCCAAGCTTGCCAGCGAGCGCTTTTCTTTTAAAGTCGGCGCAGGCGTCGTAATGGGGTGTTGGATGGCAGGCGAGGAGATCGAAGCGCTTATCGGCCGTGTCGCCATGCGCGATCAAAAGGCCTTTGCTGCGCTTTATAAGCGCACCAACCCGAAACTCTATGGTGTTTGCCTACGTATCACAGGCAATAGAACGGATGCGGACGAGGTCTTGCAGGAAGTGTACGTCAAGATATGGCAACGGGCAGAACAGTTTGCAGCCTCGGAAGGGCCTGCGATGCCGTGGTTGACGGCGATTGCCCGTAACCGGTCGATCGATTTCATTCGTGCCCGCAAGCCCATCGCCGACGAACTGGACAGCGCCTACGATATTGCCGATGCCGACCTCGACCCTGAAGAACAAGCAATCGTGAAGGGTGAGGGTAGGCGGATTGACAGGTGCATGGAAGAGTTGGAAGCTGATCGTGCGCGGGCCGTTCGCAGCGCCTATGTTGAAGGCCTGAGCTACCAGGAACTCGCCGATCACCATTCGGTGCCTTTGAACACCATGCGCACCTGGCTGCGCCGGAGCCTGATCAGACTAAGAGAGTGCATGGACCGATGAGTATGCCCGATCAAAGCAAGGGAGGCCGCTCCCGTGATGAAGTCCTGGCCGGAGAATACGTGCTTGGCGTACTTTCCTTGGAGGATCGGCAAAAGGTCGAGCGCCGCATGCGCAGCGATCGCCAGTTTGCGGCGATCGTCAGTCGCTGGGAGCAGAATCTCTCGGAATTCAATGAGGAATATGAAGCGGTAAAGCCTGCCGCTTCGGTCTATCCGAAGATCGAGAAGCGGATTTTCGGCAGTCCTGTCCTCGGCGCCAGCCTTTGGAATTCGCTCACGGTGTGGCGTTCCGTGGCCTTCGGCTCGCTGTTCCTGGCAGCCGGTGTGCTTGTCTTTACCATCACCAACGAGACCGCGTTGCGCGCGCCAGCCGGAAAGCTGCTCAGCGCCTCGCTGGCCGGGCAGAACAGCGCCATCAGCCTGCTCGCCAATTATGATGCTTCGAGCGGGCGATTGAAGGTGACGCCGGTCGCTGCCGGGAAGCCGGAAGAGAAATCCCTGGAGCTCTGGCTGATTCGCGGCAGCGATCCGGCCGAGGCGCTCGGCATCCTGCCGCAGACCGGCGACGGCGAAATCACATTGCCGAGCGAGCTTCACACGAAATTGACGGAAGGCGCCATCATCGCCGTCAGCGTCGAGCCCTTTGGCGGCTCTCCGACCGGAAAGCCCACTGGCGATGTCGTCGCATCCGGCACGATCCATTTGCCCTGAATAATTCTTCTCAATCGCGGCTGAAACTCTTTTCCGCACCTCCCGTATCTTCTTCTGACCCCGCCCGATCGGGGCGAAAAAGAGGAAGAGGAAAAGTCATGATCAAGTCTGTGATTCGCATCGCCGCCGCAGCCGCAATGGTTTCGGCTCTTTCGAGCATCGCCTACGCCAAGGACCCGATGGTCGGCGGTGCCGCGATGTATGCGACGAAGAATATCATCCAGAATGCCGTGAATTCGAAGGATCACACGACCTTGGTCGCGGCTGTGAAGGCCGCCGGCCTCGTTGACACGCTTCAAGGCAAGGGTCCTTTCACGGTCTTCGCTCCGACCAACGAAGCCTTCGCCCAGCTGCCGGCCGGTACGGTTGACACCTTGCTGAAGCCTGAGAACAAGGAAAAGCTGACGAAGATCCTCACCTGCCATGTCGTTTCCGGTGATGACATGGCTGCGGCCATCAAGAACTGGGCAAAGACCCATGGCGGCGAATACGATCTGAAGACCGTCGGCGGCTGCACGATCAAGGCCATGAACAAGGGCGGCAAGCTGACGTTGACGGACGAAGCCGGCGGCACTGCTCATATCACCATCGCGGACGTCAAGCAGTCGAACGGCGTGATCCATGTCGTCGACAAGGTGCTGTTGCCGAAGATGTAATAATCCTTAGGGCAATTCCAGGAAAAGTGCGCAGCGGTTTTCCGTCCGGAATTGCGCGAAAACAAAGAGATAGAGCGGTTCGGTGATTCCGTGAAAAGCTGAACCGCTCTAGGCGATTGAACCGTCGCTCTCTGTCATGCGGCATAGGGAGCGGCGGTCATCCTTGAAGGTGAACAGTTATCAGAGGGCGATGCCGACCGTGTCCCTGATTGCCTGCCGCAGCTCCTCGAGGCCTTCGCCTTTTTCCGAAGAGGTGGAGAGAATGCCGGGATAGGCGGCCGCGCGCTTGCGCGTCTTTTCGGCGGTATCGGCCAAAAGTTTCGGCAGACCCGCTTCCTTGATCTTGTCCGTCTTGGTCAGCACGATCTGATAGGACACGGCAGCCTTGTCGAGCAGGCTGAGCACCTCTTCGTCATTCTTCTTGATGCCGTGGCGGCTATCGATGAGCACATAGACGCGCTTCAGCGTGGTGCGTCCTCTCAGATAGTCGAACACCAGCTTTGTCCAGGCGTCGACCTGTTCCTTCGGGGCTTGCGCGTAGCCATAACCTGGCATGTCCACCAGAGCCATAGGCGGTAGATCGCCGTCCTCGCCGGAAAAGCCATCGGGAACGAAATAGTTGAGCTCCTGCGTACGCCCTGGCGTGTTCGAGGTTCGTGCGAGGCCCTTGTGGCCGACGAGCGCATTGATCAGCGACGATTTGCCGACATTCGAGCGTCCCGCGAAGGCGACTTCCGCTGGCCCTTCCGGTGGCAGAAACTTCATCGCCGGCACACCGCGAATGAAAATCCACGGGCGCCCGAAAAGCGGCTTTTCGTCTTTTGTCGTCTGGTCTGCCATGCTGCTGAACGTCTTCCGGTTCGATTTATCGAATTGGCTTCGGGGTTTTGCCCGCGAAAGTCAAGTTTGTTCGGCAATTGGTGGCGTGGCGCGGCCGTTGCGCCCGCAACGCCGCGCCGTCCAAATGGTAGCCGCTGCGGATGTCTCGCGAGCTGACGCATCCGTAAAAACCGCAATTGCTGCACCGCGAATCCACCACAGCCATGCTAGATGTCTCGTCCATGAAGAGCGCCACGGAACAAGACTATCGCCGCCGCATCGCAAGGGTCATCGAGGCGATCATGGTCGACCCGTCGGCTCCGCATTCCGTCGACAGCCTGGCGGCCATCGCGCATTTCTCGCCCTATCATTTTCACAGGCTGTACCGGGCGATGACGGGAGAGAGCGTCGCCGCCACCATCCGGCGGATGCGGCTTGCCCAGGCCGCCAACCAGTTGGCCGCCGGCCCGACATCGGTGACGGAAGCGGCGCTGGAGGCCGGCTACGACAGCTCACAGAGTTTTGCACGGGCCTTTCGAGGCCTGACGGGTATGACTCCAACGGCATTCCAAATGAAGCAGCAGGCCATCACCGCAGATCTGCCGTCCGTGGCCATCATTGAACGGCCACCGGTCAGGATATTCGGGTTGCAGCATGAAGGGCCAGCCCAGACGATCCCGCACAGCTTTCGTCGGCTCTCGCAGTGTCTGACGGATCGCGGGCTGGTCTGGCACGATCTCTCTCGCATCGGTGTCGGCTCCGGCGATCCCGAGGAGGGAGAGGCATTCCGGTATTTTGCCGGTGTGGTGCTTACAGATGGCTGCGATGCGGCCGAAGAGCTCGATACGTATGATCTCGCAGGTGGTCTCTATGCCCGCTATCGCCTGATGGGACCTTATGCGCTGATCTCACCGACGTTTCAGACGCTGTTTGCCGGCTGGCTGCCGCAGAGCGGCTTCGAGCCCGACGATCGTCCGGTGATCGAAGTCTATCTCAACCATCCGGCCAAGGTGATGGAGCACGAAATAGCCACGGACCTGCTGATTCCCCTGCGCCACGGCGCAGTCTGATCGTTCCAAAATCGAGTTTCGACCCTGACGCGCCGACGGCAACAGCCGGCGCGGGCAGATATCCTTTGTCTTCATCCCTCAACCCTGTCTGGAAAACAAAATGTCGTTCAAACGGATTGGATTTTTCATTGCCTTCGCTTTGGCGGCGGCCTCAGCTCAGGCTGCCGGTCTGGCATCGATCGAGGTGCCTGCGACCGCCAGCGAGCCCGCGCTCAGCGCTTTCGTCTGGTCACCCTGTGCAACGCCGCCGGGTGAAATCCAGCTTGGCCCGATTACGCTGCCGGCCGTGCGCGGTTGTCCGATTGCGGGCGACAGACTGCCTCTGGTCGTCATCTCGCACGGGCATGGCGGCGGCTCGCTCAATCATCACGATACGGCGGAAACGTTGGCAGACGCCGGCTTTCTCGTCGTTGCACTCAACCATCCCGGCGACAATTTCTCGGATCTCAGCAGGGCAGGCGACATCTCCATCATGTTCCAGCGGCCATCCGATATCCATCGCCTGATTGACTTTGTTCTCGGCGATTGGCAGGGAGCCGCCAAGGTCGACCCGGATCGCATCGGCTTCTTCGGCTTTTCGCGCGGTGGATATACCGGCCTGGTGCTTGCCGGTGCCGAGCCGGATTTTCGTGATCCCAGTATCCCATGTCCCGAGCCTGCACCGATCTGCGGCGAAATTCGCCGAAACGATATACCGTCCAAGCCGCTTGCGCGCGACCCTCGTCTCAAGGCACTCGTCCTTGCCGACCCGCTGAGTTTCTTTTCGAGCAAGGAAAACTTGAAATCCGTCGGCGCTCCCATCCAACTCTGGGGTTCGGAACATGGCGGTGATGGCGTGCTGCCACAGAGCGTTGCGACGCTCGCTGCCAACTTGCCGCGTAGACCGGATTTTCATCTCGTGCCCGCCGCGGCTCATTTTGCTTTTCTGGCGCCATGCCCGCCCGGCTTGATCGCCTCGCAGCCGGAGATCTGCAAGGATCAGTCAGGGTTCGACAGATCTGCCTTTCATCGCTCCTTCGATGCTGCGGTTCTCGCCTTCTTTCGTCAGCATCTCGGCGCGAGCGCGCTCCGCTGAACGCTTCGCAAGGTCTTTTCGCGTCTGCGACCCAGCCATAAAAAAAGCCCCGCTTGAGCGGGGCTTTTTCGTCATTTCGATGGTTCTGGTTTTCGCTTGAACAGGCCCTTCAGATTGTTGAAGAGCTCCACCTTCACCCCATGCCGCTTCATGATGATCGACTGCTGGATGACCGAGAGCGTGTTGTTCCAGGCCCAGTAGATCACGAGGCCGGCCGGGAAGCTTGCCAGCATGAACATGAATACCAGCGGCATCCAGTTGAAGATCATGGCCTGCGTCGGATCGGGCGGTGTCGGGTTCATGCGCATCTGGAAGAACATGGTGATGCCCATGATCAGCGGCCAGACGCCAAGGTGCAGGATGGTCGGCGCTGCGAACGGAAGCAGGCCGAAGAGATTGACGATGGACGTCGGATCGGGAGCGGAAAGGTCCTGGATCCAGCCGAAGAACGGCGCATGGCGCATCTCGATGGTGATGTAGATCACCTTGTAGAGCGAGAAGAAGATCGGGATCTGCAGGAGCACGGGCCAGCAACCCGCGATCGGATTGATCTTCTCTTCCTTGTAGAGTTGCATGGTCGCCTGCTGCAGGCCCATGCGATCGTCGCCGAACTTGGCCTTCAGCTCTTCCATTTTCGGCTGCATGCGCTTCATGTTCGCCATCGAGGCATACTGCCGGCTCGCGAGCGGGAAGAAGAGCGCCTTGACGACGATCGTCGTGCAGAGGATAGCGACGCCGAAATTGCCAAAGAAGCGGAAGAAGAAGTCCATCAGCTTGAACATCGGCTTGGTGATGAAATAGAACCAGCCCCAATCGATCAGGCGGTCGAAGCGCGGGATCGAGTAGCTGGTTTCATAACGATCGATGACCGGAACTTCCTTGGCGCCCGCGAAGACGAGGTTCTTCAGCTCCGCCGACTGGCCGGGAGCAACCGTGATAGCGTCCTGCTTGTAATCGGCCTGATAGCGCGGCTGAGCGCCATCGGTGAAGTGCGAGAAATGGGCGTCGTAGGCCGTCGCCTGCGGCGGAACGATCGTTGCGGCCCAGTATTTGTCGGTGATGCCGAGCCAGCCGCCGGTCGCCTTTGCCGGGTTGACGGCTTCCTTTTCCGCTGCCGTGTACTTGGTTTCGATCAGGCCATCCTCGCCGATGACGCCGATGAAGCCTTCATGGAGAACGTAGGCAGAGGGCGTGACCGGCTTGTTATAGCGAGTAACGCGGCCATAGCTGGACAGCGCGACCGGGGCCTGGCTGCCGTTGGCAATCTTGTCGGTGATCGTGAACATGTAGCGATCGTCGACGGAAATGGTGCGCGAGAAAGTGATGCCCTTGTCATTGGTGTAGGACAGCGTCACCGGCGTTTTGTCGGTCAGCTTGTCGCCGCTTGCCAGCGTCCACAGGGTCGAGGGATTGGGAACCGTACCGGTTGCGTCGCTGCCGACATAGCCGAGTTCGGTGAAATAACCATCCTTGGTGTCGGCCGGGCTGAACAGCGTGATGATCGGGCTGCTCTTGTCGACGGTCTCATGATAGCTCTTGAGCTGCAGATCGTCGAGGCGTGCGCCTTCCAGGTTGATGGAGCCGGAGAGCGCCGGCGTGTCGATGATGACGCGTGCCGAAGACGTCTTGGCGACCGACTGATCGCGGGTCAGCGTCGCCGCCGCGTTCTGGCCACCCGCTGGCAGCGAACCGTTGACGGCTGCGCCTGCGCCTGCTGCGGCCGGCTGCGTCGTCTGAGCCTGCTGCGTCTGCTGCTGCAGCTTGGCGGCCTGTTCGGCCTTGCGCTGCGCTTCAAGGCGCGGGTTCATATAAAAAAACTGCCAAGCGAGGACGATCAGCACCGACAGGGCAATCGCTATGAAGTAATTGCGGTTGTTTTGCATCATGTTTTCCTGGAGCGGTCCGTTTCCGGTCGCCGGTGTTTCGGCCTGGATTCGATACGCTGGACGAGTTCACCCACCAGCTTTTCGAAAGGTGCGGTCAGCACTTCGCGCCGCGCGACAACCACATAGTCGTGTCCGGGCTGCATTGCAAACCCGGCATGAAGCCGCACGGCTTCTTTCAGCCTGCGCCGCATGCGGTTGCGCTCCACCGCGTTGCCATGTTTTTTGGTAACGGTAAAACCAACGCGGGGGTCGGCGTCGGCGGTCTTGCGGTCCAGCATCTCTATCAGGAAGAAATTGCCTCGGCGCTTCTCGCCTTCACGGACTGCAAGAAACTGCGGCCGGCTTTTCAGCCGCCCGACAGTCTTTTTGGGTCGTTCATTCGTCAATTTGCCCGCCATCCTGGATTATCGGGCACTTCGGCCGTTAGGCCGAAAGACGCTTGCGGCCGCGGTTACGGCGTGCGGAAAGAACCGCGCGACCGCCCTTGGTAGCCATACGCGAACGGAAACCGTGGCGACGCTTGCGGACAAGCTTGGATGGTTGATAGGTACGCTTCATTTATTTAAACACCGCGGAGTGCGGCCCTTCTTGAGCTTTGCTTTTAATAGCAAGGAGCGTTGTTGATTATGACGAACGGACTTGGCCCGCAAATGCAGGCTCCATGACCGAACGTGCGCGGGCTTATAAGGATCACCACCTGGAAAGTCAATTATACCCGCGCAGATTCATGAAAGCCGGACATTTCGAGCTGAAAACTCCGCGTGCGAAGGTGCAGGGCAAACAGCATTGCTCTGCTTTAAAATAAGTATTTTCTAATTTATGTGAGTTTGATGGGAAGTTTCGATAAGTTTTAACTAAAAATGCTTCAATATAACTTTAATGAATTTCGCTGATATCTAGTCCAGTGTCGGAAAACCCATCGATTTTCGGGGGATCGGGTTGGCGCCGGAGGGTATCTTGAAAATTCGCGGCAAAATAAATCTGCTTGTACTTGTCATGGCTGGAGCGGCGTTCCTGATTGGAGGCACCGCTCTTTATACGTTGCGTCAATACGACCAGAAATTACAGAGTTATGAGCAGACTGCCAGCCGCGCATACATGGGCGAGCATCTGAACCGTTACGTCACCGCCGTGGTCATGGAGGCGCGAGGCATCTATGCCGCCGCCTCGGCGAAGGATTCCAAGAGCTTTGCCGATGGCCTGATGGGCGACCTCGATGAGATCGACAAGGTGCTCGCTGCCTGGTCGCCATTGGTCCCGGCCAGCCAGAAGTCCGATTTTTCCAAGCTGCAGGCTCGTGCCCAGGAGTTTCGCACATTCCGCACCGAGACCGCCCGCCTCGGCGTGACGGATGGCCCGGATGCCGCCGCCAAGCAAGGCAATAACGAAGCCAATCGCGCCAATCGCAAGGCCTTCCAGGCCGAAATCGATGCCGTGGTCCAGGCCGACAAGGCAGCGCTCTCGGAAGCCGAAAGCGACATCGCATCCTTCCACGATAGCGTCTTTTGGGTGGTCCTCTGCATCATGATTGTCGGCATCTCCGCTGGCGTCGGCCTCGGCATCTACATCGGCACCGTTCACCTGAGCCGCCCGATCCGCAAGGTGACTGATGCCATCAAGAAAGTCGCCGACGGTCAATTCGACATCGAGGTTCCTTTTGCCGGACGCAACGACGAAATCGGCGAGATGGCCGCAGCCGTCGACGTCTTCAAGGAGAACGGCAACGCCGTGCGCCGCATGAACGCCGAGGAAACGGCAATGCGGGCAAAGAGCGACGAGCTTCAGTCCAGCATGTCGCTGGCCGTTTCGGCCGCCGCCGCCGGTGATTTCAGCCGCCGCATCGACAAGGACTACGGCGATGCCAACCTCAATCGCTTTGCCGGCAACGTGAATGAACTGCTTGTCAGCGTCGATGTCGGCATCGGTGAAGTGCGCCGTGTGATTGCAAGCCTGGCCGACGGCGATCTGACGCAGGAGATGAAGGGCGAGTTCCAGGGCGCTTTTGCCGAGCTCCAGCAGAACGTCAATGCGACGCTTGCAACGCTGAAGAGCACCATGCGCGAAGTGCGAGAAACCACGGGCTCGATCAATTCTAACACCAATGAGCTGCGTCACGCCAGCGACGATCTCTCCAAGCGCACCGAGCAGCAGGCTGCAGCACTTGAGGAAACCTCCGCGGCCCTGGACGAAATCACCTCCGTCGTCCAGAACTCGACGGAACGGGCCCGTGAAGCGAGCGTGATGGTCAGCGAAGCCAAAGACGATGCTGCCCGCTCCGGCACAGTCGTTCGCAATGCCATCGATGCCATGGGTCGCATCGAGCAGGCATCCGGCGAAATCAGCCAGATCATCGGCGTCATCGACGATATCGCCTTCCAGACCAACCTGCTGGCTTTGAACGCCGGCGTCGAGGCGGCACGCGCCGGCGAGGCTGGCAAGGGCTTTGCTGTCGTCGCCCAGGAAGTGCGCGAACTTGCCCAGCGCTCCGCCACGGCCGCCAAGGATATCAAGGCGCTGATCAGCAAATCCGGCGATCAGGTGAAGGTCGGCGTCAAGCTGGTGCAGGCAACCGGCGAAGCACTATCGACCATCGAAGGCCGCGTGCTGAAGATCAACGACCACATCCATTCCATCGCGACGGCCGCACGCGAACAGGCAACCGGCCTGTCGGAGGTGAACAACGCCGTCAACCAGATGGATGAGGTGACGCAGCGCAATGCCGCCATGGTCGAGGAGACCTCGGCAGCAACCCATCGCCTCGCAGGAGAGGCAGACGGCCTCGTGCGTCTGGTCTCCCGCTTCAAGGTCGACGCCGGCGCGATGTCCGCTCCCGTGCCTGCACGGGCCGAAACGCATCGCCCCGCTGCCTCGCCCGCACGTCGGATGATCAACAAGGTCGCAACGGCCTTCGGCGGTGGCTCGTCCGCAGCCGCAGCCCAGAGCTGGGAAGAGTTCTGATCTTTTCGGAACCGGATAGCGGCGGCGTCTGAGCGGCGCCGCTATCGCGCAAACTCTCACAAGATGCCCGTTGTCCGGAAGAGATTGGAAAAAATCCCACAATCCCCTATTATGTCATTTCGATCAGTCGCCATCAGCTCGCTTTGCGGCAACGCGGGACAATTGAAATGGACAGTGGGCAGGACAGGGACGCCGCAAAGGGCGGCAAGACCGGAAAGGTCCGCCTGTCTCAATTTTGCCGGCCGACCGGGATCTTCGGCGGCCTCTCCGGCAAACTCCTCATCCTGACCATCGGCTTCATTCTTCTGGCTGAAGTGCTCATCTTCGTGCCCTCCGTCGCCAATATGCGGCTGCGCTGGCTGGAAGACAGGCTGAACACGGCCGCCGCCGCCGCCATCGTCATCGACGGCCTGCAGCCGGCCGAATTGCCGCGTGCGCTGCAGAAGGAAACATTGATGGCCACCGGCACGCGGGCCATCGTCCTGCGCAAGGACGGGACGTCACGACTGCTCGCAACGGCAGAGATGCCGGCCTCCGTCGACGACATGTATGATCTGAGCGATGTCTCGCAGCTGACCGCCATCAAAGATGCGCTCGATACCCTGCTATTCGGCGGCAACCGCATCATCCGCGTTTTCGGCCCGGTCGGGGGCGACGCCGGAACCGGGATCGAGGTAGTGTTGAAGGACACGCGGTTGCGCAATGCGATGCTTGCCTATTCCGGCAGCGTCTTCTTCGTTTCCATCCTGATTTCGCTCTTCACGGCAACGCTGATCTTCTTTGCGATCAACCGGATGATGATCCGGCCGATCCGCCGCCTGACCGACAGCATGCAGGCCTATTCGGACGATCCGGAGGATCCGGGCCGGGTTCTCGTGCCCGACACGGGGCGCGACGAGCTAGCCGTGGCCGGCCGTCACCTGGCGTCGATGCAGTCGCAACTGCAGAAGACGCTGAAGCAGCAGAAGAATCTCGCGGCTCTCGGTCTTGCCGTCTCGAAGATCAACCACGACATGCGCAACATCCTTTCGGCCGCACAGCTCATGTCGGACCGCCTGGTCGATGTCGACGATCCGATGGTAAAGCGCTTCGCTCCCAAGCTTCTGCGCACGATAGACCGTGCCGTCGGCTATACGACCGAGGTGCTGTCCTACGGCCAGACGTCCGAATCGGCGCCGCGCCGGCGAAAGATTCATCTGGTCGAGCTGATCAGCGAAGTCCGGGACATTTTGGCGATCGATCCTGAAAGCGGCATAGAGTTCGTCGAGCAGGTGAGCCAGGAGCTCGAAGTCGATGCCGACAGCGAGCAGCTGTTTCGCGTTATTCACAATCTTTGCCGCAACGCGCATCAGGCACTGCTCGCCTTCAGCGATATCACCTCCGACAGCATGAAGCGCATTACCGTGTCGGCGCACCGGATCGGCAGCGTCGTCAGCATCACGGTTGACGACACCGGGCCGGGCATGCCGCAGAAGGCGCGGGAGAACCTGTTCACGGCGTTCCGTGGCTCTGCGCGCTCGGGCGGTACCGGACTTGGCCTGGCAATCGCGCGCGAGCTGGTGCTTGCTCACGGCGGCACTATCGCTCTCGTCGAAAAGCCGGCAGCCGGCACGCAGTTCCGAATCGAAATTCCAGATCGTCCCGTTTCGCTCGATGATTATCGCAGTCGGAGCTTGCAAGAAAGTTGAGCATTTTCATACGCTTGACATGTTTATGGACGAAAATTGCGATCTTTTTCGGAAATCCGCTTGCATTCCCTCAAAGGACCCTTTAGAGAACCGCCCACGCCAGCGGTTTACTTCCGCATCGGCCACGCACCCGTAGCTCAGCTGGATAGAGCACCAGACTACGAATCTGGGGGTCAGGAGTTCGAATCTCTTCGGGTGCGCCATTTCTTTCCCAAGCTTTTAGACTAAGCTCTGCCAAGCGCGTGAGTTTTCGCGCTAGTGTAGATCGCCCTTGGAGCCGTCGAGATATAAAGTCTCGGGTCGAGGCCGCGGGCGCACATCTTTCTGCAGACATGTGGGTTCGAACCCAATCGGACCGACATCGTACCTGCAGATACGATTATCACGGGCGCCTGCTTTCCGGTCTATCCCGAAATCGGTGAAGCTCTTGGCGTCGAAGGCTCCTACATGTTCAAGCGGCACCAGGACTATCGGTTGATCGCTTTGGAGCATTTCATAGAGTTCAGTTTCGCATCTTATGCGCAATTTCTCAAAGACGACATCAAGCCCGATCCGCGGTTCAGCGAACGCTACGAGGTGGTGAAGTCCGTTATTGCCGAAGAGACGTCAGTTCCGCTGATGCAAGTCGCGTCTTAAATGTCCACAGCTTTTCCGCCAGGTCAGCCTGGCCGGCTGACATCCCGTCCATGATCTGTTGCCAGTGGCAATTCCGGCAGAAAGAGCAACGCGATCAATGCTAGAGCCACGATCGCGGTTCCCGTTGCAAACGTCATGGCGATCGCGTGGCGATAAAGAGCGATAGCGGCTGCGTGGACTTCGGGAGACGCTGTAGCCAGCTGCTTCAGGCCGGTTTCCGTGAGAGACGACATATGGACGCTCTCGAGTGCGCCGGAGGCGTTCTGCACACGATAGGCCAGGATGGCGCCGGAGCCGGTCACGCCGATCAGGCCGCCGAGCGAGCGGAAGAAGGCCAGCGTCGCCGTACCGACGCCACGATGGGCGAGGGGCAGGGCGTTCTGAACGGCGATGGTCATGGTCGGCATTACAAGCCCAAGGCCCATACCAAGCGCGAAAACCGATGGCTCTATGACCAGAAAGCCCTGACTTGTTGCCGCGGCCCAGGCAAGAGCCGCAAAGGAAAGTGTTGCCAAGCTCAGGCCGAAAAGCTGGGCCGGCTTGTAGCGCCCGAAGCGATGCATGAGGATGCGCCCGTTGAACATGGACGAGATGACGACGCCGACCATAAGCGGGCCGGTGAGCAGGCCGGAGTGAGACGGACTTACTCCCATGACCATCTGGAAGAACAGCGGAAAGAATAGGCTCGCCCCGAGCATTCCCATGAACGTCAGCGCGAGAACGATGCAGGCAACGACAAAGAGCCGGTTGCGGAAAAGATCGGGCGGCAGCACCGGTTCGGGCTCGCGCCGGATATGCAGGATGAAGAGGACGCAAAGCACCAGGGCAACGCCGGAGAGCCCAAAAATCTCCGGAGAGTTCCATGCCCATTCGTTGCCGCCGAGCGCAAGGACTAGCAGAAAGCTGGTCGTGCATCCCGTCAGCAACGCGGCTCCAAGGTAATCGATGCGGCGGCTGCGCGACTGATGCGGGCGCTTGAGCGCCCGACCGATCATGACGAGCGCAACGGCGCCGATCGGCAGGTTGACATAGAAGATCCAATGCCATGACAGGAGATCGGTGATGACGCCGCCGGCGATCGGGCCGATGACGCTGCAAACGGCGAAGACGGCGGCGATCGAGCCCTGATTGCGGCCGCGTCTTGCGGGCGGCACGATGTCGCCGATGATAATCTGCGCCAACGGCAACAATCCGCCGGCACCGATGCCCTGTATGGCGCGGAATATGATGAGCTGCATCAGCGTCTGCGCCATGCCGCTGAGGACGGATCCGAGCAGGAAGATCAGGATCGCGGCATAGATCATCGGCTTGCGGCCGTATTGATCGCTGAGCTTTCCATAAAGCGGCATGGTGCTGGTGGAGGCGAGCACATAGGCGCTGACGACCCAGGAAAGATGCGTAAGACCGCCGAGGTCGCTGACGATGCGCGGCAAGGCCGTTGCAACGATGCTCTGGTCGATGGCGCCGAGGCCAAGAACGATCATCAGGCCGAGGATCACCGCGCGGATCTCGCGGCGGTCGGCTGCGTCATCGACTGCTACTGTCGAAGAGGACACGATATTCGGCTGAACGTCGCTCATTGTCCAATCTCCGCAAGCGGCCCGACGGCGGCACGGATCGCCGCACGCTCGTCCGGTGATAGTTTGGCGAGTTCCGAGGCAAGCCAATCGGTTCGTTTCTGCTTCATGCTTCGAATGATATCCTGACCCTTTTCGGTCGCGACAAGCCCATTGCGCCTGCGATCATTCGGGTCGGGTTCCGCGCGCGTGATGAGCCCACCCCGCTCCATGGCCTTTACATGCCCGGAAATGGTCGGCCCCCGCAGCTTTTCCATTCGTGCCAGCTCGGCGACGCCGATCCCCGGCTGCCGCAAGATTGCGGCAAGCAGCAGTGCATGCAGCGGTGAAAGCCCCGGATCGTCGCTCTCGCGGCGCAATTGCCGATACAGGCGGTGGAGCGCGGGGCGCAGCGCTTCAGCAAGCGCATGTGCCTCGTCGAGAGCGTGATGAAGGTCGGATTTGTCCATGTGTCATCGGCCAATAGTAGTTAGGTAGGCTTGCTATCTATATTGCAGCTTGCCATTTATTCGCAAGCGATAATGTCGTGAAACAATTTCAATCACCGCGCGTTATCACTTCTTATTACCCCTCAAAAGGAGAAGAGCTGTGAAACGACTACTGACAACGGTGACGGTGACCGCCTTGAGTGCCATGCTGGCGCTTTCATCCTTTGAGCCGGCGGCCGCGGGACCGATTCAGCCAATGGCTCAACCTGCAACCACGCAAACGGGCGGTCAGGCTCCCGGTGTGATCGACGTCCAGTATCGGCATCACCGCGGACATTATCGCCCGCATTTCCGTCCGCACTATCGCCATCACTATCGCGGCGGCTATTGGCATGGTCATCGGGGCTATCGCTACGCCCGCCCGGGCTATCGCCGCTATCATGACGGCTTCTGGTATCCGCTTGCCGCATTCACCGCCGGTGCGATTATCGGTGGCGCCGTTTCTCATCCGCCGCGCGGCAGCGCGCATGTTCGTTGGTGCGCGAGCCGCTACAAGACCTATCGCGCGTCCGACAATACCTACCAGCCGACCAACGGCCCGCGCCGCCAGTGCGTAAGCCCGTAACGGGATAAGACGAAGGGACGACGCCTTCTCCGCTGTTGCGGGGAAGGCGATACATCAGCCCATGGCGGGCGACGGCAACGTCAATCCCGTCAGTTGTTCCGAAATGTCCCAAAGCCGCCGCCAAACGGCGGGATCACGAGTATGAGGGGCAATCCGCGAACGGACAGGCGGCCCCTTGAGTTCGTAGAAGCCATTGGGACCATACATGGCGCCGCTTTCTGCCTGAGGTGCCGTGGCGGCAAAAAGCGTGGGCAGAGCACCAGCGGCTGCCGACTGCGAGAACAGCGGCTCCATGATTTTCATTCCCAGCTCGGCAAGGCTTGTTCTATCCCGCCCCATCCGCGGGCCTGACGTCTGCAGGCCCGTAACAGAGTAACCGGGATGGGCGGCAATGCTCCTCAATCCCCAATGCTCGGTGCGGGCAATCCGGTCGAGCTCCAGGCTGAACAGAAGCGTCGCCAGTTTGGATTGGCAATAAGCACGCCAGGGTCCGTAGTTCCGCCGCCACTGCAGATCGTCGAAATGGATTCTGCCGCTGCGATGCGCCAGGCTGCTGACAGTCACCACGCGTGGATTGTCGGCAAGAAATACCTTTGGCAGCAAGCGCATCGTCCAGGCGAAGTGGCCGATATAATTCGCGCCCATTTGCATTTCGAAGCCGTCTTCCGTTTCGTGGCGGTCAGGAATCGCCATCACACCGGCATTGTTGATCAGGAGGTCGACGCGGGGGACGGAGGCTGCGACGCGCGTGGCGGCCCGGGCAACCGAATCGAGGCTGGAGAGATCAAGCGGCTCGAAGGCAATATCGGCGTCCGGCGTGGCCGCGCGGATGTTCGCGAGCGCCTGAAGGCCTTTGCTCTCGTTGCGCGATGCGATGATCACCTTTGCACCGGCTCCGGCGAGCGCCTTCGCCGTTTCATAGCCGATGCCGCTGTTCGCGCCCGTAATCACCGCTATTCGGCCTGTTTGGGGCGGTATGTCTTTCACTGTCCAGTCTGGCATTGCGGAACTCCTGTGAAGGGAACTAAGCGTCGCCTCTTGTATTTGGTTATTATTTGCACTAAATGCAAGTTTGTATTGATTGAATATATTTGACCCTGCCGGGTTGCAGGTGCCGAGGGTTCCCCTAGAACAAATGGTAAGCATGCCTTTGAAATGCCATGCTGCTCGGCCCTGATCACGCATGCCTGAACCGTAGTCGGAGATTGGATTCGCGGAATGACGACAAAAACATCATGCGCTGATTTCGTGCAATTTTTCCGCTCTTGGGTGAGCCATCCGATGCGGGTTGCCGCCGTTGCCCCCTCCGGAGAGCGCCTGGCGAAATTGATGACGCAGGAGATCGACCCATTCGATGGCCCGGTTCTTGAGCTTGGCCCCGGTACAGGGGTTTTCACTCGCGCACTTTTGGCTCGCGGCATACCCGAAAGCGCACTGACGCTTGTGGAATTTGGCGAGGAATTTGCCGTTCGATTGCGAGGCCGTTTTCCCGCAGCGCGGGTCGTGCAGATGGATGCGGCGAGGCTCGCTGATTGCGGCCTGTTCGATGATGAGCCTTTCGGTGCTGTCGTCAGCGGTCTGCCGCTCCTGTCGATGCCACCTTCGAAAGTTCAGGCGATCGTCGGTGGCGCCTTTGCAACGATGAAGCCGGGCGGCGCCTTCTATCAGTTCACCTATGGCCCACGCTGTCCAGTGACGCGGCCTATTCTCGAAAGCCTTGGTTTGCGCGGCAAGCGCATTGGCGGCACCGTCCGCAATATCCCGCCGGCCGGCGTCTATCGGATAACGCGGCAAAATCCGCTGGAGATCTCGATCAACGGCTCCAAATATCGTAGCACCGCAGACAACGCCGGAATCGCCGCCTATGCGTCGGAAGCCGGCAAGGCCGATACGGGGCGGCCTGAAGCGGGTGCATAACGGGGGCAACACATGGCGGATGTGCCGGGAATCGATATCGCGCTGAGAGAAGGCCGGCGCGAGCGCAAGCGCCGCCAGACCCGCGAGCGAATCGAGGCCATGGCCCTGAAGCTGTTTCTCGAACGCGGCTTCGACAACACCACCATCGAAGATATCACCGAGGCTGCGGACGTGTCGAAGCGCAGCTTCTTCGATTATTTTCCAAGCAAGGAAAATGTCGTCGCCGCCTGGCAGGATGGCTTTGCCGACGAATTGAGCGAAGCCGTTGCCGCTCAGCCGGTGGAAGCCTCGTTGATCGAGGTCATCGAAGCGGCGATCAACGCTGCTCTTCACGCAGCGATATCGGATCCGCAACGGCTGGCCATTGCCGCTTTGATCCGGGATACGCCGGCACTTCGGGCGCGCGATCAATTGAAATACGCCAAACTCGAGAAGAAATTGGCTGAAGCCCTATGTGCCCGCGGCGATGGCAGCGCGGAAGAGCAGCTGCGCTTGGGCATGCTTGCCGCGGCTGTCGTCAGCATGATGCGGATCGGCGGCGAGCGCTGGAATGCCGCGCAGGCCGATCTCCCGCTGGAGCAATTCGCCCGCGTCATGTTCGATGAGTTTTGGGCCGCCTTTGCCGATCTGGGCCTATTGGCGAAACAGCATTTGCAGGCTCGCTGATGCCGTCAGCTCGGCGATCCGAGTACGCTTGACGACCTTTATCGATCATCGACATCCGAAAGATGAATTCGAGCCCCGGTAATGCATTGCATATGCGGGGATGCCGACCCATCTACTTACCGTCGCGACCTCATTCCTCTCCTTCGCGAACAGCTCAATTTGCTTGACGGATCTCGACGGCTCCAATGCCGGGAGACCCCGATATATTTAAAATCAGCAAAGGGACAAAAACCATGTCAGATTTCGACGCAGCCAAATCAGGTCAATTCAAGATCGGTGGCGATCTTCCCGTTCATCGTCTCGGCTTCGGCGCCATGCGCGTCACCGGTGCCGGCATATGGGGCGAGCCTGAAGATCATGCAGAAGCCGTCCGCACGCTGAAGCGCTTGCCGCAGCTTGGCATAAACTTCATCGATACCGCCGACTCCTATGGTCCGGATGTTTCCGAACGTCTCATCAAGGAAGCCCTTCATCCCTACGGCAAGGATCTCGTCATTGCCACCAAAGGCGGCCTGACCCGAACCGGGCCAAATGTCTGGGTGCCGCTCGGCCGCCCGGAATATCTGATACAGCAGGCCCATAAGAGCCTTCGCAATCTCGGCGTCGACCGCATCGATCTCTGGCAGCTCCATCGCATCGATTCCAAGGTGCCGGCCGCCGAACAGTTCGATGCCGTAAAGTCCCTGCTCGACGACGGGATTATTCGTCATGCCGGCTTGAGCGAAGTTTCGGTTGCCGACATCGAGGCCGCATCGAAGCACTTCAAGGTCGCGACCGTGCAGAACCGCTATAATCTCGTCGATCGCACCAGCGAGGACGTTCTAGATTATTGCGAAAAGCACAATATCGGCTTCATTCCGTGGTTCCCGCTGGCTGCCGGCGATCTTGCCAAGGAAGGCTCGCTTCTCGACACCATCGCCAAGAAGCATAATGCTGCGCCCAGCCAGATCGCACTCGCCTGGGTGCTGAAGCGCAGCCCGGTGATGCTGCCGATCCCCGGAACGGGTAAGGTGAAGCACCTCGAGGAAAATACCTCGGCGGTGAACATCACATTGTCCGACGACGAATTTACGGCCCTGGATGCCGAAGGCAAGAAGGCATTCAAGGCAGCATAAGGCTACTTGGCTTCAAGAAGCGTCGATCGACGGCAAATCAGGCGGCGGAGCAGGATACCTCCGTCGCCTGATTGCGTTCTGCGCTCGAAGAACGCATGCATTTTCGCGATCACGATCATGTGAATCGGAAGCGGGCGGCTTTAAAATAGGCGTTCAGATGGTTCATTTGCCGTTTCCGTACGGGGTTTTTCGCATCCGGGTCGCTATTTGATAGGAAGCAATGCGCTTGGTGCATTGCTGCAATGCGAAAGATTATCTTTCAATGCCGAGCCCGGCGTTATATCTACTCCCTCGAAGGCAGCGCACTCCTCCTCCCAGCGCTCCTTCAATGATTGGCAACACTCCTCCTCCCAGTTGCCAATCCGGATCAAGAGCCCGATGCATCCTCCTCCCGCATCGGGCTCTTTTTTATTCCGCTCAGTCCAGGAATTTCCGCATCATTCAGTGTTTGAGCATGGCGTTGCGCCTTTGCAATGCCGGTGCGAATTAGCATCGGTTCATGTGGCCGAGAATGGTGTCGCCGGCTTGCGCGTCGGATGCCGATGCGTAGAGTGGCGCGATAATCAGGCGTAAAAAGAGGTTGCATGATGCAGCGTATGGCGAGTTCCGGCCGATGGAAAATGATGCTTGTCCGGACTGCTGCCGTCATGATGACGCTGTGCCTCGCGGCTTGCGGTCGCCCCATCGGGGTCATGCAGCCGGTCGGTGAAAATGTTCCAGGCACATCGAAGGTCGATCTCCTTGTCGCCACCACGCGCCTGCCGGACAAGGATCCGGCAATCCTGTTTTCCGGCGAACGCGGTCCCGGCCTGAAGGTGGATGCCGTCAGCGTTTCCATCCCGCCGGAAGCCAATCGCAAGGTCGGCCAGGTTCAGTGGCCCAGCCGTCTGCCCGGCAATCCCCTGAAGAATTTCGTTACGACCGCCGTCAAGCCATTGGCCACCGAAACGGACGGGCGCGCATGGCTGCACGCGGAGCTGCCAAAGAACAAGCGCGTGCTGATCTTCGTGCACGGTTTCAACAATCGCTATGAGGATGCGGTCTATCGCTTCGCGCAGATCGTTCACGATTCGCATGCCGAGGTCGCCCCGATCGTCTTCACCTGGCCATCGCGCGCCAGCATCTTCGATTACGCCTATGACAAGGAAAGCACCAACTATTCTCGCGATTCGCTGGAAGAGTTGCTGCGTCGTGTCGCGGCCGATCCCTCCGTTGGCGACATCACGGTCATGGCGCATTCGATGGGCAGCTGGCTTGCTGTCGAATCGCTTCGGCAAATGGCGATCCGCAACGGTCGCGTTGCACCCAAGATCAAGAACGTCATTCTCGCTTCGCCGGATCTCGATGTCGATGTCTTCGGACGGCAGTTTGCGGCACTCGGCAAGGACAAGCCGCATTTCACCCTGTTCGTCTCGCGCGACGACCGCGCGCTTTCACTCTCGCGCCGCATTTCCGGCAATATCGATCGTCTCGGCCAGATCGACCCAACCGCCGAGCCTTATCGCAGCGAGCTGGAGAAGCAGGGTATTACAGTCCTCGACCTCACCAAGCTCAAGACGGGCGATGGCCTGAACCACGGCAAGTTCGCCGAGAGCCCCGAGGTGGTAAAGCTGATCGGCGCCCGATTGATTGCAGGCCAGACGATCACTGATTCCGATGTGGGCATTGGCGATGCGGTCGGCGCGGTTGCGATGGGGGCGGCGCAGACGGTGGGCAGCGTTGCAGGTGCAGCCGTCAGCGCACCCATTGCCATTTTCGATCCCCGCACCCGGCAGAATTACGGCGAGCAATGGCGCCGCGTCGGCGCGTCCGCCAACAATACGGTCGGCTCACTCGGCGATAGCGTCGAAGCAACCGGAAGCAATGTCGGCGATGCTCTGCGGCAATAAGGCCGCTCGGGCTTGATGCAAGGTGGCATCGCCATCGATCGCCATAGCCACGTCATGCGATCTGATATATCACAGGATCGCGACGGGTGAATGGCGCCGGCAGAGCTGTCGTTGAGCCGCCCGCACTGACTATGACATGACGCGATGCGTCGGATGGGAGCCGATGAGATGAGATGGAAGCGCACGATCCAGCTGCTGGATGTTCACTGCGAAGGGGAAATCGGTCGTGTCGCCATCGGCGGTGTGCCGAAGATCCCCGGCAACAGCATTGCCGAACAGCTGCATTGGCTGAACACCGATCCGAAAGGTCAGGAGTTGCGGCGTTTCCTCGTGCTGGAGCCGCGTGGCGCGCCGATCGGGTCAGTGAACCTTCTGTTGCCCGCCAAGCATCCCGAGGCTGATGCCGGGTTCATCATCCTGCAGCCGGATCAGGCGCATGCAAGCTCGGGTTCGAATTCCATCTGCGTGACCACCGCTTTGCTCGAATCCGGCATCGTCGAGATGAAGGAGCCGGAAACGGTCGTCACACTCGATACCGCCGCCGGCCTCGTCCGAGCCACCGCGACCTGCCGTGATGGCCGTTGCGAGAAGGTGCGTCTCACCATGGTGCCGTCCTTCGTGCATGAGCTCGATGTGGCGCTCGATACCGAGCAATGGGGCACTATCAAGCTCGACCTCTGCTATGGCGGTATCTTTTACGCGCTGGTCGATGTCGGCCAGATCGGCCTGACGATCGAGAAGGGCAATGCGGCCGCTCTCGTTCAGGCGGGCATGATCTTGAAGGATGCGATCAACCGCTCCATGTCGGTGGTTCACCCGGAGATCCCGGCGATATCAGGCGTCGCCTATGTCATGTTCCGCGACATCGATACCGATGGCGCCATCCGTACCTGTACGACCATGTGGCCCGGCCGCGCCGACCGCTCGCCTTGCGGCACCGGCAATTCCGCCAATCTGGCGACGCTGCATGCTCGCGGCAAGGCCAAGGTCGGCGATGTCTTCAAATCCCGCTCGATCATCGGTTCGGAATTCGAAGTCGGCCTGCATGCGGAGACCGAAGTTGCCGGCAAGCCGGCCATTATCCCGACCATCACCGGCCGCGGCTTCACATTCGGCTTGACCCAGGTTGCGCTGGACCCGTTCGATCCGATGGCGGAAGGCTTTGCCATGACGGATGTCTGGGGCCCCTCGGCAGTGGATATTTGAGGGCGCAGTGCGAGCTCTCGCTGCTTTGAGAGTCTTGCTACTCACCCTAACTCTCTCCCCGCTTGCGGGGAGAAGGAGGCCAAAGGCGGCATGAAGGGTTTTGGGGCAAGCCGCCCTCGCTACCTCATGGGATAGATCACACCCTTGCGCAGGATGATGTTGCCGTAGAGCCGGGGCTCGCTGGTCTGGATCAGCGCATGCGCACGCTGCACCCGCTCGTAGAATTCCGCCGGCAGTAAAGGCACCACCTTGATGTCCGGAGCGTGCCGCCCACAGCATTCGATCATTTCGGCATGAACGGGATCGACCGCATCGCGGTCTTGTCGCACGGTCGCGCGGAAGATGGCCTGCGGCACGAAATCGTCGATCGGCAGCACGCTGAGCACGGCATCGAGCACGCGGATGACGCCATGACCGTCGAGACGGATGAGACGGCGGCCATGCTCCAACCCGGGATAGTTGCCGTCCACGAGGGCGATCTCGTCGCCGTGGCCCATGGCGCGCAAGGTCGCCAGCAAATCCGGGCTCAGCAACGGGTCAATGCCCTTCAGCATGCTCTATCTCCTTGAAAAGAACGTTCTGGTCGATCAGGTAGCGCGCGAAGATCGGCAGGCTGGCGCCGCCTATGGCGCGCGCTTGCGGGCCGACCGCGCCTTCGACGATATCGGGCATGACGACGCCCTGCAGGTCAAGTTCGGCGGCAGCCTTGATCGTTGCGCGCACCACGCGCTCGCGAACCCAGTCGGGGAAACCGCCATCGATGACGGCGGCGCTGAAATCGATCACCGAGGCGGCCGCGACGATCGCCTGCGCCAGGGCCTTCGCCGTATCCTGGATCCAGATTTCCAGCGGCTCGCCGAAATCGATCCAGTTATCGGCCGAGTACCAGAGAGGCCGCGGATCGAAGCCGTGATCCCGCAGCAGGTTCTCCAGCACGAACACGGAAGCGATCTCGAGCAGCTGGCGGTTTTCGCCGTTGCGGCCGCGCACGGGCAGGGGGCCGAGCGCACCGGCCGTTCCTGTTCGTCCAACGAAGATCGAGGAATTCAGGACAATGCCGCCGCCAAGGAAGGAGCCGATGAAGAAGTAAACGAAATCAGGATAATGTGAGCCGACGCCAAAAACCAGTTCCGCACCGCAGGCGCTGGTCGCGTCGTTTTGCAGGAAGACAGGGTAGGGGACGCGAGAGGCGATTTCCGCCCGCAGATCGAAGCCGCGCCAGATATCCATGGCGCCGGGCGGCGCACCCACCTGCTCGGCCCAGTTCCAGAGCTCGAAGGGCGCGGCAACACCCATGCCGGCGATCTTGCGGCGCTCGCCCTCGCTGAGGCGGCCTTCCAGCTCCTTGATGCCGGCCGTGATGAAGGCGATGATATTCTCCGGCAGCGGGTAGGAGTAAATCTGGTGAAGCTGCATGCGGATGCCGCCGACGAAATCCATCAGCACCAGATCGGCGCTGCGTCGGCCTATCTTCACACCAAAGGAAAGCACCGCGTCGGGATTGAGGCGCATGGGGATGGATGGCTGCCCGACGCGGCCACGCACCGGGGCATCGCGCGACAGCAGTCCGTCCTTTTCCAGCTCCCGCATGATGACGGACACCGTCTGTGCCGAAAGCCCGCTGCGACGGGCGATATCGGCCTTGGACAAGGCATCGTGACGCCGCACCAGCGACAGCACGAGCCGCTCGTTATGGGCGCGCACGCCAAGCTGGTTCGCGCCCCCGCTGGGGTCGAGAATCGCCGGTGTTGTGGGTGTGTCCTCCGGGTCGTGCACGAGAGACATGGGCCTGCTCCTTCCATCATGGCCATGCCCTATTTTCTACCAGAATGCCACATCGAATTAATAATTCAATCCGATTTATTTATTGACAGCCGGAAATCTTTAGGCTCAGATATGAGCGTAGAGGATGCGTTTATGGCCTTGGAGGAGGTCCACCGGAAATAATCTGACAGGCATAACGCAGCTTCAGCCGGGTTCGGGCCCGGGCTGCCGGACGGTCCGGCTTTTCAAACATCGGGAGGATTGAATGAAGAAATCTGTTATTTCCGCAGCAGTCGCCGCTCTGGCGCTCGGCGTTGCATTTGCAGCCCCTGCCAAGGCCGCCGGCGTATCCGCATGCCTCATCACCAAGACCGATACGAACCCCTTCTTTGTCAAGATGAAGGAAGGCGCGACCGCCAAGGCCAAGGAACTCGGCGTGACGCTGAAGTCCTACGCCGGCAAGATCGATGGTGACAGCGAAAGCCAGGTCGCCGCGATCGAAAGCTGCATCGCCGATGGCGCCAAGGGCATCCTGATCGCCGCTTCCGACACGAAGGGCATCGTCCCGTCGGTCAAGAAGGCCCGCGACGCCGGCATGCTGGTCATCGCGCTCGACACGCCGCTCGAGCCGGCCGATGCCGCCGACGCCACGTTCGCAACCGATAACCTGCTCGCCGGCAAGCTCGTTGGCCAGTGGGCCAAGGAAACGCTCGGCGACAAGGCCAAGGATGCCAAGATCGGCTTCCTCGACCTCACCCCGTCGCAGCCCTCCGTCGACGTTCTGCGCGACCAGGGCTTCATGATCGGCTTCGGCATCGACCCGAAGGATCCGAACAAGATCGGCGACGAAACCGACCCGCGCATCGTCGGTCATGACGTGACCAACGGCAATGAAGAAGGCGGCCGCAAGGCCATGGAAAACCTTCTCCAGAAGGACTCCAGCATCAACGTCATCCACACGATCAACGAACCGGCTGCAGTCGGCGCCTATCAGGCTCTCAAGGCCGTCGGCCTCGAAAAGCAGGTCCTGATCGTTTCGATCGACGGCGGTTGCCCGGGCGTCAAGTCGGTCACCGAAGGTGTGATCGGCGCGACCGCTCAGCAGTATCCGCTGATGATGGCGTCGCTCGGTGTCGAGGCGATCAAGAAATTCGCCGATAGCGGCGAAAAGCCGAAGCCGACCGAAGGCAAGTCCTTCTTCGACACCGGTGTCTCCCTGGTGACGGACAAGCCGGTTTCCGGCGTTAAGTCCATCGACACCAAGGAAGGCCTTGGAAAGTGCTGGGGCTAAGCCCCTCACGAATGTGATATAGTCTCTTCGGGAGCCGCGCCATGCGCCTGCTGGCGCGGCTCTTCGATAGGGAGCAGAACAATCGCAACAGTCACGTCGGTCGGGTTCGTCCTGGCTGGCCCCCAGCAGCCGGCGGTTTCCGCGCATGTGCGCGGTGGCGGAGGAATATTATGTCCGGAGCACAGGAATTCGAACGTGTTCTCGACGGCAGCGACAAGAACGTCGCCTCGTTCGAGCATCAGAATGTCTCTCTTCTCAAGCGCGTGCAGCACTTTCTGCACTCGACGCCGGCGGCGGTGCCGCTGATCGTCCTGGTGCTGTCGATCGTGATCTTTGGTATCACCATCGGCGGGCGGTTCTTTTCCGCCTATACGCTGACGCTGATCCTGCAGCAGATCGCCATCGTCGGCATTCTCGGCGCCGCCCAGACGCTGGTCATTCTGACCGCCGGCATCGACCTGTCGATCGGCGTCATCATGGTCATTTCCTCCGTCGTCATGGGCAATGTCGCCGTGACATACGGTCTGCCGACGCCGATCGCCATTCTGGCCGGCCTGGTCGTGGGCGGCCTCTGCGGCCTGCTCAACGGTTTCCTCGTTGCCAACATGAAGCTGCCGCCGTTCATCGTGACGCTCGGCACCTGGAACATCGTCATGGCGACGAACTTCATTTATTCGGCAAACGAGACCATTCGCGATACCGATGTCGACCAACAGGCGCCGCTCCTGCACCTCTTCGCCATCAGTTTCCGTGTCGGTGGTGCGGTGCTGACGCTTGGCGTCATCGCCACCGTGCTTCTCGTGGTCGCTCTCTGGTACATCCTCAATCACACCGCCTGGGGTCGTCACGTCTATGCCGTCGGCGACGATCCGGAAGCGGCGAAGCTCGCCGGCATCCAGACCAAGAAAGTCCTTCTTGCCGTTTACGGTGTTTCTGGCCTCATTGCCGGCCTGGCTGCCTGGGTTTCCATCGGTCGTAACGGCTCGGTGTCGCCGTCTTCAGCCGTCACGGATTTCAATCTTCAGGCAATTACCGCAACGGTCATCGGCGGCATCTCGCTCTTCGGCGGCCGCGGCTCGATCCTCGGCACGCTCTTCGGCGCGATGATCGTCGGCGTCGTCTCCATGGGCCTCAACATGCTCGGCGCCGACCCGCAGTGGAAGGTGCTTTTGACCGGCGTGCTCATCATCGGCGCCGTCGCGATCGATCAGTGGATCAGAAAGGTATCGGCATGACCCCGACAGGCGAACCCATCCTCACCGCCCGCGGCCTCGTCAAGCGCTATGGACGCGTCACTGCGCTCGACAATGCCGATTTCGATCTCTATCCCGGCGAAATCCTCGCCGTGATCGGCGACAACGGCGCCGGCAAGTCCTCGCTGATCAAGGCGATCTCCGGCGCGGTCATTCCCGACGAGGGTGAGATCAAGCTGGAAGGCAAACCGGTGCAGTTTCGCTCGCCGATGGAAGCGCGCGAAGCCGGCATCGAGACCGTCTATCAGAACTTGGCTCTGTCGCCTGCGCTCTCGATTGCCGACAACATGTTCCTGGGACGCGAATTGCGCCGACCCGGCATTCTCGGCTCGGTCTTCCGCATGCTCGATCGGCCGGCCATGGAAAAGCGCGCCCGCGACAAGCTGACCGAGCTTGGCCTGATGACCATCCAGAACATCAACCAGGCGGTGGAAACGCTGTCGGGTGGCCAGCGCCAGGGTGTGGCCGTCGCGCGGGCGGCAGCCTTCGGCTCCAAGGTCGTCATCATGGACGAACCGACGGCAGCCCTCGGCGTCAAGGAAAGCCGCAAGGTTCTCGAACTCATCCTCGATGTTCGCGCCCGCGGCCTGCCGATCGTGCTGATCTCGCACAACATGCCGCATGTCTTCGAGGTTGCTGACCGTATCCACATTCATCGCCTTGGGCGGCGCCTGACCGTCATCAATCCCAAGGAATACTCGATGTCGGATGCCGTTGCCTTCATGACCGGCGCAAAGGCTGCGCCCACGGAGCCTGTTGCCGCATGAGCATCTCCGTTGAGGATGTTGCCGGTGAGATCTTCGCTCGCGCCGGCAACACCAAGCGCTTTCTCATAGCGATCGGCGGCCCTCCGGGCGCCGGTAAATCGACGCTGGCGGACAATCTTGCCAAGGCCCTGAAAGCCAAGGGAGAGAGCGCCGAAGTCATGCCGATGGACGGCTTCCATATGGACAATGCCGTCCTGATCGAGAAGGGCCTGCTGAAGCGCAAGGGCGTTCCCGAAAGCTTCGATGTGCGGGCCTTCCTCGATATCGTCAAAGCCGTGCGCGCCGCCGATCAGGAGGTGCTGGTTCCGGTCTTCGATCGCTCGCGCGAGCTGGCGATCGCTTCGGCAAGGATCGTCTCCGCCGACCACCGCTTTATCGTGATCGAGGGCAACTATCTTCTGTTCAGCCAGGGGAAATGGGCTGAGCTCGAAGGTATGTTCGATTATTCGATCATGCTCGCCCCGCCGATGGAGGTGCTGGAGGAGCGGTTATGGGCCCGCTGGCGGGGCTATAATCTCGCTGACGAGGAATCCAGCGCCAAGGTCTATGGCAACGACCTGCCGAATGGCCGGCTCATTCTGGAAAACCGTCGCGCCGCCGACGTTACGATCGATATCGTACAGGACTGAGCCTTTCGTGCATTTCGATGCGGTCTCCGATTGTTTTCCCGGGGCGGATAGTGCTATCGAAGCGCACTGTCAAAAAGCGCGATTCCGAAGAGGCTGAAACCGCCTTGCGGCAAGATCGCGCTCATACGCCGAGAGGTCGCGCCCATGCAAAAGCTCACCATCCGCCGTCCCGATGACTGGCATTTGCACTTGCGGGATGGCGCCATGCTGGAAGGCGTGATTGGCGACACCTCCAGGCATTTCGCCCGCGCGATCATCATGCCCAACCTCGTGCCGCCGGTCGTGACGACGGCGGACGCGACCGCCTATCGCGAGCGCATCCTGAAAGCCCTGCCGTCAGGTGATTGCTTTCAGCCGTTGATGACGCTTTATCTCACCGAGCACACCAACCCCGACGATGTCGAGGAAGGCAAGAAGAGCGGCCTGATCACGGCCGTCAAGCTCTACCCGGCCGGTGCGACGACCAACTCCCACGGCGGCGTGCGCAATCTCGACAATGCCATGCCGGTGCTGGAGCGCATGGCAAAGATCGGCCTACCGCTCTGCGTCCACGGCGAGGTGACGACGGCTGATGTCGATATCTTCGATCGCGAGGCCGTTTTCATCGAAACCGTGCTCGATCCGCTACGCCAGCGCCTGCCGGAGCTGAAGGTTACGATGGAGCATGTGACGACATCGGATGGCATCGACTACATCAAGTCGGCAAAGGCGAACCTCGCGGGCTCCATCACGACGCATCATCTCATCATCAACCGCAACGCCATCCTCGTGGGCGGCATCCGCCCGCATTATTATTGCCTGCCGGTCGCCAAGCGCGAGAGCCATCGTCTGGCATTGCGCGCGGCTGCGACCAGTGGTGACAGCCGGTTTTTCCTGGGCACCGATTCCGCTCCGCACGTCGATCCGTTGAAAGAATGCGGGTGCGGCTGTGCCGGCATCTATACGTCAATCAATACGATGAGCTGCCTTGCCCACGTTTTCGAACAGGATGGCGCTTTGGACAGGCTGGAAGCCTTCACCTCGTTGAACGGCCCGGCCTGGTATGGGCTGCCTGTGAACGACGATACCATCACGTTGGTACGACGTTCGCAAACGGTCGCCTTCCCGGCGAAAATTGAAACGGGCGCCGGTCCGGTTACCGTTTTCGACCCTATGTTCCCGTTGCACTGGGATGTCGAAATCTAAATATTATATATATCTAATATAACTAATGTCGACCTGTCAGAAATAAAGCGGAAATATAAGCGTGTTTTGCCGCGATATGACACGTATATTTTGCTGATATATATCTTCTTTATTATTTGCCGTAACCAATTTGATACCCCTTGAGGCCTAGCGTGTCGTCGATCCCCTGCGGTAAAAAAGAGACCGTTGAAAGAGCATGATGCTGGTCGATTACAATTCGCTTCTTCTAGCCCTTGGCGTTTCCGCGTCTTGTCTCGCGGTGACGTTGGTCGGGAGCTGGTTTTCGCGTCGGCCTGACACCTTTCTTCTGACGTGTTCCGCCGGTCTCGTGCCTCTGGTCGTCGGGATATTCATCTACGGGTCCTATGTGGACCATCCCAAGCCGATTTTTGCCATCCTGACGTTCGTGCTGTTTTTCATCGGCTTTCCGACGATTTGGGTTGCCGGTCATCAGTTTCGCACACGCCGCCTCTCGAAAATCCGCTTCTTTGTCAGCAGCGTCATCGGCATCGTTGCCTCGGTCGGGCCGATGCTCGCCGGTTACGACGGCTTGGCTTTCATGGCTGACAATGTTGTCGTCACGATCCTTTTGCTTCTGACGGCGCGCGAATATTGGATGAGCCGCCGTGAAGCACCGACGCCACTTTACGGCATCACCGCGCTTTACACGATGACGGCCATTTCTTTTGCCTTGTGCGCCGCCGTGCTGATTGCAGATGGCAAGCTCGTGCTCGGGCATGCGCCGGACAACTGGGCGGAGGATTTCAGCCTCGCCGTCTGCATCGCCGGAATGACCGGCATCGGGGCGCTGTCGCTCGCTTTGCATCAGTGGCGCCAGGCTGCCCTGCATCGGCAGGAGGCGATCACGGATTCTCTCACGGGCCTGCTCAATCGCCGCGCGCTTTTCGATCTTTACGGGCATCGCTCCTTCGGTCCGTCCATGGCCGTCATCATTTTCGATATCGATCGCTTCAAGGCGATCAACGATCAGCATGGACATGCCGCCGGCGATCGCGTGCTGAAGCTATTCGGTGAGGAACTCTCCTTTGGCCTGCGGTCCTCGGACACCGTGGCGCGGCTCGGCGGCGAGGAGTTTGCGCTTGTGCTCGACAACACACTGCCGGGTCGTGCAGAGCAGGTGGCGGAGCGGGTGCGCGATGCCTTTGCGGCGCAGGCGATCAACATCGACGAAAAGTCTTTCGTCTGCACCGTCAGCGCCGGTGTCGCAACCGGTACGGTCAATGG
The DNA here is from genome assembly GCF_012641435.1 of Rhizobium sp. P38BS-XIX. Lineage (GTDB taxonomy): Bacteria > Pseudomonadota > Alphaproteobacteria > Rhizobiales > Rhizobiaceae > Rhizobium. The sequence goes on from NZ_JABAIJ010000005.1 coordinate 359,366, forward strand.
CGTCGGGTTCGACAGTGTCCTTCGCGCCGCCGACAAAGCACTTTACGAAGCCAAGCGAAACGGCCGCAACCGGGTCGAGGTTGCGGCCTATCTGCACGCCGTCTGACCGGCATTCGGCGGCCTTGTCCCGTTCAGAACAAGGCTTTCACAAAAGCGCATGCTGCAAGCAATGAGGCGACGGTGCGAACGTGGTTCCATCTCGTCCAGTCGACGAGATAGCTCGACCATAGCTGCGCCGATTCCGCGGAATGGCCGTCGACCTTATCGAGCGCGTTGTTCATGGGAACATTGAAGATCATGGTCGAGAGCAGGCTGGCGACGATATAGAGCGCCGCTCCAATCAGCATGAACATGCTGGTGCCGCCGCGCCAATAGAGGATGGCCATCACGGCGATGAAGATGGAAAGCAAGGCCGTCAGTATGAAAAGGGCAATGAACGGCGAACGGACGATCGTCGTGTTGATCGATTGCATCGCGGCGATGCCCTGGTCGACGGGGAGGCGGGCGAAGGCCTGCATGATGAAGGTCGAGAAGGCGAAGTAGACGCCGGCAAGCAGGCCGCTGCTGATCGCGGCGATGACAAGGGCGATATTCGTGATCGGGAAGGTCATGACTGAATACTCCAGATGCCGGTTGCGGCGGTTTGTCGGGCATAGTCGGAGAAATCTTTCGGCTGCCTGCCGAGAATCTGGTTAACGCCATCCATGACAGGCGAATTGCGGCCATCGAGCACCTGAGTGAAGAGTTCGTGCAGGAGGTCGGTCGCCTCTCGCGGCAGGCCATAGGCGGTCATTTCCGCGATGAAGGCATCGATGGGAACCGTCTCATAGCCGATGGTCCTGCCGGAAGCCTTGGCAATTTCGGATACCGCCTGGCGAAAGGTCAGGGCACGCGGGCCGCTCAACTCATAGGTCCGGTTGCGGTGACGCGGATCGGTCAGACATGCAACGGCTACATCGGCGATATCGTCGACATCGACGAAAGGCTCAGGCACGTCGCCGGCCGGTAAGGCGAGCTTGCCCTGAAGCAGCCCGTCCAGGAATGCACCCTCGCTAAAATTCTGGTTGAACCAACTGGCGCGCAGCACCGTGTAGCCGATGCCCGTGGCCTTCAATTTCTCCTCGCTGCGAACAGCCCCGTCTTCGCCGCGCCCGGAGAGCAACACGATGTGCTCCACCCCGGCTTTGATCGCCACTTCCGCAAAAGCGGCGATAGCCTCGGCTGCCCACTCGACCGCAAGATCCGGCTGGAACGTCACATAAGCGGCGGAAACACCTTCGAGCGCCCCATGCCACGTGTCGCGGTCCTGCCAGTCGAAGCGCGGCGTCGTCGAGCGGGACGCGGCACGAATTGCAATGCCACGTTCCCTCAGCCGTTCGGCAACCCGACCGCCGGTCTTTCCCAATCCGCCGATGATGGCAATCGTCGAGATTTGCATTTCAAACTCCTCCAGCCAAAATGTGATAAATTCTCTCATTTGCGAAATGTGATAATCTCTCTTATATTGCTTGTCAACAGTCACAGGCAGGGAATGGCATGACGCAGGAACAGATCGCGAGACGCAGGCGCAGCAAGGACGAGGCGGGCACGCCAAGGCGCATACCCAGCCAGCAACGCGGCCGAGAGCGCGTCGATCTGATCCTTTCGGTGGCATCCGAGCTGATTGCGGCAAATGGCAGCGATGCGCTGCGCATGGGGGAAATCGTCGAGAAGGCCGGCGTTTCGTTCGGCTCGCTCTATCAATATTTCCCCGACAAGACGGCGATCATCCGTGTGCTGGCGGAGCGCTTTAACGAGCAGGGGCGGCAGTGCGTCGAGGATGAGCTGGTGGCGATCAAAAGCCGCGACCAGCTTCACGCTGGCCTTGGCCGCATCGTGGACGGTTACTATGCGATGTTCCTGGGTGAGCCCGTCATGCGCGACATCTGGCATGCCACTCATGCCGACAAACTGCTTCAGCAGGTCGATGCCGAAGACATGGAATGGCATTCGCAGGCATTCCTGACCGTTCTCGAGCGTCTTTGGCCGGAGCGCGATCATGCCGAGCTTGCACGCATTGCCCGATTGACCATGCAGCTGGTGGCGGCTGCCGTCCGCTACGCGATCTCGATCGAACGAGAAGAGGGCGACAAGGCCATCGCGCTTTTCAAGGCGATGCTGCCTGCCGATCTCGGCATTATCCGCTAGACGGTCTCGCAGTCTGCCGCGCCGGCGACGGATATCTGCAAAACATTCCATGCGTCTGGAAACTCGGGCCGCTTGCTGCTATTGCCGCTGGAACATTAGCGCTGTGAAGGAGGCCCCTTATGACCCAGATGATATTCACCGATCGCACTGTCATGGCCGAACTGATGGCCAGGATGCTTTGGGAGATCAAGGCGGTCCACTTCAACGCCGACAAGCCCTACAAGTTCGCATCCGGTATGGCGAGCCCGGTCTATATCGATTGCCGCAAGTTGATCTCTTATCCGCGCATCCGCTCGACGATCATGGATTTTGCCGCAAGCCTCATCGTTCGCAATGTCGGCTTCGAGCAGTTCGACTGCGTTGCCGGCGGCGAGACGGCGGGCATTCCCTTTGCCGCCTTCCTGGCTGAGCGCCTGAACCTGCCGATGATATATGTCCGCAAGCAGCCGAAGGGCCATGGCCGCAACGCCCAGATCGAAGGCGATATGAAGGACGGCGCCCGCGTGCTCGTCATCGAGGACCTGACGACCGCCGGCGGCAGCATGTTCACCTTCATCGATGCGATCCGCGCGGCCGGCGGCATCGTCGATCACGGCATGGCGCTGTTTTACTACGGCCTCTTTCCGGAGGCGGTCGAGCGCTTCGCCAACCGGAAAGTCAGCCTGCAATACATTACGACATGGCGCGAAGTGCTTGCGGTCGCCAAGGAGCAGAAGCTGTTCGACGAAAAGACGCTCGAGGAAGTCGAGGCCTTTCTCAACGCGCCGCTTACCTGGTCCGGCTGGAATGGTGGCATTTCGGAGCTGCCGACAAACTGACGCTTTGCTTTTGCATTGAATCTATCTAATCGATTTATGTAACTCGACATGACAGACGCGCTCTTTGGGAGGCCGGAATGATATTGTGCTGTGGCGAAGCTTTGATCGACATGCTGCCGCGGGAAACCACGCAGGGCGAAAAGGGCTTTGCCCCCTATGCCGGCGGTGCGATCTTCAACACCGCGATAGCGCTTGGCCGTCTCGGCGCGCCCACGGGCTTCTTCACCGGTATCGCGGACGACATGATGGGTGAAATCCTGCGCGATACGCTGTCGGCTTCCAAGGTCGACTACAGCTATTGTGCCATCACCCCGCGCCCGAGCACGATCGCGTTCGTCAAGCTGGTCAATGGCCAGGCGACCTATGCTTTCTATGATGAAGGCTCGGCTGGGCGGATGATCACCGAAGCGGATCTTCCGGCACTCGGCGATGATTGCGAGGCACTGCATTTCGGCGCGATCAGCCTGATCCCCGATCCCTGCGGCGCGACCTACGAGGCGCTGATGAAGCGTGAACATCAGAGCCGAGTCATCTCGCTGGACCCGAATATCCGTCCAGGCTTCATCAAGGACAAGGCAGCCCATATGGGCCGCATCGGTCGAATGGCAGCCATGTCGGACATTCTCAAATTCTCCGATGAGGATCTGGAGTGGTTCGGCATCTCTGGAAATCACGACGAGCTTGCCGCCCATTGGCTGGGACAGGGCGCAAAACTCGTCGTCATCACAAAGGGTGCGGAAGGTGCGACGGGCTATACCAAGTCGCTGAAGGTTTCGGTGCCGAGTGAGCGCGTCACCGTCGTCGATACGGTCGGTGCCGGCGATACCTTCGATGCAGGCATTCTGGCCTCGCTGAAGATGAACAGCCTTTTGACCAAGGCACAGGTGGCATCGCTCAATGAAAAGGCGCTGCAGGATGCGCTGGCTCTCGGCGCCAAGGCTGCGGCCGTCACTGTCTCTCGCGCCGGCGCCAATCCGCCTTGGGCGCATGAGATCGGGCTATAAGCTCGCTCGACTTTCAAGATTTCAAATAAAGAAGCCCGCCTGGTGTTTCAGGCGGGCTTTTTTGTATCCGAACGCGATGATTACTTCGCGCGGCTTGCCAGTGCAGCCACCAGACCTTGCGTCGAGGAGTCGTGGCCGGCAGCGCTCTCCTTGCCCTCAACGACCGGAAGCAGGCCGGTTGCCAGTTCCTTGCCGAGCTCGACACCCCACTGGTCGAAGGAGTTGATGCGGAAGAGCACGCCTTCGACGAAGACGCGGTGTTCGTAAAGAGCGATCAGCTGGCCGAGTGCGTAAGGCGTCAGCTTGTCGTAGACGAAGGTGATCGACGGACGATTTCCGGTGAAGACGCGGTGCGGCGCGATGAAATCGGCCTTCTTGTCGTCCATGCCCTTTGAGGTGAGCTGAGCCTTGGCCTCTTCGAAGGTGCGGCCCTTCATCAATGCTTCCGACTGCGCCAGGCAATTGGCCATGAGCAGCTGGTGCTGATGACGCAGGTTCGGCTCGAAGCCGTTGGCGGCGATCATGAATTCGGCCGGAATGACGCTCGTGCCCTGGTGGATGAGCTGGTAGAAGGCGTGCTGGCCGTTGGTGCCGGGCTCGCCCCAGACGACCGGGCCGGAATTGCCTTCGACCGGAGTGCCGTCGATGGTGACGCCCTTGCCGTTCGATTCCATGTCGAGCTGCTGCAGGTAGGCCGGGAAGCGCGACAGGCGCTGGTCATACGGCAAGATCGCGCGCGTCGGGTAGCCGAGCACGTTGCGATGATAGAAGCCGATGAGGCCGAGCAGCATCGGCAGGTTTTCCTTGAAGGGCGCCTGGCGGAAATGGTTGTCCATCGCATGCGCGCCGTCGAGGAACTTGCCGAAGTTTTCCGGACCGATCGCGATCATCAGCGGCAGGCCGATGGCCGACCAGATCGAGTAGCGGCCGCCGACCCAGTCCCAGAAGCCGAAGACACGCTGGCTGTCGATGCCGAAGGCGGCGACCTTGTCGAGCGCCGTCGAAACGGCCGCGAAGTGGTGCTGAACGGCGGCTTCGCCAAGCGCATCGGCGATGAACTTGCGCGCCGTCTGGGCATTGGTCATCGTTTCGATGGTCGTGAAGGTCTTGGAAGCGACGATGAAGAGCGTCGTTTCCGGCTGAACGAGCTTCAGGATGTCGGCGATGTGAGCGCCGTCGATGTTGGAGATGAAATGCGAGCGCGGGCCATCATGGAAGGGGGCGAGCGCCAGCGTCGCCATGACCGGGCCGAGGTCCGAGCCGCCGATGCCGATGTTGATGACGTCGGTGATCGCCTTGCCCGTGGAGCCCTTCAGCGCGCCGGAGCGGATGCCGTCGGCAAACTTGCCCATGGCTGCGAGGACTTCGTTGACGTCGGGCATCACGTCCTTGCCGTCTACGAGCACCGGCGTGTTGGAACGGTTGCGCAGCGCGGTATGCAGAACGGCGCGGTTTTCGGTGAAGTTGATCGCAACGCCCGAGAACATTTCATCGCGCTTGGCAGCAACGCCGCCTTCTGCGGCCAATTTTTCGAGTAGCGCCAGAATCTCGTCGTTCACCGCCGTCTTGGAATAATCCATCAGCAGGTCGTCGACAGACGCGTTGAAGCGGGAGAAGCGCTTGGCGTCGGCGGCAAAGGCAGCACGGATATCCGTGGCCTTGGTTGCCGATGCGGTGCTCTTCAGTTGGTCGACGAGGGCGTTCATGGGAGGCTCCTTGCGGTTCACGCCGCTGGCCGTCGGATGTGGCCGGGCGCTTTGAGTTTGGTCGCGGAAACTATTCCCTATGTAGGGCGTAAATCAAGTTCACGTATCGTCCAAAACGAAAAAAGGCCGCTTGCGGACTAAGGCAAGCGGCCTCCTCAATGGCATGGAATTATGTCAGCCGCGCAACTCCTTGCGCAGGATCTTGCCGACGTTCGATTTCGGCAACTCCGTGCGGAATTCGATGAAGCGCGGGCGCTTGTAGTTGGTCAGGTTTTCGGCGCAATGCGCCTTCATGTCAGCCTCTGTCAACGCCGGATCTTTTTTGACGATAAAGAGCTTCACCGCTTCTCCCGAATGGGGATCGGGAACGCCGATCGCCGCCGCCTCCAGCACGCCGGGATGCATGGCCGCGACCTCTTCGATCTCATTGGGATAGACGTTGAAACCCGAGACCAGGATCATATCCTTCTTGCGATCGACGATCTTCGTATAGCCGCGCTCGTCCATGAAGCCCATGTCGCCGCTGCGGAAGAAGCCGTCGGGGGTCATCACGCGCGCGGTTTCAGCCGGCTGCTTCCAGTAGCCTGCCATGACCTGCGGTCCACGAATGCAGATCTCGCCGACTTCGCCGAGCGGCAGTGAGTTGCCGTTCTCATCGCGAATGTCGAAATCTGTGCCGGTGATGGGCAGGCCGATCGTGCCGCTGAATTCCGGGCTGTCGAAGCGGTTGGCGCTTGCGACCGGCGATGTCTCCGAAAGACCGTAGCCCTCGGTGATCCAGGAGCCCGTCAACTTCTGCCAGCGCTCGGCGACGGGACGCTGCACGGCCATGCCGCCGGCAAGAGTCGCGGTGTTGGAAAGATCGAGCTTGGCGAATTCCGGGTTGTTCATCAACGCATTGAACAGCGTGTTCAGGCCCGGGAACATGTCGAACTTGTACTTGCCGAGTTCCTTGATGAAGCCGGGAATATCGCGTGGGTTGGCGATCAGCACATTATGGCCGCCGATCGTCATGCCCATCAGCGAATTCACCGTCAGCGCGAAGATATGGTAAAGCGGCAGGGCGCAGACGAAGGTCAGCTGTTCCGGTCGCGGCTTGGAGACATAGGCAGACTGCAGCCACAGCAGCAATTGCTGCTGATTGGCAACCAGGTTGGCGTGGGTGAGGATCGCACCCTTGGCAACGCCCGTCGTGCCGCCGGTATATTGCAGGAAAGCGATGTCGCTGCCGGTGAGTTCGGCAGGTTTCAGCGGCAGCCGGGCACCTTCGGAGATGACGCCTTTGAAGTCACGATGACCGGGGATCGACCACGCCGGCACGAGCTTCTTCACCTTGCGAACGATGAAGTTGACGATATGACCTTTGAGGCCAAGCATGTCGCCAAGCGCCGTGACGACGACGTGGCGAACTTCCGTATGCGCCAGCACCTGCTCGACGGTGTGGGCGAAATTCTCAAGAACGAAGATCGCCTTTGCGCCGCAATCGCGCAGTTGATGCTCCAGCTCGCGCGGCGTGTAGAGCGGATTGATGTTGACGACGACCAGCCCGGCGCGAAGGATGCCGTAAACAGCCACTGGATTTTGCAGGACATTCGGCATCATGACACCGACGCGATCGCCTTTCTTGAGACCAAGGCTCTGCAGCCAGGCGGCAATCTTGCGGGTCTGCGAATCGAGATCGCGATAGGTAATCGACTTGCCCATGCTGGTATAGGCAACGCGGTCCGCATAGCGCGCGCAGTTTTCCTCCAGCAGCTCGACGAGGGACGCATGCTCCAGCGGCGGCAACTCTGCCGGTACGATCTCCGGATAGGAGGCAAGCCAAGGCTTCTTGACCTGCGGTCTGTCCGAAGGAGCGGAGATTGAATTCATGCGCACTTCCTCCTCTACGCATCATCACCACGCCCCGCCGCTTGTAGCGACGGCAATGTAAAGTGTCACCGCACAACCAAAAAGTCTCCCGCTTTTCGCGTTGTCGCAGCCTTCGCCCGCAACTAAATCGAACGAATAAACACAAGCTACAATAACCTTGACGTAAACGTCAATAATTTCCGTCCAGTCACGTTTTTTTACAGTTTTGAAAAAAGGACTGGAACTTTTATGACAACGGAGCGTTAATAGCGCCGTGGGCCTAAACCCATCGGAGCATCGTACTGCCCATAAGAGCAGGTCGGACGCTCCTTAGTTTATGTAACGCGTATCCAGAAGGAGGTGCGCATATGCATAAAGAGAGTGCCGATTTTTCGGGCCGTGACCTTTACATCAAGGACATGTCGATGCTGGTCGCGTGCGACCGTGTCGAAGGATCCAGAGTATTCGGCTCCGACGGCAAGCAGATTGGCCATATCGAGCGACTGATGCTTGAAAAAAGTGATGGGCGCATCGCGTTCGTCATCCTGAGCTTCGGTGGCTTTTTCGGCATCGGCCAGGATCACTACCGACTGCCTTGGGAAAAGCTGCGCTACGATGCGCGGATCGACGGTTATCGCGTCAGCATGACCAAGAACGACATCGAAAAGGCCCGTCGCTTTGCCGGCAGGGATGAGCACGACCATAAGGACCATGGCCACAAGAGCCATGATTACTTTGGCGTCCCGCCCTATTGGATGTAACGGTACGGCTGTATTTGCCGCTTTAAGCCCCGCCGTCGCGGGGCCGCGCTTTGTTTGGCCTTATTGAAACCGGCCATGTCGCTGAACGACCTCGATCTTGTAACCGTCGGGGTCGGAGACGAAGAAGAATAGCGCAAAAAGCTTTCCATCCCGATTGAGTTCGACGATCTTGCCCGGATTCAGTCCGAGGTCGGTCATGCGCGCGTGTTCGTCCCTTAATTCCGTAACGGAAAGCGCGAGGTGACCATAGCCGTCGCCAAGCCCATAGGGTTCGACGCGCCCCTGGTTGACCGTCAGCTCCAGCTCGAACCCGGTTTCCGGATTGCTGAGATAGATCAGCGTGAAGGTTTCGAAGGCAATGCGATCGGCGATTTTCAGACCGAAAGCCCGATCGTAAAATTCGAGACTACGGACCTCGTCGAGTACGCGGATCATCGAGTGAATCATCTTGGCCATGGTAGCTTCCGTCCTTCGTCTGCGCGTGTGACGCAAAGCCAATGCCATCGGCAATCAACGATGGCAAGCATGCGAAGCCTGCTCCAACCGCAAATCGCTGCACGTTCCGGGTTCCCCGATGGCGATCTCTCTGCTTAACTCCGACGCAAAGCTGGATGATCGGAGGGAAGTCCATGTACTTTGCAATTCTCGCTTATCACGAGGAGGATATCGTCGAATCCTGGAGCAAGGAGGAGGATACAGCGCTCATGACCGAGCTTCTTGCGATCAACGATCGCATGATCGCGCAGAAGTCACTGGGGCCGGCTGCTCGCCTGGGAGCGACACAGAATGCCGTGACCTTGCGTGGGCGGGGCGCAGGACTGGTCGTCGACGGTCCGTTTGCCGAAACCAAGGAACAGTTGCTCGGCTTCTACATCGTCGATTTTCCGACGATCGAAGGCGCCATTGAGGCGGCACGCGATCTGCGCCGCGCCAATCCGACAGCTGTCTACGAAATCAGGCCGGTCGCGCTATATCTGCCCGGTGCATCGCTGCCAAAAGGCGAAGGCAACTGACCGGCCCGTCTGCTCATTGGAGGTGAATCGCGGCGATCCAGCCCGGGGTATCAATGAGGATGCAGGCCGATCTTGTTGGTCACGGACCGCTCGATCATTTCCATACCGTCATAGATCAGCACCGCCATCAGTCCAACGATCAGGCCGCCCTGCAGGATGAAGGCGGTGTTGTCGTTGATGAGACCGGCAATGATGACCTCGCCCAGTCCCTTGGCGGCCACGGTGGAGCCGATCGTCGCCGTGCCGATATTGATGACGGTCGCGATCTTCAGGCCTTCGATGATCAACGGCAGTGCGAGCGGCAGCTCGACGCGGAAAAGGCGTTGCCAGCCATTCATGCCCATGCCGTCGGCGGCATCGAGGACGGAGGCCGGCACCTGCTGCAGGCCGGCCACCGTGTTCTCGAAGATCGGCAGCAGGGCATAGAGAAACAGCGCGATGAATGTCGGAATGGCGCCGAAGCCGGTGGTCGAGATGGCAAGCGCCAGCACGGCAACCGGCGGGAAGGTCTGGCCGGCATTGGCGATCGCGCGAGACAGCGGTAGGAAATCGGCGCCGATCGGCCGCGTCACGAAGATGCCGCCAAGCACCGCCAGGATGCCGCTTGCGGCAATCGAGATGACGATCAGCTCGAGGTGACTGAGCGCAAGGCTCGGCAGGCTGTTCTGCGTATAGATCGGCGACGCCCCGAATTTGGTCAGCGGCGCCAGAACGGGCGTCAGCCATTCCGGACGAAAGAGCATGATCAGCAGCAGCACCAGCGCCAGAAGCCGAAAAAGATTGGCGAAGAAAAATCTCATGCTTTGCGGCCCAGCTCGATCAGATGCTGGATCGAGATCGACCCGACCGGCATCTTGCGCTCGTCTTCGACAGTTGCCTCGTTTGCGCCCTGCCAAATCAGTTCAGCCAGGGCATCGCGCAGGTTGAGGGTCTGCGGCAGGCTGTAGCCGATGCCGGGCCGCGGCGGCTGCATGCTCTCCTTCAGCGGCAGCAGCGACATCAGCTTCAAGGCGCGGTCGGAGGTGCCGGTCAGCTGCTGCACGAAGGGATCGGCCGGTTCGGTCAGGATCTTCTCAGGTTCGGAACATTGCAAAAGCTTGCCGCCGCTCATGACGGCGATCTTGTTGCCGAGATGGAAAGCTTCGTCCATGTCGTGCGTGACGAGGATGACGGTCGTGCCGAACTGCTTCTGGATGGCGAGCAGATCGTCCTGAGCCTTGCCGCGGATGACGGGGTCGAGCGCCCCGAAGGGCTCGTCCATCAACAGCACTTCAGGCTCCGCAGCAAGGGCGCGGGCGACCCCGACGCGCTGCTGCTGACCACCGGAAAGCTGGTTCGGATATTTGCCGGCAAAGCTGGCGGGATCCAGGTGGAAGAGATTTAGCAGTTCTTCGACACGCCGGTCGATGCGTGCCTTTTCCCAACCGAGCAGCTCGGGGACCGTTGCGATGTTCTGCGCGACCGTGCGATGCGGAAACAGCCCATGACCTTGAATGGCATAGCCGATGCGGCGACGAAGCTCGGTTGCCTGCACGCTCATGATGTCCTCGCCGCCAACGAAGATCTGACCCTTGGAGATCGGTACCAACCGGTTGATCATCCGCATCAGCGTCGATTTGCCGGAGCCGGACGTACCCACGATGACGGTGATGGTGCCCTTCTCCATGCTCATGCTGACGTCGTCGACCACGGTGGCGTTGCCATAGCGCTTTGTCACGCCATTAAGCTCGATCATGTTGGTCATGCGTGTTGTCCCCGGATGCTATCGATGACCGCATCGAGGATGACGGCCGATGAGAAGGCGAGAAAGACCGTCGGCACGGCGCCGAGCAGCACGAGATCATTGGCCGTCTGGCCGATGCCTTGGAAGATGAACAGGCCGAACCCGCCACCGCCGATCAGCGCCGCCACGGTGACGAGGCCGATCGCCTGCACCAGCACGATGCGGATGCCGGTAAGGATGATGGGAAAGGCAAGCGGCAAGTCGATACCGGTCAGGATCTGCCGGCGCGTCAGTCCCATGCCGGCGGCGGAGTCGCGCACGGAAGGATCGACGCCGGCAAGTCCGACGACGGTGTTGGCGACGATCGGCAGCAGCGAGTAGATGACGAGCGCCACCAATGCCGGCGCCACGCCGATGCCCTGGATACCGATCGAGGCTGCGAAAGGCACATGGGCGGCGATGTAGCCGAGCGGCAGCATCAGGATGCCGAACAGCGCCAGGCTCGGGATGGTCTGCACGAGGCTGAGCGCTCGCAGCACGACGGCGCGAATGCGCGGCTGCCAATAACAGAAGATGCCGAGCGGCAGTGCGAGCACGATGGCGATGGCGACGGAGCCGAGCGAGAGGAACAGGTGACCAAGTGCCTCATGCCAGAACTTATCGGCATTGTTGGCGTATTCCTTCATAATGGAGAGATTGTCGAGCAGGCCGGAACGCAGGACGGCGGCTAGAAGGGCGGCATAGACCGCAAGGGCAGCGACCCTGAGCCATGGCGTCAGCCGCAGTTTCACCAGAGCATCCGAAATCATTAATCCGACGACGGCAAGCAGCGCCCAGAAAGCGCCGCCGGGCGTGATGCGCGCCACCGTACTCCCTGGCGGAGTGGCAGCTGTGGACACAACTCCAAGTGCGACGATCAGTGCGACGATCGTAAGCGTGGCGATGCCGAGACGGAGAACCTGATTTTTCAGAAAAGCCGCGGCAAGCGCCGCTGCCACGAGAAGGACGATCAACGTCAGCGCGGCAGGCTGGGCTATCAGCTGATCCAGAAGTTGCGGCTTGCCGGCGGCGATGCGGTTTGCCTTGACGATGATGAAGGGCATCCAGGCTATCGCCAACGCGCCGCCCGCCACCAGCACCACTCCGAGACGGTCTGCAGGGTGGACCGTTTGTGCATCTTCCATCAGGCAAGCTCCGTCAGCACATGAGCCCAAAATTCAAGGCGGGTTCGGACAAGATCATGCCCATTCGAGTGTCCCGCGGCTCCAGTCTATCAAAATGGAGCCGTGAGAGCAGCGGTGAAAGGCTTACTTCAGGAAGCCGTTGTCCTTGAGGTAGGATTCGGCAACCGCCTTGGCCGGTTCGCCGTCGACCTGGATGCGGCCGTTCAGCTTGCGCAGCACGTCGGCGGTCAAGCCCTTGAAGATCGGCGCGAGAACTTCCTCGATCTTCGGATTGGCCTTCAGCACGGCCTCGCGAATGATCGGGGTCGGCGCGTAGACCGGCTGGACGCTCTTGTCGTCATCAAGAACCGTCAGTTCGGCGGCCTCGATGGCGCCGTCGGTGCCGTAGACCATGGCGGTGTTGACGCCGTTCGTCTGGTCGGCTGCGGCCTTGATCGTCGCTGCGGTGTCGCCGCCCGAGAGGACGACTTCCTGATCGGGCTTCATCTTGAAGCTGTAGGTGGTCTCGAAAGCGGGCAGAGCGGCCGGAGAGTTGACGAATTCCGAAGACGCCGCGAGCTTGACGGAGCCGCCGCCGGCAACCCACTTGCCGAAATCGGACATGGTCTTCAGCTTGGCCGGGCCGGCAACATCGCTGCGTACGGCGAGCGCCCAGGTGTTGTTGGCAGGCGAAGGCGTCAGCCAGACGATCTTGTTGGCGTCGTAATCCAGCTTCTTGGCCAGATCATAGCCCTGCTGCAGGTTCTTCCAGGCGGCATCGTCTGCCTTGTTAAAGAAGAAGCCGGCATTGCCGGTATACTCGGCATAGATGTCGATCTCGCCTGCGGTGATCGCCTTGCGCACGACCGGCGTGGTGCCGAGTGCGATACGATCCTGTGCCTTGATGCCATTGGCATTCAGCGCCGCCAGGATGATGTTGCCGAGCAGTGTGCCTTCGGTATCGATCTTGGAGGAGACGACGACGACGTCTGCGGCGCTGGCGCCGCTGGCGAGGAAGGCCGTCAGCGTGGCGGCAAGTGCTAGCTTCTTAAGCATGATGTTTCCCTTTGTACCCCGTTAAAAACTTGTTTTGCCAGCCCGTGCCGCCGTCCAGGCGCCGTTCGGACACGCAATCTTCGAGCGGGCTTGCGGCCCACAGGCGAATTCGACGCTGCTTCAGGCCTCGGGCGTGCATCGAGGAAAAGTCGATGCAACCATAAGTCCCGTCGCAGTCGCGCGATTATGACGAGCGTACTCGACATTCGCGCGAAATTGGATTTCTTTTTTCGGGGGCAAGTGCGTTTGTTTTTGTTCCCCTTACCCGTTTGCCGCTCTTCTGATCTCATTTCCTGGCCGGATCGGTTAGGCAGCGAAAGAAACGATAGCCGCCACCTGTATCCTTAGGGATATCTTTTTTTCAGAACACGTCATATCGTCTTGGCATCGTTAACGCCGCCCACAAACTTGAAGGTGGGCGATGGGTAGGAAAGGGCTGGGTGTGTATCTCGGCGCATTGTTCATAGCCGACATGGTATTTTCCGTCGGCTCCATCAGGGAGACCGCGCGCCGGCTCTCATTCTCAGCCTCCACCGTCTCCAGCGCGCTCCGCCGGCTGGAAACGGAATTGGCCCTAAAGCTCGTGGAGCGCGCCTCTGGTGAACTCGCCACCCTTTTGGCCAGTTCCAAGATCCAGAAGGGCGTGCAGCCCATTCTCGCCTCTATCCGTCAGCTGTCCACTCTGGTGAAAGAGCCGCCGGCGCCGCAGGATTATGATCAATGGGCCGCGCGCCTCCCATTGAAGATCGCCACTATCGAGCGTTTCCTCGAAGTTGCAGACCAGGGCAGCATCAATCGTGCTGCCCGCCGCTTGCGATTGGGCCAGCCTCAACTTTCGTTGCAGATCGCCAATCTCGAAGATCTGTTCGGTTGCCGCCTGTTTGCGCGGCAGGCACAAGGCTCGGTGCTGACGGAGGCCGGGCAGGAAGTTCATGCAATCCTCTTTGCCATCGCGCAGGCCTGGGACGAGATGAAAGCGGCGGCGGACGAGCGCTTTCAGCGGACAGCCCGGGCCGTCCGCATCGGCTCGATCATCCCGACTGGCTCCGAAAGCTGGGTCGCGCGCTCGCTCGCAAGCCTGGTGTCGCGTTGGAATATCGGCGGCAACCGCAACATGCTGTCGCTGATGCTGATGACGGCCGACGATTTGCGTGAGGCGCTTCGCTCCGGCCGCATTGATGTCGCCATCGTCGATTCCGTCTTCGGTCTCGATGCCTTCGAGCATATGGAGCTTGTCGCGACCGACATGGTGGCCATCGCGCCGCCCGACAGCACGGAGGAAACCCTGTCGGCGCTGGTCGAAAACCATCCGCTTTGCGTGCCGAGCCCGCGCACCGGCATCGGCAATGCCGCAACCGCCTTCGGCTATGACAGCCGCGATCGCCGCCGGTTTCGCGGGCGCGACATCACCTCGGCGGACTCGCTGCCCGTCATTGTCGATCTCGTCGCCAATCATGGCTATGTGTCGTTCCTGGGCCGCGTCAGCGCCCTTCCGATTGCCGACAAGGTCCGCATCGTCGATCCCGATGAGGTTCTGCCGCTGTCTTATTATATCGCGCATAACGGCCGGAAAGCTTCGGTCGAGGCCTGCCGGCTAATCCAGCAGGCGGTGCGAGAACTGGTGGGCGATATGGCCATGCCGCGAAAGCGTGCGGCGGCACGCAACTGACGGAACCAACGGGTACGCCTTCGCGTTGTTTATATGGTCCGGACACGCGAGTGATCCGAGTCGCGTTGGCGTCCGGCATTCAAGGAGGCTGGAAATGAAAATTCTGGCAACGGCGCTCATTGCTTTAGGCATGATCGTGCTGCCGGCGACTTATGCCGAAGCGCGTCCCCATCACCATGGACACCATCATCGTGTGATCGTCCATCGGCACCATTACTACCATCATCATTATTATCGCCACTACTACTACCGCCCGTATTATGGCTATGAGCGGCCGTATTACGGCTACTATCAGCCCTATTATTCATTCGGCTTGATTGGTGGTTTCGGCGGATATCGCCACTACCATCACGGCTGGGGCGGCCGCGGATACTATCATGGCTGGCACGGTGGCGGCTGGCGAGGCGGCGGATGGCATGGAGGTCATGGCTGGCGCTATCGCAGCCAACCCCATTTTTCTCATAACTGATCAAAGCCCTGCAAACGGCGTGCTACCGCGCTCGCCACGGTAGCCGTCGTTTACCTCATCGAGATCCGCGATATGGCGGTCAGGTGGAACCAAAACGCCATATCTGCGTTTAAGCCACGCTAGGTTAGTCCGGACGCACGTATGCTAACCCCAGGATATCGTCCGGAACCCAAGGAGATTGTACATGAAAATTCTTGCAACGGCGCTTGTTGCGCTTGGTGTTGTCGCTCTTCCCGCGACCTATGCTGAAGCGCGCGATTATCATCATCGGTGGCATCACCATCGGCCTGTCATCGTTGAGCATCACCGCCACCATGGCTGGGATCGTCATCACGGCTGGCACCACGACCATCGTTGGGATCGGCATCACCACAGCCGGCCGCATTTCTCGCATAGCTGAAAATAATGACCGCAGACAGAAACGGCGCCTCAAGGCGCCGCTTTTTTGTCGTCAGATGTAGTTTCAAAGCGCGTCGCGATCTCCCGGAGTCGCTTCCCACGCTTTTGCGTTACCTGCTTCAGCCTCGGCATCAAGCCGGGTTGAGCACATGCACGGCGCGGGCCGCCATCAAATGTTTTACCTTTTCGCCGTAGGCGGCCATGTGGGCTGCGGCAGCGTGTGCCTTCAATGCATCCATCGATGCCCATTTTTCCACGACGACGAACGTGTCGGGGCCGAATGCCGGGTCAGCGCCTTCGACATCGACCACGGCCGTGTATTCGATGCAGCCGTCTTCGGCATGAACGGCCGGCACATTGGCCTGAAATGCCTCGAGCACTTCGGCTCGCTTGCCGGGCAGGGCGGTGAGGATGGCGAGAACGTGGATCATGATCATGTCCCTGAAATAATAGAGTGTGCGGGTGAAAATATCGGATGCCGCTAAACTGCGCGGCCGGCTGCAAGTGATATCACAGAACGCCGATATCCGAAGGCTTGACTTCAAATTCGTTCGGCGCATTCTTCTATCATGACGCGAAATTTTGCGCATCTATCCAGTCAGGCGCGAGGGGTTGCGCCGACATCCATATGAGAAGGAATATGGCGCTTTCCACGCAAGAGCAGATATTGATCGAACAGCAGGTGACGAACGAGGCAAAATCTGTGGGCGCCGCCTACCTGCTTTGGCTTTTCCTTGGCAGCTTTGGCGCGCATCGCTTCTACCTGGGCAAGACGGGCACCGGTGTAGCGCAACTGCTTCTGCTTATTTTCGGATGGTTGACCCTGTTCATCGTCGTCGGCGGTGTCCTGCTGATCGCGCTCAGCATTTGGTGGATCGTCGATGCATTCATGATCCCCGGCATCGTTGCCGAACAGAAGTCGCAGCTGCGTCATAGATTGAGCGAGATTGCGACATGGGTGAACCAGCCTGTTGAGGAACCCAAGCGCACCGTTATTCCGGGTCACGTCTGAGGAATTGTTGCTGCGCTCGTCCGCAGCAAGGCTGTGCTCCAAACAAACGGGGCAGAACCGTTAAGGCCTGCCCCGATCGCAACCGGCACGCAAATGATGCCGCGGCAATGTCACTCGTCAAAAATGTAGACGTCGCCTTCTTTCAACGCTGCAACGAAGGCGTCGCGCGCTTCCTCCGCGTCCATCTTGCCCGCATGCGCCGCGAGCAGCGCTTTTTTGCCGGCATGATAGGCCTGCCCATCCTCAAGGGTCGGCCACTCGTTCAGCATGAATTCGGCCGCACGCTCGGCGTTCGAAATCACCAGCCGGTCTCCGGTCTTTCGCGTTTCGACGATAACGGGCTTGCTCCACCATTGTGCCATGGGCTTTCTCCTTCCTGGCGTCAACGTGTGGATTCCGCGAATGTTCCGTGGTCGCTGCCACGGGGTGGATATCAGGAGAGCAGAGGCACCCCTGCCTCGACCGCCGCCGCCACGAAGGCTGCCCGCGCCTCTTCGGGCGCCCGCATACCACACTGCACGTCGATGCAGACGAGCAGGGCCGAAAGAAAACAATCGCCCTCAGACAGCGGCCAGTTATCCAGAAGCGTCTTCCAGACGTCATCGGCTGTTCTGACGGATCTGACCTCGCCTGCATAGTCATCTATGACGCGCACGGGAGGGAAGGACGGTAAGGTATTCATGGTCGAAGCCTCCGCCAAAGCTAGACACCTTTTCGCCTTTTGACGGCGCGGATGCATTTAACTTTATTAATCCCGCACGGTTGTTGAAAGCGCGCGGATGGCGGTCATGCGATAGCAATGGCCTGCATGTAGCGCAATCTTCTAAAAGATGTCTTTGAGAAAATGGTGCCGCTTACGTGACTCGAACACGTGACCCCATCATTACGAATGATGTGCTCTACCGACTGAGCTAAAGCGGCATTCCAGGGGCGTTCGGTTCGGCCCCGCGATTTGCATGGCGCTGATACAGTCTATGAGACCAGATTTCAAGCGCTCAAATCGCCATTTGGTAAAAAAGCGAAGGGGCTGTGAAAAACAGGCGCGCTTTCACGGTGCTCAAAGCGAAAGGCGAGCCCGTGTCTGGCGGTATTCCGTCTCGAGCCGGTCGACAAGCCGGGCGACGGGTTCGATGGCTTTGACGGCGCCAATGCCCTGGCCGGAACCCCAGATATCCTTCCAGGCCTTGGGGCCTGTCGTCGCGGCCTCGAAGTCCATCTTCGACGGGTCTGCCTCGGGCAGCTTGTCGGGATCCAGTCCGGAGGCAACGATGGAGGATTTGAGGTAGTTGCCGTGAACGCCGGTGAAATAGTTGGAGTAAACGATATCGGCGGCAGTACCTTCGACGATCGCCTGCTTATAGGCATCCGCGGCGCGTGCTTCCTGCGTCGCGATGAAGGGAGAGCCGATATAGGCCATATCCGCGCCGGCCGCCTGGGCGGCCAGAACGGCGCCGCCCGTGGCGATGGCGCCGGCGAGCAGCAGAGGGCCGTCGAACCACTCGCGGATTTCCTGGATAAGGGCAAAGGGCGAAAGCCGACCGGCATGGCCGCCGGCACCGGCTGCGACCGCGATCAGGCCGTCCGCGCCCTTGCGGATTGCCGAATTGGCGTGGCGATTGTTGATGATGTCGTGGAGCACGATCCCGCCGTAGGAATGGACGGCAGCATTCACTTCGGGCACCGCGCCAAGCGAAGAAATGACGATCGGCACTTTGTATTTGACGCAGAGCATCAGATCATGCTCCAGGCGCTTGTTCGATGTGTGGACAATCTGGTTGACGGCGAATGGAGCGGCCGGTCGTTCGGGATTTGCGGCATTGTGCGCGGCCAGGTCTTCGGTGATCATGGCAAGCCATTCGTCCAGCTGACTTTCCGGCCGCGCATTGAGCGCGGGAAAGGAGCCGACAACGCCGGCCTTGCATTGTGCCAGCGTCAAGGCAGGATGAGAGATGATGAAAAGCGGCGAGGCCACGACCGGGAGCCGCAGATGGTCTTTCAGGATCGAGGGGAGGGCCATCAATATCATCCCTTATTGACGTTTACGAAAACGTCAAAGAAATAACAGATGAGGAAAGCGGTGGGAAGGGCTGCCCTATCGAATAGCTTTTAGCTCGGTCCATCCCCGATGATCCCCCTGAAGCGGCCTGCTCACTATCGCAATTGCGTCGTCTTTCGCATTTATCCCCGCTGGAGTGCGCGCCGGTCCCGTCGAAGACTTGCGTATTGTCGGACGGGGCGTTACCGAATCCGGTTAATGAATGCTAAAAGACCGAGTTCGTCTTGCCGGCAGAGTATGCGAGTATGTTGCGAGTGAGAGTAAAGGATCTGATGTGAGCGGATTAGAAACGGCTATCAGAAGCGCGTTGGACCGGTCCGAGCGCGCCAATCCGGAAATCCGGGCTCGCATCTATCAATCTGCACGCCAGGCATTGGAAGCCGGCCTCCGCAAGCAGGACATTACCGACGTCAACATCATTGCCGCCCAGCGTCAACGACTGGAGGCGACCATCCGCGAGATCGAGGCGGAAGAACGAGCGCGTCCGCCCGAGGATGTGCCTGTATCGCCAACGCTTGACGATCTGGATGTCTCGCCCGCCGCGCCAAGGGCAGCGCCAAGCCCGCCACCAAGCCAGCCGGGACAGCGTTCCGAGCCTGTCATGGGTGTGCGCGGCGAAACGCGCGATACGCGCGATACGCTGCCGCCTTCCGGCCGTGCATCCGCTCCGGTCGAGCCGGTATCCGTCGAAGCCGAAGCTCCGCAATCCGATTTCGGCGACATGCGCGCCGCCCCGTCAGACCATTTCGGCGCCGACGGCGATGTGCGGCCGATGGCCGAGGCGCGGCCTTCCGCACGGTCGATGAATTTCAAGCCCGAGCGTGCCGCGGTGCGCCGCAAGCCGCGCAAATTCTTCTCGCGACTGCTTGTGTTCTGCATCCTGCTGGCGTTTCTCGGCGTCGGAGCCTGGTGGATCAAGACGTCGGGTGTGCTGATGCCGGCATCGCAGCGGGATACGAGCGTCCGCAATCCGCCCGCCCATGTCGACTCACAGGATTTCAGCGGCAACAACGGCGATGATGATAATGCCGACGATGACGACAACAGCGGCCCCGTCAATCCGGGCCTGGCAACCATCGATCCGCAGAACAGCTTCTCTTCGGAATGGATAGAGGTATTGAAGCCGACCGACGCCGCCAAGGTGAAGGCTGGCGCGCAGGCGAAAGCCGAAAATGTGTCGGAAAACGAAGGGCCGGCGGTGCGGTTGACGTCTCTCACCAGCGGCACCGATGGGAGCGGTTCCATCGAAGTGCCGGCAAGCGTGCTGCAGCAGATGGCCGGCAAGCCATCGACGATCGCGCTCACCTTGCAGTCGACCTCCGATGCGCCCATGCAGATCACCGTTGAATGCGACTTCGGATCGTTGGGCCGTTGCGGACGCCATCGCTTCACGGCAAGCCGGCAGAAAACGGATGCATTGTTCCAGATCCGCTTCGACGGGTCGACGGCTCCCGCGGGTTCCGGCCGTTTGATCATCAATAGCGATGTCGATGGCAAGGCGCGTGGCATCAATATCTACGCCATCCGCGTGTTGCCCGGGCAATAAGCCCGGGCGCCGCTGCGCTATTTGAGAACGGCCGGGCCGACGCTGAGGATCTTGTCGTCGATTTCGCCGATGGCCTTCTTGTCCTTGCCGTCATAGTCGAGCGTCGGCAGGATGTGGCGCATCAGGTTCAGCCGTGCCCGCCGCTTGTCGTTGGCGCGGATCACGGTCCAGGGCGCATAGTCCGTATGCGTATCCTTGAGCATGCGATCGCGTTTTTCGCTGTATTCCTTCCATTTCGGCAGCGCGGCAATATCCATGGACGAAAGTTTCCAGACGGCGCGCGGATCGTGGCGCCGGTCGTGGAAGCGCTTCAGCTGCATCTCCCGGCCGATGTCGAGATAGAATTTGAAAAACAGGATCCCGTCCTGGACGATCAGCTTCTCCATCTGCGGTGCCTGCTTCAGGAACTGCTCGTACTGTTTCGGCGTGCAGAAGCCCATGATCGGTTCTACGCCGGCGCGGTTGTACCAGGAGCGGTCGAACAGCACGAATTCGCCGGCCGTTGGAAACTGGGCGACATAGCGCTGGAAATACCATTGCCCCGCCTCACGGTCGGTCGGCTTGGTCAGCGCGACCACCCGCGCCAGGCGAGGGTTCATATGCGCTGATGTAGCGGCAATCGAGCCGCCCTTGCCCGCGGCATCCCGCCCTTCAAACAGGGCCATCACCCGCTTGCCCGTGGACTGAAGCCAGAACTGCACCTTGATGAGCTCGATCTGCAGTTTCTTCAGCTCGTCGAGATAATCGTCTTCCTTGAGCTTTTTCTTGTAGGGATATCCGCCTGACGTCAGCGCTTCCTCGTCGATCCACTCGGGTAGGTTGGGGTCGTCGACGTCGAATGCCTGCTTTGTTCCATGAATATCCAGCTCCACGATGCGGCTTTGCGCTTCTTCCCCCATAGGCCAGGCTCCTCGGCTGTTGATGGTCTGTTAACCCTGCCGCTTGGATGCGACAAAAAAAGCTTTCCGAGCAAACTGGGGCTTTTATTCAATGGTTTCAACCCCTTTGCCAACTTCCCCTTTTGCCGGCTACATTTATTATCGTCAGTTGCCGCCTTCTGTGGATAGAGCCGAATACTTCTGTCATGAATCCCGGCTAATACGCGGAATCCAGCATTCCATGACGGCAGGCGAAGGGACGGGCGCAATTGGAAGACGAATGGTCATTTGTCAGGAAGTTGGCGGTGAGATTGCGGCAGGAGATCGCCATCCTGATTTTAGCGACGTTGATCGCTGCACTTGCGCTGATCGAGGGCATCAACACCGGAGCCGTCTTCTGGATCTGGGTGATCGTCATGGTCGTGGCCCTCATCCGACCACCCCTCGTGGAGCGCGTCGTCGTTCCGTCGACCGCCGAGCCGGCGCCAGCCAGTCCTGAAATTTTGCTGCGCACGGTCTTTGCAGGACTGGCCGCGCTGGACATGCCGGCGCTGATCATCGACCGCGAGGCCTCCGTTCTCGTGCAGAACACCGCCGTCGAGAAGGCTTTCGGCGCCTTTCCGATCGGCTCGCATATTTCCTCGAAGCTGCGCTCTCCGGGCCTGCTCGACATGGTGCGCGAGACGATCGCCACCAATGCGCCGAACCAGATAGAACATTCGGAGCGCCTGCCTTCGGAGCGCGTTTACATCGTCCGAATTGCGCCGATCGATCTGCCGCAGCTGGATACCCACGCCTTCTTCCTGCTGTCGTTCCGCGACATATCGGAGCTGCATCACATCGACCGCATGCGCTCCGATTTCGTTGCCAATGCCAGCCACGAGCTGCGAACGCCACTTGCGTCGCTCAGAGGTTTCATCGAAACCATCCAGGGTCCTGCGAAGGCCGATCCGAAAGCGCAGCAGCGCTTTCTCGGCATCATGTTCGATCAGACGACGCGCATGAGCCGGCTGGTGGACGATCTCCTGTCGCTCTCAAGGCTGGAGTTGAAATCGCATATCGCCCCGGACCAGAAGGTCGATCTCGTGCCGTTACTCGGGCATGTGAGGGATTCGCTGCTGCCGCTTGCCAGCGATCTGGACGTGGTCATCAATCTCCATCTTCCGGCCGGCAAGGTGGAGGTGCTGGGCGATCGTGACGAGCTCGTGCAGGTGTTCGAGAACCTGATCGAGAATGCTTGCAAATACGGTCAGGAAGGCAAAGCGGTCGAGGTTTCGCTGCTCAACGAGCCTGGCCAGCCGGTCGCCGTCGTCGTGTCCGATAAGGGGCCGGGAATTCCCGCAGAGCATGTGCCGCGCCTCACCGAGCGCTTCTATCGCGTTAACGTTGAGGACAGCCGCTCCAAGAAAGGCACCGGTCTGGGGCTTGCCATCGTCAAGCACATCCTGACCCGGCATCGCGCCAGACTGATCGTCAAGTCCGAGGTTGGCAAGGGAACGGACTTTACGGTCCGTTTCTGAAACTCTGTGAACGGTCGATTTTTCGTTTAAATTATTCAAGCGATTTCAAAAGGATAAAGTGTCATAATTGTTTCACTCGCCTGACATAAAAGGGCGGTGCTTTGGCCGCTAAGAGTGAGGCGCTGAAAGATGCGGATGCGGCGTCCGCAACAGCGCTCTTCAAGGCTTGTCAGGGGGATTCAGTATGAATGCTTTGAAATTGTCCGTACTTGCGCTGGTTGCATCGGCTGCATTCGCTGGTGCCGCCTCGGCGCGCGATCAGATTCAGATCGCAGGCTCGTCGACTGTATTCCCGTATGCCAAGATCGTTGCCGAAAGCTTCGGCGAGACCTTTACCAATTTCAAGACGCCGGTGGTCGAGTCCGGCGGTTCCGGTGCCGGGCTCAAGGAATTCTGCAAGGGCGTCGGCACCGATACCATCGATATCGCCAACTCCTCGCGGCCGATCAAGGACAGTGAAGTCCAGGCCTGCAAAGCCGCTGGCGTGACCGATATCCAGCAGGTCAAGATCGGCTATGACGGCATCGTTTTCGCCTTTGACAAGAGCAATCCGGACATCAAGTTCGAACCGGTCGATCTCTACAAGGCGCTCGCCGCGGAAGTCGTCGTCAACGGCAAGCTGGTCGCCAACCCCTACAAGACGTGGTCGCAGATCAATCCGTCGCTGCCGGATTTCGAAATTGCCGCCTATATCCCGGGCGAGAAGCACGGCACGCGCGAGGTCTTCGAAGAGAAGGTGCTCGCTGCCGGCTGCAAGGTATCCGGCGCAGCCGATATCATCAGCAAAACTATTTCCGATGCCGCGGAGCAGGCCAAGAAGTGCATTGCCGTGCGCAAGGATGGCGTGGCTGTCGATATCGACGGCGACTATCCGGAGACCCTGGCGCGCATCAATGCCAACAAGCATGGCATCGGCGTGTTCGGTCTCTACTTCTTCCAGAACAATGCCGACAAGCTGAAGGTCGCCACGGTCAGCGGCATCGTGCCGTCTGGCCAGACGATCGCGGATGGAACCTATCCGGTTTCGCGTCCGCTGTTCTTCTACGTAAAGAAGGCGCATCTCGGCGTTATTGCCGGGCTTAAGGAATATGTCGATTTCTTCACGAGCGATCAGATGATCGGTCCCGACAGTCCGCTTGCGGAATATGGCCTTGTGCCGGCGCCAGACGCCGAGCGCGACCAGATCCGCAAGGACTTCGCGGACGGGAAGATCATGTAAGTGCATGCGAATTGTGTGCCGGTGCGGGTGTTGCCCGCTCCGGCGCTCGCCGGGGAATGTGAATGAGCGTATCGCTGCTGCTATTGTGCCTGTCGGTCATCGGCGCCCTTGCCTTCGTGCTCGGGCGTGCGAGGGCGATTGCGCTTTCGGGCGGCCGGTCCTCTTCGATGCATTCCCGGCTTGGCTATCATGGAGCCTATGCAGCGATCTGGGCCGTGTTGCCGCCTCTGGCGCTTGTATGCATCTGGCTTGTCGTCAGCCCGATCGTGATCGATCGTCTCGTGATCAAGTCCTTCCCAGAAGAGGTAAAGAGCCTGCCGCAGGCGGAACTCAATCTCAGCTACGGCATGGTACGCAGCATCGCTCATGGCATGCGCATGCTCAATCGACAGGAACTTGCCGCCGTCGATAGCGGTTCGGCCGATCTCCAGTTGCTTCTGGCGCAGAAGGGTGTGCCGCTGGCGGTTCGCCCAACGGGTTACATGATCGATGCCGCCAATCGGTATGACGGCATGCGCGAATTCAGCCGCACCGTCATGTCCGCGGTGGCGATCCTTCTGTCGCTCCTTTTGTCAGCCTATGGCTTGCGCGCCATTGCTCCCCGGTTTCGCGCACGCAACCGTGTCGAGCAGGTCATCCTCGGCGCTCTCATCGTTGCCTCTTCGATTGCCGTGCTGACGACGATCGGCATCGTCGTATCGATGCTATCGGAAGCGGCGCGCTTCTTCAGCATGGTCCCGGCCAATGAATTCTTCTTCGGCACTGTCTGGGATCCGCGCTTCGCCGGTGCCGGCTCGCAAACGTCGGGAACGTTCGGGCTCATCCCGCTGCTCGCAGGCACGATCTATATCAGCGTCGTCGCCATGCTGTTTGCCGTACCGATCGGATTGTTCGCCGCCATCTACATGGCGGAATATGCTTCGGCCCGCGTGCGTTCGATCGCCAAGCCGATGCTCGAAGTACTGGCCGGCATTCCCACCATCGTCTACGGCTTCTTTGCGCTGGTCACGGTCGGGCCATTCCTCAGGGATATTTCAGCTGATATCGATGGGCTGGTGACAGGAAGTTACAGGAGCTTCATCGAGGCACAGAGCGTGCTGACGGCGGGCTTTGTCATGGGCGTCATGCTCATCCCATATGTTTCATCGTTGTCCGACGATATCATCATGGCCGTGCCGCGCTCGCTGCGCGACGGCTCGCTTGGTCTCGGCGCCACCCGCTCCGAGACGGTGAAGCGCGTGCTGCTGCCGGCAGCGCTGCCGGGCATCGTCGGCGCGCTTTTGATGACGGCCTCAAGGGCTGTCGGTGAAACCATGATCGTGGTTCTGGCCGCCGGTGTCGCTGCCCGTATGCAGCTCGATCCCTTCGAGCCGATGACCACCGTGACCGTCAAGATCGTCAACCAGTTGACCGGCGACCTGGAGTTTACCTCGCCGCAGACGCTTGTCGCCTTCGCGCTCGGCATCACGCTGTTCTGCCTGACGTTCGCGCTGAACGTCTATGCGCTCTACATCGTCCGCCGTTACCGGGAGCAATACGAATGAGCGACATCGTATCCTCTCCGCACTCCAATATTCCGCATGAGCTGACGTCCGGCACCTCGCTGCGTCGGGATATCGGCATCAAGCGTCGCTATGCTGCCGAGCGTCGCTTCCGCGCCTTCGGTTTCGCTGCCGTCATTTTCGGTCTCGTCTTTCTGCTCATTCTGGTGTCGACCGTCGTCCGCAATGGCTATACCGCCTTCGTGCAGACCTCGATCACCCTGCCCATCGAATTCAGCGAGGCGGTCATCGACCCCGCCAACAAGCGATCCAGCGATCCAAAGGTATTGATCGCAGCGAATTATCCGATCCTCATCCGCAATGCGCTGGCAAAGGCCCTTGGTATCGATCCTTCCGATCGCATGCTGATGCGCCAGGCGATGGCCATGGTGTCGGACGGCGCCAGGATCACGCTGCGCGACAAGGTCGTGGCGAACCCGTCGATCGTCGGAACTACGCAGAACGTCACGATGCTGGCAAATGCCAACATCGATTCCGCCAACAAGGGTCAGATCGATCTCAGCGGCGAAGAGAAAGATCGCAAGGTGTCCGATCGCCAGCTGGCCTGGATGCAGCAGCTCACAGCGGCCGGCGCCCTGCACAAGGTCTTTAACAGCGGCCTCTTCCTGTCAGGCAATTCTAGCCGGCCGGAAGCTGCAGGTCTTGGCGTGGCGCTGATCGGCTCGCTCTATCTGATGCTGACCGTACTCGCGCTTGCGCTACCTGTCGGCGTGGCGGCCTCGATTTATCTCGAGGAGTTCGCGCCGAGAAACCGGCTGACGGATCTGATCGAAGTCAACATCAACAATCTGGCGGCGGTCCCCTCCATCGTCTATGGCCTGCTGGGTCTGTCGGTCTTCATCAACATGATGGGGTTGCCGCGTTCGGCGTCTTTGGTCGGCGGGCTGGTGCTGAGCCTCATGACGCTGCCGATGATCATCATCGCGACGCGGTCCGCGCTGCGCGCCGTGCCGCCCTCGATCCGCAGCGCGGCGCTCGGGCTTGGCGCCTCGCGCATGCAGATGGTGTTCCATCACGTTTTGCCGCTCGCCATGCCCGGCATCTTGACCGGCACGATCCTTGGGCTTGCCCATGCGCTCGGCGAAACGGCGCCGTTGCTTCTGATCGGCATGGTCGCCTTTGTTGCCAACTATCCGACATCGCCTCTCGATCCTTCGACGGCGCTGCCGGTGCAGATCTACATGTGGGCGAGCGAGGCCGAACGTGCTTTCGTCGAAAGAACGTCCGGCGCCATCATCGTCCTGCTCTTCTTCCTTGTCGCAATGAACATCGGCGCAATTCTGCTGCGTCGCCGCTTCGAACGGCGCTGGTAGGGGAGGGCTGGACCATGAACATGATGACGGAAGCCGCAAGCGAAAGAGCATTGGCCAGGAAGATGACGACGATCCCCTACAAGATGATCGGCCAGGACGTTTCGGTTTTCTACGGCGACAAGCGCGCGCTCTTCGACGTCAATCTGAAGATCCGCGCCAATACGGTGACGGCGCTGATCGGGCCTTCGGGCTGCGGCAAGTCCACTTTCCTGCGTTGCCTCAACCGCATGAACGACACGATCGAGACATGCCGCGTCACCGGCAAGATCACGCTCGACGACCAGGATGTCTACGACAACAGCATCGACGTTGTGGAGCTGCGCGCGCGCGTCGGCATGGTCTTTCAAAAGCCGAACCCGTTCCCGAAGTCGATCTTCGAGAATGTGGCTTACGGTCCGCGCATTCATGGCCTGCATCGCTCGAAGGCCGATCTCGAGCATATCGTCGAAACCAGCCTGCAGAAGGCCGGTCTGTGGGGCGAAGTGAAAGATCGGCTTCACGACGCCGGCACCAGCCTTTCGGGTGGTCAGCAGCAGCGCCTTTGCATCGCGCGGGCCGTTGCCGTCAGCCCGGAAGTCATCCTGATGGACGAACCGTGCTCAGCGCTCGATCCGATTGCAACAGCAAAGGTCGAAGACCTTATTCATGAGCTGCGGGAGAACTTCACGATCGTCATCGTGACGCATTCCATGCAGCAGGCAGCCCGCGTTTCGCAACGCACCGCAATGTTCCATCTCGGCCATCTGGTTGAGGAGAACGACACCGATAAAATGTTCACCAATCCCGACGATTTCCGTACGCAGGATTACATCATGGGCCGTTTTGGTTGATGATATCAGGCGCGCGGCACCTTTCACACAGTTCACCTTGAGGATAGAAAAATGGTCTCCACCCACATTCTCTCTGCTTATGACGAAGACCTGAAGTTCCTGACGCGCCGTATCGCCGAAATGGGCGGCCTGGCCGAGCAGATGGTAAGCGACAGCGTACGCGCGCTGGTCAATAGCGATGCCGCTCTGGCGCAGAAGGTCATCTCGGATGACGTCGTTCTCGACCATGCCGAACGCGAAGTCGGCGACAAGGCGATCGTCACCATCGCTCGTCGTCAGCCGATGGCGGCCGATCTCCGCGAAATCATGGGCTCGATCCGCATCGCTTCCGATCTGGAGCGCGTCGGCGACCTCGGCAAGAACACCGCAAAGCGCGTCATCGCCGTTCAGGGCACCGGCGTGCCGCGTCGTCTCGCTCGTGGCATCGAGCACCTTTCCGAACTGGCGCTGAGCCAGCTGAAGGAAGTTCTGGACGTCTACGCTACCCGCTCGCCGGACAAGGCCGTGTCGATCCGCGAACGCGACGAAGAAATCGACGCAATGTACACCTCGCTCTTCCGCGAGATGCTCACCTACATGATGGAAGATCCGCGCAACATCACCACCTGCACGCATCTTCTCTTCTGCGCCAAGAACATCGAGCGCATCGGCGACCATGCCACCAACATCGCCGAGACGATCTATTACATGGCGACCGGTGCTCAGCCGGAAGGCGAGCGCCCGAAGGACGATACCGCCAACACCGTCGGCGCAGTGACGGAATAATCTTGAAGCGAAGAAAGGAGACCATAGGCGCATGGTTCCGAGAGTTGCTGTTGTAGAAGACGAGGAAGCGCTCAGCGTTCTGCTGCGCTACAATCTCGAGGCCGAAGGCTTCGAGGTCGACACGATCCTCAGGGGCGATGAGGCCGAGTTGCGTCTCCAGGAGCGCATCCCAGATCTCCTGATCCTCGACTGGATGCTCCCCGGCGTGTCCGGCATCGAGCTCTGCCGCCGGCTGCGTATGCGGCCGGAGACGGAGCGCCTGCCGATCATCATGCTGACGGCCCGAGGCGAGGAAAGCGAGCGCGTGCGCGGCCTTTCCACCGGCGCGGACGACTATGTCGTCAAGCCGTTCTCGACGCCCGAGCTGATGGCTCGCGTCAAGGCGATGCTGCGGCGTGCCCGCCCGGAGGTTCTCTCCACGGTGCTGCGTTGCGGCGATATCGAGCTGGACCGCGAAACGCATCGCGTCCATCGCAAGAGCCGCGAAGTGCGGTTGGGACCGACGGAATTCCGCCTGCTGGAATTCCTCATGTCCTCGCCGGGCCGCGTTTTCTCGCGTTCGCAGCTGCTGGACGGCGTATGGGGGCACGATATCTATGTCGACGAACGCACCGTCGACGTCCATGTCGGCCGTCTGCGCAAGGCGCTGAACTTCTCCAATATGCAGGATGTCATCCGCACCGTTCGCGGCGCGGGCTACTCCATGGAAGCCTGAGCGGCAAGCCCGCTCCGGCACCAATATAGCGGCGGAAAAAGAAAACGGGCCCGAAAGGGCCCGTTTCTCTTGTCTGCTTAAAGAGGCAGAGGCTTAGCCGTTGTTCCGGCGGCGCTCGTTCACAGGCTGGTAAGCCATGCGCTGATGATAGGTGCAGTAGGGCGACGAATCCGGGCTGTCGTTGCCGCAGAAATGGAAATCGTCCTTCAGCGGGTCGCCCACCGGCCACTTGCAGGTGCGCTCCGTCAGCTCCGTCAGGCCGAGGCGGCGCGAGATCGGAACGACGACGTTCGACGACGGGCGATATTGGATTTCGTTGACGGAATCGACCTCGATCTCTTCCTTCAGCATGGTTGCGCCCTGCTGGCGGGTAACCACCGTGCGGGTCGCAACGCGAGAACCGTAGTTTGTCGGGCGAGGAGACGCGGCGCTGCGCTTCGGCGTGCGCGCTGCAGTTGCCGTGCCGCCGGCCTTCGCTCGGCCGGGAAGGTTCAGGCGATGCACCTTGCCGATGACGGCATTACGGCTGACGCCACCAAGCTGCGCCGCGATCTGGCTGGCGCTCAAACCTTCGGACCATAGCTTTTTCAGCTTCTCGACGCGTTCGTCTGTCCAATTCATGCCCTGTCTCCGCTGTCGCGTTTCGGATGGCAGAATCCCTCACCATCGCCTCGCATGGGATCGAGGCTTGAAACGCTTTAAAATTGTGGTGACTAGTTCCGCCGCATGCAGTCTAGCAATTGCTTTTTAACCTAGTGTGAGGCTGACTCCGTGACAAGAGTCGCGAGAATCTTGAGGAATCGATTTCTAGGTTTTCCCCAACTTGCTGCCCGGGCGTGGCATTTCTGCAATAGGCCGCCGTGAACCCGTCTCTTTTGCCCGCAAGCGCTTTCTCGCACCTGCTAAGACGCCAGTTTTGTTGACATCGCGGTGCAAAACATCAATAGTGCCCGGGCCGCCGAAAGGCGGCATTTTTGATTTTTTCGGACCCGTTTCATCAAGCGGAAGCGATTGGTCCTTAAAGTTGTGATCGAGGAGACATGGCCATGGCCGAGACCGCGCCGCTTTATGACACCTATATGCGTGCTCCGCTGCGGTTCGAGCGAGGTGAAGGCGTCTGGCTGGTGACCGAAAGCGGCGAGCGTTATCTTGATTTCGCGGCTGGCGTTGCGGTCAATTCGCTCGGTCATGCGCATCCACATCTGGTTGCAGAGTTGAAGGCACAGGCCGACAAGGTCTGGCACCTTTCCAACCTCTACGAAGTCCCGGGTCAGGAAAAGCTCTCCAAGCGCCTGACGGACGTGACGTTCGCGGACAAGGTGTTCTTCACCAACTCGGGCGCCGAGGCTCTGGAATGCGCCATCAAGACGGCGCGGCGCTATCACTTCTCCAAGGGCCATCCCGAGAAGTTCCACATCATCACCTTCGAAGGCGCCTTCCACGGTCGTACGATCGCGACGATCGCCGCGGGCGGTCAGGAAAAGTACGTCGAAGGCTTCGGCCCGAAGGCCGCCGGTTTCGACCAGGTGACGTTCGGCGATCTCGATGCGGTTCGTGCCGCAATCACCGATGCGACGGCTGCGATCCTCATCGAGCCTGTGCAGGGCGAGGGCGGTATCCGCCCGGCCACAAACGAATTCCTGCGCGGCCTGCGCCAGATTTGCGACGAGCATGGCCTGCTGCTGATCCTCGACGAAGTTCAAAGCGGCGTCGGCCGTACCGGCAAGCTTTTTGCTCATGAATGGGCCGGCATCACCCCCGATATCATGGCCGTCGCCAAGGGTATCGGCGGCGGCTTCCCGCTCGGTGCATGCCTTGCAACGGCGGAAGCCGCTTCCGGGATGAAGGCGGGCACGCACGGTTCCACCTACGGCGGCAATCCGCTGGCCATGGCAGTCGGCAACGCCGTTCTCGATGTCATCCTTGCCGATGGCTTCCTGCAACACGTTCGCGATATCGCCCTCGTCTTCCGTCAGGGTCTCGCGTCGCTCAAGGATCGCTTTCCCGATATCATCGAGGACGTTCGCGGCGAGGGCCTGATGCTCGGCATCAAGGCTGCCATTCCGCAGGCAGACCTGTTGCAGGCGATCCGCGCCGAGCACCTGCTTGGCGTGCCGGCCGGCGACAATGTCATCCGACTGTTGCCGCCGCTGGTGGTCACTGCCGAAGAGGCACGCGAAGGCATCGCACGCATCGAGCGTGCCGCCGAGCGCGCGCGCGCAGCTCGCACCAAAAAATCGGCTTGAACTCAACGCCCGCTGTCGGGGCGTTCCTGCCCCACGCGGGCGTTATTGTTTTTTCTGGAGTACAGGTAAGGACATGGCTTCTCCGAAACACTTTCTCGATCTCTCGGCCGTCGCGACTGCCGATCTGCGCAGCATCATCGATGATGCGATCGTGCGAAAGACCGCGCAGAAGGCCGGCACGGCCGACAAGCCGCTTGCCGGCAAGATGCTGGCGATGATCTTCGAGAAGCCGTCCACCCGTACCCGCGTTTCCTTCGATGTCGGAATGCGCCAGCTCGGCGGCGAAACGCTGTTCCTCTCCGGCACCGAAATGCAGCTTGGCCGCGCCGAGACGATCGGCGATACGGCCAAGGTGCTCTCGCGCTATGTCGATGCGATCATGATCCGCACGACGGATCATTCCCGCCTGCTGGAACTGGCAGAGCATGCGACGGTTCCGGTCATCAATGCGCTCACCGACGACACGCATCCTTGCCAGATCATGGCCGATATCATGACCTTCGAAGAACATCGCGGCCCCATCAAGGGCAAGACGATTGCCTGGACGGGCGACGGCAATAACGTGCTCCATTCGTTGATTGAAGGGGCCGCACGTTTCGGCTATCGCATGAACATGGCGGTACCCCTTGGTTCCGAGCCAAAGGATCACTATCTGAACTGGGCCCGCAACGAGGGCGCCGAAATCATGCTCTCGCATGATGCCGACCGTGCGGTCGCCGGCGCCGATTGTGTGGTAACCGATACCTGGGTTTCCATGAATCAGGAACACCGGGCCCGCGGTCACAACGTCTTCCAGCCCTATCAGGTCAACAAGGCTTTGATGGCACAGGCCGGTAACGACGCGTTGTTCATGCACTGCCTGCCCGCTCACCGCGGGGAGGAAGTCACGGACGAAGTGATCGATGGTCCGCAATCCGTTGTTTTCGATGAGGCGGAAAACCGTCTTCATGCGCAAAAGTCGATTCTTGCTTGGTGCCTGGGCGCGATCTGAGGATATGAAGCCGCGTTCAAAGGCGCGGGCGCAGTAGGAGTAAAGCAATGGCCGAAAATGCCGCCACGCTGGGTCAATTCGATTTCGCCGGTGACGATCATGTCGTTCCCTTCCAGGTGGAAGGGTTGGACGTGCGCGGCCGGGCAGTGCAGCTCGGTCCGCTGCTGGATGCCATTCTTGCCCGGCACGATTATCCGACGCCGGTTGCGCGCCTGTTGGCCGAGGCCATTGTGCTGACCGTCCTGCTCGGAACCTCGCTGAAGTTCGAAGGCAAGTTCACGGTACAGACGAAGGGCGACGGTCCCGTTGATCTTCTGGTCGCCGATTTCACCACGCCGGAAAATATCCGCGCCTATGCCCGCTTCGATGAGGACGCACTGGCCAAGGCGGTCGCCGAAGGGCGCACCGAGCCCGAGCAGTTGCTCGGCAAGGGCGTGCTGGCCTTCACCATCGATCAGGGCCGGTTCAGCCAGCCTTATCAGGGCATCGTCGCGCTCGACGGCGCGTCGCTGGAAGAAATCGCTGGCACCTATTTCCGTCAGTCCGAGCAGATCCCGACCCGTGTTCGCCTCGCGGCCGCCGAGCTTTTCGACCGCGATGAAGACGGCAAGCCGCGCCATCGCTGGCGGGCAGGGGGGCTGATCGCGCAGTTTCTGCCGGAGGCTCCCGAGCGCATGCGCCAGCCCGACCTTCACGGCGGCGACGGTGATACCGGCGTCCGCGCAAATGTCGAGGACGATGCCTGGTCAGAGGCACGCAGCCTGGTCGAAACCATCGATGCGGATGAGCTGACCGATCCACAGGTCGGTGCCGAGCGGCTGCTCTACCGGCTGTTTCACGAGCGCGGCGTGCGCGTTTACGAGCCGAAGGCTGTTTTCGACCGCTGTTCCTGCTCGCGCGACAAGCTGAAGGGCGTGTTGAAGGGCTTTACCGCCGAGGAAGTCGAAGCGAGCCAGGAGAATGGCGAAATTGCCGTGACGTGCGAGTTCTGCTCGACGACCTATCGTTTCGAAGTCTCGGAAATAGAGGCGGCCTGACGCGGCTTAATTCAGCGTACGCAGCAGGTTGGGCGTATCCAGCGAAAAGGCGGGGATCTTGACATGAAAGAGCTCCCCGTCGTCCGTTTCCATCTGATAATGGCCGAACATCATGCCTGACGGCGTGTCCAGCGGGCAGCCCGAAGAATATTCGTAGGTGTCGCCGGGCTTCAGATGCGGCTGTTCGCCGACCACGCCCGGTCCCGTCACTTCATCCACGATGCCGTTCATATCGGTGATATGCCAATAGCGCGTCACCAGCTTCACGGCTTTTTCCGAGTGGTTGGAAATGACGATACGGTATCCCCAGACATAACGGTCGTCGTCCGGATCGGATTGCTCCTCCAGATAAAACGGTTCGACCACTACTTCTATGTCGCGTGTTAAAGCGCGATACATGCCTGATACCTTGCCGCTGCTCTGAAACACCGTGCGTTCTTTTGAGCGCCGCCGACGTTCCAGCATTTTAAAGTCCGCGGCATCTTATCCGCTTTCCATATTTCCCGCAAAGAGCAGGATAACTAGCGGTATCCTATAACCTATTCGTTCCGTCAAGGAATGGAACGATGAAAACTATCACGAACACGCAGATCGTGCCGGATTTTAGATATTCCAGTCGCATTTCAAGGTTAACGAGACGCTTTTGAAAGTATCTCTGTCCACCTGTCCTTTGGACTTGTATGCCCCATCAGCACCTTGGTTTGTTTATCACCAAGAAAGGCTTACAACCATTTTAGGTTCACTTGGCTGGTGAACGCCATATCTGGGCATGTGTGCATAAAAGCTCCGCTTCGAGTAACCCATCTTTGCGATGCCCTTTCGATCGAAAAAGGCCGGATGCGATTTTCCGTTGCGGCGATTTCGGCTATGATCTGATTCTGGCACGGCCCATGCCTCCCCCCTCCATCGGGAAAGTATATTTCATGCGGGGCTTTCGATCTCGGAACCGACTGTTTGAGCGCCTGGCATAAGGAGGGGTTGCGGTCATTGCTCGCAATAGGAGGTTTAAATGAGGCTTTCCGCCCCGGTATATCATCTGAAGCGCAAGGCGAGGCTCTTGTCCCGCCAGCAGAATATCCCCTTGCATGCCGCACTGGACAGCATCGCCGCTGGCGAAGGTTTTGATGCCTGGAGCCTGCTTGCTTCCAAAACGGCGGCTGCCCTTTCCGTCAACGAGCTATATTCGCAACTGAGCCAGGGCGATCTCGTCCTGATCGGCGCGCGGCGCGGTCATGGCAAGACGCTGATGAGCCTGAGGCTCGCCGTCGAGGCGATGAGGGCCGGCAATCGTAGCATGTTCTTCACGCTGGAGGATACGGAGAAGGTCGTTCTGGATCGCTTCCCGATGATCGGTGCCGATCATGCGGAATTTGCATCCTTGTTCGGCTTCGAAAACTCCGATGCCATCAGCGCAGACTATATCGTCGAGAGACTGGCGGGCGCGGCGCCCGGCACGTTGGCGGTCGTCGATTATCTGCAACTGCTCGATCAGAAGCGGGAGAAGCCAGAGCTGATGATCCAGGTCAACACGTTGAAGGCGTTTGCACGGAGCAGGGGAATGATCGTTGTCTTTACCTCGCAGATCGATCGTTCATACGATCCACTCGTGAAGCCCGTACCTGATCTTTCGGATGTGCGTCTGCCAAATCCCCTGGATCTGGCGTTGTTCGACAAGATGGTCTTCCTGCACAATGGTCTGGTTCGGTTCAAGGCCTCAAGCTGAGGCGCCTCGACTTCCGACATCAGGCTCAAGAAAGTCGAGCCGCCCGGACGGTGACCGGGCGGCTCGCTCAGTATCAGGCGGAAACCTGCTCGAGCGCGCGGGCGAAATCTTCGACCAGATCCGCGCTGTCTTCGATGCCGGCGGAGAAGCGCACAGTGCCCGGCGAAATGCCGAGTTCGGCACGAGCCTCGTCGGTCAGGTTCTTGTGCGTCGTCGTGGCCGGATGGGTGATCAGGCTCTTCGAATCCCCGAGGTTGTTGGAGATTTTGACGATTTCCAGTGCGTTCTGCAGCTTGAAGGCCGCCTCCTTGCCGCCCTTCAGCTCGAAGGCGACGAGGGTCGAGCCGCCGCTCATCTGCTTGGCAATGATATCGGCCTGCGGATGGTCCTTGCGGCCCGGATAGATCACGCGCGCGACCTTGTTGGTCTGCTCGGCAAGGAAATCGGCGACCTTGGAGGCGTTTGCCGTCTGTTGCGTCACACGCAGCGGCAATGTCTCGATGCCCTTCAGCAGCGTCCACGCGGTAAAGGGCGACATGGCCGGGCCGGTGTGGCGGAAGTAGTCCTGCAGGTTCTCGTCGATCCACTGCTTGTCGGAGAGGATGACGCCGCCAAGCGAACGGCCCTGGCCGTCGATATGCTTGGTCGCGGAATAGACGACGATGTGGGCGCCGAGTTCGAGCGGCTTCTGGAACATCGGCGTGGCGAACACGTTGTCGACCACGACCTTGGCGCCGATCTGATTGGCGAGCTTGGCAACCGCGGCAATATCGACCACTTCCAGCGTCGGATTGGTCGGGCTTTCGAGGAAGAAGACCTTGGTCGTGGGACGAATAGCCTTTTCCCAGTTCTCGACGAAGCGGCCGTCGACGAGGGTGCATTCGATGCCATATTTCGGTGCGAGCGTCTCGACGACCCAGCGGCACGAGCCGAACAGGGCGCGGGCGGCAACGATATGATCCCCGGCCTTCAGCTGGCAGAGAATGGCGGCGGTGACGGCAGCCATGCCGGAAGCCGTGGCGCGCGCGTCTTCGGCGCCTTCCAGAGCGCACATGCGCTTTTCGAACATGTCATTGGTCGGGCTGCCGTAGCGGGCGTAGATGAAGCCATCCGTCTCGCCCTTGAAGCGGGCTTCGGCCGCTTCGGAGGTATCGTAAACGAAACCCTGGGTCAGATAGATCGCTTCGGATGTTTCTCCGAATTGCGAACGGAGCGTTCCGCCGTGAACGAGTTGGGTTGCGGGGCGCCAAGTCTTGCTCATGCCATCACCACTTTCAAAACAAAAAAACCGGCCGCAAATGCAGACCGGTTTAACCCCGGTCTTTTTAGCCACTTGTTTAACGTGGCTGCAAGCCGACCGGCCAAATCACCACGGGATAAGTTGCAATACTGCCGTTGACCGCTTGCGTCAATTCCCTGAGTTTGGTTTTGTCTGCGACAAATGACAGCCCCCGTATCCGGCAGGATGCGCAAAGGTCGCAGTAAGGTTTTCAATCGGCCGGAGCCCTGCAGGTCGGTTTTCGACTGGCAGGGTTTGGGCTAGGATGAGGCATGATGGCTCGCAACACTGGAATTTTAGCTGATCGCGCCATTGCGGCGCTCTTCGATGCCGGACGGCTGACGAGCGAGAGAGAGCTGGACTCCGATCAGATCCAGCCGGCAAGCCTCGACCTGCGGCTTGGCTCGCATGCATTCCGCGTTCGCGCCAGCTTCATGCCGGGTCCGTCGCATCTTGTTGCTGACAAGCTCGATAGGCTGAAACTGCACGTCGTCGACCTCTCCGAGGGCGCCGTGTTGGAAACCGGCTGCGTCTACATCGTGCCGCTGATGGAACGTCTGGATCTTCCGGCGGATATGTCTGCCTCTGCCAATCCGAAGAGCTCGACAGGTCGTCTCGACATCTTCACCCGCGTCATCACCGATCGGGCGCAGGAGTTCGACAAGATCCCGGCCGGCTATTCCGGCCCGCTCTATCTCGAAATCAGCCCGCGCACCTTCCCGATCGTCGTTCGCCGTGGCTCGCGCCTGTCGCAGATCCGCTTCCGCGTTGGCCAGGCCCTGCTCACAGAGCCGGAACTGCTGGCGCTGCATGAGAGCGAGACGCTGGTTGCCAGCAAGCGGCCGAACATCACCGGCGGCGGCATCGCGCTGTCGATCGACCTTGCCGGCGACAAGGAAGGGCTGATCGGCTATCGCGGCAAGCACCACACGGCCGTGGTCGATGTCGACAAGAAGGCCCAGCACGATATCTTCGATTTCTGGGAGCCGCTCTACAGCCGGGGGCGCACCGAACTGATTCTCGACCCGGATGAATTCTACATTCTGGTATCGCGCGAAGCGGTTCATGTGCCGCCGCAGTTCGCAGCGGAGATGACGCCGTTCGATCCGCTGGTCGGCGAGTTCCGCGTCCACTATGCCGGCTTCTTCGATCCTGGCTTCGGTCATGCCCCTGCCGGCGGTCGCGGTAGCCGCGCCGTGCTGGAAGTGCGCAGCCATGAAGTGCCCTTCATTCTTGAGGACGGCCAGATCGTCGGGCGTCTGATTTACGAGCACATGCAGGAGCAGCCGGAAAGCCTCTACGGCTCCGGTGTCGGCTCGAATTACCAGGCCCAGGGCCTGAAACTCTCGAAGCACTTCCGGTTCTAATCGCATACCGGCGGCCTTGACAGAGGCCACCAACTGTTGGACACCTCAGGGTGCCAGGCGGGTGTAGCTCAATGGTAGAGCAGCAGCTTCCCAAGCTGAATACGAGGGTTCGATTCCCTTCACCCGCTCCAGCTGCCCCCAACCATATTGTTTAATATCGTCCAACAAAGTGCAGTATTTTCATAGAAATCAAGTAGATGAATTGGTTTCATACCTCGCGCGCGTGTAGCGAAGTGCAACGAAGTACGGTGACAGCCAGCATTTTTTTCGGTACAAAATCACGGTATCACGCCGCTACCGTCGAGACCGATACCGTCAATGTCACTCACCGATGTGCAAATCAGGAACGCGAAGAAATCCGATAAGCCGTACAAATTGCCCGACGGGAAAGGGCTCTACCTTTATATTTCAAAGGCCGGTGGCAAGTCGTGGCGGCTGGACTACGCCTATTTTGGCAAGCGCAGGACGCTGACACTCGGCACCTATCCGGCCCTTGGGTTGGCTGACGCTCGTGTTCGACGAGACGAAGCTAAGAGAAAATTGTCGGAGGGCTTAGATCCCTCTTTGGCAAAGAAGCGTGAGCAACTGGCTGCCAAGGCGGCAGCGGGTAACACGTTTGGCTTGATCACAGATGAATTCATCGCAAAGCTGCGGCGAGATAAGCGCGCTGAGCCCACCATCGATAAAAACACTTGGATGCTGAAGGAGCTCGCAAAGAAGCTTTCGCCTTATCCCATAACTCAGATTTCGGCGAAGGACGTTTTAGATGTCTTGAGCGTCATTGAAAAAAGCGGCCGGGTCGAAAGCGCGCTTGCTACGCGATCAGCAATAGGGCGTGTCTTCCGTTTCGCCATCGCAACCGCAAGAGCTGAAAATGATCCGACCTCAGCGTTGAGGGGTGCCTTGCAGCGGCACGTACCGGTAAGTCACCCAGCGCTCACGGACCGTAAGGAACTTGGCGGTCTTATGAGGGCGATCTACGGGTACGACGGATGGCCATCACTAATTGGTGCGCTTAAAATTCAAGCTCTTTGCTTCGCTCGTCCCGGTGAAACCCGTTCAATGGAGTGGTCAGAACTTGACCTCGAAAATTCGATTTGGACCATTCCTGCGGCAAAGACAAAAATGCGGCGTGAGCATCACGTCCCTCTATCCCGGCAAGCAATCGAGATCTTAAAGCACATGAAAGAACTGTTCGAAGATAAGCGGCAGGTCTTTCCATCGATGATGTCGGGGAAGACCTTCTTGTCGGAAAATTCAATGAATTCAGCTTTGCGGCGAATGGGTGTCACCAACACCGAGCATACAGCACACGGCTTTCGCTCTTCCGCTAGTAGCATCCTGAACGAGTCGGGCACGTTCAGCCCGGACGCTATCGAAGCGCAGCTGGCTCATCTCGACGCTCGAAAAGTACGACGAGTCTACAACCGTGCGACATATTGGAATGAGCGCGTGCAGATGATGCAATGGTGGGCCGATATGCTTGATGAGGAACGAGCCAAAAAAACTGACGGCCTTTCGCAAGCTGTTTCTTGACTCGCTATTCGCGTCGGTTTCTTTTCCTCGGTATCGACTTTTTGACGCGGCGCCTTTTTTGCGGAGGAACTGCCGCGGCGCATACCTACAGATTGGTCGGCGCTCCTCTGGCCCTATTATTAACGTGACCATCAGCCAGATTGCCAAAGAGTGGGGCAAGCGATTCAACCTATTGACGAAATTGAGTGGAATGCCGATTGTGTCTCCGTGGAATCGGGAGGGGTACGTGGCAGCTTTCAACATTAACAACTTCTTGAATGGTGCCTCTTCGGCTCGTCAATACGAGGGTCAGTTAGAGCGACTGAAAAATGCGGGTAAGCAAGTTGACTGTATCGAGATCGCTGTTCGTGGAGCGATCGAAAATTTGAGAGCAAAAGCCACTCGGTCATTTGTGATCTACGGAGAGCCACAAAGCGGCAAAACCGAGATGATGATTTGCCTAACAGCGAAACTTCTCGACCAAGGTCATAATTTTATTTTGCATTTATTGAATGATAGCGTTGATTTGCTTGGTCAGAATCTTGGACGTTTCAAGACGTCGGGTTTAGCGCCATCTGCAAGAAATTTTTCAGAAATACTAGATCCCACCATTCCGATAAAAAGTGGGAAGCACGTCATTTTTTGCAAGAAAAACGCTAACGACCTGCGGAAGCTGATCGATAAAATCGGAACCATCGATGGAATCGTTGTGATCGATGACGAGGCAGACTATGCGTCTCCAAACTCCAAAGTTAATTCGGGAGATAAAACGAAAATAAATCGCCTGATTAACCAGATTCTTTCCGACACCGGGATTTATATTGGTGTAACGGCAACTCCAGCTCGACTGGATTTGAATAATACGTTTCAAAACGATAGTCATCTTTGGGTAGATTTTCCTCCGCATTCGGCTTATACAGGACAAGATGTTTTCTTTCCTCTAGATAACAAAGTTAAATTTTCTTTAAAATTACTGTCTAACAGTGGAGATGAGCCTAAATACGCACGAAGTGCTTTGTTTCGATTTTTGGCAAACGTCGCTTATTTGAACAAGTATGTTAATGCGACGGAAGAAAACTATTCGTTCCTTATCCATACCAGTGGAAAGAAAACGGATCATAAGTCCGACTGGTCCGTCATTAGCAGCGCGTTGCATGATCTGCAGGATCGATCATCTAGTCGCTTTCAGAAATATGTCGAAGAAATATGGGAAATCCTGTCCGACCGTTATGCTGACGCGGATGTTGATGAATTAACGAGATATATACTTAATAACATCGCAAGAAACTCGGTAGTTATCATAAATAGCGAACGTGACTTTAGTTTAAGAGGCGCTTCTGCGACAAATCCAAGTAGTCTTTTTACCATAATTATTGGAGGTAACATTGTGTCGCGAGGTGTTACCTTAGAAAATTTGCTATCTATGTTTTTTACTCGTGACGTTCGGCATAAAATTCAGCAAGATACATATATTCAGCGGGCCAGAATGTTTGGAAGCAGAGGGAATTACCTTCGGTTTTTCGAACTCACCATTCCCTCGGCGCTTTATACAGATTGGCACCGATGCTTTGTTTTCCATCGGCTGGCGCTAGATGCGATAAGGCAAAAGATGGGCTCGCTGGTCTGGCTGACCGACCAGCGAATAGCAGCCGTGTCCAGCTCAAGTATCGATAGATCGACGGTTGATCTAAATAGAGGGGAAATGTCGTTCGCGCTGTTCGAATATAACGCTGACGTAGAAAAGCTAATTTCATCCGGAAAGCCCTCGATTCAGCTAATGGAGGAACTTTCTGCATTGATTGGAGAACAAAGTTTTCCCACCTACTTGCGTAAATACATAATAAAAACACTCCCCAAGCAAGTTGCGTCGCTGGCTTTTCATCCAACAGGATCGATAGTCAAATACAGCGATGCTGATCAGGACCTTATCGAGCGACGACGGGGGTTTATCGGCACGTCTGATTTGCAAAAGGCAAAATACCCAGATGCCATTCACCATTTCAAGATTTATACCAATGCTGCAGGTAGAGCGAGGTTATTCTATAAATTCGAAGGAAGCATTCAGTTTATCAAGAATATGAAATGATACCCGAGTATAAGTTATTCCACGGCGCCGCGATTTGCGCGTTGATCGATCAATCTCCGTACGAAATTTCGATTGGCCCCATGTCGACTGACGGGCGATTGGGTTTTTATGTTGTCAATAGAAGGGTCGGGCTTTACATAAAGCACTCCACTGCACGCCTGACGCCTTGGCCGTTCGCCTTCAGCCATCAAAATATCGGTCAACTTCGGGAGCTTGATGATTGCTGCGCTGTTGTCTTCGTTGCCTTAGTTTGCGGCTCTAACGGCATAGTGTGCCTGGAACTGTCGGAGCTCAGAACAGTGGCGGCGTTTCGTGATGAAGAGCAGCCTTGGCTTAGGGTGGCTCGTCGTCCTGGCAGCATGTTCAGTGTATCGGGAAATCTTGGATCGCTGGGTTCGAAAAAGAGAGACGGTTTTGCTGATATTTTCGGCCATTCAGCTTGGAATGTGAATAGTAGCCCAAACTTGTAATAAAGCCGACGAGGTCGATTTTCCGGCAAGCGCGTGAGATCGTGCCAGAGCCGCGACCCACTCGTCTTTTATTGAGCATTCTTATCGTCGAATGGACGGCTATGGACGGTCGCTCAGGGTTGAGCGGGAGATCCACCAAGCGGCTGTTG
Organism: Rhizobium sp. P38BS-XIX; assembly: GCF_012641435.1. Classification (GTDB taxonomy): domain Bacteria; phylum Pseudomonadota; class Alphaproteobacteria; order Rhizobiales; family Rhizobiaceae; genus Rhizobium. The sequence goes on from NZ_JABAIJ010000005.1 coordinate 401,464, forward strand.
TTTAAAAGGTCGGGCGGGCCTCGCTTGAACGTGTGCCAGTCGTTATGCTGACTCAGCATTTATATGATTTGTGATTCTCGATGACGCGCATTAAAAAAGGGACCAAGCCGAAATTGGTCGATTTACCAGACGATAGCCGCCCGCTCACTCGTGCGAACGAGGCCATGCATCCTCAGGTCATGTCTGAAGACGCATTCACATCGAAGCGGCTGAGGAATGCCGCAGCTTACTCCGACGAAACTGCACTCGTTCTCAACATGGATGTACGTGAAGCCCTATCGCTGCTTGCAGAAGAGGGGGTGAAGGCAAATTGTATTGTAACTTCGCCCCCCTTCTATGGACAGCGCGACTACGAAGTTGAACGTCAGATCGGCCTAGAAGCGCATCCATCCGAATTTATATCTACTCTTGCAGACGTTTTCGAAGCGGCCGGTTTGGTACTTGCGGACAACGGCAGTCTATGGGTCAACATCGGTGACACATACTGGAGTGGAAAAGGTGAACATCGTAGCGGTGAGGCCAAACAATCGGCTCGCCGTTTTGGTATCCGTCCGCAAGATAAAAAAGGCGACGGAAAATGGTGTGTTCCCAAACAGTTGCTTTTGATTCCGCATCGGTTTGCCATCGAAATGCAAGATCGAGGCTGGATCGTCCGAAACGACAACGTTTGGGTAAAGCCGAACCCAATACCAGACCAAGTGAGAGACCGTTGCTCAATGTCGCATGAATACGTTTTTCACTTTGTGAAAGAGCGTTGGTATTATTTCGACAAGAATGCAGTTGGCAGGACCTCGGAAACGGGTACCGTTTTACCGCCGTTAGACACTTGGGAGATAGCACCGGTTCGTGGTCAAAGCGGCCGACATAAAGCGCGGTTTTCGGAGGAGCTTGTTCGCATTCCGGTTCTTACGACAACGCCGCCAAGAGGTGTTGTGTTAGATCCCTTCGCCGGAAGTGGGACCTCGTTGATATTTGCTCTAAAGCACGGCTTCCGCGTCATCGGTATAGACGCCAAAAAGGAATATTGCGACTTGATGATTGATCAGATTAAAAAGCTCTTCGATGAAGGCGAATTAGATTTGGAATAGTATACTTTCCTCAAATCGGTATAAAGACGATATGTATCTCACAGCCGAAGCGGTTCTCCACGCAATAAGTATTCTTCGCGCCCACGTGCATCCTTTTATTGGGATTACGTTCGTTGCATGCAAGCGCTATGGACTGAGCGTTGGAGCCGTAGACGAGGTGAGCATGGATAAACTCACCGAGGAGCACCTAGACGAACACCATCGCCTTGATCACCGAAGTTCGTACTATTTTCAGCCTTTTAAAAGTGCGCAGTCGTGGGTTGTTCAGAGATATCCGTCTACCGGTCTGCAGACCGTCAATACGCAGACTTTCGGTCCGGTTTTCGAGCACCCGAAAAAAACGCGCCTGTGGGGATTTGCCCCAGACTACCTCCGGCGGGTCACGAACATCTTGGAGGAGGGAAGCTTTACGACAGGCATCCCAGTCGATGCACTTGCAGTATGGCTTTACAAGAGCGCTGATATAGGCAGTGTTAGCACCTACGATGAGCTCGTTGAGCAATTTTTCTCCGAGTACAAGATAACTGAAACTGAAAAAGAGCGTCTATTCTCTGCCAGAATGATGGACAACGTTCTTTCCTACGGTGCGGCATTTTCGTCTGAGCCACTTGGGATGACGGCTATCACGCGGGAACTACCTTCGCCGCCAGACGCAAAAGCCGAAGGTGGTCGAACGATAAGATCGTTACGCTTGTCCAACGCTGCCCCTGCTCGAGAAATGGAACTCGATTTTGGGCAGCGACTAAGCATCATCACTGGCGACAACGGTCTAGGAAAATCTTTTTTACTCGACTTTGCTTGGTGGGCAGCTACCGGCTCTTGGGCCGAACGTGAAGCGCTTCCGCTGCTGGATGATCCCGCTGTCATTCCTGAAGTAGAATACGCTTTAAGCGGAATCTCAGGAAGAGTAACTAGCTATAAGTCCAAGTTTGACCGCAAAAGTTTCAGTTGGGTACGTCCGAAAGAAGCGATGACGGTGGAGGCGATCGCAGTTTTTTCTCGGGCAGATGGTTCCTTTGCTTTCGCCGACCCGGTACGTGGGAGGTACAATCGAAAAATACTAACTTCAAACAGTCTTTCAGCTCAAGAGCTGTGGAACGGACGGCCGGGTACAATCGAGGGTCTAATCAGAGACTGGGTCAAATGGCAGATGTCAGCCGATCGAAAGACATTTGATCAGTTCGCCGCTGTACTCAAGCGATTGTCTCCTGAAGATCTTGGTACTCTGACTCCTGGGCCATCGGTCAGAATTCCCGACGAACCGCGAGACATACCGACCATTCAGCACCGGTATGGGACCGTACCAGTAACGCACGCGTCGTCGGGGGTGCAGCGAGTACTTTTGCTGGCATATTTAATCATTTGGTGCTGGCAGGAACATGAACTTGTAGCGAAGCAAATGGGCGAAGCTCCACTTCGCCGTATGATGGTGATTGTGGATGAATTGGAGGCTCATCTACATCCGAAGTGGCAGCGGATAGTACTGCCAGCTCTGATGAGCGTCGGCGACCTTCTGAGTAGCGACTTAGCATTGCAGATGATAGCTGCGACCCATTCACCAATGATTCTTGCCTCGATGGAGGCTACCTTCGATCGTTCGATTGACGTCCTTTATCACTTATATGGTGTCGGTCCGACGGTCAGGCTGGAGGATATTCCCTTCGTGAAATATGGGGATGCCTCAGGATGGCTTACCTCTCCGCTTTTCGGTCTTCGTCACGCTCGTTCTAGAGAGGCGGAAGAGGCAATCGAAAAGGCGAAGGCGCTGCAGCTTGAGGACGATCCTAGTCCTGAAGCCGTGGCGTCAATTTCAGAGCGTCTCAAATCACAGCTAGCCAACGACGACAAATTTTGGCCTAGATGGCTATACTTCGCTGAGCAGCATGGTGTCAAAATATGATCGGCGTCGTTCCCAAACAGGAGTATCCGGGTTTCGACAGTGAAGTTCGAAAGCGAGGCGCCGCCTTCTTGGCGACGTGCCCGAAGCCAACGTCAAAGCAGTTTAAGAAAAATAATTTTTGGAACAAAGCCGTTCGCGAACTTCATGAGGCGTATTCCGGCATATGCGCGTACACGGCAATGTATCTGCCGGAGCAAGGGACGGTGGATCATTTTCTTCCCAAAGCTGGCGACAACGGTCATCCTCACTTGGCCTACGAATGGCAAAATTTCCGGTTAGCTGGCGGGAGGGTAAACACATCAAAAGGCGACTCGATCGATATCGTCGATCCCTTCGAGGTGCAGGATGATTGGTTCTTCATGGATGTTCCAGCTTGTTTATTACGCCCTAATCCCGGCCTCGGCAAAGACCTAAAGCGGAAAATCGCGGGAACGATTAATGCTCTACGGCTCAACCAAGATGACAACTATGTTCAGGAGCGATGTAATATTTTGATCGCGTATGCCCAACACGATATATCGCTGAATTTTATGGAGCGTCGCTATCCATTTCTTGCCAAAGAGATTGTTAGACAGGCGGTAAGTCAGCAGCGCCTCAGAGAACTGTTCAGAATATAGATGTGATGATGACTATCACGACGAAGCTCAAGCCAATCGCGACGGCAAGCGGGCGAGCACTCGATAAACTTGCATGCGCGAACACTTTGCTGCCCTTGCTATAGCTGACACCCCTACGCCCTCGCGATGAAGCTTTTGTATCAGGGTGTGATCTAGTCGGACCTTGCCACCCTTGTAGACGCCAGCACTTCTCGCACGAGCTATTCCCTCCTTTTGACGCTCCTTGATGAAGCGCCGCTCCATCTGCGCGACCATGCCCAGCACTGTTAATATCACATGCCCCATTTCGCCGCGAGTTGACACGTGAGGATCGAGAATGGTGACAAAGGCGCCGCGCTGTTCGCACTCATGTACGATGTTGAGGACATCGCGGGTGTCGCGGCCAAGACGATCAAGCCGCGTCACTATCAACTCATCACCCTCACGAAGAAATTCGATGATCGTCGCTAACTCTGTTCGACCATCACGGCTCGCGCCCGATATCTTTTCGGCCCGCACAATCACGCAGCCTTCCGCCTTCAGGCGTTGCTGTTGGATTTCACAATCTTGGTCAATCGTACTTACGCGGGCGTAACCGATTTTTGTCATATGTCACCTCAAGCTTTAGGCCCGAGGCTACCCTGTCACAAATAGTCGTCGTCAAGACTGATGTTACGGCCAAGCGGGTAACCTTCGTGCTGTCGCATGCGCCTATACGCTGATGTGGCGGTGGTGGTGCCGATGTCCGCGCTGGCACAAATGACGATCGTGATGTGCAGCGGACAAGCAATCCTTGAATCATACGTGCTCAAATGGCTGCCAGAGATTCAATTGCTGGTCGCTAGGGCTAGATCGCGAATAAATCATTGATAGTTGTGGCGCGGCAAGTGACATTAGGACTCGCCGATTCCATTTTCACGGCGCTTTCGAAGCTTTAAATTTCTACGGGGCATTGATGAGCGGACATTCGATCACTTCGCAAGATCTCAGCATTGGGCAAATTTTTCAAAATTTCTATCTCGTTCCAGATTATCAGCGGGAATACGTTTGGGGGGAGGCTGATGCGAAAGGGGAGCGCGGCGAAGAAGTTGAGCAATTTCTGAAAGACATCCACGGTGAGTTTGAGCAGGCAACCAAGGACGGTGCCCCTGAGTACTTTATCGGTACAATCGTCGTCTGCCCTGGAGCTGATGGGGTATTCGACCTTATTGACGGGCAGCAACGCAGCACGACGTCGTTTCTGACTCTCTGCGCATTGCGGGATTTGATTGCTGAGTTGGACGGAAAAGTGCCTGCTACGCTTAGCGGACAAATCGCGGCTCAAGATACCAATTGGCAAGGAGATACCATCGAGCGGATGCGGCTAGATCTGCAGTACGAAGATGCAAGTGGCGTCCTCATGGAGTATGGTGAAGGCAAGGGCAAGGCTGCACGGCGGGACGGAACACGATCGATCCGCAACCTAGCTAATGCCTATGACACTATCAGGGAGTTCCTTAGCGTTCAGTTCCCATCCGATGCAAACGGCTTGCGTCGCTTCCACGGCTATTTTACCAACAAAGTTAAGCTTATTCGTATCGAAACACCGAACGTTAGCCGAGCATTGAAGATTTTCGAAACTATTAACGATCGGGGCGTTGGCCTCGATGCTATGGATCTTCTCAAGAACCTTCTGTTCATGAACGCCCGCGCAGTAGAATTCAATAAACTTAAGGAGGTTTGGAAAGGGGTAACGCAAACGATCTACGAAGCTGGCGAAAAGCCGCTCAGGTTTCTGCGATACTATTTGTTAGCTACTTATGATGTTGATGCGAAGTTGCAAGAAGAGGATATTTACGACTGGCTAACCCGTAATGAGGGCCAAACTGGACATGGGCGTAATCCAATTGGGTTTGCTGAGCATCTTCGAGAGGGCGCAGCAGCGTTTCAAAATTTCTCGCGGGGCAGGAATGCGAATGGCGGAATTGACTACGGCATCGCCAACACCCGATCGCTCGGCGGCAGCGCAGTAAAGCAACATTTTATCTTATTGCTGGCAGGTCGGCACCTTGGCCCAGAGTTGTTCGAGCGACTAACTCGCCGTGTCGAGGAATTGATGTTCGTGTGGCTGATCGCGGGTGTTCCTGGCAAGGATTATGAACGGATCATTGTGCAGGCAGCTCGGCGTCTACGTCACGTTTCAAACGAAGCTGCTTTTTCTGCCTTCGAGAGCGAATTTTTAACAAGTCAGAAGGCTCTCCACCGGCAGGCCTTTATAAATGCCTTCCTGACTCTGCACACCTACGATCTTAGGAAATTTCGACTTCGCTATCTCCTTGCTAAAATCACACGCCACTTCGACGGCCTTGCCTACGGTGAAGCTGGCCGTGAAGGCCTTTCGCATTACCTTGAGACGAAAAACGACATCGAGCACATTCTAGCGCAGGGTGCGGATCAGGACGCCATGGCAGAGTTCGGTGAGGGAGCGGACCAGTTCGAGTTGGTTCAGCGCCTCGGCAATCTCATGCTAGTCGAATCATCTGTGAATCGCGTCATCAAGAATCGGCCCTACTCAGAGAAAGCGATCGTATACCCGACGTCGCAATTTCTGTTGGCGAGGTGCCAAGCGACGGTGTTGGCTATCGGCGCGAACGATAAAATCACACGCGCTATCCAGAAGTTGAAGCCTGCGTCTTCATGGGACCGACAGGCGATTGAAGAGCGACAAAAATGGATGGCTGAGGCTGCGGTAGAGGTTTGGGGCGTCGCTGCACACGCCGCTACCTCGCCGACGTAGGCGGCCAACGCGGTACCCACTCCGCTCGCTTAGGACAAGAATCGTCGTTGTTTTAGCCACTGCGCACTTTAATCCATATTGCAAAGAACAAGGACAACAGCTGCCAGAACGTGGAAGATGCCGTGGTGAGGCTTAAGCGGTGAAGCCTGACCTTCAACGCAAACGATATTTGTTCACGATTGTCACCCCAGGAAACTGGGCGAAGTCGGCGTCATCAAATTCCAGCGAGCCTCATCCGTGCTTATCGGTATGATCGAGGTGTGTCTGATGTTTTATTGATCTATTGCAAGTCAAGCACTCATCTGGCAACTTATGCTTGTTTTCGCGAGGGAGACAATCACATGCCAGCTTGGGAATATAACGTCGTGCAGTTGGTGAACTATTTCGATAGCGACACCTATCGGGAGCAACTTCAACAAGCGTTAATCGCAGCTGGGGCAGATGGGTGGGAGATGATCGCTGCAGTCTCTTCGGCGGAGCATGAAGTTTCACGACCGGATCTTCTAGTTTTTAAGCGACCGGCATAGGTTTGATAGGTACTCGATGGCCTTTAGATAGGCGGCCATAATGGTGGCCGAGGATACACTTTTAGCCGCTAGCCTGCCGAATAGTCGAACCGCACGTTGCCTTAAGGCTCGAGCACTATTCTTCGTCTTCATCCCGAGACCAGACATAGCCGATATAGGCCAGGAAGAGCGAGGCTGCGGCAGCGGCCTGAATGTAAGCCAACCATTTCGCGTCGGCTTGGAACCAAGCCAGCCCGGCTAGGATCATAAGAAAAAAAAGAACTATTAAAATCCGCATGGTGCAATTCCATTCCTTTCGCGTCATGCCGACGCGGGTGCGCTAGTCCTCAATTGAGGGCTAGTTCGGCGGCGGAAGCGCCGCTTTTATGCGCTTTTGGCCGATGGCACTAACGCGAACGGATCAGCGGTTGCTTGAGATCTTCGTATTCGTCTGAAGCAATTGCGCCGTCGTCGCGTAGGCGCTTGAGGCGAAGCAGCTGCGTGGCGATGTCGTCAAAATTCGATTGCTGGCCCGCTGGCTCGATCTTCACCCGCTGGGCATCATTGACGAACAGGTTGAGCCCACTCTCACCACCGTTGCTGCCTGAAGGGCTGAGATGTGCTGCCGAGCAAGCCCATACCAATGAGCCGAGCCAGCCAATGCCAGTTCCACCGAGCACGATGTTGATGACAGCGATCAGCCATCGATTGGGATGGCTACGGCAAAAGGCGACAATGGTGGGGATCATATAAACCAGTGTGGCGATCAGACCAACGATCGCGATCCCGGCAAGAAGGTCAGTGTTGTCATCCGCATTCGCCGGTTTTGCTGCCAAGGCCAGTACGATTGAAAAAGCCGTCAGTTCAATCAAACGCGCCAATCTTGAACGGAGGGGTTTTATCATCATCGGGCCGAGGGGTTCAAAAGGTCAGACTTCATCTTCTGAAACTCGGCCTCATCGATGGCACCCGAAGCCCGCAGGCTCGCCAGCTTCTCCAGCTGTTCGACCTTGGCCTGTGACGAGCCCGCCCCACCCCCTGCTGAATTAGCATCGGGCAGCGAAACAGCTGGGGGACCAAATCGGTTCGGCCCAACCATCGATCTCGTGCACAGGAAGACGATCAGCACGATAATGCCGATGATTGGGACAAGGCCTAACCAATACCACCAACCGCTCCGGTCGATATCGTGCAGTCGCCGGACGAGCACCGAAATATAGGGCAGGAAGTGCACCAAGACGATCAAAAAGGTAATGATGCCAGCGCCGTCAGGGTTGCTGATGCCGAGGGCGGCGTCAAGCATCGCGCCAACAACGTTCAAGATCCCGAATATCAAAGTGAACAGCCAGAACTGCGAGCGTGTCGCACGACCGCTAAACGTTGCGTATTTCCTCATGCCATCAAGATAGGCGTTCATTCCAATTCCCTCTTGCTTAGGGCGATGTTTCTCCGTTCACCGCCAATTCGTGATTGTATGAAAGTTGGTGGCACAAATTAAATGATGGATCAACAGTCCGTCGATTAATATGTGATTGGTGTGGCCTTGTCCTGCGCCATGGATACACGCGAAATCATCGGCTGGAATCTAAGGCGCTTGCGGGTTGCCAAGGGCATATCGCAGGAACGGCTTGCGCTCGAAGCAGCGATAGACCGCGCATATGTTGGCCGTGTCGAGCGTGGCGAAGAAAACGTAACGGTCGCAACGCTTGAAGCCTTGGCAAATGTCCTAGGCGAGCGCGTCGCTGAACTATTCGTTGAACCTGCTAAAGACGCTAAACCTACACCGCCTCTGCGTGCAGGGCGCAAGCGAAAGCCAACGGCGTAAGCCCCGCCGTACCATCCCTCAGTACTCATCCGCTCGCATGATTGTCATCACGCGGCTTGTCAGGCCAGGATCGACAGGGTCGGGCGAGCCGTAGCGGTGATCGAGATCGTAATAGTCGATTTTCCAAAAATAAGTCGTGCTTTCGAGTTCGACGGCTCCAAAGTCATGTTCGTCATGTGGGTCGTTGCCAGGATTGAAGGCATCGAATTCGCGAACAGCAACCAGCAGGGCAAGCAGACGATCGGCGGGCAACGCCCTGACGCCGGTCGTGATCATTACGCCGCGCTCAGGAAGCGCGCACCGGAAGGTATCATTGAGCGCTCGTATCCGCGCGGCCTTGACGCCGACAATGTCGGCGCCATTCGTTTCGTGTTTTTCTGCGACCATCAGCATGAGCCTCAAGCCTCAACATATTTGGGATGAAGCATTGCCACCTGCGCGATCGGCCGATCGAACGGAGGGGTGTCGAGGTAATCACGCCACTTCAAGCGCAAGGCACCGTTGGATTTTATTTCGATGATCGTCGCCTCGAACCATCCTTCCATCGGCCCTTCGGTTGCCAGCACGAGATTACCGATTTTCAACTTCGACCAATCTTCGGCCAGTTGCGAAGGTTTTACCGGGGCTTGCGCTTGCCCCCCGCCATTGGCCTCCGACGCGACAACGGTTTCACTTGTCGCTGAGCGAGGCCGATCAGCAATCATTCGTTCTTCCTCGGGCAAATGGGCCGCGAGCTGCTTGAACAGAGCCTGTTTGACGAACGGCACGAATGCCTTGCCGCTATCGAATAGTTTGCCTTTCGGAATCTTTGCCATCAGCGCGCGGATGTCGTCGGTATCGGCCCGAAGGGTCACCATGCCCATCAGCCCAGCAGCCTTTTTCGCCGAGTGGCCATCGGTCGCAGAGAAATATGAAGCATGGGCTTTGCCGCTATCGTCGCGACCGAGCAGGACGATAGGGTAGGGTAACGAAGCGCGAGCGGCGGCAGTCGACGCAGACATGTTCATCTGGCTCTCCAAAAACGATGAAGGCCCCGCGAGGGGCAATGTAAAGGGCGGTTCGCACTGCCGATGATCAATACGCAATCGGCAACATATTGATTTATATAGATATTATTTATGTTTGTCAATTGCATTACTTTTTAATGCAATCACAGATGGCAAATTGATGCCCGCGCAAGAATCCAAAAAGCGGTCCTAATCGAATGCATGCCAGGATCTAGCCAGCGCCGGTAAAGCACTTATGCGCGATGCCAATTTATCTCGTGAGCAATCCAGCCAAGCAATGCCTCGGCGCGGTCGAGCCTTGGGCGGCATGGAATGCAGCAGCGATGCGAATTGAATGTGCAGGTATATCGTGATGCGGGCGAAGGGAGGAATGGCCACCGGAGTCCTACACGAGTTTCGAGTCTTGGAATGTCCTTGTCTGAAAGACGGCAAGGCATATGGGCCAGTCATGCCTGCATAACCTCGCAGTGTAGGGAAGATGGTCAACGCACCTGACCCAAAAGAACAAACCCATAGGATAAGGTAGTATCAGGATATGTCGACCAATAAGGAATACTTCGACGAATGGATCGAATGGACTATGACCGCGATAAACGCAGGATACGAGCCATATATGTTGACGTTCATGTTCAACCAGATGTACGGAAGCGAACGGCGAACAAACGAAAGAATGACCACAGCAATCGAGGAGTTTTATAAACAGCTTCTTACACGCATTGTCAGGAAGCCGCGCAAAGGTAGTGTGTACACTGAGTTCCCAAGGCTACTGGCCGCGCCCGATTGGCCGGTGAATAGCCATCTGAAGCTGAGCGCCGAGGAGAGCACCGTGAACGATGGTAAGCATTGGCACGGAATATTCCTATTGCCGCCGAGGTGTCGGATGCAGGTCGCGCTTCACAGGTATCTCGAAGAGCACCAAGGAAAATATGCCGGAAAGACGAAGCCGATTATGCGCCTGCACGCCGTGCCGATCGAGCGTACGGAACGAAAGGCTATCGGATACGCGTTGAAGCAGGTTGATCGGGGCCGAGTTGGTCAATCGGAAATACTGCTGCTTCCAAAAGTACGTAGCGAAATGCCCGGCGGTTAAGCCGGGCATTTCTTTTCTTCAGATCATTTCGAAAAAGTATTCGTCAGGGCTTAGGTTTCTTCAGCTTGTGACTATCTACCTTGATGGTGGTAGTCCTGCCGAGGCTCAAAACCTCACCTTTGATAACAATCCGCACAGGAAGCTTCGAGCTTGTCAAATTACGAGGGTGATCCTGGAATACAAGCATAAATGGCATTTCCGTCTGTGAGTTGCTTGACTTCGACGGTGACGACTTCCGATGGTCATAGTCGTCTTTTTCTTCGTGCACCTGACGCCGGCATGCCTTATCCGTGTCATCATCGTCTTCTAGCGGCTCATCGATATCATCGGTGATTTTGCTCTCGCCTAAAAGGCTCGCACCGTTCACCGCAGACTTGCTTCTACCCGATTTCTGGCCTTGCAACTTTTTCAGGCCGCCAGCCTTCTCGATCGCCTTAACCAGACCTTTGTCGTGACGCCCTTGCTCGACTAACGCCTTAACAGCGTTGTAGTAGAAGCTGGCTCGCTTTTCGCCCTTCTTGCCCTTGGCAAAAATGAACTTCAGCGTAAAGCGAAATGCTTGGTGGCGCTGCTCGACCTTCGGCCCGGTCAATTTCCCCCAATCAAGAGCACAGAATTCGCGCCAGGACTCCATGTCCTTCATAAGCGCTGCGGCGATGGCGTTTGCTACAGCAATCATCTTCCAGACGAATTTGCGGTGGGCCTGTTTCGCCCTATCCACTTCGCCACGCGCGTTCACCAGTTCGAGAATTTTCGGATTATCCGAATTTTCTGGTGCAATCGGAATAGCGCGCGCGGACGCGCCCTTTCCCGTCTTGGCTTTGTGAGGCGAAGGCTTGCTATTCGTCTTGTTCGGCTTACGCGTGTGAGAGTGCTCCGACTTTTTCATTGTGCCTCTCCCCGCTCAAAGCGCTCCAGAAGTGCACGCACGTCGCTAACTCTGAAGGCGACCACACGTTCTGAAATCTTCAGGGGAGCCGGCCAGACGCCCGCCCTGATTTTGGCATAAGTCGTCGAGCGCGATACAGGGATATAGCGCAAGAATTCCGGCATTCGTATCAAGCTGTCGTCGGGCTTGGATGAAAGAGATTCTATTAAAGACTGCATTTCAGTGATGTTCCTCTGTTTGAGTTGAAAAAGAACATCACCGATATTTTACATTTTCGAGCCGGATTCCATTATCAGCTAAGGAGTAATTGACGATTTCTTTCGACCCTTTTTTGCGCTAATTATAGGGTTGACGGCGGTGCGAACAGCGGTTGCTACTTGCGGGGCGTCGATGTCTGAATCGACAGCATTTAATATTTGATGCACAAAGTTCAGTGGATGCGTTGAAAAGACTTTTTCGCCTCGCTTGGCTTTCCTATTGACGTAGTCGATGGTCTTAGGAAAGTCGCTCCCGGTTATATCGGTATAAATTCTGGCAGCGGCACGAGTGGCAGCGGTGATAACCGGATCACTTTTTGCTCCGCGTGAAAGCTTTTGTTTGCCAAAAGATGCGAGCTCACTCTGGTAGCGGCTCAATATCTCGATCGCCTTTTCGTACTCGGCTAGGCTTGCGGGTCCGTTGATATATCGTTCAGCGACGACGCGCCTAGGGGCAGTTTTCAACAACGAAATTGCCTTTGCGATCTTGCGAGCGGTGTCGCGTGCCTCCGTGATCCTCCGCTCAGTTTGAAGAGGGGCGTGGTAACGCGCGATGGAATAACGGTGCCAAAGCGTCGATAAACTATCGAGGACATTCTGGCGATTATCCGCGTTACGCAGAGGCACAGCGAACCACTCGTAACATCCAAACTGAATTTCAAGTATATCAAGTATACGAGCGGCTTCATCATCAGCGCTAAACATCCCAACCACTTTTTATGCCTTTCTCAATTTGAGTAGGCACCCAATCAGATAGGACGTTGGGAGGCAAGCAGCATCCGATTGTTGAATTTGAGTCTGTGTGACGGCGACTATGACCATGCGCCCAAACTACGGTATAGAATACGGTACTATAATTAATAATTTACGAAATCATAATTAATATCAATAGTATATCACCGTGTTTATATTCCCTTCACCCGCTCCAATCCTTTCCCTGCCGCTACCGTTGTTCTCACGGAAACCAGCGTCTGGACGCAATGCGACACCATCAGGCGATGATGTGACGCAATAGCTGTTGTATGAAGCCTCCCCTGCGACTAGCCTGTTTTCGTTGCTAATATTTCGGGGGACATGCTCAAATGATTGATCATCTAACCATCGAAGTCAGCGATCTGCAGAAGAGCAAATCCTTTTACGAGAAGGCGCTCGAACCTCTGGGATACCGCCTTTCTTTTGGAAAGGACGACGTGTTCTGGGCTTTCGATGTGGGTGATGGAAGCCTGTTCGAAATCCAGCATACGGGAAGCAGGACGCCGCTGACGCATCTGCACGTCGCGTTTCGCGTCGAAAGCAGGGCAGACGTCGATGCATTTTACAAGGCCGCTCTCGAAGCCGGTGCCAGGGATAACGGGCCGCCCAGTCCGCGCCCGGAATATACGGCACACTATTATGCCTGCTTCATTCTCGATCCGGACGGCTACAATATCGAGGCCATGATCAACAAGCCGCAGGGCTGACGTCCGCGATTACAAACGCCCCGACGTTTTAAGCGTTTCCGCCAGCGCATTGCCGAAGGTTGCAATCGGGCGGGCGAGGCGGCCTGCCGGCGGACGATGCACGAGCCAATTCACGACTTTCGGGCTGAAATCCGGCGTCTCGATGATGTCGACGGCGTTGCGCCAGCGGCTATCCGACAGCGCAGCCGGTGTCAGCACGCCGATGCCGAGACCGCGCGCCACCAGTGACATGCGCAGATCGGCACTCATCGCCTCGACGGCCACGTCGAAGGGCAGGCGCTCGGCCTCAAAGCGATGGTGAATGAAGGCGCGAAACCCGCAGCCGCTCTGGTTCATGATCCAGGGAAAACGGGAGAGCTCCTCAAGCCGTGGGACTTTGGGAACGCCAAGTGATCGTGCTGCGACGAGAATGACGCTGTGCACGCCGAGGACGTCGCCGACGACGTTTTCGGGCGGCTCCACGCCTTCGGTCAGGCAGACGGTCGCCGCGTCCAGTTGGCTATGGGCGACCTGTTCGACGAGTTGCGGCGACCAGCCCGAGACGATCCGCAGCGTCAATTGCGGAAACTGGTTGCGGAGCAGATCGAGCGGGGCGGAGAGCGCCGCCTCGGAGAGATAAGGCATGATGCCGAGACGGAATTCACCGCCGATGGCGCCGTCGGGAGAGACGCCGGCCTTGAGATCGTCGAGAGAGCGCAGGACGCGGCGTCCATGCTCGTAGGCGTCACGCCCCGCCGCCGTCGGCTTCAACGGCTTGGACTGCCGGTCAAGCAGAGCGACGCCGAGGCTGTCTTCCAGATTTTGAATCCGGCGGGTAATGCCTGGCTGTGTCAGGTTGATGCGCGCGGATGCCGCAACCAGCGACCCGGTTTCCACCACCGCGACAAAAGCTTCCAGATCATGAATGTTCATAAGGAACTCGCATAATCATTATTATTTCATTTCAATTGCCGCATTATGCAACAAAGCGATAAAGGTAGGCAACAATATTATCAGAAATTATTGGAGAACCTATGTCTCAAGCCCCTGAACCTTTGGCGAGCGATGCCGAAGACGATTTGCCGGAGGCGGTTGCGGCTCCCTCGACCGTACTGTTTGCCATCGCAACCGGTGTCATCATCATCAATCTGTTTGCGCCGCAGACGCTGGTCGGCGTCATCGGGCCATCGCTCGGCTTCTCTGAAAGCGGTGCCGGGCTTGTGGCCATGGCTTCGTTGCTCGGCTATGCCGCCGGCCTGTTCTTTCTGGTGCCGCTGGCCGACCTCATGGAAAATCGCCAGCTGGTATTGCGCATGCTGGTTTCGGCGCTGGTCATGGCCATCGCCGCCGCCTTCGCGCCGACCGGGTGGAGCCTGCTGATCTTCCTGTTTCTGTTGGGAGCGGCCTGTTCCGCGATCCAGATCCTCGTGCCGATTGCTGCAGCCATGGCGCCGCCCGAGCATCGCGGCCGGGTCATCGGCAATGTCATGAGCGGGCTGATGGTCGGCATCCTTATTTCGCGTCCCTTGGCGAGCCTTGTTGCCGATTTCTGGGGTTGGAGAAGCTTCTATGCGCTGAGCGCTGCGACGCTCGCACTGCTGGCCGCGGTGCTGGCATTGCGCCTGCCGGAGCGCCGTCCGATGGTCAACACGAGCTATGGTGCACTGATCGGCTCGTTGTTCCAGCTGTTGCGTGATGAGCCTGTTTTGCGGCTGCGCGCCTTCACGGCTGCATTGGTCATGGCAAGCTTCAGCCTGTTCTGGACATCCGTCGCCCTGCGTCTGGCACAACCGCCATTCTCGCTCGGCCAGTCCAGCATCGCGTTGTTTGCGCTAGTGGGTGCTGGCGGGGCGGCTGCAACCTCTCCCTTCGGCCGCATGGGCGACAGGGGCTGGACGCGAATGGCGACGCTGGTCTCCCATATTATCCTGCTTGCCGCCATGGCGCTGGCCGCTTGGGCAGGAGAGATGCGATCCGGCGATCCGCTTTTGATGCTGATCCTTCTCGGTGTGAGCGCCGTTCTGCTCGATGTCGGTGTCACCGGCGACCAGACCTTGGGACGCCGCGCGATCAATCTTCTTCAGCCGGAAGCCCGTGGTCGCATCAACGGCCTGTTCGTCGGCATTTTCTTTCTCGGCGGAGCGCTGGGATCGGCACTTGCCGGTACGGCATGGGATTTCGGCGGTTGGTCTGCCGTCTGTGCCGCTGCCGCCGGTTTTGGTGTGATCGCCTTGATCACCGGCCTTGCCGCACGCCGCTGAAAGATGCAGGGAGAGGGGCAACACTTGCAGCCCTTCTCTCGCATATCCATCTTCTAGCCCATTCAGGTGGGCGCCAGACGGATATGGAAAAATGGGCGCCCCTTGGCAGGAGCGTTTGAATGCGTGGCATTGCATGGTTTTACAGGGTTCGAGCAATCTTTCGGCACGGCGTGCTGAAGATTGCTCGCAGTACGAAAGTTCCGTTCGGCACCCGGATCATCTGGAAGCGCGGCGACGTGCGCATCGGTGAACGGGTGCATTTTCGCAAGGGTGTGGTCATCGATGCGCAGGAAGGCAGCATCGAGATCGGCAATCACGTCTCTTTCAACGAATACAGCATCATGCTGGGCCGCGGCGGAATTGTCATCGGCAATGACGTGCGCATCGCCGCCCATGCCATGGTCATCTCCTTCGATCATAATTTCGACGACCTCACTCAGCCTATCCGTCTGCAGGGCGTGACGAAGAAGCCGATCGTCATCGAGGATGATGTCTGGATCGGGGCAGGAGCAAAGATCCTCGGTGGCTCACGCGTCGCCAGGGGATGCGTCATCGGCGCCAACGCCGTCGTCAAGGGAAAGACCGAGCCATACGGCATCTATGTCGGCGCGCCGGCAAGACTTGTGAAGAGGCGTGGTGAAACGGATCGTCCCACGGCTGAAAATATCGAGCTGAAACTATTGGTGAAATGACAGGCGGCTCTCGCTGAGCGCTCCGCCCGTCATCTGCCGGTTGCGACCGTTTACCCCACTCAGAATTCCGTCCAGTCCGCATCCTTGTCTGTCGGTCGCGTAGACTGGCCGGGACCAAATGCGTTGAGCAGCTTCTGGCCAAGCGCACGTGCCGGCGAAGGGCTGGAGCGCATCTTCGGGCCATCGACGACCCGAATGGATGGAACGGCCACAGGCCCGGGCAGGGGCCGCACCGATGGGCGCAACGGCACGCTTTTGATAGGTCGTACCGGCATGGGGATCGTCTCTCCGCCGCTTGTCCGGAACTGCGCGAGAAGGGCTGCCAGGGAGGCTGCCTCCGTTGCCAAGCTGTGGCTTGCCGCCGTGCTTTCCTCCACCATCGCGGCATTTTGCTGCGTGCCGTGATCCATGGCATTGACGGCTGTATTGATCTCCTGCAGGCCAGCCGACTGCTCGCGCGAGGCTTCGGCAATGGCGTGGACATGCCGGTTGATTTCCTGCACCTCCGAAACGATCGCATCGAGCGCCTTGCCGGTCTCGCCGACGAGGCTGACACCGGTGCGGACGTGCATTTCCGACGTGGAAATCAGCGTCGTGATCTCCCTCGCGGCATTTGCAGATCGCTGGGCGAGTTCGCGCACTTCCTGTGCAACGACCGCAAAGCCCTTACCGGCTTCCCCCGCGCGCGCGGCTTCCACACCGGCATTCAGCGCCAGAAGGTTCGTCTGGAAGGCGATGTCGTCGATGACGCTGACGATGTTGCCGATCTCGCTTGACGATTTTTCGATCTTCTGCATGGCGTCGATGGCATTTCGGACGATCGTGCCGGATCGTTCGGCTCCGGCCCGCGTATGGGCGACCAGCTGGCTCGCCTCACGCGCACGCTGTGCCGCGTCCTTGACCGTCGTTGTGATCTGCTCGAGTGCGGCCGCTGTTTCTTCGACCGATGCCGCCTGTTGTTCGGTGCGCTTCGAAAGCTCGTCGGCAGCGCCGCGAACTTCGTTGGCGCCGGCGCTGATTGCTCTGGCATTGCTGCCGATGGATTGCATGGTGCCGTTGAGCTTGGTCAGCGAGCTGTTGAAGTCCAGCCGCAGTTGGTCGAGATGTACGACGAGTTGATTGTCGATGTGCGTGACGAGATCGCCTTCCGCAAGGCGCTTCAGACCGTCGCCGACGGCCTGCACGGCCTGCTGCAGATGAGCGGCCTCGGCAGTCTGGCGGGCTTCTCGCTGGGCGCGCTCGCTGTCGCTGAGCGTGCGGTCGGCTTCCGCCTGCGCCTCCAGCTTGATTCGCTCGATGGCATTGTCGCAGAAAACCGCGACGGCCGAAGCCATGTGGCCGATCTCGTCGCGGCGGTCCTGCCCGTCGATCTCGCTGGTGGTGTCGCCGTCGGCAAGAGCGGTCATGCGCTGATGGAGGCGCATCAGCGGCGTCGCAATACCGTTCTGCGCGACATAGACGCCGAGGATCAGCGCAAGAAGCGTCAAGCCGCCGAGAGCAAACAGCGCATAGTTGACCGCGCTGTTGATGTCGATCGACAGCGCGTCAGCGCCATTGTTCATCCGGTTTGTCAGAGCTTCGTTGTTGGCCTGCATGCTGGCGACGAGGGTCAGCAATTTGCCGTTGACCGCGGCCATGCTAGCCGTGGCACCTTTGACGTCGCCATTTTTGCGCTGATCGATAGCTTTGTTGGTCAGCGCCTGCAGGTCGTCAAGGCCGGACAGAATTGCATCGATCGCCTGGCTTTCGGCAGGAACGAGGCTCTCCGCGTGCTTGAGCCTTTGCTTCGCATCGCTGAAGCGGCTTTCGCTGGCGGCAACCGATTTGAATTCATCGCTGGCGGGATCGAAATTCAGCATCAGGCTTGCCTGCAGCACGGAGGCCAACGATGCAGCGCTGGCGCGCGCAGCTTCGCTGGCCGCAACGGCCTCGTTGTCGAGGAAGGCGCTATAGGCCTGATCCGCCCGGCGAAACTCTGCCGCGATATAGAGAAGACCGGTGAAGGAGACGATGCCGAGAAGCAGGATCACGGCGAGCATCTTGGTCTTGATTTTGAAGTTTCTGAACATGGCGGTCCGTCTGCAAATGCTTGGTGTCATCGAGGAAACGTAAGGAGGCTGCTGTCCTGAAACGGATGCAGCACGGCGCTGCCTGACGTGAGCGGGTGAAATCGAGTGCTTGGATCCTTGAAGACAAGGCTTTGGCGACATGCGTCATGCAATCGGCTTGCCGGCCGATGTCGTCGATGCGGGGAGTACAACCAACAGAGTTTAATCGACTGCTAACAGGAGACCCGTCCGGGCCGGTTCCCAACATTAAATTTGCGTCAGCTTTGCGAGCTGCAACCACGCGATGCGCGGGGTCTGGCATTGCTCATCCCCAAGGCGCGGCGGGTTCGATGCGAGGCGCGATATTCCCCCTGCGGCGTGACTCTGCTACATCGGTTCTAATGAATCAGGAATTTGCATCCACGACAGGAGGCCGGATCAAGACCATGCGTGTTTGCCTTTCGTCGACAATCGCTTTGGCGCGACGCCTGGCAGGCGGGATATTGATCGCCTCATCCTTGGCACTCCCGTCGGCGGCTCAGGACGCCAAGCCGCCCAATCTGCCGATCCTTTTCGATGCACGCGAGCGCCTGCCGAAACCCGACCTGTCGTCGCTGGTGCGGCTGCGTTTCCTCACCTCGATCGATTTTCCGCCCTTCAATTTCCTGGATCAGAACAACAAGCTGACAGGCTTCCATGTCGAGCTTGCCCGCAAGATCTGCGACGAGCTTGCGATTGCGGACAAGTGCCAGATCCAGGCATTGCCGTTCGGTGAATTGCAGGCTGCGCTTTCGGCGTCGCAGGGCGATGCGGTCATTGCCGGTGTCGCCGTGACGCCGGAACTTCGCAAGAGTTTTTCCTTCTCACGTCCGTTCCTGATGTTGCCGGCGCGTTTCGCCCGCAATCTCAAGGCAACGATCAACGGCACGACGGCCGCCTCTCTTGGCGGGCATCCGGTCGGAGTCGTCAAGGGAACGGCGCATGAAGCCATGATGGCAGCGTTCTTCCCCGCTCTCAAGCCGGTACCGTTTGACGACAAGGACGCGCTTCTGGCTGCCTTGAAGGATGGCAAGGTCGATGCCGCCTTTGCCGACGGCTTGCAGCTGTCCTTCTGGGTTTCGTCTCCGGCTGCCGAAAAGTGCTGCGCGCTTTTCGACGGTCCCTACCTGTCGCAGCAATTTCTGGGCGAAGGCATGACGATCATGCTGCGCCAGCAGGATGGCGAGTTGACGGCGGCAATCAATCATGCGCTCGCAACGCTTTCGCGCGATGGCAAGTTGCAGGAAATCTATTTGCGCTATTTCCCTTACGGGCTTTACTGATCAGGCCTTGCGGTAACGCGCGATAGCGCTGCGCTCGATAGCGGCGCAGGTCAGCTTGTCGAGGCTGAGACGATCGCGCAGCAGGCTGAGCAGACGCAATTCTTCCGCCTTGACGGACAGGTCGGCCGAGGCCACTTCGACGGCCAGCGCATAGGCGGTGTCGTAGAGCCGCGCGGGCAGCGTGTCGCGCACGGTTTCGAGCACGATGTCGAGACCTTCGCTGCCCGACAGCAGTTTGGCACAATCGCGCGAGACCGAGATCAGCTTGTCGTCGTCAAAGCCCTTGAAAACCGGCAGCGCGTGAATGAGCTCGCCGATCCGGCTAAGCTCGCGGTCGTTCATCGTGCGATCGACGGCCGAAGCCAGAACCATGACGTAGATCAGGGCTTCGTGAGCGGAAAGCGGCTTGTTCATGACAGGCGAAGTCCTTTGAGTTTGTCACACCGAAAAGTGGCATGTCTCTTCGCAAAAGCTGGTGGCGGAAGCAAGGCGTCAGATCGGATTGAGCGGATCTTCCTTGGGCAGGGCGGGTCCGAGCGTCGATTTGCCATTCTTACGCGGGTCTTCGCCATACATGCCGCGCTTCTTTTCTTTGGCTTCCTCGACAAGCGGCGCCAGCGGCGAGCCCGGCTCCGGATCGGCCCAGCCGAAGCGTACAAGCCACGCGCTCAGATCGACGCGCACATAACGGCAGGCGCCTGTCACCGTGCCCTTCCATTCCGTGCTCGGTAGGTCGCAGTCGATGGTGCGTCCTCGCAGATACATGCGGAAGGCCGTGCGGGCAGCTTGGCCGCATGGCCAGACCTTGCCGCTGTCACTGGTGCACATCCGCTCGACATCGGTCGGAATGACGCCAACGAGCTGGACGCTTTTGCCCGCAACCGTCACTATCCCTGCCTGATCGGAGAAGGGGCGGATAAGCTCGATGGACGGCACCTGTTCCTGTGGCTTTTGTGCCGGACCGAGCGAGGCCTGTTCAGACTGAGGTTGAGCCGGTGAAATCGTCCGATGCTCGGCTGCTGCGCGCTCCCTGTCGATCTGGTCCGCTGGCCTGCGGTTGTCCGGCAGCGGCTCTGCTTTCGCCTCTTCAGTCGGGGCTGGTTGCGGCGATGCCGAAGCCGAGTTCGATGTATCGGTCATGCTGCCAGCCGGCTTCGGTGTGTCGACGGCTGCGACCTGTGTGTTCTTTACAGCGTCAGGCGTCGTAGGGGCCGATTGCCCATCGCTGGGCTTGGTTGCTGCTGAGTCCGAAGGAACCACATCGGTTTCAGGCTTCTTGTCCTGTTGCAAGACGGGCTGAGCTGCCACAGCCTTCTCTTCCGTTTTGGCCACGTCGTCCGCCGGCTTCTTCTGAGCATCAGCGGCTGCCGGTGTTGCCGTCGCTGGAGCAGCCGCGGCAGTTTCCGAGGGTTGCGTGCCACTCTCGGATGCGTTTGTCGAAGCGGGTGCTGTTGCTGATGGCGTCGCCTTGTCCGGCGCTGTATCCGCAGGCGGCGTCACGGGCGGCGCTTTTGCCTGTTCCTGGGGCTGGGCATTTCCGCCTGCGTTTTCTGGCCTGGACGTATCGACAGGCTTTGATGCCTCGGTGCTCTCCGGCGGCGTGGGATCAGCCTTGGCGGTCTCGGCAGGTGCCGGCGCTGCAGTTGGGCGATTGTCCGCTACGGGATTGCTGCTGCGATGCGGCAGCGAAAAGCCGTGCTCTCCAAGCTGGAGCACGACCAAGGTCAACCATGAACCGACTACCGCGCCTACCACACCGGCAAGCCAAATATCACGACGCATAACGAGAAAACTTTCCTATTGGCTGGCCCAGATAATCCGGGCAATCCAGTCCACATCCGTCAGGTCGAAGCTGCGGTTGGGATGTTCGGGGTTGAGCGACAACAATTCTATCGACTTGGCGCTCTGCCGCAGCAGGACCTTTGCCATGACTTCGCCCTCTCGGGTCTTCACAACAACACGGTCATTTTTCCTGATCTGAGCTCCCGGCTCGACGATCAGAATATCCCCATCGCGGTAGAGCGGCAACATGCTTTCGCCCTGCACTTCAAGCGCATAGACGCCGACGCCATGTCCGGACGCCGCAGGGAACTCCACCATGTCCCAGCCCTGGCCGGCGGGAAAGCCGCCGTCATCGAAGAAACCGCCGGCGCCGGCCTGGGCAAATCCGATCAGCGGGATGGAGCTGCCGGCCGGCGAAGCCGTCTGTTTCATGGTCTCCGCAGCGATCGCCCCGGATCGGGTGAGGTTGAGAAATTGCTCCAGACTGGCGCCGGTCGCCTCCAACACCTTTGCGATGGATTCCGTCGAGGGCCAGCGCAGACGGCCGTCCTGGCTCAGGCGTTTGGATTTGTTGAAGGAGGTGGCGTCGAGCCCGGCGCGGCGAGCAAGACCGGAGGGCGTCAGGGCATGCCGCTCGGCAAGCTGGTCGATCGCACCCCATATCTGTTCATGTGACAGCATTGCCGCTCAGTATCCGCGCGCCGGCTCGTCCGGCGCTTTACTCTTTAAAAAACGTTAACCGAGGCATTTTTGCGAGTAAAGGCCGGCATAGGAATACGGTCCTTTATCCCCGTGCTTTCGTTGGCGCTTTTAGCCCGCCTCAGGTCTTCTGCGGTTGCGGCTTGGTGTCGGGTTCCTCGTTCTGGAATTCCTTCGCCATTCCCATGAAACCGCGCATGAATTTCTGCATGATGCCGAGCGTACGATCGATTTCGGCATCGTCAGGCAGATGTGAGTCACTGGTTGTGGTGACGGTCTTTTCCAGTTTCGCCACGCGGTCGGACAGCCGATCCAGCTCGTCGTCATAGGCGGTGCGCTCGTCGGCGGCCATGCGGCAGACGAGATTGCCGGCTTGATCCTGGCAGATGGACATGGCGCCTGTCTGCTTGTCTAGGCGGATGAAGTGATCTCCGCTGCGCTCGAGCTGAAAGCGTTCCGCATTCGGCTCGGTCGCCATAGCCGGCATGGCAAGAAGAAAGGCTGCAGGCAAAAGCGTGGCTGCAAGGCCGATTTTCAGTTGCTTCGTCATGTCATCCTCCGGATTTTCTGCGTTAAACCCCAAATCCATCACGGAAACCGTGGACATCGGCTGATGTTTTCGTGCAAAGCCCTATCAGGATAGCTTTACATAGGGATGATGATCGCCATGCCAGTGGTTTACAAGATCGTGCCGGATGCGCTCTGGCAACAAGCCAGACAAACCGGCGTTTTTCATGGCGCGGCGATCGATCTGACCGACGGCTATATTCATTTATCCACCGCAAAGCAGGCCAGAAAAACCGCCGAGCTCTATTTCGCCGGGCAGACCGGCCTGTTACTCGTAGCGGTCGACGGCGATGCGCTGGGCGACAAGCTGATCTTCGAGCCCTCGCGCGGCGGTGATCTCTTCCCCCATCTCCATGCACCGCTGCCGCTTTCGGCAGTCATCTGGGAAAAGCCGCTGCCGATCGGCGACGATGGTGCCCACGTGTTTCCGGAGATGGCGGAATGATCGGCGCCTTTCGCGACCTCGGCCGGCGTGGCCTGTTCCTGTTCGATCCGGAAACTGCGCATGGCATGTCGATAGCGGCGCTGAAATCGGGGCTGCTGCCGTCCTGCAGCGTCAAAGTCGATCCACGCCTGCGCCAGACGGTGGCGGGGCTCGACTTTACCAACCCCATCGGAATGGCCGCCGGCTTCGATAAGAATGCCGAGGTGCCGGAGGCGCTGCTGAAGCTTGGCTTCGGCTTTACCGAAATCGGCACGGTAACGCCGAAGGCGCAGTCGGGAAATCCGCGTCCGCGCATCTTCCGGCTGGTGGAGGACGAAGGCGTCATCAACCGCCTTGGCTTCAACAATGAGGGCCACGAGGCCGCATTCCAGCGGCTGAAGGCGATCCGCAATAGCGGCATGATCGGCGTCAACATCGGCGCCAACAAGGATAGTGCCGACCGTATCGCCGATTACGTGGCCGGCATCCGTCGTTTCTATTCCGTGGCGCGTTATTTCACGGCCAACATCTCCTCGCCGAATACGCCTGGCCTGCGTGATCTGCAGGCGCGCGAAAGCCTGTCCGCCCTGCTTTCGGCCGTACTCGCCGCCCGCGACGATGAGGCAACGAAGGCCGGCAAGCGTGTTCCCGTTTTCCTCAAGATCGCGCCGGATCTGACCGAGGAGGGCATGGACGATATCGCGGCGGAGGTGCTGTCACATTCGCTCGACGGGCTGATCGTTTCCAACACCACGCTATCGCGCGATGGCTTGAAAGATCAGCGTCAGGCCAAGGAGGCAGGCGGCCTTTCGGGAAAACCAGTCTTTGAGAGATCGACCGCCGTGTTGGCGAAGATGCGTCGTCGCGTTGGTGACGCACTGCCGATCATAGGCGTTGGCGGCGTGTCGTCCGCCGAGACTGCTCTGGAAAAGATCAAGGCGGGCGCCGATCTCGTGCAGCTCTATTCCTGCATGGTCTATGAAGGGCCGGGTTTGCCGGGCCAGATCATTTCCGGCCTGTCGAAGCTGCTCGACCGCGAACGCGCTGGCTCCATTCGAGAGCTGCGCGATGCGAAGTTGGATTACTGGGCAAACCGGAACGTCTGATCCGCCCGTTTCTTCAGACCCATGGCCAGGAAGATGCCGCGAAACAGCAGGAAAGCGTTCATGGCCATCCATAGGCCATGATTGCCAAGCGTCGGCACGAAGATGGCGAGCGCGATAAGGTAGCCGCCGAAGGACAGCAGCATCTTGTTGCGCATCTCGCGCGACCATGTTGCGCCGATAAAGACACCGTCCATCAGAAAGGCGAGCGCACCGGTCAGGCCCGTGACAGCGGCCCAGGGCAGGTATGTCGCGGCTGCCGTGCGAACCTCTTCCGAGGTTGTCAGCAGGCGGATCAGCGCCGGACCGACGGTGAAGAAGAAGACGGCGGCAGCAAGTGCCAGCCCGAAAGACCAGAATGCCGTCAGCTTCAGGCCACGATCGAACGCCGGCCGATAATTGGCGCCGATCGAGCGGCCGGTGATCTGCTCGGCGGCGTTGGCGAGCCCATCGAGATAATAGCCTGACAGCAGGAAGAAGTTCATCAGCACGGCGTTCGCAGCCAGCATGACCGCGCCGAAGCTGTTGCCGATACGGGTCATCAGCGTGAATGCCCCGATCAGAACGAAGGTACGGATGAGGATATCCCGGTTTAGCGCGAAAAGCTGCGTGAGCTTGGCGCGCGAGAACAACTCGGACCGCGGCGGCCGTTCGTCGCCGGCAAAACTGCGCAGGACGATGAAAAGCCCGAGCAGCATGCCTGTCGCCTCGCCGATCAGGGTGCCCCAGGCAACGCCGGCGACACCCCAGCCAAGACAGAGGCCGAGCAGGATGGCGAGCACGATGTTGACGCCGTTGATTACCGTCTGCAGCAGCAGCCCGATGCGGCCTTGGCCACGACCGAGGACGAAGCCGAGCAGTGCGTAATTGGCAAGCGCTGCCGGCCCCGAGAGCATGCGAATGGAGAAGTAGGTGCGCGTCGCGTCGGCGATGCCGCCTTGCGGACCCATGAGCTTGAGGCCCAGCCACAGGAGCAAAGGCGAGAGAAGCACGATCAGGATGCCGCAACCGAGCGCCGATATCAGGGCTCGCCAGAAGACCGCCTGCTGTTCGCGGCGATCATGGCGGCCATAGGCCTGCGCGGTCAGCCCCGTCGTTGACGCGCGCAGGAAGTTGAAGCTTGAGAAAAGCAGATCGAACAGCACGGCGCCGATCGCCAGCCCGGCGAGTGCATCGGGCAGACCCATATGGCCGACGACGGCAGTGTCGACGAGGCCAAGCAGAGGCGTCGTCATGAAGCCCAGCGTCATCGGAAGCGCGATCGACAGCACGAGCCGATGCGTCACGTCGAAGGGCAGGACCCTCCCGCCTCCTTGCTGGACATTCATGGTATGCTATGCCTCCTCAGTTCGAGGAAAGCACCATGGACCAATAAGGCCTGCCGCCGGAAGAGGGGGTGGACGCAAGAGCGACGCCAAGCCCGTCATATTTGCCGAGCATGTTGTGCAAATGCTTCGGAGAATTGATCCAGGCTGTGACCGCGGCATTCACGTCGCGCTGACCTTCGGCGATATTTTCCGCTGCCGGCAGCTTGACGCCGCTCGCCTTTACGCGCTTGCCGAAATCGTCGCCGATACCGATCAGATGTTCCATCTTGCCGGCGTCGGCCATGCGCCGCGCCTGATAGATGGCGGCGGTGCTGGCGGCGCTGTCGATCGCCAGCGGTGGCAGGCCGTGCTTGGCGCGAAGTGCATTGACGAGCGGCAGAGCGGATGCGGTCTGGTCGCTGGCCGGTGTATTGGAAACATGCGTTGGTGGCGTCGCACAGCTGGCAACGGTCGCGGTGAGCGCGAGGGCGGCGAGGCGCAACGCATCGCGGCGCGATAAGGTCAGTGTCTGTGATGTCATGTCAGCGGCGATAATTGAACAGGCGGAGGATGATGAAGATGGGAATGACGATCGTTGCGCCCAGCAGCACGTAATCGCCGAATTCGCCGAGCGCGGCAAAGCCGCTGTGCCAGAGGTCGACAATGAACCGGCGCACGCCGTTGAGGAAATCGAGCGGCCGCCAGCCGAAGAACTTCATCACGAAGCCGACGACGAGCGACACCACGAGGAGCTTCACCAGCGTTCGGCCCGGCGAGTCGCCGAGGAATCTGTTCACCTGATCGGGCATACGGACGTCTCCATGGTGGCAGTCGGTGGTTGTTGAGATAGGGCCGGGGCCGGCGACTCGCAAGCATTTTTGCCTGGCGCACCTCTCAAACTAGCGTCTGCCTGAAATAGGACTTGAGTTTTTTTATGGCCGCGTTCAAACGCGGGCGTCAAACAGGATGAAACCGATGCTGCCGAGCCAGCTTTCCTCCGGCGATGTCATTGCCGACCGCCGCGCCGACTATGCGAAGATGCTTGCCGAAAGCGGCGAACCCGCAAGTGCTGCCGAACTGATGGAGCAGGCGCTGGAGCTGGTTCCGCTCTGGGCTGCGGGCTGGTTCACGCTTTCCACTTATCTTGAGAAGGCCGGCGATGTGCAGGGTGCCGTTGCCGCGTTGAAGGAGGTGCTGAGGCTCGATGCTGGCGATGTGTTCGGCGCTGAGCTGAAGCTTGCCGTTCTCGGTGGCGCAGAGGTGCCCGAGCGGCCGCCGAGCCCCTATGTCGAGCGCCTGTTCGACGACTATGCCGACCGCTTCGAAACCTCGCTTGTCGAGAAGCTCGGCTACACCGTTCCCGGCAAGCTGGCGGCGTTGATCGCCGAGACGGACGGTATCCCGAACCATTTCCGACTTGCCGTCGATCTGGGCTGCGGCACGGGCCTGCTTGGGCCTGAAATCCGCGACAGGGTTGACCGGCTCGAGGGCTACGACCTGTCGAAGGGCATGCTTGCCAAGGCCAGTGAGAAGCAGGTCTACGATCATCTTGCCCAGGCCGACCTTTCGCTGGGGCCGGAGCTGTCAGGCGTCTTCGATGGAGGGCTTGCGGCCGGCCGCGCCGACCTGATCACGGCGGCCGATGTGCTGATGTATCTCGGCAATCTGCAGGGCGTGATGGCGATCGTGGCGAAGCTATCGGCAGAGGGCGCCGTCTTTGCGTTTTCGGTCGAGGATGCGCAAGAGAACGATGGTTATCTGCTGCGCGACTCCCTGCGGTTTGCTCATTCGGAAGCCTATGTCAGGGGAGTTTTGTCAGATCACGGCTTTGCCGTGCTGGATCTCGCCCGTAGCGTCATTCGCATGGATGGCGGAAAACCAGTCCACGGCATTCTGTTCGTTACGCGGAAATCGGCTTGAATATGTCGAATCTTGCGAATTTCAAATAGGTCAGCATTGCTTACGTAATTCCGCTTGATTGTCGCCTGCTCTTTTAGCAAAAAGCCAGGAAACACAGGGGAAAGCACATGGCGAACGCGAAGAGCGCTTTTGGCGTCTGGAATACATCTGCGACCCGTCATTCACTGGTTGAAGATGTCCAGGGTATCCTGACAGGCAGTCTGATTTCGTCGCTCGGGCTGTTCTGCCTTTCCAGCGCCGGCCTTCTGACTGGCAGCACGGCCGGCATCGCTTTCCTTCTACATTATGCGATCGGCGTGAATTTCGGCCTGGCCTTCTTTGTGGTCAACCTGCCGTTCTTCTATCTGTCGCTGAAGCAGCTCGGCCCGGTCTTCACCATTAAGACCTTCATCGCCATCACGCTGACCTCGCTGCTGACCAACCTGCAGCCGCTTCTCTTCGATGTTGCGCATATCAATGCGCTATGGTCGGCCGTTCTCGGCGGCATCCTGCTCGGCTTCGGGCTGCTCGCGCTCTATCGCCATCGCGCGAGCCTCGGCGGTGTCGGAATTCTCGGAATTTATGTGCAAGAAAAATTCGGTGTCAGGGCGGGACTGGTGCAGCTTGGTATCGACCTCTGCGTGCTCGCCGTCGCTTTTGCGGTGACCACGCCTCCCGTGGTCATCTGCTCGGTCATTGGCGCAATCGCGCTCAACCTCTTCGTCGCGATCAATCATCGATCGGATCGCTATATCGCCCTCTGATCGGGCTTGCTTGACGTCAGGTCCTTACTGCTTGCGGCTGGGATCGGTCTGAGTGATCGCCTCTTCGTGATACCAGCTGTCAAACGCAGCGGTCGCGATGCTGGGACCGATGTCCGGAGTAAGGTTTACCTGCGGGCGCTGACTAACCGCCGTAGCCCGGGCCTTCACGGGGAACTGAAAGATCTTTGCCGTTTCGCTTTGAGCACCGATTGCCATTCTCTGTCTCTCCCTTTTGGTATTTAAGCGGGCGCGCTTAAAGAGACACTTCATATATAGCAAAGTCCAAAGCGGATTTCAGCATTTTGCTCAAAAAAAATGCGGAAAGTTGAAATTATAGGCAGTTTTATCCTTATAATATTATTAATCAATAATATTGATTGCCCCTTTTGCGCGCTGACGCCAATCGAAGAGGCTGCGACAAGTTGGTCCGCGCTATTTTTCGGGAAGCCGGCGATATGAACGGAATCCAGCGTTTAGCACTCATGAGGCGCGGAATTTTCAGGCTGAAACACGGAATTTTCGAGCCCGTTCCGCTCCGTTCGAAAAACTGGCACGGCGTATGCATCTCCCTTGGCAGACGTTCGTAGAGAGGAATTTTCCGGCGGGCGCCGGGCCAAGTTTTTCCTACTTGCCTGATTAACTGTTATGAGGTGCGTAATGACGAAGTTTAAGCTCGAGTACATCTGGCTCGATGGATATACCCCGGTACCGAACCTGCGCGGCAAAACGCAGATCAAGGAATTCGACGCATTTCCGACGCTCGAGCAGCTTCCGCTGTGGGGCTTCGATGGTTCGTCCACGCAGCAGGCCGAAGGCCGCAGCTCCGATTGCGTGCTGAAGCCCGTCGCGATCTATCCCGACCCGGCTCGCACGAACGGCGCGCTCGTCATGTGCGAAGTCATGATGCCGGACGGTGTTACGCCGCATGCATCCAACAGCCGCGCGACCATCCTCGACGATGAAGACGCATGGTTCGGCTTCGAGCAGGAATACTTCTTCTACAAGGACGGCCGTCCGCTCGGCTTCCCGGAATCCGGCTACCCGGCTCCGCAGGGTCCGTACTACACCGGCGTCGGCTACAGCAATGTTGGCGATATCGCTCGCGAAATCGTCGAAGAGCATCTCGATCTGTGCCTGGAAGCCGGCATCAACCACGAAGGCATCAATGCCGAAGTGGCCAAGGGTCAGTGGGAATTCCAGATTTTCGGCAAGGGCTCCAAGAAGGCCGCCGACCAGATCTGGATGGCTCGCTACCTGCTGCAGCGCCTGACGGAAAAGTACGGCATCGACATCGAGTATCATTGCAAGCCGCTCGGCGACACCGACTGGAACGGCTCTGGCATGCACTGCAACTTCTCGACCAAGTTCATGCGCGAAATCGGCGGCAAGGCCTATTTCGAAGCGCTCATGGCTCAGTTCGACAAGAACCTCGAAGCACACATCGCTGTCTACGGCCCGGACAATCATCTGCGCCTGACCGGCAAGCATGAAACGGCTCCGTGGAACAAGTTCAGCTACGGCGTTGCCGACCGCGGCGCTTCGATCCGCGTCCCACACTCGTTCGTCAAGAACAACTACAAGGGCTACCTCGAAGATCGTCGTCCGAACTCGCAGGGTTGCCCCTATCAGATCGCGTCCCAGGTTCTGAAGACCATCTCGGAAGTTCCGACCGCTGGTTTCGCTTCCGAAGCAGCCTAAGGTTCTCCAGCTTCGCTTCGACGAGGCTGGTATAGAAAAAAGAGCGCGGGATTTTGTCCCGCGCTCTTTTACTTTTGGGGAGTGGACTCAGGCAGCCTTGCTGGCCGCATCGATGGGATGCTGCGAGCGGAAGCCGACGGCAAGCCGGTTCCAAAGGTTGATTGCGCCGATCACCACAGTGATCTTGACGATCTCTTCCTCGCTGAAGTGCTGTTTCAACGGCTCGAAATCGGCGTCCGGAATGCCGGTCTGGGCAATCTTGGTAACGGAGTCGACCCAGGCCAGCAGGGCACGTTCACGGTCGTCATAGACGGGCGATTCCCACCAGACGCACATGAGGTTGATCCACTGTTCGCTAAGGCCGTCATGCCGGGATTCCTTCGAATGCATGTCGACGCAATAGGCGCAGCCGTTGATCTGCGACGCACGAAGCTTGATGAGGTGGATCAAGCGGCGCTCCAGGCCGCAGGTCTGCACAAAATTCTCCAGCGCGGAGACGGCCTTATAGGAATCCGGCGAGGCTTTTACGAAGTTGAAGCGGGGATGCATGATCTTCTCCTTGGGTTCGATGTCTTGATGTTCAGCTTTTTGTCTTGCGCTCATGAAGCGCGAGGAAGGCGCAGCCTCTGGCGGCAATCCCGCCATCCGTATCCGTCTGCCTGAGATCCGTCAGCACATCGGCGATGCTCGTTTTGGCCAGTTCGGCCCGGTAGACGCGCTCGGCCGCAAGCATGGCGGCATTGATGCCGCAGGGCTTGGCAAAGTAGCGCCCTTCCAAGGGATTCGGCCCGCGCTGGCGAATTTCGCTGCAACGGAAGGCAGGGGCGGGGCCTTCCGCTGCCAGCACGATGTCAAGCAGGCTGATCGCCTCCGGCTTGCGCGCCAGCCGATATCCGCCCTTTGGCCCGGGAACCGTGTCGAGAATGCCGGCGCCAGAAAGCGCCTGCAGGTGCTTGAGAAGATAACTGACCGAAACGCCATGAAATTCGGCGAGTGCTGCTGCCGAAAGTACGCCACCATCGGACAGGCCCGCCAGCATGCCAACGCAATGAATGGATTGTTCGACGCCGTCTCCGAGCTTCATCTTGGTGCCTCTCTAATCGTAGATATTTTTTATCCATGATTTAGATTGGAGTCAAGAGCCTTGGAAATGTGCTGCGTGTAAGCTTTGTTTGGAATATGCCGAGCCATCGACACCCCCCTCTGTCACTATCGTGACATCTCCCCCACATGGGGGGAGATCGGTAATTCGTCGCACCTGCCTGCCTCAAGTAATCCTTGCGTCTGCGGAAACAAAAGCCCGATGTTGACTGAGGTGTGGCGGCATACTCCAAACGATCTCCCCCTTGTGGGGGAGATGTCACGAAGTGACAGAGGGGGTACACACTCTCGCAGAGCGCCAAAGCCAACGGACACGATACGCCCCCGCTTCTCATCCGCCGTATATTCATTACATTTACCCCGTGGATCAGATCGATGCAGACCGCCTCCTTGCCCTGCCTGCCCCCTTTACCCGCTGGTTTACGGAAAAGGGCTGGCAGCCGCGTGCGCATCAGCTGGAGCTGCTGGCGCGGGCCGAAGCGGGCGAAAGCACGCTGCTGATTGCGCCGACAGGCGCCGGCAAGACGCTCGCCGGCTTCCTGCCGTCGCTGACGGACCTCACGCGGCGCGGCAAGATCCCGCCGGGCTCAGCCTTCACCGGCATTCATACGCTCTATATTTCGCCGCTGAAGGCGCTCGCGGTCGATATTGAGCGCAACCTGATGAAGCCCGTCTCGGAAATGGGCCTGCCCGTATCGGTCGAAAACCGCACCGGTGATACGCCGAGCGGCAAGCGCCAAAGGCAGAAGCTCAACCCGCCCGATATCCTGCTGACGACGCCGGAGCAGGTGGCGCTGCTGCTTGCCAATCGCGAGGCCGAGCGCTTCTTCAAGGATCTGAAATACATCGTCTTCGATGAGCTGCATTCGCTCGTCACGTCCAAGCGCGGCCATATGCTGTCGCTCGGTCTTGCCCGCATCCGCAAGCTGGCGCCGCATGTGCAGACCATCGGTCTTTCGGCGACCGTTGCCGACCCGATGGACCTGCAGAAATGGCTGGTGGCGCAAGAGCCGGGAAAGGAGCGCCACGCGGGCCTGGTTATCGTCGAAGGCGGCGCCAAGCCGGATATTTCCATTCTGTCGACGGAAGAGCGCATCCCCTGGTCCGGTCACTCCGCAAAATATGCCATCCCCGATATCTATCGCGAGCTGAAAGCGCATCGCACGACGCTCCTTTTTGTCAACACGCGCTCCCAGGCCGAAATGCTGTTTCAGGAGCTGTGGACGGCGAATGACGACAATCTGCCGATCGCCCTGCATCACGGCTCGCTCGATGTCGGCCAGCGCCGCAAGGTCGAAGCGGCCATGGCCGAAAACCGGCTGCGTGCCGTCGTCGCCACCTCGACGCTGGATCTCGGCATAGACTGGGGTGACGTCGATCTCGTCATCCATGTCGGCGCGCCGAAGGGTGCCAGCCGCCTTGCCCAACGCATCGGCCGCGCCAATCACCGCATGGACGAGCCGTCGAAGGCGATCCTGGTGCCGGCCAATCGCTTCGAGGTCATGGAGTGCCAGGCGGCGCTGGATGCCAATTATATCGGCGCGCAGGATACCCCACCGATCGGGGCCGGAGCGCTCGATGTTCTCGCCCAGCATGTGCTCGGCATGGCCTGCGCCGAACCGTTCGACATGCTGGAGCTATATGACGAGGTTCAGAGTGCGGCCCCCTATGCCGAGCTTTCCTGGGAGACCTTCGAGCGCATCGTCGATTTCGTCGCCACCGGCGGCTATGCGCTGAGAACCTATGAGCGCTATGCCCGTATCCGCAAGACGGCGGATGGGCGCTGGCGCGTCTCCAATCCGCAGGTCGCGCAGCAATATCGCCTGAACCTCGGCACGATCGTCGAAGAGGCGATGCTGAACATCCGGCTGGTAAAGCGCAACACGCTCGGCTCGCTGGGACGAGGCGGGGCGCCGCTCGGCAAGGTCGAGGAATATTTCGTCGAGCAGCTGGCACCCGGCGACACCTTCCTCTTTTCCGGCAAGGTGCTGCGCTTCGAGGGCATCCGCGAGAGCGAGTGCCTGGCGTCGCAGGCCTTCTCGCTGGATCCGAAAATCCCGTCCTATGCCGGCGGCAAGTTTCCGCTTTCGACCTATCTCGCCGATCAGGTGCGGGCGATGATTGCCGATCCCGATCGGCGGCATCGCCTGCCGGATCAGGTGCGGGATTGGCTGGAAATTCAAAAAGAGAAGTCGCTGCTGCCGAAGCGCGACGAGTTCCTGATCGAGACCTTTCCACGCGGCAGTCGCGCCTATCTCGTCGCCTATCCCTTCGAGGGAAGGCTGGCGCACCAGACACTTGGCATGCTGCTCACCCGAAGGCTGGAGCGCGCCGGCGCCAAGCCGATGGGCTTCGTGGCCACCGATTATTCCCTCGGCATCTGGGGGCTGGAGGACATGGGGCTGATGATCGCCAACGGCCATCTCAGCCTGTCGGATCTCTTCGACGAGGATATGCTCGGCGACGATCTCGAAGCCTGGCTCGACGAATCCTTTCTTTTGAAGCGCACCTTCCGCAATTGCGCCGTCATTGCAGGCTTGATCGAGCGCCGGCATCCGGGCAAGGAAAAGACCGGCCGACAGGTGACGGTCTCGGCCGATCTGATCTATGACGTGCTGCGCAGTCACGAGCCCGACCACATCCTGCTACAGGCAACGAGGCAGGATGCGGCGACCGGACTTTTGGATATTGGCCGTCTTGCGGATATGCTGAAGCGAATCAAGGGCCATATCACCCATCGCGCGCTGGATCATATTTCCCCGCTCGCAGTGCCGGTGATGCTGGAGATCGGCAAGGTGCCGGTGCCCGGCGAGGCGCATGATTCCCTGCTGGCTGAAGCGGCGGACGATCTGATCCGCGAGGCGATGGAATAGGTGTGATCCCGAAAGCGCGAGGCGGTTTCGGATGGAATCATGCAAAACGGAACACGAAAGTAGACGGCTGAAGTGATGAACCGCTTGGCGCTGGCGCGCGACATGTACGGACAGGAAAACGGTTCGACC
This sequence comes from Rhizobium sp. P38BS-XIX, assembly GCF_012641435.1. Taxonomy (GTDB): domain Bacteria; phylum Pseudomonadota; class Alphaproteobacteria; order Rhizobiales; family Rhizobiaceae; genus Rhizobium. Next base: position 435,506 of record NZ_JABAIJ010000005.1, read on the forward strand.
GGTGCCAAGGCGGTCGAGACCGCCGTTCATGGCGTTGCTGCCGTCTGCGATCCGCTTGGCGGGCTCTATCTGCCGGATGCCGGTATTCTCGTCGTTTCCGACCTGCATCTTGAAAAGGGCGCGGCCTTCGCCCGTCGCGGCATGATGCTGCCGCCCTACGACACGCTGGCGACGCTGACGGTTCTCTCCGCCGTCATCGGTCGTTATGATCCGAAGATCGTCGTTTCGCTGGGCGACAATTTCCACGATCGTGTCGGCTCTCAGCATCTGCCGGATGAGTTTCGCAGCCGCATCGTCGGCATGGCGCGCGGCCGCGAATGGGTCTGGATCAACGGCAATCACGATCCGGACGGCACGGTCGATCTGCCCGGCCATTCGGTCGACGAAATGCATTATGGCGGCTTGACCTTTCGTCATGAGCCGAAGGCCGGGTTGCAGGCAGGCGAAATCGCCGGCCATTTGCACCCGTCCGCCACCGTTCGGCGCCGGGAGAAATCAGTGCGCCGCCCGTGTTTTGCAACGGATGGCGCCCGTCTGTTGATGCCGGCCTTCGGTGTGATGACCGGTGGCCTCGATCTTCGCCACAAGGCGATGACCGGCCTCTTCGCGCGGGAAAGCCTGATTGCGCACCTGCTCGGCCGCGATCGCATCTATTCCGTGCGGTTCGGCAATCTCTCCGCCTAAACCGCGTTCACCGGTTCATAGCGCAGGATCACCGCTCCGGTCTTCAAGGGACTGGAACCGATAAGTTTCATCGGTCGCTGCTCGCTGGCGGGTTTGAAATGGGGATTCCCGGCACCGAGCACGACGGGAACGAGGCAGATACGGATCTCGTCCACCAGCCCCGCCTTCAGCAATACATCCGCCACCTCGGCGCTGCCGAAAACGAAGATGGTCTTGCCGGGCTCCTGCCTTAGCTTTTTTACCTCGGCGGCAATGTCGCGGACGACGCGGCTGTTGTTCCACTCGGCCTTTTCGAGCGTGCGCGAGGCGGCAATCTTGGCGATGCCATTCATGTAAGTGGCGATTTCAGGCGTGTCCGTCGCGCTCGGCCAATAGGAGGCCATGCCTTCATAGGTCTTGCGGCCAAAGATCAGTAGATCGCCCTCGTTACCCAGCTCCGTCGCATAGCGCTCCAACTCGTCGCCCCAGGCGAGCATGTGAAAATCGATATCCCAAGGCTTGGTTCCTTCGAAATAGCCGTCGAGTGTCATCAAATTCCAGATAACGAGCTTCCTCATCATGTCCTCCATCGTGATAACCAAACTATAATTAAAACCAGTTGCTAAATGCAAGCAGTTGAAAGCTAGCGATACTGATGGCAAAATGCAAGCAGTTTTTGGAGACCCCTATGGACGCACTGCATCGCTCCGGCTGCCCGATCAATCTGACGCTGGAAATCCTCGGCGATCGCTGGAGCCTGATCATCATCAGGGACATCATGTTCGGCAATCGCCGCCATTTCCGCGAACTGCTGCAAAATTCGGAGGAGGGCATTGCCTCCAATATTCTCGCTGACCGGCTGAAACGGTTGGTCGAGCGCGGCTTGCTGACGCGGGAGGACGATCCCTCCCACAAGCAGAAAGCCATTTACAGCCTGACGGAAATGGCGATCGATCTCGTGCCGCTCTTTGCCCATATGGGCGCATGGGGTCGCAAGCATCTTCCCGTTTCGGAAGAGCTGTCCATTCGCGCCGAGCTTCTGGAAAATGGTGGCCCGAAGCTCTGGGGGGATTTCATGGACGAGCTGCGCGCACAGCATCTCGGCAAGGTTCTGCCACCCGGCACCCCTTCTGTGCTCGACCGTTTGACCGAAGCCTATCTCGAGGTCGTCAATCGCAGGAAAAGCGGCTGATCAGTTTTTACGGAACAGGAAGCTGGCGCCCCATCCCGTCACCAGGGCGAGGAGCACTGAAAACACGCCATAGGCAATGGGTTGTTGATGCGCCGCGTCGGTGATCGTCTGCTCGATGCCAGTCTTGATGACCCGCAGTGGCAGGGCTTTTTCGCTGAGGAACTTGCCGCTCTTGAAGAGATAGGCGCGCACGGTATGCACTCCGTTCGGCACATCGGCGGGAATTTTCAGCGTTGCCCGAAAGAGCGATGAGCTGACGAAACGCACGCCTGCCGGATCACTTTCATAGAGGCCCCCGGATGACTGCAGTCGCCGGAACGCCTGACGAAACTCCGGAACGTCGCCGACATTGCCGACGAAGCCGACCGGGGTGAGGGGGATGTGGTCGACCCCGATGCCGCGATCGCTGAGCTCCAGTGGCGCGGTGATGTTGTCGACGGCGCGTGTGCTCGAAAGCGAATAGGCCTGCGGCACATGCTCGAACGTCATCGACCGCGTATTGACCCAGATACCGAACACGCGCTCCTTCTTGCGCACGACCGCATTCTCTCGTGGTCCTTCCAGCACGACGACGATGTCGTACTGACCGATCGCCAGCAGAAGCTGGTCGGTGTTCGAGAGGGCGCCGAAAATCGTCAGGTCGGTGCCGGCGAAATCCGAGGTGATGGCGATTTCGCTGGTGGAGGTTCCGATCTCCATCGTTTCCCGCGAGGTCGTCGAGGCTGTCGGTTGATCGAGCAGCACCTGCGCCCGAGCGCCGAGCGGCGCAAGCAGTAGTATCGTGGCGACAAGCAGCCCGAGACCTCTCATCGGCTGACTCCTTCGAGCACCACCGAATAGATGTCGGCAGGCGTCACCACCAGCGCGATTGCGAGGCGAAGTCCGACGGCAAGAACGAGGAGGCCAAGCAGGGCGCGCAATTGCTCGCCGCGCAGTCTCTGGCCGACGCGCACTCCATATTGAGCGCCGATCACGCCCGCCACCATTAGCAGGAAGGCCAGGATAATATCGACGGAATAATTGGTCGCGGCCTGGACGATCGTGGTGAAGGCGGTGACGAAGATGACCTGAAAGAGCGAGGTGCCGACAACCACATTGGTCGGCACGCGCAGCAGATAGATCATGGCGGGTACGAGGATGAAGCCGCCGCCGATACCCATCGGCGTCAGCATGCCCACGAAGAAGCCGAGGCCGATGACCGGAATGGCGCTGAGATACAGCTTGGATTTCTTGAACCGCAGTTTCAGGGGCAGCCGCTGCACCCAGTTATGGTGGCGCGGCTTGACGCTCAGCGGCGGCAGTTTGCCGGCGGCGCGGCGCATGGCCCGCACGCTTTCCCACAGCATCAGCGTTCCCACGGTGCCGAGCAACAGGACGTAGATCAGCGAGATGATGAGATCGATCTGACCGAGGCGGCGGAGCAGCACGAAAAGCCAGAGACCGAACGTCGCACCGGCGAGACCGCCCGCAAGCAGGATCATTCCCAGCTTCAGATCGAGCGAGCCTCGGCGAAAATGGGTGAGCGCTCCCGACACGGAGGACGCAACCACCTGGTTGGAACCGGTGGCGACCGCGACGACCGGGGGAATGTTGTAGAAAATCAGCAGAGGGGTGATGAGGAAACCGCCGCCAACGCCGAACATGCCGGAGAGAAACCCTACGGCTGCGCCCATGCCGAGAATAATAAGAATATTCACCGACAATTCTGCGATCGGCAGATAGATCGTCACGCGCTGTTCCCATTTGCAGGCATTTCGGCACGATGACCGCAGCCTGGACCATTTTCCCCTTTAAACGGCAAATTCTAATCTGAAATCATTGCCAGAGCCTTAGGAAAAGCTGGGCTGCGTCAGCCTTCGAATTGCCGGCTTCACTCTAGCGCGGCATTTTCCGCATTTCTGTGACGTTGAGCGCGGCGCCAGAGGACAACGGCTTTGGGTTTCACGCCTCTCTCAAACGAAAAATGCCGGCGTGGTCCGCCGGCATATCCGTATCGCGGCATGCGCCAAGGATTACTTGTTGCGAGCCAGCAGTTCTTTGACGACCTGATCCGTCACCCGTCCGTCGGCAGGCAGGCCGACCGATTTCTGGAAGCTCTTCAGTGCTGCCACGGTCTTCTCGCCCATGCTTCCGTCGGCGGTTCCTGCATCGAAGCCATTCTTGTTGAGGATGGCCTGGATGTTGCGAATGGCCTTCTTCATGTCGATGGACGCGGTGTTTACGCCCTTGCCGGTGGTCCACTCGTCGGGAATATCGGTGCCGTTGGCCTTGGGATCGGCTGACTGCACCTTCCAGAGGTCGACCCTGGCGCGGGCGCTGTCGAGATCGGCCGGCTTCATGGCGTTGGCGACCTCGTCACGCTTCTGCGCGGCGTCCTTGTCGCCGCTCTTTGCGGCGATGGCGAACCACTTGTAGGATTCCTGCAGGTCCTGCTTCACGCCGTTGCCGCGCGCATAGAGGATGGCGAGGTTGAACTGGCTGTCGGACACGCCGAGATTGGCGGCGCGAGTAAACCAGTTTGCCGCCGAGTTGTAATCCTGCTGACCGGCCGCGCCGGAGGCATAGAGAACGGCCAGATTGTGCATGGAGCTGGCATTGCCCTGATTGGCGGCCTGCTCGTAATAGGTCTTTGCCTTGACGAGATCACGGTCGATGCCGTTGCCCTTCTCGTACATGCTCGCGAGACGATACTGGGCTGGTGCATAACCTTTGTCGGCCGAAAGCTGATACCAGCTGGCGGCCTGCTTCATATCGGCCGTAACGCCACGGCCATCGGTAAAGCGGGCGCCGACCTCGAAGAGAGCGACCGGATCGCTCGATTTCGCGGCAGCGACGAGGGAAGGCGGCTGGATGCCATCCGGAACCTGGACTTCGGGCGTCGCAGCAGCTGGCGCCTGCGTGGCGGCTGCCGACTTGTCTGTCGGAACGAAGGCGGCAGTCTGCTGTGCGGGAGCCGCGCTTCCGGCCGGCGTCAGTGTTTCGCCGGCGGTCTGGTTGCCGTCGAGCGGAGCGGCGGCCGTCAGATGATCGCTGGTCGGCGCGATTGCCGCGGCGGCGGGCTGGGTCGCAATCGTAGCGGCGGCAGAGGTAGCGGCAGCCGGTGCAGATGCTTCCGGTGCTGCCGCCTGATTTGCTGCGGGCTGCGCATCGCCGGCTACAGGGCTTGCGTTGGCTGCGAGGTTTTGGGTCGGGGCGCTGCTCGGCGCGACCGTCGTCGAGATTTCGGCCGGTGCCGGTGCTCTTTGACCGCGTGTCAGCGTATTGACGAGCGGGAAGGCCATGATGGCAAGCAAGGCTGCACCGATCGCAAGCAGGATCGGGCGACGGAAGCGCGAGAACGCTCCACCTTTCTTTGCTTCTTTTTTGGAAGCCGGCGTCGAGCGCTGTGCCTGATCGACTTCGATTGCTGCGGCCTGTGCGGCGCGGCGGGCTGCGGCGATATAGTCGGCGCGCTCGTTTTCGGTCGGCTGGCGACCGCCGCGTGCCGAGTTCTGGCTGGCACGCACGCGCTCCAGGATCTTCTTGATATCCGGTGCGCCGGAGCCGGGTTCCAGCAGCTCGTTGGAATCGTCAGCCGGCATCATGTCGGCCGGGTCGATTGACGGCGCCTGTTCGATGACGGGACGGTCCGGCGGGAAGATCGGCTCGGCCTTCTCCGGCGTGAAGAAGCGCTTGCCGATGCTGGCCAGAAGACCGGCCTTCGAGCCGCCCTTCTTGGCGGCAGCCTTGATCTCGGCCTTGGTGTTGGCATCGATCGCCTGCGCAACGGCTGCTTCGGGAGCGCCCGCAGCTTCGCTGGCGGCGACCGTGCGAATGATTGGGCCGGCTTTTTGCGCTGCGGCCATGGGCGGCTTGATCGGCGGTGCGTCGGCCTCGGCGAAGACGTCGCTTTCGAAGGCTGCCGCCGGCATGGCAGCCGCCGGCTTGCGGCTTTCCATGTGATCGAGGCGATCGGCGATCTGGAGCAGCGTGTCGTGCAGCGCTTCGAAGGTGCGGTGCGTGCGTTCGTCGCTGGCGCGGCTGAGATCTTCGAGATGGCGAAGATCTTCGGCGAGCGCCGTCAGCGCGGCCATGTCGGACGGTTGAGCGCCGGCACCGATTCCGCCGTCGCGCGAATAAGCCTCGACGACGGTTTCCGCCGCATGGCGGGCTGCTTCGATGATGTATTCGTCGTTGGTCGACATGTAGTCTTCGATCGCGCTCATCCGGCGGTCGAAATCTGCGGGCATGTCGGCGACGGCGCGGGGCTCGTTCGTCAGCAGGGTGGAAAGATGGGCGATCTGCTCTTCGAGATTTCGCAGAGCCTGCGTATCCGTCGGCGGGGCCGCCGTGCTGGCTTCCAGACGTGCCGCGATATCGGAGAGGCGGCCTTCGAGCCGGCGAACCATGCTGTCGTCGATGACGGCGGCCGGTGCGGGCGGATGGAAATCCATCTCGTCGATACGGCGGGCGAGATAATCCAGACGGTCCGCCAGCACGTTGCCGACCGACCCATGTTCCAGTGCATCGATCTTGTGCGAGATATCGGCGAGGTAGCCGACGAGCTCCGGCTGCGGCGCGAGTTTCTGCGAACGCTCCATCAGATGCGAAAGCTGGTCCAGACGCTCCTCGAGACGCGCGACGGATTTGGCGCTGCCCAGCTCGTCGATGCGCATGGCAAGTGCTTCAAGACGACCCGAGAGATCGTCTGTCGGCTGGCGGCGTGCCGCATCCCTGTGCATGAGGTCGATCTGATCCGCAAGGCCGCTGAGCTGACCCTCGAGCCGCTGCATGGCCTGATCCTGCGGCTGCATCATGGAGCCGAGGCTTTCCATGGCAGTCGCGATCGTCAGCAGCTTGTTTTCCAGTGCGTGCACGGCGGGGCTGTCGTTCATGCCGCCGAGATGCTGCTTGATGTCGTCAAGGCGGTAGGCCAGCGAAACCAGCTCGTCCTGCAGGCCGGTCGTGTCGATCGCCTTCACCTGGCGCTCGACGTGGTGGAGGGATTCCTCCCGGGCAAGGCCGTCCATCAGCGAGCGCAGTTCGTCGAACTCGGCGCGCAGACCTGCGGTTTCCGGCTGCCCGGCGAGCTGATTGATGCTGTCGGCCAGGCGCGCCATGTCCTGTCGAACGTCGGCGGCGAAATGCTTGTCGTCGGCATTTTCACGGATGTCGCGAATTTCGGCGCGCAGGGCGCTCACTTCGCGCGTCACGCTCTCGGCGATATCGCGCTTGAGATCCTGGCGCAGATTGACGAGCGCCTGGGCGATGTCGACCGTGCTTTCGGTGTTCGTACGCTGCGGCTGGCGCGGGCTGTGCGTATCGAGCGGGCGGCGGGCGGGCTGCGGCTCGGCAGAAAGGGTTTCTTCGCGTCGGGAATGCAGCCGCTCGCGGTTGGCTTCCAGCATGCGTTGGCGCTGGCGGATTTCTGCAAGCGGGTCGGGGCGCGGATCGCCCTCCGGACGCTCGGCGCGCAGTGGCCGTTCATAGGGCCGGCTGGCGGCTAGCTCCCGTTCCGGACGCGGCGGCATGCGCTCCGGCGGAGCGGTTCGCTCGGGAACAGCGCCATAACCCGCAGGAGCGCGTGGACGAGTATCTCTCGAGGTCGCAGAGCCCATAAGGCCCTCGATACGTGCCTCCAGCCCTTCGATGGTGCGGCTCAAGGCATCCAGCGACGCCCAGTCGCCCGTGCCTGTAGGATTTGATCGCGATCCGCTCATATCTTTTGCTCGCCTCGAACTATGGACCACCCTGATCCAACGTGCTGACGGGAAGAACACGATGCAGCATGGTTGGCAGCTCGCATCCCACCGTTCGGAAAGGGATAAATGTATTGGCTTTCCTCAAACCGAGCCGCAAAACAGCGCGTCATCACGGAATACGTAGAGTAACGCGAAGCAGTGCTGCTCAACTCGTACAATTCACGAAACGTGGTAAACAACTCGTTAAGTTCGGTTGAAATCTTTAACCTTTTATTGCGTAGCCGCGTCCGCAACGCCTGCTATTCTTATGGAAAGCGCCAGTTGACTGGCGATGCCGCCCATTTCGATTCCGTCAAAATCACCTTCACCAAAAATTCAGCGCAGCGCGTGAATTTGACGTTTACGCAAACGTCAATATTTTGTAAGAGTGAACCAACGGCCGGAATCTGAGGTCCGGCGCCGAATTGGAGGAATTCGAAAGATGCCAGTCTACAAGGCCCCGGTGAACGACACGCTCTTTGTCCTGAACGATGTGCTCGGACTGGAGCGCTACAACAATCTTCCAGGTTATGCCGATGCCACGCCAGACATGATCGAGGCGATCGTCGGGGAAGCGGCCAAAATCTCGGAAGAGGTGCTTTTCCCGCTCAACTATTCCGGCGATCAGGAAGGCTGCGTGCGCCATGACGACGGCACGGTCTCGACGCCGAAGGGCTTCAAGGAGGCCTATGACGCTTATCGCGAAGGCGGCTGGCTCGGTCTCGCCGTGCCGGAGGAATTTGGCGGGCAGGGGCTTCCCTATGTGCTGCATTGCGCCGTCGGCGAGTATACCTCCGCCGCCAACATGTCGCTGATGATGTATCCGGGCCTGACGCAGGGCGCGATTGCCGCGATCCTCGTGCACGGCTCCGACGCGCAGAAGCAGACCTATCTGCCGAAAATGGTCGAGGGTAGCTGGTCCGGCACCATGAACCTCACCGAGCCGCATTGCGGCACCGATCTCGGTTTGCTCCGCACCAAGGCGGTGCCTCAGGCTGATGGCAGCTACAAGATTTCGGGCCAAAAAATCTTCATCTCTGCCGGTGAGCACGACATGACGGATAATATCGTCCATCTCGTTCTTGCCCGCATCGAAGGTGCGCCCGAGGGCACCAAGGGCATTTCGCTGTTCATCGTGCCGAAGTTCATCGTCAAGGAAGATGGTTCCCTCGGCGACCGCAACCCGGTCACCTGCGGCGCGATCGAGCACAAGATGGGCATTCACGGCAACGCCACCTGTGTGATGAACTATGACGAAGCCACGGGCTTTCTGATTGGTGCTGAAAATCGCGGTCTCAACGCCATGTTCATCATGATGAACGAGGCGCGCCTCGGCGTCGGCCTGCAGGGCCTGTCGATTGCCGAGATCGCCTATCAGAATGCTGCCAACTATGCCCGCGAGCGCATCCAGGGCCGTTCGCTGTCAGGCCCGAAGGCGCCGGACAAAAAAGCCGATCCGATTATCGTCCACCCCGATATCCGACGGTCGCTGATGACGATCCGCGCCTTCAACGAAGCCGGCCGCGCCTTCCTGCTGTGGACCGCGTTGAAATCCGATATTGCCCATCGCTCCCCGGATGAGAAGGAGCGCCAGTCCGCTGATGATCTCCTCGGTCTGGCGACGCCGATCCTCAAGGGCGTCATGACCGACAAGGGCTTTGAGCACGCCGTCATGGCGCAGCAGATCTTCGGCGGCCACGGCTATATCGAAGAGCATGGCATGAGCCAGTATGTCCGTGATGCCCGCATCGCCATGATCTATGAAGGCGCCAACGGCATCCAGGCGCTCGATCTCGTCGGCCGCAAGCTGGCGTTGAACGGCGGCCGCGCCGTCATGGCCATGTTCAAGGAAATCGGTGACTTCTGCGAAGAGAACCGCAATGACGAACAGATGGCTTTCTATACCAAGCATCTGAAGAAGGGCTTGAACGACGTGCAGGCCGCGACCATGTGGTTCATGCAGAACGCCATGGCCAAGCCTGACAATGCCGGTGCCGGCTCGACCGACTATATGCACCTCTTCGGCCTCGTCGTCCTCGGCTATATGTGGGCGAAGATGGCGAAGGCGGCGCAGGATGGCCTTGCGGCTGGCGACAGCGCGCGCGAGGATTATCTGAAGAACAAGCTTGTCACGGCGCGGTTCTACATGGAGCGCATCATGCCGGAAACGGCACTGCGCAAGGCCCGCATCGAAACCGGCGCCGACACGATGATGGAACTGGCGGCGGAAGCCTTTTGATCAAGGCGGCGTTCGCCGCCGCAGGGAGATGAGACATGACCGAGGTTTTCATTTACGACCACGTGCGCACGCCGCGCGGGCGCGGCAAGAAGGATGGGTCGCTGCACGAAGTGCCGTCCGTTCGTCTCGCCGCCAGGACGCTTGAGGCACTCCGCGACCGCAACGGTCTCGACACCGAAACGGTTGACGACATCATCATGGGCTGCGTCGATCCGGTCATGGAAGCCGGCGCCGTCATCCCGAGGGGGGCTGCCTTCGAAGCCGGCTACTCCACCAAGGCCCCCGGCATGCAGATTTCCCGCTTCTGCGCCTCCGGCCTCGATGCCGTGAATTTTGGTGCGGCGAAGATCGCGCAAGGGGCCGACGATATCGTCATCACCGGCGGTGTCGAAAGCATGTCGCGTGTCGGCCTGGGCATGTCCGGCGGCGCCTGGTTCATGGATCCCTCAGTCAACTTCCCGGCTTATTTCATGCCGCAGGGCGTCTCAGCCGATCTTATCGCCACCAAATATGGCTTCTCCCGCGATGACGTCGACGCCTATGCCGTCGAGAGCCAGAAGCGCGCCGCCAATGCCTGGGAAAAGGGCTACTTCAAGAATTCCGTCGTGCCGGTAAAAGACATCAACGGCCTGACCATTCTCGACCGCGACGAGCATATGCGTCCCGGCACCGATATGCAGGCGCTGGCTTCGCTCAACCCATCCTTCCAGATGCCGGGCGAAATGGGCGGCTTCGAAGCCGTGGGCATCCAGGCGCACCCGGAAGTCGAGCGGATCAACTACGTTCATCACGCCGGCAATTCCTCCGGCATCGTTGATGGTGCCGCTGCCGTGCTGCTCGGTTCCAAGGCAGGCGGCGACAGCATGGGCCTGAAGCCGCGTGGCCGTATCAAGGCCTTCGCCAACATCGGCTCCGACCCGGCGCTGATGCTGACCGGCCCGGTCGACGTGACAGAGAAGCTTCTGAAGCGCAGCGGCATGACGCTCGCCGACATCGATCTCTTCGAGCTCAACGAAGCCTTCGCCGCCGTGGTGCTGCGTTACATGCAGGCCTTCGAGATCCCGCATGACAAGATCAACGTCAATGGCGGCGCGATTGCCATGGGCCATCCGCTCGGGGCAACCGGCGCGATGATCCTTGGCACCGTGCTGGACGAGCTGGAGCGCCGCGATCTCAACACCGCGCTGGTCACGCTCTGCATCGGTGCCGGCATGGGCACCGCGACGATCATCGAACGCGTCTGAGGAGGGGAACCCAATGGTCTATACGAATTTTACCGTCGAAACGGACGCAGACGGCATCGCCCTCGTCACCTGGGACATGCCCGGCAAATCCATGAACGTCTTCACCGCCGAGGTGATGGACGAGCTGAACGCCGTCATCGATGCGACTGTCGCCGATGCCGCCGTCAAGGGCGTGGTCTTCACCTCTGGCAAGTCTTCCTTCTCCGGCGGCGCCGATCTCTCGATGATCAAGTCGATGTTCTCCTTCTATCAGGAGGAAAAGGCGAAGGATCCGGCAGAAGCCGCAAAGAAACTCTTCGATCTTGTCGGCCGCATGACCGGCCTGTTCCGCAAGCTCGAAACCTGCGGCAAGCCTTGGGTTTCGGCCATCAACGGCACCTGCATGGGTGGCGCTTTCGAACTGTCACTGGCCTGCCACGGCCGCGTCGCGTCGAACGACAAGAGCGTCAAGATCGCGCTGCCTGAGGTCAAGGTCGGCATCTTCCCCGGCGCCGGCGGCACGCAGCGCGTGTCACGCCTGACGGATGCGCAGTCCGCCCTGCAGATGATGACGACGGGCCAGTCGCTGACGGCGGCACGGGCCAAGGCAATGAACCTCGTGCATCAGGTGGTCGAGCCGGATCAGCTGATCTCCGCCGCCAAGCAGATGATCAAGGACGGCCTGAAGCCTATCGCGCCTTGGGACGAAAAGGGCTTCAAGGCACCGGGCGGCGGCATCTGGACGCCGGCCGCAGCACAGCTCTGGCCGGCAGCGCCTGCCATCCTGCGCCGCGAGACCTCGGGCAATTATCCGGCGGCACTCGCCATACTCAAATGCGTCTATGAAGGCCTGCAGGTTCCCTTCGATACCGGCCTGAAGATCGAGCAGCGCTATTTCACCCATGTGCTGCAGACGACCGAAGCCTATTCGATGATCCGCTCGCTGTTCATCTCCATGCAGGAGCTCGGCAAGGGCGCGCGCCGCCCGGCAGGCCAGCCGAAGACGGAGCTGAAGAAGGTCGGCGTCGTCGGCGCCGGTTTCATGGGCGCATCCATCGCCTATGTGACTGCAGCCGCCGGCATTCCCGTCACGCTTATCGACCGTGACATCGAAGCCGCGACGAAGGGCAAGGGCGTCGGCGAGGGGCTGGTCAAGGATTCGATCGGTAAGGGAAGGCTGACGCAAGATGAAGGTGCTGCTCTGCTCTCCCGCATCACGCCATCCTCAGATTATGCCGATTTGAAGGACGCAGATCTCGTCATCGAGGCGGTGTTCGAGGATCGCGAAGTCAAGAAGGCTGTCATCGAGGCTGTTGAGGCCGTATTGCCGCCCGGCGCCGTCTTCGCCTCCAATACCTCGACCCTGCCGATCACCGGCCTTGCGAAGAATTCGAAGCGTCCGGCTGATTTCATCGGCGTCCACTTCTTCTCGCCTGTCGAGAAGATGATGTTGACGGAAGTCATCCTCGGTAAAGAAACGGGCGACCGGGCCATTGCCGTCGCGCTGGACTACGTCTCCGCCATCAAGAAGACGCCGATCGTCGTCAACGACACGCGCGGCTTCTTCGTCAATCGCTGCGTCTTCCGCTACATCCATGAAGCCTATGACATGCTGATCGAAGGCGTGCCCGCTGCCATGATCGAGAATGCCGCCAAGATGGCCGGCATGCCGGTCGGGCCTCTGGCGCTCAACGATGAAGTCGCCATCGATCTCTCCTACAAGATCCTGAAGGCGACGGTTGCTGATCTCGGCGAGAAGGCCGTCGACCCGCGTCACATGCAGCTTGTTACCGGTCTGGTGGAGCGCGAGGGCCGCCTGGGCCGGAAGAACGCCAAGGGCTTCTATGAGTATCCGCCGAAGCCGGCCAAGAAGTCGCTCTGGCCGGGCCTCAAGGATCTCTATCCGCAGAAGAAGGCCGATGATGTCGATGTCAACGTGCTGAAGCAGCGCTTCCTCGTGACCATCGCGCTCGAAGCGGCCCGCACCATGGAAGAGGGCATCGTCACCGATCCGCGCGAGGCCGATGTCGGCTCCATTCTCGGCTTCGGTTTTGCGCCCTATACCGGTGGGGCGCTGTCCTACATCGACGGCATGGGCGTCAAGACGTTCGTGAAACTCTGCGAAAAGCTGGCCGCAGCTTACGGTCCGCATTTCCAGCCGACGGCACTGCTGAAGGACATGGCCGCCAAGGGCGAGACTTTCTATGGACGTTTCGATCCATATGCGGCCAAGAAGGCGGCCTGAGGCAATAAGTCATAGGTGATCAAAATAATGGGCCGGTCCTGTCGGGAGCGGCCCTTTTCATTCGTCCTACGTTCAGACAAGCAAAACGAGGAGAATGACATGATCGAGATCATCGGCAATCGTCACGAGGCTGACGCGATCAATGCAGTGATTGCAAGCTGGGCCTCCGCGCTCGGCAAGAAAGATGCCGCTGGCGTCGTCAGGCATTTGAGCGACGATATCGTCAGCTTCACGCTGGCCCCACCTCTCGTTTATAAAGGCAAGGGCGAAGAGGGTCTGGAAAGCTGGTTTTCGACCTGGGAAGGACCGATCGGCGGCGATGCCGTCGATGTCAGGCTGACCGTCGGCGATGATGTTGCCTTCTGGACCGGTCTTGTGCGGATGACGGGCCGAAAGACCGATGGAATCGACGTCGATCTTTGGTTTCGCCAGACGCTCGGCCTCAGAAAGGAAGAGAGCGTCTGGACAATCGTCCATGAGCACACATCGGTGCCGTTTGCGATGGACGGAAGCGGCCTTGCCGAGCTGAAGCTCAAACCGTAAGCGTATTCTTACATTAATTGGCAGCCCATCCGGCTGATCTTCAACACGATCGGCAATATGCCATTTGAAGCACCGCAGCGTCGTATGTCCGACGCTGCGGTGTAAGCGCCATCAGGCAAATCCGCCGCCCATCCATTAAAACCAGCGCCTTCATCCCCATATTGAGGCATATCGCGGCGCAGAACTTGCCGCAAACGACATGGGAAAGATCGGCAAGAGCATATGGGTCACAGGGAAAATCCCCGTCCAGGCGGGCGCAGCGCCAGAGTCCAGGCGGCCGTGCATCAATCGGTGCGCGATATGCTGACGACAATGGACCGGTCCGATATTACGATCCCTTCGATTGCGCAGCGCGCCAATGTCACTCCGTCGACGATCTATCGCCGCTGGGGCGATCTCCAGGCGCTTCTCGCTGACGTTGCCGCCTCGCGCCTGCGGCCGGAATGCGAGCCGGCCCGGATCGGCACTGCTCGCGAGGATCTGCAGGCCTGGGTGGAGCAATATGCCGATGAAATGACCTCGGGCGTCGGGCGGCAGATGCTGAGAGACGTTCTCTCGACCACGGACGCGAGCAATGCGGAGAAATGCAGCGGTTACACACAACAGCAACTGGCGGCCTTCGTTGCGCGCGCAGAAGCGAGCGGTGAGCCCTTTCCCACCGTGGCGGAGCTGATGGATTATGTGATCTCCCCGATCATCTATCGCATCCTTTTCGACCAGACGCCTGCCGGGGATCATATAGGCAAGCTTATCGACAAGGTGATGCCGGAAAATGCTCCTAATGCTTGAAGCATTGGCGGTTGAGGCAGGCGACTCACCCAAGCTCCGGTGAAGTGCTCGTTCATGGCGACGGATTTTTTGTCGGCAACCATCGAACAAGAGCGGGAAGTTGTGAGCGATGAAATGGCCGTATGGGCCGCTTTATCGTGGGATATACCTGCCTGATCCGAGCCTTGAGCCAATTTGCTGTTGAAAAATAAGGAAAAAGATGGATGCTAAACATCACAAGTGAATTCAACGGCAACGCGAAGGGGACTGCTCAATGCTTAATGAATTCAAGGCATTTATCGCCCGTGGCAATGTTATGGATCTCGCGGTTGGTGTGATCATCGGCGGCGCTTTCGGCGGTATCGTGAAATCATTGGTTGACGATATCATCATGCCGATCGTCGGTGCGATTTTCGGCGGCTTCGACTTTTCGAACTACTTCATCGGTCTCTCCTCGGCGGTCAACGCGCCGACGCTGGCAGCCGCCCGTGCCCAGGGCGCCGTGTTCGCTTACGGTAACTTCATCACGGTCCTCATCAACTTCCTGATCCTTGCTTGGATCATCTTCCTGATGGTCAAGGGCGTGAATACGCTGCGCGCTCAGGTCGAGCGCAAGGAAACCAAGGTCACGGAAGCAGCGCCGCCTCCGGCAGACGTTCAGCTGTTGACGGAAATCCGCGATCTTCTCGCACGGCGCTAGCAGCTTTTCATTTTAGTCTTTTCAGAAGCCTCGGTCCCAAAAGGGCCGAGGCTTTATTCATCACCAAAATCGATTGATCGCTAAGGCAAAGTCATAGGATTTGTCCGCTGCTCTGCTTTATGAAGGCAGAAACCGGAGACCTTGCATGCCGATACTGGACAGCCTCAGCCCGCGCGCTCTCGCAGCGCCTGAAAGCGGGATCGTTGAAGTGGTGAATTATGCTCGCGGCCGCGAAGGTCTGCTACCGCTGTGGGTCGGCGAGGGCGATCTGCCGACACCGGATTTCATCAATCGCGCCGCCATGGCCTCGCTCAACGCGGGCGAGACCTTTTACACCTGGCAGCGCGGTATTCCGGAACTGCGCCAGGCGCTCGCCGATTACTACGGCCGGCATTTCGGTACGTCGCTGCCGATGGAGAATTTCTACGTCGTCGGTTCCGGCATGCAGGCAATCCAGCTTTCCGTGCAGGCGATCACCTCTCCCGGTGACGAGATGGTCTATCTCTCTCCGGCTTGGCCGAACATCGCCGCCGCGCTCGAGATTGCGGGCGCTCGTTCCGTGCCCGTGCCGCTGCAGTTCGAGCACGGCAAATGGTCGCTCGATTTGGGACGGCTGGAAGCCGCGATCACGCCGAAAACCAAAGGCCTCTTCATCAATACCCCGTCGAACCCGACGGGCTGGACCGCGACCCAGCAGGATCTGCGCGATATCCTCGCCTTGGCGCGCAAGCACGATCTCTGGATCATGGCCGACGAAATCTATGCGCTTTACTACTATGCGGGCGGCCGCGCGCCGAGCTTCCTCGACGTCAAGGACGCCGACGACAAGATCCTCTTCGTCAATTCCTTCTCGAAAAACTGGTCGATGACCGGCTGGCGTGTCGGCTGGATCGTTGCTCCGGCCGAACTCGGGCAGGTGATCGAAAATCTCGTTCAATATTCGACCTCCGGCGTCGCGCAATTCATGCAGAAGGGCGCAGTCGCAGCCTTGAACGAAGGCGACGATTTCGTGCGCTCCAACATCGCCAAGGCCAAGCGCTCGCGCGATATCCTCTGCGACGCGCTGATCGCCACCAATCGCGTGCATACGCTGAAGCCGGATGGCGCGCTTTATTCCTTCCTCAAGATCGACGGCGTCACCGACAGCCGCAGGGCGGCCATCGACATCGTCGACAAGACCGGCGTCGGCTTGGCGCCAGGAACGGCCTTCGGGTTGGGCGGTGAGCTCTTCATGCGCGCCTGCTTCCTGCGCGATCCAGTGCAGGTGACAGATGCTGCCGAGCGACTGAGTCGATATATTCAGAGCTTGTGATATACAGAAAGGGGCGGTATTGATGCTTTGACCGCCCGTTTTTGGTCCGCGCGTTTCCTGGATCGATAAAATGCAACCAATCCAGGAAGTCTTGCCGTAACCATTCCTGCAATCTTTCTCGTTTCTCTCCCATTTTTAATCAATTTCGCAGCAGAGACAGCCTCATATGGCACTGACAAGACTTGGCGGGGACGCGAAGAATGACGGTGTTGGTGACCGGCGGAGCCGGATATATCGGCAGCCACATGGTCTGGAGATTGCTTGACGCGGGCGAGGACGTCGTTGTTCTCGATTGCCTGTCGACGGGCTTTCGCTGGGCGGTGCCGCCAGCTGCCCGCTTTTATCTCGGCGATGTCGCTGACGAAGCGCTTCTGCGTCAGATTTTTGCCGAAAACGATATCGAGGCCATCATCCATTTCGCCGGCTCGGCCGTCGTGCCGATGTCCATTGAGGACCCGCTCGCTTACTACGAGAACAATACCGGCAAGACCCGTATCTTGATGAGTGCCGCCGTCCGAGCCGGCATCCGTCATTTCGTCTTTTCCTCGACCGCCGCCGTCTATGGCCAGCAGCCGGCGGACAGGCTGGTTGCCGAAGATGCGCCGTTGCGGCCGGAATCGCCTTACGGCCAATCGAAGCTCATGTCGGAGCTTATGCTGCGCGACGCCGCTGCGGCTTACGATTTCAGCTACGTGGCGCTGCGCTATTTTAACGTCGCCGGTGCGGATCCCGAGGGGCGCGCGGGTCAATCGACCGATGGGGCGACCCACCTCATCAAGGTGGCCTGCGAGGCTGCGCTCGGTCGCCGCCACCGGGTCAATGTCTACGGTACGGACTATGCAACGCACGACGGCACCGGTGTCCGTGACTACATCCATGTCAGCGATCTTGCAGAGGCACATCTGCTGGCGTTGAGGCATCTGCGCGGGGGCGGGTGTTCGCTGGTCGCCAATTGCGGTTATGGCATGGGCTATTCCGTGCTCGACGTGCTCAACATGGTCATGCGCGTACACGGCCGTACCTTCCCGATCCATGTCGCGCCGCGCCGGCCAGGCGATGCGGCAAGCGTGGTCGCCGACGCGACAGTTGCGCGTCGCGAACTGGGTTGGTCGCCGAAACACAACAGCCTCGAAACGATCGTGCGTTCGTCGCTGGACTGGGAGCTTCGTCTTGTGGAGCGAGGAGGGTTCGATCCCGCCGGGCTCAAGAAGATATGCGCCGCCCCAAGCATCTGACGGCCCGCATGAGCCTTAGCCGTCCTTATCGCACCATGGTCCTAGAAAAGCCGGCGCATTCTGCTGCACCGCTTCCGTCAGGAAGTCGATGACCGTGCGCACGCGCGGCGACTGACGAAGGTCACGGTGGCAAGTGATCCAGTAATGGCGTTTCAGATCGACCTCGTGTGGCAGCACCACCTGTAGATCCGGATGCTTGCCGGCGATGAAGAAGGGTAACACGCAGAGGCCGAGGCCATTCTTCGTCGCCGTCAGCTGGGCAAAGATGCTCGAACTCTGGAATTGCGGCTTGATGCGCGGGTGCACGTCGCCGAGATAATCCAGCCCCGGCGCGAAGATCATATCCTCGATATAGCCGATGAAGGCGAAGTCGGGCAGATCGTCGCGGCTTTCGATTGGCAGATGCCGGGCAAGATAATCGCGCGATCCATAGACCTGCAGATGGTAGTCGCTGAGCTTCTCGGTGAAGTAGGGACCGGCCTTCGGCGGGTCGAGCACCACGACGATGTCAGCCTCCTTGCGCGAAAGCGACATGATCTGCTGGATGGTGATCAGCTCCAGCGAAATGTTCGGATGCCGTGCGGTGAATTCGGGTAGCACGCCGGTGAAGAAGAAGTTGGAAAATCCCTCCGGCGCGCTGATGCGCACGACACCCCGTTGTGCCGCCGACCCTGCGGAAAGATCGGCGCGCAGGCGCTCGGTTTCCTGCTCCATGCGCTCGGCCGTGTCTATAAAGCGCTGGCCCATCGATGTCAGCATATAGCCGCGCGGATTGCGCTCGAACAGCTTGACTTTCAACGCGAATTCCAGCCGGTCGATGCGGCGCGAAACCGTGGCATGACTGGTGCGTAGCTGCCTTGCGGCGGTCGAAAGCTGCCCCGTTCGCGCAACGGCCAGAAAGAACTGCAGGTCATCCCAGGTGAAGTGCGGCGCGTTCTTCATGCCTCTCCCTTCTGTTCAAAAATGAACAGACATTGTTTGGAATTAGTTGCAATCCCGACTTGCGTCAACGCGCGATTTCCGTGATCTTGGCCGCGGGAAAAGTCGTTTTGAGGAAAGCGACTGGCCAATTTTGAACAGATTCGTTTTTGCCGAAATCTCTGGGAGGAGAGGATATGCGAAAGAGTCTTATTGCATCCCTGGCATTTTTGCTTGCAACCAGCACGGCGGCTTTCGCGGCCGGCCCATCCGATGGTGTCGTCAAGATCGGCATCCTCAACGACCAGTCCGGCGTCTATGCGGACTTCGGCGGTAAATCGTCCGTCGAGGCCGCCAAGATGGCCGCGGAGGATTTCGGCGGCAAAGTCTTGGGCGTACCGATCGAGATCGTCGATGCCGACCATCAGAACAAGCCCGACATCGCATCCAACATCGCCCGCCAATGGTATGATCAGGACAAGGTCGACGCGATCATGGAGCTGACGACCTCGTCGGTCGCGCTCGCCGTCCAGGCCGTTGCCAAGGAAAAGAAGAAGATCGACATCGTCACGGGTGCCGCGACGACCGATCTCACCGGCAAGCAATGCTCGCCCTATGGCTTCCACTGGGCCTATGACACCCACGCTCTTGCCGTCGGCACCGGCGGCGCGCTCGTCAAGCAGGGCGGGGACACGTGGTTCTTCCTGACTGCCGACTACGCTTTCGGCTATTCCCTCGAGCAGCAGACCGGCGACTTCGTCAAGGCGAGCGGCGGCAAGATCCTGGGCTCCGTCCGCCATCCGTTGTCGACCAATGATTTCTCGTCCTTCCTGCTGCAGGCGCAGTCGTCCGGGGCCAAGGTCATCGGACTTGCCAATGCAGGCCTCGACACGTCCAACGCCATCAAGCAGGCCTCTGAATTCGGCATCACCCAGGGCGGTCAGCATTTGGCGGCGCTGCTCTTCACGCTCGCCGAAGTCCACGGTCTCGGCCTGCAGGCGGCGCAAGGCCTGACGCTGACGGAAGGCTATTACTGGAACCTCGACGACAAGAGCCGCGAGTTCGGCAAGCGCTTCTTTGCCCGTACCGGTAAGATGCCGAACATGATCCATGCCGGCACCTATTCCGCCGTGATGCAGTATCTGAAGGCGGTGCAGAAGGCTGGCACCGATGATACCGAGGCCGTCGCCAAGGAACTGCATGAAATGCCGGTCGACGATTTCTTCGGTCGCGGCGGCACCGTCGGCGCCAATGGCCGCATGATCCACGACATGTATCTTCTTCAGGTCAAGAAGCCGGAAGAGAGCAAGGAACCGTGGGATTACTACAATGTGCTGGCGACGATCCCGGGCAAGGAAGCCTATATCGACCCAGCCAAGAGCGGCTGCGACCTCGTCAAGCAATAGGGCGCGGATCAGCCCATGACGATGTCAGCGACACATCTGCAGGAAGAACCCCGGGTGGTCTTGTCCGCCCGGGGACTGCGCCGCGACTTCGGCGGCTTCACGGCCGTCAAGAATGTCGATCTCGATGTGCAGCATGCGCGTGTCCATGCATTGATCGGCCCGAACGGCGCCGGCAAGACGACGGTGTTCAATCTGCTCACCAAGTTCATGCAGCCGACGCACGGCACGATTACGCTGCTCGGCACCGATATTACGAAGACAAGACCCGACAAGGTTGCGCGCATGGGTCTCGTGCGTTCCTTCCAGATTTCGGCCGTCTTCCCGCATCTGACGGTACTGGACAATGTCCGCGTCGCCCTGCAGCGGCCAAACAATCTCGAGCACCAATTCTGGCGGCCGCTGTCGGCCCTCGACAGTCTCAATGCGCGCGCTGAACAGCTCATTGCCTCTGTCGGCCTCTCGAAGGAGCGTGATGCCATCGCTGCCGATCTTTCCTATGGCCGCAAGCGCGTGCTGGAGATCGCGACCACGCTGGCGCTCGATCCGAAGGTGCTGCTGCTCGACGAACCGATGGCCGGCATGGGTCTTGAGGACGTAAACACAGTTTCCGCGATCATTCGCGACGTCGCGCGCGACAGGGCCGTGCTGATGGTGGAGCACAATCTCTCGGTGGTTGCCGATATCTGCCATCATGTCACAGTGCTGCAGCGTGGCGAGATCCTCGCTCAGGGCGACTATGCCGCGGTCAGCCGCGATCCGCGCGTCCGCGAAGCCTATATGGGCACGGAGGAGGCTTGACGATGGCGCCGCTTCTGGAAGTTCAGGGCCTCAATGCCTGGTACGGCGAAAGCCATATCCTGCACGGCGTCGACATGCGCGTGGACGAGGGGGAGACCATCACCATCCTCGGCCGCAACGGCGTCGGCAAGACGACGACATTGCGCACCATCGTCGGCATCGTCCGTGCCCGCAAGGGCAGGATCGCCTTCGCCGGCAAGGACATGATGCAGGTGCCGCTGCACAAGACGGCGCATCAGGGCATCGGCTTCGTGCCGGAGGAGCGCGGCATCTTCTCGACGCTCAGCGTCTATGAAAACCTGATGTTGCCGCCGGTCGTTGCCGCTGGCGGCATGACGCTCGACGAGATTTTCGAGCTGTTTCCCAATCTGCATGAGCGGCGCAACAGTGTCGGCACGAGGTTGTCGGGCGGCGAGCAGCAGATGCTCGCCATGGCCCGCATCCTGCGCACCGGCGTTCGTATGTTGCTGCTCGACGAACCCACTGAGGGCCTTGCGCCGGTCATCGTCCAGCGCATCGGTGAAGTCCTGCAGAAGCTCAAAGGTCGCGGCATGACCATCTTGCTCGTGGAGCAGAATTTCCGCTTCGCCAGCCGCATCGCCGATCGTTTCTATCTGATGGATCACGGCCAGATGGTTTCCGAGTTTCCGGTCGGCGAGCTCACAGAGCGCATGGACATGCTGCACAAAGTGTTGGGGGTCTGAGCCATGACGATGATATTCGGCATCCCCATCCAGGCGCTTCTCGGACAATTGCTGATCGGTCTCATCAACGGTTCCTTCTATGCGCTGCTGAGCCTCGGCCTCGCGATCATTTTCGGCATGCTGCGCGTCATCAATTTCGCCCATGGCGCGCTCTACATGCTCGGCGCCTTCACCGCCTATCTGCTGCTTGCCTATGCCGGCATCGGCTATTGGCCGGCTCTCGTTGTCGCGCCGCTGATCGTCGGCCTGTTCGGGGCGGTGGTCGAGCGGCTCTGCCTGCGCCAGCTTTATAAGATCGACCCGCTTTACGGATTGCTTTTCACTTTCGGCATGGCGCTGACCATCGAGGGAACGTTCCGTTATCTCTATGGCTCTTCCGGCCAACCCTATGCCGTTCCGACGGAATTGGCGGGCGCGAGAAATATCGGCTTCATGTTCTTGCCCGTCTATCGCGGCTGGGTGGTCATTGCCTCGCTGATCGTCTGCATCGGCACCTGGCTTCTGATCGAGAAGACCAAGCTCGGTGCCTATCTGCGCGCGGCGACCGAGAATTCGACGCTCGTGCAGGTTTTTGGCGTCAACGTGCCGGTGCTGTTGACCCTGACCTACGGTTTCGGCGTCGCGCTTGCCGCCTTTGCCGGGGTACTGGCCGCACCCATCTATCAGGTATCGCCGCTGATGGGCTCGAACATGATCATCATCGTCTTCGCGGTGGTGGTCGTCGGTGGCATGGGCTCCATCATGGGGGCGATCGTGACGGGCTATATGCTCGGGATTGCCGAGGGCCTCACCAAGGTCTTCTATCCGGAAGCTTCCAACATCGTCATCTTCGTCATCATGGCGATCGTGCTGCTCCTCAGGCCCGCGGGCCTCTTCGGTCGGGAGGCGTGATATGGCTGGATTAATCGGCTTGGGCTCCAAGGAGCGTCCGAAACTTTCGGTGCAGAAGCTGTTGCTGGTTCTTGGCCTCGTCGGCTTGATCTGGGCGCCGTTCTTCATCTATCCGATCTTCGTGATGAAGGTGCTCTGCTTCGCGCTGTTCGCCTGCGCCTTCAATCTGTTGCTCGGCTATGCCGGCCTGCTCTCTTTCGGCCACGCCACGTTTTTCGGCGGTGCCGCCTATTTCACGGCCCATGCGGTGAAGGAGTGGGGATTGCCGCCCGAGCTCGGCATCCTGATTGGCGTTGCCGGCGCATCGCTGCTCGGGCTTGTCATGGGCTTCGTCGCGATCCGTCGCCAGGGCATCTATTTCGCCATGATCACGCTGGCGCTGTCCTATATGTTTTATTTCTTCTGCCTGCAGGCGGAATTCACTCATGGCGAAGACGGTATCCAATCGGTGCCGCGCGGCTACCTCTTCGGCGTCCTCGACCTCAACAACTCCTTCAACATGTACTACTTCGTCCTCGCCGTCTTCCTGATCGGCGTGCTGATCATCTGGCGTTTCATCAATTCGCCTTTCGGTATGATCCTGAAATCGATCCGTGAGAACGAGCAACGGGCGATTTCGCTCGGCTATTCCGTCGCGCGCTACAAGCTTGGCGCCTTTGTCATGTCGGCGGCGTTGGCCGGGCTTGCAGGTTCCGTCAAGGCACTCGTCTTCCAGTTTGCGACATTGACCGATGTTGCCTGGCAGATGTCCGGCGAGGTCATTCTCATGACGCTGCTCGGCGGCATCGGCACGCTGATCGGCCCTCTTTTCGGTGCGGGGTTCGTGGCGACGCTGGAAAACTACCTCGCCACTTCGGAATTCCCGGTCACCATCATCACCGGCATCGTCTTCATGGTTTGCGTCTTGCTCTTCCGCCGCGGCGTCGTCGGCGAATTCTATGCCTCGCGGCTCGGACGTAAACTGGGATTTGAGTATCGGCGCTAGCGATTTGATTTTCCTTCTCCCCGTAAGCGGGGAGAAGGTGCCCGAAGGGCGGATGAGGGGCTATTACGGACTTCCAGCGAATGCTGAATTTGCCGGGCCTTCCTGCCCCTCACCCTAACCCTCTCCCCGCAGGCGGGGCGAGGGGACGACAGAGTCTCTTGAATGGATCGCTTCGACTACATCATCATCGGTGCCGGCAGTGCCGGATGCGTGTTGGCCAACAGGCTTTCGGCCGACCGCAACAACAGGGTTTTGCTGCTGGAAGCCGGCGGCAACGATAATTACCACTGGATTCATATCCCGGTCGGTTATCTCTATTGCATCAACAACCCTCGCACGGACTGGTGCTTCACCACATCGCCGGAAGCGGGCCTGAATGGCCGGTCGCTGAATTATCCGCGCGGCAAGGTGCTCGGCGGCTGCTCCTCCATCAACGGCATGATCTACATGCGCGGCCAGGCGCGCGACTACGATCTCTGGCGCCAGCTTGGTTGCGCCGGCTGGGGCTGGGACGACGTGTTGCCCTACTTCATCAAGTCCGAGGATCATTATCGCGGCAAGGACGAGATGCACGGCGCCGGCGGCGAATGGCGGGTCGAGAAGGCGCGCGTGCGCTGGGCCGTGCTCGATGCCTTCCAGGCTGCGGCCAAGGAGGCCGGCATCCCGGAGACGGCGGATTTCAATCGCGGCAACAATGAAGGTTCCGGCTATTTCGACGTCAATCAGCGCTCCGGCATCCGCTGGAACACCACGAAGGCATTCCTGCGCCCGGCCATGAAAGGCGGCAATCTCACCGTCTACACGAAAGCGCAGGTCCGCCGCCTGATCGTTGAGGGCGATGCCGTCACCGGTGTCGAATTCCAGCACGACGGTGTGGCGAAGCGCGCCTATGCCACGAGAGAGACCGTGCTTTCCGCCGGCTCCATCGGCTCCCCGCACATTCTCGAACTGTC
Source organism: Rhizobium sp. P38BS-XIX (assembly GCF_012641435.1). GTDB lineage: Bacteria > Pseudomonadota > Alphaproteobacteria > Rhizobiales > Rhizobiaceae > Rhizobium. Next base: position 460,001 of record NZ_JABAIJ010000005.1, read on the forward strand.
AGGCATCGGCGACGGCGATGTGCTTCGCAATGCCGGTATCGACGTCGTGCGCGACGTCAGGTCGGTCGGCGAAAATCTGCAGGATCACCTGCAGCTTCGCATGGCTTACAAGGTGACTGGTGTTCCCACGCTCAACGAGAAAGCAACGAAGCTGATCGGCAAGGCGGCGATCGGCCTTGAATATCTCATCCGCCGCTCAGGCCCGATGGCGATGGCGCCGAGCCAGCTCGGCATCTTCACCCGCTCAGGTCCCGATAAGGAAACGCCGGATCTGCAATACCATGTGCAGCCGGTCTCGCTCGACAAATTCGGAGATCCCGTCCATCCCTTTCCAGCTATCACCGCCAGCGTCTGCAATCTCAGACCCGAAAGCCGTGGCTCGGTGCATGTGCGTAGCCCCGATTTCGCGCTGCAGCCGGCCATCAGCCCGAACTATCTTTCCGCTCAGCGTGACCGGGAGATCGCCGTTCGCTCCATTCGCCTGACGCGACGGATCGTGGAGCAACCCTCGTTCGCCCGCTTCCGGCCCGAGGAGTTCAAACCGGGACCGGCCTATGAGACGGATGCGGATCTGGAGCGGGCCGCCGGCGATATCGGCACGACGATTTTTCACCCGGTCGGCACTTGCCGCATGGGCAGTGACGCCCAAAGTGTTGTGGATGCCCGCTTGCGGCTCCGGACATTGGCAAGGCTGCGCATCGCCGATGCGTCGATCATGCCGTCGATCACATCGGGCAACACCAACTCGCCCACGATCATGATCGCCGAAAAGGCCGCCGAGATGATCCTTGCCGACAACAGATGACGCGTTATTCGTGGTCAAACGCAAGGACAGGAGATTTGCATGGATAGCACGGACGAGGTCATCATCGAGCGGCGGGGGGCGGCCGGGATCGTCAGGCTCAATCGCCCGAAGGCGCTGAACAGTCTGACCCTGCCGATGGTGCGGACGATCGCATCGGCCCTGCGTGATTTCGCCGTCGATCCTGCCGTTGCGAGCGTTATCGTCTCAGGCGAGGGGGAGCGCGGTCTGTGTGCCGGCGGCGACATACGCCTGTTGCACCAGAGCGGCAAGGACGGTTCCGGGAAGGCGGAGACCTTCTGGCGCGAGGAATTCCTGCTTAATCATGCGATCTCGCGCTATCCAAAGCCCTATGTGGTGCTGATGGACGGCATCACCATGGGCGGCGGTGTCGGCCTCTCGGCCCATGGCAGCCATCGCGTCGTGACCGAGCGGACGCGCCTCGCCATGCCGGAAACCGGCATCGGTTATTTCCCGGATGTCGGCGCCACCTGGTTGTTGCCGCGCGCACCGGGCGAAGCCGGCACCTGGATGGGGTTGAGCGGCGTTGCCATTGGTGCAGCCGATGCCATTCATGCCGGCTTTGCCGATCACTGCGTGTCGTCATCCGCGCTGCCGGATCTGATCGATGCCGTTGCGGCGCTTCCCGTCTCGATCTCTGCGGCGGATATCCATGCATTGATCGAGACGATGGCGACGGATGCGGGCGAGAGCCGGCTTGCGGCAAACCGGGATATGATCGACCGGGCTTTTGCCGGCGAAACCGTCGAAGACATCCTGCAGGCACTGGCGGACGAAACGGGAGAGTTTGCCGCCGAAACCGCAGGTGTCATTGCCGGCCGCTCGCCGACCAGCCTGAAATTGACGCTGCGTCTGCTGCGGGCGGGAAGGGTGAGCGCCGATCTTGCCGAGTGCCTTGATCGCGAACTGGGTGCCTGCATGGGCATATTGCACAATCACGATTTCTACGAAGGTGTGCGCGCTGCCGTCATCGACAAGGATCGCAATCCGAAATGGTCGCCGGCCAGCCTCTCAGATGTCACGGCTGCGGATATAGACCGCTTTTTCGTCGCGGCCCAACCACTACTTTTCGGGAGCTAGAGCAATTCCAGGAAAAGTGCGCAGCGGTTTTCCGTCAGGAATTGCGCGAGAACAAAGAGATAGAGCGGTTCGGGGATTCCGTGAAAAGCTGAACCGCTCTAAACGGCTCATCACAGAGTTTTCGAGCCGCTTTATCGGATTACCTTTGGCAAGTTCGGAACGGAAAGCCGCTCTGCATCTTTTCCGGAATTGCTGCCACGGATCATGGGAGGAAACATCATGACGCAGATCGCATTTATCGGCCTCGGCAATATGGGAGGCCCGATGGCCGCCAATCTCGTCAAGGCCGGCCATGCCGTTGCTGGTTACGACCTCTCGCATGATGTGTTGAAGGCCGCGGAGGCGACGGGTGTAAAACCCGCGAGCGTGCTGACCGAGGCTCTCGCCGATGCCGAGGTGGTCGTGACCATGCTGCCGAAGGGTCAGCACGTGCTCACCGTCTGGACCGATGTGCTGCGCTCCGTGCCGAAGGGAACTCTGTTGATCGACAGCTCCACGATCGATGTCGACAGCGCCCGCAAGGCTCATGCGATGGCGGCCGAAGGGGGCTGCCTTTCGCTCGACGCGCCAGTCTCCGGCGGCACAGGCGGCGCTGCTGCCGGCACGCTGACCTTCATGGCTGGTGGTTCGGCCGAAAGCTTCATGGCCGCCAAGCCCTTGCTCGACGTGATGGGCAAAAAGATCGTTCACTGCGGCGATGCCGGTGCCGGTCAAGCCGCGAAGATCTGCAACAACATGATCCTCGGCATTTCCATGATTGGAGCCTGTGAGGCCTTCGTGCTTGCCGAAAAGCTTGGTCTCTCGCATCAGGCCCTCTTCGATGTCGCGTCCACTTCGTCAGGCCAGTGCTGGTCGATCAACACCTATTGCCCCGTGCCCGGCCCCGTGCCGACGTCGCCCGCCAACAACGACTACAAGCCGGGCTTTTCCGCAGCCTTGATGCTGAAGGACCTCAGGCTATCTCAGGAAGCGGCGCTCTCCAGCGGCGCATCGACGCCGTTGGGAGCGGAAGCCGCGCAACTCTACGCGCTCTTCGAAAAGCTCGGCAATGGCGGTCGCGATTTTTCGGCGATCATCGAGATGTTTCGCGAGACGAAGTGAGGATCCGTGTCATGGGCTAGGGTGAGGGGGCAGGCACGAAAGCGCGGCGTCGTCGAACATGACCGATCTGCCGACCTCAATCGCTTCAACTCACCGCCACATGCCCCGCATACGCGCCCCGACATCGACCCTTACCTGCCGCGCCCGAATGGCGGCCGGGCTTTCGGCCCGCGCCTGCGGCCAGCCACAGACCTCGAAGAACTGCAGCAACGTCGCCGGAATGAAGCGGGTACGCGAGGCAAAGACGTGCTTGTCGCCCTGCGCATGCTGGCCATGCACGAAGAAGCGCTGCGGAATGACGAGATCGAGATTGTCTTTCGCCCGCGTCATCGCAACATAGAGCAGCCGCCGTTCCTCCTCGATTTCGGCGGATGATCCGACGGCGAGATCGGCGGGAATGCAGCCGTCGACGGCGTTGAGGATGAAGACTTTCGTCCATTCCTGCCCCTTGGCGGAATGGATGGTCGAGAGGATCAGATAGTCTTCGTCGAGCAAAGGCACACCGGCCTGATCGCTGGTGGCGTCCGGTGGGTCGAGCGTCAACTCGGTGAGAAAGCGCTCGCGCGAGCCATAACCGGCGGCGATCTGCTCAAGCTGGATGAGATCCGCCAGCCGTGTCGATGCATCCTCGTGTACCCGCTCCAGATGCGGCTCGTACCATTGCCGAACCAGGCCGATTTCCGCCGGCCAGCCGGCCTTGCCGCTCTTGATCTCCCGCATCGTCTCGACGAAGGCGGTCCAGTCGTCTCCCGTGCGGGGTGGCGGTGGCAGCTCGGTGAGCGCCGTGATCGGGCTTGCCTCTTCGCCGATATGATCCAGCACGCGCTGGGCTGTCGAAGGGCCGACGCCGGGCAGCAGCTGCATCAGCCGGAAACCCGCCACGCGGTCGCGCGGGTTCTGGGCAAAGCGCAGCGCCGCCAGCATATCCTTGACATGGGCGCTGTCGAGGAACTTCAGCCCGCCGAATTTGACGAAGGGAATATTACGCCGGGTGAGTTCCACTTCCAGCGGGCCGCTATGGTTCGAGGTGCGGAAGAGCACGGCCTGCTGCTTCAGCCTTGCGCCGCCCTCGCGATTTTCCAGCACCTGGTCGGCGATGTAGCGCGCCTGGTCGGCCTCATCGCGCACCGTCACCAGTCGCGGCCGCTCCGTGCTTTGCCGCTCGGTGCGCAGGTTTTTGGTGAAACGCTCGGAGGCAAGATCGATCACGGCATTGGCGGCAGCGAGGATCGGCTGCGTCGAGCGGTAGTTGCGGTCGAGGGTGACGATATCGGCCGAGGGCGTGAAGGCCTTCGGGAAATCGAGGATGTTGCGCACGGTCGCGGCGCGGAAGGAATAGATCGACTGCGCATCGTCGCCGACGACGGTCAATCCGCGCCCATCCGGCTTCAAAGCCAGCAGGATGGAGGATTGCAGCCGGTTCGTGTCCTGATATTCGTCGACAAGCACATGATCGAAGCGGCTGCCGATATCCTCGGCGATCAGCGGCTCCTGCAGCATATGCGCCCAGTAGAGCAGCAGGTCGTCGTAATCGAGCACGTTCTGCACCTGCTTTGCCTCGACATAGGCAGCGAAAAGATCGCGCAGCTGCTGCTCCCACATGGCACACCACGGGAAGTAATCCTTCAGCACGCCGTCGAGGGGCGCTTCCGCATTGACTGAACGGGAGTAGATGGCAAGGCATGTCGCCTTTGTCGGGAAGCGGTTCTCTGTCTTCGAGAAGCCGAGGTCGTGGCGCGCCAGGTTCATCAGGTCGGCGCTGTCTTCCCGGTCGTGGATCGTGAAGACGGGATCGATGCCGATCTGCTCGGCATAGTCCCTGAGCAGGCGCGCGCCGATGCCGTGGAATGTTCCCGTCCAGGCAAGCGCATCGGCGGTGATGCCGGCGTTGGCGCCCAGAACTTCACGGCAGATCCGCTCCACGCGGCGACCCATTTCGGCCGCGGCGCGGCGCGAGAAGGTCATGAGCAGTATGCGGCGAGGATCGGCACCCTTTACGATCAGATGCGCGACGCGATGGGCAAGCGTGTTGGTCTTGCCGGAGCCTGCCCCGGCGATAACAAGCAGAGGCCCGGCGACATGACCGTCACCCGCCGTCGTGCCATGCTCCACGGCCAGCCGCTGCTCCGGGTTCAATTTTTCCAGATAGGCGGCGCTCATGAGATCTCCTGAATGCGTCGGATGAGGAATGGCCGGGCGCAACCCGCGACGAATCGCAGCGGCATGATTATCCAGACGTTCTATGGATGTTCCGAATCGGCCGAACCTGTCAAGCTTGACCGGATCCGCACGCAGATGTGACTTTGCAGGCGAGAATCTTATTCGAACGACGATGGCTCAGGCTCGAAAACAACTTTCTTCATTCTTATGTATCAATTTAGCTCGGCGATTTGAGTTTTTGGGGCTTCGTAGTGCGTACAATGAAGGTTTCAAACCATGGACGAAACGATTGCCACTGGGCTGCGTCTGCCTAGCGGGCTCGTGGCTTTGCAGGATGGGCGTTTCGCGCTCGTCGAAATGGATACCAGCCGCCGCTGTCTGAAGCTTTTCGACACGAGCGGGGCGCATCAGGAAATTTGCCGAATCGGTGGCAGCCCGACAGGGATCGCCATCGATGGTGATGGATGTTTTTGGGTTGCCGATGGCCCGGAGAACTCGCTTGTCCGGCTGTCGCCGCAAGGCCGCGTCCTTCAGGTGATCGAAGGGAGCGCCGACGGCCCGTTCCTGCATCCGAATGCGCTCGCCTTTGGCCCCGACGGCCTGCTGTACATGACCGATTCCGGCATTCGCCTCGATGATCTCCTTGAGGGCGGCCGTATTCACCCCGATTTCTTCAAGGCCGCCTATAATGGTTGTGTCTATCAGATCGATCCAGCAGATGGCCGGGTCATCAGGGTCCTCGCTGCCGGCCTGCTGTTCGCAAGCGGAATCGCGTTCGACGCCAATGGGCTGCTTTATTACAGCGAAACGCTGACAGGCAAGGTTCATCGGCAGATCATCGGCGGGCGGCAGGAGCTGTTCGTTCAGTCGATGACATCGCCTGCCATCAACATGCTGCGCGGCCCCTCCGGCCTCGCCTTCGACCGCAGCGGTGTCCTTTATTGTGCGATGTACGGACTGGGTGAGATTTCGCTTGTCGACACCGAAGGTCGCATGGCTGGCCATATCCGTACGAACGGCACGCGGCCGGGCAGCATCGCTTTTACCATCGATGGTAAGCATTTGCTCGTCAGCGAGCAGGAAAACGGCGTGGTGGAGAAAATTACGGCGCCGCGCCCGGGGCTGCCGTTGCATATGCCGACCATTTCCTGATCCGGCCTATTAGGCGCACCGCGACGTCCAATATTCGCTATCTGCGCTGCAAGTCGTTGAGAACATGCCCGAAAGCCGGGCATGTTCTTTTTCGATGAGACTGTCGCTTATTCCGCGGCAGGTATCTGCTTGTTGCCTTTGCCGGACTTGTCGTCAGCCGGCGTCGCATCGTTGGCGACGGGCTTGGCATGGCGACGACGCCAGTCACCGAGGAACAGCAGGATCGGCGCTGCGATGAAGATCGACGAGGCGCCGGCGACAAGGATGCCGAACACCATCGGGATCGCGAAGCTGGAGACGGCGCTGCCGCCCCAGATCGCCATCGGCACCAGCGCCAGGAAGGCGGTGGCGTTGGTGTAGAGGCTTCTTGCCAGGGTCTCGTTGATCGATTTGTCGATGATCTCCCGCAGCGGCATCGACTTGTAGAGCCGCATGTTTTCACGCATGCGGTCATAGACCACGACCTTGTCGTTCACCGAGTAGCCAACCAGCGTCAGGATCGCCGCAATGGCCGTCAGGTTGAAGTCGAGGCCGGTAATCGCGAAGAAGCCGATCGCCTTGGTGACGTCGAGCACCAGGGTGACGATGGCGCCGACCGCGAACGGCCATTCGAACCGCACCCAGATGTAGACGAGCATCGCCAGGCTGGCGATCACGACGGACAGGATGCCGGCCCAGGCAAGCTCGCCCGAGACCTTCGGACCGATGACATCGGTGCCTTCGATGCTTGCGCTCGGGTCGATCTTGATGATTTCAGCCTTGAGCTTGGTCACCGCCGCCGTCTGCGCTTCTTCGCCGCCGTCCTGCCGCTGGGCGCGGACAAGGATGCTGTTGTTGTCGCCGAAGGACTGCAACGCGATTTCCCCGAGACCCAGCGTGTTCAAGCCTTCGCGGAAGGTCGACAGATCGGCCGCGTCCTTGGTCTTGACCGACATCTGGATGCCGCCACGGAAATCGACGCCGTAGTTGAGGCCCGGATGGAAAAACAGCACTACCGAGGCAAGCGACAGGATCGCCGAGACGGTGATGCCGAAGAAGCGGGCCTTCATGAACTGGATGTGCTTGTCATAGGGGCTGAAGGGGATCAGCGGCTTGATGGTGATCACCTTCAGCTTGCGGCGGCGGGTGATGGCGATCATCACGACACGCACGAAGGCGACGGAGGTGAACATCGAGATGATGAGGCCGAGACCCATGGTCACGGCAAAGCCGCGAACCGGGCCGGAGCCGAAGTAGAACAGGATGGCGGCGGCAATCAATGCCGTCATGTTGCCGTCGATAATCGTCGAATAGGCCTTCTTGAAGCCGTTATCGATGGCGGCGAAGGCGCCGCGACCCTTGCGGGTTTCTTCACGGATGCGCTCATTGATGAGAACGTTGGCGTCAACCGCAAGGCCGATACCAAGCACGATACCCGCGATACCGGGCAGCGTCAGCGTGGCACCGACCAGGGTCAGAGCCGAGAAGGTGAGGACCGTGTGGATGAGCAGTGCAACATTCGCAAGGATGCCCCAGGTGCCATAGAGCACGAAGATGAAGGCGGCGACCAGGACGAAGCCGACCAGGCCGCTGTAGATGCCCTTCTGGATGGCGTCGGCGCCGAGGTCAGCACCGACGGTGCGTTCTTCGATGACGGTGAGCTTGGCCGGAAGTGCACCGGCGCGCAGCAGGGCCGCAAGCGTGGTGGCGCTGTCTGCGGTGAAGTTGCCCGAGATCTGGCCCGAACCGCCGGTGATGGGCTCGCGGATATTCGGCGCGCTCAGAACCTTGTTGTCGAGGACGATGGCGAAGGGCTTGCCGACGTTTTCGCGGGTGATTTCCGCAAAGCGGTTGGCACCGGCGCTGTCGAAGCGGAAGGTGACGAGCGGCTCATGCGTGTTTGGGTCGAAGCTGACGCGGGCGTCCGTCAGACGGTCGCCGGACAGTTCGATGCGGTCGAGAACCGGGTAGCTGTTGCCCTGCTCGTCCTTGAGGATGGTGACGCCGGGAGGCGGGTTGTTCGGATCGGCATTGTCGGCGAGCAGATGGAAGGACATCTTCGCGGTCGAGCCAAGCAGTTCGCGCAGGTGCGACGGATCCTGTGCACCTGGAAGCTGGACGAGAACGCGGTTCGGACCGACGCGCTGAATGGTCGGCTCGGCAACGCCGACCTGGTCGACGCGCTTGCGGATGACTTCAAGGCTCTGCTGAACGGCGGAATCGACGTTGGCCGAAATGCCTGCCTGCGAGAAGGACATGGCGATCGTGCCGCCGTTCGGCGTGATCGTCAGATCGGACTGGCCGGCCGAGAGGCCCGAGGTGATCGTGTTGGAAAGCGTCTGCAGCTGCGTGACTGCATCGCCGCTCTGCGCGGGATCGGTCAGCGTCACGACGACCTGGTTGCCGTTGCGGATGATCGAGCGGGTCTGGATATTCTTGTCACGCAGGACACGGCGCGAATCCTGCTGCAGCGATTGCAGCCGACCGTTGGTCAGGTCCTTTTCGTCGACTTCAAGGACGAGATAGGAGCCGCCGCGAAGGTCGAGGCCGAGCGAAACCTGGCTATGCGGCAGCCAGTTCGGGATTTTGCTGAGGGTCGACTGCGGCAATACGTTCGGCAAGGCAATGAGAATGCCAAGCACGATGATCACCGAGTAGAGTGCCACCAGCCATGGTGAAGTGCGCATGGGTATTATCCTTGGAAATACACTTATGCCGGCGGTCGGGCCGCTGGCGGAGTTCAGGTCATGTCGAGAAGGCGCCGTGTTGGCGTGGACCGTTCAGGCAAAGCCGAGTGGCGGCGCGCGGGCGGAATAGGCCCGAAAGGCATGAGATTCGAGCCGCGAGGCCTCGGCTTGGTCGAGCCGCTGCCAGGGTCTGGCCAGATGGTCGAGCGAGGCGACAGGTGCAAGAGCTGCCGGGCCGACATCATGCCAGGTCGCCTTCGGCGTCGCGAGGCGATCGGCAACGACGATGCCGCGAACCGGATCGCGCATCGAAAGGTAAAGCGGCTGATTGTCCTTGCCGGAGGAAAGCGCATCCGCATCGGCGCGCGCGGCAAGATTGATGCCTCCGCCAAGCGCCAGCCCGATATAGGCGAAGAACGCGACGAACAGGGAAGCCAGCACGCGCGCTCCGGCACGATGCGGCTTCTCGTCTCTATCTTCGCTGTCGGCGGCGCCGAATTCGAGCGGGCTCAACGGTCAAAAATGCCTTCATTCCTTTGCCGGCTTGGCGTCCGGCGGTCCGGTCATGATATCAGGGCGGCTTGCGTCTTCATAGTGCGGCCTGTCATGCGGCAGTTGTGCCGGCCGGTCAACCATTTTGGCGCGATTTCTTCCGGGAGAAGTGCATCGAGATCAGGATTTGGGCGCAAGGCAGCTCGTGGGAACGCGGTAGGCATACAGCGTCTCGCCCTTCATGTCGCCAAAAGGCGGCGACCAGCTCTTGATCAGCTCGGCCTGTCCATCCGCGCAGGTGATGGGATCATTGTCGATGAAAAGGACCGGGCCGGGCAAGGTCGCGGGCAGGGAGAACTCCTGCTCGTAATAGTTCTTCGGGAAGCCGCCGAAATTGCGGGCATAGATGTGGAACGGCTTGCCCTTCAGCGTGTAGAAAAGGTCGGCAAGGATGGCGCGATCCGAGGCCACGATATCCGATATCTTCGCGGTGGTGGCGATATCGGCGACTTGCAGGCTGATGATGCTCCGGCCGACATAGCGCTTCATCACGAGATCGCCGTTCGGCAATTTGATGTCGAGAGCAAAGACCGTCAGTACCGGAATGACGAAGGCGACGACCGCGCCGATGATCAGCGACGTCCCCAATCCCTTCTTCGTCAGGCGATAAAGCAGCCAGACGGCGAGGATCGTGCCTGCGGAATAGGCGCAGACCGCCCAGTTGGCCTGGGCCTTGGCCAGAAATGCCTGCAGGGCGATCAGGACCACCACCGGCATGGACAGCCAGAACAGCAGCCTTTCCTTCTCTTCGCTCCGCCCGCGGATCAGCCGCCAGGTCGCCCACAGGAGAGCGTAGAATACGACTGGCCCGACCACGCCGAATTGTGCCCCGACGAAACCGAGCCCGTTGAGAATGTGCTTCAACACGCCCGCTCCATTGCCACCCGTGCTCCACTGGGCGATGCTTTCCGTGTGCTTTACGGTTGCCGCATCATGGGTGAGGTTCCACCATAAATTGGGAGCAACGACGATGGCGCCGGCGATGGCGGCGATGAAAACGTCGCGCCAGGTGATGCGCGCCGAGCGTAGCGTCAGCATTGCAACGCCGACCCCGGGCAAAAGGAACAGCACGGAATATTTCGTCATGAAGGCGAGCCCGAGGCTGATGCCGAGGATCAGCGCTTCGGATACCGACGAACGCCGAGTCAATCCGATGAAGGACCAGATGGCGATGGTGACGAACAGGATCTGGATCGTGTCGGTGGACACCAGCACGGCCGAGAGCGACGCAGCCGGCAGCGTGATGAAGATGACGCCTGCCCAGGGCGCGATCTCACGGCCCGTCTCGTCATCGAACAACCGTCGTGTCGTGCAGATTAGCATCAGAGCCGTGGCGAGATGGAAGAGCGGCGCTGATATGCGGATCCAGAAGGTCGAGTCCGAGCCGGAGATTGCGTTGAAGAAACGAATGACCCAGGCGATCATCGGTGGCTTCGAGTAATAGCCGAAGTCGAGATTCTGTCCCCAGAACCAGTATTGCGCCTCGTCGACGAAAAGATCGGTCCTGTTGACCAGCAACATGAGCACGCGCCAGAGCGTGACCCCGAAAATGATGGCGAGCGCCACTCTCAGGGAAAGTTTCTGGGCGCTGGTTCGGGATTGGGTCGTGTCGGACATTGCCTGCTGGATCTCGCTGCCGGGTCGTGAGGCTTAATACGGAACTATCAAGCTCAAAGCTAGCTACCGGCTGGCGAGAAAAATACTGGGCGAAAGCCTCGTCCCGAGCCTTCAAATGGCCGGGTTATAACCTGAAATCGAGTAGGTTAGAGAACGCGGGACGCAGTCTTGCCACGTGCGCCTTCGATAAGGCCCAGAAGCATGAAGGCAGCGAGCGTCATGCTGGCCATCAGCGAAGCGGTCAATCCAAGAACAATCATTGCTCTCTCCGTATAGACACCCACGTGTCTGTGCCCGCGAGCAGTAGGGCACGAAGCTTGCTCGTAACTTGCGTTCAACGCTTATACTCGGATAAAACATGTATAGATTTCATGCCTAAATTAGGCTTTACCAAAACAGGACGCTTCGCCTGCGGTCATTAACCTTCGGGCAAGGAATTAACCATAAATATTGAGCTTGAACGTCGGAATGGGAAAATTGTGACTCGTTCTCAGCAGGCATGAAGCCGCGCCGTCGTACCGGTCGATCCGGTATCCATCTCATCAAACAGGTCCGCACAAGACTTTGATGAACGAGCGAGCTTCAGAGCGCCGATCCGTTGATCGGTCGCCCCCTGTGCTTTTCCTCGCCTCCTCATGGCGCCTTGCGCGGATTATCAGCGGCTTTGGCCGGCGCGTGGCGCTCGGCATTCGGCGGGGACGATTTTGGCGCAGGATTCGCCGTCAGATCAGGCAGGTAGGGCGCAGGCTGGCAGCCTTCGCGACCGCTTGCGCTTTGCTGGTCTCGATGCCGGACAATGCGAAACCCTGCGCCGCAACCGGCCGCTGCTCGAAGCGCATCTCAAGGCCGGCCTCCGCGACCTCTTTCATCGCTTCCAGACCTTTCCAGACGCCGCGCGCAATTTTACCAGCGAAAGTCAGCTCGAACGACTTCAGGACCTGCAATCCTCGCATTGGGATGTGCTGACAGACGCCCGCTTCGACAGCCTCTATGCCGAGCGTGTCAAGGTTTTGTCCGACAGCGAAAGCAAGATGGGGCTCGATCCGCGCTGGCAGGTTGCCGGCCATGGCGTGATGCTGGAGCATATTCTGACCGGCCTTCTCGACGAGCTTGGCGGTCGTGCAATTCTTCCCGGTGCGAAACGTCGTGCCCGCGAGTTGAGCGAGCTCGTGACTTCGGTCGTGCGCCTGGTCATGGTCGACGCCGAAATCGCCGTGTCGCTGCGTTTCAACGAATTGCGCACCGGCCATCAGCGCGCGCTGACCGAACAGCGGCTTGCCGACCGCACCGAAGCGGCCAACCTGATCGCCGAACTGGCCAACGGCCTTGCCGATCGCGATCTGACGGCCCGACTGCCTGCCGATTGTCCCGAGGCCTATGTTGACGTCGCTCAGGCGCTCAATGTCGCGCTGGACGATATCCGGCAGCAGTTTGCCACGCTTTCCACTGGCATACAGACCGCGGAAGCAACGACCCAGGCCATTGCGGCCTCTTCAAGATCGCTGGCCGCAGATTCTTCCGAACAGTCGCGCGGACTGGCGGCTTCGGCGCGCCAGCTTGCCGAGCTTGCCGAGCAGGTCCGCGGCAATGCCGCCAATACGCGCTCGGCGGAACGGGTCGCTGTTTCGACGCGCACGGCCGCGGAAGACAGCGGCCGGATTGTCGGCCAGGCGATATCGGCCATGTCCGATATCGAAACATCGGCTGAAAAGATCGGTCAGATCATCGGCGTCATCGATGAGATCGCCTTCCAGACTAACCTCCTTGCCCTGAACGCGGGGATCGAAGCGGCCCGCGCCGGCGACAGCGGCCGCGGGTTTGCCGTGGTGGCACAAGAAGTCCGCGCTCTGGCGCAGCGCTCCGCCGATGCCGCGCGTGAAATCAAGGTTCTGGTGACCGGCACCAAGGCGCAGGTCGATGCCGGTGTTCAGATGGTCGGCCGCACGCAGGATGCGATCGGCAGCATTGTCCGCCAGGTGAGCGATATCAACGAGGCGATTTCCGGCATTGCGGCGGCGAGCGATCTGCAGGTCGCGGGCCTCAAGTCGCTGACGACCGATATCGATGGGTTCAGCGAGAGAGCTGCGGTCGGCGAGACCCTGGCCGGCCGTTCGCAGGACGGCGCAGATCATTTGCACAGCGTGGTCGTCGAGCTTGGCAGGACCATCCGTGAATTCCGCATCGAGCGCGAGCGGCGCCACGCGGCGGCTTCATTTCCGGTGAAGACCGTATCGCAGCGACAGCCCTTAACGCGCGAAGACATCGCCGCACGGCAGGACGAGGACGAGATGACCGATTTCGGCTTCCCGCTTCGCCGCGCCGCCATGGGAGGCGAGCGGAATGTCTATTGAGTTTTCAGTTTCATGCACATGCGGACCGGCAGGTCCGATTTCAGTCAACGGGGAATGAAGCGATGCCGAGCAGGAAAGGCGAAAAGACAATCAGTCTGGCGACCGTGCTGGACCTCAACGAGGCCTCGACGCTTCGCGGTAAGTTGATGGGTCTGCGCGGCAGCAACGTCGTGATCGATGCATCCGGTGTCGAACGGGTAGGGGCTTTGTGCATGCAGGTCATCATGGCCGCTGCCAAAACCTGGGATGAAGACAAGCTGTCCTTCACCTTCTCCAAGGTGTCGGACGCATTTCAAAAAACGATGCAGATGATCGGAGTGGATATCTCCCATCTGCTTGCCAAGGAGATCCGGCAATGAAGAAAAAAGTGCTGACCGTGGATGATTCACGGACTATTCGAAACATGCTTCTCGTCACCCTCAACAATGCGGGTTTCGAGACCATCCAGGCTGAAGACGGCGTCGAAGGTCTGGAAATTCTGGAAGAAGCCAATCCGGACGTCATCGTCACGGATATCAACATGCCGCGCCTCGATGGCTTCGGCTTCATCGAGGGCGTGCGCCGCAACGACAGATACCGTGCGGTTCCGATCCTCGTGCTGACGACCGAGAGCGACGCTGAAAAGAAGAACCGTGCCCGCCAGGCCGGTGCGACCGGCTGGATCGTCAAGCCGTTCGACCCTGCCAAGCTGATCGATGCCATCGAGCGTGTAACCGCTTAACCAGGATCCGCCCCTTATGGATATGAACGAAATCAAAGAGATTTTCTTCCAGGAGTGCGAAGAGCAGCTCGCCGAACTGGAATCCGGTCTCCTGAAAATGAATGACGGAGACCGTGACCCGGAAACCGTCAATGCCGTGTTCCGCGCCGTTCATTCCATCAAGGGTGGGGCAGGTGCCTTCGGTCTGGACGACCTGGTCGCATTCGCCCACGTCTTCGAAACCACGCTCGATTGCGTTCGATCCAACAAGCTGGAGCCGACGCAGGACGTCCTGAAGGTCATGCTCAAGGCTGCCGACGTGCTGGCGGACCTCACCAATGCCGCCCGCGATGGCGGCAGTGTCGATCAGGCGCGCAGCCGCGGTCTGGTCAAGGAACTGGAAGCGCTGGCGAATGGCGATGTTCCGGCTCCCGCCGTTGCTGCCGTCGCCGCCGTGGTGGTCGAGGCGGCCCCGAAGGTCGTTGCTCCCGCTCCCACGGATGACAGTGGCTTCCAGCCGATCCCCTTCAGCTTCGACGATGATTTCGGTGCTGACGAGACGGTTGCTGATGGCATGCCGGAATACGAAGTCAGCTTCAAGCCGCGCTCAGATCTCTATGCCAAGGGCAACGACGCCACGCTGCTGCTGCGCGATCTCGCGCGGCTGGGCGAGATGAGCGTCTATTGCGATATCGATGGCTTGCCAGGCCTTCCCGAGCTTGATCCGGAAGGCGCTTACTTCAAGTGGACGATCTCGATCAAGACGGACAAGGGCGAGGACGCCATCCGCACCGTCTTCGAATTCGCCGAATGGGATTGCGAGCTCGACGTCCGGCAGGTCTCGACCGACGCCGCCAGCGATGAAGAACTGCCGATGGTTCCCGTGCCGTTCGATCTTTCGGCACTCGACGACGAAGGTCCAGCACCGATCGCGACCGTGGCCGAAGAGATGCCGGCGCAGAAGAACGATGTCGCCGCAGCCGTCGCTGCTGCCGAAACGGCCAGCAACGTCACGCAGCTTGCAGCCGTCGCCGCCCGCGTCGAGAAGAAGGAAGCCGCACTTGCCGCAGCTGCAGCCGCAAACACGGCGGCCGCGCAGAACAATGCAGCTGCAGCCGCTGCCGGGCAGACCATTCGTGTCGATCTCGACCGTGTTGACCGCCTGATCAACCTCGTCGGCGAGCTTGTCATCAACCAGGCGATGCTCTCGCAAAGCGTCATAGAGAACGACAATAACGGCGCGTCCTCCATCAACATGGGTCTCGAAGAGCTGCAGCAGCTCACCCGCGAGATCCAGGACAGCGTTATGGCGATCCGTGCGCAGCCGGTGAAGCCGGTCTTCCAGCGCATGTCGCGTATCGTCCGCGAAATCGCCGACATGACGGGCAAGTCGATCCGCCTGATCACCGAAGGCGAAAACACGGAAGTCGACAAGACCGTCATCGACAAGCTTGCCGAGCCGCTGACCCACATGATCCGCAATGCCGTCGACCACGGTATCGAGAGCCCCGAGAAGCGCACGACGCTCGGCAAGAATCCGGAAGGCACCGTTCGCCTGACGGCAAAGCATCGCTCGGGCCGCATCCTGATCGAACTGGCCGACGACGGCGCCGGCATCAACCGCGAGAGAGTGCGCCAGAAAGCGATCGACAACGATCTGATCGCCACCGACGCCAACCTTTCGGATGAAGAAATCGACAATCTGATCTTCTTGCCGGGCTTCTCGACCGCCGACAAGATTTCCGACATTTCCGGCCGTGGCGTCGGCATGGACGTGGTCAAGCGCTCGATCCAGGCGCTCGGCGGCCGCATCAACATCACATCCAAGCCGGGGCAAGGCTCCGTCTTCACCATGAGCCTGCCGCTGACGCTGGCCGTTCTCGACGGCATGGTCGTGACGGTTGCCGGCCAGACGCTCGTCGTGCCGCTGACGGCCATCGTCGAGACGCTGCAGCCGGAAGCGTCCGCTATCCATTCCTTCGGCGCAAACCATCGGCTGATCTCGATCCGCAACAGCTTCTGCCCGCTGGTTGATGTCGGCCGCATCCTGAACTTCCGCGCCACTCAGGCCAATCCGGTCGAAGGCGTTGCCCTTTTGGTGGAATCGGAAGGCGGCGGTCAGCGCGCCCTCATGGTCGACGCCATCCAGGGCCAGCGTCAGGTCGTCATCAAGAGCCTCGAGGCCAACTACACCCATGTGCCTGGCATCGCGGCCGCGACCATCCTCGGCGATGGCCGCGTAGCGCTCATCCTCGATGTCGATGCCGTGGTCGGTGCGTCGCGGGGACAGTCGCTGAAGGCCGAAATGTCTTACGCGGCGGCGGGGTGAGTTTATGTCCTATGCCGTTAAGAACCTGACCCAGGGAGCCCGCGAGCTGATCGCCTTCCGGATCGGCGATCAGGAATTCTGCGTCGACGTCATGTTGGTGCGTGAAATTCGCGGCTGGACCCCGGCTACGGTGATGCCGCATGCGCCGGGTTATATGCTCGGCGTCATCAACCTGCGCGGTGCCGTGCTGCCGATCATCGATCTTTCGTGCCGGCTTGGCATGAAGCGTGCGGAGCCGACGGCGCGGCACGTGATCATCGTGGCGCAGGTCAACCAAAAGGTGGTCGGCCTGCTTGTCGACGCGGTCTCGGACATTCTGACGATTACTGACGACATCATCCAGCCGACGCCGGAGGTCTCCTCCGGCCACGAGCGGCAGTTCGCACGCGGTATCATCGCGATCGATCGCCGCATGATTTGCCTGATCGAACTGGAAGCCCTGTTCCCCGAGAGCGAAAGCGAAGCTGCATGAGTGTCATGGGTGCAATAGATCTGAAGGCATCGCCGGACGAGGTGCTGGCCAGCGGCGAATATCCGCTGACCCGTCGCGATCTCGCCGAGATCGCCGCCATGATCTATTCGGATGCGGGCATTTCTCTCAACGAAAGCAAGGCGTCGCTGGTCTATTCCAGGCTGTCGAAACATATCCGCGCCTTGGGCTTGGCCGGCTTCCGCGATTATTGTGCGCTGGTGTCGTCGCCGGCCGGCAGTGCGGCGCGGCGCGAGATGCTGTCGCATCTGACGACCAACTTCACCCGCTTCTTCCGGGAAAATCATCATTTCGATCATTTGCGTGATGAGGTGCTTCCCGGGCTTCTGGCTCGCGCCAAGGCTGGCGGCCGCGTGCGCATCTGGTCGGCCGCCTGTTCCGACGGGCAGGAGCCTTATTCGATCGCGCTCACGGTTCTGTCGCTGATGCCGAATGTCGCAGATTTCGATTTCAAGATCCTGGCGACGGATATCGATCCCAAGATCCTGGGATTGGCGCGCGCCGGCGCCTATGACGAGACCTCTCTTGAGACGATATCGCCTGCCATGCGCAAGCAGTGGTTCCAGGAGGTTGACGTTCAGGGACGGCGAAAATTCCAGGTCGATGATCGCGTCAAGCGCCTGATCACCTTCAACGAACTGAACCTTCTGGCACAGTGGCCCTTCAAGGGCCTGTTCGACGTCATCTTCTGCCGCAACGTCGTCATCTACTTCGACGAGCCGACGCAGACGAAGATCTGGAGCCGTTTCGCCGGGCAGCTGCATGACAACGGCCACCTTTATATCGGTCATTCCGAACGGGTTGCCGGCGAAGCCAAGCACGTCTTCGACAATATCGGCATTACGACTTATCGCTACCAAGGCAAAAACGCGGGGAGGAAACCATGAACGCCGCTGCCCGTGTTCTCGTGGTCGACGATTCCCCGACCATGCGCGGTCTCATCACGGCCGTCCTGCGTTCGGATCCCGAGGTTGACGTCGTCGGTCAGGCCGGCGATGCCCTTGAGGCGCGTGCTGCCATCAAGGCGCTCAATCCTGATGTGGTCACGCTCGACATCGAGATGCCGAACATGAACGGTCTCGATTTCCTGGAGAAGATCATGACGTTGCGGCCGATGCCCGTCATCATGGTTTCCACAATGACGCATCGGGGCGCCGATGCCACGCTTGCCGCTTTGGAAATCGGTGCGTTCGATTGTGTCGGCAAGCCGTCTCCGGGCGAGCCACATCCGTTCGGCGACCTGGCCGAGAAGGTGAAGGCGGCCGCCCGTTCGCAGCGCCAGTATGTCAAGCCGGGTGCCCAGCGCGCACCGGTGCCGGCAGCCGCCGTCGCCGATTTTCGCGTCGGCCGCAAGATCGTTGCCATCGGTTCCTCCACCGGCGGTGTCGAGGCATTGATCAACGTCCTGCAGAAGTTCCCGGCCAACTGCCCGCCAACCGTCATCACCCAGCATATGCCGCCGACCTTCACCCGCAGCTTTGCCGAGCGGTTGAATCGTCTGTGCGCGCCCGTGGTGGAAGAGGCGACCGACGGCGCACGGCTCGCAATCGGCAAGATCTATCTTGCGCCCGGCGGCGAGCGGCATCTGCGGATTGCCAATGCGTCTGCCCCTCATTGCCGTCTGACAGACGGCGGGCCGGTCAACGGCCATCGTCCTTCCGTCGACGTGCTCTTTGATTCGGTTGCCGAACTGGCAGGCCGCAATGCCGTCGGCGTAATCCTGACCGGTATGGGGCGCGATGGCGCCGCCGGTCTCCTCAAGATGCGCCACGCGGGTGCGCGCACCATCGGTCAGAACGAGAAGACTTGCGTGGTCTACGGTATGCCGAGGGTCGCTCACGAGCTTGGTGCAGTCGAACAGCAGTTTCCGCTGAACGCCATTGGCGAGGAAATTTTGAAAGCCACAGCCGCCCGAAAGGAAGGGAGCGAATAATGTCTCTAGCGGAGAAAATCAAAGTCCTGATCGTTGACGATCAGGTCACCAGCCGCCTGCTGCTGAGCGATGCTCTGACGCAGCTCGGTTTCAAGCAGATCACGGCCGCCGGCGACGGTGAGCAGGGAATGAAGATCATGGAGCAGCAGCCTCATCATCTCGTCATTTCCGACTTCAACATGCCGAAGATGGACGGCCTCGGTCTGCTCCAGGCCGTTCGCACCAACCCGACGACGAAGAAGGCCGCCTTCATCATCCTGACGGCTCAAGGCGATCGTGCTCTGGTGCAGAAGGCGGCGCAGCTCGGGGCCAACAACGTCCTTGCAAAGCCCTTCACCATCGAAAAGATGAAAGCGGCGATCGAAGCCGTGTTCGGAGCATTGAAATGATCGTCGAGGGTGCTGCCCGTCGCGTGCATATCATTCAGGGCGAGTACAAGGTCATCAGCGATCCGGACGTGGTCTTGGCGACCATTCTCGGATCCTGCGTGGCGGCTTGCCTGCGTGATCCGATCGCCGGTGTCGGCGGCATGAACCATTTCCTCCTCCCGGGAATGGCCAGCTCGCCGGTCAGCGGTGGTGATGCGACACGTTACGGCGTGCACCTTATGGAACTTCTGATCAACGGCCTTTTGAAGAAGGGCGCGCGGCGTGACCGGCTGGAGGCGAAAGTCTTCGGCGGCGCGAAGACGATTGCGACCTTCTCTAATGTCGGCGAGCAGAATGCGGCCTTCGCCATGCAGTTTCTGAGAGACGAAGGCATCCCGGTCGTCAGCTCCAGCACCGGTGGCGAACATGGCCGCAAGGTTGAATATTGGCCGATCTCCGGACGCGCCAGGCAATACCCGCTCACCGGAGCGGAGACGCAGAAGACCGTGGCTCTGGAACAGCGCCCGGTCGTCGCGCCGAAGCCGGTCGACAATACGATCGAATTCTTCTGATCAACGAGGCTACCGCATGACCCCTTTCCAGCGCATAGAGACGACTGCCACCGAGGAAATGCTGCCAGCCATCCTGTTGCGCGTCGTTTCCGAACTGCATGACGTCGCCTATCTGATCGAACGCATCGAGCCGCAGCTGCTCGACCTCAGCGGCGGCGCCATCATGGCCTCTCCGGAAGCGATGAAGGTTCTGCAGGGTATCGACCTTGCAGTGCAGAAGACCCGCGGCATCGCCGAATTCATCGATACCATTGCCGGCACCATGCCGGAGGGATGGACGGTCGATCTTGCGACCGCACTGAGCCTGGTCAAGCTCACGGAAATGCAGAAGGCGCTTGGCGGCGGCAGCTTCCACGTCCACTCTCAGCCGATGGCGAAGGCCGCGGGCGATTTCGATTTTTTCTGATCGGCCGCGCATAACGAATACTGTTTTTCTTATATAATTTTCTTCGCTTCTCCCCGGCTTTTTCATTTCCGCTCGGCCGGACGAAACGCTCGCACAAGTTTCGATTTCTATTTTCGCCGCACGGCACAAAGCCATCAGGTCTTTGACGAATCGTGCGAGAACAGAATGAATCTGTTAAATCAATTAGTTCCACTGTTGCGGAACATCCAGAACCTCGGGAGAACCCGGCTGCTGATTCTTGGCGGCGTGGGCGCTGTCTCGATGATGCTGATCCTTTTTGCGGCTCTCTACGTCAATAAACCTGCCCAGGAGACGCTCTATGTCGGCCTGGATGCGACCGATCTGAACCAGATCAGCATCGCGCTCGCAGAAGCCAAGATCAATTTTCAGGTGGGTACCGACGGCACCAGCCTCACGGTTCCCGCCGGCATGACCGGCAAGGCCCGCGCATTGCTCGCCGAGCGTGGCCTGCCGAACAGCGGCAATGCCGGCTACGAGCTTTTTGACAATGTCGGTTCGCTCGGCCTGACTTCCTTCATGCAGGAAGTCACCCGCGTCCGCGCATTGGAAGGTGAAATCAGCCGTACCATCACCTCCATTGCCGGTATCAGCGCTGCGCGCGTGCACATCGTCATGCAGGATGTCGGCAACTTCCGTCGCGCCGATCAGAAGCCGACAGCTTCGGTCATGATCCGCGCCAGCGCGGAAGCCGCCCGCAAGTCTGCCCCGGCCATCCGCCACCTCGTCGCATCGGCCGTTCCCGGCCTCGAGGTTGACGACGTGACGATTCTCGATTCCACCGGCCAGTTGCTCGCATCCGGCGATGACCCGGCCAACGGCGCTCTCAGCCGCAATCTGGGCATCGTCCAGAACGTTCAGGGCGAGATCGAAGGCAACATCAACAAGGCGCTTGCACCGTTCCTGGGCATGGACAACTTCCGTTCCAGCGTCACCGCGCAGCTCAACACCGACAGCCAGCAGGTCCAGGAAACGACCTTCGACCCCGACTCGAAGGTCGAGCGTTCCGTGCGCACCGTAAAGGAAGCGCAGAAGTCGCAGCAGAGCC
Organism: Rhizobium sp. P38BS-XIX; assembly: GCF_012641435.1. GTDB lineage: Bacteria > Pseudomonadota > Alphaproteobacteria > Rhizobiales > Rhizobiaceae > Rhizobium. The sequence continues at coordinate 481,367 of NZ_JABAIJ010000005.1, forward strand.
AGCCGGATACGGCCGCGACCGTCGAGCAGAACATCCCGCAGGCGGCTCCTCAGTCCGGTGGCAATTCGCCGACCTCGAACGATCAGTCCGACAAGCGCGAAGAGCAGACCAACTACGAAATCAACAGCAAGACGACGGCGACGACCCGCAACAGCTACAAGATCGAGAAGCTCTCCGTGGCAGTGGTTGTCAACCGTGGCCGCATTGCGCAGATGCTCGGCGAAGGTGCCGATCAGGCGAAGGTCGATGCCTATATCGCCGAGATGCAGAAGATCGTCGCGACGGCTGCCGGCGTCGATCAGGCTCGCGGCGACGTCGTCACCGTCAACGCGATGAACTTCCTCGACAACCAGCTGCTCGAGGACACTGGCTCCAGCTTCAGCATCACCGACATGCTGGGCCGCAACATGGCCGGCATCATCAACTCGCTGGCCTTCGTCGCCGTCGCCTTCCTGATCATCTGGATGGGCTTCCGTCCGCTGATCCGCTCGCTTGGCGGCGGTGCGGCTGCCGGGACGGCTCTTCCAGAAGCGGCTGGCCTGGAGCTGCCTGACTTCGCCCCAGCAGTTGGTGGCACCGGCGGCGCCCTGATGGACGGCTTCGGTTCGGACTTCGGCTTCGACAGCACGGACGACCTGCTGACGATGGGCGACGATGCCGGCACCTTCAACCGCCGGGTCAAGGAGGGTCCGGAGCGGCGTCTGTCGCGCATGGTGGAAATCAGCGAAGAGCGCGCCGCCAAGATTCTCAGGAAATGGGCCGTCGATCAGGCCGCGTGATGAAAGGACCGGGAGCAATCCCGGTCTTTTGCGTTTCTGGAACTCTCACGGGATGACCAGTGCTGATCGTCGGATTTTGTGCCTCGTCAGCTGCTATTGAACGGTTTGACGTGTTCGTAAGATGGAATTTTGCCTGAAATCCCGTTGATGGGTGAAAAGAATCGACTTACAAATAAGGCGTCTTTACGTAAAAGCTGCGTAATCGGCGCGAATCGACCTCCGATTTCCGTGTTTCGATAGTTCCAAATTTGCTGAGTAAGGAACGCGGAAAGATCAGTACATGCCACGTTGATCGATTCGATTGCCGACCTGACATTCAATGATAGTGCGTTCATCTATCGTGCCTTCACCGTGATGTGTTTCTGTCGCGGTAGACAGTGATTCGGCCTTGTGCCCGAGAGCCGTTGACGGCTTCCTCGAAAACGAAGCCGGGCTTAGACGGAATGATGCTCTCGTTGACGGCCGATCGTCCAACAGCGGCAGGAAATGCAGGAATGGACATACAGATAGCGCAGACGAGCAAGGGCGACAGGGAGGCGCGGTCAGTTGTGGCTGCCGGAACCATGTCGCGCGAACAGCTCATTCTGCAGCTTGGCGCGGTCTCCGGCCCTACCTACCTGCAAGCCGGCCTGCATGCGCTGACGAGCTATGCCGGTGCCTATCGCTATCTCCTGGCGCGGTGCGATTTCATCCAGGAAAGCGGCCTTGATTTCGTCGTTTCCTCCGACTGGCCCTTCGATCTGGTCAGGCGTCTTGCCTCCGAATTGACTGGCAGTTACGGCCGCATTGGCGAGCTGGAAAAGTGCATGGCGCTGTTCCAGCCAAGCGTGGCCTCCTTGCCTGACGACGTTGAGCTGCCGAGTGGTGTCAGCCGGCAATTCTATGCGCTGACCTTCAACGTCGGCCGCACGCGTTTCTCGCTGCTGTTGCTGGTCCGCGAATCGGAAGCGTTATCGCCGGAACGGCTGCGCGATGTCGGTTTGCTCGCCGGCTATCTCGCAAGCTCGGTCCGTTGCTTCGAAAGCAAGACGGAGCGGGATTTCGATCTGACGGAACGCGAGCTGGAGTGCCTGTTCTGGATTGCCGAAGGCAAGACCAGCGACGAGATCGCCATGATCCTCGGCATCTCGCGCAATACCATCAATAACTACATCACCAGTGTCATGCGTAAGACCGCCACCAAAACCCGGTCTGAGGCAATCGCCTTCGCCGTACGAAACAATCTCGTTTGAAGGCCCACTGAATGCGATACCAGCCGGACAGAACGACGGACGCGCCGGGAGATGTAAGGCTCACGCGCTCTGGCAGAATATCCGGTCGCTCCGATCTGTTTCCGAAGCTTGTATCGATGCAGAAGCTGATCGATGCGCAGCATTTCGCGGTTTATCGGCTTTACGGATCCGGTCTGCCGCAAAAGCAGCGCCTCGTCTGCGAGATCGACAATTGGGGATCGGCCAATTCGGTCATCGGCAAATCCTTCGTGGAAGCCTATGGCGAAGCCATGATCGAGCACATTGACAAGTCGATGCTTCCGCTGATGTGGAATGGACGGGATAGCGACAGTACTGCCGAAACGCCCGATTTCGCGCCCTTCACGCAACGTCTGAAGCCACACCTGCTGCCGTTCGCCGGCGTGGCCTTCCCGGTCCGGCTGGGCGCTGTGGGCAACGGCTATGTGGTCTTCACGGCGAAGTTCATGGATCTGGTCAGCGACATGATCGTCGAGCTGCATGGCCGCAGCTGCCAGCTCATGATGGAGCTTCTGTCTCTGGATGAGCGCCGCTCTCAGGCTGCCGAAGCGCTCAGCGAACGTGAGATTGCGTGCCTTCAGCTTGCCGGCGACGGCCGCATCAGCGAAGAAATAGCCGAAAAGCTCGGCTTGTCGGTTCACACCGTCAACGCCTATCTCGGCTCGGCCACGATCAAGCTCGACAGCGTCAACCGCATACAGGCAATCGCGAAGGCGATCCGCTTCGGCTATATAAGCTGATAGCGCACCGCCTTAGCGGAAACCCCAGATATTCTTTTAGACAAGAGCGTCAGATGACGTGCGCTGCCTCGCCTTGGATGACGTAGCGTGCATCTCTCAGGCTGCGAGCGAGCAGCGCGGTATTCTCGTCCGGATCAGCCGAGGCCTTGTCGAAGGCGATGTGATTGATCTCGATGCCGGCGTAATTTTCCGTCAGTTCCAGCTTAGCGTAGACGGTCACGCCGCGCGGCTTGATTTCGAGGTCGATAGTTACTTCGGCCGGGCCGCCCCAATCGAGCTTGTAGTCCCCGCCGAGGCCGAAATTGACCACGCCCGGGAGGAAATAAAGCTCTGCTGCCGAGGCGACGAGATCGGCCAGATTGCCGTATCGTTCGAAGCGCAGCAGCGAGATCAGATCGGCTGCGTCCAGAAGGCGCAGTTCGCTCGCGACAGGGCTGATGGCTTCGGCAAGTATTCGTTCACGTTCGGCAGAGTAGGGGCATTTTTTCATTTGGTTATCGTACCCGTTTTCTATTCGACTGCGCGGCATAAATCCGATGGATGAGCTCGGCGACGGCCTTGTAAAATACTGACGGGATGACGCTATCAACCGAGACTTGCGCAAACATGGAGCGCGCGAGGGGCGGATCCTCGAAAACGGGAATATTGTTGGCTTCGGCTATCTCTCTGATCTTTAACGCAATCAGGTCCTGGCCTTTGGCGACGACAACGGGCGCATCGCCTTCCTCGCGCACATAGCGCAACGCTACGGCGTAGTGAGTCGGGTTGGCAATGACGAGGGTGGCGCGCGGCACCTCCTTCATCATGCGCCGCCGTGCGCGATCGCGGGCGATCGAGCGCTGGCGGGACTTGACGATCGGGTCGCCCTGCGACTGCTTGAGTTCGTCCTTCACTTCCTGCTTGGTCATTTTCAGCTCGTCGAACCAGTGATACCGGCTCCACAGGACGTCGGCGATACCGACGACGGCGGTCGCCATCAGCACGATGATCAGGATTCGCTGAACGATCGTCGACAGGCGCACGAAAATGGTCTGCGGGTCGGAAACCATCGAATCGATCGAATGGAAAAACTGGCTGCGCAGCACGAAGAACATGATAATGCTGACCACCACGATTTTCGCGAGCGATTTGCCGAATTCCACCAGGCCGCTCGTGCTGAACAGGCGCTTCCAGCCGGAGGCGGGTGAAATCCGCGAGAATTGCGGCCTGATTCGCTCGAGAACCGGCGTCGGCAGGTTCTGGAAGATCGAGGCGCCGATACCGAAAGTGAAGAAGAGCACCACCGCCGGAAGCAGCAGGTTGGCCACTTCCCAGCCGATTCGGGTAAAAAGCGAAATGGCGTCCGGCCCTGTCTCGAGCTGCCATTGATCCGGCTTCTCGAAGAGATCGCGCAACACTTCGCCCATGCGGCCTATGCGCCCCGGCAGGAAGAAGGTGACGTAGATGACCGTCGCAAGCATGGAGGCAAACAGCGTCGCTTCCCTGGAGTGAGGAACGTTACCTTTCTCCAGTGTGTCGCGGAGTTTTTTCTCCGTCGGGCTTTCTGTTTTACTGTCCTTGTCTTCGTCAGCCAAAGCAGCCGTCCTTCATGAAACGGAAAGAGGCCGCGCATCATACGCGGCCCTGAGCTGAGCACTCTAAAATGATTTAGGTGAGTCGCAGTAAGATCAAGCCGCTTCGTCCACAGGCGTATTTTCCTTGGACTTGAGCTCGATCTGTCCGGAGTTGGCAAGCCGGATGGCTTCCTGGGCGATGGCGCGCCGGGCAATCGCGATTTCGCGCGGGTTGATGCCGGTGTTGCCCATCTGCAGGTCCGATTCGATCATGCGGCGCTGACGCGGGCTGATCGAGGAGAGAACGATTTCGCGAATCTCGCCGTTCGAACCGCGCAGCGCCATGGTGAGAATGTCCGCGGCGATATCGTTGAGCAGCAAGACGCGGCTCGGTTGCGGCATCCGGATGAGATCGTCGAAGAGGAAGATCTTCGGGCGAACCTTCTCGACCGATTCCTTGTTGATCGTTTCCAGCGAGCTCAACAGGGTATCGACCTGCGGCTTGTCGAGTTCGTTCATCAGGTCGGCGACCTTCGTCGAACCGGATGCGTTGCGTTCCGCATCGATTTCCGCCATCAGCCCGAGAACGCGGTTCTCGATGATCTGTGCGGCCTTCGGGCTGACGTCCTTCAGGTTGACGGTACGGTTCATGATGTCGGGGCGCTGGGCTTCCGGCAGTTGCAGCAGGACCTTGGCGCCGAAGGAGGAGGGCATCATCGACAGCACGTAGGCCATCGTCTGCGGATGCTCACGCAGCAGGAACTTGGCGACGAAGACCGGGTCGGCCTCGCCCAGACGATCCCAGATGGAGGTCTCGTATGCCTGGAAGGCAGTGCGGCGGCCGAGCAGGCTGTCGACTTCGTCCGGCGTGAGGCCTTCCTCGAGAATGCTCTCGATGGCCTTCGCATTGTCCATCAGGCCGGCGCCTTCGGTAAACAGGTCCTCGAACTCAGCAACGAGCTGTGCCAGTTCGTCCGGCGGAATGAGCCTCAGCGATTGGGCCGAGGCAATGATCATCTGTAGTTCGTTCTGGGTAAAATACTTCAGCAGCCGTCCTGCCACCTGTTTTCCCATGGCAAGAAGGACGGCGGCCGCCTTTTCAGTCTGAGATAACGGTTTCTCGGCGATGGCGCCGCTGAAATCGTCAAAGTCCATCATGGTCTTCGTCTCCATCCCGCACAGGGAGTGGGCTCATCCTGAGCCGGGTTCAGCTTTTCTTCGTGTTGTAGACTTCAGTGAGCTTGATACCGAACCTGGTGTCATCATGTTCCAGAACGGTAATTTCGCCCCGGCCGATCTTGCGGCCGTTTACGGTGATCTCGACCGGCTCGCCGATCTTCTTGTCGAGCGCGATGATTGCGCCCTCGGTCAGGTTCATCAGACCGGAAACCTGCATGCGGCTGCTGCCGAGCACGATCTGGACGTCGATCGGAATGTCCATGATCATGTCGAGATTGGCGGCAAGCGCGCTGCCAAGAGGAGCCGGTGCCGCGGGGGCGCTGTCGAAATCGCTGCCACCGAAAGCCGGCTCGGCGCTATCGTCGCCGAAATCGCCGAAGGTGGAGAGATCGGTGCCGGTCGACTCTGCACCGAACGCATCGGCTTCAAAATCGGGCATCCCGCCTTCGCTATCCTTCTTCAGGACGCCGCGCAGGCCATCGATGGCGTCGTCCAATGCGGCGTCGCTGTTTGGAAACTCCAGCGATTCCTCGCTGCTTTGCTGTGTCGTCTTCGTAGCCATGAAATCACTATTCCAGTTGAAACTTGCCTCAAGCTGCCGTGGGTGTGGGTCACCCCCGGCCGGTCAATTCATCAGGTGCCGGAGAAGCTCGTCGTCGGAATTCACGTTGTCCTTGACGCGCACCGTGTAATTTTCGCCAGAGCGGCCGAATTCGCAGATGTAAAGGTCTTTGCTGTTGGCGCTGACCTCGACCCGGACATTGTCGGTATTGTCCATGAAGGGAATGACGTCGCCGACCGCGAGCTTGGAAATCGTATCGAGCGTCAGCGATTGCAGCCGCACGCGTGCCTCGAGAGTCACCTGCGACCGGCGTACCTGTTCGCTCAGCTGCTCCGACCAGGCCTGGGAGGCGGCCGTCGGGTTTTTCGCGCGGGGCGCACTCACGACAGTCCGCAGCAGATCCCGCTGGGGCACGACGATGACGAGCTGGGACACGGACTTGCCGAGCGAGACCGTCATCGAAATCGCAGCCGCGAACTCATTTGCTTCGTCGGCAATAGCGACGGAAATCTCTTCGGCATTGTAGGGCGGGTCTAGATAAGGCTCGAAACCACCGGGAGCGTTGACGGCCGAACGAAGCACGTTGGCGATCTTGTCGAAAACCATGACCGAGAGATCGAGCTCGATGACCGAGAGCGGCCGGGCAACGGCCGGCTCGATATCTTCCGGGCGGGCGCCGAGCATATGTTCCATCAACGTCATGATAAAACCCGCGCCGCAGCCGAGCACGAATTTCGGCGCCCAGTTGCGCAGCGAACCGTTGACCAGAGCATGGCTTCCGCCAAGCCCCGTCAGCAGATCCTTCATCAAACCCGACTGACAGCCGGCATAGGCGATGCCGATATCCAGACCGGTTTCGGTCTTGATGATATCTGGCAGGAATTCGGCATAGACCTGGGCGAAAGCGGTGCCCAGCTTCGCAAGCGTCGCCTCATCCCCAAGATTGCCGGTGAGCTTGGCAAAGAGGGTGCGGTCCATCGTCTGTGCCTTATGCGCGGATTGCTGGCTCATGATTATCAGGCTGCCTTACTTTCACCGCCGGGATTCATCATTTCCTGCTCAACCGCGTCGATCGACGGACGTTCGTAGGAAGAGATGGTCTTGCGGCCGTATTCGAGCGCGACCTGTGGCACCGAACCGTTCATGTAGGCCAGCAGCGTCTGCTTCACGATCACGTAGAGGCGGTGCTGCTTGTTGCGCACGACCTTGATCTGGGAAACCAGCGGGGCGCAGACCGAATAGGACAGAAGAATACCGAGGAACGTGCCGACCAGCGCCGAACCGATCAGGTGACCGAGCACCTCAGGCGATTCGTTGATGTGGCTCATGGCCTTGATGACGCCGAGAACCGCCGCGACGATACCGATGGCCGGGAAGGAATCGCCCATGATCGTGATCGAATGGAATGGCTTCATCTTGTCGTGCTGCATCGTGTCGAGCTCTTCATCCATCAGCGCCTCGATCTCGTGCGAGCGGGCGTTGCCGATGATGATGAGACGAACGTAGTCGCAGATGAAAGCCGTCAGATCTTTGTTCTTCAAAACGGTCGGGGCCGCCTTGAAGATTGTCGATTCATCCGGGTTGTCGATATGGGCTTCGATCTCGTTGCGCGACTTGGTGCGCAGGTCACGCATCAAGGCGTAGAGCACGCCGAGCGTGTCGAGATAGTCGCGTTCCTTCGGTACCTTATGGCTGAAGGCTTCTCCGAGCGCCTTTCCCGAATCCTTCACGACCTTCATCGGGTTGGCCATGATGAAGCCGCCGATGCCGGCGCCTGCAATAATGACAAATTCGAAGGGCTGGAAAAGCGCCCCTACGTCGCCGCCCATGGCCATGAAGCTGCCTATGATGCAGCCGCAGGTCACTACAAATCCGATAATAATGTTCATCGTCGGTCCACACCTGAACGTTGCTTCATACGATGAAATAGGAGGGCTGCCTTGCGTGAGGCTGTTCGATGGGCCTGCGCACGTCCTTTTTGCCTTGCCAGTTTCGCACAAGCCAAGCGCTTCAGGATAGCGGGTAAGGGCATCCATGCCCCGCTAACGAAATGTAGGAGCGCACCGGCGTTTCCTTTCCCGTTATTCTCCAATGTCCGGAGGGCGTTGAAAATGCAGTCTGGTATTTATGTTGCGCTATCGTCCCAGATGGCGCTCGAGCGGCGCCTGACGACGATCGCCGACAACTTGGCCAATGTGAACACGACGGGTTTCCGCGGCACCGAGGTCAAGTTCGATCAGGTTCTCAGCAATACCGAAAACAAGCTCAACGCCAAGGTCGCCTTCGTCTCTCAGGGCAACGACTATCTCTCCACCGACAATGGCGAACTGCAAAACACCGGCAATCTCTTCGATTTTGCGGTCAAGGGCGATGCCTATTTCGGCTTGAACACGCCGGCGGGCCTGGTCGTGACGCGCGATGGCCGCTTCACCATGACCGATAGCGGCGCGCTGGTTTCCGTGCGCGGCTTTCCCGTGCTCGATCCGGGTGGCGCGCCCATCCAGCTCGATCCTGCCGGTGGCGCACCCAGCGTTTCCTCTGACGGGACCATCACGCAGGGCGGCCGCCGCATGGGCCAGATCGGCCTCTACAGCTCGGATGTCAGCAAGGGCTTCCTACGCTATGAAAACAGCGGCATCTTGCCGACGGACAGCCCGAAGCCGGTCATCGACCGCTCCAATGTGGGCGTTGCCCAGGGGTATCTCGAAAACTCCAACGTCAACGGCATGCGGGAAATGACCAATCTGATCGAGGTCAGCCGCGCCTTCGACAATATCAGCACCCTCACCAGCAGCAGTGAAGGCACGCTCACCGACGCGATCAAGACCCTCGGCGGCAGCCAGTAAAGAGGGCGGATCATGGTCGAGGATCGGTTGCCGGAGGGCGCGTTGTCGCCGAAGCTGTCGCATATGGCGATGCTTGCCGGGCATTATGCGATGGCCGAAAATGCCGTGGCCCATGGCGGTCACGTGCGCACCATCGCCGCGGGGCATTATACGGTCGCCGGCCTTTCGAGGCAGGTGCGGCTTGGCGATTTCGTCGCCCATCGCTCGTCGACCGGCGTCCATCTCGGCGAGGTCGTCCGCGTCGAGCCGGAGTTGACCTATGTCTGTCCGATCGAACCGGGTGAGCCGATCGGTATTCAGGATACGATCATTCGAAAGGGCGCCTTCCGCATTGCGCCCGACGATAGCTGGTGTGGCCGCACGATCAATTCGCTGGGCGAACCGATCGATGGGCTTGGTCCGCTGACGTCCGGCCTCGCGTCGCGCTCGATCTCGAACACGGCGCCGCCGTCGATGAAGCGAAAGCGCGTCGAAACCGGCTTCAAGACCGGTGTCCGGGCCATCGATATCTTCTCGCCTTTGTGCCTGGGACAGCGCCTCGGCATCTTCGCCGGTTCCGGCGTCGGCAAGTCGACGCTGCTGTCGATGCTGGCGCGCGCCGATGCTTTCGACAAGGTGGTGATTGCGCTCGTCGGCGAACGCGGTCGCGAAGTGCGCGAATTCATCGAGGATACGCTCGGCAGCCATATGCAGAAATCGGTAGCGGTGGTTGCGACCAGCGACGAAAGCCCGATGCTGCGCAAGATGGCGCCGCTGTCCGCCATCACAATCGCCGAGCATTTTCGCGATCAGGGCGACAACGTCCTGCTGATCGTCGATAGCGTCACCCGATTCGCGCATGCGATCCGCGAAGTCGCGACGGCCTCGGGCGAACCGCCGATCGCACGCGGATATCCGGCTTCGGTCTTCACCGAATTGCCGCGCCTTCTCGAGCGCGCCGGGCCTGGCCCGGAAGGCACCGGCACCATCACCGCCATCATTTCCATTCTCGTCGATGGCGACAATCACAACGACCCAATCGCCGATTCGACCCGTGGCATTCTCGACGGCCATATCGTTCTGCAGCGCAGTCTGGCCGAAGAAGGCCGTTACCCGCCCATCGATCCTTTGGCCTCGGTCTCACGACTGGCGCGCAAGGCATGGACGTCGGATCAGGAAAAGCTGGTTTCGCGCCTGAAGGCGCTGGTGCATCGCTACGAGGAAACCCGCGATCTGCGTCTGATCGGCGGCTATCGCCAGGGCAGCGATCCGGATCTCGACATCGCGGTACGTCAGGTGCCGATTATCTACGACATTCTAAAGCAGCTTCCCGACGAACGGCCGGTCGAAGACTCGTTCACCGATCTTGCGACCGCGCTGAAGAACGGCTCCGCAGCTGCCGTCGTGAACAGGGGAAGGTGACGAGCACATGCGCCATCGTTCCGAAGATCCATTGGTCGCAACCAGCCGATACCTACGAATTCCATGCCGAAAGAGGGGCAAGACGTGAGAGAATCCGACGCAGACGAACCCGTCGCCCCGCCGAAATTGGCAAGAAAGCGAACCGTCACGGACAAGATGCTGGCCTGCACCGGTCTGGTGCTTGCCGGTGCCTCCGCCTTCTTCCCCTGGTATGTTTTCCTGAACCCCGACAAGTTCGGCATTCATGTGGCGGAAGGTGATCGCACCCGCGATCTGCCGGACTGGCCGGGCCGCGAAGTCGTCAGCGTTTCGCCGCTTGCCATGATCAACAAGAACCCCGGCGAGCCGAAGGATTTGATCCCGGATCCCCTGACGACCGCGACGGTCAGCAATACCGGCCGCGAGGATGACAAGGGGCCGCCCGCCGACCAGCAGCCTTTCCCGGGCAAGTCGGGATTCCATCTGCTGCATGTGGTCAACGGTCGTGCGCTCATCGAGGACGACACCGGCATGTATGTCGTCAAGGTCGGCTCGGTCCTGCCTGACAACAGCCGTCTCGCCTCGATCGAACAGCGCGGCGAAAAATGGGTCATTGTCACGTCCGCGGGCGATGTCTACGGCAACAATTGAAACTGGCGGAAACGCCTGATTTTCAGGCGTTCCGAAGACTTCACAGGAACGCATTTCCCGCAAGTCCCACGCAAGATTATCCCGCTAGGGTGATAGTGTAAGAACGGAGAGAAGCCATGCAACCCATTCAGCTCTTTGACCTGGCCTCGCGGCAAGCCGAGTGGCTCCAGGTGCGTCAGCAGGTTGTTGCCGGCAATATCGCCAATGCCAATACTCCGAAGTTTCGCGCCAAGGATGTCACGCCGTTTCAGGCTGTTCTGGACAACCAGAATGTCGGGATGGCCAGGACCAATCCGGCGCATCTTTCGGGCAGTGAATTCAGCACGACCGGCGACGTCAACGTCGAAGAGGCGTCGCTCAATCAGGAAATCGGCGTTCAGGAGTCGGGTAACACCGTCGGCCTGGAAGACGAGCTCGCCAAGTCCGGCGAGATCAAGCGCCAGTACAGCTTGAACACCGCGCTCGTAAGCTCCTTTCATCGCATGATGCTGATGACCGTAAAACCATAGATGAAGTGAAGATGTCATGGACCCCTTATCAGCCGCATTGAAGATCGCAGGCTCCGGCCTGGAGGCTCAATCGACCCGTCTGAGAGTCGTTTCCGAAAATATCGCCAATGCCCGTTCGACGGGCGATACGCCCGGCGCCGATCCTTATCGGCGCAAGACCGTGACGTTCGGCGCCGAAATGGATCGCGCCAACGGTCTGACGACGGTCGGGGTCAAGAAGCTGGGCCAGGATACCGGCAAGTTCATCGAGGAATACGATCCGGACAACCCGGCGGCGGACGCGAAGGGCTACGTGAAGATGCCAAACGTCAACGTTCTCGTTGAAATGGCCGACATGCGCGAAGCCAACCGCTCCTACGAGGCCAACCTGCAGACGGTACGGCAGGCTCGCGACCTCATCTCTTCCACCATTGACCTGCTGAAGAACTCCCAATGATCGATTCCATCAAGAATGTCGCTTCCCTCTCCGCAACACGCGGCCTCGGCAGCATCGCTACGGATCTGACGTCCGCCGCTTCCAGCGCGCTCAACGCCTCGCCGGCTGTCGCCATGGGCGCGGATGCGGGAATGAGCTTCGCCTCGGTCATGTCGAATGTGGCGAAGGACTCCATCAACTCGCTGAAGGAAGCGGAAAGCGCCTCCTTTGCCGGTATCAAAGGCACGATGAGCACCCGCGAAGTCGTCGACAAGGTCATGCAGGCCGACCAGACGCTGCAGACCGCTGTGGCGCTGCGCGACAAGGTCGTCTCTGCCTTTCTCGATATTACCAAGATGCAGATCTAGGGCGGGATTTCCCGCTCCAATTACCTGATTTGGCATCCGTCGTTCGCAGGTCGCTATCCGGCCTGGAGGGCGATGCCGTAGCTCGAAGGACGAAAGCATGAGAGCGCTCGCAATTGCCGCAACGGGCATGGACGCCCAGCAGACCAATCTGGAAGTCATCGCGAACAACATCGCGAACATCAACACGACGGGTTACAAGCGTGCGCGCGCCGAATTCTCGGACCTTCTCTATCAGACGGAGCGCGCCAAGGGCATCGCCAACCGGCCCAACCAGGCCGTCGTCCCCGAAGGCGCCAACATCGGTCTCGGCGTGCAGACCTCCGCTGTCCGCAACATTCAGATCCAGGGCGAGCTGTCGCAGACCCAGAACGACCTCGACGTTGCGCTCGTCGGTCGCGGCTGGTTCCAGATCCAGATGCCTGACGGCACCACCGCCTACACGCGCGCCGGCTCCTTCAACAAAAGCGATACCGGTCAGATCGTGACGCCTGACGGCAACGTGCTGCAGCCCGGCATCACCATCCCGAACAATGCCAGCAATATCGCCATCAGCCAGTCCGGCCAGGTTTCCGCCACCATCGGCACGAACACGACGCCGACGGTGCTCGGCCAGCTGCAGATCGCTAACTTCGTCAACGAAGCCGGCCTGCAGCCGATGGGCAGCAATCTCTTCACCCAGACGCCGGCTTCCGGCGATCCGGTCATCTCCGATCCGAACCAGAACGGCTTCGCCTACATGAAGCAGTTCTATCTGGAATCGTCGAACGTCGATCCGGTCAAGGAAATCACCGATCTGATCACCGCACAGCGTGCCTATGAAATGAACTCGAAGGTCATCACCACGGCCGACGACATGGCGCAGATCGTCAGCAAGAACCTGAAGTAACGGGAAGGACGGGCCGAACATGAGGTTTTGCCGGATGAAAAGCTTAGCAATGGCCTGGCTCGCCGCAGCGAGCCTCACCGTCATGTTCGTGTCGGGCACGTCAGCGGCCCACGCCAGCGACATGGGCACAGCCGTCGTTCCGACGGAGACGATTTACCCCGGCGACATCATCAGCAGCGGGCAGCTCGAAGAGGTTGAGGTCACCAACCCCAACCTGACGGGCGACTATGCCAAGCGCATCCGTGAGGTCACCGGCATGGTCTCCAAACGGACGCTCCTGCCGGGCCGCACCATCGCCGTCTCCACACTCCGCCAGCCCTATGCCGTGACGCGCGGCTCGAATGTTCGCCTCGTCATGAACATGGGCAGCATGACGATTACCGCGGCTGGAACACCGCTGGATGACGGCGCGGTCGGCGACAGCGTCCGCGCCCGCAACACGGATTCGGGCATCATCGTCAACGGCACGGTTCTTGAAAACGGCACGATCCGCGTGGTCGCAAAATGAAACGGCTTCGTCAATTTCTTGCAGTCCTCTTTGCGCTACCCAGCCTGATCATTGCTGATCCGGCTGCAGCGATGCAATCGCGCATCAAGGACATCGCGTCGCTGCAATCCGGCCGCGATAACCAGCTGATCGGTTATGGCCTGATCGTCGGTCTCCAGGGGACCGGCGATGGTCTGCGGTCATCGCCGTTCACCGAGCAATCCATGCGCGCGATGCTGCAGAATCTCGGCATCTCGACTCAGGGCGGTCAGTCCGCCGCAAAGAACACCGCCGCCGTCATGGTCACGGCCAACCTGCCGCCCTTTGCCAGCCCCGGCAGCCGCATCGACGTGACGGTCAGCTCGCTCGGCGATGCGACGTCGCTGCGCGGCGGCACGCTCATCATGACGTCGCTCACCGGCGCGGACGGCCAGATTTATGCGGTCGCGCAGGGTTCCGTCATCGTTTCCGGATTCCAGGCGCAGGGTGCTGCCGCATCCGTCACCGAAGGCGTGACGACGGCCGGCCGCGTTCCCGGTGGCGCGATCATCGAGCGTGAGCTGCCTTCGCGCTTCAAGGATTCGGTCAATCTGGTGCTACAGCTGCGCAACCCGGATTTCTCCACCTCGATCCGCATCGCCGATACCGTCAACGCCTGGGCGACCTCGCGCTTCGGCGCGCCGATCGCCGAGGCCAAGGATTCGCAGGAAGTCTCTGTTGCCAAGCCGAAAATGGCGGATCTGACGCGCCTGATGGCCGATCTCGAAAATCTGAACGTCCAGACCGACACGCCGGCCAAGGTCGTCATCAATGAGCGCACGGGCACGATCGTCATCGGCGCCGACGTTCGCGTCTCGCCGGTTGCCGTCAGCTACGGAACGTTGACCGTGCAAGTGAGCGAGAACCCTCAGGTGATCCAGCCCGAACCCTTCTCCAACGGCGAGACGGCCGTTCAGGATCAGACCGATATCACCGCGACCAAGAGCGGCGGCCGGGTTGCCGTACTCGAAGGGCCTGATCTGAAAACGCTGGTTGCCGGTCTCAACAATATCGGCGTCAAGCCGGACGGCATCATCGCCATCCTGCAAGGCATCAAGTCGGCCGGCGCCCTGCAAGCGGAGCTCGTGCTGCAATGATCTCGATCGTTTCGTCCAGAAGAATGTTGACGTGCCTGGGCCTCTCGACGGCGGCGCTGCTTCTTTCGCTCGGTGCCGCAGCCGCGCAGGAAGCACCCAAGCCAGTCGTCGATCCCGCGTCCAGTCAGGACGAGATCCGGCAGTTCTGCACCAACATCGCCGATCCCGCGCGCGACCAGCGCTACCTGCTGCAAAAGCAGGAGCTGGAGAAATTGCAGTCGGATGTCGATCAACGCATCGCGACGATGGATAAGCGCAAGGCCGAGTACGAGGACTGGCTGAAACGCCGCGACGATTTCCTGAAGTCCGCGGATCTCGGCCTCGTCGACATCTACAAGAACATGAAGCCGGATGCCGCGGCCGCCAGCCTCAACGACGTCAGAACCACGGTTGCCGCCGCCATCATCATGAAGCTTTCGGCTCGTCAGTCGAGCCTCATTCTTGCGGAAATGGATGCGAAGAAGGCGGCGGTCATCACCAATATCATCGCCAGTGCATCCGACCCGAATACATCGAAGTCGAAGGACCCCTCATGAACACGCGTCTTACGGCCGCCTGCACAATCGTCGTCTTTCTCGCTGGCTGCCAGTCGCAGGGCCTGAAGGAAATCGGCAGGGCGCCTGCCATGAGCCCCATCGGCAGCGGTCTGCAATATGCGCAGGCGCCGCAGATGTCGCAATATCCGAAGCGACCGCATCAGGTGGCGCAGGGCTACTCGCTCTGGAACGATTCGCAGGCTGCTCTCTTCAAGGATTCCCGCGCGCTCAACGTCGGCGACATCCTGACGGTCACGATCCAGATCAACGACAAGGCGAACTGGGACAACGAGACCAATCGCAATCGCACCAACAAGAGCGATATGAATTGGGATATTTCGGCCAAGATCTTCGGCTGGAAGCCCGCCACCAACGCCGACGCCACCTCAGGCTCCGACACGAGCACCGATGCCAAGGGCAAGATGCAGCGCTCCGAGCAGATCAATCTCTTGGTCGCTGCTGTCGTCACCGGCATTCTCGAGAATGGCAACCTGATGATCAGCGGCTCGCAGGAAGTCCGCATGAACCAGGAAATCCGCATTCTCAACGTCGCCGGTATCGTGCGCCCGCAGGACGTCACCTCCGAGAACACCATCTCGTATGACAAGATCGCGGAAGCTCGCATTTCCTACGGCGGCCGCGGTCGCCTGACCGAAATTCAGCAGCCGCCCAGAGGCCAGCAGGCAGTCGATCTCCTGTCGCCGCTTTGAGGCGCGGTGCTTTCGCATAGTTAAGAACGAACGGATAGAAACATGGCAGCAGCCGCAGACGAACCGGCAAAGAGCAAGGGATCGCCGTTGATCATGACGATCGTCGGGCTGCTGGTACTGACCGTGCTCGGCGGCGGCGGCGGCTGGGTGGTCGGCGGCATGGTTGCCCCGAGGATCAAGGCCGCGACGGCAGCCGTCCAGGCGACGGCGAAAGCCACCGGCGAGGGCAACAAGGACACTGCTGCCGAGGCGCAGGCCAACGGTATCGTGACGCTCGATCCGATCACCACCAATCTTGCCTATCCCTCGCAGAACTGGATCAGGCTTGAAATCGCCCTGGTATTCAAGGGACCGCCAGATGCTCAGCTGGCCCAATCGATCCATCAGGATATCCTGAGCTACGTCCGCACGGTGTCCCTGCAGCAGATCGAAGGTGCCCGTGGACTGCAATATCTTCGGGATGACATTCAAGAGCGTGTTGACCTGCGCTCGGAAGGGCGAGTATCGAAAGTTATGTTCAGAACTTTCGTGATCGAATGATTCGATTAATACTTGTCTTGGCTACATTAGTTTTTGCTGTTCTATCGCCTGAGTTGGCGATGGCGCAGCAATTGCCGTCGCAGCTTCCGACGGATCTTCTGAACGTTCCCGTGAACGGCTCTGTCGCCGCGTGGATCATCCGCACCTTCGGATTGCTGACGATCCTGTCGATCGCGCCCGGCATCCTGATCATGGTGACGAGCTTCCCGCGCTTCATCATCGCCTTTTCGATCCTGCGCACCGGCATGGGTCTTGCGACGACGCCGTCGAACATGATCCTCCTCAGCCTCGCGCTGTTCATGACCTTCTATGTCATGTCACCGACCTTCGATCAGGCCTGGAAGGACGGCGTGCAGCCGCTCCTCGCCAATCAGATTTCGGAAGGAGATGCCGTACAGCGCATTGCCGAGCCCTTCCGGACCTTCATGTCCAACAATACGCGTGACAAGGATCTGAAGCTTTTCGTCGATCTCGCGCAGGAGCGCGGTCAGACGACCGTGGTCGACAACAAGATCGACTATCGCGTGCTGATCCCGGCCTTCATGATCTCGGAAATTCGTCGCGGCTTCGAGATCGGCTTCCTGGTCGTCTTGCCGTTCCTGGTCATCGACCTGATCGTATCGACCATCGTCATGGCCATGGGCATGATGATGCTGCCGCCGACATCGATCTCCCTGCCGTTCAAGATTCTCTTCTTCGTCCTCATCGACGGCTGGAATCTGCTCGTCGGCAGCCTGGTTCGCTCTTTCCACTAGACCCAAATCTCAACCGCCGGCCTAAAAAGCCATCGCCGGAAGCGTTACTCCCGGCGATCATGAGGGTTGATAGGTGTGGCGATCTTTATCGGATTCGCTTCCCGCACTTCATTCCGCAGCGATGGATGCCGCGTTCTGGTCCTCGGTCATGAATGGTTCGGTCCGCGTCGGCAGCGCCGCGACGTCCATGTGATCCGGGGCGAGGCCCTGCTTGGCACGCGCCGCCATCATCTCGAAGGCCGTCTCCAGATGATGGGTGAAGCGTTCCGCGTCGAACAGCGGCTTGATGTAGCGATTGGCTGCGAGCGTATCCTTGAACTGCGCGACACGCTCCGGCTGGCTTGCCAGCTCGACGGCCATATCCTCATAGGCCTTGACGTCCTCGGCGACGAGTTCAGGCACGCCGATGGCGTTCAGCAGGCTTTCGCTGACGCGTGAGGCGAAGTTGGTGCCTTTCATGGTCAGAACCGGCAGGCCGCCCCACAGCTGTTCCGACGTCGTCGTATGGCCGTTGACGGGGACGGTGTCGAGACCGAGATCGGCAAGCTGCTGGCGGTCGATGTGGTCTTCATAGCGGATACGCGTCGTGAAGACGACGCGCTTGCGATTGATGCCATGCGCCTCCAGGCGCACCCAGAGATTGGCCTCGGCGCGTGCGCTGTTGCAGAGCAGCCAGAGCACGCTGTTCTTGGTCCGCTTGAGGATGTTCGCCCAGACATCAAGCATCTGCGGCGTGATCTTGCGGTTGCCGTTGAACGAGGCGAAGACAAAGGCATCTTCCGGCAGCCCATGCTGGGCACGCGTCGTCGGGCGCGGCTTTGGACGATACATCGGATCGTTCGGCTGATAGCACTCGGGCAGGCGGCAGAATTTCTCGTGGAAATGCGGCTTGGAATGCTCCGGCAACACGTAGTGGTCACCGATGATATAGTCGAGATCGAAGTTGACCGTGGTGCCGGGGAAACCAAGCCAAGCGACCTGGATCGGCGCGCAGACATGGTTGAGTATGCGAGCGCGGCTTTCCTTCGTGTGTCCCTTGAGATCGATGAGAATGTCGATGTTGCGCGAGCGGATCGCTTCGGCGGCACCCTGATCGGACAGGGTGCGAATATCGACCATCGTTCCCCATTTCGTGTAGTCGAACGGCTTTTCGTTCTGGGACGCGAGGTCGGAATGGTCGAACAGAAAGATTTCGAACCGGCTTCTGTCATGCAGTTCCAGCGTGCGCTGCATCAGCTTCATCGTGGCATGCTCGGGCCAGAAGTCGGACGAGAGATACCCGATGCGGATCTTGTCGTTCCAGCTATGCGGCATCTTGCGACGAGCCTCGGCATGACCGGCCGGCAGCGGTAGGGTGTCGTGGATCGCATATTTGTTGACCGCCTCGTCGCCGCACCAGTGCAGGTGGAAGAACGGGTTGTCCGGGATCACATATTCGAGCTTGCCCTGCGCCAGTGAAGCGTTGATCGGCGCCATGTGCTTTTCGACGAGCGCGAGATCGGACACTTCGCGGGCAAAGATGAGATAGAGCGTGCGGAAGATGATGTTGTCCGGATAGTTCTTGAAGAGCGTCGCGACGATGTGCCGGTTGCCGTCGTCGTGAAGATCATCGGTCAGGAGCTTGGCTGCGAGCAGTCGATGCCGCAGTTCCGGGCCTTCGACCAGTACGGTCTTGAAGCCGGACAGGAGTTCTTTCTGCTGACGGCTCAGGAAAATCCGGCAGAGAATGTAGGCAAGCTCCGGGTCCTTGAAGGCGAGGGGCAGGATCAGGCTGCCGACGGCAAGCGCTTGATCGTCGTTGCCGCACTCGCCGTGCAGCAGCAGTGCCTCGCGAAGATAGTCGTCACGGCGCGGCGGCTGCCTGCCGGCGAGCTCGTAGGCGCTGGCCGCATCGGCCTTGAAGCCCAGCTTCACCAGCGTTTTCGCCAGAAGCACATAGGTCTTCGGCGACCTGTCGGCGTTCATCAACTCGTTCAGGGTCTCGAGCGCACGCGTATATTGTCCCTTCTGGTAGAAGTTGGACGCGGTCACAAAGGCGTTTTTCGTATTCACGAGCGAGAACTCCGAGCGCAATGGTGAATCGGCTCACGGCAAAGACCGAGCGCCGGCATCATGGATTCGCGCGATCATTGCGCACGTAGCTTGCCTGAAACCGAAGCAACGGTCGAAATTGTCTTTACCCATTCTTAGCCACGTTCCCGATAGGCTTTTTCCAGGAGCCCGCGTTTAAGGAATTCGCAAGTAATGGGTGCGAGTTTCATCCTCACATGACGGGTTTGGTCCTCTAGGAAAATGGATCGAGGGGCATGAAGCTGCTCCGTCATCGCCGGTATCTCAGTCCGGTATGTCCTCATTTTGTATCCAGTTTCCAGGGGACACTCCTATGACCAGCATTATCACCAACAATTCCGCAATGGCCGCCCTCCAGACGCTGCGTGGCATCAGCAGCAACCTGCAGGACACGCAGAGCGCCGTTTCGTCCGGCCTGCGCATCTCCAAGGCTTCTGACAACGCTGCTTACTGGTCGATCGCCACCAGCATGAAGTCCGACAACAGCGCCATGGGCGCCGTTTCTGACGCTCTCGGCCTCGGCGCTGCCAAGGTTGACACTGCTTCGACGGCCGTTTCCAGCGCCATCGACATCGTCGGCCAGATCAAGGACAAGCTCGTCACCGCCATGGAAGGTTCGGTTGACAAGAAGTCCGTTCAGGAAGAAATCGGCCAGCTGCAGCAGCAGCTGAAGAGCGTTGCCCAGTCGGCTTCGTTCAACGGCGAAAACTGGGTCATGGCCAAGGGCGGCGACTCCGCTTCGGTTGTTTCCTCGTTCATCCGCGGCACCAACGGCACCGTTTCGGTCAGCACGTCGGCTTACAAGTTCGACTCCGGCGCAACCGGCAACGTTCTGTTCGGCGCAACGGCTTCCGGCACGATCGACACGACCACGGGTATCCTCGGCACCAAGACGGGCAGCAACTCGGTCTTCAGCCTGGACATCTCCAACATGACCGGCGGCCAGATCTCCAGCGCGCTCAACATGGTTCAGACCGCTCTGAACTCCATGACCAGCATGGGTTCGAAGCTCGGCTCGATCTCCAGCCGTATCGACCTGCAGTCCAGCTTCGCTTCCTCGCTCTCCGACTCGATCCAGTCGGGCGTTGGCAAGCTGGTTGACGCTGACATGGAACAGGAATCGAGCAAGCTCTCTGCTCTGCAGACCCAGCAGCAGCTGGCTATCCAGTCGCTCTCGATCGCCAACTCCTCGAACCAGTCGATCCTGTCGCTCTTCCGTTAATAGGAAGCATCGGCGGCATTCGCCGATCGAAAATCCTAAACATCAAGTTAACCGCGCCTATCTAAGGCGCGGTTTTTTTTATATTTTCCGGAACGAGGCAGTTCAGCTTTTCTTAACCATATTGCTGTTTCTTAAGCATCATCGAAGCGGCGAGTTAACCTTAACAAGTTTGGTTAATAGGCATGATGCTGAATGCCGTTACCGGTTTTTAGGTCCGGAATGTCCCTTATTCAACCACTGCCAAAGGGGCAAATATTATGACGAGCATTCTTACCAATAACGCTGCAATGGCTGCTCTCCAGACGCTGCGCACCATCGGTTCCGACCTGCAGCAGACCCAGGGCGCCGTTTCGTCCGGCCTGCGCATCTCCAAGGCTTCCGACAACGCTGCTTACTGGTCGATCGCCACGAGCATGAAGTCCGACAACAGCTCGATCGGCGCCGTTTCTGACGCTCTCGGCCTCGGCGCTGCCAAGGTTGACACTGCAACGACCGCCGTCACCAGCGCTATCGACGTTGTCGGCCAGATCAAGGACAAGCTCGTCACCGCCATGGAAACATCGGTTGACAAGAAGTCCGTTCAGGAAGAAATCGGCCAGCTGCAGCAGCAGCTGAAGAGCGTTGCCCAGTCGGCTTCGTTCAACGGCGAAAACTGGGTCATGGCCAAGGGCGGCGACTCCGCTTCGGTTGTTTCCTCGTTCATCCGCGGCACCAACGGCACCGTTTCGGTCAGCTTGACCTCTTACAAGTTCGACTCCAGCGCAACCGGCAACGTTCTGTTCGGCGCAACGGCTTCCGGCACGATCGACACGACCACGGGTATCCTCGGCACCAAGACGGGCAGCAACTCGGTCTTCAGCCTGGACATCACCAACATGACTGGCGGCCAGATCTCCAGCGCGCTCAACATGGTTCAGACCGCTCTGAACTCCATGACCAGCATGGGTTCGAAGCTCGGCTCGATCTCCAGCCGCATCGAACTGCAGACGAACTTCGCTTCCTCGCTCTCCGGCTCGATCGAATCGGGCGTTGGCAAGCTGGTTGACGCTGACATGGAAGAAGAATCCAGCAAGCTTTCTGCTCTGCAGACCCAGCAGCAGCTCGCAGTTCAGTCGCTGTCGATCGCTAACTCTTCGACGCAGTCGATCCTGTCGCTCTTCCGTTAATAGGAAGGCTCGGCGGGCTGGGCTACCGCGCGCCGAACAATCAGGACGAAGATTACGCCGCGCCTTCTAAAGAAGGCGCGGTTTTCTTTTGCGCGGTTAACCGATGGCCGGCGATTTAGGAAGCAACGGCGAGCGCTGCGCCCCGCGCCTTGCGGGCAACGGCGTCGACGAAGCCGGCGAACAGTTTGCGCATGGCGACCTGCTTGTACGGATAGACGACGGGATCGTCCATGTTGTGAACGACCATCGCGACGTCGAGCTCGAACACCAGCAGGCGACCATCGGCAAGTTCGGCACAGTCGATGCCGTAATAGTCGAGGCCGATGTGGCGATGAAGCGCGGCAAAGCTATCCTCGTGCCTCACTGCGAAATCGGTGTCGAAATTCTCCATCCATACCTGCTCGACGGCGCGCTTGGCGGCGCTCTGTCCCATGCCGGCGCTGAGATAGTGCACGATCCAATGATCCGACAGCGCCATGTGGCTGGCATAGGCCTTGCCGTCGATGAATACGACGCGCTGCTTGTTATAGTAGCCGTCGGTTCCGCGAAAATCGATGAAGGGCGCAACGTAGAGTTCCGGGGCCGGTTGCGTTTCCAGCCAGGCCGCCAGGCTCGCGACGTCCGAAATCAGCTCCATTCCGTGGCCGGCATGGGTGCTGATCGGTCTGACCACGAGCGGAAATGCGAGGCCCGGAACGCATGTCTCGAGTGGCTTGATCCCCGCGCCCACGGCAACGAGATCGTCTCGCGAGACGCGATAGGTGCGCGGCGACAGGATGGATGGCTCGTTGGCCAGCATCCCGCTGACGCCATCGCGCGTCAGCCCGCTGATCAGCGCCGGATTGCGGTTCATGACCGGGCCGTCGAAGCTGTCGAGCAGCGTCCGCATATGAGCGAGAAGAGGCGCGTTTTCCGTTGATTCGCCAATCGCCATGAACGCGACATCATGTTCCGGAAGATCGGCAAGCACGGTGGTTTCAAGATCGATGTAGCGCAGCCAAAGCACGCAATTGCTGCCCGCCAGCAGGAAATCCAGCGGCGTGTTGGCCATGAAATCACCCTCGGTGACCAAGGCGAGTAGGCGCGGGCCGGTGCCGTCGCCATGGACGACGCAGAAATCGCGGCGCAGTTTCACCGCGCTCTGCAGGACCTGGCGCGCTTCGTCGGCACGCCCGACGGTGTGCAGGATCGTTGCCATGTCGAGAAGGGCTGCAGCGTCGTTCGGGTCGGCCGTGACGCGTTGCATCAGGTCGTTCCAGAGCTGCGTGACGTCATGACCGGCATAGATGAGCGATACGATACTCTGCATGCCGATGATTCGAGCGCCGTCGCGCGCATTTGGCAAAGTCGAAGCGGCGAGGGGAGATTTGGTCATCAGCATTGGGCAAGATCCTGTCGGGGGCCGAGTGTGAGAACGCTTTGGACGAGAGCATCGATATCAGCCAACCGCGTGCGATGGTTGACGATGGCGGCGCGGATGGCCGGCTGTCCGTTCAGATGTGTTAGGGACGGTGCAACGCGGCCTTCGGCATGCAGCCGTTCAACGATGTGTGCGTTGACGGCAGGCGGCGTATCGCCGTTGGGGCCGACATAGGCAAAACAGACGATATTGAGCGCCACCGGCGCCAGGAGTTTCAAGGCGGGTTCGCGCTCGACCCGATCGGCGAGCGCTTGCGCCAGTCGACAATTGGCGCCGATCGCTTCGCCCAAGGCTTTCGTGCCGTAGGTTTTCAGGGTGAACCAGGTCTTCAAGGCCCGGAAGCCGCGTGAAAGATCCGGGCCGTAATCGCAGGGCCACCAGTCACCGCCGGCAAGGCCCGTGGACGCGCGGCTGAGATAGGACGCTTCAGAGGCAAAGGTTTGCAATTGCCAAGTGTTGTCACGCACGAGCAGGAAGCCGGCATCGTAGGGCACCTGGCCCCATTTGTGAAAATCGAAGGCCAGTGAATCGCAGGTTTCGATGCCCGCGAACCGGGGTGCAAGATCCTCGTTGAGGATGCCGAGAGCCCCGAGCGCGCCGTCGACATGGAAGTGAAGGTCGTAGACGTCAGCAATGCGCCGCAGTCCATGGAGATCGTCGATGGCACCGGTGTTGACCGTCCCGGCGCTGCCGATGAGCATGAACGGCACATATCCTTCCTGAAGGTCGCGGCGCACGGCCTTTTCCAATGCATCGACGTCGATCTGACCCGACGCGTTGACGGCAATGCGCCGCAGCTGATTGCTGCCGATGCCGGACATTTCGAAGGCGCGTGGAACGCAGCCATGCACCTCGCTCGACGCGTACGCGACCAGCCGGGATTCGTCGGTCAGGCCGGCGGCGCGAACGTCCTTGCCGAGCTTGCGGCATCTGGCGATCTGAAGCGCCACGAAATTGGCCTGCGACGCACCTGTCAGGAATATGCCGCCGGCAGTCTCCGGAAACGAGAATATCTGGCGCGTCCAGCGAATGATCTGCCGCTCGACCTCGATCGGCATATGGTCGCGACCACCGAGATTGGCGTTCAGCCCTGCTGCCAGCATTTCCGCCAGCATGCCGGCGACGGTGCCGCCGCCCTGGACCCAGCCCATGAAACCCGGATGGATGTTGCCGCTGCCATAGGGCAGGATCGTGTCGCGAAAGATGGCGTGAACATCGCTGAGATCGCTCGCGTCGATCGGCAAGGGTGCATCGAACAGCTTGCGGGCAGAAGAGGGGGCGTATTGCCAAACGGGCTTTTCTTCCAGCGTCTGCAAATGGTCGAGCATATCGTCCAGCATCCGATGAGCCTGCCCGCGCACGGCCTGCCAGTCATCCGGATCGAGGCTTGTTCGCTCATGGCGATCAACAGCCGCTCGTCCGGCGCCCTCCAAACTGAACATCATAACCTCGTTTATGCCCGGTGCCGGCTTCGCTGCCGCAGCGCCTGTCAATGCCTTCCGGCCGCTTCTCGCCGACATCGGGCGGATCGTTCCATGTTACCCTGCCTAAGATGGCGCGAAGCTGACTTTGCGGTGCGAAGGGAGTGCGAGGAAGCGGTTTGAAAAGCCTATGAACGCTGTTGAGGCCAAACAATGCGATTTGCTGTCTTGTCACTGCGCTCGCCGAAAACGACGAGGCACCGGCCTGAATGAATTGTTAACTTTGGTCGCCCGCGTTAACCTTTTATTAACGCTATTATTGTCAGTTGGCGCTAACGCAACGGTTGGTTAACCTCTCCTAAGAGCCGGTTAACAAGCATGAGGCTGATTGCCGTTCCCGGCCGCAGACCGGAATGTCCCTTTCCAATTCAGCCACAAGGGGCACCCCAATGACAAGCATCCTCACCAATGACGCGGCGATGTCCGCGCTCCAGACTCTGCGTACGATCAACAGCAGCCTACAGGATACGCAAGGCCGCGTTTCCTCCGGTTATCGTGTCGCCAAGGCGTCCGACAACGCCGCCTACTGGTCGATCGCGACCACCATGCGCTCGGACAACAGCGCTCTTTCTGCGGTGTCCGACGCATTGGGACTGGGCGCTGCAAAGGTCGACACCGCCTACACGGCGATGGACAACGCCATCACCGTCGTTCAGCAGATCAAGGACAAGCTCGTCGCCGCGACCGAAAACAGCGTGTCGAAGGCCGACGTTCAGGAAGAAGTTGCGCAGCTTCAGCAGCAGCTGGAGAGCATCGCACAGTCCGCGTCCTTCTCCGGCCAGAACTGGATGTTTGCGGCCAACGGCGCTTCGGCATCCGTCGTTTCCTCCTTCGTTCGCAACAACAACGGCACGGTTTCCGTCAACAGCACCAGCTACAGCTTCAACACCGGCTCACAGGGCAACGTCATGTTCGGCGCGAAGCCGAGCGGCGCGATCGACACAAGCTCGGGTATTCTGGGCAGCAAGCAGACGATCGGCAGCAAAGCCTATTCCGTCTTCAGCCTTGACATCACCAACATGACGAGCGGCGATATCGGCAAGGCGATGAACCTGGTCCAGGGCGCCCTCAACGCCATGACGAGCACGGCCTCGCAGCTCGGTTCGCTCTCGACCCGTATCGACCTGCAGACCGGCTTCGTCTCGACCCTGCGCGACACGATCGACTCTGGCGTCGGCAAGCTGGTCGATGCGGATATGGAAGAAGAATCGAGCAGATTGTCGGCCCTGCAGACACAGCAGCAACTGGCGATCCAATCGTTGCAGATCGCCAACACCAGCGCGCAGAACGTTCTGGCCCTCTTCAAGTGAGCCTTGAGTGGAGCTTGCGTTAAGATCGCGCGGCGACATTTCTCGCTTGTCGTCGCGCATAAGCTTTTGTTAACGTTGCCGCTAACTGATTTGCAGTCTTTGCTTGGACGCTGGTTTTCGCCTGTCTTCAAACCGAGCAAAGCAGCTGTTTTAGCGACGGGCCTCGCTGGGATATGTCCCGCGGGCAGGCATGAAGCCAATCGTTGCTGCCGGACCGGCCCGGTTTGCCAATCCCACTGGAATTACGGATTTTGAGATGAGCAATGTGACGGCAAATGGTGCCACGTCTGCGGCGCTGACCGTGCTACGCGGTATCAACAAAGACCTGAGTGAGGTGCAACAGCAGGTCTCGTCCGGCTTCCGCGTTCAGAACGCGAGCGACAATCCGACCTACTGGTCGATGGCCAATACAATGCGCTCCGACCAGAGCAGCCTTGGCACCATTACGGATGCGCTGGGTCTCGGTTCCTCCAAGGTCGACACCGCTTCCACGGCCATGGACACGGTCGTCAGCCTGCTCACGCAGATCCAGTCGAAGCTCGTCTCCGCAAAGGAGCCGGGCACGAACAAGGATGCCGTGAATGCCGATATCCAGCAGCTCAAGAACCAGCTGCAATCGGTCACGCAGTCGGCATCCTTTTCCGGTGAGAACTGGCTTTATAACAGCTCGGCGCATCCCACCACGCAGCAATCGGTGATCAGCAATTTCAGCCGTGACTCGAGCGGCCAGATCAGTCTTGCGACGATCGGCTACGACAGCTCGCAAACGCTGATGATCGATTCCGCCGATCCAAGCCGCGGATTGCTAACGAAGAACGTCGACGCGAGCACGATGGGCACCACGACTGGCGGCGCTGCGCGCAATTACTATCTTCTGAAAGCCGATTCCGGGTCTGCGCCGACCGGCGGCACGGAAATCGCCATATCGAGCACGACGACGGACGATCAGCTGACGGATATGCTCAATGTCACGAGCGCGCTTTTGAAGTCGGCAACCTCGGCGGATTCGACGCTCGGCCTGATGAAGGCCAATATCGACGATCAGACTGACTATATTTCCAAGCTCAAGGACGCTGTGAAGCTGAGCGTCGGCGATCTTGTCGACACGAATATGGAAGAAGCCGCCGCGCGCCAGTCCGCTCTGCAGACGGCGCAGCAAATGGGCGTGCAGACGCTGTCCATCGCCAACAGCATGGCCAGCAAGGTCTTGATTATCCTTCAGGCGAAATAAGCGTCGGGCGGCGTCGCCGAAACGGCAATGCCGCCTCGCATTCATCCTCGCACAAGTTTGACTGCCTACGGTCCAGAGTAGTGACATGGGTGCGCAATGTGTCGGAGACATCGGTTGTTTCCGGCAGCGCGACCGAGGACGGAAACCGGAAGCGTGATGATCGACGTTTTGAGAATGGGAAATGATCGGCCGTTGTGCGGCATCGACTTGCAGCGTCCTTGCGACGTGAACGGGGAGATGCGCGCTTGAGCCTGACACTATCTCGATATCTCAAGGATTTCAGCGTCGAACAGGCGCCGCCCGTCGATTTGTCGGACACGATATTCGCGGAACCGACGGAGTTTCTCGAAAGTGCCGTCGAGCCGCCGATCGATGTGGAAGCCGAACGTCGTGCCGCCTACGCGGAAGGGCACGAAGCGGCAACGCTGGAATTGTCGCAGAAGCATCAGGCTGAACTCAACGCCATGATCGAATCCTTTCGTGCCGAGACCGATGCTCTTCGTGTGCGTTATGAGGAGCAGGCAGCCGAAAGAATTACCGCCGACATGACGCAGATCGCCACGATGCTCGGCCAGGCAATCAGCGCGGAAGCTGCAAGCGTTCTTGCACCGATCCTGACCGAAACGCTGACGAACAAGGCGGTCGCCGATCTCGCGGATCTGGTCAAGGCCGCCATTCTCGACGGCAGCGTCGGGACCATCTCCGTAAGTGGTCCGCGCCATCTCTTCGAGGTCCTTCAGGCCCATCTGGGTGAAGAGGCCACCGTGCTGCGGCATGTCGAAGCGCAGGATGTCGATCTGACAGTTACCATCGGCGAGAGCGTTCTCGTCACCCGAATGTCCGCCTGGGCCGCCAGCTTGAAAGAGATCCTGAAATGAGCGACGGCGATCAAAGTCACGGAAAACACGAGATCATCATCGTCAAGCGCCATGGCGGCGGCGACCATGAAGGCGGTCACGGCGGCGCATGGAAGATCGCCTATGCCGACTTCATGACAGCCATGATGGCGTTCTTCCTGGTGATGTGGCTGGTGAATGCGGCGAACGAAGAGACGAAAGCCTCCGTCGCCTCCTATTTCAATCCAATCAAGCTCGCGGACGAAAAGCCGACCGAGAAGGGCCTGAAGAAGCCCGTCGATCAGGCGGACGGCGAGAAGAACAAGCAGAAGTCCAACAAGGCGGAAGACAATCCGAACGATGGCAAGTCCGCCAAAACGGGCGAGGATCTGACATCGACGTCGGGCGACCAGACGAACTATTCCGAAGCGGATTTCTTCGAAAACCCCTATTCGGTCCTGGCTGAGATCGCGCAGGAAGTCGGTCAGCAGGCCAATGTCAGCGCCAAGGGCGATGGTGGTGCGGCCCAATCCGGCCCGGCGACCGGTGCCGACGGCGGCCAGGCCTATCGCGATCCGTTCGATCCGGATTTCTGGACGAAGCAGGTGCAGGTTTCCAGCGCCTCCAAGAAGGCAAACGAGGAACAGTCCGCCAAGTCGGATCAGTCGCCGAAGGGCGAAGTCATCGCGCTATCC
The DNA here is from genome assembly GCF_012641435.1 of Rhizobium sp. P38BS-XIX. Lineage (GTDB taxonomy): Bacteria > Pseudomonadota > Alphaproteobacteria > Rhizobiales > Rhizobiaceae > Rhizobium. The sequence continues at coordinate 510,080 of NZ_JABAIJ010000005.1, forward strand.
AAGGCGACGGCGGCCGATAGCGGCCAGCCAGCCGATCAGCCGCAGACGCCAGAACAGCAACCGACGACAAGCGACCAGCAGCAGGCCAATGGCAAGCAGGGTAAGCAGACGCAACCTCAACAGATCGCCAAGGCAACCACTCAGAACGACATCTCCGTGCCGGAAGACAACGCCGCTTTGCCTGAGAGCAAGGATGTGACGCCGACCAAGGCGCAGCAGCAGGAAGCCAAGGATCTGCAACAGCAGATCCAGGCTGAGATCAAGGGTGTCGCCGGTCAGCTGGCCGAGGGCTTGCAGGTCACCGCGGCCGAGGGCGGTGTCTTGGTGACGATTTCCGACCAGAGCAACGATCCGATGTTCAACATCGGCTCCGCAGTGCCGCGCAAGGAAATGGTGCTGGCAATGGAAAAGATCGGCAAGCTGCTTGCCGAGCGCAAGGGCTCGATCCTGGTTCGCGGCCATACTGACGGCCGGCCCTATATCGTCGATGGACGCAACGACAACTGGCGCCTGTCGCTCGATCGTGCCCAGAGCGCCTACTATATGCTGACCAGCGGTGGTCTGGACGAAAAGCGCATCGTGCAGGTTTCCGGCTTTGCGGATCGGCGGCTGAAGCTGCCTGAAGACCCCTTCAACGATGCCAACCGTCGTATCGAGATTCTGATCGCCAGCCCGTCCAGCCAGGCTTCCAAGGAGCCGGCCAAGCCGGAAACCCAGGCGCCCGCCAAGCCGACCTCCGGCAAAGGCAAGGGTCAAGGCAAGCAGGGATAAGCCATGGCGCGCAAACAGCATCGTCATCATCTGGCACTCGCGCTCACCGCCGGCATTCTGATGCCGGCCGGCGCTGGGGCGCAGGAGCAGGACAATCTGCCGCTCTACAAGATGATGCGCTCGCTCGAATTCGTGCAGGATTCCGTGGTGGCCGGCGATAGTTCGGCCGGCGAAATGCAGCGCTTCCTGCTGGCGACCATCGACGAGCGTCTGCGCAATGCCGACAAAGGTGTCTTCGAGGACAGCCGCAACGCCGATGCAGCCCTCATCTATGCGATGAGCGGCGGCAATCCGACGACGCTCGAATTTCTGATGTCGCGGGATATCAACGGCAATTTCGACAACCGCGTCGCCGATGTTCTGAGAAAATATCTGAACGGTAAGGGGCTTTTGGTCGTCAACACGCTTGCCGACATTGCAAGGGAATACCGCGACAAGCCGATCGGTCCCTATCTCTCGCTGGTGGCAGGCAATGTCATGTCCGGCAAGAATGCCGCGGCGGCCTTGAAGCTTTATGATTGGGCGCGGCTGTCTGCGCCGGGCACGATCGTCGAGGAATCGGCGCTGCGCCGCTCGCTTGCAATATGCGCCGACGCGGGAATGGTGCCGATGGGGCTCGATTACGCGCTGCGTTACACGCGGCGCTTCCTGCATTCGCCCTATGCCAGCCAGTTCGCGGATCTCTTCGTGCAGCTGGTGGTGGATCACGATTCGGATGTGAAGCAGCAGGATATCGTCGAAATCCTGTCGTTCATGGATCCGCCAAGACAGCGCGAGATTTACCTGCGCATGGCTCGTCGTGCCGCGATTGCCGGCAAGTCCGATCTGGCGGCTCTGGCTGCCGGTCACGCGCAGGCCATATCGACCGATAACAGCGAGGCGTTCGGTGCGCTGGCGGGCTTTTACGGCGGGGTTGCCGGCGTATCGACGTCCAATCTGCAATCCGCGATCAGCAATCTCGACCAGATGCCGGCGGGAGAGCTGAATGCGCAGGACCGCGCCTTGCGCGATGCGGCAAAGGCGGTTGCACAGGAGATTACGCGCGCGCCGGATCCTGCAAGCCTCGGGCAAGGCAATGTTCCTAACCTGCCAAACCAACAGAATACTGAACACGATGCTGCTGTGACGAATCAAGCGGAAGCCAAGGCTTCCAGCACGGCGGGTGTTGAGCAGGGAGCTGCAGCTAAGGCAGCTTCCGCCCCGGAAGGAGAGAGGCAGGAGGCCGATTCTTCGTTCAACGCATTCGTCACGACGAGCCGCTCGAAGCTTGATGCTATCGATGGTTTGTTGAAGCAGGAAAGTCATTGATCATGAACGACATCGGTGTATCCGGCGCCTCGTCCGGGGCGGATATTCTTTTGGCCGCCAAAGGCGCCCGTTCGGCAAAGCAGGATGACGGCAAGGGATTTCTCGATGCCTTGGCGAGTTCGCTCGGCAATGGACGCAAGTCCTCCGGCACGAATGCCGGCTCCTCCACCGCGGCGGATGCGGGCACGAACACCGATGACACGACGGATAAGGACACCTCTGCAGCGTCAACCGCAGCCGGCGATCCTACGGCCATTGGTCTTGCCATCGATGACAGCAATACGGCCGGAACAGCGATGATCGACACGTCTGCAGCAAACCTCGCCAATCTCACCGGCCTGGCAAAGGGCGCCAAGTCGCCCCAGGCACCGACCACGCAGTCGCTTTCGAAATCACTGATCGATCTCCAGAAGGCAGCGCCGTCCACGGCCGACGCCGATACGGCATCTGCGGCAGAACCTGCCGCGGCTACCGATCCGGCCAAGATGCCGACCGATGCCGGCCAAATGCCTGCCCAAACGGATGCCGCCACCCAGCTCGCGGAAATTGCTCAGCAGCTGGCGGATGCTGTCGCCGGCGGCGAACAGCCGGCGCCGACGGATGGCACCGGCAAGACGCCGGTCGTCAAGGGAGCCAAGGACGCTTCCGCGGCCACGGATAGTAAGGCGGCACCAACCGATGGGACCCAGGCCTCCGGCACGATCTCCGATGCGCTGACGCTCCTGAACGCGCCACCCGTCGCGATCGCAGCGCAGGTCTCCGTGGTAGCCAATAACGGCACCAATGCTACGGCTGCCGGCCAGACGCCCAATGACGCGAAGATTCAGGCACTCCCGCTCGTTCACGCAGCCCTCAAGGACGCGACTGACGATTCAACGCCGACGCTTCCCGATGACGGTACCGCCACGGATACGACGCAGACTTTCCGCCTGACGCGGGCCGATGGGCGCGGCGGCGCGCTGGACATGTCGATCAGCAAGAACGGCGACGAAACGGCCGACGTCAAGGTATCCACGCCGGCTACAGGTGAGATGCCTTCGGTCACCGTGCTTGATTCGCGGCGTTACCTTGGGCTTGCCGCCAACTCGAATTCGTCCCTGGTTGCCGGCGCGTTGGCGGGGGACCGCGAGTGGTCGGCCGCCATGCTGCCGGGCTCGGCACTGTCCAATGCCGCGAACTTGACGAGCACCGGAAAGGTCGTCAACACGCTAAAGATTCAGCTGAGCCCCGATAACCTCGGCGACGTCACCGCCACCATGCGGCTTTCCGGCGATCAGCTGAGTGTCGATCTCAAGGTGCAAACCGGCGAGGCCTACAGGCAGCTGCATGCTGACCAGAGCCATATGGTCGATGCGCTGCGGGCTCAGGGCTATCAGGTCGATACCATCACCGTGTCGCTGGCTTCAAACGCCGATCAGCAGTCGGATACGGGCCGGCAGTCCGGATCGAGCCAGTCGCAGCAGCAATCGTTGCTGAATCAGGGACAGGGTGGCGACGCACGCCCGAAGGGCCAGAACTACTCGGGGCAGCAGGCAAATGGGAACAATGGCAATCGCGGCACGAGTGAACGTGGCATGGAAGACGGCGCTGCTGGCGGCGCTCAGCGCGCTCGCTCTGGCGCAGTTTACCTCTGACGCCCTTGCATCCGGTAATCCGAGCCCGCCGGATAATGGTGCTGCCGGGCTTTGCGAGCGGGAGATACAGTCTGCCGCTGCGAAATACGGCATACCGGAGGGGATCCTCTATTCGGTCGGCCTGACCGAAACGGGGCGCAAGGGTTCGCTCTATCCCTATGCGCTCAACGTGGAGGGAAAGCCCGTTTTCCCCCCATCCGAAAATGCAGCCCTGCAGGTTTTCGCAGCAGCCCGGCAGAGCGGCGCCAAGCTTATCGATGTCGGCTGCATGCAGATCAATCAGTATTTCCACGGTGAAAACTTCGCCTCCGTGGATGCCATGTTCGATCCCCGCAGCAATGTCGAATACGCGGCCAAGTTCCTCCGCAACCTCCATGACAGGCATGAGACCTGGACGATGGCGGTAGCAAGATACCACGCAGGACCAAACAATGACCCGGCTCAGAAGGTCTATGTCTGCCGTGTGATTGCCAATCTGGTTGCTACGGGCTATGGCAAATGGACGCCCAACGCGGCCACCTTCTGTCAAAATTAAACAACCTATAGGTTGTATACGCCTTCCGGTTAGTGGGTGCTAACCCTCTTGGTGAGGTTGACTGCCATGGGTTTGCCTAAAATGGGCTTATTAATCATAAGCGAACTAACAACTTTTTTATCGGTGCAAAACGCAAGGCACCCACTAGATATAGTGCAAATCGCACCTCCAAAGTTAATCAATTATTAATTCCCGCCACTCATTTCCGACAGTTGTTCGTGATTCGCCCGATTCGTACCCATAGGTCATCGAAACACCACACTGATTCGGAGGCGGACGAATGATCGTAGTGGTTGATGAGCGAGAGCTCGTTAAGGACGGATATACATCACTGTTTGGACGCGAGGGCATCCCTTCCACGGGGTTTGATCCGCGCGAGTTCGGCGAATGGGTCTCAACGGCGGCAGAGGGCGATATCGCCGCTGTCGAAGCGTTTTTGATTGGTCAGGGGCAGCACGTTCACGAGCTCCCAAGGGCCATTCGTGACCGGTCGGCTGCACCTGTCATCGCGGTCAGCGATCAACCCTCGCTCGAATCGACCCTTGCACTCTTTGATTGCGGCGTTGACGACGTCGTACGCAAGCCGGTGCATCCCCGGGAAATTCTGGCCCGTGCCGCGGCGATCCGCCGTAGGCTCAAGGCCATCAACAACTATACCGATATCGGGCCTATCCGCGTCTTTGCAGATGGTCGCGATCCCGAGATCAATGGCGAGGTTTTTGCCCTGCCGCGGCGCGAGCGTCGCATCCTGGAATATTTGATTGCCAACCGCGGTCGCCGGGTGACGAAGACGCAGATCTTCAACGCGATTTACGGCATCTTCGACGAGGAAGTCGAAGAAAACGTGGTCGAAAGCCATATCTCCAAGCTGCGCAAGAAGCTGCGCAAGAAGCTCGGTTTCGATCCTGTCGATTCCAAGCGCTTCCTTGGCTACTGCATCGACTGGAGCTGAACGATACGATCGGCCTCCAGCCTTCCGAATTCAAACTCGGGCCCGGAAATCGAGCGATTTCCGGGCCTCTTTTTTTGTTCGGGCGCATCGACCGGCCATCGGAATGTGCGTCATGACTTACCATCATTCCGCATGATTTCGTGCCCGAAAAAGATCATTTCACGATGATCGGTTTTTCGTCCTCTCAGACAGCTTCACGCAAGGCCCGCCACCTACTCTCAGTCGTATGAAGGATAACGAGGATTCCAGATGAGGAATTTCGACGGCATGAGGACGATGGTTGCAGGGGCGCCTGTGCAGACGGTTGGTCTGCGCGCTGTCTCCAGCGTCGTCGTCAGCGCGCAGTCGGCTCATCGAGCTTCTCTCGCATCCAGGACTGCTTGCAGACAGTGGCGTCGGTTTCGCGTGGATCTCTTGCCGCGCGATCCCGAAAGCCATCTGGTCAAATCCGCCGGCCTCACTTTGATGGGCTATTCTGACACATCCGGCGCGCCATCGGCCGATCTGCGGCGCTAAAACGAATAGGGTATCGAGTCAGTCATGTCGCTCACAACAGCTCTCAACAACGCGCAGGCGATCTTCAACAATACCGGCACGCAAAGCAGTGTCGTCTCGAACAATATCGCCAATGCCGGCAATGCGGATTACTCGCGTCGGCAGGCGGTGCTGACAACCAATATGGCCGGCGCGCAGGTGGTCAAGATCGCCCGCAGCGACGAGCCCGCCCTGCAGAAGGCCTACCTTGGCAATTCGTCGTCGGACGCGGCGCAGCAATTGCTTCTGAACGCCTACAGCAATCTCCAGTCGGCAACGCTCGGCGGCAACGACAACGAGATTGCGCCGTCAACCTATCTCTCGGCATTCCAGACGGCGATGCAGACCTATTCCGGGTCGCCATCCAGCACCACGGCGGCGCAATCCGCCATCAACGCGGCACAGAGCCTGGCGACCTCGCTCAACAATGCGACCACCGCGGTTCAGAATGCGCGTGAAGACGCCGACAAGCAGATCAGCTCCGATGTCGATTCGCTCAATAGCCTGCTGAAGCAATTCCAGACGGCCAACGAGGCGGTGAAGTCTGCGACGAACGCCGCAAGCCCGACGTCGAATGCGCTTGCCGATGCGATGGATCAGCGCGATTCCATTCTGAAGCAGATCTCGCAGATCGTCGGTGTAAACGCCGTCACCCGCGGCAACAACGACATGGCGCTCTATACGTCGAGCGGCACGACCCTTTTCGAGACAATTCCGCGCACCGTAACCTTCACGCCGACGAACTCCTACACGGCTGGCACGACGGGCAACAACGTCTATATCGACGGTGTGGCGCTCACCCCCGGCCAGGGCGCGACGACGACCGCGCAGGGCACGCTGCAGGCGGCGCTTCAGGTCCGCGACGATGTCGCGCCGACCTACCAGAAGCAGCTGGACGAGATCGCGCGCGGCCTTGTGACGACGTTTGCCGAGACCAACAAGACCAATTCGACGAAGGCAGCCGGCCTCTTTACATGGAGCGGCGGTACCGTACCGGCAAGCGGCACGGCGGTGACCGGCCTGGCCGGCTCGATTACGGTGAATTCGGCACTTGTCACATCGAAAGGCGGCAACCCGAACCTGCTGCGCGATGGCGGCATTAACGGCGTTAACTATGTGGTAAACCCAAATGGCGACAGCGGCTATTCCACGCAGCTCGATGCCTATATCACTGCCATGAATACCAAGATGGATTTCGATGCTTCGGCCGGTTCCGACACCAAGGCCAGCCTCATGGACTATGCCTCCAGCTCCATCGGTTGGCTTGAAGGCCAGCGCAGCACGGCTACCACGGCGGCGGAAAACACGTCCGCAGCGCTTTCGCGCTCCTCGAGCGCCTATTCGAATGCGACCGGCGTCAATCTCGACGAAGAACTGACGCTGATGATGGATATCGAACAGTCCTACAAGGCTGGAACCAAGATATTGAACGCAGTCAACGAAATGCTTCAATCGGTACTGGATATTGCGAGCTAAGCCATGAAACTCTCATTCATTTCAAGCCAGGCCATTCAGAACGCCATGCGCCAGACAATCCGTCAGGCGCAGAACGAGATGACCAGTGCGTCGACCGAGGCAACCACGGGCGTCTATGCCGATATCGGCGTGGCCTTGGGCAGCAACACCTCTCTCAGCGTCAACTTGACCCGCGACGTGACACGAATCGATTCCATTCTCAGCAGCAATTCCATTGCGAACCAGCGCATGACCTCGTCGCAGACGGCGCTGACCAATATGGGCTCGCAGGCGCAGAAGCTGATGGACCAGCTGGTCGCCCTGCGCGGCAACAGCGACGGCAGCAGCGTGGCGCTCACCCAGCAGACCGCGACCTCGACGATTTCAAGCGTCATCGCATCGGCGAACACGATGGTCAATGGCGAGTATCTGTTTGCCGGCACCAACACCGATGTGCAGCCGATGACGGACAAATCCGCGTCGACCAATACGGCGATCCAGAACGCGCTGACCGCCTATATGGGCGCGCAGACGCCGCCTGTGACCTCAGCAAGCAATCTGACCGGTGCGCAGATGAAGGATTTCATCACGACCAAGGTCGAGCCGATGTTCACGTCCGATGCCGCCTGGGCCAGCTGGTCGAGCGCCTCGGATCAGAACATGACCAGCCGCATCAGCAATTCCGAAGTCGTCGAAACCTCGACGAATTCGAACTCGGCCGGCATGCGTTATCTGGCGCTCGCGACCAGCGTCACCAACGCGCTGATGGGCACGACGCCGGGCTTGAACCAGGACGCATTGAATGCGGTGACGGACCAGACCATCAGCTATTCGCGTCAGGCGATCGACGGCTTGAACACCCAGGCCAGCCAGCTTGGCCTTTCGCAGGCGCGCCTGTCGGATGCGAACACGACGCTGAATGCGCAGAAGACCATCCTCAATACCAATATTGGCGACCTGACCGGCGTGGATCCTTACGAGGCGTCCACCAAGGTCAACAGCCTTCAGACCCAGCTTGAGACAGCCTACACGATTGTCTCCAAGATCCAGCAGCTAAGCCTTGTAAATTACCTTTGATGATCAAAGGGACGGAATGACCAGGAAGGATGCATGAATGTATCAGTTCTCATATGCGGAAGTCATGCAGGATGCAGTGGCCGACGCCAAGGAACGAGAACGGCAAGTTCTGGACCGGTCGGTAGCGCTTCTCTCTGCGGCCCGTGATGCGGGGAAATACGGCCGCGAGGCGATCGAGGCTCTCTTCTATACGCGGCGCGTATGGGTGAGCTTCGTGGAGGACCTGAAAAGTCCTGAGAACCAGCTCAACGTCGAACTACGTGCCAACCTAATCTCGATCGCCATCTGGATTTTGAAGGAATGCGATCGAATCCGGCGGCGCCAGTCGGAAAACTATCAAGGCATCATCGATGTCACCACCATCATCAGGGATGGACTTAAATGAAAAGTACGCTTCGCATATCGCTTAAGGCCGGGGAAAAGATTTTTATCAACGGGGCCGTTCTGCGCGTCGATCGCAAGGTCGCCCTGGAATTCCTGAATGATGTGACATTCCTTCTCGAAAACCATGTCCTCCAGCCGGAAGATGCCACGACGCCGCTGCGTCAGCTCTATTTCATCGCGCAGATGATCCTCATCAATCCCGAGGGCAAAGAGCAGTCGACGGTCATGTTCCGCAAGTCGATCGTCATGCTGCTGTCCTGCTTCCACAATGAGGAAGTGCTGGCCGAGCTGAAGCGCATCGATGGGCTCGTCGCCACCGGCCGCGCCTTCGACGCGCTGAAGGCCATCCGCGGCCTCTACCCGGTCGAGGACAATATTCTGAACAATCAGGAAATGCCGGCGGCGACGATCGAGCATATCCGCCGGGAGATCGCTCCATGGCAACGGTAGACGCCATCAACGGCAGCAGTTCTTCCAGCAGCTCTTCGAAGAGCGCTGCCGCTGCATCCGTGAGCGCCAACCTGAACTACAACGACTTCTTGCAGCTCCTCATCGCACAGATGAAGAATCAGGACCCAACCCAGCCGATGGACGCCAGCCAGCAGATTTCCCAGCTGGCGAGCTTCTCCCAGGTCGAGCAGCAGATTCAGACGAACTCGCACCTGGAAACGGTGTTGCAGAACCAATGGATCTCGCAGGCCTCGGATTATATCGGCAAGCAGATCATGAGTGCCGACGGCAAGACCACCGGCACGATCAAGGAGGTCACCGTCTATACCGATGGTATCATCGCCCAGACCGATGGTGGGGATAAGATCCTCATCCAGGCCGGTGTAACCATCGCTCCGGCCGGCACGACCATTGATACGCCGCCTGCTTCGAGCGATAGTAGCGACAACGATTCGTCGAATTCCGGCAGCTAATGATTGGCTGCTGAACAAAGGATGCGGATGCCATGAATGAAGCCGATGCTTTGGATATCTTCCAGGCTGCCATCTGGACGGTTCTCGTGTCTTCTGGTCCCGCAGTTCTTGCAGCGATGATCGTCGGTCTGGTGATTGCATTGATTCAGGCGTTGACCCAGGTGCAGGAAGCGACGCTGACCTTCGTGCCGAAGATCGTGGCCGTCATGGTGACGGTCGGGATCACGGCGCCGTTCGTCGGCTCGCAGATCTCGATCTTCACCAATCTCGTCTTCTCCCGAATCCAGTCGGGCTTCTGACCTTCGAATCTGAGAGGCGCCGCCAGCCTTTCGGAACCAAGTCTGCGCAGGCCGTAAACCATTCTCGCGCAAGCTTCGTCTTCTAGACATCGGATCGAATAGGGCAGGCGGGTAAACCGTTTGCCTCCTCTCATGAAGAGACGGAAAAACGGTCGATGGCACAACCACCCGCATTAGCGCTTCCCAAAGCCAATCCCAGCATTCGTGATATCGGGTTCGCGCTCGGTATCATGGTCATCCTATGCGTGCTGTTTCTGCCGATTCCGCCGTTCCTGATCGACCTTGGCCTCGCATTCTCGATCGCTCTTTCGGTGCTCATCCTCATGGTGGCGCTGTGGATCAAGAAGCCGCTGGAGTTCTCGTCCTTTCCGACCGTTCTGCTGATCGCGACGATGACACGCCTTGCGCTCAACATCGCGACGACGCGTGTCATTCTTTCGCATGGTTATGAAGGTCATGACGCGGCCGGCGGCGTCATCGCGGGCTTTTCCAGCCTGGTGATGTCGGGCGATTTTGTCATCGGTCTGATCGTCTTCCTGATCCTCATCACCATCAACTTCATCGTCATCACCAAGGGTGCGACGCGTATCGCGGAAGTCGGCGCCCGCTTTACTCTCGATGCCATCCCCGGCAAGCAGATGGCGATTGACGCCGACCTGTCCGCTGGCCTGATCGATGAGAAGGAAGCCCAGCGCCGCCGCCGCGAACTGGAAGAGGAAAGCTCCTTCTTCGGTGCGATGGACGGTGCCTCGAAATTCGTGCGCGGTGATGCCGTCGCCGGTCTACTGATCACCTGCATCAACGTCTTCGGCGGCATCATCATCGGCTATTTCCGTCATAGCATGCCGATCGGCCAGGCCGCCGACGTCTTCGTGAAGCTCTCCGTCGGTGACGGTCTGGTGTCGCAGATGCCGGCCCTCATCGTCTCTCTGGCGGCTGGCCTTCTCGTGTCGCGTGGCGGCACCTCCGGCTCGACCGACCAGGCCGTCGTCAACCAGCTGAGCGGCTATCCGCGTGCGCTGGCCGTCTCGGCCGTCCTCATGGGCATCCTTGCGGTCATGCCCGGCATGCCCTTCCTGCCTTTCCTCTTCCTCGGCGGCCTGATGGCGGCCGGCGCATGGTTCATCCCGCGCCAGATCGAAGCGGAAAACAAGCTTCGCCGCGATGCCGAAGAGCAGAAGGTGATGCAGACGAAGGAAATGGAAAAGGACTCGGTCAAGTCGGTCCTGAAGACGGCCGAGATCGAACTCGCGCTCGGCAAGATCGTTTCCACACGCCTGCTCGGCGCGCACCAGGAACTGGCCTTCCGCGTCGGCAAGATGCGCAAGAAGTTCGCGACGCAATACGGCTTCGTCGTGCCGGAGATCAAGGTGATCGACGACATGGCGATTGCCGACAAGTCCTATCAGATCCGTATCCACGGAACGACGATCGCGTCCAACATGCTGCGCGTCGGCGAAGTGCTCGTCGTCACCGGTTCCGGCCGCAAGCCGACGGTGCCAGGCGACGAGATTCGCGAACCAGCTTTCGGCATGCCTGCTGTTTCCGTTCTCGAAGCCTTCACCGAGGACCTGAAGCGCGAAGGCTTCCAGCCGATCGACAACGTCTCGGTCGTGCTCACTCACATGAGCGAAGTCATCCGCAACAACCTGCCGGCGCTGCTGTCCTATAAGGACGTCAAGATCCTGATCGAGCGCCTCGACCCGGAATACAAGAAGCTCGCCGACGAAATCTGCTCGTCGCACATGTCCTATTCCGGCCTGCAGGCGGTGCTGAAGCTGCTGCTCGCCGAGCGCGTCTCGATCCGCAACCTGCATCTCATTCTCGAAGCCGTCGCGGAATTGGCGCCGCATGTGCGCAAGACCGAGCAGATCGTCGAGCATGTTCGCGTCCGCATGGCGCAACAGCTCTGCGGCGATCTGGCCGACAATGGCGTGCTGCGCGTACTGCGACTCGGCAGCAAATGGGATCTCATCTTCCATCAGGCGCTCAAGCGCGACCAGAAGGGCGAAATCGTCGAATTCGACATCGATCCGCGCAGCCTGGAAGAGTTCAGCGAGCAGGCCGGCAAAGTTATCCGTGAATACATGGACCGCGGCATGCCCTTCGTTCTTGTCACGTCGCCGGAAACGCGCTCCTATGTGCGGATGATTATCGAACGCCTGTTTGCGACGCTTCCGGTTCTGTCGCATGTGGAATTGGCCAAGGGGATCGAGATCAAGATTCTAGGTTCGATTTCATGATCACAGACCCCCAGGGGACCATTCTGGCGCTGTTCGTCGCCTTCTGCCGAATCGGCGGTTGTATAATGGTGCTCCCGGGGTTCTCGTCAGGCCGCATACCGGTTCAGATCAGACTGCTTCTCTCGGTCGCTCTCTCGATGGCGATCCTGCCGCTGCTGTGGAACACGATCTATCCGGCCGTGGCGAACGGCAATGGCAGCTATATCGGCCTGATCTTCACTGAAACGGTCATCGGGCTGACCTATGGGATGATGGCGCGCATCTACACGCTGGGCCTGCAGTTCGCCGGCACCGTCATTTCGATGCTGATCGGCTTCAACGCACCGGCCGGTGCCGACATCGTCGAGGATTCGAGCGAGACGTCGCTGACCAGCTTGATCAGCTTCTCCGGGCTGATGATTCTCTTCATCCTGGATTTCCATCATTATGTGCTCCAGGCTTTGGTCGATTCCTATTCCGTCATTCCCTTCGCCGGTCACATCGAACCGCGCGCCGCGCTGATCTCGATCACGGATACGCTGGAAAAGACGTTTTTCATCATGCTGCGTCTGGCAAGCCCCTTCGTGCTCTACGGCCTGATGTTCCAGATTTCGATCGGCTTCATCAACAAGCTGGCGCCGCAGATTCCGATCTACTTCATTTCCACGCCATATCTCCTCATGGGCGGCCTTTTCATGCTTTATCTGAGCATCGCGGCGATGATCAATCAGTTTTCCGGCGCGTTCCTCTCCGTCTTCAACGGGCATTAGCCATGGCCGAGAAAAGCCGCTCCGAAAAATTGAAACGCCTCGTCGCGGTGCAGCGCCATCTGGAGCAGATCGCGGAGAACGAACTTGCCGATACGACACGTCAACGCTCGGAAGTCGTCGCGTCGATGGAGAGGGTTATCGACGCTATCGGCTCGGTCGACCCCGTGCACATGGCATTTTCCATCCACTACGCCGAGCGGTATGGCCGCCTGACGCTGAGGGATCAGCAGCTGGAGGGCATTCAGACCTTGATCCAGATGAAGGTCCAGCAGGAGCGCACAAAGGCCGACAGGCTGGAAGAGCATATGAAGGATGCCCGTGAGCTTGAAATCCGCGAAGCGGACGATACTGCGGTCTACGATATCATCGATCAACGCTTCGCTGATACAACGCCAGCCTCCAGCAAGGTTCAAAAACCATAATCGTCACGATCATGGAGCAGCATGTGCGCCGCTTGGTTGCCTGCATGCTCTGACCGTTTGATTCGCCATACCCGCAAGAGCGCAAGGCCGCTTCTTCGCACGGGTATGCGACCGCAGAAGGAGACGTGACGTGGCTATTTCGCCTCCGAGTGATTTGGTTCTCGATGTCGTAAGAGCTGCCAGTCCGGCCGATGTCGAGGCCGCTCAGGCAAAGCTTGCCGCCAACAAGGCCGCTTTCGCCGCGACCAGCCTCGCCGAAAACGGCAACGGCTTCGGCGCGACGTTCAATGCGCTGAACAGCGCCGAGACCCAGGCCGGTCTCGCCAACGCCAATACCCATACCGGCCCGACGAAGGTGCCGCAGGTCTATCGCAAGTTCGAAGCCATGATGATGCAGAACTTCGTGAAGAACATGTTGCCCAACAGCGAGACGCTGTACGGCAAGGGTTCGGCGGGCGAGATCTGGAAAGGCATGATGGCCGAGCAGCTCGGCAACACCATCGCCAAGAGCGGCGGCGTCGGCATTGCCGAAAAGATGTATCAGGAACAGGTCAGCAAGATGCGCAACACCGGCGCCATCAATTCCGCGACCAACGAGAATGACAAGAAGATGGCGCTCAGCGCTGTCACGGATTTTCAGCGCAAAACGATGGCTGCGAGTGACGTCGACAATGATGGCGACACGAGCATCACCAGTCAGAATGCGCTGACGTCCCAGAAAGTATAACGAGGTAGCAACATGGAAGTGATATCGCAGGACTATCGGATCAAGTCTGTCCTTGGCCGCCTTGAGATGATTATCGACAATGAGAACAACCGGATCGGTAGCGACCCGGAATTCGACCTGAAGGTTTCGAATGCTCACAAGAGCCGCTGCCTCTATGAATTGTCGATGCTCTTTCGCGATACGGATCCGGCGGATCTTGCCGTTGCGCATATCGAGCAGCTGCATGGGCTGAAAAAGAAGCTGGTTCTGAATGCCCGCCGCGTCGAGGCTCACCTCGAGGCCGTGCGCGCCGTTGCCGATATTCTGCGCAACGCGGTGCAGAATGCCGATGCGGACGGTACCTATTCGCAGGAGCAATTCCGCGTCCGTGAGGCCGGATGATCAAGCTCGTTCTCACCGGCCTTTGGGTCTGCGGCGTAACTTTGGCTTCGGTCTATTTTTCCGTGCAGACAGCGACAGCGCCCGCGATCAGCCCTGACGACGCCAAGAAGGCGCAGCAGGAACTGGTCAAGGGCGAATCGATCAACGTTCCCGTGATCGCCAACGGCCAGGTGACGGGCTATTTCCTGACGCGCATCTCCTTCATGATGGAGAAGGGCAAGGCAACCGCCCTTCAGATCCCCTTGACGGAGCTGACCACCGATGAGCTCTTTTCGCTGCTCGTCGGCAACAAGGCGATCGATATCGGGCACACCCAGAATTTCGATGTCGCCGCCTTCCGCACCGATCTGAAGAAGCGGATGAATGAGCGGCTTGGTGGCGATTATGTCGCCGACGTGCTGATCGAACAGCTCGACTATCTCTCCAAGGAAGAGACCCACGGCGGCGAAAGCGTTGGGAAGAAGACGGTCAAGCCGGTAAAGATCGTTCCCGAGGCGGCAACGACCAAGGTGTCGGCCGAATAGCCGCTTTTCAGGCAAGCGGCAGCCGTGCAAGCGCATGCTCCAGATGTGTGCATGCCGGCATGCTTAACAGATCCTTGATCACTTCGAGCAATTGCCGATCTTTATCCTAATGGAAGGTTGAGATTGCTTTGCTATAACCACCTATCAGCGATATTTGTTCTTTTACTGCGGTGGCGGCCGCGAAGGAGCAAAGGCTTGGATCGCCGGCCCCGAAGGGGGTGCCGGCAGGAGGTTATGAATTGAACGAGGTTGCCGACTTTGCCGTCGTTGCGTCACGACGCATGATCTTCGATCTGCCGGTTTGTGATCTCGATTGGGAAGATGCGCTGACGTTCGTCAACGAACTCGCATCCACGTCCTCCGGACACACGTCGATCTCCTTCGTCAATGCCCATAATATGCTGGTGATGCTGCGCGACGATGCCTATCGGCAGGTTCTGGAGCGCAATCTCGTCCTTCCCGATGGCGTGGGTCTGGATATTGCCTCGCGGGTCGCCCATGGCGAACCTTTTCCTGCGAATTTGAACGGCACCGATTTCGTCCCCGCACTCCTCACGTTCATGGAGCAGCCCAAGCGCATCGGTCTGTTGGGCGGCCGCCGTTCTGTTGTGGAGAAGGCCGCGGAAAAATTCCGGCAGCATTCGCCCTGGCATGAGTTCATCATTATTTCGGACGGCTTCTTTGATCCGACACGAAGCGATGTGGTGACGACCGAAATCAGCCGTCAGAACATCGACATGCTGATCGTCGGCATGGGCACCCCGCTACAGGAAAAATGGGTTGCCGAACATGTCGACGCCCGGCATGTGCGCCTCGTTTTGACCGTCGGCGCATTGTTCGACTTCGTATCCGGTTCCGTGCCGCGCGCTCCGGCGCTGGTGCGCGCCATGCGCGGCGAATGGCTGTTCAGGCTCGCCCTGGAGCCCGGCAGGCTGTGGCGCCGCTATATGCTCGGCGTCCCGCTTTTCCTCTATCAGGTGATCCGCCATCGGTATGGCCGGAAACGGCGGATCGCCCGCTCGGGCACGCAGAATAATAACAATTCGAGGACGCCACGCCTCATGCCGCCGAACAGATTGGCGAGCTAACGCTGCGGCGTTAACACTTTTTTTGTCATGAACATTTAGAGTGGGTTAACCATTGCATTGGTCTTGGGACCACGCGTGCGAGATGACCCGCTATGTCTGAAAGCAAAGCCAGGACTGGATTCTACCCTGACGACGCCTTTGAGGTGTCGCAGAGCGCGGCTCGTCGGCGTGCTTCCTCCCATCGTGAGGACCAGGAATTCGACAGCCGCCCGGACCTGCATGCGGCCAATTCCGATGAAGATCCCCGCGATGTCGAGCTGCGAGCCATCCTGCGCCGGATGCTGGATGGTGATCCCTATCCCGTCTCGGGCCGAAAAGTGCAGCGGGTCGAAGAGACGCCGCAGGCGCAGCCCCAGCCCCAACTTCTGACGGAAAAAATCGGCAGCATCCTGAACCACCGCTATGTGGAGCAGGAGCCTGTTCGCAGCGCGGCGGCTGAACCTGCCGTCGTTCCCGATCTTCTGGAATTCGTACCGGATCTGCTTGAAGACGAGCTTGAGCCGCATCCGCGCATCGAACCTGCCGTTATCGAGCCCTCGCCATCACGCCGCAACTGGTCGCTGAGCATTCGCGCTCTCGGCTTCGTCATGATGGCGGCGCTCGCCGGCACGGCTATTCCGACGATCTTTGCGCCGGCGCCACTTTATTTGTCCCAGACCTTTCTGCATGTCGAAGGCGAAGGTAGCGCTCGCCAGACGCTGTTGGATATTGCGGCAAAGCGCGCTGTCTCCACGACCGCGCTGTCGGATGTCGTGGCAAGACTGAAGCTGGATCGCGATCCCGAATTTACGGGCAGTCGCTCAGGCGCTCTCGGCGTGGCCATTGAACTTCTTTCCGGCAGCGGCAATGCCTCGGATGCGCCTTCGCGCGCGCAGGCCAACCTCCGCAAGGATATCGTCGTCGGCATCGATCAGGCGACTGGCCTCCTGCGTCTATCCGCGACCTCCGGCAATGCGGCAAGATCCGCCGACATTGCCAATCGCCTTGCCTTTGCAACTATCTACGATGCCGCAGTGGTCCAGGCCGGCGCATCACACACCGGCGAAGCTGCAAGCGCCCGCAGTCGCAAAGAACTCGATAGTGCCTCGGCCGCGCTGAACGATTTCAAGGCACGCTACGGCGAAGACAAGATCGCCGCCGCCCTGGCGCTGCAGCAGCAGCGTCAGCAATTGGACAATGATATCCGCTTGGCCGAAATCGCGGTGCGAAACGCCAAGGCGAATGTGACCGCGGCCAAATCGGCGACGCCAGCCTCTCTCATGAGCGGCGCGCTGCCGGCCGATCTTTCTGCCGCCGGGCTTGATGACTTGCGCAGCCGCTATAGCGCGGCCAAGGCTCAGCTCACCCAACTTTCGACGCAGTTGGGCCCACGTCACCCGCGCCTTCTGGCTCAGCAGGCAGTTGTCGACGGTCTTGCTGCGAGCATCCGCACCCAGATTCAGCGCCTCGTAGTTAGCAGCGATGCCACCCTCAAGGACGCGCTGGAAAAACAAGATAGTCTCTCCGCACGGATGACCGCCCTCAGCAAACAGGGCGTCGATGTCGATATTTCCCACCTTGAGCAATTGCAGGATGCCGTAACAGCGGCGCAAAGCCGCTACGAGGCCGATCAGCAAAGTGCTGCACTCGCGCCGCCGCAGACCAGGGCGCCGATATCGGTCATTTCGCAGGCGGTCGCCTCCGCAGCGCCGATCGATGACCATCTGGTCAACAATCAGGCCATCGGCTTTGTCATAGGTCTTGGTCTGTCGTTGTGCCTGGTTTTCCTGCGCAAGTGGCTGATCAGCGCCCCGATGTCGGACGATCGACCCAGCCATGACGCCGCGCCGTCAATCCCGGCATATCGCTCCGAAATCGAGCCGGTGCCTGCGCAACTGCCCGATCTCGAGCCGGCCTTCGATGACGAACCGCAGCTCGAACTTGATCGCCAAACGGAGTTTGAGGACGAGTGGCTGCGCGTGCGCCAGGAACTCGCCGATCTGCGTGCCAAGGTTCAGACCTATGCCGCCCGCAGGCATGCCGGGCTCGATTGACCCCGCTGTTTTCTCCTTGCTATTACCGCTTTCAGACACCATAGGGCGTTGGCAGGCAATTATGTCTGGCCGATGATTTGTAGATTGGCGCCGAATTCATATTGGGAGACCAGCGTGACGACAGTGATCGATGGCAAGGTTGCAGCGGCTTCGGTGATCGAGGCGGTCAAGAATGCGGCGGCGGGACTTGAGGCGGAGACCGGTGTGAAGACCGGGCTTGCGGTCGTGATCGTCGGTGACGATCCGGC
>NZ_JABAIJ010000006.1 GCF_012641435.1 Rhizobium sp. P38BS-XIX
TTCCCACAATCCCAGGCACCTAAGCCCAGAACCACAAATCAGCATCGCAGCCAATCTAGGAAACACCAGAGCGAGAGACTTCGTCGCCAGCAGCGCCGCCGCCCTCGTCAGTGATCGGGCTTATAGACCCTACCCAACGAAGTAGTCAACAGCCCTGTTTTGAAAAAATCATAAAAATAGATAACTGATTGATTCTCATGAGAGAATTATGACGGGTATCGGGAAGGGACAAAATCGATGTCCAGACGAGGCGTATCGCTGCAGCGCCACGATCCGGAAGCCGTCAGATTGCCTCTATATAAGGCGAGATATGCAGAAATGCCGGGCGAATAACGAGAATAGAAGCCTGCGGAATGGGCAATCTCCTGGGGAACGGCGATCCGAATCGGCGAAAACAGCCCCCTTGATTTGACACTTCTGTCATAAATATGCACATCTTCGCCCCCAGCCTAAGGCTCGCATAAAGGAAAGCGGATCTCGATTGGCATGATGACGGACAAGATGATGCTCCGATCGCTCGGCAACGAGCCGCCAATCCTGGCCGACGGCCGGCGGGCTCCGGACCGCCGCGAGGTTTCGTTGCGCTGGCTTTCCGGAACCTTCCTTACCGGCGTCACCTCCAGCATATTGATGGGCGTCGCACTGTTTGCAGCGCTCGACGGCCGTCAGCAATTGGCCATCCCGGCCGAAGCCTACGCTACGACGGACAGCCACGACACCTCGGAAGACCAGGTCACGCGCGGCGGAAGACTGGTCGCGACCGCAATCGCCTCCAAGCCTTCCGATCGCAATGTCCTGGAAGTGTCGACCGTCGTGCGCGATGGCGACAAGGAAGTAGTTCGGCGCCAGCCGTTTGCGCATGTGAAGATCACGCTCGCCGCCAACCGGGTTGCCAGCGAGAGCTATCCGCCCTTCGATCCGCTTGCGATCTTCTCCGCCGACGAGAACATACCGCAGCCCGCCAACCGAACCGGAGCGATCTACGGGTCGGACGTTGAATCCGAAGTCAGCCTCAAGACCATATCCTTTCCGGCCAAGGACATCCCATTCCCGCTCGCCGGCTCGATGTCGCTTGAGGAGGTCGAAGAGAATGTGCGTTCCAATGGGTCTATTCTCGCCGATGGCAACACGCAGCTTTCCGCGCTCTATTATGTCGATCCCCGTCGCTTCGCCAATGACGATGCCGATGTCGATCTGACCGCCGGTCTTGCGGCGCGCGTCGTTGAGGAGAACATGTCGGTCTCCGCCCCGGAGGCCGTGACCGCGCAGACCGAAGAATTCGCCGACGATATCATTCCCATCCGCGAGAATATGCCGATCACCACGGCATTGACCAATGCCGGCTATCTGAAAGCCGACGCGGACGACATCACGGCAAAGATCCAGCCGGTCTTCGGCTCGTCCGATGTTTCCTCCGGCGACGTGCTTCGCATCGGCATCCTGCAAAAGGGCGAGCAGGCCAAGATCATTCGCGCCAGCATCTATCGCGGCACAACGCATCTGCTGACCATTGCACAGAACGACCATGGCGATTTCGTCTCGGGCAGCGCACCGCCGATGCTCGATGCCATCGCCACCGCCTTCGACAACGATGCTCCCGTGGCATCCGCCGGCCGCGATCTGCCGAGCGCCTACGACGGCATCTATCGCGGCGCGCTTTCCTACGGAATGAGCAAGGAGATGATTGCCCAGATCATCAAGCTGCTTGCCAGCAACGTCGATTTCCAAGCCCAGCTGAAGCCGACGGATTCCCTCGAAGCCTTTTTCTCCGTAACAGACGACAAGGGTCAGGCAACGGCCGACTCCGAGCTGCTTTACGTCAACGCCAAATTCGGCGACACCGTCACCCGCTTCTATCGCTTTGAAGATCCGACGGATCATTCGATCGATTACTTTGATGAGGCCGGCAAGAGCATCCGTCAATTCCTGCTGCGAAACCCCGTTCCGACGGGCATTTTCAAATCCGGCTTCGGCATGCGACGCCACCCCATTCTTGGCTTTGCCCGCATGCACACGGGCGTGGATTGGGCAGCCCCTCGCGGTACGCCAATCATCGCCGCCGGCAATGGCATCGTCGAAAAGGCGGGATGGGATTCCGGCGGTTTCGGCAACCAGACGCTCATCCGGCATGCCAACGGCTACGTTTCGTCCTATAACCACCAGAGCGCGATCGCCAAGGGTGTCGTGCCGGGCGCAAAGGTCGTTCAGGGGCAAGTCATCGGCTTCATCGGCTCGACAGGCCTCGCAACCGGACCGCATCTTCACTACGAGCTGATCGTCAACGGCACCAAGGTCGACCCGTTGCGCATTCGCCTTCCCGGCGGCAAGTCGCTGGAAGGCGATGCGCTCGCCAAATTCCAGGAAGAACGCAAACGCATCGATACTCTGCTGAGCGACGAAAAGACCAAACAGGTTGCCAGCAAATAGCGCCTCGCCGGCATAGGCTGGAACGGCGGACTATTTCGATACCTGCGACTTTGCCAGCCGAGCAACAAGTTCTTCAGCGATATCGTTAGCCGACGTCCGGAAGGTGTCGACGATGATGACGTCCCTGTCCCAGTCGTCAAACGTATGATTGATGATCTCATCCCATGTCGGATTGATATGCCCGTCTATGTCGACCTCGCGTGTTTCCGCACGACGCCGATGCTCGGCCGTATCGGAACAGAGAACGTTTATTTCGATCGCTGAAACCTCGACACCTTGCGCTACCTGACGCCAAGCCTCTCGCGTCACGGAAATGGGATTGACCGAATCCGCGATCACCACGCGCCCCAGCTTGAGATTATCCTGCGCAATACCATAGGCGATCATATACCCGGCAGCTCCGACATCCGCTTTCAACGTGCCGGAGTTCCGTAAAGCCTGCTCGATCGTATCGAGCCGAACATGCACACCGCCCAGACGCGCGGCCAGCGCACGGGCAAGCGTGGTTTTCCCGCTTCCCGGCAAACCACTCAAGATGACAAGCACAATCGCCTCCCCTTTTGCCGCGTCCAATCCAGCTTCACAGAGGCGGCTGCCCCCGGCAAGCCGGTTTTCGAATGGAAGCTCCAAACGTAAATGGCGGCCCGAAAGCCGCCATCTCCAGTTCATCTCGACATTCGAGCGACTTACGCCGCTTGTTCATTCACAGCTTGCCGCGAGCGGAACAGCAATCTGTCCGAACCGCTGGTGACCTTGACTGCCGATCCATCCGGAACCTGCCCTGAGAGAATCTGCTCTGCGAGCGGATCCTGGACATATTTCTGGATGACCCGCTTCAGCGGCCGTGCGCCGTAGACCGGATCGTACCCCTTGTTGGCGAGCCAATGGCGGGCATCCTCATCAAGCTCGAGCGTGATCTTACGCTCCGACAGCAGCTTCAGAAGCCGTTCCAGCTGGATATCGACGATCGCGCCCATCTCATCGCGCTTCAGGCGATGGAACAGGATGATCTCGTCGACACGGTTCAGGAATTCCGGCCGGAAATGCGACCGGACCACGTCCATGACCTGTTCGCGCACCAGATCGCTGTCATCACCGTCCTTGAGCTGGGTCAGATATTCGGCACCCAGGTTGGAGGTCATGATGATCATGGTGTTGCGGAAATCGACGGTGCGACCCTGCCCGTCCGTCAAACGTCCGTCATCCAGAACCTGGAGCAGGACGTTGAAGACATCGGGATGCGCCTTTTCGATCTCGTCGAACAGCACGACCTGATACGGCCGGCGGCGGACGGCTTCGGTGAGCGCACCGCCTTCCTCATAGCCGACATAGCCGGGAGGAGCACCGATCAGCCGGGCCACGGAGTGCTTCTCCATGTATTCCGACATGTCGATACGAACCATCGCGGTATCGTCGTCAAAAAGGAAGCGCGCAAGCGCCTTGGTCAACTCCGTCTTGCCGACGCCGGTCGGGCCGAGGAAGATGAACGAGCCAATCGGCCGGTTCGGATCCTGCAAACCGGCACGCGAACGGCGAACGGCACGGGAAACAGCCTGAACGGCGTCACCCTGACCGACGACCCACTTTGCCAGCTCGTCTTCCATCCGGAGCAGCTTGTCGCGCTCGCCTTCGAGCATCTTGTCCACGGGAATCCCGGTCCAACGGGACACGACCTGGGCGATGTTGTCAGCGGTGACGACCTCCTGCACCATGGAATCGCGGGCACTATCCTGCTCTTCCGCTGCGTGAAGGTCTTTCTCCAGATTGGGGATCACGCCGTAGGCAAGCTCGCCGGCACGCTGGAATTCACCCTTGCGCTGGGCAATGGCGAGTTCGTTGCGGGCATCGTCGAGCTGCTTTTTGAGGTCGGCAGCAAGGCCGAGCTTCTGCTTTTCGGCCTGCCAACGCGCCGTCAGCGCATCGGCTTCCTCTTCCAGAGAAGCAAGATCCGTTTCCAGCCGCTTCAGCCGGTCGGCGGAAGCCTGGTCGGTTTCCTTCTTCAGCGCTTCGCGCTCGATTTTCAGCTGGATGATGCGGCGATCGAGTTCGTCGAGCTCTTCCGGCTTGGAGTCCACCTGCATGCGCAGCCGCGCTGCGGCTTCGTCCATCAGGTCGATGGCCTTGTCGGGTAGGAAGCGATCGGTGATATAGCGGTTCGAAAGGGTTGCTGCAGCCACCAGCGCGGCATCGGCGATGCGCACCTTGTGATGCTGTTCGTACTTTTCCTTCAGACCGCGCAGAATCGAGATCGTGTCCTCGACCGTCGGCTCCTCGACCATGACGGGCTGGAAGCGACGGGCAAGAGCCGGATCCTTCTCGACGTGCTTGCGATATTCATCGAGCGTGGTCGCGCCGACGCAGTGCAATTCGCCACGAGCTAGCGCCGGCTTCAGGAGGTTGGACGCATCCATGGCGCCATCGGCCTTGCCGGCACCGACCAGCGTGTGCATCTCGTCGATGAACAGAATGATCTCGCCATTTTCCGACTGCACCTCGTTCAGAACGGCCTTGAGACGTTCTTCGAATTCGCCGCGGAACTTCGCACCGGCAATCAAGGCACCCATATCGAGCGCCATCAGCTTCTTGTCTTTCAGCGATTCCGGCACGTCACCATTCACGATGCGCAGCGCCAAGCCTTCGACGATGGCGGTCTTGCCGACGCCGGGCTCACCGATCAGCACAGGATTGTTCTTGGTGCGGCGGGACAGAACCTGGATCGTGCGGCGAATTTCATCGTCGCGCCCGATGACCGGGTCAAGCCTGCCTTCACGGGCCTCGGCGGTGAGATCGCGGGCATATTTCTTCAGGGAATCGAAACCCTGCTCCGCGTTGGCGGAGTCGGCCGTGCGGCCTTTGCGGATATCGTTGATGACCTGATTGAGGGCAACGGGCGTGACACCGGCCTTTTTCAGACTGGCCGAGGTCGAAGCTGTTGGCTCCATGGCCAAAGCCTGCAAAAGACGCTCGACGGTGACGAAACTGTCCCCGGCCTTCTTTGCGGCATCTTCAGCCGTAGCAAAAACCTTCGCAAGCGGCTGCGCGAGATAAACCTGTCCGTCACCGCCGGAAACCTTGGGCAGTTTGGCAAGGGCGGCATCATTGGCAAGCCGGGCGGCCTTGGCATCGCCACCGGCACGCTCAATCAACGAAGCGGCCATTCCCTGGTCGTCGTCAAGAAGTACCTTGAGCACATGTTCAGGCGTGAACTGCTGATTACCCTGCGCAAGCGCATTGGTCTGGGCGGATTGCAGGAAACCGCGTACCCGCTCGGAGTATTTTTCAATATTCATATTAGACCTCCATGAATCGCACTGCCCTAGCGGCACAGAACGATGTTTGAGATTGAGCCCCCTCAAAAGGCAGGCCCGGCTTTACCGTCATTGGGATTTACGGCGAAGCAGCTGAGCAGAATATGGGAGGAATGCCCGGCAGTTTAAAGGGTGGAAAAAGCGAAAACGAGAGGATTTTACACTGCCGAAACGGCCTCGTTGGCATCGCCGAAAATGCGGGTGCCAACGACTTCATATGAGCCTTGGGGATAGACGGGCATCTTCAGAACCACGCCATAAAAGCCGAAACGGCAGCGCTTTCGCGCTGCCGTTCACAATGCTTATCAATCGCACCTCTCAAGGAGGCGTGAAATTATTCCGAAGCGGCGTCCGCCAAAGCCGGAGCTTCGCCCGATGCTGCCTCGCCTTCGCCCTCGCCTTCGGCGCCTGCAGCGCTGCGGCGCGGCTGACGACGCGGGCGGCTGCCGCCAGCATTGCGGCGGCGCGGCTGGCGTTCTGTCGCGGCAGCTGGCGTTTCTTCTTCGATGGCGACTTCCGCGGGGATGCCTTCGATCACAGGCTGCGGGCCAGTGCCGTCGATGACTTCCGGCTCGGGAGCAGCGGCTGCTACCGGGGCCGGAGCGGGCTGCTGACGGGCCGGAGCCTGTGTCATCTGCGGCTGGTCGTCCATCTCGTTGGCATCGATATCGTCGATGTCACGGTCGCCTGCATCGCGTTCGTTGTAGTTATGATGATCGTCGCGCTGATAGCGCTCCTGCATCTGCGCCTGGGCGCTGGCAATGATCCGATTGTAGTGTTCGGCATGCTGCAGGTAGTTTTCTGCCATGACACGGTCGCCGGAGCTCTGTGCATCGCGGGCCAAAGCCGAATATTTTTCGGCGATATGCTGGGCGGTTCCGCGAATCTTCACATCTGGACCGGAGCTGTCGTAGGTCCTGGTCAGCGGGTTGGAGCCCTTGCGGTTGAAATTGTTGTTGTTGTTATTTCCGCCGCCACCGCCGCCGTTGTTGTTACCACGCCCCCGACCGCGCTTGTTCTGCTGTCCTGGCCTCATAGATCCTTCACCTGAATTCTCTTCGTTGGGATAAAAATCATACACGACACCTGCCGCCGCGGTTCGGAACCTTCCGAACCAGGGCCTGCGTGCCGCAAGCAAACTGCGCTTTAGCGCTGGTCTGCCGCTCGACTACGTCAGATTAACTGATCACGCATTGGGTTATCTTCAACCTTTGACACTCTTACCAAAGAGCGGATCCCCGAGGCTGTCCAAGACAGGCGAATCGTCTCGCCTATTCCCAGCCGCCCAACGCGTGAGCGCAACCTATATCGCTTCCTCAGGAAATCCAAGCTTTTTCTTCGCGATAACAACAGTGGTTCCACAAATCCGCAGCAAGATGTCGCGTTAATGTTGAAATTCAAACACTAGTACCCGGTCGTTCTGGCCGTAGTCACGAACCGCCTCGACTAGGAGAAATCCTGCTCCTTCAAAAACCGAAGTCACCATTTCACGCTGATCGTAACCGATCTCTACTCCTACTATGCCATCGGGATGTAGAAACCGCGCCGCGTCTTTCGCGATCGCTCTATATGCATCCAGCCCATCAAGGCCACCGTCAAGGGCCGCGGGAGGATCGAAATCCTTTACTTCTGGAGCGAGAGTGGAAATGACACTGGAGGCAATATAGGGCGGATTTGAGACAATCACATGAAATCGTTCGTGGACGGCGTCAAACCAGCTTCCATGCGCAGTCTTGAACCGCGCCGCCAAGCCATTCCGCTCCGCGTTGCCACGTGCGGTCTCCAGCGCCTCGCTGGAGATGTCGGAACCGACGCCCGTCGCTTGCGGACATTCATGAAGCAGAGCCAAACAAATAGCCCCGGTTCCGGTTCCCATATCCAGTATGTGGACACTCCCCTTCTGCGATTCAAGGCGCCGGACATGCGCAAGCATCGTATCGACAAGAATTTCCGTATCGGGGCGAGGCTCCAGCGTGGCCGCCGAAAGCCGCAACGGCAGTCCGTAAAATTCGCGCTCGCCGAGAATGCGGTAAACCGGTTCGTGGTTCAGACGACGCTCGATGGCCTTCCGTGCCGCACTCACATCGTCCGCAGATACGGCTTGCGGACCGCGCGTCACCAGCTCGGTCGAAGAGAAATGCAGCAGGCCGCCGACGAGAATACGCGCCTCTGTGGCGGGATCGTCGAGATCGGCCTCGGCAAAACGGGCCCGCACTTCCTGCAGGAGCCCGGCTACGGTCGACCCCTGCCCGCCACTCATGCCTGTTCGCCAAGCTGAGCGAGCTGGCTCGCTTGGTAATCCGCCAGAAGCGCATCGACGACTTCGTCGATCTCGCCGATCATCATTCGGTCAAGCTTGTAGAGCGTCAGATTGATACGGTGGTCAGTGACCCGGCCCTGCGGAAAGTTGTAGGTTCGGATGCGTTCCGACCGGTCCCCCGAGCCAACCTGGCTCTTGCGATCGGCCGAGCGCTCGCTGTCGGCGCGTTGACGCTCCATATCGAACAGACGCGAGCGCAGAACCTGCATCGCCTTGGCCCGGTTCTGGTGCTGCGACTTCTCCGAACTCGTTACCACGATCCCCGAGGGAAGATGTGTGATGCGCACCGCCGAGTCCGTCGTGTTGACGTGCTGGCCGCCGGCGCCGGAGGACCGCATCGTATCGATGCGGATATCCTCGGCACGAATTTCGATATCGATTTCCTCGGCCTCGGGCAACACGGCGACAGTTGCCGCCGATGTATGGATGCGGCCGCCCGCCTCGGTTTCCGGCACGCGCTGCACCCGATGAACGCCGGATTCGAATTTCAGCCGCGAGAACACGCCCTTGCCGCTGATGGTGGCGATGATTTCCTTGAACCCACCCGCTTCGCCTTCGCTCGATGAGAGAACCTCGACCTTCCAGCCGTTGTTTGCGGCAAAGCGCTCATACATGCGGAAGAGATCGCCGCCGAAAAGCGCCGCCTCGGAACCGCCGGTGCCGGCGCGAATTTCAAGAATGGCGCTCTTTTCGTCTGCCGAATCCTTCGGCAGCAACAGGATCTGAATCTCCTGCTCGAGCGCTTCGATACGCTCCTTGACGTCAGGCAGCTCCATCTCCGCGAGATCGCGCATCTCGCGATCGACGGATTTGTCTGAAAGCATCGTCTCCAGATCGGCGGCCTCGGTCATGGCGCGTTCGTAATCGCGGATCTTCGTGACGACGGGCTGCAACTCGGAATATTCGGAAGCAAGCTTCACATAGACATCGGCCGCCGGCCCGGCGGACATGCGCGCCTCGATTTCGCCGAAGCGGCGCTCCAGTTCGCGCATTTTTTCAATGGGAAGCTTCGCCACCCTGAACTCCAATTCTTCTTATTATGTCTGCTGTGATGTTGTGCGCATGATCTTGTCCGGAAACCGTTTGGTGTCTTTGTGGATCAGGCACGCTAGAGCGGAATATTGTGACTCTTGGCAAAATCGGCAAGGATATCGCGCATCGATGTCGTCGGCTGCGTGTCGTTCAGCGCCGTTTCCATGATATCGGACAGAGCCTTGAGATCGAGCCCGAGAAGCATGGCCTTGACCGGTCCGATCGAGGCCGGCGACATCGACACCGAACGGAAGCCAAGTCCGAGCAGCGCCATTGCCGAGATCGTCTTGCCGGCCAGCTCGCCGCACAAGGTCACCGGCGTCTTGTTGCGCTCGCCGGCCCGCACGATATCCCGAAGAATACGCAGGAACGGTCGGTCGAGCGGATCGAAGCGATCCGCGACGCGCGCATTGCCGCGATCGACGGCCATCGAAAACTGGAACAGATCGTTGGAACCGACCGAGACGAAATCGACCTCGGCCATCAGCTCGTCCAGCTGCCACAACAACGCCGGCACTTCGAGCATCGCTCCGAATTGCAGCTTGCGCGGCAGGCTGTGGCCAAAGCGCGAGAGGTGCTGAACTTCCTTTTGCAGGAGTTCGCGCACCGCCCTGATTTCGGACACTTCCGTCACCATCGGCACCATCATCTTCAGCTCGCCATCGGCCGCAGCCTTCAGCATGGCGCGCAGTTGCGTGCGCAGCAGGCCCGGCCGGTCGAGCGAAAGACGAATGGCGCGCCAGCCAAGCGCCGGGTTCTCTTCCTCATGCGCCCTGAAATACGGAACGACCTTGTCGCCGCCGATATCGAGCGTCCTGAAGGTGACGACACGCCCGTTCGCCTGCTTCAAGACATTGCGGTAGAAGGCTTCCTGTTCGGCAGCCTTCGGCATGGTCGAGGCGATCATGAATTGCAGTTCGGTACGGAAAAGACCGATGCCTTCAGCGCCGGATTCGGCAAGCTGCGGCAGATCGACCAACAGGCCGGCATTCATCTGCAATGAAATGCGCTGCCCGTCCTTGGTGACCGACTCGACCGAGCGCAAGGCACGGAACTGCTCCTGACGGCGAGCACGGAAACGCACCTTTTCTTCATAGGAGCGCTGATGATCGGCCATTGGCCGCAGGTGCACGTGACCGCCATCGCCATCAATGATGACCGGATCGCCATTTTCGGCAAGCGCTACGATCCCCGTTGCCTGGCCGATAACCGGAATACCCATGGCACGCGCGACGATCACCACATGGCTTGTGACCGCACCCTCTTCGAGCACCAGGCCACGAATATTGGCGCGCGGGTAATCAAGCAGTTCGGCTGCGCCCATGGCGCGCGCAAAGATGATCGCATCGCTCGGAAAGCTGTCGGCGCTGGTGCGACCGGAATAACCGATCAACTGGCGCAGCAACCGGTTCGCCAGATCCTCGAAATCATGCATGCGCTCGCGCAGATAGGGATCGGTCAGGCGCATCATCCGCGCCTTGGTATCGCTCTGCACTTTTTCGACGGCGGCTTCAGCCGTCAGGCCGTTGCGCACGGCCTCTTCGAGCTTACGCACCCAGCCCTGGTCGTGCGCGAACATGCGGTAGGTTTCCAGCACCTCGCGATGCTCGCCTTCCATGGACACGTCGCGACGCGACAGCATGTCGTCGATCGAAATGCGCAGCGAGCCGAGCGCCTGTGCCAAGCGGCCGATTTCCTTGTCGGCATCCTCGTTCAGGAGGTTGGTGACGACGATGCGCGGCTCATGCAGCACGACATAGCCAAGGCCGATGCCTTCATTGTAGCTGTCGCCGTCGATCGTGACCGAGCGGGTGAGATCGAGCTCGAGGCCCGGCTTGGTAATCTTTTTGAGTTCGCCTGTGGCGATCATCTCGGCCAGCACCATCGCCGTCGTTTCGAGCGCTTCCAGCTCTTCTTCGCGATAGTTGCGACTCGCCTTGTTCTGCACGACGAGAACGCCGAGCGAACGGCCGGTGCGCAGGATCGGCACGCCGAGGAAGGAATGGTAGATCTCTTCGCCGGTTTCCGGCAGATAGCGGAAGGCGGGATGCGATTGCGCGTCCGATAGATTGAGCGGCTGGGCGGAGGCCGCGATCGTGCCGACGAGGCCCTGTCCCATCTTCAATTGCGATAGGTGGACGGCTTCCTTGTTCAGGCCTTCGGTCGCGTAGAGCTCAAGCACGCCGTCGGCGCGCAGCACATAGACCGAACACACTTCGGCGACCATGTTGCCGGCGATCTGACGGACGATCCGGTCAAGACGCTCCTGCGGCTCCAGCGGCTCCGCCATCAATTCGCGTAGCCGCTTGAGCAGAACGCGTGGACCGCCGGATAGGTCTCTCATTGCGTCTCTAGCTCCCGAATCAAGATATCATGCCATTCTTGCCCACGTCAGGGCCGGCCGAAACTCGCCTCCGTCACGGTCCGTCGTCAGCAGTCCAGAATCAACTCTTATCCAGACCGTAGCAGGAATGCAAAGTCCTGACTGCGAGTTCCGCGTACGGACCGTCGATCAGGATGGAAATCTTGATTTCTGACGTCGTAATAGCCTTGATGTTGATGCCTTTTTCGGCAAGTGCCCGGAAAGCGGTCGCGGCCACGCCTGCATGCGAGCGCATGCCGATGCCGATAACCGAAACCTTGACCAGACCTGATTCGTTTTGGATCACGTCGTAGCCGATGGTTTCCTTGTTCTCGCCGAGAACGCGAAGCGCCTTTTCGACATCGCCCGAAGGAACCGTGAAGGTCATGTCAGTCTTCGAGCCGTCCTCGGAAATATTCTGGACGATCATGTCGACATTGATGTGGTTTTCAGCCAGCGGCCCGAAGATCGCGGCGGAAACGCCCGGCCGGTCGGCAAGACGGCGCAGCGAGATCTGGGCCTCATCCTTGGCATAGGCAATGCCGGTGACTACTTCCTGTTCCACGATTTCTTCCTCGTCACAAATCAGCGTTCCGGGCGGGTTAAGCAGATTGCCCATGCCCGGAGCATCGGGATCCTCGAAAGACGAGCGCACGAAGGTGCGGACCTTGAATACCATGGCCAGCTCGACCGAGCGTACCTGCAGCACCTTGGCGCCGAGGGAGGCCATTTCGAGCATTTCCTCGAAGGCGATCTTCTTCAGGCGGCGTGCCTTCGGCTCGATGCGCGGATCGGTGGTGTAGACGCCGTCGACATCGGTGTAGATATCGCAGCGATCGGCCTTCACGGCCGCGGCGATCGCCACCGCCGATGTATCGGAGCCACCGCGACCCAGCGTCGAGATGCGATTGTCGGGACCCAGTCCCTGGAAGCCGGCGACCACAGCCACCTGGCCCTCTCCCATGCGGCGGATCATCTCGCCGCCGTCAATTTCGAGAATGCGGGCAGCACCATGCGCGTTGTCGGTGCGGATCGGAATCTGCCAACCCTGCCATGAGCGGGCGTTGATACCCATCGCCTGCAGCGCGATCGCCAGCAGGCCCGAGGTTACCTGCTCACCGGAGGCAACGATCGCGTCATACTCGCGCGCGTCGTAGATCGAGTGTTCGGCACCGGCGACTTTCGGCATGTTCTGGACCCAGCCGACCAGTTCGTTGGTCTTGCCGGACATGGCGGAAACGACGACCGCAACCTCGTGGCCGGCATCGACTTCACGTTTCACATGGCGTGCGACATTCTTGATACGGTCCAGATCCGCGACGGAGGTCCCGCCGAATTTCATCACGATGCGTGCCATGTGCCTCTACCAGTACCCAGCGCCAGGCGGCCGAAATGCGATAAGCCCGGCATGCAAAATCGCCCTTCCGGTTCGATAGCCGGAAAAGCGTGATCTCAATGGGGGCGTCTCTTAGCGAGTTTGGCAGGCGGGTGCAATAGCATCCCATGCCCGGGCAGACTAAAACTTTCTTTTAATAGTCAACTTTTAAGCTCGACCAGAGCTTGTCGATAATGGCCCCGTCCTTGGGAATATTCTCCTTGTTGGCGAAGGTGGCGACGAGCACGCCGCCATCCGGACGCCCGGTCGCGACGATCTCATAGTCCATGACATCGTTGGGTGTCGTCGTCTCCGCCTTCACGCCATTCAGAACTTTGCCGTCGGCAAGCGTTCGCTGCGCCGTCTCCTTCGTCATCTTGGCGCCAGCATTGAGGCTCTCCTGCACCATCTGCTGCAAGACGAAGTCCGTTATGCTGGAGGGATTAAGACCCTTGTATTCCTGGACGATAAGACCGGTTCCGATCGGTGTTATCAGCGCATATTGCTGCACGCCGCCACCAAGATCGGTCTTGGCGACTGCAAAATTGCCGTCATGGTCGAAGGAAAATTTGCCGCCGCTGAATGTCACGGTTTCGCTGCGCTGCAGCTCCACAGAGACCTTTCGCCCGTCCTTCAAAGTCACATCAAGGCTATCCCCGGGGTTGATGCCGACCTCGACGCCATCGACCTTCAGGCGAAAGCCCTTTCCATCTCCAGCATAGGCTTGGCCGACCGCAAGACAGACGATGGCAACCGCTGATACAACACGAAATGGTCTCATCAAGAACTCCTCCCCATACCGAAGACCGGCGCGCGATCCAGGCTCTGAAACTCCGATTGAAAGCCGCAGCGATTGATTGCCATGAGACCGTTCCTTGTCAACCTTAGACTGTCTGCCGCTGACGCTATCGCAAGGGCGTGACGATGCGGTGACCTGGCGGCCCTTGACATCGGCTCCCGATCGTCCGACTTCACAGGAGACGAAACCTTGCCTCGCGATCATGCGAGCGGATCGCACAGTGCAGACCAAGGAGTGAGCCATGACCGAAACGGCGAAAACCACGATCGACCAGAGCGAAGTGGATCGTTTCTCCGCCATGGCGGCGGAGTGGTGGAGCCCGACCGGCAAGTTCAAACCGCTGCACAAGTTCAATCCGGTGCGTCTTGCCTATATTCGTGACCGCGCCTGCGAGAATTTCGGCCGTGATCTGAAAAGCAGCCGGCCGCTGGAAGGCCTGCGTGTGCTCGATATCGGCTGCGGCGGCGGCCTGTTGTCGGAGCCGGTGGCCCGCATGGGCGCCAGCGTCGTCGGCGCCGACCCATCGGAAAAGAACATCGGCATCGCGTCGACCCATGCGAACGCCTCGGGCGTTCCCGTCGATTATCGCGCCGTTACCGCCGAGCAGTTGGCCGAAGCCGGCGAAACCTTCGACATCGTGCTCAACATGGAAGTGGTCGAGCATGTTGCCGATGTCGAATTCTTCCTGTCCACGTGTTCAAAGATGGTGCGACCCGGCGGTCTGATGTTCGTTGCGACCATCAACCGAACGATGAAGGCGGCCGCGCTCGCCATCTTTGCCGCCGAAAATGTTTTGCGCTGGCTGCCGCGCGGCACCCATCAATATGAAAAGCTCGTGCGCCCGGAAGAGATCGAAAAGCCGCTTACGGCCGATGGTCTGGAAATCATCACGCGCACCGGCGTCTTCTACTCGCCTCTGCAGGATCGCTGGAACCTGTCGAAGGATATGGACGTGAATTACATGCTCCTGGCGAAGCGACCGAACCTGAGCTGAGGCCGGCATGACGCGTAGCGCATGCTAGACCTTCAAGGTCAGAACATGCGCCATCAGTTCGCGTTGCCCCGCGGTGTTGAATGCGGCGATCTGCTTCACGCGACTGCGATCGATTTCGGCAGGCTCGCCGTTAGGCCGATAGGGTTGCTTGAAGGTGAAAGCGGCCGCGCCGGGGCCGTGATCGTGAAGGCGCTCCAAGCGCTCGACGCCATCCTTCCATTTGGGAACAAGCCCGGCATCCACCCACCAGAGCACCAGCGGCGGCCAGACCTGCCTGACATTCCAGTGACGCGCATGTTTCAAGGCGTCGGCGTGAACACCGCTATAGCTGAACGCCATCAGCGACTCGATATCGGTCCAGAGCGACAGTGACGATGGTGCCGTCTTAAAACCGCTGCCGTCCATAAAACGCGGAAAGACCTGTGTGCCCCAGCAGTCAGGGCCCGGCTCACCGGCATAGCCCGAGCGCCCGACGAAACCCTGGGCACGGGCGGCCGCCTCGAAATTTGCCGCCTCCCGCAGCCGAAACCCTTCGACGGCGGGACTGTCATAGGCAGCGACATGCAGCCCGAAATTATACATCGCAAGATGCCAGTCGGCGTGCGCCGGCATCAGTTCACGTCGTCTGGAAGCACGGGAATGGCAGCGATCTCGATGCCCTCATCGACAAGAGCCTGAGCCTCGTCCGGCGTCGCCTTGCCGATGATCCCACGCGCATCCGCTTCGCCGTAATGGATCTTGCGGGCCTCTTCGGGAAATTTCGCACCGACATCCTCGGCATTCGCCTTGATGGCCTCGACGGCTTCCTTGAGTTTGGTCATCGCTTCCTTGCGCGCCGTGTTCATGGCAAGCGTCTGCATCTCATCTTTCTTGCGTGCCGTAGACACCGAAGGCGCCATCAGAAGTTTGGAAATCGCAGCCGAATTGCAGACGGGACAGGTCAGAAATCCGCTCGCGACTTGGCGATCGAAATCGGCGCTTTCGGAAAACCAGCCCTCAAACTCGTGGGCATTGTCACAGCTGAGCGAATAGCGGATCAAGCAGCGACGCCTCCAGACGTCGGCGTCGCGATCTTCTCCAGCGAAAATTCGCGCGCATTCTTCAGGTTCGGTATTTTGTCATGGGCGGATTTTACCGCGGCCACGTCGATTTCGGCGATGACGACGGCCTCGCCTGTGCCGCCGGCGGATGCGAGCACCTTGCCCCAGGGATCGATGATCATCGAATGGCCAAAGGTTTCGCGACCGTCCTCATGCTTGCCGGCCTGTGCGGCGGCAATGACGAACATGCCGTTTTCGATGGCGCGGGCACGCAACAGGATTTCCCAATGCGCCTCGCCCGTCTGTTTGGTGAAGGCGGCAGGCACCGTCATGACCTCGGCGCCGGCCACGGCCTGGGCGCGGAAAAGCTGCGGAAAGCGCACGTCGTAGCAGATGGAGAAACCGAGCTCCGCAAAAGGCAGCGATACGATCCGCGCTTCCGATCCGGGCCGGTAGACGGCGCTTTCACGCCAGCTCTCGCCATTGTCGAGATCGACATCGAACATGTGGATCTTGTCGTAGCGGTTGATGAGCTTGCCGTCGGGGCCGAAGAGAAAGCCGCGATTGGCGATCTTGCCGTCATCGAGCGCAATGGCGGTCGAGCCGATGTGGACATATATGCCGAGCTCTTTCGCGAGCTCGGACGCCGTCTTGACGATGGTATCGTTCGGCTCGTCACGCAGCACAGCGCGCAGCCCGGGGCGATCTTTCTGGACCGCACCGGTCATCTCCGGCGTCTGCACGTACACCGCGCCCTTGGACGCGGCGTCACGCACCAGGCGCGCCATGTCAGCCGCGTTCTTCACCGGATCGACACCGGAACACATCTGGATGGCAGCGGCCTTGAAGCTCATCGCAGTCTCCTTCGTTCAAGACAAATCAGGCGTTCAAGACAAATCAGGCGGCCAGCATCGGGTCGAGCTTGCCGGCCCGATCAAGCGCATGGATGTCATCGCAACCGCCGACATGCTCGCCATTGATGAAGATCTGCGGAAAGGTCGCACGGCCGTTTGCCTTGGCGATCATCTCCTGCCGTGCCTCGGGAGAATAGGTGGCATTATGCTCGACGTAAGCGACGCCCTTGGAATCGAGCAGGGATTTCGCGCGGGCGCAGTAGCCGCAGAATTCGCGGGTATAAATAACGACGGATGCCATGATCCACTCCGGAAAAGCTTAGATTGTCTGTCATATAAGATGGCCGACGACCCTTGCAAAGGTCAAAACCGTCACATCGGCCGCCCCCGCCTTTTTCAGCGCCCGCGTGGCAGCCGCGACCGTCGCACCGGTCGTATAGACATCATCGACAAGCACGATGCGGCGGCCGAACACATCCGCCGCCCGATGTTCGGAAAGTGCGAAGGCTCCGCGCACATTATCCTGGCGCGCCTTTGCACCGAGGCCGACCTGCTGGCTGGTACGCTTGACGCGCAACAGGGTCGCAGCCAGCAGCGGCTTGCCGGAAAGCCTCGAAAGATGACGGGCAAGCTCGGCGGCCTGATTATACTTGCGAGAAAACAGGCGCGTCCGATGCAACGGCACGGGGATGATCGCATCACAGGCCGCAACGGTGCCATCGCTCGCACGCAGCATCCAGCTGGCCATCATCGGCGCCAGATCGGTGCGATCGCGATATTTGAGGCTGAGGACGAGATCCCGCACGATGCCGTCATGCACGGCAGCGGAGCGCAAGCGGTCGAAGACGGGCGGATCGGCGATAGCTTCGGCACTGAGGATTCCCGCGCCGAGATCATGAGAAAAAGGGCTGCCCAGAACCTCGCAATAGGGCCGCTCTATGAAACGGATGCGTGACCAGCACGAGGGGCAAAGCCCTCGATGCGCACCGACGGAAACCCCGCAGCCCGAACAGGCAGGCGGGTAAATGAGATCAGCCAAAGCAATCCAGGGCCTGATTAGCCCAGATCGCACCCGTGACAACGTGATTTCGCGCCCCAGCATCCCCATATGATTGACACTAGCTTTTTCCCGCAGGCTTTGCGAAGGAAAACACGCGTGCCCGGCACGCCCGCCGAAATGTTGATATTGCAGGAAACGCCATGGAAATCGTGTTCGACCAATCGCTGCTCGCAGCCCGCAAGCGCCGGGCACTGAGACAGGGAGACGAGAAGGCGGCGTTTCTGCTCGATATCGCCGCCGAAGAACTGGCCGAGCGTCTGGCCGTTACCGAACGTCACTTCGACGAGGCTGTCGAACTTCATGGCGTCACCGGCATCGCCGCCCGCATGGCTCTGGCGACCGGCAAGATCGGCCATCTCAGTCGGGTCGAAACTGAAGCGGGCTTTGCCGCACCCGGAGAGACCGTCATTGCCGCGCCGCTGGAGGAATTGCCGCTGCAGGCGGAGTCGGTCAATCTCGTACTCTCGCCGCTCAGCCTGCATGTTACCAACGACACACCGGGTGTCTTCATTCAGATCCGCCGCGCACTCAAAGCCGATGGACTTTTCCTTGCCGCAATCCCCGGTCTCGGAACCTTGCAGGAACTGCGTGACGTGCTTTTGGCCACCGAAGTCGAATTGACGGGCGGCGCCAGTCCGCGCGTCATCCCCTTTGCCGACGTCCGCGATGTCGGCGGGCTGCTGCAGCGCGCCGGCTTCACCCTGCCGGTCATCGATGCCGAGACCTACACGGTCCGCTATGACAGCCTGTTTGCCCTGATGCGCGACCTGCGCGCCATGGGCATGACCAATCCGCTGGCCGACCGCAGCCGCAAGCCGCTGACACGCGCCTTCTTCCTTCGCGCAGCCGAAATTTACGCCGAGCGCTATTCCGATCCGGACGGGCGCATCCGCGCGACGTTCTCAATTATCTATGTCTCGGGCTGGACGCCGCATGAAAGCCAGCAGAAGCCGCTGCGCCCAGGCTCCGCCAAGGCGCGCCTGGCCGATGCGCTCAAGGTCGAAGAGCACAAGCTGAAGCAATAGCCGCCAATCAGAAGAAAAGGGCCGCCGACGGCGACCTCAATTGCCTGAGCCGGAGGAATTTTGCATCTGGCTGGACACGGTATTGAGGGTGCGCGACAGGCTCCCGCCAAAAGCGCCAACGCCGCTGATGATCGCAGCCGACATAAGGGCGGCAATCAGCCCATACTCGATTACCGTGGCGCCGGTCTTGTCATTGAAAAAACGCCGTATGGAACGCATACGCTCAAAGCTCCAAGCATTGGACAACAAGTGAATCCGATGCTCGTCATGGCATCCGCAGACCCCGATGCTCATCATTGCATCGGTAGACTATGCTCATGCAACTTTCAGCAGCCGCTATCGGCGCCATAACCCTGAACGATGCAAACCGAGCCCGGCTCGTTCTGCAGCACGCTGCGGCGGATCGTGTAACGCTTGCCGTTTTCGGTCTGGGGGATTGACCCCGTGGTGATCGTATCAAGATCCGGCGCGCTTGCAAGCACGCGCTGCTTGGATTTGTCCGATAGCATCGGCGTCAGGATAAGCGAAAGCGCGACCGCCGCCGTACCGAACAGCAGAGCGATATTCAACGCGCCCGTCTTGCGCGACGTGGAATAGGACTGCTCTTTCTCCTGAACAGCTTTCCAGAAATCGTCGTCCATTATTTCAAGCCTTCTTTAACGCACCCAACAACCCGCTTGATTGAGAGAATTGAATGCCAGAAGGTCATAAACGATCCCTTAATATCCACATGCAAACTAAAGAGACGTAAAATTCCGGGACAGCAGTCGAATCAGACTATAGAACTGATTTTAAATGACTAATTTTCATTAACCATAATTGCGATGTATTGGCTTAACGCATTTCGAACCGTAACGGCGTAAACCCGAAATGGGTCCGCCCCGCTACAGGACAGCAAATTCGCTCCTCGAAAGCAAGCAATGCCAGAAAAATTCTTCAATACACCAAATAATGGAGACCAACACTTGCGCGCCATGATATAACGCCTAGGGTATATCTTGTTATCTTGAGTTGCGGGGGAATTTAAACGTGGCAGGTCTGCTCAAGGTGGTTGGCGGCTTGGTGGTTGGTCTTGCGATCCTGTTCGGGATCGCGATGTTGTTTTTCGGAAGTGCAGGCGGCGTAGCGGCAGGGCTGGTCGTTGCCCTTTCCTACGCGTTTAGCGGCGCCATGATTTTTGCCTTTGGCCTGATGCTCGAACATCTGGAAGCAATTCGCAGCGAATGTAACAGGCAATCCTACATGCTGAAGGATCTACTCCGCAGAATGCCGAAAGCGGATGCGTCCACCAAGGAGTCCGGCGTCTCCCACCTCGATCAGCTCGCCAAGCCGAATTTCAATTTCAAGGATGTCTAGACACGTCGCGACGCCACCCAATGGCAGCGCCAACCAAGCCCTTGCCACAAAAAATTAAAGCAAATCCTGCAGGAAAGGGATCAGCGGCTCGTCGGCCGGCGGCATGGGATAATCGCGCAGCGCCTGTGGCCGCACCCATTTCAATGCCTGCCCTTCCCGGCCGTGCGGAATACCCTCGAACCGACGGCAAATATACAGCGGCATGAGCAGATGGAATGTTTCATAGGTGTGGCTGGCAAAGGTCAAAGGCGCAAGGCAAGCGATCTTCGTCTGGATGCCAAGCTCTTCATCAAGCTCGCGCACCAGCGTCTCCTCCGGCGTTTCGCCGGCCTCGACCTTGCCGCCGGGAAACTCCCAGAGACCGGCAAGCGACTTGCCTTCGGGGCGCTGCGCCAAAAGAATGCGACCATCGGTATCGATGAGCGCACAGGCGGCAACGAGAACGATCTTGCGGCCTGCCTCGCTCATGCTTTCACCGAAGCTTGCCAGTAACAATAGCGATAGGCTTCGCGGAAGCCGAAGCGGGCATAGAGCGTCAGGGCCGGCGCATTGTCGGCGCTGACCTGGAGCCACGCGGTCTTGGCGCTGCGCATGCGCGCCCAGCGGAGTGCCGACGTCAGGATCTCGACGCCGAGGCCCTTGCGGCGATGCTGCGCCGATACGGCAACCGACATGACGCCGGCGAGATCGTTGTCCTGAACGCAAAGCGTCGTCGCCAGCGGCCCGGCCTCGGCATCCTCGATGACGAAAAGGCCGGATGGCGGCTTGATACCACTCACCACTTCCGCAAGCGCCGGCTTCAGCGACGGATCGGCCTCGTCAACGACAAGACTTGCATCAACGAAGCGCCCGACATCGTGGCTCGGCAGGTGGTCCAGCGTATCGGGCAGCTCGAGATCGACGAGATCGGCGGTCATGACGATCGTCTCGTCGAACCGCTTCCAGCCGCGCTCGCGCAGAAGGTCGATGAGCATCGGCGACGCCAGCGGCGTCTCGCGCACGACCATCGGCCGGCCATAGGCTTCGAACTTACGCTGCGCCTTGGTCAGGCGAATTTCGAGATCGCGGTGATCGGAAGGATCGAGCGGAACGACCGAGTTCAGCCGCTTCGACGGGTGGCCGGCCGTGAGCCGCACCTGCCAGCTGCCATCATATTGCACCGACGAGGCAGGCCAGGCCCGGAAGCCGACGGCTTCGAGCCTGCGCACCAAGGGCAGCTTGTTTATCGTGGACTGCGCATGCATCAGTTGGATATCAGCTCCGGTAGTCGCCATTGATGGCAACATATTCCTTGGTGAGGTCGCAGGTCCAGACCGTTGCGCGGCCATTGCCGAGGCCGAGATCGACCTTCACCGGAATATCCTGCTGCTTCATGACGTTGGAGGCGGCTTCCTCGGAATAGGAAGCGTCGCGCTCGCCATTGACGGCAACGCGGACATCGCCGAACCAGATGGCGAGCTTGTCGCGATCAGCCATTTCGCCAGCCTTGCCGACGGCCATGACAACGCGGCCCCAGTTGGCATCCTCACCGGCAGCCGCTGTTTTGACCAACGGCGAATTGGCGATTGAAAGCGCGATGCGCTTGGCAGCCTCGTCGCTTTCCGCACCCGTCACGGTGATTTCGAGCATCTTGGTGGCGCCCTCGCCATCGCGAACGACCTGAATGGCGAGATCCTTCAGCAGTTCGTTGAGCGCTGCGCGGAAAGCCGCAAGCTTCGGATCGTCCGCACGATCGATATGCGCTTGTCCGTCGGCAGCAGCAGCGCCCGTCGCAAACAGCATCAGCGTGTCCGACGTGGATGTGTCGCTGTCAACGGTCATGGAGTTGAAGCTCGGGCCAACGCCATCGGACAACAGTGATTGCAGGGCGGCAGACGAGATATCGGCATCCGTGACGACGAAGGAAAGCATCGTCGCCATGTCGGGCGCGATCATGCCCGCGCCCTTGGCGATGCCGTTGATGGTCACTTTGACGCCTCCGATCTCGGCGGTGCGGGTCGCGACCTTCGGATAGGTATCCGTGGTCATGATCGCCTTGGCGGCCTCGAACCAGAAATCGTCGACTGCATCCTTGGCCATCGTGTCGAGCACGCCGGCAAACTTGGTGGCGTCAAGCGGCTCGCCGATGACACCGGTCGAGGCGAGATAGACTTCGTTCTCGCCGCAGCCGACGGCAGCCGCCGCGGACTTGGCCGTCAGTTCCGTCGCCTGGCGTCCCTTCAGACCGGTGAAGGCATTGGCATTGCCGGAATTGACCACGACGGCGCGCGCGCTGCCATGTGCAAGATTCTTACGGCAGAAATCGACGGGAGCCGAAGGGCACTTCGAGCGTGTGAACACGCCAGCCACAGCGGCCGGCTTATCGAAAACCATCAACAGGACATCGGTCCGGTTCTTGTACTTGATACCGGCGGACGCCGTGGTCATGCGCACTCCGCGAAGGGCAGGCATGGACACAAAGGATTTGGGAGCGAGCGGAGAAACGGAACCGGACATGAGACCCACCTAGACGAGCATGATGCCGAAAAGTCTAGGCGGTTTTCGGATCACATCATGCTCTGCTTTTCAATTCTGGAGCGGATTCGGATTTTACGTCGTGTCGACCCAAAATCATCCGGCTCCAGTGAAAGGCCCGGAAAACCCGGGCCCTGATTGTTTCACTGCTGTCTATTACTGCTGCGGTTGCGCGTCGGGCGCTGCCGCACCGTCGGCAGGAGCAATGGCGTCATCAGCCGGTGCCGCATCCTGCTGCTTCTGCGCATCGTCATAAGCCTTGCTGAGCGCCGGATCGTTGATCACGACCTTGGTGTCGGTCTTGGCCTTGTTCAGAAGCTCAAGATACTTGTCGCGCATGACGAGCTGACGAACCTGATCCTTGACCTGTTCGAACGGCGGAGGAGGAGCATTACGCTTGTCTTCAACCTTGATGACGTGCCAGCCGAAATCGGTCTTGACCGGGGTCTTCGTGTAGGTACCGACCGGAAGAGCGAAAGCCGCGTCTTCGAATTCCTTGACCATGCGGCCATGGCCGAAATAGCCGAGATCGCCGCCGTCAGCCTTGTTCGGGTCGGTCGACTTTTCCTTGGCGAGTTCGGCGAAATCCTTGCCGGCGTCGAGTTCCTTGATGATCGCCTTGGCTTCGTCCTCGGTCTTGACGAGGATGTGGCGGGCGTGAACTTCTTCCTGCTTCGGCAGGGCTGCGACTTCCTTGTCGTAGCGAGCCTTGACTTCGTCGTCCTTGATGGAGTCAGCCACGTGAGCCTTGAAGTAGGCATTGTGGAGCTCGCGGTCACGCAGGTAAGCCATATGAGCCTGGAAGTCCGGCGTCTGGTCGAGCTTCTCGGCCGCAGCCTTCTGCGACAGGAGCTTCACGTCGACCGAAGCGGAAAGCGCGGCAACCTTCTTCTGGTCGTCCGGGAGCTGGCCGAGCTGCGGATCGAGGTTGGCGATCGCCAGATCGAGTTCGGACTGGTGAATCTCGACATCGCCGACCTTGGCGACTACGGGGTCCTTGGCATCGGCCGCAAAGACCGGAGCCTGGAAGGTAACGATTGTTGCGAAAGCAACCGCAGCAAGTTTGTTATACTTCAACATAAAATAACCCTTCGGTGATCTCGACCGGCTCGATAGATCTGAATCCGGCGTAAAAAAGCCTTCAGCAGGAGAATGTGGCCTTTGTGTATCGGCCAAATCCCGTTGACATCAATCGACCCCCCTCTTATCTGTCACGCAACCTCGCGTCCAGAACAGTTTCCGGCCGTTTTGCGCTATACTCCCGTTTTTTTCGGGATTGGATCAAGCAACGAACGGCGGGATGAAATCTCAGAAAGGACCAGTCACATGGTCAGCCTAGGTGGAATTGCCCGCAAGTTGTTCGGCTCGTCCAACGACCGCCGGGTCAAATCGTTCCAGCCGCAAGTAGCCGCAGTCAATGCGCTCGAGCAACAGATGCGTGCGCTGTCCGATGAAGCTCTGGCCGCAAAGACGGTTGAGTTCCGCCAGCAGCTCGCGGATGGCAAAACGCTGGATGACATCCTTGTCCCGGCCTTTGCCGTTGCCCGCGAAGCGTCGCGCCGTGTTCTTGGCATGCGACCTTTTGACGTACAGCTGATCGGCGGCATGATCCTTCATTCCAATGCCATCGCCGAAATGAAGACGGGTGAAGGCAAGACGCTCGTCGGAACGCTGCCGGTCTATCTGAACGCGCTGGCCGGCAAGGGCGTTCACGTCGTCACCGTCAACGACTACCTGGCGCAGCGCGACAGCGCCACCATGGGTCGCCTCTACAATTTCCTCGGCCTGACGACGGGCGTAATCATCCATGGCCTGTCCGACGAAGAAAGACGCGACGCTTACGCCTGCGATATCACCTACGGCACCAACAACGAACTCGGCTTCGATTACCTGCGCGACAATATGAAATATGACCGCGCGCAAATGGTCCAGCGCGGACACAGCTTTGCCATCGTCGACGAAGTGGACTCGATCCTCGTCGACGAAGCGCGCACGCCGTTGATCATTTCCGG
Organism: Rhizobium sp. P38BS-XIX; assembly: GCF_012641435.1. Lineage (GTDB taxonomy): Bacteria > Pseudomonadota > Alphaproteobacteria > Rhizobiales > Rhizobiaceae > Rhizobium. The sequence goes on from NZ_JABAIJ010000006.1 coordinate 24,479, forward strand.
GCCGCTCGATGACCGCTCCGATCTTTACATCACGATCGACGCCTTCATTCCCCGTCTGTCCAAGGACGACTACGAAATCGACGAAAAGCAGCGCTCGGCCAACTTCTCCGAAGACGGCACCGAGAAGCTGGAAAACATGTTGAACGAAGCCGGTTTGCTGAAAGGTGAATCGCTCTACGACATCGAAAACGTCGCGATCGTTCACCACATCAACAACGCCCTCAAGGCCCACAAGCTCTTCCAGCGCGACAAGGATTACATCGTCCGCAACGGTGAAGTCGTCATCATCGACGAATTCACCGGCCGCATGATGCCGGGCCGTCGCTACTCCGATGGCCAGCACCAGGCTCTGGAAGCCAAGGAGCGCGTACAGATCCAGCCTGAAAACCAGACGCTGGCGCAGATCACCTTCCAGAACTACTTCCGCATGTACGGCAAGCTCGCCGGCATGACCGGTACCGCATCGACGGAAGCCGAAGAATTCGGCAACATCTATGGCCTCGACGTCGTCGAAGTCCCGACCAACCTGCCGATTCAGCGTATCGACGAGGACGACGAGGTCTATCGTACGCACGAAGAGAAGTACAAGGCGATCATTGCCGAGATTCTGGAGGCGCATAAGCGCGATCAGCCTGTTCTCGTCGGAACCACGTCGATCGAAAAGTCGGAACTTCTTGCCGATCTCATGCGCAAGCAGGGCTTCAACAACTTCCAGGTTCTGAACGCCCGCTACCACGAGCAGGAAGCCTATATCGTCGCTCAGGCCGGCGTTCCCGGCGCGGTAACGATCGCCACCAACATGGCCGGTCGCGGCACGGATATTCAGCTCGGCGGCAACCTCGAAATGCGCGTCGAGCGCGATCTGCACGAGGTCGAGCCCGGCCCGGAACGGGATGCCGCAATCGCCCGCATCGCTGAAGAGATCAAGGGGCTCAAGCAGCGATCCATCGCTGCCGGCGGTCTCTACGTCATCGCATCCGAACGCCATGAAAGCCGCCGTATCGACAACCAGCTGCGCGGTCGTTCCGGCCGTCAGGGCGATCCCGGCCGTTCGAAGTTCTTCCTGTCGCTTCAGGATGATCTGATGCGCATCTTCGGCTCCGACCGTATGGACGGCATGCTGCAGAAGCTTGGCCTGAAGGAAGGCGAAGCGATCGTTCATCCCTGGATCAACAAGGCGGTGGAACGCGCGCAGAAGAAGGTCGAAGCACGCAACTTCGATATCCGCAAGAACGTTCTGAAATATGACGACGTCTTGAACGACCAGCGTAAAGTGATCTTCGATCAGCGCGTCGAATTGATGGAATCACCCGATCTGTCGGAATTCGTCGGCGACATGCGCCACGATGTCATTGAAGATCTCGTTTCCAGGCATATTCCCGAGCGGGCCTATGCCGAACAATGGGATGCCAATGGCCTGAAGACGGGCGTCGAAAACTTCTTCGATCTCGACTTGCCGGTGCACGACTGGATCAAGGAAGAAGGCATCGCCGAAGACGATATTCGCGCTCGCCTGACCGAGGCGGCCGAAAAGGCCGCCGCCGAAAAGGCCGAACGCTTCGGCCCCGAGATCATGACCTATGTCGAGCGCTCCATCGTGCTGCAGACGCTGGATAACCTCTGGCGCGAACACATCGTCAATCTCGACCACCTGCGTTCCGTGATCGGCTTCCGCGGCTACGCCCAGCGCGACCCGCTGCAGGAATACAAGGCTGAAGCTTTCGAGCTGTTCCAGTCCCTGTTGAACAACCTGCGTCAGGCCGTCACCGCGCAGCTGTCGCGCGTCGAGCTCGTACAGCAGCCGGCTGAACCCGAAACCCCGCCGATGCAGGGACGCCATATCGACGCGACGACCGGCGAAGACGAATTTGCCCCGCTCAACTTGGCAACCGAAAGCTTCGTTCCTCCGGAGAACCGCGACCCGAACAATCCGGCAACCTGGGGTCGCGTCGGCCGAAACGAAGCCTGCCCCTGCGGTTCCGGCAAGAAATACAAGCATTGCCACGGCGCCTTCGAAAGCACCGAGGTCGTCTGACCCTTCGATTTTTCCGAGAAATCAAAAAGATGCCGCCTTCCGGGCGGCATTTTTCTTTTCCCCAGATTGCTAACGCTCCGGTTGCTTTCGAAATTTTGAAAGAACCGATTCTTAACCCTCCTCTGGCAAAGCTATCGCGAGGTTCGGATCAGATTAAAAGTATTGCGTGTTGATCATGGCGGTCTTTCACACAGCAGAGAGGATGCTGCCGTCCGCGTTGCGGAACGCGCTATCGCGATATTTGCGCAAATTTTATGCTCTTCTGACCGCACGTGATGAAAAGACCGCGTCGCAACGCATGGCGTTGACGGCGTTTGCTATCCGGATTGCCGGCGCCGCCCTCGCCTTCCTGTCGCAGATCATTCTCGCGCGGCTGATGGGCAGGTTCGAATACGGCGTCTTCGTCTTCGTCTGGGTGCTGATGATTCTCTTCGGCAATCTTGCCTGCCTCGGCTTCCCAACGGCCATCATCCGCTTCCTGCCGCAATACGATGCCGGAGGCGATCATGCCGCCATACGCGGCTTGAATGCGACGGCGCGCCTGTTCGTCGTTGCGGTTTCCGGCCTGTTGGCTCTGCTCGGCGCCGCTCTGGTCTATGCGTTCCGTGGCACCATCGAACACTATTACGTCATGCCGATCCTTCTCGGGATGATCGCGGTTCCGATGATCGCGCTCGGCGACGTTCTTGACGGCACGGCTCGCGCCAAGCATTGGCCGATCATGGCGCTCAGCCCGACCTTCCTGATCCGCCCGACCCTGATCCTTCTCTTCATGGTCGCAGCGGTGCTTGCCGGTGCGCCGACCAATGCCGTAACCGCCATGACGGCGGCGCTCGCAGGCGCCTTCACCAGCGTTCTCCTGCAATATCTGGTCGTTACGCTGCGCCTCAAACGCCACTATCCGAGCGGGCCGAAGACCTTCGAATTCAAGACCTGGATGGCCGTCGCCTTTCCGATCTTCCTGGTGGAAGGCGTCGGATATCTCATGACCAACTCCGACGTCATCGTCGTCGGCATTTTCCTCGATCCCGACGAGGTCGCCGTTTACTTCGCCGCCGCCAAAACCATGGCTCTGGTGCATTTCGTCTATTTTGCCGTGAAAGCGGCCATCGGGCCACGCTTTGCCGCCATCATTGCCGAAAACGACAGGAGCAAGCTTGCGGCTTTTGCGATCGACGCAACACGCTGGACATTCTTTCCGGCCCTCGCGGTTGGCCTTGCGGTTCTTGCCGCTGGTCAGTTTCTGCTGGCGCTCTTCGGCAGCGCCTTTACGGAAGGCCAGATCGTCATGGGTATCCTGCTGATCGGCATTCTCGTGCGTGCGCTTGTCGGCCCTGCAGAAGTGCTTTTGACGATGGCGAGCAAACAAATTCTCTGCGTCTATCTTTACACTGTCACATTTGCTGCCAATATCGCGCTGGATGTAATTCTCATTCCGCATTTCGGCATAGAGGGGGCCGCGATTGCCGGTGCCGCCGCCCTGATGATAGAAGCGCTTCTTTTGCATGTTGCCGTGCGCAGAGCACTCGGCATCACACTCTTCGCCCTTATTCGCCGCCCGGCGACACCTGCAACGAACGGGGCCACTTAGACCATGACGCGCCCTCCCTATACCGAAACCACCGATAGCCAGGTGAATTCCCTGACGCATACGCTCGCGTCCCTGCATTTCGAGACGCCGAAGGCCGAAGCGCGGGTCGAAGTTGGCAGGGCCGGCCGCGAGCTTTGCCTCTACCCCGGCAAGCTCGGCTATGAGCTGCAGGACGAGCTGGATTTCCTGTCCAACCGGGCCATGGAACCGAATGTCTTCTTTTCGGGCCGCTTCCTGGCGCCGGCAATGCCGCGCCTCGAGGATCGGCAGGTTCGGCTGGCGCTGATGCGCGACAACAATGGCACACGCAGCCGCATGCGACTGCTGATGCCGTTCACCGTCGATAAGCCGGGCTTTGCGATCGGCCCCTCGATCATTCGCGTCTGGTCGAACTCTTTCGGCCCGTTGGGCACGCCGCTCATCGATGCGGAAGATGCGGGCGATACGATCGACAATCTTTTCGACGGACTGGCACGACCGTCCTTACATCTGCCGACCGCCCTCGTTCTGCCGGATGTGCGGCTGAACGGCCGTTTCGCCCAGATGGTCAAGGTCGTCGCCATCGGCCGAAATCTGCCCATCACGGTGGCCAACAAATTCCAGCGCCCGATGCTCCATAGCAGCGAAGACGCGATGAGCTATCTCAAGCGCACGATCTCCAACTCCCATTTGCGCGAAATGCGCCGGCAATGGCGGTTGCTTGAGAGCCAGGGCGATGTCGCCTACAATGTGGCGCGTCAGCCGCGCGACATTCATCTGCGCATGGAAGAATTTCTGACGCTGGAGGCCAGCGGCTGGAAAGGCAAGAAGCGTTCGGCGCTGGTCGCGGACCGTCATCATGCCGCCTTCGCCCGCGAAGCAATCTCCAATCTTGCAGCGGTCGACGCCGTTCGTATTCACACCATCGATCTCAACGGCAAGGCCATCGCGTCGATGATCGTGCTGATGATGGGCGGCGAGGCCTATACCTGGAAAACAGCCTACGCCGAGGCCTATGCCCGCTATTCGCCGGGCAAGCTGCTATTGGCTGAGCTGACGGAATGGCATCTCGACGACGCCAACGTCGTGCGCTCGGATTCCTGCGCCGTGCCGGATCATCCGATCATGAGCCGCTTCTGGCAGGAGCGTGAGGATATGGGCACGCTGATCATCGGCCTGACCCCGAACGGCGACCGCGATGTCCGCCAGATCGCGACGCAACTGCATATGTATCGCAGCACCCGCAACATGGCGAAAATGCTGCGCGAAAAGATCCTGTCGCTTACGAAGCGCTGATCTCCGCTGCCGCCTGCTCACGCAGCAGACGGCGGATCACCTTGCCCGACGTCGTCAGCGGCAACGCATCGACGAATTCGATCTCGCGCGGATATTCATGCATGGAGAGCCGTGTCTTTACCCAATCGCGGATATCCGTCGCCAAAGCCTCACTCGGTTCGCGGCCGGGGACGAGCACGACATAGGCCTTGACGATTTCGGTGCGCACCGGATCGGGCTTGCCGACGGCCGCGGCCAGTTGCACCGCCGGATGTCCGCCCAGACAGTCTTCGATCTCGCTGGGCCCGATGCGGTAGCCGGATGAGGTGATGACGTCGTCATCCCGGCCGACGAAGGAAATATAGCCTTGGGCATCCTGCCAGCCGATATCCCCCGTCAGCAACCAGTCATTGGCGAATTTTGCCTGCGTTGCTTTCTCGTCTCGCCAGTAGTGAAGGAACATCACGGGATCGGGCCGCTTGATCGCGATCTGCCCGCGCTCGCCCAATGCGACCTCGACGCCATCGGCATCGACAACCGCCATCTGATGGCCCGGCACCGGCTTGCCTGTCGCGCCGGGACGGCTAACACCGAAGGCGGCGCTGGAGGACAGCACGAAATTGCACTCGGTCTGGCCGAAGAACTCATTGACGTTGATATCGAGCGCTGAGCGCGCCCATTCGAAGGTCTCGCGACCGAGCGCCTCGCCGGCAGAGCCGATGCTGCGCAGCTTGAGATCGTAGTGAGCACGAGGATTGTCGACGGATTTCAGCAACCGAAGCGCGGTTGGCGGGATGAAGGCATTGCGCACGCCCATCTCGGCCATGATGCGAAACGCGGTATGCGGATCGAACTTCTGCGCCGGGGACGAAACGACGGGCACGCCAAGCATCAAGCTTGGCAGCAGCGCATTCAGCAGCCCGCCTGCCCAGGCCCAGTCCGACGGCGTCCAGAGTTTGTCGCCGGCCTGAGGAAAGCCCTCATGGGCGAACTGCATGCCGGGGATATGCCCCGGCAGGACGCGATGACCATGCAGCGCGCCCTTCGGCGGCCCGGTCGTACCCGATGTGAAGATCATCAAGGCCGGGTCATCCGGACCGGTATCGGCTATCTCGAAAATCGGCGGATGCGCCGCCACCAGATCGGCAAAGCTCGCCACGCCGTCCTCAGCACCGTCGATGCTGATGACTTCAATCAGATCCGGCAGCAGATGACGAATGGGACGCAACCGCTCCAGGCCGAATTGATTGGTGACGATCACGGAGGCGCCCGCGACCTTCAGCCGATATTCGAGCGCCTCGGTACCGAACAGCAGCGCCAGCGGCAGCGCGATCGCCCCCAGCTTGTAGATCGCCACATGTGCCACCACCGTCTCAAAACTTTGCGGCAGCAAGAGCGCGACGCGATCGCCCGACCGCACGCCGAGCGTTGCAAGCGCATGAGCGAAGGACGCCGAGCGATCCCGCATTTCACCATAGGTCATGACGAGATGATTGCCGTCCGGACTGAAGTGCTGAAGACAGATTCGATCGGGCTCGCGTTCGGCCCAGGCATCGCAAACGGCATATCCTATGTTGAATTTCGCCGGAATTTCCCAGCGAAAATCGCGATAGAGGGCCTCATAGGTGTCACGCGGGGGCAATTTCATGCAGAATTCCAGAAATGGTGCAGCGCAGCTAACACCTCCGGCCCGTGTCGTTCAAGGAAACATTTAAGATCACAGTCTTCCCCGGCTGGCGAATTGCCTTATTTATTTAGCAACACTTCGAAACTCTTCACGAACTGATGCAGACATCGGCGGCGTCTTTGCTCCGCTGATCTATTTCCCACGGCGCATCCACTCTGCCTTTCTCCCTTAGACGGAGCGCCCTTGCGCCGGATACTCGAACGGACGGAGAATATCGATGGAATACGTGAAGCTTGGCAGGACAGGTCTTGAGGTCTCGCGCATCTGCCTAGGATGCATGACATATGGCGACCCCGACAAGGGCACGCATGCCTGGTCACTGCGCGAAGAGGAAAGCCGTCCACTGTTGCGCCAAGCGATCGACGCCGGCATCAACTTCCTTGATACCGCCAACACCTATTCGAACGGCTCGTCGGAAGAGATCGTCGGGCGCGCCATTCGGGATTTCGCCCGTCGTGAAGACATCGTGCTCGCCACCAAGGTCTTCAACCGCATGCGTCCCGGGCCGAACGGCGGCGGACTGTCTCGCAAGGCGATCTTCGACGAGATCGACAACAGCCTGCGTCGCCTCGGCACCGACTATGTCGATCTCTATCAGATCCATCGCCTGGACCATACGACACCGATCGAGGAAACGCTGGAGGCGCTCCACGATATCGTCAAGGCCGGCAAGGCCCGTTATATCGGCGCATCCTCGATGTATGCGTGGCAATTCGCCAAGGCGATCTACACCTCCCGCCTCCACGGATGGACGGAGTTCGTCAGCATGCAGGATCACCTGAACCTGCTCTATCGCGAGGAAGAGCGTGAAATGCTGCCCTTCTGCGAGGATCAGAAGATCGCCGTCATCCCCTGGAGTCCACTTGCGCGTGGTCGCCTGACCCGCGATTGGGACGAGGAGACGGCGCGCACCCAGTCCGACGAATTCGGCAAGACGCTCTATACGCAAGCGCTGGAATCAGACCGCAAGATTGTCGATGCCGTCAGCGCCGTGGCCAAGGCACGCGGGATTCCGCGCGCGCAAGTGGCGACCGCCTGGATCCTGCAGAAGAGCGCCGTCACCGCGCCGATCATAGGCGCCTCGAAACCCGGGCACATTGCGGATGCCGTCGCCTCCCTGGAAGTCAAGCTGACGCCGGAGGAAATCGAGACGCTGGAAGCACCCTACATCCCGCACGCCGTCGCCGGATTCAAATGATCGGGATTTGGCTTAGCCGTCCGAAGTTGATCAACCACGTTGCCTGCTTGGCCCCTCTCCCCGCTCGTGGGGAGAGGGGCAACCTCAAACTCTGAGTCTATGCCGCTGCACCCCGGTAAATCGCGCAAAAGTGACTTCACGAACCGGTCACAGTTGGGGCTTAACAGATCGAAGTTCCTTAGCCCCGAGGATGGCAATCCATGATCACAGTTCCCTTCGAAGCGCGGCGCTTTCAATCGACCGCCGCCTATTACCTGCGCTACCGTATTCCTTATCCGGACAAGCTGATTGCGCGTGTTTCCGAGCGCAGCGGTCTGAAGGCCGGCGATCATGTTCTTGATCTCGGCTGCGGCCCTGGTCAGCTTGGTATCGCCTTTGCCCGGCTGCAGGGTGCCGCCGTCACCGCGATGGACCCGGAACCGGAAATGCTTGCCGAGGTCGAAAACGGCGCGAAGGCGGCCGGTGTCGAGATCGATATCCGTCAGGGATCGTCCTACGATCTCGGTGCCGATATCGGCAAACTGCATCTCTGCGTCATGGGCCGCTCCTTCCACTGGATGGACAGGCCGGCGACGCTTGATGCGCTGGATAAGCTGATCCAGCCGGGCGGTGCTGTCGTCCTCTTCCACGACAAGGGCATCCTTGCGGAACCGAACTGGCGTGGTGTTCTCGAGCCGCTGATGGAGACCTATTCGCCCGAGCGGAAAGCGGAGCGGCAGATGCGCAAGAGCAAGGAATGGGCGCCGCATGAAGCGATGCTGCTTGCCTCGCCTTTCCGCAACCTCGAACGCATCAGCATCGTTTCGGAATATACGAGAGACATCGACGAGATCGTCGGCCGCATCTTCTCGATGTCATCGACCTCGCCGCAGGCACTCGGCGACGGGGCTGCGGACTTTGAAGCAGCACTTCGTGCCGAATTGCTGGCAGCCGCGCCCGATGGCAAGTTCAAGGAAATCGTCGAGGCAAACGGCCTGCTGGCATTTCGCGACTGAAGCCCGATAGATTAGCTGTCTTCACTCGGCGGGGGCGTCAGTTCCTGCCGGGTCGCCGCCAGAAACTCCTGGGACAATTCCGGCGTATCCATCGTCCGCGCCAGGATCACGGCGCCGACCATGGCGGAAAGACTGGCAAAAGCCTTGCGCCGACGCTCCTCGGGCGTATCGCCGGGAACGATTTCCTCAAGAACCTCAACCAGCCCCATCAAGCCACCGCTGAAGGTCGATTGCATTTCCGGCCCATGCCGACTGACTTCCTGAGTCAACGATGCGAAGACGCAGCCGGTCGCCTGCTCGACAACGTTGCGATGTGAGAGATAATGAGCAAGCAGCGCCTCCAGCGGCTGCTCCGGCGAGCTCGCCGCCACTTCCTTCCAGCGCACCAGCGAGCGCGCCACCAGTGCCTTGCTCGCCTCGCAGGCAAGTTCGTCCTTCGATTCGAAATGGCCGTAAAAGCCGCCATGCGTCAGACCGGCAGCCTTCATGATATCGGCGACGCCGATGCCGTCAAAACCCTTCTCGCGGAAGAGCTCCCCTGCCACGGAAAGGATCTTTTCGCGGTTCTCGGCGAATTTTTCCCGGCTCACTCTCATCAAAAAACTCCATCAGAGCTTCAATAAATCTGTATTGACAATTTAGATGACGACCATCATCAATACATCACAAACATGATAGCAATCATGTAAATGCCTTTACACAAACGTTCAAGCCGGAAGAGCGGCCTGGCGCTATAAGCAAAAGCGGTAAAATCGTCTTTCGCGGAAAAGCGCTCCCTCGCCTAACCGATCCTGACGCCAAGATATGAAACCTATCGGAACGCACCTATGGTCTCGACTGCTCTTGCTTCGACCCTCGCCCGCCGCAACATCCATTACGGATGGGTGGTCGTCGGCGCCACATTCCTCACCATGCTGGTCACGGCCGGCGCAATGGGCGCTCCAGGCGTCCTGATCAAGCCACTGGAGGACGAATTCGGCTGGAGTACCTCCTCCATTTCGTCGGCGCTTGCCGTTCGTCTTGTGCTCTTCGGCCTGATGGGTCCCTTTGCCGCCGCCTTCATGAACCATTTCGGCATCCGCAAGGTCATTACCTTTGCGCTGGCGACCATCAGTGTCGGCTTCATCGGCTCGCTCTTCATGACGCAGGTCTGGCAGCTGCTTTTATGCTGGGGCATCATTGTCGGCTTCGGCACGGGTCTGACTGCGATGGTGCTGGCGGCGACCGTTTCGACACGCTGGTTCACCAAGCATCGCGGCCTTGTCATCGGCATGCTCTCGGCGAGCTCGGCCACAGGCCAGCTCGTGTTCCTGCCGCTGATGGCCGAGCTGACAACCCAATATGGCTGGCGCGCAACTGTGATTTTCGTCTGCGGCATGATCGTCGTTGCCGCCCTCATCGTGCTGCTTCTGATGCGTGACCGCCCCTCGGACGTCAATCTGCCGCTCGTCGGCGAAATCCACGTCACGCCGCCGCCGGCCGCCACCAAGAACTTGAGGGCCGCTCTCGCTTCGCCGATCTCCGTACTGCGCGAGGCATCCACGACCTCGACCTTCTGGATCCTATTTGCCACCTTCTTTATCTGCGGCCTGTCGACGAACGGATTGATCCAGACGCACTTCGTCACCCTTTGTGGCGATTTCGGCATTGTGCCGGTGGCTGCCGCCAGCGTGCTCGCCGTCATGGGCATTTTCGATTTCTTCGGCACGATCGGCTCCGGCTGGCTCTCCGACCGCTTCGACAATCGCTGGCTGCTCTTCTGGTATTACGGCTTGCGCGGCCTGTCGCTGGTCTACCTGCCCTTCAGCAACTTCACCTTCTATGGCCTGTCGATCTTTGCCGTCTTCTACGGCCTGGATTGGATCGCCACCGTGCCGCCGACCGTCAAGATCGCCGCCGACCGCTTCGGCCGCGAAAAGGCCGGCCTCGTCTTCGGCTGGGTCTTTGCCGGCCACCAGCTGGGTGCAGCCACCGCGGCCTATGGCGCCGGCCTCACCCGCACGGAGCTGAATACCTACCTGCCCGCCTTCTTCGTGGCCGGCGCCTTCTGCCTGCTCGCCGCGATCCTCGCGATCACGCTGCAGAAGTCCGGCTCCACGACCAAAGGCCCGGCGATGGCTCACTAGCTCGAGCTTGAGTGAACAGACAGGCTCATGGCGCTCATCCACGCCATGGGCCTATACCAATTCGGCGACCCCTTATCTGATCTGTCGACTTGGGCATTTCGGCGCTCTTCCGTCTGCTAAACGCCTATTCCTGGTCTCACTACGGGCGACAAGAGACAGATTGCGCCTCCCCCGGACAATGCACGCCAACATTCCGGCCTTCCCCAAATTATACTTGTCAAACATGGGCTTAGAGAGCAATTTCTGACCCACTCCAAAGTCCTGACACTATAATTTTCGCGAGACATCCACTTTCGCCAACAAGGAAGCTGACTTTGCTTTATTCCGAAACTGGGCAGGTTGTGAACGAGCATGGCGGACGGCGTGTATCGGTCCGCAAAGGACAGGCGGGATGGGTGCTCTATGGCCCCTATGTGACCCTGTCTCCAGGGCGCTACAGCGTTGAATTCCCCATCGATGCGGACCCTGCCGTGCCGGCCGAGGAAGTGTGCTGCGATATCGATGTCGTTGCCGGTTTCGGCACCCGGCTCCTCACCCAGAAGCGGCTGACAGGCGCCGATTTGCTGCGATCGGGCAAATCCATCGCCCTGCAATTCGATACGGATGCCGAGGACGTCTTTGAATTTCGCATCGCCTCGACCGGCGCCGGAGCTTTTATCGCGGACGTCAACCGCCCATTGAAGCGCATCGACCTTCAAAGCGGGCAGATATCGGATGTCAACGTCCCCGAAACGACGAATGAATTCTTCAAAACCCATGTGGCCGAATTCAAGCACTTCGAGAAGAACGGCTTTACCTTCGAAGCCACGGCAAGCGACATAATCGCCGATTTTTCCGGCACGCGGTTCCACGTCTACAATGTGGAAGATCTGCAGGTTGTCAGCGAGATTTTCGTCAATAACGAATACAATTTCATAAGCGGCCGCGACAAGATCATCGTCGACATCGGCATGAATGTCGGCCTGGCATCGCTGTTCATGGCAAGAGATCCGACCGTCCGGGAAGTCCATGCATTCGAGCCCTTTTCCCTGCCGCATGCCCGGGCGCTGAAGAACTTCGCGCTCAACCCGCAGATCGCGGCGAAGATCCGGCCCAATCAGTTCGGCCTGGGCGAGAAGGACGAGCAGACGCAGGTCATGGTACGCTCCGACGCGACGATCGGCATTTCCGTCCGGGGAGCCGATACCGGAAAGCCCGAAACGATCCACATCAGGGAAGCTGCCGCTGTGATCGCTCCGCTTGCCGAGCGCGCCAGGAAAGGTGGCATGGACCTTATTATCAAGATGGATTGCGAGGGATCGGAATTCGGGATTTTCGAGGCGCTCGAGCGGCAAGGATTGTTCGGCTCCATCCACGCCATGGTGATCGAGTGGCACAAATGGTGGGCCGAGGGCAAGACGCAGATGACCCTGATCGCGCCGCTGCTCGAGGCGGGCTTCATCGTGCTCGACAAGACCCAGCTCTCCAACCCGCACGCAGGATTGTGCTACGCCATCAGAGCCGCCCGTTAGGCATCGTCAAGACCAGAAACCCCGCCCAGCAGGCCTGGCTTTGGCCTGCGGCAAAACCCGTGGCATCCATCCGCGCCATGGCGCGGATCGCAACCCTGCGGAAACACTCGCAATATCTGCGAAGCCGGCTTGCGCGCCCAGCCGATCACATGCTAGACAGCCGCCTCATCCGTTGCCCCATTGGCGGAATTGGTAGACGCGCTCGACTCAAAATCGAGTTTCGAAAGAAGTGCTGGTTCGACTCCGGCATGGGGCACCACACTATCCATAACCAATTGAATTATATGGCCAATTGTATCCATAATTGACTTTGGCAGTCGGAATGAAACAAATTCCGCACGGCCGAGAGGTGAGAATATCACCTACCATTTGCAGGCCTCTCTTAGAGGCTTGATCTCACTTTCCAAGTTCGCAATGGAATAACTGACCGTTAGCGCGCTCTCGTTGAACGGCATTGCTCGAACAATCAGGCGATTTCCTCCAAATAGTGCTTTGATCAGGGAAATACTCGTTGGACCGCTGAAAAGACCTAGAGCGCTGTGATCCGTCGATTCACGAAGACCTTTCGTGAAAGCTTTTTTGTTGTCCACTCGAAAGGTCACATCGCCATAACCACCGCTTTCGGCCATGAAATGATCGGCAAACTGGAACGTGATTGCGGTTTTCCCCTCCATGCATCGAACAACGAGGGAGGCTTTGCTCGGCGCACGGCCGTATCTGCTGGGAACATCGTCATCTGATTCAAGAAGCAAAAATACGCTCTTCGAGTCGTCGATCTTTGATTTCTCGGTTTCCACCGTCCACTTGGAACTACTTTGGGTCTTGGGCGGTTCAACGCTCGTCTGAACTCGAAAAATAGCGTCGTAGCAGATCAGCCGCTCACCGCCATCTTGCATGGCGGCACACTCCTCCGGCTTTTCCGCAGCTTTTACAGGCGCGGCAAAAGCAAAGGCAGAAACGAGCGCTGTCACAGCCAAGGCAAGCCACCCATTTCGTCGCGATAACAATGGTCTGGATTGATGCGCATCCGTTGGCTCTGCTCCTCGGAATCGAGCAACGACACCTTCATCGCTTCCCCAAGCAATCCCTGCCTTTGAACGTCCCATTCTCCCCACCTTCTGCACACTTGTGATCAATTTTCGCGCGCGAAATTTCTGAATTGTGACCACGAATCAATCTGAGCGCATAGGTTGAATGAAACACAGAAGAATCCCTTTGTAATCATTGCAATGATCATTTCGATCAGCGTCGTTTTCATTGTCGGGAATTCCCCCACCATCACGAAAAATTTTGATTTTGTGCGGCTTCCGTCACTCCGCGACCATTTACAGCCATATTCCTGCCCCCTAAAGGTTTGCAACGCAGCAAAGGGGACCTCATGCTTCGAAGACTTTACGACTGGACCATGTCGCTTGCCGGCCGCAAATCGGCTGAGGTTTGGTTGGCCGTTATCGCCTTCGTCGAAAGCTCCATCTTCCTCGTTCCGGCTGACGTCCTGTTCCTGCCGATGTCGCTTGCCAAGCCCGAACGCGCCTGGCGCTATGCGCTGACGGCGACAGTGGCGTCCGTGCTCGGCGGCATTGCCGGCTGGGCGCTCGGCTATTATGCCTTCGAGGCCATCGCCAAGCCGATCCTCGAATTCTACGGCAAGCTCGATGCTTTCAACCAGATGAGCGCCGGCGTCACCTATGAATGGGTCTTGTTGCTGCTGGTCACATCAGGCCTGGCGCATCTGCCGCCGATCAAGGTCGTTACGATCCTGTCGGGCGTCGCCCATATCAACCTCGTCCTGTTCATCGTCTCGGCCATCGTGGCGCGTGGCGCGCGCTTCTTCCTTCTGGCCTATCTGCTGCGCCGCTACGGCGAATCCATTCGCCACTTCATTGATAAACGCCTCGGCCAGATCACCATGGCTGCCGCCGCCGTTCTCATCATTCTCTACGCCATCTTCCATTTTGCCCTGGCACGCTGACCAAGGAGCCCCGCATGTCCATTGCAACATCCTCGACCTCGTCCCGCGCCGGCCTCGGCTATAGCGTACTGCTGACGATCGGCATGATCATCGTCATCGGCTCGGCGCTCGGCTTCCAGCACATCGGCGGCTACATCCCCTGCGCACTCTGCCTGGAGCAGCGCCAGCCTTATTATTACGGCATTCCGGTCGCGATCGTCGCCGCGCTGACGGCAGCGCTCGGCCTGCCCTCCTGGATCACCCGCGGGCTCCTCATCGTTGCAGGCTTGATGATGGTTGTGGGCGGCGGCATCGGCGTCTATCACGCCGGCGTCGAATGGCATTTCTGGGCAGGTCCCACGACCTGCTCGACGAGCGCCAGCAGCATGACGCAGAATGCCGGCGATCTCCTGAACGAGCTGAGCACCATAAAGGGTCCGTCGTGCACGGAAGCAGCCTTGCGCATCCTCGGCCTCTCCATGGCCGGCTGGAACGTCATAGCCAGCGTCATCCTCGCTGCCATCGCTTTTGTCGGCGCGAAGAAGGCTGCTTGATCGAACTGATATTCGCCAGGCTGTAAGACGCTTGCCGCGGTGATATCTCACCCTCTCCCCGCAAGCGGGGTGAGGGAATAGGCGGGCCCGCCAAAGCGAAGCTCGATCGATTTTCTTGTAGGAATGCCCTTACGGCTGCAGTTCCGAATCCCAGTAGAGATAATCGAGCCAGCTGTCGTGCAGGTAGTTCGGCGGGAAGAGACGGCCGTTATTGTGCAGATCCTGCACCGTCGGCTGGTAAGGCTTCTGCGCCGGGAACATGCCCGCCTGCTTCGGCAGCTTGCTGCCCTTGCGAAGATTGCAGGGCGAACACGCCGCGACCACATTCTCCCAGGTCGTCTCGCCGCCATGCGCACGCGGGATGACGTGGTCGAAAGTCAGGTCGTCGTGCGATCCGCAATACTGGCACTCGAACCGGTCACGCAGGAAGACGTTGAACCGGGTGAAGGCCGGATTGCGGGACGGCTGCACATACGTCTTCAGGCAGACGACGCTCGGCAGCCGCATCGAGAAACTCGGTGACGAAACGCTGTGTTCGTATTCTGCGATGATATTCACACGGTCAAGGAAGACCGCCTTGATCGCGTCCTGCCAGGACCAGAGCGACAAGGGGTAATAACTCAGCGGCCTATAGTCAGCGTTCAGGACGAGCGCCGGCAAGGACTGCGGGGAGACTGCAATCGTCAAGGAACCCTCCTGATCGATTCGGCATCTGCACCTGTATATTAGGCCGGTTGTTACAGGATTGTGAAGTCCAATAAATTCAGTGCATAGCGCCTTGTTCGCGGATGTCCCCGATTAAACTATAGGCAGCGCATCCCGACGCATTTTCACGGCATAGTAAGCCCAGAAAAGCCGGGCGGCGACCGAGCGCCAGGGCGACCAAACCGCGGCTTCCAGGGCTACGGCCTTGGCCAAGGGCCTGACGTCATGGCCGAAAGCCATGCCGACAGCGGCCTGCAGCGCCACGTCCCCGGCCGGAAACACATCTGCGTGACCGCCGCAGAACATCAGATAGACCTCCGCGGTCCAGGCGCCGATTCCCTTGATGGCCATCAGCTCTACGAGCGCCTTGTCGGGTGATTCGGCGCTGAGCGCGTGAAGATCGAGGCTGCCGCCGGCGACGGCCTCGGCCACCCGATGGAGCGTTTCGTGCTTGATTCGCGAGAGGCCGAAGGTTCTCCATGCCTCCGGCTCGAGTGCCACATAGCCACTGGCGGTCACCTCACCCATGCCCGCGATCATCTTTCCCCAGATCGCATCGGCGCTGGCGCGGGAGACAACTTGCGAAACGATGATATGGGCCAGGCCCTCGAAACCCGGCGCGCGCAGCCTCAGCGGCAGGCTGCCGGCCTCTGCGGCAACCGGCCGCAGGCGCGGATCGATCTCAAGCAGAGCGGCCAGCCCCTCTTCGATATCCCGCTCGTCGCGAATGATCTGCATGACGTCTCGTAGTCCCCGGTTAAGATTCGTGGCAGAAGAAAGCATGATCGAGATTCCCCGTCAAAAGCCGAAGTTCCGTTTTGCCCCGAGCCCAAACGGCCCGCTGCATCTCGGCCACGCGCTGTCGGCGATCCTCAACCACGATATGGCGGCGGAAGCAGGCGGCGATTTCCTGCTGCGCATCGAAGACATAGATCAGACGCGCTGCACACCCGATTTCGAAGCGGGGATATTTTCAGACCTCGCCTGGCTCGGCCTTCGCTGGCAGGAGCCGGTGCGCCGGCAGTCCGAGCATTTTGCGGCCTATCAGCAAGCCTTGCAGTCTCTGATCGGGCGTGGCCTCGTCTACCCCGCCTTTCTGACACGCGGCGAGGTCAAGGCGCGCGTTGCCGCCTTCGAGGCTGAAGGCAGATCCTGGCCGCGCGACCCCGATGGCACGCCGCTCTATCCACCCGACGATCGCGAGCGCAGCGAGACCGAACGCCGGCGCCTGTTGGCAACGGACATGAAGCACGCCTGGCGTCTCGACATGGAAAAGGCTCTGGCAACCGCAGGCGGCCCATTGTACTGGGAGGAAAGCGGCGACGGCGAGACAGGCATTGTCCGCACCGATCCGGCTGTGTGGGGCGATGTCGTGCTCTCACGCTCGGATGCGCCCTCCAGCTACCATCTTTCCGTTGTGGTCGATGATGCCGTGCAGAAGATTACCCACGTCGTGCGTGGGCTCGACCTTTTCCACGCCACCTCGATCCATCGTCTGTTACAGACGCTGCTAGATCTGCCGGAACCGCTCTATCATCACCATCGCCTACTGCTCGGCGCCGACGGCAACAAACTTTCCAAAAGCTTGGGCGATACAGGCCTCGCGGAATGGCGACGGCAGGGCCTCTCACCGGTGGAGCTTCGCCGCCGTATCGGTCTCTGACGCGGGGAGCGTCTTTTCCGAGGGCGTCTCCGCCGGGCGATCACCGGTTTTGCCGAAGAGCATGCGCCGCACGCGGAATTTCATCAGCGCCGCATTGATCTCCGCCCCCATGATGAAGATCACGGCCAGCATGTAGAGAAAAATCAGCACGATCATCACCGACGCCAGACCGGCATAGGTGGCGGTGTAGTTGGCGAAGGTCGAGAGATAATAGGCAAAGAGCAGCGCGCCGATCGACCAGCAGATCAAGGTCAGCAGCACGCCCGGAATGACGTCGAGCAGCCGCCTGCGGCCTGCCGCAAGCCACAAATGCAGGATCATCAGCCCCGCCAGAAGCAGAAAGATCGTGCCGTAGATCCGCCAGCTGAAAACGATGTCGAGGATATCGGCAAGCTTCGGCAGCCACTGCCTGGTGTAATTGAGCGCCAGCGGCACGGCGACCAGCAGGATGCTGAGGATGGCAAAGATCAGCACTGCGATCAGCACATAGCCGAGACTGGCGAGGCGGTTGAAATACCACGGCCGGGTCTCAGGCACGCGATAGGCGCGATTGAGGGAGATACGCAGCGCCTCGACACCGTTGGAGGCGAAGTAAGCTGCGGCAAGCACGGAGATCGTCAGAAGGCCGCCGCGAGGGATCGTCAGCACCTGCACAACCTGATCTGCCACCGGCTTGGCGATCGCCTCCGGCCAGGTGTCGAAGATCAGGTGTACGGCGGTCGAGGAAAACTGACTGGCGCCGAGGAAGCTCGCGAGCGCCGTGCCGAAGATCAGAAAGGGAAACACGGCCAACAATGTCGAGAGCGCCACATGACTTGCCATGGCGAACCCGTCATCCTCGATGAAATGGAACACAGCGTCGTAAATTACCTTGTAAGTCGTCCGCAGGCCTGTCGGCATTCCATCTCCGCTCAACGTCGGTATTTCATCCGGCGGTTGTTACCGCTTGTCGATTGTATCGGGTCCCTGAATATGGGAAACGAGTTCCGCTTTGTACAGGAATCATCTTCCCATGACGGAACAACGCATAATCCTGCTAACTGGTTGCTCCTCCGGAATTGGCGCCTATTGCGCCCGGGCTTTGAGGGACGACGGATGGCGTGTTTTTGCGACCGTGCGAAAGGAGGCCGATCTCGCTCCTCTCGCTGCTGATGGCATTGAAGCGCTCCTTCTCGACTACACGCAGCCCGAGACGATTTCCGCCGTCGTCGCAACTTTGCGCGAGCGCACCGGCGACCGTATCGACGCCCTCTTCAACAACGGCGCCTACGGGCAGCCGGGTGCGGTGGAGGATCTGTCGACCGATGTCTTGCGCGTGCAGTTCGAAACGAATTTCTTCGGCTGGCATGAGCTGACGCGCCAGATCCTGCCCCTGATGCGCAAGCAGGGCCATGGCCGCATCGTCAATTGCTCGTCCATTCTCGGGCTTGTCCCCTATCGCTTCCGCGGCGCCTACACCGCCTCGAAATTCGCGCTGGAAGGACTGACGATCACGCTCAGGATGGAGCTGCAGGATAGCGGCATTCATGTCAGCCTCATCGAGCCGGGCCCGATCGCGACCCAGTTCACCGCCAATGCGCTCGCCAAGATCAACGAGCATGTCGACATCGAAGGCTCCGTGCATGCGGTGGAATACCGCAGGCAATTGCGGCGTCTGGACGGCTCAGGACCAATCAACAAGCATAAATTGGGACCCGAAGCGGTCTATGATGTGCTAAAATCGGCTTTGACCGTCAGGAATCCACGCCCGCACTATCTGGTCACGACACCGGCCAAGCAGGGCGTGCTTCTGAAAAGGCTATTGCCGGCTAACCTTTTCTATCGTCTGATGCGCCGGCTGGACTGACGCAGCTCTTGAGGAAACGCAGCAAGCGGTTCCGAAGGGAGTTGCGAAACAATCGTGAAGTTGAGCGGCCAGGGCATTTCGTTGAAAGCCCGGCTGCTTTGAAGACAAGGATGGAGGAGCCATGTCGACCTTTACCTATATCGCCGCCATCATTGTCATGGGACTTGTCGCGATCGTTCTCGTTCGCGGCCTGTTGAACATGATGAAAGGCGACAATCCGAACCTTTCCAATCGGCTGATGCAGCTGCGCGTGCTGCTGCAGGCGGTCGCGGTGATCCTGATCATGCTGACGCTATGGCTGACGGGCGGCGGTCGCCCGGCCTAGAACAATTCCCGGAAAATTGCTTAGCGGTTTCCCCGCCCGGAATTGCTGAAAACAAAGGGATAGAGCGTTTCGTGATCTGACGAAAAGCGGAAGGCCTCTAACCGCAGGAATAAGATGGTCAAGCTCAACAAGATCTATACCAAGACCGGCGACGACGGCACCACGGGCCTTGCCGCCGGCCCAAGACGACTGAAGCATGACCTGCGGGTTGAAAGCTATGGCACGGTCGACGAAACCAATTCCGCAATCGGCGTCGCCCGGCTGCATGTGGCAGATCGGCCCGAACTCGATGCCATGCTGATGCGCATCCAGAACGATCTCTTCGATCTCGGTGCGGATCTTTCGACGCCTGAGACCGACGAGCCGCTGGGCTATGAGCCGCTGCGCATTATCGACCATCAGGTCGAACGTCTCGAACATGATATCGATCGGCTCAACGCCGATCTCGATCCGCTGAAATCATTTGTCCTGCCGGCGGGCAGCGCCGCCTCCGCGCATCTGCACCTCGCCCGCACCATTGCCCGGCGTGCCGAGCGCCTGATGGTGGCGCTGTCACGTGAACAGGGTGAGCGCGTGAGCCTGGCTGCGCTGAAATATATCAACCGGCTCTCCGATTTCCTTTTCGTCGCCGCGCGCCATTCAAACGACAAAGGGCGCGCCGACGTGCTGTGGGTTCCCGGCAAGAATCGCTGATGTCGCAAACCAATCATCGAAGGCATACGTATTGACGTTGACGTAAACGTTATTTATGCCTTTCAAGCAATCTGCCTATCTGCGGCATGGAAGCGTTGTAATTGGGGGAAAAACGCGTATCCATGTCGCCATTCGACAAACGGAGCGGCGCTGAACAGGCCATGTTCTATAGCGCAGTGTTGAAGGAAGGACATCATGAAGATTCTCGTGCCAGTAAAGCGGGTGGTTGACTACAACGTAAAGATCCGGGTTAAGCCGGATGGGACAGGCGTTGAGTTGTCGAACGTGAAGATGTCGATGAACCCGTTCGACGAGATCTCGGTCGAAGAGGCGCTGCGGCTGAAGGAAGCCGGCAAGGCGGAGGAAGTCGTCGTCGTGTCGATCGGACCTGCCAAGGCCGAGGAAACGCTGCGCACGGCGCTCGCCATGGGCGCGGACCGCGCCATTCTGGTCGAGACCGACGATGCCGTCGAGCCGCTCGCCGTCGCCAAGATCCTCAAGGGCGTTGCTGACGCCGAGCAACCTGGCCTCATCATCGTCGGCAAGCAGGCGATCGATGACGACAGCAACCAGACCGGCCAGATGCTGGCAGCCCTCTTGGGCACCGCTCAGGCAACCTTCGCCTCGAAGATCGAGATCGGTGAAGGCAGCGCCAAGGTCACCCGCGAAGTCGATGGCGGCCTGCAGACGATCGAAGTCAAGCTCCCGGCTGTCGTCACGTCGGACCTTCGCCTCAACGAGCCGCGCTATGCCTCGCTGCCGAACATCATGAAGGCCAAGAAGAAGCCGCTCGACAAGAAGTCGCCTGCCGATTTCGGCGTGTCGACCGAGCCGCGTCTGAAGGTCCTGAAGACGGAAGAGCCGTCGGGTCGCAAGGCAGGCGTCAAGGTCAAGTCGGTCGCCGAGCTGGTCGAAAAGCTCAAGACCGAAGCCGGCGTCCTGTAACCCAGTCCGAACGAGGAGTTAGACATCATGGCCATTCTTCTTCTGGCTGATCACGATAATGCCCATCTCTCCGACCAGACCGCCAAGGCGCTGACGGCGGCAACCAAGATCGGCGGCGACATCCATATACTCGTCGCCGGTGCCGGCGCCCAGGCTGCGGCTGGCGAAGCTGCAAAGCTCGCCGGCGTCTCGAAGGTGCTGGTTGCCGAAGACGCAAGTCTTGCCAACAATCTGGCAGAGCCGCTCGCAGCATTGATCGTTTCTCTCGCCGGCTCCTACGACACCATCATCGGTGCTGCGACCTCGGTCGGCAAGAACGTGCTGCCGCGCGTCGCCGCCCTTCTCGATGTCGCCCAGGTCTCGGAAATCATCGAAGTCGTTTCCGCCGACACCTTCAAGCGCCCGATCTACGCCGGCAATGCCATCCAGACGGTACAGTCGACCGACGCCAAGAAGGTCATCACCGTGCGCACCGCCTCCTTCGCCTCCGCTGCCGAAGGCGGTTCGGCTTCGGTCGAGACGGTGTCTGCGGCTGCCAATCCCGGCCTTTCCACGTTCGTCGGCGATGCGCTGTCGTCTTCGGATCGTCCGGAGCTGACGTCCGCCAAGATCATCATCTCGGGCGGTCGTGCGCTTGGCTCTGCCGAAAAGTTCAAGGAAGTCATCCTTCCGGTCGCGGACAAGCTCGGTGCTGCCGTCGGCGCATCGCGCGCTGCCGTCGATGCCGGCTACGCCCCGAACGATTGGCAGGTGGGTCAGACGGGCAAGGTGGTCGCACCACAGCTCTACATCGCCTGCGGCATCTCCGGCGCCATCCAGCATCTGGCCGGCATGAAGGATTCGAAGGTCATCGTCGCGATCAACAAGGACGAGGAAGCCCCGATCTTCCAGATCGCCGACTATGGGCTCGTCGCCGACCTTTTCGAAGCCCTGCCGGAACTTCAAAAGACGCTGTGATCGGTTCGATTGGGTTTCTCGCAGTTGCGAGACACTGGAAAATCGTCTCTTATAGGTCTATCAATCTTTGCCGGGCTAGAAATGGCCCGGCAAATTTGTGGTTAAGAGCATAAGCGCATCGCCAGGAGCGCGCCGGGGAGTTGGCAATGAGTTCGCTGAAGACGATCGGTATTATCGGCGCGGGCCAGATGGGCTGCGGCATCGCCCATGTGTCCGCCATGGCCGGCTATAAGGTTCACATCTACGATCTCTCGCAGGATCGCATCGAAAGCGGCCTTGCAACCATCAACGGCAACCTTGCCCGCCAGGTCGCCTCCGGCAAGACCAGCGACGAAGACCGCAAGGCTGCGCTTGCTCTCATCACCGGGTCGAGCGATCTCAACGATCTCGCTCCGGTCGATCTTGCCATCGAAGCCGCAACCGAAGACGAAAGCGTCAAGCGCAAGATCTATTCCCAGGTCTGCCCGGTTCTGAAGCCGGAAGCGCTGCTGGCCACGAACACGTCGTCGCTGTCGATCACACGCCTCGCCTCCGCCACCGACCGTCCCGAACGCTTCATGGGCATCCACTTCATGAACCCGGTCCCGGTGATGAAGCTGGTGGAACTGGTACGCGGCATCGCCACCGACGAATCGACGTTCTCGACCGCAAAGGCCTATGTGTCCTCGCTGGAAAAGACGATCACCGTTGCCGAAGACTTCCCGGCGTTCATCGTCAACCGCATCCTGCTGCCGATGATCAACGAAGCGATCTATACGCTTTATGAAGGCGTCGGAACCGTCGATGCCATCGACACGGCGATGCGTCTTGGCGCCAATCACCCGATGGGCCCGCTACAGCTTGCGGACTTCATCGGCCTCGACACCTGCCTGTCGATCATGCAGGTGCTGCACGACGGCCTCGCCGACTCCAAGTATCGCCCCTGCCCGCTGCTGGTGAAGTATGTCGAAGCCGGCTGGCTCGGCCGCAAATCCGGCCGCGGTTTCTATGACTACCGCGGCGAAACGCCGGTTCCGACACGGTAATTCTGGATCAACCCGGATCGCTCAAGGCTTCGGTCTTTGACGGTGAAGGTCGGCCTCGCGCCTGCCACGAATGATCACATCTCCTCGCAAGAAGAAAACCCAACGCGCATGCGACCATGAGCGTTGGTGACCATGCAAATTGCCTAGAGCGGTTCAGCTTTTCACGGAATCCTCAAACCGCTCTATTTCTTTGTTATCTAGCAATCCCGGGCGGTAAACCGCTGCGCAGTTTTCCTGGAATTGCTCTAGATGCCTGTCGCCGCCTTCACCAGGGATTTCGCATCCTCGCTGTCCCAAGCGGCCGGACCGTTCATGGCCGACAGCAGGCAGCCCTTGTCGTCGATGAGCAGCGTCACCGGCAGGCCGAAGGCGAGGCCCTGCTTCTTCAGCACATTGAACACGCCCATGGTGTTGTCACGGTAATAGTTGAGCTTGTCGATGGCATATTCCGTGCGGAAAGCCTTCGTCTTTTCATCATCGCCTGTGTCGATGTTGATGGCGACCACCTCGAACTTGTCGCTGCCCGCACTCTTCTCGAGCGTGTTCAAGGCCGGCATTTCCTCGCGGCACGGCACGCACCAGGTCGCCCAGACATTCAAGAGCACGGTCTTGCCGGCGAAGCTGCTGATCGACAGCGGCTGGCCTTCGGCACCCTTGAAGGAAACGTCCTTCAGCGAAATCGGTGCCGGTGGCACGCTCATGGCGGCGACCTGTCCCTTGGTGAAGGGCTTTAAGGCAGCAGCACGATCCCTAGCCGATCCGCATTGATCGGCTGCGGCGGTTTCACCAACGCCATTGCCATACCCCGCCTCCTTCACGTATACCGCTGCCGCGCCGGCAATAACCCCAGCGACGGCGGCAAGCAGAACAAGTTTCATGGACGGCAGACCGAACGGCTTCTTTGCTGTCATTACATTCTCCAGGTGGGCATCTCATGACTGACGGCACGGACACCAAATCCTCCAACCAGATGTGGGGCGGGCGTTTCGCTTCCGGCCCCGCGGCGATCATGGAGGAGATAAATGCCTCGATCGGTTTCGACAAGAAGCTGTTTGCTCAGGATATCCGCGGCTCAATCGCGCATGCAAGCATGCTGGCGCATCAAGGCATCATTTCAACCGAGGATAAAGACAAGATCGTTCACGGCCTGAACACGATCCTGTCAGAGATCGAAAGCGGCAATTTCGAATTCTCGCGCCGTCTCGAAGACATCCATATGAACATCGAGGCGCGGCTTGCAACGCTCATCGGCCCCGCCGCCGGCCGCCTGCATACCGCCCGTTCGCGCAACGACCAGGTGGCGCTCGATTTCCGCCTCTGGGTGAAGGAAGAGCTACAGAAGTGCGAACAGGCGCTGACCGATCTCATCGCGGCCTTCCTTGAGCGCGCGGAAGAGCATGCGGAAACCGTCATGCCGGGCTTTACGCATCTGCAGACGGCGCAGCCGGTCACCTTCGGCCATCATTGCATGGCCTATGTCGAAATGTTCGGCCGCGACCGTTCGCGCGTGCGCCACGCCATCGAACATATGGACGAATCGCCGATCGGCGCAGCGGCTCTCGCCGGCACCGGCTTCCCGATCGATCGCCATATGACCGCGAAAGCACTCGGCTTCCGCGAGCCGACACGGAATTCGATCGACACCGTCTCCGACCGCGATTTCGCACTCGAATTCCTGTCGATCGCGGCGATATCAGGCATGCACTTGTCGCGCCTTGCCGAAGAGATCGTCATCTGGTCGACGCCGCAGTTCGGCTTCGTGCGCCTGTCCGACGCCTTTTCCACCGGCTCCTCGATCATGCCGCAGAAGAAGAACCCCGATGCCGCCGAACTGGTGCGCGCCAAGACCGGGCGCATCAACGGCTCTCTCGTGGCGCTGCTGACCATCATGAAGGGCCTGCCGCTCGCCTACTCCAAGGACATGCAGGAAGACAAGGAACAGGTGTTCGACGCCGCAGAAAGCCTTGAACTCGCCATCGCCGCAATGACCGGCATGGTACGCGACCTGACCATCAATACCGCCCGCATGAAGGCCGCCGCCGGCTCCGGCTATTCCACCGCCACCGACCTTGCCGACTGGCTGGTGCGGGAAGCAGGTCTGCCCTTCCGCGACGCTCATCATGTGACGGGACGCGCCGTGGCGCTTGCCGAAAGCAAGTCCTGCGATCTCGCCCAGCTGTCTCTCGAGGAGCTGCAGGCAATCAACCCTGCCATCACCGACAAGATCTTCGACGTACTCACCGTCGAGGCCTCGGTTGCCAGCCGCAAAAGTTTCGGCGGCACCGCACCTTCGGAGGTGCGCAAGCAGATCGCCTTCTGGCGCGCTCGCAACTGAAAAGACTGACGAAAACGCAAGCAAACAATCGGGGTGCACAAGACGCGGAAACTTCGCTAAGAAGAGTGACTTCCGCGTTTATCGCCCAAGAGGATTTCGATGCAGATCAACATGCCGCATATCATCCGCCTGACCGTCGTGCTTTCGGTCGTCGGCCTTGCCGTTGTCGGATGTGGCCGCAAAGGCGATCTCGATCCACCGAGCGCCGCAGCGACGAAGGGCGGCGACGTCACCAAGCCGACGAAACAGCCCGGCACGGACGACAAGAAGTTCATCCTCGACCCGCTTCTCTGATTAGGTAGCGACCGTGAATCATTTTGAGTATCGAGACAGCATCCTCCACGCTGAGGGTGTTCCGGTCCCCGAGATCGCCAAGGCGGTCGGCACGCCCTTTTACGTCTACTCAACGGCCACACTGGAGCGCCACTACCGCGTCTTCGCGGAAGCCTTCGGCGATGTCGATGCCATGGTGTGCTACGCCATGAAGGCCAATTCCAACCAGGCGGTGCTGAAAACCTTGGCCCGCCTCGGCGCCGGCGTCGATGTCGTTTCCGTCGGCGAACTGCGCCGCGCGCTGGCGGCAGGTATCCCGGCGAGCCGCATCATGTTCTCCGGCGTCGGCAAGACCGCGCAGGAAATGGACGTGGCGCTGGAAGCCGGCATCTATTGCTTCAACGTCGAATCCGAACCCGAACTGGAAGTGCTGAACCAGCGCGCCGTTCGCGCCGGCAAGGTCGCACCGGTCTCCTTCCGCATCAATCCCGATGTCGATGCGCGCACGCACGCGAAGATTTCGACGGGCAAGAAGGAAAACAAGTTCGGCATTTCCTGGGAGCGCGCCCGCGCCGTTTATGAACGCGCCGCCAACCTGCCCGGCATTCAGGTTACCGGCATCGACATGCATATCGGCAGCCAGATCACCGAGCTGCAGCCGTTCGACGACGCCTTCAAGCTGCTGCGTGATCTCGTGGAAACGCTGCGCGGCGACGGCCACGACATTCATCACGTCGATATCGGCGGCGGCCTGGGCATTCCCTACCGCGACGACAACAATCCGCCGCCGCTGCCGGATGCTTACGCGCAGATTGTCAAGAACCAGCTGCGTGGCCTCAACTGCAAGATCGTCACCGAACCGGGCCGCTTGATCGTCGGCAATGCCGGCATCCTGGTGACCGAGGTCATCTACGTGAAGGACGCCGGCAACAAGTCTTTCGTGATTGTCGACGGCGCCATGAACGATCTCATCCGCCCGACGCTCTACGAAGCCTATCACGAGATCCGACCGGTCGCGCTTGGAGATGCCAAGGCGCCACGCATCAAGGCTGATGTCGTCGGTCCCGTCTGCGAAACGGGTGACTATCTGGCGCTCGATCGCGAGATGGCGATGCCGAAGCCGGGCGATCTCCTCGCAGTCAGCTCGGGCGGTGCCTATGGCGCCGTGCAGGCCGGCACCTACAACAGCCGGCTTCTCGTTCCAGAGGTGCTGGTCAAGGGCAACGACTTCCATGTGATCCGCCCGCGCGGAACCTATGAAGAGCTGATCGGCCTGGATTCCATCCCTGCCTGGCTTGAGGATTAAGCGGTTCACTCCCGGATTGGCGTCGTGGCAGGCGGAATCAACGTTTCGCTTGCCCCGATCACGTTTCGGCGAAGTCTGATGAAAAAGCAGCCTTTCATGCTCCTTGCCCTCGTCTTCGCCACAAAGAATGTTATCTTTAATAAAATGGCGTCTCGCCGGGCGCCGCGTGTGCAGGCGTGTGGGACGCCGCACCATCCCAAACGGGCAATCAGCCATCCACGTCAGATCGGGAGAAGACCGGACCGATGACCAGCCCCAGCAACCCCAAAAAGGGCGCTTTCGCCAACCGACCGGCGCTGGCGCGCATGGTTGCGGTCAAGCGCTTCTTTGCCCGGATCGTGCTGGTTTTCGAACATCTTCTGCCACGGTTGCTGCTGCCGGTATCCATTCTCGCATTGTTTCTATCTGCCGCCTGGTTCGGCATCTTCCGTATCGCGCCGGATATTCTCCGCTTCGGGATGCTTGCCGTCTTCGCGATCGGCTTCGTCGCCTCTCTCTATCCGTTACGCCGCATGCGTTGGCCAGGTGTCGGAGAGGCCGACCGCCTGCTGGAAGAACGCAATGGCCTGCCGCATCAACCCGTCGCGGTTCAGGATGAAGATCCGGCCCTCGAAACGCCGTTCGCCCGGGCGCTATGGCGCGAGCACCAGACCCGCATGGCCGAGCGCATCGCGGCCCTCGATGCCGGCCTGCCACGTCCCGATATTGCTCGTTATGACGGCTATGCCCTGCGTGCCATCCCCGCATTGCTGGTGGTCACGGCCTTCAGCTTCTCCATGTCCAACAGCGGCGGCTCGCTGAGTGACGCCTTTACGGTATCCGCCTCTTCCTCCAGCAATCCGGATGTCCGCGTCGATGCATGGGTCACGCCGCCTTATTACACGGGCCAACCGCCGATCTATCTGACCGGCAATGCCGCAGGTGCGGATAACAGCTTGAACGTACCACAGTTCTCTGAATTGACGGTCCGTGTTTCCGGCGGCCCCACCGATGAGAAAGTGCTGTTTCAGGCAACCGGCGCGGACAAGAGCGCGGAAATTCCCGAACAGACGGTAGACGCCAACGATCAGGCGGTGGACGGCAAAAAGACGCCCGCTGTACCCGTTGCCGCTCCCTCGGCGAATGGTGTCGCCAATCCGCCGGCGTTGGATGGCATGACGTCCCACACCCATATCCTCAAACTGGAAAAGGGCGGTGCGCTGAGCGTCAACGGCAAGTCCTGGTCCTTCAATGTCGTGACCGACAAGCCGCCGGAAATCAGCTTTAACGGTATTCCGCACGCCAATGCCAGCAGCGCGTTGGAAATTGGATTCAAGGTAAAAGACGATTACGGCGTCGAAGAAGCGCATGCCGAAATCGTGCCGGTCGAAGCCGATGCATCGGCCACGCCGCTTTATGGCCTGCCTGAATACAAGCTGGATATTCCGCGACGAGATCGCCGTAGCGGCAAGGGCATGGCGACCCGCGACCTGACGCAGGATCCGCTTGCCGGCAAGCGCGTGCGTATCACGCTTGTCGCCAAGGACGGCGCCGGACAGACCGGCCGCAGCGCGCCCTATGAGATGGTCCTGCCCTCTCGCAATTTCAGCCAGCCGCTTGCCGCCGCCGTCGCCGAAGAGCGTCAGGTCCTTGCGCTCGATACGCGAAAGATGCCGGAGGCGATCGAACTCAACAAGTCGCTGACGCTCCGTCCGGAAGAAACCATTCCCGACCTCGGCAACTATCTGGCGATCAAGTCCGCCTTGACGCGCATGAAACTCGCAAGCGACACGGCATCTTTCAAGGATACCGCGGATTATCTCTGGCAGATCGCCCTCGGCATGGAGAATGCGCAGCTGAGCGATGCCGAAAAGGCCCTGAAGGACGCGCAGCAGAAGCTCTCCGACGCCCTGCAGCGCAACGCCTCCGATGCCGAGATCAAGAAACTGACGGACGAACTGCGCAAGGCGATGGATGCCTATATGAAGGAGCTGGCCGAGCGTATGCGCAACATGCCGGCCCAGCCCAATCAGCGCTCCGCCAACATCCTGCGCCAGCAGGATTTGCAGCGCATGATGGATCAGATCGAAAATCTTGCCCGATCCGGCAACCGTGAAGCCGCGCAGCAGATGCTGTCCCAGCTACAGGAAATGATGAACAGCCTTCAGGCCGGCAAGCCGCAGCCGGGTCAACGCCAGCAGAATCAGGCCAATGACAAGATGCGCGAGCAGATGGACAAGCTCGGCCGCATCATGCGCGATCAGCAGAAGCTGATGGATCAGACCTTCAAGTTCGATCAGGCCATGCGCGACCGCATGCAGCGCGGCGATCAGAACGAGGATGGCGATGGCTTGATGGATCAGCCTCTCCCCGGCCTCGGCGATCCTCAGCGCCCGGATATGGGTCAGCGAAACCAGAATCAACGGGATCAACAGCAAGGCCAGAACCAACAGGGCCAAAAGAACAGCGATCCCACGGACAGTATGACAGCCGACCAGCTGCGAGATGCGCTGAAAAAGCTGCGCGAACAGCAGGACGATCTGGCCAAACAGCTTGGCGAACTTCAGAAAAACCTCGGTTCCCTGGGAATGAAGCCGAATCAGAATTACGGCAAGGCCCAGCAGGAAATGAAGGGCGCCTCCGGCCAACTCACCGAGGGCAATGGCGAAGGTGCCGTACAGGGTCAGGCACGCGCGCTGGACGCCTTGCGCAAGGGCACCCGAGATATGATGAACCAGCTGATGGCGCAGATGCAGCAGGGTCAGGGCCAAGGGCAAGGACAAATGCAGGGACCGGGCCAAGGCGGCCAGAGCGGCCGCGACCCGCTTGGACGCGACCGCAATGACGGCTCTTCACTCGATGATCCGGACGGCAACATGGTGCCCGACATCATCAAAGCCCAGCGTGCCCGCGAGATTCTCGACGCCATCCGCGAGCGTTTGAGCAACAATCCGTCGCTTTCCGAGGAACGTCGCTACTTGGAACGCCTGCTGAACCTTGGGCAATAGTCATAGGTAGTTTCAGAAGAGATGCCTGCGCTTTCAATCGTCTGAAAGTGCGCCCCGAAACAGGGGGAATGTCGGCATAATCGGAGTTATGCCGAACGATAAGGCATGAAGAGCATGTCGCGCAAAAATATCAGACGACTTTGCGATGGCGACATGCTCGAGGTCAAAAACTCAAAATACCGGAAGCAAATCCGAACGACCTTCAGCCGCTTTAGGCAGCCAGCGCGCGGGCAACGGCCTTGCGAATGTCGGGAAGCGCGAAGGGCTTGGCGACGACATCGACAATCTTTTCCATGAGGTCGTCGGCACGCTCGCGCTGTTCGGCGTAGCCGGTCATCAGCAGGATCTTCATGCCCGGGCAGCTCGAATGCGCCTGATGGGCAAGCTCAATACCATCCATCACAGGCATGCGAATGTCAGACAGCAGGAGATCATAGGCACCCTGCTTCAGCTTCTCCAGACCTTCGGCGCCGTCGGCTGCCTCCTCGGTCTCGTGACCGTCCAGACGCAACGCGCGCGCGACGAAGGTGCGAAGAGAATCCTCGTCTTCCGTGATCAGAATTTTTGCCATGGCCAATGCTCCTGGTCCGTCATGTTCCGCGACCGAAATCACCAGAATTCCGTTTGCGATAGGTAAACGCCGGACAGGCGATTAGGCTCCGTGGTTAACGGTTCGTCATCGCCGGAGCAGAATGGGACAGGCGGCCATGCCGCCTGCATTAACCGACAATCAGGCCTCGGCGTCGCCGGTAACGACGCCCACGAAGGGCAATTCGCGGAAAGCATAGGCAACGTCCATGCCATAGCCGACAACGAAATAATCGGGGCATTCAAAGCCGACATAATCGGCCTCGAGCTCTTCCTGGCGCTTGACGCTCTTGTCGAGCAATACGGCCAGAGAGACGTGGCGGGCGCCGCGCTCATAGAGCAATTCCTTGGCAAAACGCAGTGTTCGGCCCGATTCCAGGATGTCGTCGATCAGCAAGACGTCACGATCCTTAACGTCGCTGTCGATATCCTTGACGATACGCACGCCCTGAGAAACCGTACCGGCGCCATAGCTGGAAAGAGTGATGAATTCGACCTCCGGCGCAAGGCCGGTATCGTGAAGCGCCCGCAGCAGATCGGCCGCGAAAATAAACGAGCCTTTGAGAACGGCGATTACGAGAAGATCCTTCGTCGGTCCGCTGGCAATGTCCTTCGCCATCTCATGATTGCGCTCGGCAATCTGTTCGGCAGTGAAAAGCGGCTCGATATTCTTCCCGCGTACGACAGGCATTGATTGGCATGCTCCATGGCTGCTGCGGCACTCGTCCGCCGCGATCAAGCCCTAGCCCCTAGCACAATCGACCGCGCGGACACACCCCCTAAGGCATGAAGGACAGGCGAACATCCGGCGTTTTTCCACCGGGATGCTGCAATCTCGTCGAGAATCCGCGGCTTTCATGCGGCCCGAGCCGATCGATCGGCACATTGACCACGACACTTCTCACCAGCTGGTCGCCGGCAAAAAGATTGGCGCGAACGGGCGAAACGGATAACGTCGCCCCGCTGGTGTTTTCGATGATGCCGTTCAATGTCAGCACCCGCAGGCCGTTTTCATCACGCGGCGTCAGCGTCACATGCGAGAACTGCAGCGGTTCGCCGCTCATGTCGGCGGGAGCGCCGGACAGGCCCGAAAATCCGCCTGACAATCCGAAGATCAGCACCGCGAGGCATACGATGAGCGCCACGAAACTGCGCCGGGAGGCCTGCTGTAAAATCTCTTCCGCAAAGCGCAATGTCGAGAGCATGCGCGGCAGCCAACCGTGGTGCGTCGGCATCCTCGGCGATTTTGCGGCCGGACCCTCGTAGCGCATGTTGACGCCGGCCGCGGCCTTGCCCCGGCCGCCGGATACCGTTACGAATTCAGCATCGACGATATCGGGCTTCGGTGCGAAGCGATGTCCCTGGCCGGATGCCGTTCCGCGTTCGGGCGGAATGAGGTCATAAACCAGCCCCGCCTGCTGCTGACGGTGGCGAAAAGCGCCCATGATGACCTCCTCGTTCGGTGATCCACATGGTTTCGATGCCCATGACTCATCAGGGCATTGAAACGAATCCTGCCCAGTCGTAAATTTTAATGGTTAATGCTTCGCAAAGAACGCCATGAATGGGGCGCCTTTCCAGAAAAATTTACCGGCTGTTAATGCCATTGGTTAACAAGTCGCCTGATTGAACCCTGCGGAAGACTGGACTGCCCGTTGATTCACTTTGAGAACGTCGGTTTGCGCTACGGCATGGGTCCGGAAATCCTCCGCGACCTGACCTTCGACATACCGAGGAAATCGTTCCAGTTCCTGACCGGCCCCTCCGGCGCCGGCAAGACGACCCTGCTGCGGCTGCTGTTCATGTCGCTGCAGCCGACGCGTGGGCTGATCCGCATGTTCGACCGGGAAATATCCTCCATCCCGCGCAGCGAACTGCCGCTGCTGCGCCGGCGCGTCGGCATCGTCTTTCAGGATTTCCGGCTGCTCGAGCACCTCACCACCTATGAAAACGTCGCCCTTCCCCTGCGCGTGCGCGGCAAGGACGAGAGCTCCTATCGGACGGACGTACTGGAGCTATTGAAGTGGGTCGGCCTTGGCGAGCGCATCAACGTGCTGCCGCCGGTTCTCTCGGGCGGTGAGAAGCAGCGCGCCGCAATCGCCCGCGCCCTCATCGACCGCCCGGAAATCCTGCTTGCCGACGAGCCCACGGGCAATGTCGACCCGCCCATGGCTCGCCGCCTGCTCAATCTCTTTCTCGAACTCAACCGTCTCGGCACCGCCGTCGTCATCGCCACCCACGATCTTGCCCTGATGGATCAGATCGAAGCGCGCCGCATGATTCTATCGGGGGGGCATCTCGATATCTATGACTGAGCCCAGCCCCCGCAAAAACGCCCCGAATGCCAAGGCCGCACAAGCGCGGCAGCCGCCCGCCGCACCTCCGGAGCGCAAACGGCCGGAAATGCGCGTGCGCCCGACAGGGCCGATCGTGCCCTCCTCCAACATTCAGGGCAATGCGCTGATCGTCGTCATCGCCATCATGGCCTTCCTTGCCTGCCTGACGCTCGGCGCGGTCTCCATGGTGCGTTCGACGGCGGCAAGCTGGGAAAGCCAGATTTCTCGCGAGATCACGATCCAGATCAAGCCTGACGACAATCTCGATATGGAAAAGGCGCTGGCGAGCGCGCGCGATATCGCCCTGAGCTTCGTCGGCACCAAATCCGGCCAGATCGTTGATGAAGCGGCGACCGCCCGCCTTCTCGAGCCCTGGCTGGGCGCCGGTCTCGACCTCAAGGAGCTGCCCGTTCCGCGCCTTGTCATCATCACCATAGACGAGACGCACCCACCCGACTTCGAGGCGATGCGCAGCCTGCTCAAGGCGCAGATTCCGCAAGCCACGCTGGATGACCATCGCACCTGGGTCGACCGGCTCGTTTCCATGGCGCACACGACCGTTCTGATCGGCACCGGCGTGCTGCTGCTGGTTTTCACCGCCATGGTGTTGACCGTGGTCTTCGCGACGCGCGGCGCGCTTTCGGGCAATCGCCATATCGTCGAGGTCCTGCATTTCGTCGGCGCGGAAAGCACCTTCGTCGCGACCGAATTCCAGAAGCATTTCCTGAAGATCAGCCTCAAGGGGTCAGCGGCGGGCAGCGCGCTAGCCGCCCTGTTTTTCGCCAGCGCCGGCTTCCTGCAGAGCCGTACGATCGCGACACCGCAGACCGACCAGGCTACCGCCCTTTTCGGTACCTTTTCCGTGGGCGCGCTCGGCTATGCCGGCATTCTGGCGACAATGATCGTCATTGCCCTGCTCACCACGCTGACGGCGCGCTTCACCGTCATGCGCACGATCTACGAGATCGATCTCATCCGCTCCGATCCCGGCAGGAGCGACAGTGTTCCAAGTTGACGCTGACGTAAAGAATTTTTGCCGACGCTTAGCCCGTACCTTGCCGCAATTAGCGTATAATACCGAATCATGAGCATGGACATGACGACTCGCAAGACCGTGAGTTCGCCGCCGTTGCGGGAGCGCTTCCGCAGCGATGGATCCGTGCGCCGCAGCCTGTTCAGGCGTATTTTGCGCTGGAGCGGTTTTGCCTTCATTTTCCTCGTGGCCATTATTTTCGGCGGCTTTCTGCATTTCGCCGACTCGATCACGACCCTCAAACCACCGCTGGATCCGAAAGCGGATGCCATCGTCGTACTCACGGGCGGTTATCAACGCATCGACCAGGCTGTGGAATTGCTGCGTTCCGGCGCCGGCAATCGCCTGTTGATCTCGGGCGTCCACCCGACCACGACACCGACACAGATCCGCAGATTGACCCAAAGCTCCGTCAGCCTGTTCAACTGCTGCGTCGACATTGGTTATGACGCGATCGACACGATCGGCAACGCGCGCGAAGCGGCAAAATGGATTCACGCACGCGGCTATAAGAGCGTTCTGGTGGTCACCAACAACTATCACATGCCCCGCAGCCTGGCGGAGCTGAAATATGTCGATCCCTCCACCGACTTCATCCCCTATCCGGTCGTCAATTCCGATCTGAAAACCAAGAACTGGTTCACCGATCCGAATGCGCTGCGCACGATGATTGCGGAATATGCCAAGGTGCTTCTGGCTGGAGCCAGAAACATCACCGGGCTTGGCCGTCCGATCGGCCTGCGCTCGCGGCAACCGGGCGAAGACAACGACTAAGACGCAAGCGCGCATCGAGCGACTTTTTATTGACGCCATAATCGTGTAGGCAAGCCATCATATGTCGGCGCAAGCCGGCGCCTTGGGAAAGCCCTTGATGATTACCCTGCGTTCGATCCTCTTCAATATAGTCTTCTATGCCAATCTGATCATCCGCATGATCGTGTTGACGCCAATCTACTTCCTGATGCCGCGCAAGGCGGCCTACGCCATTCCCAAAGCCTGGGCGAAGTCCAGCACCTGGCTGATGGAAAAGATCGTCGGCACCACGTTCGAGATCGAAGGCCTGGAGAATATCCCCAAGGGCAGTTTCATCTTCGCCCCCAAGCACCAGTCTTTCTGGGATACGTTCGCGCTGCTGCCCTATCTCGATGATCCGGTCTATATTCTGAAGCGTGAGCTCCTGTGGATTCCGCTCTTCGGCTGGTACGCTAGGAAGCAGCGCATGATCCCCGTGGATCGCAGCGCCCGCGGCAAGGTGATGTTCGATGTGCTGAAGCGCACTCGCGAGGAACTTGCGAGCGGGCGCCAGCTCATCATCTATCCCGAGGGCACCCGCCGCCCGCCGGGCGCGGAGCCGGTCTATAAATACGGTATTGCCCGCATGTACCGCGACCTTGGCATTCCCGTCGTCTCGGTCGCCATGCATCCCGGTCTCTTCTGGCCGCGCCGCACCTTTCGCAAATATCCCGGCCACATCAAGGTCCGCATCCTGCCGCCGATCGAGCCGGGACTGGATCCGGACGCCTTTTTCGCACGGCTGATCGAGGAGACGGAAAAGGCAAGCGACGAGCTGCTGGTCGAAACGATCGCCAACAATCCGAACCTGCCGGTTCCGCCGACGGCAGCCCAGCGTCTGGCCGAAATCGGCAAGGCAAAGCCGGTCACCGCCGCTGTCTAAGCTGGGAAGAATAGCGACGGCGCTTTGAGTTCAGGACGCCTTTCGCATCCGCTCCACTTCGGCGACGACATGTTCGAGCCATTGGTCGCGAATGCCCATCTCGCGCAGATGCGTCAGCGTATTGAACACATAGGCGTCGTTCGGACCGGATTGACCGACAGACGCTTCCACCACGCGCGCGGCATCCACGGCATCCAGCGCTCCGGCATATTGCCGGTGGGCACGATCGACGACATAGGCGACGGCGGTGACGCGTCGGGTATCGGCAAGCCGGATCGGCAGCGTCTTTTCCAGATAGACATTGGTGACGAGTTCGCGCTCGCGCAGATAGGTCAGAACCTCGTCCCAGGCCGATGCCGCTACACGAAACGCCATGCCTCGGCACGAGCCGCCGCGATCAAGGCCCAGCACCAGACCCGGACTTTCCTGGCTACCGCGGTGGACCCAGGAGCGGACACAAAGCGAGCGTCTGTAACCAAAAATAAGAGCCTGTGACTTCTCTTCGTAAGCAAAGCCCGGATTCCACATAAGCGATCCGTAGCCAAACACCCAAAATTCGTCCATATCCAACGCCAAATCACTGTGAAGCTTCAGTTCAACCATTGGAGAACAACATGGCAGCGTCAAGCCAGAGCGTAGCGACCGGCCGAGGCAAACGTCTCTGGATCGTCCTGCTCGGTCTGTTGGTGGTCCTCGCAGCGCTCTATACCGGCGGATGGTATTACGCGACCGGCTTCGTCAGATCCAACGTATTGAAGGCGTTGGGTCAGCAGAACCATGCGGGCATCGCCGGCAAGTGCGAGAATATGGCCTTCAACGGCTTTCCCTTCTCCATCGGCCTGACCTGCGACACGGTGACCGTGGACAATCAGACCCGTGGCGTCTCCGCCAATTTCGCAACCTTGAGCGCTGCGGCACCGGTCTTTCAGCCCAATCATGTCAACTGGAGCCTGAAATCGCCGGCCGAGCTTCGTACCGCCGAAGGCCTCACGGTGTCGGCTGAATGGACGGACCTGCAGTCGAACCTCGTCGCCAAGGGGCGCGGCGTCGCGCAGAGCGAGACCGTCATCGACGGGCTGAAGGCCGGCATCGTTTCCTCCTTCACAGGCCAGAGTGTGAACCTTACCGCCGCGCATACCGAGATGCACGCCAGCCAGAACGGCAGCGACCTCGATTTCGCAATCGGCATCGAGAATGCCAATGCCGTCATCAAGGATTTCCCGCAAACGCTGCCGACCGGCTCGACCAGTGCCAATGTGACGTTGACCGGCAAGGCGGGTCTGCTCGACGGCAGCGATCGCGATGGTCTTCGCGGTGCCGCCGGCGTGCTGCATCAAGCCGTCATCGATATCGGCGATGGCCGTGTCATGACACTCTCCGGCCCGTTCAACTTCGATGAAAATGGCCTTCTGTCCGGACAATTCAAACTGGAGATCAACCAGATTGGCCCTTGGGGCGACAGCCTGACGGCGACGCTTCCACAAGCAAAAAGCATCATCAAGACAGCCACGAAGATGCTGAAGGCGCTTGCCAGCGGTGCGGACAAGGTTTCCGTCGATTTGACTGCGGATCGCGGCCGCCTCTCGCTCAGCGGCTTTATCCCGCTTGGCAAGATCCCGCCGATCTGAAGCCTATTCTTCGCTCTCGCCGGAGATATGCTTGATAAAGAATATCTCCGGGCTTGGCTGGACGATGCGAAGATCGATGCTGCCGGCAGCTTTGAAGCCGTTGCGGCGATGCCAGGCCTGCGGCTCAGCCTCCGCCCATTCGCTCGACGTCATGAGATGCTGCGCACCATCGTCGATCATGGCTTTTTCCCAGGCATGGAATAACGCCGTCCCCACGCCGGTGCGCTGACGTGATGGCGGCACACGGATCATGTCCATGTAGGGGATCTTGCCCCAGAAGCGGCTGAACCTGAGGAAGCCGAGGATTTCGCCATCCTGCTCGGCGACGAAATACTCGCCGTACTGGATACAGCGACCAACCCAATGCTCGCTCGCATCATCGTGCTCAACGAGCCAAGGCAAATCTTCGGAGCGCCCCCGCCTGACAATCATGAGCGGCCCTTCTCTGCTATGGCAGGATGCCTATTCCTTCGTATCCAGCGCGTGACGGCCGAAGTCCGGCGCGTCGACGTCCTGGCCGGCTTCGACGATAGAGCGGCGAATGGCGCGCGTGCGCGTGAAAAGCTCGAAGATCTTGTCGCCGTCACCCCAACGGATGGCGCGCTGGAGCGAAGAGAGGTCTTCCGAGAAGCGCGACAGCATCTCGAGGATCGCATCGCGATTGTGCAGGCAGACGTCTCGCCACATGGTCGGATCGGAAGCAGCCAGGCGCGTAAAATCGCGGAAACCCGAGGCTGAGTACTTGATGACTTCCGATTTGGTCACCGTCTCCAGGTCATCGGCCGTCCCGACGATATTGTAGGCGATGAGATGCGGCAGATGCGAGACGATGGCCAGCACCTTGTCATGATGTCCGGCGTCCATTTCGTCGACGCGCGAACCCAAGGCCTCCCAGAAATCCCGAAGCCTCTTGATCGCAGCTTCGTCGGTGCCGGGAAGAGGCGTGAAGATGCACCAGCGTCCCTTGAACAGTCCGGGAAAGCCGGCATCCGGACCGGATTTTTCCGTGCCCGCGATGGGATGGCCCGGAATGAAATGAACATTCGGCGGCAGATGCGGCTGCATCTGTGCGATGACGGATGCCTTGGTCGAGCCAACGTCGGTCACGATGGCGCCGGGCTTCAGGTGGTCGGCGATTTCCTTGGCAACGCTCTCTGAGGCGCCGACCGGCACTGAGACGACGACAAGATCGGCGTCCTTGACCGCATCGGCCGATGACGGCGTGTAGCGATCGCCAAGCTGAAGCTCCTCTGCCCGTTTCAGCGTTTCGGCGCTGCGCGTCGACACGACCACTTCCTTGGCGAGGTTGAGCCGCTTGATATCGTGGGCAATGGATGAGCCGATGAGGCCGATGCCGATCAGAGCGATGCGGTCGAATTGAATGTTGCTCATGCCTTGCGTCCCATAAATTCAGTCAATGCGT
The DNA here is from genome assembly GCF_012641435.1 of Rhizobium sp. P38BS-XIX. GTDB lineage: Bacteria > Pseudomonadota > Alphaproteobacteria > Rhizobiales > Rhizobiaceae > Rhizobium. Next base: position 63,124 of record NZ_JABAIJ010000006.1, read on the forward strand.
CGATAACGCCGAGATTGGCCTCTTCGGTGCCGATGCTCAGTCTGAGCGAGTTCGGGAAACCATAGGCCGGCACCGCACGCAGGATATAGCCGCGACCGGTGAGGAAATCATCCGCCTCGATAGCGCTCTTTCCTTTGCTGTCGGGAAAATGAATCAAAACGAAATTCGCGACCGACGGCGTCACCTTGAGACCGAGTGCCTCGAGCGCCGCCGTCATCTTCTCAAGCCAGAGCGTGTTGTGGACGACGGCCTGCTCGGTGAAGGCGCGATCGCGGATGGCAGCCGCGCCCGCAGCCAAGGCCGGCGTGTTCATGTTGAAGGGCGGGCGAATGCGATTGAGCGCATCGACAATATCGGCAGGGCCGTACATCCAGCCGATGCGCAGCGCCGCGAGACCATAGATCTTCGAAAACGTGCGGGTCATGACGACGTTCTGGTTTGCGGAAACAAGCTCCAGCCCGGCCTCATAGTCGTTGCGTCGGACATATTCGGCGTAGGCGGCATCGAGCACGAGTATGACATGCTTCGGCAGGCCCGCATGCAATCGGCGGATTTCGCTGACGGGAACATAAGTGCCGGTCGGATTGGCCGGATTGGCGATGAAGACGATCTTGGTCTTTTCCGTCACACCGGAAAGGATGGCGTCGACATCGACGATGCAATCCTTTTCCTTGACCGTGATCGGCGTCGCACCGGCAGCCATGATCTGGATCTTGTAGATCAGAAAGCCATGTTCGGTAACGATGCCTTCATCGCCCGGGCCGAGATAGGTGTGGCAAATCAGGCTGAGCAGCTCGTCGGAGCCGGAGCCACAGAGAATATTGGCCACGTTGAGCCCATGCACCTCGGCAATCGCCTCGCGCAGTTCCTTGGCCTGGCCATCCGGATATTGCTCAAGCCGCCCCGAAGCATTGCGGAAGGCTTCGATCGCCTTCGGGCTGGCGCCGAATGGCGTCTCGTTCGACGAGAGCTTGAACACGCGCGCAACGCCCGGCGCATGTTGCTTACCCGGCACATAGGCGGCGATATCGAGGATACCGGGACGCGGGGCGGGCTTGCTCATTTCCGTGCTCATGGGATCGACCTTGCTAAGGACCGGAAACTTCCGGCTTAAAACACCTCGTCGCCTTAATGCGAATTGACAATTTTGTCGAGTGTCGGCGCCAAGTCAAACCAGTCAGGGAAGGTCTCGGGTCGTCGGTATGCCACGCGGTGCAAGAACGGGAACGAAGACGCGGCGCGAGGCGCGGACGGCGACCGGCAGGCCCTGATAAAGCCGCTTCTGCGCTTCGACGATGATGACGCCGGAGAAGGCCGGCCACAACGTGCGGCCGACGCGCTCGAAGGCGCGGCGAAGCCGCAGCACGGTGCGCAGCTTCGAAGGCGGGAAGAACAGCGCTTCCGCCGTCGCACCGGGCGTGAAATTGGTCTCTCGCAACAACGACGTCAGCTGGCCGCGGGAATAAGGGCGACCGGAGCCGAATGGCGTGTGATCCATCCGCGCCCACACGCCACGACGGTTCGGCACGGCGATGACGAGGCGCCCGCCCGGCGCCAGCACACGCCAGAGCTCCTTGAGCGTCTCACGCGGGCTTTCGGCAAATTCCAGTGAATGCACCATCAGCACGCGATCGATCGAGCTATCCGGCAAGGGCAACTCCTCGTCGAAGATCAGCGCGGTAGACGAAGCCGAACCCATCGGCCAGTTCACCGCGCCCTGCCCCGCCGGCATGAAGGCGAAGGTGCGCTCGGTATCGGCACGAAAACGATCGAGATAGGGCACGGCATAACCGAGGCCGACGAGACGCTCCTCGGGCATCCGCGCCCAGATCGAGGATAGCGCCATGGCGATGGATTGCTCCGCCAGGCGACCAAGCTCGGAATGATAGAACTGACGGAGATCGACAATATCGGCGTGCATCGAACAAATGTTATCAGCCGAGCGTTGGACTTCAAGGCCGAACGGCTTACATTCTGAACCAACCCAAAAGACGAGGACGATTTCGATCATGAAACCATTGGAATTAGAGATTTTCATCTGCCGTTCCGACAATTACGGCGTCTTGGTCCATGATCCGGAAAGCGGATTGACCGCATCGATCGATGCTCCCGATGCGGATGCGATCCTCAAAGCCGCCGAGCGCCGCGGCTGGAAGCTCAGCCACATCCTCACCACCCACCATCATACCGATCACGTCGAAGGCAATCTGGCGCTGAAGGAACAGTTCGGGTGCGAGATCATCGGACCGATCAATGAAGCCGTCGCCATCCCCGGCCTCGATCGCACGGTCGCCGACGGCGATATCTTCGAATTCGCCGGTCACACGGTCAAAGTCATCGAAACACCCGGCCATACCGCCGGCCATGTCTGTTATCATTTCGTCGACGACAAGCTGCTCTTTGCCGCCGACACGCTGTTCGCACTCGGTTGCGGTCGCCTGTTCGAAAAGACGCCGGCCGACATGTGGGCTTCGCTGCAGAAGCTGGCCGTCCTTCCGGATGAAACGGCCGTTTATTTCGGCCATGAATATACACTCTCGAACGCCCGCTTTGCCCTGACGATCGACCCCGACAACGAACGCCTGAAGGCGCGTGTCGCCGATATCGAGGCGCTTCGCGCGGACGGCAAATTCACCATTCCGACGACGCTGGCGCTCGAGAAGGAAACCAACCCGTTCCTGCGCGCCGCCGATCCTGCGATCCGCCGCCATCTGCTGATGGAAAGCCGCAGCAATGACGAGGTCTTCGCCGAAATCCGCAAGCGCAAGGATAATTTCTGATGCGGGCAGCAGAGATCATCGAGACGCTTTCCATGCAGCGGCATCCGGAAGGTGGCTGGTACGTGCAGACCTTTCGCGACGAAAACGGCGGCGCGCGCAGCCACTCTACAGCAATCTACTATCTGCTTGAGGCAGGCGAGCGCTCGCATTGGCATAGGGTTCACGACGCCGCAGAGGTCTGGCACTACTACGCCGGCGCTCCGCTCGCCTTGCACCGCTCCGCCGATGGCACGAGCAGCGAACGCCTCGTTCTCGGCACGGATCTGGCAAAGGGTGAGCGTCCGCAGGCGATCGTTCCCGCCAACTGGTGGCAATCGGCCGAAAGTCTCGGCGAATTTACGCTTGTCGGCTGCACGGTTGCGCCCGGCTTCGAATTTTCAAGCTTCGAAATGGCGCCGCCGGACTGGAAGCCCGCCTCAGGCTAGACCTCTTTGCCTTTCATTGACATCGCATGGGATGCAGCCAGACGGTACAGCGCGGAAGCCTTGAAAAAGCGCCGCACTGTTTCAGCTTTACACGAGGAGAGAGAAGTTGTTTGACCTTGAGGAGGATATTTCGTGCGTTTGTTGTTTCCCTTGCTTGTCGCAGCAGGCTGCGTGATGAGCGCCCCTGTATTTGCCGCTGATGCTCCGGCCTCGCCGCCGGCCGACCAGCCCCTCAAGAACTTCGTCACATCGGTCGAGAAGGACGGCTCCATTACCTTCCGCCTTTATGCGCCTTCCGCAAAGGCGGTGTCGGTCGGTCTCGGGCTGCGCGATCCCATCGCCATGCAGCGCAGCGATAACGGCACATGGAGCGTCAAGACGGAGGTTCTGAAGCCCAATCTCTACGAGTATTACTTCAACATAGACGGCTTCCGCAGCATCGACCCCGGCACCAACGCCCCGAAGCCGCAGCGGCAGGTGAACACCAGCTTGCTCCTCGTGCCCGGCAGCATTCTCGACACCCGCAACGTGCCGCATGGCGACCTGCGGCTGGTAACAATCCATTCCAAGGCGCTCGATTCGGAACGGCAGATGTATGTCTACACGCCGCCCGGCTATACCGATGCCTCCAAGCCGCTGCCGGTGCTCTATCTCTACCATGGCTTCGGCGATACGGTGGAGTCCTGGGTCGCGCAGGGTCGCGCGCCGCAAATCCTCGACAACCTCCTCGCCGAGAAGAAGATCGAGCCGATGATCGTCGTCATCCCCGATACGGAAACCGACGTGCCGAACGCGATCGCGGAAAACTTTCCGGCAGCCGACCGCCGCGCGAACTTCTATCCGGCAAATGCCGAGGCGGCCGATCGGGAGCTGACTGAAGACCTGATCCCGTACATGAAAAAGCATTATCGGGTTCGAAACGAGGCGAACGGTCGCGCCGTGGCTGGCCTTTCCCAAGGCGGCTATCAGGCCCTCGTCTCAGGCCTTTCGCATCTCGACACTTTCGGCTGGGTCGCAAGCTTCAGCGGCGTCAGCACCACGACAGTCCCCAACAAGACGGTCGATGCCGTGTTGAACGAGCCCGAGAAGATCAACAAGGCTCTTCATAACTTCACGGTGACAGTCGGAAGCAAGGACCAGGTTGTCGGCAAGGACGTGGCCGGCCTCAAGACGACGCTCGACGAGAAAAAGATCAAGTACGAGTATCATGAATATCCCGACCTCCAGCACGAAATGGATGTCTGGCGCCCCTCGCTCGTGACCTTCCTGGAAAAGGTTTTCAAGAAATAATCGAAGGGAATGCGGCGGAGCTATTCCGCCGCTTCCGCCTGAGGCTTTTCCGCATGGTCTCGGCGCAAGATCATGCGATGCGCAGCCAGCACAGCGCCACCGGTGACGAGTAGGCAGGCAAGCGCGATACCCCAACTCGGCACGGCAAAGCCGAAGAGCGTCAGGATCAACGTCGACAGCAGCGGCGCGGCATAGCTCGCCGCACCAAGAATCTGTATATCGCCGTTCTTGACGCCATAATCCCAGGCGTAAAAAGCGGCCCCGACGGGAAATAGACCCAATCCCAATACGGCAATCCACTGCGCCGCGCTCTCCGGCCAGACGGTCTCCTCAAGTCCGAGATGACAGAAAAAGGAAAGGATCGATGTGACCAGGCAGAAGACCGTAACCACATCGGTAGACACGGCCTCGAAGCGCCGCGTCATCAGCGAGTAGCCGGACCAGGTGAACGCGCACAGAAAAGCTGCGCCATAACCGATCGCATAAGCGCCCTCGAAGTGAAAGCCATTCCGGCCAACGATCAGCATCGTGCCCGCGAGCCCCATCAATGCACCGAGGATGTGATACCAGCGCAGCCGCTCGCCGGGCAGCAGCGCCGAGCCGACAACGATCAGAAGCGGCCAGAGATAGGCAATCAATCCGGCTTCCACCGCCGGTGCATGCCGCAATGCCGTGAAATAGAGGAAATGATAGCCGAACAGCCCGGCAATGCCTGTGATCCAAACCTTGAGCGGCTGGCGCAGAAGCTGAAGCCGTTCCGGCCTTACCAGCAGCACGATCACGCCGGGAATGCTGCCGATGGCAAAACAGATGGCAAGCAGCTGAAACGGCGGCATGCTACCGGAAGCAACGGTCAGCAGCGCCAGAAACGACCACATCACGATGGCCGAGAATCCCGTCAATGTCGCACGAAACGCCAAGCCTGCCCCCAACTCGCTTTGGCGGACATGGCGGCCGCCAAGGCAACGGTAGGGGCATCCCGTGCTTCTGTGAAGCCTTAGCCGCCGTATTTCACCGCCGTAATGGTCACTGTCCCGTATTGCGTGGGTATGCGCACGTAGACGGGCGCATAGACATTCATGGCATCAGCCTTGGCAAACCAGATTTCCATGTTGTCGCTCTTGGCGAGATAGAGGTAATCCTTACGGGTCCCCTTATAGCCGCTCTTCGGCGTGAACCGCACGCCACAAGCAACGGTCTTGCCCTTGAAGCCCTCGGTCGAAAACGGATGCGACCCTTTCGGCGACAATTTCAGATCCATGCGCATCTCGCCGTCGAACACGGCAAGCGTCTGGTTGCACAGATTGAGGCTGGGCGTGATCGGGAAGATCATGCCGGAAATCGGATCCAGGACCGCTTTCAGATCTGCCTGGCTGAGCGGAACCCAGCTGTCGGGCCGCTTCGGCTCGGGCGTGATCGTATTCGACGTGACGTTGCCGTTGGCGTAGGCGACATCATAGGTCCGCTCGCGCTTGCCGCTCTTGTAGTACAGCGTGTAGTGGGTCGCCTGCAGCCTGCTGTCGTTGACGACGCCGGTTACATCGGTCTTTGCGTCGATCGACGTCACGAGATCCGCCAGGCCGGCGGAGGTGATATCGCCCCGGATGGTGAACTGCTTGCCGGTGACCTCTGTCTTGAAGTCCGCCCGGGCGATCGGCAGGCCGGCAAGAGAAACGCGATATTGCGTTTCATGCCGCAGCACATCCGCCAGCGCCATCGACGGCACCGACGCGACGATTGCTGAAATAAGAAGCCACTTCCGAATTTGAACCATGATCAAGGCCTTCAACGAGGATCAGGCAAGATATATAGATACGAATCTAGCCCGCTGCGAGCGCCAGACAACAGCAGCTTTTTGACGGAATTGCGGGAAAAGACAAGGTTTGGCTTGACGCGGCCGGCCGCTCTGACTATAGAACCGCAACTTTCCAATTATGGCCTGTTGGATTGCACGCCGGGTTTTGCTCGGGATGCTTATCTAGTGGCCGAGAAAAACAAAAGTAGGTGTACCATGTCCCGCATGTGCGAATTGACCGGCAAGGCCGTCCTCGTGGGCAACAACGTTAGCCACGCCAACAACAAGACCAAGCGTCGGTTCCTGCCGAACCTCTGCCAGGTCACGCTGATCTCCGACGTTCTCGGCCAGCGCTACCGTCTGCGCGTTTCCGCTGCAGCGCTTCGCTCGGTTGAACATCGCGGCGGTCTCGACGCTTTCCTCATCAAGGCAAGCGAAAACGAACTCAGCATGCGCGCTCGCCTGCTGCGTCGTCAGATCGTCAAGAAGTCTGCTGAAGCTGCCGTCGCTGCTTAATCAGCGCTAGCACTTCGCGATATCATACGGACTGAAAGGCTTGCACGGATTATATCCGGACAAGCCTTTTTCCATGTCCGGTTTCTTCAACTGGTGGCATCTCCCAGGATAAAAAAAATGCTGACAGCACGTCACACCCTTATCTACGTTTTGCTGATGACGCTGGTCGTCGTCGCCTCCAATATCCTCGTTCAGTATCCGCTGCAGGCAACGATCGCCGGCATCAATCTTGCGGATATTCTGACCTGGGGCGCGTTTACCTACCCGGTCGCCTTCCTCATCACCGATCTGACCAACCGCCAGTTCGGCCCCAAGGCCGCGCGCAAGGTGGTGTTTGCCGGCTTCGTCGTCGGCGTCGCACTCTCCTTCTATACGGCACAGCAGCGCATCGCGATCGCTTCCGGTTCGGCCTATCTTGCCGGCCAGCTGCTCGATATCTCGGTCTTCAACCGTCTGCGCCGCATGGCCTGGTGGCGCGCGCCGTTGTTCGGTTCGCTCGTCGGCTCGATGCTGGATACGCTGATCTTCTTCTCGTTCGCCTTCGCACCGTTCTTCGTCTTCTTCGGACCGAATGAACCCTTCGCGATCGAGTGGGCTCCGATCCTCGGCGCATTCTCCACATCGGCGCCGCGCTGGATTTCCTGGGCGATCGGCGATTTCTCGGTCAAGGTAACCGTCGGCCTCGTCATGCTGCTGCCCTATGGTGCGCTGATGAACATGCTGAAGCCGATGCCGCAGGCTCCGACGGCCTGAGCAGGCAATTGTCGGCGCGTGTCTGAAGAGAGGCGCGCCGGACACGTCTTACCGATAAGACAGGCAGGTCCGGACGGCGGATGCGAATGCATCCGGGTTTTCCGCCATCATGAGATGGCCGGTATCGGCAATATTGATCCGTGCCGTGCAAAGGGCATTCGCCCAGCCGGGAACATCCCACCCCTCCGCAGAGCGCCGGCCGGCAATCAGATAGAGAGGCCTGTCGGATTTCAGGATGGTGCGCACCGCCTCGAGATAGGCTTCTTCTCCCGTCGCCGCGACCACTGCTCTGGCCTGCGCCCTGATCGTCGACGGCGGCTGATTCGCAAGCCAGCTTCTGGCAAGTGACGATGTCCACTCGTTGATCTCTACGCCCGCACCGGCGATCCACGCATCCGGATCGGCGGCATAGCCCGCAATGATGCTTGCAACCTCTTCGATGGGCTTTATGGCGATCTGCCCCGACCAGAACGCATCCTTGAGCGTAAAATTCCCTTCGACGCTGGTCAGCGATTCGATCAACTCCGGAAAGTGCCGGGCGACGAGCACTGAAACCGCACCGCCGATAGAATGCCCGACCAGATGCACCTTGCCGAGACCAAGGCCGGATATGAATTCCGCGACATGACGCGCCTGATCCAAAAGGGAGAGGCTGCTCGTGTTCGCGTCGCGATGACGGCCATAGCCGATGAGATCGGGCGCATGAACGTCAGCGTCACCGAAGGCAGCCAGAATCCTGGGATCGCTGAGGCTACCGAAGAGCCCATGCACCAGCACGATCGGTTTGTCGGGAGCAGACATGACGAAGAATCCCATTGTTGGAGCAAAGACGTCGCTTAGCGCATGGCCGATTTTTCCTCAATGCCGACGAATCGAGCGAATGGACCGGTGCGGCGTCTAGTTCTGACTAAGCAGCTTGTCATCAAGCAAACGGAATTCCAGCATCAGACTGCGCTGCAGGATCGAATGATTGTCATCGGAAATCAGGATGACGTGGATAGACCCGTCAGCCGCGCGGAAGACATCGATGCCTTCCATGTTGTCGATCTGGTCGCGCGTATCGGCCTTGAAGATTACCCTGCCATCCACCACTGCGCCCGGCTTGATATCCGGGCCGGCGATACGACGAATGCGCACACCCAGGCCCTGCGCTAGCCCGAAGCGACGTTCCAGCAACAGCAGGTCGCCGTCCGGCAGGAAGACGCCATCGCTGACATTGAAGCCGCCGTAATGACGAACGCTGAAGCGGCCATGCAACGGGCCGTCGAGAATGGCGGCAAGCATGTTGCCCTGGTCATCCAGACTGTCCTCGGCGACCGTGACGGCACCGCCGGCAAGCGGGCTCGCTGCCGGCGCGATCATCAGGGCTTCCAGGCTGCGATTTGACCGCAACTCGAATTGGGGGAGCGGAAGCGGCAACGTGCCGTCGGGCGGCGAGATCTCGAAGCCGGGATCCGGATAAACGTCGACACGGTGATATTGTTCGTAACTCACGAGCACATGATTGCCGCGCAGCGCCAGCCCCTCCGCATCCATGGCGCCTCGGCCGGGATCGATGCCCCCGCTGCGATCGATCATCGGCGTGATACGCGCGTCGGTAATACCCTTCAGCCTGCCCTTGTCGTCTCGCTCGATGGTTCCGGTCAGCCAATGGCCCGTATCCAGCACGGAAATGAATTGCCGCTGATCGGGACGGAAGCGAATGGCGGAGATGGCGCCGAGAAGGGCGTTGTCCGAACTGAGTTCGAGGCCGCCGATAAACTCCAGCGAACCAAACCGCGTTTCGCTTGAGCCTTGCTTGAAGTTGGAAATCTCGATGGCGCGGACGTTGGCGGGACCGCCTTCCTCGCCATCACTCCCGGCGCTACAGCCGGTCATGAGCGCCAGCATGGCCAGCAGCCCGAGAGATATTACCCCGATCTGTCTGGCGGAAGAATCAGACCTGTTGCTTCTGAAACGCATCGGCCGGAAGGCCGATGCGAAAGGACGCCTGAGCGGGCTCAGCTGGCGCGGCGCATGCGCGAACGCGGCATGCTCGCCTGATCCTCGAACAGCGATGCGAGCTGTTCGGTCATCGCACCTGCCAGCTCGTCGGCATCGACGATGGTAACGGCACGGCGATAGTAGCGCGTCACGTCGTGACCGATACCGATAGCCAGCAGTTCGACGGGCGACCGCGTCTCGATCTGGTCGATCACGGCGCGCAGGTGCCGTTCCAGGTAATTGCCCGGATTGACCGACAGCGTGGAGTCGTCGACGGGCGCACCATCCGAGATCATCATCAGGATGCGGCGTTGCTCGCGGCGGCCGAGCAGGCGGTTATGCGCCCAGATCAGTGCCTCGCCGTCGATGTTCTCCTTGAGGAGGCCTTCGCGCATCATCAGACCAAGGTTGGCGCGAGACCGGCGATAGGGCTCGTCCGCAGACTTGTAGATGATATGGCGCAGGTCGTTCAAACGGCCCGGTGTCTGTGGCTTGCCACTGGCGAGCCACTTCTCGCGCGCCTGACCGCCCTTCCACGCCTTGGTGGTGAAGCCGAGGATTTCGACCTTAACGCCGCAGCGCTCCAGCGTGCGCGCCAGAATATCGGCGCAGGAGGCTGCAACCGTGATCGGTCGTCCACGCATCGAGCCGGAATTGTCGATCAGCAGCGTCACGACCGTGTCGCGGAACTGCGTATCCCGCTCCATCTTGAAGGACAGAGCCTGCATCGGGTCGATGATCAGGCGCGTCAGGCGGGCCGGATCGAGATAGCCCTCTTCCAGGTCGAAATCCCAGGAGCGGTTCTGCTGGGCCATAAGGCGACGCTGAAGGCGATTGGCAAGCCGTCCCACGGCCCCTTGCAGATGCGCAAGCTGCTTGTCGAGGAAGGCGCGCAGGCGCTCGAGTTCGGCCACGTCGCAGAGTTCCTGCGCGGTCGTGGTCTCATCGAATTCCTCGGTGTAGACGTGATAGTCGACCTTCTCGTTGAAGTCGGTGAACGGCGTATTCGGCCGGCGGGTCTCGCCCGGCGTTTCCGAATCTTCCTCACCTTCTTCACTCATGTCGTCGTCGGAGATCTCGCCACCGTCTTCGGTCGCGCCGTCGTCCATCTGCTCGTCGGAGGCTTCGCTATCCTCGGCAGGTGCCGCATCGGAGCCTTCGTCTTCGTTGACGTCGTCGTTGTTCTGATCTTCGCCGTTCGGCTTGTCTTCCTCGCTCGGCTGCTCTTCGCTATCGGGCTCGGATTGCTCGTCACCGTATTCCTCGGCCATTTCCATGGCCGTAAGGATGTTGCGGACTACACGGGCAAAGCTCTGCTGGTCGTTGATGGCGGACAACAGGTTGTCGAGTTCGCCGCCAGTCTTTTCCTCGATGAACGGGCGCCAGAGATCGAGCACCTTGCCGGCGCTCTCCGGCGGCTTCTGGCCCGTGAGCTTTTCGCGCACGATCATCGCCATCGCCTCGCCGATCGGCGCATCTTCACGCCGCTCGACGCCGGAGAAATTTGCCTTGGCATATTTCTCCGAATTCATGGAGCTGATGTTGGCGGCAACACCGCTCATGCGCAGCGAGCCGATCGATTCGACGCGCGCCTGTTCGACGGCATCGAAGATATTGCGGGCATCGGCGCCCTGGGGCGACATGACGGCGTGGACGCGCGCGTCGTGGCACGCAAGCCGCAACGCCATCGAATCACCAAGCCCCCGCGTGACGGCCAGCTCATGCGCTGTCGGCCGCTTCGAAAGCTCCGGCAGGCGGATGCGCTCGGCAGTCATGCCCGGGCGTTCATTGGCAAATGCGACTTCGATCTCGGCATCGCCGGCGATCGAACGCACGCAGCCGGTGATGGCCCGGCGCAACGGCTCCATGTCCACCGGGGCGCCCGGCTTCGCTTTGGAATTATCTCCGCGACCTGACATGATGTGTCGGCTTTTCCTTAGGCTTCGAGCACGATGTTGGCAGCACTTTCCTTCAGCTCGATACCGAAGGCGCGCTGATAGTGTTCGGCGACCAGAGGCCGCTCCAGCTCGTCGCACTTGTTGAGGAAGGTCACACGGAAGGCGAAGGCGACATCGCCGAAGATTTCCGCATTCTCAGCCCAGGTGATGACGGTACGCGGGCTCATGACCGTCGAAAGGTCGCCATTCATGAAGGCCGCACGCGTCAGATCGGCAACACGGACCATCTTGGAGACGGTATCGCGGCCCTTGTCGTTGCGGAAGGACTTGACCTTCGCCAGCACGATATCGACTTCGTTGTTGTGCGGCAGGTAGTTCAGCGTCGTCACGATCGACCAGCGGTCCATCTGCGCCTGGTTGATCTGCTGCGTGCCGTGATAGAGGCCAGTCGTATCGCCGAGACCGATGGTGTTGGCGGTCGCAAACAGGCGGAAAGCCGGGTGAGGACGAATGACGCGGCTCTGGTCGAGCAGGGTCAGGCGGCCCGAGGATTCCAGCACGCGCTGGATGACGAACATGACGTCCGGACGGCCGGCATCGTATTCGTCGAAGACGAGCGCGACATTGTGCTGGTAGGCCCAGGGCAGGATGCCGTCCTTGAATTCGGTAACCTGCAGCCCATCCTTGACGACGATAGCGTCCTTGCCGACGAGATCGATACGGCTGACATGGCTGTCGAGGTTGATGCGCACGCAAGGCCAGTTCAGGCGCGCGGCAACCTGCTCGATATGGGAGGACTTGCCGGTGCCGTGATAGCCCGAAATCATCACGCGGCGGTTGTGCGCAAAGCCGGCGAGAATGGCGAGCGTCGTCTCGCGGTCGAAGAGATAGTCCGGATCAAGATCCGGTACGTAAGCGCTGCCCTGGCTGTAGGCCGGCACGCGAATGTCGGAATCAATGCCGAAAACTTCACGAACCGAAACGGTGGTGTCGGGAACTTCGGAAATATCAAGGTCAATCTTGCTCATCATGTCTCCAGGGCGGGTGGCTCTCACCCAGCCATATCAAACTCAGCCGATTTTTCCGAAACGCCACAGCTTTGTTGCCCGCATCCGTTCGGTCGGAACAGCGGCGATACTTCTCCGGGACTAAAGCAAAATCTCGGCGCGATTGCATAATCGCTTGCGAGCATCCTTGAACAGAGTCCCCGGACAAGAAACGCCGCGTCCGGAAAGTTGGCCGAGGTGCAGCCAGCCAAATGCGCACCCTGCCGCGGTTGCCCCCGGCTTCAGCCGATTTGGACCATACCTGATTGAAGGCGGAGAGCAAGGACGGGAATTAACAAAAACCGTTCTGCTTCAATAATTGATAGGCCTGAATGACCTCGCGAAAACGCTCCTCGGAACCACGGTCGCCGCCATTGGCGTCGGGATGGTGCATTTTCACCAATTCCTTGTAACGACGCTTGATATCCGGCGCCGATGCGTTGGCGCCGAGCCCCATGGTATCGAAAGCTTTCGCCTCCAGCGTTTTCAGCTTGCGCTGCTCGGGAAAGCGCGGGCCGTTGCCACGCCCGTCGCTATCCTTGACGAAGCCGAAGGGATCGCGAACCCGGGTATAGGCACCGGAGCGGATGTCGGATTGCAGCGGGCTGTTCTTTGCTGCCTTGTTGACACCGACAGTCCAGGTCGGACGATGGCCGGTGATCGCTTCCTTCTGGTAGCGCGCAATCTCGCCGTCCGAAAGGCCGGAGAAATAATTATAGCCCTTGTTGTATTCCTTGACGTGCTCGAAGCAGAACAAAAAGAACTGCCCTTCCGCATTGCGCCCGACCGGGGCGCGATGCGTGCCGTGCTTGTCGCAGCCATCCCACTGGCACGTCGGCGGACCCTGCTCGGGCTCCGGCGGACGTTTGCGACGGGTGCGGATGCGATCGAAGTATTTTGAATCAAGTCCCATAGTGGCCTAATTATGGGGCCTCGATTGGCCCACAACAAGAATTGACAAACAGGAATGTTATAGGCTTTGTGGGAACCTTTTTTCGCAACGGAGGTCGACGCGGGAACATGGAAACCACACTGCAATCCCGCATTGAGGCAAAGCTCAACGAAGCTTTCGCGCCTGAGCGTCTCGCAGTCATCAACGAGAGCCACCTGCACGCCGGTCATCAGCCGGACATGACCGGAACCGGCGAAACTCATATAAGAGTTCGCATCGTGTCCGCCAAGTTTTCGGGCATGCCGCGCCTTGCGCGCCACAGGGCGATCAACGAGCTTTTGAAGCCGGAGCTGGATGCCGGGCTGCATGCGCTGGCGGTGGAGCCGGCAGCGCCTGGCGAATCGGTTCGCTGGTAACGCGAAAGCCGATCGCGCCCTATTCCGGCTTTGCCTCTTCCGTCTCGGCGGGACGGATGCGCAGCTTGGTGATGCGATTCTTTTCCCGCTTCATGACGATGAAGCGCTTGCCATAGAAGGTGAAGGCCTGACGTTCCTCGGGAATGGTCATCGACTCGTGGATGACGAGACCGGCAATCGTTGTTGCTTCCTCGTCCGGCAAATCCCAGTCAAGCGCGCGGTTGAGATCGCGAATCGGCACGACACCGTCGACGACGATCGAGCCATCGGCTTCCTGACGCACGCCCTGGATATCGAGATCATGCTCGTCGGCGATATCGCCGACGATCTCCTCCAGAATGTCCTCCAGGGTCACGATGCCCTGCACCTCGCCATATTCGTCGACGACGACGGCGAAATGTTGCTTGCGGCGCAGGAAGGCGTTGAGCTGATCTTCGAGATTTGTGCTGTCGGGCACGAACCAGGGCTTTTGCGCGATCTTCACGATATCGAGGTTTTCCGGCTCGACATTGCGTTCAGCGAGCGCCCGCAGGAGGTCCTTGGCGTGAACGACACCAATGATGTTGTCGATCGTACCGCGCCAGAGCGGCATGCGCGTATAGGGGCTGTCGAGGATCGCGCGCACCACCACCTCGGGCTGATCGTCGGCATTGATGGCGCGCATCGCCGTGCGGTGCACCATGATGTCAGATAGCTCAAGCTCGCCGAGGTCGAGCACGCCGCCCAGCCGGTCGCGATCAGCCTTGACCACCGATCCCTCGCGGTGAAGCAGATCGACGGCACCACGCAACTCCTCATGTGCCGACAGCATCGACACCTCGCGGGAGAGGTTGATGCCGAAGACGCCGAGAATCCAGCGAACGATCGCATTGACGAAACTCGAGACCGGCCCGACCACAGCGACAAACAGCCGCACGGTGCCGGCAACATTGAGCGCGAAACGATCCGGTGTCGAAATGGCCCAACTCTTCGGCAGCACTTCCGCGAAGATCACGAGGATGACGGTCATCGCAGCCGTCGCCAGCGCGACGCCGGAATTGCCGAACAAGCCGAGGAAGACGCTCGTCGCCAGTGACGACGATAGAATGTTTGCGAGATTGTTGCCGATCAGCAAGGCGCCGATCAGCCGGTCTCGACGTTCGATCAGCGCGCGCACAATGCCCGCGCGCTCGTCCCCGTTCGCCTCAAGTGTATGAATACGGCTGCGCGAGACGGCGGTAAGCGCCGTCTCCGAACCGGAAAAGAATGCCGACAACAGCACGAGCACGATGATCGAGGCGATCTCGGGCCAATATTCCAACAATATAGCCAGCGTGCCCTCGATCGTCATCAGGGATGCTTTTCCTTGAGGAAACTCAGGACTTCGGAAGACGGCACATCGTCGGCAACGAAGGATTGGCCGACACCGTGCGTGAGGATGAAGGTGAGCTTGCCGCTCTTGACCTTCTTGTCCTGGCCGATTGCGTCCATCAGCGTTTCGGCCGGCGGCAGCTCTCCGGGAATATCGCCCATCCGGGTCGGAAGGCCCACGGCCTTCAGATGCGCCTCGACGCGCTTGGCATCGTCGGGGCTTGCTAGATTGAGCCGCGCGGAAAACTCATGCGCCAGCACCATGCCGATCGCGACGCCTTCGCCATGCACCAGCCGCCGGCCGTCATAGGCCGTGGCCGCTTCGAGGGCGTGACCGAAGGTATGACCGAGATTGAGCAGAGCGCGGGCGCCATTCTCGCGCTCGTCGGCAACGACCACATCGGACTTGGCCTGGCAGCTGGCAGCGATCGCTTCGATACGCGCCGCGCCGCCGGCAAAGACATCCTTCCAGTTGGCCTCAAGCCAGGCGAAGAAATCCGGCTTGTCGATCAGGCCATACTTGGCGACTTCGGCATAGCCGGCGCGGAATTCGCGCTCGCTGAGCGTATTCAGCACATCGCTATCGGCCAGCACGAGATCCGGCTGATGGAAGACGCCAACGAGGTTCTTGCCGTGATGAGTGTTGATGCCGGTCTTGCCGCCGACAGAGGAATCGACCTGAGCCAGAAGCGACGTCGGAACCTGAACGAAGCGAACGCCACGGCGGACGATGCCGGCGGCAAAGCCGGCGAGATCGCCGATAACACCGCCGCCCAGAGCGATCACCGCATCGTTGCGCTCGACGCGAGCCGTCAGCACCGCATCGCAAACAGTCATGAGATGTTCGAAGCTCTTGGTCTTCTCGCCGGCCGGCAGCACGAGGCTGGATGCCTGGATGCCCGCGGCTTCAAGGCTTGAGACCAACGCATCGAGATAATGCGCGCCGACATTCTCGTCCGTGACGATGGCAGCCTTGCGGCCCTTCAGGCGCGCGGCGATTTCGCGCCCTGCGCGGGCGATCAGGCCGGGGCCGATCAGGATGTCGTAGGCGCGCTCGCCAAGGGGCACGCGCACGAGACGCTCTGCGGAAGCCGGTGTGATCGCATTCATGATATTCTGCTTTCTGCTGTCTTTCCTTCGGCAATCGCGGCCAGGACTTCCTTGACCATGACATCCTTGCCGACATCGCGGGAGAGAACGGTGAGATCGGCTTCCGCATAGATGGGATAGCGCGCATTCATCAGGTTCTCGAGGGTCTGCTTCGGGTTCTCCGTTTTGAGCAGCGGCCGCGTATCACGCTTATTGACGCGGTCCCACAGGACGTCGAGATCGGCCTTGAGCCAGACAGAAAGGCCGCCCCGCTTCACATGCATACGCGTGCTGTCGTTGATGAAGGCGCCACCGCCCGTCGAGACAACGCGCGGACCGCCGCGCAGCAGGCGCTTGATCACCCGCGTTTCCAGGGCCCGAAACTCCTGTTCGCCATAGGCGGCAAATAGCTCGGTGATCGTCATGCGCGACACGCGCTCGATCTCGACATCGGTATCCACAAAGGGAATGCCGAGCTGCTGCGCCAGCAGCCGGCCGATGGACGATTTCCCCGCACCCATCAATCCAACAAGAACGAGATTGCGTTGACCCAGCGCGATGCGCGCCCTGTCTTTCAGGCTTTCGGCAAGGGTCAGGACTTGTTCACTCATCGGCCCATTCACTATTTCTTTGGAAACGGTATCGTCAAATGCACCGGTAGCGTCAAGACGCGCTGCGTAAACATGTCTGCAATATCCTTCAGTTAAGCCTTGAAGGACATAATTATTGCGCATCACCCGCCCAATGGACGGGAAAAGGAGAGTTTTCGCATGCCAACCCTGTTTCGTTTCCTTGTCATCTGCGCGGTCATCGCGGGATCGATATATGGAGCGATGTGGGCATTGGTGCTTTTCGTCGATCCCCAGCCGCGCGAGGTCACGATCCGCATTCCGCCGGAACGCCTCAACCCGCCGGTCACCGGCTCACTGAAGCCATGAATGCGAGGACTGCGGTGAGAGATCTGGGCCGAGCGCATATGGAAGCTTTCCTCGAGATGATGAGCGCGGAGCGAGGTGCGGCCGTCAACACGCTTCAATCCTATGAACGCGATCTCGACGATCTCCACGGTTTTCTTTCCGAGCGCAGCGTTCGCCTCGCGGAAGCAGGCGCGACCGATCTCGGCGCCTATCTTTCCGGCCTTGCAAGTCAGGGCTTCAAGGCCTCCTCCCAGGCCCGCCGGCTCTCCGCCATGCGCCAGTTCTACAAATTCCTTTATGCCGAAGGCCTGCGCACGGACGATCCCACGGGTATTCTCGATCCGCCGAAAAAAGGCCGCGCCCTGCCCAAGACCATGGGCGTCGACGAGGTGACGCGTCTTTTGACGCAGGCGGAGCAAGAAGCAGCGGTCGACGGTCCCGACCAACTCCAACGCTTGCGCATGCTGGTTCTGCTGGAACTGCTCTACGCCACCGGCATGCGCGTGAGCGAGCTGGTATCGCTGCCGGCAAAGGTGCTGGATCACGAAGGACGCTTCCTGATCATTCGCGGCAAGGGCAACAAGGAGCGCCTGGTTCCGCTGTCCCAATCGGCGATAGCCGCGCTGAAGACCTACGGAAAGCTGCAGGCAGAGCTGGCGGCAAATGCCAAGCAGCCGGTGCCGGAAAGTCCATGGCTTTTTCCATCGACCTCCCAGCAGGGCTATCTGCCGCGTCAGGTCTTCGCACGTGATCTCAAGGATCTCGCCATCCGCGCCGGCCTCACGCCATCGATGATCTCGCCGCACGTCATGCGCCACGCCTTTGCGAGCCACCTCCTGGCCAACGGCGCCGACCTGCGCGTCGTGCAGGAACTTCTTGGCCATTCGGACATTTCGACCACTCAAATCTATACGCATGTGCTGGAAGAACGCCTTCATCAGCTGGTCCAGACGCATCACCCTCTTGCCAAACAGGCAAAAAAACAGGATTAGGACCGGCACAAAGGCTAAAGCCGCCGTCTCTCGTTACGGGCAAAAGGATCGGAAACGCACCTCATGCACAATTATCTGGACTTCGAAAAACCCATCTCGGATCTCGAAGGCAAGATTCACGAGCTCAAGAAACTGGCGAGCGAAGACGAAAGCATCGACACCTCCGACGAGGTGGGTCGGCTTGAAATCCGCGTGCGCGAGGCAACTGCGGATATCTATTCCAAGCTCAATGCCTGGCAGAAGACGCAGGTCGCGCGTCATCCGCAGCGGCCGCATTTCGTCGATTATGCCGAAGCGCTGCTGACGGAATTCACGCCGCTGGCCGGCGATCGCAAATTTTCCGAGGATGCCGCCATTCAGGCAGGCTTCGCTCGCTTCCGCGGCCAGCCCGTTGCCATCATCGGCCAGGAGAAGGGCAACGACACCAAGACCCGCCTGAAGCACAATTTCGGCAGCGCCCGTCCGGAAGGCTATCGCAAGGCAATCCGCGTGCTTGAAATGGCCGATCGCTTCCAGTTGCCGGTCATCACGCTCGTCGACACCGCCGGCGCCTATCCCGGCGTTGGCGCGGAAGAGCGCGGTCAGGCAGAAGCCATCGCCCGCTCGACCGAGATGTGTCTCGGCGTCAAGGTGCCGATCATCTCCGTCGTCATCGGCGAAGGCGGCTCGGGCGGCGCTATCGCGATTGCCACCGGCAACCGCGTCTACATGCTCGAGCATTCGATCTACAGCGTGATTTCGCCGGAAGGTGCTGCTTCTATCCTGTGGCGCGACAGCACACGCGCCAAGGAAGCCGCAACCAACATGAAGATCACGGCCGACGACCTGAAGGGCCTCGGCGTCATCGACGGCATCATTCCGGAGCCGCTGGGTGGTGCGCATCGCGATCCGCAGAGCGTCATCGCCGCAACCGGCGACATCATTTCCAACGCCCTTGGCGAACTTTCCAGCCGTACGGGTGATCAGCTGCGCAGCGACCGCCGCCAGAAATTCCTCAACATCGGCCGCAATCTTTAGGTCAATTTCTGAAAAAGTGATCGCCCAAAACGCGAATGAGGCCAAACCTTGGCCACATTTGCGTTATCGAAGCTGTTATGGCAAAGAAAAGCTTGCCGACGCGTCGCGGGCAGGTCATAGGCTGGTAAGGAATTCTCAAGTATAAATCGCCTATGATTCCGTTTCATGCTTCGAGGGGAGTGGCGAAACCGATTGAGTTGTCGCTCTTCGCATTTATGGGCCAGTCAGAATGCGCTTCCGTCACCTTGCCTACGTCTCATTGATGGCACTGGCACTCGCCGGCTGCAACGACGCGTTGGACACCGCGTCGATTGACCTGTCGACGGTGAAGAACAAGGTCGAGCAGCCGCTGCCCAGCCATATCCTTGCCGATATGTCCAAGAAGGGCATGGACCGCAACTCGCCGATCATGATCCGCATCTTCAAGGAAGAAGGTGTGATGGAAATCATGAAGGCGAACCAGAGCAACCGGTTCGAGGTGATTGCGGACTACAAGATCTGCGCCTGGTCCGGCCGTCTTGGCCCAAAGGTGAAGGAAGGCGACCGGCAGGCTCCGGAAGGCTTCTACATGCTGACGCCGGCCAACCTGAATCCCAATTCGAAATATTATCTCGCCATCAATACCGGCTTCCCGAACCGCTACGACGCGGTGAACGGCCGCACCGGCAACAATCTGATGATCCACGGCGCCTGCTCGTCGTCGGGTTGCTATTCGATGACGGACCAGCAGGTGCTGGAAATCTACGCTTTCGCACGCGACGCCTTCAAGGGCGGCCAGAAGGCGATCCAGCTCGAGGCGTTCCCGTTCCGCATGACGGCGGAAAACATGTGGAAGCATCGGCTGAGCCCGAATATCGAATTCTGGAAGATGCTGAAGGTCGGCTACGACAATTTCGAGGTGACCAAGCGGCCGCCTGAAGTCGAGGTCTGCGAGAAGAAATACGTCTTCAACCAGCAGGCCAGCAGCCCGTTCAACGCTGGCGGCAAATGCCCGGTCATGACGACCCCGCCCGCGCTGCAGACGGCGCTTGCAACCTATGACAAGCAGTATGATTCCGACTATGCCATGGCCTCGAAGAAGTTCGACGGTATGGCTTGGTACGATCCGACCGAAGCCGAGCGCAAGGCCGTTGTCGCCAAGCAGCGCAAGGGTCATGATATCGCCTATGCGCCGACGGGCACGGCACTTGCCGCCGGCAAGATGATGAAGGTCGCCGATCTCGAATCGATGATGTCCAATCAATCGGCACAGCAGGTCGCACGCGGCGGAACGGTCGCGAGCCCGACGACGACGGCCAGCATTCCCATGTCGACGGCGGCCCCGAATGCGGTCGCACAGCAGACCGGTGGTCCCGTGGTTGCGGCCAATATCCCGGCAAATGTGCCGATCCCGATGGCGAACCCGATGAACCCGGGACCGACGGTCAATGCGCTCGCCTATGCGCCCAACCCGTCTGTCGAAACGGCGCAAACGGAGCCGGCAAAGAAGCCGCCTTTCTGGAAGTTCTGGGCAAAGGGTGAACAGTAATCACGCCGACATCTACGATCTGCGCGGATTGAAATGCCCCTATCCGGCAATCAAGACGGAAAAGCGCCTGCGTGGCATGGCAAGCGGCACGACGCTAACCGTGGAAACGACGGATCCGCTTGCCGTCATCGACATCCCGCATCTTTGCAATGAAAAAGGCCACACGCTTCTCGCAAGCGAGAAAACGGACAGTGGCCATCGCTTCATGATCCGCAGAGGGTGATAATTTGCATCCGTGGCCATCCTCGCGGTGCGAGGGTCGCCACGCTTTCGCCCCACCCCGAGGATGGAGCGAACTCCGCCTGATATCTTAAAGCTAGTGCAATTCCAGGAAAAGTGCGCAGCGGTTTTCCGTCCGGAATTACGCGAAAACAAAGAGATAGAGCGGTTCGGGGATTCCGTGAAAAGCTGAACCGCTCTAGAACCGCATTCCCGGCACGGCGAGCGGATTATCCTGCAACGCCGCCCGGTCAGGCGTATCGACGCGCGGCTTGCTCAGGAACGCGTCGAAAAGGCCCTTCACGAAATCCTCGGGCAGATCCTTGGTGATGATCACCATACGCGTGCGCCGATCCTCGGGATTGGGCCACGCCGGCAGCCGCACGGGCGCATGGAAGATGTTCTGCACGCCATGCAGCACGACGGGCCGCTCCGGCCGATCGGACACGGCAACGATCGCCTTCATGCGCAGCAGCTTTTCGCCATGTGCCGAGCGCAGGAGATCGATGAACATCTCCAGCGCCATCGGATCGATGGGCTGCGTTTCGACGATCGAGAAGGATCGGATCGAATCGTCATGACGAGTCACGTCGTGGGAATGCTGGTGCCGGTGGCCATGGTGGTGGCCGTGATGATGGTGGTGCCCATGGTCATCATGATGGTGATGGTCATGCCCATGATCGCCATGATGATGATCGTGGTCATCGTGGTGATGATGGTGATCGTCTGCCTCCAGCTCGTCCTTCAGCCACCGACCGACATCCGCAATCTTGGAGCTGGGATCGTAGAGACCGTTCACGAGAACTGCCGCGCGCCCCGCCTCATCGCTGTCGGCATTCAGGATCTGCGCACGCGGATTGAGCGCTCGCAGGCGGCTCTCCAGCTGCGCTTCCGGCACGGCGCCGGCAATCCCCGTCTTGGACACGATCAGCCGATCGGCGACGGCCACCTGCTTGCGCGCCTCTTCATGATTGTCGAGCGTCTGCAGCCCATTGACCGCGTCCACGACGGTAACGACGCCATCGAGATCGAAATTGGTGGCGATGATCGGGTTGCCCATGATCGACTGCATGACGGGGGCAGGATCGGCAAGGCCGGTCGTTTCGATGACGACACGCTTCAACGGGCGGATGCGGCCCGTCTGCATGGCATCCATCAGGTTTGCCAGCGTATCCACCAGCTCGCCGCGCACCGTGCAGCACAGGCAGCCATCCGAAAGCTCGATGATGGCGTCGCCGGAGCTTTCGACGAGCAGATGATCGATGCCGACATCTCCGAACTCGTTGATGATGACGGCGGCATCCCGCATAGCCTCATCCTTGAGCATGCGGTTCAGCAGGGTCGATTTGCCCGCTCCGAGAAAGCCGGTCAGAATGGTAACCGGCACTCTTTGCTGCGAAACGCTCATGGCTTCAATCCGATATTAGAAAGGCAGATAGTAGAAGGCCGACATTAGAAGGTAGGACGCGGCATCGGGATCGGCACGTTGGAAGAGCCGGAAACCGCAATCTTGTCGCCTTTGGTCGCCTTGTCGCCCTTGGCGGTGGCGTCGTCCTTGTCGCCCTGGCTGGCAGTCATGATATCCTGACCGCCGATCAGGCCAGCATAGATGAAGTTCGGCTCATGATCCATCTCGTGGATATAGGGCGACTGGACCTTTGTGCGGCCGAAGGGGTCGCGGGTTTCACTGCGCGCCTGTGCGCCCTTGGCGCTGCAGATATCGGCGGTGACATCGGCGACTTCGTTGGAAAGCGGCGCGGTCGGCCGAAGCGTCGCCAGCGTGTCCGGGGTCGAAAGCTGGTTCTGGAAACCCTTCTCCAGGAAATTGGCGGAATCGTCGGCGCGGGCCGCCAGACTGTCGGTTCCGAGCACGACCGAAATCAGCGTGCGGCCGTTGCGGGTGGCCGATGCGATCTGGTTGAAGCCGGCTGCGCAGATGAAGCCGGTCTTCATGCCGTCGGCACCATCGAAACGGCCGATCAGCATGTTGATGTTCGGCACCTGCTTCACACCGTTGGTGAAGCCCTCGAGCGAGAAATAGCCGGCATATTGCGGAAATTCGCGGCGCAGCGCGACGCTCAGAATAGCAAGATCGCGCGCCGTGGAATACTGGCCCTTGCCGGGCAGGCCATTCGGATTGATGAAGTGCGAGTCGCGCATGCCGAGGCGGGCTGCTTCCGCATTCATCCGCACCACGAAAGCCTGCTGCGAACCGCCGACGGTTTCGGCAACGGCCATGGCAAGATCGTTCGCCGATTTGACGAGCATCATCTTCAAGGCGTTGTCGAGCGTCATCTTCTGCCCGGGCTTGAAGTACATCTTGGCCGGCGGCTGCGCCGATGCCAGCTTCGACATGACAACGGGCGTATCAAGCTTGATCTGGCCGGACTGGATGGCCCGAAAGGTGACATATGTCGTCATCAGCTTGGTGAGGGATGCGGGATACCAGCGGCGAAATGCTTCCTGCTGATCGAGAACCCGACCCGTATTCGCATCGACGAGAATATGCGGGTTTGCTCCGGCCGTCTGCGCGGTCGACACGAAAAGCATGGATGCAGCGGCGGCGGCGGGAATGAGCCGCAGGGCGGCATACAAACGATTCTGCTTCGTCGGCACGATCTATCCTTCAGAAGTCCGGAATTTTCTCGAAAGCTTCGTCTATTTAACCTATATGGCTAGGAGAAGGCAAAGGCGATTGACGACTTTATTTACCGGCAGCACGCGGCAAGGACACTATTCGGCCGAAGCGACGCAGTGCAGCGGACCCGCAAGTTGAACCAGAATCGATATTGAGCAGCAGGAAAATCAGCATGCCGATCTTGAACAGAGCCGCAGAACTCCAGGCCGAAGTGACCGAGTGGCGCCGCCATATCCATGCGCATCCCGAACTGCTCTATGCCGTCGAGAACACGGCCGCTTTCGTGGCTGAAAAGCTGCGCTCTTTCGGCGTTGACGAAGTGGTGACCGGTATCGGACGAACCGGCGTCGTCGGCCTGATCCGCGGCAAGGGAGAAGGACGCACGGTCGGCCTGCGCGCCGATATGGATGCCCTGCCGCTGACTGAAATTACCGGCAAGCCCTATGCCTCCGAAACGCCCGGCAAGATGCATGCCTGCGGCCATGACGGCCACACCGCCATGCTGTTGGGTGCTGCAAAATACCTCGCCGAGAACCGAAATTTCAACGGCAATGTCGCCGTCATCTTTCAGCCGGCAGAAGAAGGCGGCGCCGGTGGCGACGCCATGGTCAAGGACGGCATGATGGATCGCTTCGCCATCGCCGAAGTGTACGGCATGCACAATCTGCCCGGCCTTCCCGTCGGCCATTTCGCCATCCGCAAGGGGCCGATCATGGCGGCAACGGACGAATTCACCGTGTCCATCAAGGGTCTCGGCGGTCATGCCGCCCTGCCGCACAAGACGATCGATCCCATCGCCATCGGCGCGCAGATCGTGTCGAACCTTCAGCTGATCGCCTCGCGCAGCACCGATCCGCTGAAGTCAGTGGTCGTCTCCGTTACAACGTTCAACGCCGGCAACGCGCATAATGTCATTCCGAACGATGCAAGCCTGGCCGGCACCGTGCGCACGCTCGATCCTGAGATCCGCGATCTCGCCGAACAACGTTTCAAGCAGATCGTTTCCGGCATCGCCGCCAGCCACGGCGCGGAAGTCGAAATTGACTTCCAGCGCAACTATCCGGTCACCTTCAACCACGCAGACGAGACGGAACATGCGCTCGCGGTGGCTGAAGAGATCGCCGGCACGAGCAATGTCGTTCCCAATGTTGACCCGATGATGGGCGGCGAAGACTTCTCCTACATGCTGAACGCTCGCCCGGGCGCCTTCATCTTCGTCGGCAATGGCGACAGCGCCGGCCTGCACAACCCGGCCTACGATTTCAACGACGAAGCCATCGCCCACGGCATTTCCTACTGGGTGCGCCTCGCCGAACAGCGCCTCAACGCCTGAGGCCTCATAGTGAAAGCCCATGCGGCATCGAAGCTCCGCGGGCCAAGCTCAACACAGATTGTCTCCGCAACGCAAAAAGGCTTGGCTTCGGCCCTTTGCTTTTGTATGGATCATGCCGAGTGGTCTCGTAGCTCAGCAGGATAGAGCATCAGATTCCTAATCTGAGGGTCACGCGTTCGAATCGCGTCGAGATCACCATAGCCATGACCAAGCAGGCGACTATTCCTCATTCTACTTATAATTAAACGCGTCCGGATGGTTCTCGAGGCTGCCTGTGAGAGCCGCATAGAGAATGGTCCTGCCGTCGATCGCTTCGTTGCCCGCGCCGATATGCATCCAGGTTAATTTTTCAGACATGGTTTTGGGGTCGGCGACCAGAAGCACACCGTACATAACCTTTTTGGCAGGGTCGTACAGGATAGCGATCCGTTCCGCGCCGCAATCATGTTGCTTGCAGGCACTCATGACATAGACCTTGTCGGCGCCGAACATGACTTCATGGCCGGGAGATTCAACGGTCTTGCCGTTGATCCAGTCCGGAAGCCGATGGCCTGTTGCCATCGTCTTGAAGGCTGCGGCAGCGGCGGGGTCGGAAGCGATGTCTCGGAAGGTGACGGGGTGGCTCTGCGCATATGCGAATGGCGACCCCAGAAGCGCGGCAGTGAAAAAGGCCGACACTATAATCTTGTTCATGCATTTTCCCTCAGACGACTGGGTACAAAGGGAGAGTAAAAGAGCACAGCACAAGCGCTCCGGCAAATCGGCTCAGCAAACCATGATTCTGTTTCGAACGAGCCGCACGCCGCGGATCGCTTCGGCAACAGCAGTTGCGCGTCTGATTTCCGGCTGACTGGCCACGGTTCCGTCCAAACGGATTTCCTGGCCGGCGGCAGTTACCCTGACATCGGATGCATCGATCCCGCCAGCGACAGCCAAAGCGTTGGCTACCGTGGATTCCAGTTCGGAACGCCTGGAATGTTCATTTTCCAGATAGAGCTCCATGCCATGAAATGTTGCCGCTTTGAAAACCATACCAATCTCCGCACTCAAGTGGATGGAAAACGCAGCACCGCGCATTTGGTTCAATAGTTGCTGAAAATAATGCCAAATCAGTGGTTTCGCCTTAAGCGCGCATGCTCGGCGGGAGCGGGGTTGCATGGTGTCACACTTGCCGCTTTCCGCGATCCCCTGTAGAGCCTTGAAGGATGACAGCAAGATGCGGATACTTGAATGACTACCGGTAGCAAGGCGAAGCGCCGCCTGACGATATTGGGTTCGACCGGCTCCATCGGCCAGAATACGCTTGATGTCGTCACCCAGCTCGGCGGGCGCGACGCTTTCGACATTGCCGCCATAACCGGCCACGACAATATCGACCTGCTGGCACAGCAGGCCAAGGCGTGCGGCGCGGCTTTCGCGGTCACCGCCAACGAAGAACGCTATCAGGCGCTGAAGGACGCATTGGCCGGCACCGGGATCGCCGTCGGCGCCGGCAAGAATGCCTTGATCGAAGCGGCCTCCATGCCATCGGATTGGGTCATGGCGGCGATCGTCGGAACGGCTGGTCTCGCCCCGACCCTGGCTGCCGCTCGCCGTGGCGCCGATATCGCCCTGGCCAACAAGGAATGCCTGGTTTCGGCCGGCGATCTTTTCGTCCGCGCCGTTTCCGAAGGCGGCGGCCGGCTGATCCCTGTTGACAGCGAGCACAGCGCCATTTTCCAGGCACTGGAAGATGATCAGCAGCATGCGGTCGAGCGCATCATCATCACCGCATCGGGCGGGCCGTTCCGCACCTGGACGCGCGAGCAGATGGCCAATGTGACGCCGGCGACGGCGCGCGCCCACCCCAACTGGTCCATGGGCTTCAAGATTTCCATCGGCAGCGCCTCGATGTTCAACAAGGCGCTGGAGATGATTGAAGCCAAGCATCTATTCAACGTCCACCCCGATCAGATCGAGGTGGTGGTGCATCCGCAATCCGTCATCCATTCCATGGTCGGCTATAGCGACGGCTCGGTGCTGGCGCAGCTCGGCTGTCCCGACATGCGCACGGCCATCGGCTATGCGCTTACCTACCCGGCCCGCACCAAGCTCAATGTCGACCGGTTGGACTTCGCCAAACTCGCGCGTCTCGATTTCGAGGCACCGGATGAGGTTCGCTTCCCGGCACTGCGCCTCGCCCGCACCGCATTGGAGCGCGGCGGCCTGCAGGGCGCGATCATGAACGCCGCCGAAGAAATAGCCTTCCATGCTTTCGTGGACGGCCGCATCGGTTTCCTGGAGATGGCCGATATCGCCGAAGCCGTCATGGACGAGATGATCGCGACCGGCAGTGCGGAAACCATGGATGCCGTTTTCGCCGCCGACGAGGAAGCGCGTGGCCGTGCCGCGGCTCTCGTCGCCCAGCGGGACAAGGCCGCCTGAACTTCATAGCCGACAAAGCCCCCGGACAGATTTATGCCACTTCACCTCGAAACGCCGCTTCTCGAATCCCGCCCTCTTAGCCAGACAACAGGACGCTCCATCTGGTTGAAAATGGATGCCCTGCAGCCCCCGGGTTCCTTCAAGATCCGCGGCATCGGGGCTGCCTGTGAGCATCACGCGCATAATGGCAAGCGGCGCTTCGTCTCCTCCTCCGGCGGCAATGCCGGCATCGCGGTTGCCTATGCAGGCCGCCGCCTTTCGATCCCCGTATCGGTTTTCGTTCCTGAGACGACGACGGATCGGGCAAAAGCGCTGATCCGCCAGGAGGGCGCCGAAGTCTTCGTGCACGGCGCATCCTGGCAGGAAGCAAACGAGCGTGCGCTTCAGGCTGTCGACGCGGAGACCGCCTTCATCCATCCCTTCGACGATCCGCTTCTTTGGACAGGCCATGCGACGATGATCGATGAGGTCGTCAAGGCAGGCGTGTCATTTGACGCCGTGGTGCTGTCCGTCGGCGGTGGCGGCCTGCTCGCCGGCGTTTCGGAAGGGCTCGACCGCAACGGCCTTCAGCATGTCCCGATCATCGCGGCCGAAACGGATGGCGCAGCATCGCTCGCAGCCGCCGTCAAGGCCGGCAAGCCGGTAGAGCTGCCCGCGATCACCAGCATTGCGACGTCGCTTGGCGCCCGAAAGATAAGCCAGCGCGCTTTCGAAATCACACAGAGCAGGCCGGTCGATAGCGTCGTCGTCACAGACCGCGATGCCGTCGATGCCTGCATGCGCTTTCTCGACGACCATCGCGTCCTTGTGGAACCGGCCTGCGGCGCTGCCTTGGCGGTTGCTTATGCCCATGCCGACAGGCTCGGCAGCTTCGAGCGCGTGCTGATCATCGCCTGCGGTGGCGCAACGGCCACGCTCAACCAGCTGCAGAGCTGGCAGGCATCCTGATCGACGTGACACGCCATCATTAGTAAGCCGTATCTTACGGATGACAGTAGCGATGCTGCGCCTATCCGAGACGAATGGCATGATCCGGATCATCAGACCAAAATTGGATCCCGCCGTGATGAAGGTGGTTGTCATTATCGGCAATGATGTTAGAGAGGAATTCCGGCTTCACTTTTAAAGGACTCACGATGCCGGATTTTTCCACACTCATTCTTTTTGCCGCCGCCGCGCTGGTGCTCACCGCCACGCCCGGCCCCGACATGCTTCTCATTGCGTCGCGCAGCGTCAGCCAGGGGCGTTCCGCTGGCTTCCTGACCTATGCAGGCATTGCGCTTGGAACCTATTGCCACGCCATGGCCGCCGCGCTCGGGCTTTCTAGACTCTTCCTGACCGTGCCGGTCGCCTATGAAATCGTCCGCTGGGCGGGCTGCGCCTATCTGCTTTATCTGGCTGTCAAAACCCTGCGCTCGCAGGGCTCCGCCTTTGCACCTTCGGCCGGGCTCAAGCGCCTCTCCGGCAAGCGTATTTTCGTCGAGGGATTGGCGACCAATCTCCTCAACCCGAAAATGGCACTCTTCGTACTCGCCCTTTTTCCGCAGTTCGTCGATCCGCACGGCGGCTCGATGATCGTACAGATGGCTTTGCTCGCCACCATCCTGAACGGGGTCGGCTTCATGGTGAACGGTTCGGTCATCATGCTGGGGAGCCACATCCGCAGCCGTCTCTCGGCGGTGAAGCGCATTCCGAAGTTGCCGCAATATCTGCTGGCGACGGTCTTTGCCGGTCTCGCATGCCGTCTCGCCCTCGGAAGCCGAGGCTAACATGACCCAATAAAAAATCACGGCGGAAGCAGGTTTCAACCAACGCTTCCGCCATGAATTTCATGTAGATTTTCGGCCAGAAGCCGCGCTTGTCAAAAGAGCGCGGCTCAAAGAAACGAACTGAGCTTACGCGACAGCGCGGGCAAGCGCACAGCGCGACCACAGGGCGTGCAGCGCGCCAACCAGCTGCTCGATATCGCCATCCGAATGCAGCGGGGTCGGCGTGATACGCAGACGCTCGGTCTTCTTCGGCACCGTGGGATAGTTGATCGGCTGAACATAGACGCCCGCGTCGAGCAACAGATCGGAAATCCACTTGCACTTGGCCGCATCGCCGACCATGACCGGCACGACATGGCTCGGGTTCGGCATATGCGGAATACCGGCAACATCGAGCTGAGCGCGCAGCCTGCGAACACGGTCCTGATGGCGCAAGCGTTCGAACTGGCTGACCTTCAGGTGCTGGATAGAAGCGACGGCGCCTGCAGCAAGCGTCGGCGGCAGCGACGTCGTAAAGATGAAGCCGGACGCGAACGACCGGATGAAATCACAGAGTGCAGTCGAAGCGGCGATATAACCGCCCATGACGCCGAACGCCTTGCCAAGCGTACCTTCGATGACGGTCAGACGATCCATCAGGCCCTCGCGCTCGGCAATGCCGCCGCCGCGCGGTCCGTACATGCCGACAGCATGCACTTCGTCGAGATAGGTCATCGCGCCATACTTGTCGGCGAGATCGCAGATTTCCTTGATGGGGGCGATATCGCCATCCATCGAATAAACGGATTCAAACGCGATCAGCTTCGGCGCCTTCGGATCCGCAGCCTTCAGCTTGGCTTCTAGATCGTGCAGATCGTTATGCTTCCAGATGACCTTGTCACACTTCGCATAGCGAATACCTTCGATCATCGATGCATGGTTGAGCGCATCCGAGAAGATGATGAGGCCGGGGATGCGTGCACCGAGCGTGCCGAGCGTCGCCCAGTTGGAAATATAACCCGAGGTGAAGATCAGCGCGGATTCCTTGCCGTGGAGATCGGCAAGTTCCTGCTCGAGCAGAACATGGTAGTGGTTGGTGCCAGAAATATTCCGGGTGCCTCCCGCACCCGCGCCACAGTGATCAATGGCTTGCTTCATCGCCTCGATCACTTTGGGGTGCTGGCCCATGCCGAGATAGTCGTTGGAACACCAGACCGTCACTTCCTGCGGGCCGTCGGGAGTATATCGGGTTGCACGCGGAAAATTGCCCCTACGGCGTTCCAGATCGGCAAATACGCGATAGCGGCCTTCATTGTGCAGGCCGTCCAGCTCGCCCTTAAAAAATGCTTCGAAATCCATCATCTGCTCCAGTAACGTGCGACCGTTTTCAAGAATGCCGGATCGCCCGTCAACCCCTCCCCATTGCTTTCACACCCTGCTGCGGCAAATGGCCCCTAATTTTGAACAATTCCAGACAACAATAGCCAATCACATCAAATTGACAATCGAAACTATGGTGGAAACACTCTCTCCGGAGCGGCGGGTAAAACCCCGCCGCTCCGGGCTTGTTCGTGGTAAATCTAGGCGGCAGCCACAGCGCGTTTGGCCATGACCTTAACCAGATTGGCGCGGTACTCCGCCGTCGCATGCAAGTCTGATAGCAACGATGACGGATCGACCGTCACGCCCGCGAGCGCATCCGGCGACCAATTCGACGCGAGCGCCTGCTCCATATCGCCCTGACGGAACACGCCGTCCGCACCGGCACCGGTGACGGCAACGCGAATTTCCGCTCCATTCCTGGCAACGAAAACGCCCGTCATGGCATAGCGCGAGGCCGGATTGGGGAATTTGGCGTAGCCCGCCTGTTCCGGCGCCTCGAAAGCGATTGATGTGATGATCTCGGCGCCCTCCAGAGCCGTTTCGAACAAGCCGCGGAAATAATCCGCCGCCGCGATCTGGCGTCGATCGGTAACGATGGTGGCATTCAGCGCCAGCATCGCCGAGGGATAATCCGCCGCCGGATCGTTGTTGGCGACGGAGCCGCCGATCGTGCCCATGTGCCGGACATGCGGATCGCCTATCATGCCGGCAAGGTCGCACAGCGCCGGACAGACCGCACGGATCGCCGCCGAGGAGGCGACTTCCGCATGGGTTGTCGCCGCACCGATCGTGACCCTGCGGCCATCGACACGAATCCCCTTGATCGACGGGATATGCCTGAGATCGACCAGATCGCTCGGCGACGCCAGACGCTGCTTCATGGTGGCGATCAGCGTCATGCCGCCGGAGACATATTTGCCTTCGTCGGCATTCGACAGAAGCTTGACGGCTTCGTCGACCGAGGAGGCGCGATGGTAATTCGTTGCGTACATTGTCCTATCCTCCTCTTGTCTCAGGGCGTGGCCCGCGCCGCTTCCCACACCTTGAGCAGTGTGGCCGGCATGGTCAGCGTGTTGTTGCCGATCGCATCGGTGATGGCGTTCATCAGCGCCGGCGGCGAGCCAATGGCGCCCGCCTCGCCACATCCCTTGATGCCAAGGGGATTGCTCGGGCACGGGGTGTTCTGGTGTGAAAGCTGGAAGAACGGCAGGTCGTCGGCACGCGGCATGGTGTAATCCATGAAGCTCGCCGTCAGAAGCTGGCCACTCTCATCGTAATGCACGCCTTCCAGCAGCGCCTGGCCGATCCCTTGCGCAATGCCGCCATGCACCTGCCCTTCGACGATCATCGGGTTGATGATGTTGCCGAAGTCGTCGGCAGCGACGAACTGCACGATCTCGGTCTTGCCCGTTTCCGGGTCCACCTCGACCTCGCAGATATAGCAGCCGGCCGGGAAGGTAAAATTGGCCGGATCGTAGAAGGCGGTTTCCTTGAGGCCCGGCTCCATGCCGGCGGGAAGATTGTGCGCAGTATAGGAGGCGAGCGCCACCTGGAACCAGGGAAGCGCCTTATCGGTGCCGGCGACCTTCAACTCGCCGTTCTCGATGACGATATCGCTCTCGTCGGCCTCCATCAGATGCGCGGCGATCTTCTTCGCCTTCGCCTCCACCTTGTCTAGCGCCTTGACGACGGCGGACATGCCGACGGCGCCCGAGCGGGAGCCATAGGTGCCCATGCCCATCTGCACCTTGTCGGTATCGCCATGGACGATGGAGACACTGTCGATCGGGACACCCAGCCGATCCGAGATCAGTTGCGCAAAGGTGGTCTCATGCCCCTGGCCATGGCTGTGCGAGCCGGTGAGCACTTCGATCGTTCCCACCGCGTTCACCCGCACCTCGGCCGATTCCCAAAGGCCGACGCCGGCCCCGAGCGAACCCACCGCCTGCGAGGGCGCGATGCCGCATGCCTCGATGTAACAGCTCATGCCGATGCCGCGTTTCATGCCACGCGTGGCAGCCTCGGCCTTACGAGCGGGAAACCCGGCCCAATCCGCCTGCTGCATGGCGGCGTTGAGCGAAGCTTCGTAATCGCCGGCGTCATAATTCATGATGACGGGTGTCTGGTAGGGGAACGAGCGGATGAAGTTGATCCGTCGAAGCTCCGCAGGAGAGACGCCGAGTTCGCGCGCCGCCGTTTCCACCGTGCGCTCGAGCAGATAGGTCGCCTCCGGACGCCCGGCTCCACGATAGGCATCAACAGGCACGGTGTTAGTATAGACCGTGCGGACATTGGCATGGATCGCCGGAATGGCATATTGGCCCGACAGCAGCGTTGCATAGAGGTAGGTCGGCACCGCCGAGGAGAAGAGCGACATATAGGCGCCGAGATTGGCGATCGTGTCGACCTTCAGCGCCGTCATGCGGTTTTGCGCATCGAAAGCCATCTTCACCTTGGAAAGATGATCGCGGCCATGCGCATCGGTGAGGAAGGCTTCCGTGCGGTCGGCCGTCCATTTGACCGGCACGCCTGTTTTCTTCGATGCCCAGAGACAGACGATCTCTTCCGGGTAGATGTAGATCTTCGAGCCGAAGCCGCCGCCGACATCGGGTGCAATAACGCGCAGCTTGTTTTCCGGCGCGACATTGTAGAAGGCGCTCATGACGAGCCGGGCCACATGCGGATTCTGGCTGGTCGTATAGCAAGTGTAGTGGTCTTCGGCCGCGTCATAGATGCCGAGCGTGGCGCGCGGCTCCATGGCGTTCGGCGAAAGCCTGTTGTTGTGGAGTTCGATTTCGGTGACATGCGCCGCCTCCGCGATCGCCTTGTCGGTCGCTGCCGCATCGCCGAGCTCCCAATCGAAGATCAGATTGTCGGGCGCCTCGGGATGGATCTGCGGCGCACCCGCTTTCAGCGCATCCACCGCTTCGACGACCGCAGGCAGCTCTTCATAATCGACCGCCACAGCCTCGGCCGCGTCACGGGCTTCTCCAAGGCTGTCGGCCACGACGATCACAACCGCGTCGCCGACGTAACGGACAGTATCGACCGCCAAAGGCCGCCACGCGCCCATCTTCATCGGCGAGCCGTCGCGGGAGTGAATCATCCATCCGCAGATCAGGTTGCCGATGCCGTCGGCGAGCAACTGCTTGCCCTCGAGCACGCCGATCACACCCGGCATGGAAAGAGCCGCCGATGTATCGATGCCGGCGATCTTCGCATGTGCAAGCGGGCTGCGAACGAAATAGGCGTATTTCATCCCCGGCGTCACCATATCGTCGGTGTAACGCCCTTTGCCCGTCAGAAATCGCTTGTCTTCCTTGCGCGCCACGCGCGCACCAATGCCTTCCACGCCCATCACATCCTCCCATCGGGGTTGCGGGCCTGGCACCGCGCCAAGACGTCTATCATCGGCGCTCTGCCAGACGGTCTCGGTGAAATTCTATTCGACCGCCTGGCTTGCGGCATTCATCTCGGCATTGGCTGAGAGCACGGCCTTGACGATGTTGTGGTAGCCGGTGCATCGACAGATATTGCCTTCGAGCTCGCTGCGAACGGTTTTCTCGTCCAGCTTGCCGCCATGTCGGTGGATCATGTCGACCGATGTCATTACCATGCCCGGCGTACAGAAGCCGCATTGCAGGCCATGATGCTCCTTGAAGGCAGCCTGGACCGGATGCAGCTCGCCATTGGCCGCCAGACCCTCGATGGTTGTGATCTTGGAACCGGAAGCCTGGACGGCCAGGATGGAACAGCTCTTCACGGATCTGCCGTCCATATGCACGACACAGGCACCGCACTGGCTGGTATCGCAGCCGACATGCGTTCCCGTTAGGCTGAGTTTTTCCCTGATGAAATGGACAAGCAGCATGCGATCCTCGCACTCGCCGCTGACCGAACGGCCATTCACCGTCAAAGTCACCTTTGCCATATTTTCCTCCTCGCCTCTCCTCCAGAGGCAAGGGCATCATTTGACTTTTTCGCAATCCAATCAACCGCTACTTTAGAAAAGAAGCGGATTTTCGATGCCGTCTGGATCGTTTTACTGTCCGGATGCAGGGCTGCCTTAGTCCAGCAACAAAAAAACTCTTCGCTCCCAATGGACAATCATATTTTGCACGATATTTTTTCGTAGTTGCAGGACTGAAAAGACAGCCCATCGTGGTGGAGCTGAAGAATTGGGACGACGTTGCCGGGTTCGGCTTAACTAACGTTGGAGAGAGTAAATGAAGAAAGTTCTTATGCTCGCAATGATCGGCTTGGCGATCGCAAGCTGCACACCGACTGAACAGGGCGCAGGCATCGGCGCCGCATCGGGCGCCATCATCGGCGGCGCAGTCACCGGCAACGTCCGCGGCGCTGCCGTCGGTGCTGCCATCGGCGGCGTTTCGGGCGCCGTCATCGGCAGCGTTCAGGAGCAGCCCGGTCAGTGCTACTACCGCGATCGTTACGGTCGTCGCTACATCGACGATTGCCCGCGCGGCGGTTATCGTGGCGGCTACGGCGGCTACTGATCGATCCACGATCGGCATTTCGAAGTCCCGGACCAGGCGTCCGGGACTTTTTGTTTCAGGCTGAGGAACGGCGCGAAAATCGGCTTAGAGCCGCCTGGTCGCATTTCCCGACGCTCTGTTTGAAGCCGTAAAAATATACGGGAACCATACCGGCAACCGCGGCGTTTCACCCCGAGAGGGGCATATTTCCAGGTTTTTGACTCCAAAACGGTACACCTTAGAGACTTTTGCCTCTATGGTGGCCGCGCGTTAACCCCGGGGAAACGTCAAGCTGAGTAAGTTCTCATATAACCGTAAAGCGGCGTATGCTTAAAAGAACTGTACCGAGGAAGAGTATTGCGTATCGGCAGGCAGGAACCGTAGCAGCGGTTGCGGCAGTGCTTGCGCTCGGGCCTCTTTGGGCCGGCAATGCCTTCGCCTTCAAGCTTTTCGGCATCAAGCTCTGGGGCGAGGACGAGACCACCGACCAGGTTTCCGATCCCGTCCATTACACCGTCGATTTGAAAGCTGACAATCTCGACAAGGATCTGAAAGACTCCTTGAATGAGACGTCGATGCTGATCGCCGACAAGGACAAGCCCGCCTCCGGCGACCTCGGCGTTGTCGTGAAGGCCCGCGACGACCGCGACCGGCTGATCGCCAATCTTTATGAGAAAGCCCATTATGGCGGCGTCGTCACCATTACCATCAATGGGACCGCGCTTGACGCTTTGCCGCCGACGCCGACCTTCAGCCGTTCCAAGCCCGTTGCCGTTGCTATTAGCGTCGACCCAGGTCCTGTCTTCAAGCTCGGCAAGGTAAGCCTGCAGGGCGATGCCGCCCAACTGGACCCGCAGAAATATGGTCTGGTTCGCGGGGGAGATGCCGGCTCGCTGACCATCTTGAAGGCGGGTGACAAGATGGTTGCCGACTTCAAGAACGAAGGGCATCCGCTCGCCAAGCTCGACAAGCGCGATGTCGTTGCCGATCATTCAAGCAACACTGTCGACGTATCGCTCAAGGTCGAAAGCGGCCCGGTCGCTCCCTTCGGCAATGTCGGCGTCACCGGCCAGAAGTCGGTCGATCCGGATTTCATCAAGCGTTACGCCCGCATCAACGAAGGCAAGCCCTATTCGCCCGACGATCTGAAAAAGGCATCGGACCGGCTGCGCAAGCTTGGCGTCTTTTCCAGCGTCACCATCCGCGAAGCCGACAAGCTGGCGCCGGATGGCAGCATTCCGACGACCATCGAGGTATCGGAAGGCAAGCAGCGCTATTTCGGCGTCGGCGCTCAATATTCGACCATCGACGGCTTCGGCCTGCAGGGCTATTGGGGGCACCGCAATCTGACGGGCCGCGCGGATTCCTTGCGTATCGAAGGATCGGTATCCCGCCTTGGTGAAACAACCGATGTCGGCCAGCTCGATTACACCGCCGGCATCACCTACATCAGGCCGGCCACCTTCTACCCCTCGGCCACCTTTACGGCCGGCCTCAAGATGCAGAGCCTGCATCCGGATGCCTATGACGCCAACACAGCAACCTTGAGCGCCGGCCTCGCCTACGACATCAACGATCAAGACACCGTTTCCGCCGGCGGCGAGGTGTCGTATGAATCCGATACGACGGATGCCTTCGGCAAACATAATTATCTGACCGTGACTATCCCGCTGGAATATGTGCGCGACACCCGCGACAACAAGCTGGATCCGATCGACGGCTATCGTGCCGCCATCAGCGCGAAGCCGAGCTACGAGGCGATGGACGGCACGATCTTCGGCTCGGTGGAAGGATCGATCACGGGCTACAAGGGCGTCGGCGCCAACAACAATGTGGTCTTCGCCGGCAAGCTCGCCGCAGGATCGCTTCTCGGCGCCAACAGCATCGAGGACATTCCGGCCACCCGGCGCTTCTATGCCGGCGGTGGCGGTTCCGTGCGCGGCTATGGCTATCAGGAAATCTCGCCCTATAATTCCAATGGTGACGAGACGGGCGGCCGCTCTTACGTTACGGCGTCATTCGAGGCGCGCGTGAAGATCACCGATACGATCGGCATCGTGCCGTTTGTCGATATGGGCAGCGTCACCGATACGGCCTTCCCGGACCTTTCCG
Organism: Rhizobium sp. P38BS-XIX; assembly: GCF_012641435.1. Lineage (GTDB taxonomy): Bacteria > Pseudomonadota > Alphaproteobacteria > Rhizobiales > Rhizobiaceae > Rhizobium. The sequence continues at coordinate 100,161 of NZ_JABAIJ010000006.1, forward strand.
ATCTGCGCATCGGTGCCGGTGTCGGCCTACGCTACGCGACGCCCTTCGGTCCGATCCGGCTCGACGTCGCTGTTCCGTTGAAGAAATATGACGATGGCACGGCCTATGGAATTTATGCCGGCATCGGCCAGGCCTTCTGACGAAACGTAAAGTTGCTGCCGACGTTTCAGCACACGGTTACAAAATTGAGGTTACTGTCGCCTTCATGAGCATTTTGATTCGAATCCTCGGGAAATTGGTGCGCTGGGTCGCCTATGCGATCGTGGCGGTTCTTTTGCTCGTGGTTGCCGTTGTGCTCGTCGTCGGCTTCGTTCCCTCCGCAACCAATTATGCCGTCGATCAGGCAGCAAAACTCGCCTCCACACCGGATCACAATATTACCGTGACTGCACCATCGGGCCTGCTCAGCGGCAATCTGCGCGTGGGGTCGATTACGGTCGCCGACACGAAAGGCGTTTTCGCCAAGGTGCAGAATCTGGCGATCGACTGGTCGCCGCTATCGCTTTTGTCCGGAACCTTTCACGCTGATCGTGTGGCCGCCGATGTCATCGATTTCCAGCGTCTGCCGGTCTCGACAGCGACACCCGCGCCACAAAACCAGACGGCGAGCAGCAGCGGTTTTTCCCTGCCCATCGCAGTCGATATCGGCGCCATTGCGCTCCCCGATCTGCGTGTCGGCCAGGCAGTTGCCGGTCAGGATTTCGTTCTCGCCGCCGACGGCAGCGTCAAGGCCAACAGCAGCAGCATGGGCCTGACGCTGAACGCCAGCCGGCATGACGTGCCCGATGCCAAGCTTTCCGCCGACATCGCTTTTGCTCCGGCCGAAAACCAGCTGAAACTGAAGACGCAGATTTCCGAGCCGCGCGACGGCATGCTGGCAGGCATGCTGCATCTGCCGGGCGGCCCTGCCATCAATATCGATCTCTCGGGCGAAGGCCCGCTATCCAACTGGGCCGGCAAGCTGCAGGCGGCGCTCGACGGCAAGCCGACGGTTGCCATCAACGGCCATCACACTCTTTCAGCAGATGGCCTGCACCATATCGACGTCAAGGGCGGTGGCGATGTGGATTCTCTGCTGCCGCCGACCATGCGGCCGCTGTTTACCGGCCAGACGACCATCGATGTCTCGGCAACCTTCGACGGCAAGGGCAAGATCGACATCCAGACCGGCAACCTTGCAACCGGCAGCGTCGTGATCGCCGCCTCGGGCACGCTCGATCAGGCCGGCAACAATAGCCTCAATGCCAATCTGATCGGCACCTCGGGGCCGGTCGATTTCCGCTGGCCGATGGAAGGCGGCGATGCTCGCGCGCTGATTTCTCGCGTTGACGTCGCGCTCACGGGTGCGGCGCAATCGGTGAAGATCGACGCCAAGGCGGCCATCGATAGCGCCAGCACGCCGCAGGGTCAGATCGGCCAGGTCAATCTCAGCGCCAGAAGCGACAGTTTCAATCTGGCCAACATGTCCGGCCCGCTGCAGCTTCGTCTCGTCGTCGGCCAGACAGCCTTCGTCAGCGCCGACCTCAATCGACTGATCCGCGCGCCGATCTCGCTGACGGCGCCGCTGCAGCTTTCTCCGGGTTCTATCGGCTTCAACAACACGACGCTGGAAAGCGCCAGCATCGGCGGCACGGTCAACGGCAAATATACGCTCTCGTCCAACGGCTTGACGGGCAACTTCAAGCTCTTCGCCTTGCCCGGCGTGCTTCCGGACGGCGTCTCGAACAAATTCGAAGGAACGATTTCGCTGGAAGGCCAGGTGGGCGGCACGGTGCCGTCCAAGATGACGCTCTCCAATCTCAAGGTGAAGTCCAACGTCGCAGAGATCGCCGGCAATGTCGCCCTCAGTGACCAGATTTTGACCACGGATCTCACCGGCAAGGTGCTCGATCTCTCGAAGTTCGTGCCGAATGCGCAGGGGCAGGCCGATATCGGCCTCAAGGCCAAGGGGCCGCTCACAGCGCTCGGCATCGATGCCTCGGTCAAGGCCGTCAATGTCAAACTTGCCGGACGCCTCCTCGACACGCTGGACATTGGCGTCACCGGAATCGCCGACCCTAATGCTCCGCAGGCAAATATCGACGCAACCGGTGCGATCGACGGCAAGCCCATCCGCATCAAAGCCGATGCGACGTCGAAGGATGGTCGCACAAGCATTCCGTCGCTGTCGGCCGAAGTCGGAACCAACAAGCTGCAGGGCAAGCTGGATCTGTCGCCGAGTTTCGAGCCGTCCGGCGCCCTGACCTTCAATCTGCCCGATCTGAGCCTGCTTGCAGCGCTCGCAGGGCAAAAGGCGGAAGGCGATCTCAAGGGCTCGCTCGATATCACCAGCAATGCCGGCAAGATCGGCCTCAAGGTCAACGCCGATGGCAACGGTATTCGTCGTGACGATCTTGTCATCAGCAAGCCTTCCGTCGCGTTGACTGTCGACGACCTGAAGGCATTCTCCGCCAATGGCAGCATTCGCGCCGACGCCATCGCCTCCGGCGCCAATCGCATCGCCGATCTCGGCCTGACTTTCGCCCAGCAGGGCAGCCGCACCGATTTCGACCTGAAATCGAAATATGACAATGCGCCGTTGACGACCCATGGCAGCGTCGAGACATCAGGCGGGCAGACGACTGTCAATCTGGATAGTTTTGCCGGCGCGCCGAAAACCATACCGGTGAAGCTCGCCGCCCCCACGAAGATCGTCATCAAGGATGGCATCGCCTCGTTGAACGATCTGACGCTTCAAACCGGCGGTGGCTCTGTAACCGTCGGCGGAACGGCGGGGCAGAATCTCAACATCAATGCCAAGATCGCCAATCTGCCGGCGAGCCTTGCCAACGTCTTCGCACCGACGCTGGCTGCCGAAGGCGTCATCTCTGGCACGGTGACGGTTACCGGCAAGGCGGCATCGCCCGTCGTTGCATTCCAGACCAACTGGTCGGGCGCCGCCACCAGTCAGACGAAATCTGCGGGCCTCTCGCCGCTCGGTATCAAGGCCGACGGCAAGTTTGCCGATAATGTCGTGACCATCAATACGAACCTGACCGGCCAGAGCGGCCTGTCGCTGAACGGCGGCGGCACGGTCGCCATCGCCGGCAACAAGGCGATGGCGCTCAAGTTTTCCGGCAACGTTCCCTTCGATGCGCTGGCAGGTCAGCTTGCCGCCCAGGGATTGGTGATGACGGGGTCCGCCAGGATCGACATGCAGATCGGCGGCACCACGGCAGCGCCCGCCATCACCGGTACAATCACGACCGACGGCGGCAAGCTCGTCGACGTCCGCCGCAACCTGACGCTCAATGGCCTCGCCGTCACGGTGACCCTCGATGGCAAGCAGGCCGTCATCTCGCGGCTGAGCGGCAATTTGAACACCGGCGGCAGCATTGCGGGCAGCGGCACAGTCGGCATCGCGCCCGATAGCGGCTTTCCGGCCGATATCCAGATGAAATTCACCAACGCGACTTACGTCGATGGCACGCTTGTCACGGCAACCATCAACGGCACGATGGGCATCAAGGGACCGCTTTTGACCGCACCCATGCTCACCGGCAACCTCAAACTCAGCAAGGCATCGATCACCGTGCCGGAGAAGCTGCCGGCTTCGCTGTCTGAAATCAATATCAAGCACAAGAATGCATCCGCCGCCGTCAAGGCACAGTTCAAGGACCAGAAGCCCGAGGCTCCGCGCAGCAAATCGACGGGCCTCGGCATCGACCTGCAGCTGGAAGCCCCCTCACAGATTTTCGTACGGGGACGCGGCATCGATGCCGAACTTGGCGGCAATATCACGGTGCACGGCACGGCGGCAGAGCCTGTCGTATCCGGCGGCTTCACCATGCGGCGCGGACGCCTGACGATCCTGAGCCGCCGTCTCGACTTTGCCGATACCAGCAAGATCACTTTCGGCGGCGACCTGACACCGGCGCTGAACATGGAAGCCACATCGACGGCAGGGTCCACCACCATAACAGTCGATGTCACCGGTCTCGCCACAGACCCGCAGATCGGTTTCTCCTCCTCTCCTGCCCTGCCGCAGGACGAGGTGATGGCGCAGCTGATCTTCGGTCAATCCATGTCGAAACTCTCAGCCCTCCAGATCGCACAGCTGGCCGATGCCGCAAGCCAGCTTGCCGGCGGGCGATCCACCTCGCTGTTCGAAGGTCTGCGCAGCCATCTCGGCGTCGATGACCTCGACATCTCGACGGATGCGAACGGCCAGGCACAGGTCGGCGCCGGCAAATACATCAACAAGCGGACTTATATCGAGCTGCAGCAGGGTGCTTCCAACAACACCAAGGCGATCATCAACCTCGATGTCGGGCGCGGCGTAAAGCTGCGGGGTGCGGCAGGCTCGAACGGTGCGGGTGAAGCCGGCATCGTCTACGAGCACGAGTATTAGAGCAATTCCAGGAAAAGTGCGCAGCGGTTTTCCGTCCGGAATTGCGCGAAAAGAAAGAGATAGAGCGGTTCGGAGATTCCGTGAAAAGCTGAACCGCTCTAGGGAATAAGTTCCCAGCCGCTGTTCGGATAGCGACTTGCCAGGGAAGACGGGACATCCGTCAGAAACCCATCTTGCTGGTCTTCAGCAAAATGTTGGATTCGGTCGTGTTGATGCCGTTGATCAGCCGTATCCGGCGCAGTGTCTCGTCGAAGGAGGCAAGGTCGCGGTCCTCAAGCTCGGCGATGAAATCCCATTTTCCGTTGGTGCTGTGCAGTGCGCGCACCTGTGGCAGGCCACGGAGCTGATCGGCAACCTTGTCGGCCAGCTTGCCGAGCACTTCGATCAAAACAATCGCCCGCACGCCGGCGGCGCGCGTTTCATGACCAGTGCGAATGGTAAATGCGGCGATGGTTCCGCTCTCCACCAGGCGGTCTATGCGGGCAGCAACGGTCGCCCGGGATGCGCCTGTCGCCGCAGCAAGAGAAGAGACAGATATGCGGGCATTGTTGCGCAGCGCGCTCAGGAGGTCGCGATCCAGATCATCCATGGCTTATCATTCTGATAAATACGATTTAGCAAACTGTCGAAACCTAATCAATTTTCGGCAATTTTCCATCTTTTTGCTGTCATGCAGACAATCAATAATGCGAGTTGTCAATCTTTGGTGCGGCACAGCTCTTCACGGGAGCTCTGAGCCGCTCTATCTCATTGTTTTCTCGTAGTTCCGGACAGAAGGCCGCTAGGCTTTTGTGTGGAATGACCTAACCCTCGGAGCAATGCCGATGAACACGCAATCCACCCCTATCACATTGATCGGCGTTCCCCTGGAAGAAGGCTCCGGCCGTCGTGGCGCCGGCATGGGGCCGACCGCACTGCGCATTGCCGGCATCGAGACCACACTGATCGAACTCGGCCACCGTGTTACCGACAGCGGCGACCTGCATCCCGCACCCGCGACCGATCTGCCTGACGATCCCCAGGCGCATAATCTGAAGATCGTCGGCGCCTTCACGCGCGCACTCGAAGCCAAGGTCTACGACGTGGCGGCCTCCGGCAGCTTCCCGCTGATCCTCGGCGGCGACCACAGCCTGTCCATGGGCAGCGTTTCCGGCATGGCGCGCCATGCGGCAGAGGTCGGCCGCCCGCTCTTCGTGCTCTGGCTGGATGCCCATTCCGATTTCAACTCGCCGGCCACCTCGCCATCGGGCAATATTCACGGCATGCCGGTCGCCTTCTTCTGCGGCGAGGCGGAGATAGCCAATGTATTGCCGGCCGGCCGGCCGCTGGTCGATCCGACGAAGGTTTTCCAGGTCGGCATCCGCTCCGTCGATGCGCGCGAGCGCGAGGAAATCCGCGAGCATGGCGTCAACGTCTTCGACATGCGCTCGCTCGATGAGCTGGGTGTTGCCGCCATCATGCGCGAAGTCCTCGACACGGTCGAGGCGGCCAATGGCCTGCTGCATGTCAGCTTCGACGTCGATTTTCTCGATCCCGATATCGCACCGGGTGTAGGAACGACCGTGCCGGGCGGCGCGACCTATCGTGAAGCGCACCTCATCATGGAGATGCTTTCCGACAGCGCCCTCGTCTCGTCGCTGGATCTGGTCGAGCTCAACCCGTTCCTCGACGATCGCGGCAAGAGCGCCCGGGTTCTGGTGGAGATGGCGGCAAGCCTTTTTGGCCGACGCATCTTCGACCGCCCCACCAGAGCCGCGTGACAGTATTCCCCGAGTGATCCCGGACGGCAAACCCGGGATCACCCCTCAATACTTACGAAACCTTGTCCGCGGATTTAGGTTTAAGCAATGTTCTTGCTCTATCGTGACCATTAACACGCCGATTTGGCGTCACGGTTCAATGGGAAGAACGTTCATGGCCACGATCAATTCCACCAGCTTCAGCGGCGATACTCTGGAGATCATTGCCTTCCGGCTCCACGAGCAGGAATTCTGCGTCAAGACCACGACCATCCGCGAAATCCGCGGCTGGGCGCCGTCGACGCCGATCCCGCATGCGCCGGCCGATGTCATCGGCGTCATGAACCTGCGCGGCTCGGTCATTCCGATCATTGATCTCGCCTATAAGCTCGGCATGCAGAGCACGGTCGCCAACGAGCGCAGCGCCATAGTCGTCGCCGAAGTGCACAACATGGTCATCGGCATGCTGGTCGATCGCGTCTCGGACATCCTGACGATCGCTTCCGAGCAGGTTCAGCCCGTTCCGGAAGTCACCGCTTCCTTCGATCGCGCCTATTGCGAAGGCATCATCGCCACCGAAAACGGCATGATCTGCTTCCTGAACCTCGCCAAGATGTTCAAGGAAAACGAAACGGAAGAACTGGCAGCCTAATTCTTTCCGCTCACGCTTCTGAAAAAGCCGTCACCTTCCCAGTGGCGGCTTTTTTGTTCCGTACAATTTTAGAGAGTTCTTTTTTATTTAAATTATAATTTCTAATATACTGAATTTTACTCAAAATTAAGGGGCAGATTCCATCATCAATTGTGAAGCGAGGGAACGAAAACACAATCTCAACATTCCGACCATTCCCGTGCGGAGCGCCGTCATGACGGTGCAACGACGTGCGCGGCCGCCCGCTTCGATGCCTTATCGACGCCCGGCAAGCGTGAGCCTTCTGAGAGGGAATAGGAATGTTCAGTCTATCATCGGATGCCAGTCGCATTCTGTCGGCCGTTTCCAAATCGCAGGCCGTCATCGAATTCGATCTTCAGGGTAACATACTGACAGCAAACGAGAATTTCTGCCACGCCTTGGGTTATGATCTGAAGGAAATCGTCGGCAATCATCACCGGATATTCTGCGACCCCTCCTTTGCTGCAACCCCTGCCTATGCGGATTTCTGGGCGCGGCTTGGTCGCGGCGAACATGATGCCGGTACGTATAAGCGGCTCGCCAAGGGCAATCGCGAGATCTGGATTCAAGCCTCCTACAACCCGGTTTTTCGCAATGGAAAGCCGGTGAAGGTTGTAAAATTCGCCGCCGACGTGACGGAAGCCCAAAAAAAGTCAATCGACGATGCCGGCAAGCTTGAGGCGCTTTCCCGCTCGCAAGCCGTCATCGAATTCCTGCCGACGGGTGAGATCCTGACGGCCAACGACAATTTCTGCGGCGCCCTCGGCTATGCGCTGAGCGAGATCGTCGGCAAGCACCACAGCATGTTCTGCGATCCCGCCTATGCGCGCACCGAGGAATACAAGCAGTTCTGGCAGCGCCTGGCTCAGGGCGAGTTTATCGCCAATGAGTTCGTGCGCTACGGCAAGGGCGGCAAGGAGATCTGGATCCAGGCCGCGTACAATCCGATCGTCGGTTCCGACGGCAAGGTCTACAAGGTGGTCAAGTTCGCGACCGACGTCACCTCGCGTATGAGCGCCATCAGCGAGCTTGCCGGCGCGCTCAGAAAGCTCTCGGAAGGCGATCTGACCAGAACACTCGATCATTCCTTCGTCCCGTCCATGGAGCAGCTTCGCCAGGATTTCAACGCCACGATTCACAAGCTCTCGGAGACCTTGACCACAGTCGGCGAGAACGCCAGCGCCATTGCTGCCGGCTCACGCGAACTCGGCGATTCCGCTGAATCCTTCTCTCGCCGCACCGAGCAGCAGGCCGCTTCGGTCGAAGAGACGGCGGCCGCACTGGAAGAGATCACCACCACAGTCGCCGATTCCAGCCAGCGTGCGGAAGAAGCAGGCCGCCTCGTGGCGGAAACCAAGCGGGGCGCGGAAGAATCCGGAACCGTGGTCCGCAACGCCGTCGCCGCCATGGATCAGATCGAAAAATCCTCGCGCGAAATCACCAATATCATCGGCGTCATCGATGACATCGCCTTCCAGACGAACCTTCTCGCCCTCAATGCCGGTGTCGAGGCGGCCCGGGCTGGTGAAGCGGGCAAGGGCTTTGCGGTCGTAGCGCAGGAGGTGCGTGAACTGGCGCAGCGCTCGGCGAGTGCCGCCAAGGAAATCAAGGCACTGATCACCACATCGAGCGAGCATGTGAAAAACGGCGTCGGCCTCGTCGGCCAGACCGGTAGGGCGCTGGAGCAGATCGTCACCCAGGTCGCCGATATCAACGGCAATGTCGCGGCCATCGTAAAGGCCTCCAAGGAGCAGACGATCGGCCTTCGGGAAATCAATGCGGCAATCAACTCGCTGGATCAGACCACGCAGCAGAATGCCGCCATGGTCGAGGAAAGCACGGCGGCAAGCCTCAGGCTGGCCCATGAAGCGGACGCGCTGCATATGTTGCTTGCCCAGTTTCGCCTGGCCGAAACGATGATCCGGGCAATCGCGATCCGACGCGCCGCCTGATCTGTCGACCGATCGCTCAGAACGAAGCCGCCCCGACGAACCGGGGCGGCTTGTCATTTCATGAGATGCTATCAGCTGAAGAGAGCGTAGGTGCTCTTGATCGTCACCCACACGCCCCAAAGCAGCGGAATGCCGACGATGGCCCAGGCAATCAAAGCTTTGCCGTCGAACCCGCCTGTGCCGATACCGAAGGAGCCAGTCGGGCCGGCATTGGCGGCAGCGGTCTTTGCCTGGAGTGCGGCCACTTCTTCGTCCGACATGAACCATTTGTCGGCGAGAGGCTTGACCAGCGCATTGGCGATCAGCCCCAGTGCCAGCATCCCGGCAAGGATGTACATGGTGAACGTGTAAAGCTGCGCGCCTTCGACGCCGGCGGCCTTTTGCGCCTCGCGGATGTAATTGACCACGACAGGCCCGATGATGCCCGCCGTCGCCCAGGCCGTCAGCAGGCGGCCATGGATTGCGCCCACGAACTGAGTTCCGAAGATATCGGCGAGATAAGCGGGAACAGTCGCAAAACCACCGCCATACATCGACAGGATGATGCAGATCGCACCAACGAACAGCACCCGGCTATGGATGCCTGCCGCCCAGGGCGCCAGGATGTAAAGCGCGATGCCGATGACAAAGAAGCAGTAATAGGTGTTCTTGCGGCCGATCTTGTCGGACAGCGACGCCCAGAAAAAACGCCCGCCAATGTTGAACAAAGAGATCAGCCCGGCGAAACCGGCGGCGATCGCCGCAACCGTCGCCACCTGATCTTTGCTAAGATCGCCAAACTTCACATCCGGCAGACCGATCAACGCACCGCCGAAGATTTCCTGCAGCATGGGGGATGCCATGCCGATGACGCCAATGCCGGCGGAGACATTCAGGCACAAAACCGCCCAGATGAGCCAGAACTGCTTGGTCTTGTGAGCATCACGCAGATGCACATGCCTCGTGGTGATCATCGTGCTCTTGGCGACAGGCGGCGTCCAGCCTTCCGGACGCCAGCCGGCCGGCGGCAGGCGATAGCCGAAAGCCCCGCCCAGCATGAAGACGAAATAGATGGCCGCCATGACGATGAAGGTCTGCCATACGCCGACGGACGTATCGGTGCGGAAGTTGTTCATCAGCAGGCTTGCGAGCGGAGCGCCGATCATCGCGCCACCGCCGAAGCCCATGATCGCCATGCCGGTCGCCATGCCGCGCCGATCAGGGAACCATTTGATCAGCGTCGAAACGGGAGAGATATAGCCGAGCCCCAGGCCGATGCCGCCGATAACGCCCGCACCGATCCACATCACCCAGAGTTGGTGGAAAATGACACCCACAGCCGCAATGACGATGCCGCCGCACCAGCAGCAGGAGGCAACGACGCCGGCCTTGCGCGGCCCGACCTTTTCCAGCCAGCCGCCCCATATGGCGGCGGAAGAACCGAGCAACACGAAGAAGAGCGTATAGATCCAGCCGAGATCGCTGACGCGCCAATCACAGCTCGTCGTGAAAAGGGCGCTGAGAAGATTGAGATTCGCGCACTCGGCTGGAGCCGGCGTCGGCGTACCGAGCGCCTTGGAAAGCGGCAGCCAGAAAACGCTGAAGCCATAGGCCATGCCGATGCAGAGGTGGATCGCAAGTGCGGCCGGCGGCACCAGCCACCGATTGAAACCTGGCTTGGCGATGATGCGCTCGCGATCGAGCAGACCCGCAGTTGTTACTCCCCTAGAACCACTCGTATCCGCAGCCGCCATGAACAACTCCTCCGCGTTTCAAAGACCAGCACCCAAGTTTTTCAGAAAGAATCACTTGTCAGGCAGATTCTCCCACTGCCACTCAATAGCATTTGTCGGTTTTGGATACTAAGGCGACGTGACTTTCTCCACTGGCATGGGCCGATGGATCATTTGTGCGGCTTCCAGCACGAGCGGGTGCAGGCCGCTATCGCCCTTCTCGATGATTTCGAACAGTTGCCGCCGCATGCGCGGCTCCCAGAACTTGTTGATATGGTTGGCAACCCCCTCCACCGATTCGCTTGCCGGCTGCGTCTTGAAAAACGTAGCAATCTGGTTGGCCATATAGACGAGTTTGGCTTCCGTCTTGCCGTGCGGCGAGTCGTCAGGCGACATCGGCGATGCTCCCTGGGGTAATGCGATGCGGATGGGTGAAAATCTCGAAATCGTCGCCGCGCACCAGCGCGACAAGCGTCATGCCGGCCTCATCGGCCGTGCGAATGGCAAGCGCCGTCGGGGCGGAGATGGCAACGAGTACGGAGCTGCCCAGGATCGCGGCTTTCTGCACCATCTCCACCGACAGACGGCTGGTGACGGCGACAACGCCTTCCGCGCCCTTGCGGCCCGAGCGGACGACCGCGCCGCAGAGCTTGTCGAGCGCATTGTGCCGGCCGACGTCCTCGCGCACCGCAAGCAATCCCTCCGACGGGATATAGAAACCGGCACCATGAACCGCACGCGTCTCGCGATGCAACGGCTGGGCGTCGTTCAGCAGAGCGATCGCGCTGACGATATCCTTTTGCGTCAGCGTCAGGGCGACCTTGGAAACGTCGGGAACCTTGCGCACCGCTTGTTCGATCGATTCGATACCGCAGAGCCCGCAGCCGACAGGCCCCGCCATATGCCGGCGGCGGAGCCGCAAGGCATCGGCCGCATCGTCGATGAGACTAGTCTGAACGTCGATCCCCTGCTCATCCTCGATCGTCTCGATGGCAGCGATCTGATCGATATCGGTAATAATCCCCTCGGTCAGGCTGAAGCCGACGGCAAAATCCTCAAGATCGGCTGGCGTGCCCATCATGACGGCATGAGACGATCCACCATAGGAAAAAGCGATCGGCACTTCCTCCGGGACGATACGCGTTCCCGAACGGACCAGTCCATCGCGGCGGGCGGTTTCGGGAACGGTAGTCTTGGGCTGAAAACTGCTCATTGGCTAAAGCAATATCTCTCCATGCAATCTCATTCCGCAGCCTCCATCTTCCCGGCAATACGGCGGGATTGCTTGGCCTGCTCGTCATAGTCGACCTGCCACTGGGACGGACCGTTCGACGGCGAAACCTGCACGGCCGTCACCTTGTATTCCGGGCAGTTCGTCGCCCAGTCGGTGTAGTCCGTGGTGATGACGTTCGCCTGCGTGTCCGGATGATGGAAGGTCGTATAGACGACGCCGGGCGCCACGCGGTCGGTAATCAAGGCGCGGAGCGTCGTGTCACCGGAGCGGCTGCTGAGCCTGATCCAGTCGCCCTCGCGGATGCCGCGCTGCTCGGCGTCATGCGGATGGATCTCCAACCGGTCTTCCGCATGCCAGACGACGTTTTCCGTGCGTCGTGTCTGCGCGCCGACATTGTACTGACTGAGAATGCGCCCGGTGGTGAGCAACAGCGGGAAGCGCGGACCGGTGCGCTCGTCAGTGGCAACATATTCCGTGCGAATGAACTTGCCCTTGCCGCGCACGAAGCCGTCGACATGCATGATCGGCGAGCCGAGCGGCGTCTTCTCGTTGCAGGGCCACTGTACCGAGCCCATCTTCTCCAGGTACTCGTAGGAGACGAGCGCGAAGCTTGGCGTCGTCGCGGCGATCTCATCCATGATTTCGGACGGATGGCTATAGTTCCAGCCAAGACCCATGGCCTGCGCCATCTTCTGCGTCACCTCCCAGTCGGCATAGCCGTTGCGCGGCGTCATGACCTTGCGGACGCGGTTGATGCGGCGCTCGGCATTGGTGAAGGTGCCATCCTTTTCGAGGAAGGTCGAACCCGGCAGGAAGACGTGAGCGTAGTTTGCCGTCTCGTTCAGGAAGAGATCGTGAACGACGACGCATTCCATCGCGGCAAGGCCGGCAGCGACATGCTTGGTATCCGGGTCGGACTGGAGGATATCCTCGCCCTGAATGTAGATGCCCTTGAACGTACCCTCGACGGCAGCGTCGAGCATGTTGGTGATGCGCAGGCCCGGCTCGTTGTTGAGCTTCACGCCCCAGAGCTTTTCGAAGACATCACGCGTCGCATCATCGGAGATATGACGATAGCCCGGCAGCTCGTGCGGGAAAGACCCCATGTCGCACGAGCCCTGCACATTGTTCTGGCCGCGCAGCGGGTTCACGCCGACGCCTGGACGGCCGATATTGCCCGTGACCATCGCGAGGTTGGCGATTGCCATGACGGTCGTCGAGCCCTGACTGTGTTCGGTCACACCGAGGCCGTAGTAAATCGCCCCATTGCCACCCTTCGCAAAGAGGCGAGCGGCACCCCGTACGAGCTCGGGAGAAACGCCGGTATATTTTTCCGTTTCTTCCGGGCTGTGCTGTGGCTCGGCAACGAAAGCACCCCAATCCTCGAATTCGGACCAGTCGCAGCGCTCGCGGATGAAAGCTTCGTCGAACAGGCCCTCGGTGACGATGACGTGAGCCAGTGCCGTCAGCATCGCGACATTGGTACCGGGCTTCAGCGGCAGGTGATAGCTCGCCTCGACATGCGGCGTACGCACCAGATCGATGCGGCGCGGATCGATGACGATGAGCTTTGCACCCTGACGCAGACGCTTTTTCAGGCGCGAGCCAAAGACCGGGTGGCCATCGGTAGGATTGGCGCCGATGACGAGGACGACGTCGGAATGCTCGACACTGTCGAAATTCTGCGTTCCGGCCGAGGTGCCGAAAGCCTGGCCAAGACCATAACCGGTCGGAGAGTGGCAGACGCGGGCGCAAGTATCGACATTGTTGTTGCCGAAACCGGCACGGATCAGCTTCTGGACGAGATAGGTTTCCTCGTTGGTGCAGCGAGACGAGGTAATACCGCCCACGGACTCGCGGCCATATTGATATTGCAGACGCTTGAATTCATTGGCGACATGCGCGTACGCTTCTTCCCAAGTAACCTCGCGCCACGGATCGGTGATCTTTTCGCGGACCATCGGGTTGAGAATGCGGTCCTTGTGGGTCGAATAGCCGTATGCAAAGCGGCCCTTGACGCAGGAATGGCCGCGATTGGCCTGACCGTCCTTCCACGGCACCATGCGCACCAGCTCTTCGCCACGCATTTCCGCCTTGAACGAGCAGCCGACGCCGCAATAGGCACAGGTGGTAACGGCAGAATGTTCCGGCTGGCCGATCGCGATCACCGACTTCTCGGTGAGGGTCGCTGTCGGGCAAGCCTGCACGCAGGCGCCGCAGGACACGCATTCGCTGTCGACGAAATTCTCATGCATGCCGGGCGAAACGCGCGAGCCGAAGCCGCGACCCTCGATCGTCAGCGCAAAGGTCCCCTGCACTTCCTCGCAGGCGCGCACGCAGCGAGAGCAAACGATGCACTTCGACGGATCATAGGTGAAATAAGGATTCGACTCGTCCTTCGGCATCCATTTCAGATTGATGTCGCCGTTGTTGCGCGCCTTGACGTGGTTGTCGCCCTCATAGCCATAGCGCACATCGCGCAGGCCGACGGCGCCGGCCATGTCCTGCAGCTCGCAATCGCCGTTGGCGGCGCAGGTCAGACAGTCGAGCGGATGGTCGGAGATATAAAGCTCCATCACGCCACGGCGGATATCCTTCAGCCGGCCTGTCTGCGTGTGGACGACGATACCCGGAGCAACCGGCGTCGTGCACGAGGCCGGCGTACCGTTGCGACCTTCGACCTCCACGAGACAGAGGCGGCAGGAGCCGAAAGCATCGACCATGTCGGTCGCGCAGAGCTTCGGCACCTGAATGCCGGCCTCCATGGAAGCGCGCATGATCGACGTGCCCTCAGGCACTGTGATCTGGCGTCCGTCGATGGTGAGCGTCACCATGGTTTCGGATTGGGAGGCAGGCGTGCCGTAATCGATTTCTGGAACGAGGGACATGGATCTTACTCCGCCGCTTCAATCAAGGGAGCCGGAGAAAAGTCCTCCGGAAAATGGGTCATCGCACTCAGCACAGGATAGGGCGTGAAGCCGCCGAGCGCACACAGTGAGCCGAATTTCATCGTATTGCAGAGATCGGCGAGCAAAACCCTGTTCTTCTCGGGCTCGATCCCTTGGGCGATCTTGTCGGCCGTCTCGACACCACGCGTCGAGCCGATGCGGCAGGGCGTGCACTTGCCGCAGCTTTCGACCGCGCAGAATTCCATGGCGAAACGCGCCTGCTTCAGCATGTCGGCGCTATCGTCGAAAATGACGAGGCCGGCATGGCCGATGAGGCCATCCTTGGCGGCAAAGGCTTCATAGTCAAACGGCGTGTCGAACAGAGCGCGCGGGAAATAGGCTCCGAGCGGTCCGCCCACCTGCACTGCCTTGACCGGCCGGCCCGTCGCCGTGCCGCCGCCGATCTTGTCGACGATATCACCAAGCGAAAGACCGAAGGCCGTCTCATAGAGGCCGCCATATTTCACATTGCCGGCGATCTGCAGCGGGATCGTGCCGCGCGAACGGCCCATGCCGAAATCGCGGTAGAAGGCCGCGCCCTTATCCATGATGACCGGGACGGAGGCGAGCGAAATCACGTTGTTGATGACTGTGGGACGGTTGAAAAGGCCCCTATGTGCCGGCAGCGGCGGCTTGGCGCGCACGATGCCGCGCTTGCCCTCGAGGCTGTTCAGCAGCGCCGTTTCCTCGCCGCAGACATAAGCGCCGGCGCCGGTGCGGATCTCCATATCAAACGCCTTGCCGGAACCGAGCACCGAAGCGCCGAGAATGCCGGCCTTACGGGCAATTTCGACCGCTTCCGTCATCGCAGCGATCGCATGCGGATATTCCGAGCGCGTATAGACGAAGCCTTTGGTCGCCCCCGTTGCGAGGCCAGCGATCGTCATGCCCTCGATCAGCACGAAGGGATCGCCCTCCATGATCATCCGGTCGGCAAAGGTGCCGCTATCGCCCTCATCGGCATTGCAGACAATGTATTTGCGGTCACCCGGCGCATCGAGCACCGTCTTCCACTTGATGCCGGTCGGGAAACCTGCGCCGCCACGGCCGCGCAAGCCGGAATCGGTGACTTCCTTGACGATATCTCCGGATGCCATGCCGATGGCGCGACGCAGCCCCTTGAGGCCGCCATGCGCTTCATAATCCTGCAGCGAAAGCGGATCGGTAACACCACAACGGGCAAAGGTCAGGCGGGTCTGTTCTTTCAGGAATGGGAGGCTTTCGACCTCCCCAAGACAGAGCGAATGTTCGCCGCCTTCGGCGAGCCCGGCGTCGAACAGTGCCGCGACATCCCTAGCCTTCACCGGGCCATAGCCGATGCGCTTGCCGTCGATCTCGACTTCGACCAGAGGCTCGAGCCAGAACATGCCGCGCGAACCATTGCGCACGATGCGTGCATCGAGCCCGCGCTTGGCGATTTCCTGAGCGACCGATTTCGCGACCTTTTCCGCGCCGAGTGAAAGGGCTGCGGCATCGCGAGGAATATAAATGGTGAGCGTCATTGGCGCGCCTCCTTGACGAGGTCGTCCGCGCTCTCATCATCGAGCCGACCATGGAGTTCGCCATCCAGCATCGCGGCCGGAGCGCACGCACAGAGCCCGAGACAGTAGACCGGTTCGAGCGTGACGCTGCCATCGAGGGTCGTCTGATGGAAATCGATGCCGAGCAGCCGCTTGATGCGCTCGGCCAGCGCATCGCCGCCCATCGATTGACAGGCTTCGGCGCGACAGAGCTTCAGGACATGGCGGCCTGTGGGGTGATCGCGATAATCATGGTAAAAGGTCATGACGCCGTGGACTTCGGCGCGCGAAAGGTTCAACGCCTTGGCGATCAGCGGCAGCGCATCCTGCGGCACATAACCGAATTCCTCTTGAATCCCATGCAAAATGGGCAAAAGTGGCCCTTCCATCGATTTCATGCTATCGATGATGGTCCCGGCGCGGTTGGCGACGTCGCTCGCAGCCTGATTCAAACTCATTAGCAGCCTCCCACGCATAGCTCCGAAAATCGAAGGCGAATCTTCAGACGCGCTTATGCGGCATTTCCTCCGTGGCGCGCGATCGACACGCCATAATTAAACGTCGCAGGGACGGCGCAAAGGATCAATAAGGCAGTCTCGTTGCTCGATAGAAAATTTCTATCAATCTTTGATCGATTCCGCGAGCAATCTCGCCTCATGCAACAAAGCGGAAACCAGTGGCGTGAAGGGCTCCCGGTGGGTAGCGACCAGCCCGACGAGATGCTCCGCATCCGGTTCCGTGATCGGTATTTTGCGAATATCAGCCGGAAAACCGAAGGAATCGGCAATATTCTTCGGCATGATGCTTGCCCAGCGCCCGGTCTGGACATGCGCAAAGAGAACGATCATCGAATTGGATTCGAGTGTCGGATTGGCGATCGCGCCCGCCTCGGCAAGGTGCCGATTGATAATACGGCGGTTCTGCATGTCCGCCGTCAATAGACAAAGCCGAAGATTGCCGATCTCTTTCCACGTTACGCTTTCACGCTCGGAAAAGGGGCTGCCCGCTGCAGTAATCAGATGATAACGCTCAGCAAAAAGCGGGACGCTGGTGACGCGGCCGAGCGGTTCGTTTTCGAGATAGGTGATACCGGCATCGATTTCGAGATTTTCCAGCAGGCTCAAAACCTGCAGCGAATTGCGCGATATGATGGAGAAGGTGACGTCCGGATGCCGTTCCTGAAAAGGCGTGGTGATCCTCGGCACCATTGCAAGCGCCGTCGGAATGGCCGCGATGCGGATGTGGCCAGCCAGACCCTTGCGCGCCGCTCGCATTTCCTCGCGCATGGTGCGGCTGTCGCCGACGATGCGGCGCGCCCATTCCAGCACACGCTGCCCCTCAGGCGTCAACCCCTGAAAACGCGAGCCGCGGCTGACGAGCATCACACCGAGCTGATCTTCCAGCTGCCGGATCGCCGCCGACAAGGTCGGCTGCGTGACGCCGCACTCTTCGGCCGCGCGGCCAAAATGCTTCTGATTCGCCAGCGCTATGAAGAATTCCAGCTTCTCGATCATCCACCTCTCCCGCAAGGAAAGAGTTAGACCGCAAGCCCTGCAAGCGCAACACGCAAGGCTCGATAACCCTCAACAGTCCTTGGGGCAAAAAGCTTCATGTAGCGAAGTGACGACAGCGCAAATTTCCGAGCGCGCGACGGCGTAATGAATAAGCCGTCCCTCGCGGCGCGTGTCGACCAGCTTATCCAGACGAAGACGCGCAAGATGCTGCGAAACGACCGCCTGCGGCAGGTCGAGGAGAGCTTCCAATTCCATCACTGTCTTTTCGCGCTTAGCGAGCATGAACAGAATGGCGAGCCGGGTTTCATGCGAAAGTGCCTTCAACACAGCGCTTGCCTTGCGCGCCTTCGCCGATAGCTCCTCGACATTATGTTCCGCAGCACCGCCCTGTGGTGGAGACGACGACATATCACAGCCTTCAGTGAGAACTCACATAGAGGTATGCTTATAATATTATCAAACCACAAACTGATTGAAAAAAGACATGAAAACCAAAAAAGGTCCGATTTGTCAGCAAATCAGCTGACCACCGTTGATTTCTATAACTTGTCCGGTGATGTAACCGGAGAGTGTGGGCGCGGCGAGAAAGAGATAGGCAGGGGCGCAATCTTCCGCCGTCCCAAGACGCTGCAACGGAATGGATTTGCGGGTCTGCTCCAGCTTCTCCTTGGAAGAATATCGCTCGTGGAAGTCGGTCGTTATCGTGCCTGGCGAAACACAATTCACGCGAATGCCATCCGGCGCGAGCTCGCGCGCCAAGGCCTTGGAATAGGTGACGACAAAGGCTTTGGACGCGGAATAGATAGCGGATCCGGGGCTTCCGCCCGTCAAGGCCGAGATCGATACCGTATTGATGATCGCCGCCTCTCCGCCAACCCGCAACAAGGGAAGCAATCCTCTCGTCACTTCCATGACCGAGGTCTGGTTGAGGTGGACGATCTTCTCATATTGATCATCCGTCAGTTCGCCCGCCAGAAACCGGCCAACCATCGTCCCGGCATTGTTGACCAGCACATCGACGCGATCGAAACGCTCGCCGGTCGCACTGACGAAATTCCGCGTGCCTTCCCCGCTGGAAAAATCGCCGGCGACGAGAAAGGCACGGCGCTCAGCCTGCGCCTCCATCAGAAAATCCGGAAGGTCGCGATTCGAATCACGCCCGACGTGAACGAGGACATGAGCGCCGCAATCGAGAAATTGCCGCGCCACCTCGAGCCCTATTCCACGGCCGGCGCCGGTCACGACGACATTGCGATTCTCGAACAACTTAGGATGAAACACGGCAGCCCCTCCACCCGCACAATTCGCGCGCCGGTAATTGCGGAATTTTCACTTTATCATATGATGACGAAAAAACGAAAGAAAGGGAGCGAAAATCATGTTCCTGTCCGGGCGCCAAACCGAGATTCTCGAGATCGCCAAAACGGAGGGGCGCGTGCTGGTGGAGGAGCTGGCACTGCGCTTTTCGGTAACGCCGCAGACCATCCGCAAGGATCTGAACGACCTCTGTGACGGCCGCGTCCTGTCGCGTGTGCACGGCGGCGCAATCTTCCCCGGCGGTACCGAGAATGTGAAATACGAAGCGCGCCGCTCGATCGCCGCTGTCGAAAAGCAGGCAATCGGCCGTGCCGCCGCCGCCATCATTCCAAGCAACAGCTCGCTTTTCATCAATATCGGCACCACCACCGAAGCTGTCGGCGAAGCACTGCTCGGCCATCACGAATTGATGGTCATCACGAATAACATAAACGTTGCCAACAAGTTACGTATCTTCCCATCCATCGAAGTGGTCATCGCGGGCGGCGTCGTGCGCGGCTCGGACGGCGGCATCGTCGGCGAAGCTGCGGTCGATTTCATAAGGCAATTCAAGGTCGACTATGCCGTCATCGGCGCCTCGGCCATCGATGCGGATGGCGCGCTTCTCGATTTCGATTTTCGCGAAGTGAAAGTCGCCCAGGCCATCATCGCCAACGCCCGTCATGTGATCCTGGTGGCCGACAGCACCAAGTTCGAGCGAACGGCTCCGGTTCGTATCGGGCACCTGTCGCAGGTTCATACCTTTGTCACCGATGAATGCACTATTGAATCCATACGAACTATCGCGAACGAGCACGATGTTCGCCTTGTCGAAGCGGCTCGCCACCCGACCTGATCGACGCACTTTCCGTCAACAAACGTTCGTTTGACATTCGTATCTATTTCGCTTTAGATGGTTTAATTTTCGAATTTCCATCTTCAGGGGATGGTGGACCTTTGCGGAGGGACGGGTGAGCGAACAGGTCTACGATATTTTCGTTATCGGCGGCGGCATCAACGGTTGTGGCATTGCCCGTGATGCCACGGGGCGTGGCTACAAGGTCGCGCTGGCCGAAATGAACGACTTCGCCTCCGGCACATCCTCCGGCGCCACCAAGCTTATCCATGGCGGCCTGCGCTATCTCGAGCACTATGAATTCCGGCTCGTGCGCGAATCCCTGATGGAGCGCGAAATCCTCTGGGCCATGGCGCCGCACATCATCTGGCCGATGCGCTTCGTCCTCCCCTATCACAAGGGCGGTATCCGGCCGGCCTGGCTCATCCGCCTCGGCCTGTTCCTCTACGATCATCTTGGCGGGCGAAAGCTGCTGCCGCCGACAGCGACACTGGACATGAAGAGGGATCCGGCCGGCAAGCCGCTGAAGGCGCTGTTCACCAAGGCCTTCGAATATTCCGACGGCTGGGTCGACGATGCCCGTATGGTTGTCCTGAACGCCCGCGACGCTGCCGATCGCGGCGCGACGATCATGCCGAGAACGAAAGTCGTGTCGGCTCGTCGCGAAGGTGCTGTCTGGACCATCGAAACCGAAAACACGATCAGCGGCGAGAAGCGCGAGTTTCGCTCGCGGATGCTGGTCAACGCCGCCGGGCCATGGGTCGACCATGTTCTCTCCGGCGCCTTCGGCAAGAACGAGGTGCACAATGTCCGCCTCGTTCAGGGCAGCCACATCATCGTTCGCAAGAAGTTCGATGATCCCCGCGCCTATTTCTTCCAGAACCCGGACAACCGCATCATCTTCGCCATTCCCTATGAGCAGGATTTCACGCTGATCGGCACCACCGATCGCGATTACAAGGACGATCCGAAGGATGTGAAGATCACCGCCGAGGAAACGACCTATCTCTGCAACGCCGCCAGCGAATATTTCAAGGAGCCGGTGCGGCCCGAGGACATCGTCTGGACCTACTCGGCCGTACGCCCGCTTTACGACGACGGCGCATCGAAGGCACAGGAAGCCACCCGAGATTACGTGCTCAAGGTAGAAGGTGAAGAGGGTCAGGCGCCGCTGCTCAATGTGTTCGGCGGCAAGCTCACCACATATCGCCGCCTGGGCGAACATGCGCTCGAAAAGATCGGCGAGGCGATCGGCCTCAAGGGCACGCCCTGGACCGCCAAGAGCTCGCTGCCGGGCGGCGATTTTCCCGCGCGCGGCTATGAAAGCGAAGTTTCGAAGCTGAAATCGCGCTACCCTTTCCTTATCGACCAGCATACGCGCCGCCTTGTCCGCCGGTATGGCACACGGGCCAGCATGATCCTTGGCGACGCAAAGACGGTCGCCGATCTCGGCCGCTGTTTTGGCAGCGACCTTTATGAAGCGGAGGTCCGGTATCTGGTCGACCAGGAATGGGCTCACAGTGCCGCCGACGTTCTCTGGCGTCGCTCAAAGAAAGGCCTCTACCTGTCTAAGGAAGAAGCCGCCGCACTCGAAAGCTATATGGCCGACAGCCGCGTTCACGCCTGAGCGCCAAGCTCATTCTCCAGGGTCGAGCAGTCGCGGCCCTGCCCCTTGTTCGGAAAGCGTATCCCAGGGATTGCGCAATGGACAGCTGTCGAGCGACAGGCAGCCGCAGCCGATGCAGCCGTCCAATTGATCGCGAAGCCCCTGCAGCCGCTTGATGCGCGCATCGAGATCACCCTTCCACAATCCCGAAAGCGCCTTCCAGTCGGAGGCCGTCGGCGTTCGTCCCTGCGGCAAGGCGCTCAAGGCCGCCTGAACTTCAGCAAGGGGAATGCCGACCCTCTGGGCTACTTTTATAATGGCGACCCGTCGCAGGATCTCACGAGGATAGCGCCGCTGGTTGCCGCTGCTGCGATGGCTCTCGATCAGGCCCTTTGCCTCATAGAAATGCAAAGTAGATACGGCCACGCCGCTGCGCGCCGCCACCTCCCCGACCGTCAGCAATCTGGGCATCTGTGCAGGATCGATTTTTCCCATAATTCCCTATTGACCTCAATCTTACTTGAGGTTTTATAACCCTGGCTCCAAACCGCGTAAAGCAGGAGCAAGACATGACTGAAAGAACCCGGCTGGCGATCATCTACGGCAGCACTCGCCCGGGCCGGCTGTGCGACCGGGTGGTCAAATGGGTCGCGCGGGAATTGGAGCAGTATCCTCTTATCGATATCGACCTGATTGATCCTCTCGAATTCGATCTGCCTTTCGTGCACGACCGCGAGCATTCTGGCGTTGCGGCTCTTTCGGAGCGGCTTGCGGACGCCGATGCCTTCATCGTCGTCACGCCTGAATACAATCACAGCTTCACGGCTTCGCTGAAGCTCGTGCTCGATCTCGTCTATGAACCTTGGCACGGCAAGCCCGTCGCCTTCGTTTCCTATGGCGGCATTTCAGCCGGCCTGCGCGCTGTCGAGCAGTTGCGGGTCGTATTCTCGGAACTGCACACCGTCACCGTGCGCGACACCGTGAGTTTCGCCAACCCGTGGGGCCAGTTTGCCGAAGACGGCACGCTGGAAAACCCTGCACGGGCAAGAAAGTCTCTAGCGCTTTTGATGGCGCGCTTGAACTGGTGGGCCAACGCTTTGAGACCTGCCCGCTCCGGCAGTCCCTATCGCCTGGCAGCCGCCTGACCCTTCTTCCAACATTCGAATCCGGTCTCCCGTTTCTGGCAGGTGCGTGAGATCGGTTCAACGCCCGGACCTTCATCAAGGTTCGGGCGTCATGTCGACAGGGATGCGCCTTGCCCAAATCGTCCCGATGACCTAACGCAGGGAGAGGAATTTAGGCGGTGCGGAAATGGAGAACGACGGGCGTCTCGGAGGAGCGGATTTCATGCGCGCCGTCGCATGCCTGATGGTGCTCGTCCACCACCTCGTGCTTCGTATGGATTTCAACAAACTGCCGCCGAGCCTGGAGACCAGCTTTATCGTCGCGCGCTTCGGCAATTACGGCGTCGCCGTCTTCTTCGTTCTCAGCGGCTTTCTCCTTTCGCGCCCGTTCTGGCTCGCCCTCGATAGGGGAGAGCCATTGCCGTCCATGAAAGTCTACGCGATACGCCGCGCCGCCCGCATCATGCCGGGCTTCTGGTTTGCCCTGACGATCGGCTTCCTCATCAGCTTCACCGTCTATGACTTCACGCTGGATGGCGAACTCGTCGGCCGCTATATCGCCGGCTTCTTCCTGATGAGCCAATGGCACTGGCGCACCTTTTTCCCCGTGCAAGGCGATGGGCCTTTGTGGTCTATCCCGTTCGAGACGACCTGCTACCTGCTTTTGCCGATCGGCTTCCTGCTGCTGTTCCATTCGAAACTCGGATCGCGCTCCGCGCTCCCTGGCCGTCTGCTGTGGGTCGGCATCATTGCGGCAGCACTTGTCGGGCACTGGCTCGTGGTCACCTCTTTCCCAACCGATAGCGTCGGACGCGGATGGCAATATGGTTTTCAAGGGGGCGCCAAGGAATGGATGCCGCGCTACAACCCGATCGGCTTCTTCGCAGTATTCGCGATCGGGGCGCTCGCCGCCGGCGTTCAGACCATCATCCCCTCCCGCCGCATGGCAATCTACGACGTCATCGCAGCACTTGCGATCGTCCTTGGCGCATGGCAGCTACCGCGATCGATTGGCGGTGACTGGGAAGGATATGCCTGGCTCGGCATTCCCTATCAGTTTCCGTTTCTTCCATTGGCGGTAGCGATCGCGCTTTGCACGCTGCCGCAATCGCGGCTGTTGGCAAATCTGCTCGACAACAGCCTTACGCGATATATCGCCACCGTCTCCTTCGGGGTCTACATCTGGCAGGATATCGTGCTGACTTTGATGCCGCGGCTTGTCCCCTCGTCCTTCGGCTCCGGCACGGATGACGTTTTGGGCGGCTGGGCAATCTCAAGCCTCATCGCGACCGCCGTCATCTTCACCATCGGCACGCTGAGCTATGTTCTGCTTGAACGCCCCGTCATCCGTTGGGCACGGACGCGAGAGAGCAAAAACATGCGGCCCGCCACTACGTGACGGGCCGAAAAAGCAGCAGGAGCAAGCCCCGCCGACAGCGCCTTTAGATACGGGTCGCCTTCAAGCGCTCTTCATCGAGAACGATACCGAGCCCCGGCGCGGTGCCGAGATCGAGCCAGCCGGCCTCGTGCTTGAGCGGCGACGCCATCGGATAGTCGCGGCGGGCTTCGCTCCATTCCGGATTGTCGTAGGGATATTCGAGCCAGGCTGCGTCGGCAACGCCGGCGGTCAGATGCGCATTGGCAAGCACGCCGATGCCGTTCGTCCAGGAATGCGGCGTGAACTGCACGCCCGCCTCGCGCGCCTGATAGGCCAGCCGCCGGCAACCCGTAATGCCACCGACGAGAGCGACATCCGGCTGGATGACGTCGAAAGCCCGCTCCTCGATGATGTCGCGGAACTCGTAGAGTTCACGCGTCATCTCGCCGCCGACGATTCTGATCGACGTTGCCTGCTTCAATTCCTTCATGCCCTTGCGATCCGAGCGATAAAGCGGCTCCTCCATCCAGTAGACGCCGAGCCGCTCCAGTTCCTTGGCGACGGTCAGCGCATCCTTGAAGGTCCAGGGGAGCGTCGTGTCCCAGGGCATGCGCCAACCCTGATTGCAGTCGACCATCAGCTCCAGACGGTCGCCGACGCGGGCGCGGATCGCTTCCAGCGCCTTCACGTCCTCACGCCAGCCGCCACGCCCGCCCGAAGACGAGGAAAAGCGCACCTTCATGGCCGGGAAGCCCTCATCAAGATAACGCTCGGCCTGATCAGCCATCGCGGACGGCTCGCGCAGCACGCCGGAGGAAGCATAGAGCCGCACGCGGCTGGCGCGGCCGCCGAGCATCCGCCAGACCGGCTCGCCCGTGATCTTGCCGGAAAGGTCCCACAGCGCAAGGTCCATCGGCCAGCAGCGGCCATAATGGAAATTGATATGCGAAAGGACTTCATAGTGACGTTCGAGGTGTCGCGGGTCCTGCCCGATGAACAGATCCTCGTGGCCTTCGAAACCCTTCATCAGGTCGCCGGAGCCGATGCCTTCGCGGCCCTCATCATCCCTGACGCGCACGATGGTCGCATCGAAATGCTTGCGTGGGCGACCATCCCAACTCGCCTTGAACGCCGGATCGAGCGGCAGGCGATGATGGGTGATTTCGATGGAAACGATCTTGCTCATTATGGCTCCCCTTTATCCTCCGATCATGATCCCGCAAGCGTCGCCGCTTTGTGCGGGATCATGCAATTCCAATGTCTCAGGCGAACTGCTGCCAGATGGTCTTGTAGTCGCAATATTTGTCGATCGCATGCACCGAGCGGTCACGCCCGAAACCGGACTGCTTGAAACCGCCGAACGGCGTTGCGAAATTCGACATATCATAGGTGTTGATCCACACCGTACCCGCATGGATCTCCTCGGAAAAGCGGTGAGCGCGATCCATATCCTTGGTGAAGACCGCTCCGGCCAACCCGTAGATCGTATCGTTGGCGATCTTCAGCGCCTCTTCCTCGGTATCGAAGGGAATGGCTGCCAGCACCGGACCGAAGATTTCCTGACGCGCCAGGCTCATGTCGTTGGTCATGTCGACGAAGACGCCCGGCGAGACGTAGTAGCCGCCGGTCTCGCTCAAGACACGCTCGGCCCCGAAGGCACGGCGCGCGCCTTCCTTCTCGCCAGCTGCGATCATCGCCAGCACCTTGTTCATATGTTCTTCCTCGATCAGGGCGCCAATCTGGGCTGCCGGATCGAGCGGATGCTTGAGCGCAATATCGGAGTTGGTGACTGCCTGGATCTTTGCAATCAGCTGGTCCTGCACAGACCGCTGCACGATGAGGCGCGTCGAGGCATGGCAGGTTTCGCCGGAATTGTAGAAGCAACCCCAGGCAGCCGCGACAGCTGCGGCATCCAGATCGGCGTCTTCGAACACGACGAGCGGCGACTTGCCGCCAAGTTCCAACGCCACGCGCTTGACGTTCGATTGCGCCGCATAACCCATGATCAGCTTGCCGACTTCGGTCGAGCCCGTGAAGGCGATCATGTCCACGTCCATGTGCAGCGCCAGCGGCTTGCCGGTTTCTTCGCCGTAACCAGTCACCACATTGAAGACGCCAGCCGGCAGACCAGCTTCAATCGCAAGTTCGGCAAGGCGGATCGCCGAAAGCGACGACTGTTCGGCCGGCTTCAGCACCACGGAATTGCCAGCCGCAATCGCCGGCCCGAGCTTCCAGGCATCGATGATCATCGGATAGTTCCAGGGCGTGATCGCCCCGATGACCCCGAGCGGCACCTTACGCACGAGTGCCCGCGCATTCGGCCCGGTCGGCGCGATCTCGTCATACATCTTGTCGATCATTTCGCCGTAGAACTGGATGCCTTCGGCGCAGAGGCGCACATCGACACCGAGCGACGCCATGACCGGCTTGCCGACATCAATCGTCTCCAGCATGGCCAGCTCGTCGCCATGGGCGCGAATGAGATCGGCCCATTTCAGCATGATCTTTTTCTTTTCCAGCGGCTCCTTCTTGCGCCAGACGCCACTTTCGAAGGCGGCGCGGGCTGAGGCGACCGCAGCATCGACATCAGCGGCATTGCCGCGCGCAAGCTGAGCGCCGGGCTTGCCGTCCATCGGCCGGATGCGGGTGAACGTCTCGCCCGAGGAGGCGGCGCGATGGGTGCCGTTTATGAAATGACGCCCTTCCGGCTTGATGTCGGAAAGAACGCTTTCCCAATAGTCGCGCGTATAGTTCTTGGTCATCTCAAATTCCTTTCGGCAGCGCCATGACGGCGGCTGCAAAGCGGTCGATATCGGCATCCGTCACGTCGCGGATCGTCGAGCGCCGCATGGGCTGGTTTTCGGTGGCGCGCATTTCGCGGGCGAGATCGGCTTCGTCGAACGGCTTGAACGCCGCCGGCAGTGACCGCACGATGCCGCAGCGATCCATCCAGTCCGACACGAATGCCGGCAGTTCAGCGGCGCTATCGAGACCGCAGGCCTTGGCTGCAGCATCGAGATCTGCCGTATTCGCTTCGACCAGCCAGGGAAGCGTCGCTTCAAAGCCGAGCGCCGTTGCAAGCCCATGGTGGACCGGCGCGAGACCAGCCATCGCATGGCTGACATTATGCGCGATCGCCGTGCCGCAATTGTCGATGGCGATGCCGCCGAAGCAGGAGCCGAGCAGCACATCGCCGCGGGCCACCATATCGTCGGGATGCTTGACGGCCGTTTCCAGCGCACCTGTCAGAAGCCGCAGCGCCTGATGCGCGTAGAACTGCGCACCGCGATGCGCATTGCGGTTCGTCGCCGCTTCAAAGGCGTGGATGAAGGCATCGAAGCCGCACCACGCCGTTAGGCTGGCGGGCAAGGTCCTCGTCAGCGCCGGATCGAGAATGACGAGATCCGCCTTCGTCTCCGGGCCCCAGATCCAGAGCTTCTTGCCCTCTGGGCCGGCAAAGATATTCGTGGCAGATGTCTCCGAACCCGTACCGGCCGTGGTCGGGATCATGATCTTCTTCAGCGCATTCTTCGGCAGCGGGTTGGCCGCCAGCGCGTAATGCATCGGGTCCTCGCCGGAGGCGATGCAGCAGGCGACGATCTTGCCGATATCGAGCGCGGAGCCACCACCGATGCCGATCACCATGTTCGCGCCCCGCCCTGCCTCGATGGCGGCATGAACATGTGCAAGCTTCGGTTCACCGGCAAAGTCCGAGAAAACCAGCGCCCTCACGCCCACCTCGGCAAGATCGGCGCTGACCTTGGCGGCCAGGCCAGACTGCGCCAGGAAGGCATCGATCACGAGCAGAACGGTGCCGACGCCATCGAAAGATTGAACCGCAGCGGGAAGGCCGGAGAGCGCACCCTCGCCGAAACGAATGTCAGGAATGGCGGAAATCGAAAAGGACACGAGGGATACCCCTGGAAAAACGACTGATATGATGCCGACGATCCTGCATCACAATTTCAGATCTTCAAATCCGGGCAATTATCGGGAATATTGATGATCTGACGTTATGGAGAGCCAATGCTAGAGAAAATACCGCTGGAGGCCTTCCGCGTATTCGATGCCGCCGCGCGCGCCATGAATTTTTCCCGCGCTGGCCGCGAGCTGAACATCACCCAGGCGGCCGTCAGTCGCCGTATAAAGGGGCTGGAAGATCACCTCGGCGCGACGCTCTTTACCCGACGCGGCCGCAACCTTGCACTGACGCCGGATGGCGAGCGGCTGTTTCAACGCGTGCGCGCGACGCTGGAATATCTGGAGGAAAGCCTGGAGCCCTTCCGCGCCGGGACGGGCGAAATCATCTCGATTGCCGCGAGCGGCTCGATCTCGCATCTCTGGCTCGGGCAGCGGCTGAGAGACTTCGGCAAGGAGAGCCCGGGCATCTCCGTGCGCCTGCTGACGACGGACGTCCATTCCGAACTCGCCTCGGAAAACAACGATCTCATCATCATCTATTCCACCGGCGAACATCCCCGCTGGAGCCTCACACCGCTTTTGAAGGAAGTCTTGGTGCCGATCGCTTCACCGGAATACCTGGCGACGCGTGGCCTCGACCCGCAAACGCTGACATCAGTAGACATCGCCGCGCTCAATCTCATCGATTACGAACGCGCCAATGCCCACTGGATCAGCTTCCGCCAGTGGTTCGGCCGCATCGGGGACCCCTTGAAGGGCAAGCTGCCGCGACCGCGGCTATCGTTCTCGACCTATATCATGGCTGTGGAAGCAGCACTCCGGGGTGAAGGCATAGCGCTCGGCAGCCTCGGCCTCATCGAAGAGTACCTGCAAGCAGGCACCCTCGTCACAATCGGCAACGACCGCGTCGAGAGCGGTTTCGGATATTATCTTGGCGCGCCACGCTTCCGATCTCTTTCGCCTGAAGCCGCGCAGCTGCACAGGTTTCTGCTGGACGGCCAGCAGGTCTAATACGATTTCGGCAGCAATCGCCTTACCGGCTTCTACCTTGCGAGGGAGTCTTGCAGATGTTGCTCACGGCGCTACTACCCTAAGCAAGGTGCAGCACGGCTAGGCGACGAACCACGAGATGATCCGAGTTCGCGCCGGATGCTACTCAATCGCGTGGTTTGCCGTGCCCTCCTCTGAAACAAGCGGCCAACGCCTAGGACGAGGATGGTCGCAGACGATTAAACAAAAAAAGCGGCCCGAAGGACCGCTTTAATCTCATTCACTAATCTTGGATCCTATCAATCCTGCGGGATCGAGCCTCGCAGATGCGACAGTTCCATGATGAAATGCTCAAGACGCGACTTGTGCTCGTGATGCTCGGCATCCTCAAGCTCGGTCTTGGCGGCATTGATGCGGCGATCCAGTTCGTCGCGGCTCATGTCCTCGACCGGAACGGCCGATTCTGCGAGCAGCGTGCAGCCGGTCGGCAGGATGTCGGCGAAACCGCCGAAAACAACGTAATCCTGCTTCTTGCCCGAAGCCGAATGCACCTTGACGACGCCCGGCTTGATGGTGGTCATGGTCGGCGCATGATGCGCCATGACGGTCATCTCGCCTTCGGTCGCGGGGATGACGACATCGATGACCTGCTCCGACAGCAGCAGACGCTCCGGAGAAACCAGTTCGAAATTGAAATTGTCAGCCATGGCCCGTCACTTCTCGATTGTCTTATTCGCAAGGCAAGGGCGCGCGGGCAACGCCGCGCGCCGATGGATTGGCCTGATTAGGCAGCGAGCTTCTTGGCCTTTTCGATCGCTTCGTCGATCGAGCCAACCATGTAGAAAGCAGCTTCCGGCAGGTGGTCGTAATCGCCGTTGACGAGGCCCTTGAAGCCCTTGATCGTGTCTTCGAGAGCGACGAGCTTGCCCGGCGAACCGGTGAAGATTTCGGCAACGAAGAACGGCTGCGACAGGAAGCGCTCGATCTTGCGGGCGCGGGCAACAGCCAGCTTGTCGTCTTCAGACAGTTCGTCCATGCCAAGGATGGCGATGATGTCCTGCAGGGACTTGTAACGCTGCAGCGTCGACTGAACCTTACGAGCAATTTCGTAGTGCTCTTCGCCGACGACCAGCGGGTCGAGCATGCGCGACGTGGAGTCGAGCGGGTCGACGGCCGGATAGATACCCTTTTCAGCGATCGAGCGCGACAGAACGGTCGTTGCGTCCAAGTGGGCGAACGAGGTTGCCGGTGCCGGGTCGGTCAAGTCGTCGGCCGGAACGTAAATGGCCTGAACCGAGGTGATCGAACCCGTCGTCGTCGTGGTGATGCGTTCCTGCATCTGGCCCATGTCGGTGGCGAGCGTCGGCTGATAGCCCACGGCCGAAGGAATACGGCCGAGCAGAGCGGACACTTCCGAGCCTGCCTGCGTGAAGCGGAAGATGTTGTCGACGAAGAACAGAACGTCCTGGCCTTCATCGCGGAAGTTTTCAGCAACGGTCAGACCGGTCAGAGCGACGCGTGCGCGTGCGCCCGGCGGTTCGTTCATCTGGCCGTAAACCAGCGCAGCCTTGGAGCCTTCGCCGCCGCCGTGCTTGTTGACGCCCGATTCGATCATTTCATGGTAAAGGTCGTTGCCTTCGCGGGTACGCTCACCCACGCCAGCGAACACCGAGTAACCACCGTGCGCCTTGGCGACGTTGTTGATCAGTTCCATGATGAGAACGGTCTTGCCGACGCCGGCGCCGCCGAACAGGCCGATCTTGCCGCCCTTTGCGTAAGGAGCGAGAAGGTCGACGACCTTGATGCCGGTGACGAGGATCTGCGCTTCCGTGGACTGCTCAACGTAGGACGGAGCATCCTGGTGGATGGCGCGCTTCTTGGCGGTGTTCAGCGGACCTGCTTCGTCGACCGGCTCTCCGATGACGTTCATGATGCGGCCGAGCGTCTCATGTCCAACCGGAACGGAGATCGGTGCGCCCGTGTCCTTGACCGGCTGGCCGCGAACCAGACCTTCGGTCGAGTCCATCGCGATCGTGCGAACGGAATTTTCGCCGAGGTGCTGTGCGACTTCGAGAACCAGACGATTGCCGTTGTTGTCGGTTTCAAGCGCGTTCAGGATCGCCGGGAGTTCGCCGTCGAAAGCAACGTCCACAACGGCGCCGATAACCTGAGTAACCTTACCGACAGAACCTGCGGGGGTAGCTGCGTCAGCCATTTTCTTACCCTCTTTCCCTAACCTCAGAGCGCTTCCGCGCCCGAAATGATTTCAATCAATTCCTTGGTGATCTGTGCCTGGCGCTGACGGTTGTAGTTCAGCGTCAGCTTGTTGATCATCTCACCAGCGTTGCGCGTCGCATTGTCCATCGCGCTCATCTTGGCACCCATCTCGCCGGCGACGTTTTCAAGCAACGCGCGGAAGATCTGGACAGAGATGTTGCGCGGGATCAGGTCCGCGAGGATCGAAGCCGCATCCGGCTCGTATTCGTAGACGGCGCCCTTGTGGGCCGCATCTTCTTCGACGACGGCGGGAGCCGAAGCCGGAATGAGCTGCTGTGCCGTCGGCACCTGGCTGATCACCGACTTGAATTCGGAGTAGAACAGCGTGCAAACGTCGAATTCGCCTGCTTCGAACATTTCGATGATGCGCTTGCCGATGGCATCCGCATTGTCGAAGCCGATACGCTTGACGTCGCGCAGTTCCTTGCGCTCGACGATCAGCGATGCATATTCGCGGCGAAGTACGTCATAACCCTTCTTGCCGACGGTGAAGATCTTCACCGTCTTGCCTTCGGCCAGAAGCTTGCGGGCATGATCACGGGCGAAACGCGAGATCTGCGAATTGAAGCCGCCGCAAAGGCCGCGTTCGGCCGTGCAGACGACGAGCAGATGCACATCGCTCTTGCCGGTTCCGGTCATCAGAAGCGGCGCACCGTCAGCATCGCTGACGGCAGCCGAGATGTTGGCCAGAACAGCGGCCATGCGCTGCGAGTAAGGCCGGGCGGCCTCGGCCGCCTCCTGCGCACGCCGAAGCTTCGCCGCGGCGACCATTTTCATCGCCTTGGTGATCTTCTGCGTCGCCTTGACGGAGGCGATCCGGTTTTTCAGATCCTTTAGTGAAGGCATCCTTGGTCCGTCCTAGAGCTTGGGCCCGATTACGTGAAAGACTTGACGAAGCTGTCGAGAGCAGCGGTAAGCTTGCCCTTCGTCGCGTCGCTGACGGCCTTCTCGGTGCGGATGGTGTCGAGGATTTCCTTGCCTTCCGAGCGGAGGTAGGAGAGCAGACCCTGCTCGAACTTGCCGACCTGGTTGACAGGCAGCTTGTCGAGGTAACCGTTGACGC
Organism: Rhizobium sp. P38BS-XIX; assembly: GCF_012641435.1. Classification (GTDB taxonomy): domain Bacteria; phylum Pseudomonadota; class Alphaproteobacteria; order Rhizobiales; family Rhizobiaceae; genus Rhizobium. The sequence goes on from NZ_JABAIJ010000006.1 coordinate 132,354, forward strand.
CAGCGAAGATCACAGCAACCTGCTCTTCGGTCTTCAGCGGCGAGAACTGCGGCTGCTTCAGGAGTTCCGTCAGACGCGAACCACGATTCAGCAGGCGCTGCGTGGCGGCATCAAGGTCGGAACCGAACTGAGCGAAGGCGGCCATTTCACGATACTGGGCGAGTTCGCCCTTGATCGAGCCTGCAACCTGTTTCATCGCCTTGATCTGAGCGGACGAACCGACGCGCGAAACCGACAGACCGACGTTAACGGCCGGACGGATGCCCTGATAGAACAGGTCGGTTTCGAGGAAGATCTGGCCGTCGGTGATCGAGATCACGTTGGTCGGAATGAAGGCCGAAACGTCGTTACCCTGCGTTTCGATGACCGGGAGAGCGGTGAGCGAACCCGCGCCCTTCTCGTCGTTCATCTTTGCAGCGCGCTCGAGGAGACGCGAGTGGAGGTAGAAAACGTCGCCCGGATAAGCTTCACGGCCCGGCGGGCGGCGCAGCAGCAGCGACATCTGACGATAGGCAACAGCCTGCTTGGAAAGATCGTCGTAACCGATCAGGGCGTGCTGGGCGTTGTCACGGAAGTATTCGCCCATCGCGCAACCGGCAAACGGTGCCAGGAACTGCATCGGAGCCGGATCGGAAGCGGTCGCAGCAACGATGATGGAGTACTTCAGTGCGCCGCGCTCTTCGAGCACCTTCACGAACTGAGCAACGGTCGAACGCTTCTGGCCGACGGCGACGTAGACGCAGTACAGCTTTTCGCTGTCCGGGCCTGCATCGTGGATGGCCTTCTGGTTCAGGATCGTGTCGAGAATGATGGCGGTCTTGCCGGTCTGGCGGTCGCCGATGACGAGCTCGCGCTGGCCGCGGCCAACCGGGATCAGAGCGTCGATAGCCTTGAGGCCGGTCGACATCGGCTCATGAACCGACTTGCGCGGGATGATGCCAGGAGCCTTGACGTCGACGCGCGAACGGCGGGTCGCATTGATCGGGCCCTTGCCGTCGATCGGGTTGCCGAGCGCGTCGACAACGCGGCCGAGGAGTTCCGGACCAACCGGAACGTCAACGATCGCGCCGGTGCGCTTGACGGTGTCGCCTTCCTTGATGTCACGGTCGGAACCGAAAATAACCACACCGACGTTGTCGGCTTCAAGGTTCAGCGCCATGCCGCGAATGCCGCCGGGGAACTCGACCATTTCGCCGGCCTGAACGTTGTCCAGACCGTAGACGCGGGCGATACCGTCACCGACGGAGAGAACCTGGCCGACTTCGGAGACTTCAGCTTCCTTGCCGAAGTTTTTGATCTGATCTTTCAGAATTGCGGAAATTTCCGCTGCGCGGATATCCATCAGCCGACCTCTTTCAATGCAAGCTTAAGGGTGGAAAGTTTGGTGCGAAGGGACGTATCGATCTGACGCGAACCGACCTTGACGATCAGGCCGCCGAGGATCGACGGATCGACGGTGACGGCAATCGCCACGTCCTTGCCGGTGACGCCCTTCAGCGCCGCCTTCAATTCATCTTCCTGCGCCGGGGTGAGCGCATGAGCCGAGGTTACCTCGGCGGAAATCTCGCCGCGATGCTGGGCGGCGATGATGCGAAAAGCCTTGATCATGCCCGGCAGCGCAAAAAGGCGCCGGTTGCTGGCCACGAGCTTCAGAAAATTGGTGACGAAAACGCCAAAGCCAGCCTTGTTCGCCAGCGCTTCTACAGCGCCGACCTGCTCTTCAGCCGAAAAGACCGGGCTGAGGACGAAACGCTTCAGATCATCGCTTTCGTCGAGCATGGCTTGGAACCGATCGAGATCGGCGGTCACTGCCGGCACGGCACCTTCCTCAAGGGCCAATTCGAACAGCGACGAGGCATATCGTTCTGCAACACCAGAAACATGCTGGGATGTGTCTGCCACGGGCACAAAATTCCCTGATTTCAACCCAAGAACTCGACTCCCGGAGAACGGAAGACATATGCCCTTGAATTCGTTTTGATTTCCCCCAGAAATCAGCCGGAGCGCGCTCCTGCCTCATCCGAAATTCGGGGTTCGTCTAACATAGGATATTGAGACTCGCAACACGCGTATTCGACGAATACGCCATTCGGGCGAATTTATGATGGCAAAATTCGAAAAGCATGGGGATAGCGCGGGCAAAAAAGGCCGCGCGGAAACCATTTTTCACTCAAATATAGCCGAGACCATAGAGAAAAGGTAGCGCAGCCAGAGCAGCCTGCACAACCAGAAGAAGAAGGCTGACATAAATGCTGCCACGATCCGACATCAGCGAGAGGATGCGACCGAAAGCCGCGACGCCGAAGGCAGCGCCGAGCGCCAGGTAAATCATCGGCTGTGCAAGCAGGATCGCGACCAATCCGAAGCCGACCATGAAGCCGCCGGCCGAACGCGCTTCCGCATAGGCTTCCGAGCGCCCTTCCCTCACCTGAAGTTTGAGGAAACGGTAGGTATAACCGGGGGCAAACATCATGAAGAGGCCAATCAGCGCCGTAACCACGGCGGAACAGTATGCAAGCTGCTCACCGAATTCGGTCGGAAAATAAAGCTCCATCGGTCGCCCTCAAAATCAGTCGCGCAAATCACGTCAATGAGACGGCCGACTTATGGCATGATCCGCGCCGCAAGGGGAAGGCGCAGTCAAGCTATCTGCAACGTCAATCACAGAAAGCTTTGCGGATCGATGTCGAGATGCACCTGAACGGAGCCCCGTTCCTTCGGTGATTGCGCCAGCATGGCCCGCAGAAAACCCTGCATGTCGGAATTGCGCCGGCCGTGCACGAGCAGCCGGAAGCGATGGCGGCCGCGCACGAGCGCGATCGGCGCTTCGGCCGGCCCGAGCACGGATATGCCCGTCACCTGCGGCGCTGCATTGCGCATGCCGCGCGCATGGGTCTCGGCATCCTGCCTGGTATCTGCGGAGACGATGATCGAGGCAAGCCGGCCGAAGGGTGGCAGGATGGCTCTTTCGCGCTCCAAAATCTCGCGCTCGTAAAAGGCCCCGGCATCGCCCGAAACAATCGCCTGCATCACCGGATGCTGCGGTTGATACGTCTGCAGCAAGCCATGGCTCTTCAAGCCGGTTCGCCCGGCGCGCCCCGTTACCTGCGACAGCAACTGGAACGTCCGCTCGGCGGCACGCGGATCGCCGTTCGCCAGTCCAAGATCCGCATCGACGATGCCGACCAGCGTCATCAGCGGGAAATTGTGTCCCTTGGCGACGAGCTGCGTGCCGATGACGATATCCGCCTCGCCCTTGGCAATCGCATCGAGCTCCAGCCGCAGTCGCTTCACGCCCCCCATGATGTCGGAGGACAGCATGATCGTCCGCGCCTCAGGGAAGTGCCGCTCGACTTCTTCTGCAATGCGCTCGACGCCCGGCCCGCAGGCGACGAGATGATCGAGCGTGCCGCATTCGGGGCAGGCCTCCGGCGTGCGTTCCGCATAGCCGCATTGATGGCACTGGATCTGGCTCCGAAACCGGTGTTCCACCAGCCAGCTCGAACATTGAGGGCACTGGAATCGATGGCCGCAGACCCGGCAGAGCGTCAATGGCGCGTAGCCGCGCCTGTTGAGAAACAGCAGCGCCTGCTCGCCTTTCGCAACCGTCTTGCCGATTGCTCGCAACAGGACCGGTGACAAGAAGCCGCCGCGCTCAGGCGCATGCCGACGCATGTCGATCAGATGCAGATCGGGAAGTGCGGCGTCGCCATAGCGCGTCGGCAGGTGGATTGTGGTGTAGCGGCCGCTCTGGCCATTGACCTGGCTTTCGACAGAAGGCGTCGCCGACACCAGCACGACGGGGAAGTCGCCGATGCGGCCGCGCACCACAGCCATATCGCGCGCATTATAATAGACACGATCTTCCTGCTTGTAGGCGGGGTCATGCTCTTCGTCGACGATGATGAGGCCCAGATCTTCGAAAGGCAGGAAGAGCGCCGAGCGCGCCCCGGCCACGACCCGCACCTCGCCGGTGACCGCCTGACGCCAGACCTTTTCGCGCATTTTCGGCGCGAGATCGGAATGCCATTCGGCCGGCTTGGCGCCGAAGCGATCCTGAAAGCGCTCCAGAAAGCTCGCCGTCAGCGCAATCTCCGGCAAGAGGATCAAGACCTGCTTGCCGCGCCTCAGCGTTTCGGCGATGGCCTCGAAATAGACCTCCGTCTTGCCGGAACCGGTGACGCCGTCGATCAGCGAGACCGCAAATTCGCCCTTGCGCACATCGACCAAGATCTCGTCGGCCGCATCTTTCTGCGGCCCCTGCAGCCGCGACGCGGTGAATTCCGGATCGGGCTTGGCGACGACAGGCGGCGGCGGCAGGAAGATGGTTTCGAAAATGCCTTGCGAAATCAGTCCGTCGACGACGCTGGTGGAAACACCGGCGGCATGCGCCAGGCCAAGCCGCGTCCAGGAAAGCCCGTCGGCGGCGATCTCCATCACCTTGGCGCGGGCCGGCGTCAGCCGCTCCGGCTGGCCGCCGATGAACCGCAAACCTTCGACCATCGGCTCGGGATCGAAGGCGGCCGGCGCACGCAATGCCATGCGCGCCACCAGCCCTGGCGGCGATAGCGTATAGCCGGCAACCCAGTCGATGAAATCGCGCATATGCTTGCCGAGCGGCGGACAATCGAACACATGGCTGATCGGCCGAAGCTTCTTCGGATCGACCCCGCCATCATCCTCGCCATCCCAGACAACGCCGATGACCTGTCGCGGCCCAAGCGGCACCTGCACGACCGAGCCCGGCTCCACCGCCATGCCCTCAGGCACGGCATAGGAATAAGCCCTCGGCGCCGGCATCGGCACGAGAACGGGAACCGTACGGCTCATCACAGACTTTGCGGGCGCCGCCTCGAAAAGCGCACCGAACAGATCGGAAGAATCTTTGCTCATTGCGCGAGACCATGCCCCGGACGGATGAAAAAGGAAACCCGGGGGTGGGGCGTGACGATCCGCAAAATGGGGATGGCCTGAAGCTAAGGAGAATATCCATGGCCTTGTACGGCCGCGCCATCAATGACCGATATCGGCCCGCTGCAGACGAACATGTCCGGCGATCATCTCTCCCAAGCAAGCCTAGTCTCATAGAAGCTTTCGGCAAACTGAAGGGTAAGACCCATTGAACTCGCCTTCGTTCGAAGATCGAAATCAATATGATTTGCGTCGAATTTCCTCCCCAGCGCCATGTCGCCCAAAATACCGACAATGGTTTTGAGCATCTGTTCGTCCGGGAAATAGTGAAACGCAGAACCATCTTTTGTCGCGCTTGAGAATTTCTTTCCGCTCTGCCTTATGAAAATCTGATTGATGCCTCCGACAATTTCCACTTCTTCTTTCTTATCCGCCAAAACAACTGCAAATAAGGCGAGGGCTTGGCAGAGGTTCAGGTTGTGAATCTGAATTGAAACATGATCGGAAAGGACGGAGATATCATCTTTGAAGTTGAGTTTTATCAATGATGCGTCCTTTCAGAAGTTAGCGGCGTCTGCTTTCGGCCCGAAGCGGACGCACAAGGCCTCCATTAGACCAGAACAACGTCTCAGCCATTCCAATACCGCATCATGTCAGGAAATCTTTCCAATATCTTATTGCAGTCTTCGTTTCTGAAGCCTTTTTCTATTTGATTAAGTGCTGCGATGGTGGAGGGGCTTCGATTGTCTGCAAACATCTGATGAAAGTTTTGAGCTTTTTCGGTCAAGGTGGTGGCAATGTTGCAATAATCTTCAATCGCTCGAACTGCACCAAGCTTGTACAACTCGTCCTCAGACAGAGGTAGAGATACGGATGGCTGCCAGGTCTGATGAGTAATTGTCCATACGTGGACGAATATTGGAACACTGATCAACAAGCAGAAGATCCCAATGCCTAGCCAGTAGTCTTTCAAAAAAGCACCTTACGTAGCCGGATTGAACATGATGGTATTTCTATACAACTTTTGAAAGCATTGGCATCTTGTCGTTGACCCAAATGAGGGTGCTGCGTCAAGCTTTGCTCGCCTCAGTGACCGCAATCGGCCCTTTTCGGACATTCGGTTGCTATGCTTCCACCATAGAGTTGCCAGCGGGGGTCTTTCTGGTGGTGATGTGGACAGTCTTGACTGCAATATGGTCAAGCCGAAAAATGTGTTAAGCGGCAGCCAGACAACAACAGGAGTGTATCGTGAGCGAACCGACCGTAGCAGAGGCAACAGACCGTATTTATGAATCGCTCCGGGCAGACAATGCCGACATCGACCTACATATCGCAACCCTCAAGGCAGCCTTGGCGCGGGCGGGCTTGAAAGAGGCCTTCTTCGATCCGGCCAAGCTTGTGCACGGCAATCGCTCCGGCCGGAAACTCATGCAGGCCTACTTTCGGCAACGTGGCGTGACGGTGACATTCACGGCACAGTGACGCTGTCAGACGATGTCAGATGCGGCTTCAGTTCCGGAGCGCGACGAAGTCCAAGCGAGATAGCAGCTATCGGCCCATTGCGGATTAAAGGTGAATTTCGGCGACATCACCCTCGGCCTTCCAAGCGGTTGCCATAGCGAGCACTTCTTCCAATCGATCATGCGGATGTGATGTTGTGCAGAGGAAGCGACCGGGCTGGAGGTCACCTATTATCAGCCAGTCGATTTTTTCCTCCAGCTCCTCGCAACCTGGGCCGATAATCGCAAGGAGTGAAACCTTATCTCTCAGGCATTGTTCGACGAAACCTTCGAGGAGGGTTTCATCTGAGATCGGCGAATGCAGGATGAGCTTTTGATTGAGCGGCATTTCCTCGATGCTAAGCGATCAGTCAAAGGTCTGCAAACGTCCCGGAGCGGGCGTAGCCAGCTTAGCCGGGAAACAGATTCCGTTGGACCCATCGCCATCAGTCTGGCATAAGTGCCGACGGACGCGACCGCCGTTATCTATAGAACGGGATCGGGCGACAGATTGACGTCACGTTGCTGCCGCGAGACCACGCTGGCCGTCCATTCAATCATAGAGCTTCATGACGACCCTGGGCTCCAAGCAAGCAAACCTCAACCCGGCAAACTCTCCTCAATTCATTCAACTCATTCCGCGATTTTTTTTGCCTCTGTTCGACGAAGATAAACCGCTGCATCAGATCCGGGAAGCAGCGACCTATTGACGATCCCGAGCACATGATAATGAATAATAAGGGGCGTCGATCCGAAAGGCGTTCCTTGACCGGTCGGGTTGGCAAGCATCAACAAGTCGCCCGGAGTGATCGATAGTTGTTGTGCCAGCGCTGGGCTTACAAACACGCCTTTGCCCCGTCTAAATTCCTCCAGAGCCGCCTGTCTGACAGAACTTGGAAGGGCCTTTAGGGGTGATATGTCGTCTGCTTCGAAACTAAAGATCAAAACACCGCTGATTCCCTTCGCCGTTGTGGCAAGAGCCTGTCCTTCGAAGACTGAACCGGAACCTTGTTCACCATATGCCGGAGACACACTGATCGACAGTTGTGGAGAACAAAGCACCAGGAAGGATAACGCCCATAAGGCACAGCGAGATCTGGAGAGGGTCATCGTGTCTTTCGTTCCGCTTATCGATCATATCTATAGAGCGATCAGTCCTCGACCAGAGTGAAAGCGCATTCGAGTTCGATGTCTCCGATTGGCGCAAACCAGCCATACCCGCCACCGCCGACGTTGGTGTCACATCCGCCACCATGTTCGGTGCATATCAGAGATCCGACTACCTCGCAGCCAGCCTGCCACCCTCACGAAGCCGAAGAGCTGGCCGCTCAAAATCGTCGTTGTTGATAATCGCATCGGCCGAGAGAGTGGGCGCAGCCAGGCTTTCATAGAGTGCGAAGGCGGGGCGGTATCGATCGGCATAGAGCTGGCGGGTCGTCTCCGCTCCGCCGAGAAGCTGGGTGTCGCGCGCAATGCCGCGCTGCTCGGAGACATGCTCGGAGGTTTCGACGAAGATGGCGAGGTCCCAGCCCTCGCGCAGCTCCGGCCGCTGCAGAAACGTCCCGTCGACGATGAGAATCGCGTCGGCGGACGCAAATTCCGGATCCTGCTCGATCGGAACGTCATTGTGCAGGTCGAAGGAAGCCGTGCGATACCATTGGTCGCCGCCCGGCCCGAGCGGGTTCAGAAGCAGCGCATTGATGGCGGGAAGATCGCGCGCATCGTGGTAATAGCCCTCGGCGGAATGCCGCCCGCGCGCATAGCGCTCCACTTTCGGCCGATGGAATCCATCGATCGAGGTGCGGATGATTTGTCGTCCGCTGCCTTTCAGACACTCGGCCAGTTCGTTCGCCAGCGTGGTCTTGCCGGAAGCCGTCCTGCCGTCGATCGCAACACGGATCGGCCGCGCGGCGTTGAGCTTCGCGATCATGGCAGCCAGATCGTTCAATAGCGCGGTTCTATTCATAGAGGTCATTTCAAAAATTCCTTTTGGATAATTTCATGCGTCAATATTGAAAGTGCCGCCACACGGGGGCTAGTCGTCATCCTCGTCGATTTCTCCGGTCAGTCGCATGCCGTCGATCCAGGTGGAGCCGTCCTCGCGGATCACCCGGCGCGGCTTGGCACTGCAGCGTTCGCGCACGGCCTCGGCCAGACGTTCCGAGTGGGTCACAATCCAGATCTGGCTGGTCTTTGCGGCCGTGGCGATCATGTCGGCAAGCGGCACCAGCATGTCGGGATGCAGGCTGGCTTCCGGCTCGTTGAGCGCAATCAGCGGCGGCAGCCGATAGGACATCAAGGCGGCGGCAAGACCAAGAAACCGGATCTGGCCATCGGAAAGCTCTCGCGGCTGGAAAACACGGTTGGGAAATTCCGGCAACATCAGCCCGAAATCCGCCGTTTCCTGCGGCTCAGGCACGACGAGCCGCGCACCACCGAGCGCTGCGGCAAGAACGCGGTCCAGCTCGACGGTATCCTCACGCGTGTGAACGAGAGTGGCGAAAACGGCGGCGATATTGGCGCCGTCCTCATCCAGCATCGGCGAGGTCACGGCAAGGCAGGGCGCCCGCAACGGTGAGCCACGATCCGTGCGGAAGCCGTGGTAGAACCGCCAGGCATCGACGGCGCGACGAAAGGTGCCGATCTCCGGAAAATAGCCGGCATCGCCCAAAAGCGCGATAGCCGTCTCCGACGTCAGTGCGTTCTCGGGATAGGCCTGCATACGGCCGCTCTCGCCGCGCACGGAAATGCCCGGGCCTTCGCGCTTCATCATCGTCACCGGCCGCCGCCCGGTTTCGACCGAAAGCTCCTCGGCCTTGATTTGCGGCTCCAGCGGAAAACCGGCAGCGGCGCAGGGCGGCCGCATGCCGGCCTCGATCCAGTATCGGAAGGTCGCCGCGCGCTCCATGTCGAGCAGCTCGACATCGAAGCGGATGCGGGCAGACTCATGCGAGCGCCGCTTGCCTGACCACATGGCCGAGAACATGCCGCCTTCGCTGGAGATTTCATGCGCAAGCCGTCCGCGAACGGCCGACTGCACCAGCTGCAACGAGCGATAGAGATTGGATTTGCCGACACCATTCTCGCCGATGAACAGATTGACATCGGAAAGGTCCATTCGAATCGAGCGCAAAGAGCGATAATTGCGTGCAAACATCGAGCGTAGCTGCATGCCACGTCGTCTAGCCGATTCTCTTGTCACAGAGAATGCGAAACCAGAGGCTCATCCTGCTTTAGAGGAGCGAGCGGCGAAAATGTTGCGTTGCCGTCGGCAGCGAGATCGAAGACCGTGTGGTTCTCCAGCGCCTTCGTCACCTCGTTGACATCGCCGTCCAGATGCTCGACGGGGATCAGATTGCCGACCAGGAAATCGAACCGGTCGCCGCGCTTGTTCAGCAGCTCGTGGAAGACCGTCATATCGCGCAGTTCGGTCGACCATTTGGCAAACCAATAGAACAGGCCGGAATTGCGCGCCGTCAGATGCACCGGCAGGATCGGTAGATTGTATTTGCGCGCCAGCCCCACGGCCGAAGTCTTCCAGGGCCGCTCGTTGAGCTTGCCGTTCGCCCAGTAGGCGATGCGGCCGGAGGGAAACAGCACCGTGACCTTGCCGTCGGCAACGGCACGGTTGGTCAGCTGCAGCGTCTCGCGCGTCTTCGGCTTGCTCTTGTGTTCTTCGCGCCATTCGACCGGAATGATCATCTCGGCAAAGCGCGGATTGACGCGGACGGCATCGCGGTTGGCAAAGACCATCATGTCTGGCCGGCGCGACTTCAAGAGATCGAAGACGGCGACGCCATCGGCAATGCCGGTGGGATGGTTGCTGACGAGAATGAAGCCGCCGGACGCAGGGATGCGCTCGGCATGCGTGACCCCGATATCGAGCCGCAGCAGATCGCTCATATATTCGAAGCACTGAAAGCCCGAGAGCTTGGCGACATCATCGGCGAATTCGATCGCCTTGTTGTAGCGCAACAGCGTGTAGAGAAACGGGCGCATCAACGGCCAGAGCGGATTGCGCACGATCTTCTGCCCGCGCTCGGCGATCAGCGTATCGACGATATGTCCCGGCTGGCCTTGAGACACCAAAGCGATCGCTTCTGCAAGCTGTCCCAGTGCAGTTATCGACCCGCGGCGCGCCATGAAGTGTCCTGAATGGTTGAGAAATATTCTATCGCAATCGAATATGATCGAAGCATGACAAGCGCCTTGCATTCGGCCGCTGAACCATCGGAGGTCTGAAAGAGGCCTATATGCGGTTTTCTATTTAAAAGCCGCCACATGCGCGGCGCATCGGAAACGCCGGGGAAGCGACGGGAAAGTTAGCGATTCCATAACCTTCCTTACTTCAAAGTGGCAGAAGGAATCCGAATTTCAAGGGGTTTTCCACTGAACGAGTTGTTGATCATCGCAGACCCAGGGTTGATGGCGGAGCGCAGTCGCTGGCTTGCGGCGCTCGGTCAGGAGCGACGGCTCGCGACCCACACGTTGAATGCCTATGAGCGCGACACGCGGCAGTTCCTGACGTTCCTCACCGGACATCTCGGCGGCCCGGCGACGATCGAGGATATTCACGCGCTGCGCCCGGCCGATTTCCGTGCTTTTCTGGCGGCCCGACGCAAGGATGGCGTCGGCGCACGTTCGCTCGGACGCAATCTCGCCGGCCTTCGTTCGCTGCTCCGCTATCTCGAAAAGAAGGGCTTGGTGAATGCCGCCGGCGCTGCCGCCGTGCGCTCGCCCAAACAGCCCAAATCATTGCCGAAGCCGCTCTCAGACACGCAGGCAATCACAGTCGTCAGCGACGAGGCGCAATTGCACGAGGAACCATGGATCGCCGCGCGTGACGCCGCGGTTCTGACCCTGCTTTATGGTTGCGGGCTGCGCATTTCGGAAGCGCTCGATCTGAAGCCGCAGGATTTTCCAGCCGGCGCAACGTCACTGCGTATCACCGGCAAGGGCAACAAGACGCGGCTGGTGCCGCTGTTGACGATCGTCATCGAGGCGGTGGCGCATTACCGGGCAATCTGCCCCTACCATCTTGAATCGGATGGAGCGCTGTTCCGCGGCGCCCGTGGCGGCAAGCTGCAACCGGGCATCATCCAGCACGGCATGCAGAAGCTGCGCAGTGCCTTCGGACTGCCGGATACGGCGACGCCGCACGCGCTTCGCCACTCTTTCGCAACCCATCTTCTGGCCGGCGGCGGCGATCTGCGCACCATCCAGGAACTCTTGGGCCACGCCAGTCTCTCGACGACGCAGGTCTATACCGGCGTCGATTCGTCTCGCCTGCTCGAGGTCTACGACCGTGCCCACCCCCGCGCGTAAGAAAAGATTAACCCCTTGCGTTAAGGGAATCTCCGTCTCGTGCGCCTAAAGCAAAGCGATACTCAGGCACGCCTCCCGAAAGCCGCTTTCACGCGTTAGGGATGACGCCCTCTGCGAACGGAAGGTTTTGATGATTTCTGCCCTCGGACCCAAGACGATACGGTCGACGAAGCCGACGCTCGGCGATATCATTCTCTGGCTCGCGACAGCCTTTCCGCTGATGCTGGCGATCGTTTTGGCGACGACGATACTCTCCCTACGGCCGGCGCATGCGGATGATACCGTTTCCGACAGCTGCGGCGGCAAGGATCTGATGGCCGAGCTTCAAAAGTCCGACCCGGCGAAATACGCCTCCATCATCGCCGACGGCGACAAGGTGGAAAACGGCAGGGGCATTTTCTGGAAAATCGAGAAACCCAGCCTCAAGCCGTCCTGGCTGCTCGGCACCATGCATGTCTCCGATTCCCGTGTAGTGACCATGCCGAAGGGCGCGCCGGAAGCCGTTGCGGCGGCTGACACGATCGTGGTCGAATCCGACGAAATCCTGGATGACAAGAAGGCGGCCGCCGCTCTCTTCGCCAACCCCTCGCTGACCATGCTGACCGATGGCTCCACCATCAGCCAGCATCTGTCTCCAGAAGAGAATACGCGTCTTGAAGCTGGCCTGAAGGCGCGCGGCATTGCCCTTGCCGCTGTCTCCCGCATGCAGCCGTGGCTGATCTCGAGCTCTTTTGAAATGACCGGCTGCGAGGTTCGCCGTAAGGCCGCCGGCGCCAAGTTCCTCGATCAGAAGCTGGCGGGCGATGCCGCCGCGCAAGGCAAGCAGGTCAAGGGGCTGGAAACGCTGGCCGAGCAGGCCAAAGCCATGAGCGACCTGCCGATCGCGCTGCATCTGAAGTCGCTGATGCAGACCCTGTCGCTCGGCGACAAGATCAATGACGTTAACGAAACCATGACGGACCTCTATCTCGCCGGCAATATCGGCGCGATGATCCCCATGCTCAAGGTCATCGAGCCCGACCAGAATATTTCGGACGACGATACAGCCGCGTTCGAGCAGCGCATCATTCTCGATCGCAACAAGGTGATGGCTGAACGCTCCGCGCCGATTCTCGAGAAAGGCAACGCCTTCATCGCCGTCGGCGCGCTGCATCTGGCCGGCGACCAGGGGCTTGTCGCGCTGTTGCGCAAGCAGGGCTTCACGGTCACCGCCGTCAACTGAAGCCGCTGATCGGCAACACACAACTAGCGCTTGAGTTGCTTGGCGCCGTTGGCCATACTGCCGGGATGTTGGTCAGACGCATCCGGAGTTTCATGACAAACAGGTCCCTTGGAAGCCTGGCAGGCCGCTTCAGAGGCTTTGCATCCCGTATCGCCGCACCCCTCCTGTTATCAGCCTTTCTCGCTGCACCGCCGGCGCTGGCGGATAACTCCGGCAGCTGCGGCGGCAAGGATCTGCTGATGCAACTGCGCAAAAGCGATCCGCCACGCTACGGCGCGATCATCGACGAAGCGTCGAAGATCGTAAACGGCTACAGCACCTTCTGGAAAATCCAGAAACCCGGCGTCGAGCCGTCGTGGCTTTTCGGCACGATCCATTCCAGCGACGAACGCGTGCTCAATCTGTCGCCCGAGTTTCAGGATGCCTTCGACAATATCGATACCCTTGTTCTTGAGCTGAAAGATATCTCCAATCCGAACACCATCGCGATCGAGCTTTTGAAACATCCCGAGCTGACGATGCTGCCGCCTGACAGGAATCTGGATCAGATTCTGCCGGCCGAACAGACCACGCAGGTCGCAGCCGGGCTCGCCAAGAGAGGTGTACCGATCGCTTCCGTTCTGCGCATGCGGCCCTGGTTTATCTACATGTCGCTGCTGGTGTGCAACGCTCCGAAGAACGCGAAGGGCCAATCGTTCCTGGATGGGCAGCTGGCCATTGACGCGCAGAATAACGGCGTTGATGTCGAGGGTCTCGAAACGCCGCTCGAGCAATTTCAGGCGATGGCGGATCTCTCCGACGAGCTGACGATGAAGGGGCTTCTGGAGGTCTTTCAGATGCCCTACAGCACAAACGATATGACCGAGACCCTGATCGGGCTCTATCTGACGGGAAATAGCGGCTTGATGAAAGCCTTTGCCGAAGGCCTCTCCGATGACAAGGCGCTCGACAGCGCCTTCATGAAGCGCATCGTCACGGATCGCAATCGGGTGATGGCAAAACGCATTCTGCCTTATCTGGAGAGAGGCAATGTGATGATGGCCGTCGGCGCGCTGCATCTTCCGGGGGATCAAGGCGTGGTCGAATTGCTGCGCCAGCAGGGCTACACGCTGACCCCGGTCAATTGATCGAGCGGGTGGCGAGCGCCTCGATCAAGGCGCTCGCAATGGCAACTCTAGCGCACGGCCGTTCCGCCGGCAGGCAGTATCTTCAGCCGCCAGGCCGTATCGGGTTTCAGATATGTGGTCGCAATCGCCCGAACATCCTTTGCCGTCACGGCCTGATAACCGCTGATGCTGTTGCGGATGCGCTCGAGGCGGCGCGGATCGGTCTGCGCCTCGCGCAGACTGTCCAGCCAATAGCTGTTCGTCTGCTGCGTCCGCTTCACCTCTTCGACGATCGGAGCCCTTGCCCTCGTCAGCTCGTCCGGCGTTGCATCCTTGTCCCGCAAATCCGCGGCGATCTTGTCCACCAGGTCGAAGAAATGATCGACCTTGGCCGGTGTCGTCTCGACATAAACATAGGAGAAGCCGTAGCCCGGGATCGTTCTGGACAGATCGACATCGCCCTGCGGGCTATAGGTCGCGCCTTCGGCAATGCGGAACTCATCGATCAGACGATTGCGGAAGATCGCCCCGGCGACATTGGCAGCCGCGGCGCGCGGCAGATCGGACAGGAAATCCCCGATCGGCGTGGCAACCAGCGCGCCCGCGCTATCGCTGCGCCCATCATGAAGCAGGACAACCGGCGCCGACGTCGGTGCCGGGAAGCGCGCAGCGCTGGCATCGACCTTTTCCGGCAGCTCCTGACGGGCCGGCAGGGCGCCGAAGGTTTCCGCCGTCATGCGGATGGCATCATCCACCTGAACATCGCCTGCGATGATGATCTCAATCGATCCCTTGGCAAGAAGCGGCTTGAGGAATGCTTCGAAATCCGCCGGCTTGGCGTCGAGCAGCTGCGTCCGATCCGGGAAGCTCCAGCGCGGATCACCGGAATGCAAAAGGCCCGGAAGATCTCGGCCGACGACAGTGCCCGGCGTCGCCTGAAGCTGCGTCAGGCTGTTCAGATAAGCCTGCTGCACTCGCTTGAAGACGTCCGGACGGTAGTCGGCATCCGAGACATAGGCCGTGAGAAGCTGCATCTGCGTTTCGAGATCGCTCGGCCGGGTCGTGCCCTCGAACCGGAAAGATCCATCCTGGATCGAAAAATCGTTGCCGAGGACATTCGGGGCGAGCGCCCTCTGCATGTCCTCGTAGCCGATCGCCTTCAGGCCGGACAACGGCACCGATGGCGCCCCCCAGATCGGCAGGGATTGGTCATGTGGCAGATCGAAGCGGCCATGGCCGACATTGGCTCGCACCAGCACCTCGTCTGCGCGAAACTTGGTCGGCTTCACGGTCAGGCGCACGCCGTTGGCAAAGCGCACCATCGTGACACCGAGGTCGTCGATCACTCGCCGTTCGACAACGGTGCCCGCCTTGCCGAAATCCGTGTAAGGCCAGACGGCCGTTGCCGTATGTTCCGTCGCGGCCACGGGGACAGCACGCGCATCCGCATAGGCCTTCTCGACGGCAGCCTCGCCGCCTTCCGGCATCTGCGGGATTTGCAGCACCACTTGTGGCCCGTTGCCGGCAAAAGCATTTTTCAGAGCCTGGTCCACCTCAGCAGCGGTCAGGCCCTTCATGGCATCATCGAACAGCGACAGGTCTTCGGCAGGTGATGTGAAGACCACATTTTCACCGATGCTCCACGCCAACCCGCTGGCGATATCCGGGCTGGAACGCGTCGTCGCGCCACCCGCCGCCGCCTGCAATGTCGAACGATATTCGGCAATTTCCCGATCGATTTCGCCTTGCGCGACACCGAATTCGACAATGCGACGCTGCTCAGCATCGATCGCGGTAAGCGACGCCTGCCATTTGGCAGGATCGCCATTGGCGGCAATGATGGTCGCGCGAGCCGACCTCAGGAGATCCTGCACGCCGGCCTGTGCGCCGACAAAGGGAGCGTCGGGCTGCTGCGCCAAAACGGACAGGCGGCGATTGAGAACCGCAAGGCCGATACCCTCGACCAATTGCTGGCGGCGCTTTGCAGCCGTGTCCAGCGAGGTATCGTAAGGACGGGTCCATGCGATCTGCACACGGGTCGCCCCACCGGGAACGACCACGGTTCCAACACGCAGCCCGTGCTTTTCGAGCGTGCCCATATCGACATCGGCAGGAGCCGGCGTACCGACCTTCCAATCGCCGAAACGGCTGCGGATATCGGCTTCGATGGCACCGGCATCGATATCGCCGACGACGATCAAGGTCGCCCGCTCGGGCCGATAATTGGTTCGATAGTAATCCCGCACCCGATCGACCGGCGCGTTGCTGATGATATCGGTCTTGCCGATCGGCGGCCGCACCGTCACGCGCTGGCCGGGCAGCACCATATTGAGGAAGCCGATGCCGCCTCGATATTGCGGCGTGTCGCGCAGCTTCTCCTCGGAAAGAATGACGCCGCGCTCCCGGTCGAAGGCACCGGCGTCGAGCTTCAATTCACTCGCGGTCTCGCGCATCAGCATCAGCCCGGTCGACACGGTCTCCGGATCGGCCTCGGGCAGATCGAGCGAATAGACCGTCTCGTCGTAGCTCGTGGATGCGTTCGTGTCCGCGCCGAACGCCAGCCCGAGACGCTGCAGCGTGCGGATCATTTCGCCTTCGGCAACGTGGGTCGATCCCTTGAAGGCCATGTGTTCCAGAAAATGCGCCAGACCCTGCTGCTCGTCCGTTTCCTGGAGAGATCCGGTGCCCATGCGGAAGCGGATGGCCACCTGCCCCGCCGGCGTCGCATTGTGCATGACCGCGTAACGCATGCCGTTGGGCAGGATGCCGAATCGGATACCCGCTTCAGCCGGCAGATCGCTGGAAGCCTGCGGCCAACCGGCGGCTGGCGTTTCGGCGCTGGCCGGGAGAGCACCGGTCCACAGAACCGTAAAAGCGACGACGATGAAGAGACGGAGGAATGCGGAAACGGCTGGGATTTGGCGTGACATGCTGACTTCGGTTTATGGATGATCTTCGATGATGCGATGCACGAGAGGTTTCGTTCATCGCATCATCGGATATGCATTGCAATCCCAGGTTCAGACCAACCCGGATGCCGATCTTACATATGGATCGGCTTGAAGAAGGTCGCGAGCGCGGCTTCCTTCACGGCTTCCGACATGGTGGGATGCGCATGGCAGGTGCGGCCGAGATCTTCCGACGAACCACCGAATTCCATCAGCACAGCAATCTCGTGGATCATTTCGCCAGCGCCGAAGCCGACGATATGGCCGCCGAGAACGCGATCGGTTTCCTTGTCGGCGAGGATCTTGACGAAGCCATCCGTCGCGAGCATCGCGCGGGCGCGACCGTTGGCGGAGAACGGGAACTTGCCGACCTTGTAGGCGATGCCCGCGGCCTTCAGCTCTTCCTCGGTCTTGCCGACGGAGGCGACTTCCGGCTGCGTATAGACGACGCTCGGGATGACGTCGTAGTTCACGTGGCCGGCCTGGCCGGCGATGATTTCGGCAAGGGCAACGCCCTCGTCTTCCGCCTTGTGCGCCAGCATCGGGCCCTTCACGACGTCGCCGATGGCATAGATGCCGGCAACATTTGTCTTGAAGTGACCATCGATTTCGACGCGGCCGCGATTGTCGAGCGTAACGCCGGCTTCCTCAAGGCCGAGGCCTGCC
Source organism: Rhizobium sp. P38BS-XIX (assembly GCF_012641435.1). GTDB lineage: Bacteria > Pseudomonadota > Alphaproteobacteria > Rhizobiales > Rhizobiaceae > Rhizobium. The sequence continues at coordinate 150,031 of NZ_JABAIJ010000006.1, forward strand.
GTGTACGGCTTGCGGCCGGTGGCAACGAGAACGACGTCGGCATCGAGCACGACCTTGTCGCCGCCCTTGACGGGTTCGAAGGTGACCTTCGCGCCGCTGCCGGACTTTTCAACACCGACGACCTTGGCACCGAGATGGAACTCAAGACCCTGCTTGGCCAACATACGCTGGAACTGCTTGGAGACTTCGCCGTCCATGCCGCCGAGAATGGTGTCGAGATATTCGACGACGGTGACCTTGGCGCCGAGACGCGACCAGACAGAGCCGAGCTCGAGGCCGATAACGCCGCCGCCGACCACGATCATCTTGCCCGGCACCTTGTCGAGCGCAATGCCGCCGGTCGAGGAGATGATGACCTTTTCGTCGATCTCAAGCGGCACGCCCGGGATGCCGGCAACGTCAGAACCGGTGGCGATGACGATGTTCTTGCCTTCGATATCGGTCACCTTGCCGTCGTCTGCCGTAACGGAAACCTTGCCGGCCGAAACGATCTTGCCGGTGCCCTGGAAGGCATCGATCTTGTTCTTCTTGAACAGGAAGGCGACGCCGTCGACGTTCGACTTAACCGTCGCATCCTTATGCGCCAGCATCTTGCCGAGGTTCAACGTCGGCGCAGCGACTTCGACGCCGAGTGCATCCATGCCATGGCCGGCATGATGGAACACTTCGGAAGCATGCAGCAGTGCCTTGGACGGGATGCAGCCGACGTTGAGGCAGGTGCCACCATAGGTCGCACGCTTTTCGACGACCGCGACCTTCATGCCGAGCTGCGCTGCCTTGACCGCGCAGACATAGCCGCCCGGGCCGGTTCCGATAATGATCACATCGTAGGACATGTCTTAATTTCCTTGTTTGGTATTTCTGTTAGTCGGTCGCCCGTGCCAAGGCGAGGCGGATGCCGAAGCCGACGAGCGCTGCTCCGGTGATACGGTTGAACCATTTGCCCGACGCGACGAAGCGATCGCGAACCGGCTTGACGGTAAAGAAGGTGGAAACGCCGGCAAACCAGGCGACAAGCGCCACTGCCATGCCGATCCCGTAGCTGAACTGGATGAGCGCCGGCGTATCGTGATGAACGAGCGTCGAAAACAGCGACAGGAAGAACAGCACCGGCTTGGGATTAAGCGCATTGGTGATGAAGCCCGTCGCGAGGCAACGCCATACGGAAACCGGCTTGCGATCCGCTTCGGTGATCTCAACATCCTTCACCTGAAAGCCGGACTGGCGGAAGGATTTGATGCCGAGATAGACGAGATAGGCAACGCCAGCCCATTTGATCAGGCTGAACAGGAAAAGCGACTGCGAAACGATCAGGCCGAGGCCGAGAATGGTGTAGCTGATATGAAAGAGCAGCGAGAAGCCCATGCCGAGCCCGGTCATCATGGCGGCACGACGGCCATGCACGATGCTCTGGCGCAGAATGACGGCGAAATCAGCGCCCGGGACGACGATGAAGATCGAGAACACCGCCATCAGACCGAGGAATTCAAACATATACTGCATCACGTCACCTATCCGTTCTGATCAGCGGCCGCCGCTCACATCGAGCACGGCACCCGTTATATAGGATGCTTGTGCGCTGAGCAGGTAGAGGATGGAATCGGCGACCTCGCCGGCTGTCCCGGCTCGCTTCATCGGCAGTTGCGGCGCGATATCGCGAGCACGATCCGGAAGGCCGGCAGCGGCATGGATATCCGTATCGATAATCCCCGGCCGGACCGCATTTACGCGGATGCCCTCGCCCGCCACCTCACGCGCAAGCCCGACGGTAAACGTATCGATCGCCCCCTTGGAGGCGGCATAATCGACATATTGGGCGCCACCGCCGAGCGTTGCCGCCATGGAGGAGACATTGACGATCGCCCCGCCCTTGCCGCCATGTCGGGTGGACATGCGGCGAATGGCTTCGGCCGCAGCAAGCATGGAGCCTGTGACGTTGATGCGGAACATCCGTTCGATCCGCTCCGGCGTCATCTCATCCAGGCGCTGGATGGCGTCGACGATACCGGCATTGTTGACGAGCCCGTCGATGCGACCGAAATGCGCGTCGACGTCAGCGAAGATGGACTTGATATCCTCCGGCTTGCCGACATCGCCGGCAATCGCGATCGCCTCGCCGCCGGCCTCGCGGATCGTGGCCACCACGGCGTCTGCCGCATCCTTGCTGGACGCATAGTTGACGGCAACGGCCCAGCCATGCCGCGCGGCCGCGATGCAAACGGCAGCGCCGATGCCACGGCTGCCGCCGGTCACGAGGAGAACGGGCGCACGGCTCATTGATTGCATCCTTTCAGGCTGAGAACGTCCCATGGGGCGACGGTCGCTTTTCCCTTGCCCCAGAGCGAAGATTTCTGAATCGAAGGACCGAGCGCCGGCAGGAAAAGCCGCTCGGCGGCGATCTCGCCTTCGGCCGGCAGCGCCCGGATATGCCCCTTCAGATCGGACGCATAAACCATGCCCTGCCAGACGGTGCAGGCTCTCAGATCATCTCCGGTCACATCACCTTCGGGGCATGCAAACAGGATTTTGCCATCGGCGCGCAGCTGGTCGTCGGTGCGCATGACAATGCCGTCCGCCACGACGGCGGTATTGCGCACGGCAAGTTTGAACTTGTTGCTGACAGCAGACTCCGAATCCATCGGTTCGAAGCGCAGCTCGTAGGCATTGTCCATATCGACGTAGACAGCCTTCTCCTGCACGCATTCGTCGGCGTAGGCATACAAGGGCGCAAGCGAAAAAGCGGCCGCCGCGCAGCAGATCGGAGCAAATCTTGCCTTCATCAACCGAGCCGCCATGTCATTCGCCTCCCGGCTTATGACGGCCGTCGGCATTCTCCGTCACGCCGAAATCGGTGAACAGCACGAGAGGCCGGTCATTGGCATCGAGCCCCCAGAAAACCGGATAGAACCCATCGCCCCAGCCGCTCCAGAACACGGCGACATTGCCGCGCTTGCCGGAGATCGGCCGATGCATGGTATAATTGTCGCTGTTCGCCTGAAGTTCGGATGCCAGGACATCATCGTAATAATTGATATCGGACGACGACTTCTCGAGCTGGACCTGCTTCTCGCGTTCCTGGATCAGCGCATAGGTATCGGCATCCATGTGGCAGCCAAGACCCGCATCCACCGGATAACCGAAAAACTCGTCACCCTTCAGCGTCTTGATATCCTGGCCCGGGATGACAGCCAGCTCCCAGCGCACCGGCTTGCCCTCGGCAAAACGCATGCTGGCCGCGGCAATACGACCAAAGGCTTGATAGAGCGTGACGGGATAATCACCGGGGGTAACAGTTCGCACGAGCGCCGGCCGATCAGGCCCGACAAGCGGATCGCTGGCCACGATGCGCCCGGAGGTCAATTCCACCTTGCCGATGCGCAGGATATTGATCGAGCGGGCGGCAAGATCGGCGTCGCTGAGCGACGCCAGATCGAGATTGCTACTGAGCTTGGAAATATCGAGTTCCGCCGCAGCGGCAGTTAATGGCACCCACGCGGCGACAGCGCACAACAATCCGCGCAGCGTCCGCATGGGCCATGTCGACATGATCCACCGCTCCCTTAGAGATCGAGAACCAGACGTTCCGGATCTTCCAGGCTTTCCTTGACGCGCACGAGGAAGGTCACCGCTTCCTTGCCGTCGACCATGCGGTGATCGTAGGAGAGCGCCAGATACATCATCGGGCGGATGACGACCTGACCGCCGATGGCGACCGGACGCTCCTGGATCTTGTGCATGCCGAGAATGCCCGACTGCGGTGCATTGAGGATCGGCGAGGACATCAGCGAACCGTAAACGCCACCATTGGTGATGGTGAAGGTGCCGCCCTGCATGTCAGCCATCGACAGCGTTCCGTCACGAGCAGCCTTTGCCAGACGGCCAAGTTCCTTCTCGACTTCGGCGATGGACATCTGGTCGGCGTCGCGGATAACCGGAACGACGAGGCCCTTGTCCGTGCCAACGGCCATGCCGATGTGGCAGTAGTTCTTGTAGACGATGTCGGTGCCGTCGATCTCGGCGTTGACAGCCGGCAGCTCCTTCAGCGCGTGAGTGACGGCCTTCGTGAAGAAGCCCATGAAGCCGAGCTTCACGCCATGCTTCTTTTCGAACACGTCCTTGTACTTGTTGCGCAGGTCCATCACGGCCTTCATGTCCACCTCGTTGTAGGTGGTGAGCATGGCAGCGGTATTCTGCGCATCCTTCAGGCGGCGGGCGATCGTCTGGCGCAGGCGGGTCATCTTGACGCGCTCTTCGCGGTTGACGTCTTCGACGGCGGTCGGCGCGCGAGCGGCAACCGGAGCTGCCGGTGCGGCGGCCGGCGTCGAAGCGGCCTTGGCAACGGCTGCGATGGCATCGCCCTTCAGAACCTGGCCGCGCTTACCGCTGCCTTCGACCTGATCGGCGGAGAGATTGTTTTCAGCAAGCACCTTTGCAGCAGCCGGTGCCGGCGGCATGGAGGTGGCCGGTGCGGAAGCCGCAGGAGCGGGAGCAGCCGGTGCGGCAGCGGCCGGAGCCGGAGCAGCCGCCGCGGCAACCGGTGCCGGAGCAGCGGCAGCACCGCCAGCGGCGATCTGACCGAGCAGCGCGCCAAGACCGACGGTCTCACCTGCCTGCGCAACGATTTCGGAAAGAGTACCTGCAGCCGGTGCGGGAACTTCGATCGTCACCTTGTCGGTTTCGAGCTCGAGAAGCGGCTCATCGGCCTTGATGGCATCGCCGACCTTCTTGAACCAGGTGCCGACGGTCGCCTCGCTGACGGATTCGCCGAGGGTAGGAACGCGGATTTCAGTGGCCATTGTTCAGATCCTGATTTTCGTCTTTATGAGTTAAATGGAATTCCGGCGACAGAGGCTCGGGCGGCGGATGGCGCCATCTGCGGCAATCGCCCAACCGGCGACGACCGACCGGGCTGCTGCTTCGTCATGGCGATAGGCGGCATGTGTCTGCATGGCGGCCATCTTCTCCCCCGTCGCATCATGCGGAAGGCAGGAGCGCGACGACGCGATTTTCAAACGAAAACACATCGTCGCGCAACCCCTCAACCGCCGAGCGCGTCCTCGAGGAACGCCGCAAGCTGCGACAGGTGCTTGGACATCAGGCCCGTCGCTGGAGAGGCGGCAGCCGGACGGCCGGTGTAGCGAACGCGCTGATACTTGGCATCGATATGGGCAAGCACCCATTCCAGGTATGGATCGATGAAGGACCACGCGCCCATGTTCTTCGGCTCTTCCTGGCACCAGACCATTTCCGCGTTACGGAAGCGGCTGAGCTCGTTGATGAGCGCCTTGGCCGGGAACGGATAGAGCTGTTCGATACGCAGCAGGTAGATATCGTCGATGCCGCGCTTCTCACGCTCTTCCAGGAGATCGTAGTAGACCTTGCCCGAGCAGATGACGACGCGACGGATCTTGTTGTCCTTCTGCAGCTTGATCGGACCGTCCTTGATCACTTCCGCATCATCCCAGAGCAGACGGTGGAAGGAGGTATCTCCCGCCATCTCTGCGAGACCCGACACTGCGCGCTTGTGGCGCAGCAGAGACTTCGGCGTCATCAGGATCAGCGGCTTGCGGAAGTCGCGCTTCAGCTGACGGCGCAGGATGTGGAAGTAGTTCGCCGGCGTCGTGACGTTGGCGACCTGCATGTTGTCTTCGGCGCAAAGCTGCAGATAGCGTTCGAGGCGAGCCGAAGAGTGTTCCGGACCCTGGCCTTCATAGCCATGCGGCAGCAGGCAGACGAGACCCGACATGCGCAGCCACTTGCGTTCGCCGGACGAGATGAACTGGTCGAAAACGACCTGCGCACCGTTGGCGAAGTCACCGAACTGGGCTTCCCACAGGGTCAGCGCATTCGGACGGGCCAGCGAGTAGCCGTATTCGAAGCCGAGAACCGCTTCTTCCGAAAGCATCGAGTTGATGACTTCGTAGCGAGCCTGGGTCGGCGAGAGGTTGGCGAGCGGGATGTAACGCTCTTCGGTCTCCTGATCGTAGAGAACCGAATGACGCTGCGAGAACGTACCACGTTCGCAGTCCTGGCCGGACAGGCGGATCTTGTGGCCTTCGACGACAAGCGAGCCGAATGCCAAAGCTTCCGCCATGGCCCAGTCGATGCCTTCAGTCGTCTGCACCATGTTGGCGCGGTTTTCCATGAAGCGCTGGATAGTACGATGTGCATGGAAGCCTTCCGGAATTTCCGAAAGCTTGCGTCCGATGTCCTTCAACGTCTTCATCGGCACGCCGGTCTTGCCGCGGCGCTGCTCATCGGCGTTGTCGGCCGTGTGCAGACCGGACCACTCACCGTCAAGCCAGTCGGCCTTGTTCGGCTTGTAGTGCTGGCCGGCTTCGAACTCCTGCTCGAGATGCGCGCGCCAGTCGGCCTTCATCTTTTCGATTTCGCCTTCGGTCAACACGCCTTCGCTGACAAGACGCTGCGAATAGATCTGCAGCACCGTCTTATGCGCGCGAATGACCTTATACATGTTCGGCTGCGTGAAGGACGGTTCATCGCCTTCATTATGGCCGTAACGGCGATAGCAGAACATGTCGAGGACCACAGGCTTGTGGAACTTCATGCGGAATTCGGTCGCGATCTTGGCCGCGTAGACAACGGCTTCCGGATCGTCGCCGTTGACGTGGAAAATCGGAGCTTCGATCATCTTCGCGACGTCGGACGGATAAGGCGACGAGCGCGAGAAAGCCGGGTTGGTGGTGAAGCCGATCTGGTTGTTGATGATGACGTGCATCGTGCCGGCAACGCGATGGCCGCGCAGACCGGAAAGACCAAGGATTTCGGCGGTCACGCCCTGACCGGCGAAAGCCGCGTCACCGTGGATCAGCAGCGGTACGACCTTGGCGCGCTCGGACAAGGGAATGATGTCACCGTCCCACTGCGTGGCGCCCATGTCCTGCTTCGCACGGACCTTGCCCATGACGACTGGATTGACGATTTCCAGGTGCGACGGGTTTGCCGTCAGCGAAACGTGCACCTTGCTGCCGTCGAAATCACGGTCCGAGGAGGCGCCGAGATGGTACTTCACGTCGCCGGAACCTTCGACTTCGTCAGGCGCGTAGGAGCCGCCCTTGAATTCGTGGAAGATGGCGCGGTGCGGCTTGCCCATGACCTGGGACAGCACGTTCAGACGGCCGCGGTGGGCCATGCCGAAGACGGCTTCACGCAGACCGAGCTGGCTGCCGCTCTTCAGGATCTGCTCGAGCGCCGGGATCAACGATTCGCCACCGTCGAGACCGAAACGCTTCGTGCCCTTGAACTTGACGTCGAGGAACTGTTCGTAGCCTTCGGCCTCGATGACCTTCTGAAGAATGGTCTTCTTGCGCTCGGGGTTGAAGGCGATGCCCTTGTCCGGCCCTTCGATGCGCTCCTGAATCCAGGCCTTCTCCTCAGGATTGGAGATGTGCATGAATTCCACGCCGAGCGTCGAGCAGTAGGTGCGCTCGAGAATCTCGATCATTTCGCGCACGCTGGCATATTCGAGGCCAAGCACGTTATCGATGAAGATCTTGCGGTCGAGGTCAGCCTCAGTGAAGCCATAGGCTTCCGGCGACAGTTCCTTGTAGTCTTCGACCGGAGCGGCAATCCCGAGCGGATCGAGCTTGGCATGCAGGTGGCCACGCATGCGATAGGCGCGGATCATCATGATGGCGCGAACGCTGTCGCGCGTCGCCTGCAGGATGTCGGTCGTATCTGCCGGTGCGCTGGCGACTTCGGCCTTGGCCTTCAGCTTGGTCTCGATGACCTTTTCGACCACGCCCCAGTCGCCATCGAGCGCCGAAACAAGCTCGCCCTTTGCAGGGATCGGCCAGTTCTTGCGCTGCCAGGAAGCACCCTTGGCTGCCCGCTTCACGTCCTCGGGACTGTCCTCGAGCGCCTTGAAGAATGACCGCCATTCGTCGGAGACCGACGACGGGTCATCCTCATAGCGCGCATAGAGCTGCTCGATATAGGCAGCGTTGGCGCCATCCAGGAACGAGGTGATCTGAAATTGCTCGTTGGCTTCTTGCCTTGCCATGGTGATATGCGGACGCCTTCGTCCGCCTCCCGACTTGATTTGCATTGCCGGCTTATGGACGTCCGGCGACCGTATTTCGTCCGCGATCTGTTGGACCGCACATCCGCTTTCGCGGGTCGAAGCCGGACGGGATAGGCAATGCCGCCACCCGTCCGGGTCTTGCTATAGGTAGGTTCAGCCCTTGAGGACTTCCACCAGCGTCTTGCCGAGACGCGCCGGCGATGGCGACACGCGAATGCCTGCCGCTTCCATCGCTGCAATCTTGTCTTCCGCGCCGCCCTTGCCGCCCGAAATCACGGCGCCTGCGTGGCCCATGGTGCGGCCGGGAGGTGCCGTGCGGCCGGCGATAAAGCCGACCATCGGCTTCTTGCGGCCCTTCTTGGCTTCATCCTTGAGGAACTGCGCGGCTTCTTCTTCAGCCGAACCGCCGATTTCGCCGATCATGATGATCGACTTGGTTTCGTCGTCCGCGAGGAACATTTCCAGGATGTCGATGAATTCGGTGCCCTTGACCGGGTCGCCGCCGATGCCGACAGCCGTCGTCTGGCCAAGACCTTCATTGGTGGTCTGGAACACGGCTTCGTAGGTGAGCGTGCCGGAACGCGAGAGAACGCCGACGGAGCCCTTCTTGAAGATGGAGCCCGGCATGATACCGATCTTGCATTCGTTCGGGGTCAGAACGCCCGGGCAGTTCGGTCCGATCAGACGCGACTTCGACTTGATCAGACGGTCCTTGACCTTGACCATGTCGGCAACCGGAATGCCTTCCGTGATGCAGACGATCAGCGGGATCTCGGCGTCGATCGCTTCGAGGATCGCCGCCGCGGCGCCTGCCGGCGGTACGTAGATGACCGAGGCGTTGGCGCCGGTGGCATCCTTGCCTTCGGCGACGGACTTGAAGATCGGCAGCTTTTCGCCGTCCTTGCCGGTCCAGGTTTCACCGCCCTTGGACGGGTGGATACCGCCGACCATCTTCGTGCCGTGATAGGCAAGAGCCTGTTCGGTGTGGAAGGTACCGGTCTTGCCGGTCAGGCCCTGAACCAGAACCTTGGTGTCTTTGTTGATGAGAATAGACATGCGAGGCCTTTGTTACGAGAGGTTGGAAGACGCGGAGGCAACGCGGCGATATAAGCCGCTGACGACCTCCTGCCATGTATCGCTGCCGACAGGCGAGAACGTGACGCCCATGCGGTAGCAGTCTTCATTTTCGAACTGAAAGAGAGTGCGCTGCGCACCGCGCGGCGAGACCTTGGTCAGGACAAGCTTGCCATCGATCCACTCGCCGGAAGCCGGCGCGGCAGGCACGAAGCCCACCGTATCGAATTGATAGAGCTTGTAGGCCTGATCCGCAGCGTCGAAGCCGAAAATATTCCGGGCTTCGAACGATGTGGCTCCGTCCCGCGTCTGCACGTAGTGCTGTTCGACGAACGCACCGTCGAACAGACACTGGGCCGTGAGGCGCGCGGTTGCCGTGCCTTCCTTCGTCCAGGCCGAAGCCGCGACATGCTCTTCCCCTTCCCAGGTGCCGGCAAAGGCACCGAGGCGAAGATGAGCAGCCGTTGGAGCGAAGGAAGCAGCCATCCCGATCAGCCCTTGACTGCCTTGACGATCTTCTGGGCGGCATCGTCCAGGTCATCTGCGGAGATGACGTTGAGACCGGATTCGTTGATGATCTTCTTGCCGAGCTCGACGTTGGTGCCTTCGAGGCGAACGACGAGCGGAACCTTAAGACCGACTTCCTTGACGGCTGCGAGCACGCCTTCGGCAATGACGTCGCACTTCATGATGCCGCCGAAGATGTTGACCAGAATGCCCTGGACAGCCGGATCGGCAGTGATGATCTTGAAGGCAGCCGTAACCTTTTCCTTGGTGGCGCCACCGCCGACATCGAGGAAGTTCGCCGGCTCAGCGCCGTAGAGCTTGATGATGTCCATGGTTGCCATGGCAAGACCGGCGCCGTTGACCATGCAGCCGATGTTGCCGTCGAGCGCGACGTAGGCCAGGTCATATTCGTGAGCCTGGATTTCCTTCTCGTCTTCTTCCGACGTGTCGCGCAGTGCGCGGACGTCTTCATGACGGAAGAGAGCATTGCCGTCGAAGGATACCTTGGCGTCGAGAACGCGCAGACGGCCATTGGTCATGACGATCAGCGGGTTGACTTCGAGCAGAGCCATGTCCTTCTCGACGAAGGCTTTGTAGAGGATCGGGAAGAGCTTGGCAGCATCTTCGCGAGCAGCACCCTCGAGCTTCAACGCGTCGGAAAGAGCGGCCGAATTGGCGTCCGTAACACCCGTCGACGGATCGATCGCGACGGTGATGATCTTTTCCGGCGTGTCGTGCGCGACGGTCTCGATGTCCATGCCGCCTTCGGTCGAAACGACGAAAGCGACCTGACCGACCGAGCGGTCGACGAGGATCGAGAGATAGAGTTCGCGGTCGATGTCGGCGCCGTCTTCGATGTAGAGGCGATTGACCTGCTTGCCGGCCGGGCCGGTCTGCTTGGTCACCAGCGTGTTGCCGAGCATGTCCTTGGCGTTGGCGACGACGTCGTCAACAGACTTTGCGAGGCGAACGCCGCCCTTGGCATCCGGACCGAGTTCCTTGAACTTGCCCTTGCCGCGGCCGCCAGCGTGGATCTGGCTCTTGACGACGTAAAGCGGGCCTGGAAGCTGCTTGGCAGCAGCGGCGGCTTCGTCAGCGGAGAAAATGGCAACGCCGTCCGCGACGGGTGCGCCATAGGTCTTCAGCAGAGCCTTGGCCTGATATTCATGAATGTTCATGGATTTATCCCTGTTATAGCGCGGAAATTACTTCAGCGACGGCGCGATCGTGGCGCAGGCTTCGCAAAGACCCGCAACGGCTGCAACCGACTTGTCGAAGGCTTCCTTTTCGGCCTTGTTCAGGTCGATTTCGATGACGCGCTCGATGCCGCCGGCACCGATGACGGTGGGAACGCCGACATACATGTCCTTGACGCCATACTGGCCGTCGAGGTGAGCGGCGCAAGGCAGAACGCGCTTCTTGTCCTTGAGGTAGGATTCAGCCATTGCGATGGCCGAAGCGGCCGGAGCGTAGTAGGCCGAACCGGTCTTCAGCAGACCGACGATTTCGGCGCCGCCATCACGGGTGCGCTGGATGATTTCTTCGAGGCGCTCGGCGGTCAGCCAGCCCATGGTGACGAGATCCGTCAGCGGGATGCCGGCAACGGTGGAGTAACGAGCGAGCGGAACCATCGAGTCGCCGTGGCCACCGAGAACGAAAGCGGTGACGTCTTCGACTGATACGTTGAATTCCTTGGCAAGGAACAGGCGGAAGCGCGACGAGTCGAGCACGCCGGCCATGCCGACGACCTTGTTGGCCGGGAGGCCGGAGAACTTCTGCAGCGCCCAGACCATGGCGTCGAGCGGGTTGGTGATGCAGATCACGAAAGCGTTCGGGGCATACTTCTTGATGCCGGCGCCGACCTGCTCCATGACCTTGAGGTTGATGCCGAGAAGATCGTCGCGGCTCATGCCCGGCTTGCGGGGAACGCCGGCGGTGACGATGCAGACGTCAGCGCCTTCAATCGCGGAGTAGTCGCTGGCGCCGGTGAGGTTGGCGTCAAAGCCTTCGACCGGAGAAGACTGGGCGATGTCGAGACCCTTGCCCTGAGGGATGCCGTCCGCGATGTCGAACAGGACGATGTCGCCCAGTTCCTTCAGGCCGGCGAGATGCGCCAGCGTGCCACCAATCATGCCAGAACCAATAAGTGCGATCTTGTTGCGCGCCATTTCGGTGTATCCTTTGCGATCAAAATCCGTGGCGGGACGCCGAGCACGGCATCCACAATAGCCGTCAATCGCATAGACCCAAAGGGCCAAATTGGCAATTGATTATTTTGAGAGCAGCAATTTCAATCGGTTAGATCGTAAAATTCTTACGTAAACGTAACTCGATTTGTCACCGAATTGTTACTCGGCCGCACGCTTAGCTGAAGTTTGTGCCAAATATTCGGCACTGCGCATTTCGAAAAGCCGCGACGCGGTACGATCGAATTCGAAACCTTCAGTGCCTCGCCGCTCCTCAAGCAAATCCTCCGGCATGGCGGCTGCCGATACGTAGAGGCGGATATGATGATCGTAGAGCGTGTCGACGAGAATGATAAAGCGCTTGGCCTGATTGCGCTTTTCCGGGCCGAGTTTCGGCACGTGATCAAGGAAGATCGTGTCGAAGCGCTCGGCAATGGCGAGGAAATCCGCGGGTCCGAGCGGCGCGTCACAGAGATCGGCGAAGGAGAAGCGCGCCATTCTGTCGACCGCAAGCGGCACATGGATGGATCGTCCCTTCATCGGGATTTCCATCGGCTGCGCCCTGCGGCCATGCAGCGCCTGCATCCAGGATGCATCCATGGCCATATCCGCACGGTGATCGAGCGGCGTCAGATAGACCGGCTGACTGTTCAGCTTTTCCATGCGGTAATCGGTCGGCGAATCGAGCGTCACCACATCGACATAGCGCTTCAAAAGGTCGATGAAGGGGAGGAAAAGGCCGCGGTTCAGCCCATCGCGATAGAGATTGTCCGGCTCGACATTCGAGGTCGCGATCAGCACGCAGCCGAGCGAAAACAGCTCGGAAAACAGCCGTGACAGGATCATGGCGTCGGCAATGTCGGTCACGGTGAATTCGTCGAAACACAGCAGCTCGGCGTCGGCAAAAAGATCGGCGGCGACAGGCGGAATGGGATCGGTCTGCTTGGTTTCGCCGTTCTTGAATTTCAGCCGCTGCGCCGCGATGCGATTGTGCACATCGGTCATGAACTCATGAAAATGCGCGCGGCGCTTTTTCTTCGAGGGCGCCATGGAGAAGAACATGTCCATGAGCATGGTCTTGCCGCGCCCGACGCTGCCATGGATATAGAGACCCTTGATCGTCTCCGCCGACTTCTTGCGGGCGGCGAACATCCAGCCGAGCGCACTCGTTTTGGCGGCAGGCCGCTTCTGCTTGAGATCGGCAAGCACGCGGTCCAGCATCTTTGCCACATCCATCTGCGCCGCATCCACACTTAAGGATCCGGACGCCGTCAGCGCCTTGAGCTGTTCGCTGACGCTGATCGAGTAGTCTGGCATCGGCTGCATGGGGAACTATCCGCCTGTGCAAATGGGGCGCATCAAGAATGCAGCCCCTTTCAAATAAGCTTATCGGCTGAGGCTGATCGGCTGACCGGACGCGGTCGAACCGTCAAAGCGCGCATCGGCCGTCTTGTAGAGCGTGCCGATCGTGGAGCCGTCGCGGTTTTTCAGGAGAACCTGCTTGCCGGACACTTCCCAGGACCCCATCGACGTGAGTTCGCCTGCGCAACCGCGCGTACCGCCGCGCGAGCCGCTGCCGAGGTTCGTCAGCGTCAGGAACATATCGCAGCTCGAACCGCCATTGCTGACCTTCCAGCTTCCGACCATCGATTCCTTCGTGACGTCCATCGCGGAAGCGGCCATCGCCTGCTGCTGTCCTGGATTGCCGGCATTCGGCGCATTGGTGGGCGCTGCCGGATATTGAGAGCCATCGGCGCCATTAACAGGCGGAAGCTGGCTTGACTGGACGGATGGAACGGGCTGAGCCTGCAGCGGCGGGGCAGAGTAATTATCGTTGTATGCTGTTCGCTGGCAACCGGCAAGCGACAGGCCTATCACCGCAGCCGTCACTGCATATTTGAACTGCATCATCACACTCCTAATTAATTGTCCACCGCTGACATTCGCAAAGTCATGCTCAATGACGTGGGAATTATCGTATTTCACTTTGGTTAATCAAGTCGATACCGCTACAAATTGCCATAAGCCATAGCTGGACAAGAATCAGGTGGTTTCAAGGCCTGATCCGGCAAACCTCGTCCAGATAGAAACGGTCAGCAAGTTCCTGCATGTTTTTGTCGCGGACCTGATCCTTGCTGAAGCTGCCCGATAAATCGGAATAGCGCACAAGCGAGGCCGATAAAAACTCCGTGAGTGAGGATGGCGGCACGCCTTCCCCCATTTCACGCGTCTCTTTCTTGACACTGACGAGCTGCAGGATACTGGCGCGGACATCATCGGCGATGTCGATAGCCGCCAGGCATTCGAGCATGTTCATCGGCGGCAGTTTGGCGAAGTTCGTTTGCCGCATCCATTCCAAGGCGGTCGCCGGGCGAATGGCGTAAAGCAGCTTCTTGAGACGGAGAGGCGCGCCCGCATTCTCCGGCTGATGCTGCTTCATAAGGCCGATGTAGTGCTGAGCGACCTTCTCCGGCACCATGATAACTTCGAGCAACGCGCCGAGGCGGTCTCGAAAGCCCGCTTCCTCTTCGTAAACGATGGGCGATTTCAACCATTCGACAAGAACGGCGTTGCCCTTCAGCGCCAGAAGCAACGCCTTGCGCAGGTCCCATCCGCCGGTGTCGATATCATCAACAATCGGAAACTCGATGACGTCGCGATGCGAAAATAGAGTCAGATGATCCCGTTGCGACCGCACATAGACGAAACGGCAATCATAATCGCTATCCGGCGAAGGAAATCCCCATGCACGGCTTCCGCTCTCGATGGCAAAGCCGATCCGAACGCCCTCAGCCTTGACCGCAGCGAGCCGCAACCGGATTTCGGCCACGGCCTTAGGGGCAAAGCCTTCCATGCTCATGCGGATATCATCCTCGTCGAAAGCTGAACAAGAGCAGTCGGAGCCGGGGTTAAACCCGGCGCTCGACCATCATCTTCTTGATTTCGGCGATTGCCTTGGCCGGGTTCAGACCCTTCGGGCAGGTCTGGGCGCAGTTCATGATCGTATGGCAACGATAGAGGCGGAAGGGATCCTCGAGGTTGTCGAGGCGCTCGCCCTTGGCTTCGTCTCTGGAATCGATCAGCCAGCGATATGCCTGCAGCAGGACGGCCGGACCAAGGTAACGGTCGCCGTTCCACCAGTAGCTCGGACAGGACGTCGAGCAGCAGGCGCAGAGAATGCACTCGTAGAGACCGTCAAGCTTCAGGCGGTCCTCATGGCTCTGCTTCCATTCCTTGGCGGGCGGCGGCGATACCGTCTTAAGCCACGGCTCGATCGAGCGGTGCTGGGCATAGAAGTTGGTCAGATCCGGCACGAGATCCTTGACGACGGGCATGTGCGGCAGCGGATAGATCTTCACCGTGCCCTTGATCTCGTCGAGACCCTTGGTGCAGGCGAGCGTGTTGGTGCCGTCGATGTTCATTGCGCAGGAGCCGCAAATGCCTTCGCGACAGGAGCGGCGCAGCGTCAGCGTCGGATCGATCTTGTTCTTGATATAGAGCAGACCGTCGAGCACCATCGGGCCGCAATCGTCGATATCGATATAGTAGGTATCGATGCTCGGGTTCTGTCCGTCATCCGGGCTCCAACGATACACGCGGAATTCGCGCGTATTCTTGGCACCGACCGGCTTCGGCCAGACCTTGCCTTCGCGCATCTGAGAGTTCTTGGGGAGAGCGAGTTCAACCATGGTCAGTTCCTCTCAGATCAATACACGCGTGCCTTCGGCTCGATCTTGTGCGGATCGATGCCTTCGGCGATCAGGTCTGTGTGAACCGGACGATAATCCAGCGTCACCTTGCCTGCCTCGTTGACCCATGCAAGCGTATGCTTGCGCCAGTTTTCGTCGTCACGGCCGGCGAACTTGCCCTCGGTATAGTCCTCGCGGGCATGCGAGCCGCGGCTTTCCTTGCGGGCCTCGGCGCCATAGATCGTCGTGATGGCGTTGGACATCAGATTGTGCAGTTCGAGCGTTTCGACGAGATCGGAATTCCAGATCAGTGAACGGTCGGTGACCTTGATGTCGGACATTTCGCCCCAGATCTCCGAAAGACGGCGGCAACCGGATTCCAGCGATTCCTGGGTACGGAACACGGCCGCATCTTCCTGCATGGCGCGCTGCATCTTTTCGCGCAGCGCGGCCGTCGGCGTCGAGCCGCTGGCGTGGCGCAGACGATCAAAGCGATCCATGATCTTGTCACAGGCCGCAACGTTGACGGGCGGAACCGGGCCGACGCGGTCGATGACCTGACCGGCGCGGATGGCGGCGGCGCGGCCGAAGACCACAAGGTCGATCAGCGAGTTGGAGCCGAGGCGGTTGGCGCCGTGCACCGAAGCGCAGCCGGCTTCACCGACGGCCATCAGCCCCGGCAGCACGCGCTCGGGATTGTTGCTGTCGGCGTTCAGCACCTCGCCCCAGTAGTTCGTCGGAATGCCGCCCATGTTGTAGTGAACGGTCGGCAGAACCGGGATCGGATCACGGGTCACGTCGACACCGGCGAAGATGCGGGCGCTTTCGGAAATACCCGGCAGACGCTCATGCAGCACGGCCGGATCAAGATGGTCGAGGTGCAGGAAGATGTGGTCCTTGTTTTTGCCAACGCCGCGTCCCTCGCGGATCTCAAGCGTCATGCAGCGCGAAACGACGTCGCGCGAGGCAAGGTCCTTCGCCGAGGGAGCATAGCGCTCCATGAAGCGCTCGCCTTCGGAATTGACGAGATATCCGCCTTCGCCGCGAGCACCTTCGGTGATCAGGCAGCCGGAGCCGTAGATGCCGGTCGGGTGGAACTGAACGAATTCCATATCCTGCAGCGGCAGGCCGGCACGGGCCACCATACCACCGCCGTCGCCGGTGCAGGTATGGGCTGATGTGGCCGAGAAATAAGCGCGGCCGTAACCGCCGGTCGCCAACACCACCATCTTGGCGGCGAAGCGATGGATCGTACCGTCATCGAGGCACCAGGCAACGACGCCGGTGCAGCGGCTGCCGTCATCGGACATGATGAGGTCGAGCGCGAAATATTCGATGAAGAATTCGGCGTTGTTGCGCAGCGACTGGCCATAGAGCGTGTGCAGGATGGCATGGCCGGTACGGTCGGCGGCGGCACAGGTGCGCTGTACCGGCGGTCCCTCGCCGAAATTCTGCATGTGGCCGCCGAACGGACGCTGATAGATCTTGCCTTCCTCGTTACGCGAGAAGGGCACGCCGTAGTGCTCAAGCTCGTAAACGGCCTTCGGCGCTTCCATGACCATGTACTGCATGGCGTCGACGTCGCCGAGCCAGTCGGAGCCCTTGACGGTGTCGTAGAGGTGCCACTGCCAGCTGTCCGGCGTCATGTTCTGCAGCGAGGCGGCAATGCCGCCCTGCGCCGCAACCGTGTGTGAGCGCGTCGGGAAGACCTTGGTGATGCAGGCGGTGCGGAAACCCTGCTCGGCCATGCCGAGCGTAGCGCGCAACCCGGCGCCGCCGGCGCCGACGACGATCACGTCATAGGAGTGATCGATATACTTGTAGGCTTTCCCGTTCTGGGCAGCCCCATTCTGAGCGGATGAGTTCGGTGCCATGATGCAATTATCCTACGAACGCGATCTTCAGAATGGCGAAAAGACAGAGCCCCGCCAGAATGATCGCGAAAAACGTGTTGAGCATGAGAAGGACGATCTTGCCGAATTCGCCGTGCACATAGTCTTCGATGATGACCTGCATGCCGAGCTTCATGTGAATGACGCCGGAGATCACCATCAGGCCGAAGATGACGGCGACGATGGGGTTCGAGATCGCATGCACGACTTCCGCGTAGGGCGCGCCGGCATAGATCAGCAGGAAAATGACGAAGAAGAGGAAGAGAGGAACGTTGGCAACGGCGGTCAGGCGCTGACGCCAGAAATGATCGGTGCCTTCCTTGGCGGAACCGAGACCGCGGACTTTGCCCAGAGGAGTGCGCATATCCATGAGAAATATCCTTTAAAGCATGATCCCGAGAGGCATTGGAGCACCTTCAGGAGCGATCATGCCAATCAACCCAGCCGGATGACGATGCCGATGACCCAGACCAGGACGGTCAGACAGATCGAGGCGACGAGCGTCAGCTTTGCCATTCTGGTCGAGACGGCAGGATCGAAACCATGCCCGAGATCCCAGACGAAATGGCGGAAGCCGCCGATCATGTGGTGGAGCAACGCCCAAGTGTAGCCGAACAGAATGATCCGGCCGATGAGCGTGCCCATGATCCAGTTGACCAGGTCGAAATAGGCCTGGCCCGTCGCCGCGGCAATGAGCCACCAGGCAACCAGCACGGTACCGAAGTAGAGCGCGCCGCCGGTGATGCGGTGGACGATCGACATGACCATGGTGGGGATGGGTTTGTAAATTTGCAGATGCGGCGACAGGGGCCGGTTTTGTGTGACGTTCGCCATCAGAACCTCGCGGCGTTACGATACGCTTAGAACCCGGATATCCGGGGCAACGCGCGCACGGGGACGTGCAGTGTGCGTTGCATCATTGCGACCATTAATCGCCGAAATGCCTATCGACAAGCACAATTGCTGCATGCTTCGAATTTAATCGATTGTGATCGCTCTGCACTTTAGCGAGCATGCAAGGATGGGCTTCCCATTGCGGGCTATTTACCATTTCATCAACCATGACGTGGACTTCACGCCGGTCTTGGGGCAATCTGCCGTTAATATTTCTTTAACGGATTGAAGGCGAGACGAATCATGAGGCCGCATCTTTTCAAGGCAGCAGCGCTCATTTTGGCGGTAGGAGCCGCCGGTTCCGCCACCACGGCAATCGCAGGCGATTATCGCCACTGGCATCACCACAGTCATTCCGGCATCGTGCGCCTGCATCAGATTTCCGAGCCGCAGGGTTCGGGCCGTCAGCAGCCTGCCCGAATAGTTCTCATGGAGCGCCGCGAAGCGGCAAGCGCCGGCACCTATGCGGGTAGCGCTGATATCTATCAGGCCGATGGCGGCACCTATGTCGTCGGCTATGGTGGCTATAATCCCTATGCGCGACCTGCCCCGGTCCAACTGCGTCCCCGCGCCAAGGTCATCAATGTGCGCTACGCCCCCAACCCATGCTCATATGAGGCGGGCGTCTGTGTCATCCGGCACTGATGCTGCTTAATCGGCGAGAAATCGCCAGACCGTCGTCTTCTTGATCTCGCTGTCCTCAAGCGCCCGGGTGACGGGGACCTGATAGGTTGCCTGCGCCTCGAGACGATCCTTTGGAAGATAGGCCCTGCCCGGGTCGCCGACGAGAACAAGTTTTCCCTCGCTCGCGAGCTGCCGCAGCCAGGGAACAAGGCTCGCGGCAAAGTCCTGATCGTAAAAGACATCGCCGGCCAGAATAACGTCGGCCTCCACCGCTTGGCCGACGATATCGCCGCCTGCAGAAGCGATTTCCACCCCATTTTCAGTTGAATTCAACCGGATCGCCGTGCCGGCCCATGGATCGATATCGACGGCCAGCACATCGGACGCGCCCGCACGCTTGGCTGCAATCGCGACAAGCCCGGAGCCGCTGGCGAAATCCAGGACGCGTTTGCCCGCCACGACTTCCGGATGGTCGAGAACGTAGCGTGCCAGGCCTTGGCCGCCCGCCCAGGCAAAGGCCCAGAAGGGCGGCGGCAGACCGATCTCTTCCAGCTCCTCTTCCGTCTTCAGCCAGAGCTCATGCGCCTCGCTTGCAAGATGCAGCCGGATTTCCGGCACATGCGGAGGCGTCATAAGGCTGGTATTGGCGCGGATGAAGCGTTCGGGATCGGTTTTCAATGACGCCTCGAACCGAATCAGACGGGTGGATTGTCGAGTTCACCCATACGGCAGACTTCGAGCCATTCATCATCCGTCACCGGCTGCACGGAAAGCCGCATGGAGGTGACGAGCGCCATTTGCGAAAGCTTCGGGTTGGCCTTGATGTCCTTCAAGGAGACGAATTTCGGCATGTCGCGAACGGCACGAATGTCGACGCACTCCCAGCGAGCATCGTCCTTGGCGGTCGAATCGGGATGCGCGAGCGCGCAGACCTCGACGAGGCCGACGACTTCGAGCCCGTCATTGGAGTGATAGAAGAAGCCCTTGTCGCCGATCTGCATGGCTCGCATGTTGTTGCGGGCGAGGTAGTTGCGCACGCCGGTCCACTCGGTGCCTTTTTCGCCGGCATCCTTCTGCTGCTGCCAGGACCAGGCCGACGGTTCGGATTTGTAAAGCCAGTGCGCCACGCCTTATGCCTCCGGATTGTTGAAGACCCAGTTGAACGGCCTGATTTCGACGCTCTCGAAAAGGCCGGCCTTTGCATAGGGGTCGGAATCGGCAAGTGCCTTGGCCGCCTCGGCGGTCTCGACATTGACGACAACGAGGCTGCCATTCGGCTTGCCATCGGCATCGAGGAAGGGGCCGGCCATCTTGAGCGTCCCTTCGGCATTGAGCCTGTTGAGATGTTCCACATGCGCAGGGCGCGCTTCCGTGCGGACATTCAGGTGACCGGGCTTATCCTTGCAGACAAAGGCGAACAGCATTGCTTGGCGCTCCTTCAGATATCCAAAATTATTCAGTCGTAATCGGCCGTGTCATCAATTGCCCGATGGCCGTGGCAATGTCGAGCTTGCCGTCGATGATGGCGGATACCGCATCGGTGATCGGCATCTCCACATTCAGTTCATGAGCGAGCCGCGCGGCGATAGAGGCCGCATAAGCGCCCTCGACCAGCGCCCCGCGCGTCGGATCGGCGGCTTGGCCCTCACCGAGTGCGATACCGAAACGCAGATTGCGGGATTGGTGACTGGTGGCTGTCAGTACGAGGTCGCCGAGGCCGGAAAGGCCGCGCACGGTTTCGGCCTTGCCGCCATTTGCTGCGACGAAGCGCGACATCTCGGCGAGCCCACGGCTGATCAGCGCCGCACGGGCGGAATCGCCGATGCCACGGCCCTCGACGATGCCGCAGGCAATCGCCAGCACATTCTTCAAAGCACCGCCAAGCTGAACGCCAATGCGGTCATCGGAGGCGTAGAGACGGAAGGTCGGCCCGGAAATCGCCTGCGCAAGCCGTTCGGCCACCGCCATATCGGCTGCGGCAATCGCCATGGCCGTCGGCAGGCCCTTGGCGATGTCGGCGGCAAAGCCAGGCCCGGAGAGAACGGCAATGGCATGCTGCGGCAGCTCGCGGCCCAGCATGTTGGTGAGGAGATCGCCGGACACCTTGTCTATCCCCTTGGCGCAGGTGACGACGACGGCATCCTTGGCCAGATAGGGGCCATAATAGCGGGCAGCATCGGCCTGCGCCTGCGACGGCATGGCGAAAAGAACGATGCCGGCATTGGCAACGGCATCCGGCTCGGCGGAAAAGCCTAGCGAATCCGGCAACGCTATTCCGGGCAACACGGCGTCATGCATGCGATCGGCAGCCAGATCGGCCATCAGCGCGGCCTTGCGCCCGACGAGCGTCACGTCGACACGGCCGGTCAATGCAATCACCGCTGCGAGCGCGGTGCCGAAAGCGCCGGCGCCGATGACTGCAATCCGTTCGTTACCGCTCATGCCTTCGCTCCTCGCTTGCCATATCCGAGCAGGGTTTCCGCCTTCTGGTCCAGCGGCCAGCGCGAGCGCGGCTGCACGTCGAGATCGTCAGGCGCAGCCCCCGTCGCCATGCGCTCCAGTCCCGCCCAGGCGATCATGACGGCATTGTCCGTACACAATCTCAATGGCGGCGCGATGAAGCGAAAGCCGTTGGCATCGCAAAGCTCCTGCAGCGTGCGGCGCAGCTCGAGATTGGCGGCGACACCGCCCGCCACGACAAGCGATGGCTTTTCCTCGGTCTTCGGAAATTCCGCCTTGAAGCGCTGCAGCCCACGACCGATGCGGTCCTTCAAAGTGCGCGAGATCGCATTCTGGAAAGAGGCGCAGATATCGGCAATATCCTGCTCCGTCACCGGAGCGATCGCCGTCGCCGCCTGCCGCACCGCCGTCTTCAGACCGGAAAAGGAAAAATCGAGACGCGCTTCGCCAACCAGAGGCCGCGGCAGATCGAAACGATCCGGATTACCGTTCTTCGCGGCTGCCTCCACTGCGGGACCGCCGGGATAGGGCAGCCCTAAAAGCTTGGCCGTCTTGTCGAAGGCTTCACCGAGGGCGTCATCGATGGTCGTGCCCCAGCGTTCGTACTGACCGACGCCGCGCACCAGAATAAGCTGGGTATGGCCGCCGGAAACGAGCAGCATCAGGTAGGGAAAGGAAAGGCCGTCCGTCAGCCGCGCGGTAAGCGCATGGCCTTCCAGATGGTTGATGGCGTATAATGGCTTGCCGGTCGCGCGCGAAATCGCTTTGCCGGTCATCAGCCCGACGAGCAGGCCGCCGATAAGACCCGGACCGGACGTTGCGGCGATCGCATCGACGTCTGAGAGCGACACATTGGCGCGTTTCAATGCTTCGTCTATCAACGTATCGAGCGCCTCGACATGGGCTCGTGCAGCAATTTCCGGCACGACGCCGCCATAGGCGCTATGCTCGTCCAACTGACTGAGGACGACATCGGAACAAACGGTAGGCGTACCGTCATCCCGGCGTTCGACAATGGCGGCGGCGGTCTCGTCGCAGCTTGTTTCTATGCCGAGAATGCGAAGATTCGATGACATGGAGAGTGTTCGTTGCCTACAGGTCGATTGCGGTAAAGCGGAAATATGGTTACGGGAACTGTCGGTAACAACGGATCAAAGCGGATGCAAACAAAACCTTTCCGGATCGGCACGCGCGGCAGCCCGCTGGCGCTTGCCCAGGCACACGAGGCGCGCGACCGTCTGATGGCGGCCCACGGCCTTCCGGAGGAGATGTTCGAAATCGTCGTTCTCACCACCAAGGGTGATCGCATCACCGACCGCTCGCTGGCGGCGATCGGCGGCAAGGGCCTGTTCACCGAGGAATTGGAAGAGAAGCTGACCTCGGGCGAACTCGACTTCGCCGTGCACTCCGCCAAGGACATGGCGACGAAGCTGCCGAGCGGCCTGGCTTTGACCGCCTATCTGCCGCGCGAAGATATGCGCGATTCCGTCATCGGCCGCACCGCGCCGAAATTGATCGAACTGCCGCATGGCGCGACCGTCGGCTCGGCGTCGCTGCGTCGGCAGGCGCTGATCCGCCGCCTGCGCCCGGACATCAACGTCATTACCTTCCGCGGCTCGGTCCAGACCCGCCTGCGCAAGCTGGAAGAAGGACAGGCCGATGCGACCTTGCTGGCGCTCGCGGGCCTGAAGCGCCTCGGCATGGTCGAGACCCTCACCGATATTCTTGATCCCGATGAATTCCCGCCGGCTCCCGCACAGGGTGCCATCGCCATCGAAAGCCGCATCAGCGACGCGCGGATGAACGATCTGCTCGCCGCCGTCAACGACAGTCCGACTTTCGACGCAGTCTCCTGCGAACGCGCCTTCCTGGCCGCACTCGACGGCTCCTGTCGTACGCCGATAGCCGGCTACGCAATTTGCGAAGGCGATCATCTGCGCTTCTTTGGCATGATTCTGACGCCGGACGGCACGCAGGTTCACACGACCACCATCGAAGGCCATCGCCGCGATGCCGAGGCCCTCGGCGTCAATGCCGGCCAGGCGATCCGCGCCGAGGCTGGCAGCGACTTCTTCGAAGACTGGACCTGATAGGCGATGCGCGTCGTCGTCACCCGCCCACGGCATTCGGGTGAACGCACCGTCAGGCGGCTGACGCAGATGGGACACGACGCATTCCTGCTTTCGCTTGCCGAGCCGATCCATCACACTGGGGAGGCTGCCCGGGCCCTCTCGAACACCGAAGGCGCGATCGCCGTCACCAGCGCTGAAGCGATCCGCGCGCTGGCGACACTGGGGCCGGATCTCGCCCGACACTTCCATCGTCCAATGTTCGCCGTCGGCAAATCAACAGCCAAAGAGGCGGCGGGTCTCGGCTTTACCGATATTACCGCGTCCGAAGGCGGTGGCATCGAGCTGGCGACGCTGATTTCCGCGCGCATGGGCGGCCCTGCGCAATCTCCACTCCTTTATCTCGCGGGAGATCCGCGCGCTGCCGGCTTCGAGGCGAAGCTGACGGAACTGCAACTGCCGTTCCGCACGGTGGAATGCTACCGGATGCAGGATACGATCCCCGACGAGGCTATCCTTCGTCAGCTGTTCGAAGATGCGCCGGCAGATGCGGTGCTACTCTATTCCCATCAGACGGCGCGGCGTTTTTTCGTGCTGCCATTCATACAAAAGAACCCCGCGGCCCTGTCGGAAACACGCTTCCTCTGCCTGAGCGAAGCCGTGGCAGGAGCAATTCCGCCGGCCATGCGTTTACACGCCGATATCGCCGAAATGCCGAATGAAGACCAGCTTTTGGCGCTGCTCGTCACCGCCTAAGGCCTCAATTTTGATCTAAAGGCCTTTCCATAATCGCCTTGTCTGTCTAACTTCGTTGCAGCGCATGAAAAGAGGACCTCATGGTACCGGGAAAACCGCCTAACCATTCGAAGCCCAACGACGAGCCGGTCACGATTGATCTGGAAGCCGAAAAAACTGCGCAGGACGCAGCACCCGAAGATGTGACGGAACGCAGCCACGATGAATTCGGCTCGTCTTCCGCCAATGAAGTGGAAATGCCATTCGAAGCGGAGAAGGAGCCCCTGCGCGAAAACGCCGGGGAGCAAACCTTCGAACGCGATGCAGAAGAACCCGCATCCACTCGTGCCCAGCAATCCGATCCTGCTTCCACCTACGCCGCGCAGCCGCGACGTGAAGGCGCGACATCGGGCCTGATCGCCGCCGGTATCGTCGGCGGCTTGATTGCGCTCATTTGCGCCGGGGCAGTGCAATATGCAGGTCTGTTGCCAGGCCGAAGCGCGGCCAAGGATAACTCCGCAGAGATCGCAACCCTCAACGAGCAGATGACCGAGCTGAAGCAGACCGTCGCCAAGCTTAGTGCAGCGCCGGCAGCACAGCCGGACGACGCACTCGCCGCTCGCGTTTCGGCGCTTGAGACGGCTGCCAGCAGCTCGTCGTCAAGCGGTTCGGCTGGAGCGACAAGCGGCGATGCCGACCAGAAGATTGCAGCTCTGACCTCGGAACTCGGTCAGTTGAAGGCTGACCTTGGAAAAGCGACCGAAAGCCAGGCGACGTCCGACGCGCAAGTCAGCAAGCGGCTGGACGATGCCGAAAAGAAGCTCAGCGAACCGAGCCAGGAAAGCGCCGTAGCGCGCGCCATCGCCGCCGCAGCCTTGAAGGCCGCGATCGATCGCGGCGGCCCCTTCCGTCCTGAGCTCGATACGTTCGCCAATGTCGCGCCGGACGATCCGGCCGTGACCGATCTCAAGAACTTTGCCCAGACCGGCGTTCCCTCGCGTGCCGACCTGATCCGTCAGGTCACCGATGTGACGACCGGCATCGTTACTGCGACGCAGAACGACAACCCCAACCAGAGCTGGAGCGACCGGTTGATGTCGGGCGCAAAATCGCTGGTTCAGGTGCGTCCGGTCGGCAATGTTCCCGGCGACGGCGTTGATGCGATCGCCGCGCGCTTCGAGGATAAGGTGAAGAATGGCGATCTGCCGGGCGCGGTCACGGAGTGGAACAGCCTGCCCGAAGCTGCCAAGTCCGCCTCGGCCGCCTTCAAGCAATCCCTGGAAGCCCGCATCCGGGTCGAGGATCTGGTAAGCGATGCGCTGTCGAAGGCCATCGCCAATACCGGGAAACAGAACTAAAGACGGAGCGCAGCAATGATCAGACTGCTCATCTTCGCCATTATCGTGCTGGCTCTCGGCTATGGCTTCTCGTGGCTTGCGGATCGGCCGGGCGATCTTTCGCTGGTCTGGGAAGGACAGCTCTACCAGACCCGGCTCATCGTGGCCGCAGGCATCCTCATCGCCCTGATCGCCATCGTCATGATCGTCTGGTGGTTCATCCGGTTGATCTGGACCTCGCCCTACTCCGTCACTCGCTATTTCCGCGCCCGCAAGCGGGACCGCGGCTATCAGGCGCTCTCAACAGGCCTCATCGCCGCCGGCGCCGGCAATTCGCTGCTGGCCCGCAAAATGGCAGCTCGCACGCGCGGCCTCATCCGCGCCGACCAGGAACCACTTATCAACCTTCTCGAAGCGCAGGCCGCCCTGATCGAAGGCAAGCATGACGAAGCGCGCCAGAAGTTCGAGTTGATGGCCAACGATCCCGAAACACGCGAGCTTGGCTTGCGCGGCCTCTACCTCGAAGCAAAACGGCTTGGCGCGCATGAAGCGGCCCGGCAATATGCGGAAAAGGCTGCGGACCATGCGCCTTATCTGCCCTGGGCGGCACAGGCGACACTGGAATACCGCAGCCAGTCCGGCCGTTGGGACGATGCCATCAAGCTGCTCGACCAGCAAAAGGTCGCGCATGTCGTCGACAAGGAAACGGCGCATCGCCAGCGCGCAGTGCTGCTGACGGCACGCGCCAACGACAAACTGGAAAGCGATCCCGCCGGCGCTCGCGACGATGCGCTCGCAGCCTTGAAGCTTGTCGCCGATTTCGTGCCTGCGGCACTCATTGCCGCCAAGGCGCTGTTTCGTGAAGATAAGGTGCGCAAGGCCGCGTCCATGCTTGAGCAGGTCTGGAAGGCGCATCCGCATCCGGACATCGGCAAGGCTTATGTGCGTGCCCGCAGCGGCGATTCCGTTCTGGATCGGCTGAAGCGCGCCGAAAGGCTGGAAGCCATCCGCCCGAACAATGTCGAGGCGCTGCTTTTGACCGCAAAGGCGGCATCGGACGCCGGAGATTTCAGCAAGGCCCGCGCCAAGGCTGAAGCGGCCGCCAGGATCGATGCCCGCGAAGGCGCTTTCCTGCTGCTGGCCGATATCGAGGAAGCCGAAACCGGCGATCAAGGCCGCGTCCGCCACTGGATGGCGCAGGCCCTGCGCGCGCCGCGCGATCCCGCCTGGGTTGCCGATGGTTTCGTTTCGGAGAAATGGCTGCCGCTCTCTCCGGTGACAGGTCGCCTCGACGCCTTCGAATGGAAAGCGCCGTTCGGCCAGATCGAAGGCCCTGTGGAAGAAGGATCGACTGTGTCGGTCGATGCTGCCCTGAAGTCGCTGCCACCGGTTCGCGAGGCTGCTCCCGCAACCGCAGCGCCGCCGCCAAATTCACCGAAAGTTGCGTCGCCCGCTGCCAATTCCTATGTCATGGAGTTGGAACCGACGCCGCCAAAGCCAGCGCCGAGCGCATCAGCGCCCACGGCGCAGCCGCCCAAAAAAGAGCCGGAACCCCGGCCCTTCTTCGGTGGCGCACCGGATGATCCAGGCGTGAAAGATCGGAAGCTTGAACCGGAACCCAAGACGCGTCTCAAGCTTTTCTGAGGCAGTTCCAGCAGATGCGCCTGGTGGTTTTGCATTCGGAATTGCACGACAACGAAAAGATCGAGCATGGTGCCCCAAGAACCTGCTCCAGCTGATTTAAGAATGGAAACGGATGTTTGAACGCTTTCAGGAATTCCTCCACAACCTGACCCAGGACCACCCCAAATCCGGCTTTGCACCCGACGATCCGCGCGTAGCGGTCGCGGCGCTTTGCATCCAGGTGATGGAAGCCGACGGCAAGATCGAGAACAGCGAGAAGAAGCGGCTGCGCAAGCTGCTGAAAGAACAATATGGCCTCGATGGTCGCCAGCTCGACGCGCTGATCGCCGCCGGCGAGGAAGCCGAAAGCGAGGCTGTGGATTATTATCGCTTCACCTCCGACCTGAAGCGCCATCTCGACAGCACGCAGCGACTGGAGCTTCTCGGCATCCTCTGGGATATCGTCTATGCCGATGGCGAGCGCAGCGAGATGGAAGACCATGCAATCTGGCGCATCGCCGATTTGATGGGAATTTCCGATCGCGAACGCATCATGAAGCGCCAGGAAGCGGCCGCACGCGCGCCCGGCTCGATGGTGGAGACAGGCAATGATGATTGAAGCGCCGAAGAGCGCCGGCCGTCCCGTCCTGATCGTGCTGCACCAAGAGCGTTCCAGCCCCGGCCGTGTCGGCCAGATGCTGCTCGAAAAGGGCTACGATCTCGATATACGCCGCCCGGTTCTCGGCGATCCCCTGCCGCAGACGCTTGAGCGCCATGCCGGTGCCGTGGTCTTCGGCGGTCCGATGAGCGCCAACGATCCGGAGGAGTTCATCAAATCGGAAACCGACTGGCTGAAAGTTCCCCTTAGGGAGAACAAGCCCTATCTCGGGATCTGCCTTGGGGCACAGCTGCTCGCCCGCCATCTCGGCGCCAAGGTCATGGCGCGCGAGGACGGCAAGACGGAGATCGGCTGGTATGCCCTGCAGCCGACCGAAAAGGGCCGCTTGCTGATGCGCTGGCCGCAGATGGTCTATCATTTCCATCGTGAAGGCTTCGAGCTGCCGCACGGCGCCGATCTGCTCGCAACCGCCGAGACCTATCCCAACCAGGCCTACCGTTACGGCGCCAATGCATGGGGCGTGCAGTTCCATGCCGAACTCACCCGCGCCATGATGCAGCGCTGGGTCGTGCATGGCGAACACCGTTTCTGCATGCCCAACGCCCAGCAGGGCCGCGAACACCTGGAAGGCCGGATGATCTTCGATGCCGCTCTCAAGGCCTGGCTATCGGAATTCCTCGATCTGGTTTTCGCCGGCAAGCAGGCGATGGCTGCTTGACGCTTTCAATTTCTTACCCTGAACCGAGACCACAACCGTATCGCGCTGCGACCTTCATTCGCATCGCGCTCAAGCGGTCTGCGGCTCACCTTCGCGGTCCGGTGCGTCCAGGCTGTCGATCTGGCGGAGCTGCGGAAAGCCCGTGGCCCATATGGCAGCGACCGCGAGCGTGCCGATGCCGCCGACAACGACAGCAGGAATAGCACCGAAATAATGCGCCATGGTGCCGGCACGGAACTCGCCGAGCTCGTTGGAGGCCCCAACGAACACCATGTTGACGGCGTTGACGCGGCCACGGACATGATCCGGCGTCCATAGCGTAATCAGCGTTTCACGCACATAGACCGAAATCAAGTCGGACGCGCCCATGATCGCAAGCGCTGCAATCGACAGCCAGGCCGTGTGCGAAATGCCGAAGATCAGCGTTCCCAGGCCGAACAGGGCGACGCCGATGAACATGCAGATGCCGGCACGCTGGCGGATCGGATAGGTGGCCAGAAACAGGCCCATGGCGATGGCGCCGAAGCTCGGCGCCGCTCGCAGCAGCCCCAGGCCCCACGGGCCGAGATCGAGAATATCATGGGCAAAGACCGGCATCAGCGCGACGGCGCCACCGAGAAGCACGGCGAAGAGATCGAGCGACACGGCGCCGAGCACCACTTTTTCCGACCAGATGAAGCGGAAGCCGGCAAGCATTTCGTTGAGGCTGCGCCGCTCATGCGCGACGCGCTGCTGCGGCTTCGGGATCAGGAAGGTCAGCACCGAGCCGGCACCAAAGAAAAGCACCGCAACCGTATAGGCGACGTCGGCTCCGAGGCCATAAAGCAGGCCGCCGGCCACCGGCCCGAGAATGGCAGCGGCATCCCAGGACATCGAATTCCATGTGATGGCGTTCGTCAGATCTTCGGGCGGGATAAGATTGGGCGCCAGCGATTGCGTCGCCGGTGTCATGAAGGCGCGCTCGATGCCGAACACCGTGAGGATGACGAAGACGGGCAGCGGCGCGAAGGTGCCTGAAACAGTGAGGAACAGCAGCGCCGCCGTGCAGAGCGTGCCGACGAAAATGCAGATCGCGGCGACCATGCGCCTGTTATAGCGATCGGCAACCGTCCCGGTCACAAGGATCAGCAACAGCGATGGCAGGAATTGCACCAGCCCGATCAGGCCGAGATAGATCGGCTTGCCGGTGTGCGCATACATCTGCCAGCCGACGGAAACGCTGACGACCTGCGTCGCGAACGCGGTCAGAAAGCGCGCGAAGAAGAAATAGGTATACGCAATGTGCCTGAAGGCGGCAAACCGGTCTCCGCTGGCAGCGAACGACATGAGACAAGACTTTCCGGGCTGACGGCCAGCGCAAAGGCGCTTGCTCGCCATTTAAACATGATTCAACACGCTTGGGAGCATGGGACTTGCCCGTTTAGTCGCCAATGTCTACATGTCTGTCAACCGCGAAATGGAGACGGACATGCTCGCCTTATTTCAAACCATTGATCTGGCTTTGAATCTTTATACTTGGGTGCTGATCGCCAGCGCCATTTTTTCCTGGCTTTATGCTTTCAACGTCATCAACTCGAGCAATCAGTTCGTCAATTCCGTCGGCAGCTTCCTGTATGCGGTCACGGAACCGGCGCTGCGTCCGATCCGCCGTATCCTGCCGGATCTGGGCGGCATCGATATCTCGCCCGTCATCCTGCTGCTGCTGATCTTCTTCATTCGCTCGCTGATGTGGAATTCGATCGTTCCGCTGTTCCTGCGCTAGGCACGTCCCACGGGCGGCTCAAGCCATTGTGACATACCGCTCGCCCGCACTCTTTGTTGCGGGCGACATCGCGAACGGGCACCCGCCAAATCTTCGACCGGCACGCTTGAAGGCGATCCTTCATAAAAAATCCTCCGGATCGCAAGCGAGCCGGAGGATTTGTCTGTCGGAAAAGATCGCTGCCGCGAAGCCTTGATCAGGCCTTTTCTCTCTTGGCGCGCTCGATTGCTTCGATGATCAGTTCGCCCGCTTCCTTCGCGCCGCCCCAACCGAAGATCTTGACCCACTTGCCGGGCTCGAGATCCTTGTAGTGCTCGAAGAAATGCTCGATCTGCTTCAGCGTGATATCGGGAAGGTCGGTATATTCCTTCACCTTCTCGTAGCGCAGCGTCAGCTTCGGCGAGGGAACGGCGATGATCTTCTCGTCCTTGCCGGAATTGTCTTCCATCTTCAGCACGCCGATCGGGCGCACATTGATGACGCAGCCGGGAACCAGCGGGCGAGTGCTGGCGATCAGCACGTCGATCGGGTCACCGTCTTCGGAGAGCGTGTGAGGAACGAAGCCGTAATTGCCCGGATAGGTCATCGGCGTATAGAGGAAACGGTCGACGACAAGCGTGCCGGCTTCCTTGTCCATTTCGTACTTGATCGGGTGGCCGCCGACCGGCACCTCAACGATGACGTTGATGTCTTCGGGCGGGTTCTTGCCAATGGAAATCGCGTCGATACGCATGCGTGTCCCCTCGTAAGGATGGTTGCCGCCAGCCAAATAATAGGAATCATGACGCAACGCAACAATGCATCGAGATAGCGCCGGATTTAGTTTGGCATCACTGCCAGACAAAACCGATCTTTTTCAACTGCCGATGGTCGAACGTTTCGATGCCTTCGCAGAAATCGGCGCCGCCCTGTCCGCGATAGAAGCGGTAGGCATTTTCGTTGTCCTCGAGGCACCAGACGACAAGGCCCTTGCAGCCGAGAGACTTCAACAGCCGGCGCGCTTCGCCGAACAGCATGCGTCCAAGCCCCAGCCCCTGATATTGAGGACGCAGATAAAGCTCGTAAATCTCGCCTTCCTGCGGCAGGGCGCGA
The DNA here is from genome assembly GCF_012641435.1 of Rhizobium sp. P38BS-XIX. Taxonomy (GTDB): domain Bacteria; phylum Pseudomonadota; class Alphaproteobacteria; order Rhizobiales; family Rhizobiaceae; genus Rhizobium. The sequence continues at coordinate 181,356 of NZ_JABAIJ010000006.1, forward strand.
GCACGGTTGAGCCCAAGCGTGGCATAGCCTGCAATTTCACCTGCAACGTCGAGAACCAGCAGCGTCGCCGGGCCACTCGTCGCCTTGCGCCACCAGTTTTCGCCACGACGCTCGATCATCTGGCCGAGAGCGCGATGCGGAATGATGCCGGCATAGGTGTACTGCCAGGACTGGCGGTGCACCTCCGAAATGGCTCGGGCATCATCAGGTTCTGCCCGCCGAACATCAATCGACAACGTCTTCATAACGTCTACTCTGGTCTTGCCAACACGAATTAACCATCCTCATTCATAAAGATGGCGGACTTGCCCACAGCCTTTATCCGTGGATCATCAAGAAAAATTAACGGATTTTTAACCTTTGGGACAGGGGCTCAAAAACCGAACATCAAAATAAAAACCCCGGCACGAAGGCCGGGGTCGAATGGTTCGATTTCGAGGCGTGATCAGGCCAGACGGGCCTTCTCGAAACGCTTGCGCTCGTTGGCATCGAGATACATCTTGCGCAGGCGGATCGACTTCGGCGTCACTTCCACGAGCTCGTCGTCCTGGATCCAGGAGAGCGCGCGGTCGAGCGTCATGCGGATCGGCGGCGTCAGCTTCACGGCTTCATCCTTGCCTGCAGCGCGGATGTTGGTGAGCTTCTTGCCCTTCAAAACGTTGACTTCGAGATCGTTGTCGCGCGAGTGGATGCCGATGATCATGCCGGCATAAACCTTCTCGCCGGCGTCGATGATCATCGGGCCGCGGTCTTCCAGGTTGAACAGGGCGTAGGCCACGGCTTCGCCGGCTTCGTTGGCAAGCAGAACGCCGTTAACGCGGCCACCGATTTCGCCCTTGTAAGGCTGGTAGTCATGGAACAGACGGTTCATGACGGCCGTGCCGCGCGTATCGGTCAGAAGTTCCGACTGGTAGCCGATGAGGCCACGGGTCGGCGCCCAGAAGACCAGACGGACGCGGTTGCCACCCGAAGGACGCAGCTCGACCATTTCGGCCTTACGCTCGGACATCTTCTGCACGACGATGCCGGAATGCTCTTCATCGACGTCGATGACGACTTCTTCGATCGGCTCGAGCAGCTGGCCGCTCTCGTCCTTGTGCATGACGACGCGCGGACGCGACACGGCAAGCTCGAAGCCTTCGCGACGCATGGTTTCGATCAGAACTGCGAGCTGCAATTCACCACGGCCGGATACGTAGAACGAATCCTTGCCTTCGGCTTCTTCGATCTTCAGCGCAACGTTGCCTTCGGCTTCCTTGAAGAGGCGGTCGCGGATGACGCGCGAGGTTACCTTGTCGCCTTCGGTGCCTGCATAGGGGCTGTCGTTGACGATGAAGGACATGGTAACGGTCGGCGGATCGATCGGCTGGGCGATCAGCGGCTCCGAGACCTGCGGGTCGCAGAAGGTATCCGCAACGGTGCCCTTGGACAGACCGGCGATGGCGACGATGTCGCCTGCCTGCGCTTCTTCGATCGGCTGACGCTCGATGCCGCGGAAGGCGAGGATCTTCGAGATACGGCCGGTTTCGATGAGGTTGCCGTCAGCACCAAGAACCTTGACGGCCTGGTTCGGCTTGATCGAACCGGAATGAATGCGGCCGGTGATGATGCGGCCGAGGAAGGGGTTTGCTTCCAGGATCGTCCCGATCATGCGGAACGGGCCTTCGCCGACGGTCGGCTCCGGAACGTGCTTGACGACGAGATCGAGAAGCGGGCCGAGACCTTCGTCCTTCGGACCTTCCGGCGAATAGTTCATCCAGCCGTTACGGCCGGAACCGTAGAGGATCGGGAAGTCGAGCTGCTCGTCGGTGGCGTCGAGATTGGCGAAGAGGTCGAAAACTTCGTTGATGACTTCTTCGTGGCGCGCGTCCGGACGGTCGATCTTGTTGATCGCTACGATCGGGCGAAGACCGACCTTCAGCGCCTTGCCGACAACGAACTTGGTCTGCGGCATCGGGCCTTCGGCGGCATCGACGAGAACGATCGCACCGTCCACCATCGACAGGATGCGCTCGACTTCACCGCCGAAGTCGGCGTGGCCGGGGGTGTCGACGATGTTGATGCGGGTATCCTTCCAGACGACAGAGGTCGCCTTGGCAAGAATGGTGATCCCGCGCTCCTTTTCCAGGTCGTTGGAGTCCATGACGCGTTCTGCAACGCGCTGGTTCTCACGGAACGAACCGGACTGCTTCAAAAGCTCGTCGACGAGGGTGGTTTTCCCATGGTCAACGTGCGCGATGATCGCGATGTTGCGAAGTGCCATATGTCTTTATCTCTGAGGCTGGGGCGCAGTGTCTGGTCAACACGCCAATTGCATTTGGCGCGCTCATAGCCTTTTTTTCGCGAATGCGAAAGGGGGGAGGCAAGAAAGGGGCTGCATGGCTGCTATCCCAACTCTCTTATATGTTAATTTCACGCTGTTCGACAGAAATTGCCGACCTATAGAGGCCCATATGTCTAAAACCCTTTATGAGGGCAATCTCTTTGCCGACTATTTCCAAATATATCTACGTGACGCAGCCCATCCCGAGCTACCTGACGATGGTATCGATGAGGTAATCGCGCGCCGTATAGCCGTCAGTCCTCATGCGATCATTATTCATACGGCTCGCAATATGACTGTACCAGTGCGCGTCGAGTGGTGCGATGAACGCCCGGCACTCGTCCTCGACGCCTTCCAGCACGTGGTTGAAACTCATTTCGACTGCCCTTCCGGCGAACTCGTTTTAGCCGGCTTGACGGACTACGATCCCACCGCTCCGCGTCTTCCGGTGAAAGCGGGGACTCTCGGCGTCCGGGTCAGTATGTCCGGCCTCGATACCATTAGCGAAGACGGGCTTGAGGGAGATGACCAGTATACTTTGAAGCTTTGGTCCGGAACGGAGCCGACAACCGTGCGTATATTGAAATCATGGCCCGACAAATAGCTTGCTGCAAGAAATCCAAGGCTTTGCGTCATAAGATCTAGTTAAAAAATGTGCCGCAGATCACCGAATGTCCGTAGTTTGTTTCGAGTGGATGACACGTATTGAGCAAATTTCCATGGGCTGTGCGAGCAAAGGACGTCGAGGAAGCGCGAAAGGCAATCAATGCCTCCCCACGGACGCATGAGCTGGTTGAACGCTTTCAGAGTGCCGTCGAGGCAGCTTATCCGCCAGGCTTTTGGGAGCACTATGACCGGCTCAAAGGCGGCGACGCGCGTGGTGTGGAAATGGCCATCGAATTTCTCGAAGCCGACCCATGGTTCTTTCGATCAGGCTATATCAAGGCAAATCTTGCAAGATTTCTGAAGCGCGTCCCCTTATCGAAGCGTCAGGTTCGTCGCCTGGAAAGCGTCTTGCTTAAGATCGTCGATGAAAGAAACACCGAGGAGTTTCGTAATTATTGCCGTCTGGCACGCGTTATTGTCACGCCGACCTTGCAGGACGCACTTACAGAGCGCCTAACAGATGAAAATTTTGGTCGTGTGCTTAGAGCGAGATGGATGCTCTCCTGTATAGGAGAGAAGTTTATGTTGCAAAAATCTCCGCGTGTAAGTCAGCAAAAGCCAGAGAGTTAAAGGGTCAAGTCGGCCGCAGCGGCAACTCCCGATGCGGCTACAAGCCGACCCCAAGACACGGCTGGCGAAATTTTCGCTGCCTTCCTCAAACTTATTGGATTAAACCGCAAGCCCCTTCTTCTTCAGCATGGCTTCTGGGCTCGGCAGCTTGCCGCGGAAGGCCTTGTAGGTCTCTCCCGGGTCGATCGAGCCGCCGACGGAATAGATGTTGCCTTTGAGTTTTGCCGCCATGTCGGCGTTGAAGGCATCGCCCGTTTCCTCGAAAGCGGCGAAGGCATCGGCGTCGAGCACTTCCGACCACATGTAGGAATAGTAGCCGGCCGAATAGCCGTCACCGGCAAACACATGCTGGAAATGCGGCGTCGCATGGCGCATGACGATGGATTTCGGCATGCCGATCTCGGACAGCACGTCACCCTGCACCGCCATCGGATCTTCGACCGCGCCGCGCGTATGGAACGCCATGTCCACCAGAGCCGAGGACGTAAACTCGACCGTGTTGAAGCCGGCATTGAAGGTGCGCGCTGCCAGAACCTTGTCGAGCAGAGCCTGCGGGATCGGAGCGCCGGTTTCATAGTGAACGGCATATTCCCTAAGGATGGCAGGCACGGTCAGCCAGTGCTCGTAAAGCTGCGACGGCAGCTCGACGAAATCGCGGGAAACGCCGGTGCCCGAGACCGAGGGATAGGTGACGTTCGACAGCATGCCGTGCAGCGCGTGGCCGAATTCGTGGAAGAGCGTGCGGGCATCGTCGAGAGACAGCAGCGCCGGCTTGCCTTCGGCCGGCTTGGCGAAGTTGCAGACGTTGTAGATGATCGGCAGCTCGCCGACATCACCGTTCTTGAGCGGCAGTTTATGCTGGGACTGGAACGAGCTCATCCAGGCGCCGGAACGCTTCGAGCTGCGCGCGAAATAGTCTCCGAGGAACAGCGCGACGAGCTTGTCGGAACGGTCGCGGATCTCGAAGACGCGAACATCGGGGTGATAGGCGGGAACGCCTTTCTGCTCGACGGCCTTGATGCCGAAGAGGCGCCCGGCGACATCGAAGCAAGCGGCAATGATCTTTTCGAGCTGTAGATAAGGCTTCAGTTCGGTCTCCGAGAAATCGAACTTCCGTGTCCGGATCTTTTCGGCGTAGTGCCGCCAATCCCAAGGCATGACCTCGTGATTGCGGCCCTCTTCGGCGATCAGCGCGGCAATATCCTGCTCTTCCTCTGCAGCGCGTGCGGCGGCTTTCTTCCACACGGTCATGAGCAGGTCGTTGACGGCTTCAGGCGTCTTTGCCATGGTGTTGTCGAGCTTGAGCTCGGCGAAGTTGCCGTAGCCGAGCAGTTTCGCCTTCTCGGCACGCAGCGCCAGCGTCTCGCGAATGATCTCGCGATTATCGCTCTTGCCGCCATTGGCACCGCGCGCGACCCAGGCGTTGAAAGCCTGCTCGCGCAGATCGCGACGCGCCGAGGACGTCAAAAATGGCTCGATGATCGAGCGCGATAGGGTGACGGCGTATTTGCCCTCTTCGCCGCGTTCGCGTGCCGCAGCAGCCATCGCATCGCGCAGGAAGTCCGGAAGGCCGGCAAGATCGGCCTCGTCCGACAGAAGGAGTGCCCAGCTCTTTTCATCGGCCAGCACGTTTTGGCCGAACTGCGCGCCGAGACCGGCCAGTTTTTCATTGATCGCGGACAAACGCTCCTGCTCCGCTTTCGGCAGCTTGGCACCCGCTTTGACGAAGCCCTTCCAGTGCCGCTCGAGCACGCGGGTTTCCTCAAGCGTCAGCCCAAGCCCGTCACGGCCCTCCCAGAGCGCATCAAGCCGAGAAAACAGCGCCGCATTCGTGCCGATCTTCGAATAGTGCCGCGACATCTTCGGGGCGATCTCACGTTCCAGCCCCTGGATCGTCTCGTTGGTGTGGGCGCCGGCCTTGTTCCAGAACAGCGCCGAAACGCGCGAAAGCTCGTCGCCGGCGATTTCGAGCGCAGTCACCGTATTGGTGAAGGTCGGCTTCTCGCTGTTGCCGGCAATCGCATCGATCTCCGCCTCGTGCGCGGCAAGCGCTGCATCGAAAGCCGAGGCGAAATCACCATCCTTCACCGCGTCGAAGCGCGGTAGCCCCTGATGTCCGGTCCATTCGACGAGTGCTGGATTGACGGAGGTTTGGGAAGACATGCGGGGCATCCTTTCGACAGTCAGCTGATCGAAGCACGATATAAGTCTGGCTCCCGCAGATTGGTATGGCGGGGCAGAATAAAATCGCCAAGGGGCGGTCAGGCCCTGCGTAAGCCAAGCAGACCTGGGGTGGCGTGCCAGAGCGCCTGGGCCGCAAAGCCCATGAAGAGCACGCCGGAGCAGCGCACGATCAACCGCTCATGCGCACGGTAGAACCGCCGCACCGCGCTTGCGCCAATAATGCCGACCAGGATCAAGTCAGCCGTTATGAAGCCGGCGAACGAAATGACAAGCAGCAGCGGCAGCGCGCCGAAGGTCAACGCGTTGGCGGATCCGGCCACCAAAGCGGTGAAGGTCGCGAGCGCCACCGGATATCCCTTCGGATTGGTGACGCCGAAAATCAGGCCGCGGCGAAACGGGCGGTCGACGTTGACGAGCGACTTGCCGTCACCCTTCGGCTTGGCCGTAACTGCGCTCCAGCCAATCCAGGCGAGATAGAGGCCGCACAACAGCCCCAGGAGATCAAAGACAAATGTACCGATGGTCCTGGCGCCGACAATGGCGACGAGCGCAAGCGTGGACCAGACGAGATCGCCCAACAGATGCCCGCTGACAAAAAACGCGCCCGCCTTGCGCCCCTGCCCTGCGCCGATGCCGAGCAGCGCCAGGAAGGCGGGGCCGGGAATGAGGACATAGAACATCGCCGCCAGAAAGGCGCCGACAACAAGCGATTGCGTCATGGTGGGAGTTCCTGCTGCGGATCGCCCAAGAGTAGCAATCGGCGGAGTCCGGTCAAGTCGTCGTTCGTTTTATCACCGAACAAGCGTTGTATTCATGGGTTTAAACCAATAAGAACGTAGCCCGGGGCCCAAAAACTAAAAGCGTAGGTAGGGAAACGCTTATGAATAGCAGGATTAATACGGATTCGCTCGCGTTCCTTGTGAGCGATTGCGCCCGACTAATCAGATCTGCCTTCGAGCGACGAATCGTTGCCGCCGGGCTCGGCCTGACGGCTGGCGAAGCGCGGACGCTGATGCAGGTCGCCGCCATCAATGGCAGCCGGCAGCTGGACATCGCCTCCCGGATGGGGCTGGAGCCGATGACGGTCAGCGCTTTTCTCGATAAGCTGCAGGCTCGCGGCCTGATCGAACGTCAGCCGGATCCGCTCGATCGGCGCGCCAAGCGCATCGTGCTTTCCGAAGCGGCGGACGCCAAGCTGAAGCAGATCGACAAGGAAGTCTGCGAAGTCGAACGCAACGCCACGCAAGGCTTCGACCAGGAAATGCAGACCCAGCTACACGATACGCTTTGCGTCTTCCGCAGCAATCTGCAGAACTCGGAGCTTCCAGCCGAAATCGAACGCGACCTTCGGCCGGTGGACTGATCGCCACCGATTGGTCAAAGGCGAAAATGACCCATGAAAAGCCCGCTTCCGGTGACCGGAAGCGGGCTTCTTGCATTCTGATGGCGTTTACTTCGACAGATTGCGCTTGCCGAGCGTGCGCAGGCGCAGCGCGTTGAGCTTGATGAAGCCGGCCGCATCCTTTTGGTCGTAGGCGCCCTGGTCGTCTTCGAATGTAACCAGCTTGTCGGAATAGAGCGACTTCGGGCTTTCGCGGCCGATGGTCATGACATTGCCCTTGTAGAGCTTCAGCGTGACTTCGCCCTCGACATGCTCCTGGCTCTTGTCGATAAGAGCCTGCAGCATTTCGCGCTCCGGCGAGAACCAGAAGCCGTAGTAGATAAGCTCGGCATAACGCGGCATCAGCTCGTCCTTGAGGTGCGCGGCACCACGGTCGAGCGTGATGGATTCGATGGCGCGATGCGCCGCAAGCAGGATCGTGCCGCCGGGCGTTTCGTAAACGCCGCGCGACTTCATGCCCACGTAACGGTTCTCGACGAGATCGAGACGGCCGATGCCGTTGTCGCGACCATATTCGTTCAGCTTCGCAAGCAGCGTCGCCGGGCTCAGGCGCTCGCCATTGATCGAAACGGCATCGCCCTTTTCAAAGCCGACCTTGATGATGGTGGCCTTGTCGGGAGCGGCTTCCGGCGAGATCGTGCGCATATGCACATATTCCGGAGCTTCCTGTGCCGGGTCTTCCAGAACCTTGCCTTCGGAAGAGGAGTGCAGCAGGTTGGCGTCGACGGAGAATGGCGCTTCGCCCTTCTTGTCCTTGGCGACCGGGATCTGGTGCTTCTCGGCGAATTCGAGCAGGTCGGTACGGCTCTTGAACGACCAGTCGCGCCAGGGGGCGATGATCTTGATGTCCGGGTTCAAGGCATAGGCCGAAAGCTCGAAGCGAACCTGGTCGTTGCCCTTGCCGGTCGCGCCATGCGCGATGGCATCGGCGCCGGTCTTCTTGGCGATCTCGATCAGGTGCTTGGAAATCAGCGGACGTGCGATCGAGGTGCCGAGCAGATAGACGCCTTCATAAACGGCATTGGCACGGAACATCGGAAAGACGAAATCGCGCACGAATTCTTCGCGCACGTCCTCGATATAGATTTCCTTGATCCCGAGCAGCTCGGCCTTCTTGCGTGCCGGCTCCAGCTCTTCGCCCTGGCCGAGATCGGCGGTGAAGGTTACGACTTCGGCGCCCAGCTCCGTCTGGAGCCACTTCAGGATAATCGAGGTGTCGAGACCACCGGAATAGGCGAGAACGACTTTCTTCACGTCTTTATGTGATGCCATGATGAGTTCCGTTTCAAGGCGAGCCAGGGGAAAGGCCCGCAAATCTGTGTCGCGAAACTTTTAGCGAGATTATCGTGAGGCGCAAGGGGAAGCGCGGCCTGGTGCTTCGCGCGGGTTTGACACCTCCTCGCAAAGCGCCATATTCGGCGGCGAGAACGCAATGCCTGGAGGGCAAGCCTTTGACCGATATTCAAGCTATTTTCAAGAAATCCAATGTTGCCGTCATCACCGGAGGCGCATCCGGCATCGGCCTCGCTGCCGCGAAGTATTTCGCCTCGCTTGGCATGAGCGTCGCGATCGCCGATCTCGGCGGTGACCGGCTGGCACAGGCCGCAGCAGATCTCAAGGCAATCGCCGGTGAGGAACATGTCCTTGCCGTCGAAACCGACGTCTCCAGCAAGGACGCGCTGGAAGCATTGGAACGCACCGTGCATCAGCGCTTCGGCCGCGTGCATGTGTTGATGAACAATGCCGGCATCGGCCCGGAAACCTCGATCTTCAGCGCGCAGTCGGGCTGGGACGCAATTCTCGGCGTCAATCTCCTCGGCGTCATCAACGGCACGCGCACTTTCGGCCCGGGCATGCTGGCCCATGGCGAACCCGGCCTGATCATCAATACCGGCTCGAAGCAGGGCATCACCACGCCGCCCGGCAATCCGGCCTACAATGTCTCCAAGGCCGGCGTAAAAGTCTTCACCGAAGCGCTTGAGCATGAGTTGCGCAACACGCAGGGTTCGAAGATCTCGGCGCATCTTCTCATTCCCGGATTCGTCTATACCGGCCTGACCAAGGGCGATCGTGCCGAAAAGCCCGCTGCCGCCTGGACGCCGGAGCAGACAGTCGAGTTCATGGTCGAAAGTCTGAAGAAGGGCGATTTCTACATTCTCTGCCCCGATAACGATGTTGCCCGCCCCACGGACGAGCGCCGCATGCTGTGGGCAGCCGGCGATATCGTCGAAAACCGGCCGCCGCTGTCGCGCTGGCATCCCGACTATGCCGATCAATTCAAGGCCTTCCTTGAAAAGAAGGATTGATTTGCAATCAACCGAAAGCCGGATAAGAACGGACAGCCCTCCAATCCGGCTTTCGGAGCATACCCGTGGACTTCATACCCAGCCTGCCGACCCTTCTTGCGTTTTCCGCAGCAAGCCTGCTGCTGGCAATGACGCCTGGTCCCGACATGACCTTGTCGATCAGCCGCGCCATGGCACAAGGCAAAAAGGCGGCACTCTTCGTGGTGCTCGGCACGACACTCGGCGTCGTCGTCCACACATGCCTGGTGGCATTCGGCATATCAGCCCTGATTACGGCCTCTCCCATAGCCTTCACGATCCTGAAAACCGGCGGCGCCGCCTATCTCCTGTGGTTGGCGGTACAGGCGATCCGTTTCGGCTCGAGCCTTTCGGTCAAGAAGGTCGATGCCGTCAGCGGCACGCCGCTGTCCAACATCTCCAACGGCTTCTGGGTCAACCTTCTGAACCCCAAGGTCATCATCTTCTTCATGACCTTCCTGCCGCAGTTCGTGACCGCCGGTGACCCCGCCGTCACGCAGAAGCTGCTGTTTCTCGGATTCTTCTTCATCGTCATCGGCATGCCGGTGAACACGCTCGTCGTTCTGGCGGCTGACGGTCTGTCGGCATGGCTGCAGAGAAACCGTGGTGTGATGCGCGGCCTCGACTATGCCTTCGCCGGCGTCTTTTCGATATTCGCGGTGAAGATCTTCTTCACTCAGTCTCGCTGAGAACGCGGCAGCGACCGGCAAACCGTCCGGCGATCCACCAATAGACGGTGGCGCTACCCGCACCGAGGAAGGCGAAGCAGACCGCAATCGTGATCAGATTGAGGGTATGGGGCCTTTCAATTCCGCCTGAAATCAGGATGGAAGCAACGGCGGAGAGAATGGCGCCGAAAATTGCGTATCCATACCAGCGACGCATGCCACGCCATTCCAGTATCGGGATCACGACCAGCGTCGGGAGGATGCTGACGATCATTGCCACCTTGGTCAGTGCGATCGTCAGAACGAAGAGTTCGGGTGCCGCCGTCTCCGGCACCGTCCACGCCGCCACGGATGCCAGGACGAAGCCCATCAGAGCACAAGCAGCGACATAGCCCCACAGGAGGCGTATCGGCTTGCGCAGTCCGACGAGCATCAATCTCAATCCTCGCCGTGATTGGCGATCATCATCGCTTCGAAAGCCAACCGCTCCGTCTTGCGCATGCGCTCCGATTCCGACTTCAGCTGACCGCAGGCGGCGAGAATGTCACGCCCGCGGGGCGTGCGGATCGGAGAGGCGTAGCCGGCCGAATTGATGAAATCGGCGAATTTTTCGATGTGCTCCCAATCCGAACACTGGTAGTTCGTACCCGGCCAGGGATTGAAGGGGATCAGGTTGATCTTGGCCGGAACGCCCTTCAAGAGCTGGATCAGACCTTTCGCATCTTCGAGGCTATCGTTGACGCCCTTCAGCATCACATATTCGAAGGTGATGCGGCGAGCATTCGAGAGACCCGGATAGGCGCGGCAAGCGTCCATCAGTTCCTTCAACGGATACTTCTTGTTGATCGGCACGAGCATGTCGCGCAGGTCGTCGCGGACGGCATGCAGCGAGATCGCCAGCATGACGCCGATCTCCTCGCCGGTACGGTAGATTTCCGGCACGACGCCCGAGGTCGAGAGAGTGATACGGCGCTTCGAAAGCGACAGGCCATCGCCATCGGAGGCAATCAGAAGCGCCGTCTTCACGCTGTCGAAATTATAAAGCGGCTCGCCCATGCCCATCATGACGATGTTGCTGACCTTGCGGCCTTCAGCAGGCATGATTGTGCCCTGCGGCGCTTCGCGATCCGGGAAGTCGCCAAGCCGGTCGCGCGCCAGAAGCAGCTGCGACAGGATTTCTTCCGCCGTCAGGTTGCGCACGAGCCGCTGCGTCCCGGTGTGACAGAAGGAACAGGTGAGCGAACAGCCGACCTGGCTGGAAATGCAAAGCGTGCCGCGGCCTTCTTCCGGAATGTAGACGGTCTCGACTTCGACAGGACGGCCGGCGCCGCGCGGCGGATAGCGCAGCAGCCACTTGCGGGTGCCGTCGTTGGAAACCTGCTCCTCGACGATCTCCGGCCGCGCGATGGTGAAATGCGTCTTCAGCATTTCGCGCATGTCCTTCGAGACATTCGCCATGGCATCGAAATCGGAGACGCCGCGCACGTAGATCCAGTTCCAAAGCTGGGCAACGCGCATCTTGATCTGCTTGTCGGCGACGCCCTTTTCCTTCAGCGCTGCGCCCATTTCTTCGCGCGTGAGGCCGATCAGCGACGGCTTCGGCGATAGCTCGACCGGCTGCGATACGGGCATCGGCTTGAGCCGGGAGGGGGTTATGACATCGGTGGCGGACATAGGATCATTCCAACGGTTCACATCGGCGATGCCGCAAAAGCTGCGGATGCGGGCAAGGCACGGAAATCTGAAGATATGCGGTGGCGGAACATGCAATCTGCCGCACACCGTCTGTTGGCGCGGCGTTTAGCATTAATTTCCGCTCTCGTCATCCCTTTCCCTTAAAAGCGAAGTCCGACCCTCTAAAGCGAAACCTTGCGCCTCAAAAGCAAAAGGCCGGTCGATATGCCCGGCCTCTTCATTGCGGTCGCGGCAGCGGGAGGATCACGTTCGCGTGATCTCTCGGCCCTCGATGTTATTTGCAGTTTTCGATCTGCTTCAGCGCTGCGGTCACGCCCTTCAGCGAATAGGTATAGGAGGTAGCCGTGCCCTTCTTGGAGGTCGCGGAAACCTTCAGCGAATGACCCGACTTCAGTGCTGCCACCAGGGCGGGTTCCTGCGCGGCATTCTCAACCCAGGCAGCCTTTTCCTTGGTGAACATCACGAAGGTCTTGTTGTCGATCATGACGTTGACCTTGGAATTATCCTTTAGCGGATAACCCATCATCGCCTGCGGTTCGTAGGAGATGTTCTGGCCCGGACGCTGCGACACGATGAAGAAGTTATCGCCGTGGTCGATACCGGTCGGCGGCGTCTTTGTCGTCGGCACGGAGAGGACGTAGCAGACCTTGCCGCCAGCGGACTGATAGGAGTAAGCACCCCATGCGTCGAATTGCTGGATGCGCGAGGGAGCCGCCGGCGCCGCTGCGGCCGCTGCCTGCGTCTGCTTCTTGGTCTGCGCGGACGCGATGCCTGTTCCGGCCAATACGAGCGAGAGAGCGATTGCGAAGCTTTTTACAAACATGGTTTCCTGCCGATTTCTTGCGGTCCAGAGCTCATGGCGATCCGATTGACGCACGCCTATGCTCGTGAGCTGCCCTATTTTGACTTTATTCAGGTTACCAAACCGTCAACGGAGCGCTGCCCGCCACTGGCTCCGTGCCATTTCATTCCAGGTGTTGTGCAGAGTCTGAAACGCATCAGAAGGAATTGGAAAACCCGGATGGCGAAATACCATCCTACGGGATCGATTTAAGACAGAAAGATTCAGGCAAGAATTTGTCCTCGCTAAAATCAGATCGGCCTCATAAAGGACTGGAAAGCCGAAAGGATTCGATCTGCTTCGATCCAATGATATTTAGACCGTTTTCATGGCCTCGGGTTCATTCTCGAGCGCCCTGTCGGCCGCATCGTAATGCTGCTGATGGATATGACCCCGGATCAAACTGAAAGCGAGTGTCAGCACGGCGACATCATCCGAATAGCCGATCACGGCAAAAAAGTCGGGAATGATGTCGATCGGCATGACGAAATACCCGAGCGCGGCCAGCAATATGCCGCGAACGCGCGTCGGTGTTTGCGGGTCGAGCGCGCAATAGAAGGCGGCCACGACATCGCGTGAAAAAGGGATATGGCGAGCCGCCTTGCGCAAGGTCGGCCAGAATTTGCTGCGCACCGATTTCTCCTGCTCTTTTTGGGTCTCTTCGTCACCAGGCATCAGGATTTCCCCGTACTTGATGTCATCCATTCCATTCACCTCTATTCCCGCCCGTCATCCGGACCGTGTAAACATATGGTGATCAGCGCAGGCGATTCAATTGATCCGGCCGGCGGCCGCCTTGTCCATCGCCTTTGCCAGCTTGACGTCGTGATCCGTCAGACCGCCGGCATCATGCGTCGTCAGCTTCACCTCTACGCGGGAATAAACGTTGAACCATTCGGGATGGTGATTGAGTTTCTCCGCCGCAAGCGCGGCCTCGGTCATAAAGCCAAAGGCTTCGACAAAATTGCGAAACTTGAATGTCTTGGAAATGGAAAGACGATCGTCGGCGGGCGTCCACCCGCTCAACTCGACGGGAATCTGATCGATTGCAGCCGGCTCCAGCTTCTCGTATTTCATGGCACGTTACTCCTCTCAAGCGATTGAACGATAGCATGGATCGTCACAGGATTCTTTTTGTCTGCGCCGGCAACATCTGCCGCTCACCCCTAGCCGAAGGCATTTTCAGGCATCTGGTGACTGAGGCCGGTCGCTCCGCCGAATTCGAAATCGATTCGGCCGGCACTGGTGGCTGGCATCAGGGCCAGCGGCCGGACCGCCGCTCGGTTGCCGCGGCAGCGGGACATGGGATCGATATATCCAGCCAAAGGGCGCGCCGCATCGAACCTGCCGACTTCAGCAGCTTCGACCTGATCCTCGCAATGGATCAAGACAATTTGAAGAACTTGCGCAAATCAGCGCCTGCCGATGCGCTCGGCAGGCTGCACCTCTTCAATGCCTTCACGCTCGGCAGCAACAGGGATATTCCCGATCCCTATTACGGCGACCGCGAGGATTTCGAGGCCGTTTATACCATGCTCTTGGCTGGCTGCAGTGCGCTGCTGCCCAAGGCCGGGTAGGTACTTCTCGGCTCGTGAAGCGGGAAGATTTCTTCCGTGAGATAGGGACCGCCACCGACCGATTCGCGCGAGGACAGAAGCACGAAGCGTCCCACCGTGAACGGCGCCGTGTAGAAGTTGCCGCGACCGGAGAGATAGTGCACGACGTCATCGACACGCGAGGATTTCAACCTAGCGAGCGTGACATGCGGCGTGAACTTGCGCGGGTCCGGCTGCAGACCGATGCGCTGGCAAATGCGCTCGATCTCGCCTTGCAGCGCAAACATCTCCGGCGTCTGTGAGACGCCTGCCCAGACCGAATGCGGTTTCTTCGAACCGAAGGACCCGATACCCTCCAGCCGAAGCTGGAATTCAGGCCGATCTATCCGGTCCAGTCGATCGACGATCTCATCGGCCGTGCGCCCATCGACATCGCCGATGAAGCGCAAAGTGATGTGATAATTTTCAACGTCGATCCACCTGGCTCCCGGGAGACCACCGCGCAACAATGACAGGCTCATGGCCGCATTGCGCGGAATTTCGAGGGCGGTAAAAAGTCTCGGCATGACGAGCACTCCCCGAATCTCTTGCAGGTATTAGCAGGGAATCACGCATTTGCAGGCGGTGCAAGTATCTATTTCGCACCTGCGTCAATCATCCCTACAAAACTTATAACGGACGGTAAGATGCGCTCGACCATCACATCGACCCCCTTGGGGTTCGGATGCATCCCGTCGGAGAGCTGCAGGTCCGCCTGCGCGGCCACACCGTCGAGGAAGAAGGGATAAAGCGTAAGCTGATATTTGTCGGCGAGACGCTTGTAGATCGGGTTGAACTTGCCGGCATAGTCAGGCCCCATGTTCGGCGGCGCCAGCATGCCGGCGAGAAAGATCGGTATCTTCCGCTCTTTCAACTGCTCGATCATCGTCTCCAGATTTTTCTCGGTCTGCTCGGGCGGAATGCCGCGCAGAGCGTCGTTGGCGCCGAGCTCCAGGATCACGCCGTCCGTGCCATCAGGCACCGACCAGTCGATGCGCGAGAGGCCGCCGGACGTCGTGTCGCCGGATACGCCCGCATCGGCCACGGCAATATCGAGCCCCTTGGCCTTCAACGCCGCCTCCAGCTTGGCCGGAAAGCCGTCGCCGGGCGGCAGCTGATATCCGGCCATCAGGCTGTCGCCGAAACCGACCAGCTGAATGGTCCGAGCCTGCGCAGCACCGGCCGCGCCAAACAAAAGACCGAAAGTGATGACAGCGAAGTGAAGCGCAGCAACTTTAAATCCCATGATCCATTCCCTAAATTCGCTGCTCGGGCCAGTCGCGCCCGCCATTATCTCTGATGTTCTCTGATATATAGGGCGTTCGCATTGGCAAAAACCATCATTGAGCTGAAGAAGGCGGATTTGACGCTCGGCAATGCCGCCGCATCGGTCCATGTGCTGAAGAACATCGACCTTACGATCATGGAGGGTGAGTCCGTCGGCATCGTCGGTCCTTCGGGCTCCGGCAAGTCGACGCTGCTGATGGTGCTGGCCGGTCTCGAAAAACTCGACAGCGGCGAACTTTTGATCCGCGACACGCCCCTGCACAGCCTCAGCGAGGATCGCATCGCCGATTTCCGCGGCCGCAACATCGGCATCGTCTTCCAGTCTTTCCACCTGATCGCCAACATGACGGCGCTCGAAAATGTCGCGGTGCCATTGGAGCTTGCCAATGTCCGCGATGCTTTCGAGATCGCTCGACGGGAACTGGAAGCCGTGGGATTGGGCGAAAGGCTCCATCACTATCCGGGCCAGCTTTCCGGCGGTGAACAGCAGCGTGTTGCGATCGCCCGCGCATTGGCACCCTCTCCCGCCGTCCTGATAGCCGACGAACCGACAGGCAATCTCGATACGGATACGGGCCGGCAGATCGCCGATCTGCTTTTTGCCCAGCAGGCGGAGCGCGGAACGACAATGCTGCTCGTCACCCATGATCCGGCGCTGGCGGCGCGCTGCTCGCGCCAGATTCGCGTGCGCTCCGGCGAAATTGAAAACGACAGCACGCGCACACGCACCAACCAGGCAGCCATGGCATGAGCACGGCGGGATCTCGCCTGACGCTCGCCTTCCGCCTTGCCCTGCGCGAACTGCGCGGAGGCCTTGCCGGCTTCTATATCTTTCTTGCCTGCATTGCGCTCGGCACCGGCGCGATCGCCGCCGTCAACTCCGTCTCGCGGTCGATCACCGACGCAATCGCGACACAAGGCCAGTCGCTGCTTGCCGGCGACGCGCGCTTCGAGCTGCGCAACCGCGAGGCAACTCCAGAAGAGGTGACCTATCTCCAAAGCCTCGGCACGCTTTCCCGCTCCACCGGCGTCCGCTCCATGGCACGCCTGCCCGACGGTTCCGACCAGGCGCTGGTCGAAGTCAAGGCCGTCGATGATGCCTATCCGCTTTACGGCACCTTCACCGCCGAGCCCGATCAGCCTCTATCGATGCTGCTGGCCGCGAAGGATGGCACTTATGGAGCCGTCGTCGCCCCGCTGCTACTCGAGCGTCTCAATCTCAAGGTCGGTGGCGATTTGCTGCTGGGCAATACCAGGCTGCGCATCACCGGCACCGTCCAGAACGAGCCCGACGCCGTCTCTGAAGGTTTCGGCTTCGCGCCCCGCCTGTTGACGAGCCGCGACGCCCTTATGGCTTCCGGCCTGATCACCACAGGCAGCCTCGTCGAGCAGGCTTACCGGGTGCGAATGGCCGATCCAGCCGTCGGCATCCGCAATCTCGGCGACCGCGCCAATGCCGCCTTCCCGCAAGCTGGCTGGTCGATCCGCACCAGCAACCGCGCCGCGCCGCAGCTCGCTGATAACGTCACCCGCTTCTCGCAATTCCTGACGCTGGTGGGTCTGGCGGCCCTCATCGTCGGTGGCGTCGGCGTCGCCAACGCCGTGCGCGCCTTCCTGGATTCGAAGCGCACGACCATCGCGACCTTCAAATGCCTGGGTGCGCCAGCCTTCGTCGTCGTGCTGATCTATCTTATTCAGATTGCCGTCATCGCGCTCGCGGGCATCGTGATCGGCCTCGTGCTCGGTGCGATCGCCCCGATCATCGCCTCGCAATTCATGGCGGAATTTCTGCCTATTTCCACCGCCCCGCGGCTTTATCCCGGCGCGCTGACCCTGGCGGCTCTTTTCGGCCTGCTAACGACGCTCGCCTTTGCGATCCCACCGCTTGGCCATGCCCGTGAGGTTCCGGCAACGGCGCTGTTTCGCGAGCAGGGCTTCGAAGCGCGCCGCCTGCCCGGCTGGCCCTATCTGCTCGCCGCCGGCGCCCTGATGGCGGCTCTGGCGGCTCTTGCCATCGTTACCGCCTATGATCGGTTCATCGCTGTCGTCTTCATCGTTTCGATTGGCGCGGCCTTCATCGTGTTGCGCGTTGTCGCCGCCGTGCTGTCCTGGCTTGCCAAACGCAGCCCGCGCGTACGCTCGCCCGCACTGCGGCTTGCGATCGGCAATATTCATCGACCGGGAGCGCTCACCTCCTCCGTCGTGCTTTCGCTCGGCCTTGGTCTGGCACTTCTGGTCACGCTGACGCTGATCGACGGCAACATGCGCCGCGAGTTGATGGGGCGCATGAGCGAACAGGCGCCGAATTTCTTCTTCGTCGATATCCAAGGTCCGGAACTGGAAGGCTTCCGCAAAATCGTTCTTGCCGAAGATCCGAAGGGCAAGCTTGTAGAGGCGCCGATGCTGCGCGGGCGTATCGTCGCCTTCAACGGCGAGGATGTGACCAAGATGAAGGTGCCGGCAGCGGGTCAATGGGTCCTGCGTGGCGATCGCGGCATCACTTATGCCGAGACGGTGCCGGAAAACGCCTCGGTTACCGAAGGAAAATGGTGGGACAAGGACTATAGCGGCGAACCGCTCGTCTCCTTTTCCGAGGAAGAGGGCAAGGCGCTCGGTCTGAAGCTCGGCGACAAGGTCACCGTCAACGTGCTTGGGCGCAATATCACCGCCAAGATTGCCAGCTTCCGTAAGGTGCAATGGCAATCGCTATCGATCAATTTCGTGATGATCTTCTCGCCGAACACCTTCAAGGGTGCGCCGCACGCCTGGCTGGCGACCCTCACGGATACGTCCGCCACGTCGGAGCAGGAAGCCGCGATCCTGAGGAAGGTCACCAACGCCTATCCGACCATAACGAGCGTCCGCGTCAAGGATGCGCTCGATGTCGTCAACACGCTCGTGGGCCAGCTAGCGACCGCAATCCGCTCCGCCGCGTCGGTGGCGCTGATCGCTTCCGTTCTCGTACTGGCCGGAGCGTTGGCCGCCGGCAACCGAGCCCGCACCCATGATGCGGTCATTTTGAAGACGCTCGGCGCAACGCGCGCAACATTGATACGAGCCTTCAGCTACGAATATCTGATCCTGGGTTCGGCAACGGCAATCTTTGCCCTGATCGCCGGCTCGGCGTCCGCCTGGTACATCGTCAGCCGCATCATGCATCTGCCGTCGACATTCCTGCCCGATGTCGCCCTGTCCACCCTCGTCATCGCTCTGGTTCTCACCGTTGGCATCGGACTGATCGGCACCTGGCGCATCCTTGGCCAGAAGGCAGCGCCCGTTCTGCGCGAGCTGTAAATACTTCTCGCGCAGTGCGGAACACCTTGAAGCATCGCGATATTACGCCGATTTAACGTGTCACCGGTGGCTTGACCCTTGTCTATACGGCTCGAAAGCCTCATATTCTCTGCAGGCATGCTGAGCTCCGCAGCGGCGCCTGGACCCGATAAGGCCCGACACCGTATCCAAATCGGAGCTTGAAAGAGGAAAACATGGCTGACTTTCGCAATTACCAAAACCGGGTGCAGAGCGGTGCACGTTCCGGTGCGATGATAGACGAAGGCCTTCGAGCCTACATGCTCAAGGTCTATAACCTGATGGCGCTGGGTCTGGCGATCACGGGTGTTGCCGCCTATCTCGCCTTCTCGCTCGCTTTTGCCGACGGACAGATCACGGCCTTCGGCCAGGCGATCTATCTGAGCCCGCTGAAGTGGGTTGTCATTTTCGCTCCGCTCGCAATGGTCTTCTTCCTGAGCTACAGGATTAACCGCATGAGCGTGGCCGCCGCGACGACGACCTTCTGGGTCTATGCCGCGCTGATGGGTCTGTCGCTGTCGTCGATCTTCATCATCTACACCGGCCAGAGCGTCGTGCAGACCTTCTTCGTGACCGCCGCCTCCTTCGGCGCGCTGTCGCTGTTCGGCTACACGACGAAGCGTGATCTTTCCGGCATGGGCTCGTTCATGATGATGGGTCTCTTCGGCCTGATCATCGCCTCGCTGGTCAACATCTTCCTGCATTCCTCGGCAATGCAGTTCGCGATCTCCGCGATCGGCGTGCTGATCTTCGCAGGCCTGACGGCCTACGACACGCAGCGAATCAAGGAAATGTACTTCGAAGCCGACGACGCCTCGGCCGCCGGCCGCAAGGCGATCATGGGCGCCCTGTCGCTCTACCTCGACTTCGTGAACCTGTTCATGTTCCTGCTGCGCTTCATGGGCAACCGTAACTAAGCGCACGGCGTGACCAAAATGAAAGGCGGCTTCGGCCGCCTTTTTTATTTGCCTGGCCATGAGCCGTTCGATTTGATAGCTGCCGTCGCAAATTCGCAGATCAGGCAACAGTATCAATGTCCGTCAGCCTCCGCAGTGCAATCTCAGACGACCTTCCCTACATCACCGCGATCTACCGCGACTCCGTGTTGAACGGCACGGCAAGCTATGAAATCACGCCGCCCAGCATGGAGGAGATGACAGGTCGTTTCCTGGCGATCCGTGACAAGGGCTATCCCTATCTCGCCGCCGAGGACGAGAGCGGCGTGTTTCTCGGCTACGCCTATGCCTCGGCGTTTCGTCCGCGGCCGGCTTATCGCTGGATGGTGGAGGATTCGATCTATCTGGCGCCAGAAGCGCGCGGACGCGGCGTCGGCCGGCTGCTGCTCGATGCCCTGGTTGAAAGCTGCCAGACCCTCGGTTTTCGCCAGATGATCGCCGTCATCGGCGGCGCCCATCCCGCCTCGGTCGCCGTTCATCGCGCCGCAGGCTTCACCGAAACCGGGCTATTGAAAGGCACCGGCTACAAGCACGGCCGATGGCTGGATACCATGCTCATGCAAAAGGCGCTGGGCGAGGGCAACAGCACCGATCCGGATGCGTCCGTCTATCCGGGAATCTTGTTCGAGGGATAGCGCGCCTGCGGAAAAGCTACTTA
The DNA here is from genome assembly GCF_012641435.1 of Rhizobium sp. P38BS-XIX. Lineage (GTDB taxonomy): Bacteria > Pseudomonadota > Alphaproteobacteria > Rhizobiales > Rhizobiaceae > Rhizobium. The sequence goes on from NZ_JABAIJ010000006.1 coordinate 201,837, forward strand.
TCCACGAGCTTCAGCTGCTTGTCGAATACCTTGAGAACCTGCTGGAGGTCATGGCCGCGCTTCAAGATCATGCCGTTGGTGTTGACCACGGAAAACGCCCCTTGCTTGGCGGCAAGCTTCGGGTTCTTTTCGATGCGGAAGAGCGGCAGCTCGCCGGAGCGTTTGAAGACGGAGAAGACCGCCATGTCCCTCATGTGATCGATGGCGTAGTCACGCCATTCGCCCTCACCGACCATGCGGCCATAGATCCACAGAATGGCATCCAGCTCGCGACGATGGAACGTCACCGGCAGCGGATCCTTGCTCTGCTTGTATTCCCTGAGATCGACGACGACGGAGGAATTAGTATCGGCGGAACGGTTTTCGCTATGTCGCAAATCCGGCTGATCAGTCATCAATCCCCCAAGGGTTATCTCATGACAAGTGAATGACAGTTTGCCTCAGACGCACCAAATTGCAAGACGCCTGACGGCTCAGAATTTCGTTCGACGGCCAAAAGCACCTTGGCCGCGCCGCATTTCAGTCAAAACGAAGCCAAAATTACAGGAAGTATAAGCGCCGTTTGACGCCGCCGCGTCAAACGGCCCGGCCGGGGCGCATCGATTAAACCCCAGCCCCGAATGCGTCCTCGCCGGGCACTTCCCCTTTTGGCGCAGCCAAATCAGCAAGCCATTTTGGCGGACAGCCAAGATAGGGAAAGGGAAAGCCTTTCGGCACTCACCCTGCGGCTCTGCAAAAGACGGTCAGCCGTCCGAGCCGATTGTCAGAACCGTTGCACCGATAATGGCGGCGGGATCTCCTGAGGGCGTCGAAGACTGCAGGAGAACCGCAAGGCCTCTGCGCCCGGCCTTGTCGAGGACATTGGCTGGCAAAACGATATTCATGGCCTTGCCGTCCCACATGCCGACCGTCTCGACATCGGAAACCGCATGCATGTAGGCAATCTGCTGACCGTTGTTCTCGCCGCCCTTCGGAGCCACCATCTGTTCCTTATCGAAATAGACGACGACCACATTGGCCTTGCCGTGTCCATCGCCGATCTGAATGGAAAGCTCGTCACCCTTCATCGCGGCATTCACGGGAATGGTCAGCCCCTCGCCATCGCGCTGGAAATTATCGAGCTTGACGTTGATCGCATCGAGATCGGCACCGTTCATATGGTCCCTGCCGTTGACGACGGCCTGCGGCGTGTAGACCCCGCTGCGGCCCATCGTGCGGGCATAGGCATACTGGCGCGCCGTGTTGTCCTTGGACGCCATCGTGTCGCTCCAACCGAGATAATTCCAGTAATCGACATGATAGGCGAGCGCCACGACATTGCCCTGGCGGATGAGTTTGCGAAACGCCGCATCGGCCGGCGGACAGGAGGCGCAGCCCTGCGCGGTAAACAGCTCGACCACACCCTTGATCTTCGCGGCATCCTGCGCGTGCAGCGAACTTGCCAGCGCGATGCCTGCCAGGAGTGGAATCGAAAATCGAAGGCGCATTTCCCTTTTACCTCTGTCTCAAATTTCGAGAGCCGTCTGCTAAAGACAGGCTCCGAAACACGCACGCTCCCTATGCGGCCATGCCGACATCAAGCCTGAAAAATCTGAAACAAGAGATAATAGTTTAGCGCGATGACGCAAAGTCACGATGGGGTGAGGCCGGGGTGAGCCCGCAGGCTTGCCGTACACATCACCGTGAAAAACAAGAGGCCGCCGGAAGAGTTTTCCGGCGGCCTTCAGGAATGGCGTTGAAAGCCTATCAGGCGGCGAGGTCGCGCAGAACGGTCTGCAGGATGCCGCCATTGTTGACGTAGACGACCTCGTCCAGCGTATCGATACGGCAGATGATCGGAACATCCTTCACCGTGCCGTCGCCATAGGTGACCTTGGCGATCTTGCGCTCGCGCGGCTTGATGTCAGCCAGGCCTTCGATGGTGACGAGCTCGTCGCCCTTCAGCTCGAGGCTTGCCCAGGTGGTGCCGTCTTCGAAGACGAAGGGGATGACGCCCATGCCGACCAGGTTCGAGCGGTGAATACGCTCGAAGGACTGGGCGATCACGGCGCGTACGCCGAGCAGGTTCGTGCCCTTGGCAGCCCAGTCGCGCGACGAGCCGTTGCCGTATTCGACACCTGCGAAGATGACGAGCGGAACGCCCTCGGCCTTGTACTGCATGGCCGCATCGTAGATCGACGTCTCTTCCTTGGACGGGTAGTGGATGGTGTAGCCACCTTCCTTGCCGTTCGGGCCGAGCATGTGGTTGCGGATGCGGATATTGGCAAACGTGCCGCGCATCATGACTTCATGATTGCCGCGACGCGTGCCGTACTGGTTGAAGTCGGCAACACCAACGCCATGACCGATGAGGTAGGAACCGGCCGGCGAGGCAGCCTTGATCGAACCGGCCGGGGAAATGTGGTCGGTGGTGATCTTGTCGCCGAAGAGACCGAGAACGCGCGCGCCCTTGATGTCGGAAACGCCGGCGCCCTTCTTGCCCATGCCCACGAAGTAAGGCGGGTTCTGAACGTAGGTCGAATTGTCGTCCCAGGCATAGGTCTGGCCCGGAGGAACCTGCACGGCCTGCCAGTTGGCATCGCCCTTGAAGACGTCGGCATACTTGCTCTCGTAGAGCTCGCGCGTGACGTACTTCTGGATGAATTCCTGAACCTCATGCGACGTCGGCCAGATGTCCTTCAGATAGACCGGCTTGCCGTTCTGATCTTCGCCGATCGGCTCCTTCGTCAGGTCGAGCTGCACAGAACCTGCGAGCGCGTAAGCGACGACCAGCGGCGGCGAAGCGAGGTAGTTAGCCTGGACGTCGGGCGAAATACGGCCTTCGAAGTTGCGGTTGCCGGAGAGAACGCCCGACACGATCAGACCCTTGTCGTTGATCGTCTTGGAGATCGGCGCCGGCAGCGGGCCGGAGTTGCCGATGCAGGTGGTGCAGCCGAAACCGACCAGGTTGAAGCCGAGCTTGTCTAGGTCGGCCTGCAGGCCGGACTTGGCGAGATATTCGCCAACGACTTGGCTTCCCGGTGCCAGCGACGTCTTGACCCACGGCTTGGTCTTCAGGCCCTTGGCAACGGCGTTGCGAGCGAGAAGGCCGGCAGCGATCAGCACCGATGGGTTGGACGTGTTGGTGCAGGAGGTGATGGCAGCGATCGCCACGTCGCCATGGCCGATATCGAAGTCCGTGCCTTCGACCGCATAGCGGTTGGAGAGCTGGCCGGGCTTCTTGTATTCGGTGTCCATCGAGCCTGCGAAACCGGACGCGATGTTTTCGAGCGCGATACGGCCTTCCGGACGCTTCGGGCCGGCCATCGACGGCACGACGTCGTTGAGGTCGAGTTCCAGCGTGTCGGTGAAGACGAGGTCGGAACCGTCATTGTCGCGCCACATGCCCTGAGCCTTCGAATAGGCTTCGACCAGTGCGATGCGGTCCTTGGTGCGGCCGGACATGTTGAGGTAGTTCAGCGTTTCCTTGTCGACCGGGAAGAAGCCGCAGGTCGCGCCGTATTCCGGACCCATGTTGCCGATGGTAGCGCGGTCGGCGAGCGGCATGTTGTCGAGGCCGGGGCCGAAGAATTCGACGAACTTGGAAACAACGCCCTTCTTGCGCAGCATCTGCACGACGGTCAGAACGAGGTCGGTCGCGGTGACGCCTTCCTTGAGCTTGCCGGTCAGCTTGAAGCCGATGACTTCAGGCAGCAGCATGGAAACTGGCTGGCCGAGCATGGCAGCTTCAGCTTCGATACCGCCGACACCCCAGCCGAGAACGCCAAGGCCGTTGATCATCGTCGTGTGCGAATCGGTGCCGACGCAGGTGTCGGGATAGGCGATCGTTTCGCCGTCTTCTTCCTTCGTCCAGACGGTCTGGCCGAGGTATTCGAGGTTCACCTGGTGACAGATGCCGGTGCCGGGAGGAACGACGCGGAAGTTCTTGAATGCCTGCTGGCCCCACTTCAGGAAGCGGTAGCGCTCGCCGTTGCGCTGGTATTCCAGCTCGACGTTCTTGGCAAAAGCCTGCGGCGTGCCGAATTCGTCGACGATGACCGAGTGGTCAATGACGAGGTCGACGGGAACGAGCGGGTTGATCTTTTCCGGATCGCCACCGAGCGAAACCATCGCGTCGCGCATGGCAGCAAGGTCGACAACGGCCGGAACGCCGGTGAAGTCCTGCATCAGCACGCGCGCCGGGCGATAGGCGATTTCGTTCTCGACGGTGCCCTTGTTGGTCAGCCATTCGGCGACTGCAAGGATATGCTCCTTGGTGACCGACTGCCCGTCTTCAAAACGCAGCAGGTTTTCCAGAAGCACCTTCATGGAATAAGGCAGCTTGGAAACGCCCGGAAGACCGTTGGCTTCAGCCTTGGGAAGGCTGAAATACACATAGTCTTTCCCGCCCACGGTCAGCGTGGAACGACAACTAAAACTGTCAAGAGATTTAGACACGAGATACCCCGTTTCTGATAGCCAACACAGTCGTGCGAACGCCTATGCACTTTATGCACATCAGGATGCGGGTACGGCCATTTCCGCTGTCCGCACGTAAGGTAAAACCTTAAGTTCGGCGCAAGGATGGAATTCACGCCGACCGCTGGCGTGGTTGCAGGTCTTATAGATAATTTCGTAAAGAGTTGCCAGAGTGACAAAGCGCAAATTTGGACAATTTTTTGCGCGCTGCAGCAACGAAAACGGGGAAAGCCGGAGCGAATGCATCTAAGCGCTGAAAATCTGGCGGCGAGGCGGGGCGAAGACCTGATTTTCTCGAACGTTTCCTTTGACTTGGATGGTGGCGATGCCCTCATCCTGACCGGCCGCAACGGCTCGGGAAAATCGACGCTTTTGCGCGTTGTGGCAGGCCTTCTCAGGCAGGAGAAAGGCAGCATCACATTCACCGGAAATGACGGCGAACCGGGCCAGCCCGCGGGCGAGGCCAGCCACTATCTCGGTCACCGCAACGCGATGAAATCCGAGCTGACGGTCGCCGAAAATCTGACCTTCTGGAAAACCTTTTTCGGCGACATGGCGGATGGCTTCAGCCTCGATGTCGATGAAGCCGTTGACGCCGTCGGGCTCGCCAGCATCACGCATCTGCCCTTCGGCTACCTCTCCGCCGGCCAGCAGCGGCGAATCGCTTTTGCCAAACTTCTGGTCGGCTACCGCCCGATCTGGATCCTCGACGAACCGACGGCAGCTCTCGACAGCTCGGCCGACCAGCTCTTCGCCGATCTCATTACCGCCCATCAGAAGACCGGCGGCATCGTTCTTGCTGCAACGCACCAGCCACTGGGTCTGAAGAATGTGCAGGAAATGCAGATGACGGGGTTTGCCGGGGTGAGTGAGGGGGTGTGGGGATGAGTTGGATATTTTTGCCTACGCCGCACCTTCGACACCCCACTCTGTCCCTTTGGGACATCTCCCCCACAAGGGGGGAGATTATTGGGAGTTTGCCGTGCCGGCTTGCGAAGCCAGCGGATACTGCTTCTAGAGATTCAATGTTGGTTCGGGGCATGTACGCGCTACAAGTCACCAATCTCCCCCCTTGTGGGGGAGATGTCGCGACAGCGACAGAGGGGGGTATCCGGCCTATCCCTCAGTATGAAAGAGTCTCCCCATGACCGCCCTCTTCCTACGCGACCTCAGACTTTCGGTGCGCGCCGGCGGCGGGGCGCTGATCGGTATCCTCTTCTTCCTCACCGTCGTCGCCGTCATCCCCTTCGGCGTCGGGCCTGATCTGAAGCTCCTCTCGCGCATCGGCCCGGCCATCGTCTGGATCGGCGCGCTGCTTGCGAGCCTCCTTGGCCTCGACCGGCTCTTTCAAGCAGAACGCGATGACGGCTCGCTCGATCTGCTGGTCATACAGGAAACGCCACTGGTGCTGACAGTCTTTATTAAATGCGCGGCGCATTGGGTGGCGACCGGCCTGCCCCTCGTCATCGCCTCGCCGCTGCTTGGCCTCTTTATGAATATGAACGAGACCGCGATCGGCGCGACAGCGCTGACCCTGCTCGTCGGTTCGCCCGCGATTACCCTTATCGGTGCGGTGGGTGCCGCCGTTGCCGTGGCGCTGCCGCGCGGCGGGCTGCTGGTCTCCATTCTCGTGCTGCCGCTGACCATCCCTGTACTGATCTTCGGCGTCAGCGCCATCTATGCCGCCGTCGAAGGGCCGCAGCCCTTTCTGCCGCCGTTCCTGATCCTGATCGCGCTTACCCTGTTCTTCGCAGTCCTCGGGCCGACCGCTGCCGCCCTTGCCTTGCGGAACACGACTGATTGATTGCGATGAAATACTGTTTCGTCCATCTGAGGCAATACGGTCGATTGCCGGAAAAGCCATATCGGGTTAAACAAGCCGCATGAGCGATATCAGCCCTGCGATCAGCCGATTTTCCGACCTCGCCAACCCCACGCGGTTTCTGGCTTTTTCGGCGCGTGTCATTCCCTGGCTGGCTGTTATCTCGGCCATACTTTTCGCGATCGGTCTCTACCTGTCCTTCTCCACTGAGGGGGACTACCAGCAGGGTGACACCGTCCGCATCATGTATATTCACGTTCCGGCCGCCTGGCTGTCGATGATGTGCTACACGATCATGAGCATGTCGGCGATCGGCACGCTGGTCTGGCGTCATCCGCTCGCCGATGTCGCCGGCAAGACGGCCGCCCCGCTTGGCGCCGCCTTTACGCTGATCGCACTGGTGACGGGCTCGCTCTGGGGCAAGCCGATGTGGGGCACTTATTGGGTCTGGGATGCACGGCTGACTTCGGTTTTCATTCTCTTCCTGATGTATCTCGGCCTGATCGCACTCAACCGCGCCATGGACGACCCGTCGAAGGCGGCCCGCGTCGCCTCGATCCTGACGCTGGTCGGCTTCATCAATATCCCGATCATCAAGTTCTCCGTCGACTGGTGGAACACGCTGCATCAGTCGGAAAGCATCATGCGCATGGATGGCCCGGCCATCGACGCCGAATTCCTCTGGCCGCTCTTCATCATGGCGCTGGCCTTCACACTGCTGTTCTTCACGCTGCACCTGATGGCGATCCGCAACGAGATCTGGCGGCGCCGCATCGCCGCGCAACGCCGCATCGCCGCACGCATGGCGAGCCGGGAGGCATAGCATGTCGCATCCCTTCTACGTCTTCGGCTCTTACGGCTTTGCGGCTTTCATGATCCTCGCCATCATCGCATGGACATGGATCGACGGGCGCTTGCGCCGTCGTGAACTGGCAGCGCTGGAAGCCTCCGGCATCCGCCGCCGGTCGAAGCGTGCGCCCGAAGGCGATGCGAAATGACTGCCGATACCGACAACAAGGATCAGCCGAAATCCGGCAGCACGGCACGTTATTTATTGGCGCTCATTCCGCTCATCGTCTTTGGCTGCATTGCCATCGCGGTCGGCAAGGTCATGTACGATCAGGAAGTCCACGGCACCGACATATCGGCCATTCCCTCGGCCCTGATCGGCACCAAGGCGCCGAAGCTGGCTTTGGCGCCCCTCGACGGCTCCAGGCTTCCGGCCCTCACCGATGACGCGATCAAGGGCAAACTGACGCTCGTCAACGTCTTCGCCTCCTGGTGCATTCCCTGCCGCGAAGAGCATCCGGTGCTGAAGGAACTCGCCAAGAGCGGCCAGCTCAACATCGTGGCGATCAATTACAAGGATACCAGCGAAAACGCGCTCCGTTTCCTCGGCGAGTTGGGCAATCCTTACAATGCCATCGGCATCGACCCCAACGGCTCCGCCGCCATCGACTGGGGCGTCTACGGCATTCCGGAATCCTATCTCGTCTCGCCCGACGGCACGATCCTTTACAAGCAGGTCGGCCCCTTCACGCCGACGAGCTTGAAGGAAGGGCTCTATCCGGCGATCGCCAAAGCAACCGGCAAATCCTGACTATTCAGCTTAAAGCGCACCCTGCCATGTCTTGACCGCCTCTACCGGCCAGACCAGCATCAGCACGTTCAGCGTCAGGTTATCGCGGATCAGATAGCCGGTAAGGAGCTCGAAGAAAATGGCGATGACGACCGTCACCAGGACCGGTGCGCGCCAGGCAAACAGGAATCCGACCACCATGAACACGGCATCCATCGACGAATTGAGGATGCTGTCGCCGACATAATCGAGCGAGATCGTCGCCGCACGGTAGCGGTTGATGATGATCGGCGAGTTTTCCAGGATCTCCCACCCGGATTCGATCAGCATAGCCACGAAGAGCCGCATCGACAGTGGCTTGCGACGCATGATTAGATGCGTGAGCCCGAAGAAGAGGAAGCCGTGGATGATGTGCGACGGCGTGTACCAGTCGGCGATGTGCTGCGAATTGCCGCTCGACTTTACCACCGGTTCGAAGAGTTTGACGTAGCCGCAGGTGCAGATCGGCACACGGCCCATCATATATTCGGTGACGATCTGAACGAGCAGAACGACGGCGCAGGCGATCAGCCAGAAGCTCTGCTGCTGATAACGGCTTTGGGAGTCGGCGGTTGCGCTCATTTCCCCGCTTCCGCCGGCGGCTCGACCGTGTGCTTCATGATGAGCGGCATCTGCGCCAGCGTGAAGAGAATGGTGATCGGCATCGTTCCCCAAACCTTGAAATTGACCCAGAGATCGTCTGCGGCTTGCGTATTGGGGAGGTAATACCAGTTCGAGCCGCGCCAGACGACTTCATTCAGCGCAGCCAGAACGAAGAAGAAAATGCCCCAGCGCAGTGTCAGCTTGCGCCAGCCTTCGGCATCCAGCTGGAAGGCGGCATTAAAGACATGACCAAGCAGCGATTTTCCAAAGAAGAGTCCGCCAAGAAGGACGCCACCCAGCAGCGCGTTGATGATCGTGGGCTTCATCTTGAAGAAAGTTTCGTTCTGCAGGTAGATGCCAAGCGCCCCGAATACGACGACGACAATGCCGGAAACGAACGGCATCAGCGGCAGATGACCGAGAATGAGTTTCGAGACGACAAGTGAGATGACCGTTGCCGCCATGAATAATCCGGAAGCGATGAAAAGAGGGCCGCCAAGCAGTGCCAATTGCGGAAAATGCTGTCCAAGCCACTCCCCACGCAGATTGCCGAAGTAGAACACCAGCAGAGGTCCGAGTTCCAGCACCAGCTTCAGCATCGGATGGTGCTTGTCGGCTGCACTTGGGGTCAGTTCATTGTCGCTGGTGGTCATCGAAGCACTTTCGCTATCGTCGAATTTGTTCTTGTCGTTCATTGAGCGCTTCCGGCGCCGGTCCCGGCGATGGCATTGGCAAAATCCTCGGCCTCGAATGGCTCCAGATCGTCTACACCCTCGCCGACGCCGATGAAATAGACCGGTAGCTTGTGCTTGGCCGAGATGGCGACGAGAATGCCGCCGCGCGCCGTGCCGTCGAGTTTCGTCATGATCAGCCCGTTGACGCCGGCGACGTTGCGGAAGATTTCCACCTGGTTCAAGGCGTTCTGGCCCGTCGTCGCATCGAGCGTCTGCAACACGGTATGCGGCGCATCCGGATCGAGCTTGCCGAGCACGCGCACGATCTTCTCAAGCTCGGCCATCAGCTCCGCCTTGTTCTGCAGCCGGCCGGCGGTATCGATGATGAGCACGTCGCTCTTGTTGGCCTTGGCCTGCTGGAAAGCGTCGAAGGCAAGGCCGGCTGCATCCGCACCGAGCTTGGTGCCGATGAATTCCGACTTCGTGCGCTCGGCCCAGATCTTCAATTGCTCGATGGCGGCCGCGCGGAACGTATCGCCGGCAGCAACCATGACCTTCAGCCCGGCGCCGGAAAGCTTCGCCGCCAACTTGCCGATCGTCGTCGTCTTGCCGGTGCCATTGACGCCGACCACAAGGATGACATGCGGCTTGTGGCTGAGATCGAGCTGCAAGGGCTTCGCGACCGGCTTCAGCACCTTGGCGATTTCCTGCGCCATGATGCGGCCGACATCCTCGCTCGTCACATCCTTGCCATAGCGCTCGGATGCCAGCGTATCAGTGACGCGCATCGCCGTCTCGACGCCGAGATCGGCCTGGATCAACAGATCCTCCAGATCCTGCAGCGTCTGATCGTCGAGCTTGCGCTTGGTGAAGAGTGCGGCGATCTGGCCGGTCAGCTGTGACGAGGTGCGCGCAAGCCCGGCACGCAGGCGCTGGAACCAGGTAAGTTTCTGCTTCGGAGCTTCCGGAGCCGGCGCTGGAGCCGAGGCAGCAGTCGAAAAGCCCCTGGGGAGGATGGGGGCTGCGGTTGGGGTGTCGATAGCCTCGGAGGTTAGTTCGGCGGCCGTTGAAGTTTCCGAGCTTGCCGATGCTTCGTCACCCCCCTCTGTCCTGTCGGACATCTCCCCCACAAGGGGGGAGATCGGTTCGATGGGGTGCTCTTCCGAAACTACACTAGCTTCAGTATCGGCGCGCTGCTCCGGTTCGATCGCCTGAAGCTCTTCATGCTGATCTTTCGACTCGGATTCCAGGAAATGGGGAGCCTCGGCGGCCTCAATCTCTTCTGCGCCGGAAGCATCCGCCTGGCTTTCGGCCTGATGCTCTTGCTCAACCGGCGCGGCATCCTCCAGCTGATCTCCCCCCTCGTGGGGGAGATGTCCCGAAGGGACAGAGGGGGGCGATGCAGGCTCGGCAAGTTCAGAAGCCGGCGAAATATTTACAACAGGGGCTTCAGGCGCCGGAACAGGTTCGACGACACCAGGCGTAACTACCTCCGCAGGCGCCTGCTCCTCGGCCGGCTTTTCACGGCCGAAGGTGAAAACTTTTTTGATGAAACCGAGCGCCATGAAGTGTCCGTTGAAGCATTAGGCCGCGTCGGCGGCCAGAAGTTGCATGTCGAGGTGCTTGCCATTGTGGCCGGTGATTGCGACCTGCACAAGGTCGCGGGGGCGAAGGCCGGGGGCGGCGGCAAGCGTGAAGTTTTCCGTATGCGCCAACCCGCCATTCTCCACAAGCAGCCATTGCCGCGTGCCGACCATCTTGTCGAGATGGGCCTGGTGCAATCTTTGCCCGGCCTCGCGCAGACGGGCGGCGCGTTCCTTGATCAGGCCGCGATCGAGCTGCGGCATGCGGGCGGCGGGCGTGCCGGGGCGCGGGCTATACGGGAACACATGCAGATGCGCGATACCAGCCTCTTGAGCCAGACCGACGGCGTTTGCAAACATCTCTTCCGTCTCCGTCGGAAAGCCGGCGATCATGTCTGCGCCAAAACTCGTCTCGGGGCGCAGGCGCCGCACATCTTCTATGAAGCCGATCGCGTCAGCGCGCGAGTGCCGCCGCTTCATGCGCTTCAGTATCATATCGTCGCCATGCTGCAGCGAGAGATGCAGATGCGGCATGAAGCGCGGCTCGTCGGCGACGAGATCCATCAAATGCTGATCGGCCTCGATGCTGTCGATCGAGGACAGCCGCAACCGGCGGATCTCCGGGATCTGCTTCAGCAGCGTCTTGGCAAGCAGGCCAAGCGTCGGCGTTCCCGGCAAATCCGCACCGTAGCTCGTGGCATCGACGCCGGTCAGCACGATTTCGCGATAACCGCTCTCGACCAGATGACGGGCCTGATCGACGACAGCGCCCATCGGCACCGAACGCGAATTGCCTCGGCCATAGGGAATGATACAGAAGGTGCAGCGATGGTCGCAGCCGTTCTGTACCTGAATGAAAGCGCGCACATGGCCATCGATATGGCGGATCATCTGCGGTGCGGTCGCCCGCACACTCATGATGTCGTTGACCCGCAGCTTCTCTTCCGCCGAAACGCCGAAATCCGGCAGGGAGCGGTAGGAAGCGCTCTTCAGCTTTTCTTCATTGCCGAGCACAGCATCCACTTCGGCCATTTCGGCAAAGGTCTGCTTTTCCGTCTGCGCGGCGCAGCCGGTGACGATGATGCGGGCATGCGGATTGTCGCGGCGTGCCCGGCGGATCGCCTGGCGCGCCTGGCGGACGGCCTCACCCGTTACGGCGCAGGTATTCACCAGGATAGCGTTGTTGAGCCCGGCTTTCTCCGCCTCGGCCCTCATCACTTCGGATTCATAGGTATTGAGACGACAGCCGAAGGTAATGACCTCGACCCCGCTCACCGCGCCTGAGCCCCATGCTCCGGATCGCGCGCGAAGCGGCCCGTCACCGGATCGACCATGCCGGACCATTCCCATTCGGCAGGTCCCGTCATGACGACATGGTCGTTGCTCTCAAGCCACTCGATGGTGAGCTTGCCGGGCGCCGGTGCGGAAGCAACTTCGATCGTCACCTTACGGCCTGTACGGCCGGTGCGAGCGGCGCTGACGGCAGCGGCGCAGGCGGCCGAGCCGCAGGCAAGCGTCAGGCCGGCGCCGCGTTCCCATGTGCGGGTGCGCAGCGATGATGGCGATAGCACTTGCGCCAGCGTGATATTGGCGCGCTCGGGAAACATCGGATGATTTTCGAGCAGCGGACCGAAACGATCGAGATCGAATGACATCGGGTCCTTGTCCACCCAGAAGATCGCATGCGGATTGCCCATCGACGCCGCCGAAGGCGAATGAAGAATGGGATTGTCGATCGGGCCGATCTGCAGCTCGATGCGGCTGGTATCGGCAAATTCTTCGGCCAGCGGGATCTTGTCCCAGGCAAAGACGGGCGTACCCATATCGACCGAAATCGTGCCGTCTTCATGCTCCCTGGCATTGAGAATGCCCGCAACGGTCTGGAAGGTGAAGACCTTCTTGCCCGTCTCGGAGGCGAGCGCCTGGACGACGCATCGCGTGCCGTTGCCACAAGCCTGAGCCTTGGTACCGTCGCAGTTGACGATATCGATCCAGGCATCGGTGCCCTGCAGCTTCGGATCATGGATCGCCATGATCTGGTCGAACTGCGTGGACGGATCGGCATTGAGCGCAATTGCCGCCTCAGCCGTCACCATATCCTTGCGGCCGCGCATGTCGACGACCAGGATCTTGTTGCCAAGCCCGTTCATCCTTGCGAATTCGACCGTATCACTCATGGGACCATTCCTGTTGTTGAGCTGTATATGGCGGAAACGCAGGGGAATTACCAGTGGGATGATGGTCTCTCGACTTCGCGCGGAAAGCGGTTGCTGGGGTATCGGCATGGGTGCGACGATCCGGGCGCCACAATTGACTATCGCGACATGAAACGCCGCGCCGTCCGGCACGAAGACCCGACAGCGCTGGGATTTCACCTGTTTGGTCAGTTACCGTGCGGCAGCTACGGTGCGCTCGTCTCTGGACACTACCTTGACCGGAAACACCCAGTCATAAGCGATGTTGAAGACGAAGGCGTAGACCAGATAGTAGGTCACGACAGCGATATCCATCAGAAGCGCCGCGACGAGCGTGATCTGGAGATACCAGGCGATGAACGGGATCAGGATGACCACGAGACCGGCTTCGAACAGCACGGCATGGACGATCCGGATACTGATGGTCTTCTGGACCTTGCCGCGCAACCGCATCAGCGCGCGGTCGAAGCCGAGATTATAGATGAAGTTCCACAGCGTCGCGACGGTCGCCCCGACCACGCCGATGATACCCATGTGAGCGATGGGCTGATTGAAGACGATTGCCGCAAGCGGCGTGAATGTGGCCAAGCCAATAAGTTCAAACAGGACGGCGTGGCGAACACGATCTCCGAAACTGCGCATTTTTCAAGTTCCTACCTTTGTTATCGGCCGCCGTTCTATCAGATAGATTGGGGCAACAAAGTTAGTAACTATCTGGAATTCTGATAGATGAGCGTGTCTCTCGAGCAGCTGGAAGCCTTTGTGGCATCCGCCGAAAACGGATCTTTCTCGGCCGCGGCGCGCCGGCTTCGAAAGGCGCAGTCCGCCGTCAGCCTGCTGATATCGTCGCTGGAGGACGACCTGGGCATCAAGCTGTTCAGCCGTGCGACCCGAAACCCAACCCTCACCGAAGCCGGAACGAGGCTGCTTCCGGAAGCCAAACTGCTGCTGGACCGCCGCGAACATCTGATCGGCGTTGCCAGGAGCTTTGACGAACACATCGAGACGCGTCTGGTCGTCGCAATCGACGAGTTCTATCCCGAGCCTGCGATCGGAAGCCTCTTCGCCGATTTCGCCGAGCGGTTTCCCCATGTGGAGCTGGAGTTGCTCTCTCCCCACTCGCAGGCCATAACCGGAATGATTCTCGACGGTGAGGCGGATATCGGCGTGATGTGGCGAGAGGAACAGCTGCCACCTGAGCTGGATTTCATCACCATCGGCTGGGTTCCGCTCGTCATGGTCTGCGGCCGCGATCATCCACTGGCGGAAAGCCCTGTCAGCTGGGAGGATCTGAAGCGCCACCGCCAGATCATGGTCACGAAACGGCGTGACATCGCAAGACGACATCAGGTCAGGGTCGCCGCCGAAGTCTGGTGGGTCGAGAGCCATTGGGTCATTCTTCAAATCTTACGGCAAGGCATCGGCTGGGCACTCATTCCAGCCCATATTCTGGCAAACTCACAGCTGGCGCTCGAACTTGCCACGCCTCAGCTTCGCTTCGACAGCGGCGCGCATCCGGTCGCGCTTGAGCTCGTCTGGCACAAGCAGCGACCGGCTGGTCCGGCAGCAAAATGGCTGAGGGAGCATTTCACCGCAAACGGCGGCAGGCATGGAATATTGGAAGCCAGCACCAGCCAGCGATAAATACTGGGGGTGGTGGCGGCACTCGCCTTTCGGCATAGTCTTTTTCCAATGCAGCCGCGCAGGCTGACGATTTCCGGAAAAAAATTCGACGCCGCTGTCGGATTGCCGAAAGCTGCAACGTCCTAGGCTCGTCCACTTCGTCAAACCAGAAGGATTTTGACAATGCCGAATACCATACACCTGCACCGCGTCCTCGCCACCAGCCCGGAAAAGGTCTATCGCGCATTCATCGAAGCGGATGCGCTTGCCAAGTGGCTGCCGCCGAACGGCTTTGCCTGCACGGTACATCATATGGAGCCGAGCGTTGGCGGCACGTTCAGAATGTCATTCCGCAATTTCACGACGGGCGACAGCCACTCCTTCGGCGGCGAATTTCGCGAACTCGTCCCCGGCGAACTGGTTCGCTACACCGACAAGTTCGACGATCCGAACCTGCAGGGCGAAATGGAAGTGACCGTGACCTTGAAGAAGGTCCTCGTCGGAACCGAAGTGAACATTACCCAGGCCGGCATACCGGACTTGATTCCGCCGGAAGCCTGCTATCTCGGCTGGCAGGAATCGCTAATCAACATGGCAAAGTTGGTTGAGCCTGAAATCAAGCAATAAGGCTCTGTATCCTGAGCTTATCCGACGCCCCTTCTCCCCTGCGGGAGGAAGGGGCTTTGGGTCTGCCGCATTCAGGCGACAGGCACATCAAATACTTCGCCGGCCCGAAGCGGGCGAAACCGATCCGCCTCCACGCCTTCAGCTTTCAGCGCAACATCCAGCGCATGAACGGGCTCGTCGATGCCCTCATCCGTCAACTGGAAGGTCGCGAAGTGATGCCCGGCGACATAAGCGGCATTGCAAAGCTTCATGCCTTTAACGGCCTCTTCCGGGTTCTGGTGCTGCCCCTTCATGAACCAGCGCGGCTCGTAGGCGCCGAACGGCAGGATCGCGAGGCGAAAGCCGCCGTGTTTCTGCCGGACAGCTTCATAATTGATGCCGTCGTGGAAGCCGGTATCGCCGATGTGATAGATCTTGCCTGATGGCGTGGTCAGCACGAACGCGGCCCATAACGCCATGCGCCGATCGCCCATGCCCCGCGCCGACCAGTGATGACAGGGCTCGACATCGATCGTCAAGCCGGCCTTGACGGCAATGCGATCACCCCAGTCGACGACGGTGATATCGGCATCGGGAACGGCGCGCCGGATGATCGTGTCATTGCCAAGCGGCGTCACGATCTGCGGACGATGCGCCTGCTGCAGGCGGGCAAGCGTCACAAGGTCGAGATGGTCGTAGTGATTGTGCGTCACCAGCACGAGATCGATATGCGGCAGGTCTTCGAAGCGGATGCCCGGCGGCACCACGCGCTTCGGCCCCACGGATCGGAAGGGGCTGACGCGCTCGGACCATACCGGGTCGGTCAAAATGTTCAGCCCGGCAATCTGCACCAGCATCGATGCGTGCCCGACCATGGTGAGCCGCATCTGATTGCCGAAAACATGCCGGTCGGGCTTGGCCGGAGGAAAAGCGCTGATCACCGGATTGGGCCAGCGCACCCGGCCGCCGCCGAACTGCCATTTCAGCAGATCTAACGGACCGCCCGGCGCGACGCCGCCTGGATTGAAGAAGCGCTGACCATCGAAATGATCGGAAACCGGTCCCTGGTAGTACGGGTTCTTCTTGCCCGAGCCGGATGCGGTGGTCATGCCTTCTTCACCCTTTGCACATCGGTTGTCACACCGGTCTTTGCGAACCACTCTTCCGCCTCGGAGGCCGTCAGCGTCTCCTCAAGCACGACACTCGCCGGCATGGCGAAAAGCTGCGGCGTGAAGAAACTCGTGTCCCACAATGCCGCGCCTTCGACCGGAGGTGAAAGCAGGATGACCTGCCGCCCATCGATACGGGAAATCGTCTCGACGGATGCCTCTCCGGAAATCTCGACCAGACCCCGCTCGTTCGCCTGCACCGTCTCGTAGCGCCACCAGGGCTCGTCATTGCCCTCTTCAGCCACGGTTATGCAGCGCGCCATGTCGACGATGAATTTGTTGGGCACCCGACCGCCAGGCAAGGTCTCGCCGAATACAGCCTGGATCAGTGTGAAGAGATGAAAGCCATTGACGATGTTCTCATAGCGAAGGCGAAAGCCCTGGCGGCTCGGCAGATGCAGCACCAGCAGAGCGTCGCTGCGGCTCAAGAGCATCTGACGAACCCAGGCCGCACCCGGCGTATAGTCCTGCAACTCGGAAAGCTGCGCCATCAGCGTCTTGTTGCTGGCGGCGAGCGCGCGCTCCTGCGGCATCGCGGAAAGATGCGAAACAGCCGATTGGCTGAGCAGCTGGAAAGCCTCAAGCAGCTGCCTCTGCCTCGGGCTCAGCTCCTTGCGCCCGGAAAAGCCGCGATGAATCTGCGGCAGCCAGGCCTGATACAGCTCCCATACGGCCGGACCGCTGCGCTCGACCGAGCCTCCCTTTTCAACGATGGTGCCGAGCATATTGGCAAGGACTGCGGCTCCCGGCGGCGGCAGGCTGCCAAGCTCTCGGGCCGCCCGCGCCGCGATCTTCGGCTGAGCATTGGCGCTGGCGTAGAAGGCTTGCGCCGCCGCGTTGAAACGGGTGTCGACCCGCCCGCCGGCATAGGTGCGGCAGGCGGCAAGAAGATCGGTCAGGGCTGCATCATTCATTCGAAACGGTCTCGGGGAATCACTTGGCGGCGGGATCGATACAACAATTGAAAGACAGTGGTACGGTCAATTCGACATCGATATGGTGATCCCATCCGCGCATTTAACGCATTTCGGCCGCTTTGGGTTGACTTTGCCGGCCTTTTCCTGTTTATCGCCCGCAATCTGCGACGAGCACAAGCCTCCTAGCCACCGACCGGGACCCATTAAGGTATAAAGAGATCCCGGAGGTCAACACCCGACAGCGCGATGCGCCCTCGGGTGCTTTTTGGCTTTGCGTCTTGTTTTCGTCATGGAAAAGCACGACGTTTTCGGGCGAGGAACCGCGCAAGTTGCGCCAAGTCCAAATCCCAAGCGATCGATAAGGAAGAACCGATGTTTGAAAACCTCCAGGACCGTCTTGGTTCCATTCTGAATGGACTGACAGGCCGCGGCGCGCTTTCGGAAGCCGATGTTTCCGCAGCCCTTCGCGAGGTTCGCCGTGCGCTTTTGGAAGCCGACGTGGCGTTGGATGTCGTTCGCTCCTTTACCGACCGCGTCCGTGAAAAGGCCGTCGGCGCCGAGATCCTGAAGTCGATCAAGCCCGGCCAGATGGTCGTCAAGATCGTCCATGACGAGCTGATCGAGATGCTCGGCGGCGAAGGCGTGGGCATCGATCTCAATGCGCCGGCCCCGGTCGTCGTCATGATGGTCGGTCTGCAGGGCTCCGGTAAGACCACCACATCGGCCAAAATCGCCAACCGCCTGACGAGTCGCGACCGCAAGAAGGTCCTGATGGCCTCGCTCGACACGCGCCGTCCGGCAGCGCAGGAGCAGTTGCGCCAGCTCGGCGTGCAGACGGGCATCGACACGCTTCCGGTCATCGCAGGCCAGTCGCCGACCGATATTGCCGCCCGCGCCGTTCAGGCCGCCAAGCTCGGCGGCCATGACGTCGTCATTCTCGACACCGCCGGTCGTACGCATATCGACGAGCCGCTCATGGTCGAGATGGCGGATATCAAGAAGAAGTCCAATCCGCACGAAATCCTGCTGGTTGCCGACAGCTTGACCGGCCAGGACGCAGTCAATCTCGCCCGCAACTTCGATGAGCGCGTCGGGATCACCGGCCTCGTGCTGACCCGTATGGACGGCGACGGACGCGGTGGCGCCGCCCTTTCGATGCGCGCCGTCACTGGCAAGCCGATCAAGCTGATCGGTGTCGGTGAACGCATGGGCGAGCTGGAAGAATTCCACCCCCGCCGTATCGCCGACCGTATCCTCGGCATGGGCGACATCGTCTCGCTCGTCGAGAAGGCGGCCGAGAATATCGATGCCGAGAAGGCAGCCGCCATGGCCGCCAAGATGGCCAAGGGCAAGTTCGATCTGAACGACCTCGCTGATCAGCTCGCCCAGATGCAGAAGATGGGCGGCATGGGCGGCATCATGGGCCTGATGCCCGGCATGTCCGGCATGAAGGACAAGATGGCCGCCGCTGGCCTTAACGACAAACTCTTCGGTCGCCAGATCGCCATCATCTCTTCGATGACCAAGGCAGAGCGCGCCAATCCGGACCTCTTGAAGCATTCCCGCAAGAAGCGCATCGCCGCCGGCTCCGGCACCGACGCCTCCGAAATCAACAAGCTTCTGAAAATGCACCGCCAGATGGCGGACATGATGAAGATGATGGGCGGCAAGGGCAAAGGCGGCATGATGAAGCAGCTGATGGGTGGCCTTGCCGGCAAGATGGGTCTCGGCGGCGGTATGGGCGGCATGCCCGACCTGTCGAACATGGACCCCAAGCAGCTCGAAGCCCTGCAGAAGCAAGCCGAAGCAGCCGGCCTCGGCCGTCCCGGCGGCATGCCGGGCCTCGGTGGCGGCGGTGGATTGCCGGGCCTGGGCGGCGCCAAGCTGCCAGGCCTCGGCGGTGGTTTCCCCGGGCTCCCCGGTTTGCCGAAGAAGAAGTGAGAAGGGATCGTTGACCCCATGATTGATCCAGACGTAAAGGCCCAACTGGGCAACTATCGCCAGTCGATCGACAATATCGATGCCGCACTGGTGCACATGCTGGCTGAGCGCTTCCGCTGTACGAAGGAAGTGGGCGTGCTGAAGGCCAAATACGACCTGCCGCCGGCCGACCCGGCGCGCGAAGAATACCAGATCGAACGCCTGCGCCGTCTGGCAAAGGACGCCAATCTGGACCCGGATTTCGCCGAGAAGTTCCTGAACTTCGTCATCAAGGAAGTCATCCGGCATCATGAACAGATCGCTGCCGATTTCAAAGGGTAACCCCTGGCCGCATGATCCCGAAAGACGCGAGCACGTTTTCGAGAGGGATCACGCAGCACGAGAAAAGCAGCGCGACGTAACCAATACCGCCTCAACGAAGCGGTCAAGAAAAGCCTAAGGAGTTAGAAACATGGCACTGAAAATTCGTCTCGCCCGCGGTGGTTCCAAGAAGCGCCCGTACTACCACGTTGTTATCGCCGACGCCCGCTCGCCGCGCGACGGCCGCTTCCTTGAGACCGTAGGCTCCTGGAACCCGATGCTCGCCAAGGACGACGCCAAGCGCGTTGAGCTCAAGGCCGAGCGCATCAAGCATTGGCTCGACCACGGCGCACAGCCGACCGACCGCGTTCTGCGCTTCCTCGCTGAAGCCGGCATTGCTACCCGCGATGCCAAGAACAACCCGGAAAAGGCAAAGCCGGGCAAGCGCGCTCAGGAACGCGCTGCTGAAAAGGCACAGAAGGCTGCTGACGCCGCCGCTGCTGCTTCTGAATAATCTGTCCTTGTGACGATCGAAAACGGGCGGCATGGCCACATGCTGCCCGTTTTTTGTTTCCCATCGGCGGATGTTCATCCTATGAGAGAACGCAACGACAGCGCCGTGCGCCACATGTGACGCGCAAGGGCCGCTGTCGCACTTTACATTGGCTGCATAATTTTGAGATCGATTCCGATCTGAGAACTATGCAGCGAACCGGCAATCGGCGAAGAGACAATGACCAAACTGCAAAACCCGGTATTGATGGCGACGATCGGTGCGGCACAGGGCCTCAGGGGTGAAGTGCGCGCCCGGGCCTACACGTCCGATCCGACGGCGCTCGGCGATTATGGCCATCTGCACAGCATGGACGGCCGCAGCTTCGAGGTGCTGGAGATCCGGGAAGCCAAGAACATGGTCGTCGTGCGGCTGCGCGGCGTCAATGATCGCAATGCCGCCGAGGCGCTGAATGGCCTGGAACTCTACATCGAGCGCGACAACCTGCCGGACGAAGAGCTCGACGATGACGAATTCTTCTATACCGATCTCGAAGGGCTCGAAGCCGTCGATGACAAGGGCACCGGCTATGGTACCGTCAGCGGCATCTATGATTTCGGCGCCGGCGACCTGTTGGAGCTGAAAGGTCCCGGCAAGCGCCCGGTGCTGATTCCCTTTTCAGAAGCTGCCGTGCTTGAAATCGATCTGGAAGGCGGCAAGATTCTGATCGACCCGCTGGCCGCAGGCCTGATCGACAACCCCGACGATCTGATCGGCAAGCCACCGAAGCCGGAAAAGCCCCAGGACGAGACAAAAAAGTAATCCGCATTGGGAAGAAGTGAGCAGGCCATGAGTTTCCGGGCGACCATCTTGACGCTCTATCCCGAGATGTTTCCCGGTCATCTCGGCACGTCGCTCGCCGGCAAGGCGATGGAACGCGGGCAATGGTCGCTCGATACCGTGCAGATCCGCGATTTCGCCACCGACCGCCACCGCACGGTCGACGATACCCCGGCCGGCGGCGGCGCCGGCATGGTGCTGAAGCCGGATGTGCTCTCCCGCGCCATC
Organism: Rhizobium sp. P38BS-XIX; assembly: GCF_012641435.1. Lineage (GTDB taxonomy): Bacteria > Pseudomonadota > Alphaproteobacteria > Rhizobiales > Rhizobiaceae > Rhizobium. The sequence continues at coordinate 222,907 of NZ_JABAIJ010000006.1, forward strand.
GATCACGCCAGCGAAAACGACGGTCGCCCGCGTCTTTTGATGAGCCCGCGCGGAAAACCGCTGACACAGAAGCGCGTTCGCGAACTTGCCGAAGGGGACGGCGTCATCATCGTCTGCGGCCGCTTCGAAGGGGTCGACCAGCGCGTCATCGACGGCCGCAATCTCGAGGAAGTCTCGATCGGCGACTACATTCTTTCGGGCGGAGAACCCGCCGCACTGATCCTGCTCGACGCCATCGTCCGCATCCTGCCGGGCGTCATGGGCAATGACCTTTCAGGCCTGCATGAAAGTTTCGAAGGTGGCCTGCTGGAGCATCCGCACTACACCCGTCCGCAGATCTGGGAAGATCGCGAAATTCCCGCCGTGTTGACCTCCGGCAACCACGCAGCCATTGCCAAATGGCAGCGCGAACAAGCCGAGCAGCTGACACGTGAGCGCAGGCCGGATCTCCTGAACGAGCCTGCCTCGAAATGAGTCGGCGACGCATTCGCAGCGCCTGACATATCCAACGCTATATGCTTTTTCGAAAGCCGCGCTATTTCCCCACACTTGGAACGCGAGTCGTTTGCTTTAGAGTGATCGCAGAGGCTCCGCTCATCCAGTACAACCGATCGGTCGGCGGCGCGAAACCGGGAAGCCTATGTCAGAACTCAGGCAGGACGAGCAGCGTATAGACATTCTTTTCCAGCTGACGCCGCAGGATCTGACCGACGCTCTCCGCCTTCATTTTCGCCAGCATCTGAGAAGCCGGCCCGGTATCGTGCGAATGGTCGTACTTTGGATTCTCGCTCTGCTGGGCTATGGGCTCATCGTCGCCAGCCTCATCGATGCCAACGATGCGCTTGTCGCCATTCTCTGTTTTGCCGTTGTTGCACCGCTTGCGATCGTCGGCATTCCATTCCTGATCGTCTATACACTGGGTGGAAGAACGGCCCGGAAAACCTATGCGGAGCAGCGCACGCTGCAAAAGCCCATTCACCTCTCGTGGAATGAGGATGGCGTGCATCTCAGAAGCGATTTCGGCGAAGCGAAGATGCAATGGACCGATTTCGTCAAAACGCGACAGGATCGGCATTGCCTGTTGTTCTACGAGTCCCAGCGCCTCTACAGAATCATCCCCAAGCGTATTCTCACGAGGGAACACATTCTCGAGTTGCAAGGCCTGGCGCTCAAGGTTCGTGATCACAGAGGTTTTGAATAGTCGCGCGATATCGCTATAAGACCTGCTTTTGGCGATGGTGAGGAGGACGAGGACTATGGCAAAGGACAACGCGGCGAATGGGGAACCGGCGGAATCGGCTTCCAAGCTGATCGACCAGAAAATCGAAGCGCTGGCCGATTGGCGCGGCAAGACGCTTGCCAAGGTGCGCGCGCTCATCAAGCAAGCCGAGCCTGATGTGATCGAGGAATTGAAATGGCGCGGCGTGCCGGTGTGGTCCTCTGACGGCATCATCTGCACCGGCGAGACCTATAAGAGCGTCGTGAAGCTGACCTTCGCGAAGGGCGCTTCGCTGGAAGACCCTTCCCGTCTTTTTAACTCCAGCCTCGAAGGCAATACGCGGCGGGCGATCGATATCAGTGAAAACGAAGAGATCGATGGCGAGGCTTTGAAGGCACTGACCCGCGCGGCAGCCGCCCTCAATGTGACGTCGAAGAAAAAGCCTCGAAAATCCTGAGCCTTGAATGACGGGACGGCGGCGAGCCATAAGTGCTCTTGGCGAGCCGCCGACATGGCAAGAAAGGCCACATAATTCGGCCCGAAGGGGTGACAAAGGCGTGACAATAGGATATGTGCGCGCCCGGCATGGGAAAATTCCCATCAACCACCAAAGAAAAGCAGACGTATCCGCCCCTGCCGTAACAGGTATATATCACGCGGCGAGACCTTCGGGTCCGACCAAGGATAGATCGTTCGGGCGCTCTGGCTGTTGAAGCAACAACGAGGTTGATACTATGAACATCATTCAGCAGTTGGAAGCCGAACAGGCTGCCAAGATCGAAGCCAAGCGCACGCTCCCCGAATTTTCCGCTGGCGACACCGTTCGCGTCAACGTGAAGGTCACGGAAGGCACCCGTACCCGCGTTCAGGCCTATGAAGGCGTTTGCATCGCTCGCTCCGGCGGCGGTCTGCAGGAAAACTTCACCGTTCGCAAGATCTCCTACGGCGAAGGCGTGGAGCGCGTATTCCCGGTTTACTCGCCGCTGATCGAAAGCGTCGAAGTCGTTCGCCGCGGTAAGGTCCGTCGCGCCAAGCTCTACTACCTGCGCGACCTGCGCGGTAAGGCTGCCCGTATCGTTGAAAACACCGGCACTCGCGCCCGCAAGCTCAACGATGGCGAGCGCCAGGCTCTGGCCGAAGAGAAGGCACGCATCGAAGCCGAGAAGGTTGCAGCAGCTCAGGCTCTCGCAGCTGAAAAGGCCGCAGCAGAAGCCGCCGAGAAGGCAGCTGCCGAAAAGGCCGCCGCTGAAGCCGCAGCCGCAGCTGAGCCGGCAGCAGAATAAGTTTCGATCTCAACGGATCGCAACAATGAAAGGCGGCCTCCGGGTCGCCTTTTTTAGTGCCGTCACCCGGCGGCACGGCAAACGGAAATTTCTCCGTCAACCGCCAGTTTTAGAGTTGCTTTTCCATTTTTCGTGATTGCACCCTTGGCAACGGCCTTGCCATGAGCTTTGCAAATATGACAGTTTTCCGCCACGCTAATCGGGGAGATTTCCATGGCATTCCGTCGTTCGTTCATTCTGGGCCTCAGCGCCCTCATACTTGCACCTTTCGCCGCGTTCGCAGCCGATCTGCCTGACCTCAAAGGCAAGACGGTCGTTGTCGTCACGGAGAATGCCTATCCGCCGCTGCAGTTCATCGATCCGAAGACCAACAAGGCGATCGGCTGGGAATATGACGCGATGAACGAGATCGCCAAGCGCCTCAACTTCAAGGTCGAGTACCAGAACACCAGCTGGGATGCGATGATCCAGGCCGTCTCCGAAGGCCAATACAACATCGGCATGACCGGCATCACCATCAAGGATGACCGTAAGCAGAAGGTCGATTTCTCCGATCCTTACATGCGCTCCGAACAGTTCATGCTGGTCCGCGGCGACGAGAAGCGCTTCACCGATGCCAAGAGCTTTGCCGCCTTCAAGGACGGCCTGATCGGCGCGCAGCCGGGCACGACGCCCTTCTACACCGCCGTGTATGAAGTCCTGGACGGCAACGAGCAGAACCCGCGCATCAAGACCTTCGAAACCTTCGGCGCGACCGTCCAGGCGCTCAAGACCGGCGACGTCGATCTGGTGCTGACCGACGGCACGGCCGGCAAGGGCTATGTCGATGCCTCCAACGGCGGCCTCAAGCTGATCGGCGGCCCGCTCGGCTCCGAGGATTTCGGCTTCATCTTCCAGAAGGGTTCCGATCTGGTCGCGCCGGTCAACGCAGCGATCGCCAGCCTGAAGGCCGATGGCACCTTCGACGCGCTGAACAAGAAATGGTTCCTCGACTACAAGATGGGTCAATGAAATCCGCTGATCGACATACTGGAAGCCCGCTCTGATGGCCCCTATGACTGGCCCGGGCGGGCACCGCGGCAAGGATGATTTTCCCTGGTGGTTGATCGCCCTTGCCATCCTCGGCGTCGGCGCCTCCTTTGCAATCGCGGCAAACGGCCTGTACGCCCAGATTTTCACTCTCCTGCTGAATGGCATCGGCGTCACGATTTTCGTGACGCTTGTGGCGTTTACGCTCGCCATGCTGCTCGGCCTTGGGCTCGCACTGCTTGGCCTGTCGGATTTCCTCGTGCTCAGACAGGTTGCGCGATTCTATATCGAGATCGTGCGCGGCATTCCGATGCTCGTGCTACTCTCCTACGTCGCCTTCGTCGGTACGCCTGCCTTCGTCGCGGTCTATAATGTCGTAACGTCTCCGCTGGTCTCAGCCGGCTGGACAAACGCGCTCGTCACCCGCGACGTCCCCTTCGTCTGGCGCACGATCATCGCGCTGACCATCGGCTACTCGTCCTTCATCGCCGAAATCTTCCGCGCCGGCATACAGGCCGTCGATCAGGGGCAGATCGAGGCGGCGAAGGCACTCGGCCTCAGCCGGTTCCAGCGCTTCCGCCTCGTGGTCTTTCCGCAAGCGATCCGCGTTATCCTACCGCCGCTTTCCAACGATTTTATCGCGATGGTGAAGGACAGTTCGCTGGTCTCGGTGCTCGGCGTCGCCGATATCAGCCAGCTCGCCAAGCTCTATTACTCGGCCAATTTCCGCTATTTCGAGACGCTGTCGATCCTCGCCTTCATCTATCTGCTGTTGACGATCGGGCTGTCGCTGTTGCTCAGGCAATTCGAGGCCTGGATGCGCCGACGCTCAGGCAGCGATCGCTCCGCTTTTCGCCGCATGGCGCCCGGCCAGCCACCGGATGCGCAAATGTGATCGATATCGAGAGCGCGACCGTACCGATACACCCCATCGTCGCCATTGCCGAAGGTTTTGAAAATTGATATGAGCATGCCCATGAGTAAGATCATGAGCAAGGACGGACGTTACGTCACGGCTTTCGTGCTGCAGGACCACAAGCGCCTGCCGGCACGTTTCTTTGCGATGATTTCGGGCGCGCTCAACAGCCGACTTCGCTGACCACACCCGAGGCCGACGGTCCTTATCCGTCTATCCCCTTTTCGACACCGCCAATATGGATCTGTAGCCATGAGCGCTCCACGCACACTGTATGATAAAATCTGGGACGACCACCTGGTCGACGCGCAGGATGACGGCACCTGTCTTCTCTACATCGACCGCCACCTCGTTCATGAGGTGACCTCGCCGCAGGCCTTCGAAGGCCTGCGCATGAGCGGTCGAAAGGTTCACGCGCCGCAGAAGACGCTGGCTGTCGTCGACCATAACGTTCCGACCTCGACGGATCGCCACCTCGGCATCAAGAACGAGGAAAGCCGCATTCAGGTCGAGCAGCTGGCCAAGAATGCCGCTGAATTCGGCGTGGAATACTACTCCGAAAGCGACAAGCGTCAGGGCATTGTCCACATCATCGGCCCCGAGCAGGGCTTCACCCTACCCGGCATGACCATTGTCTGCGGCGATAGCCACACGTCCACGCACGGCGCCTTCGGCTCGCTCGCGCACGGTATCGGCACCTCCGAGGTCGAGCATGTGCTCGCCACGCAGACGCTGATCCAGAAGAAGGCGAAGAACATGCTGGTGCAGGTCGACGGCCAACTGCCGCCGGGCGTCACCGCCAAGGACATCATCCTTGCCATCATCGGCGAAATCGGGACCGCAGGCGGCACCGGCTACGTCATCGAATACGCAGGCGAAGCCATTCGCGCGCTGTCGATGGAAGGCCGCATGACCATCTGCAACATGTCGATCGAAGGCGGCGCCCGCGCCGGCCTGATCGCTCCGGATGACATCACCTTCGAATACATCAAGGGCAAGCCGCGCGCGCCGAAGGGCGAAGCGCTGGAGCAGGCGATCGCCTACTGGAAGACGCTGAACTCGGACGAAGGTGCGCACTACGACCGCATCGTCAAGCTCGATGCCGCGAGCCTGCCTCCGATCGTTTCCTGGGGCTCCTCGCCGGAAGACGTCATCTCCGTTCAGGGCGTCGTCCCGAACCCGGATGAAATCCAGGACGAAACCAAGCGCACCTCCAAGTGGCGCGCCCTGGACTATATGGGCCTGAAGCCGGGCACGCCGATGACCGAGATCAACATCGATCGCGTCTTCATCGGCTCCTGCACCAACGGCCGTATCGAAGACCTGCGCGCCGTTGCAAAGGTCGTCGAAGGCAAGACGGTGGCCTCCACAGTCGACGCCATGATCGTTCCGGGCTCCGGCCTCGTGAAGGAACAGGCCGAAGCCGAAGGCCTCGACAAGATCTTCAAGGCTGCCGGTTTCGACTGGCGCGAGCCTGGCTGTTCCATGTGCCTCGCCATGAACGACGACCGCCTGAAGCCGGGCGAACGCTGCGCTTCGACCTCGAACCGCAATTTCGAAGGCCGCCAGGGCTTCAAGGGCCGCACGCATCTGGTTTCGCCGGCCATGGCCGCAGCCGCCGCGATCGCCGGCCACTTCGTCGATATCCGCGAGTGGAACTGATCCTCTCCAAGGCAAGAATGACAAAGGGCGGCCCGTTGGCCGCCCTTTTCGTTTGAAGATGTTGCCGGACCTATCGTTTTGATAGGACAGGCTGGCTAACGCGTGAACCATGCCCTGCCCGCGGCGCCTGTTGCGCCCGCTGACTGAGCCAGACGCTGCCGAGCACGATCACGATGCCGAACATCTGCATCGGGCTGAGTTGCTGGCCAAGCACCACCCAGCCGAGGATCACAGCCGTCGTCGGGCTGAGAAAGCCGAGCGGGGAAACGACGGAGGGCTCAAGCCGCGAGAGGCCACGGAACCAGAGAATATAGGTGAGCGCCGCACCGATCAGCCCGAGATAGGTGAAGCCGAGAATATTGGCACCGGTCAGATGCGGCAGCGGCGGCTCGAGCAGCAGTGCGGCCGGCAGCAACAACAGGCCACCCGACGTCAGCTGCCACGCCGTAAAGGTCAGCGGCGAGACATCGGGCCGCCAGCGGCGGCTGAGCACGGTTCCACCAGCCATGGAAAAGGCGCCCCCGATACCGGCGGCGATGCCGATCGGATCGAGCGTTGCATTCGGCGTCAGGATCAGCAGCGCGACACCGCCGATGCCGGCAATAGCGGCGACGATGGAAAGGCTCCGAATCGGCGACCCCAACAACAGCCGCGCCAGCACGATGACGATCAGCGGCTGGACGGAACCGACGGTCGCGGCCACGCCGCCAGGCAGCCTATAGGCCGAAATGAACAGCAGCCACCAGAAGACAGAGAAGTTCAGCGCCCCGAGGACCAGCGCCTTCAGCCACCAGACGCCGTGCGGCAGTTTCCTGACGATGGCGAGCAAGAGCAGCCCGGCCGGCAGCGCACGGAGCATCGCGACCGTGAGGGGATAACCGGCCGGCAGAAGCTGTGTCGTCACCAGATAGGTGCTGCCCCAGATCGCCGGCGCGATAGCGGTCAGCAACAGGTCGAGATTGCGGTTCATGATCCTGGCCCCGGAATTTATCTTGACCTCAAGATAATACAAAATACCTTGACGTCAAGATAAATTCATGGCGAGGTCCCGACATGGACCGCATCGACAAAATTCTTGAACAATGGCGCCGCGAACGGCCGGATCTCGACACCACGGCCATGGGCCTCTTCGGGCGCATGCGCAATCTTACGCTTCACCTCTCGCGCGAGATGGAAAAGACCTTCGCCCGCTTTGATCTGAACTCGGCAAATTTCGACATGCTGGCGACCCTGCGCCGCTCGGGCGAGCCCTATACCCTCTCCCCCAGCGATCTGATGGAGACGATGATGGTGACTTCGGGCACGATGACCAATCGCATCGATCAGCTGGAAAAGGCCGGCCTCGTCGCCCGCAGCCAAAATCCGAATGATGGCCGCAGCTTCCTGATATCCTTGACGCCGAAGGGGTTCGAGTTGATCGATGCAGCCGTGACGGCGCATGTCGAAACACAGGCACGGCTGGTTTCGAGCCTTTCGGATGAAGAGCGAACGGCACTGAACGGCTTGCTGCGCGACTACTTAGCCGACTTCGAGCCCCGTCTCTAGGCTTGCCCGCCGTTCGCCACACACCTCGCGAATACAGCTGCGCAGCCAGCGATGCGCCGGATCCGCATCCAGGCGCGGATGCCAGAGCAGCGAGATCGTGACATCCGACGTCGGCACCGGCAATGCGAAACTGTGCATGCCGACACGCAGATTGCCCGTATATCCCTCCGGGACGCTGACGATCAGGTCGGAGGCGCGCGCCAAGGCCAGCGCCGCTGAGAAGCTGCCGACGATTGTTGCGATTTGGCGCTCTAGGCCCAGCGTGTTCAGTGCCTCGTCGATCTGGCCTTTCTGCAGCCCGCGCCGGGAAACGAGGATATGCCGGCCGGCGGCATAGCGCTCCGGCGTCATCTCTCCTTCGCTCAACGGATGCCCGCTGCGCACGACGCCGATAAAGCGATCATGGAACAGCGCCTGCGCGCGTAGTTCCGGCCCGGTATCGTCGCCAACCACGCCGGTCTCCAGATCGATCGAGCCATCCCGCAGCGGCGTGCTGTCCTTGTCCAGCTTCTGCGTGAAATAGAGCCTCACGCCCGGCGCCTGTTCGGCAATGCGGGAAATCAATGCAGGCCCGAAATTCTCCACGAAGCCCTCGCGGGTGCGGATCGAGAAGGTCCGAACGAGTTGTTTCAAATCCAGGGTTTCGGCCGGACGCAAGGCGGCCTCCGCCTCCTGCACGAGACGACCGATGCTTTCGCGCAATTCCAGCGCCCGCGGTGTCGGCACAAGCCCGCGCCCGGCCCTGACAAGCAGCGGATCGCCCGTCGTCTCGCGCAGCCGGGCCAACTGTCGGCTCATGGCGGAAGGGCTGAGCCGTAATCGGCGAGCCGCTCGCGCAACGCTGCCTTCGGCAAGCAGCACATTCAAAGTGACGAGCAGATTGAGATCAGGGATCGACATGGCGCGACCATAACATGTTTTTCCGATACATAGCGTCAAACGCACGAATGAAGTGCAAACGATGCGCATTCCGCCATATCGCTTTCACAACTACGTTTCTGCCGAGACTTTTGTAACGCCGCCAGAAATGGAGCTCATGGTGACACCAATCATCGAAAAACCGGACGGGACCACCTCCGCAAACGTCAAGAATACATCCTCGGTTCGCTGGGCACTTGCGAGCCTTTCGCTGTCCATGCTCATGCCCTCGCTCGATACCAGCATTGCCAATGTCGGCCTGCCGACGCTTGCAAGGGCCTTCGACGCGTCCTTTCAGGACATGCAATGGGTCGTGCTTGCCTATCTCCTCGCCATCACCACCTTGATCGTCAGCGTCGGGCGTCTGGGCGACATTTTCGGACGGCGCCGCATGTTGCTGATCGGCATAGGCCTTTTCACGCTCGCCTCACTCTTTTGCGGCATAGCGCCGACACTGCCGCTCCTGCTCGCCGCCAGAGGCCTGCAGGGCCTCGGCGCGGCCATGATGATGGCGTTGACGGTAGCCATGGTCGGCGAAACCGTGCCGAAAGAAAGGACGGGCAGCGCCATGGGCCTGCTTGGCACCATGTCGGCAATCGGCACGACGCTCGGCCCTTCGCTGGGCGGCATGTTGATCGCCTGGTTTGGCTGGGAAACCATCTTCCTGGTCAATGTGCCACTGGGCGTCGCAAACCTCCTGCTCGCAATCCGTTACCTGCCGGCGGATCGCGGCGACCGGAAAGTCGCCCAAGGGCGTCCCGATGCGATCGGCACCCTGCTGCTGGCACTGACGCTCGCCGCCTACGCTCTCGCCATGACCATGGGACAAGGCCGTTTCGGCACGCTCAACCTCGGCCTGCTGTTCGCAGCCATCCTCGGTATCGTTCTCTTCGTCTTCGCCGAGGCAAAGGTGAAGTCGCCGCTGCTGCGCCTTTCCATGTTCCGCGACGCCTCCTTGAGCGCGGGCCTTGGCATGAGCGCTCTGGTCTCCACCGTCATCATGACGACGCTGGTTGTCGGACCTTTCTATCTCTCGCGTGCGCTTGGCTTCGATACCGCCCATGTCGGCGCCATCATGTCGGCAGGCCCCCTGGTCTCCGCCTTGACGGGCTTCCCGGCCGGCCGCATCGTCGATCGCTTCGGCGCCCGACGCATGACGATAACGGGACTTGTCGGCATGGCTGTCGGCCTGTCCCTGATGGCGGTATTGCAAGGAAGGTTCGGCGCCGCCGGCTATATCGGCCCGCTTATCATCGTCACGTCGAACTATGCGATGTTTCAGGCATCCAACAACACCGCGATCATGAAGGGCGTAAGCTCCGAGCAGCGCGGCGTCATCTCGGGAATGCTCAGCCTGTCCCGAAACCTCGGCCTGATCACCGGCGCAGCCGTCATGGGCGCCATCTTCTCGCTGGCCTCGGGTACGACCGATATCACCACGGCGTCTCCGGACGCTGTCGCGACAGGCATGCAGATTACGTTTGCGACGGGCGCGCTGCTGATCGTCGCGACGCTGATCATCGCCATCACCGGCCTGGCGCGTGCAAGGGGAGCCGTCTTGTCGCCAAAGGAATTGTAGGAAGCTTAACCGTATTTCCGGCGCTCTTTCGGCCGTGCGCACAATGTTAACCGGCATCGATTGTCATAGGCTCGGGAATAATATCAAGGTCAAGTCTCTGCAAATGCTCCTCGACGACGATAAGGGGTCCGTGACGGCGTCTGCGAAATTGACGTCCTTGGAAGCGATGCGCGGCATCGCCTCCATCATCGTCATGTTCCATCATTTCTGTCTGGCTTTCCTGCCATCGGTCAAAGAGCCCTTTCCCGTGGGCCTCGCTGAGACGCCGTTTGCCTGGCTCATGCGCGGGGAATCCGCGGTCACCTTCTTCTTTGTGCTATCCGGCTTCGTTCTGGCTCTGAAATTCTATAAAAGGCCCAACTATAAGGCTTTGGCCACGTCCACCTTGAAACGGCTTCCAAGATTGATGGGTCCCGCCGCCATCTCGATCGGCCTCGGCTTCCTGATCCTGTTTTTTCGTCTCAACTATAATGGGGACGCCGCCTCGATAACGGGATCGGATTGGCTCAAGACATTCGGCAATGCGCACCTGCCGTCGGGTTTCACCCCGACGGCGGAATCGGCAATCGGGCAATCCCTGCTCGTTTTCCTCCTGCCGGATCATTTCGGCTACAATTCAAATCTCTGGACGATGAGATTTGAATATTACGGCAGTCTCCTTGTTTTTCTGCTGTGCGCACTCGCCATGCGCGTATCACCGGTTACGCAGCTTATATTGACGATCGTTTCAGCCTATTTATTCTGGGTCTACGGTCACGCATTCCTGCCGTTTGCTGCGGGAGCCTATCTGGCGTTGCTGTTTGCATGGAGTGGGCCAAGAGCAATTGGCAACATCTGGATCGCTGCCCTGATCGGCCTCGCCTCGGTGTTCCTGTTGTGCTCGCTGGATCAGGATTTACAGGTTGCCGGCTCGATAGGGCTGATGATCAGCCTTCTATACTGCCCCAAACTCGCGCGCCCTCTCTCCGGCAGGCTGGGTCGTCTGTTGGGCCGCTTCTCCTTTCCGCTCTACCTCGTGCACTTCCTGGTGATCGCATCGGCGTCATCTTTCGGCTTTACCACCCTGTACACTTGGTCCGGTTCCTACGCATGCGCCGTAACAGTAGCGGGAGTGGTGACCGTCTTTGTCAGCCTAGCGGCCGCAACTCCATTGTTGCTTTTCGATCAGAAGTGGGTCGCAGCGATCAATAGCATAACTGCGACTTTGAGCCGGAATGCAGCCACCATGTACCGGACGTATTGCTCACGGTCCAAGGGGTCAACAGAAACGCAAAAGGCCCAGGCGCGATCGCACCCGGGCCTTCTCTAAATCGTGGTTTGCTTCGAAGCCTGATCAGAAGCTCGCCTTGACCGGATCTGGACCAATGCGGCCGCCGGCGGAATCGAGCTTGGCAAGTTCCGCAAGATCATCGCTATCGAGCTTGAAATCGAAGACCTTGAAGTTTTCCTCGATGCGGCTCGGCGTGATCGACTTCGGGATAACGATCAGACCGTTATCGATATGCCAGCGAATGACGACCTGTGCCGGCGTGCGGCCGTGCTTGGCGGCAACCTTGCCTATCACGGCATTGCCAAGCAGCTTGCCCTGGCCGAGCGGGCTCCAGGATTCGGTCTTGATGCCGAGCTTGTCATGGACGGCGCGCAGCTCTTTTTGCTGGAAGGTCGGATGCAGCTCGATCTGGTTCAGGACGGGTGTCACGCCGGTCTCGCCGATAATGCGGTCGAGATGCTCCTTGGCAAAATTGGAAACGCCGATGGAATGAGCGCGCCCTTCTTCCTTGAGGCGCACGAAAGCCTTCCATGTATCCAGGTAGCGGTCGCGATGCGGCGACGGCCAATGGATGAGATAAAGATCGACATAGTCGGTGCCGAGACGCTTCAGGCTTTGGTCGAAGGCTTTCAGCGTGGAATCGAAGCCCTGCGCCTCGTTCCAAAGCTTGGTTGTGAGATAGACGTCCTTGCGGGCGACGCCGGACTGGCGCATGCCCTCGCCGACGCCATCCTCGTTGGCATAGATGGCCGCGGTATCGACATGGCGATATCCGGCTTTCAAAGCCGTGCTGACGGCCATCGGCGCGACGTTTTCCGGTGTCTGCCAGACGCCGAGGCCAACCTGCGGAATGGATTTACCGTCATTGAAAGTGATTGTCGGTTGTGTGGTCACGATAAGTCTCCAAAAGATAAGACGGGTGTGGAGTGAAGGCGTGATTCAAATTCTGAAAAGGGAGGACCATTTCCGCGCGGGCGCGCCGGTCGAAAACCCATATAGTGGAGAATATTGGGATTTTAACCCCGAGCCGCCGTTCAGACAACTCGGACGGTCGTCCCCTTGCGCAGCAGAGGCAGGATACGGCGCATATCGCGAAGGCTGATCGCAACACAGCCCGCCGTCGGCTCGTAACCCGGTCGAATCAAGTGAAAGAAGATGGCCGATCCGCGATTGCGTCGCCGCGAGCCGATATTCCAATCAAGCACGAGGCAGATATCGTAGAGACCGTCGCCACGGCGCATGTCCTCATGGCTCGGCTTGAATGGCGCCTTAACCAGGCGATTGTAGTTGGCATCGCCCGATTGATCGCACCAGAGCATATCTTTGCGGATGCGCCGCATCGGCAAACCCGTCTGCGGAAGCTGAACCTGGTCGCCACGTGTGAAGCCATAAAGCAGTTTCATGGCGGCAATCGGCGTCGCGCCGTCCCCCTCGCGCTTCAAGATGCTGCGACCGGATCTGCCGATTGCGGCCGGGATGGTCAGTGATCCCACCTGCACCAGTGCTCGCGTCTTTTTACCCGGCGCAGGACGCACAATGATGGTGGAAGAGGCCCGCCCGCCCCTCGCCCTTGTCTTTTCCATTTCGCTCACATGTTTTTGCTTTGCGCGTGATTTCATTTGAAATCATAGCAGTTTCAAGCAAACGACCAAGCCTGAGCCGCCTGCCGACTTGCTAAAAATGCAATTTGGCGTAGGACTTAGGTGGGATTAGAACAAGGATCCGAACGGCATGACCGCACGCACCATTCTTCTGGTGGATGATGACAACGACCTGCGCGAGATGCTGGTCGAGCAATTATCGCTTTATGAGGAATTCACCGTCCTGCAGGAAGCGACTGCCGGAAAGGGTGTGCAGACAGCGCGCACCGTGCCTGTCGATTTGCTCATCATGGATGTCGGCCTGCCTGACATGGATGGCCGCGAGGCGGTGAAGCTGCTGCGCAAGAACGGCTTCAAGGCGCCGATCATCATGCTGACGGGCCATGACACGGATTCCGACACCATCCTCGGCCTGGAAGCCGGCGCCAACGATTATGTCACGAAGCCCTTCCGTTTCGCGGTGCTGCTTGCCCGAATTCGCGCCCAGCTGCGCCAGCACGAGCAGAGCGAAGACGCGACCTTCACTGTGGGACGATATCTCTTCAAGCCGAGCCAGAAGCTGCTGACGACCGAAGACGGCCAGAAGATCCGCCTGACGGAAAAGGAAGCCGCCATCATCCGCTACCTCTATCGCGCCGACAAGAAGGTCGTCACCCGCGATGTCCTGCTCGAGGAAGTCTGGGGTTACAATTCCGGCGTCACCACGCATACGCTCGAAACCCATGTCTATCGTCTTCGTCAGAAGATCGAGCGCGACCCCTCCAACGCCGAAATCCTGGTAACGGAAAACGGCGGCTACAAGATCATTCCGTAGGCGATCGATGGCGCTGAACGACGATATCCGACTGCTGTCGCAACTGCCGCTCTTTCACGGCATGGGCGACGAGCCGCTGCGGCTGATCGCCTTCGGCGCCGACCGACGCCATGTGACCGAAGGCCAGACGCTTTTCAGGGAAAAATCCCCAGCCGAATGCGCCTATGTCGTCACACGCGGCAGCTTTGAGCTGAGTACGGCTGATGCCGCCGGACAGAAGCAGGTGCAAGCCGTGGTCCAGGCAGGCACCATGCTATCAGAGCTCGCGCTGGTGACACTCGTGGAGCGGAAATACACAGCCGTTGCCGCCGAGGAATCCGACGTGATCCGCATCACGCGCGCCCTCTTCCATCGGCTGATCGAGGAGTATCCGGACGCCGGACTTCTTATCCAGAACCGCATTCGCGACAATTTCGCCGCCCTGGCGAGACAGGCAGCAGCACTTCTTGGCCGCTTTTCCTAGAGCAATTCCAGGAAAAGTGCGTAGCGGCTTTCCGTCAGGAATTGCGTGAAAACAAACAGATAGAGCGGCTCGGGGATGCCGTGAAAAGCTGAACCGCTCTAAAACACCCTATCCCTTTTAGAGATCGAAATGCGCCACGACCGGCACGTGGTCGGACGGACGATCCCAGCCGCGGGCCGCCTTGAGGATCTCGATCCGCTGCAGATGCGGGCCGAGGTCCGATGACGACCAGATGTGGTCGAGGCGACGACCGCGATCGGCGGCCTCCCAATCCTTGGCGCGATAGCTCCACCACGTATAGAGCTTCTCGGTTTCCGGCACCTGCTGGCGCATCAGGTCGAGCCAGGCGCCACGCTTCATCACCTCGAGCAATCCGTCCGTCTCGACGGGCGTATGGCTGACGATCTTCAAGAGCTGCTTGTGCGACCAGACGTCATGCTCGAGCGGCGCGATATTGAGGTCGCCGACGAGGATTGCGGAGGTGTTCTGTTCTGCATTGGCGTGCAGATGCTTCATTTCCTCGATGAAATCGAGCTTATGACCAAATTTCGGATTGATGGCACGATCCGGCTCGTCGCCACCAGCCGGAACATAGAAGTTATGGAGGCGAATGCGCCGACCGCCGCGTTCAAAGATCGCGGAAATGTGCCTGCTGTCGCCGACATTGCAATAGTCCTGGCGATGATCTTCCGTCAGCGGGAAGCGCGAGGCGATGGCGACGCCGTGATAGCCCTTTTGGCCATGGATGATGATATGCTCATAGCCAAGCGCGCGCAGCGGCGCGTGCGGGAAGAGCTCATTGGGGACCTTCGTCTCCTGCAGGCAGAGGATATCGGGCCGAGCTTGCATGACGAATTGCTCGACGATGGGCATGCGCAGCCGCACCGAATTGATGTTCCACGTCGCAATCGAAAATCCCATGCCGATACCTTCCCAAGGGAGCAATTCCGGAAAGGACGCAGCGGTTTTCCGTCGGGAATTGCATCAGAACAGACAGCTGGAGCGCTTCGGTTACATCGCGAAAGCGCTCAGACCGGGAAAGGCTTTAGACCGGCTGGCGCGGAAAGGAAAGCGCCATTCGGCGCTTCCATGGAGGTCAGGGAAGAAGGCGGCGATCAGCGCGTGTAGTCGATGCGGAAAACACTGTCGTCGAAAGAGACGTTGGTCTTGACGTTGTTGATGATGACGTCGGTCGTCTTGCCCTGCGGGTCGATCACCGTCCACTGGCGCAGATCGTAGCTCTTGGAATCGAAGATCATGGTGATCTGCGAATCGCCAAAGACCGTGCGGTTGCCGAGCGTGATCTTCGTCAGATCCGGCTGAGAATCGACGCTGCGCACCATATCGGCCGACAGGTCGATCTTGTTGGCAAGCAAGAGGCTCAGCGGCGTCTTGGACAGCTGATACATATTTCTGGTCTGCGTCTGGTCGTTGATGACCTGAACGTTGTTACCGTCGCAGATGACGCGCATACGAGACGGGGGATCGTAGTTGAAGCGCATCTTGCCCGGACGCTGAATGAAGAAGGCGCCGCTCATCTGATCGCCGCGCGGGCCGATCTGCAGGAAGCCGCCCTTCATCGTCTTGATGGACGAGAAGTGATCTGCAATCGCCTGGGCAATACCGGGATTAAGGCCTGCTGCCTGCTGCGCGAAGACGGATGCGGGCGCAGCACCTGCCGCACCGACAGCGACCACGGCGCCGAGGAAATGCCGGCGGGTCAGGGACAATCGGTTGGAGGGCTGCGCATCAAATTTTGTCATCGAATTCTCCTTCATGCTGTGTCCATGGCGCTCAAAATCGGCGTCTTCATGGCGCAACGGCCCATGGGCGGTTGTGGGCCGCGATCAAATTTGCCTGAACATAGGTAGAATAAAAATGTGACACGGAAAGACGGATCGCCTTAGCGATCCAGAATATCCGCTTCGGTGGGAACGAGGATCTCGCGCTTGCCGGCATGGTTGGCCGGGCCGATGACGCCCTCCTGCTCCATGCGCTCGATCAGCGATGCGGCACGGTTGTAGCCGATGCCGAGACGACGCTGGATATAGGAGGTCGAGGCCTTGCCATCACGCAGGACGATCGCAACCGCCTGGTCGTAGGGATCTTCCGAATCGGAGAGATTGGATGTGCCCGCCGGACCGCGCCCGTCGTCGTCATCCTCGTCGTCATCGGCCGTAATCGCATCGAGATATTGCGGCGCGCCCTGCGTCTTCAGATAAGCGACGATGTCTTCCACTTCGCCATCGGCGACAAACGGACCGTGCACGCGCTGGATGCGCCCGCCGCCGGCCATGTAGAGCATGTCGCCCATGCCGAGCAGCTGTTCGGCGCCCTGTTCGCCAAGGATGGTGCGGCTGTCGATCTTCGACGTCACCTGGAAGGAGATGCGCGTCGGGAAATTCGCCTTGATCGTGCCGGTGATGACGTCGACCGAGGGACGCTGCGTCGCCATGATGACATGGATGCCGGCAGCGCGCGCCATCTGCGCCAGACGCTGCACCGCGCCTTCGATATCCTTGCCGGCGACCATCATCAGGTCGGCCATTTCGTCGATAATGACGACGATATAAGGCATCGGCTTCAGATCGAACTCTTCCGTCTCGTAGATCGCCTCGCCGGTATGGCGGTCGAAGCCCGTCTGTACGGTGCGGCTGATAGCCTCGCCCTTGGCGACGGCCTGCTCGACGCGGGTGTTGAAGCCGTCGATATTGCGCACGCCGATTTTCGACATCTTCTTGTAGCGCTCTTCCATCTCGCGGACGGTCCATTTGAGCGCAACGACGGCCTTCTTCGGATCGGTGACGACAGGCGAAAGAAGGTGCGGAATGCCATCGTAGACGGAGAGTTCCAGCATCTTCGGATCGATCATGATCAGGCGGCACTGCTCCGGCGTCATGCGATAGAGCAGCGACAGGATCATGGTGTTGATCGCCACGGATTTACCCGAGCCGGTGGTGCCGGCGACAAGCAGATGCGGCATCTTGGCCAAATCGGCAATGACGGACTCGCCGCCGATCGTCTTGCCGAGCGACATGGCGAGCTTCGCCTTCGAGCCCTCGAAATCGCGGCTGGCGATAAGCTCGCGCAGATAAACGGTTTCGCGCGTCGAGTTCGGCAGTTCGATGCCGATGGCATTGCGGCCGGGGACGACGGCGACACGCGCGGCGATCGCGCTCATCGAACGAGCGATATCGTCGGCAAGGCCGATGACGCGGGAGGACTTGATACCCGGTGCCGGCTCAAGTTCGTAGAGCGTGACCACAGGGCCGGGGCGAACATGAATGATCTCACCCTTCACGCCGAAGTCTTCCAGCACGCCTTCGAGCATGCGGGCATTCTGCTCCAGCGCATCGGCAGAGAGCGTGGCATCGCGGGCAACGGCCTTCGGCTCGGCCAGCAGATGAACAGCAGGAAGCTGGAAGCCATAGGGGCGAATGAACGAGGTTTGCGCCTCACGCTCGGCGCGCGGTCCCGGCTTCGGGCGCGGTGCGGCGGGCGTGACGCGATGGCCGGCGGCGGCGCTCTTGGGCGAAGACGCCAGCGGCCATGCCTCATCCTCGTCGTCAGGCAGGATATCGGCGGGACGACGCGAATCGCGATCGTAGAAGGCATCCTCGTCCTCATCCTCATCGTCGCCGAGGCTGATCGAGGGCGCGGAAACGACACGGCGCGCGGCCGGGGCATCCATGGAGGGGTCGAGGCGGTCGCCGCGAGCCATCGGCGCCTTGGCGCGCACCGGCTCGTTCAGCGTGCCGAATTCGTCGTCATTGAAGTCGTAGGGCGCATCGAAGGCATGATCGCGGCGCTTGCGCGGCCCCATGCCGAAGAGACGGCGAATGCGGGCCTGGGCATTGTACCAGGCATGCATGACCGCACCGAAGGCCATGAAATTGCCGAGGAAGCTGCCGCGATCGTCATCCTCGTCCTCGTCGCCGACACGGCGGGCGCGGCTGCGGGTTTCCTCGTAGTCGTCCTCATCTTCATCCTCCTCATCAATGATGTTCTCGCCAACGACGCCGGCGGCAAAAAGCATCAGCCAGATGGCAGGAACAGCAAGGATCGCACCGATGATCGTCGCGACGACGCCGCTCGGATAGGTGCCGATGAAAAGGGCGGGAAGGCGCAGAAGGAGATCGCCGACAACGCCACCGATGCCGTTCGGGATCGGCCAGGTCGGCGGCGCGGGAAAGCAGGCGATGGCACCAGCCGCGACGATGCAGCCGCCGATCCAGGCACCAAGGCGCGACGGCACGCGATGAAGCTTGCGGTTCGAAATCATCGCGAAGGCCCAGGCGACGACGGGCAGCATCGCCAGCACCGAGGCAAGGCCGAGCGACTGCATCATGATGTCGGCAAAGGCGGCGCCCGGAAAACCAAGCAGATTGGTCGGCGCATTGGCCGTCGCGTAGGAATAGCTGGGGTCCATAACGTTCCAGGTCGCCAGCGCCGCAACGGCAAGCGCCAGAAGGAACAGCAATGCGAAGCCGGTCAGACCCTTGACCTGACGCCAAACCACACTCGATAGCGACAAACGGTCGGGACGACCGCTCAACGCCGCCGAATTGCTTCTGCCCATGATACCCAGCCCCGTTCCTTGTCGATAGCGCAAGCGAATCGGTCGATGCCCACTCGCCGGCAGGTTAGAGCTACCTAATCAGAGGAGGGTTAATGGCATGTTAACCATGCGCGCCAACCAAAGGAATCGCCGACTTTTACAGCGAAACATCGTCGCGCAAACAAAAAGGGCCCGAACCGAGGTCCGGGCCAAAAGCGACCTACTTGCGATGAAATAGGACGCGACGGGACGTTAAGCGATGCCGGAGGCGTTGCTCCGGCATCGCAAGCCTTGATCAGGAATTGTGGTAGGCGGCTTCACCGTGCGAAGCGAGGTCGAGGCCTTCGCGCTCGGCTTCGGCCGGGACGCGCAGACCCATGACCACGTCGACGATCTTGTAGAGGATCGCAGAGCCGATGCCGCACCACAGGATGGTGGTGACGACGGCGGTCAGCTGCACGACGACCTGGCTGCCCATGGTGACGCCATCGGCATAGCCGACGCCGCCGAGCGAGGCGCTGGCGAAGATGCCCGTTGCAATGGCGCCGAAGATGCCGCCGACGCAGTGCACGCCGAAGACGTCAGCCGTATCGTCGTAGCCGAACTTGTTCTTCACGACGGAGACGAAGAAGTAGCACAGCGGAGAAACGATGAGGCCCATGACGATCGCGCCCATCGGGCCGGCGATACCGGCAGCAGGCGTGATGGCGACGAGGCCGGCGACCATGCCCGAAGCGCCGCCGAGCATGGAGGCCTTGCCGCGGGTGAAGGTTTCAACCAGCGACCAGGAGATGATGGCGGCTGCGGTGGCAACGAAGGTGTTGACGGTGGCGAGCATGGCGCCGCCCGAAGCTTCGAGGTTCGAACCGGCGTTGAAGCCGAACCAGCCGACCCAGAGCATGGATGCGCCGACCATGGTCAGCGTCATGGAATGCGGAGCCATCATGTCCTTGCCGAAGCCGACGCGCTTGCCGACGAGGATGGCGCCGACGATGCCTGCAATGCCCGCATTGATGTGAACGACGGTGCCGCCGGCGAAGTCGAGCGCGCCCATCTTGAAGAGCATGCCGTTGGAATCCCAGACCATGTGAGCGATCGGGAAGTAGACGAACGTTGCCCACAGCGCGCAGAAAAGGATGGCTGCGCCGAACTTGATGCGCTCAGCGAAGGCGCCGATGATCAGGGCCGGGGTGATGGCGGCGAAGGTCATCTGGAACAGCATGAAGATGAATTCAGGAATGACGACGCCCTTGGAGAAGGTCGCAGCCGTCGTCGAGGTCGAAACACCCGCCAGGAACATCTTGGCCGTGCCGCCCCAGTATGGGCTGGTGCCGCCGCCGAAGGCGAAGGAATAGCCGTAGATGACCCAGAGGAGCATCACGACGGCGCCGATCATCGTGCACTGCATCAGCACGGAGAGCATGTTCTTCGAGCGAACAAGGCCGCCGTAAAACAAAGCGAGACCCGGCACGAGCATGAACAACACGAGGATGGTGGAGATGAACATGAAGGCGGTGTCGCCCTTGTCCGGAACCGGAGCAGCAGCGGCGGCAGCGGCAGCAGCCGGAGCGGCATCCTGAGCGAATGCGATCGCCGGCGCCAGCAGGGCTGCCGACAGCGCGCCCACTCGCGTCACGGTCGAAGAAAGCTTGAAAAATGACATGCAAATAACTCCCTGATCGGCCGTGTCTTACAGCGCGTCTGAATCGGTTTCGCCCGTACGGATGCGCACGGCATGGTCAATGGAATAGACAAAGATCTTGCCGTCGCCGATCTGGCCGGTCTTGGCAGCGGCCGCGATGGCCTCGACGGCCTTGTCGACGGTTTCGGATGCGACGGCGACCTCGATCTTCAGCTTCGGCAGGAAGCTGACGGCGTATTCGGTGCCGCGATAGATTTCGGTGTGCCCCTTCTGGCGCCCGTAGCCCTTCACTTCGGTCACAGTCAGGCCCTGGATGCCGACTGCCGTGAGGGCCTCACGGACCTCATCGAGCTTGAACGGCTTGATAATGGCCATCACAATTTTCATCTGGTTTCCCATCCTTTGTTTACCCTCGGCGAGGAGCCGACCTTCCTTGCTGCCGATCCATGTTTCGGCAGCGACTGGGTATACACATTCAAGGGGCGTGCCAGATTCACGACACATTTATAACATTTTGAAATCAAAGGATTTTATTGGAAATACCCAATAAAGCGGCACTTCGCGTCGCCGCAAAAGCACAAATAAAGTGCAATTTTATAAGTTTGCCATTTATTTAATCATTTGCCTTTTTACGAATCAGGCCTTCCTGCGCCACCGACGCAATCAGGACACCGGATCGCGTAAACAGGCTGCCGCGCGTAAATCCGCGTGCGCCGGAAGCGCTGGGGCTTTCCTGGCTGTAAAGCAGCCAGTCATCGAGCTTGAACGGGCGATGGAACCACATGGCATGGTCAAGGCTTGCGACCTGCACGGTGGGGTCGAGCACCGACGTGCCATGGGCGTTCAGGGACACATCAAGCAATGTCATGTCGGAGAGATAGGCGAGCACCGCATTCTGATAGAGCCGATCATCTGGCACAGGCCCGGTGAGCCGGATCCAGATATTCTGCCGCTGGCTCGGCTGCGAGCGGGAGAAATAGCTCTCGATGGAGACCGGTCGGATTTCGATCGCCCGCTTGCGCTCCCAATAGCGGCGCACATTCTCGGGCGCATGGGCGAGGTAGCGTTGCTTGATCTGCTCCTCGTCCATCAGATCCTCCGGCATGGCGACATCAGGCATGTCGCCCTGATGCTCGAAACCGGTTTCATCCAGCTGGAAGGATGCGGTCAGCGCAAAGATCGCCTTGCCGTGCTGAACCGCAAGCACCCGACGTGTATTGAAGCTCGAACCGTCCCGCAGACGGTCGACCTGATAGAGGATCGGCACGGCAGGGTCGCCCGGCAGCATGAAATAGGCATGCAGCGAATGCGCGAAGCGATCGGCATCCACGGTTCTCTGTGCCGCCATCAGCGCCTGCCCGATGACTTGGCCGCCGAAGACGCGCTGCCAACCGACCTGCGGACTGTTGCCGCGAAACAGGTTCATCTCGATGGTTTCGAGATCGAGCGTTGCGAGCACGACTTCCATCGGGGTGAGCTTATCGGTCTCTCGCGACATTTTGCTTGAACTCCAATGGTAGGAACCACGATCAGGATGCTCTATATAGAACACGAAGTGACAGTAAGACACAGGGAAGCGCGAATGTTGGACATGCTGGTAGTGGGTGGCGGATATGTGGGTCTTGCCGCAGCGGTCGCAGTCAAGCAGGCAGCACCGCATCTCGACGTCATGATCGTGGAAGCCGCGCCCGAATCCGTTTGGAGGAAGGACATGCGGGCGTCGGCGATCATCGCAGCCGCTTCCAAGATGCTCGATGTTCTCGGTGTCTGGAACGAGATCGCCCCCGAAGCCGAACCGATCACCCGCATGGTGGTTACGGATTCGCGCACCGGCGACCCTGTCCGCCCGGTCTTTCTCACCTTCGATGGCGAGGTGACCGAAGGACAGCCCTTTGCCCATATGGTCCCGAACGTGACCATGGTTGGCGCATTGCGCGGCGCTTGCGAGCGTCTGGGCATCTCGATCAAGCACGGCCTCAGCGCCACCGGCTTCGTCACCGACGACAGCAAGACCACACTCACCCTTTCCGATGGCAGCACGCTGGAAACGCGGCTGCTGGTCGCCTGCGACGGCGTGCGCTCCAAGCTGCGCGACATGGCAGGCATCAAGACCGTCAACTGGGAATACGGTCAGTCGGGCATCGTCGTCACCGTCGAACACGAACGGCCGCATGGCGGCTGCGCCGAAGAGCATTTCCTGCCTTCCGGCCCCTTTGCCATCCTGCCCTTGAAGAATAATCGCTCCTCGCTGGTCTGGACGGAGAGGACTAGCGATGCCGAGCGGCTGATCGCCTCCGACGATCTGGTCTTCGAAGAGGAGCTGGAGCGCCGCTTCGGCCACAAGCTGGGCGCGCTGACCGTCATTGGCGACCGCCGCGCCTTCCCGCTCGGTCTGACGCTCGCCCGTGATTTTGTCGCTCCACGCTTCGCGCTTGCCGGTGACGCCGCCCACGGCATCCACCCGATCTCCGGCCAGGGCCTCAACCTCGGCTTCAAGGATGTCGCAGCCCTTGCCGAAACCATCGTCGAGGCCGATCGCCTCGGCCTCGATATCGGCTCGATCAATACGCTCGAGCGCTACCAGACCTGGCGCCGCTTCGACACCTTCCGCATGGGGGTGACGACCGACGTCCTCAATCGGCTCTTCTCCAACGACAACACGCCCCTGCGCATCGCCCGCGATTTCGGCCTCGGCATTGTCGAACGGCTGCCGAGCCTCAAATCCTTCTTCATCGGACAGGCGGCCGGCACGACCGCGAAGCACAATCCGCGCCTGCTCGCCGGAGAAACGATCTGAAGATCAAGGACAGAGCGGGCGTCCGAACCGCAGCTTCAGCCGCCGGATGAGGCCGTGAAGACAGCTAGTTGAGCAGCGAATGCCCGTTGGTATGCAGGCCGCGCTTCTCCGCGAGCGACATAGGCCGCAAGGTTCGGATATTCGTCGACGATTCCGGAGCTTTTCAAGCGAAGCAGCACCGAAATCATCATCAGGTCGCCGGCGCTGAAATCGCCATCGAGCCAATCGGCATCGCCAAGGTGATTGGAAAGGTCGTTCAACCGGCTGCGGATGTTTTTGTCGAGAACCTCAAGGCGCTTTTCGTACCAGGGCTCGTCACGCTCGAGGATCGTCGCAAGGCTGCGCTCGAAAATCGGCAGCTCGACGGTATTGAGCGCGGCAAAGATCCATGTGATCGCCCGCGAGCGCGCATGCGCATCCTCCGGCAGCAAGCCCTGGTGGCGCTCCCCAATGTGAAACACGATCGACCCCGACTCGAACAATGTCAGATCGCCCTCTTCATAGGTCGGGATCTGCCCGAAGGGATGACGCGCGCGATGCTCGGCCTCCTTCATCGTCTTGAACGAAACAAAGTGCACATCGTAGGGCTGACCAACCTCCTCCAGCGCCCAGCGAACACGCATGTCGCGAGCCAGCCCCTTGCCGCGATCCGGCGACTTCTCAAACGCGGTGATGGTAATCGTCATGGGATCCTCCATAGCTTGCCTGCTTAGAAGACGACTGGCTCGCCCTGATTCCGACATTCCATCGTTAAAATAATCCTCGCAATCGCTTCGATCAGCCTTTCGAATACGAACGGTTGCTAACGACCTGCGCTTGAAGCTCTTCCAGCTATTGCCGTCAGACAATCACAACCTCCCATCCTTGGTAATTTGACTCGTCATTCATCATGTAATAGTGAAAGTTACATGAGTAGAGATAGTCGTCTTTCAGATGTGTTGCACATCCTGCTGCACATAGCCTTTGAGCGCGCTCCGGTGACCTCCGAGACCATGGCGAGCTCGCTGAATACGAATTCGGTCGTCGTGCGTCGAATCATGGCCGGACTGCGCGATCGCGGCTACGTGCGCTCTGAAAAGGGCCATGGCGGCGGCTGGGTGCTATCTCGTGAGCTGTCCGAAATCACCCTGCTCGATATCTATCTGGCGCTCGGCAGCCCTGCTCTCGTGTCATTCGGCAGGCGCTCAGACACATCCGAGTGTCTGGTCGAACAGGCCGTCAACGCCAACCTTGATCAAACCCTGCAGGAAGCGCAGCGGCTGATGCTGGCCCGCTTCGGCGAAATTACCCTCGACAGGCTTGCCGCCGATGTAGAGCTGGGGATCGAGGGCCGCAGGAAATCGCTCAATCTGGAGAGCATGCATGCCTCAAAATCATGAATCCAACTTTGCTGGCAACGCCGTCAATTCTTACCTCGAGGGTCCGCCACGGCAGGTGCCAGGCTTTGCAAGTCTGCATCGCATGACGGCCATGCTGCTTGCCGAGCGGACGCAGGAGAATGGACGAATCCTGGTGCTGGGTGCTGGTGGCGGGCTGGAGCTGAAGGCACTGGCCGATTTCGGGCAGGGCTGGTCCTTCGACGGCATTGATCCATCCGGCGATATGCTGCAATTGGCCCGACACGTCGTCGTAGATCACAGCGAGCGGATCGGTCTTCACCAAGGCACCATCGATGCCGCGCCGGACGGCCCGTTCGATGCCGCCACCTGCCTGCTGACCTTCCATCATGTGCCGCTTGAGCAGCGTCTCGATACACTGAAAGGCATTCATCGCCGCCTGAAGCCGGGCGCGACCTTTGTTCTGGCGCATGTCAGCTTTCCGCAAACCGAACCGCAGCGCACGCTGTGGATCGACCGCCACATTGCTTATGGCGCGCCGGAAGCCGCCGATGAGGCGAAACTGGAAAACGCGCGCACAGCGATGCGCGAAAGATTGTGCATCCTTTCTCCCGACGAAGAAGAAGCAATGCTGCACCAGGCCGGCTTTTCCGACGTCACGCTGTTTTACGCTGCTTTCAGTTTCAAGGGATGGGTCGCCTACGCATAGACGACGACGGCACAGGACATCTTTCGGATCTCAATCCTCGATACGCCGCGCCTCCGAAATCAGCATGATCGGAATGCCGTCGCGAATCGGATAGGCGAGCCGCGCCTTTTCCGACACCAGCTCGTTTCTTTCGCGATCGTAGCTCAAACGCCCCTTGGTGAGCGGGCAGACGAGCAGCTCGAGCAGTTTCGGATCGACCTTGCTGACCGTAACATCCACTGGCCGACTCCTATTGCAGAACCGAACCGGTGTCGCCCGAGCCGGCAAGCACGATCTTGATGATGGCGATGAAGGTTTCCGCCCGGGTCTTGAGATCTGGAGCCTCCAGCAGCGCCTGTTTCTCGGCCGGATCGAAAGGCGCCATCATCGATAGGGAATTGACGAGCATCATGTTGTCGGCTCGCTCGACACTTTCCCAATCCGCTTCCAGCTTGTTGGCATCGAGATAGGCGCGGAACGCCGCAAGCAATGCGGGGCGATCGACCGTATCCTCCTCGTCGCGCGACTTGAGATCGGAGATGAACGGCGTGATTCGGAATGTCCGGTATGGCTCATGTCCCGTCACCTCTTCCATCAACCGGAAACGGCAAATGCCCGTCAGCGACACGATATAGCGTCCGTCACCGGTTTCAGCGATGGAGGTAATGCGCCCGAGACAGCCGACATGCGACAGATTGGGCGAATCGGCTTGCTCGCCAAGCGCCGGCTGAACCATTCCGATCAGACGATTTCCGGCGATGGCCGCATCGAACATGGCGAGATATCGCGGTTCGAAGATGTTGAGCGGGAGTTGGGCGGCGGGCAAAAGCAGGGCGCCCGGCAAAGGAAAGACCACCACGGTTTCAGGCAGATCGTTCGGCTTCAGATATCTGGCATTACCAACTTGCATGTTTTCCATCCTGCTGGATCACTGCGCCGCGCGCCTTGGCCAGCGCGCGGAAACGACACACAATCGCGGCCGTTGCCCATCTAGCGCCGCGCACCGACAGTGTGGTCTCGTCTGCCGAAAACACAAGGATATTCTGAGCCAAAACGTTGATACGTCCTGCCGCAGTCGACCGCCACGAGGCGATCGAGCATGCGGAAGGCGTGACGCCAAGCCCTCTCGATCAGGAAAACAGGATCGACGAAAGCTTGCGTCGGGCTGCGATCGTTGCAGGATCCTTCGGACCCCAGACCTCGAAGAATTCGAGCAGTTGACGGCGGGCGCCGTCATCATCAAAGCTGCGATCCTTGCGCATGACCATCAGCAGATGATCGGCAGCCTCGTCACGCTTGCCTTCGACATTGCGGATCTTGGCAAGTTTGACACGTTGTTCGTGATTGTCGGGGTTCGCGGCCAACTCCTGCTCGATGGCGACAGGGTCGCCAAGCTTGCGGGCTTCGTCGATCTGATCGAGTTTCTTCACGACGGCCTGGATACCGGCATCGTTTGCCAGCGTTTCCGGCAGGTCCGTCAGTGCTTCACGAGCACGTTGGCTCTGGCCGGCTGCAATCATGCATTCCGCCATGCCGGCGAGCGCCTTGGCATTTTCCGGATCGGCCTGCAGCACGGCGCCGAACAATTCCGCAGCGCCATTGATGTCCTCGGCGGCAAGCAAGCCCGTCGCCTCTTCAAGGACGGCCGCGATCTCAGCAGCCTGGTCTTCCGCGCCACCTGCAGGACCGCCAAGACGATCGATGAACTGACGGACCTGACTTTCGGGGACTGCGCCCATGAAGCCATCGGCCGGGCGGCCATTGACGAATGCAATGACAGCCGGGATCGACTGGATGCCAAGCTGACCGGCGATCGACGGATGATCGTCGATGTTCATCTTGACGAGCTTGACGCGGCCCTGAGCCTCGGTGACGACCTTTTCGAGAACCGGCGTCAGCTGCTTGCACGGGCCGCACCAGGGCGCCCAGAAATCGACGAGCACCGGCTGGTTGCGCGACTCCTCGATTACATCCTTGGCGAAGTTGGCCGTCGTCGTATCCTTGATGGGTGCAGCGCCAGAAGCCACGGGCGCGGCTCCATAGGAAGCCGAGGCCGACATCTGTCCGCCGAAGGAAGCGTTATAGGGGTTGTTCGGACCGCTCATGAATGTCTCCCGCCTGCCGGCATCCTGGATCTTGTGAAAAGCATGATTTCCGAAACGGATCGATGAAATCCGGATGGCAGCACGCTCAATGAAATGTTCGAGGCGATCGGTCAATCCGAAGACGCATCGCTCGCCACGATCTTAGCGCTAAAATCGTAGCTTAGCCCGTCACTTTCAAGACTAGTGGCGTATGACCCGTCGCCTCCATGAAGCGCAGCAGATCGGCGCTGGCAATCGATGTCGTCGCGTCATTGGAGAGAGGGTGGCAGTTGACGATGTCATGCGCCATCAGCTCCGCATCGAGCACGAACGTGACGTTCTTGTCCGTATCGTTGATCGCGCCGAATGCCGTCACGGAGCCGGGAACCACGCCCAGATATTCCATCAGCTTTTCCGGCTTGCCGAAGGACACCTTGCTCGCAGCGCCGATCAGCGTGTGCACCGTCTTCAGATCGACGCTCGCATTTTCCTCGACGGTGAGCAGGAAGAAATTATCCTTCTTGTCCTTCACGAACAGGTTCTTCGTATGGCCGCCGGGGATCTCGTCGCGCAGCGACACCGATTCGGCAACGGTAAAGACCGGTGCGTGATCCTTGGTGCTGTGGGCAATGCCAAGCCCGTCCAGGAATCGGAAAAGATCGTCGCGGGTCTTCGGGCTGCTCTCGGTCATGGCGTCTCGCAATAAAAATTGGTCTGCCTCTGATACGTCGCCCACAATTTCATTGCAATCTTTCCGGCGACAAACCCCGACGTTTCAAGGCTTTATCGCCGCTTCGGAGGACGCGCCGAAATTTTTCTTCGCGAACTCGTCATTTCCCTGTTGCATTTGAAAATCGGTTAGGCCATATAGCGCCCGTCGCCGCAAGACGACGCCCAGCGGTCCAACAACTACCCCGGATCGCGACGGGATTGAGCGGGTGTAGCTCAGGGGTAGAGCACAACCTTGCCAAGGTTGGGGTCGAGGGTTCGAATCCCTTCGCCCGCTCCAGTTTTCCTAAAGATGATCGAATATGATATCGCCCTTCGGGGCTCGATCGTTTCTATCGCAGCGTCCTCACATCATCACGGCGACCTTGCCATACCGCCATACCAGGCAACGAATGCTTTGAGCGGCTCCGCGAAATCGCTTTGCTGCATGAACGCATTTTGACCGTCGGAACATTGACGGTCCCTCAAAAATGCCCAATCGGCCCTCTCAAACGTAAGCCGTGCCTGCCAGTGCGGCCTTGAGGCCTACGCTTCCCTTGTCGATGATCGCAAGAAAGATCGCATTTGCCGCAGCCGTGTCTCGCGTCTGCCGGAAAGTCATATGCGCCTGCACATATGCGACGCTCCAGGTTCCCAGAAGCAGGCCGGCCGCCAGGTTCGCATCCGGATCCGCCGTTTCCCGTCCGACGCATTCCGATAGCGCCGTCGATACGAGCTGAGCAATCTCGTCGCGAATCGCTCTCACCCGCGCCTTCAGGGTTTCACTCCCCTCGATCGTTCTGACGAAGCCTTCACTGCGGGCGGAAAAATCCACCGCTGGGCTTTTTTCCGCAACGAGCCGATGGGCCAGCAGACGATACGCTTCGATTGGCGAAATACCCGCATCGCGCAGCAACAAGGCTTCGCGCAGCATGTCCCGCGCCTCCTCGTCACGATCAAACAGCATGTCCTCCTTGCGGGGGAAATGGTTGAACACCGTCATGCGCCCGACATCCGCGGCGGTTGCTATCTCGTCCACCGTCACCTGATCGAAGCCACGCTCCATAAAGAGGCGCGTGGCGATGTTGGAAATGTTTTGCCGTGTGGCAAGACGTTTGCGGGTTCGACGATCGATTGGTTCGGACATGCCAGCATCGATAGCAGAAAATTTATACTGAGTACACATTCCACGTTGACGCGCCAGTTTTTAAGCGTATAGATAATCATACTCAGTACATATTTGTACTAGATATCTAATCTTCGCCTCAGGCATAGCGCAAAGCCGACATTCGCAATGCAGCGTGCCGGCACCGCTGCCATGCGGGCTCATCAATCCTGGATTGAAATCGATCATGAACAGACCTCTTCTCGTCATCTTTTCCGCAATATGCCTGGATGCCATCGGCATCGGACTCATATTCCCCATTCTCCCAAGCCTTCTCGAGGATGTGACGCACTCGCAGAACATTGCGCCCTATATCGGCATCATGACCGCTCTCTATGCCGTCATGCAGTTCATCTTCGCGCCGGTGCTCGGTGCCTTGAGTGACAATCTCGGCCGCCGGCCGGTTCTCTTGATCTCTCTTGGCGGTGCCGCAATCAATTATCTCGTCATGGCATTCGCTCCGCAGCTTTGGATGCTGTTGCTCGGTCGCGCCATTGCCGGCCTCACCAGTGCCAATGTCTCCGTCGCGATGGCCTACATCACCGACATCTCCCCGGAAGATAAGCGGGCGCGCCGCTTCGGCATGTTCAATGCCATGTTCGGGGCGGGCTTCATCATCGGGCCCGTTCTCGGCGGTCTGCTTGGCGATTACTGGCTGCGGCTTCCTTTCATTGCCGCCGCTATTCTCAACGCCTGCAATCTGCTGCTTGCCCTGCTTGTCCTGCCGGAATCCCGCACGCCGTCACGGCAGAAGATCGATCTTGCCGTGCTCAATCCGCTTCGGCCGCTGCGCTGGGTCCTGTCGATGAAAGGTCTTTTGCCCATCGTGCTCGTCTATTTCATTCTGAGCGCCACGGGCGAGGCCTACGGGACATGCTGGGCGCTGTGGGGCTTCGACGCCTTCCACTGGAACAGCCTTTGGATCGGCCTTTCGCTCGGCGCTTTCGGTATTTGCCAGACGCTGGTGCAGGCGATCCTGCCCGGTCCCGCAGCCAGGCTGTTCGGCGAGCGCTGGGCCGTTATCGTCGGCATTGCCTTTGCATGCGTCGCTCTTCTTGCCATGGCGTTTGCCAGCCAAGGTTGGATGGTGTTTGCCATCATGCCGATCTTCGCGCTTGCAGGCATCGGCACTCCGGCGTTTCAGGCGCTGGCCACCCGGCAGGTCGAGTCGGCCCACCAAGGCCAGCTCCAGGGCGTTTTGACATCGGCCATCAGCCTTGCCTCCATCATCAGCCCGCTGGCGTTCTCAACCGTCTATTTCGTCGTCCAGAAGAATTGGCCTGGCGCCATCTGGCTCTCGGTGCTGGTCATCTATGCCGCCGCGGTGCCGCTGGTGCTGGTCGGCACTCGCAATGCTAACAAAGCGCAAGCGATGGCTTAAAGCCAACCCGGGTCACCGGCGGCATGATGAAAGTCGCCGGATCGTTGCAATTCGGCGGCTTCGCAGCAATAAGGTTCAAGCCTGCCGACGCGGCTGAGAGTCTCAAATCAGTCTCATTTGCCGTTCAGATCAGCAGCCATCCTGACGCTCGGAACGCGGTATTGCCTGCATGATACGAAAGACGCCCCTGCTGATCGCGATGCTCTCGCTTCTGCCCGTGCCTGCGCTTGCTCACCCGCACATCTTCATCGACGCCAAATTCGAGGTCGTAGCCGCGCCGGATGGCTCGATCAGCGAGTTGCGCAATGTCTGGAGCTTCGACGAGGTTTTTTCCTCTTCGGTCGTGATGGATTTCGACAAGGGCGGCAATCCGACGCTCAGCGCAAGCGAGTTGAAGGCCGTGGGCAAGACAGTCAGGGATTCGCTGGCGCAATACGGTTACTACACCAACGTGACCAGCAACGGCAAAGCGGTGCCGATGGCCAAGCCGGACACCATCCAGGCCGACTACAAGGACGGCTCGCTGACCCTCACCTTCTCATTGAAGCCCGAGCAGAAGACCTTCCTCAAGGGCAATACGATCTTCGGGATCTACGACAAGACGCTTTATACCGCCGTCGATTTCGCCACGGATGACGACATGAAGGTCTCCGGCCCCAATATGGGCCGCTGCAAGCGCAAGGTGATCAGGCCCAATCCCAAGGAAGTCATGGCAGAGAACCAGGCGGCCCTCACCAGCATGTTTTTCAGCGACCCTCAGGGCACCGATTATTCGCTGCTCGTGGCGACACGGTTGGAAGTCCAATGTTGATCCAGCCGCGCCTGCCGGGTGTCTGACGGTCACTCAAGCGGCGGATGATTGGCGGGTGTCGGCTCTACGGTTCCGCGTGAGAGCGATATAAAGCGCCGGGCGACGATCCAGCAGCCGAGCGCCCAGCTGGCGCCGGCGCACCAACCACCAAGAACATCGCTCGGATAATGTACGCCGAGATACACGCGACTCATGCCGATCATCAGCGTCAGCAGGATGCCCGCCGCGATAATGAAGATGCGTGTCGACCGATAAGGGCGCGTCCCTGAGATGAGCGCCGCAAGCGTCAGATAAGTCACCGCCGACACCATCGCATGGCCGCTCGGGAAGCTGAGATCGTTGACCTCGACCAGATGCGGCACGATATCGGGCCTCGCCCGCGCGACGCCAAGCTTCAGAACCGTGCTCAGCGCCCAGCCGCCGAGCACCGAACCCAGCACGAAGATGGCTATGGCGCGGCGGCGATCCAGCAGCAGATAGATCGTCACCAGCACAGTCATCAGCGTCAGCACGGTGGTGCCGCCAAGGCTCGTAATGTCCTTGACCGCATGCGTCAGCCAACCCGGCCCGATGGGTGTCGCGAGATCGCTCGGTTGGCGAAGCGCCAGCAGGATCGCCTCGTCGACGCTCTTCGTGCTTCCCTCGATCACCTCGCCCGTCAGATAGACGAATAGAAGTATGCCACCGGAAAGTGCTGCGAACATCACAAGCAGCAGAGGCTCGTAGCGGCTCAGCCATCCCGTCATGCCCGGCGTCGGAGATCGTCGATCGTTCATGCTCTGAAACCTGCCTCCTATTGTCCAACAGATCGCCCATAGAGGATCGATCTCTCCCCGTCGGCGTGCGACGGGGATATTGGCTATCTAGGGATGAAGTTGGCGACGGCCAACAGCATCAAACGCACAATCGCTCTGCATTTTATCCGCGTATTTTCAGCTTGGTGAAATGTTGCAGGTCTATTCTGATCTGCACGTGATGATCGTCGGCAGCCGCGGAGGACCCTTTCATTCATGCCGGAAAGTCCAGCAATTGCAGTTCATTGAGCCCGATAAAGCAGCCATGCCCGAGCAGCGATCATTGAAAATCGCGCGATCCGGAAGGCCTTTTTCCTCAACCGGTAGAAAAGGCTGCCGCCGTCATCCCGGCGTAATGTTTGCAAGCAGAATTTTTGCTATTTCCGGGGCATTGAGCTGTGATAGTAGTGCCTCAAGGGCGATCAGGGATCGGGTGTTGTCAGAGTGTTGAGTGTTGGAGCATCTTTCTCGGCCCGCTTGCTGGCGCTGGCTGGAACCGGCTTGCTGACGGCATCGACTGTCGCCGCATTTCCAGCCTCGTCAAAAGCGGAAGACGCCGCAAACTCATCGAAAAGCACCTGGGTCGTCACGCTTGGCGCCACCGTGGAATATGGTCCGAGCTACGAAGGTTCGAAGCACTATACCTTCGGCGCCCTGCCGTCCTTCGATCTCCATCGGCTCGGCGAGACGCAGGAATACAGCGCTCCGGACGATAACTTCGACTATGGTCTCTTCGACTTCCACGGCCTCGAAATCGGCCCCGTAGTCGGCCTGAGAGACGACCGCTTCGACCTCAATAATCTGCAGCTGCAGAGCCAGCGCAAGGTTCGCTGGAATTTCGATGCCGGTGGCTTCGCGCAATATTGGCTGATGGAAAATCAGCTGCGGTTTCGAACGGAAGTACGCCAGTCTCTATGGGGCGGCGACGGCCTGGTCGGTGATTTCGCGCTGGACTGGTTCCAGCCGGTCGGAGACAAGTGGCTTCTGTCTGCCGGGCCTCGCCTGTCGATGGCGAACTCGGTCTATATGCGCAGCAACTTCGGCATTTCGGAAAGCCAGGCTGCGAGAAGAGCCCATATCGGCGCCTTTGACGCCGGCGCCGGCATCAAGACGGTCGGCTTCACCCTGGCCGCGACCTACACGATCTCGCCCGAGTGGAGCGTACAGGTTTACGGGAAATATAACCGTCTGGTGGGTGATGCGGCCGACAGCCCCATCACCGCACGCTTCGGCTCACCCAACCAGAACATTATCGGCTTTACGCTCAACCGATCCTTCAACATCAACTTTTGAGGCGCTGAGCGCTTCGTTCTCGGCGATGTAATTGCGTGTCAGCGGGATGATATCGTTGCGCTTGCTCATCTGAATCTGGAAGACGACGAGATCCTCGTAGCGGAAAGCAGCCTCGGCGGTCGCGAGATAATATTCCCACATGCGGCAGAAACGCTCGTCATAGAGTTTGGAGACATCGCCCCAGCGCGCCATGAAACGCTCTCTCCAATGTTCGAGCGTCTTCGCATAATGAAGCCGCAGCACCTCGACATCGGTCACCGCAAGCCCAGCCGCCTCGATCTGCGGAATGATTTCCGAAAGTGCCGGAATATAGCCGCCCGGGAAAATGTATTTGTCGAGCCACGGCGTCGTGAAGCCCGGCGTTGCAGAGCAGCCGATCGTGTGGAGCACCATGATGCCGTCATCCTCGAGCAGCTCAGCGCATTTGCGGAAGAAGGTGCCATAGGATGCCAGCCCGACATGCTCGAACATTCCGACGGAAACGATCCTGTCGAAACGGCCCGTCAGACTGCGATAATCCCTCAGTGCGAACTGCACTTCCGCCGGCGTTCCGCCGACCTTTTCGGTGACGCGCCGGGTGGCATATTCATGCTGCTCCTCAGATAGGGTGACACCGAGCACATAACCGCCGGGCGCATGCTCGGCCATATGCAATCCAAGACCACCCCAGCCGCAGCCGATGTCGAGAATGCTGTTGTTCGGCTCGATCAGCAGCTTGGCGGCAAGATGCCGTTTCTTGGCAAGCTGCGCATCCTCCAGCGATTGATCGGCATGCTCGAAATAGGCGCAGGAATATTGCCGGTCGGGATCGAGGAAAAGCTCGTAAAGCCGCCCATCCAGATCGTAATGATGCGCCACGTTCGTCTTCGAGCGCCCGGGCAGATTTCGATGGCGAAAGATCCGCAGCTTGGTCCTGGCCTGGTCGATCAGGCGGGCAATCAGCGGATGCTTGCTGTTTTGCGCCTCGCGCAGCATCATGGCGACGAAATCGTAGAGCGTGCCACTCTCGACGATGAAACGGCCGTCCATATAGAGTTCGCCGAGTCGCATATCGGCATCGATGAGGAAAGCCCATTCGGCCCGGTCATCAGTGAAACGGACATGAACCGGCTCGCCGCTCCCATCGCCGAATGTCAACACGCGGCCGCCGGCCGTCGTCACCGTCAGCGCACCGCGCGTCACGATGGACGATAGTGCGCGTTTCACACACCAATCCACCAGACCGGAGAAAACGGTGGCGCCCTTGCCCTTGAGGCGATCTTCAGCTTGCAGGTTGGACATCATCGATCCTTGCCGGCGCCGGTGGGCAGCCCATCGCGTTTCGCGTCCCAATCGCCGCGATCTTCCGTTTCGACATTCGCGCCGGCAATCAGCCAGACGCCCAATAGAATGAGGCCGCTTCCCACCACCTGCAGAGCGACGACACGCTCGCCGAAAGCGAACCAGCCTGTCGCAATGATCAGCACATAGCTGATGCCCGAAAGCGGGAAAGCACGACTAAGATCGAGCTGTGCGAGCACATTCATCCAGATGAAGAAGCAGACGACCTCGACCGCGATCGCCGCCAGTATCCAGTAGGACGATACCGCCTGCCACAACCAGCCGTCGGAGCCGCCATCGCTCAGCTGCTCGGCGCCAAGCTTGATGAAGAACTGGAACAGGGTGTTGAGCACTGGCACGGCAAGCCAGGAAAAACGCATGGTCATCAGGCATCTGCCTCATCGGTCGAGAACAACGGCGACACGAGACGCAGCAGTTTCTGAAGGAAAGGGTTGCGATGGCGGAAATACATCGCATTGGCGGTCAGCTGGCTGCCGAGGCGCACCTTGTTTTCGTAGTAGGCCTGGCCGCTCTGGTAACGGCGGATGCCGTGATCGAGGCAATAACGCAGATTGGTAAACCAGCTGAGAAAGTAAAGATTGTAGGGTCGCCCCTTCTCGCCTTCCATGCAGAAGAACTTGTCGATGGCGATCCGGTCGTCGTGGACGATCAGGTTGGCGGCCAGCAGCTTGTCTTCCACGAAGTAGAAGGCGCAGTAGCAACGGCCGCTCATACGGGTAAGAATGCCGTCGAAATATTCCGGCGTCAGCTCTTCGAACTGCCAGTCGCTACGGTTGCGCGTATCGTGATAGAGCGCCATGACCTCCGGCAGGAACTCCCCGAAATCCGTGCGGATTTCGACCTTGACCTGCTCGAAAGACTTCAGCTTGCGGCGCATGTCCTTGCGGGTGCCGGACGAAAGCTTGGCGAGGTATTCGTCGATCGTCTTGAAATCGATATCGAGCCAGGCCGTTGGAAGTCCGCCGATCGAGGCATAGCCACGCTCGGAAAGCGGCGCGCCAAATTCTGCCGAAACCTGTTCCGGAATGTCCTTCAGCCCGATCAGCGAGCAACGCTCGGTCGCGGCGAATTGCTCGAAGAAGGACAGGAGCTCCGTAAACAGGACGCTGCGGCGTTCCTTGGGCACGTCCGGGTGAAAACCGATGGCGCCGGTCTCCGTGCAAGGCGACCCCAGGCAGGCAAGGCGCAGCTTCAGGAAATTTGGGAAGTAACCCTGTACCCGGCGCACGGACCTGCGCAACAACCCTTCCTCCAGCGTCGTATCCAGCGCATAGAGGCAAATGAAGGCCGGCATAGCCGCGCTGATGCGCCCATTTTCGACGATGGTGACATAACGCCACTCGAAACCTTCGATCCCGGCCTCCTCGATAGCGAGCAGGCAATCGTAATCTTCGACCTGATCCTGGAAGCAGGCGTTCCACGCATCGCGACCGATCGCGCGGATGCTGAAATGAACTTCCGCCTTGGCGCTTTCCACCGGGTTCGGCACGAGCTTAAGCAGCGGCTGCGACATGACGCGCCTCGAAGAAATCTGCGGTATAATCAGCCACCTGGCGATGTTGTCGATCCACATGGATCATGTGATAGCTGTCCTTGATCCATTTCAGCTCATGCGGGCTGCCGATGTGATCGGAAATATAGCGGGCGTGCTTGGGGCTGCTGAGATCGTCGTCCTCGGCATGCAGGATCAGCGTCGGCGTCTGCATATCCGGCAGCTTGCCGCGAAGCGTCTTGCCGAGGCGGTGCATCTCGACCAGACCCTTGCCGGGGAATTTTTCCAGCACGCCTTCCGTCACCATGCCTTCGATCAGGCGGCGCATCCGCTCGTCCTTGATGCCGAGCGAGGAGGTTTCGCTGAAACTCAGGCGGTCGAGGAACGGAACGCGGGAGAGCCAGCCGATCTGCGATGCCAGCAACGGATAGTAGAAAGGAACATCCCAGCCGTCATAGCTGAAGCAGGGCGAATAGATGGCAACCGCACTGATGGCTCGCGGCTGCTTCTCGGCTGCGAGCATGGCAAGCTTGCCGCCCACACAAATGCCGGCTGCAAAGACTTCCTGCGTTCTCGATGCGAGCAGAGCTGAGGCTTCAACCACACTTTCGAGCCAGTCTTCCCAGCGGGAGCCGCGCAAGGTTTTGACATCGACGCCATGGCCGGCCAGCAACGGCGCGTAGATGCTGTAACCCCTGCGATGAAGGTGCCGAGCAACGAGCTTCATTTCGGCCGGCGCCCCCGTCAGTCCGTGGACCAACAGGACGCCCTTGCCGTTCGAGCCTTCCATATAGAAGCTCAGTTCATCAGCTTTCATGAGACAGCTCCGACTGCCGGTTTTCCTTGGCCATGAAGCCAAGTGCGTGGCAGGTGCTGATCACATGCGTGCCGTTCTTTTCCTGCTCGTCCTTGATCTGCTCGTGCAGGGTGCGCAGCTTCGTCCAGTGCGTCCGCGGCCGATAGTGATGCTCGGCATGATAGCCATTGCCGAACCAGAGCCAGTTATAGAACGACTTGTGGCTGGAAACGCCCCAGGCGATCGGCTCATCCGGATCGCCGTGCAGGTGCTCGTAATAGCCGTTCAGCGACGACAGGCAGTTGCCGAGATAATAGAACGGCACGAAGAACAGAACCGCCTTCCAGTCATAGATCAGCGCAAGCGCCGCCAGGCCAAGGAAGAAGAACAGCTCGAACCGCCCCCAGGCCGCATCGAACGGGCGGTTGCGGGAAATCGCCTTGTGAATGTCGCCGATGCTGTCGCGAAAGAAGCTCATGAACGTGTAGGACCACACGTTCTCAGGCTGGCCGTCATGGCCGTGACGATAGATCGACAACAGGTCGATCGTATCGCCCTTTTCATCCGGCCGGTCGCTGTTGCCGGAATGATGGCGCATATGCACCCAGTGATAATAGGTTTGCGAAAAACCGATCGCGACGGATTCCAGCAGGCTGAAACCGTAGTTCATCCAACGCGGCTTGAAATAGGGCGTGTGAATGAAATTGTGCGAGATGCTGTTGATGTTCCAGGAGATCGACACGGCATAAAGGCAGCCGAGGATCACGGAAAGCCATAACGGGCGGCTTTCGAAGCCGACGATCAGATAGACATCGAATGCGAGATGTGCGACGGCAGCCAGAACCGGCGCCACATCCCATCTGGTGTGCGCAAAGATTTTCATAGTCCGGTAACTCCCACACAGGCCACGCCGGCGGTCACGAGGAACACGCCCGTCGCATGACGTAGGTTGATGTTTTCCTTGAAGATCACGGCGCCCGCGAACACGATGACGACATAGCTGAGCGCCATAAGAGGAAAGGCGATGGTGAGCGGGACGTGTTCGAGAACAGCCGTCCAGGCAAAGAGTTCTATCGCCCAGAAAAATATGCCGATCCAGGTCACAGGCTTTGCCAGTGCTGAAAGCAAGGCATCCTCACTGGCCGTCTGCTTGAAGCAGACTTCGCGGGCAGTCTCTGCAAGAATGCAGAAGAGGATGAGCCCGAGCATGGGCAAGGTCAGCGTACCAGTCATTGCATATACTCCGCCAGCACTTCAAGCAGCGCGTGATTGGCCGCGCTGTTGATGTTTCTGGTCGTCTCGGCACCTTGGCGAAGGCGCGGCTGATCAATGAGGATTTCGGCTCGCTTCATGAGCTTGGTCCGCAGGTTGCCAGCATAGCTCGGGGTCGAATAATCCCCGATGACATCGGCGCCGATAATGCGGTGACGGCTGCCGATTTCGCTGATGAGAGCGAGCAGATAGGGAAGCCGCATGCGGCCCTGGTCCCAATTCGTCACCGCGTCGTCCGCGGCCAGCACATCCTTGTCGATCGTGACATAGACGGCTTCGGTGCGAATGCGGCTGAGCATCCTGTCGATGAAATTCTCTTCACCGATTTCCGAAATCGAATTCCAGTGCAGCGCGCCCCGTTCCTGCCGATAGCTCGCGCCATTGCCATAATCGGCGAGGACCTTGCTGGGCGGATGCTCGTAGGGATAAAGCTCCAGCTTTCCCTCGCCGAGCCAATGAAGGTTCGCACCCTTGCGCTCAGGGCTGCGCAGATCGTTGCTGCAGACGCCGATCGTGATGACCTTCTGGATATTGGAGTTGCCAAGGGCGCTGTTTACCCACGAGCCGCAATGCATGCCGCCGTCGAAGGTGACCCAATCCGGGTGGTTGTCGAAATGGATGAGCGTGGCGGGACCGGGATTGCGTTCCAGCGCACCTTCGAGAAGCAATGCCGTGATATGATGGAAGTCGCCGGAACCCATGAAGCAGAGCTGCGGATCCTTGCCGGTCGCAGGTGTATTCTTGACGATTTCGCGGCTGAGATTGGCAAGGGCGTTCTGCTTGCCCCAAAGCCGGACCTCACGCCCCGCATCCTTGTCGAAATACTGGTGCGCGCCGGCGAACTTGCAGGCGCGCACGAAATCCGGCTGCAACTCCAGCGCATCATCGAGATGAAGAAGCAGGAGTTGCACAGGCTTATCTCCGGGCAGCGCGCGTCAGAAGCTGATCGAGCAG
The DNA here is from genome assembly GCF_012641435.1 of Rhizobium sp. P38BS-XIX. Lineage (GTDB taxonomy): Bacteria > Pseudomonadota > Alphaproteobacteria > Rhizobiales > Rhizobiaceae > Rhizobium. The sequence goes on from NZ_JABAIJ010000006.1 coordinate 262,319, forward strand.
CGCGAGCGCCAGATCGATCTCTTCATGCGTGATGAGCAGGTTCGGCGCGAAGGTGATGACGTTCTTGTGGTAGCCGCCGACGTCGAGCACGAGACCGTAGGTCTTGGCGCCGACCTGCATGTCGCCCTTCATGCCTTCGTCGCACATCCAGTCCATCGTCGCCTTGTCGGGCGTGTAGCTGTCGTCCTTGCAGATTTCCATGCGGAGCGCGAGGCCGAGGCCATCGACTTCGCCGACGATGGCATGGCGCTTCTGCAGCTGCTTCAGACCGTCGAGGAAATAGGCGCCCTTGGTCATGATCCCGGCGCCGAAATCTTCTTCCTCGAGCATCTTCATCGCTTCGAGAGCGACGGCGGTGCCCATCGGGTTGCTGGCGAAGGTCGAGTGCGTGGAGCCGGGCGGGAAGACGGTCGGATTAATCATTTCTTCCTTGGCCCAGACGCCGGAAAGCGGGTTGAGACCGTTGGTGATCGCCTTGCCGAAGATCAGAGCATCCGGCGAAACGCCGAAGTGCTCGATCGACCAGAGCTTGCCGGTGCGGTAGACGCCCATCTGGATTTCGTCGACGACGAGCAGGATGCCGTGATCATCGAGAACCTTCTTCAGTTCGACGAAGAAGTTCATCGGCGGAATGACATAGCCGCCCGTGCCCTGGATCGGCTCGATGTAGAAGGCGGCATATTCGGACTTGCCGGCCTTCGGATCCCAAACGCCGTTATATTCGCTCTCGAACAGGCGTGCGAACTTCTGGACGCAATAATGTCCGTATTCTTCCTTCGACATGCCCTTCGGGCCGCGGAAGTAATAGGGGAACTCGACGAACTGGGCGCGATCGCCGAAATGGCCGTAGCGACGGCGATAACGATAGCTCGAGGTGATGGCAGACGCGCCGAGCGTGCGGCCGTGATAACCGCCTTCGAAGGCGAACATCAGGCTCTTGCCACCGGTATAGTTACGCACCAGCTTCAGCGAATCTTCCACGGCCTGCGAGCCGCCGACGTTGAAGTGGACGCGGCCCTTGTGACCGAACTTGCGCTCGGCATCCTGGGCGATCATCGCGGCAAGCTCCACCTTTTCACGGTGCAGATACTGCGAGGCAACCTGCGGGAGACGGTCGAGCTGGCGATGCGCAGCTTCGTTCAGGCGCTCGTTGCGATAGCCGAAATTGACGGCGGAGTACCACATCTGCAGATCGAGAAACGGCGTGCCGGTCCGATCGTAGACGAAGGATCCCTCGCATTCCTCGAAGAATTTCGGCTTGTCCGTATAGTGAACCGTATCGCCGTGGGAGCAATAGAGCTCCTCAAGGGCGCGCAATTCTTCTTCGGAGCGGACGGACTCGGTCTCGCCGCTGAAGGCTTCGGCTACATTCGTTTTCATTCAATGCCTCTTGGTCTGGTTCACGCCGTCTTGACTTGCGGCAGTGCACGGGAGCGTCGCTCGACGCTCGGGAGAACGGCTTCCATCTTGGGAAGCAGATCGGAAAAATCGTCGAAGCCGACATAGGGAATGCCGTTTTCTTCGCAGTAATCGACGAGCTTCGCCTTTGCGAAGACGAGGTCGACCTTGTCGGACACGCAGAAATCGCTGCGACCGTCGCCGATGTAGACCCGCAGGTCATTGTTATCGACGACGCGGCACTTGCAGACGCCGGCACCGGACAGGCAGCCCGTTGCGGCGAAGGGCGGAAACAGCGAATAGGATTCGCGCCCCTGAGTGACGCTGCACGTCAGCACATTGGCGATGATCGGCAGGCTATCGATTCCATGCCGCGCCAGGATGCGGCGAATGAAATGATCGACGCCATCGCTGACGATCGTGACGGGCAGGTCGTTGCGGCGGCAATAGGACAGAAAGCCGGCAAAACCCTTATCGATCGCCAGCGTATCGAGAAACTGGTCGAGTTCGACCCTCGTCGCCTGGATGAGAGCGATCTGACGACGCATGCATTCGCCGGAGCCGATCTGCCCCTGCTTCCACAAGCGTTCGATATCTTCCCACTCGGAACCGGCGAAACGGGTCAACACCATATCCGTCGCGTCTTCGATGGATATGGTTCCATCAAAATCGCAAAACACCTGCATGAATTACCCTTTCGCCTTGTCTAAGGCTGCGTTTAACAACCTCGGATGAGCCGGGCATGAGGGCAAAATGAAGTGAAAATGAAAAACGACGCGGCGTTGATTTTTAGCTTGCTAACAATCGCAGGTCGACCTGCAGACCTTTGCTCCAACGCGGCGTGGAAAGCTCGACGACAGCCGAAAGGCGATCCGCTGTATCGGCAACGATGGCAAGCCCCAGCCCCGCACCTTCGGTGTGGAGCGTATTGAGGCGATAGAAGCGCTGGAACACGGCTTCACGCTCGTGAGGAGGAATGCCCGGCCCGCTGTCGCTGATCGAAATCTGGCCTGATCCGTCTTCCGCTGAAACCGAAACCCTGATCTCGCCACCGACGGGCGTGTACTTGATGGCATTGTCGAGGAGATTGGTGACCATCATGCGCAGGAGCGATTCGTCCGTCTTGACCTGAACCGCTTCGTCTCCCTCGAGAACAACGTCGAGCTCCCGGCTGGTGATGATGTTGCCGAATTCGGCAAGCACCGAGGCGACGAGATGATAGAGCGTGACCGAAGTCAGATTGAGGGGATGATGACTGACGCGCGCCAGCCGCAGCAGCTGCTCGATCAGGTGCGTGGCGTGATTGTTGCTGGCGACGAGATCGGTGATGATCGCCTGGCGTTCAGACTCGTTATCGCTTTTTCCCAACATCTGCAGCAACAGCTTCACGCCGGCCTGCGGCGTGCGCAGCTGATGCGCGGCCAGATCGGAAAAGCGTCGCTCAAGCGTCAGCGATTGGGCAAGCTTCTCCAGCAGCTGATTGATCGAGCGGCCGAGCGGCAACAAATCCCGCGGCAGGTTCTCGACGGGGATCGCCGAGAGATCGTCCGGCGACCGGGTGCGGATCTGCCGAACCACCCCATGGATCGTGCGCAGACCGCTATTGATGCCAAGCCAGATGAGAAAGCCGATGACCGGCACCAGCATCAGCAGCGGAAAGAAGAGATTGAGCAGAATGTTGGAGACGAGCGTTTCGCGAAGCGCGATTTTTTCGCCCAGCTCGATGACAATGGTCGTGTTTGGGATCGGCAGCGAATAAAGGCGCCATTCTTCCCCGCCATAGGTCAGGGTCGTAAAGCCCACCTTCTGCTGCGGCACGTCCGAAAGGAAGGCCGTGCTGCTATAGAAGCGGATATTGCCATCGACCCAGGCGCGGAACATATGCGCATCGGCGTAATCGTCCGCGTCCTCGTTGAAGGCGAGCTGATTGTCCATGTTGAAGTCGATATCGTCGATCTGCTTTGCCGCGTGGTCGGGCGCCTTTTCCAGCGGCCGGCGCAGCAGGCTCCAGATCACGTTCGCATCGTCGATCAATTGCGCGTCGTAGATATTGTTGATCTCACGCGTCGCGCTGTTGAAGGCAAAGGCGGCAATCACGACAATCGTCACCACGACCACGGGCGCGATGCGGAAAAACAGTTTGCGGGTGAGCGTGGAGTTGTTCATCGCTCGATCATGTAGCCGACGCCACGGATCGACTTGATGAAGTCGGTACCAAGCTTCTTGCGCAGATTGTAGATGGTCACTTCGATTGTATTGCTCTCGACGGTATTGTCGGCGTCATAGAGCGCATATTCGATGTCGTTCTTCGTCACGTAGCGGCCGCTGCGCTCCATCAGAAGCTTTAGCAGATGGAACTCCTTGGCCGTGGTATGCACCTGTGCACTGCCTTTGCGAGCCACCATCGCCGATGGATCGACCTCGACATCGCCGCAGCGAATAACGCTTTCGGTCCGACCGTCGCGACGCCGGATCAGCGCTCGCAGGCGCGCCAGCAGCTCATCGAGATCGAAGGGCTTGACCAGATAATCATCCGCGCCTTCATCGAGGCCCTCGACCTTCTGGCGCACAGAATCCATGGCCGTGAGCAGCAGCACCGGCACGGAATTTCCACGCTGACGAATGCGCCGCAGCACTTCCATGCCGCTCAGCTGCGGCAGGTTGATATCCAGCACAATCGCCGCAAAGTGCGAATGCTCGGCAGCTTCCAGACCGGACTCGCCATCGCGCATCCAGTCGACGCCATAAGCGTGCTTTTCCAGCGCCTTCTTCAGCGATGAGCCGAGAATATTGTCGTCTTCAACAAGCAAAACACGCACGGTCGACCTCATTTAGCCGAAATTTTTCGTCGCCGATGTGGACAGCAATTGGAGCGACCTTGTGGCAAAGCTATGACGGATCATTTCCGTCTGGCAAGGGGAACAGCTCATAGCACTCTTCGAAGTCCGCGGAAAATCAAAGCGCTCGCTGCTTCCTGCCGCTTCATCTCAAGGCTCGCATCGATGCCTTGAGCACATCGAAGATCCGGGGATCGGTCGATTGCGCGACGTTGAAACGCATGAAGCCGCCGGCCGTATCGGACTGACTGAAGACATTGCCGGGCGCAAGCACGATGCCTTCCGCAAGACAGGCACGCGCCACATCGGCGGCATCCAGTCCCTCCGGCAACCGACACCAGAGAAACATTCCCGCTTGCGGCTTCAGCCACGGCACGATGCCGATGGCCTCCAGGCGCGCCGATACCTCCGCCATCGTCTTGGCGAGCCGCAGGCGCAGCGCCTCCACATGCTTGCGGTAGCTGCCGTCCTTCAGGGTCAGATAGACCAGTTCGGCGGAGAGCTGCCCGGAGCTGAAACTGCTCGCAACCTTGAGATCGACCAGACCGTCGATCCAGTCGCGCCTCGCGGCAATAAAGCCGCAGCGCACCGACGCCGACAGGGTCTTTGAAAAACTGCCGATGTGGATCACCCGGTCAAGCCCGTCGAAAGCTGCAAGCCGTGGCGCCGCCACCTCCTCGAAATCGGCGAAGATATCGTCCTCGATAATGATGAGGCCGGAAGCCTCGGCCAGTTTCAGCAGACGATGCGCCGTCACTGGCGAGAGCACCGCGCCAGTCGGGTTGTGGATGGCCGAATTGGTGATGTAGAGCCGGGGCTTGTGCCGCTCGATGGCCTCTGCGAACCGCTCGATATCAGGCCCCGTCGGCGTGAAGGGCACACCGACGACATTGACACGATGCGCCCGCAGCAGCGCATGGAAATTGAAGTAGCAGGGGTCGTCCACCAGAACGGTATCGCCGGGCTCGATCAGGAAGCGGCAGAGAAGATCGATCGCATGCGTTCCGGATTCCGTCAGCATGATCTGATCGGGCGGCGCTGCGATCCCATGATCACCGAGGCGCCTTGCCAGCAGCTGCCGCAAGGCCGGAAGGCCGAGCGGCGTCCCATAGTTGGCAAGCACGCCCATATCGCCTCGCGCCAGCGTTCGCAATGCGCGCCGCAATCCCGGTTGCGGCAGCCAGGACGGCGGAAGCCAGCCGCAACCGGGCTTCAACACGTCGTCTCCCATCTCGAGCGATTGTCGCGCAATCCATAACGGATCGACATCGGGATCCGAGGCCGCGCCACTTTCCGACAGGGATAGCGGCGGCAGCGGGCCGCACACGTAGAATCCCGAGCCCGGTCGCGAGCGGATCGTGCCTTCGGCGGCCAGCCGCTCATAGGCCTCGACCACGGTGGATACCGACACCTGCATCGTCTTTGCGAAGCCGCGCACAGAGGGAAGGCGCGCCCCCGGCATCAGACTGCGACTGGCGATGCGATCGGAAATCGCCGCCATGACGTCCTTGATGCGAGTTGTCCCACCGGCGTTCAACGTCGACAGATCATCCATCCGTACTGCCTCTCATACCATAACAGTTCGCGAAAATTGTACTGCACTGTCTCTGGTTTGACCAGCCGAACTTTCCGATACAGCTGTCATCAAGAAGGAGCATGGCAATGGACAAGACAACGACGGGATGGATCTATGGTTTGGCGGGCGTGGTGATCTTCAGCGGCTCGCTACCAGCAACGCGCGTGGCCGTGATGGATTTCGATCCGCTGTTTCTGACGGTCGCCCGTGCCGTCATCGCCGGACTGCTGGGACTTGGCCTGCTGCTCGCCTTCCGCGAAAAGCGCCCCGCCCGGAGCGACGTCGTCTCGCTTGCCATCGTTGCGCTCGGCTGCGTCGTCGGCTTCCCCTTGCTGACGGCCCTGGCGCTGAAGCATGTCACCTCGGCCCATTCGATCGTCTTCATCGGATTGCTTCCATTGGCAACCGCCATCTTCGGCGTGTTGCGCGGTGGCGAGCGCCCAAGGCCGGCCTTCTGGATATTCTCCGCGCTCGGCAGCGCACTGGTCAGCGGCTATGCTCTTGCTCAGGGCGTCTCCGCCTCGCCGGTCGGCGATTTGCTGATGCTCGCCGCCGTCATCGTCTGCGGCCTTGGTTATGCCGAAGGCGCCGTTCTCTCGCGTCGGCTCGGCGGCTGGCAGGTCATCTGCTGGGCACTCGTGCTTTCGCTCCCCGTAACGATCGCGCTCTGCGTCCTTACCATGCCGCATAGCATCGCCAACATCGGCCGCCCGGCCTGGATTGGCCTGACCTATGTCTCGCTCTTCAGCATGCTGATCGGCTTTGTCTTCTGGTATCGCGGGTTGGCGCAAGGCGGCATCGCAGCCGTCGGTCAGTTGCAATTCCTGCAGCCCTTCTTCGGCTTCGCACTGGCCGCAGCGCTCCTTAAGGAAAGCGTCAGCTGGTCCATGATCGTCGTGACTTTCGCCGTCGTCGCCTGCGTTGCCGGCGCTCGAAAGTTCGCGCGCTGATGCGTTTAATTCAGCGCTCACATCATCGCTTGACCTTCTAAACCGATCGGTCTATAAATAGTCAATCGGTTTAGAAGGAGCACATCATGCCGACCCCACTCGTTCCGCCTTTCACCCTGGAAACCGCAATCGCCAAGGTCCGCGTGGCCGAAGATGGCTGGAACAGCCGCGATCCCGAGCGTGTCTCCAAGGTCTATACCGAAGACAGCCAATGGCGGAACCGCGCCGAATTCCCGCGTGGACGCAAGGAGATCGTCGAATTCCTGACGCGCAAGTGGGCAAAGGAACTGGACTATCGACTGATCAAGGAACTCTGGGCCTTCGACGGCAATCGCATCGCGGTGCGCTTCGCCTATGAATGGCGTGACGACAGCGGCCACTGGTTCCGCTCCTACGGCAACGAGAATTGGGAATTCGATGCGGAAGGCCTGATGCAGCGCCGCTTTGCTTCCATCAACGATATGCCGATCAAGGAAGCAGACCGGAAATTCCACTGGCCGCTCGGCCGCCGGCCGGACGATCACCCGAGCCTGTCGGATCTCGGTCTCTGAGATGGTGCGAACCGTCTTTGAAAAGCCGGATGCCATCGCTCTTGTCGCCGAGGTCTTTCGGGAGCTCGGCTACGAGGGCGCGTCGATGAGCGAAATCACGGCCCGTACCAAACTGTCGAAAGGCAGCGTCTATCACTTCTTTCCAGGCGGCAAGGAAGAGATGGCGGCTGAGATCATGGCGCATATCGACACGTGGTTCGTGACAGAAATGTTCAGGCCGCTCGAAGAGGAAGACCCGCGCGAGGCCATTGCCCGCATGTGGGAGACGACCGATAGCTATTTCCGCTCCGGCCGCCGTGTGTGCCTGATCGGCGCTTTTGCACTCGATGAGACCCGCGAACGCTTTCCACGCCCCATCCGCGATTACTTCCATCGCTGGATCTCGGCGCTATCCGGAGCATTGGCGAGAGCAGGCAAGCCGCAACCGGAAGCTCAAGCACTGGCGGAAGAAGCCGTGGTCGGCATCCAGGGCGCCCTGACGCTTGCCAGAGCGCTCGGCGACGAGGCCGTCTTTGGCCGAACACTGGCACGCTTGAAGCAACGACTGGAGACAGCCGTCGCATAGCGTGCCCGGCACCCGCAAATCGTTCTAATTTTTCGGTGATTCGCTGACTTTCCAGAGCGTGACAGTAGAAATTCGTCCTGGAAAACCAGGAGCCGCATGCCTGTTCCACGGGTAAAATTCGACACAACCCACTGATATTAAAGAAACGTCCACAAAAGTGTGGCATCGTTAATCATGTTTGATTTGCAACTATCCGAGCTCCTATGTTCAGCAAGGGTTGGGAGCGCCGTGGAGATGGGTGGCAGATGCTGCAGCAGGTAAATGAGACTGACGAAGCGTTGATCGATCGTTTGCAACGTTCGGCGTTTGAATATTTCATGCTTCATACCAATCCGGAGAACGGATTGGTGGCCGATACCTCGATCAAGACGAGCCATTGCAGCATTGCCGCAGTCGGCTTTGCGCTATCGAGCTATCCGGTTGCCGTCGAGCGCGGATGGATCAGCCGAGCCGAGGCTGCCGAACGCGTGTTGACCGCACTCGATTTCTTCGCCGACAGTCAGCAGGGCACCGAACGTGGCGCCACCGGCCACCGCGGCTTCTATTATCACTTCCTCTACATGGACACCGGAAAGCGCGCCTGGAACAGCGAGCTGTCGACGATCGACAGCGGCCTGTTCCTGATGGGCGTACTGGCGGCGGCAGCCTATTTCGATGGCGCCAGCCAGATCGAACAGGACCTGCGCAAGCAGGCGCAATATCTCTACGAGCGCTGCGATTGGCATTGGGCCCTCAACAAAGGTCAGACCATCAGCATGGGCTGGAAGCCGGCAAGCGGCTTTCTGCGCTGGCGCTATCAGGGCTATGACGAGGCGATTTTCCTCTACGTGCTTGGCCTCGCCTCGCCCACACACCCGATCCCATCGTCCAGTTACGACGCCTTCGCATCGACCTATACGTGGATGATGTTCAAGGAAACGCCCTTCCTCTACGCCGGGCCGCTGTTCATTCACCTGTTTTCGCATGCCTGGATCGATTTCCGCGGCATTCGCGACAAGCATGTGGCCGACAAGGGTGTCGACTATTTCACCAACACGCAGACGGCCGTCGCCGTCCAGCGCGACTATACGGATCGTAATCCGAGCCACTTTATCGGCTACAACAAGGATGTCTGGGGTCTTTCGGCCTGCGACGGCCCCAACCCGACAGGCACCAAGCATAGCCTGCGCTATGCGCCGAAGGTCTTCGGTTATGCCGCGCGCGGCGCACCGCTCGGACCCGACGACGGCACCATCGCTCCCTGGGGACCGCTCTCCTGCCTGCCGTTTGACCGCGACGCCGCGCTCGACGGCACGAAAGCCCTGCTCTCGAACTACCCGAACCTGCTGCTCGACGGCCGCTTCCCGGGCGGCTTCAACCCGAGCGTCAAGGGACCCGGCCCGGAAGGCTGGGTGGACGATCGTTCGGTCGCTCTCGACCAGGGCCTGCTTGTCATGATGATCGAAAATGCCCGTACCGGCATGATCTGGGACCTGATGCGGCAATCCCCGGTGCTTCGTCGCGGATTGGAACGCGCAGGCTTCACGGGCGGTTGGCTCGACGAGAAACCAGCCGTAGCGGCAACCGCCTGATCTGAGGATCATCCGATCGCACCGGAAACTCTGCCAAGGGCTGGGACAATCCGATGCGTGCGAGCTAAAGCTTCTCGATCGCGGCGATAACCTCGTCTTCGACGGTAATGCCGTGCACAAGCGCAAGCCGTCGTGAACTCTGACCGCGCCGGCCCGGCAGGCGAACATTCGGATCGCTCGTGATTTCGTCTGCCAGAAGCGCCAGTCGCTGCGCCGTATCTGCCGCACTCGTCGCCGAAGGGTTGATCGCAATGATCGCATGCCCAAGCGCCGGCGGTGCGCCTTTATCATCGAACAGCGACGAGGATTCGAAAGCGTAGTTGGCGCCGGTCAGGCCCGCTGCCAGAATTTCCACCATGAGGGCGAGCGCCGCACCCTTGGAATCGCCCGCCGGGATCATCGTGCCGGCCAAGGCTTCCTCGGCATCCGTAGTCGGCCTTCCCTCGCGATCGAATGCCCAGTCTGCAGGAATGGAGGCGCCCTGCTGCCGGGCGGCCATCACCTTGCCCCGCGCCACCTTCGACAAAGCCAGATCGATCACGATCGGCTCGTCACCCGGAAGCGGAGCAGCAAAGGCGATCGGGTTCGTGCCAAACACAGGGGTCTTGCCGCCCCAGGGGGCCATTGCGGCCGGTGCATTGGCGACCATCAGCGCCACCAATCCCTGATCGGCAAAGCGCTCCACCGTCAAGCCCATGACGCCCGCATGGTGAGATCGGCTGATGGCGGCAAGCGCGATCCCCTGCTCGCGCGCAATCTCGGGAAGCGCTGAAACGGCAAGATCGAGCGCCGGATAGGCATAGCCATTGCCGGCATCGATACGCAGCACCGCCGGAAAGGGCCGGCTCATCCGCGGCATGGCAAAACCATCGGTCTTGCCGGCCTTGGCTTGTCCGGCATAGGCGGGTACGCGCCGCAGGCCGTGACCGCCCTGCCCGGCAGCCTCGGCTGCCACCAGCGCAACGGCCACGGAGCGAGCGTTTTCAGCACTTACCTTGCTGCGCCGCAGCGCCTCCACGACCAGCGTTTCGGCTTCGGCGAGCGACAGGTGCATGAGATAGACCTTGAAAAAGATGAGGCGGATAAGGACTTTTTACGCCCACATCCGCCTTATCGCAATGCAGCAAAATTGAACCTATTCGACGTCGAACTTGACGCCCTGGGCGAGGGGCAGGGTGCGGCCGTAATTGATCGTGTTGGTCGCCCGGCGCATATAGGCCTTCCAAGCATCAGAGCCGGATTCACGCCCACCGCCGGTCTCCTTCTCGCCGCCGAATGCGCCCCCGATTTCGGCACCCGAGGGACCGAGATTGACATTGGCGATGCCGCAATCGGAGCCGCGCGCGGATACAAAAGTCTCTGCTTCCCGCATGTCGTTGGTGAAGATCGAGGACGACAGGCCCTGCGGCACGGCGTTGTGCAGCGCCAGCACTTTGTCGAAATCGCTGTACTTCATCACATAAAGGATCGGCGCGAAGGTTTCTTGTTCGACGGGACCGGTCTGCTCCGGCATTTCGACCAGAGCCGGCCGAACGTAGAAGGCATCGGCAACTCCGTTTTCGACACGCTCGCCGCCGGTGACCGTGCCGCCGGCCGCCTTCGCTGCGGCAAGGGCCGACTGCATGCGATCGAAAGCCTGTTTGTCGATCAGCGGGCCGACGAGGGTTCCTGCTTCAAGCGGATTGCCGATCGTCACCGAACCGTAGGCCTTCTGCAGGCGCGGAACGAGCTGGTCATAGACGCTGTCATGGACAAAAAGGCGGCGCAGCGTCGTGCAGCGCTGACCGGCCGTGCCCATCGCGGAAAAGGCGACGCCGCGCAAGGTGAGGTCGAGATCGGCCGTCGGGCAGACGATCGCAGCATTGTTGCCGCCGAGTTCGAGGATGGCGCGGGCGAAACGGCCGGCAAGGCGCGGGCCGACCGCGCGGCCCATGGCCGTCGAGCCGGTCGCCGAGACGAGAGGCACCTGCGGATGATCAACCATCAGCTCGCCGAGATCACGACCTCCGATCAACAGAGTCGAAAGATTGGCCGGCGCTTCGCCACCTTCGGCGACGTAGCGCTTCAGTGCCTTTTCGAACAGAGCCTGCACAGCAAGCGCCGTCAGCGGCGTCTTTTCCGATGGCTTCCAGATGGTGGAATTGCCGCACACGATGGCGAGCGCCGCATTCCACGACCAGACGGCAACCGGGAAATTGAAGGCGGAAATGATGCCGATCGCCCCAAGCGGATGCCAGCTTTCCATCATCCGGTGCTCCGAACGCTCAGTGGCGATGGTCAGACCGTAAAGCTGGCGCGAGAGGCCCACCGCGAAATCGCAGATATCGATCATCTCCTGCACTTCGCCGAGACCTTCGGAGGTGATCTTGCCGACTTCGACGGAGACGAGACGGCCGAGCGCCGCCTTGCCGGCGCGGAGCTCCTCGCCAAGCAGGCGGATCAGCTCGCCGCGCTTCGGCGCCGGCACGTTGCGCCAGGCGAGAAACGCCTCGTGCGCCGCCGCGATCGCACCTTTCGCTTCACCGGCCGAATGCTCCCTGAGCCGGCCGATCTCGGCGCCGGTGACCGGCGAGGTGACGGCCAGCGTCCCGCCGGTATAGCGATCGGCCGATACGCCAAGCTCCGTCAGTATCGCCTTGGTTTCGGCGGCAAGATCTGATGTCGCGGTCATCCTGTTTCCTCTTCCCGTAATGCTGGTTCGGTAACTTTTTAAACTCTGGCGCCGACGAAATGCGCGGCCTGAGCGCCGGCCTCGTACCACATTTCCTTTGCCGCCCTGAAGCTCGGCTCGACGATGTCTGTCACCGGCAGCGGCAGATCGGCCTCGGAAATCTGCCCGAGAATATGGCCGGCAAGCACCTTGCCGAATACGGTGCCCGGCGCAATGCCGCGACCGTTATAGCCCGAGAAGCCGACGACATTCTGGTCGAGCTTATGGAAACGCGGCAGCGCGTTATCGGTCATGCCGATCTTGCCATACCATTCGCATTCGAACGGAATATCGCCGAGCTGCGGAAAGAGCTTCCTGATCGCCCGACGCGCCCAGCTCTTGTGGATCGCCAGACCGGTATTACGCAGCGCGCCGACGCTGCCGAAGACGAGCCGGCCCGCCTGGTCCATGCGGAAGGATGAGAGCACTTCCTTGGTATCCCATGCGCCCTCACGCCCCGGCAGCACGGATTTGCGCAAGTTGTCGCCGAGCGGCACCGTCGCGAAATTAAAATAGGGCAGATGCACCTGCTCGTTCCTGATCGCCTCCCAGGGGCCAGTGCTATAGGCATCCGTGGCCACCACGATCCAGTCGGCACTGACCTTGCCGCCATCGGTCGAAACCACCCATTTCGCCCCATGTCTTTCCGTAGACGTCACCCGACTGCCGGTATGTATGGCAACGCCTGCTCTCGCAACGGCATGGGCAAGGCCGCGCGCATAAGCGAGCGGCTGCAGCGTACCGGCGCGCATGTCGAGCAGCGCGCCCGCGTAAGCCGAGCTGCCGACCCGGCGCTCCGTCTCGCGCGCATCAAGCACCGTGACTGGCGCGCCGCGCTTGCTCCACTGGCGGGCGCGCTCCTCGATTTCCTTCAACCCCTCCGGCCCGACCGCGCAATGCAGCGTGCCGTTGCGCTCGAGCTCGCAGGCAATAGCGTGCTTGTCGATCAGTTCCATGACCAGCTTCGGCCCGTTGCCGAGCAGCTCGAGAAGACGCTCGCCGTGAACGGGACCCAGTTCGCCCGGCAGATCGTCCGGCATCACCCACATGCCGGCATTGATGAGGCCAACATTGCGCCCGGCACCGCCAAAGCCGATTTCATTGGCCTCCAGCAACACGACATTCGTGCCGGCTTCCGCCAGATGCAGCGCCGTCGAAAGACCGGTATAGCCACCACCGACCACCACGACATCGGCAGATATCTCGCCGGAAAGCGGCTTCGTTGCCGGCGGCAAGGGGGCGGTCTTTTCCCAGAGACCATGAGAGCGGGGGTCATTCAGCATGAAATCGGTCCAATCGACAGAAATAATCGCGCCAATCTAGCGCTGTGCGCGAAGTTGCGGAAGCGGCAAGAGCGACATCCGATGGACATAGCATGATGACGAAAAATCATCCGCTCTGGAGAAAAACTTGCATGGCGATGGCGCCTTCGACCATTATAGGGAAAAGCTGGCCGCCATCGTGGTCGCAGGCAAAAGCAGGACACACCAATGAAGCCTATTTTCGTTCAGCTCCAATGCTCTCCCGGCAAGACTTATGAGGTCGCCGACGCAATCTACCAGACGGAGCTGGTTTCGGAGCTATACTCCACCAGTGGTGAGTACGACCTGCTGATGAAAGTCTACATTGCCGAAGAGCAGGATATCGGCAAGTTCATCAACGACCATATCGCCAATATTCCGGGCATCATCCGCTCGCTGACGACGCTGACATTTCGCGCTTTCTAAGTATTAACGCAGCCGGGGCATCGCCCCACCCGCATTAACCTTTCTGCCCGAAACATTACGCGTATCCATTCGCGATTAAGCCTTTTTTAACCGACGTGATGGTCTGTTTTTCGGACTGATCAAAGGGCGGCGCGCTGGAGCGCTTGTTTGCCGGCACATGGCGCGGCATAGGGGTCGAGGGTGGATCGATGACATCGGCTGTTGCGGATATTCAGGCAAGCAAGCAGGCCGGACCGCTGATCGTGCACGTCGTGCGCCAGTTCCTCCCGAACAAGGGCGGCCTGGAAGACGTCGTCGCCAACCTCTGCCGACAGCTGATTTCCCGCGGCTATCGCGTGCGCGTCGTCACCTGCAACAGCCTGTTTTCCGATCCTGGTCGCGAACTCCCGGCAAACGAGACCATCGACGGCATCGAGATCGTGCGCATTCCCTGGTCCGGCTCCACGCGCTATCCCGTGGCGCCGAAAGTCTTCCGCCATCTGGTCGATGCCGATCTCGTCCATGTCCACGCCGTCGATTTCTTCTTCGACGCACTCGCCTGGGGCAAGCTGATGCACGGGCGCCCCATGGTCGCCACCACCCATGGCGGCTTCTTCCACACGCAGAAATATGCCGCCATCAAGAAGATCTGGTTCAACACGGCGACGCGGCTTTCCGCGCTCGGTTATCATTCGCTCATCTGCTGCAGCCAGTCCGACGCGCGGCTCTTTTCCAAGATCGCCGACAAACGCGTCCGTCTGATCGAAAACGGCGCCGATGTCAGCAAATTCTCCAATTGCGCCGCCTTGGAAGCTCGCCGCCGCATCGTGACCATCGGCCGCTTCTCCGTCAACAAGCGGTTGGACCATCTCCTGGATGCGATGAAGGCGCTGGTCGCTCGCCATGACGATTGGCATCTCGATATCATCGGCGCGGAATCGGATCTCAATCGAGCAACGCTGCTGAAGGAAATCGCCGATCGCAGTCTGGAGCGCAATGTCGCGCTGCACGTCTCGATCGACGATTGCTCCATCCGCAACATCATCGCCCGCGCCTCGCTCTTCGCATCCGCCTCGGAGTATGAAGGTTTCGGCCTGGTGGCGATCGAGGCCATGAGCGCCGGCCTCTTGCCGGTGCTCAATGCCAACGAAGCCTATAAGGCAATGGCGGAAACGCACCCGGCCCTCATGCTCACGGATTTTTCCGATCCTGAGGCCGCAGCCGATACTCTGACAGCGGCTTTCGCCCGGCTTGAAGGCGATGACCTGACCTTGCGGCGGGAACTGTTGAGCGATGCCCGCGCCTATGCATGGGACGAGGTCGCCCAGCGCTACATGGATGTCTACACCGAAACGTTGACGCCGAAAGGCAAGTCGCCTCAGCTTTTACGCCACCGAGGCCAGGCCGCATAACCTTCCAGGATGCCCATGAGCCAGGCGCGCTTGTAGCGGGCAGCATCGAAGTTGAAACGCGCAAGCGCCGCCAGCCAACCGGCAACAGGGCGAAACAGCCGATAGCCGACATAATAAAACGGAAAGGCCTGCTTGCGCATCAGCGCACCGAACCCCCGTCCATATTTGCGCGCGCGCTCCACCTGGCGCGGGCCATATTCGCTGGTGACCTGATCGTGGTGGACGATCAGCTCCGGAAAGAACATCGCGCCTTTGCCAGCCGAGAGTGCGCGCAACAGAAAATCCGCTTCTTCGCCGCTCTGGAACGGTGAATCCGAACCGACACCCAGATTCTCGTCAAAGCCGCCAATGCCGGCAAGCGCCACCCGCCGGACAAAGATGCCGTTGGAGTTGCCGCACTTGAGGTAATTCCAGCGCGTCAGCGCCAGCCGCGTTTCCCCCGTCGGGCTGACGGAGGCCACACCCTCTGCATCCAGTGTGCGGCCGGTGACGATCGCCAGCTCCGAATGTGCCGAAAATAGCCCTGCAGCGGTCGAGAGCGTATCGGGCTCGTACCAGCAATCGTCATCGGGAAAGCAGACATAATCGCCTGTCGCCACGGCCATGCCATTGTTACGCGCCCGGGAAAGCCCTTTTGGCGAGCGGATATGGCGAATGGTGAAATCCAGTGAAAATCGATCGATAAGTTCGCGCAGCCGATCGTCGAGGTTCTGGTCGACGACAATGACCTCGAAATCTGCATGGCGTTGGCCCGCCAAAGAACGGAAAAGCCGCTCCAACTGGTCGAAACGATCGACCGTGCAGACGATGAGGCTGAACAATGAAACCCTCCGCGCAAGCCCCAGGCGGCCAATATCGGGCAGAAAGTACGTTGGCCGAAGTAAAAAACGAACTTAGCGCAGCATTAAACCCTAAATATTAAGGCATATGAAATAGAGCTGACGCTATCTCCACGAAGAGCCGACATGCGCATCTAGGTTCGGCGAATTGAGGAACGGTCATCTTCATGACGAAGAGCATCATGGCAAACTCGGTATTGAACGCGGTAGCGGGTTTGACCCTGCTCGCGACCGGTTTTGCATGTTCGATCATTGCCGCTCGCCTGCTTGGCCCGGAAGCCAACGGCATCATCGCCTTTTCGCTCTGGCTGACGACGACAGGCGCGCTCATTGCCGAACTCGGCGCCGGCGTCACCCTGCTGCGCATCCTGCCGCAACTGAAGGGAAACGGCTATTCGGCGGAGGAACGGCGGGGCTTTGCCGCCTATCTCCTGCAGCCGACGATCCTTGCAACCGTGATCCTGGTCCTCGGCTATGCCGCCTATTACTGGGATGAGGAGCGTTTGCACTGGGCCGGCGACGCGTCGGCCGTCATCGCCATTACCGGCGTCTTCTTCGTTCTGCAATCGCTCGGCGCTTACAGCAAGAACTACCTGATCGGGGAGCAACAGCTCGGCACGTTCCTGCGCATCACGCTGACGAGTTCCGTGCTCCAGCTCATCGGCGTCCTGATCGGCGCAATCTTCTTCGGCGTCAGCGGCGCGCTTGTCGGCTATACGATCGGGCAGCTGCCCATGTTCGTCGCAACGCTCAGGATCGCGATCGCGCGCAAGAACAATTGCGGGGTCGGCCTTTCCGCCCTCATCAGCTCATCGCTCATTCTGTCGATCGAACTCATCAACAGCTCGATCTTCCTCAATCGTATCGAGCTGCTGTTCCTGCAGCGCTACTGGGGCATCGAAGCCGTCGGCTTTTACGCCGTCGGATTGTCGCTCGCCAATCTGGCGCTGCAATTGCCGGTGCAGCTGAGCGGCAGCCTCTTGCCCTATTACTCCGAACAGATGCATGCCCGCGCATCCGACAAACTGCCGGTCGATGTCTTTGCGGGAGTGGCCCGCAGCATCGCCTATATCACCCTGCCGATGAGCTTCGGCCTTGCGGCCATCGCGCCGGAACTCGTGGTCACGGTCTTCGGCGCACCCTTCGCCCCGAGCGGTGGCATGGTGGCGCTGCTGTCGCTGACAGCCGCACCTTATGTCTTCATGCAGATCTGCACGCAGTATCTCTATTCGCTCGATCGCGTACGCGAGCGCACCATCATCGGCGGCATTGCCAGTGTCGTCATGGTCGTCGGCTGCTTTGCTGCAGTACCCTTTTATGGGGGCGAGGGCGCCGCCCTGATCCGATTCCTAGCCTTCACCGTCATGTGTCTTTTGATGGTGCGTCGCATGGAGTTCGAAGGCTCCACGCGGGATATGCTCGTCAACCTGGCGAAGGTGACGATTGCCGCCCTTCTCTGCGCCGCTGCCGCCTATGGTGTCCTGCAGGCGCTGCCCGGTATCGCCGGTCTTGTCGGCGCCGTCATTGCCGGCGCGCTCGCCTATGGCATCGCGCTCAGACTGCTGAAAGCCATACCGACCGAGGACATCGACGTCCTTCAGAAAATTGCCGCACGATTGCCAGCCCGTGCTCACCCAATTGCCGTTCAAGCCTTGGCGTTATTGGCGCCGCGTCGCATGTGAGGAGACTGTCATGGCTGGTTGGGGAGCCGCCGAAAATCCGAGTGAAACGAAAGATGTGAGATCGGCCGCTACGCCGGTGACCTTTGCAGGCACCGTTGGCCTGTTCATGTCCGCTGCAACGCCCCCGGCCGGCACCGCAGTTTTGTTCCTCAGCCCCTGGGGTTTTGAAGAAATGTGCGTCCGCAAGTTCTGGCGCATCCTTGCCGAGGACCTCGCCGATATCGGCATACCGAGCCTGCGCTTCGATTATGCCGGCACCGGCGACGCCCTCGACGTTGTCGATGAGGGCGAAGGCCTCTCGCTCTGGGAACAGACGGCACTTGCGGCCGCTGCCGAACTGAAATCGCTGTCCGGCTGCGAACGGTTGATCCTCGTCAGCCAGGGCCTTGGTGGTACGATCGCAGCCCGGTTGTCGGAACGCCTTGCCGATATCGACGGCATCGCCTTTCTTGCGCCCGTCATTTCCGGCCGCGCCTATCTGCGTGAACTTACCGTCTGGTCGAAGATGATCGACGAGGGCATGGGGCTCGAGGAGGCGCAACGGCAAACGGACGGTGTGACTGTCGCCAGCCTGCGCATGCCTGACACGGTTGCCGACGCGGTCAAGAAACTCAATCTGATGAACCTCGCCAGCCTCGGAACACCGAACTGCCTCGTGCTGACGCGGCCCGGTCGCCCCGGCGATGCGGATTTTGCCCGCCACCTCGAAACACTTGTCCCGCATGTCGAGCAATCGACATATGAAGGCTACGACGATCTGGTCTCCAACCCCACGATTGCCGTGATGCCGGCGGTTTCAGGCAGCAGGGTCGTGGAGTGGGCGCGATCCCTGGCATCCGGCCAAACGCGGCCGATAGCATCAAGCCCCGCCAAAATGGCGAACGCTGCGCCTCTCATCGGGGACGGCTTTCGCGAGACGCCGCTCCGCTTCGGCAAGGGCGGCCGCATCTTCGGCATTCTTTGCGAGCCGGAAGGCGAAAGGAGGGGTGCAACCGCCCTGCTCTTGACCACGGCCTATGACAGACACGCCGGCTGGGGCCGAATGTCGGTCTCGATGGCGCGCTCACTCGCTCATGACGGCATTGCCTCTTTGCGCTTTGACAACGCCAATGTCGGCGACAGCCCGCCGCTGCCCGGCGCCCCGGGACAGGTGCTCTATTCGCGTGAGCAACAGCAGGACGTGACCGAAGCGCTCGATCTTCTGGAAGCCCGCAAGCTGTTGCCCGCCTTTGCGGTGGGACGCTGCAGCGGTGGCTATCTGGCCTTCCATGCCGCCCTGCGCGATGCTCGCTGCGAGGGCCTGGTGACCGTCAACCCCTACAGCTTCACCTGGGATGAAAGCCGCTCGGTCGATGAAGCCTTGCGTTATGCGCCGCGTTCCCTCGAAACCTATGGGCGGAAATTTTTGCAGATGGAAACGCTGAGGCGTCTGTTTGGCGGCCAGATCGATGCCAAAAGCGCGCTGCGCAACCTGGCAACCGTGCTCGGCCGGCGAGCGTTGCGATCAAGCCGCCAGTTGCTCAGCGCCTTCCCTTTCCTTGCCGCCACGCAGGGACCTGTCATCAATGGCTTCCGGACGCTCACCAGACGCAAGGTCGATATATCGCTGCTTTACAGCGCCCACGACATCGGTCTCGATCATCTCCATGAGCAGTTTGGACAGGATGGCGACGGCCTGAAGCACTTCCCCGGCATACGCCTGACCATCATCCCTGAAGCGGACCACAATCTGACGCCGCCCTACGCGCGGAAGGTCTATCTGCACGAGGTGCGGGAAATGGGATTGAGGCTTGGAAAGGCATGAATTCCGGCTGCAACAATGACGTGAAATACTCGCCATATCCGGCACTTGCTGTATAGTCGATCCATGAGGCTCCTGATCGTCGAAGACAACCGCGAACTGGCGTCCTGGCTCGGCAAGGCGCTGCGTCAGGCGCAATATGTCGTCGACATCGCCTATGACGGCGAAGACGCCGAGCACATGCTGAAAGTCGCGGCCTATGCGGTGGTCATCCTCGATCTGTCTCTGCCGAAAATGGACGGTCTGACGCTGCTGAAGCGCCTGCGCCAGGCAGGCAACAAGGTTCCTGTCATCATCCTCACGGCCAACGCCAGCCTTGACGGCCGGGTCGCCGGCCTCGATAGCGGTGCCGACGACTATCTCGCCAAGCCTTTCGAGAACGCCGAGCTGGAAGCCCGCATCCGCGCGGCAGTCCGCCGTGGCCACGACCATGCCGCTCCCGAGATCGCCGTCGGCGACCTGGTCTTCGACGGCGGCACACGGCAATTCTATCTGGCGGGAGAATCCTTGGCGCTGACGCCGCGCGAGCATGCGGTGCTCGAGCATCTCGTCATGAAGGCTGGGACGACGGTGACCAAGACCACGCTCTCGGAAAGCGTCTTCGGCTTTGACGACCTCGCCGACACCAGCGCCATCGAGATCTATGTGCATCGCGTGCGCAAGAAGCTCGAAGGCAGCACCGTGCAGATCGCGACGCTGCGTGGCCTGGGTTATCTCCTTCGCCATGCACAATGACGAGACCTTCCCAACAAGAGGCATTCTGAGCCGCGCCTTGGGCGGGGTGGCAAGCAGCCTTCGGGCACAACTGTTTGCCTGGGTGGTGCTGACGCTGATCGGCGCCATCTGTATCAACCTCTATCTCAGCTATCGCTCGGCCGACGCCACAGCCGATCTTGTCACCGACCGCACGCTGCTCGCCTCGGCCCGCGTCATCGCCGAGGCCACCCATGTCGACGGCAGCGGCACCGTGCAGATCGATATCCCTCCGGCGGCATTGGAAATGTTCGACACCGGCTATGGCGACCGCGTCTTCTATCAGGTGGTCACGGCGTGGGGGAACCTCATCGCCGGTTTTCCCGATCTGCCACGGCCGAAACGGGATTTGAACGGCGAGGACATGACGTTTCGCACCGACGGGGTGCGCGTGCTCATGCTCAGCCATCCCGTGGTCGGTCTCGATCAGGACAGCACGATTTCCGTCACCGTCGCCGTCACCCATAACAGCCAGTATGCGATGCGCCGCAGGCTCTGGCTGTCGGACTTCACCAAGCAGCTCGCACTCGTGTTGCTCGCCGGCCTCGTGACCATCATCGGCCTGCAGCGCGGCCTCGCCCCGGTGCTGCGGTTGCGCGACGCCGTGCGTGAGCGTGGCCGCGAGCGTCTGGATCCATTACAGCCGGATATGGTGCAGAACGAGCTTCGGCCGCTCGTCCATGCCCTCAACGACCATATGGAGCGGGTGCAGAACCAGATGGCGGCACAGCGGCGCTTCGTCTCGAACGCCGCACATCAGCTGCGCACGCCGCTCGCCCTGATTTCGACGCAGGCAAGCGTTGCCGCCCGCGAAACCGACAGCAGCCGGCGCGACGAGGCGCTGACGGCGTTGCGCTCCAGCACGCGGCAGGTGACACGCCTTGCAAGCCAGCTTCTCACCCTCTCCCGCGCCGAGCCCGGCAGTCGCCGACCGCGAAACGATACGATCGAACTCACGGAAACCGCACGTCGGGTCCTGGAAACGCTGGCCGAAGAGGCCCTGCGCCGCAATATCGATCTTGGGTTGGAGGCGGACGAAACGCCGGTTCGTATCGAAGGTGACGGCACCATGCTGCGCGAAATGCTGGTCAACCTTGTCGACAACGCCCTGCGTTATACGCCGCCGGGCGGGCGGGTCACCGTAGGCATCGGACGGGAAGACGATACGGCCCTTCTATGGGTCGAGGACAATGGTCCCGGCATTCCTGAAGCCGAGCGCGCCCAGGTGTTCGAGCGCTTCTATCGCATCATGGGCACCGAGCCGGAGGGCAGCGGCCTGGGACTTGCCATCGTCCGCGAGGTCGTCGACGGCGCCGGTGGTTCGGTGACGCTCGGCGAGCCGGCAGGCGGTGGGCTGCTGGTGAGTGTACGCTTGCCGGCGGTTTGAACGGTGAAGTTAAGCCGCGGTATTTGGTTGTCGAGTGCGGCAACCGCGGAATTGTCCCCTCTCTGCGCCTGCGGGAGAGAGTCGCCGGCTTAAACAAAAAAGGCCGGGCAAGATGCCCGGCCCCTGGCCTTGGGAGGTACCAGAAAGAAACGCTTAGTGCGTGTCGAGGCTCTGCTGCGGACGCCAGCGGGTGATGCGGTTTTCGATGAGCGTCATCACATATTCGGCACCGAGCGTGACGACCATCACGAGGATGATCGCGGCATAGAGGCCGGCCGCGTCATAGGTGCCCTTGGCGATCGAGATCAGGTAGCCGATACCGGCCAGCGATCCGACGAATTCGCCAACGATGGCGCCGATGATGGCGAAGGAGAAGGAGATGTGCAGGCTTGCAAAAATCCAGCTCATTGCCGACGGCAGGATAACGTTGCGGGTCACCTGCCAGTTGGAGGCGCCGAGGATGCGGGCATTGGCGATCATATTGCGGTCGGCTTCGCGAACGCCCTGGAAGGCATTGGCGAATACGACGAAGAACACCATGATGAAAGCCAGCGCCACCTTCGACGGCAGGCCGAGGCCCATGATCATCACGAAGATCGGCGCCAATACGACGCGAGGGATCGAGTTGATCGCCTTGATGTAGATCGACAGGATATCGGAAGCGAGCTTGTTGCGGCCAAGGGCGACGCCGACGAGAACGCCGGTCACCGAACCGATGATGAAGCCGATCAGCGCTTCTTCCATGGTAACGCCGAGGTGGTACCAGAGCGAACCGCTTTCCGTGCCGTCGACAATCCATTCCCATAGGCGCAAGGCGATACCGTACGGGCTCGAATAGAAGAACGGGTCGATCCAGTGCAGGTCCGAGGCGAGCTGCCAGAGGCCGATGATGCCGAGCAGAATGCCGATCTGCCAGGCCACCACGACGTATTTGCGGCGAGCGAGCGCCTTCAGCGCTGCGGCTTCGATTTCCGCATCCGAGGTGCCGGCGCGGAAGATCGGGGCATTGCCTGCTTCGAGAGCTGTGTTTGCCATGATCAATCCTCCTTATGCCGCTTCGGCGGCACGGCGATAGCTGGTTTCGACCTCTTCACGCAGGTCGTCCCAGATCGTCTTGCAATAATCGATGAAGTTCTGCTCGTAGCGGATCTCCGAGACGACGCGCGGGCGCGGCAGGTCGATCGTGTAGACCGATTTCACCGTTGCCGGGCCGGCCGTCAGCACATAGACCTTGTCGGCAAGCGCGACGGCTTCTTCGAGATCGTGCGTCACGAAGACGACCGATGCCTGGCGCTCGGCCCAGAGCTTCAGGAGCTCTTCATGCATGACCGTGCGGGTCTGCACGTCGAGCGCCGAGAAAGGCTCGTCCATCAAGAGGATTTCCGGCTCGTTGATGAAGGTCTGTGCCAGCGAAACGCGCTTGCGCATGCCGCCCGAGAGCTGATGCGGATAGTGATGCAGAAACTTCGAAAGGCCGACGCGGGCGAGCCAGTCCTTGGCCATCTTTTCGGCCTCGGACTTCGACTTGCCACGAAACAGCGGGCCGGCCATGACGTTGTCGATGACGTTCTTCCACGGAAAGAGTGCATCCGTCTGGAAGGCGAAGCCGACGCGCGGATCGATGCCATTGACCGGACCGCCCATCAGGCGAACTTCGCCGGCGCTCGGCTTAGCAAGGCCGGTGACGAGATTGAGCGTCGTCGACTTGCCGCAGCCCGTCGGTCCGACGACGGCAACGAACTCGCCGCGTTCGACGGTCATGTTGAAATCGCGCAGTGCGGTCAGCGACTTTCCGGTCGGCGAGACGAAACGGCGGCTGACATTGATGAGCTCGATCGCCGGGGTACGGCGTTCATCCTGTTGCATGGTGCTGATCCTGACGCGTGCCTTCAGGGCGTGCACGCAAAGCCCGATGAACTGCCGCTTCCGGAACCCGTCTGAAAACTGGCCGGAAGCGGCGTTATGACTGCTTACTTGACGTTCTTGACGAATTCCGTCGTGTAGGTCTTGGACAGGTCGATCGTCTTGCCCTTCACGTTCTTGGAGAACTGCGAGAGCACGGCGAGAACCGTCTTCGGACCGTCTTCCGGCATCACGCCGTCAGCCGTGAACATTTCCTTGCCGGCGTCGAGAGCCTTGATGTAGCCGTCCTTGTCGCCGACGTAGAAGTCCTTCGGCATCTTGTCGGCAATTTCAGCGGCGGAATGCGTGTTGATGAAACGCAGAGTCTTCACGAAAGCGTTCGCAAGCTTCTGCACGTCTTCCTTATGAGCGTCGACCCATGCGGCATCCATGTAGAGCGATGCGGCCGGATAGGTACCGCCGAGTGCTTCCTCGGTGCCCTTCAGCGTACGCAGATCGACGAGGATCTTGGCTTCGCCTGTTTTGAGCAGGCGCGAAATCGTCGGTTCGGTGGTCATGCCGACCTGGATGGCGTCCTGTTGCATGGCGGCGATGAAAGTCTGGCCGGCGCCGACCGGAACGGGCGTGATGTCCGCAGCGGAAAGGCCAGCCTTCGACGCCATGTAGAGCGTCAGGAAGTTTGTGGACGAACCGAGGCCGGTGACGCCGGCGCGCTTGCCCTTGAGGTCGGCGAAGGACTTGATGTCAGGATACTTCGACGAAACCAGCTCGACTTCGCCCGGTGCCTGGCTGAACTGCACGACGGACTTGATGAACTTGCCCTTGGCTTGCAGGTCGACGCAGTGATCGTAGAAGCCGACAACGCCCTGAACGGCGCCAGCGAGCAGCTGGTTTTCAGCGTCGACACCGGCGGATTCGTTGAGAAGCTCGACGTCGAGGCCTTCATCCTTGAAGTAGCCGAGGGATTCGGCGAGCTTGGCCGGCAGATAGATCTGTTTTTCGTAGCCGCCCACCATGATGGAAATCTTGTCGGCCGCATTGGCGGCCGTGGCTGCAAAGGAAGCAGCAGTCATGACGAGGGAAAGGGCTACGGTATGAAAAAAGGTGCGCGATGGACGCATCAATGTCTCCTCCTGTTTTAATTCTTGCGCCACACGACGCTTTGGAAAGGCGCTTCCTCCACGAAGCTCAGCAAACCTAGCGCGGGCAACCTTTCAGTCAGCTTTCAGCGCAAAATCTCAAAGCAAGACGGCGCAATTTTATTTGGCCGCCGGGTATGCGGGTGTTGAACGACGCCAGATCATGACGGACTCCGCCGGTCTTTGTATTTCCGGCACGGCGCCTATCTATATTGAACGATAACCGTTGGGGGACGATCGATGAGAACCGCAGCCATTGCATTGATTGTGATGACGACCCTGAGCGCCGCACCGGCCTCTGCCATATCGCGCTACCAGTCGCTGGGGAAGGACTGCGCGGCCGTCCAGCAGGTGATCGCCGGCGAACGCGCCGTCATTTTGCGCTACCCCTCGCGGGATGGCCGCATCGTACTTTATGACCGCTATGTTTCCGACAGCGATCAGTGCGGCATATCCGGCTATGCGGCGCGCACCTATGTGCCGACGCGCGACAACCCATTGTGCCCGGTTTACAATTGCAAACCGTCCTCGGTCTTCAATCCCCATTGACGTGAATCGTCTTTTCTGCCGTTTATTGGCCAACGGGATGACAAAACATAACGCAAAAAAGACTTTTGGTTGAATTTCACTCTTATTTCACACACATTGTGCGGGCAGATTGACCGCGTGTCTCTTACCACAGAGTTCATGGGTAAGACGGCATCCACTGGGGGCCCCTACTAATAAGGAGATTGCGCAGTGAGTGCAAAAGTACCGAATCCGATTGATGCCTATGTCGGTTCACGCGTGCGCACGCGGCGGCTCATGCTCGGCATGAGCCAGGAACGTCTTGCCGAACAGATCGGCGTGACGTTTCAACAGGTTCAGAAATACGAGAAGGGCACCAATCGTATTGGTGCAAGCCGGCTTCAGGCCATTGCCAGCGTGCTGGCAGTGCAGGTCGCCTTCTTCTTCCAGCAGGACAATTCGCAGCCGCTTAATACCGATGGCTTGGGTGCGATCAATGGTCTTGAGGATCTGTCGGAATTCCTGACGTCCAAGGAAGGTCTGAACCTCAACAAGGCGTTCATGAAAATCAATGACCCGAGCATACGCCAGTCCGTGCTGACGTTGATCAAGTCGTTGGCAAACGCTTCCGAACCGGTCGCAGGCCATGTGCCGCGCGCGGCGGATGCAGCGATAGGCCTTCGCAACTGACGTTTAGCCTGCCGTATCAATAAGGGTCGAGGCGCGCACTATGGTGGAATGTGCTGCCTCGATACTGCCGGGAACCAGCCTGCAAACCGTCTCTGGCCGACAGCCGGCCGGCTTTCTCTCATGAGCATCGTGGATGGCAGATACAAAGCTGCCGTTCGATCTGATGTTGATCAATATTCAGCTTTCCGATGGCGATAATGGTTGCGGATCGTTCCCTTGCCGAATTTTTCGCCAGCCAATCGGACCAGACGGCATCTGAGATTGCCGCATCACTCTATTCGGATCGTGCCTGCCCGGCAGAGGAAACCCTTCGCCGCATTGAGCCGCATCTCCCCACCCACGGCATTACCCGTCTTGCTCGCCTGACTGATCTTGATCGGCTAGGCATTCCCGTGTGGCAGGCGGTCAGCCCGAACGCACGATCGATCGTCATTCACAACGGCAAGGGCATTGCGGATATCGATGCAAAAGTTTCAGCCGCCATGGAGGCGCTGGAGCGGGCCACCGCCGGCATGCCGGCTCTTGACGACCTGACAAGCAACCGGGCACGCCTGATCGCCGACGGGCATCGGGTCGATGCGCTGCCGGCGCTCATAGCCGCGGGCCAGGCCGATATCGCTGATGACGAGAATATTGACTGGGTCGAAACCCACGACCTCATCGCCGGTCACGCCGTATGGGTGCCGCTGGACGCGGTCAAGCTCGATCGCACCGTCAGCAATCCGCGCTTCTGGCAATCATCGGACGGGCTCGCCTCCGGCAACACTGTCATCGAGGCCACGCTGCATGGCCTGCTGGAACGCATCGAACGCGATGCGACCGTGCTTTGGAATGTTTCATCGCTGAAGCAGCGAATGGAAACATGTCTGGATCCCGCGTCATTCGATGATCCGATCGTAACCGAGTTGATGGCGAGGATCGAGAATGCCGGCCTGATGTTGCGCCTGTTCGACATTACCAGCGATATTGATGTTCCGGTTGTGCTGGCCCTGCTCGGTCCAGCCGACATAGGCACCACGAGCCGCTCCTATCGCTATTTCGATGTCACGCTCGGATGCGGCGCGCATCCCTCGCCACTCCGGGCTGCCATCCGCGCCATTACGGAAGCGGCGCAATCGAGGCTGACCTTCATCAGCGGCGGCCGTGACGACATCGATCCCAAAAGTTTCCTGCAGGAATTGCCGAGGGATGTCGGAGCCTGTTTCCAAGCGCACCCCAAACGGACAGTCACGCCACGCGCCGCCTTGCCGTCGGGCGCCGAGGCGCTGCTGCAACTGACAATCGACAGGTTGAAATCCGCGGGCATCGGCTCGGCGATGGCGCTCCGGCTCTCATCCGGCTCGCTGCCGTTTGCCGTTGCCAAGATCCTCGTGCCACAACTCGAAAATCCGGATGGAAGTCGCAAGCGCCCCCTTGGCCACCGGGCCATTTCCCGGTCATTGCAGCTGATTTGATCAGCAAAAAGAAAATGTAGCAGGCGAAAACACAGCCTCGCCCAACGTTTCCGGAATGCCGATTTCACCTCCCTCAAATTGCAATCATAGATGTGCGTCACAATCAAACCTCGTGTCACGCTTTGTGTCACGCGCCAAGCGTTGAAACATCCTGTAGGATTTACTCATGTTTTCGGCTGGACACGGCTCGTCTGGCCAAAGCGAGGGCAACAGAGGGTATAAAATGACGGCAGTACTTCCGATGGGAGCAGCAAACCAGGATTCGGATTCGCTCAAGGAACTGGCATCGATCGCTCGACTCATCACCTATGCGCGCCAGAGCGCAAAAAATCTCAACGCGGAATTCCCCGTATGGTGCCTGGATCTGGCGCTCGGGGCAGTCCTGCAGGAAATGTACGCAAACGGCCTGCAGGCACCTTTGTTCGAAGAGGGCGCGGACACGCCGAACATGGCCGTTGCGCACTGAACTTTAAAAGCGGGGCTCGGGCGGGAGCCTGCAAAATGCCGGCAGGGTGTAACGGCCCTGCCGGCATTATTTTTTTTGAATACCGGGACCAGGCTGGCAGACCTTGCGCGGTTGCACGCCGGCGACGAAGATCGCAATGCATTGGCGCAGATGCCGCAGGCGTGTCTCACGATCGGGCCAGTCGTGCGGATGGCCCGGCTTCGAAATCATGGCCCCGAAAATCATCGTCATCAGCATGCGCGCGGCGCTGGCCAGATCCGCGATTTCGATCAGGCCCCGTTGCTGCTGCAGGCTCAGCCAATCGGCAAGCATGTTCTGCGATTGCTTGGCGCCATAGGTATGCACCAGTGTCGCGACTTCCGGATACTGCTGTGATTCGCTGATCGCGAGGTGAATGAAAGCTTCGCGCTCACGCTCCTGCTCTTCATCCATATCGATCATAAAAATGTGTTCGAGCGCCTCGTCGAGGGGCAGATCTTCCCCCGGAGGTCGCGGAAGCGCCAGCATGGACGCCCGATGCTCGGCAATGATCGCCATGAACAGATCGGTCTTGCCGGGAAACAATCGATAAAGAGTTTGCTTCGAAATGCGGCATCTGGCGGCGACCAGATCCATGGTTGTGCCGCCATATCCCAATTCATAGAATGTCGCGCGCGCCTCACTGACGATCTCCGCTCGGCGATCATCATCGTTTAAGATCTTAGGACGACCACGCGGGCGACGGGCAACAGCCGCATCCACCGCGCCTCCCCTGTCCTTTACTCGCACTTCCATCCTGACCCCAACAGTCGAATGCGATTGACATTTGAAGCAATACAAATATTTTCCGTACGACCTCGTACTATAAATAAGGCAACAGGAAATAGCAACGTGCGAAAGCTTGCCTCTCCCACCTCCGCATCCGCCTGTCTCACGGCGTCCACAAGCCGTTTGGCCAGCCGCACCACATTGATGGTCGCAGGCATCGCCGCGACGATATTGCTTGCTGGCTGCAATGAGCAGAAGTCCGCACAGGCCAACGCGCCTGCCGTCAAGATTGAAGTAAGCGCGACGGCGCTGCATCCGCAGTCAGTCGCCATCACGGCCGAGCTGCCGGGCCGCACCAGCGCCTATCTGGTCGCCGAAGTGCGCCCGCAGGTCGGCGGCATCATTCGCAACCGCAATTTCAAGGAAGGCAGCGAGGTCAAGGCGGGCGACGTTCTCTATGAGATCGACCCGGCTTCCTATCAGGCTTCCTATGACAGCGCCGCCGCCGCTTTGCAAAAAGCGCAAGGTGCCTTGCCCAGCGCTCAATCGAAGGTCGATCGCTATAAGAGCCTGACGGCGCAGGACGCAGTCAGCAAGCAGAATCTGGACGATGCGATTTCCACGCTTGCCCAGGCGAACGCCGATGTAGCGTCGGCCAAAGCTGCGCTCGAAACGGCGCGCATCAATCTCGACTACACCAAGATGCGTGCGCCGATCGGTGGACGCGTCGATGCTTCCGCCGTAACCGTCGGCGCGCTCGTCACCGCCGACCAGACGACCGCGCTGACGACCATCCGCCAGCTCGATCCGATCAATGTCGATGTCACGCAGTCGAGCACCAACCTGCTTGAGTTCCGCCGCGCCGTCGCCGAGGGCCGGCTGAAGACCAGCGGCGATAACGTCTCCGTGCATCTGACGCTCGAAGACGGCACCCAGTACAAGGAAACGGGCAAGCTCGAATTTGCCGAGGCGTCCGTGGCGGAAACCGTCGGCACGATCACCGTGCGCGCCGTCTTCCCCAATCCCGATCGCATCCTGCTGCCCGGCATGTATGTTCGTGCGACGATCCAGGAAGGCATTGCCGAAAACAGCTTCCTGGTGCCGCAGCGCGCCGTCACACGCAATACGAAGGGCGAGCCCATCGCCATGTTCGTGACCGCCGACGGCAAAGTGCAGCAGCGGGTGCTGAAGATCCAGCGCAGCATCGGCAACAGCTGGCTCGTCAATGAAGGCATTGCCGATGGCGATCGCGTCATCGTCGAGGGCGTTCAGCGCGTGCGTGACGGCCAGGAAGTGACCGTTTCGCCAGTGACCATCGATGACGCCACCGGTGAACTGAAGCAGGCCGCCGCCGACACCAAGCCGACACAGCAGGCAGAACTGGAAAAAGCCGATACCAAGGCCGCCTCCGGCGCCCAGAAGTGAGGTTAGACGATGTCTCGTTTCTTCATTGACAGGCCGATCTTTGCCTGGGTTATCGCCATCGTCATCATGCTGGCGGGCGCTCTGTCCATCCTGACCTTGTCGATCTCGCAATACCCGCAGATTGCGCCGACGACCGTGCGCATCAGCGCCACCTACCCCGGAGCTGATGCCGCGACCGTCGAAAACTCGGTGACCAAGGTCATCGAGCAGGGCATGACGGGTATCGACAACCTCGATTACATGACGTCGACGTCGACCTCGACGGGACAGGCATCGATTTCGGTGACCTTCACCAACAAGGCGGATCCCGACGTCGCGCAGATGCAGGTGCAGAATAAGCTGCAGCTCGTCACCGCGCAGTTGCCGCAGACAGTTCAGTCCACGGGCATTACCGTTTCCAAGTCGACGTCGAACTTCCTGATGGTCGTCGGCTTCGTCTCCAAGGACGGCAAGCTGAATTCCAATGACCTTGCCGATTATGTCTCCAGCACGCTCAACGATACGCTGAAGCGCATCGATGGCGTGGGCGATACGCAGATCTTCGGCGCCGGCTATGCCATGCGCATCTGGGTCAATCCGGATAAGCTCGCCAAGTATCAGTTGATGGTCAGCGACGTCACGGCCGCCATCCAGGCCCAGAACTCGCAGGTCTCCGCAGGTCAGCTCGGCGCGCTGCCGCAGCGCCAGGGCCAACAGCTGAACGCGACGGTTACGGCCAAAAGCCGCCTGCAGACACCGGAACAGTTTGAAAACATCATCCTGAAGAGCCTGCCCGACGGTTCGCTCGTGCGCTTGAACGATGTTGCGTCCGTTGAGCTCGGAGCATCGTCCTACAACACGTCGAGCACCTACAACGGCCATCCTGCGGCCGGTCTCGCCGTGATGCTCGCGTCGGGTGCGAATGCCATTAGCACCGCCGAGTCGGTTACGACGACCATTGCGAACCTCAGCCAGACGCTGCCGCCGAATGTCGAGGTGGTTTACCCCTACGACACGACGCCGTTCGTGAAGCTGTCGATCGAGGATGTGGTCAAGACGCTGTTCGAAGCCATCGTGCTCGTCTTCATCGTCATGTTCGTCTTCCTGCAGAACATCCGCGCCACCTTGATCCCGACGCTCGCCGTCCCGGTCGTGCTGCTCGGCACCTTCGGCGTGCTCTCGGTCTTCGGCTATTCGATCAATACATTGACGATGTTCGGCATGGTGCTAGCCATCGGCCTTCTCGTCGATGATGCCATCGTCGTGGTCGAGAATGTCGAGCGCGTCATGGAGGAAGAAGGATTGTCGCCGCGCGAGGCGACGATCAAGTCGATGCAGGAAATCACCGGCGCCTTGATCGGCATCGCCACGGTGCTCTCGGCGGTGTTCATCCCGATGGCCTTCTTCTCCGGCTCCGTCGGCATCATCTACCGTCAGTTCTCGGTGACGATCGTCTCGGCGATGGTGCTGTCGGTCATCGTCGCCCTGATCCTGACGCCGGCGCTGTGCGCGACGCTTCTGAAGAAGCCGGCGCATGGAGCCAAGGAGCGCGGCCTGTTCGGCTGGTTCAACCGGAATTTCGAGCGGGCGACGCTGCGCTACCGGCGGGGCATCAACGGCATGATCCGTTATACCGTCGTGTTCCTGCTGATCTTCGTGATGATCGGCGGCGCCGTTGCCTACCTGTTCAACCGTCTTCCCAGCTCGTTCCTGCCCGATGAAGACCAGGGCATTCTGCTGACCGCTATTCAGCTCCCGCCTGGCGCCACGGCGTCACGCACGGGATCGGTGCTCGACACGGTCCGTGACTACTATCTGAAAACCGAAAAAGACTATGTCGATGGCGCATTTGCCGTCTCGGGCTTCGGCTTCAGCGGTCAGGGCCAGAACGTCGGTATCGTCTTCGTCAAGTTGAAGGACTTTGACCTGCGCAAGACGCCGCAATCCAAGGCTCAGGCGATTGCCGGCCGTGCGATGGCGGCGTTCTCGAAGATCAAGGACGGCAGCGCCTTCGCTCTGGCTCCGCCGGCCATTCCCGGCTTCGGCAGCTCGAGCGGCTTCGACTTCTTCATCAAGGATATCAATGGTGCCGGCCACGCGGCGCTGATCGAAGCCCGCAACAAGTTGCTCGGCGCAGCGGCGAAGGACCAGAAGCTGTTCGGCACACGACCGAATGGGCAGGAAGACACGCCGCAGTATTTTGTCAACATCGACCAGGAGAAGGCGAGCGCGCTCAATATCAACCTGTCCGATATCGACACGACACTGTCGACGGCGTGGGGCGGTACCTACGTCAACGACTTCATCGATCGTGGCCGCGTCAAGCCGGTCTATGTTCAGGCCGACAAGGATTTCCGCATGCAGCCTGAGGACTTCGGTCGCTGGTATGTGCGCAACTCCGGTGGTGACATGGTGCCGTTCTCGGCCTTCTCCAGCGGTCAATGGAACTACGGCTCGCCGCGTCTCGAACGCTATAACGGCTCGTCCGCCGTCGAAATCCAGGGTGCGGCCGCTCCCGGCGTTTCCTCCGGCGACGCCATGAACGAGATCGACAAGATCATGGCAACCTTGCCGCCCGGCTTCAGCCATGAATGGACCAGCCTGTCGGCCCAGGAAAAACTCTCCGGCAACCAGGCAAGCCAGCTCTACGCGATCTCCATCCTCGTCGTCTTCCTGGCGCTCGCAGCCCTCTACGAGAGCTGGTCGATCCCGCTCGCCGTCATGCTCTCGGTTCCGATCGGCATCTTCGGTGCGCTCCTGGCCGCGACCATCTTCGGCCAGTCCAACGACGTCTACTTCAAGGTCGGTCTGCTGACGACCATCGGTCTGGCGGCCAAGAACGCCATCCTGATCGTTGAATTCGCCATCGAGCAGCAGAACCATGGCAAGAGCCTGATAGATGCGACGCTCGAGGCATCGCGTCAACGCCTGCGGCCGATCCTGATGACCTCGCTCGCCTTCATTCTCGGCGTTCTACCGTTGGCCATCGCCAACGGTGCCGGCTCGGGCAGCCAGAACTCCATCGGCATCGGCGTCATGGGCGGCATGATCTCCGCAACCGTCCTCGGCGTCTTCTTCATCCCGCTGCTCTTCGTCTCCGTCAGACGCGTCTTCAAGGGCAAGGTGAAGTCGACCGCAGCGACCACCCCGGACACACCGACCACAGGCACGGCGCATTAAAAGAAAATCCGCCCGCTTCCAGCATCGGCAAGCGGGCGTATCCATTCAAGACGGTTAATCGAAGGGGCTCTCGTCATATGACGAGAGCCCCTTTCGCGTGCATATCCGGCCAAACACGCTGGCTGCCGAGCATCCGCAATGCGATCCCTCATCCCGTGCATCATGTCCAAAAGTCTGAAAGCAACGCCTGCAATCCAGGGCGGCGGCCATCCGGTACGGCAGCCGAAAGTGAATCCGGCAGATATCATCCCGCCATGCCGCACATTCGATAAGCGACCGAGGATTGCTTAAGTGGAGGAAGGGACAGCCGGCGACGTAACGCGCGGCTTTGGCGACCATTTGGCGTGCAACTTGGCCAGCATCAGATAGATGATCGGCGTCGTATATAGGGTCAGCACCTGCGATACGACGAGACCGCCGACAATGGTGATGCCCAACGGGCGTCGAAGCTCCGCACCGGGACCGGTGGCGATGATCAAGGGAATGGCGCCCATCAGCGCCGCGAGCGTGGTCATCAGGATAGGACGGAAGCGCTTGAGGCACGCCTGATAGATCGCCTCCTCGGAGGACAGGCCCAGCGTGCGCTCGCCCTGCAAGGCGAAATCCACCATCATGATACCGTTCTTCTTGACGATACCGATCAGGAGGATGATGCCAATAAAGGCAATCAGCGTCAGCTCCGTGCCGCTGATGACAAGCGCCAGCAACGCACCGAGACCGGCCGACGGCAGGGTGGAGATGATCGTCAGCGGATGCGCCAGGCTCTCATAGAGGATGCCGAGCACGATATAGACCGTCAGCAATGCCGCCAGAAGCAGCAACGGCTGGCTGCCGGAAGATTGCGTGACGCTTGCCGCGTCCCCGGCAAAATCCGCATGCAACGTATCGGGCAGGTGCATGTCGAGCACCGCCTTCTGGATCGCATCGTTCGCCACCTGCAAGGGTGTGTTGAGCGCCAGATTGTAGGAAATGGTCACCGACGGATATTGGCCCTGGTGATTGACCACCAGCGGCGCAAGCGTGCGGTCGATCGAGGCGACCGCGCTAAGCGGCACCTGTGTGCCGCCGGATGCCGGAACATAGAGCTTGGAAATATCGTGCGGATCGAGCGCGTAATTCGGATCCGCCTCCAGCACGACACGATACTGATTGCGCTGCGTATAGATCGTCGAGATCTGGCGCTGCGCGAAGGCGTTGTTCAGCGCCGCATCGATGGATTGTATGTTGACGCCAAGCTGGGAGGCCACGCTGCGGTCGATGTTGACGGTTGCCTGCAGCCCGTTGGGTTGCCGGTCCGTCGCCACATCGGTCAGGCTGGGAAGGGTCTGAAGACGCTCCATAACCTTGGGCGCCCACTCCACCAACTCGTCGTAATTCGCACCCCACACCGTGAACTGATATTGCGACTGTGACTGGCGCGCGCCGGCCCGGATGTCGCCCGGCGAAAACAGGAAGGTGCTGAGCCCGGGAACGGCCATCAGCCGTTTGCGGAGCCGGTCGATGATCTCGGCCGTCGGCGCACGCTCCGATTCCGGTTTCAGCGAAATGAAAAGCTGCCCACGATTGACGGAGCTGGAAAAGCCCCCGCCGCCAACCGATGAGCCGAGGCCCGAGACAGCGGGATCCTGCGCGACGATATCTGCCGCCTGCTGCTGCAGCTTGACCATTGCCGGGTAGGAAATATCCGTCGCCGCCTGCGTGCCACCCTGGATGAAGCCGGTATCGTCCTGCGGAATGAAGCCCTTCGGCACCTTCACATAGAGATAGGCCGACATGACCACGCAGGCGATGATGACCAGCACCGACAGGACGCGGTGGTGCAGCACGGCTTTCAGCGTGCGGCCGTAGAAATTGGTGATGGCGCCGAGCGAACCCTCGACAAGACGTCCGAACGGGCCGGGCTTGGCATCGAGATCGTGCTGACGCAGGCGATGACCGCAGATCATCGGCGTCAGGGTCAGCGACACCAGTGTTGACACGACGATGGTGAAACCAAGCGTCAGTGAGAAAGTCTGGAAGAAGCGCCCGACGATGCCGCCCATGAAGAAGAGCGGAATGAAGGCTGCAAGAAGCGACAGGCTGATGGATATGACGGTGAAGCCGATCTGCTTTGCGCCCTCCAGCGCCGCACGCATCGGCTTCATGCCGGTTTCCAGATTGGCGTAGATATTCTCGATCATGACGATGGCGTCGTCGACGACGAAGCCGACTGACACCGCGAGTGCCATCAGCGAGAGATTGTCGATCGACAGCCCGAAAAGCCACATCGCCGCAAAGGTGCCGGCAAGCGAGAGAGGCACGGTGACACCGGCGGCAAAGGTCGGTGTCGCACGCCGCAGGAAGACGAAAACCACCGCCATGACCAGGCAGATGGTCGCAAGCAGCGTCCACTGCATGTCGTTGACGCTGGCATGGATCGTCGTCGTGCGGTCGGAAAGGATGGAGACATTCACCCCTGACGGAATGAGCCGCTTCAGCTCGGGGATCAGCTGCTTGACGCCATCGACGGTGGCGATGACGTTCGCATCCGCCTGCTTGGTGATGTTGAGCAGCACCGCCGGCTTGCCGTCATACCAGGCATCCGAACGGCTGTTGCGCACGCCTGGCTCGACGGTGGCGATATCGGACAAGCGAACCGCTGTGCCATCGCCGCTTCGCACGATGATCCGGCCGAACGCTTCCGGCGTCTTCAATTGGCTGTTGACAGCCACGGAGAAGGCGCCGCTGGCGCCATCGATCGAGCCGAAGGGGCCAAGCACATTGGCATTGACGATCGCGGTGCGCACGGCATCGAGCGATAGCCCCATCGCGGAAAGCCGGTCCGGATCCAACCGGACGCGGATTGCCGGCTGATCGGCGCCGCTCACGGTTACGCCACCCACGCCATCCACCTGCGAAATGCGCTGCACCACCACCGTATCGGCGGCATCGTAGATGGCACTCGGCGAAACATTGTCCGATGTCAGCGCCAGGATGAGGACGGGGGCGGCCGCCGGGTTGATCTTGCGGAAGGATGGGAGAGTGGGCAGATCGCCGGGCAGGTCCGTCGCCGCCGCATTCAACGCCGCCTGCACATCCTGCGCGGCTCCATCGACGCTGCGCGACAGATCGAACTGCACGATGATCGTGCTCGATCCGAGCGAGCTGACGGAGGTCAATTGGGTGACGCCGGCGATCGTGCCGAGGTGACGCTCCAAAGGAGCAGCCACGCTCGCCGCCATGCTGGCCGGGTCGGCGCCGGGACGGCTTGACGATACCACGATCGTCGGAAGGTCGACGGTCGGCAGGCTTGCAACCGGCAGGAAGCGATAGGCAACGATGCCGAGAATGATCAATCCGATCGCCAGAAGCGTCGTCCCGACAGGGCGTTTGACGAACGGCTCGGAGATGTTCATGTCTCGCCACCCGCCATTTCATCCATCTCCGGGCTCGGCGTTCCGCTCGTGCGGCCGACGACCCGGGCTCGCAGGCTCTCGAAGGCCAGATAGATCACCGGCGTCGTGTAAAGCGTCAGAAGCTGCGACAGCACGAGGCCGCCGATAATGGTGATACCGAGCGGAATGCGCAGTTCGGAGCCCGTGCCCTGTGCGAGCGCCAAAGGCAATGCGCCAAAAAGGGCCGCCAGCGTAGTCATCATGATCGGCCGGAAACGCAGGATCGATGCCTTGAGAATAGCCTCGCGCGGCGCCAGCCCTTCCTTGCGCTCCGCCTCCAGCGCGAAGTCGATCATCATGATGGCGTTCTTCTTGACGATACCCATCAAGAGCACGATGCCGATCAGAGCGATGATCGACAGATCTTGACCGAACAGCATGAGCGCCAGCAACGCGCCGACACCCGCCGAAGGCAGCGTCGACAGGATCGTGATCGGGTGCACGGCGCTCTCATAGAGAAGACCCAGCACGATATAGATCGTCACGATGGCGGCGAGGATCAGCCAGGGCTCGCCGGCGAGCGAAGAGGCAAACTCCTCCGCGTCGCCCGAATACTTGCGCTGGATATTGTCGGGCATGCCGATGTCCTGCTCGGCCGCCTTGATCTCGGCCACGGCATCGCTGAGGGATGCTCCCTTGGCAAGGTCGAAGCTGAGCGTCACCGCCGGAAACTGCTCGTCATGGCTGATCACCAGCGGGGCAGTGGTGAAAGTAGCCGTGGTAAAGGCATTGAGCGGAACCTGCGTATCGCTGGCGCCGGCCACATAGAGCTTGTCCAGCGACTTCGGATCCGACTGATATTGCGGCGCTGCCTCCAGAATGACGCGATACTGGTTGGCCTGCCCGTAGATCGTTGCAATCTGGCGCTGGCCGAAAGCATCGTTCAAGGTATCGCTGACCGCCTGCATCGAGACGCCCAATCGCGAAGCGGTTTCGCGATCGACGTCGACAAAGATGCGGCCGCCGCCCATTTCGACCTCTGAGGAGACATCGATCAGCTTGGGGCTCTGCTGCAGTTGCTGCGCCAGCTTCGCCGACCAGTCGACGACGCTTGCCGTATCCGTCCCGGTCAGTGTGTATTGATAGGGAGCGCGGCTTGCGCGTGTGCTGATGGAGATATCGCGCACGCTCTGGAAAGTGGCGTGGATGCCGGGCAGGCCGGCAACCTCATCGCGCATGCGGTCGATGATCTGATCGGCCGATGAATCTCGCTGATTGCGCGGCTTCAACACCAGGCTGAGATTGCCTGTATTCAGCGTCAGATTGCTGGCGCTGGCGCCGATGACGGAAACAACGCCGTTGACATCCTTGTCCTTGCGCAACCGGTCGGCGACGGTGGCCTGCACCTGCTTCATGGTCTCGAAGGAAGTCGTCGGCTCCGCTTCGATGACGGCGGTGATCAAGCCAGTGTCCTGCGCCGGCAGGAAGCCCTTTGGAATGACGACATAGAGTGCGATGGTGGCAGCAAGCGTCACGACGGTAACAATGAGCATCAGGGCGCTGCGATCGACAGCCCAGACGAGACTGCGCCGATAGCCTTCGATCAGCCGGTCCATAAGATGGTCGGCGCCCGCCAGAATGCCGCCTTGACGCTCTTTCGGTTTGCGCAGGATGCGCGCGCACATCATCGGCGTCAGCGTCAGGGAAACGACGGCAGACACCACGACGGCGATGGTGAGCGTCAACGCAAACTCGCGGAACATACGCCCCACGATGCCGGTCATGAACAGCAGCGGAATGAACACCGCAACCAGCGAGACGGTCAGCGAAATGATGGTGAAGCCGATCTCGCCCGCACCCTTCAGTGCCGCCGACATCGGGTCCTCGCCCTCCTCGATATGGCGAGCGATATTCTCGATCATCACGATGGCATCGTCGACGACGAAGCCGGTGCCGATGGTCAGCGCCATGAGCGAGAGATTGTCGAGACTGAAGCCGGCAAACCACATGACGCCGAAGGTCGCAATCAGCGATAGCGGCAGAGCGACACCGGCAATGAAGGTTGCCGTCACGGTGCGCAGGAAAAGCAGGACGACCAGAATGACAAGGCCGATACTGACGACCAGCGTCCATTGCACATCGTGGATCGAGGCGCGGATCGTCTCGGTGCGGTCATTGACGATCTCGAGCGACACGCCAGCCGGCATGGATTGCTTGAGCTTCGGGATCTGCTTGAGCACGTTCTCGACGGTCTGGATGACGTTGGCGCCCGGCTGGCGCATGATGTCGAGGATGACGGCGGGCTGCCCCTGATACCAGGCGCCGACACGATTGTTCTCCAATCCCTCGACAACGTCCGCAACGTCCTTCAACCGCACAGGCGCCGTATTGCGATAGGCGACGATGACGGACTTGTAGACATTCGGATCGACGATCTGGTCGTTGGCGGCAAGCGTGAAACTCTGCTGCGTGCCGTCAAGCGCACCCTTGGCGCCGGCGACGCTGGCATTGGTGATGGCGGTGCGAATATCCTCGAGCGCCAGGCCATAGGAGGCCAGACGCGGCAGGTCGACCTGAACGCGGATGGCAGGCTTGACGCCGCCCTGGATATTCACGTCGCCCACGCCGGAGACTTCGCTCAGGCGCTGCGCCATCATCGTATCGGCAAAATCGCTGAGCTCGCGGATCGAATAGCTGTTGGAGCGCAAGGCAAGCGTGACGATCGGCGTATCGGCGGGATTCACCTTCGAATAGGTCGGCGGATAGGGCAGCGTGCGCGGCAGCGTCGAGCCGGCCGCATTGATCGCCGCCTGCACATCCTGCGCCGCGCCATCGATATCGCGGCCGAGATCAAACTGCAGCGTGATCTGGCTGATGCCGAAGGCGCTCGACGAAGTCATGGAGGCAAGCGATGGGATCTGACCGAGTGGCCGCTCCAGCGGTGCGGTCACCAGCGCGGCCATCGTGTCGGGATCAGCCCCCGGGAGCTGTGTCGTCACCTGAATCGTCGGAAAATCCACCTGCGGCAGCGGCGCGACCGGCAGAAAGAGAAAGCCGAGAATACCGCCCAGCAGAACCGCCACCCCGAGAAGCGAGGTGGCAATGGGGCGGCCGATGAAGAGCGACGAAACGTTCATTGTTGCTGCGTCGGCGCTGCGGACGAGTTGCTGGGCGCAGAATTTCCGCTGGAATCGGCTCCCTGGCTGGCACCTGCGGCATGTTCGCCATCCTGACCGGCCTCGCCGTTCTGGCCGCCGTTCGCGCCCTTTCCACCTTGGCCGCCTTTTCCACCCTGGCCGTTATGCCGATGATGTTGCCGCTGGCCGCCATTGGCGTCGGCCTGACCGCTCTGCGGATCGTTCTCGGCAACGGGCTTTGCCTGATCATCCGCGGCAGGCGCATCCGGCGTCGCCTGATCGGCATTCTTCGAAATCTCGATCTTCGATCCGTTCTGGAGCCGTGCGAAACCGGTCGTGACCACCTTGTCACCCGCTGCGACGCCCTCGGCGATGACGGCGAGCGTATCATCCTGCTGGCGCACCTTCACCGGCTTCATGGCAACGGTCTGGTCCTGATTGATGATATAGACGAAGGTGCCGTTCGGCCCGCGCTGAACGGACGCGCTCGGAATGACGATGACGCCCTTCAACGTTTCCACCAGCAACCGGGCATTGACGAAAGCGCCGGGCCACAGCGCCAGCTTCTCATTGGGAAAATTCGCCTTCAGCCGCACCGTGCCCGTGGTCGGGTCGACCTGATTGTCGACCACGCCGAGCGTGCCGTTGTCGACGACGGTCTGGCCGTCATTGCCGATTGCCTGCACGGAGAGTGTCCCGGCGGCACTTGCGGCATTGACCCGTGCGAGCTGCTGTTGCGGAATGGAGAAGAGCACGGAGATCGGCTTGATCTGTGACAGCGTCACGATGCCGGTCGCATCGCCGGAGCTGACGAGGTTGCCGATATCGACATTGCGAATGCCGGTGCGCCCGTCGATCGGCGCCTTGATCGTCGTATAGTCCAGAGTGGCCTGCGCGCTCTCGATCGCAGCGGCATCGGCCTGGATCTGGGCCGTATATTGCGCGACGAGCGACATCTGCGTATCGACCTGCTGCTGCGTGCCCGATGCGCTCTTCACCATGAGCTGGAAACGAGCGAGATCGCGCTGGGCACCGGCAAGCAGCGCCTCATCCTGTGCCTTCTTGGCCACCGCCTGGTCACGCTGGGCCTTGTAAACGCCATCATCGATGCGGGCGATGACATCGCCCTTCTTGATGTCCTGACCTTCGTCGAAATCGATTTCGACGATCTTTCCGGTGACCTGTGCACGTACGGTCACCGTATTCAGAGCCTTCACCGAACCGACACCGTCGATATAGACGGGCACGTCATCCGCTTTCGCATCGGCCGCAAGCACGGGAACCGGACCGCTGAACTGCGACATGCTGCGCCGCCGCCCGCCACCACCCTGACCCTGGTTCTGGCCGCCACGGCGTTCACCGCCAGCTTGCTGGCCGGGCGCCGAAGCAGTCTGATAGCCGAGCAGCCGCTCCGCGCTGGCAAGCCAGCGATCGCGCGTCGCATAAGCGCCATAGGCCACGGCACCGATCACTGCCAATGACATTACGACCCGGAACGCACGAGCCATCAATACACCTTCCTTCAAAGCCTTCGGCGATCAAGGATCAGCCGTCATTTTATGGCGCGACTTTAGCTTGCATGACATCGCTTAGGAATTAGCTATGGCCATTAAATTTTGTCCATTTTAGAGCGACTTAGCGAAATAAATTGTTACATTGGACAAAACTGCGGTTGTAGCATCAGGGGGGCTATGCCGACAAAAGTTGCCGTCGTCAGCTCGGCTCAGAGCACACCCCAACCGCGATAACGCCCGCGGCCCGTCATCTCGCGCAGACCAAGCTCGCTAACGAGATTGAGCGCGCCGCGAGGCGTAACCCCGACATGACGAGCAACCATCTTTGCCGACACGATCGGCCGCGACAATACGATATCAATGACATCGGGAAGGCTGCTGTTCGATCGCCGATCCTTGAGCCGCAGTTCCATCTGCAGCTTGGCGAGCGAAAGACGATCCAGTTCCTTCAGGCCGGAATCGGCAGAAAGCGCCATCGCCTCCAAAAATGCGATGAGACGCGTGACGCGGTCCGAAGCACGGCGACGGTCATGCCGAACGACCTTCAGACCGACATTCAAACAGAAGAGATGCGACGTGACCTTGCCGCGATTGCGCAGATAGGCGCTGACCAGCAGACCACCGAGCCAATGCTGCCGCCTGAGTGGCTCGATCCGCTCCCAGGCATCGAAAAGCACGGCAGCCCCAAGAACCGGCGGCAGCTGATCCGCCTCATGCATCACCGCGCGCCAGCTCTGCAGGCGCTCCTCCTCATCCCAATCCTCATCGCGGACAAGAGCCAAAGGATCGTCGATCACCTCGGGCCTGGCATCGGGAACGCCGCCGTTCAGAACCTTTTCGGACCGGGCGAGAATGGCGTCGATCTCGGCAAAATCCACGCCGAAGTCATCCTCTTCGCCGCCGTTGATGGCCTCCCGCACATCGGGCTCGGCATCGTCTGCAGACGTGCGGCGGCGATGGATGGCCTCGTCCGCCTCACCGACATCGCCACGCAAGACGGCAAGCCCGGCCATTTCCAGCCCCCAAGAGGGATCGGCATTCCAGAGACGGCGCCGAACGCGCAGGACGGCATGGGCGATGGTCAATTCATGCGTTGGCGCGCGCGCATCCATGCGCGCATCATGCAGCACCAGATCTTCGACGTGGACCAGTTCGCCGCCGACCCAGAGCGAGCCGGCCGCATCGAAAAAGTGCCCGCGCTCGCGAAAACCATCTGCCACGCCATGCCGCAACACGCGCTCATCCAGCCGCGCCAACATGTCCTCCGCCTTGACAATAGCAGGCAGAAGCGTTGTCAGCGGGAGATTGCTCAAATCATATCGCATTGGAATCGCGTCGATGAATCGGTCTTACGGAACTTATCATCGCAATACGCTACACGATACAAAGCCGGCTCTTTGAATTGTGGACGGCAATCATTATTTTTAGCTTGACCTTCCAGTGACGGGAAGGTTCATAACCCTGTCCAACGCTCCCCACGGAGCAATGGAGTCAGACATGACATTGCATGACGAACACGATCACAGCCATCATGGCCACGATCATCATCACCACCATCACGACCACGATGGTCAGCAGGACGCGGTAACCCGCGATCCCGTCTGCGGCATGACGGTCGATCCGAACGCCGGCAAGCCGTCGCTGGATTATCAGGGCCGCACCTTCCATTTCTGCTGCAACGGTTGCCGCACCAAGTTCGAGGCAGCACCGGAAAGCTATCTGACCGCCAAGGATCCCACCTGCGGGATGACGGTGGACCGCGCCACCGCGCGCCATTTCCTGAAGCACGAGGGCGAGAAATTCTATTTCTGCTCCGCTGGCTGCAAGACAAAGTTCGAAGCAGACCCTTCCGCCTACCTTGACGGCAACAGGCCAGCGCCGAAGCCGGTACCAAAGGGCACGCTTTATACCTGCCCGATGCATCCCGAAGTCGTCAGCGACCATGCCGGCGACTGCCCGAAATGCGGCATGGCGCTGGAGCCCATGGGCGTGCCCGCTGCCGACGAAGGGCCGAATCCTGAGCTGATCGATTTCACGCATCGCCTTTGGATCAGCGCCGCCCTCTCCCTGCCGTTGCTTGTCATCAGCATGGGTCCGATGATCGGCCTGCCCGTTCGCGACTGGGTCGGCGAGCCGATTGCCACATGGGTCGAACTCGTGCTGGCGACCCCGGTCGTGCTGTGGGCTGCTTTGCCCTTCTTCCGCCGCGCCCGGAACTCGCTCGTCAACCGCAGCCCCAATATGTGGACGCTGATCGGTCTTGGCGTCGGCACGGCCTACCTTTACAGCGTCGTCGCCACGCTGGCGCCCGGCCTCTTCCCCATGACGTTTGGCGGGCATGGCGAAAGTGTGCCCGTCTATTTCGAGGCAGCATCCGTCATCGTCGCGCTGGTCTTCGTCGGCCAGGTGCTGGAGTTGAAAGCGCGCGAACGCACCGGCTCGGCCATCCGCGCCCTGCTTGACCTCGCCCCCAAGACGGCGCGGCGGATCGGCGCCAACGGCAGCGAAACCGACGTGCCTGTCGACGAAATCCAGGCTGGCGACCAGCTGCGCGTGCGCCCCGGCGAGCGCGTTCCGGTAGATGGCTCCGTCATCGAGGGTCAATCCACCATCGACGAATCGATGATCACGGGCGAGCCTCTGCCGGTCGAGAAAGCCAAGG
This sequence comes from Rhizobium sp. P38BS-XIX, assembly GCF_012641435.1. Lineage (GTDB taxonomy): Bacteria > Pseudomonadota > Alphaproteobacteria > Rhizobiales > Rhizobiaceae > Rhizobium. The sequence continues at coordinate 306,194 of NZ_JABAIJ010000006.1, forward strand.
GCGACGCCTTGACGGGTGGCACGATCAACAAGAACGGCACGCTAATCATGCAAGCCGAAAAGGTCGGTGCCGACACGACGCTGTCGCGCATCGTCGAGCTCGTCGCAAAGGCGCAGCGCTCTCGCGCGCCGATCCAGACGATGGTCGACCGCGTTTCCGCCGTCTTCGTGCCGGCCGTCGTTGCGGCTGCCATCATCGCCTTTGCCGTCTGGGCTGTTGTCGGGCCGGAGCCCAGGCTGGCGCATGCGCTGCTCGCCGCCGTTGCCGTGCTGATCATTGCCTGCCCCTGTGCCCTCGGCCTGGCAACGCCGATGTCCATCATGATCGCCACGGGCCGTGGCGCGCAGGAAGGCGTGCTGGTTCGCGATGCCGAGGCCCTGGAGCGCTTCGCAAAGGTCGATACGCTGATCGTCGACAAGACAGGCACACTGACTGAAGGCAAGCCCAATTTGACTGATATCGCCGCCGTCAACGGCGTCGAGCAAGCCCGCCTCCTGTCGCTTGCGGCCAGCCTGGAGCGTGGGTCTGAACATCCGCTTGCCGAAGCCATCGTCGCCGGCGCCGAGGAGCGCGGTGCGCAGTTCGTCGAGATCTCCGGCTTCTCGGCAGTGACCGGCAAGGGCGTCGAAGGCCGTAGCGGCGAGACCGCGATCGCGCTCGGCAATGCCGCGATGATGGCAGATCTTGGCATCGCGACCGATACCTTGAAGGCAGAAACGGAACGCCTGCGCGGCGAAGGCAAGACCGTGATGTTCATTGCCGTTGATGGAAAGCTCGCCGGCCTCGTTGCCGTCGCCGACCGGATCAAGCCGACAACTGCGGCCGCGATCAAGGCGCTGCATGACAGCGGCCTCAAGATCGTCATGGCGACCGGCGACAACGGCAAGACCGCCGCTGCCGTTGCAAAGCAACTTGGGATCGACGAAGTACGCGCCGATATGCTGCCTGAGGGCAAGAAGGCACTGATCGACGAGTTGCGCGCCAAGGGCAACATCGTCGCGATGGCCGGCGATGGCGTGAACGATGCTCCGGCACTTGCGTCAGCCGATGTCGGCATCGCCATGGGCACGGGTGCCGATGTCGCCATGGAAAGCGCCGGGATCACTCTGGTAAAAGGCGATCTCAACGGCATCGTGCGGGCGCGCCACCTGTCGGAAGCGACGATCCGCAACATCAAGCAGAACCTGGCTTTCGCCTTCGGCTACAACGCGCTGGGCGTGCCGCTGGCCGCCGGCATCCTCTATCCGGTCTTCGGCCTGCTTCTGTCGCCGATGATCGCGGCAGCGGCGATGAGCCTGTCCTCGGTCTCGGTCATCGGCAACGCCCTTCGGCTGAGGCTGGCGAAATAGGACAATTCCGGGAAGCTGCGCAACAGCTTTCCCGGAGGCATGACGTCAAACCAATAGAATGAGCGGTTCAGCGAGAGGCGGAACCGCTCGCAGGAGATTTCAGATGAACATCGGCGAAGCATCCGGCCGCTCCGGCCTGCCGGCCAAGACGATCCGCTACTACGAGGACATCGGCCTGATCCGACCCGACCGAGGCGACAACGGCTACCGCGATTACGGCACCGACGACGTGCACAAGCTGCGCTTCCTGCACCGCTCCCGCAGCCTCGGCTTCTCGGTGGAGGAGTGCCGGCAACTGCTGGCGCTATACGAGGACAAGAGCCGTGCCAGCGCCGACGTCAAGGACATCGCCGCCACGAAGCTCACCGAGATCGACCGCAAGATCCGCGAACTGACGGAACTGCGCCACACGCTGGAACACCTCGTTCACGCCTGTCACGGCAACGAGCGGCCGGACTGCCCGATCCTGGAGGAGTTGTCGGAGTCCGCGCAGTAGTCTGACTTACCCGCCATCGCCCTTCGAGGCCCCGGCCTTTAGCCCATGCGCCTGGGGGTAAAGGCTGGCTCCTCCTTCAGCAAGCCGGCTCATCCCGAGCTGCCAGATGATGGGTCGTCAGTGGAGGCAACTATGCCTCAAAGAACGAGGTGGCCGCCGTGCTTGCCACTGCTCAATTCACCCGCTCAACCGCAATCGCCGTTGCTTCGCCGCCGCCAATGCATAGCGCCGCAATTCCCCTCTTGGCACCCTGACGCTCGAGGGCATGCAACAGCGTCACGATCAGCCGCGCGCCAGTGGCGCCGATAGGATGACCGAGCGCGCAGGCACCACCATTGATGTTGAGGCGATCGCGCGCAATGCCGAGCTCCTTCGCCGCCGCCATGGCGACGACGGCAAAGGCCTCGTTGATCTCGAAGAGATCGACGTCACCAATCTTCCAGCCAGTCTTGTCGAGCACCTTGCGGATGGCAGGGATTGGCGCTGTCGTGTACCAGGCCGGCTCCTGGCTATGCGTGGCGTGCGCCTTGATCTCGGCCAGGATCGGCAACCCCTCACGCTCGGCCAGCGAACGACGTGTCAGGATCAAGGCTGCCGCTCCATCGGCATTGGCCGAGGCGCTGGCTGCCGTAATCGTGCCGTCCTTCCGGAAAGCGGGCTTCAATGTCGGAATCTTTTCTGGCGAAACCTTTTGCGGATGCTCGTCCTTGGAGACCGTGACGGGGCCGCCCTTGGCCATCACCGAAACCGGAGTGATCTCAGCCTCGAATGCGCCGGTCTCAAGGGCGTTGCGCGCACGAGACAGGGTCTCCACTGCATAGGCATCCTGATCATCGCGGCTGAACTGATAGGCCTCGACGGCCATTTCGCCGAAATCCCCCATCGAGCGGCCCTTTTCGTAAGCGTCTTCCAGCCCGTCGAGCATCATATGGTCGAAGATGCGGTCATGCCCCATGCGATAGCCGCCCCGCGCCTTGGCGAGCAGATAGGGCGCATTCGACATGGACTCCATACCGCCTGCAACGGCGATGGAGGCCGAGCCGGCAAGAAGCAGGTCGTGTGCCAGCATCGTCGCCTTCATGCCCGAGCCGCAGACCTTGTTGATGGTGGTGGCGCCGACGGCATCCGGAAGGCCCGCTCCGCGTGCCGCCTGACGGGCCGGAGCCTGCCCCTGCCCCGCCGGCAGAACACAGCCGAACAAAACCTCGTCCACCTTGTCGGATGAGAGCCCGGCCCGCTCCAGCGCGGCGCGTATGACATGTGCGCCAAGCTCGGGCGCTTGCAACGACGAGAGTTCGCCCTGAAACCGGCCAAGCGGCGTGCGGGTGGCAGATACGACGACGACGGGATCGATAGCGGACATGACAGCTCCTCACGGTCAGCAAACGGTGTCTCGATAGTGCTATCACGTTAGATGATGTTCGTCATATAAATATTAAGCAAAAGATGATCGGCTTCACAGTCCACCGCTGGACCGACGCCCACGACCAATTGCCCCGACGAAAATCATCGCTTATGGATATCGAAAATTTGAAACTGGATATCCCATGCCGCTCTACATCAAGGATGATGCGATTGATCGTTTGGCCCGCCGCTATCAGGCGCTGACCAGGGCTCCCACGAAAACGGAGGCCGTGCGCCTCGCTCTGCAGAAGGCGCTGGATGAAGAGCTGACGAAACCAGCGCTTGCCGACATCGCAGTCGCTTTCTGCCGCAATCTCAAGCAGAAAGCCACCGCAAAGACGGACGACGCTGCCGACATGGGAGAGGCTTGATGTTTATCGACGCTTCGGTTTTGGCGGCCATGCTGACCGATGAGGAGATGGCCCGGGCCTTCGCCATCCGCATGCAGGCAGCAACCGCGCGCACGACCTCGCCGCTTTCCGCACTGAACGCCGCGATACAGATTTCCGCTAGTTTGGGATTGTCGCCGGTCGAAGCTGGCGATGCCGTAGGGACGTTCCTGCAGCTGATGAACATTCAGCAGCTTGCCGTACCGCCCCGCGCCGCCGCTCTGGCAACGGAAGCCTATGAGCGCTATGGCCAAGGCGACCACGAGATGCGCCTCAGCCTTGACGATTGCATGACCTATGCCTGCGCTCGCTATTATCGCCAGCCGCTATTGTCCAACAGCGACTGGTTCAAACAGACGGATATCGAGCTGGCCTAAGGCTTTCTTTGTCGACACGCTCCAAAGGGAACGCCATACGCGTTTCCCCGGGATTGCGTCGGGCCGCTCAGATCCTCAAGCCCTTACGGGCAAAGCGAAGCCGAACCTGCTGCGAACGTGTTCGAGCGCGCGCCGACGGAGTTCGGGGCAGCAGCGCACTGCAGACGGGTGACCGAGTCACCAGCGCGGATCGGGCCGGTCACCGACGGATCGGTGTTGATAGTGCCGTCCGGAAGAATTGCGTCCTTCGAATGGTCGACATAGCTGGTATCCGGCTGGAACGCTTCGACATTGACGCGCTTCGGATGATGCTTGTGAGCCTGCTCTGCCATGGCGGCGCTGGACATGCCGACGATGAGAGCGGAGATGGCGAGGGTTCTAAGCAGCATGGGACTGCCTCCTATGGGAGTTGAGCAAGATTTATATGGGGACGCACGCGCCGTTTTTACACCGGCCAGCATCTCAATATCGTTAAGAATTTGAGGCTTTTGATTAGGTCTTCACTTTATGGCGGGACACCTCTGCGCCGGCATCGTGCGGCAGGCTGATAAAACGCAATGCGGAGACGCCACCGATAAGCCCAACGACAAGGAAAGCCCAGCGAAAATCGACGAGCGAAAGCGTTTCCCCACCATGAATGGTGCGAGACAGATTGAGGACGGCTGCCGCGACTGCAACACCGAGCAGCAGCGAAACCTGCTGCAGCATGCTCGACAATGTCGAGGCTGAACTGCGCTGTGCGGCGTGGATATCGGCAAAGCCAAGCGTGTTCAACGCCGTGAAATTCATCGACCGCGACAGGCCGGCGATGAATAGCAGGCAATATATCAGCAGATCGGGCGTCGACGGAGACAGGAAACCGCAGCCGGCGATGCTCGCCGACGAGACAAGGCCATTGACGACAAGGACGTTTCGAAAGCCGAAGATCCTCAGCATCTGCGTCGTGATCGCCTTCATGCCGAGGTTGCCGGCGAAGTAAAACAGCAGATAGGTGCCGGCATCGATCGCGGTGCGGCCAAAGCCGACCTGAAACAGCAGCGGGATGAGGAAGGGCGTGGCATTGATCGCGACGCGGCTCGCAGTCCCTGCCGAAAGCGTCGACATCGCGAAGGTTTGCACCTTGAAGGCGGAGAGATCGAGCAAAGGTGCGTCGACCTTCATGAAGTGCCGGGTGGCGACGACGGAGAAAACGACGCCGGCAGCAATCAAGCCGATGCTCGGCGCCAATCCTGTCGTCCCCTGAACCACGAATTCGAGGCCGGCGAGCAGGAACGTCAGACCGACTGCGGATTGCAGGAAGCCGACGAAATCGAGCCTCGCCACCTTTTCCTCCCGCTGGTCCGGTACGAAGCGCAGGACCAGACCGAGACCGATGATGCCGATCGGGATATTGATCAGGAAATTCCAGTGCCAGCTGAGATAGGTGGTGATGAAGCTGCCAAGCACTGGGCCGATGACCGGGGCCGTCAACGCCGGCCAGGTAATCATCGACATCGCATGCACCAGATCGGACTTACGTGCATTTTTCAGCACGATGATGCGTCCCACCGGCGTCATCAAAGCACTGCCGACACCCTGGACGGCGCGGGCAATGATGAATTCGGCGAGACTACCCGAAAGACCGCAAAATAGCGATGCCACGGTGAATATGGTGATCGATGCCAGGAACACGCGACGCGCGCCAAAGCGGTCACCCGCCCACCCGGCAAGCGGCACGAAGGCGGCCATCGTCAGCAGATAGACCGTGATGCCGATGCTCATCGACACCGGCTCGACGCCGAACGTCGTCGCCATCTGCGGCAGAGATGTGGTGACGATGGTGCCGTCCAAAATCTGCATGAAGAAGGAAACGGCCACGACCAGCGCGATGATGCGCGACTGCCGGCCGAAACTGGTCTCGGTAGGCTCTTCTGTGGTCCTGGCAACGGTCATGGCATGAAATTTCGGAGAAAGGCGTTCAAGGGAGGCTGCTTGCGCAGCGCAATCGTACGATCATTGAATACGCCCATGGCATGGGATTGCAAAGCCGCAAACCTATCTCGTCGCCATCAAAAATTGCCGGAATGACATGAGTGCACGATTCCGAAGAACCATCGGCCAGGGAGGACGCGCGCATCAATCGTCGGAGTAGCGCTGCTCCCGCCAGGGGTCGCCATACATGTGATAGCCGTTTTTCTCCCAGAAGCCGGCGCGATCGGAACCGATCAGGTCGATACGGCTCAGCCACTTCGCGCTCTTCCAGAAATAGAGATGCGGCACGACAAGACGCATCGGGCCACCGTGTTCGCCAGTCAGCGGCTGCCCCTCCCAGGCCGTCGCCAGGATTGCATCCTCGGCCGCAAAATCTGAAAGCGGCAGGTTGGTGGTATAGCCGTCATAGCTCGTCAGCAGCACATGATGTGCCTCCGGTGTCGGCATGACGAGATCAAGAAGATCGCGCGTCGAAACCCCTTCCCAGCGATTGTCGTAGCGCGACCAGGTCGTCACGCAATGAATGTCGCTGATCCGAGTGCTTTGCTCGATGGCCTGGAAAGCCGCCCAATCCAGGCTGAGCCGCTTTTCGACAAAACCGAAAACATCGAGCCGCCAGCTTGATAGGGATATCTGCGGCTGCTCGCCGAGATCGAGTACCGGCCAGTTCTTCACCAGATGCTGCCCCGGCGGCAGCCGGTCGGTCTCCGGCCGGCTGATCCGGCCGGTCAGAAACTTGCCCTCCACCGCCCAGCGGCGCTTGGAGGTGGTGAGCTTGCTATCGGTGGGGATATGGTCGTCGCTCATGCAGCAATCCTCTCTGCGGCACAGAGATAGGATAACCGCACAAGGAAAGTGTCAAGCCGACTGCGATGTATAGCCGACTATATTGCCGCGATCGTGATCTGGAAAAGCTGCGCCTTTCCCGAGATCGAGCATCGTGCGGCGTTAGCGTTCGAGACGAGCAGACAATCGCCCGTATCAAGCGCGAGATCATCGATTTCGGCATTGCCGCGATGGCACAAAACAAGGGTTGTCCCCGCTCCGAAATCCGCGTCGCCCGGTCCATCGACGGAAATACGCCGCACCGAATGCGTCAACCGGCCCCTCCGTGTCATCACGTTGAGATCGATGATCGTGCCATTGATCAGTGTCGCCGAGGTTGGTGCATCCGCCGCGAAGGGCAGCGGCTCGCTCGCCTGCGTCAGGCGCTCGGGCGCGCGTCCCTCGATGAAGAGGGTCATTCCCTCTCCATCGAGGATGGATAGCGTGCGATCGATGCCGGCAAAGACCGAGAACGGTCCATCTGTGGCAACGGTCGCCATGCTGACGCGCCAGTCGAAGTCGGCAAGCCCGGCGCCGTCGGGTGAAACGGCGATCTCCACCGTTTCACCGCCGCCGTTTTTCCAGGGCATGCGCTTGTGATCACTGGCGCGTAGCAGCTTCATCTCAGTTCCCCAGGATGCCCGGAAGGCGCAAGCCCTGCTCCTTGGCGCAATCGATGGCGATGTCGTAGCCGGCATCGGCGTGACGCATGACGCCGGTTGCCGGGTCGTTCCAGAGAACGTTTCCGAGGCGGCGAGCCGCGTCATCCGTGCCGTCGGCGCAGATGACCATGCCCGAATGCTGGCTGAAGCCCATGCCGACGCCGCCGCCGTGGTGCAGCGACACCCAGGTGGCGCCCGACGCGGTGTTCAGCAGCGCGTTGAGCAGCGGCCAGTCGGAAACGGCATCCGATCCGTCCTTCATGGCTTCCGTTTCGCGGTTCGGCGAAGCGACCGAGCCGGAGTCGAGATGATCGCGGCCAATGACGACAGGTGCCTTCAGCTCGCCGTTCTTGACCATTTCGTTGAAGGCGAGGCCGAGGCGATGACGGTCGCCGAGACCGACCCAGCATATACGTGCCGGCAGGCCCTGGAAGGCGATGCGCTCGCGCGCCATGTCGAGCCAGTTGTGCAGGTGCTTGTTGTCCGGCAGCAGCTCCTTCACCTTGGCGTCGGTCTTGTAGATATCTTCCGGATCGCCAGAGAGAGCAGCCCAGCGGAACGGACCGATGCCGCGGCAGAACAGCGGACGAATATAGGCCGGCACGAAGCCCGGGAAGGCGAAGGCGTTTTCGAAGCCTTCGTCCTTGGCGACCTGGCGGATGTTGTTGCCGTAGTCGAGCGTCGGAACGCCGGCATCCCAGAAGGCGACCATGGCTTCGACATGCACCTTCATCGAGGCGCGGGCGGCAGCTTCGACGGCCTTTGGATCGCTTTCGCGCTTGGCCCTGTGTTCGGCAACGGTCCAGCCGGCCGGCAGATAGCCGTTCAGCGGATCGTGCGCGGAGGTCTGGTCGGTGACGATGTCGGGACGCGGTCCACCGGCCTTCATGCGCTGCACCAGTTCCGGGAAGATTTCGGCGGCGTTGCCGAGCAGGCCGACGGACTTGGCTTCGCCGGCCTTCGTCCACTTGTCGATCAAGGCAAGCGCTTCATCGAGCGTCTTGGCCTTCTCGTCGACATAGCGGGTGCGCAGGCGGAAATCGATGCGGGTTTCGTCGGATTCGACGGCCAGGCAGCAGGCGCCGGCCATCACGGCTGCGAGCGGCTGTGCGCCACCCATGCCGCCGAGGCCGCCAGTCAGGATCCACTTGCCCTTGAGGCTGCCGTTGTAGTGCTGGCGACCGGCTTCCACGAAGGTCTCGTAGGTGCCCTGAACGATGCCCTGTGTGCCGATGTAGATCCACGAGCCAGCTGTCATCTGGCCGTACATGGCAAGACCCTTCTTATCCAGCTCGTTGAAGTGATCCCAGGTCGCCCAGTGCGGCACCAGATTGGAATTGGCGATGAGGACGCGCGGCGCATCCTTGTGGGTGCGGAACACGCCGACCGGCTTGCCGGACTGCACGAGCAGCGTCTCGTCTTCGTTGAGCGTCTTCAACGTCGCTGCGATACGGTCGAAATCATCCCAGGTGCGCGCAGCGCGGCCGATACCGCCATAGACGACCAGCTCGTTCGGGTTCTCGGCGACGTCCGGGTCGAGGTTGTTCATCAGCATGCGCAACGGCGCTTCGGTCAGCCAGCTCTTGGCGTTGAGCTCCGGACCACGGGGTGCGCGGATTTCGCGGATATTATGGCGTGGATTGGTCATGTCACATCTCCAAGGAAGGCAGGATGTCGGTTGAAATCGAGGCATTCAGTGCGCCGGAGCCAATAAGGTCTGCGGCGGATTTCAGGTCGTTTGCCATGTAGCGGTCTTCCTCCAGCGACGGCACGGCGACGCGGATGGCTGATATGGCAAGCGTCAGTTCCGGGCTGGTCGTCAGCGGCGCGCGCAGCTCGACACCCTGAGCGGCGGTCAGCGCTTCGATGCCGATGATGCCGAAGAGGTTTTCGGTCATCTGCAGAAGACGGCGCGCGCCATGGCAGGCCATGGACACATGGTCTTCCTGGTTGGCCGACGTCGGCGTCGAATCGACCGAAGCCGGATGCGACATCTGCTTGTTTTCCGACATCAGCGCTGCCGACGTCACTTCGGCGATCATCAAGCCCGAGTTCAGGCCAGGCTTCTTGGCGAGGAAGGCCGGCAGGCCATAGCTCAGTGCGGGATCGACGAGCAACGCGATACGACGCTGGGCGATCGCGCCGATTTCACAAACGGCGATGGCGATCTGGTCGGCCGCAAAGGCGACCGGCTCTGCATGGAAATTGCCGCCGGAAATGACAGAATTGTCCGAAAGCACCAGCGGATTGTCGGTCACGGCATTGGCTTCGATTTCGAGCGTGCGGCCGACGGAGCGCAGAAGGTCGAGGCAGGCGCCATCCACTTGCGGCTGGCAGCGGATGCAATAAGGGTCCTGCACGCGCTCGTCGCCCTCTATATGGCTTTCGCGGATCACGGAGCCGGCCAGAAGGCCGCGAAGGGCAGCGGCGGTATCGATCTGGCCCTTATGGCCACGCAGAGTGTGGATATCCGGATGGAACGGGGCGGAAGAGCCCATGGCCGCATCCGTCGACATGGCGCCGGTGATGAGAGCGGCCTGCGCGGCGCGATGGGCACGGAAGAGGCCGGCAAGCGCAAGACCGGTCGACACCTGCGTGCCGTTGATCAGCGCCAGACCTTCCTTGGCGGCGAGCACGACCGGCTTCAAACCGGCCTTCTCGAGCGCTGCCGCGCCCGAAAGCTGTTCGCCAGCGTAGAAGGCTTCGCCATGACCCATCATGACGGCGGTCATGTGCGCGAGCGGCGCAAGATCGCCCGACGCGCCGACGGAACCCTTTTCCGGAATGAGTGGAATAACGCCCTTCTCGAGCATGCCTTCGATCAACCGCACCAGTTCCAGCCGCACGCCGGACGCACCGCGACCGAGAGAAACCAGCTTCAGCGACATGATCAAGCGAACGACGTTTTCAGGCAGCGGCTGGCCGACGCCGCAGCAATGCGACAGAATAAGGTTGCGCTGCAGCGTCGCAACATCGGCACTGTCGATCTTGATGGATGCCAGTTTGCCGAAGCCGGTGTTGATGCCATAGACCGGCGCGTTGCCGGCCGCGATTTCAGCGATGCGGGCAGCCGCCTTGGCGATACCGGCATCGAAGGAGGCATCGAGTTTGGCGGGCTCACCGGTCCAGTAGATTGCCGCCAGTTGCTGCAGCGAAACGGAGCCGGGATGGAGAACGACGGTCATCGGTGGAACCTTTTTCCCTTGAAGACATGGGCATGGAGGGGATTGAAGCCGATGCGGTAGACGAGCTCCGCCAGGCTTTCGACATCCCATATGGCAAAATCGGCAGACTTGCTGGCTTCGAGCGTGCCCGTTTCGGAGAGCAGCCCAAGGGCGCGGGCGCCTTCACGCGTCGCGCCGGCTATGCACTCTTCCACAGTCAGGCCAAACAGGGTCGCGGCCATGTTCATGGTGAGGAGCATCGAGGTCAGCGGCGACGTGCCGGGATTGCAATCGGTCGCAATCGCGATCGGCACGCCGGCATCGCGCAGCGCCTGAACCGGCGGCTTCTGCTTCTCGTGAATGGCGTAGAACGCGCCAGGGAGCAGCACGGCCACGGTGCCGGAGGCCGCCATTGCCTTGACGCCATTCTCATCCAGATACTCGACATGGTCGGCAGACAGCGCGCCATAGGAGGCCGCAAGTTTCGCGCCGCCGAGATTGGAGAGCTGCTCCGCATGCAGCTTCATCGGAATGCCGAGGGATTTTGCAAGATCGAAGACGCGGGCGATTTCAGCCGTCGAAAAGGCAATGCCTTCGCAGAAACCATCGACGGCATCGACGAGCCCTTCGGCATGAGCCTGCTTAAGGCCCGGCAGCACGACATCGGTGATATAGTCGCCGTTGCGACCCTTGTAGTCGGCCGGCGTGGCATGGGCACCGAGATAGGAGGTGACGACACGAACGGGGCGAACATCGGCGAGCTTGCGCGCAGCGCGCAGCATCTTCAGTTCAGATTCGATGCTGAGACCATAGCCCGACTTCACCTCGATGGTGGTGACGCCTTCGGAAAGTAGCGTATCGAGCCGCGGCAGAGCGATGGCCACAAGTTCATCGACGGCGAGCGCGCGGGTCGCGTTGACGGAGGAAACGATGCCGCCGCCGGCGCGGGCGATCTCTTCGTAGCTCGCGCCTTCCAGCCGCATCTCGAATTCGCGGGCGCGGTTGCCGCCATAGACGATATGCGTATGGCAATCGACCAGACCCGGGGTCACCCAGCGGCCTTCGAGGTCGATCGTTTCAGCACCGGACGCGTCGGGCACGTCGGCTTCATGGCCGGCAAAAACGATCCGGCCGTCCCTGGTCACGATCGCACCCTTCTCAATGATGCCAAGCCGTGCCTCGCCCTCTTTCAGGGTCGCCAGACGGAGATTGCGCCACAGCCGACTTGTCGAGCCGTTTTCCTTGCTATCTTCGGAAAAATTGTTCCCACGCATCAGCTTTACGCCTTTCATCGTTGGCTCATAATGTATATACATAATAAAAAGGCTGACAAGAGGGATTTTGGACTCCGTGTCCGAAAGGAAAGGGTGAGACCATGACGAAACTTCATGCACGCACTGCACTGCTTGGCGACGGATGGCACGAGAATGTGCGGTTAACCCTCGAAGGCGGCCGGATCGCCGAGATCGCGACGGATGTTGCGCCCGAAAGCGGCGACGACAGACAGGGCATCCTCGTGCCGGCTGTGCCGAACCTTCACAGCCATGCCTTCCAGCGCGCCATGGGCGGCCTTGCCGAAGTCCGCGGCCCGGCCAACGACAGCTTCTGGAGCTGGCGTACCGTCATGTACAAGTTCGCGCTGTCGATGACCCCCGACCACGTCGAAGCGGTTGCCGCGCAGCTTTATATGGAAATGCTCGAAGCCGGCTTCTCGCGCGTCGGCGAATTTCACTACCTGCATCATGACAAGGACGGCAGCCACTATGCCAATATCGCCGAACTGGCCGAGCGCATCGGCGCAGCCAGCGCCGAAACCGGTATTGCGCTGACGCTTCTGCCCGTTTTCTACGCCCATTCCGGCTTCGGTGGTGCTGCACCCATCGAGGGCCAGCGCCGTTTCATCAACTCGATCGACAGCTTTGAAGCGCTGATGGCAGGCTGCCGCACGATAACCGGTCGCCTGCCGGGCGCAGAGCTCGGCATCGCGCCGCATAGCCTGCGCGCCGTGACGCCGGAAGAATTGGCGAAGCTCGTGCCGATCGCGGGCGACGGGCCGATCCATATCCATGTTGCCGAACAGGTGAAGGAAGTCGAGGATTGCATCGCCTGGTCAGGCGCCCGCCCGGTGCAATGGCTGCTCGACAACGCGCCCGTCAATGAGCGCTGGTGCCTGATCCATGCCACGCACATGACCGAGGACGAAACCCGGCGCATGGCAAGAAGCGGCGCTATTGCCGGCCTTTGCCCCATCACCGAGGCCAATCTGGGCGACGGCGCGTTTGCTGCCCCGCTCTTCCTGCAGGAAGGCGGCCGCTACGGCATCGGTTCTGACTCCAACATCCTGATTTCAGTCCCGGAAGAACTGCGGCAGCTCGAATATTCGCAGCGTCTGGCGTTGCGCGCACGCAATGTCATCGCCGAAACCGGCGGCTCGACCGCCCGCATGCTGTTCGATGGCGCGTTGGCCGGTGGTGGCGCAGCCCTGAAAGCGCCGGCAGGCCTTGCCGTCGGCAACCAGGCCGACATCGTTTCGCTCGACACGAGCGCCGTGCCCTACCTGTCCGGCGATCGGCTTCTCGATCACTGGACCTTTGCCGGCGGCGTCAAGGTCGATGGGGTCTGGGTATTCGGTCGCAAGCAGGTCGAAGACGGTCGGCACCAGAAGAGGGAAGCCATCTCCGCGCGGTTCCGCAAGGCAATGGCAGAGCTCCTCGCGTAAAAAGCGCTTTTCCTCTCCGCGATTGATCCCTAAGTAATCTGCGGGAGATCCATGTCTCACACGGAAAAGACGGTCGGTATGAATACGAGCAAAGAGGCCACACTGCATCAGCGTATCCTCGGCGATATCGAGAACCAGATCGTCTCGGGCGCCTGGCCGCCGGGGCACCGCATTCCATTCGAAATGGATCTGGCGGCGCAGTATGACTGCTCGCGCATGACGGTGAACAAGGCGCTGACGCAGCTTGCGCGCGCCGGCCTGATCGAGCGGCGCAAGCGCTCGGGCAGCTTTGTCACCCATCCGCAGGCGCAATCCGCCGTGCTCGAAATCCACGACATCGAGTCCGAGGTCCTGTCGCTCAACCTGTCCTATTCGCATAGGCTGACGAAGTTGAGCGAGCGACGCGGACGAACGGAGGATGCACGACGGTTGCAGTTTGCCGGATCGGTTCCGGTGCTTGAAATAACCTGCGTCCATTATGCCGGTCCCCGCCCCTTCTGCCTGGAGGACCGGGTCATCAATCTCGACGCCGTGCCGGATGCGGCCAAAGCCGATTTCGCCACCCTGCCGCCCGGTCCCTGGCTGATCAATCAGGTTCCCTGGAGCACTGCGGAACATCAGATCCGCGCCATATCGGTGGAAGGTGATGCCGCCGCAAGCCTCGATGTCCCGAAAGGGACAGCCTGTCTCGTGGTCGAAAGACGCACATGGAGTTCGAGCGGCCCTATAACCCACGTCCGGTTGACGTATCCCGGCGACAGGCACAGCCTGGTGGCGCGCTTTACGCCATCAAGCTGAACCGTGCCACACGTTACGGCCGCTGCTGCGCAGGCTCTGTCTGCATCGGAATGAGACTGTCGGATTGACGCAGCGGCTGCGCGGGATCGACGAGCAGAATACTGAGCGCAATCAGCACCAATGCCAGAATCAGAATGATGCCGATCAGAAGTGGACGAATCGCGGTCATATCGGTTCTCCAATCTCCCCAGCCCGGCGCCACAGCGCGATAGGGATTTCGAAACAACCGCCTCAATCTAACGTCAAACATTAAGTAAAGCTTGATGTTTTCAAACTTATTTAGCCTTTTCCGAACAATTCTCGATCGGGCGGCGATTTCAGCTCACGCTTGTTTGAATAGCGGGCGGCCACACCGCCGCATAGGATCGATGCGTCGATGGCCACGCCCGTCCGCCTGTTCAAGGAACCCGCCGGCCCACTTCAGCTTCGCGTCAAACATGGCCGGCAGCCTGCGCGGCCGATACTCAAGGGAGACATCGCCATGCATCGCAAACGTCTGATCACGGGGGCGCTGACGCTCACCATCGCAGCCCTCGCCGCGCTGCAAAGCGTTGAAGCGGCCGAGCGCGTCAAGGTGCGCGGCACTATCGAAAGCCTCGATGGCGACACGCTCAAGGTCAAGTCACGCGACGGCAAGGACGTCACGGTAGCCCTGAAGGCCGGCGCAAACGTCGGCGGCGTCGTCAAGGCTGCCGTCGGCGATATCAAACCCGGCGATTTCGTTGGCATTGCCTCGCAGCCGACGGACAGCGGCATCAACGGCGCCATCGAAGTTGTCATTTTCCCGGCTGCAATGAAGGGCACCGGAGAGGGCGACCGCCCCTGGGACACGCCCAACAGCTCGATGACCAATGCCACGGTCGCCAACGCGGTAACCTCGGTCAATGGCCCTACATTGACGCTGAAATACAAGGGTGGCGAGCGCAAGATCAACATCCCCAACGGCACGCCCATCGTAACCCTGGCATCGGCCACCAAGTCCGATCTGAAGCCTGGCGCCGGCGTCTTCATCACCGGAGAGCGCAACAGCGATTCCACGGTATCGGCCGAGCGTGTCGCTGTCGGCCTCAACGGCACGATGCCGCCGATGTGACAGAGCGTCCGGCTTCAATCGGTTGCTGAACGAAAACAGGCGGACCGCAATATTGCGATCCGCCTGTTTTTATAGGTGAAAGCATTCAACTCCTTTATTCCGCCGCCTGCGCGTGCGGGCGATTGTCGAGCGCTTCATCGTCGTCATCCTCATCCGGCTTCGGCTGTTTCCAGGCGATCAGGCGATAGAACATCGGGATGAAGAAGGTGGCGATAAAGGTTGCCGCAAGCATCCCGCCGATGACGCCAGTGCCGATCGCATGGCGGCTGGCCGAACCGGCACCGTTGCTGATGGCGAGCGGCACGACGCCGAGGATGAAGGCGAGCGAGGTCATGACGATCGGGCGGAAGCGCAGCCGCGCCGCCTCGAGTGCCGCTTCCGCAGCACTCATGCCGTCCTTGCGTTTCAGCACCGCGAACTCGACGATCAGAATGGCGTTCTTGGCCGCCAGGCCGATCAGCGTCACCATGCCGATCTGGAAGTAGACGTCGTTGGTAAGCCCGCGCAGATAGGTGGCAAGCAGCGCGCCGAACAGCGCGAAGGGGATCGCGGTGATGACGGCAAGCGGCAGGCTCCACTTTTCATACTGAGCAGCGAGAATCAGGAACACCATGATAATGCCGAAGATCATCGCCTGCGTGCCGGCGCCGCTGGTCTCAAGCTCCTGATAGGCGGAGCCGGTCCAGGCGATCTGGAAGCCTTGCGGCAAGGTTTCGGCTGCCACCTGCTGCATGGCCTTGATCGCATCGCCTGACGTATAGCCGGGCGCCGGATTGCCGGTGATCTTGGCGGCATTGAAGGCGTTGTAGCGTTCGAGCTGGTCCGGGCCGATGGTGCGCGTCACCTTGATGAGCGTATCGAGCGGGATCATCTTGCCGCTATCAGAGCGCACGAAGACCTGGCGAAGATCATCAGGCGATTCGCGGAACGGCGCTTCCGACTGCAGGTTGACCTGATAGTTGCGGCCATAAAGCGTGAAATCGTTCACGTAGAGGCTGCCGAAGGTCGCCTGCATGGCGTCGAAGACGGAGTTGATCGGCACGCCGAGCGCCTTCGCCTTTTCACGGTCGAGATCGGCACGGAACTGCGGAACATTGGTGTCGAGCGTGGTGCGCACACCTGCAAGTTCCGGCCGCTTGGCGGCGGCCGCCACGAGCTTCTGAGCCTCATCCGAAAGTCCGGATACACCCTTGCCGCTGCGATCCTGCAGATAGACTTCGAAGCCGCCGGTCGTCGAAAGACCCATGATCGGTGGCGGGTTGAAGGCAAGCACCATGGCATCCTTGATGCCCATGTTGGCACCGATCATCGGGCCTGCCAGATTGCGGGCATCGAGTTCTGGCGTCTTGCGCTCGCTCCAGTCCTTCAACGTCACGAAGGCGACGCCTGCACTGCTCTTCAAGCCGCCAGAGAGGAGGTCGAAGCCCGAGACCGCAAAGACGTTTTCGACGCCCGGCAGCTTCTGGGTGTTGACCAGTGCCTCGTCCATGACGGCCTGCGTACGCGTCAGCGAAGCGGCAGGCGGCAGGATGGCGATCTGGAACAGCGACCCCTGGTCCTCATCCGGAACCAGCGATCCCGGCAGCGTGTAGAACAGATAACCGGTGACACCGAGGAGACCGGCGACCAGCACGCAGCCGACGATGACGCGCTTGAGGAAGAAGGCGACGCCGGCGGCATAGCCCTGCGTCAGCCGGTCGAACGCACGGTTGAAGATGCGGAACGGCAGGATCGGCTCGTGATGGCCGGGCTTCAGGATCAGCGCGCAAAGCGCCGGCGTCAGCGTCAGCGCCACGATACCGGACAGCGTGACCGAGATCGCAATGGTGACGGCGAACTGTTTGTACATCTGGCCGGCCAGACCGCCCATGAAAGAGACGGGAATGAACACGGCGCAGAGCACCAGCACGATGGCGATGACGGGACCTGTGACTTCGCCCATCGCCTTGATGGCCGCCTTCTTCGGCGACAGCTTCTCCGTCGACATCAGGCGCTCGACGTTTTCGAGCACCACGATGGCGTCGTCGACCACGATACCGATGGCAAGCACCAGCCCGAACAGGGTCAGAAGGTTGATCGAGAAGCCGAGCAGATACATGCCGGCGAACGTGCCGATGATCGAGATCGGCACTGCAATGATCGGAATCAGCGTCGCCCGCCAATTCTGCAGGAAGACGAAGACCACGATGACGACGAGCAGGATCGCCTCGATGAAAGTATGAATGACCTCCTCGATCGACACCTGAATGAACTTCGTCGTGTCATAGGGGATCTCGTAGGCGACACCCTGCGGGAAGGACTTCTGCAACTCGTCCAGACGCGTCCTCAGCGCCTTCATCGTGTTGAGGGCGTTGGCGCCGGGCTGCAGGTAGACGGCGATCGGGATCGCCGGCGTGCCGTTAAGGCTGCTCTGCACCGAGTAGCTCTTGGTGCCGAGCTCGATGCGCGCCACGTCCTTGAGGCGCAGCGTCGCGGCATTCGCCGTCGAGCGCAGGATGATTTCACCGAAGGCGTCGACGTCGGGCAAGCGACCCTGCGTCGTCACGGTATAGGTGAAGGCCTGTGGATTGTTGCTCGGCTGGTCGCCGAAGCGGCCGGCGGCAAACTGCGAATTCTGTTCCTGGATGGCGGTCGAGACATCGCTCGGCGTCAGATTGTACTGCGCGAGCTTGTCCGGCCTCAGCCAGATGCGCATGGAGTAGTCGATGTCGCCAAGCAGGTTGACGTCACCGACACCTGGAATGCGCTTGAGATCGTCGACGACGTTGAGCAGCGCGTAGTTGCCGACATAGGCGCGGTCGTAGCGACTGTCGGTCGAATACATGGCGATGAAGCCGAGGATCGAGGTCGAGCGCTTGGTGACGACGACGCCGAGGCGCGTGACGTCCTGCGGCAAGGTCGTGACGGCACGCTGCACGCGGTTGTTGACGTTGATCGCCGCCTGGTCGGGGTCAGTGCCGAGCGCGAAGGTCACCGTGATCTGCATCGAGCCGCTGTTGGAGTTCGTCGACTGCATGTAGAGCATGTTTTCGACGCCGTTGATCTGCTGCTCCAACGGAGCGGCAACGGTCTGCGCCACGGTCTCGGCGCTGGCACCGGGATAAGTCGCGGTGACCACCACCTGTGGCGGCGTCAGCTCCGGATATTGCGCGATCGGCAGGATGCGCAGGCAGACAGCGCCTGCGAGCAGGATGACGATCGAGATCACCGCCGCGAAAACGGGGCGGTCGATAAAGAATCTGTTGCCTAACATCAGTTCTGCGCCACCTTTTTCGCGTCTTTAGGCGTTGCATCTGCGGTCGCCTGCACCGGAGCGCCCGGACGCACCTTGATGATGCCTTCGGTGATAAGCTTGTCGCCGGCCTTCAGGCCTGAGAGCACCAGCCAGCTGCTGCCGATCTTCTGGCCGAGCGTGACCGGATTGACGTGTGCCTTGCCATCCTGATCGATCGTGTAGACGAACTGGCCCTGCGGGCTCTGCATCAGCGCCACTTCGGGGATCGTGATGGCGTTGTCGAGCGAAACGCCCGTCACCTTCGCCCGCACGAACTGGCCCGGCAGCAGCCGGCGATCGGGATTGTCGACCACGGCGCGCGCCTGAAGCGTTCCGGTGGACACGTCGATCGTGGAGGACGTGAAGTCGACGACACCGTCATGATCGTAGGACGAACCATCGCCGAACGAGATCTTCACACCGAGATTCGGCGCCTCGCCCTTGGCCTTCTTCATGTCGATCAGGCGGCGCACTTCGGCAGCCTCGGCATCGGAGAAGGAGAAGTTGACATAGACCGGATCGAGCTGGGTGATGCTGGTGAGCAAGCCGCTGTCGCCCGTCGTGCCGATCAGGCTGCCTTCGGAGACCTGTTCGAGGCTGGTAATGCCGCCGACCGGGGCCGTGACCTGGGTATAGTCGAGATTGAGCTGCGCCGTCTGAACCTGTGCTTGCGCAGCCGCAACGGCTGCTTCCGCCAGCTCCCGCGCCGAAATGGCATCATCACGCGCCTTCTGTGTCGCGGCATTCTGCTGGAAGAGCGTGACGTTGCGCTTCTCTTCGCGCTGGGTCTGGGTCAGCTGCGCCTGGCTTTGCTGCAATTGCGCCTGAGCCTGCGCGAGGGCTGCCTTGTACGTCGCGGGATCGATGAGGAAGAGCACGTCGCCGGCCTTCACCTCGGCACCTTCGACAAAGTTTCTTTTCAACAGGATACCGCCGACGCGAGCCCGCACATCGACTTGCCTAAAGGCGGAGATGCGCGCAGCATATTCGTAGGAGAGCGCCACGGTCTGCGGCTTGACGTCGACCACGGTTACCTGCGGCGGCGGCATCTGTCCGGCCTGTTGCGCGAATGATGGGGATGCGCAGAAAAAGAGCAGCCCGGCTGCAAGAAGACTGCTGCGCAGAAGGAGGGTTTTATGCGTCGTCATGGGAAAGTCACCGCGATTTCAGACATTTTTGTTGCGTTGCAATATACAAACATTCATGAATGATTGTAAATATCAAATCGACATCGCTCGTGCGGCCGGCATCGGGAACCTTTTGCTGGCTCCAAATATTACCGTATGGAATCATGACGATAGAGCGCGGCGAATCCCCCCGTTTCGCCCGCGGAAAGTTTGAGGAGGAGCATGCGCAGAACCAAGGAAGATGCCGCCAAGACGAGGGAGGATGTCCTCAGGGCCGCCGCCGAGATTTTCTATGAGAATGGCGTCAGCGGCTCCAGCCTCGAAAAGATTGCCCAGCGCGCCGGCGTAACGCGCGGTGCGATCTACTGGCATTTCAAGGACAAGGCAGAGGTGCTGACGGCGCTTCACAGCGAGATCCGCCTGCCGCAGGAAACCATCGTCGACTATGCGATCGAGCATGGCCATGAAGACCCGCTCGGTCTCATCGAGCAGGCGACGATCGAGGTTTTACAGATCCTGGTGGAGGACGAACATCAGCAGCGCGTCTTTGCCATCATGATCCTCGGCTGCGAATTTACGGAGCATCCGTCCGACGCAGCCCAGCGCATCGTCATGGCCAATGACGAGATGTTCGGCAAATTGCAGAAATTGATCGAGATGGCCAATGAGCGCCATACACTCGGGCCGGTATGGACCGTGAATACGGCGGCACGCGGCATTCAATGCTCGATGAATGGCCTACTGGCGGAATGGCTGCGCGCCGGAAAGTCTTTTCCCCTGGTCGATGTCGGCGAGCGGCTGATCCGCAGCCTCGTCGGCTCGATGCGATGCGGCGACAACCGGTAACTATGCGCCAGCATGCCGCATGGCTTCGGCCAGTGAAATATCCGACTTGATTTCCCGCGTCGACATGGACGTGACCGTGTGGCGCACGCCGGGCAGCCGGTTAAGCTCCTGTCGCAGCAGGCGGTCGAGCGCCGCCATGTCGGTCGCGAGAATATGCAGGAGATAATCGGCCTCCCCCGTCGTCGCATGACAGCGCCAGATCAGCGGATGCCGGCGCACGGCGGCCTCGAATGCGTCGAAGCGCTCGACATCGATCGATACCTGCACGAAAGCTTCGAGGCCAAAGCCCAGACGAGGCGGATCGAGCAGCGTTCGATACCCACGGATCACACCCGCCTCCTCCAGCGCCTTCACCCGCTTCCAGCATGGCGTTTTGCTGAGACCGACCACGTCAGCAAGTGCTGCAAACGAGATGCGGGCATCGGCTTCAAGAGCGGAAATGATCTTGTGATCCACTGCATCCAATTCCATCGTTCTCTCCAAGCGCTATCTGCATATACGATCGTACTATATTTTTCCTGTTTTGGATGACAAATAGGAACAATGTTCAAGCTGAAATTTCGTATTCTTGGGGAAGAGCAAATGTGCTTGCCGGCGCAAAGCCGGAACCAAAGGGAACGGACTATGCAGAAGCAAGATTATTACGCGCGCATCGAAACGCCCGAAATGCGCGATTACGGCGTCTACCTGCAATGTGACAAGCTGCTCGCCTGTCAGAAGCCGTTGAACGGGATGGTCAACGGCGATGAACTGCAATTCCAGATCGTTCATCAGGTCGAAGAGCTCTGGATGAAGCTCATGGCCTACTCGCTGGTGGATGTCATCGGCTTCATGGAGGAGCGCAACACCCATCGCGTCGTGACGCTCATGGGCCGTGTCCATCGGATCATGCGGATGATGACAGTCCAGCTCGACCTTCTGGAGACCATGTCGCCGAAGGAATATCAGCAGATCCGCCTGCAGCTGGGCAACGGCAGTGGCCAGGAATCGCCTGGTTTCGGCTTTTTGCTGCGCATGCCGCCCGATCTCTGGCACGCCTTCAAGGCCAATTATCTCGATGCCGCTGGCCTGACGGTCGCAGACATCTACGATGGACAATACGATCACGGCGACAGCTATGTCGTTGCCGAAGCTTTGGTCGAATATGATGAGCTGTTCCAGAAGTTCCGCGCCAACCATATGTATCTCATCCAGCGCTCCATCGGCCTCGGCTCGAAATCGCTGAAGGGCCGCCCCGTCGAACTGCTGCAGGCCGGCGCGCGCCATCGCTTCTTTCCCGATCTGTGGGATATCCGCGCCGAGATGACGGACCGCTGGGGCAGCCACTATGGTGTCGTCCGCGATTCCATTTCCAAACCCGACGCCGCCGAATAGACGCTGCTCGAATATGCCCTCCGTTGCCTGACGCAACGGAGGTTCCCCATATGCAGTTGACGGATCCGCCATCGGCGCTTCCGCTGCGGAACCATTCAAGCCGCCACAGGCCGGCTTGATCCGCCATCACCAACTAGCGCCCCCTTTCATCGATGACACCTGCCGCGAATCGCGCCGCAAGGCTCGCCGCATGTCCTTGATCGCAGCGCTCACGGCCTCGCCGACCGTCCCCGACAGACCGTAGCCATGACCTTTCCTTGAGGAGACACCGGCGAATTTGCCGCAAGAATTGCCAAAACCAAGAAATATAGCCTATTGCATAATGTTGATAACAGGCATATTTGTTTAGTCAATTCACAGTCTAACCCTCCCCGGAGCCTCCATGACGCAGATTCAGGAAGCCGCCGCGCGACAGCGCGCATGGAAATTTGCCAGCGCTGACGAAGACGACCGACCGAGCCTTCCTGAAGTCAATGCGACGGTGAAAGTCCCCCACACGGGCACCTGGATCCGCCGTCTGCTGGCGTTTGTCGGGCCGGGCTACATGATTTCCGTCGGCTACATGGACCCAGGCAACTGGGCGACCGACCTCGCCGGCGGCGCGCAATTCGGCTATACGCTGCTGACCGTCATCATGCTGTCCAATCTGATGGCGATCCTGCTGCAGGCGCTGTCGGCAAGGCTCGGTATCGTCACCGGCCGCGACCTGGCCCAGGCCTGCCGCGATCACTATCCACGTCCGGTCAATCTGGCGCTGTGGTTTGCCTGCGAACTCGCCATCATCGCCTGCGATCTTGCGGAGGTCATCGGCACGGCCATCGCGCTGCAGCTGCTCTTCGGCATCCCGCTGATCGGCGGCGCCCTGATTACCGCGCTCGATGCCTTCCTGCTGCTACTTCTGATGAGCAAGGGCTTCCGCTATCTCGAAGCCTTCGTCATCGCGCTGTTGATCGTCATCGCCACCTGTTTCGCGATCCAGATCGCCGCAGCCTCGCCACCGATCGCTGCCATCCTCGACGGCTTCATTCCATCGCCTGAAATCGTCACCAATCACGAGATGCTTTACATCGCCATGGGCATCATCGGCGCGACTGTCATGCCGCATAACCTCTACCTTCACTCCTCGATCGTTCAGACACGCGCCTACAAGCGCAATGACGAGGGCCGCCGCGACGCCATTAAGTGGGCGACCATCGACAGCACCGTCGCGCTGATGCTGGCTCTCTTCGTCAACGCCGCGATCCTGATCGTCGCCGCAGCTGCCTTCCACACCAGCGGCCATGCCGATGTCGCCGAAATCGGTCAGGCATTCGAGCTGCTCTCGCCATTGCTCGGTCTGGGCATCGCCTCGACGCTGTTTGCGATTGCCCTGCTCGCCTCAGGCCTTAAT
This sequence comes from Rhizobium sp. P38BS-XIX, assembly GCF_012641435.1. GTDB lineage: Bacteria > Pseudomonadota > Alphaproteobacteria > Rhizobiales > Rhizobiaceae > Rhizobium. The sequence continues at coordinate 329,452 of NZ_JABAIJ010000006.1, forward strand.
TCGACCGTCACCGCCACACTTGCCGGCCAGATTGTGATGGAAGGCTTCCTCCGCCTGCGGATTCCGCATTGGGCAAGACGACTTTTGACCCGCGGCCTCGCAATTATTCCCGTTGTTTTCGTCACTGCCGTTTATGGTGAAAAAGGTACTGCGGATTTGCTCGTTCTCAGCCAGGTCGTGCTGTCCATGCAGCTGCCTTTCGCGGTCATTCCACTGGTCCAATTCGTGACAAACCGCGAGAAAATGGGCAGTTTCGTCGTTTCCAGAAGCATTGCAGCTCTTTCGTGGATTGTCGCTGCAATCATACTGGCGCTGAACTTCAAGCTGCTCTACGACACCATCTTCAGTTGACGAATCACCCGGAACGCGCGAATCTCCCCCTGTGGACGATCACGGCAATTAACGGACTCGTAATATTTGCCTAGATTTCGCCATGATTTGCCCTAGTTTGGGCCCACCGCAAACTGCAGGGTTCCTTACTTCATGGTCGAAAGTCCATTGCGCGTCCAATTTCCTGCAGAAGCTGCTATCCAGGCGCGGCCGCATTACGATTTTCATATTCCTTTCCTGCCACGGTCGGCGCATCTGCGTCACCTGATCGCCATTGGCCTGGCAGGAACCGCATCCTTCGGTCTGCTTGCCACGGTGCTTTATCCATTGCTGGCGCGCCATACGATCGAGCAGGCCGTGCCGATGCGCACGGCCCAGCTGGCGCCATCGCAGCCGGCAATGCCAAAGAGCACACGGCTGGCCGCAAAACAGCGCTTCGACGGCTCCCGCTTCGCCCAGGTTGCCGAGAAGGTTTCGAGCGGCGAAACCCGCATTTTCACCTATCACCGCACGACGCTGGTCTTCAAACCGGACGATACGGCGAATGCACGCGATACCATCGGCGCCATCAACGCGTCATACGGCGGCGGACGCACGGAGGAAGCGATATTCTCGCCGCCGTCCCTGTCGGATATCCGTCACGGCATCTATCCGCAGGCCACGCATTATGATGCCGTGCGCCGCTCCCGCTTTCCCGTTCGCGGCGTACCGCTGAACGTCAGCGTATCGCGGGCAACGACGGGTGAATCGGGCCGCGAGTTCCGCCGACTGGTTTCCATGCCGAAGGACAAGCAGGACCTGCAAGATATCCTGGCTTCGGCAGGCCTGAGCAGCGACGCCGGCGACGAGCTGCAGCGCGCGCTCGAAACCGATACGGTTTCGCCCGGCGATAGCCTGGAACTGCTTCTCGAAAAGAAGGGCCCGGGCGCCCGCCCGAAACTGATCATGGCGCGCCTGAGCGGCGACAAGACGCCTGAGCGTGTCGTTGCGCGCGACGACGCCGACAGCTTTGTGCCGATGGCCAACGACCAGCTGTTTTCTGCCTTGTACAGCGAGAGCCAGATCGATGCGCCGTCTTCCTCGGAAGTGGCTGCGGTCGATCTCAAGGACATAGACGAAAAGGATGAGGCCGCCGTCAGCGCCAAGCTCGAAAAAGCAGGCCTGACCAAGGAATGCGCATCCCAGCTCGTCAAGCTCGCCAGGGCCAAGGGCATTTCGCTCACCAACCTCGAAGAAGCGCCCGATAGCGTCGATCTGCTCTTCCGCAAGGCCGACGACGGCAAGAACGAGCTGATGTTCATCGAGTTTCATGCCGATGGCGACACGCATCGTTTCTACCTGCACAAGGATAGCGGCGAAGGTCCTTCGGAATTCTATGACGAGGGCGGCCACTCGATCGCCAAATCGCTCGTGCATCGCCCTGTGCCGAACGGCACGCTTGGCGACGGTTTTGCCTGGCGTATCCATCCGATCCTCGGCGTGAAGAAATTCCATAACGGCGTCGATTTCCGCGCGCCGATGGGCAGCCCGATCCAGGCGGCCGGCGATGGCGTCGTCGAGAAGATCTCCTGGGAAACCGGCTACGGCAAATATGTCCGCATTCGCCACGATGGCGGCTACGAGACGACTTACGCCCATATTTCGGCAACCCCGTCGGATCTGCGCATCGGCCAGCGTGTCACCCAGGGTCAGGTCATCGCCTATGTCGGCTCGACCGGCTATTCCACCGGCCCGCATCTCTATTACGAACTGCGCGTCAACGGCCGTTACGAAAATCCGCTGACGGCGCAATTGCCTGCCGGCACCAATCTCACCGGCAAGTCGCTCGACAGCCTGCGCTCGCAGGTGAGCCACGTCGACAACATCATGAGCTATCTCGATGTGCCGACGACGCGCGACAATGCGCCTCCGGCCTTCTCGGGATTCGAGCGCGAAACGGCGTTCGGGTCGAAGCACTACGGCGCTCCTTAAGCCCTTCCACACAACACATCTCATGCGCAGAGACGATCAGATGGCGGTGGTCTGTCGACTGCAACTCCTCGCGCGCGCCGAACCACAGGCATCGATCTGCAAAGCAGCCCTGATAATCGGCAATAGGCTTCCTATATCCTTCTTCGAATGCAGAACGTCAGGCCCATTGCCGCTCGAACGGCCTGGCCTGTTCTTTTAGGTCAGGAGGCCCAGCATGCCGGAAAAGACAATCAAGATCCCGGGACCGGATCATCCGATCGCGATCGAGGAGAAGCATGCCCACATCAAGGTGTCGGTCGCCGGCAAGGTGATTGCGGACACGCGTGAGGCGCTATCCTTGAAGGAGGCTTCGTATCCGGCCGTCGTCTATATCCCCCGCAAGGACGTCGATATGGCGTTGCTGGAAAAGACCAGCCACGAAACCTATTGCCCCTACAAGGGAGATTGTTCCTATTACAGCATCCCCGCCGGCGGCGAGCGTTCGGTAAATGCGATCTGGACCTACGAAAATCCGTATGAGGCCGTTGGCCGCATCAAGGATTACATGGCCTTCTATCCCGACCGTGTCGATGCCATCGACATCATCACCTGACGTCTGCCGACAGCGCTAACGCCGGGCACGCGAACGTGCTCTGCGGTTTTGCGATGAAGCCAGACGTCAAGCACGGGGCGCGAGCCAGCAACATGTGACACGCCTTAAAGAGCCAGTCCGCTCGAGGCATCGAAGACATAGACCTGCTCCGGGCTGATCGAAACATTGAGCGGCTGTCCGTAACGCACCGGTGCCTCGCCATCGACAACGGCCGTCACCTGATCGCCGGCGAGATCGAAAAGCACATGCGTCTGCGCGCCCGTCGGCTCCACAAGCAGTGTCTGGCCAGACAGCGGCGAACCGCCGCTGGCAAGGCTCAAATGCTCGGGCCGGAGACCGATCTTGACGCTCTGCCCTGCCTTGACTTTGCGTTCGCCTGCAATGCGCACCGGCGTGCTGTCCTTCAGGCGCACGGCAGGCGCACCATCGACCCCTTCGACCGTTCCGTCGAGGAAGTTCATGGCCGGCGAGCCGATGAACCCGGCGACGAAGAGATTGGCCGGCCGGCGATAAAGATCGATCGGCGTGCCCTCCTGTTCGATGCGGCCCTGGTTCAGCACCACGATCCGGTCGGCAAGCGTCATGGCCTCGATCTGGTCGTGGGTCACGTAGATCGAGGTGGTCTGCACCTTCTGATGCAAAGATTTGATTTCGGAGCGCATCTGCACGCGCAGCTTCGCATCGAGGTTGGAGAGCGGCTCGTCGAACAGGAAGACGGCGGGATTGCGGACGATGGCGCGGCCCATGGCGACACGCTGGCGCTGGCCGCCGGAAAGCTGCGCCGGCTTGCGGTCGAGTAGCTTGGTAAGATCGAGCATGCGTGCGGCTTCATTGACCCGCTGTTCGATGGACTGCTTGGTCTCGCCCGAGAGCTTCAGATTGAAGCCCATATTCTCGGCGACAGTCATGTGCGGATAGAGCGCATAAGACTGGAAGACCATCGCGATGTTGCGCTCGCGCGGCGTCATGGCGTTGACCACCTGCCCGCCGATCGACACGTCGCCATCGGTGATTTCCTCCAACCCGGCGATCATCCGCAGCAACGTGGACTTGCCGCAGCCCGAGGGGCCGACCAGCGCGATGAACTCGCCGTCCTCGATCGACAGCGAGATGTCGTGGATGACGGTAAGCGCTCCATAGGCCTTGTGGATGTTGTGCAGTTCGACGGATGCCATTTGTTTGTACTCCAATAAGGCTCAGGATTTCACGGCGCCGGCGGTGAGGCCGGCGATGATGTGTTTCTGCGCCAGGAAGAAGACGATGATGGTGGGCAGGATGGTCAGCGTGATGAAGGCCAGCACCAGCTCCCACTCCGTGCCGAACTCGCCGCTATAGACCATCATGCCGAGCGGCCAGGGATAGATCGAGTCCGAATTCAGCATGATCAGCGGCAGGATATAGCTGTTCCAGCTGCCGACGAAGGAGATGATGCTGACCGTCGCGATGATCGGCCGTGAGAGCGGCAACGAGATATGCCAGAAGAAGCGGATATAGCCGCAACCGTCGACAAAGGCGGCCTGGAACAATTCTTCCGGAAGGTTTCGAAAATAGTTTCGGAAGAGCAGAATGCTCATGCCGAGGCCGAAAGCCACCTGCGGCAGCACCACGCCCCAATAGGTATTGAGCAGGCCGAGATCGCGGATACGGATGAACAGCGGCAGGATGGCGGTGGCTGCCGGAAACATCAGACCGATAAGGAAATAGTTCAGCAGGAAGTTCGAGCCAAAGAATTTCACATGCGCGAAGGCAAAGGCTGCCATTGCCGAGACCGACAGCGTCAGAAACACGGTGAGCACGGCGATGATCAGGGAATTCATCATCTGCCGCCAGTAGCGGTCGCCGAACAGAATGCCGGTGTAATTCTCGAAATGCCATTCGACCGGCAGGCCGAAGGGATTGGTTCTGAGATCGCCGAGCGTCTTGAAGCCGCCGAGCGCGGTCGTCAGCAGCGGAATCAGCACGATGGCGGCAATGATGGTCAGCGACACATAGAGATAGATCTTCGTGCCGGTGGTCAGTCGAACGGATGAAGCCATATCAGTCATTGCGCATAAAGATCCGTTTGTAGCCGAAGGCGAGGGTGACGCAGATCACGAACAGCACGACGCCGACGGCGCTGCCGAGGCCGACCTGCATGCGGGTGACACCGAAATTGAACAGGAACGTCACCATCGTCTGGGTCGAGTTGAACGGTCCGCCGCCAGTGAGCGGCATGATCATGTCGAAGAGCTGCAGCGATCCGACGACGGCGAAGAAGACCGAGAGGCGTAGTGTCGAGCCGAGCAGCGGCAGCGTCACGTAGCGAAACTTCTGCCAACCGGTGGCACCATCGATCTCGGCCGCTTCCAGCACGCTCTTGTCTAGGGATTGCATGCCGGCGATGAACAGCATCATGTGAAAGCCGAAATATTTCCACACGATCACGCCGAGCACGGCGTACATCGCCAGATCCTTGTCGGCGAGCACGTAAGGAGTTGGCGTGCCGAGAAAATGCGCGATCGCGGCGAACAGGCCGTAATCGCCGTCATAGACGAAACGCCAGATCAGGCCGGCGGCGACTTCGGCAAGCACATAAGGCAGGAAGAAGATCAGGCGGAAGAGCACGACGCCGCGAATGCGGTTTGCCAGCATCGTCGCCAACCAGATGGCAAGCGGCACCTGGATCGCGATCGACACCACAATGATCAAAGCATTATTTTTGAGCGATGTCAGAAACGCGCCGTTCTTGAACAACACCTCGAAATTGCGCAGGCCCACGAACTCGGTCGGCGGCCCATAGCCGTTCCAGCGATAGAAGCTGTACCAGGCCGCCTCCCCCATCGGCAGGATGACGAAGATCGTGAACAACAGGAGTGCTGGCGGCAGGAACAGCAGAATGACCGGCATACGGCCGCGCGCGGCCGGCGATTTGCGCTTCGCGGCGGGCCTCGCTCTTGCGACGGAAGGCATGGTGGTCGTGGCGCTGACATCGGTCATGGGCAGTCTCGACTATTGCAGTTCAAATAAAAACCGGCGCCGGCACAAGGGAGCGGCCGGCGCCGGATGCCGCTAGAGCTGGTCCTGTTCGAAGGCGTCCTGAACCTGCTGCGCGCCATCCTTGGGAGTCATCTGGCCCGAAACGATGCCGACGGAGATGTCGTTGACGACACGGCCGACGGAAGGACCGAGATCCTGGTCGAAGAAGTTTTGATGCCAGGTGGAATGCGCCAGCTGATCGGCCGCACCGCGCATAAGCGGCGACTTGATGCCATCCTCGGCACCATTCGCGACGGGGATGATCAGGCCGGCCTGCGCAATGGTGCGCTCATTCTCGGCATTCGTGAGATAGGCGAGGAAATCGAGGGTTTCCGGCGGCGCCTTCTTGGTGACGGCCCAGCCGTTCAGGCCGCCGAGCGTATCCGTTGGCGCCCCCGCGCCGCCGGTCACAGCCGGGAAGGCGAAGCGGCCGATATTGTCGTCGGCAAGGCCCTTGCCGTCGCCGGCATTGACGCGCTGGGTGGCGACCGTCGTCTCGAAGCTCAGGATCATCGCAGCCTTGCCGTCACCGAAAACGCCAAGCGTCTGCGGCCAGGTGGCGCCGAGATAGCCGGGCTGGAAGGGATCGAGCTTGCCGAGTTCGGCCAGCTGCTCGCCAGCCTTGATGATGGCCGGATCGTTAAAGCCGTTGCCCTTGCCGTTCTTGGCGTCGTTGAACACCTGCTGGCCGCCGTCGCGCATGACGAGGTAGCTCCAGTAGAAGTGGATCGGCCACTTCTCGCCACCGCCGCCCGCAATCGGCACGATGCCGGCCGCCTTGATCTTCTTCACGGCTGCGAGATAGTCGTCCCAGGTCTTGATGGCATCGGCATCGACGCCGGCCTTGGCGAAGAGGGCCTTGTTATAGAAGAAGGAAACGGTGCCCATCTGATAGGGCACTGCGCTGATCTTGCCGTCGAAGGTCAAGCCCTTGATGGCGGCCTGATTGTAGCTCTTCTTCCAGGCGCCGTCCTTGGCATCCATGGCCGAGGTCAGGTCGAGCAGCGTGCCGGTCTGCTGCTGTTGTTTCAGCACGCCGCCACCCCAGCTGTAAAACAGGTCGGGAGCGTCCTTGGACTGCAGCAAGGTCGGCAGCTTGGCCTTGAAGGCTTCGTTGGCCAGGAACTGCATCTCGATCTTCGTGCCGGGATGCTTGGCCTGATATTCATCGGCAATCTTGCGCCAGATGGCGACATAGGCCGGATTGGCCTCAAGGTGCAGCCACTTCACCGTTGTATCGGCGGCAGCGCTCGTCACACCGGCCAGAATTGCCAGCCCGCTTGTCGCAGCAATAGCCGCGATGCGAAGGGCCTTGGCCCCACGTAGATGGATCATGATTTTCTCCTCCCAAGGGAACCAAGAGCCTCAATATTTTTTCCCTTATGCGGAATAATTCAACGGAGCTTTGCCCAAATGTCAACCGGCATCGCTAAATTTTCGGCATGATCGCGTCAAAATGGCTTGACATTGGGCAATGCCCATAGGTTATTTAATTCGCATTCCGTTAAAAATACCAGTCCGCAGCCGAGCGGGACCGTCATTCGGCGCCATTTTTATGAAAACAGCAGATCCCGAGCTTATGCGGGCGATAAACCGCTTCAATGTGCTGGATACCATCCGGCGGGCAGGCTCCATCGCACGTATCGAAATCAGCGACCGCACCCAGCTTTCGACCACCACGGTGTCGGCGATCACGGCATCCTTGCTGGACGACGGGCTGATTCTCGCCCGCACCGAAGGCGATCTGCGCGAGTCCGCCAGCCGCGGCAGGCCACGCGTGATGCTGGAGCTCAATCCAGATGCCGCGCGCGTTGTCGGTGCGAAAATCGCCGCCAATCGGATGGTATTCGTCGTCACCGATTTCTGCGGCGAGGTACTTTCGACGTTGACGCTGGCGCTGCGCGTCGATCGACAGCCGATCGGCGTCATCGCCGATCTTCTTGAAGATGGCGTGCGCCGCTGCGTCGTAGATGCCAATCTGGCTCTCGACGAGATCGATTCCGTCTGCCTCGGCCTGCCCGGCGTCGTCGAACATCGCACCGGCCATGTCCGCACCAGCCCGATCTTTCGCGAGACGGGCGTCGATTTCGCCAAGGAAATGTCGGAGCGGTTGGGTGTGACCACCATCGTCGAAAGCGATGCGCACGCCATTACACTGGCACATCACTGGTTCGGCAAGGCCAGGGACCTCGACGACATGGTGCTCGTGTCGCTGGAGCAGACGCTGGGTCTCGGCGTGCTGCACGGCGGCCAGCTCTTTCGCGGCGCCGGCGGCCTCAGCCACAATCTCGGAGACCTTGTGCTGGGCATGGGGTCGCAGGGCTTGATCAGACTGGCCAGCCTTGCCGGCGAGAGCGCCATTCTCGGTGACCAGCCGAATGGCGGCCGCTTTGCCGAAGCTGTTCGCCTCGGACGGGGTATGGCCCATGCCAAGACGCTGATCGATGCCGAAGACAACACGTTGATCAACGCGGCCATCCGCGCCGGCGAGGCCTGCGGCATGGCGCTTGCCAACATCGTCACGCTGTTTGCACCGCCGCGCGTCATCCTCGTGGGATCGAGCCTGGCGCTCGGCCAGCCCTTCCTCGACAGCCTGCGGGAGGCCTATTCGCTGGCCATTCCACCATCGATCAAGGGTGTGACCGAGCTGGTGTTCGACCAGTCGACCGACGAGACCTGGGCACAGGGCGCGGCAGTCGTCGCGCTGCGCGAACTCTACGAATCGCCCTGGGGGACGACGGGACCGGCGCCGGCTCTCTGATCCGCAGGACAGCAAAGACAATTCATCTGGAGGAAATCTATGAATAAGGTCGGCATCGGCATAATCGGCTGCGGAAACATTTCCGGCGCCTATCTCACCGCCATGAAATCCTTTCCCATTCTCGACATCAAAGGCGTCGCCGATCTCAATCGCGAGTTGGCCGAGGCGAAAGCTGCGGAATTCGGCCTGAAGGCCGTCGATATCGCCACCCTGCTGGCCGATCCCTCGATCGAGATCATCGTCAACCTGACCATTCCGAAGGCACACGTCGCTGTCGGTCTGCAGGCACTGGACGCCGGCAAGCATACCTACTCGGAAAAGCCCCTCGGCATCACCTTCACGGAAGGCAAGAAGCTCGCCGACGCGGCAGCCTTCAAGGGCCTGCGCATCGGCGCAGCGCCGGACACCTTCCTCGGCGGCGGTCACCAGACGGCGCGCGCCATCATTGATGAAGGCGCCATCGGCATTCCGGTCGGCGGCACAGCAACCTTCATGTGCCCGGGACATGAGCGCTGGCATCCGAATCCGGCTTTCTACTACGAAGTCGGCGGCGGCCCGATGCTCGATATGGGTCCCTACTACATCGCCGATCTTGTCAATCTGCTCGGGCCCGTCTCGCAGGTCGCCGGCTTTGCCGTGACGCCGCGCAAGGAGCGCATCATCACCAGCGAGCCGCGCAACGGCGAACACATCCCCGTGCATGTACCGACGCATGTTGCCGGCGTCATGGCCTTTGCCAATGGCGCGGTCGTCCAGATCGGCATGAGCTTCGATGTGGCCGGCCACAAGCATGTGCCGCTCGAAGTCTACGGCACTGAGGGCACGCTGATCGTGCCCGATCCGAACCGCTTCGGCGGTCCCGTGGAGTTTTTGAAGAAGGGCGGCGAATTCGCCGAGCGCGAGATCACCGCACCCTATGCCGACGGCAACTACCGCTCGCTCGGCGTTGCCGACATGGCGCATGCCATCCGCTCGAACCGCCCGCACCGCGCCAACGGTAGCCTTGCGCTGCATGTGCTCGAGGTCATGGAAGCCTTCCAGACGGCTTCCGACGGCGGGCGCACGGTCACCATCACGACGCAAACGGAGCGTCCAGCCCCTCTGTCCGAATCCCTGGTGGATGGGCAGATTGGCCGCTAATTACTCAATTTCAGGAGGATTATCATGCGTGAAGCACTTATCGTCTGGGGCGGCTGGAGCGGCCACGAACCACAGGAATGCGCCCACATCATCCGCGACATGCTGGAGGAGGACGGCTTCAAGGTCTACCTCGAAAACAGCACCGAAGCCTTCGCCGATCCCTCGATCCACGATCTCAGCCTGATCGTGCCGATCGTCACCATGTCGAAGATCGAGAAAGAGGAGGTCAAGAACCTTGCCGCCGCGATCGAAAGCGGTGTTGGTATTGCCGGCTATCACGGCGGCGCCGGCGACTCGTTCCGTGAAAGCGTCGAGTACCAGTTCATCATCGGCGGCCAGTGGGTCGCCCATCCCGGCAATATCATCGACTACACGGTCAATATCACCCGCCCGGACGACCCGATCATGGAGGGGATCACCGATTTCCCCTACACGTCGGAGCAATATTACATGCATGTCGACCCGTCGAACGAGGTGCTGGCGACCACGACCTTCACCGGCGACCACGCCTACTGGATCGACGGCGTCGTCATGCCCGTCGCCTGGAAGCGCAAATACGGCAAGGGCCGCGTCTTCTATTCCTCCCTCGGCCACCAGGCCAAGGAATTCGAGGTTCCGCAGATGAAGACCATCTTCCGCCGCGGCGCCAACTGGGCCGCGCGCTAAAGCAATTGCAGGAAAAGTGCGAAGCGGCTTTCCATCCGCTCTCAAGAACACGTCAGATGATGAACGAAGCCATGGCATGGCCTCGCTGACCGAGACGCAAACCAGCTGCTCGCACCCTATGGGTTGCGGGCGGCAAGCGGTTTAAGTGGCACATGAAACCGTCACAGACTTGACACATTCGCTCAGCGCCCAAACTATCTCCTCCCGCATCATAGATGAGGCAAATTGGAAGCCTTTGATATCTATTGCGGATTTCTGGAGCAATTCCAGGAAAAGTGCGCAGCGGTTTTCTGTCCGGAATTGCGCGAAAACAAAGAGATAGAGCGGTTCGGGGATTCCGTGAAAAGCTGAACCGCTCTAAAAGGGAGAACAGCGTGAGAAACGGATCTACCGGGCGCCGGGCGCTCGTCGCAACCATCAGCCTCGCTGCCGCCATACCAGCTCTGGCTGCCGATCTGCCGGACGCCACGCCCGATGACAATCTCAACGCGGTTCTTTGGGACCAGACTTCGGTCGAGGCTCAAGCCAATGCACTCGGCGCCTATACGCTCGGCCGCATCAGGCTCGATGAAGCCTTGGCGGACAAGAACTGGACTGCTGCCCCAGTGGAACAGACGGGTAATTTCCAGGACTTTCCGCCAGCCATCATCCTCGATGTCGACGATACCATCGTCAACACATCGCCGTATCAGGCGCGCAACATCACCACCGGCAGCAGCTTTACTGCTGACAGTTGGACGCACTACGTCAACGCCCAGCAGGACAAGCCGATCGCGGGTGCGGTGGAATTCACCCAATATGCCGCCTCGAAGGGCGTGAAGGTCTTCTACGTGACCAACCGCACGGTGGAGGAAGAGAAGCCGACCGTCGAGGAATTGAAGCGCTTCGGCTTTCCGATGGGCGATAATGTCGACACCTTCCTCAGCGCCAAGGAACAGCCCGACTGGGGTTCCGCCAAGGGCACGCGTCGCGCCTTCATCGCCAAGAATTATCGCATCCTGCTGATGTTCGGCGATAATTTCGGCGATTTCACAGATGACTACAAGGGCACGGTGGAAGAGCGTCAGAAGGCATTCGAAGCCGCCAAGACCCATTTCGGCCATGACTGGATCGCGATCGCAAATCCAACTTATGGCTCGTTTGAAAGCGCGCCCTACAAGGGCGATTACAAGCTACCGCCAGAAGAGCAGCGGAAGATGAAGCAGGATGCCTTGACGCCCTGGGATGGGAAATAGCAACCGAACTCCCGGACATTGCGATGTCCGCCTCCGCCACCTCGCGACCTTCCGGTTAAAGGGAAGGGACTGCGATGGTGACGGAGACGGGCATCAAGCTTCCGTCGAAGAAAAGCCTAAGGCCTGAACCCAATCAACTCTTCCTTTTGAGCTTTGCCCCGCCTTCTTCCACCAGCTTTTGCGCAGCCTCGGCGACCGTGATCTTGCCGAAGGCGAGCTGGTCGGCGACGGGGCGCATGACGTTCTGATCGAACTCCCCGGATCCCATCGGTGCCGGCGGCGGATAGTCGCCGACCTGGTCTTTCAGAAGCTCGACATATTTGACCGTCAACTGCTCCACCGGATTGAGCTGCGGCAGGATCGCCTGACGGACCGCAGGCGACATAGGCACACCGCGCTCGACCCCGAGAATCTTGCCGGCATCGACATCGTTGACGAAGAAGTTGATGAATTTAGCCGCCGTTTCGCCGTTCTTGCTGGTAGCGCCGACGCTCCAGATCAGAGCCGGGCGGTAATAGTGGCCGGAAGGTCCGTCCTTCTTCTCGCGCGGCAGCATGGTGATCCCGAGCTTGCCCTTAACGACGAGCTGATAGCCGACAAGCTGGTTGGAATAGGTCATGCCCATGGCCGCTTTGCCAAGCGCCAGGCAATTGCTTTCGATGACGCTCTGGTCGAGCGTCTGGACGTCAGCCGAGACGGTACCACCGCGCTTACGAAGATCTTCCCAATAGGTATACCATTCCTTGGCGTCGTCGACAGCGAAACCCAGGCCGCCCTCATCCGTATAGAGCATCTTGCCGCGCTGGCGCAGCCACGCGTCGAACACATATTGGTAGCGCGCACCATAAGGGCCACCCCAATAGGCGCGTTTGCCCGCGGCCTTGGTCATTTCCACCGCAAGGTCTGCATATTCTGTCCAGGTCGTTGTCGGGCCTGGCGGCGTCAGGCCGGTCTTCTTGAACATGTCCTCGTCGTAAAACAGCGAGAAGGAGTTGAGCCCGAGACCGATGCCATAGAGTTTGTTGTCGACCGTCGTGAGCTTCAGGACATCCTTGCCGAAGCTATCGACGTTCAGTGTGGAAGGAACGAATTGATCGAGCGCCATGCAGGCACCGCGCCTGGAGTAGTCGGCGATCGAGCTCGGCTCGAGCTGAAAGACATCGGCAATGTTCTGACTGGCCATTCCGGTCGCAAGCTTGGCCCAATAGCCATCGCCACTGATACTTTCGCCAACGACGGAAATATCCGGATTCTTGCCGTGAAACAGCTCGGCAACCGCGACAGTACGCTTACCGCGATCGGGTGAACCCCACCACATGGCGCGCAATTGTGTCGCATCGGCAAAGGCGGGCATCGCTCCACCCGTAAAGGCAAGGCCAGCCGCGGTTCCAGCGGCTCCGATCATGAAAGAACGACGATTCATGCGCATGAGATTCCTCCTTCTCTTGCGTTGCCATCCGCGCACCCTCCCCCGGCGCCTCTGCGGATAAGATGAAGCGAAGATATGCAACAAGATTGCACTATGCAATAAAAAATCTTTCTATTGCAAATTTGCATATTTTTGCATAATTTTGCGATATGAATGATAGCCGTACAAAACGCATCAGGCAGGCCGACATTGCTGCCGCAGCGGGCGTCTCCGTCTCCACGGTGTCGCGGGTCTTGACCAATGAACCCGGCATCAGCGACACGATCCGCCAGCATATATTCAAGGTCGCGAGCGATCTCGGCTATCCCTTGAAGACCGCAGCCGAGACGACGACGGGTGGCCTTGCGCTGATCGCGAGCGACAGCGTTACGGGAGGCTTGAGCGTTTTCTACGAAGGCATCGTGGAAGGCTTGCGTGCCGGCGCCGTCGAGCGCGGCATGCGCTTCGATATCCGCCTGATCCGCCAGGCAAGAACCGAACCGGAGCTGGTGAAGGAATATCTCCAGACAGCCGGCGCAGAGGGTCTGTTTCTCGTCGGCATCGATCCCTCCGACGAACTTCGCCGCTGGCTCGAAGCAAGCGGCACGCCGGTGGTGCTCGTCAACGGCACCGATCACAAGCTGATCTTCGATGGCGTATCGCCCGCCAATTTCTTCGGCGCCTATGCCGCAACGCGCCGCCTGCTCGACGCCGGCCATCGCCGCATCCTGCATCTCACCGGCTCGCATCGCCAGACGATCCGCGAGCGCGTGCGCGGCTTCGAGGCGGCGATCGCTTCGGTGGAAGGCGCCGAGGGAAGGCTCGTGCCGATGAATTTCCGCGGCAGCTCCAGCCAGGAAGCGCATGACACGACAGCCGCCATTCTTGCCGAGAAAAGCGGCTTCACCGCCGCCTTCTGCATGAATGACTTCATCGCCGTCGGTGTCCTCGACGCCGTGATTGAAGCCGGCCTGCGTGTGCCGGAGGATTTTGCCATCGTCGGCTTCGACGATCTGCCCTGTGCCCTGATGACCAACCCACGGCTGGCAACGATGCGCGTCGACCGCGCAGCTCTCGGCCGGGAAGCCATCGGCCTGATGATCGCGCGCTTCCGCGACCGCGATGCGCCGGCACGCCAGATTTGCCACGGCGTTCAACCGATCGCCGGAGGCACTCTACCGCCCGAAACCTGAAGCCAATCCCGCCGCGGAAACGATCGAGAAAGCCGAACCGATGATCTATGACCCCGCCAGCTCCAATCCGCTCGCCGGCAATCCTCTGAAGACCCTTCCGGACATGCGCCGCGCGCTGACCGACCTGTTCGATCCACTGATCCCCTATTTCTCCGACGGTGGCGCCCGCGTCCGCATCGATGGTGCCGGCGCGCATTTCGACCGCGCGGCCGCCGATCTCGAAGGCTTTGCTCGCCCGCTCTGGGGCCTTGCGCCGCTCGGTGCCGGTGGCGGCGATTTTGCCCATTGGAACCGTTATGCGGAGGGCCTCGCCAACGGCGTCGATCCGACACATCCGGAATATTGGGGCACGGTCAACGGCCGCGACCAGCGCATGGTCGAGCTTGCCGCCCTCGGCTTCGCCCTCGCATTGGTCCCTGAAAAGATCTGGGAACCGCTCGATCAGCGCGCCCGCGACAATCTCATCACCTACCTCAAACACGCCCGCACCTTCGACTATGCCGACAACAATTGGAAATTCTTCCGCATCTTCGTCGACATCGCGCTCGATCGGCTCGGCGCCTCTTTCGACCGCAGCTTGACGGAAACCTATCTGAACGAACTGGATGGCTTCTATATCGGCGACGGCTGGTATCGCGACGGCGATGTACGGCGCATCGACCACTACGTTCCCTTCGCCATGCATTTCTACGGACTAATCTACTCCAAGCTCGTCGATGACGACCGGGCCAGGCGCTATCGCGAACGGGCAATCCTCTTTGCCAGGGATTTCCGCCATTGGTTCGCGGCCGATGGCGCCACGATCCCCTTCGGCCGCAGCCTGACCTACAGGTTCGCCTGCGCCGGCTTCTGGTCGGCCCTTGCCTTTGCCGACGTCGAGGCACTGCTGTGGGGCGAGATCAAGGGCCTCTGCCTTCGCCACCTGCGCTGGTGGGCCGACAAGCCGATCGCCAATCGCGACGGCACCCTGCCCATCGGCTTTGCCTATCCCAACCTGCTGATGTCCGAGAACTACAATTCCGCCGGCTCGCCCTACTGGGCCTTCAAGGCCTTCCTGCCGCTGGCGCTGCCCAAGACCCATCCATTCTGGACGGCAGAAGAAAAATCGGCTGAAAATGAGCCGGCTATCATCCCGCAGAAGCACCCCGGCATGGTGATGATGCGCAGCAAGGCCGATGTCGTCGCGCTCTCCTCCGGCCAGGAAAACCAGCAGATGCGCTTCGGCGCGGAAAAATATTCGAAGTTCGCCTATTCGGCCCGCTACGGCTTCAGCATCGAAAGCGACGAGCGCATCTTCGCCGGCGGCGCCTTCGACAGCATGCTCGCCTTCAGCGACGATGGCCTGCACTACCGGGTTCGGGAAACCAATGAGGAAGCAAAGCTTGCCGGCGATACGCTCTACGCCAAGTGGCTGCCTTATCCGGACGTAACAGTAGAGACCTGGCTGATCCCGGCGTCTTCCTGGCACATCCGACTGCACAGGATCAGCACGCCACGCCCGCTGCAAACGGCCGAAGGCGGCTTTGCCATTGCAAGACGCGATTTCGAGGCTGACACGCTCGCATCCGAACGCGGCTCCGCCTGCGCGATCGGTGAAGAGGATTTCAGCGGCATTCTCGATCTTGGCTCCACGATTGCCCGGGAAGGTATCGCCCAGAAGGCACCGCCGAATACCAATCTCATCGCCTCCAAAAGCTTGGTGCCGCAGTTGCGGGGCGCAATTCCAGCGGGCGAGACCACGCTTGTCTCGGCCGTTCTTGCGGTGAAGGATCCTGCGGCTGTTACCCACGCCTGGACGAACCCACCTGCCAAACCCGATATCGATGCGCTGCGGGCCCTCGTGACGGAGAAGGGAATTACAGTCAGCGCCATCCAGGCGCCCGGTCGCCTGCCATGACGCAATCCACCTCCGACCGCCCGGCCATCGCCTTTGCCATGCAGCCCTCGCGGACCCAGCATGTGCTGCCGGAGGCGCTTATCCAGCGCCTCGCTACCGTCGGCCGGGTGCTCGATGCCGCGCCAATGCAAGGCTTCGGCGACGATCGCGCGACCAAGCTGCTGGCGGAAACGGAAATCCTGATCACCGGCTGGGGCGCCCCGACGATCGACGCCACCGCGCTTCGACAAGCCCCAAATCTGAAGCTGGTGGTCCACGCCGCCGGCACCGTGAAAGGACTGCTCGGCGACGACCTCTTCGATCGCGGTATCCAGGTCAGTCATTCCGCCCAAGCCAATGCCCTGCCGGTTGCCGAGTTCACCCTTGCCGCCATCATCTTTGCCGGCAAGAAGGTCTTCCGGTTTCGCGATCTTTACGTTGCCGACCGCAATCGTAACCAGACCGTACCGATGCAGGCGCAAGCGATCGGCAATTATGGTCGCACCGTCGGCATCATCGGCGCCTCGCGCATCGGCAGGCGGGTGATCGAGTTGCTGGCTCCCTTCAGCTACCGCATCCTGCTTTACGACCCGATGGTGGACGCGCAAGAGGCGGCAAATCTCGGCGTGGAAAAAGCCGAACTGGATGCCTTGATGGCATCCTCCGATATCGTTTCGCTACATGCCCCGTCACTGCCCGCCACGCACCAAATGATCAACGCCAGCCGTCTGTCTTTGATGAAAGACGGCGCGACGTTCATCAACACGGCACGCGGCGCCTTGGTGGATGAAACCGCTCTGATCGCCGTACTGAAAACCGGCCGCATTGACGCGATCATCGACGTCACCGATCCGGAGATCCCGGAGGCGGGGTCAGCCTTTTACGATCTGCCGAACGTCTTCCTGACGCCGCACATCGCCGGTGCCGTTGGACTGGAGCGAACCCGCCTCGGCGAGATGGCCGTGGATGAAGCCATCCGCTTCATTGAAGGCAAGCCGCTGCTCTATCAAATCCGCCGTGAGGACATGGCGCGCATGGCATGACGCGACGCAGCAAATTCATGAAAACACCCTGAAATCGCCCCATTTCGGCACAGGCAGACAACCCGTTTTTAATCATTCGCGGCTAGCAATCTCTTTAGTCGAGAGGTTCTAGTAATGCGTACCCGCGTCCTTTCCATTCTGGCCGTAATGCTGCTTGCCGTGCTGGCAGGCTGCGCCACCGCGCCGTCGCGCACCCGCAACATCTGCGCGATCTTCGACCAGCGCGACGGCTGGTTCAACAACTGGCAAAGAGCAGCGCAAAACACCGAGCGCAAATATGGTGTGCCGGTGCCTATCCTGATGGCGACGATCTACACCGAATCCGGCTTCCGACCACGGGCTCGGCCGCCGCGCCGCTATTTGCTCGGTTTCATTCCCTGGAAGCGCCCGACGACCGCCTATGGCTATTCCCAGGCTCTCGACGGCACATGGGACAAGTATAAGCGCGAGACCGGGAATTGGGGCGCAAGCCGCACCAACTTCGCCGATGCGATCGACTTTGTCGGCTGGTATCACTACCAGACGCACCTGCAGACCGGCATTGCCCTCAACAATTCCTACGAGCTTTACCTCGCTTATTATTCAGGGCCTAAGGGGTATCTGCAGGGATCGTGGCGCAGCAACTCCATTGCGCTTGCCGGCGCCAGACGTTTCAACGGCATGACGCGCATCTACGCGCAGCAGCTTCCCGGCTGCAACTAGTCTCGCGAGCCTTGGGAGCCGAAGGCCCTAAGGCCGCGGCTCCAGGAGGTTCAGGCCGTCATCCTTACCCCAGATATCGGCAATCGAGATCTGTTGACCGGTTTTGCTGCTTTGAAGTGCCGCGATCCCGCACAACACCGACAGTGCACCGGCGCGTGAGCCGGCACGCTGCTTGAGTTCGTCGTTCGGACCGGAGCGAAGCAGCATATTGCGTAATCGGTCATCGCCACCGTAGTGCCCGCCGGATGAATGCGGCACCCATATGCGCTCGACATCGCCGAAATTCTTCATGACGACGATCTCGTCGGCCGGCGGTGTCGTCCAGTTCTGCTTCTCGTATTGGCGCAGCTCGATACGGCCCTTGTGGCCGTTGAAGGCAAGGTGGTGTCCTTCGATCGGCATGTAGGTATTGAGAGAATAGGAAACGTTGACGCCGCTGCTGTAGCGGATGGAAGCCACCATCGTGTCAGGGATATCGATATCCTCGCGAAAGACACAGGCATCGCGCACATAGCCGTCCACGGCTGAGGGATCTTCATAGAGGCTCTCAAGCAGCGGCGTGGCGCTGATATCGAGATAATAATCGCACTCGTCCTTGTAACGACAGTTACGACAGCGTTCGCCGCGAAAAGGACCCTTGCGGCCATAATGCTTGAGATCGGCAAAGGCGGCGACCGTCTGAGGATCGGAATCCAGATACCAGTTCAGAAGGTCGAAGTGATGAGTCGCCTTGTGAACGAAGAGGCTGCCGGAATTTTCCGTGAAGGCGTGCCAGCGGCGGAAGTAATCGGCGCCATGGCTGGTGTCGAGATACCAATGGAAATCGACGGACGTAACATCGCCGATGACGCCGGAATTGATCAGTTCCTTGATCTTCGCGGAGGTCGGCGCAAAGCGGTAATTGAAGGAAATATCCAGCCGTTTGCCGGTGCGCGCCTCGGCATTGAGAATACGCTTGATCTTGTCGACGGTCGTCGTCATCGGCTTCTCGCTGATGACGTTGGCACCTGATTCCATCGCCTTGACGATCAGATCGTCATGCGTTGAATCGCGCGTACAGACGATGACCAGATCCGGCTTTTCGATGCGCAACAGCTCATCGAAATCTGTGTAAACGGGCACGGACACGCCGATATACTCCAATGCCCGCTTCGCCCGCATGGCGTTGAGATCGCAAACGGCGACGAGCTCGACCTCGTTGGCCCAGCGTTCGACCAGATCCTTGCCCCACATGGTCACGCCACGGTTTCCCGTGCCGACCAGAACGTACCGTTTCTTCGATGACTGCATGTCTCTCCTCCAGACTCTGCAAATGACGACGATGAGGCCTCGGCGGCCTGAATTCATCTCGGTAGAGTGCGCCTCGAGACCTTAACCGGAATCCTAAGCCGGCGATCTCTCCATCGCCGTCCAATCCGGCTCGACCGACGAGCCGAGCCCGACGGCGCCGATAACGGAGCCGATCGCGAGCTGCCCCGCCTCGATCCGCAACCGCGTCCGGCCATTGTTGACGCGATAGAGATCGGAATGCGCCTTGGCAAAAGCCGCCTGCTCTGCTTCCGGAGCGCCGGCCATACCGTCGACATAGTGGTGGCCGTTGCGCTCGATATGCGTCATGCCTATCAGGGAGGCGAGTGCCAGATCCTCCTGTACCGCCAGACCGCCCTGCGTCGTCAGATCCTCCGCCGACATGAAATAGGGAATGCCGTCTTCGGCACTCCATTTGGCAACACGCGCCCGGTTCAGGAGCGAGCGATAGAAACCCTTGCAGGATTTCGACGAAATACCGGTATAGCCGAGCCCCCTGGCAGTGACGAACGCATCGATATCGGCATCGGATTCATCGATCTCGACCGGCTTGAAGGCGGCGAGCGCCTTGACCGGCTTCTCGAAGGCATGGGCGCGGGCAATCGGCTGCTCGACGAACAGGATCGAGGAAGCGAACCGCGCAAGCCTCGGTTCCCCCTTCACACGCGCAAGCAGATCCGCAACTGCCTCGGCGGAGGAGAATTGTTCATTGCCATCAAGCGTTACTGAGTATCTCGGCACCTTGGCGTCGATGACGGCAGCGACGCGGCAGAGGCGATCGATATCCGCATCAGCAACGCCCGACACTTTCACCTTGAAGAATGTCAGCCCATAGGCGTCGATCGCCTCTTCGAAACTCTCCGGCAGCCCGTCGTTCAATCGTTCACTTGTCGGAATATCGGCAGACACGATGGCATCAACCAGACCAACGGTATGGCGGGCAGCAAGACTTGCCGCCGGCTCCAATGTTGCCAGAAAACCAGCGAGATCGAAGCTCGAGAGATCGCCTGCCGTTGAACCATTGATACCGGGGCGGTTAGCCCTGATCGCCTGCGTGACGCTCAACCCCTCCAGCCGGCAGAGCGCATCGAGAATGGCCCGATCGGCGAGCGCAAGGCCGAAGGAGGCTACGAGACCATTCAGCTTTTCGCCCGCTGCCCTTCTATGATGCGAAGCCTCGACGGCAGCATGCAGACCGAAAGCCGTTCCCGATCCCGCACCCTTCAAGGCGTCGAGCGCCAAGGTCAGTGAACGGCGCAACTGGTTTTCATTGTCGGAGTTGGAAAGCTCGGGCGATTTGTCGAACCATTTCGGCACCATCAGTTCGGCCGCCATGCCCTGTGCAGAGCGCCCCTGCGCGTCTTCGATGCGGACGCGTAGAAAAGCCTGCCGCGCCTCTCGCAAGGTCGCCGCCCCGAAACGGAAGGGTAGCCGCAGCTTGACCGGACGCTCGAACGCCTCGGCTTCGACGAGCCTGATTTTCAATGGATCGGTCATGATGTCAGGAAGCTCCCGTGATTGTCAGGCCGGTAAGGGGATCGGCGTTGCTGTCCATGCGCGTCAGATCCTTGCGCAAGTGGCTATAAGAGCCTTCGCGGCATCGGCCTGCAGGCGACGATAGGGCAGATCTCACGATTTCTCCTCCTTGCCTGATTCCCTCCAGAATCAGGAAAAGCAACTGCTTGGCCGCCTAAGAAATGTAACCGTATAGTTACAAGATCACGCAAGAACTCCGGCCTTGTCAATCACCTTTTGAAATTTTGTCGAAAGTGCCGCAGGCCCCTTATTTCATTGCGATTCATGCCCGGATCGAGGCGAGAGTTACGTCCACAATGTGTTCGCCCCAGGCATTCAGTGCCTCCGATGATGAAAGCTTGCGGGCAAAAATCGTCGATAGTGTATGGCGGTTCGACAAGTAGAAGAAACCGAGCGCAGCAATCGTCAGATAGACCGATATAGGGTCGATGGCCGGCTTGAAAATGCCCGACGCCTCTCCCCGCCGCAAAACCTCCGCAAGCTCGTCGATCAGATGCGAGTGCATGACCGATACTTTTTCGGAGCGTTGCAGATAATGGGCCTGATGCAGGTTTTCGGTGGCAAGCAGGCTTAGAAACTCCGGGTGCGCCAGGAAGTGCCGCCAGGTGAAGAGAGCCAACTCCCGCATCCCCTCTTCCGGATGGCGGTGGGCGAGATCGAGCTGCTTTTCAGCATTGCGGATCGTCGCATAGGTCGCCTCCAGCACAGCGAGATAGAGCCCCTCCTTGTCGCCGAAATAATGGTAGAGCATCCGCTTGTTGGTCTGCGCCCGTGCCGCGATGGCGTCCACTCGCGCACCGCCGAAACCATGGGCGGCAAATTCCTCGGTGGCTGCTTCGAGAATTGCTTCCTGGGTGCGCTGTGGATTGCGCGAGGACTTTTTCGACCGTGCCCTCACCCCTCCGCCAGTATCGGCTTGTGCTGACTTTTCAATCGCTTGCCCTGCCTTGACCGCCATGACCAACCTCCTTCCCGACCGGTGTTTCCCATGGTGCGTGCCGTAAGCTGCCGCATACCTCGCTTGCATTGTTGCGCGATTGGCGCTTGACAGCGGTCGCGTTTCTATCCAACTTGTAACCAAATAGTTATATCATGCAAAGCAGTTCGTAAATCATCGCTAAACTGGGGAGGAGACCAGGATGACGTTGACGATCGACCGCCGGCAGTTGCTTGCCGGCATTGCAGCGACCGTAGCTTTCAGCAGCATCGGGCTTTCCAACGCCAGAGCCGCGACTGCGATGCGCCTTCTATGGTGGGGGTCGAAGGAGCGAGCCGACCGCACATTTGCGGCGGTGAAGGCCTACCAGGCCAAGAATAAGGACATCACCATAGCCGGCGAATCCTTCGGCTGGGATAGCTACTGGACGCGCCTCGCCACGCAGACCGGCGGTGGCAACGCGCCCGATCTCATCCAGATGGATTATCGCTATATCTTCGAATATGCCCGCCGCGGCGCGCTGCTCGACATGACGCCTTATCTCGGCAAGAGCCTTGCGATCGAGGATTTCGGCCCGGCCAATATCGATTCCGGCAAGGTCGACGGCAAGGTCTACGGCGTCAGTCTCGGGGTAAATTCCTTCATGGTGGTCTTCAACTCGGCCGCGTGGACGGAAGCCGGCGTCGAGCCGCCACATGACGCCATGACATGGGAACAGATCGGCGATGCCTGCGCCAAGATAACGGCAGCCAAAAAGCGCCGCGGATTTTACGGCACCGGCGATGCGAGCGGCAACGAGCCGGCATTCGAATGCTGGCTGCGCCAGCGGGGCAAAGCGCTCTATACGACGGACGGCAAGCTCGCCTTCGAAGCCAAGGATGCGACCGAGTGGTTCGACTTGTGGGGTCAAATGCGCAAAAGCGGCGCCTGTGTGCCAGCCGATGTCCAGGCGCTCGATCAGCAGACCCTCGAAACCGACATGCTGGTGACGAAGAAAGCAGCGATGAGCTTCGCCCACTCCAACCAGTTCGTGGCCATTCAGGGCCTGGTGAAGGAGAAGCTTGAGATCGTTTCCTATCCGGTCGCGGCTGCGGACAGCAAGCCCGGCCAGTATCTGAAGCCGTCCATGTTGATGTCGGTTTCGGCAACATCGGCGAATAAGGATGCCGCCGTCGCCTTCGTCAATTATCTGGTGGAAGATCCGGAAGGCACAAAGGCGCTTGGTCTCGAGCGCGGCGTCCCCGCTTCGCCGAAGATCCGCGATCTTCTGACGCCCGATCTGGACCCCGTCAGCAAGCAGGTGGTCGATTATATCGGCCGGCTGACGCCGCATGTCGGGCCATTGCCGCCATCGCCGCCGAACGGCGCCGGTGAGAATGCATTCCTGCTGAAGAAAATCGCCGAGGAAGTGGCTTTTGGTAAAACCAGCGCACAGGACGCAGGCACGAAGTTCACCGAACAGGCAGCAGCAAACATTACGCGAGGCTGATACCGTGGGTACAAACAGCAAGAGCGTTGCCGGCGGCTTGGCCGTCGCTACGCCCGCGCCCTTGCGCGTGGAAACGACCTATAAGGCGCCAGGCGCATTCGCGCGCAACGCGCCCGGCTACCTCTTTCTTCTGCCGTGGTTCATCGGCTTCTTCGGCCTGACCTTGGGCCCGGCGATCGCATCGCTCTATCTGTCGTTCACCGACTACAATCTTCTGCAGTCGCCAAACCTCGTCGGCATCGACAATTACGTGCGGATCGCCACGGCAGACGACAAATTCCTGTCGTCGATGAAGGTAACGCTGTTCTACGTCGTCTGCTCGGTACCCCTGAAGCTCGCTTTCGCGCTGATGGTGGCTTTGCTGCTCAACCGCGGCATCAAGGGCCTGCCGGTCTATCGCGCCATTTTCTACCTACCATCACTGCTCGGCTCCAGCGTTGCCATTGCCGTGTTGTGGCGGCAGATCTTCGATGCGGATGGCATCGTCAATACCTTGCTCTGGTACGCCTTCGGCATCAACGGGCCGAGCTGGATCTCCAATCCGGACTATTCGCTCTACACGCTGGTCATTCTCGCCATATGGCAGTTCGGCTCGCCGATGATCATCTTTCTGGCCGGCCTGAGGCAGATCCCGACGGATCTCTACGAGGCCGCCAGCCTCGACGGTGCCTCCAAGGCGCGGATTTTCTTCAAGATCACTCTGCCGCTCCTGACCCCGGTGATCTTCTTCAATTCCGTCGTCCAGACGATCGACGCCTTCAAGGCTTTCACGCCGGCCTATGTGATTTCTTCCGGCACCGGCGGCCCGATCGACTCGACGCTGTTCTACACGCTCTATCTCTACCAGGAAGCCTTCGGCTATTTCCGCATGGGCTACGCGGCCGCGCTCGCCTGGGTTCTGGTTGTCATTATCGCCATCTTTACCGCCTTCTCCTTCCTCTCCGCTCGTTATTGGGTTCACTACGATGACTGACGCGAAACTCACACATTTCGCCGAGGACATGAAGCCGCCGCGCGAGCGGCCCTGGTTCCTCTCCGTCCTTATTCATGTCGCTCTGATCGCTGCCTCAATCGTGATGCTCTATCCGCTGCTGTGGATGCTCTCGGGCTCGATCAAGGACCAGAACGAGATCTTCGGCACGGCATCGCTGATCCCGTCGCAATTCGATTTCAGCGCCTATGCCCGCGGCTGGTTCGGCGGCCAGGTCACCTTCGGCACCTTCGTCTGGAATTCGGCGGTCATCGCCGTGCTTTCGGTCATCGGCAATGTCATGTCCTGCTCGCTGGCCGCCTACGCCTTCGCGCGGCTCAATTTCTGGGGCAAGAATTTCTGGTTCGCGCTGATGCTCGGCACGCTGATGCTGCCCTATCACGTCACGCTCATCCCGCAATATATCCTCTTCCTGAAGCTCGGCTGGGTGAAGACGATGCTGCCGCTCGTCGTGCCGAAATTCCTCGCGGTCGACGCCTTCTTCATCTTCCTGATGGTGCAGTTCTTCCGCGGCATTCCACGCGAACTGGATGAGGCCGCCATGATGGATGGCTGCAGCCCGTGGCGCATCTATTGGCGCATCATGCTGCCTTTGTCGCTGCCGGTCATGGCGACGGCCGCCATCTTCTCCTTCATCTGGACATGGGACGATTTCTTCGGCCCGCTGATCTACCTTTCCGACATCAACACCTACACGGTGCAGCTCGGTTTGCGGTCCTTCGTGGACTCCACCGGAAGTTCTGACTGGAGCAGCCTGTTCGCCATGTCCAGCCTGTCGCTGATCCCGGTCTTCCTGATCTTCCTCTTCTTCCAGAGGCTGCTGATCGACGGTATCGCGACCGCTGGCCTCAAGCGCTGATCACAAACTCTGCGGTCCCGAATACCCAAGGTTCGGGATCGTAGCCAAAGAAACCCATTGAAAGGAAATGTCGCATGAGCGCGCTGCGCTTTGCCGCCATCGGCCTCAATCACGATCACATTTACGGCCAGGTCAACGTCATGCTGCGGGCCGGCGCCGAACTCGTCGCCTTCCATGCCGTGGAGGACGAGCTCGCCGCCGTCTTCGCCGACCGCTTCCCGCAGGCGAAACGTATCGCCGACAAAAGAGAGATCCTGGAGGACAGCTCCATCGCGCTGATCGTCAGCGCCGCAATCTCAAGCGAACGCGCCGGACTTGCCATCGAGGCCATGCGCCACGGCAAGGATGTGATGCTCGACAAGCCCGGCATGGTGACGCTCGATCAGCTCGCGGATGTCAAGAAAGTGCAGGCCGAGACCAAACGTATCGTTTCCATCCTCTACTCCGAGCATTTCGAGACGGCATCGACCGTCAAGGCCGGTGAGCTGGTGAAATCAGGCGCCATCGGCAAGGTCATCCACACGACGGGCCTCGGGCCACACCGGCTGCGCAAGCAGACCCGGCCGGACTGGTTCTTCGACCGCAAGCGGTATGGCGGCATCATCACCGACATCGCCTCGCATCAATGCGAGCAGTTCCTGTTCTTCGCGGACTCCCTTGAGGCTGAAGTGCTGTCGGCGACCGTTTCCAACCGCGCCAATCCCGAAACACCGGGCCTGCAGGACTACGGAGATTTCCACCTGCGCACGCCTGATGTGACCGGCTATGTCCGCGTCGACTGGTTTACGCCGGACGGTCTTTCCACCTGGGGCGACGGCCGCCTCTTCATCGTCGGCACCGAAGGCACGATCGAGCTGCGCAAATATATCGACGTTGCCGGTCGCCCCGGCACCGATCACCTCTTCCTCACCGACCGCAAGGGCATGCAGCATGTCGACTGCACCGGCTTCGACCTTCCTTACGGTCGCCAGCTTGCCGCCGACATAAGAGACCGCACCGAAACGGCGATGGGCCAGGAACATTGCTTCAAGGCGATGGAGCTGGCGCTGAAGGCGCAGGCGCTTGCCGAGGCAACATCCCTCAAGAACATTCAGAGGTAACCCGATATGTCCGACATCAAGAAAGTCGCGATCATCGGCCTCGGCATCGGCCGCTCCCACATTACCGAAGGCTATCTCCCGCACTCCGATCGCTACGAAGTCGCCGTCCTCTGCGATCTGAACGAGGAACGCCTCAATGCGGTCGGTGACGAATTCGGCATCGCCAAGCGCGTCAAGGATTTCTCCGAAGTCCTCGCCATGCCCGATATCGACATCATCGACATCTGCACGCCCCCCGGCTCGCATTTTCAGCTGATTATGCAGGCATTATCAGCCGGCAAGCATGTGGTCTGCGAAAAGCCGCTCGTCGGATCGCTCGCCGATGTCGATGCCGTCATCGCCGCAGAAAAGACGGCCAAGGGCCGGCTGATGCCGATCTTCCAGTATCGCTACGGCGACGGCATCCAGAAGGCCAAGCGCATCATCGCTTCGGGCCTTGCCGGCAAGCCCTATGTCGCGACGTCGGAAACGCATTGGGTGCGCGGCGCCGATTATTATGCAGTCCCTTGGCGCGGCAAATGGGAGACCGAACTCGGCGGCGTGCTGATGACCCATTCGATCCACCTGCACGACATGCTGACCTATCTGATGGGACCGATCGCAGGCCTCTTCGGCCGCGTCGCTACCCGCGTCAACGATATCGAAGTCGAGGATTGCGCCAGCGCCAGCCTGCTGATGGAAAACGGCGCGCTCGCCACCATCAGCGCCACGCTCGGCTCGCAGGAACAGATCAGCCGCCTGCGCCTCGCCTTCGAAAACGTGCTGATCGAAAGCAACCACGAGCCCTACAGCCCCGGTCAGGACCCCTGGAAGATCGTCCCCGCCAATGACGAGATCGGCGCAAAGATCGATGCGCTGCTCGCCAACTGGTCGCCGATCCCGAACCGCTTCAACACACAGATGAAGCTGTTCCACGAAGCACTGGTCTCCGGTGGTCCGTTGCCGGTAACATCGGCCGATGCCCGCCAGGCGCTGGAGCTGGTCACCGCGTTCTACGAATCGTCGGAAACACGCACCGAAGTCCGCTTCCCCGTCGGGCCGGAAGCCAAAAAATACAAGAGCTGGAGGCCGGCATGAACGTTGCCGCGCGAGCCATCAGAACCAACAAGGAGGAAGCGCCCATGGCGACAAGCGTATCGCTGCAGAAGGTTATCAAGCGCTATGGCGAGCTTCAGGTGGTTCACGGGATCGACCTGGAAATCGAGCCGGGTGAATTCACCGTCTTCGTCGGCCCCTCCGGCTGCGGCAAGTCCACTCTCCTGCGCATGATCGCGGGGCTCGAGCCGATTTCCGGTGGCGGCCTTTATCTCGACGGCAGCCGCATGAACGATGTCCCCGCCTCCAAGCGCGGCATCGCCATGGTTTTTCAGTCCTATGCGCTTTACCCGCATATGACCGTCTACAAGAACCTCGCCTTCGGCCTCGAAACCGCGGGCATGAAGAAACAGGATATCCATCCGCGCGTAGAGAAGGCGGCCGAGGTTCTGCAGATTACCCAGCTTCTCCAGCGCAAGCCGAAACAGCTGTCCGGCGGTCAGCGCCAACGTGTCGCCATCGGCCGCGCCATCGTGCGCGAGCCCAACATCTTCCTCTTCGACGAGCCGCTATCGAATCTCGACGCTGAACTCCGCGTGCAGATGCGCGTCGAGATCGCCCGCCTGCACCAGCGGCTCGGCAACACCATGATCTACGTGACCCACGACCAGACCGAGGCCATGACGATGGCCGACAAGATCGTCGTGCTCAATGGCGGCAAGATCGAGCAGGTCGGCGCTCCCCTCGACCTCTACAACAAACCGAAGAACAAGTTCGTCGCCGGCTTCATCGGTTCGCCGAAGATGAACTTCCTCGATGCAAAGATCGTCGCTTCCGACGACGGTTCCGCCGTCATCGACCTCGCCAGCCAGACAGTGCGCCTGCCGCGCCGGCTAGGCGGCCTGCAGCCCGGACAACCCGTCACTCTCGGCGCCCGCCCGGAGCATTTGAACGTCGGCGATCGCGGCGTCGGGCTCGGCAGTGCCCGCGTCGATCTCGTCGAGCATCTCGGCGGCCAGACGATCCTCTATGTCACGCTGCATGGCGGCCAGGCGCTGACGGTGGCGCTGGAAGACCAGCAGACTATCCGCGCCGGCGAAACGGTGAGCATTCACATCGATCCCGAACGCTGCCACCTGTTCGGCCCGGACGGCGCGACGCTGTAACAACAGTGGCCTGCGGATCGATCAGACCTCGACGATCCGCCGGCTGCCGATGGCTTGAATCTGGCCGGATGGAATGGCATCGGCGGGTATCCCGTCTCGCCGATGCAGCCGGATGCGGCGGTTGTTGCCGGGCGCAAGATGGAACCAGTCGTCCTCGGCCCGATAAGCTTCCAGATCGACCTGCACCGATTGCGCCAGCCGGTCGGCACTGAGATCAAGGAACCAGTCCTCGCCCTCCTGCACCGCCGACGCGGTGATCTCGGCATCGTGAAACGCCTTGGTGCGCCCAAGCGGAAAGTAGAAGGCCTGAGCGATCAGGGCACCGGTTGCCGACGCCGTCAGCCGCGCGACCGTGACATCATGCGACGGCGGCCCGAAACGGAAGGCATAGGTCGTATCGAAGAAGGCGCCGAACAATTCAGTGCAGGCTATCTTTTGCTTGCTGCGCGCTTCGAGCACTAGATCGCGGCCACCACCCACGACGATCTGGCGACCGTCGCGCAGGCAGGAAACCTCGACGGTTAGCTCGAGCGCTGATTCACTTTCGTTGATGACATGCACGTCGAGGCCGTTGGTGCCCTCGTCGGTCAACAGCACCTGCACCGGCCGAAAAGCGCGGCGCAGCCCATACCAGACCGGCTTTGGCTCTCCGGTTGAATCGATCACGCCCCAGCCGGCACCGGGAAGCAGGTCCTGCAGCGTCCAGACCAGCGCGCCGTTGCAGCCGGAGCCGTGCCGACGCCATTCGGCATAGATCTCCTCAACCACTTCGCCGGTTACGGCCCGAGAAAGGTTGAGATAGAGGTCCGGATCTTCTCGCCGCAGCCGGTTTGGTTCGAAGCCGTAAAGCTCCTGAAGATAATGATCGCGCACATCCTCGAAATCCCAGGAGGCACCGCGGTCACGAGGCACACGCTCTTTCCATAGCGGGCTATGAACTGCCGGAACCGGGAGATGCTGACCCAGCGTGCGCGCTTGTGGCACATGCGCGAAAGCCAGACTCTCGGCGGAGAATCGGACATCGGCGCGGCGCGCATCGGCGAGCCGCCGCATGTACGCACCGACACCGTAATAATGCGTCACGCCGACGTTCGAAGAAAACGGCATAGGCCCGCCCGAGGGCGAATTGACGATATAGGGCACATCCGGCCGGAGCGACTGCACCAGCGGCGGGATGATCTCCTCGACAACGGGGCTTTTCCAGAACTGCTCCGGCAGCCCCATCATCGCCGCCTGCTGGTGGATTTCGCTGCCGCCGCAAAGGACCGCCAGCGAAGGCGAGAGGCGCGTGCGGCTCAGAAGTTGCGAAACCTCCGTTTCGACATGGGCATTGAAGGCCGCGTCGTTCTTCGGATAGTCGAAATTGGCGAACATGAAGTCCTGCCAGACCATCAGGCCGAGTTCGTCGCACAGGCGGAAAAACTCCGGCGTCTCATAGGCCATGGTGCCGCCGATGCGGATCATGTTCATGCCGGCCTCAGCAGCCAGCCGCAGCCAGCTTTCGTAATCCTCGCGGGTGCCGGGCAAGCGCACGATATCGGCCGTGGTCCAAACAGCGCCGCGGCAGAAAATCCGCTCGCCATTGACGATCACGGCGAAATCTTCACCGTCGGCGCCACGATCGACCGACAATCTGCGAAAGCCGGTCTGCCCGAGCACATGTTCGATACCATCGACAAGAAGCGCGATGTCATGAAGCTGCGGCGTGCCGTGTGTATGCGGCCACCAGGGCGCTACATCCGGAATTTTGAGGATCGCGGTATAGCGGCCGGGACCATCCTTCTCGAAGGCTTGTTCCGCGTCTCCGCACCTCAGTACGAGTTCGCCGATCTCCCCTTCGATCGAAAGCGAGGCGTAGAGCCGACCTTCCCCGTTCTCAAGCAAATCCGGCCGCAAGGAGAGATCGCGGATCACTGGCGCGCTTGGCCGCAGCAGCGAAATCGGCCGCCATGGACCAATAGCCTGAACCTCCGGACACCAGCCGGGCATGTGGCCGAGCAGCGTCGTGCGCACCGTCCGCAGTCCCTGTGGCGTGATCATCTGCGGCCGCCATCGCGCGCGTGGGCCTGGCTCGGAAAGCTTCGGCTCCAGGGCTCGGAAGCAAAGCGCCAACTCGTCGCCGCCAAGCAGGGTGACGGCTACGTCGTGCGCTTCGAACATGCTTTCGGACAGGAGGATTTGCTGGCCGTTGAGGAAGACTTCGCAAAGCGTCGCCAGTCCTTCGAGCCGCAAGATCGCCTCGCCAGCTTCCGCATCCACCAGACGGCAAATGTACCAGGCGTCATGGTCGTGAAGCGGTTGCGGCTTCGCCCGGTCGAAACGGCCAGCTTTTTCCAAGGCTTCCGCGACCGTGCCCGGCACGGGTGCCGGGATGAAGCCTGAGTTCAACGGCACATCAGACGGCAGGAGGCAGGTGCCCGCCTCCGTCAACACCAGATTCCAACCTTCGCTCAGCCCCATTCCACCGCCGAGATCCGCCAAGCGCCCGCCCATGACATCTTTCGAGGGATTACCCCCGCCCCAATATTCTCAGAAACAACCCGGCTTTATTGCGATCGAACGAAAGCCGATCAAAGCTTCCGTTCGAGCTCGCTCATCATGGAATCCCATGCATCTGCGGCAGGATCAAGGGCTGTGCGCAGCGGCTCGAATTTCTTGCGCGTGACGGCGCGAGCCAGCTGGAACTGCACGGACTTCGACACCTCGGAAATTTTCCGCGCTTGTCCCGCCGCATCGGACAAATCGGCCGAGAGCCAGTCGAAATGGCTGCCCGCAAGCTCGAAATTGGCGCCGAGCTGACGCAGCGTGTTGAAGGCGTATTTATGGAAGAAGTCGAAAGGCCGTTCGGCAACCGCTTCCACCTGCGTTGGAAAAATTTCCGAAAAAGCGCGGATCGGATTGGCGTTCGGGCGACGACGGAAATGGAAAGGTAAAAGCCGTCTGGCCGCCTCTCGGATTGCCGCGTCGTCCGGCGCTTTCTCGGGAAACTTGGCGAATTCCGTATAAGGCAGAAACGGCAGATCGTCATCCGTCAGATGCAACTGGAACAGCCCGTCGAAATCCTCACCGGAGAGATGGAAGAAACCACCATTGTGGAAGTAGTCGAGCGTGCGCCCTTCCATGTCGAGCCGGTTGATCGCCACGGTCGTCTTGCCGTGTTCGCGGCGATAGCCGACGCCCTGCGTATCGGGCATGAAATAGGAATCCATCTCCACCAGGCAGAGCCGGCCGCGACCGATCTGCTCGGCGACATGGTTCTGAACCTTGTCGTAGATCGCAAGCTCGGTGCAGCGCACGCCATAGAGCGCTTCCAGATCCTCGAGCGGCGCCTTGAAGAAAGTGAACTGGTCACCCTCGAAATCCTGGCCGACCGTGAAGCCCAGCATAGCTTCCGGCGGCAGCTTCAACGTCGAAAGCACTTCGATCCAGAGATCGATGTAGCAATTCGTCTCGGGCCACATGCGTTCACTGTCGTGCAACGCATGGGACTTGTAGGCGGCGGGATCCAGTCCCTGAAACACGGCGGCCATGGAAGCGATCAGCCCCACAGCGCCTTGCGCACGCTCTCGGGCCATGCCTTGACGTCGAGACCGTGGGTGTGGAACAGCGCCAGTGCAATGCGCTCAAGGCCGAAGCCGACGCAGGCCGTGTGCACGACTTTGCCGTCTGCGAAATTCAGGCCCCACTTCGTGCCGAAGGCATCCTGGTGATAGTTGAAGCTCATGCAGGCGGTCGGATTGGTCGTCGAGGTGATCGGGATCAGCAGCTCGAACTTGAGATTCTGGTCGCGCTGGTTGTTGGCGAGCATCTTGCCGGCGCGGCCGAAGAACGGGTCGTTGGCGACATCGATCGTCACGTCGAGACCGACCGCCTTCATCATTTCGATACCGCGATCCATCCAGCTCTGACGGAAATCGGTCACATGCTTTTCGCTGCCCATGCAGACATATTCGCGCATGCGGAAGAGCTGCTGGCGGGCCGGATCCTTGGAGGGCTCATGACGGAAGCAATAGGACTGCAGATCGAAGAGGGCACCGTCGTCAGGCAATGCCCCGCGCTTGGCGACGGTCGGATAGAGCGGATAGCAGGCAGCGGGCGTCAACACGATATCGGTCGCCTGCTGGTCTTTCGTCCAGTCGTCGCCGACTTCCATGCACTTCAGCAGGCTCATATGGTCGAGCTCGCTGCCGCAGAAGCTGTGCACCGTGCCGGCCAGCTGCGGGAAGCTCTTCATGTAGCCGCTCGTTTCGAAGAAGGCGCGGTTCATGCCGGGCGGAAAGCGGATGGCTTCCGCACCGTCTGCGCCGCCGAACTTGTCGATCAGCCGCTCGAAAGCGGAAATGACGTCTTCGAACTGGCCGCTGCGACCGTAGAGACCGTCAACGCCGGTGTCGATCAGAAGACCGGAATCAAAAAGACGGTCGAGAAACGAGGCTTGCATATCCATGGCGATTATCCCAACAGGCTGGTGTCTTGTTTGTGGACGAGCAGCATGGTCGACGTATTGCCGAGGATGCGGTCGTTCGAGATCATCAGTTGCGCGGAATGCGCGTCGCGCAGATGGCGACCGAGGCTATAGGGCGTACCGTTCTTGTAGCCCATGATGCCGCAGATGAGCATCGCGTGATTAATGATCGGCAGGATCATCTCGGACGAGGCGATCTTGACGTTGTTCATCGCCACAGCAAACGCCATCGACGACAGGCGGTCCGCATCGAGCTTCGCCTCTTCATAGGCCTTCAGCCCGGCAACCACATTGGATTTCACCATCTGCAGCATGCTGGAGGCTTCGGCCAGACGCAGGGCGCCGGGCGGCGGCGCACCAGGAGACTTGCGGGCGGCGGCACGCACGAATGACTGCGCACGAGCGACTGCATCGGCGGCAATGCCGTACCAGACGCCGCTCCAGAGCAGATGCGAGCTTGCCAGCATCGATTGTGCGGCGATCTCGGCAAACGGCTTGGGCAGGATCTGTTTGGCCGGTGCCTCTCCCTTGAAGAGAAAGCCGTCGGAGCAGGTGCCACGCATGCCGAGCGTATTCCACTCGACCGTACGCTGGATGTCGTACTGATCTTTCAGGAAGCAGGTCAGCACCTGGTCGGAGGATGCTGCCTCGGCGTGGCTACGCGAGGTAATCAATATGGCGTCGGCATGGGCGCCGTAGGAAATGACGGTCGCATCTTTTTCCAGGTAGCAGGTGTCGCCTTCGACCCTGATGGCGCAGATGCTGTTGCGCAGATTGCCGCCGATGCCGCCCTCGGTCGTTGCCGAGGCGAGCAGAAGCTGTTCCCTCGCGATGCGGCGCATGAAGTCGCGATGCCATTCGCTATCGGCGCCATGCTCGACCAGGCTCGACAGCTTGATCTGATGCATGGCGAAAACCATGGCGCTGGCCGCGCATGCCTGACCGAGGATCGAGCACAGTTCGGCGATCGCGGTTGTCGACGCGCCCTCCCCACCCAGATCGGCCGGAATCTGGATCGAGAGCAGCTTCTCGGCGCGCATGGCTTCGACTGCTTCGCGCGGGAACCGGCCATCGGCATCGACGGCGTCGGCGTGTTGGCTGGCGATGACAGCAACACGGGCAGCACGCGCTGCCGCTCGGTCGGCTGTCCCGACTTCGGCTAAAGCGACCGCCGCAGTCATCAGGCGACCTTTCTGCTGTCCAGAATCAAACCGACTGTCTTCTCGATCGCAGCAATACTCGCGAAGGACTTGCGGTTCAGCAGATTGTCGGGAAACTCGATGTCAAAGGCTTCTTCGATGCCAAGCATCAATTGTACGGATGCAAAAGAAGATAGACCTGTCGCATAGAGATCAGCATCATCTTCAATCTGATCGACAGCAACGGGAAGCGCACCAAACTTGGCCAGCAAATCGCGAATCGTCTTGTTCATAGTCTAGTCCCTTCTTGCAATTGTCAGCACAACCGAAGTTACGCTATCTTATCATGTGCACGGAAGTAACAGGCAAAATAGAACATTCCGCTAATCGACGTGGTAAATGCGGCCGATCTATACTTTGTATAGGATTGCCATATTCAACAATTTTCTGATTAAAATTTACCAAGTGTAAGCCATATAACCAACGGCTCACACGTAAACATTGAATTTTATGAATATGAGGACAGAGCGATTTTGGGGAGAGTATAGCGCATAAGAAGGTTAATGCGCAAAATTTCGCCATCACGTTTTATTCAAAAATCCTCATTCACAATCATGACGACGCCGAAAGTATAGGATCCGGCGCAGGAATTATCCTTCCGGCGGATAGAGATGCTCGCCGCCGCGATAGTCGGAAACAGAATAGCAGCCTTCCTGCAATTCACGCACCGAACTCTGGCTGATATCCGCCTTGCCGTAGCCGCCGGGAATATCGAGAATATAAGTCGGCTGACAAAGACCCGAGATGCGACCGCGCAGGGCTGCGACGATCGCCTGGCCCTCCTTGATCGATAGGCGGAAGTGGCCGGTGCCGGGCGCCAGATCGGGATGATGCAGGTAATAGGGCTTCACCCGCGTTTCGACGAAGGCCTTCATCAGGGCGGCCAGTACGTCCGGATCGTCATTGACGCCCTTCAACAGCACGGACTGGCTGACAAGCACGATCCCCGCATCGACAAGCCGAGCGCAGGCCGCACGAGCCTCGTCCGTCATTTCGCGGGGGTGATTGGCATGCAGGGCGACATAGGTCGTCTTGCCGCTGACCTTCAATGCGGAAATCAGCGCTGCATCGACCTTGGCGGGATCGACAACCGGAATGCGGGTATGAAAACGAACGATCTTCACATGATCGATATCCGCGAGCTGCCGCAAAATCTCCTCGAGGCGTCTCGGAGAGAGCACAAGCGGATCGCCGCCGGTGAGGATTACCTCCCAGATCTCCTGATGGTCGCGAATATAGGCAAATGCCCCGTCCAGCGCTTCGCCATCGAGCGTGCCGAGGCCCTGCGGCCCCACCATTTCGCGCCGGAAACAGAAACGGCAATAAACCGGGCAAACGTGTACGGCCTTTAAAAGCACGCGATCCGGATAACGATGCACGATCCCCTCGACCGGGCTATGCGCGTGATCTCCGATCGGATCCGCGCGCTCGTCCGATGTCACAATCAATTCGGCCGCATCGGGCACGAACTGGCGCGCGATGGGATCGGCGGGGTCGGTCGGATCGATCAGGCGCATCACGGATGGCGTCAGGGCGACGGCATAACGCTCTGCCACGGTTTCCAGCGCAACGGCCTGATCGGCATCGATCAACCCGGCCCTTTCAAGCTCGCCGACAGTCCGGATCGGACGCATCACATTCATGCATCGAACTCCGCCACCGGCGCCCAAAGCACCTGCTCGATACGCGAGGCACCCGTCGCCAGCATCACGAGCCGATCGAACCCAAGTGCAATACCGCTCGCCTCCGGCATGACGGCGAGCGCTTCCAGAAACTCCTCATCCAGCGGATAGGTCTCGCCATAGACCCGCTGCTTTTCCGCCATCTCGATCTCGAAGCGGCGGCGCTGCTCCTCGGCATTGGTCAGTTCGCCGAAAGCATTGGCAAGCTCGACGCCGCAGGCATAGAGCTCGAAACGCTCGGCAACGCGATGATCTCTGGCGGATGGCCGGGCGAGCGCCGCCTCCGACACCGGATATTCGTCGAGAATGGTAGCGCGACCGAAGCCGAGGTTCGGCTCGATCTTCTCGACCAGCACGCGGCTGAACAGATCCTGCCAGAGGTCGTCGTCGGCAACGCGAATGCCCGCCTGGCGCATATCCGCCGCAAGACGCTCCCGGTCCGTCGATCCATCGAGGCCGATGGACGCAAAGAGATCGATGCCGGCATAGCGCTCGAAGGCAGCGGCAACGCTGATGCGGTCGGGCGTGACGAACGGGTCGGTTTCAGCGCCGCGATAGGTCAGCTTCTTTGCCCCGACAGTCTCGGCCGCCAGCGCCAGAAGCGCGCCGCAATCGGCCATCAAAACCTCATAGCTCTCGCCGGCCCGATACCATTCGAGCATGGTGAATTCCGGATGATGAAGAGGTCCGCGCTCGCGATTGCGATAGACGTGGGCAAAGCAGGCGATACGCTCCTCACCCGCCGCGAGCAGCTTCTTGCAGGCGAATTCCGGGGAGGTGTGCAGATAAAGCGGCAGCGCCTTGCCGTCAGTCGTCAGCGCCTCGGTTTCGAAAGCATGCAGGTGCGCCTCGTTGCCTGGCGAGACCTGCAGCGTTGCGGTGTCGACCTCGATGAAGTCGTTGCGAGCGAAAAAGCCACGAAGGGACGCCTGAATCGCATTGCGGCCGATGAGGAACGGCCGCCGGTCGGCATGGACATTGCGGGTCCACCAGGGGGACGCTTTGCTCGTCTTTGGCTTCATTCCTAGCTTTCTTCCGCGCGGCGGCCACGTTGGGGGGTGGCAATTTCCATTGATTTAGGGTAGTTGCGCCCCCAAGCAAACAAAAGCTGCGTCTCGGAGAGCATTTCACAGTCCCTCTACGACGCAAAACGCAGCGTTACAAGGAAGTCTTATGGTCAAGGTCATCGCCTCTTCCGTCCGCAAGGGCAACGTTCTCGATGTCGACGGCAAGCTCTACGTCGTTCTCACCGCACAGAACTTTCATCCGGGCAAGGGCACCCCGGTCACCCAGGTCGACATGCGCCGCATCGTCGACGGCGTGAAGGTGTCCGAGCGTTGGCGCACCACCGAGCAGGTCGAGCGCGCCTTCGTTGAAGACGTGAACTTCCAGTACCTCTATGAAGACGGCGAAGGCTTCCACTTCATGAACCCGGCCACCTACGACCAGGTCGTCGTCGACGTCGAAACCATGGGCGACCAGAAGGCCTACCTCCAGGAAGGCATGACCTGCATCTTGTCGATCCACGAAGGCATCCCGCTCGCGCTCGAGCTGCCGCGCCACGTGACGCTCGAGATCACCGAGACCGAGCCGGTCGTCAAGGGTCAGACGGCATCCTCGTCCTATAAGCCAGCCATCCTGTCGAACGGCATCCGCACCCTGGTGCCGCCGCACATCAACGCCGGCACGCGCGTCGTCATCGCAACGGAAGACAATTCCTATGTCGAGCGCGCCAAGGATTGATCCTTAGCCACTTGAATTCATAAAAACGCCTCGTCGTCGACGGGGCGTTTTTTGTTTGGGATGAAACACACTCGCATAAATGCGGGATTGAGCCCAACAAGCTCGAGGCATCGCCAGCCCTGTCAGGGCGTGTTGGCTTCCTTCACGTCCTTCGATTCGGTCTCAACCTTGTCCGTGCTTGGCTCGGCCGTCGGGGTTTCGGTCTCGATGCTGTGCTCGTGCGGGGCCAGAGACTGCAGATGCAGGATGCGCGGCGACATGGCATGCGCATAGGCATCCGAGCGCCCGATATAGATCACCGTCGTGTCGGCCAGCTCGGCAAGCAGGGCGCTGAACTTCGCCTGGACCTCGACCTCCAAGCCCTCCAGCGGATCGTCTAGAACGATCCACTTCGGCTTGGCGAGAAGCAGATGGGCAAATCCGACGGCCTTCTGTTCTTCCGTATCCAGCAGACGATCCCACCGCGCCTGCGTATCAAGACGATTCTTGAGGCGTCCAAGCCCCACCTGCTCCATGGCGGCCTCGACAGCGGCATCGTCATAGGCATCCCTGTCCTCGGGGAAGGAAATCGCCTCCCGCAGCGTGCCGCCAGGCACATAAGGCATATGCGGAACGAAGAGCATGTCTTCCATCGGCGGCAGGCTGACCGTGCCGGACCCGCTATACCATTGATGCGCCAGCACTTCGAACAACAGACGCCGGTTGACGCCATGGTCGCCGTTGATCATCACATGCTCGCCGGCCTTGATGGTGACCGTGCCCTCGGCGATCCGGAAGCCGTTCTCCGTGGCCTCGTCACTGGTCTTGGTCGAAATCTCCAGATCGGTCCACGCCATCGTGCCGGGCTCGGCCTCATCGAAGACGAGCGTGTGCGGCATCGGCGGCTTGTCGTCCATCTCCGTCAATGCCTTGCGGAAATCGGTCACGCGCATCAGCGTGGCGCGCCATTCGGCGATCGGTCCGAAATTGGCAACATACCAGCGAAGGGCGGTGTTGACCTGATTGAAGGCACCGACCGCGACCATCAGCTGGCCGAACGTCAGCCCGCCGGAGAAATAGGCAGGCGCGGCAACGAGAATGGGGATGATCAGCACCAGCCAGCCATAGCCGGCGGAAACCCATGTGAGATTGGTGTTGGCTATGGCGAGCTGACGAATGACGGCAAGAACCGCGGAAATATCGACATTGATGCGCCGGCGCTCGTTCTCTTCGCCGCCGGCAATGGTGATTGCCGGCATATGCTCGTTGGCATGCATCAGCGCGAACCGCAGCTCGGCTTCCTTCGAATAGCGATCGGCATTCAGCCGCACGAGGCGGCGTCCGACAAACTGGCTGAGGAACGACGCCGAGCCGGCATAGAGGATGGCGGCCCACACCATATATCCGGGAATGGCGAAGCTCATATCCTTGAAATGGAAGACCATGCCGTTCGACAGTTCCCAAAGCACGCCGATAAAGCTGAGCAGCAGGATCGTCGCCTGCACGAGACCGATCGCCAGGCCCGTCGTACTTTCCGCGAGATTGCGGGCATCTTCATGCAGGCGCTGGTCGGGATTGACGCCAATCAGCCCGGCGGAAGCGAGGCGAAGCGCGCGCTTGGCCTGCAGCCATTGGTTTACCAGATCTCTCGCCAGCCCCTCGCGCATGTAGAGCGCGGTCATCTGGTTCAGCCAGGCTTGGATCACGTTGAGCACGAGCAGCGACCCGGCAATCATGCCGAAGACGCCGAGCTGGTGGAAAAAGGCGGCAATATCGCGCCGTGCCAGCGAATCGTAAAAAGGCGCGTTCCAGCTGTTGAGCAGCACCTGAACGTAGGCGGTGATCATGATGATCGCGAAAAGCGCAACGGTAAGCGAAATGATCTTCAAGCGGACAGGCGAAT
The DNA here is from genome assembly GCF_012641435.1 of Rhizobium sp. P38BS-XIX. GTDB lineage: Bacteria > Pseudomonadota > Alphaproteobacteria > Rhizobiales > Rhizobiaceae > Rhizobium. The sequence continues at coordinate 368,776 of NZ_JABAIJ010000006.1, forward strand.
TCCAGAAGGCGGAGAACATCATTCTCAGCCGAAAGAAGAGGCTCAAATCATACCCGACCTGCTCGTTTCCTGGACTATTCGGCTTAGCTTCCGCTTCAACTGCCATCAGCACTTCCCTGCGACGCACATCCCCTCAGTTAACCACCACACGCCCTCATGTCCATCCTCGCAACAGATCCGCGCGATCACGTTCCTTATACACCGTTTCATGTCTTGAACCGAATTAGGCCAGGAACTAGCTTGCACAGGAAAGATTGAGAAAGCCTTCCGATGCAATTTCAAGGAACTGCCGACTATATCGCCGACAAGGATCTCATGGTCGCTGTCAATGCCGCGATCCGCCTGGAGCGTCCGCTTCTGGTAAAGGGTGAACCGGGCACGGGCAAGACGGAGCTGGCGCGGCAGGTGGCCGCTGCTCTCGGGCTCTCCCTGCTCGAATGGAATGTGAAATCGACAACCAAGGCGCAGCAGGGCCTTTACGAATACGATGCCGTCTCACGCCTGCGCGACAGCCAGCTTGGCGACGAAAGGGTTCAGGATGTCGGCAATTATATCCGCCAAGGCAAGCTCTGGCAGGCTTTCACGGCGCCGCAGAGATGCGTGCTGCTGATCGACGAGATCGACAAGGCCGACATCGAGTTTCCCAACGACCTGCTGCAGGAACTCGACCGCATGGAGTTCCATGTCTACGAGACCGGCGAGACCATCCATGCCGCGATCCGCCCGATCGTGATCATCACCTCGAACAACGAGAAGGAGCTCCCCGACGCCTTCCTGCGCCGCTGCTTCTTCCATTACATCCGCTTTCCCGACATGGAAACGCTGGCGCGTATCGTGGAGGTTCACTATCCCGGCATCAAGCAGACGCTCGTCCATGAGGCCCTGACGCAGTTTTTCGAAATCCGCGACGTACCGGGCCTGAAGAAAAAGCCGTCGACCTCCGAAGCCCTCGACTGGATCCGCCTGCTGGTCGCTGACGACGTTGATCCGGCAACGCTGCGTGCCGACGCCAAAAGCGCACTGCCGAAACTGCATGGCGCACTGCTTAAAAACGAGCAGGACGTGCATCTCTTCGAACGGCTGGCCTTCATGGCGCGCGGACAAGGGAAGTAGTCACACCTCTTGTCGCGTTGAAGTTCATCCGGTGGGAGACCAGAAAGATCGCCACTTTTGAAGCCGATCTTCGACACGCTGCCCCGGCTCTTCTTGAACATCCGTAAGCGACAACCGACATCAGGCCACGGCCGCCGCTTCTCACAAACCTTGCCCATTGACCAGCAGAGACAGCAGGTTTATGGATTTCTCCTCGTGGTGATTTGGCCGGCCGGCTTGCAGCCACGTTAAATAAGTCGCTAAAGGGCCGCGTGCGGACCGGTAGCGATTCATCGCGGCCGGTTTTTTTGTATTTGGCGAGTGAAACAATGCCCATCAAGATCCCCGATACGCTACCCGCATTCGAAACCCTCCAGAGCGAGGGCGTGCGGGTAATGACCGAAACGGTGGCGTTCCGTCAGGATATCCGCCCCCTGCAGATCGGGCTTCTCAACCTCATGCCGAACAAGATCAAGACAGAGGTCCAGATGGCGCGCCTGGTCGGCGCCTCGCCGCTGCAGGTGGAGTTTTCGCTGGTGCGCGTCGGCGCACACAAGGCGAAGAATACCTCGGAAGAACATCTGCTTGCCTTCTATCAGACCTGGGAAGAGGTAAAGCACCGCAAATTCGACGGCTTCATCATCACAGGCGCGCCGATTGAGCTGCTCGATTATGAGGATGTCACCTACTGGAACGAGATGCAGCAGATCTTCGACTGGACAGCTACCAACGTCCATTCGACGCTGAACGTCTGCTGGGGCGCAATGGCTGCCGCCTACCACTTCCACAAGGTGCCGAAATATACGCTGACGGAAAAGGCGTTTGGCGTCTATCGCCACCAGAACCTGAAACCCTCGTCGGTTTACCTCAACGGTTTCTCGGATGATTTCGCCATTCCCGTCTCGCGCTGGACGGAAGTGAAGCGTGCCGACATCGAAAAGGTGCCCGGCCTGCAGATCCTGATGGAATCGAGCGAGATGGGCGTCTGCCTCGTGCACGAACAAGCTTGCAACCGGCTCTACATGTTCAATCATGTGGAGTATGATTCCACATCGCTTGCGGACGAGTATTTCAGGGATGTGAATTCGGGCGTGCCGATCAAGATGCCGCACAACTACTTCCCGCACAACGACCCGGAAATCCCACCGCAAAACCGGTGGCGCAGCCATGCGCATCTGTTTTTCGGAAACTGGATCAACGAGATCTACCAGACCACGCCATATGATCTGGAGGAGATCGGCCAGGAAAGGACCTGACGCTTGTTCATTCCCTTCTTCCTGAAGCTGAAGGAAGCGAAGGTACCGGTGACGCTCCGGGAATTCCTGTCGCTGCTTGAGGGAATGGAAGAAGGGATTGCCGATTATGACGTCGAGGCCTTCTACTATCTGGCGCGCACGACGCTCATCAAGGACGAGCGCTTCATCGATCGCTTCGACCAGGTCTTCGCCGCTTATTTCCGTGGCGTGGAAGCGATCGGCGGAACGATCGAGGGAGAAGCGCTGGAGCCGACGGCCATTCCTGAGGAATGGCTGCGCAAGCTTGCCGAGCGGCATTTGACGGAAGAGGAGCGCAGAGAGATCGAAGCGCTCGGTGGCTTCGACAGACTGATGGAGACGCTGCGAGAGCGCCTCGCCGAACAGAAGGGCCGGCATCAGGGCGGCTCGAAATGGATCGGCACGGCCGGCACCTCGCCCTTTGGCGCCTATGGCTACAATCCGGAAGGCGTGCGCATCGGCCAGGAAACCTCACGAAACCGCCGCGCGGTGAAAGTCTGGGATCGGCGCGACTTCCAGAATCTCGATGACGGCGTCGAACTCGGCACCCGCAACATCAAGGTGGCGCTGAAGCGGCTGCGTCGCTGGGTGCGCGAGGGGGCGGCCGAGGAACTCGACCTTTCGGGCACCATCCGCTCCACCGCCGAGCACGGCTATCTCGATGTCCGGACACGGCCCGAGCGCCGCAACGCCGTCAAGCTCCTGATGTTCTTCGATGTCGGCGGCTCGATGGACGATCATATCCGTGTCGTCGAGGAGCTATTCTCCGCCGCCCGTGCGGAGTTTCGCCACATGGAGTATTTCTATTTTCACAACTGCCTTTACGAAGGCGTGTGGAAGGACAATCGCCGCCGCCGCGTCGATATCACCGCAACGACCGACATCGTCCGCACCTTCGGCCCCGACTACAGTGTCGTCTTCGTCGGCGATGCCTCCATGAGCCCCTACGAGATTACACAGGCTGGCGGCTCAGTAGAGCATTGGAACAAGGAGGCCGGCGAGGTCTGGCTTGCGCGCATGACCGGTCATTTCCGCAAATGCATCTGGATCAACCCCGTGCCGGAAAACTACTGGGGCTACACAACCTCGATCTCCATCATCCGCCGCCTGATGGCCGACCGCATGTACCCTCTGACACTCGGCGGCCTGGAAAAGGCGACGCGGGAACTGTCGCGCTGAATGTTCAGCATTCGCATGTCGTGGTGCCACCAAATAACCACAACCATTTATAGAAAGAGAAGGACGATAGATACCTCCCCGCACCCTCGGGGACACCGGTGGAGATGTGCGTGCACCACGCTGTGAGATTTCTTCTCCTCATCGCGACCATTTTGCTCGTCTCGCAGCAGGCGAGAGCGGAGGAGGGAGACTTTTCCGGCCAGTGGAATCAAACCTACTCCGACGTCGGCCCATGCGAGAAGTGCCGCGTGGGCGTCGTAAGGCAGGGGAGATTTATGACGATCAGCACGAACGACGGCTGGAGCGCTACGGCGCAGACCGGCCGGTACGGAAACGTGAATTACGCTGAGGGCACAGGTCAGTGGAGCGCTCAAAGCGGTATATACAGCTCAAAACCGTTCGATATCTTCATCGCCATTCGTGGCGATAGGCTGATGATAATCATAGCGGTGGAAAAATCGAATGGATCGAAGCAACCGATCAGGGCTCTTTTCAGTCGGAAGCCTGTCAAGTTTCTCAACGACAAGACATAGTGGCCGGATGCATTTTCCATGAATTCGGTGGAAAGAACGCCGCGTCTTGATCCCCCTCTGGCCCCCTCTAAATTTCGCTCGGGAATCGGTTGCGGAATAACGCGAATGGGGGCAGGGTCTGGCCTCACATATTCGAAAGCGATGGATGAGCTGATATGACGGAAAGCACTTTGCAGCGGGAAGTTTTTGGGACGACGGCAGACGAGGAAACCGTCTATCGCGTCAAGATCGTCGGCGGCGGCCTGACCGCGCATATCATGTCCTGGGGCGCGGTTATCCAGGATCTGCGTCTTGACGGCCACGCGCCCTCGCTGCTGCTCGGTTTCGACGATTTTGCAGATTATCCCGCCCATTCCTCCTATTTCGGCGCGACGCCCGGGCGCTGCGCCAACCGCATCGGCGGTGGCCGTTTCACGCTGGATGGCAAGCAGTATCAGCTCGAGCTCAACGAAAAGGGCGTCACTCATCTGCACGGCGGCAAGGACAACATCGCCAAGCGCAACTGGACCATCGTCGAACACGATACCGATCGCGTGGTGCTGAAGATCGTCGATCCCGATGGGCGCGCCGGCTACCCCGGCAATTGCACCATCCATGCGACCTATCGCGTTCATGGCAATGGCGAGTTCTCGGTGACATATGAATCCACCACCGATCAGCCGACGATCGCCAATGTCTGCCAACACGCCTATTTCAACCTCGATGGTCGCGAGGACGCGCTCGGCCACGACATCATGATCGCCGCCGATCACTATACGCCGACCGATGACAAGCAGGTCCCGACGGGTGAAGTCCGCTCGGTCGATGGCACAGTCTTCGACTTCCGCGAGATGTCGCCGATGAAGCGTTTCGATGGGAGCGAACAGGCGCTCTACGATCATAATTTCTGCCTTTCGCGCGAGCGCACCGCCAAGCGTTCCGTCGCGCTCGCACGCAGCGTCAATTCCGGTGTGTCGATGGAAGTGCGCACCACCGAGCCTGGCGTGCAGTTCTATACCGGCTTCAAGCTCAATGTGCCGGTTCCCGGCCATGACGGCCGCAAGATCGGCCCGTTTGCCGGCTTCTGCATGGAAACGCAGGTCTGGCCCGACGCCATCAATCACGAAGGCTTCCCCAATGCCGTACTTCGCCCCGGCGAAGTGCTGCGGCAGGAAACGGACTATATCTTCACCAAGAACTGAGCCGGGCATGTCCTGCTCAATCCATCGTCGGCCGGGCGTCCAAAGCGCCCGGCCGATTCTTTTTTGCCAAACGCCCAGATTCACCTTGTGAATTGGTTCTAAATAGGTTCTAATTACTCACCATGGATAGAACCAGTTTGATCGCCGAACTGAACAATCGCGGTCTCAGTGAAGGGACCGGAAGCGGGCCGCTGTACAAGCGGCTGGCACAGGCCTTGACGGGTCTCATTCAGGAAGGACTGCTGAAAGCCGGTACGGCGCTGCCGGGCGAGCGCGATCTTGCCAGTGCGTTGGAAATTGGCCGCATCACCGTCAGAACCGCCTATCGCGACCTCTTGGCCTCCGGCGTCATCGAATCGCGCCACGGCAGTGGCACCTTCGTGTCGCAACATGTTGAACGCATCGAACAGCCGCTGTGGCGCCTCTCCTCCTTCTCGGCGGACATGCGATCGCGTGGACGCGAGCCCGCGGCGCGTGTTCTCCAGCGCACGATTGGCACGCCCTCCCCGGAAGAATGTTTCCTTCTGGGCCTTGCCGTCGATGAGCCGATACTGCGGCTCGACCGATTGCGCCTTGCCGATGACCAGCCGCTCGCCATCGAGCGCGCCGTCGTCCCTATCAAGTTTCTCGGCAAGGACGCCGTATCCGAAGGATCGCTTTACGACACGCTGGCGGCCAATGGCTTCAAGCCGGTGCGCGCCCAGCAAAGACTGACGGCCGTGACGCTTGACCCGACATCCGCAGCGATCCTGACGGTCAAAGCCGGCGCGCCGGCGCTTCTGATCGAACGCGTGTCCCGCCTCGCCGACCAGCGCGTGGTTGAATATACCCGCTCGCATTATCGCGGCGATGCTTATGATTTTGTTGCTGAATTGAGAATTGGAGATGACCTATGAGCGAGACCCAGTCCCTGATGCTGACGGAAGCCGGCCAATCGCCTGAAGTGGTTGCGACCCTGCTTGAAAAAGAAAAGCCCGCTTTCGCTGAGATCGCGAAGCTCTTCGCTTCGGGCCGGCCGTCGCTGATCACGACGGCAGCGCGCGGTTCGTCCGACCATGCGGCCACCTTCTTCAAATATCTCTTCGAAATCTCCTGCGGCGTTCCGGTCGCCTCCGTCGGCCCGTCGATCGCCTCTGTCTATGGTGCGTCCCTGAACCTCAAGGGCGGCATCCATTTCACGGTATCCCAGTCCGGCGGCAGCCCCGACATTATCGCAATGCAGGCGGCAGCCAAGAAGGGCGGCGCGACCACCATCGCCGTCGTCAACGTCACCGACAGCCCGCTTGCAAAGGAAGCCGACATCGTGCTCGGCCTCAATGCCGGCAAGGAACAAAGTGTTGCCGCCACCAAGTCCTTCGTCGCCTCGGTCGCGGCCCTTGCCGGCGTGACGGCAGCAGTTTCGCAGGACAAAGCCCTGATCGATGGCCTTGCCAAGCTGCCGGAAGCCCTGGCCGCCACCTCGGGCATCGATGGCAAGGCGGCAGAAGACGTGCTCTTCGATGCTTCCTCGCTCTATACCGGCGGCCGCGGCCCTGCCTTCGCTATCGCGCTTGAAGCGGCGTTGAAGGCAAAGGAAACCGCCGGTCTGCATGCCGAAGCCTTCTCCCTGGCCGAACTCATGCACGGCCCGATGCGCCTGGTGCAACCGGGCTTCCCGATCGTCGCCTTCTCGCCCGATGATGCCGCCTTCGCCAACAATGCGCAGGCGCTGGAGCGGCTGCAGAAGCTCGGCGCCACCGCCGTTTCCTTCTCGACCGCGCCGCTCGCCGGCATCAATCTTCATATGCCGACGACGGGCAATGGTCTGCTCGACCCGCTCGTCTCGCTATTGTGCTACTATCGCCTCATCGAGTCGGTAACGCGTCGCAAGGGCTTCAACCCAGATAAGCCGGCTAACCTTCTCAAGGTAACGGAGACCATGTGATGGAGTACAAGGTCTTTACCGGCGCCCGCATCTTTGATGGCGACCGGTTTCACGACGACAGCGCGCTTGTGATCGGCAACGGTCGCGTCCATGCCATCACCGGTGCGAATGACGTGCCGGAGAATGCCGAAACGATCCGGCTCGATGGCGGCGTGCTTGCGCCGGGCTTCGTCGATGCGCAGGTCAATGGCGGCGGCGGCCGCATGCTGAACGACGAGCCCTCGCCCGAATCCATGTACATGATCGCCGAGGGTCATCGCCCCTACGGCACGACATCGGTGCTGCCCACGTTGATTACCGATGTTGCAGCGGCAACGATGGCGTCGATCGAAGCAGCCGTCGAGGCGGTGAAGACCAATCGCGGCGTAGTCGGCCTCCATCTCGAAGGCCCGCACCTGGCTCCGGCCCGCAAGGGCGCGCACCTCGCCGAACTGATGCGCCCGGTCGAAGACAGCGATGTCAAAACCTTTATCCGCGCTCGCGAAGCGATCGGCACCTTGATGATCACCATGGCGGCGGAGCAGGTGACCGAGCGCCAGGTACAGGCGCTCAGCGAAGGCGGCGTCATCATCAGCCTTGGCCATAGCGATTGCACGGCGGAAGCGGCGGATGCACGGTTCGATGTCGGCGCGCGCGGCGTCACCCATCTTTTCAACGCCATGAGCCAGATGAGCCATCGCACACCCGGCCTCGTCGGCGCGGCGATCGACCATCCCGCCGCCTGGTGCGGCATCATTGCCGACGGCCATCACATCGACCCGAGAGCATTGCGCATTGCGCTGCGCGCCAAGCGCGGCGAAGGACGCCTGTTCTTCGTCACCGACGCCATGTCGCTCGTCGGCACGGATCTCCCGAGCTTCACGCTGAACGGCCGCACGGTCTATCGCACCAAGGGTGGCTATTGCTCGAAACTCACGCTGGAGGACGGCACGCTGGCCGGCTCGGATGTCGATATGGCCTCCACGATCCGCTATGGCGTCAATTTCCTCGAGCTGTCGCTCGCCGAAGCACTGCGCATGGCGACCTCCTATCCCGCCCGCTTCCTCCGTTTGACGGATCGCGGTCACCTGACGCCGGGAACCCGCGCCGATCTCGTTCACATCGATGACGGTATCGAAGTGACGAACACCTGGATTTCGGGCCAGCCATCGAAATAGAGCAAGTCCGGCAAACTGCGCGGCGGTACTGCCGGGAATTGCGAGACAACGAACAGACAAGGCGATTCAGTGTTCGCGTGACATGCTGAACCGCCAGTCCGAACAGAATGAAGCGCCTTCGCAATTTGAACAAGGCGAAAGCGCTCTGATACAGCAAATGAGGAGACGCGGGATGACCGCAGTCACGGACAGCTATTTCTCGGCCGTCATCGGCAGGCTGCAGACCTTGCGCGAAGCACTGGCCGAGCCCATGTCCCGAGCTTCAGCCGCCATATGCACGGCCGCGCGCGCCGACCGCCGCGTCTATGTCTTCGGCACCGGCCACTCGCATATGCTGGCGGAGGAAGTGCATTATCGCGCCGGCGGCCTGGCTTTCACCATACCGGTACTGGTGGGCTCTGCCATGCTCCACGAAGGTGCCGTCATCAGCTCGGTCTATGAGCGCACGGAAGGTCTCATCCGGCCGGTGTTTGAACGCTATGGCATGCAGGCCGGCGACGTTGTCATCATCGCCTCCAATTCCGGGGTCAACGCCGCACCGATCGAGGCGGCCAACTACGGACGCGAAATCGGCGCAACCGTGATCGCCATCACCTCGCTCGCCTATTCGGCCGCCATTGCCAACGGGCGCACGAAGCTTGCCGATATCGCCGATATCGTGCTGGATAACGGCCTGCCGCCCGGCGATGCGATGGTCGAGCTGCCCGGCGTCGGGATGAAGGTCGGTCCGGCATCGACGGCCGTCGGAGCAACCGTGCTGAACGCGATCTTCGCAGAAGTCGCCGCGGAACTCTGCAAGGATGGCAATCCACCCGTTTACCTCAGCGCCAATATGCCAGGCGCCAAGGAAATCAATCAGGAGCTGGTCAAGAAATACCGGCCTCGCAATCCGCATCTCTGAACGAGAGCGGCCTTTGCCGTTTATTGCATGAAAACAGACGAATGAAGCGGCCGAGCGATTCCCGTGAAACGCTCGGCCGCTTCGTCAGATGTCACTGTGCCGCAGCATCGGTCGCGGAGGGCTCTTGCGTCGCCTCCGCCTGCTTGCGCCGACGACGAAGGACCACGTAGAACACCGGCGTCAGGAACAGACCGAACAACGTCACCCCAAGCATGCCTGAAAAGACGGCCGTACCGAGCGACTGGCGCATTTCCGCACCCGGGCCGGTGGCGATCATCAGCGGCACGACGCCGAAGATGAAGGCGAATGCCGTCATCAGGATCGGACGCAGGCGCAGATGGCTGGCCTCGATCGCCGCCTCCACCGCACTCTTTCCTTCAAGCTGCGCCTGCCGGGCAAACTCGACGATCAGAATAGCGTTCTTGGCCGCAAGGCCGATCAGCACGATCAACCCGATCTGCGTGAGGATGTTGTTGTCCATCCCTCTCAAATGCACGCCGATCAATGCCGCCAGGACTGCCAGCGGCACGATGAGGATAATGGCAAGCGGCAGGATCCAGCTTTCATACTGCGCCGAAAGCGCCAGGAAAACGAAGATGACCGACAGCGCGAAGATGTAGATCGCCGTATTGCCGGTGTGCTTTTCCTGATAGGCGAGTTCGGTCCATTCGAAGGTCGTACCCGCCGGCAGCAGGTTCTTGGCCAATCCTTCCATAGTGTCGAGTGCCGAGCCGGTGGAAACACCCGGTCCCGGGTTCCCCTGCAGGGGAACGGAGACATACATGTTGTAGCGCTGAACAAGCGCCGGCCCGGTGGTGTCGCGAATATCCACCAACGTGCCGAGCGGCACCAATGCGCCCGTTGCCGAGCGCACCTTCAGCGCCAGAATATCCTCGCGATCCATACGGTACTGCTGATCGGCCTGCGCCCGCACCTGATAGACGCGGCCAAAAGCGTTGAAGTCGTTCACGTAGGATGTGCCGAGGTTGATCGACAGCGTTTCGAAGATATTCGGGATCGGCACGTTCAGCGCCCGCGCCTTGTCGCGGTCGATCGCCAGGAAGTATTGCGGGCTGTTGGCGGAGAAGGTGGTGAAGACGCCACTTACACCCTTGTTCTGCGCTGCGGCGCCCATCATCTGGTAGGCGAGCGGCAGGATCCGGCGCATGTCCGGATTTTCCCGGTCCATGATCTGCATCTTGAAGCCGCCGGAATTGCCGACGCCGCGGATCGACGGCGGCGGAATGGCGATGATGAAGGCCTCCTGGATACCCTGAAGGCTGCCATAGAGCTGACCGATGATCTTGGTCGCAGTATCCCCGGTCTTTAGTCGTTCCTCGAAAGGCTTGAACGGCGTGAAAATGACGCCCGAGTTCGATGCATTGGTGAAAGTCGCCCCGTTGAAGCCGGCAAAGGCAACGGCATTTTCGACGCCTGGCGTCTTGTTGATGATCTCCGTCGCCTTCTGGATGACGGCGTTGGTGCGCGCCAGCGACGCGCCGTCAGGCAGCTGTACGACGACGATCGCGTAACCCTGGTCCATCGTGGGAACGAAGCCTTGCGGCACGATCTTGCCCATATACCATGTGGCACCCAGAAGCCCGACAAAAACAAGAAGCGCGCAACCGAGAGCGACCCACGTCGTGACGAGATGCCGGATGACCCAGGAATAGCCGCCGCTCATCCGCTCAAAGCCACGGTTGAAGCCATCGCCGAGGCCACGGCCGAACCGCGCAAAGATGTTGCTGGACTTCTTGTGGCTGTGTGGCCGCAACACGATCGCGGCGATGGCCGGTGAGAGCGTCAGCGAATTCAGGCAGGAGATCGCGGTTGCGACGGAGATCGTCACCGCGAACTGCCGATAGAACTGGCCGGTGATCCCCGGAATGAACGCTGTCGGCAGAAACACCGCGATGAGCACGAGCGAGATTGCCAGAACGGCTGTGCCCACTTCGTTCATCGTCACATGCGACGCCTCCTTCGGCGTCATTCCAAGCGCAAGGTTTCGCTCGACATTCTCGACGACCACGATCGCATCGTCGACGACGATACCGATCGCCAGCACCAGACCGAACAAGGTGAGCATGTTCAGCGAGAAGCCGAAGGCAAGCAGGAATGCGAAAGTGCCGATCAGCGAAACGGGGATGGCAACGATTGGAATGATCGCCGTTCGCCACGATTGCAGGAAGACCAGCACGACGATGGCAACGAGGATAGCCGCCTCGAAGATGGTCTTGTAAACCTCATGGATGGATTCGGCGATGAACTCCGTCGGATTGTAGATGATGCGGTATTCAAGCCCCTGCGGGAAATCCTGGGCGAGACTTTCCATCGTCTTCTGGATATCGGCGGCGGCATCGAGCGCGTTCGTGCCCGGACGTGCGAAGACGCCTAGCGCCACTGCGGGACTGCCGTTCAGATAACTATTGGTGACGTAATCCTGCGCACCGAGCTCGATGCGCGCGACATCCTGCAACTGTACGAGACGTCCGTTGCCTGTCGCCTTGACGATGACGTAGCGGAACTGCCGGGCATCGGAAAAGCGTCCCTGTGTCGTGACGGTATATTGAAAGGCATTGGTGCCGGAGACGGGTGGACCACCGATCGTGCCGCCCGAAACCTGAACGTTCTGATCCCGAAGCGCCTGAACGATGTCACCGGCGGTCATGCCATAGGCGGCAAGCTTTTCAGGATCCAGCCAGATGCGCAGCGAATATTGCCGCTCGCCGAAGAGCTGAACATCGCCGACGCCATCCAGACGAACCAGAAGGTCGCGGATGCGCGTGCGGGCATAGTTGGAAATATAGAGCTGGTCGTAGCGATTGCTGGGCGAGAGAAGGTGCACGACCATCATCAGGTCAGGCGAGCTTTTGACCGTCGTGATGCCGATACGGCGTACGTCATCGGGCAGGCGAGGCTCGGCGATGGCGACGCGGTTCTGCACCAGCACCTGCGCCTTATCGAGATCGGTGCCGAGCTTGAAGGTGATCGTCAGCGCCATGGAACCGTCGGCGCTTGAATAGGAGGACATGTAGAGCATGTCCTCGACGCCGTTGACTTCCTGCTCGATCGGCGTTGCCACCGTATCGGCAATCGTCTGCGAGTCCGCGCCCGGGTACGAGGTGCGCACGACGATCGTCGGCGGCGCCACTTCCGGATACTGCGCGACCGGCAGCTGGAAATAAGCGATGCCGCCGACAATCAGCAGCACGATGGATAGGACCGACGCGAAGATCGGTCGATCGACGAAAAAGTGGGAAAACCTCATTGGTTCGTCCCCTGTGCATCGGCCTGGGCCGGCGGCTCGTCATTCGTCGCCTGTTGCGGCAGTTCGATCAGCTGCGGCGCAACCTTGACGCCGGGGCGGATACGCATCAGCCCGTTGACGACGATCGTTTCGTCACCGGTCATACCGTCACGGATGACACGATAGCCATAGAGCTTCGGCCCGAGACGCACGGATTTCGGCGTTACGTTGCCGGCCGTATCCACGACATAGACGACGCGCTGGTTCTGGTCGGAGCCGATGGCTTCATCGGGGACCAGGATCGCCTTGTAGCTGTTGGAACCCTGAACCTGCACACGCCCAAACAGGCCGGGCTGCAGGATGAGGTTGGGATTCGGAAAACGCGCGCGGACACGTATCGTGCCCGTTTCGTTATCGACGCGGTTTTCGGCGAAATCGAGCTTGCCCTTGAAGGGTTTCTGCCGCGCATCGGCGATCGTTACAGTGACATCGAGGCCGCCGCCGCCCTGCTGCAGGGCGCTGCCGTTCTTGCGTGCTTCATCGGCATAGGATAGCAGCCGGCGCTCGTCGACATCGAAGTAGAAATCGATGGGATCGAGCGACACGATGGTCGTCAGCACCGTCTGGTCGGCCTGAACGAGGTTGCCGACCGAGATCAGCCGCCGGTCGATACGGCCGCTGAGCGGTGCGGTGATCTTGGTGAAATCCATGTCGAGATTGGCGCGGTCCACCGTCGCCTGCGCACCACGGACATTTGCCTGCGCCGAGATCAGGTCACGGCGGCGGTCGTCCAGTGTCGAAGCCGACTGGCTGCCCGTCGTCGACAGGGATTCCGCCCGCTTGTATTGTGCATCGGCAAGCGTGAGCGACGATTTTGCCACTTCGAGCGATGCCGCCGCCTCGTTCAATGTCGTGACGAAGGGTCGTTGGTCGATGACGAAAAGAAGATCGCCCTGCTTGACCAGAGTACCGTCCTGGAAATGCACTTCCTGCAAATAGCCGCCCACACGCGAGCGCACCGACACTTCATCGACGGCCTGGAAGCGTCCGATGAACTCGTCGCTGTCGACGACATTGCGGACGACAGGCTTGGCGACAGTGACGGGCGCGGCCGGCGGCGCACTTTGCGCGAACGCCTGGGCGCCTGAGAAAACAACAAAAACACAGCTGTAAAGAATGCTACGCGGCAGCACCGGCATGTAGGCCCCCTCGAAAAACCGCGTACGGCAAGGAGCGCCGCCGCGTTAAGCGATCACGAAATTTGCCTGCAATTTCCACGAAGGACCTGTCGCCATCAGGCGAAATGCAATCAGGTTTCTTCGGACGTCCCCAATATGCGCCACGAGCCGAGCCGGCTCGGGGTATCAACCGGCTCACTGTCCGGCACCACGCGTTAATGTATAAACGGTTTATTGAATTCGACAACAGGGAATGAAGCGGGCACGATCGAACGCAACCGCTTGTTTTTCCTCACGGAGAAGAACGCCTATAGGATGAAATGGTCAGGGCCTCAGCCCTCCAGTTCCTCGCGCAGCATCTCGAGCTCAAGCCATTCCTCTTCCATCTTCAGCAGGCTTTCCCGCAGCTTTTCCATCTCGGCCGCAAGACGGTTGAAGGTTGCGGGGTCCTTTGAGAAAAGGTTTGGATCGGCCATCTTCTTTTCGCGGACGCCGATCTCGGTTTCCGCCTTGGCCATTTCTTTCGGCAGGTTTTCGAGCGCGAATTTCTGCTTGTAGGAAAGCTTGCCCTTGCCCTTCGAGGCATCGGCGGAAGACAATGCGGCATCGGCAGCCTTCGGCTTCTCGGCAGCCTTTTCCGCCCGCTTTCGCTCCTCGATTGCGCCCTTTCGCTGGGCAAGCATGTCGGAATAGCCGCCGGCATATTCGATCCAGCGTCCATCCGGATCTTCCGGGTTGGCCGGTGCGATCGTCGACGTCACGGTGCGGTCGAGAAAATCGCGATCGTGGCTGACGAGGATGACGGTGCCGACAAAACCGGAAACGATCTCCTGCAGCAGGTCGAGCGTCTCGATATCGAGATCGTTCGTCGGTTCGTCGAGAATGAGCAGATTGGTCGGCCGCGACAGGATGCGTGCCAGCATCAGCCGCGCGCGCTCGCCGCCGGAGAGATTCTTGATCGGCGTGCGTGCCTGCTCGGGCTGGAACAGGAATTCCTTCATATAGCCGGTCACATGCCGCTGCTCGCCGTTGACGAGAAGGTTCTCGCCGCGACCGTCGGTCAGGTAGTTGGCGAGCGTATCTTCCGGGTTCAGCTCCTCGCGCTTCTGGTCGAGCGTGGCGATCTCCAGATTGGTGCCGAGCTTCACCGTGCCGCTGTCCGGCCCCAGCTGGCCCGTCAGCATCTTCAGAAGCGTCGTCTTGCCGGCACCGTTGGGGCCGACGAGGCCGATGCAATCGCCGCGATGCACACGGATCGAAAACGGCGCGACGATTGTGCGGTCGTTATAGGCCTTGGTGATCTTCTCCGCCTCGATCACCAGCTTGCCGCTTTCCTGCGCATCGGAGGCGGTCGCCTGCACGGTGCCGAGAGCGCCCTTGTGGCCGCGATAGCGGGAGCGCATGTCCTGCAGCTCGCCGAGGCGGCGCATGTTGCGCTTGCGCCGCGCCGTCACGCCGTAGCGCAGCCAGTGCTCTTCGCGCTCGATCTGCTTGCCCAGCTTGTGCTGTTCCAGCTCTTCGGCTTCAAGCACCTGGTCGCGCCAGGCTTCGAAATGGCCAAAGCCCCTGTCCAGCCGGCGCGAGGTGCCGCGATCGAGCCATACGGTCGCGGTCGAAACCTTCTCCAGAAACCGACGGTCGTGCGAAATCAGTACAAGCGCGCTGCGACTTTTCTGTAGTTCGCCTTCCAGCCATTCGATGGTCGGCAGGTCCAGATGGTTCGTCGGCTCGTCGAGCAGCAGGATGTCCGGCTCCGGCGCCAGAACACGCGCGAGTGCCGCGCGGCGCGCCTCGCCGCCGGAGAGGTTCTTCGGATCTTCTTCGCCGGTCAGACCGAGATGAGACAGCAAATAGGTGACGCGATAGGGATCGTCGCCCGGTCCGAGGCCGGCTTCGGCATAGGCGGTGACCGTCTTGTAACCGGCAAAATCCGGTGCCTGCTCGAGATAGCGCACGGTCGACGATGGATGCCGGAACACGTCACCTGATTGCGCTTCGACGATGCCGGCAGCGATCTTCAGAAGCGTCGACTTGCCGGAACCGTTGCGTCCGACCAGGCAGATCTTGTCACCCGGCTCGACCTGCAGGCCGGCGCCGGCCAGAAGAGGCGCGCCGCCAAAGCTCAAAAAGATGTCGTCGAGTTTCAGAATGGGAGGGGCCAAGATCAGACTCCGGAAAGGTCATATGGGCGGGCCAGAACAATCGCCCTGCCGCTGCCGAGCGAAAAGCGAACGTCGCCTTCCGCCACGTTGGAAATGGTGCGCGATGCGCCGAAGGGCAAATGAAAGTCGCGCAACGGATATCGGGCATTATAGATGAAAAGCCCCGTCAGATCGCTGAAACCGAGGACGGAGAACAGCGAGCCGGCCGGCAATGCCATTGAGAGATCGCCAGGCGGAAGCGGCACCGCCTCCTCGTCGCCCGAGGTCAGCAAGACATCCAATCCCTTTTCTGCGAGTTGCACTCCATAAAGCAGATGCTGAATGGCGTGGTCCGATCGCTCACCGCCCATGGCACCTGCGAGAATCAGCCTGACGGCGCCGCGATCGATCGCTTCCGAGACGGCGATCTCGCCATCGGTCGCGGCCTTGGCGGCCGGATATGGCTGCTTGGGCACATCGGGAAATGCAGACTGCAGATCGGCAGGTGTTGAATCGAAATCGCCGACCCAAAGCTCTGGTTCCACACCGAGCGCGATGGCATGGCGCATGCCGCCATCCGCTGCGATGAAACGGCTGCCGGACACCGCAACGCGCAGCCGCTCCGTCAGACGAAGCTCGCCGCCGAGCAGGATGGTGAATGTGGTGGACTGGCTCATGGGCCAAGCCCATAGCGCAAAGTCATATCCCTAGGGAAGAGCGACGTAGGCAAGAACGGCCCTGTTGGCCGCTCAGTCGTCCGTTTCCTTGAGCCGCGTCTGGACAACCTGTTCGTAGCTCGTGATGTAACGATCGAACAACAGCGAGAAACGCTCGATGTCCTCCGATGCCCAGTCGGCAAAAATACTGTCGATGACGGAATGCTTCTGCGCCTGGATCTCCGACAACAATCTCTGGCCGAGCGCGGTCAGCACGACCACGATGCGGCGTGCGTCTGCCTGCGAGGCCTTGCGCCGCAGAACGCCCCGCGCCACCATATCGGCAACGATGCGACTTGCCCGTGAGGGATCGATACGCAACATCTCGGCGATCGTTCCCACCGTGACCTCGCCGGCTGCCTCCGCTCGCCGTACGACATCGAGCACGTCGAGATGCGAAAGCTCGAGCCCCGGCGCAACACTTTGAATGGCCAGCCTGCCGATCATGCGGCGGCCCGTCAGCAGACGCATGCGCGTCATCGCCTGGCCGATACGCAGGAGATCCTCGTTTTCGGTCAGGGTCTGGGGTTCAACTTCACGTGTATTCGTCGCTGATGTCATCATCCCAACATATCAGAGGCGGACAAGAAATAAAACATGCAAACAGCATTCACCTGTCGTTGACATTTATATGCTAATGGCACATATATCTTTCATATGAAAACCGGGGCGCCCCGCGCATTCGATCGACCGCGCAGCGTTTCGGCCAAGCTCGGATTTCTTGTTCCATGGACATGCAGACCACCTTCGCGCCGCTCGTCGCGGATCATAAACGGCGGCTTATTCTCTTCCTGTTTCTGATGACTGCCATGTTCATGGCGACGCTGGATAACCAGATCGTGTCGACGGCGCTCCCGACGATCGTCGGCGAGTTCGGTCATCTGGAGCGCTTCGGCTGGATCGGCTCCGCCTACCTCCTCTCACTCTCCGCCGTCATGCCCGTTTACGGCAAGCTCGGCGACCTCTTCGGCCGCAAATATGTGATGATGACGGCCATCGCGATCTTCACGATCGGCTCGGCCGTATGCGGTCTTGCGGTGTCGATGAACACGCTGATTGCCGCCCGCGTACTGCAGGGCCTTGGCGGCGGCGGCATCCTCGTGTCGATCTTCGCTGTTAACGCCGACATCTTCGAGCCGCGCGAGCGCGCCCGTTACCAGAGCTATTCGAGCCTTGTCCTCATGGCCTCCGGCGCCATCGGCCCCGTCCTCGGCGGCACGATGAGCGATCTGTTCGGCTGGCGCTCGATCTTCCTCGTCAACGTACCGATCGGCTTCATCGTGCTGGCCGGCCTTGCCATCATGCTGCCATACCGCAAGCCTGCCCGCCGCCCGAAGATCGATTATGCCGGTGCTGTCGTCCTTGCCCTGACCACCACAAGCATCGTGCTTGCCGCTGACGGCAGCGAACTCTTTGGATCGCTGCTGTCGCCACAATGCCTCGGCATCATCGCCTTCGGCATCGTCTGCGCCATCGCGTGGGTCTTTATCGAGCGCCGCGCGCCCGAGCCGATCGTGCCGATGACGCTGTTCCGCAACTCGACATTCGGCCTCCTGCTGATCATCTCGATCACCAGCGGCGCCGTTGCGATCGGCATGGTCAACTACTTCGCGCTTTTCCTGCAGACCACGACGGGTCTCTCGCCCTCGATGGCCGGCCTGCTGTTCATTCTGTTGACCGGCGGCATCGTCTGCGGCTCGCTCTCAGCCGGACGGCTGATCGCGGCCAGAGGCCGCTACAAGCCTTTCGCTATCGCAAGCGCTGCTTGCAGCACCATCGCATTCGGCTCGCTTGCCTTCGTTCACGCCGGTACACCCATCCTCTTCATCGGCGGACTGATGCTGCTGCACGGCATCGGCATCGGCCTTGCACAGCAGGTGCCTGTTATCGGCGTACAGAACGCGGCCGCTGCCCGTGACGTCGGCGCAGCAACAGGCGCCGTCACGCTTTCGCGCATGGGCGGCGCCTCGATCGCCATCTCCATCTACGGCGCCATCATCGCCGCCAAGCTCGGCAATGTCGGTGTTTCGATCGCCGGCGTCCCCGATATCGAGGAACTGACGCCCAAGATGATGGCGGCTTTGCCGGATGCAACCCGCGAGGCGGTCGCCAATGCCTATGCAAGCGCCTTCAGCCCGCTCTTCATGACCGCCGCCGGCATCTGCCTCATCGGTCTTTTGACCTCGCTGAAGCTG
Organism: Rhizobium sp. P38BS-XIX; assembly: GCF_012641435.1. GTDB lineage: Bacteria > Pseudomonadota > Alphaproteobacteria > Rhizobiales > Rhizobiaceae > Rhizobium. Next base: position 387,494 of record NZ_JABAIJ010000006.1, read on the forward strand.
AAGAACGTTCAGCTTCCGGGTGCGGCGAAGAAATTCGACAGCCCGACGGCCGCCGCTCACGCCGCCGAATAAGCTCCTCCCGCATGCAATCGACAAGGGAATCATTTCCCTTGTCATCCCTTCGTCACGGGTCTAAACCTGCCAGCGCTCTAACGGGGTGCCTTGTGTCTTTCCAGACATCTGGCTGAGAGGCTTTCATCGGCCAACCCGCGGAACCTGATCCGGCTAACACCGGCGGAGGGATTAGACGCGTGACGAAATCATAGCGCCCTTTTCCTCTTCAAGACGAAACCAAAAGGAGGCGCTGTCATGCCAGACCGTTCGCTATTGTCATTCTTCGCCGGCATGGCCTTCGCTGCCGGCGCAACGTTTTTTGCCGCCCAGACCGCCGAGGCCGCAGACAAGACCCTCACCATCTACACCTATGAAAGCTTCACCGCCGATTGGGGACCGGGCGCCAAGGTCAAGGCAGCCTTCGAAAAGACCTGCGGCTGCACGGTCAATTATGTCAGCGTCACCGATGGCGTCGCGCTCCTCTCTCGTCTGAAGCTCGAAGGCGCAGGCACCAAGGCCGATCTCGTTGTCGGCCTCGACACAAATCTCGTCGACGAGGCCAAGGATACCGGCCTGTTCGACACAAGCGGCGTAGACACTTCGGCCCTCAAGGTGCCCGGCGGCTTCAAGGACGATGTTTTCGTGCCCTACGATTACGGCCATTTCGCCGTCATCTACGACAGCCAGACGGTCAAGAACCCACCGAAGAGCATGAAGGATCTGATCGAAGGCGATCCCTCGCAGAAGATCGTCATCGAGGACCCGCGTACCTCGACCCCAGGCCTCGGCCTGCTGCTCTGGGTCAAGTCGATCTATGGCGACAAGGCAGCGGATGCCTGGACGAAGCTCAAAGGCCGGATCCTGACGGTGACGCCGGGCTGGTCGGAGGCCTATGACCTCTTCACCAAGGGCGAAGCGCCGATGGTGCTCTCCTACACGACCTCGCCAGCCTACCACATGATCGAGGACAAGACCGACCGCTATCAGGCGGCCGCCTTCTCGGAGGGGCACTATATCCAGATCGAGGTCGCAGGCCTGATCAAGGCTTCCCCGAACAAGGATTTTGCCCGCGACTTCCTGAAGTTCATGGTCTCCCCGGGCTTCCAGGACATCATTCCGACGAGCAACTGGATGATGCCGGTTTCGGCGACATCGGAACCGTTGCCGGATGCCTTCAACAAGCTCGTGGTGCCTTCGAAGACGTTCCTGATGAGCCCGGCCGACGTCGACAAGAACCGCAAGGCCTGGATCGACGAATGGCTGACCGCCACCAGCGGCAATTGAAGTCTCGGCCATGTTGACGTCCTCCGAACGACGGCGCGCCATTTCCGGTGGAGCGCTCAGCCTCACCGGCATCGCGCTGTTCGTCGGGATTGCCGTCCTTGTTCTTCTCGCCGCCGGCATCGAATCCGGCGGCAACACCACGCTCACCGATCCCTATCTGCTGCGCGTCCTGCGCTTCACTCTGTTGCAGGCGGTGCTCTCGACGCTGCTATCCGTCGCGCTCGCCATACCCGTCGCCCGCGCCCTCGCGCGCCAGCCACGCTTTCCCGGCCGGCTATGGCTGATCCGGCTGATGGCCGTGCCCATGGGCCTGCCGGTGCTGATCGGCGCGCTTGGTCTGCTCGGCATATGGGGCCGGCAAGGGCTTATCAACCACGCGCTTGCAGCACTCGGCCTGTCGCAGCCCGTCAGCATCTACGGCCTCGCCGGCATCCTCCTTGCGCATGTCTTCTTCAACATGCCTCTCGCCTGCCGGCTGATGCTTGCAGGGCTGGAGCGCGTCCCGGCCGAATATTGGCTCGTGGCCGGCGGTCTCGGCATGCGTCCGACCTCTGTCTTTCGGTTCATAGAGTGGCCGATACTGCGCGGCCTCATTCCCGGCATTGCCGGCCTGATCTTCATGCTTTGCGCGACAAGCTTCACGCTGGTCTTGATCCTCGGCGGCGGGCCGGCCGCGACGACCCTGGAAGTCGCGATCTATCAGGCGCTCCGCTTCGATTTCGATCCCGGCCGCGCCGTCATGCTGTCGCTGTTGCAGATTGCCATCACTCTCGTCGTCCTCGGCGCCATGACGCTGTTTCGCGCACCCGACGATCATGGGCTGACGAGCGGCCGTACGCTGCGGCGCATCGATGGACAGGCGCCTGCGGCGCGATGGGCCGATGCCATCTTGCTGTCGCTTGCAGCTCTCTTTCTCGGCCTGCCGCTCGCTTCGGTCGTTGTTGTCGGCCTGGAGGCCGACCTGCCGAAGCTTGCGATCCAACCGATCTTTCTGCAGGCGGCGGTGACGAGCCTGGCAATCGCCCTGGCTGCCGGGCTACTCGCCGTTCTGATATCCTTCGCCATCATTCGCGCTCGCTCGGTCATTTCGGCGGATCGTCACAGAGCGGTTGGTTTGCGCAGCCTGGCCATCGCGTTGAGCGCAAGCTCCTCTCTCATTTTGCTGGTGCCGCCGATCGTCCTTGCAACAGGCTGGTTTCTGGCGCTCAGGCCATTGGGCGACCCCAGCGAATTTGCGGCTATCTTGATTATCATTATCAACGCGCTGATGGCGCTGCCGTTCGTCATTCGCGTGATTGAACCGGCCTATGCCGTCCATCGCCGGCGCACGGAGCGGCTGGCGGCGAGCCTTGGCCTTCACGGCATGTCCCGCTTTCGCCTGATCGACTGGCCAGGCCTGCGCAAGCCGTTCTTCACCGCATTGTCTTTCGCCATGGCCCTGTCGCTTGGCGACCTTGGCGCCGTGGCGCTCTTCGGCTCCAGCAGCCTTATGACACTGCCCTGGCTGGTCTACAGCAAGCTCGGCAGCTACCGCACAAACGATGCCGATGGATACGCGCTGATCCTCGGGCTGGTCTGTCTGCTTCTGACCATGGCCGGCACGACAGGTCAGGGCACAAATGATGACGAAAGCAGACGAAATGGCTGACGGCGGCGACAAAAAGGAACTTGGGATCATCATGGCCGGCGTCGAGCTGCGCCTCGGCACACATGATTTTCGCTTCGATTGCACATTGCCGCAGGGCAGCATCATCGCCGTGACTGGACCGTCCGGCGCGGGCAAATCGACCTTCCTCAATCTGCTTGCAGGCTTCGAACAGCCCGACCGCGGCCGCGTGTTGCTGGCGGGGCAGGATGTCACCGGCCTGCATCCCGCCGAACGGCCCGTGTCCCTCGTCTTTCAGGACAACAACCTCTTTGCTCATCTGGACCTCTTCACCAATGTCGGCCTAGGCATCAGCCCTTCGCTGAAACTCTCGCGGCAGGACAAGCAACGAATCTCAGAGGCGCTGGCGCGTGTCGGACTGCCCGGTTTCGAGACCCGAAAGCCGGGAACGCTTTCCGGCGGCGAACGACAGCGTGCCGCCTTTGCCCGGGCACTGGTGCGTGACAAGCCGATCCTTTTGCTGGATGAGCCCTTTGCCGCGCTCGATCCGGGCCTGCGCTCCGGAATGGTGGAACTGCTGAAGACGCTCCATTGCGAAACCGGCAATACGGTGCTGATCGTATCCCACGATCCCACAGAGGTGCGGCGTGTTGCCGATCACGCCGTCTTCATCGATGGCGGCACCATCAGCCTCGCCGCGCCGATCGACACCTTCCTCAAGACGGATGGCATCCCGGCGCTGACCACATTTCTGCAACATTGATTGCGTCGTTGCATCTTGTTGCCGGCTTTGCCTTAATTTCGTCGTGCCGGGCGGCTGAAAGTCCTGGGGAATGCTTGCTAAAATACAACGCTGCCACATTTAAACGGAGTCTCGCTATGCAACCGGTGCCAAAATCGGCTACAGCAAGGGGTGGAGACCGTCCGGATGAATGCGGATTGATGGGGTGAAAACAACCTTTATCGGCGCGCGACGATGTTCGCCCCGGTAATGATCAACCGGATTTGGCGCCGAGCCGGCATGGCAGCGAAATGAGCGAGACACAGGTACTGAAGCAGAGCGAACGAGCAGAACGAAGGACCAGAGTGAACGTCGCAGCCCGCTTGCGCCGCCTGGCACCGCTTCTTGCCGCGACCGCGATATTGAACAGCTGTCAGTCTGTGATGGATCAGTCCTATCAGCCGAGCGTGTCGCCGTCGGCCAATCCGCAGATCGTTTCGGAAGTTCAGAAGAATGACCCGCGCGCGCAGATGGGCGCCCGCGAGCATCCTCGCATTCTCGCCAGCTATGGCGGCGAATATAAGGATGCCAAGACCGAGCGCCTCGTCGCCCGCATTGCCGGCGCACTCACCAGCGTGTCGGAAAATCCGCAGCAATCCTACCGAATCACCATTCTCAATTCGCCCTCGATCAACGCTTTTGCCTTGCCGGGCGGCTATCTCTATGTGACGCGCGGTCTCTTGGCGCTTGCCAACGACGCTTCGGAAGTGGCGGCGGTGCTGTCGCACGAAATGGCGCACGTCACCGCCAACCACGGCATTGAGCGGCAGAAGCGCGAAGAAGCGGAAGTCATCGCCAGCCGTGTCGTTGCCGAGGTTCTTTCGAGCGATCTTGCCGGCAAGCAGGCGCTTGCCCGCGGCAAGCTGCGCCTCGCCGCCTTCTCGCGTCAGCAGGAATTGCAGGCCGACGAAATCGGCATCCGCACGCTGGGCCAGGCCGGCTATGACCCTTATGCCGCTGCGCGCTTCCTGAACGCCATGGAAGACTACAGCCGTTTCATGTCGGCCAATTCCGACGTCGACCAGAGCCTGGACTTCCTTTCGAGCCACCCGAGCACACCGCAGCGTATCGACCTTGCCAAGGCGCATGCGCGCGAATTCGGCGAGGAAGGCAAGGTCGGCGACACCGGCCGTGACTATTACCTGAACGGTATCGACGGCTTGCTTTACGGCGACAGCCCGGAAGAAGGCTATGTCCGTGGCCAGACCTTCCTGCATGGTGGCCTCGGCATCCGCTTCGACGTACCGCCCGATTTCCGTATCGACAACAAGGTCGAGGCGGTCATGGCGACCGGCCCCGGCGATATCGCCATCCGCTTCGATGGCGTTGCCGACACGCAGAACCAGAATCTGACGAACTATATTTCCAGCGGCTGGGTGACGGGTCTCGATCCGTCTTCAATCCAGTCGATCACCGTCAACGGCATGCCGGCCGCAACTGCCCGCGCCTCTGCCGATCGCTGGGATTTCGACGTCACCGTCATTCGCGATCGCACGCAGATCTTCCGCTTCCTGACGGCCGTTCCGAAGGGGAACATTGCCCAGCTCAACCAGACGGCCAATGTCCTGCGCTCGAGCTTCCGGCACATGACCCCGGACGAAGCCGCTTCCCTGAAGCCGCTGCGCATCCGTGTCGTCACCGTCAAGCCGGGCGACACGACCACCACGCTTGCCGCCCGCATGATGGGCACGGACCGAAAGCTCGACCTCTTCAAATTGATTAACGCTTTGCCAACCGGCGCAAACATCGCACCGGGCGACAGGGTCAAGATTATCGCGGAATAAAGGTCGTTACCCTCTCCCGACGGGGGAATGGGTCTCTCAAGTCATGCAGCGCTGACAGCAATTTCAGGAAAAGTGCATAGCCATGTCTCGTCCGCAATTGCTCGAGAATAAGAAATAAAGCAGCCCAGAGTTTCATGAAAACTCTGGGCTTGTTTAAAATATCCGGCGGCTTTGCGAGAAAGTCACGCTCAGGCTCAAGACTGAACCGAGACTTAGAGCAATTCCAGAAAAAGTGTGCAGCGGTTTTCCGTCCGGAAGTGCGCGAAAACAAAGAGATAGAGCGGTTCAGGGATTCCGTGAAAAGCTGAACCGCTCTATCGACGTGCTTTAAGCGTAGCTTGCCATGCGCGGATCGGCATCCACCAATGCGCTGCGAAGCTTGTCCATGGCGCGGCTTTCGATCTGGCGAACACGCTCCTTGGAGATCCCAAGATCGGCGCCGAGCTCTTCCAGCGTTGCGCCATCCTCGACGAGGCGGCGTGCGCGGATGATCTTCATCTCGCGTTCGTTGAGATGCCGCAAGGCGGATGCAAGCCAGATGCGGCGACGCTCGCCGTCGATCATGTCGGAAACCTGCTCATCGGGAAGCGGCTCGTCGCTGATGAGAAAATCGATGCGCTCGGCGCTTTCGGAATCCCCTGAGATAGACGGGGCCTGCAGCGATGTATCGCTGCCGGAAAGACGGGCATCCATGGTCTGCACGTCGGCCAGGCTGACACCAAGCGTGACGGCGATTTCTTCATGAATGGATTGAACGGTGACGCTTGAGTTGCTTCGAGCGAGCTTGGCGCGCAGCCGACGGAGGTTGAAGAACAGCGCCTTCTGCGCCGAACTCGTACCACCGCGAACGATAGACCAGTTACGCAGGATATAATCCTGGATCGACGCGCGGATCCACCAGCTGGCGTAAGTCGAAAACCGCACTTCCCGTTCCGGCTCGAAGCGCGCCGCGGCCTCGAGAAGCCCTACATAGCCTTCTTGTACGAGATCGCTCATCGGCAGGCCGAAATTGCGAAATTTACCTGCCATGGAAATAACGAGGCGCATGTGTGCTGTGGCGATTTTGTTGCGGGCGCCGCGATCATCGTGATCTTTCCAGCGAATGGCGAGGTCATGTTCTTCGTCGCGATCAAGATAAGGGGCAGCCATCGCTACTTTGATCATGCGCCGATCTGCAGACATATTCGTCATATGCTTCTCCTGGGTTCGGCCTCAAATCGTCTTAGTGCCGCGGACGACGAAAAGGGCAGCAAGCATCGTTTCCGAACATCGCTGTTCGGACAGAAATGAATGAATGAAATTCGAAATTGAAGACCGATATCCGGCTGACCGGAGATCGATAACTAGTCTAGTTCGATCTCATCGAACGGGTCTGACGATTGAAGCATCTTCAGATCGCCGGGGGGCTTCGAATGAAAACGCATAAGCCGGTCCTCGTGAATGTCTATAAACTGGCTCATCCAAGCATGCTCCTCCTTGAGCGTACCCGCACGAACCGTCAACACGAGGTCTAAACGCGGCACAATGGAAAAGGTTCCAAAGAAAAAACCCGGCACGAAGGCCGGGTTTTTGGAGGCTGTATCGGGCAATCGCCTTAAGCGGCTTCGTCCTGGGAATCGTCTTCTTCGATGGCCTTGCCGCGCTTGGGACCCTTGTTGAGATTGGTCTCGACAAGGCGAACGGCTTCGGTTTCCGACATCTTGTTGACGGCGGCAATTTCGCGCGCCATGCGATCAAGCGCAGCTTCGTAAAGCTGACGTTCGGAATAGGACTGCTCCGGCTGATTCTCAGCACGATAAAGATCGCGAACGACCTCGGCGATCGAGATCAGGTCACCGGAATTGATCTTGGCATCATATTCCTGGGCGCGGCGCGACCACATGGTGCGCTTAACGCGGGCCTTGCCCTGCACGACCTTCAGTGCACGCTCGACGAAATCGGTTTCGGAAAGCTTGCGCATGCCGATGCTCATGGCCTTTGCCACCGGCACCTTGAGACGCATCTTGTCTTTCTCGAAATCAATCACGAACAGCTCGAGCTTCATGCCTGCGACTTCTTGTTCTTCGATCGCAGTGATCGTGCCGACACCGTGGGCCGGATATACGATCGCTTCACCAGTCTTGAAGCCATGGCGTGCTGCTGACGGTTTTTTCTGCTGGGTCGTCATTCTATTCAAAAACTCCCTGTTACGCGCCCGGTTAGGGCCGGGGGCCGGGTCAGTCAGGCCCGGATGAGACGGGGGTGCCGTCGGGGTAGCGTCATCCTGGTCCAGCCAGACTTATGCAAAAGGAAACCCACCCATCGCGATCAAGCTCTCGACAACACAAATCGTTGATATGTCAAGGAAACCGCGTACGGATTGGTGATTTGCTTTCGTGATGGTTTTGGGCATGCGAAATGCCGCTGTGGATCAGTATGAGGAACCTATCACAAAAATCTGAGGAAATCAATAATTTGCTTCGCGCGCGCCAAAAAGGCCACGTTGACAGCCGACGCGGCCCCAACGCAATTGATTCGCTTTCTGCGATATCGACTACACCTTTATCGGCGGCCTGTCACGGCCTCGATCAGTCGCCTGCGCCGGGATTTGCCGAGAAATATTTCTCCAGCTTGCCCTGTTCGCCGTCCATTTCCTTGGCTTCGGGCATCGGATCGCGCTTGACGGTGATGTTCGGCCAGATCGATGCATATTCCGCATTGAGCTTCAGCCACTTGTCGAGACCCGGCTCCGTGTCGGGCTTGATCGCCTCGGCGGGACATTCGGGTTCGCAGACACCGCAATCGATGCATTCGTCGGGGTGAATGACGAGGAAATTCTCGCCTTCGTAGAAGCAGTCCACGGGGCAGACTTCCACGCAATCGGTATATTTGCAACGGATGCAATTGTCGGTCACGACGTATGTCATGAAGAACTCCAGGAATGTCTCAAGCTTCCGCGGCTGCGCAACCTGGAACGTCGCACCCTTCCACGGCGCCGAACGAGCGGACAGATACGCCATGCGCACCAGCGCCGTCCGGCTGGTTACCGGCAGGTTGACCGTGAGGTATCGATTTTATGAGCCAATTTCAAGGATAAACAATCTTGAAAACCGCCCGTCGCAGGCAGAGTTTTCTAATCCTCATCAGAAGTGAAGCGGTCGATTGCACGCCGATCGCGCTTTGTGGGTCTGCCGCTGCCGGGAGACCGCAATGCCTGCTCGAAGGGCGTGAGACGTTTTGCCTCATCTGGAGGCGGCGTCAGATCTTCGTAAAGAAGCTTGGCTTCCTCGAATGGGCCGCGGCGTTCGCCGGGCGCGCGCACGACCAGAATGACATCACGCCGCTCCAGAGACAGTTCGATCCGGTCGCCGATCTTGACGCCGTGGCTTGGCTGGACAACGCGCTCGCCATTCACCCGGACGCTGCCATTCTGCACATAATGCTGCGCCAGCGACCGGGATTTCACCATGCGGGCAAAGAAGAGCCATTTGTCGATGCGCTGGCGCGAACCGGAAAATGGCTGCTTCTCGTCCGTCATGACTTATTTCTTCATCTGCTCCTTGAGGGCAGCCAGCTTTGCGAAAGGAGAATCCGGATCGATCGGCTTTTCCTTGCGCGGCGGCTTGGCTTCGAAGCGCAAAGGCTGCGAGGCGCCACGATTGTTCCGGTCGTTCCGATTGTTACGGTCATTCCGGTCGTTGCGTTCGCCACGCTCCTGGCGATCGTTGCGCTCGCCGCGATTGCCCTGATGCTGCGGACGACCACCCTCACGGTTGTCGCCGCGCTGACCCTTGTCACCGCCGCGAGCCTCGCGCCGGTCACGCCCTTCGCGATTGCCCTCGCCGCTTGGCTGTTCGCCACCGCGACGATTGCCTTGATGTCCACGGCCTTCCGCACCCTGCTGGCCGCGACGGTCGCCATGACCACGGCCACCCTGGCGCTGCTGCTGATCGTTGCGGCCGCCAAGGCGCCACAACAGAACCGGCTTCGGCTCAGTCACCTCGGCTGCGGCAGCTTCGGTTTCGCCTGCCTCTGCGGTCGTCTCAGCTGCAGGCTCTGACGCTGCTTCAGCGGCAGGAGCCGCTTCCTGCGTCACAGCCTCGGCATCCTTAGCCGGCTCATCGGCGGCCGTATCTGCATCGTCGTGATCCGCTTTCTCGGCGGCAACATCTGCAGCCGGCGTTGCCGGTGCTGCGGCAGCGTCCTGCTGGGCGAGGTGAGCCGAAGCTTCCTCTGCCTTCACGGCATCGGCGCGATAGCCAAGGCCCTTGAGGATTTCTTCCATGTCCTCGAGCGTTGCGCCGAGGATGGAAAGCATGGCCGTTGTCGTGGTGAAGCGGCGACCGTCATAGGCACCCTCTGGGCGCGAAGCCTGACCCGGCTTCCACTGCAAGAGCGGACGGATGAGATCGGCCAGGCGCTCGAGAATGTCGATACGCACCGCGCGCTTTCCGAGGAACCGGAAGCCCGCAAGCTTGTAGAACATACGCTCGTAGCTCGGATCGGTGACGACAGAGGTGCGGCCTGCGGCCAGCACCGGGATCAGATCGCCATAACCCGGCTTGTCGAGACCATCATTCTTCAACGCCCAGAGCAAGGTGATGAGTTCGGCAGGAGCCGGCTTCAACAAGGCGGGAACGAAGATATGGTAGGCGCCGAACCGAACGCCGTAACGGCGCATGGAGGCACGCGCATCCTGATCCAGCGACTTCACCTCTTCGGTGACGTCACGGCGGAACAGAACGCCCAGGTTTTCCACGAGCTGGAACGCCAGACCCTTGGCAAGACCCTGCAGATCTTCGGCGCGCTGAAGATCGTCGAGCGGCTTCAGGATCGTGCTGATATGATGATTCACGAAGCGCTCGATGCGAGCGGCGACATGATCGCGCGCATTGCCGGTCAACTGCTCGTCGGCGAGCAGGATGACGCGCGGACGCATGATGTGATCGCTACCCGACAGACGCGCAACGGGATCGCCGAGCCAGCGCACGAGTCCATCGGCGCTGATCGCAAGATCGCTGTTGCCGGCCGCATGTATGCGAGCCGCGCGTGCCTCGAATTCCAGCGCAAGCGCCTTCAGCGAGGCGGTCTGGACAGCCTTCGCGTCCGGCCCCTCGGTTCCCGAGATCGGCGTGAACCGGAATCCGGTCAACTGTCCCACATGATGTCCCTCGACGAAGACATCCCCATTTACACTGATTTCAGCTTCCAGCATCGCATTCTCTCTCAGGCGCTTCATGAGCACAGATGTCCTGCGATCAACAAAGCGTTTCGTCAACCTCTCATGTAACGCGTCGGACAATCGATCTTCGATTTCCCGCGTCTTTTCTTGCCAGTGTGTCGGATCGGCAAGCCAGCCGGGCCGGTTCGACACATAGGTCCAAGTCCTTATCTGCGCGATTCGCGCCGAAAGCGTGTCGATCTCGCCATCCGTCCGATCGGCGCGGTGCACCTGCTCGGCAAGGAAATCCTCTTTCACCGTGCCATAGCGCACGAGATCGGAAAAGAGGGTGGCAATGAGATCGGCATGCTGGGCGGGAGTTATGCGCCGATAGTCCGGAAGCGCACAGGCTTCCCATAATTTCTCAACCCTGGCCGGGCTGCTGGCTAAATCGACAATCTCCAGATCGCGTGACAGATATTCCAACGCCTGCTGGTCTACCGCAGGCAGCGCCCGCGTCAAGCCCTGCACGCGCGGCGCGTCTTCAAGACTGCCGCGCAAAGCAGCGATCGAGGAGAAATCGAAATTCTTGGTGCGCCACTGCAGCACCTTCACCGTGTCGAATTCATGACCCTCGATCCGACGAACCAGTTCGTCGTCGAAGGGATCCACATGACCCGTCACCCCGAAGGTTCCGTCTTTCAAGTGACGGCCGGCGCGGCCAGCGATCTGGCCGAGCTCTCCGGGATTGAGATTGCGAAACTGATAGCCGTCGAATTTGCGATCCTGGGCGAAGGCCACATGGTCGACATCGAGATTGAGGCCCATGCCGATCGCATCCGTCGCCACCAGATACTCGACGTCGCCGGCCTGATAGAGCGCCACCTGCGCATTGCGGGTTCGCGGGCTGAGCGCCCCGAGAACGACGGCGGCGCCACCGCGCTGTCGGCGGATAAGCTCGGCGATCGCATAGACCTCGTCGGCGGAAAAGGCGACGATCGCCGTGCGCTGCGGTAGCCGCGTGATCTTTTTCTGGCCGGCATAAAAGAGATGCGAAAGCCTTGGCCGCTCAAGAACGGTAATCCCCGGGAGCAATTGCTCGAGGATCGGCCGCATCGTACCGGCGCCGAGCAGCAGCGTCTCATCCCGCCCGCGCAGGTGCAGGATACGGTCTGTGAAGATGTGGCCACGCTCTAGGTCGCCCGCCAGCTGCACCTCGTCGATCGCGACGAAGGCGGCGCGCGTTTCGCGCGGCATCGCCTCCACGGTGCAGACCGAGTAGCGCGCATTGGGCGGCGAGATCTTTTCTTCCCCGGTGACCAGCGCCACATGCTGCGCCCCGACCTTCTCGACGACACGCGTATAGACCTCGCGCGCAAGCAGCCGCAACGGCAGGCCGATAACGCCGCTGCCGTGCGCCACCATCCGCTCGATGGCATAATGGGTCTTGCCGGTATTGGTCGGTCCGAGCACCGCGATTACACCGCGTCCGCTCAGGATCATAGGCTGCGAGTTTTGAGTCATAGGTCCGTGCATGGGCGAGAAACTACCGTCTTCCGATCAGCAAGCTTCTCCGGGAAGAAAGGAAGAGATGACGACCATATGTGACAAAGGCAAGACCTGAATAAAAAAACAGCGCCAGCAACAATCGATTTTATCAGTGACGATCTCAACCGGAAGATACATTATCGCTGCACTCTCTGCGAGTCCCGACGATTCCGGAACAGCTTGAGAACGAATCGGAGACGAATCGATGACTCCATGAGGTTCCGCATTCGTTCACTACTACATATGGATTTCCAGCGAGAGAATCCCACCAAATCATGAATCGATTTTTCCATGCTTTTCGACGAGAAACAGCGTCAAGCATTGAATCCTACCTAAATGACATTCGAGACGACACTATGGTTAATGATCTGTAAAGTCTTACGATTCTCTGTTTGCCGACAACCGGATTAACGAATGGGCCAAAGCCGGAACGAATCGGAGACGAATCGCTGATTCCAATCGTTTCTACCTTTGTTCGCCACAACATGTAGTGGTTTTGAATTCACGACATACCGGACTCTGAATGGTTGAGACGACGAATCCCGCCTGAATCATGGATTGCGATTAACCTTTAGGCGAGATCAGGCTGAGCGAAGCAAGAAACACAATCAAAGGATGCATTCATTAACACTTCGACCAAAGCCGGAACGAACGGGCGACGAATCGCTGACTGCGCCGCGTATTTCATTTGTTCACGGCTACATATTGTAGCTAGCCGCGAAATTATTTCGATATGGCCACGCCGCCTCAAAAGCATAGCCGTCGGAAACCTCTTAAAATTAACGATTACGCCTAGCGGTCACCACTTTTCGGCGATCGACCCGAGCGATTGTTGCATGGCGGAAGTTATGGGGAGGACAGGAAAGGGCATACCGTCATCAACCCAAGCCCAAACACGGAACGAATCACAGACGAATCGCCGACATCCAGGCTTTCCTGTTTCGTTCCCTACAAGCTATTGTATTATAACGATATTTTAACCATAGACACAGATCGATTTCCTGCTCGCTCCTAAAAACAATCGTCTGCTGCGTTATCGCTTCGCTGTTGTGGAAGCAGGCCTACATTCCGATTTTTATTTCTCAACCGGAACAATTCGAAGCGAGGCAAGTTTCTACGATCAGAAATGCAAAGAACTCCGCTTGTTCGCAACGAACGGACCAAGCTGGAGCCGCTGAAATGTTTCGCCGGCTGCAGAAAGCTTCGGCGGAATATCAAGCAAGGGACACTGGAGGACACGGAAATGCTTGGTACAGTATTGCTTGTCATACTCATTCTGCTGTTGATCGGCGCCTTTCCGAGCTGGGGTTACAGCCGCGGTTGGGGCTATGGCCCATCCGGCGGTCTCGGGCTGGTCCTCGTCATTGTCCTCATACTGCTATTGATGGGGCGGATTTGATCCGCTGAATGATTATTCAAACCTCGCAACACCAGGGAGCTAAAACCATGAAAAAGATCATTGTCGCGATTGCGCTCATCGGCGGGCTGGCATCTTGCACGTCGACCGAAAAAGGCACCGCCATCGGCGCCGGCACCGGTGCTTTGATTGGCGGCGTCGCCACCCACAGCTGGGGTGGCGCAGCGGTCGGCGCAGTCGCGGGCGGCGTCGTCGGCAATCTCATCGGTCGCTCCGAAGATCGCGCCGGCTACTGCATCTATCGCGACCGTTACGGCCGTCGCTACGAGGCTCGTTGCCGCTAACACGAAGCATCATCACTGGCCGGCTGTTATCTAGCCGGCCAGTGATGATTTTCAGAACATCAGCAAGATCGTTCGGGACGACAGAGCCCGACCGTTTCCGTCTCCCCGCACCGACGCGCGGGCGGAGAGCAGAATAGCAGTGTTTTGAGAAAGGAACGGCATAATGGCCGCAATCATCGCAAGCATTGCAGCAGTCGCACTCATCGGCACCACATTTTATGTGCTCATCAGTGCGGCCAGGGCACGCTACAATGAAAAACGCGAGACGGCATTTGAAGCCGTCATTCTGGAATTCAAGCCGCGGCAACGCCAGGCGGCCAGCTCTGGCAGGCGTTGATTGCCGGCAGCCCGGCAATCTCCGTGGCGATCAAGACATAAACCTAAACGACGAACTGACCGCCATTGGCGCTGATCGTCGATCCGGTGATGAAACCTGCATCGTCGCCGGCTAGAAAGACCGCGATGCGAGCAATTTCTTCCGGCTCGCCCAGGCGACCCACCGGGATTTGCGGGATGATTCGCTCGTTCAGAACCTTTTCCGGCACGGCCAGCACCATTTCCGTTCCAATGTAGCCGGGGCAAATGGCGTTGACCGTGATATTCTTGGCCGCACCTTCCTGCGCAAGCGCCTTGGTGAAACCGAGATCGCCGGCCTTCGCGGCGGAATAGTTCGCCTGTCCCATCTGCCCCTTCTGACCGTTGATCGAAGAGATGTTGATGACGCGGCCGAAGCTGCGATCACGCATGCCCTGCCAGACATGATGGGTCATGTTGAACAGGCCGGTGAGGTTGGTATTGATGACCTCATGCCACTGCTGTGGCGTCATCTTGTGGAACATGGCGTCACGGGTGATGCCGGCATTGTTGACCAGAACCTCGACATGACCGAGATCGTGCTCGACCTTGGCGATACCCTTGCCGCACGCCTCATAGTCGCTCACGTCCCACTTGTAGACGGAGATGCCGGTGACCTCATGGAAAGCCCGGGCTTTCTCCTCGTTGCCGGCATAAGTTGCCGCCACCTTGTAGCCTGCATTGCGCAGCGCCATCGAAATGGCCGCTCCGATACCGCGCGTTCCTCCGGTTACCAATGCCACCCTGCTCATGCGCCACTCCCCTTTGTTGCTGCGGGGACGGGAGACCGATCGTCAGGTCGCCCGCTCCGCTTTCATCGCATCTTCTGGAAATTTCGTCTGGAACGCGCTTCAGAGCGCCTCGAAGCACATGGCGACACCCATGCCGCCGCCGATGCACAGGGTAGCCAGCCCCTTGCGGGCGCCGCGACGCTTCATTTCGAACAGCAGCGTATTGAGGATACGCGCGCCGGACGCGCCGATCGGATGGCCGATGGCGATGGCGCCGCCATTGACGTTGACGATCGACGTATCCCAACCGAGGTCCTTGTTGACGGCGCAAGCCTGAGCGGCAAAAGCCTCGTTGGCTTCGACGAGATCGATATCGCCGACGGACCAGCCAGCCTTTTCCAGAGCCTTTCGCGATGCCGGGATCGGGCCAGTGCCCATGATCTGAGGATCGACGCCGGCGGTTGCCCAGGACACGATGCGGGCAAGCGGCTGGATGCCGCGGCGCGAAGCCTCGGCCTCGGTCATCAGAACGGCGGCGGCAGCGCCGTCATTGAGGCCAGAAGCGTTGCCGGCGGTGACCGTGCCTTCCTTGTCGAAGGCTGGACGGAGCTTCACCATGGCGTCGATCGTCGCGCCGTGGCGGATATACTCGTCGGCATCGACGGTGACGTCGCCCTTGCGGGTCTGGATCGTGAAGGGGACGATCTCGTCCTTGAAGCGGCCTGCCTTCTGGGCAGCCTCTGCCTTGTTCTGCGAGGAAACGGCAAACTGATCCTGATCCTCACGCGAAAGTTGCCACTGGCGTGCGACGTTCTCGGCGGTGATGCCCATGTGATAGCCATGGAAAGCATCCATAAGGCCGTCCTTGATCATGGTGTCGACCATTTTCATGTCGCCCATCTTGGTGCCGGCGCGAAGGTGCGCGGCGTGCGGCGCCATCGACATGGATTCCTGACCGCCTGCGACGATGATTTTCGCGTCCCCGGTCAGGATCTGCTGCATCCCGAGTGCGACGGCGCGCAGGCCGGAACCGCAAAGCTGGTTCACGCCCCAGGCGGTGGCCTCCTGCGGAATGCCAGCCTTCATGGCAGCCTGGCGAGCCGGGTTCTGGCCTTCGCCTGCCTGCAGCACCTGGCCGAGGATCACTTCGTCCACTTCCCTGGCTTCGACCCCTGCGCGCTCCAGCGCACCCTTGATGGCGGTCGCGCCGAGTTCATGAGCGGGGACGGTCGCAAATGCTCCGTTGAAGGAACCGACGGCCGTGCGGGCGGCGCTGGCGACGACGATGGATGTACTGCTCATGGAAGCCTCCTCACAAAAATGAACGTGTATATGAGGCGAAACTGTCAAAGCTTTGCGCCGGAGTCAAACTGCAAGAAATCCCCGGCCGCAGATTTCATGAAGCCGTCACTGCCCACGAGAAATGCAATCAAAGGAAAGGGCTTGCCGCATCGCACAAACCGATTGTCACCAAGCTTCTTTTGCGTCTACACTCGGCGGTGGAGGAGTATTCCATACAATCAGACGGGGCCAGGAGACTGATAATGGCAAAAAATGAGGGCCAGATCGTAATCAAGAAATACGCCAATCGCCGCCTATACAACACTGGCACCAGCACATACGTGACGCTGGATGACCTGGCGGAGATGGTCAAGAAGGGTGAGGAATTTACCGTACAGGATGCCAAGAGCGGTGAGGATATTACGCATTCCGTCCTGACGCAGATTATTTTCGAGCAGGAATCGAAGACCGGAAACACGCTGCTGCCAATCTCTTTCCTGCGGCAGTTGATCGGCTACTACGGCGATCAGATGCAGATGGTCGTGCCGAGCTTCCTCGAGCATTCCATGCGCTCCTTCACCGAACAGCAGACCCAGATGCGCGAGCAGATCAATCGTGCCTTCGGCGAAACGCCGCTCGGCAAGAACCTGCAATTGCCCATGCAGATGGTCGAGGAGCAGGTTCGCCGCAACACCGAGATGTTCCAGCAGGCCATGCAGATGTTTTCGCCTTTCATGAAGCAGCCGGCGAAAGAAACACGCAAGGCGGAAGCCAAGGATATCGACGAACTGAAAGAACAGCTTCGCGCCATGCAGAGCAAGCTGGACAGCCTCTGAAACGGACCTCGCATCCAAGGCGGATGCGAGCGCTTCCACGGCTCTTTTCTCAAGGAATTTCAGTTTCTCAAGAAATTTCAGGCCCAAACGAAAGCGCAAAATAAAAAAGGCTGGCGAAACGCCAGCCTTTTTTATTCATGCCATCAAGGCAGCGCTGAATTATGCGCTTTCCTTCGGCGTCAGGACCTGGCGGCCACGGTACATACCGGTCTTCAGATCGATATGGTGCGGGCGGCGCAGTTCGCCGGAGTTCTTGTCTTCAACGTAGGTCGAAGCCTTCAGTGCGTCAGCCGAACGGCGCATACCGCGCTTGGACGGGCTCGTTTTTCTCTTCGGTACAGCCATTTTCGTTACTCCACTTTGCGGATGAAACATGTTAGCGGCCAGCCAGGCGGCCGAAACAGACATGCATCAATTTCGGAAATTGGGGCGGCTTATACATGGCGGATGGGGCTTTGACCAGTCCCTTCCAGCATTTTTTGGCCGCCACGTCCGATTCAGACGCGATGGTGCCGAATCAGCGGTTCAGGCCTCCTCCTCCGGCACGATCCACGTTTCCTGCAGCGCCGCTTCCTCCCACTTCTTCCATGCGGGCAGCGCCTTCATCGCAGCCATATAATCCTTCGTGTCCGCGGAGGTCGCTATATCGTATTTTTCAAAGCGGCTGACGACCGGCGCGAACATCGCATCCGCTCCCGAAAATGCGCCAAACAGGAATGGCCCGCCGGAGCGGGAGCGTGCCTCTTGCCAGATCGTTTCGATCCGCGCGACATCCTCCATGACGCCTTCGGGCAAATCGAGGCGGCTCACCGGGCGCCGCATGTTCATCGGGCAGGCATTGCGCAACGCGCGAAAGCCCGACAGCATTTCCATACTGTAGGCGCGTGCCAGAGCCCGTGACTGCCTGTCCTTCGGCAAAAGCCCGGCATCGGGGAAAAGCTCGGCCACATATTCGATAATCGCAAGCGATTCCCAGATCTTGAATTCGCCATGGGCAAGCATCGGCACCCGGCCCGTCGGCGAAACCGCCCGGATATTCGGGTTGCCAGCAGGAAAATCGAAGGGGATCAGCACCTCCTCGAAGGCAACACCGCATCCCTCAAGCGCGATCCAGGGCCGGAATGACCAAGAAGAATAATTCTTGTTGCCGATATAGAGGGTCAGCTTGTCCATGTTCCCTGCTCCCTTGCTGCTATTTGGCGTCGAAGACCAGAAGCTCTTCGAAATGGTTCATATCCTCAAAAGAGCAGAAAGCCGGCGGCCGCAGCTCCAGAACGGGCACCTCGGCGCGAAGCTCGGCGGCCACCTCGTCGAGCATGGCCTGCCAGCGTGGCAGCGCCTCGTCCGACAAACGCTCGATGACATAGGTGAAGGTGATGTGAAAGGCATAGGTTTCATGATCGGCATGACGATAGCCCAGAAGATCGGCCAGCGCATCGCGCCATTGGCGCATGATCTTGCGATCTGCTTCCGTCGCGCCGTCGACTAGGAGACCGCTCGGACGCGCCTTCATCACGGCCACCTTGAATGGATCGCGCATGGAGAAGGTCTTCAGCCGCTCATCCATGATCTCCGTCATCTCGTCGATCGGCGTATCGAGCGGCAGATCTGGCGGCCAGTGGGGCTGCGTCCGCCGATATTCGATGATGCCCTGAAACAGGGTCATGTGCAGGCTGGAGACGGGCGTGAAGGCAAATTGCCCTGCTTCCGGCATCGCGAGATATTTCTCCCGCGCAGCAACCAACGCTCGCTGTGTCCTCGTCCCCTCCATCACATGACAGACGACGGTATTGCCGGGCTCTGGCTGAAATACACCAGAGATATTGTATCGCGTGCCGAGATGCCTCGGCAGCTCTGGATGCAGGCTCTTGGAGTATTGCAGCAGTTCGGGCGAAAAGGCGGAGAAATCCATGAGGCTTGTCCGATCGACATTGGCAGGTCATCCGCCCTTACGTTACGAGCAAGAATGCCAGATGACGATCATCCGATCGAACGACAAGTTCTGATCTCAATCATAAAGGCATTTGATATATGCATCGGCGTTGTGCGCCCTGCGCTGGATCAGGGAAGCGAGCTGGCTCAGACCCCGCCCCGGCTTGCTCGCCACGCGATCGATCGGGTTCGGCAGCGACACGGCAAGAAGCGCGGCCTGGCGTGCCGTCAATTTGGATGCCGGCACTTTGAAATGGTAGCGCGCCGCAGCCTCGATGCCGTAGATGCCAGGCCCCCACTCCGCAACGTTGAGATAGAGCTCCATCATCCGGCGTTTCGACCAAACCGCGGAGGCGGAGACGGCCAAGGGCAGTTCCAGCGTCTTGCGCACGAAGGAGCGGCTGTTCCAGAGAAACAGGTTCTTCACGGTCTGCATGGGAATGGTGCTGCCGCCGCGCGTGGATTTACCCTGCAGCGTCTCCTGCACCAGCATCCGCATCTCGCCCCAATCGACGCCGCCATGGAAACAGAACTGGCCGTCTTCGGACACCATCACCGATTTCACCAGCACCGGTGCGATATTGTCGAGCGAAACCCAACGTCGGTCATATCCCTGAAACGTCGCAGCATCGCGCAACATCAGCGTCGAAATGGGATGAATGAACGGCAACAGATAGAAAACGATGAGAACATAGGGCAGCAGCAACAGGCCGATCAGCACGAGAACGATGCGCTGCCAGAGAGGACGATCCCGAAAGCGCGCCAAAAGGGAGGTCCGTTGCGGCACCTCGGCTTCCTCCTCATTGTCCGTCGATATGTCCAATTGCCTGACGTCCACGGTCGCTCCATCCCGGCACGGCTTTTCAATGCATCCGGGAAACGCTCTGATGCTTTACCCGTCATACCGTCTACATAAAGCAATGACCAGAGTGCGACGTCATTCCCCACCCGGCTGTTGACAATTCTCGTTGCCAGCCACCGCCTCTCATGCCAAACAGCGGCCATGGACAGCACCTCTTCCTCATTCGAACATCGCCTCAAGGATCATGCGGGCAAGACCGAAGCTCTTTTGAAGCAGCTTCTCGCCGATGCCAACCTTGATGACGAGATCGTTCGGCCGAACAGGCTGCTGAGCGCCATGCGCCATGGCGTCCTGAACGGCGGCAAGAGGCTACGACCTTTTCTTGTCACGGAATCGGCCGCCCTGCTCGGCGGGAAGGCGGATGCCGCCCTCAGGATCGGCGCGGCCCTTGAATGCGTGCACTGTTATTCGCTCGTGCATGACGATCTGCCGGCCATGGACGACGACGACCTGCGCCGCGGACAGCCGACGGTCCACATCGCTTTCGACTACGCAACGGCGATCCTGGCCGGTGATAGCCTGCTGACCTATGCTTTCGACATCATCGCGGCGCCTGAAACGGAGCTGCCGGCAGATCGGAAAATGGCGCTGGTGCTCGCCTTGTCGCGCGCAGCAGGCATTGGCGGCATGGCCGGCGGCCAGGCGCTCGATCTTGCGGCGGAGAAAGAAACGCCGGATGAAACCGGCATCACGACGCTGCAGGCGATGAAGACCGGCGCGCTGATCCGCTTTGCCTGTGAGGCCGGCGCGATCATCGCCGGTGCCACGACGGACGATCGCAAACGCCTGCGCATCTTCGGCGAAAAGATCGGCCTCGCCTTCCAGCTGGCCGACGATCTGCTTGATCTGACGGCCGACGCGGCCACGCTGGGCAAGGCGACCGGCAAGGATGCAGCCCGCGGTAAGGCTACGCTCGTTGGGCTGCATGGGCAGGAATGGGCGGAGACAACGCTTGCAAAGCTGGTGAGCGACGCGGGCGATCTTCTCTCCGGCTACGGCAACAAAGCTGACGTCCTGATAGAGACGGCGCGCTTCGTCGCAAACCGCAAGAACTGACAGCCCTTCGACAGCCACCCACTTCAGGCAAACCGGTTACGGTTTGTTGCGGACGAGATCGTGGTCGAACAGGCTCTTTCCGCAATCGGTGATCGTCAGTGACGAGGGACGCGGCGAGAAACCGAGCAGCTTGCGCGCCTTCTGCGACGTCAAACCGAACTTTCTGCCGATAAGCGGCACCAGCGGCCGCAGATCCCTGAGGAACGGCGCAAGAAGCCGCACGAGAATGCTCGGCATGCGCCGTATCGGGGCTTTGGCTCCGCGCGCGCCCAAGCCTTGTCGTAAGGCTTTCGCGATCTCCTCGAGCCACAAAAACTCGCCGGCGACGATGAAACGCTGGCCAGCGGCATCCGGCGAGATCATCGCCTGCACATGCATATCGGCAATATCGCGAACGTCGACCACCCAGAAGCCAAGCCGTGGCAGGAATTTGGGTTTGCCAAGCAGCAGGTCACGAATGATGCGCACCGAGCCCAGATTGCCGGCCGTCAGCAGCGGGCCAAAGACCGCGCCCGGCAGCACGGTCGAAAATTCCGTCGCGCCGCCATTGGCTTCCATGAACTCCCACGCCGCACGCTCTGCCAGAATCTTCGACACACGATAGATATCGAACTGAGGATCGTGCGGATCGGCCCACATCGTCTCGTCGCTGACGAGATTGAGTTCCAGCGGCGGACGAGCGGTGGCGGCCGCCGAAGTCATCACCACCCGCTTGACTCTCGCATCGACAGCAGCCTTCAGGACCCGCAGCGTGCCCTGACGCGCAGGGCGAACAAAGGCCTCACGATCGCCGGCTGGAGCATTGCTTAACGGCGAGGCGACATGGAGCACATAATCGCAGCCTGCCATCGCCTCGGCCCATCCTCTATCGTCCAGAAGTTCGGCGGCATGGAAGGACAGGTTGGACGTATCCTTCACGATGGAAGCGATCGCGGCACGCGCTGCGGGTTCTTTTGATAGATCGCGCACAGTCGTGCGCACGAGGTAGCCGCGCTGAAGCAGGGCGGCGATGCACCATCCAGCGACAAAGCCTGTGCCGCCGGTAACGAGAACTGTCTCTTTCATCGAATCTCCAAGGCCGTACAGGCCGTTTATTGACCATTAGTATACAAGCGTATACATTAGGAAACAAGATAAGTCTACGGCGGTATATTTGGATGGAAATACATGGATCCGAGGACACACCCCGACCGCGCAACGCAGCCGCCACGCGCGCCGCTATTCTTGAATCTGCAAGGCTTGCCTTCATCCGCTCAGGCTACGAGGGAGCCGGCGTTCGCGAGATTGCAAAAGGCGCCGGCGTTACCGCCATGCTCATCAATCGCTACTTCGGCTCAAAGGAAGAGTTGTTCGCCGAGGTGCTCGAGCGGGCCAATGAAAACCCCATCATCGCCACAAGCGACAATCTTCGCTCGCCCGACAGGGCAAGGATTGTCGCAAGAATGTTGCTGGAGGTGACGGCGCCCAACGCGACGGCTCTGGATGGCTTCATGATCATGCTGCGCTCAGCCTCGAGCGACGCCGCTCTCGAAATCGGCCGAAAGGTCGTCGAAAAGCAAAATCAGCGTAACATCACGGCCGCCCTGTCAGGCAAGGCGGCGCCGCAACGGGCAGCAGTTCTTCTATCGCTGGTCGCTGGCGTACAGATCATGCGGCAGATGATAGGCCTCACGGCCATGAACGCGGAGGCATCCGCGGAATTGCAGGCAATCCTGGAGCCGATCGTGCGCCAACTTATGGATGCCGAAGAAACGGCAAAACTTGGCTAATCGCTGCGGCGATCCATTCAGCGATGGAATGTCACCATCACAAGAATCCATGCGTCGACGGGTGATTTTCGCCGTACGTTATGACAAGTTCGCAAGCTGAATTGGTTCGCAGCCGTGGAATTATCCGCGTCGACGAATGCCCCGGAAAGTTATTCTCCATGCGCGAAGCCCTCGCCTATCTGCCGCAGATCCTGCCGGCCTACATCGCCTATATCGTTGCCGTCGTCAGCCCCGGTCCGGCCATCATGGCCATCATCGGCACCTCGATGACCCATGGCCGCAAGGCCGGGATGACCATCTCGCTCGGCATTTTCGGGGGATCGTTGACATGGGCGATTGCCGCCGCAGCCGGCCTTGCCACGTTGCTGCAGACCTATGCGATGGCGCTGGAAGTTCTGAAAATCTTCGGCGGCCTCTATCTGCTTTATCTGGCCTATAAGGCATTCCGCGCCGTGCGCTCCAACGGCGACCTGCCGACCGCAACCAGCGAAACGAAGGTACCGACGTTCAAGTCGCTGGTTCTGCGCGGCTATGGCATCCACGTCACCAACCCGAAGGCAATTTTCGCCTGGCTGGCCATCATCGCGCTCGGCATGCCGCAGGGTGCGCCCGCGTCTGTCGCAGCGCTGATCATCGTCGTCTGCTGCGCGACGGGTTTTCTGGTGTTCATGGGCTATTCGGCGCTGTTTTCGACGCCGCATGCGCTGCGGATATACCGCAATGCGCGTCGCTGGATCGAGGGCGCCATGGCCGGCTTCTACTGCTTTGCCGGCATCAAGCTGCTGACCGGCAGTCTCTGAACCCAATCAGAGCGGCGGATCACTCCGCCGCGACGTTCTTCTGGCCGAACCGCTTCTCGATGTAGTCGGCAACCAGCGCTTCGAAATCCGACGCGATATTCGGGCCGCGCAGCGTCATGGCCTTCTGGCCGTCGATGAAGACAGGGGCGGCCGGCGTCTCGCCGGTGCCGGGCAGCGAAATACCGATATCGGCATGCTTGCTTTCGCCCGGGCCGTTGACGATGCAGCCCATGACGGCCACGTTCAGCGCCTCGACGCCCGGATATTTCTCGCGCCAGACCGGCATGTTCTTGCGGATGTCGTTCTGGATGTTCTGCGCCAGTTCCTGGAAGACCGTCGACGTCGTACGGCCGCAGCCGGGACAAGCGGCGACGACGGGGATGAACTGGCGGAAACCCATGACCTGCAACAGTTCCTGCGCCACCTGCACTTCGCGGGTGCGGTCGCCGTTTGGCTCCGGCGTCAAGGAAACGCGGATCGTGTCGCCGATACCGTGCTGCAGCACATAACCCATGGCGGCGGACGAGGCGACGATGCCCTTGGAACCCATGCCGGCTTCGGTCAGGCCGAGATGCAGCGCATGGTCGGAACGCTCCGACAGCATGGAATAGACGGCGATCAGATCCTGCACCTGGCTGACCTTGGCCGACAGGATGATGCGGTTGCGCGGCAGGCCGATTTCCTCTGCAAGGCTGGCGGAGATCAGCGCCGACTGCACGATCGTCTCCCGCGTCACCTGCCGGGCCGACAGCGGCGAACCTTCGGCGGCATTCTTGTCCATCAGCGCGGTCAGGAGGTCCTGATCGAGCGAACCCCAGTTGACGCCGATGCGCACCGGCTTGTCGTAGCGGATCGCCATCTCGATGATTTCGGCGAACTGCTTGTCCTTCTTGTCCTTGAAGCCGACATTGCCGGGATTGATGCGGTATTTCGCCAGCGCCTCGGCGCAGGCAGGATGATCGGCAAGCAGCTTGTGGCCGATATAATGAAAATCGCCGATCAGCGGCACATCCATGCCGAGGCGCAGCAACCGTTCGCGAATCTTCGGCACGGCGGCAGCGCTTTCATCGCGGTCGACGGTGATGCGCACCAGCTCGGAACCGGATTTATAAAGGGCGGCGACCTGGGCGACGGTCGAATCGATATCGGCCGTGTCGGTATTGGTCATGGACTGCACGACCACGGGCGCACCGCCGCCGACAATCACGCCGCCAACATCGACGGCAACGGAGGAACGGCGCGGTTTCGGATCGAAATCGGTGACGGACGACATGGAAAGCTCTCGCAGGCCTCGGAAATGGATGCCTTTCAGGTGGATCACGAAACGGTCGTTGTCAACCGCGGCGACAATCTCTTTTGATCGGACGAAGCCATCCGCTATCGGGCAAAAGCGACGAAATTAATGCGAGCTCTCTCCGATGCCGTCAGCGTAGCGCGCCAGCGACGAGAAGGCCAGCACCACGAGCAGCAGCACCGGCAGCGCCATCAGGACCGGTGAGAAGCCGACATGCTCGGCGGCAAAGCCGATCGCGGACGGCGCGACCAGCATGCCGGAGTAGCCCATGGTGGTGACAACCGAGATGCCGATACCGGGTTGCAAACCGGGGATATTGCCGGCTGCAGAAAAGGCGATCGGCACCATGTTGGAAATACCGATACCGCAGAGCGCAAATCCGAGAATGGCGATTTCCGCATTCGGCGCAAGTGCGGCGGTCAGCATGCCGACGATGGCAAAGACCGTGCAGACGCGCAGCGTCTTGATGGCGCCAAGCCAATCGCGCACGAAATCGCCGGCAAAGCGCATTGTCGCCATGGTAGCGGAGAAGGCGGCAAAGCCAAAGCCTGAGAGCGCAACGGACGCGCCCTTTTCCTGGCCGAGATAGAGGGCGCTCCAATCGAGCACCGCGCCTTCCGGCACCATGCAGAACAATGCGACCATGCCGAGCAGCCACGGCAGCGGGATCATCGGCAGCTTCGCCTTCGGCCGCGCATCGTCGGGATGCGGTTGATCGCCGAGGACCATCGGCCACGCGACGACGAGAAAAAGGACGCCAAGGGCGGTAGACACCTCGGCATGGCCGAGAACGCCCCAGCGCGAAATCAGCAGGCCGCCGATCGCCGAACCGAGCAGGCCGCCAAGGCTCCAGAAGGCATGACAGGACGACATGATTGCCCGGCGCATGGATTTTTCGACCGAGACCGCATTGGCGTTCATCGCCACATCCATAGCGCCGATGAAACCACCGAAAAGGAAGAGGGCAATCGCCGCGGTCAAGACATTCGGCGCCAGCGTCAGCGCCAGGATCATCGGCAACAGCAACACCGCAAAAACACGCACGACGACGCGCGATCCCCGCGCCGCGATCTGGGCGCCGGCCAGCGGCATCATGACGAGCGAACCGACACCGAAAACGAGGATCATCAGGCCAAGCTCGAATTTCGACAAATGCAGCCGCTCGGCAAATTCCGGAATCTTCGGCGCCCAGCAACCCACCGTAAAGCCGTTCAGCAAGAACAACAGCGAGACAGCGGCGCGCGATTTCGTGAAAAACCCGCTCCTTCGCGCCTCAAGCCCCTCCGTTCTGATCATCTCGCCCATAAAAGCTCCTCCGATTCCGTGCCGCAGTCTATTTAAATCGATTGAAATCTCAACGACCGAAACAGGTGGAAACGGTCACATTTCGTCTCTGTCTGTTAAAGCGGAGGCAAAGACGCCACAACCCCGAATAAATAATTCGTGACCCGTGTGCCACGATGAAAAGTCCTATTGACGGCGAAAAAACAGGCTCCTATCGCTTTAGACCTGAAACAATCTTCAGCAGGCCCGAGTCGGGCCATCCCTTTGGTGCTTCCGTGAAAAACCCAATCAGCTATGGCATCCTGCTTACGGTGTTTGCCTACATGCTGTTTACCGCCCACGATTCGGCGGTGAAGCTGCTCGTCGCCTCGATCCCGGTCTGGCAAGTACTGTTCATCCGAAGCTGCACCATCCTCGCCGGATGCTTCGTCTTCGAAGGGCCTTCACTCGTTCACAAAGTGGCGCGCTCGCCGATCCTGAAGCCGATGATTCTGCGAAGCATCATCATCCTGATCGCCTGGATTTCCTATTATTCGGCCGCCTCATATCTGCAGCTTGCGGAAGTGACGACGCTTTATTACGCAGCCCCGATCGTCGGCACGATTCTCGCGACCATCGTCCTGCGCGAAAAGGTTACCTTTACCCGCTGGATGGCGGTCGGCGTCGGCTTTTGCGGCGTGGTGATCGCCTCCAATCCCGTCGGCCTGTCGATCTCCTGGCCGGTCTATCTGGCGCTGCAGGCGGCCGTCCTCTGGGCAAGCGGCATGGTGCTGCTGCGCAAGACGGCGCTGCACGAGAAGAGCCATATCCAGATGGCCGTCTCCAACGTCATGTTCATCATCCTGACCGCCGGCATGGCAATCGCCCATTGGCAGACGCCGACGCTCTTTCAGGTCGTGCTGCTTGTACTGACCGGCATCATCGCCGGCGCCGGCCAGCTCGCCCTCTTCGAAGGCATGCGCCAGGCCCCCGTCTCGGTGCTGGCGCCGTTCGAATACACCTCGCTCGTCTGGGCCTTCCTGCTCGGCTACCTGATCTGGGGCGACATCCCCGGCGCCAACACATTTATCGGCGCTATTTTGATCCTGAGCGCCGGGTTCATTATTATCATTAGCGAGCGGTTGAAGCGGCGGGCCGCCACCGCTTGAGGCTGAGCGCTGGACGGTGATTGTCGGTCGCGTTACGTGCTGTCGTTATCGATCAGCCGTGCTCGCGGTTCGATAGCAATTTCCGTCCCGGTGGAACGGTAACCTCGCGCCATCAGCGGACATTCGTTTAAGGCGACGTATGGTCCCGATTTGTGGCCCAAAGCGGACTGTCAAGCTTCAGACGGCGGATCGCCGCAGCGGACATTCATGCAAGTCAGTCGGTGATAGGATTGCGTCCGATGGCTGCCGCTCGACCCGTACGAAACGAAGTTTACGAAGCATTTTGAACCGGCCTCATTGTCTCGTAACATCCGGGTGGTCATTCTTAAACTTTCTTATATCCTGGAGCTACGAACTGACCGGAGAAGAAATTTGATAATTCAGCCAACCCTTCTCAAAACGGCCGCGCAAAATGTGTCTTCTCGGGTGTTTGTTTGTGGCCCCGGCTATTCTTCAGTTGGGATAGCTGTTCGAGATATGGCTCGCGACGCGCTTCAAAAAATACCGAATGTGAAAGCACTTTACGGAGAAGAGATTGAGAGCCAAAGCAGCTATAGGAAGCAGTCAACAGACCTGCAAACGCTCGAGGTTCGGTTTGCTCATGACGTCGACTTTACGCTGCTGATTCTTGAATCCCCCGGCTCTATTGCGGAACTCGGGACTTTCACACAGCTTTCCGGAATCAGAGAGCGACTGGTTGTTTTGCTGTCAGGAAGGTTCTATCGCGCGGAAAGCTACATTTCGAGGGGGCCGTTAAGCTTGCTCACCCGCCTTAATCCAAACAGTGTTATTTACTTTGACGCAGAGAACGAAAGCGAAATGTTGGATCGCGTCAGATACCCACTTACGTTTTTTAAGTACGCGCAATATTTGAAGCGTTTCGATTATCTGAAAAATACGATGCTTAGATACCAGCAAATACCTTCAGATTATTCATCTTACATTAAGCCAATTCGCGACCAATACCAGATGGCAGCCACATTGATTGCCATTTTGACGGAGGATAGGCCAAGTTACGCCGATCTTCTGCTTTCTTCTGGGCTTCACCCAGATCAATTGAACTCGGCCCTGCATGGTCTCTACAACGCCGGCAAGATCAAAAAAGTTGGCTCAGGTCGCTATCGTTCAGTGAACGGCTTCGTGGATGACCTTTTGGAACCTTTTAGCACTACGGCGATCAGCAAAACTCGGTCAAAGAGGCTTGCAGCAGCTTGACGTCGCACACCGCTAAAGTAATGTCTGCACATTCCTAGCAATTCCCTGTAAGGGGAGACGCAATGTCATCGTTGCGGGCACGCGAAGTACGCAGAAGCCTGCCATGCAATAAATAGAAAAGAGGCCTTTCTCTTTTGCAATTTATTGCCTGGCATCGAGAGAGAGAAGAAGTAGGAATGGGTGCTGCGGACGACTGCAAGGACTTGGCGTCTATCGCTAATTACTTGGGGTTCGCTCCGCAGCATATCTTCTATTTGGTTGAAGAGCCTGAAAGATGCTACGTCTCTATTGAGATACCGAAAAACTCTGATCCAAGTAAATTACGAAAATTGGACATCCCAATATCGGAGTTGAAAGGGGTTCAGAGAGCAATTAACAAGAAAATCCTTTCTGAGTTCTCTATTGATGAGTGTGTGCATTCATATATAGCCGCTCGATCAATTCTGACGGCCGCCAGAGAATTTTGCCCCGGCCGCGCTGTTCTAAAGGTCGATATTGAAAATTTCTTTCCGTCCATCACCTTCAAGCGAGTTTTAGGTCTCTTTAGGTCTATGGGCTTTACAGGCCAAGCTTCTTTTATACTTGCTAGATTAACCACGTTTGGTGATCGCTTGGCTCAAAGCGCTCCTACAAGCCCTTCAATATCCAATCTGATCATGAGAGGCATCGACCTCCGTTTAAAAAAATTGGCCGCTACATGGGAATTAAGTTACCTAAGATATAGCGACGATATGTTCTTCCATAAGGAGAAGAACTTCAATCATCCGAAGCTTGCCTCTTACATCATGAAAATCATCAAAGATGGCGGCTTTGCGGTTAACGAGGGAAAAACTAGGTATCATCCAAAAGGGTTGCCGCGAACTACTCTGGGGCTTCTGACACATGGCGAGAAGCCAAAGATACCGGGAAGTCAGCGCCATATTTACCGGTCTATGTTTTTCAAAGCATCAAGGAACATCCATTGGGCACACGAAAACAGAGACCGGCTGCGGGGTATTGCTGAGTGGTACAAGTGTGTTTATGGCCGAGATGACACTTATATTCAGTACCGAGCGATTCTTAACAATGAAGCCCGTTTAAGAATTCACGCCTCCTATCAGAGCCAGTAGTGAACGGAAATCCAGCTGCGATCTTGTAACATAAAAGGTCTTTTCTGCGATTAGCATATACCTCGGCGGAATTCTGCCTTCACCCAATTTTCTCGTTCGATCTACTAGCAATAAAAGGCAGCTTTTCAAAACCGCCTGCAACTTGGCGAACGACCGAAATGAAGGCGCGAAGCCACCCGTCTGCTTGCTACCTCAGATGTCCGCTTCGGGCCGAAGGCGCAAGTTTCGCTGGTTTGCGAACACAGCAAAGTACAGCAGCGGCGCCCGCTGCGGTCTTGTCTTCATGCCAAACTCACCACCCCTCCCCCACTTTTTGAGAAAAATATTCACAATTGCCCTTTTATCGCGCAGTTTTCTACGCTTCCGCGATGCAATTTTTCTGCGATGTATGCGACATTGAATGAAACCGCTCCAGAAACGGAAGAAAACGATGAACTGGTTGAAGACTGTTGCCGCCGCCGCCCTCGTGCAGGCTGCCTTCCTGCTTCCCGCCCATGCCGGCGACAACCTCAAGGCGATCCAGGCCGCCGGCGTGCTGAAGGTCGGCACGGAAGGCACCTATGCGCCCTTCACCTACCATGACGCGGACAACAAGCTCACCGGCTTCGATGTCGAGATCGCCGAGGCGATCGCCGCCAAGCTCGGCGTCAAGGCGCAGTTCCTCGAAGGCAAGTGGGACGGCCTGATCGCCGGCCTCGACGCCAACCGCTACGACACCGTTATCAACGAAGTCGGTATCACCGACGCCCGCAAGCAGAAGTACGACTTCTCCGATCCCTATATCGCCTCCAAGGCCGTGCTGATCGTCAAGGACAGCAATACCGACATCAAGGATTTCGCCGATCTCAAGGGCAAGAAGTCCGCGCAGTCGCTGACCAGCAATTTCGGCAAGCTCGCAACCGAGTCCGGCGCCGAGCTCGTCGGCACCGACGGCTTCGACCAGTCGATCCAGCTGGTGCTGACCGGCCGCGCCGACGCCACGATCAACGACAGCCTCTCCTTCCTCGATTTCAAGAAGCACAAGCCCGACGCGCCGGTGAAGATCGTCGCCCAGCAGGCCAATGCCGATTATTCCGGCGCCATCATCCGCAAGGGTGAACCGGAGCTGCTGGCCGCCATCAACAAGGCGATCGCCGATATCAAGGCCGACGGCACCTATGACAAGATCTCGAAGAAGTACTTCGGACAGGACGTTTCAAAGTAAGTAGGCATAGGCAGCGACATAAAACTGTGAAAAAGATGCGTCCGGGGTCATCTCCGGACGCATTCTCTTATCGAAAGGGCGCTTCTGCGTGGAGCACTGGTTGCAATTGATGTGGGAGTCTCTGGGCACGCTGCTTTGGGCGGGGCTCGTCTTCACCATCCCGCTCACCTTGATTACCTTCGTCCTCGGCCTCCTGCTCGGCCTGCTCACCGCCGTCGTCAGGCTGTTCGGTCCGCCGCCGCTGGTAGCCGTCGCGCGCTTTTACGTCTGGGTCATTCGTGGCACGCCGCTCCTGGTGCAGCTCTTCGTTATCTTCTACGGCCTGCCGAGCCTCGGCATCCTGCTCGACGCCTTTCCGGCCGCCATCATCGGCTTCACGCTGAGCGTCGGCGCTTACACGTCCGAAATTATCCGCGCCGTCATTTCCTCCGTGCCGAAGGGCCAGTGGGAGGCCGCCTATTCCATCGGCATGACCTGGCGCCAGGCCATGAGCCGCACCATCCTGCCGCAGGCCGCCCGCGTCGCCGTGCCGCCGCTGTCCAACACCTTCATCTCGCTGGTGAAGGATACTTCGCTTGCTGCCGCCATCACCGTGCCGGAGCTGTTCCAGGCAGCACAGCGCATCGTCGCGACCACCTATGAGCCGTTGATCCTCTATATCGAGGCCGCCATCATCTATCTGGTGCTCAGTACTTTCCTGTCGACGCTGCAGGGCCACCTCGAACGCCGTTTCGCCCGCTCCGGCGGCACGCTGGAGGCACAGTCATGATCGAGCTCTCGCATATCGAAAAGCATTTCGGCGATAATGTCATCCTGAAGGACATCAGCCTCACCATTCCCGAGGGCACGGTGACGGCGCTTGTCGGCCCCTCGGGCGGCGGCAAGAGCACGCTGCTGCGCTGCATCAACCTGCTGGAGATCCCGACCGCGGGAACGATCCGCATCGGCGAGGAAACGGCGACTTTCCAGCCGGGCAAGAAGCCGGCATGGCAGGAGATCCAAAAGATCCGCCGGCAGACCGGCATGGTCTTCCAGAATTTCCAGCTCTTTCCACATCAGACCGCTATTCAGAACGTCATGGAGGGCCTAACGACCGTGTTGCGCTGGCCGGCCGAGAAGGCACGCGCCCGCGCCGTCGAGCTTTTGACCAAAGTCGGCATGGCGCACAAGATCGATGCGTGGCCCTCGACCCTGTCGGGAGGCCAGCAGCAACGCGTTGCCATCGCCCGGGCGCTTGCACCTTCGCCGCGCGTTCTGCTTTGTGACGAGCCGACTTCGGCGCTCGATCCGGAACTCGCCGCCGAAGTCGTCGACGTGCTTGGCAAGCTCGCCAACGAAGGCACGACCATGGTCATGGCGACGCACGACCTGCGCCTTGCCTCGAAGATCGCCAACAACGTCGTCTTCCTCGAGGCTGGCAACATCGTCGAGACCGGATCTTCCCGCAACGTCTTCAGCGCGCCGACCCAGGAGCGCACCAAGCGCTTCATTTCGACGCTGAATGCCGGTCACAGCTACGACATCTGACGCATGTCGCATAAAGCGTCGGAAGCGAAGCCTGGAGATCGCGACGCGTTTCTAGCCGATTGACCGTAAAAATGCGGGCAGGCGGCTCTGCTGCATGCCGATAAAACGCGCATTGACCGAACGCAACTTTCCAACTAGCTCTAATGGCATGAACACGGCACTCGTTCTCGTAGTGGTAGGAAGGCGCATGGGCAGGATGGTGTAACCATCCGGCGAAAGCACCCATGCGCGGTAAGCAGGCTCCTGACGGGGCCTTTTTTATTGCCCGGAATCCGGGCCTAGCCTCGTCAGGTCTTCCTCGATCTTCCCCACCCAACGACGGACAAGGCCATGACGCGCACCAATAGCTGCATCGACCATTCAGCCACACAGGCAACGAACAATACGATCAAAGAAAGAGCCGCCACACCGCCGCGGCTGACGACCCTCATCCTGCTCTCGGCATTGGCCGTGCTGCCCGTGAATATGATCCTGCCATCCCTGCCGAAGATATCGGCGGCGTTCCATGCCGATTTCGCCTTGGTCAATCTCTCGGTCGCCGGCTTTTCCGTCGTCACCGCATTCCTGGAAGCTATCGGCGGCGCGATATCGGATCGGTTCGGCCGCAGGCCTGTGGTGCTGACGGCGCTCGGCATCTTCATCGTCGCATCGATCGGCTGCGTTTTTGCGCCCGATATCGGCACCTTTCTCGTCTTCCGTTCGATGCAGGCGTGTATCGGGCCGTGCTATTCGGTCGCTCTCGTCATCATCAAGGAAAATGCCAGTGAGCGCGAGGCGGCCAGCAAGTTCGGCTATCTCGCCATGGGATGGGCGCTCGCCCCCATGGTCGGACCGTTGTTCGGTGGCTCCCTGGATGAGGTCTTCGGCTGGCAGGCAAGCTTCGTCGTCCTTGCCGGTCTCGGCGTTGCCGCTTTTCTCCTCTCCATGCGCGAGCTCAGAGGATCGAAAGCGCCACCCTTCGAAGGGCGGAGGAACTATCTTTCCGCCTATGGGCTGCTGCTTTGCTCGGCGCGGTTCTGGGCGTACACGCTCTGCATGGCCTGCTCTATGGGCGTTCTCTATGTCTTCCTCGGCGGAGCGCCGCTTACGATAGGCGATGCGCTCGGCGGCTCCAGCGCCCTTCTCGGCTTTTACATGGGCTTGGTTCCCGCCGGCTTCATTCTCGGCAGCTTTCTGGCGGGGCGCTATGGAGCAAGAGTCCCGCTTGGCACGATCCTCGTCGTTGCCCGACTGCTTACCTGCATCGGTCTCGCAATCGGCTTTGCTTTGTCATTGTCGGGAACGACCCAGGTTTTGGCGCTGTTCGGCCCCTGCATCTTCATCGGCATCGGCAATGGCCTGACCATGCCAGCGGCCAATAGCGGCGCGATGTCGGTGAGATCCGATCTTGTCGGCACGGCCGCGGGTCTCGCCGCAGCACTTCGAATTGCCGGTGGCGCAGTCATCGGCTCTATCGGCGGGATATTTCTGGCGCAATCGGCGACGATCCACACGCTCTTCGCCTTGATGCTCGTCTCCGCATTACTTGCGCTCATGACCGCGGTGTGGGCGGCCATGATCGAGAAGCGGACCTAGTCGGGCCTATCCGATGCGCTTGCTCATGTGCACGAGGAAACCGTCCTTCAACGGCTCCTCACGGTCGATCGCATAGCCGTATCTGAGATAGAGCTGCACGTTTTCAGCAAAGCGTTTGTTGGTGTAGAGCCTGAGTTCGCTCAGACCGAGCATGGCCGCGACCTGCTCAGCATGGGCCAGCAGCGTCTTGCCGATGCCCTGTCCCTGATGCCGTGGCGACACCGCGACATTCTCAATCAGCAGATGATCCTCGCCCGGGAC
Source organism: Rhizobium sp. P38BS-XIX (assembly GCF_012641435.1). GTDB lineage: Bacteria > Pseudomonadota > Alphaproteobacteria > Rhizobiales > Rhizobiaceae > Rhizobium. The sequence goes on from NZ_JABAIJ010000006.1 coordinate 421,630, forward strand.
CATCTCGATCAGGGCCACAAGCTCGCCACCCGTCTCCAGCAGATCGATGCGATGCTTGCGCACCGCCTCGGTATAGTCAGCCATCATCGGCAGCGGCTCACGTCCGATCAAAGGCACCCATTTGCCATAGGCTTCGCGCGTCAATGCTCTGATGGCATCGACATCGGCATCGCTCGCCGCTCGCAAGGAAATCACTCCCGTCACTCCTCCACTTCCATAGTTCCTGACGTCAGTTGCGGCATTCCGCACTGTCGTCGTCGACGGCCGTTACAAGCTAGACCTCTTGTCGATATCATCGTTCACGCAGGCATAATCCGGTAGCCGCCGGAAACCTCCTGCACGCGCCCGAAGCTGGTAATATGGCTGCCGGCGACGATCCAGCCTTCACGAGCGGCATCCTCCAAAACGGCCTGTCGCGTTCTGACCGCCAATGCCGGGTCGAGATCATAAGCCACGCCGATCTTCGGATCGCCAGGCTGCAGCGTCCCAAGATGCAAAGCGTCGCCCCAGAGCAGCAGCGACGTGTCATCGCCACGAATGAGATACCCGGTGTGACCGGGCGTGTGTCCCGGCAGCGGACGCGCCTCGATACCGGGCAGCACCTCGCCTGTCCCGATCGGCCGTAGGCGAGATCCATAAACCCGCAGCAACTGCTCCGTCACCTTGAAACCACCGCGTCGTGGTTCCGGCATCGCCTCACGCGCAGCCGCATCGGTGAAATGGGAGAGATCCAGCTCCGGGATGAACACCTCGGCATGCGGAAAATAGGGCGCTTCGTCGTCGAAAAGGCCAAGGGCGTGATCGCCGTGGGGATGCGTGAGCAGAATGCTCTGGATTTCGCCCGCCGCGATTCCCGCTTCGTGCAACGCCGATCGCACATGACCGAGTTTCGAGCCCCAGGAAGAACCTGTCCCCGCATCGACGAGGATCAGACCGGAAGGCCCGCGCAGAAGAAAGCAGTTCACATCAAACTGCAGCGTTGGCTTCCCCCACGCTTCGATCGCCCGTCGGCGCGCTGCATCGCCATCGGCGTGAATCAAGATCTCCGCCGAAGCCTGGAAGAGCCCGTCGAGCAGCAGGGTAATATCGTATGGTCCGATATGTCGGGAACGATCGGTCATGGAACGCGTCCGCTTGAAAAGCTGAATAAAAAGGGCCGGATTAAAGCCGGCCCTTTTCGTATCTCTATGGACGTTTAGGCGCCGTAGACGACGAGCAGATCCTTCGCATCGATCTGATCGCCGGCGCGCACCAGCACCTCGGAGATGGTGCCGTCCTTTTCGGCGTGCAGCGCCGTTTCCATCTTCATGGCTTCGATCGACACGAGCACGTCGCCGGCCTTGATCGCCTGTCCGGACGAAACGAAGACGGTGGAAATGACGCCCGGCATCGGCGCGCCGACATGGGCGGCGTTGCCGGTTTCGGCCTTGCGGCGAACCGCGCTGCCGGAAGCACCGTGAGCGCGATCCGGCACCTTGATGCGGCGCGGCTGGCCGTTGAGTTCGAAGAACACGGTCACCATGCCCTTGTCATCGGTTGCCGTCATCGCCTGATTGACGATCACGAGCGTCTTGCCCTTCTCGATTTCGGCAAACAGCTCGTCACCTTCCTTGAGGCCGTAGAAGTAAGCCGGCGTCGGCAGCACGGAAACCGGACCGTAGGTGTCGGCCGCCAGCGCATAGTCGGTGAAGACCTTCGGATACATCAGATAGGATGCGAACTCGAAATCGTCGACCTGACGCTCCAGCTTGGTTTCGATCGCCTTGCGCTCGGCATCGAGATCGGCTTCGGCGAGCAGCGAGCCCGGACGGACGACATAGGGCTTGTCGCCCTTCAGCGCCTTCTTCTGCAGAGCTTCCGGCCATCCGGCCGGCGGCTGGCCGAGATCGCCCTTCAGCATGGAAACAACCGAATCCGGGAAAGCGATGTCCTTCGCCGGGTTTTCGACGTCGGCAACCGTGAGATCCTGGCTCACCATCATCAGCGCCATGTCACCGACCACCTTGGAGGACGGCGTCACCTTGACGATGTCGCCGAACATCTGGTTGGCGTCGGCATAGGCCTGCGCCACCTGGTGCCAGCGGGTCTCAAGACCAAGCGAACGAGCCTGTTCCTTGAGATTGGTGAACTGACCGCCCGGCATTTCGTGCAGATAGACTTCCGACGCCGGTCCCTTGAGATCGCTTTCGAAGGCGGCGTACTGGTGACGCACCGCTTCCCAGTAGAAGGAGATGCGGCGGATCCATTCGGGATCGAGGCCCGGATCGCGCTCGGTGCCCTTCAGCGCTTCGACGATGGAGCCGAGGCAGGGCTGCGACGTATTGCCGGAGAGCGCATCCATAGCGGCATCGACGGCATCGACGCCGGCATCGACAGCCGCGAGCACGGTCGCCGCTGCAATGCCCGACGTGTCATGCGTGTGGAAGTGGATCGGCAGTCCGGTCGCCTCGCGCAACGCCTTGAACAGCACCTTGGCCGCAGCCGGCTTCAGCAAGCCGGCCATGTCCTTCAGCGCGATAATATGGGCGCCGGCCTTTTCCAGCTCGACGGCGAGATCCGTATAATACTTCAGATCGTATTTCGGGCGTGCGGAGTTGAGAATGTCGCCCGTATAGCAGATCGCCGCTTCGCAAAGCTTGTTCTCTTCGGCGACGGCATCCATCGACACGCGCATGTTCTCGACCCAGTTCAGGCAGTCGAAAACGCGGAAGAGATCGACGCCGCCCTTGGCGGCCTGGCGCACGAAGTGCTTCACGACATTATCGGGATAGTTCGTGTAGCCGACGCCGTTGGCGCCGCGCAGCAGCATCTGCAGCAGGAGGTTCGGCGCGCCCTCGCGGATCAGCGACAGGCGCTCCCAAGGATCTTCCGTCAAGAAGCGCATGGAAACGTCGAACGTCGCACCGCCCCAGCATTCCAGCGAGAGCAGTTGCGGCAGCGCGCGCGCATAGGTTCCGGCGATGCCGGCGATGTCATAGGTGCGCATGCGCGTCGCCAGCAGCGATTGATGGCCGTCGCGCATGGTTGTGTCTGTCATCAGAACACGCTTCTCGTTGCGCATCCATTCGGCGAACTTCTGCGGGCCGAGCTTGTCGAGCAACTGCTTGGTGCCATAAGGAATATTGCTGTCGATGTAGGGCCGTACCGGATCGGCCGCCTTCGACGAGGGTTCCGGGCGACCGCGTGTTTCAGGATGGCCGTTGACCGTGACGTCGGCAAGATAGGTCAGAAGCTTCGTCGCACGATCCTGGCGCTTGACCTGCTGGAACAGCTCCGGCGTCGTGTCGATGAAACGCGTCGTATAGCTGTTGTCGCGGAATTTCGGATGCGTGATGATCGCTTCCAGGAAGGTCAGGTTGGTGGCGACGCCGCGGATACGGAATTCGCGCAGAGCGCGGTGCATGCGCGAAATCGCTTCCTGCGGGTTCGGCGCCCAGGCCGTCACCTTGACCAGCAGCGGATCGTAGTAGCGGGTGATGATCGCGCCCGAATAGGAGGTGCCACCGTCGAGACGGATGCCGAAGCCCGAAGCCGAGCGATAGGCGGTGATGCGGCCATAATCCGGGATGAAGTTGTGTTCCGGATCTTCCGTCGTCACGCGGCACTGCAGCGCATGGCCGTTGAGGCGGATGTCCGCCTGCTTCGGAACGCCCGATTCCGGCGTGCCGATGGCAAAGCCGTCGAGAATGTGGATCTGTGCCTTGACGATATCGATGCCGGTGACGACCTCCGTCACCGTGTGCTCGACCTGGATGCGCGGATTGACTTCGATAAAGTAGAATTTGCCGGTATCGGCATCCATCAGATATTCGACGGTGCCGGCGCCGACATAATTCGTGGCTTCCGCGATCTTCAGCGAATAGGCGGCCAGCTCCTGGCGCTGCGCATCGCTGAGATAAGGCGCCGGAGCGCGCTCGACGACTTTCTGGTTACGGCGCTGAACTGAACAGTCGCGCTCAAACAGATGCACGACATTGCCATGCGTATCACCGAGGATCTGGCTTTCGACGTGGCGCGCGCGCTCGACCAGCTTTTCGAGATAGACCTCGTCCTTGCCGAAAGCGGCCTTCGCCTCGCGCTTGGCTTCCGTCACCTCCTTGGCGAGATCGGCCTCGGAGCGAATGACGCGCATACCGCGGCCACCACCGCCCCAGGATGCCTTGAGCATCACCGGGTAGCCGATTTCCTCGGCCATGCGGGCAACTTCCTTCATATCCTCAGGCAACGGCTCGGTGGCCGGAACGACGGGAACACCGACCGAGACCGCCAGATTGCGCGCGGCAACCTTGTTGCCGAGTTGGCGCATCGTATCGGCGCGCGGGCCGATGAAGATGATGCCGGCGGCATCGCAGGCATCCACGAACTCCGGGCTTTCCGACAGGAGGCCGTAACCCGGATGGATGGCATCCGCACCCGAAAGCTTGGCGACGCGGATAACTTCCTCGATCGAGAGGTAGCTCTCGATCGGTCCGAGATCGCGGGCGAGATGCGGGCCGCGACCGACCTGGTAGCTTTCGTCGGCCTTGAACCGATGGAGCGCAAGTTTGTCTTCCTCGGCCCAGATGGCGACCGTTTTTATGCCAAGCTCGTTAGCGGCGCGGAACACGCGGATAGCGATTTCGGAACGGTTGGCGACCAGGATCTTGGAAATAGGCAATGCGCTCTCCTCACGACATCGAAAACGGGCAATGCTGCACCCGCGAAGAAAATTCTTAACTTCTTGTCACAGGAAGTTCAATTTCCTCATGCTGCCAGAAATCAAAATAGTTGCCGCTACGGAATAAGACCGTTTCTGAAAGCGATTGCGACAATGTGCTGTCGATTTTTGGCGTCGAGCTTGTCCTGAATGCTGTTCATGTACCAATCGACGGTATGATTGGAGATCGCCAGCAGCCGGCTGATCTCGATAGAGGTCATGCCGTCGGCCAGGTGGCTCAGCACTTCCATCTCCCGCTTGGTGAGCTTTGCCGCAAGACTGGATCCCTCTTCCAGTGCCTGCGCTTCGTCGTTCAGCTCCAGCAGCCGCCAGAACGCCTTTCTCGCCACCGCATCGAAAAGCGACAGTTCCGTCGGCGAGAGATCCACAGCCTCTCCGCCGATCGTCAAACTGCCGAGCAGGCCGTTGCGGCCGTGGATCGGGAAGATATAGCCGTCGACCAGCCCGTTGGCACGGGCATCCGCCATCATCTGCTCCATCCGCCGGCGCAGAGGATCGCTCTTCAATGCCGTTACCGCATCGCGCCAGCGGAATGGACGCTGCGCCCGGCTGAGATAGCGGGCGACGGGATCGACAAGCATGTAGCGCTTGTTTTCATAGGTGACCGGCCAATTTTCCGGCCAGCGGCTGGCAAGCATGAAACTTGAGATCTCGACATTTGGTCGCGGCTGCTTCAGCAGGCCGTAGAAATCGAACTTATAGGAGCGAAGCACTTGCTCGAGCTCGGAGACGACACTTTTGGTGGTCTTGCACTCTTCAATGATGACAAGAAGTTGCAATAACGAATGGATATTCACATCTACCCCTTGGACCTGGCGGCCCGGATTACTGGCGGACGGACCTTCGATCGATGTCCGTCTGGCCCCACAGCATGCCCCGAAGGCCGGCAACATACTCACATGGCCGCAAAATTGAACGCCCTTGGCGAAATTTTTGTCATTCAACTATGAATGGCAATCCTTGCGCGATATGACAACGCGGCGCCAAAGCCTTACATAAACTGTCACATTTTAGCGGCGGCCGATAGAGAAAGCTTCGCGCTCGCCCGCGCAAGATGCAAAAAATTCCGATGAAAAAACAGCGTTGGATTCCGTTAATCGCCGGTTCAGGTAGCAATCTGTAGCATCCGATCATTCCGAGTTTTGTTGATGCACAGAGGTGTCTGACGTGTCACTGTTCAAAGTCTATGCAAGAGCCCTGAAGTATCTTGGCGCGTATCGATACCGCGTTTGGATGGTCGTAATTGCCAACATCGCCTTGGCGATGACGACCATCTATGAGCCGGTTCTGTTCGGCCGCATCTTCGATGCCATTGCCAAGAAAGAGGCCGTGACGCCGACCATGATCCTATGGGCCGGCTTCGCAGTCTTCAGTGCTGTCGCTTTCATCGTGGTGTCCCGCGAGGCGGATCGCCTTGCGCATGGTCGCCGCGCTTCCCTGCTGACCGAAGCTTTCGGCCGCATCATTTCGATGCCGCTCTCCTGGCATAGCCAGCGCGGCACCGCGAGTGCGCTGAACACGCTGCTGCGCGCTTGCGAAGCACTGTTCGGCCTGTGGCTCGAATTCATGCGCAATCACCTGACGACCGCCGTTGCGCTCGTGGTCATGATCCCGACCGCGATTGCCATGGACCTGCGTCTGTCGGGCGTTCTCATCCTGCTTGGCGCCTTCTACTGGGTCATCGGCCGTCTGGTTATGAGCCGTACGAAGGATGGCCAGACTTCGGTCGAAAGCCATTACAACACGGTTTTCTCGCATGTGAGCGACTCGATCAGCAACGTTTCGGTGCTGCACAGCTACAACCGCATCGAAGCTGAAACCAAGGCGCTGAAGTCCTTTACCGAACGCCTGCTGCAAGCCCAGTACCCGGTTCTCGACTGGTGGGCACTTGCCGGCGCGCTGAACCGTACCGCATCCACGGTTGCCATGATGGCCATCCTCATGATCGGTACTGTTCTCGTACAGGACGGCAGCCTCAGCCTTGGCGCACTGATCACCTTTATCGCCTTCGCCAACGTGCTGATCGCTCGCCTGGAGCAGCTGCGCAACTTCGCCAACCAGATTTTCGAGGCTCGCGCCAAGCTTGAAGACTTCTACACGCTGGAAGATTCCGTCCGCGACCGCGAAGAGCCTGCCGGCCTTGCCGAAATCAAGGACGTCAAGGGCGAGGTTGAATTCCGCAATGTCTCGTTTGGCTTTGCCAACACCTCGCAGGGTCTGCACGACATCTCCTTCAAGGTGAAGGCCGGTCAGACGGTTGCCATCGTCGGCCCGACCGGCGCCGGCAAGACGACGCTCGTCAACCTGCTGCAGCGCGTATTCGACCCGCAGTCCGGTCAGATCCTCGTCGACGGTAACGACATCACCAAGGTGACGCGCCGCTCGCTGCGCCGCTACATCGCCACCGTCTTCCAGGATGCCGGCCTGCTGAACCGCTCGATCAGCGACAACATCCGCCTCGGCCGCGAAGGTGCGACCCAGGAAGAAATGGTCCGCGCCGCTCAGGCCGCCGCCGCCAACGACTTTATCGAAACCCGCGAGAGCGGTTACGAGACCCGTGTCGGCGAGCGTGGCAACAAGCTTTCGGGTGGTGAACGTCAGCGTATCGCGATCGCTCGCGCTATTTTGAAGGACGCGCCGATCCTTGTCTTAGACGAGGCAACCAGCGCGCTCGACGTCGAAACGGAAAACCGGGTCAAGGCGGCTATCGACAATCTGCGTCAGAACCGCACGACCTTCATTATCGCCCACCGCCTGTCGACGGTTCGCGAAGCCGATATCGTTCTCTTCCTCGACAATGGTCGCGTCATCGAGAACGGCAGCTTCAGCGAACTCAGCCAGAGCAACGGCCGCTTCGCCGCCCTGCTCCGCGCCAGCGGCATCCTGACGGACGAAGAAGTCCGCAAGGCACATGCAACGGAAAACGAAGCCGCCTGATCTTCGCAAGGGGCCCAAGATCGAAGCCGGGAGAGCACCGCTCTCCCGGCTTTTTTATTGCGCGGCCGATGGCTGAACGGATGGCGCTGCCAGCGAGACACGATGCCGGGTTCGATATCTGCCCCCTAAAACCCAACCGTCTCCTGGTTGAAATAGCGCTCTCTCCCCGCAGGCGAAGAGAAGGTTGAGTTGAGGGGTATCGCCTGTGAAAAGCTGCGCGAAGCAGACGCTGCCCATCAAGCACGAAAAAGGCCCGGCGGGAAAACCGGGCCTTTCCGTTTTCTGATCGGAGGTCAATACGGTCGGACGCTACCAGGAGTTAGCATCGGCGCCCGACCGGAGTTGAGGATCAGAACTTGCGCTCGAAGCGAAGGACGCCAGCCCACTGATCGGCATCGGCGGCATCCCAGTTCGTGTAGGACACTTCCGGCTCGATCAGCAGATCCTTGACCGGACGCCATGCGACGTTGGCGGTGGCGGCGAAGATCTTCGAGTCGGTGTAGGCAACCTGGGCATTAGCCTGCAGCTTCGGCGTCAGCTGGTAGCTTGCGCCGGTCCAGAAGGCCCAATCGCCCCAGCCGCAATCCGCACCGTTGGTCGGGCAGGCTGCGCGGTTGCTGTTGAGATAAGAGCCGGCATACTTGTTCAGCTTGTCGCCGTTCGTGTTCCAGCCGCCCATGAGGAAGGCCTTGAAGGCGCCGAAATCGGCATCGATACGAGCCTTGATCGCGCCTTCTTCAACGACGCTGTCATAGCCGCCGATAACGCGCAGCGTCCATGCACCCGTCTTGTAACCGGCGCCGAGAACGACGTCCGGAGCATAGTGGTCACCCTTGCCGGTGCGCCATGCGCCGCCGTAGGAAGACGTATCGCTCGACGAGTTGGAATCTTCCAGCGAGATCACAGCCGTGAAACCGTTGCCGGCATCGTACTTGTAAGTCAGCTGGTTGAGTTCCTTCGGGCCGTCATAGATGACGTCGTCGTTGATGACGTTGCCGGCGTAGCCCATGAAGTAGTTGTACTGCGAGTCGGCCTTACCGACGAGGAAGCCGCCGAGGCTGATATTGGCCCAGAGCAGCTTGGTGCTGGTGGTGTTGCCGTCATTCCAGTCCCAACGGATGACCGTGTTGGTCTTCAGCGGGCCGTATTCAGTGTCGCTTGCGGTATCGACGCTCAGTTCCGCACGGGTATGCCAGAGCGTACCGATGTGGCTGTTTGCGTTGTAGGCATCATACCATTCGCCCTCGGTGCGGACGCGTCCGCCGACCTTCAGGCAGGTTTCGGTGCCGGGAATGAAGAAGTAGCCAGGGCCGTAAGCATCGCAGATACGAACGTATTCCAGCGGTTCCGGCTCGGCAGCCACGATGGCGTCAGCCGCCTGCGCTCCCGAAACAGCTGCCAGGGCGGCGGCCGAACCGAGAAGAAGACTTCTGATATTCATAGATTACTCCAATCCAGTAGCGATTGGGCATGAGTCATCGCGCCGAGAAATCGACGTCCCTACCCCATTCCCGATGTGATAATCCCCACGAATGCCGCGCGCACCCCTTCGGATACGCCAGCGACGCGATGCCGGCGCTCCCCGAGCGACGTCACATCGTCGATATAACAATTAAATTTTGCACAACAAGATTTTGGGCACTCTAATTTCTGCTGCGACGCATCCAAAAAATTTTGCGTTGCAGGAAAATCACGTCACAATTCCTTCGTGAAATTGTCACATGCCAAAAATTACAGGAAATCAGAGAGTTGAGCCGTGCATAAGACACGGCTCAATCATAGCCTCAGGAATGCTTTCCGATCGAGGCTGAGAGGGCGCCGGTGTTCGGCGAGGCCTTCTGGGCGCGCTGGCCGGCAGCGTGAAGGCGTTTGTTTTCCAGATGGTAGGCGTAGAGGAACTGCGCAGCGATGCCGATGACGACGTAAATTGCGCCCACGACCGGGCTTTTATTCGTCACGTAAAGCAGAACCTGGCCAGCCATGGCGAGAATCGTGCCGGCAACGAAGATATTCAGCGAATGGCGGCCAAGAATGGTCAGCGGGTGATGGGCCGAACGCCGTAGGAATTGCGAGATGGCCGGGACGCTGACGATGAGATAGGCAAGCGCCAGAACATGCAGCAACCGCGGCAGAGATAGAAATGTCTTGTCGAAGCCGGTCACCACGGTCGGCAGGCCGAGCATCGCCAGATAGTCGCCAAGGACCCAGAGCTTGTCTGTCACCCAGATGAAGGACAGCAGCACATAGGCGCCAGTCAGTGCGATCAAAAAAGGGTTCGCCGGAATCCGACCGCCGCGTTTCACGTGCATCACGGCGACGAAGCCGATAACGAACAGCAACTGCCAGGACAGCGGATTGAGGAACCAGAAGCCTTCAAGCAGGGTCGTGTGCGGAGCAATGGAATAAACGCCCGATATGAGCCAGACGCTGGCGGAGATCAGAAGCAGCAGGATCGGATTTTTCGCTTCCAGCAGCATGATGAGCGGCAGCATCAAAAACAGCGCCGCGTACATGGGGAGGATATTGTTATAACCGATTTGATGGCCAAGTGTCAGCAGCGCCGGGATACCGCCGGCCGGGTCCATGAGCAGCGCAAGGATATTGACCTCGCACAGCAGGCCTTTCTGGTGAAAGATCCACGCGCCGGAGATGAACAACACGAGCGTCACGAAGGTGGTGATCATATGCGCGGTGTAGAGAGTGAAAGCGCGTTTGACCGCCTTCCAGGTCATGGCGATCCGATTGCCGGGCGAAAAGCGCGTTCCGTAGGCAAGCGCCACGGACATGCCTGAAATCAGCACGAAAGCTTCGGCCCCATCCGAGAAGCCAAAGTTTTTCGAGGTCAGCATTTCAAACAACTGACCCGGTACGTGATTGATGAAGATCATGATCAGGGCGATAGCCCTGAGAACATCCAGCCGTGTATCCCGCGTCGATACCGGCTTCGGCACACTGACTGGCCTTGCCAACGCCGGGCCGATTTCTGCCCTCGAGTCCATCAAACTCTCCTGTTCCGACAATCAAATGCAACCGGGGCCAAAGAGTTCCCTCCTGGTCCCAATCGTCGAAGCAAAACAGTGCAGAAAAAGCGACTGTCCGATCGGGTGATCGTTTTAGAATCGGGCGAACGCCCTGTCATTATTCTGGCCGAGTATCCGTTCGCATCGGGCGCTTTTGAGACGGAAATGCGGTATTTTCCGCCCAAAGGGCAAGTTCCGCCGCAAACACCGGCGATGACTTTGATGCAAATGCCTGAAACACCTGCGATCACGACTCGATATATTGGCCAGCTGACATGCAGATATCAGCGCCGGCCGCCAAGGCCAATCATTTTCCCTGATTCATTAGATATCAGTCGCGGCGACGGAGAGCTTTACACGTTAGCTATCGCTTGATCACGATCATGTGCACGAACACACGCCGACAGCGTCGCTCAATCCCATCAGTTGGATTTTGATGGTGAAGCCAAACCCACGCGCGCTTAACATGGTGATGTCAGGATGCGCTAGGGCGCAAACACCCTCCTAGAAGGCGGAAGCTTTGCTACCGTCAAATCCCGCATTCGGGATCGCGATTATGGGCAGAGGTTAATCTCCGGCGCACCTAAATGGCGGCGGTAGATTGGATCAAACGACGATGCCGCAAACAATCGCGGCAACGAACAGAAACGCCGCCGAAAATAGAACAACGTGAACGGCCGTCTGAATCTTGTGCCGCGTCTTTGCGGCCCGCTTGGAACCATCGAACTGATTCACATGCGTATTCGACATACCCAAATTCGCCATGTGTTGCCTCCGTTCGTTTTTCTTATGCGTCTGAACCTAGAGCGGACATTCATACATTTCCTATCAACTAGGTAGAGATGAATTTCCGTCCAGAAGTTCGCTCGAGAAAAAATAAACCACTGGATTTCTGGGGCTCAAAAGATCGGGATGATGCCGATCAGCAGAGAATGCGACGAGCCCAAATCAAGCTGCGCTCTATAGCGCCGTTGTCCACCGCCTGCTCTTCGGCAGGTCCGGTCTGGCGCAGGCACTTGTCGTCCGAATGGGAGGAAGACCGTGCACCTTCGCGCTTTGCCGGAGCCGGCGGATGAAGATAGCCCATGGTCATGCCACCCATGAAAAACATGCTCTGCCTCCACTTGCGTCTGACCCGTTTTCAGGATCACGAAAGTTAACCGCCATTAACGAGATCATGACAGAATTGCGGCACGTGTCAATAGTCTACACGATTAGTCGTGTTTCAGGGCCGATTCCTTAACGCTCACCGGCACTTGAAGCTCGTCCGCTCAGGCGCGGACGAACCCCTTGCTCGCAATCATCAGATTGCGCGTGTAGTCTTCCTTGACGTCACCCGACGCCAACTCTTTTGCCGTCAATCTCTCGACGACGGCGCCGTTGCGCATGACGGCCAGACGCTCGCACATATGGGTGACGACCCCGAGATCGTGGCTCACCATCACGAAGGTCAGGTTGCGGTCCTTGCGCACCTGTTCGAGAAGGTTGAGCACTTCGGCCTGCACCGAGGCATCGAGCGCCGATGTCGGCTCGTCGAGCAGCAGGATCGACGGTTCGACGATCAGGGCGCGGGCAATGGCAACGCGCTGGCGTTGACCGCCGGAGAGCTGATGCGGATAGCGGAAGCGGAAACCGGTTCCCAGACCCACTTCGTCGAGCGCTCTCGCAATACGGGTTTCCGTATCGCTGATCCCGTGGATGGCCAACGGTTCCAGAAGCAACCGGTCGATCGTCTGGCGCGGATGCAGCGATCCGTAGGGATCCTGAAACACCATCTGCACCTGACGATAAAAGTCCTTGCTGCGCTTTGCGCCGCGCAGCCGCTCGGCGCCGATGCGGATCGTTCCATCGCTGACCGGCGCAAGACCGGCGACGGCCCTCAGCAGCGTCGATTTACCAGAGCCGGATTCGCCGACGAGACCGAAGGATTCGCCTTCGTTTACCTCGACCTTGACGGCATCCAGCGCATAATAGCCGTCATAGACGACGCTGAGACCATCAACTGCAAGTGCCGCCGTCATGCCGCCCACTCCGGTTTGCGGTCGAGAACCGGCAGCGGGTGACGATTCTGTCCGATGACGGGCATGCAGTTCAGCAAGCCGCGGGTGTAGGGATGCTGCGCGTTGTTCAATTCGGAAGCCTTGAGTTCTTCCACGACCTTGCCGGCATACATGACGATGACGCGATCGCAGAAGGACGACACCAGACGCAGATCGTGCGAGACGAAAATCAAGCCCATGCCCCGCTCCGAGACGAGCTTGTCCATGATCTTGAGCACATCGAGCTGCACTGTGACGTCGAGTGCCGAAGTCGGCTCGTCGGCGATCAGGAGCTCCGGTCCGGCAATCAACATCATGGCGATCATGACACGCTGCCCCATACCACCGGATACCTCGTGCGGATGCAGGCCATAGACACGCGCGGGATCGCGAATCTGCACCGCTTCGAGCATGGCCAGGGCGCGATCGCGCGCCTCCGCCTTGCCGATCTTCTCATGCGTGCGCAGCGTCTCGGTGATCTGCTTGCCGATGGTCATGACGGGATCGAGCGAATATTTCGGATCCTGCAGCACCATGGCGATGCGCTTTCCCCGCAGCGCGCGACGCTCTCTGGCCGAAACCGACAGGAGCTCGATACCGCTGAAATCCAGCTTGTCGGCCGTGACGATGCCATGCGGCGGCGTCAGCCCCATGATCGCGCGGCCGGTCTGCGACTTGCCGGAACCGCTCTCGCCGACAATCCCCAGCCGTTCGCGGCCGAGCGTGAAGGACACGCCGCGCACGGCGTCGATGACGCCGGTGCGGGTTGGGTAACGAACCCTGAGATTCTCGACGGTCAAAAGTGTCGTCATTGGCCGCTCTCCTTCGGATCGAGCGCATCGCGCAGACCATCGCCGAGCAGGTTGAAGCCGAGGCTGACAATGAGGATCGCGATGCCGGGCATGGCGGCCACCCACCATTGGTCGAGATAGTATTTGAAGCCGCTTGCGATCATGACGCCCCATTCCGGCAACGGCGGCTGCGCGCCGAGGCCGAGGAAACCGAGACCGGCAGCCGTCAGGATCACGCCGGCCATGTCGAGCGTGACACGAACGATGACCGACGAGATGCAGAGCGGCATGATGTGGCGGAAGATGATGCGCAACGAGGAAGCGCCCATCAGCTTTACCGCCGCGATATAATCGGAGTGCCGCACGGTCATCGTTTCCGCACGCGCCAGGCGCGCATAAGGCGGCCATGAGGTGATCGCAATGGCGATGACGGCGTTTTCGATACCGGCCCCGAGCGCGCCGGCGAAGGCGAGCGCCAGCACCAGCTTCGGGAAGGCGAGGAAGATATCCGTGACGCGCATCAGGATCGTATCGACCCAGCCGCCCATATAACCGGATACCATGCCGATGATCAGCCCGATCGGCGCCGATATGATCGCCACCAGCACGACGATGTAGAGCGTCCAGCGCGAACCATAGATCAGGCGCGAGAGAATATCGCGGCCGAGATCGTCGGTGCCGAGCAGGTAGCCGGGCGTGCCGGGCGGTTTCAGATAGGCGTTCGTAAGGTCGCCGATCACGGGGGAGTGCGGTGCGATGACATCTGCCAGCGCCGCTATCAGCACGAGCGCGACGATGATCAGCAGGCCGAGGACGGCCAGACGATTGGCGGAAAACTGGCGCCACGTAACATAGGCGCGTCCAAGTCTCGCCTGCCGGCGGGACTGCGGCCGCTCGGAGAGCAGCCAGTCCCTCAGGCTGGGTTGGGTGGTCTCAACAGTCATTTACGTCGAGTCCTTGGATCGAGAGTCCGATACAGGAGATCGGAAATGAGATTGATGCCGATGAAGACAGTGCCGACGACGATGGTGCCGCCAAGAACGGCGTTCATGTCGGCATTGCGCAGCGAGCTGGTGATGTAGAAGCCGATACCGGGCCAGGAAAAGACGATCTCCGTCAGTACCGACCCTTCGAGCAACCCGGCATAGGAAAGCGCGATCACGGTAATCAGCGGCACCATGGCGCTGCGAAGAGCATGGCCCCAGATGACCCGCGTTTCCGAAAGCCCCTTGGCGCGAGCAGCGACGATATATTCCTGCCCCAGCTCGTTCAGCATGAAGCTGCGCGTCATGCGGCTGATATAGGCCAGCGAGAAATAGCCGAGCAGCGACGCCGGCAGAATGATGTGACGGAAGACATCCCAGAAGACGTCCCACTGCCCCTGCATGGCGCTGTCGAGCAGGAAAAAGCCCGTGATCGGCTCGAAGGTATATTCAAACGCGATGTCGATGCGGCCCGGGTAAGCCACCCAGTTCAGCTTCGCATAGAAGATGACGAGCGACACCATAGCCAACCAGAAGACCGGCACGGAATAGCCGACAAGGCCGATGACACGGACGATCTGGTCGATGAAACTGTTGCGCCGCACGGCGGCGAGAACCCCGAAGGGAACGCCGAACAGCGCGCCGATGATCGTGCCGACGGTCGCAAGCTCCATCGTCGCCGGGAAGACCCGCTTGATGTCGTCCATGACCGGATTGGTCGTCAGCACCGACGTGCCGAAATCGCCGCTGAGCGCGCTCAGCAGATAATAATAGAACTGCAGATAAAGCGGCTGGTCGAGATGCATCTCGCGCCGAAGACGCTCCAGCACCTGTTGCGGCGCGTGATCGCCGGCGATCGCCAGTGCCGGATCGATCGGTATGACGCGGCCGATGAAGAAGGTGACGGCCAGAAGGCCGAGATAGGTGGTGACTGCCACGACGAGAAATCGCAGCAGCCCCATGAAAAAGGGAGCGGCACGGCCCTTCTTGGGCCGCACCTGCATTTTCCGTTCAACACTGCTCAAAAGACTAATCCCGTCGGACCATCACTTGGAGACCGGCCAGACGAAGTTGTTATCAAAGCTCGGGCCGAGCTTGAAATCCTTCACGTCCTTGCGATAGCCGGCAACTTCCGTCTGCTGATAGAGAATGACGAACGGGCTGGCATCCAGGAACTTCTTCTGAATTTCCTGATACATGGCGCCGCGCTTGGTCGCATCGCCCTCGAAGAGAGCAGCCTTCGCTTCCTTTTCCAGCTCAGGCGAGGTCCAGGTGTTGCGCCAGGTCAGCGTCTTGTTGGTGCTGGCATCGGAATTGTCGTCGTTCGTGGTGAATGTGTCGGCGTTGGAATGGGGATCCCAATAGTCCGGGCCCCAGTTGCCGAAATAGATATCGTGATTGCGGGCGCGATACTTCGTCAGCTTCTGCTTGCCGTCACCGGGGATGATTTCCACCTTGATGCCGGCTTGGCCGAGCGTCTGCTGGATCGCAGTTGCGATGCTGGTATCCGGCTCGATGCTGCGGACGTCCATGGTGATCGGGAATCCATCAGGCAGACCTGCCTTGGCCAGCAATTCCTTGGCCTTGGCGACGTCGAGCTTGAACGGATTTTCGTCGAGCGAGCCGAGCATGCCCTTCGGTTCGAAGGTCTGATGGATCTCGCCGATGCCCTTGATCAGCGTCTTGCCGATGGCATCGTAGTCGACCAGATACTTGAAGGCCTGCTGCACCTCGGGCTTGGCAAGGTTCGCATTCTTCTGGTTGAGGCTCATGTAGTAGATCGTGCCCTTCGGCGCGCTTGTGGACGCGAGCTTCGGGTTCTTCTCGACAGCCTCGAGATCGGTCGGAGAAAGGTTGCGGGCGATATCGATGTCGCCGTTCTCCAGTGCCAGACGCTGCGCGGAGCTTTCCTTCATGAAGCGATAGATGACGCGGTTCAGCTTCGTCTTGTCGCCATAGTAATTGTCGTTGCGCTCAAGCACGACGGCTTCGTTGGCGCGCCATTCGCGCAGCTTGAACGGACCGGAACCGGCAAAGCCCGTTTTCAGCCATGCATTGCCGAAATCGTTGTCATACTTGTAGTCGGCGGTCGGCGTTGCCGGCTTCACGTGCTGCAGGACCAGCTTCTTGTCGACGATTTCGGCGACGGTCGCGGTCAGGCAGTTGAGCACGAAGCTCGGTGCGTAAGGCTTGTCGACGGTGAAGGTGAAAGTATTCGGATCGGTCGCCTTGGCCTTTTCCGTCACGTTGTCGCCGGTAAGGCCGAACTGCGTGAGGATGAATGCCGGGCTCTTGTTCAGCTTGACGACGCGCTCGAAAGACCATGCAACGTCATCGGCGGTGATCGGGTTGCCGGAGGCAAACTTCAGGCCGGGCTTCAGCTTGAACGTATAGGTCAGGTGGTCGTCGGAAACGGACCAGCTTTCGGCAATGTCGCCCTTGATCTTCGAGGTGTCGTCGATGTCGAGGCGCACCAGCAGGCTGTAGGTGTTGCCGGTGATTTCGGCAGCCGAGAGCTCATAGGCTTCTGCCGGATCCATGCTCAGGATATCGTCGAATGCAAAGCCTTCGACAAGTGTGTCCTTCGGCGTTGCGGCATATGCGTTCGGCGCCGCCATCAACAGAAGCGAAAGAGCGACACCGGCGGAAAGCGCGCGGAAACCGCTGTTCATCTTGCTTATCATCATTGTTTTCATTCCCCTCTTAACAAACTCTACGCAACATCAGAACGCAATTGATTAGCTGCCTTCCTTCCAGGCGGATGCCAGGACGCGAAGCCAGTTCTCCCTGCTCAGCTTTACGAGATCGGCTTCACCATAGCCAACGTTTCGAAGAGCGGCAATCAGCTTTTGGTTGCCGGCCGCATCGCCGATTTCAGCAGGGATCGTGGCACCGTCGAAGTCTGATCCGAGGCCGACACAGTCGATGCCGACGCGGCTGACCAGGTGATCCACATGACGCACCATCGCCTCGAGAGGCGTATCGGCATCCGAGCGCGCATCGTCGCGCAGCATGGCCGTCGCGTAGTTGAGCCCGACGATGCCACGGCTTTCCTTGATGGCGTCCAGCTGCTTGTCCGTGAGGTTGCGCGCGACCGGCGTCAGCGCATGCGCGTTGGAGTGGCTGGCGACCAGCGGCTGGTCCGAGGTCTTGGCCACATCCCAGAAGCCTTTTTCCGTGATGTGGGCGAGATCGATGAGGATGCCGAGCTGATTGCAGGCGCGCACCAGCGCGAAGCCCGCGTCCGTAAGGCCGGGTCCGGTATCCGGCGAGCTCGGATAGGCGAAGGGAACGCCGTGGGCAAAAACGTTGTTGCGGCTCCAGACGGGGCCGAGCGAGCGCAAGCCGGCGGCATAAAAGGTTTCGAGTGCAACGAGATCGGCATCGATCGCCTCGCAGCCTTCCATGTGCATGACGGCAGCAAAGATGCCCTTGTCCATGCAATCGCGGATCTCGGCGGTGGAGCGGCAAAGCTTCCAGACGCCGGCGCGGTCGAGCCGCAGCGCGATCGCCGCCATATCCAGCGCAATATCGAGCGAGGGCGCACGCTCCAGCGGAGCCGCAAGCGGCGTGGCATAATGGCCGTTGCTGTCCGGATCGGCAAAGACGAGATCGCCCGAGGGAATATAGATGGCGCACAGACCGCCGGCGAGGGCGCCGGCCTTCGAACGAGGCGCATCGATATGGCCGCTGGATGTGCCGTCCCAGAATTCGGCGACCGGATCGGCGCCATCGCGCGCATGATGCCAAAGTCTCAGCAGAACGTCGTTATGACCATCGAATACGGATTGCATCGTCTATCCCGGATGAAGCGCTCAAAGAGGTGAGCAAATGGAAAGCGGCCAGAATAGAAAAGCTGACAGGATTCGCCATACCCAAATGAAAAAAATTTGCATTTGCATGGAATTGCCATGCCAGACGGAAAAGGCGGGGTAAAACCCCGCCTTGAAAGTATGCTGGAACGCTGACGATATTCTAGCGTTTTAGCGCTTGGCCCGCTTCTTCTGGCGATAGACGTCGATGGCCACGGCTGCGACAATGATGAAGCCCTTGGCGATTTCCTGGTAATAGGCATCGACGTTGAGGAAGGTGAAGCCGGAAATCATCACGCCGAGGATGACGGTACCGATCACGGTGCCGGCGATGCGGCCGACGCCGCCGGTCAACGACGTACCGCCGATGACGGCAGCCGCGATCGCATCCAGCTCGTAGTTGACGCCCATGCCCGCCTGCGCCGTCTGAACGCGGGCAGCCGTGATGATGCCAGCGAGACCGGCAAGCAGGCCAGCAATTGCATAGACCTTGACCAGATGCCCTTCGACATTGATGCCCGAGACACGTGCCGCCTGCACATTGGCGCCGATCGCGTAGGTGAACTTGCCGTAGCGCGTGTAGCGCAGGACGACATGGAAGAGCACCGCGATGATCAGGAAGACGACGACAGGCCAGATGCCCGAACCGATGAAGTTGAACTGGTCGGTGAGACCGGAAATCGGCTGACCCTTCGTGTACAGCTTCGACAGGCCGCGGGCCGAGACCATCATCCCGAGCGTCGCGATGAAAGGCGGGATCTTTGTCTGCGTGATCAGCTGGCCGTTGATGAAGCCGGCGGCGAGCCCGATGAGCAGACCGATGCCGATCGGCACGACGAAAGGCATGTCGGTCAGTGCCGGATAGACGGCGCGTGCCCATGTCGACGACTGCGCGAAGCTCGCCGCGATCATGGCAGTCAGGCCGACGACCGAGCCGGATGAAAGATCGATGCCGCCCGTGATGATGACCTGCGTCACGCCGACAGAGATGATGCCGATGACGGAAACTTGCAGGATCATGATCTTCAGGCGCTGCAGGTTCATCAGGAAGCTCTGCCCGACGAAGATCCAGCCGAGGACCTCACAGAGCAGCGCAATGCCGATCAGCACAAGGAAGATGCCGAGTTCGGGCGGAACACGACGGCGTCTTGGCCGCGTGACTGCCGGAGCGGTCGCCTCTGCAACTTTGGTAACCATGGTTCAATCCTCCCTTGCAATGGTTGGCGGCGTCACTGCGCGGCCAGCTCCATCACCTTCACTTGAGTTGCGTCCGCCCGATCCAGGAAGCCCGTGACCCGTCCTTCATGCATGACCATGATGCGGTCGCTCATGCCGAGCACCTCGGGCATTTCCGACGAGATCATGATGACGGCGACGCCGTTGCGCGCCATTTCGGTGACGAGACGATGGATTTCCGCCTTGGCGCCGACATCGATGCCGCGCGTCGGTTCGTCCAGAATGAGAATGCGGGGATTGGTGAGCATCCACCGGCCGATCAACGCCTTCTGCTGATTGCCGCCGGAGAGGTTTTCGATGCGTTCGTCGAGGTTCGGCGTCTTGACGCGCAATTTCTTGGCCATCTCCTCGCAGGCCTGCTCAATGGCGCCTTCCTGCACGAATCCGCCACGCACGAACTGGTCGTGCAGGACTGCGACCTGCATGTTCTCCAGCACGCTGAGGATCAGAAGACAGCCCGTATCCTTGCGGTCCTCGGTCAAGAAAGCCATGCCGTGGCGGATGGCAGCCGCCGGCGAAGCGATCGCGGTCTTCTTGCCGAAGAGCTCGATCGTGCCGGACGAGGCGGGCGTGACGCCGAAGATGGCTTCGGCAACATTGGACCTGCCTGATCCCACCAGCCCGGCCACGCCGAGAATTTCGCCTGCCCTGACATCGAAGGAAACATTGGAGAAGACGCCGTCGAGGCTGAGATCCTTGACCGAGAGAACGGTCTCGCCGATCGGCACCTCTTCCTTGGGGAACATCTGGGTAATCTCGCGGCCGACCATCATGCGGATGATGTCGTCGCGCGTCACATCGGTAGAGGCATGCGTGCCGATATATTTGCCGTCGCGAAACACCGAGAATTCGTCGGCGATCTCGAACAGCTCGTTCATCTTGTGGGTGATGTAGACGATACCGATGCCCTGCGAGCGCAGGTCGCGAATGATCTGGAAGAGATGCGCCACCTCGCGCTCGGTGAGCGCCGAAGTCGGTTCGTCCATGATGAGGACGTCGGAATTATAGGAGACCGCCTTGGCGATCTCGACCATCTGCCGGCTTGCAACGGAAAGCTCGCGCACCTGGATTTCCGGGTCCAGGGAAATGTTCAGCCGCTGAAAGAGCTCTTCGGTCTTACGGCTCATCTCGGCATGATCGACAAGGCCGAAGCGGTTCTTCGGCTCACGCCGGATCCAGATGTTCTCGGCGACTGTCATGAAGGGCATCAGGTTCAGTTCCTGATGGATCATGGCAATCCCGTTTTCGAGCGCATCGAGCGGCGATTTCAACCGGATCTCGACGCCCTTCAAACGCACTTCGCCCTGGTCGGGAATATAGATGCCGGCGAGGATCTTCATCAACGTCGATTTGCCCGCGCCGTTTTCACCCATCAGCGCATGCACCGTGCCGCGCTTCAGGCGGAAGGAAACGTCGTCGAGCGCCAGAACGCCAGGAAACTCCTTGCGCACGCCTTCGGCGCTCAGCAGATAGGCGGCATTGGGGACAACGCCGCTGGCGCGCACCGCCGCCATGGTGGATGGGCTCACAACCATTTTTCCCTCCCGGGCAGATCGGATTTCAAAGGATGCGGGCCTTTGACCCGCATCCGTCGATCACTCTCATCATCAGTTCTTCTTGACGAAGTCCTTGACGTTGGCCGGCGTGACGAGCTGGAAGGGGATGTAAACCTTCTTCTCGATCTTATCGCCCTTGGCGAGCTTGAGGGCCGCATCGACTGCGCCCTTGCCCTGGCCGGCTGCATCCTGGAACACGGTGACCTTCAGGTCGCCGGCCTGCATAGCGGCAAGCGCGTCCTGCGTGGCGTCGACGCCGGCAACGACGATCTTGTCCAGCGACTTGCCGGATGCCTTCAGCGCCTGGATTGCGCCGATCGCCATTTCGTCGTTGTTGGAGATGACGGCATCGAATTCGAGACCGCTGGAGAGCCAGTTGGTCATCAGGTCGGCGCCCTGGTACGCTGCCAGTTGGCGGTCTGTTCCTGAACGATCTGGATGCCCTTGCACTCGTCGGTCGCGACCACGTCATGGACGTCCTTGGTGCGCATGCGGGCAGCCTGGTTTGACAGTTCGCCCATCATGATGACGGCCTTGCCCTTGCCACCCAGCAGGCGGCAGACTTCCTTCGCTTCAAGCGTGCCGGATTCCTGTTCGTTGGAGGCAACGAAAGCCTGCTTGTCCGGAAGGCTGTCGACGTTGGCCGGCTCGCGGTTGACGTAGACGAGCGGGATCTTCGCATCGGCGGCGAGCTTGGAAATTGCAGCCGTCGCGTCGGTATCGACCGGGTTCACGATGATGGCGTCGACCTTACTGGCGATGAAGTTCTGGATCTGGCTCTGCTGCTTGGCAATATCGTTCTGCGCATCTTCGACCTGTAGCGTAACGCCCTTGTCCTTCGCATAGTCCTGCATGCCGTTGCGCAGAACGGTCAGGAAGTTGTCGTCGAACAGCGCCATGGAAACGCCGATGGTTTCGGCATGAGCAGCCGTGGACAACAGAAGCGCCATTGCCGAGCCAAGAATAAATTTCTTCATGTTTTCCTCCCAGATACGGTGTCCGGCCACACCCCTCCTAAATGCCGGAGCCCCCAGTCTCCACCGCAGGGCCTTCGTTCAATCGACCGCCACTCCCATGGCTGCCATCTTGAAAAACGGAACAAACAAACCGTAAAATTCCATATGCGGAATATTCATTCCATTTTTCACGTCAAAGGTCAACAGCAAATTCCGATGGTGCGGCAGCACGCAACAAAGGCGGATTTTCTCGTCGTTGCCGCTGTAACAACCTGAGACCGAACCTACATACGGGCGCCCGGCCCGACGGAATGGCCATTCCATCACGACGGGAACGGAATAGAATACCGACGATCAACCGGCCGCCTGCCGGCCAGCAACGGAGAACACACATGCCCTCGATGTACAGTTTCTCGGTCCCCGTCTTTCAACGCGGCCTGCAAAACCTTTCGACCTATCTCGAGAAGATCGAAGCCCAAGCCGCGGAAAAAGGCATCTCGGCCGAGGAACTCGTTTCCGCGCGCCTGATCGATGACATGCTGCCGCTCTCCGGCCAGTACCAGCGCGCTTCCGATACGGCGAAACTCACCATCTCCCGTCTCGCCGACATCGAAGCACCGCGTTTCGAGGACAATGAGGTCACCGTCGCCGATCTGCGCGAACGCCTGAAAAAGACACAGGATTTTCTGGCGACGATTACGCCCGAGGCCATGGAAGGCAGCGATACGCGGGAGGTGACGATATCGCCCGGCGGCAACAAGGTCGTGTTCAAGGGCGAGGATTATCTGGCAAAATTCGCTTTGCCGAACTTCTTCTTTCACGTCACCACGGCACACGACATCCTGCGCAGCCGTGGGCTGTCAGTCGGCAAGATGACCTATCTCGGATCGTTCGCCTAAACCTTGGATAACGGGAAAACACGCAGCGTTTTCCCGCGTAGACTTGCCGAAAGCAAATAACGAAAACTGTTCAGGGCCGGCGTGAAACCGGCCCTTTTTCCGTCAGCTCCGTATAGGCGAGCGTCTGGTCGAGATGTTGCGCCCGCAAGGAGAGCAGCTTTTCGGCATAGGCAAGCCTGATCGCCGTATAGGCGTTGTCATCAGCGACATTGGTAAGCTCGGCCGGATCCTTCTCAAGGTCGAAGAGCAGCGGCGGAAGCCCGGCGCAATGGACATATTTGAAGTGCTCGTCGCGCACGACGGCCAGGTTGCAGGCATTCGACCGCAAGCCGAAATGCCGCTCGGGAATGCCCTCTGCTATATCGCGGAAATCGAACTCCCAGAAGGCCGCATCGCGCCAATTTTCCGGCTCGGAACCAGAGAAGAACGGCAGCAGGCTTTCGCCATCGACATGATTTGCCGGCTCGATGTCCAGCCGGTCACACAGGCTCGGGAAAATATCGGCAGCGCTGGTGAAGCGCGCGACCTGTAGCCCATGCGTGGCAGGCTGGCTGGGATCGCGAATGACGAGGGGCACATGATAGCTGCCGTCGAAGAAGCCGCCCTTGCCGAGAGACCAGTGATCGCCCATCATTTCGGCATGGTCGGACGTGAAGACGATGACGGTGTCCTCCCAGGCTCCGGCATCCTTCAACGCCTGCCAGATCCGACCGAGCTGCGCATCGACCTCGGCAATCATGCCGTAATAGATCGCGCGGATCGCGGAAAAATCCTCGGAAGACCACTCGTTGATAGGCCCTTTACCGCCATGCATGAAGCCGCCCTTGCCGATCAGGGGCATGCCGAACGCGAGCAGCGGATGGAGAGCCATTTCCGTCTCCCGGTCAGCCGCACGCGCAAAAGCCGGGCCGTCGGCAGCCGAGAACATGCGGTTATAGGGTTCCGGCACCGAGAAAGGCGGATGCGGCCTCAGGAAGGAAACATGCGCAAACCACGGCTGATCCTGCTCTCCCAGCCAGCGGATGAACTCGCCGGCCATGAAAGCCGTCTGCGTCTCGTCCTTGGAATAGGCAGGCGCATTGTTGGAAATTGCGCCGGGCTCGGCCCCGACCGGAATGTGAATGTCGCGGCTAACGGCATCGGCATGACCGCGAGCCCGCAGCCAGGACAACCACTGTTTCTCATGCTCGGGCAGAAGTTGCCGCGGCGTGAAGCCGGGCAATACGCCCTCGTAAG
Source organism: Rhizobium sp. P38BS-XIX (assembly GCF_012641435.1). Taxonomy (GTDB): domain Bacteria; phylum Pseudomonadota; class Alphaproteobacteria; order Rhizobiales; family Rhizobiaceae; genus Rhizobium. The sequence continues at coordinate 445,812 of NZ_JABAIJ010000006.1, forward strand.
ACGTCAGATGCGGATCGTGGGAATCCTTGATCCGCGGATCGGGAGCCGTGTCCGTGTAGCCGAATAGCGTCGGATCGTAGCCCGCCCGCCGAGCCGCGAGCGCAACATTGTCGAAACGGGCATCCAGCGGCGAACCATTGCGGCAGACGCGATGGTTCATCTGATATAGGCCGGTATAAAGCGTCGCCCGCGCCGGCGAACACGGAGCCGTTCCGGCATAATGCCGCCGAAAGAGCACGCCTTCCCGGGCGAGCGCATCCACATTCGGCGTCTTCACGCATTCATGGCCGACGGCGGAGAGGCAATCTCCCCGCCATTGGTCGGCCGAAATCAGAAGCACGTTCGGGCGCTTGGCCGGATTGCCAGAGCCGTTGTCAGTGCTGGTTGGATTTGGCATGCCAGTTCCATGCGGATTCGACGATTTTGGTCAGATCGTATTTCGGCGACCAGCCAAGAATATCGCGAGCCTTGTCGTTGTTGGCGACCAACGTCGTCGAATCGCCCTCGCGGCGGCCGACATATTCGACCGGGAACGGTCGCTTCGATACCGTCTCGATGGTCCCAAGCAGCTCCTTCACCGTCGTACCGGTGCCCGTGCCGAGATTGAGCGCGACGGAATCGCCTCCATCAAGCAGATACTCAACGGCGCGCACATGGGCGTCGGCAAGATCGAGCACGTGGATGTAGTCGCGTACACACGTGCCGTCGCGGGTGTCGTAATCGCTGCCGAACACCTTGAAGCCCTGCCGGCGGCCGAGCGCCGCCTCGATGGCCAGCGGGATCGCATGGGTTTCCGGCTTATGCCACTCACCGACGCGCCCCTCGAAATCGGCACCAGCGGCGTTGAAATAGCGCAGAACGACGGAGCGCAGGCCTTTGTACAGATCGTAATCGGCAAGCGCCTGCTCGACGATGTATTTCGTGCGGCCATAGGGATTGATCGGCACCTGCTGATGGCTCTCGTCGAGCGGCACGCTCTGCGGCAAACCGTAAGTCGCGCAGGTGGACGAAAAGACGAAAGCCTTTATGCCTGCGGCCTGGGCAGCCGAAAGCAGAGTCAGCGTGCCAATGACGTTATTCTCGTAGAAGGAGACCGGATCCTTGACCGACTCGCCAACCTCGATCAACGCGGCGAAATGGAGGATGGCGGCAGGCTTGTGCTTGGCCAGGACTTCATCAAGACGGGCGCGATCGCGGATATCGCCTTCCTCGGCCGGACCCCATTTGACGAACTCACGATGCCCGTTGGAGAAATTGTCGTAGACGACGGGCTTGAACCCCTTGTTCGCCAGATCCAGACATGTGTGCGAACCGATATATCCGGCGCCGCCGACCACAAGCACGGTTTCTCCTGCCATCACTACCCCTTCTCTACTCACAAACGATATGCCGCCCCAAAATGCGGCGGACCGGGTACGATCCGACGCGTACACTTAGAGAGCTGTAGCCGACTTGCAAGGCGGGAGAAAGGCGCAAGATGGGCGGGATCAGGAATGGACGCAGACGGGAAATTACGCCGGCTTTGCTTCCACCTTGCCGGCATGCATGAGAATTCCGGCAAGCGCCAAAACCGGCGGTAGCAGGAAGCAAGCCATGCCGATCAGCAGGAAAAGGCTGGCCGCCACCGCGCAACCGAGGGCGAAGCCGCCGACGGCCGCTCCCATGCGGCCAAGCCGTGCCTTCATCGCGGCTTTCTCTTCCGGCTTGGCGCCTCGCAGGAGGTCGGCAATATCGATCATGATTTGCGTCGTCGTTCCCGTCATCATCGTGGTCGGCGGCGCCGAGCCGAGGTGGATACGATGCGCTGTCGTCTGGATCGCCATCGCGGCGATAAGAGTCATGCCGGTCAAGATCGCCTGCCAGCCGTCCCCGTCACCGAACGGACCGAAGCGCATCGCAAAAATCGCGGCGAGCACGAGCAGCACGAGTTTCAGGGTGAGAACGATCTGCAGCGTCGGCAGATTGCGACGCGAAAGATCGCCGCCCAGCAGCCGCGCGAGAACGACGACGATACAAAAAACCGGGAGAGCCAGCAGCTTGGCAACCGCCCCCGAAGCTCCGAGCGCCAGCGTTGCGCCAAGAGTGACGAAATTGCCCGTGACATGCGCGGTAAAAAGGCCATGGAGGGCAAGAAAGCCGGCGGTATCGACATAACCGCCGTTGATGCTCAAAAGAATAGGCAGGCTCGGCTTCATCGGTTCCTCGCGCGCTTCGATCGTCTCCGACCTTATCGCGCCGAAAGGTCGCCTATGTCGAGATGCTTGCGTGGCCGCGAAACGAAACATCGCCGTGGAACGCCAACTGGACGGGGGCGACATGCTGCAGATCAAGGTTGCATCGACTTGCTTAACGGAGTTGTGTTTTAGTGGCCGTCCATCACACAGATTCTGGGAGGCGTCGCTTTATGATTCCAGTGGTTTTCTTGCATGTTGCGCGCCTCCTTGTCCAATCCCGCCGGCTGGCAGCCATGGCGGGATTGGCGCTCTTTATCTTTGCGCCGATCGCAGCAGCTCAGGTACCGGGCGCACCCATGCAGTTCATGCTCGTTCACGCCGATCCCGGCTCCGGCGACTGTCGACCCGAGGGATGCGCCGACTGGATTGCCGCCGAGGGCATGATCGATGCGAAATCCCCTGGCGATCTGCGTAAGCTTCTGGCCAGTATCGGCAACAGGAAGCTGCCCATAATCGTGAACTCGCCCGGCGGAAATGTAGCGGCTGCGATGGAAATGGGGGAGATCATCCGAAAGCACGGCCTGTCGGTGGCCGTGGGCGGCACGAGACTTCGATCCTGCCCGAACGACCAGCCGCTCTGTGGCGACGGCTGGCGCGCCGGCGCAAAAGGCACCGTTTATTCCATTGGCGCCAGATGTTTTTCAGCGTGCCCTTTCGTACTGGCCGCCGGCATCAGGCGCGTCATCAGCCCTTTCGCTATCGTCGGCGTCCATCAGGTCAAGACGACTTACGATCAGGAGCGGATATTCTACCGGATGAAATATCAGATCGTTAACGGCAAGAAGCGCCTAATCAGTCGCCAGGAAATCAGCCGCAAGTTCATCGGGATGCGCGACAGCACGACCCTGTCGAAATCACAGCGATCGAAATTTCTCGCTTACCTGAAGGAAATAGGCATCGATCGGTCGATCCTCGATATGGCAATGAGCGCCGCTCCGAGTTCGATACGATTGATTACACCGGATGAGGCGATGAAGATCAGGCTGGTGACCGATCAAGCATCCGCTGACGACTTGATAAAGGCCGGAGCCTGTGCGCCCGGCCAGCCGTTTTCGGCTTGCCAAGCACCGGTATCCACGGATTCGGTTGCTCTCATTGCCAACCCACCCTTTGCGAATTGGCAGCTGAATCCCGTTCAGGACTTCCTTGCACCTTCTATCGCACCGAGTACGGGCCGACGCTCGCAAGGCAGCGACTGCGTTCAGCAATCGTCCGACTATTCACCCCATTGGGTTTCAAGCTCGGTGATTTCGTCGGACAGTTCGGCGATACGTTGCCGCAGCTCCGCCTCTGTGCCGTCGTCCACCTCGCCGTCGCCGAAACAATAGCGCGCTATATGCAGCTCAAGCCTGGCTTCAAGCTCCTCGCGCTGGGAGCGGAGTTGTTTGAGATAGCTGTTTCGCATTGCGAACCACGCTTTCCGAGAAATTGGGTCTCACCCTAATAAATAGGGTCGGAACCGAAAAGTTTCGATAGGCGCCCTGTGCATCCGCCCGGTGTTGCGGTGGCAAGACCGGGCAAAACCTGCCCGGTGCGCCCATTGCAAAGGTGATGGCCGGTCATCACATTCATGCGATCCACACCTGAAATGATCCTGAAGGCAAATATTAGGCGCTGACACGAGCTTCGGATTTGGGCTAATTCAGGCGGAATGTTCGAGGTATGCTGTGTTGAACGAAAAAATTGCCGTCATTGGTCTCGGTTATGTAGGCCTGCCCGTCGCAATCGCGCTCGCTGAAAAATTCCATGATGTGGTCGGTTTCGATATCAAGGCTTCGCGCATCGCTGCGTTGAAGGCCGGCGAGGACGATACCCAAGAGGTCTCTCTCGAAAGATTGCGCTCGAGCGGCCTGCGCATCAGCAGCGAGATCGAAGATCTGCGGGATCGCGATATCTTCATCGTTGCCGTGCCGACGCCGATCGACCAGAATCGCCAGCCGGATCTGCGCCCGATGATCTCAGCCTCGCGCACGGTCGGCAAGATTTTGCGCAAGGGCGCGATCGTTGTCTACGAATCCACGGTCTATCCCGGCGTCACTGAAGAGGTCTGCGGCCCGGTGCTCGCGGAGGTTTCCGGCCTTCGTCAGGGTGTGGATTTCCACGTCGGCTATTCGCCGGAGCGCATCAACCCCGGCGACAAGGAACATACGTTCGAGCGTATCGTGAAGGTGGTCGCCGGCGACGACGAGGAAACGCTGGATAGAATTGCCGCCATCTACGGCGCTGTCGTCGAGGCTGGTATCCATCGAGCTCCCAGCATCAAGGTCGCCGAGGCAGCCAAGGTAATCGAGAACACCCAGCGTGACCTCAACATCGCGCTGATGAACGAGCTTTCGATCATTTTCGAGAAGATGGATATCCGCACGGCCGATGTGTTGAAGGCCGCGCGAACCAAATGGAATTTCCTGCCCTTCACTCCCGGCCTGGTGGGTGGCCACTGCATCGGCGTCGACCCCTATTATCTGACGGCCAAGGCCGAGGAACTCGGCTACCATCCGGAAGTCATCCTCTCCGGCCGGCGCATCAATGACGGCATGGGCGCCTTCATTGCCCAGAAGCTCATCAAGATGCTGGTCTCCGCGAAACGGCCCATCAATGGCGCCCGCATCGGCATCTTCGGCCTGACTTTCAAGGAAAACGTGCCTGATCTGCGCAACAGCCGCGTGCCCGATATCATCCGCGAACTGCACCAGTTCGGCCTCGAGCCGCTGATCCATGACCCGATGGCAAGCCACACCGAAGCCGAAGAGGAATATGGTATACGCCTGAGAGAGCTGAAGGATTTCGGCAAACTTGACGCGCTGGTACTTGCCGTGCCGCACAAATCCTATCTCGCCGATGGCGCAGCCGAAATCCTGAATCTGCTGAACGAAAATGGCGTGGTCGTTGACGTGAAAGCCGCGCTCGATCGAACCAACCCATTGTTTGAAGGCCATTTGGTCTGGAGCCTTTGAGGCACCTTCGCCAAATCAGCGAGCACTCGTTGTATCGGCAGCAACCGTCGCCGCCAGCCCCTCTTCGACCGAGTAAGGCGGCGACCAGCCGGTGCTCTCTCTCGTTTCGCTGATATCGACCTGCAGCGAGCCCAGCAGCCGCTGTGCAGCCGCCTTGCGGCCGAGAATTGCCGCAAGGCCCTCCAACAGCGCCGGAGGCACGGGCAGCATGAGGGCCTTCTTGCCCTTTGCCAGCGACAACTTGGAAATCAGCTGGCCGATCGAAAGGTCTTCCCCGTCGCTGATCAGGAATACCCGATTGCCGGCGAGCGGATGTCGTGCACAAAGTAGCATGAAATCGACGAGATTGCCGACGTAAACGAGCGACCTGCGATTTCGAACCGCCCCGAACGGCCAGGGAAACGGCCGGGCGGACAATTTCATCAGGCTGGCGAAATTCGCCTTCACGCCGGGACCGTAGACCAGCGGCGGCCGAATGATGACGACCTCCATGCCCGTTTCCGCCCCGATCGCCAGCAAGGCTTGCTCGGCTTCCAGCTTAGAGCGACCATAGGCATCGTCCGGATTTGGTGTATCCGACGCCCGGAACGGCTTCCCGGCCGCCGTCGCCTCACCATTGACCTTTATCGAGCTCAAAAAGATGAAACGCCGGACGCCTGCGCTGGCCGCCTGCCGCGCCAGATTGGCCGTTGCATCGACATTGACGGCTCGGAAGGCGGCCAAGGGATCGGCGGCGCTCTCGTTCATAACATGGACGCGAGCCGCCAGATGCATGACTGTCTCGACACCGGCAAGCGCTTCCGACCAATCCACAGCGCCATCCATTGCGCCGATCGCAACGAAGCCAGGGCGCAACATGCGGCTGACCGGCCGATAGTTCATCTGCCGACGGCTCAGCTCGGCACACAAGGCCTGCCCGACAAAACCCGTCGCACCTGTCACCAGGATCATCTGTCCACCGCCTTCCGAACGTCCGCAGCATCGTCGAAGACATGCTTTGCACGGTATACTGACACCAAACAAGGCCGGGGAATCTTGGGCATGGCCAGTTGTGCTTAAATTCGCGATATGACATGCACAGGACAACCGCGACCTTCATCGCCGCCCGAAAATCGGCGCCGATGCGACAAACAGAGACGATGTTTTATACGATCGCCAAGCGCCTGTTCGATTTTCTCGCTGCTCTTGCTGCGACGATCGTCTTTTTCATTCCCATCCTGATCGTTGCGCTCGCCGTGCGGCTGACCTCGAAAGGCCCGATCCTTTACTGGTCTGATCGTGTCGGCCGAAGCAACAAGATCTTCCGCATGCCGAAATTTCGCAGCATGCGCACGGACACGCCTGCGGTCGCCACACATCTCCTCAAAGATCCGAAGATCTTTCTGACGCCGATCGGCTCCTTCCTTCGCAAGTCGAGCCTCGACGAGTTGCCGCAGCTCTGGTGCATCCTGAAGGGGGAGATGAGCATTGTCGGACCGCGTCCTGCTCTTTTCAACCAGCATGATCTCATTGCGCTGCGCACCGAACGCGGCGTCGACACGCTTCTGCCTGGTCTTACCGGCTGGGCGCAGGTGAATGGACGCGACGAGCTGCCGATCCCGCAAAAGGTGGCGCTGGACGAGGACTATTTGCGTCAGCGCTCGTTCGTCTTCGATCTCAAGATCATCATTCTGACCGTGCTGAAAGTGGTGCGGCGCGATGGAGTTGCCCATTAGCAAGCCTCGCGTGAAATCGATCGCACCGACAGGCTTACATGCGAAAAATGCCGCATTCCTGCCCCTTTACGCCCCTAACGGCCGGTGTGGGGCGTCTGGAACGCAGAACAGTGAAACAAATGTGGACGAAGGCGGAAGACGACATTGGACGAAGCGCGCATGAACCAACCGCATGCTGATCTCGCAATGCGCCCTCCCGGCACGGTCAAAGCCGCAAGCACGATACCGAAGGCCGTGGCAATCATCGGCGGCCTGCTCTGGCTTCTGTTGGCTTCGCCGACCGTCGTTGAAAGCGATGCCTATCGCTATGCGACCGCACTGATGTCGCTGATCGCTCTCTATTATTATATGAGAGCGCCGATCCGCCCGCGCACGGACTGGATCGGCTGGCTGTGCATGGGCTGGGCCATCTATGTCATGGCCCGCTTCGGCATCACGCTCTGGCTGACGCCGCAGCACGACATCGGCGCCTCCGACTGGCTCTATGCCTTCCCGTTCTTTTTCCCCATCATGGGCGTTGCCTTCCTTCTTTACGAAGAGGTGATGGAGAAGATCGTCGCAGCTTATTTCGCTCTGGTTCTGGTCATGCTGGTCGCCACGCAGCACCTGCGCGAGGTCTTTGCCGGCGAAACCATCCGCCCGCTGATCATGAACAACCAGATCCACGGCGCTGTCGCCTGCGGCATGATCGTCATCTTCACGCTGTTCTGGCTGCTGCATTATCTGACGGAAAAGGATAGCGATCGCCGTGTCGCGCGCTTCGCCTATATCGTCTCGCCGTTCATCTTTGCACTCTGTTTCATCGCCATCTACGGCGCGAAATCGAAGGGCGTCTGGCTGGCGCTCGGCATCAGCCTGCCGGTCATGGCGCTGGTAACACTCACCTACCTGCGCATGAAGAGCGGCGTCGTCATCATCCTCGCGGTGGCCGCCCTGCTGGTTGCCGGCATCTATGGCGTACGCCACAATCTCGACAAGACAGCAGGCCCGACCCTGTCGGCAGCTGTTGCCATGGTCGAAAATGTGATCGAGGGCCATGAAATGGGTGGCGTGGTGTCGAACGCAATCAGTTCCACCAACACGCCGGTTTCGATGGATGAGCGCCTGCAGCTCTGGTCCAACAGCTGGGAGGTCTTCTCCTCCGCCCCCGTCTTCGGCTGGGGCAATCGTTGGCTGGAACGCTGGGCCGAGACGCGCTACTCGCATGTGCAATACACATTGCTGCACAACGGCTATCTGGAAATCCTGGTGCGCTACGGCCTCTTTGGCGCCGCCGTCATGGGCTTCATGCTCGCCGTCTTCATTCGCGCCGTCTGGCGCGCCCGCAAGGCCGGCATCATCCCGCGCGCCGCATGGCACGCCTATATCCTCTGCCTGTTCTTCTTTTCACTCACTCTGCTCAGCAACTCCAACAACCGCCTCGCCATCGGCGAAAGCCTGGCCTTCGCCAGCTCCGCCTTCGCCTGCTGGTGTCACATGCGACTAAAGGGGGAGTATCTGACGGCGGCGAGGAAGCGGCCGGAGCTACAAGCTCCCACAAGGAGCTGAGCGTTTGAACTCAATGGGAAACTGCGTACTCATTTTGTCGATGGTTCATTCTGCATTGCGCCACTCACCTTCAAGCGGCTTCATCGGAGGCTCTCGTTGAGCTTGCATCACTGTCGGTACCATACATATGGCAAACTTGATTCCGTAAGAGGTCTGGGCTATACGCGCCAACGGCTTGGAAGGACAAACTCTACCTTAGGTAGAGTCAAAAACTTTCAAGAAGAAGAATTGATTCTATCGGTCAGGGATAAAGAAAGAGAATATTACCCTAATTCCGCAAGTTGCCTGCACATGGCAAATAAGGGATCTCTCTCTATCTCTGAAATTGTAGCATATTTTGACAGATATCGCCTGCAATTCGAGCAACGACAGGCCTGCAGCAGAGCTAATAAAAGGGTAAATGGATTGATGAGCACGGGCAACGCTCGGCGAGCCTCGCGCTCAAAAGCACCTGATTGCAGCCTTGGACTAATGCAGGCTAACGCGATGAGAGAAATTGCCCGCTGGCGCGATTGCTTCTTCATCGAAGCTCGCAAGAAAGTTCAATGATGCAGAATTTCTCTCTCTCACCAAAAGGAATGCTGAAGAGCTTTTGGAGCAATCGTGGCCTCATTCTGGCGTTGACAGAACGCGAAGTGATTGGACGCTACAAAGGGTCGTTTCTTGGCATCATGTGGTCTCTGTTCAATCCACTTTTGATGCTGACAATCTATACCTTCTTTTTCAGCACGGTATTCAAAGCACGCTGGCCCGGCGGAAGCGACTCAAAAACTGAATTTGCTTTGATCTTGTTCTCCGGTTTGTTGATATTCAACTTCTTCTCGGAAAACCTCGGACGAGCGCCATCCCTGATTGTCGGAAACGTCAACTATGTCAAAAAAGTTGTTTTCCCGCTCGAAATCATGGGATTTGTCTTGGTGGCCTCTGCAGGGTTTCATTTCCTTGCCAGCATGGTGATATGGCTCCTATTTTATTTTATATTTTTCGGTTTGCCCTCTGTTCAAGCTCTCTATTTTCCGTTCATCTTGATCCCATTGATTTTCCTTGCAATGGGCTGCACCTGGTTCCTTTCGTCGCTTGGGGTTTACCTTCGCGATGTAAATCAAGTCGTCACCGCGGCCATTCCAGCGCTGATGTTTCTCTCTCCGGTCTTTTTTCCCATCAGCGCACTGCCGGAGCAACTTCATGTCATTTTCCAGCTCAATCCACTGACATTCCTTATTGAGGAAGCTCGAGGAGTTCTAATCTGGAAACAAAACATCCATTGGAACCACTGGTTCCTCGAGACGGCTTTTTCAGGCGTATTTGCATGGTTGGGTTACGTCTGGTTTCAGAAGACACGAAGAGGTTTTGCTGATGTCCTCTGATGAAATTTCTATTCGCGTCAAAGACCTCGGAAAGCGTTATGAAATCTACTCTTCGCCGCGTGAGCGACTAAAACAACTTGTCATGCCTTCAATTCAGCGCTTGGTCGGCATGGATGTCGCGGTCCATTACAAAGAACACTGGGCGCTGAAAGACATTTCCTTTGAAGTAAAAAAAGGTGAGGCTTTCGGCATTGTGGGCCGAAACGGGAGCGGCAAAAGTACGCTGCTACAGATCATTACCGGGACTCTCGCCCCGACCGTAGGCGAGGTAACGACGAAGGGGCGCATCGCCGCACTTCTTGAACTCGGCTCGGGCTTTAATCCAGAGTTTTCCGGGCGAGAAAATGTCTATCTCAACGCCATGCTGCTTGGAATGACGCGAGAACAGGTTGACGAGCGTTTCGACAAGATCGCGGCATTCGCAGATATCGGCGATTATCTGGAGCAGCCCGTCAAGACTTATTCAAGCGGCATGCTGGTGCGCCTCGCATTTGCCGTTCAAGTGCAAATCGATCCTGATATCCTGATCGTCGATGAAGCTTTGGCCGTTGGCGATGCCTTGTTTCAGAAGCGCTGTTTCGCGCGGATCGAGAAACTGCTTTCGGATGGCGTGACGCTCCTTTTCGTATCACATGATCAGGAGTCTGTTCGTACACTCACTCATCGCGCTATACTTCTCAAAAATGGGCATGAAGTTCTGACAGGAAGTTCATCGGAAGTTTTACTTTCCTACCGCAAGCTTCTTCATGAAGAAGAGTCGTCCTATTTCTCTCGACTGGCGCCTAAACAAACGGCGGCGTCAGGTGAGACTAAGAAGCTGACTGCCGAAAGCGGTGCAGGCAAAAGCCATTCCCTGCCCGGCCGTAGTGACAGCCTGTCTTTCGGTGATGGAGGCATTGAAGTCACAGCTGTGAAGACCTTCGATATGGAAGGCGAGCCCTGCGCAGTCTTTTATCCGGGGGATCCAATCAAGATCCAGGTTAGCTGTCGATCAGCAATCACAACCGATCATATTAACGTCTCGATCAGAATAAGAAGTCGCGAAGGCATAAAAATATACTCTTGGGGAACGCTGAACCAAGATATGCAGGTTCTAACCGGCGCGCGCCACGGCGAAGTTTTCTGGAAACGGGAAATCCAGGAGAACGAAGAATTCGATGTTTGGCTTGAGTGCAGTTGCACCCTTGGTCCTAATTTTTATGAGATTCAAGCAGCCATTTCTTACGAAGGAAAGCCAGACTATACCGAACAACGCATCCTGCATTGGAAAGATGAAGCCGCATTTTTCCAAACCCTGATACGCCAGAATGAATATACGTTTGGCGGCATGACAGATTTGCGTATGGTGGCGACGTGGTGATACGCCGCGCCGCTTCATTTTAACGGCTGAGAACCACCAGAGAACGATATGCAAGCTGTCAAATCCAACGCTAAGCTGATCGAAATGATTCTTGAGTCTTGCGGCTACGGAAAGTTGCTGCAGATTGGTAGCAATGTTGAATCTTTGCTGCCGGGCCTGATCGCGCAAGGCGTTGACGCACATACGATCCACAAGTCTGGGACGGATGCAGACCTCATCAATGCGGATGCCCATGATCGAGAGCCCGACAGCTCGTTTTTAGAGCTACCTTTTGCTGATGAGTACTTTGAAACAATTGTGTCGATCGGTGGCCTTGAAAAGCTGGCAACCAATAAAGTTGCGGTAGCTTTGGGTGAACTTTATCGAGTCTCATCCCGCTATGTCTTTTTGCGCCTGGCGACAGGACAAAGCCCGGAAGCGCATTTGCTACAAACTCGCCAAGATAGAACTTGGTGGGAAACACGCTGCTTTGAAGCTGGCTTTCGCAAGCACCCGCTATTTTATCAAGTCAATCCGTACGAGTCGCTAAACAGCGACGGCAGCGAAATCTTGATCGCCCTTGAAAAGGCTCCGAAAGCGGCGCTGCAACATTTCGACTTATTGGTTCTTGCCGAAGAGCGTTTGTTGCATACCGATATGCTTCGAGAAACTGGCCGAAGAAGCGATGCGCACTGCATTCGATATCACAAGGCGGTGGAGTATATTCGTCCAGGAGATCGTGTGCTCGACGTCGCTTGCGGTCTCGGCTACGGGAGCCACATTTTATACAGCTCTTCCAGCGCCCGATCGGTGATCGGAATCGATCTGAGCGATTTCAGCATCGACTATGCAAACGCGCATTACGGGAGATCGGATGCAGTTCGGTTTGAGGTAGGCGACGCGCAAGCGCTTTCGCAAATACCCGACAACAGTATCGATTTCATAACCGCATTCGAGACGATAGAGCATGTTCCTGATCCGGATGAGTATCTGACCCAGCTTAAACGCGTCCTCAAGCCATCAGGCCGATTGATGGTCTGTGCACCCAACAACTGGGTTGACGAAACTGGCAAGGATCCCAACCCCTATCATCTTCACGTCTATACATGGGCACGCCTCATCGAGGAATGCGGATCGCACTTCCTGCTTGAAAAAGGCTTCTTCCAAACGGCCGGCGGCGGGATGCGCTATCATCACTCGCCTCGCGGTTGGGTCGAAGCAATACCCAAAAGAGAGTGTGAACAGGACGGAGAATGGGTCTTGCTCTTGTGCATGGCTGACCCAATCAACGGCAAAGATGTCGCCTATGAGGAGACCTCCTGGAGCCAACCAGACTCCCCGGACTTCAACGTGTCCGCTTTTGCGCGAGACTATAAAAACCCCTGGCTCGTAAAAGGCATGATCGCCATCGGCATGCGTGCGCAGTCGGAAGACCTCCTGCAGGATATGCAAAAAAGCGTTCTCGAAATGGCCGACCCCACGTCAACAGACTTTGCCAGCGCTTTGTGCGGCCAAGTCTATGCACTGGCAAAACAGGGTAGGTTGACAGACACGACACTTGAGGAAATTCGAGCGTCCGCGCTTCGCTACGCTGGGATCATAAAACCATCACCACATCAACTGCGTTGGCAGGTATCGCTGCTCTTTGCGGTCGGCGAAGTGGCCAGAAAATCCGGAAATTTGGATGATGCCGAGCGCTTTTATTCTATGTGTGCGGCGATCGATGTTACGCCCTACAGCGCGTTGCTTGGCAATAAGACGCTTGATGCACTTTATTGGCTAAGCATCCTTGCCGTCGCCAAACACAACATTGAACAAGCAAGAGCATACTTGGAGAAAAGTGTCCTCGAAGCACAGCGCTTAATGTCTGCTCCCTGGTTGAACATGATCGGCAACTCGTCACGACCACTGCCTTTCGGTTTCCCGGAGCTGTCTCAGCTTATGGACAGGGCTGCACGCGCAGCCTACATGCTGAATGCTCTGGATGAGTGTCAAGCAAAGCCGGGACTTTTCCATCATGAGAGCCAAGGCTTCTTTGAGCGGCAATTAAGCTTTGCAAGCGTCAGATCAAGAGATCTGGAAGCTAACGTCGACCTCCTAGCCCGCAATCTCACCGAAGCAGAAACTTCCAAGCAGGAGCTAGCGCGGCAAGTAAGCGAAACTGAAGAAAGAGCGCAGGATCTTGGACGGCAAGTTATTGAAACGGAAGCGCGCGCCCAGGATTTTGCCCGACAGGTCGTCGCTTTAAATGCGCAACTCTTGAAGCTGGCAAATGCACAAGGCTCGCTCTGCTTCCAAATCATGCGCGGATTTCGTTTCATTTCGCGCAGAATTTCCAGACTGATCTCGAAGAACAACTCATGACTCAAATCGCGACCACCGGAATCGTTATTGTCTCTTACAACGCTCCCGACGCGCTCATTGCCACGTTGGCCAGCTTAAGAAGGGCACATAATGAAAGTGCGGTTAAGCTCATCCTGGTGGACAATGCGTCCAATTCAGACGACCGAAACAAAATAAGAGCGGCTATTACAGCGCACATTTCGGAGGTAGGCACTGACTGGCGCTATATTGAGGAGCCCGAAAACCTAGGCTTTTCCGGCGGAAACAATGTCGGCATTCGCGAATTTCTCGCCGACGACACGATAACCCACATTTGCCTGCTCAACAGCGACGTGATCGTCACGGATCACTGGCTGGACAGGATGTTGGCACATGAAAAAGATATTATCAGTTCAGTCACCAACAAAGCTGACAGCGAACAATGCATCCCCGTCGATTACAATGCTGACCTTAGCGAGTTTATAGAAGCCGGCAGCATAAGGATTATAGAGGAACCATACCAACGAGCTAAAAAATTCGCTGACAGGCGATATGACGCTTGGCAAGGTCACCTTGTGGAAGCGGATGTCACATTCTTCTGCGTTCTGCTGACGAAGAGCGCGTGCGAGAAGATCGGCCTGCTAGACGAAACATTTTTCCCCGGTGGCTTCGAAGATGATGACTACTGTTTCCGCGCGCGAAAACTCGGCTACAAAATATTCTTGGCACGTGACACGTTTATCCATCACTGGGGTTCAGCGTCCTTCGGTAAGCTTCAATATGAATATTTCAGCGCACGCGCCGAAAAGAACAAACGTTATCTCGAAGAAAAACACGGCATCAAATGGAGCAGGCGGTCGGAAAAGCCAATCGTTTCATTTTGCATGGATGCAGCGTTCGCACTTGGTAAACCCTCAGCTTCCGCGAGCCGCACAGATCTCGCAGCCTACACTCGCAATCTAGATCATCAGATAGACTATTTTGAAACCGAGTTTCGAAATCTGTCCGCAACCTTCGAAGCCTATCGCGACCAAGCTCCCGAAGAGTTGGGCACGCAGATCGCGACGGCAAGATCGTACGGAGATTTGGCCGACACCTGGATCAAAGTCAAAGCAGCACTCTCTCGGGATATAAAGAAGGAAGAAGTCAACGAGGAAAGTGTTGAAGCAATCACGGCTGACCTTAGTCGAATAGCAGAGGCGGTACATGATCGCGTTGAAAGCAATTTTGCCATTCATGCCTTCGTTTCGTCTCTTGAGCGAGACGGCAAAGCCGCTGGACCAAGGCTACGCGTTCCCTCAAGCGCAGCGCCGGCCGGCAAGCCGACAGGCAGAATTTCCAAGCTCCTCTGGCTTGTGAGACGCGGTGTCGGCTTTCTATGGCAACTCGATGGTATTGTATTCTTTGGAGGGTATTTTTATCCTGAACGACAGAGCGATGGATATTTTCAGCGAATCCAAATCATTGATCGTCTTTTTCAGGATCGTTGGCGCATTTATGTCGAAAGCGAGGAGCTGACCGGCCGCAATATTTGGTTTGACCGGCCAGAGCCGAACGTTCTTGTATTGAGAGTAACAGGCAGCAAAAAGCTGAAAATGCTAGTGCGTATGCTTGCCGCGGCCGCGGTCCTTCGCACGCGCAGGATTTATTTCCATAGTGTTTTGCGAATGTACGACAATCGATTTGGGCAGTTTTTGCACCTTCCGTTTGTGCGGAAGGCCGTCGATATTCACGGTGTTGTGCCGGAAGAATTCCGTATGCACGATGATTTCTACAGTGCGCTTATATACGACAAACAAGAACGTCTGGCGGTTCGGAAAGCGGGCATTGTCATTGTTGTGACAAAGGCGATGGAAAACTATCTCCGCCAGAAGTTTCGCGGTGCGCTGAAAGCCCGAAGCATCTCATTCCCAATGTTCCCGACATTTACGCCTTCGACGTCAGCGCGGCCGCTTGAAAACGGAAAGCCGATTGTCGTTTATGCTGGGGGATTGCACCGCTGGCAACAAGTGCCAAAAATGATCGATGCGATCGCGAAAACCGCAGATCATTGCCAACATCGTTTCTATACGCCGCAACCGGAAGCGGTGAAAGCGATGCTATCGGCAAGTCTGATGAATTCCGTTATCGTGGAATCAAAGACGCATGCGGAATTGATGGAGATCTATCCGAACTGCCACTATGGTTTCATCTTACGCGAAGACAGCATAGTGAACAAAGTCGCATGCCCTACCAAGCTGGTCGAATACCTGGCTATGGGTATCGTTCCCATTATAGATTCCGAGAATATCGGTGATTTTAAATCGCTCGGCATGCAATACATTACTTTGCCCGATTTCCTCGCGTCAAAATTACCAGACGAAGAGACCCGGGTGCGGATGGCGAGTGAAAATCTGGCCGTATATGAGAGACTTCAAGACGTCCGCGAGGCGGGCGCAGAGCAGATATATCAATTCTTTTCTTCGCGACACAGACCGACCATTCGCTCCAGGATCGCAACAAGATTACGCCGTGTTCTTCCCCCTGAAACGACCAGTGGACGGCTTGCACGCAGTTTATGGCGAAGAATGTCGCCTAATATCCGTGGGCCCATTGTCGAAGCGGCCGCCAATATCCCTCTAGCGGATCTCTCCACTGTTCCGCATGAGTGCGACGTTCTCGTTCAGGTTGACAATTTTGAAGCTGGCGGTCTTGAGAACGTCGTTCTTGATTTGAATGATACGCTTAAGAAAGCAAATTATAAAATTGCTCTCCTTGTACTCGGCAATCGCGGACCTGCCGTCGACCAAGCCCGTCGTCGCGGCCAAAAGGTGATTTGCCAAATATATAGCCCATCGGCTTATGAAAGAATCATCGACCATATCAAACCGAAGCTCGTACTCGCCCATTATTCTACTCATGGATTAAGAGCTTGCAATGACAGGGATATTCCGTTTCTGCAGGTGATTCATAATGTCTACATGTGGCTTAACGACCGCCAACGGCAGGAGTTTTCCGACAACGCAAAACTAACGACCAAGTTCATTGCCGTTTCCGACTATGTCCGTGATTACAGCATTTCTCGCCTTGGAGTTCCCGAGGAGAAATGCATCGTTGTCCCGAATGGCATCGACTTCGCCCCCTTCCATGATTTTGCGCCTCGTGAAGCAAGGGAGAGCCTCCGCGAAAAATACGGAATCACTGGAGACGATTTCGTATTTGTCGACATTGGCGCCATAAACCATCAAAAAAACCATCTGGGCACCTTAAAGGCTTTCGAGATAGCCTCCCGTACGTGCGAAAACGCCAAGCTCGCCATATTGGGTCCGATTTACGAGACCGCATTGATGGATGAGCTGAATGCTTACATCGCCACCAAAGGCCTTGAACACAAAGTCATATACTGCGGGGCTGCGCCACGCTCACACGAGCATTTTGCCATGGCTGACGCATTTGTTAGTGGAGCTTTCTTCGAAGGCGGCCAGCTCATCTTGCTCGAGGCCATTCGCTCAAATCTACCGATTGTAACCAGCCGAGTCGGCTTTGCATCTTCATTTGAGGGGCGACCAGGTATCGAAGTCGTTCCCCCTCCACAGGACATCGCACAGTACAAGGGAGAAATTTGGGAGCTGAAATCTACCCAACCGTTTGAAAGTCAAATGGCCGACGCAATGATCCGGACTTGGAAAGATCCCGTTCGCCCGAATTTCAGCGATGAGGAACTGAGCAAGCTTGAAAGAAGCACGAGCTATGAACAATATAGCGTGCTTGTCAGAGCTCAACTTTCACGGAATGAGAAACACGCTGCTGAAGTTCAAACGGCATGATGTCTCACTGGAAAGGACTAATCAGAAGTATCGTATACGCCAGTTCCCGGAAAATATTCTGGATACTGCCAGCGCCGTTGCGTCATCATTTGCACGGCTTTCGGCATTCCATCGTACGATGGCTTCGTAAAGGAGGCAGCCAGGGACAGATGCAGGCTGGCGATATCGGCTGGGAGCGCTTTGGTGATGAAGTGCTTAGCGATCGAAGCCATCGTCTCATCTTTATTCTGGAAGCGAGCATTGACTGGAACGTCACTCTTTATCAGCGGCCGCACCACATGGCGCTTGCGCTCGGCAAACTAGGTTGCCTAGTGTTGTATCGCACGACGGGAGATGGAGTTGTCGGCTTCCGTTCTATCGGGACCAACGTCTGGCTTACGAACGATCCCAAGGTGGAAGCGATTGACGGTGCCGTTCGCTGCTTTTACAGCACAACCTTATTTGCCGAAGACCGAGACTTTTTGTCCGCCAAGAAAAGTGGTTTCGTCACTTACGAATACATCGATCACATCGACGCCTCCATTTCTGGGGGAACGTCTAGCCTCAGGCGATTGTTGAAACTGAAGCAAGTGGCATTTGCCAATGCTGATCTCGTCGTCTCTTCGGCAAAATTGCTACAGGAAGAAGCGGTCCAAGCATGTGGCGCGGCGCGCTGTGTTTTCGTCCCCAATGGCGTCGATGTCGCTCACTATCGAAATGAAGGCCACGCGACTTACGACATTTCATCGGCCTTGCAGGCGTTCAAAGATAGCCATCGAAATATTGTTGGTTACTTCGGCGCTATAGCGCCATGGCTTTGGTATGAGCTTGTAGCCGAGATCAGTGAGATGATGCCAGACGTTGGTTTCGTCTTCATCGGTCCCGATTACAGTGGTTGCATACCTCTGCTTCCGCGCAGAAGTAACGTGCTCTACTTGGGGCCGGTTGATTACAAGAATCTACCGTCGTACGCACGCCTTTTCGATGCCTGCTTTATACCCTTCGTCATGGGCGACATAGCGCGCGCCACATCGCCACTAAAGCTATTTGAATACTTTGCCCTCGAAAAACCTGTTGTCGTGACTGGTGACATGCAGGAATGCGTTGTGTACGAGGAGGTATTTTCGGGGAACAATGCTATTGAGTTCGCTCGGGCCATTGAGAATGCGTTGAATGTTCGGAATGATCCTTCTTTTAAGCGGCGCCTAAGCGATCTTGCCGACGCAAACAGATGGGATATACGAGCTGAAACCTACGTTTCGAAAATAGAATCCCTGATTGCAAGTGCAGACCCTGTTCCCTGAGGTTCCCATGAAGAAAAAAGTCATCTGCGTTGCCGGTACCCGACCCGAGGCCATCAAAATGGCTCCAGTCATTCTCGCGCTGAAGCAAGAGGCTTGGTCTGACGTAAAAGTCTTGGCAACAGCCCAACACCGCCAAATGCTCGATCAGGTTTTGGAGTTCTTCGATATAAAGCCGGATATCGATTTGGACATCATGCGTCCAAATCAGACCCTAGCTGGTTTGACCGCTCGCCTGCTCTTGGCAATCGATGAAGTTCTGGAAACGGAAAAACCCGATGTCGTCCTCGTACAGGGTGATACAACGACCGTGATGACTGTCGCTTTGGCGTGCTTTTATCGTCGTATTCCGATTGGGCACGTTGAGGCAGGTTTACGCACTTGGGATATTCAAAATCCTTTTCCCGAAGAAGCCAATCGGGTCATAGCGGGTAAACTCGCCAAGTGGCACTTCGCTCCGACCGAGGGCGCAAGGCAAAATCTTCTGAAGGAAGGGGTTGCAGAAAGCGATGTGCTTGTTACCGGCAATACGGTGATAGACGCTCTGCTTATGACGGCGGCCAAGCCATTGGAAACCACCGTCGTCCTCGATGACAGCAAGCGATTGGTGATGGTGACATCCCATCGACGCGAAAACTTCGGGAAGCCCTTCAGAAATATTTGCGAAGCCCTAAAAACTCTCGCGGACAACAACCCGGATGTCCAATTTCTCTATCCGGTTCATCCTAACCCGAACGTAAAGGATGTGGCGCATGAGGTCTTGGGATCTGTTTCCAATTTCATATTGTGCGAACCGTTGGACTATGCACCTTTCGTAGCCGCCATGAAGCGCGCATACCTTATTTTGACGGATTCTGGTGGTGTTCAAGAGGAAGCGCCAGCGCTTGGAAAACCGGTTTTGGTCTTGCGCGACGAAACTGAGCGACCGGAAGCCGTGGCACAAGGTGTCGTGAAACTCGTCGGGGCAAACTATGAGAATATTGTCCGCGAAGCGCAGCGACTTCTGGACGATGAGGTAGCATATAGTGAAATGGCACGGGGCGTTTCACCCTATGGAGATGGTCTCGCTTCGAAACGCGTAGCCGAAACCTTGCGAGAGTTTTTTACTTGACGCGCTTGGTTTATCTGTCGCCTGTACCGTGGGCCAGCTTTGCCCAGCGACCTCACAAGTTTGCGGAATGGTTTCACTTGCGTACTGGAGGGAACGTTCTTTGGATCGATCCTTACCCGACGCGGCTCCCTAAACCGATTGACTTCAAGCGCCGCAACGCGCCGATGAGTGGCAAATCCACAAATCTTGACGCATGGATAGAGGTGATTAAACCTAGAGCTGTACCAATCGAGCCCATACCTATATTGTCATCAGTCAACAGGTTCATGTGGGCCGCGATATTTTCCGAAGTGAAGCGCTTTGTGGAAGGAAACGATGCGCTAATCGCGGCTGGAAAACCAAGCCTTCTGGCGAACCTTCTGGTGTCAGAATATCCTAACATACCTTCCTTGTATGATGCCATGGACGAATTTCCTGCGTTCTATAGCGGCTTATCAAAAGCGGTTATGAGAAGACGGGAAAAAAACCTCGCCGGGAAATGCACCCATATGTGGGTAAGCAGCACGCGCTTGCAAACACACTGGAGCAAACTGCGATCCGACCTTAACTTTGTGCCAAACGGCCTTGAGCCCACTTTGTATTCGACCATAAATAAGGTCCGAAATGCCGAGAGCAGAAAGATATTTGGCTACATTGGCACAATCGCTCAGTGGTTTGATTGGGAGTGGGTCATTAAATTGGCAAACGCCAGACCAAATGATCTCGTAAGGGTGATCGGTCCGGTATTTGCACCCCCTCCCCGATTGCTTCCCAACAATATCGAGCTTTTGCCTCCGTGCGCTCATGAAGAAGCCATCAGTGCTATGGCGAAGTTTGACGTTGGAATAATTCCATTTCAAAACAATAACTTGACTGCTTCGGTGGATCCGATCAAGTTCTATGAATACCGTGCAATGTCGCTTCCAGTGATCTCAACAGATTTTGGCGAGATGTCGTTGCGGGAAGAATCTCAAGGCACATTTATAAGTCGATCTCTTACGGATATTGAGCATCTGGCACACGACGCTCTCTTGCATCAAGATGCTCCTGAATTCGTACAGTCATTCATCAAGGAAAATGGGTGGCCCCAGCGGTTTGATAGCGCAAACTTGCTCAAAAATGCGCATCTATAACCGCATAATTATTTGATGATCGCCAGCTGGAGACAGCGCAAAAATGATCGACTTTGCTCAAGACCAACGACAGAATTGAACGATGCTGCTCTCTGTTTGCATTGTCACATATCGGCCCGATCTTACCGTACTACAGGCCACTCTCGAAAGCCTGCGGGCTTCAATAGCTCGTTTGGCTGATACTGAAACCAATATAGTAATAGTTGATAATTCGCCAAGCGACTCTCTTTCTAATTGGCTAAGAGAGAGCTTTCAGGATCTGTCGATTCATTTGTTAAACGGGCAGGGCAATGTCGGCTTTGGTCGCGCGAACAACATGGTAATAGACAATGTCGGCGACTTGCATCTTGTGCTTAACCCAGACGTTGTTTTAGGCCCCGACAGCCTCGAGAATGCCCTGCAGTTTCTGAAACAACACACAAACTGTGGGTTATTGACTCCCTCAGCCGTCGGAACGGATGGTATTCGCCAATATCTATGTAAACGTTACCCCGCTATTCTGGACCTTGCACTGAGAGGTTTCGCGCCAAAACGACTGCGTCAGCTTTTCAAAAAACGACTGGATCACTACCAAATGGCGGAGATGCCAGATAGCGCGGTTTTCTGGGATCCACCGATCGTTAGTGGATGCTTTATGCTCTTTCGCGGCGAGATTTTCCGCAACCTCAATGGCTTTGATCCCAGCTATTTTCTTTATTTTGAGGATTTTGACCTCTCCATACGTGCAGCGAAAGTCACGCGTATCGCCTTCCTGCCCACGGTTAGAATCGTTCATGGCGGCGGAGACGCTGCTCGCAAAGGCCTTTGGCATATCGAGCAATTTATTCGCTCTGCCTACATTTTCTATCGAAAATTCGGCCTTAAGCTCGTCTAGCTGAGCAGGGATGCTTCCTTGACTTGGGAGCATCACAAGCGTTGAGGCCGCTCGCGCTTAGAAAAGAAGCTTAAGCAGATCAGGTTCAAAACAGCCACCGCGAACGAAAACGATACCTCAATCGAAGGTTTCCGCATCTTTCAGCAACGGCTGCCGTTGATCCTTCGGAGAAAGCACAGGTTGACTATCGAGCGTCCAGTCGATGGCGATCTGGGGATCATCCCAGCGAATGCCGCGATCGCTCTCGGGCGCATAGTAATTGGTGGTCTTGTACAGAAACTCGACGTGGTCGGTGAGTGTCAGGAAGCCGTGGGCAAAGCCCTCCGGGATCCAAAGCTGCCGCTTGTTCTCAGCCGAAAGGAGAACACCGACCCACCGACCAAAGGTTGGTGACGACCTCCTGATATCGACGGCGACGTCGTAAACCTCGCCAACAACCACGCGCACCAGCTTGGCCTGCGCATGCGGCGGGAGCTGATAGTGGAGCCCACGCAAAACGCCCTTCCCGGATCGGCTATGATTGTCCTGTACGAAATCGGCGCTGCGCCCAATCGCAGCTTCG
>NZ_JABAIJ010000007.1 GCF_012641435.1 Rhizobium sp. P38BS-XIX
CGAGTTTGCTCTGACGCGACAAATCGCATCGCGATTTGCGCTGGTGACGCGGGGTGGAGCAGCCCGGTAGCTCGTCAGGCTCATAACCTGAAGGCCGCAGGTTCAAATCCTGCCCCCGCAACCAAATTCTTCTTCTTCCTATTTTGCGAAATCTTGGACATGCTCTATCGCTGGCGCCAAGACTTCTTCTTCGCTGGCGATGCTAGCTCAGCGCCCTACCGATCTGGCTGAAGAATGCAGCACTGCTCAGCCATGGGCACCAGCACCGCCGCCTCTCCCGAAATCATCGGCTCCGATAAAACGCCATTGGCAACAAGATCGCCGGCCGCCGTCGTGCATTGATACTGGTAGGCGCGCCCGAGATACGTGCGTGTTCCCAAAATCGCCGGCAATCCCTCGCCCACACGTCGAACCAAAAGACCCTCCGCACGGCAACCAAGTACAAAACCACCAGACTCTCAACCAGTCAGCATGAAAATGCCCGCTGGCTTCCCAGCGGGCAGGGGAGTTGGTCCGCCGACAATTAAGTGATCAGCTTCTCGGCTTCAAATTCTCCGCATCGTAAAGCGGCTTGTAGCCAACACCGACGACTTCCACCGGGTATGTTTCGCCGAAATACTCCACATTGAGCTTGCGTCCTTCCTGGGCATAAGACCAGGGTAGGTAGGCCAGCGCGATGTTCTTGCCGATCGTTGGGCCATAGGCGATCGAGGTGGTGAAGGAGCGGCGGCCGAGATCGTCGACCAGGGTTTCGCCGGTTTCGGGGTCCATGACCGGCAGGATACCCACCGGGTAGCGGGCCACACCGTTGGAGTCGGTATTATCAGTGACCACGAGCGTGCAGAGCATGGCCGGTTGATGCTCGCGGGCGCGATATTCCAGATGCTTGGCCTTGCCGCGGAAATCGGCGTCCTTGACCTTCGGGCGGGCGAGATCGGCTTCGAGCAGATTATATTCCGTCAAGAGGTCGGCATTCTGCAGGCGCAGGCTCTTCTCCATGCGGCGGCTGTTGGCATAGGTCTCGACGCCGACGGCGATGGCGCCGGTCGAGCGCAGTGCATCCCAGACGGCGAGAGCATCGCCATAGGCCATGTGCAGTTCCCAACCCTGTTCGCCGACATAAGAGATGCGGAATGCGGTGACGTTCTTGCCGGCGATGCGGATCTGCTTGATCGCGGCGAAGGGGAAGTTTTCCTGCGTGAGATTTTCCGGGGCCTCGACCACCTTCTGCAGGTTGGTGCGGGCATTCGGTCCCCAGATGCCGATCGTCACATAGCGTTCGGTGACATCGGTGATGGTGACGTCGAAACCCTTATCCTCGGCAACGCGGCGCATGTAATGGAAATCGCGCGGACCGGCATCGGCGCCGTCGATCAGGCGGCAGCGATCGGCCATGCGGATCACGGTGAAATCGGCGCGCACCATGCCTTCGTCGTCGAGGAAGTGGGTGTAGATGCCCTTGCCGATATTGGCGTCGCCGCCGATCTTCGCCGCGCAAAGCCATTCCAAGAGCTCGACATGGTCGGGGCCTTCGATGTCGTACATGGCGAAATGCGAGAGGTTGATGATGCCGCAATCTTCGCTCAGCGCCAGGTGTTCGGCATTGGAGACACGCCAGAAATGGCGGTTGTCCCATTCGTTTTCACGCACAGGAATGCGATCGCCGTATTTCTCGAGCAGGTGCTCGTTGGCGGCGTAGCCATGCGCGCGCTCCCAGCCGCCAAGTTCCATGAAGTAGCCGCCGAGCTCCTTTTCGCGCTCATAGAAGGGCGAGCGGCGGATGTTGCGGCCGGTGGCGTAAGGTTCGCGCGGATGGACGGCGGGATTGTAGATCTTCTGGGCAGCCTCCGTGCAGCGGCCTTCGATGAACTTTTCTTCCAGCATATGCGGGTAGAAGCGGGAATAATCGATTCTGTTGTGGTCGATCGGCGTGCGGCCGTCGGTCATCCAGTCGGCGACGAGCTTGCCGAAGCCGGGACCGTCCTTCACCCAGATGGCGACGCAATACCACAGGCCGCGAACCTTCTGGCTTTCGCCGACGGACGGGCCGCCATCGGTCGTAACCTGTAGCAGGCCGTTGAACGAGTGGCCTTCATTGTAGCCGAGTTCGCCGAGGATCGGCGTCAGTTCCATGGCGCGTTCGAGCGGCTCGAGGATCTGTTCCATGTCGAGATCGCGCTGCGAAGGCGAAAGACGAGCTTCATGCTTCTCGAGGAGATCGCGGGGATGGCAGAGGCGCGGGTTCTTCTCTTCGTAATAACCCCATTCGATCTGGCCGCCTTCGGCGGTCTTCGGGTCGCCGGTGTCGCGCATATAGGCGGAATTGCCCTGGTCGCGCATCAGCGGGAAGCCGATTTCCTTGCCGGTATTGGCAAATTCATTGTAGGGGCCGAAGAAGGTCAGGGGATGGTCGACCGGCATGACCGGCAGGTCTTCGCCGACCATTTCGGCGATCAGGCGGCCCCAGAGGCCGGCGCAGACGATGACATATTCGGCCTCGATGGTGCCGCGATGGGTGACGACGCCGGTGATGCGGCCATCCCTAACGATCAGCGATTGGGCCGGGGTGTTGGCGAAGGATTGCAGCTTGCCGCTCTTTTCGCCCTGGTCGATCAGCTTGCCGGCAACGGTCTGCGAGCGGGGGATGACGAGGCCGGCATCCGGGTCCCACATGCCGCCCTGCACCATGCTTTCCTCGATCAGCGGGAATTTTTCCTTGATCTCGGCAGGTTCGACCAGGCTCACGCGTGTGCCGAAGGCCTTGCCCGAAGTCACCTTGCGCTTGATTTCCGCCATGCGGTCGTCATCGCCGACGCGGGCGACTTCCAGGCCGCCGACGCGGGCGTAGTGACCAAGCTTCTCGTAGAAATCGATGGAGTAGAGGGTCGTCCAGCAGGAGAGGAAATCATGGCTGGTCGTGTAGCAGAAGTCGGATGCGTGGGCCGTCGAGCCGATATCGGTCGGGATGCCTGACTTGTCGATGCCGACAATATCGTCCCAGCCGCGCTCGATCAGATGATGAGCGATCGATGCGCCGACGATACCGCCGAGCCCGATGATGACGACCTTCGCCTTTTGAGGAAATACTGCCATTGCGTGCGACCCTGATTGATACTGGAACGGATTTTATGACGTGTGCGGCGACGACCAGAGCCTGTCTACGACATATTGAAGATGCTTGCACGACCATCCGCAAAGCTCGTCACCTCTGGAAACGGTGCAAGCTCGTTCAGATGATCGTGAGCGGCCATGTCGCGAATGCGACGGGGTCTACTCGTCGCGGCAGCAGCGCTATTGCGGGATCGATTGCATCATGATCTCGCGTCGCAAAATCGGACCTTCGTCGCCGAAATAGGTGGTCAGGAGTTTGGAAAAATCATCGGACTGATAGGTCTCGGTCAAGGTTTGATCGACCAGCAGGCGGAAGGCGGAGTCATCCTGGCGCAGCGCGATCCCATAGGGCTCGTGCGTGAAGAGGCGGTTGCCGATTGCAAGCGTCGATGGCTTGCGGGCGTGAGAGGCGAGATCGAAGAGCAGGGCGCGGTCGGCGAAATAGGCATCGATCTTGCGGCTTTCAAGTGCGGCCAAGCCGTCCTGATGTGTGGCGAAATCTGCAATGCGGGTCTTCGGCACGTCCGAGCCCAGCGCGTCGCGCAGCGTAGCACCGGTCGTGGTATCGGCGCGAACGCCGATCGTGCTCGTCGCCGGCGCTCGTTTCGCGGAGACTTGCGTCGCCGGCCTGTCAAGGAAGAGGGCCATCAGATAATCGGGTGAATCCTTGCGCAGCAGCGCGCTTGCACCGGTGATGAAAATCGGCTGCGAGAAATCGACGCTCTGACGCCTGCCGAGATTGATGGTCAGCGCGCCGCAAAGAAGGTCGATCTGCCCGTTCTTGACTGCATCGAATCCGGTGGCGAGCGTGGTCTCGATATAGTTGCGCTTCAGGTTTGCGACTTTTCTCCCGACGGCATCTGCTACCCTGCCGCAGAGGTCGATGGCGTATCCCGTGGGCTGGCCATCGGCTTTCTTGGAAGAGAAGGGCGCCTCATCGCTGATATAGCCGATGCGGATTGTGCCTTTCTGGGCGATGAGGTCGAGTGTCTGAGCGGCGGCAGCGGTATAGGCAGTTGCGGCCAGCACAATGCCTGCCAGAACCAGTCGTCTCATGCAATTTGACGGCATGCTCCGGATCTCCATGGAAAAAGTGGGTCATCGCAAGGGCTTAGACGCAGACTATGGTGTGGCTTGCTTTTGTCAACGACGGATTGTCTTGCGTAACTCATTGCCGCAACCGGATCCGGGAAGGGAGCGGTGTCAGCCTTCCGAGGGTTTGCTGCGCGCTTCCGATTGCTATCACGAAGAGTTTCGATGCCGTGCCGGTCATTATGGCCTATCTGTCTTGCACGACCGTCTACTCATGAGGATGCAGATGCAGGACAGCAACTTGATCACGACGACAAGGCGTGCGGTACGGAAGGCGGCATTCGCTTTTTACCTGGGTATTTCGGTTCTGGGCGCTGCTTTGGCCACGCCGGCAGCGGCACAGACGATCATCGATGACTGGCAGAAGGTGAAACCGCCGGCGGCTCCGGAGCTGAAATCCGTCACGGTCGATCCGAAGACGACGGCATTGCTGATCCTCGATTTCAATGGTGCGCAGGACCCGACCAAGGGACCGTGCAACGAGAAAACCAAGCCGCGCTGCCTGATCTCCGTACCCAAGGTCAAAACCCTCCTCGATCAGGCTCGCGCCAAGGAAATGCTCGTCGTCTTCAGCCTCGCCGGCGCTGGCGAGGCGCCGGATATCGCAACGGCGCTGGCGCCCTTGGCGAGCGAGCCGATCGTCAAATCCGGGCCGGACAAATTTATCGGCACCAATCTGCGAACCATACTCTCCGACAAGGACATCAAGACAATCATCGTCACCGGCACTGCGTCCGAAGGGGCTGTGCTCGATACGGCGACGGATGCCGCGCTCAACGGCATGAACATCGTGCTGCCCGTCGACGGCATGTCGTCCACCGAGCTTTACGGCGAGCAATATGTGGCCTGGCACATGGTCAATGCGCCGGGGGTCTCGCAGAAAACGACGCTGACCAGCATCGACCGGATCAAGTTCTGATCTCGGATCTGAAAAGGGGATATCCTGCCGGCAACGGCAACGAATATCCCCTGACGATCAGGCTTAAGCCAAAGCCTCGTCGAACAAGTTCAACAGCCGCTTCCAATGCCGTTCGGCGCCGGCTTCGTCATAGATGCCATGGTCCGGCACGGTCCAGCCATGCGCCATGCCCACATAGTTTTCGATGATGTGATCGACGCCGCCGGTGCGGAGCGCTTCGGCGAGGCGGGCTGATTGCTCCGGCGGAAAGCTGTTGTCAACGCCGGCGACGCCGACATAGACGCGTGCCCTGATATCGGCGGCAAAGCGGTGCGGACTGTCTTCCGCGTCGCTGGCAAGATTGCCACCGTGGAAACTCGCAGCAGCTGCGATGCGGTCCGGATAAGCGGCGGCCGCCGTCAGGGCGCGACCTCCGCCCATGCAATAGCCGACCACCCCAACCGGCGCCTGGACGCCGGCGTCCGACAGGACCTCGAGAAAGGCGGCGCTGTCCGCTTTCGTCATTTCCTGTGTGGTGCCGCGCAACATGGTCAGGATTGTTTCGCGGGAGGCGGGGTCATTGAAGGCGTTCCCGTCAAAGGGACCGTATGCACCGAAGCGATAGAAGAGGTCGGGAAGCAATACGACATAGCCGGCATCGGCCAGCCGCTGCGCTATTTCCTGCAGCGAGGCGCGGGGTCCCATGGCGTCCATGTAGAGAATGACGCCGTGCTTGGCGTCCGCGCCATTTTCGGGGCGAAAGAGAGCCGCTTTGGCGGTCCCGTCGGCCGTCTTGATTTCGATATCCTGTTTCATCATCGAATTCCTTGCGATGTTTTTATCGGCTGAACATCCCGGTGCCTCGGGCCAGTTTGGCAAAGGGCGGGAGACGCCTCAAGAGTGTTACTGGTCCAAGAAATGCGGCCCGATGGTTGTTCGATCAACATCTCTTGAGTTTCGGCCGGTGCCCTCCGTGACATAGTATCGCCGGCAATGACGTCTACGCGATGAACCTTTGGAGGACGCGATTTCATGTCTTTTCGCCAGATGGTTCCCGGCCTTGTGCTGGCCTTTATGATATCCGCGCCTGCATTGGCCGCATCGCCAGAACCGGGACGGAGCTCGCCTGCCGGCGGCGGCGTGCTGTCATTGCTGCCGCCCGATGCGGTGAGCGAGCATGTGCTGAACGTAGGCGGCAAGACCGTGCCCTATACGGCAACGGCGGGAACGCTTGATCTGTTCGGCCAGGATGGACAGCGCAGTGCGGCGGTCTTCTACACCGCCTATGTCGCGAAAAACCGTGATGCGAACCGGCCCGTGACCTTCGTCTTCAATGGTGGACCCGGTGCTGCTTCCGCATTCCTCAATCTCGGACTTGTCGGCCCGCGTGTTCTTGATTTCGGTGCTGACGGGCGTGACGGCGTCAATGCAAAGCTCGTCGACAACCCGCAAAGCTGGCTTGAATTCACTGATCTCGTGTTGATCGATCCGATCGGCACCGGCTGGAGCCGCGCCGCCAAGGCGGATGATCAGAACGATTTCTACAGTGTGGCCAGCGATGCCGAGAGCCTGGCGAAGGCGATCGCGCTCTATACCGCGCATAACAGTCGTTCGACTTCGCCGAAATATATTCTCGGGGAGAGCTATGGCGGCTTTCGCTCCGTCAAGGTCGCCGACAGTCTGCGACAGGATCAGGGCATTCTGATTTCCGGCATCGTCATGCTGTCGCCGTTGCTCGAGGGGCGGCTGGTGTTCGGCGGCGGCGACGATCCCTTCGCCGCATCGCTGGAATTGCCTTCGCTCGCCGCAGCTGAGCTGGAGCGGAAGAATGCCTTCAGTGAAAAGGCGGTCGAGGATGCCCAGGTTTTCGCCTTGCGCGAATATCTGCCCGCTCTCGCCGGGCCGCCGCCCTCAGGCGATACCGGCCGTGATTTCTATGGTCGCGTGGCAAAGCTGACGGGTATTCCGCAGGATGTGGTTGCCAAGAACCAGGGGTTTCTGGGCGATGTCTATCGAAAGCATGTCGATGGCGGCGGTACTGACGTTGCGAGCGCCTATGACGCCTCCTTTCTCGCGCCGGATCCATATCCGCAATCCGACGACGATCATGGCGGCGATCCGGTGCTCGATGGCTTCGTGCGCGCCTATGGGGGTGCCTTTTCGAGCTATGCGCGGGATGAGCTCGGTTTCCACACCGACATGACCTACACGCTGCTGTCGAACTCGGTGAACAGGGAGTGGAAGTGGGGCGGCCGTAACGGCGGCTCGCGCCTGACTGCCGGTGTTTCCGACGATCTCAAGGAGCTGTTGTCGCTTTCCCCGTCCTTCCGTGTGATGGTGGGGCAGGGCTATAGCGATCTCGTCATCCCTTTCAGCGTCAACAAATATGTGCTCGACCACATGCCGGCGGCATTTGCTGATCGTGTCGCGCTAAAGCTTTATCGTGGCGGCCACATGTTCTACACGCGGCCGGCGTCGCGCGAGCAATTTACCGGCGATGCCAAGGCCTTCTATGCGACGCAGGCGCCCGCGGCGGCCAAGTCGAACTAATCGTGCTGTTGCAGCTGGAACAGGTGCTTGATGCGTGAGCTCAGCGAGCTGACCGCCGTACCGTGGACGTGCAGATCGGCGTTGGCGAACAGATGCCGCTCGGCCTCTATGCGTTTCTCCATGATGGCGGCGAGCTCTTCTGCGAGCGCCGGTCGGTCGTGCAGCAGGGGCGCGAGGCAATCCTCGCCGATTTCATAGGTGACGACGAAGGTCAGAGCTCGCACGGTGCCGACTTCGCCCGACCCCATCAGCAGGCCGTTCTCACCGAAATAATCCCCCGGTGCGAGACGCGTCAGCTCGATCTGGCGATGTCCCTCGCGTCTGGTAACGCTGACCACGCCGGAGCGAACGATCGTCAGCGCCCGCATGCGGGCGTCCTGCTCGGCAATCACCGCGTCTTTGCGATAGGTGCGGCGCTGCATACGCGATGCCAGATGTTCCTTCTCGTCTTCCGTCAGCGACGAGAATATCGGGATATTGCTCACGAGCCGCCATGGTGTACCCGGAGCATGCTGTTGCTCGGCCGGCGTCTCCGTCTTCTGTTCGCTCGGAAGCACGAGCGCACCCGGCGGCCCGGCAAATTTCAGCCCCGCTGCTTTCGTGTGGCGGTAAAGAAGATCATAGAGTTCGTTCTTTGCCGCCGTTGTCATGGACATGTCGCGCACGCGAAACGACAGCTGCAGCTCGATCGCCTGCCCATCGACGGAGTTGATCGCAACGCTGGGTTCCGGGTTCTTCTGGATGGTGTTGCAGCTGATCAGGACGTTCTGCATGAGATCGGCGACGATGCGCGGCAGCGTCGTCGGCTGGATCCGCACGGTTACGGTGGCGCCGTGGCTTTCGTCGGGTGAGGAGAGGTTGGTGAGCCGTGTCTTGGCGAGGATGCTGTTCGGGATGACGATGAGATCGTTGGTGCCGCTCAGCAATTGTGTGGCGCGCCAGTTCGTTTCGACGACCCGGCCCTGAATATCGTTTTCGAGGACGATCCAGTCGCCGACCGAGTAAGGACGGCCGAGATTGAGGGCGATGCCCGAGAAGACATCGCTCAACGTACTCTGAAGTGCCAGACCGAGAATGATGGCGAAGACGCCCGACGTGGCGATCAAGGTGCCGATCGGCACACTGAAGACATCGGCGACGATGGAGAGGATCGCACCGAGATAGATGATGCCGACGATCAGATCCTGCAGAAGCCGGCCCTCGCGGGGCTTGCGCTCGAAGATCAGGAACAGCCGCACGAAGGCGATCAGCACCCAGGCGCCGTTGACCCACCACACGATCTTCGCGACGCTGGTAAATGTGCGCAGCGCCACCGAATTCTGTGGTGGGCTAGGCTCGTAGGGTACGATGCCATGATACAGCAAAAGCACGGTGAGCGAGACGAAGAAGGCGACCTGGCCGATAAGCCGTCCGGCACGCTGGTGGCGCAGCATGATGCGACTGATAAAAGTGCCGATCACAACCAGAATGCAGAACTGGACGATCGGATCACCAAGAAGCGCTATGGACATGTGAACTTTGCCGCACTCGGTCTTTCGGATGGCTGCTAAATTGGCACGAAAGATACGGCAACGCCATATGGGGGCTATGCAACGTTGAAAGCCTCAACACGTCAATCTTCCATTATATGCCTTGATAATTAGATGACGATTATCATCTTACATGTGTCATCCCATCCTGCTATCTGCTCGTGGAGCGCATCCTTTCGCGCTCTGAAATCATCAAGGAATACCCATGACACAGTCTTTCGAGATTCGCGGCGATCTGCTGATCGGCTCAGATTCCACCGGCGACAACAGAACAGCGCGTGCCGTCAATCCGGCAACCGGCGCAAACCTGGAGCCGGCCTTTGCGATTGCCAGCGAGGCCGATGTTGCAAAGGCATGCGAACTGGCGGCTCAGGCGTTCGATGCCTACCGCGCCACCAGCCCCGAGGAACGCGCGCAATTTCTCGAAAAGATCGCCGACAACATCATGGAAATTGGCGATGCGCTGATCGAGCGGGCGACGGAAGAAACCGGCCTGCCGGTCGCGCGCCTGCAGGGCGAGCGCGGCCGCACTGTCGGCCAGCTTCGGCTCTTCGCGCAGGTTGTCCGCGCCGGCGAGTGGCTCGATCTGCGTATGGATCCCGCATTGCCGGAGCGCAAGCCGCTGCCGCGCGCCGACCTGCGCCTGCGCCAGATCCCGCTTGGTCCGGTTGCCGTGTTCGGTGCGAGCAATTTCCCGCTCGCCTTCTCGGTTGCCGGTGGGGATACGGCGTCGGCGCTTGCCGCCGGCTGCCCGGTTGTTGTCAAGGGTCATCTGGCCCATCCGGGCACGGGCGAACTTGTCGGCCGCGCGATCCGCGCCGCCGTTGCCGCTTGCGGCCTGCCGGAAGGCACGTTCTCGCTGTTGACGGGCGCCAACGAGACGGGCGCTGCGCTGGTTCGCGATCCCCGCATCAAGGCCGTCGGCTTCACCGGTTCGCGCGGCGGCGGCCTGGCGCTGGGCGCAATTGCGGCTGCCCGTCCCGAGCCTATCCCGGTCTATGCCGAGATGAGCAGCGTCAACCCCGTCTTCCTTTTCCCGGCTGCGCTTGCGGCCCGCGCCGAAGCGATCGGCACGGGTTTCATCGACTCGTTGACGCTCGGAGCCGGTCAGTTCTGCACCAATCCGGGCCTGCTTTTTGCGATCAAGAGCCCCGATCTCGACCGGTTCGTCCAGGCTGCCAGCGGGGCGTTGACCGGCCGTGCGCCGGCGCCGATGTTGACGCCGGGCATTCATGCCGCTTTCGACAAGGGTGTTGCTGCGTTGGCGGAGCATGACGCGGTCAAGACCGTGGCTCACGGTGCTGCCGCCGAAGGCGTCAATCGCAGCCCCGGTATTTTCTTCGAGACCGCGGCCGAGCAGTTCCTGGGCGACGAGCGTTTGGGCCACGAGGTTTTCGGTGCGGCCAGCCTTCTCGTGCGCTGCAAGGATGTCGACCAGATGATCGCTGTTGCGGAAAAGCTTGAAGGCCAGCTCACAGCGACGCTGCAGATCGAAGCGGAAGACTATGCGACGGCTGCCAAGCTGGTACCCGTTCTGGAACGCAAGGCCGGCCGCATTCTCGCCAATGGCTGGCCAACCGGCGTCGAAGTTTCTCATGCCATGGTGCATGGCGGCCCTTTCCCGGCAACCTCGGACAGCCGCACGACGTCTGTGGGAACGCTGGCCATTCGCCGTTTCCTCCGCCCGGTTTCCTATCAGGATCTCCCGGCGGGCCTTTTGCCGACCGAGCTTCGTGACGGGAGCGTGCAATCGCTGCCGCATCTGCTCGATGGCGTGCGCAAGGGCAGCTGATCAGCTCCCCTATGCGATAAGCTACGATATTTGAAGCGGGCCATCAGGCCCGCTTTTCGTTTGCACGATGCTAGGCGGCCGAGCCCTGAAGTCGGGCGTCGAGATGCGCCTGGTAATGCTGGAGGGAAAGTTCCGCTCCGAGATGGGAAAGTTCGGTCGCGACCGCTTCGGCGGCATGTTCGGCGGGCTCGACGACGCGTTCGAACATCTCCGCCTCATAGGTTTTGACGGCGACTTTCCAGTCATCGTTTTCAAGAAGCTGGCGGGCGAGTTCTGCCGCGTCCAGCATTGCGGCGTTCACGCCCTCGCCGCCAAAAGGCGACATAACATGTGCGGCATCGCCAAGAAGCGTAATGCCGATGCGGTTCTGCCAGTGGTGGCCGACCGGCAGTGCATAGATCGGCCGAGGCACGATGTGGTCGTTGCTGGCTTCGATCAGGCCAACGATGCTTGGCGCCCAGCCTTCGAATTCGGCGGCAAGCCGCGCGCGAGTTTTTGCCGGTGAGGCGAAATCGAATGTTCTTTCGGCCCATTCCGTCGGAACGCGAAAAATCGCGTAGCCGCGCAGATGAGCGTTGCCGTTGCGCTGGACGATCAGGCCTCTTCCATCGGCCTCGACGCCGATCTTGCCGCGACCAACCAGGGCTGCAAGCTCGGGATGGCTCTCGTCGACATCATCGATGCCGAATTCGATGAAGGTGATGCCGCTATATTGCGGGCGGTAGGAAGACACCAGCGGCCTCACCTTCGACCAGCTGCCATCGGCACCGACGACGAGATCGAACGGGCCAGTCGTGCTGCTTTCGAACACCAGTTCGTACGTCCCGTCATCGAGCGGGCGCACTGCATGCAGGCCGCGATCCCAGCGGATCATCTCCGCCGGCAAGGAGGCGAGCAGCGTTTGCCGCAACGCCGTGCGGTCCACTTCCGGCCTGTCGGACTCATCGGCGTCGTCATCGGCAAAGATGAGCGTGCCGTCCTTGTCGTAGAGCCGGCTTCCCTGATCTTCGTAGCGGGCGATCTTGCTGAACTCCTCGTGCAGGCCGGCGCGGCGCAGCGCCAATTGGCCGGATTCTGCATGAAGATCGAGCGTACCGCCCTGCGGTCGCGCAAGGGAATGTTCTTCACGCTCGAAAATAGTGGTGTGCACGCCGGCTTGATGGAGAATGCGCGCGAGCGTCAAGCCTCCGGGACCGGCGCCGATGATGGCGATGCGGGGATGGGACGTCATGGACAGGGGTCTCGTATTGTTGTAGATAGGTACCTATATAAATTAACATAGGTACCTATGCAAGAGGCAGTAATGAGTGATTGGGATCTGTTCGATACGCCGGCGCCGCTGATCAACATGGCGTCTCGCGCCTTTTCGCGTCTTGGCGAGAGGCGCGTGAAAGCGCTGGGCTTCAATATCGGGCAGCTTCCCGTGCTCTACCTGCTTCGCAACGGGGCCCAGATGTCCCAAAAGGATCTGGCGAAATTCGCGAAGATCGAGCAGCCGTCGATGGCGCAGATGCTGGCGCGCATGGAGCGCGATGGCTTGATCCGCCGCACGCCTGATCCGGCCGATGGGCGCAGCAGTCTGGTTACGTTGACCGAACTCGCAGTCGAGAGACTGCCGGCTGCGCGTCAGGCGCTGGAGGAGGGGCGGGCGAACATGCTTGCCGGCTTCAGCGACGATGAGGTCGAGACGCTTGTGCACCTGATGCGTCGTCTGAACCAGAACCTGGATCGACTGATCGCCGAGGAGGATGCATCTTAGAATGGTCTTTCGCCGGCGTCGGCGAAATCATCCCTGACTTGGTCTTTGGCAGGTGATCTCCCTTGAGCGTGCGGATTTGCCGGGTGGCCTCAAGGGCTCCGTCAAATAAGTGTCATCCGACTGATATAAATCCCCGCCATTCCACAGGCTATGAGAGCCTGTATCTGAAACTCGAAGCTGGAGGTGATTGATATCATGTCGACGCTCCAGCAGGTCGCCTTTCGCGCCGGTTGTTCGGTGGCGACGGCAAGCCGGGTGATGAACCGCAACGGTCCCGTCAGCGACGAGATGGTGCGGCGCGTGCGCCGTGCAGCGGCGGAGCTTGGCTATCGTGCCGGCAGCCGCAGCGGCAGTGGAAGACCGGCGATCGGCGTGCTCATTCCCAGCATCACCAATCCCGTCTTCGCGGCATCGCTTTCCAGCATTCAGAACAGGGCGCTGCATGCCGGGCACAGCGTGCTGATTGCGCAATCGAATTATGATCCGGCGCAGGAGGCTGATGCCGTCGCCTCGCTGCTGCAGCAGCAGCCGACCGGGCTTATCCTGACGCTCTGCGATCCGGAGCGCAGCCTGCTTCTGTCATCCGCCCTGCCGCCGACGGTGCTGCTCGGCAATTTGCCGACTGCGCGTTTCACAGCGGCCGTCGCGACCGACAATTTCGGCGCTGGTCGTGATCTGACCGATCATCTCCTGCAGAAGGGGCATCGCCGTATCCTGTTCATCTCAGGCCACTTCTCGGGCTCTGATCGGGCGAAGCTGCGCTATCTCGGCCACTTGAAGGCTATGGAAGCCGCGCGGCAGGCGCCGCTCGATGCGCTGGAGATTTCCTTCGTCAACAACCTGGAACATCTCGATCTCGCGGATGCCGTTGCGCGCTTGGGGCCAACGGCCATCATAGCCTCCAACGATCTTCTGGCGCTTGGTGTCATGGGCACGCTTCGGCGACAGGGGCTTTCGATTCCGCGCGATATTTCCGTGGCGGGCTTCGACGGGCTTTCCCTTGGTCTGCTGGCGGAGGTGTCCTTGACGACCGTCGAGATACCGGACGGAACTATGGGGGCGGCGGCGGCCTCGCTGCTGCTCGACATGGCGGAAAATGCGGCGCCGTCCCGCCATCTGACCGTGCCTTATCGGCTTCGCACCGGTGGGACCGTGCGCAATCTCGCAACCCAGTCCTGACATTGACTATCCATATGAAAACGCCGCCTCGTCAGTGAGGCGGCGCGATCGTTCTGATCAGATGCAAGGATTACTTGCGCGGCAGCAGGCCTTCGACGTCGGAAGCTGCGTCATCCAGCGCTTCTTTCGGCGTTGCCGAGCCATCGACGATGCGCGAGAGGTTGTCGACGATGGTCTGCGTGACCTTGACGCCGTTGGAGCCCGGGAAGGCATACCACGGGATCATCAGCGACATCTGGTTCAGGCTAGCCTGGAACAGCGGGTTCTTCTTGTAGAAGTCGCCGAGATATTCGGGAGACTTGGCAGCAAGCTCGTTGTTCGGGACATAGCCGGTGCCGGGAACGACGACCGATGCGCCATAGGGGCCGGCCGCGAACTTGGCGAATTTCCAGGCAGCTTCTTCCTTGACCGGATCATGCGTCAGGATGACGACGGCATTGCCGCCCGTCGGCAGGCGGCCATTGACCGGGTCGATCAGCGGGATTTTGGCGGTGCGCAGGTCGAATTTGGTGCCGACGTTCTTGATGGTGTTGACGAGAGCGCCGGTGGTCTGGAATTCGAAGCCGACCTTGCCGGCAGCGAAGGCCTGTTCGCCTGCGGCCTTGGTGAAGACCGGCATGCCGCCTTCCTTGACCATGCGCTGAATCATGTCGACGGCCTTCTGGCCTTCGGGACCGTTGAAGGCAACCTTGCTTTCGTCGTCGCTTAGCATCTTGCCGCCGGCGCCGAAGAGGAGGGCGGAGAACATCCAGTCATCGCCCTGCCAACGGAAGTCCATGCCGTCGACGCCATTGCCGAGCGCCTTGATCTTGCCGGCAAGCGTCAGAACTTCATCCCAGGTCTGCGGCGGGTTGTCCGGGTTGCCGCCGGCAGCCTTCACCAGGTCGGCATTGTAATACATGATCGGGTTCGAGGTCGCGAAGGCGAGGCCGACCTGCTTGCCCTTGACCTGGGCGAGCTTCAGGATCGTGTCCGAGAAGCCTTGCTCGGCCATGTTGCCGTCTTTCTTGACGAGCGGTCCGAGATCGACGGCGACGTTGCGCTCGTCCATCATGCGCAGGCGGTTGAGGCCGATGAAGGTGACATCGGGCATTTCGCTCGTGCCTACCTGGCGCAGGATGGTCTGAATGCCTTCCTCATAGGTGGCCGAAGGAGCCGCAAACTGGATCTTGATGTCGGGATTTTCTTCCATGAACTTCTTCGAGATCGTGTCCATCACGTTCTTGAAGAAGCCGGGCATGGGATAGTGAACCGTCAGGGTCGTTTCGGCGTAGGCCGGGACCGTCACGACCATCGAAATGGCCGCGGCGGCGAGAATCTGGGTGATATGCTTCATCGCTCGTTCTCCGTTTTTCAAACCGGTCAGCCTTTGAGACCGGTCATGGTGATGCCCTCGACGAAACGCTTCTGTGCGAGAAGGAACGCCGCGACGAGGGGAATGGTGATGATGAGGGTTGCCGCCATGAGCGCGCCGTAGTCGTCGCCGGCTTCGGCGGCGCGGAAATACATGAGGCCGAGCGGCGGCGTGAAATAGGCCTGCTTGCTGATGACGATCAGCGGCCAGTAGAGATCATTCCAGTGTGCCACGACCGAGAAGATCGCAAAGGCCGTTACCGCAGGCCACGCATTCGGAACGATGACGCGGGCGACGATGCCGAGTTCTGACATGCCGTCGAGACGGGCGGCATGGATCAGATCATCCGGCATGGCGCGGAAGAACTGCAGGAACATGAAGATCGCGAAGACCGAGATCGAGAAAGGCGCGACGAGAGCGGCGTAGCTGTTCAGGAGCGACAGGCTGTTGAAGCCCACATAGAGCGGCAATGCCGTCGCATGGATCGGGATCAGCAGGCCGAGCATGATCAGCACCATCATGGTGCGCGCTGCGCGAAATTTCAGCTTCGCCATGGCATAGGCGCAGGGAATGGCGATCAGCACCTGGAAGAAGAAGATCAGCCCGCACACGAAAACGCCGTTGAAGAGCAGCGTGCCCATGTCGACCTTGCTCAAGGCCTTGGTGATGTTCTCGACGTAAAAGAGGTGCGTCGGAATGAGGTTGAGGGCTGAGGTGAAGATATCGTCCTGCGCCTTGCCGGCGGTCGAGATCATGAAAATGTAGGGCGCCAGAAAAATGAGGGCGCCAAGGATCAGCACGGCGAGGCGCAAGATGCGGCCGAAGGTAAAGCCTGTCGAGGTCATGTGTAATGCACCTGCCGGTCTTGGACGCGATATTGCAGGAAGGTCAGCACCACGAGGATGGCGAGGAAGACGGTGGTCATCGCCGAGGCATAGCCGACGCGCAAATAGACGAAGCCTTCCTGGTAGATGGTGAAGAGGAGCACTTCGGAGGCATGGTTGGGGCCGCCATCGGTCAGGGCCTTGACGGTGTCGAAGACTTTCACGGCGTTGATGATGCTGATGGTCGTGACGAAAAGCGTCGTCGGCCCGAGCATCGGCCAGGTAACGAGCCAAAAGCGATCCCAGGCCGACTTCGCGCCATCGACTTCCGCTGCCGCATAAAGTTCGCGTGGGATTGCGGTGAGGCCGGCGAGAAACAGCACCATGTTGAAGCCGACCGATTGCCAGACGCCGATGATCGACAGGCTGTAGAGGGCCGTCGCAGACGAGCCGAGCCAGTTCGGCCCAGGCAAGCCCATCTCGGCAAGCATGGCATTGATCGGCCCGATCGTCGGGTGGAAGAGATATTGCCAGACGGTGGCCATGGCCACGATCAGCGATGCCACCGGCAAGAAATAAGCCGTGCGGAAGAAGCTGCGGCCGATGCCTTCGCTCTCGATCAAGAGTGCGACGCCCAGGCCGAGTACGATCGAAACCGGCGCGACGATCGCCGTATAGACCGTCGTGTTCCAGAGCGATTTCATGAAGGCGCGATCCTTGAGCAGATGCGGGTAGTTTTCGAAGGCGACGAAGCGCAGGCTCGTGTCGCCGAGCTGAAAGTCGGTGAAGCCAAGGATGACGACGGCGACGATCGGCACCAGAATGAAGAGCACGATCAAAATGATGGCGGGCAGGGCGAAGAGCAAAGCCGTGCGGGCCTCGCTGCGCTCGCGCGCCGCTACCGACCGTGTCGGCAGGGACGTGGCGGCAATGCTAGCCATGTGCCTTCTCCCGGGCGGCATCGACGGTCGTCGGGTTTGCGCGCAGGCGGCGACCATCTTCGGCGAAGACCATCGCCTGTTCGGCCGTTAACGTCAGGGCGACGGGCATGCCTATAGAAAGCCCGGCAACCTCGGCCGGAGCGAGCTTGACGATCATGGTTTCGCCGATTGCATCGAGCTTGGCATACAGGATGACTTCGGAGCCGAGGAACTCCATGCGCTCGA
Source organism: Rhizobium sp. P38BS-XIX (assembly GCF_012641435.1). Lineage (GTDB taxonomy): Bacteria > Pseudomonadota > Alphaproteobacteria > Rhizobiales > Rhizobiaceae > Rhizobium. The sequence continues at coordinate 17,255 of NZ_JABAIJ010000007.1, forward strand.
TATGCGCTGCCAGCGCATCCTGCCGGTTTTGCGTAAGACTTACGAATTCCGGACGGATACCGAGCGTGACGTTGTTTCCGGCAATGCTGCCGTCTTCCAATGCAAGCCGGATGCCGCCGAAGGCGACGATACCGTTTTCAGCGCGAGCCGGGAGCAGATTGATGCGCGGCTGGCCGACGAAGCGGGCGACCTCGATATGCGAGGGATCGTCATAGATCGTCTGCGGCGAGGCGAGCTGCAGCAGTTGGCCGCCGATCATGACGGCGACGCGATCGGCCATGGATAGAGCTTCGGCCTGATCGTGCGTGACGTAGACCGTGGGAACGCCAGCGCGGCGATGCAGATCGACGATCTCGCCGCGGGCATGGACGCGCAGATTGGCATCAAGGTTGGAAAGCGGTTCGTCCATGAGGAAGACGGCGGGCCGGCGCACCATGGCGCGGGCGAGCGCCACGCGCTGACGCTGGCCGCCGGACATCTGGCCGGGCTTGCGATCGAGCAAATGGTCGATCTTCAACGAGGTCGCCATTTCGCGGACATCACGGATGATTGCGGAGCGGGTGGCGCGCTGGCCGGGAATCAGCGAGCCGATGAAAGGCAGGCGCTGGACGCGCGACAGGCGGCGCATGGCGAGCGGCACGGCGATGTTTTCCGAAGCCGTCAGGTGCGGATAGAGCGCATAGGACTGGAAGACCATGGCGATGTTGCGATCCGCGGCCGCAACGCCGGAGACGTCGTTTCCGCCGAGAATGATCTCGCCGTTGTCGGCATGGTCAAGGCCGGCAAGGATGCGCAGCAGCGTGCTCTTGCCGCATCCTGAGGGCCCAACGAGGGCAATGAATTCGCCCGGCTGAACGTCGAGATCGACGCCCTTGAGGATGGCGTTGCCGCCGAAAGATTTGGCAATGCCGCGAAGCGAGAGTGCGCTCATTCCGTTGCTTCCTTCTGTACCTTCGGGGCGGCCTGCGGATAGACCTCCATCACGACGTCGTCGAGGAAGTAGGCGGTCATGCCGGGAACGGCGACGAGCTCGGTGGATACCGTCTCGCCAAGCTCATGGATGGCGGCGCCGACCAGGCGTTCGCCAGGCATTTCGCGTTCCATCTTGTCGAGGATGAAGGCGCCTGGCGGTGCCCAGACGACGGCGGTGTCGTTGAAGCGGCCTTCCCACGTCCAGTGCAGGTGGCCGCTGCCGAACAGCGCGACGTCATGAGCGGCAATAAGATCATACAGACGGCGACGCTGCGCCGGACGCACGCTCCAATAGCCCGTGTCACCTTCATCCGGGGCGTCGACGAACAGCGGCTTGTGCGCGAAGAGGGCAACGCGGCGGTCGCCGCGGCTTTCGAGCATCTGCTGCAGCCAGTCGAACTGCTTCTGCTCTTCGGCATCCTCGAAGCCCATCAGCAGGCTGTTCAGGCCGATCAGCCTCCAGTTGTCGACGTCCTTTGCCCAGTAATCAGGGCCGACGAGGCGCCGCCAGCGCTCCAGTCGCTCGGGGTTGACGGGCTGATGAGAGCCGGGCAGGTGGCCTACGTCGTGGTTGCCGGGTACGATCAGCATCGGCACGGAAACCTGCCGCATCAGATCCATCGAAAAGGTGAGGTCTTCATCCTTATCGGCGCCATCGACGCTCAGATCGCCGGTGTGAATGACCAGATCGGCGCCGCTTGCCTCGATCCATTTCGCCAGCGGCTCCCAATTGCCGTTGAAATGCGGCTTGTTGGGGCTCAAATGGGTGTCGGTGATCTGGATGATCTTCAAGGCGCTTCTCCGAAGTCTTCAGAAAGGGTGCGCCAGCAAAAGGATTGCCTTCCAGCGGGCGCGTCTCTGCGCTCTCTTTAGAAGGCGCCCATGTCAGTTAGGTAACGGGCCTTTTCATCTGTTTTTCAGTTTTGTCACATGGCCGTCAAACGGCGCCGGCGGTTGCTTCGCAACGAATTGAAGCGGTGTACGCGGCCACGCCTGATGTTATAGAGCAGTGCGAAGGGGATCAGATATGTCAGACGAACAGAGCCGCATCATCAAACTCGAGGAAATTGTCGCCCACCAGGCAAAGACCATCGAGGAGCTTTCTGACCAGCTCGCCGAACAATGGAAGGTGGTGGAGCAGACGCGTCAAAAGCTTGATCGGCTGACCGAGCGCTTCCTGACGCTTGAGGAGCAATCGCTTAACGCTCCGGCTATTACCAAGCCGCCACATTACTGATCAGGCGTTCACGTTTCGGTGTTACACGCGTGCGTGTGTAACATTCCCCCTGTTCTTCCCGTATTTCCTTCTGACCGAAGCGTGTACAATCGCGGTCGAGAGGAGAATGTCATGAAGGTTTTATCGACAGATATAATCCGCATTGGCTCGGCGCGGGTGGCGCGCTACGCCGGATTGATGGCAGCCACGGTGCTGGTTGCTGCTGTTGGCCTGCAGTTTGCTGGTCGGGCTGCGGCCGAGGATGCCCGGGTCATTCCCGCGCCCAGCATGGACGAAAAGGGCGCCTCGGCGAGCACGGAGACGGTGGTGCTTGCGGGCGGTTGCTTCTGGGGCGTTCAAGGCGTCTTCCAGCACGTCAACGGCGTCATCAGCGCGACGTCGGGGTATACGGGCGGCAGCAAGGATGCGGCTCACTATGAAATGGTGAGCTCGGGCGATACGGGCCATGCCGAATCCGTGCGCATCGTCTTCGATCCACACAAGATCAGCTATGGGCACCTGCTGCAGATCTATTTCTCGGTGGCGCATGACCCGACCGAGCTGAATTACCAGGGGCCGGATAGCGGCACGCAATATCGCTCGGCCATCTTCCCGACCAGCCAGTCGCAAGTCGATGTCGCCAAGGCTTATATCGACCAGCTCAATCATGCCAAGGCTTTTGACGCCGCCATCGTCACCAAGATCGAGCCGGGCCGTCAATTCTATGCCGCCGAGGATTATCATCAGGATTTCCTGACCACCCATCCGAGCTATCCCTATATCGTCATCAACGATCTGCCGAAGGTGAAGAGCCTGCAGCATCTCTTCCCCAAGGATTACCGTTCTGATCCGGTTCTGGTGATGGCGAGCGCAAGCGCAAACTGACCAGCTGCGTGACCGGCGAGCGATGTCCGCCGGTCACGGCCGCCCTGCAAGAAATGCTCGTTACTCCTGGCTCGTCTGGTGTATTGGTGCCTCACCAGAGTGTCATCGAGAGTGCGTTTCGCCATGATCGTCCGCGACCGGCCGAATCTCTTCCAGCTTTTCTTCATCGTTCGCGGGTCGATCATCCGGCGCATCCTGCCGCAGATCATCGTCATCTTCCTGATGTCGGCCCTGATCGTTTGGGGGCATGAGGAGCGGCCGAACCTCGTCGTCTCGTTCAACGGCTCGCCGCTTGCGCTGCTTGGTATCGCGCTTTCGATCTTTCTCGGCTTTCGCAACAACGCTGCCTACGACCGTTGGTGGGAAGGGCGGCGCGACTGGGGACAGCTTGTATATGTGGCGCGCGGCTTTGCCCGCCAGACACTCGTTCTCGATGCCGCGGGCGAGAGCGGCGTCGCGGCAAGAAAGAACCTGCTGCGTCTGACGATGGCGTTCGCGCAGGCGCTCGTCTGTCTCCTGCGGCCTGGCAGCGATGAAACGAAGGTGTTGCGTCTGCTGACTTCAAGCGAGGCGGAGTTTTATCGAGCGGCTCAAAACCGCGCCGATCTCATCCTGCGGCTGATGTCAGCCGATCTGGCGCGATTGAAGGCATCGGGTGTGATTTCGGATATCCAATACCAGATGCTGGATATCAGCATCGGCCAGATGGGTGCGGTGCAGGCTGCCTGCGAGCGTCTTCGCAGCACGCCGCTGCCCTTCGGCTACACGCTGCTCTTGCACCGCACCGCCTATCTCTTCTGCTTCCTGCTTCCCTTCGGTTATGTGGATACGCTCGGATGGGGATCGCCATTTGTGACGACCCTCATTGCCTATGCCTTCTTCGGCCTCGATGCGCTCGGTGATGAGTTGGAAGATCCTTTCGGCCAGCGCTCCAATGCCCTCGCCATCGGCGCTCTTGCCGATACGATCGAGATCAATCTGCGCGAAGCGCTCGGAGAAACCGACCTGCCGCCGCTGCCGCAGCCCAAGGATTTCGTGCTGATGTAAAAATCAGCAAAAAATATTCGAAGGGCGATGGAATAGAATCCGAAGTGGTTCCGTATATAGGTGTATGGAACGCAAAGGACGCACATTCGATGTTTTGGGGCAGCTCGGTTCGCTGAGACGTTATGCCCGCTCGCTCGTGCGCAACGCGGACGAGGCCGAAGATCTGGTGCACGACGCACTGGTCAAGGCATACGAGCGCAAGGCCTCTTTCAGGCGCGACGGCAATCTGCGCACCTGGCTGCTATCGATCCTGCACAATGTGCATATCGACCGCATTCGCCAGAAGAAGTCGCTGAACCGTCGTCATGAGGAGGCTGCGGCCGATCTCGAAACGGCGCTGCCGGCATCGCAGGATCATACGGTTCGTTTGAGCCAGGTCCGCGAAGCCTTCTTCAGTCTGCCGGAGGAGCAGCGCGAGGCGCTGCATCTGGTGGCGATCGAGGACCTCTCCTATCAGGAGGCGGCATCCGCACTTGGCATTCCTGTTGGTACGCTGATGTCCCGCATTGCGCGGGCACGGGCGAGCCTGCGCAATTTCGAGGAGGCTGCCTCCAAGGTTTCACATCTGCGGCTTATCGAGGGAGGCGGCAATGAAAATCGTTGATCCGATCATCGATACCGATCTCGACGCTTATGTCGATGGCGAGCTCACGCTCGCGCGGCGGGTCGAGGTGGAGTCCTATCTCTCGGAGCATCCGGAGATCGCCGCCAAGGTCATGGCGGACATGAGTATCCGCGGCGAGCTGCGCATGGCGCTGGCCGGAGAGGGGCATGTGGTGCGGGCCGAAACGCGGGAAGCCGCCCGTCGGCTGGAGCGTGGGCTGGTGTACGGCCGCATGCTCGGCTCCTTTCAAAGGGTTGCCGCCGTTGCCGTATTGGTAACGGCTGGCTGGGTTGCGCATACGTCCTTCGGCGCCTTCACGGCGAGCGAGGTCAGCGCTTCCACACGGCCGCCGGCCTTCGTTGACGATGCGGTCCGCGCTTATAAGACGACAGCCGTCCGGGAAGAAATAAAGCCGCAGGCTGCGGCCGAAAATTACAATCCGGAAGAAATCCGCGCATCGACGGCGATCGTCCTGCCGGAACTCCCGGGTGGGTGGCGCGTCACGGACGCGCAGATCTATCCGTCCGAATTCGGTCCGAGCGTCGAAATGATGGTCGATGCCGGCAAGGACGGGCATTTGTCACTGTTCGCCGTGCGTCCGGGAACCTTCGCCGTCAAGGATGTCAGTCACGTCAAGCGTGACGATGTCCAGGCTGCCTACTGGCAGATCGGCGAAGTCGCCTACGCACTGATCGGTAATGGCCAGGCGGGTCAACTTGACGGCGATGCCGAAAAGCTCGCCCGCAGCCTGTACTAGTTTGAGTTAAAGGAGAACGACCATGAATCCGACCAATCCGCGATACGGCTACGGCGCCGCCGCTGGCTCGCAGGCGCTCTTCGATGAAGGTTTGCGCAAGCACATGCTGCGCGTCTACAATTACATGGGCATCGGCCTTGTCGTGACCGGCATCGTCGCGCTGATCGTCGGTACGACGCCGGCGCTCTATGTGCCGATCTTCCAGAGCCCGCTGAAGTGGGTCGTCATGCTGGCGCCGCTCGCCTTCGTGCTGTTCTTCTCGTTCCGCATCCAGTCCATGTCGGCAAGCACGGCACAGACGATGTTCTGGGCATTCTGCGTGGTCATGGGCCTGTCACTGGCCTCGGTTTTCCTGGTCTTCACCGGCACGAGCATCGCCCGCACCTTCTTCATCGCCGCGACCATGTTCGGCGCGACCAGCCTCTACGGCTATACGACGAAGCGTGATCTTTCCAACATCGGCTCGTTCCTGATGATGGGTCTGTTCGGTGTGATCCTTGCCAGCATCGTCAATATCTTCCTGGGCTCAAGCGCGCTGCAGTTTGCAATCTCGGTAATCGGCATCGTGGTCTTCGTCGGCCTGACCGCCTGGGATACGCAGAACATCAAGGAACAGTATGCCGAAAACTACGATCAGGAATCGCAGCAGAAGCTTGCCGTCTTCGGTGCCCTGTCGCTCTACCTGAACTTCGTCAATATCTTCCAGCTGCTGCTGAACTTCACCGGCGAGCGGGAATAGTATCGGAATAAAGCTTGAGCACGGTCTGAGCCAAAAGACACTCCACGTTTTTGGTGATCGTGTTCTGGAAATGCGTCTCCCTGGGGGCTTGTTGAGACGCATGACGCGCCTGCAGTATCTGCGCCGATACTGCAGGCGCAATTTTTTGAGCGTGTCGGACACACGTGTTCAGACGCCTTACGACCGCGACATGCTTAAAATCAAAGACATGCAATGCTGGAAGAAAAGCCTGGAAATCGCGACGAGATTTATGTGATGGCGACACTCGCCTTGAATCGTCTTGCCGGCAGCTTTCTGCCCTAGGCGTGCCTGTCGCGCCGATTTCCCAGCCACGGTTTGATTTTCCCGGCTGCCTTTGCCAAGTTGTGCTATCGATTTCGCACACGGGTTTGAGCGGTGGCAAGATGGTGGCAACGACTATGTTTCGCATTGGGGATCGTCCAGACGCTGGCGATGTCGTCCATGGCTGGTGAGGCGCCCAAGGAAGTCGCCCGGTTGACCGAGGCCGTGAAGGCCATACCCGGCGTGACGGATGCCGAACTCGGCAAGGTCTATCTGCCCCATGTGGCCGTTTCGGATCTTTCGCTGCCCGGTGCCTACGCCGATCTGCCTGCTGCTGCCCTGCGCAGAACGAACGGGGCCTTGCCGGAGGAATTGCTGCTCTCGATCGGTTTTTCGATCGAGCGGGACGAAAAAGGTCTGAAGGCACTCGAATTTCTGGCCTGGTGGACGCGGGATCGCGCACGTGGCGGCGAAAACATGCAGCTGCGCGCGCTCGCACTGCCGCCGATGGCCGCAAATACCAAACAGCTCGGCCAGACCCTGCGCTTTACCATCGACTGGTTCTACAGCAATCCTTCACAGGATATGGGGGTGGTGCTGAAAGCGCTCGATGAAGCCGGGGCCTCTTTGGAACAGGCAACGAAAATCTATCGCCCCGCCTTCGAATAAGCTTGCGTCATAAGAATTGTCCGGCAACCGCCATGACGCGATCACCGGCCAATTTAGCCAGAATTCCAATCCTCCGCCTCAGGCAGCGAAGGCTATCTTTTTACCACTCTGCGACGCTGCCGTCCTCGTGACGCCAGACGGGATTGCGCCAGCGATGGCCTTCCTTGGCGCGTTCGATGACATAGGCCTCGTCGACCTCGATGCCGAGGCCCGGTCCCTGCGGGATCGAGACGAAACCGTCGGCATACTGGAATACCTCCTTGTTGGAGATGTAATCGAGGATGTCGTTGCCCTTGTTGTAGTGGATACCGAGGCTCTGCTCCTGGATGAAGGCATTGTAGCTGACGGCATCGACCTGAAGGCAGGCGGCAAGCGCGATCGGGCCGAGCGGGCAATGCGGAGCCAGCGCCACGTCATAGGCCTCCGCCATCGCAGCGATCTTGCGGCATTCGGTAATGCCGCCGGCGTGGCTGAGATCCGGCTGGAGAATGTCGACATAGCCGTCCGACAGCACCGACTTGAAGTCCCAACGCGAATAGAGGCGCTCACCCAAGGCGATCGGCGTCGAGCAATGATTGGCGATTTCCTTCAGCGCCTCGCGGTTTTCCGACAGCACCGGCTCCTCGATGAACAGCAGCTTGTAGGGTTCGAGCTCCTTGGCCAGCACCTTGGCCATCGGCCGGTGGACGCGACCATGGAAATCGACGCCGATGCCGACATAAGGGCCGATCGCCTCACGGATGGTGGCGATGGTTTCAACCGCCTTTTCCACCTTGTCGTAGGTGTCGACGATCTGCATCTCCTCGCAACCGTTGAGCTTGATCGCCTTGAAGCCGCGGGCAACGACGTCCTTGGCGTTGTTGGCGACGTCGGAGGGGCGGTCGCCACCGATCCAGGAATAGACCTTGATCCTGTCGCGCACCTGACCGCCGAGCAGCGAGTGGATCGGCTGGCCGAGCGCCTTGCCCTTGATATCCCAGAGCGCCTGGTCGATGCCGGCAAGCGCCGACATGTGCACGGCGCCGCCGCGATAGAAGCCGGCGCGGTACATGACGTTCCAGTGATCCTCGATCAGGAAAGGATCCTTGCCAATCAGATAGTCTTCCAGTTCGTGCACGGCTGCCTGCACCGTCAGGGCACGCCCTTCGACCACCGGCTCGCCCCAGCCGACGACGCCTTCATCCGTCTCGATCTTCAGGAACAGCCAGCGCGGGGGAACGATATAGGTCGTCAGCTTGGTGATTTTCATGGGATTGTTTCCGTTTGGCTTTGGGTTGCGTTCAGCGGCGAGTGGCCGCAGATGTCGGGGTTTCGGAATTTGGTTTGCGGCCGTCGTCCAGCCGTCTCTCTACGGCAAGATCGCGGGCGGCAAGATCAAGCATGCGATGTGCGCAGTCGCGAGCCACAGCGCGATCGCGCAGGCGAAGCGCCTCTACAAGTTCGCCATGGACAACGATCGCGTCGTCACGGCTGCGTGCGGCTACGTTCGAGGCGTGGAGCACATATCGGAGGCCGGCATGCATCGCGCTCGACAGGCGGCGGAAGACCTGATTGTGGCTGGCGCTCAATAGGACATTGTGGAACGCCAGATCAGCCTCGGTAAAGCGTTCCGGGTCATCGGCGCTGTCGCGCATCTGCCGCCAGGCATTGTCGAGATCGGCGATTTCCTGCGCGGTCGCACGTTCTGCGGCATATTCGGCGGCAGCGGGTTCGATGGTCCGGCGAGCCTCGAGAATCGAGCCGAGAATATCGAACTTGGCGATATACGGGCCCATCCACTCCAGCACATCCTGATCGAGGATGTTCCAGTCGTCCCTATCGCAAACCGTGGTGCCGATACGCGGCTTGCCACGCACGAGTCCCTTCGATTCCAGAACTTTGAGAGATTCGCGGATGACGGTGCGGCTGACGCCGTAAATCGTGCAAAGATCGTTCTCGCGCGGCAAGGTCGATCCGGAGGGATAGTGTTCAGAGCAGATGTGGGCGGCAATCGATGCCGTCACATTCTTGCGCACGCGGGGACGCCGCGCGGGCTGAGTTGAGGAGCCGTGCCCCTGTCCTTCAACCGAATCCACCCTAACTCCCCCAAGTCACGCGAATGTTCCCAAACCTTCCATTCCGGAAGGTCAATGCCGCCTTCATCGTTTCATGCGGAGACATCGATCACAGCGCAGAAGATACATCAATCATCATACATGAGCAACAATATTGTATGATGATTAGCGGTTGTCGTGGATCGCAAATGGGAACAATCTGCGGCGCCGCGCTTTGTCGAAGTCGGCGGCGTCTTGTTATGGCGGCGTCGTCTTCGACGGATAGAAGGTCTATGGTGCCGCTACGGCAGGCGACTGCCGGCGGTCATCGCGGGGAGGCGTAAATCGCACCCTCGTAGCTCAATCAACGACAAGGAGGACGACATGCAGATCAATCGTACAGGTTCGGCTCAGTGGTCTGGTGGTTTGAAGGATGGCAAGGGCCAGATTTCGACCCAGAGCGGCGCGCTCAACAACTATCCTTACGGTTTCGCCAGCCGTTTCGAAGGTGTCCCCGGCACCAACCCTGAAGAGCTGATCGGCGCTGCTCATGCCGGCTGCTTCACGATGGCACTGTCGCTGATCCTCAATGAGGCAGGTTTCACCGCCGAAAACATGGAAACCACGGCCAAGGTCACGCTCGAAAGCGTCGAAGGCGGCTTTGCAATCACCGCAATCCACCTGACATTGAAGGGCAAGGTACCCGGTGCCGACGAGGCGACCTTTACCGAACTTGCCAACAAGGCAAAGGCCGGTTGCCCGGTTTCAAAGGCGCTGGCATCCGTTCCGATTTCCCTGGAAGTTCACGCCATCTAAGCGGCTGCTTCAGGATTTCTCGCCGCGCTTGCCCGCTGGCTGGCGCGGCGTTTTTCGTCTACATTCCTCATCAGAGCATTGGGCTTTCATGTCCACTGAAATGCAATGCTCAAGGGGAGGGGCGAATGTTTGGAATTCTTCAGATTCATGTCGTCGTCAGCTTGATTGCCATCGTCAGCGGCATCGTCGTCGCCTATGGGTTCCTGACGGCGGACCGCCACGATCGATCGACGCTCGTTTACATGCTGACCACCGCTCTCACGAGCATAACGGGTTTTCTGTTCCCGTTTCACGGCGTCACGCCGGCGATCATCGTCGGTATCCTCTGTCTGGTCATCTTCGTTCCAACGGCGCTGGCGCGCTACAGCTTTCACCTTGCCGGCATCTGGCGCTCCGTTTTCGTCGTCGGCGCGCTCGTGCTGTTGTTCTTCAACTGTCTCGTGCTGGTCATCCAGTCGTTCCAGAAGATAACGGCGCTCAACGCATTGGCGCCGAATGGCAACGAGCCGCCGATATTGGCGGCGCAGGTGGCGTTGCTGGTGGTCACTCTGCTCGTCGGCTACTTTAGCGTCCGCAGGTTTCATCCCACGCTCATGAGAGCGTGAGCGGGCGACGTTTGCCGCTGCGACAAAATGCCGGATACTTTCGTCGCGTTCCGCAAGGAGCGTTGTTGATCGTTTAACTCTTGTTTCAAGTTGTTCGGCGCAATCTCCATTTATTCAATAGCATCCCAAAACCGCCTGCGGTTGCAGACGGGTTTGTTGACATCGGCACTCTGATAGATTACGAGTGACGAAAATTGAAATTCGTCACTCGTAATCTATCAGGCTTTGCTCATGCTCGATCTTCCCGATATCAGCGCCGACCCTGCGCGTCAGGAAAACATCACGCGCATCCTCGATGCCGCTGAAAAGCTCTTTCGCCATTATGGGTACAGCAAGACCAATGTGGCCGATATCGCCCGCGATCTCGGCATGTCGACGGCCAATATCTATCGCTTTTTCGGCTCCAAGGTCGAAATCCATCAGGCTCTGTGCGGGCGCATGCTCGAGCAGAGCTACCAGATGGCGCTTGCGATCCGTCATCAGCCGATGAGCGCCGCCGATCGGCTGCGGGCTTATACGATGGGCCAATACAGATTGACCGTGGAGACCATGCTCGATGAGCAGAAGGTTCACGAAATGGTCGTCATCGCCATCGAGCGCGATTGGCATGTCATCGAAAAATTCATCGACCGGATCCAGACGGTAACGGGCGAAATCATCGCCGAAGGGATCGCTGCGGGCGAATTTGTCGAGCAGGACCCGCATATCGCGGCCATGTGCTACGGCGCGGCGACCGTCAATCTCTGTCATCCGCAGATGGTGGCGCAGTGCCTCAACAAGACGAATGAGGCCAGACCCGAAGATATCGTCGAATTCGCCATCAGGGCCCTGAAGAAATAGCAGCCTGCGCACCGGATGGCCGGTGCATGCCAGTTTTTGTTCGCATAGGAGAGCGACATGGTTTCGCTGACGACCACTACCATACGGAACGTTGCCGGCGCTGCGGCTTTTGCCGCATTTGCGCTGACGCTCTCCGGCTGCAACGAGAAGAAAGAAGAGGCGGCGGAGGTGATCCGGCCGGTCAAGGTGGTCGAGATTGCCCAGGCCGACACCACACGCAAGCTGGACTATTCAGGCGCCGTTCGTGCCCGTACCGAGATGAACCTCGGTTTCCGCGTCAACGGCAAGATCGTCGAGCGCAAGGTCGATATCGGCGAGAGCGTGAAGCCCGGCGATGTGCTTGCCCGCATGGACGCGACGGACTACACGCTTTCGGTGCGCCGCTCGCAGGCGGATCTGGATGCGGCACAAAAACAGGTGCAGACGGCCGAACTCGCCCGCACCCGCGCCCAGACACTCTTCGACAAGAACGTCACCTCCAAATCGCAGCTGGAACAGGCCGAACTCACCTATGAGCAGGCGGTTTCGACACGCGATTCAGCAGCCTCGGCCTTGACCGAAGCCAAGAACCAGGTAGCCTATACCGACCTGACCTCGGATATGAACGGCATCGTCACGACGATCAACGCCGATGTCGGGCAGGTGGTCAGTTCCGGCACACCCGTCATCACCGTTGCGGTCGATGGCGAAAAGGAAGTTCAGGTCGCCGTGCCGGAAATGGACATTGCGCAATTCAAGGTCGGCAAGGACGTCAAGGCACGCTTCTGGTCGGACTCGGCTCTCGTGCTTGACGGAAAGGTCCGTGAAGTCTCCGGCAGTGCCGATCAGTCGCGCACCTTCGCCGTGCGTGTCAGCGTCCCCAACGATCCGCGCGTGCTCCTCGGCATGACCGCCACGATCGAGGCACTCGCCGACAACACGCAGCCTTTCGTGTCCATTCCGCTGAGCGCGCTGGCGCAGAAGGATGGCAAGCAGGTCGTCTGGCTCGTCGATCGCAACGCCGGCACGGTTCATTCCCGGGCCATCAAGGTTGCCGATTTCGCCGATGACGGTGTTCGCGTTGCCGATGGCCTGAAAGCCGGTGATGTCGTCGTAGCCGCCGGCACGCAGTTCATGACCGAGAACATGAAGGTCAAGGTTCCGGCAACAGGCGCCCAGCAGGCCTCCGCAGACACCACCGCCGCTTCGGCGGATATCGTACGCTGACCCCGGATCGAGAGGGACGACATCATGTCCATCAACAGCACCTCCGACGAGAGGAAGCGTTTCAACCTGTCGCGTTGGGCGATCGCCCATCCCAGCATCGCGCGTTTCCTGTTCGGCTTGATCATCATCGCCGGCGCGCTCGGTCTGACCCATATGGGCCAGAAGGAAGACCCGGATTTCACCTTCCGCGTCATGGTCGTGCAGACCGTGTGGCCCGGCGCTTCCCTGCAGGATATGGAAGACCAGGTGGTCAACAAGATCGAGCGCAAGCTGCAGGAAACGCCGCATCTCGATTGGGTCAAGTCCTACACCCGCGCCGGCTTTGCCATCACCACGGTACAGATCAAGGGTGACACCAACACCGCCGAGGTCAAGGACGCCTTCTACCAGATCCGCAAGAAGGTGGGCGACATCAGCAACGAGCTGCCGTCCGGTCTGCTCGGGCCCTATTTCAACGATGAATTCGGCGATACCTTCATCACGCTGCATTCGATCAGCGGCGATGGCTACAGCTATCCCGAGCTGAAGAAATTCGCCATCCAGGCCCGTGACATGCTGCTCTCGACGCCCGGCGTCGAGAAGGCGACCATCATCGGCGACCAGGCGGAACAGATCTATATCGACGTCTCGTCCAAGGTCTTGGCCGAACGCGGATTGACGCTGAACGACCTGAAGAACGCCATCGTCGGCCAGAACAATGTCGATCCGGCCGGCAATGTGGACACAAGCACGCGTTCGGTTCGCATTTCGGTCGAGGGCGATGTCAACAAGATCGAGGATATCAAGAACCTGCGCCTGACCGCCGGCGGTCAGGTGACGCGGCTTGGCGATATCGCCACCGTAACGGCTGGTCTGCAGGATCCTTATACGGCCAAATTCCTCTATAACGGTCATCCAAGCGTGCAGCTCGGCGTCGTCATGGCTCCAGGCTTCAAGGTGACGGATGTCGGCAAATCGGTTGAGGAAACCTACAAGCGCTTCGAGACCTCGCTGCCGGTCGGCGTTCAGGTCGATCAGATCGCCAATCAGCCCGACGTTGTCACGGATGCGATTAGCGAATTCATGCATGCGCTGGGCGAAGCCCTGGTCATCGTGCTGATCGTCTCGTTCCTTTCGATCGGCTGGCGTTCGGGTCTGGTGATCGCGATCGCCATTCCGCTGGTGCTCGCCGCTACCTTTGCCATCATGTATGAATTCGGGATCGACCTGCAGCGCATTTCGCTCGGCGCTCTCATCATCGCGCTCGGCTTGCTGGTCGACGATGCCATGATCGTGGTTGAGCTCATGGAGCGCAAGCTCGAGGAAGGGCTGGTCAAGCTCGATGCCGCAAGCTTTGCCTATTCTTCGACCGCATTCCCGATGCTGACCGGCACGTTGATCACGACAGCCGGCTTCATTCCCGTCGGCTTTGCAGCATCGACCGCGGGCGAATATGTCCGCACGCTCTTCTATGTCGTCGGTATCGCGCTTGTCGTCTCCTGGTTCGTGGCCGTCTATTTCACACCATGGCTCGGCTACATGATCCTCAAGCAGCGGCATCATGCCGGCGAGCATCACGATGTGTTCGACACGCGCTTCTATCGCCGTCTGCACTCTTCCGTTGCCTGGGCGGTGCGCCATCGCGTCATCGTCCTGCTTCTGACGCTTGCCGCTTTCGTCGGCAGCCTCTGGTCGTTCCAGTTCATTCCGCAGAACTTCTTCCCTCAGTCGTCGCGTCCGGAAATTCTCGTCGACCTGTGGCTGCCTGAAGGCACCAGTATCAAGGAAGTCGAACGGCAGGCGCAGGCTCTGGAAGCCCGCATGGCTGACGACCCGGACAAGCGTTTCATCGCCACCTATGTCGGCCAGGGCGCCCCGCGCTTCTTCCTGCCGCTCGATCAGCAGCTGACAAACCCGAACTATGCCCAGATGCTGGTCATGGCGAAGGACGAGCCGGCTCGCGAACGGCTGATCACCAAGATGCGTGGCATCCTGGCTAACGATTTCCCGGAAGTCCGTGGCAAGGTCGACCGCCTGTTCCTCGGTCCGCCGACCGGCTGGCCCGTGCAGCTGCGTGTGATGGGTCCGGATCGTCAGGAGGTTCGTCATATTGCCGACGAGGTGAAGCAGCGCTTTGCCCAGAATCCGTTGCTTGGCGCCATCCATGACGACTGGCTCGAGCCAGTGCCCGCCATGAAGCTGGTGATCGATCAGGATCGCGCCCGCGCTCTCGGCGTTACCTCGCAACGCATCCGCCAGATGCTGCAGGCCTCGATGTCCGGTGTCACGCTCGACAACTACCGTGAGGGCGAAGAAACGGTCGGCATTGTTGCCCGCGAGCCGGAGGCAAGCCGTCATCTGCTGACATCGGTGAACTCGGTCTATATTCCGACGGATAGCGGTGGGTTCGTGCCTCTGTCGCAGGTCGCCAAGGTCGTGCCCGTCATGGAGCAGAGCATCGAATGGCGCCGTGACCGTCTGCCGACGATCTCCGTGCGGGCCACGCTGCCCGACAATGTGCAGTCGAACGACGTGACGGCCAAGCTCTACAATGACATGGCGGATCTTCGAAACAGCCTGCCTGCCGGCTACAAGATCGAAATCCAGGGCGGTGCCGAAGACAGCGCCGAGAGCCAAGCCTCGATCGCCGCCAAGGCGCCGATCATGCTCGTCATCATCGTCGTCCTCCTGATGGCGCAGCTGCAGCACTTCGGCAAGGCGATGCTGGTGCTCGCTACCGGTCCGCTCGGCATCATCGGTGCTGCCGGAGCCCTGCTGATCAGCGGTGCGCCCTTCGGCTTCGTTGCCATCCTCGGCGTCATCGCGTTGCTTGGCATCATCATCCGCAACTCGATCATTCTTGTGGACCAGATCGATCAGGATATTGCCGCGGGCATGGACCGCAAGGAAGCGATCATCGGCTCGGCCGTGCGTCGTTTCCGGCCGATCATGTTGACGGCGCTGACCGCCGTTCTGGCGCTGATCCCGATCTCGCGCGGCGTCTTCTGGGGTCCGCTTGCCTATGCCATGATGGGCGGCATTCTGGTCGCGACCGTACTGACGATCTTCGTTCTACCCGCCGGCTACGCCCTGTTCTTCGGTCGCGAGCCGAAGAGCAAATCGGCGGAGCCGCCGAAGACGCAGGAGGTGGACGAGGATAACAACACGATCCAGCTACCACCTCCAGCCGTGGCTGCCGAGTAAGTGCTGACAGAACAAACCCCGGCTTCAAGCCGGGGTTTTCGTTTGGTGGTCGAGGACGAAAAATCTAACTCAGGATCATCTGCTTGCCATCAGCGATCTTGAGAATGGTCAAGGTCCCGCCCATGGAAACGCCGGTATCGATGCCGATGCGGCCATGGCCGAAAACGGGGTCATCGCCTGGTGTATGGCCATGGATGACCAAAAGCGGCAATTGCGGACCATCCGACAAGAATGGCTCGCGGATCCACATCAGGTCCTCATCGGTCTGATCCGCGAGGGGGATGCCCGGACGGATGCCGGCATGGGCGAAGAGGAGCGAGCCCATGGTGACGGCGCCAGCCAGAGATCGCAGAAGATCCACATGGGCCGGCGGCATTGCCTCTAGCGTGAGGTCGCGAAGCCCCTCAATGCTCTGACCTTCTGCCAATAGCTCTTTCGCGTCGATGCCATAAGACGCCAGTGTCGGCAGGGCACCGAAATCCAGCCAATGGCGATTGGCTTCGGGATCATCGAGGAAACGCAGGAAGACATCGTCGTGATTGCCGCAGAGTGCGTAGCGATCGAACCCTTCCGGCGCCGGTGCGCATAGCTGCGAGAGAACATCGCTGGAGTGTGGGCCGCGATCGACATAATCGCCAAGGAACATCAGGAGCTTGCGACCGGGAAGGGTGCTGGCATCCTCGACGATGCGTTTTTGTGCCTCCATCATGGCATTGTAACAGCCATGAATGTCGCTCAGCGCATAGATCGCCCTGTAATCCCGTCCAGTAAGATCGATGCGGTCGCGTTGCTGCTGCATGAATCGGATGCTTCCTCACCGTCGCACCGACGATGCCACGGTGACCTAATTGTTTGAAATCATATTGGTAAACCCGTAGCGCACGGGCTCTGGAGGCGACGGTAGACCAAGCTGGCAGCGCGAGCAAGGCGGCTGGCGGAAACTTCGGTCTTGTCGGCGAAAGGCCATTGCCATGACATGCCGAAGGCTGCCTGCGTGATCGGCGAAGCAGCCTTCGGTCGTGTGCGTTGATCAGCCCTTGTAGGCGGCATCCAGCGCGGCGATATCGAGCTTTACCATGTTCATCATGGCGTGCATCACGCGGGCCGCCTTGGCCGTATCGGGATCGGCAATGTATTTTGCGAGTACGGTCGGGACGATCTGCCAGGAAATGCCGTAGCGATCCTTGAGCCAGCCGCATTGAACGGCCTCGCCGCCACCGTGGATCAGCCCTTCCCACAGCCGATCGACTTCGGCCTGGTCATTACAATCCACCTCCAGCGAAATCCCATGGTTGAATTCGACGCCCGTGTCGCCATTGAGCGCCATGAAGCGCTGGCCGCAAATTGTGAAGGTGACCACCAGAACCTGATCAGGCGCGCCGGACGGCGTCTCGACGATGTTTTTCTGCACATGGTCGATCCGCGAATCCGGAAAGACCGAGACGTAGAATTTCGCGGCTTCCTCGGCCTCGCGTGCAAACCACAGGCATGGGGCAATCTTGGACATTGGGTGCTCCTCTCTCGCGTTGGATGCCCATAGGACGAAGCAGGAGAGCCGATGCCGACACCGGAGTGAAAATATTATTGCTGAAATTCCCGGAGGCGGCCTTAACCGTCCGTCGCCAGCCTCTCGGCGAATTCGATCGCCTCGATCAGGCTGCGCTCATTGGCGATGCCCTTGCCGGCAATATCGAAGGCGGTGCCGTGATCGACCGAGGTGCGCACGATCGGCAGGCCGAGGGTGATGTTGACGCCGGACAGATCCATCCATTTGCCCGTCGCCGGATCGATCTCGAAACCCAGCAACTTCACAGGGATATGTCCCTGATCGTGATACATGGCGATGACGGCGTCATACTGGCCGGCGCGCAGCTTGACGAACACGGTGTCGCCGGGAACCGGGCCGACGACATCGTACCCATCGGAGACTGCCTTGGCGATGGTGGGCGCGGAGATATCGATATCCTGCCGACCGAAGAGGCCGCCTTCGCCGGCATGCGGGTTCAGCGCCGCGACGGCGATCTTCGGGCTGGCGATGCCGAGATTCCTCAGCGCCTTGTGGGTGAGATCGATGACAAGCCGCAGCCGTTCCGGGGTCAGGCGCTTCGGCACATCCTCCAGCGCGACATGGGTGGTGACGTGGCTGACACGCATATTGCCATGGGCCAGCATCATGACCGAGCCGCGCGCGCCGGTGAGTTCGGCCAGCAGCTCGGTGTGGCCGGCGTAATGGAAGCCGGCCTTGTTCAGCGCTTCCTTGTTGAGCGGTGCGGTGACGATGCCGTCGACCTTGCCCGATTGCGCGAGCTGGACACCCTTTTCGATGGCCTTGAAGGCCATGCGGCCGCCATCGGCGGAAAGCCGGCCGGGCAGGATCGGTTCACCCTCGGCATCGGCCTGGATGAAGCAGAGGTTCGGCCAGTCGTCCTCCATCTGCACCTCGGGGATTTCGATATCGAGGCCGAGCTGCCTTTCGGCGAGCCGCAGGGCTGGGCCGCTGCCGAGGATCGTTAGTTTCAGCTTACCTTCGTTGAGCCGATCCTTGAGGCGGGCTGCGGCCTTGACGATGATTTCCGGGCCGATGCCGGCGGGATCGCCCATGGTGATTGCGAGATGCCGCGTCATGGTTCTTCTCCTCCGGCAATCAGTCCGTTTTCACTCAAGAGGTCGCGCCACAGCGTCGGGCCGCCGAAGGCGCCCGATTTGGAGATGACCGTCGTGCCTTGCCAGGGGCCGCCGACGATCGTCGAGCGCGGCAGGCCGGGTGCCGCCTGGCCGGTGATGCTGAGGGCCGATACGTCCAGCGCCGAGCAGAGATTGCGCAGCGTCTCGCCGCCGGCGACGATCAATGTGCCCGGTGCCGGCAGCTCCCTGGCCATGGCGCCGAAACTCGCCGCGATCCGCCTTGCGGCATCGTCGCGCTCCAGCCCTTCCGGCAGGTCGAGGCTGACCATGGCGATGCCGCTTTGCTGGATCTGGTGATCGACGACATCGGCATCGACGCCTTCCGCAAGCTTCAGCCAGTTAGGGCCGCAGGCTTGGAGTTGAGCCAGAGTGATGGGCTGATCCGAGCCGAACAGGCCGAGCACCGGCCTTTGTAGTTTGCGCGAGATCGGGACAGCCGGCGCTGGGTGGCGTTCTCCAGCGCTCTTTTGCACGCGGGGCAGATGATGCGTTGCCCGGTCGATATTGCGCGCCAGCGCGCGGGCGAGGCCGCCCGTGCCGCTCCAGAGGACTGGTCCCTCCAGCTCAGACGATACCCATGCGATGATCGCATCCAGATCGTCGTCCGTGTGCGCGTCGAAGACATGGATGCCGTCGGGAATATCGGCCGTTCCGGTGCTGTCGAGCGTCGTGTTGAAGGCCGGCAATCCCTCGGCGCTCAGATGGGCGACGAGATCGCCGCTGACATCGCGCCAGGCATCCTTGCCGGCATAAAGCACCTGCCGTCCGCCCCTTGTATGCCGCCCGTGATGCGGAAAGGCCGGCGCGAGGATGCAGTGCCGCCAGTGGCTGAGCCGGAAGCAGGCTGCGAGCTCCACCGCCCAGGGGCCGCGAAACAGGCTGTCCACCTTCTTGAAGGCGAGATCGGCACCCTCAAGCAAGGGCGCAATGCCGGCGACGATGGCTTCGGCTTCGATCGCCGTCTTCTCGCGGGTGCCACTATCGATCGCAAGGCAATCCGGCAGGCTCCTGGAAAGCGCGTCGCTGCGCTCCACGTCGATCGGCCCGTAGACACCGACGAATTCGACGGCGGTATCGAGCGCGCCGGTCAAGTCGTCGGCAATGAGGCGGAGGGTGGGCATGAACTTAAGGAGCCTTCGCGGCCTTGCGGGGGTATGGAATGTGGATGAAAGCCAAGGCCTTGCGGCGGCTTGAGCGAAGCGCAATCTTCAGCCTTCCATGAAGGATGTCAACGGGTTGCTTTGTCACCGAGGCATTGATCGCGGCTGCGACGTCTGCCCGCGTTTACCCACTGGCGCATATGCGGATATGCTTGTAAGTGAACGGCGCGGCGGATCGCTTCGGTCGCATCAAGGAGAGCAGGGTGAGCTACGATTTCCATGTGGGCCAGAAGGTCGTCTGCATCGACGACAAATTCAAGCATGTCAGCATCGATCAGCTGATCCGCAAGGGCACGATCTACACCATCCGCTGGGTCGGCGAATACACGCATTATGTCGACGGCACTTTCATCGGCGTCAAGCTGGAGGAGATCCATCGCGGCAATGACGACGGGCCGGAAGGCTATGGCGCCGCCGACATGCCCTATCGCGCCAGCCGCTTCCGCCCGCTGGTGAAGGACAAGATCGCCACGCTGAGAAAACTGCTCGCGCCGACGCCGGATGCGCCTGTCGAGCCGAAGGTGAAGACGAAGAAAAAGGAAGAGGTCTGACGGCAGGCGGCATCGAAACCTGCCGCCTTTCTGGGATCAGCCCTGCCGCGCCCGCGCCAACCCGTGTTCGATCAGCCGACTGATGAGGTCCGGATAGGAAATGCCCGAGGCATCCATGGCCTTCGGATACATGCTGATATTGGTGAAGCCGGGCATGGTGTTGATCTCGTTGATGACGACGCTCTGATCCGGCCGCACAAAGAAATCGACGCGCGCCAGCCCCTCGCATCCGAGCGCCCGAAAACCCTCCGCCGCCATGCGCTTCAACACGTTTGCCGTCTCAGCCGGAATATCCGCCGGCACGGTGACGACGGCGCCGTTCTGGTCGAGATATTTCGCCTCGTAGGAATAGAAGCCGTGGGTTGCCGCCGTGGCGATCTCGCCCGGCACGGAGACGAAGAGCGTTCCATCCGGCTGTTCCAGCACGGCATATTCGATCTCGCGGGCACGCACGAATTCTTCCACCAGCACCTTGCGGTCATGCCGGAAAGCTTCGGCAAGCGCTGTCTCGAAGGAGGCGGCATCCTGCACCTTGCTGACCCCGACCGACGAGCCCTGGCGGGTGGGTTTTACGAAGACGGGTGAGCCGAGCGTGGCCGCGATCTCATCGAAATCAGGCTTGTCGCCGCGCACAAGCGTCACGGAGCGAGCCACCGGCAGGCCGGCCTCGCGCAGCAGGCGCTTTGCCATGTCCTTGTCGATCGCATTGGCCGAGCCGAGAATGCCGCAGCCGACGAGGGGCAGGCCGACGATCTGGGCGAGACCCTGAATGGAGCCATCCTCGCCGTTCAGCCCATGCAGCACCGGAAACAGCACATCCATCGCCGGCAGCGCGCGTGCGCTCGAGCCTTCCAGCGCCAGAAGCCGCCCCTTGCCGCCCGGCACGAGGCAGACTTCCGTGCCCTCATAGGCAATCGGCTCCGGCAGCACGCCACCCTTTTCCTCCACTAGCAGCCAGCGCCCGGCGCGATCGATCAGGATCGGCACGATCTCATATCGCCCGCCATCGATCGCCCTCACGACATTGCGGGCCGACATGACGGAAACCTCATGCTCGCTGGACTGACCGCCAAACAGAACGGCGACGCGGAGTTTTGACATGAGGGCTGCTCTCCCGGGCAAGAAGGGTGTGATGGGAAAAGGGTTTAAACGGGGGATTGCAGCGGAATTGGGAAGGGGTGACCGCAGCGGCTTTTCGCGCTGAATAGAGCTTTAATATTGTATTTGATGTCTGGGTACGCACCCGACTTGGAGTCGCGCTGTTTGCAAGTTTCGTGGGAAAGTGACTGTTTGCACTTTAGCGACATAACAACACTAACTGCGCCATTAAAGTTTCTGACAGAACATCAGGGCCGCGCAGTGTAAGTAATTTGTTATCATTTCGATGATTTCAACGTCTCCGAAATAATGCCACCAACTTTTGGTCCACCTAAAAGTGCTGCTGAGATTGCGAACGCGCCTGTGACTGGTGCGCCGCATAGTCCGAGGAAGCCTGTTCCTACACCTATCAACGCCAAGCGCGAAGCGCTATCAGCAATCTCCCTGCTATTCTCGCGTAGCCATTTTGCAAAAGTCTCACGTAGATCTGTGATTATAGATGCCGGCTCGGAGAATTTTTCGTTTGGAGATGCTGTTATTTCCAGCGAACGCCGTATGCTTACGTCTAGACATTCAAGCCCATAAGCAATCTTCGATAAAAAATCCTGTTGATTGTGCCATAATTCCAAAGATATAGGATCATTCGGTTTTGCGGCATCGAGCCGAATTCGTTCGTCTTCAATTAATTTCGCCAAAGCTAAAGCCATATCGGCTATTTCAGTAGGCTGAGAATTCAATCGCGTCACAACATAGCCTGCCGTGATGGTAGTCTGTCTAGCCGTATTACTGGTAGACAATATCTCTATTGTATTGCGGACAAGTCTTCCATCACGATACTCATAACCTTGGAAAACGGGCTGCCTAGCTCCAGACCTTGAAATCGCCACTGAAGCAAATGTAGTAGTTTGATCTACGAGTACGCCGGTGAATAAACAACGATCGTCGATCATAGCGTGCTGAAAATTGGCCGATCCAAAATCAGCATTAGTGAAGTCTGTATGTTGAAGGTTTGCGTGCTGAAAATCGGCGTTTCTAAAGCTGGCACCTGTGAAGTCGCTACTTATGATCGCGGAAGTCATTTTGCAGTTGTCAAAAACTGCATCTTTAGCTTTGACGCTGAATAGTTTTGCTTGAATTAAATTGCAATCTGTAAGGTTCGAGCCCCTTAAATCAGCGTTCTGAAAATTTGCGGAATGGAAATTTCGTCCACGCAAATCCAAGTAACTCAAATCTGATTCACTAAAGTCACAACCGGAGAGATCAACTTCACCGCGTTGCAGATTTTCCAGATCAGTTTTGTCCGCCATGCAAACCCCAGAATCAACTGGGCCAAGTATAGCCGAAAGGCTACTAATCTTCACTAGTCTCTGGTAGATCGGACGCATCAAAGCTAAATTTTAGGCAATGGTACGAAAGGCTTCTCAAAACACCGGCGGAGTGTTTGTTCTTTTTATTTATACGTGTTTCGGGATGAAAGCTCTTTATCCGCGACGAGCTCCGGTGACGTGCACATATATATGAGGGTAAAGAAAACTGGTGCTGCTAGAGAGATTTGAACTCTCGGCCTCTCCCTTACCAAGGGAGTGCTCTACCCCTGAGCTATAGCAGCATTCCGTGGCGCGGTGTGGTGCGCCGTATTGGGCGAGGCGGCTATTGCCATAGGTCGGGGCCGAGTGCAAGTCGCAAATTGCAAGTTCTGTGAAAGATCGTTGGAAAAAATGTGTCGGTCTTTTGACAGGCGGTGTTTTCCGCTATGAGGAAGACATGGGTGCGGACAAGACGAAAATCGATGATGGGCAGGCTTTGCAGGGTGCTCCGAGCGCCAGCGAGGCGGGCGAGCCCATGGGCGGCAGGCAGATCACCGAGGCGGACAGGCGGCGGGAGCGCGCGGCGCAGAAGCTGCGCGAAAATCTCTCGCGCCGCAAGCAGCAGGTGCGCGCGCGGCGCGCCGGCCAGGCTGACGAGACCGATGGTTTGCCGGCGGCAAAGGCTGGGGATGACGCGGATACCGCCGCAAAATTGGACGAATCGTCATGATTGATGTTGTTCATCATCAAACGAATTGAAGCCCAGAGCTATTTCGTCTAAAGAGCGCGCTTTCCCAACCGTGTGGTATTGGCGTGGGGATTTGGGACACGGAACTTCAGGAAAGGCGGGCCTTGCCCGTATTGCTTACATGGATCGTATCAGGATTGTCGGCGGCAACGAGCTTAACGGTATCATTCCGATCTCCGGCGCGAAGAATGCCGCACTGCCGCTGATGATCGCCTCGCTTCTGACCAGCGATACGCTGACGCTCGAAAATGTGCCGCATCTGGCCGATGTCGAGCTTCTGATGCGCATCCTCGGCAATCACGGCGTCGATGTCGCCGTCAACGGCCGGCGCGAGCGCCAGGAAGACGGCTATTCCCGCACGATCCATTTCACTTGCCGCACCATCGTCGACACCACAGCGCCTTACGAGCTGGTCGCCAAGATGCGCGCGAGCTTCTGGGTCATCGGGCCGCTGCTCGCCCGTGAAGGCCAAGCGCGCGTGTCGCTGCCGGGCGGCTGCGCCATCGGCACGCGTCCGGTCGATCTGTTCATCGAAGGTCTCGAGGCGCTCGGCGCCACCATGGAAATCGACGCCGGCTATATCAACGCCACCGCGCCGAAGGGCGGCCTCATCGGCGCCCGCTATGTCTTCCCGAAGGTTTCCGTCGGCGCGACGCATGTGATGATGATGGCCGCCACGCTTGCCCGCGGCACGACCGTCATCGGCAATGCGGCCCGCGAGCCTGAAATCGTCGATCTCGCCAATTGCCTGATCGCCATGGGCGCCAAGATTTCCGGCGCCGGCACCAGCACGATCACCATCGAGGGCGTCACCTCGCTGTCCGGCGCGCGCCATCGTGTGCTGCCCGACCGTATCGAGACCGGCACCTATGCCATGGCGGTCGCCATGGCCGGCGGCGACGTCACGCTCGAAAACACCGACATGGCGCTGCTCGACACGGCGCTCGAAAGCCTGCGCCGCGCCGGTGCCGATATTTCGGCCACGAGCAACGGCATCCGCGTCCAGCGCAACGGCGGCGGCATCAAGCCCGTCGACGTCGTCACCGACCCGTTCCCCGGCTTCCCGACGGACCTGCAGGCGCAGTTCATGGCGCTGATGACCCGCTCCGGCGGCATCTCGCACATCACCGAGACGATTTTCGAAAACCGCTTCATGCACGTGCAGGAACTGGCCCGCCTCGGCGCGAAAATCTCGCTTTCCGGCCAGACCGCCCGCATCGAAGGCGTCGAGCGGCTGAAGGGCGCGCCCGTCATGGCGACGGACCTTCGCGCGTCCGTCTCGCTGGTCATCGCCGGCCTTGCCGCCGAAGGCGAAACGCTGGTGTCGCGCATCTATCACCTCGATCGCGGCTTCGAGCGGCTGGAAGACAAGCTGACGCGCTGCGGCGCCATCGTCGAACGCATCAGCGACTGACGGATCGCGCTCTCGCGAAACGTCGCTCCGGTTTTATGCCCATCGCTGTCGCAAAAGCGCGACAGAGTTTTGTGCGGCGTGCCCTAATTCAACGCGATGACGACAAGAGAGCGGGCATGCCCGCTTTCTTCGGTTGCGTCTTTTGCGCTCGCATCCTATGTCCACAGAAGAGAAATGCCGGCGCGGCGTTTCGATTGTGCGATCGGGGATAAAGGACGAATGGGCGAACTCAGGCTAATGGCACTCGACAACGAAGATCTCGGCGTCATTTCCGCGCATATGCAGGATAGCGTCTTCAAGGTCGGCGACATGTCCTTTGCGCCGAAGCTGGAGCAGTTTTCGCTGGCGGCCAATCGCTTCGACTGGGAACAATCCGATCAACGCAAAAAGCCTTATGAGCGTCATCGCGCCGCGCTGGTGTTCAAGCGCGTGCAGGCGGTGCGCTCCAGCGGGATAAACCGCCGCAACCGCGACGACGTGCTGTCGATGCTTGCCATCCGCTTCGAGCAGAAGGGCGAGGGGCCGGACGGGACGATCGAGCTGACGCTGGCCGGCAACGCCACGATTGCGCTCGATGTCGAATGTATCGAGGTTCAGCTTGCCGATATCGGCGGCGCATGGGAAACCGCGCATAAGCCGCGACATCCCGATACGGGCGAATAAGCAGGCGATCGATGAATGCCGGCCGCTGAAGGCGGCCTCGATGGAAGAGGAATATCAGCGTTGGCTATCTGGCTGGATCAGGCGTCGGAAGGGTTCGAGCAGCAGTTCGCCGCTTTCCTGACGACCAAGCGGGAAGTGTCCGAAGATGTGAATGCCGTCGTGCGCGGCATTATTGACGATGTGCGGGCGCGCGGTGACGGCGCCGTTGCGCATTATTCCCAGAAATTCGAAGGCATCGATTTCGCCACGACGCCGATGCGCGTCAGCGATGCCGAAATCGACGCGGCGATCGAGGCCGTTCCTGCCGAGGTGCTGGGCGCGCTGAAGGTGGCTGCGACCCGCATCGAATCGCATCATCGCCGGCAGTTGCCGAAGGACGATATCTATGAGGACGACCTCGGCGTCGGCCTCGGTTCGCGCTGGACGGCGATCGAAGCCGTTGGTCTCTATGTGCCTGGCGGGACGGCAAGCTATCCAAGTTCGGTGCTGATGAATGCGATCCCGGCCAAGGTCGCCGGCGTCGAGCGCATCGTCATCGCTGTGCCCACGATGAAGGGTGCGATCAATCCGGCCGTACTGGCTGCCGCCCGCATGGCCGGCGTCGAGGAAATCTACCGCATCGGCGGCGCGCAGGCGATTGCGGCTCTTGCCTACGGCACGGAGACGATCGCGCCGGTCTACAAGATCACCGGCCCCGGCAATGCCTATGTCGCGGCCGCCAAGCGCCATGTTTTCGGCACGGTCGGTATCGACATGATTGCCGGCCCTTCGGAAGTGCTTGTCATCGCCGACAAAAACAACGATCCGGACTGGCTCGCCGCCGATCTCCTGGCGCAGGCCGAGCATGACGAGGGTGCCCAGTCGATCCTGATCACCGACGATGCCGAGTTCGGCAGGGACGTGGAAAGCGCCGTTGAGCGGCAGCTCAAGCGGCTCAGCCGATCGCAGACGGCCGCCGCCAGCTGGCGCGATTTTGGCGCCATCATTCTTGTTTCCGATCTCAAGCAGTCCATTCCGCTTGCCAACCGTATCGCGGCCGAGCATGTGGAGCTCGCGGTGGATGATCCGGACGCGTTGCTGGATGGCATCCGCAATGCCGGTGCCATCTTCGTCGGCCGTCATACGCCCGAGGTGATCGGCGACTATGTCGGCGGCTCGAACCATGTGTTGCCGACGGCGCGCTCGGCCCGCTTCTCATCTGGGCTGTCCGTGCTCGATTTCGTCAAGCGCACCTCGATCTTGCGACTTGGGCCGGAACAGCTTCGCGCTCTCGGGCCGGCGGCGATCGCGCTTGCCAATTCCGAGGGGCTGGATGCGCATGCGCGATCCGTCGCGATCCGCCTCAATCTCGAGGGGTAAGGCATGGCTGAGGGCGTCTTCCGGCTGAGCGATGTGGTCCTGGACGACACGATCGGCCGTTCGACGCCGGATGTCGAGCATGAGCGCGCCGTCGCTATCTTCGATCTCATCGAGGAAAACAGCTTTGAGCCGGTCGGGCACAATGGTGGCCCCTATCTCCTCAACCTTTCGCTCGCGGACCAGAAGCTGGTCTTCGACATTCGCATCGAGGACGGCAGCGCCGTTGCCACGCATATTCTGTCGCTGACGCCGTTTCGCCGGATCGTGAAGGATTACTTCATGATCTGCGAAAGCTATTACGAGGCGATCCGTTCGGCGACGCCAAGCCGGATCGAGGCGATCGACATGGGCCGGCGCGGAATTCACAATGAAGGTTCGCGGACGTTGATGGACCGGTTGAACGGCAAGATCAGCGTGGATTTCGACACGGCGCGCCGGCTCTTCACGCTGGTCTGCGTGCTCTACTGGCGCGGGTGACGGCCATGGAGCAGATCCGGGATCAGAGGCAGGGAGGCGAGCACAATGGCAAAGCGCCCGGCGCCATCCTCTTCATGTGCGGGCTGAACGCCATCCGCTCGCCGATGGCGGAGGCGATCGCCCGGCATATGCTGCCGCAGGGCACCTATATCGCGTCGGCGGGCGTGCGCGCCGGCGAGCGCAATCCTTTCGTCGACGTCGTATTGGCGGAGATGGGGCTGTCGCTCGGCCGTCGGCAGCCGCAGACCCTGGAAGAGCTGGAGGATGATTTCTTCGATGTCATCATCACGCTGTCGCCGGAGGCGCATCATGCGGCACTCGAGCTGACGCGGGCGAATGCCATCGAGGTCATCTATTGGCCGACCATGGACCCATCCGCGACCGACGGAACGCGCGAGCAGGTGCTGGATGCCTATCGCGCTGTTCGGGACTATCTTCTCGGCTTGATCGAAAGCCGGCTTGTGGAACGTCGCGGCTCGCTTTAGAGCTGCGAACGAAACAAATGCAGAAACCCTTATCAACGAGGTTCACAAAACCGCGGCGATTGTGTAGTTTCCGCGCAATTTCCGGCGACCTCCGGCTTTTTGCCATGGGCGCCGACCTCAACCGACAGGAAAAGAAGCTTTAATGCCGAAAGAAGAAGTCCTCGAATTTCCCGGTGTCGTCACCGAACTCCTGCCGAACGCGACCTTCCGCGTGAAGCTGGAAAACGAGCATGAGATCATCGCCCACACGGCGGGCCGCATGCGCAAGAACCGTATCCGCGTTCTTGCCGGCGACAAGGTGCTGGTGGAAATGACGCCTTACGACCTGACCAAGGGCCGCATCACCTACCGTTTCAAGTAGTCCTCCGCTCGCTGGGGCCGACGATATCAAGTCATGCTCTAGAGCCGGTTCTCACTCCCGCATGACAGGTCGAGGTCTGATGGCGATGAAACACAAGCTGATACTGGCTTCCGGATCGCCGCGCCGCGTCGAGCTCCTGCACCAGTCAGGCATCGAGCCAGCGCGCCTCATGCCCATGGATATCGACGAAACGCCGAAAAAGTCGGAGCATCCGCGCTCGCTTGCGCGGCGGCTTTCGGCCGAGAAGGGCGAGGCGGCGTTTGCGGCGATCAAGAGCGATGCCGCATGGCAGGGAAGCTATATCCTGTCGGCCGATACCGTGGTTGCCGTCGGACGGCGCATTCTGCCGAAGGCGGAATTCGTCGAAGAGGCATCCTCGGCGCTGCATCTGCTCTCCGGTCGCGGCCATGTCGTCTATACCGGCGTCTGTCTGATTACGCCGGATCGCAAGCTGCGGCAGAAGGTCGTGGAGACCAAGGTGCGCTTCAAGCGGCTTTCGGGTCGCGATATCGACATGTATCTCGCCTCGGGCCAGTGGCGCGGCAAGGCAGGTGCCTATGGTATCCAGGGGCTTGCCGGCTTGTTCGTGCAGAAACTTGTGGGATCCTACACCAACGTCGTCGGATTGCCGCTTTATGAGACCATGCTGCTGCTGGCAGGCGAGGGCTTCGACGTCCATGCCGGGTGGCAGGAAGGATAATCATCATGGCGAAAACCGACGAGATCAAGGTAGGCTCCAAGGTCGAGCCGCTGCGCAAGACGCGTGCTTGCGCAGAATGCGGCCGTCCTTCGGTGCGCGAACACTATCCCTTCTGCTCGGATCGCTGCCGTTCGCTGGATCTGTCCCGCTGGCTCAACGGCTCCTACGCCATCCCTGTTAGCGAAGACGAGACAAAGGCCGACGGTTCAGAGAACGACTAGAGGCTTGACGCCTTTCGTTGTGCCTTTGGCGAACCCCTTCATTTTGCTCGCGAATTACCAAAATTTCATTTCCTGTCAAAAAAGAGTCATTTGCGGCTGGACATGGGCGAACAAGATGCTATAACCCCGCTCGCTTCCGGGGCGCACCAAACGCCCAGCGCCTTCCAAGGCTCTTCGAGAGACGCGAAGTCTAGATGCCCAGATAGCTCAGTTGGTAGAGCAGCGGATTGAAAATCCGCGTGTCCGTGGTTCAAATCCGCGTCTGGGCACCACTCAAATTCTCAAATCTATTTAGATATACGTCCAGCGTAATTTGCCGATTTCAGGTGTTCGCGCCGCACTACCTATAGCAATGCGGTTAATTTAACGGCTGTGCCGCTTGCTGCGACGAAAAGAATACTGCCGCCTCCATGTGTCGAGATCTGATTATAATCCAAGTCTATGGCGATGACGGCATCTGCACCAGCGGCCGCTGCTTTGCGTCTTAGCTCGGCAAAGCACTCCGTGCGGGCCTCCTCCAGCGCTTTTTGTGACGCGCTTGATCGCCCGCCGATGAAATCTCGCCAGTTGTTGGCAATATCTCTGAAGATGTTCATGCCAAGGGCTACTTCAGTTGCGACGATCGATACGATTTTCTCTATCTTACGATTGGGGACATCGACCGAGGTTGTCAGAATGATGTCGGGAGCATCTGCTTGCCCTTTTGCCTTGGTGTCTTGTGTCGTTGGGCGCGGGCGTCCCGAATTTGGCGGGCCGTATCTGAAACAATCATCGCAGACGCCAAGTTGGACCTGGTTATCTGGTTTCTCCTCGCTACATTCTTTGCAAAGCGTCATTGCATTTTCCAACCAAGCTGATGATTCGATTATGTGTATCAATATCGAATTTGCAACCGCGGAATGGCAACGCGAGAGAGCAGTCGTGCTTTGATGCAAATTCCAGCTGTAAGAAAGATCCTCGATCTGGACTCTCGGTCTCACGCGGTCCGCATCTCTTCCATTTTCCGCCGCTTCAGCACCATTTTTTCTCCCAAATTCTGCGGACAATGAAGGTCGACGCCGGCTGGTGATAGCCTTTACGAAGGTCGGTTTGCTATAAGGAAAGCCTGCGCGAACACACCGCCAAAAGACGTGCGCCTGTCAGCGGGTCAGCGCAAGTCACAGCAACTTGAAGATGTCTACTTATTAATTTGGTGTATGAGCACTTCAAGATGTTGATGGCATCTACAATCAGGCGTACGAATTATTGTACGGGTCACCTATTGATTCGAAGCGACTGATACCGCACCTTAGATACTAACGGGGTCAGTGATCTCGTAAAGTCCAGCGTTTATTTGCAATAGCAAGCTAACGGGGCGCCATGTTAAACAACGATGTACTGTTCAACACGTTCGCCCGCTCTTTTGAAGCGCGGCGCGAAGTCGAGATGTCATTCTCTGAATACCTGGAAGCGTGCCGGGATGACCCGCTCATGTACGCAAATGCGTCGGAGCGACTTCTGGCAGCCATGGGTGAACCACTGCTGATCGATACGGCCAAGGATACAAGGCTTGGGCGTGTCTTCATGAACCGGACGATCCGGACTTATCCGGCGTTTTCGGGCTTCTTCGGCATGGAAGAGACGATCGAGCGCATCGTCGCCTTCTTCCGTCACGCGGCTCAGGGGCTGGAGGAGCGCAAACAGATCCTCTATCTGCTCGGGCCAGTCGGCGGCGGCAAGTCCTCGCTCGCGGAGCGGCTGAAGTCATTGATGGAGGTTCATCCCATCTATGTGCTTAAGGCCGGCAATGAGCTGAGCCCGGTCTTCGAAAGCCCGCTGAGCCTGTTCGACCCTGTTACCATGGGGCCGATGATCGAAGAACGCTATGGAATTCCGCGCCGCCGCCTGACGGGTCTGATGAGCCCGTGGTGCCTGAAGCGCCTGGAAGAATTCGAGGGCGATATTTCCCGCTTTCGCGTGGTGCGGATGCAGCCATCCAGGTTGAGGCAGATCGCCGTTGCCAAGACGGAACCGGGCGACGAGAACAACCAGGACATCTCCTCGCTCGTCGGCAAGGTGGATATCCGCAAGCTCGAAAGCCTGGCGCAGAACGACCCGGACGCCTACAGCTATTCCGGTGCATTGAACCGCGCCAACCAGGGCATTCTCGAATTCGTCGAAATGTTCAAGGCGCCGATCAAGATGCTCCATCCGTTGCTGACGGCAACGCAGGAAGGCAATTACATCGGCACCGAAAATATCGGTGCGATACCGTTCTCAGGCATCATTCTAGCTCACTCCAACGAGTCGGAGTGGCAGACCTTCAAGGCCAACAAGAACAACGAGGCCTTCATCGACCGTATCTGCGTCGTAAAGGTGCCTTATTGCCTGCGGGTGACCGAAGAGCAGAAGATCTATGAGAAGCTGATTGAGGAATCCGAGCTTAGCGACGCCCCTTGCGCGCCGTCGACTCTGGAAACGCTTGCCCGCTTCACGGTTCTGACGCGACTTTCCAAGCACGAGAATTCGACGGCTTTCTCCAAGCTCAGGGTCTATGACGGCGAAAGCCTGAAGGAGACCGATCCTCGGGCGCGCAGCGTGCAGGAGTATCGCGATGCGGCCGGTGTGGACGAGGGCATGGATGGGGCGTCGACCCGCTTCGCCTTCAAGGTGCTAGCAGCGACCTTCAACTACGACACCACGGAGATCGGCGCCGATCCGGTGCATCTGATGTACATGCTGGAGCAGTCGATCCGCAGGGAGCAGCTGCCGCTTGAGACCGAGAAACTCTATATCGAGTTCATCAAGAGCGAATTGGCGCCGCGCTATGCGGAGTTCATCGGCCACGAGATCCAGAAGGCCTATCTCGAATCCTATGCGGATTACGGCCAAAACCTCTTCGATCGCTATGTCGACTATGCCGACGCCTGGATCGAGGATGTCGATTTCAAGGATCCGGATACGGGTCAGCTTTTGGACCGGGAGCTTCTGAACCAGGAACTCACCAAGATCGAAAAGCCGGCCGGCATCGCCAATCCGAAGGACTTCCGCAACGAAATCGTCAAGTTCTGCTTGAGGGCTCGGGCCAGCCACGGCGGCAAGAACCCGTCATGGACAAGCTACGAGAAGATCCGCGAGGTCATCGAAAAGCGGATGTTCTCGCAGGTAGAAGATCTTCTGCCTGTCATCTCGTTCGGGTCCAAGAAGGACGGCGAATCGGAAAAGAAACATGGTGAATTCGTCGAGCGCATGGTGGCGCGGGGCTATACCGAGCGTCAGGTTCGACGGCTTGTGGAATGGTACATGCGTGTGAAACAGGCAGGATGAGCCACCAAGGAAGAAGGAATGCACATTGTTGACCGACGCCTGAACCCAGGCGGAAAAAGTCTAGAAAATCGTCAACGATTTTTGCGAAGAGCAAAAGCGCTGGTGCAGAGAGCGGTCTACGAATCCTCTCAAAAACGCGACATTCAGGACATTCTGAAGGGTGGCGAAATCAGCATTCCCCTAGATGGAACCGAGGAGCCTCGGTTCCATCGCGGCCCCGAGGGGCTGAAGGAGCATATTCTTCCCGGCAACAAGGACTTTCTCGAGGGCGATATCATCCCGCGCCCGGAGGGTGGGGGCGGCAAGCCAAAGGCCGGCGGCGACGGCACCGGCGAGGATGCCTTCCGCTTCATCCTGACGCGCGACGAATTTCTCGATCTCTTTCTCGACGATCTCGAGCTGCCCGATCTCGCCAAGCGGCGGCTGATGTCTGCCGAGCAGATCAATCCGGTACGTTCGGGCTATTCCGTGACGGGATCGCCCTCCAATCTCGCCATCAATCGCACGATGCGGCTGGCGATGATGCGGCGCGTCGCTCTTCATCGGCCCAAGGCGGAAACGGTCGCCAAGCTTGTCGAGGAGGCTGAGGAGTGCAAGGACGAAACGCGGCGGGCGGAGCTCGAGGCTGAGATCAAGCTGCTGGAATCCAAGGTTCGGCGTATTCCCTATATCGATCCGATCGACATCCGCTATCGGCGCTTCGAAAACGAGCCGAAGCCGGTCGCTCAGGCTGTGATGTTCTGCCTCATGGACGTATCCGGTTCCATGACCGAGCACATGAAGGATCTCGCCAAGCGTTTCTACATGCTGCTCTACATCTTCCTCACCCGGCAATATCGCCGCGTCGAGATCGTCTTCATACGGCACACCGATGTGGCCGAGGAAGTGGATGAAGAGACCTTCTTCCGTAGTCCGGCTACCGGCGGCACGCAGGTTTCGAGCGCGCTCGATGCCATGCGCCGGATCGTCCAGGATCGTTTCCCGGCTTCGGATTGGAATATCTATGCCGCCCAGGCATCGGACGGCGACAATGCCTATTCCGACAATGCGACGACGGCTGCCCTGCTGACCGGCGAGATCCTGCCGGTTTGCCAGTATTTTGCCTATCTGGAGGTGGGCGAGGCGCGCAGTGTGGCGATTTCTTCCGGTTCTGCGATCTGGTCTCTCTATGAGCGGGTGCAGGCGGCATGGCCGGTGCTTTCGATGCGGCGTGTCAGCGACCGCAGCCAGATCTACCCGGTCTTCCACGAACTCTTCCAGCGCCGGACAGCGGAAACAAGGAGCGGATGATGGCCAAAAGGGCGTCGATGGAACGGCTTTTCGAAGGTGCGGACTGGGATTTCGCGACCATTCAGCGGATCCACGATGCCTGCGAGACGATCGCGGTCAAGGAGCTCGGGCTTAACGTCTATCCAAACCAGATCGAGATCATCACCGCCGAGCAGATGCTCGACGTCTATTCCTCCATCGGCATGCCGCTGTTCTACAAGCATTGGTCGTTCGGCAAGCATTTCGCCCATCATGAAGCCTTCTATCGCAAGGGCCTGCGTGGACTTGCCTATGAGATCGTCATCAACAGTTCGCCGTGCATCTCCTATCTGATGGAGGAGAATACCGCGACGATGCAGGCGCTGGTCATCGCGCATGCCGCCTTCGGCCATAATCACTTCTTCAAGAACAATTATCTCTTCAAGCTATGGACCGATGCCGAGGGTATTCTTGAATACCTCAATTTCGCCAAGGGCTATATTGCGCGTTGCGAGGAGCGTTATGGCCATGCCGCCGTCGAACGAACGCTGGATGCCGCCCACGCGCTGATGTCGCATGGGGTTCATCGTTACGCCGGCAAGAAGACGCCGGATCTGCGCGACGAGGAAAAGCGCGAGCGTGAGCGGCGCGAATATGACGAGCGGATCTTCAACGACCTCTGGCGCACGATCCCCGTGGGTTCGGGCAAGAAGATGCCTGATCTCGACCTGGATCGCCGGCGCTCTCTGGCAGGGCTGCCGCAGGAGAATATCCTCTATTTCCTGGAGAAGATGGCGCCAAGACTGAAGCCCTGGCAGCGCGAGATCCTCCGCATCGTCCGGCATGTCGCGCAATATTTCTATCCGCAAAGCCAGACCAAGGTGATGAACGAGGGCACGGCAACCTATGTGCATTATCGCATCATGACGCGGCTGCACGAGCTTGGCGGCATCAGCGACGGCGATTTCCTGGAATTCATCAAGTCGCACACCAATGTCGTTTTCCAGCCGACTTTCAATGATCAGCGTTATTCCGGTCTCAATCCCTATGCGATCGGCTTCGCGATGATGCAGGATATTGAGCGCATCGTCACGAAGCCGGAGGAAGAGGACCGTCAATGGTTCCCGGATATCGCCGGCACCGGCGATGCGATGGCGGTGCTGCGCGATCTGTGGGCCAACTACCGCGATGAGAGCTTCGTCTCGCAATTTCTCAGCCCGCATCTGATGCGGCAAATGCGCATGTTCCACCTCACCGACAATCCCATGGAGGAAGAGGGGTTGCGGGTGGCGGCCATTCACGACGAGCGAGGCTACCGTCGCATCCGGCGCGAGCTTGCGCGGCAATATGATGTCGGCTGGATCGATCCGCATATCGAGATCGTCGATGTCGATCTGGCGGGGGACCGGCGGCTGATCGTCAGGCACACGGTACTGAACGGCGCATTGCTCGAGGATATGGACGCCAAGCGCGTGCTACAGCACCTTGCCGATCTCTGGACCTACGATGTGCTGATGCAGGAGGTGGACAGCGCCGGCACGGTGCTTCGCGAGCACCTGGTCCATCCGCGATCCTCCGCACTTGCGGCATAAGAAAGACAGCCGGAGCATTTCCAGGAAAAGTGCTTGGTGGTTTTCCGTCCGGAATGCGCAAAAACAAAAAGATAGAGCGCTTTCGCGATTCAAAGAAAAGCAAAAAAGATATAGCCAAAATAGCTTTTGGCTCGTGGTCTCCTCATTACGAGGCTTGATGAGGATGTGGGTGAGACCTGTAGAGCGCACAGGGTCGCTATGGGCCGTGATCCAGCAGTCTTTAGCGCGCGGAAGACGCCGCGATCTGTTGGGCAGCACAGGCTCTACCGCTTGCCATTTTAAGTTGGCTGGGAAGGCTCAATCAAACTCGAAGCTATTGATTTTGGCAATCCAATCGGCATCCAAGTTTAACAATGCCTCAGCGACATCGATATGTCCTTTCGCCACAGCCTGTGCTGCAGCAGCAGACAAGAGCATCGGCTGGTCCCAAGCTTCGCTCCGGTGAAGGCTCACATTCTCGACCAGTTGCGCGATTGCACGATGGTAATCATCTGCATAAGCTGTGGGGATATCAGGGCCGTGCCCTGTCCGACGAGCTATCTCTATGGCTGCGGGCAGTTGGAAGAATGAGAAGTCGACAGGCTCCTTCACTTCGCCTGCGATCTTTACGATGTGAGGAACCGCGACATACGATGCGGAGTAAACGTCCCCTTGATGGCACAGGCTCGACCAAAGGTCGAACCACGGACCATCTTGATCGTTTCGCTTCGGACCTGGCGATGAGGCCAGTCTCCGCAGCAGGTTGGGTATATTGGAAGCATCGCCGTAGGCGTGCTGCAATTCGCTCCAGCGAATATCATCAAGAGATAGCATCTTGTGATTGTATCGTCCGCGATCAGGCTGTCAACCTGATACCATCGAGCGTTGCAGGCCACGCTTAGTGAGTTTATGGCTGAGACCGCCGTTGATGGCCGCTCACCTGCGCCCCGTCTTCCGGCTGCAACTTCAGGAAGCCGGGTATGCCGAGCAGCGGGATCACCGCCATTAGCAAAAATGCAATGTGGAATTTATCCGGCGTCAGCGGCGATCCATCCAGCGTGACCACACCGAGCAGCATGGCGGCGACGGACACGCCGAAGCTGACGCTCAATTGCTGCAGGACGCCGCCGAGGCTCGTCGCGCGGCTGAGCTGGGCAGCCGGCGTATCGGAGTAGGAGAGCGTATTGGAGGTCATGAACTGCGCCGCGCGCGCCAGTCCGAAGATGAAGACGTAGAGAATGATGAACCAGTGCGGCGTAGCGGGCGTGATCAGCGCGAAACCGGCAACGACAGCGGCGCCGAAGACGGCGCTCCAGGTCAATATGCGATCGAAACCGTAAAGCTTCAGCAATTTCACGGAGACCGGCCGTACGGCGAGAGCGCTGAGGGCGCTGACGAAGGTCAGCGTGCCTGAGACGATCGGGCTCAGGCCGAAGCCGACCTGCAGCATCAGCGGCAAGAGGAAAGGCACGCCGTTCAGACCGACGCGACATATGCCGCCTGCAAGCGTGCCGACACGGAAGGTGCGCAGCCTGAAGAGCGTGAGATCGACGGCCGGCGATTCAGCGGTTCTTGCGTAGCGGATGAAGCCGATGAGCAGCAGGCCGGCGGCGGCCAGCGTCAGGAAAATTGCCCATACGGGGATCGTCGGGCGGCCGACATTCTCGATGCCGTATTGCAGAAGCACGCAACCAAGGCCGACCATGACGAAGCCGGGAAAATCGAATTTGATCGTATCGTCGCGTTCGGTGTCCTCGACATAGCGCAGCGCCATGAACATGCCGATCACGCCGAAAGGCAGATTGACCCAGAAGATCCAGCGCCAGGAAAGATATGTGGTCAGGAAGCCGCCGAGCACTGGCCCGATCACCGGGCCGATGACGGCGGGCAGGGTCATATACGTCATCGCCGTGACCAGCTGGCTTCGCGGGAAGCTTCGGATGAGGATGAGGCGGCCGACCGGTGTCATCATCGCGCCGCCGAAGCCCTGTAGCGCGCGCGTGGCGATCAGCATCGGCAGGCTGGTTGCGAGGCCGCAAAGGATCGAGCCGACGGTGAAGATGAACAGTGAAAGCGCGAAGATGCGCCGCGCGCCGAAGCGATCCGCAAACCAGCCGCTCACCGGAATGAACATGGCGAGCGTCAGGATATAGGTCGTGACCGCGAGGTTCATGTGAACCGGTGTCGTGCCGAGGCTCTTGGCGATGTCGGGAACAGCGGTGACGAGAATGGTCGAGTCGAGCTGTTCCATCAGGAAGGCTACGGCGACCACTGCGGGGATGATGTAGCGCAGGCGGGGATTGCGTTCGACAGCGAAAGTCTGACCCTGCGGATGGAGGTCGGTGGAATCCATGGAATGTAATAGCTTTCCAACGCCTGACTGGGGGACAGGCGTGTTTTACGATTTTCATGCTCCGCTTCGGAAACCGCCTCGCGTTTTCGGGAAACATGGTGCTACCGGCCGGTGATCCGCCGACCTTCGGAATCGTCGCCTATATGCGCACCATCGATGGCGCAGTGCAACAAAAACTCGATAGAAAGCTAATAAGTAGTGTGGACGCAAACTGTCACTTCATTATTCTAATTGGCAGAGGATGGCGAGGGCAGGGTCCAGCGCGCCTTGTCGAAGACAATGGCGGTTCGTTGTTGTTCCGGACTGGTTCTTCGCATTTCCAGCTGAAGGTTGAAGCTGCTGTTGGCCGAGAACTCCTTGAAGAAGGCAAGCTTTGCGCCGAATGCCTGCAGCGTTATATCCTGCAGCTTGCCGATCGCATCCAGCGCCGTCTGGAAGTCAAGCCAGTGCGTTTCGTTCAGCAGCAGAACAACGGTGTCGACGAAGCTGCTGGCGACGGCTTTTCCATCGGCATTGTCGGGCATGAGGACCTTGATGCGCACGGTTTCGATCTCGCCCGTCGGTTTGCCGCGAACGATGATGAAGAACGAGGATGCCCCCGCATTGCCATAGGTGCCTTTCTGCATGGCATAGCTGCATTCCGACGTGCCGACGCCGAGTTCGCTTGATCGCCACTCGCCGACCGGGAGACCAAATTTCACCAGATCGGCGCAAAGGGTCTGGCCGGATATTCTCCAGCTGCGCACGAAGGCGCTCAGCAGCTCATCGACCGGCGCGTCGAACAGGTGCGAGGTCCTGGTGGGCCTGGGCCTATCGATCCGCGGCCTTGCTGACGTCTTGACCGTGCGTACGGGAGGGCTGCCCGGCGTTACCACAGGCTTTTCGGCGGCGGCGGTTTCGACAACCGTGCTTGCCGGAGCGCTAATGGGCGCAGGCGTCTGCGCTGGCGGGTTGGAGGTGTGTTGCTCGGGCTTCGGGAAGAGATTGAGGTGGTAGCGATTGTCGAGCGCTCGCAGATTGCGCATGTCGTTCGCAAACAGCGCGGTCGCGAGGATGATCGAGCCGATGACAACAGCCGCAATCCAGAAGACGGCCCGGCTTTTCTTGCGAGGTGGCGCCACCGACATGATCTATATCTACAGCTGCTCCTAAGGAAACCCACCTTGCTGCAATGACTTTATGTTGTACAGCCTGATCATGCCTACAGCATATGCGTTTATGAACGATTGATCATCCTAAAGTTTCTTTATCAATTCATACCTTTGCAGCGGCAAGGTGCGCCTTGAGCGCCTGAACGGTCGCAGCATCGGTGCGACGCGCCGTCGGCGTGGCAAATCCGAGGGCAAGCAATCGCTCGTCCGTCTCCGTCATTGCGATGGCGCAGGAAGAGTGAACTTCCGTGATCGAAAGGCGCGGCCATAGCTGGTCGATGGAGGCAAGCGTGACGCCGGAGCCGGGCATGATCGAAATACGGCCGGCGGCAACGGCAATTGCCTCTTCCAGCGCAGCGATGCCTTCGGCCGCCGTCTTTGCGCCGCCCGACGTCAGAATGCGTTCGAAGCGAAGAGATACGGCGGTCTCCACGGCCTCGGCAACATCCGGGACAAGGTCGAATGCACGATGCAGCGTCTTGCCGAGAGAACCGGCGTGCGCGACGAGTGCCGATAGCGTCTCGAAATCCAGCCGCCCATCGGGCAGGGAAGCACCAATCACCACACCCGGCAATCCGGCATCGCGTGCCGTATCGATGTCGCGTTTCATGATCGCGAACTCGTCGGCGGAATAGATGAAGCTGCCGGCTCTCGGGCGGATGATGGCATAGGCTGGGACGGGCATGCTTGCCGCTGCGGCCATCAGTCCGGCGCTGGGCGTCAGTCCGCCAAGGGGAAGCGCGCTGCAAAGTTCGATGCGGTCAGCGCCGCCTTCGACGGCCGCTTTCAGTCCGGCAATATCGTCAACGCAAACTTCAAGCAGCATCGTTGCGTTCTCCGGCATATTGCAGCCCCAGCAGTGCGGCGCCGATGAGGCCCGGCTCGAGCTTGCATTGGCTTGGCACCACGAGGGGCCGGCCGAACTGGCGCAGGATGCGGGCGCGCACCGCCTCATCCAGCCGCGCCAGCAGCGGTTCGACGTTGGAAAGGCCGCCGCCGACGGGAACGATGGTCGCGCCTGTGATGTTGATGGTGAGCGCCAGCGGCGATGCGACGAGATCGACCATGACCTCGATCGTTCGCTCGGCGCGCTCGTCACCAGCAAGCCACTGGCCGATGATCTGTTCGCTGGAAAGCTCCAGGCCATGCAGGGTCTGGTGAAGGCGTTCGAGGCCACGGGCGCCGCCGACGGTGTCCACGCAGCCCTTCTGGCCGCAGCCACAGCGATAGGCAGGAA
Source organism: Rhizobium sp. P38BS-XIX (assembly GCF_012641435.1). GTDB lineage: Bacteria > Pseudomonadota > Alphaproteobacteria > Rhizobiales > Rhizobiaceae > Rhizobium. Next base: position 57,204 of record NZ_JABAIJ010000007.1, read on the forward strand.
TGGCGACTGGCGGATTGCCGGCGAAGGAGGCGATGATCGGTCCGTGGCCCCATTCTCCGGCAAATCCGCCGGCAGCGTTGACGAGGCGACCGTCTGCAACGAGACCGCCGCCGACGCCGGTGCCGAGAATGGCGCCGAAGACGATGCGATGGCCGCGGCCCGCGCCGGACATGGCTTCGGCCATGGCGAAGCAATCGGCATCATTGGCAATCAACACGGGATAGCCGAGTTCGGCTTCAAGCTCGGCGGCAAGCCGACGACCGTGGATGCAGGGTATGTTGGCGCAGGTCAGAGCCTGAGTGTCGGGATCGACGACGCCGGCGATGGAGAAGGACAGGCAATCCGGCTTTTCACCTGCTTCGGCAATGACATCTCGCAGGACAGCCACGAATGCGGCGAAGTCGTGCTTGGGCGTCGGGCGTCGGCCAAGCGGCACGATATCCGTCATGGAGCGGGCGATGCCGCCTTTGATGGCGCTGCCGCCGATGTCGAAGGAAACGATCATGAACAATAACCTGTAGGAGACATGCCGGACTTGCTCGCACCCTTTGCGGGTCTTTGCAAGATCAATTGGCACCGGACTGACTGGCCGTCAAACCGAGGGTAGGGTGATCCTGGCTTCGAAACCGTCGGTTCTGCCGGTTGCCGGCGAAAGAAGATCGAGATGACCGCCGATCTGCGTGACGATCCGCTCGACGATCGAAAGCCCCAGTCCCGAACCCGAAGCCGTCGTCTTGCCACGCCAGAAGCGCTTTTTCAGTCCCGCGAGCTCAGTTGCCGAGAGCACAGGCCCCGCGTTGATGACGCGGACGGTGCGGTCATCGACGCTGACGGTCACCTCATCATCGGCAGGGCCGTGGATCAAGGCGTTCTCGATCAAATTGCGCATGACGATCGCAAAAGCATCGATATCGAAATTGCGGATCAATTTTTGTTGGGCGCCATTCTCGAGCAGGACTCGACCGGCCGTGTCGGTGTCGCGGTCGTAATCGCCGATCACCGTTTCGATGACCGAGACCAGATCGATCGGCTTTTCGCTCGCGCCGATACCCGCCTGGGCCCGGGAGAGCTGCAGAAGTTTCTCCGCGAGCCGGCCGAGATTGGAAAGCGATGTTTCGACGCGTCCGGCGCGTTCGCTAAGTGGTCCCGGCGGCAATTCGGCGATCAGACGCTGGGTCTGGGCGAGCGCGCCTGCGATCGGCGTGCGCAGTTCGTGGGCACTGTTGGCGGTAAACTCACGTTCGGCTTCAAGCGCCAGACGCAAACGGTCGAGAAGCAGGTTGACCGAGCGGGCGATCGGCTGCAATTCGCGCGGCAGCGTTTCGCTTTCGAGCGGCGCCATGTTGCCGCTGTCCTTGGTGGCGATCTGCGAACGCAGGCGGTCGATCGGCAACAGCGAGCGCCCGACGACGATGCCGATCGCGACGATGCTGGCGGGAATGAGCGCCAGCAGGGGCCAGAGCAGCGCGACGCCGCTCTCTCGTGATGCTTCGCGACGGTTTTTGAAGGCATCGGCAACATGCAGGAAGATCGTGCCGTCAGCCGATGATTCCGTGTAGATGCGGTATTTCGGCGTATTGTGGAAGCCGATCTTCAGCGGCACGTCATAGGCGATTGCCGGGGCATCGTGGGAATGTAGGATGACCTTACCGTTCGCGTCGAGCACCTGATAGGTCAGATATTCGCGGTTCAGCCCCTTGTTCAGTTCTTCCAGGCTCTGCGGATCACCCGAGTGGTCGCGATTGGCGAGATCGTCCAGCACCAGCGGCATCAGCCGTTCGGCGGTTTCCTGCAACGCGCCGTCGAAGGTTTCGGAAAGTTCCTTGTTGACGACATAGACGCCGATACCGACGGCAATCAGCCAGAAGACGACGACCGTTCCCGTCAACGCCGTGATCAGCCGCCGTGTGATGCTGGCGCGGCTTGGCTCCTTGCGCTCGCTCATCGATCACCCAGGCAATAGCCGACGCCACGAGCCGTTCGAATGCGATCCTTGCCGATCTTCTTGCGCAGGCGACTGACATAGACTTCGACCGTGTTGCTCTCGATCTCCGAACCGAAAGCGTAGAGCGCTTCTTCGATCTTGTCCTTGGAGACGATGGCGCCGGGTCTCGCCACCAGCAGATCGAGGACGGCCCACTCACGCCCCGTCAGAACCACATCCTTGCCCTCGAGGCGGACGCGACGTTGTGGCTGGTCGATCTCGAGATCGGCAAAACGAATGGTCGGCTGCGGGCTGCCCGTATAGCGCCGGGCGACCGCCAGGATGCGGGCCGTCAGTTCGCCGAGATTGAAAGGCTTGACGAGATAGTCGTCAGCGCCGCTGTTCAACCCTTCGATGCGATCGGAAATCTGGTCGCGCGCGGTCAGAATGATAACAGGGGTTTCGTCCTGCCTGCGGCGCAGCCGCTTGAGGAAATCGATGCCGACTCCGTCGGGAAGCTGCAGATCGAGCAGTATGAGGCCATAGTTCACGGCATTGGTGACTTCATCCGCATCCGTCAGATTTCTGACCCAGTCGACAGCATGTGGTCCTGCCGCAATATGGTCGCGAACGGCGCTGCCGATCGTATCGTCATCTTCCACCAGCAGAATTCGCACCTGTGACCCTCAACCGTTGATCGCCCTTCAGTTAATGCCGATGAAGCTATGGGGTCAATAACGGCCGAAATAAGCCGAGGCGATATCCATATCTAACCCCGCGTTTGTTTGCCGAAAACGTTCCCGGAGCCTATGGACAGAGCTGAACGCCATGGTTACTTCTTTGCGCGGAAAGCGAAGCGGCTGCAGGACGCCGCTGTTCGGTCATTGGAGGTTGCTCGTCATGCTCAAGGGAATTTCGCCGCTGTTGAATGCAGACGTGCTCTATGCGTTGAAGTCGATGGGGCACGGAGACATGCTTGTCGTCGTCGACACGAATTTTCCCGCCGAGACCATTGCGAGCCATACCGTGCTGGGCGAACTCCTGCGTATCGACAACGTCTCGGCTGCCGATGCCGTCGCCGCCATCTTGTCGCTGATGCCGCTCGATACCTTCATCGACGATGCCGCGACACGCATGGAAGTCGTCGGCGCGCCAGATGAGGTGCCGCAGGTCCAGGCTGAGGTACAGGCCGCCATCGACAAGGCTGAAGGCAAACACTGGCCGCTGACGGCGGTCGAGCGCTATGCCTTCTACGAGCGTGCAAAGGACGCTTACTGCGTCATCCAGACGGGCGAGCGCCGCTTCTATGGTTGTTTCACCTTGACCAAGGGCGTCATCCCGCCAGAGACTGAGTGATCCGATACTCTGCGAGAACGGCGCTGTTTCGATAAAGGAATGCGATGGCGAAGAAGCTGGATTCCCAAGGGCGGCTTGATGACGCGGCGCGAGCCGGCTGGCTATACTATGTCGCAGGCCGGACGCAGGACGAGATCGCGATCGCCATGGGGATCTCGCGTCAGTCGGCGCAGCGGCTGGTGTCGCTCGCCGTCGCCGAACGATTGATCAAGGTGCGGCTGGACCATCCAATTGCCGCCTGTCTCGAATATGCCGCTGCACTGCGCGAGAAATACGGCCTGCAGCATGTCGACGTGGTGCCGAGCGACGCCGATGGCGCGTCTTCCACTGTTGGTATCGCCGAGGCCGGTGCGGCCGAAATCGAGCGCTGGCTGCGGCGCAGCGAGCCGATCGTGTTGGCGATCGGAACGGGCCGCACGCTGAAAGCCGCGGTTGATCAGCTGCCGGCGATCGAATGTCTCCAGCATCGTGTCGTGTCGCTGACGGGCAATATCGGCCCCGACGGTTCGGCCGCCTATTACAACGTCATTTTCAGCATGGCCGATGTCATCAAGGCGCGACATTTTCCAATGCCGCTGCCGGTGCTCGTCTCGTCGGCCGAAGAGCGCGAGCTGCTGCATGCACAGGCGCTGGTGCGCTCCACGCTCGATATCAGTGCCCAGGCCGATGTGACGTTTGTCGGTGTCGGCGAGATGGGCGTGGAGGCGCCTCTCTGTTTGGACGGCTTCCTCGAGAAGGATGAAATGCTGGCGCTGATGAAGCGCGGCGCGGCCGGCGAAATTTGCGGCTGGGTCTTTGACGGCGCCGGCAAGTTGATGCCTGATGACGTCAACGAGCGCGTTGCAAGCGCTCCCGTACCCTCGCGCGACACCTGTTCGGTGATTGGAATCGCCAAGGGAAAACGCAAGTTCGAGGCGATCAAGGCGGCCGTTGTTGGTCGCCAAATCAACGGTTTGATCACCGATGAGGCGGTTGCCGAATTTTTGCTCAAGCCCTGAGCAAAAAATTTAATCCCAGAAAACAAAGAGATAGGTTGCTTGCTCGGCAATGCAGCATCGAATCCGCATTGACATTTTGTCGCAAGCGATGAGTAATTGCCCATGAGCAAAGCGAATGCTCATCTTTTGGTCTTCTGGGAGGAAGATATGAAATTGAAAACTTTACTGCTGGGCGCCTGCTCGGCCCTGATGTTTGCCGGCTTGGCGTCCGCTGAAACTCTCACGATTGCGACGGTCAACAATGGCGACATGGTTCGTATGCAGAAGCTTACGGACGATTTCAAAGCCAAGAACCCCGGTATTGACCTGCAGTGGGTCACGCTTGAAGAAAACGTATTGCGCCAGAAGGTTACGACTGACATCGCTACCAAGGCCGGCCAGTACGACGTGCTGACGATCGGCACCTACGAAGTGCCGATCTGGAGCAAGCTCGGCTGGCTTGCTTCGCTCGACAAGCTTTCCGCCGACAAGGACTATGATGTGGATGACCTTCTCCCGGCCATTCGCAGCGGTCTGACCACCGACGGCAAGCTCTATGCAGCGCCGTTCTACGGCGAAAGCTCGATGGTCATGTATCGCAAGGACCTGTTCGAGAAGGCCGGCCTCAAGATGCCGGACGCCCCGACCTGGGACTTCATCGCCGATGCAGCCCGCAAGATCACCGACAAGGACCATGAAGTCTACGGCATCTGCCTTCGCGGCAAGGCCGGCTGGGGCGAAAACATGGCCTTCCTGACGGCGATGTCGAACTCGTTCGGCGCCCGTTGGTTCGATGAAAAGTGGAATGCGCAGTTCGACCAGCCGGAATGGAAGGACACGCTGAGCTTCTACGTCAAGCTGATGAAGGACGCCGGCCCTCCGGGCGCTTCGTCCAACGGCTTCAACGAAAACCTCTCGCTGTTCCAGACCGGCAAGTGCGGCATGTGGATCGACGCGACGGTTGCTGCTTCCTTCGTATCCGATCCGAAGCAGTCGAAGGTTGCCGACAAGGTCGGCTTCGCACTGGCTCCGGATAAGGGCCTTGGCAAGCGCGGCAACTGGCTGTGGGCATGGAACCTCGCCATCCCGGCTTCTTCGAAGAAGACCGAAGCTGCCGAGAAGTTCATCGCCTGGGCAACCAGCAAGGAATACACCAACCTTGTCGCTCAGAAGGAAGGCTGGCTGAATGCACCTCCCGGCACCCGTACCTCGCTCTATGCGAATGCGGACTACCAGAAGGCAGCGCCTTTCGCGAAGATGACCCTCGACTCGATCAACTCGGCTGATCCGACCCATCCGACCGTCAAGCCGGTTCCGTATGTCGGCGTCCAGTTCGTCGCTATCCCTGAATTCCAGGGTATCGGCACCGCTGTCGGTCAGCAGTTCTCCGCAGCTCTTGCCGGTCAGATCTCCGTGGATCAGGCTCTCAAGGCTTCGCAGCAGCTGACCACCCGCGAAATGAAGAAGGCCGGCTACCCGAAGTAAGGCCTTTGAAACTGAGGAAAGCAGCGACCCTCTCGAGCGCTGCTTTCCACTAGGCCGCCGAGCGCCCGAATTGCCCTTGGCGGCCCTTTTGTTTCAGCCGGTCCGCGGCCACCCCTTCCGCTTAAAAGATAGGTTGGTACTTGCCATGGCAACGTTGCACACCCGTTCCGCCGCGCGCATCATGATGGCGCCTTCGGTTCTCCTGCTTTTCGCGTGGATGATCGTCCCGCTCGTGATGACGATCTATTTCTCGACGCTGAATTACAATCTGCTATCCCCCGGCGCCAACGACTTCATCGGCTGGCTGAACTACGAATATTTCATCAGCGATCCCGCTTTCCTGAGCTCACTGATCGTGACGCTGCTGCTCGTCGGCGGTGCGCTGGTGATCACCGTGGTCGGCGGCATTTTGCTGGCACTCCTTCTTGATCAGCCGATCTTCGGCCAGGGCATCGTGCGCATGCTGGTGCTTGCGCCCTTCTTCGTGATGCCGACGGTCGCCGCCCTCATCTGGAAGCACATGTTCATGAACCCGGTGAACGGGCTTCTGGCGCATCTGTTTCGATTGTTCGGGCTCGATCCGCTGACCTGGCTGGAGACGGTTCCGCTGTTCTCCATCATCATCATCGTTGCATGGCAGTGGCTGCCTTTCGCGACGCTCATCCTGCTGACGGCCTTGCAGTCGTTGGACGAAGAGCAGAAGGAAGCCGCCGAGATGGACGGCGCAGGACCGATTTCGAAGTTCATCTACATCATCCTGCCGCACTTGGCGCGCGCCATCACCGTTGTGATCCTGATCGAGACGATCTTCCTGCTTTCCGCCTTCGCCGAAATACTCGTGACCACCAATGGCGGTCCCGGCACGGCGACGACCAATCTCACCTATCTGGTCTATTCGCAGATCGTCCTGTCTCAGGATGTCGGCGGCGCATCGGCGGGCGGTATCATCGCAGTCATCCTCGCCAATATCGTCGCGATCTTCCTGATGCGCGCGGTCGGCAAGAATCTGGAGGCTTAAGATGGCACGCCAAGTCAGCACGCAACGCAAGGTGTTCGTGTCGGTGATCGCCTGGATCATCGCTCTGCTCATCTTCTTCCCGATCCTCTGGACGGTTCTGACGAGCTTCAAGACGGAAGGCGATGCGATCGCCTCGCCGCCGCAGTTCCTCTTCTTCCACTGGACGCTGGAGAACTATTTCGAGGTGCAGTCGCGCTCGGACTACTTCCTCCATTTCGGCAACTCGGTGATCATCGCCTTCGGTTCGACGATCCTCGGATTGATCGTCGCCGTTCCGGCCGCCTGGGCCATGGCATTCTCGCCGACCAAGCGGACCAAGGACGTCCTGATGTGGATGCTGTCGACGAAGATGATGCCGCCGGTCGGCGCCTTCATCCCGATCTATCTGCTGTTCCAGAGCTTCGGCCTTCTGAACAACCAGTTCGCCAGCCGGCTGGGCATGGTCGTCGTCCTGATGCTCATCAACCTGCCGATCATCGTCTGGATGCTCTATACCTACTTCAAGGAAATTCCCGGTGAGATCCTCGAGGCCGCCCGTATGGACGGTGCGACGCTCGCCAAGGAAATCATCTACGTTCTGACGCCGATGGCGATCCCCGGCCTTGCCTCGACGATGTTGCTCAACATCATCCTCGCCTGGAACGAGGCCTTCTGGACGCTCAACCTCTCCGCTGTCGATGCGGCGCCGCTGAGCACCTTCATCGCGTCCTATTCCAGCCCGGAGGGCCTGTTCTATGCCAAGCTTTCGGCGGCATCGACCATGGCAATCGCTCCGATCCTGATCCTCGGCTGGTTTAGCCAAAAGCAACTCGTTCGCGGCCTCACCTTCGGCGCGGTTAAGTAAGGAAGAGAAACATGGGTAGCATTGTCCTTAAGAAGGTTTCTAAGGTCTTTGGCGAAGCCAAGGTCATCCCTTCCATCGACCTCGAAATCAACAATGGCGAGTTCGTGGTGTTCGTCGGCCCGTCGGGCTGTGGCAAGTCCACGTTGCTCCGTCTGATCGCCGGTCTCGAAGACGTCTCCGGCGGCCAGATCCTGATCGATGGCAAGGATGGCACCAATCTGAAGCCATCCGAACGTGGCCTTGCCATGGTGTTCCAGTCCTATGCGCTTTATCCGCATATGAGCGTGCGCAAGAACATCGCCTTCCCGCTGAAGATGGCGAACATGCCGCAGGCCGAGATCGACAAGAAGGTTGCGGACGCCGCGCGCGTCCTGAACCTCACCGACTATCTGGAGCGCAAGCCGCGCCAGCTGTCTGGCGGTCAGCGTCAGCGTGTTGCGATCGGCCGCGCGATCGTGCGCCAGCCGGAAGCGTTTCTCTTCGATGAGCCGTTGTCGAACCTCGACGCCGCGCTTCGCGTCAACATGCGCCTCGAAATCAGCGAGCTGCACCAGCAGCTCAAGACGACGATGATCTACGTAACGCACGACCAGGTCGAAGCCATGACCATGGCCGACAAGATCGTGGTGCTTAATCGCGGGAATATCGAGCAGGTCGGCTCGCCGCTGGAGCTCTACCGCAGCCCGCGCAACCTCTTTGTTGCCGGTTTTATCGGTTCGCCGAAGATGAACTTCGTCAAGGGCGCCTACGCGCAGAGCCTTGGCGGCGACACGATCGGCGTGCGGCCCGAGCATACGCTGCTGTCGACCACCGCGGGCGACTGGCAGGGCAAGGTCATCGTTGCCGAACATCTCGGCTCCGACACCTTCCTACATATCGACGTCGACGGGATCGGCACAGTGACGGCACGCGGCTCCGGTGACTTCCCCGCCCGGGCCGGCGATACCGTCTACCTGACGCCCGACAAGGCGCACATCCACCGGTTCAACGCCGAAGGCCTGGCGATCTGAGCCATAGCCGAGGCCGTGCGCCTGTCGCGCGCGGCAACTGCACAGATCCCGGTCCGCCTCGGTAAAGAGGGCGGGTCGGGAAGCATACCAGCCCGGAGTGGCCTTCCCAGTCGCCCGGAGTCAGAGACCTTTCCAGAAGGACCAGAGACATGACGTGCAAATTATCGCTCGCAACCCTTCAGGAGGCGGCTGCAAAGGCGGCTATTCCTGCTTACGATCCGAAATCCCTTTCGGCGGGCATCGTGCATTTCGGTGTCGGCAATTTCCATCGCGCCCATCAGGCAATTTATCTCGACGATCTGTTCAATGCCGGTGAGGATCACGACTGGGCCATCATGGGCGCCGGTGTGCTGCCTTCCGATGCCGCGATGCGCGACAAGCTGGCCGCTCAGGATTTTCTGACGACGGTCGTCGAGCAGGACAACAATCGCACCGCTGCGCGCGTCACCGCGCCGATGGTCGGCATCCTGCCGGTCGGCGACGCCAAGACGATCATCGCCAAGCTGGCGGATCCCTCCATCCGCATCGTCTCGATGACGATCACCGAGGGCGGATATTTCATCGACGCGTCCGGCAAGTTCAACCCGGCCCATCCTGCGATCGCAGCCGACGGTCAGAATGCGGACGAGCCGAAGACCGTGTTCGGCCTCATCGTGGCTGGCCTGAAGGCACGTCGCGCGGCCGGCCTGCAGCCCTTCACCGTCATGTCCTGCGATAACATTCCGCACAATGGCGGCGTCACCAAAGCTGCCGTCGTCGGTACGGCCCGTCTTTCCGATCCGGCCTTTGCTGACTGGATCGCCGCGAACGTTGCCTTCCCGAACGGCATGGTCGACCGCATCACGCCGGCAACCGGCGCGCGCGAGATCGACCTGCTGAAGGAAGCCTTCGATATCGAAGACAACTGGCCGGTCTATTGCGAAGAATTCAAGCAATGGGTGCTGGAAGACAATTTCCCCGCCGGTCGCCCGGCACTGGAAAAGGTCGGTGTGACCTTCGTGCCCGATGTGACGCCTTACGAGCACATGAAGATCCGCATCCTCAACGGCGGCCATGCGGCGATCGCCTATCCGGCGGCGCTTCTTGACATCCATTTCGTGCACGAAGCCATGGAAGAGCCGCTGATCCGCGCCTTTCTCGCCAAGCTCGAAAACGACGAGATCATCCCTGTCATCCCGCCGGTGCCGAACACGGTGCTTGCAGACTACTTCAAGCTGATCGAGCACCGCTTCGCCAATCCGAAGATCGCCGATACCATTCCGCGCCTGGCGCAGGACGGCTCCAATCGTCAGCCGAAGTTCATCCTGCCGTCCACGGCGGACCGGCTGAGCCGCAACGAGGATATCATCGGCCTGTCGCTGGTCTCGGCGCTCTGGTGCCGCTACTTCGCAGGCAAGAGCGACAGCGGCAAGGACATCGTCTTCAACGATGCCAGCGCCGACCGGCTGCACGAAGCCGCTCTCAAGGCGAAGGACGATCCGAATGCCTTCCTGGTATTCGAAGACATCTTCGGCGACGTCGCCAAGTCGGATCTCTTCCGCAAGCGCTTCGCGCACGCACTGAAAACGCTGTGGGAAAAGGGTACCCGCGTCACCCTCCAGCTATACTTGGACAACAAACTCGCGGAATGATTTTCAAACGGTCGGAGTTCTCCTGCTCCGGCCGTTTTCCATTGTCATGCCGGTGTTTCGCAGGCAAGCCAGCAACAGATTTCAGGTTGGATATGAGATGACCGATGCGCAGAAGGGGCTCGTGATCTTCGATTGCGACGGTGTGCTTGTGGATAGCGAACCGCTGTCCGTGAGCGTGCTGATCCGGGCCATGCACGACTTCGGCGTGGAAATGAGCGAGGAGGACGTCTATAGCCGCTTCCTCGGCAAGAGCCTCGCAACGCTCGTCGATACCATGCAGACGGAATTCGATGTCTTCATCGACCAGGCGTTTCTCGACCGTATCCGCAACGATCTCTACGAACGCTTCAAGCATGAGCTGAAGCCGATCGATGGCATTGCCGCTACGCTGGATGCGCTTCAGCTTCCGCGCTGCGTCGCCTCATCGAGCCAGTTGGAGCGTATCCGGCTTTCACTCGGCGTGACCGGCATCCTCGATAAGCTGGAGCCGAATATTTTCAGTGCCACCATGGTCAAGCGGGGCAAGCCCGCGCCCGATCTTTTTCTCTATGCCGCCGAGCAGATGGGCGCCGTACCGGCTGACTGTATCGTTGTCGAGGACAGCCCGGCAGGCATCATGGCCGCGCGTGCGGCCGGCATGACGGTGTTTGCCTTTACCGGCGGCTCTCATGCCCACTCTCCCAGCTATCGTGCTGAACTGGAGCAGCTTTCGCCCGAAGTCGTGTTTGACGCGATGCCGGAATTGATACAACTTGTCCGCAACAAGAGATAAGCGTTCGGGACCTCTTTTGCATGCGTGATCACGTGGTGGCGGTCGATATCGGCACAGGCAGCGCACGCGCCGGTGTCTTCACGGCGGGCGGCTCACTGCTGGCAAAAAGCGAACATTCGATCCAGATGAATCGCCCGCGTGAGAACCACGCCGAGCATGATTCCGAAGATATATGGGCTGCGGTCTGCACTGCCGTTCGCGCGGCGGTAAAGACATCCGGCGTCGATGTATCTGCTATCGGCGCGATCGGTTTCGATGCCACCTGTTCGCTTGTCGTACGTGACCGGGAGGGGCGGCAGCTGACCGTTTCGACGGGTGGCGAGCGCCGTTTCGATACCATCGTCTGGCTCGATCACCGCGCCCTTGCCGAGGCGGATTACTGTACCGCGACGCAGCACGAGGTTCTCGACTATTCCGGCGACTTCATGTCGCCGGAAATGGAAATGCCGAAGCTGATGTGGCTGAAGGAGAACCTTCCCGAAAGCTGGGCGCAGGCCGGCTATTTCTTCGATCTTGCCGACTTCATGACCTGGAAGGCGACAGGCTCGCTTGCGCGCTCGCGCTCGACGCTGGTGGCCAAATGGAACTATCTGGCGCATCGTCAGCCGGGTTGGCAGGCTGATTTCCTGAACGTGATCGGCCTTGGCGATCTACAGGAACGTGGCGCCTTGCCCGAGGAGAGCGTGCCCGTCGGCAAGAGCATCGGCACGCTGACGGCTGCGGCCGCCGAAGCGCTGGGGCTCGATCGCGATTGCCATGTCGGCGCCGGCATGATCGATGCCTATGCCGGCGCGCTTGGCGCCCTTGCCGCCCACGGCGGCGATGCAGGCACCCTCGAACATCAGCTTGCCCTGATTGCCGGAACCTCGAGCTGCGTCGTCTCCTTTTCGCGCGAACGCAAGCGCAGCACCGGAATGTGGGGGCCTTATTACGAGGCGGTTTTCCCCGATATGTGGCTGGCCGAGGCCGGGCAGTCTGCGACCGGTGCGCTGCTGGATCACATCGTCAGCATGCACGCCGCCGGCGGTCCGCCAACGGCCGCGCTGCATGATCGCATCGTCAGGCGTATTTCCGAGCTACGCCTTGCGGAGGGCGAGTTTCTCGGCGGTCGTATCCATGTCCTGCCGGATTTCCACGGCAATCGCTCTCCGCTTGCCGACCCGCATGCACTCGGTGTGATCAGCGGCATGACGCTCGATGCATCCTTCGATGGACTTTGCCGGCTCTACTGGCGCACCAGCGTCGGGATCGCGCTCGGTATCCGCCATATCCTGGAGCGGATGCAGGAATATGGCTATGCGCCGGATACGCTCCATGTCGCAGGCGGCCATGTGAAGAACTCGGTGCTCATGGAGCTTTACTCCGACGTTACCGGCTGCAAGGTCGTCATCCCGAAGATGAACGAGACGGTGCTTCTGGGCACCGCAATCGCGGCATCGGTTTCGTGCGGTCTCCACGAAAACCTCGGCGCGGCCGGAGCGGCGATGTATTCCGGCGGTCATGAGCGGCAGCCCGATCGCAGCAAGAAAGCGCTTTACGATCGCGACTACCGGCGCTTTCTGGCGATGTACCGCCATCGGGCTGAGCTGGACGCCATGGAATAGCGTGCACGCCTATCTGAGCGGCGCATGCGCGAATGTCGCCTGCAGCTCCTCGATGCGGCGCATTCTGTTTTCCGCGGTTTCGCCGGCGGCCTGCGCAACGGCCATGGCAATCAGCTCCAGCAACGACATCATGCTCGCCAGGCAATCACGACCATTGGCGCGCTGAGGCGGCAAGGAGAGTGTGATGTTGGCGAACTCATGCGCCCACTCCGTAAATTGCCCTGTTGCCAGAAGAACCTTGTGGCCGGCACGACGGGCGGAGCGCGCCAGCAGCCGAGATGCGACGAAACGTGGCGAGTCGATGATCACAAGCAGGCTTTCCTCCGAGCCGGGGCCTAGCAATTCGACATAGCTGCCATTGGCGCCATCAAGGAAAAGCACATGGTCGCGGGCCATCGTCAGCCGTTCGTAAAAGTGGCGGCCGAGCGCCGCAAGGCTCGGGTCTGCAGCGATGTAGACATTCCTGGCCGATAGAATATTCGCAACCGCGTCACGCCATTGCGGCTGGCTGGCGAGGTTGTAGATGTGCTGCAGCATCTCGACCTGCTCAACGATCTGGGCGGCCAGCGGGCGGCTTTCGCCGGCATCTTTCTGAAGTTGCTCGAGTACGCTCGGCAACTGCAGCGTAACGGGCGCGACATTCTCCTTCAGGTGGACTTTGATGCCATCGAGACCGTGATAACCGAGCGATCGCAGGAACCGTCCCACCGTCATAGGGCTCAACTCCAACCTGTCGGCAACGGAGGACGCGGTTTCGAAAGGCAGTTCATTCATATGTTCTGAGAAATACTTTGCAATTCGACGCTCGGCTGGCGTACCAACCTTGATATATTCCCTAAGTTTCTGGGTGAGATCTTCCAAATTTTCCCCCTCACTGACGGTCTTTTTCATGTTCGGTTGCATTGGTTGCTGGAACAATCGCGCACACGTATTTCGCAGGGCCGCCGATGTTGTTTTGGTTGTTGTTCTTAATATGGCCTATAAAATATATTAGCTTAAACTTTATTACAACGATACATTTTTTTAATTGAGCATACTCGCATATCATAAAGGATATTGATATCCCCGCGATCGCTCCCTAGCTCTTCGACGAACAACAGGAGAGCCTGACCGAATGATTGTCCTTGCCGCGCGTCTTGCCTTCGAGAATCTCTTTGCGCCGGAAGCGCGCAGGGTGTTCTGGAAAGTCCTCGGCCTGACGGTCGTGGCGCTTGTCGTGCTTTGGTTCATCCTGAGCGGCATTTTCAATGCCTTCGTGCTGCCGTGGGCCGAAAGCTTCATGTCGGCCACCTCGGATTGGACGGGTTGGCTGACGCTGTTTCTGGCAATTTTCGCCGGCATCGCGCTGGCGTTGGCAATGGCGCTGTTGATCTCGCCGGTAACCGCCTTGATTGCCGGCTTCTTTCTCGACGATGTCGCCGAGGTAGTGGAAAAACGCGACTATCCGTCCGATCCGCCCGGCAAGGCCATGCCGTTTGGGGTGGCGATGAAGAGCTCGCTGCGGTTTCTCGGCGTTGTCGTCATCGGTAATATCGTCGCGCTTTTTCTGCTGTTTATTCCCGGCGTCAGCCTGATCGCCTTCTTTCTGGTGAACGGCTACCTGCTCGGCCGTGAATTCTTCGAATTCGCCGCCATGCGTTTCCGCTCGCCTGATGATGCGCGGCAGTTTCGGGTCAAGAACGCTTTGACGGTGTTTCTGGCCGGTCTGGTGATCGCGGCCTTTCTGGCCATCCCGTTGCTCAACCTGCTCACGCCGCTCTTTGCCGCCAGCATGATGGTGCATCTGCATAAGCTGATTTCGTACAAGGAGGCGAACCTGCGCCTCCGTCAGTTTTAGCCGACCGTCTGCGTGCCGATGTTCTGCGCCGGAAGTTCGACGAGGGGAGCGGGAATGTCCCAGGTCTTTTCCGGCGAGCGACAGATGTCGGCGATGACGCAGCGCTCGCACTCGGGCTTGCGCGCCTTGCAACAATAGCGCCCGTGCAGGATCAGCCAATGATGCGCGTGGTAGAGATAATGATCCGGAATGATCTGCATCAGCCGATGCTCGACTTCGTCCGGCGTCTTGCCCGGGGCGAGCAGCAGGCGGTTGGCGATGCGGAAGATGTGGGTATCGACGGCCATGGTCGCCTGGCCGAATGCCATGGAGAGCACGACATTCGCGGTTTTGCGGCCAACGCCTGGAAGCGTCACCAGCTCTTCCCGCGTTCGCGGCACTTCGCCGCCGAAATCGGTGATCAGCTTTTCCGATAATGCCATGACGTTCTTCGCCTTGTTGCGGTAGAGGCCGATGGTCTTGATGTATTCCCGGATGCGCTCCTCGCCGAGATCGAGCATTTTCTGCGGCGTATCGGCTACGGCGAAGAGGGCGCGTGTCGCCTTGTTGACGCCGGCATCCGTCGCCTGCGCCGATAGCGCGACTGCGACGACCAGCGTGAACGGATTGACGTGTTCGAGCTCGCCCTTCGGCTCCGGCCGCTGGATGGAAAAGCGACGGAAAATCTCTTCCAGATCTGCCTTGGAATAGAGGCTCTTGGCCGCCGGCTTGCGGCGTGCGGTCGCATTTGACTTTTTCGCGGTTTGGGCGCTGGATTTGATCTTGGGATTTGCCATGAACGACCTATACTCAAGTCCTATGACGGAACGCAACGCCGATACGGCAGCAGACGGCAACAGGCCTGTCTTCGCAGCCGAATTGTTTCCCCATCGCTCGCTGCCGCGAAAGGGGTTCAGGGTCATGCTCGCTTTGGCGGGCGGCTTTTGCTTCTTTTACAGCGTTCTGTTTGTCACGCGCGGCGCCTGGCCGATCGGCGTTTTCTTCGGTGCTGATTTCTTGCTGCTTTATGGCGCCTTCTGGCTGAACTATCGGTCAGGCCGTGTGCGCGAAGAAGTCACCGTGTCGCGCACCAATGTCTCCATTCGGAAGTTTGCTCCGAATGGGCGCATGGTCGAGCATGACTTTAATCCGTTCTGGACACGCTTCCTCGTTCGTCGCCACCGCGAGGTCGGGGTCGTCTCCATGCATGTGCGCGACAGAAGTCACGACACCGAGGTCGGCTCCTTCCTCAATCCGGAAGATCGCGAGAGCTTTGCCAAGGCTTTCAAGCGCGCGCTGGCAAGCGTCACGCAGCGGATATAATCAGGGCCTCACACGCATCGCATCACATTTTCGCAAGCATATCGCTTGCGCAAGAAACGGGTGGTTTTCATGCTCCCGTCGTGGTTTTCTCCTTTCTAAGGAGAAAGATTATGAATGCGATTGCAGAGCTGAAGAAAGACATCACCCCGGGAGGTCAGGATTACGAGACCGTGCGGGAGATCATCGAGCTCATCACCGAGGAATATCGCGACCAGCCGTCGCTCGAGACTCTCGCCGATCGGCTCGGGCAGTCCCCGACCCAGCTGCAGAAGACGTTCACCCGTTGGGCCGGTCTCTCACCCAAGGCGTTCTTGCAGGCCGTGACGCTCGATCATGCCAAGCGGCTCCTGCGCAAGGAGGATCTGCCGCTCCTGGAGACCTCTTTCGAAGTGGGCCTTTCCGGCCCGAGCCGGTTGCACGATTTGTTCGTCACGCACGAGGCGATGTCGCCGGGCGAATGGAAGGCGAAGGGGAGCGGTTTGGTCATGCGCTATGCTTTCCACATCTCGCCCTTCGGCCTTGCGCTGATCATGGTCACGGACCGCGGTCTTGCCGGCCTTGCCTTCAGCGATTCCGGCAATGAAAAGGCCTGTCTGGCCGATATGACGTGCCGCTGGCCAAATGCCCAGTTCATCGAGGATCCGCATGCGACGGCGCCTTATGCTGCCCGTATCTTCGAACGTTCGAACTGGACGAGTGACCAGCCATTGCGGGTGGTGATGATCGGTTCGGATTTTCAGCTTCGCGTCTGGGAAAGCCTTTTGAAGATCCCCATGGGCCGCGCGGTGACCTATTCCGACATTGCTAGGGATATCGGTCAGCCGACGGCGATGCGGGCCGTGGGTGCAGCTGTCGGCCGCAACCCGATCTCCTTCGTCGTGCCTTGCCATCGTGCGCTCGGCAAGAATGGTCAGCTCACGGGTTATCACTGGGGGCTGACGCGCAAACGGGCGATGCTGGGATGGGAATCGGGAGACGCATGACAGGTAAAGCGTGCAATCCCTCAGGCCCGCTTCTGAGGCTGTAGCTTCGCGACTTTACGCGATGTGCGTCAGGCCGCCTTCGCCATAGCCATCTTCAACAGCGCCTTGGCGGCGCTCTCATCCGTAATCAGCGTATTGCAGCCGATGCGCTTGATGGTGGCGCTGATCGCCTGGGCGCGATGGGCGCCGCCGGAAGAGATCACGATGTGCTTTGCTTTTTTCAGCGTATCGAGATCGACCGACATGACGCGCTTGTTGATCGGGTGATCAACGGAGTTGCCCTCGGCGTCGAGGAAGTTGAACATGGTGTCGCAGACACAGCCCATTTCAATCAGCTCCTCCAGTTCGCGCTTCGAGATGAAACCTTCGGACAGCGAGGTCGATTGCGGGCCGATGTCGCCGCAGCTGACGATGGCGAGATCCAGATTTTCAGCCAGCCTGTAAATAGCCTCAAGCCCGCATTTTTCGATGAGATTGCGCTTGGTTTCGACGGAATCGACCAGCAACGGCGCGAGGAACATATAGCATTCCGCGCCGAGTTGGCTCGCCAGGCGCCACGTATAGTCGATCGGGTTGGTCTGATGCACGGCGACGATGCCGCCAAGGAGAGACACCACCTTGCAATTGTCGCGGCGGGTCGGGCGGAAGCTTGCAAGTGAAGCCGTCATCGTTCGGCCCCAGCCGACGCCGATCGTGTAATTATCGGGAATGGCTTCCGTCAGGAACTGGCCGAGGGCCAGTCCCACGCTCTTTGCCTGCGCATTGACATCGCTGCCGGCGGGTTCAGGCACGACGATCGCTTCGTCGAGCCCGAAGGTACGCTCGAGCTTGATGGCCAACTCCACGCAATCGTCGATGCCCTCGGTGATCCAGATCTGCACTTCGCTGCGGCGCATGGCCTCGTCCAGCAGGCGGATGACCGTCGTGCGGCTGATGCCGAGCTGTTCGGCCACATCCTTCTGTGTGAGGCCCTGATTGTAGTAGAGCCATGCGGCACGAAGCCTCAGGGAGGAGGTCTCCGAATAGGCGGTATGGGTTCCGCGTCTCAGTTTGGCCACAGGTCCTCCGGCATGATTGTCGCATGCGCCGTTTAACGTCATGATCCGCCTAAGATGCGAGATTAGGAATGGCGGATGACAGGAGCAGGCGAGATCGGCTCTTTCGCTGCCGATATTCTATGACATGAAACTTATGTCAATTGAATTGCACAAATGTCCTTGACTTTTCGTTGCGAGATTGGTGATAGTCGGTGCTGAGGAATTCGGTCTTGTCCAATCGAGGAGGACAATGTGCGAGTGTTGCTCCGAACAAGTGCCAGGCCGGACAGGGAGCCATATAGGGCGCCCGATGCCGGTGAAAAGCTCGTTCTCGGAGGGTTGTTTGTTCACCGCTCGGCCGTTCACCGGAAATGGAACTTTAGCGCTTTTTATCCCGTTACCGACACATAGGAGAAGGAAAGGCGTGTTCCGCCTGATGCCTCCAAGCCGTCCATAGACCGGACGGGATGTGCCGCCCCGACATCTCCGCATCCAAATGGGCCTCATTCAACAAGGATACCTGTTATGACTTCCAAACTTGACCAACTCCGCGCCATGACCACGGTCGTCGCCGACACCGGCGATATCGAGGCTGTCGCACGCCTGAAGCCGGTGGATTGCACCACCAACCCGACTATCGTGCTGAAGGCGCTCGGCACGCCGATGTTCGCCGATGCGATCAAGGAAGCCGTTGCATGGGGCAAGAAGCAGGGCGGCGCCTCCGAAGCTGTCACCGCTGCCGTTGCCGATCGTCTCGCCATTTCCGTCGGCGCAGCGCTCTCGGGCCTCGTTCCCGGCCGTGTTTCGACCGAAGTCGATGCCGACCTGTCTTTCAATACCGAAGCTTCTCTCGCCAAGGCCCGCGCCATCATCGCGTCCTACAAGGAGCGCGGCATCGAGCGTGACCGCATCCTGATCAAGCTTGCTTCGACCTGGGAAGGCATCCGTGCCGCCGAAGTGCTGCAGAAGGAAGGCATCGACTGCAACCTGACGCTGCTCTTCAGCAAGGCTCAGGCGATTGCTTGCGCCGATGCCAAGGCATTCCTGATTTCGCCGTTCGTCGGCCGCATCCTCGACTGGTACAAGAAGTCGACCGGCAAGGATTACACCGCTGAGGAAGATCCGGGCGTCGTTTCCGTCCGCGACATCTACCACTACTACAAGGCCAACGACATCAAGACGATCGTCATGGGCGCTTCCTTCCGCAACACCGGCGAAATCGAAGCACTTGCCGGCTGCGACCGCTTGACCATCAGCCCGAACCTGCTTGACGAGCTTGCCAAGGACGAAGGCAAGCTGGAGCGCAAGCTCTCGCCGGAAAGCAAGGGCTCGGTCGAAAAGATCGCCGTCGACGAAAAGACCTTCCGCTGGATGATGAACGAAGACGCGATGGCAACCGAAAAGCTCTCCGAAGGCATCCGCGCTTTCGCAAAGGACCTCGGCACGCTGCGCGCCATGGTCAGCAAGGAACTGCAGCTCGCTGCGGCTTGATGTGAGATTGGCTCTCTTCGGGGAGCTAAGATTTTAGAGGGTGTCGCAGGGATGCGGCGCCCTTTTTTGTTTTGGAGGTAGTGTCGGGACTTTGAGCTTGCCGCGCCTGCTGAGCGGATGCGAGGCGCGCGATGATCTACCGAAGAAACTCCGCCCTGACCTTCTCCGATTGCCCACCGATCGTCGGCGCCGCCAATCCATTCTTGGCTCTGACGCCGTTCACACGGATCGGGCTTGCGGTGGTGCGCACGGAGGTGCCGTCGTAGCGGGTCACCGTCTGCAGCATATCTAGTTGGCGGAAGGCAGTGGTTTGCAGCAGCTTCGGCCAGTCGAGCACTTCCGCAGCCCAGATATCGGCTGGTTCCAGGATGGCGAGCCATTGCTGCGCCGTCTTTTCCTGCAGACGGCTCGCGATCATGGTCTTGATCTCATCTCGGCGCTGGAAAGCATCATCCGGCGTATAGTCGGCAAGAGCGGGCAGATCGAGCAGCGGGGCGAGCTTTGCAAGCGGCATCATCGCGATCGCCAGCCAGCCATCGGCGCAGCTATAGACGCCGTAGGGGGCGGCGAGATAGGCGTGGGCATTGCGCACGGCGGATTTCTGCGGCAGGCGACCGCCATCGTTCAGGTGTGTTGTCAGCACCTCGAACTGGAAATCGACCATCGCCTCCAGCAGGCTCGTTTCCACATGCACGCCGCGCCCGGTCACGCCGCGTCGCACGAGGCCAGCGAGGATTGCCTGGACCAGGAGGTTGCCGGCCAGCATATCGGCGACGGCAAGCCCGAAGGGGACGGGCCCATCATTCGCCTCGCCATTGAGCCACATGGCACCGGAGCGGGCCTGGGCCAACAGATCCTGCCCGGGGAAGTGCCGCCATTCGTTATCGGGGCCGTATCCAGTGATGCTGCCGTAGACGATACGCGGATTGATCGCTGCGACCGAAGCGTAGTCGAGGCCGAGCCGTTCGATGACGCCGGGGCGAAAATTCTGGATGACGACGTCGGCCTTGGCGATCAGCGCGCGCAGTTCCTGAAGGTCGCTCTCATCTTTCATGTTGACGGCAAAGCTCTCCTTGCCGCGATTGATGGCGTGAAAGAGCGTGGAGTCGCCGCCGATTTCGGTGTCGCTGAGATAGAGCCGGCGGCACAGATCGCCGCCATCTGGCCGCTCGATCTTGATGACGCGCGCGCCGAGATCGCCGAGCCTGAGCGCCGCCATCGGGCCGGCCAGAAATTGGCTCATATCCAGCACGGTGATGCCGGAGAGCAGGCCTTCTTCGTCGTTTTTGGTCATGTCAGACTTTCAACGGCGGCGCGTCCGCCGGCCGGCCGTTCTTGTAGCGTACGGTCTGGATATGCTCGCAATAGAGCACCAGCTCGCCTTCACCCTTGAAGACTTCGTAAGACGAGCGGATCAGGCCGAGTTCGGCATATTTCGGCTGCTTATCCAGATTGGTGCGGATCGTGTAGATGGTGTCGCCGATGAAGGTCGGCTTGATGAAGCGCAGCTTGTCATAGCCATAGGAAAAGGCGTTGACGCAATTGGTGGCGACAAGCCCGAGGCCGGCCGAAAACACGAAGGCGCCGGCAACCAGCCGCTTGCCGAACAGGCCGTCGGTTTCGGCAAAGATCTGATCGCTGACATAAGGGTGCATGTCGAGCACCAGGGCATTGAATTGCTGGGACTCACCTTCGGAGATCGTTCGGCGCAGCGAACGAATCTTGTGGCCGATCTCGAAATCCTCGTAGAACCAGTTTTCCGCGTTCCAGACGGGAATTTCGGCGTGGTCGGCCGGCATGGTTTTCGGATGAGTACTGGATATGCCGACAGTCGCAGTCATGGCAGTTCTTTCGGTGGAAACGCGCCTTGTCTCAGAGAGACCAGAGGCGCTTGGCATTCAGATGATAGAGCCGATTGCGTTCGTCATCGCTTACGCCTTGCATCAGCGCGTGGGTTGCTGCGACCCATGTGGAGAGATTGCCGCCGAGCGTGCAGACTGGCCAATCGCTACCCCAGATGACGCGATCCCAGCCGAAGCTCGCGATGCAGTGCTCGACGAAGGGGCGGAGCGTTTCCGGCGTCCAGCTTTCCGCGTCTGCATAGGCGACGACGCCGGAAATCTTCACGGTGACGTTCGGCCGCTTGGCAATTTCCTTGATCCCTGCCGACCAGCTTTCGCCCAATCCATCCTTTACGGCGGGCACGCCGCAATGATCCAGGACGAAGCGGACATTCGGGTTGAGGTCGGCCAGCGCGATCGCCTTGGAAGTCTGATGCGGGAGAACACAGAGATCGAAGGTGAGCTTCGTATCGGCAAGCCGTTTCAGGTTTTCGCGAAAGAGCGCACCTTCGGACACATCGTCAGGCACGACATGCAGCACGCGACGGAAGCCTTTCACGAAGGGATCGGCAAGGACGCGTTCGAGATAGGCGGGGAAGCTCTCACTTTCTGGACGGCAGGCGGCGATGGCGCCACGCAGCAGGCTGCCGGGCTCGCGGTTCAGGCCTTTGACGTAGTCGGTCTCCCGCTCGATATCGTCCTCGGCGACATCGACTTCCATGTGAAGTGTGTCGGTAATGCCAAGGCGTTTGGCTTCGCGCGCATAGTCCTCATAGAGGCTGTCGCGATTGAGCGCAGCCGCGTCTCCAAGCCATGGATAGGCGAGTTTTTTTCGGTCGACGATGTGCAAGTGGCTGTCGAAAAGCATGGTGTTCCTCCCATACCTGCTTGCTCAACATATACTCACAGAAGAATAGTTTATTCAAATAAAAATTATAGCTCGGCTTTGTCGACCGTGCCGGCCACCGTTTCGGAGATCTGTTTTGCGGCCTCCAGCACATATTCAACGACCTGTTCGCGGGTCGGTGCCTTCGGGTTCACGGGTTCGATATAGGGGCAGGTCAGCGCTGCAAGCGCATTGCCGTCCATCGCCAACACCGGGGCGGAAATATTGTGCACGCCACTCGTCTGCAGGCTGTTCATGGTCTCGAAGCCCTTGTCGCGAATTGCCGAGAGCTTCTCGTCGAGATCGGCCGGCGGCTCCTCGGCATCCTGCTCCTGTCGCCTCTGCTCGTTGATCATCATCTGGCGCTGCTTCTCGTCCTTGAATGCCAGAAGAATGTGGCCAGAGCCGGTATTGTAGAGATTGATCTGAGCGCCGACGCGGATCGAGATGCCCCAGTAGGTCGGCGAATCCTGCTGGGCGATGACGACGACCGAGCCTCGGTCGTAGATCGCCAGATGGCAGGCCTGCTCGGCACGGTTGGAGAATTCGCGCATCAGCGGCGTGGCGAAGGAGACAAGGCGGCGAACCGGCGCATGATAATGCGCAAGGCCGAACAGCTTGAGCGTCAGATAGAAGCGATCGCCATCCTGCCGCTGCACATAGCCGCGCCGAACGAGGCGATCGAGCATGCGGTAGAATTCGTTGGGGCTCTTGTTGAGCGCCTTGGCGATTTCCGCCTGTGTCAGGCCGCCGTCGATCGTTGCCAGCAATTCCAATATGTCCAGACCCTTGTCGAGGGCCGGCGCGCGATAGCGGTCACTGTCGTCTTCTATACTCATCTGCGATCCCCCGGGCGAAGAACATGAATCGTCATTCATATATGAATGAAGGCATTTTACAAGCGCGCGAACACGGCTTGACGGCCAATGAATAAGATGTTTACTTATAAATCATTGATCCATATTTGGGTCTAGAGGGCAATCGGGCAAGGGGTCCGATCTCAAGGGAGGAAGTTCGATGAGGAATTGGAGGGCCGGTGTTGCTGCCGGCATGATGGCATTGCTTGCGAGCACTTCGGTCTTTGCCGCCGATCAGCCGGGCAAGTTTCCGGGCGTGACGATCGACGCCAAGCTCATCGGCGGTCAGCAATATGAGCCGCTTTATGCGCGCATTGCCGAGTGGGAGAAGGAGACGGGCGCCAAGGTCAACATTCTCTCCAAGAAGAACCACTTCGAGCTCGACAAGGAAATCAAGTCGGACATGGCCTCGGGCAGCATCTCCTGGTGCGTCGGCTCGAACCATTCGTCTTTCGCGCCTCAATACCCCGATCTCTATACCGATCTTTCCAAGCTTCTGCCCAAGGATGAGATCGACAAGTATGTCGAGTCGACCATTCAGGCATCGACGATCGATGGCCGTCTGATCATGCTGCCGCGCGCCCAGTTCGACGTCTCGGCGCTCTATTATCAGAAGAGCCTCTATAACGACGAAGCCAAGAAGACGGCCTTCAAGGCCAAGTACGGCTACGATCTGGCGCCGCCGAAGACCTGGAAGGAAGTGTCCGACCAATCGATCTTCTTCGCCAATCCGCCGAACTTCTTCGGCACGCAGTTCCCCGGCAAGGAAGAGGCCATCAACGGTCGCTTCTATGAAATGCTGGTCGCCGAAGGCGGCGAATATCTCGACAAGGACGGCAAGCCTGCCTTCAACTCCGAAGCCGGCGTGCGCGCGCTCGACTGGTTCGTGAACATGTACAAGGCCAAGGCTGTTCCCGCAGGCGTGACCAACTATCTTTGGGACGATCTCGGCGCAGGTTTCGCATCGGGCTCCATCGCGCTCGATCTCGACTGGCCGGGCTGGGCGACCTACTTCAACGATCCGAAGTCCTCGAAGGTTGCCGGCAATGTCGGCGTCGTCGTGCAGCCTGTCGGCTCGTCCGGCAAGCACACCGGCTGGTCCGGTCACCACGGCTTCTCGGTCACCGAGTCCTGCGCTCACAAGGATGCCGCCGCTTCGCTCGTGCTGTTCCTGACGAATGACGACTCGCAGAAGCTTGAGGCTGCCAACGGCACGTTGCCGACCCGCAAGGCTGTCTGGGATTGGGATATCCAGCAGGCTGCTTCCGACCCTTACAAGAAGGAAGTCCTGAGCACCTTCCAGGAAGCCATGAAGTACGCTTTCCCGGTTCCGCGCACGCCGCAGTGGATCGAGATTTCCAACGTCGTCTATCCTGAGCTTCAGGCCGCCATTCTTGGCGACAAGAGCTCCAAGGAAGCGCTCGACGCCGCTGCCCAGAAGGCGACCGATGTCCTGAAGGACGCCGGCTCGCTCTAAGCGCTGCAATCGACCTCCCGCGCGTTTTCGGTGCGCGGGAGGTCCAGCAAACCAACGTCGAGAATGACTTTCGATTGGCGCAAGGCGCCGGTCTTTTCAGCCGGTTTGCTGCCGGCTTCTCGGTCCCAAGCAATTCATTCCACGCAGTCCGGGCCACGCTGCCGAGGAATGCCGACAGGTGCAAACCATGCCTAAAAGAATATCTCCACCGGTCCTGCTTCTTCTTCCGGCGATCATCGTCCTTGTGGCCGTGGTTCTGTTTCCGCTGCTTCTTTCCTTCTATTCCAGCTTCACGCCGTTTCGCCTGACGCGGCCGGCAACGCTCTTCACCTTCATCGGCTTCCGCAACTACACCCGCATCCTGACCGATCCGGTGTTCCTGGCTGCTTTCGTGCGCACCGTGGTGCTTTTGACGATCGCGCTCAATCTGGAAATGCTGCTCGGTTTGGGATTGGCCATCCTCGTCAACAAGGCGACGCACGGCAAGCGCATCCTACGTACCCTTATGATGTTTCCGATGATGTTCTCGCCCGTGCTCGTCGGCTTCCAGTTCAAATTCATGTTCAACGACAATGTCGGTATCATCAACAATGCGCTGCAATCGCTGGGCATTACCAATGATGCCATACCGTGGCTCATCGACGGCAATCTGGCGCTGCTCTCCATCGTCATCGCTGAAGTCTGGTCGTCGACATCTGTGTTCGCGATCCTCATTCTTGCCGGCCTGCTCGCCATGCCGCAGGAGCCGGTCGAAGCTGCAAAGGTCGATGGCTGCACCAGCTGGCAGACCTTCCGTTACGTCACCTGGCCATTCCTGATGCCCTTCGCCTTCATTGCGATGACGATCCGCTCGCTCGACGTTGCCCGCGCTTACGACATCGTCAAGATCATGACGGATGGCGGCCCGGCTCGCCGCACGGAGCTGATCTGGACGCTCGTCGGACGTACCGCCTATGCCGATGCGCAGATGGGGCTTGCCAATGCCATGGCCTATGTCTCGATCTTCCTGTCGATCGCCTTCACAGTCTATTTCTTCCGTAAGCTGGCGCTTGCCCGCACCCAGATCGGAGCGGAGTGGTAATCATGGATCGCAACGCTCAACAACGTCTGCATCGTCGCCTCTGGAACATCGCCTATCTTGTCGGTCTTTTCCTCGCGATGCTCATCATCTGCCTGCCCGGCTTCTGGATCATCATCAGCTCGTTGCGTCCGACCGTGGAAATCATGGCGAAGCCAGCGGTCTGGATCCCGCATGAGCTTTCATTCGAAGCCTATCGCTCGATGTTCAGCGGTATGGGGCAGGGTGGTATCCCGGTATGGGATTATTTCCGCAATTCGCTGATTATCTCCATCACCTCGACCGCGATTGCGCTCGTCATCGGCATGTCCGGCGGCTATGCCTTCGCCCGCTTCCGGTTCCGCGGCAAATCGGCCGTCTTCCTCGGCCTGATGTTGACGCGCTCCGTGCCCGGGGTTGCCCTCTCACTGCCGCTCTTCATGGTCTATGCGCGGATTGGGATCATCGACACGCATTTCGGCCTGATCCTCACCTATGTCGCGCTGAACGTGCCTTTCACGATCTGGCTGATCGACGGCTTCTTCCGGCAGGTGCCGAAGGATCTCGCCGAAGCCGCGCAGATCGACGGCTGCACGCGCTGGCAAGCTTTCTGGCAGGTGGAATTTCCGCTTGCCGGCCCCGGCATCGCATCTGCCGGCATCTTCGCCTTCCTCACCTGCTGGAACGAGTACGCCCTGGCTTCGCAGCTGACGCGCTCCGTCAATTCCAAGACGCTGCCCGTGGGCCTGCTCGACTATACGGCCGAATTCACCATCGACTGGCGCGGCATGTGCGCGCTTGCAGTCGTGATGATCATTCCGGCGCTCGCTCTTACTTTCATCATTCAGAAGCATCTGGTGTCCGGTCTGACATTCGGTGCGGTCAAAGGTTGATCTCAATGGCTCAGGTTTCCCTTAAAAAACTCGTCAAGCGCTACGGCGCGCTGGAAATCGTCCACGGGATCGATCTCGACATCGCGGACAAGGAGTTCATCGCGCTCGTTGGCCCGTCCGGCTGTGGCAAGTCGACGACGCTGCGTATGATCGCCGGTCTGGAGGAAGTCTCCGGCGGAACGATCGAGATCGGCGATACCGTCGTCAACGACCTGCCGCCGCGCGATCGCAACATTTCCATGGTGTTCCAGTCCTACGCGCTCTATCCGCATATGACGGTGCGCGAGAACATGGGGTTCTCCCTGAAGATCGCCAAGCAACCGCAGGCGGAAATCGACAAGCGCGTCAATGAAGCAGCCGCCATTCTGAGCCTCGAGGCTCTGATGGATCGCCGACCGGCGCAACTCTCCGGTGGTCAGCGTCAGCGCGTCGCCATGGGCCGCGCCATCGTGCGCCAGCCGGAGGTCTTCCTGTTCGACGAGCCGCTGTCGAATCTCGACGCCAAGCTGCGCACACAGATGCGTACCGAGATCAAGAAGCTGCATGCCAAGGTGCAGTCGACGGTCGTCTATGTCACACACGACCAGGTCGAAGCCATGACGCTGGCCGACCGCATCGTCATCATGCGCGACGGTTATATCGAGCAGGTCGGCACACCGGACGAAGTGTTCAAGCGGCCTGCCACGCGCTTCGTTGCCGGCTTCATCGGATCACCTCCGATGAACATCGAAGAGGCGACGCTGAAAGCGGGCGAGCTGGTCTTCACGAATGGCGACCGTCTGCCGCTGCCGAGCCAGTTTGCAGGCAAGGTCAAGGAAGGTGAGAATGTCGCGTTCGGCCTCAGACCGGACGATATCTTCCCGACCGGTCACGGTCTGCACTCAGGCGCGGAATCCGCCGTCTACGAGCTGACCCTGCCCGTCGCCATCACCGAACCGCTCGGCAACGAAACGCTGGTCTTCATCGAGTTTGCCGGCCGCGAATGGGTGACGCGCATGCTCAATCCGCGCGCGCTGAAGAGCGGCGAACAGCTGAAGATGAGCTTCGACCTTAGTCAGGCACACCTCTTCTCCGTCGAAACCGGCAAGAGCCTGGCAATCTAAGGAATAGCTCCCATGGCACGTATCGAGAAAATTGAATTGCGGATGGTCGACCTGCCGCCGAAGGTGAAGCGGACGGATGCGATCCAGAGCTTCGTCAGCCAGGAGACGCCGATCGTCACCATCACCGATAGCGACGGGGCTGTCGGCACCGGCTACAGCTATACGATCGGCACCGGCGGTTCTTCCGTCATGCGGTTGCTCTGCGACCATCTGGTGCCGCTTTTGATCGGTGAGGATGCCGATTGCATCGAAGCCATCTGGCATAAAATGGAGTTTGCGACCCACGCCACGACCATCGGCGCCATCACGGCACTGGCGCTTGCGGCCGTCGATACAGCACTTTGGGACCTGCGCGCCAAGAAGCAGAACCTGCCGCTCTGGAAGCTTGCCGGCGGCGCCAAGGATCGCTGCCCGCTCTACACGACCGAAGGCGGCTGGCTGCATATCGAGAAGGAAGCCTTGGTCGAGGACGCCCTGCAGGCGAAGGCCAAGGGTTTCTCCGGCTCGAAGGTGAAGATCGGCAAGCCGCATGGTTCGGAAGATTACGACCGACTGGCGGCGATGCGTCTGGCGCTTGGTTCCGGCTTCGAGATCATGACCGACTGCAATCAGGGCTTCACCGTCGACGAGGCAATCCGTCGGGCGGCGCGGCTGAAGGAGCTTGACCTTGCCTGGATCGAGGAGCCGCTGCCGGCTGATGATCTCGACGCCCATATCCGATTGACCCGGTCGACGCCGACGCCGATCGCGGTTGGCGAATCCATGTATTCGATCCGGCATTTCCGCGAGTATATGCAGAAGGGTGCGTGCTCGATCGTGCAGGTGGATGTTGCCCGCATCGGCGGCATTACGCCGTGGCTGAAGGTGGCGCATGCTGCCGAGGCCTTCGATATACCGGTCTGCCCGCACTTCCTGATGGAGCTGCATGTCAGCCTCACCTGCGCCGTGCCGAACGGCAAATACGTCGAATACATCCCGCAGCTCGACGACCTCACGATGAAGGGCATGGAGATCGTGGACGGCAAGGCGTTGGCGCCTTCCGAGCCCGGTATCGGCATCGCCTGGGATTGGGACGCCGTCAAGGCGCGCTCGATCGGCGAATTCACGCGCGAAATCCACGCCTGAGGAGGAACGGACCATGCAGCGGATGGGTATGGTGATCGGCCTGGAGCCGGCCAAGATCGCGCAATACAAGGCGCTTCACGCAGCCGTCTGGCCCGAGATCCTGGCGCTAATCTCTGAATGCAACGTCACAAACTATTCGATCTTCCTGAAAGAGCCGGAGAATCTGCTCTTCGGCTATTGGGAATATGTCGGCACGGATTTCGAGGCCGATATGCGCAAGATGGCAGCCAGCCCGAAGAACCAGGAATGGTGGTCCGTTTGCATGCCCTGCCAGAAGCCGCTCGAAACCCGCAAGGAAGGCGAGTGGTGGGCCATGATGGAGGAGGTTTTTCATCATGGGTGAGGCTTTCGACCCCAAATCTCTCCGCCAATGGTGGCCGAAGCCGTCAACGCCGCGTCCGATCGTGATCTTCGGCGCCGGTAGCATTGTCGGTGACGCGCATCTGCCGGCTTACAGGCAAGGCGGCTTTCCGGTCGCGGGTCTCTACGATCCGGATGCCGAGAAAGCGACGGCACTTGCTGCTCAATGGGGCATTCGTGCATTCGCCTCCGAGGCCGAAGCGCTTGCCATAGAAGGTGCTATTTTCGATCTAGCGACGCCGCCGGCGGCGCATGCCAAAATCCTGTCGAAGTTGCCGCGCGGCTCCTTCGTGCTGATCCAGAAACCCATGGGCAGCGACCTCACAGGCGCCTCCGAAATTCTGCGGGTCTGCCGCGAGCGTGACATCAAGGCGGCGGTCAATTTTCAGCTCCGCTTCGCGCCAATGATGCTGGCGCTCTACGATGCCGTGATCAAGGGCTATCTCGGGGATGTCGTCGATTTCGATGCATGGCTGGCGCTTGCCACGCCCTGGGGTCTGTGGCCCTTCCTGAAAGGCCTGCCGCGGATCGAGATCGCCATGCACTCGATCCACTATCTCGATTTCATTCGTGGCCTGCTCGGCAATCCGCTAGGTGTGCATGCCAAGACCATTGGGCACCCCAACCACGACGTCGCGCAGACGCGGACGGCGGCGATCCTCGATTATGGCGACAAGGTCCGCTGCGTGCTCTCGGTCAATCACGACCATGATTTCGGCCGCAAGTTCCAGGCCTGCGAGTTTCGCATCGCCGGCACCAAGGGCGCTGCCTACATCAAGCTCGGCGTCAATCTCGACTATCCCAGTGGCGAACCGGATGAGCTTTGGATCCGTCCCGAGGGTGGCAGCGATTGGGTCGAGGTGAAGCTTGAGGGTGCCTGGTTCCCGGACGCCTTCGTCAACCGCATGGCCAACCTGCAGCGCTTCGCATCCGGCGAGGATCATGAGTTGATCGGCTCCGGTGAGGATGCCTGGCAGACGATGGCCCTTGTCGAGGCCGCTTATCAGTCGAGCGCCACACCGGCGACGTCGATCGCAGAACTTCCAAAGGCTTGAGGAATGGCAGAGCAAACGATCTATTTCGAAGACTACGAACTCGGTCATGTCAGAGTGACCACGGGACGGACGATTACCGAAACGGATTTCGTTGTCCATGCCGGCCATACCGGCGATTTCTTTCCGCATCACATGGACGCGGAATTCGCCAAGACCTTGCCAGGCGGCCAGCGTATCGCGCATGGCACGATGATCTTTGCGATCGGCGTCGGGCTCACGGCCTCGCTGATCAATCCCGTCGCTTTTTCCTATGGTTACGATCGACTCCGTTTCGTCCGCCCGGTGCATATCGGCGATACGATCCGCACGCGCGTCACCGTTTCGGCGAAAGAGGATGATCCGAAGCGGCCGACGGCGGGTCGTGTTGTCGAGCGCTGTGAGGTGCTGAACCAGCGCGATGAGGTTGTGCTCGCGGCGGATCATATCCTGATTGTCGAGCGCAAGGCCGGTGCGGAGAAGGCGTGATGGTGAAGCTCAAGGGAATGACCTGGTCGCATCCGCGCGGCTACGATCCGATGATCGCCTGCTCGAAGCAATGGCGGGAAAAGACCGGCGTCGAGATCAGCTGGGAAAAGCGGTCGCTGCAGGATTTCGAGACTTTTCCGGTCGAAGAGCTTGCCGCGCAATACGATCTCATCGTCATCGATCACCCGCATGTCGGCCAGATCACGCGTGAAGACTGCCTGTTGCCGCTCGACGATCCCTCGCATGCGCAGGAAATCGCCGCGATCGCAGCCGGAACCGTCGGTCAGTCCTATCCGAGCTACAACTGGCAGGGCCGCCAATGGGCATTTCCGCTCGACGCCGCGACACAGGTGCAGGCCCACAGGCCCGACCGCCTGAGCGCGCCGATCAAGGAACTCGCTGAGTTCGTCACGCTTGCCCAGGAAGGCAAGGCGATCCTGCCGATGCGGCCGCCACATTCGCTGATGACCTTCATCTCGCTGGCGGCACATCTCGGCACCCCCTGCAGCGTCGAAGGCCCGGATTTCATCGCCAAGGCTGATGGCGAAGCGGTGCTCGACTGGATGGCGCGGCTCGTCTCGGGAATGGATGCCAGCTGCTACGAGATGGATCCGATCGCCGTGCTTGACCTGATGGCGCAGGCCGACAGCCCCTATGTCGCGTCGCCTTTCATCTATGGTTACGTCAACTATTCCTTCGTGGGCTTCAGGCCGGCGCGGATTGCCTTTGCGGACATGCCTGTGATCGATAACCGCCCACCGGACGGTTCGGCGCTCGGCGGAACGGGCATTGCCGTGTCGGCGCGCACGCAGGCTCCGGAAGAGGCGAAAGCCTTTGTACGCTGGATCGCGAGCGGGGCCGTTCAGGCCGGCATCTATGCGAGTGGGAACGGGCAGCCGGGCCACGCAGATGCGTGGGTCAGCGATGCGGTCAACACGCCAGCACTCGATTTCTACCGCAACACGCGCGCAACGCTCGAGGGCGCCTATGTGCGGCCACGGCACGACGGCTACATGGCATTTCAAAGCGACGCATCCGAGGCGATTAGCGATGGACTGCGAACGGGCACGCAGCATACAGTTCTTATCGACATGCTGAATCGCCGCTTCGCGCAGTCCTTCGAAGCTTAACGGGCGGTTGAGCCAACTGATTGTTATTGCATGATCTTATGCGTGCTGCCGGCCATGTGGCCGGAACGGATAGGGTCGTAGTTCCGAAGAAAGGATCGAAATTATGGGTCACGGGCTGGAAGGCAAGAAGGTTGTCATCACGGCGGCAGGACAGGGCATCGGCCGGGCGTCCGCAGAGCGCTTCATTTCGCTTGGCGCGCATGTCTACGCCACCGATATCAACGAGCAGACGCTCTCGACGCTGGAAGGCGCCAGCAAGCATGTGTTGAACGTGCTCGACGGCGCTGCGGTCAAGGCGTTCTCCGACGAGGTCGGCCCGGTCGACGTGCTCTTCAATTGCGCCGGCTTCGTGCATGCCGGTACGATCCTGGACTGCGAGGAAAAGGATTGGGATTTCTCCTTCAATCTCAATGCCAAGGCGATGTACACGACTTGCCGGACCTTCCTGCCGGGCATGCTGGAAAAGGGTAAGGGCTCGATCGTCAACATGTCCTCGGTCGCCTCCAGCGTGAAAGGCGTGCCGAACCGCTTTGCCTATTGCTCATCGAAGGCTGCCGTCATCGGATTGACCAAGGCGATTGCCGCCGATTTCGTGGCCAAGGGCATCCGCGCCAACGCGATTTGCCCCGGCACGGTCGACAGCCCGTCGCTGCATGAGCGGCTGCGTGCGACCGGGGACTACGACAAGGCCATGAAGGACTTCATTGCCCGCCAGCCAATGGGTCGCATCGCGACCGCAGAAGAGATTGCCGCACTCGTGACCTACCTCGCAGGTGACGAGGCCGGCTTCACCACGGGCCAAACCCACGTCATCGACGGCGGCTGGGTCTGCTGAGGCACCTTTTTCATGCATGAGGCTCCCATATTGCGGGGCCTCTTTTTATTTGTCACTCTGATCGGCGAATCGGGTCTGCAAGACGATTTTCGGTCGGGAGAGCGGCGCATGAGCAATAACGGGGTGGTGCATCGTTCCAGAGGTCTCGTGTTGTGGCGTAAGCATCATGTGATCCTGATTTCCATTCTGGCCGGCATCGCCGTCTTCGTGCTTTTGACGTCGCGGGATTTCAACGCCGGCAATCTGTTGATTGCCTGGGATACGACGGCCATCGTCTATATCGGCTATAGTCTCTACCGCATGCTCAGCGCCGATGCGCAGCGCATTCGCAAACGCTCGGCCGATCTCGATTTCTCGGATGTTCTGCTGCTGATCCTGTCGATCGGGGCGGCCATTGCCAGCGTCGGCGGCATCGTCCTTGATCTCATCGGTGTGAAGGATGCACCGCCGTCGGTCGCGTTTTTCCGCGTGATGATGGCGATCGTGACGATCCTGATCTCATGGGCATTTCTGCACACGCTCTTCACCATCCACTATGCGCATCGGTATTATGCCGCTTCCCGCAAGGGAGAGGGGCTGAAGTTTGCCGAGCCCGTGGAAGAGCCAATCTATTGGGATTTTCTTTATTTCTCGTTCACGATCGGCGTTGCGGCGCAAACTGCCGATATCGGCATTTCCACCGTATCGATGCGCAAGCTCGCATTGCTGCACGCCATTCTGTCGTTCCTGTTCAACACCACGATCCTGGCGCTCGCCATAAACGTCGGGGCGAGCCTGATCTAAGGCCCGCCCCTGAAGCAATCGCGTGTGAAATCGTCAGACGACGGCGTTTCCGGCCATCACTGCCAGGACCAGGAACACCAGGAATATGATCAGGAAGATGGCGAAGAGGACGCGCGCGATGGTTGCGGTCGCGGCTGACACACCGGAAAAGCCGAAGAAGCCGCTGATCAACGAAATTACAAAGAAAATGATAGCCCATTTCAGCATTTGCCAGTCTCCTCTGCGTTGTATTCCTTAAAGACGCGGGAGAAGGGAAATTGTTCCGAAGCCGTTTCGATTAACGAAGATCCCGCCACTGGGGCGGGATCGCTATCAGTATCCGTTCTGGCTGCGGCTCACCCGTGATTGATCATCACATGCCGCACGGCCGTATAGTCCTCAATCGCGTAGACTGACATATCCTTGCCGTAGCCGGATTGCTTCAGGCCGCCATGCGGCATTTCGTTGACCAGCATGAAATGGGTATTGATCCAGGTGCAGCCATATTGCAGGCGGGCAGCCGTCTGCATGCCGCGGCTGATATCCTTGGTCCATACCGAGGAGGCAAGGCCGTAGTCGCTGTCATTGGCCCAGGTGACGGCATCGTCGGGGTTGGTGAAACGTGTGACTGAGACGACCGGGCCAAAGACTTCGCGGCGAACGATCTCGTCGTCCTGCGTGGCGCCGGCGACGATGGTCGGCGCATAGAAGAAGCCGCGCTCGCCGGAGATCTTGCCGCCTGTGGTGATCTCCATGTGCTTGTGTTCGGCGGCGCGGGTGACGAAGCTCTCGACGCGGTCGCGCTGGCGCTTGGAGATCAGCGGGCCGATTTCGTTCTCGGTATCGTCGGCGAGGTTGAACTTGATGCTTGATACGGCCGAGGTGAGGTCAGCGACGAAATTGTCGTAGACCTTGGCGTCGGCGTAGATGCGGCAGGCGGCGGTGCAGTCCTGGCCGGCATTGTAATAGCCGAAGGTGCGGATGCCGGACACGACGGCGTCGATATCGGCATCGTCGAAGATGATGACGGGGGCCTTGCCGCCGAGTTCGAGATGCGTGCGCTTGACAGTCTTGGCTGCGGCCTGCAGGACCTTCTTGCCGGTCGCGACATCGCCTGTGATGGAGACCATGCCGATCTTTGGGTGGTTGATCAATGCATTGCCGACACTCTCGCCACGGCCGAGGATGACGTTGACGACGCCTTCCGGCAGGATATCGGCCAAAAGCTTCGCCATCTTCAACGCCGTCAGCGGCGTTTGTTCGGAGGGCTTGAAGACGACGGTGTTGCCGCCGGCAATGGCCGGAGCCAGCTTCCAGGCCATCATCATCAGCGGATAGTTCCAGGGCGCGATGGAACCGACGATGCCGATCGGGTCACGGCGGACCATCGAAGTGTGGCCAGGCAGATACTCACCGGCGACCGGGCCGTGCAGGTTGCGCACCGCACCGGCAAAGAAGCGGTAGCAATCGACGATCGCGGGGATTTCGTCGTTGAGTACCGCATTGATCGGCTTGCCGCAGTTCAGCGCCTCGAGCGCCGCGAAGCCTTCGGCATCGCGCTCGATGGCGTCGGCGATCTTGAGGAGATAGGCCGAGCGCTGGCCGGGGGTGGTCTGCGACCAGCTCGTGAAGGCCTTTTCCGCAGCGTCGACGGCGGCATCGATCTGGCCGAGCGAGGCCTCCGGCAGGTCGAGCACCTTTTCGCCGGTCTTCGGGTTGAGCACATGCTCTTCCGTTTCCGTGCCGGCCTCGAAGCGGGAGCCGATCAGCATCTGGGTATCCATGATTATTCCCCTTTCATTTGCCGCCGCCGGCGATCTGATCGCCATCGCGGGTAAGATAGTAGGCTGCCAGGATCGGCAGGAAAGTGACAAGCACGACGACCATGGCGACGACGTTGGTCACGGGTCGCTGGCGTGGGCGGATGAGTTCCTCCAGCATCCAGATCGGCAGCGTCATCTGTTGGCCGCCGGTGAAGGTGGTGACGATGACTTCGTCGAAGGATAGCGCGAAGGCGAGCATGCCGCCGGCCAGCAGCGCCGTGCCGATATTCGGCAGGACAACATGGCGAAAGGTCTGAAAGCCATCGGCGCCGAGATCCATCGATGCCTCGATGAGCGAGCCGGATGTACGGCGGAAACGGGCGACGGCATTATTGTAGACAACCACCACGCAGAAGGTTGCATGGCCGAGAACGATCGTCCACACCGAAAACGGTATGTCGAACAGGCTGAAGGCGGAGCGAAGCGCAATGCCGGTGATGATGCCGGGCAGCGCGATCGGCAGGATGACGAGCAGCGACACGGCCTCGCGTCCGAAGAATTTCGTCTGGCTGACGGCGGCGGCGCAGAGCGTGCCGAGCACCAGTGCGATGATCGTGGCGACGGTCGCGACCTGAACCGACAACCCCAGCGCCGACCAGACATCCGGCCTGTTCCAGGCGATGCCGAACCATTGCAGGGTGAAGCCCGGCGGCGGCCACTGATAGCTCTTTTCCTCCGTCGTGAAGGCATAGACGAAGATCAGCAGGATCGGCAGATGAAGGAAGAGCAGGCCGCCGGCGGCGGCGATCTTCATAGGGAAGGAGGCGCGTTGGCCACGATCAGAGCGCATCGAAAGCTCCCTGCTTTTTGGCGATCCAGAGGTAGATGGCCATGATGACGATCGGAACGACGGAGAAGGCGGCGGCCAGCGGCACGTTGCCGGCCGTTCCCTGTTGCGTATAGACGGCTTGGCCGATGAACAGGCGCGAGGACCCGATGATCTGCGGGATGATGTAATCGCCCAATGTCAGCGAGAAGGTGAAGATCGAGCCGGCGACGATCCCGGGCAGGGCGAGTGGCAGCAGAACGGTGCGGAAGGTCTGGTTCGGCGTCGCGCCGAGATCGGATGAGGCTTCGAGCAAATTCGCCGGCACACGCTCGAGAGCGGCCTGCGTCGGCAGGATCATATAGGGCAGCCAGACATAGACGAAGACCAGAAAGGTGCCGATGTAGCTGACCGAAAGCGAGTTACCGCCGATGACGGGCAGGGCAAGCACGCCGTCGAGCAGCCAGCCGAGATGCAGCTTGTCGAAGACCCAGGTAAGGATGCCTTCCTTGGCGAGGATCAGCTTCCAAGCATAGATCTTGACCAGATAGCTCGACCAGAGCGGCAGCATGACGCCAAGGTAGAACAGCGCCTTCCATTTGCCCTGGGCATAGCGAGCCGCATAATAGGCGATGGGGAAGGCGACGAAGGCGGAGGCGAGTGTAACGAGCGCGGCCATGACCACCGTGCGCACGAT
Organism: Rhizobium sp. P38BS-XIX; assembly: GCF_012641435.1. Classification (GTDB taxonomy): domain Bacteria; phylum Pseudomonadota; class Alphaproteobacteria; order Rhizobiales; family Rhizobiaceae; genus Rhizobium. Next base: position 93,607 of record NZ_JABAIJ010000007.1, read on the forward strand.
GATGTCGAAGTTGGTGCTGTTCAGCAACTGCGCATAGGTCGACAGGGTGAATTCGTAGTTCACCAGTCCCGAAAAGTCGTCGATCGAAAAGAAGCTCTGCAGCAAAAGCGCGATCAGCGAGCCGATGTAGATGATGCCGAGCCAGAGCAGCGGCGGCGTCAACATCAGAAACAGCAGCAGTTTCGGCCGACGCCAGAAAAGATCGGACAGGCGGCCGAAGAACCCGCTGCGGCGCGGCAGGATCGAGGCCGGCGCTTGGCTCGATGGCGTGGGAAAGGCGGCGGCGTTCATGCGGCGTCGTCCATGTAATGGACATCAGCCGGCAGCCAGGCGAGCCGGACGGAAGCGCCGGCGTCCGGGGCTTGCTGGCCGGCGGGTATGGTCACATGCAGGCGCGCGCCATTTGCCTCGACCGAAAGGCGGGTGGCCGCGCCGAGGAAGCTCGTTGCCTTGACCGTCGCCGTCACGCCGCTTTCATCGGTCACGCGGATCGCTTCGGGACGCAGGCTTGCCCAACGGCGCTCGCCGCCGAGCAACGACATGACTTCAGGAGCGATGACATTGGAGGAGCCGACGAAATCGGCAACGAAGCGTGTCTTTGGCCGCTGATAGATATCGTGTGGCGTGCCCTGCTGCACGATGCGGCCATCGTTGAAGACGGCGACGCGATCGGCCATGGACAGGGCCTCGCCCTGATCGTGGGTGACGAAGACGAAGGTAATGCCGAGCGCGCGCTGCAGGCTCTTCAATTCCTCCTGCATCTGCTCGCGCAGTTTCAGGTCGAGCGCCCCGAGCGGTTCGTCGAGCAGCAGCACCTTTGGCTTGTTGACCAGCGCACGGGCCAACGCCACGCGCTGGCGCTGGCCGCCGGAGAGCTGGCCGGGGCGGCGGGCGCCATAGCCCGGCAGCTTCACCAGCTCCAGAGCCTGTTCGGCGGCGCGCAGCCGCTCGGCCTTGCCGACACCTTTGACCATCAGTCCATAGGCGACGTTGTCGAGGATATTGAGATGCGGAAAGAGCGCGTAATCCTGGAAGACCGTGTTGACGTTGCGCCGGTAGGGCGGCACGCCTTCGGCAGTTTCGCCGAAGATTTCGATGTGGCCGCCGGTGGGTTGCTCGAAGCCGGCGATCAGCCTGAGGCAGGTGGTCTTGCCGGAACCGGAAGGACCGAGCATGGCGAAGAATTCGCCAGGTGCGATTTCCAGATCGACACGATCCACAGCGCGGACCTGGCCGAAATGGCGCGACACCTGCTGGAAACGAACGGCGTTCATTGATTTCTCCAGGGATAAGCAGAATGTTTGATATTGGTCAGCCGGACCGGATCGGAATCAGGTCTGCGGCAGGCGCCGGCATTTCAACTGCCGGCGGGTCGCCGCTCCATTTTCGCGGAGCGGCGGAGGCCGATGGGGTTGGCTATCTGCCGCCGATCACGCCGATATAGTCGGAGACCCAGCGATGATAGGGCACGCATTCGCTCTGGCTCGTGCATTTGGCGACAGGCGTCTTCCAGAAGCGAATTTTGTCGAAGTGGTCATAGCCATTGGTGGCGCAACCGCTGTCGGTGAGAAGCTCGTTGCCCTTGCAGGCTGCGGGCACGGAGGGTACGGCGCCGAACCAGGCGGCGGCGTCGCCCTGAACCTTGGCTTGCAGCGAGTGTTCCATCCACATGTACGCGCAGTTTGGATGTTCGCTGTCGGCATGCAGCATGGTGGTATCGGCCCAGCCTGTTGTTCCCTCATCCGGGAAGGTTGAGGCGATCTTCTGCTTGTCGGATTGCAAGAGGTTGACCTGGAACGGCCAGGAACCGGAAGCGACCACGCCTTCGTTCTTGAAATCGTCGGTCTGGATCATCGCGTCGTGCCAATAGCGGCTGACCAGCTTGCGCTGGCCACGCAGCAGCTCAAGAGCGGCCTTGTACTGATCTTCGTTGAGCTCGTAAGGATCCTTGATGCCGAGTTCGGGCTTGTGGGCCATGAGATAGAGGGCGGCATCGGCAATATAGATCGGGCCGTCATAGGCCTGGACGCGGCCCTTGTTGGACTTGCCGTCAGGCAGCGTCATCTCTTCGAAGACGACGTTCCAGCTCTTCGGCGCCTGACCCTTGAAGGCGTCGGTGTTGTACATCAAGACGTTCGGTCCCCAGAGATAGGGAACGCCGTAGTGGACGCCGTTGACCGTGTGCCACGGCGCATTCTTCAGGCGGTCGTCGAGATTCTTCCAGCTCGGGATCAGGTCTGTATTGATCGGCTGGACGCGCTTGCCGGCCACGAGGCGAAGCGATGCGTCACCGGAGGCGGTCACGAGGTCGAAGCCGCCTTCGTTCATCAGCGCGACCATTTCGTCCGATGTCGCGGCGGTCTTGACGCTGACCTTGCAACCTGTTTCCTTTTCGAAACCGGTGACCCAGTCATAGTTCTTGTCGCTTTCGCCGCGCTCGATATAGCCGGCCCAGGCCACGATGCTGACCGCACCTTCGCCCTTGCCGAGCGTCTTCAACGGTTCGGCGGCAATGACCTGTGTTGCGAAACTAAGGCATGCGAGTGCGGCGGTGCATGATTTCAGCAGATGCTTCATCGGACTCTCCCGGTTTTGATATCGTGGAGCCAGTGGCTGGCTTCCTGTTCCCGGAAGAAAAGGTGACGCGATTTCGCCGCATTCGCAAATTCATTTATCAGAAAGGTGATATCGGAAATTCCGATTCCGGTGGTTCTCGCCATATGTCTGCAGTGGGAGCGCGTTAGCGATGCTGGCTTGAAAAATAGACTTTGCCGAGGCTTAAATCCAGACAAAGCCGCATCGGTGCCAGCCGTCAAGATGCTTGGTGTTCTATTCGAACGTACACCCCATCCATGCGGAATGTAAAAAAGCAAAAATAAATTGTCGGCTCCGGATAGCCTCAATCGTCCTCGTGAATGGAGTGAGCTGCAATGCGCCGGCGCGGTTCTCCGATCTCTAATGCCGGCGTATATGGAGGTACAATTGACGAAGGTAAAAGTTGCTGGGTTCGGCGTTTCGCTTGATGGCTTCGCTGCAGGCATCGACCAGAGTTTGGATCGACCGCTTGGCTTGCGGGGCGAGGAACTCTTTCAATGGTTTTTTCCCACGCGGGCGTTTCGCCAGATGATCGGAAAAGACGACGGTGAAACGGGTCTGGATGACCGGTTCGGCCAACGCGCGATGGAAGGTTTCGGTGCCTTCATTCTCGGCCGCAACATGTTCGGGCCCATTCGTGGGGAATGGCCTGATGATCAATGGAAAGGCTGGTGGGGCGACAATCCCCCTTATCACGCGCCGACGTTCATCCTGACACATTACCCCAGACCACCAATCGAGATGCTCGGCGGAACGACATTTCATTTTATCACCGGCGGCATTGAGGAGGCGCTGCAAAAGGCGCGCGAAGCAGCTGGCGCAAAGGACATCAAGATCGGTGGCGGTGCCGAGACCGTGAGGCAATATATAAAGGCCGGTCACGTCGATGAAATTCACCTCGCTTTTGTGCCGACGGCTCTCGGCCAGGGAGAACCGCTCTTCGCCGGCATCGACCTTCATGCGCTGGGATACCGGACAATCGAGCATGTTCCGACGGAGCATGCAACGCATATCGTTCTGGCGAAGTAGAGTTGGCGATTGACAGGCCACGGCGCTCTCGATCCGCCTGTCTGTCGCCGCCGGTTCTTCACTGCCACGTGCGAATGGCTGTCATCAAGCGGGAGGCGGAAGCCTGCCGCTTGACTGATTGAGCCTGTCACCGACGCTTTTTCGAGGAAAGCACTATGGGCGATCGAATGTTTCCGGCCGCAATTTCCCAGCCTTCATAAGATGTTGCAGGGCGTAGGATAGGGAAAGAGCATCGTCGAGTGCGTCATGCCCCTGCAGGGGAGGATGGTCGACGCCATAATAATCGGCGAGCTTGTTGCTTGGAGTTTTCGCCAGATCCTCGATGGGCATTCCGGCGGCCAGCAGCAATTTGACGGCGTTGTCGAAGCGGTGAGCGGGAATTGGCGGCTGGATGCCGGCGATATAGCAACTGATCGCCACCATGTTCAGCTCATCCTTGCCCCATGACCAGAAGCGAGCGCCGTCCGAGAAGCCGTCGACGCCGGCAAGCGCATCCTGCAAGCTGACGCCTTTCGTCTCGATGGTTTCTTCGGTGATGCCGGTAAGATCGGTGAAGAAGGGATCGAGCGCGTATCGATTGCCAAATCTGTCGATGGGGCGGACATAGGCCTTATAGGTGTCGAGAATGGCGAAATCCCCTTCAAGCCGGAGCTTTACCGCACCGATCTCGGCGATCACCGGATCGGGATCATGCGCCGCACACCAGAATCGGCGTTGCGAGCCTTCGAGACAAAGAAATTCGCAGTCGAATATGATCGCGGTCTTCATGTCGGATCCTCCAATCCTCCTGGTGTCGGCAGAACTCGATGCTACCGTTGCCGCCCTGAACGCATGCTTTCGGCGACGCCGACGAAATCGCGGGCCGCCTGCGGCAGGCTCGATCCCTTGCGCCAGACCATGCCGACCTGCACGACCGGCAGCGATCCCGATACGTCACGGCTTTCGATGCGGTCGCCTTCCAGCGACCAAGGACGGTAAACAAGATCCGGCAGCAGCGCGACACCCGCGCCGGTCGCGACCAGACTGCGCACGGCTTCGACCGAGCGTGTGCGGAAGGCGACATGCGGGCGGGCGCCGAGCGCGCTCAAAAGCTTGCCGGTATTTTCCTCGATTTCGTCGATGGTCAGCATGATCAGCGGTTCGCGAGTGATATCCGCGACGCTGATGATATCGGCCGAGACGAGCGGATGGCCCATTGGAAGCCAGAGGCGGTAGGGAGAGGTCTCCAGGATCTCTGCCTGTAGGGCCATGCGGTCGCGCAGATTGGAGATGACCATGACGGCGACATCGAGTTCACCACCAACCAGAAGATGTTCCAGATAGCCGCCATTATCCTCGATGGCGCTGACTTCGACACCTGGGCAAGCGCGACGATAGCGCGCCAGAAGATCGGATAGGACATAGCCGGCGACGAGCGATGTCACGCCGATGTTCAGCGTGCCGCCGGCCTCATTCTGCTTGCCGGAAAAGCTGGTGCGCGCGTCGGAAACCGTCGCCAGGATCTTTGTCGCGTGGCGCAGGAACTGATGGCCGTTATGGGTGATGGAGAGACCGCGCGGATGGCGCTCGAATAGCTCCACGCCAAGGTCGCTTTCCAGCTCTTTCAGGGCCTCCGTGACCGAGGATTGAGAGATGGAAAGGTTTTGCGCGGCACGGGTCACCGAGCCCTGTTCCGCCACGGCGACAAAGTACTGCAGCTGTCTCAAGGTGAAGGCCATGCTTCGTTAGAGCATGGCCGGTGCGCACAAAGCAAGCGCTTGTCACAACTGTGAAAGTTCGGACCTTTTTTGGTAAAGACGGTGCGGCAGCCCTAAGTTTCACCTCTGCTTTAAGTATTCCGAAACGCCACTTCCTTAACGTGAGGGTTGATCATCTTTGTCACCTTGGAGTGGTCTATGCTGGAGCAGTTGGCGTGAGCGCCTTACTGCACATTTTCCGGAGGCCCCGGAAGCTTGTCGTCATTATCGGCGGAGTGGCCTTTCTGGTAGGCTGCTCCGGCGTATTGGCGCTCTATTTTGGCAAGGACAGACTGCTTGGCATGGCGGCCGCTTCCCCGAACGGTCTGCAGTGTACCGACATCAATCTCGTGACCATTCGCAAGGAAAACCGCTTCTGGGTGCGTAAATATATTCGCACCGATCCGACCGATGGTTTGACGCGGGTCAAGACGGCATTGCGCGTCGCCAAGGCCGTTTATCAGGAACAGAAGCCCGATCTCGTTCAGGTTGTGGTTCTCGACAAGAATGGACCGACGTTGCGATCCGATATTCGCGGGCGTGCGCTGGGGGCTGACGTCGTCTACGTGCCGCATCCAGAAAAGCTGACGGACGGCAGTGCCGAGGCGCCGTTATCGGCGCGCTATTACGATGGCGGAGCCAGCAATGCCGGCCTGTTTTACGGCGAGCAGGTGACGATGCTGCCGAAGGATATCGACACGGCCGTCGCCGGGCTGAAGGATTTCACGGATTGCGACAATGCGTTGGCGGCAGACGCTGGCGGCGACGCGAAAAAGGACAAGATGAAAGCGGCGATCGCCGCAGAGGAAAGGGCATCGGCGAAGCACGAGGCCGCGCATGAAACCAAGCCGGATCCCGTCGAGCCGAAATCAACAGGCAACGTGCGGCCGGGGTTCGACGAGGACGGCGAGTTTATCGGCGCCGACAACAATCCCAAGAGCAAAAGCCCGTCGCCAGGTCTCGACCCCACAATGACGGGCGCCGCCGATCGGCGCTCACCGGTTACGAACTGATCGGAACCGACGCGGCGCCTTCAGGCGACGAACGGCATCTTAGTCAGCCAGATGCTTCTCGCCGATCGCCTGATAGAGCGCGAACAGCGCTTCATGAACTTCGCCGGCGAGACGATAGAATTCGGGATTGGCCAGAATGGCCGGGTGCAGCAGCAGCTGATCGTCGGTCATGTCGAGCATGACCGACGCCGTGTGCATGGCCTCATGGCAGCCAAACGTTCCCGGTGCGTATTGCGACAGATCGATGTCGCCCATCTCGGCCAGATCGGCCAACCGCTGCTGTTCGCGGTCGGCATCTGTTGCTGATGTCTCATTGTCCGTCATGGTGCGCACCTTATATGTTTAGGGAGCGAGGGCTGTCTCAGTCCGCCTTGTTGCGGCGTGCCGGGAAGAGGATGATGTCGCGGATCGACGGCGAGTTGGTCAAAAGCATGATGAGGCGGTCCACACCGATGCCGAGACCGCCTGCCGGCGGCATGCCCTGATCGATCGCGTCGAGGAATTCCTCGTCGAGTTCCTTCTGCTTTTCGCCACGCGCATGCGCCTGCTCCAGCTGCTCGACCATGCGGGCGCGCTGCTCTTCCGGATCGTTGAGTTCCGAGAAGGCGTTGCCGAGTTCCCAGGCATTGCAATAGGTTTCGAAGCGCTCGACGAGGCGCGGCTCGCCCGGCACTTCCTTGGCGAAGGGCGAGATGTCCTTCGGGAAATGCGTGACGTGCGAGGGCTGGATCAGCGTGCTCTCGACCTTCTCTTCGAAGATGAAGGCAAGGCACTCGCCCCAGGTCGCGTCCTTCTCGACGGCAAAGCCGGCGGCCTTGGAGGCGGCGCGAGCTTCCTCGTCGGTCTTGATCGCGAGGAAATCGATGCCGGTTGCTTCCTTGACGGCGTCAGGCATCGGCACGCGGCGGAACGGACCCTTGAAGGAGATCTGCTTGTCGCCAAAGGCAAACTCAGTGCTGCCGTGGATCGACATGGCGAGCGTCGAGAACAGGCGCTCGACGAGGTCCATGATGTCCTCGTAGTCGGCGTAGGCCCAGTAACATTCCATCATCGTGAATTCTGGATTGTGCCGGGTGGAGACGCCTTCGTTGCGGAAGTTGCGGTTGATCTCGAACACCTTGTCGGTGAGGCCGGAAACCAGCGTGCGCTTCAGGAACAGTTCCGGCGCGATGCGCAGGTACATGTCGAGCTTCAGCGTGTTGTGATGCGTCTTGAACGGCTCGGCGGTGGCGCCGCCATAGACCGAATGCAGCATCGGCGTTTCGACTTCCATGAAGCCGTCATTTTCCATGAAGCGGCGGATGCCGGAAACGATGCGGCTGCGCTGCTGGAAGCGAAGCTTCGATTCCTCATTGGTCATGATGTCGAGGTGACGCTTACGGTAGCGCAGCTCGATATCGGACAGGCCGTGCCACTTTTCCGGCATCGGCAGCAGCGACTTGGTCAGCATGGTGATCTGCTGCGCATTGATCGTCAGCTCGCCGCGCTTGGTACGGCGCACGACGCCGGTGACGCCAATGATATCGCCGATATCGATCATCGGCAGCAGGGAGCGCGCTTCTTCCGAGGTCACATCCTTGTGGCTGAAGATCTGGATCTTGGCCGAGGCGTCATGGATGTCCATAAACATGCCGGAGTTGCGCGAGGAGTAGACGCGGCCGGCAACGGTCACGACGTCTGTCGTTTCCGTATCCGGTTCCAGGCCTTCGTATTTCGCAGCCAGCTCGGAATTGGTGAGCGTCCGGTGGAAATGCGCTGGATAGACGTCGCCGATCTGCTCACGCAGCAGCTTCAGCTTCTGCGCACGAACTTCCGTCGCGTCGGAGGAAAGGGCTGATGTTTCGGTCTTGTCGTTCATGGTTTTACGTCCGGTTCAGTTCTTCGGGCCGACGAGGGTCGCAACGGTCTGGGCAGCCAGTTTCAGCCGCTGACGCACGACGGAACGGCCGAGGATTGCCATGCTATCGAAAAGCGGCAGGGAGCGCGAGGAGCCCGATACCGCGACGAAAAGCGGGGCGACGATGACCTTCAGCTTCTTGCCCATGCGGTCGGCGATGGCGCGCAGCTCGGCTTCGATCGTCTCGACATTCCATTCGAGGATCTTTTCGAGATCCGGCTGCACGGTGTTCAGGATTTCCAGCAGCTCTTCCGGCGTCGACTTGATCTTCGCAAACGCCGAAGCATCGAGGTTGAGGTCGGACTTGAACAGGAAGCCGGCGAGATCGGGCAGTTCACCGAGCTTGGTGATGCGCGACTGCGACAGCTTCAGGCCTTCCTGCAGGCGGCTGTTTTCCATGGCCCAGGTCAGAACGCGCTGCTGGAACTCTTCTTCCGAGAGCTTCTCGCGGATCCAGCGACCATTGAGCCAGTCGAGCTTCTGAATATCGAAGATCGCGCCGGCCTTGGACAGGTTTTCTGGATCGAACTTTGCGGCAAGCTCGTCCATATCAAGCAGCTCTTCACCTTCGGCGATCTGAATGAAGAACAGGCCGAGGAAGTTCATCAGCGCTTCGGGGATATAGCCGAGCGCCGTGTAATAAGAGATCGAGGTCGGGTTCTTGCGCTTCGACAGTTTCGACTTGTCGGCATTGCGCATCAGCGACAGGTGCATGAACACCGGCGGCTCCCAGCCGAGATACTGATAGATCAGAATGTGCTTCGGCACCGAAGCCAGCCATTCTTCGCCGCGCGCGACGTGGGTGATCTTCATCAGATGGTCGTCGACGACGTTTGCCATGTGATAGGTCGGCATGCCGTCTGCCTTCAGGAGGACCTGCATGTCGACGGCATCCCACGGGATTTCGACATCGCCGTAAACGCCGTCATGGAACTTGCACGAGCCTTCGGTCGGGATCTTCATGCGCACGACATGCGGCTCGCCGGCAGCGACGCGCGACGTCACTTCCTCGGCCGAAAGGTTCAAACAGTGGCCGTCATACTTCGGCGGCAGGCCGGCGGCGCGCTGCGCCTCGCGCATCTTTTCCAGGCGCTCGGGCGTGCAGAAGCAGCGAAAGCCGTGGCCGGCCGATACGATCTGCTCGACGTAGGGCTTGTAGAGGTCCTTGCGGTCGCTCTGGCGATAGGGGCCGTACGGGCCGCCGACATCGGGACCTTCGGACCATTTGAGGCCGCACCATTTCAGCGCATCGAGAACCTTGGTCTCGAATTCCGGGGTGGAGCGGGTCGCGTCGGTATCCTCGATGCGCAGGATGAACTCGCCGCCGTTTTTCTTGGCGAAGAGATAGTTGAACAGCGCGATGTAAGCGGTGCCGACATGCGGCTCGCCGGTGGGGGAGGGTGCGATGCGGACGCGAACGCCTGAAGTGGTCATCTTGTTTGCCCGTCATAAAAGGCCGGGCTACGCTCGGGATGAGCGCCGACCAGCCGAAAATGTCTATCTGGATCAGGAAACCGGCCGGAAAAGGGCGCGTTGCCGCTTCAATTCCACGATTTCCGTATGGCTGGCCTTAGGCCATATTCAAGGGATGCCGTCAAGGGAAACTGCGTTGCCAGGCTGCTTCGGCAATGCTGCGTGCCCTGCGGCGCATCGATTTGACGCGATCTATCAATTTCATGTCGTCTCTTTACTCTTCATAAGGCTACGAGGATAAAAGCGAGCCGGTCGTCGAATTTGATTTGCAATTTTCGCGGCAGTGGCGAAATAGGTCTTCAATCGTTCACCGCGAGGAAACAATGAAGAAATTGATTTTGAGCCTTTTATTGACCGCCGCCATGTTCGATGCGGCCGCGGCACAATCGACCATCACGCGCGATAGTTCCTCGCGCCTGATCGAATCCTACCGCGCCTACATCGGCAGTGACGATCTCTATAATTCTAAGGGCGAGCGTCTGACCGCACCCTGGCAGATCATCCGCCAGGACCGCGCCAACTATCACGTCTATCGCCGCCGCGACCGTGGCGACGAGGGCGACAGCTTCTTCTCTCAGGCGTCCAACCGCCAGAAGCTTGAAGCCATGCTGGCAAGCGGCAACATCGCCAACGATGCCGGGAACCTCATCGTACGCGGCAATGTCTGGATCAAGGTCGACATCTACGGACATGGCGACATCGGCCAGTCGGTCGACATTCACGTTCAGGATTGACCAACGTCATGAAAGCCGCGCCTGTTCATAGGCGCGGCTTTCGCTATCAGTGGCCGCTGGATGCCTTCTTGCGGCGATTTCTCGCCAGCATGTTGAGCACCTCCACCAGCGCCGAGAACGCCATCGCTGCATAGATGTAGCCCTTGGGCACATGCACGCCCATGCCTTCGGCGATCAACGTCGTTCCGATCATCAAGAGAAAGGCGAGCGCGAGCATGACGATGCTCGGGTTTTTCTCGATGAAATTGGCGAGCGGGTTTGCCGCAACCAGCATGACCGTCACCGCAGCGATAACGGCAACGAACATGATCGGCAGATGCGGCGTCATGCCGACGGCGGTGATGATGCTGTCGATGGAGAAAACGAGGTCGAGCAGCAGGATCTGGCCGATCGCCGAGGCGAAGGTCGAGGTTGTCGACTTGGCGATGAAATCCTCACCCTGCTCCTGCGGGTCGACATTGTGATGGATCTCCTTCGTCGCCTTCCAGACGAGGAAGAGGCCGCCGCCGATCAGGATCATGTCTTTCCAGGAGAAGCCCTGGCCGAAGACTTCGAAAACCGGCTGCGTCAGCTGGACGATCCAGGCGACCGTGCCCAGCAGCGCCAGGCGCATGACGAGCGCCAGACCGATGCCGATCTTGCGGGCGCGGTCACGATGCTCGGCGGGTAGCTTGTTGGTCAGGATCGAAATGAAGATGAGGTTGTCGATGCCGAGAACGACTTCCATGACAACCAGTGTGATGAGCGCGACCCATGCGCTCGGATCCTGTATCAGTCCAACAATATTCATTGGCGATTTCCCCCGACATCAGCAGTTGCCGAGGCTGACCCCCAGCCCGGCATGCGTGAATGCCGGTAATGTAAGGAGCGCCGCCGCAGGTACAAGGCCGCAGCCAGAGCGGTTCAAGTTTTCACGGAAACTCCGAACCGCTCTATCTTTTGCCTCGCGCAACTCCGGACGGAAAACCGCCACGCACTTTTCCTGGAGTTGCTCCAATTCGGTGCGACAGCGCTGGCCTCAGGCTTTCAGCGGAATCCAGATTTCCGTCACGCCCATGCCGGTGCGTGGGTCGAAGCGATCATCGTAGCGCTCCATCATGTCGAGAATGCCGCCATGCTGATGACCGGATTGCGGCAGCCATTCACCGAAGATCTGGTGAACGGTGGCGGAAATGCCGGAAATGTGGCCGCGATGCGTGAAGACCACGTAGCGCTGCGCCGGCAGCCTCAAGGTCGTAAAGCCCTCGGGCATATCGTCGGTGCCAGACACTTCGGTCGAGGACATATAGTGGAAGCTTTCGCTGCCTTCCTCGGCCTGGGTGCAGACGCCATAGGCGACATTGCCGATCTGACCGGGGATATGGCCGAAATGCTGGTTGAATTTCTGCCATAGGGCTGGGATCGCCTGTGTGGCCTCGTAGGCGTAGGTTTCCGCAAGACCTGCAAGCAGCATTGCGGGGCGAGTCTCGAAGCGCGGAGCTTCGAGCTGGGGAAGGCGAGTATCGTCCATTCTGATCGGCTCCTGTAGAGCAAGGTTGCGAACGTGACCTTGTTTGCGCAGACTTTCCGGCGTCAGGCCGAATTGTTCGCGGAAGGCACGGGTGAAAGCCTCGTGCGAGCCGTAGCCGGCATCGAGGGCAACCTGGAGAATGGAAGTGGTTCCGCCGATCAGTGCGAGAGCTGCGCCGCTGAGGCGTCGGCTTCTGATATAGCCGCTGATCGAATGGCCCGTCGTCAATCCGAAGACCCGCGACAGGTGATAGCGCGACAGCCCGGCCGTTTCGGCAATCTCGTCCAGCGAGATGTCGGATTCAAAATGGCTTTCGATGAACCATATCGCCCTGCCGATCGCGCTCATGTTCCGCTCCTCTGGTTGCCGGACCAGTCTTAGGCGTCCGGCGGCGGCGATGCTTGATCGCCATTGCGGAGTTGGAACACTTCATGCAGATCGACAAGAGGAAAGGCGTGTTCGACCTAGTCCTTGCGATTTGCGCTATAAGCGGCCAGGAAGACACGAACGGCGCCACGCACCACATAGTCTATATCTTCCTTTGACGGTGGCTCGGTCATATCGCCGAAGAGCCGCACCTTGAAATAACCGCCGCTGGCCATCTCGAGAAACTGACGCGCCGCCAAATCGAAATCCTGAATATCGATGCTGCCGGCCTCGGCCTTGCGCTCCAGGAAGCTGCGCAACACGCTTCTCAGATTGTCGGGACCCGTGAAAAATCGCTGACAGAGAGAGGGCATGCGCTCGCGGACGCCGATGATGGTGCGTACCGCATTGATCGCCTTGTCCGACGTCACGTAGCTCGCAAACACCTTGCCGAATTCGCAAAGCGCGGAGGCGATATCGACATCATCCTCCAGTACGGCGCGCGCCGATCCGACCAATTGGGTGCGCTCGCTCTCCATCATCGCCGCAAACAAGTCTTCCTTGTTGGCGAAATAGACATACAGCGTGCCCTTGGAGACGCCCGCCTCGCGGGTAACGTCGTTCATGCTCGCCGCATCGAAGCCCATCTTCATGAAGACGCGCTTGGCGCCTTCCAGAATCTGCTGGCGCTTGACCGGATCCTCGCCTGCAGCCCAACGTCCACCGGAACTCGGCGCGGGTGCGTTCAGCACTGCGGCATTCTGCGATTCGTGTTTCATCGTCTCCTGCACTCGATCATTTTTTCTGAATCTTAAACAGATTCGCCAAATAAATCGAACCGCTCAGTTCGATGTATCTTGATATGGAATGAAAAAGGTTCTATGTCAATTAAACCGAACCGTTCGGTTCGATTAATTTTACCTAGAATTTCGGTGGTAGGGCAATGTCGTCAAGTCATGGAAACAATGTAGCGCGCATCGTGAATGAGCCCGCTGATGCCGAAGCGAAAGCTCCGGAAGCAGGGGCATCCGCCGATGCGCCTGTTGCCGAAACGCGCGGCACTCCGGCTCCTGCCCAGGCTGCGCCCGCATCTCCGGCCCCCGCGGCCCCACCGTCGCCGGAGAAGAAGCGGCGCAGCCTGGCCCTCCCGATCATCGTCGTCATCGCTCTCGCCGCCGGCGGCTGGTATGGCTATGACTGGTGGACCAACGGCCGCTTCATGGTTTCGACCGACGACGCCTATATCGGCGGTGATATCGCCACCATCCAGCCGAAGGTCACCGGCTATGTTGCCAAGGTGAATGTGGTTGCCAACCAGCAGGTCAAGGCCGGCGACGTCCTCGCCACGCTCGACGATGGCGACTATAAGCTTGCGTTGGAGCAGGCTCAGGCTTCGTACGATACCGAACAGCTTTCGCTCCATACAATCGATGCTCAGATCGCTGCCGGCCAGGCCGCTCTTGCCCAGTCGCAGGCCCAGAAGGTTGCCTTGGAAGCCACGGTTCGTGGCGCCCAGATCACCCAGACGCGCGCTGCTGAACTGCAAGCCAAGTCGGTCGGCACCACGGCCGCCTTGGATAGCGCCAACATCGCGCTCGACCAAGCCAAGGCGAACCTGGTCGGCGGTGATGCCGCAATCGCGTCGGCGCAAGCCAATATCAACCTCCTGCAGGCGCAGCGCCGTCAGGCCGAAAGCACGATCAAGGGTTTGGAAGCTGCCCGAGACAAGGCTGCGCGCGACCTGTCCTTCACCGTGCTCAAGGCACCTTATGATGGTATCGTCGGCAACCGCTCCGTTCAGGAAGGCGACCTCGTTTCGCCTGGACAGAAGCTGATGGCCATCGTTCCGACGCGCCAGCTCTATATCGACGCCAATTTCAAGGAAACGCAGATCCAGCATCTGGTTCCCGGTTCCAAGGTCAATGTTCACGTCGATGCCTATAGCGATCACCCGATCGTCGGCACCGTCGAGTCGATCTCGCCGGCTTCCGGCTCGGTCTTCTCGCTTCTGCCGCCGGAAAACGCGACCGGCAACTTCACCAAGATCATCCAGCGCGTGCCAGTGCGCATCGCATTGCCGCAGGATGCGCTTGACACCGGTCGTCTGCGGGCAGGCCTCAGCGTCGTTGTCGACGTCGATACCCGCACGGCACCGACCAAGTAAGCGATCAAGCTCGGGAGAGACGCCATGTCGTCCGCCAGCACTACCGCAGGGTCGCCTCCGCGCGGGGCCGCTCCTGCTGCGCCACCGGCAGTAGAAGACCATATCGACACGAGGAAGCTCATCGCCTTTCTGGCGATGGTGCTCGGCATGTTCATGTCGATCCTCGACATTCAGATCGTTTCGGCGTCGCTCAGCGAAATCCAGGCGGGCCTCAGCGCCGGCTCGGATGAAATCGGCTGGGTGCAGACGGCCTATCTGATTGCCGAAGTCATCATGATCCCGCTGTCGGGAACCTTGGCGCGCATCATCTCGACGCGCTACCTGTTCGCGATCTCGGCCGCCGGCTTCACCGCAGCGAGCGCGCTTGCCGCCACCGCCACCAACATTGACCAGATGATCATCTACCGCGCCCTGCAGGGCTTTATCGGCGGCGGCATGATCCCCTCGGTGTTCGCGGCGGCATTCACGATCTTTCCGCCGTCCAAGCGCAACGTCGTCTCGCCGATCATCGGCCTGATCGCCACACTTGCGCCGACCATCGGTCCGACCGTCGGCGGCTATCTCTCCAATGCCTTTTCCTGGCACTGGCTGTTCCTGGTCAACATTCCGCCTGGTATCGTCGTCGCCATCGTTACGTGGAATTTCATCGATTTCGACAAGCCCGAACTGTCGCTTTTCAAGAAGTTCGACTGGTGGGGCCTGATCTCGATGGGCGTTTTCCTCGGCGCACTGGAATATGTGCTCGAAGAGGGCAATACCAATGACTGGTTCAACGACAATTACATCGTTGTCGGCGCCATTGCCTCGGCCATCGGTGCGGTGATCTTCTTCTATCGAGCCTTCACGGTGGATTTCCCGGTGGTCGATCTGAAGGCGTTCACCAACAAGAACTTCTCGTTCGGCTCGATGTTCTCATTCGTCATGGGCATCGGTCTTTACGGTCTGACCTACATCTATCCGCTCTATCTTGCGCGTATTCGTGGCTACGATTCGCTGCAAATCGGCGAAACGATGTTCGTTTCCGGCCTCACTATGTTCTTCACGGCGCCGCTTGCCGGCTTTCTGTCGAGCAAGATCGACCTGCGGCTGCTGATGATCATCGGCTTTACGAGCTTCTCGGCCGGCACGTACATCATGATGCATCTGACCGTGGATTGGGACTTCTGGGAACTGCTGATCCCGCAGATCCTGCGCGGTTTCGGATTAATGCTCTGCATGGTGCCGATCAACAATATCGCGCTTGGAACCATGCCGCCCGCTCGTATGCGCGGGGCCTCCGGTCTGTTCAATCTGACGCGTAATCTCGGTGGCGCCGTTGGTCTTGCGATCATCAATACGCTGCTGACCAACCGGCAGGACCAGCACTATTTCAATCTGCGCGACAATATCCATTGGGGCAACCAGATTGCCGTCGACCAGTTGAACAACATGGCTGCGAGCATGAATGCCGCCGGTCTCGATGGACAGCAGGCCGCGCTGAGGCAGATGGTCAACATGGCGACGCAGCAGGCTATCGTCATGTCCTTCGGGGATATTTTCCTGATGCTGACCGTCCTTTTCCTGGCGATGATTCTCGGCGTTCTCATGCTGAGCAAGCCGAAGACTGCGGGCGGCGGCGGTGGCGGAGGCCACTGAAGCCCTCTCCAAAAAATGCTCCCAAGGCATGGCCCCTCCTCGTGAGGGGCCTTTTTTATTGGTGGTCGCGGCCGGAAAATCCGGTCACGGGAAATTTTTGATTTACGTACATCAAAAATGGCGGTAAAGGGTGTCGGCAGGAGGAGCTGATGAGACCGACCGTGCATGACATCGCCGCTGCTGCGGGCGTCAGTCTCGCCACCGTGGACCGCGTGTTGAACCAGCGGCCGGGCGTTCGGCTGGTGACGCGCGAGAAGGTGGAAGCCGCGATCCGGCAGATCGGCTATATCCGCGATGTCGCCGCCGCCAATCTGGCCAAGGGCCGGGTCTATCCTCTCGTTTTCATCGTGCCGACCGGCGATAACTCCTTCATGCACGGGCTACGTTTTGAAGTGCATCAGGCAACCTTGCGCGCCGGCATAGAGCGCACCGATATCCGCATTATCGAAGTGCCGCCGTTCGATGTGCCGGCTCTGGCTGCGGCGCTGGACACTTTGCAGGGGCATGACATCGCCGGTGTCGCTCTGGTGGCGACCGATGCGCCGGAGGTGAGCGCTGCCGTCGATCGCCTTGTCTCCGAGCGCATCCCTGTCGTTACGCTGGTATCCGATCTCACTGATTCCACGCGGCATCACTATGCCGGCATCGACAATATCGCCGCCGGCCGCACCGCCGCCCGTTTGCTCGGGCGCTTCCTGGGCGGCCGTCAGGGAGATCTCACCATTCTCGCAGGCTCCATGCTGGTGCGTGACCATCGCGAGCGTCTGCAGGGCTTTTCGGCCGTCATGGCGGAAGAGTTTCCCAAGCTGCGATTGCTGCCCGTCCTTGAGGGACGCGACGATCCGGAACTTGCGCAATCGCTCGTGTCCGAGGCGCTTGCGGAAAGCCAGGATATTATCGGTGTCTATAGCCTCGGCGCCGGCAACAGGGGATTGATCGCCGCCGTGAAGGCGGTCCGGTCGACGCGCGAACTGACTGTCGTCGTGCACGAGTTGACGCAGCATACGCGCGCAGCGCTGCAGGACGGCACGATTGATGCCGTCCTCAACCAGGATGCAGGCCATGAGGTGCGCAGCGCCGTCCGGGTGATGAAGGCAACCGCCGATGGTCAGGCCGTTATCGCCGATCAGGAGCGCATACGTCTCGACATATTTTTGAAGGACAATCTGCCCTGAGCATTCAAACTTGGCAGAGCATAGGGAGTAACATCTGATGTATTTGGGTCTCGATCTCGGAACGTCCGGCGTCAAAGCGATGCTGATCGACGGCAATCAGAAGATCATCGGTTCGGCACATGGCGATCTCGATGTGTCGCGCCCGCATCCCGGCTGGTCGGAGCAGGATCCGGCGCATTGGGTTCGTGCGACGGAAGAAGCCGTGGCCGGGCTGAAGGCCGCGCATCCCAAGGAGCTGGCTGCCGTGCGCGGCATCGGCCTGTCCGGCCAGATGCACGGCGCGACGCTGCTCGACGCCGACGACAAGGTGCTGCGCCCCTGCATCCTCTGGAACGACACGCGCAGCTATCATGAGGCTGCCGCGCTTGACGCCGACCCGCGCTTTCGTGCTCTGACCGGCAACATCGTCTTCCCGGGCTTTACCGCGCCGAAGCTTGCATGGGTCGCCAAGAACGAGCCGGATGTCTTCGCCAAAGTGCGCTGGGTGCTGTTGCCGAAGGACTATCTGCGTCTCTGGCTGACCGGCGAACACATGTCGGAAATGTCTGACTCCGCCGGCACGTCCTGGCTCGATACCGGCAAGCGCAAGTGGTCTTCCGAGTTGCTGGCGGCGACCAATCTCGATGAAAAGCAGATGCCGACACTGGTCGAAGGCACCGAAGCCGCCGGCAAGCTGCGTGGCGAACTGGCGTCGAAATGGGGCATTGCCGGCGATGTCGTTGTTGCCGGCGGGGCAGGGGACAATGCGGCCTCGGCCTGCGGCATGGGCACGGTCAGCCACGGCGCCGCCTTCGTTTCGCTCGGCACATCGGGCGTGCTCTTTGCCGCCAACGGTTCCTATCTGCCAAAGCCGGAAAGTGCTGTGCATGCCTTCTGCCACGCCCTGCCGAACACCTGGCACCAGATGGGCGTCATCCTCTCGGCGACCGACGCGCTCAACTGGCACTCGCATGTGACGGGCAAGTCTGCCGCCGAACTCACCACGGAGCTTGGCGATACGCTGAAGGCGCCGACGAGCGTCACCTTCCTTCCCTATCTTTCGGGCGAGCGCACGCCGCACAATGACGCGACGATCCGCGGCGCCTTTATCGGTCTTGGCCATGAAAGCGGCCGTGCTGTGCTGACGCAAGCGGTGCTCGAAGGCGTCTCCTTCGCCATTCGCGATAATCTGGAAGCGCTGCGCTCGGCCGGCACCGACATTGCGCGCGTGACGGCGATCGGCGGCGGCTCGCGCTCGCGCTACTGGCTCGCCTCGATCGCGACGGCGCTCGGCGTGCCTGTCGATCTGCCGGCGGACGGCGATTTCGGCGCGGCCTTCGGGGCTGCTCGCCTCGGGCTGATTGCCGCCACCGGCGCCGACCCGGTCGCAGTCTGCACCCCGCCGCAGACGGCCGGCACCATCGATCCCGTGGCGTCGCTGACGGATGCCTATGCGGATGCCTACAAGCGCTATCGGGCGGTCTACCCGGCAATCAAGCCGCTGTCGGCACATTAAACCGGGAGGAGTGCAGGCCCCTCATCCGCCCTGCCGGGCACCTTCTCCCCGTTTTGACGGGGAGAAGGGGATAGAGGCACCTCCGCCGTGCCTCCCATCTCTGAAGCGCGCGAGGATAGAGAGGTCGTCCCCTCTCCCCGCAAGCGAGGAGAGGGCCAGGGTGAGGGGCCGCACCGCACAACACGAACAAGCAATACTGAAATACCAACCTGAGGAGACAAGACATGAGCACCGGATTTTTTGGTGACATCAGCAAGGTGAAGTACGAAGGCCCGGATAGCACCAATCCGCTCGCCTTCCGCCATTACAACAAGGACGAAGTCGTCGCCGGCAAGCGCATGGAAGACCATCTGCGTTTCGCCGTTGCCTACTGGCACACGTTTACCTGGCCGGGCGGCGATCCCTTCGGCGGTCAGACCTTCCTTCGCCCCTGGTTCAACGAGACGATGGAAGCCGCCAAGCTGAAGGCTGACGTCGCCTTCGAATTCTTCACCCTGCTCGGCGCGCCCTATTATTGCTTCCACGATGCCGACGTGCGTCCGGAAGGCAAGAATTTCGCCGAGAACACCAAGAACCTCAACGAGATCGTCGACTATTTCGCGCAGAAGCAGGCCGAAACGGGCGTCAAGCTTCTCTGGGGCACGGCGAACCTCTTCTCCAACCGCCGCTTCATGTCTGGCGCTGCGACCAATCCGGATCCGGACGTCTTCGCCTTCTCGGCTGCGACCGTGAAGACCTGCATGGACGCGACCCACAAGCTCGGCGGCGAAAACTACGTTCTCTGGGGCGGCCGCGAAGGTTATGAGACGCTGCTCAACACCGACCTGAAGCGCGAAATGGACCAGATGGGCCGTTTCCTCAATCTCGTCGTCGAATACAAGCACAAGATCGGCTTCAAGGGCACCGTCCTGATCGAGCCGAAGCCGCAGGAGCCGACCAAGCATCAGTATGATTACGATGTCGCCACGGTTTACGGCTTCCTGAAGAAGTACGGCCTCGAAAACGAAGTGAAGCTCAACATCGAGCAGGGCCATGCGATCCTCGCCGGCCATTCCTTCGAGCATGAGCTGGCGCTTGCCAACGCGCTCGGCGTATTCGGCTCCATCGACATGAACCGCAACGATTACCAGTCCGGCTGGGATACAGACCAGTTCCCGAACAACGTTCCGGAAATGACGCTGGCCTACTATCAGGTTCTAGCAGGTGGCGGCTTCAAGTCCGGCGGCACGAACTTCGACGCCAAGCTGCGTCGTCAGTCGCTCGATCCGGAAGATCTGCTCATCGGCCATATCGGCGGCATGGATTGCTGCGCTCGCGGCCTGAAGGCTGCTGCCAAGATGATCGAGGACAAGGCGCTCTCCAAGCCGCTCGCCGACCGCTACGCCGGCTGGGATTCCGCCGAAGGCCAGAAGCTGCTGCGCGGCGAATATTCGCTCGACCAGATCGCGCAATGGGTCGAAACGAAGGACGTCAACCCGCAGCCGAAGTCCGGCAAGCAGGAGCTGCTCGAAAACATCGTCAATCGTTACGTTTGATCGACAGGATCGGGAGGCGGTGCTGCATCGCCTCCCGACGTCTGCCTGAAGGCACGGCTGGAAATGGATACGGAATTTCCGCTGGGATCCTTGGCATTGGCAAAGATATAGCCGTCGGCTTGATGGACAGGGCCGAATTCAAGACCTTCTTCCAAGCACCGCGCGCGGAATGCTTCGACATCTTCGACATCGAACACCAGCTTCACAAGCGACTGCCCCATTTTCTGCGACTTGGCCGCTGGATGAACCATCAGGTTGGCGCCGCCATCCGAAGCACGCAGTTCGACAATCCGATCGCCTTCCTCCCGGTGAGGCTCAAAGCCAAAATATCTTGCGTAAAAGCCGATGGTCGCTTCGACATCGCAGACATAAAGAATGATCCGACCAAGCGGCATCTTCAAAAATCCCTAGCGGCGAAGGCGCGATGGTGCGGAAACCGTGTTTCGCACCACCAGATCTGGCCGCAGCAGAATCTCCGTCTCGGCGGGTTCGCCGTCTGAAAGCAGCTCAAGCAGGAGCGCCATCGCATGCTTGCCGATGGCGGTGCGCGGCTGCCGGATCGTCGTCAGCGACGGCGTCATGAACACGGCTTGCGGAACGTCGTCGAATCCCGTCACCGAAAAATCCTCGGGAATGTCGTAACCGCGTGTCTTCAGCGCGATCATGACGCCGATTGCCGTCTGGTCGTTGACGCACATGAAGGCGGTCGGGAGCGTGTCGCGCATGAAGAGCTGTTCGACGGCAAGCCGACCGCTCTCGATGGTGCCGTCGCCTTCGAGGACCATGCGAAGTTCAGAGCCGATACCAGCTGCGTCCAGCCCTGCTTCGTAGCCTATCCGTCGGCGGCTATAGGCGAGGCGGGTGCGAGAATCGCCGACGAAGGCGATCTTGCGATGACCTTCGGCAATCAACAGGTCGATCGCCTTGCGCGCGCCGGCGATGTCATCGACGCCGACATAGGGAATGCCACCATTGAAGACCGGTTCGAAAACGCCGACACTTGGCGGAAGCCGCGCCGTCATCGTTTGATGGCCGAACGGCAGGATGCCGGTGAAGAGGATCAGCCCCGCCGCCTGGTTCGAGTTCAGGAACTTTAGGTACTCCAGCCCGCGCTGCGCATCGTTTTGCGTATGGCCGATGAGTACGCCGTAGCCATGCGAGCGCGCTTCGTTTTCCAGGCCGATGAGAATATTGGAGAAATTGGGGTCGCCGATATCGGGCGCGACGACCAGAATCATGTTGGAGCGGCCGAGCCTGAGGCTGCGCGCCATGGCATTGGTCGTATAACCGGTGACGGCAATCGCCTGGTTCACCTTCAGCCGCGTCGAGTTGGCGACCTTCTCCGGGGTATGGATTGCCCGCGAAACCGTTGCTATCGAAACATTGGCAATTCGGGCGACGTCTTCGATAGTTGCGGGCGTGGAATTCGACACTGCGCTCTGCCTTGGGTCTCGTCTGGCAGCGGAGACTACACAGACTTACGTGGAGGTCAAAGGTAACCGTGAAAAATTGTATGATATCCAACGATGTAAACCTTTACACCGGATATGTAAAGGTTTACACAGCATGGAAAGCGGGTGGGACCGCAGGGAGGATTCAATGAGTTCGGAAGCCGTCGACGGTGCAATTGTGCTGTCTGCGAGAGGCATATCGAAGTCCTTCAACGGCGTGCAGGTGCTGTTCGGCGTCAACTTCGATTTGAAGGCCGGCGAGGTCCATGCGCTCATGGGCGAAAACGGCGCCGGCAAGTCGACCCTCGTCAAGGTTCTTTCCGGTTTCGAGCAGCCGACCTCAGGTGAAATCCTTCTCGATGGCCATGCTGTGAAGCTGCCCCCGAACGGCGCTGCGGAAGCGCTCGGGATCGTCATCATCCATCAGGAATTCAATCTCGCAGAGCACCTGACCGTCACCGAGAGCCTGTTTCTCGGGCGTGAAATTACCCGTTTCGGTGTTCTCGATCGCAAGCATATGCGCACGGAAACGCGGCGTGTGCTCGATCTGCTCGGCTCGCATGTCGACGAAAATGCACTCATCAGCTCGCTGTCCATTGCCGACAAGCAGATGGTGGAAATCGCCAAGGCGATCAGCCGCGATGCGCGCATCGTCTTCATGGATGAGCCGACCGCAGTTCTCTCGCGTGAAGAGACCAATTTCCTCTTCAAGCAGGTTCGCAAACTGCGCGACCAGGGAACGAGCTTCGTCTTCGTTTCCCACAAGCTCGATGAAGTCATGGAGCTGACGGATCGGGTGACGGTGCTGCGTGACGGGCAGTGGGTGAAGACGTCGCCGACATCGTTGCTCGATGGCGAGTCGATCGCTCAGCTGATGGTGGGGCGTGAGCTCTCGAGCCTCTATCCGGCCAAGAACGAGCCCGACATCGACGAGCAAGTGGTGCTCAGCGTCAGCTCCGTTTCGACCGGCTACGTCCATGATGCGAGCTTCGAGCTGCGCAAGGGCGAGATCCTGGGCTTTTCCGGAATGATCGGTTCCGGCCGCACCGAGCTGATGGAGGCGATCGTCGGTCTGCGCTCGCGGGTATCCGGCGATGTCATCGCCAACGGTCAGGCGGTCCCCGCCCATGATGTGCATGCGGCCATCGATGCCGGGCTTGCCTATATGACCAAGGATCGCAAATCCAAAGGCTTGCTTTTGAATTCGGGCATGGCCGTCAATCTCACTCTTCAGTCGCTCGATCGGCACGGCAAGTTCGGTTATCTCAGCGCTTCAAGCGAAGCCAATGCGCTGTCGCGGGCGCGCAGGCGCTTCGATATCCGTGTGCGGGACGGAAACATCGTTGCCGGCCGCATGTCCGGTGGCAATCAGCAAAAGCTGCTTCTGGCGAAAGTCATGGAGACCGAGCCGCAGATCATCATCATCGATGAGCCGACGCGTGGTATCGATGTCGGCACGAAGCAGCAGATCTATCATTTCATTTCGGCGTTGGCGCGGGACGGTCATTCGATCATCGTGGTCTCTTCGGAAATGCCTGAAGTGATCGGGCTCTGCACCCGTATCGCAGTGATGCGCGAGGGCCGGATCGTCGGCGTGCTCGAGGGCGACGAGATCTCCGAACAGGAAATCATGCGTTATGCGGCGGGTCTGAAGAAGAAGACTGCCGCCTGAAAAGGCGGCGCAGGGCAGGGCGAATTCCCAGCAGTCATGGGACGGGAGGTTGGTTTTGGTTATGAGCGTGGGCGAAGACGGCAGCGGTAAGACGGGTCGACGTGGACGTTCCTGGCGGGATGTCGATCTGCGAGCGGTTGCGCCGTTTGCGGCGCTGGTGCTGCTTCTCATCGTGGGCGCATTGGTCAACCCGAACTTCATCGGCATCACCAATCTCACCAACGTCGCGACGCGATGTGCCTATATCGCGATTATCGCCGTTGGCGCCACCTTCGTGATCTCGGCGGGCGATCTCGATCTGTCGGTCGGTGCGATGGTTGCCTTCGTGGCAAGCCTGATGATCCTCTTCATAAATTCGGGGGTTATCGCGGACCCAGCTCTGATGCTGGCCGCCGCTGTGTTGTTCTCGATCGTGGCCGGTGTCCTATGTGGCCTGGCGAACGGTCTGATCACCACCATGGGCAAGATCGAGCCTTTCATCGCGACATTGGGGACGATGGGCGTGTACCGCGGCTTGACGACCTGGTTGTCTCAGGGTGGGGCGATAACCCTGCGCTCGGCCGATGTGCAGGCGCTCTACAAGCCGGCTTATTACGGCTCGATATTGGGCGTGCCGATTCCGATCGCAATCATTATCGCCGTTACCATCGTCGCGGCCTTCATTCTTTACCGCACGCGCTACGGGCGGCATGTCATCGCCGTCGGTTCCAATCGCGACGTTGCGCGCTATTCCGGCGTGGCGGTCAATCGCGTCCGCACCATCGCCTTTATCATCCAGGGGCTTTGCGTTTCCATCGCTGTGCTTCTCTACGTGCCGCGTCTCGGCTCCACCTCAGCCCAGACGGGCATTCTGTGGGAGCTGCAGGCAATCACCGCCGTGGTTGTTGGCGGTACGGCGCTGAAGGGTGGCGCGGGCAGGGTGTGGGGTACGATCTGCGGGGCTTTCATTCTCGAGCTGGTCGGCAACATCATGCTGCTTTCCAATTTTATCAGCGAGTATCTCCTGAGTGCCATCCAGGGTGCGATCATCATTATCGCCATGCTGGTCCAGCGCTCGCTTGCTCGCAAATCATGAATAACCGGGTCAGGGGGCGCCCGGTCCTGAACGACAACGCCCTGTCTCTATCTGGGAGGAAGAACATGCGTAAAAGACTATTGGGATTGGCGGTCGCGATGGCGGCTCTGGCGGGCACGGTTCATGCCGCGGACAAGAAGGTGACGATCGGCGTGTCCATTCCGGCCGCCGACCATGGCTGGACTTCGGGCGTGGTGTTCCATGCCGAGCGCGTCGCCAAATTGCTGATGGCGGAGCATCCGGGCCTGAACGTCATCGTCAAGACGTCGCCTGACGCTGCCAGCCAGGCAAACGCCGTACAGGATCTCGAAACACAGGGTATCGATGCGCTCGTGATCCTGCCGTCGGATCCGGATCCGCTCGTCAACGCCATCAAGGAAGTCAAGGACAAGGGCAAGTTCGTGACGCTGGTCGACCGTGCGCCGAGCAGCAACGACAATTCCGTCCGTGACCTTTACGTCGCCGGCAACAACCCGGCGCTTGGCCAGACGGCCGGCGAATACATCAAGAAGAACACGCCGGACGCTCAGGTCGTCGTCATCCGCGGTCTGCCGATCCCGATCGACCAGCAGCGCCAGGACGGCTTCGACAAGGGGATTGCCGGCTCGAACGTCAAAGTTCTCGATCGTCAGTACGGCAACTGGAGCCGCGACGATGCGTTCAAGGTCATGCAGGACTATCTGACGAAGTTCCCGAAGATCGATGTGGTCTGGTGCCAGGATGACGACATGGCCGTCGGCGTGCTGCAGGCGATCGAGCAGGCCAAGCGCACCGACATTCAATACGTCGTCGCCGGCGCCGGCTCGAAGGACATGATCAAGAAGGTCATGGACGGCGACAAGCTGATCCCGGTCGACGTGCTCTATCCGCCGGCAATGGTCGGCACGGCCATGGAGCTGACGGCTGCCAACTTCTACAACCAGATCCCGGTTCGCGGTAACTACATCCTCGACGCGACGCTGGTCACGAAGGACAATGCGAAGGACTTCTACTTCGCCGATTCACCGTTCTGATCCACGGATTCGGACAGATGCGCCCGCCGGTTTCGGCGGGCGTTTTTTATGCGTTTGCCGCCCGGTTTTAGAGACCGGAGTAATTTTTGCGGCACGTACCTCTTGCCGTCAGCGGCTGAGCGTGGTTAGCTCGCAAGGCATTCGACTTTCATCCTGAAGACCCTATAGTTTTTGAGGTTACGGCATCAAAGCCGCCTTGGATTTGGGTCCGAAAGGCATCGGAAACGTTTACAGAACGCAATTTGGGAGGAATTACAGATGAAGACGATCAAGGGGCCAGGCCTGTTTCTTGGCCAGTTCGCCGGTGACACGGCGCCGTTCAACTCGTGGGATTCGATCACAAAATGGGCTGCCGACGCCGGCTATGTCGGTGTGCAGGTTCCGACCTGGGCAAGCCAGCTCATCGATCTGAAGAAGGCGGCTTCCTCCAAGGATTATTGCGACGAATTCGCCGGTGTCGCTCGCGCCAACGGCGTCGAGGTCACCGAGCTTTCCACTCACCTCCAGGGCCAGCTCGTTGCCGTGCATCCCGCCTATGACGAAGCCTTCGACGGCTTTGCGGCGCCGGAAGTGCGCGGGAATCCGAAGGCGCGCCAGGAATGGGCGGTCGAGCAGGTGAAGATGGCGCTCACCGCTTCCAAGCATCTCGGCATCAAGGCGCATGCGACCTTCTCCGGTGCGCTCGCCTGGCCCTTCGTCTATCCTTGGCCGCAGCGTCCGGCCGGCCTCGTTGAAACCGCCTTCGAAGAGCTTGCCCGTCGCTGGACACCGATCCTCAATCATGCCGACGAAAACGGCGTCGACGTCTGCTATGAGATCCATCCGGGCGAAGACCTGCATGACGGCATCACTTTCGAGATGTTCCTGGAGCGCGTGAAGAACCATCCGCGCGCCAACATGCTCTACGATCCCTCGCACTATGTCCTGCAGTGCCTCGATTATCTCGACAACATCGACATCTACAAGGACCGCATCAAGATGTTCCACGTCAAGGATGCGGAGTTCAATCCGACCGGGCGTCAGGGCGTCTACGGTGGTTATCAGGGTTGGGTCGAGCGTGCCGGCCGCTTCCGTTCGCTTGGCGACGGCCAGGTTGATTTCGGTGCCGTCTTCTCGAAGATGACCGCCAACAACTTCGACGGCTGGGCCGTGGTCGAATGGGAATGCGCGCTGAAGCATCCTGAAGACGGTGCTCGCGAAGGCTCCGAATTCGTCAAGGCGCATATCATCCGCGTCACGGAAAAGGCGTTCGACGATTTTGCCGGTAGCGGCACGGACCAGGCGGCAAACCGCCGCATGCTTGGGCTTTAATCCGAGCGCTTCCTCCCCGCATATGCGGGGAGGAAGCGGACTCGAACGGGCGAGCGGAGCGAAATCGCGAGAGGACGGATGAAGGGCCTTCTCGATATTCATCGCGACGGCACGGTGTGTCGGACCGGCGGTCGCCCCTCACCCTAGTCCTCTCCCCGCAGGCGGGAGAGGGGACGATCGCGCCAAGCGGTCGCATCCACACAATTCAATTCATTCAGGAGGACAAAATGGCAATCGAAGGATCATCGGAACAGACGCGCGAGCCGCGCATTCGGCTTGGCATGGTCGGCGGCGGCGCCGGCGCATTCATCGGCGCGGTGCATCGTATTGCTGCACGCATTGACGACCAGTTCGATCTCGTTGCCGGCGCGCTCTCGTCTTCGCCGGAAAAGGCTGTGGCATCCGGCCGCGATCTCGGTCTCGATCCCTCGCGCACCTACTCCAGCTATCGCGACATGGCAATCCGCGAAGCCAAGCTGAAGAACGGCATTGAAGCGGTTTCGATCGTGACGCCGAACCATGTCCATTATGACGCCGCCAAGGAATTCCTGCGTCGCGGCATCCACGTCATCTGCGACAAGCCACTGACCTCCAATCTCGCCGACGCCAAGAAGCTGAAGAAGGTGGCCGATGAAAGCGGCGCTCTCTTCATCCTCACGCACAACTACACCGGCTATCCGATGATCCGTCAGGCGCGCGAGATGATCGCCAATGGCGAGCTCGGCGATATCCGCATCGTCCAGGCGGAATATCCGCAGGACTGGCTGACCGAGAATATCGAGCAGTCCGGCCAGAAGCAGGCCGCATGGCGCACCGACCCGGCCCAATCCGGCGCCGGCGGTTCGACGGGCGATATCGGCACGCATGCCTATAACCTTGCGTCCTTCGTCACCGGCCTCGAACTCGACAGCCTTGCCGCAGATCTCGACAGCTTCGTTGAGGGACGTCGTCTCGACGATAACGGCCATGTTCTGCTGCGCTTCAAGGCCAAGGGCACGGAAAAGCCGGCCAAGGGCATGCTCTGGTGCAGCCAGGTGGCGCCGGGTCACGAAAATGGTCTCAAGCTTCGCGTCTACGGCACCAAGGGCGGTATCGAGTGGACGCAGGCCGATCCGAACTATCTGTGGTACACGCCGTTCGGCGATCAGAAGCGGCTGATCACCCGCAATGGCGCCGGCTCCGGCGCTGCTGCGGCGCGCGTCTCGCGTGTTCCGTCGGGTCATCCGGAAGGCTATCTGGAAGCCTTCGCCACGATCTACACGGAAGCCGCTCGTGCCATCCACGCCCGCAAGAAAGGCGTGGCGGTCGATCCGGCTGTGATCTATCCGACCGTCGATGACGGTGTGAAGGGCGTGGCTTTCGTCGAAGCCTGCGTCGCTTCCTCCAAGCGCAACGGCGCCTGGGTCAAGCTTTAATCTCTACGAGGCCAGAGGCGGTAAAACCGCCTCGGGCTTTTTGATCAGGCAGCCAGGTTCTGCCGGCGCTTCGTCAGCGCATCGACGCTCAAGGGGCCGCTGCCGGCGGCAACGAGAAACAGGAAGATGAAGCAGAAGAGGATGGCCGATGTGCCGCCATTCTGCGCTGGGTAGAAGCTCTGCGGCGCATGGCGCAGGAAATAGGCGAATGCCATCAGGCCTGACAGGATGAACGACGCGATGCGCGTCTGGAAGCCGATCAGCACGAGAAAGCCCAATGTCAGCTCAAGCAAGCCTGCGATCCACGACAGAGATCCGACAGCCGGCACATTCTCGGCGGCTGGAAAATGCAGCGCTTTCTGTGTTCCGTAGCTGAAGAGCACGAGCGATGCGACGATGCGCAGGAGGCTCAGCAGATGAGGGTGAAGAGCGTGAAGCGCAGGGAGCATTTGTATCCTTTCGTTGTCAAGTTTGATTGCTACCCTCAATTGATCCGCGCCCGGAAGACAAGTCACGACTGTTGACATTGATGTTATCCAGCCGTGCGAAGATGCAGCGAAATTTCTGGGATGTCCTTTTGCACCCTGATTTGTCGGCACCTGTAACGTTGCAGTTTTCCGGTGCCGGTACTGTACTTTGAGACGCAGCTTGGTTAAACCGCAGCCAACGAAGCCAAAACAGACGGGATTTTCATCATGATCGATCCAAAGCTTCTTGCCGATCGCTTCCCCGGCGATTTTACGTTCGGTGTTGCCACCGCCGCCTTCCAGATTGAAGGTGCCACCAAGGCCGATGGCCGCAAGCCATCCATCTGGGATGCTTTCGCCAACATGCCGGGCCGCGTCTATCAGCGGAATAACGGCGATGTCGCTTGCGATCACTACAACCGGCTTGAGCAGGATCTCGATCTGATCAAGGACATGGGCGTCGAAGCCTATCGCTTCTCGATCGCCTGGCCGCGCATCATTCCCGAAGGCACAGGCCCGGTGAACGAAGCAGGTCTGGATTTCTACGATCGTCTGGTCGACGGCTGCAAGGCCCGTGGCATCAAGACCTTTGCTACGCTTTATCATTGGGATCTGCCGCTGATGCTTGCCGGCGAAGGCGGCTGGACGGCGCGCTCGACCGCACACGCCTTCCAGCGCTATGCGAAAACCGTGATGGCCCGCCTCGGCGATCGTCTGGATTCGGTCGCCACCTTCAACGAGCCCTGGTGCATCGTCTGGCTCAGCCATCTCTACGGCATTCATGCCCCCGGTGAGCGCAACATGCAGGCGGCGCTCTATGCCATGCATTACATGAACCTCGCGCATGGTCTCGGCGTCGAGGCGATCCGCTCGGTTGCGCCAAAGGTGCCTGTCGGCATCGTGCTCAATGCGTCTTCCATTCTGCCGGGCTCTGATCGCCCCGAGGATCTGGCGGCTGTGGAGCGTGCCCATCAGTTCCACAACGGCGCCTTCTTCGATCCGATCTTCAAGGGCGAGTATCCGAAGGAGTTCGTCGAGGCGCTTGGCGATCGCATGCCCAAGATCGAGGATGGCGATCTCAAGACCATCAACCAGAAGCTCGATTGGTGGGGGCTGAACTACTACAAGCCGGATCGCGTGTTCGATGATGCTTCCAAGACCGGCGATTTTCCTTGGACGAAAGAAGCCCCGCCCGCAAGCGATGTGAAGACGGATATCGGCTGGGAGATCTATGCACCGGGCCTGAAGCATGTCGTTGAAGACCTCAACAAGCGTTACGATCTGCCGGAGTGCTACATCACCGAGAATGGCGCCTGCTACAACATGGGCGTCGTCAACGGCGAGGTCGATGACCAGCCGCGCCTCGACTATTACGCCGAACATCTCGGTATCGTCGCCGATCTCATCAAGGACGGTTATCCGATGCGCGGCTACTTCGCCTGGAGCCTGATGGACAATTTCGAATGGGCGGAAGGCTATCGCATGCGCTTCGGCCTCGTTCACGTCGATTACGAAACCCAGGTGCGCACCGTCAAGAAGAGCGGCAAATGGTATAGACAGCTTGCCTCGCAGTTCCCGCGGGGGAATCACAAGCAGGCCTGACCGGCAGCTGTCGGACGAAATTTCAGGCCGTGTCCGAATCGATGCGGCCTGATAGATATCGGGCATGATCCAGCGCCCGATTTCTCTTTATGCGATTTGCGGCAGTCAGCGACAGGCTTCGACCAGCCGCAGGCTGCTCAAGGCGTTGCAGCTTGCCGCGCCGCACGATATCAGCATCACAATTTCGGATCTGATCGGTGATCTGCCGATTTTCAATCCGGACAATGAAGGCGAGAAAACACCGCCTGTGGTCGAGAAATTTGCGGCCGAGATCGGCAGCGCCGATGGCCTGATCGTGTCGTGCCCGGAATATGCGCATGGCATACCCGGCGGCTTCAAGAATGCCCTGGACTGGCTGGTGTCGCGCGACGAAATCCCTTTCAAGCCGCTGATGTTTGCCCATGCTTCCCATCGTGGCGATCTCGCGCTGGCGCTGCTGACCGACGTGCTGCAGACGATGTCGCTGCGCATTGTGGACGAAGCATTTCTGCGATTGCCGATTGCCGGCAAGCCCGACGAAGCTCAGGCATCCATTCTGACGCAAGCGCGCGAAGATGGCGTGCTGCGTGCCGCCCTTGGCCGCTTTGCCGATGCGATCCGCGAAACGGCATGAATTCCGCCTCCAGTGGTGGATATACAACTCTTTCCTGTAGGAATCTCCGGCTCGCCTTAACCGTTTATTGAAGACCTGACGGCAGACTTTCACGCCAAGGAGAAAAAGGCGTTGGGAGCAGTATTCAAGTCTCTGCGGCAAGGCAAACAAGTCGGTCGTCATTCCATCGTGACGGCCGTTTTGATTTCTTTTGCCGTGGTTGTGGCCGTCGTCACCCTGATGGTGCTGACGGCAATCGGCCGTGTGGCGAATTATTCCAACAGGCTGGATGACGAGCGCTCGTGGGAAACGACAGTTGGTGCCCTCAAGACCTTCAACGGTCAGCTCGAGGCAACGCTGCACGATCACTCCGCACGCAACGATGCCGCAAAAAGCGTCTATGGTGAGGATGAGAAGACTTGGATCGCCGGCAATTACGGTGACATATCCTCGAACGGCGCGCTTTTCGACACCGCTCTTATCGTCGATGACAA
Source organism: Rhizobium sp. P38BS-XIX (assembly GCF_012641435.1). Classification (GTDB taxonomy): domain Bacteria; phylum Pseudomonadota; class Alphaproteobacteria; order Rhizobiales; family Rhizobiaceae; genus Rhizobium. Next base: position 125,056 of record NZ_JABAIJ010000007.1, read on the forward strand.
CAATACGCCGATCATAGCCTATCACGACGGCGACGTGATGAAGGAGAATGTCGAGGACGTTCTCGGCAGCACGATGTGGGTTCTGGTCAATCAGGTGCGCAACACCCCCGGGACCGGGGTACCCGAGGCAAGCGGCTATATCATGACCCGCGATGGTATTGCAGCTATCGGCGTTGCGACCATTCGCGAGCGATCCGGGCGTATTCCGGTGCCGGAAGGCAAGCGACGTTACCTGATCCTCGTGCGCTATCTCGATGCCGCCCGGATCAAGCTGCTGTCCAACACCTATGTCATCAGCGGTCTGAAGCTGGTGCCGGCGGACACTGTCGCCCGCTATGCCGTCTCGATCGTCGATCCGCTCGGTAAGCCTTTGGGGCGGCTGGTCTGGAATTCACGCGCCCCCGGCGATATCAGCTATCAGCAGGTGCGCCCGATCGTTGTGGGTGCGCTCGGTCTCGTCGGCCTGTTTTTCATCGTGCTGTTGATTCTGGGCCTGCTGGCAGGACGTCGGCTGCGGGCGGAAGAAGTCGTTGCGCGGCAAAGCTCGTTGCGCGATCGCCTCAGCGGGCTTCTCAATCGCGAGGGGCTGCGGCACGATGTCGATCGCCTGGTCGAGCATGCGCGTGCCGACGGCAGCAATGTGCTGCTTCTCTATCTTGACCTCGACGGCTTCAAGGAAATTAACGACGCCTATGGGCATGGCACGGGCGATCAGCTCATTCGTGCCGTTGCCGCCGGTCTCAGGGTGCTGGTTCCACCGCAGGCGACTTTGGCCCGGCTTGGAGGTGACGAATTCGCGATCGTCTTCCCGACCAAGGAACTCAACGATGCGCCGGCGCTGAGGCTTGCCGAGCAGATTCTGGATTTTCTCTCGGAGCCGTTGGAAATCGGCCGCCGGGTGGTGGTTGTCGGCGCCAGCATCGGCATTGCGAGCTCTCCCGAAGGGCGCATCGATCGCGAGGAGTTGGTTCGCCGCGCCGATCTTGCCATGTATAAGGCGAAGGAGGCGGGCCGCGCCCGCATGACGTGCTACGAGACGGCGATGGATGCCCATCGCGAGGAGCGCAACGAGCTGGAGCTCGATCTGCGCCGCGCAATCGAGGCCGAGGAATTGACGCTCGCCTATCAGCCGCTCGTCGACGCATCGAGTTGCGAGATGACGGGAGTGGAGGCGCTTGTGCGCTGGAACCGTCCGGGGCATGGGCCAATTTCACCTGAAGTCTTCATTCCGGTGGCCGAAACCAGCGGCCTGATCGAGGCGCTCGGGCTGCTCGTGCTGCGCAAGGCCTGCGAAGCGGCACAGCAATGGCCCGATCTGCGGGTAGCGGTCAATGTGTCGCCGGGGCAATTCCGCAACCCGGCCTTTGCCGACTACGTTCGCAGCGTCCTGACCCGCACGGAGATCGCGGCGGAGCGTGTGACCCTGGAAATCACCGAGGGCTATATCATCCAGAATCCCGAGCGCACCCGGCAGTCGATCGAGCGGCTGAAGATGCTCGGCGTCAAGGTGGCCCTGGACGATTTCGGCTCCGGCTTCTCATCCATCGGCTATCTGCGCCAATTCGGCTTCGATCGCATCAAGATCGATCGTTCGCTGACGATGGATGTGCTGGAGGACAGCCGCGCCTGCGAAATGGTGCGGGCAACGGTGGCGCTGGCGCGCTCGCTCGACATTCCGGTCACCGCCGAAGGCATTGAAATCGAAGAGCAGGGCAGGGCGTTGCAGGAATTCGGCTGCGATGAGCTGCAGGGCTATTTCTATGGAAAGCCTATGCCCGAGGCCGAGATCACCAAGCGCTTTGCGGCGCAGATGGCGGCCGTACTCAATCAGGAGCAAGGCGCGGCCGCCTGAGGGCGTCAGACTATCAAGCCGTCAGCCGATGTGCTGTTGCCCGCGCTTGCGGGCCAGCGCGATCTGGCGCTGCCGCTCGCGATAACGTTCGCGGTCTTCCTCGCTGCGGTCGTGATAGCAATGACTGCAAGACACGCCGGCCTCGTAATAGGGCGACGTCACCTCTTCCGCCGTGATCGGACTGCGGCAGGCGTGGCAGAGCTTGTGGTTGCCCTCTTTCAGGCCATGCTCGACCGAGACGCGCTCGTCGAACACGAAACAGGCGCCTTCCCACAGGCTTTCTTCCGCAGGCACTTCCTCGAGATATTTCAGGATGCCGCCCTTGAGGTGATAGACCTCGTCGAAGCCCTGCTGCTTCATGAAGGCTGTCGCCTTTTCGCAGCGGATGCCGCCGGTGCAATACATGGCGATCTTCGGCTTGTTGTGCAGGCCGGTATGGTCACGTACCCAATCCGGAAATTCGCGGAAGGTCTTGGTCTTCGGATCGACCGCGCCCTTGAAGACGCCGATCGCCGTTTCGTAATCGTTGCGGGTGTCGATGACGATGGTGTCGGGATCGGAGATCAAAGCATTCCAGTCCTTCGGCGCGACGTAGGTGCCGACAACCCTGGTGGGGTCGATATCCTCGACGCCCATGGTGACGATCTCTTTCTTGAGCTTCACTTTCATGCGCACGAAGGGCATTTTCGAAGCGCGGCTTTCCTTGTGCTCCAGACCGGAAAATTCCGGCTGTGCCCGCAGGAAAGAAAGAACGGCGCCGATGGCTGCATCCGTGCCGGCGATCGTCCCATTGATGCCTTCATGGGCAAGCAGCAGCGTGCCCTTGACGCCATTGGCCTCGCAGAGCGCAAACAAAGGCTCCTGCACGCTTTCGAAGCGCGGGAAAGAAACGAAATGATAAAGCGCCGCAACGAGGAATGCGCCGGTCGCCTCATGCCGTGAGCTGGAAAGAATGTCGGTCATGGCGGGGAAATACAATTTTGTGCGTCTTCAGGCAATCGGGATTTATGCGCGACCCCTGCGTCACCGGGAATAGCGCCGGTAATCGCCTCAATTGGCTGCTTCCAGCCAGAGGTGCCTGATGGTTCGTGCTTCGTGTTGCGGCTTGTCGACGAAAACCCAATGCGCCCGGTGAAGCGCCTCCTCGCGGGCTGTCTGTTGCCGGGATATAATCGCCTCCAGCAAACGGGCATGGTCATCGCTTTTCTCGAAGAGGTGCGGCTCCTGGTCGGCGACGTCAGACAATATCGACATGTCGAGATAGCGGCCGAGGGCGTCGACCAATGCCTTGGCCTCCAGCTGCTTGGCATGCATTGCAGCCGGCCAGACCTCGCGCAACAGCATATGATGCATCCAGTAATCCTGGCTGCGCTTGCGCAAATCATGAAAACTCTCGATGTGGGCTGCTTCCGAATGGCATGCGGACCGCGCCTCGATCGCTTTGCGGGCGTTCTTGCGCCAGCTTTTCTGGAAGAGGCGAGCCGTATTGCGCCGCCCGCAGTCGAATGAGACATCCTTCAAGGCGTCGATCGCATTGTGGCATGTCGCAACCGCTGCCCGTGCCTTGTCTTCGAGATCGGTTTCCGCTTCCGCCAATCTGTCCCGCCTTGCGGTCAGCAGGTCACCAACGCGGATGAGGGCATGCAGTTCCTCCGCCGAAGTCGCCGTCGACTGCAGATAATGGCTGATCTCGATGAGCGCAGTCGCATCGCGAACGGCGGAAAGCGTCCGCGCCATGTTCCGAAGCCGCTCATTCTCCTGTTGCTGAAAATCCCGTGCGATCGGCGCGATCAGCCGATAAAGCGCGCGCACGCGCTTGATGTTCTTGCGGCATGCATGCACGGCTTCGTGCAAGCCCTGCGGCCGATCCGTCAATGCATCTATCGCTTTGCCGAGTTGATGCGCGGCGACCTGACGCACCTCGTCATCAAGGGCCCGATCAGGCCGTATGCGATAGCTCATCGTATTCCTGTTCGAACTGGGTCGCGAGCGCCTGGTTGGAATAGCGATGTTCGCCGGTCACTTCCCGGCCGATCCAGTCCGGCAGTTCCGGATTGTCGCTCTCGTCCTCCATCTCCACTTCGGCGATCACGAGGCCGCGATGCGTGCCGCGGAAGACATCGACTTCCCAGGTAAATCCCTTGAATGGAACCTTGTGGCGGGTTTTTTCTATAACGAGACCAATGGCCGTTCCAAGCAGCTCCTCCGCCTCGTCGACGGGGATCTCATACTCGAATTCATCCCTGGTCATCCGCTTGCCGATCTTGATCGTCAAGGTCGCTTTCGTCTCGTTTGTCAGCCGCACCCTTACGGAACGACCGTCCATGGAAGCGATATAACCCTGCTTCAGGATCAGCTTCTCGGAGACGAAATCACGCCAATGATCGCCGCGCACCAGAAACTTTCGCTCGATCTCTTTTGCCATGCGTTTGACATGCTCCACCGGCACAGATTGAAGTACACTATATCAAGTTGCCGCGATTTCCTACCCGTCGTATTTAAAGCGAGCTTTTGTCTCGACAAGCACCTTCGGGAAGGCTATTCGAAGGCCGGATTTCAATCGTTTTAAAGGGAGTCTCCGACCATGGGCGAGAAAACCGAAAAGCTTCTTTCCATCCTGAAACTGCAGCCGGTCGTACCCGTGCTGATCGTCGACGATGCGAAATCGGCCGTGCCGCTTGCCCGCGCGCTCGTTGCGGGCGGTCTGAAGGCGATCGAAATCACGCTGCGCACCGCCGGCGCGCTGGATGCGATCCGTGCCGTGGCGGAAGAGGTCGAAGGCGCCGAAGTCGGTGCCGGTACGATCCTGAACGTCAAGCATTGGGATGCAGCCGTCGAAGCTGGTTCGAAGTTCATCGTCAGCCCGGGCGCCACGCAGGAACTGCTCGATGCCGCGCGCTCCTCGCATGTGCCGCTTCTGCCGGGTGCTGCGACCGCAAGCGAAGTCATGGCGCTTCGCGAAGAAGGCTATACGGTGCTGAAGTTCTTCCCGGCCGAACAGGCTGGCGGCGCAGCCTACCTCAAGGCTTTGTCCTCGCCGCTTGCCGGGACGGTATTTTGCCCGACCGGCGGCGTGTCGTTGAAGAACGCGCATGATTACCTGTCTTTGCCGAACGTCATCTGCGTCGGCGGTTCATGGGTCGCGCCGAAGGAGCTGGTGGCCGCCGGTGACTGGGCAGGGATTACCAAGCTTGCTTCGGAGGCTGCGGCTCTGAAGGGCTGAGGCATATCCGCAATTCGATTTTTGAAGGCGCTCGTGGTAACACGGGCGCCTTTTTGCATTGTGCGGATTGGTATTTGCGGTTGCGCTTCCTATCTCCTTTTCACCATCACAAGGACGGAGGACCATCTACATGATCGACGCCCGCAAGCTTCTTGACCAATTCCTGGGGTCGCAGGTTCCAGGAATGCAAGGAACTGTGAAAGACAAGGCGACCCAGGCCATCAATCTGGCCAGAGACAATCCGATGGCCACCAGCGCTATCGCGGGTGTACTGCTCGGCACCAAGACCGGGCGGCAGATCGCCGGAAACGCCCTGACGCTCGGCGGCCTTGCCGCCATCGCCGGGCTTGGCTATCAGGCCTACAAGAATTATCGCGACGGCAATCAGCCGCAGCCATCGCCGGAATCGGCCCCGCAGGCCCAGCCGCAATTCCTGCCGCCGCCGACGGATTCCGGCTTCAGCACTGCACCGGCCGCGACCAGCAACGATTTTACGCTGTCCCTCGTGCGGGCGATGATCGCGGCGGCGCGTGCCGACGGTCACATCGACGACACCGAGCGTCAGCGTATTCTAGGCAAGGTGCAGGAGGCTGGCGTTGGATCCGAGGCGGAGGCCTTCTTCCAGCGAGAGCTTGCCAATCCCGTGGATCTCGACGCTATTGTCGCGGCGGCGCAGACCGAAGAGCAGCGAGTGCAGGTCTATACGGCTTCGCGCCTTGCAATCGAGCCGGATTCCCGGGCCGAGCGCGGCTATCTCGATCTGCTCGCGGGCCGACTGGGCCTGGCCGATGCGCTGGTCGATCATATCGAGGCAACGGTTGCCGGCGCCAAAGTCCAACTTTGAAGGCCTGAGCAACCCAGGAAAAAGGCGAGGCATTTTTCGCTTCGAAACGGCCTGACAATAAAGAGATAGAGCGGTTCGGAACTTCCGCGAAAATCTGAACCGCTCCAGGCCCGTTGCCTTTCGCAGGCGGCTGGCCTAAGCCTTCGCCGGAAGATTTCACGGCGGGCTGAGGATCGGCGATTTGATGGACAAGAAAAGCGACAGCCGCTCGGCGGCCATTGCCGCCGGCATCATTCTGGTGGTTGCGACAGCCCTGCTTTATCTGATGCCGAATGTCATCGTCTGGCTTGGCGGCATTTCGCCCTGGCTCGGCACCGGTTTTGGCGTTCTGGTCATCCTCGCCTTCTTCCTGGTTTTCTGGCTGAGGGCGCGTTACCAGCGGCGCAGTGGCTCTTAAGCAGCCGTCAGTTCTGCAGCGAAGCGCCCAGCAGAATAATCCCCATCAAGATCACCAGCACGGCGCCGAAAATCTCGATGCCGTTGCTGACCCATGTCGAGAGCCTGGAGCCCTGACCGGTAAATCGAACGGCTGTGCCCTTCGCAAACACGGCGATGATGGCGAGCAGCGAAACGGTCAGCGCCGTGCCGATCGACATGGCGAGCACGGACAAGAGGCCGCCGAGATAGAGCCCGTTCAGCATCGAAAAGGTCATGACCAGCAGCGCACCGGAGCAGGGGCGCAAACCAACGGCGATGATGGCTGACCAGGCTTCGCGGGCGCTGAACTTTTCGTTCGACAGCATTTTCGGGTCTGGAAGATGTGCATGACCGCATGCTTCGCAATAAGCTCCATCGCCGCTCGAATGGGCGGGATCGTAGCACTGGTAGCCATCAGCGGCAGGCATCGCGGAGAAGCTGCTGCGCGAGAAGCCTCTGACCGAATCCGTGCCCGTCGCAGCGCCTTCGAACAGCGACATGCTGATCGGCCCGGCCGATGTCGCAAGCTGAAGTTCGCGGCGCTGTGCCCGGCTCTGCAGCATGGCACGCAGCTTGCGGAACAATAGCCAGCCGCCGAACAGGATGACCATGACGAAGCTGGCGATCTCCATCGCATTGGTGGCCATCGTCATGGTGATGCCCGAGCCGCGCAGCACGAAATAGGCGGCGCCGACGACAAGGACGGCAACGAGGCCCTGGATCAGCGCCGAGACGAAGGAAATGCCGATGCCGCGTTTCAGCTCGATCTCGTTGGCAACCATATAGGAAGAAATCACCGCCTTGCCGTGGCCGGGGCCGGCGGCGTGAAAGATGCCGTATGCGAAGGAAAGGCCGATCAGAGTCCAGAGCTGCCAGGGGTCCTGACGCATGGCTTCGATGGATTTCGTCAGTGCTCTATAAAAGGCCTGTTGCTCGTAGTTCACGTAAAGAAAGATCGGAGCAAGCGGTCCGCCCATCGGCTGAAAGCTCGGCTCCGCCGTGCCTATGCCAAGCGGAGACCCTGCGGCATGCGCAACACCTGCGACCGCCAGAATGGCGAGTGCGGCGGCCGGCGCGAGCTTTCCTAATTTCGAAATCAGCATTCGACGTCTATCCGCGTTGCGAAAAGCTTCGACATGGTCGTTCCCGTCGGGTCGTTGAAGAAGGCATCCGTCAATGTCGACCTGTTTTCGGCAATAACCTCATCCGGATTGGGGCGAACCACCTTCTGCGAGCAGCTTTTGAAGGCAGTGCCTTCTGTCACCAGCTCGTTGTCGGTGGGGAAGTCGATCGAGGTATAGAGCGTCGGATCGTAAATGCCGAAGCTCAACTTGTTTCCCTTGATCAGTGGCATCGGCTCGGACGGCTTGACCGCGAAGAACATTAGAAGCTGACCGTCCCGGTAGTCGACATTGATGACATCGGGCTTATTCACCTTGATGTTTTTGCCGTTGAGCGTCAGGTTCGTATAATAATCATATTCGGCCAGCGAATCCCGAACCGTCTTGCCGACTTCCTTCAGCTCGTCCGGATCGAGCTTCAGATTGGTGTTCTTGTCGAAGTCCATCAGCACCGAGGAGGAAAACACCTCGTCGAAGCGCCAGACATTGCGCAGCTCCTGTACATTGCCATCCGGTCCGGCCAGTACCTCGAGCCTTGCTTCCACGAAAATATGCGGATGCGCCGATGCGATGGGCGGCGCAAGCAGAAGGCCGCCCGTCAGGGCAAGCGCATAGGCAATCGCGGATTTTTTCATGCGTCCGATATGTTTCGCGAGCATTGATTCACTTCGATTTCTGGTCAGAAAATGAGACGGAATTGGGACCGGCCGGGCCTCAGCCGTTCTTGCGGAACCAGTTGTGCAGGTAGTCCACAAAGATACGGACCTTGGCAGGAAGGTAGCGGCGGTGCGGGTAGACCGCATAGATGCCGCGATCGGTCGGAAGATAATCGTTGAACAGGGTCAGCAGCTGGCCGCTCTCGATCGCCTTGCGGCCGATGAAATCCGGGACGACGGCGATGCCGAGCCCGGCCAAAGCCGCGCGTAGGGTCGCATGCGGGCTGTTGACCTCCAGCGTGCCGTTGATGGCGACGTTGAAGGTGGTGCTGTCGGCGTCGACGAAGCGAATGTTGCCTTGCGTGCGGTTGTTGCTGTCGATGATGAAGGGCACGCGCGTCAGGTCGGTCGGGTGCTGCAGCGCCGGATAGCGCTCGAGAAAATCCTCGGTGGCGCAGAGATGAACGCGGAAATCCGAGATTTTGCGGGCGATCATGCCGGAATCTTCCAGCTTGGTGATGCGAACCGCGACATCGAAGCCCTCTTCGATCAGATCGACGAAGCGATCGTCGGCTGCAATCTCGAGAGCGAGATCCGGATTCTCACGGGCGAAATCGATCAGCGACTGCCCGACATCGGCATCGACGAAGGTGCGGGGCACCGATATGCGCAGGCGTCCCTTGAGCTGCTGGTTGTTTTCGCGCACGAGGTCGGCAAGGTTGTCAATCTCCTTCAGGATGTCTGAAGCGGTGCGATAATAGGTATGCCCGGCCTCAGTCATGGAAAACTGACGGGTGGTGCGGTTGAGGAGCAGGGCGCCGAGCTCGTCTTCCAGCTCGCGGACATATTTGGACAGCAGCGCCTTGGAGCGCCCGGTCTTGCGCGCGGCTGCCGAAAATCCCTCGGCTTCCACCACGTCGATAAAGGCGCGAATCCGGGTTAAAGTATCCACGACGAAGCCCCCCGTTAACTGTTTCCGGATGTTGAACAAAACGCGTTGATTTGTTCAATTATTTTTTTGGGGCATGGGCGAAAAATTTTCTTGATTATGTCGGCGAATATTCTTATTTCCCGATCAGCCCAAAGTCGCACGTGCCCATGGGTGTCCGCCGATCCTCGATGTGGTGAGAAAATCGGTAAGGTACCTGGAATTAACCCCTCCAGTCGCTATTCCGGCCAACCGGAAAATGCGAGGACATCTGAAGCAACGACGGTGCGGGCCTTTTTGTTCTCTCCCGGCTTTCCATCAGCTGGGGATACTGAAGAGGCACACCTTCATTGCCGGAAGTGCGGTTGGGATACTCCCTCCAATCCATGGCAGACAAAGCGAATTAGCGCCGCTTGCGGCACTCGTTCATCATCCGCGCTTCGCGCATTTGCACGGTACCGGGGTCTCCACCGGCTGGTCCCAAAGCGAATGAGCGTTGCCCTTTGTCCTCTGGGTCTTTCCCGGAGCTTTTGGAATTTGAAAGGGAATGACATGACCACGCAACGTATTCGCGATTTCCTCGCTACCCGACGTCCGGACGGTCCTTGCCTGGTGGTCGATCTCGACGTCGTGCGCGACAATTTTCATGCCTTCCGTCATTCCATGCCGGATAGCGCCATCTATTATGCCGTCAAGGCAAACCCGGCTCCGGAAGTGCTGCGCCTGCTCGCAAGCCTCGGCTCCAACTTCGATTGCGCGTCCGTCGCCGAAATCGAAATGGCGCTCGATGCCGGCGCGACCGCCGACCGCATCTCCTACGGCAACACGATCAAGAAGGAGCGCGATATCGCTCGTGCACACGCACACGGTATCAACCTCTTCGCCGTCGACAGCCATGAGGAAGTCGAAAAGATTTCGCGTGCCGCTCCCGGCGCCCGTGTGTTCTGCCGCGTTCTGACCGATGGCGAAGGCGCCGAATGGCCGCTGTCGCGCAAGTTCGGCTGCGTCCCGCAGATGGCCGTCGACGTTCTCGTCTACGCTCACCAGCTGGGTCTGGAATCCTATGGCGTGTCTTTCCACGTCGGCTCGCAGATGACCAAGGTCGATGCCTGGGATTCTGCTCTGGCCGATGCCAAGCGCGTCTTCGTCTCGCTTGCCAAGCAGGGCATTCACCTGCAGATGGTCAACATGGGCGGCGGTTTCCCGACCAAGTATCTGCGCGACATTCCGTCGGCTGAAGCCTATGGCAAGGCGATCTTTGCGTCCCTGCGTGCTCATTTCGGCAACCAGATCCCGCACACGATCATCGAACCGGGTCGCGGCATGGTCGGCAATGCCGGCGTGATCAAGGCTGAAGTCGTTCTGATTTCGAAGAAGTCGGACAATGACGATGCTCGCTGGGTGTTCCTCGACATCGGCAAGTTCGGCGGTCTCGCCGAAACCATGGACGAGGCGATCCGCTATCCGATCCGCACGGAGCGTGACGGTGACGAGATGGAGCCCTGCGTTATTGCCGGCCCGACCTGCGATTCGGCCGACGTGCTCTATGAGAAGAACCTCTATCCGCTGCCGGTGTCGCTCACCATCGGCGACGAGGTCCTGATCGAAGGCACCGGCGCCTATACCACGACCTACTCGGCTGTAGCCTTCAACGGTTTCGACCCCCTGAAGGCTTATATTATCTGAGTTCGATATCGCCGCCCCCGTAGCCAGTCGGGGCGGCACCCTCACAATAATTCGTCACCACCGCTGATAACGGTATTGGGCACGGGAGGCCGAGATGGCCGCTGTTCTTGATTCTGTCCGCGCATTCTTTGCGCCGTCCACTTTCACCCTCGACCTGGAAAATGCAGGCGATGTCGTCGCGCGCGAAAATCTGCTGGATCGCGCCATGGGGCCTCAGCGCCGCAAGAAATCGTCGGAGAAGCTCCGCACCGGTCGCGTTCCCGCCGAAGGTCTGGCGTTGGTCGCGCGCGATCGTGCCGGCCACGTTATCGGCACGGTTCGCCTGTGGAACGTCGAAGCCGGTGTTGATCGCGAAACGCGGCCCGTCGATGCTTTGTTGCTCGGTCCGCTCGCGATCGATCCCGCCTATGAAGGCAAGGGCATCGGCTCGGCGCTGATGCGCGCCGCCATCATGGAAGCCAAGAAGCGCGACCACGGTGCAATCCTGCTCGTCGGCGATGCGCCTTACTATGAGCGCTTCGGCTTCTTTGCTTCCAAGACCCGCCATCTCGTCATGCCGGGCCCGTTCCAGCGCGATCGCTTTCTCGCGCTCGAGCTCAAGGAAGGCTGGCTCGACAGTGCCGTGGGCATGATCGTTGCCAGCGGTCGCAAGCTGGCTCAGCCGTCGGTCTCAAAGGCTGCCTGAGACACATCAAGCCTTCGCCTTTCGGGCGAAGGCCTTTCTCATTTCATAGATTAGATGTTCTGATCCATCGTTTCAGCTGGGATTTCATCGGCACGATGGATGCGGACCACAGTGGCCGGGACGCCGGCGACGGTGCAATGCGGTGGAACGGGCTTCACCACGACGCTGCCGGCGGCAACCTTGCTGAAGGCGCCGATTTCGATGTTGCCGAGGATTTTGGCACCGGCACCGATCATGACGCCGTGGCGGATCTTTGGATGCCGGTCGCCGCTTTCCTTGCCGGTGCCGCCGAGCGTGACGTTCTGCAGGATCGACACTTCATCCTCGATGACGGCGGTTTCGCCGATGACGATGCCCGAGCCGTGGTCGAGCATGATCGAAGTGCCGATCCTGGCAGCCGGATGAATATCCGGCCCGAAGACCAGCGAAACAAGGTTGGAGAGCCAGCTGGCGATCTCCGTGCGGCCTTCGGCCCAGAGCGCATGGGCAATGCGATGCGTCTGCAGGGCGTGAAAACCCTTCAGGTTCAGCAGCGCATGCAGATAAGTGGTGCAGGCGGGGTCGCGGGTTCGCACCGCGACGAGATCCGCTTCCGTCGCTTGAAGGATTGCGGGATATCGTGTCAGCACGTCCGACAGCAGCGACAGCATGTCGCCATGCTCGATCCTGACGACGCAGAGCCGTGCAGCCAATATGCTGGCAAGGCTTTCGGCGTCGGAGCCGCCGGCGAGCAGCTGCGCCCGCAGCAGCGGCGCGAGCGTCGCTTCGCGGGTCGCCAGTTCGGCAGCTTCGCAACGGATCACGTCCCAGACGTTTTCAGCTGGAGCAGGGACATTCTCGGCAACCGCCGGTCCTGACTGAGACATGGTCCTGTCTTTCTAATTAACCGGAGACGTCGACGACGCCGCAATCGCCGGTTTCTGAGGCGAAGGCAAGCAGCTTGCCGGACTTGCTCCAGCTCATCGAGGTGATCGCACCCTTGCCGGGGCGGCGCAGAAGCGCTTCCTTGGCATCGCCCAAGCGGACCGCGAGGATCATGCCGTCGATGAAGCCGATGGCGAGGATATCCTCGGCGGGATGGAACTTGACCGAGGTCGCCATGATATTGGCGCGCGAGCCGAGTTCGAGCGGCGCCTTGCCCATCGGTCCATCCTTGCCCTGGAAGGGCCAGACGATTGCTGCCGGGGCGCCCGAAGAGGCGAGCCACTTGCCCTTGTTGGACCAGGAGAGCGATTTCACCTTGGCGGGATAGCCGGTCATGCGCATGTGTCTGGCTTCGGCGCCCGGTTTGGTGTCCAGCTTCCAGCCGTGCAGGGCGTTTTCCTGCATGGTCGTCACGATGAACTGGCCGTCCGGCGAGAAGGTGACGCTCGTATGGGCGCCTTTCCATTCGAGGTTGATGGGCTGGGCGCTCATGCCGACCCAATGCAGCGACACGCCGTTATAGCGGGCGACGGCGATCCGCAGGCCCTTGGGCGCGAAGCCGATGCCTTCGACCGTGCGCTCCTCGACAAACTCCTTCGTCGTGCCGTCGGCAAGACGCACGAAGGTGCTCTTGCCATAGGAATAGGCGACGGCGCCCTGCGGACCGGCGGCAAGCTGGCTGATCCATTTGCGGGGTGCTTCGGCAAGCGTCGTCGCGCTGCCGTCGGCTGCAATCCGCAGCACCTTGCCGTCCTCGCCGCCCGAAATCAGGCTCTCGCTATAGGGGTCGCGGATGCAGGTCAGCATTCCCTTGTGGGCTTCGGTGATCTTCTCGCCGCCTTCGAGGCGATGAACGGCGCCGGCGGCGCTGGCGAAGAAGGGGGTATCACCTAAAAATTCGACGGCCAGAACATGGCCGTCGATATCAAGCGGAGCAACAGTCGGCATCAGGCAGACGCCTCGCACGCCTTGAAGCTTGCTTCCAGCTTTTCGCGGTCCAGTTCGCGGCCGATGAATACAAGGCGGCTCTCATGCTTTTCGCCGTCCTTCCAGGGGCGCTGATGATCGCCTTCGATGATCATGTGAACACCTTGAACGACGTAGCGCTCTGGATCGTCCTTGAAGGCGATGATGCCCTTGAGGCGCAGGATATTCGGCCCTTGGGTCTGCGTGACCTTCTGGATCCAGGGGAAGAAGCGCTCGGCATTCATCTCGCCGCCACGCAGCGAAACCGACTGAACGGTGACGTCATGGATTGGCGACGGCGCATGATGATGGTGGTCGTGACCGTGATGATCGTGGTCATGGTGGTGATGATCATGATCGTGGTCATGATGATGGTGGTGGTGATCGTGATCATGGTCGTGATGATGATGATCGCAATCCGGACCGCAGACATGATCCTCGTGGCCATGCTCGAGGAAGTGCGGATCGTTTTCGAGGGCACGTTCCAGATTGAAGGCGCCCTGGTTCAGCACGCGAGCGAGATCGACACCGGAACGGGTGGTCTTGTAGATGCGCGCAGCCGGGTTGATGGCGCGGACGACGTCCTCGATCTGGGCCAGTTCTTCCGGCGAGACGAGATCGGTCTTGTTGATGACGACGACATCGGCAAAGGCGATCTGGTCTTCGGCTTCACGGCTGTCCTTGAGGCGCAGCGGCAGATGCTTGGCGTCGACGAGCGCGACCACGGCGTCAAGTTCGGTCTTGGCGCGGACATCGTCATCCATGAAGAAGGTCTGGGCGACGGGAACCGGATCGGCCAAGCCGGTGGTTTCGACGATGATGCCGTCAAAGCGGCCGGGGCGGCGCATCAGGCCTTCGACGACGCGGATCAGGTCGCCGCGAACGGTGCAGCAGACGCAACCGTTGTTCATTTCGTAGATTTCTTCGTCCGACTCGACGATCAGGTCGTTGTCGATGCCGATCTCGCCGAATTCGTTGACGATGACGGCGTATTTCTTGCCGTGGTTTTCAGAGAGAATGCGATTGAGCAGCGTCGTTTTGCCGGCGCCGAGGTAGCCGGTGAGAACGGTGACGGGAGTGGGCTTTTGCGTGGCTGTTTCGGTCATGGGAGCCTCGAAATAAGGAAGGTTGCCCCGGGGAGCGGACAAGTTTCGCGTTTCATATAAGGAGTTGGCGACGCCAGTTCAAAGGCTTTTATATGTTATAAGATCACATTGGTTTGCAGCTGGCCAAAACGATCGATGGTCAGTCAAGGGTCGCCGGATCGTATTTGTCGACATCTTCGAGGAGCTCGACGAGGCCTTTGACCGAATGCGCGATCAGTTTCTCGCCCTTTTCCGCCGTTGCAGCGCTCGCATTGCCGGCGACGCCTTGCGCGCTGAGATCCGACATCTTCCAGCCGAAGGCATGCGGGCCATAGGCGCGCAGATGCCTGAAACTCTTGATGAAGTCGGATTGGCGCGAGGGGAAATGTGCCGCCTTCGACATGTCCACCTTGTCGGGATGAAGAGCGAGCATGACCGATGTCTCGATATCGCCGCCGTGAATGTCGATGGCCTTGTCGTCGGGCGCGATCACCCCGTCCGGCACGCCAAATCGGGTCCAGCTGGTCGCGACGGCCAGCATGTTGAAGCGCACGCGCGCCTCCGTGGCGACGATGGTCATGAGCGGCGAGTTGCCGCCGTGGGCGTTGAGCATCACGAATTTGCGGATGCCGAGCCCATTCAACCTTTCGGCAATGCCGAGCCAGCGATGAACAGCCTCGTCGAAAGCCAGGGTTTTCGAGCCGGCGATATCGATATGCTCGATGGAGTAGCCGACCGGCTCCGCCGCGAGAAACGTGACCGGGAGGTTCGCAGGCAAAGCAACCTTGAGGCGTGAAACGATTCCCTCGGCGATCAGCGTATCGGTTTCGAACGGCAAATGCGGACCGTGTTGCTCATAGGCGCCAAGTGGCAGCACCACAATCCATTCTTTGCGGTCGTTAGTCGTCAATGTTTCATCATTGTCATCGAAACATGGCAAAGGATGCGCCATCTGAGGGTGTGCCTCTTGTTTATGTCAATAACCTGCGCAATGTCATAGCGTGATGGCGCATCGGCGAAAAGGTCAACGGAATCACGATGGGTAAGAAGAACAAGGTCGGGAAGAAAAGTAAGTCAGGTAAGAAGAAGGATCACCGTGACTACACGCTTGCCGATCTGTCGCCGGCATTGACCCAGGCGGCCCGATCGATGCGCACGGTGATGACCCGCAGCCTGACGGCGAGCGGCCTGTATGCCGGGCAGGATGGTGTCATTCTCGCCCTGGCGGCAACCGACGGCCTTCCCGCCGGTTCTCTGGCGCAGAAGCTCGGCGTCAAGGCGCCGACGATGACCCGCACGATCGGACGCATGGAAGCCCAGGGCTTCGTCGAGCGCCGTCCGGATGCGGAAGATGCCCGCCTGACCAAGGTTTATCTCACCGAGGCGGGACGCAACAGCGTCAGCGAAATCGAAAGTTCGGCCGCCAGTTGCGATGAATTGGCGACGCGCGGCTTCTCCGAAAAAGACATTCGTTCGCTCGTGCGCTTGCTCAAGACGATCGAGAGCAATCTGCAGGCCGGCGATGACGAAGAGGATGATGAGGAAATCTGAGATTCCTCAAAGAATTCGTGTTGCGCGACGTGATTAAAGCTTTTAATTAAATATTTTAAATTCCGGATTCATAACACGAACGGAATATGTTTACGGCTGCGTTTCACGGGGAGGGTGCGCGTGGCGCAAAAGATTAAGCTTTCGACTATTGCGGAAACGCTCGGTATTTCAACGGCAACCGTATCTCTGGCCTTACGCGACAGCCCGCTCGTCGCGATCAATACGCGCGAGAAGATCAAGGATCAGGCGCGCGCGCTGGGTTATATCTACAATCGCCGCGCCGCCAGTTTGAGAACATCGCGGTCGGGCATCATCGGTGTCGTCGTGCACGACATCATGAACCCCTTCTACGGGGAAATTCTGAAGGCGATCGAGAGCGAACTCGACCGCAGCCGCCATACCTTCATTCTTTCCAATCACTACGATTCGGTCGAGAAGCAGAGAACCTTCATCGAGACGCTGCTGCAACTTGGCGGTGACGGCGTGATTATGTCGCCGGCGATCGGAACGCCGCCGGAGGATTTCGAACTCGCGGAAGAAAACGGCATGCCGGCCATCCTTGTGGCGCGACAGATCGAGGCTCTGGATCTGCCAACGTTTCGAGGCGACGACAGCTACGGCATCTCGCTGGCCACCAACCACCTCATCAGCCTTGGGCACCGCACCATTGCGATGATCGGCGGCACGGACCAGACGTCGACCGGTCGCGATCGTTATCAGGGCTATGTCAACGCGCTGCGCAAGGCGGGGATCGAGGTCGATCCCGAATTGCGCATTCCCGGTGCACGCTCCAAGCAGGGTGGCTTTGAGGCGGCGGTGCATTTCCTGTCGTTGCCGCAGAAGCCGACGGCCGCCGTTTGCTGGAACGATCTGGTCGCCATCGGTCTGATGAACGGCATTTCCCGCGCCGGGCTCGTGCCAGGGCGCGACATTTCGGTCACCGGCTATGACGATCTGGAAGAGGCGGCGATCGCGACGCCGGCGCTAACCACGGTCTGGAACGGTCAGGCCGAGGTTGGAAGGCTTGCAGCGCGCGCGCTTTTGGATAGGCTGGCGGGAAGCCATGAGCCGGATGGTATTCATCTTATCAAGCCGGAAATGCGCATCCGCCAATCGACGGCGCCGTACAAGGCGCGCCTGTAGTCACGCCGAACCTTATCTCAAGAGGAAAGATCTATGTCCGACAACCGCATTGCAGTCCTCGTTCCGGGGAAGATACATCCGCGTGTTCTGGAAAGGCTCGAAAAGCAGTTCGATGTCGTTTCCCTCGATCGCGATGGCGGCCCGAAGGTCGATGCGGAGACTGCGGCGCGCATCCGCGGCGTTGCCGTTGCGGGCGGTTTCAATACCGAATGGATCGATGCGTTCCCTCATCTGGAAGTGATTGCGAATTTCGGTGTCGGCTATGACGGCATCGACGTGAAACATGCCGCTTCCAAAGGCATTGTCGTCACCAACACGCCGGATGTTCTGAACGATGAGGTCGCGGATACGGCGATTGCGTTGCTGCTGAATACGTTGCGGCAGTTTCCGAAGGCGGAAAGCTGGCTGCGCGACGGACGCTGGGCCAAGGATGGCTCGTTTCCGCTCTCGCCGTTTTCAATGAAGGGCCGTCGAGTCGGCATCTATGGTCTCGGCCGCATCGGCCTTGAGATCGCAAGGCGTCTGGAGCCGTTCAAGGTCAAGATCGGATACCACACACGCTCTCCCCGCGATTCCCTGCCTTACGATTACTATCCGACGCTCAAGGAGATGGCGCAGTCGGTGGACACGCTGATTTCCATCGTGCCGAAAACGGCCGAGACCCACAAAGTCATCAATGCGGAAATCCTGTCGGCGCTCGGACCGAAGGGAGTTTTCATCAATGTCGGTCGTGGCTGGTCCGTCGATGACGATGCCTTGATCGCCGCGCTTGGCAATGGCACGCTGGGAGCTGCCGGCCTGGACGTCTTCTATGACGAGCCCAATGTCCCGGCGGGCTACCTTTCGCTGCCCAACGTTTCGTTGCTGCCGCACGTCGCATCCGCATCGATGCCGACGCGCGACGCGATGGCCGATCTCGTCTCCGACAATATCATCGAGTGGTTCGCCAAGGGCCGTCCGGTGACGCCCGTGCCGGAAACGCCGGTGAAGCCGCGCGGCTGAGCAACGGTCATTGGCCGGCGGATCTTCTACGGAAAAGCACCGATAGCCTATTGAGCGGCCTCGAGCCGCTCTTTTCCGGACGCATAATCACGCACGGCTTCGCCGAAAGCGACGAACAGCTTGCGTGACGGCGAATCCGTTTCTGCCCAGTATTCCGGATGCCATTGCACGCCGACGGCAAAAGCTTTTGCGCCGATCACGGAAACGGCCTCGATCGTCCCGTCCTCGGCCAATGCCTCCACCTGCAGCCTCGGTGCGGTATCGGCGATCGCCTGGCGGTGCAGCGAGTTGACGCGCACCTCTCCCGGGCCGACGACGCGGGCGATACAGGAACCTTCCTTGACGAAGACGCTCTGGCGGATCGAATACATCGTGTCGCGATCGACATTGGCCGGCTTGCGGTGATCCCATATGCCCGGCTGGTCCTGGATTTCACTGGCGAGCGTTCCTCCAAGCGCAACATTGAGTTCCTGAATGCCACGGCAGATGGCGAGCATCGGGATGGCGCGGTCGATGGCGCGACGGATGAGCGGCAGGGAGGTCGCGTCGCGCGCCGGATCGAAGGGACCGTCGCTGTCGCGCGCGTCCTTACCGTAGAGAGACGGGTGAACGTTGGAGGCCGAGCCGGAAACGAGCAATCCGTCGACACGGTCGAGGATGGCATCGGCATCGTTGTCTTCTTCGAGTGCCGGCACGATCAACGCCAACAGCCCCGCGGCCTTCACGGCGGCGCGGACATATTGCAGCTGCACCGCATGCCAGCTCGTGCCGTCGAACTCGCGGACGTCGGCGGGGATTGCGATGATCGGTCTGGACATTCGAGGCTCCGGAAGGTGCAAAACTGCTGGTCGCTGGGATCCCTGGATGACGAAGATGTCAATCCGAGGGCGATTTGTGCCTACCCTCAATCTACGCGAATCGGGCCCATCCGGCAACGCGGAGTGGTTTCACACCGGGGTTTGTTTCCGCTCGTCACGCGGATGTACAGGAATCGCCATAATGCGATGCAAGAGCAAACTTGAAAGACCGTGTGCGGCGTGGTTAGCTCCATCGCTAGCGCCAGTGGGGAAGCGCGCCGCTTCCCAGCAAAGCCGTCCTTGTGGGAGAATTCGATGGATCGCCGTTCCTTTATCAGGCGGGCAGGGGCCGTTGGCGCGGGTGCTGCCGCTTCCGCGCTTGCAAGCCCGGCTCTTGCGCAGGAATCGCCGAAGATTACCTGGAAGATGACCTCGTCTTTCCCGAAGAGCCTGGATACGATCTATGGCGGCGCTGAGGATATAGCCTCACGCGTCTCGGACGCAACGAACGGCAATTTTGTCATCCAGACCTACGAGGCAGGCGAAATCGTGCCGGCCGCTCAGGCCGCCGATGCCGTCAGCGCCGGTACGGTTGATGCCGCGCACACCTGTTCCTATTATTTTTCGGACAAGGATCCCACTTACGCCATCGGCACGACGCTGCCCTTCGGCCTGAATGCCCGGCTGAGCAATGCCTGGTTCTACCAGGGTAACGGCAACAAGCTGATGAATGAGTTCTATGCCACGCAGGGCATATTCGGCCTGCCTGCCGGCAATACCGGCGCGCAGATGGGCGGCTGGTTCCGCAAGGAAATCAATACGCTCGACGATCTTAAGGGCGTAAAGATGCGCATCGCCGGGCTTGCCGGGACGGTGATCGAGAAGATTGGCGTGGTGCCGCAGCAGGATGTCGCTGCGAACGGGGTCTATGATGCGCTGGACAAGGGTGTGGTCGACGCGGTCGAATGGGTCGGCCCTTATGACGACCTGAAGCTCGGTCTGCAGAAGATCGCCAAATATTATTATTATCCGGGCTGGTGGGAGGGCGGCGCCGTGGTGCATGCCTTCTTCAATCTGGACAAGTGGAATGCGCTGCCGAAGAATTATCAGACGATCCTCAGCGACGCCTGCGCTTTCGCCAATACCAACATGCTGGCGAAGTACGACGTGAAAAATCCTCAGGCGCTGAAGGATATCAGCCAACAGGGCGTGACACTGAGGCCGTTCAGTCAGGAAATCATGGAGGCGTGTTTTCAGGCGGCCGGCAAACTCTATACGGACCTGTCCAAATCCAATGATTACTTCAAGCGCATCTACGAAGATCAGGTTGCCTACAAGAAGGACGCCTACCTGTGGATGCAGCTCTCCGAGTATACATTTGATACGTTCATGATGATTCAGCAACGAGCCGGGAAGCTCTGAAACAGTACTTATAAGATTTTCCTGATGTTTGGTTGCGTTGGTTAGCGGGCTGGATACTATATTGCTGGTAGAATTGACTTGCAGTCATTGCACGAATACGATGCGTTTTGCGACCTAAATTCGACGTAAGTCACCGACATAATTGGAAAATCTGTCGGGATGCGTGCTAATTGAGCAATCAATTTTTAAAACGTTTACACTAGGGTCTCCGCCGCATCAGGGGAACTCTGAATGAAGCCTCCAAGCCCGGACACGGTACCGACAGATGTTTATCTGTCGTTCGTCAGTTCGCTTTTCGGAAACCGTAAAACGCTTTTTACGGGTGTGGCTGTTCATATCCTGACGTATGTCATCGTTTTTCTGAGCACGCGCGCGAATATCTATCTCGCCCTCTGTCTGGCTTTCGCCGTCGTCTTTGCCCTGAGAATGTATTCATTCCGGCTTTTCGACATGGCGGACAAGCACGGGTTCAACCGCGCGGACATCGCTCATTGGGAGACACGCTATGTGATCGGTGCGGCGGCAACCGCCTCGATCCTCGGCATCGGTAGCGGTTACGCCATCCTCATGGTGCAGGATCCGCTGGCGGAGTTCATCTGCATCGCGGTAACGATGGCATCCATGGTGTCCATCGTCGGTCGTAACTACGGTTCCCAGAAGGCGATCGATCTGCAGACACTCGCCTGCTGCCTGCCGATCATCATCGCCTGCCTGATGTCGCAGCAGCTCTATAAGGCCGTTGTCTCCATCATGCTGATCCCGTTCGGGCTGACGACGCGTGCGATGGCGAATGGCGTGCGCGAATTTCTCTATAAAAACGTCATCGCATCACGCGAAATCTCGCAGATCGCGGATCGATTCGACACTGCGCTCAACAATATGACGCATGGCCTGTTCATGCTCGATGCGAACAACCGCATCCTCGTGGTCAACCGCAAGGCTTGCGAACTGCTGAATTTTTCGCATCAGGAGCAGCTCAAGGATTGCGAATTCGACGTCGTGTTGCGCTATGGCGCGCGCAACGCTTTCATCGATGGTTCGCTGCCGGGGCTTATTCAGCGGCAGATGGCGCAGCTTGTCAGCGGCACGCTTTCTCGCACACTGATTCAGTTCAACGAGGATCAGTTTCTGGAGTTTTCCGCCAGCCGCCGCGCCGATGGCGTCGTCATCCTGATTTTCGAAGATGTGACCGTGCGTATCCGCGCCGAGCGCAAGATCCTTCATATGGTGCGCTACGATCCGCTCACCGGCTTGCCGAACCGCGAATACTTCGTCGAGCTGGTCAAGGAGAAGCTTGCAGCCCGCACGCGCGAAAGCCAGATCGGAATTCTGGTGCTCGATGTCGATGATTTCAAGCACGTCAACGATACCAAGGGCCATGTCACCGGGGATCGGTTGCTCGTGGCGATCGCCGATAGGCTGAAGGAAGCTGCTGGAACCACCGCGCTCGCCGCACGTCTTGTCGGCGATCAGTTCGTGCTGTTTTTCCCGAATGACGGCCATGAGCCGGATATCAACGACCGTATACGCGCGCTGCATGCGGCGATGGCCGGTTTGTACGAGGTTGATGGTAACAGCTTCAGAATCTCGTTCAGCGCCGGTTACGTCACCATGTCGAGCCGCGAGTTCCGCCCGGAAGAGTGGCAGATCAAGGTCGATCTCTCGCTCTTCGATACGAAGTCGCGCATGAAGGGCGGCTGCAGCGCCTTCGAGCAGGAAATGGACGCGCGCTATGTCGAGCGCCAGAAACTGAAGGATGACCTGCGCGAGGCGGTCGAAGCCGGCAATCTGCAGGCCGTCTACCAGCCGATGTTCACACCAGACGGAGCGCGCATCGATTGCTGCGAGGCGCTCGCACGCTGGATTCATCCGGAAAAAGGATCCATTCCGCCCAATATCTTCGTCCAGATTGCCGAAGAGATGGGCATCGTCAGTGGCATTACCCGCTTCATGATCAACCAGGCTTGCCGCGATTGCGCGGCGTGGCCCGCGTCGGTTGCCGTTTCGGTCAATCTGTCTGCGCAGGATCTGCGCAGCGCCGATATCGTCAAGGTCGTCATGGATGCGCTGGAGGCTTCGGGCCTGGAGCCGTCGCGGCTCCATCTGGAAGTCACCGAAAGCTGCCTGATGGATGAAGTGGCGACGGTGCGCTCCATTCTTGCCGATTTGCGCACCAAGGGCATCACGATCGCGATCGACGATTTCGGCACCGGCTTTTCCAGCCTCAGCTATCTCGATACGTTGCCGGTCGATGTCGTCAAGATCGATCGCTCGTTCGTGCGGGACATCACGACGGACAGCCGTCGTTTCAAGCTGCTGTGCGGCATCGTCGATCTCTCGCGGGCGCTCAGCCTGCACATCGTGATCGAAGGCGTCGAGACGCTCGAGCAGCTCGCGCTTGTCGTGGAAAAGAACCTGGCCGACATTATACAGGGCTATGTTTTCTCCGCTCCCGTATCCCGGGAGCAGGTCGTCGGCATGATCGACAATCTAAACCGCCGGCAGGCGGGACTGCGGCAGGACCACGTCGCCTGACAGCCGCCGGCTTTAGAGCGGTTCAGCTTTTCACGGAATCCCCGAACCGCTCTATCTCTTTGTTCTCGCGCAATTCCGGACGGAAAACCGCTGCGCACTTTTCCTGGAATGGCTCTAGCCGCGCCTCACAAAACGTCTTCAAATTCATCAATTGATTTGGATAAGCCGCCGCGTTGAGCGGATGGCGGTGCTGTCTCGTCTGCGTTCAGCCGGCAAGATTGCCGGAGCCGCGTTTACGTCTTCTCGGAGACCAAGTGTTGAGCACTTTCGAAACTTCAAAAATTATACCGGTATTCGCTAGAAAAATTAACCTTAGTGAACGATTAGTTAACAAAAAGCAAAACAAAGATTGATCGGCACTTTCGTTAATACCATTAGTGTTCCGTTGAAATTAACGGAACGTTAACCATGAATCATGTGGGTGCTTTGAAAAACAGCTTTGCCGGCAAGCTGATGGAGGTGCTCGATCACGTAGAATATCGCCGGATCGAGAGCAGCGAGGACATGGAGGATGTCGCGCGGCTACGCTACAAGGCCTACAAGGCGCGCTCCGTGCTGCCCGTGGCGGCCAAGAACCTTATCGATGACATCGACTTCGACAGGCAGGCCTATGTCTTTGGGGTCTATTATTATGAAGAGCTGGTCAGCACGGTGCGGATACACCATGTGACGCCGGACCATCGGGTGTGCCAGTCGACAGGTATCTTTCCGGATGAGATTCACGCCTTTCTCGATGCCGGCATGACATTGATCGACCCGGCGCGCTTTGCGGTTGATCCGGATCTCGAGCTGGAATTGCCGGCCTTGCCTTATCTCACGCTGCGACCGGCGATCGTCGGTGCGATCTATTTCAATACGGATCGGGTGATGCAGCATATTCGTCCGGCCCATGCCGCTTTCTACAAGCGGGTCTTTTATGCCGACGTCGTGGTGCCGCCGCGCATGACCAAGACCTATGGCTTCGAGTTGACGCTATTGGCGTCCCGCTCGAAAGAAATCCGCGGCAAGCTGATGGAGCGCTATCCGTTCTTCGATTCCGAGCCATACGAACGGCGCATGATGTTTGCCCGCGGCGAACAGACCGGTTCGGCTCCGTTGACCATTTTGCCGACCGCAAGGCTGGCCAGCGGTGGTCGGCGCGAGATTCGCGGGGAGTTCGGCTAGGTTGCGCGCCGGTGCGACCTTGTCGTGCATTGCATTTTTCCTCGCTTTGTGTAACCCCTCGGTAGAGGAAGTTTGGCTGCGGCATATCCGGATCGGATGCCGCGGCTTTTGAGGACGAACTCCCGCCGCTGGTCTGCCAAAAGATCATCGGGGGAGAGGAGAGAGGGGAGAATTTTCATGGCCGAACACAATACCGGACCGATCGAAACCGGCGCTTCCATGGATTATAAGGAGCACGAGAAGACCTATAACGGCTTTCTCCTGGTCTCGCGGGTCGGATCGGCTATTATCGCTGCACTTCTCATCGGGATGGCGGCTGGCTTTTTCGGTCATGCCGGTCTCTTCGGCGGCTTCATCATTTTCGTGGTCCTGGCTTTCATTGGCGCTTTTCTCGTCCGCTGAACCACGTCGGGCTTTCCGCCCGCGCCTTTCCTGAAATTCCGGCCTGATTTCGCAGGTGATGGCGCTGCCGTATCCTGCGGAGCTGCCGTTTGATGCGAGGTGTTGTCATTGGGCAATCTGGTTTTCGTCGCCAAGGAAAGCGCGGGGGAAGAGACGCGCGTCGCGGCATCTGCCGAAAGCGTGAAGAAGATGAGAAGTTTCGGCTTCGATGTCGTCATCGAAGCTGGCGCTGGAACAGCATCGCGCATTCCGGATGCGGAATATGAAGCGCTGGGTGCCCGTATAGGGACGGTCAAGGATGCGAAAGCAGCCGATGTCGTCCTCAAGGTCAGGCGGCCGACCACCAAGGAAATCTCCGGCTACAAAAGCGGCGCCATCGTCATTGCCATCATGGATCCCTATGGCAACGAGGCGGCTCTTGCCGAAATGGCGCGTGCCGGTTTGACGAGCTTTGCCATGGAGCTGATGCCGCGCATCACGCGGGCTCAATCCATGGACGTGCTGTCGTCGCAGGCGAACCTGGCGGGTTATCAGGCCGTCATCGAGGCCGCCGCCGTCTATGATCGCGCCTTGCCGATGATGATGACTGCGGCGGGCACGGTGCCGGCCGCAAAGGTCTTCGTCATGGGGGCGGGCGTTGCCGGCTTGCAGGCGATCGCAACGGCAAGACGCCTGGGTGCGCTGGTGTCGGCAACCGATGTGCGCCCCGCCGCCAAGGAGCAGGTCGCCTCGCTCGGGGCCAAGTTCATTGCCGTCGAAGACGAAGAATTCAAGGCCGCCGAAACTGCCGGTGGCTATGCCAAGGAAATGTCCAGAGAGTATCAGGCCAAGCAGGCCGCGCTCGTTGCCGATCACATCGCCAAGCAGGACATCATCATCACCACCGCGCTGATACCAGGGCGTCCCGCACCAAGGCTTGTCGTCCGCGACATGCTGAAGGCGATGCGCCCCGGCGCCGTTGCCGTGGATCTCGCCGTCGAGCGTGGCGGCAATATCGAGGGGGCGGAGTACGGTAGGATTGCCGATGTCGAAGGCGTGCGGGTGATCGGATATCCGAACATGGCCGGCCGCATCGCGGCCAGCGCGTCTGCTCTCTATGCGAAGAACCTCGTCACCTTCCTGGAAACGATGGTCGACAAGGACAGCAAGAGCCTCGGCCTCAATCGTGCCGACGAGCTGATCAAGGCGACGATGCTGACCGATGGCGGCGAAGTCGTGCACCCGAATTTCGTCGACCCCGATCAGCCGACGGTCAGCAAGGGAGATCTGTAAGATGGCCAGTCAAGCAATGGACCAGGCACTCCAGCAACTGAACGATGCCGTGACCGCCGTCCGCACCGCTGCCGCACAGGCTCCGGAGGCCGTCAGCGCGGCGACGGGCGGAGCGGTCGATCCCTTTGTTTTCCAGCTGGCAATCTTCGTGCTCGCCATTTTCGTCGGCTATTATGTCGTCTGGTCAGTGACGCCGGCCCTGCACACGCCGCTGATGGCGGTGACGAACGCCATTTCCTCCGTCATCGTCGTCGGCGCGTTGCTCGCGGTTGGAATTTCGGCAAGCGGCCTCGCCACGGGCTTCGGCTTCGTGGCGTTGGTGCTCGTTTCGGTCAATATCGTCGGCGGTTTCCTTGTCACCCAGCGAATGCTGGCGATGTACAAGAAGAAAGACAAGTGAGGGCGGCATGCTGAGCAATATCGCGGCTTTCCTCTATCTCGTTTCCGGTGTGCTGTTCATTCTGGCGCTGCGCGGCCTGTCGCATCCGGCAACAAGCCGGCGCGGCAATCTCTACGGCATGGTGGGGATGGCCATTGCCATTGTCACCACGCTGGTGCTGGCAACGCCGTCCTTCGCCGGCTTTGTGCTGATCGTTCTCGGTCTGGCCATCGGCGGCGGGGCGGGCGCTTACATCGCGCGCGTCATTCCGATGACATCAATGCCGCAACTCGTGGCGGGATTCCATTCGCTCGTCGGTCTTGCAGCCGTGCTTGTGGCCGCCTCGGCGCTCTATACGCCATCGTCTTTCGGCATCGGCGATATCGGCCATATCCATACCGAAGCCCGCATTGAAATGGCGATCGGCGTTGCCATCGGCGCGTTGACGTTTACCGGCTCGATCATCGCCTTCCTGAAGCTCGATGGGCGCATGTCCGGCAAGCCGATCATGCTGCCGAACCGTCACGTCATCAATGCCGCCCTGCTCGTTCTGATCGTGCTCTTCATCATCAACCTTGCCGTGAGCGAAAGCCATTTCGCCTTCTGGGCCGTCGTCGCGCTCTCGCTGGCGCTCGGCGTGCTGTTGATCGTGCCGATCGGCGGCGCCGACATGCCGGTCGTCGTGTCGATGCTGAATTCCTATTCCGGTTGGGCTGCCGCCGGCATCGGGTTCACGCTCGGCAATCTCGCGCTGATCATTACCGGCGCGCTTGTGGGTTCTTCGGGCGCGATCCTGTCCTACATCATGTGCAAGGGCATGAACCGGTCCTTCATTTCCGTCATCCTCGGCGGTTTCGGCGGCGAGACGACAGGTGGCGCTGCTGACAATTCCGACAAGACGGTCAAGCTCGGCTCGGCCGAGGATGCCGCCTATCTGATGGCGAATGCGTCCAAGGTTATCATCGTGCCGGGCTACGGCATGGCGGTGGCGCAGGCTCAGCATGCGCTGCGCGAAATGGCGGACAGGCTGAAGGCACATGGTGTCGAGGTAAAATACGCCATCCATCCCGTCGCCGGCCGCATGCCCGGTCACATGAACGTGCTGCTGGCGGAAGCCAACGTGCCGTATGACGAGGTCTTCGAGCTCGAGGATATCAATTCGGAGTTTGCGCAAGCCGATGTCGCTTATGTCATCGGCGCCAACGACGTCACCAATCCGGCGGCGCGCGATGACAAGACATCGCCGATCTACGGCATGCCGATCCTCGATGTCGACAAGGCCAAGACCTGCCTCTTCGTCAAGCGTTCGCTCGGCTCCGGCTACGCGGGCATCGACAACACGCTGTTCTACAAGGACGGAACGATGATGCTGCTGGGCGACGCCAAGAAGGTGACCGAGGAAATCGTCAAGGCGATGAACGAGTGAGCATGCTTCTAACCAATCGATGAGAGCGACGCCGGCGCCTATGTGCGCTCGCGCTCCATGATGTTGCGCGGCGCGACCAACATCCAGACAAGGCCGCCCGGGCGGAAGTCGATCTCGACATTGCCGCTGAAGGAAGCGGCGGCGTGAGCCTTGGTCACGGTCGTGCCGAACCCGGTTACCGTGGGCGGCTTGACCGGTGGACCGCCGCTTTCCGTCCAGGTGAAGCGGATCATCGTTCCGGCCTCGCTGGCTTCATTTTTCCATTCGATGACGATTTTGCCTTCGGGTGCCGAAAGGGCGCCGTATTTCACCGAGTTTGTCGCCAGTTCATGCAGGACAAGCCCCAGGTTTTGAACGGCTTCCGGCTTCAGCAAGAAATCGGTGCCGACAACGTCGAGGTGTTGTGGCGCCTGCAGGAAGGTGGCCAGATGGATGTCGATTACCCGGCGCAGCGAAACGCCCGACCATTGTTCGCTCGTCAAGACTTCGATCGATCGCGCCAGCCCCTCGAGGCGGTCGGCGACGGCGCGCTGGAATGTGTCCACACTGTCGGTTTGCCGCGCAAGCTGCCGGGTCATCGCCTGTGCGAGCGCCAGCAGGTTCTTGGTGCGGTGAACCAGCTCGTGCATGACGAAATGCAGCCGGTCTTCCGTGACGCTGCGATCGAACGAGGCATTGGAAAGAGCGACGGCGACCTGATTGGCTTCGATGACGCTGGTGTCGATCGGTGCGACGATCTCGCCCCGACCCATGCGGTCAGCCATGCCGGCAATGTCCTGTATCGTGGTGCGCACCTGCCGTGCCAGGGCATAGACGGCAATCAGAGCGATCATCAGCAGCGTGACGCCGCCATAGATCAGGAAGCGCCAGGTACTCATCAGGGATGCTTGCGCTGACGCGACCGGCCCCCACACGACGGCTTTCCATGACCATCCGGAGATTTGTGCATAGCCAAGCAGCGAGTGCGGCAGGATCTTTTCATCCTGATAAACGCCGCTCGAGGCGATCAGTTTCGAGAGGATCTCTTTGTCGAACGGGTCGCCGGGCACATGCCTGGTCGGTCCGCCGGCAGCGATCACATGGCCTGATTTGTCGAGTATGGCGGCAGACCAGCCCGGCGGGAGCGCCTGCGTCGTGACAAGCTTGGCAAGCTCGTCCGCATCCTGTGTGATTGCGAGCGCCGCCCCGGCCGAAGAATGATCCAGCGGCAGGGTGACGTTATAAACCCATCGATGCGTGTTCGCGCCACGGAAGACATCGGACGCTTCTATACGCCCGGAATCGAGTGCCGATTGAAGTGCTGTGGGATTGCCGGTCTTGCCGAGCGGCTGACCGAGCGGCCAACGCGTGTTGAGGCGCAGCGTGCCATCCTTGTTCATCAACAGGACGAAGAGCGAATCCGTTCGCAGCACCGTTTCCGTGCGGGCGAAGAAGGTGGCGATATCGTTGTGCTCGAGTTCCGGTGATGACGACAGGAGACGCAGCGTCGTCGCCATGTCCTGCAGCTGCCGGTCGATAACGCGGGCCAGAGCCTGGGCGTCCTGCACCGTGTCGCCCTTCAAGGCATCGCGTTCGTTGTCCTCGAGCTGCACGAGAAGCAACGCGACGAAGGCAAGAATAGGCAACGCAATCGCCAAGGCGATGGCGATGAGATAGGCCCCAATCGACGCTTTCGGGAAATGCGGCTTCCTCATGGTGCGATCAACCGATCGTAGCTCCATGACGAGCGGATGCGCTGGCAAACGCGAAAACATTGGTTCTGGTCATCATGCCAAGCGCCCCCTTGCTTAGATCCAAGCTGCTTACCCTCTAAGCGCCCATGTTAGGGCTCGGTAAATTGCCTTGCAACATCAGAAAAGTCACTACTCATGAAATCATTAGCGATCCCGTATGCTTACGACTGCCGTCATGCATCCTCAGAGTTGCGATATTCCCTTTTATCTGGTGGTGCCCGCGAAGCGTGACAGGCGGAAGGGTGCCAGGTCCGGGGAAGTATCGCCGTCGACAATCTCCTGCGCGGCCAGCAAACCGACCAGCGGTGCCAGGGTGACTCCTGAATGGAGGACCGCGATATAAAGACCGGGCGCCTGATCCGCGTGACCGATGACGGGCATCCCGTCCTCCGGCGTCGGGCGATAGCCGATGGTGTAAAAATCGAGTTCCAGCGCTTCGCCAGCCTTCAGGGCCGCTTTGACTTTTGCGAAGAGTTCATCGGCGGCTTTCTGTGGATTGTCGCCTGGGTCTTTGCCGCCGAAGTCGCCGCCGGCAATGATGCGTCCATCCGCCGTCTGCCGCATATGCAGGCCCGGCGCCATCACCAAACCGTTCAGGAGTTTCGGTGCCGGGCGGGAGTGGACGATGAGGCCTGGCGGCGGTGGCAGTTCGAGGGGAACATCGATACCGGCGGTGGCGGCTAGATCTGGTGTCGCGGTGCCGGCGGCCAGTACGACGTAATCGGCGCGTGTCATCCCGTCACTGGTTTCGACGCCGACGACCTTCCCGTTTTCTGTCAGCAGGCGGCGAACCTCCAGACCGGACAGCACCGTCGCGCCAAGGCGCTGCGCATCCTTCAACAACAGCTCGGCTGCAGCGACAGGTTCGACCGCCCCTTCCTCGGCAATGTGCAGGGCATAATCCGGCGGAAAGGCGAGATTGGGTTCGGTCATGATGCTCGTGGCGCGATTGACCGGCTGCAGGCCATAGCCCCAACCGTGATGCTGCGCGGCATAGGCATCGAGCTCCGTTTCCGAAAGATCCCAGCACAATCCGCCGCACCAGGCGAGCGGCAAATCCGGCAACTCTGCCGCCAATCTCGACCATTCGCGCATGGAGCGATGTCTGAGGCGGAAATAGAATTCCGGATTGCCCCAGCTTGCGTTGATCCAGGCGAAAGAATTCGGTGTTGCCTCGCCGCCGATCTTTTGCGCGATCACCATCACCGACGCGCCTTTGTGCTGAAGATGCCAAGCGATGGACGCGCCGATGATGCCGGCGCCAATGACGATGATTTTCTGCGGGGAGGGCATGTGGCTGTCTCGTTTGCTTGGGGGAATGGCAAGACTAAATCATGTCGCGCTGAAAATGTTCAGCGGTTTGGCGATGACGATATGCGTAAAGTCAAAAACTGGAAGTGCAGGAAGCCAATCCTTTATATCGCGACGCACCTAGGCGCTCGACCATGCAAATAAAAGCCGCCGGACAGGGGGCTGCCGGCGGCGGGACGTCACATCAATATGCTGGCGCTATGAGGAGCCGGCGCCTACGCGAGCCAGGCCGTCTCTGGCCGGCTGGTAGTTTGGATCGAGATTGACGGCGTGCTGATAGGAGCGACGGGCTTTCACCTTGTCACCCTTGCGCTCGTACACGAACGCCTGGTTCGCCCAGGATTCGGCGACCTTGTTGTTCAGGTCGATCGCGTGGTTGAAATCGGCAAAAGCGTTGTCGTCGTCGTTCTGCGCGAGATAGGAGATGCCGCGGCTGTTGTACGGCTCCGGCGAGTTCGGCGACAGCGAGATTGCCTTCGAGAAGTCGTCGATCGCCTTGTCCTGCTGATTGCGCTTCTGGAAGATCACGCCACGGCCGTTATAGGCGCGGCCGTCCGTTGTGCCGAGGCTGATCGCCTTGGAATAATCGTTGAAAGCATCGTTGTCGCGGCCGGCCTGGCGGTAGAGATTACCACGGCCGATATAGGCGACGTCGTAGCTGCCGTTGATCTGCAATGCTGCATTGTAGTCCGCGATGGCTTCAGGCAGCTTGCCCATGTTGCGGTAGATAAGCGCGCGGTTGGCATAGGCCTGGTAAAACTTCGGATTAAGCTGAATGGCCTGATTGAAGTCGCCGAGCGCACGGTTGAAGTCACCGCCGCGACCATAGGCCGTGCCGCGAACGTTGTAGCCTTCCGGATCCTGCGGATTGGAATTGATGACCGAGGTCAGCGAGGCGATATTTTCCGAAGACCCTTGCGCCTTGTCGATCTGGATCACGTTATCGGTGGAAGCAGTCTGGCAGCTGGAAAGGCTGATTGCGGCAAGCATCGCCAAAGCAGGCAGCACCGCAGCGCGCTTCGAAACGAATAAGGACAGGTTCGAAGTGCGGAACTTTACGGAAGTCGTCATTGCCATTATCGGGTCGCTTTCCCCATGCGTCATATCAGGCTGTTCTGATTTAATCCGATTTGCCCAGAGAATAAATCAAAAAAGGCGGCGGCGAACGACTCGCCCCCGCCACACATGCATCTGAAAACGTCGAAAAAACGGCGATTACTTGGCAACGAGGCCTTCGCGCTGTGCGCGCTTGCGAGCAAGCTTGCGAACGCGACGAACAGCTTCAGCCTTTTCGCGAGCACGCTTCTGCGACGGCTTTTCATAGTAGTCGCGCATCTTCATTTCGCGGAAAATACCTTCGCGCTGCATCTTCTTCTTGAGAGCGCGGAGAGCCTGGTCGACATTGTTATCGCGGACAAGTACCTGCACGAGAATCACGTTCCTTTGGTTTGGTTGATGCCAGCGGCAACAGCAGCGCCAGGAGGCAAAAAAATAACGTTCGCGAAGCCGCAGCCTTGCGATTGGTTAGGCGAGATAACAGATCGGTTTCTCAAAGTCTAGCCAGATCGTGAGTTTGCAGAGGAAAAAGCTAGTTGTCGAGTGTTGAAAAGAGCCGCAAGGCCTTGGTTGCCTTGCGACGGCTATGAGAGATGAACTTCATTTCGTCCGTTTTCGAACAGACATGCCTGTGCAAAAATTCCGATTCATGATCATGCAACAGATGCTGCTGCCTGATTCCCGCAGCAACTAAAGGCCGAAAAGGGAAGCGCTTTATGAAAGCAATCAATTTCGTTGCTGCCGGAAGGCTACTTGTCGCGCTCATGCTTGCCCTTATGGTTCTGGCTGCTCTTGAGGCCGCCATGGCCGGCGAGGTGCGTTTCGGCAAGAATGTCCGCATCGGCGGACACGATTTTTCGAACCAAACGTTCGATAGCAGGCACCGTGCAAGAATTTATCTTTACAACCAGAAGCCGCGCAACGAAGGATGCGTCTGGCGCGGGGATGGCCATGGTGGCCGGGTGAAGGTTTGTCACCTGCGGCGCAAATAGGACGCAGTAAGGGGATATTATGAACGATCAGAACATGCCGGCGAGCGTACAGTACTATAAGCGCCTCACATACGCTGGCATGGCGCTCATTTTTTTAAACCTTTTGGTGAATTGGGATAAGGTGGGGGCCAAGCATTTTTCGGAAGCACCGCTCGCCTATATAATTTTGCAAATCGCATTTCTTTGTATCCAAATCTTCTGGGTTTGGCTGGTTGCTCGCAGACGGGTGAACTGGGCGCGCTGGATGACACTTGGCGCGCAATTTGCGATGATGTTCATCATTGGTTGCGGCTTCGGTATGCTCACCGAGAGAGGTCATGCTTACGGGACCGCTAGGGAACTCGTTTTCCTAATTCTGGCGACGGTGTCTTATCTGCTTGCGGCGTGTCTTCTTTTTACGCGTGGCGCAACACTGTGGTTTGTTCACCAGACAGCTGAATTTGCTCATGCGGGCGCTAACGCCGCAAGTGGTTCAGCCTTGCGGTCCGATGGTTCTTTTTAACCGTGTCGAAAGACGGTCCCTAATGCGTCGCAAAAGAGCCGTTGTGTCGGTTTTTGATTTGCGATCTGTATGACCCAGAAGAAGGGCGTCTTGCCTGAAGGAGTTGAGGGCGAATGCGTAAATACTCGGTTTTTGCCGTGGCACGGGAAGCGATGCGGGCTCACAAGGGCTGGGAGGCTCAATGGACCTCGCCGGAGCCACGCAAGGAGTATGACGTCATCATCGTCGGCGCCGGCGGTCATGGCCTGGGTGCGGCCTATTACCTCGCCAAGGAACACGGCATCACCAATGTCGCCGTCATCGAAAAGGGGTGGCTCGGCGGCGGCAATACCGGCCGCAACACGACCATCATCCGCTCGAACTATCTCTATGAAGAGAGCATGCACATCTACGAGCATTCGATGAAGCTCTGGGAGGGGCTGTCTCAGGATCTCAATTACAACGTCATGTATTCGCCGCGCGGCGTGATGATGCTGTCGCACAATGTGCACGACCAGCAGTCCTTCAAGCGGCATATCCATGCCAACCGCCTTTACGGCATCGACAATGAATGGCTGACGCCGGAACAGGCGAAGGCCTATTGTCCGCCGCTGGATATTTCCAGCACCGCGCGCTATCCGATCAACGGCGCTGCTCTGCAGCGTCGCGGCGGCACGGCGCGTCACGATGCGGTCGCCTGGGGCTTTGCCCGCGCTGCTTCCGATCGCGGCGTCCATATCATCCAGAATTGCGAAGTGACCGGCATTCGCCGCGGGCCTGATGGCCGCGTGACGGGTGTCGAAACGAGCAAGGGTTTCATCGGCGCCAAGAAGGTCGGCGTGTCCGCGGCGGGCCATACCACGGTCGTCATGCAGATGGCCGGCGTGCGCGTGCCGCTGCAATCGAGCCCGCTGCAGGCGCTGGTCTCCGAGCCGCTCAAGCCGATCTTCCCCTGCGTCGTCATGTCGAACACGGTGCATGCCTATATCTCGCAGTCCGACAAGGGCGAGCTCGTCATCGGCGCCGGCACGGACCAATACAATTCCTACAGCCAGACCGGCGGTCTGCAGATCATCACCCATACGCTGGATGCGATCTGCGAGCTCTTCCCGATGTTCCGGCGCGTGAAGATGATGCGCTCCTGGGGCGGTATCGTCGATAACACGCCGGATCGTTCGGCCATCCAGTCGAAGACGCCGGTGCCGGGGCTCTACGTCAACTGCGGCTGGGGCACGGGTGGTTTCAAGGCGACGCCTGGTTCGGCCAATCTCTTTGCGCATCTCATCGCCCGCGACGAGCCGCATCGATTCAATGCCGGCCTGACGCTCGATCGCTTCCGTACCGGTCGTCTGATCGATGAGGCGGCAGCGGCTGCCGTCGCGCACTGATGTTGGCGGCGGTTGGGATCTTTCTGGCGGCAGGGCTTTCATTGCCGGCAGAAACGGTCGTGACCGAAATCAACGATCTCTTTCCAGGAGCCGAGGATTTTCGCATGCAAGTGATCCACAAGGCCAAGGATGAGGCCGAATGGCCCTTTGAAGCCGATAGCGGAACGCTGATATGCGCCAAGGTGCTGAACAAGCCGGCGGTCTATTTCGTGCCGGAGCAGAAGCCCGAGGCAACGAGAGCCTTCGTCCTCGATACGGATCTGCTCGCCATGGCTATGGTCAATATGGGGATGAGCAACGTGCTGAAACCCTACGGATCGCTTGAGGCGCTGCTGACGCGCATAACACCTTTCGTCACCATGGGACGGCGGCTCTGCACGCAGCCTCCCGGTACAAACCTTTCGGGCTCCGAGCTTTAACACAGGTAGAAAACGATGCTGCTGATTTACTGCCCCTATTGCGAGGAAGAGCGTTCGGAACTCGAATTCCGCAATGCCGGCGACGCGCATATCGTGCGGCCGGCCAATATTGCCGGGATCTCGGACGAGGAGTTCGAGGAATATTTCTTCCTGCGCGACAATCCGAAGGGTCTGATCTTCGAGCGCTGGCGGCATATCCATGGCTGCGGCCGCTTCTTCAATGCGGCGCGCGACACGGTGAGCGATCAGTTCTACCGGACGTACAAGGCCGGCGAGCCGAGACCGGATCCTGCGACACTGAAACCCGGCGCTTCAGAGCCGGCGGTCCAGCAACAGAACGAACAAGAACAGACGGCACAAACAGAGGGATTTGCTGAATGAGCGGCGCCAATCGTATCGCGGGCAAGGGACGTCTGACGCCGGCCAGAACCGCTCGCTTCACTTTTGACGGCAAGAGCTATACCGCGCTCGAAGGCGATAGCGTCGCCTCGGCGCTGCTTGCCAACGGCATTCATCTCGTCGGCCGATCCTTCAAATATCACCGCCCGCGCGGCATTCTTTCGGCCGGAGCCGAAGAGCCGAATGCGCTGCTCGATATCTCCCGCGATGCTGCGCGGCGCCAGCCGAATGTGCGCGCCAGCGTGCAGGAAGTCTTCGATGGCATGAAGGCGCAGTCGCAGAACCGCTGGCCGTCGCTCGCTTTCGATATCGGCGGCGTCAACAATCTGATGTCGTCCTTCTTTGCCGCTGGCTTTTACTACAAGACCTTCATGTGGCCGAAGGCCGCCTGGAAGCATATTTATGAGCCGCTCATCCGCCGTGCTGCGGGCCTCGGCGTCGCGCCGACGGAAGAAGATCCGGATCACTATGCCGGCCGCTATGCCCATTGCGACGTGCTCGTCGTCGGTGCCGGCATTGCTGGTCTTTCGGCGGCACTTGCCGCTGCCGAAACCGGCGCCAAGGTTATCCTCTGCGACGAGCAGCCTGATGTCGGGGGCGCGCTGCGCTTCGATACCGGCGTCAAGATCGACGGTGTCGAAGGCTATGACTGGGCGCAGGCTGTTGTCGCGAAGCTCGAGGCGATGCCGAATGTTCAGGTGCTGACCCGCACAACGGCCTTCGGCTACTACAATCACAATTTCTTCGGCCTTGCCGAGCGTGTCACGGACCATCTGGCAAAGCCGGGCCGCGATCTGCCGCGCGAACGGCTGTGGCAGGTCCGCGCCAAGCGAGCCATCCTGGCGACGGGCGCCATCGAGCGCCATATGGTGTTTCCGAACAACGACCGCCCGGGCATCATGCTGGCGTCTGCGGCACGCGCCTATCTCAACCATTACGGCGTCGCCGTCGGCGCGAAGATCGGCGTCTATACGGCGCATGATTCTGCCTATGAAGCCGCCTTCGATCTGAAGCGCGCCGGTGTTTCCGTCGTTGCCATCGTCGACAGCCGTGCCCGTCCGGGCGAGGCGGTTCTGGCCGAGGCAAAGCGGCTCGGCATCGAGGTCATGACCGACTATGCCGTCGTTGATACGGCCGGCAAGCTGCGCGTCTCCTCCATGACTGTTTCGCGCAACGGCAGCTCCGCCACGCGCAAGATTGCGATTGATGCCCTCCTGGTTTCGTCCGGCTGGACGCCGTCCGTTCACCTGTTCTCGCAGTCGCGCGGCAAGCTGAAATTCGACACCGA
This sequence comes from Rhizobium sp. P38BS-XIX, assembly GCF_012641435.1. Classification (GTDB taxonomy): domain Bacteria; phylum Pseudomonadota; class Alphaproteobacteria; order Rhizobiales; family Rhizobiaceae; genus Rhizobium. The sequence goes on from NZ_JABAIJ010000007.1 coordinate 161,603, forward strand.
AAAGCAGCGCTTCCTGCCGGGCACCTATGTGCAGGATTGCCTTTCGGTCGGTGCGTGCAACGGCACGGACGGGCTGCAGGCGGCAATCGAGGAATCACTGGCGGCCGGCGAACTGATGGCGCGCGCCACCGGCAGCACCAATGGCGGCGAGAAGATCCAACTCCATGCCGAGCAAGCGTTCGAATGGACCGGCGGCATGATCGGTGCGGCCGAAGGCGCCGGACCGGACACGAATGCCAAGGCCTTCGTCGATTTCCAGCACGACGTCTGCGCCAAGGATATTCGCCTCGCCGTGCGCGAGGGCATGCATTCCATCGAGCATATCAAGCGCTTCACCACCAACGGCATGGCGTCCGATCAGGGCAAGCTATCCAACATGCACGGGCTGGCGATTGCCGCTGAAATGCTGGGCAAAGATATTCCGCAGGTCGGTCTTACCACTTTCCGTGCGCCTTATACGCCCGTCACATACGGCACGCTGATCAGCCATTCGCGTGGGCCCCTTTTCGATCCCGCCCGCAAGACGCCGCTACATGCCTGGGAAGAGGCGCATGGCGCGATCTTCGAAGACGTCGGCAACTGGAAGCGCGCCTGGTTCTATCCGCGCGCCGGCGAAACGATGCATGACGCCGTCAATCGCGAGTGCCGCACGGCCCGCGAAGTGGCCGGCGTGTTCGATGCCTCGACGCTCGGCAAGATCGAGGTTGTCGGACCGGATGCGGCCGAGTTCCTGAACCTGCTCTATACGAATGCCTGGGATACGCTGAAGCCGGGCCGCTGCCGTTACGGCATCATGACCCGCGAGGATGGCTTCGTTTACGACGACGGCGTTGTTGGACGTCTGGCCGAAGATCGCTTCCATGTGACCACCACGACCGGCGGCGCGCCGCGCGTTCTGCACCACATGGAAGACTATCTGCAGACCGAATTCCCGCATCTGAAGGTGTGGCTGACGTCGACCACCGAGCAGTGGGCTGTTATCGCGGTGCAGGGTCCGAAGGCGCGCGAGATCGTCGAGCCGCTCGTCGAGGGCCAGGATCTGTCCAACGAGGCGTTCCCGCATATGAGCGTGGCCGAGTGCAAGGTCTGCGGTGTGCCGGCACGGTTGTTCCGCGTCTCCTTCACCGGTGAAGTCGGCTATGAAATCAACGTGCCGGCCGATTATGGCCAGTCCGTCTTGGAAGCCATCTGGGCGCGCGCCGAGCCGCTGGGTGCTTGCGCCTACGGCACAGAGACCATGCACGTGCTGCGCGCCGAGAAGGGCTACATTATCGTCGGCCAGGATACCGATGGTACGGTGACGCCCGACGATGCCGGTCTTTCGTGGGCTGTGTCGAAGAAGAAGACCGATTTTGTCGGTATCCGCGGCCTGAAGCGCCCGGATCTCGTCAAGGAAGGTCGCAAGCAGCTCGTCGGTCTCGTTACCCGCGATCCGAAGGTGGTTCTGGAAGAGGGGGCGCAGATCGTCGCCGATCCGAACGAGCAGAAGCCGATGACCATGCTTGGTCATGTCACATCGGCCTATTGGTCCGAAAATCTCGGCCGATCCATTGCCTTTGCGCTGGTTGCCGGCGGACGCGAGCGCATGGGCAAGACGCTTTACGTGCCGATGCCCGACAAGACGATATCAGTCGAGGTGACGGATCTGGTGTTCTTTGACAAGGAAGGAGGCCGGATCAATGGCTGATCTCGCTACCCGCAAACTGCCGCTCGCAGGCCGCCATGGCGGTTCCTCGACCGTCCGGCTGACGCCGGCTGCTCCAGCAAGCCGCATTTCACTGCGTGCGCCTGGCGATTCCGTCGGCGGTCTTTCGCAGGCGCTCGGCCTGCAACTGCCGACCCGACCGAAGACCTCGGCCAGCGCCAATGGCCGTCATGCACTGTGGCTCGGCCCGGATGAATGGCTCGTCATCGATGAAAACGGCGCAGATCTGATCGGCATTGCCGGATCTTCCGGCGTGCTGCACGCGGCGACCGATGTCTCGCATCGCAATACCGCGGTCATCGTCTCCGGCCCTGGCGCGGAAGCGACGCTTGCCGCCGGCTGCCCGCAGGATGTTTCGTTGGGGGCATTTCCCGTCGGTGCCTGCTCGCGCACGCTGCTCGGCAAGGCGGAAGTCGTGCTTCTGCGGCTCGACGAGGAGACATTCCGCGTCGAAGTGTGGCGTTCCTTTTCCGACTATGCCTTCGGCCTGCTTGCAGAAGGCGCAGAGGATGCGGGCCGTTAGGGTCTACAGGTTTTTGAGAGCAAAGCTGAGATAAAGATCAGCTCGGCGCATCACGCCGATAGTTGGCGGCAATTGATCTTGCTTGCCGCCAATTTCGGTCGCATACTGCTTGTAGTGGCGGCTGCTTTTCACAACGTCAGGCCTCAATCAGCGCGTCGCAATGCGCGACGAAAAAGGTCATGTTCATGGGTTCGAACAAGCAAAGCCTTGAAGTTGATTCCAAGACATGGACCGGCATAGGGATGCAGCCGGAAACCTCACAACCTGCGGTGCGAAGCGAATATCTCAGTATAGACTATATGTGCGTTTTCGCCCTGTGGTTCAGTTTCGGGCAGCTGCTCTTACGAACAATAGAGTCGATTCTTCGAAAGGAATATTCTCTGAGTTTTCTGTATGGAAAGCCGAATCTCGGTTTTTATATAGTCTACATTTCGCTCGCAGCGATCGCGTTTGCCATTCTGTCTTTCAGAAAAAAGTCTCGTGATCCAAAAAAAACCTAAGCCTCCTCGGGCCGATCCTTGGGATCGAACTGCGATATCGTCGTCCAGGTTGCCGTCAGCGCCGGTTTGCGCTCATTCTCGATTTCGACCGTCACGTCATAGGTCAGCATCAGCATATTGGCGCCGCGCAGTCGCGTTTCGGCGAGATTGAAGCGACCGCGGACGCGTGCGCCACACTTCACCGGTGACATGAAGCGGATCTTTTCGAAACCGTAGTTGATGCCCATGGTCTGTTCGCGGATTTTCGGCAGTGCGCTGTAATTCAGCGCCGAGAGCAGCGACAGCGTCAGAAAGCCGTGGGCGATGGTTCCCCCATAGGATGTTTCCGCTTTGGCGCGCTCTGGATCGACATGGATGAACTGGTGGTCGTGCGTCGCATCGGCGAAGGTATCGATCATCGTTTGATTGACGTCGATCCAGTCGGAGATGCCGATCTCCGTTCCCACAAGCTTCATGATGTCTACAAGCGAGATATCGCCGGGCATTTCCATCCTCGTCAGTCAGAGCAATTTCAACGGAGCTGCGATGTTGATCGCGCTGGAATTGGCTCAAGGGTCAATGACCCTTTCTGGCGAATCGAAACAGAAAGTTCAACCGCGATCAGGTCTCGAGAAGGAAACTGACAGAGCGTGCTGTAAGCCTGAACCGTTTGAGGGGTGGCGTTTCCTCGGCCGGAGTCAGCAGAGACCATCCGTGCTGATCGGAATGTGGCAGTGTAACATCGGCGTCAGCGGCGTGGCGATTGAAGACGATGGCGAGGCGTGTCGAACGGTTGTTGTCGCGATCCCTTGTGGTGATCGCCATGCCGAGCAGCCCGGCGTTCTGGGCTTCCCAGTCCGCGACGGTCATCGGCTCGCCCGCAGCGGAGAACCACACCACGTCACCATTGCCTTGAAAGAATTCCATATCGCCGAAAGCACTGAAACGACGGCGCAGCCCGGCAAGCCATGCCGTATGGCCGATCAACGCCTCGTCGAGGCTCGACCAATCCACCCAAGTGATCGCATTGTCCTGGCAATAGGCATTGTTGTTGCCCTGCTGGCTGCGGCCGCCTTCGTCGCCGGCCGTGAGCATGATCGTGCCGCGTGTTGCAAAGAGCGTGGAAAGCAGCGCTTTAATGTCGGTGCGTCGCCTGTCCTGGATCGCCCGGTCTTCCGTCTTGCCCTCGACACCATTGTTCCAGGAGAAATTCTCGTTGTGGCCGTCGCGGTTCTCTTCTCCGTTGGCTTCGTTGTGCTTGCCGGCATATGAGACGAGATCCATCAGCGTGAAACCGTCATGAGCGGCCAGGAAATTGACGCTACGCGTCTGCGGGCGTCCCTCGCGGCCAAAGATGGAGGACGAGCCTGCAAGGATTGTTGCGAGATCGCCGACCCTGTTGTCACCGCGCCAGAAGTGGCGCAAGTCATCGCGGGCGCGATCGTTCCATTCGAGGAACGGGGCCGGCAAATTTCCCAGCTGATAGCCGCCCGGGCCGATGTCCCATGGTTCGGCGATCATCACGCGGTCTCTCAGGACTTCATCCGTCAACATGGCGCGCAATGTCCCGCTATCGCGATCGAAACCATTGCCGGTGCGACCGATGATCGTTGCGAGATCGAAGCGGAAGCCGTCGATGCCGGCATGCTCGACGAAATGGCGAAGGCTGTCGATGATGAGACGGCGTGTTGCCGGCTGGTCGCAGGCGACCGTATTGCCTGTGCCTGTATCGTTGACCAGCGTGCCGGGCTGATCGGGCAGGTGGCGAAAATAGGTGGGATTGTCGAGGCCGCGCAGGGAAAGTGTAGGCCCGTGCCGATCGCTTTCGCCGGTATGGTTGAAGACCAGATCGAGAATAATAGCGATCCCCTCGGCATGAAGAGCTGCGACCGTCTCGCGCAATTCCTTGATGCCGCCGGGCACCAGACGCGGATCGAGCGCCATGAAGCCCACCGGATTATAGCCCCAGCCGTTGGTCAAGCCGAGTGGCGGCAGATGCCGCTCGTCGATCCAGGCGGTAATCGGCATGAGCTCGACCGCATCCACATGCAGCCGCTTGAGATGCGCGATGACCGAGGGATGCGCAAGAGCGCCCACCGTCCCACGCTGCCTTTCCGGCACATCCGGATGCAGCATGGTGAATGGCCTCACCGCGATTTCGTAAACCAGGCCACCAGGCTGAAACAAAGGCTTGGCTGGTGGAACGGCGACATCGCAAGCGACGATCGCCTTCGGCATGAGATCACAAGTGTCTTCGCCGGCCATTCCCAGGCGAGGATCATATTGAAAAGGTCGATCGATCTCGGTCGCGTAGGGATCGACCAACAGTTTCGATGGATCAAACCAGAGGCCGCGATCAGGGTCGTATGTGCCGTGGGCACGCAGTCCATAGCGCATACCCGGCTTTGCGCCCTTGACGAAGAGACGGTGCTCGTCGCCATCGCGCGTCAATGGGAGGCGCACGATTTCCTTCCTGCCCTCGGCATCGAAGACACACAGCTCGATCTTTTCGGCGTGTGTGGACCAGACCGCAAATTCAACGCCGGCTTCGGTGAGGGTGGCGCCAAGGGAACGGCTTGTCGGCTCTGACATGTCTCGCGGGCCTTCTCGCTGGGGATGGCGTCCTCTCTCCGCTGACAAGGCTCGGATGAGGAGCGGAGCGTTCGGCAGATCATGCGGCCGCATTGAACGAAAGGCGACCCTTGTGCGGCCAGCCCTGCTTTGCTTTGCGGCTCAGGCAATCTTTCTTCCCGCAGAAGCGGGAAGAAAGAGCTTGGATCGTTGGTTCAGGTAATGACTGTGGGAGCATCGCGGCCGGTGCGGCCACTGATATCGGCGATATCCTGCGCTGCCTTGATCAGGTCGGCGAGCGCTTCCTGCGTCTCGATATTGTGCCGGGTCGAATCGGCCTCGTATCTTTCGATGTAAACGCGCAAGGTCGCGCCCGTCGTGCCGGTGCCCGACAGACGGAAGACGACGCGGGAGCCGCCCTCGAACATGATGCGAATGCCCTGATGCTGGCTGACGGATTTGTCGACCGGGTCGTGATAGGCAAAGTCGTCGGCGGCGGACACGGTGAGGTCGCCGAACTTGCTGCCGGGCAGCGTCGGCAGCTTTTCGCGAAGCGCCGAAATCAGGCCGTTGGCGGCATCGGTGTCGACGCCTTCATAGTCATGGCGAGAATAGTAGTTGCGGCCATAGGTGGCCCAATGCTGGGTGACGATATCGTTGACGCTTTCGCCACGCACGGCAAGGATGTTCAGCCAGAGCAGCACGGCCCAAAGACCGTCCTTTTCGCGGACGTGGTTGGAGCCGGTGCCGGAACTTTCCTCGCCGCAGATCGTCGCCATGCCGGCATCGAGCAGATTGCCGAAGAATTTCCAGCCGGTCGGCGTTTCATAGATGCCGATGCCACGCTTTTCGGCAACGCGGTCGGCCGCGCCGCTCGTCGGCATGGAGCGAGCGATGCCGACGATGCCGTGCGAGTAACCCGGGGCCAGATTGGCGTTGGCCGCCAGGATCGCCAGGCTGTCCGACGGCGTGACATAGATGCCCTTGCCGATAATGAGGTTACGGTCACCGTCGCCGTCCGATGCAGCGCCGAAATCGGGCGCATCGTCGCCCATCATCTCGTCGTAGAGCTCTTTGCAATAAACGAGATTGGGGTCGGGGTGGTGCCCGCCGAAATCAGGCAGCGGCAGGAAGTTGCGCACGGAACCGTCCGGCGCGCCGAGGCGAATTTCGAAGATTTCCTTGGCATAGGGGCCGGTGACGGCGCTCATGGCATCGAAATTGAGGCGGAAGCCGAGGCTGATCAGGTTACGGATCGCGCCGAAATCGAACAGCTCTTCCATCAACGCCGCATAGTCTTCGACCGGATCGATGACCGAAACGATCATCCCGCCGACATCTTCACGGGCGATGCGATCGAGATTGATGTCCGGGAAGTCGGCGATCTTGTAGCTTTCGATGCTCTTCGAACGCTCGTAGATGGCGTCTGTGATCTTTTCCGGGGCCGGGCCGCCGTTGCCGATATTGTACTTGATGCCGAAATCTTCCGTCGGGCCGCCGGGGTTGTGGCTGGCAGACAGGATGATGCCGCCGAAGGCCTTGTACTTGCGGATGATGTTGGAGGCTGCGGGCGTCGAGAGGATGCCGCCCTTGCCGACCATCACCTTGCCGAAGCCGTTTGCCGCGGCCATCTTGATGGCCTTCTGGATGACTTCGCGATTGTAGTAACGGCCGTCGCCGCCGATCACCAGGGTCTTGCCCTGATAGCCCTCGAGCGAATCAAAAATCGACTGGATGAAGTTTTCCGCATAATTCGGCTGCTGGAATACGGGAACCTTCTTTCGCAGGCCGGAGGTGCCGGGTTTCTGATCCGCGTAGGGGGTGGTGGATACGGTTTTAATCATCGGGTTAAGCGCCTCTCGAGACTAGACTGGAGTAGAGAGCGGCGTAGCGTTCTGCGCTCCTGCCCCAGGATACGTCGGATTTCATGCCCTGCTTTTGCATCTGCGTCCAGACCTTTCGATCCTGGAAAAGATGCATGGCCCGGCGCATAGCCTGCAGCAGCCCATCGGCGGTGACGGGCGAAAACTGAATGCCAGTGGCGACTTTGGCCTGCAGGGCGGCGTGGTTGGCGTCGATAATGGTGTCGTTCAGCCCGCCGGTACGCGCAACGATCGGCAGGCAGCCGTAACGTAGGCCATAAAGCTGGGTGAGGCCACAGGGTTCGAAGCGCGATGGAATGATAATGCCGTCGCTGCCGGCCTGAAGCAGGTGCGACATGGGTTCGTTATAGCCGGCCGACACGCCGACGCGGCCGCGATAGCGGCCGGCTGCGGCGAACAGCGCGCCTTCCAGCGCAGCGTCGCCCGCACCGAGCACAGCGAGCTTGCCGCCCATCCGCACGATCTCGCCGGCAACGCCTGCCAGAAGGTCCATGCCCTTTTGCCATGTCAGGCGGCTGACGGCGCAGAAGATCGGGCCATCGTCGTCGTCGAGGCCGAAATGCTCGACGATTCGGTGACGGTTGACGGCGCGATCCTTGAGGCTCGCTGCGCCGTAGGTTTTCGCGATCATCGGGTCGGTTGCCGGGTTCCAGATGTCGTCATCGATGCCGTTGACGATGCCATGCAGGCTCGAGGCCCTGCTGGCGATCACGCCTTCCAGACCCATGCCGAATTCCGGCGTCAGAATTTCCTCCGCGTAGGAAGGGCTGACGGTGGTCAATGCATGGGCGGTTTGCAGGCCGCCCTTTAGAAAGCCGACATCGCCATAATATTCGATGCCCTCGACCGAAAAGGCATGCGCCGGCAGGCGAAGACCGGGAAAGATGTCCGCGCCGAACTGACCCTGAAACGCAATATTGTGGATCGTGAGCACGCTCGGAAGTTCCGGCGTCGCATAATAACGCATGTAGACCGGAACCATGGCGGATTGCCAATCATGCGCATGCACCAGATCGGGTTGCCAACCCGGCAGGCGGCCAGCCGCAATTTCGGCGCCGGCCAATGAAAGGGCGGCGAAACGGCGCCAGTTATCGGGATAGTCCTTGCCCGTGGCGTCGACATAGGGGCCGCCCGTGCGGTTGTAATAGGCCGGTGCGTCGAGCACGAGGAAGGAGATGCCGCCATGCTCCACTTCCAGCACGCTGGCCTTCTCACCGAGAAGATCTGCGAACTCGAGGCGGATGACGTGATCCCGGATGACCTTCATCACCGCGGGATAACCCGGAATCAGCGTTTTCGTTTCGACCCCGAAGGGCTTCAATGCAATAGGCAGGGCGCCTGCAACATCGGCGAGGCCCCCTGTCTTGATCAGGGGGAAGACTTCGGACGAAACCGAGAGAACCTTCATAGGTTACAAATCCAGCTTGTCTATCATCGATTGTGTGATCAGGCAGATGCCGCTTTCCGTGCGGCGCCAGCGCTTGGCATCCAGTTCCGGATCCTCACCGACCACCAAGCCTTCCGGAATGGTGACGCCGTGGTCGATGACGACGTTCTTCAGCTGCGCGCGGCGACCGATCTTCACGCTCGGCAGCACCACGGCTCCCTCCAGTTTGGAGTAGGAGTTGGCGCGGACACCCGTGAACAGAAGGCTGTTGTAGAGGCTGGCGCCTGAGATGATGCAATCGCCGGCAACCACGGAGGAAACCGCAGAACCGCGCCGGTCCTCATCGTCGTGAACGAACTTCGCCGGCGGGCTGATTTCGGCATAGGTCCAGATCGGCCAGGATTTGTCGTAGATATCGAGTTCCGGCACCACCGCAGTCAGGTCGATATTGGCCTGCCAGTAGGCATCGATCGTCCCGACGTCGCGCCAGTAGGCCTCGCGCTCGAAATCCGAGCGGACGCAGGATTGCGTGAAGCGATGGGCGACCGCTTTGCCGTTCTTGACGATATAGGGAATGATGTCCTTGCCGAAGTCGCGGCTGGAGTTCGGATCGGCCGCATCGCGCTTCAGGCATTCGATCAGGAACTTCGTGTGGAAGACGTAGATGCCCATCGAGGCAAGAGCAAGCTCCGGATTACCGGGGATGCCTGGCGGATCGGCCGGCTTCTCGACGAAATCGATGATCTGGTCCTTTTCGTCGACATGCATGACACCGAAGCCGACGGCTTCCATGCGCGGCACTTCGAGGCAACCGATCGTCACCTGGGCGCCCGAATCGACGTGCTGCTGCAGCATCCATTCGTAGTCCATCTTGTAGATGTGGTCGCCGGCCAGGATGACCATGTATTCCGGGCCATAAGGCTCGATGATATCGATGTTCTGGTAGACGGCGTCGGCCGTGCCTTCATACCATTGCGTTTCCGACACGCGCTGCGAGGCCGGCAGGATGTCGAAGCTTTCGTTTCGCTCGGGCCGGAAGAAGTTCCAGCCGCGCTGCATGTGACGGATCAGCGAGTGCGCCTTGTACTGGGTGGCGACGCCGATTCGACGGATACCGGAATTGAGCGCATTCGACAGGGCAAAATCGATGATGCGGGTTTTGCCGCCGAAGTAGACGGCCGGCTTAGCACGACGATCGGTGAGCTCCTTCAACCGACTGCCTCGACCGCCAGCAAGAACGTAGGCCATGGCATCGCGTGCCAGAGGCTGGAAGCGTTTTTCTACCATTTTATTCCTCCCTGTCGGTAATAATATCAAAATTCCGGTTCGAGCATGATGGTCGCCAACGGCGGCAGCGTTATTGTCGCTTGTATGCCGCCACCAGCATTAACGGCCTGAACACGCCCGCCGTTCCCCTTTCCGCTGCCGCCGTAGATATCGGCATCGGTATTCAGTATCTCGCGCCACCGCCCCTCAGCAGGCAAGCGCAAGGTATAGTTCTCACGATAGACTGGCGTAAAATTGGTGATGACCGCAACCGGTTTTTCGCCCGGCGCCTTGCGCAGCCAGGCGAAGACCGAGTTCTCGAAATCATCGACGACAAGCCATTCGAAGCCTTCGCCTTCGCAGTCCCGAGCGTGCAGCGCCGGCTTGCTGCGATAGGTGAAGTTGAGGTCGCGCACGAGGCGACGCATGCCCTCATGCATCCGATATTGCAGCAGATTCCAGTCCAGGGCCCGCTCTTCGCTCCACTCGCTCCATTGGGCGAATTCCTGACCCATGAACAAAAGCTTCTTGCCGGGATAACCCCACATGAAGGCATAGTAGGCGCGCAGGTTGGCGAATTTCTGCCAGTCGTCGCCGGCCATCTTGGCAATCAGCGATCCCTTGCCGTGCACGACTTCATCGTGGGAGAGCGGCAGGACGAAATTCTCCGAAAACGCGTAGATGAGGCCGAAGGTCAATTCATTGTGATGATACTTGCGATGCACGGCCTCGCGGGAGAGGTAGCTCAGCGTGTCGTGCATGAAGCCCATGTTCCACTTGAAGCCGAAGCCGAGGCCGCCTTCATGGACAGGCTGCGAGACTTTCGGCCAGGAGGTGGACTCTTCGGCAATGGTCATGACACCCGGATGGGCGCCATAGACTCGCGCGTTCATCGACTGGAGGAAACGAACCGCCTCGAGATTTTCATTGCCGCCATATTCGTTGGGGATCCATTCGCCGTGCTTGCGCGAGTAATCCAGATAGAGCATGGAAGCGACGGCATCGACGCGCAAACCGTCCAGATGATATTTTTCGGCCCAGTAAAGCGCATTGTTCTGCAGATAGGCGAGAACCTCTGTCCGGCCGAAATTGTAGATCGCCGTGTTCCAATCGGGATGGAACCCCTTGCGCGGGTCTTCATGTTCGTAGAGCGCCGTGCCGTCGAACCAGCGAAGACCATGCTCGTCGGTCGGAAAATGTGCGGGCACCCAATCGAGGATGACGCCGATGCCGACCTTGTGGCAGCCGTTGACGAAGCGGGCAAATCCTTCCGGTTCGCCGAAGCGGGCAGTCGGCGCATAAAGGCCGGTGGTCTGATAACCCCAGGACGGGTCGTAGGGGTGCTCGGTGATCGGCAGGAATTCGATATGGGTGAAGCCCATGTCGGAGCAGTAGGGGATCAGGCGCGAGGCCAATTCGTCCCAGGATAGCATCGAGCCATCGTCCCGGCGCTGCCATGAGCCGGCGTGTACCTCGTAGATGCTGATGGGCTGGCGGCGTTGATCGACACTTGCCCAATGCTCGCGGTGGGCCGCATCCTCCCACACCTGGCTCAGCTCGTTTGTTGTCACCGAAGCGGTTTTGGGGCGCAGCTCGCTTCGGCGAGCAAAAGGATCTGCCTTCAAGGGCAGCAACACGCCGTCCTGGCCGCGGATTTCGAACTTGTAGGCGACGCCTGCCGGAACATCCGGTGCGAAGATTTCCCAGATGCCCGAATCCGAGCGCAGGCGCATGACATGTCGCCTGCCGTCCCAATTGTTGAAGTCGCCGACGACCGATACGCGTTGCGCATTCGGTGCCCAGACGGCGAAATGGAAGCCCTGGACACCCTCGTGCTTGATGGGATGTGCGCCCATCTTGTCGAATAGGCGAAGGTGCGTTCCCTGGCGGGCGAAATAATCGTCCATCGGCCCAAGCACGGGCCCGAAGCTATAAGGGTCTGTCACCGCCCATTCGGCATCGCCGCGCCGGGCGCGATAGCGCACCGGCTGCTGCTTGGTCAGTTTTACATCGCCGGCAAAGAAGCCTGCTGTGTCCAGGCAATCCAGCTCGCCGATGACGGTGCCGTCCAAAGCCGTTGCGGTAACGGCTTCAGCGCCCAGAATAAAGCAACGGGCCACAAACCCCTCATCCACCCGATGTACGCCAAGGACGGCGAAGGGATCCGAATGGGTGCCTGCGAGAATTGCAGCAATGTCGTCTGCCGAAATGTCCCTCAAGCTTGTGCTGTCAGCGGGTCTTTTCGGCTTCTTCATCCGGCTCTCCAAATTTCCTTGGCATATTGGCGGATCGTCCGATCGGACGAGAACCAGCCCATGCGTGCGGTATTGTTGATCGTCTTCGCGTACCATTCGGACGGATTGGACCAGAGAATATCGACCTCGCGCTGCGCCGAGGCATAGGCGTCGAAGTCAGCTGCGACCATGAACCAGTCATGGCTGTAGATACCCTCGATCAGGCCGGAATAGCGATTGCGGTCGTCGGGAGAGAAGACGCCCGAGTTGATGGCATTCAGCGCCTGCGACAGCTCGCGCGACTGTTCGATGACCGCGCGGGGATTGTGTCCGTCGCTGCGGAGGCTGGCCACTTCATCGGCCTTGAGACCGAAGATGATGATGTTGTCCTCGCCGACATTGTCGCGCATCTCGACATTGGCGCCATCGAGCGTGCCGATGGTCAGAGCGCCGTTGAGGCCGAACTTCATGTTGCCGGTGCCGGAGGCTTCCATGCCGGCGGTCGAAATCTGTTCGGAAAGGTCCGCGGCCGGAACCATGACTTCCGCCAGCGAGACGTTGTAGTTCGGCACGAAAACGACCTTCAGCAGGCCGCGCACCGAGGGGTCGTTGTTGATGACGCGCGCAACGTCGTTGATCAGTTTGATGATGAGCTTGGCGTTGTGATAGCTCGGTGCCGCCTTGCCGGCGAAGAGCTTCACGCGCGGCTGCCAGTCTAGCTCGGGATGCGAGCGGATCTGATCATAAAGCGCCACCGTTTCGATGATGTTCAGAAGCTGGCGCTTGTATTCGTGAATGCGCTTGATCTGAATATCGAACATCGCGCTCGGGTCGAGCTTGATGCCCATCCGGCTGGCGACGAGATTGGAGAGCTGCACCTTGTTGGCACGCTTCACGGCAGCGAACTTCTCCTGGAAGGCGCTGTCGCGGGCAAACTGATCCAGCGGCTTCAGCTGCTCTGCATCGTCGAGGAACGCATCGCCGATGGTTTCGCGGACAAGGTTGGTCAGACCCGGATTGCACTGCATCAGCCAGCGACGCGGCGTGATACCGTTCGTCTTGTTGTTGATGCGGTCCGGATAGAGCTTGTGCAGGTCGGCAAAGACCGTGACCTTCATCAGATCCGTGTGCAGCGCCGAGACGCCGTTGATCGAGTGCGATCCGACAAAAGCAAGGTTGCCCATGCGCACGCGGCGGTCGCCGTTTTCGTCGATCAGGGAAATCGAGCGGATTTCCGCATCGTTGAAGTTGCGGGCCTTGCGGGCTTCCACGAGGATCTTCGCATTGATCGCGTAGATGATCTGCATGTGGCGCGGCAGGAGACGTTCGAACAGCGGCACCGGCCAGCTTTCGAGCGCTTCCGGCAGCAGCGTATGATTGGTGTAGCCGAAGGTGTTGCGGGTGATGTCCCAGGCCTTGTCGAAGTTCATGCCGTGAACGTCAACCAGCAAACGCATCATCTCGGCGACCGAGACGGCCGGGTGCGTATCGTTCAGCTGGATCGCGACCTTGTCGGCGAGATTGCCGAGATCATCATATTGCTGCAGATGGCGGCGCAGGATGTCCTGGAGCGAGGCCGACGAGAAGAAGAATTCCTGGCGCAGGCGCAGTTCCTGACCGGCGGGGGTTGCGTCGGCAGGGTAGAGGACGCGGGTCAGGCTTTCGGCCTTGTTGCTTTCGCGCAGCGCACCGATGTGGTCACCGGCATTGAAGGCGTCGAGCAGGATCGGGTCGATCGGCTGTGCCGACCAGAGACGCAGCGTGTTGACGCGCTTGCCGCGCCAGCCGACGACGGGTGTATCGAAGGCTGCGGCAATGACGCGCTCGGCCGGCTTCCATACATAGCGCGGCTGATCGTCGGTGCTCGCCACTGTCTCGACACCGCCGCCGAAACCGATTTCATAAGCGCTTTCCTGACGCTCGAACTCCCAGGGATTGCCGTGGGCGAGCCACGTTTCCGGCAATTCCACCTGCCATCCATCGGCCATCTGCTGGCGGAAGAGGCCGTGAACATAGCGGATGCCGTAGCCGTAAGCCGGTACGTCGACGGTCGCCATGGATTCCATGAAACAGGCAGCGAGACGGCCAAGGCCGCCGTTGCCGAGAGCGGCATCAGGCTCGAGACCGGCAATGACGCGGACGTCGACGCCGAGCGAGGCAAGTGCGTTGGTGATCTCTTCCATCAGGCCGAGATTTGACACGGCATCGCGCATCAGGCGACCGATCAGGAACTCCAGCGATAGATAGTAGACGCGCTTGGCGCCGGTCTCATAGGCCTTGCGGGTCGATTCCATCCATCGGTCGATGACACGGTCGCGAATAACGAGGATCGTCGCGGTCAACCAGTCGTGCGGCTTGGCCACTTTCGCATCCTTGCCGATGCGATAGGTCAGGCGCTCGATGATTTCCTCCGCAAGGATTTCAGGACGGGAGCTGCGGGGCGGCGGAACGGGAAGATCGGCCTTCGTCAGGTTATTCATACTATCAAGTCTCGCCATTTGTGTTTTATATTCAGAGTGTTATGCCTGAATAAATCAAACTGCCTATCCGTTTCACTAGCAGTTTACGCACTGATGTAAAGCAGTTGCAACATTCGAGTTGCGCAGATGCGAAAATAGCGGCCAAACAATTCCCAATCGTGGGAAAAGACTTGATTCCGATAATGTTTCGGGCTCTTATCCGACGATTGAAGACACGAAAAAGCCGCGCGATACTCGTTTCGCGCGGCTTTTTTCTTTGGTGTGTATTCATGGTTGCCGGGTTGTCGCTGGCGACATGCTTATTTCTTGAGCAGCGTCAATTGCTTCGATGCCTGGGCGCCAATCGTCTTGAAGGCGGCAACAAGATCCGACATCTGTTGCACATCGAAATAGTTGGATGGGCTCGAGGCGCAGCTAAGCAGCAGGGACTGACCGCGAGTCGGAGCCATGAAGGCCACCGTGTAGATCTGCACGCCCGCGGCTTTTGCAGCCTTGCAGGTGTCCAGCGTTTTCTGGTCCGAACTCGTGGCGTTGTTTTCGCCGTCCGTCATCAGAACGATGAATTTCTGGAAGGTCGCATTGCCCTTCTTTCCCTGCTCCGTCGCCTCGCCGGTCG
Organism: Rhizobium sp. P38BS-XIX; assembly: GCF_012641435.1. Taxonomy (GTDB): domain Bacteria; phylum Pseudomonadota; class Alphaproteobacteria; order Rhizobiales; family Rhizobiaceae; genus Rhizobium. The sequence continues at coordinate 176,747 of NZ_JABAIJ010000007.1, forward strand.
AGTTTACGCTATTATAGGCAAGCGTCATCGGCGCACTCGACTCGGTGCCGCCATTGGCATTCAAACCGCTGACAACGTTGCTGCGTGTAGATTTGGTTCCCCAATCGAGGTTGCTGGAGCTATCCACCTGGCTGCTCCAGGCAATGGCGGCGGTCCGCACATATTGCGACTTGGGGTCGGCCGCATCGAGCTGATCGAGAAGATTGCCGACGGCCGTTTTCAGCGCGGCGATTTTCTTGATGTAGCAGGGGCTGATGGGGTTTTTATACTGATACAGGTAGACGCCGTCTGTGTAGTACTGGATGCAGCTGTTCTGGGTGGTGTCGACGACTTCCGTGTTCAGTAGCATCGAACCCGATTTGTCGAGCGCGATTTCCATCGACAGCGCGCTCTTTTGAATGGCTGTGCCGCTGGTCGTCGAGCTCGTGGCGGCAATCGCCATCGTCTGCAGCCCCAGCAGCTTGCTCATGCCGTTGACCGGCATGTTGTAGGATGCCTTGACGGCGACGGAATAGCTCGTGCCGCCGGAAGAGTTGGCGGCTGACGTGACGGTGGTCGAAGTTCCAGCCTTGAGGGCAGCGGTGGCGTTGGCATCGTTGCCGATGTAATTCGCCATCTGGCCAAGCACAAAATTATTGGCGAGATCCTGAGCATTCGACGTTGTGGCGGTGCCGTTGGCGAGCGCGGTTGCGGTCGCGAGGGCGGCGGCGTCGGAGGCTTCCTGCAGCTGGCTGCGCATCAGCGACATGTTGGTGACATCGATCGCCACGCCGCTGGCGGCGGCCAGAACGGGTATCGCCAACGCTGTCATGATGCCGAAGTTTCCAGCTTTGTCGCTTAGAATTTTTTTGAAGGAACGAAGTATATCCGAACCGGAGATCATCATGTCCGCCTGCTGGAGAAGGGTGAATACTCAAGATTGCAGGACTATCGATGATAAATATGAGTCAACCGTTTAAGCGTCAGTTCGATTTTTAGCAAACCGTCGTATTGGTCTCGTTTTGACTTGGTTTATATTATATTAGAGGAATGACATCTACGGCTTGCACCGTCTTTTGGTTGCCATAACCTTTCAAGACGCCGATGACCGGAGCAACATCGGAGTAATCGCGACCATAGGCCACGACGATATGATCGGTGCTGGCCGGAATGTTGTTTGTCGGGTCCAGCTCGATCCAGCCTGCCGTTTCCCCGCACCAGATGCGCACCCAGGCATGCATGGCGTCGGCGCCTTCAAGGCGTTCCTTGCCGGGCGGCGGGATGGTGCGCAGGAAGCCGCTGACATAACCGGCAGGAATGCCGAGGCTGCGCAATGCGATGATCATCACATGCGAAAAATCCTGGCAGACGCCACGCTTGAGGCGGAGTGCTTCCCTGGGTGTCGTGTCGACGGTCGTGGCCTTCGGATCGTAGACAAAATCCTTGTGAATCTGGGCGCAGACGGCGTGGGCAATCTGCATGGTCGTCAGGTTCGTCGTTTTCCACTGCCGCGCGTAGTCGGCAATTTCTGCCGTCTCTGGGAGGCGAGGGCTGCTGCCGAGAAAATGATGCGGCGATGAGGCGTCAATCGACCAGCAATCGCTGATCTCGTCGGGAAGTCTGGTGAGCACCGGCGAAAAGTCTGCGGTGACGGGCTGACTTTCCACCTGAACGCGCGCCTGCATCCGGATATCCAGCTTTTCGTGCGGATCACGCACCAAAATCGAGGTTGCGGGGTGCTGGAAGAAGTCGGTGAAGTTCGATTGCTCGTCCGGACCCGGCGTTATCTTGACCGAGCCGGCGATCAGCCGTTGCCGGTTGGGCAGCGAAAGCGGCATCACCCGCAATATGTGCCGGGCGCCGCTGGCCGGTGCGTCATACAGATAACCCATGTGCAGAGAAAGATCGTAAAGCATCACGTCATCCGAGATAGGTGCGTGCCAGCAGGTCGGATAGGCGCTCCAGTTCGCGCGCCAGCTGCTGATAGACCTCGACGGTCATCGTTTCCGGCGTCATGACAGCCAGCCCCGAATGCAGCCGCATGGCCTCGCGGAAGAAAGGCGACATCTGGCCGTTGACATAGGCATTCGGCAATTGCTCGACCTCGCGGTGGATCTCGTTCATTTGGAAGAGGATCGAGCGCGGGTTGAGGGGATCGAGTGCGAGAAGGTCCGTCACGGTCAGGCGAGCCGTATTGACGTTGTACCGGCGACGATGGGTCATGACGCTGTCGCCGATCTCGAGCAGCATGTCGAGTGCGCCATCCGGCGCATCCGGGCCGGACATGTGGCCGAGCAGACGTGTCATGTGCAGGCCGCGTTCGATGTAGCGACCGAGCGACAGGAAGCGCCAGCCGGTGAAGCGGTACATGTTTTCGTGCACCAGGCCGGCAAAACCCGCGAGCTTGCGCAAGAGGATCGTCATGGCATGGCTGGCGTCATCGCCGTGCTTGACGCGCTCCTTGAAGCGGCGCGCGGTCTTGGCGAGATCGTTCAGCGCCAGCCAGCCGTCCGGAGAAAAGCGATCGCGGATATTGCTCGCTGAATAGACGGCGCTCTCGATGTTGCGCAGCAGGTTTTCCGGCACCGCCTGCTTGGTATCGATATCGATGGTGGCGAGATAGGCGCTGACATCGGCAAGCAAAGGCTGCTTCGGATCTGCCGCTTCGGCGAAACGGCCATGCCATGCACGCAGGATGCGCAAGGCACCTTCCGCGCGCTCGATATAGCGGCCGAGCCAGAAGAGGTTGTCGGCCGCACGGCTTGGCAGGCTGCCCGGCATGTTGCGGGTGAAGCTTTCTTCCGTCGGCAGCAGCGTGTGGGCTTCCACCGGCTTGTCCGATACGATCCAGACATCGGCAGCCGAGCCGCCGGATTGCATGGCGATGGCCGCGACATCGTCGCCGCTGCCGATACGGGCGAAACCACCGGGCATGATCTGCCAGCCATTTTCCGTGCGGGCGGCAAAGACGCGCAGGCTCATTGGCCGTGGCGTCAGCTTGCCGTTGACCCACGCCGGCGTGGTCGACAGCGTGACGACCTCCTGGCCGACCAGTTTCTGACCTTCGGTCGCCAGCCAGTCAGCAATCGAATCGCGGGCGGTGCTTCGCAATGTCGAGCCCAGCACGGACTGGCCGTTGTCGTCGAAGAAGGGCATGCGGGAATAGGCAGGCCCGATGACCATCTTCTCGATATTGGCGGCAACGTGCTCGCGCTCGCTCTTCTGGCCGCACCACCAGGTCGCGATCGACGGCAGTTTCAGTTCCTCACCACGCAGATGCCGGCAGATGGTCGGCATGAAGGCGAGCAAGGCGCGCGTCTCGAGAATGCCGGAGCCGAGAGCATTGACGATGGTCACCGTCTGCGCTCGCAAAGCCTCCACCATGCCCGGCGTGCCGATATGGGATTGCTGGTTGAGTTCAAGCGGATCGGCATAAGCGGCATCGAGGCGACGCCAGAGCACGCTGATCGGCCTGAGGCCTGCCACGGTGCGCACCATCAACTGATCGTTGACGACGGTGATATCCTCGCCCTCAAGCAACATGAAGCCGAGATAGCGGGCGATATAGGCGTGTTCGTAATAGGTCTCGTTGGCGGGGCCGGGCGTCAGAACGGCGACGCGCCCCTCCGTCCCGCGCTTGCCGCCGAACAGCGCATCGCGGAACGCGCCGAAAAAGGAGGCGAGACGGTGGACCTTGGTTTCCGCATATATATCGGAAAAGGCGCGTGTGGTGGCCACACGGGTTTCGAGCGCAAAGCCGGCGCCCGACGGCGCCTGCGTGCGGTCGGCCAGCACCCACCAGTTTCCATCAGGCCCACGGCCGACTTCGAAGGCAAGGAAATGCAGATGGTGGCCGCTTGCCGGTTTCACACCGACGAGGGGGCGCAGGAATTCCGGATTGGTTGCGATCAAGGCAGGGGGCAACAGCCCCTCGCTCACCAGCCGGCTATCACCATAGATGTCGGCGATGATCGCTTCGAGCAGGTCGGCGCGTTGACGCAAGCCTTCCGAAAGCGATTGCCACTCCTGTTCATCGATCAGCACCGGAATGTGCGAGATCGGCCAGCCACGTTCGCTGACGCCGGTCGTGCCGTAGGCCCGATAGAAAACGCCCGCATCGCGCAAGTAACGGTCGGCGCGGGCGAAGCGCTCCGTCAGCTCCTGTTCCGTCATGCGCGACAGCGCTGAGAGGAGGTTCTGCCATACCGGGCGCACGGCGCCTTTGTTGTCGACCATTTCGTCGGCAACGCCGGGCAGGGGGCGATAGGCAAAGGCCGGCTCCGTCTCGATGCCGGTCGTTATCTCATCCCGCCGTTCCGTCGCCGGTTTTCTAGCCATGCACAGTTCCGTCTCAAATTCCCGCCGGGCGCCTGAGATCCAGCGTCAGTGGAAATTCCACCGATGCGGTCTCCGGTTTTACGGCGTAGCCACCTGCTGTATGCCCCCAAGGCTCGAAACGCGCAAGACGTCGCGCCTCTGCCTCGTTGCCATTGACGGGGAAGGTGTCGTAGTTGCGGCCGCCGGGATGCGCAACATGATAGATGCAGCCGCCGATCGAGCGCTGCGACCAGCTATCGTAGATATCGAAGGTCAGCGGCGTGTCGATGGGCAGAACAGGGTGCAGACCCGAGGCTGGGTGCCATGCCTTGTAGCGCACGCCGGCGACCGAGACGCCCGCCATGCCTGTCGGCGTGAGTGGTACGGGACGGCCATTGCAGGTCACCGTGTAGCGGGACGGGTTGGATGTTTCGAAGCGGACCTGCAGTCGCTCGACCGACGAATCGACGTAGCGCACGGTGCCGCCGATCGCACCTTCCTCACCCATGACATGCCATGGCTCCAGCGCTTGACGCAGCTCCAGCTTGCTGCCTTCGTATTCGACTTCGCCGCAGAAGGGGAAGCGGAATTCGAGCTGCGCCTGGAACCATTCTGGCCGCAAGTCGAAGCCGTTTTCGCGAAGGTCCGAGAGAACGTCGAGAAAATCATGCCAGATGTAATGCGGCAGCATGAAACGGTCGTGTAGCGTCGTGCCCCAGCGAACGAACCGGCCATCAATCGGGTTACGCCAGAAACGGGCGATCAGCGCGCGCACCAGCAATTGTTGGGCAAGGCTCATGCGGGCGTTCGGCGGCATTTCGAAGCCGCGGAATTCGACGAGACCGAGCCGCCCCGTCGGGCCATCCGGCGAAAACAGCTTGTCGATGCAGATTTCGGAGCGGTGCGTGTTGCCTGTCACGTCGGTCAGAAGATTGCGGAAGAGGCGATCCACGAGCCATGGAAGCGGCTGCAATCCCCGACCCGGCGCTGGTACCTGGGCCAATGCGATTTCCAGCTCGTAGAGGCTGTCATGACGGGCCTCGTCGATGCGCGGCGCCTGGCTTGTGGGACCGATGAACATGCCGGAAAAGAGATAGGAGAGCGAGGGATGGCGCTGCCAATGCAGCACCAGGCTCTTCAGCAGGTCGGGACGGCGCAGGAACGGGCTGTCCATGGTATTGCGGCCGCCGACCACGACGTGATTGCCACCACCGGTTCCGGTGTGGCGGCCGTCGATCATGAATTTGTCCGTGCCGAGGCGGCTCTCGCGCGCCTCGTCGTAAACCGTGGTGGTGATATCGACGGCTTCCTTCCAGCTCGATGCCGGATGGATATTCACCTCGATCACGCCTGGATCAGGGGCGACGCGGATGACATTGATGCGTTCGTCCTGCGGCGGCGCATAACCTTCGATATGTACAGGCAAATTGAGGGCCGCTGCTGCGCGTTCGGCAGAGGCGACGAGATCGAGATAGTCCTCGATGCTGACGGTCGGCGGCATGAAGATGCAAAGGCGCCCGTCGCGCGGCTCGACGCTGATGGCGGTGCGCACATAGCCGCCGATCTCGTCGGCGGATTGCTGTATCGTCGGCTGCTGGCCAGTGAAGGGCTGGAAATGGGCCGCCTGCAACGGTCGGCCCTTGTCCTCACCATAATCAGGCAAGGCTTCACGCGGAATCGTCGGATCCATCGGGTTGATGTAGGGGTATTGCGATGGCGGTAGCCAGTTGAGCGAATTCAGCGGCAGGCGATAACCAACCGGGCTGTCGCCTGGCGTCAGGAAGATGCGGCCGCGGCGCGTGCGCCATTTCTCGCTCGCCCAGCGCCGGCCGCTGGCCCGTGCATTCCATGCCTGTATGGGCAGGACATAGCCCGTCGGGCTGGTCAGGCCGCGCTCGAAGACGCGAGCCATACGCGATCGCTCCTCCGGATCTTTCAGCTTCGAATTGGAGGGATCGACATTGTCGGGCAGGTTCGCTTCCTTGACCAGCCATTCGGCCGGATCTTCGAAAGCGGGGGCCACGTATTCCGGGTCGATGTCGAGTTCGCCGGCAATCGCCGTCAGCAGGCGACCGGCATCGTCTTGGGTGACGCTATAGTCGCGGCCCTCATTGGCGATCAGATCCGGATTCGACCAGATCGGCAGGCCATCGCGCCGCCAGTAGAGCGAGAAGGTCCAGCGCGGCAGGCTTTCGCCGGGATACCATTTGCCCTGACCGTAATGCAGGAAGCCGTTCGGTGCGAAGCGTTCGCGCAGGCGACGGATCAGCGTATCAGCCTTCTCGCGCTTGGTCGGGCCGACGGCGGCCGTGTTCCACTCCTCGGATTGGAAGTCGTCGATCGACACGAACGTCGGCTCGCCGCCCATGGTGAGGCGCACGTCGTTGTCCTTTAGGATCGCGTCGACTTTTTCGCCGAGCGCGTTCAGCGCGTCCCAGCTTTCGTCGGAAAAGGGCTTGGTGATGCGCGGGTGCTCGGCGACGCGGGCGACCTTCATGTCGAAATCGAAGTCGGTCTTGGCCTCGCCGAAATAGCCGCCCGAGATCGGCGCTGCATTGCGGTAGTGTGGCGTGGCGGCAAGCGGAATGTGGCTTTCGCCTGTCAGAAGGCCGGATGTCGGGTCGAGGCCGACCCAGCCGGCGCCGGGGAGATAGACCTCCGCCCAGGCATGAAGATCGGTGAAATCGACCTCGGTGCCGGAGGGGCCGTCGAGTGCCTTTAGGTCTGGCGTGAGCTGGATGAGATAGCCGGAGACGAAACGGGCGGCGAGACCGAGATGACGCAGTACCTGCACCAGCAGCCAACTTGTGTCGCGGCAGGAACCCTTTGCCGTTTCCAGCGTCTCCTCGGGCGTTTGCACGCCGGCTTCCATACGGATGACGTAGCCGATCTCCTGCTGCAGGCGCGCATTGAGGCCGACGATCATGTCGACGGTCTTCTGCTCGGAGCGGTCGAGCGTGGCGAGGAAGGCTTTCAGCCTGGGGCCGGGCTCCTCGGGCTTCATATAGATCGAGAGGTCCTCGCGGATCGTCTCCGGATAGTCGAACGGCCATTTCGTGGCTTCCTCTTCGACGAAGAAATCGAAGGGATTGTAAACGGTCATATCGGCGACGAGATCGACCTCGATCTTCAGCTCGGTGACCGGATCGGGGAAGACGAAGCGGGCGAGATAATTGCCGTAGGGATCCTGCTGCAGATTGACGAAATGGTTTGATGGCGTGACTTTCAGCGAATGGCTGAGGACATGGGTCTTGGAATGCGAGGCGGGTTTCAGGCGTATGATCTGGGGGCCGAGGCGGACAGGGTTGTCGTAGATATAATGGGTGAGATGATAAATGCTCGCCTTGATCGCCATATGTCTCTTCGCCTTGCCCGCATCGTTGTGCGGTGATTGCTGTTCCCGCCGGCAGTGTGTGCAATGCAGCGAAAGAAAGCAAGGCGTCTTGCGGCGCTTCGAAAAGTCCTGCGGCGCAACGCCAAAACGAAAGCGGCGGGCATAAGCCCGCCGTTTGAAATTGCTATTGCGTCAGATGCGATCAGCTTCTGCCGAACTCGTCGACGAGGCGGATAATGTCGTCTTCGCCGAGATAGGAGCCGGTCTGCACCTCGATGAGTTCGAGCAGGATCTTGCCCGGGTTGGACAGGCGGTGCACTTCGCCGAGCGGGATATAGACCGACTCGTTTTCGCGCAGCATCTGCACGTTCTCGCCAACAGTCACCTCGGCCGTGCCCTTGACGACGATCCAGTGCTCGGAACGATGGTGATGCTTCTGCAGCGACAGCTTCTTGCCCGGCAGAACGAAGATACGTTTCACCTGGAAGCGCTCGCCGTTCAGCACCGAGGTATAGCCGCCCCATGGGCGATACGAGGTCGGATGCGTTTCGGTGAGCTTGGCGGTCTTCTTCTCGCTGGCGAGCAGCTTGACGAGCTTGCCGACTTCCTGGCTCTCCTTGAGGGGGCCGACATAGACGGCATCTTCGCTTGCGATGACGGCAATGTCTTCCAGCCCCTGTACAGCGACATGAAGGCTATGGCTCATGATCAGCGAGTTCTTCGTGTTCACGAGCGTCGCCGACCCGGTCGAAACGTTGCCGCTCTCGTCGCGCTTTCCTACCTTCCACACCGCATCCCAGCTGCCGAGATCGGACCAGGTGAACGGCGAGGGGACGACGGCCGCGTTGGCGGTTTTTTCCATCAGCGCATAGTCGATGGAGATATCCGGGCTCTTGGAGAAGCTGTCTGTGTCGAGGCGCGTGAAGTCGAGGTCGCGCGTCGATTTGGAGACAGCCTTGCCGGCGGCCTTTTCGACCTCGGGCGCGAATTCCTTCATCTCGGAAAGAAGCTGCGAGGCGGAGAACATGAACATGCCGGAGTTCCAGTAAAAGCCGCCGGCGGCCACCATGTCCTGCGCTTTTTCCAACGCGGGCTTTTCAACAAAACGCTTGACGGCATGCGCGCCCGTCGAGAGCGCCTTGCCGCTTTCGATATAGCCGTAGCCCGTTGCCGGTTCCGTCGGGGCGATGCCGAAGGTGACAAGCTTGCCTTCGAGGGCCGTATCGCGGGCGAGGCGCACGCAATTGTAATAGGTTTCGGTCGCGTCGATCTCGTAATCGGAGCCGAGCACATGCATGATCGCATCCTTGCCGAACAGCTCGGCAACGAGCGTTGCGGCGGCGGCGACGGCTGCCGCGGTGTTGCGCGCTACAGGTTCCAGCAGGACTGCTGCGAGCTTGAGATTAAGCTCTCGGGCCTGCTCGGCGACGAGGAAGCGAAACTCCTCGTTGGTGAGGACAATGGGCGCTTCGTAGAGCTTGGGATCAGCTACCCGTTCCAACGTGTTTTGAAACAGGGTTTTGTCGCCGATGAATTGAATGAATTGCTTCGGAGCGGATGCGCGCGAGAGGGGCCAAAGCCGCGTGCCTTTGCCGCCTGCCATGATCACCGGAACGATCTTTGCTGCCATAGTCTCCCTCTCCTGGACACGCATTCGGACGTTTCTATCGAGGGCGTGCAACCAATGCGCTTTCCGCCCTTGCTCTTTCGACAACTTTCATCGGCATTGCGATATTTTTTGTTAAAGTACCACCTTCAAAGCGTCGGCATTGTAAACATTCAGCGACTTTGGTTTGGAAAGTCCAAAGAAAACCCGCAGAAACGCGTCGTCGAACAAGACGAAAGGGCCCAAGGGGCGCCTCCGTCAGATATCCATCGGCGTCTAACTGCCATGGTCAGGATGCTAGCATGTTTCTCTAATTTTCCATCCGGCCGTGAGGTTCAGCGTGTGACGAATTAGGCGTAAGTCCATTACGCCTGTTGTAGCGGATCGACGACCAGAGAGAGATGCCGATGAGCGCTGCGCCGCCAAGGCCGGTGATCACCTCGGGGATGTGCGTCAGGGTCTGCACATACATGATCACCGAAAGGATCAGGATGGCGTAAAAGGCGCCATGCTCGAGGTATCGGTAGTGGGCAAGCGTGCCCTTTTCGACGAGCATGATCGTCATCGAGCGAACATACATGGCGCCGATGCCAAGGCCGATGGCAATGATGAAGAGATTCTGGGTGAGTGCGAAAGCACCGATGACGCCATCGAACGAAAAGCTGGCATCGAGAATTTCAAGGTAAAGGAAGGCGCCGAAGCCACCCTTTGCAGCCGCGCTCATTGTCTTCTGCGACGCATCCAGGAACCCGGCGAGGACTTCCACGAGAAGGAAGGTGAGGAGGCCATAGACCGAGGCGTGCAGGAATGTCGTCGAGTCGTCGCCATCGAGCAACGAGCTGAAGATGAGAACGAGGGCCAGCACGAAGGCGATCTCGACACCCTTGATGGTCGCGAAACGTGCCATTCGTTTTTCGAGGAAGCCGATCCAGTGCACATCCTTCTCATGATTGAAGAAGTAGGTGAGGCCGACCATCATCAAGAAGGTGCCGCCAAAGGCGGCGATGGGCAGATGCGCATTGTTCATGATCTGCGCATATTGCTCGGGCTCGGCGGCTGCGAGCTTCAGCGCCTCCCAGGGATTGATCCAGGCTGCGATGGCAACAATCAACAAGGGGAAGACGATGCGCATGCCGAAGACAGCGATGATGATGCCCCAGGTCAAGAAGCGATGCTGCCAGACGGGAGTCATTTCCTTCAGCTTGTTGGCGTTGACGATGGCGTTGTCGAAGGAGAGCGAAATCTCGAGCACTGCGAGAACGGCACAGATGAAGAATGCAGTGGCAAGGCCGCCGAACGTGCCGGTCGCGTTCCAGCCGAGCAGGCCGCCAAGCGCAAGGCCGCCAATCGTGACGGCGAAAGCCCAGCCGAAATAGCCGAGCACGGATTTGGAGGAGGTGCGCGCAGTCATCGGCGCACCTCTCGACAAGGCGAGTGAATTGCGCGCAGCCGCATACCGTTTTCGGCATGCTGGCGAAGCATGGTCAACCTGTTCATGAAAAGAAGTCCGCCGGCTCATCTGCAGGCGGTACCGACATCGCGAGAGCGCCGTAAAAACTCTCGCCAGAGGGGCCCGGCACCAAAGTTCAATCCATCGCCGATGTCAGAAGGCGCGGAGATATCCAATAGTTAGTGAAGTCACCGCGCACGTCAAGAGTTGAATCGGAGGTTGCAGAGGTTGCTTCCGAAAATTGAAAATTTGAGGAACCAAACAGCGGAGGTGGCGTTTGCCCATCAGGCCTACCTGTATCGTCTGGCCTGTCTGAACGATCGACCGACAGGAGAAACTTCATGAGTCCTCATCCCATCCAACGCAAAACGCAAGTGCAGAAGCCGCCATTGACCGAGCGTCAGAAGAAGGCGAAATCGAACACGCTGCGTCAGGCGCAGGTCATGCCGCCGCATCAGGTCGATCTGACGCTCCAGCCGGTCATGCATGAAGACGTTCATGTTCCCGCGCATGTCAACGGTGCCGACCTGTCACGCGATGCGCCGGCAGACGCCACCCACCGCGGTGGTCGCAAGAGCGTGCCGCGGACTTAATCCGCGGCAGGTGACGAATTCGATCCTGCTTATTTGTGGCGGGGTTTCTTGCCGTCGGAGGTGAAGCTGCCGTTGAAGCTCATCTCCGTCGATTTCGCCGTGCACTGTATGGCGACAGGCTTGCCTGCATAGGGATCGGAGAACGTGCACGAGCCCTTTGCTTCCACCCGACCGGCCATCTTATTGCCGGCTCCCGTGGAGATCGCGTCGATCGGCAGCTGTGCCGTGCCCTTCTGGTTGCCGGCCTTGATACCTTTGCCGTTGCCCTGGAACCCAAGCATCTTGCCACCGGACGTGAAGATGAAAGTCACCGAGCCATCCGGGCCCGTCACGCTGGCGATCTGGCCTTCACATCCCTTGGAAGCATCAAGTTTGCCAACGACGAGCTTGGAGCATTTTCCGCTCACCACCGTGACGCCCTGCGACGGGAAATTTTCCGCGGCCGCGGCCGATGTGGCGACCAGCGCCGTAAGTCCAAAAGCAATGCCTGCGAATCGCATAAGAGGGGCTCCTTTCAAGCCCCTTCAGGTTCGCCGATCAAAATGTGGCAGTCAACCCGACGCAGGCGGCAAGCCCAAAACGACGGGGATTGTTCGGCAAATCACAACGCCGCCGGCCTGTAGCTTCAGCGCGCCGCTATCTTAAAACAACCGCTTGGGGTTGTAAGGATCTCAGACCCTGGCCGCTTCCGGCACGAGCGAGCCGATGAGCTGCAGCAGGGCATCCTGGCGATTGCCGCCGCCGGCGAGGAACTCGTAAAGCGTCATGGATTTCTCGCTGCCGCCGTCGACGACGTAGTCGGCCTGGCGAATGACATAGACTTCACCGCTTTCGGTGTCGCGCGCCAGATGAAACATGTATTCGTCGCCGTTGGACTTGTGGTTCCTGTAGAACTGCCGCTTAACCACCGTCATCTCGTCCTCCCGTATGATCGATGCGCTGATATGACAGTAGGATGACGGCGCGGTCGGAAGTCAAGCGACTTTTGCCGAGAACTTATGTCGCAGGCTTTGCGCGCTCGGCAATTTCTGCTGACAGCAGCATGTGATTGGCTATCTTCCAAAAGGCGATTATTCTCGCCTTGCGCTCGAATTTTCGAGACGCGGCAAGTTGGAGATCGAAGCACATGAGAATGATGTTTGCGCTGGGAGCGATTTTGAGCCTGGCATGCGTCTCTGCAGGTGAGGCGCCTTCGAATTATCAGACCTTCCACGGCGCTCGCGCCGATAGCGATCCGGTGATCCTGGCGAAATACGACAGGGCTCTCAATCATTGCGAGCCCGAGGCTTATTCCTGGCATCGCGGTTCGCCAGACCCGAACAGCACGATGTATTGGCTGGCGCTGAGAGCTTGCCTATACCGCCAGGGCTTTATCGACGAGGGCGCCTACGCCTATCCGACAACGGCCGTCTTCCGGCATTTCCTGGATCGTTGATAGACGTCAACCGGCTTCAGCGTTGGATCGGCATTTCGCCGCGTGCGGGCCGAAATGAGGCTGGAGCTTTTGAGGGCAGTAAAAACTGAAAAGGCCTTTCGATTTCTCGAAAGGCCTTGCTTTTCAGCTAATTAGGATGGTGGGCGTGACAGGGATTGAACCTGTGACCCCTACGATGTCAACGTAGTGCTCTCCCGCTGAGCTACACGCCCATCCGATGGCGGCGCATAGATCACAAAACCTTGGTAGCCGTCAATAGGCTTTTTTTCGGTTTTGTGACGAGGCCGCCGAAAGCCTTACGCGGCAAGGAGTTTATTCACTTCGTCGACGAGTTCGCGCAGGTGGAAAGGCTTGGAAAGGACCTTCGCATCCTTCGGCGCCTTCGAATCAGGATTCAGAGCCACGGCGGCAAACCCGGTGATGAACATCACCTTCAGGTCGGGATCGAGTTCCGTCGCGCGACGCGCCAGCTCGATGCCATCCATTTCCGGCATGACGATATCGGTCAAAAGCAGCGAAAACGGCTCTTCGCGCAGCCGGTCGTAAGCGCTTGCTCCATTGTCAAAGGACAAGACCTTGTAGCCGGCTTTTTCGAGCGCCTTCACAAGGAAGCGACGCATGTCGTTGTCATCTTCGGCAAGAAGTATCTTCTGGGTCATCATCTTTTCGCTAATCAACTTTGTCTTGTTGGACTCGTCCAGCGTTTAGGTTAGCGCCCCGCCGTAAACAAGCCGTGAATGGCCGTTCAAAACGCGCCAATCCGGCTTTTGTTCGGGGCAAAAATGGATTCTGCGAAAACGCGTTGCGTTTTCACCGAGGGGGCATTTTGAAATTTCGGAGATGACGCTTTGGATTAAGGCCATTTCCCTCAAGTTACTATGGACTTGCGGTCATGCAACTGGCAACATGACAACTGCGACAAGTTGTTGACATGGTAAAGACGTTTATGTCCGCGGAAATGCGCAGTTACGAGATTTTCGAGATATTGGAGCCCGCCTCCCAAACGATACCGTTTGTCTTCAGCTCGCCTCATAGTGGTCGCATCTATCCCCCCGATTTCATCGCTCAGTCTCGCCTCCAAGGCATCGCCATCCGCCGCTCCGAAGATCATTATGTCGATGAGCTTTTTTCGGCGGCGAGTTCGCTTGGTGCGCCGCTGTTGTTCGCGAATTTTCCGCGAGCCTACATCGATGTGAACCGTGAGCCATACGAGCTCGATCCGCGCATGTTCGATGGCGCGCTTCCGTCCTATGCCAACATCAATTCGCTGCGTGTGGCCGGCGGTCTCGGAACGATCCCGCGGATCGTTGCGGAGAACATGGAGATCTATGCGCGGCGCGTGCCCGTACAGGACGCGCTGAACCGGATTGACACCATCTACAAGCCGTATCATGCCGCGCTTCGGCGTCTGATTGCGCGCACGCACGTAAAGTTCGGCTTCGGCGTTCTGGTCGATTGCCACTCCATGCCCGGCAATATCCGCATTGCCGGCAGCAATGCGCGTCCCGATTTCATCCTCGGCGATCGCTACGGCACCAGCGCTTCGGCGGAGCTTTCGCGCGCGGCGATGCAGATCCTCGAAGAGCTCGGTTTCAATGCCGTGCGCAACAAGCCCTATGCCGGAGGCTTCATTACCGAGCACTATGGCCGCCCCTCTCGCGGGCTGCATGCTCTGCAGATCGAGGTCAACCGTTCGCTCTATGTCGATGAAACGACGCTGGAGAAGCGCCCGGATTTCGATCAGATCGCGGCTGCCATCACGCTGTTCATGAAGCGTATGGCCGAGCATGTGGAATCCTACACAGGCGATCCGGCGCTGGCGGCCGAGTGACCGCTTCGTCTTCCTTGAGTGTGCCGAAGGGATGCACGCCAGGGCAAATCCGCTTATGGCCGACGTGAGAAGTCTAAACCTGGCGACAGGCTGAGCGGAGTGGATGGGCGATGCATCGGATTATCACCGTCATCTATACGGAAGAAATGGTGCGCGATGCCGTGAGGGCTTTTGTCTGGCGGCGGCTGATCATCAATCAGAAACGTCTGTGGGTCGCGGAAGCTGTAATAATCCTGCTGTTTGCCTGGCAGCTTTCAGGTGATGGCGCCGGATGGGTGATTGGCGTCCTCGGTGTTGCCGCTCTTCTCTATCCATCCATGATTGTTCTCGCATGGGTCGCGCATTACCGAAACACGGTTGGAAAATTCCGCAAAATGTCGACGCGCGAGGCGACGTTTGCTCTTCGCGACGAGGGATTTGATGTCGCCTCGGAGTTGGGATCGGCCCAAATTCCCTGGTCCACCGTTACCGAAATCTGGCAGCGGCCGACCTACTGGATGATATTTACGGCCATCAACCAGTTCATGACGCTACCCATCCAAGCAGCAAGCCTCGATGATCTCGATTTTATGAAATCGAAGGTGCGCTCCGCGATCTCGTGATGCGCGCGGGTTCCCCCTGCAAAATCGCCCGCTTGGGCAAAAAAGAACCGCGCTTGTGGCGCGGCTAAGTCTAGGGAGGAAACACCCAAGGAGGGTATTTACAGTCGAAAGACTGCAGCTGGATACTGATGCCGCATTGCACAAATGTCAAGCAATTTATTGCACTGCAAAATAATTAGGCAGATCTCGAAAATCTGCTCGATCTGCAGGCATTCCGGCCGCCGCGTCATCATCCGGTTTGCTTCATGGCCTATATGCGTTATGACATCGCCATCCCGCCACCTATCCGGATTGACCATGCTCCCCGATCGCTCGTTCTTCTATCGTCTGGCTGATGCGGCCAAGGCCGAAACCCTGCCGCGCTTTCGTGCCGGCATCGATGTGGTCAACAAGGAAGCCAAAGGCTTCGATCCGGTGACGGAAGGCGACCGCGCCGCAGAAGAGGCGATTCGCGCCTTGATCGAAGCGGAATTCCCCGATCATGGTATTTTGGGTGAAGAGCATGGCAGCGTCGGGCTCGACCGCGAACATGTATGGGTGATCGACCCGATCGACGGCACCCGCGCTTTCATCTCCGGCGTGCCCGTTTGGGGAACACTCATCGGCCTGCAGAAGAACGGCCGCGCCATCATGGGCCTGATCGACCAGCCCTTTACCGGCGAGCGCTATTTCGCCGATGGCGATGGCTCGACCTATTCGGGTCCGGACGGCGAGAGACGACTGCAGGTGCGCGATTGCGGCACTTTGTCGAATGCCATTCTCTTCACAACATCGCCGCATCTGTTTGTCGGCGAGGAGCTCACCAGATATCGCGACATCGAAAGCCAGACCCGGCTTTTCCGCTACGGATGCGATTGCTATGCCTATGCGCTGCTGGCAGCCGGCCATATCGATCTCGTCATCGAAAATTCGCTGAAGCCTTATGACGTTGGCGGCATTATCCCTGTCGTCGAGCAGGCAGGTGGCATCATGACCACCTGGGATGGCGGCCAGCCGGAGATGGGCGGAACGATCATCGCGGCAGGCAGCCGCGCCGTTTACGAACAGGCTCTGGCTATCCTCTCACGCTAAAGTATTTGAGGAAAAGGCCGGCCGGCGTTTTCCTCAAGCTTCGGCTTCAATCTCGTAAGCATTGGTTTCCGCGTCGCTGCCGGGGATGAAGGCGTGGATCGCCGCGAGTGCCTGATTGCGATAGATGTCGCGCTCCTGCAGAATCTCATGCTTCGAGCCGTGAACCGGCACAAGCTGCGCGGCTCGGAAATAGCGGGATATCCGCTCCTGATCGGCGTAGGGCACCACGCCATCCCGCGTCGGTGCGATCAGAACCGTGGGAATGGGAATAGAGAACAGGTGCTCCGGTCGGTTGACGCGCTCGATCGTCCGGAATGCCTGCGATAGCCAGCGAGCCGTCGGCGGCCCCAGGCAAAGCTGCGGATAGCTCGTGCCGACACCGATATTGCGCCGATAGCGCTGCTCATCGGTCGTCAACGGATTCTCCGCGAACGATCTTTCCTTGAACTTCTTGCTGAACTGCATCCGCCCGAGCCCGACAGTGCTGATGGCACCGGACAGAAAGCGGATCAGGCCTGGGGAGGCGCCGTGACCGGTCAAGCCGATGAAGGGTGCTGACAGCACCATGCGTTCGATGCGGCTTCCAAGCCCCGGCGCCGCAGACATGGCGATCAATGCGCCGGTCGAATGCGCCAGCAGGAAGAAGGGCAGGCGGGTATCCGGCAGGACGATCTTGTCGAGGAAAGCCGTCAGATCCCGCTCATAGTCGGAGAAGCGGCTGACATGGCCGCGCAACGGATCCTTCAGCAGTCGTTCTGAACCACCCTGACCGCGAAGATCGAAGGTTGCCACCCAAAGCCCCTTGGCTGTGAGATCGCGAATCGTCTCGAAGTATTTTTCGATGAATTCGTTGCGGCCCTGCAGCAGAACGACCGTGCCCTTGGCGACCGGTTGCTCGCAGCGAAATACGGCATAGCGCAGCTTGCGCCCATCGAAGCTTTCAAAGAAACCCTCGGTGCGGTTGTCCGGCACCGGATTGTCTGGCGTGGAATAGAGGACCGAATCCATGACGATGTCACGCCTCGCTGACAAATGGCTCACCTTTAGGGGATAGCGCAGGCTGGGGGAATTGCAACAGGTTTGTTGGTTGTGCTTGAGCCCGACTATCCGATGCCCAGGACATTTCCAAACATGTCTTCATCAGGTCTTCGGCGTCCCACCGCGCCGTTCGAGCGCGGTTCTGCGGATGATGTCGGCGATTTCCGGGCTGCTGCTGGATAGCATCTGGAAATCCGACGAATAGAGCGACAGCAGCGAGACTTCGGTTGCCGCGCTGACGGTTGCCGAGCGCGGTTCGCCGCTGATCAGCGCCATCTCGCCGAAGAAGCTGCCGGTGCCGAGCTCCACGGGGCTCGGTGTGGCGACGCTGACGCGGCCCTCGACGATGAAATACATCTGGTCACCGGCATCACCCTTGCGGCAGATAATGCCGCCGGCCGGCACGACACGAGGTCTCAGCGCTCTGACGATCTCGATGAGTGCACCTGAACCGAGTTTCTGGAACAGCGGCACGCCTGCAACCAGCTGCCAGTTGCGCACGAAATCCTGGCGGCGAACCTCTTCGTAGAAACCCGTGGCGAGGATACCGGCCCAGAGCGCAAAGATGCCGATGCCACTCATCATGACCAGCCCGGCGAGTATACGACCGGCGAAACTTTGCGGAATTTCGTCGCCATAGCCTGTCGTCGAAAGCGTAACCACCGCCCACCACATGGCCAGCGGGATGCTGCCGAACTTGTCGGGCTGGGCGTCGCGCTCGATGATGTAGGCGGCGAGTGCCGCGCCGAACAGAACGATGCAGAAGATCGAGGTGACGCCGATCAGGTTGCGCGCTTCCTTGCTCAGGACCCTGCCTAACAGCCGGAAAAAAGTCGAGCCGCGCAGAGGCTTCAGCAGCCAGACGGCGCAAAAGAGGCTCTGGTCACGCCCGCGGACGAAAAGGAATGCGACCATGGGGACCAGAACCGCAAGCACATCGACTGTGGTTTCGAGCGCGCTGCCACGAGCCTCTCTGGTCCGCTGCATGAACAGCGTCTCGATCAATTGGAGGACATAGGCAGCCCAGACACCGGCAAGCAGGACTTCCAGAATCAACCTGGTCTGTCCGCTCATATCGGGCGTCGTCAGTGCCGCCACGGTCAGCAGACCGATTGCGGCGAGCAGCGCATTCAGCGATGCGGAAATCTTCGAGAAAGAAAGCGCCGACATTCAATACCCTAACTGGCTCGCCACTCTCCCAGAATAGGATCCCCTCGCTTGAAACGTAAAGGGCTCACAGGGAATGCACGGCAAGCAAGTGTTGACGAGGCTGTGTTGACAAAGTCACAGCGTGCGTTGCACGCAAACCGATCCGATAGGCGTGTGAGGCGCATCCTGGTGAATTTTCGATTGAGAAACCGTAGGAGTCATAGTTACCGAGATTGCCAGTCCGGTGCGTTCTCTAAAACGGGTGGCCAATGCGGTTCATGTTCATGATCCGCCCATGGTGGATCAACTACATAGTCAGCGTCACAATACTCACGAAGCCATTGAGCGGCACGCTCCTCGCAGTATCGGGAATTCAAAGGGGCTCCTTCCTCGCTTAACTCCATGTTGTTTGTAAAAATGGTGAAAAGCGTTTCCACCGCGCTAGGTTCATGCAGCACCTGAGAGTAATCGATGCCCTCAAGGAGTGGGTATCCGACAGAACCATTAGCAAGCCAAAGTGAAAATCTAGCTATTGCTCCACGAAGATCGGGATGCATTCGGCGAGGTTCCCCATCCTCCTTCAAATGATGCATTCATGTTCTCCATTTTTTTGCGCAATCGCAACATACTTCCCTTTGTCTGACAGGTTAAGCAATTCCTATCGCTGCATTTGTCGCGCCGGCTGCCGCGAAAATCTGGGTTCCATACTTTGGACATTCTTTGGAATCGCCGCCGACTATTCCGGTTGCGGTAATTATGAGGCAGCACGAGATGTTACTGGGTCCAATAGATCTTGTTTTTCTCGGCATGATCAGCGACAAGCGTCATATGGTACCCAGTTTCCCACGTCCTGGGCCTTTATCGCTGCGTGACATCCAACGGCAGTCCCTTGAAGGGCTTGATTTCCTTTAAAACGAAAGTCGTCTGCATCTCCTTGATGCGCGGCAGGCGCCGCACGACGGCCATGGCGAAATCCGCGTAGCTGTCGAGATCGGCGGCGACCACTTGCAACAAAAAGTCGGCGTCGCCGGCAATGCTGTAGCAGGCGACGACCTCGCTCAGCTTTAGGACATCGCGCGAGAATTCTTCGGCTTCGGCTTCGCTATGGCTATCGATCTTTACCCTGATGAAGGCGAGGACACCGAGGCCGATCTGACGCCTGTCCAGCGTTGCCGTGTATCCCTGGATGACACCGGTTTCCTCCAGTTGGCGCACACGCCGCCAGCAGGGAGACGTCGAGAGGCCGACCTCCGAGGAAAGCGCCTGGTTCGTCAGGCGGCCGTCTTTCTGCAGGGCGCCGAGGATTTTCATGTCTAGGGGTTCAAGCGCTGTGGGCATATGTGGCCTCAATTATGATGAAATTAGGTAGGCTCTACCATATTTTATAAATTATGGGCAATGAAAGGTAAGAGTGCTCTGGGGATCGGGGATAGTCTTGTCGGCGTGCAATGACAATCCAACAGGAACTCCATGCTCCCCGATATTCGTCTCGCCATCGTCATCAATCCGGCTTTGCCGCTGGGGTTGATCGCCAACACCGCTGCGGCCATTGCAATCGGGCTGGGCGCGCGCTTTCCCGCTCTTGCCGCGCGGCAATTGAGTGACAGGGAAGGGCGCACGATCGACATCAGCTCGAATCTGCCTGTCCCGATGCTGCAGGCCGACGCGGAGGCCATCACGGCGCTGTTGCTCAAGGCCCTCGCACAGCAAGGCGAGCAGGCGATCGTGCCATTTCCGGCCTTCGCAAGATCGTTGCATGACTACAGGGAATACGAAACAGCCTTTCCGGATCGCGATCTCGCTGGCGAGGTGATCGATGGCCTTGGCATAGCCGGCCCGTCGAAGTGGGTTAAGTCGCTGACGGGGTCGTTGAAGTTGCTGCGGTGATGCTCACAAAGAAAAGGGCCGGCTTGCGGGATAGAGAGGTCCGCGTCGCCGGCCGAGCAAGACTGAAGAAGAAGGGACGATACACTTCAGTCATCGGATGATGGTGTATCCGATGGTGTAATTGATAGATCCACCAGTCTGAACGATCTCCGAACCATGTATTCATCTGCGGTTCACGCGATCTCATGATCGAAATCCAAGTGATCCGGCGGGGTCTTGAACTCCGGAAAAGCGATCCCCATCTCAATCCTGCGGGTGCCAAACGGGCCTGCTGAACCGTCCCGAGACCGCCAGAAGTGGGGTCATGGGACAAGATCAGAATCGCAATCGTCGCTCACAGGAGGACTCCATGCGTCACGTAGACTTCTCTCCCCTTTATCGTTCCACCGTCGGTTTCGACCGTTTGTTCACCATGCTCGACAGCCTTGCCCAGCCGGATCAGGCTCAGACCTATCCGCCCTACAACATCGAGCGGACCGGTGAGAACACTTACCGTATCACCATGGCCGTTGCCGGTTTCGACGAAACGGAACTGAGCATCGAGGCTCATGCCCACGTGCTCCACGTCAAGGGCGAAAAGAGCGATGAGCCGGCCGAGGCCAGCGAATATCTCTATCGCGGCATCGCCAAGCGTGCTTTCGAGCGCCGCTTCCAGCTCGCCGACCATGTCGAGGTCCAGGCTGCTTCCCTGAAGAATGGTTTGCTGCACATCGATCTGCTGCGCAACATTCCGGAAGCCATGAAGCCCCGCCGCATCTCCATCGCGGCTGAGCAGGTGGAAGCTCCGAAAGCTATCGAAGCTCGCGTAAACTAAGAAATGCGATCGATGGCGATGCAACATCGCCATCGATTTTGATCCTCCCAAGATCAAAAAGCGGCGCCCCATCGGGGCGCCGC
The DNA here is from genome assembly GCF_012641435.1 of Rhizobium sp. P38BS-XIX. Taxonomy (GTDB): domain Bacteria; phylum Pseudomonadota; class Alphaproteobacteria; order Rhizobiales; family Rhizobiaceae; genus Rhizobium. Next base: position 197,936 of record NZ_JABAIJ010000007.1, read on the forward strand.
TTTTGTTTTGACCTGTTTGTCCAGATGTCTCAGGCTGCGTTGGGCGCCTCACTGGTTTTTGCCGCCGTCTTGGCTGCTTCCCGCCGCTTTGCCGCATCCGCATATTTCTGGGCGAGTACCGCGCAGGTCATCAACTGGATCTGATGGAACAGCATGAGCGGCAGCACGATGGCACCGATGCCCTGGCCGGCGAAAATGACGTTTGCCATCGGCACGCCGCTCGCCAGCGACTTTTTCGAGCCGCAGAAGGTGATGGTGATCTCGTCGGCCTTGGAGAAGCCAAGCGCACGGCTGCCGAACATAGTGATGCAAAGTACCATCGCCAGAAGTACCATATTGGCGACGATGATGGTCGCGATATCGACCAGCGAGAGCGTGTGCCACAGGCCTTCGACCACGGCCTCGCTGAAAGCCGAATAGACGACCATGAGGATCGAGCCGCGATCGACCGGCATCAGCAGCGTCTTCTTCGAGCGGATCCAGTTTCCGATCCACGGCTGCAGCAGCTGACCGGCGATGAAGGGAGCGAGCAGCTGCAGCATGATCTGCCACAGGACGTCCCAGGAGAAACCGCCCCCCTGACCGCCGACCGAGAAGAGGGCGCCGACGAGCAATGGTGTGAGGAACATGCCAAAGATGTTCGATGCCGAAGCCGAGCAGATGGCGGCCGGCACATTGCCGCCGGCAATCGACGTGAAGGCGATGGAGGACTGCACCGTCGAGGGCAGCACGCTCAGGAACAGCAAGCCGGTATAGAGCGATACCGGCAGGACGCTCTCGGGAAGAATATGGCCGATCACCAGCACCAGCAGCGGGAAGATGCCGAAGGTCGTCAAAAGTATCACGAGATGCAGGCGCCAGTGCAGCATGCCGGCGATGACCACATCGCGCGACAGTCGCGCGCCGTGCAGAAAGAACAGCAGGCCGATGGCAAAATTGGTCGCTATGCCGAAGTAGCGGGCGCTCGCTCCCTGAACCGGAAAGAAGGATGCCGTGATGACGGTCAGCACCAATAGCATGGTGAAGGTATCTGGAAGAAAGCGGCGCATCGTGCCTACCCCAATCGCATTACAAGTCTCAGTGAATAATCCTTGCAGATAGACCTATTGTGATCCACGATGCAAGGAATAACAGTTATCGTGATATAGGATAAGTAATGCTGGATCTGACGCAATTGCGCAGCTTTGTTGCCGTCGAGCAGATGGGCAGCTTCACGCTGGCAGCCGAGCGGCTCGGTCTGGGGCAATCGACCGTCAGCCAGCATATACAGCGGCTGGAAACGGAGCTGGGGCGCAAGCTGCTGGCACGCGATACGCACCGTGTCGTGCTGACCGGCGATGGGGAGGCGCTGCTCGGCCATGCGCGGCAGATGCTGTCAATCGAAGGCGAGGTGCGGCAGCTTTTCGCCGGCAACAGCCTGCGCGGCAATCTGCGGCTCGGCGTTTCCGAGGATTTCGTCACCAGCCAGCTTCCGGATGTACTGGAGGAATTCGTCCTTTCGCATCCGTCCGTCGATCTGGAGCTGACGGTCGCGCTCAGCGGGACGCTTTATGAAATGCAGGATAATGGCGATCTCGATCTGGTGCTTGCCAAGCGTCGGCTCGGCGACGTCAGGGGCACGCTCGTCTATCGCGAGCCGCTGGTCTGGCTGGCGCGTGACCCGGATCGTATTCGCAGGCTTGCAGGCCCGCTGCCGCTGATCGCCTTTCCGGCACCGAGCGTCACGCGCGCGGTTGCCTTGGAGGCGTTGCGTCGCCAGCAGATGCCGTGGCGCATCGTCTGCACTTGCGGCAGCCTCAGCGGTCTGATGGCGGCAACCCGCGCCGGGATGGGCGTACTGGTGCAGCCCAAAAGTATGGCGCCGGCCGGTTTGACGGAAATAGCGCCCGGCTGGCTGCCGGCATTGGAAGACGTGGAATTCGTGCTGGTGCCGCGCAAGGGCGCAGACCAGCTGATCGTGAAGGCGCTTTCGGACGATATCCTTGCGAAGGTGAGAGGGCCGAGGGCTGCCTGATGGCGGTCATCTCAGTGGCGCTGTTAAAAAACATCGTCGCAACATTGGGGTAGGACAACATCTTGTTTCGCCGGCTGATGTTTCCCTTTTGGCGTGTCTCGTCGCATTCTTTCGCGCTTCAGGCCGGAGTCAGCTTGCGATGCTAGCTTGCTTCACGATTGGTGAACTGCGCGGGGAATTCCGTCTCGATGACTTATGGTGCCGTCTTCATTTCCGGCCTTGTTGCCTGCGTCATGGCGATGACGATGATCGTTCACCGTGCTCCGGCATTTAGCCGCGGCGATCTGTCTAATTCGGCGATGTTCATCCACCGCAATTTGAACTGACCTGCCGAAAATGCGCAAGCGCCGCATGGCCCTGATGCCGGCTGCGGCGCTTTCCCATGTCGTTACGCCAGGCAGGCGAGGAAGTTCGTCACGTCAGCCTCGGTCGTAGCGAAGCTGGTGACCAGGCGGATCAGTGTTTCGCCTTCACCGACCAGTTCCGGCTGCGATTCCGGAATCGGCCACTCGTAGAACTTCGCACCCTTGTCTTCGGCGGCCTTGGACGCGGATTTCGGGATGATGGCGAAGACTTCGTTCGATGTGGTCGGCCAGGCCAAACGCGTACCCGGAGCCTTCTCGAGGCCGGTGCGCAGGCGGTCGGCCATGCCGTTGGAGTGGCGGGCGAGATCGAGCCAAAGACCATCCTGGAAATAGCCATCGAACTGAGCGGCGATGAAGCGCGACTTCGAGAAGAGCTGGGCGGCGCGCTTACGGATGAAGTGCATTTCCTTTGCCTTCTCCGGATCGAAGAAGACGATCGCCTCGGCGCACCAGCAGCCGTTCTTGGTGCCGCCGAAAGACAGAATGTCGACGCCGCGCTTCCATGTCATCTCGGCCGGGGTCGCGCCGAGAGCGACAAGGGCGTTGGCAAAGCGTGCGCCGTCCATATGCAGCGGCAGGCCGGCAGTCTTGGCGACGGAGGCGACGGCATCGATCTCCGCGAGCGAATAGACGGTGCCGATTTCCGTCGCCTGCGTGATTGTCACAGCGGCGGCACGGCCGTGGTGTACGGCATCCTGCGGAAAGCGGGCGATCTTGGCGGCAAGCGCTTGAGGATCGATCTTGCCGGCCGATCCCTTGACCGTCGCGAGACGTGCAGAACTGAAGAAGTCCGGCGAGCCGCATTCGTCTTCGGCGACATGCGCCTCGCTATGACAAAAGGTGATGCCACCCGGCTTCTGGACGCTGGCCAGTGACAGAGAATTGGCGGCAGAACCGGTTGCCACGAAGAAGACGGCAACCTCGCGTTCGAAAACCTCGCTGAATTTGGCTTCGACCTGCTGGTCAAGGTCGCTCAAGCCGTATGCGGTGGCAAAGCCTCCAGACTCGGCAAGAAGACGTTCGGCGATCTTGGAGTGGGCGCCGGCCCAATTATCGGAGGCAAAGAACATGGAAATGCACCAATCAAAGAGAGTGAGTTAAGGCGTGATAAATAGGATCGGCAGGACATTATGCCAATGCAAAAACCTATCAAGTGCATGAACTTGAAGGATCCATCACAGAAATTGATCTACGCAATCAACAAATAAAATGATGCGCCGTAGCGAAACTTTATTGCTCGATTTATGCAACAAAGGCAATCTTCCGTCTTTCGTTGACGAAATTTTGCCGTTTTGCTCTTGCGAAGGCCTGAGCTTTCTGGCATAGAGCTGATGAATTAGGACAGGGTTGCTGTCCTATTTTGGCCACCAAGGCCGAAGATGCGCTGGAGGGTCCTGACGCTGTCGGGATTTCAAGCTATAGTCACCGGGAGCACGTCCGTTCAAGCCTTCGAGGCTGTGGGCGATGCGGCGGTGGAATAGCAAGGCGCGGAACGCTGACGACGGGCTCCACATGGCGCCATGGTTCGCGGCCGGATCTTCACAAGGCAACAGAGCTGTCGCGCGTCGGCGCCGGAAACGGACCGCGCGGGACGAAGGATCGCCCGCGACGCGGGCCTTACCGGAGGGAAGACGATGACGAACAGGACGACGTCCACGAGTTTTGACCAGACCGCTGCAGTGAATGCTGCCGCCACGGCCAAAACATCGAAACGCGCTGTCGGCATCCCGCCGAAACAGGGCCTGTACGATCCGCGCAATGAACATGACGCCTGCGGTGTCGGCTTCGTCGCGCATATGAAGGGCCAGAAGTCGCACCAGATCGTGCGCGATGGCCTGTTCATTCTCGAAAACCTGACGCATCGCGGTGCCGTCGGCGCCGACCCGTTGATGGGTGACGGCGCGGGCATTCTAGTGCAGATCCCCGATCGTTTCTTCCGCGAAGAGATGGCCAAGCAGGGCGTGATCCTGCCGAAGGCCGGCGAATATGGCGTCGGTCACTTCTTTCTGCCGCGCGACGAGGCGCTGATCGAGCACTTCAAGACCGCCATCAAGCAGGTCGTTACCGAGGAAGGCCAGGTTCTGCTCGGCTTCCGTGACGTGCCTGTCGATAACTCCTCGCTGTCGAAGGCGCCTGATATCGCTGCCACCGAGCCGCATCATGTGCAGGTCTTCATCGGCGCCGGTCGTGATGCCGGCACGAACGAGGAGTTCGAGCGTCGTCTCTTCACCCTGCGCAAGGTGATTTCAAACCGTATCTATGCGGAATATGAAGGCGAAGAGAGCAGCTTCTACCCGGTCTCGCTGTCGAGCTCGACCATCGTCTACAAGGGCATGTTCCTCGCTTATCAGGTGGGCGCCTATTATAAGGACCTGTCCGATCCGCGGTTCGAAACGGCGGTTGCCCTCGTGCACCAGCGTTTCTCGACCAACACGTTCCCGTCGTGGAAGCTGGCGCATCCGTACCGCATGGTCGCGCATAACGGCGAAATCAACACGCTGCGCGGCAACGTCAACTGGATGGCGGCGCGCCAGGCGTCGGTCTCGTCTCCCCTGTTCGGCGACGATATCTCCAAGCTCTGGCCCATCTCCTATGAAGGTCAGTCGGACACGGCCTGTTTCGACAACGCGCTCGAGTTCCTCGTGCGCGGCGGATACTCGCTGGCGCATGCCATGATGATGCTTATCCCGGAGGCCTGGGCCGGCAATCAGCTGATGGCTGCCGAGCGCAAGGCATTCTACGAGTATCATGCAGCGCTGATGGAGCCGTGGGATGGCCCGGCCGCCGTTGCCTTCACCGATGGCAAGCAGATCGGCGCGACGCTCGATCGTAACGGCCTGCGTCCGGCCCGCTATCTCGTCACCAGCGACGATCGCATCATCATGGCGTCCGAAGCCGGCGTTCTGCCCGTCGATGAAGAAAAGATCATCCAGAAGTGGCGCCTGCAGCCGGGCAAGATGCTGCTCATCGATATGGAAAAGGGCCGCATCATCTCCGACGACGAGGTGAAGTCGGAGCTCTCTGGCAAGCATCCCTATCGCAGCTGGCTGAACCGCACGCAGCTGATCCTTGAAGACCTGAAGCCGGTAGTACCGCGCGCGCTGCGTCGCGACGTATCGCTGCTCGACCGCCAGCAGGCTTTCGGCTACACGACCGAAGACACCAAGCTGCTGATGTCGCCGATGGCGACGACCGGGCAGGAGGCTGTCGGTTCCATGGGCACGGATACGCCGATCTCGGCCATGTCCGACAAGCAGAAGCTGCTTTACACCTACTTCAAGCAGAACTTCGCGCAGGTGACGAACCCGCCGATCGACCCGATCCGCGAAGAGCTCGTCATGAGCCTTGTCTCGTTCATCGGCCCGCGCCCGAACCTGCTCGATCATACCGGCATGGCCAACGCCAAGCGTCTGGAAGTGCGCCAGCCGATCCTGACCAACGGCGACCTCGAAAAGATCCGCTCGATCGGTCATACCGAAGACCGCTTCGACACCAAGACGCTCGACTTCACCTATGATGTCGAACGCGGTGCCGAAGGCATGCCGGAAATGCTCGATCGTCTCTGCGAGCGTGCGGAAGCGGCCGTTCGCGGCGGCTACAACATCATCGTGCTGTCCGACCGTCAGATCGGACCGGACCGCATCGCGATCCCGGCGCTGCTGGCGACGGCGGCCGTGCACCATCACCTGATCCGCAAGGGCCTGCGTACCTCGGTCGGCATCGTGGTAGAAACCGGCGAGCCGCGCGAAGTGCATCATTTCTGCCTGCTGGCAGGTTATGGCGCGGAAGCGATCAACCCGTATCTCGCCTTCGATACGCTGCTCGACATGCATCAGCGCGGCGAGTTCCCGAAGGAAGTGGACGCGACCGAGGTCGTCTACCGCTACATCAAGGCCGTGGGTAAGGGCATCCTCAAGGTCATGTCGAAGATGGGCATCTCGACCTATCAGTCCTATTGCGGCGCGCAGATCTTCGATGCGATCGGCCTGCAGCAGGAACTGGTCGACAAGTACTTCTTCGGCACCGCGACGATGATCGAAGGTATCGGTCTCGACACCATCGCCGAAGAGACTGTTGCTCGCCACAAGTCCGCCTTCGGGCGCGACCCGCTGCTGACGAGCAATCTCGACATCGGTGGCGAATATGCCTTCCGCATGCGTGGCGAGAGCCACGCCTGGACGCCGGATGCCGTAGCGGCGCTTCAGCACGCCGTGCGCGGCAATGCCGAAGATCGCTATCGCGAATTCGCCGAAATGGTCAATGAATCGTCGCTTCGGATGAACACCATCCGTGGTCTCTTCACGATCAAGGGCGCGGAAGCGCTCGGCCGCAAGCCGATCTCGATCGATGAAGTCGAACCGGCCGCCGATATCGTCAAGCGCTTCTCGACCGGCGCCATGTCCTTCGGCTCCATCAGCCGCGAGGCGCATACGACGCTGGCGATCGCCATGAACCGCATCGGCGGCAAGTCGAACACCGGCGAAGGCGGCGAAGAATCCGACCGCTACATGCCGCTCTTCGACGGTTCGGCAAATCCGGAACGCTCCGCCATCAAGCAGATCGCCTCGGGCCGCTTCGGCGTCACGACCGAATATCTGGTCAATGCCGACGTGCTGCAGATCAAGGTCGCGCAGGGCGCCAAGCCCGGTGAAGGCGGTCAGCTGCCCGGCCACAAGGTCGACGCGACCGTTGCCAAGACCCGGCATTCCACGCCGGGCGTCGGCCTGATTTCGCCGCCGCCGCACCATGACATCTATTCGATCGAAGATCTGGCGCAGCTGATCTACGACCTGAAGAACGTCAACCCGACCTCTGATGTCTCGGTCAAGCTCGTCTCGGAAGTCGGCGTCGGCACGGTTGCCGCCGGCGTCGCCAAGGCGCGCGCCGATCACATCACCGTTTCGGGCTATGATGGTGGTACAGGCGCGTCGCCGCTGACCTCGCTGAAGCATGCCGGTTCGCCTTGGGAAATCGGTCTTGCCGAGACGCAGCAGACGCTGGTGCTGAACGGACTGCGTTCTCGCATCGCCCTGCAGGTCGACGGCGGTCTGAAGACCGGTCGCGACGTCATTGTCGGTGCGCTGCTGGGCGCTGACGAGTTCGGCTTTGCCACCGCACCGCTGATCGCGGCAGGCTGCATCATGATGCGCAAATGCCATCTCAACACCTGTCCGGTTGGCGTCGCCACCCAGGATCCGGTCCTGCGCAAGCGCTTCAAGGGCACGCCGGAGCATGTCATCAACTACTTCTTCTTCGTGGCCGAAGAAGTACGCGAGATCCTCGCTTCGCTCGGCGCTGCCAAGCTGGACGACATCATCGGCGCTTCCGAGCTTCTGGAAAAGGACGAGATGCTCGCGCACTGGAAGGCCAAGGGGCTCGATTTCAGCCGTATCTTCCACAAGGTCGATGCGCCAAAGGAAGAGACCTACTGGACGACCGTGCAGAAGCATCCGATCGACGACATTCTCGACCGCAAGATGATCGAGAAGGCGGAGCCGGCGCTTGCTTCCAAAACGCCGGTGGCCTTCGAAGTCGATATCAAGAACGTCGACCGTTCGGCCGGCGCCATGCTTTCGGGCGCAGTTGCCAAGCGATACGGCCATCGCGGCCTGAAGGATGACACGATCAGCGTCACCCTGAAGGGAACCGCCGGTCAGTCGTTCGCGGCGTTCCTGGCGCGGGGCATTACCTTCAACCTTGTCGGCGATGGTAACGACTATGTCGGCAAGGGTCTTTCGGGCGGCCGCATCATCATCCGTCCGCCGGAGAATTCGAAGATCGTCGCTGAGAATTCGATCATCGTCGGCAACACCGTGCTTTATGGTGCGACCGAGGGCGAGTGCTACTTCCGCGGTGTCGCGGGCGAGCGCTTCGCGGTCAGAAACTCCGGCGCGATCGCCGTCGTCGAAGGCGTTGGCGACCATGGTTGCGAGTACATGACCGGCGGCGTTGTCGTCGTTCTCGGCGAAACCGGCCGCAACTTCGCAGCCGGCATGTCGGGTGGCGTGGCATATGTACTCGACGAGAAGGGCGATTTCGCCCGTCGCTGCAACATGGCCATGGTCGAACTGGAACCGGTTCCCGAAGAGGACGAACTGCTGGAGAAGCTGCATCATCACGGCGGCGACATCATGCACAAGGGACGTGTCGACGTCTCGGATGACATGACGCGTCACGATGAAGAGCGTCTCTTCCAGCTGATTTCGAACCATTTCCACTATACGGGCTCGACGCGAGCCAAGGAGATCCTCGATCACTGGGCAGACTATCGCCCGAAATTCCGCAAGGTCATGCCGGTCGAATACCGCCGCGCCCTTGAGGAAATGGAGCGTAGCCGCATGAGCGTGGCGGCGGAGTAATCCGCCCCTGCTTTGGCCAGTCGAGGGTTTCGCCTCGCATTGCGGCTGCCGCCATGGCGATCGCAACTGTCGAATAGCGGAATCGGATTTGATTTAGAGTGCCGCACGGGGACATCGAGATAACCCTCAGGCACGGGAGCCATGAGCTCCACTTTTTGAGTGAGGAAACGAAAGCATGGGCAAGGTAACAGGTTTCTTGGAAATCGACCGTCAGGTCGGCAAGTATCAGCCCGCGTCGGATCGCATCCGGCATTTCCGTGAATTCACGATCCCCATGTCGGACCCGGAAGTGCAGAAGCAGGCAGCTCGCTGCATGGACTGTGGCATTCCCTATTGCCACGGCCCGACCGGCTGCCCGGTGCACAACCAGATCCCGGATTGGAACGACCTCGTCTATAACAACAACTGGGAAGAGGCGATCCGCAACCTTCATTCGACCAACAACTTCCCGGAATTCACCGGCCGCGTCTGCCCCGCACCTTGCGAGGAGGCCTGCACGCTGAACCTGGAGGATGCGCCGGTCGCCATCAAGACTGTCGAACAGGCGATTGCAGACAAGGCGTATGAGCTCGGCTTCATCCGGCCGCAGCCGGCAACCGTGCACACCGGCAAGAAGGTCGCGATCATCGGTTCCGGCCCAGCCGGCATGGCGGCAGCGCAGCAGCTCGGCCGCGCCGGTCATGAAGTTCATGTCTACGAGCGCGAGAGCAAGGCCGGCGGCCTGCTGCGCTATGGCATTCCGGACTTCAAGATGGAGAAGAACTTCATCGACCGCCGTGTCGAGCAGATGAAGGGCGAAGGCGTCACCTTCCATTATGGCGTCAATGTCGGCGTCGACGTCAAAATCGAGCAGCTTCTGGCCGACCATGATGCCGTGCTTTATTGCGGCGGTTCGGAAACTCCGCGCGAAGCCGGCATTCCCGGCGTCGACCTTGCCGGCGTTCACGACGCCATGCCGTATCTCGTTCAGCAGAACCGCCGCGTCGGCCGCGAAAGCATCGACAGCGTCGGCTGGCCGGCCGACCCGATCCTTGCCGGCGGCAAGCATATCGTCGTCGTCGGCGGCGGCGATACCGCGTCCGACTGCGTCGGCACGGCATTCCGCCAGGGTGCCGTGAAGGTTACCCAGCTCGACATCCGTCCGCAGCCGCCGGAAAAGGAAGACAAGCTGGCCGTCTGGCCTTTCTGGGCAACGAAGATGCGCACCTCCTCGTCGCAGGCCGAGGGTGCGGTTCGCGAATTCCAGGTCGCAACGCTCGAGTTCATCGGCGAAGACGGCATGCTGACCGGCGTGAAGTGCTGCGAAGTCGACGATCGCCGCAAGCCGATCGCCGGCACGGAATTCGTCATCCGCGCTGATCTCGCCTTCATCGCCATCGGCTTCCGCGGCCCGTTCACCGACAGCGTGCTCAAGGAGCTCGACGGCAAGCTGACGCTGAATACGGATCGCCGCGGCTCGACGAACGTCGTTGCCAACGAAAAGGACTACAAGACCTCGGTCGACAAGCTGTGGACCGCCGGCGACGTCCGCCGTGGCCAGTCACTTGTCGTCTGGGCGATCCGTGAGGGACGTCAAGCTGCGCGCGCCATCGACGAGACCTTGATGGGCTCGACGGTTCTGCCGCGCTAAGCCCAAACGTATATTCTTTTGGAAAGGCCGGGTTCGTCATGAACCCGGCCTTTCTTTTATCTGCTGGCGGCGATGGTCCAGTTATAGATGCAGCGGTCGAGCCCGATAGCGATCTCGAGCACCGTGACGTCATGATCTATCGCCGGTCCCTTCTTCGCCTGGCTGCGATAGCGCTGCGGGAAATCCGTACGTTTCGAGATCGAGCAGACCTCCATCCATTTGTCGCCATTTTCGACCTCGATGTCCATTGTGACCTCGGAATAAGCAGGCAGGCGATCCGAGGGAACCACTCTTGTGGGCAAATGAACGACCGATCCGATCATGCGACGAACCGGCTCCAGGCATGCCGCATGGTAATCATTACCGCTATCGGCGGTAAAAGCGCATTGGAACTCGAGCTGCCAGAATTCCTTGAGCCTGACATGCTTGGTCGCCTGTTCCTGCTCGCGGCGATAGGATTTGCCGGCCTGCCAGACGCACAATGGCAGGCGTGTTCTGGAGTGATTGCCCAGAAGATGCTGCATATAGATGTAGGTCGAGGGCGTGGTCTCCGGCCGCAGTACCAGTTCAGTATCCGTCTCCGACAGTTGTCCCTGGACCCATATGTCTTCATTGGAATAAGCATCTGAGACGAGGTTGCGTGGCATCAGGGTCGGAGCTTCAACCCTGCGAACATCCCAGGCCGGATTGACGGATCGCAGGAAGCTGCGGACCTCGTCCGAGAAGAAGCGAGTGAGATCGTCCCGCAGCCGGATGTCCCGCTCTTCCCAATGAACGAGCGAATTGACGTTATAGATATTGAGCACGTGCCATTCTCCATGGGCAACGTTGATATTTGGGGGGAAGGGCTTTACGTCCAGCCGCTGCCGGACGCATCAACGCCTCCGGCCGTCACGACTGGACGCGGAGACCTCGGCCGGAGAAAGCGCGCGAAATCGCAACCTGCAGGCAGGTGCGGTCATGATCCATATGATCTGCGCGGTTGGTGATCATGCCGTTTTTCTAGGAGCGCAACGCCGTCTTGTCAAACGCCGGTGCCGGCTTGAGCTCACGGCTATCAGGGTGTCGCGGTCTTCGGCAGTCGATAGTCGTCCACGCGGCCGGTGGGCGCCGGATCCATCTGGCCTTTTTCGACCAGAAGATCGCGTGGCGAAGGCGCGGTCGCGGCCGGGGCGGGCGCGCCGCCCAGAAGCTGGGCGCCGCCGTCGAGATCCGGGTCGGACAGGCTGATTGGCGGTGTCCGGGTGATTTTTTCCGGCTCCGCGCCGGGCAGGCTCGCCTGCTGCGCCGGCAGTGGATTGCCGGTATCCAGGCGAGTGATATCAGGACTTGCTTGGTCGCCCAGCAATCTCCGTGCGGGCTTTTCGAGATAAAAGGCGACCTTGCGCTTGCCCGCCGCGGTGAAATTGACGCCGTCGGCGGTTCTGAGCCGTACCTGCTGGCCGTTGATATCGGAGCCGGTGACAATGAATTCGCCGTTCTGATCGGTAAAGCCGTCCCATATGTCGATGAATTCGCCGCCGACGCTCGTCGTCTGGCTTTGATAGATCTGATTGAGCTTGACGGCGCTGGCTGTCAGTTGGTCCGAGCCGAAGGACGGCAGGCCGACCCAGAGCAGCGGGATATGGCGGCTCGTCACCAGCTTGGCGATTTGCTGCACACGTTCCTCGTAAGCAAGGAACCACGGGTCGGTGCCGTATTTCTCGTTAAGGCCATCACCGATGATCTGCTGGCGATCATTGGCGCCGATCATCACGACGACCATGGCCGGTTTCAGCTGGTCCATCATGCCGGTCAGTTGCTGCGGCCAGTTGTAGTAATCCTGCCGGACGAGGCCCGAGGCGACGTTGCCGCGCGATTGAATGACGACGCCGGGGGAGGTGGAAAATGCGTCTTCCAGCCCGGTCGCAAGACCGCTAGCCAGAAAATCGCCAACGACGAGGATTGTCTTGGCGTCCTGCAGTTTTTCCGCCGGCGGCGGCGTGTCGGGTTGAACGACGGGCTGGCGTGGCGGCGGTGTCGGCCGTTTGCGGGGCTGCACTTTTCGGCGGGGCGGCGGTTGCTCGGAAGACTGATCGGGATAATCGGGCTCGCGGTTGCCGAACAGCATGTCGAACAACGTCCGGCGCGGCCGTTCCTGCGCTTCGGCCGGTTGCAGCAGCCAGCCGAACGTCATAACGCAGGCAATGAAGGCCGTTGCAAGAGCCTTCATTGTTGCCGTGAACGTGCGCGCAGGTGGTTTTGTCATCGCTTCTTTTCGCTCACGATCCCATGGCCGCAGGCAAGTTCGCCCGGCGGCCAGGCTTCGTTGGTGCGGCCGCCTACTTGCGCAACGCCTTGAGCAGGTTCATCGACGGTTCGCCATCCGCGTCCAGGCCCATGCGCTGCTGAACCGCCGATATCGCAGCCTTCGAGCCCGATCCGAAGTTGCCGTCGACGACGCCGTCATAATAGCCGAGTTCCTTCAGGCGCGTCTGCAGCTCGAACTTCTGTTTGACGTCGAGCGCGCCGCTTGGGCGCGGCCATGACTGCTGCATGCCGCCATAGCCGGCAATCTGATCCGCAAGCAAGCCGACTGCCAGGGCATAGCTGTCGGAGGCGTTGTAGCGCTTCACGGTGAAGAAGTTGCCCGTCATCAGGAAGCCCGGGCCGTCAGGGCCGCCGAGCATCTTCAGCTGGGCGCGGTCGGAGGTCATGCGAAAGCCCTTGCCATTGGGGCGCACGAAGCCGAGCGCTGCCCACTGCGCGATCGTGTGGGTCTTGCCGGCCTGGGCTCCGCCGCCGGGCGGAACGACGACTTCGTAGCCCCAGGTGCGCCCGGTATCCCATCCGTTCTTGGCAAGCAGATTGGCTGTCGTGGCCAAGGCGTCCGGAATGGAATTCCAGATATCGGCATGGCCGGTGCCATCGGCATCGACGGCATAGAGCAGGTAACTGCTAGGAATAAACTGCGTGTGACCCATGGCGCCGGCCCAGGAGCCATTCAGGTCCTTGCGCGAGATATCGCCCTTCTGCAGGATCTTCAGCGCTGCGATGAGCTGCTTCTTGGCATAGTTGGCCCGTTTCGGGTCAGCATAGGCAAGTGTGGCCAGCGCGCGGGGCACGTAGTGAAGGCGGTCGTTCTTGGCGAGAACCGCGCCGTAATTCGATTCCATCGACCAGATGGCGAGCATGATATTGCGGTCGACGCCGAAGTGCTGCTCGAGCGTGCGCAGCGTGGAGCCGTATTTGACGGCCATCTTCCGGCCAATTTCCACGGTATATGGATTCACACGGGAGTCGAGGTAATCCCAGATCTGGGACTTGAATTCCGGTTGGTACTGCGCCTTTTCAAGGACCGTGGGGTCGGGGTCCGTCACGCCGGCAAATGCATTGCGATAGGTCGATTGCGTAATGCCGCTCTTGGCGGCAGTCGTGTAGAAGCCCGCAATCCATTTCTGGAACCCAGGGTCAGCATTGGCGTTAACGGGAGCGAGTCCCGCGAAGGCACTGAGCGCGAGCGCCAGAGCGAGACCACGAAGGGAGTTTTTGCGGTTTGGAGTCATCTACATCCTTGTCCATCAAGTGTTGGATTTCGGTGCGGCGACGCGGATAGCGCTCGCCCATGCGTGACACTACGGGAATGAAGTCAACAAATTCTTTACCATGGAAGCGGCTGCCAGTCATTATTTGCAAAACAGTAGCAAATTTAATCTAGTGACCATTAGAATGGCCTGGTGCCAGCGATTTGATACCCAGGAGGTATGAGTGGGACAGCATAAGAAGGTTCGTAAGGCAGTATTTCCAGTCGCAGGTCTAGGGACGCGGTTCTTGCCGGCGACCAAGGCGGTGCCGAAGGAGATGCTGACCGTCGTGGACAAGCCGGTCATCCAGTATGTCGTCGACGAGGCGATGGAAGCCGGCATCGAGCATTTCGTGTTCGTCACGGGTCGCAGCAAGCACGTCATCGAAGACTATTTCGACATTCAGTTCGAACTTGAGCATACGCTGCGTCAGCGCAACAAGAATGCTGAACTGTCGCTGTTGAACGGTCTTTTGCCGAAGGCCGGCACCGCGAGCTTCACGCGTCAACAGGAGCCGCTCGGTCTCGGACACGCCGTCTGGTGCGCCCGCGAAATCGTCGGCGACGAGCCCTTCGCGCTTCTTCTGCCCGATATGGTCATGAGCGCCGAAAAGGGCTGCATGAAGGGCATGATCGAGCTTTACGAACATAGCGGCGGCAACGTCATCGCTGTCGAGGAGTGCGCGCCGGATCAGACCCACAAGTACGGTATCGTCGGCGTCGGTGAGACGATCGGCAACGGCTTCCGCATCACGGAAATGGTCGAAAAGCCTGCCAAGGGCACGGCTCCGTCCAACTTCTTCATCAATGGCCGCTACATCCTGCAGCCTGAAATCTTCCGCATCCTGGAAAGCCAGGAGCGCGGTGCCGGTAACGAAATCCAGCTGACCGACGGCATGTTGAAGCTGGCGCAGAAGCAGGACTTTGCTGGTTATCACTTCCAGGGCCAGACGTTCGACTGTGGCGCCAAGGATGGCTTCATCCTCGCCAACGTCGCGTTCTCGCTGGCGCGCGCGGATATCCGCCCGACGATCGAGAACGAGTTGAAGGCGCTGGTCGCAGCCCTGAAATAGGCTCTCGAATTTTCGCGCAGTTTTTCAAGGCCTGGCTTATGCCGGGCCTTGTTTCGTTTCAGGGGGCGCTTGGCCTTTGGTCGTGCCCATGTTGCTTGCTTGATAATTACCGCTTTACGGTCAAGCCGACGCCGGCCTGCAGCTGGCGTGTGTCGTCGCCGGTTTTTCGGGTGGTCAGCTGGTAGCCGACATTGCCCGTCAGGTCGACATAGCGATTGACGCCCCAGATCAATCCGAGGGCCGCATCATATTCCGTTTCGTCGGAAGCGCTGCTGTTTGACGGGTAATCGCGCCAGATCGTTCCGCCGGTGAACTTCGCGGTCAGGTCGTCGCGAAGCTGGTGGCTGATGGTGCTCGTGAGCTGGTAGGCGCTGTAGCCGCTGAGGCCCGGTGTCGTCGATGGCTGCACCGTGGTCGAAAGACCGATGCTGACATCGGTGCCGCGCTGCGGAGACCATGCGAGATTGCCGTCGATCGTCGGCGAATCGATCGAGCCGAGGCGGGCATCGTCGAATTCCGTATGCTGGTAGCCGAGGCCGATTTCGCCCTTGAGCTTCTCGCCGAGATCGAGCTCGATGCCGCCCTTGCCGCCATAGCTTTGGTTCGAGCGGGCATATCCATTGCTGTCGCGCGTCTCGTCATAGACAGCACGGCCGAGGTCGACTTCCACGAAAGGAATGATCGCCGGCGACAGCTCGTAGCCGATGCGGCCGCGCCACGTGCCTGCCGTTTGGTCACGATCGCTAAGTGTGACCTGCGTTCCGTCAGAAAGCACCGCATCGGAGTAGACGGTTCGCGTCAGGGCAACGGCCGTGCTGCCGCGCAGCACGCCGAAATCGCGCTCCAGCGAGAGACCCGTCGTGAATTGATTGACGGCCGATTGCTTCGAGGCGCCTGCGATCGCGTTCGGGTCGCTAGTGTCTTCGCGGTAGAATTGGTAGCCGGCAAGGACATGAGCCGTGGTGTTGGCAGGCAGATCAAGCCGCAGGTCGGCATTGAGGTTGATCGTTGGCTTCTCTTCGCCCGTGCCGCTGATGTTCCGCTGCCAGACGCCTTCGCCGGTAATCGTCAGCGCGTGGCGATCCCAATCCGATGTTAGGGTGCTGCGGAAATCGGTTTGCAGGAAAGAGCGGTTGTCTTCGACGGAGCCGGTGCGATCGCGCTCGATATTGATCGACTGATTGACGGATGGACGCAGCGTGAATGTTCCGAGCGGAATGCCCTGGGCATCCTCACGATCCGGATGCTGGCGCGTTCTCAGGCCATCGACGGTGGTTTGCGGCAGGTTGACGCGGCGCATGTCGTCATC
Source organism: Rhizobium sp. P38BS-XIX (assembly GCF_012641435.1). Classification (GTDB taxonomy): domain Bacteria; phylum Pseudomonadota; class Alphaproteobacteria; order Rhizobiales; family Rhizobiaceae; genus Rhizobium. The sequence continues at coordinate 214,248 of NZ_JABAIJ010000007.1, forward strand.
GAGCGTCGAGCCGGTGGTCGTCGGATCGACACCGCCCAGGCGCAGACGCATGTTCGGCTGCGCATCCGTATCGCTTGTCGATGTCTGGTTTGCGGCAGGCGTGGCTTGTTGCGCATCGGTCGCGGCGGGTGTCGCGTCCGGATCGGTCGTTGCACCCGGCGTGGCAAGCGGATCGTCAAGGGTCTGTTCTGGTCGCAATGATTGCGCGTTTGCTGACATCGGAACGGCGAGTAGGACGCTCCAGCCCAGCGCGGCGGATGTCGCCCATGCCGTCAGCCGGAGGGTCGTGTTACCCGCCTTGTTCTTGCCGATGCTCATTTTGTCTTTATCTGACCTTACTGGAAATGCGCTAAATCCTTACTCAAGTGTAAAGCCGTGTGGTTAACGCTTGGTTGCCAAAGGGCTGCAGCATGGCCGGGATCGAGAATATTATCGCAGCAGGTCATAGGCTGGTGCTGGCTGCATAAGTCGATCTTTGGTGGACAGATTTGTAGAAAAGCGTTAGGCCTCGCTGATGAACAAGAGAGCTGTCAGACTGATCGAGAACGGGGCGATCGAATCCGCGATGCGGACGATCGAGACGGAAAGACGGGGCCTTGAGGCGCTGGAGCGTGCATTGGCCAGCGGTCTGGCCGGCCCTTTCAGCCGCGCTGTCGAGATCATCGGCGATATCAGCGGTCGGGTGATCATTACCGGCGTCGGCAAAAGCGGCCATATCGGCAACAAGCTCGCGGCTAGCCTGGCCTCAACCGGAACACCGTCCTTTTTCGTGCATCCCGTCGAAGCCAATCACGGCGATCTCGGTATGATCACGCAGGATGATGTCATCGTCGCCATATCCTGGGGTGGCGAGAGTGCCGAGCTGCGTGGCATCATCAGCTATTCCCGTCGTTTTTCCATCCCGATGATCGCCATCACCTCTGGCGAAAGCTCGACGCTTGCGCGCGAGTCCGATGTCGTCCTGCTGCTTCCCAAGGAACAGGAAGCCTGCCCGCATGGACTGGCGCCGACCACCTCGACGCTTCTGCAGCTTGCGATCGGCGATGCGCTGACCGTTGCCCTGCTCGAGGCGCGTGGTTTTACCGCCGAGGATTTCCGCACCTTCCATCCCGGCGGCAAGCTGGGCGCCAGCCTCTCTCACGTTACCGATATTATGCATAAGGGCGACCGGGTTCCCCTGGTCAAGCTTGGTACGGGCATGCGGGAAGCCGTCATGACGCTCGCGGAGATGCGGTTCGGCTGCGTCGGTGTCATCGATGACGACGGCTGCCTTTGCGGCATCGTCACGGATGGCGATATTGCTCGAAATCTGGGCACCAGCCTCGCCGAGATGCGGGTCGACGAGATGATGACGCGCAATCCGAAGACCGTGAAGGAAACCACGCTCGCCACCAGCGCGATGGCGGTTCTCAACCGTCATAATATTTCGGCGCTGATCGTCGTCGACGAAGCCCGTCGTCCGATCGGCATCGTCCATTTCCACGATCTGCTGCGGATCGGCGTCGCCTGATCAGACGGGCTCGACCGTCAGTTCGCGACCGTTGCTGGACACGACCTTGACGCGGGTGCCGATCGGCAGGTCCGGCCCGTTGACTGTCCAATAGGTATCGTTGAGACGAATTCGTCCCCGACCTTCGGTAATGGGCTGGTCGAGCGTTGCCGTGCGTCCGACGAGGCTGGCACTGCGCTGGTTCAGGAAGGGTTCGTCGGTTACCTGGTTGTTGTTGTAGAGATAGCGGCGCCCGATCAGGATGGCGATGACCGAGGCGGCGGCAAAGACCAGCCCCTGCAGCTGCCAGACCCAGAAGGCGTTATCCCAAAATAGCAGCGACAACGCGCCGACGACGATGGCGCCCAGGCCGATCCAGACAAGGAAGACGCCCGGCACAATCAATTCGGCGGCCAGCAGCGCCAATCCAAGCAGCCACCAAGCCCAAGGCCCGAGTTCCACCATGAGATTGTCGAACATCTCAGCTCTCCCGCGGTGTCAGCGGGTTGACCGAAGGCGTGGTGCGGACGGTGCCGGTGCGCGGGCGAGGAGATTGCGGTGAGCCATTGCCGTCGCCATTGTCGCCGAAGACTTCGCGAGCAATGGCGCCGATGCCGCCAAGCGAGCCGATCAGCGAGCTTGCCTCCATCGGCATCAGCACGATCTTCGAATTGTTAGCCGAGCCGATCGTCGTCAGAGCTTCGGTGTATTTTTGCGCAACGAAATAGTTGATCGCCTGCACGTTGCCTTCGGCAATGGCCTCGGAAACCATGCGCGTCGCCTTGGCTTCGGCTTCCGCCAGACGTTCGCGGGCTTCGGCGTTACGGAAAGCGGCCTCGCGCTGGCCTTCCGCCTGCAGCACGGCTGCCTGCTTGGCGCCTTCCGCGCGCAAGATCTGCGCGTTGCGCAGGCCTTCGGCTTCGAGAACCTGCGCGCGCTTTTCACGCTCGGCCTTCATCTGACGCCCCATGGCGTCGACGAGATCCTTCGGCGGCTGGATATCCTTGATCTCGACGCGCGTCACCTTGATGCCCCAGGGCTCGACCGCTTCATCGACGACGCGCAGCAGCCGCTCGTTGATGGCGTCGCGGTTGGAAAGCAGCTCGTCGAGATCCATCGAACCCATCACTGAACGGATGTTCGTCTTGGTGAGATTGAGGATCGCGCTTTCGAGATTGGTGATCTGGTAGGCGGCCTGCGCGGCATTCAGCACCTGGAAGAAGGCCACGGCATCGGCGGAGATGCTGGCATTGTCCTTGGTGATGACTTCCTGCGTCGGCACGGCCAGGACCTGCTCCATCACATTCATGCGCATGCCGATCGTCTCGATGAACGGCACGATCAGGTTCAGGCCGGGCTCCAGGGTGCGGATATAGCGGCCGAAACGCTGGACGGTGTAACGGTATCCCTGTGGCACCGTCTTGATCCCTGCAAACAGCACCAGGATGACCAGAACCACCAGGGCGACCACGAAGATGCTGAAACCACCGACTACCATGAATTCCTCCATCGACACTTCCCGCGACACGGTTCTTGCGTCCCACACCACCACCGCATTGCCCGCGTTTCGCTCGAATACGCAGAACGGCCGCTCAATCAGATGTGGTGGGTTAGCATGTTCTCAGCAAGGGAGGAATGGGTCGTCTGAAAGTCCGTTGCGCTCCTGGAAATACAATGAGCAGGTCAATCAATCGCTGTGCGGCCCTTGCGTCCGGCAGTTGATCTTCATACCTTACTATAAGAATTTCCGGCTCCGCTGCCCTGCGGCATTTCGAGCCGAGCCATCGCGCATTGTCAGGATGAAACAATGAATATCGATAGGACATTGCGGTCGATCGTGGCCGTGCACGCCTCAGTTCCCGAAGATGCCTTCACGGCATCGACGCTTGGGACGCGCAGGGAAGGCAATGGCGTCGTCATCAAGGGAAACGGGCTGGTGCTGACCATCGGCTATCTCATTACGGAAGCAGAGGAAGTCTGGCTGACGACGAGCAGCGGCCGGGTCGTGCCGGGACACGCTCTGGCCTATGATCAGGAAACGGGGTTCGGCCTCGTGCAGTCGCTTGGCCCTCTGGACGTGCCCGCCATCGAGTTCGGCGATGCGGAGAAGGCGGAAATCGGCGATCCCGTCGCGATCGCCGATGGCATCGGCCAGGTCGTGGAGGGAAAGATCGTCGCCAAACAGGAGTTCGCCGGCTATTGGGAATATCTGCTCGACGAGGCGATTTTCGTAGCGCCGGCGCATCCTTCCTGGGGTGGCGCGGCGCTGGTGGATGAGGATGGCAAGCTTCTGGGTGTCGGGTCGCTGCATTTGCAGATGGCGACCCAGAATGGCGAAGGCGCCGACATCAATATGGTCGTGCCGATCAACCTGCTGCTGCCCATTCTCGACGATCTGATCAAGCGCGGTCGGGTCGACAAGCCGCCGCGGCCCTGGCTCGGTGCCTTTTCGGCCGAAAGCAATGGCGAGGTCGTCGTCATGAGCGTCACCGAGGGTGGTCCTGCGGCTCAAGCCGGCTTGCGTCGGGGTGACGTCATCTCGGAAATCCGCGATGCGGAGGTGGATGGGCTTGCCGATTTCTATCGGAAGATCTGGGAGAGCGGCCCCGCCGGCGCCGAGATCCCGATGCGGGTGCTGCGCAACGGCCGCGAGGCCTGGCTGCGTGTCAAATCCGCCGATCGTGGCAGCTTCCTCAAGAAGCCACAGTTGCAGTAGCGTTCATCGCCGGGACTGATCCCGGCGACCGTTCACGCCCAACCGAGCAACTCTCGACGCACGACCTTTTCCAGCACGTTCATGCCATCGTCGCTGTCGTTCAGACAGGGAATGTGGGTGAATTTGTCGCCGCCGTTGTGGTGAAAAGATTCTGCCGCCTGCTCGGCGATTTCCTCAAGCGTTTCCAGGCAATCGGAGACGAAGCCGGGATTGAGCACGGCGATGCGCTTGGTGCCATCCTTGGCCAGCTGCTCCACCGTTTTGTCGGTATAGGGCTGCAGCCACTCTTCCGGCCCGAAACGGGACTGGAACGTGACCATGAATTGATCCTCCGAGAGGCCAAGCTTCTCGCGCAGCAGCCGGCCGGTCTTTTGACAGAAACAGTAGTAGGGATCGCCCTGTTTGAAATATGACATCGGAATGCCGTGAAACGAGGCAAGGATCTTTTCCGGCTGCCAGTCGAGCGTCGAGAGATGGCGGGTGACGGAATTGGCCAGCGCTTCGATATAGGTTTCGTCATCGTGATATTGCGGCACGGTGCGGATCGCCGGCTGCCAGCGCATCTTCTGCAGCTTGTCGAAAGCTTTGTCATTGACGGTCGCCGTCGTCGCTGCCGCATATTGCGGATAGAGCGGGAAGAGCACGATGCGCTCGCAACCGTCGTCCTTCAGTGCCTGGATGCGGTCTGCGATCGAGGGCTGACCATAACGCATGGCCCAATCGACCTTGACGTTCGGCAGATCGCGCAGCCGCTCCGCCATCAGCTCGGCCTGGTTGCGCGTGTAGGTCCGCAGGTAGCTTTCGTCCTTTTCCTTGTTCCAGATCGTCGCATAGGCTTTGCCGACTTTCCCCGGACGCGTGTTGAGCACGATGCCGAACAGGATCGGATACCACTTCCAGCGCGACCACTCGATGACGCGTCGGTCGGTCAGAAATTCTTTCAGATAGCGCCGCATCGAGGTGTAGTCGGTGCCATCAGGCGTGCCGAGATTGATGAGCAGCACACCGACCTTGCCGTATTTCACGCTGGGGTGATCGGGGGCAAGCGTGGTCAGGTCTGCGGTCATCGAACGAATTCCTTTCAAGATACGAAGCACATCACATAGGAACAAAAGCCGGTCCGGGGAAGCCCGGGCCGGCTGGGTAATGCGAGACAAATGGTCTTTACTTGGCCGGAATCCTCAACTTTTCACCAACCGGCAGATAATGCGGCTTGATATTGCGGTTGGCGGCTAGAAGTCTGCGCCAATTCCGGGCATCGCCGTAATAGGTCTTGGCGAGATCCCAGAGCGTGTCGCCGGCGATAACGACATGCGTTGTGGGTGTCTTTGGCGGCTCGCTGGCTTTTTCTTCCGGCTTTGCTTTTGCGGATTCAGTCGCGGCCGGTGCCGTTGCCGCGGGGGCGGTCGTTGTCGGAGCGGTTGTCTCCGGCGCCGAGGCTGCGGGCGTCTCGTTTGCCGGGGCCTTGGTAGCGGGCGCCGACTGTGTCTGGTCCGAATTGCCCGAGGTCGATGGCGTTGGCATCGGATTGACCGGCATGGTCGTGGTGGGTGGCGCAATCACGGGTGGGGATGACGTTGCCGACGTGGTGTTGGACTGCGTGGTGGTACTGTCGGTGCCTGCAGGTGCGGGCTTCTGCTCGGTCGTCGCCTCAGGCTTGGCATCTGCCGGTTTTGCCGGCTCAGCATGCGGCTGGGTAGTGGGTTGTGCCGCTCCGACCTGGACTATGCGACCGTCGGTGTAGGGTGTGTAGGGGTTGTGCGAAACGAGATAGTCGGACACCACCGATTCCAGATTGGGGCCGAAGTCATAGGCATTGGTGCTGTCCTTTGCGAAGACGGTGTAGCCGTCACCGCCGGCGCGCATGTAGTTGTTGCTGACGACCCCGTAGGTTTTTTCCGGGTCGAGCGGCTTGTACTCCGTGCCCTCCTGCACATCGACGGAGACCAGCCTGCTGCCTGCCGGCTTCGATTTGTCGAAGCTGTATTTCAGGCCCGCGACCTGAGGAAAGCGACCGGCGCCCTCATCGATCTGGCTGAGACCGTTTTCGAGCGCGGCTTTCACATTCGCGCCGGTCAGCTGGAAGGTGGCGACCGTATTCTGGAAGGGCAACACTGTGAGCACATCGCCCATGGTGACATCGCCGGCGGCAATCGAGGCGCGCAGGCCACCACCATTCTGGATCGCGATGTTGATGCCCTGCGCCTTGGTGCGGTCGAGCATGGCGTCGGCAACGAGATTGCCCATCGAGCATTCCTGCACGCGGCAAATCTCTCTCGCGCCCTCGATCGGGCCTTGCGAGCGGCCGATGACCTTCTTGCGCAATTCCTCGATCGGCTTGGCCATTTCCTGCACGCGCGCTGCGATCGCCGGATCGGGCTTAATGGACGAATCGAGCAGGATCGGGTTGCCCGTGGCATCCTTGACAGCGCCCTTGTCATCGAAGGTAACGACGAGATCGCCGAGATATTTGCTGTAGGACGCGGCCTGAACGACCGGCACCTTATAGCCTGCTGGATTGTCGACCATCGTCGGATAGGGGCCGGCTGCCTTCGGGTCGGTATTCGACAGGAGCGTATGCGAATGACCGCCGACGACGACACTGACGCCGGCGATCTTGGCGATCTTTTCGACATCACGAGGATAGCCGACATGGGTCAGTGCGATGATCTTGTTGACGCCCTGCGATTTCAGTGCGTCCACCTCGGCGCTGATGGCGGCGGCATCGTCGGTGATCTTCACATGTGGACCGGGGGAGGCGAGCTCCGGCGTTTCGGTCGTCACGGCGCCGACAATGCCGATCTTCTGGCCGCCGATATCGAGCACTACCGATTTCTTGATGCGGTTGCCGATCTTGGACTGATCATCGACCACGAGATTTGCTGTGACGACGGGAAACTGCGCCTTGTCGAGAAAGGCCGCAAGCGGACCTTCGCCATCGTCGAACTCGTGATTGCCGATGGTCATGGCGTCGATCTTCATGTCGTTGAGGAATTCGACTTCGGCTGCACCCTTGTAGGTGGTGTAGAACAGAGAACCCTGAAAGTTGTCGCCGGCATCGAGAACGAGTACGTTCTGGCCGGCCAGCGCGACCCGGCGCTGATCGATGGCTGCCTTCAGCCGCGCCGCTCCACCGAAGCATTCGTTCTTGGCTTCTTCGGCCGCCGAGCAGGTGGCATCGAACTTGTTGATCGACTCGACGCGCGAATGGAAGTCGTTGAAGTGCAGGATGTTGAGCTGATAGTCCGCGAAGGCGGCGCTGGTGCTGAGCGCCAAGGCTGCGGCGGCCAAAAGACCTACTGCGAACGGCTGCTTCATCTGTCTCTCCTGTTCATCATTGCAATCCGGCCCGCCCATGCCCCTGGCGGTCCCCCGCGCGGATGTTTTCATCATGACGGAGCAAGCGCAAGGGAAAGGTTTTGGCTTTATTAGGATTTTGCAAAGCGCCGGAATGAACAATCAGATCAAGCGCATGCTTCGATCGAGGCGGTTGCGTAGGATTCCCGCAATGCCGACGCGGCATTCCAGCCAACACAGCAGAAGACGATCGTGCAGCAGACGGCTGCGAGCCTATGAAAGCGCCGGGTGCGATCCCGGTAAAGCAGGATCGCGCCAGCGCCATAAATCACAAGAGCGGGTAAGGCAAAGAAGAGCACGCCGATCGGCCCATCACAATCGAGTGCGTCGAATCCCTGAGCTCGATAGCTGTTCACAGGGATTGCCACGGCCATGATGGCGACAGGCAATGCTGCGATCAGAGTCATGTAAAGGACGAATACGCCGCGCATCGCGTCTTATCCGTCCTCCGTGTCCGATCAGCCCTGGCGGTTGAGGGAGAAGTGACCGCCCGTTTCGGACGTGCAGTTCAGCTGGCTCGGGTTTGCCATGAAGCAATTGACCTTGGAGCTGGTGCGCTTGATGTTCGAATAGAGGTTGATCTGGACGACACCGGATGCATCGGTCGTGTATGTTCCGGATGCCATCTGCTGGTTCGTGCCATCGGTCGTGTGCGTCTCGAACCGGCCGGCCGAGAAGGTCGAGCTCAGGCCGTTGGAATCCGCCCAACTGCCTTCAACCGAATTCGTCCGGGGCTGAGTGCCGGGGTTCATCGTCATCGGAGGCGGCCTCGATCCGCCGAAATCGACGCAGGCGGACAGGGCTGCCGCGGCAGCAACGAGGGCAATAGCGGTTCTGATCTGCATAAATGGCTCCCGCGAAAAAGGGCGGACGAAAGTTATATCGGTTGCGAGAAAGATGGCGCGGCTATCGGGCTAAAGCAAGACTTGAGACGCCATCCGTTTGATTTATCTGGCATGCGTAACAAAAATGCCCGCACGACCTGTGCGGGCATTCGAGAATCGTGTTTCGCAGACGCGATTGCGTTAGCGAACCAGGATGTTGCGGAACTGCCAGGGATCCTTGGTGTCGATATCTTCCGGGAAGAGGCCCGGACGGCCGTCGAGCGGCGTCCAGTCGGTGTAGTGGCCTTCAACCGGACCGAGGTAGGGCAGCTGAACTTCGAGGCAGCGCTTGTAGTCGATCTCGTCGGCTTCGACGATGCCGGCCTTCGGGTTTTCGAGCGCCCAGACCATGCCGGCGAGCACGGCCGAGGTCACCTGCAGACCGGTTGCGTTCTGGTAGGGAGCGATGCGGCGGGTCTCTTCGAGAGACAGGCGCGAACCGTACCAGTAGGCGTTCTTGTCGTGGCCGTAGAGCAGCACGCCGAGTTCGTCGACACCGTCTTCCAGCTCGTGTTCGTCAAGAACGTGATGGACCGGCTGCGGGGTGCCGCCATTGCCGAACATTTCGTGCAGCGAGAGCACGGCGTCGTTGGCGGGATGGTAGGCATAGTGGCAGGTCGGGCGGAAGGTGACTTCGCCGTCCTTGTCGCGAACCGTGAAGAAGTCGGCGATCGAGATCGACTCATTGTGCGTGACCAGGAAGCCGTATTGCGGGCCCGGCGTCGGGCACCAGGTGCGAACGCGGGTGTTGGCGCCCGGCTGCTCCAGATAGATGGCGGCCTTGCAGCCCTTCTTGTGCTTCTTGGCGTTCTTCGGCATCCAGTTTTCGTGGGTGCCCCAGCCGAGCTCGGCCGGCTGCAGACCTTCGGAGATGAAGCCTTCGACAGACCAGGTGTTCCAGAAGACGTTGAGCGGCTTCGGATGCTTGGTGCGCTGGGTGTCGCGCTCAGCGATGTGAACGCCCTTGACGCCGACCTTCTTCATCAGCTTGGCCCAGCCTTCGCGGTCATGCTGATCCGGCTCTTCGAATTTCAGGCCAATATCCTTGGCGAGATTGACGAGCGCCTGCTTGACGAACCAGGAAACCATACCCGGGTTTGCGCCGCAGGTGGAAACGGCGGTCGTGCCGCCCGGGTTCTTTTCCTTTTCCTTGCGCATGGTTTCGCGCAGGGCATAGTTGGTGCGGTCGGCATTCTTCATGCTCTTGTCGAAATAGAAGCCGAGCCACGGCTCGACGACGGTGTCGATGTAGAGCACGTCGAGCTTGCGGCACAGCTTGACGAGGTCGAGCGAGCCGGTGTCGACCGAAAGGTTGACGCAGAAGCCCTGGCCGCCGCCTTCCGTCAGGAGCGGCTTCAGCAGATCCTTGTAGTTTTCCTTGGTGACGTGTTCCTTGATGTGGCGGACGCCGTGCTTTGCCAGGATTTCCATATCGGCTGGCTCTTCACGTGGGTCGATGACGACCATCCGGCTCTTGTCGAATTTGAAATGGCGCTCGATCAGGGGCAGGGTGCCACGGCCGATGGAGCCAAAGCCGATCATTACGATCGGGCCGGTAATTTCGGCATATACCGGATAGTTGTTTTTCGTCATTCTTTTCTCCTTCGAAAGGCAGGGCGCCGTTCGGTTCACGAAATCTAGTTAGAGTTTGCGCGAAAGCGCTGGCAGAGTTTGCGCGAAAACGCTGGGTGAGCGGCTCTAATCATAATTTGATGTCACAATAAAGAGCTGTTCAGGGTTAGCCGGACAAAGTCAAGTCGAGGCCAACATACACGCCATATGCGACGAGTTTGTTGCCTTCAAGGTCAGTTTTCGCTGACCTAAGCCGAATAGTGCAGCGGACAGGCGTCTCGCTTCATTCAGCCTTGAGCCGTTCGAGGCCATCGACGATCGTCGTCAGCGTGATTTCCTGAACGTCGTATGCCGCAACGCCGTGGATGGTGAACGGGTCGGCAGCGACATAGGCTTCCAGCTCGGACTTGTCTCCGTGGGCGAAGATAACGCCGCCGGTGCGCGGCACCTTGCGGCCGGATGCGAGGAACCAGCCTTTCGCATAGCCTTCCTTGACCCAGGCCATGTGCGGCTCCATGTGCTTGTCGGCTTCGTCATTGCCCTTGAGGTAAGTCAGCGAAAGAATGAACATCAATCAGGTCCACAGGAGTTGTGCGCGGATAAGGCCACGCAGGGAGTTTCCGACGTAGAGAGGGCGATCTCTCAGATCATCGAGACGGATACGGCCAACGCGGGCTTTGCGCTGACAGATGAGTTCCGTGCGCAGGACGCCGGCAAGCAGGCCGGCTGATATGGGCGGGGTGCGCAAGGTGTCCGGATCATCAACGACGAAGATCGAGGCGATCGTGCCCTCGCACACTTCATTATGCTCGTTGAGCAGCAAGACTTCTTCAGCCTCATCGGGCCGATATTCCGCGCGGGCCGCTTCGTAGACGCCGCGGCGGGTGGTCTTGACGCGGAGCAGCTTGTCGGAGGAATCGAGCCGCGTTTCGGCGATGCGGACGCGCCAGACCGTGTCGGGCAGCAAGGGAACAAAGGGCGCGGTCGTCACCTCGGTCTGCCCGGCGCGATCCAATGTCAATCGTACCCTCAAGGGCTGGACAGCGTCTGCGACGGCCTGCTCGAGCCCGCCGATCACGTTTTTCGGGGCGGAGAAGCCAAGACGGCGCGCCGACCTTTGCAGGCGGGCCAAATGCAAGCGCAAACGCACGAAGCCGGTGTCCGGCTCGTAGCGCAACGTCTCTATCAGGCTGAAATCCTCTACCGGTCGATCCATCGGTCCCCCACGGCGAAGCGCGCCTTGAGGAGGCATTCTTCATATTCCGCTTCCGCTGTCGAATCGAAGACGATGCCTCCGCCGACATTGAACACCGCGCGGCCGTCTTCGAAAAGCGTGATCGTGCGGATCGCCACTGAAAAACGCATGGCTCCACTAGGCGAGATCATACCGATCGCGCCGCAATAAGCATCGCGCGGGCTATCTTCCAGCGCATGCAGGATTTCCATCGCCCGCATTTTCGGTGCGCCGGTGATCGAGCCGCAGGGGAAGAGGGCTGCGAGGATATCGCGAATGGTCATGTCCGGAAGCAGCTTGGCCTGCACATGACTGACCATCTGGTGCAGGGTCGGATAGGTCTCGATTTCAAAGAGCTTCGACACATCGAGCGTGCCGACTTCGGTGATGCGGGAGATATCGTTGCGAAGCAAGTCGACGATCATGCGGTTCTCGGCCTGCGTCTTCTCGTCGGCGAGCATGGTGGCGACGATCGCGTCGTCCTCGGCGGCATCCTTGCCGCGCTTGGCCGTGCCCTTCATCGGATGCGTCTCGATCCAGCCATCCTCGTCCGTGCGAAAGAAAAGCTCCGGCGAGCGCGACAGGATGATCGGGCCGCCGAGATCGACGAGCGCGCCGTATTTCACTGGCTGTCGATCGATCAGCGACCAGAAGGCGGCGCGGACATCGCCGTTCCAGCGTGCCCTTATCGGCATGGTGAGGTTCGCCTGATAGCAGTCGCCGAGGCGCAGATGTTGGTGCAGCCTGTCGAAACGCTTCTGATAGATCTCGAAATTCCAGGCGGCTTTGGGCTCCGTCAGGAACTCCTGGTTTTCCTGCCGCTGCGATGGCTGGGCAAGCGGATGACCGTCGCCAGAGGGAGCGTCGAAAACACCGAAGCAGAGCAGGGGCGTTTCCCTGTTCTCCTCGGTGAAGGGCGCGAGCTTTTCCTCGAAGAGATGGCCGGCCTCATAGGCCATGTAGCCCGCAAGCCATTTTCCTTGCCGCTTGGCCTCTTCCATGCGGTCGAGCGCATCAAAGAACGAAGCACGCGTATGGGCAATGATGATCTCAGCCGGTTCGGCAAAGATCATCACCTGTCCAGTGCTGTCGTCCCTGAACAGGACGTAAGGTATGGCGTCGGCCATTGGGCAGTTCTTCGCCGATCGGTTCTATGCGCCCTTATCTAACGCTTCCAGCTCGTCGATCAGCCCTTCGATCATCGACAAGCCCTTGCTCCAGAACGACGGATCGGTCGCATCGAGGCCGAAAGGCTTCAAGAGTTCGGAGTGGTGCTTGGTGCCGCCGACCTTCAGCAGTTCGAAATACTTCTCCTGGAAGCCCGTTTCGGCGTTGCGGTAGACCGCATAGAGCGAGTTCACGAGGCAGTCGCCGAAGGCATAGGCATAGACGTAGAAGGGCGAATGGATGAAGTGGGGGATATAGGCCCAATAGGTCTCGTAGCCCTCGGAGATCCTGATCGCCGGACCCAGGCTTTCGGCCTGCACGGAGAGCCACAGCTGGCCGATATCGTCCGATGTCAGCTCGCCATTCTTGCGGGCGGTATGTAGCTTGCGCTCGAATTCGTAGAAGGCGATCTGGCGCACGACCGTATTGATCATGTCCTCGACCTTCTGGGCGAGCATCGCCTTGCGCTCGCGCTTGTCGGTGGTCTTGTCGAGCAGTGCGCGGAAGGTGAGCATTTCACCGAAGACGGAGGCGGTTTCGGCCAACGTCAGCGGTGTCTGGCACATCAGCGCGCCCTGGCCGCCGGCGAGCACCTGATGCACGCCATGGCCAAGTTCATGCGCCAGCGTCATGACATCGCGCGGCTTGCCCATATAGTTGACCAAGACGTAAGGGTGAGCGGACGGCACGGTCGGGTGCGCGAAGGCGCCCGGCGCCTTGCCGGGGCGCACCGGCGCATCGATCCATTCCTCATCGAAGAAACGCTTGGCGATAGCGGCCATGTCGGGCGCGAAATTGCCATAGGCCGACAGCACTGTTTCCTTCGCCTCGGTCCACGGAATCAGCGCATTGGGCGTTTCCGGCAGCGGCGCGTTACGGTCCCAGAAGTTCATCTGGTCCATGCCGAGCCACTTGGCCTTCATCTTATAATAGCGATGCGAGAGGCGCGGATAAGCCTCGCGTACCGCAGCTGCCAGCGCATCCACCACTTCGCGCTCGACGCGGTTGGCCAAGTGTCTGCTGTCGGCGATATCCTCGAAGCCGCGCCAGCGATCGGAGATTTCCTTGTCCTTGGCGAGGGTATTGGTAATCAGCGTGAAGGTGCGCAGATTGGCCTTGAAGGTCTCGGCAAGCGCCATGGCCGCCTTGCGGCGCGCTTCCGGGTCCTTTTCCTGCAACATGTTCAGGGCGACTTCCAGCGGCAGCTTTTCGCCGTCGATCTCGAAGCGCAGCTCGGCCATGGTCTCGTCGAACAGCCGGTTGAAGGCGGCCGCGCTCGTCATGGACTTTTCTAGGAACAACTGCTCGAGCTTGTCGTCGAGCTGATGCGGCTTGTCCTTGCGCAGGTCGACGATCCAGGGGCGATAGTGGCCGGCGGCCGGATCGTTCGCCATGCACGCGTCCATGACGGCATCATCGATGCGGTTCAGCTCCAGCGGGAAGAACAACAGGTGCGATGCATGATCGGTCAGCTTCGCCTGGACATCGCCATAGAGCTTGCCGTTGGCGGGATCGGTGGTGTTGGAGAAGTAGGTCAGGCCGGCGAAAGAGCCGAGGCGGCCCATGATATCGTCCAGCGCCTCATATTCCTTCAGAGCAGCGCCGATACCGGCTTCTCCGGTCTTTGTCGCCGCATCGCCGAGCTTGCCCTTCCACTTTTCCTCGAAGGCGACCGACATCTTGCCGGCCTTCTCCATGTCTCCAACGAAGGCGGGCGCCGTGGCCGAGGCATAGAGATCGCTGAGCTTCCAGGCGGGCAGATCGCCAAGCGTCTGGCCGGCGGCCTGGTTTGCGGAGAAATTAAGGGGGTGGCGGAGCGAGGTCGGGCTCATAGGCGATATTTCCTCTGCTTTTTATTTCGGAATATCCGGACCGTTCGTGTCTATTCGGCTGGAAAGCCTGCGGCAAGGGCTGATTTGCCGGCGCGGGCGGTTGAAACATAAGCGATATTACATTCGTCATAATGATTAAAATGCGATGATTTGGCAAAACTTCATGTTCAAGCCTTTCTGCGACTGTCGTGTCAGGTTTCGCATGAAGTGAGGCACCAATGACCGTTTATAATAGCGCCAAAGGGGGCGCGCAGATTCTCGTTGTTGAGGATGATCCGATTCAGCGCCGTCTGCTAAAAAATGCCATCGAGCGGCACGGACACGTGGCCCATCTGGCGGAGAATGGCCGTCTTGGCCTTGAGACCCTGAAGCGCAACAGCGAGCAGATCAATGTGATCGTGCTCGATCTCATGATGCCGGAGATGAACGGCATCGAATTTCTGGGTGCGCTGAGCGACATGGGCATCGATCTGCCCGTGATCGTGCAGACGGGGCAGGGCGGTATCGACACCGTGGTGCAGGCCATGCGGGCCGGCGCCTTCGATTTCGTCGTCAAGCCCGTATCGCCGGAGCGCATCGCGGCGTCGATCGCCAACGCGCTCAAGCTCGACCAGCGTGAGGCGAAGGCGCGTGCCGGCCGCAAGTCGCGTTCCAGCGCCATCACCTTCGATGACATCGTCTCGGCAAGCCCGGCGATGATGCGGGTGATCGATCTTGCCCATCGCGCGGCGCAATCGAACATTCCAGTCGTGCTGGAAGGCGAATCAGGCGTGGGCAAAGAGCTCGTGGCTCGCGCCATTCAGGCCGGCAGCGACCGTTCCGGAAAGCCGTTTGTTACGGTCAACTGTGGCGCCATCCCGCACAATCTGGTCGAAAGTATCCTCTTCGGGCATGAGAAGGGCGCATTCACGGGTGCGGCCGAGCGTCACATCGGCAAGTTCATGGAAGCCGACGGCGGCACGCTGTTCCTCGACGAAATCGGCGATCTGCCGCTGGACGTCCAGGTCAAGCTTTTGCGCGCCGTGCAGCAGGGCGAAATCGAAACTGTCGGCGCGCGCGTCGCGCAAAAAGTCAATGTCCGGTTGATTTCGGCGACCAACAAGGACCTGATCGAAGAGGTCAAGGCCGGGCGCTTCCGCGAGGATCTCTACTACCGCCTCAACGTCTTTCCGATCACCATGCCGGCGCTCCGTCGCCGCAAGGAAGATATTCCGCATCTGGCCCGTGCCTTTGCCGATCGGTTCGCGCTGGAGCAGAAGCTTGACCATCCGCTCGGCATCAGCAACGGCGCGCTGGCGCTGCTGACGGCCTATGACTGGCCGGGCAATATCCGCCAGCTCGAAAACGCGGTCTTCCGCGCCGTCGTGTTGTCCGAGGGGCCTGAGCTGCTGGATACGGATTTTCCGCAGATCGCGGCACAGCTTCCGGGTTATTTCGCCGGAGAGCAGCCGACGTTAATTGTGGATAATTCCCACGCTCATGCCGCTGATGCCATGGCGTTCGAGAGGGCAGACCGGGCGACGCGGACCATGTCGTCCGAGACGGCTGCAACCTCTCCGCTTGCCGCCGGCGATGCTTTGGCCGGCTCATCCGACAATGTCATCGTAAGCACGAATACGGCTGGCGATGTGCGTAAACTGGCGGATGTCGAGGAAGAGTTGATCCGATTCGCCCTGAAATTCTATCGCGGGCAAATGAGCCAGGTGGCCAGAAAGCTCGGCATCGGACGCTCCACTCTCTATCGAAAGTTGAAAGATTATGGTATAGACCCGGATGACCCGCTGAAAAGCGCTGCATGAGTGAATGCTTAACGTTTAGGCAAGCATATTTTGTTACCCGTCGTAAAGCACTTGTTAGTGCATCGTTCACCATGTATGAAGAGGGCGACCATGTGTGGCATTTTTGTCATCATGTCACCGCAATTGACAGCCATTTGGAACACGATGCGACAAAGTCTGTCGGACGGGGATCGAATTGCCGAATTTGAGTGTAAATACCAAGCCTAATAGCTTGAGCTGGCATTCTGCGTGCTCTGACATATTTAGCAAGGTGGCCAAGGTAGCAGCCGTTGGCCTCCTTGCTTTGGCCGTTTCTACACCTGTTTTCGTTGGCACTCCCTCGCAGGCCGGCGGGGAAACCCGTAGCCTGAAGATCTATTACGTCCACACCGGCGAAAAGGCCGTCATCACCTACAAGCGCAATGGCAAGTTCGATCCGGACGGCCTGGAAAAGCTGAACCGCATTCTGCGCGACTGGCGCAAGAATCAGCCGACCAAGATGAATCCGCGCCTGTTCGACCTCATCTGGGAAGTTTACCGCGAGAGCGGATCGCACGAATTCATCAACGTGATCTGCGGCTTCCGCTCGCCCGGCACCAACGAGATGCTGCGCACCCGTTCCGCTCATACCGGCGTTGCCAAGAAGAGCCAGCACATGCTCGGCAACGCGATGGATTTCTACATTCCGGACGTCAAGCTCGCGAAGCTGCGCGAAATCGGCATGAAGCTTCAGGAGGGCGGCGTAGGCTTCTATCCGACTTCCGGCTCGCCTTTCGTGCACATGGACGTCGGCGGCGTGCGCGCTTGGCCGCGCATGGATCGCCAGGATCTCGTTCGTCTCTTCCCGGACGGCAAGACCATGCATATTCCCGCCGATGGCCGTCCGCTGCCCGGCTATCAGGAAGCTGTCGCCGATTACAAGCGGCGCATGTCGTCCGATATTCAGATCGCCAGCTCTTCATCGCCTCGTCGCGGTTTCTTTGCTCGCCTGTTCGGTGGTGGCGGTGCGGATGAAGAAGAGGATAATGCGGACGAAGGTTCGTCGGCACCGGTGGCTGTCGCTTCCGCCTCGCGGAAGGGCCAGCCGGCCCCTGCTGCCAGTGACGATGGTGACGATAGCCCGGCAGCTGCCGCGCCCGCCCAGGTTCAGGTCGCGAGCATAAACGCGCCCGTGCCGCAGGTACGTCCGGCTTTCGGCAATCAGGCTGCAGGCAGCGACGTAGCATCCGCCCTGGTATCACAGCCGCGTAACGCTGCGCAGGAAGCTCTTGCCGCTGCCATGCCCGATACCGGTGATCAGCCGCAATATGCGGATCTTCGCTCCTATCACGTTCCGGTTCCGTCGTTGCTCGACCGTCGGTCGCCCGGCGATGCCGAAGTGGCTTCGGCCGAAGCCGACATGAAGGGTCAGCTTGCTGCCGTGCCCGTGCCGGCGCAACGTCCTGAAGTCGCGGAAAATCTTCTGGCCTCCGCTGATGCCGATCAGGAAGCGATCGATGATGAGGCCGATGCTGGTGGGCTTTCACCTTCGGTCGTCGCCGCTCTGGAACAGAGCCGGCCTGATCGGCCGGATGCGGGCACTGCGGTTGCCGTGACGCCGGCGCCGAACAATGCCGCCTCCAAGGATCAGTTGCCGCCGGCAAATAACGGCGTCGTAGCCGGCAATGATGCCGTGCAGGCGATTGCCTCCGTGCTGCCGCAGCAGCGCCCGGCTCAGCAGATGCCGATGCAGGTCGCAGCGCTTGCGCCGACGCGCAGTGAGATCAAGGCCGGAAGCCGTCGCTTCAACGACAGTTTCGATGCGGTAGCGCCGCAGGAACGGCCGATCGCAGCCGGTATCGCAACGAAGGGCGGCCGTCCGAACAAGCAGGACGCTGTCGACGCCGATGCGGGTCGCGCAACGATAACGACTGCGCCGACGCTGACGGATAAGATGATTTCACAGTGGGCAATCGCCAAGGCCCGTGTCGAGATCGTCAATCGTCCGGTCAAGGCTCCGCGTTTCGTAAGCCCGGCGCTTCGTGCCCAGCCGACTGCCGTCTACACCGATGGCTTCAAGATGCAGACCGCATCGATCGATCCGGAGCGCTTCAGCGGTACGGCGGTGAACTTCCTGCAGGTCAAGAAGTTCAATTCGGTCGAATAGACTGCGCCACCAGGTCCAGACGCATTTGGAGGAGCCCGTTTGGGCTCCTTTTCATTTGAGCGCGACACCAATGGATTAGGTCGCCGCCAGTTTTTTATTCCTCGCCATCCCTCCGCTCAGTTTCGCTTCATGCTGCGCCATTAGGCCGATAGGCTTGAATGGCGGGATATCGAAGTTTGAACCGGAAGTCGGCAATCATCATTGGCAATGGCAAGCTTGAGCGTGATCTCTCGGAGATTGTCGACAACGCCGATTTCGCAATGCGCTTCAACGAGCCCAAAGCCTCGATCGGCATGAGCGGATCGCGCACGGATGTCTTGATGCTGGCAGCTTCCAGCAAGCCTATGCAGCGCCGATTGACGGATCCGGGTTTCCTCACCAGCCCTACGTTCAAGGCGGCGAAGGAGGTGGTGCTTGCCTATCACCCCGATATCATCCGCAAATATCATCCAAAGCCGAATTTTCTGTCGCGCCTGAAAGGCCGGAAGAGCGACTGGACGCTGCGGACGATCGAACTGGTGGGCGGTGCCGGCAAGGAAATCCGCATCATGCCGCCGCAATTCTACGTCGACGGCTGTGCCGAGCTCGGCGTGACCGAGGGCCGGATGAGCCAGGTTTTTCCGAGCACAGGCTTCTTCGGCATTCGGTACGTTCTGTCCATGCTGCCTGCCGATGAGTGGGACGTGAAGCTCTGCGGGTTCAGCTGGGAGGGGTGGAAACGCCATGCCTGGATGGATGAACGCCGCTGGGTCGAGGAAAAGGTCGCGAGCGGTCGCATCGGCATGCTTGCCTGAGCGCTCGCGAGTCCATGGATAACACCCTTGAAAGTTTCAGTTTTCAGTTTCGCCTCAGGTCTGCCTAAGCTCGCTTTCATTCAGGGTTGCTAGAGCCTGCTCGCACAACACTGAGGTATCCATTCATGCAGACTCACGAATTCAGCCCGTCTTCGGCTTTGCCGCTTGGGAGATCGCATACGGGATTCGGATTCGATCACATGGCGGGCTCGATCGGCGCCAGCCTGAATGCACCTGTTCAACCCGTCATCCGTGGTTTCGTCGTCCATCTCGATCGTGCGCGCGATCGCATGCCGCAGGTCGAGAGGCTGATGGCCAAGCTGCCGATCCCCAGTGAAATCGTGGATGCAGTCGATGGCAGCTGCCTGACGGATGCCGAGATAGATCGGGTGTATCGTCGCCGGCTTCACAAGCCGTCCTATCCGTTTGAGATGAGCATCGGCGAGATCGCCTGCTTCCTGTCGCATCGCAAGGCATGGGCCGCCATCGTCGAGCAAGGCATCGATGCTGGGCTGATTTTCGAAGACGATGTCGAGCTCGATGATTCGTTTCATGCAGCTTTTGCGGCTGCGAAGGCTTGCCTCAAGCCCGGTGCATTCATTCGCTTTCCTTTCCGTATGGGCAAGGAGCATGGCAAGTGCGTTCTCACGCAAGGCGACGTCAATGTCATTCAGCCGACCCGCATCGGGCTTGGCATGGTGGCCCAGCTCGTCAGCCGCGATGCCGCCATTCGCCTGCTTGCGGCGACCGCCTCCTTTGACCGACCCGTTGACACCACCGTGCAGATGAGCTGGCTTACCCATGTTTCGCCACTGGCCGTTCTGCCCGGCGGCGTTCACGAAATCTCGTCGCAGCTCGGCGGCAGCACCATCAAGGGCGAGAAGTCCCTGATGGAAAGGCTGGCGAGGGAAGTCCTGCGGCCGCTTTATCGTGCGAAGATCGCCTTGCTTTCGCGTTGCTCCATCTGAGACGATCAACTTGGCCGTTCCAATCCTCGCATATCATCAGATTGCGGTGCCGCCTTCGAGCAGCGCGCCGTTCAGAAGCATGGTCGTTCATCCGCAGGCGTTCCATCGGCAGATGGAATGGCTGAAGAGGCTCGGCATTCAGGGGCTGTCCCTGCGCGAGGCGCTGCCGTACATCTCCGGTGCCAAGACCGGCAAGGTCGCTGCCATCACCTTCGACGACAGCTATCTGAACGTCTACGAAAATGCCTTGCCGGTGTTGCAGGAATTCGGCTTCACGGCGACGAACTTCGTCGTCGTCAATCAGATCGGCGGCAGCAATATCTGGGACGTTCCGATCGGCGTTGCGCCTGCGGCCTGCATGTCATTGGAACAATTGCGTCGCTGGTGCAGTCTCGGACACGAAGTCGGCTCGCATACTCTCGATCATGTTCACCTCCCGCAATTGCCGATGGAGCAGGCGCGCCGTCAGATTTCCAATTCGCGCGGGCTGCTTGAGGACATGATCGACGAGGGCGTGTCGTCGTTCTGCTTTCCCTACGGTGACGAGACGCCGCTCGACAGGGTGCTTGCCTATGAGGCCGGCTACAGCGCGGCGACAACGACGCGGCGGGGCAGGGCCCGGCCGACGAACGATCTCTTTGGTCTGCCGCGCGCAACGATCCGGCGCAACGACACATGGCTGCACTTCATCAAGAAATGCACCTTCGGATAACCGACGAAATCGATATTGCTTTCAGCACAGCGCATTTGCCGGAGCGGGCTATCGACCGCTCCGGCACGCTGTCGATCAAGGTGCGACAGTGAAGCTGTAGGCGCCGTTGGTCTTGTGGCCATCGGTGGAGAGCGCGTGCCATTCGACGGTGTATTTGCCGGGTGCAAGCTTGTCGCTGACCGGCACCATCAGGGTCTTGTCGCTGTCCATCAGCGAGGCATTTCCAGTCTTCACGACCTTCTTGTCCGGTCCCGAAACGGTCACGCCGCTGAATTTCAGGCTCAGGCCTTCTGTGAAGGTCAGATCGAGTTCGGCGGGGGATTCTTTAACGGCGCTGTCGGCCGCGGGCGTGGAGGACTTCAGGTGTGCGTGCGCCAGGGCCTGGCCCGCAAGGGTCAGGCTGGCAACGGCGGTGGCGAGTAGCAGCGTCTTCATCCGAGGCATATGGGTCTTCCTTCTTGATCTGGAGCCGCAGGGGGCCTGCGGCAGGTTGGATGGCGACTGTATCGCCGGGATAATCCCGCTCGGATTGCTGCCGATGGGGAATGGTTCGGGCGGCCGGCGGCCGCTCATTTCAGAAGATTGCGTATCTTTTGCAGGGCGATGTCCTTGTCTTCGCCATAGGCAATCAGGCTGCGCAGATTGCTGTCGGCATCGACGAGAAGGACGGAGGCGGTGTGATCCATCGTGTATTCACCATCGGCGGCGGGCACCTTCTTGGCGTAAATGCGCCAGTCCTTGATCGCTTGGCGCATTTCGTCTGGGCTACCGGTAACGCCGGTGATGCGATCGGTGAAATTGCTGGTGTATTTGTGCATGACCTCCGGCGTGTCCCGCTCGGGATCCACGGAGAAGAAATAGGCCTTCAGCTTGTCGCCATCCGGCCCAAGCGTCTTCAGCCAGCCCGCCATCTCGAACAACGTGGTCGGGCAAACGTCCGGGCAATGCGTATAGCCGAAATAGACCAGTGACGGGTGTCCCTTCAGTGCCGCCGCCGTAATCGGCTGACCATGATCGTCGATGAGATTGAACGAAGTGCCGATCTGGTTTTGCGCCGCTTGTGCCGGCGGCAGCAGGCTCCAGGTGAAATACGCGATCAAACCGCAGACGCCGAGCAGAAAGACCGTCAAGATCGCCGGGATCGACCATTCCTTGCTGAACATCGGCTTCTCCTGCCGGGAGTGAAGGGAGGTTCGGCCTTGGCCGCGCCGCTCATTCAGCTGCGTTGGCATGATCGCCTCCGCTCATTGCCTTGCTGGCGACCGCCGAACCCACGGGAAAGTCGACATCGACCGAGCCGGCCTTTTCGAAAGTCAGCTTCGCCCTGATCGTCTCGCCTTCCTTGAACGGTTGGACAACGTCCATGAACATGAGGTGATAGCTGCCGGGTTTCAGTTGAACTGTCTGCCCGGCGGGGATTGCGAGGCCGCTTTCAAGCTTGCGCATCACCATGATGTCGTTGTCCATTTTCATCTCATGGACCTCGACCTTGACCGCTCTCGGCGAGCTGCCTGCCATCAATCGGTCGTCGGCCTGGCCTGTGTTCGTTATGGTCAAATAGCCGCCTCCGACCTCCGCGCCTGGCACCATGGCCCGCACGTAGGGAGCGGCGATCTTGAGATTTCCAAACGTCAGATCGGCGGCGAAAGCCAGGCTGGGCGCGGCAAGGCATAGGCTTGCTGTGAGGAAAGATCTGATAAATCGGTTCATGATCGTTGTCCTTTGGGATCGGGATGCGGCGCGGCAGGCCTTGCCGCGCGGCCTTTCATGAAAAGAAGCGTTTCAGCGGTGGTGTGAAGCGAATGAGCGTCTGGTCCAGAATCAGCATCGCAAGGACGGCCGCGCCCGTCAGCGGAAAGGCAAGGCCGAAGACGATCGCGATCAGCCACAGTCCGACGTAAACGGATTTTTGTTGCGGCATCGGCGGTATACCGAGGCGTCCGGCCGGCCGGCGTTTCCACCACATCATGACGGCGCTAACACAGCTGAGAATGATGGCCATGCAGGTTGTCAGCATCAGCAGCTGGTTGAAGAGGCCCCATTCCTGTCCCTGATGGACATTGATCCCCCATTCGATCGCACGACCGAGCGCCGGATATTGATCGAAGGAAAGATCGATCAGCGGTTTGCCGGAATACTGGTCGATATGAACCGTACGCTCCTGAGAAAGATCTTTGGGGAAGATCGAGGCTGTGAAAACGCCCGTTGGGTCCGAAGGCAGCGCGACGCTGAAGCCTGGAGCCATGCCGAGTTGCCTGGCGATCTCGACGGCCTTGTCGAGGCCGATCGGTGGCGACATGGTCGCCGCATCGGACAGGGGCACAGGCGCGTTCTCCACGATCCAGCCAGGCCGATTGACGACATCCTGCGTGAGTCTCGTGGATTTCGGAACCTCGTCCCAAAGCGCGGCGGGATATCCGAGATCATGAGATGTCAGCCACGCGTTGACATTCGCACCCCAGTAACCCGACCAGGGCATACCGCTAAAAGCCAGGAAGAAGATGACGATCCCTGCGACGGCGCCGGTCACGGCATGAAGATCGCGCCAGAAGACGCGGCGCGAGGGCGTGCCGCGTACTGTCAGCACGCCGCCCGTCTGGCGCCTTGGCCACCATAGATAAATGCCGGTGACGACGAGCATAAGAGCGAAACCGCCGACAATCTCGACGATGCGGTTGGTCCATGTTCCGAAATATTCGAGGCTGTGGATGCGCTTGACCACCCAGCTGAACTCTTCCTTCGAGCCGACCGAGCCAAGCACCTCGCCGTCATGTGGATTGACGTAGACCAGCGTCGATTGAGCACCTTTGGACACCGTCACCAGGGCGGATCGATTTCCGGCCGCCGGCTCACGGTAGGAAGTTGCGGTGGTTCCCGGCATTGCCGAAAGCGCCGCATCGACGATCTTTTGCGGCGGCAGCATCGCGCCGGTATCGGCGACGATATTGCGGTGGGAGTAGAAGATGTCGGCGATCTGATCCTTGAACAGATAGATGGATCCGGTAACCGCCAGGTTGAGCAGAAAGGGAATGACAAGCAGGCCGGCGAAGAAATGCCAGCGCCAGATCGCTCGATAGAGCGAGATCTGATCCGTTGTTGTCGCGGCAGGTTCGGCCGCAGTGAAAGCAGACATGAGGATCTCTCCGAAGATCCGGCGGCACGGAACGATCCCGTTCGAAAGATTGCGCGGTCTGCAGGTGTGATATCAGCAAGGAGGCTTCTCACCCGCAGCCGGCACGATCAGGTCTCGTGGTGCGGCCGCCGTTGACGACGAGCGTCACGGCATCGGCCGCGACGCAGGCTCAGGCAAGAATCGGAAGAGCAGGGGGAGCACGTGGTCCGCTATTCGGCGGATAAAGCTGGCGATGATACGCCTCGCTTCTGACGACGACGATATCCTCGCGAACAAAGGCTAGATGTTCGAAAATATCGGTCGACGGCGTGGGAAGCAGAATGGCCGCCGAAATTCGGCAAGCCTCGCATCCCGGCATAAAGGTCTTGCCGTGCTCCTTACCATCAGGCGTCCGTTCGGTGACGCAGATGACGGGCAGAGTGCCGTCCGGCAGACGGTATTGGGCAAGCTCAAGGGTTGTCAGTTCCGCAGCGCTGGCCACGGCGGGCGTGTGGGCAAAGCCAACGGACAGCAATGCGACGGCGCATAGAATGCGCACGATCCACTGCGTTGTCCCAAAGAGTCGCTTCCGCACGATTGTCCCCGTATTTTCCAAAGCAATTACGACATTCGTCGACGCAGCTCAATGCGTCAATTTGGTCTGCGCACAGCAGCACCGTTTACATACCGAGCGAAGGTCAGATACAGATTCGTTGGAAAGGCCGAGCTGGCGGTTCGGCCGTGTCTGTATTGTTCATCGTCCTGTCGTCGGCATGTGTTCGGCGGCTTGCACGAAAAGGAAATGAAATGCCCATCGAATCCTGGAGGGGTGGCGAGATCGACGTTGCCGTGATCGGTGCCGGTGCCGCCGGTGTCGCGGCTGCCCGGCAGCTGCAATCGCTTCGGCCGGATCTCTCGATCGTGCTGCTTGAGGCCTCCAGTCGGGTCGGCGGCCGGGCGCGAACCATTCATCCGCTTGGCGCCGATGGCGTCGCGCTCGATCTTGGTTGCGGCTGGCTGCATGGTGCCCGCACCAATGAGTGGACGGGAGTTGCCGAAAAGATCGGCCTGACGGTCGATCGCACGCCCGCGCCCTGGAGCGATGGTGGCCGCCAACTCGAGGCGGCGGATCCGGACGCAAAGGCGGCCGCCGCCGCCACAGCGGATTTCTTCGAGCGTGCCGATGCTTATGACGGCGTCGTCGATACCGATCTCGGCGCCATCGTCGCGCCCTCTGACCCATGGCGCGAGCGTATTCATGCCGTCGCCGCTTTCGTGACCGGGGCGGAACTGCCGAAGTCTTCGGTGATCGATCTCGGCCGGTATGATCCAGGTGCTGGGCCGGACTGGCGCGTGCGGGAAGGCTACGGAACGCTTGTCGCAACCTATGGCCAGTCCGTGCCCACAGTCCTCGATGTCGAAGTGACCCGCATCGACCATAGCCCTGCCGACCATATCCTGCTTTCAACAACCTTCGGCGAGCTGAAGGCGCGGGCCGTGATCATTGCCGTCTCGACCAATGTACTTGCCGCCGAGCGCATTCAATTCTGGCCACCGCTTCCCGACAAGATCGAAGCGGCGGCGCGTTTGCCCCTCGGCTTGGCGAACAAGTTTTTCATTCGAGTGGAAAGACCGGAGCTGTTGCCAACGGATACCCACGCTATGGGATCGCGGCTGGATCGCCGCACCGGCGCCTATCAGTTGCGGCCGTTCGGCGCGCCCGTCATCGAAGCCTATTTTGCCGGCGATCTCGCACTCGATCTCGAACGGCAGGGACTGGACGCTGCCTTCGCCTTTTCGGTGGAGCAATTGCAGCATGTCCTTGGCGCTGACATCGCCACAACGCTGTCGCCCCTTGCCATGTCGGGCTGGGCAAGCGAGCCATTTGTCGGCGGCTCCTATTCCTATGCCACGCCAGGAGCTTCCGATTTGCGGGGTGTGTTGGCCGCCCCCTGCAATGACCGGCTGTTCTTTGCGGGCGAGGCTTGTTCGCGTGCCCGATATTCGACGGCGCATGGGGCTTACGAGACCGGAGCCGTGGCGGCGCAATCGGTGGCAAAAGCGCTCTGAACCGGGCCTTGTTGCCGGAATAGGTCCCGCGACAACGAAAAATAACGATTCGCCTCGAAAATTTGTGAAAAGCGCTCTTAAACTTGCGTCGCAACAGGCGTAAACGCAATCAAACACCACCCGATTTGGTTTAGATTCTCCTGCGGGAGAAGGGCGGCGAAAGCCGCGATGGAAAAAGCATTTGGAGGAGCCATGAGTAACGGCGACGCAACGACGTTCGACATTCACAAAAACCCCACGCCCGCGACGGATAGCGAACGGGAAGCCTTGATGCAGAATCCGGGTTTCGGTCGTGTCTTCACCGATCATATGGTGACGATCCGCTATTCGCAGGATCGCGGCTGGCATAGCCCCAAGATCGAGGCGCGCAAGGCGCTAGCTCTCGACCCGGCAACCGTGGTGCTTCACTACGCCCAGGAAATCTTCGAGGGTATGAAAGCCTATCATCTGCCTGATGGCGGTGCCGCGCTGTTCCGCCCGGACGCGAATGCACGACGCTTCCACAATTCGGCAGAGCGCTTGGCCATGCCGCCCCTACCGGAAGCGCTCTTTGTGGAGTCCGTCCGCGAGCTCGTGAAGATCGATCGCAAGTGGATCCCGACTGCCGAGGGTGCGTCGCTCTATCTGCGTCCGTTCATGATCGGCTCGGAAGTCGCGCTCGGAACACGTCCGGCGACCGACTACCTCTATTGCGTCGTTGCGTCTCCCGTCGCGTCCTATTTCAAGAGCGCCGCTTCGGCCGTCACGCTGTGGCTTTCCGAGAACTTCACGCGCGCGGCTCCTGGCGGCACCGGTGCTGCCAAGTGCGGCGGCAACTATGCCGCAAGCCTTTCCGCGCTTGCCGAAGGTCAGCGTGAAGGTTGCGAGCAGGTCGTCTTCCTCGACGCCGTCGAGAAGCGCTGGATCGAAGAGCTCGGCGGCATGAATATCTTCTTCGTGTTCAACGACGGTTCGCTGCAGACGCCGCCGCTCACTGGCACCATCCTGCCGGGTATCACACGCGACTCGCTGATCAAGCTGGGCCGGGATATGGGCCTTACCGTTCGTGAAGAGCCCTATTCCATCCAGCAGTGGCAGGCCGATGTCGAGAGCGGCCGCCTGAGCGAAGCCTTCGCCTGCGGGACGGCAGCTGTCGTCACCCCGATCGGCAAGCTGAAGGGCCGGGAATACGGCTTCACCATCGGCGACGGCAATGCCGGCCCGACCACGCTTCGTCTAAAGGCCGCGCTGACCGACATTCAGTTCGGCCGCGCGCCTGACAAGCAGGAATGGCTCGATCGTCTGTTCTAAGGCTTAAGGCCGATCATCCGGTCAACCTTTGACCGCAACGAGATCGATAACCGGCGGGGATGGCAAACGGGTCTTCCCGCCGGGCTCTGACACAAGAGATCGCATAGTCACCCGAAACATCGGAGTTGTTATGATGACCAACGTCAGCGACCGTCCCGGCATCGAGCCGGGCGAGGAGATCGGCTTTGTCGGTCTCGGCGTCATGGGCCAGCCGATGGCCCTCAATCTTGCAAGGTCCGGCACGAGGCTCGTCGTCTGGAACCGGTCGTCAGCGGCGGCCGATCCGCTGCGCGAGGCTGGTGCCCAAGTCGCCGATAGCGTCGAGGATGTTTTCGGGCGAACGCGGATCGTGCTTTTGATGCTGGTGAACGAGGCGGTGCTGGATATGATCCTGCAGCGCGGGACACCGGGCTTCGAGACGCTGGTTTCCGGACACATCGTCGTCTCGATGGGATCGAACCCGCCAGATTACTCGCGTGGCCTGGCCGCGGAGATTGCGGCAGCCGGCGGTCACTATGTCGAGGCGCCGGTGTCGGGCTCGCGCAAGCCGGCAGAGACTGCACAGCTTGTCGGACTTCTCGGCGGCGACGCGGATATCGTTGCGCATGTGCGGCCGTTGTTTGCGCCGATGTGCCGCGAAACGATCCTCTGCGGGCCAGTCGGCAACGCGTTGCTGATGAAGCTTGCCGTCAATCTCTATCTCTGCACCACGTTGGCCGGGTTGGCAGAGGCCGCGCACTTTGCCGATCGGAACGGGCTGGATCTCGCCACCTTCCAGGCGGCGATCGGCTCCGGCCCCATGGCCAGTGATCTGACGCGGGTGAAAATCCCGAAGCTCGTCGAGCGGGATTTTTCCGTCCAGGCGGCGACGGCGGATGCGCTCAACAGCACCAATCTGATCGCCGCTGCCGCGCGTGCTGCCGGCATGGCCTCGCCGATCCTCGATCTTTGCCGCGCGCTTTATGGAGAGAGCGTCGAGCTTGGCAATGGCCGGCTCGATATGTCCTCGGTTCTGACGGCGATCGAAGGCCGAACCGCGACGCTTGGCCGCTCCTAGCAATGGATCGCGCGAAGCCTATGTAGAATTGAGATTTTGACAGGCATTTCTGAAAGGAAGATAAGCATGTCTGCCGCTACGGACAGCAATCTTTTTCAAAAACTCGGATTGAAGTATCCGCTGATCGTCGCTCCTATGGCCGGAGGACCTTCGTCGGTCGATCTCGTCGCGGCTGCCTCGACTGCTGGAGCGCTCGGCGCCATGGGAGGCGCCTACTCTTCCGCCACTGCGATCGAAACCTTTGTGAACGCGGTGCGCGACCGCACCGATAAACCATTTTCGATCAACCTCTTCATTCCTCATTCCATACCCGAGGTCGCGCAGGAGCCGCTTGCCCGGGCGACGCAGGCAACGGCACGATACCGCACCGAGCTTGAGTTGCCGGCACCGCAGCTCGCTCCGCCCTACGAGGAGGATTTCGATAGCCAGTTCGAGGCCGTGTTGCGTCTCAAGCCGGCCTGCTTCAGCTTCGTCTTCGGGCTGTTGTCTTCGGATCATGTCAGTGCTGCAAAGAAGGCGGATATTCCGTTGATCGGAACGGCAACGACCTTTGAAGAGGCGAAGGCGCTTGAAGATAGCGGCGTCGATGCCGTCACTCTGCAAGGCTTTGAGGCCGGCGGCCATCGCGGCATTTTCGATGCGCATGCAGACGATCCGAAAATCGGTCTTCGCGAACTTCTGGCGCAGTGTGCCGGCAAGCTTGGCGTGCCGCTGATCGCAGCCGGCGGGATCATGACGGCGGCCGATGTCCGCGCGGCGTTGCAGGCTGGCGCGCAGGCCGTGCAAATGGGCACGGCTTTCCTGGTCTCAACCGAAGCCGGGACATCCGCGCCCTATCGCAAGAAACTTCTGGAAGCACCGGAGCGCAAGACGCGGACGACGCGGGCGTTCTCTGGCCGCTTCGCCCGCGGGATCGAAAATCGCTTCATGGATGAGATGGAAGGGAAGGCGGACGCCATTCTTCCTTTCCCGGCGCAAAACAAGTTCACGCGAGACATGCGCGGCGCATCCACTGCGAAGGGATCACCGGATTTTCTCTCGCTCTGGGCCGGAACCGGCAAGGGCGAGCTTTGGCAGGGAAGCACTGCCGCTCTGATCGAACGTCTCTTCGAAGCTTGATCTCTCAAACGCAAAGGAGCCGGCAAGCCGGCTCCAATTCATGTCGACAGGACAATATCCGTCGAGATTATTCCATGCCAAGCGCGGCCATATAGGTCTGCAGGATGGATTCCTCTTCCAGACGCTCATTCGCGTCCTTCTTGCGAAGGCGGATAATGGTACGGATCGCCTTGGTGTCGTAGCCACGGCCCTTGGCTTCCCCCATGACATCCTTGATGTCCGAGCCAATTGCAGCCTTTTCTTCCTCAAGACGCTCGATGCGCTCGATGAATTGACGCAGTTCCGCGGCGGCCACGTTCTCGACGCTGTTTTCTTCCATGCACTTCTCCTAAAGGGTCTCAAAGGGTCGCTTGCCGCCGGTCGCAGGTGAGATCGGTGGATCACCGATATGGCACCTCGCTTCAGGACCAGCGCGGGATTTCAAGTTCGATCGGGCAGTTGACGTGCCGCGAATGGCGCGCAAGGTCAAGCCGGATTGGTGAAGGGAGCGTTAATCTTTCGGCTTGTTCTGCTCGAAAGCGGCTTTTTGCACAGGCGAAGCTTCCTTCTGATGCAGGTTTTTCCATTCCTCGTAGGGCATGCCGTAGACGATCTCGCGGGATTCGTCCTTGCTGACTTCAAGGCCAGCCTCCTCTGCCGCCTCGCGATACCAGTTGGACAAGCAGTTGCGGCAGAAACCGGCAAGGTTCATCATGTCGATGTTCTGCACGTCGTTGCGCTCGCGCAGATGCGCCAGGAGATGGCGGAATGCGGCGGCCTCAAGCTCCGTCTGCTGTTGCTTGCTAAGTGCGGTCATCTCGTTTCTCCTTAATTCGCTCTCCGGATCAGCCTTCATAGGGGCCGGTTCGTGACGGATAGCGCTTATATTCGTGCATCATCGGATCGGCATTGATATCGGCGAAGATCGGCGCCAGCCGATCGGCCCATTCGATGACGCCTGCCTCGTCGCCGATCAGGTCCTGTCTAACCTCGATCAGCGCATGCGCGATGCCATTCATCATGCAATGGCGGTACATGGTGTCGTTGCGCAAGGCGCCGTCGTAAGGCTCGTTGTCACCGATCACCAAATCGGTATCCACACCCAGTTTTGCAAGAAGCGGCACGACGGCGCGCTCGTCGCTGTCCCAGAGCACGCTTGCGTGCCAAGGTCTGGCGACACCTTTCCAGGCCGGCGTGAAAGAATGCATCGACAGCACCAGCGGTGCCTTACCTGTCGCTGCGGCCACCGAAGCGATCATCTCGTCGACGGCGCGGTGGTAGGGCCGATGGAAGGTCTCGATGCGGTAGTTCCACTCGTCGTCCGTGATCGGATGATTGCCCGGAATGATCGCGCCATCGGAGATCTTCATAATCAGCGTGGGGTCGTCCTCGCCGCGGTTCGGATCGATCAGCAGGCGGGAAAAGCCACCCAAGACGCCGGGAACGCCCAGCTTCCGGCAAAGATGCCGGCAGAGGCTCTCGATGCCGATGTCATAGGCGATATGCCGCGAAAAAGCAGTTTCCGGCAGGCCCAGGCTGCCATAGCGCTCCGGCAGGAGCCGCATGGCGTGGTCGCCGAGGATGACCATCCCTTTGTCATGATTGCCGGATATGGTCTCGAAAGATCTGAAGTCGGTCATATGGATTGTCGATTATTGAATTTTCAACTCTTTGTTTGATTGCATGCGCGGATGGAAGGTGCAAGGTTCGCAGCTTCGATCGGGCAAAGAGCGGCGTTAGACGCCGTCACCATCCCGTGAAGAAAATATAATCGATTAGAGTTGCGTTGACATTCATGGGATGGCGGCGCAAGAAGACGCAAAGACGAATAACTGGGAGCCAATTGGAAGCCGTGTCCAGCCAAGTCGCACCACGTTTCGTTAAGCGGTCAAATCCGCTCACCCGAATCGCATTTCTTATTCTTGTTGTGGCAGCGCCGTTTTTGTTCATGCCGAAGGCGGCTCACGCGGATTTCCGAACGTGTAACGGCACTCAAAACCTTGTGGGCGTGGCCATAGGCTATCGCGCCAAGGAAGGCTGGGTGACCGAAGGCTGGTGGCAGATTCCCGCCAATACCTGCGCAACATTGATCGAGGGGCCGCTTCAATCCCGTTATTATTATCTCTACGCAGAGGATGCGGCCCGCGGCGGTCGCTGGACGGGTGACGTCGAAATGTGCGTGGCGGAAAATGAATTCAAAATCCCAGGCGTGAAGGATTGCTACGCTCGTGGCTATCAGAAGATGGGATTCAAGGAATACGACACGGGGCGTCAGGCGAGCTGGATGGTTCAGCTTTCCGATACCCCGGGCAGCCAAGAAAGCCAGAATTGATGAGACGAAACAGAAAAGTCAAAATCCTCGCAACGCTCGGTCCGGCCTCCTCTTCGGAGGAGATGATTCAGAAGCTTCATGAGGCCGGCGCAGACCTGTTCCGCATTAACATGAGCCACGCCAGCCATGATGTGATGCGCACGCTGATCCAGCGCATCCGCGCCGTTGAAAGCCGCTGTGGTCGGCCGATCGGCATCCTCGCCGACTTGCAGGGTCCCAAGCTGCGCGTCGGCAAGTTTGCTGAAACCAAGGTCGATCTCAAGCCTGGCCAGACCTTCACCCTCGACAACCAGGATATCCCTGGCGACAACACCCGCGTTTACCTGCCGCACCCGGAAATCCTGGAATCGGTTCAGCCTGGCCATCGTCTTCTGATCGATGACGGCAAGCTCGCCCTGCGTGCTGAAAAGTGCGACGGCAAGAGCATCGTCACGACCGTTATTTCGGGCACAAAGATTTCCGATCGCAAGGGCGTCAGCCTCCCCGACACACTGCTTGGCGTCGGCGCCCTCACGGAGAAGGACCGCGTCGATCTCGATGCCGTTCTCGCGACCAACGAAGTCGACTGGGTGGCTCTGTCCTTCATCCAGCGTCCCGAAGATTTGACGGAAGTTCGCAAGATTTCCCATGGCCGCGTCGGCCTGATGTCGAAGATCGAAAAGCCGCAAGCTGTCGAGCGCATCGAAGAGATCATCGAGCTTTCCGACGCGTTGATGGTTGCCCGCGGTGACCTTGGCGTCGAGATGCCGCTGGAATCCGTTCCCGGCATTCAGAAGCAGCTGATCCGCGCCTGCCGCCGCTCCGGCAAGCCGGTTGTCGTTGCCACGCAGATGCTGGAATCGATGATCTCCGCGCCGGTTCCGACCCGCGCCGAAGTGTCCGACGTCGCCACCGCCGTCTTCGAAGGCGCCGATGCCGTCATGCTGTCGGCCGAATCCGCTTCGGGCGACTATCCGGTCGAAGCCGTTTCGATGATGGCCTCCATCGCCGGCACGATCGAGCGTGAACCGCATTATCCGGGCATCATCTACGCCCAGCGCGCCCTTCCGGAAGCAACCGGTGCAGATGCGATTTCGCTCGCCGCTCGCCAGATCGCCGAAACCCTGAAGCTCGCTGCGATCGTCTGCTACACCTCGTCGGGCACGACGGGCATGCGCGCTTCTCGCGAGCGTCCGCAGGTTCCGATCCTGGCGCTGTCGCCGATCATCCAGACCGCACGCCGTCTGTCCGTTGTCTGGGGCTTGCACTGTGTGGTCACGCACGATGCGACCGACCTTGACGACATGGTCAACAATGCCTGCCGTATCGTTGCCGAAGAAGGCTTCGGCAAGCCGGGTGATCGCATCATCATTTCGGCTGGTGTTCCGCTCGGCACGCCGGGTGCAACCAACATGCTGCGCATTGCCTATATCGGTTCGGACGGCCAGTCCGGCGTGTGATTGCCGACATCTGAGTACGGCAGCACCTGATATATTCGAAACCCGCTGTCGAAAGACGGCGGGTTTTTTGTTGTAGCGGAAATGCCTGCGACCGCTCCCCCCAGGCAGGCGCATCGAGAAGGAGACATGCCAATGAAGGTCGGATTTATCGGATTGGGTCAGATGGGCAGCGCCATGGCCGTCAATCTCATCAAGGCGGGGCATGAGGTGACTGTCTACAATCGTTCGCGCGACAAGGCGGACGCTCTTGCCGGCGAAGGCGCGAAAGTGGCTGTCACCGTGGCGGAAGCCTGTGTCGGCGACGCCGTTTTCACCATGCTTGCCCATGACGATGCGCTGTCTGCCGTCGTGCACAGCGATGGTGGTGTCCTTGCGAGCCTCGGGAACGGCGCGGTTCATATTTCCGCCAGCACGATTAGCGTCGCCACCTCGGAGAGGCTTGCCAAGGAGCACGCGGACCTGGGTCAGCGTTTCGTGGCAGCACCGGTCTTTGGCCGGCCGGAAGCAGCAGCTGCGGCAAAGCTATTCGTGGTCGCGGCCGGTGCGCCGGATGCCGTCCAATCGGTCACGCCACTTTTCGACGCTATCGGTCAGCGCACCTTCGTGGTCGGCGAGGAGCCGAAAGCCGCCAATCTCGTCAAGCTCAGCGGCAATTTCCTGATCGCCGCCGTCATCGAGTCGCTCGGTGAGGCGATGGCGCTGGTGGAGAAGGGCGGCGTCGACCGTCATGCCTATCTCGAGCTGCTGACGTCGACGCTGTTCAGCGCGCCAATCTACAAGACCTATGGCGGCCTGATTGCCGATCGCAAGTTCAAGCCGGCCGGTTTCACCGCGCCGCTCGGCCAGAAGGACATTCGGCTGGCGCTGGCCGCCGGCGAGGCGCTTAACGTGCCGTTGCCGTTGGCAAGCCTGCTGCGTGACAGGTTCTTGACCCTGTTGGCGCATGGAGGCGACGAACTCGATTGGTCGGCCGTCGGCGCGCTGGCCGCGAAGGATGCCGGGTTGGCGGATTAATCTGCCGGCCGCGATGAGTTCCGTGGGCTTTGGCATCGGCAACGCTGCTTGCCAAAGCCTTGATTGCATGCAAGCTTTCCTGCCTCAAGGGGAGGGACTAATGCATCTGACCACGCTGCTTGCCTTCGCGGCCGTTTCCTTCATCGGTATCGCAACGCCCGGGCCAACCGTGCTGTTGGCGTTGACGAATGGCTCGCGCTTTGGCGTCAGGCGCGCCTTGCCGGGCATGGTGGGTGCGGTCCTTTCCGATGCGGTTCTGATCAGCGCGGTTGCCATCGGTCTCGGCGCGCTGCTGGCCGCTTCCGAATTCTGGTTCTCGGCGCTCAAATGGGTGGGCGCTGCCTATCTCGCTTTTCTGGGCATCATGATGCTGCGGTCGAAGGGGACGATCGACAGCGTCTTGCAGGCGAGCGGAAATCAGCCCCAAGGAACCGCCTTTTCCATCGGCCTCAAGAGCTTCATGGTCGCGGTCACCAATCCCAAGGGCTATCTTTTCTTTTCGGCTTTCTTGCCGCAGTTCCTCGAACCGGCCGCGCCGCAGCTGCAACAATATGTCGTTCTCGGCGCGATCTTCGCTTCGCTCGATTTCATGATCATGCTTGGTTATGCGGTCTTCGGTTCGCAGGCCGTTCGTGTGCTGAAATCGGAAGGCGCCAAATGGCTCGAGCGCGCCTGTGGCGGCGCGCTTTTGGCTCTTGCCGGCTCGTTGGCGTTTTACCGCCGCGCCGTCAATTGAATGAACTGCGGGTCAGAGCCGCCTCAAAGACGTCCTGGTCGACATTGCCGCCCGAGGTAACGACGATCACGCTATCGCCGTCGATGTCCTTTCCTTGGAAGAGCGCTGCAGCCAAGGCAACGGCGCCACCCGGCTCGACGACGATCTTCAATCGACTGAAGGCAAGCGCCATGGCCTTCTGTGCCTCCTCG
Organism: Rhizobium sp. P38BS-XIX; assembly: GCF_012641435.1. GTDB lineage: Bacteria > Pseudomonadota > Alphaproteobacteria > Rhizobiales > Rhizobiaceae > Rhizobium. Next base: position 249,236 of record NZ_JABAIJ010000007.1, read on the forward strand.
TCGGAAACGACGAGACCGGGGCCGCAGAGGCGCTTCATGATCGGGAAGGTGATGTTACCCGGTTGCGGCGTGATGATGGCGTCGCAGATCGAGCCCTGCAGGGCAGCATTGCGTTCGATCTTGCCGGAGGCAAGAGAGCGTGTGGCGTCGTCGAAATCCTTGGGCTCGCATGGGCGCACTTTAAGGCCCGGCGCGCGGGATTCCAGCGCAAGTGCGATACCCGAAGAAAGGCCGCCGCCACCACAGGGCACGAGCACGCTCGCGGATTCAATGCCTTCCTCGGCAGCCTGCTCGGCGATTTCGAGGCCCGTTGTTCCCTGGCCGGCAATCACCTGTGGTTCGTCGAATGGCTTGATCAGCGTCAGGCCGCGCTCTTTGGAAAGGCGCGCGCCGATTTCATCGCGATCTTCCTTCCCGCGGTCGTAGAGCACGACCTCCGCGCCGAAGGCACGCGTGTTGGCGACTTTCAGCTTCGGCGCGTCCGTCGGCATGACGATGACCGAGGGGATGCCGTGCAGCTTTGCGGCCAAAGCCACGCCCTGCGCATGGTTGCCGGACGAGAAGGCGATGACGCCCTTGGCACGCACATCCGGTTCCAATGCCGAAACCGCCGACCAGCCGCCGCGAAACTTGAAGGAACCGGAATGCTGCAGGCACTCGGCCTTCACGAACAGACGACGCCCGGCAATCTCATCAAGAAAAGGGGAGGAGAGAAGCGGCGTGCGGCGCGCCCGACCGCCGAGGCGAGCGCGGGCGGCTTCGATCATTGCGATATCGACCATGGAGGGATCACTCTTTTGATTCAGAAAGACTTTCCATCCATAAAGCGCGCGTGGCACCTTTAAAACAAGGAGATTGTCTCCATGACACTTCAGGCCGGGCCGGGCAGTGAAAGATGCCCGACATTGTAGATCTGAAGGCCGGAACGTGTGGGATCTTCCGGCGCCTCGGCCAAGAGACGAAAACGCACGAAGGTCCAATGGGTCGGTTCGAATGCGACGATGGAGGCGAGCGCGTCGCCGCGAGATATGGCTTTGGCGGCGGCATCGCTTTCCTTAGCGCGAAGCTCGGTCAACGATGCGTTGATATCGATCGCGACGACCTCGCGCGCTGCGAATTTGGCGCTGCGGATATCCGCCGATGTCTCGGCATGCCAGGCGACCCATGTGTTGACCTGGGGGCGACCAAAGTTTTCAGTCAGCGCGGCAAAGCCGGGACCGCAGACGAAGTCGCTGAGGCCCTCCTCATCATGCCAGACGTAGAATGGCGCATAGAGGTTCTGGCTGCTCCCCGTCACCGGGTCGCCTTTTCTGGCCGTCAGATAGGCCTTGACCTTCAAGCCTGGGAGATTGTCGAGCAACGGACCCTTGTCGCGGATGCGGCGGTCGATGATCGCCATGTCGTAATCCGCGGGCAGGGGGAAATTATACTGCATGGCGATCATGGGGTCACTCCTCGATCCACGTTGCGACGCTGCCGTCCTGCGCCGCCTGGATGCTGATATAGGAAAAGGTGCTTTCCGCCGTCGCGCCATGCCGATGACGTTCGTTCGGCGCAAAGCTGATGCAATCGCCCGCCCGCAACTCCTCGGCCGATCCGCCGAAACGTTCGGCAAGTCCGACGCCGGACAGAACGTAGAGGATCTGTCCGTGCGGATGCGTGTGCCAGCGTGTCATGACGCCGGGCTCGAGAACGCAGCGCATCGCGTTGAGGCCGCCGTCGTCGTTGTTTTCGACGAGCGGTTCAACCCAGAAGGACGCGGTGGCGATGCCGGCCGGCGATTGCTGCGTATTGGCTCCGGCGCGATGGATGCCCGGCGATTGTAAAGATGTGGTCTGAGGCATCGCTCTCAGGCCTGCTCGATCATTTGCGCACGACCATCGGCGAAGGACCAGTCTTCGCGGGCTGCCGTCGTGATGGTGATCATGACGTCTTCGGGGCGCAGACCGGGCGCATCGGCAAGAAGCTCGACGGCGCGGCGATAGAAAGCCTTCTTGACCTCGGTGCTACGGGGCTTGCCGATCGTCACATCGAAAAAGACATAATCATCCGAGCGCGGGGTGCTCGTGAAATAGGTGCGATCGAAGACGAGCTCATGCGGCTCCAGCTGATGAATGGCCTGAAAGCGATCGGTCGGCGGAACGTCAAAGGTTTCGACCAGAGCGCGGTGGAAATTGTCCGACAGGGCCTTCAGGTATTCAGGCGACTTGCCGTGCAACAGTGTGATCCGGGTGAATGGCATTGCATGCTCCTGTTCGTGTTTGACTTGACGAGGACAGAATGCCAGCCGATAATCATCCTGAAAATCAGATAATTCTGGATCAATAGTTCAAAAAATGTGGATGGTTATCCGTGCGGAAAATTATCTTCGATCTTGATGTACTGCGCAGCTTCGTCACCGGAATGGACCTGGGCAGTTATGCCAAGGCAGCCGACAGGCTCGGTCGTTCGACCTCTGCGATCAGTGCCCAGCTCAAGAAGCTGGAGGAGCAGGCCGGCACGCCGATCTTCCGCAAGTCCGGTCGCGGATTGGCGCTCACCGAGGCCGGTGAGACGATGCTCGGTTATGCGCGTCGGCTGCTGGAGTTGAACGACGAAGCGGCCACGGCGCTGCATGGGACCGAACTGGAGGGCTGGGTGCGCCTGGGCCTGCAGGAGGATTTCGGCGAGACGCTTTTGCCGGAGGTACTCGGTCGTTTTGCGCGTGCGCATCCCAAAGTGCGCATCGAGGCTCGCGTTGTTCGCAATGCCGAGCTTGTGGAGCGTATCACGTCCGGCAAGCTGGATCTGGCGCTGGCCTGGAGCGATGGCTTTCGCACCGCCTATTGCGAGCGCGTTGCCGAAGTTCCGATGTGCTGGGTCGGGCCGGCAAATGGCGCGGTGCATTGGCACGCCGACAGCGGGGAAGCCTTGCCGATGGCCTCGCTCGAGGCGCCCTGTCTCCTGCGAACGATCGCGACAAGGATACTTGATCGTTCCGGCATCGGCTGGCGTATCTCGTTCGTCAGCCCGAGTTTGGGCGGTCTATGGGCGGCGACTGCTGCGGGCCTCGGGCTTGCGATCCGAACGCCCATCGGCCTGCCCGACAAGGTGCGGCAATTGACGCCAGGAGAAGCGGGTTTGCCTGCCCTGCCGACACTCGATCTGGTGCTTCATCGCGCCGAGGCAGAGGGAAGCCCGGCAACGGCGAGGCTTGCCTCGATCATCCTGCAGGCCGTGCGGCAAACCGTCGATGGCATTCCGCAGGGTCGGACGTTCGAGGATGCACCGGCTTACGACGTCGTCACGGCGTGAGACGTCGAGACCGGCTGTGACACAGCACTTCCAAGGTCGGCGATGCGGATTTCGGCGCTGGCGGCAAGCATCTGCAAGTCGCGCGGCTCTCCTGCCAGTCGCTCCATCGCGGCGATCACCACATCGGTCGTGACATAATCCGGCTTGTGACCAAGGTTGTGGATGGTCACGAGTTCGGCGCCGGCGATATCCCGCGCCAGACCACGGGAATGCAGTTCTTCCAGTACGATATCATCGCTGTCGCCGGTGATGATGATGGTAGGAGCCGTGATCTCGCGATAGCGCGGCGCTTGCGCCGAGACGTAGGCAAGCAAATTTACCACATCGGCGGCGTTGTTGCGGAAAGTGTGCGGCCGCAGCACCAGTTCCGGCGCCGTCTTCGCTATGTAGTCGGCTGGCCGCTTGTTCGGGTGGAAGATGCTGAGCGTGCTGCGCTCGACCCTCCGCAACCCGATCGGCATGACGAGCAGATGTGTGAAGAGCCATCCCAGAACCGGCATGGCCGCGAGGGTATAATACCAGTCGACGCCGCCGGTCCACGGGTGAGTCGCCGGTGAGAGAAAGAGCAACCCCTCGGTTTTTTCAGGGTGCCTCATGCCGAAGGCAGCAGCGATCGCGCCGCCAAAGGAGTGCCCGATAATGATGGCACTCTCGATGCCGCGCTTGTCCATGAGCTTTGCGATCGCGTCGGCCTGGCCGGAGGGGAAAGCGTTTTCCGTGGTCCCACGTTCGGAGTAGCCATGACCGGGCCGGTCGACGAACAGCATTTCGGCGCGGCCGCTCAAAGGTCCGGCAAATGCCTCGAACTGATCGCGCAGATTGCCGCTCGCGCCGTGGATAAAAACGAGCGGTGGAAGATCTGATGTTGCCGGGCGTGGCAGGTGCAGCGCGTTGATGCGGTAACCACCGATATCGGTCAGCTCGCCGATATTGGGATAGGCGCGCTCGATCGCGCCGGTCTTGTAGATCGAAAAAGCGGCAGCGGCGACAAGTACCAGGAGGATGAGGGCGAACAGAAGATCAATCATTGCAGCACGGAGTAAATATCGTAAAGCGCTAATCTAGTGCGATATTGCCGCTTTTCATCCCCCTCTATTGAGGGTTCCCTGCTTCAACTGGATTGAAGCAGGTTGATCAGGTGCGGCTGCCGGCGACCTTCTCCAAAAGCTTGCCTTCTTCTTCCTGCGCCGAGCGGTTTGCAGGATAGATGTCCAGGAAACGTTCCCAGGCCTTCATCGCAAGCTGATCGTTGCCACGGTCGGTCAGGATGGCGGCCATTCCGGCCAGCGCGCCGAAATGGCGCGGCTCGATGCGCAGGACCTGGTTGATGTCCTCCATCGATTTGCGGTAGTCGCCGATGGCGTAATTAAGCGTGGCACGCCGGTTCCAGCCTTCCGGATAATCTGGCTTCAGGGAAATCACCTGGTCCAGATAATCCATGGCAGCGGCATTGTGCTTCTCCTGAATGGCCTTGTCGGCCCATTGCATCAGGAGATTGATCGTGGCGCTGCCGGAATCGCTGAGCTGGCTGTTGATCTGCTCCGCAATCAGGTTTGCCTGATCGGGATCGCGCTGACGCTTCAGCGCGGTAAACAGATTGTCGAGCTGCTGCTTGGGCGAAAGGCTGCCAGAGGAATCGCCAGGCTCTTGTTGCTTGACAATGCTGTTCGCATCATCCGCCATCGCGACTTGCGGCGCAACGACACTCAAGGCAACCAGAATCGGTAGGGCAAAATATGACAAAGCTAAAACGCGCATGGCGGGCATAGTAGCCCGCCAATGTCGAAGATCAAAACCAAATTTGATGCGACCAACTAAAACTGAGCGCCGATCCATGCGATCGGAGCTGCGCGCGATATCAGCCCTGACGAGCCTTGTAGCGCGGGTTCAGCTTGTTGATGATGTAGATACGGCCCTTGCGGCGGACGAGACGGTTGTCACGATGGCGCGCCTTGAGCGACTTGAGCGAATTCTTGATCTTCATTTTTCTGATCCGCGATCTCTGAGGGGGAATGTCACATTCGCCCGGGTCTTTTAACAATCAAAAGCGCGCTCAGGGCGCGCTCTTTAGGGTGGGGAGCAAATACCCTGTCACCTGGGCCCTGTCAACCATGTCAGGGCCATTTTCCCACCAGTCTCAGTGGAGAAGCTGGGTAACGTGCCCCATCTTGCGGCCTGGCCGTGCTTCGGTCTTGCCATAGAGATGCACCAGCGTGTCGTCGCGGCGCAGCCATTCCGGCAGAGCCTCGATATCATCCCCGATCAGATTGGTCATGACACAATCCGAATGACGCAGGGGATTTCCGAGCGGCAAGCCGGCGACGGCGCGGATATGCTGCTCGAATTGCGAGATGACGCAGGCGGCCTCCGTCCAGTGGCCGGAGTTGTGGACGCGCGGCGCCATTTCATTGGCGATCAGGCTGCCATCGGCGAGCACGAAGAATTCGATGCCGATGACGCCGACATAGCCGAGCGCCGTCAAAATCTTTTCCGCAGCTTCCATGGCATCATTGGCCGTCTGCTCCGAAATGCTCGCGGGCACGGTCGATGTATGCAGGATGCCGTTGATGTGAATATTCTCCGCCGGATCGTAGCAGGCGACCGTGCCATCGGGGCTGCGCGCGGCGATGATCGACACTTCGCGCTCGAAGGACACGAAACTTTCGAGAATCAGCGGCACATTGCCCAACGCGACATATCCGTCTGTGGCGCTGTCAGTAGCCGAGCGATAAACACGCTGGCCTTTTCCGTCATACCCGAGACGGCGCGTCTTCAATACGCCCTGGCCGTCGAAATCGATGAGCGCCTTGTCAAGGTCCGCCTGGCTGTCGACGGCGTGGAACCGCGCAGTGGGGATTCCGCAGCCGTTGATGAACTGCTTCTCGATCAGCCGATCCTGCGCCATTTCCAATGCCTTCGGCGGAGGATAGACGGTTACCTGCGAGGCAAGCTCTTCGGCGGCCGACACCGGCACGTTTTCGAATTCATAGGTGACGACGTCGCAGCGCCTGGCCAGCTCAGCAAGGGCAGACGGGTCGTCATAGGAGGCGACGATCTGCTCGTTGGCGACCTGCGCTGCCGGGCAATCCTCCTGGGGCTCAAGGACAACAGTCCGGAAATTGAGCCGCGCGGCTGCCATGGCCAGCATGCGGCCAAGCTGACCGCCGCCGATGATGCCGATCGTTTTCGCGCTCATAGGTCGTCCATCGGATATTCGGCGACGGCAGCGCTCTGGCGCGCGCGCCACTCGTCGAGCCGATCGGCGATCTCTTCGTCGCCAAGCGCGAGGACTGCGGCGGCGAGAAGAGCGGCATTGACGGCGCCGGCCTTGCCGATCGCAAGCGTGCCGACCGGAATGCCTGCGGGCATCTGCACGATGGAGAGCAGGCTGTCCTGCCCCGAAAGGGCCCGCGACTGCACGGGGACCCCGAACACAGGCAGAGGTGTCATCGATGCGGCCATGCCCGGCAGATGTGCCGCGCCGCCGGCGCCAGCGATAATGACCTTGAAGCCTTCTTCCCTTGCGCCCTTGGCGAAATTCACCAACCTGTCCGGCGTGCGGTGTGCGGAAATGATGCGCGCATCATAGGTGATCTCAAGCGCTTCCAAAGTATCCGCGGCATTCTTCATGGTCTCCCAGTCGGACTGGCTTCCCATGATGATGGCGACAGGCGGTCTTTCGGTCATCATCGTTCCGGTGTGCTCCTCAGGCAATGATATCGGGGATGATCTGGTCTTCCAGCTTGGTCAGCTTGTCCTTGATGACGAGCTTCTTCTTTTTCATGCGCTGGATGCGAAGGGCGTCGCAGCCCGTCTCGATCATGGCATTGATCGCGGCATCATAATCCTCGTGTTCCTGACGCAACCGCGCCACGATCAGCCTGATTTCCGCCTGCTCCTGATCGGCCATACCCATTTCCCCAGCGTCTTGCGGAATCGTCTTCGCTCCGCCTTTTGAATCCCGCAAGCTCCTATCACCAAATAACGATAACGGGAAGTTTTCCTTCATCACGAATTTGCCGCCTATAGGCCACGTTTTCGCCTTCGACAAGGGTCGGTTCTTATGGCACACTGGGAGGGTTGACACCTAGAGCGCTGGCGAATGGATGGTCAGGGCTCTCAAAGAGGAAGGAAGGGTCATATGACAGTTCAAGCTCATCTTGAATCGCTCGAAAAGAAACATGTTGCTCTCGAGGAGGAGCTGCATGTTGCACAGACATCTCCCTCTATCAATGATACCGCGATTGCTGAAATCAAACGCAGGAAACTTCGCGTCAAGGACGAAATCCAACGTCTTCGTTCGTCTGTTCACTGACGAATAATCCAAAGATCAAAAGCCATCGATCCTGGCGGGCATGAAAAGGTCTTTAGGCTGTTGCCTTGACAGGGTCGATGAGCATTTCCGTTAAACAACGGATGCGCCAGCTTCAGAGCGTTAGCAGTCGAAGTTGGCGCAACTTTCCCTCAGGAAAGGCGCGGTGCAGGAGCGCCGGTTCTCATCTCAATTCCAGAATTGATCCAGCCATAAATTCAGCTTGTCGAAGCCGCGGCTGTTGACAGCGTAAATGCGTTTCGTGCCTTCGTTGGTCACGGAAACGAGATTGCTGTCGAGCAAGGCCTTGAGATGCTGCGAAACAGCCGGGCGGCTGATCGGCAGGCCCTGCGCGAGTTCATTGACCGTTTTGGGGGCGCGTCGCAACTCTTCCAGCAGATGGCGCCGGTTCGGATCCGCGATGGCTGCGAAGGGGTCCATGGTCGACATGGGAAAAGGCTACGTCAAACGTCAGAGTGCGGCAAGTTAATTGTGCGCTGCATGATATATTGCCGCCTGTCCAAAGATGGTCTCACAATGGGACATGCCTCATCCTCGCGAGGGCAGTTTCGGCAACTGCCCCTTGTCAGAGCGGACTAACGGATTTACTCACAAATATCGAACCGGTGCGTCATCGCTGACGATGGAGACCGAAACCATGGAAGCTCGTATGACCGTGCCTGAAGATCGTTGCCGCCTCGTTCTCATCGTTCCCGATATCGCCGATATCGAGGAGCAAGCAAAGGTCGTTGCCGATGCTCTGAGGGGCGGCGATGTGGCCTCAGTCATTATTCCTCAGCACAGCCTTGATGACGGCACCTTCCAGAAGCATGCGGAAAAACTGGTGCCGATCATTCAGTCCGTTGGCGCCGCGGCCCTGATCGCAGGCGACAGCCGCGTGGCCGGACGCGCCAAGGCCGATGGATTGCATATCACCGGTAATCTTTCGGAATTTTCCGACGCGGTTGAGAAATTCGTTCCGAAACTGATCGTCGGCGGCGGCAGCGCCACGGAGCGGCATAGCGCCCTGGAGGTTGGTGAACTTCGACCGGACTATATTTTCTTCGGCAAGCTGGACGGCGATATCAAGCCGGAAGCGCACCCGAAGAACCTTGCACTGGGCGAATGGTGGGCCTCGATGATCGAGATTCCGTGCATCGTTATGGGCGGCACGGATGCCAAGTCGGCGTTGGAAGTGGCTTTGACGGGCGCCGAGTTCGTGGCGCTGCGCGCGGCGGTTTTTGCCGAGCCTGCAAACGCTGCGTCCGTGGTCGCCGAGGTGAATGCGATTCTGGACGAAAAAGCGCCACGGTTTGAGGATTGATAGCGATTCATGTCGTTGAAGCCTCGATTCCGCCATCAATCCTTTGCTGCCGCGCTCGCAATAGGGCTTGCGGCATGCCCGTTGCTGGCTGTCGCGCAATCGACGGGTGGCGACAACTCGTTGCCCGGCGTCTCCGCGCCAGCTGAAAAGGGCGCTCGGCCCGCCGACGACAGTCAGCCCGACGATTCGACGACGGTTCCCGATGATACGACACCGCTTCCGAAGCGGAGTGTTGTGACGCGGCCTTTGGGTGCGGATGCTGGCACCTTTAAAAACGAGAAGATCCAGCCGAGTGTCGAGCCTCGCGCTGACAGCGATGTCAAGCCATCGGCGGGTGTCGGCGTTTTCGAGCGTATGGGCGCGAAACTGCCTGACCTGCCGCCGGAGAAGCCATTCAAGGGCAAGGTGGACGACGCTTATGGCGCTTTTCAGCGCGGCTATTATCTGACTGCGTTTCAGCGAGCCCTGCCGCGCGCGCAGCTAGGTGATCCCGCCGCGCAGACGCTGATTGCCGAGCTGATGAGCCAGGGCCTCGGCGTCAAGCGCGATACCAAGGATGCGGCGTTCTGGTACAGCAAGGCGGCGGAAGGCGGCGATCCGACCTCGATGTTCAAATATGCGCTGATTTTGATAGAGGGGCGTGACGTGCCCCGCGATCAGAAGAAGGCGGATGAATGGATGAAGAAGGCGGCAGAGGCCGGCCAGGCTTCCGCCGAATTCAACGTGGCGCAGATGCTGACGGCCGAAAACCCGGGGCCGAAGGGTCTGAAGCTGGCGCTTCCCTATTACGAAAAGTCTGCCGAACAGGGCATTGCCGACGCCCAGTATGCGGTGGCACAGCTCTATCTCAACCTGCCTGACCTGCCGCCGGAGAAGAAATCGCGGGCACGGGAATGGTTGTCGCGTGCCGCCAATGCGGGCTACGATACCGCTCAGCTCGATATGGGCATCTGGCTGATCAACGGCACCGGCGGCAAGCAGGACCTTGAAAACGGTTTCAACTGGATGCGGGTGGCAGCCTATCGCGGCAATGTCGTTGCCCAGAACAAGCTCGCTCATCTCTACATCAATGCCATCGGCACGAAGCAGGATCCGGTCGCCGCCGCGACCTGGTATGTCATTTCCCGTCGCGCGGGCCTGAAAGATCCCGAGCTTGAGGATTTCTATCAGGGCATCGAGGATTATCAGCAGAAGGCGGCGATCGATGCTGCCAATAAATATCGGCGAGCGCAGTAAGAACAGGCCTCGAATCGCGTGTATCGAGCGCGGCGCGACGTCAGTTTATCGCCCTTCGCGCCTCGCCACTTGAAATTCGCCCGATTTTATGGTCTTGAGGCCGCCAATCTTTTATGTGCGCTGACGCTACCGCTCCGCCGGGGTCTGAATTCAGGCCCGGTCAGCACCTTCTGTATTACCCAAGGAAACCCGATGGCCCGTTCTGCTCTTCTCAATGTCATGGTTCAGGCTGCCCTCAAGGCAGGCAAGTCGCTCAGCCGCGATTTCGGCGAAGTGCAGAACCTGCAGGTTTCCGTGAAGGGGCCGGGCGATTTCGTCAGCCAGGCCGACCTCAAGGCTCAGAAGATCATTCGCGACGAACTGATGAAGGCCCGTCCGACCTACGGCTTCCTCGGCGAGGAAGACGAAGAGGTAAAAGGCACCGACGGCGCGCATCGCTGGATCGTCGATCCGCTCGATGGCACCACGAACTTCCTGCACGGTATTCCGATGTTCGCCGTCTCGATCGCGCTTGAGCGCAACGGCGAGATCGTCGCCGGCGTCGTCTTCAATCCCGCGACTGACGAACTCTACACCACCGAGCGTGGCGGTGGCGCATTCCTCAACGATCGTCGCCTGCGCGTTGCGTCGCGCCGCACGTTGTCGGATAGCGTCATTGGTTGCGGCGTTCCGCATCTCGGTCGCGGCAACCATGGGAAGTTTCTTGTCGAACTGCGCCACGTCATGGGCGAAGTTGCCGGCATGCGCCGTCTCGGCTCCGCATCGCTCGATCTCGCCTATGTCGCCGCCGGGCGATTCGACGGTTTCTGGGAGACCGGTCTTTCCCCGTGGGACATCGCAGCCGGCATTCTGCTGATCCGCGAAGCCGGCGGTTTCGTCTCGGATTTCAACGGCGGCAACGATATGCTCGGCACCAATTCGATCATCTGCGGCAACGAGCACATCCAGAAGGCGCTCGCCGAAGTGGTTAGACGTCCGATCCCGACGAAGTAAACCATTCCCCCGTTCGCTTTTTCGAATGACAAAACAGTCTGTTGCCAACAGGCTGTTTTGTGCTTTCCGTCTCTTCAATTCGGCACAATGTTGCTCTAGTCTCCGCCTGCGGAAAATGCGGTGGCGGAGCGCGTGATGGAAAATGTAAATCTGTCGGATCTGGGATCGACCGACAACGTATCGGGAAATTATACCTACAAGCTCTCAAGCCCGATGGCCTTCCTCTGGACGATGATCCTGTTCCTCGTCATTGTCGGCTTCATCGTGGCGATCCTGTTCCGGCAGGCTCAGGTCGCCTTCCTGCACAATCCCGGCCTTAACGGCCTGATCGTCGGCGTTCTCGTGGTCGGCATCATCCTGGTCTTCAACCATGTGTTGATGCTGAGGCCGGAGGTTCGTTGGTTCAATCACTTTCGCGCCGTCGGCAATGCCGACAAGGTCGGCCGCAACCCGCGGCTTCTGGCGCCGATGCGCGCACTGCTCGGCAACCGCCGCGCCATGCAGCTTTCCACGGCGACGCTCCGCTCCATTCTTGATTCGATCGCGACTCGCCTCGATGAGTCGCGCGATACATCGCGCTACCTTATCGGCCTTCTCGTCTTCCTCGGTCTTCTCGGCACCTTCTGGGGCCTGATCGGCACGATCGGCTCGATCAACGACGTTATCCAGGGTCTCGATGCCGGCACCGGCGACAGCGGCGATATTCTCAGCGCCTTGAAGTCCGGTCTCTCCGGCCCGCTGGTCGGCATGGGCACGGCGTTTTCGTCCTCGCTGCTCGGTCTGTCCGGCTCGCTGATCCTCGGCTTCCTTGATCTGCAGGCTGGCCGCGCGCAGAACCGGTTCTATACCGAGCTTGAAAACTGGCTTTCCTCCGTGACCGATGTCGGCTCCGATCTTGCCCCGGTCATCGAGAACGCCGCCGGCGCGTCTTCGGAAGATGTGCGGGCGCTATCGGACTATCTGCGCAAGATTGCCGACGAAGGCGGTGGTCAGCGCTCCGTGACGGCTATGGCCAACCTTGCCGAAGGCATTCAGGGCCTGGTCAAGAATATGCGCAACGAGCAGCAGATGCTGCGCGACTGGATTGAGGCGCAGCAGGAGGAAGCGAAATCGATGCGCCGCACGCTCGATCGTCTTGCCGACCGCATCGGTCACATCGAGAAGACCGGGAGCAAGTAAGCCATGGCGCTCGCCCGCAACCGACGTCATCAGCGAAGTGTCGACTATTGGCCCGGCTTCGTCGATGCGCTTTCGACGCTTTTGATGGCCATCATGTTCCTGCTGACGGTGTTTGTCGTCGGTCAGTTTATTCTAAGCCGCGAGATTTCCGGGCGTGACGAGGTGTTGAACCGTCTCAACAGCCGCATCAACGATCTGGTCGAGCAGCTGGCCCTGGAAAAGAACGGCAAGCAGGATCTCGAGGATACGGTCGCCAATCTTCAGGCCTCGCTTTCTTCGGTAGAAGGCGAGCGCTCCCGTTTGCAGGCCTTGCTCTCTGCCGGATCCGGTAACAGTCAGGCGGCGGAGGCGAAAGCCGGCGAGCTTACGCAGCAACTCGATGAGCAGAAGCAGGCCAGCGCCCGGGCTTTGAGCCAGGTCGATCTTCTCAACCAGCAGATTGCCGCTCTGCGCAGCCAGATCGCGGCCGTGGAGGCAGCGCTCCAGGCATCCGAATCCAAGGACCAGTCATCGCAGGTCAAGATCGCCGATCTCGGACGGCGGCTGAATGTGGCGCTGGCGCAGCGTGTGCAGGAGCTGAACCGTTATCGCTCCGACTTCTTCGGACGCCTGCGTGAAATTCTCTCCGACCGCGACAACATCCGTATCGTCGGCGACCGTTTCGTGTTCCAGTCCGAAGTGCTGTTCCCGTCGGGTGCTGCCGACCTTAATCCGGCCGGTCAGGCTGAGATGACCAAGCTTGCAGCAGCACTGATCGATGTCGCCAAGGAAATTCCGCCCGAGATCAATTGGGTGTTGCGCGTCGACGGTCACACCGACAACGTGCCGCTCTCGGGCAATGGCCGCTATGCGGACAACTGGGCGCTCTCTTCGGCCCGCGCCATCGCCGTCGTCAAGTTCCTGATCTCCCAGGGCGTTCCGGCCGACAGGCTCGTGGCCGCCGGCTTTGGCGAGTTCCAGCCGATTGCGCCTGGCGATACGCCGGAGGCTCGCGCCACCAATCGACGCATCGAGCTGAAATTGACCGAGAAGTAGTCGCTCAATCGTTTTTCGGCGAAATGCGGTCGAGACGTTGTTGTAGAAATTGCCGCACCGTCTCGTTGCTGCTTAAGCCGATCGCCGAGCGATAAGCGTTTACCGCCTTTTCCAGCTCACCCGCTTCGGCCAGCAGATGGGCGCGAACGGCCCAATAAGGCTGGTAGTTGAGGATATCGCGTTCCGCCATCCGGTTCAGCAAGTCCAGCCCGGCACCGGCACCACGGACCCTTGCGATCACTGCGACCTGGCTGACGCGCGCTCCGGTCGTCGGCTTCATCATCAGAAGCGCCTCGTAAAGCTTGGCAAGCGCCTGCCAGTCGGTGCTACCGGAGCGGCGTCGCTCGGCATGGACGGACTGAATGGCCGCCTGGCATTGAAACGGGCCAAAGCGGCCATAGACACCCGCCTGCCGTAGTAGGTCATCGGCCTCGGCAATCATTTCGGCGTCCCATAGCATGTGGTTCTGCTCGTCGAGGGGGACGTACTCTCCGCTCGCACCGCGGCGAGCGCCCTGGCGTGATTGGCTGTAGAGCATGAGCGACAAAAGGCCCATTGCTTCCGGCTCCTGGGGCAGAGTGGCGTGCAGCGCCCGTCCGAGCCAGATGGCTTCATCCGCAAGCGAGCCCTGTTTGCCGATTTCACCTTCGGCTCCATCCCAACCGAGGCCGTAAGCGGCATAGATTGCCGAGAGCACGCTTTCCAATCGATCCGGCAAGGCAGACCGGTCCGGAATGACAAAGGGGATATGAGCGTCACGGATCTTGATTTTTGCCCTGACGAGCCGCTGGCTCATGGCCTGCGGCGAGACGAGGAAGGCTCTGGCGATGGTTGCCGCGTCAATGGCAAGCACGGTTTGCAGCATCAGCGGTGTATGGGCTGATCGGTCCAGAGCCGGATGGGTGCAAACGAAAAGGAGCTTCAGCCGCTCGTCCGGGAAGGTAGGGTTGCCGGCATTCATGTGCTCCTCGGCTTCCTCGAAGGCCATGACGAGCCGGTCACGCGCCAGGGCTTTCACATTTTCGTGCCTGGCCCGGCGCAGGAGGTTGCGCCTCGCTGCGACCAGCAGCCATGCTTCTGGATTGTCTGGAATGCCGCGCTCCGGCCAGGTCGTCAGCGCTGCGGCAATCGCGTCCGACAAGGCATCCTCGGCCGCCGGCATATCCCGGAAGCGCACGGCGAGAAAGGCAATCAGCTTGCCGTAGGATTGACGCGCCGCCTGTTCGGCAGCGCGTCGGGCGTCCAGTACCATGGCGGCTACATCTGCAATCGCGGCCGTACCTCTACCGAACCCTCATGGGAGATCGGCACCCGCACGGCCCATTCCAGCGCGGCATCGAGATCCGGGACATCGATCAGGTAGATGCCGCCGAGCTGTTCCTTGCCTTCGGGAAACGGGCCGTCCTGAACATCGTGCTCGTCGCCACGGCGGCGCACGACGGTTGCCGTTTCAGGCGCAGTCAATCCGGCACCGCCGGTCATGATGCCGGCCTGGATCAGCGCCTGCGTATAGGCGGTCCAGCCATTCCTGTAGGTTGGATCCTCGCGGCGCTTAAAATCCCCGGCGGATTCGCGGATAATCAGAGCATATTGCATGAGACGGTTCTCCCACTTGCTGTTTGACGATGACCTAAGCCACGCTGCATCCGATGCCTGAATTCCGGACTATACGACGGCTTTGGCGAAACGGCGTCTTGCCGCTTCAGTACAATGAGCCGCGAGCTGCATCCAATTCGACAGACGCCGCGAGATTTCGCAATTGTTGGCCAAGCAAAACAAAACGGCCGGCACGCCTGAAGGCGACCGGCCGGTCTTCACAGTAAAAGCCTGACGCGAAGTCTCAGGCCGTCGCGGTGGTCTGGTCGTCGATGACGGCGCCACCGACGTGAGCCTTGATCGATTCGATCGCGTGCATGGCAGAGGCCTTTGCCTTGTAACCTTCGGACCCGAACATGGTTTCGCCGTTCGAGGCTTTGAAGCGGAAGCGGAATTCTCCGGCCTTGTCCTTGTAGACTTCAAATTTATACATGTTTCCGGTCTCCTAGAATCGCGTCAGCGCGGGATAACGCTGAAAATCTAGCCCAACTTCGAAGCTATTTCCAGACGGTTGTAGGAGAGCAGGTCTAACCCGGTAGGCGTTACTTGACGGCGAGCATGCGTTCTTCAATGCCAGCGTCGAATTGCAGGCGCGCAAGCTTCGCATAGATGCCGCCGTGACGGATCAGGCTTTGATGCGTGCCTTCCTCGACAATACGGCCCTGATCCACCACGAGGATGCGATCGGCTTTCAGAACGGTTGCCAGACGATGGGCGATCACGAGCGTGGTGCGGGTCTCCATGAGGCCCTCGAGTGCTTTCTGCACAAGGGTTTCGCTTTCGGCGTCGAGCGCCGATGTCGCTTCGTCGAGGAGAAGGATCGGCGCGTTCTTGAGGATAGCGCGGGCAATGGCGATGCGCTGGCGCTGGCCGCCGGAGAGCGTGACGCCGCGTTCGCCGACCTGCGTGTCATAACCCTGCTCCAGACGTGAAATGAACTCGTCCGCCTGCGCAGCCATGGCTGCGGCGCGCACTTCCTCGCGGGAGGCACCAGGACGGCCAAAGGCAATGTTGTCGTGAATGGAGCTTGCGAAGATCGTCGTTTCCTGGGGGACAATGGCAATGCGTTCGCGCAAGGCATCCGGCAGGACGCGGCGGGCATCCAGGCCGTCAACGGCGACGCTGCCCTGTTGTGGATCGTAGAAGCGCAGCAGCAAGGAAAAGATGGTGCTCTTGCCGGCTCCCGAGGCGCCGACGATCGCGACGGTCTCGCCGGGAATGACGGAGAAGGACAGTCCGTGCAATGCCGATCTGCCGGGGCGCGAGGGGTAGAAGAAATGAACGTCGGAGAAATCTACGCGCCCTTGCGGCTGGGGCAGGGGTTGGGGATCGGCCGGGATCGAGATGGGGGAAACTTCGGCGAGCAACTCGCCCAGCCTGTCAGCCGCGCCCGCCGCTTGCGACAGCTCGCCCCACACTTCCGACAGGGAGCCGAGAGAAGAGCCGGCGATGACCGAATAGAGCAGGAACTGACCGAGCGTGCCGGCCGACATCGTGCCGGCGAGGACGTTTTGCGCGCCTACCCACAGAACGGCAACGATGCTGCCGAAAACCATGGCGATTGCAAAGCCCGTCAACAGCGAGCGCGATTTGATCGCTGCGCGCGCCGCCTGATAGGCATCCTCGACGGCAGCGCCATACTGACGGGAGGCGGCGTTCTCACCGTTATAGGCCTGTATGGTGCGGTTGGCCGCTATGGTCTCGTTGGCATACGCCGATGCGTTGGCAAGCGTATCCTGCGCGGCGCGAGAGCGCTTGCGAACGGAGCGGCCGAAACTGACAAGCGGCAAGACGATGACCGGGATGGCGATCAGCACGATGCTCGAAAGCTTGGGGCTGGTGAAGATCATCATCACCATGGCGCCGAAACAGAGGATCAGATTGCGCAATGCGACGGAGGCCGTAGCGCCAACCGCCGATTTGATCTGCGTCGTATCGGCGGTCAGGCGCGAAACGATCTCGCCGGATTGGTTGACGTCGAAAAAGGATGGCGAAAGGCGGGTGACGTGATCGAAGACTTCGCGACGCATGTCGGAGACGATGCGCTCGCCGATCGTGATGACGAAGTAATAGCGCAAAGCGCTCGCGGCCGCCAAAACCAGCGCCATGGCCATGATCGCAATGAAATAGCTGTCGATCAGACCGCGGTCGGCCTCGTCGAAGCCGTGGTCGATCATGCGGCGCACGGCAATCGGCAGGGCGAGCGAGGTGACGGCGGCAATCACGAGCGCGATGATCGCGCCGGTTACCATTCCGCGATAGCGCCTCAAATAGGGTGTCAGTCGTCCAAGGGGTCGGATGGACCTGTTTGTTTTCGCATCTGCCTGGCCAATTTCCGACAAGTCGTCTCCAATCCCCATATCAGCAAGGGACTCGACGTTTTCGCCCCTTGTTATCCCTTTCGCCTTCATGTATAGGCACGCCATCTTAATTGGAAGCCGTGGCCTAACCGGACTGCGGCTTCATTTATTCAATCGGTTCGGTTGCCGCAATGCCTTGCGACAAATGGACCCTGCCATGACAGGAAGATTGTTATGAAGGCGAACATCCATCCCGACTACCACGTCATCAAGGTAGTCATGACCGACGGCACCGAATATGAAACCCGCTCGACCTGGGGTTCTGAAGGCGCTGTCATGAACCTCGAAATCGACAGCAAGTCCCATCCGGCTTGGACAGGCGGCAACCAGCAGTTGATGGACCGTGCCGGCCGCGTTTCGAAGTTCAACAAGCGCTTCGGCGGTCTGGGCATCTAATCGCCTCGCGATCAGTTGTTTTGGGAAAAGCCCGGTTTTGCCGGGCTTTTTTGTTGCAATAAAATGCGGTTGCAGTCGACGGCGGATGTCTTTGTCTGTCCGCCGCCGATCTTGGCGCTGTTTCATGTTCAGCGTATCCGCTGAAGATAGTCGGCCCGATCGAACGGATTGGCGCCGGATCGCTGGCGTATCGTTGCTGCTCCTGTAATCGGGGCATAGTGATCGAAGGCGTGTGTGAAGACGCCAGTTCCGCTCGACAATCCCGGAAGTTGCCTCTGAATGCCCTGGACCAGGGCTGTCGCTACCGTGCCCTCGAGCCTGGCCGTGCCATTGGCGATCATGGTTTCCTTTGTCGATGCGCCGGATTTTGCCAAGAGGGCGAGGATCCCGCTTAGCGCCGATGCCGAAGCTTCAAGCTGGAAGTGGTCGAACGGTTCGCATACGACGGTTTGCGCGCCGATGAGCGCTGCTGCCAGCACCAACGGCGTCAGATTGCGGAAATCGGCAGCCGTCGTCGCCGGTGACGTTTGCCGCGCTGCTGTCATGGCGACGTGGCAGTCAATGATCTGCCAGCCGAAAATCCCCTCCTTGAGCGTTTCGACAACCGTTTCCTCGACGGCTCGATAGAAGCTTGCGGGCATTTGTCCGACATCGACCTCCAGGGCAAAACTGTTGCCGCTCCCGTGCGGTCTCGGGTCGACGCGCAATCCGACCGTAGCAAGGAACGGATTTGGCTCCCTGAAGATGATTTCAATCGCGCTTCCGGTGCCGACGAGCCGTTCGGCATAGATGATGGTGCTCTCGTCGAACACGGCATCCAGACCGAAGTCGCTGGCCAATGTTGCCTGGATGACCTCCTTTTGCACTTCGCCGTACAGCGAGACATGTATTTCGCTCGCATCTTCATTGGTGCGCAGATTGATCAGCGGGTCCTGATCGGCCAGCTGGCTCAGGGCCAGCCAAAGAGCCGCGTTCTCGGCCGGTCGCATCGCACGAACGCGTGTCTCGAGGGTAGGGGGTGAGAAGTGCAGCCTGCCATGCGATGAGCTTTCGCCGCCGATGCCGTCGCCGATCCGCGCACCGGTGAGGCCGCCAATTTTCGCGATATGCCCGGCGCCGACATGGGTAACTTTCTCGATCCGCCCTTCGGTGAAAAGCTGGATGCCGTTTGCCTTTGCCGTGCCCTTCGGCAGATCGAGATGATCCTTGAGCGCAATCGTGCCCGAGGTCACGTTGACGTAGGCAAGCTTCTCTCCGCCCCAACCTCGCTCGATCTTGAAGATCCTGCCGCCGATCGGCCCTTTCGGATCCGGGCAGCGGCTGGGGAGCAAGCTTTCGATCGCGCAGATCAACTGTGCGACGCCAGCGCCGCTCATGGCGACCCCGGCAAAGGCAGGATGCACCAAACCCTTTGCGACCTGATCGGCGAGGACCGTCTCAAGTCTTGGGCGATCAAGCCGGCCTGGTGACAGGACATAATCGCTCATGATGCCGTCATCGCCGGCCGCAAGGGCTTCGCAAAAGGCCGACAATTGCGGTTCCCTCGCGATATCGATGGCATCGACCTCGGCATGCCTGCTGCCGGCATGAGCAACCACGGACATGGCGACGGGATTGACCGATAGTTGGCTAGCAAAGTCGTCGAGGAGTTCCTCATAGCGGGCGCCGAGGCGATCGACCTTATTGACGAAGAACAGAAATGGGACACCCAATTGCCGCAGCGCCCGCACCAGAATGCGGGTTTGCGGCTGGATGCCTTCGACGGCCGAGACCACCACCACGGCGGCGTCAAGCAATTGCAGCACCCGCTCGACCTCGGCGATGAAGTCCGGATGTCCGGGCGTGTCGATGAGGTTTACGATCAGATCGTTGATTGTAAACGATACAACCGCAGCCGCGATGGTGATGCCGCGCTGTCGCTCGAGTTCGAGGCTGTCGGTCTGTGTGTTGCCGCTATCGACGCTGCCGAGTTTGGCGATGACGCCGAGATCAAAAAGGAGTCTCTCCGTAAGGCTAGTTTTGCCTGCATCTACGTGGGCCAGGATGCCCAAATTCAATGTGCGCATGATCCATCAACTTCTCAGAATTTCGGATTTGATTTTCGTGAGAAGTGAGTCGGCGCATTGGGACCTCCACGCGTATTTCATATCGGAGCGTGAGCGTCGGGATATCCGGTGGCTCACATCCGTACTTCTACAAGTTTCCGGCGAAACTCGTCAAGCATGTCGCCGTTTGGATGTGAACGAGGATCTGCCGGCCCCATAAAGCAAAACCGGCCGTGCAGGACACGACCGGTTGAAACCTTGCGCGATGCAGTTCCTGGCTTAGCTGTTGCCGAAAGCCGTCTGAAGCAGGGTGAGCTGAGCCTTGACGCTGTTCTGGTTGTCGGGAACGATCGCGGCCTCCATCGGGCGGTAAATCTCGCGATCCAGCAGGGCGACGCGGTTCTGCAGGCGCAGCGAACGTTCGACCAGGTCGCGGAAGGATTCGGGCAGGTCGTTCCAGCCGGGAGCGGCGCGATCGACATTGAAGCCGTCGAGGCGAACCTTGTTCTTTTCCGCAAGCACCTGATCGCGGGACATCTCGCCGTTGTTCACGGCGCGCTGCAGCAGCAGCCAGGAGGCCATCTGCATGAGGCGGGTCGTCAGTCGCATGGACTCGGCTGCGTACAGCACGGATGCCATGCGCGGGAGAACCTTGGAAGCTGCGCGGCCCTGACCGTCGAGGTAGCCGGCGGTTTCTTCGACCAGCGACATACCTTCAGAATAAAGTGCCCTGAACTGTGCCGACGATGCGGCATGGCCAGCAAAGCTGATCGTGTTCAACCCAAGTTCCGACATCGAATAAATCCCTGCTTCACGCAACACTTTTGTTCAGGAAAAGCCGGTCAAGTCCCTAAGAGCTTTCGGCATCCGCTTTTATGACTTTAAGATGGTGTTTTTAACTGAAATTCGCAAGGCGATTCTTAAGAAAGGGTTAATCTCCACAGTTTCGTCGGAAATGACGATACATGGCAAAAAAGAAGAGCCGCAAAAGCGGCTCTCAAGGTAAAACAGGGAGAAAAATCAGACCAATTCGCCAAGTGGAGGAATTGTCTGAGTCCAGAGCGAATCTGGATGCTCATAGTAATATGTCGTAAAGCTTAATATTTTGTTGAGCATGTCTCAATCTTAAGCTTGTCAGACCGCTTGACCTTTCGATAGAGGCCGCGTCAGAAGCGAAAAAGGCTTTCCGCCGCCTTGCGGCCTGACGCCTTGGCGGCGATTTCCTCTTCCAGCCTCGCAATCTCGCTCTTGAGCAAGTCCACGCGATTCTTCAGCTCTTCGACGGATAGCAGCGACAGGTCGCTGCCGATCTCATGCGCGGAAGGCTTTTGCGGGCGATCATCGTCAAATATGCTCATTTCGGCTCCTCCTTTCCCTCCTCGAGGGGATCAGGTGCCGTAATTTACAGATATATCTTCCTTTTTTGAAGCCTCACTGCGCGCCAGCGACATGCTCTCGGGGGTGATCATCTGAGCATTGGCCGAAGGCATGGTCGTATAGGAGTCGCGATCTCCCGCCGGTTTTGCGGCGCGGCGACGGCTGCGGAAGATTGAATAGGCGGTGATCAACACATGCGCGATGGCCGTCAGGAAGAAAAGAGAATAGGGGCCGACCGAGGACATGACAGGTCCGCCGAGGGTGGGGCCGATGATCGTGCCGATGCCGTAAAGCAGCAGCAGACCGCCCGACACCTTAACGAAGTCCTCCGGTGCGGCGAAGTCGTTGGCATGGGCGACGGCGATCGGATAGAGCGTATTGGCGACCGCGCCATAGATCACCACCATGCCGATCAGGAAATAGGGGCTGCCGGGCTGCAGCAGGAACAGCAGCAGGCCGTCGAGCGCCGCAACTGCGGCCATGCCGGCGAGCACATAACGGCGGTCGATGCGATCCGACAGGCGTCCGGCCGGCAACTGCATGACGGCGCCGGCAAAGATGGTCATGCTCATCATCAGCGCGATATCGCTCTGGGAAAGGCCGGCCTTGGCGCCGAAGACGGCACCGAGCGTGCCGTAGGCACCATTGGCAATACCGACGAGCAGGATGCCGATCGAGGCGACAGGCGAGTTGCGGTAGAGCGCCTTCAGATCGAGGCTGACGGCTTTCAGCGGCTGCGGTGATGCGGCAGTCGACAGCGTCGTCGGCAGCATGGCGACGCAGTAGCAGATGCCGCACATCATGAAGAGGATAGGGGTGTGAATGTCGGCAAACGGCACCATCATCTGCCCGGCGACGGCGCCGATCAGCGTGATGCCGATATAAAGTGAGAAGATCGCACCGCGGCTCTCGTTGGTGGCACGCTCGTTCAGCCAGCTTTCGATGATCATCGACGTGCCGGCCGTGCAGAAGCCGGTAACGGCGCGCAGCGCCACCCACCAGATCGGGTCGACGATGATGCCGGTCAGAAGCGCGATGATGGCGATGACGGATATGAAGCCCGAAAAGGCACGCACATGGCCGATGCGTCTGACCAGTTTCGGCGCGGTCAGGCAGCCGAGCACGAAGCCGGTGGCCCATGTCGTGCCGAGCAGGCCGAGCGTCGTCGTCGCATAACCTTCCGCCGTACCGCGTACCGGCAGCAGCAGGCTATGCAGGCCGTTTCCCGTAAACAGGAAAAGCGTGCCGAACAGCAGAGCGAGTACGGGCAAAATGTTTCTTTTCATGCTCCCCACCTTCATGCGGATCCACTTAAGGAACCTATACAGCAGGATCCCGCCCTGCCTGTTTTCGCTATTGATTGTGTCCCGGATTGCCGCTATCGGCCTGTAGAAACAGTCTGTTGGCGCGGAAAAATGTCCGTCCTATGACATTTAGAGCATGATCACGAAAGCTGTGCAGCGGTTTTTGGTCGCGGCTGCTCTCACACTTGCATAAACAGGGAAAAATAGCGTGACAAAAGCCATAGCGTTGCTGCTCCTGCTCGCCATGGCAGTGCATCTCATCAAGCCATTGGGCTTGCCGGGACTGAGGCGCCGGGCCGATTTCTGGAAGATCGCGATCTTCGCTTTTGCGATCTGGACGGTGGCGCTGATCATCAACGAGGCGTTTTAGGGCGTTTTCAGGCCCGAGTTCAGGTCTCGCGACCTGCTTAAAGCAGGATCTCGCCGTGCATGACCCGGACGCTGCTGCCGGACAGTAACACTTCATTTACCACGCCGGATGATTTCCGGACATCGATGCCAATGACGCTGCGCCTGCCCATCTCCACACCCTGTTCGATAGTGATTTTGACCTCCGCATCCGACGCTGGCAGCAGGGATGTCAGATAGGCGCCAAGAGCGGCCGACGCGCTGCCGGTCGCCGGATCTTCCGTTACGTTGTCGAGCGGCGCGAACATGCGGGCGCGGAAATGCCAGGGGTTGTCGGCGGAGCGCACATAAAGAAAGAGCGAAAAGCCGGTCTTGTCTTCTTTGTGGCGAAGGGCTGCTTCAGCAAAGACGGCTGCATTCGGCCATGCCTTGCCGAGTGTTTCGAGACCATCCAGTTCCGCAAACGCGAATGGCAGGCCGACGGAGGCAAAGCCCGGAGCGTGAGTTGTCTTGCGGATCGAATGCGGATCGATCTGAACGCAGCGGACAATCAGATCATCGGCGATTGTGCCTCCGACGGTGAGCTTGCCGGGCGCGCGGATGCTTGCGGACGAGATGTCATCGCCCTTGCGTGTCAGTACAACCTCCACCAGCCCGGCATCTTCCTCGAAGATCAGCCTTTCGCCGACCGGCTTGCCGAAATTGTCTCGTTGCTGTCCAAGCACGAATGCCGTGCCGACATTGGGATGGCCGGCGAATGGGATTTCGGCCGTCGGCGTGAAGATGCGAACCCGGGCCGTATGATCGGGGTTTTCCGGCGGCAGCACGAAGGTGGTTTCCGAATATCCGAACTCGGCGGCGATCCTCTGCATGGCGTCGCTGCTGAGGCCGCGAGCGTCGGGGATGACCGCAAGCGGATTGCCGACGTAGCGTTCCGAGGTGAAGACATCGACGGTAACATAAGCGACGGTATTCATGATGACCCCAATCTTCGATGGAATTGCAAGGGGATTTAGCCGTCGCGTCGTCACGATCGGAAGTGGGAACTTGTGCGGGTGACAAGTTCATCGTGGTTGCATGCCGGTGCTCACGCAAAAGCCGCGAAAGCTGAGCTCTCGCGGCTTTGATCATTCACGCCAAAGGGTTGGCTTACTTGTTGGCCTGCAGAACGGCGACGCCCGGAAGGACCTTGCCTTCCATCCATTCGAGGAATGCACCGCCTGCCGTCGAAACGTAGGTGAAGTCGTCGGCGACGCCGGCATGGTTGAGTGCGGACACCGTGTCACCGCCACCGGCGACCGACGTCAGCTTGCCGGCCTTGGTGCATTCGGCGGCGTACTTGGCAACGGCGACGGTCGCCGCGTCGAAGGGCGTAATTTCGAAAGCGCCGAGCGGGCCGTTCCAGACGAGCGTCGTTGCACGGCCGATCCAGCTGTTGACAGCTTCGACGGACTTCGGCCCGACGTCGAGCACCATGGCATCGGCAGGGATGGCTTCAATGGCGACGACCTCGTTGGCGGCGCCAGCCTTGAATTCGCGGGCGATGACGCCGTCTTCCGGCAGGACGATCGCGCAGCCGGAGGCTGCAGCCTCGATCATGATCTGCTTGGCGGTTTCGGCGAGATCATGCTCGCAAAGCGACTTTCCGACGTTCGTGCCACGCGCGGCAAGGAAGGTGTTGGCCATGCCGCCGCCGATGACAAGCGCATCGACCTTCTTGACGAGGTTCGTCAGCAGATCGATCTTGGTGGAAACCTTGGCGCCGCCGACGATGGCGACGACCGGACGGACCGGGTTGCCAAGGCCCTTTTCCAGGGCTTCGAGTTCAGCCTGCATCGTGCGGCCGGCATAGGCAGGCAGAAGATGCGCGAGGCCCTCGGTGGAGGAGTGGGCGCGATGAGCGGCCGAGAAAGCGTCGTTGACGTAGATATCGCCATTGGCGGCCAGCGCCTTGGTGAAGGTGGCGTCGTTCTTTTCCTCTTCCTTGTGGAAGCGGGTGTTTTCAAGCAGCAGGATATCGCCGTTGTTCATCTTGGCAACGGCGTCTGCTGCCGGGGCGCCGATGCTGTCTGAGGCGAAGAGAACGGCATGATCCAGCACTTCTTCCACGGCCGGAATGATCAGGCCGAGCGAGAGGTCCGGCGAGGGGCCATCTTTCGGGCGGCCGAAGTGAGCAAGCAGGATGACCTTGGCACCTTTTTCGGACAATTCGAGAATCGTCGGAGCGACACGTTCGATACGGGTCGCGTCGGTGACTTTACCGTCCTTGACCGGCACGTTGAGGTCAACACGCACGAGGATGCGCTTGCCGGTGATGTCGTTGAGATCGTCAAGGGTTTTGAAGGTTGCCATGGGAGGATCCAATATTGTTGGTGGCGAAAATCGCGCAGACCATACTACGGATGATCAGAGACGCAAGGCGTTCAAGCGTCGTTTTTACCCGGACTTGAATCGTTTGAAACCACCTCTTCCGAGCGGTCTCGGCGCTTCTGCATGTGGCTGCGGATGCTCTTGAAGATATCGTGAAGATTGATGAAGATCGGCATGAGAACCGGCGGCTCCACCGCTTCGAGCGACATGCCGACGGACTCGATGTGATCGTTCTCATCGAGATCGCGGACAATCAGGATGATCTCACCGAGACGAACGCGATCGGCATAGTCGGCCTTGCCGCCCAGGCGATGGCGCATCAGTTCGGCGATGGTCAGGCCTTTTTCCTGTTCGCTGAGCAGGCCGGGGCCGTAAGCCGCATCGAGATCCGCAGCAGGGCGCAAGGGCGAGATCGAGAAAGCGCCGAAGAACTCGGCATCATCCGGATCGACAGGCGCGCGGCTGGCGAAAAGGCGGTCGAGCAGCCTGGAGTAGTGCGGCGAAATGAAGAGATAGACGACATCGTTTTCACGCAGGCGCCCGGCATATTGATAGCGCATCGATTTGCCGTCGCGCACGACCAGCGAAGGCATGGCCCAGCGCGGGATGCGTTCGCCGCGCAGCACCGGGCTGTCCTTCACGACGCGATAGGAGAGGAGCTCGTGATTGACCGTGCCTGGCAGGTCGACCTCCACCTTGTCGATCGCGCCCATGCGCGGGGGAACGATGAGGCCAAGTCGCCGCGCCATTGGTTTGATGGTCCAACCCTGAACGAGCAGGGACACCAGCACGACAATGAAGGCGACATTGAAATAGATCTGGCCCGACTGCAGGCCGCCAAGGATCGGCATGATGGCGAGCAGAATGGAGACTGCACCGCGAAGGCCGACCCAGGCGACGAAGCCCGTCTCGCGCTGGGTGTAGTCGAAGGGGAGCAGGCAGAGCCAGACGGCGATCGGGCGGGCGACGAAAATCAGGAACAGCGCGAGCGCGACCGCCGGAATGGCGATCGCCGGGAATTGCGATGGCGTGGCGAGCAGGCCGAGAACGAGGAACATGATGATCTGGGCGAGCCAGGTCATGCCGTCCTGGAAGCGCTTGATGGAGGCAGAGGCCGGCATCTTGCGATTGCCGGCATAGATGCCCGCAACATAGACCGCGAGGAAGCCACTTCCGCCGACGGCGCCGGTAAACGAGAAGACGAGTAGCGCCAGTGCCAGCACGAAGATGGGCGTCAGGCCGCGATCGGTCTCCAGGCGGCTGACGATGAGAACGATCATCATGCCGCCGAGCAGGCCGAGGATGACGCCAAGCCCCATCTGCTGGACGAAGGTCGCGAGCATGGCAAGGTTGATGCCGGCATAGCCTTCGCCACTTGCCAGCAGCTCGACGAGGGCGAGCGTTAGGAAAATCGCCATGGGGTCGTTGGTGCCGGATTCGACCTCCAGGGTCGAGCGCACCTTGTCACGAATATTGATGCCGCCGATGCGGAGCAGGAAGAAGACGGCTGCCGCATCCGTCGAGGCGACGATCGAACCCAGAAGCAACCCTTGCAGCCATGTGAAGCCGAGCAACCAGGTGGCGGCAAGGCCAAATAGCCCCGCCGTGACGACGACGCCGATGGAGGCGATGGTCAAGGCCGGCGCCGCCGCAAGCTTGAATGCCTGAATGGGGGTGCCATAACCCGAGTCGAAGAGGATGACGGCAAGCGCCAGCGAGCCGAGGATGTAGGCAAGGTAATTGTTGGAGAATTCGATGCCCAGTCCATCCGTGCCGGCGGCAAGGCCGATCATCAGGAAAAGCAATAGGAGAGGAGCGCCAAAACGGAAGGCAATCAGGCTGGAGAAAGCCGCGATGAGAATGAGAACCGTGCTGACGAGCACGATGACGTAAAATGCCTCCACCTTGTCTTCCCTTTTCCGTGCGCCGCTTCTGGGGCCAAAAGCCCGGAATATCGGAAATCCCCGTGCTTCCCATCATGCCGCTGCGCCAAGGAGATTGGCAAATGCAGATATCGCTCGGAGGTGGTTCCAAGATCGAATCCTGCTCCGACGATTGTCCCGTCATGGTGTGATGCGCCTTGCCAGAACGGCGAGGCGGTCTGGAAATGCCCTTGGAAACTTCCTGATTAAAAATTTATAGGTAAATCTGGACCATAGCAGGGCAGCGCCGAAAGAAATCGAAATGTTTTTAAGAGGATGCGCGAGCGCGCCAGCCCGGCCGTTCAGACGGCAGCGCGCCTGAAATAGATCGGGTAGTCGATCACCAAACCATCATCATCGACAGGAAGATCCACGGTGAAATCCCGGTCCTCGGCGGCGTAGCGATACAGTTTCCCAGGCACGATGCAGGTATAGAGCTGGCCGTCGCGCACCGGTTTGAACGTATCGAACGGGATATAAAGCATGGAGAGCCGCGCTGTCCCGCTTTCGGGTGTCATCTCAAGCCGGCGGATCGGCAGGCTGTTGGTGAAGGGCGAGCCGTAGAGATCGATATCGATGCAGCCATCGAACTGCGGCAGGGGCTTGTCGTCTTCGCTGCGCCAATGCCCGTTTCCGTCCGAGGTCAGCGCCAGGCGGCGGCCATCGGTGGTTTCGACAGAGAAGGCGATAACCGCCCAATCGGCGGTGCAGTCGATCCGGTAGGTGACCCCATAGGGAATGCCGCCGCGGCCACCAATGATAATGCCGGCGGCGCGGATGGCCGCGGCGCCGGCATTGTGGATGGGAGCGATCGTCAGGTGCTCCAGCCCGTCTCCTTCCATGGGACGCCAGCGGACTGTCGTCGGAAGGAGCGGGCGGAAGGCCATGATCAGATCAGCTTTGCGAAGGCGACTGCCGTGTCCGACATGCGGCTCGAGAAGCCCCATTCGTTGTCGTACCAGGACAGAACGCGCACGAAGTTGCCTTCCATGACCTTGGTCTGGTCGGTCGCGAAGATCGACGAGTGGCTGTCATGGTTGAAGTCGCGGGAAACCAGCGGCTCGTCGGTGTAGCCGAGGATGCCCTTCAGCTTGCCGTTCGATGCAGCCTTGATGGCTTCGTTGATTTCGCCGACCGTGGTTGCCTTCTTGGACACGAACTTGAAGTCGACGACCGAAACGTTCGGGGTCGGGACGCGGATCGACGTGCCGTCGAGTTTGCCCTTGAGGTGCGGCATGACGAGGCCGACGGCCTTGGCGGCGCCTGTGGACGTCGGGATCATGGACAGGGCTGCAGCGCGGGCGCGGTACAGGTCCTTGTGCATGGTGTCGAGCGTCGGCTGGTCACCGGTGTAGGAGTGGATGGTCGTCATGAAGCCATGGTCGATACCGACGGCGTCATCGAGAACCTTCACGACCGGCACCAGGCAGTTCGTGGTGCAGGACGCGTTGGAGATGACCAGGTGCTCCTTGGTGAGCTGGTCGTGATTGACGCCGAAAACGACGGTGAGGTCCGCACCGTCGGCGGGAGCCGAAACGATGACGCGCTTGGCGCCGGCCGTCAGGTGAGCGGCGGCCTTGTCGCGGGCGGTGAAGATGCCCGTGCATTCCATGGCGATATCAACGCCGAGATCGCGGTGCGGCAGCGTTGCCGGATCCTTGATCGCCGTGACCTTGATCGGCTTGCCGCCGCCAACGATGATCGTGTCACCCTCGACCTTCACATCGGCCGGGAACTTGCCGTGGATGGAATCGTAGCGCAGCAGGTGGGCGTTGGTTTCGACCGGGCCGAGATCGTTGATGGCAACGACTTCGATGTCGGTGCGGCCGGATTCGACGATCGCGCGCAGAACGTTACGACCGATGCGGCCGAAGCCGTTGATGGCAACTTTTACAGTCATTGAATGTCACTCCCTTTCATTCAGGGTGTTCTATCTATTGGATTTGAGAGCGCTTGTCAGCGCCCTCAGGAAAGCTTTGCCTCAGCAGCGGCAACGACGGCTTCCGTCGTGATGCCGAAATGCTTGTAGACGTCCTTGTACGGAGCCGAAGCGCCGAAGCTCTTCATGCCGATGAAGGCGCCTTCCGGACCGATGAACGCATCCCAGCCTTCGCGAACGCCGGCTTCGACAGCGACCTTGACGGGCGAGTTGCCGATGATTTCCTTGCGGTAGGCGTCCGGCTGCTCGAAGAAGAGTTCGGTGCAGGGAACGGAGACGACGCGCGTGGAGATGCCCTTGCCTTCAAGAGCCGTGCGGGCTGCGACAGCGAGTTCGACTTCCGAACCGGCAGCGAAGATCGTCACCTTGGCGTCGGCATTGCCAGCCAGCGTGTAGGCGCCGAGTTCGCAAAGGTTCTTTTCGCTGTATTCCGTACGGGCGGCCAGCAGGTTCTGACGGGTCAGAGCAAGGCCGGACGGACGATTGGTCGTCTTGATGGCGATCTGCCAGCACTCAGCCGTTTCGGTGGCGTCTGCCGGGCGGAAGAGCTGGAAGTTCGGGATGGCGCGCAGGCTGGCAACCTGTTCGACCGGCTGGTGGGTCGGGCCGTCTTCGCCGACGCCGATGGAATCGTGCGTCAGGACGTGGATGGCGCGGATGCCCATCAGAGCGGCGAGGCGCAGCGGCGGACGGCAATAATCCGAGAAGATAAGGAAGCCGCCCGAGTAGGGGATGAGACCGCCGTGCAGCGCGATACCGTTCATGGCAGCAGCCATGCCGTGTTCGCGGATGCCCCAGTGCATGTAACGGCCGGAGAAATCGGTCGGGGTGATCGACTTCATCTGGCTGGTCTTGGTGTTGTTCGACGGAGTCAGGTCGGCGGAGCCGCCGAGCGTTTCCGGCAGGAAGCCGTTGATGACTTCGAGCGCATCTTCCGATGCCTTGCGGGTAGCGACGGTCGGCTTGGTTTCAGCAAGCTTCTTCTTGTAGTCGCTGATGGCGGCGTCGAAGCCGGCCGGCAGCTTGTGATCGAAGCGGCGGGTAAACTCAGCCTTCTTTGCAGCGTCCGCACCGGCGAGGCGGCCTTCCCAGGCTTCGCGCGTGGCGATGGAGCGTTCGCCGGCGGCGCGCCATTCACCGAGGATGTCGTTCGGGATGACGAAGGGCTCGTAGGGCCAGTTCAGCGCAACGCGGGTTGCGGCGATTTCCTCGGCGCCGAGCGGCGAACCGTGGACCTTGTGCGTGCCCTGCTTGTTCGGAGCGCCAAAGCCGATGATCGTCTTGCAGGCGATGAGCGTCGGGCGGTCGGACTTGTGAGCGGCTTCGATGGCGGCGCTGATGGCTGCCTGGTCGTGACCGTCGACTTCGATGGTGTTCCAGTGAACGGCCTTGAAGCGCGCGACCTGGTCGGTGGAGTCCGAAAGCGAGACGGCGCCATCGATGGTGATGGAGTTGTTGTCCCAGAAGAGGATCAGCTTGTTGAGCTTGAGGTGGCCGGCCAGCGCGATGGCTTCATGGCTGATGCCTTCCATGAGGCAGCCGTCGCCGCACATGGCGTAGGTGTAGTGATCCTGCAGTTCGGCGCCGAATTCCTCGCGCAGCTTGCGCTCGGCGATAGCCATGCCGACGGCATTGGCAATGCCCTGACCCAGCGGGCCGGTGGTGGTTTCGATGCCGGTGGCATGGCCGTATTCCGGATGGCCGGCGGTCTTGGAGCCGAGCTGGCGGAAGCGCGTGAGCTCATCGACCGTCATGTCCGGATAGCCGGTCAGGTAGAGAACCGAGTAAAGCAGCATCGAGCCGTGGCCGGCGGACAGGACGAAACGGTCGCGGTCAGGCCAGAGCGGGTTCTTCGGGTCGAAGCGCAGATATTTGCTAAAGAGAACGGTGGCGACATCAGCCATCCCCATCGGCAGACCGGGGTGACCGGAATTGGCCTTCTCGACAGCATCCATGGCAAGGAAACGGATCGCATTTGCCATCCGGTCGTGTTGTTCGCGAGAGATCATGGGTTTTTCCGCAGTGTTCCGGGTTCGGGGGGATGGCCACGCTTGGGAGGGAGAGCCATCGGTTGAAAGGCAGTCTAGATGGAGACGGTTCTCCGAACTCCATTTTCAACGTCGCCTCAGGCGGCTGAGACATAGCAGTTGGGGCGAGCAAGTCAACAAATCGACAGGCCAATCGGGGCCTGCTGCGGCAATTTTTTAACATTTGCCCGTTCACTTTTACAAAAGACGACAATCATGCGACAACACTGTAAAGGCGGGGAAAGGCAAGCTTCATCCACAGAATAGGCTACCTGCCGCAGGCCTGCCTTTATTGACGTGCAGTTGCCAAGTTGAATATTGTTGCGAAATCAGACAAGTGGCCGGATGTTTTGATTCGGGCCTTGCGCGGAGTATCGAGGGCCATGACACCTTCAGGCAAAACGGTGGACGCGTCGCTTGCTCAGTTGCGCCAGGCGCTTTCGACTTTGGAGAGCGCGGTTGACGGACGGTTCGAGCGCGAACGTGCGCATAGCGACATAGAAGGCGAAGTCCGGCGGGTTCATGCCGATCGCTCGCGCTTGGCTCAGGAACTTGATCAGGCCGAATTCCGTGCGAACCGGCTCGAGGAAGTCAATCGCGAGGTGTCGCGTCGGCTCGTCACGGCGATGGAAACCATAAGAGCCGTGCTGGACCGCTGATCCCTCGGGAGGCAGCCGTCGCGGCCGGCAATGATCGGAAAGTCGAATGGCACAAGTAACGGTAACGATCGACGGCAAAGCCTACCGGATGGCCTGCGAAGAAGGGCAGGAAGATCATCTGACGGATCTCGCCAATCGTTTCGACCAGTATGTGCTGCATCTCAAGAGCCAGTTCGGCGAGATCGGTGATCTCCGGTTGACCGTCATGTCCGGCATCATGATCATGGACGAGGTGTCGGAACTGACGCGCCGGGTCGCCTCGCTCGAAGCGGAACTGGAGGCTCTGACGAGCACTCGCGACACAACGGTTGCGGCCAATGCGCGTGCCGAGGAGACGCTGGCCAGCGTCATCGACGAGGTGACGATGCGCATTCACGGGATCACCGAGAAGCTGATCGCCCGGCCAACCCCGGAGCAGGCATAAGTTTATTTCTGCGGATGCCGGCTGACGCCCTCTGGTGCGGCGGCAAAATCCGACTTATATAGTTCAAGCGGTCTGCGCTTCCCGACAGGAACCACAATCCCTGGGGCCATACTCGATCCAAAGGGAGCTGTCCCTGGCTAGGTCCTTGGACCTGGACACACGGTGCCCACCTACGTTTGTAGGCACCCAGGATCGTAAACATCCATCGGTCGCCGTGGATCGCTCTCACATCTCTCCCGATTGTTGCTTTTTGCCTTCTGCGAGGAAGGCGCCGCGCGGTTCTTTGCCGCGCTGACGCCATTCCTCCTCCCTCAACCTTTCGTGCGCAGGTAGGCGCCCCGTTCCAGCTCGGAGCGATTGATCGCGCTGCGCAGGCGCAGCAGGTCCTTGCGGGCAATCAGGCCGACGAGCCGCCCGCTTTGCACCTCGACCACGGGAACACGCCCAGTATCGCCCTGGATCATGATGTCAGCCACGCGACCGACGGTATCTTCCGGATGGGCGACCGGAATGGCCGTGTCCGAAATGACATCATAGAGCGTCTGATCCATCAGGTCGGAATTGCTCTGCCAACGCAGTGCATCGGCGCGGGATATCATGCCGACCAGGCGTCCGTTGCCTTCGACGACGGGATAGAAGCGATGTGCGTCCATCCGTTCAGTCATAAGCGCCAAGGCTTCCGAGAGGCGCATGTCGCCCGGCAGGGTGTCGACCTTGGCGATCATGATATCGGCGGCGCGGGTGAGCTCGAAGGGATCGATGCCGTATTCGCGGGTGATATGCTGGCCGCGTCGGGCGATCTTTTCGGTCAGGATCGAGCGGCGCAGCAGCAGCACAGTGACGGCGTAGGCCGCGACAGTGGCGGCGAGCAATGGCACGATCGCGCCCATGTCTCCCGTCAGCTCGACCGCGAAGAAGGTGCCGGTCAGCGGCGCGCGCATCGTGCCGCCCATCATCGCGGCCATGCCCAGGAGAGCCCAGAAGCCGGGATCGCCGGGTAGGACGAGCCCGACCAGCCAGCCGAGAGCGCCGCCGAGAATCAGCAGCGGTGCAAGCACACCACCCGAAGTGCCCGAGGACAGGGCGACCAGCCAGATGCCCGCCTTGACCAACAGGATTGCCAAGACAGCACCGAAGGCAACACGGCTATGCAACAGGTCGGCGATGATATCGTAACCGACGCCGAGCGCGCGAGGTTCGATCAGGCCGCCAAGGCCGACGACGAGGCCGCCGAGGGCCGGCCACCACATCCAGTGGATCGGCAGTTTTTCGAACGCGTCCTCGATGCGATAGAGCAGCGTCGTCAGCAGGCCCGATTGCAGGCCGGAGATGATACCAAGCCCGACGGCGAGCAGGATGCCCCACCACGAGAGCGTGCTTTCGAAATGCACGGGAAATAGTGCGCCGCTGCCGATCAGAAGCGGGCGCCATACGACGGAGACGCAGGCTGCGACCGCGACGGGGATAAAGCTGCGCGGCTTCCATTCGAACAGCAGCAATTCGACGGCGAGCATCACTGCCGCAATCGGCGTCCCGAACACGGCCGTCATGCCGGCTGCGGCGCCGGCGACCAGCAGGGTTTTGCGTTCGGCTGCACTCATGTGGAAGAGCTGGGCAAAGAGCGAGCCGATAGCGCCGCCGGTCATGATGATCGGGCCTTCCGCACCGAAAGGGCCGCCCGAGCCGATCGAGATGGCCGAGGACAGGGGCTTCAGCACGGCGACTTTCGGCGACATGCGGCTGCCGCCGATGAGGATCGCCTCGATGGCTTCGGGAATGCCGTGGCCGCGGATTTTTTCGGAGCCGTAGCGGGCCATGAAGCCGATGACGAGACCACCGAGAATGGGGGCCGCCACCATCCATGGCGAGCGCGCTACGACTGCGAAGGAGAGCGGCTCGGTGCTGATCTTGAACAACCAGATGGCGTTGCTGACCAGAGCGATGAGATTGATCAGCACCCATGCGGCAAAGGCGCCGCCCGTGCCGACCACAAGGGCCATGGCCATCAGCAGTAGGACGCGTTTGTCGGTGGTGAAATCGCCGTTGTCCTTTCGAGACGCTCCGCCGGAGAAATCATGGCTGTGACTTTGTGGGTTGGGGGTGTCCTGCATTGGCGACCTTCTGTGGTAAGCGTGTGCGCCTTGTCATTTGACTGTTTTCGGCGTCGAGATGGCAAATATATCGTAATGCGATATAAATCAACCGACATCGATGACAGCGATAAAGAGGACGATTTTGATGGTGCGGAGTTTGGACGAAACCCTGTCGCAGGCGGATTACGAGGCACTGGCAAACTTGCGCTACACGCTCCGTAAATTCATGGATTTCAGCACGTCCGCCGCGCAGGAGGCCGGCCTGCCGCCGCAGCAGCATCAGGCCTTGCTGGCGATCAAAGGCAATCGTCAGGATACGCCGATGACGATCGGCATGCTGGCGGAGCGGCTGCGGATTGCCCCGCACACCGCGACGGAACTGGTCGGGCGCTTGGCCGATGCCGACTATGTGACACGCCACCCCGATCCCGTCGACAAGCGCCGTCAAACGCTGCAGCTGACAGACCGCTCGGAAGACGTGCTGCTGCGGTTGAGCGCCATTCACCTGCGCGAAATTCGCGACATGGCGCCGCAGCTCATCGAGATTTTGACGCAGCTTCAAGCCGAGGCGGAAACGGCGGGTTGATCATCCGCCACGCCGCTCCAGCGCGTCGGCATGATGATGGTTGACCCCATAGTATCGTTGCCTATCTTGCGTTGTATAAGCATTTTCGGTTGAATGATGCGCGGCCGGTTTTGTCTGGGCGGTACGCGTCACGAAGTCGTATTCGGAGTGTGGTTGCGGTGGCGTCACTATCATCCGCCCGGCTGTCAGGAAATGTTCATCTTAAAGGCGTTAAGGGGCAGGTGACCGGGCTTTAAATTCCTGATAGGGAGCTGCGCTTAAGGTGGGATGCGTGATCACTTTTGCGTGTGGGTTAGTTTAAAAGCCGGGTGAGCGACAAATTCCTTTTAATAAAGGCGGATTTGTTGCGGGCGAAATGGGGTCTGCGCCAAAATTGCCTAAATTCAGAATGATGGGAGCGCGCTTAACAACGTGCCCGTCGAGCGAAATATACAGCGGCGACACGAAGACACATCGTCCGTGTTACTGAACATCCGATAATCGGGACCGGCGAAGGTCAATATAAACAGGTAGAGCATGTCGAGCCCAATCGATCTGGAAAAAGCCGATGAGGAATTGGAAGAACGGGGCGGTATTGTCGGTTTCCTCAACCGATTCCGCACGCTGATCGCCGCCGTCCTGACCGTCGCCGTCTTCAGCATCGCAGCCTACGCCATCTTCGATCTCACCAACGAAGTCCGCTACGACGACGTCGTGCACGCGCTGACAACGACGAAGATTTCCTCGGTGCTGCTCGCTCTTCTGTTTACGGGTCTGAGCTTTGCGTCGCTGATCTTCTACGACCAGAATGCGCTGGAATATATCGGCAAACGCGTGCCGTTCCCGCATGTGGCGCTGACCTCGTTCAGTGCCTATGCGGTCGGCAACACGGCGGGCTTCGGCGCTCTCAGCGCCGGCGCGATCCGTTATCGTGCCTATAGCCGACTCGGCCTTTCTCCCGATGATATCACGCGTGTCATCGCCTTCGTGACGCTTGCCTTCGGCCTCGGTCTTGCCGCCGTCGGCGCCATCGCGCTGCTTGTCATCGCCGATGAGATCGGGCCGCTGATCGGCGTCGATGGGCTCTGGCTGCGCCTCGTCGCGGTTGCGATCCTGGCGGCGCTTGCCTTCGTGGTTTTCGTCGGCCGCAATGGGCGCGAGGTGCGCATCGGGCCGATCGCCGTGCGCTTGCCGGATTCGCGCACATGGTCGCGTCAGTTCCTGGTCACGGCCTTCGATATCGCGGCATCCGCCTCCGTGCTTTATGTGCTGCTGCCGGACTCCTCCATCGGCTGGCCGGGCTTTCTGGCGATCTACGCCATTGCCGTCGGCCTCGGTGTCCTGAGCCACGTTCCGGCCGGCTTCGGCGTTTTCGAGACGATCATCATCGCCTGGCTCGGCAGCTCGGTGAACGAGGACGCGGTGCTGAGCTCGCTCGTCCTTTACCGCGTCATCTACAACGTTATTCCGCTGGTCATTGCTATCGCGGCGATCTCGGTGGCGGAGCTGCGTCGCTTCGTCGATCATCCGGCGGCATCCAGCATGCGTCGCGTCGGCGGCCGCCTGATGCCGCAATTGCTGTCAGCCTTCGCCCTGCTGCTCGGCATGATGCTGATCTTTTCGAGCGTGACGCCGACGCCGGATCAGAACCTGATCGTCCTTTCCGACTTCATTCCTTTGCCGATCGTCGAAAGTGCCCACTTCTTTTCGAGCCTTCTTGGCCTGACCATGGTTGTTGCCGCGCGCGGCCTCGGACAGCGCCTCGACGGCGCCTGGTGGGTATTGGTGTTCTCGGCAGCGCTTGCGCTGTTGCTGTCGCTGCTCAAGGCTATCGCGATCGTCGAAGCCGGGCTGCTGGCGTTCCTGGTCTTCAGCCTTGTCGTCAGCCGCCGGCTGTTCAACCGGCCGGCATCGCTGCTGAGCCAGACACTGACGGCCGGATGGCTGACGGCCATTGCCGTCATCTGTATCGGCGCTATCGTCGTTCTGTTCTTCGTCTATCGCGATGTGGGATATAGCAACCAGCTTTGGTGGCAGTTCGAATTTGCCGACGAAGCGCCGCGCGGTCTGCGCGCAGCCCTCGGCATTTCCATCCTCTCGTCGGCGATCGCGATTTTCAGCCTGCTGCGGCCCGCGACGAAACGGCTGGAGCCCGTCACCGAGGACGTCGTGGCCCATGCTGTCGAAGTCGTGCGCAAGCAGGGCTTTGCCGACGCCAATCTCGTGCGCATGGGTGACAAGAGCATTATGTTCTCTGAAAAGGGCGATGCCTTCATCATGTACGGCAAGCAGGGCCGCTCCTGGATCGCGCTTTTCGATCCCGTCGGTCCGCGCCATGCGCTGCCGGAGCTCGTCTGGCGGTTTGTCGAGACGGCGCGGGCTGCCGGCTGCCGCTCGGTCTTCTATCAGATCTCGCCGGCACTTCTGTCCTATTGCGCGGATGCGGGCTTGCGCGCCTTCAAGCTCGGCGAGCTGGCGGTCGTCAATCTCTCGAATTTCGAGCTGAAGGGCGGCAAATGGGCCAATCTCCGGCAGACGGCAAGCCGCGCGGTTCGCGACGGACTAGAATTTGCCGTTATCGAGCCTCAAGATGTCCCTGAAATCATGGATCAGCTGGCCGCCGTCTCCGATGCATGGCTCTCAGACCACAATGCCAAGGAAAAAGGCTTCTCGCTGGGCGCGTTCGATCCGGACTATGTGGGCTCGCAGCCGATCGGCATCTTGAAGAAGGATGGTAATATCGTCGCGTTCGCGAATATCCTCATGACGGAAACCAAGGAAGAAGGTTCCGTCGATCTGATGCGTTTTTCGCCCGATGCTCCCAAAGGATCGATGGATTTTCTGTTTGTGCAGATCCTCGAATATCTGAGGGGCCAGGGCTTTCACCGTTTCAACCTCGGCATGGCGCCACTATCGGGCATGTCGAGACGGGAATCGGCGCCCGTATGGGATCGCGTCGGAGGCACCGTGTTCGAGCACGGCGAGCGTTTCTACAATTTCAAAGGGCTTCGTGCCTTTAAATCCAAGTTCCATCCCGAATGGCAGCCGCGCTATCTGGCTGTATCGGGAGGTGTGAGTCCCATGATCGCGTTGATGGATGCCACATTCCTCATCGGGGGCGGACTTAAGGGGGTCGTGAGGAAATGATCTTGAAATACGCAATGTCATTGGCTTTCGCATGCATGCTGTCTTTAGGCTTGCTGGCGTCCGGCGCCGCAAGAGCAGACGAAGACGACACTAAGTACGATCTGGGCATGATCCCGGCGCCGCATATCCTGCGCCCGAAGGGCAAGGTGACCAGCGAAGTCGTTCTGATCTCCGACGCTGCCGGCTGGGGCGACAAGGAAAAGGCGGTTGCCGACAAGCTCGTCAACGACGGTTCACTCGTCATCGGTATCGACTACCCCTCGTTTCTTGCCTCGCTCAACAAGTACGACGTCACCCAGAACGACGGCTGCATCTATATCGTTGCGGATCTGGAATCCCTGAGCCAACAGGTGCAGCGCTCCTTTGCCGACAGCACCTATCAGCTGCCTGTTATCGCCGGTGTCGGCGCCGGCGGCGCCATGGCGTTGACGATCGCGGCACAGACGCCGGACGCGACGGTTGCCGGCACACTTGCTGTCGACCCGGCTGCGGGCATCGCGCTGAAGCAGGAGCTCTGCACGCCGGCCGAGAAGAAGTCGGATGGCGACATCGTTTCCTTCGGCCTCCAAGATGGCGCACTGCCGAACCCGATCCTCGTGACCTATACGCCGAATGCACCGAAGGACGGCCGCGAGCATGTCGAGGATATCCAGAAGGAGCATCCCGAGGTTCAGAGCACGGAATCGGACAATGCCGATACCTATGCGACGCTCGAGGCTTCGCTCAGCGATCTGATGAAGTCGATCGACAGCTCCAAGTCGCCGCTCGGCCTGCCGCTCGACGTCATGGAAACCACGCCGACCGAGGACACGCTTGCGATCGTCTATTCCGGTGACGGCGGTTGGCGCGATATCGACAAGGAAGTCGGCAGCTATCTGCAGGATCAGGGCATTCCTGTCGTGGGCGTGGATTCGCTGCATTACTTCTGGTCGGAGCGGGATCCGCAGCAGACGGCAGACGATCTCGCGCGCATCATCCAGTTCTATACCAAGCGCTTCAAGGTGAAGCATGTGGTGCTGGTCGGTTATTCGTTCGGCGCCGACGTGCTGCCTGCGAGCTACAACCGCCTGAAGCAGCCGGACAAGGACAAGATCGTCCAGATGTCGCTGCTCTCCCTGTCGCAAAAGGTCGATTACGTGATCTCGGTCATGGGTTGGCTGGGCGCTTCCAGCGAGGGCAAGGGTGGCGATCCCATCAAGGATCTCAAGGCGGTCAATCCGAAGATGGTGCAGTGCGTTTATGGCAAGGATGACGACGAAGACGTCGCTTGCCCGCTGCTCAAGGGCAGCGGCGCCGAAATCATCGCCATGGATGGCGGCCATCACTTCGACGACGATTACGAGGCATTGGCAAACCACATCATCAGTGGTCTGAAGAGCCGCCTCGGCGAGTGATCGATTGGCTGCGCGCGGCAAGTTTGTCGCGCGCAGCTTCCTTTTGTGTCGTGTTGTCCCTACATCTCCATGGGATTTGAAAGATCGCCGATCTCGCGGCTTTCGCACGCCCTCCCAGTTTTCATTTGCTTCTTGCGCCTGATGTCACCGGATGGAAGAAGCTTCATTGACGGCCGGTTTCCCGCTGCGACCGTTCACCGTCCTGCCAGAAAGGTCCATCCTTGTCCGCTACACCCGCTTCCGCCTTCACCAAGACCTATTCCGGTTTCCTGTTCGATATGGACGGTACGATCATCAATTCGATCGCCGCCGCCGAGCGCGTTTGGGGCAACTGGGCGCGTGCGCAGGGTCTCGATGTCGAGAAGTTCATGCCGACCATGCACGGCAAGCGCGGTGTCGACACAATCGGCCAGCTGCACTTGCCCGGCGTCGATCCGGTCGCTGAGGCGCAGAAAATTACCGAAGCCGAGATTGCCGATGTCGAAGGCGTGATCGCGCTTCCGGGTGCCGTGGATTTCCTCGCGTCATTGCCGCCGGAACGCTGGGCGATCGTGACCTCATCGCCCCATCGTCTGGCGCTGGCACGGCTGGATGCCGCAGGAATTCCGATGCCGCGCTTCATCGTGACGGCCGAGGACGTGAAGGTCGGCAAGCCCGATCCGCAGGGCTATATCCTTGGCGCGCAGCGCCTCGGCCTCAGCCCGTCTGAATGCCTGGTGTTCGAAGACGTCATGGCCGGTGTAAAGGCCGGCGAGGCGGCTGGTGCGGATATCATGGTGATCACCGCTACCCATTCGCATCCCTTGGAAACGAGCCATTCCACGCTGCGCAACTACGACAATGTCCGCGCGCACGTGGATGGCGCCGGCAAGCTGTCGATCCTGCCCAAGGGCTGATAACATCGGCCTGCGGTTGCGACACAGACATGTCGCTTTCGCGCTTTGCAATGGGCTGCCGGCTCACTATGTTTTCGTGATATCATAGATATTTGCGAAGATCAGATGAGCCTCAAAGAGCTGAAAGCCCAATATCGCAAGGAGCAACTTGCCGAGCGCGACGCCATCGCGCCGGAAGATCGTATAGAGAAGGGCCTCGCCATCGCCGACCATGGTGATGGCATCGATTTAGAGCCGGGGGAGATCGTTTCCGGTTTTCTTCCGATCCGATCCGAGGCCGATATCAGGCCGCTGATGACCCGCCTGAGAGAGCGGGGTGCCCGGCTCTGTGTGCCCGTGATCCTAGATCGCAGCACGATCGTCTTTCGTGAGCTCGTGCCCGGTGCACTGCTTGTTTCTTCGGGATTCGGCACGTTCGGGCCAGGACCAGACGCGGCCGAGCTAGATCCGCATGTGATGCTGGTGCCGCTCTCCGCTTTCGATAGAACAGGCCATCGCATCGGCTACGGCGCCGGGTATTACGACCGCGCGATCGATCGATTGCATCAAAAAGGCTTGAATCCGCGGCTGATCGGCATTGCATTCGATTGCCAAGAAGTGCCATCAGTACCCGCTGAGCCGCATGATATCCGTCTTGACGCGATTTTGACCGAGAGCGGGCTCAATTTCGTTTCGGAAGTGATTGGATAGCGAATGCGGCTGCTTTTTCTGGGTGACATGGTTGGGAAGACCGGACGGGTTGCGGTATGGGACCGTTTACCGGGGCTCGTGTCCGACCTGAAGCTCGATTTCGTCATCGTCAACGGCGAGAATGCGGCCGGCGGTTTCGGCATCACCGAAGATATCTTCCTTGAGACGATCAATGCTGGCGCAGACGTCGTGACGACGGGCAATCATGTCTGGGACCAGAAGGAAGCCGTGGTCTTCTGCGAGCGCCACGATCAGTTCCTGCGCCCCGCCAACTATCCGGCCGGCACGCCCGGCCGCGGCTCCGGCCTTTATTATGCCCGCAACGGCGCCCGCGTGCTCGTTGCCAACATCATGGGCCGCGTTTTCATGCATCCTGAGCTGGACGATCCCTTCAAGGCGGCGGAGGCCATTCTCGATGCCTGCCCGCTGAAGGAGCAGGCCGATGCGATCATCTTCGATTTCCATGCGGAAGCGACGAGCGAAAAGCAGTGTTTCGGGCATTTCGTGGATGGTCGCGCCAGCTTCGTCGTCGGGACGCATACGCATGTGCCGACCGCCGATGCGCAAATCCTGAACGGCGGCACGGCCTATATGTCGGATGCCGGCATGTGCGGCGACTATGATTCCTCGCTCGGCATGGAGAAGGAAGAGCCGCTCAACCGGTTCATTTCGAAGATGCCGAAGGGTCGCTTCGAAGCGGCCTCCGGCCCGGCGACGATCTGTGGCGTGGGCGTGGAGATTTCCGATGCGACCGGACTGGCGGAAAAGATCGCGCCGCTGCGCATCGGACCACGGCTTGCGGAAACTATTCCCGATTTCTGGCGCTGAGCGCGTCCGATCACCCTGCGCCTGTGATGACGCGATTGTGAGCCGCAGCGTCTGATTGTCGCTGGACCTATCCCGGCGCGTGCCGCATCCTTTCGCCACTATCGGGCGTGAGGAGGTGGCATGATGCCGCGATTTCCTGTCCTTGCCGTGATGTTCCTGTCGGTGATTTTCGCCTGGAGCGCAGCTGACGCCCAGCAAAAGCCTTCGCGTCCGCAGCCGAGCCAATGTCAGGCGATCGCGCAATCGCTGCCCAAGGCGACATTCGCGAGTTTTTCTCCACCAGGTCCTACGCTTGCCAGTGATCCCGTCGACGGCGACGTGAAGATCACCTTCCTTGGCCATGCCACACTGTTCATCGAGACGCCCGGCGGCGTTTCCATCGCTACGGATTACAGCGGGGCCTACCCGCCGCCCTACACGCCGGAAGTCGTGACGATGAACAAGGCGCATATCACGCACTACACGCTGACGCCGGATCCGGCGATCAAATATGTGCTGCATGGATGGAGCGATGTGCCCGGCGAGCCAGCGAAGATCCATATGACTGTCGGCGATACGCTAATCCGCAATGTCGTGACGGATATTCGCTCTTGGGGCGGCGGCATCGAACCCAACGGCAATTCGATCTTCATATTCGAAGTGGCCGGCCTGTGCATCGGCCATCTCGGCCATCTGCATTTCGAACTTACCGACCAGCAATATGCTGAGATCGGCCGTCTGGATGTGGTGATGGTGCCGGTCGACGGTGGCTTGACGATGGGAGCTGACAGCATGAGCCGCGTCGTCAAACGGCTGCGTTCGTCGCTGATCCTGCCGATGCATCGCTGGGGGCCGCCGATCAGTCAGTTCCTGGCGCTCTTCGGCCCGGAATTCGATGTCGGCTACGCGCCGACGCCGAGCGTGACGGTGTCGGTGAAGACCTTGCCGCGCAAGCCGCTGATTTATGTGCTCAAGGGACTGTAGGCGTTATGGCGCGCTTCCGCGATCGCCCCGATATGCGCGGCTGACAACGCCCATTACCCGGCTTTTTACTTGAATGAAGGCCGCTTCGCTCTTATAAGGCAGCCATTCCCAACAAAAGACGTGAACAGGGGTGCCATGGCTGGCCATTCACAGTTTAAAAACATCATGCACCGCAAGGGTCGTCAGGACTCGGTGCGTTCGAAAATGTTCTCGAAGCTGGCGCGCGAAATCACCGTCGCTGCCAAATCGGGCCTGCCCGACCCGACCATGAACGCAAGCCTGCGCCTGGCGATTCAGAACGCCAAGGCGCAGTCCATGCCGAAGGACAATATCGATCGCGCCATCAAGAAGGCGTCCGGTGCCGACACCGAAAACTACGACGCCATCCGTTACGAGGGCTACGGCCCGGGCGGCACGGCGATCATCGTCGAAGCGCTGACCGACAACCGCAACCGCACGGCCTCCAACGTCCGCTCGATCTTCACCAAGGCCGGCGGTGCGCTCGGCGAAACCGGTTCGGTGTCCTTCTCCTTCGATCACGTCGGCGAAATCACCTACAAGTCGACCGTTGGCGATGCCGACAAGGTCATGGAAGCGGCGATCGAAGCCGGTGCGGATGACGTCGAAAGCGATGACGAAGGCCACGTAATCATCTGTGGCTTCGAATCCCTCGGCGAAGTTGCCAAGGCGCTCGAAGCGACGCTGGGCGAAGCCGAAACCGTCAAGGCGATCTGGCGCGCGCAAAACAACGTGCCGGTCGACGAAGAAAAGGCTGAGTCCCTGCTGAAGCTCATCGACAATCTCGAAGACGACGACGACGTCCAGAACGTCTATTCGAACTTCGAAGTTTCGGAAGAAGTGCTGGCCAAGCTCTCGGCCTGATCCTTCGTAATTCTTCAAGAAAGCCGACCGCAGAGATGCGGCCGGCTTTCTTCGTTATGGGTTGGTCGCTCGGGTGAAATCGTCCCGGAAGGCGGAAAGATCCGGCGCTGCGACGTCTGAAACGGCCCAGAAGACCAGGCCGTCCGCACGCCATTCGACGAAATTGTAGCCATCTTTCTCGGCATTGCCGTGGGTTCCGGATGTGCCCGGCCAGATGAAGAGATTGATGACATGTCCGTGCCGGCGATAGACCAGCGCCGCCACCACCCGGCCATCAAGATAATCCACCCTGCCGCCGACCAAGGGGAAGCCCTGTGTCGCCAGATCGACTACGGGCGGCGAGAAATCAATCTTGCCGTTGAACCATGGCTTGACGGTGTGCTGGTCTGAGGTCAGCACATCGGTCAGATGGTCGGCAAGCATCGAACGGACATGGCTCGCAAGAAGCTGATCCTCGATCGTCTGGCTCTGCTGCGGCACGTTCAGCACCAGCATGAGACTGGCGGCAAGGACGGCGAGCGAAGGCACGAAGCTCCATTCGCGCAGCAGCCGCCAAGCGCGCTGCCATGGGTTTTCAGCCTGGGATGTCGCCGTTGCAGCGCGCGCCATCATGGCCTGTTCCAGCGAAAGTGCCGCCTGCACGCTGGCATGCACCGCATCCGGCGCGTGCCATTTCACGCCTTCCTGGGCGGAAAGACGCTTGACCATCAGGGCATTCTCCATCTCGTCGGTGCATTCCCGGCAAGTGGCCAAGTGTGCTTCGAAGCGGGCAGCATTGGCTGCATCCAGTTCGCCATCGATGAAGCCGTGCAGCAGATCGTTCCATTCGTGATGTTCATTGTGCTCTCCGCCGCTCATCGTGCCGCCTCTCGTCCTTCGAGGCTGCGCCAGACCTCGCCGAAATCACGGCGGGCACGGGCAAGGCGCGACATGACGGTGCCGATCGGCGCGTCGATGATCTCGGCGATCTCCTTGTAGGACAGGTCTTCGAGTTCGCGCAGAACCAGAACTTCGCGCATGGCATCGGGCAGCTGGTTGATGACCTCGCGCACCCGCTGCG
This sequence comes from Rhizobium sp. P38BS-XIX, assembly GCF_012641435.1. Taxonomy (GTDB): domain Bacteria; phylum Pseudomonadota; class Alphaproteobacteria; order Rhizobiales; family Rhizobiaceae; genus Rhizobium. The sequence goes on from NZ_JABAIJ010000007.1 coordinate 293,894, forward strand.
TTTCCGATTTGCGGATGAAGGCCGCCTCCGGCGTGTCTTCTTCAGAGGCGGGGTCGGTGGAAGGCGAGCCTTCATCCGTCTCCCTTTCGTCGGCCATCGGCTGCTCGTAACGGGTCTTGCGGCGGCCCTCCTGCAGCCATGCATGATAGCAGTTGCGGACGATGGTGAAGGTCCAGGCGCGGGCATCGCCGTCGCGAAAGCCGTGGAAGCCGCGATAGGCGCGCAGATATGCCTCCTGCACGATATCCTGGGCAGCATCGGCATCGCGGCTGAGGAAGCGCGCGAAATTATAGGCAGCATCCAAGTGCGGGATGATCGTGCGCTGAAAGCGCCGCATGGTTTCGTCAGGCGAGGAGACCATGTGCTGTGAGGGCACAGCGCGCGACGATGGCTCCGCCATCGCGGTGAGGATTTTGTGCCGGCTCGCTCCCGGTCCTGCCAGGAGAGCACGCAGGCGGTTCAGAAGCGACGCAAGCCTGCCAATCGCGGTCGCCTGTGGCGGCCGCCAGCTCCATGCCGGGAACTCGCCGTCAAGTGTCATCGAACGTGTTATTCGGGCGTCTGTCATCGTGATCCCCGCAAAACGCCGTCATCGAGTGTAAGCTTCGGATAGGGCGCTTGCAATGTTGCCTGAGAAGCTAGATCGCCCGCGCACGGGTTTTATTCCCGATTGCATGAAAAAAATCCCGAGGCGCAGAGCGCGGATGATTGCGATCCTGCTTTCACGATCAGTGCCCATCAAAATAATTGTATAATTTTCAATTACTTGCCAGAAATCTTCCTGTGGTGGGGAATAAGCGGCCGCGGCCGTCGATCTTCTTCCTCAGTGGACGGCCGCGATTTGAAGCGCCGCCCGCCTGGCCCGAAAAGCCATAACCCTGAGGAGATATTGCGATGTTTGCTATGACCCGCCGCGCCGTGCTCGGCACGGCTGCAGCTGCGGCAGCCTTCGGGCTGTCGTCAAAGCTCGAATTCATCCCGCAAGCCCTGGCCGCAACGCCGCTGGAGCCGGCGGTCGGCTTTTACAAATACAAGGTCGGTTCGATCGAAGTCACGGCCATTTACGATGGCATCTGGCGCAAGCCGCACGATCCGGCCTTCATCAAGAATGCCTCCGTCGAAGACACGAAGGAAGCGCTGTCCAAGGCCGGCCTGACGACGGACTTCATGCCCATTCCGCTGACTGTCGTCGTTCTCGACATCGGCGGCCGCAAGATCATGATGGATGCCGGCTCGGGTGTCGGGCAGTGGCAGACCAATGCCACGCATCTGCCGGCCAACATGGCCGCCGCCGGTATCGACTACAAGAAGATCGATACGATCATGATCTCGCATTTCCATCCGGACCATGTCTGGGGCTTGATGGAAAAGGGAACGAACGCGGCGATCTTCCCGAATGCCGAACTGATCGTCAATGCTGCCGAATATAATTGGTGGACCGATCCCGGCCGCGTCAACAAGCTGGCGGAGGGCCGCAAGGAAGCCGGCCGGCGCATCGCTTCGGTCTTCCCGACGTGGAAGAACTGGAAGCTGGTCGAGGATAATGCCGAGGTGGCGCCCGGCGTGCACATGTTGGCCGCTTACGGTCATACGCCGGGCCATTCCGTCTTCCTCATAGACGGCGGCAGCGAGCAGCTGATGGTATCGGCCGACATCATGTATGTGCCGGCGCTGCTCGCACCTCATCCGGAATGGGAAGGCACCTACGACCAGGACGGTCCGATGGCCGTCGCCACCCGCCGCAGGCTGATCGACCGCGTCATTGCCGACAAGATCAGGATTTGCGGCTCGCATTTTCCGTTCCCGGGCTCCGGCACCTTCGTCAAGGACGGCAATGCCTACGGCTTCACCCCCACCACCCAGGCCTGAACGGCCAAAACAGGAGCAAATACCATGTTCAGACATGTCATTTTCGGGATCGCCGGCCTGTGCGCCGTCGCCATCCTTCCGGTCACAACAGCAAGCGTTGCCTTCGCCGTCGACAATATGGAATCGGCCGATGCACCGGACCTTACCTCGGTTCGCGCCAAAATCGACGCGAAGGATTATGCCGGCGCGCTGGTGGAGCTTCGAGATATTGCCGAGGAACATCAGCAGGCCGACGTTTACAACCTGATGGGCTTCACGCTGCGCAAGACCGGCGATTTCAAGACGTCGCTCACCTACTACACCAAGGCGCTGGAGCTGCAGCCGGATCACAAGGGCGCGCATGAGTATCTCGGCGAACTCTATGTCGAGACCGGCGACATGCCCAAGGCTCGCGAACAGCTGGCAACGCTGACCAAGCTCTGCCCGGCGGGATGCGAAGAGCTTGAGGATCTGACCAAGGCGATCGCTGCCAAGAGCACCAACTAGCCCGCGGCTGCACCCGGGTCGGCGACGTTTCACTCGATCAAGTTGCGGAAACGTCGCCGGCCGAGATCGGAAGCCTGCGGATATCAACGGGAAGGAGATAAGTCATGGAATTCGAGGAGGAGAGTGTCGTTCTTGTCAATTTGACGGATATGGCTCTGCTGTTCGGCCGCATCCTGCTGTCGCTGCTTTTCCTGGAGGAGGGCATCGAACTTGCGAGTAATTTTGACAGCTCGATGGACGCCATGGCGAAGCTTGGCGTCGCCACCCCCATCGCAATTTCGACCATCTTGCTGCAGCTGGCTGCCGGTATTGCCATCGTGATCGGCTTGATGACACGGCTGGCCGCCTTCGGCCTCGGTCTGTTCTGTCTGCTGACGGCGATGCTCTTTCACACGAACTTTGCCAGCCATAACGAGTTGCTGCATTTCGAGAAGGATCTGGCGATTGCCGGCGGCATGTTCGTCCTGATCGTTGCCGGCGCCGGCAGGCTGTCGGCGGACATGCTGGTCCGTCGTATCTGGAAGACGAGGCTCGTCGCGTGAACCATCCGATCAGCCGGTGAGCCGCCTTCCAATCGCGGCTCACCGGCGCAGCTACTTTCTCCTGAAATCAGGAGACCTTCTGGAAGCTTGGCAAGGTCGCAAAGAGCTCGACCGACTTCAGGCGCGCTTCGATGTCATGGATCGGCATCGAAATGATGACTTCGTCGGCTCCGGTATCCTTGATGAACTGCGATAGCTTCTTTTCGGCTGTTTCAGGCGAGCCGACCACCGCATAGCGCAGCGTGTTTTCAACATTCATCTTTTCCATCGGCGTCCAGAAGTCATCCATGTCGTTGCGCGGACGAGGGAAGGGGCCGCGGACGTTGCGGCGCAGATTGACGAACTGTTGTTGTGCCGAGGTGAAATGAAATTGTGCTTCCTCATCGGTATCCGCCACCGCGCCCATCGCGCCGACCATCACATAAGGTTTGTCGAGCGTGGCAGACGGGGTGAAGCGATCCCGGTAGATGCCGATAGCATCGAACAGGGATTCCGGCGCGAAATGTGAGGCGAAGGCGTAGGGCAGGCCGAGCATGCCGGCGAGATGCGCACTGTAGAGGCTCGAGCCAAGCAGCCAGATCGGCACACTGGCGCCGTGACCGGGAACCGCGAGGATGATCTGTCCCTCGTCGGCGGGGCTGAAGAGATGCTGGAGCTCCACGATATCGTTGGGGAAGCTCTGCGCTCCCGCCTCCATGTTGCGTCTCAGAGCCTGCGCCGTGCGCATGTCCGTGCCCGGTGCCCGACCGAGGCCGAGATCGACACGGCCGGGGAACAGCGCTTCCAGCGTGCCGAATTGCTCGGCGATGACGAGCGGCGAATGATTCGGCAACATGACGCCACCCGAACCGATGCGGATGCGCGAGGTTGCTGCGCCGATATGGCCGATGACGACGGAGGTCGCGGCGCTTGCAACGCCCGGCATGCCGTGATGCTCGGCCAGCCAGAATCGGTTGTAGCCAAGTTCCTCCGCCTTTTGCGCCATGCGCTTCGAGCCATCGAAGGATTGGCGGATGGTGCTGCCTTCGGCAACGGGCGAAAGATCGAGGATGGAAAATGGAACCATGGCAAGAAACCTGCGTGGTGGAAAGGAGGGTCGCTTGCACATGTAGGAGCGCTGTCCGTGCATTCCAAACCCCGCGCCGCAATTTCGTCACGATGTTTTCAGTCGGCCGCTCCGTATCAGGAATTGTGCGTTGTTTTTGTTTTGTTCACATTTTGCTGGCACATGTCAGGCCTGAAAGTTAGGGTGACCCATGCAAAATACGATTCGCATCATCGGCATCGATCCGGGCTTGCGCCGCACCGGCTGGGGTATCATCGATACGCTCGGCAATTCCCTGCGCTTCGTGGCGTCGGGAACCGTGACGTCGGATGGCGACATGGATCTCGCATCCCGTCTCTGCCAGCTGCATGACGGGCTTGCCGAAGTCGTTCACAGCTATCAGCCCGATGAAGCTGCTGTCGAGCAGACCTTCGTCAACAAGGATGCGGTTGCAACCCTGAAGCTCGGCCAGGCGCGTGGCGTCGTTATGCTGGTTCCAGCGCGCGCAGGCCTGCCGGTGTCGGAGTATGCGCCGAATGCGGTCAAGAAAGCCGTCATCGGCGTCGGCCACGGCGAAAAGCAGCAAATCCATGTGATGCTGAAGATCCTGATGCCAAAGGTCGAGTTCAAGGGCAATGACGCCGCGGACGCGCTCGCCATCGCGATTTGTCATGCCCACAACCGCGGCGCCAGCCGGCTGCGGCAGGCATCGTTGCTGGCATCCGCCAAAGCCTCTTGATCGATCGAACATTGTTTGTTCCTGTCTTCTTGAAACGCACTCCTGACGGACCTCATCCATGATCGGCAAGCTGAAAGGCACAATTGAAGAGATCGGCGAAGACTATGTGCTCGTGGATGTGCATGGTGTTTGTTACGTCGCCTATTGTTCGGCCCGAACGCTTTCGAAGCTGGGCCTGGCAGGCGAAGCCTGTATCCTCTTCATCGAGACCTACGTTCGGGAAGATCAGATCCGGCTTTTCGGTTTCATGACTGCGTTGGAGCGTGAGTGGTTCAACATCGTGCAGACGGTGCAGGGCGTGGGTGCCAAGGTGGCGCTGGCGCTGCTATCGACGCTGACGCCGGCTGAACTTGCCAACGCGATCGCGCTGCAGGATCGCGCCGCCGTCTCAAGGGCGCCGGGTGTCGGTCCCAAGGTCGCCATGCGCATCGTGACGGAACTGAAGAACAAGGCGCCTGCCTTTGCGGGCGATGCGGCCAATATCGGGCTCAAGCAGGAACTGGGCGAGGGGGTTGCCTCCGCACCTGTTGCCGATGCCGTGTCGGCGCTGACCAACCTCGGCTACTCCCGTGATCAGGCGGCCAATGCGGTTGCGGCGGCAATGAAGACGGCGGGCGAGGACGCGGACAGCGCCAAGTTGATCCGTCTCGGCCTGAGGGAACTGTCGCGGTGAGGCTTTGCACCTTCCGCAATCCTTACTATTGTCGCAAAGTCGAGAGATCGAGGTTCGGCGTTCCCTGGTCAAAGCCTGTTTCGAGGCGGTAGATAATATACCGCCTTTTGCTTGGGGGCTGCGAAACGCATATCTGAAATGGAACCGCTGACATGAGTGAAGCCGCACGTCTGATATCGCCTGAAAAGCGTGGCGAAGACATCGATGTGACGCTCAGGCCGCAATCGCTGGACGAATTTACCGGCCAGGCGGAGGCGCGCGCCAACCTGAAGATCTTCATCGAGGCGGCCAAGGGACGCGGCGAGGCGCTGGACCATGTGCTGTTCGTCGGCCCGCCCGGCCTCGGCAAGACGACGCTGGCGCAGATCATGGCCAAGGAACTCGGCGTCAATTTCCGCTCGACTTCCGGGCCGGTCATCGCCAAGGCAGGCGATCTGGCGGCGCTTTTGACCAATCTCGAAGAGCGCGATGTGCTCTTCATCGACGAAATTCACCGTCTCAACCCGGCCGTGGAAGAAATTCTCTATCCGGCGATGGAGGACTTTCAGCTCGATCTGATCATCGGCGAGGGGCCGGCGGCGCGTTCGGTCAAGATCGACCTTGCCAAGTTCACGCTGGTGGCCGCCACAACCCGCCTTGGCCTGCTGACGACGCCGTTGCGTGACCGTTTCGGCATCCCCGTGCGGCTGAGTTTCTATACCGTGGAAGAGCTGGAGCTGATCGTCCGGCGCGGCGCAAGACTGATGGGCCTAGGCATGACGGATGAAGGCGCGCGCGAGATTGCCCGCCGCGCCCGAGGCACTCCGCGTATCGCCGGTCGGCTCTTGCGGCGCGTGCGCGACTTCGCCGAGGTCGCCAAGGCTGAGGCCGTCACGCGCGAGATCGCCGACGAGGCCCTGACGCGTCTTCTGGTGGACAATGTCGGTCTCGATCAGCTCGACAAGCGCTATCTGAACATGATCGCGGTCAATTTCGGCGGTGGCCCCGTCGGCATCGAGACCATCGCGGCCGGCCTGTCGGAGCCACGCGACGCAATCGAGGATATCATCGAGCCCTACATGATCCAGCAGGGTTTCATCCAGCGCACGCCACGCGGGCGCGTCCTGACCGCAATTGCCTGGAAACATCTTGGCCTGCAGCCGCCCAAGGATCTTGAGGCGGCGCAGTTCCGGCTGTTCCGGGAGGCCGATGAATGATCAGCCGTCGCCGCTTCCTGAAGCTTTTCGGTGGCAGCATTTTCGGTGTGATGGCACTTGGCGGATATGCCCTCGGATATGAGCCGGTCGTTCGCCTGAGTGTCACTCGCTATGCGCTGACCCCGCCTGGCTGGACGCCGGGGCTGAAGCTCAGGATCGTCGCGCTTGCCGATTTCCACGCCTGCGAACCGTGGATGAGCGCCGAACGCATTGCCTCGATCTGTGCGCACGCCAATGATCTTGGCGGCGATATCATCGTTCTGCTTGGCGATTATACGTCGGGAACCGATCTCATCACCGCCCGCGTCGATCATAGCATCTGGGCGGCAGAACTTGCGAAGCTGCAGGCGCCGCTCGGCGTACATGCCATCGTCGGCAATCATGACTGGTGGCACGATGCGACGGCACAGAGAAACGGCCATGGCCCGACATTCAGTCATCGCGCCTTGGCCGGCGCCGGTATCGATGTCTATTCCAACCGCTCGGCACGCCTTGAAAAGAACGGTCAGGGATTCTGGCTTTCGGGTGTGGAAGATCAGCTTGCCCTGCGCCGCAGCATGCGGTGGAAGCGGGCCGTGACCAGGGGGCTGGACGATCTCGGCGGTACGCTGGCCCAGGTGACCGACGATGCGCCCGTCATCCTTCTTGCGCATGAACCCGATATCTTTCCGAGCGTTCCGTCGCGGGTGTCGCTGACCTTGTCCGGACACACGCATGGCGGACAGGTGCGGGTGTTGGGTTGGTCGCCCTATTCGCCATCGCGCTATGGCGACCGATATGTCTATGGCCATATCGTCGAGGAGGAGCGCCATATCATCGTTTCCGGCGGTCTCGGCTGCTCCATCGCGCCGGTTCGCTTCGGCGTGCCGCCCGAAATCGTCGTCATCGACCTTGGGTGAACATGATGCCGAAACGCAGGCTCATCAGACTGAATGCCGGTGACACGCGTTTTCAGATGCGGGTGGCGGGCTTGGCTTTTCGCGACGGTCATGTGCTTGTTCATCGAGCCGTCCACGAAAGCTTCTGGACCTTTCCCGGTGGCCGGGCCGAAATCGGCGAGACCTCCGAGGAAACGCTGAGGCGGGAAATGATGGAGGAGCTCGATACCGAGGTGACCGTCGAGCGCCTTCTCTGGTCGGTGGAGAACTTCTTTCACTACGAGCAGCGTGACTGGCACGAGTTCGGCCTCTACTACCTGATGGAAATCCCCACGGGCTTTCCGTTCCATGCGCGCGATGTCGTGCATCGCATTCAGGATGGCGATAGCGAGCTGGAATTCAAATGGGTACGGGCAACGCGGGAGGCTCTGGTTGAGCTGGATATCCCGCCCTACTTCATTGCCGAGGAAATCGAAAATCTGCCTGCAACACCCCGTCATCTCGTCTGGCGTGATGGCGATCTCGACAAAGCCTAAGGGGTTGTCCGATGCCCGATTACGATCCACTCCGAAGCGTGCGAAAGCTTGCCTATAACAATGCGCTGGCGAATGTTCGGCTTTATCGGGCCTGTACGGCGCTGAAGCCCGGAGAATTCGAGGCCGCGCGGGTCAGCTTTTTTCCGTCGATCAAGGCGACGCTCAATCATAACCTCACGGTTGATTGGTTCTATGTCGATGCGCTGGAAGGCGGCTCTTTGGGTCTTCAAGCCTTCGAGGTCGACGAGCCCTACGACCGGCTGGATGATTTGAGCTGGGAGCAGGCGGAGGTCGACCGCCGGCTGGTCGCATTCTGCGAGGCGCTGACGCCGGAAGAAGCCTTGAGGGTGATCGATATCCAACGCAGCGGCAGGATACAGCGGGAGAGGGCAGACGACGTGCTGAACCACCTGTTCCAACACCAGACGCATCACCGCGGGCAGGTGCATGCGATGCTGGCCGGAACAAGCGTTGCCCCGCCGCAGCTTGATGAATTCGTCGTGGCTGATGATGCCCAATTCAGGGGTGCGGAGTTGGCTGCTCTCGGCTGGGACGAGATCAAGCTGATGCGCTGATCTGGCGCTGGTGCAGAATAGCGGACTTTGCGAGTGTCTCGACCGTCATCTGCAGCAATGCTTTCCCGCCGCCCTGCCAGCCGAGAGAACGGATTTTTGCCGTGCTCATGATGCCGGTCGGCGCGTCGGGCGCTGGTGCGGGCAGGGGATGCCGACAGTGTGTTGCCGCCTGAAGGTGTTGCAGGATTTCGTGGGTATCGGTCGCTATATCCGAGAGGTTGAAGGCTTCGCCGTCGATGCGGCCTGCCTCCGTTTCCAGGAGCAGGCGAATAGCGCGGCCGAGATCGCGGCCGTGCACTTCCGTGCCTGCCCGCGAGGCAACCGGTCTGCCATTCAGATAATCACTGAACAACGTGTCCCATTTGTTCGGCTGCAAGTCGCCATAGACGCCGGTCGCCCTGAGGCTTGCCGTGGCGAAGCCGGGTGCCGAGAGGGAGAAAAGAGCGTGTTCGGCATCGCGTTTGACCGCGCCGTAGAGCGTGTTTGGGGCGGGCTTTGCCGTCTCCGTCACCTGTTCCGTGCCCGCCTGATCGCCATAGACAGCGCGGGAGGACAGGAAGATGCAACGACGAATGCCGGCCTTTTGGGCCGCTTCGAATAGTCTGACCGTGCCGTCCAGATTGAGACGGCGGAAAGCTTCAGGGTCGTCTCCTTCACCGCCGCGATATTTGCCCGGCAGATGACTGAAGGCTGCGTGGACGAAGAGATAGGCGTCGTCAAAGGCATAACGCTGGTCTGCGGCGGGATCTAGGCTCAACGGTACGAAAGATACCGGCCGGGAAAATAAATCAGGATCTGGCGGTGTGCGCCCGCCGATCGCGACCTTGTATCCGGCGGACAACAGCTCCTCGGCGATATATCGGCCGACGAGGCCCGTACCGCCCGAGAGGAGGACTCTCATGCCGCTGCCTTCGGATTTGCCAGCGTGGCGATATCAGGCATATCCCGCCCGGTGTGGAAGCTGTGCCACAAGTCGATCAACGGTCTCAGCCGATCGGCCTTTGGGTGATTTTCCTCCCAGGGCTTTTCATACTGGTAATGCAGGATGGAGACGCTGTTCCAGTTCCAGAGTTCAGGCATGCTAAACCAGACATATTGCAGCATGTTCATGAAGACAGGCAGGCCATGCCAATCGGGGAAAAAGGCTTCGAGAAAAGATTGGTCCGTGCGCCGCCAGAAGACGTCCGGGCGGTCGAGCCGCTGCAGCATGTCCTGAAAAGTCAGAAGCGACGGCTTGGCGACGAAGACGCCGGAATTCAGCCGGTGAAAATCCGAAAGGCTCTCATAGACATTCGGGGCTGCCGAAAATTCCGGATAATCGAACAGCTTGTCGACATTCTTCAGCACCAGCGCGTCGGCATCGATGAAGACGCAGGTGTCGTATTCGATGAGCTGCCAGAGCCGCAGCTTGCAGAAATTATCCAGCGGCGTGTGAAAGGAAGGCTTGCGGCCCTTGGTGAAAGGCGCGGCGGCATGGAGGTTGCCACGCGCATGCCGCTCGTTGAAGGCGTCCGAAAGCGGGAGATGCTCGACCTCGATCAACCGGCAATTCAGAGCCAGCAACGGGGCTAGATCGCTTTCGCGAACGCCCGCCGTGTGCAGCACCACAATATCGGCTCTGGTGCCGCTGCGGGCAATCGAGCGCGCCAGTGCCAATGCTCCCATGGCGTAGTCGGCATTCGTGACGAGTGTCACGAATGCCTGCCTGGCATGCGGGCGGCTGTGTGGACGCAGCCCCTGCAGTATTTCGCTTCCCGGCATCATGACACGGACTTCAATCTCTTGCCCTCGGGATCGTGGTTGACCGTCGCGGCGAGATCCTTTGTCCAGGCCGAGACGGCCGGGACGCGCGAGCGGTCGACGCGATAGGCGTATTTCTTGGCGACATCGACGATCTCGCTCAACAGGCCGGCTTTCAGTGTGATTGGATCGAGACCGAGACCCAGGAACTTGTCGTTCTTGACGATCAGCTCATTCTCGGCGGCTTCCTTGCGCGGGTTGGGAAGCCGGACGATTTCGGCGCCGCTGATCTTGGCGATCATCTCCGCGAGATCGCGGACGCGGTGCGTTTCCGTCATCTGGTTGAAGATCTCGACACGGGCATTGCGTTGCGGCGGGTTCTTCAAGGCAAGTTCGATGCAGCGCACCGAATCCTGAATATGGATGAAGGCACGCGTCTGGCCGCCGGTGCCATGGACCGTCAGCGGATAGCCGATCGCCGCCTGGATCAGGAAGCGGTTGAGGACGGTGCCATAGTCGCCGTCATAGTCGAAGCGGTTGATCAGCTGCTCGTGCCGGCGCGTCTGCTCGGTATGCGTGCCCCAGACGATGCCCTGATGCAGGTCGGTGATCCTGAGGCCGTCGTTCTTGGCATAGAATTGGAACAGCAGCTGATCCAGGCACTTCGTCATGTGATAGATCGAACCGGGATTGGCGGGATAGAGGATTTCCTGGCTCACCGTCTGGCCATCGGCCGTCTCGATGCCGACAGGCAGATAGCCCTCGGGAATGGCGGCGCCGACCGTCGAATAGCCATAGACGCCCATGGTGCCGAGATGCACGAGATGTGCGTCGAGATTGAGCTCGACCAGCGCGTTCAGCAGGTTGTGCGTGGAGCTGACATTGTTGTTGACCGTATAGTTTTTGTGGCGGTCGCTCTTCATCGAATAGGGGGCGGCGCGCTGCTCGGCAAAATGCACGATCGCATCCGGGCGATGCTCGGCCAGCCATTTTTTCAGAAGCTCATAATCCTTGGCGAGGTCGATGAGGTTGAAATAGATGCGGCGGCCGGTTTCGGCGTGCCAGATGCGGGTGCGTTCCTGAATCGAATCCATCGGCGTCAGGGACTGGACGCCCAATTCGGTATCGATCCATCGGCGAGAAAGATTGTCGAGGATATGCACCTCATGACCGGCGTCGGAGAGATGGAGCGAGGTGGGCCAGCCGATGAATCCGTCGCCGCCCATAACCGCTATTTTCATGAGATATTTCCTTCTGCGCCGATCCGCTAGCCGGCACCATTCCGGATAGTCGGAGTTTATGACAATTGTTCAAAGCTTGCTTGATGGCAGAACTTCGGCCAAAGAGGTGCCGGACATTCAAGGAGATGCGGCAACGATGAACAGCCCCTTTCTGATAGCTGGGGAACTGGAAGCCGGCAGCCACCGGCTGGTGCAGCGAGTCTACTACGAGGATACGGATTTTTCCGGCCTCGTCTATCACGCGCGCTATCTCCATTTCCTGGAACGGGGGCGCACGGACTATCTTCGGTGTCTCGGAGTGGAACAGCGTGAGCTCCTGAACGCCGATGAGGAGGGGCTGGTCTTCGTCGTCCACCGCATGGAAATCGACTTCAAAGGTCCGGCACGCATGGATGACGTGCTGACGATCCGCACCGTCACCGAAAAGGCAGGCGGCGCCAAGATGGTACTGTCCCAGGAGATCCGCCGCGACGATGTATTGTTGATCGCAGCCAAGGTCATCATCGCCGTGATCAACGCGAAGGGCCGGCCGCGCCGGCTGCCGGAAAAGCTCGCCGCGCAGATGCTCGCGGCATCGGAACCCGCTGGCTAGCAAGGGTTCTGGCAGGTCAGCGGTCATCATCTATTTGCAAGGATACTACGATTGCCAACGGGCGCTTGCAAAAACTTGAGTTTTGTGTGAAGGAATTCGCCGCGCAAGATCTGCCTGCGTTAGCAGCCGGTTTCGTCTCCGGTCATTTCTTCCCAGGAGCTAGAATAGCCTTCGCCGCCAATAAAATTTTCCTGTTTCGACGCTAACATTCTTTTAACCATAATAGTGTCTTACTGGTTCTGTCGGAGTTTGTGCGGTGCACGCCTTCCTTTGACCAAATTTGACGGCAAGAAGGCAATTGTAAGCTTGGAAGGCTTGACCAGGGCGTTCAGCGGCGGCTGCCAAACATTTCTTGTGAGATCACTTTTAGCCGCCCGGTCTAGCGCCGGGCGTTTGGATTCGGGGATTTTGGATCAATGGAACAAGTAGCATTGGCGGCGGCCACCACACCGGACATCACGCTCTGGTCGCTCTTCATGCAGGCGGGCTTGGTGGTCAAGCTCGTCATGATCGGTCTGCTGGCAGCGTCCGTATGGACCTGGGCGATCGTGATCGACAAATATCTGAACTTCGCGCGGGCACGCCGCCAGTTCGATCATTTCGAGCAGGTCTTCTGGTCTGGCCAGTCGCTCGAGGAATTGTATCGCACGCTTTCCGAGCGGAACAATACGGGCCTCAGCGCCATTTTCGTTGCAGCGATGCGCGAATGGAAGAAGTCCTTCGAGCGCGGTGCCCGTTCGCCGATCGGCCTGCAGATGCGTATCGACCGCGCCATGGACGTAACCCTGGCCCGCGAATCGGAACATCTGGTCGCCCGTCTGGCATCGCTTGCCACTATCGGTTCGGCCGGTCCGTTCATCGGCCTGTTTGGCACGGTCGTCGGTATCATGACCTCGTTCCAGGCGATCGCCGGCTCGAAGTCGACCAACCTTGCGGTCGTTGCGCCCGGTATCGCGGAAGCGCTGCTGGCAACCGCCATCGGTCTGGTCGCCGCTATCCCGGCCGTTATCGCCTACAACAAGTTCTCCGGCGATGCCGGCAAGCTCTCGGCACGCATGGAAGGGTTCGCGGATGAATTTTCCGCCATTCTTTCGCGCCAGATCGATGAGAAGCTGCAGCCTCGCCAGGCAGCACAGTAAGTCGCGGACAGAACCGGAGTAATTCACATGGCAATGTCTGTTGGAGGCAAGGGTGGCGGCGGTGGCCGCCGGGGCGGTCGCCGCGGTGGAGGCCGAGGCGGCCCGATCGCCGATATCAACGTGACGCCGCTGGTCGACGTCATGCTCGTGCTGCTGATCATCTTCATGGTGGCGGCGCCGATGATGACATCGGGCGTGCCGATCGATCTGCCGCAGACGCAGGCCGGTGCGCTCAACGCCCAGACCCAGCCGATCACCATCTCGATCAAGGCCGACGGTCAGGTGTTTATCGGAGAATCTCAGATTCAGACCACCGAAATCGCCGACAAGCTGAAGGCGATCGCGACCACTGGTTACAGCGAACGCATCTTCGTACGTGGCGACGGCAAGGCGCCTTACGGCGTCATCGCCGATGTCATGTCGCGCATTCAGGAGGCCGGTTATAAGAACATCGGCCTGGTTACACAGCAGCAGACAACGGATCACTGACGGATCGCCATGAAGCGCAGTCTTGCTACATCTGCGGTTTTTCACATCTTGGTGCTGATCGGCGCCATGGTGACGCTGAGTGCGCCGGCGCCTTTGGAGACGCCGGAAAGCACGGCTATGGACGTCGATATCGTGCAGGCCGATCAGCTTCAGCAGGGTGAAAAGAAAGCGCCGGTGACGGATCACGTCTCGCGCAAGCAGACCACGAAGCAAGATCAGGTGGCCAACGCCCAGAACGTCGGCGAGAACAAGGTTGATATCAAGAATCCGGTCGTGCCCACCCAGCGGCCGGAAAGCGATACTGCGGCATTGGCGCCGAAAAAGGTCGATGCGCCCGTTCCGCAGAACGATCCGCGCCCGAATGATGTGAAGACGGTCGAGCAGAAGGACACCGAGGCTGCGCCCAAAGAAGTGGCTGCCGTTCCGCAGCAAAAGCCTGATGTGACGCCCACTCCGACACCGAAGACGGATCCTGCGCCGCCCACTCCGAAGGCAGATGCGACACCGACGCCGCCGCCGACCGAACAGCAGGCTGAAATCCCCGTGCCGAACAATGTCCCGGTGCCGGATATCAAGCCGCAGCCGACGCCGCCGAAAGCCGCCGAGCAGAAGCCGGAAGTTAAGCCTGCGCCGAAGCCGGATGTGAAGGTGGCCGACGCCAAGCCGACTGACAAGACGACCACTCAGAGCACGAGCAAAACCACATCGCCCGATGACGGTAAGAAGGACGCGGACAAGAAGCGCGAGACCGCCAAGGCTTCCAATAAGGGGCTGGATGACGGACTGGCTGACCAGATCGCCAACGTCCTGAACAACACGTCATCCAAGGGCGGCGCCGCGCGCTCGACCAAACAGGCTTCCGCAGGTGCCGATACGCAGGTGAACACGCGGGGCGGCATGAAATCACTTGGCGCCGGCAAACTCAGCCAGAGCCAGCAGGATGGTCTGCGCGACTTGATCCAGAAATACTGGAACCTGACGCCCGGTCTCGAAGGCGCCGGTGACGTGCGCGTGAAGGTACATTTCAGGCTCGACAAGTCCGGACAGATCGTCGGCGAACCGGAGGCGACGACGAGTGGCGGCCCGCCATCCACGCAGGCTGCCATGCAGGGCGCTGCCGTGCGCGCCGTGCTTCGGGCACAATCCGAGTACCTGAGCATACTTCCGGCCGACAAGTATGAAGACTGGCAGGAAGTCGTCGTGAACTTCAGTGCAGCGGATATGGGGATGTAATGCGGGGCGTGCGGCTTTCGGCGAACCACTGTCCTCGTTTCGGCATGAGCTTGCTTGTGGCGTTGGGGATCGCGTTTGCAGGCTCGGTGTCTGCAGCGCAGTCCACCAACGTTGCGGCCGGTACGCATGCGCTTGATCAAGCCACTGCCGCAGCTATTCGCAACAAGGTCACCGAAAACTGGAATGTCGCGCCCGGACTACCCGGCTTAAAGGACGTTCACGTTCAGATCCGCTTGAAGCTCGATCGCAGTGGTCAGATTATGGGCGAGCCGCAGACCACCACGCATGGCGGTCCGAAATCGACCCAATCAGCCATCGCGGCAAGCGCTTTGCGTGCCGTACTCAGGGCGGCACCCTTCGGGAATCTGCCGCAAGCTCAATTCGACAATGAAACTAGTTCGGTCGAGGTCATTTTAAACTTCGAACCCGGCGACATGGCGCTTTAATGCTGAAAGGCTTGGCACATATGATCAGAAAATCCTTCGTCCGTCTCCTGCTGGTGCTGGCAGGTTTGATGGCAGCGTTCGCTACCCCGGCCTATGCCGTGGTCGAGCTCAACATCAACAAGGGCAATGTCCAGCCCATGCCGATCGCGATCACCGATCTTCTGTCGAACGACAGCCTCGGTCCGCAGATCTCGGGCGTGATTGCCGCCGATCTGCAGCGTTCGGGCCTTTTCGCGCCGATCAACAAGCAGGCCTTCATCGAGAAGATCACCAATCCCGATTCCACTCCGCGCTTTCCGGACTGGACCTCGATCAACGCGCAGGCGCTGGTAACGGGCCGCGTGACGCAGGAAGGCGGCCGTCTTCGCGCCGAATTCCGCCTTTGGGACACATTCGGCAACAGCCAGATGATCGGCCAGCAGTTCTATGCGCAGCCGGACAATTGGCGCCGTGTCGCCCACATCATTGCCGACGCGATCTATCAGAAGATCACCGGTGAAAAGGGCTATTTCGATACCCGCGTCGTCTTCGTCGCCGAAAGCGGCCCGAAGACTGCCCGCAAGACGCAACTCGGCATCATGGATCAGGACGGCGCCAATGTGCGCATGCTGACCGACGGCAGCGACCTTGTGCTGACGCCGCGCTTCTCGCCCAGCCGGCAGGAAGTGACCTACATGTCGTTTGCCAACCAGCAGCCGCGCGTCTATTTGCTGCAGCTGCAGACCGGTCAACGTGAGCTGGTCGGCAATTTCCCCGGCATGACTTTCTCTCCGCGCTTCTCGCCGGACGGCCAGCGTGTGATCATGAGCTTGCAGCAAGAAGGCAACGCCAACATCTACACGATGGATCTGCGCTCGCGCACGACGACTCGTCTGACGTCGACGGCTGCCATCGACACGTCGCCGTCCTATTCCCCCGACGGCACGCAGATCGCCTTCGAAAGTGACCGCGGCGGAAGGCCGCAGATCTACGTGATGAATGCCGACGGTTCCAACCAGCGCCGCATTTCCTTCGGTGACGGCTCCTATTCCACGCCGGTCTGGTCGCCGCGCGGCGATCTCATCGCCTTCACCAAGCAGGCGGGCGGCAGCTTCTCCATCGGCGTCATGAAGACGGACGGTTCGGGCGAGCGCCTGTTGACCACAGGCTTCCACAACGAAGGTCCGACCTGGGCCCCGAACGGCCGTGTCATCATGTTCTTCCGCCAGCCGGCCGGCTCCGGTGGACCGCAGCTCTACTCGATCGATCTGACCGGTTATAACGAGCAGAAGATCCCGACTCCGGGCTTCGCTTCCGACCCGGCCTGGTCGCCGCTTCTCGAGTAGTGCGGGGCTTGCCACTTTATCGCCGCAAAGTCCTGTGACTGGACCATTTTAGGACATCATTAACCATATTCGTTGGAATCGGATTAACCGAACGCGGTTACATTCTGGCAACCCTGTTAGAGACTAAGGAGAGACCGGCCATGAGCCGCATCGCAAATCCGGCCGTTGGCCACATGCAGAAACTCGCTCGCAACCCGATCATGATCGCGCTTTTCGTTGGCCTTTCGCTGGCCGGCTGCGCTTCGAAGAAGGGTCTGCCCAACGACGCCAACGGTCTTGGCCTGAACGGTGCTGGCAATGCGACCCCGGGTTCGCCGCAGGACTTCACGGTCAATGTCGGCGACCGCATCTTCTTTGACACCGACAGCACCTCGATCCGTGCCGATGCTGCCCAGACGCTCGATCGTCAGGCTCAGTGGCTTGCCCGTTATCCGAACTACGCCATCACGGTTGAAGGCCACGCCGACGAACGCGGCACGCGCGAATATAACCTCGCTCTCGGCGCTCGTCGTGCCGCTGCTGCCAAGGACTACCTCGCTTCCCGCGGTGTGCCTGCAAAGCGCATGAAGACGATCTCCTACGGCAAGGAACGCCCGGTCGCGACCTGCGACGATATCTCCTGCTGGTCGCAGAACCGTCGTGCCGTCACTGTCCTGAACGGCGCCGGTTCCTGATAGGCGAAAGCCGGTCCGAATATAGAAAGGCGGCCCCCGTGGCCGCCTTTACTTTTTTGACCACACTTTGGCCGAACTCCGTTGCTTTTTGAGAGCAATTGTAAAAATCTCCTGTTCGAGCCCCGTGGCCCGAAGAATCAATGAGACAGGACGATCCATATGAGAAAACTTGTCGTGGCGAGCATGCTTTGTCTCGCTGCCTTTGCAGGTAGTGAGCGCGATGCTTCTGCCTTGTCGCTGTTTGGAATCCACCTTGGCGGGCGTGATGCCGCCTCGCAGTCGGCTCCCAACAACGCAAATCAGAGACAAGCGCAATACGGCCGGGCGCCGATCGTCAACGTCCAGAGCAGCGATGCCGAAGTTCGAGTCCAGCAGCTCGAGGACCAGATGCGCCAGTTGAACGGCCGCGTCGAGGAAATGAGCTATCAGCTGCTGCAGATGCAGGAGACGATCCGCAAGGCGCAGGAAGACAACGAGTTCCGTTTCCAGCAGCTTGAGAAGCGCGGCGGCAGTGCGCCGGCATCGAACGGCGGCACGATGAAGAAGAGCGAGGCCGATGTTCCGGCCCAGGGCAATGGCGGTCAGCAAGACGACGTTGCCGGCGTCATCAGCGATTCTCAGAACAATCAGGCAGCCGCGCAGCCGAATAACAGCAGCAACGGCAAGCCTCCGTCGCAACTCGGCTCGATCCAGTTCGATCAGAGCGGCCGACAGGTCGGAAGCTCGGCAAGCGGCGCCAATAACGGCTCCGGCGCGCCGCCGAGCGCCAGCTCGGGAACCCAGACCGCTTCGCTGGGTAATGAGAACGATCAGTACAAGGCCGCCTACGGCCACGTCCTGTCCGGCGACTATAGCGTCGCCGAACAGGAGTTCCGTCAGTATATCGACAGCTACCCGAGCAGCTCGCGGTCTGCCGATGCGAATTTCTGGCTCGGCGAAGCGCTTTATTCGCAGGGCAAGTACAACGATGCCGCCAAGACCTTCTTGAACGCGCATCAGAAGTACAGCACATCCGAAAAGGCGCCGGAAATGCTTCTGAAGCTCGGCATGTCCCTGGCTGCGCTCGACAACAAGGACACGGCTTGTGCGACGCTTCGTGAAGTCACCAAGCGCTATCCGAAGGCATCGAAGGCTGTGACCAGCAAGGTCGCCAGCGAACAGAAGCGGCTTGCCTGCTGATTGCGATGGTTCATGATGCTGTGACCGGTGCTGCCACAGCCCTGATGCCGGAAGTCGCTGCAGCCGATTTTCTGAATTCTCTCGTGAAGCCTGCTCATATTCTGGTCGCCATTTCAGGCGGCAGTGATTCTACCGGGCTTTTGATCGCCCTTGCCAAGCAGCTGAAATCACTTTCTCTTTCTGACGTTACTCTTTCCGCCGCAACTATCGATCACGGGTTGCGCGCTGCCTCTGCCGATGAAGCGCGAGATGTTGCCGCGCTCTGCTCTCGGCATGGTATCGGTCATTTTGTGCGCCGCTGGGACGGCGAGAAGCCTGAGACAGGCATCATGGCTGCTGCCCGCGAGGCGCGCTACGAGTTGCTTGCGGATATCGCCCGAGAAATCGCCGCGACCGTGATCGTCACGGGCCACACCGCCGACGACCAGCACGAAACCATTGTCATGCGCGCCGCGCGGAATGTTGATCGAAACGGCCTTATCAACACCGGCATTGCAGATGCGCTGCTTTTCGATCGCCGCATCTGGGTTCTAAGGCCTTTTCTGGCGTGCCGGCGCATCGATATTCGAGGCTATCTCGAGCGGCAGGGTGTGTCCTGGCTGGATGATCCGAGCAACGAGGATACCCGCTATGAACGCGTGCGCACGCGTCAGGCGCTTGCGCAGGACAATTTGCCGCGTCCTCTCGCTGACGGAGGCGCGGATCGCGCGGCCTTGTCGGCCAGGGCTGCGCTCTGGTTCGACAAGCATGTAACGATCCATTCCGGCGCGCTGTGTGCGATCGAGCGGGCAGGGCTCTGTGAAGACGCGGCTGTCGTTAGCTATGCCTTGTCCTATCTCGCCGCCGTCTTTGGCGGCGACGCCTATGGGCTCGCTCGCCCACAAGTGACGCGCATTCTCGATTTTGTGAACGAAGGAAAGCCGGGACGACGGACTGCCGGCGGCGTGGTGTTCGATCTGCGCCGTCAGGCGCTATACCTCATGCGCGAAAGCCGCAATCTGGTGCCCTTGTCCCTGCCGCCAGGTGGAAAAGGCTTATGGGACGACCGTTTCGAAGTGGCTAATCAAGGGGAGGGCGTTGTCAGCGTCAGCGCCAGTGGAGGTGAGGATGAGACGGCTTTGCCGGCAGATTTGCCAAAGGGAGCTGTTCGGCGCGCGAGAGCCGCCATGCCCCGGATTACTGTGGACGGAGAGGGGCTTCCAGCGATGGTCACCATTGCGCCGTACCTTGCGCCCTTCGACCGCTTTCTGACACGATTTGACCTCGAATTCGCGGGGCGGCTTTCGGTCGCTTTTCGCGGTGAGGACTATATGCGGCCGCCGCTTTCAGTCATATAGACGGAAAAAACATGCACCGACGCGGTTTGCCTTGGCAACGGCTTGGCGCAACCCTATGTTAGGGATCAAGTAATGCCGTCGCTCAAGCGGCGGAAGTTTCAGTGCTGGGGAGTTCGATGAACCCTAATTTTCGTAATTTCGCTCTGTGGGCAATCATAGCCTTGCTATTGATCGCTCTGTTCAGCATGTTCCAGAACGCGCCGGCACAGACAGGCTCCAGAGAAATACCGTATTCGCAGTTCCTCCGGGAAGTTGATTCCGGCCGAGTTCGTGACGTTACCGTTACGGGCAATCGCGTCGTGGGTAGCTATGTCGAGAACGGCTCGCCGTTCCAGACCTATGCTCCGGTCATCGATGACAGCCTGCTTGAACGCCTGCAGACAAAGAACGTCAACATTATCGCCCGTCCTGAATCGGATGGCTCGTCGAGTTTCCTGAGTTATCTCGGAACGCTGTTGCCGATGCTGCTGATCCTCGGCGTCTGGCTGTTTTTCATGCGCCAGATGCAGGGTGGCTCACGCGGCGCGATGGGCTTCGGCAAGTCGAAGGCCAAGCTTCTGACGGAGGCTCATGGCCGCGTCACCTTCGAGGACGTCGCCGGTGTCGACGAAGCCAAGCAGGACCTGGAAGAGATCGTCGAATTCCTGCGCGATCCGCAGAAGTTCCAGCGTCTCGGTGGCCGTATCCCGCGCGGCGTTCTGCTCGTCGGCCCTCCCGGTACGGGTAAGACGCTTCTGGCCCGCGCCATCGCCGGCGAAGCCAATGTGCCGTTCTTCACGATTTCAGGTTCCGACTTCGTTGAAATGTTCGTCGGCGTCGGTGCAAGCCGCGTCCGCGACATGTTCGAACAGGCCAAGAAGAATGCGCCCTGCATCATCTTCATCGACGAAATCGACGCCGTCGGCCGCCATCGTGGCGCCGGTCTCGGCGGCGGTAACGACGAGCGCGAGCAGACCCTCAACCAGTTGCTGGTCGAGATGGACGGCTTCGAAGCGAATGAAGGCATCATCCTGATCGCTGCGACCAACCGTCCCGACGTTCTCGACCCCGCGCTGCTGCGTCCGGGCCGCTTCGACCGTCAGGTCGTCGTTCCAAACCCGGATATCGTCGGCCGCGAACGTATCCTCAAGGTTCATGCCCGCAACGTGCCGCTCGCTCCGAACGTCGATCTCAAGACGCTCGCCCGCGGTACGCCCGGCTTCTCCGGTGCCGACCTGATGAACCTTGTCAACGAAGCTGCCCTCATGGCCGCCCGCCGCAACAAGCGCCTGGTGACGATGCAAGAATTCGAAGACGCCAAGGACAAGATCATGATGGGCGCCGAGCGCCGCTCTTCGGCGATGACCGAAGCGGAAAAGAAGCTCACCGCCTATCACGAAGCCGGCCATGCGATCACGGCGCTCAAGGTTGCGGTTGCCGATCCGTTGCACAAGGCGACGATCATTCCGCGTGGCCGCGCGCTCGGCATGGTCATGCAGTTGCCGGAAGGCGACCGTTACTCCATGAGCTATAGGTGGATGGTGTCGCGCCTTTGCATCATGATGGGTGGACGCGTTGCTGAAGAACTGACGTTCGGCAAGGAAAACATCACCTCCGGCGCATCGTCTGACATCGAGCAGGCCACCAAGCTTGCTCGCGCCATGGTCACGCAGTGGGGCTTCTCCGATCAGCTTGGTCAGGTTGCCTATGGCGAGAACCAGCAGGAAGTGTTCCTCGGCCACTCTGTTTCGCAGTCGAAGAACGTGTCCGAGGCGACCGCTCAGACGATCGATAACGAAGTGCGCCGCTTGATCGACCAGGCCTACAAGCAGGCCAAGGATATCCTGACGGAGCATCACGATGGCTTCGTGGCGATCGCCGAAGGACTGCTTGAATATGAGACGCTGACCGGCGACGAAATCAAGGCTTTGCTGCGTGGCGAGAAGCCGGCACGCGATCTCGGTGACGATACGCCACCGAGCCGTGGTTCAGCCGTGCCGAAGACCGGCACGAAGAAGGACGGTTCTCTCGGCACCAAGGAAGGCGATGAGCCTGAAGGTGGCTTCGAGCCGCAACCTCGCTGACATCAGGCGAACTGAAATAACAGACAAGAAGGCCAGCTTTCGTGATCGGAAGCTGGCCTTTTTGTGTGTGGAGAGATGTAGGAGCCTGTGTCGGTAAAATGGCGTCAAGTGCGGTTGAGAGAATGGGGCGATCGTTATGCGTGTGATCTGCGACAGTCATGGAGATCAGGGGATCGGCCTTGCCTGCATTCATGTGGCGGGTGCCATCGACGGAGAGGCGATCTCCGGTTGCTATTGTTCCAGCGCCACGGACATGGCACGGCCCGATGCCTGGTGTCAGGATTGCGAAGCGGCGCTGCTGGATCAAGGATGGAACGAAGACTGGTTCAAGGCCGCCGATTTCAAAATTCTGTGTGCTGCCTGCTGGGATTTGGCGTCGCAGCGATTTGGCATGGTAAAGAGCGCAAGCACCGAAGTTTAGAGGTAGCGTGCCACGTATTACGCCGATAGACGGAGACGCCGTGTTGCTTTCAGCAGGGGACTTGCATTTTTTAATGCTTATTAATGGTAACGCGGTGTAATAGGCGGTCTCGGTAATTTAAGTGCTGAGTTTTACAATCTGTGGCATGAGCCACACATGTCGATACTCGTGGTGTGTCCAGGTCTGGAACAACGGTTTCGATGCCGCTGCATGGTCCGCGAGGGTGCAGCAACGACAGGAGTGCATATGAAACGTCGCTATTTCGGGACTGACGGAATTCGCGGTCAATCCAACATCTTTCCGATGACGCCGGATCTTGCCATGCGCGTGGGTATCGCTGCAGGTACGATTTTTCAGCGTGGCAGTCATCGTCACCGGGTCGTCATCGGCAAAGACACGCGCCTTTCGGGCTATATGCTGGAAAATGCAATGGTGGCCGGCTTCACCGCAGCGGGTGTCGATGCCTTCGTTCTGGGTCCTATTCCGACGCCCGCCGTTGCCATGCTGACGCGTTCGCTGCGTGCCGATATCGGCGTGATGATATCCGCGTCGCACAATCCTTATGAAGACAACGGCATCAAGCTCTTCGGCCCGGATGGCTACAAGCTGTCCGACGAGATCGAGATGAGGATCGAAGATCTTCTCGACAAGGACATGGCTCCACACCTTGCCAAGGCGGAAGACATCGGCCGCGCCAAGCGCGTCGACGGCGTATATGACCGCTATATCGAGCATGCGAAGCGGACCCTTCCGCGCGACGTGACGCTGCAAGGCCTTCGCATCGCGATCGACTGCGCCAATGGCGCCGCCTACAAGGTTGCGCCCGCCGCGCTTTGGGAGCTGGGCGCCGACATCGTCACCATCGGCAACGAGCCGAACGGTACGAACATAAATCTGAATTGCGGCTCCACAAGCCCAATGGCCCTTCAGAAGAAGGTTCATGAAGTCCGCGCCGATATCGGCATCGCGCTGGATGGTGACGCGGATCGTGTCATCATCGTCGATGAAACCGGCACCATCATTGATGGTGACCAGCTGATGGCCGTCATTGCCGAAAGCTGGGCTGAAAACCAGCTGTTGCGCGGCAATGGCATCGTGGCGACCGTCATGTCCAATCTGGGGCTGGAGCGCTTCCTCGGCGATCGCGGCATGTCGCTGGTGCGCACGGCGGTCGGCGACCGTCACGTCGTCGAGCATATGCGCCAGAACAATTACAATGTCGGTGGCGAGCAATCGGGCCATATCGTGCTTTCCGACTATGGCACGACGGGTGACGGCCTTGTCGCCGCTCTGCAGATCCTTGCTGCCGTCAAGCGTACGGGCAAGCCGGTTAGCGAAGTATGTCGGCGTTTCGAGCCGGTGCCGCAGTTGCTGCGCAATGTCCGTATTGTCGGCGGCAATCCGCTGGAAGACACGCACGTCATGAAGGCGATTGCCGATGCCGAAAGCGAACTTGCTCGCAAAGGCCGTCTGCTGATCCGTCCGTCGGGCACGGAGCCTCTGATCCGCGTCATGGCGGAAGGCGACGATCGCGGCCAGATCGAACGTATCGTCGGCGAGCTGATCGATGTGATCTCGAGTGCTCGTACAGCCGCCTGAGCGGCGCTTCTATAAGTCTTATCGATGGCCGCCTCTGTCGAGAGCGGCCATTTTCTTTGGCGCGGTAGCGCACCTTGGCACTTACTGGAACATTTCGCCGGGATACGCGCCCCAGAGCCTGTCCTGCCTGACATAGCCCTTTGCCGAATGCTCCCTGACAGCGACCTTGCACCAGCTCCCGGTGCATGACAGCAACGAAACCATGACACGCGGCTGTAGCTCGGCGATCAATGTGCCCGACGACATCGGATCGGCTCGCAGCATCGCATTCTTTGTCAGCCAGGGAGCAACGACGGCCGTGCGGGTTCCGGAGAGCAGGGCGGTATGCATCCATCCCGTCACGCCGGTATCGTCGCGGACCTGCCGCCAATGGCCGTATTCGTCGATGATTTCCATCGGCAGGCCCGGTTTCATGTAGATCCACTTGGTCGCATAGATTGTGGATGGGCCGACCCGCATGCGGGCCTTATGCGCCTTGATCGAAACGAAGCGAGGGATCGGCAAGCCTGTTTCGCGTCCCTTGTTCCATGCGGTGGCTGCGACAGGCTTTACGGGCATGGTGCCGGCCAGAGCGGCAGAGCTCAGGAAGACAAAGAGGAGGCACAGGCCGGCGCATATTCTTCGATGGTAAGTCAACGACTTCCTCCTGATCTAACTCCCGGCGGCCGTACTGTAATGGTCCGATTCTTGCCAATTGGTTTAGAAATTTACGTCAGCCCGCCTGTCCTGATTTGCGCGCCTCTTCACTTGCGGCAAAAGAGGCCAATTGCCGTATGTCATTCTCGTTATTGTGAAATTGAGAATCTCTAATGTGGAGGCGGGAGTATAATTCGTGAATAAACAGGGTAAACATTCGTAGTTAATCAGGTTTTAACTCCTTTTCATCATTATCCCCATCATGTCTTTTCGATTGGCAAGCATCTGCTCGGCCAATGGCAAGAAATTTGGAGCCAAAGCCATGATGAAAACCGTGATCGGCGCACTTGCCACTTTGCTGGTCGGCACGTCAGCCTTTTCCGCTGATCTTTATACACCAGAGCCTCAACAGCCGGCGCCGGAAGTCGCGGTCGCACAATCCAGCGGCTGGTACCTGCGCGGCGACGTAGGCTATGCCTTCACGAACCTGCGCGGCGCAAACTACTTCCAGGGCTCCAATTCCAGCCTGGTCGATTTCGATCGCGCCAAGCTCGACGGCAACGTTACGCTCGGCGGCGGTGTCGGTTATCAGATCAACAATTACCTGCGTACGGACGTGACGCTGGACTATCTCTTCAAGTCCGACTTCAAGGGTTCGACGAAGGGTGATTGCGGTGCGTGCGGCCCGGGCTTCACCCCGACTGCGGCGACCTCTCGCGACCTGGCGTCTCTCACGGCCTACAGCCTGCTCGCCAACGCCTATGTCGATCTCGGCACCTATGGCGTCTTCACGCCTTACGTCGGTGGCGGTCTCGGCGGCACCTACGTCAAGTGGGACAAGCTGAAGAACACCTCGTGCTCCGATGACAATCCGAGCTCCTGCGACGGCACCGTCTCGCACAATGGCCGCGGCAGCTGGCGTTTCACCTACGCTCTCATGGCCGGTACCTCGATCGACCTGACCTGCAATCTCAAGGCCGACGTCGGTTATCGCTATCGTCACGTCGCCGGTGGTGACATGTTCGGTTATGCCGAAAACGGCGGCCCGGGCTACGACAAGGGCATCAACCTGCACGAAGCGCGCATCGGTGCACGCTACACCTTCGGCGGTT
This sequence comes from Rhizobium sp. P38BS-XIX, assembly GCF_012641435.1. Classification (GTDB taxonomy): domain Bacteria; phylum Pseudomonadota; class Alphaproteobacteria; order Rhizobiales; family Rhizobiaceae; genus Rhizobium. The sequence continues at coordinate 319,659 of NZ_JABAIJ010000007.1, forward strand.
GCCAGACGGCAAGCTACATGCCGCCGGCAGACATCCCGCTGCAGCAGCCGGTCTACAAGTAATATAATTTCGCATAAGCCATTGAAAAGCCGTCCGGTTTCGACCGGGCGGCTTTTGGCTTTCTGACGTCCTCATTAAGTAATTTTGGCCAGCCTTAAAGCTTCATTAACCATAAATTCCCTATGGTTAATGAAATGAGAATGGTGGCTTGCCGGTCATGGGCTCTCCTTTCGGGTCCTGCAAAGGTCAAAGAAGGGCCGCCGGTTCGATATGCGGGCATCCGCGTGAGGATGAAAGGCGAGGGGTAATGATCCGTTTCGACGCTTTGGCGCTGGCCGTTCTGATGGCAAGCGCATCGACGGGTGTTGTCCTCGCCGGTGACACCCCGCCCGAAATCAAGATGCCGGAAGTCAGCGTCGAGGCTGCCAAGGGCTGGTATGTTCGCGGCGATATGGGTTACGCCGTCAATGCCAGCCGCAGCGACACCAAATTCCACGCCTACGATCCGGCCAGCGGCGACTATACGCCCGGCCGCTTCGATTCGAACCGCTTCGGCGGCGATTTTTCCGGCGGCCTTGGTGTCGGCTACCAGTTCAACGATTTGTTCCGTGCCGACGTGACGGGTGATTTCTTCGCGGGCGACTATAGCGGCCGTCTGTCGACCGATTTCCCTTGTGCTGGCGGTGCCAGTGGCACCGGATGCTCCGCCAAGGCGCGTTCCTCGTTCCGAGCCGGCAGTCTGATGGTCAATGGTTATGTCGACTTGGGAACGCTGGCCGGCTTCACACCGTATGTTGGCGCGGGACTGGGCGCAACGCGCGTATCCTGGAGTAATGTCAATGCGATCGGCTCGTGCGTCGATGGTATGTCAGGTTGCGGTGGCGCGGCTGCCGTCAGCGCCCGCTACCCCGGGGACAGCGACTGGCGTATGACCTATGCACTGATGGCCGGCGTTGCCTATGAGGTTGCGCCGAACATCAAGGTCGATCTCGGCTATCGCTTCTCGCACGTCGCCGGTGGCGACATGTTCGGCTACTCCGCCGCCGATTCGGCTGCTGGGGCCGGCGGCACGATGGGGCGGGATGGGGCGCTGTCGCGGCATGAAATTCGTGTCGGCCTGCGAATCACCACCTGGTAAAAGGTGTCTATCGCGCGGTCAGCACGTAGGCGATTCGGCGGAAGAAATCCAAGGTTCGGAACAAATGCGCCGGTACACGCCTCCACGGCGCCGACTTGGCGGCGCGGTAATCACGGCGCCAGCCGATCATCGTGCTTCGCTGCAGACGGCTGAATCCGACGATGTTGCTGCGGGTCGTGAAGATCGACGTCTGCATATCCCAGCCGCGTTCGACCGCGACATCCCAGGGCAGGGACATGACGGCGAGCGATTTTACGATTTTTTCCGCGCCGCGGCGCGTTACGAGATAGCACGCCGTCGAACCTTGCGGTCCGAACAGGCAGCGGCCCACCACATCGCCTTCTTCGCTCGTAGCGCTGGCGCGGAACCCACCCCAGCGATGGTTCACCAGCTTGATGAGATCGGCCGTCGGGGCCGCATCTTTCGCGGCCATGGCACGGACAAGAAAATTTCCGTCCAGCGCGACGTCGTCTTCGATGATAACGGCCATCTCGTCATCACTGGATAGAAATTGGCGCAGTGCCATCAGGTGACTTCGATAGCAGCCATATTCGCCGGGCAGGATCGTCCTTCCGTGCCGGCGCTGAAAGCGCGCATGATCGACATCGGTCCACTCGTCACGCGATATGAGCGCGCCGTCGACGCCATCGACGCGTTCGAAACGAAGGCCGAACTCATTGCCCTGTCGCTGGATTTCCACCAATCGATCGGACGCTCGCTCGATATTGATCAGGTAGATCGGGAGTGGTTGCGCAAGCGGAAACGAAATTTCGTCGAGTGCAGAAAGGGACATCGAGCACACTTATTATTTTTTCCATCGGCGCAAATCGGTCGGCGCCAAACCTTATGTGATTTCGTGTTATCGCAGAAACCAGCTTTTGTGCGGCTAAATTTAGCGTGACTTCATTGCGCGTGGGTTGCCCCCATGAAATCTCTCGCACGAATTCGTGATGATGTGTGGGCGACACATTTTCCTGTTGCGCTTGGGCACGGCTTCCAATATATCCAGCGGCGGGACACCCTTCCCCAACGAAGGGCTTTCTATCTGAGAGGATAGCGTTATGACTAAGCTCGCCAAGCCGGACATCCGTCCGAATAATACCCATTTCTCTTCTGGCCCCTGCTCGAAGCGCCCCGGTTGGTCGCTCGACGCTCTTTCCGACGCGGCTCTTGGCCGTTCGCACCGTGCGAAAGTCGGAAAGGCAAAGCTGAAGCAGGCCATTGATCTTACCCGCGAAATTCTTGAAGTGCCGGCGGACTACCGCATTGGCATCGTTCCGGCTTCCGACACCGGCGCTGTCGAAATGGCCCTGTGGTCGCTGCTCGGCGAACGCGGCGTCGACATGGTCGCCTGGGAAAGCTTCGGCGCAGGTTGGGTGACCGACGTCGTCAAGCAGCTTAAGCTCAAGGACGTCCGCAAGCTTGAAGCCGGCTACGGCGAGCTGCCCGATCTTTCCGCTATCGATTTCGACCGCGACGTGGTCTTCACCTGGAACGGCACCACCTCGGGCGTCCGCGTTCCGAATGGCGATTTCATCCCCGCCGACCGCAAGGGCCTGACGATCTGCGACGCCACCTCGGCTGCGTTTGCTCAGAACCTCGATTTTGCCAAGCTCGACGTCGTTACCTTCTCCTGGCAGAAGGTTCTGGGCGGCGAGGGTGCGCATGGCGTCATCATCCTGTCGCCGCGCGCCGTCGAGCGTCTGACGACCTATCAGCCGGCCTGGCCGCTGCCGAAGATCTTCCGCATGACCAGCGGCGGCAAGCTGATCGAAGGCATCTTCACCGGTGAGACGATCAACACACCTTCGATGCTGTGCGTCGAAGACTATATCGACGCTCTGCTGTGGGCGAAGGATCTCGGTGGCCTGAAGGCGCTGATCGGCCGCGCCGATGCCAACGCCAAGGTCATCCACGACTTCGTGGCCGCCAACGACTGGATTGCCAATCTCGCTGTCAAGGCCGAGACCGAATCCAACACTTCCGTCTGCCTGAGGATCGTCGACAAGGATGTCGTCGCCCTCGACGCCGATGGTCAGGCGAATTTCGCCAAGGGCCTTGTTGCTCTCCTTGAAAAGGAAGCGGTTGCCTTCGACGTCGGTCATTATCGCGATGCACCGTCGGGCCTGCGCATCTGGGCAGGCGCCACGATCGAAGCTTCCGACATGCAGAAGCTGATGCCCTGGCTCGCCTGGGCTTTCGAAACGCAGAAGGCGACGCTCTCCCAGGCTGCTGCCTGAGTTTGAAGCGTTTACGGCTCCGCCGAGGCAGGCGGAGCCCAGCATCCCGAAATTCTCGTTGTTTTCATGCAATTCCATACGGAAAACCGCTTCGCACGTTTCCCGGAATTGCTCGTCTCAGTTGACCTTTTTCAGGAGGCCTCCATGGCACCTCGCGTTCTCGTATCTGACGAACTGTCGGAAACCGCCGTCCAGATCTTCCGCGATCGCGGCGTCGAAGTCGATTTCCAGCCGCAGCTTGGCAAGGATAAGGACAAGCTGTTCGAAGTGATCGGCAAGTATGACGGTCTTGCCATCCGTTCCGCCACCAAGGTGACGGAGAAGATCATCGAAGCGGCAAAGAACCTCAAGGTCGTCGGCCGCGCCGGCATCGGTGTCGACAATGTCGACATTCCGGCAGCCTCGCGCCGCGGTATCATCGTCATGAACACGCCCTTCGGCAACTCGATCACGACGGCTGAACACGCCATCGCGCTGATGTTTGCCGTTGCCCGCCAGCTTCCGGCTGCCGACGCCTCGACGCAGGCCGGAAAGTGGGAAAAGTCGAAGTTCATGGGTGTCGAAATCACCGGCAAGACGCTCGGCATCATCGGCGCCGGCAACATCGGCTCCATCGTGATCACCCGCGCCCTCGGCCTCAAGATGCACGTCCTCGCCTACGACCCCTTCCTGTCGAAGGAGCGCGCCGAGGAAATGGGCGTCACCAAGGTGGAGCTCGACGAGCTGTTTGCCCGCGCGGACTTCATCACGCTGCACGTGCCGCTGACGGACAAGACCCGGAACATCATCGACGCAACCGCGCTTGCCAAGATGAAGGAAGGCGTTCGCATCATCAACTGCGCCCGCGGCGGACTCGTCGATGAGGCAGCGCTTGCCGCTGCCATCAAGTCCGGCCATGTCGCCGGTGCCGCTTTCGACGTCTTCGAAGTCGAGCCGGCCAAGGAAAGCCCGCTGTTCGGCCTGCCGAACGTCGTCTGCACGCCGCATCTCGGCGCGTCCACGACGGAAGCCCAGGAGAATGTCGCTCTTCAGGTCGCCGAGCAGATGGCCGACTACCTCGTCAAGGGTGCCGTCTCGAACGCTATCAACATGCCCTCGATCACCGCTGAAGAAGCGCCGATCCTGAAGCCGTTCATCAAGCTCGCTGATGTTCTCGGCGCCTTTGTCGGCCAGGTCACGGAAGAGCCGATCAAGGAAATCGAAATCCTTTATGATGGCGTCACCGCCAACATGAACACCAAGGCCCTGACGAGTGCGTTGCTCGCCGGCCTGATCCGCAATCAGGTTGCCGACGTCAACATGGTTTCGGCGCCGATCATGATCAAGGAAAAGGGCATCGTCCTTGCCGAAGTCAAGCGCGACAAGACGGGCGTTTATGACGGCTACATCAAGCTGACCGTCACCACCGACAGCATGACCCGCTCCGTTGCCGGCACCGTCTTCTCGGATGGCAAGCCGCGCTTCATCCAGATCAAGGGCATCAATCTCGACGCCGACGTGGGCAACCACATGGTCTATATCGCCAACACCGACGTTCCCGGCATGATCGGCTTCATCGGCACGGCGCTCGGCTCTGCCGGCGTCAACATCGCCAACTTCCAGCTCGGCCGCGACAAGCAGGGTGGCGATGCCATCGCGCTTCTCTACGTCGACGGCCCGATCAGCGACGACGTGCTTGCCAAGCTCACGGCGCATCAGGCGATCCGCCAGGCAAAGCCGCTGGTGTTCAACATCGACTGAGCCTGTCCGCCCCGATGAAGGGCGGTTAGCCATAGAGTTCGCTCCTCCCAAGAGCCAATCCGAAAGCCCGGCGCGACGCAAGTTGCGCCGGGCTTTCCGTAACATTGCCTGGGTTGTGGATAAGGTTACCCGGTGGGCTATCGAGGCCGGCAAAACCCGCCTATCTCTTGGGCGATGGAGGCACTGCGCAAAAACATACTTGGGCAAGGAATGGGCACGCCAATCGAATGGCTGGCCAAACCGGTGTCCGTGGCGATCGTGCTCTTTGCGCGGGCCATCACCGCCGTGCGGGCGATCTGGCCCGAGAGCGGCATGCGCACGCGCCGCTGCGTCTATTTCGCCAACCATTCAAGTCATGGCGATTTCATCCTGATCTGGACTGTCCTGCCGCCTCGATTGCGCCGTCGCGTGCGTCCGGTGGCCGGCGCCGACTACTGGCTGAAGTCGCCGCTGAACAGTTTCATCGGGCGGGATGTCTTTAACGCCGTTCTGATCGAGCGGGATCGAGACGCACGCAAGGAAGATCCGGTCACGCAGATGACGCAAGCGCTCGATGCCGGCTCTTCTCTCATCCTGTTTCCGGAAGGCACTCGCAATCTCACCGAACAGCCGTTGCAGCCGTTCAAGAGCGGGCTCTTTCATCTTGCCAAGGCACGCCCCGATATCGATCTCGTTCCCGTCTGGATCGACAATCTGAACCGCGTCATGCCAAAGGGCGAGTTCGTGCCCATTCCGCTGATCTGCACCGTCACCTTCGGCGAGGCGCTGCATATCGGCGAGACCGAGGAAAAGACGGAATTCCTGGCCAGGGCCGAAGCGGCACTCTTGGCGCTGGCGCCCAAGCGGGCGGGAGACTGAGCATGAGTGCGGCAAGCGCCGATCTGATTCATCTTGTCCTTGGCATTTTCGGGGTCCTGATCGTCGCCTCGATCGTCGGCTATGTGCTGCAGCAGCGCCTGTCGCCCGATGGATCGAATGCCGCGATCGAAAACCTGAACGCGCGCATCAAGGCTTGGTGGGTGATGGTGGTGCTGATCGGCATTGCCTTCATTGCCGGGCGTGCCGGCGTCATTCTGCTTTTCGCCTTCTGCTCCTTTGCGGCGCTGCGTGAGTTCGTGACGCTGATCAACACGAAGCGAGCCGATCACTGGGCGGTCGCTGCGGCCTTCTTCGTGGCGCTGCCCGTACAATATTACCTGCTGTGGGCAGAGGAATACGGCATCTATTCGATCTTCATTCCCGTCTACGCATTTCTGTTCATGCCGATCATTGCCGTGCTGCGCGGCGATACCGAGCGCTTTCTGGTGCGCATTGCCGAGGTGCAATGGGCGCTTATGATCTGCGTCTTCTGTGCGTCGCATGTGCCGGCGCTGCTGACGCTGCATATTCCCGGCTATGAAGGCCGCAACGTGCTGCTGATCGCCTTCCTAGTGATCGTCGTGCAGCTCAGCGACGTCCTGCAATATGTCTGGGGCAAGCTGTTCGGGAAAACGAAGATCGCACCACGTCTATCGCCATCGAAGACGGTCGAGGGTTTTGTCGGCGGCGTGATCAGCGCATCCCTGATCGGAGCAACGCTGTGGTGGGTGACACCGTTCACGCCACTGCAGGCGGGGCTTCTTGCCTTCGTCATCACCATCATGGGCTTCTTTGGCGGGCTTGTCATGTCGGCGATCAAGCGGGACCGTGGCGTCAAGGATTGGGGCCATCTCATCGAGGGGCATGGCGGGCTGATCGATCGGCTGGACTCTGTCGTTTTCTCCGCGCCGATCTTCTTCCATCTCGTGCGCTTCTGGTGGTCCGTCTCATGAGCGGAAAGCTGAAAGCGCTTGCCGGCAGCAGCATCGTGCATGTGCTTTTTGCGTTCCTCGCCATGGGCGGCTGGGCGGTCTTTGCCAACCGCATGCACCCGATGCCGCGTCCTTTGATCGCCGGTGTCGTGCAGGGTTTGCTTTCGGCTTGCCTGACGTTGTTTCTGAAGTCGGTGGTCGAGGCATTGTCCACGCGGTTCCGCGGCATCATACGCCTTTGGGCGCCTCCACTGATCGCCTGCCTGGGCTCTGCGACCATCCTGGTCGCCATCCACGCATTGAGCGGCACGCCGGAGATCCTGAAGACCATCGCCGTGCCTTTGCTGGTCTCCTCCAGCTATGCGGCGATCTACAATTACTCGATATCGGGCGGAAGGCTGCGAAGCCATGAGAGGTGAGGGAGCATGACCGGCGAGGGAACAGGCGACAGGCGGCCGCTGGCGAGCCGCAACACTCAGTGGGCTCAGATGCTGGCATGCCGCATGACCGCGCTTTCGGTGACGCCGAACCAGATCTCGCAGGCGAGCATGCTCATGGCGCTGTTGGCCGGGGCTTCATTCTGGCTTTCCGGCACCGCTGGGAGCGTCGGCATGCGGGTGGTCCTGCTAATCCTCGCCGCCTTGTTCTGCCAGCTGCGTCTTCTCTGCAACCTGCTTGATGGCATGGTGGCGGTGGAAGGCGGGAAGGGCGAGGCCGACGGGCCATTCTGGAACGAGTTTCCCGACCGCGTCGCCGATCTCCTCATCTTTGCCGGTATCGGCTACGGCATCGCAATGCCGGGGCTCGGCTGGGCGGCCGGCGCCTTTGCCGTGCTGACGGCCTATGTCCGCGAGCTTGGACGCGCCACCGGCAATCCCAGCGATTTCGGCGGCCCGATGGCAAAGCAGCATCGAATGGCGGTGACAACCGCTGCAGCTTTGCTCTCGATCGTCGAGGCGCTGTGGAGCGGCGGCATCTGGGTTTTGACGATCGCGCTCTGGATCATCGCCATCGGGTCCGCAGCGACCGTTTTGCGGCGAAGCGGCAATCTCATTCGCCATTTGAAGGCAAAGGGATGATTCGCGATTTCGCTCACCCCTTGCATGGGTTGGCAATCCTTTCTATATCCGTCCACAATTGAGGCTGGCTGCGGAAAGCGGCTAATGGCCCCTCGTGATGAAAAACCGCCGCTTTTGCATGGCATTGGGCGGTGAGCAGCATGATACCAAAAAGTGTGTAGCGGTTTTTGGATCAGATCATGCGAAATCAAATCGTGAGAGCGTGACGGCGTTTCGAAAAAAGGCCATCCCGTTCGATAGCATCGAAGATCGTTCAAGACTGGCGGCAACGACCGTGAATACACTGGATTTTGACAAGAGGCCGGAAGATACCCGCGTCGTCGTCGCCATGTCGGGCGGTGTCGACAGCTCCGTTGTCGCCGGCATTCTGAAGCGACAGGGTTATGATGTGCTCGGCATCACGCTGCAGCTCTACGACCATGGCGCGGCCGTTCATCGCGCCGGCTCCTGTTGCGCCGGCCAGGATATCGACGATGCGCGCCGCGTCTGCGAGACGCTCGGCATCCCGCATTATGTGCTCGATTACGAAAAGCGCTTCCGCGAAACGGTGATCAATCCCTTCGCCGAGAGCTATGTCGCCGGCGAAACGCCGATCCCGTGCGTTGCCTGCAACCAGACCGTCAAGTTCGCCGACCTGCTGGCGACCGCGAAGGAGCTCGGCGCCGATGCGCTGGCAACCGGACATTATATCCGCTCGCGCCCGAACCCGACCGCCGATAATCCCGGCCGCCGCGCGCTCTATCGCCCGGCCGATGCCGATCGCGACCAGAGCTATTTCCTCTTTGCGACCACGCAGGAGCAGATCGACTATCTGCGCTTTCCGCTGGGTGGCATGCCGAAGGCCGAGACGCGTGCGCTCGCCGAGGAAATGGGCCTCGTCGTCGCCAAGAAGGCCGACAGCCAGGACATCTGTTTCGTGCCGCAGGGCAAATATTCCGACGTGATCGCCAAGCTGAAGCCGAATGCGGCGCTTGCCGGCGAGATCGTCCATCTCGACGGCCGCGTGCTCGGCCAGCATGAAGGCATTCTGCATTACACGATCGGCCAGCGCCGCGGCATCGGTGTTGCCACAGGCGAGCCGCTCTACGTGGTCTATCTCGATGCCCGCTCGCGCCGCGTGATCGTCGGCCCGAAGGAGGCGCTGGAAACGCACCGCGTCTATCTGCGTGATGTCAATTGGCTTGGCGACGAACCGTTGCTGCAGGCGGCTTCCGGCGGCGGGTTTGCCTGTTTCGCCAAGGTGCGCTCCACCCGCGCGCCGTCTCCCGCCGTGCTGCATGCCGATGCCAGCGGCATCTATGTCGATCTCACGGTGGGCGAGGCGGGTGTTGCTCCCGGCCAGGCCTGCGCGCTCTACTCCGCCCCCGGCGATGATGCCCGCGTCTATGGCGGCGGCTTCATCGAGCGCTCCGAACGCGAACCCATGGCAGAGGCTTCGCTCAAGGCGCTGCTGGCAAGCCCGGTGGCCGCCTGAGGGCAGACGACAAGGCTTTGGAGAAACCTCCGATTTTTCCAAATCATCCGCTTGACACCAAGCCGAACCGCACCTTATAAGCCGCTCACCGACGAGCTAACGCTTTCGAGCGCCGGTTCGTTTGACCTTTGTATTTGATGTCAATCATCAAATGCCGCGTGGCGGAGTAGCTCAGTAGGTCAGAGCAGAGGAATCATAATCCTTGTGTCGGGGGTTCAAATCCCTCCTCCGCTACCATCGCAATAACAGCTGGTTTCGCCCCAACGGGATAAATGCTGATTGTCCGACGGTTTTCCTTTGCCTTAGCACTTTTGTGCAGCGTGTCGGCTAGGCCGGTACGCTACGAAGAATAGCCAAGCCTCCAAATATCGTAGCGTCTCCACTGAGAGAGTATTTCGTCCCGGGGGGGACACTTGAACGGGCAATGCTGAAATTGTCGTTCAAGTAGGTGGTTTCGCTATCGTGTTTCTACTTTATGGGAATATGCGGAGCTCGTTGAGGACCGTTTAAATTTGCCGGTCAATCCATTCAATATCAAAGGGATGGCTAACGAAAATCCAACTCCAAAAATGATGTAGATCGAATAGGTGTCGTACTCACGGAACCGATAGTAGGGACTTGTAATGTCCACCAAGTTTACCACGCCGGCGAATACGAGTAGCAGATTGAATAAAAAGAACCCGAAGATGTGGTTTAGGAAGATCGCATTGGAGTGGCGGCCTATTGATGAAAGGATCTTACCAGCAATCCCACCTGCCAATGCCGTTGAAATTGCGTAAAAGATTATGATCCCTATGAGGCTTGTTGCGATGGGCGTGTACACATTTGGGAATGACATGATTTGCATTGAGAAAAATACACTGAAATTATTGAAAATAAATGCCTCAACCACGAACGCGACTCCAGCGATAAATATCGGAATGAGTGCTTTTCTTGGTATATCGTCTTTGTATCGAGCAAAGAGCGATCCGAGGTAGTAAAAGCCGGCACCAAATACAAAACGCAATGCTGCTATGTAGTGCCAGTTTTGGGCAACGACAAAATGTCGATTTTCCTCTTGTACGTCACCGTAGAGCCGTACAGAAAGATAAACGCTTATCGCCGCCGCGGTGAGATAAAGCGCTCCCCAAAACAATCGAGTTGTGGTTGCTCCTGAGATCAGGCCGATCATACAGTGGTGTAGGCGCACATGGATAATGTGAAAATACAAATAGATGAAGAGATAGGTACCGACAAACCAATAGGCCGCGCTAAATTCACCACCGAAGAGGAACGTGCCTTCCAGAAATTTTGGTGTAATCGAAGCACCTCCAAAAGGAAGTCCGAAGCGATGTAGGACGCGTAGAATGACAAAGTCATAAGCTACGAGAGCAAACAAAGCCGGCAAGAGTAAGCGCGACGCCAATCTCGAAAATGTTGGCAGAATCGGAAATATTCGATCGTCACGATAAAACAGCCCGGATACGAAGAAAAACAAAGGCATGTGATACGAATAGACAGGCAGTACCTTAATGCCGATATCAGTACCAGCGTGGCCGGCGACAACCGCGATAATGCCTAGGCCTCTTAAAATATCAGCTACTTCGTCACGCTGCACTACCAACCCCTAATGCTGCTAGAAAAGATCTCGCTCGATCTTGAGTGATGTCGTCTTGTCGGCAAAAAAAACAAGTAGACCCAAGTCTGGCTAATAGCGAGATTTAATGAAGGTTGTCGGCATCTCCTTCACTTCTAGCAATATTGTATGGGCGCGAAATTGGCTCGCGAGCGTGGTCAATATTGACTGAATCACGCGACCGATAACGGTGGGGTGTTCCAAACGCCTAACTGTCGGGCGACAATTAGGCGACCTGATGCTCCGGACGCGGAAGCAGATCGTTGCCGAAACCAAGGCGGGTTGTGAAGGCGTGGAGTTCGGGAAGGTCGCAATGGCGCAGGAAGAAGTGGTCGGCGGAGACGTCGATGGGGCGGCGGCGGCCGTAGGGTAGGGCTGAGAAGGCGATCTTCATGTCGTTGCCGGCAAGCGCCACCTTCTTTTCGGGGCTCAGCGCGTCGTCCGCGCCCGCGATCCGCACGTAGTTTTCAACGAATTTCGGGATAATGGCGCTGCGGAAGATGAGGATACCCGTCTGCAGAGGCTGCGGGGTGCCGAAACCGCTCGGGGCTATGATGTCGGCGTCGGGATGAACTGCGATCTGGCGCTCGATAATGTCCTTGCCGTAGAAAAGCGTGCCCTGTTCGACCAGCACGGTATAGAGATCGCCGTTGTTGAAACCATAGCTCAGGCCGAGCAGCAGCGCCCGTGACCAGCCGCAGAGCGTGCTTTTGCCCTCAACCGCATGCCCGTAGTTCTGCTTCAGCTTGACCCAGCTGATGCGAGGATCGTCCGGCGCGCTCGGCCGCAAAGGCGAGGCGGAATCGATGATCAGGATGTTGCTTGGCGAGGTGAAGGAGCGAACACAGTGATACCAGATATCGAAGCACTCGACCGAGCGGACGAAATCACTGCCGTGCACGCGGTAGCCGCGGGCTTGATGGTCCGCGTACCAGCCGGTTACGATGCTGTAGGACATGTGTTCGCCTTTCGCTCAAAGCCGCTTCTGCAGGGCGACCATTTTGAATTGCCAATTGTTGATACCGCCACGATTGTTGCGGTGGACGTAGACCTGCTGGATCTGCGAGGCGATCATGCTCAGATAATCCGGATGGGCGAAGGGAATATCGAGCTTGCCGGTTTTCAGGAAGATCTCGAAAACCTCCGCGCTTTTCCTGCAGGGCGGCAGCGAACTCTCGAAGGGCGGCTGCCAATGAAAATCCTCGATAACGTAGAAGCCGCCTGGCTCGACCTTGTCGAACAGCTTCAGAAACGCGAGCTGCTGGTGAAACGAGGCGTGTGAGCCATCATCAATGAGCAGCTTAACGGGCGGCAGGGCGGCGCTCAGGCGATCCAGGTCGGGAATGCTGCCGAGATCGCCACGGTGAAATTCGAAGCGGTCCAACCGGATGTGGGAGAAGTCGGACAGGTCGAAGCCATAGAGCTTCGCGTGAGGGAAATAGTCGAGCCACATGCGGATGGATGGCACGTCGGCGCCAACGCGGTCGACGGAGGCGCCGGCTTCCACACCACCTCGTTCCAGGCCGATTTCAAGCATGGAAAAAGCCTGGTCGCGGAACTGCTCGAAGAGAAACGAGTAGAGAGCGGCATAGTTGTGGGCGTGGCCGATCTGCGTGCCCTTGTCGGTCTTGTAGTGGTCGGCAAGCTCTACGAGTTCAGGCATCGAATTCTTTCCCAAATGAGGCGATCAGGCGCAGCCGAGCGAGCGGCGGACGCTGGTTTCTTCCGCGGTATGGCTGCTGCCGTAGATCGAGCGCAGTTCCATCTGCTGCGACAACATCACGTAAAGCGCTGACGTCACCGCCGCGAGCGAGGCATTGTCCAATCCGAAAACCTCGTGGAGATCGTATTTGTCCATCAGGCTGACGGCCGTTGCAAAGCAATCCTGTTGCGCCTGGACGATCGCCAATGTTTCCGGCGAGCGGTTGTCCTGCGCAAAGACAGGGATGGCGAAGTCCTGAAGCATCCGCACATCCTCGACCATGCCGTGCGTCGCATAATTGCTCATTTCGAGCACCGTATTCTCGACACCTGCTTCCGATGGCGAGACCAGCGTATGGAACTGGCAGGTTTGCGGCGTTGCGGCCATGGCTTCATAGGCGGCCGCTGCCGGCAGCTTATGAAGGAAGAACACCTGCAGATTGCTGAGCCCCAGGGTCGCTGCGAAATTGGCCAGAGACCAGCCGGTGCCGCAGAGATCGACGACGAGGGCATCCGCGGTCAGCAGACGCTTCACATAGGCCTTGTAGCTGGACGATGGCTGCATCTTGGCAAGGCGGCTCGTATAGAAATACGTGGCCTTGCATGTAAAGCCGATCCGCTGCGACACTTTCTCAAACAGCGGCAGCCAGGAATCGCAGTCGCGGCTGGAAAACAGGATGGATTGCTTGTTGAGATGTGCGGCGAACCTCGCCAGCGCAACGCTTCCCAGCAGCATGATCGGGAAATTGAGGCTTGCCTGGACGAGCTGGACCGATCGGGTCTGTGCATTGGCCGACCATGTAGACAGGCGGGTCTCGCGGCAAAGCTCCGCGAGCTGCCGCAGGCCGATCTGCATGAGCACACCCTCGACCTGGGTCGGGCTGAAGGTGTTGGTGTGGCGATTGGGAATATTGAAGCGGCGTGGCATGTCCACGTCGGAGTGGGCGTTGTCGCCAAGATGTTCCTCGACCGCAAGGTTTGCCTGTACCTGGGGCCAAATGGTGCCCGAACGCTTGCCATCGGAGCTGACGATCAGGCTCACCTTTTTGTTAAGGCCCGCCTTGTCGAGCAGCCGGCGGATGATATCGGCGCCGAGATACATGTCTGAGATCAACACGTCGCCGTGGCGCACGCGCGCCATGTTTTCGGCGATGGGGATCACCTGTTCCAGCTCGACATCGATTTCCATCGCTTTCAGACCTGCGACCTGAAGCGGGTCGAGCTGCAAGGCGATCTTCAGCTCGTCGTAGATCATGTCGAGATTATAGGGGTACTGGGCGATCTTCGCCTCGGCGGCTTTGCGTGCTGCGGCAAAGGCGGGCAGGTTGGCGCGTTTTGCGACGATCTCGAACACCCTGGAAGGCTCGACGCACCGGCGTGCGATGAGCGTGTCAAATACGTCGAACGTCCTGACGGAGGGGAGCGGGCGCGCCGGTTCGGCCGGCGGCGGAGCGGGAGTGAAGGCCGCCGTGCTGGTCTGTCCATTGGGCGCGCCGATAAGATACTGAGTGAATTGATTGGAGTTCGGAGCTGTATTCACGTCGTGTTCCCCAGCGCTGCCGCGCTTGCGCCTAGATCCCGGGACTGCATTTCGATGCAATCCTGCAAATGGATGCTGGCTGTGGAGCGCATTTCCGTCTGGCTGAACACTTGCCTCGCCCGAACGCATTTCCGACCCCTAGCCCTCAGGCCGGAAGCTAGGTTTTTCAGCTTGTGCCAGGCTTGAGCGGGTCGATCGAGCGCCTCGTCGGCTTTTTAAACCGGGCCGTCATCGGGAGCTTCGACGTGCGGGTGGCGTCACACGAATTCAATGCCCATGCTGTTGATTTTCCGCCAGCGAACTTTGCAAGCCATCAGTCGATGGTCCGAGAGCTGCAGCGAAAAGCTGTCGGGTGCCGCAAGCGGATTTTCAATCTGGATCATCGCGCCGGTGTCGGAGAGGTTTCTGACGAGGCAATCAAAGATCGAGCGTCCGTCGTTGAAGATGATCTTGGCTCCGAGAAGCGTTCGCTTTCGTGCGGATGCTCGAACTTCAGTCATCACATCGCCCCTGAGTTCTCTTTTTCTAATTTCAAATATTCTAATATCGAAGAGGTTAATTTGCCGCTGCCAAGCGACTTTCGGACATTCGAAAGGCCCGTACGAGACAGAAGGTGGCCCTTGCAAGAAGTGCCGAATGACGATCTGCTTGCTGCAGATGCCGAACCGCTTGCATCGCGATGATCGGCCTCCCTGATATCAGTTGAGCCAGCATCTTTATCGACACTGGATGTTTAGTCTGCCGGCGAACAAGTTGCCTTCATTTGCGTTGTATTTTCAAACAGTCAACGTGAATTCGATGAACATGTCTTGCAAGACGAAACACGCTCTGGCACCGTGCAGCAGCAGGGGAACGGGGTTTTCAATGAAACTATTTTTAGCGGTGGCTACTGTCTTGGTGGCCGCCAATTCTGCAATGGCTGCCGACGATGCCGCAAATAATGCGTTCCGCGTCTGCCGCATGATCGACAATACTGGCTTGTTCACCGCGGCGTGCCAGGTTTCCAGTCGAAAATACGCCGTCACGGCGACAATCGATTTGCCGGTTGCCGATGCGAGGAAGGCTTGTACCCAGATCGTGGGTGTCGCATCCTCCAAGGGCTATCATTTCCCCGGCGGCGCGTGGACCGTGCAGATCAAATCCCCGACCAGCGGCGATAAGTCGATCGCCTCCTGCAGGTTGCCGAAATAGCAGGTGTGAACTGCGTCCCGTTTTAGGCGGAGGCGTTTACGTCTTCCGCTTCAAACGCAAGCTGCAGTTCCATCTGGACCGCATGCATGAAAAGGGCTGCCTGTCGCGAGATTTCGCTCTCGTCCATTCCCTGGCTTTTCAGTGCGGTTGCAAGGCTCGCCATCTCCGAGCGCCAGAAACGATTGGCAGCTTCGCCATGAAGCTGCAGCAGGGCGTTGGCACACCGCCTGATCTCGCTGGTCCGTCTGTCGGCGGGGAATGCTAAAAGCGACATAATCTCTCCGTCATTAGCGAGGCGAATCGCCTTGCCTTTGTTGGCACAATCGCTGTCAGTGGTTCATAAAAGGTGAATTGCTTCCTGTGAGATTCCAAACGCTTGCAGAGTAGAATGAATCCGTCACTGCATGACGGCGATGCCGGCCTCCCGCGCAGCCTTGATCAATGCATCCCTTGCGGCCTCGGGCGCCGCCGCTCCCAGCATGGCCTCAAGGCAAACGCGGACCGCAGCAACATATTCCTCGCCGTTTTCCACCGGCCAGTGTTCAAGCAAGAGCTCAGCAACCTGATGCACCGAATTGACACGGCGATAATCGCCGCTCTCATCGAGAACGAGCGTGACGGCCGGAAAAGGTCGCAAAGTGTTTCGTTTCAATACGCATTACCTCCGCAACGTAAATGCTTCGGTAACCTTGCAAAAAGCATTCCGTATGACAGGCGCCCGGTCCTTGCGCCGTTATTTTCTTCAAGTTGCGTCCATGAAGGCATCATCGCAAGCGGCCACTCTCTCGTGGCCGGCGCCCGACTTGGTCTGAAGGCAAAATCCTTTTGCCGGAAGGTCCGGCAGATCGATTTGCGATGTCGCTTGAGGTCGCGTGGTGCACGAGCAAAACGCCGCTCATTCTCGCGGCTTTGCCGGGGCGTTTGCCTCACCCTGCAGGCGGGAACACGTTGCCGGCTCTTTCCCGTCAATTCAGTCCAGCACCTCTGCTTCGACACAGGCTTCGATGAAGATCGTCCTCGCCCGATCGAAGAGAAGCGGATCTCCGCTTGCGGCGCTGCAAATATCCGTTGCTGACCGGTATTTGTCGCCGCGCATGGCGGGCCATCGGAAAAGCAGGTGGTTCAGAGCATCCTGAGGGTTTCTTATTTTTTCCGGCATGCCATAGCCGATACGCAGGTACACGGGCTCAGGCCAGCGAGCATCGCTGGTTCTCACAATCATGTTCATTTCGGTGGTGCTCCAAACATCGGTACCGAAACTCCCGCCGGGGGAAAAAGTTTCGAAACTTTTCGGAAAATTGATTGGAGCATCCAAAGGAGTGCCCGCCGACGGTTTTCGCCCTACCGGCGGCGAGCAATCTTGAGCTGTTAGACGGTCTCAGACCGAGATTATTGGCAGTCGGATACGACGACCTTGCAGTTGGGGCAATTGTCCAGCGCCATGTGTTCGGCTTCGCGCTTCGTCCTGCCATAGCCGATGCCGTAGTTGACGCGGTCGCCGACATAGGCGCCACAGGTCTCAAACCACACGGCCGACTTGCAGGAGTCGTTGCCCGCCGAGCGGCATTCCTTGATGGCATTGCGCTCGGCTTCCGCGCGGGTGGAGCCCCAACCGAGGCCGTAGCCAGCATCGCGTGCGGACATGCCCTGCTCATCGTCGACGGCGATTGCGCCGAAAGCCAGCGCCGATGAGGCGAAGGCGCACGAAATCAATGCTGCGGCGAGAGCCGCGCGGATATTCTTCTTCATGTTCAGATCCCCGAAACCCAAATGACTTAGGAGCCCTTGGTATATATTGCGCCGTCGTCAGAACAAGGCGGCTTGCGGCTCCATTTTTGGGTGGATTCTCAAGGGCAACAGAAAGCCCTTATTCGGGGAGCGAGCCTTTACAGCGCGATTGCCACGAGAACGCATAGCAGCAGAACCGCCAGTCCTGCGAAGACTGCCCGCAGCAGGCCGCGCAATACGATGGCGAGCGCAACCACGATAAGCAGTGCAACGATCATGGAGCTGGACGCGTCAGCGATTTGGTTGACGCCATGATGCTCATTTTATTGAACGACGGGCGCTTCCAGCGGGACGCCGGCCTCCACGGCTGCCGCCATGAAGCTGCTGCGCGCGTCGATGGCCTGTCCAATGCCATTTTCCACGTCGGCACAGATCTGCAACGCGATCAGAAACGCCTTGCCTTCCGCCACCGGCCAAGCGTTGAGCAGCATATCCAGCGCCTCTTTCGTGTTGGCAACCGTGTAGACCTTTCCGGTCCGCTTACAGTTGACCATGACGGGATAATTCCAGTCCTGATTGCTCATGATACGAGGCTCCGATCCAACGCCGCCGGAATTAACCTCACGGTGCGCGAAATCTCAAGTTCATTTAACGGCGATATCTGGAGCAGTTTCGAACTGTTTCAATCGCCCTGAGGCTGAATCAGGCCATAGTTTTTTTCAACTTTAGAGTCGTAACGCCCGTGGTCGTGTTCTCTTGCGCCCGCGTGTTGAATGCAGGTCCTTGCATGACGGCGCCGGATCATAAAAGCTTGGTCGCACAACGTAGCTGAAGGAGAGGGCGCATGGGCAGCTTTGCCGAGATCAAGGAGCGGGCGGAAAAGCGCAAGGGAGGTGCTGCAGCCCTTCAGGCCCTGATGCCGAAGGTGCCCGACCATGATACCTTGCGCGCGTTGCCGGACGACCGCTTGCTGGCGGAGATGACGCGCTATGTCTTCTATGCCGGCTTCGTGCGCAACATCATCGATTCCAAATGGCCCGGGTTCGAGGCTGCCTTCTCCGGCTTCGATCCGTCCTTTCTCAATCTCGCGCCCGACGATTACTGGCATGACCTGACCTCGGATGCGCGCGTGGTGCGCAATGGCGCAAAGATCATGTCGGTGCGCGCGAATGCGCAATTCATCCGTCAGCTTGCCGACGAGCATGGAAGCGCGGGTCGTTTCTTCGCGGATTGGCCGCTGGAGGACCATATCGGCCTGCTTGCCGTCCTGGACAAACGGGCCGACCGGCTTGGCGGCATGAGCGGCCAATATTTCCTGCGGGCTATCAGCCGGGACAGCTTCGTCATGAGCCACGATGTTCTCGTCTGCCTTCGGCTCTCCGGATTGCCGATCTCGGAGAGCAAGCCGGGCAAGAAGGACATGCGGCTGATCCAGGACCAGTTCAATGCCTAGCATTCGGAGACGAAACTGCCGCTCACCTATCTCTCACGCATCTGCGCCTTTTCCGTCGGAATGCCTGGGGAAGATGAAGAAGCCTGACCTCACTCCGCCTTCCGGATATCCGTTGCGGTCGGTCGATGAGATGATGGTGCACCTGCGTCGCAGGGTTGCGAGTGCATTTTGAATTCGACTCATCTATTTCTTGGCGATCGGAGAATGGTGAGGATATCGATGGCAAACCGGGAAATCGACTTAACGTCCATAGCGAACAAGAGCCGTGCGACGGCGCTCATCGGCGTTGTCGCCATTATCGCTGTCGTGCTGCTTGTGTTGAGCTCATGGTACACGATCGATCAGGGCGAGCGCGGCGTCATTCTGCGCACCGGCGCCATGGTCGGGACGGCTGAGCCGGGCCTGCATTTCAAGCTCCCGTGGATCGAGACCGTCGTCAAGATTCCGGTGACGCAGCAGGTGACCTATTGGACCTGCCAGAACGGTGCGAGCTGCCAGGCCAACGAACATCAGCAGATGCAGGCCTATTCGCAGGACCAGCAGCCGGCCGATATGCGGGTGACGATTTCATGGCATGTGCCGGCGGATGCGGTGGAGCATGTCTATTCGGAGTTCGGCTCGCTCGGCAATCTGGAGTCTCGCTTGATTGCGCGGCGAGCGCCGCAGGATGTGAAGACCGTGTTCGGCAAGTTCACCGCTGCCTCGGTTATCCAGAACCGGGCGCAATTCAATACCGACGTCCAGGCGGCGATCGAGGCGGGCATTCAGGGCCCGGTTCAGATCGACAGCGTTCAGGTCGAGAACATCGACTTCTCGGATGTCTACGAAAACAGCATCGAGCAGCGCATGCTGGCGGAGGTCGAGGTGCAGAAGCTGCGCCAGAATGCCGAGCGCGAGAAGGTGCAGGCGCAGATTACAGTGACCCAGGCGCAGGCTGCGGCGGATGCCCGTCGTGCCGATGCGCAGGCGCAGGCCGACGCCGTACGAGTGCAGGCCGAAGCCGATGCCCAGGCCATTCAACTTCGCGGCGATGCCGAGGCCAAGGCGATCAAGGCGCGCGGCGATGCGCTGCGGGACAATCCGAACCTGATTTTCCTGACACAGGCGGAAAAGTGGAACGGGCAGCTGCCGACCACCATGCTGCCGAACGGTTCCGTGCCGATGCTGAACCTGGATCCACGCCAGAGCCCTGCCACACCGGCGGCCGACCACGAATAAGGTTGATTGCAGGCGATACAGGATCCGGTTTTGTAGAGAGCTGGATCCTGTATCCGATCCGACCTAGAGCGGTTCAGTTTTTCACGGAATCTCCGAACCACTCTATCTCTTTGTTATCTAGCAATTCCGGACGGAAAAACGCTTCGCACTTTTCCTGGAATTGCTCTAGCGGCGATCAAGCCTGGTCGCCAGACGATCGCCCAGCCATTGCATGCCCCAGACCAGAATGATCAGGATGATGACGACCGCGATCATGACGTTTGTCTCATAACGCTGATAGCCATAGCGGATGGCAAGGTCGCCTAGGCCGCCGCCGCCAATCGTGCCAGCCATGGCGGAAGCGCCGATCAGCGTCACCATGGTGACCGTGAAACCAGCGACGATGCCGGGCATGGCTTCCGGTATCAACACTTCGCGGACGATGGTCCAGCGATTGCCGCCCATGGCGCGCACGGCATCGATCAGGCCACGATCGACTTCCCGCAAAGACACTTCGACGACGCGTGCGTAATAGGGAATGGCGGCGATCGTCAGCGGGACGATGGCCGCCGTGGTGCCCAGCGCCGTGCCGACGATCAGGCGTGTCAGCGGGATCAGGGCGATGAGCAGGATAATGAATGGCACGGCACGGAAGCCGTCAACCAGCACGCCCAGGACACGGTTGATCGCTCCCTGTTCGGCGATGCCGCCGCGTCCGGTGACGACGAGGGCGAGGCCGAGCGGCAGGCCGATGATCAGCGAAAGAAAACCGGATGCACCCGTCATCCATATCGTCTGCCAGAACGAGCGCCACAGCAGGCCTAGAATTACATCAGTTGTCATAACCTAGAACCTCCACCCGGGCAGAGCGGGCTCTCAGAAAATCGCCGACCTGTGTCGGCAAACTCGCGTCGCGCGTCGGCACGGCGATGAAAAAGCGGGCGACAGGCTGGTTCTGGATATGGTCAATGCCGCCATGGACCAGCCGGAAGGAGAGGGGAAGCGCGGCTGAAAGCTCGGCAAAGAGAGCGCCTTGCGCGGCGGGGCCTGCCAGATCGATGCTGAGGATAGCCTCGGCACCTGATGTCGGCGACATCCGGGCGGCGATATGTTCGGGAAGCTGCGGGCGGACGCCGCTCAGCAGGCTCGCGGCGATCTCCGTCTGCGGATTGGCGAAAACGGTCCATACGGAACCTTCTTCGACGATACGGCCGGCATCGATCACGGCAACGCGGTCCGCGATCGATCGGATCACCTCCATCTCATGGGTGATGAGAAGGATCGTTAGGCCGAGCTTGCGATTGATGTCCTTCAGCAGGGCGAGGATGGAGCGGGTGGTTTCCGGGTCTAGCGCCGATGTCGCTTCGTCCGACAGAAGAATTGCGGGCCGGGCGGCAAGGGCGCGGGCGATGCCGACGCGCTGCTTCTGACCACCGGACAGGGCGGATGGATAGGCCTTGGCCTTGTCCGCAAGGCCGACCAGCTCCAGCAGTTCGTGGGCGCGTTGCAGACGCTCGGTCTTGCTGATGCCTTCGATCTTCAATGGTAGCGCGATGTTGTCTTCAACGGTTCTGGAGGAGAGCAGGTTGAAGTGCTGGAAGACCATGCCGATGCGGCGGCGCAGCGGCTGCAATTCCTTTTCCGAAAGGCGGGCAATGTCGCGGCCCTCGATGTGGATTTCGCCGCTGTCTGCGCGTTCCAGCCCGTTGAGGCAGCGGATCAGCGTCGACTTGCCGGCGCCGCTGCGGCCGATGATACCGACGATTTCGCCGCGTTGTGCGGTCAGCGATATGCCGTCCAGCGCCGGCGTCGTGCCGAACCTGCGGCGGACATCGACGAGGCGCACGATCTCTTCGCTGGTCGCTCGCTCAGGCGGGGCCTGTCCGCCAATCGATGTGGCTGGGATAAAGGAATTCATGTCTGCTTCCCGATCTTCTTATTTGGGTACGGCGCGGGTTCAGGTCGGGCTTTAAACGTCAAAGGCGGCCCGGGCAAGATGCCCCGACCGCCCGTCGTTCAGCGCTGTCCCCCGCGCTGTCCTGACATCAATAGGCGCTCTGGCCCGTACCCTTGTAGACCTTGTCGAACTCGGCCTTGACCGCATCGTTCTGATAGGAGGCGACCAATGTCTTCACCCAGGGTGCGTTTTCGTCGCTCTGCCTCACGGCGATGAAGTTGCGGTACGGGTTGTCGCTTGTCTGCTCCTGCGCGATGCGATCGTTGGCCGAGAGGCCTGCTTTCAGCGCCCAGTCGGTGTTGACGACGGCTGCATCGAGATCGTCGATCGAACGGCCGACGATACCGGCGTCCAGCTCCTTGATGTCGACATTCTTCGGGTTTTCGCCGATGTCGGCAACGGTGGCGAGGATGCCGGTGCCGTCTTTGAGCTTGATGACGCCTTCATGCTGAAGCACGAGAAGCGCGCGACCTTCGTTGGACGGGTCGTTCGGCACGCCGATGGTGGCGCCCTTCGGAAGCTCGGCTACGGTCTTGTACTTCTTGGTGTAGAGGCCGATCGGCCAGATGCCCGTATAGCCGGCAACGACGATGTGATAGCCGTGCTGCTTGATCTGGTTGTCGAGGTAAGGCTTGTGCTGGAAGGCGTTGGCGTCGATTTCGCCGCGCTCCAAGGCCTCGTTCGGCTGGGTATAATCGTTGAAGACGACCGGTTCGACCTTCAGGCCCTTCTTGGCAGCTTCGGTAACCACGACGCGCCAGACATCCTCATCCTCACCGCTCATGATGCCGACCTTGATCGTCTTGTCTGCGGCGAGGGTCGGCGTGGCGGTTGCCGTCAAGCCGAAAACGGCGACAGCGGAGGCAAAGATGGCGGCAAGGCCGGCCCTACGGGAAAGACGCAGCGTGTCGAGACCTTTGAAAAGCTTTTCAGTCATGGGAAATCCTGTTCCAGATGATCGAGATCGTTCTCTCGTTGACGGTTGGATCATTTCAGACGCGCATTCGTTGCGCCAAGCAGGATCATGCGCCGCGCCTCGCACTTCTGAAAACTCTTTTCGGTGCAACGCAAAAGAGCAGACTAATTTTCTATAAATACCATAGATTACTTATGCGGCAAAGCGGGCGTCTGCTTAAAGATTAATCACCTCAGCGGTGGATCGGATCCTTCCAGAGAACCTCTTCCGGTTTCTCGATCGGCTCGATATCGAGATTGACGACGACCGGCTCCTGCCCGGACCGGACCAGAACGCATTCCAGCGTTTCATCGCGGCTGGCGTTGATCTCCTGATGCGGCACATAGGGCGGCACGAAGATGAAGTCGCCGGGGCCGGCTTCGGCAACGAATTCCAGATTATCGCCCCAGCGCATCCGCGCCTTGCCCTTGACGACATAGATGATGCTTTCAAGATCGCCGTGATGGTGAGCGCCGGTCTTGGCGTTGGCGTGGATCGTGACCGTGCCGGCCCAGATCTTTTCGGCACCGGCGCGGGCGTTGTTGATCGCGGTCGCCCGGTTCATGCCTGGCGTCTGTGCCGTATTCGGGTCCAAGGCGTTCCCCGGAATGATCTTGATGCCGTGCTCGCGCCAATCGATCGGTTCATGAGCGTGATCGTGCCCATGGTCATGCCCGTTTTCATGATCGCCGCACATGGTCTTCCTTTCGCTGCTTCGCAGGGGATTCGCACGCCTTCCGGCTCGGATGCGTGTTGTCAGTCTACGCGAAGTCATTCAAAAATAAAGGGAAATGCAGAAAAATATCAAAGTGGCTTTTCAAGTCGTGATTAATCTATAGACTTGATCAAGTTAAATGACCGGTGGGAACATTTTGTGTGTGTCCTGCGTTGCGCCGGTCACGAGATGGTTTGCCGCGCCGCTTGCCCCCATGGACTGCGTTCAGGGCGCGCCAAACTGAAGAAGCAGCGCCGGGTCTCCGAGGAGACCTATTATTCTCATATTATGCGCCCGACTTCCAATTGAAAGGAGACAGACATGTCGAATGCCTTGCCGCCCCTTCATGAGGGTCATGCCCCCATCACTCTGCAACAGCTTTTCCGCGAGGCGCTTTACGCTTTCGAGGAATGGGACAGCGAAGTAACAGAACCGATCGTCACGTTCGAAGGACGAATCATTCCTTTGAGTGTCGTTTTCGAAGCCATGCGTGAATGCACAGACATCGTGCCCAACAATATTGTCTCGGCTGTGACCGAGCGGTTGACCAAGCCTTGGGAAGGCGAAGGTCCGCTTGACACGATGACATTCTCGACCGCAGCGCGCGTCATGGGCGTTCTAGTTCGCAAGAGGCTGCTTGTCGTCAATAACGGCGTCAGCATGGCGGCCATTGCCGCAGAGGTTCAGGTTACGGAAAAATCCGACCGCTAAAACGCGGAACCAATGATCTAAGGCCCGCCGGCAGTCGCCCGCGGGCCTTTTGTGTTTCTACGACCGGTTTACGTCAAATTCCGGGTCGACCGGCAGCTGCATGGCCGTCACGAGGTGGTTCGTCTGTCCCGCCAAGCCAATGACGGCCAGCAGCTCTCCATGCTGCGCTTCCGTCATGCCTTTCGCCTTGGCCGCTGCTGTATGCGAGTGGACGCAGTAGGTGCAGCCGTTGGCCGTCGAGACGGCGATATAGATCATTTCGCGCACCAGCGGATCGAGCGCGCCTTCGGCCATCATGACGGCTTTCAGCCCTTCCCAGGTGCGCTTGAGCAGGGCGGGGTCGTTGGCAAGGCCGCGCCAGAAATTGTTGACGAAATCGGACTTCCGCGTGGCCCGGATATCATCGAATACCGCCTTGACCGCCGGGATTGCCTCCGCCTCCGCATCGCTGAACAACTTCACCGTCGACATGCCGCAACTCCTTTGAGCGATCCCGTTTGTGGTCAAGCATAGCGCACTTTGCGGCGGCACTGAGCCGCCTGCGAGCAAATCCACGCCCTCTTTTCGATTGCAAATGTCATCCATATGTGAAAATACTATTCACATAAGAAAACTGAGGCTGGCGCGACCATTGGTGATGATCCTATTCGCCGGGGAAATCGAAGCGTTTTGTCTGAGCTGACGTCAGGGGAGCAGGGGTATCGATGGCACTGAAGAAGGACTTGCCGCTGGCCGGGCTGGTGGTTGTCGACATGAGCCAGTTCCTGTCCGGTCCCTATTGTTCGCTGCGACTGATGGATCTGGGTGCCAGGGTTATCAAGATCGAGCGTCCCGGCGGCGGCGATCTTTCGCGCGGGCTCTATCTCAGCGACCACGAGAGCGGTGATTCGACGATTTTTCACGCGATCAACCGCTCCAAGGAGAGCTTGGCGGTCGATCTGAAGAACGAGCGTGACATGGGCGCGCTGCGCAAGCTGATCTCCAAGGCCGATGTGCTGATCCAGAATTTTCGCCCCGGCGTGATCGAGCGGCTGGGTCTGGACTACGAAGCGGCATGCAAGCTCAACCCGCGCCTCGTCTATTGCTCGATCAGCGGCTATGGCGAAGAGGGGCCATGGGTTTCGCGACCGGGGCAGGACCTTCTTGCTCAATCGCGCTCCGGCGTCATGTGGCTGAACGGCGACGAGGGGCAAGGTCCTGTGCCTTTCGGCCTTGCGATCGGCGATATGCTGGCGGGCGCGGCGGCAGCTCAGGGTATCCTCGCAGCGCTGGTGCGTCGCGGCGTGACGGGTGAGGGCGGCTTGGTGGAAACCAGTCTGCTCGAGGCGCTGGTCGATCTACAGGTCGAGGTGCTGAGCGTGCATATGAACAGCGGCAACAAGCTGCCGGAGCGCTCTCATGTCCGCAGCGCCCACGCCTATCTTTCCGCGCCCTATGGCGTCTATCCCGCCGCCGATGGCTATCTTGCCATCGCCATGACGCCGATTTCGAAACTCGCCGATCTGCTTGGCATGGATGAGCTTGCACCTTACCGTGACGACCCGAAGAGCTGGTTCACGGCGCGAGATGAGATCAAGGCACTGATCGCCGCGCGCATCGCCACCCGCAATGTCGACGACTGGCTTGGGATACTCGAGCCTGCCGACATCTGGTGCGCTAGGGTGTTGAATTGGCAGGAGCTTCTGGGCAGCGACGGTTTTCGTGTTCTCGACATGTTGCAGACGGTCGGGCGCGATGATGGCGTCAGCCTGCATACCACCCGCTCGCCCATCCGCATCGATGGGCAGCGGCCGAAATTCGAGCGTGCGGCCCCGCACGTTGGCGAGCATAATGCGGCGCTCTGGGAGGAGTTCGACCTCGGTTAGGAGGTCGAGAGGCCGCGATGGATATAGAAGGAGTTTTCCAATGACGCGCATCACCAATCTTCGCGTTTTCGATTTGCGCTTCCCGACATCGCAAAGCCTTGACGGTTCGGACGCGATGAATCCGGACCCGGATTATTCGGCGGCCTATGTTATCCTCGATACCGACAAGCCCGGCCTTGCCGGTCACGGGCTGACCTTCACCATCGGCCGTGGCAATGACATCTGCTGCATGGCAATCGAGGCGATGCGGCATCTGGTCGTCGGCACGGAGCTTGCAACTGTTCTGGAAAACCCCGGCAAGTATTGGCGGCATCTGACCAGCGACAGCCAGCTGCGCTGGATCGGCCCGGAAAAGGGCGCGATGCATCTGGCAACCGGGGCCGTCGTCAATGCGGTCTGGGATCTGCTTGCCAAGGAAGCCGGCAAGCCGGTCTGGCGCCTGGTTTCGGAGATGGACGCCGAGCAGATCGCCGATATTGTCGACTATCGCTATCTCACCGACGTGCTGACCCGCGACGAGGCTGTTGCCATTCTGAAGAAGGCCGAAGCCGGCAAGGCCGACCGCATCGCCACGCTCGAGCGCGAGGGCTATGCCTGCTACACCACGTCTGCCGGCTGGCTCGGCTATGACGACGCCAAGCTGCGCCGCCTGTGCCAGGAGGCGATCGACGCCGGCTTCAACCATGTGAAGATGAAGGTCGGCCGCGACCTCGAAGACGATATCCGCCGCCTGACGATTGCCCGCGAAGTCATCGGTCCCGACCGTTACCTGATGATCGACGCCAACCAGGTCTGGGAAGTCAATCAGGCGATCGACTGGGTGAAGAAGCTCGCCTTCGCCAAGCCGTTCTTCATCGAAGAACCCACAAGCCCGGACGATGTCGCCGGACACCGCAAGATCCGTCAGGCCATCGGCCCGGTGAAGGTCGCGACCGGCGAGATGTGCCAGAACCGCATCATGTTCAAGCAGTTCATCGCCGAGGGCGCGATCGACATCGTGCAGATCGATTCCTGCCGCATGGGCGGCCTCAACGAAGTTCTCGCCGTGCTGCTGATCGCCGCCAAGTATGGGCTGCCGGTCTGGCCGCATGCCGGCGGCGTCGGCCTTTGCGAATATGTGCAGCACCTGTCGATGATCGACTATATCGCAGTCTCAGGCACGAAGGATGGCCGCGTCATCGAGTATGTCGATCATCTGCACGAGCATTTCATCGACCCCTGCATCATCCGCGACGCAGCCTACATGCCGCCGAGCCTGCCGGGCTTCTCGATCGAGATGAAGCCGGAATCGATTTCGGAATACACGTTTAAGGGCTGAGCCAGCCCGTATCCACCAAAGCAAAAGCCCGCCAGATAGCGGGCTTTTTTTGTTCAGCTCATCGAGTCCATGTCAGGCAGATTTGTTCAGCCACGCCCGAACAACCGGCGCATCTGCATCGTCAAACTCGTGGCCGCCCGGCACCGTTGCCAGTTCGACCTTTGCGCCGCCATCACGCAGGCGTTCCGTCAGAGGCTGGGCATATGGCCCGTACAGATCCTTTTCGCCGGCGATCACCAGCACATCGGCATCGGACATGTCAGCCGCCGGTGGATTTTCGAGCACGGCCATCGAGCGCAGCAGCACCGCGCGGCGGATGAGATGCGGATGCAGCGACAGCATGGCGTTCAGCAGGTTGGCGCCGTTCGAATAGCCGATATAGACGATGCGATCCGGATCGAGCCCATATGCATGGATCGCGCCGTCGATGAAGGCGCTGAAGGCTTCGGCCTCGCTGGCGATATCGGCCTGATCGAAGGTCATCGGACCATTGCGACGGAACCAGCGTGGTGGACCTTCCTCCAGCGCGCGGCCGCGCACCGAAAGCAGCGTTGCGTCGGGGTCGATCGCATGGCCGAGCGGCAGCATCGTCGTTTCGTTGGCACCGGAGCCATGCAGCAGCACGAAGACATTCCCGTTCGGCCGCTCCGGCGTGAAGAAGCGATGGATGAAGGGCAGATCGCGATAGATGACGCGCGGTTCGCCGGGCATGGAGAACTGTGGCAGGATCACGTTCAGCTTAGCCAGAAGCTTCGGGCTATCGTCGGGAGCAAACAGGCGCGTGCCAAGCGTTGCCTCATCCTCATCGATCAACATGCCGGGCGCATCGGTCGCGAGCTCGAACAGGATACGACCGGGTTCGCGGATGTAGAGCGAGCGGAAATACTTGCGATCATGCATCGCTGTTGGCCACGAATTGACCTCCTGCAGTGCGGTGCGAACCGACTGCAGCTCCGTATCGTCCTCGGCGCGAAACGCGACGTGATCGACCGTGCCTGTACCCGGGGCGCTTGTCCAGAAACCGCGTGCATCGCGGATGTCGAGGATATCACCGGGCTGCGAGACGAGCCGGGTGATGGCGCCGATGGTGGCGAGCGATTGGTAATCGAAGTGATCGACCAGGATCGCCTGCGTTTCCTCAGGTGTTTCGCTGAACAGCGTCGCGCCTCGGATGCGCCGGATCGCATGCTCCTGCGGGATTCCGTCGGTCGTCCACGGAGCCGTTGCCTGGAGGGCATTGGTCCCGACGAGCTTGACGATAACGCCATCCGGGTCCTTCAGCCGAAGGACAGGCTCACCGAATTCTTCGGAAGGGCCTTCCGGCTTGAGACCGGCGCTCAGGGCACGTGTCAGCCAGAACCCGATGCTTGCGGGATCGATCGCGAGCGAGATTTCGCCGACCTGGCCGACGCCGGCGCGGCCGGGCGAACCATCCTCCCAGACGAGAAAGGTGATCAGCGAGCCGGGCGAGCCCTTGGCGTCGCCATACATGAGGTGCAGCTGTGTCGCATCCTCAAAGCCGCCGGTGCGTTTGACGAGACGCAGGCCCAGGAAGCCGACGTAGAAATCGACATTCGCCTGAACCTTGCGGGTGATGAGCGTGATGTGATGAATACCGGCGACCATGGGATGCTCCAGACGTTGATTTCGTTCTGGTCGCTATTTAGGTCGTGGCCATTGTTCAATGCAATGCGGTCTTTATGAAGGCACTGTTCACAAAATAGCTATTACGTGAGTTGACCTGCGGCGAGTATCAATGCTCGCCGAGGCTATCCTCTGGCGATTTGCGGCGATGGCCGCTGATTTCCGAGCCGGCGGTGCGCGAGAAGCTGGCGTTCCAGATGACCGCGAGAAGCGCAATGGCCGTTACGACGACGAAGGCGACGGAGAAATCGGCCATCTCGGGCTTTCCATGGCCAAGAAACTGCGTCGAGCCATGCAGGGCAAGGGCCGCGATGCAGATGCCGAGCGAAAGCATGAGCTGCTGGAACGTCGAGTAGAAGCTCGTCGCGATGCTCATGCGGTCACGCTCGATCTCGTCATAGGCGATCGTGTTGTAGGCCGTGAACTGGAACGACATGAAGAAGCCGCAGAAGAACAGGATCACGAAGATGACGGGCAGCGGCCAATCCGGCTTGAAGATGGAGCACAGGCCGTAGCCGAGCGTGCCGATGAGGCCGAAGATGATGAGCGCGGTGCGGAAGCCGAGCGTGCGCAGGATACGCACCTGGAACGGCTTCATCGCCATGGAGCCGAGTGCGGTCGCAATGGCGATCTGGCCGGCGGCAGCGGCCGACAGGCCGAAGCCGAGTTGCAGCATCAGCGGGATCAGGAAGGGATGGGCGCCCTGGCTGATGCGCGTCAGCGAGCCGGCAATGACCGACGTGCGGAACGTCGGCACCTTCATCAGCGAAAAATCCATGATCGGCGAGGGATGCTTGCGGGCATGACGCAGATAGGCGATGCCAAAGAGCAGGCCGATCGAGACCAGAAAAATGGCAAGATAGCCTTCGCCTTCGCGGCTCGACATTTCGAAGCCGAAGAGCAGTGATCCCAGCGAAATGCCTGAGAGGATGAAGCCCGAAAGGTCGAACCGGCCTGTGCGCGGTCCCTTTACCTCCTCGATGAACATGGTCACGAGAATGAAGCCGATGATCCCAATGGGCACATTGATGTAGAAGATCCAGCGCCAGTCGAGATAGGTGACGAACATGCCGCCGACCGGGGGGCCGAGAATGGGGCCGACGAGCGCCGGGATCAGCAGCCATGACATGGCGTTGACCATGTCCTTGCGGGCGACGCTACGCATCAGCACCAGGCGCCCGACCGGCAGCATCATTGCGCCGCCAAGACCTTGCAGAAGACGCGCGATCACGAGGAAAAACAGGTTCGGTGCTTGCGCGCAGAGAAGCGAGCCAACCACAAAAACCGCGATGGCGGAGCGGAAGACCGTTCGCGATCCGAAGCGATCCGCAATGGCGCCGCTGGCGGGAATGAAGATCGCGAGGCTGAGGAGATAGGATGTCAGCGAGATACTCATGGCCGGCGCGCTGACGCCGAAGTCTCTTGCCATGGTCGGAAGGGCTGTTGCGAGCACTGTCGCGTCTAGCTGTTCCATGAACATCGCACTTGCTACGATAAGTGCTACTACACGAAAATTCGGTGCGGCCCGCCTAACGGGGGCGGCCTGGAAAATCTGATCCGACATTGTCGGGAATCGCTCTCGATGGTGCGGAGGGGTCCTAAGACAGAACCGCAAGTCTGGTCATGGCGCGAAGGCCTATTTGAACGGCCGCTTGTATACTCCCGCTCGCGCGTGATTTCCATATCGGAAATCGCAAAACTTCTTGATCGAAATGGAAAAAATGACGCACGTACCCCGAAAATCGCCAACAGATGAACATGGGGTGAATGAAAGGTGGCGATATCTTGCGCCAATGCTCACGCTTGGTTTTGCGGCGTAAGATAATGTGCTCGTTTTGTCAGGCATTTAGCTCGTGGGAACCGGTGTCGCCAATGGCGACACCGGCCTGATTCTCGAAAGAGACGTCGTTCTGCTCAGTAGCCTTCGGCGAGACCCGAGCCGGCGCGGCTGTCAACGGCGCCGTTATAGCGGGCGCCGCCGCCCTTGGCGATGTCGCTCAGGCTCTTGCCGCCGACCAGAATGCCTGCTGCCTGACCCCAGATCGGCCAGTCATTGTCGACCTGAACCTTGTAGCCCATGCCGGTCAGAAGCTTGATCGTATCGGGTGAGAGCGCATGCGGCTCGGTGTAGATTTTGTCCGGCAGCCATTGATGGTGGATGCGCGGTGCGTCGATCGCTTCCTGGATGTTCATGCCGAAATCGATGACGTTAATGATCGCTTCCAGCGTAATGGTGATGATGCGCGAACCGCCGGGGCTGCCGATCACCATGAACGGTTTGCCATCCTTGGCGATGATCGTCGGGCTCATGGACGAGAGCGGCGTTTTCTTCGGCTGAATGGCATTGGCTTCGCCCTGCACTAGGCCGTAAAGGTTCGGCACGCCCGGCTTCGAGGTGAAGTCGTCCATTTCGTTGTTGAGCAGGATGCCCGTGCCGGGTGCGACGACGCCGGCGCCGAACGACCCGTTGAGCGTATAGGTGACGGCAACGGCGTTGCCGTCATTGTCGATGATCGAATAATGCGTGGTCTCATGGCTTTCGCCGAGGCCCTTGGGCATCAGATCCTTGGATACGCCGGCCTTATAGGGGTCGATGCTGTCGCGGATCTTTTTGGCATAGTCCTTGTCCAGCAGCTTGCTGACGGGATTGTCGACGAAGTCCGGGTCTCCGAGGGCGGAGTTGCGGTCGACATAGGCGTACCGCATGGCCTCGGCCATGAAATGAACCGTGTCGGCCGACGCATAGCCTGTGTAGGAAAGCGGATAACCTTCGAGCACGTTGAGGATTTCGCAGATGATGACACCACCGGAGGAGGGTGGTGGAGAGGAAATGATCTCATAGCCGCGGTAATTGCACTTCACCGGCTCGAGTTCACGTACCTTGTATTGTTCGAAATCCTGGTTCGCGAGAACGCCGCCCTTGTCATGGCTTGCCTTGACGATGGCATTGGCAACCGGGCCTTTATAGAATCCGTCCGGCCCCTGATCCGAGATGCCTGACAGCGCATTGCCAAGGTCCGGCTGCGTCAGCTTGTCGCCAGTTGCAAAAGGCTTGCCGTCGGACTTGGTGAAGATCGAGGCGGTGGCGGGGTCGCGGGCAAGCCAAGCCTTGCTTTCGTTCAGCTCGGCGGCATCGGCCTGGTTCAGCGTGAAGCCTTCCTTGGCGTAGCGAATGGCCGGTGCCATCAGATCCTGGCGCGATTTCGTGCCGTATTTCTCGCGAGCGGTCTCGAAGCCCATGACGGAGCCCGGTACGCCGACGGCGAGATAGCCATCGGTACTCGCGCCCTTGACCACATTTCCCTTGTCGTCGAGATACATGTTTTTCGTGGCGCCGAGCGGCGCGCGCTCGCGAAAGTCAAGAAACGTCGTCCGTCCGTCGCGCAGGCGGATGGTCATGAACCCGCCGCCGCCGATGTTGCCGGCTGTTGGATAGACGACCGCCAGCGCATAACCGACGGCAACCGCCGCGTCGACGGCATTACCGCCACTCTTCAACACCTCTACGCCGACATCTGTCGCCAGATGCTGCGCAGTTACGACCATTCCGTGCTCGGCTTCCACTGGCGGCGGCGCGGCGGCTCTCGCGGTGACGGAAAAGAGAGCAAATGTGACAAGGGTTGCCGACGATATCGCCCGCTGGCGGAAGTGGCGCATGATGAGTGATCCCTCTCGTTATTATGTCTGAGCGAAGAGCCCCTCATTGAAATGGTGCTTGGCACGGAAATGGCGATGCCCAAAGCAGCGTTTTTCGATGCTGCGTTGCAATGTGAGCCGGCTGCGAATTCCCCGGGTTCGGACCGCCCGCTGGCTGCCAATTTTACAGGCCGAAAGCACGCCCGTCATGCTGCTGTAATGGTTTTTTTATTAGTTATTTCTACTTTATGGCGATTGTGACGCACAGCGGTATTGCGTGGAGGGTAGGATGGCCGTCGCGAAGCTTGAATTGTGGAAGAGCGAGCGCAAGCCGAAGATCAAGCCGTTGATCATCGCTGAAAAGGCACGCGTTATCGAAATCGAGTGCCTTCATTGCAGCCGCCACTATCTTCGCTGGTCCTCGATGGCCTCGGCCTATTGGCGGTGCGACGATTGCACCGCCAATCTGTGATCCATTGCCAACCTACAGGATCAGGATGGCGCGAAGGTCGTTGACGTTCGTGCCCGTCGGGCCAGGGACGAAGAGATCGCCAATGCCGTTAAAGGCCGTCCAGGCATCATTGTTTGCCAGCATTTCGGCGGGGACCATGCCCGCTTCGCGCAGCCGGGCCACGGTGCCGGCATCCGCAAAGGCGCCCGCATTGTCCTCGCTGCCATCGATGCCGTCCGTATCGGCCGCCATGGCATGAATACCGTCATGACCGTCAATGTCGATTGCGAGCGATAACAGGAATTCGGAATTCCGACCGCCCTTGCCCTTGCCTTTCAGCGTTACCGTCGTTTCACCGCCGGAAAGCAGCACGATCGGCTTGGCAAAGGGGCGGTTGCGATGGAGTATTTCGCGAGCGATGGCCGCATGGGTGTGGGCGGCTTCGCGGGCCTCGCCCTCGATCGCGTCTGACAGGATCGCCGCCTCTACGCCTGCTGCGCGTGCGACTTCGGCCGCCACCTCCAGGGATACACCGGCCGACGCGATGAGATGCACCTCGTTATAGGCAAAGCGTGGATCGTCCGGGCGAGGTGCGTCGGCCTCCTGCCTTTCGATATGTGCAAGAACGGCGGCAGGAAGCTCGATGCGATAGAGGCGAATGAGATCCAGCGCCTCGCTTCTGGTACCTGCACCCGGCACTGTCGGGCCGGAAGCGACGAGCGCGGGATCGTCGCCGGGAATATCGGAGACGACGAGCGAGATGACCTTGGCGGGGTGGGCCGCAGCCGCAAGGCGTCCACCCTTGATCGTCGACAGATGCTTACGAATGACGTTCATCGCCGAAATCGGCGCGCCGGAGGCGAGTAAAGCCTTGTTGACGGCGATCTCGTCGGCGAGCGTCAGGCCGCCTGCGGGTGATGGCAGCAGCGCAGAACCGCCGCCGGAAATGAGGGCAATCACCAGATCGTCCTCGGTGAGGCCTTCGACCAGCTTCAGAAGGCGCTTCGAGGCAACAAGCCCTGCCTCATCCGGCACGGGATGGGAGGCTTCAATGATTTCGATGTGACGGCAGGGAGCGGAGAAGCCGTATCGCGTCACCACGAGGCCCTCCAGCGGGCCATCCCAGCATTGCTCGAGTGCTGCGGCCATCTGTGCCGAACCCTTGCCGGCGCCGATGACCAGCGTGCGTCCCTTCGGCTTCGGCGGCAGGTGCGCGCGAATGCCGGTCAGCGGATCGGCCGCACGAACGGCAGCGTCGAACAGCGATGTGAGAAAGGTGCGGGGATCGGAAACGGTCATATCAAACTGCCTGTCCTGCGGTGAGCTTGTAACCAGTTGGTGGCTTAACTCACGCGAAGACGCAAGGGGTCAGAACTGCAATTGTGTCCTGCCGGATCAATCCTTATGTAGGAGAAAAGAGTTTCACACTTCTGCTCCAAGGATTTTTGATATGGCCGAACTCAAGGTGAAGACGAGGCAGACGGGCGCCACCGCCACGGTTGGCCGCACCGGTCTGCCGCATGTAACGACCGTGACGGGTGGAGAGATCGATATCGTGACCTCGCCGTCGCAGCCCGGTTTCAATCCGCTCGATCTGCTCTATTCTTCGCTGTCCGCCTGCCTGGTCTTGAGCGCCCGCATGGCGGCGAGCAGTCTCGGCGTGCTCGACAAGCTCACGGAAGTCACCGCCGTCGTCACAGGCGAGAAGGCCACCGAAGGCCTCTCCCGCGTCGAGAAATTCAACATCGCCTTCACCATCAAGGGTGATTTCAGTGATGAAATCCGCAACGCCATCGCGCACGCCGCAGAAGACGAGATCTGCACCGTCAGCAACACGATCCGCGGCAATCCTCAGTTTTCGACGACGATTTCGGGGTGAGTTTGGGTTCGGAATAGCCCCTCATCCGGCCTATCGGCCCCCTTCTTCCCGTTTTGACGGGGAGAAGGGTTAGGGTAGGTGCCTTTTTGTTATTTCGCCGGAAACTCAAAGCCTTCAAGATAAGGCCCAAGCTCCGGATCGATGTCCACTTTCACGGCGTTGTTGTAGATCGCCGTTGCGATCATGATGCCGGCGAAGGCGACGAGGTTGGCAAGCGTCGGCTCGTCGTAGCGCGCTTTCAGCCGCGCCCAGATCTCTTCGGGAATTGCGTTGGAATCCCTGACAATTGCCTTGCCGAATTCGATGAGCAAGGCTTCGTCCTCCGTTGGCACGATCGTTTCGGGTGTCAGGCCGGCATTGATCAGCGCACGGCGGAAAAAGCCGACCGGAATGATCGAGCGGCATTCGAGCGCGATTGCATGGCAAAGCAGCCATACGGCGCGGTCGTCCAATGCCGGGTGTAGCTCTTCGCGCAAGGGAAACCATTCCGCATAGATGCGATGGGCGACCGGCGAATGCAGCAATGTCCGCTTCATGTTCGTCATACGGCCGCGCAGTTGCACTTCGCGGTCATGCTCGGCGCGCACGGCGTCCGAAGCGGTTTCGTAATCGATCGGCGTGATATGGCTCATGTCAGTCTCTTTTACTGGCTTTCTTATTGCGCTGCCGCAGCAGTCGCCGGGAAGAAGCGGTTTTCCGGGCGCGGCAGGCCGAGGTGTTCGCGCAATGTCGTGCCTTCGTAGTCGCGGCGGAAGATGCCACGGCGCTGGAGCTCTGGAACGACGCGGGTGGTCACGTCAAGCAGTCCCTGCGGCAGGAACGGGAAGACGACGTTGAAACCATCGGAGCCTTCCTCGTGCAGCCATTGCTCCATCTCGTCGGCGATGCTTTCAGGCGTGCCGACGAAGGCGAGGCCGGCATAGCCGCCGAGGCGCTGGGCAAGCTGGCGCACCGTGAGCTTTTCGGCTTCTGCAAGAGCGATGACGCGTTCGCGCCCGCTCTTGCTGGCGTTGGTTTCCGGCGTTTCCGGCAGCGGACCATCCGGATCGAATTTCGAAGCATCGTGCCCCAGCGCGATCGAGAGCGATGCGATGGCGCTATCGTAGTGGACGAGACTGTCGAGCTTAGCGCGCTTCGCCTTTGCTTCCTCGATCGTGTCGCCGACGACGATGAAGGCGGCGGGCAGGATCTTCAGATGATCCGGGTTACGGCCTATCGCCTTCATCCGCCCCTTGATATCGGCAAAGATCGATTTGCCGTCCGCGAGATTACGAGGTGCTGCGAAGACCGCCTCTGCCGTTTCCGCGGCGAGCTGGCGGCCGGCATCGGATTGCCCTGCCTGCACGATGACGGGCCAGCCCTGCGGCGGGCGGGCGATGTTGAGGGGACCACGGACGCTCAGCTCCTCGCCCTTGTGCCCCAGCACGTGCATGCGCTCCGGATCGAAGAAGATGCCGCTGTCTTGGTCCGGAAGGAAAGCGTCGTCGGCGAAGCTATCCCAAAGGCCCGTGACGACATCGTAGAATTCGCGGGCGCGGTGGTAACGCTCGCCGTGTTCCCGATGCTCTTCAAGGCCAAAGTTCAGGGCGGCGTCGGGATTGGATGTGGTGACGATATTCCAGCCGGCGCGGCCGCCGCTGATGTGATCGAGCGAGGCGAAGCGGCGGGCGATATGATAGGGCAGGTCGAAGGTGGTGGAGGCGGTGGCGACGAGGCCGATCCTGTCGGTGACGGCGGCAAGCGCCGAAAGCAGGGTAAAGGGCTCGAAAGAGGTGACGGTCTGGCTGCGCTTCAACGCTTCGATCGGCATGTTGAGAACCGCAAGGTGATCCGCCATGAAGAAGGCGTCGAACTTCGCCTTTTCCAGCTCTTGCGCGAAGCTCTTGATATGCTGGAAATTGAAGTTGGCGTCCGGATAGGCACCGGGATAGCGCCAGGCTCCGGTGTGCAGGCTGACGGGGCGCATGAAGGCGCCAAGCTTCAATTGCTTCTGTTCGGTCATCGGCTCTCTCTCGAAAATCGCGGGGCTGCCATAACGTCGAAACGGCATCGCCAGCGGAATGATGCCCTACGACGTAGGCGCGCACCCCGCGCATTCAAAGAGCTGATTTCATTTATTTGATCGCTTTCATGGAATATTCATCCGGGCTGTTTTCCGCGTGGCTGTGTTCGGCAGGCATGTTGTTGTCAATATAGTCAAAATGCCATTTGGCACCCGGCGCTGCCATACCCATATAAATCCCTCTAAGGATGAGGCGGAAATCGTTGATGGCGTCGCTCATCGGTCCATGGCGAGATTTTCCGACGCATCGGTCTGTAGATCTGCTTGAGCGGATTGCGAAAGGCTGAGGCTCCGCGACCATCCTTCGAACGTGTCAAATCGCCGCTTCTGTGCCACAGAGGCGGCGATCCGTTACTTACATCAGGGCTATTTTGCGTCTTACAGCATTCCAAGCCTTCCAGTTTCGTACTAAAGCGAATCCTTTAGAGGGTCAGGAGATATCCATGGACGCGAAGGACATTGGCGAAATTGCCAGCTGGCTCATGCAGGCCGGTCTCAAGGGGATGGCGGAAGCGGATATCCTGGCCGGTTTCTGTGAGCAGTGCCGTCGGCATGGTCTCAACCTCGACCGCGCGATGGCGCTTATGGATACGTTGCATCCTGTTTATGAAGGCCGCGCCTTCCGTTGGGATGGCAACAGGGTTGTCGAGCGCGAGTTCGAATATGGTCCGTCGCATCAGGGGATCGCCTCCGAAAACTGGCTGCGTTCAGCCTTTCATCATATGTTGACGACGGGTGGCGACGAGGTACGGCGGCGCATTGGTTTTGGCGATCCCGCTGATTTCTACGGGCTCGACACGCTGCTGGCAGATGGACACACCGATTACATCGCCATGGTGCATCGCTTTGAAGAAGGCGGCACGATCGGCGAGATGGATTGCTTCTATTCCAACTTCGCAACGGCCGCCGAAATCGGGTTTCCGGACGAGGATTTGCGTGTGCTGCGCAAGCTGACGCCGGCCCTGGCTCTGGCCATCAAGTGCACAGGCATGAGCCGCATTGCGCGCACCATTGCCGAGGTCTATCTCGGCGAAGATGCCGCCCGGCATGTTCTTGAAGGCAAGATCACGCGAGGCAAGACCGAACGGATCTCAGCGGCGCTATGGTTCTCCGATCTGGCCAACTACACCCGCATTTCGGATACGGCCGAGCCGGATGAAATCATTCCCATGCTGAATGCTTATGCCGATGCCGTCATCTCCTCGATCCACGAGGCGGGCGGCAATGTGCTGAAGCTGATCGGCGATGGTACGCTTGCGATTTTCAAGGCCCGGAATTCCGCAGATGCCTGCGCCGCCGCCCTGATGGCGGAATCGCTGCTGCGTCAGCGACTGCGCGATCTCAATTCGCAGCGGCAGATCGAGGGCAGGCCGGTCACAGACGTCTATCTCGGCCTGCATATCGGCGATGTCTTCTATGGCAATATCGGCAGCATGGACCGGCTGGATTTCACCGTTATTGGCCCGGCCGTCAACGAGGTCAGCCGTATCGCTTCGATGTGCCGGTCTGCCGACCGCAACATTCTGATGTCGTCGAACTTCATCGAGGCGTTGTCGAGCAACAGAAGCAACGATCTCGTGTCCGTCGGTCGTTACGCGCTGCGCGGCGTCAACCGGCCGCAGGAGTTGTTTACGCTGCTCTCTTCGGCTGCATAAACGCTTTATCTGCGCCCGGCGGCGAACATGGGGCCACCCTTGTTGGCAGGAAATCCATAGCCATTGATCATGACGAGGTCGATATCGCTGGCACGCGCGGCGATGCCGCCCGACAGCAGGGTCTCGCCTTCGTCGGCCATGGCCTTCAGCAGGCGGGCGACGATCTCGTCTGCGGTGAAATGCTTCGGCGCAATGTTCTTTTCCGCACGGGCGGCTTCGATCATGGCTGTGACTTCGGGATCGATCCTGCGCTTGCCGTCCGGATAAGCGTACCAGCCACGGCCGGACTTCTGACCGAAGCGACCGGCTTCGCAGAGGCGATCGGCAATGACGACATAGCGCTCCGTCGGATGACGGCTCGCGGCCTGTCGCTTGCGACGCGCCCAGGCGATTTCCAGACCGGCCATGTCGTAGACGGCGAATAGGCCCATCGGGAAACCATAGGTTTCCAACGCCACATCGATTTCATGCGGCAGAGCGCCGTCCTCGATCATGTATTCCGCCTCGCGGCGATAGGCTGAAAAGATGCTGTTGCCGATGAAACCTTCGGTGACGCCAGAGACCACTGGGAGCTTTCCCAGCCTTTTTGCCAAAGCGAGGGCGGTTGCCAGCACATCGGGCGCCGTCTGCTTGCAGTTCACCACTTCGAGAAGGCGCATGATGTGTGCCGGCGAGAAGAAATGCAGCCCGACGATACGTTCTGGCCGTTGTGTTGCGCTGGCGATCACATTGGGGTCGAGATAGCTCGTATTGGTCGCCAGGATCGTGTCGGCACGCACGATGGTGTCGAGGTGCTGGAACAATTCGGTCTTGACGGTGAGATCGTCGAAGACGGCTTCGATGACGATATCGGCCTCCGCCAACTGCTGCATATCCGCAGTGACGGCCAGTCGCGACAGGCGGTCCTCAAGCCCGGCGGCATCGAGACGTCCGGTCTGCACCGCCTTGTCCAGCAGGCCGGCAATCCGGTCGCGACCCTTCTCGGCAGCTTGCGCGCTTTGTTCGACGCCGATGACACGGTAGCCGCCGTTGAGTGCGGCGACGGCAATACCCGATCCCATCAGGCCCGTACCGACGATGCCGACGGTTTCGATCTTGCGCGGAGCGATAGCCTCCAGTCCCTCCACCTTGCCGGCGGCGCGTTCGGCGAAGAAGACGTGGCGCAGGGCGGCAGCCTCTTCGCTATCGCGAAGTTCGATGAAGGTGCGGCGTTCCTCGGCCAATCCTTCTTGCAATGGTGTGGTTGCCGCGAGGCGGACGAGGCGGATGGCTTCAGCGGGCGCGCGCTGGCCACGAGCTTTGCGCAATGCGTCTGCTGCAGCCTTGTCGATGGCTTCGAGCGCTTCCGACGGCACGGATAAAACGCCGGTGCAGCGCAGGCTGGCGGCGCTTGTTGTCTTGATATCGGCGATGGTGTCGGCGAGCAACGCATCGCCGGATACGCCATCGACGATGCCAAGCGTCTTTGCCTCAGTCGCGGATATGATGCGGCCATTGGCGATCAGGTCGATTGCGGCAGCGGTGCCGATGAGCCGCGGCAGTCGCTGCGTACCACCGGCGCCCGGCACGATGCCGAGCTTGACTTCTGGGAGACCGAGCTTTGCTGTCGGCGCGGCAAGGCGGCGGTGGCAGGCAAGCGCCACTTCCAGGCCGCCGCCAAGTGCTGCGCCGTTGATCGCGGCGGCAACCGGCTTCCCAAGAGCTTCGATGCGCGAGATGACCTCGGGCAGCAGCGGCTCGACCGGTGGCTTGCCGAATTCCTTGATGTCGGCGCCGCCGATGAAGCTGTTGCCTGCACCGGTCAGGACCACTCCAGCGACATCCTCACTCTTTTCGGCATGATCAAGTGCCGCCATCAGGCCGGCCCGGACATTGGCCGAGAGCGCGTTGACGGGCGCGTTGTCTATGGTGACGACGAGGATCGCTTCTGTCAGCGCCGCCGAGATGGTGTCCGAAAAGCGCAATGCCGACATGATATTCCCTGCCTGTCCGATCTTATTCCGGGATGACGGCGGTTGCCTGGATCTCAATCTTGGCGCGATCTTCGACGAGTGCTACGACCTGCATCGCAGCCATGGCCGGGAAGTGGCGGCCGATAATCTCGCGATACGCCTGGCCGATACCCTTCAGATTGCCGAGATATTCCTTTTTATCAATGAAATACCAGGTCATCGAGGTAATGTGGGTCGGCTCGGCGCCGCCTTCAGCAAGGATGGCAACGACGTTCTTCAGCGTCTGGCGCACCTGCTCGACGAAATCGTCGCTTTCGAATTCGCAGGCGGCATTCCAGCCGACCTGACCGCCGACGAACACCGTACGGCCTGTCGCCGCTACGCCATTGGCATAGCCGATCGGCTTGGCCCAGCCTTCAGGTTGCAGGATGGTGTGCATCGGTCGTCTCCAGATGAGAGGTCAGCGCGGCGCGGATATCATCCGGCCATGCGTATGATTGATTGTTATCGAGCGAGGTGGCGACGACGCGATGCTTGGCCGTCCAAAGCACCTGACCGTTCGCCGAAACCTGATGTTCCAGATCGAGCGAAGAACGGCCGATGCCGCGGACGACAAGCACGAATTCCAGTTC
This sequence comes from Rhizobium sp. P38BS-XIX, assembly GCF_012641435.1. Classification (GTDB taxonomy): domain Bacteria; phylum Pseudomonadota; class Alphaproteobacteria; order Rhizobiales; family Rhizobiaceae; genus Rhizobium. The sequence goes on from NZ_JABAIJ010000007.1 coordinate 360,977, forward strand.
GTCGCCTTGCAGGCCCGGCTTCATGAAGGTCAGATCGAGCCGCACGGTGGGGACACCGATGCGGCGGTTGTCGATCAAGCGCCTCCAGGGGAAGCCGAGCGAGGCGAAGTAGTCTTCCAGCACCCCCACGAGGATGTTCAGATACGATGGGAAATAGGCGATCCCAGAGGGATCGCAATCTCCGAAACGTAAGGGTTTGGTGGTCTTGAATGCCAAAGCGGACCTCAGTTCGAAAAGGCGGCGATGCCTGTGATGGCGCGGCCGAGAATGAGGGCGTGGATGTCGTGCGTGCCCTCATAGGTGTTGACCACTTCGAGGTTGACGAGATGGCGCGCGATGCCGAACTCATCCGAGATGCCGTTGCCACCGAGCATGTCGCGGGCAGCGCGCGCGATATCGAGCGCCTTGCCGCAGCTGTTGCGCTTGAGGATGGAGGTGAGCTCGACAGGCGGATGGCCTTCTTCCTTCATGCGGCCGAGACGCAGGCAGCCCTGCAGGCCGAGCGTGATCTCCGTCACCATGTCGGCAAGCTTTTTCTGGATCAGCTGGTTGGCTGCAAGGGGACGTCCGAACTGCTTGCGGTCGAGCACATATTGGCGCGCCTTGGCGTAGCAATCCTCGGCGGCGCCGAGCGCACCCCAGGCAATGCCGAAGCGTGCGGAGTTGAGGCAGGTGAAGGGACCCTTGAGGCCGGATACGTTCGGCATCAGGTTTTCTTCGGGCACGAAGACATTGTCCATGACGACTTCGCCGGTGATGGAAGCACGCAGGCCGACCTTGCCGTGGATGGCCGGTGCAGACAGGCCCTTCCAGCCCTTCTCGAGGATGAAGCCGTGGATGAGGCCATCCTCGGTCTTGGCCCAGACGACGAAGACATCGGCGATCGGCGCATTCGAAATCCAGGTCTTGGCGCCGGTCAGGCTGTAGCCGCCATCGACCTTCTTTGCGCGGGTGACCATCGAGCCGGGATCGGAGCCGTGGTTCGGCTCGGTGAGGCCGAAGCAGCCGATCCATTCGCCGGTCGCGAGCTTCGGCAGGTACTTCTGCTTCTGTTCTTCGGAGCCAAAGGTCTCGATCGGCACCATGACGAGCGAGGATTGCACGCTCATCATCGAGCGGTAGCCGCTATCGACGCGTTCGACTTCGCGGGCGATCAGGCCGTAGGCGACGTAGCTGAGGCCAGCACCGCCATATTCCGGGGAGATCGTCGGGCCGAGCAGGCCGAGCTCACCCATTTCGCGGAAGATCGCCGGATCGGTCTTTTCATGGCGGAAGGCTTCGAGGACGCGTGGCGCGAGCTTTTCCTGCGCGTAGGAATGCGCGGTATCAAGCACCATGCGTTCGTCGTCGCTTAGCTGCTCCGTCAGCCGGAACGGGTCGGCCCAGTCGAAAATCTCGCGGCTCATGCTGGTATCTCCCATTAGAGCGTTTCAGTGTTTCCAGTTAGCACTGAACCGCTCAAGTTTTTTGTTCACGCAATTCCGGGCGGAAAACCGCTTCGCACTTTTCCTGGAATTGCTCTAGGTCTTCAAAAGTTCGCGCGCGACGATGAGTTTCTGAACTTCGGTCGCACCTTCATAGATGCGAAGCGCGCGGATCTCCCGATAGAGTTTTTCCGTTATCTCGCCCGACTTCACGCCGCGCCCGCCAAAGAGCTGGACGGCACGGTCGATGACGTTTTGCGCGGTTTCCGTTGCCGTCATCTTGGCCATGGCTGCCTCGCGCGTCGTCGGCAAGCGCTGCACGTCTCGACGCCAGGCCGCCCGATAGGTGAGCAATGCCGCCGCGTCGATGCCGGTCGCCATATCGCCGAGGGCGGCCTGCGTCAACTGAAGGTCGGCAAGGGCTGCCCCGAACATCGGGCGTGCGCGTGCGTGAGCCAGCGATTCATCCATTGCGCGGCGGGCAAAGCCGAGGGCAGCAGCGGCGACCGAAGCGCGGAATATATCGAGCGTGCGCATGGCGATCTTGAAGCCTTCGCCAGCTGCGCCGAGACGGCGCGACGCGGGAATGCGGCAGTTCTCAAAACGGATCGTCGCCAGCGGATGCGGCGCGATGACCTCAATACGTTCGGCAATCGAGAAGCCGGGATCGTCGGCAAAGACGACGAAGGCAGAGATGCCGCGGGTTCCAGGCGCTTCGCCGGTGCGCGCAAAGACGGTGTAGACATCGGCGATGCCGCCATTGGAAATCCAGGTCTTCTCGCCATCAAGGACATAGTGGTTGCCGTCGAGACGGGCAGCGCAGCTCATGGCGGCCACGTCGGAGCCGGCATCCTTTTCCGACAGAGCGAAAGCGGCAAGCCAATCGCCGGAGCGCACCTTGGGCAGAACGGCAGAGCGCAATTCGGACGAGCCGGAAAGGCCGATCGCGCCGGTGCCGAGGCCCTGCATGGCAAAGGCGAAATCGGCAAGGCCGTCATGCCAGGCCAGCGTTTCGCGGGCGAGGCAGACCATGCGGGAATCGACCAGCGGTTCATTATCGGAGAACCCGGTTGCGGCGGTCAGAAGCCCGGCTTCGCCCAGCGCTTTGACTAGCTTGCGGCACGCGCCATCGACATCGGCGTGATCGATCGAAGCCATGGCGCCGGACTTTGCGAAAACATCGACCTCGGCGGCGAAGCGGTGATGGCGCTCCTCGAAGAAGGGCCAATCCAGATGATCGCGGGTCAGGCCGGGGAGGCTGTTTACCGTCGACATCGCCTCAGTCCCCCTGAAATTCCGGTTTGCGCTTGGCGGCGAAGGCTTCGAAGGCGCGGCGGAAATCCTGTGTCGCCATGCAGACGGCCTGGGCCTGCGCTTCGGATTCGATCATTTCGTCGATCCCCATCGCCCATTCCTGGTTCAGCATGGTCTTCGTCATGCCGTGGGCAAACCAAGGTCCGTCAGCCAGCGAACGCGCGAGCTTGATCGCTTCGGCTTCGAGATCGGTGCTGGCGTGCAGGCCGTTATAGAAGCCCCAGGCCTGTCCTTCCGCTGCCGTCATCGAACGGCCGGTAAAGAGAAGCTCGGCGGCGCGACCCTGGCCGATGATGCGGGGCAGGATGCCGCAGGCGCCCATATCGGCGCCGGCCAGACCGACGCGGGTAAAGAGGAAGGCCGTCTTGGCTTCCGGCGTCGCCAGCCTCAGATCCGAGGCCATGGCAAGGATGGCGCCGGCGCCCGCGCAGATGCCGTCCACAGCCGTAATGATCGGCTGCGGGCACTTGCGCATCGCCTTGACGAGATCGCCGGTCATGCGCGTGAAGGCCAGTAGCTCGGGCATCGCCATGCGGGTCAACGGTTCGATGATCTCGAAGACATCGCCGCCCGAGGAAAAGTTGCCGCCGGCGCCGGTCAGCACGATGGCACGGATATCGGATGCGTAAACGAGATCGCGAAAGAGATCGCGCAGCTCGGCATAGCTGTCGAAGGTCAGCGGGTTCTTACGCTCGGGGCGGTTCAGGCGGATGGTGGCAACGCGGCCGTCTTCGCTGACATCCCAGAGGAAATGCTGTGGCTTCAGATCCTTGAAGGGCTTCAAATATCCCTTCATCGTCATATCCAGATCGCTCATCGCCTTCAAATCTCCCCACCGGCAACCGCAATTGGCTGTCCATTGATCGATGCTGCGGCTGGTGATGCCAGCCATAGCACGGTGTCGGCAACCTCTTCCGGCTTGATCAGCCGTCCTTGCGGATTGGATTTCGTGAATTCGCCAAGCGCCTGCTCGGCGGTGCGCCCGGTCTTGGCGACGATCGTTTCGATCGAGCGCTGGATGATCGGCGTATCGGTGAAGCCGGGGCAGACGGCATTGACTGTTATGCCGGTCTTCGCCAGCTCCAGCGCCAGCGAGCGGGTGAGGCCTACGACCCCATGCTTGGCCGCGACGTAAGCCGATACGTAGCCATAGCCCTTCAAACCGGCCGTCGAGGCGATGTTGATGATACGCGCGCCGGAACCTCTTGCTTTCAGATCGGGAAGAGCTGCCTGCGTCACCACGAACACACCCGTCAGGTCGACCGAAAGGACATGGTTCCAGGCCTCAAGTGTCGTCTTCTCGAAGGGTGCGCTCGGCGCTTCGCCGGCATTGTTGATGAGGATATCGACGGGGCCGAATTTCTCGCGTGCCTTGGCAAGGCCTTGGGCCACGGCCTCGGCGCTTGTCACATCGAAGCGGTCGACCACCAAGGCATGAGCACCGATTTCGGCGGCAACCGCTTCCAACGGCTCCTTGCGACGGCCGGCGAGGCTGACATGCGCGCCTTCAGCCGCGAGCGCCTTGGCGATCGCTGCACCGATGCCGCTGCCGGCCCCGGTGACGAGGGCGTGACGGCCGGCGAGTTTGCCCGAAGTCGTCATTCGATCCTCACTTCGACGGCGCGGTTGTGGCCGCGCGGGCGAGGTTGGTTTCATATTGCGTCTTGCCCGAAAGATATTGCTTCGGCCACGGAATGGAAGTTAGCCCGATCTTGGCGGCTTCATGCAGCGCCCAGGCCGGATCGGCCAGATGCGGGCGTGCAACGGCGCAAAGATCGGCGCGGCCTGCGGCGATGATGGAGTTGGCGTGATCGGCCTCGGAGATCGCACCGACGGCAATCGTCGGGATGCCGATCTCGTTGCGGATCTTGTCGGAGAACGGCGTCTGGAACAGGCGGCCGTAAACCGGCTGTTCCTGTTTCGAAACCTGTCCCGACGAGCAATCGATGAGGTCGGCGCCGGCATCCTTGAACATGCGGGCGAAAATCGCGGCATCCTCCGGCGTGTTGCCGCCATCGGTCCAGTCATGGCAGGAGAGACGAACCGAGATCGGCTTGTCCGCCGGCCAGATGGCGCGCATCGCCTTGAATATCTCAAGGGGATAGCGGGCACGGTTTTCATGGCTGCCGCCGTATTCGTCTTCACGCAGATTGGTCAGCGGCGACAGGAAGCTCGACAGCAGATAGCCGTGAGCGCAATGCAGCTCCAGCCAGTCAGCGTCGGTTTCGAGCGCCAGTTCCGTTGAGCGGATGAAGTCGGCCTTGACGCGATCCATATCGGCGCGATCCATGGCCTTCGGCACCTGGCTGTTTTTGAGGTAGGGGATTGCCGAGGCCGAGATCAGCGGCCAGCCGCCTTCGGCCAAAGGCTGGTCGATACCTTCCCAGGCGAGCTTGGTGGCACCCTTGCGTCCGGCGTGGCCGATCTGGATGCCGACCTTGGCGGCGCTGTTCATGTGAACGAAATCGACCAGACGCTTCCATTGCGCCACCTGCTCTTCGTTCCAGAGGCCGAGGCAGCCGGGTGTGATGCGGGCGTCCGGCGTCACGCAGGTCATTTCCGCGAAGATCAGACCAGCGCCACCAAGCGCGCGCGAGCCGAGGTGGATGATGTGGAAGTCGTTCATCACGCCATCTTCGGCCGAATACATCGCCATCGGCGACATGACGATGCGGTTGACGAGATGAACATCGCGTAGCTTGTAGGGCGTGAACATCGGTGGCAGGCAGCGATCGTTGCCAACCGAGAGACCGGATTTTTCGGCGAACCAGCGCTCATAGCCCTCAAGCCAGGTCTTGTCGCGCAGCCGCAGATTTTCGTGGCTGATCCGCTGCGAGCGGGTCAGCATCGAATACATGAATTGCGGCGGCTCGAGCGTGTCGGCATAGCGGCGTCCGACGACTTCGAACCATTCCATCGCGTTGCGTGCGGCGTTCTGGATTCGGGCGACGTCGACGCGGCGGATTTCCTCGTAGGTCTCAAGAGCGGCCGGTATCTTGTCTTTCTCGTGGCCGTGGATCTGGAACTGCCGAGTCAGCTCGATGGCATCGTCGATCGCGAGCTTGGTGCCCGAGCCGATGGCGAAATGTGCGGTGTGAGCGGCATCGCCCATCAGGACAACATGTGAGTTGCCGTTGAAATGGCTCCACTTGCCGCAGATCAGACGGTTGAAATTCAGCCATGCCGAGCCGCGGATATGGCGGGCATTGGTCATCAGCGAAGCGCCTTCCAGCACTTCGGAGAACAGGTCTTCGCAAAAGGCGATGGAGCCGTCCTGATCCATCTTGTCGAGGCCGTGGGCGAGATAGGCCTCTTCTGTCGTCTCGACGATGAAGGTCGAAGTCTTGTCGTCGAACTTGTAGATATGCGACTGGAACCAGCCGTGATCGGTGCGGCGGAAATCGAAGGTGAAGGCGTCGAAAAGCTTGTTGGTTCCGAGCCAGATGTAGCGGTTCGGCCGGGTGATCATATCAGGCTGGAAGACGTCCGGATAATGATTGCGGATGCGGGAATTAAGACCGTCCGAACCGATGACCAGATCGGCATCGGGATAATCGAGATCGGAATTGACGTCGGTTTCGAAGATCAACTCGACATCCAGCGCCTCGCAGCGCTTCTGTAGAATGTTCAAGAGCTTCTTGCGGCCGATACCGACGAAGCCGTGGCCCGAGGTGCGCTGGCGGGTGCCCTTGAACAGGACTTCGATATCGTCCCAGTGATTGAAGGCATCCTCGATTTCTGCAGCGCTTTCGGGGTCCCATTCGCGCATCGAAACCATGGTCGCGTCGGAGAAGACGACGCCCCAGCCGAACGTATCATAGGGCCGATTGCGCTCGACCACGCGGATCGAATGTTCAGGATGGAGTTTCTTCATCAGAAGCGCGAAGTAGAGCCCTGCGGGGCCGCCGCCGATACAGACGATGCGCATCGCTTTTCCCTCCTCTTCAGGCCGGAGCCGATCTCAAAATCATTTAAACTTAAAATATCTTGTCGCTGCCATTCGTCAAGGGTTTTCCCGCCGAAATCTGCGGCCGGATGATGGCTATGATAACACGAAAACTGGAAATTCTGCTTTTGAATCAATGGAAAGTCAAAAATATTTTAGGCTTAAAATTTCTTGCTTGAACATTGCGGGCTTCAGTGCGATCTTTTTCGCAACGCTACACGCGCTGCGGGGGAAACCGGCGATGATGGCGATTTGATCGATAAGAATGTGGGAGCAAGGCAATGCTGGGACCGACCGGTCATACCGATACATTCACGCGAGACAATCTGCCGCCATTCGATGAGTGGCCCGAACTGCTGATGGATGGTTTCGACTATCCGGAATGGCTGAATGCCGGTTTCGAACTCAGCGACCGGATGGTCGAGAAGGGTTTCGGCGACAATGTCGCCCTGATCGGCAACGGTCGTCGCCGTACCTACAAGGAGCTGGCGGACTGGACCAATCGCATCGCTCACGCGCTCATCGAGAATTTCGGGGTGAAGCCAGGCAATCGCGTTCTCATCCGCTCCGGCAACAACCCCGCAATGATTGCCTGCTGGTTGGCGGTGACGAAGGTGGGTGCCGTTGCCGTCAACACCATGCCGATGCTCAGGGCAGGCGAGCTTTCGAAGGTTATCGACAAGGCCGAGATCTCGTTTGCGCTTTGCGATACCAGGCTGCTGGAAGAGCTCGTGGCGGCCGCCAAGGATAGCCAATTCCTGAAGCAGGTCGTCGGCTTCGACGGAACGGCCAATCACGATGCCGAGCTTGACCGTATCGCGCTCAATAAGCCGGTTCGCTTCGAACCGGTAAAAACCGGACGGGACGACGTCGCACTGCTCGGCTTCACATCGGGCTCGACCGGTGTGCCGAAGGCGACGATGCACTTCCATCGGGATATCCTCATTATCGCCGACGCTTATGCCAAGGAAGTGCTGCAGGTGACGTCCGACGATGTCTTCATCGGTTCGCCGCCGATCGCTTTCACCTTCGGTCTCGGCGGTCTGGTCGTCTTTCCCTTGCGCTTCGGCGCTTCGACGGCGCTGCTCGAAAACGCCTCGCCGAAGAACATGGTCGAGATCATCCAGGAATATGGCGCGACCATCAGCTTCACCGCGCCGACGGCCTATCGCGCCATGCTGGCGGCGATGGAGGAGGGAGCAGATCTCTCTTCCCTTCGAGTCGCGGTTTCAGCCGGTGAAACGCTGCCCGGCCCGATCTTCGAAGAGTGGACGCGCAAGACCGGCAAGCCGATCCTCGACGGTATCGGCTCGACGGAAATGCTGCATATCTTCATTTCCAATCGGCTTTCCGATGCCAAGCCGAACTGCACCGGCAAGCCGTTGACGGGTTATGAGGCCCGCGTTGTGGACGACGAGATGAACGAGGTTCCAATCGGCGCGATCGGCAAGCTTGTCGTTCGTGGTCCGATCGGTTGCCGCTATCTCGCCGACCACAGGCAAGCCGACTATGTGCGGGACGGGTGGAACCTGACGGGCGACAGCTTCATTCAGGACGAAGACGGCTATTTCCATTTTGCAGCCCGTTCCGACGACATCATTCTTTCGGCCGGATACAATATTGCCGGGCCCGAAGTGGAGGCGGCGCTCCTGTCGCACGCCGATGTGCTTGAATGCGCCGTGATCGGCACGCCGGACGAGGATCGAGGCAGCATCGTTCAGGCGCATGTTGTGCTGGCGTCGGGTGTCGCCGCATCGGATCTGCTGGTCAAGGCGCTGCAGGATCACGTCAAGGCAGTCATCGCGCCCTACAAGTATCCGCGCTCTATCATTTTCGTCGAGGCTCTGCCGAAGACGGAATCAGGCAAAATACAGCGTTTCCGCCTGAAGACGCCGGCGGCTTGATCGCTGCAAATTCCGTGAAAAGCGGGCCTGTTCCAGGCGGCAAAGTCCCAGCACCGATCATTTGCCCGGATGCCTCGGATCCCACAACACGGTTTTGGCATCTTTCTCGTATGCCATGCCCTTGGGATAGCTGATCGCTTCGAACTGCAGACCCCACGGCGCCTGAAAATACAGGATCGACTGGCCGGCGGCCGGGCCGTCCTGGACCGGGAACGGTCCCAGACGTGTCTCGATGTTATGGCTGTCCAGATAGGCCTTTGCCGCATCGATGTCATCGACGTAGAGCGAGATATGAAATGCGCCGATGTCGCTGTTCTTCTGTTTCAGATCTCGCTGATCGGGAGCGACGTATTCGAAGAGCTCGATGTTCGAACCGAAACCGCAGCGTATTTGGGTGATCTGCTTTACCTGCGCCTTGGGGTGGACGCCGAGCAGATCCGTCATGAACGTTCCCTCGTCATCGGCAAACGGCCCGAATGACATTATGGCCTCGCAGCCAAGCACGTTTTGAAAGAAATCGACCGCCTGCTTCATATCCGGCACCGTGAGGCCCGTATGGTCGTGGCCACGAAGTCCGGGCAGCCCGCCGGCTTTTTTCTCTGCGGACACAGAGTCTTTCATGGTGATTCCCCTTTCCAGATGTCGATACTGATCGGTTCTTTCTGTGGTTGACGCGACGGCTCTGCGCCTTCCAGCGACTGTTCAGGCCTCCGACGCTTCTTCCATCAGGCTTTCGCGGCCGAGCCAATTCGGGTCGATCTCGGGCAGAGGAATGGCGTCAAGCAGCATGCGCGTATAGGCGGAGGCGGGTGCAGTGAAGACGCGTTCGCAATCGCCTTCTTCCTCGATGCGCCCGTGACGCAGGACATAGACGCGATCGCAGACGGCGCGGATGACTGAAAGGTCGTGGCTGATGAAGGCCATTGACAAGCCGAGATCGCGCGAAAGCTCTTTCAGCAGATTGAGCACCTGTGCCTGGGTCGAGACGTCCAAGCCGGAGACGATCTCGTCTGCCAGCACGAAATCAGGCTCCAGCAATGCGGCCCGGGCAATGCCAATGCGTTGGCGCTGGCCGCCGGACAGTTCGTGCGGATTGCGATCGAGGCAGGCTTGCGGCAGCGTCACCCGCTCGAGGATCTTGGCGACACGTTTCTCCGCGTCTTTCCGGTTCGAGGCAAGCTTATGCAGCAGCAGCGGTTCGACGAGGATGCTGCGGATCGTGTGGCGCGGATTGAGCGACGCCATCGGGTCCTGGAAGATCATCTGCATGCGACGACGCAAGGGTCGCATGTCTGCATTCGGCAGTCTGGTGATGTCCCTGCCGTCGAAATGGATAGTGCCCGCATTTACATCGATCAGCCGCAACAAGGCTCGGCCAAGCGTCGTCTTGCCCGATCCGCTCTCGCCGACGATGCCGATGGTTTCGCCGCGGCGGATATCGATATCGACGCCATGCAGGACCTTGATGCCCTGGCCTGGCGGCCCGAAAAGATGCGGCTTGGCGCCATAGGTGACTTCGATGCCTCTGGCCGAAAGGAGATGATCGGAAACGCTCATCGACCGCCCTCCGAAATGCTGATTTCGCGGCGTAGTTGCTCGAAGACTGCCTGCGGAACGGGCGTCAGGCCGGCATCCGGCCGGTCGTAGCGCGGCCCGGCGGCAACAAGCGATTTCGTGTAGATATGCTGGGGGTGACCAAGCACGTCGCTCGTTCGTCCCTCTTCGATGACCTTGCCGGCGTAGAGCAGGGTCACGCTGTCGCAGATCTGCGCGACGACGCCGAGATCATGTGTGACGAAGATGACGGCGGTGCCGTGCGCTTCCTGCAGACCGCGGATCAGCCGCAGGATCTGCTTTTGCACGGTGACGTCGAGTGCCGTGGTCGGCTCGTCGGCGACAACCATTTTCGGCTCGAGTGCGAAGGCGGCGGCGATGAGGATGCGCTGCCGCATCCCACCGGACAACTCATGGGGATAGGCGCGCAGCACGCGCTCGGGATCGCGGATGTGCACTTCTTCCAGCAACTTCAGCGCCCGCCGGCGAGCATCGCGCGATGACATGCCCCGTTTCAGCCGCAGGCCATCGGTCAGCTGTGCCTCGATGCGGCGGCCGGGATTGAGGGCGGTTTGCGGGTCCTGCGGGATGAGGGAGATCTCGCTGCCCATGATACCCCGCAACTCTTTCGCTGAGAGAGTGAGGAGGTTTCGGTTTTCGAACAGGATCGATCCACTCGTGATACGGACGCTACGCGGCAGGATGCCGAGCAAAGCCTTGGCGATGGTCGACTTTCCGGCGCCGCTCTCGCCGACGAGCCCGCGCACTTCGCCGCGCTCAAGCGTCAGAGAAACGTCGCGCAGGATCGGTGCGCCGCCGTCGCGGTCGGATATGGCGCTGAGGCCGGCAATGGATAGGAGCGGAAATATCATCGGCGCATCACCGGATCGAGGGCGCGGCGCAGGCCGTCACCGAGTTGATTGAAGGCAAGCACCGTCGCAAAAAGCGCGATCAGCGGCACGACCAGCACCCACCAGCCTTGGTAGATCATCTGTCGCCCCTCTGCGATCATCCCGCCCCAGGTCGGCGTGTCGGATGCGACCGACAGGCCGACGAAGGACAGGATGGCTTCGACAATGACGGCGATGCCCATTTCCAGGCTGACGAGAGCTATGAGCACAGGCGTGACATTGGGCAGGATTTCGCTGAAGAGGATTCTGGCCCGCGAAAAGCCGATCGTGTGGGCGGCCGTCACATAATCCATGCGCGCCTGCGCCTGCGTTTCCGAGCGCACGACGCGACAGAAGCGCGTCCAGTCGATGATGACGATCGCGGCGATGACCGAATGTACACCGGAGCCGAAGACGGCGACGAGCAAGATCGAGAGAAGAACCGGCGGGAAAGCCATCCAGATATCGACAAGGCGGGAGATCACCTTGTCGATCCAGCCGCCATACCAGCCGGCGAGAAGACCGAGCAAAGTGCCGATAAACGCCGCGAGGCCGGCTGCGACGAAGGCGACCGTCAGGGCGATGCGCGTACCGAAGATGGCGCGGGAGAGCACGTCGCGGCCGAGATCGTCGGTGCCCAGCAAGAAGCCGGGATCGGAACCCTCGATCCAGGCCGGCGGCAGGGTGCCGGACATCAGATCCTGCTCCAGCGGATCTTTCGGCGCGATGTAAGGCGCAAAGATCGCGAGGATGAGGAGGATGAGAATGAAGCCGCCGCCGAAGATCACCTTCGGCTCGGACAGCAGCGCCCGGATGCGTTTCGTCACTCTGGAGGGCGACCGCGGCATGGCGGGCGAGGTGACGTCAGCCATGGGCGAGCCTCGGATTGAAGGCCGCGACCAGGAGATCGACCGCCAGATTGACGAGAATGAAGAGGGCGCCAAAGACAAGGACAAGCCCCTGGATCAACGGTAGGTCGCGGTTGATGACGGCATCGATCGCCATGTTGCCGATGCCGGGATAGGCGAAAATGCGCTCCACGATGACGGTGCCGCCGATGAGGAAGGTGAATTGCACGCCAGTCAACGCGATGGTCGGGCCGACGGCATTGCGCAACGCTTCCTGAAGCACCAGCCGCAGCTCCGACATGCCCTTCAGCTTGGCGAGCAGGATATAGTCCTGCACCATGGCCTCGGAGAGTGCGGCTTTCAGCACGCGGGCGATGATGGCGGCGAGCGGCAGGCCGAGCGCCAGGACCGGCATGACCATGTGCGCACAGATATCGGCGAAGATCGCAAAGCGAAGCGTCAGCAGGCTTTCGAGGAGATAGAAGGAGGTCGCAAACTGTGCGTCGATGCTCGGATCGATGCGGCCGGAGAGCGGGAAAAGCGGAAAGAGAACGCCGAGGACGAGAACCAGCGCGAGAGCCCAGACGAAATCCGGCACGGCAAGGAAAAGGCCGTTCAGACTGTCAATGACAGGTTCGAAAATCGTGCGGCGTGCGAGCGTGCCGACGATGGCGACCGCGCCGCCGAGAAGAACTGCCAGCGCCAATGCAGCGAAGGCCAGTTCCAGCGTTGCGGGGAGACGCTCGCCGAGCAATGAAAGCACATCCCGCTTCAGCGAGATCGATGTCCCGAAATCACCCGTCAGAACTGCTTTCAGCCACAGCCAGAATTGCGTGGTCAGACTGGCATCAAGGCCGTAATGGGCGCGGAGTGCTGCTATATCCGCTGGGCTTGCGCCCGGCGAGATCATCATCGCGATCGGATCGCCCGGCACGACGCGCAACAGGACGAAGACGATCACCGCTACTCCGAAGAGTGTGATTGCGGCCATGATCAGCCGGTTGAGAATGGAGACTGCTATCATGCGTTATGAGTTCCGATCGCATGTGCTGGTGGCGATGAGAGCCCTGAGCCCCTCATCCTCCCTGTCGGGCACCTTCTCCCCGTTTTGGCGCGGAGAAGGGGAAAAAGGCGCCTACAGCCTATCCCTAACGACTTGTTCACGCGAGATGACAGAAGTCGTCCGCTCTCCCCGCGAGCGGGGAGAGGGCTAGGGTGAGGGGCAAAGCCGTAAAAGCGTTATCAAGCCTTCGACACGAGCGTCGGCTGCAGGGCGCCGGAGACGTTCGGCGTGACCTTCAAGCTCGATTTGTAGACGATCGGCTGGGCATATTGCAGCAGCGGGATCACATAGCCCTGTTCGGCGATGTATTTGATCGCAGCCTTCCAGCCGGCAATGCGCTTCGTCTCGTCCTTTTCCACCCAAAGCGGTCCCAGCATGTCATCGACATCCTTGGTTTTCCAGGCCGAGTGCGGGGAGGGGCCGAACATGGCGAAGCCGGTCGAGGTCGTCGGATCGCCGATGGCGTTGCCCCAGTTATAGAAGGCAGCCGGGCCGAGCTGGTGGGCGGCGCGCAGCTCGTAGTGCTTGGCGATTTCGTAGACTTCGATTTCGGCCTGAATGCCGACCTTGCGCCACATGCCGATGATCGCCTGGATCATCTCGTAGTCCTTCGGCTTGAAGCCGCGGGTCGTCTTGATGCTGAACTTGACCGGCTTTTCCGGGGAGTAGCCGCTGGCTGCGAGCAGCTTTTTGGCCTGCTCGGGATCGTAGGGAATCGTCACGGAAGCGTCGTAGGCTTCGTATTCCGGCGCTTCCAGCGTCGATAGCGGCTTGCCGTAGCCGCGCAGGAGCCGCTTGATAATCGCGTCCTTGTCGATCGACATATTGGCGGCCAGGCGGACATTCTTGTCGAGCATCGGGTCGACGTTGCTGATGAAGATCATGCCGATGTCGGAGACCGGCGTGGCGACGCCCGCCAGGCCGGACTTCTTCTTCAGACGGTCGAAATCTTCATAGGGGATTTCCAGCGTCACGTCGGATGAGCCGGATTCGATTTCGGCGACGCGGCTCGTCGTATCCGGCACGAATTTGAAGATGACTGTGTCGAAGGCCGGCTTGCCGCCGAAATAGTTCGGGTTTGCCTTCAGGCGCAGATAGGAGTTGCCCTCATAAGCATCGACCATATAGGGGCCGGTGCCGATCGGCTTCTTTTCGAAGCCCTGCGCGCCCACCTTGGTGTAATAGTCCTTCGGCAGGATGTAGCCTGTCAGGAACGCCATCCACTTGAAGAAGGTGGGCTCGAAGCGAACGACATCGCCGGTGATGCGATTGCCTTCCACCTTGTAATTATTGGCTGTCGACCAGATGAACTGGATCGGATTGCCGGTGTCCTGCTTGGCGGCGCGCTCCAGCGACCAGACGACATCATCCGGCGTGAATTTCGAGCCGTCGTGCCAGGTCACGCCTTCGCGGACGTCCATCCAGACCTTTGTCTTGTCGTCGTTCCAGCCCCAGGCCGTCAGCAGGCCCGGCTGAAACTTCAGATCCGGTCCCTGGCCGATATACTGGTCGAAGATCGAACGATAGATTGCCTGGATCGTCGGGTTGACGGCAGACGGACCGGTCGTTGGGTCGAAGGCCGGAAGGTTGACGTTGAAGGCAATGGTCAGCGTGCCGGCTTCTGCGGCTTCGACAGGTGTTCTGCCAGCTAAAATCCCAGTAATGAATGCGGCTGCGCCGAGGCTCAATGCCTCGCGCCGAGTAAGCGTTGTCATGGTCACTCCGTTCCCCTGTTAAGCGGCAGAAAAGCATGACGCCCGACTGCCGCTGGCGATTTATTGTCGGAATGTTTTAATCTTAAAATACGTCTTTCGGAGCGGCAAGCGCTTTCTCTGGTTGTTCCGTAAAATCCCGGCTTCAATTCTTGTTCGGTTTTCCATGTTCGCATAAATTTTATGCATATGCATATATTGTAGTGGGTGGTGGATACTTTGCAGAACAACGCTTCGTGCTCAGGCGATATTGTTGCGCCGTCGATATCGCAAATCGAGACGGCGATATCGCATAATTGTTCGTTGACAGTTCAAGGAAGTTCAAAATATGATTTTGCAAATGATTTAAAACAAGCCCACAAGGGCAAAGGGGTAACGTCATGGCCGAGCGATCGTTTGCGCGCGAGGTCGAGGATCTGAAGCTCGGGGAAGGTGATATCTTCCGCGGCGAGGGGATTCTCGCGATCACTAAGGCACTTCTGCAATCCGGTGTTTCTTATGTCGGTGGCTATCAGGGCTCGCCGATTTCCCATCTCATGGACGTGCTGGCAGACGCCAAGGACGTGATGCAGGATCTGGGCGTCCACTTCGAGACCTCAGCTTCGGAAGCGGCGGCTGCGGCCATGCTTTCCGCCTCCGTGATGTATCCGGTGCGCGGCGCCGTCACCTGGAAATCGACGGCCGGCACCAATGTCGCCTCGGATGCGCTTTCGAACCTGTCTTCGGGCGGGGTGACGGGCGGTGCGCTCATCATCATCGGCGAGGACTATGGCGAGGGTTCCTCGATCATGCAGGAGCGCAGTCACGCTTATGCGATGAAATCGCAGATGTGGCTGCTCAATCCGCGCCCGAACCTGCCGTCGATCGTCCAGGCGGTCGAGGAGGGGTTCGGGCTTTCCGAGGTGTCGAACACGCCGGTCATGCTGCAGGTCGGCATTCGCAGCTGTCACGTGCATGGCCAGTTCGTCGCCAAGGACAACAAGCGTCCTGCCTATACGCTGAAGCAGGCGCTTGAAAATCCGGTTCGTGACGTCAATCGCATCGTGCTGCCGCCGGCATCCTTCATGCATGAGAAGGAGAAGCTGGAGAAGCGCTGGCCCGCTGCCGTCGACTTCATCAAGAGGCGTCAGCTCAACGAGTATTTCGGTCCTTCGGAAGGCGAAGTCGGGATCATCCTGCTCGGAGGTGCCTATAATGGCGTGATGCGCGCCTTGCAGCAGCTTGGCCTTGCCGACGTTTACGGCAATTCCGCAGTACCGCTCCATGTCCTCAACGTTGCCTATCCGCTGGTCGACGATCAACTCGCCGAGTTCTGTGCGAACAAGAAAGCGGTATTGATGGTCGAGGAGGGGGCGCCGGAATATATCGAGCAATCCCTCAATACCATCCTGCGCCGACGCGACATCCAGACCAAGGTTGCCGGCAAGGATGTCCTTCCCATGGGCGGCGAATATACCGCGCCTGTTCTGATGAAGGGCATCAAGAATTTTCTGGAAATCCACCAGCGCGTATTGCTCGGCAACCAGCCGCCGCTGCCGGATCCGACGCCGATCCTCAACGATCCGAAGATCAAGGCGCTCGCCGAAGTCGTGCCGCCGCGCCCGCCGGGTTTCTGTATCGGCTGTCCCGAACGGCCGATCTTCGCCGCCATGAAGATGGTGGAGGGCGAACTCGGCCAGCATCACATTTCCGGCGATATCGGCTGCCATCTGTTTTCTATTCTGCCGCCGTTCAACCTGGGCACCACCACCATGGGATATGGGCTCGGGCCGGCGGCGGCCTCGGCCTTCAATGTCGAGGCCGACAAGCGCGCGATCTCGGTCATGGGCGACGGCGGCTTCTGGCACAACGGCCTTGCGACTTCAGTCGGCAATGCCGTCTTCAACAAGCAGGATGGTGTCATCCTCGTCGTCGACAATTATTATTCGGCGGCAACCGGCGGCCAGGACATACCGTCGTCGCGCGCGCTCAACCCGCGCCGCAAGACCAACAATTCTATCGTCAATGCCGTCAAGGGGATCGGCGCGACCTGGGTCCGCCAGATCGACCGCACCTATGATGTCGCCAAGATGCGCGATACGCTGCGCGAGGCGCTAACATCGAAGGAACCAGGGCCGAAGATCATCGTCGCCTCCTCGGAGTGCATGCTCAACAAGCAGCGCCGCGTGAAGCCGCAATTCGCCAAGGCCGTCAAGGACGGCAAGCGCATGGTCAAGGAGCGTTTCGGCGTGGACGAAGACGTCTGCACCGGCGATCATGCCTGCATCCGTCTTTCCGGCTGTCCGTCGCTCTCCGTCAAGCACACGGACGATCCGCTGAAGGACGACCCGGTGGCGGCGATCGACAATAACTGCGTCGGCTGCGGCAATTGCGGCGAGGTTTCGGAGGCGGCGGTGCTCTGTCCCTCCTTCTATCGTGCCGACATCATCCACAATCCGACAGGTTGGGATCGCTTCGTTGCCCGCATGCGCTCGGGCATTATCGGTTGGCTGCAGGCACGTCGCCGTGCCGGCCGCATCGTCTTCGCAGATTGAGAGGGCGATATGAACGAGCATGTGAGCATGAGTGATCTCGGCGCCAGCAGACTTTCCACGGACAAGCCGCTGTCGCTTGCCATTCTCGCCATGGGCGGGCAGGGCGGCGGCGTGCTGGCCGACTGGATTGTCGGTCTTGCCGAGGCTGAGGGCTGGATGGCGCAGACGACATCGGTGCCCGGTGTTGCCCAGCGAACGGGCGCGACGATCTATTATATCGAGATGCTGCCGGCCCGCGATGGCCACGCACCGATCTTCTCGTTGATGCCGACACCCGGCGATGTCGATGTCGTCATGGCGGCCGAGTTGATGGAGGCAGGGCGCTCCGTCCTGCGCGGTCTCGTTACGCCTGACAAGACGGTGCTCATCGCCTCGACACATCGCTCTTTTGCGGTCGGCGAGAAAGAGAAACCAGGCGACGGTATCGGCAATCCCGAAGTCGTGGTCGAAGCCACGGATTTTGCCGCCAAGCGCACCATTGCTTTCGATATGGAAACGCTTGCTGTCAGAAATGGCAGCGTGATTTCGGCTTCCATGTTCGGTGCACTCGCCGGTTCCGGTGCGCTGCCGTTTGCAAAGCAGGCCTTCGAGACGATGATCCGGGCCGGCGGCAAGGGCATCGAGCCGAGCCTCAAGGCTTTCAATGCCGCTTTCGACAGGGTCAAGGAAAAGCCGCGCGATGCGGTTTCGGCAACGCCGCCGAAGCACTTCGATGCGCTGCCTGAGACGGCCGGTCATCCGGTACTCGACCGGCTGGTCAATCGTATCCGCTCTGAATTTCCGGAAGTTACGTGGCCGTTGCTGTTTGCCGGTGTCAAGAAGCTGACCGACTATCAGGACCCGGCCTATGCCGACGAGTATCTGAGCCGTGTTTCGGCACTCCATGCGCTGGATCGCAAGGCCGGCGGTATGGACAAGGATTTCGCCTTCACCGTCCAGGCTGCGAAATATGTCGCTGTCGCCATGGCTTACGATGACGTCATTCGCGTTGCCGATCTGAAGGTGCGCGGCTCGCGCTTCGAGCGGGTGCGCAAGGAGGTCGGCGCCAAGGACGACCAGATCGTCTATATGACCGAGTACATGCATCCGCGCATGGATGAGGTCTGCGGCACGATGCCGAAAGGCATGGGGCTCTGGATCGAAAACCGGCCGCGCCTGTTTGCCCGGCTCGACCGTTTCATCAACAAGGGGCGCCGCGTTCAGACCGGAACGCTGTTCTGGTTTCTTGGCCTCTACATGGTCTCGGCACTGCGCCGCATCCGTCGCGGCACGCTGCGGCATGCGCGCGAAGTGGAGCATCGAGAGGCGTGGCTGACGGCGGCATGCAATCTGCTGGCCGCGAATTACGATCTCGCCGTCGAGGTGCTCGGCAACCGCCGGCTCGTCAAGGGCTATTCCGATACGCATGCGCGCGGGCTTTCCAAGTTTGATCGGGTCATGTCGGCCTTGCCGCTTCTTCGCGATCGTGAGGACGGAGCCGTCTGGATGAAGCGGCTGCGGCAGGCGGCATTGCTGGACGAGCAGGGGACGGCGCTCGATGGCGCGCTAAAGACGGTCGGGACACTCTGATCCGATCAGATAGTGGTCGGGGCGGTTTTCCGCCCCGCGCGTCTTTAGGACGCGAATAATATCGGCCAAGACCGATAAATCCAAAGGGAACAGTCGCATGGACACTCTTCGAAATGGCGCTGCGAAGGACCTTTCAAGTCCTCGCAGCGGAGAAATCTCGCATGCCAAAAGCCTGGTCGTCGTCCTTATCTGCTGGCTCGCGATTTTCGCTGAGGGATATGATGTCGGCGTTCTCGGCGCCATTCTGCCGGCGCTGTCCACCGACAATGTCTGGCACCTGACGCCGCTGCAGCTCGGCGCGATGGGCAGCTATACCGTCTTTGGCATGCTTGTCGGCGGCATCGTGGTCGGGACGCTCAGCGATCTCTATGGCCGCAAGCCGATGTTTCTCGCCTGCCTCTCGTTCTTTGCCATCTGTACCGCTGTCACCGCTTGGTCTCCAACGCCGACCTGGTTTGGTGTCAGCCGTGTTGCGGCCGGGCTCGGCCTCGGCGGCATCATCCCGCTGGCGGCGGCACTAACCATCGAATATTCGCCGGTGGCGAAGAAGAACCTCAACTATGGGATCATGTATTCCGGCTATTCCCTCGGCCTGTTCGCCGCCGCACTTGTCGGCCGATGGCTGC
The DNA here is from genome assembly GCF_012641435.1 of Rhizobium sp. P38BS-XIX. Classification (GTDB taxonomy): domain Bacteria; phylum Pseudomonadota; class Alphaproteobacteria; order Rhizobiales; family Rhizobiaceae; genus Rhizobium. The sequence continues at coordinate 380,361 of NZ_JABAIJ010000007.1, forward strand.
TGCCGGACTACGGATGGCGGCCTGTCGTTCTGATCGGAGCGCTGCCGGTTCTATTCGTGCCCGTCATGGCGTGGCTTTTGCCCGAGTCGCTCGACTTCCTGGTGGCTCGCGGACGAGGCGATAGCGCAAGGCGGCTTGCTGCCCGGCTTGACGTTCCCGTACCAGCGGCAAGTGCGCCCAGGGAAACAAGACTCGGCTGGCGCGCTGTCTTAGGCGAGATCTTTTCGCCGAGAAACGCCTTCGCCACCGCCTGCTTCTGGATCGCATTGTTCATGGGGCTGCTCCTCGTCTATGGGCTGGCCCAGTGGCTGCCGCAGATCATGCGCAAGAGCGGCTATGATCTGGGCGACAGCCTGCTGTTTCTGGCCGTCTTCAGCTTCACCTCGGCGATCGGCGGCATCGTGCTCGGTCAGTGGGCCGATCGTTTCGGCGTGCGGTTGACGGTGACGCTGTCCTATCTGCTCGGTGCCATCGGCATCGCGCTTCTCGCCTTCAAGGGATCCATCTGGCTGAACTATACGGTCGTCGCCATCGCCGGCTTCGGCACGGTCTCGGCATCGCTGATCCTCACCGGATATCTTGCCGCCTATCTGCAGCCTTTCGTGCGGGCCGCCGGCACCGGTTGGGCGCTGAGCTTTTCGCGCATCGGCGCACTTTCCGGCCCGCTGATGGGCGGTTACATCGCCAGCCTGAATGTCGGCCCGGAATGGAATTTCTACGTCTTTGCCATCATCGCCGCCATTGCGGCCTTGGCGACGGCGCTCATACCGAACAAGCGGTGATGCAATCTCGATCGGCCGACTATCGGCCGCTCAAATCTCGTGCTTGCGGATGTTGTGGAGCACTTTATGCAGGGTCGAGATGAAGCCGCGATATTCGGCTTCGTCGACGCCGTCGAACATCTGCAGGAACAGATCGTACATGGTCGGCCACACCTTTTCGAAGGCTGCACGGCCTTCCTCGGTGATGGAGACGTCACGGATGCGCATGTCTTCGGCGCGAGGCTGGCGGCGGATATAGCCCTGCTGCTCGAGAGAATCCAAAGTGCGGCTCATCGTCGATTGCTCGGTGACGGCAAAGACGGAAAGCTCATTGATGGTGACGCTGGAGGAGACGCAGAGTACCGCGAGCGCCCGCATCTTGGCGGTCGTCATATCGTATTCGCGCAGCTCTTCGGAAAGATTGGCGTTCCAGCGCGCCATCAGACGGTTCATCAGATAGGGCGCGAAGTGATTGAGGCCGATTTCGCCCATGGTCGGGCGCTTTGCGTTCTCATCCCGCTTGCGCCTCAAAACGGTGCCTGAAAACCGTTCTTCCATCGACGATACTCCTCCGGAAACGTGTTACTTCAGCGATGATGCGAGCAGAAAGCCGGAGCCTCCACCAAGGCCTGGACCGGGATGCGCGGAAGCGCCGATGTGGTACAGGCCCGTTATGTGGGTGCGGTGGTTAACAGATGACTTGAATGGACGCCAGATGAAAAACTGGTCGAGGCCGCAATAGCCGCCATAGGGATCGCCGCCGACGAGGTTCATGTTCATCGCTTCAAGATCACCCGGAGAATAGGCGCGGCGTGCGAGCTTTATGCCAGCAAAATTCTCGATATGGCTGGCAAGCAGCGCTTCGATGCGGTCTGCGTAGCGCTCGCGCACGTCTTCCGTCCAGCGACCGTCTTCCGGCGTTGCGATTTCGCCTGCGGCATCGCCCTTGATATGGCGCGGCGCTTCCGGCAGCTGTAGCCAGAGGATCGATTTTCCGTCCGGCGCGCGGCTGGGATCGAGCGCGACGGGCTGGCCGACGCAGACGGTGGGCTCGGCTGGCAACAGCCCGCGTTCGCATTCGTTGGCAGCGCGCGATACGCCGTCGAGGCCGGGTGTCAGGTGTAGCAGTGCCACCTTGCCGAGTTCGGCGTTGGCTTTCCAGCGTGGCGGCTCGGAGAGTGCATAGTGTATCTGCATGTCGCCTTTGCCGTAGCGATAATTGGTGACGCCTGTTTTGACCTCCGCCGGCAGCGGATCCGGCCAATCGGCCATCAGTCGATCGTAAAGCTGATTGGGAGTGACGGAGCAGATCACGCCTGCCTTCGCGCTCAACGTTTCGCCGTTGGCAAGGCGCACGCCGTCGGCGCGGCGGTTGGCGCCCGGAAGGATCGCGGCGACGTCGGTACTAACTCGAATCTCGCCGCCGTGATCGGCGATCAGCCGTTGGAAGGCTGTCAGCAGTTTCTCGGCGCCGCCCTTGACGATGGGCGCGCCACCCAGTTCCAGCGCAAAGCCGATCACCTTCAGCATCTCTGCGGAATAGGCACTTTCCGGGCCAAGGCCGCAATGCAGCACCCAGGGCGCCCATAGCGCATGGATATCGTCGCACTGATAGTTGGTTTCGAGGTAGTTGCGGGCCGGTGTCAGCGCGTCGCCAAACCAGGCGGCGAGCTTGCGCAATCCGCGGTTCCAGCCCTGCTTGCCTACGGTTTTCAGGGTCGATCCCGACCATAGCGTGCCGCCAAGCAGGGAGAAGAGGAATGGCGCGTCCGCGCCCAGCGCATCCATTTCGCGGGAGAAAGCCTGCCCGTCACCGAGGCACAATTCATCGAAGGTAGCGATATTGCGACGCCGGTCCTTGGAGAAAATGACATTCGAACCGTCAGGCCGCAACACGCCGGTCGGAAGGTCGGCATGGGCAAATTCCAAACCGCGCGCCTCGAGATCCTTGCCAATGGCGCCATAGGCCGGCGAGGTCAGGAACAGCACCATGGTCGTTGCCATGACATCGTGAATGAAACCGGGCTCGGTAATCTCCTCCGTGCGCAGGCAACCGCCGATGCGGTCGTTGCGCTCGAGGACGAGCACCTTATGGCCCTTTTTGCCGAGCATCGCGGCTGCGACAAGCGCATTTATACCGCTGCCGACGATGATGTAATCATGATCGCCCATTGCCGCTGCCCCTCATAGGCAAGATGAAACGGAAAAGCAGGAGCCCGCCCCAGGCTCCCGCCTTGTCAGCCTATCATGCAATCAATGCCAGCGCACGAACCGGAGAACCGGTGCCCTTGACGAACTTCAGCGGCGCGGCGATCAGCACGGCACCCTTGGCCGGAAGCTGATCGAGGTTCGAGAGGCTTGCGAGGCCATAGCGGTTGGCCTTGTGCATGAGGTTGTGTGCCGGGAAAGGCGGGTTCATGCCGCCGGCCGAACCGGCATCCGTGCCGACCGTTTCCGAGCCCCAGCCGATAATGCCCTTGCTCAGCAGATACTCGATCGCTTCGGCCGTCGGGCCGGGAGAATGCGGGCCGTTTTCATCGGCATTCAGGAACGTATCGGTCGAGCCGTTGCGCTTGTACCAGTCGGTGCGCAGCAGCACCCAGCTGCCGGCTTCGATCGCGCCGTTCTGAGCTTCCCATTCCTTGATGCTGTCGACCGTCAGCAGATAGTCCGGATCGGCGGCAGCTTCCTTGGAGCGGTCGATAACATTGACCGGGGCGACGAAATTCTGCGGCGGGATGGTGTCGGTGGTGTTGTTCGGGTTGTCCTTGCCGGTGATCCAGTGGCAGGGAGCGTCGAAGTGCGTGCCGGTGTGCTCGCCAAGTTCCAGCCAGTTCCAGGCCCAGAAGGGACCATCCTGATTATATTCGGAAATCGTGTGAACCGCGACCTTGGGCGTGTTCTTGCCGAACTGCGGCGGCAGGTAGAGCACCGGCGTGTCCGGGCCGAGCGGGGCAGTGAGATCCACGACCTTGACGGAGCCCGAAAGAAGGGCAGAGGCGAGGCTGGCGAGTGCATTGGCGGTCATTTTTGAGTTCCCCTTGTTATTGCGCAATCCCACACGAAGAGCCGCCAGGCGGGGCTTCCGAACAGGATCATGCTTGAAGTCGACATCGCCATGCGCGGGGCGCCTTTCCTCCTGGCACCGGGTCCGCGCGGCGGCGGAATGAAGGGAGCCTATGTCACAATATATGATATTGCAAGCATTCCGAGGCGCTTTGGAGGGCCAAAATTGGCGCACGTTTCCGAGTTTGCGGAGTGATGTCAAGTCTCTGATTATAAATGTAAAATCTAAAAATCCTTCCCATGTATTCTATTTTTGGTTGCGTTATTTCTGAATCATTCGCCTCAATAGATACTTGAAGCTCAAAGCTCAAAATGTATGCATATGACAATAATCATAAATAGACGAAGAGGGGCAAACGATGAGCTATGATGCGATCATAGTGGGGGCAGGCCATAATGGTCTGGCAGCGGCAGTGCACCTGGCCGCCAAGGGCTGGAAAGTTGCCGTCATCGAGGGTAACTCCGAGCCCGGCGGCGCGGTCAAGACACGCGAGGTGACGCTGCCGGGTTTTAGGCACGATCTTTGCGCCATGAACCTCTCCATGTTCGCCGGGTCCGCCTTCTTCGCGCAATACAAGAACGAGCTTTCGGCCGAAGGGCTGGGCTTCGTGCCTGCTGCAGATTGCTTCGCCAGCGTCTTTCGCGACAACACCTATCTTGGCGTCAGCACCGATCTTGAAAAGACAGCGGGCGCCATCGCGGATATCTCGCCGCAGGATGCCTTCGCCTGGCGCAGCCTGCTTTCGCAGTTCGGCGCGGATGCCCCGCATATTTTCGGTCTGCTCGGCTCGCCCATGCCATCCCTGGCCGCGGCCAGGGTTGTCTGGAAAGCCTGGCGCGAGAAGGGGATGGGCTGGGTCTACGATACCGCGCGCATGCTGTTTGCCTCGCCACGCGATTTCCTCGATGCCCGCTTCCAGAACGCCAAGCTGAAGACGATGATGGCGGCTTGGGGTCTGCACCTGGATTTTGCTCCCGATGTCGCGGGCGGCGCTCTGTTTCCTTACCTCGAATCCATGGCCAATCAGGCCTTCGGCATGGTGATCGGCAAGGGCGGGGCCGATACGATCATCAAGGCGATGGCGGCCGTGCTGAAGAACAAGGGCGGCGAGTTGATGCTGGGCACGCGCGTCGACAAGATCGTCACGTCGGGCGGCAAGGCAACGGGTGTCGTTTTGGCCGATGGGCGGCGTTATGAAGCGACGCGCGCAGTGATCGCTAATGTCCATCCGCAAATTCTGTTCGGCAAGCTTCTCGACCAGGATCCGGCGCGCGAGGAGTTCGACGGCAAGGTCAAGCGTTTTCGGGCCGGCCCCGGCACGATGATGATCCATCTGGCGTTGTCGGGTCTTCCCGACTGGGCCGCGGGCAAGGCGCTACAAAATTTTGCCTATGTGCACATCGCGCCCGATCTTGAAATGATGTCACGCGTCTATGCCGAGGCGATGGGCGGGCTGCTGCCTGCGGAACCCGCGCTCGTGGTCGGGCAGCCGACGGCGATCGATCCGTCGCGTGCTCCGGATGGACAGCATGTGCTCTGGATTCAGGTGCGCGTGCTGCCTGCAGAATTCCGTGGAGATGCCGCGGGTGAGATTTCCGGCACAGGCTGGGATGAGATCAAGGATGCCTATGCCGAGCGCGTCCTCGATATCGTCGAGCGCTATGCGCCAGGCTTGCGTGGCAAGATACTCGGCCGCTCGGTCTTTTCGCCCGTTGATCTCGAAAGCGAGAACCCGAATCTTGTCGGCGGCGACAATCTTTCCGGCAGCCATCATCTCGACCAGAACTTCCTGTTCCGTCCTATTGCCGGCTACTCGCGGTATAAAACGCCGGTTGCTTCGCTCTACATGTGCGGGGCTTCGACATGGCCGGGAGCAGGAACGGGGGCGGGTTCCGGCTTCATGTTGGGGAAAATGCTGGCCAAGTAAGCCCGACCCGACTTGACGGCCAAACCTTTGACATTTCAAATATCGCTCCCTAGATCGCTTCAATCAGTGATGCGGAATGATAGACCGAGGCGCCGTCATGACAGAGTCCGAGAGTGCAACCGTTGACCTGGAGATCATCGTTCAGGGCGCGCAGGAAGGCAAAAAGCTGGAGTTGCGGCTCTGGCTGCGGATGCTGTCGACCACCAAGCTGATCTCGCAGGAAATCCGCCGGCGGCTGCGTAACGAGTTCGGCGCGACGTTGCCGCAATTCGATCTGATGGCCCAGCTTTATCGTGAACGCGAGGGGCTGCGGCTCGGCGAGCTGTCGAAGCGAACCATGGTCACGAACGGCAACGTCACCGGGCTTGTCGAGCGGCTGGAAACGGATGGTCTTGTGCTGCGCGTCACGCCGGACGGCGACCGGCGCGTGACGGTAGCGAAGCTGACGGCGAAGGGTGAAACCCTGTTCAGCGCCATGGCTACGGCCCATGAAGGCTGGTTGCGTGATATGATGGCGGATGTCGATCCGGAGATCGTCAACGAGCTTTGGCGGGATATCGGCTTGGTGAAGTCCTCCGTCAGCAATCATCTCTCTGGCGCCGACTTCGATTGATATCGGCGCCGGGTGGCGCTTCACCAAATCTTCATAGCGACAGGCGCTTTGAGTGCTTCTGGAGCCGCTTTATCTTGCGCGCTCGTTCTTGAATTTCTTCTCGAGCACGCTGACAAGACGGACCATCGGCCAGAGCAGGATGATGTAGATCAGCGCGGCCATGATCAGCGGCGAGGGGTTGGCATAGAAACCCTGAGCATTCTGACCCTCTTTCAACAGCTCAGGCAGCGCCACGGTCGAGGCCAGCGACGTATCCTTGAACATCGAGACGCAATTGCTCGTTGTCGGCGGGATGACGATGCGCACCGCCTGTGGCAGCACGACCTTATAGAGCGTGATCAGGAAGGGAATACCGAGGGCTGCGGCTGCCTCGAACTGGCCGCGCGGCACGCTTTCGATGCCCGAGCGGAAGACTTCGGCCGAATAGGCGGCCAGGACGATCGAGAAACCGAGGATCGCCGACCACCATGCCGAAAAGCTGATGCCGACGAAGGGCAGAGCGTAATAGATCAGGATCAGCACGACCAGCATCGGCATGGCGCGCATGATGTCGATATAGGCGATCATCAAAAGCTGCAGCGGCTTGGGGGCATAAAGGCGGATGAGGCTGATGACGAGACCGCCAGTCACGCCGATCAGGATGCTGACGACGCCCAGCGCGATGGTCATCCAAAGCCCGCGCAGCAGCTGCGGGAAAGCCGAGATCATGACGTCGGAATTGAGGAAGGTATCGACGAAAGACATTGGCACTCCCGTGTGCAAGACGAAGATAGAATTTCCTTACATTTACGCCGGCCGAAATGGCCGGCGTAAAGTCATATCAAGAATGATCTTTTGATCACGCCTTGGGGATCGGCATTTCGGTGACGGTGGAGGAACCCTCGGGCGCCTTGCCGCCGAACCACTTCTCGTGGATCTTTTCGAGCGTACCGTCCTTCTTCATCGCGGTGATGGCGTCGTTGATCTTGGCGACGAGCGGTGAATCCTTGGTCATCATCAGGCCGTACTGCTCGCCGGTCTTGATGCGATCCTTGATGGCGAAGCCCTTCGTCTTGACGAAGAGATACTGCATGCCAGGGATATCGCTGACGACCGCATCGATGCGGCCGGCGCCGAGATCGAGGAACATGTCCTGCTGCGAGTTGTAGCCCTTGACGTCGGCAAAGCCCTGAGCGGCCTTGTTGTCGTTGACCCACTTTTCACCAGTCGAGCCCGAGAGAACGCCGACGACGGAGCCCTTGAGGTCGGCAAGCGATTTGATCGAGCTGCCTTCCTTGGTGGCGACGCCCATGTCGGAGTCGTAGTATGGCTGTGTGAACGACTGCGACTTCAGACGCTCGGGCGTGATCGTGATGGACGAGATCGCCACGTCGATACGCTTCGAGCTGGTGGCGGCGAACAGGGCCTGGAAGCCATAATCGGCGATGTTGGTGGTCATGCCGGCGCGCTTGGCAGCTTCGTTGACGACATCGACCTCGAAGCCCTCGAAGCCGCCGTTGGCGGTCTTGTATTCGAAGGGCGGGTTGTTCGGATAGGAGCCGACATTTAAGACATCGGCGGCATAGGCGAAGTGGCTTCCGCCGGCCAGGCCGACGGCGGTCGCAAGGACCAGCAGACTACGACGAGTAATAGGCATTTTCTTAGTCTCCCTCTGGTTATGGCTACGGACTTTCCTCTGCCCGCAGTAGTCTCGTACGCCCGGCCGGGCGGCCGTATCATGTCATCGCATTGACCATGCGGTCGAGTGCGATACGCATCTGCTCGGTTTCGCGGAAGGTGCACATGCGCAAAAATGCTCGGGATGAATCGCCGAAATGATATCCCGGTGCCAGGCCGACGCGGGCTGCTTCGAGGATGCGCTCGCAGAGCGCCGTCGCATCCGGTTCGCCTTGCAGCGAGAAGAAGGCATACATGCCGCCTCGCGGTTTTTCCGGCAGGATCATGCCCGGTATCTTCGGAAGCTTTTCATAGGCCAGATCGAGGCCCGCCTTGATGCGTCCACGGATTTCTGAAACCAGCGGCTCGCCTTCACGCAGGGCGGCAGCCGCGCCGGCCTGGACCATGGCCGAGGTGCCGCTGTTGATGTACTGCGTCATGGCGCCGAGCTGGTCGGCGATGGCAGAAGGGTGCGTCAGCCAGCCGACGCGCCAACCGGTCATCGCCCAGGCTTTCGAGAAGCTGTTGATCGCGATCACGCGATCGCCGTCCTCGGCGATCTGAAGGATCGATGGCGCGATCTCTCCGTCGAAATAGAGGCGGGCATAGACCTCGTCGGAGATGATCCAGATGCCGGTGCGGCGGCTGAAATCCAGCAGCGCCTGCATCTCCTCGCGAGAGGCTGTCCAGCCCGTCGGATTGGCTGGTGTCGACAGGAAGATGGCGCGTGTGCGGGCATCGCAGCGAGCGAAAAGCTTGTTGAGATCGAGGCGCCAGTCGGTATCGAAATCGAGCGACACGGCGCGCGGTTCGCCGCCGATCAGGTGGATGGCATTATGAATGTTCGGCCACTGCGGTGCGACGTAGACGACATTGGTGCCGACATCGACGAGCAGCTCGAGTGCCATATAGAGCGCCTGCATGCCGCCGGGCGCGACCGTTGTGCGCTCAATAGGGATGGGGCGTTGATGCCAGTGCGTCTGATAGTCCGACAGTGCTTCGTTCAGGGTTGCCAGGCCCCGCATATTCGGAACGTAGAAAGTGGCGCCGTCATCGAGCGTCTTCTTCGCGGCATCGCGAATGAAATCTGGCGTCACGACATCGCCTTCGCCGAACCAGAGTGGAATGACGCCGCCCAGCTCGCGGGCGCGCTTGGCGAGCACTGCGATGTTGTCGGTGCGCATATCGCGGATTTGAGCGCGAATGCCTTCGAGGGCATCGCGGCCCGATATCGCGTTCGGCAAATTATGTTGCGGCAGAAGAGACAAGGAATTTCCCCTGGGAATCCGGTGTCGAAGGGTTAAAGCGATCGCAGAAGACTGCGGCCGGATTGCCCTTCATTTTCGAATGGTTATCCAAAAACGGAAGCATTTCAAGGACAAATTTTAAGCTTAAAAAGTCTACCTCCGTGCTCAATTTCACGCCACTCTTCAAAGTGGTAAGCTCTTGATCGAAATCAGCTTTATTCCGTCTTCGCGGCATGCTTGCCTTGTTTTGCGGCATCGACGCCGACAGCGAGGCCGGCACCCAGAAACATCGTATCGCTTGCAAGGACGAAGAAGCTTATGCCGGCTTGCGACCACACGCCGACATCGTCTGCCGAAGGGCGGAAAATGCCGACGGCGCGTCTGGCGGATAACGCCGTTGTCGTGATTGATCTGATCGCCGCATCGAGCCTGTCCTTGCCCGTCGGCCCCATCGCATCGATCGAGACCGACAGGTCGCCGGGGCCGATGAAGATCAGGTCGACGCCGTCGACGGCCGCGATCTCGGCGATGTTGGCAAGCCCTTCAGCCGTTTCGACCTGGATGGCAAGCAGTAGCTCTGCATTGGCCTTGGCCAGATAGTCCGGAATTCGGTAGCCATAGGCAGCCGCGCGACCCGGACCGACGCCGCGTGCGCCGAGCGGAGGATAGCGGGTCGCCTTCACGGCCGCACGGGCTTGTTCCGCTGTCGAAACACGGGGCACGAGAACACCCGCCGCACCTGCATCGAGAGCGGCTGCGATATCTTCCGCCGCATGTCCGGGTACGCGGACCATGGCTGGAACCCGATGGACGTCAGCGGCCCGGATCAGATCCTCGATGCGGTCGCGGCTGATCTGCGAGTGCTCCCAGTCGATGCAAAGGAAATCGACGCCGGAGGCGGCCGTAACCTCGATGGCGACAGGATGCGGAATAGCCGCAAACGTACCGACGAGCAGCTTCTGCTCGATACAGTGTCGGCGGAAATAGCTCATCGTCACCCTCCCATTCCAGCGGTCCTCTCAACGAGGGATAGACCGAAAAGATACAACTTCGAAGTAGCAATCTGCCCTGAGTTCAGTGCAGTTTTCCGTGCCGTCAAGCCGCGGCACGGAGGTATTTGCGGTGGCGGAGTTGTTCGGGCGCCGCCACCGCTCACAGGCACGGCTTACTTGCGCCGCGCCATGATCTCGGTCAGGACCGCGTCGAACCGGGCGATCTCCTCGACCTTGTTATAATGCACCAGCGACACGCGGATGGCACCCGTTTCCATGGAGAGGCCCAGACGTTTCATCAGACGCGGCGCGAACATATGACCATCGCGAAGGCCGATGCGCTGCTTGCCCATCTCGTCGGCAAACTCCTGCGGCGTGATGCCCGGCATGTTGAAGCAGATTGTCGGAACGCGCTGCTCCAGACGCGCCTCGTCGGAGACGCCGTAGATGACCGCGCCATGGCGCTTCAACACAGCGATCATCTCGCGCGACAGCATCAGTTCGTATTGGCGGATCGCGCCCATGGCGGCGGCGAGCGCTTCGCGGCGGCTATGTTCGCCTGCGGACAGGAACCGGCGACCGAGCCCTTCGAGATACTTCACCGCGGCGTTCATGCCGGCGACGTTTTCATAGGTGAAGGTGCCGACTTCGATCTTGTAGGGCGGGACGTCCGGAATGAAATCCTCCTTGAATGTAGGAAGCTTGACCAGCGCGTCGTAGCGGCCCCAGAGGAAGCCCATATGCGGCGAGAAATTCTTGTAACCGGAGCAGACGAGATAGTCGCAGCCCCAGGCCTGTACGTCGATCAGGCCGTGCGGGCCGTAATGAACGCAATCCAGGAAGGTTTCGGCGCCGGCGGCGGCCGCGAGTTTGCAGACAGCCGCGACATCGACGATCGTGCCGATCGAATGCGCCGTGACCGTGCAGGCGACAAGCCGGGTCTTGTCGTTGAGCAGCGGCTTCAGATCTTCAACATGAAGCGTACCGTCCTCGCGCATGCGCCACCATACGATCTTGGCGCCATCGCCTTCGAGCGCCATCCATGTCGCGATGTTGGCGTCGTGATCCATGTCGGTGACGACGATTTCATTGCGTTCGCCAAGCAGCTTGGCGATTCCGAGGCTTACGAGGCGGATAAACGAAGTGGCGTTCTGGCCGAAGGAGATTTCTTCCGGGCGATAGGCGTTGACCAGCATGGCAACGCTTTCACGTGCTTCGTCCAGATTGCGGTCGACGCCCTGGCTGTGCTGATATTTCGCCATGCGCTGCACGTTGAAATCGATGAGGTGGTTGGCAACCGCATCCACCACCGCCTGCGGCACCTGCGCGCCGCCCGCATTGTCGAGAAAGATGAAATCGCCAGCCTTCTGAATGGCCGGAAACATGGCGCGGACCTCGTCAACAGGAAAGCTGTTGTGGCCGGCAAATTGCGATGCGGAAGCGGCGGAACTCATGTGGGATCTCGCTCTGGATGTTGGGATTGAAATCGTATTTTGATCATTTGATCACAAAATACTTTAAGGTTCAACCAAATTTCTCCGCCTCTTTTGCATCCTAGCGACGGCCGGCGCCGGAGCCCTTGCGCGGCTCGGTCTGCGTGGCCGGGCAATAGTCCTGGAGGATTTCGTGCGTGCGTCTGATATCGGCGACGACGCCGTCGCGGGCGCCGACAAAGTCTCCGGCCTTCAAGGCCTTGACGATGGAGACGTGTTCGCCGGCAGGATCGAGATCGCCGCTGCGCATCAGCGGCTCGACCGAAGCGGAGAGCATGCGCATGTAGGGTCCAAAACGCAGCCAGAGTGTTTCGATGAGCTGCAGCAGCACTTCGGAGCCGGAGGCGCGATAGATGGTGAAATGGAACTGCTGGTTCTTGGCCATCAGGTCGTAAACATTGGCGCCGAGGCCGATCACGTGTTGCTCGCCAGCGATGCGCTCAAGCGTTGCGATGTCGGTCGGTGTGAGGTTGGGCATGCCAAGTTCTGCCGCGAGACCTTCGACGGCAATGCGGGCACGGCAGAGATCGTCCAGCCGCCCGAGGGTGACGATTGGAATACGGGCCGAGCCATTGGCGGCGACCTCCAGCGCGTTCTCAGCCGCGAGGCGGCGCAAGGCCTCGCGCACCGGCATGTTGCTGGTTCCGAAGGTCTCGGCAAGCGAGGCGATGGTCAGCGTCTGGCCGGGATCGAAATTGCCGGCCATGAGCGCATTCCTGAGCTGCTGATAGACGCTCTCCTGGATCGTCGTTCTGGAGGACACCGGTTCCAGGGCTATACGCACGCTCGCTTCCTCTCCGCTGATGGGGACTCGTCCATGGTAGAACGAAGGCGAGGCGAAAGGGAAGGGGGGCTTCGGAAGCGATAGTCAGGCCTCCTCAGGCTCCCATACCACATCCTCGACCAGCGAAGTCTGCTGTTCGCCCTTTGCTGATGTCTTGCTCAGGCCGAGTCCCACGCCAATCAAAGCAAGCGCGCCGCCGATTGCATGGTAGGCATGCAGCTGTTCGCCAAGAAGGGCCCAGGCGAGCGCCGCCACGATGATCGGCAGAAGATTGATCAGCAGCGATGTACGGCTCGCACCGAGTTTGTGAATGCCGACCATCCAGCAGAGCGGCGCGACAAGGGAGGTCGGGATTGCGGCGTAGAGGATCAGCGGCAGATTTGTCGTGGTGATCGGCGAGATATCGCCCATCAGGAAAACCGGGATCAACAACAAGGTCGAAAAGCCGATCTGCCAGAAAAGCTGCTGCCACATCGAAAGCGGCATTGCCCAGCGTTTCAGCATCACGCCATAAAGCGCGTTCGAGAGGACCGCGACGATCATAAGTCCGTCGCCGATGTGGAAGCCGCCATTCACCAGCCGCATCGGGTCGCCCTGAGATGTCAGATAGATGAGGCCGATCAGCGAGATCGCGCCGCCCGCCAGATTGGCAAATCTCAGCTTTTCTCCGGTCAAAAGACTTGCGAAAAAAGTCGACAGCAGCGGCATCAGGGCGAGCATCACACCCATATTGACCGCCGAGGTGGTTTTGGCCGCTTCATAGGCCAGGCTTTGGTAGATCACCATGCCCAGCGCGCCGAGCGTGGCGAGCTTCAGCCAATGCTCGCGCACTTGGGACCGATTGCGCCAGGCCGCACGGCCGACGAATGGCAGCAGCACGACGAAGGCAATCAGCCAGCGATAAAAGGAGATGGAGCCCGGAGAGATCAATCCGGCCGACGCCTTGGTAACGATGGTGTTGCCGGACCAGATCACCACCGTCATCAGCGGGGCGAGGCCGGCCGCACTGACGATGGATGCGGACGCGTTCGGCTGGGTGCTCATGGAAATGATCTTTCGTCGTCTTCTGCTTGGGGGCGAAAAGGACAGCGAATATGATGCGCCATCCCGAAACTCTTTTATCGCTTGTCCGAATTCTGTTATATAACGATATTAAGACAACTGTAGCGAAATGAGGACATGTCAGTCAGGCCTCCACGCATTCAGGGCGATCCGCCGAACCCCGTTTCCTTCCGTACGGAGAACTACGGAGCGGGAACGGTGTTCCCGGAAACGCGCCAGCCTTGGGGCGAACTCAACTACGCGCTCATCGGCGTGTTGGAGTTCGATGTTCAGGGCGTGCGGTATTTGTCGCCGCCGCAATATGCCATCTGGCTGCCGCCGGATACGCTGCACAGCGCTCATAACAAGCAGGATCTGCGCTACGTCACGGTCTATGTGCAGCGGGCACTCTGTGCCGACCTGCCTGACACGCTTTCGACGCTCAGCATCAGTCCGCTGTTGAAGGCGATCCTGGCGGACTTTGCAGCCCGTGATGTGACGGTGCCGAAGACGACCGAAGATTTGCGGTTGGCAGAGGTCATGGTCGACCAGATTCGCCTGGCGCCGCGCTGCGAGAGCTATCTACCGATCTCCGACGATCCTCTGCTGCGGCCCGTGCTGAGCGCTCTTCAATCCGATCCGGGTGACCGGCATTCCCTGGCGGAATGGGCGCGCAGGGTCGGCACGACAGAACGCACATTGTCGCGGCGATGCCAGGACGATCTCGGTATTTCCTTCAACGATTGGCGGCAGCGGCTGAAACTCGTTGCGGCGCTGTCGATGATCGAAGCGGGTGAGCCCGTGCACCGGATCGCCTCGGAATTGGGCTATAGCAACGCTTCCGCCTTCATCGCCATGTTCCGTCGCCTCACGGGCACCAGCCCGACGCAATTGCGCTAGAGCTTATGCTTCGATCAGCACGATCTCCAGTTTGCGCAGCTGGTGCGGATCTGCCATCGCATGGATGTTCGTGACCAGGCCGTCTTCGTTGACGGTGAAATGAAGCGCGATACGCAACTTGCCGCCCACGACCACGATGGCACCGACCGCGCCATTGATGACGGCAAGCCGTGCTGCCTGTGCACGGCCATTGAAGGTTTTGGCGACGTCGGACCGTCCGCGGATTTCGCTGACCGATCCCATGCGTGCCGCAACGGCGTCCGGGCTGAAAACGGCCTGCGGGTCGAGGACGGCCAGTAGCGCATGCATGTCGCCATGGCGGGAGGCCGCGAAAAAGGCATCGACGACATGCCGTTGGCGGGAGAGATCAGCCTCCATTGCAGAAGGCCGGTCCTGCACGCGGCGACGCGCACGGCTGGCAAGCTGGCGGGTCGCAACCGTCGTTCGGTCGAGGATCGGCGCAATGTCGTCGAAGGCCATGTCGAACATGTCGTGCAGAACGAAGGCGAGCCGCTCGGCCGGATTGAGTTGCTCCAGAACCACCAACAATGCGAGGCCGACGGAATCGGCGAGCAGCGCGTCCTGTTCGGGGTCGGTGCCGTTTCCGGCCTCATGCGTCACCGCCGGTTCGGGAATGAGCATCGTCAACGGCTCCTCGCGGCGCGATTTGCGGCTGCGCAGCAGGTCGAGACAGATCCGCGCCGTTACCGTCGTCAGCCAGCCGCTGAGATTATCGACATCAGACGTGTCGCTTCTGACCAGGCGCAGCCAAGCCTCCTGAACCGCATCCTCGGCCTCCGTACGTGAGCCGAGCATGCGGTAAGCGACGGCACGCAGATGCGGCCGGTTCGCCTCGAATTTCTCGGCCTGCCATTTTTTTTCGTCCATCGGTCACATTCCCTCATCGTGTTTCGTCAGATGCATGACGAACGAAATCCAGCCGGCGTGACAGCCGATCGGCAGGAAAATGCATCGTCGGATCATGCGCCGCAATGGCGCTCTCACACGGAAAGGAAATGACTATGCAAGCTCGTATGAAAAACCCGGCCCTCGTTCTGCCCGAAACGCTGCAGGCGCTGATGGCGGTCAGCAATTCGATCAAGGACAGGGGCCTGCCCGAAAATATTATGGACCTTGTGCATTTGCGTGTCAGCCAGATCAATGGCTGCAGCGTCTGCACCGACATGGGCTTTCGCAAACTGCAGCAGGCGGGAGAGGCGATGGAGCGCATCGTCGGCGTCTCGGCATGGCGCGAAATGCCTTACTTCTCGGATGCCGAGCGCGCGGCTCTCGCACTCGGGGAAGCCGTTACCCGGCTGGCCGATCGGCCGGACGCCGTCAGCGACGAGATCTGGAACGAGGCCGCAAAATATTATGACGAGAAGGCACTGTCTGCACTAATCGTTGCAATCGCGATCGACAATGTCTGGAACCGGTTGAACGCTACGGTGCGTCAGCCGGCCGGCGCTTCCTGGAACTGAGCGGTAGCGGGCGAACCGTCCTTCTCCCTTCCTTGTGGGGAGAAGGACGCGTAGCCGATCAGGCTTCGCCGATCCGCGAATTCACCAGTAGTTTAGCCAGCCAATCGACGAAGACGCGCACCTTGTTGCTCAGGTGGCGATTGGGCGGGTAGACGATGTGCATGGGGAGTGCGGGTCTGGTCCAGCCCGTGAAAACCGGCACCAGATCGCCGCTCGCAAAGGCCTCCCGCGTCATGAAGCTCGGAACCTGCGCGATACCCAGCCCGGTTAATGCGGCCTGGATATAGCTGCGGCTGTCGTTGACAGAAAGCACGTAGCGCGGGGTGATTTCCAGCGACTCGTTGCCGCGTTCGAAAAGGAAAGGAATCGTACGGCCGGTTTGCGCGCGAAAATAGCTGACGGCGTAATGGCTGGTTTCCAGATCCTCGGGGCGCTCGGGCATTCCGTGCTTTTCGAGATAGATGGGGGCCGCACAGGTCACGAGGTGGATCTCGCCGACGCGGCGCGCGATCAGCGACTGGTCGCTCGGCATGCCGGCACGCAGGGCGCAGTCGACATTCTCGGCGAGATAGTCCACCAGGCGGTCGCCGACGCCAAGGTCGATGTGGATATCGGGATAGCGCTGGTGAAAGTCGCAGAGCGCGGGCATGACGATCTTTTCGGCGAAGGCGCCGGCCATTTCGACACGCAGACGGCCGCTCGGCAGGCTCTGCGAGTTGCTGATGCTGCCATCGAGCTCCTCGATTTCCGAAAGGATCTGAATGGCGCGCTCATAATAAAGAGCGCCGTCCGTCGTCACCATGACGCGCCGGGTCGTTCTGTTCAGAAGCTTGGCATGTAGATGAGCTTCCAGCGACTGGATGAGCGTCGTCACCGTCGCCTTCGGCATGGAAAGGGCAGCAGCGGCGCGAGTGAAATTCCCCGTCTCCACCACACGCGCGAATGCCCGCATTGCTGAAAGTTGGTCCATTCCATGATGTCCCTCGACCTCGAAAAAAGAGGGTCGATTGTTTGTAATCGTGAATAGTCTGATCGAATATAGGCTACTTATTCTCAGAGCGGAATAACAATATGTTGTTTCCATGATTGTTGCAATGCGGGATGGGGCGCTGACCCGCATAATCGAGAATATGGTTGCAAAGCGTGTTAAACGCGTTCTGGATCAGCTCATATTCGCTCGAACATACAAGGATTAAGGTCGATGAGTGCGCCGTGGAAAGATGTTGTGCTGGAAAACGTGCCCACGGGGCCGGTGGCAGCTCGGATCTACAACGGCGAAGGATTGAAGAAGGCGGCACCCCTCGTGCTTTATCTGCATGGAGGCGCCTTTCTCGATACGTGTCATGCGACCGAAAGACCGGTGGCTGCAAGCCTCGCTGAGGCCGGCGCCATCGTGGTTGCGGCGGATTATACAAGCTGCAATCAGAATGCTTTTCCGAAGGTGCTGGAATGCGCCTACGGGCTTCTTGCCTACCTGAGCAACAAGCGGAACATGCTTGCGCTGGGGGGAGCAAAAAAATCGCTGTTGTTTGTCGCCGGAGAGGAATCGGGTGGCAATGTCGCAGCGGGTGTCGCTTTAAAGGCGCGCGATCAAATACCCGGTTCGTTGGACGGACAGGTGTTGATATCGCCTTTGCTCGATCCCTTCATGGGATCAAAATCTTTCCTCCAGGCGGAGGAAAGCGGCATGCGCGAGCGCTGGACGGAGGGTTGGAACCGATACCTGGGTTTCCTGGGCGGTGTCTGTCACCCCTATGCAGCGCCTCGATACTGTTCGCGGCTTTCGGGCCTCGCGCCGGCATTGGTGCTCACGGCCGAGGACGACCCGCTCCGCGACGAGAGCATGGAATACGGCAGTCGGCTGAAAGCGGCCGGCGTCCGTGTTCGCCAGCAAGTCCTTCCCGCCGGGACAGGCTGGCCCACTCTGTACGGCGGGCAGTCTAAGGACAAGGCCTCGTGGCAACAGGATGTCTGTTGCTGCTTCAAGGGTTTCGTCGAAGACGTGCAGGCTTGATCGACCAGGGTATTCCGTTCGCGAGGGATAAGCGCGGATAGGGTGACGGGTCGAAGGCACGAGACCGGAGCGGTTGTCACGCAGATGCGCGACGCTTCGGCCCCCTGTTTTATTGAGACGATAGGAATTTGCGGTCCCGTATCCCAAGACGGGGCCAAAGGAGAGACCAACATGAAGTCCAACGGTAAGCGCTGGGCCCTATGGGGCGCCGGCATGGGTGTTGCTGCGACTGTTGCAGGCGCAGCGTTCTATCTGGACCTGCCGCGCGGCGCTCAGGCGACCGAGGCCGCCACCAAGGCCGCGCCGCCGGCCATCCCGGTTACGGTCGCTGCCGTCGAGCCGCGTGACGTGACGTCCTGGCAGGAGTTTTCGGGCCGGCTCGAGGCGATCGACCGTGTCGAGATCAGGCCTCGCGTCGCCGGAGCCATCGAGTCCGTGCATTTCCGCGAAGGCGCGCTCGTCAAGCAGGGCGACCTACTGGTCACGATCGATCCCGCACCCTATGAGGCGGCCGTCGCCCAGGCGCAGGCACAGGTCGGAGCGGCAAAGGCCAAGCTCGATCTCGCCAAGGTCGAAGTCGACCGCGGCCAGAAGCTCTCTGACAACAAGACCATCTCGCAGAGCGATATGGATACGCGCGCCAGCAATTATGCCGAGGCCGTTGCCAATCTGAAGGCCGCCGATGCTGCCCTGCAGACGGCGCAGCTCAATCTCGACTATACGCAGGTTCGCGCTCCGATCGCCGGCCGTGTCGGCAAGATCGCCGTCACCGTCGGCAATCTCGTGGCAGCCGGTTCTTCCTCGCCGGCGCTGACCACGCTCGTATCGGTCGATCCGATCTATGCAAGCTTCAGCGCGAATGAGCAGACGGTCACGAAGGCTCTTGCCGAACTGCCGGCCACCAACGGCGCTGTCCCGCCTCTCGAGCAGATCCCGGTTCAGATCGGTACGGCCAGCGATGACGGCACGCCGATCAAGGGCAAGCTCCAGCTCATCGACAATGAAGTCGATGCGGCGAGCGGCACCGTCAGCGTTCGCGGCGTCTTCGACAATGTCGGCGGACGTCTCATTCCTGGTCAGTTCGTGCGGGTTCGCATGGGTCAGCCGAAGGCAGAGAGCAAGCTTGTCATCAGCGACCGCGCGGTCGGCACCGACCAGGACAAGAAGTTCGTCTTCGTGGTCGATGGCGACAACAAGGTCAATTACCGACAGGTCCAACTCGGGTCGCTGGTCGATGGCGAGCGAGTGATCGAGGACGGCCTGAAGGTGGGCGAAAAGGTCGTTGTCAACGGGCTGCAGCGCATCCGTCCCGGTGCGGTCGTCGCACCGCAGGCGGCAGACAAGGTCGCGACCGCTCAGTAAGACTTCGCCTTCTGCCGATGGGGAGAAGGCCGACAATCCGAATTCACATGATCCGCCGGCGGCTCTCAGTTCGCCGGACTGGGATTTTGCATCCGCTTTCACCCCGGAGAGGGCTTTGATATGAACATCTCCAGATTCTTTGTCGACCGCCCGGTCTTTGCCGGTGTTCTTTCGGTCCTCATCGTGGTCG
Source organism: Rhizobium sp. P38BS-XIX (assembly GCF_012641435.1). Classification (GTDB taxonomy): domain Bacteria; phylum Pseudomonadota; class Alphaproteobacteria; order Rhizobiales; family Rhizobiaceae; genus Rhizobium. The sequence continues at coordinate 399,889 of NZ_JABAIJ010000007.1, forward strand.
CCGGCCTGATCGGCCTTAGGGCGCTGCCGATCTCCGAATATCCAGAGGTCGTGCCGCCGTCGATTGTCGTGCGCGCCACCTATCCCGGCGCCAACCCGACCGTTATAGCCGAAACGGTGGCGACCCCACTCGAAGAGCAGATCAACGGCGTCGAGGGCATGCTCTATATGTCCAGCCAGGCAACGTCCGACGGCGTTCTCAACGTGACGGTCACTTTCAAGCTCGGGACCGATCCGGACAAGGCGCAGCAGCTCGTGCAAAACCGCGTGTCGCAGGCCGAGCCGCGCCTGCCCGCGGAAGTCCGTGCCCTCGGCATCACGACCGTCAAGAGTTCGCCCAACTTCATCATGGTCGTCAACCTCGTCTCGAACGGGGCCGACCATGACATCACCTATCTGCGAAACTATGCGACCTTGAACATCAAGGATCGGCTAGCCCGCATCGACGGCGTCGGGCAGGTGCAGGTCTTCGGCGCCGGCGACTATTCCATGCGCGTCTGGATCGATCCGCAGAAGGCGGCCGAGCATAATCTTGCTGCCAGCGACATCAGTAATGCGATCAGCTCGCAGAACGTGCAGGCTGCGGCCGGCATCATCGGTGCCTCGCCCAGCCGGCCGGGCGTGGATCTGCAGCTTAACGTCAATGCACAGGGCCGCCTGCGCACGCCCGAGGAATTCGGCAACATCATCGTCAAGACGGGCGCCAATAGCGAGATCACCCGCCTTCGCGATGTCGCTCGCGTCGAACTGGGTGCGGAAGACTATACGCTGCGTTCGCTGCTTGACGGCAAGCCGGCCGTCGCCGTCGCCGTTCTCCAGGCGCCCGGTTCGAATGCGATCGAGATTGCGAACAATGTGCGCTCGACCATGAACGAGCTGCAGCAGGCCATGCCGGCGGGCGTCAAGTACGAGATCGTCTACGATACGACAAAATTCGTTCGCGCTTCGATCGAGAAGGTGATCGACACGCTGCTCGAAGCCATCGCGCTGGTCGTCCTCGTGGTCATCTTGTTCCTGCAGACATGGCGCGCCTCGATCATCCCGCTGATCGCCGTTCCGGTATCGATCATCGGCACCTTTGCGGTGATGTATGTCTTCGGCTTCTCGATCAATGCGCTCAGTCTGTTCGGCCTGGTGCTGGCGATCGGTATCGTCGTGGACGACGCGATCGTGGTCGTGGAAAACGTCGAGCGTAACATCGAGAACGGGCTCAGTCCGCGAGATGCCACTTATAAGGCCATGAAGGAGGTCTCCGGTCCGATCATCGCGATCGCGCTGGTGCTCGTCGCGGTCTTCGTGCCGCTCGCCTTCATCTCCGGCCTGTCCGGCCAGTTCTACCGCCAATTCGCGCTGACGATCGCCATTTCGACCGTCATCTCGGCCTTCAACTCGCTCACCCTGTCTCCGGCGCTCGCATCCCTGCTCCTGAAGGGCCATCATGCGCCGAAGGATCGGTTGACGCGGGTCATGGACGCAATCTTCGGCTGGTTCTTCCGCGGTTTCAACCGGGCGTTCGGAGCCGGCTCGAAATACTACGGCAAGGGCGTCGGCGGCCTACTGTCGCGCAAGAGCATCGTCATGGTGATCTATCTCGCGCTGGTGGGAGCGACCTATAGCCTGTTCACAACGATTCCAGGTGGCTTCGTACCGTCGCAGGACAAGCAGTATCTGATCGGCTTCGCACAGTTGCCGGATGCCGCAAGCCTCGACCGTACGGAAGACGTGATCAAGCGCATGACGGATATCGCGCTGAAGCAGCCGGGCGTCGCCAATGCGATTGCCTTCCCGGGCCTGTCGATTAACGGCTTCACCAATTCCTCGAACGCCGGTATCGTTTTCGTCACGCTGAAGGACTTCGACGAGCGCAAGACGCCCGACCTTTCGGGCGGGGCGATCGCCATGGCGCTGAACCAGAAGTTCAGCTCCATCCAGGACGCCTTCATCGCCATGTTCCCGCCGCCCCCAGTGAACGGTCTCGGCACGACAGGCGGCTTCAAGCTGCAGATCGAGGATCGCGCCGGCCTCGGCAACCGGGCGCTCGACCAGGCTGCCAAGGCAGTGATGGCCAAGGCCTACCAGACACCGGAACTCGCTGGGATCTTCTCGAGCTTCCAGATCAATGTGCCGCAACTCTTCGCCGATCTCGACCGCGCCAAGGCCGAGCAACTCGGGGTCTCCGTCACCGACGTCTTCCAGACGCTGCAGATCTATCTCGGTTCGTTCTATGTCAACGACTTCAACGCCTTCGGCCGCACCTACAGCGTCCGCGTACAGGCCGATGCCAAGTTCCGCGCCCAGCCGGAAGATATCGGCCAGTTGAAGGTTCGTTCGGCATCGGGCCAGATGATCCCGCTTTCAGCCTTGCTGAAGGTCGATGCCACCACCGGGCCGGAGCGTACGAACCGCTATAACGGCTTCCTTGCGGCCGACATCAATGGCGGCCCGGCACCCGGTTTCTCGTCGGGCCAGGCACAAGCAGCGATCGAGAAGATTCTGCATGAGACGTTGCCGGCCGGCATAGACTTCGAGTGGACGGACTTGACCTACCAGCAGATTCTGGCCGGCAATTCTAGCATCATCGTCTTCCCGCTGGCGCTGCTGCTGGTCTTCTTGGTGCTGGCTGCCCAATACGAAAGCCTGACCTTGCCGCTCGCCATCGTCATGATCGTGCCGATGGGTGTATTGGCGGCGCTGACCGGCGTCTGGCTCACGGGTGGAGACAACAACATCTTCACCCAGATCGGCCTGGTGGTGTTGGTGGGCTTGTCGGCGAAGAACGCGATCCTGATCGTGGAATTTGCCCGCGAGCTGGAATTCGAAGGCCGTACGCCGGTGCAGGCCGCAATCGAGGCCAGCCGCCTGCGTCTGCGCCCGATCCTGATGACCTCCATGGCCTTCATCATGGGTGTCGTGCCGCTGGTCACCTCGACCGGTGCCGGTGCCGAGATGCGCGCCGCCATGGGTGTCGCGGTGTTTGCCGGCATGATCGGCGTCACCTTCTTCGGCATCTTCATGACGCCGGTCTTCTATGTGCTGATCCGCAGCCTTACGGGCAACCGCCCGCTGAAGCAGCATCATCACAACGACAACGAACATTCGGCGGAGGTACTCCCGATCGCTGCCGAATAGGGGCCGTGCTGAGTCGTAACTCCAGTGCTCGACACGCCAAGGGCGGGACCGAAAGGTCCCGCCTTTTCTTTTATGCGATCTTAATTTTATATTATTCTAATATAAAGAGACTTCCGAAGAATTTGTCGCATGCCCGCTGATTTCCTTTGCATGCTGGCAGCATAGGTTTATCAAGCTCTTGGATGAGTTGATTGACGTACGTCGGGCATGAGGAGCCGCCCGCGGATCGGAGGTTGCGAGGGGCGGTGCCGGGCCGGCATTGTGGCCGAAGCTCCAACTTTCGATCGCTTCGGGCGTGCGGCGGTTCAGGTCGGAGGATATGGCATGAGCGACAGGAAGATTGCGTTTCTCGGAACGGGCTTGATGGGTGCGCCGATGGCGCGGCGACTGCTGGCTGCCGGTTTTGCCGTGACCGTCTGGAACCGTGATCGCAGCAAGGCGGAGCCCTTGGCGGCAGACGGCGCGATTGTCGCGGACACGGCCGTTGAGGCGGCGCGGGGTGCATCCGTGCTTTTCACCATGCTCACCAATGGCGGCGCGGTCAGCGAGGTCCTGTTTGGCAGCGGCGTCGCCGATGCCCTCGAGGCCGGTGCAGTCGTGATCGATAACAGCTCGATACCGCCGGCTGCCGCTCGCGAGCATGCGGCAAAGCTTGCCGAGCGAGGCATTCTTCATATCGATGCACCCGTTTCAGGCGGGGTGGTCGGTGCTGCGGCCGGAACGCTCGCCATTATGGCCGGCGGGGAGGCAGACGCCATCGACAGCGTTCGCGATGTCCTGGCGCCGCTCGGCCGGGTGACCCGCGTCGGTCCAAGCGGGACCGGACAGCTCGCAAAGCTCGGCAATCAGCAGATCGTCGCGGTGACGGTTGGTGCTCTGGCGGAAGCCATGCTGCTGGTCGAGGCCGGCGGCGGTGACCCCGCTGCGTTTCGAGCGGCCATTCGTGGCGGCTTTGCGGAAAGCCGAATCCTCGAACTGCACGGCCAGCGCATGATCGAGCGCAATTTCGAGCCGGGCGGTACGGCCCGCAACCAGTTGAAGGATCTCGATACGGTTCTCGCCACGGCCAAAGGCCTGTCGCTTCAGCTGCCCCTGACGGAAACCGTGAGAGCGGAATTTGCGGAATTCGTCGAAAACGGCGGCGGCGAGCGCGATCACAGCGGTTTGCTACAGCATCTGGAAGACAAGAATGCCCGAGGAAAGGCTTGAGGAAGTGATGAACGATAAGGGTGCATCCAAGCGTCGTCTGCGTTCGCAGGACTGGTTCGACAATCCGGATCATATCGATATGACGGCGTTGTATCTGGAGCGCTTCATGAACTACGGCATCACGCCGGAGGAACTGCGGTCGGGCAAGCCGATCAT
>NZ_JABAIJ010000008.1 GCF_012641435.1 Rhizobium sp. P38BS-XIX
CGGTGACCGTGAAGTTTGTGGTAGCGGCACCCGTCGGTGTGCCGGATAGCAGGCCGCTTGGCGACAGGGTCAGACCTGCGGGAAGAGAACCGGTCGTTACGGCAAAGCTATAGGGGCTGATGCCGCCCGAGGCCGTCAGCGTCTCGCTGTAGGCATGATTGATCGGCGCATCCGCCAATGTCGCAGGCGCAATCGTGATCGTCGGCGCCACGGTCGTGATGCTGTAGGTGTTGGATGCCGTAAAGGGTGCGCCGGTTCCAGTCGAGCTGTCCGCCGCGGTGATCGTGAAGTTGAAGGTGCCGCCAGCCGTCGGCGTGCCCGTAATCCCGCCCGTCGAGGTGTTGAGGCTGAGCCCGGTCGGAAGCGCACCCGCCGTCACCGAATAGCTGTAGGGATTTGTGCCCCCGGAGGCTGACATCGTCTGGCTGTAGGCAGACCCGACCGTGCCACCCGGAAGCGCGCCCGCCGACGGGCTCAGCACGATCGTCGGCACGCCAACCGTCAGTGTATAGGGCTTTGCGACGGTGAAGGGCGCGCCTGCGCCAACGGTGCTATCCGTCGCCGTGACCGTAAAGTTGAAAGCTCCGCCTCCAGTCGGCGTGCCCGTGATATCACCACTGGATGACAGCGTCAGCCCTGGCGGCAAGGAACCGGCGATGATCGTATAGGTATAAGGCGAAGTACCGCCGGAAGCCGTCAAGCTCTCGCTATAGGATGCGGCAATCGTCGCTGCGGTGAGGGATGCCGGACCGATCGAAAGCGTCGGGGCGGCGACCGTCACACTATAGGTCTCAGTGTTGCTGTAAGGGCCAGCACCCGTCGAGCTGTCCGTCGTGGTGATGCTGAAGCTGAAGCTGCCGGCGGCTGTGGGTGTACCCGAAAGCACGGCCGTTGCCGCGTTGAAGGCAAGGCCGGTCGGCAGCGTTCCGCCGGTGACCGCATAGGTGTAAGGCGCGGTACCACCCGACGTCGTGAAGGTCTGGCTGTAGATAACGCCGACAGAGGGATTGGCAATCGTGTTCGGCGCGATCGCGACCGATGGCGCGTTGATGGTCAGGGTATAGGCCCTGGTTCCGTTGAATGGCGCGCCCGTGCCGGTTCCACTGTCGGTTGCTTTCACGGTGACGTTGAAAGTGCCGCCAGCCGTCGGAATGCCGGAGATCACGCCCGTCGAGGCATCGAGGGTCAAGCCAGCCGGTAGTGCACCTGCGGAGACTGTATAGCCGTAGGGGCTGACGCCACCCGATGCCGAAACAGTATCGCTGTAGCCGGCTCCCACGGTGCCCGCTGTGAGGGTCGCCGGATTGAGCGATATCGTTGGTTGGTTGACAGTCAGCGTATAGTTGCGCGTGCCGGTATAGGGTCCCGAGCCCGTCGAACTGTCCGTTGCCGTGACGGTGAAGGCGAAATTGCCGGCGGCCGTCGGCGTGCCCGAAAGCGATCCCGACGGGCCGTCGAGTGTCATGCCGGCGGGCAGGGCGCCTGTGGTCACTGCATAGGTATAGGAACCTGTCCCACCTGAAGCCGTAATTGTCTGGCTGTAAGCGGTGGCAACGGTCGCAGCAGCCAACGTCGTCGGCGCCACGGTGATGGTCGGAGCTGCCACAGTCACGGTGTAGCTTCGGGAACCGGTGAACGGCGCGCTCGTGCCTGTCGAGCTATCCGTCGCGGTGATAGTAAAGGTGAAGGAACCGCCTGCCGTCGGGGTACCGGTGATCGCACCCGTCGACGTATTGAGCGAAAGGCCGGTCGGCAACGCGCCTGTGAGCGAAAAGGTGCGGGGACCTGTGCCGCCTGAGGCGGAAACGCTTTGGTTATACACAAGAGCGACGGTTGGGTTGGGAAGCGTGGTCGGGCTGACGGCGATCGTCGGCGCGCCGACCGTAACGGTCAGCGGAGCCGGAGCGGAGCTGAACGGCCCGGTGCCAGTCGAACTGTCGGTTGCGTTGACCTGGATGGAGAAACTGCCCGCCGCCGTCGGGGTTCCGCTGATCGTTCCGTTTGATGCCAGAGTCAGGCCGGCAGGCAAGGCGCCGCCCGTAACCGCATACGTATAGGGCGCCGTACCGCCGCTTGCGCTTGCGATCGACTGACTATAGGCGACGCCAACGGTCGCGGCTGTAGGATTGGTCGGCGAATAGGCGATCGTCGGCGGTGACACGGTGATGCTGGCTGTCGCAGGAGCCGATGTGCCCGCACTGTTCGTGGCCGTGTAGGTGAAGCTGTCAGGCCCTGAATAGCTTGCGGTCGGCGTGTAGGTGATCGTCGTTCCAGAAGCTGTCGCAGTACCATGTGCCGCCTGAATTGCAACGGCCACCGTTGAAGCGGTTCCGCCCGTGAGGCTGAGCGTAATCGAATTGTTGGTGCTTCCATGACCAACCGTCGCCGACACCGGATTGGCGACGGGCGGCGGCAAGTTTTGGACGGACAGACTGACGGGCACGGACCTGAAGTAAGGGCCTCCCGACGAACTCAAGTGAGGGCTACTGTCGGTTACGACGACTTGAAAATTATAGTTGCCGAGCGCCGTCGGAGTTCCGCTGATCGTACCGTTGCTGGCCAGAGAGAGACCGGGCGGCAACGAGAAGCCGCTTTGCAATGCGAACGTGTAGGGTGCCAGGGCACCCGAAGCGGAGAGGGTTGTGCTATACGGCGTATTCAGATTGGCTGTCGGGGGCGGCGCAACGGTAATGCCACTGGAGGGGTTTGGAACCGTTAGCGAATAGGATTTCGTGGTGCTGAGGCTAGCGCTATCTGTGACTGTGAACGTAACGTTATAGCTGCCTGCCTGATTGGGCGTCCCACTTATGGTCGAACCGCTGAAGGACAGGCCTGATGGCAGCGTACCGCTAGACAGAACAAACGTATAGGGAGCCGTACCGCCGGTTGCACTTAATGTTTGACTGTAGTTCGTCCCGACATTGGGTGTAGCGGCTGTCGCCGGAGAGACGGTGATAGGGCTTGTTGATACCGCAATCGCCACGTTGATCGTGAATGGATGGGCGCTTGCATCTTCCAAAATGAAACTGTCACTGGTCGCGCCATCACCATTATTCGTATAAATTACCGTTTCGTTATTTGAGCCGGACACTTGTACGGTCCCGTGAGAAGGCAACTTATGCGCCGTGCTCAAAGGATTTAGGCCGAAATCATCACATTGGTAGCCGAGTTCGGGCATCGTAATCGTGCCCCCGGAGGCCATCGGATTGGTCGAGGGGGTCGTGTTTGCATCGGGCACATTGAAGGTTGTGCAGGCGGCATAGGCCACAGTGGGGCCGGTGAGTGTAAAGCCGCTGCAGATCAGAAGAAGCGTCAGCGCTATTCTTGAAACCAACTTGTAAAAGCTATCAAGTATCGATTTTGAGCTGTGAGATTCCACGACGCCTTCGTTGGACGCCTGCCCAATAAAGTGACTCAATGTATTCCTTGATTTTTCATGTGAAGCGCCGGCTTCCTTCCAAAGAAAACCCATCCATCCGGCAAGTTCATTACGCAGCTGTTCATAGCGCTTCATTTGCCCAACCCAAAAAACCGAGCAAACGCGCCGCCAGAAAGCAGGGTTATGCTCTTACAATCGTATAGTCACACTTGTGGCTTACGCCCCTCACTGAACGTTACTAATATCGAAATCGATTGAGTGGCAATTTGCTAATGCAACAATTCCTCGAGATTGCGTTTTCTAAGCACACAATTCAATTGAATGTTGTAGATTCACCACAGATTTGCGTGTGTTGGGGTGATCTTTTCAACAGGCGGCCTTGAGGCTACGAGACAACAAGGCTCTAAGTGAATTTATAATGGAATACTGATTCGCGCGACGCGTGCAACATACATCGCGGGATGTAACGGGCCTTCGATACAGCATTCGCAACCCGCGCCCACCCAACAATATCGGGGGAAATGCTGGGGTGGGCGAGCCTTTCAGCTCGAGGTCATCGGCTTGCGAAGACGTGATGATGGTCCCGAAGCAACTCTTTCGATCAACCTAAGGTGTTTTCACGTCGACGCGATGACACCGGAAAGAAGCATGCTTTGAAAAGCTTCCCGTTGCAGCCCAGCGCTCGCGGCAGCGGGCGTGGGAGAGGCCCCGCTTACGTCAACGGCGATCGAGGCGAATATTATACTTTTGCGTGCGAATTATTGCGGCAAATAGGCTTCAGCGCCGCGCGCGATGATCTCTTCCTCGCTCATGGATCTATGCCAGTGCGAGTAAAGCACAAGGCGGTCCTTCGGCAACCGGACGACCTGTCTCAGGTGGCGGTAAATCGTGCTGAAGGCCTTGTGCTCGCACCCGCCCCAGAAGAACGCGCTGCTGCGATCGTCCGGCCAACTGATCGCGCCGATGGCATCTGCGAGCAGAGGTGTCGTACCCGCCGCGGCGCCGTCGCGGTATAGCCAGCGGATCGTGACGCCGGAAGGACACCGCAACGTCTGCTCGTCGGCTTTGGCATTCACTTCTATAAAGGCGTGACCAATGGCGTCGGCGGGGAGCATTTCGAGAATTCTGGCGATCCCCGGCAGTGCGGTTTCATCGCCGGCAAGCACATGGAAGCTTGCGGGCTTAGGACCGTTGGCGGCGGGGCCGAGGATACCCACAAGATCGCCGATGCGCGCATCCATTGCCCAACGCGTCGCGGGGCCGGCGCTGGCATGCAGCGCGAAATCTATCATCAGCTCACCCTTGCCGATGTCGATCTGGCGGATGGTGTAGACGCGGGTCGGCACGGCTCCGTCCGCAGGCCAGACGACATGGCCTCGATGGTCGAGCATCGGCCAGAGCGGTTCGGTAATATCGCGAGGCTGGAAGATGAGACGACAGTGAAGCTGGTCGTCGCGATCATATCGTTCAAGGTTTTCACCGCGAAATATGATTCTGCGAAAGCCGGGCGATATATCGCTGATGGATGCTACGTGCAGAATGCGGAGGTCGTCTGGAAGCGCCGGCTCGGCATGATCGCCTTCCCAGCGGATATCGAGCTTTTCGCGGGCTGCAATGAAGCAGATCGGCCCGACGAGCGCATGCTTCAGCCGGTTGATGCCGCCGGGGTCACCAGCTTCGACAGTGAGTTTGAAGCCGCCCTGGCGCGGCTCGAATGTGGCATTGCCAAAGGGCGATCGGATGTGATGGACAGTCCCTCGCTTTTCAACAGTCATGTCGTGCGTCGAAATCGCCTCGACGATCGGGTCGATATAGTCGTCTATGCTGGCGAGTTGCACGGCTGCCCTCGCGCTATAGCGTCTATTGGCAGTTGAGGTCATTGAAATCGGCTCCATGAAATTAAATCGAGGCCCAAAGCGGCCCTTCGATCCGAAACGCTGCGAAATCCTTGTTGATCGTATCCAGAATAGCTTCGGGGTTGAGATCGGCGCAGCGGTCCGGATGCAGCCACTTGGCAGCCAGTGCAACAAACAGGATGTTCAGCGGCAGATTGGAAATCAGGCCGGTCCAGATGCCGTAGACGCGCTTGTTGCGCACGCTCGGCAGCTGGTCGAAGCCGGTTCTGCCGTCGATCAACCGCTGCAGACCCTCACGGCCAAGCTTCGGATCGATGCCGGGGCCGATGGCGGGGCGACTGCCCGAAACCCAGCCGCCGCCCGATGCGATGTAGACATCCTGTGGCGTGGCGACGACATATTCGAGGGATAGCTGCTGGAACCACGGCGCGGTGACCTCAGGTAAAGGTTGTCCGCCGGCCCGCGCCAGCAATTCGCCCCAGACCTTTCGTCCTGCGGCCCAGCAGCAATCGTCGAGCGTCGACTGCACCTCCAGGTAGGTCGTCACCGGCTTGCTGTCCTTGATAAGGGATGCAATCTTGGCAAGCTCCCGGTCAAAAAAGGCGGTGAAGGCGTCGGCTTTGTCGGCGGCATTGAGAAGCGTGCCCCACAGGCGCATGGATGCCTTCAGCTCGGCAACCGGATCGCTTTCCTGCGCGGCCGTCGTGCTGTTGCTCGCCGCATCGCTGTAGGCGACCGGGATACCCAACTCTTTCAGGCGCTCGACCATAGGGTTCTTGTCGCCGTCAGGTGTCATGAAGGCAGTCGTCACGACAAGGTCGGGCGAGAGGCTGATCAGCCCCTCGATCGAGATGGTATCGGGTGTCTGCTTGCCGACGACGCTGACGGAGTGATTGTTCAGAAGTCGTGTCTGCAGCAATTCGCTGTCGATTCTATCAACGGCAGCCCAACCCACGACCAGCGAGGCGGGGTCGGGATGCAGCAGCGACATCGTCAGCAGATCATGCGCTTCCAGCAGGATAATCCTTTTCGGCGGGGCGGCGAGCTGTAACTCGCGCCCCGCCAGATCGGTGACCTTGAGCGACGGTTCCGCCAGAGCCGGCGTCACTCGTGACAGGATTGCCGCGGCGGCAACGGTTGCGCAGAACCGGCGTCTCGTGATCATCGATGTCATCTCACCACTTGTACTTCAGGCCAGCGATAACAGTCCGTCCATTTCCGTACTGGCAAAAGTAGTTCGAACTGCAGCTGGAGTAGTATTCCTTGTCCAGGAGATTGGTGACGTTGAGTGTCGCCTCCAGCCCCTTGAGCTTCGGGTTCTTCGCACCGAAATCATACTTCATGGCTGCGTCGAGAAGGGCATAGCCTTCCGCCTTCACCTTGTTGGCATCGTCGGCGAAGCTCGAGCCGACGAAGCGGACACCGCCGCCGACGCTCAGGCCCTCAAGCGCGGGATAATCGAGCGTGTAGTTCGCCCAAAGAGAGCCATAGTAGCGCGGGACCGCCTGCGGGCGATTGCCGATAATCGATGTATCGGTGGATTTGGAGACCTCCGTGTCGAGCACCGAAATCGCGCCGATGAGCTCCAGATTGGTGGTGATATTGCCGCGGGCCTCGAATTCCAGGCCGCGAGAATGGACCTGGCCCTGCTGAATGGAGAAGCCCGGAATCGCGCCCGGTGTGAGCACATTGTTTTGTCTGATATCGAAGGCGGAAAGCGTGAAGAGCGCATCGATATTGGTCGGCTGATACTTGACGCCGATTTCATATTGCTGCGCCTTCGTCGGCGTGAACGGATTGCCGTTCGCATCCGTGCCGATGGTCGGTTCGAAGGATGTCGAATAGCTGGCGTATGGCGCGATACCGTTGTCAAACAGGTAAAGCAGCCCGGCGCGGTAGCTTGTCGCGTTGCTGGACTGGTCGGACGACGAGTGCGAAAGGAGATTGTCCGAATCCTGATTGGTCCAATCGTGGCGGACACCCAGAACGGCGCGGAGCTGGCCGAATTCGATCTGGTCCTGCAGGTAGACGCCAGTCTGGCGGAGAGACTGATTGCTGTTGATCAACGTCGAGAAAGGACCGACGGGCTGGCCGTAGATCGGGTTCGTCACATCGATCGATGTCGCCCCGCCCATCTGGTATTCCCAGCTGCTATCGGAGTGCTGAAGGTCGACGCCGGCGAGCAGGGTGTGCTTGGCGGCACCCGTGTCGAATTTGAACTCGGCCTGATTGTCGAAGGAGAAGCCCTTCGCATCTTCAATGGAGTGCAACGCGTAGCGGGGGATGATCCCAGCCGCCGACATTGGCCCCGCCATCTGCAGCGATCGCATGTCGACATCAAGGCCGGAGTAGCGGAAATTCGAGCGGACCGTGACCTGATCGTTGAAGCTGTGCTCAAACCGATAACCGGCGCCGTACTGATTGCGCTCGAAGGAATCGTAAGACGGGTCGCCGACGTTGAAACTCGGCCCGAGGTAACGGCCGAGATTTCCAGGGGCGAGGAACTTCGGATAGACCGAGTTGAAATAGCCTCCATCTGGATCGCGCTGATAATAGCCGGAGATGACGAGCGAGGTATCTTTATCCGGCTCCCACTTCAGCGATGGCGCAACGCCGATGCGCTTCTCGTCGACATGGTCATATCGCGTGCCCGAAGAGCGGCCGATGACCGAAACGCCGTATTGCCAATTGCCGTCGCTGGTGAGAGGGCCTGTCGAGTAAAGTCCGCTTTGAATGCGGCCATCCGTGCCGCCTTCGACGCGCAATTCGTTCGACTTCACATCGGACGGCTCGCGGCTGACTTGATTGATGAGACCGCCGGGGCTTGTCTGGCCATAAAGAAGTGCAGAGGGACCTTTGAGGACATCGATGCGATCGAGGAGGAACGGGTCGATCGACGGCGTGCCGAAGGCCTGGCCGCGCGGTAGTTTCAGCCCGTCGAGATAGTTGATGAAGTTGGTCGCGGTGCCGAAGTTGCCGAAACCACGCAGGAAGACCGAGTCGTAACGTGAGTTCGTATCCCGGTCCGCAAGGACGCCGGATGTATAGCGAAGCGCCTGGCTGACGGTCTGCGGGTTCTGCTCATCGATCTGCTTGCGGGTGACTGTCGAGATTGACTGTGGTGTTTCCACCACCGGCGTTGCAGTCTTTGTTGCCGAGCGAGTCGACTTGGCGATGATTTTATCGGATGTATCGTTGGAACTACTTGCGCCCTGAACGACGATCGGCGCCAATTGCGTGCTCTTTTCCTGAGCGGCGACTTGCGTGACTGGAACAAGGAAAGTGGATACCAGCAAAATATGCTTTAATGAAAGGCTGTGCTTCACGAATTATCCCCATGGTAGAAGCTGTCAAATTTTGATACTTGATTAAATCAAACGGGTACGTCCTGTCCAGTTAATATGAATGCTTTCGTCAACTTTTATGTTGGCAAGCGTGTGCAACGTCATAAGACTGGCCGGGAGGTGACGAGACGGAGAAGAAGATGGTCGCAAGAAGCATGGGTGCGGTGGCAAGAATAGGCCGCCCGCCGAAGGCAGATCAGGATATGGCTGCCGAGAGAATTATACTTGCCGCTACGGAGCTTTTCGCGGGCAGGGGGTTTGCCGGCACTTCAATGGAGCAGGTTGCATCGCATTGCGGAGCAGGCAAGGATACCGTCTATCGCCGCTTTTCTTCAAAGGTCGTACTATTCGAGGCGGTCGTGGATCATGCGCATAGAAGCGCGGTCGCGAGATTGGAAAGCATGCCGGCCGTTTCTGGCGGTCCGTTGGAGCGATTGAAGTCCCTTGTACTGCAGCTTTTGCATGTGAACATGGAGCCGGAACTTATTGCTCTGAAGCGCATCACATTCAGCGAGGCGGTTGTCTTTGAAAAGAACGGGCCAATACCGCCGCAGCCTGATCCCATCATGGCAAAGCTGGTCGAGACCGTCGGTGAAGCGCAGCAAGTCGGTGCGATCTGCCCGGGCGATGCAACCGAGATTGCCTCTCATCTCATTCACTGTATGGTCGCGTTGCCGACGGCCGCGGCAATGATGGGCAGCAATGAATTCAGTTCACGTCAGGATGTCGAAGCGCATTTTCACAGGACATGGCATTGGCTTATCAATGGTGTGAGTGGCAATAAGACTGCATAGAAGTGTCACCTATGGAATGGTAGTCGCTTCGTAGTTTCGTGTCGCATCTTTGGATAAGTTATCTCTGCGCCTGTAAGCACGCTTGTGATGCCACACGCTGGTTTTGATTGGATATGAGTGGTTATTTAAGCCGCCTGCAGGAGCAGGCCGATCATTTCCTGAGCGATGTAGCGATCCTCAGTGAGTATCCTGACAGGCTTGTTGTCCTGCAGGCGCATTATGCGGTTGAAGCTTACAACCGCTCTCTCTTTGACACCTATGATGTCGACTTTCCAATGCGGCTGATCAATGCCGTTCCGAAGCGGCTCAGCGAGTTTCTCGCTGGGCGTATGCTGGCTCAAGCTGCGTTGGAAAAGCTGCATCGTCCCAGAGCTTCCATCGCCATTGGAGAGCAGGGTGCACCCCTTTGGCCGCGCGGCATCTCCGGCTCGATCAGCCATTCACACGGGAAATGCGCCTGCCTTGTGATAGCAGGTTCGGACATGCTCGTGGGTCTCGATGTGGAAAAGATCGCAGGCGGGGCGGCTCTGGACGCCATATTGAAGGAGGCTCTTTCTCCGGAAGAGCGCGCTCGCGTTCTTCAGCAGACAATGCTTGATGCGGCCACTCTTGCGACGCTAATTTTCTCCGCCAAGGAAACCATATTCAAGACGCTCCACCCCGTCGTTCGTCAGTTTTTCGGCTTTGAGGCCGCACGCTTTAATGGCGTTTGCGACGAGAAGAATTTGTCTTTCTCGATCGTACAGCCGTTGCACCCATGCATCCCGGAGAACAAGGAAATACTGATCCAGTTCGAAATTGATGATGGATTTGTCAGAACGTGGGCGATCCTTGATTCCCCAGTATCTGAGGCACGCGTTTAGACGCTTGTTCGATCCTAACAACCCCACACCGCCAATGCATTGGCGGTGTGGCGCTTTTCATGCGCTCAATCAGCTGCGAACAGATGCCTCCTGCCCGTCGTCGACAGCGGGAAAGAAGCCGGCCTTGATGAAGTGCCTGACGTAGCGATCGAGCACCGCATCCGTCACTGGCGGTGGCGCAATGCCCGAACCCGCCAGAGCGGCCTCGATCTTCTGCTGGCCGAGAGCCGATTCCACCTCGGGGCCATCATATTTGTCGAGGTGACCTGCGAGGAGGAGAATGGCCGAGAGGGAATCGTCGCCCTGTTTTGCCCGTTCTTCCGCAGCGTTTGTCAGCCGCTCGCGCCAGGCATCGAACGGCATGACATCCAACGGATATCCAGCTCTTTGCAGCGCTTCGACGATAGCGCTGATGCTTGTCTGCATCCGGTTGGAGAGATGGTAGGTCGCGCCCGGATCGCTTCGCTCTATCAGTGCCACAAGCGCCTGCGCCACATAGTCGACCGGCGCGAGAGTGAGGCGATCGGAGCGCAGTATCGGTGCCGCCCCAAGCAGGAGCATCGACTGGATGAAGTGCCAGAAACCGACGCTTGTGCTGCAAATGCCGGTAAGACTATGGCCGCTGACACGCCCCGGGCGATGGATGATGACAGGCAGGCCTCGTGCCGCCGCCGCATGCATCAGCTCCTCGGCCACCCATTTGCTCTGGACATAACCGGTGTCTTCCACCGCGTCGATCGTCAGGCGGGTTTCCTCCATGATCACGGGAGGATTGGGCCCACGGCTCGCCACCACTGATGCCGTCGAGACAAAATGGACCGGCGTCACGCGGCTTCCGCCGGCCGCAAGCCGCAGGATCTCTTTCGCTCCACCGACATTGATCGGGGCAAGGCGCGAATAGGGATCGAATTCATTCGTCGCCCCGCCATTGTGGATGATGACGTCGAGATCATTGGCAAGTGTGTCAAATCTCTCCGACGCTAGGCCCAGCCGTGGTTGCGAGAGCTCGCCGGCAAGCCCGATGATCCGATGCTGGAAGGCTTCATCCCACAGGCCGTATAGGGTCAGCGACTTGCGGACCCGCTCGACCGCAGCCGCATCGTCCTTCGCACGCACCAGGCAATAGACACGGGCTTTGCTGTTACGCAGAAGCTCCGCCAGAGCAAAGGAGCCGATGAAGCCGGCTGCTCCGGTCAGCAGCACCGCGTTGATCGTTGCCAGGGTCGGCTGCGGAGCGATCGCCACATCCTTGGAAACCGTGATGTCTGCAGGCAGAGCAACATCGGCGCGCATGAGGCTTATCTCGCGATCGGCATCGCTGGGAATCGCCTTTGTGTCCCTGGTGTCCTTGGCCGATCCGAGGGACACGGCGAGGGCTGCCGGCGTCGGATGATCGTAGATCTGCCGGACATTGATGCTCGGACTGAGGGCCTCGCGAAGCAGGCCGACCAGGCGCACGGTGAGCAGCGAGTGACCGCCGGACTCGAAGAAATCGTCAAATCGGCCAATCGACTGACGTTCCAGAACCGAGGCGAAAAGATCGCAAATGACGCGTTCGGTCTCGTTGATCGGCTGTGCGGTTTGTATATCCGTCGTCGCCGGATCGGGCAAAGACGCGACATCGAGCTTGCCATTGATCGTCCTTGGAAGATCGTCGACGAACACGATGACGGCCGGCACCATGTAGGACGGCAGTTGCAGGCGCAAAAGCTCGCGCAAGCCGTCCGCGTCAGCCGATTGACCGTCACCGACAACATAGGCAACGAGACGCATGGAGCCATCCTGCGTGGCTCTTCCGACGACTGCCGCGCGCTTCACGCCTGCTTGCGCGACGAGAGCATTTTCGATTTCAGCGGGCTCGATGCGATAGCCGCGGATTTTCAGCTGATTGTCGGAGCGGCCGAGATAGTCGATGCCGCCGTCGGCACGCCAGCGCGCCAGGTCCCCGGTGCGGTAGATTCGTTCGCCCGGCTTTCCGAACGGATTCGCGACAAAACGTTCCGCTGTGGTCGCAGGTCGCCCGACATAGCCACGCGCCAATCCAACACCGCCGAGGTAAAGCTCGCCCGTGACACCGACCGGTGCTGGATGCAGGCCGGGGCCGAGGATATAGGCGTCCGTGTTCGCAATAGGCCTGCCAACCGTTGGCTCGGCATTCTCCGCAAGATCTGCTCCAAGAGCGTTGATCGTATATTCGGTCGGGCCATAGAGATTATAGCCGCCGACACCCGGCGCCTCACGCAGGCGCGTCCACAGATCCTGGCCGACGGCTTCGCCGCCGAGCGAGACGAAAACCACGCCGGTTCCTGCTCTTCCCTGCGGCCGGTCCCTTTCCAGAAGTCCGTGCTCGACCAGATAGCTGCCATAGGTCGGGGTTACGTCGAAGGCGTCTACTTCCTCGCGATCGAAGAGTGGCAGCAACCGATCGGGATCGCGACGCAGTTCGTCATCGATCACATAGACCTCATGGCCGGCCAGCAACCAGAGGAGCTGTTCCCAGGAAGCGTCGAAGGCGAACGAGGTCGTGTGCGCGATTTTCAGCCGGCGTCCTCCCTGGGATGCCAGAACCGGCGCAAAAATCGCCTTCTTGTGATTGACGAACATGTTGGTCAGTCCGAGATAGGGCACGGCAACGCCCTTGGGCTCACCCGTCGAACCAGAGGTGAAGATGATATAGGCGAGATGCTTCAAGCCCGCCGGCCGTTCGGTCCGCGGAAGGGTTTTCGGCAAGCTTTCGAGCTCGGCCTGCGTTGCGGGTGCGTCAAGAAGCACCACGCGTGCATCCGTCCGGTATTCCGGCGGGAGAAGCCCGGTCAGTGCGCCGACGCTGAGGATGACAGTCGGTTGCGACTGATCGAGCATCGAGCGGATTCTGTTGACGGGCGTTTCCAGATCGATCGGAACATAGGCGGCATGCGCTGCGAACACCCCGAATAGTGCCACGATCATCAGTTCCGAACGGGGGAGGAGCAACGCGACACGATGTTCCGGCGTGGCCCCTCGAGAGTGAAGGAGGTGAGCCAGCCGATGCGCCGCGGTTGCCAATTGTTCGAACGTGAGCTTGGTGTCGCCCGCCGTGACGGCATTGTCATCCGGCGTGGCCAGGGCCTGTTCGAGGAGGAGGTCGGCAACGGAGAGCGAGCCGATGTCCATCTCTTCGCCTGAAATAGACTTTGGCAACAAGGTGCTGGTCTCGGGCAGCGCGTTCATGGCCAGCAGAGGCAGATCAGCGTCACCGCTGAAGCGCTCAAGGATATGCGCGTAGGCCTGAATGAGAGCTTCTGCCTGATCTGCTGCGATGACGTCGCTGCGGAACATCAGACGCAGATCGATGGCGTTTCCCTTCGGCGTCACGGACATGCTGAGGGGATAATGTGTCGCATCGCGTACGCCGGCGTTTCCGATACGGATTCCGTCCTGGTCCGCGAAGTCGAACACGGGCAGGTTCTGGACCGAAAACAGCGTATCGAAGAGCGGACTATGCCCGGCAATCTGCTGCAGCCGCGTAAGATTGACATGGGAATGCCGCAGAGAAACGCCCTTTTGCGCGTGCAGGGCGCCGAGCGCTGCCTTTATCGATTGCCGTCCATATGCCTGAACGCGCACCGGGACCGTGTTGAACAAGAGGCCGATGATTTCGTTCACCTGCTCGATTTCCGCCGGTCTGCCGGAGACGACGTTTCCGAACACCACGTTCGAATTTCCGCTCAGCCGCATGAGGAGCGTGCCCCATGCAAGCTCGAGGACGGTGCTCAATGTCGTCGATGCCGAACGTGCGAGCTGCGACAGCGCCGCGGTGGTGTCGGCGCCGATGGAAAGTGCATGCTCGTCACTGTGCTCGGCGCTTGCCTCCAGGCCACGCGCGCTGGGATACAGAATTGTCGCCTCGCTGCCGGCGAGCACGTCGCGCCATACCGTTTCGGCATCGGCGACATTCTGCTGCGTAAACCACCGCAGATAGCGACTGAAGGGCGGCGGAGGGGCCGTGCCCGCCGGGTCGCGGTAGAGCTGGATGATCAGGCGATAGAACAGGCGGATCGACCAACCGTCAAGCAGGATGTGGTGCGCGGTCAGCAAGAGCCGATGGCACATGCCGGCTGCGTCGTCGGGCATGCGCATGAGCGCAAAGCGGATCAATGGCGGATGGGCGGCATCGAAGCGCGCGGCATATTCTTCATCCGCGATCAGGCGAGCCGCGCTCTCGTCGGCTACGCGTTCCGAGCGCCAGGGAACTTCGACATCGGCGGGCACGACCTGCACCATCCGCCCACCGATCTCGGCAAAACCGGCGGTGACGGTAGGTGTTAGTTCGATCGCCCTTTTGACGGCAAGATGAAGCCGTTCGGCATCAAGCTCGCCAAACAGATCGAGTGACGTCTGCGATATGTAGACCTCGTTCGACCCCTCCACCGCGCCAACGGTATGAAAGCGCAAGCCTTCCTGAAGCGGCGAGAGTGGCAGCACTTCGCGGACTGTGCCGAACGATTCCTCAAGACGCCGTTGATCCCAGCGCGACACCTCGACAATCGTATCGGCTACCGGCTGTTTCCCGGCGGAAGCAGGCGCTACCGCTGACAGGAATTCTGCAAAGACGCTCTGCCAGGCCTCGATGAGCTTTTCGGTCTCAGACGCGCTGCGGCGCGCATCAATGTCAAGCAGAGCCCGGCCGCGTCGCAGGTCTAGGCGCACGGCCCATTGTTCGTTCACATCATTTGGTCCGCGCTCGCGCGAGACAGGCTCATCCCCATCGTCGGTGGTGACAATGGAGAGGGTCAGATCAGGCCGCGGCACGTCGTCGAGAGCGCCGGCGACATCCGGGCTGACGTCGCGCGCCAAAAGGTAGGTCACGGCGAAATCACCGTTTATCTCCTCATCGCGATGGAGGCCAAGAACCTGGCGTGCGGCTTGCAGGAAGCTGTCGGTCAGCTGCGGCGTAAATTGCGCCTCCTGCGATCCCTGCGGCGGGGCGACGAGAATGGGGAAGCTGCGTCTGCACCAGCCGACGGCGCCTGCCAGCGTGCCTTTTGCATAGCGATCGCGGTCTGGCTCATCGATTTCGAGCAGGAGCGGCGCGGCCGAATGGCGTTTCGCCCAAAGCAGCGCGGCCACAGCCGCCGTTCTGAGTGCCATCTGATCAACAAGTTGCTGCCCAAGATCAGGAAGCGCCAGCTCCCGTGCGCTTGCCGCGAACGCGTTCTGCGAAATGTCGTCGTCGGCAGTTCGCTCCGCTGCCTGATCCAGCATATCCAGCCAGGCTTCGGTGTGCGCAACCATGTCTTCCCGCACCCCGAATTCGGCGGTGCGGGTCAACCAATCGGCATAAGACCCGGCTGCCTGCGGCGCGATTGGGCCAGTCTCGAAGCGCAGGTGCGAGAGCTCCGCAAGCAGCAAGCTCCACGATTCGTCGTCAATCCAGCGCCCAGGCGCCTGCAGCGTCAAAACCTGTGGCGATGTAGAGGTCTGATCGCCTGAGGGCGCTACCAACCAGGCGGCAAAGCGCTCGGAATCTGCAGCAGCCTCCGTTGATCCCAGGAGAATGGGGGAGGCCCAGAGATCGGCCGCGTCAGCAAAATTCCATTGTCCGCCATTGCGGTCGCGACGCAGACGCAGAGCATCGTGGCGCTCCAGCATCCGGACCAATGCGGCAACGATATCAGCCTCATGCACACCATCGGCAAGACGGATGGCACGCCTCGTGGTCGGCTGAATGCCACGGCGCTCTGCCAATATCGCAGCCAGCGACGCGGCTTCGGGGGCAAGGCGCCTATGACCGAACTCGGCCAGCTGTGACAATCGCAATTGAGGATGATGCGCGACCTGGCCGAGAATGCCGATCACCAATTCAAGCAGATGTCGTGCCGTGGATTCGTCAAAGAGATCGCATGCATAGAGCAGCGAAACCCCGATCCGCCCGCCTGCGCCTTCGTCGTGAACGACGAAAGTCAGATCGAACTTCGCCTGTGTCTGCCGGGGTTCCTCAAGCAGCATGGTCACATCGCCGAACTGCAGCTCGGGCCATGGCCTCGTGGCGGTGACCATGACGCTGAAGAGTGGATTTCGCGCGGCGACACGTGGCGGGTTGATATGCTCGACGACACTCTCAAACGGTGCATCGCGGTTGTCGAGAGCTTTGAGACCCGTATCCTGGACACGCCGGAACAGCGCGGCAAAATCAGGGTCTTCCGTGGTGTCGACGCGCACAACAACGGTGTTGCTGAAGAAGCCGACGAGCTGGTCGAGCGTGGAATCATGGCGTAGATCGACGGCCGTGCCCAGCGGTATGTCATGGCCGGCGCCAACACGCCCGAGCGCCATGGCGACGGCGGACTGAAGTGCGACAAGTGGCGTGCCGCCATGTGTTTTCGCCATTTGCCGCAGGGCCGCAGACAAGCCTTCGCCGAGCCAATGTCTGATCTGACTGCCGGAAAAGGTCGGTGAAGCCGGGCGCGGGCGGTCGAAGGGAAGAGCGATTTCCACTGGAAGATCGGCCAGCTGGCCTTCCCAGAACGCCAGTTGCTTGGCGTGCAGGCTGCCGGGAGTTTTGGCATCACCGAGATGTCGTTGTTCCCATACGGCATAGTCCGAGTAGCGGATATTGGATGCCGGCGGCAGCGCGTCGGAATTTGCGCCATGCCCGTAGGCCTGCTCCAAATCGGCAAGAACGATGCCGAAGGATCCGCCGTCGCCCGCAATATGCGGCAGCACGAGGATGACGGCGACGACGATCGTACCGTTTCGAACCACCAATGCGCGCAAGGGCGTATCGGTTTCAAGGTCGAAGGGTTCATCGCGCGCCTGGCATCCAAGCTCGTCCAGCTTCTCCTCCAGCGTTTTCGAGCGATCGTTCAATGCCAGTGTCAGATCGATCTCGGTGACATGGGGTGCGAGATATGGTTCGATAATCTGTTCCGGGACCCCGGCCACGCCGGCCCGATACCGCGTCCGCAAGATCTCGTGTCTGTGCACGACCTGCTCAAGTGCGTGCTTCAAGGCAGCGACGGAAAAGGTGGAGGCATTACCCGGCCGAAGGATGATGCAGAAGTTGTATGCAGCGGATCCTTCGGAAAGTTGCGAATGGTACCACATGCGACGCTGTGCCGATGAAAGGACGGAAGGTCCTTCACGCTCTTCGCGTCGCGGACGATCGGTCGCGACGGATTGCTCCGAATGGAGCAGGCCGGCACCCGCGAGCCGCTTCAGCAGGAGCTGTTGCTTACGATCCGAAAACGTCATCTATGTTCTCCTGTCTGATGGCGGCGAGCACTGTCGAAAGGCGCTCGAAACACGGGTATGTAATCATTCTTGCAGCCGCATTTGGCTTGGTTCATCTCTGCGGCCGGATTGATGCCAGGCGTTGCGGCGTCATGCCGGTTCGTCTTCGGCGGCAGGGCTGACAACGGGGCTGAGCACAACGTTGTCCGAGGATGTCGCGCGCCGCGTGCCGTCGCCTGCGGCGAGGCAATAGATCTCCGCTCCCCTGGCTCTTTCTCGCGCAAGCGCCATGGCATGACGCTCCGTCCAGAGTTCCCCGGGCCGCGCCAGCGGCACGCCGGGAGGATAGGGGATGATATATTCCCGGCTGTGTGAGCCGATCGCAGGCTCGAAGTCCTGCAGACCGTTTGGCCGTGCGGCGTTGTTCTGTGGACCGAGACCGGATCCCAGCAACGATAGACCTTTCATCAAGGCCTTAAGATCATGATCGGTCACGCCGAAATGCAGGCGTACGACAAGTTGGTCGCCGGCGATCGTGACAAGCACATGGTGTTCGCGCAAAAGCCAATCCCTGATGTCGCGTGAGCGCGAGCCGACATGCAGGCGCAAGACCAGGGGATCGACATCGTAATATGCGTCGCCCGTCGATGAGACGACCATTTCTGCGGTCAGCGGCTCGTTGCGCAACATGGATTCGAGTTTCGTCTTGAGCGTAACGGTGCGTGAGAATTCCGTAGCCCCGAACTGCTCTGCATGGGCGCGTGCGAGATCGAGCGAAGTCAGGATCGGCCATGACGGCGACGTGGTGTGAATGCGATAGCGCGCGAGGCGCACTCTTTCGATATCCGAGGCGGAGCCCAGCACGTGCAGGTATGAACCCTGCCGAAGCGCCGCCATGGTCTTGTGCGCCGAGTGCGTCACCAGAACGGGCGCGCGCAACGGCAAGCCGGAGGCGACAGCAAGCGCCGTCTTGTCGGCGAGCGTGGGTATGAAGGCATGCATCGCCGACCAAGCCTCGTCAACGACAACGGCCGTTGTCGGGGACGACGCTACGAGCAGCGGCAAAGCGCGATCAAGGCGCAGCTTCCGGCCATCATATCCGGTTGCCGAAAGCACCAGAATGTCGAAGGGACGACCTTCGGCTGCGCGCCGAGCAAGCAATCTTGCGGTTGCTTCGACGTCAACATAGGGATTTTCCACCGACCCGGCACGGGGTGTCGGCACAACCGTCATGGCTTCGGCTGCAAACAGCAGCGATTGATGAGCCGTGCAGTCAATCAGGACTTCGGCACCGGGAAACCGGAGCGATTCCAGGGCGATTTGATTGCTTGTCGTCGTGCCGCTCGTCCCGAAGAACGTTGCATCGGCGCCAAAGGCAGCGGCGGTCTTGCGCTGGGCATCGGCAAGAGGTCCATGCGGCGTGAAAAACGAATCCACCGCATTGCCAGACCAGCTCGCGTCGATCCGCGAGAGGTCGGCACCGAGAAGCGCGCGATAGTGCTGCGCAAATTCCGACGATGCAGCGTCGAGGACGGCCGGCCATGGGACCGCATGGAAATTGTGGCAGCGTCCGTTTCGGGTGAACTGCGCAAGGTGCATTGCAAGCGGTGCATCGAAATTCCGGTTATGCATGAGCGGGATCCCGATGCAGGATCGCAGCGATCCAGGCGTCAAGCAGCTCGCGTGCAATACCGGCGTCGCCGGCTGCGATCTCCAATTCGGTTCGATCAGCGAATGCCTGCCAGGAAGCAACAATGCGGTAGAGACGGTCGGTTCCGCAAACTGGAGCGATGCCGTCCAATGTCTGCGGCGTGACCGTGCGTCGGACAAGCAGCCCCGGACCACCGGCTATCGGGCGGCGGCGATTGAGATAATCGAGATAGGATTGTGCATCGCCGATAGCATCTTTCATGCCCGCCTGCGTGAGGACAGGCACGGCAAGGAGCGGGCCGACCTCAACGGGCTCGACCTCGACATCGGCAACAACAAGATCGCATTTCGCGACGTCGCGGGCAGCCCGTAGCACTGCGGACGTGATAAGGGTTTCACTGGTGGCGGAGATCGTCGCTCTGGCCCTGGCTTCCGGTCCCTTCGACACGTTTTCGTCCGGCCCGACCCACCATGGGCTTTTCGGGCCTGCATCGAGAATAGACTGCCAATCGGGAGCGACGGTTGGCGAAGCGTCCGTGAGCGAATGGATCGTTGCCTGTCGATGGCTTCCTGTGGCGTCTGGATCGAGCGACAGGGACTCCCTTGTCAGGTTGTCTTCCTCGATCTCCGCTGCAATGCGCGCCAGCGACAATCCATCGATGACAGCTGCATGCGCGACCAGCAGGGCATCGCTCGGTGTCACGATGACGGCGATTGCGTCACCTGTTGCGATATCGATTGCAGAGTGTGCCGCCTTCAGGATTTCCGCTGCGTCGGACCTCGGAAGCTCGATGACCTTCGCTGCGCGGGCCGATGCGGCCAGGTGGGTGCCGCGCCATAGACGCCCTCTGGCCGTGATCGTCTGCTGAAGCGCCTGATGCTTTGAAATGACGTTTGCAAGCGCCCGACGCAATCGCTCCGGGTTCGCGGAAGCTTGAAGCGCCTGCCAGGTGAGGAATTCGGAGATCGGTGCGCCGGAGAGCCGGAAGCGATGAAGCTGTGGTGGAAGGGTAGCGGATTTCGGTTGTTCTTCGACGGGGGGCGGAAGTTGCTCTACCAGTTGCGCAACCGTTGGGTATTGGAACACGGCAGCTGCGGGAAAGTTGAAGCCGGCCGCGCTGGCACGGGCGGCGAAGGATACGGCCGTCAGCGAATCTCCGCCCAAAGCGAAGAAGTTGTCGTCGATGCCGATGGACTTGCCGCCGAGAAGATCGCCGAGCAGGCGAGCAAGACGTTCTTCACGTTCGTTGCGCGGTGCGCGAGACGGCGTCTCCATCACGACGGCAGCACTCGTCGGCAATGCCTGGCGATCGATCTTGCCGCCGTCGAGCCGGGGTAGTGACGACAGTACGATCACTTCGGAGGGAACCAATGGTCCCGGCAGCCGGTCGGCCAGCCGTGCTCGAAGTTTCGGGCCGTCCTGCGGTCGGAGGCCACTCCCCGAGACGTAGGCGACAAGCTCCATGGTCGAGCCCACTGAGCGGGGAAGGACGATCGCCTCCTTCACATCCGGCGACGCGTAGAGTTCCGCGATAGTCTCGTCCGGCTCCACGCGATGGCCGCGAATGTTCACCTGATCGTCAACGCGGCCGGCAAGCTCAAGCCGTCCGTCCTCTCGCCAGCGAACGAGGTCGCCCGTGCGATACAATCGGCCATTCCTGTTGAAGGGGTTGGCGATGAACCGTGCGCTCGTCAATGCCGGCTGCGCAAGATAGCCGCGGGCGAGCTGCTGCCCCTCGACATAGAGTTCGCCGAGCGCGCCGGGCGGAGACAACGTCAGATCTGCGGACAGTACGTAGCAGCGCGATCCCGGCAACGGCTGACCGATCGATATCAAGCCGCTTTCGGCATCTTCGCGGCTCACCTTTCCGACCGTTACGTCGCCCGTCGTCTCGGTGCATCCGTAGGAATTGTGCAATGGCACGTTTTCGGCTGCGCGATAAATGGAGGCGGCGACACCGGAAAGCAGTGGTTCGCCGGTCGACAGCACGCGATCTCTGTCTGAGACGATGCCGGGTGATGTGATGGAGACAGCCTCGACCAACCCCGGGACCGCCATGAGATGGCCGATACCGTGCGTCTTCAGAAGGCGGCCGATCGCTGCCGCGTCCCGTGCCTCGCTATCGGTGGCCAGCACGATATATTCGCCTGTGACGAACGCTTCGCAAAGTTCGGCAGTTGCGTCGATCGCTGTCGGCGCGCTTTTGGCAAGCCGTGCGCCACCCAAGCCGCCCGGCCAATGCTCGGAAACCCAGGTGGTGCGAGCTGCGAGAGAGCCGTGGGTGGTTACGACGCCCTTCGGCTGACCTGTCGATCCCGACGTGAAGCCGATATGGGCCGCTTCCAACGGCTGAGGGTTATAACCGGGGTCGGTTGCTTGATCGTGTGGTGCTTGCAGAAATGTGTCGACGGAGACGACTGGTACATCGCTGCTTGAAAGTTCAAAATCGCAAATCACGAGTTTGGCGCTGGCGCTCTGAACAAGTTTCCGCAAGCGGGCCTGCGGATGGCGGGGGTCGAGCGGGAGATAGATCGCGCCGCATTTCCAGATCGCAAGGGGAGCAACGACGGTGATCAATCCGCGGCCTGCAGCCACGGCAACCACGTCCTGCGGCCCGACACCACGCTCCGAAAGATGCGCAGCCAACCGATTGGCGTGCTCATCGATCTCCGCAAAGCGATAACGGTCGGTGCCGTGTACGAGCGCGATACGTGACGGCTTGGTTTGTACCTGATGACGCCAATGCTCGAGAACGGACGTTGTGCCCTGCTCAATCTCCGGACCCCGGGAAAGCTGCATCAGGCGGTCGCGCTGGCGAGCCGGCAATTCACTGACAATCGCGCATGGCCGCTCAGGGCTGGCCGTCGCATAAAGCAGGATCGATTCCAGATGCTCCAGCATGTCCAGCACTGTTGTGGGGGCAAAAAGTTCGGAGCGGAATGTCGCTTCCACTTGCAACACGTCGCCGGTCAGAAAACCCTGGAACGTCAACGCGAATGGCGACGAACCGTTGAAGATGTTGGTCCATCGAACGTCGACATCGGGCAGGTCCGGACCACCGATGTCGCGATCCAGAAACAGGCCGAGCGTGTCGGTGAAGAAGCCGTGACCCGCCTCGCGCGGAGGAGAAAGCTCGGCAACGAGCCGCTCGAAGGACACGTCGCCATTGCTGACGGCATCAGTCACGATCTGGGCCGCCTGCGCGACGAGTTCACGAAAGCTTGCTGAGGTCGAGACGTTGATGCGCAGCAGGACCGTATTTCCGAAATTGCCGATGAGCTCCCGGCTTCCCGGCTGGTGCCTATTGGCAACCATCGTGCCGATAGTGATGTCGGATGCTCCGGTCCAGCGATGCAGGAGGAGAGCATAGGCGGCAATGAACACCGCAAAAGGCGTTGTCCGCAAGGTCGCGGCCGCCGTACGCAGGCATATGGCGCAAGTCGCCGGCATGATCCGGTCCAGTCGCGTTGCCTGCTCGCTCATGCGCGGGCCGCGCGCATGCACGGTGGGCAATGGCAGCGCCGGAGGCAGCGGCGTCAGCATCTGACGCCAGTAATCCATCTGCGCGTCGAGATTGGCCACGGACTTCGCATCGGGTGATTTCTGATGCGCCGCGATATCCGCATATTGGACCGACAGAGGCTCGATCGCCGAACCACGATAGGCAAGGCTGAGGTCACGACTGAAGACGCCGAAGCATCCGCCATCCCATACGATATGGTGAACGGTAATTATCAGGGACCATTGTGTGGCGCTGACCTTGACCAGATGCGCGCGCAACGGACCGGCGGAGGCTATATCGAAGGGCGCGCAAGCAGCTTCGCGAGCCACCCGCGCGGGATCGCCGTGTTCGATGATCTCTACCGTGGGCGGCAGTTGCGCATGAATATGCTGATAGGGCTCGCCATCTGCTCCAGTCGGATAGGTCGTCCGCAGAATTTCGTGTCGATCAACGACTGCAGCAAGCGCGCCGATCAATCGGGATTCGTCGAGGTCGCCGGCAAGGTCGATGCGAATGCAGACGTTGTAGGCACCACTTGCGGGATGCAGCTTCTGATGCAGCCACATGCGATGCTGAGCGTCTGACAAGGGCGCCGCATCTGTATTCTGGCGCCTTTGAACACCTGCTCGCGCTACACCGGTCTGATCAAGTCGTCGCCGCAAAAGTTCAACTCGCGAATTCATGGATGTTACCAGGCCTCGTGGATTGCATCGTGGATGGTGCCGTCTAGGCGGGAGAGGAGCTCGGCGACGGTGGCGTGATCGAACGCATTCCGGGCATAGGTTGCCTCAACGTCGATGACGGTTTCCGCGCCGCGCCCGCGCACGAATATCTCCAATCCCAGGGGAACGAGAGGAAACTGGACCGCCTCGTTGTGGAGCCGCTGCCAGCGAGTGGTCGCCCCGGGCAGGCGAGGGCCTTCCGTTCCGCTGGGGATGAAGACGACCAATGAATCGAAAAGAGCCGGCGGCTCTGCAACATCTTGGCCTCCAAGTGCCTCGATCATGCTCTCATAAGGAAGGTTTCGATGGGCAAAGCCCGCATCGAATTCCATCGCTGTCGCCGGAATCAAGGCTTCAGCTCTCTGAGCCTTGCCGACGGGCAGGCGAAGAACGATGTGGTTCGCAAAATTGCCGATGAGCTGCTCGGTCTCAGGCTGGTCACGGGTCAACACTGTCGTGCCGATCGTCACCTCTTCCGCGCCATTCCTGCCCAATACCTTGGCCCAGCAGGCCATGAACGCGATGAATGGCGTTACCCTGTGCCTGGACGCCAGGCGCGTCAGCTCGAGCGATGCTGTCAGCCGGTAGTCGACACGACCGGCTGCCTCCGGATGGGCCGCCTTGTTCCCGCTTTCGACAGGCAATGTCTTTGCCGGTCGCGAAGCGCCGAGCCGCTGCTTCCAGTAATCCATGTCGGCGGAGCCGGTGCCGGTCTGATGGTTGCGTTGCCACTCGGCGACATCGGCATATTGAATGGCCGGCTTCGAAGACACGGCTGCGCCGGCTTCATAAGCCTTTTCAAGCTCCTTCGAGAGCAGGGCGAACGTGGCTCCATCCCAGATGATGTGGTTCACGATCAGCGCAAGCATCACCTCCTCTGGACCGGTGCGGAAGAACAGTAGCTTCAGAGGCGCATCGGTCTCCAGATCGAACGGGATTTGCAACGCGGCCTTGGCCAATTCCGTCGCTCTCTCGGCGGACGCATGCTCGAACGATCTTGGAACATGCATGGATTTCCGTATCCGTTGGAAAGGAATTCCATCCGCGCCGAGATGGTAGGTCGTCCGCAGAATTTCATGCCGCTCGACGATGCGATCGACGGCTTCCGCGATCGCATGCTCATCCACCCTTC
Source organism: Rhizobium sp. P38BS-XIX (assembly GCF_012641435.1). Taxonomy (GTDB): domain Bacteria; phylum Pseudomonadota; class Alphaproteobacteria; order Rhizobiales; family Rhizobiaceae; genus Rhizobium. The sequence goes on from NZ_JABAIJ010000008.1 coordinate 24,456, forward strand.
CTGTGAAGGTGATGAGCAGGCCGAGATTGTTGCTCACACTATCGGGATAGGCCTGCTGGTATCGCCATGCATGCTGTTGCGAGAACGAGAGGCACGCGGTTTCGGGATTGCCGCGAACCGGAATGCCTCCGGTTTTCGCGGCTGCCGCCAACCCCGCCGATGCGAGCCGCTGCCGGAGCAGTGCTTGGCGATCCACAATCATGCCGCCGTTCCCGCTTGCGACGACGCAGCCTCTGGCGCCATCTCGCCGAGATGACTTGCGACTTCATCATCGGACATGGCCCGAATTTCGAGAACGATGGCCGCGACCTCATCCAGCCTTGCCGGATCGTCGTCCTTGCGAAGCTGCTCGGCCAGTTCCGCAATGGTGGGAGAACGGAAGAGAGAACGCAGCGTCACCGCATTGGTATCGAGCTCTTCCTGCAGGCGAGAAACCACTCTTGCCGCGAGCAGGGAATCGCCGCCGAGCGCAATGAACTCCTCATTCACGCCGACATCCTCAAGGCCCAGAATCTCCTCCCATACGCCGGCGATGACGCGCTCGAGATCGGTGCGCGGCGCAACATGATCGGATCGCCCCGATTGATCGGCGATCAATTGACCGATGGCCTCCAGCTTCGGCTTGCCGTCCGCGTCCAGTGGGAACTGGTCGACGATCACGATTTGGCCCGGCAGAAGATGAGACGGGATTTGCCGTGCGAGTTGCGCCCGAAGCGCCTTGCCATTGGATGCGGCGTCGCTATCCCGGCTCGGCTCAAGCACGACCGCGGCGACGAAGCTGTTGTCATGAGGCACGACCGCAGCGTCCTTGACGCGTTTGTCGGACCTGACCGCATTCTCCACTTCGATCGGCCAGACCGCTATGCCGTGGACATCCAGCCGCTCGCCATCGTCGCCGAGCAGCTTCACCTTGCCATTTCCATCGGCGCGACCCCAAAGCTCCGTCTGCTCGTCCGCAAATAGCAGCCGGCCGGCAACGTGGTCGGGCCGGTCTCTGCCCATGGCATCGACAACACGCACATCGCGATCACCGAGACTGCGGGCAGGCGGATTTTCGGCTGAAAGCACGATCGGCCGCGTCCAGGCTTCCGGATCGTCGACGAGGTCACGCAGCGCATGTTCAAATAGCTTGAACATGGTATCGACCACACCCGGGATAAGGGCTTCTTCTCGCGTATCCCAGTTCACCAGAAGGCCATCCTCGAACTCGGTCACCTGCGCATCGAGAAGAACCTGAGGTCCTTGCGAGATAACCCAAATCGGCCGGCCCACGATCGACGTCACCGCCGGTGCGAAGAGCTCGCCAAGGCCAAGAGCGCTGGTGAAGACGACCGGCGCCAGCACAGTTTCGCCACGCTGTCGGCTGAGTTCGCGCAGGACATCGAGACCGGTATAGGACGCATGCGCTGCATCAGCATGCATGCGGTGCTGCAGCGACCGGACCCGTTCGACGAATGCGAGCGGCTTTCTCAGATCGATTTCGAGCATCACGGAGCTGGAGAAATCGCCGACGATCCGGTCGATGTCGGGATGATCCGCGGCACGGTTGAACATCGGAACATTGAGCAGGAAATGATCGGTCGCACTCCAGTAGCCGACGACTTCGGACAGCACTGTCGCGACCGTCATGGCAACGGTTACGCCATTCTGGCGGGCGATATCGGTAAGCCGCTGCTTTCGCTCTGGCGAAAGCCACAGGTGTCGCCGCGCAACTTTCGGAACCTCGCTGGCAGGCGATGCGTCGACCACCTCCGGCAGGATCGGTGCACCTGGCAGCGAATTCATTCTCTTTTGCCAGGCTTCCGCTGCAAGGCGGGTGCGCTGCTCCTGCCCGGATTTGCTGCTTGCGAGATAGTCGCGGTACGTCAGTCCAAGTGACGGGAGCTGCGCCGAGGGCGATGCATAAACGGCCGCAAAGTCGGCAAGCAGAATGCGGTAGCTGACGGCATCGGCCGCGATCATGTCGACATCGAGGTGAAGACGTGTCGCACCGTCCGGAAGTAGAGTCAGCGCAACCGACATTACCTGACCATTCTCGATATCGAGTGCCTGATGCGAGAAGGCGTTGCGTATATGGTCCAGGTGTTCCTGCACGACTTTGGAGGACTGATCGCGCATATCATGCACGACGAACGGCGCGGACAGCTTCGCCAAGACGTCCTGCTTGCCATCCGAGGTGATGCGGGTACGCAGCGTCTCGTGGCGCTCCAGCAGTCGATCCAGCGCGAATTTAAGTTTATCCGGATCAATTGCGGAGCCCGCTCCTGTGGGAGCATGGTCAAATTCCGCGTAAAGATGCGCTGCAACACCACCAAGCCTCTGGCCGCCGCTGCGCCCCACCCAGTAGGCGTGCTGCATTACGCCCAGCTGGCTAGGTTCGCTATCTGTTGACTTCGCGCGATCGGTTGCGGCGACAGATTTGGCTGCGGGCTCGGCTTCCTCGGCGTTTGCGCTGCCGACCAGCTTGTCCCAGGCCGCGATCGTCGGCTCTCGTGCCAGATCGGCAAAGCTCACCTGCAATCCGCTCCGGCGTAGCCGATTGACGAGGCGCAGCAGAGCCACCGAGTCCAATCCGGCTTCGAACAGGTTTTCGTTATCGGTAATTGCGGCCGGCTCTTCGCCGAGAATTTCGACAACGGCATCACGCAGCCACCGCTCGTTGCTAATATTCATCTGTCGTTTCCTCTGGTGATTATTGGGGGCGGTTGACGAGGCGGCGTCGCAGCAACTCCTCGCGGAGGTTTGCCTTGGCCGTCTTGCGCGCAGGCGGCGGTGTCAGTGCGCCTCGGTCCAGTTTTCGATTGGGCGTAAGCGGAAGCGCTGCGAGCAGCATGACGTGACTGGGAACCAGATGCGCCGGCAGAAGGCGCGCCAGATGGGCACGCAGATCGCGTTCATCCAGCTTGCCGCTTGCCATCACAACGTAGGCAACGAGGCAATCGTCGCCGTCGTTTCCGTCCGGGTCCGGTTTGACGGCAACCGCGCTCGCGGTGACGCCTTCATAGGCATCGAGCGCCGCTTCGACTTCGTTGGGCTCGATGCGGAATCCTCTCAAGGAGAGCTGCGTATCGGCACGGCCGATGAAGTTGAGCTTGTCGCCGAAGCATCGCACCAGATCGCCGGTTCGGTAAAGCCGGCCGCCATGCTTGTCAGGGTCCGCCACGAAGCGCGTCGCGGTCAATCCGGGGCGGCCGAGATAGCCGTGGGAAACTTGCGCTCCTCCGAGATAGAGTTCCCCGACCTGACCTTCGCCGACCTGTTCCAGCCGGTCGTCGAAGACATAGTCGTGGAATCCGGGTAGCGGCTGGCCGATCGGGCTTTCACTGGAAGCGAGGCTCATCTCCGGCAGAATGTCGATCGCCGTGACGTGCACCGTGGTCTCCGTAATCCCGTACATGTTCACCATGCGCGGGCGCGCCGGACGGCGGCCAAACCAGGCGGACAGTCGCGCGGGATCCAGCGCCTCGCCGCCGAAGATGACCAGCCTCAAGTCGGCAAGTGCCTGCGAGCCGTTGGCATCGGCGCGCTCGAGTGATGCGAACGAAGAGGGAGTCTGATTGAGGACGGTAACGCGTTCGGCTTCCAGCAAATGCAGAAGCTCATCACCGGACCACGTTGCTTCCGGCGGGACGACGACCGTTCGTCCCCCGGTCAAAAGTGGCGCCCATATCTCCCAGACCGAAAAATCGAAGGCATAGGAGTGAAACGCGGTCCAGACATCGGCAGCGCTTAAGCCGAACATCGGGACGGTCGCATCGAGCAGGGTCAGGACGCTGCGATGGGAAACGACGACACCTTTTGGCCTTCCTGTCGAGCCGGAGGTGTAGATAACGTATGCCGGATGATCCGGGTCGAGCCTGGAAATTCGATCGGAATTCTCGATGGCAGTCGCAGCCCAGCTCTCGCCGCCATCATCCGCAGACAGTTCAATCCTCGGGAGACCGCTATCCGGGATCTGGATGTCGGGCGCCGTTACGATCGTGACCGGCTTTGCGTCCGATACGAGATATTCCAGACGCGCGGACGGATAGGCCGGATCCAACGGAAGGTAGGCTGCGCCGGACTTCAGCACAGCCAGCAGTGCGACGATCAGATCGGCGGAGCGGGATAGCGAGACACCGACAATGCGATCGGGACCCGCACCCGCCGCGATGAGCCGTCGTGCCAGTCGGTTCGATCTGGTTTCAAGCTCGGCATAGCTGAGGGACTGGCCATTGTATGTGACTGCATTTACGTTGGGCGAGATGGTAGCGAAGTGCGTGAAGCGATCTGGAAGAGTGTTCATGTCAATCTCTCCGAAGACCTGACTTAGACAAGGTCTGCATCATCAACGGACCTGCCGCTTCTGATTGCCTCTCGAATTCTCTATGTTCGAAGCGTTGCTGTGTCGTCGGCATGCATAGCCTCTCTGATGCCTTGAAATGATTTGTTTCAGACGCCGCATGATTGGTGCGGCATCTGGAACGGCCCCCAATTGTGTGTCGGGAGTCGGCAAGGAAAATTCGTGTCTGGATGCAGAGAAGCTGATTGCTACCTCTGTCACCGTCGCCATTACATGTCAGGCGACAAGCACCGAGATCTCGGCAGGGTTTATAATCAAACGGAACTGTCCCGTCCAGTAATTGTTGACTATATTTCTCATATTTTTATCCTGACCCTATCAACTGACGTCACTGGCATTTGAATTGTCATTGGTTGCGCTAATGACCATCAAGAAGCGCACGATATCGCATGCATCCAACCATTGATGTCATGTGCCACGAGCACATCAAAGACATCTTCTGAGCGATCTTATCCGAGAGCATTGATGAATGTTTGTAGCTTTGTTCTGGTCTCTGTATGCTCTTTTTCGGGATCAGAACCCGCAACGATACCAGCACCTGCAAACACAGTTGCCTTGTTTCCACTCACGATACCGCATCGAAGTGTAAGGACCCATTCTCCGTTTCCTTCATCGTCCATCCATCCGATAAGTCCCGCATAGAACCCACGATCGAAGCCTTCGAGCTCTGCGATGGCTTTTCGGGCGGCCTCTTGCGGCCAACCGCCGACGGCTGGTGTCGGATGAAGGGCATAAGCAAGAGTGATAGGCGATACGTTCTCTCGCAGCATGCCGGTAATGTAAGTTCCGAGGTGCCAGATGACGGGCGTCTGTACCAACTGAGGCTCGGTGGGAACCTCGACCATATCAGCGAATTGGCGGAATGTGTCGCCAACGGCCTGAACGACGAGGGAATGTTCGACCAGATCTTTCTTTGAATTCAAGAGCCCGCGGGCAACTTCCTCGTCCGCAAGCGCGTTGGTGGCCCGCGGTATGGAACCTGCCAGCGGTGTGCTGCGGATCTTGCCCTTGTCGCTGCTCAGCACCAGTTCCGGACTTGCGCCCAGCAGCACCGCAGGTGCGTCTTCAAGACTATCGGGAAGGTCGACCCGATACACGTAAGCACTCCCGTTTCGTGCGCACAAACGCGCGTAGACGGCATCGATATCGATCGGAGCGTTGAAATCGACGGTCACGCTGCGGGCAAGGACGACCTTGTCCAGGTCGCCTGACTCGATGCGCTTCAGCGCTTCCGTAACGTTCTTTCTGTAGGCGGGAGAATCATCGCCGTGGATTTCGAAGGCGTTGCGCCGTTCTTCCTTCGGAAGCGCTGCCGTCGGGTAATCCGTGTTGAATTCCACCTCTTCAGGGATATAGAAAACCGCCTCGGCGTCAGCGTCGAAGGGCACCAGACCAACCACGATTTGTCTGGTTCCATTGTGTTTCTTTTGGCCGGCAGCGGTCATGGCCGCATTGACCGCAGCGGCAACGGAAGCGCCGTCGGAGCGCTCGGGATAAATCCGTTGAGCTACACCACGGGTTCGCAGCTGATATGCAGGCGTTGTCAAATCAAACCGGGCATTCATGCAACCATCTCCGTCTTATCATCAGGAAGACACGTCATTTTCGTTCAAACGGGCGCACCGAAATTCGCGATCACATGCATCTGTTGACCTCGGATCGCGACGGCAAACGCGGCGCGCAATTTCCCTGGAGCCGGGGTGCTGCTGACACCGCACGTCTCGAGTAAATTGCAACTGCGTATTGGTCGCCGGGCGCCCGGCGCGCTAAACCGGCGCGCCCACGGGATCAGTCACAGCCTCTTGGCCAAACTCGGCGAGAAGACGCTTGCGGTCGATCTTGCCGAAACGGGTCAGGGGGATTTCATCGACGATGCGAATCCGATCGGGGAACTTATAGGTCGCCACGCCGCGGTTTCTCAGGAAATCCTTGAGGTCGCGCAGGCTCGGCGGAGCATCGATCGGCCGTACGACGGCGCACGATGCCTGGCCGAGACTTGCATCGGGCACACCAATGACGGCAATTTCCCTCACGGCAGGATGATCGAGCAGATATTCCTCGATTTCGACGGACGAGAATTTCTCTGCGCCGCGATTGATCTGGTCGCCGGCACGGCCCTCGACCATCAGATGTCCGCTTGGCAGGCGGCGCACCAGATCGCCAGTGCGGTAGAAACCGTCGGCGGTGAAGGAGCGTTGGTTTGCCTCCGGCGCTGCCAAATAGCTGCGGATCGTGTAAGGGCCACGCGTCCAAAGCTCACCCACCTCTCCATCGGCAACTTCGGCGCCCATTTCGTCGACGAGACGGATCTCGTCGTGCGGCGATAGCGGACGGCCCTGCGTCGTCTCGACGAGATCGATCGGATCTCCCTCGCGGGTGAAGTTCAGCAGCCCCTCGGCCATGCCGAAGACCTGCTGGACGCGCACGCCGAGAAAGCCGTGGATTCTTGCGGCAACGGATGGCGCAAGCTTGGCTCCGCCGACCTGTAGAACGCGCAGGCTGTAAAGGTCGGTGTCGTCGAACTCACGCGCTTCGAGCCAGAGTGCTGCAAGCGTCGGAACTGCCGCTGTTACCGTCACCCTGTGCTTCGCGATCAGGCCGAATACGGAATCCGGGCTGGGCTCTCGAGCAAGCACCACCGTGCCGCCGACGATGAATGTGCCCAATATGCCCGGGCAGGCGAGGGGAAAGTTATGAGCGGCGGAAAGGCTTGCGAGATAGACAGTGGCATCGTCAAAACCGCAGATCTCGGCGCTGGCCCGAGCATTGTATTCATAGTCGTTGTGGGTGCGCGGGATGAGTTTGGGCAGCCCTCCCGTACCGCCTGAATGCAGGAAGAGCGCAACTGAGGTGGCATCCAGATCGGTGATCGCAGCAGCATCAGTTGCGGCCCCGACAAGCTCGCTATAGCTCGTCAACGTGGGGTCGCTGCCTGTGTCACCCACGACGAGAAGCTTTTGCAAGGATGGCACGGCTTGGCGAACGCGTTGCGCAAGCGAACGGAAATCATAACTCGCTTCGACGTCGGTGACCGCATAGGCAACGGCACCGGAACCCCTGGCAAGATGGCTGACTTCCTGCTCGCGATGCGTCGGCAGAACCATGACGGGGATGATGCCGGCCCGGATCGAGCCGAACAGCAGCGTGACGAGTTCAATGACATTGGGCAACTGCAGGATGAAACGATCGCCACGCTTGAGGCCCCATGCCTGCAGCGCCGCCGCCACCCGATCTGCGGCCTCGTCGAGCTGCGCATAGGAGAGGCTTTGCCCGGCCGAGTCGATGAGCGCGATCTTGTTCGGATTGAGCTTCGCCTGATCACGGATCGGGGCAGTCAGCTCTCGTCCACGCCAGTAGCCAAGTTCGGTATATCGTTGGGCCAGTTCGGTTGGCCACGTCCGTAAAGTCGGTTCAGACATATTACACCCTGGTACCTGCTGAGATCCTGAGCACACTCGCAGTGGCGAGCGGCCGTCGGAGATAGTCGATGATAAGGCGGTTGGCCTCTGCGGGTTTTTCGAGGTATCCGAAATGGCCTGCATCGGCGATTTCGGCATATTCCGCGCCCGGAACCACGTCCGCGACTTCCCGGCTCAATCGGGGCGGGATGGCGGCGTCATCGGCAAAGCCGATGACCAACATGGGGACGGAAATGTCTCTGTAGGCGGAGCGGCGATCGCCGAGGACCTGCGATATCTGCAGCTGAGCCTTGTGACCGGCGCTGATGCGCCCATCGTCAAACGCGAACATGTCAAGCCAGTCCTGTGCCTGACCTTCATCACGAAGTGTCGCCGGCGACAGATATTGCAACGCCATGACAGCGGCACGATAGTCGGCTGGTGGCGGGCAAGCATAGTCCGCAAGCTCGATCTCGCCGCGCGTCATGGCCTGCTGCACGGGTTCCAGCCGGGCATGGGCGGCAAGGGCGATGACGCGGGACAGGAGGTCCGGTCTCGAGAGTGCTGCTTCGACCACGATCCTGGCGCCCAGAGAGGTGCCGATCAAGGAGACGTCCTCGCAGCCGAGGTGCTCGATCAGCCCGACGACATCGTTGACCATGTCATCCATCGTAAATCCGCCCGGGCATTCATCCGTCGGCGGAATGCCGCGATTGTTCATGGAGATCACCCGGAAGCCCGCCGCTTTCAGTGCGGGTATCTGATGGACCTCCCAGACGCGGGCGGGGCTTCCCGTTCCCATCACCAGCAGGACGGGATCGCCAGTTCCACCGGTATCCTCGTATGCCAGGCGAATGCCATTGATATGAGCCGCAATCACGCATCGCCTCCGGATTTAGGCACGAGGAAGCGGCTGACGCTGCGCATCTTTTCACGCGTCTCTTCCAGTTCGCGTTCTGCGTTGGACTGCGATATGAGGCCGGCGCCGGCACGGAGCCAGGTCGCTCCACCGACTTGATAGACGGACCGAAGCACGAGCGCCGCATCAAGCCCGCCCCGCACGTCAACCGAGAGCACTGCGCCACTATACAGGCCGCGAGGGGAGTGTTCGCGAAGGCTGATCTCCCGGCACGCCTCACGTTTTGGAATCCCCGATGCCGTCACGGCTGGAAAGACGCTTGCAAAGGCGTCCCAGCAGCTGGCGCCAGATCGCAACTGGCCGCGAACGTGGGAAGCCAGATGCTGGACGCTGCCCCTGGAAACGACATCCATGAAGTTTTCGACGAATACGGTTCCGGGTTCGCTGACTTCGGCAATTTCATCCTGGGCGAGCTTCACCGATAGGGCGTGCTCGTAAATCTCCTTCGGGTCACTCAGGAGGTCTTCGCGAAGTGCTGCGTCGCGTTCAGGCTGTCCGGTATAGGCGCGGGTGCCGGCAAGCGGCTGCGCGACTACGGCGCCGGTTGCCGAGACCTCGATGATAGCCCCAGGGCTGACACCAGCCGCGGCGATGCAGCCGAGCCGCAACAGGAAGGACCGTGCGGGCGTGTTGTTGCGGCGAAGCGTCCGATAGCTCGCGATCAGATCGATCTCTTGCGAGACGGCGACGGAGCGCGAAAGGATCAGCTTGCGAAGCTTGCTGCCGTCGATTGATTTGATGGCCTCTCGCGCGGCATCGACATAGCCCGTCGTGTCATTGACTTCATCGACGTGAACGCGTGCCGACGGCTCAATCGCTTTGGCATTGCGCAACGCGTCCTGCCAGAGTTCGGCGACTTCGGGATCCGAGATATTGAGCTCGGCCTCACCTGACCGGATACGCGCGACGTTTTCCGGTACGAATAAATAGAGCAGGGTTCCAGCATCATCGGCGATGGGCAATCCCTGCAGCAAGTAGGAAAGCTCGAATGCTGCCCAGCCGAAGACGCGCGCCTCGGCGCCGTTCTGATCCGGGAGGATGCTGGCCAGCATCGACTGCACTTGCCGCAGCGGGCGATCGCCGAGGGGCTCGGTACGCGATCCGGTCGGAGCGGTCAGATGAAGGCCGTTCCGATCGAGCCGGATTTCCATTGCGCATCCCGCCGCAAAGGCGATCTCGTCGGCCTTCTCGTACAGGATGTAGGGTGCTGGCGCTATGCCGGCTTGCGGCACATCGATGGCCGACGCAAGAGCGGCTGCGGCTGTGATGATATCGACTGTCAACGGCACGATATGCGCCGACTTGGATTGCGCGATACCTGAGGTGAACACGGTCATATCGACGCTTCCTCCTCAGATGCTGCCGGAGTTCGACGCGTTGGATGCCATGTGGCTGCGCAGGGATCTTGGTCGCATATCCGTCCATGTCCTGTCGATCCAATCGAGCACCTGCTGACGCGGGGCACCATCGGGTGCGCCATAGGCGATGTTCCAGCCTTCAGGGACGCCCTTAAATGTCGGCCAAAGGGAATACTGCTCCTCGTCGTTGACCAGAGCAAAGAAAACGCCGTTTGGATCATCGAATGGATTTACGGTCATCAGATTGCTCCCAGAGTGACGCGCTTGGCATGTGATTGTTCATAGGCTTCGTATTGGGCATCGGCGGTGATCGAGTTGAGAATTTCGGCAGATCGAACAGCGACATTGGATAGCAGAGTTGAGGTCAGGCCGTGGCTATGTTGAACCCCACCGTTCAGATAGATCCGTCCCGATATATCCGGGAGATCGATGGAATAGTCTCGGTTGACAACCGGCAGGTATCCATCAAAGGAACCGGATATATCAATACCATGACCTAGCAGTTCACGCAGATCGAATGGCTTGAATCCCGTCGCGAATATGATGGCATCGAATGTCAACTGTTGACTACGGCGACCACCAATATCCCGAATTGTTGCGGAGACGCTATGCCCATTATCTTCGATTCGATCAACTTCTGTTGTTCGATGAATATGAAGACGGCGATTGCCGGTAATTGTCTCATCATATTCCCGTCTATAGATGTCATTGATTAGATCGGCATCAACTGCAGAGTAATTTGTTGGCCAGTGATAATCCAAGAGGCGCTTCTTAAGCTCTGGTGGAGCGGTATAAAACTCATCCACGGATGAAGGGTCGAAGATGCGATTGACATAGGGTGTATCGTCGGATGGTGAATATCCAAATCGTCTAAGTGACGCATGAATCTCCGCCTTTTCGTAGGTTCCATGAAGATACGCGACGACTTCTGCAGCGCTTTGTCCTGCGCCTACGACTAGAAATCGCATATCACTTCGTGATGGAAGTGCTTCCAGGCTCGATAGAAGATTATTATTGTGGAACACTCGATGACTAGTAACGACATGATCGGGTAATACGGGACGATATCCCATGCCAAGCACAACGTTGCGTGCTAGTATCGTGTCTAAATGTGTATCTCTGTTGTCATTGCATGTCGCTTTGACCGTAAAGAAGCCATTGCGCCATTCGATCTGTCTAGCGGTGATACCATAGGAAACTGGCATCGATATGCGTTTTTCTGCCCAACGAAGATAGTCGTGGAATTCCTTGCGGGAAGGAAAGAATGTCTTGAGATTGATAAAGTCGGAAAGTCTCTGATTTTCATGCAGATAATTGACGAAAGTATATGGGCTCGTGGGAGTGCGCAGGGAAACAAGATCTTTCAGAAAGCTGATCTGCATCGTTGCATTCGGCAAGAGCATACCATTGTGCCAGCTAAACTCTTGTTTTGCATCGATGAATTGCGCCGTTAGTCTCTGCTCCCTAGGCTGGCTTTCATTATATTCTTCGATTGCAATGGCGAGGCTGAGATTGGTCGGCCCAAACCCAATACCGAGAATATCAACTTCATTTGGGATCGTTTCATGGGGTATCCGACCTGTCAGATGATCGGATTCGGCGCGCGGATGTATCGTCGGCATATATAGCCTCTCTGAAGCCCCTGAGATAACTTTTTGGCCCGCGCCAGCAGCCTGACGCGAAGTTCGGAGTAACTCCCAGCGCGGAGATGGGAGTCGGCGATGTCTTGATGTGAAAGTGCCGAGGGCGCCTTTCGTCGTCGCACTGAATGTCGATGGGCAGTCCTGAGATCTCGGCAGGCGTTATAATCAAACGGGACGGTCCCGTCTAGTCATTCTTGACTATTATTATCATATTTTGTGTGGCCGTATTTTCACACCGACTTGTCGCCAAGAGGCCTCGCCAAACGACCGCTAATTGCGATCGTTGCCACTACGATAGGAGGCAAATAGGGCGACTTTGGATTTTGCAAAGCCGCCCCGATAAGTGTGCTCAGGAATGTGTATGAAAAGCAAAGCGAGCTGCGCGAGAGGTGACTTTAGGCGCGCCGGCGAAATGTCATGCTAGTTCGCGTCTATAACCGGTGAGATGACATCAATTATGACGGCAAGGGCCGAGGCGTCTTCGATGTTGTTGCCGGAAGCTTCGAACTCTGCAAGTTCTATTCCGACGATTTGCTCAGCCGGTAGTGCGCGGAAGATCGCACGCAATGAATCGGGATGCAGGCCAGCGGGGATCGCGTAGGCGGCCGGCACATAGTTGGGCTCCAGCACGTCCCAGTCGACATGGATCCAGACCGGTGCGTCTCCGATCGCCGAACGGATCGCTTCCGGATTGGCATCGGCTGGGGAGATCACATGAACACCCGACTGTGTGAGCAGTTGCTCTTCCGCTGCATCGATATCTCGCGCGCCGACGATCACGACACGAATTGGATCGATCCCTTGTCCATGGCCGCTGTCCCAAAGTCCGCAGGCGGCAGCAAGGACCATTCCGCCGAGATATCCGCTTTGTGTGGTTCGCGGAGTATTGAAGTCGCCATGAGCATCAATCCAGAGAAGGACCGCATCAGGGTGGTGTGCAAAGGCGACTGGCAGCGACGCGAGACTGGCGGAGCAAGTGTTGGCAACCATCAATGGCTTTCTGCCGCGCTGCAGAGCCGTTGCAACTGCGTTGCGCAGCGAGGTGAGCGTTTCCTGCGCGTCCGGCAGGCTCGTCGACCAATCGTCAAGTCGAGAAGGAGATGGTGTGCCGACGGCGATCGGTGTCAGTCCGGTGAGCTTTGCGATCGCCTCGGCCGTCAGCGCTGCTCCGGCGATCGCGCCCGGTGTTCTGTCTGCAATGCGGCCCTGGGACAGGATAAGCTCGTAATTCAACATAGTCTCCTTCGTTGTCGGGAAGCCGCGTCAGATGCGAGGAAGGTTTGAGAGCATGGCAAGCCCATCGCCAAATCCCTCATGGACTCGAGCGCCCTCGGCTCGAAGCTTCTCGCCTTTTTCACCGAAGCCTATTCCGAGAAACTCCAGCCCGAGATTTCGTGCGGTCTTGAGATCCCATATCCCGTCGCCGATGGAGACGATCCGATCAACACCGGATATCTCGTGCTTCAGCTTTGCCCGCTCGATGGCGTTTGAGACGATATCCTCCCGCGTCGCGTAATCCGACGCCGTCACGAGCAGATCTGCGTCGTAGGAGACATTCAAGCACGCAAGTTTTCGCAGCGCCCCATGACGGAGACTTCCTGTTGCGAAAACCGGAATCCAGTTGCTGTGTTCAAGTGCGATCAGAAATTCCGGTGCTCCTGCGATCGGCAGGAGGGGCGCGATCCCTATCTCGGTATCGAACGCTTCGATGAAGCCTTCTTCCAGCCGCTTCAGATCCGGCGCGTGTTGCCAGCGCGCTTCCTCCCAGGCTTCGGCAAATATGCCGCTATCCGAATGATGTCGATAGGCGGACCAGTCCGTTCGAAGCGCCGGAAAACCGAAACTCGACAAGGCACGTTCGAACGCTCTTTGATGCTGTGCGATGCTATCGGTCAGCGTTCCATCAATGTCGAGGACGACAATATTCTCTTTGAACATAAGCTTCGGTATCTTGAAAATGATATAGCGACCAGAGCCGCCGCCCGACAAACTGTCCGGCGGCGGCTCTGGTCGCTATATTTGTTCGGATATATTGCAGTCAACAGCATCGGCTGAGACGCATCACGAGGGCAGTCGGGATGGAGGCGTTTACGACGATGGTGGCCGGCGAGAGCCTCTTCAGGCTTCCCGCCGAATTCCGCTGACCGTCAGCCACACGGCTGAGACGATAAAATAGAAAGCGCCAAAGCCCGCATATCCGGCAATATTGGCGATGGATGGCGGTGTGGGCATCTGCGCCTGCAGGATAAAGAATGCCCCGGCGATTGCCGATTGGCCGCCGCTCAGGACCATGGCCCACTGACCGCCATTCGTTTTCCAACGGCGGATGGCTGTGCCAAGTTGCAGCAATCCCGAAAGGATTGCCCATCCGCCATAAATTGCAATTACCCAGTTCATGCTAACGGTCATGGCAGCAATGACGGCAATTGTAATCACGAGGCTGACGGCGACGTTGAACGCCTGCGTGCGGTTCCCGGCCAGCCCGCCATTGCGCGAGGCGTCGATGAAGTTGGCGGCCGCGTCCCATAGCGGATAGATGATCAACAAAAAGGTCGCGATGGCCGGCGACTTCAGGCCGATTGTCAGGGCGGCAAGCACCCAGGCGATGGAGAAGAATGCGCGGGCAAAATAATAGAGCTTGAGCCACGCATTCTGATCGTTTGACGAGATGGCAGTTTGATTGGTGTTCATGGTGATACCCTTTTGGATTGTTTCGATGGTTGAAATTCTGGCTGTTTGAAGCAGGTCAGAGGTAGCCGACGTGTCGGCCGAAGGCGGAGATCTCGTCCCAATTGCCTTTGCCAATTCGTTCGCTCTCGCCAGAGAGCCGGCGTTCGCCGGATGGAGCCGTTTGAGCAACATCCGTCATGGTCGATGACGAAAAGCCTTCAGTGCCTTGTTGCGACAGTGTGGCGGTGATCGCTGATTGCCGGTGTGCGATCCATCTGTTTTGCGGATCGGATGTGATCGAGGTCGTGCGGCAGACCTCGACACCGGATGTGGCGGACGTCGCCGCGATCGCACCGACCTTTTCCACCGTCTTTCCCTTGGGCCAGCAACTCATTTCAAAGTCTCCTGTGAGCCAGCCCAATTCGGTTGTTCGAGTTGGGCATGACCGTTCAATTCTGCGGCATTAACTCAATTTACCTACTAGTTGGTAGGTTTACTGCTCATGCAAAAACACGCTATTGTTCCGATGCGCCGCCATCGTAACTGCTTCTGGCGATTATCGGGGTCGCAGCCTTTCCAGGCTTGATTTCAGCACCGTGCCAAAAACGTCACTTTTCCCGTAAGCTCTCGCAGAGAGCATCGCGCCATGGATCGTCGCCATGAATGTCTCTGCCTCGGCTGAGGGCGATGTCGTGAGTGACAGCGTTCCCTGTTTCCCTCCACGCTCCATGACCGCTGTCAGCCATGTGGATAGAAAACGAAAATAGGCGCGAACTTCCACCGCGACTTCCTGAGGGAGCACTGGCAGTTCGCTTGCAAGCAGAGCTGAAAGGCAGAACGGGATGCTCGCATCTTCAATGCATTGCTCCCAATAGTTTGCGTAGACGTTCAGCAGCTCAAAGGCGTCCGGTACCTTTTGCTCGATCTCCAGGAAGCTGGCTTCGGCATTTTCGCGATAGCGAGCGACGAGAGTGCGCACCAGATCGGCCTTGGCGGGGAAATGATGATGGATGCTGGGTTTTCTGATCCCCACCGCGACCGCTATGTCGGCATAGCTGAAGCCATTATAGCCACCGGCGATAATCAGCTTTTGCGCGCAGTTCAGAATTTCGTCGGATGTTGTCGAAAGATTGCTCATAGGATTTATCTACCTTCTAGTAGGGAGACTGTCAACGGGAATTGGACTTTGATCGCGCCACAGGACTTCGAGATTGCCGTCTCCTCCTCGCGGACTCGGCAAATCCATTATTTTTTCATGGGCTTGGAAAGAAATGCTGGCCACATCGTTCTAGTCTTGTCGGGTGAAATGATAGACGCATTGGAGTGAAGGATGGCCGGAAAGCGTACGTTGACCATGATCCATATGGCCACCTTGATCGCGGCCGCTGTTCTCGTAGGGACGATGCTGATGCGGAAAACGCGAACTGTCGCGGGCTCAAGGCGCGTTGCTGATATCGATGATCATGGCCGCGATGCCGATGTGCCGGAAGAGCTGCCGATGAACGGGCTGAGGGATGTCTTCTGGCGCGTCGTCCACGGAATTTCGAATGACCGCGTCACCTTGATTGCCGCGGGCGTAACCTTCTACCTGCTTCTCGCGATATTCCCGGCACTTGCCGCGCTCGTGTCGTTGTATGGGCTCGTGGCCGATCCGGTCACGCTGTCCCAGCATCTGCGTGAACTGGCCGCGGTTCTTCCGCCCGGCGCCTTCGATTTGTTTTCCGATCAGCTTGCCGTGCTGACGTCAAAGCCGCATGCGGAACTCGGCACGACATTCTTCATCAGCCTTGCCATTGCGCTCTGGAGCACCCACAGCGGCACGTTGGCGCTCTTCGATGCCATGAATGTCGCCTATGAGGAGCGAGAAAAGCGAAGCTATATCAGGCTCAATCTGATTGCGCTGTGTTTTACGCTGTGCGCCATGATTGCCGCTGCTGCCGTGATCGGGCTTGTCGCGGTGCTGCCCGTTCTTCTCGCCTATGTCTGGCTCGATCATTATCAGGAAGAGCTGGCCCTGGTTGCCCGATGGCCGGCTCTCATTGTGCTGGTCGTCACGGCTATTCTGGCGATCTATCGGTTCGGGCCCAGCCGTGAGCCGGCGCGGCTGCGGTGGATGACGTGGGGAGCGGCTTTGACCGTGCTCGCATGGCTCGCGATGTCCTTTGCGTTCTCCTTCTATCTCGGTCACTTTGCAAACTACAACGCGACCTATGGCACGCTCGGCGCTCTGATCGGCTTTCTGATATGGACCTGGCTGTCCGTCACCATCCTGATCATCGGTGCCGAATTGAATGCGGAGTTGGAGCATCAAACCGAAAGGGATTCCACCACGGGAACACCGCGCCCCATCGGAACGCGCGGCGCCTATGTTGCCGATACTCTGGGAGAGGTAGCGGAGTGAAGGAGCGGCTATAATCTCCGACAATCGCTCCGGCGCCCGCCTGAGGAAGCCGGAGCGTGGCCGGTCGATGGCGAACAGAAAATACGCCGATCCAAATTGCTTATCCCTTTATCCCGGCAGACAGCATGATGGCGCGTGTGATCTGCTTCTGAAACAGCAGATAGAGGATCGCGACGGGCAATCCGGCCAGAACCGCAGCGGCCATGTCCTTCGCGAAACGAACGCCGAAGACGTCCTTTACCTGTGTAATGCCGACCGGGATGGTAATCGTGGCATCCGACGTCGCGACCAGGAAAGGCCATAGGAAATTGTTCCACGCCGCGATGAAGGTGGTGATCCCCAATGCGGTTATCACGCCCCAGTTCATGGGAACATAGATCTTCCAGAGCGTGCGCAGATGACCCGCATTGTCGAGCATCGCCGCTTCATGGAATTCCTTCGGAACCTGATCGAAGAATTGTTTGAGGATGATGATGACGGACGGCACGACGAGTTGGGGGAGGACGATGCCGCCCCATGTGTTGATCAGTCCGAATGTGTTCATCAGTACGAAATGGTTGATGATCAGCGCCTCTGCCGGCACCATCACGGAAGTAATCAGGGCTCCATAGATCAGGCGGCGGCCGGGAAACTGGATCTGGCTGAGCGCATAGGCGCAGCAAGCGCTCATGATCAGCACCAGAACGGCGATGATCGCTGATGTGCCGACCGAATTCAGGTACCATTGGACGATGCTCGAATGGTCGATCACGTAGCGATATGGCTCAAGCGTCGGTGCTTTCGGGAAGAGCCCGGGATTTCGGCTGACTACCTCGGTGTCGGATTTCAGCGATGTCACGACCGCCCAGTAAAGCGGAAAGAACCAGATCAGCGCCCCGAATGCCGTGAGTGCGGTCAGAGCGCGGCCGCTCCAGCCGCGCGAAGCGATCGCGTTCGTCGTCATGGTCAGCTCCATGGGGGAGTTCGTCGTCAGCACGCTCATTTCGGGCCTCGCGCGCGCAGGAATTGATATTGGAGGACCGAGGCAATGAGGATGATCACGAACAGAATGGTTGCGACAGCCGCACCTTCACCGCCCTTGTTCTGCTTGAAAGCCAGATCGTAGATGATTGTCATCATGACCGATTGTGCGTCTGCCGGCGTGTGCGCGAAATATCCTAGCAGATACGGCTGCGCGAAGATTTTGAATTGCAGGATCAGCTGCAATGTCAGCACAAGCGCGGTGACGGGCCAGATCAGCGGCCAGGTAATTTTTGAAAAGACACGCCAGCGACTGGCATTGTCCAGCGCAGCCGCCTCGTAGACATCGGGTGAAATGCTGCGCAATCCCGCCAGAAAGAGAAGGATGTTAAATCCGATCGTCCACCAGATCGTGACGACCGCAACCGAGGGCATGAAGTAAGTCGGCGAGCGCAGGACCGGCAGCGGTCGCCCGCCCGTAAAGAGACCGATGACGATCTGGATGACGCCGTATTGCATGTTGGCGATCCAGGTCCAGATCTGCGTCACCACCGAAACCGGTAGGATCGATGGGAGAAAAAAGCAGGCAAGCACCAGCATCTGTATTCGGCCGTTCAGGCGGTTGACGCCCATGGCGATGAAAAGCGCGAGACATGTGCCGGGAACGACGGTCAAGGCGATGAAGTAAAGCGTGTTCAGAAGTGCTTTTTGAAACTGCGGCGACGAAAGCTGGCGAACGTAATTATCCAGGCCCACCCATTCGCCGGGGCCGATCAACGGCGCGTTGGTGAGGCTCATCGCCACCATCCGCCATGTCGGGTAAGCGAATATCACCAGAAACGCGATGACTGCCGGTGCGACCAGCAGCGCTGCAACCATGGTATCCTGTTTTCTGTTGCTGACTGCGGCCATCCGTCACCTCTCTCGTTAATGCAGCCCCGGGGACCGGGAGGAGCCCCGGGGCCGTTGAAGAAAACGTCATTGAGAGTTCATGTGATCACGAAACTTCTCGAGCGTTTCCTTCACATCGCCTTCGCCGTTGAGCGGTCCGGACACCATGTTTTGCCAATCGTCGTCGAACTTCGAAGCCGCGCCCGTCAGCGGCGTCTTCGGCATGTAGAAGGCATTGATCGCCATGGCGGCATAGTCTGCCTGCGGCTTGAGCGCCTTGTAGGCGGAAGACGTGCTGACCGGCAGATAGGCCGGGATATGGCCGGCGGCGGCCCATTCCAGCGAGTTCACGTTCATCCACCGGATGACTTCGAGAACCGCGGCGCGTTTTTCCGGCGTCATGGTCTTGCCTACATTGTTGGGAATGACGAAGGAGTGCGAGTCCGACCAGTTGGCCGCCTTGCCCATCCAGGCCGGAATGTTGATCATGCCGTAGTCGAAGCCATTGCCCTTGGCGACTTCCGTTTCCATCGTCGGTAGTTCCCAATTGCCGTTCAGGAAGAAAGCGGACTGTCCGGCGATAAAGGTCGGGGTGATGGTTTCCGTGTCGATGTAAGGCTGCGCCCAACCTTGCTTCACCCAATCGGTGACCTCGTTGTAGGCCTTTTCCATCTTCTCGAAATTGTCGCCCTGGAGAAATTTGCCGTTCTCCGTCAGCTGACCGCCTTCCTGACCGAACAGGGTGTAGATATCCCGCAGATCGCCGTTCGAGGAGGAGATGACCACGCCGTTCTTTCCGGCGTCCTTGGCCTTGGCCAGCACCGCGCGCCAGCCTTCCAGCGTGTCGATACCGGTCGGCTTGCCATCCTGGCCCAGCGCGCCGAGGTCCTTCAGCACCGCTTTGTTGTAGTAGAGCACTTCGCCATGGACGTCGAAGGGAACGGCGTAACGCACGTTGTCGACCGTGGAGGCGGCAATCGCGTTTGGAGGATAGTCACCATCCTTCAGACCGACCGCCTTCAGCTCTTTCGGATCGATGGGCGAGACTGTCTTTGCGGAGACAGCGCCCGCCAGACGCGAGAGGTGATAGGTTGCGATGTCCGGTCCCTGACCGACAGCCGCGGAGGTCTGCAGCTTGGTGTAGTAAGGAGTGCCCCATTCGAGCGTCGTGCCCGTGATCTGGATCTTGTCCTTATGTTCGTCGTTGAAGCGCTGGATGAGCGCTTTCATTCGCACCCCGTCGCCGCCGGACAGAAAGTCCCACCAGACGACATTTTCGACTGCGAATGCTGGAAAGGCTGTCATCAGGGCTAACGCCGCGATCGATGTTCTCAACAGGTTGCGCATTTCACTCCTCCAGGTGATCGGTTTCCTCCCGGGCCGCCCGCTTCGGGGTGGCCTTCATGCACTGCTCGGCGGCTAGTGAGCCGCGTGATATCCCTTGCCTGTTTCATCAAAGAACATCGCCTTCGATCCATCGGCGTCAAAAGCGATTTCGTCGCCGCCGCGCGCATCCGTGACTGGCGCATCGACGCCTATGATCCGAGTTCCATCGGCAAGCCTGGCGTGAACGAGCGAGCGGTCTCCCATCTGCTCGACATTGACAACCATGCCTCTGACCGTGCCCTGTGCCGAAACAGTCAAATTCTCAGGTCGCAGCCCGAGCGCAAGCCCGTCTTGCGGCAAGCTGTCGAAGGCGGCCGCCGTTTCAAGTTTCACTCCGCCGGTGATCGTGGCAATCGTGCCCTTGGAGCCGCGTTCGATATGCCCGACAGGCAGGAAATTCATTGCCGGCGAGCCGACGAACTGCGCGACATAACGGCTGCTCGGCCGAGCGTAGATATCCATGGGCGTGCCGACCTGCTCGATCTTGCCCTTGTTCAGAAGGACGATCCGGGTCGCCAACGTCATCGCCTCGACCTGATCATGCGTGACGAACACCATCGTGGCGCCAAGGCGTTCATGAAGCTGCGACAGCTCAAGGCGCGTCCGTGTCCGCAGGCCCGCATCGAGATTCGACAAGGGCTCGTCGAATAGGAAGACTTTCGGTTCGCGCACGATCGCGCGGCCGATCGCGACGCGCTGGCGCTGGCCGCCGGAGAGCTGTGCCGGTTTGCGCTCAAGAAGATGGTCCATCTCCAGCATTCTGGCTGCCGTCGAGATTCGCGTCGCGATCTCAGCCTTTGGCGTGCCGACATTGACGAGGCCAAAGGCGAGATTTTCGCGCACGCTCATATGGGGATAGAGGGCATAGGACTGGAACACCATCGACACGTCGCGCTGGCCCGGCGCCAGCTGATCGACCCGGCGACCGCCGATCCAGATCTCACCACCGGAAACCGTTTCAAGCCCGGCAATCATCCGAAGCAGCGTCGATTTGCCGGAGCCCGACGCCCCGAGAAAGACGACGAATTCGCCGCTCTCTATACCGAGCGAGATATGGTCGAGCACGTCAACGGCTCCAAAGCTCTTGGAGACACCGCGGATACTGACGCCTGAATCTGTCCTTGCCACTCAAACTCCTCCCGGTCACGCGCGGCTGTTCAGACCTTGCAACCGCCTAGGCGGCAGCCGTTTCGATGATGCAGTCAAGCAATGTCGCAGCAACCGGATCGAGCCCTGCGGGCTCGCGCATCAGGCCGAAGGTCGTCGCCACGATATGCCCGGCACCGAGTTGCCGCTCGGCGATGGTCGCGCATGGTTTATGGATCCAGCCGGCCATCGTGCCGGCATGAACCAGTCCATCGAAATGGATGGGACGGAAGCCGGTAATGACGCGATTTGGATTGACGCCGACGAAGGAAAGATCGGTCAGCGGACCGCCCGGCAGACGCTCGAACGCTCCGGAGCGTTTCACCCAGCTGAAGCCGGTCACCCAGTTGCCTTTCCAGATCGTGCCGTTACGGTCCGTAACGCGCATCTGCGGCATCGGCTGTCCGCGATCGCCGCCGGTCGGGTAATTCCAATTCGGCTGGTCGCTGCGCAGATTACCGAAGGGAAGGGGCGCCGTATCGGCCAAGGACACGTAGCGAGCGCCGTGCTCCAGAGCGTCGATGTCGGCCTGGTCGAGCGAGGACGCGACACAAACGTCGGCTTTCTCGGCACCGACCACGTTATAGCCCAGCGCCGTCAGGTAGCGCACGATGTCCGGTTCTGCCGAGGAAACGGCAAGTGTGGGTTTGCGGCGTGCCGCGTAGACGCTCACATCCAGGCTGTTGCGGGCAATTTCACGGCCGCCAGCGGTCAGCGTGAACTGAACAGCCACCTGCTTGCCGGCCATGTCCTCGGTAAATGTAAGGGCAAGCGCCGATAGCTGAGATACCGATGTCGCCTCCAGCGGCTCGACTGCGATCTTGCCGCTTGAGCCACCATCGATGCTCCAGGTCAATTCGGCCGCCGTCGGTATCGCCTGGCCGCCGGTAGAGATTTCGAGCTCGACACTGGTCGTATCGCCGGCCCAGACTGCATAGCGCTGCATGCGCGGCACAATGACCACGTCGCTATTTATCTCATGGAAGCGGTTGTGATAGGCGCGCGTGTTGCGCTCCATGTCCATAAGGCCATTGGCTTCCCAATGGAGGTCTGTCAGCTCCGTGATGACGTAACCCTGAATGGAGGCATGCCGGCGCATTTCCTCGATTTCGAATTTGAGCGCGTTGAATTGATGCCACTGCGCGTCCTCGATGAAGGAATCGAAGGATGGAAAGACCTTATCGAACTGGTAGGTCCTAAAGCGCTGCTGGACGCCGTGGGGATAGGTTGCGCCCTCGCTGTCCCATTCCAGGCCATTGATGAACCAGAAAGGCTCCTTGCCGTCTTGCAGTAGCTTGTCGGGATGGGGGAGGCCCCAGACGCCGAACTCCGAGACGACAAGCGGTTCGTCGCCGCGGCGTTTCGCATCGCCGTTCGGCGAATAGGACCAGTCGGGACGCTTGGCGAAGCCCGAAACCCACTCGGCCCATTCCCGCGCCATTTCCGGCACAGAGGCATAATAGTGATAGTCGTCGATATCGGAGACGACATGGAAATTGGGAATGCAGGCAGAGTTGTCGACGACCAGCCGGGCAGGATCCTTCGCCTTCAGCCAATGATAGGCTTTGTCGAGCCACGCGCGCTGATCGGCGCTTTCGACAAGCCGTGTTCCCCAGTCTTCGTTGATGATGGTCCATATGACGATAGACGGGTGATTGCCGTCGCGGCGAAGAGTGCCCTCCATCGTGTCGAGCAGGCGCCTGGCCGATTTTTCCGTAAAGGTCTGAATGTTGGGAATTTCCGTCCAGACCAGCAGGCCGAAGCGATCCGCCACATCATAATAGCGAGGATCCGGAACCTTGATATGGCAGCGCAGGAGGTTGAGGCCAAGCTCCTTCGATTTGCGCGCCTGATCCTCGAGGAATTCCAGCGACGGCGGCGTGTAAATGCCCTCGGGATAATAATCCTGATCCAGCGCGCCTCTCATGTAGAATGGCTGCCCGTTCAGGAAGAACTTTCCTTCCTTGGCCTCAAAGGTGCGGAAGCCGAAAGTTTCTTCCGCCGCGTCTATGACGATACCGTTCTCGCTCAATTCCAGGACCGCACGATAGAGCGCGGGGTCGTCGAGCGACCAAGCCTCGACCTTCTCGATCTTTAGGGCAGCCGACGCGACGTCCGCGTTCTCAAGCCCGAGCTCTGTCGATGCGGCGATCGCACCATTCCGGTCAAGAATCTTGACATTCAAGGTGCCGCTGAAGGCGGCAGCCAGTTCGACGTCGATAGCAACCGCGCCGGTGGCCAGATCGGCGCGAATGGCCTGATGTGCAATATGTGCCTCGTTGCGGCATTCGAGCCAAACCGATTGCCAGATGCCGCCGAGCATGCCGTACCAGCTCTGTTTGCCATGCGGAATTTCGTCGAACGGAAAGTCCGGGAATGCCTGGGCATCGGCACTGGGCAGCGTCACCTTCACGTCAAGGCTGAGTTCGCCGGCCAGCAGGTCGGCGGGTATGACCAACTCGAACGGAAGATAACCGCCTTCGTGCGCACCGAGGAAACGGCCGTTCACCGACACTTCGGCAAAATAGTTCACCGCCCCGAAATGCACGATCACCTGACAATGAAGCCACTCCTGCGGGACGCTGAGCTTTCGCGAGTAGATCGCGGTGCCCGCCGCCGCGCGCAGATCCGGAAAATGCGCCTGCCAGGGGGCCGGTACAGCAATAGTCGTCGGCTGCTGTCCGTCCAGCTGAAAATCCCAGGTTCCATCGAGGGACAGGCGTGCACGTCGCCCGGATTGAGTGTCGGCGAAACGGCGGGAGGCGATGGTCATGAGCCGCAAGCTTTCCAGTTGGAATTAGTCACAAAATAAGTTACAGATAAGTTTCGTAACCTAAAAATATAACCTCCGCAAGACCCGCCGCTTCACATTATCAATCAGATTTTCTAACGTGCGTGGCAGATGACCGAGAAAGAATCCGCGTGAACGACAAGACAAAGAAACGCCCGACAATGTCCGACATCGCCTCCAAAGTCGGCGTTTCGCATGCGACAGTGTCGCTGGTGTTGAACGAGGCGCCGGGCAAGCGGGTGTCGGAAAGCGTGCGTACGCGTGTGCTCGCGGTGGCCGAAGAGCTTGGGTATCAGAAGACCGCGCCTGCCAATGATCCGATCGGCGGCATCATCGTGCTGTTGATCGATGACGTCATGGCCTCTCAGCATGCGGCGCCGCTGATCGAAGGCGTGCGCGAGGCAGCGGAAGAACAGGGCTTGGCGGCTCTGACTGTGGTCACAGGCGGGCAGGTGGAGTTTGCGGAATCCATTCTCGACTATCTTGGGCGGCGCCAGATCGTCGGCGTGGTTTATGCCACGCTGATTACCCAGCTGGCGCCGGTGCTGCCTTCGAAGCTCGCCAATTATCCGACTGTGCTTTTGAACTGCCATCAGCAGCGGGCGGAGTTTTCCTCGATCATCCCAGGCGATCATGCCGGCGGCTTTGCGGCGACCGAGGCACTGATCAAGGCCGGCCATCGGCGCATTGCCATGATCGATGCAGGCCGGCAGCGACTGGAGGCGGCCCGGGATCGCCTGAGCGGATACCGGCAGGCATTGACGACTTACGATATCGCCGTCGATCCGGAACTGATCCTCTCCGAGGCGTGGTCGCTCGATCTCGGACGCGACAAGATGCTGCAATTGCTTGATCTTCCGGCGCCGCCGACGGCAGTCTTTTGCTTTTCCGACAGGGTGGCCATGGGCGCCTACGATGCGATCAGGCTGCGTGGTCTGAAGATTCCGGATGATATTTCCGTCGTCGGCTTTGACGACGAGAGCCTTGCCCGCAAGATCCTGCCACCGCTTACGACGCTGAAGCTGCCCCACGAGGAGATGGGACGTTGGGCGGTGACCGAACTTCTGGAAAAAGCGGCCCAACCGAAAAAGCCGCCGGTCCGGCTGAAAATGGAATGTCAGTTGATCTTGCGCGACTCGATTGCCTCGCCACGTTAAGACTTGCAAGGATTAAGCCTTGGGTGCTGGCGCCGGGATGGGCGTTGGCCATCGCCTGAGGCCGATACCGCGTTCGAGGCAAGATCGAAGTAAGGACACAGAATTTTGAAGCACTTGACCTTTCGCAAGGCGGTCGCCGCCGATCTTGCAACGATTGTCAGCCTACTGGCGGATGATGTTCTGGGCGCAGCGCGAGAGACAAATCGACCAGAAGATGGCGCGCGCTACCGCGAGGCGTTCTCCGAGATAGAAGCGGATGCCAATCAGTTTCTGTGTGTTGTCGAGGACGGAAGTGAAATCGTTGGAACATTCCAGCTGACGATGATTCCCGGATTATCCCGCCGGGGATCGAAGCGGGCGCAGATCGAGGCCGTTCGGGTGGCTCCTTCGCGACGCAACGAGCAGATCGGGGCGGCGATGTTCAAATGGGCCATCGATTACAGCCGCGCCCAGGGATGCTCGCTCATGCAGCTGACGACCGACAAGGAGCGTCCAGACGCGCACCGCTTTTACGACCGGCTGGGCTTTGAGCCCAGCCATATCGGTTACAAGCTGCATCTGTAACTCAGAGGAATGGCTACAAACGTTGGTCTCCCGCGGAAATGGCAGCCGCATTCGGCTTGAGCTACGATCGAGCCCGCTCGGCTGACGTGCCCGAGCGAACCGAAATGATCGGGATAAAACGGTCAGCCGGTTAGGCAGTCTGAAGGTCGAGGACCCAGGTGACGCCGAAGGCATCCTTGACCATGCCATAGAGTGGCGAAAAGCCGGCGGCCCCAAGGGGCTCGATGACGGCGCCGTCGGCGGACAGTGCTGCCCAATAGCGGGTCAGCGTTTCCGCGTCGTCACCGCGGACGGATACATAGAAGGGGATTTCTCCGGCGCTCCAGGCTTTCGAGGGCGGAACATCGTAGGCCATGATCTGAAATCCATCGGCGGAGATCACCTGACCCCAAAGGATCTGGTCGGCTTGGCTCGGTTCGGCTGCCGCGTGCGCATCATGGTATGTGACGAGCGCAATCTGTCCGCCGAAAACGGATTGATAGAAGGTGAGTGCCTGGCGGGCATTGCCGCGAAAATTCAGGTGAACGACGGTCTTGATTGTCATGGACGGCTCCTTGTGCATTTCGATGAGCCTGATATAGCCGCGAGCTACTGACAGAATGCGGCAGTTGAAGAATGGCAAGAACCGATCGGCTTTTCCGCCTGTTGCAGGCGATGCGCGAGATGCCGGCGCCGATTACAGCGTCAAAGCTTGCTGCAGTGACCGAGGTGTCAATCCGGTCGCTCTATCGCGACATCGAGAGTCTGCGCCTCGCAGGAGCGCGGATCGAGGGCGAGCGCGGCTACGGCTATCGCCTGGTAGAGGACTACTCGCTTCCGCCACAGACCTTTGACAGGGCGGAGATAGAGGCGATCGCGCTGGGTCTTGCGGAGGTCAAAAACATGGGCGATCCAGCGCTTGCGAAGGCCGCTGCATCCGTCATGGCCAAAGTCGCGGCGACCTTGCCCGACGATCGGGAACTGTTTCTGTTCAATGCGATCTCGCATGTTTACCGTCCCGGCACACGCAATCTGGTCATGGCCGATCTCGACATCATCCGCACGTCCTGCTGGCAGGAGGAGATGCTGAACATCCGGTACAAGGATAGGGATGGCGTCCTCAGTGACCGCATGATCATGCCGCTTGCGCTCATGTATACGGACCAAACACTCACGGTTCTCTCCTGGTGCTGTCTGCGCGAGGCCTTTCGCATGTTCAGGGTCGATCGGATTGCCGGGATCGAACCTGCAGGACGCAGTTTTCGGCCCAAGAGAGTTTCATTGCTTAGAACCTACATGGCGCAGCTCGAAAGCGAACGCCACGCCAAGGTCGAGGATGGCATCGTCAACGTCGGATGATCGTGCATCGGTGGCCGACGCGTCCCATATCGTGCCGGCCGAAGACAGGCTTTTTGCAGCTACGCCTGCGTGGTTGGATAGAGCGTCAGGATATTGACGTTGACTCTGGCCGGCTGCGTCACCGCGTAGAGGATGGCGTTTGCCACATCTTCGCTCTCCAGCTGTTCCATGTCACACAATCTTCGTTCGACGGATTTGCGAACATCGGGGCGCATTTGGGAGACGAATTCGGTTTTGACAGCGCCAAATTGCCGTGGCTTCGCCCGACTATGTGGAGCGCCACGGCAAACCCGAAATACCAGCCGATTTGCTTCACCACACCTGTATCAACTGGCGCCAGCCGGGACGCAGCACCTGCTACAAATGGGAATTCTTCAAAAACGGCCAGTGGTCTCATGTCGCCGTTGCCGGTCCGCTGGTCGTCTCCCAGCGTGATATGGCCGTCGCGGCGGCTCTGCAGGGTGTTGGGATCGCCTTCTGGTCGGAGGAGCGGCTGCGGCCGCTGATCGATGAAGGCAAACTCGTTCCTCTGCTTGACGATTGGTGTGGCTTCTTTCCCGGCTGGTTTCTCTATTACCCGAAGCAGCGCAGGACCCCTTCGGCCGTGCGCTCCTTTGCAGAGTTCCTTCGGGATGCCAATCGCGCGTGAGCGTCCAGCAGGCGGGTCTCAGTGCCTTAGTTGCTCCGATGTTGGCATGTGTAGGGCGTCGAGCCTTGCCGATCCCGGAAAACGGCGCTGCCGCCAAGATCGACCTTGAGCGTCCAGGCGGTTTGCAGGCCGTTCGTTCCCATGAAGCCGCCGGTAAAGGCAACATCCTCGCCTTTCCAGCTGAGCGAAGTCACGCCGCCCAGATGGCGTTGATATTCCTTTGCGCTCATGACGGCACCGACAAGCGCAGTCGAACCTGTCGGCGCA
This sequence comes from Rhizobium sp. P38BS-XIX, assembly GCF_012641435.1. Taxonomy (GTDB): domain Bacteria; phylum Pseudomonadota; class Alphaproteobacteria; order Rhizobiales; family Rhizobiaceae; genus Rhizobium. The sequence goes on from NZ_JABAIJ010000008.1 coordinate 52,336, forward strand.
GACAATCCGTAGCCGCCATTAGGCGCGCATGCGGTCATGCCGGTAACGGAAGGTCCGCTGATGCAGCTGAGCGTATGACCGAATTTCTGTGTGGAATTCAGCCGGATATCGATCTTGTCCGCCCCGTCGTCGCTGCAGACCAAATGCATTGGTTTGTCCATGGCGGCTGCCATTGCAGCGCCGGAGATCGCGACACCAATTGCTGTTATCAGCAGGCGTTTGAACGTCATTGAGGTCTCCTTGCCGCGCGAGCGCTTGCCGGCAGGCTATGGCTCCAATCGGTCACATGCCGAACCGCGGCTGCGATATTCTGTTTGGCGGTCAAACCCGAGACGGCCTTGCGTGGCCTGAAATCGTGGTCGCCATCCTCCAGCCAAAAGAGGTTGATCACGCCGGAGAGCGTGTAGGTCAAAACCTCATCCTTTGAGCCGAACAAATCTCTCGTGCCCTGGCAGATCAGCGTCGGCGTTTTCATCTGCTGCAAATGCCCGGTTCGCAGGTTGTCCGGCTTTCCAATCGGGTGGAAAGGGTAGCCAAGGCAAAGCAGCCCGGAAATCGCTCCCGCATCGTAGAGGCCATCCGCAATCATGCTTGCGACGCGCTCTCCCATGGACTTTCCGGCGATGACGACCGTCCCTTCCAGATCGAGCTCGCCGACCACATCCTTGTACTCTTGGCACAGAAGATCGGCGCGGGGCGGGGGTGCTCGCTTCCCGGAGGTTCGCCGAGCCGACATGTAGTCGAACTCAAAACGGATCACCCGCAATTCGTTTTCGGAAAGCGCGACTGCGACCGAGTCCATCCAACTCGTATCCATCGCTCCACCCGCCCCATGAGCGAGAATGATCGTGGTCTTCGCGTCGTCCGGGCCCGTGACAAGGATGTCGTGCGGCATTCGAGAGTCTCCTGCATGCGCCGTTGAATATCAGGTCAACGGAACGATGCGCAACAGTAAGGAGCTGGGTGGAGACCGCCATCGATTGGCCGCACCCAGCGTCAGCGGCTCGTTCGGCCGCTGACCTTTCCCTTGGTGCCGATTTTTGCACGAGAGCCATTTCACGCCGGAAAATCGGCGCTCAGCGTCAATTCAGCCCACTCGTCGAAGTTGACCCGCAGGTCATCCAGGCGTTTTCGCGCGACGGCAAGAGCCGAGGCGCCCAACAGCAGGCGTAAAGGCGGCGTGTCGGCTTCGTAGGCTGCGATGATCGCCGCTGCCGCGCGCGCGGGATCGCCCGGCTGGTTACCGGAAACGGATCGTGTCGCCTGGCGGCGCTTGCCGGCAGTTTCGGCATAGTCGTCGATCACAGTGGCGGACTCCATCATCGAACGACCGGCCCAATTGGTGCGGAAGGCGCCGGGCTCGACGATCGTGACCTTGATGCCGAGCGGGCTCACCTCGTGAAAGAGAGATTCGGAAAGGCCCTCGATCGCGAATTTCGTTGCATGGTAATAGCCGGTGGCGGCGAAAGCCACGAGGCCGCCGAGCGACGAAACATTGAAAATATGGCCGCTGCGACGTGCTCGCATGCCGGGCAGCACCTGCTTGGTCACATCGATCAATCCGAAGACATTCGTTTCGAACTGGGCACGAACTTCCGGATCGTTGCCCTCTTCGATTGCGGCGAGATAGCCGTAACCGGCATTATTGACGAGGACATCGATCGCACCGAAATGCTCCTGGGCCGTTGCTACAGCATGCGCGATCGAGGCCTTCGAGGTTACGTCGAGCGGCACGGCGAGGGCGCGATCTCCAAATTGAGCCGTCAGATCGTTCAGGCTCTCTGGCGCACGTGCCGTGACTGCGGCTTTCCAACCGCGCTTCAGGACTGCCTCGGCCAAGGCGTGGCCAAGGCCGGAGGAGGCGCCGGTGATGAACCAGATGGGGGAGTCTGTCATATCAATTCCTTTCAATGCAACTTTTGTCAGCGGCCGCGCGGCCGTAAGGGTCGTTAGCCGCGTTGGCGGCGCAGGATCATGCCGGCATGGTGGAGGGTATCGAGATCGACAAAGTCCCCATCGGCCGTAAAGCCGGTATCGTCCTGGTATTTGATGTGACTGCCAACGACTTGATAGTTGCCGCGATAGGCACTCTTGCGGTTGCCGCGACCCTCGTCATAGCGTCCGTTAGCGAGCAGTTCGTGGCGGATATGCCCGTCATCGGTAACCCACATGCCCACATAGGTTTGATTGCTCATTCTGCTTTCCTTTCCGTTCGTGACCCACAAAATGTAATCCGCCTATTGGACGCCATCGAGTTGCTAATTCGAAATGATCTGGTTAGTAATTCTAACCAATGAGCGACGACTTCGAGGGAATTTCAGTTTTTCTGGCAATTGCCGACGCCCGCAACTTTCGTGTTGCCGGCGAGCGCCTCGGAGTTACCCGTTCGGCGGTCAGTCAGGCCTTGCAAAGGTTGGAGGATCGCGTCGGTGTCGCTCTGGTACAGCGAACGACACGCAGCGTCCGCCTGACGGAGGCTGGAGAGCGATTTCATGACATGGTCAGCGCTTCGGCAAGGCAGGTGAGCGACGCCATTCACGCCGTCCGCGAAGTGGAAGCCCGACCCTACGGCCTTTTAAAAATCGCCGCATCCTCCATCGCGGAGCGCTTCATCTCTGGTCCGCTGATCGCCGGTTTCATGGATGCTTATCCCGATGTCCATCTGGATATCACCATCACCGACGAGGAGTTCGACATCGTCGAGCGCGGATTCGATATGGGTGTCCGGCTCGGTGAAGTGTTGGAACAGGACATGCTTGCGGTTCCGGTTTCCGAAGCGCAGCGACACCGCGCGGTCGCATCTCCGCAATATGTGGCCAAGTATGGAGCCCCCCGACACCCGCGCGAACTGATCGATCATATCTGCATCGGCTGGCGACCGCGGCCGGATGCGGCTCCTTATCGCTGGGAATTCACCGAGGATGGGCGCGATTTTACCGTTGCCGTCGATCCGGCGCTGACAACAAACGATATGGGCATGATGATACGATCCGCCTTGGCCGGCGGCGGCATCACCTTCGGCATGATCGAGACGTTCGAATCTTACTTCGCAGATGGGCAGCTGGTCCCGCTGTTGGAGGATTTTTGCCCGCCGTTCGATGGCTTCTATCTTTACTACCCCAAGCGTCATCGCCAGCCTCTGAAGCTGAAGGCCTTTGCGGATTATGTTCGAGCGCGTCGCAAGCAGTCGCTGAAAGGATAGGAGAAATCCTGCCTGAGAAAATCTTGCACTTATAGGTGTGTCCAATTGCGGGCGGTGAACCATATAGTGTGCGATCGAGAGACTATGATCGCCTCGTTCAGGTGGTCGGGCACAGGCTTGGGAGGTTCGCCATCCGTAAATCCAAATTGATCCTTGCGCGCTGGACGCCCACTATGCGAGCGCCTTCGCCTTTGACGAGCAAGCTGCCGTCCGGATGGAGCGCTGGCGAGGAAAATGCCTTTCGAAACGAAGGAAATTTTGCCCGCAATGTTGCGGCGCGGGTCTACTGGCGCGCCGAAGAGGATGGGACGGTTTCAGCCGTTCGGGATGTCTATTGTGAAGAAGGTTGTCTCTGAATGTTGAAGAAACTCAACCGCGGCCGCTCGACATGGAAACTTCGCTCATCAGCGCCCCATGCATATAAGCTGATGAAGGCTGCGAGATTGCTTCTCTTGTTGCCCATCGGCGTCTTGGCATCGTGTGCGACCGGCCCCAACGAGATTGTCAAAGATCTCGTCTCACCGAGTGGACAATACCACGTCGAGCTTCGGAAATGTCCTCAGGTGGGATCGTTGACCTGGAGCGAGGAGGTGCAAGCCACGGTTCTCGTGGCGGGAAAAAGGGGTGTCTGTCACTCGTCGAAAGACGCCATAGCGCAGTTCAGCGTGAATGCACCCGAAAGCGCTCTCGAACTCGAGTGGATATCGGACACCCAGCTCAGGGCATGGCATCCCAAGTTCAATCCCGGTTATGGGCCGGAGCGATACGTTTCCGATCCTGGTGATCCGGTGAAAGTGATCTTCAGACCGAAATCATAGTCTTGAAGAGATAGCTCGAATTGGAGAGCTGTCGCGAATGAGCATCGTATTGATCGCGGCGGCTCTTATATTTTCAGACCACAAGCTCCGTTTCGGAATCTCAACTATTACGTGCTTTCGTCGGTGTTGGCTCGGTGGCAATTCCAGCACGCTCCGCTACTTTTCCGCTCAAGCGGCTCACCTCTTCGGCCGGTGAAATCAAACTCAAGGAATCGCAGAATGCCAAATATGAAGAAATGGATGTGGCTGGTGTTGCCGATAGCGCTCAGCGCAAATTGCGTTGTTTCGACCATGGCATCGGCTGCCTTCACTCAAGACCAGACTTCATGCCCGTCGCAGAATTTCGAGACCTTCCTCACGGCGTTCATGGATAGCGCCCAGGTACAGAAAGCCCATACAAGCAGGCCGCTGGAGAGCACGTCCATCGATCCGAACGCTGAACCCGAGCCCGCGCCGGTGACAACGCAACTGGATGGCGCAGCCCTGAAGTTCCCTGTGATGCCGACATCCAAGAAGCAAAAGGCCGACGGTCTGGTTCGACGGATTTCGAAGCTTGCCGACGGCGGAATGGAGGTGATGCTGGTCAAGCCTGATACCGATTACCAGCTTTCTTTCTCGTTCCGCAAAGAGAGCTGCTGGCAACTGTACAAGATGCAGGACGATTCGCTCTGAGGCTCTCATGAGGCATTGCCGGACACTTGTCCTACGGATCTTGAGCGACAATCCGTGCCGGCGATCTCACCTCACCTGCGGGTCATGGTGCCGGCAGGTATAATGTCGTCCAGAAGAAGTGCACACGCGTTCGATTTCGAAGCGTGGATACAATCAGGGGTTGATTCCAGCCTCTGTAGGAGGCTTGTGGCGATACGGCAGTTCCAACGCTGTGGGCTTATAGCGCTGTGGACAGCGCTGATCTGAGGACCTGTGGTGTACCAAAGGGGCGGAAATGCGCAGGCAGGACCATGTCCATCGCTGTTACCGCGATGCGCGCCTGGAGCATCTGGATTGCAGCTTTGATATCGTCGTGCGGCAGAGCTACGATGAATTCCTCCCGGTATTGCCACCACCGCATATCCAGGAGCTTCGATACGATTTCGTTTTCGAAGCGGTAGCGAATGTGTTTCGCCGGAACCCCTCCGACAATCTGATAGGGTTCGACATCCTTTGTGACGACTGCGCCAGCGCCAATCACGGCACCATCGCCAATGGTAATGCCTCCCATGATCACGACGTTATCGCCAATCCACACGTCGTTGCCGATTTGGAGCGTAACCTCCTCTTCGGGGTAAGGCTTGGAATAGCTGTTTTCTTCGATGCTGCAAAAGAACGGATGGGTCGACAACCAGTTCGTCGGGTGGCGCGCCGCATTCAAGGTGCATCTACGGCCGATTGAGCAGTAGCGACCGATCGTCGTGTGACTGCGGATCATCGTCTCGTTCGCATATGATCGATAACCGACCTTCACATGCGGAAATACATTGCAATTGCCCAGTTTAACGTGATCCTCAAGCAGAATGCTCACGATTGACCCTCGCGTAAGACCCGTTGCAATTACTAGATGATTTGCCCCGTCGCGCTAATTGCAGAAAATGAGCATTAAAAATGATATTGACGTACCCTGTTGTCGCTCGAGGATCCGGGCGAGATTGACTCGCCGGATCGTAGTTGGATGATTGTGATAGAGCCACACAAGTCAGCCTAGCCTTTCTGTGCGCGGTGGAATTCGATGCTCCAATGCCAGAAAGGTCGTAAGCGTCACGCACGCGACGCCTGCGCCGATCATGACCATTGCAGTCCCGGCGTCGACAGTAGGAACCATCGCACCATAGGCGAAAGCGCCAATTCCCAGGCCAGCGTCGTAGGCAAGGTTCCAGGCTGCATTGACCGGATCGGCATCGCCGCGGTTGAGCATGAGCGACAGAGTGGCGTTCTGTTGGAGGCCGAAGGCAATACCAAGCATGGCCGCACCGAAAATGATGAAGAATACGCCATAGCCGCAGCCTAGCATCAGCGTTGCGGCGAGGCTGAGTGTGGAGCCGGCGATGATGACGAAGCGCTGGCCGCGATGATCGCCAATCCGGCCACCGGCCCATCTGGCAAGCGCAACGCCGACACTATGAAGAAACATTGCCAATGCTGCTGTTTCAGCGCCTTTTGCGCCGCCGATGGCCAGTGCGGTGATCATCGCGCCGACGGCGGTCGCCCCGCCAGCCTGAGCAACGCCTGGCCATGCCATCGCCGCCCAGAACAGGTTGCGCAGGCGCACATGGCGTGCCGCCTCTTCGCGACCTGGGAATATGCCAAGCCCAAGCAAGGGCAGCAGCGCGCTCGCCGTCGCAACCAAGGCCAAACTCGTCGGGCCTATATGGACCAGCAGCCACAGCCCGGCCGGCACGGCAAGAATTGCGGGAAGACTGAAGGCCAGACCGTAAATTCCGAGAACCTCGCCACGACGGGAGGGGGGAGCAAGCGCTGCCGCGAGACCGCCTGTCGAGATGAAGCTAAGGCCGAGACCGAAACCACGAAGTGCGGAACCCACTTCGGCGAGATACAATGAGGTTCCAAACAGCATGATGCAGGGTAATCCGAGTGCCAGCGTAGCCAGCGCAAAGACAATCCGGCGTCCAAGCAGGGCAACGAGCTTGGTGGCAAGCAGTGTGGCACCGACGGTAGCGAATGTGGAAATCGTTGTCACAGCACCCGCGGCGGGTTCCCCGCCAAGTGCTGCGACATGCGCAGGCCCGCTCGAAAGTGTCAGATAGAACGTCGTGGCTATGCCGAACGTGCATGCTCCAAGACCGCCAAGCTGCCTGATGACCGCTGGCGTCAATCGATCGGCCCCTAGGTTTACGCTGTTGTCTTCGGCAACTGACATGGTTTGGTCTCCTCGTTTGCTGACAGAGCAGATGTCTTGACGCGGCGACAGGTAGGCTTAAGATGGTCATCAATACATATCCAGATCATGGGTATTTATATTGACCAGTTTGTCGTTCGACCTTCTTTTGAAGCTTGATCGCGCGAGTCCGCTCAGCCTCGGCAGGCAGATCCAGGCTCAGCTCCGTGACGCCATTCGCGCCGGCTCGCTGCACCCGGGCGTGGTGCTCCCGTCGACGCGCACTCTTGCGACCGATCTTGGCATATCGCGGCCGGTGGTTCTGGAGGCTTATGATCAATTGGCTGCAGAGGGCTATCTGCTGACGAGGCCAGGTGCGCGCCCGGTGGTGGCCTATGTCGCCGCTCCAAGCTCACCGCCCGGCACGGCCCATGTCGCCACGCAGACTTCCCCCATCCGTTACGATTTGCGTTCCTCCACTCCCGATCTTTCGATGTTTCCCCGCAAGGGATGGCTGAAGGCTTTGCGACACGCGATCGAGACCATGCCGGCACCGGCCTTCGGCTATGATGGCCGTCATGGCACGTCGGCGCTGCGGAGTACTTTGGCCGAATATCTGGGGCGTGTCCGTGGGGTGATTACCAGTGCGGAGCGGATCATCGTCACCAGCGGTTTTGCCGAAGCGCGCGCGCTTGCCTGCGCTGTTCTGAAGTCCGCGGGCGTCGATCGACTGGGCGTCGAAGATCCCAGCTACAGCGCGTGGCAGACTGTAGATCAGGCAGGGCTGGCGCGGATCGCGATAGCTGTGGACGAGGATGGGATCGTTGTCGATGAGCTGGAGAGATCTGCTGTCCAGGCGGTGTTTGTAACGCCGGCACATCAATTCCCGACAGGTGTCGTACTGACAAAAGATCGCCGGCGCGCGCTTGTCGACTGGCTGCACGGCCGGGGTGCCTATGCGTTCGAGGATGATTACGACGCGGAGTTCCGCTACGATCAGAACCCCGTCGGGGCACTGCAAGGTCTGGCGCCGGATCGTATTTTCTATGCCGGCACCGTCAGCAAGACGCTTGCGCCGGCGCTGCGCCTCGGATGGCTGGTTGTCCCGGCCGAGCATCTGGAGGCTGCAATGAGCGAACAGCTGCGGTGGAACGAAGGAAGTCCGCGCATCGATCAGAATGCCTTGGCGGCATTTATCGACAGTGGCGATTATGATCGCCATTTGCGGATGATGCGACGCACCTATCGCGCCCGGCGGGATCTTCTGACGCAGCTGATTGCGGAACACCTGCCTCATGTCACGGTCAACGGCATCGCCGCGGGTCTTCATGCAACGCTTTCGCTGCCCGAAGGCATCGATGAAGCAGAAATCTGCGCAGCCGCCGGGCGGCGCGGCGTGGCGATCGAAGGCCTGAAGAAATATCGCCTCTCCATAGCTGGCCCACCAGGGCTGCTTCTGGGATATGGCGGTGTATCGGAAAGCGACTTACGCGTGGCTATTCGTATTATCGCCGAATCGATCGCAAATTTCCGCTGATAGTTTTTCGCAGCACCGAGGCATTTGTGCTGAAGCTATGCATGGTCGTCATCATCAGGCCGATGGGCTACGGCCGGGGTCTGCAATCGCGCCTCAGGCCAATGAGCTGCGACGAGTAAGCCATGCCCCCCAAAACAGGCTGGCAAAGAAGCGCAATGGTGCATCGAAACCCGTTTCAGCAAGAAGAGCCGCGACTGCCTTCTCGGAGCGCGGAGGTTCGGCGCCGCTCAGAATACGATCCAGCTTCGCGCGAACCGCATCGGGTGCTTCTCCGTTCATGCGCCAACGTTCGGCCCAGGCTGCCATGAAGAGCGGCTCTGAATCATAGGCGCGGTAGTTTCCGGCGAGAACCAGCGGCGCGCCGAGTTTCAGACGATCTGCCAGCTGCTGCAAAATATCGTGCTTGGCCTGATCCCCCGGCAAATGATGCAGGACGCCGATCATGATTGCCGCGTCGAAGGGCTCGGCCTTTGATATTTCCTGAAGAGTGCCGAGGATGAAATCGACCCTCGCTTCAAGCCCGCCCGCAACCACATTTGTGCGGGCGACATCCATCATGGCGGGCGAGGGGTCCACCGCTACGAACTCCCATTCCGGGCCCAGTCGAGCGGCCGCGATGATTTCTCCCGCCGTCCCACCGGCTCCGACGACCAGAATGCGAGCGCGCGGTGTGTCCGACAGCGATGCCGACAGCATGCAAGCCGACAGTTCGTGGCACGCATCGTAACCCGCAAGCGCTATCCGGCTTTGGCGGCCATATTCGTCGGCGCGGGAACGATCAAATTTGGCGGCGGAATTTTCGGTCATCTGATCCATCATCATTTGCATAGCGTCCGCTGACTGCGGACTGGTATTTCGCTTTGAACCAGCCTATCCGTCTTCAGATCACATTTCTGGATATTTACATGATCGAGCGTTCCACTGAGCCGCAAAAGCATGATCGGCTGGCGGCATTTCTGAGAGCCTATGGTTTGCGCGCATTTCCCTGCGACCATTGGTACGACGCAAATCTGCTGATCGTCGACGCCGAGGGGACGGGCGTGCCGACCCATTTGATCTATCGCCCGCAGGCGGCCGCAACATCATCCGAGGCTATGGAAGTACTGGCTGCCGCTGCCATCGATTTCAGCGGAAGCATGAACCCGTTGGTTGGGGCATTGCCGGGGGAGTTGCGCTTCGATCTCGCGTCCGAACCGCCTTTGCAAGGCCTGTCTGCGCTCATTGTCTCGGAAACCCGCGACCGGCGCTGCGGCGGCGGAACGGTTCATGCTCGCCTTTGTGAGGTTGTCGTTGTGCTCGCTATCCGAAGAGCGCTCGCAAGCGGGACAGTTAATGCCGGACTGCTGGCTGGGCTTGCGCATCATGACCTCCACGCGAGCCTCGTGGCGATGCATGAAGATCCGGCACGGCGTTGGCAGATCAAGGATCTGGCGGCCATCGCGGCAATGTCCCGCAGCCGCTTTATCGAAGCTTTCAAGCAAACGATTGGACAGCCGCCGGCGGCCTATCTCACCAGCTGGCGCCTAGCCCTGGGGCGCGTCGAGTTGCGGTCGGGGCGAAGCGCCAAGGTCGCGGCTGCTTTAGTTGGCTTTGGAAGTGCTGCTGCTTTTTCCCGTGCCTATCTCCGTCAATACGGTTATCCGCCGAGCCACGAATGCCGTCACGTCTGAACTGGAATTTAAATGCAGTTTTCTGTCGGCCGTGCAAAAACAAAATCGAAATATCGAACTCTTCTTCAAATTTTGAAAACTTAACCTTGGCTACAAGATAGAGTTGCATTGGTGCGTTACTGAGTTCTATTATTCTGGTGTTCCGGGGAACTTCGTATGTCGCCTTTGTTTCGTATACTTTTCGCGTCTATTTTATCGACAGGCATTGCATCGAACTGCCTGGCTGACAGTCCAAATTCTTCCGGCACCGGTTTTGCTGTCACCAGTGATGGATGGCTGCTGACGAATGCTCACGTGGTCGAAGCGTGCAGCCGGATCGAGGTAAAGGGAAAGGGTGACGCCACCGATCCCCGGATCGATTCCAACAACGATCTTGCCCTGATCAAGATCGCTGCTCCAGAGCCATTGAAGCCTCTTGTGTTTCGCCGATCGGCAACGCGACTTGGTGAGGATCTGATTGCGATTGGTTATCCTCTCGCCACGCTACTGGCAGATTCTGTGAAAGTCACAACGGGAAACGTCAACGCGCTGGCCGGGGTGCGAAACGACACGAGATACCTCCAGATATCCACGCCGATTCAACCTGGAAATTCCGGTGGCCCGGTGGTTGATCGGGACGGATTCCTGATGGGCATCACGAGCGCTACGCTTTCAAAGGAGACGGCCGATCAAATTGGGATAACCGCCCAGAATGTGAATTTTGCGATACGGGCGTCTGTCGCGGATCTGTTCATGCAGTCGCAAAGTATCGCGAGCCAGTCAGGCGACAGGGCTGCGGATCAGCCGCCGATCTCGACAGCCGATCTCGCCGAAAAACTGACGCCTTCGGTGTTTCAGATTCTCTGCTACGGCAAGCCGGAAGCACAAGCGGCTGTCCAGCCTCCTCAATCATCGACGAGCGCACCTGCTCAGCCGACTACGGCAGCCCTGATCGATGCCCGCGGTTGCGATGCCATTGGTTTCGATTATCGCACGGTGAAGGACGTTACCTACAGCGATTGCCACGAGATTTGCGAAAGCGATGGGCGCTGCAAGGCGATCACCTACAACACGAAATACGGTGTCTGCTTTCTGAAAGACAATGTGGTGGCGTTGATCCGGAATAGTGACGCTCTTGCAGCGTATTCTTCCATGAAGGCGACCAGCGTCATCATGTCTGATTTCACCAGCTACTCAGGAATGGATACGCCTGGTGGTGATTACAGGAGACTGCGGGATACGAACTATCTCGAGTGTTTCACGGCATGTATTGGCGACAATGTCTGCAAAGCCTTCTCTTACATTCCCAAAAAATCGGAGTGTTGGCTCAAGGATTCGCTGGGGCATCCACGGATCACGAAGGGCGTCGAGCTCGGCGTGAAATAGTATGCAAAGCGCGCTCCAGCCCTGCAGTCCGACGATATCGATCTGAGCGGTCTGGAGATCAGGAGAATGTCCATGTGCGCCCGCATCAGCCAAATACGCGTTTGAGAACGATATTGGCGCTGTCGGCCACCTGATCGCCGTCGGTGAACAGCGGTCTCCAGGCGGAGACGCCTCTTGCGACTTCGGGGCCGCTGACTGCGCTGGAAAATGCCTCGGCACCGATGATGTCCGAATAGCCGCTTTCCTTGAGGATTTGCAACAAGGGCCCGAAGTCTATCGCGCCGCGATCGAGCAACCCGCGGTCATTTTGATCCATCTCGAAATAGACGAGGTAGGGAAGAGCGCGCTTGAGCGCAGCCGCCATATCGGCCTCTTCCATGTTCATGTGGAACGTATCGAGATGGAGAAAGAGGTTGTCCGAGCCGCTCAGCTTTACGAACGCGATGGCGTCGTCAACCGTATTGAACATGTTCGTTTCGTAGCGATTGAGGATTTCCATCGCAAGACGAATGCCCATCGGTTTGGCCTCGTCGGCGAGGATGGCGAGGGAGTCCGCAGCGACTTTTCTCTGCGCATCGGTCGCCGCCGCGTCCGCCTTGCCGAACAGCCCGTAAATGATGCCGCCCATGTGATAGGCCCCCATATCGCGGGCGAGCTTCAAGGAGGCGCGATGGCGATCAAGGCCGCGTTTGCGAATGTCCGGGTCGAGACTGGAGATGTCCGCGTCCGGGAGCTGGGTCGCGGTCACGACAGGCGTAATGCCTTGCGCGTCGAACACGCGCGCAATCTCGGACGGGTGGATCGCGGCATGGTCGCGCATGGGAATGACGACATGGTTGAAGCCTTTGGCGGCCGCTTTCGGGGCGACGTACTCCACGGCTTCCGGAGACCAGCCCGGGATCCAGGCGTAGGAATGAATGCTCTTTTTCATCGAAACTCCTCATGCGCGGGTACTGCGTCGAGACCCCTGTAAATTACCGGCTCAGTTCCCCGTCGATGGTGGCCATCTGTTCGCATAGGGCTTTTTTCCAGAACGGGTTGTTCGCCAGGGCATCGGGGAAAAGGCCGGGCACATCGAGAAACGATTGAAGAGGATCGCTGACCGTGCGGGCTTTCAAAGCGGCTTCAAGCAATTCGGGTGCGCGGGGATCATTCAGGCTGTCCTGGCGCGACACAAAGCTCAGCCAGAGTGCCGTCACGTAAGCGAAACTGCCGATCTCGCCGTCCGCAGCCAGCGTATCCAAGGCCGGCGAGAAGATGCGCTGCGGCAATTTCTGTGTGCCGTCCATGGCGATCTGTGCGGTGCGGTGCGCGATTGCCGGGCTTGAAAAGCGAGCCAGCAACTCATCGATATATCCGTCGATATCAATGCCCGGCACCGGATCAAGCGTTTTCGCTGCTGCCTGCATGTGACTGCGAATTCGAGCCACATATTGTGGGACGGCCATCACGTCGCGGACGTATTCAAGTCCGTGCAATTGGCCAAGATAGGCGATCAGGGAATGCGCGCCGTTGAGAAGCCGCAGCTTCATCTTTTCATAGGGAGCAACATCCTTGACAAAGAGAGCGCCCGCCACTTCCCAGGCAGGTCGCCCGGATATGAAATGATCTTCGATGACCCATTGCCTGAAGCTTTCGGTCTCCAACGCCAGATGGTCTTCTGCACCGAGCAGAGCTCTGGCGCGATCGAGCGTATCCTGCGTTGGCGCCGGCACGATGCGATCCACCATCGTATTGGGAAAAGCACCCTCGCGTTCGATCCACGCGGCGAGTTGTTCATTCCGGTGCCTTGCCATCTCCAGTACCAGCCGCTTAACGACGTCGCCGTTGGAGGGCAGGTTGTCGCAGCAAAGCACGGTGAACGGAGCCTCTCCCGCCGCATGCCGTCGCGCCAGTCCTTCGACGATGTAACCTATCACGCCAACCGGATTTCCGGGCGAACGTAGATCGTGCGAGACTGCGGCGTGGTCATGGTCAAGGCCACCGCTGGCGGCATCGAGCCCATAGGCCTTTTCGGTGACGGTGAGGCTGACGATCCGGATCGTGGGATCCGCGAGATATTTCAAGACGTCATCGGCATCGACACTGGCGGCCAGGGCGTCGACGATAGAGCCTACGACACGAATATCTTCGCCTTCGGCGCGCCGCGCCGTTACGGAATAGAGGAAATCCTGCGCCTTGAGATCATCGACGATTTCACGCGAGCGCAGACTGACGCCGACGATGCCCCAGGCGCCGCCCGAATGCGTCATGGCGTCTTCCGTATAAATGGCCTGATGTGCACGGTGAAACGCGCCAAGCCCGATATGAAGTATCCCCGGCGTTGCGGGCGCCTTGTCCATGGCGGAGCGTGCGACATCGGCGGGCAGTTGGTATTGGCGGGAAAGCAGCGGCATACCTATTTCATTCCATGAATTGCGTGTGACAAGGCTCGCTCTATGCCCCGGAGCTCTGCAAGACCTTTCAGACGTCCAATGGCCGGATAGCCAGGCTGGGCGCCGCGTTTGAGGTCGTCGAGGATTTCCTGGCCGTGATCGGGGCGCATGGGGATCTGGTGATCGACGCGACCCTCCGCTTTCCGCCGCCGTTCCTCCTCGATGATTGCGGCCACGACCGCCACCATATCCGTCTGACCTTCGAGGTGTTCGTCCTCATAGAAGGAGCATGGCGTGGCATGCTCTTCACGCCGGACGTTGCGCAGGTGCAGGAAGTGAATGCGTGGCGCCAGCTTACGGATCATCGCAGGAAGATCGTTGGCGGCGCGGGCGCCAAGCGAGCCTGTGCAGAAGGTCACGCCGTTTGCCTTCAGGTCGACGGCTGAAAGGATCGTCTCGTAGTCTTCCAGCTTGGAGAGAATGCGGGGCAGCCCGAGCAGCGGCCACGGCGGATCGTCACCATGTGCGCAAAGTCGCATGCCGAGTTCTTCGGCAACCGGGGCGACTTCCGAAAGGAAGTCGATCAGCTGCCTCTGCAGGGCCTCGGCGTCAATGCCGGCGTAGCGAGCCAGATGTGCGCGAAGCTCTTCGAGAGAGTAGATATCGGCTGCACCGGGAAGCCCCGCGCCGACATTTCTCGAAATGGCAATCCGCTCATTCTCCGTCATCGACGAGAAGCGACGAGACGCGCTCTCGATCAGTCCGGCATCATAGTCTTTCGCCGCGCCGGCCCGCTTGAGGAGGTGGAGATCGAAGGCGACGAAATCGACAAGGTCGAAGCGCATGGTCTTTGCGCCATGCCCCGTGGACCAACGCAGATCGGTGCGAGTCCAGTCCAGGACCGGCATGAAATTATAGCAGATCGTTTCGATGCCGATCGCGTTCAGGCGCTTCAGCGTTTCTTTCCAGGCTGCGATATGGGCTTTGTAATCGCCAGTCCCGCTCTTGATGTCCTCGGAAATCGGAATGCTTTCGACAATATCCCAGCTAAGGCCGCCGGCTTCGATTTCCTGCTGACGTTTGACGATCTCGTTTACCGGCCAGGCCGTGCCGGTCGGAATGTGATGCAAGGAGCTGACGATCCCGTGCGCTCCGGCCTGGGCGGCATCCTGGACGCTGACTTTGTCGATTGGGCCGAACCAGCGCCATGTATGTTTCATTCCAATACCTCCGAAACTGAATGCTTGTGCGAGAGCGGAAACCGGTCAGCCGTCCCAGCCGAGATGGCTGAGGAAGTCGCGCGTGCGTTCCGCCTGCGGATTGTCGAAAATCTGGGCCGGCGGGCCTTGTTCGACGATGCTGCCCTTGTCGAAGACGATCACCCAGTCAGCCACGCGGCGGGCAAAGGTCATTTCATGTGTCACGACGATCATCGTCATGCCCTCTTCGGCGAGGCGTTTCATGACGTTGAGAACTTCGCCGATGGTTTCCGGATCGAGCGCCGAGGTCGGTTCGTCGAACAACATTACCTCCGGCTCCATCGCGAGAGCCCGGGCAATCGCGACGCGCTGCTGCTGGCCGCCGGAAAGATTGGCAGGGTATTTATCCGCCTTGTCGGCCAGTCCGACCTTTTCCAGCAGGGCGACAGCACGCTTGCGCGCTTCCGCGCCCGAGACCTTGAGAACGGTCAGCGGGCCAACGGTGATGTTTTCCAGAACGGTCTTATGCGGGAAAAGCTCGAAATTCTGGAAGACCATGCCCATTCGCTGACGAACCTGGCGAATGCCGGCCTTGGTCGCAGGCAAGGGCTTGCCGTCAAACAGCAATTCGCCGCTCTGGATCTGTTCCAGGGCATTGGTCGTCCGCAGCAGGGTGGACTTGCCCGAGCCGGAAGGCCCGATCAGGCAGACGACTTCACCCTTGTTGACCCGCGCCGTGACGGATCCAATGGCGACGAATTCGCCATACTGCTTGCGGATGCTGCGGTATTCGACGACGGGCGTCAGGGCGGCATTCTTTCGGTTCTCAATCTCTGCAGCCACCGTGGTCATTCTTTTACTCCCCAGGTCTTGTAGATGCGGTCGACCAGTTTGGCCTGCGGATAGCCGAGGACCCAATAGATCGCCGCCATAGCGGTCAGAATTTCCAGCACGCGGAATGTCTGTGAGCGGATTTCCAATGCCGTGTGCGCGAGGTCGCCGACGGCGATAACGGAAACGAGCGAGGTGTCCTTGAACAGGGAGACCCAGGTGCTGGCAAGGACCGGCAAGACGCGCCGTGCGGCTTGCGGCAACACTATTTTCAGCATGGCTTCCGTGTGGCTCATGCCCAGCGCCAGCGCCGCTTCCGTCTGTCCTTTGCGGATCGAATTTATACCGGCGCGGAAGGTCTCGGAATTATAGGCCGACACGTTAAGCGCCAGTGCCAGCAAACCGGTTCCGAAAGGCGAGAACGAGATATCCGTAAAGACCGGCAAGACGTAGAATGTCCAGTAGATCAAAATGATGATCGGGATGTTGCGGAAGAATTCCACGAAGCAGGCGCTGATGCCACTCAAGATGCGGTTGCTGGACAGGCGCATGAGCGCGAGCACGATGCCGCCGGGAATGGCCAGCAGCATGGTGAAGAAGGTGAGCAGGACGGTAATCAGAACGCCTTGCGCCAGCGCGCCGGAATTCTGCCAGACGACACTCCAGTCGAGGTTCATGACCGCCCCCTGTATGCGATGTTCTTATAAATGAGGTCGATGGCGCGGGTGGTCGGAAACAGGATGACGAAATAGACGACCATGGCGACTGTGAAGGCCTCCATAGGCCGGAAGCTCTGGCCGGAGACGGTTTCCGTCCGTTTCATCAATTCCGGCACGGCGATGACTGCGGCGATCGCCGTATCCTTGATGGTGATCGACACGATCGAGCCGAGCGAGGGCAGCATGCGGATCAGCGCTTGCGGTAGAACGATCTTGCGCATCACCTGTGCCTCGGACATGCCGAGCACCAGGCCTGCCTGCGTCTGCCCGGCACGCACCGAGGTAATCCCGGCGCGGACGATTTCAGCCACATAGGCGCAGATATGGAAGGTGAGCGCGACGAGGGCCGCCCAGAAGGGCGGCAGGTTGACGCCGGTCACGATCGGCAGGGCGAAATAGATCCAGATCAGCACGACGAGCACTGGAACGGCGCGCATGGAATCGATGTAGAAGACGAGTGGAATCGACACCCAGCGCGGCCCATACATTCGCCCCAGCGCGACCGCTATGCCGAAGATCAGGCTCAACGCAACCGTCAGCACACTGAGCAGGATCGTCAGCCCGAGGCCGCCGGCCAGATATTGCCAGCTGTCCACGACAGCCGAAAAGTCGAAATCCATGGCGCAGAACTCCGCCCGCGTCCGGCTGAACGCGGATCCATGTGGCGATGTTGGAATGAGGACGTCCCGACCGTCTTCGGAAAGGACGTCCCGCTAGAGCATGTTGGTCGCTTACTTCATCGTGTCGACGATGCGAGCTTCGTCGGCGTTCAGCTTTGGCTGCGTTTCCTTTTCGACCGCGCGAAGCCAGTCGAGGAAGGGAGCTTGTCCCTTATCGATCGCAAGACCGACAGGCGCTGCCTTTTCGGTCGAGTCCTGGCAATTATTGTCCTTCGGAAGGGCGGTGAGGCCAGGAACCTTCTTGCTGAGGAGAACCCACTGGATGCGGTTGATGGCTGCGGCGTCGGCGCGCTTTGCCATGATTTCTTCGATGGGAGCAGGGGCGGCAGACGAAGTCACGCCGCGCAGCTTTGCTTTCGGAAAGCGTTCCTTGACCCAGTTTTCCTCGGCGCCGCCGATGAAATAGGCGATCGTGAAGTCCGGGCTGTTCACCGCATCCACCGTCGCCGCATCAGCAAACTTCTTGTTGTTCTTCAGGCCGAACACGCACACGGAGGTCTTCGAATAGAGAACGAAATCGACAACCTTCAAGCGCTCCGGCGTTTCCGCCAGCGGCGTGATGCTCAGATCGACCTGGTTGGAGGCAAGGACGGGGACTTTGGTTTCGTGGCTCACCGGGACCGGCTGCAGCTTGACGCCAAGTTCTTTGGCATATTCCTGCGCCAGCAGCCACGCCGGACCTTCCCACGGCTCACCGGAGCCGGTGGTGTTCTCCACAAGCCATGGCGTGTTCGCAAGCACACCAACACGCAGGACACCCGCTTTCTTGATGGCATCGATGCGCGGGCTCACGCCCGGAGCGGGCACGTCCGCGGCGAAAGCCGCGCCGGCTCCGAGGATCGAAGCGGCTAGGGTCAAAACAGAGATAAACTTGGATCCGATCATGGCAATTCCTCCCGGTAGCCGTTTCAAGATTTGGATGCGTTGCTGACGTGCGGCCCCAGGCTGCCTTCGAAGAGCTCGGGCTTGTTATTGGCGAGGCGCTCGATCGTCAGAAACACGGATTGCAGATGTTCGCGCATGGCGGTTTCAGCGCCGGTTGCATCGCCTTCGATGACGCGCTTGACGATGAGTTCGTGCTGTTCGAAAATCCGGTTCAGCCAGTCTCCGCTCTCCAGCGACAGGTAGCGAACGCGATCGAGCTGCGCCTTCACGCCCTGGATCAGTTCCCAGATCGACGGATAGCCTGCGACACCGATCAGATAGGTATGCATTTTGTCGTCAGCGTCGAAGAAGCGCTGCAGATCGCTGTCGCGAATAGCGCGGCGCTGCAATGTCAGGAAATCTTCCAGATCGTCCCGAGCCCTGCCGCCTGCATTTGCGGCGGCGAGCGTGACGGTGCGGCATTCCAACGTCTCTCTGACGAATTGGCTGTCGTAGACGGCGCGCAGTTGAATCGGCGCAACGAAGGTGCCGACTTGCGGAACGATGCGAAGCAGGCCCTCGTCGGCGAGGCGGCGAAAGACTTCACGCACCGGTGTGCGGCTGACCCCGAATTGCTCCGAATACGGAACTTCCGACATGCCGGTGCCCGGCATCAGGTCGGCAGTCAGGATCCGGTGCCTAAGCGCGTCATAGATTTCTCGGACGGCAGGCCCGGATCTGCGAGCGGCATTCTCATTGATAAGGGCCATTTCGTCTCTCCTCTTGTATACTAGTAACCAAGATGGCCTGAGCTGTCAATCCCGACCGTTTGTCCGTCGGCGCAGCGACGCAAGACGGTAGCGAGCGAGGAGGTGCGGAGCAGGAGGTAAGCGTTCCGCCTAGTTTTTGGCAGAAAAGGTGATCATCCGGGATCTGTCCTGGAATTGGTGTGTGGCCGCATAGCCGTTCCGGCGGTGCGCTTGGGCGGCTATTTGATCGCCGGTCGTGTCGATGTCGCCTCTATTCCTTTGGTAGCGAGAAGTGCGACGCGTCGAATTTGATTGCCGCCGAAGGTGACAGTTTCCATTGTGCAGCCGCTGTAGTGTTGCCGCCTTCCAGGCTTCGCATGGTCGCCCAGCCGGTTTTCCCGAACCCCGGCGAGGTTTTTTCAAGCCCGATTGTCTTCTGATAGGTCTCGAGAGCGGACTTGGCGTCATCCCCAATGGCTGCGTAGTTAGCGGTATCGATCTGCCCGACGTTTAGGGCCTCGGGTTCGATTTTGTTCGCCTTCGCGATACCGCTCAACGTTGCCTGCACGGAAAGTGCGGCAAAGACATCGGCATCGCGGCTGTTTCCGGCCTTTCTCAGCTGCGCGGAAATTTCACTCCCTGCGATGGCGACTGTCCCGTAATTGCCCTGCAGAATCGCCGTCTGGAACGTCTGCGCAAAGCGCTCCCCATCACCTGGAGATGTTCCCAATGCTGCGACCCAGGCGGTGGAATTCGTCAACTGCTCAAGATTGATAGCGTCGGCAATCCCGGTTGGAATGAAGTCGTTGAACACAACTTGCGGCTCGTGGCACGAGTGGGTCGCGGTCACATCGCGGGTATGCGTGCCCCACATCGCGGCCGCCTTGTAGGAGACGCTGATATCGCATTTGGTCTCGGCAACTTCCAAGACGCCGATTTCCGGGCGCTCACCATCGATCTCTTCCCAGGAGCCGGTATCGGCGCGCCTCCAGATGCGGGCGGCCACCTTCGTGCTCCCGGTTTCAGGCGTTGATTGGGTTACGATCACCACCTTCTCCGCTGCCGCACTCACCTCCGCAGATCCCAGTATGGCCGAGGTGATGATGAGTGCGCTAAATCTCTTCGACAACGACCTCATGTGTCTTTCCCTCGATGGTCAGCTTGAGCTTGGTTTTTCCTGTACTTTGTGTGTCCGATCTTCCGAAGATCAGCAGGATAAACTGGACGAGTATCCAGAATGCGATCACCGCGACGAGCAGTACAATTCCAAGTGCGAGAAGGGTGATGTAATTCTCGAATACGAATGCCTGTACTCTGATCGAAATGTCGCGCCATGAGTGCCAATTGATCGGCTTATCCTCGATAAGCAGTATCTCGAGATCTGATTGCGTGCCTTTAACGGGATCATAGTCGACGTTATAGATGAGCCTGATCGGCACCGATTTATCGACGACACCTATTCGATAGCCGGCCTCTCCTCTCGGCGGAAGAAGCGCAGGGAACCCCACCGAGTTGTCATCCAGGACGGTCGGATTTTCTGCGAGGCGTATGCTTCCAGCGCTGACATATTGTGCCTGGGATTGGATTGTCGGCAGCTTCACCAGACAACCCGGCTGCCCAGCCGGTGGAACGCAGCTCATCCGGAAATTGCCCGCATTCACCGAGCCGGTGAGAGATTTGTTCGCGAGGAAGACGGTCTTGGTTGCGACCGGTCCGTCACTGCCATCTTCGAAGCGATACTCGATTATTCGCAGTTTCGCCGCGTGGTCGATCGCGGAGTTAAACATCCAGCCCGCGCCGGTTAATAAGAGTACCAGAAGGTACGGCGCCGCGGAGTCCTTGAAGATATTCCCCACTATGTCCCCCATCAACGAAGATCAACAACAGATCCGTGCAGATAAAAGTTACATCTCGGGTTCAGTGGTCGCCTTCAAATTTCCCGACACACCAAATGCGCGAGCTGGCAGACATTATTTGAGACACTTTAACCTGTAAGGTCGCGATGGCAATATGTCTTGAAACGAACGGCGATGTGCTGTCCTGGAAAAGCAGCGGTATCCGTTTCTTTCATACTCTTTCCAGGTATCAGTTTTGCATAATGCCTGGCACGTTCATCAGAGAATAGCGGATTTTGGACGGCGGCCGCGCGGCCCGTGGAGAACGATGGCGCTGTGCCTGACGGCGTAAGCGCATGGCGGCCTGTCCGGATGAATAAAAATCCGTTGCGAGAATATTATTCTAAAATCGCTTCCGAAATTAGCCGTTTTGTATAGGCTAATGATCGACTCGGTCGCGCTGCTCCTTGCCAGGAAATAACGTTAGGCCGATCAGACAAAATCCCGCGAAGAAAAGCCGACATGCCCAAAAGAATCTCTCCGCTCGTCGCTTTCCAGTCAAAGACCTTCCGCCTGCTCTGGTCAGCAACGCTTGTCTCGAATCTTGGTGGATTGGTGGAGGGTGTCGGCGCTGCCTGGCTGATGACCAGCCTCGCCACGTCCCACGGCATGGTGGCGCTGGTTCAATCGTCCACCACTTTGCCGGTCATGATTTTCTCGCTGGCGGCCGGCGCGCTGGCGGACAATTATGATCGACGACGGATCATGCTGATCGCGCAGATGCTGATGCTGTGCGTATCCGCAACGCTGGCCGTGCTTTCCTACAGCCATGCTTTGACTCCGTGGCTGCTTCTCTGCTTCACCTTCCTGATCGGCTGCGGCGGCGCGCTGCACAACCCGTCATGGCAGGCATCCATGGGGGATGTGGTTCCGCGCGAGCATCTGCCCGGGGCCGTGGCTCTCAACAGCATGAGCTACAATCTGATGCGCAGCATCGGGCCGGCGATCGGCGGCATTATCGTAGCGGCAGCGGGGGCAGCCTTTGCGTTCCTGTTCAACGTCTTCTGCTACTTCGCTCTGATTTTCGCGCTCTTGCGCTGGAAGACGGCTCCCTCCCGCAATACGCTTCCGCGCGAGCCTTTTGCGAGCGCAATGTCGGCGGGGTTTCGCTATGTCTTGATGTCGCCGAACCTGCTCAAGGTCATGTGCCGCGGTTTCGCCTTTGGCCTGTCGGCTATCGTCATTCTGGCGCTGCTCCCGCTGGTTGCGCGCGACCATGTTCACGGAAACGCGATCACCTACGGGATCATGCTCGGCTTCTTCGGCTTCGGCGCCATCTGTGGCGCGCTCCTGATTGCCCGGATTCGCGATCTCCTCAGCAACGAGTGGGTCATTCGCGGCGCGTTCTTCACGCTCGCCCTCAGCTGTTTCTTCCTGGCGCTCAGCCATCAATTATGGTTAAGCTGCCTGCTGCTGATGCCGGCGGGCGTGGCCTGGGTGCAGGCCTTTTCGCTGTTCAATGTCACCGTGCAGCTTTCCACACCGCGCTGGGTGGTGGGGCGCGCGCTATCGCTTTACCAAATGGCGACTTTCGGGGGAATGGCAGCGGGAAGCTGGCTCTGGGGCGAATTGGCGGACCAGCATGGCGTCACGGGCGCACTGTTTATTGCCAGCGCGGCATTGGTGGTCGGAGGATTGCTGGGTGTCCTCCTGCGCCAACCGGATTTTGAATCGCTCAATCTCGATCCTGCGAACAGCTTCAGCGAGCCGCAATTGCAGCTTGACCTGCGCTCCAGGAGCGGCCCGATCCTTGTCATGGTCGACTACAATATCGATCAGGAGAGTATACCGGAATTTCTCGAGGTGATGACAGCCTGGCGCAGAATGAGAATCCGGGATGGCGCCAAGCAATGGTCGTTGCTGCGGGACTTGGAAAAGCCGAATGTGTGGACCGAAAGCTATCATCTGCCGACGTGGATCGACTACGTTCGCCACAATCAACGTCAGACACACGCGGACGCGGAGATTTCGGAGCGTTTGCATGAGCTGCATCGAGGCGAACAACCGCCGGTGATCCATCACATGATCGAAAGGCAGACTGTGCCACGCCGCGACGACATGCCTCTGAAGCCATATCTTGATGCGACGTAACGCGACGGTCGCGCAAGGCTTTTTGAAGAGCCATCACCTCATCCAGTAGGCGAAATATTGCTTACAAAATGCGAAATCGCGGCCGGAACGATCCGGCCGCGACAGGGCTTGTTCAAGCGTCAATCTGATCAGGGTAGGGCGTGGCCTGCTGCTCTGAACAGGCGATACCACTCCTCTCGCGTGAGCGAGACGGATGAGCCCGCGGCGGCTTCAATCACGCGCTCCGGCTTTGTGGTGCCGAGAACAACCTGGATCTTAGCGGGGTGGCGGGTGATCCAGGCGACTGCGATGCCGGTCGCGGTCACGCCATAGGCGGCGGCGAGCTCGTCGATTGCATCGTTCAACTCGGCAAAATTCTCCCGATCACCGAGGAAGACGCCGTCGAAGAAGCCTTTCTGGAAAGGCGACCAGGCTTGCAGCGTCATGCCGTGGATGCGGGAGTAATCGAGGAGGCCGTTGTCACGATCGACGGACTGTTCAAGGCCGGCCATATTGGCTGCAATGCCGGCCGCGATCAGCGGTGCGTGGGTGATGCTGAGCTGGACCTGATTGATGAGGAGTGGTTGCTGAACTGCCGTCTTCAGCAACTGGATCTGCCCGGGCGTATGATTGGAGACGCCGAAATGCCGCACCTTGCCGGAGGATTGAAGCGTGTCGAAAGCGGATGCAACTTCCTCCGGTTCGACCAGCGTGTCAGGGCGGTGGAGCAGAAGCACGTCGAGATAATCGACCTTGAGGGCCGCAAGCGATTGATCGACGGAGGCCAGGATGTGCTCCTTGGAGAAATCGAAAAATCCTTTTCGGATGCCGACCTTGCTCTGGAGGATGATTTTCTCGCGCTCTGTGGCATTGAGCGAAATCGCTTCGCCGAAACGGGCTTCACAGCGGTGCGGCGCACCTCCGTAAATATCCGCATGGTCGAAAAACGTTACGCCTGCATCCCGTGCACTGCCGAACAGCCGCTGGATTTCGTCATTGCCCATGTTGGCGATGCGCATCATGCCAAGGATGATGCTCGACATATCCTGGTCGGTCTGCGGAAATCTATATAACTTCATGATGAGGTCCTTAGCGGTATTGTGAGCGGGCAGAGGATATCGCCATCTCACGGGACGATGTTGAAGCCCTGTTATCGATGGCGTGGCTCGAGATTGTTCCTTTTCTCTCAACCGCACGTCCGTGGCAATACGAGATCGCTTCGAGACCCATCGATCCTGCCATCGACGGTGATCCACAGCAGAAGAGCCGGATTCGGTCGCAAAAATCATTGCCGTGTTATATGTCTCGCTCTGCTGGCGGATCAAAAGGCGTTATCGAGCGGGTTGCGGGAGTAGGAACGTTCATCTCTCAACCCAAGGCGTCATCGACCTTCGTCTTGTTGCACAATATTGCCGACCCGGACCGAGCACGAAATCCAGGCCGATCTTCCAACGGCAACAGAAGAATTCGGTATTCAATACGGCGCACCGGTCTTTCATTCGGTGATGGTTCACTTGGAAGGTTTTCTTGCGATACAGTTTGAGGAGCGCTTCGTTCATCCGAAGGCCGATCCCGAATACAACCGTTTTTACAAGCGCTCTTTGGTCAATGACATCTCGGCTTCAATCGTCCGGTTCGTCTCTCCCGCCAGCCGTTTTCATTTGGATGCGGGGCAATCTTTCGGCCTGTGAAAGGGAATTGAGCAAGGCCGGCCCTGACGATCGGCACCGTCAACGGACACTCAATATCCAATCCCTGAACGCCACGATTTTCGGTTGATTCCGCCTGTTGTCGGGGCAGACGAGATAATAGGCGAAGTCCTCCATTCGCTTCGGTGGAAACAGTTGGCTCAGGCGCCCGTCGCGCAATTCCTCCTCAACCAAAGCGGCCGGCAGCAGTCCGGCGCCCTGGCCCGCGAGAACCGCCCTCAGCAAGAGGCCGCTGTCATCGAAAGAGGGACCCCGCACAGTGGTCCGCTCCAGGACGCCGTGCGTCTCGAACCAGAGATCCCAGGCTTTTCGCTCGGAATCGTGCACCAGCGGCCAGCGTGTCAGGTCTGACGGCTTCTCCGGTTGACCAAGATTGGCTACCAAGGCCGGCGCGGCTATGGCTATGATTTCGCCCGTCACCACATGATCGCTCTGAAGGCCGGGATAGCGTCCCATTCCATGGCGAATGGCAATGTCGACGTCGGAGCGGCTAAAGTCGACCAAGGCCGTGCTCGTGACGATCTGGAGATCGATATCCGGTTGCGCTGACCGAAAGGATGCGAGCCTCGGGATAAGCCAAGCCGAAGCAAAGAAGGGGGTAGCGCTGATGGTCAGCAGCCGCGAATCCGCCTGCGCAACAATCCGCTCGGAGGCTTCCCCGATCTGGCGAAAGGCGTTGCGGATCGAAGGCAGGTAGTCGCGCCCCGCATCCGTCAGATAAATTCCGCGTGTCACCCGCTCGAAAAGTTTGACGTTGAGATATTCCTCCAGAACCTTGATCAGTTGGCTGACCGCTCCGGGAGTTACGCATAATTCTTCCGCCGCGCGCTTGATCGACAGATGCCGGGCCGCGGCCTCGAAGGCTTTCAACGCGTTTAATGGCGGCAACCGATTTGTCATGACTAAGAAAATCTATTGTATACGGATCAAATCTTCTGCTTTGCAGATTGCGATAATTTAACATAAATCAATGATCGGATGAGTGTCAAACTCGCCATCATTCTCGGTCATGCAGCAAAATTTCTAATGTATGTTTCCAGCATTCCTGAAAGCGTGTGTATGGCTGAAAGGACCTTGTGCCAATGTCTGCCAATTTGGAATTCCATGATATCACGGAGATCAGCGAGCTGATTGGCCGCCGGGCGCTGAGCTCCCGGGAGGTCACCGAGATGCTGCTGGAGCGCATAGAATGCGTGGACGGTTCCTTGCGTTCATATGCTTGCGTCCTTGCGAATGACGCGCTTCGTCAAGCCGAGAAAGCGGATCGGGAGATCGAATCTGGATTGCATCGCGGTCCGCTCCACGGGGTGCCTGTTGCGGTGAAAGATCTCTGCTGGATCGAAGGGCTCGCGACCCCCGCTGGCTCCACCGTCCATCGGCATTTTGTGCCGCCGCGCGATGCGACTGTCGTCCGCAGATTGACCGAAACCGGTGCGGTGCTGATCGGCAAAACCCAGCTGACGGAGGGCGCCTATTCGGACTACCACCCATCCATACCGCCTGTCACCAATCCCTGGAATAGCGATTATTGGGCAGGCATTTCCTCAAGCGGCTCCGCAGTCGCGGTCGCGGCGGGCTTATGTTTCGGTTCGATTGCCTCCGATACCGGTGGGTCCATTCGTTGGCCCGCTGCTGCCAATGGTGTCACCGGTCTCAAGCCAACATGGGGTCGTGTGAGCCGCCAGGGAATCTTCGATCTGGCACCCTCGCTCGACCACATCGGACCTATCGCACGCAATGTTGCCGACGTCGCTGCCATTCTGGCGGCGATAGCCGGACACGACATTGACGATCCGACAACAAGCATCCGCGCCACCGCCGATTATAAGGCCGATACGATAGCCGCGGTAAGTGGCAAGCGAATAGGCATCGATCGACGCTGGAATGGCGAGGATGTCGATCCGGAAACGCAGGCGGCGCTTGTCGAAGCGTATGCCGTCTTCTCCGAGCTTGGCGTAGAGATCGTGGACGTTTCATTTCCGGATGTCAGCCAGATCATCGCAGACTGGACACCCAATTGCGCCGTCGAGGCAGCCGTCGCTCATCGGATGGCCTATGCCGAACATGGGGATCAATACGGACCGATCCTGTCCTCGGTTATCGAAGCCGGGAAGATGATCTCGGGGACGGCCTATCAGGAAATCCTTCTGCGCCGGGCAGCGTTTCGCGGCAGGGTCGAGGCTTTGCTTTTGTCAGTCGACGCCATTCTAACGCCGGTTCATCCCTTTGCACCGCTTTCGATCGAGACGATCGCAACGCTTGGCGAGCAGCCGGACCTCATTGCCAAGTTGCAGCGCTACACGTGCCCCTTCAACATGAGTGGCCATCCGACCCTGACGTTTCCGGCCGGAGTGGCCGCCAACGGCATGCCGATCGGGTTACAGTTGATTGCAGTAGAATTCGACGAGAGCTCACTTTTTTCCCTTGGCGCTGCATTTCAAAGAGCTACGACATGGCATCGGCGCCACCCGCACGTCGAAAGCTCTTCTGACAGGTGACAACCATGAATTCTTCAAAACGCTCGTTGGTGTTCTATGGCTGGTATGTGGTAGCAGCCGCTTTCGTCATTACATTTGTCGGCTTCGGCAGCGCCTATACGTTCAGCGCGTTTCTGGACCCGCTGCAACATGAGTTCGGTGCCTCGCGGGGATCGGTTTCGGCTGTCTTCTCGATGGCTGGCTTCCTGTATTTCTCGTTTGGCATCATATCGGCGCCTCTCGCAGGCCGGCTGGGCGTCAAGACGCTTTGTGCGATCGGTATGGTCTGCGCAGGGGGAGGGCTGATCCTGGCTGCGCAGGCGCACACGCTTATTCAAGTCTATCTTGCCTATGGCATCGGCATCGGGATTGGTGTCGGCTGCGCCTATGTACCTGCGCTTGGCGCCGTGCAGCGCTGGTTCATAGCACGCCGAGGCCTTGCATCCGGTCTGGCGGTCAGCGGCATTGGCGTTGGAACCTTCGTCATGCCGCCGCTTGCGACGTGGCTGATCGGCGGTTTCGGATGGCGTAACGCTTACACTGTGATTGGCGCGCTCACGATCATTTTCGGTATTATGGCTGCCTTTGTCCTCGAGGATGAGCCCATTCGCCGCGGACAATATCCCGATGGCATTGATGGCAGTGCCACGGCGAATACGGCTGTATCGCAATCACCGACCGACACGTCCGTGCGTGACGCTGTCCGGACGCGGCGCTTTCTGGATCTTTATCTTGCTTCGCTGATGGCATCGCTTGGCGTGTTTGTCCCGTTCGTGCATCTGGCGCCTTTCGCACGCGATCACGGCATAACGGCAACGACCGCGACATGGCTTGTCGGCGCAATCGGCATTGGCAGCACGCTCGGCCGCTTTTTTCTCGGTAGTCTGGCGGATAGAATGGGACGAGAACGCTTCCTGATCGGCATGTATGCCGGCATGGCCGTCGCCTTGGTCATCTGGCTGCTCGGCTCGTCATTCCCGCTTCTTCTGGTCTTCGCGATCGTTTTCGGGCTCTTCTACGGCGGATGGGTTGCGGTTCTTCCCGCCGTCGTCGCCGATATGTTTGGAGCACGCCATGCAGGCCGGATCATCGGGGTTCTTTACACGTCCGTTGCGATCGGGACGCTTGTCGGCCCAAGCACGGCAGGCTTCGTCTACGATATCAGCCAGAGCTATACGATTCCCATTGCCGTCGGCGCATCGACAAATGCGCTTGCCGCGCTCATGACACTGCTGGCCGTTCGCCGGGCTGAGGCTGCCAAAACACGTACATCATTTGCAGCATAGCCGGGTTGCCGGGGCAGACTATAACGGGCTAATCCCATGATGAGCGTGGAAGGGTAGTGGCGTGCTGCGCCAGCGTTGTCGGTGGGTTCGGATTGTCTGCGCCGCGCCGACGAACCTCTTGGATCCTATATCGGCTGCTTTTGGCAGGCACGGATGAGACCGCGCAAAGAGCGACAGACATACCAGATAACAATGGCAAACAATCCAAGCAATGCGAGGCCTGAAACGCTGAAGAGCTGGCCGAGATCTGTGTATCCCAGTTGCTTGGGTTCTTCGGGCGGCATGAATTGAGAGAAGAAAAATTCTTCGGCACCCAAGAAGAAATTGAACGCAGAAACCGCTCCGAAAGCCAACGAACCGACAAGTCCAATCCAGAACGTGCGGATGGCCGAGGTAACATGCTGTTCGAACACCGTTCCGCTCAGCCTGTTGCGTTGCACATACGCGATCGTAACCCCAGCAACAGCAGAAAGGCCAAACGAGATAATTCCGCAAAGATAGAGGAGCCAGATCAGGATGGCGATTTTGTTGCCGTTGGTTCCACTTGTGTGGACGGGATTCGAACTCATGCTTGGTGATTGCCCCGGTTTTGACGCGCTGCTTATTCCCAGCTGCTTCCGGTGAAGAGTGGATGTGACGGTGTGGGTATTTTCAGCCTCCCGGACATACGTTCGTGAAATTCAGGAGGTCCTGCTCCGATTCTTTGGCCTGGTCGGCTGCCTCCAACCCGAACTTTCCAATCATGTCATCGTTGCAAATCTTAACCTGAGTTCTCTTGCCGCTATCCTCAAGCACGCAATATCCGCCATAGGTGGCGTTGCTATCCGTCGACATGCCGGGCAGCTCAAGCAACTTGGTACAGCCGACTATTTCGCCGGACTTCTTCTGATCGGAAAGGGTCTGGTTGAAGGAAGCGACTCGCCAGTTTGCGTCGCGGACATCAACCGTGGAAATACATTCGGAACTCGAAGCGTCGGCTGGGGTCTGACACGTGGCCTGGTTGATGATGTACTGCTCATTGCGGGCCAGTACGGTTATCCGGGCGGTATAGATCTGTTTGAGACAGTCTGCGTCCTGGCAAATGGCGCGCGCATACTGCGCCCAGTTGCGTTGCTCCGTGATGAGAGCCTTCTTGCCGGCATGATCGGCTGCTGAGAGAGCCGTTTTGTAGGTGCGCTGCAAATCGCTATCGAGATCCGAGAGGGGCCGATCACCGCAGATCATTTTCTCAATGTTGTTTCCCGCCTTGGCGCAATCAAAACCGGCCGCGCGTGCGGGGACTGCAAGCGCCAGCAATCCGATAAACAGCGAACACGCAAAAGCGCTGGCAGCAAGCCGTAAATTCATTGGGAGTCCTCTCCATCTCGGTACAGACAGTAGCAAGCACTTCAAGATTGCGACAATGGTCCTCGAATCGATGAGGTCGATTAACGTATGCATATATCCACACGTCTCGCTGCATCAATGCACTATGGGTGATCAACCAGGAGTTTTTGATCCAACGGGATGCGCGGAGGTATATCTCGCGCGGCGAGTGCATACCCACTCTGCAGAAGTTTGTGACGCAGCCTCAAGCCTGAGCCGGGCGACATCCTTTTGCGGAGACAGGCCGTTTTCACGACTGAGCTGATTGGGGCTCCCATAGCCGACACCAAAGGCGACCGATGTGGCCGTGCCTTCTCCGGATCGTCGACTTTCAGCGGCTTGGCGAAGGTCTCGCGGATCCACCTGAAGGCGACAGCAACGCGCGACAGCGGAGCGTCTGGCAGGGCAATATCTTGCAGCATCCAGCCCAACGATCCTTCCACGGGTGAACAGTTCGACGGCCATCACGGTATCCGCGACTATGTCGAGCGCTTCTTTGAGGGATACCACACCGTAAGCCGTCTCCTTTCTCTCGAGCCGCTTCCCAATGGGCGCACCCGCGCGCGGGTCGACTTCCGGGATGACTTCGGACACGAGGTAGGACAACTGGATATCGCCCTCGATGAAGCTGGCATGATCGTGCGCATCGACGCTGATCTCGAATAGATCGCTTTTAGCTCTTTTCCGGCGCCAGAAGCATTCGGAGGATTGGCGTCAGCAGTTCGACAAGATCTTCCGGCTTCGCATCCGACAGGGCAGTGATACCAATCGTTTGCCGAAGCATTTGAAAGCCTGAGACCAAAGAAAGCATCAAAGCCGCGCGTTGAGGCGCGAGATTTCCGTCCAAGGCCGAGGTCAAGGTTTTAAGAGGATTTTTCTCGATCACGCTCTTGGCCAATTCCGCCGCGCGTTCGCTTGATGCCGACCGAATCATCATCGAGATGCCTTCGAGCGGGTTTCCTCCAGCCTCGGTTATCCCGACGAGAGCCTGGGCAAACGCGCGAGGAAAATCATCGCTTTCCAGATTCTCTCGACTGAGAATGACAGGTTCCGCATGTGCGGCCGACAGTGCTTCGGCGAACAACTCTTCCTTTGAACCGAAGTATCGATTGACAAGCATGGCCGTGACACCGGCCCCGGCGGCAATTTCGCGCACACCAACGCCCGTATAGCCGTGCGCCGCAAACAGTCGACGCGCCGAACTCAGGATCTCATCGCGCGTTACCGCCGCGTTACGTTTGCGGCGGACATGAGGATCGGACTTGGTTTCATCGCCCATTTTGAAACGGCTTTTCATTCAATTCGTCGGTATCTGACGTATACATTCGCGGAATTTCTTTTGTCAAAACAGCGACGGGCATTCCCAAACGTTTAAGACGGGATCACTGAAGACAGCCAGCCAAGTGCATAAATCATCCCAGAGGCCGAGCAGGATCCCGGAGCGAAGCTATTCCCTGATTTAGCGTGACTTTTTGCCAGGTACGTAATCGAGACCGCCGTCAATCTTTGAAGGCCGGCCGTCGAGGAAGAGTTCGCCTATGCGTGGCGCCGAGCGGGCGACAATCTTGCCGCGCTTGATCACGGCGAGACGATTGGGTTTCAGGCGAAGCGCCTCAAGTGTGTCGACAGCCTGCAGGACGACGAAATCCGCGTTGCAGCCCTTTTCCAGCCCATAACCTTCAAGCCCCATCGTCTTGGCCGAGTTGACGGTGAGGGCATCGAAGATCTTCTTCTTGTCTTCGATACCGGCCATCTGCGCGACGTGGATCGCCATATGCCCGACCTCGAGCATGTCGCCGGAGCCCATCGAATACCATGGGTCCATCACGCAGTCGTGGCCGAAGGAAACGTTGAGGCCCGCGTCCATCAACTCGCGTACGCGCGTCATACCGCGCCGCTTGGGGTAGGTGTCGTGCCGGCCCTGCAGCATAATGTTGATCAGCGGGTTCGGGATGACGTTGATCCTCGCTTCCGCCATCAGGGGGATGAGCTTGGAGACGTAATAATTGTCCATCGAATGCATCGAGGTCAGGTGCGAGCCGGCAACGCGGCCCTGCAGTCCGAAGCGTACCGTCTCCGCCGCCAGCGTCTCGATATGACGGGACAATGGATCGTCGGTTTCATCACAATGCATGTCCACGGGAAGTCCGCGATCGGCGGCGATCCTGCAAAGGGCTTCGACCGAAGCCCGGCCTTCGTCCATCGTCCGCTCGAAATGCGGAATGCCGCCGACGATGTCGACGCCCATGTCGAGCGCCCGCTCAAGCGAGGAGACGCCGTCCCTGGCGCGATAGTAGCCATCCTGCGGGAAGGCGACGAGCTGCAGGTCGATATAGGGCTTGACCCTGTCCTTGACCTCGAGAAGCGCCTCGGCTGTCACCAGTTTGGGATCGGAGGTATCGACATGGCTGCGGATGAACAGCAGTCCCTGCGTGACGGCGAGATCGCAATAACGCAGCGCACGATCGACAAGCTCTTCCTTCGTCACGATCGGGCGCAACTCGCCCCAGAGCGCGATGCCTTCCAGCAGTGTGCCCGAGACGTTCATGCGCGGCAGGCCGAGCGACAGCGTTGCGTCCATATGGAAATGCGGATCGACGAAAGGCGGGCTCACCAGCCTGTCAGTCGCATCGATCACTTCTTTCGCCTCGGCGGTGATCGATGCCTCAATTGCTGCGATCTTGCCGTCCTTGACTGCGATGTCGATGCCCTTGCGGCTATCGGGCAGATTGGCATTGCGAATGATCAGATCGAACATGGAAGGCTCCTCGGATTATCTCTCGCCACGGCGATAGGGTTGCATCAGCGCCTGCGGCACGCGGGCTCGCCTGCTCATCACGGCAAGGGCGACGATGGACAGAATGTAGGGCGTCATCAGGAATATCTGATAGGGGACGCCCTGGACTGCGGTTTGAAGGCGTAGCTGGAATGCATCAAAGAAGGCAAAGAGCAGGGCGCCGAACAACGCCCGGCCCGGCCGCCAGGACGAGAAGACGACCAGCGCGATGCAGATCCAGCCGCGCCCCTGCACCATCGTTGGAAAGAAGCTGTTGAAGGCGGAAAGCGTCAGGAAGGCGCCGCCCATGCCCATCAGGGCGCTGCCGGCGATGATCGCGCCGTAACGGATCTTCATCGGGTTGAGGCCCTGAGCCTCGGCCGCGTGCGGGTTCTCACCCGCCATGCGGATCGCAAGCCCGATCGGCGTGCGGAAGATGAGGTAGGCCATGACAAGCGCCACCAGGATCGCAAGATAGGTCGGCGCGGTCTGCGTGAAGAGGGCGGGACCGATAAAGGGCAGGGTGGAAAGCCCGGGGATCGAGATCGGCTGGAAGGGCGAGATGGTCGGCGGCGTGCCGGCAACCGGCACCACCAGCCGGAAGATGTAATAGCTGAAACTGGACGCAAAGAGAGTGACGCCAAGGCCGGAAACATGCTGCGAGAGGCCGAGCGTGACGGTCAGCGCCGAATGCAGAAGTCCGAAAATCCCGCCGGCGATCGCTGCAATCAGAAGGCCGGTCCACAGGTCGGCGCCGTGATAGACGGCGAGCCAGCCGATCATTGCGCCGAAGGTCATGATGCCCTCGATGCCGAGATTGAGGACGCCGGCTCGCTCGCAAAGCAGTGCGCCGAGCGTGCCGAAAATCAGTGGCGTGGCAATCCGCAGCACGGCAGCCCAAAGTCCGGCTGAAGCAATGATGTCGATCAGCGTGCTCATCGGCGGATCCTGTACTGCGTGAAGAACAAGGCGATCAACATGGTCAGCAGCGACAGGGCGACTGTGACATCAGCGATGTAGGTGGGGATGCCGAGGCTGCGGCTCATGCCATCGGCGCCGACGAACATGGTCGCGGTGAAGATCGCCGCAAGCACGACGCCAAGCGCATTAAGGTTGGCAAGCATGGCAACGACGATACCGGCATAACCGAAACCGGGCGAGAGATCGGTGGTGACATAGCCTTTGACGCCCATCACTTCGATCGCGCCTGCGAGGCCCGCAAGGCCGCCCGAAAGACAGGCGACCTTGACGAGGGTCGAGCCGAGGCGGACGCCGGCAAAGACGGCACCCGACGGGTTGAGGCCGGCTGCCCGAGACTGCATGCCGAAGACGGTGCGCGACTGGACGAAATAGACGATGACGGCGATGGCGATCGCAATCGCAAAGCCGATATGAAGGCGCGAACGCGCGATCAGCTTCGGCAGCATGGCGTGATCGACAAGAGCCTGGGACTGCGGCCAGCCGAATGCCGTCGGGTCCTTCAGCACGCCGTCGATCAGCATGGAGACGAAGAGAACCGCGATGAAATTCAAGATGAGGCTCGTCACGACTTCGTCGACGGAGAAGCGCAGCCGCAGCCATAAAGGCACGAGGATCAGGATCATGCCGGCGATGGCGCCGATCACCATCAGGAGCGGAATGAGGATTGGTCCGGGCACACCGGAGAGCATCTTCGACCCGAAGGCTGCAACGGCAATGGCGCCGAAATAGAACTGCCCCTCGGCGCCGATGTTCCAGAGACGCGCGCGGAAGGCAACGGCAGCCGCAAGTCCGGTCAGGATCAACGGCGTCGCGCGGGTCAGCGTCTCCGTTGCCGAAAGTCGTGAGCCGAAGGCGCCGAGCAGTATCCGCCGATAGGCTTCCAAAACAGGCGCGCCGGCAATGGCAATCAAGATGCCGGCAAGTGCGAGCGCTGCGACGATCGCAAGCACGGGAGCAAGGATCATCATATAAAGTGGACGGTGTTCGCGCCGTTCAAACCGCATTGTCGGCCCCGCTCTTTTCCGTCCATTCGCCTGCCATCATCAGCCCCAGTAGCCGCGCATCGGCCTCGTCGGCATCGATGGGCGGCGAAAGACGCCCGCCGACGATTGCCTGGATGCGATCGGCCAACCCAATGACCTCGTCCAGATCCTCCGAGATCAGAAGAACGGCGGTGCCCTGCCGGCGTGCCTCCAGAATGCGCCCGTGAACGGCGGCGACAGCGCCTTCATCCAGCCCGCGCGCCGGTTGGGCGGCGATGAGGATGCGCGGGCGCTCATGGAGATTGCGTCCGAGGATCAGCTTCTGCATGTTTCCGCCCGACAGTAGGCGGGTGCGGGTCGCAGCATTGCCGCCACGCACGTCGAATGCCTCGATGATCTCTTGCGCAAAGGCCATGCCGGCGCCTTTGTCGACCAGACCATGCTTCGAATAGGAGGACAGGCGCTCGAGCACGGCATTCTCCCAGATCGTCATTTCGCCGATGGCGCCGTCGCGGTTTCGATCTTCCGGAATGCGCCCGATCCCCGCATCGATGACCGCGGCGACGTCGAGATCGCCAACAGGCTTGCCGAACAGGAGAAGCTCGCCAGACGAGCGGTTCGAGGTGCCGGAGAGGATCTGCCCCAGGCTTGCCTGTCCGTTGCCCGATACGCCGATGATACCGAGAACCTCGCCGGCACGCACATGAAAGCTGATCTTCTTCAGGCGTTCGACGCCGCCGCTTTTGAGCGTGATGTCGCGGGCTTCCAGGGTGATATCGCCGGCGGCGCTTTTCTCGCGGATCGGTCGTGTAACACGATGCCCGACCATCAGTTCTGCGAGCTCGGCCTTGCTGGTCTCGGCCGCCTGCCTTTCGGCGGCAACCTTGCCGCCGCGCAGGACGACGATGCGGTCGGCCGTCGCCATGACCTCATCGAGCTTGTGAGAGATGAAGATCAGGGACAGGCCCTGTGCCGCCATCTGCTTCAGTGTCGAGAAGAGTTTCTCCGCCTCGATCTGTGTGAGAACCGCGGTCGGCTCGTCGAGGATCAGGATACGCGCATCATTGTAGAGCGCCTTGAGGATCTCCACGCGCTGCTGTTCGCCGACCGAGAGATCGCCAAGGCGCTCATCGGGATCGACCTTCAGGCCGAAGCGCTCCGAGATCGCCAACAGTTTTTTGCGGGCCGCCGCCGTTTGAGACCTGAGCGACCATAGTCCCTCCGTGCCGGTCATGATGTTTTCGAGCACCGTCAGGTTCGGCGCCAGCGAGAAATGTTGATGCACCATGCCGACGCCGGCCCGGATTGCCGCACGCGGCTTGCCCTGCGGCAGTTCCACATTGTGGATGAGGATGCGCCCGGTGTCGGGCACATAGTGCCCGAAGAGGATGCTCATCAGCGTCGTCTTGCCCGCACCGTTTTCGCCGAGCAGGGCAACGATCTCGCCCTTTGCCAAGGACAAGGAGATATTGTCATTGGCAATCGTGCTGCCGAAGCGCTTGCTGACACCTTCGATGGTCAGGACAGGAGTGCTCATGTCGGAAATCCTGCAATCGGGAAGCGGTGGTGCCAACGTTGCTCGGCCTCGAGCGTGGATGCAAGCTGCAGCAACAGGTTATCCTCACCCATGGGTGCCATCATCTGGACCGGCAAAGGCAGTCCCTCGGCATCCTCACCGAAGGGAAGCGTGATCGCGGGGAAGCCGGAGACGTTGGCGAGCGAGGCGAGCGGCGCAAAGGAGGCCATACGCTCGAGGTGCAGCTCGGTGTTCGAATGATCCGTGGGGAAAGATCCGATCAGCGGTGGCGCCGAGGCGAGCATCGGCATGACGATGACGTCGACAGCGTCGAAGATTTCCCACAGAATCCGGCTGGCTTTCACCGCGCCATTGAGCGAGCTCCAAAGAGCTGTAGCCGGCATGACGCGTCCGCGGGTGATGAAGGCCTGCGTCATCGTCTCGGCGGTGTTTATGTCCAGTTCGAGATCGTCAACCAGATTGGCTATATTGACGGAAATGATATCGCCGAAGGCTCGGGCGCTCGCCTCAACAGCGCTTTCCAGCTCACCCCAACGAAGGGGTATCAACTCGTGTCCCTGTCCTTCCAGCAAGCGGGCGGCGGCTTCCACCGCTTGTGCCCGATCCGGCTCGATCGCATAGCGCTGTCCGGTATCTATCAGAAGTCCGATGCGAAGCCTGCCTGCCTTGGCTGGCGATTGAGCAATATCCGCAAATGGTCCTCGGGTTTGATTTCGTACGACATCCAGCATCCGTGCGGTATCGCGCACGGAGCAGGTGACGGCGAGTTCGCTGGCAATGCCGCCCAGATGATTGCCGAAGGAGGGACCGGCGGGCACGGCGCCGCGCGTCGGTTTCAGCCCGACAAGCCCGCAACAGGCGGCCGGCACGCGGATCGACCCGCCCGCATCCGTCGCGTGCGCGATCGCCACGATGCCGGCGGCGACTGCGGCGGCGGCGCCACCCGACGAACCGCCGGCGGTCCTGCTCGGATCCAACGGGTTTCGGCAAATCGGGCCGATTGCCGGCTCGGAGGCGAGGGAGAAGCCGAATTCCGGGCTGGTGCTCAAGCCGAATGCGCAGAGGCCGGCATCGCGAAAACGGCCGGCCAGATCGCTGTCTGCACCGTTGCCGGTGCGGGTAAACAGGCGGGAGCCGGCCGTCACCGGCAGCCCCGGAAAGGGGCCGCCGAGATCCTTGGCAACCGTCGGCACGCCGGCAAAGGCGCGCTCAGAAAAGCGCTCGGGATGAACCGAGGCCTCCTGATCCAGGGCGCGCGCTGCCGCAAGCCCCGCCTCAGGATTGAGATAGGTGATGGCGCCAAGCTCGTCTTGCTTGGTGCAGGCGGCAATAGCTGCCTGCATGGCATCCACGCAGGCAAGCTTGCCGGCCTTGATCGCGCCGGCCAGCTCCGTGGCGTCGGCGAATGACGGGCTGCTCATGATCGAACCGGAGAGTTACTTCGGTTGATCCATGACCTTCGGCACTTCGAAGGTGCCCGCCTTGATGTCGGCACGGACCTTTTCCATCGCAGCTTCCGCCTCTGCCGGGGCTGCGCCCTTGACGTAGACGATGTCGCTGCCGCCTTCCTTCAGCAGGCCGTAAGCCGTGTAGCTGCGGCCGACCGGCTTGCCGGCGGCAACATCGGCGATCGCGGCATTGAGAATGGGGCGGAAGTACCACATGGCATTGGCGAAAACGGTGTCGGGATAACGTGGCGTATAATCGATCAGCGATCCCACCGACTTGATATGGCGCTCCTTGGCGGCGTCCGCCGTGCCGATGCGCTCGCCAAAGAGAACGTCGGCGCCGGCGTCGATCTGGGCGAGGCCGGCTTCGCGTGCCTTCGGAGGATCGAAGAAGGTGCCGATGAAGGAGACGAGATGCTTGCAATCGGGATTGACCGCCTTGACGCCTGCGGCGAAAGCATTGATCAGCATGTTGACTTCGGGGATCGGAACGGCGCCGACCGAGCCGACGACGTTCGATTTCGTCATCTTGCCCGCCAACATGCCGGCAAGATAGGCACCGTCGTAATTCCATGTCCCGAAGACGCCGAAATTGTCGCCGGCCGCCTCGCCACTGGAACCAAGAACAAAGGCCGTATCCGGATAATCGGCGGCAACCTGGCGCGCTTCCTTTTCCACGGCATAGGCTTCGCCGATAATCAGCTTGTTACCCTGTTCGGCGTATTCACGCATGGCGCGCGGATAGTCGGTGCCGGACACACCTTCGGAAAAGACGTATTCGATAACGCCTTCCTTGGCCGCGTCCTGCAGCGCCTTGTGAAGACAGGAATTCCAGGCATTTTCGACCGGCGAGGCGTGAATGCCCGCAACCTTGAGCGGCGCGGCGGCACGGGCGGCGGGCGCCAGAGCACTGACGCCAAGCGCGATCCCCGACGCGATGACGGCACGACGTGACATGATGATTCCATTGGTCATTTCGCAGTTCCCCTGTTTTTTGATCATTTGGTAAAAATGATAGGAGGGGGCTAAAAAAGTGTCAAGCAATTGATGTGCTCAAATAATGGGCCATCGCTGTTTTATAGACAGGAATATCGTAGCCTTACGATGAGTATGCGTTGTATTTGCTGTCGTGAAACTCACGATAGATGGACAGATACGGGCAGGGCAACGCGCCGCCTGCATGGTGCCTGCAGCGGAAACTTTGTTTGACGTCTGTTTCGCACGAGATGGCAGGTGCGCTGACTACGGGAGAATTTTACGTGCCCGGTCTTCCCATTTGCTGCCGAGCGAAGACCGCCTACCGTGCGCCATGAATGCCATCAAGACGCAAGCAAAAGCCAGATTTATATCTTCGCGGTCGATTGCCGGACGACGAGCTTCAGAGGAAGTCTATCCTCCACAGCAAGTTCCAGTTCGCCCGACATCATTTGATGCAGACGATGCACGGCGCGCTCGCCAATCTTTCGCGTCGGCTGCGACACGGTCGTCAGGCGGGGAAGAACGTAGGATGCTTCTGGAATATCGTCGAAACCCGCAATGGAGAGATCGCCGGGTACATTGATACCAAGATCGACCGCCGCATGCATGGCGCCTATCGCGGCGGTGTCGCTGGTGCCTATGATTGCGGTAGGACGCGGCGTTTTCTGGAGCAATTTCGTCGCCAAGCGTCGGCCTGCACCCAGATTGTGCTCATTGCCGTATGCAATTTGCACCGGCTTGAGGCCATGCTCAGCCAAGGCGGCGCACGCGCCGTTCACCCGCTGGATCATCGGCTCGGAATGTCTCGGTGTTGATATGATCGCGATCTCACGATGGCCAAGCTCGATCAGATGCTTGGCAAGCAACGTTCCGCCATAATGGTTGTCGACGTGAACACAAACGTCGGTGAGGCCGGGCATGGGTCGGTCGATCGCAACCATCGGAATATTTCTGTCCCTGAGCGGGGTGAACGGGTCGACTTCCTGGCGTGAGCTGGCGACGATGACCCCGTCGATCCGCTGTGCAAGCAGCATCCCCACATAGGCCTGCTCCCGGTCCTGACTTTCGGCCGTACTGCAAATGAAGGTCTGATAGCCCAAGGCAAAGAAGGCCTGCTCGATACTGTGGGCGAGAATGCCAAAGAACGGAACGTCGAGAGACGGCAGCAGCACACCGACAAGACGGCTTGGGCTTCCTCGAAGCGTCCGCGCGCCGGCATTGGGATGATAATTTATGGATGCGATTGCCTTTTCCACGCGTTCGCGCACGTCGGCGCTGACATAGCCGTTATTGTTGATGACGCGCGAAACGCTCGACTTCGATGTCTGGGCCAGTTCAGCGATTTTTTTGATATTGCCGCTCATTGCTTCAAATTTTTTCCCAGCGCTCATTGCCGCGTTTCGTGGTTGGATATCATATTATTTTTTCAGCGAAAAACATCCTTTCTTCGTATCGCCCAGGCGTCGCCAGATGGCGCATTGTGGAATGAGTCTGTGGGAACGATCCCATATTTCGCTTGACACGCGCAAGCGATTTCATCAGTTATGGGATCGTTCCCATAGTGGGAGCTCATGTGGGAACGATCCCACAATCGGATTGCTTCGGGAGGAGACGGAAATGATCGCTGGGGTTATGTGCCTGCTGTCGTGTCTGCTCCACCGCGGCCTTGTTGAAGGGATACGCTGGTGAGACGTTCAGCCATCAATCAGAAAATCGCATCGGCGAAGCAGATCGCGGGCCGCAATCTTAGGGTCCTGCCGGCATGGTCGGACTGGTCGGAAGCGGAGTATCGCGAAAATCCCGACGTCGCGAAATTTCTGTTCGACCGCCAGATGGGATGGGACATCACCGATTTTGGCGCCGGCAACTTCGCGGAGCGTGGCCTGGTGCTGTTTTGTCTGCGCAACGGCATTCAGGGCGCGGCGGATGAGCGCCCCTATGCGGAGAAGATGCTGGTCGTCGAAGAAGGGCAGGAAACGCCTTTCCATCTCCATAAGATCAAGCTCGAAGACATCATCAATTGTGCCGGCGGCAACCTGATGATCGAGTTCCTCGATGCCGCCGACGAAGATGCCCCGGTCACAGTTCGCTCCGATGGTCAGGCGATCCGCCTGGCGCCGCGCGAAGCGCTGCGATTGAAGCCGGGGCAAAGCGTCACTGTCGAACGCGGCGTCTATCATCGCTTCTATGGAGAAGCCGGCCACGGCCCTGTGCTCGCCTGGGAGGTCAGCCAGGTCAACGACGATCACGCCGACAATTACTTTCTTGAGGAACTCGGGCGCTTCTCGACGATCGAGGAAGACGAGCGGTCCGTCAATCCATTGTGGCACGAGTTGTCCGCGCACTACTGAGTGCCGCCGATAGTCTTGCGCAAACCAATCCGGGACCGTCGGTCCCGGTCCCATCATGCGAAGAGGATCGCATGCACGTCACTCGGTCATCGTCGGGCACGTGATCAATAACCGGAGGAAAACAGATGAAAATCACAAAACGCAGCATGCTGCTTGCAACCGGCGGACTGATGATGGCTGCCTTGGTGGCGACGCCTATGTCGGTTCTTGCCCAGTCGGCCAAGAAGCCAGTCATCGCAAGCGTGGTGTTCCAGGGCGACCAGTTCATGAAATCGCTCCAGCAGGGTATCCGCCAGGCGGCGACTGCCGCTGGCGCCGAGGTCCTCGAAGTCAATATCGACGGCGACCAGACGAAAGAAACACAGGCGATCGATACCTACATTTCGCGTGGCGTCGATGCCATCGTCATCGCGCCGCTTTCGGTCACGAATTCGGCCGCGGCACTGAAGCGGGCGCGTGAGGCCGGCATTACGGTCGTGGCGCTCAATGGTGGCCTCAAGGATAATTCGATCCCGAACGCGACTTTCCGCACAGCAAATGCCGATCTCGGCAAATCGTCGGGTGAAGCCGCTGCGGCCTTCATCAAGGAAAAGCTCGGCGGCAAGGCTAATGTTGCAATCCTCGCTCTCGACGGGCTGATCGCCGAGCAGAGCAAGGAGCGGGTCGATGGTTTCAAGACCGCGGCTGCGAATGGAACGCAGGTCAATTTCGTCGCACAACAGGACGCCTGGCTTCCCGAGCGGGCGGTGACCGTTGCGACCGATCTCTTGACCGCACATCCGGACATCAACGTGATCTATGCCGCCAATGAAGGCGGCACGATCGGCGCGATGCAGGCCGTCAGAAATGCAGGGCTGGCGGGCAAGGTCTTCGTCTTCGGCATCGATGGATCCGAACAGCTCGGCAAGGGTCTGCTTGCCAGCGATGATGTGCTGCAGGCGGTCACCGCGCAGTCGCCCGTTCAGATGGGCGCCGATGGCGCGAATGCTGCCCTCAAGATCCTGAACAAGCAGCAGGTGGAGAAGGAGACGGTTGTTCCGACTCTTCCGCTCAATCGCAACGATCCTGCGACCGTGAAGAAGTTCCTCGAAAGCCTGCGCGGCTGATCGACGACGCGAAATCCCGAGGGCATCCCATGACGAATGCTGACCTTCATTTGCAAAATCTGACGAAGACCTATGGCTCCGTCCAGGCGCTGACGGACTTTTCCCACCGCTTCGAGGCCGGAAAGGTCCATGCCCTGATCGGCAAGAACGGATCGGGCAAGAGTACGTTCGTGAAGATGCTCTCGGGAGCGACAAGGCCGACCTCCGGCCAGATCATGTTGGGAGACAAGCCTCTGTCGTTTGACGATCCGGCAGCGGCCTTGGCCGAAGGCATCGTGACGGTCTATCAGGAACTCAGTCTGGTTCCTCAGCTCAGCGTGGCTGAAAACATCTTCCTCGGCCGTCTTCCGAAACGAAGGGGCACGGGATTGATCGACTGGCGTGGTCTGCGAAGGCGTGCAGCCGATCTTCTGGCCCAGATGGGGATCAGCAACATCGATCCTTCCGCCCCCGTTGCATCGCTGTCCGTCGGCAAGCAGCAGATTGTCGAGATCGTCAAGGCGATGTCGCTGTCCCCGCGCATCTTGCAGCTGGACGAGCCGACAGCCTCTCTGGCCCAGGCTGAAGTCCAGCAGCTTTTCAATGTGGTGAAGACGCTGCGTGAGAAGGGTGTGACCGTCATTTACATATCGCACCGATTGGCCGAGTTGGCGCAAATTGCCGATTCCGTCGTGGCCTTGCGCGACGGTACGTTCATCGGTGCCGTTCCCATCGCCGAAGCAAAGTCCGAGGTGATCCTCGACATGATGTTCGGTCCGGTCGCGCATGCGGAAAAGGTGGAACGCAAGATCGATGCGAGCAAGATTGCACTTCGCGTGAAGGGGCTGAAGCTCGGCACGCTTCTCGAAGATGTCAGCTTCGAGCTTCGGCATGGCGAGGTGCTTGGCATCGCCGGAATGCTTGGCTCCGGCCGCACGGAAATCCTGCGCGCTATCTTTGGTGCCGGGCCGATGGACGCTGGCGACATTGAGATCGACGGCGCGAAGGTTCCGAAAGTCACGCTCGCCGAGATGAAGAAGCGCGGCGTCGGCTATGCATCGGAGGACCGCAAGGTGGATGGTCTCGTCCAGATGCTGTCCAGCCATGCCAATCTCTGCCTCGCGGCACGCTCGCGCATCGCGCCCGGTGGCATCGCCACGCTTGGCCGCGAAAAGCCGTTCGTTGCGCAGCAGATCAAGGATCTTGCCATCAAGATCGGAGATCCAATGGCGCCGGTTTCCAGCCTCTCGGGCGGCAATCAGCAGAAGGTCGTCGTCGGCAACTGGCTGAACGACAAGCCTCGCATCATGCTCTTCGACGAGCCCGGTAGGGGTGTCGACGTGCAGGCGAAGCGGCAGATCTACGAAATCATCTGGGCACAGGCCGACCGTGGGCTGAGCAGCATCGTCGTGTCGACGGAGCTCGAAGACCTCGTGGAATGCTGCGATCGCATCCTCATCCTGAGGGAAGGGCGCATTGCCGGCGAATTCATCAATTCGAACCTCGACCCGAAACAACTTTACGCGGCCTGCATGACCGCCACGACCAATTGAGGTGCTGC
This sequence comes from Rhizobium sp. P38BS-XIX, assembly GCF_012641435.1. GTDB lineage: Bacteria > Pseudomonadota > Alphaproteobacteria > Rhizobiales > Rhizobiaceae > Rhizobium. The sequence goes on from NZ_JABAIJ010000008.1 coordinate 95,680, forward strand.
CATGACCGATATCAAATCAGTTGCTGACGCAAATATGGGTACTTCGGACCTATCGAGCCGCGTGGTGGACATTCTGCGCCGAAACTCGATGCTGTTGATCCTGATCGTTCTTTATATCGCCGTTGCCAATACGGCGCAGGGTTTCTTCACGGTCAACAATCAGCTCAATATTCTGAGAAATATCGCGGTGCCCGGAATGATTTCCTTCGGCATGGCGCTTTTGATTATCGTCGGTGAAATCGATCTCTCCGTGGGCTCGATGGTCGCTCTTGCGGGCTGCGTGTGCGCCTGGCTGGTGCGTTGGCTTTCCGGTGGCGATGTCGAGCCTGGGCTGTTGCCGGTCGTCCTCTCCATGGTGATCGTCATCGGGATGGCGGCGCTGATCGGGATATTCAACGGCTTTCTGCGCGTGAGATATTCCGTACCGACGTTCATTTCCTCGCTTGCCATGATGGCAGCGCTTGCAGGACTTGCCTATCTCATCACCGACGGTACGCCGATCGAATCCTTTCCGTCCTGGTACTACGTCATCGGGAGCGGACGGCTCTTCAGCGTGCCAGTGCCGGTCTACTTCCTGCTTCTGGCCTTCGCAGTGACATACCTGATGGCGAACTTTACGAGCCTCGGTCGGTCGATCTATGCCGTGGGCGGCAATGCCGAGGCCGCTCGCCTCTCGGGCATCAATGTCGGCCTGACGAAAACCGTCTGCCTCGTGATGACGGCCTGTTTTGCCGCGGCCGGTGGGATCATCTATTCGTCGCTGATCAACAGCGGCAATCCGACCGTCGCGCGCGGATTGGAGCTTGAGGTCATCTCTGCAGTGATCATCGGTGGCGTCAGTCTCTTTGGTGGGCGAGGATCCGTGTGGGGCGCGTTCATCGGCTCACTTTTTCTCGGGGTTCTCATCAACGCGATGACGCTCTGGGGCTTCAATCCCTATGCGCAGCAGGTCGTCAAGGGCGCGCTCATTCTGGCGGCTGTGTTCGTGAACTTCATGATCGACCGGCCGGTACGGCACTGACAGTTTGGATGGGGAGGATTGCGATGATCACGACGGATATCAGACGCCGGACGCCTGATCTTCGGGGGCTTGCCGATATCAGGCTTGTCACGCTCGAAGATGGACCCGGCAGGGGCCAGCGCCTGCTTGTTGCCCGCAATGCGGCAGGCCTTTGTTTCGAGGTGGCCGTCGACCGAGGCTTTGATCTTTCGCAGCTCTCGTTTCGAGGGACCAGTATCGGCTTTCACTCGCCAAACCAGTCACGCTTTCCGGCGATCGAGCCAAGCGCGGAAGATGGATGGGCGTTTCTGCGCAACTTCGACGGCTTCCTGGTTACGTGCGGTCTCGATCATTTCGGCGCTCCGGCAACCGCCGATATCTCGTCGCTGAACCATCCTCATTTAAAGTCGGTGCGCCGCCCTTTGCACGGGCGTATCGCTAGCGAGCAAGCCAGGCTTGCGGGCTATGGCGTTGATGACGAAAACGCTTTCGTCTGGTGCGAAGGTATCGTTCGCCAGGCGGGCGTATTCGGCGAAACACTGGAGCTCAGGCGGCGGTTTACCGCCCCGATCTTCGGCTCGACCGTAGAAATTGCCGATACGATAACCAACCTCGGCTTTCGCCCGACGGATCATGCCATCCTCTACCACATCAACTTCGGCTATCCCTTTCTTGACGAGGCGACCAAGGTCGAAGGGTTGCCGGCGGATTTTGCCGGCCGGTTTCACGAAATCGACCGGCGCCCGGCCGATGATTTCGGGGAGATGGTCGATATCCTCAAATCCGACGCTCTACCAAGCACAACGGGTCTGACGATTGTAAACGAGATGCTGGGTCTGAAGGCAACGCTTCGTTATTCCAGCGCCGAGCTTCCGTCTCTGTTCATCTGGCGCGCCTACCAGTCGGGCCTCTTTGCACTTGGCATCGAGCCGGCATTCGATGGCGCGGACGCGCAGGGCAGGGCGCAAATTCTGGCGCCGGGCGAAAGCAGAAAATATGGGCTGCAGGTGAGCCTCTCGGAAACACGTGCCTGAGGACTCGATCCGATTTGGTCGTTTAGTCCGCGACTCGGAGCTGCCCTGCTTGCGCAGTCTCACCCCAGTTGGCGCCGCCGGTTTTCGAAACCGCCGGCGCCCACCGTTTTAAGTGACGGGTTTAGTCGTTAGCTTTGACAATGCCGAGACGTACGAGGCTTTCGGCGCTCGCCAAGATCGCATCCTCACGCGAGCGCGGCGACCAGCCCAGCACACGCTGCGCTTTTTCACCGCTCGCGTTCAAATCGACATCGAGCAGGGGGAGGAGGGCCTTCATGGCCGGTATGTTGAGCGCCGCCTGTTCGATAGCTTCGTTGGGCAGAACCTGCGTCGAGACGTTCTTGGCGAGATCTCCCAGGCGCTGCTTCAGCACCTCCGCGATCTCGACCATCCACAGGCTCTGGCCCGACGTTGCCAGGAAGCGTTCTCCATTCGCGGCAGGATCGATCATCGCACGGACGTGGAGATCGGCCACGTCACGGACGTCGACGACGCAGGTCTTGATCCGCGGATAACCCGGCTGGCCGTCGAGCATCTGCTTGATCGTCCGGATCGAGTGCGAAATGTCAGGCCCGAGCGCCGGTCCGAGTACCATGGTCGGGTTCACCGATGCGAGCTCCAGGCCGCGCCCCTCGCTGGCGATGAAATCCCAGGAGGCCCGTTCGGCGAGCGTCTTTGACTTCTGATAGGGAGCGATATCACCGTTCAGGTCGCTCCAGTCGGTTTCGACGAAGGCGCGGCCGAGTGCCTTCTGTCCGGCGCCGATGGCTCCAAATGCCGAGGTCAGCACGACACGCTTCAGCTTGGCATCGCGCGCGGCCCGCAGCACCCGAAGATTTCCGTCGACTGCGGGCCTCACCCAGTCGTCTTCGCTTTGCTGGTCGCCCGAGGGCGTCGGGGAGGCGCCGTGAAACGCATAGGTGCAGCTCTCTGCGGCCGCTGCCCAGCCATCGTCCGAATCGAGATTGGTGACAGCGAAAGACAATCGATCGCCTGGTTCCACGCCACCGATCTTCAAATGCGCGCGCACTTCGTCCTCACGCGACAGGGAGCGCACGGTCGTACGAACCCGATAGCCGGCGCTGAATAGCGCGATCATGCAATGCTGGGCAATAAAGCCGGTTCCGCCGGTCACGAGCACAAGTTCGTTCATAGGAAATCTCCAGGTTGGGATTAGTCTGCGGCCCCGCCCCAGGCGAAGGCCGTCATCTCGATTGTGAATTATATCTACATCTGTAGACTAAAATAAGAGAAAAGTCTACAGGCGTTTTATAACGGCAACTCGATCTGCTGACCGCCGTGCTGCACGAGCCGGATAGCTCCTCGACATCGAGGCATACGCATAAACGCGTATGGAGGCGCATTCCTTGACGGACGTACATTTCCCTTCATCGCGCCGATCACGTTCCGAAAGTGGCGTGAGTTCATGAGGAGGAGACTAATGCCACGCGAAGTTACAATCTCGGCGTGCCAATATCATGTTCAGGAAATAGGCGGCTTCGAGGATCTCGCCAATCGTGTGCGGCGGCTGTTGGATCAGGCCGGCGGCTCGGACATTGTCGTGTTTCCGGAGCTTTTTACCATTGAACTGTTTACGACGCTTCCGCAATGGCGGAACCGGCCGATCGCCGAACTTGTCCTGATCGATCAGTTCAGCAACGACTACAAGGCGCTTTTTCGAGAGGAGGCGAGAAAGCGTGGCCAGTTTATCGTTGGCGGGTCGCATCTGGAAAAGGTCGCGGCCGATCGTTTCGAAAATATCGGCTATATTTTCGGTCCCGGCGACGAAGTTTTTGCCCATGCGAAGACTCATATTTTCCCTGCGGAGGCGCAATGGTCGACCTCTGAAGGAAACCAGATGCAGGTCTATGAGCTACCCTTTGCAAAGGTAGGTTTCAATATCTGCTATGAGGCGGAAATTCCCGAATGCGCAGCCACATTGGCGGAACAGGGTGCAGAGATCATCCTCACGCCCTCCGCCACGTTTACCGAGCAGGGGTTCTGGCGGGTCCGCCATTGCGCCCAATCGCGATGCATCGAAAACCAGGTCTATCTCGTCCATGCCTGCCTGGGTGGGCAGCCTGGCGCACCGCTACCGAACGGATGGGCTCGCAGCTCGGTGCTGGGACCATGTGATCTCGCCTGGGACAATCCGGCAGGAATTGTCGCGGAGGCCAAGGCAAACGTCGAGATGACGGTGACGGGCAAGGTCAATCTCGATCTTCTTTATGAGAACCGTGAGCGAGGTGCGGCCACGACATTCAAGGACCGCCGACGTCAGGCTGGATTGTACGCGGCATGGCCGTCTCATCTGCATCCACAACACTAAAGCCTGTTTCTGCGCTTTGATCGCGCAGATCGGCTCTTTCAACATAGGAGGAGATCATGGGTTCTTTAAAGCTGCCTGCGGGCAAAAAAATCGCCGTCAATCTGGGTGTCGACTTCGATGCCCAATCCCTGTGGCTCGGGGGCTTCAACCGCCCGACACCATCCTTCATGTCGCGTGGCGAGTTCGGAGCGGAGGTCGGCACGCCGAGACTGCTGGCCCTGTTCAAGAAACACGGCATTCGCACCACCTTCTTTACGCCGGCGCACACGGTCGACACGTTTCCGGAGATCAACAAGAAGGTCTTCGAAGACGGTCACGAGATCGCCCACCATGGCTACTATCACGAAAATCCAACGTTGATCAGCCGCGACACCGAACGTCGGCTGATGGACCTGGCTTTCGCCACATACAAGAAGCAGTTCGGCATCCGGCCGAGCGGCTATCGCTCGCCTTATTGGGACTATAGCGAGAACACATTGGATCTGATCGAAGAGGCCGGTTTCCTCTACGATAGCAGCCTCATGGCCCGCGATCTGGTGCCCTATCGTCCGCAACGATGGCAGGTGAATTGGGAGAAAGGCAATGTTGCCGGACCTGCCAGCAAGGTGCTCGAAATTCCGGTAAGCTGGTATCTCGATGATTTTCCAGCGCTCGCCTACACCGGCAATCAGGAGGGCATGTCCGACACCGATAGCGTTCTGCGCCGGTGGAAAGACATCTTCGACTATGGTTATGCCAATCAGAGTGATGGCGTCTACGCTATGGCGCTGCATCCCCAGATCATCGGTCAGGCCCATCACATGATCATGCTTGAGCGGCTGATCGAACATATCAAGGGCCACGATGGCGTCTGGTTTGCCACCTGCGACGAGATCGCCCGCGCGTGGGTCGATGACGACGAGGACCGTCGGCGGATGGCTTTGCCCGATGCCCGTGGCGTTTCGCCGATGCCGGCAGACTATCAGTGGCCGGGCAAGTAACGTCTCAGCCTGGTAGCTGCGGTCGGGACGGCTGCGGTTGACATTGACCCACGGCAGGAGAAAACTCCTGGCGTGGGTTCCAGATCTTTCCCGATCAGGTGTCGAATGATGGCGGAGGCCTTAAAATCTCGCGATACATGGCGATGCCTCGTCGATAAGGACGGGAGGATAGAGGAGCTCGAGGATCGAACAGGTGCTGACTATATCAAGGCCTTCGATCCTGTCGTGCGCTATGCACAGGCATTGCTGTTTTCAGAGCGAGACCATCTGGCCTTTTGCTATGCCGGCCATGAGAGCAAATGGTATCGCGTGATTGTTCATCGGAACGCAGTTGCGCATGGGCGGCAGTTTTCCTCAGTCCAGATGCAGCTGGTCGACCCCGCATTTGGCATGACCATGCGCGAACTCGACATCCTGACGCTGCTGGCCGGAGGCCTTAGCAACGAGAATATTGCCGCACGGTTGGCGATCAGCATGCGGACCGTGGCAAAACACGTCGAAAATCTCTTCGGCAAAACTCAATTATTCAGCCGCACCGCGCTGGCAAGTTATGCGGTCGACAAGGGACTCTTTCGCCTTCCGACGCCAGGAGGATGTGCCGGGCGTACGATTGGAGCAACGGAGATCGAACAAATCGCAGACCGTTTGTCCATATCCAAAGAGCCAGAACGGCATATCCAACGGATCGGCACCTCTGTTCTACGCCCGATAATGATCGGAATCCCCTATGTGGAAGAGGGGCCAGGTGCTGCCGATTCAATCGAGTTGCTCAACGGATCCGAGCTTGCGATCTCGGAAATTAATCAGCGTGGCGGTGTGCTTGGGCGAACGGTGATGATTGCACCGGTCGGTTTCAAAAGCGGCAACGAAACGAGCGCTCGAGAGGCTTATGTAAAGCTGATCGAAGCCGAGGTTGATGCAATCAGTGCGGGTTATGCCTGCTATTCGCCAGCAGTTCACGATGTGGTGGGAGAGGCCCGCCTGCCATATCTTCATGCGGCGACGATGGGGAGCGCGGTGGAGCGTGTGCGCGACAGCGGGCCTCGCCTTCGCAATATTTTTCAAACATGCGCGAGCGATATCAACTATGGCCTTGGTCTTGTTCGGTTTGTTCGCCAAATGCAACACGGCACGAGCCTGTGCGCTCGGGGAAGGCGCCTCGCCATAGTGCAGCCCACCTCACGGATGATCGACATCGGGATCGATCGTATCGAAGCAGGGCTTGCACGGAATGGATGGCAGGTCGACGTCGTTGATGTCGCCCACGACGCCCCGGATAGCTGGTCGAAGGCTATCGAGGCGCTTCATCGGCTTGCGCCTTCCATAATCGTCGTTTCCTCCTTCTTCGTGGAGGATGCGATTGCGTTTCAGCGCGCTTTCGTCAGGTCGCCATTACCCGCGATCATATACAACATCTACGCGCCATCGGTTCCGCAGTTTCGCCAGGAACTCGGCGAGTCGAGCGAAGGGATTGTCTGGGCAACGACGAGCGGCCTTTATTCGGATCGGATCGGCGGGGCTTTCCGTGATCGATACCAGACCCAGTTCGACGTCATGCCGGGCAGCTCACAGGCAGGGCTAGCCTATGACAGAGTCAACCTCCTCGTCGGAGCGTGGATGAGAACGGGCCATCCTCGCATATTCAAAGAGGTTTTGACCGGGATTCGTTCATCGATCAGCAGAGGGGTGAACGGTGCCTATCATTTCGGCAATGATGGTCAGGTCGGCCTTGCCTATCCCGACGACACCACGGATCTTTCGATCAGCCAGGCGCATCTCGTTTTCCAGGTTCAGAAAGGGCGGAACGTGATCATTGGGCCCGCCCCGTTCGCTCAGGCCCGTATGTGTATCCCACCCTGGTTCTGACCCGCGGAAGAGGCGATGCGATCAGCGGATGCGTTTAAATAAGTTGCCCGAGTTTCACTGTCCTATGGCATCGGCTCTTGGGCTGCGCAACCTTGGTTCGTATCCCATCAAGAGCATCCGAGGCAGGCTTCGGTTGCCGGCGCATGATTCCTCATTCAGGCTACAGGCTGCAGTATGTGCGCGGCCAAGACATGTTTCAGGCCCTCGGCGTCCTGCCTGCGGATCGCATCGATCATCAGGAAATGTTCGCGTGAAGATAGCCGCGCGCGCGCCATATCGGGCCATTGCGACATGGGCGATGCCGGCACGTAGCCGCGCAGGTCGATCACCAGCTTTATCAATTCGCGATTGGCGCAGAGACCGGCGAGAGCGACATGGAAGGCCTGGTTGGTTTCATAGCGGTCGGCAATACTTCCGGTCTCCACGGCAGTGTCGAACCGGCCGGCGAGTTCGGTGAGCTCGGCAAGGCTATCGTCATTTGCGCCCGCAAGAATGCTGTCGACCATCGAGATCTCCAGCGTGACGCGGATGTCCCTCAGCTCCTGCTGGCGGCGCTCATCGGGTGCCGGAACATAGAAGCCGCGCTCGGGGATCTGTTCGACGAGACGGCGTTGCAGGAGTATTTCGAGCGCGCGGCGAACATCGGCGCGCGAGGCCTGGTAGCGGCGCTCGACGTCCACTTGCTTCAACCATGTGCCTGTGCTCAACGCGCCGGAACGGATGTCCTTTGCGATGATTTCCGCGACTTCATCGGAGCGGCGCACCTTGGAGTTTTCCACGCTGAACGATTCCCATACCTAAGAATATCGCGGTTCATATCAATTTCTCCCCCCGCAATGAAGATTTCTTCTTGTCAGTTTCGTGTCGGTGTGTGATTTTGGATGCAAAATGAGATCCAAAAATAACGTGGAACGACATGCACTCATCTTCAGATCACGCGGCCTCCGGCATCGACGCCTCAATCATGTCCTCCCCGTCATCCTACGAACAGGGGGCAACGACGGTCCTTGCGCTTTCCAGCGACCCGAGGTTCAGCTACTGCCTTTATGTTCCAAAGTCCGGCGATGTCGGAGAGCGATCGCTGCTGTCGGTGATTCATGGCAGCTACCGCAACTTCACAATCCATCGCGATCAGTTTCAGGACTTCGCCGAAGCCAACAACTGCATGATCCTGGCGCCGTTGTTTCCCGGAAACGTGCTCGGCGACGGCAATCTCGATGGCTTCAAGTACATGCTCGAAGGTGATATTCGCTATGACCGGATTCTGGAACAGATGGTTTCGGAAGTCTGCATGCGCTACGGCATTGCGGATGATCGCTTCGGGCTTGTCGGTTTTTCAGGCGGCGCGCATTTCGCCCACCGCTTCTTCCTGCTGCGGCCGCACCGCTTGTGGGGCGTATCTGTCGGAGCTCCGGGATCTGTGACGCTGCTCGATCCGCACCGCGACTGGTGGACGGGCGTGCGCGATATCGAAGACCTGTTCGGGATGACGCTGGATGGCGCGCAGCTCGCCACGGTCCCAGTTCAGCTTGTCGTCGGAGACGCGGATCTCGACACCGGCGAAATTCATCATCGTCCTGGCCGGCGCTATTGGGTCGAAGGTGCCAATGATGCAGGTGCGACCAGACCAGAGCGTCTGCGCACGCTGGAGCGCTCTTTGCTGAAGGACCGCATCGCCGTTGTCTTCGAGCTGCTGCCCGGCGTCGGACACGAGGCGGAGCCGATCTTTGCGGCGGCACAGTCCTTTCTGTCGGATAGCCTCGAGGCGCATCGAGCCGGCAAGGCCCGCGACAGCAGCTCATCATAATTCCATAAAACAAGGGGAACTGCATCCATGCTTTCAACACGAACATTGCTTCTGCTGTCGAGCCTGCTCACCGCAAGCACGGCCATGGCAAGCGAAGTCAAAGTTGCGCTGACGGCCGATATTCTCAGCACCAATCCGGGTGTGACCCGTGACGACAATACCGACGGCGTGATGCTCAATATCGTCGAGGGTCTCGTGGGCTACGGCGAGGGCGGCACGGTCAAGCCGCTATTGGCGAAATCGGTCGATATCTCGAAAGACGGGCTTGTCTATACGTTCAAGCTACGGTCGGGCATTACGTTTCACAACGGCGCGGCGCTCACGTCGGCCGATGTCTTGTGGAACTGGACGCGCTATACGAACCCGGCAACGAAATGGCGCTGCCTGCCCGATGTCGACGGCACCAACGGCGTCAAGGTTACCTCCGTCGAGGCGCCGGACACCGACACGGTGGTCATGCATATCGACAAGCCGAACGCCCTGTTCCTCGATACCCTGGCACGCACCGATTGCGGCGGCACCGCCATCCTCAACAGCGCCTCGCTCAATGCCGATGGCAGCTGGAACAAGCCGATCGGCACCGGTCCTTTTGTATTTGTCGACTGGAAGAAGGGACAATCCATCAGCCTGAAGAAGTTCGATCATTATGTCTCGCCAGAGGGGACGGGGTTTGATGGCTATGTCGGCAATAAGGTGCCCAAGGTCGACACGGTGACTTTCGTCGAGGTTCCAGATGCGTCGACCGTCAAGGCCGCCCTTCTGTCAGGTGGTGTCGATGTCGCCCAGGCGCTGACCTCGGATGTCGCGGAATTGAAGACAGACAAGGGGATCGTCGTCATCACGCCGAGCGACGCCTCCAAGCACGCCATCCTGTTTCAGACGAAGGATCCCCTTTTCAGCGACGTCAAGTTCCGGCAAGCCATCGTCGCAGCCCTCGATCTCAACCAACTGGTCGGCTTTGCTTCCGATGGCCTCTCAAGCCCGAGCAGTTCTGCAGTTTTTGCGGCCTCGCCCTACAATGATGCTGTCCAAAAATCGACGTTCCAGTATGACCCGCAAAAGGCAAAGCAATTGCTCGCGGAAAGCGGCTACAAGGGGCAACCGATCAAGCTGATCGCTAACAAGCGCGCGCCCATGCCAAGTTCGCAGGTCGCCCTGGTCGCGCAGTCGATGCTGCAGGCAGCCGGCATCAATGTCGAGATCGAGATTCTGGAATGGGCGACCCAGCTGGAGAAGTATAATTCCGGTGATTATCAGATGATGTCATTCTCATACTCGTCTCGTCTCGATCCCGCCTTGAGCTTCGAGCAATTTGCCGGCGATAAGACGAAGCAGCCGCGAAAGGTTTGGGACAATGCCAAGGCCTTGGCGCTTATCGACCAGGCGAAGGTGGTGACCGATCCGCAGCAGCGTCAGCAGATCTTTGATCAATTGCACCAGATGATGCTTGCCGATGCACCGCTGATCATTCTCTATAATGGCTTGACGGCTTGGGCTTACAGGGATCGCGTCGAGAATTTCAAGCCATGGGAAGGCAAGCCGCGTCTCTGGGGCATGACGGTCAACCAGTAAGACTGACGAGCGACTGGGAGATCGGACATGCTTCGATATGTCTTGAAGCGACTTTTGTGGTCGATACCAACCATCCTGCTTGTTGCCGTCAGCGTCTTCGCGCTAATCCGCCTCATTCCAGGCGATCCGGCCCTCCTGATACTGGGAGACCGGGCAACACCGGAGACGCTGGCTGCCCTGCGTGATCAGCTGGGCCTGGACAGAGCGTTGCCCGTCCAGTTCCTGCTATGGATGGGAAACGCCTTGCACGGCGATCTCGGGCAATCGATACGCACCGGCGAGCCGGTCCTGCCTCTGATCATCGGGCGCTTTCAAGTGAGTTTCGAAATCGTGCTGCCGGCGGTGATCCTGTCTGCGGTGTTCGCGGTACCGCTTGGTACGCTCGCCGCCTGGCGGCAGAATACCAGTCTCGATATCGCGACCGTCGCCGGCGCAACCTTGCTCCTTTCGATCCCGACCTTCTGGATGGGATTGCTGCTTCTGCTGCTTTTCGGCATGCGGCTTGGCTGGCTTCCGGTCGTTGGTTACGTCTCTATCGGGGACAATTGGCTGGCAGGATTGATCTATCTCGTCATGCCCATCTCGACATTGGTCATTCACGAGGTCGGCGGCATTCTCAGAATGGCCAGGGCCTCGACGCTCGAGGTTCTTCGCCTCGATTATGTCACGCATGCGCGCGTCAAAGGCCTGTCGGAGACACAGATTCTCCTCCATCATGTGGTCGGCAATTCCTTTGGGCCGACATGGACATTGCTGGGGCTGATCATGGGAAATTTGCTTGGCGGCATTGCCATTGTCGAGACTATTTTCACGATCCCTGGCCTTGGTCGCCTGCTTGTGGATGCAATTTTTGCCAGAGACTATCCCGTCATTCAGGGCTGCCTCCTGTGCATCTCCCTTTTCTACGTCGCGATCAATCTTGTGGTCGATTTCGTCTATCCGCTTTTTGATCCAAGGGTTGCTGCATCGTGAAGCTTCGTTTCAATCTACTTGTCGGCGGCGTGACGCTCGCCTGCGTCTCGACCGCAGCCCTGATCGCTCTTGTCTGGACGCCGCATGATCCGCTGGCTCTCGGCTTTACCTCGCGCTTGCGTCCACCTGGTTCCATGTTCCTGCTCGGCAGCGATGAGTTCGGCCGCGACGTGCTCAGCCGGTTGATGGTGGGTGCCGGTCCCTCGCTCGGCATCAGCATGCTTGCCGTCTTGACCGCTCTGACGATCGGTACGGCATTCGGCGTGGCAAGCGGCTATTGGCGAGGCTGGCCGGATCGCATCGTCATGACCCTCAATGATGCGTTGATGGCGTTTCCGGGGATTCTTCTCGCCCTCGGGTTGCTCGCCGTTCTTGGGGCCAATGTGCAGGGCATCGTCCTGGCGCTCGGGCTTGCTTTCACGCCCGCGGTCACGCGCATCGTGCGCGGGACCGTCATGTCGGTGCGCGAGCGCGAATTCGTGCAGGCGTCACGCATCATGGGCAATTCGGAGATCTATACCCTGGCGCGTCATGTCCTTCCAAACTGCCTCGCGCCACTCATCGTACTTGCAACATCCATGCTCGGATGGGCGCTGCTTGCCGAAAGCGCCTTGAGCTTCCTGGGGCTTGGACTGGCGCCACCGGCGCCGACCTGGGGCAACATGCTGTCTTCGAGCAGGACATTCCTGTCGCAGGCGCCCTGGCTTGGAATATTTCCCGGCCTGGCGATCTCGATCACTCTCCTCGCCATGAACCTGCTCGGTGACGCCTTGCGCGATATTCTCGATCCGCGCATGAGAGGAATTTAGATGGCCGGCCTTCTCGAAATAGACAATCTGACGCTTTCGCGTGAGAAAACAGGCGATCCGGTGGTCAAGTCCGTCAGCTTTTCTATGCAGGCCGGTGAAATTGTCGGCATCGTCGGAGAGTCCGGTTCGGGCAAGACGATGGTTGCTCGGTCGATCTTGCGACTTGTTCCTCCCGGCCTGAAGCAGGCTTCCGGCAGCATCGTGGTCAACGGCCGGAATATCGCTGATCTTTTAACACGGGAACTGCGTTCGGTGAGAGGCGGTGTCGTCGGCATGATCTTTCAGGAGCCGATGACATCCCTCAATCCGTCGATGAAAATCGGGCGCCAGCTGGAAGAAGGATTGCGACTACATCGGCAATATCCGCGCAACGAACGTCACAGGCGTATCGTCGACATGCTCTCGCGCGTCGGCATTCGCAATCCCGAAGCCGCACTTGACAGCTATCCGCATCAATTTTCCGGCGGCATGCGTCAGCGTATCATGATTGCGTCCACGATGCTGCTGGAGCCGCAGCTGCTGATCGCCGACGAGCCGACAACCGCTCTCGACGCAATCGTCCAGAAAGACGTGCTCGAGCTCATGATCGGGCTTGCCCGCGCAAAGAACACCGCCATCCTTATCGTCAGTCATGACCTCGCGATGATCTCCCGCTACACGGATCGTACGATCGTCATGGCGCAGGGTGCAATCGTGGAGGCCGGACCGACGTCCGAGACGATGGGCAACCCGACCCATCCCTATACCCGCAAGCTGCTGGCCTCGATTCCCAGGCGAGCGCCAGCCAGGATCGAAGACGGATTGAAGCCTCTCATCGAGGTCAAGGGACTGGCGGTGGACTATCCGACGGCGGAGCGGATGGCGTGGAAAGCGGCATCGAAGCGCGTTGTCGATAATATCGAACTCAATGTCTATCCAGGCGAGGTGGTTGCCGTTGTCGGTGAATCCGGCTCCGGCAAGACCACGATAGGCAAGGCGATCACCGGCCTTCTTCAGCCATCAGCGGGTGTGCTGCTGTTCGAGGGGATGCCGGTGCAGCGCCGGAGTGCGGCCTATCAGGCCTATCGGCGCAATTGTCAGATGGTTTTCCAGGATCCCTATTCGTCGCTCGACCCTCGAATGTCGATCGGAGCCCTGGTGTCCGAACCGCTGCGTCTGGTCTCTGGCTTGGGCGCGGCTGAAAGACGCGAGCGCATGCTTTCTATGCTGAACGAGGTGGGGCTTGCCGCGGAGTTCGCCGAGCGTCTCCCGCATCAGCTCTCGGGCGGTCAGCGACAGCGGGTCGCGATCGCCAGGGCGTTGATCGGTGACCCCAAATTCATCGTCGCCGACGAACCGGTATCCGCGCTCGATGTTACCATTCGCGCGCAGGTGCTGGATCTGTTCAATCGCCTGCAGCAGCGGCACGGCTTTTCCTGCCTGTTCATCAGCCATGACCTCGACGTCGTCGAAGCCATCGCCGATCGTGTTTATATCATGCGTGCCGGCGGAATCGTGGAATGTGGAAAAACGCATGCCATTTTCACGAGTCCGAGCCATGATTATACCCGGCAGCTGCTCGCATCGCGCAGCTGAGTGTGGTCGGGCCTGAGCGGTCGGGTAGAGCGTTAGACATTGAATGGTTGATCCAGTCGCGGCATCCTTTCTCACGAAAGGATACACGCAAGAGCTAAATCCGCCGGCAGGAATTGCCCGGAACGAATTTTGGTGTCAGCACAAAGTCCTGCGGTGGCTCGACGGCGCCTTGCGGATTTGTGATGCGGTGCATGAGGCGTCTTGCAATGATGCTGCCGAGCGCCAGTGTATCCTGCACCACCATGGTGATGCGGGGTGTGATCACCGAACTCCACTGCACATTGTCGATCATGGCGAGCGATATGTCCTCGGGACAACGGAAGCCCAATTCCTGCATGGCCTGCAGCGCCGAAAGCGCCACGGTGTTGTTGGCGCCCAGGATCGCCGTCGGGCGCTCGGGCTGGATGAGGAGCCGCATGGCCGCTTCATAGCCTGCAGTCCGCGTAAACTGCCCATCGACAACAAGATTTGGATTCACCTCGACGCCGGCATTGGCCATGGTTTCGGCAAAACCGCGATATCTCTCGGTTGCCGTACGCATGTGGCTTGGACCGGTGATGAACGCAATGCGCCGGTGACCAAGCTGCAAGAGATGCTCGGTCAGCATCGCGCCGGCAAGATAATTGTCTGATCCGACGAAATCGCGCTCGATGCCCGCGACTTTCTGGTCGAAACAGACGATTGGTACGTTCAGGCTCGCCACAAAGTCGATATAGCCCTGATCATAGCCTGACGGCGCAAGCGCAAGGCCCGCGGTCTTGAGCCCGATCAGATGTTCGACCATGGCCCTTTCGCGGTCCGTCTTGCCGGAGGAATCCGTGACCACGACGAAATGCTCGTGGTCGAGAGCATAATTTTCCAGCTCGCGCCGGATATCGCCGAAGAACGGGTTGCCAACGTTGCCGACCACGAAGCCGATCATGCGGCTGCGCCCGCGTGCCAGGCTTTGCGCCAGCGGATCGGCAACAAAGCCGACTGCGGCAATAGCCTGGCGAATTTTTTCCAGCGTCTTGGAACTCACGCGCGCCGGATTGCTGAGCGCGAGCGAGACCGTTGAGACGGATACGTCAGCGAGCTTGGCGACGTCGCGAATTGTGGCCATGAATTTTTCGAACCGTTTCTATCGCCTTGGGCTTTCCTGTTGAAGGGTCTCCCTCCATGAATCACCGTCATAAATCTAACATTTGCCGAGCATGAAGCAATATGCGGAAAGAGATTTCAACAGCGCGCTTGACATAGGGCACGATAGAATCAATGATTAAATCGAACCGGTTCGATAGAGCCCTAACACTTTGGAGGATGGTGTGAGCGACGCAGCGATCAGCGGTGGCCAGAATGTGGTCGATGGCAAGGCATGGTTTGGACAAGACCGCTTCGGCATGTTCATTCACTTCGGGCTGTATGC
Source organism: Rhizobium sp. P38BS-XIX (assembly GCF_012641435.1). Lineage (GTDB taxonomy): Bacteria > Pseudomonadota > Alphaproteobacteria > Rhizobiales > Rhizobiaceae > Rhizobium. The sequence continues at coordinate 111,029 of NZ_JABAIJ010000008.1, forward strand.
CCTGGGAGCGCGCCACGAATGGCTGAAAAACCGCGAGGAATTCACCACCGAGGCCTATCAGAAGTATTTCGACAATTTCGATCCCGATCTCTATGACGGCCGGGAATGGGCGCGTCGCGCCCGCCAGGCCGGCATGAAATATGTCGTTCTGACGGCCAAACATCATGAAGGCTTCTGCCTGTGGGACAGCAAGGTCACCGACTACAAGGTCACCAATACGCCCTACGGCAAGGACCTGATCGGCCCTTACGTCGAAGCGCTTCGCGCAGAGGGTCTGAAGGTCGGCTTCTACTACTCGCTGCTCGACTGGCATCATCCGGATTTCCCGATCGATGCCCATCACCCGCAGCGCAATCACCCCGACGCCGCCAATCTTAATGAGGGCCGCGACGTCAAGCGTTACGCTAAATACATGCGCGACCAGGTAACCGAACTCCTGACGAACTTCGGCAAGATCGATGTGATCTGGTTCGATTTCAGCTATCCCCGCCGTGTCTACAAGGGCCTGCCCGGAAAGGGCCGCGCCGATTGGGAAAGCGACGATCTCGTCAAACTGGTGCGAGAGCTGCAGCCCGACATCATCATCGGCGATCGTCTCGACCTGCCACGCGACGCTGATCACATGCCCGATCTGGTGACGCCGGAACAATATACGCCGCGCGTTGCTCCGACCGTCGCCGGCCTGCCGGTGCGCTGGGAAGCCTGCCACACCTTCAGCGGCTCCTGGGGCTACTATCGCGACGAAACCAGCTGGAAGGATGCCGGCCAGCTCATCAACATTCTTGTCGATACGGTTTCGCTCGGCGGCAACCTGTTGATGAACGTCGGCCCGACCGGCCGCGGCACCTTCGATGCCCGCGCCATCACGGCGCTCGACACCTATGGCGAATGGATGCGGCTGAACGGCCGCGCGATTTACGGTGCCGGGCCGTCCACCTACAAGGCGCCGAACGGTTGCCGCTTTACCCAGAACGGCAACCGGCTCTACCTGCATATTCAGACCTGGCCGTTCCGGCACATTCACATCGAAGGACTGGGGCGCAAGGTGAAATATGCGCAGTTCCTGCATGACGCCAGCGAGCTGCATTGGCTCGACCCAGACGCCGAAGTCGATTCAAACATCGGTGTTGCCGTCGGCGACGGGATCCTGACGCTGGAACTGCCGGTGCTGAAACCGGATGTCGTGACCCCCGTCATCGAATTGATCCTCAAGGACTGAAGGAGATAGCAAAGCCCAGCCGCCCGGTGACGCTATGAGCCGTGAAGCCGAACTCATTGCTGCGATGACGCCTTTGATTGCCGATCTGGCGGAAGACGGCAATGGTGCTGTCGCGCTCGCCGGTTCGCGCGGCAAGGGACGCTCGGATGCGCAATCGGATTTCGATTTCAGGGTCTATGCCGATGCCTATCGGGGGCCGGAGGTTCGCCAAAGCGCTGCGTGGCGGCGTTTCGACGCCGCGCTGCGTGGCTGGCAAGCCGAGGGGATCCGCATGGACGGCGTCTGGATGCGGCGCTACGCCGGCGTTCAGCGCGATCTCGATTCCTGGCGTGCCGGTATCGTCGTGCCCAAGAGCTTCGAATGGACGATCTGGGGTTATCACCTGCCGACGGATCTTGCCAGCCAGCAGATCATCGCCGATCCACGAGGTTTGCTAGCCGGCTGGAAACAGCAGCTGGCGCAGTATCCTGAAGAGCTGAGAGCTTCGGTCCTTGGCCAATATATGCAGGTACTGCGCTACTGGTCCAAGGACTATCACTATGAGAGCAAGGTCGTTCGCCGGGATCTCGTCTTTCTTGTGGGACTGACGGGCAAGCTTGCCAACGCCATTCTGCAGACGGTCTTCGCGTTCAATCGGGTCTATTTCCCGGGCGACGGGTGGAACTTGCCGATGGCGGCTGAGCTTGAGCGGCTGCCGCCTGACTTTCTGCGGCGAATGACCGCCATTCTGGAGCCCGGGCAGGGGCCGGATACCTGGCGTCGCCAGCGCATGGAGCTGATCGGCCTCATTGCCGACTTGGAGGCCATGATCGCGGCTTGAACGAGCCGCAAGACCAAGCCGGAGGGGGAGCGTCCGGAGTGTGATGCACGTCACTGCAACCAAAGTCATTCTGGAGGAGGAACCATCATGAAACGTTCATTGATCTTTGCTGCCGCCCTTGCGGCGACTTCACTATCCGGTCTTGACGCCAAGGCTGAAGATGCCCCTGTGACCTTGACCTGGCAGATGTGGGGCGAACCCAACGATGCACAGCTCTGGCAGCAGTTGGCGGATCTCGTCAACGCGCAATATCCCGACATCAAGGTCAAGATTCAGCTGTCCGGCTGGACGGATTACTGGACGCGCCTGCCGGTACTGGCAGCCTCGGGACAGGTCGCCGACATCGTCTCCATGCAGTCGATGCGCGTCCCGAACTTCTATTCGATCCTCACGCCGCTCGACGACTATCTGAAGAGTAGCGATGTCAAGGTTGCGGACTTCGAGACATCGATCATGTCCGGGCTTTCAAGCGACGGCAAGCTCTATGCGCTGCCTTATGACGTCGGCCCGTGGATGGTCTTCTACAATCGTGACAAGTTCGCCGCAGCCGGTTTGAAGGAGCCAGCCAAGGACTGGACGTTCGACGATTTCAAGGCTGACGCCAAGGCGTTGACCAAGGACGGAACCTATGGCTACGGCACGCAGGCATTCGATTTCATCGCCGGCCCGGTCGCGCTCGGCGCGGATTATTTCAATGCCGACAATGAATTCGACCTCACCAATGCCGGTTTCGTCGACGCCTTCAGCAAATATGCGGATCTTACCGCAAAGGATAGGTTTTCACCGGTCTTTGCTTCCGCGGCCGACGCTTCCGCCGCAAGCGGTCGCTTCGCCTCGGGCAATGTCGCCATGTATATCGACGGTCCTTGGACGCTGATTACCGCACAAGCCAATGTGAAGTTCAAAATTGGCATTGCTCCGCTGCCGCGCGGCGCTGGGCCATCGCGCTTCATCACGGCCGGATCCGGCTGGGGTATTTCAGCCACCAGCCAGCACAAGGATGCTGCCTTCAAGGCGCTGCAGGTGCTGACCGGTCCGAAAGCCGCCGAAATCCTCGGCTCGGCCGGGCGCGCGCTGCCGGCCCGCCTTGCCCAGCAGACGTCCTGGTACGACGGGGCGGCTAAGAATGTCAGCGGCACTCGCGACACGCTGGAATATATGTTCGCCCACACCACGCCATTCCGCATCAACGAGAAATGGAACCAGTTCGAAAACCTGGTGATGCAGTATGTTCCGCTTGCGCTGACGGGAGACTCGAAGCCCGAGGGCGTCCTCAGCGACATTCAAAGCCAGCTACCATAGCCTTGGCACCTGGTCGGCCTGCGGCCGGGCCTACCGGCTCGACCGCGGCGCCCTGCCGAAAAGGAGAAGCTCATGATGCTGGGCAAGCACACCGACATGATCGCAAGACCAAGGCCACGCTCGCGCAAATGGTTCAGAGGTGAGGGATGGACGGCATTGTTCTTCCTGTTGCCGGGCCTGATCGGCATCGTCCTGTTTCTCGTCCTGCCGATCCTCGCCTCGATCGCGCTCAGCTTCACCAATTGGCAATTGCTTGGCACGCCCCGCTTCGTCGGTTTTTCCAATTATGTGCGCCTGTTTACGACCGACCCGCAATTCTGGACGGTCATGCGCAACACCATCTTCTTCACAGTCGAATATCTGGTGCTCAATATCGTTATCTCGTTGGGGCTGGCGACCTGGATTTCGAGCCTGAAAATCGGTCAGCGCTGGTTCCGCGTCATCTTCTTTCTACCGACTTTCACCCCGCTCATCGCCGTTGCCATGGTCTGGATGCTGATCTTTACGAGCGGCGGCCTGTTCGACAGTCTGATGGCGGCGCTGTCGCTTCCCTTCGCCGGCATTCTTAACGATCGGACAATGGCCATGCAGGCCGTCGTGCTCACCTCGATCTGGGCCGGCGTCGGCTACAACACGGTTCTTTTCAACGCCGCGCTCGACATGGTGCCGGCAACCTATCTGGAAGCAGCACGTATCGATGGCGCCACGGCCTGGGATCGCTTTTGGAAAATCCGTCTGCCGCTGATCTCGCCGACGCTATTCTTCGGCACCGTCATGACGGCGATCACCTCGTTACAGGTGTTCGACCAGATTTTCGTCATGACCAAGGGTGGCCCGGGATCCTCCACCGCGACACTCGGCTACGCTATTTACCAGCGAGGCTTTCAGAACTTTCAGATGGGCTATGCCTCTGCCATCGCCTGGGTCATGTTCGCGCTGATCATGGTGCTGACCGCCCTGCAATTCTGGTTCCAGCGCAAATGGGTGCACTATGACGCTTAACTCTGAAACGAGGGCACGCCGGAGGCTTGTGCTCGATATTGTCAATCATGCGGCCCTTGCGCTCGTCGCAATCGTGTTCCTTTTCCCGTTTTTCTGGATGGTATCGAATGCGGTGCGCTCGAACGCCGAAGTAACGGCGATACCGGTGCACATTCTGCCGGAGGTCTTCGAATGGGGGAATTTCGCCGCCGCGTGGACCCGGCTGCCCTTCGGTCGTTTCTTCCTCAACAGCGCGGTGATCGCCGTCTGCGTAACGGCGATCACCGTCGTTGTCTCCTGCCTCTCCGGCTATGCCTTTGCCCGGCTGAAATTCAGGGGGCGGGAAACGTTGCTGCTTGGCTATATCGGTACGCTGATGGTGCCGCCGCTGATGCTGATCATTCCTCTCTTTCTGATCGTCAACAAGCTGGGTCTGGTCAATACCTTCCCAGGCGTGATCCTACCGATCTCCTTCGGCACCTTTGGCGCCTTCTTGATGCGGCAGTTCTTTCTCTCGATCCCGATGGAGCTTGAGGAAGCGGCCAGGATCGATGGCGCCTCGCGCCTGCGCATCCTCGTCAGCATCATCGTGCCGCTTTCCATGCCGGCGATCGGGCTCTTGTCACTCTTTACCTTCATGGGACAGTGGAACAACTTCCTCTGGCCGTTGATTGTCATGACCGGCGCCGACAACGCCACCTTGCCGGTTGGCCTCACCATGTTCCAGACACAGCAGGGCACGCAGTGGAACTATCTGATGGCGGGCGCAAGCCTTTCCATGCTTCCGGGTATCTTCCTCGCGATCATCCTGCAGAAGCTCATCTACAACAGCATCGCCCTCAATGCGGGCATGGGCGGGCGCTGAAGCGCCGGCCGACACGATCGGGAGAAATTCATGGCGAAACTGACCATTCGCAACGCCATTAAACGCTATGGCGCGCTCGAGGTGCTGCATGGCGTCTCCGTCGCCGCGCAGGACGGAGAGTTCGTTGTGCTCGTAGGGCCTTCGGGCTGTGGCAAGTCCACCTTGCTGCGCATGATCGCCGGGCTGGAAGGCATTAGCGATGGCGAAATCGAGATCGGCGACCGTATCGTCAACGACCTCGAACCCAACGAGCGCGATATCGCCATGGTGTTCCAGTCCTACGCGCTTTATCCGCATATGACGGTGCGCGACAATATGGCCTTTTCGCTGAAGCTCGCGCGCCGCAGCAAGCAGGAGATCGAGCAGAAGGTGAACAATGCCGCTGAAATCCTCGATCTCGCAGCGCTACTCGATCGGTATCCCCGACAATTGTCCGGCGGACAGCGTCAGCGCGTGGCGATGGGGCGCGCCATCGTCCGCAACCCCGCCGTGTTTCTTTTCGATGAGCCGTTGTCCAATCTCGATGCGAAGCTGCGTGTTCAAATGCGCAGCGAGATCAAGACGCTCCACCAGCGCCTTGGCACCACTATGGTCTATGTTACGCACGATCAGATGGAGGCCATGACGATGGCCGATCGCATCGTGGTCATGCGCGGTGGCCATATCGAACAGATCGGAACGCCGCTCGATATCTATGATGCGCCGGCCAATAGCTTCGTTGCCGGCTTTATCGGATCGCCATCAATGAATTTTATCGACGGTCTCGTCGTCGAGCGCAACGGGACCATCGCACTGCAAGCGTCGGAAAGCCTGCACTGGCCATTGCCGGAAAGCGCCCGCCGTCATCTTGGCCGCTCCGTCCAGCTTGGCATACGTCCTGAACATATCGCCATCGACGCCGTTGGCGTTCAGGCCAAGGTCGTCATCATCGAGCCAACGGGGTCGGACACGCATCTACAGGTGCAGGCGGGCGCCCAGTCGATCGTCGCAGCGGTCAGGGACCGTCCCAACGTGTCTCCCGGTCAGCCGATTCAGCTAAAGATCGAGCCGACCAAGGCGCATCTGTTCGACCCCTCGAATGGCCAGCGTCTGCATTGAAAAGCCAAGCCGATCCAGTTTCGGGCAAACGGCGTTGGGCGCTTCTCCGTTCATCCGCCGCCGTTCAATCCAGGCGGCATGAAAGCGGCTCGGTAGGGGGCTGACACGTGGCCTTTTTGATGATGTACTGCGCATTGCGGGACAGCGCGGTTATCCGGGCGGTATAGATCTTTTGAAGATAGGCTTCGTCCTGGGAACGGGCGCGCGTATACCGCGCCCAGTTGCATTGATCCGTGATTAGCACCTTTTGCCGGGATGATCGGCTGCTGCGAAAACCGCCTTTTCCACCTTCAGCGTTTGACACGGCTCGTCATAGTTGCGAAGAGCGATAGCGACGAACGGAGAGCAAGCTGATGATGGAAAGTGCGTCCGCCGCTTCCGGCCATACGGTCGCCAACGGGATTACGAGATGGACGCTGGCCGATCTATTCAGCACCTATCGTTATTGGGCGCTGTTCGGCTCCATATTCATTCTGGAAATGGGAATGCAGGGCCTAACTAGCGTGCTGCCATGGATCATGCGGGATCATGGCAACAGCTATCAGTCGATTGGTTTATTCAGCATCTCCAACAGTTCGGGATGGGCAATCGGCGCCTTTCTGGCCTTTGTGGCGGCCCCGCGACGTGGTCGGCCGGCGTTGGTTTTTCCAATCATTGTTTTGATGATCCTCACCATCGTCATCCTGGTTGTGCCCAATCTTTGGAGCCAGCCGATCTATCTCTGCCTTTATGGCATGGCGCAAGGATCGGTTCGCGGTGTGATTGTGCTTGCCGCGGCTATTTTTCTGTTTGCCGGCCGGCCGGACAAGATCGATTTCGGCTGCGCGCTCACCCTGTTGTCATCGACGATGCTGACCGGGATCTTCGGCGCGACCGGCCTGTCCTTGCTGACCGAAGCCGATCCCTCCGGTATTTATGTCATCCTGTGTTTTCTTGCCTTCCTAGTCGCGGCCCTTGCTTTGTTATTGCCGCTCCGCCAACCGTCTTTCGAGGATGAGCCACGCCAGCGCCACAACCCGCTGACGCCAAGGGAACGCTCGCCTGTCACGGTCGCGCTGATCCTACTTCTGGCGCCGCTTCTCGTCGTGGCGATCTCGATCGCTCTTTATCTGCTGCAAGAGCAGGCGGCCGACGCTGGTGCCGCGACCATCGATGCGTTGCTTTTTTCGATCGCGGCCTTCGTTATCGCGATCGCCGGCTTGATCTATCTCGCTTGGTGGATCTATCGCATTCACGGCGAACTTGCGGGTGCCGAAAAATCCCAGCGCCTGCTGACGCCGCTGGCGGCCCTTCTGATTGCTATCCTCGTGCCGCTCGGCCTGCCGATTCTTTTGATGACACTCGGCGATCTCCTGAATGACCGTGGGCGGAAGAGGCGCGGGACGAAGTTGGTGTCGATTGTCTGGCTCGCCATCTGGACATTGTTGATGCCGCCGATCGCCATCGCCTTGATCCAGAATGCCGCGAACAAGAGCTATCAAGCCGACCAGGCGGCAGCCTGAAGCCCCACCGCCACCGATAATATGTCACTTCTGTCGTGCCTATCGACCTATGAGCTTACTGTCGCCATGGCGGGATCGCGCCACGAGCAATCTTAGCATACGGCTTAAATGTCGGAATGGCGTGTACCGGACCGATTGCAAAACAAGTCGATGGACGCCGACGTTGCCCCATTAAAGTTATGCCGCGGAACTCTTTAGCAGCATCTTGTCCACGTCGATGTTTTTCGCCCAAGCCGTCGGGCTCAGCGTTCTAAGCAAGTCCGCCCGCACATCGATCTCTCTCCATCCGAAGTGCTGAAGCGACTTGGCCGATAATATTGCGTATGAGATCACTTCTTCGATTGCGTTCTTCGTGCGGCCGGCAAAACCGTAGGGGAGGGACGCAACAGCCCCAACGGTGGCAATCGCTCCATGATAATGCTCGACGAGATCACGCGCATATAAAGTGCCACGCCCGTGGTCAGCCTGATATTTGATCTCCACAAGCTTTTCCCACGGCTCTGGCTGACCTTTCAGCCGTGCAGGGACGAACAATTCTCTTTTTCCGCGAAGCTGAGAAAGCTGAAGCAGCGAGCGTTCAATAGCCTCATCCAGATCAGCCCCGCTACCTTCAGCATTGGAACCCTCAAATTCAACCTCTACCGTCTGCAACTTCCACCCCTTCGCGAATTGACGAGAAGCTTCTTTTATCGGGTAAGTTTGCTGGGTGCCAGCCGCTAAGGGTGACCGCTTCGGGCCAATTGCAGGCGAAGACTGTCCCTTTGATGCTCGACTGTCAGCGTAAAGCGTTGAGTTAGGGGAATTTGGATGCCGACGAGCGCCGTCAAGTCGAAGTTGAGCTTGCCGTTGCGATACAGATGCATATGCATATGCCGAAAGATACCGCGTTCGATGCGGTACTCCTCGGTCTGCCTCAGTGACGGCGGTCTTCAGAACCCGGTTTCAGCCAGATTCTTTATACCAACCCGTAGAGCCAGCTATCATTGACTGTGACGTGCCGGGACAACGCTCAATCAAACGGCGGTTCATAAGGCTGACAATTCTGCAAGCGGCAGCTTCGATCCTTGGCCGGTACCCAGTCATCCGTCGCTACCTCGCCGGAATTGCAGTGCCCGCTATCGCTCACATATCGATCGTAAAGCGTTCCCGACTGGCGAGAGCCCGGATGGGTGACGATCGCTGCGCCGCGGCTTGCGATGGCAGAGCGCAGCTCGCCGCATGTGTTGCGAGTGGCGTCGATCCGAGAAATCGCCAAAGCCGGCGAACTCGAAAGGGCGAGGGCGCAGATCAAAAAGATGGGATTCACGTTGCCGAAAAAGTTGCGCATCACTGTAAACTCCCGTTGTCGTCCAACTAAACTTCACCACGTTTGCAATGGTTCCGAAGACGTCGGTAAATGAGGCCAGGATGCTGAAACGAGCAATGTAGGGCGTGCTGGTCTAGAACTTAGGAGGCGAGAATGCTGCCCTGAACCTCAGAAATTGAGGATGAGTCCGATTAAATACCAAAAGACAATGGGCTGAAGCAGTGTCACGCCCCAGGCGTCTTGTTTCCGAAGTTCCTTGCTCCCTCCGGCAGGGATGTTGTTGAGGCAGTCGACAGTAGAATGATTGGCAGGCACACAAGGTAGGAGGTTCTTATACCAGCGTGCTCCGCCACAAATCCTAACAGAGGCGGAGCGAGGAAAAAGACCACGAAAGACATTTGCGCGACCGCTGCGACATTGGCATGTGGGTTTCGATCGCCGCGTTGGGCGGCGGCTGAAAGCGCCAATGGATAAACGGCGCTGCATCCCGTGCCCATGAGGGCAAATCCCGCCAGTGCAACGCCGGAGACTGGTGCCAGACAGACGCAGCAGAGACCAATGACCGCCAACGAAAGAAGCGCTCGACCAACGGCGCGCGCACCATAACGGTCGACAAATCCATCCGCGAATAGACGGGCAAACGCCATACAGAATGAGAAAAGTGTGAGACCAAGTCCGCCAACGAACGGCTCCACATCGAAAACGTCCCGCATGTAGATCGCCGACCAGTCGATGCCTGCGCCCTCGACGAGAAATGCGCCAACTCCAATCACGCACAGCGGAAGCAGCCCGATTGTTGGCAACGCAATGCTAGAAGAAGAGGCCGCTGTTTCCGGTGAGTAGGGCGCCGGCATGTTTCTCATGCCGGAGATGACCGTCGAGCCAACCAAAACCACGAACCCGCAGATAGCGGCCATGTGCAGTTCAATCGATATGCCAGCTTGCCGAACGAACGATGCGGCCAAAGCAGTCAGAAAAAAGCCCAGGCTCCAAAATCCGTGCGCTCGGCTCATGACACCCCGCCCGATCTCAGCCTCAATACGGTTGATCTCGACATTGAGGCTAATTTCCAGCGCTCCGGCTAGCAGCCCTTGGCAAAATAACAGAAGGAAAACGAACGCCGCCCGATCCATCCACGGAACCGTTGCCACAACCAGGGCTGTGCCCAGAACCGAAATGAACGCGGTGCTCCGCGAGCTGAGCTTTCTGACGACTGGTGAGGAAAGAGCGAGCGAAATGAGCGCCCCCACGGCAGCGCCGATCATCGTTAACCCAAGTTCGGACTTGTCGATGTCCAATCTTTCCTGAATATCAGGCAGCCTCGAAAGCAATCCTCCCATTGAAACCGCTATGAGGAAAAAGCATGTGAAGACACGATGGTGTGGTTCAAGACGCATGACCGGTCTCCTGGTCAAAAGCCCGTTGCGATGATGATTTGCCGACGCCAAGGAAAATGATGACGAAAGCCAACGTCATAAGAACGCCCGCCACTCCGATTGGGGCATAAGGACCGCCGGTGTTTAGGGTGACACCTCCGAAACCAGCCCCGAGCGTGTTTGCAAATTGAACTGAGGCCACGTGAAGGCCGCCGCCACTTTCGACATCGTCACCGGAGTTTCTGGTCACCCACGTTTGCCAACCAACCGGAATGAAGCCAAAACAAAATCCCCATAGCGCAATGGCAGTAAAGACCGCGGCCGGGCTCGAGGCGAACATCAGCAAAACTGCCGCGCAAATGGCGATGCCGATCGGTGGAAATGCCATCGTCGCCTTGAGGCTGGAGCGAACAGCCATCGACGATAGGGCCGTTCCAACAACCGTTGTTGCGCCAAATGTCAACAAGGCCAGCGAGACTTCGTCGAGATCAAACTGCGTGACGCGTTCCAAATACGGGCGCATATAAGTAAAAAAGGCGAGCTGACCCGCAAAAAGGCAAAACACCGCCGCTATGGCGATCGGCACGCCGGGCAGTCGCAAGATCCGAAAGACAGCCATCGCGTCTTTCTGCGCCCTTGTCGGTAAAGGCGGGACAGTTATTGCGATCCCGGCAAAGGCGATAACTCCAATCGCGCCTGCAATCGAAAAGACGCCTCGCCAGCCAACGATCTCCCCAAGAAAGCTGCCCAACGGGGCTGCGACGACCATTCCCACGGAAACCGCGCCCATCACAATCGAGAGCGCTTTCGGTATATCTTTGTGCGGCACCAATCTGATGGTGACTGATGCTGCCATCGACCAGAACCCGCCGAGAGCCCAGCCAAGAAGGCCGCGAGCCGCCATGAGAGAAACGGTGCCCGCCGCGGTCGCGGTCATAATGTTTGCAATTACGAGGATAGCGGCATAGCCAAGCAGGACTTTGCGACGGTCTATAGCACCGACGACGACACCGGCGAACAATCCGGCGATTATCGCAACGAAAGCGGTCAGCGACACAGTTTGTCCCGCGACGCCATCCGATATCCCCAAGCCCTTTGCCATCGGAGTCAATACGGCCGCAGGCAGCATTTCGGCGGCTATGATGGAAAAAACACAAAGTGCAATTGCCAGTACTGCACCCCAATTTGCGGCGCGAACATTGTCATCTACGATGCGAAGGTGTGCGTGTGAAATATCCAATATCCAATATCCAAATACCTTTGCCACGTCGAATTGCTGTAATTCCACAAGCAGATAGGCGGGCGGCATCGGAATTGGTATTCGCGCTCAGCTTGACGCGACATCAAGTAAAATTCATCAATTGGTGTTTGATCGGTCCCTATCCGAGAAAGTTTGGGTGCCTGTGACAAAAACGATTCATCACGGCCACAAAATTCATCAGATATAGGAGTCTGCATGTCCGCTAGAAGCCCGCAGGCTTCAGCTCTCTGATAAGTTCGCAGAGCAATCGCAGTCCCGTTGGAACTTGCTTTCGACTTGAGTAATACATGTAAAACGGCGGCCCCAGCGGCGACCATTCAGTGAGTACGACCGCAAGCTTCCCTTCATCGACAAAGGGTTTCGCAAGCAGTGCCGGAACATAAGCAAGCCCTCCACCGGACAGCAACGCCGGCATGAGTGTCTCAGTCGTATTCACAATAATGTTTCCAGCAACTTGAACCGCGAACTCGTGGCCGCTCTGTTCAAATTCCCATTGAACAATCTTGTTATATCCGCTGCGTCCTCTGAAGCATTTGTGCGATCCCAGATCTTCAGGGTGGTTTGGAGTGCCGTAACGGCTCAGATAATTTGGGGACCCCACCACGACCCAACGGATGTCGGCCGACAACCGCTGTGCGATCATGTCGGCGGGTACAGTCCCACCATATCTGATACCGCCATCGAAACCCTCTGCGATAACATCGACCATGTTATTATCAGCGGATATTTCCAGCTCAACTTCTGGATAACGTTCCATGAACGCGGGCAACACGGGACTGATGAGAAGCGTTGCCGCATCGCCAAGGACATTCAATCTGAGCCGCCCCGTTGGCGCCGCGCGGAACTTGTTCAAGTCTTCGAATGCGCCATCGATTGCATCGATATGAGGCGACACATTCGAATGGAAAATCTCACCAATTGCAGTAAGGGTTACGCTTCTGCTGGTTCGATTGAACAGTCGCACCCCGAGACGATCTTCCAGACCCTTGAGAGCGTGGCTTACAGCTGACGTGCTTACCGATAACTCAATGGCAGCGCGCCGGAAATTTCGATGCTTCGCGACCGAAAGAAAATAGACGATGTCGGCTAGGTCAGCTCGGCTGAAATTCATGTGCACTTCTCACCGCGTTGGTTCGTAGCTGGGGATTAATGATTCTTTTCGTGGGGCGAGCAACAAACGATGCTTTGCTCGCCAATCCCGCAGTCGCGTCACGCTGAGCTTTCACCCGACTTTGCATTTAGCGGTTACCCACCTTCGATATCGATGTAGCAGATTTATCAATCGATTTTCCGTGACCGAATGGATCACCCCCAAATGAAAATCTGGATTAAAGCGTCGTGAAACTCGACAATGAAGCTGCTTAACCAAGATTTCTTACTCCCAGAGTTTTCCGCTCCCTTCTGGAGGTAGGTTGCTTAACCGAAAGTTGTGGTCCCAAATCATACGATGCCAGATCACCCGCCAAGTATAATGTATTAGATTTTTCAAAAACTCATCTTTATCAAGCAGCTAATCTGCTCATCTCTACAATATCACCGGTGCGTCTGAAAATGTATAAACCGGTCGGCTTCCGGCTGGCATGCCGGTGGAACTGTCGAGATAGTCTCCCTGTTCATTACGTTGATCGACATGCGGACGCAACTACACATAATCTGCCGAACCCAGACGGTTCGCGCGAATGGCGAGAAAGCTCGAATAATGGATCAAGGCACCTCTATAGATAAGACCGCAGATGATATTGCCGAAGCGATATTTTACCACAAGGTAAAGGCAGCTCACGACAAACTGTTTGGGGCGCAGGGAGGACCTTACAATATAGACTCGGTCGCCTACTTCGCCGCTGCTATCGAGAGCTACCAATATGCTCGCGATCAAATGCGAAAGGCGGCGCGATTTGATAGCCGAGAAGGGCTGCTGGACTTCAGCCTGGACAAGATATCTCTGGATGGGCTCGTTCTCGAGTTCGGGGTTTTTTCCGGACACACGATCAACATCATCGCCGACAAACTCAATCGCCAGATGATCCATGGCTTTGATTCTTTCAAAGGCCTCCCGGAGGATTGGACCGCGGGTGCAAAGGCAGGCGCATTTGCACGGGATGGACTGCCAGCCGTTCGCGGCAATGTCGATCTCGTGGTCGGATGGTTTGACGACACTTTGAGAACCTTCCTGGCCAGCCATCCGGGCAATATTTCATTCCTGCACGTCGACTGCGATCTCTATTCCTCGACGAGAACGATCCTGACCGAAGCGCGTGATCGCATTGTGCCCGGTACCGTCATTCTGTTTGACGAATATTTCAACTACCCTGACTGGAAGCGGCATGAGCATCGGGCGTTCCAGGAATTCGTATATGAGAATAGTATAAAATACGAGTACATCGGATTGGTTCCGGCTTTTGAACAGGTGGCGGCGCGGATTCTCTGAACGGTGCGTCGACAGATGCATCCCGGCTGTCTCGCAGGAGAATGCCGCGGGAGAGACGTTGATCGGTTAAACGCGGTAAGTAGACCTAACAACTACGCGGTGAGGACAGGCGAATGCTCGAAAGCAACGCATCGGTGAGGAAATCCGCCCAGGAACATAGTTTTCGCACCCCGACAGAGCTGGCCGTTTCAGAGAGCGAAGTAAAGCGAATTCTAGTTATAGGCTCCTGCGCCTCGCAAGGTATTTACCATCACGCCCACAGAGTACTTCCGAAGGCTGAAGTAGAACACATTCTTTACAATTTTCCCGGCGTCGCGGACAGCAATTTGCCGAGACCGGCAAGCGATTACGACTTTCAATTCATCTATCTGCCGCTGCGTACCGTTGTGCCTGAGACCATGCTCGCAAACCTCTCCCATGAAAGCGAAGAGCCCTTTATCGCGAAGTTTGAAGAGGCAAGGAGTAGGCTGATACAGACGCTGAACGGTGCATTGCAATACACGGAAAACTCTGGCCTGCTCACATTCATATCGGAGTTTCTGTCTCCGCAGCAAAGCCTGATTGGGCGTCTTCTGCCTCGCCATGATTATCGCAATCCGACATTCTTTGTCGAACAGCTCAACAAGGTTCTTCATCAGATCGCCGGGGAGCGAGCCAACACTCACATCGTTCAAACGGATGCCATAGCTTCCACCTTTGGCAAGAAGTTCATTCAGGAGGATTTTGTTTGGCCATGGAGCCACGCATCCTATGCCAATGATTGGGATAGCATTCACGATACGAAGCGCATCGCTGTTCCGACCAAGCTTTCGGATCTCTATCCATTCAATACGCAGGATTTCATTCTCGCCATCTGGAGCGAGATTGATGCCATGTATCGCACCATCCGGCAGCAAGACAGCGTAAAGCTGGTGATCGTGGATCTCGACGACACCGTCTGGCGCGGCGTCGTCGCGGAAGACGGCATCCACCCCTATATTCTGGAAGGTTGGCCGCTCGGGATAATCGAGACCCTGAATTACCTTAAGCAAAGGGGCATTATTTTGGCGATTGTCAGCAAGAACGAAGAGGCAACGATAACAGAACTCTGGCCCAATATTCTTGGTGGACGAATTGCCCTAGATGATTTCGCCATCCGAAAAATCAACTGGCGGCCGAAGGTCGAGAATATTCAGGAAATTCTCACCTACACAAATCTCTTGCCGAAAAATGTTCTTTTCATCGATGACAACCCGGTGGAACGCCAATCCGTCCGGGCCGCCTTTCCGACACTGCGTACCTTGGGAGAGGAGCTATATTCGATCCGCCGTATCCTTCTATGGGCTCCCGAATTACAAGTGCCCTATATTAGCAAGGAGTCGGCGCGGCGCACTCAGATGATTCAGGATCAAGTCAAGCGCGAGAGCGCCAGATCCGAGATGAGCCGCGATGACTTCCTGGCATCGCTGGGCGTGAAGGTTGTCGTTCGTGAAATAACCGAGACCTCGAATGGCAGCTTTCCACGCGCGTTCGAACTCATCAACAAGTCCAACCAGTTCAATGCGACCGGCAAGAGATGGAGCACGGAGGAATGCAGCCGGGCATTTGCCAATGGCTGGAAATTCTCGACATTCGAAGTTCAGGACAACTACTCCTCATACGGACTGGTCGGCGTAGCGATACTGAACGGGCCTCATCTTGAGCAGTTCGTGATGAGTTGCCGGGTTGTCGGGCTTGGAGTTGAAAACGCGGTCCTGCGCTTTCTTTATGATCATGCAGGCCTGAAGAGCGGAACTATTATTGAAACAGAAGCCAACCTGATCGTTCGCGATCTCTTTCAGAAATGTGGCTTCTATCACGACGGGGCAAAATGGGTGACCGATGGCGATTTCCCCGAGGTACATACACATGTCTCGATCGGAGCTGCTTGAAAGCAGGGTTTACACCATGCGATCAAGGTTCAATTTCGACGGGTGTTGTCACATTGTTTTTCGTCAGATGATTTGCGGTAGGCGCTCACGGATGAATAACGCGACGTGCCGAGCCTTGGTTCAGCATCGTTCCACACAGCGCAAGATTGCGAAGACACCGGATGATGAGGCGGCGTTGACCGCCGACATCACGCGCTCGCCTTCTAGTATGGCCGCTATAGCTATCCCCTGGCTGGCAGCCAATTGCCTTCAATTGGCGTAAGGCGCCGACATCACGGCGATGTTGCATCAGGGTGGCTGGATCGTGAACGTCAAGCGGGCCGAGCGCATCTGGCGACGTGAGGGACTGAAAGTGCCTCACAAGCAACCGACGCGCGGGCGGCAGCGGTTGAACGACAGTTCGTGCGTCCGGCTTCGGCCGGAATATCCCAACCATGTCTGGTCCCACGACTTCGTCGGGGAGCGCACGCACAACGGCAGGAAAATCCGCATGCTCGCGACAAACGCCGCGCGTTTGCGCCGATGTGATCGACGAGTTCAAGCGCGGCAAATCCCGATGCCACGTCGCCATCCTGCAGAGCCGGCAACATCGAGGCGCCACCATGAAAAGTGCAGATTTATCCCACCATGCAGCCACGCGCGTTCAGCAGCGGGGCTTTTCAGATAGCCTCATAGAGCTGGTGCTCGACCATCACGATATCGACTTCTATGCGGGTGATGTGTGCCGGGTGCTTCGCGTAAGCAGACGGCATGCAGAACATGGATCAATCCCATACCTATCAAAATACGTGGCAGAAAAGTTGCATCACTTGGTCGTCGTCTGGAGCGATGACACGGCGCGGATCGTGACGATCCTCCACATGAAATTGGGGCGACAGGGTCGCCGCTATCGGCAGTGTCGAAATTGAGGCGGGCATCATGACCAACGTTATTAAGTTCCCCCCACAAGACGGAAATGTCGACCCTGTAAAAGCGAACGTTGATAGCGAACGTTTAGAACGGATATGCGCCGCTGCATCGCTTAAGGCCCCGTTTCTGGGCACCGATCAGAAACGGGTCGCTGAAAACCTGCACCGCCTGATCGAATATTACGAAAATCGAGTACAGGTTCGGAAAACGGACGTCACCGTAAAGGCGGGCCTAGGCGATCCAGAATTGAATTCCACCAAGCGTCTGGACACGTACACTCTGCCGCCAGGTGCAAACGAAACGCGGCGAGAGCGTCTAGCGAAAAAGCCTCACCGCTACATCGATATCTCTAACGCATTAGCAAGCCTGGTTGATGAAACGAAAGACGCCATGCTCTGCAAGGTTTTCGACGGAAGCAGTTTCGGCACGGAAAGAGCCTCCGAATATAACTGGCAGGCCCAACCGTGGGAAAAGCTGACAGCTCTCTTAGAGGACCTCGTCGAATACGTCATCCAAACAACCGATATGGAACAATACTGGACAGAAGTTTCTCGGCTACCAGGATGGTTCGATGTTCGGGCATCTTCGTTTAAAGCCGGGTCCATCCCAATTGACGGCGGCTTCAGGACACTGATCGGCAATCCCATCGTCTCGGACGAGATCCCGCCAATTCCATCGGTTCTTATAGTCAGATCATTGAAGGCACCTCCAGTCGATGGGAGTGTGTCGGTCGCAGATTCTGAATGGTACCCTGCAAGATTTCTGTTCTGGCGTGAGACGCGACTGGCAGTCGGCCGGATCAGGACAAATATCGGGCCACTTTTGGAAATGCGTACAGTCCTAGAAGCCTCAAGTGACGAACATGGGGCCATCTCGTTTGATAATCCGTTCACAGACGGCTCGGACAAAATCGAAAAAGGTCTTATCGGCGGTACATTGCAGCCCATCCGAGTAACTGTCGATGGTTATGTGGAGGCAGCAAGACGACAGGGCGTCGAACGTAGCTACTTCATGTGGGACGAACTCAGTGCCGCATCGCTTCGGGCCGCATTGATGCTCGGTCGTCACGATGTCGGCTTTGAATGGGAGTGCTACGCAAATCGAGACGAGTGCGCCCTGCATGAGCGTCCCGTGTCACCGTTCCTTTACCCTGATCCTGCCTTGTTTTTCTACTCCTCCATCATATCGGGTTCCCTTGAACGCGATCTTGCGGAGGCTTGCCGATCTTTGGTCTCGAACCTAGATGCGCACAAGCAGTCAGTGGGGGAGATGATCCGCCAAGGGGAAAGCGCGGCGAGGCTTTGTTGGTCCACGAATCTGAAATCCGAAAAATCCGCTGACTGAACGATTCAAGGCCACGAGGCTAAGTAAATCGACGAGGAAAACTCCATGGACAAAGATACTTTCTTAACCCTTACGCACGCGACCGAACGGGACATCGACCTACTGTTGATCGAAGAGCTTCAGTGCTCGACCGAATTTGTGAAATGGCTCGTTGGACGAGTGAGCAACGATGTGGTCGAGCGTAGTTCGGTTGCGCATAGCAAGCGACGCATTCATAACCGCCGCGAGATCGATATTACTTTGATCGTCGAGAGGCAGGCGGGTCAGACGGTTTGCCTGATTGAAAACAAGCTCGACACTCTGGAGCAGCCACGTCAGGCAGAGTCGTATAAAGAAGAAGCGCGCGCGCTGATCTCAGAAGGCAAGGCACGGGCGGTTCACACCATTCTTATCTGCCCACGACAGTATGCTGAAGCGGCCTCTACTTTCGCTGGAAAATTTGATCATGTAATTGCATACGAAGACGTCGCCGACTTCCTCTCGCTTCGCGCATCAGAAGTCTCTGGGGAGCTGCGTGCAAGGCTTCTTCATAGGCGATCTCTTATGGATCAAGCCATCACTAAGGCTCGACGAGGTTACGAGGCGGTCGGGTTGGTCGATATTGATCGTTTCCTTGAAAAGTACGTCGGAATGCTTCGCCAGGAGAAGATTCCACTTGAGCCGGGTCCATCGATGTTGAGGAACGGGCGTCCAGGTGAAAGCAGGACAATGATATTTGATTCGTCGGCACTGCCGAAATGGTCTTTTCTGCCACAGACGCGGTTGGTGCATCAGCTTCGCGAAGCAAACGCCAACATCAATTTCTATGGTTGGGGGGATCACCTCAGCGAAGTGGCGGGGGAAATCGCGGCCGATCTCAAGAACACCGGATATCGGCTCGTTCCTACGGTAAATAAAAGGGTTGGCGGCAAAAGTGGTCTCATGATTGTTGCCAGTACCCCGACCATCGACAGCCTTGCGTCTTTCGAAGACCAACGTGATGCCATTGTCGAGGGAGCAAAAATCACAGCGCGACTGAAGGAATGGATTTGGTCAAATGAAGAGATACTATACAGATGGGGACAGCTTTTCGGTGAGATCAAAGAAAGGGGCTATTCAAACACCAGCGCGGCAACGTAAACGAGAGCCTTCACCTTCGGGGCGTCTGCCGCCTCAGTTATGATCTGTCCGCCCCCAGCTATGACCGCCGAGCACGACGGGATCATCCTGCATCTCGATCACGCGGCGGGTCGCTGCGACGTCCTCCTCAAGGCTCGTCGCCGGCCCCTGGACTAGCGGCTGAACGTTTCGTGGATCACGTCTTCAGCATTTTTTGGCATGCAGGAACTTGCGTCTCGGATAACGCTCATTCTCTGTATTCCCGCAAGTTGAAACGTCATAAACTCAGTCGCTAAACATGTATTCTATCGAGCAATAATGCGCTTTGGCGCAGTTCGAAATGGGTCGGAACGAGCTTGCGGCTCCGACCACTTTTTGCGGTTCGGCATGAGCTGCATTCGCAACAGCCACATGCAGCTGTCGGCCGCAGCGCCGGAGGCATTTTGCCTTATTCTTCGTTTCTGTCAATAAGCGACTTCTCCGTTGCCGCGTCGAAGATATGGACCTTCGTCAGATCCGGCGTGAGTGCAATCGCGTCTCCCGCTTGAAGCTTGAGGCGCTCTCGAATGGTCGCGACGATCTGTGTGTTTCCAAAAGCCGCTGTAATTTGGGTTTCCGCGCCGGTCGGCTCAATGAGGGTGACTTGCGCCGTCGATCCACCCGGAGCAATGGCCAAATGTTCGGGGCGGATACCGTAGATAATCTCCTTTCCCCGATCGAGCGAAACACCTTCGGGAATTGGCAGACGCGCACCGCCGTCGACGACAAGTTCGATCGGCCCGTCGACACTGGTCTTGCCCTTGATGAAGTTCATTCCGGGTGACCCGATAAAGCCCGCGACGAACAGGTTCGCCGGCCGGTCGTAAAGGTCAAGAGGCGAGCCAATCTGTTCGACGTAACCATCCCGCATCACGACGATGCGGTCGGCCATCGTCATCGCTTCAATCTGATCGTGCGTGACGTAGATGATGGTCGTGCCGAGGCGCTGATGCAGCTGCTTGATCTCCGAGCGCATCTGCACGCGAAGCTTGGCATCCAGATTGGACAATGGTTCATCGAATAGAAAAACCTGGGGCTGGCGCACGATCGCCCGCCCCATGGCAACACGTTGACGCTGGCCGCCGGATAGGTTTCTCGGGTAGCGATCCAGGAGATGCTCAAGCCCGAGAATTTGTGCGGCTTCCTTGACGCGCTGGCTGGTCTCCTGCTTCGGCGCCTTTGCCAGACGAAGGGAGAAACCCATGTTCGCCTCGACTGTCATATGCGGGTACAGAGCATAGGACTGGAATACCATCGCAATATCGCGCTCCTTGGGAGCAACGTCGTTCACGACCCTGCCGCCAATCGAGATCCGCCCGTCCGAAATTTCCTCCAGACCTGCAATCATCCGCAGGAGCGTCGACTTCCCGCATCCGGAGGGACCAACAAGAATGACAAATTCTCCATCCTGGATGTCGATATCGACACCATGCAGAACTTCGAAATGACCATAGGCTTTTCGGGCATTCGCTACGCTTACTGACGCCATAATATTCTCCGACTGAACCTGTTTGATGCGCGCTCGCGGCGATATCGCGCGAGCGGCTAAGAGTTTGGCCCTAGCGGCCGGCCGTTGCCGCCACATAGGGAGCGAGCGCCGCATCGATCGCCGCGAGGCACAAATCGCGAGCACGCGGCTTTACCTCTCCCCGGACCACATCCGGATAGACGCGTGCCAGATGCTGGCTGATCAGTGTTTCCGGAATCGGATCAGGCAGTCCGGTTAGCAACTTGTCTACGGCGCTCGACGCCCGCGTGTCCGGCCAGTAATAACGAATACGATCGCTGTAGCTGAAGTGGCGCTGCAATCGCTGCTCTGCAGGAGAACCACTGTAGTGACCGGACCAATTTTGCGGCTGCGCAAGCATGATCGCTTCCATCTCGCGGTAGAGACTGTCAGATCCAGGCTGTCCGTTAATCAGGCTTCTGATTGCGTCCAGTCCGTACAAAGCTTCCCGTAAGGCGAATGTCAGGCCGGGGCCGACCTTGAGGATTGCAAAGCCATCATCGACCAGCGCGGATAGCTCCTGAACTGTCTGGTAATCGGTGGAATGCGCCTCGTAGAGAAGCTCCGGCATCTCGGCAAGCGCCGATGCCAGCCCTTTGGCGCGCCCCGGCTCAAAGAGAACGACATTCGCGTTGCCAAATTCGACGCCCGGTTGAACGACAATGCCGATGACGCGCTCCATAACTGATTTCACACCCGCCTCCTCAAAGGCCTGGGCATGGACTGCGATCGTCTTCAGCGCCGCGTCAGGGCTCGTGACCCCCAGCTCCGCAATCGAATGGGTCGCACCACCGGGCGGCGGAACTTCCGTGCCGATGATATAGACGGGCGGCCGCTGTCCGGCGCGTTGTGCAACATCTTCGGCCACCTTTGCCAAACGAGCAGCCCGTTGAGCGGTCAGCTCATCGCTCAAAGCTATCGGCTCACCCGCGCATCCCATCGACGTATCGAGATGCAGTTTTTCAAAGCCGGCTTCGACATAGGCCGCGACCATCAATTCTGCCCGCGCCATGGCCTCTTCGGCATTCAGCATGCGCCAAGGATTGGGGCCGAGATGATCGCCGCCGAAAATAATGCTTTCGATGGGAAACGAAACGCTCCTGGCAATTGTCTCGATGAAGCGCCTGAAGGCGACAGGTGTCATGCCCGTATAGCCGCCCTCCTGATTGACCTGATTGCAGGTCGCCTCGATCAACACCACTTGCCCTTCGCGAGCCGCCCGTCGCAAAGTCGCTTCGACGACCAGTGGATGTGCCGAGCAAACCGAGGTGATTCCGCGTGGGAGCGGTCGGCGCCGTTCGCCAAACAATTTGGAGAAAGCGCTCTTTCGGTTCTGATCCAGATCGACGCTCATGCCAGTGTCACGACCTTCGTCAAGTGCCGCGGGGATACGGTGTCGATGCCTCTTGCCTGAGCGACGCGTTCTCCGAAGATCTGTAGCGCAGGGAGGATCACAAGCGCGGCCAGCGAGAGGTCGACGTCAACCGGGAGTTCAATATCGCCGGGGCCTCCAACGCCGATAACGATGGCGCCTTTTTCACGTAATTCTTCCACGAGGGTGGCTTCCGCAGCCTTCTGATCTGTTGAGTAAAGCATGACGGCCGCCGTCTTTTCGTCGACCAGGCTGATCGGACCGTGACGATATTCGAGCGGGTGAAACGGCTGTGTCATGACCTGGCTCATTTCCATCAGCTTCAGGGCGCCTTCCGACGCAATTCCGAAGAGAGGGCCACCACCGAGATAGACGAAATGGCTGCGATCAAGCACATGCTTGGTCAAGGACGCGTCGAGCGCATCGGCAAGCTTGCGCGCTGATGCGATAGCAGATTGCGGAATTGCTTGACCGATCATCTGCATACCGAGCAGAAGCATCAAACTTGCCGAAGCGGTCATGACGATGCCTTCTTCGGCATGTGTCGGCGAAGCGACGAGCTGGTCGCAGTGCTTGGCAATCGAGCTTTCGGCCTCGACAGTCAGTGCCGTGACGAAGGCGCCGTTTTCGCGGCTCTTCTTCGCCGCCGCAACAGTCTCCGTGGTCTCGCCGCTGCGAGAGATCGCGACGACATGCGTGTTCTTCCAGTCGGCCCAGAAGAAGGACGGGCGGTTGAGCCATTCTGCGCCGGGGACTGCGATTGCCTTGTGCCCTGCTGCGTTTGCATAGGCAGCGAGCGACATGGCGAGATAATAGGACGTGCCGCAGCCGACATAGACGAGAATCTCGTTGCGGTCCGTGGCGGTGTTCGATCCGAGCGCCTTTTCCCAGAACGGGAATTGCTCGATGATGACTTTTTCGGTCGTATTCATGCTTGCTCCGATTATTTGACCGATCCTGCCAGCAAGCCGCTGACGAGATATCGGTTGAGGAAGATAACGACGAGGGCCGGGATCACGATCGCGATGGAACCGCTTGACGTGATCAGCCCGTAGTCGATGAAATTCTTTGTGACGAACTCGGGAATGAGAACCGTCAAAGGCTTGGTTGCCTGTGGGGAGAAAATCAGAGGGACGAGATATTGGCCCCAGGCGCCGAGGAAGGTGAGAATGGCGGCGGCTGTCAAACCCGGACCGGCCAGCGGCAGGACGATATTGAAGAATATGTAGAGCCGGCCTGCACCATCAAGCTGTGCAGCCTCTTCCAGAGCGAGCGGAAGCGACTCGAACACGCTGCGCAACAGCCAAAGCGAAAGTGGCAGGTAGGCCGACACATAGATCAGTGCAACGCCGACATAGGTGTCGACCAGATGCATCTTGATCATGATCTGATAGAGCGGGATCAACACGGCATAGGCGGGGATCGCAAGCGTTGCGACAACCAGGCCGAAAAGAGTGTTGCGACCAGGAAAGCGCATGCGAGTAAATGCGTAAGCGCCAAGAGCGGAGATCGCGACGCACAGAAACGTTGCACCGGCGGACGTAATGATACTGTTCAGCAGTGCTGCGCGAAACTGCATCCACACTTCCACACCACCGATACGATCGACATTGATGCCCAGAAGACGGGAATAGTGATCGAGAGTAAAGTGTTGAGGGAAGAAGTGAATCGGCCTGACGGAAAAATCGTCCGTCGGCGTTACCGAACTGGCTAGCGTCCAGTAGATCGGTCCAAGCGACCAGAGCAGCAGCAAGGCAACGCCGATCCATATCAGAAAGCGATAGAGAAGCGTGGGTTTCATCAGTCGAACCGTGTGTTGCGATAGACCCGAAGGACGTAAATGAGCGAAATGAGAAGGGAGACGAAGGTGATGACGACCGAGAGTGCCATGCCGTAGGAGAACCGCAGGTTCTGGAAGGTCTCAAGATAGATCTGGACGAGGATAGGCCGCGTCTCCAGGCTGGAACCGGCGAGCACCCAGGCCTCGTCGAAGAGGTTGAAGGCATTCACGGTCGCGTTGGTCATTGCGACGGCAATGGCGCTGCGGACGAGCGGTAGCGTGACCAGCGCAAACATCTGCGGTCGCGTGGCACCATCGATGCGGGCGGCTTCATAGAGGTGCGAGGGAATACTCTGCATCGCCGCAAGAACGATCACGATCGTCAGCGGCATCATCCGCCAGACGTGAACGACGGTAACAGCGATGATCGCGCTTGTCCGGTCATTGAACCAGACATGATTTTCGAAAGGAAGACCAAACGACGACAGAATGCCGTTCAGAAGCCCTGCGCCCGGCTGATAAATCCAGAGCCAGATGACGGAATTGACGACACCAGGGAGTGCCCAGGGTAGAATGACGGCGGCCAACACCCATTGCCTGCCAACCTTGAGCTGGTTGATCAACGAGGCCGCGAGAACGCCGAAAACCGTTTCTGCAATCACGGCCAGGACAACGTAGATCAGGGTATTCACCCAGGTCGTGCCGAGCTGCCCGTCCGAAAACATGCGGGCGTAGTTCTCCAATCCGACAAAGGGCGTGCCGGCTTGCATAGGATTGACCCTGTGCAGGCTGTCCCACATTGTTCGCGCCATCGGATAAAATACCAGCGCCGCCATCGTGATGAGGATGGGTGACACCAGCAGCACCCCAAGGGTGATGTCGGCGTTCAAACCGACACCTTTCCTGCTTTTAGTCCCTTTGAAGGCGACAGAAGTCATTGTGCCATTGCCTGCTTGGCGGATTCAGCGATGCTCTCGACTGCCTGATCGACGGTCATCTGTCCTTTGGCCGCGCTATTGATGGCCGTGTTCACGCCGCTCGAAAACTGCGGATACCAAGGAGGCGTGCCCTGCGGGAAAAGTGCCTCGGCCGTTTTCGACTGAGCGACCAACGCATCGCCGCTGTTCAGCTTACCTTCCGCATTAAGCTCGGCGAGCGCCGATGTGCGGGTCGGCAGGAAGCCATTGGCGACGTTTTTCTTCTGGAACGCACGGCTGGTGAACCATTTCACGAAGGCGACGGCCGCTTCCTTGTTGGGTGAGACATTCGGGATCGCAAGCGCTTCCGGCAGGCCGAAGCTGCGGGTCTCGCCGCTTGCCGTCGGAACAAGGATCGCCTCGACCTGCCCGGCCACCTTCGATTGCTTGGGATCGTTCATCTGCCCAAGGCGACCCGGTTCACCCGAAATCATGATGCTGGTCAGACCCTGGGAGAACATGCCCTCGTTGATCTGGCTATCCTTAAGCCCGGTCGATGCGGGATCGACAAGACCTTCCTTGAGCAACATCAATTCGAAGGCAAGCGCTTTGTAGCCAGCGGAGTCCGGCTTGGTGAACAGCGGATTGAAGTCCTTGTCGAACAATTCCCCGCCAAAGGCTTTTGTCAGAAGATACCAACTTGTTGAGGAGCCTTCCGTCGCAGATACCGGCAAGCCGATGGGATATTTCGAGATACCTTTTTCCTTGATCTGCTTGGCCGCCGCGACAAGCTGATCGAGCGTCTTCGGCATTTCCTTGATGCCTGCGTCATCAAAATGCTTCTTGTTGACCAACATCACGCGGAAATCGTTGGAATAAGGAACTCCGAGCAGTTTCCCATCGACGGTAAAGATTTTGGCGACCCCGATGTCGGAGACCGTATCAGCATCGATGACGTCGTTGAGCGGCATGTACCAGCCGGCCGCGGCAAACTGGCCTGTCCACGACCAGTCGAATTCTGTGACGTCGGCAGGTGCCGTGCCGGCAACGAGGGCTGTTACCAGCTTCGGGCGAATGTCGTCCCACGATAGCGTCTGCAGATCGACATGAATGCCGGTTTCGGCTTCAAACTCAGCTGCGATGTCGGGGCCTTGCGGCGACGGCATCAAGACCGTGATCGACTTGCCCGCCAACGGCTTGGCGTCTTGCGCGGCGGCGGGAGCGACGGCCAGTACGGCCGAGGCAAGTAATGACAAGAGAATTTTACGCATGTTCCCATCCTTCTTTGTGAGCGAGGCTTTACTTTTTCTATTGCGCAAACGCCGCCTTTGCCGACGCGGCGACATGCTCGATCCAGCCGTCGTCTATGGGCCAGTCGAGAATTTGGGCGGCCGCTAATAGAGCGCCGCCGATCGGGGGAAGTTTTGGTCCTGTCGCCAAGCGACCGATGCGGCGCTCAAGCGCCTCTATAAGAACGCGGCTGCCGAACGTGCCACCGGCGAAAGTCCAGCTAGCCTGTGCGTCACAGTGATCGGCAATCGCATGATAGTGCTTAGCAAGCTCGTCGGATGCTTTTTCAAGGAGCTCGATGGCAACAGCGTCACCGTCGCGCGCGGCTCTGTCGACGATCACGGACAGGCCGGCAATGCTGGCGCGCGGTTTGGCAAGTCCCGTGACCCAATCACATAGGCCTTCCATGGCTTCCGACATATCCAGCTGCAGATGGTCGAATACCGCCTTGCTCAATGCAGTTGGCGGTCCGCGCCCATCAAGACCTTGGCTCAGAAGACTAAGCGCCTGCCTGCCGATCCAGTAGCTGCTGCCCTCATCGCCGATGACATCGCCCCAACCACCGGTGCGCGCAGGCTCGCCCTTGGCGTTTCTCGCCCATGCCATGGAGCCTGTTCCCGACAGCAACAGAATGCCCTGTTGGCCGGCCAGCGCGCCACGGTGAGCGGCATCGACATCATTGAGCACGCTGGTGCGCACGAGGGGGAAGGCCCGCTGAATAACCTCCTCCTGGAGACGCGAGATATGCGACACTTCGCCGTAGGCTGGTAATGCCGCACAAACGGCACTCAGCGCCGTCTCATTGCGAAAGGGCTCGATCTGCGTTTCAAGCTCACGTCGCCAATCCGGATTGTCCATGGGGTTGACGCCGCCGCCCCGCGTGGTCCGCAGGATCCGACCGCTCCTGTCGGCCAGCGCAAGCAGGATCTTCGTCCCGCCACCGTCGATTCCGAGAATGAGATCGGCGCTCATGACTTCGGACCCTGCTCAGCGAAGATCGTGTCAACGCAAAGATCACCGAGCTGTGCGCGCCAGTGCGGCGTCAAATTGGTGTCGGTGATCAGTTTAGCACTCTTGAGCGGAGCCACCCTGTAGGTCGCCATGGTGCCGAACTTCGATGCGTCGGCGAGAACAAACCGGTCTGCAGAGCGGGCGAGCATCCGCCGGTTAAGGCTGGCTTCGGCACTGTCAACGCTATAGATCGCACCATCAGCGCCGATCGCGCTCGCGCCGAGGAAAAGCTGGTCGAACCAGATGTCCTCAAGCATAGCCTCCGCCTGAGGCCCGACGAGGGAGGCATTTTCGCTTCGCAGCTGGCCTCCGAGAAGAACAACGTTGAGATGGGGGATGTTCAAGAATTCCTGCGCGACAATCAATCCGTTGGTGAAGATGCGGAGCGGGATCGGATTGATGCGAATGAGCTTGGCAAGCTGTAGCACCGTGGTTCCCGCATCCAGGAAAATTGCAGCGCGCGGGGAAAGCTGCTCATAGGCTGCATTTGCGATTGCACGTTTTGCCGAGAGCTGTCGCTTCTCCCGCTCCTGAAAAGCAAGTTCGACGGCGGATCCCTCTGCGATGCGCGCACCGCCATGAATTCGGTCGATGGCGCCATCCTGCTGAAGAACCTGAAGGTCTCGCCGAATGGTTGCCAGAGATGCACCGACGGCATCAGCGATGTCCTGAATTGTCGAAAACCCGTTCGCATAAAGATGGCTGCGGATGAGATCCAGCCGATCCGTCTTCAAGCCCGCACCCTGAGTCAACGTTTGCTCCCCTGCAAAATCTAGTTTCAATCAGAAAATCACTCAATAAGATCAGAGTCAATCAATATTATGATCTTTTATGATCGAATTAATCGGGCACACAAGCGAGAATGGCGCCTTTGGAAGGCGCCATTCTCGAGGTCCAAACGGAATCGCTCAGTGATACTTCGGCAGCAAATCGCCATGCTGCTCGATGAGTTCATCAACCATGCGCCAGATCTGATCGGGCGAAAGTTCAGCCGACGTATGCGGATCCATCAGCGCGGCTTGATAGATGCGATCCCGTTTCCCTGTCAGGGCCGCTTCCACCGTCAGCTCCTGTACGGAGATGCTGAGCCGCATGACTGCTGCCAACTGCGAAGGAATTCTGCCGATCCGTATCGGCTGAATGCCATTGCGATCGACATGGCAGGGAACCTCGACCACGCATTCCGGCGGCAAGTTTTCGATCAGACCATTGTTCGGCACGTTTCCGTAGATCAACGCCGGCACTCCGGTCACCGCTGCGTGGATGATACCGGCGGCATATTCATTGCTGCGGCAGACCTCTATCGGCTTGCCACCCTCCAGATTCTGGCGCAGCGCATGCCATTCGCCAATCTGCACCTCGCAACGACGAATATATTCATCTAGCGGAATGTTGAGTTGATCCACCAGCTCCGGCTGCCGATCTTTGATGTACCAGGATGTGTATTCGGAGAAATGCTCGCTGGATTCGGTTACAAAGTGACCGAGCCGCTTCAAAACATCAAATCGAACGCGATCGTCATCAGGCACCTTTCCGTCGAGCGCCAGAGCCCTCAGCCGCGGATAGAGATCCTCGCGTCGGCCATCGGGATGATGCCTCTCGTATTTGAGGAAGAAAGCGATGTGATTGATGCCGGCGGAGACATAGTTGATGTTGTCGATATTTTCGCCGAGGCAATCGGCGAGGTGGCTCGCGGTATGCTGCACACTGTGGCAGAGACCGACATTGCGAATGCTTGGCGCAATTTCCTTTATTGCCCAGCAATTTATCGCCATCGGATTGACGTACTGCATCAGCAGCGCATTGGGGCAGACCTCTTCCATATCCCGACAGATCGCTTCAAGAACAGGGATTGTCCGCAAGCCGCGGAAGATACCGCCGATGCCGAGAGTGTCTGCTATCGTCTGGCGCAGGCCATATTTTTTGGGAATCTCGAAATCGGTGACGGTCGCCGGCTTGTAGCCTCCAACCTGCATCATCAGGATAACAAAATCTGCGTCCGTCAGCGCCTTGCGTCGATCAAGCGTCGCTTCGACGCGAACGGAGCGCAGCGCCAGCGCCTCACATATGCGCAGAGCAACGATTTCCGATGTTTTCAAACGGTCCGGATCGATATCAAACAGGCTGATGACGTAGTCGTGGTCAGATGGCGTCGAGAGGACGTCACCCAGAATGTTCTGGGCAAACACGGTGCTTCCTGCACCGACGAGGCAAATTTTTGGCATGTGAATCTCCTCTTACGGGTTCACACTGAAATGCCTCTTTCAATCAGGATTTTCTTCCTGCTAAATATAGAAATATTCTTGGATCGGAGCAAGTCGCGTGAATTCGAGGGAAACCGAGGCGAATGGCAGGTGGAGCGAATCCCCTCGCGGTTTTCTCATCGAGCAGCATATTGCCGATACGATGACGTCTGCGCATTGGCACGATCACATCGAGATCAATCTGCTTCTCGAGGGATCCATGACCTACCTTTTCAATGGTAAACAGGAGCACGTCGAGGCTGGGCGCCTTGTTCTTTTCTGGGCTGCAATCCCCCATCAGACCATCCACGTCACCCCGGATTCGCCGTTGGTCTGCATCTATCTTCCGCTCGTCGATTTCCTGGCGCTGCCGATCGAAGCGAAGGCACGGCAGGCGATCTTGCAGGGAGCGTTCACTCAAGAGTCGAAGTCATGCTGGGGCATCCAAACCGGTGCGACATGGATCGCCGAATGGCGCCATGGTGACACGGCGCGTCGCCAGCTGGTCGCCGATGAGGTTGGCATCAGAGTGAGACGGCTGATCCTTGACCATGCGGAGCGCGAGTTCAGTCGACTTGAGGCAACAGTACCCGCCGGCCCCGGCGTCAAATACACGCAGCTCCTGACCGAGCTCATTAGTTCACATTACGCCGACGCCTTGACGCTGACGTCGCTTGCTGAACTTGCCGATGTCCACTCGACAACGGCAAACCGGGCCTTTCGGGAAGTGCTTGGCATCTCCGTCATGGAATATCTTACGCGCTACCGCTTGGCGCGCGCCATGCAAAGGCTGGCCGAAACGGAGGATCCCATCATCACCATCGCTTATGATTGCGGCTTCGGATCAACGGCACGCTTCTACGAAATCTTTAAAAAGCGAACCGAGACCACGCCGCGTCAATTCCGCATGAAGACGCGGTCCGGCTCTTGAGTCAGATGAAGTTGATCTGATCGCATCCAAACAGCAGGAGCCTCAGGTTCGCCTGCGCCAGATGACTGACGCTTCGTCAGCATCCGCTCGCATTTCTTCGCAAGGATCTGATCACCCGCAACGTCGTCACTTGCGAAGAGGCTATGTCGGCACGCGACGGCCGCTGCCGACTAAAATTTCCCGGGGCGGGACCCTGTTAGACCCAGTATATATTTTGACAGCAAGTCAAACGACTGTGCCCGCACCCAATTGGTCGGCAAGATCTTCTACGCTCGTTGCGACTACATCCCAGGCATCGTCTGCATGGATATCCCGAACTTGATGATGGCCATATTCGGTGGGTCTAGCAATAAATGCAGTCTGCAGGCCGAGAGATCGAGCCATTCTGAGATCGCTATTATGCGCGGCGCAGAGCATGACTTCCTCCGGACGGAGGTTGAGAAATTCGCAGGCGCCCAGATAGGTCTCTCGATCGGGCTTGAAGTGATGGAACAAGTCCGAAGCAAAGACCATGTCCCAGGGGAGGCCGGCATACTTCGCCAAATTCACCAGTAGCGAGACATTCCCATTCGACAGTGGAGCAATGATAAAATTTCGTTTGAGGCGAGTCAGACCACCGACTGAGTCAGGCCATGGCCGCAAGCGATGCCAGCCTCTATTGAGGTGATCAAGATCCTCCTCGGAAAGGCCTTTCACATCGAATTCCGCTACAAGTCTGTCGAGGGTCAGGCGGTGTAGATCATCAAGTCGCATCCAGGGTAATTCATCCTTACGGACCCTGTCCATGGAGGGTGCGTAAGCCGCGCGCCAGGCATCCACCAGACTTACCCAGTTTGCGACGAGCGCGCGGCTAATCCCAAATGCCTGTAATTCGTCGATCAAGCTCGACCGCCAGTCGACGATCGTTCCGAACGTGTCGAACAGAATTGCTTTTGGATAGATCATTTCGTTTCCTCTCCAGCTGAAGACTGATTTGATTGACAGCAGACTACGCGCTCGTGAACCATTCGAATATGATATGAATCCGTATTTCAGTAATTGCGATTGGAAATGGTAAAATGCAAAAATTTCTGGACATTGAAGCGGTACGAGCTCTCATTCTTGTCGCAGACTTGAAGAGCTTTACACGCGCAGCGGAGGCGCTTGGGACTACACAATCGGCAGTCAGCCTTAAGGTAAAGCGCCTTGAGGAAAACGTTGGAGTGCGGCTTTTGGAGCGTACACCGCGAATGGTGCGCCTCTCCATCGAGGGAGCCGCGTTTCTCGGCGCCGCCCGCACATTGGTGGCAGCACATCAACAGGCCCTCGGCTCACTTTCGACGCAGCGCAGGAAGCTATCGGTTGGCATCAGCCATCACGTCGTCGGCCCTCGACTACCTTTGGTTCTCAAGTACCTGAAAGATGCAGACCCGCAGTTTGTGCTGGACGTGCGTGTGGCGATGTCTCGGCAGATTATCGATGACCTCGACGCCGGGCGCCTGGATGCGGGCATAATCCTCCACAGCGAGGATCGACGCAGAGACGGCCAGATACTCTTCGAGGAGACCTTTGGTTGGCGCGCGGCACCGGATTATCAACCTGCGTCCGGCTTGCCGCTGCAGCTTGCGACACAGGGCGACCCATGCAGTGTCCGAAGCATGGCAATAATGGCCCTGGATAACGCCGGTATCCCTTGGGAGGAGGCATTTGTCGGTGGCGGTACTGCCGCGATCGGCGCGGCAGTATCGGCCGGACTTGCCATTGCCGCACTTGGTAGCCGCGTGGCGCCCGTCGATACGATTGATTGTCGGCAATCATTCGGACTTCCAAAATTGCCGACACGTGAAGTCATTTTGTACGCCAATACATCCGATCGGCGCGCGCGGAATGCTCTTTACGGGCTTGCTGCTGCGATACGAACGAGAACATAATCGCAGCTGCAATCGTGTAGAGTTCGCCTATTGAGATTGGCCTCGCCGAGCGCCGTCAGCTAAACTTTCGACGAGCTCAAGTGCTTTAGCAACGGCCTCTGCAGACATTATTGAGGATGGATCACCGTGCCCTCCGGGGATCGGAGTGACACGACGACAGATTAGCCAGTTAGTTTCGTGCGTCAGTTCTTCAGCTTCGCGGCTTCCGCGAGAGCGTGATCCATCTCGGCTTTCGAGAGGAAGCCGTCCTTATCGGTGTCAAGAGCGTCGAAATAAGTCACCAGGATCGTGTTCGCTTTGGCCTCTTGCCTGTCGATCTTTCCGTCCTTGTTGACATCGACCTCTTCGAAACCAGCGTCAAAGTCCTCGCGCTGCTTGTCGATAATGGCCTGCATGTAGACCCCAAGCTCTGCACGGTCGATCTTTCCATCCTTGTTCGTGTCCATGCCCGCGAAGGCCTTGTTGATCGTCTCCTTGTCGTCTGACTTCTCCTGGGAGAGGGCAGGGCCAAAGGCGATGGCCAGCAGCGTCGCCGCTACAGCGAGTGTCTTCTTCATGGTGTCATTCCTTTGTCTTCGAAATATGGTGCGGACCGTTAGCGCCAGTCGCGGTAGCCCGGACCCCGGCGATCCCAGCGGCCGCCGTCCCACTGCCTGTCGTCCCGCCAGGACCGGCGGTCGTCGCGTCGATCCCTGCGGTCTTTTTCAGCGACCGCTCCGATGAGGCCGCCCGCGACGGCTCCGCCGAGGACGGCGCGTGGATCGCCACGGGACGCGAGCGCGCCCCCGAGGATCCCAATCCCGACGCCGAGAGCGATGGCGCGCTCCTTCTTTCCGGCGTGAGCAATGCCCGGTGCCATGACAGACAAGGCCAATGCGACGACGAGGGCACGATGGGCGAGTGATTTCTTGATTTCTTGCATGGTGTTCTCCTGTGCGGCGCGACCGTTGCGCGCTGACGCCGACATCCCAAGGGTCAGGGGCCTAGGTTACGAGAACATTGCGTGCGAAAACTTTTTCAAGAGGGCAAAGAATGACGGGCTCCCGGAACATTCGAGCCTGCCTTAAGGGATTGGATGTTTTGGCCGAAGCATATCGAGCATTGGAGAGATAGTTGCGGCACTTGGTCGGCGGGATCGTGATAACGCGTGCCCGACGTCCCGCCGTGTCCTTTTCTGGCTCGTGAATATCATTCCACGAATCCATTCCAGTTCGCCAGATATTTTATGAAGGCATCACTGAGACCTTGCTGTCTAAGGTGATGTTTCGTCACGGGCGTCTTTGGAGAAAGATAGTCCGGGGTGGAGAGAACCTGGCTCAGAAAATCCTTGTTTAGAATTGCCGAACGACCAATCATGATGAAATCAAGCCCGTAATCGAAAACGCTCAGCAGGGTTTGCGCGTCCATTACTTTTCCGGACGTACCGACTTTCACAGACGTTCCGCAAAGCTGGCTGAAAACCTCCAGCATCTTGCGGCCCGCGAAAGGACCTACGTCTACAGCTTTTTTGACATCCCACGGGACAAGATCCAAAAAGTCTATTTTTTGCTCCTCCACAAGCATCTCGCACACACGGTAGACGTCCTCAAAGGTTTGGCCATATCGCTCAAATGAGAATCTAACGCCAATCTGGAAATCGGGCCGGCAGCGCTTGCGGATGCCATCAATAATTTCGAAAATCAGCCTCACACGATTTTCAAGAGGACCGCCGTACCTGTCGGTTCGACGATTGAGTGTCGGAGACAGAAACTGAGTGAGTATCCATCCAAATGCACCGTGAAGCTCAACACCATCAAAGCCCGCTCTTTCGGCGCGCGCCGCCGCTTCGATAAAGGCATCCCGAAGCTCCTCAACTTCGCAGAGAGCTAAAGCGCGCGTATTGTATTCGGCGATCGCTGAAGGACCGATATTGGGTGTTTCTCCGTTGAATTGTGCGCGCATGCCCGCGTGATGCAACTGAACGGAGGATACGCCGCCATGTTTGCGAATGATGTCTGCAATTTTGCGTAAGCCTGGCTCATGCTTGTCATCGAAAATGCCGAGCTGATTGTTGAATGCTTTTCCGTTTTCCAAAACGTGCGCAGCGCAGGTCATTACCATGCTGTAGCCGGCGCGTGCGCAGGTTTCGATCCAATCGAAGTCATCCTGCGAGGCGGTCCCATCTTCGTTGCTCTGTTCATTGGTGAGAGGGGCCAGCAGGATACGATTTTTGAGCGCAGGGCCTCGATCAAACCTGAGAGGCGTGAAGAGAATATCATTCATAACGTTATCCGATTAGAGAGTACGAACTGAAGCTCCCCAGTCGGAACAGTGTGTGTGCCATGGAGCGTTCAAAACGAAATTGCATCGGAGCGCCGTCGTAGTGAATATACATTTCGTGCAAGAGACCGTTGCTCGAAATTACAGGAAAAGTGCACCCTTTAGCGACTAAACTCGCGGCGGTCTTACGTGCTGGAGAATCCAGGCCGCCTCAAAATCCGTCGTTTAGGAAGCTCATTGAGCCAGCGCCTGGCCTGCGCCTTCACCGGGTCTGTCGAGTACGAATAGTTCACACAACGCTGCTTCCGCTCATCAACGACCCATCTGGGAGTGGTCCGCCGGCGGAAGCCGCTCGTTGTTTTGAAGGCGCGAAATATGGGCGCGCATTCGTCATATAGTGTGCGACATCGACCTCCAGCAGGGAATGCCCACCGGCGTCTTTTTCATCTGGAAGAGCTTGGCTCAATAGTTTCCGGTCAAAAAGGGCATCCCCGGTTCATCAACGGGACATTGAATTTAGGATTGTCATTTAGTTCCATAATTCTCATTATCTGATAATCGTATGTGACCGCAAAGTTGTAATGCCCTGTTTCTGCAAATATGTGCTGGAACCGTTTCAAAAGCATCGACATCGTTCGACAGCCGACGATCTCGCTCTCGTTATTGGCGCGATATCGATGCTGAACGAGACCTGATTAACTGGTGGAGCATAAAAAACTAGTTTACTAGTAAATGGATTCGGATCGCGTGGGAGGAAATTGCGTAGGCTTGCTGCGCGGTTCCCCTTTGAGCCAGCTTGAGTGACATCGGATGGGAGGAGATGACATGAAGATTAAAGACACGATCGATCGGATACCGGGCGGTCTGATGCTTGTTCCCTTGCTGTTGGGCGCGGTATGCAAAACCTTCGCTCCTGATGCAGCCGGCTATTTCAAAGGCTTTACGCAAGGCATCATGACCGGTGTCATCCCGATTCTCGCGATTTGGTTCTTCTGCATGGGCGCATCCATCAAATTGAGCTCAACCGGGGTGGTCTTGCGCAAGTCGGGCACGATCGTGCTGACGAAATTCATAGCCGCCGGGATCATCACGCTGATCGCGTCCATGTTTCTTCCGCCCGAGGGAATTCAAACCGGCCTTTTCGCAGGGCTGTCCGTGCTTGCCATCGTCTGCGCCATGGATATGACCAATGGCGGTCTTTATGCTTCCTTGATGCAATCCTATGGGACCAAGGAAGAAGCCGGAGCCTTCGTTTTGACGTCGATTGAATCCGGCCCCCTAATGAGCATGATCATTTTGGGCGCATCCGGTGTCGCACATTTCGAGCCGCAGATATTTATTGGTGCGATCCTGCCGTTTATCGTTGGCTTCGCGTTGGGTAATCTGGATCCGAAGCTGCGTTCGCTTTTCGCTCCGGGCAGCGTCCTGCTAATCCCATTTTTCGCCTTCTCTCTGGGCAACACCATAGATTTGCACACCTTGCTGTCGCCACTCGCCGGTTTGGGTATCGCTCTTGCGCTTGCGGTCATCGTCCTCACGGGAATACCGCTTATCCTCGCGGACAAATACATAGGCGGCGGCAACGGGACCGCTGGCCTCGCAGCCTCTTCGACCGCCGGTGCCGCCGCAGCCAACCCGGTCGCAATTGCTGCGGTCGCGCCGCAATTTGCGCCTGCCGCACCTAGCGCGACGGTGCTTGTTGCGATCTGCATCATCGTGACGTCAATAGTCGTGCCGATCATCACCGGTCTCTGGTTCAAGAGGTTTGGCAACCCGGCGGAAATTGCCGATGCTCGGGCGGACGAAGTTCCGACAAAGCATCTTAACCTTGCCGAATGATGCGTCGGCGACGGAGGCCTAGCTTGGGGTTGGTTGACGGGATTCGAATATCTGCCGGGTCCCAAACGCGCTCAACGTCAGCTGTGTCACTGAAGACGCTGGTCACATGGGCAGATCGAAGCATCCTCGTTTGCGGTGTCAGCGTTTCCCGGAATCGGGAACGCAGCCCTCGCTTGCAACCGTATGCTGATTTGCTTGGCTCCACACAGCAAGCACCGCCTCCCCTCGCTGGAAATGCAGCGGGTTGCCCGCGGTGATCAGCGAAGAGCCGATCTCTCCGTCAGAAAATGACAATCCCACCTTGAGGTGGGCGCCAGCAAAAGCGATATCGGTTATCGTTGCGGTCTTTGAAAGCTCGCCCTCCGAGCACTTGCTGGTGAGGGCTTTCAGATTGATATGCTCGGGACGCACAATGATGTTCGTTGCCGGCCGCGATCCTTCCATGACGTTGGATTCCCCAAGGAATCTCGCGACAAATAGCGAATTCGGACGCTGGTAGAGTTCAGTCGGCGTACCAACCTGAACGATCTTTCCATTGTTGAAAACCGCGATACGGTCGGAGAGCGTGAGCGCTTCCTCCTGGTCATGTGTCACGAAGACGAATGTCATTCCCAGCTCGCGGTGCATGCGAGCGATCTCAAGCTGCAGTCGGTCGCGCAGGCGCTTGTCGAGGGCCCCGAGCGGTTCGTCGAGCAAGAGAGCTCTGGGCTCGTAAACGACGGCTCTGGCGAGGGCGACGCGCTGTTGTTGGCCTCCCGAAAGTTGCCGTGGCAATCGATGAGCGAAGTCGCCGAGCTGTACGAGGTCGAGAACGTGCGTCACCTTCGTCGCAATTTCCGCCTTGGAAACACCCCTTTGCCGCAGCGGATAGGCGATGTTCTGAGATACCGTCATATGAGGAAAAAGCGCGTACTGCTGGAAGACGACCCCAAGATCGCGCTTGTGCGGCTTGAGATTGGTAATGTCCTGACCATCGATCTCAACCGACCCGGCATTGAGTGTCACGAAGCCGGCGATGATGGACAGCAGAGTTGTCTTGCCTGAGCCGCTGGGGCCGAGAAACGTCATGAACTCACCCGGCGCGATGTCGAGCGATATATCGTCGATGGCAGGCTTTGCAGCGCCAGGATAGTAGCGGGTTGCGTTCGAGATCTTGA
This sequence comes from Rhizobium sp. P38BS-XIX, assembly GCF_012641435.1. Classification (GTDB taxonomy): domain Bacteria; phylum Pseudomonadota; class Alphaproteobacteria; order Rhizobiales; family Rhizobiaceae; genus Rhizobium. The sequence continues at coordinate 148,703 of NZ_JABAIJ010000008.1, forward strand.
TCGAGTGCTTTTTCATCATTCTTGCGAAACCGCTTTTTCTAAAACTTGTTGCCGGCTCTGAGCGAGACGAACAGGAAAATGATCGTCGTCGCAACGACGATCACACTGGAGGCCGCAGATATGGTCGGATCCATATCGAGCGCGATCGAGTTATACATCTGGACCGGCAGCGTCCTGAGCTTCGGCGTCTGCAGAAAGAGTGCGACGACAAACTCGTCGAAGGAACTGACGAAGGCGAATAGGAAACCAGAGATGACGCCGGGCGCAAGCAGCGGGATTTTGATCCGAAAAAGCGTCGTGATACTTCCGGCGCCCAGGCTGGACGACGCAAGATCAAGTGCGTTGTCATAGCCCGTGAGGCTGGCGGCCACCGTTGTAATCACGAATGGAATGGCGAGCGCTGTATGCGCAAGGACAAGACCGGATAGAGTACCGGCGAGATGCCATCTTAGAAACACCGCATATATGGCGATGCCGACCACCACGCTCGGCACAGTCAAGGGGAGTGAGAAGAAGAGCCTGAGCACCGCTCCCGTCTTGCGCGAAATTCGCGTCAGTCCAATTGCCGCGCTCACTCCGAGGACGGTTGCGAGAACGGCAGTGAACGATGCAATCTGCAATGACTGAAGCAACGACGAAAGCCACATGCGCGAGGTAAAGAAGTTCTCGTACCATCGCAAGGACCATTCCCGCGGCGGGAATTGAAATGTCTCTCCTGCGGTGAAGCTCGCCGGGATCACGACGAGTATCGGCAGAATGATGAGGATTGCCGTGAGCAGGGTCATCGACCCCAGAAAGAGGCCTGGTCCGCCTTGGCGGCGCGTCGAGAAAAAGGACATCGCGCTCACCTCACTTTCCGGCCATATTGGGTTGCAGATCGAGGCGGGCGTTCAGCCTGCCAATCAGCGTCATCAGGGCTGCGGCGACGAGCAGGACGATGACGGCAAGCGCACCGGCCCCGCCAAAATCCAGCAATGTGTCAACGCGTGTTGCGATCAACTGCGAAACAAGCGCTTCCTGCGGCGATCCAAGGATTGCCGGGGTCACGTAAAAGCCGAGCGAGATAACAAACACGAGAGACAGACCCGCCAGCATTCCGGGCAGCGACAGCGGCAGATAGATGTCCAGAAAGGCTCGCCACCGCGCAGACCCCATGGACGCCGCCGCATCCAACAGCCGCCGGTCGATCCCGCGCATATTGCTGTAGAGCGGCAGGATCATGTAAGGCAACAGGACTTGCGCCATGGCGATCGTGACGCCTGTCGACGTGCGAACCAGCACCATGCCCGGCAAGCCGATCCAGGCGAAGGCCGCCTCGATCAGGCCACCGCGCTGCATCAGCAATGTCCATGCGAAGCTGCGAGCGATCGCCGATGTCCAGAACGGCAACAGTGCTATCGTCATCAGGACAGCGCGCATCCGGGGAGTGACCAGGGTCAACGTATAGGCGTAAGGGAACCCTGTAATCAGCGTCACAACCGCGACGATTGCGGCGATGCGAAGCGTTCTTAGAATGATGACGATGGAGATGTCGTCGGTCAAAAGAGATCCGTAGTTCTGCAGCCCCAACTCCGGATCGGTAAAACTCCGCATCGCGATGACAAGCAACGGATAGAGAAAGGTTGCGAGCAGCAGGACTGTCGATGGAAGCAGCAGCCAGACCGCAATATTGATCGGTGCTGTTTTGGTTTTGCGTCTTTCAACGGCGCGGCTGTTTACAACTGCTTCCATCATAGGACCTATCGGGACATCCAGGGGGTGACCTTGGCGATGACGGAGTTGAGGTTCGCCGCCCACCATTTCACGTTGGAAAGGAGAACCTTGTCACCGGTTTCGTCATGCAGGCGCGGATTGAACGTCTTGTTCAGGTCGGAATAATCCGGCGTCGCCTTGTTTGTGGCGGCAATGACGCCCGCAAGCTCTGCAAAGCGCTTGTTCTGCTCCGGATGCGACACGAATTGGACGAAATCCATCGCCGTCGCCAGGTTTGGCGTGCCTTTCGGCACGATCAACGCGTCCCAGCCAAGGATCGTCTTGTCCCAGACGGGAGCGATCGGTGCGCCTGCCTTGGCCGAGGCCATGACGCGACCAGTGACGGCAAAGCCCATGTCGGCCTGACCATCGACGAGAGCCTGCTGGAGCGCACCATTTGTCTTGGTGAAAATAATCGACGATTTGATCGTATCGAGCTTCTTCAGCGCCCGATCGACATCGGGCGGATAAAGGTTCTTGGCGTCGACACCATCCGCCATCAGGGCGTATTCGAGCGTGCCGAGGCTGATATCGGGCGGCAACACGCGTGTTCCAGGAAAATTCTTAAGGTCGAAGAAATCCGCCAGCTTTGTCGGCGGGTGGTCCTTATACTTTTCGGTATTGTAGACGAAGGTCAAAGCGAAAAAATAAACAGGCAGGCCGCAATCGCTGACAGAGCCTGCCGGAAACTGCGAGGTGTCGACCTTGGAGAAATCGAGCTTTTCCAGGAGCTTGCCGCAATTCTGCTCGGCGAAGGCAGCGCCTTGGTCCATGACATCCCAGGAAACCGCGCCTGCTTCCACCATCGCCTTCAGCTTCGCGCCGTCGGGAGGTGAATCGTTTTCGAACTGGACATTCTGGCTTGCGGTATAGGGCTGCTGCCACGCCTTGATTTGCGAATCCTGCAGCGTGCCCTGGTAGGAAACAAAGGTTAGCGACTTCTCCTCCGCCTGCGCCTGATTGATCGCGGCGACAGCACTCGTGGCACCGATGACAGCAGCCAGCACCGAGTTTCTTATTCTTGACATGAGTTCCTCCTCCTTCTTCGTATTCATTCCGGATCGTTCCGAGCGCAAGCTTCGCGAGCATGCGCCTCCATCGGCCGCCCGGCCCTATCCGGCTAGTTGTTTGATGCAATCATGGTCTCGACAGCATCCCGATTGTTCGAGAGCCGATCCAGCAAGGGCTGCACGTTCGGTGGCCTTTCCCCTGCGGCTGCAAAGGGTATCGCCTGCCGGGCAAAGGCGAATAATTGCCCCGTGATTTTTCCGAGCGGTGTGCGCCCACGCAGCTCGGCGGCCTGTGCGGCGACCATCAACTCCATGGCAACTATGGACGTGACCAACTGCGCCAGCTCCAATCCACGCCGGCCGCCAAGTGCTGAGAGCGACGCCCGATCCATCACTCCGTTCGAGTGGCTCGAGCTTGCCAACTCGCCCGCCAGCGGGACAGTCAACAAACGTGCTTCAGAGGTGATCGACTTGTGAAACAGGGCGACCCCATTGAACCCCGGCGCACCGATCCCGTCCTCTTCGATCAGACCGATGGCAAGACCGGACCATGTCGTATCGACGAGCTTTGCGAGCCGCTCCGTCGAACTTGTGACGACGGGCGCGAAAGCCTGCCGCATAACATCCAACGCCATGCAAAGCGTCACCATGTCGAAATTCGCGACGGCTGCCAGCCGCCCATGCTCCAGCGATATGACAGGATTGCCCTGGCTGGCATTCAGCTCGCGCTCGATCTGTTGCTTCGAAAAGGAAAGGTTGTCTTCGGCGGCGCCATGGATCAGAGCGATCGAACGAAAACATAGGGGATCTTGAAGGTTTCTGGGACCGCCCTCTGCGAGAATGTAGCTTCCGTCGATGTATCTCCGGATCGCCGAGCCATGCCGATGGAGGCCCAGGAACGGGCGTGATTGCAGAGCGATGTCCGACACAATCGATGGATTGGCCGCATAGCCCTCCATGCTAAGGGCCCCGACCAAAGTCGAAAGCTCCAACAGGTAATGAAGGTCGACGAAGGACAGCACTGCGACAGCCGTCGACATGGCGCTCGAATTGAGAAGTGCGAGCGCCTCGCCCGCCTCCAGCTCGATGTCAGCAAAGAGAGCAAGGGCGACATCGGCCATCGACGACATGTCGCTTTGCCCCATGGAGCCCCATAAATGCATAGCGACGGGCCGATCGGCATTCAAGGCATCCACCAGCCGTTTGGCCAGGACTGGCCGCGCACCGGTCGTGCCGCTCGCAAGTGAATTGAGAAGGCAGACCAGGGTCGCGCGGGTAACGTCCTTGGCGGCAATAGGTCCATGCCCCGCATTATGGGTTCGCAGCAGCCGCCGGCTGAATTCGGCTTGATTTGATTGGCTGATACTGGCGGAGGTTTTCGGTCCGACGCTTGTGGTTGCGCCGTAGATCCGTTCGCCGCGGCGGATCGCCTCCTCCAAGATACTACGGCCGCGCGCCATGCGCTCAATCGCGTCGGAGCTCAAGCTGACTTTCGCGCCATCCCGGGATGTGGACACGACTTGCTCGATAGTCAGGTTCTGCCCGGTGATCTCGACGACATCTTGGCGCAATGATCGCATGTGGAATGGCCCGCCTGCCCTACCGTGGAATGTTTTGTCTGGGGCTTTAGCGCCCTTGCGCAGTCGAGACCCTCCTCCCTGCGCCATCGAGGTGCATGGGTAGGGCATTCAACGCCGGCGAACAACAGCGGATTCGATGCATTTCAACAGATGAAATAAACTGCAGTTGGAACGAAACCGCTCTTGCCTAAGATCCGGGCAACGATCTAATCGAGAGGAAAGACCGATAGCGCTAGACTGGTTGCCAGTCCGCGCAGCATTTCGGCCTATGGGAGGTTTCAGATGACATTCGCACCCGTGCAGGCGGTGACGAAAGCCCTTTCGGTGCTCGCAACCGTAAACCAAGGCGGTCTCGTGAGCGTCAGGGACATACATTCCCGAACCGGTATTCCGAAGCCCACGGTTGTTCGCCTGCTGCAAACTTTAATCGCCGCCGGCTATGTCAATCAGGATGAGAAAACACGCGGCTACCATGTAACCTCGGCGATCGCCAATCTGAGCTCGGGATTTCACGGCGCGCCGCGGGTCATCGAAGTCGCTCGATCCTTCGCCGACAAGCTGACGAAAGAGATCCTGTGGCCCTGTGCCATTTGCACGCTCGATATCGATGCTGTCGTCATCAATTACAGCACGATCCCCGATAGTCCGATTTCACCTTTTCACGCGTCGCTGGGACGCCGCCTAAGTCTCGGCGGCCGCGCGCTCGGTCGTGCCTATCTCTGCTTCTGTCCGCCAGACGAACAGCGAATTCTGCGAGATGTCATGAGGGCCTCCAAGGACCCGGAAAACAGTCAGATGGGCGACGGCACCTTCGACAGAATAGTCGCCCGTACAAAGGCGAAGGGCTTCGCGGAACGCAACCCGGAGCTGGAACCCAAGAGTTCGGGCACCATCGCATTTCCGATCCGGTCAGGAGAACGTGTTCTCGCGACCTTCGGCGTGACCTATTTCAGATCCGCCTTGCGCGGAAACCAAAATCGGAAAGTCATCATCGAAGCTTTGAGCGAGGCGGTTGCTGCCATCGAAGCGCAGTTGCAAGCACCCTGACAGGCCGTGAGATCAAAGTGCGGCCAAACTCGCTTCAAAGCCGTATCGCTCAATGGGATTCCGCAACAAAATGCGCTCCTTCACCGCGTGGTCCGAGACCCAGATTTCGAACAGAGCAAGCAGTTCCTCGATGGTCGGCGGCGTTCCTGCGAAGCGCACGAATGGAAAGTCCGTGGCCCACAGAAGGCGGTCACTATTGGCCTCTATCATGGCGTCGTGAAACGGCCTGATAGCGTCATAGCCGATACCGGCCGCCCGGCGACAAAGAGCAAGCTTCACCCAGACAGCACCATCCCTCAGCAACCCGAGAAGTCGCTGGAAATGCGGGTGATGAAGACCGAGTTGCGGATCGAAGCCACCCATGTGATCGAGCACGATGGGGATCCCCGCCTTTTCAAGTGCCGGCCACCGTTCGAGCGTCACCGATAACGGCGCCCAAACCTCTGCATGCACACCAACCTCTAGCATCTTGGGCGCAAGCGTCTGAAGGAGAGCATCAAGCGGCACGGTGCCTGGCATACGATTACCATCGGGAAGCAAGTTTTCGACGAACCGTAGCCCGGCAATGCCCTCTGCTCTCAAATCTGCGAGAGCGTCGATGTCGATCAACGCATCCGCGACGCCGACGCCTCTGGCTCGCGCGCCCAGTTTCTTCAGCGATTTTTTCAACACATCAAGATTTCGCCCATAGGGCGTCGGCTGGACAAGGACCATACACGAAACGCCGGCTCGGGCAGCATCCGTCAGAAGTGCACTTGCCGGCGAATATGGTGGCGCATAGGCAGGGGCATTTTCGAATGGGAATGTCTCCGGATCATCGAATACATGCACATGACAATCGCAAGTGGCGTGTCTGAAGGGAGGCCGATTTGTCCGCGTTTCGATTGGCATGGCTATACCTGCGCCTCAATGGGGTTCTTGATCGAATTGGGCTCCAGGTCCTCGGCTCATGGAGAACAAGCCGTTGGATCAGCCCCGGTAATCACCGGCATTGAACACCCAGCCCTTGGCGATGAAATCCGTCCGTGGCGGCGCGAATACGTCGATCAAGATATGTTGCCCGGGGCCTACACCTTCCGTGGTGTGAATGAGCTCGGGAGGAATGATCGCCATGCTGCCCGCCGATGCCTCGATGTGCTGATCCTCGCGCCAGAGCTCGGCATTCGATGCCCAGGGGGTGCGGATGTGGTGGACGAAATCACCAGTTATCGCGAGGGAGCCCTGTTCGAAATCGTCGTGAGAATGGGGCGACAGCTTCGTTCGATCCCGCTGTCCGTCGTATTCGACCCAATTGATGCTCATCGTCGCGCTCTGGAAGAATTTCAACCGCGGATTTCCGTCCGGGAATGGCACCTCATCCACCGGATAGACCCGGATCTGCCGTTCGTCCTTCGCCAGCCGCTCCATGGGCTTGGCAATCGGAAGCACACGCTCATCAAGCGTCTGGTAGTCGGTTGAATTGACGACATTTAGGGGGTCCGTACCGATGCGCGCCGTCGTCAGCGCATACGCCCTCGCCCCCTCCGGCAGTGTGAGCCGAGCACTGCCGGCCGGAACAACCGCGATTGAGCGAGCGGCGATGTCTGCCGTTTCGAAGTCGCTTGCCAGCGTTGCGCCGCTTTCGGGAAGAATGAGAATGGTTTCGTGATCACTGTGGATGGCATGGTCAGATCCAGCCGCACCTATGATGCATTCCACAGTAAAATTCTGACCTCGAATGATCGAACTCGTGTCAGTTTGCTTGGCGAAGTATGAGAGCGAAACAGGGCGTGAAGTCATCATTCATTCCTCAATAGGTGCTCTCATCGGCACGGGTAAATTGCCGCTGTAGCTCAAAGCTTGGTTGGGAAATGGCATATTCGGCACCGCCCAGGCGGGTGACGGGCTGTGCTAGGGCAGTGTTGAAGTATCCGCCGTCCTCGAGGAATCCAGGCTGAATATGCATGCCGACGACTTTGCCGAAGGTGACGTTCACATTTGCGCTGCCCGTATCGTCGGTCAACCTGACGATCTCTACCACCTTGCACTCCAGCGCAGCAGGCGATCTGGCCACGCGCGGAGCCTTCACATAAATGCAATCCGCCTTTTCCAACCCGGCATACTCGAACTCATCCATCCCGGTAGGGATCGGCGCAGACGTCATGTTCATCTCTCTGACGAGGTCAAAGCTGACGAGGTTGAACACGAATTCGCCGGTCTCGCGTACGTTTTTCAAAGTGTCCTTGGCAGTGCGATCTTCCGGCGTGTTGCATGAAAATGCCAGGATCGGCGGCTCGTTGGACATGATGTTGAAATAGGAATAAGGAGCCAGATTGGCATTCCCCTCGCTGTCGACGGTACTCATCCAGCCTATCGGTCTCGGGGCAATGATCGCGTTCAGAATGCCTCGCTTGTAGGCTTTCAGCGCGATATCGACAAAGACGGGCTCGGTATTTGGCATAAAGGACTCTCCAGCTGAGACGGTGCCACGCTTGCGCTGCGATCTCATTGGATCCGAGATCATGCCGCAACCGATCAATGAGGCGCGACGCCGCTTTGCCGGACGCTATGCAAGACGACATTTCGGGACAAGTTCAGAATCCAGGCGTTTCAACTGTTGAAACGGGATCGGAAACGAAGTCCATGCTGGCCTGTGAGGTGTATTGATAATCCAACGGAACAAAAGCGCGGCGTTATCAGGAGTCCGAAAATGAGCGATTACGATTCTCGTCTTTCTTTAAGGACACGAATTGCAGGCCATCAAAGCCTGATGGGCACTTTCGTCAAGATTTCCGGGCCGTCTTCGATTGAGATAATGGCAGGGGCGGGCTTTGATTTTGTGGTTATCGATCAAGAGCACGGCGTGTTTGATCGCACCGCGACAGACCTGGCGTTGCTCGCCTGCAAAGCATCAACGATTTCGGGAATAGTCAGAGTTCCAACCTTAAGCGCCGACGGTATTCTCTCGGTTCTAGACTGTGGCGCTGCCGGCATTCTCGCACCGCATATCGACTGCGCCGATCGGGCCAGGGAGCTTGTAGCCGCATGCCGCTACAGAGGTGGTCGCCGCGGCTTCTCCGCAGTCACACGCGCCGGAGGCTATGGTGCGCATGCCATGTGGAAACACATCGATGAGGCAGACGCTGGCGTGGCGGCGATCGCAATGATCGAGGATCCCGCCGGCGTCGATAACATCGCCGACATCGTCGCCGTCGAGGGGTTGGACGCAGTCTTCATCGGGCGAGGAGACCTAACGGTTGCTTATGGTGTGAGTACGCGAGAAGACCCGGCAATCGTGTCAGCGGTCAACAGGATCATCGACGCCGCCCGTCACGCAGGTAAACCCGTGTGGATGATGGTCGAGACTATTAAGGACATCGCGCCGCTAACCAGCAAGGGCGCCTCTTCCTTCATCGTATCGTCGGATCAAGGCATGCTTCGAAATGCGGCGCTTCAAATCATGCGAGACGCCAAGCTGATCGCTGACAAAAGCATGTAACGGTATCGTTCAGGCTGCGAAGCCGATGGGTTGATTGATCCAACCCCTCCCCTCGCACGACGACCCGTCTGTCCGCTGGGTCGTTTGCCATTGCGCAGCCGACTGATTTCGAACGGGTTCGCTCTACGCACGGCCCGAGTACCTTCAGCAATGCGGCAGATCAATCGCAGTTCGTATGATCCCTTCCTGTCTCAGCCGCATAGTGATGCGTTGAGAGGCCAGCAGCTAACGTGAAAAATTTGAGAAAACGTTTTCTCTTATTGACATGCGAATTGGGAAAGGCTTTTCTCACCTCAATTGAGGAGGCAATCCCAAATGGTTGGCAGAAGCAGTCGCGTCACGATCCATGACGTCGCGAAGGCGGCAGGCGTGAGCGTCTCTACGGTATCCAAGGCGCTGAACGACACGGGGCGTATGGCCGTCGAAACACGGGACAGGATCAAATCCATCGCGGCCGATGTCGGCTTTCGTCCGAATGCCCTTGCCAGAAGTTTGCTGTTCAATCGAAGTTTTACAATCGGTCTTTTGACCAACGATACCTATGGTCGTTTCACCCTGCCGCTGATGGCGGGCATCTCGGAGGCGCTTGTCGATCAGGGGGTTTCGGTCTTCCTTTGCGCGATAGAGGACGATCCCGGGCTGGCAAAGATTCATGTCGACGCCATGCTGGACAAGCAGGTGGACGGGATCATCGCGACAGGCAAGCGGATCGACAGGTCTCTCCCGGTCGATCTTGCCGGCCTGCCGGTGCCGGTCGTTTACGCCTATACCGCAGGGGCTGAGGGAAGCGTGACGCTGACCGCCGATGATATGCAGGGCGCCGAGCTCGCGATCTCCCGGCTGCATTCGGTCGGACGGCGAAAGCTCGCCCATGTGACCGGGCCGGAGAGCTTCGCATCGGCCACAGAGCGAGCGGATGCTTTCCGAAGAATGGCCGGAGCAAGCGCGATCATTCTGCATGGGGAATGGACGGAGGCCTGGGGACATCAATGCGTTGCCACGCTGTTCGATCGCAAGGGAAGCGATCGGCCGGACGGTGTGTTCTGCGGCAACGATCAGATTGCCCGTGGCGTGGTGGATGCGCTGCGCGAGAGGGGAATTCGTGTTCCCGAGGACGTGTCGGTTGTCGGTTTCGACAATTGGGAGATCGTCGCCGCACAGACGAGGCCGGCGTTGACGACGATCGACATGAACCTGAAGGAACTGGGCCGGATCGCCGGCCTCACGATATTGGATCTTGCCGAAGGCCGGGCTGTTACACCCGGTCTCCGCAAGCTTCCATGCAATCTGGTCGTGCGCCAATCATGCGATGGTGGGCGCCGGGAAAACTAACGGGAGGCGGGACGAAAGTTCGTCCCTTCATATGGAGGAAGTAATGCTCAAGAGAATGCTTGCAGCAACCGCGTTGCTGTCGATATGTCTATCGTCAGCAGCGTCTGCCGACACCATATCACTTTGGGTTCGATCGGGGAGCGGAGGTGGGGCCTTCAAGGCCGTCATCGATCAATTCAACGCCACGAGCAGCGATAAGCTGCAGCTGACCGAAATTCCCGCCGAGCAGATGGTACAGAAATACGCGACCGCGGTGGCGGGCGGCCAGGCACCGGATGCGATCGCGATCGATCTCATCTATACGCCGTCGTTTGCCGCGACAGGTCAGCTTCAGGACATGACCGACTTCGCGAAGTCCCTGCCCTACTTCAATTCCCTTTCCCCGGCGCACGTCAAGCAGGGTACCTACGAGGGCAAAGTCTACGGACTTCCGCTGCTCGTCGAGACATCCGTGTTCGCGTGGAACAAGAACCTCTACAAGCAAGCCGGGCTCGATCCTGACAAGGCTCCGACGAGCTGGGAGGAAATCACGTCCAATGCCGACAAGATCCGCAAGATCGGCGGTGATGATTACGGCTTCTACTTTTCGGGCGGGGGCTGTGGCGGGTGCATGATCTTCACCTTCACACCCCTCGTCTGGGGAGCCGGCGCAGACATCCTCTCGCAGGATGGAAAGACCGCGACACTAGATACTCCCCAGATGCGGAAGGCCGTTGGCTACTATCGTTCGATGGTGAAGTCCGGCGCCGTGCCTGCTAGTGCCGCGACCGACAACGGCGTGGACTTCCTCAAGTTTCTCGGCGGCAAGATCGGTCAGCAAGGCCTCGGGGCATTTGCGATCGGTCAGCTGATCACCCAGCATCCCGAGATCAACTTCGGGGTCACGCTCATTCCCGGTATCGATGGCAAGGCCTCGTCCTTTGCGGGCGGCGACAACATCATCGTCACCAAGGGTTCGTCCCATGTCGCCCAGATCCAGAAGTTCCTCCAGTTCGTCTATTCGGAGCAGGGACAATCGATCCTCGCAAAGTACGGTAGCCTTCCGACCCGCACCGACATCGCCGACAAGGTGCTCGAAGGACAGGATGCCCGCCTGAAGATCGCTGCAAGCGCGATTGCGATCGCCAAGACCCCATACACGCTTCAGTTCAACGACCTGATCAACAGCCCGAACAGCCCTTGGTCGACCTTCATTAACTCCGTCATGTTCGGCGACGATGTCGATGGCTCGTTCAAGAACGCCCAATCGGACATGCAATCCATGCTCGACAGCGCGCAGTAACGCTCTCGGCCGGAAGCGTTCAAAACTTCCGGCCTCCAAGTCCTCCACAAGACGACGAGATCAAAGATGACGTCTCAAATCATCTCCGTGTCTCCCCGGCGTCGCAAGCGGCGAAGAGGGAGCTGGCGTGGTATTGCCTACATCGCCCCGGCGATCTTCCTGGTGACGATATTCTTCCTGCTGCCGCTTCTCTTCACGGTGTGGATGAGCCTTCATCGGTGGCCGCTGATGGGCGCGCCGCGGTGGATCGGCGTGGACAACTATGTTCGCATGTTTCACGACACGCGCTTCTGGTCGTCGCTCGGCTTCACCGCCGAGTATACGCTGGTGGTGACGATCGCCATATTTGCGGTGGCCTTCCCGCTGGCTTTTTTTGTCGATCGGCAGCGCAAATTCGTCTCCGTCTACCGAACGATCATCTTCCTTCCTGTGGTCATCGGCCTGGCGTCGGCATCGCTGCTTTGGGTGTGGCTCGCCAATGTCGATAGCGGTCTCTTTTCGCCGCTCTTCGAAATGATCGGCCTGACACAAGGCAGGAAGAACCTCCTTGCCGATTTCGATTCCGCCTTCCTTACCATCATCGTCATGGTGGTCTGGAAGATCGCGGGCTTCACGATGATCATTCTTCTGACGGGACTTCAGGGCATTCCCTCGGAGCTGACGGAGGCGGCCCGCATCGATGGCGCAAGCGCCTGGCAGCGATTTCGCTACCTTACGCTGCCGATGATGCGACGCACGATGGCGTTGGCGCTCATCCTGTCCGTCACCGGCTCGATCCTCGCCTTCGACCAGTTCTTCATTATGACGAGCGGTGGTCCACAAAACCGGATGATCTCCATCGTCTACTACATCTTCAATCAGTCCTTCGTGTCCTTCAATCTCGGATATGGCGCAGCGCTTTCGATCGCGCTTCTAGTCATTCTCCTTGCCCTCAGCGTCGGCCAGCTGTGGTTTCTCAAGATCGGGGAGGATCGTCCGTGAGCACCCGCAATCAATCACGCATGCGGCGCAGGTTGCGTTCGGCAACGGGATATCACGTCGTCGGCGCGGCTGTCGTGCTGTTTTTCCTGGCGCCGTTTGCCGTCATCCTGCTCGCGTCCTTCCGGCCGCGCAGCGAGACGGCAGAGCCGCCGCTGCCGCCCTGGCCGCATACGGGCTTCAGCGTCGATGCGTACCGCACGCTGAACACGTTCGGAGCCGGGATCTGGCATCACATGTTCAACTCGGTCATCGTTTCCGTTGCCACGGTGGTGTTGACGGTCGTGATCAGCCTTCTCGCCGGCTATGGATTTTCGCGTTACCGGTTTCCGCTGAAAAACGCGTTGTTCGTGCTTATCATCGCCACGCTGATGATCCCGTTCCAGTCGATCCTGACGCCACTGTTCATCATCCTGTCGAAGATGGGTCTGAACAATTCGCTGTTCGGCCTGACACTGGTCTACGTAACGCTGCAGCTGCCGTTCTCGGTCTTCATGATGCGCAACGCCTTCGACGCGGTGCCGAAGGAAATCGAGGAAGCGGCTCGCATCGATGGCGCGCGGGATCTTGGCCTGCTTGTGCGTGTGCTCTTTCCGCTGGTGCTTCCAGGCGTGGTCACGGTTGCGATCTTCGCCTTCCTGAACGCCTGGAACGAGTTCTTCGCCGCCCTCGTACTGCTCTCCAGCAACGATCTCTTCACGCTGCCGGTCTTGATGACGGCCGTCCGTGTTTCGCGAATGGGGGCTGTCGATTGGGGCGCCGTACAGGCGGGCGTCGTCGTCATGGTGATCCCCTGCCTGCTCGTATTCCTGCTTCTGCAACGCTTCTACATGCGCGGTCTCATGGCCGGCGCCGTCAAGTAATCCAAAGGAGACATTTCGATATGACGACCCAAAACAAGAGCCAGTTTCGTCCGGTTGCCGTTCCAGATGTGGAACTTGGCGGCTTCTGGGGGAATTGGCAGGACGCCGTATGCGACTCGACGGCGGCAATCCTGCTCGACCGCTGCGAGAAGGCCGGAATGATCCAGGCAATCGACGTCAGCCAGCCGAGCCCCGGTGTCGTCATTCCGATCGACGAGAAGTGGACAGGCTCGACGCAGATGTTCTGGGATTCCGATCTCGGCAAATCGATCGAGACGATCGCCTACTCGCTCTATCGCAAGCCGAACGCTGAGCTGGAGGCACGCGCCGACGCCATCATCGACATGTATGAAAAGCTGCAGCAGGAGGACGGTTATGTAAACGCCTGGTTCCAGCGCGTGCAGCCGGGCAAGCGCTGGACAAACCTTCGCGACCATCACGAACTCTACTGCGCCGGACATTTGATGGAAGCGGCCGTCGCCTATTATCAGGCGACCGGAAAGCGCAAGCTGCTCGACATCATGTGCCGCTATGCCGACCACATGATCGAGGTTTTCGGCCATGGCGAAGGTCAGATCCCCGGCTATTGCGGGCATCAGGAGGTCGAGCTTGCGCTTGTGAAAGTTGCCCGCGTCACCGGAGAGCAGAAATATCTCGACCTGTCGAAATTCTTCATCGATGAAAGGGGCCGGCAGCCGCATTTCTTCACGGCGGAAGCGCTTCGAGGCGGACGCGATCCGAAAGACTACGTCCACAAGACCTATGAATACAGCCAGGCGCATCTTCGCGTTCGCGAACAGGACAAGGTCGTCGGTCACGCCGTCCGCGCCATGTACCAGTATTCCGGCATGGCCGACATCGCGACCGAATACCAGGATGACACGCTGACGAGCGCGCTGGAGACGCTCTGGGACGACCTCACCGTCAAGCAGATGTACGTGACAGGCGGCATCGGGCCGGCCGCGATCAACGAAGGCTTCACCGACTACTACGACCTGCCGAACGACACCGCCTATGCCGAGACCTGCGCCTCGGTGGGCCTGGTGTTCTGGGCAAGTCGCATGCTGGGGCGCGGCCCAAATCGACGCTACGCCGACGTCATGGAACGGGCCCTTTACAACGGCGCCCTGACCGGACTGGCGCTTGATGGCAAGACCTTCTTCTACGACAATCCGCTGGAGAGCGTGGGTAAGCATCACCGCTGGGTTTGGCATCGCTGCCCCTGCTGCCCGCCGAATATCGCGCGCCTCGTCGCATCGGTCGGATCCTACATGTACGCGGTGGCCGACAAGGAGATCGCGGTGCATCTCTATGGCGAAAGCAGCGTCAAGGCCAAGATCGCGGGCGGCAGCGTAAAGCTGGTCCAGCACACCAACTACCCGTGGAACGGTGATATTCGTATCGAAGTCACGGCCGACGGCGTATCAGATTTCGCGATCGCATTGCGTATTCCGGAATGGGCTGACGGTGCGAGCCTGCGGGTCAACGCAAGCCCGGTCGATCTTGGCTCTTCTGTCATAGACGGTTATGCGCGCCTCAATCGCACATGGAGCTCCGGCGATGTCATCGAACTGACGCTGCCGCTGGAATTGCGCCCTCAATATGCCTCGCCGAGAGTGCGACAGGATGTCGGTCGCGTTGCGCTTGCCCGCGGTCCGTTGATCTATTGCGTCGAGGAGACCGACAATGGCGGCGATCTCAATGCATTCCTCGTGCCGCAGAACCTGCAGGGCCACCGCACCAAGGAGGTCGATGGACTGAACGGCGCCGTCGCGGTCGAGCTTGACGTGTCGAGGCAGGATTCCTCCGGCTGGGGCGGATCGCTTTATCGCTCGCGTCCGCCAGAGCAGGTGCCAGCGACGGTCACGCTGGTGCCCTATCATCTCTGGGACAATCGCGATCCCGGCGGCATGCTGGTGTGGCTCCAGTCCGAATAGTAGACGGGAAGAATCCGATGGATAAAGCAAGCGTCTGCCTGAAGAACATAAGGAAATCGTACGGAAATCTGCCTGTCGTCCATGGCATCGACCTCGATATCCGGGAGGGAGAGTTCGTCGTGTTCGTCGGCCCCTCCGGATGCGGCAAGTCCACGCTTCTGCGAATGATCGCGGGACTGGAGGATGTGACCGACGGAGAGATCAGCATCAAGGGTCGGGATGTCACCGATCTCGATCCCTCCGATCGCGGCATCGTAATGGTCTTCCAGAGCTACGCACTTTATCCGCATATGTCGGTGCGTGAAAACCTGGCGTTCGGGCTCAAGATGGCCCGAACGGACGCTGCCGAGATCAGCCGCCGCGTCGACCAGGCGGCGGCCATTCTCAAGATCGACCAACTCCTGGAGCGGCGGCCGGGACAGCTTTCCGGCGGCCAGCGCCAGCGCGTGGCCATCGGCCGGGCGATCGTGCGCAAGCCGGATGTCTTCCTTTTCGACGAGCCGCTCTCCAATCTCGATGCAGAACTCCGGGTGTCGATGCGTATCGAGATCGCCCGCCTGCATCGGGAACTCGGCAACACCATGATCTATGTCACGCATGACCAGACCGAGGCCATGACGCTCGCTGACAAGATCGTCGTTCTGCGCAACGGAAAAGTCGAGCAGTCCGGCTCTCCAAGAGAAATTTACGAAAATCCCTCGAACGTCTTCGTCGCCGGCTTCATCGGTTCGCCGCGGATGAACTTTCTGAAGGCAGTGGGCCAGGCAGGAAGGAGCTTCAAGATCGCAGGCAACGAGTTC
Organism: Rhizobium sp. P38BS-XIX; assembly: GCF_012641435.1. Lineage (GTDB taxonomy): Bacteria > Pseudomonadota > Alphaproteobacteria > Rhizobiales > Rhizobiaceae > Rhizobium. Next base: position 164,762 of record NZ_JABAIJ010000008.1, read on the forward strand.
GACGGGCTGGGGCTGCCTTCGCAGCTTTTAGAAGGCACGGAATTTATGATGGGCATTCGCCCGGAGCACATCGCAATCGCAGCGGATGGCGCGCGTGCGATCTCCGCACGCGTGGAATTTTTCGAGTATCTCGGCGGAACGCGCTACATCTATTGCTCGCTCGAAGACGGCCAGAACCTTGTGGTCGAACAGCGGTCCGGCAAGGACATCGAAGCGGGAAGCTTGATCGCCCTCGACTTTCCCGCGGAACATCGATTGTATTTCGATAGCGACGCTGCCGGGCGGAGGGTGGTCAATCAACACCAATGATAAACCCCGTCTGTAGCGGGGTCGGCTAGCATCCGTGCAACGAAAGATTTCTGCAATTCAGGCTTGCTCCCTTCTGTCGTTGCGCGATTGGGGCAAGAAGGCGACCGCATCCCTCAGTGAGGGGCAACATGGATCGGACGACCCAGGAGGCCCCTAAATTGCTGGCGAAAGCGATACCGCTTACGCTGCTCTGCCGTTTCGGATCGGAAAGAACGACGCCCGCGATCCGTCGTTCTACTGCACTAACCGTGAGTAGCAGAAAATTCCCGTGACTCGCATTTCCTTTTGCCGCACCGCCGCTACTTATAACGGCGAACTTGATTAGTAATGTCACATGACCATAGCGAAGAGCTGCTACGGCATTGAGGGATGTTCCAGACAAATGTGCTATTCCGTTAAGCAACATATGGGGGGAAATTGATGATCGGCACGCGATATCAAATCAAGTCGGGCGACACGCTCTGGTCGATTGCCCACGAATATCTCGGCCATGGCGCGCAATGGCCGCGGATTTGGCGTTATAACAACCGCCGCGACGTCATTCGTGCCACCGGCCACGCAATTCCCGATCCCGATCTGATCCATGCCGGCCGCACAATTCTCATTCCCGTTCTGCCGGGTCAGCGCGAGCATGGCGGCAAAGGCCATCAGCATAAGCATCATACGCCGCAGCATCATAGTCCCTCGGCGTCCGCCCCCGCGCAGGCGCCGCATTCTCCCTCGCCGCAGCCGCTCCGTACCGACAGCCCGGCTACGGAGCTGAAAAAGGAATTGCCGCACGTCTATTCGCCGATCTCGATCAAGTACCGCTTGAACGATCTGACGATGCCCGTGATCGAAACCCCGACGGCGACGATCGAGTTCCGCATAACCGGCGATGTCGTCCTGATGACCGACAAGCGCTATCCGGCAACCTACGTGAGCAACGGCGGGCGACTGGAAACACAGATCTCGCAGCAGGCCAACGTTGCCTTCGGTCAGCTCGTCGGCGACACGCGCTTCATCTATGACTCGAAGAAAAAAGAAGTGACCGTTCGCTCCATGCTGGTCAGCCAGAGCACAACGCCGAATGCGGCGGCCACCGCAGTTGGCGTCGAATTCAGCTCCAGCAGCCCGATCCCGAAGCTGCGCGCCGAGGTCCGCTTCCCCAAGCTGCAAGGCAGGATCGGCCCGTTCCACTATGTTGCCATGAGTGTCGCCTTCGTCATTCTGATTACGCCAAAGGCTCACATTCCTCCGTCCGCGCCCTCACCTCAGGCCGTGCGTAACCCCGTGAGTGTCCGCGAGCCCGAGGAAGGGACCAACTGGGGTCGTGTCATTGGCACCGGCCTCGTTATTGGCGCTGGCGTCATCGTCGTCGGGACCCTGGTCGAGGATTTCTTCTCCGGCGGCGTCGGCGTTGCGGATGATCCGGCCTCCTTTGCCGCCGCCGGCGCCTCATTGACGCGCGGCCTGACGATGCTTCGCGGTGCGGCCACCACAGCCCTGCCACGTGCAGTGGTTCCAGCCGCCGTGCACGTCGGTGCCCGGGTCGGGCTGGCACATTGATCGTCTCACGGCGCCTTCTACTTGGCGCAGCGGTGGTTCTGGCCGGGAGCGGTTCCTACCTTCTCGGCCGGTCGACACCGAAAGAAGATACCATCGTCGATCCTGATGCGTATGCGGCCAAGCTTGGTCGGCAACAGGGTCTGACGATCGGCTTTGGCGATCCCTCGACCTTCTTCGTCGCGCCCTATCTGCCCGCTGATGCGCCGGTAGAGGGTGTCACGTTGAGCCCGGCCGACCGCACCGTCGTAAAGGACTCGCTGCACGGTATCGCCAAGGCTTTCGAAGCCTATCCAGAACAATGTCTCGGCCGGATCATCAAGGCGATCTTCATCGCTGGCAAGATCTTGATCGACGGCGCCGAGGCTGGCGGTACTTATGGGCTAGACTGGATATTTCTCGCCGCACCCTCCAACGTATCGGCCGAGGCGCGTCGGTTGACTGCAGAGCTTGGCGTACACCACGAAACGAGTTCCTTCATCTGGCTGCGCAACGATGCCCTGCAGCGCGCCTTCACCGCTCTCGAGCCGGCCGACTGGCAATTTCAAAACAGTGCGACTGATCAGATTGCGCGCAATGGCCAGACCGCACCGCCAGTGGAAACCGGCTTCCTTTCCGCCTATGGCGCGACGACCTCAGAAAATGATTTCAACACCTATGCCGAAATCGCCTTTTCCGATCCGGGACGCCTGATAAAGCTGGCAGAAAGTGTGCCGCTCATTTCGAAAAAGCTCGCGCTGATGCTCGATTCCTACATCGGTGTCGATGAGCGTCTTCGCGAGACTTTTGCTCAAACGGGCCTGCTGAAAGCTGTCGGTCGATAAACGGGCGCGCCCGTCACCGGTTTTGTCGCAACGTTTACGGTTGCTTGCGGATCGAAACGATCGCGTACCAGAGTTCGGTGTCTCCCAGTCAAAATCGGTGCTCGCCTGCCTGTCCAGAAATCCCGTGCGAACGATAACTTCTTGACATTGGCGTAGATAATAGTGAATTCATTATTCACTATTATTGGAGGCGGTATTTTGGAACGCTCGTTGACGCCACACCATTATGACGAATTCGCGCATCTGGATGCGACCGCGCAGGCAAAGCTTGTGCGCAATGGAGACATCAAAGCAATCGAGCTAACAGAAGCTGCGATCGATCGCATCGAGCATCTCAACCCGTTGGTCAATGCGATCGCGTCCCATGACTTTGACCTCGCCCGCGAGAGAGCACGCACGGTCCCGACAGGTGGCGTCTTTGCCGGCGTGCCCACCTTGATCAAGGACCTGACGGCGTATCCTGGCCATACAGTCAGTTACGGGTCGCGGTTATTTGCCGGCCTGCGAGCGAATGAAGGCTCTGCCTACACCGCATCGCTGGATGCTGCAGGACTTGTAACCCTGGGGAAGAGTGCAACATCCGAATTCGGTCTGATCGGTACGACCGAAAGTCTTGCCAATGGAGCGACGCGCAATCCCTGGGACAGATCGCTATCGCCGGGCGGCTCGTCCGGAGGCGCGGTCGCCGCCGTGGCCGTAGGCATGGTGCCGGTCGCGCATGCATCTGACGGCGGTGGCTCAATACGCGGGCCGTCCTCTTTTACAGGGCTCTTCGGTTTCAAGCCGAGCCGTGGCCGAACCGTCAGCAATGGGATGCCGCCGGACCTACCAACCACCAGATTGATAAGTGAACATTGCGTCAGTCGTTCGGTTCGCGACAGCTACAACTGGCTGCTCGCAACACAAAAGCCCGACATTTCGGCTGGCTTAGCCCCAGCAGATATCGCCACGCTCCCGCGGGCAAAGCGGCTTAAAATCGGTGTTTACCACCGTGACACATTCGGGCAATCCCCTGCCCCCGGCGTCGAAACGATAACCAATAAGGCGGCTGCGCTGTGTAGACACCTTGGCCACGACGTGCGCGAGATCGATGGCCCTCGGATGAATGCAAAGGCGAACGGCAAAGCCTATTTTGCGCTGACCGGGTTTGCGATCAACTCCCTGCTCGCGCAGGCTCGTAACGCGATGGGGCCGGCCTTTGATCCATCGCTTCTGGAACCCTACACGCTCGATCTCGCGTCTCGTGCGCAAACTTTGACCCATGAGGATATTGTTGCTTGCACCAAAGTGTTGGAGGCCGCGACGGCAGCTGCCAACGACGCTATGGAGGGCTTCGATGTGCTGCTTTGCCCGACGATCGGTTTTTCCGCATTTCCTCTCGGTCGGCATGGTCCGGACCACGCGCCGGCAGAAATCGATGCCATGATCGCACGGCTTGCAAGCTATACTGTCGTTGCGTCTCTCGCTGGCTGGCCGGCCATGTCAGTCCCCCTCTTCATGACGGATAGCGACATGCCGATCGGTTGCCACTTTGCGGCTGCAAAAGACCGCGACGAGCTGCTTTTTTCTCTTGCCTTGGAGCTCGAGGAAGCAAATCCATGGATGCCCCGCCTGCTGGATTTACAAGAGAGGCTCCGTTGGCTCAACGTTTGAAGGAAGAGGTTCGTACGCGGATCATTGAGGCAGCAGCCAGCGTATTTGCGGATCGTGGCTATGCTGCCACCAAGCTTTCCGATGTGGCGCAACGTGCGGATATCAGCACAGGAAACATTTATAAGTATTTCGAGAACAAGGAGGCGATGTTCGATGAGATTGTCACCGTTTCGATCGCGGCCGAACTGCTACGGCGGCTGCGGGCCCGCATCCGCGATATAGGCCGGCTCGAAGATTGGAGCAAAGCGGATGCGGCGGGATCAGCCTCGGCTCGTGCTTTGCTTTCCTTCTGGGTGGACAACCGTCTTGCCGTACTCATCCTTTTACGCGGTGCCGAGGGCACACGCTTCGGGCATGTCCGCGACCTCGTGATCACAGAGATGCAACGGCTCGCCACGCGGTATATCCAGCAGATACACGGTGCGCAACAGGTGCCTGAGACCGTCCGTTTCGTGCTTCACAAGGTTTTCGCCCGCACGGTGGATATGGTTGGCGACATTCTGGCAACATATGAACAGCCATCCGCCATTCAGCAGGCTTTTGCGACCTTCTGGCGTTACCAGCTTGCCGGGTTGCAAGCGCTCTTGAGGCCGGATCACGGATAACGCCGCAACGAATGCCTCTTCCAGAGGCTTGCTGCCAAACTCCTGGCCCAGTTGCCGGTGGGCGAAGGTGTGTGGAGTGGCCCCAAAGCTGCCAAGCGTGGAATTTTTGCTTTACCGAGCCTCAGCATTGTGAGTAAATCTGCCATATGAGCAAACAATCACACACAGCAATCAATAATAACGGCCCCTCCGGGGTCGTGGATGTCGTGTGCGCATACTGACGTAGCTCATTGATCACCACAGCCCTGCCGGTTTCGGAAGGGCTGCATGTCTTGGCTTCTCCGTCCGGCGTTTTTACCGGAGAAAGTCATGTCCCCTGTATCATCGTTACCCCGCTCTCTTGTTGCCGATCTTCCCTTCAGCATTGGCAAGCGAGTCAAGCTCTACGGCTTCGCAGAAACCGTTCGCGATCAGAAGCGTATGCGGTTCATTGTTCTGCGTGATCCGACAGGGAAAGTTCAGCTTACCCAGAGCAAGGGCAATGTTGCCGTCACAGCCGCCCTCGATGGTCTCACACCCGAGAGTGCTGTCATGATCACCGGAACAGTCGTCGCGGCTCCTGCCGTCAAACTTGGTGGCCTGGAAGTCTTGGTGGAAACCGCGGAAATCTGCGGAAGGGCCGACAACCAATTGCCGATCGTACACGAGTCCGGCCTTGATAAATGGATCGACCACCGGCAGGTGAGCCTGCGTTACCCCGAGCAGCAACTGGCATTTTCTGTGCAAACGACGCTGGAGGAGGCTATGCGTGGATTTTGGAAGCAGCACGGTTTCCGAGAAATCCACTCGCCGAAGTTGATGGGGACATTCAGCGAATCCGGCTCGGAAGTTTTCAGCGTTAAATACTTTGGTACAAAGGCTTTTCTTGCCCAGTCGCCACAGTTTTACAAGCAGATGGCCATTGCTGGCGGCATGGAAAAAGTCTTCGAAATCGGCCCGGCCTTTCGCGCCGAGCCCTCGTTCACGTCACGCCACGAAACCGAATTCACCTCGATTGACATGGAGATGGCCTGGATCGAGGACCATCATGAATTGATGGACTTCGAAGAACGCTGGTTGGCGCATGCTATCGGCGTGGTAGCAGATGTTCATGGCTCTGACATCGAGGCGCTTTTCGGTGTCACCATCACCCCGCCAACCATGCCGTTCCCGAAGCTGACTTTTGCCAAGGCTCTCGAAATCCTTGCGGAACTTGGCCATGAGCCGTCGCGGCGCGATGATCTCGACGCCGAAAGCGAGCGTCTTCTATCCGAACACATGGCGGCGACAACGGGGCACGAATTCCTTTTCATTACCGACTATCCTGCCAGAGGCCGGGCGTTTTATCACATGCGGCAGAGGGATCGATCAGACCTCACCAATGGCTTCGACCTGCTCTGGCGCGGATTGGAAGTCACGACCGGCGCGCAACGCGAACATCGCTATGATCGCCTGGTGGCGCAAGCCAAGGAGCGCGGGTTAGATCTGGAAAGCCTGTCAGACTATTTGAACTTCTTTCGGTTCGGTTGCCCACCGCACGGTGGAATGGGCGTGGGCCTCGGTCGGATCCTCATGAGGTTGCTTGGAGTTGCGAGCATCAGGGAAGTCACACTGCTCAGTCGTACTCCCAAAAGGCTGCGCCCGTAAAAGACTAGAGCATGCACTGGGTGGCGTGCCTGTTGGGTACGTCGCCTGGTCCGTGCAGATACCGTCGAGGACTGCGTTGCCTTTTGAAACCGCAAACGTTCATCCCCAGCAATACCGTTTACCGACTATTCGCCAGAATACTCGTTTGCTTTTGCACGATATTGAGGAAGCGGGTCATCGCTCCGCTCGAACTCTCCTTTCTGCGGGCGAGGTACAAGGGTGCGACGAGGGGCGAGCGGGCGTTGATGGCCAGATAGGCGATCCCATTCGTTTCCAGCCGCGCCATCGAGCTCGGGATGATCGAGATGCCGAGCCCCGCGGCAACGAGGCTGAGCGTCGAAACGAGACGGGTTGCCTCGTGCCTGATCCTGGGGCTGAAACCGGCGCCGAGACAGGCGGCGATGATCGAATCGTAAAGCCCTGGCCCGGATGGACGTCGATAAAGTATGAAGTCTTCATCGGAGAGATCGGATAGCTGCACCGACGCCTGCTTGCCGTAAGCGGCCGATGCCAGCGGATGCCGATCCGGCAGGGCGACGAGCATCTCCTCATCCAGCAGATGCGATACATCCAGGTTGGAAGAGAACTCGACGGGCGAGCGCACGAACGCCACGTCAAGTCGACGCTCCAGAAGCGCGTCGATAAGATCCGGGGTACTCGCCTCCTCCAGTCTCAGAGTCACTGCCGGCGATATCTCGCCAAAGGATCGCACCGTCGAGGTCACGATCCAGTGGAAAGCCGACGAGCTCGTGAAGCCGATTGCCAGATTGCCTTCCTCACCCCGGGCGTTGCTTCGGGTAGCTTCGATCGCCAGGTCGACATCCAGCAGGATCGCCCTCGCCTTCTCGACAAAGGTCTTGCCCGCCTCTGTCAATTCGACACCACGCGGCATACGGAGGAACAACGCTGTTCCGATTGCGGTTTCGAGACTGCGAATCTGCTGGCTCAGCGGCGGCTGCTGGATACCAAGCCGCTCAGCAGCCCGCGTTATATGTCCCTCGTCAGCAACTGTTACGGCATAGCGAAGATGGCGCAGTTCGATCATTGGCATATCTCAGATATATGGTTTATGGCTTATCCATATATTGGACATGCATAATGTAAAGGCGTATTTCTCCGGCGATATCGAATAATCGCACAGGCCGCCCTCATGGATAGTACGTTCACACCCATCGCCGAAAATGCCCAGTCCCCGACTGCCACCGAATTGTTCACCGGGTTTTTCACGCTTGGGCTGACAGGTTTCGGAGGGGTTCTGCCCCTCGCCCGACGGATGGTGGTGGAGACAAGGCATTGGCTGACCGCGGACGAATTCACCGAGCTTCTCGGCCTCTGTCAGTTTCTGCCCGGCGGCAATATCATCAACATGTCGGTTGCGATCGGCTTGAAGTTTCGAGGCGTTTCCGGCGCATTGGCTGCGCTTCTGGGCCTGATTGCCGCGCCCACGGTGATCGTGATCGCCCTCGGCGTCGTTTATGATCAGTATCACGACAATATCTACGTGGAACACGCCTTTGCCGGCCTAGCCGCGGCAGCCGCCGGTCTTCTGATCTCGATGGCTATCAAGATCGTCAGGCCGCTCGCCCGCAAACCATGCGCAATCGGCATCGCCACTCTTTGTTTCCTCGCGATCGCCGTGTTTCATTTTCCTCTGGTGCTGACCATGCTTGTGCTCTCGCCTGTCAGCATATTCGTGACGTGGAGGCTGCGCGCATGACGTCGACGCTTGTGGCGCTTGCCATTCTATTCACCCAGCTTTCTCTCCTCGCCTTTGGCGGTGGCAACTCGATCCTTCCGGAGATGCAGCGGCAGGTCGTCGATATCAATCACTGGATGACGGCCCAGCAGTTCGGTGCACTGTTTGCCCTCGCTCAAGCCGCACCCGGACCCAACCTGATGGTCGTGCCCCTCGTCGGCTGGCACGTTGCCGGTTGGGCAGGCGTCCTTGTGACATCGGCGGCAAAATTCGGTCCGTCGTCCATCGTGACGGGTATCGTGCTGAATGTCTGGAACCGCTTCAAAGACAGACCTTGGCGGAAGATTGTCCAAGCAGGCCAGGTGCCCATGACCGCTGGTCTCGTCACGGCAAGCGCCGCCGTTATTACGGAGGCGTCCGCATTGAACTGGGGGCTTGCTGCAACCGTCGCAGTCTGCGCGATCATTCTGACAACGACCCGTGTGCACCCGTTGATCGTACTTGGGTTTGGTGCCTTGATCGGCCTGAGCGGCCTTGGATAACGCCGACATTCAGGGTCGACAGCTTCAGAGCCACTGAAATAGTCCCCGATCCGTCAGGACCTCTCAAGATCTAAATAGCAAAAAAATTATCGGAGCAGCGAATAAAGCCTTCGCCGAAGTGTTTGCACTGCAGCAATCGAACGGAGGCATTCCATGACCAGCGTGACCGCACAAACTCGCACGACACCATCAGAAACGCGACACGACCCTTTGACGATCACGCTTCACTGGATCACCGCATTCCTCGTTCTCTTCCAATTTTTGAGTGCGCAGGTCTGGGAGTTCCTCGAAAAGGGGACGGCCGGACGACTGGGCCTGATCTATACGCATTTCGCATTCGGGATTCTCCTGACCATCGTTGTGCTTGTTCGTGTGGTTTGGCGCATTGCCAATCGCAATCATCTCCCGGCCGCAACATCCGGCATCAAGCACCTTGCCGCCCAAGCCGTTCACCTCTGCTTATATGGATTACTTCTGGCACAGGTCGCGCTCGGCCTTGCGTTCGGCTGGTCGTCGGGCAAGCCAATTCCATTTTTCAACTTGTTTTCCGTTCCGCCGCTGTTGACGATCGATCCATCGTATCGTCATCAAATCGCCGGGCTGCACAATGATTTCGCCTGGATCATCATCGCCTTCGTCGCCATCCACGCCTTTGCTGCCTTGGCGCACCACTACATCCTGCGTGACAAGGTCTTGATGCGGATGATGCCCGCAAGATAAGGCTCCTTCGCTCCTGTTTCTCAAGAACGAAGAAGTAGTTAGCCTCACATGCGTAAACCTCTACTGGAGAATACGCGGAGTTGGAAATCCGCCAGAAACCAACCGCCGTCGATCGAGGCTTCTGTCTGATGACGGCGATTGTTCGCTTGCATCGATGACCTCATCCCCTAAGCTGCTTATTGCCACCAACGGAAGGATTATCATCCCATGTCGCGCTTCAGCTCCTTGGCCAAGCTTTTGACAGTCGCATCTTGCCTGGTTTGTGTTCATACCCTCGCGCAAGCACAGATGCCGCAGCAACAACCGCAAGCAAAGTCATTCAAACTGGGCAGCCTCGACATTGTAGCACTGCATGATGCGCAATTCGTGCAACCGAATGATAGCAAGATCTTCGGTCTCGACCACAGCCCCGCCGAAGTGGCAGCACTTTTGTCTGCGGCCGGAGCGCCGACGGACACCGTTACGCTCAGCGTTGATGCCCTGCTGGTCAGGTCGGGCAAACATATCGTCCTGATTGACACGGGCGTCGGTGGTGCGTTGCAAGGCAGCCTGGAGAAGGCCGGCGTCAAACCCGACCAGATCGACGAAATACTCCTCACCCACACCCATCCGGATCACATCGGTGGACTGGTTATCGACGGCAAGCTTGCATTCCCGAACGCCACGATCCGCATGAGCGAGGCTGAATGGAAATTCGCAAAGACCAATGAAAAGATCGCGCCGATCGTCAAGCTGATCACGAACAAGGTCAAGACCTTTACACCCGGTGGCTCTGTTGCTCCGGGCATTACTTCGGTGTCACTCCCGGGCCATACGCCCGGCCATGTCGGCTATCGGATCACGTCCGGCAAGGAGCGACTGTTTGATATTGGCGACACCGTCCACAGTTCCATCATCTCTCTGGCGAAGCCCGACTGGGCTGTGTCTTTCGATGGCGACAAGCCTGAGGCAGAGGCAAACCGGTCCAAGACGTTGAGTTCCCTGGTGAAAAGCCACGAGCTGATTTTCGCACCGCATTTTCCGTTCCCGGGTGTCGGTTACATTCAGGCGGAAGGCGATCATTTCAAATGGGACCCCACCGAGAAAGCCGATTAAGGAGACCGCAAGCCAAGGACATAATCTGAGGCCCCCCTGGCTCCGTGTGGTGGCTACTTTGCTCGAGTAGCAGCGTGCGAGCCTGACTTCCGCCACGATACCTTGCGAGCCGGCCAAGTCGGTCTTTCCGGGTCAACGGGACCGATCAGGCACGGCGAATTGTCGATTGTGCTTGCTGTCTTGAGAGCGCCTGTTTCCAGAAAACGGCGCTCCACTCTCCCCCAAAGCAAACACGCAGCATCCCCATCGAACCGGGAATAATGACCGGTTAGGCGCCTTTCCTGCGTCGGACGACAGCGCGATTTCCCGTTCTCGTGCGCGCGCGACAGGCCGAACCACCGTCACGGGAATACTATTCGACGCCCCAGAAGCGCCAGCTCAAAAAGAGTACTTCATCCTCGCAATCGGAGGATTGAGCGGCCCTCACCTGCTGTTGATCGTTGGAAGACGGCACCTCCCTCAGAATCCAAACTCACGATAATGAGGCCGGAGATGCCCGCTGCAGTCCAAAACACAAAAGGGAACATACACATGAACTGGCTAAGGAAACCGATCTCTTCCCTTTTTCGGCTTGAGGGCACTTTCATCGTCGAAGACGGATCGGGGATATAAATCCCGTGGCGGCAAATCCTCTTCCCCAAGACGCCGTCGCCAAGGACAGCGTACTTTCGATCAAGGATCTGGCGGTCGATTTTCGCATAGGCGAAACCTGGCGAAACGTCGTCAAAGGGATCGATCTGCATATCAATGCCGGCGAAACGCTCGCGATCGTCGGTGAATCGGGTTCCGGTAAAAGCGTCACCTCGCTTGCGACGATGCGGCTGTTGCCCCGCTTCATAAGCCGGGTGCGCGGCCAGGTGATGCTGTCTGGCAGAGATCTTCTGGCGCTTCCAGAGGAACAAATGCGTCTCGTGCGAGGCAATGAGATCGCCATGGTCTTCCAGGAGCCGATGACGAGCCTCAATCCCGTCTTTTCCGTCGGCAAGCAGATCCTTGAGGCCCTGGCGGTCCATCGAAAAATGTCGCGGCATGACGCCAAGGCGGAGGTCATTCGCCTGCTGGAGAAGGTTCGCCTTCCAAATGCCAGGAGCCGCTATGCCGACTATCCTCATCAGTTTTCCGGCGGCATGCGCCAGCGCGTGATGATCGCGATGGCGCTCGCCTGCAGGCCGAAGCTGCTGATTGCCGATGAGCCGACGACGGCACTCGATGTGACGATCCAAGGCCAGATTCTCGATCTCATAAAGGAACTGCAAGCCGAAGAGCAAATGGCGGTTCTCTTCATTACGCATGACATGGGCGTCGTCGCAGAGGTCGCGGATCGCACGCTCGTCATGTACCAGGGCGAGGCAATCGAAGCGGGCGACACGGCAGACATATTCCATCGCGGCAAGCGTGCCTACACGCAGGCGCTATTGTCGGCGGTACCGAAGCTCGGCTCGATGAAGGGGCGGCCACATCCGGAGAAGTTTCCCGTGTTCGGCGCATCGTCGACAGCCGCTTCTGATGCCGGTTCCAGGCTCAATGAGCCCGGCGAACCCATCTTGGAGGTCAGGAACCTCAAGACGCATTTCGACGTTCGCTCCGGGTTCCTTGCCAGAAAATCCGGCGCGATCCATGCCGTCGAAGGTGTTTCCTTCACCCTGCATAAAGGCGAAATCCTCTCACTCGTCGGAGAATCGGGCTGCGGCAAATCCACCATCGGCCGCTCCATCACCCGTCTCGTCGAGCCGACCAGCGGGGTCATCAATTTTCAGGACCAGGATATCCTCGCCCTTCGCCAGGACGATCTTCGCCTGGCGCGCAGGGCCATTCAGATGGTCTTTCAGGATCCGTTTGCCAGTCTCGATCCGAGAATGCAGGTCGGCAACTCCATTACTGAGGCGTTCCTGGCCCATAAGATGGGAAGCGCGAAAGAGGCGCGGGACAAGGCCGCCACACTGCTGGAGAGGGTGGGCCTGAAAGCCGATATGCTCGGCCGCTACCCGCATGAGTTTTCAGGAGGGCAGCGCCAGCGTATCGCGATCGCCAGGGCGCTGATGCTCGATCCCAAGGTCATCATCGCCGATGAAGCCGTCTCAGCGCTCGATGTCTCCGTCAAGGCCCAGGTCTGCAATCTGCTGCTCGATCTGCAGTCGCAATTCGACCTTGCCTACCTGTTCATCTCGCACGACATGGCCGTGGTCGAGCGTGTGAGCCACAGGGTTGCCGTGATGTACATGGGAGAGATCGTTGAGATCGGCTCTCGTGCCGATGTGTTCGACAATCCTCAGCACTCTTACACGAAGAAACTGATGGCAGCCGTGCCGGTACCGGATCCGAGCCGACGTGCCCTCAGGCGCAATGTCTCGAATGAGGAAATCAAAAGCCTCATCCGCCCGCTTGGCTACCAGCCGCCCGCGCGAACCTACCAGCAGATTGGCGATCGGCACTATGTGCAAGTCGTCGGCTGATGATGGCGCAGGCATGCTGCGCTTCGGTCATTTCAAGGGAAAATTGGACGTCTGCTCCTTCGGGATGCAGGAGGCCGGAGCGGAATTCGGGACATAAGCTGCGCCGATGGTGCCGTTCCGGCACCGCCGACTTGCGTTTTTCATTTCAGCATTTGGAGGCAGGACATGACAGCCAGGGATAATTACAGCGACGTCGTCGGCTGGCGGCATCAGATTCACCGTCAACCCGAACTGGGTTTCGAGGTTCCAGCGACGGCGAGTTTCATCGAAGCCAAGTTGCGGGAATTCGGCTGTGACGAGATCGTATCCGGCATTGGACAGACCGGGATCGTCGGCATCATCAATGGCAAGGGTGGCGGTTCGCGCACGATCGGCATTCGCACCGAAATGGATGCCTTGCCGATTTTCGAGGAAAGCGGCGTTCCGTGGGAATCAGAGACGCCCGGGAAGATGCATGCCTGCGGCCACGACGGCCATGCAGCCATGGTTCTTGGCGCGGCGCAAGCATTGGCGCGTGACAGAAACTTCTCGGGGCGGGTTGCGCTTATCTTTCAGCCGGCGGAAGAGAAAGGCGGCGGCGGTCGCGAAATGGTCAAGGATGGCATGATGGAGCGGTTCTCCATCGACGCCGTCTACGGCATGCACAACATGCCGGGCCTGCCGGTCGGGCATTTTGGGATCAGCGCCGGCCCGATCATGGCGGAAACCGCAGAGTTCGACGTCAAGATTGTCGGACGAGGCGGACATGCGGCCGCGCCGCATGCCACGATCGATCCCGTCGTGATCGCGGCTCAAATCACGCTTGCCGCGCAGACGATCGCGTCTCGCGCAATCGATCCGCTCAATTCGATTGTCGTGTCGATCACCCGGTTTCTCGCCGGCGATGCCTACAATGTCATCGCGCCGGAAGCGAGCCTGCGTGGAACCATTCGATCGCTCCAGGCGGAAGACACCAAGCTCGCCAAGGAACGTTTCCAGGCGATTTGCGAGGGATGCGCCTCCATGCATGGTGGAAGCGCCGAAGTCACTTACTACGAGGGCTACCCCACGACGTGCAACTGGGATGAACAGACCGAAATTGCGCGGAAAGCGGCGCGTGAAGCGACGGGCCATGACGACCATGTCGTCTCGAGGCGCCCGTCAATGGGAGCAGAGGATTTTGCTTTCATGCTGCAGGAAAGACCCGGCGCAATGATCGTTATCGGCAATGGCGATTCCGCCGGGCTTCATCATCCCAAGTACGACTTCAACGATGAGGCCATCCCTTACGGGATCAATTATTGGCTGCGGCTTATCGACAAGGAGCTGCCGTTGACCGCGTGAGGATCGCCGAACGCATCGGATCTGCGCATTGCGGGCATCGCCTGAGGACCATCGATGCCCGCTTCCAGCATTTCGCCCCCGGCAAGACCGGATGGGGATCAAACGATAAAAATGGGAACAATATAAATGAAGGCACATATTTTTACTCTTGCACTGGCTCTGCCGGTGATTTTAGGGACAACATCCGCCTATGCGGAACGAGGCTCGGATGGCGATTTGAAGATCCTGTCCTGGCAGGCGATTTCGACGCTCAATCCCTATCTCTCCGGCGGGACGAAGGAACAATATGCATCGTCGGTCGTGCTGGAACCCCTGGCGCGATATGACGAGACCGGGAAGATCGTACCGGCTCTTGCCGAAACGATCCCCTCTGTGGAGAACGGCGGTATCTCCAAGGACCTGATGTCGATCACCTGGAAGCTGAAGTCTGGCATCAAGTGGTCCGACGGCACGGATTTCACCGCCGATGATGTCGCCTTTACCTGGCAGTATTGCACCGCGCCGGGAGGTGGTTGCGCGGCGGCATCCTATTTCGACCAGGTCGCCAAGGTCGAAGCGCAGGATCCGCTGACGGTGAAGATTACGTTCAGCAATCCCAAACCATTTCCGTTTTCGGCCTTTGTCGGCGCCATGGCGCCTATCTTGCAAAAAAAGCAGTTCGCTCCGTGTATGGGCGCAAAAGCTTCGAGCTGCACCGCCGAGAATTTCGCGCCTAAAGGAACCGGGCCGTTCATGGTCAAGGATTTCAAGGCCAACGATGTCGTGACATTCGATGCCAATCCTTATTATCGTGATCCCGCCAAGCCGGCCTTTTCGAGCTTGACCATCAAGGGTGGCGGCGATCCTACGTCTGCAGCAAGTGCCGTGCTTGAAACCGGGGAATTCGATTATGCCTGGTTCCTGCAGCTGGAACCGGAAGTCCTGAAACAGATGGAAGCTGCCGGCAAAGGAACCATCGTCGCCTCGTTCGGGACTCAGGTCGAGCGCATCGACGTCAATCCCTTTGCAAACGGCGCTTCGTTGGGCGCCAAGCGCTCGACTGCCGAGGCCGGCCCCAACTCGGTGCTGAGCGATCCCGCCGTGCGAAAGGCGCTATCTATGGCGATTGACCGGGATCTGATCGTCGAAGCCGTCTATGGCAAGGCGGGCCAGCCGACCTGCAATATCCTGCCGGCTCCTGCGGTCAACGCGTCGACCGCTGTCAACTGGTGCCTGAAGCCGGATGTGGATGGCGCCAACAAGCTTCTTGACGATGCCGGATGGGCGTTGGGTTCCGATGGCGTTCGCGCCAAGAATGGCGTGCGGCTTTCGCTCGTGTTCCAGACGTCGACGAACTCGGTTCGGCAGTCCGAACAGGCCCTTTTAAAGGACATGTGGTCGCAGATCGGTGTGCAGACGGAGCTGCGCAATATCAACCCGTCAATCTTCTTTGGTGGGGATGCGGGCAATCCCGATACGATCCGCAAGTTCTATGCGGACGTCGAGATGTTCAGCAACAACTTTCCCGGCACAGATCCGGAAGCCTACATGGCCGGATGGACATGCAACAAGATACCGAACGACAAGAATGCCTGGCAGGGCGCAAACTCCACCCGCTATTGCAGCAAGGACTACGACCAGATCGTTGCGGAGCTCTCCAAGACGCCGGGTGAGGACGCAAGAGGCGCGCTTGCCAAGAAGCTGAACGATCTTCTGGTGAACGATGGAGCAATCATACCGCTCGTCTATCGCGGTGAGGTTGCCGCGCGCTCCATCAGTCTCGACGGCGTTCGGATGACGTCGTGGGATTCGCAACTCTGGAATATCGCGGACTGGTCGCGGCACAAGAAATAGCCGCTCGGCCGCAGCCGGATACACGGCTGCGGCGCCCCCGATAGGAGACAAGTCCATGTTCGCTTTTACAATGCGGCGCCTGCTCTATGCCATTCCGACGTTGCTCGTCATCAGCTTCGTCATTTTCCTGCTCCTGGATCTGGCGCCGGGAGACCCCACAGGCAACTTGCCTCTGACCATTCCGGACGATGTCCGCGAGCAGATCCGGCTGTCGCTGGGTCTCGATCAGCCGTTCCTGATACGATATCTGAAATGGCTCTATCAGTTCGTCGTCAACGAACCGCTGAACATTATTCAGCAGATGACAGGCCTGAATTTCGGGGCGGCAGATCGAACCCGTGTCATATCCTGGGCGACGCGCAGTCCGGTTGCCGATCTTATAGCGCAAAGGCTGCCGCAAACGTTGACCGTCGTCGGCTTCGCCTACCTGCTGGGTATTCTTCTTGCAGTTCCGATGGGTGTCATCTCGGCCTATCGCCAATATTCCGCCGTCGACCAGATCTTCACGTTCATTTCGATGATTGGCTATTCGGTGCCGAGTTTCTTTACCGGCGTGCTGCTCATCGTGATTTTCAGCGTGCACCTGCAATGGTTTCCGTCCGTTTATGACACCAATCTCCATGTGACCGACTGGTCGACATTCATGCAGCAGATAAAGCAGATGGTGCTGCCTGTTCTGGTGCTGACCTTATACAACATGTCGCAGATTGCCCGGTTCGTCCGCGCTTCCGTTCTGGAAAATCTCTACCAGGATTACGTTCGCACTGCGCGTGCAAAGGGCGTCAAGGAACATCTGATCCTCTTCGTCCATGTGTTGCGAAATGGCCTGATCCCGGTTGTCACGGTCGTGGCGCTTGGCGTTCCCACGATATTTTCAGGCGCCATCGTCACCGAGCAGATATTCCGGGTGAATGGCATCGGCCAGCTCCTGATTTCCGCCATTCAGGGAGCAGACCTCCCGCTTGTCCAGAGCCTGACATTCATTTTCGCGATCCTGATCGTGTTGTTCAACCTGATCGCCGATGTCCTCTACGGCATGCTTGATCCAAGGATCCGCTATGACTGATATCTCAATCGAGCCCAAACAGAGCGTCGAATACCGTCCGACGTCCCTTGTGCAAGTGGTGTGGCGGCGCTTCTGCAAAAGTCCGGCCGGCGTGGCGGGTGGCCTCGTCTTTCTGGCGCTTGTCTTCATCGTGTTTCTCGGCCCCCTTATTCATTCGGTCGACCCGGCGAAGATGGATATCCGTGCTCGAAACGTCGCCTTCTCGTTGGCCCACCCGCTCGGGACCGACAATCTTGGTCACGATATCCTTGCGCAGCTGATGGCAGGTGGCCGGATATCGCTGGCGGTGGGATTGACCGCGATGCTTCTGTCCCTGTTCATCGGAACGCTCGTCGGCGTACTCGCGGGAATGATGCCAAGGCTTGATGGCTGGCTTATGCGGCTTGCCGACCTTTTCCTGTCGCTACCATTGCTGCCGCTGCTCCTCGTGGTCATTTTGCTGTTTCGCGATAGTTTGCGTAGCCTGATCGGGGCTGAAGCCGGCATCTTTCTTCTCATCGTCTCCGTGATCGGGGCCACCAGCTGGATGCATACTGCGCGCGTCGTGCGAGGGGATGTGCTTGCTCTGCGAAATCGCGAGTTCATCCTGGCCGCACGCAGTGGCGGCATTCCTGAGAGGCAGATCGTCTTCCGTCATATTCTACCGAACGTGTTCAGCTCTATCCTCGTTTCGGCAACCCTCGGACTCGGCTCGGCAATCGTCGCAGAATCCGCACTGAGCTTTCTGGGGCTCGGGTTCCCGTCGGATTTCCCGACATGGGGGCGTATGCTGAACGATGGCGTCGATTTTATCAGAACGAGTCCATCTCGCGCATTATGGCCGGGCGTTGCGATTTCGCTGACGGTTTTGAGTGTCAACTACATCGGCGATGCCGTTCGCGATGCCTTGTCCACGTCCGGACGCGCGGATTGAGAACTGATCTGTGTTTATGGCACCATCCAATCGGCACCGCGATGCCGAGGCGGTGGATCTATCGTGTGCATCGGACTACACTCGAAGACCGTTATACCCAATGATAGGATAAGCTCTATGGCAACGACGCCTCGCCGACCGGTAAACCCGCTTGATGCTGCCGAAGCCCTGTTCAAGCCCGCGAAGAAGGCACCGGCTGCGGCAACCGAACGGCCGGCCATTCCCAGAGCGACGGAGACGATCTCGCTCAAGATAGACGGCGATGTGCTTGCTTTTTTCCAGGAAGACGGCCCCGGTTGGCAGGATCGCATCAATTCAGCGCTACGGGCAGCCATGGAGGCAGAACGCTAGGGAAGCACCAGCCGACCGCTGCGGCAAATCCTCACGGCGCGCGGAATGACGATGAGGTCACTGGTCGCGATCATCAACCGGAATTTGCCTGACAAGTTTGCTCTCATGATTCCTCCATGTCTGCCATCCAGAAACAGGAATGGCAGCAGTGCTCGGATATCATTGTCGATTGACTACCTTGTTCATCGAGAACACCACGCCGCCAAGCGATAGAGCAAGTATACCCAGCACCACCCATGGAAATGATGCGACGCCTGCGCCATTCAGGAGGAACCCTCCGACGCTCCCCCCAGCCGCAACCGCCGTGTTCCATGCCGTCGTATACATGGCCTGCGCCACGTCTACGGATTGACCGGCGAACCGCGATAATGCGGTTTGCGTGATCGTCGCGAAACCTCCGACCGCTAGCCCCCAGACAATGACGGCGGGATAGATCGTCAATGCACCGGGGCTGCCAATACCCAAAAGAAAGGCAACAGCGCCGAAAAGAGCCACGCTCGCCATGGCGAGAAGCGGCAGTCGACGATCGATCAGCACTCCCACCAGCCATAGGCCGACGATCGAGCCTAGCCCGAAGACGAACAGGATACCGGCAACTTCGGCCGATAGTCCCGCGGGCTGCAACAATGGCTCTATGTAGATGTAGAGAATGTTGTGGGCGACGACGAAGGTGAAGGTGACGAACAACACCGACCGAATCCCCAGCCGCAGAAACACTTTGACGAGGGATTGGCGCTGCGCCCTGACCTGCCCCGGAAAATCGGGGACGACAGCTATCAGCCATATCATCAGGAATAACGAAAGGGCACTCATCAGTCCGAAAGCGCCATGCCAGCCGATCAGGCGTCCAAGCAGGGATCCAAACGGAACGCCGAGCACCAATGCGATGGTCGCCCCGGCGCCGGAGATTGCAATGGCACGTCCACTCAGGTGAGCAGGCGACATACGCACGGAATAGCCTGCAAGGAGGGACCAGACGATTCCACCAAACATGCCGGCGAGGAAACGAGCCGCCACCAGGACATGGTAATTGTCGGAAAGCGCGGTGATCAGGTTGACGACGGTGAAACCGCCGATTGCGACAAGCAGGAGCGGCCGCCGTCGCACGCCTTGCGTCGCAGAGGTGATGGGAATTGCGGCGACGAGCGCGCCGACCGCATATGCGGTGATGAATTGGCCCGCAAGGCTTTCGGAGACCTTCAAGCCACCTGCGATGGCGGACAGCAGGCCCGCCGGCATGATCTCGGTGAGCAGCGTGACAAAGGCAGCGGTAGCGAGCGCCAGCAACCCGGCGAACGGGAGCCCCTGCCGCGATCCTGTCTGCTGCGTTTCTGCCGGCATATCTGCCTGGGCGACGCCAGGCTTGGTCTCGAGTGTCATTCCTGAACCTCTTCAAAGGGTACGAGACCGCGCACGACAGGGCAATCTGACGCCACTTGACCATGCAGCAAGCGATCGCGATCTCGGTTCGATGTCTATGGATAGCGTCGCGTCAAACGACCAATTCGACGCGGTGACGAATGAACGGGCTCAGGGCCGGAGCGCTGGGTTTAAGCCCGCGCCGCTCACTTCAACCCTCTGGCGCGGTAATTATCAATGCATGGTCGGACGATTGAGGTTCGGGATGGGCGGGGATAATCAGAATAGTCATGGCGGTCTCGATGCGGCTTGATGACGCCGCGCATTCTTTTCGCCAAAGGCACTATTGGTCAACTACGCACCTTTTGGTACCTATTGATCATGATCGCACAGCGTAAATCCGGGAATGTCTACGACCCCTCTTGCTCCGCGCGCGACGCGCTGGAGCTTATCGCCAGTAAATGGGCGATGCTGATTCTGCCGGCGTTGGCCGCTGGGCCAATGCGCCACGGCGCCATGCTGCGGAAAATTGGCGGCATCTCCCAAAAGATGCTGACGCAAACCTTGCGGGAACTCGAGCGAAATGGGCTGGTGGTCCGGTGCGACATGCAGACGGTTCCGCCTCATGTCGAATATCATCTCAGCTCCCTGGGCGCCTCGCTCAGCGGCGCATTGGCGGTACTCGATCGGTGGGCGGAGCAAAACTTTCCCGAGCTGGACGAGGCGCGCGCGGAATTCGACCGACGCAAATCGTGATGCGCGATAGAGCAGCTGACATCGGCCTTTTGCCGCGCAGACTCGCGGGCATCACCATTCATACGGACGACGCGCGGTAATTGCGGAACGCCGCGGCAATCGTTCGCCGGGCGCCCCGGGAGCGCTTGTCACTTGCGGGTCGGGAACTGAGGCTTGAGTGCCACGCCGCCTGCCTGAAGATGCCTTTCAGATCGCCTCGGTGATCGCGTCGAGAAGCTCTTTTGCTTTTGCGCGGCGGCGGCGCCTGAGGCGTTCTTCGCCGATCGAGCGCTCGGCTTCTCCCGCGATGAAAGCCTGGATATCGGGCAGAGGGCGGATCATTCCGCGGCTTCCCCACCGGCCGTCAGGCATCTCCGTCGGAAACACCCATACACGCGGCGCCACGCTGGCGAATGTGCCGCCTTCGGCGCGCACGAAGACTTCGGTCAGTTCCTTCACCAGTTGCGCGACGGCGTCCTCGGTATATTGGCCCTCTGGCACCGTCGGGATGATGCGGTAGCGCGGGGCCTCGGCCGGGGCTCCGCCGACATAGACGGCTTCCGGACGATGGAGGAAGACGACAGAGACGCTCTGCGCGACCTCGTTACTCGGTGAAAAACCTTCTGCCTTCAGCAGGATATCCGTCATCTCCTTGATAAGGGCAGCCTCTACCTCGGGGGAAAAGGCATCTTTCGGAATGATGGCATCGATCATTGGCATATCTGGTCTCCTTCAGATTTGGACGACGAGGAACTTGCCTGTTGCGGGTCGTCGATTGAAGTGGCAGATTTGCCATTCTTTATGGGATTTCAGACAATGACGACAACGACTGTCCGCATCTGGGTTTACGACGGTGTTCTGGCATCCGGTGTCGAAAGCTCGATCGACATCTTCTCGGTCGCTAATACATTGATCAGAGAATCCAGCGCCAGTAGCGACGGGCGACACAAGGATTTTGCATGGTCTGTCGAGTCTCTCGATGGCCGTTCTGTTCGAAGTGCGTCGGGTCGGATAGTGCCGGTGGATCGTTCGATTGACGGACACGCCCCCACCGACGCCGTGTTGCTGGCAGCGCCTTACGTCGGCGACATGAAACCGTTCATGGAGCGGAAGGGCGAGATCGCAGCCCTTGTAGATGCGTTACGTCGGCAATACGCCAGGGGCGCCGTTGTCGCGTCCTATTGCACCGGAAACTATCTTCTTGCAGAAGCTGGCCTTCTGGACGCCCGACCGGCGACAACCCATTGGTCGAAGATACAGGAGTTTGCACGCCGCTATCCCAGTGTCCAGCTACGTGCCCAGGAGCTGATCGCCGAGCAGGATGGGATCATATCCGGTGGCAGCGTAACGTCCTATGTCAATCTCGCCTTGAGACTGGTCGCCAAGTTCTCCGGATCGGCTATCGCCGACGCGACGGCGAAGATGATGCTGATCGATACCACCCGTGTGTCTCAGGCATCTTACGTGTCCCTGAGCCCCGATGACCGACACGGGGACGCTTTGGTGGCACGCGCGCAACGGCGCATGGAAGCGATGGTGCAGCAAACTGTCCAGTTAGCAGGCCTCGCCGCCGATCTTTCGGTCAGCGAACGCACGCTTCACCGCCGGTTTAAGCAGGCCCTTGGCATGGGTCCGCTGGATTATCTGCAAACGCTTCGAATCGAGTTGACGAAACGGCTGCTTGAGCAGTCGGACATGACCATCGACCAGATTTGCGCGAGGGTGGGCTATGCCGATACCAGCAGTTTTCGTATCCTCTTTCGGCGAAAGACCGGTTTGTCACCGCGAGAATATCAAGCCCGCTTTCGAGGCTCCGTCCCGGGCGCGACCGGCCCTTGATCCTGAACTACCTCATCCCGGCTTGCACGAACTCACCCATGGCACCATGCAGGGCCTGTTCGCGGTCGGATCAAGGGCGCCGGACGTCGCTCGATATTACTTCAGATGCAAGCAACTTGTTGCTCGCATGGATACAGATATTGTTGATCCGCCGATAATATAAATTATCTAGTGACTATCAAATTTAAGTATTGAGGAAGAGCTTGAAGCTATAATCACTTCATATCAAGCGCCACCATTTTCTACTCCCAGGTTGCGAGGCCAAACTAGATTTTCTTCAACTGATCGGGTTTATGCGCGGCACGTTTTCCCGACTTCTCGCTTTCCACGATAAATTGCGGCTCGGATTTCGATGCCTTCACCTCGTGACCTTTGATCCGCGTCGGGCTGGTTTGCTTCTTCACGACGTTGCCTTTGGTCCTGCCCTGGCTTGTGTTCCAGGCGACCTTATCGCCTTTTTTCAACTCGCTCATGCCTGGCTCCGAATGAAATTAGCTTTCCTTGACGCACAACCGACCAAAAGCCAGGAGGTTCCAAAATTGCGCCTGACTTGAGCGAGGTCGTTCCACTCTGGAGATTTGATCGCATCTACCACGAAATTTGCGGCCCACTCCGCTCATACAAAAAACACGCGGTGGAGATCCACGGTGACGAAAACTGCGTTAGGCGGCGGCATCCCCGAGGTAAAGACGATGAAGCTGCGTAGGATCATCGCCGAGCGCCCTGCAATCGCCATCATACACGATGGCGCCTCTTCGCAGCACATAGGCCCGGTTGCCGATCGCAAGCGCAAGCGCCGCGAATTGCTCCACCAGAATAACCGCCATGCCGGCGTCTGCCAATTGCCTGACCGCCCGCATCAGACGGCTGACGATGACAGGTGCGAGACCGGAGGACATTTCATCGATCATGATCACCTTAGGTCGTGTCAGCAGCGAGCGGGCGATGACGACCATCTGTTGCTCGCCGCCGGACAACATACCGGCCTTGATAGTGCGCCGCTGAAGCAGCTCAGGAAAGAGATCGTAGGCCTCCTGCAGATGAGCGGAGGGATCGAGTGCGACCTTGAGGTTTTCCTCCGTCGTCATTTCCGGAAAGACGGTCCGCCCCTGCTCGACATGGCTGATGCCGGCGCGGGCGCGCAGGCCTGCCCTCAGCTTTAGAAGCTCCACATTATCCAGCGAGACAGAGCCGGCTGCTGCTGGAATGATCCCCGAGAGGCTTTCGAGCAACGTCGTCTTGCCCGCACCGTTGGAGCCGAGCAGGACGCTGATTTCGCCGCTTGAGACGGAGAGATCGACGCCGCGAACGACGGGAATGCCGGAGCGATTGACGACGAGACCCTTGATGGAAAGTGTAGTCATTCGGCGGCCTCCTCGAGTTCGATGCCCATATAGGCTTTCTGGACGATCGGCATGGCAAGGACGGTTTGCGGCGCGCCGTTGGCGATCACGCGTCCGAAATCGAACACCGTGATCGCCGAGCAGGCCCGCCGTACGAGATCCATGTCGTGCTCGATCAGAAGCACGGCACTGCCGAAAGTCTCGGGGATAGCGGCTATGCGCTCGCCCAGCTTCACCGCATCGGCATAGGATTGGCCGGCCGCCGGCTCATCGAGAAGGATGACCGGCGCGCGGGATGCGACGACACCGGCGACATCGAGCAGCCGGCGTGTTCCGGCATCGATGGACGCGATCGGCGTATCGGCCGGCGGGCAATCGAACCATTGCAGGATGGCGGCGAGTTCATGGTCGCTGATCGC
Organism: Rhizobium sp. P38BS-XIX; assembly: GCF_012641435.1. Lineage (GTDB taxonomy): Bacteria > Pseudomonadota > Alphaproteobacteria > Rhizobiales > Rhizobiaceae > Rhizobium. Next base: position 189,011 of record NZ_JABAIJ010000008.1, read on the forward strand.
GCCGGCCGCAAGCCGCACGTAGTTTCCGACGCTGAGTTCCGGCGCAATGCGCGTCGTCTGCCAGGTGCGGCGAATGCCCAGCCGGGCGCGACTATTGGCCGAAATGCCTTCCAACGCTTTGCCATTCAACCTGATCGAACCATCGTAGCGGGCGAGAAACCCGGCGATGGCATCGACCATGGTGGACTTGCCCGCGCCGTTCGGTCCGACGAGGCCGACGACGGTGCGCGCAGGCACGTGCAGATTGACCTTGTCGAGAGCGACCACGGCACCATAGCGGACCGTGAGATCGCTGATTTCCAACGCCAGCCCCGGCTCATGGACCGCAGCCGGCGGAAGTCGGCCCACCTCGCGATGGGCGCTGGCCGAACGACGCTTGGGAAGCAGCTTGCGACCGAGCCGCCCCCAGGTCTCGCTGATCGTCTCGCCGGAAGAAAGCGCATGCACCGCGCCGATCGCGAAGAAGACGTTGCCGACATCCTGGGGCAGATTGAGTCGGCGCAAGAGTTCCGGAAACAGCGTGATCAACATGCCGCCGATGACGGCCCCGAGAGTGAAATGCGCCCCGACCATTGTCGCTACGGCAAAAAGCGCCAGGGATTGCATCATCGAGAAGTTTTCCGAGACCAGCGTGCCCAGATAACCCGCCAGCAGGCCGCCCGACACGCCGGAAATGAATGCGCTGATGGCAAAGGCGCTCAGCTTCGCCCGCGGGATCGAGACGCCATGCGCCGCAGCTGCCCGCTCCGAATGCCGGACGGCCAGCCAGGAGGCTCCGAGTCGTGACCGGCTGATGAATTCGAGCGTCACGGCAATCACGCCGTAAGTCAGAAGCACGAAGATGAAGAAGCCGTAGTCGCTCTCGAAGAGAGCGGGACGGACCACCTGCGTAAACGTCGTCTGCCCCGGAAACGTGATGGTCGCCAGCACCGTATCGAAGGCTGCTGCGAAGCCAAGCGTGACGATCGCAAGGTTGATGCCGCGCAGGCGCAATGCCGGCAGACCGATGGCGATGCCGACGGGCACTGCCGCGAGGCCGCCGATTATCATCCAGACGAGAAGGCCGCCGGGCGCCTCGATAACATTGAGGTATCCCGTGACCCAGGCGCCGACGCCGGCAAAGGACATCTGGCAGAGCGAGATCATGCCGGTGCGCCCGGCAACGAGACCGAGGCTCTGGAGCGCAATGCCTGTGATGAAAACGGCCGTCAGCAGAAACACCCAGTATTTCGGCAGCAGCAAGAGAATGAGTGCGCCGACGGCCGCAAGCGAAAGGGCCGTGACGAACGCGGCGCGGAAACTAGCGTGCTTCATCCCAGCGGGCTCCTCTCTGCGACCATAGAAGGACGGCAAGAATGACGATGAAGGGAACGGTACTGCGGTACTGGCTGACGAAATCGATGGCGCTCACCGCACCTTCCAGGATGCCGATCGTCAGGCCGCCGAGGAGTGCTGCGCGGAAGCTGGCGAAGGCGCCGATCAGGGCTGCGGCCAGTGCCGGCACGACGAGCAGGCTCAGCGAGGCGAAATCCGGCGAGCGCAGCGGCGCTATGACCATCAGCGCGAAGGAGGTGACGGCTCCGGTCACCGCCCAGACGCCGAGTGCGAGCAGCCGCACCCGAATGCCGATCAGCTCCGCCGCCATCGGCCGTTGCGACAGTGCTCGCAGTTGCAAGCCTATGCGCGTGCGAGCGAGAAACTGCTCGGTAATGATGGTGAAGACGACGGAGAGAAGCAGCGTGGTTACCGCAGCCCAGGTGACTTCGACACCGGCAAGCCGAAACGCCGATCCTGCAATGATTTCCGGAAAATAATGCGGATGCTGGCCGCCGGCCAGCCGTAGGCCGATAGCAATGATGCCGACGAGAAGGGCCGCCGTTACCGCCGCCTTGGTGGAGGCGTTGGTGTTGGCAAACCAGCTCGTCATAACGAGACCGATGAGGACGCCAGCCAGAGCGCCGCCGGCGATCCCCAACAGAGCGGCAAGCAGCAGCGGCACGCCGGCCTCATGCAGCGCGACCATGATGAAGGTGCCGGTGGCGCCGATTGCAGCACCGGTGAAATTCACCACGGCGACGAGCCGGTAGGTGAAAATCGCGCAGACCCCCAGGATGGCATATGCACCCCCTGCAGAAAGACCAGCAACAGCGGCCGTAAAAAGAGCATTCATCGCGGAACTCCGGAAGCGGGCAAATCCTGCCTCGCCAGATCAGATCGTCGCATCGAGGCACCTGCCCGGTCCTGCGCTTCGCAGACAGGACCGGGCACGCGAGCCATTACTTGGCCTTCGCCAGCGTGTACCAATCCGGTGTCTTCACCGTCCATTTGCCATCAACGAGCTGCATGACCTTGGTCGACTTCATCGGCGAATGCGCACGGGCATCACCGAAGACGTAAGGACTGCCGGCCAGCGAGTAGTGCAGCTCTTTGCCTTGCTTCAGCGCCGACGTCACGGCATCGCGAGTGACATCGCCATCGATGCTGGAAATCGTGTCGATCATCACCTTGGCGGCGAGATAGCCGCCCTGCGAGAAGGCGGTCTTTGCGAGGCCGGCCTTGTCCATGGTCTTGATCCAGTCGGCATTGGCCTCGTTGTTCTCGGTATAGGGCTCCCATTCTGTGCCGACATAGATCGGCTGCTTGCTGTCGGCCAAAGCTTTAGCGACACCTTCCGTGTAACCGGGTGCGAGGAACAGCCAGTTGATGCCGGAGATCTTCTGCGCGTCAGCGGTCTTGACCCACTGCACGACACCCGGCTCGACCTGGTTTGTGAGCACCGCATCGCAACCGGCATCGCGCGCCTTGATGACGTAGGGCGTTAGATCGCCCTGCGGCGGCAGGGTCATGTCGACGAGGCCTACCTTGTTGCCGGTCAGCTTCTGCCAGGCAGCGACCGCATTACCATAGGCTTCCTGCGTGCCACCGAGAATCAGGAAGAAGGCGCAGACCTTCTTTGCCCCGAGGTTCTTGGTCGCATAGTCGAGCATGACCGTCGTCAGCGTGAAGGGGCCGACATTGACGGGGGAAATGCTCGGCGCGTTGAAACAAAGCGGATCGACGCCGACGCCCTGAACGGCAAGTACGTCATTACGATTGTATGTGCCGGCGTTGACGGCGCAGTCGAGCAGGCTTGCGCCACCCGCAAGCGCTACCACGCCCTTGTTGTCGATGAGGTCGCGGGCCGCTTGGGCGGCCACTTGCGGATCGCCCTTATCGTCGGCCAGCGAATATTCGATCCTGCAGCCGTTGATGCCGCCAGCCTCGTTCAGCTGCTCGAAAACCGCCTTGGTCGCCTTTGGCGCATCAGAAAAATCGACGACGCCCGTGACCGTGGAGACGGCGCCGATCTTGATCGGGCCGTCCTTGCAGGTCGGACCGGCCGCGAATGCCGACGACCCCGTGAATGCCAGGCCGGCCGCAGCCAGACCCAGAGCGATGAATACGGATCTCAGTTTCATGTTGTTCCCTTCCCTTTTTTGTGCGGCGTTTCCTCTTCGCCGCGCGCCGGTTAGCGCTGGTAGACGGCCTGCCCCGCGAAATAGGTGGTCAGAACCCTGGTATCGGCGATCCGATCGGCCGGCACCTCGAAGACGTTCTGATCGAGCACGATGATGTCTGCGGACTTGCCGACAGTCAGTGACCCCGTCTCCGCGTCGATCCGCATCGCCTTTGCGGAATTCAGCGTGTAGATCTCGATCGCTGAGGCAAGGTCGATCGCCTGTTCTGCCCAGAGCGAGACGCCAGGGAAGGCGCCGGATGGATTCTGACGTGTCACCATGCCTTCGATGCCATTCCACGGGTCGGGGATCGGAATGACCGGCCAGTCTGAGCCGCCGGCAAGCAGCGCTCCGGTGGTCTTCAGGCTCGCGATCGGCCAGAAGCGGGTGGCGCGTTCCTCACCCATCGCTTCCTTGTGCCCTTCAAGGAAGGTCGTCGGATACCAGATCATCGGGCAGAGGTCGGCGACCACGCCAAGCGGGCCGAAGCGGCTGACATCCTCATCCCGGATGTAGCTCGCATGGGCGATATGATGCTTGATCTCTGTGGGACCGTTGAAGTGCCTGACGGCCTCGACCGCATCGAGCATCTCGGTCACGGCATAATCGCCGGTGCAATGGATCTTCAATCCCATGCCGAGCTTTTCGGACTTGTCGATGTGGCGAACGAGATCCGGATAGCTCACCAGCACTTCGCCGCGATAGCCTTCCGGATGGGCGACGTCGGCCACATAGGCATCATGGAAGGCCGCCGTGCGTGCGCCGGGGACGCCATCCAGAAAGATCTTCGTGAAGTTCGGCTTCACATGCGCGCTGCGAAAATCGTCGCGCAAGGCCAGAAGTGCATCGCCTGAGAGACCAAACATGAAGCTCGGTTCGATCAGCGGCAGAGATGTCACGGCCCAGGCGGTCAGCTTGCCCTTGATGTCGAGATGCTTGAGCGCCTTCAGGATCGGCAGCACGGACGCCGCATCCTGGAAGGCCGTGACGCCGTAGGAATTGACGATCTCGATGGCACGGGCGACGGCCGCCTCGCCCATCTCTTCGGTAAAAGCCTCGGCCGCCGTCCGCTCGACTATACCCGCGGCGGATTCGATCAGCAGGCCGGTCAGCCTGCCGGTGACGGGATCGCGGCCGAAGGAACCTTGCGGCGGATCGGGCTGGTTGTCGGAAATGCCGGCAAGCCTCATCGCCTCGCTGTTGACCCAGCGATTGTGCATCGTCTCGTCGCGCAGAAGAACGGGATGGCCGACGCCTGCCGCATCGAGCTTCGCTAGCGAAGCCTCGCTGTTCAACGCCGTGATCATGTCGGCGCCCCATTGATTGGCGATAATCCATTGCCCCTGCGGCACGATCTCGGCCTGGGTACGGACATGGGCGCAGATCGCATCGACCGAGGCACCGGCCGGGATCTGGGTTTCGAACAGGTCTGCCTGTCCGCCCATCATGATGTGATTGTGGATATCGACGAAGCCGGGCATCGCCATCTTGCCGGCAAGATCGACGACCTGCGTCTCCGTGCCCTTCAGCGCTTCGATCTCGGCCCGGTTTCCGACGGCCATGATACGTCCGTCCTTGACGGCAAGCGCTTCCACCCATGGCTTGGTCGATTCAACAGTATAGATTCGTCCATTCATAAGAATGAGGTCGGCAAAGCCGAGCATAGCAGTCATTGGTCTGTTCCCATTCAGGTTCATTATTTGAACCATTTATTCAAATATTAAGGTTGATGCAGACCAATGCGTTTGTCAATATACTTCACACGTTAATTATATAGATATGAGAACACGGACACCCATATCGAGATCGTTTTGTCTCGCGACATCCTAACGAGGGAGCCTTCCGCCTTGCGCTAGCAGCACATCGCCGAACGGCTTGCATGCAGGCTCCCTCGGCATGAGAAGCTCAATTGATCTTCGGCTCGGCCCTCCAGCTTATTCACGCTCGCAAGCGGTGTGATCTCAGAGCGGCAAAAGCGGTGGCCCAACGATCTCTACGCCGGACGCCTCGGCAATTGCGGCCAACTCGGCATAATCTCCGCGCGCGATCAGGCGAAACGCGTGCTCGACACCGCCGGGTGTGACGGTCGCGACGAAACACAGCGGCTTTTCGGTCGGATTGCCCCATGCATGCGGAATCTTCCTTGGAAGGGTAATGGCCGCTCCTGCGTCGACGTCGAAAATCTTGTCACCCAAAGCGATTCGGGCGGTGCCTTCGAGGATCACGAAATGCTCGTCCTCGTTCTGATGGACGTGCAATGGGGTGCTGTCGCCCGGGCTTGAGATGATCTCGACGATCGAATAGGCGCCCTTCGTCTCCTCGGCGGAAACGCGAATGCAGCATCGCTCACCCGGTCTCGTCTGTAGCCACTCGCCCGTCTCCGCAACGATCTTTTCGATATTCTGCATCGTGTTTGTCATGTCTGGCTCCTGTTACAATCATGGGGCTTGCCTGGCGCGCTCCACTCAAACGCGGTGCCGCCATTCAATCGAGGCCCAGCCTCTGTCCGCCCGATGATCATGCTGTTTCAGCCGCTCGCAGACTGGTTACATTTGTCACGAAAGATGCATGATCCGTCCGGCGTCGGCGATGAGATCTTGAATTTACGCCGACGTGCACAGCGGGGTTCTCAAATCTGTCATATGCAGGCACTAGTAAGCATGACCCGAAAGCAGCCCCACATGTGCCGCTCCCACCCTTTCATGTCACGGAACAAGTCAATGCAGTCCAATTCTCCCATCATCGTCGAGGGCGCTACCGTTGTTTTTGGCGATCGTCTGGAGCTCGCATCCGTACGCATCGAAGCGGGGCGCATTGCTGAGATCGACGGCGCGCGCGATGGTGCGGACGTTATCGATGGTCGCGGCTGCATGCTTGCTCCTGCGTTCGTCGACGTTCACGGTGATGCTTTCGAGCGGCAGCTCATGCCACGGCCGGGCACAATGTTACCGGTTGCGCCGGCGCTGCTCGAGACCGATCGCCAGCTTGCCGCAAATGGCATTGCGACGGCGTTTCATGCGCTGACGCTGAGCTGGGAGCCGGGGTTGCGCTCGGTCGAAAACGGCCGCGCGGTGGTCGATGGCCTGGACATTCTGGCTCCGCGTCTGACGGTTGATAATCGTGTGCAGCTGCGCTGGGAGACCTTCTGTTTCGAGGCGATCGACCTCATTCGCGACGCGCTGTCCGGTCCGCGGCGGCCATCCGTTGCGTTCAACGACCACACCTCGATGCTGCTGCTCGATCCGTCGATATCACTGCAGGAACGCCCTTTCGATCTTGATCCGAATTTTCCGGCCCTTGATCCGGCCTCTCCCGTCTTTGCAGACAAGATGGCCGAACGTGCGAAAAGAGCGAAGTTGCCAGTTCCGGATATGATCGCCCTGGCGCGCGCGATGTGGGAACGCCGGCCCCAGGTCCTGGCCGCAATCAACGAGGTCGCGACCCTCGGTCAGGCTGTGGGCGCTCCGATGCTGTCCCATGATGATAGCCAGATCGAAACACGCGAATTCTATCGTGATCGGGGCGCGCGCATTTGCGAATTTCCGATGAACCGCCGTGTGGCGCGTGCTGCGCGTGCTGCCGGTGATTTTATCGTCTTTGGCGCACCGAACGCCACGCGTGGCGGCAGCCACCTCGCCTCGATCGGTGCGGCCGACATGATCCGCGAAGGCCTGTGCGATATTCTCGCCTCCGATTACTATTACCCGGCCATGCTGCTTGGATTGGCACGGCTGAAGGCCGATGGCGTCGGCCCGCTGCAGGATCTCTGGCCGCTGGTCTCCGGAAATCCCGCACGCGCATCCGGCCTTCACGATCGCGGTGTGATCGAAGTCGGCAGCCGGGCCGATCTGATACTGGTGGAATGGCCCGAAGGCGAGGTCCCGGCCATTCGGCGCACCTGGGTGGCCGGTCGTGAAGCCTATCGCGCGGTTGCAGCGGGAGGCTGACGGATCGCGAGACGGCGTGGCGTCACTTCGGCCATCTCGGGCTTAATTTATTCGTGAACTTCGGCCCAATGCGGATAGGTGACATAAGCGGTGAGCGCCCCCTCCCCTTCGGTCGTGATCGTCACCGCCACGCCTTTCGGCATGTAGATGATCTCCCCCGGCCCCGCGATAACGGTACCGGCGCCGGTTGAAACTGCGATCCGTCCTTCCAGAACGATCATGATGTCATCGACGGCCATCGTCTCGGTCAGACTTTGATCCGGGGCGTATCGGCCATATCCGATCGTAACCGGGCCGCCATGCCGTTCGTCCACCAGATTTCCGACATAAATATCGCCATCCTGGCCCGGAGACCTGACGAGTTTCGCGTCGGCGATGTTGAATTTCTGAACCTTCATCGCGGTCTCCCGTTCGTCTTTTGGTAGCTAGCGCAGCTATGAAGCGTGCCAAGAGTGCAAAAGGAACTTGCTGCTGCCCTGGTACGGCGAACGGTTTCGGCCGTGGATGACGTTGAGCCATTTTTGGAGATCCGGATGACGAACGAAAGCTGTCCCATTCTATCGCCTGAACAGAGGCAATTCCTCGAAATACGGGAAGCAGCCGAAAAGGTCATGCTTGAGACGATAGAGCAGGCAATCAGTGACGCGGCTGCGGAGGTGGCGAACAAAATCCGGTCGGCTGGACTGGAGTTCGAGCCAACCGACCGTGACTATTTCGCCTTTACTGCGCAGCAGAGTCTATTCGTCCGCTTGTGCGGCGGCGACCCGCATACCTTCGAGGGCGGAGATCCGGAAATTGGCGACCGCATCCTGCGAAACGGCCGCCACATCATCGACCATTACTGGAAAGCCCGTGGCACACCCTCGCCGTGAATGCGGTTCCGATAGACCTGCCGGGCTTGATATTCCGTAGCCAAGGCGACTAACGGCATTGCCGACCGCTGAACGTCCGTGTCAAGCCGCGGGTGTCGGCTCGCCGAGCGAAAGCATCAACCGGTTTGCCCAGTTGAAAAAGGCGGCTCCGTGGATCACGTCAGCGATTTCGAGATCGTCCAGGCCCTCTTCGCGCAACCTGGCGATCTCGGCGGCGCCGAATTGAGATGGCGTTGACGTCAATGCCGCGGACGTCTCGACAACGGCATTCCATCGGCTGCTGCCAAGATCGGCGTCTAGACCGTCATCCAGCAGACGTTGCACATCGTCCGTGCGCTTCGAATGGTGAGAGGCAAATCGCGAGTGCACCGATGCGCAGAAAATGCAGCCATTGGCTCGTGATGCCGCCGTGGCGGCGAGTTCCCGTTCGGCGCGGGCAAGACCGGCCGACACGTTGTAGAAGATATCCTTGTCCGTCTTCGTGCGGGCCTGCAGAATGTCCGGATCTCTGACAAGCAGCATGAAATAGGGAGACTTTGCACGCGATGCGTCTACAAGGCCCGCCCAATGACGGTCGGTCAGATCCGTTTCAGTGAGCGGCTGCAGCCAGGGCGTCCAACCGATTTCAGCTTGCGTGAAGGTGTTCGGGCGATTTTCGATTGCCGGGTGAAGAGCGGTTTCGGTCATGGAAAATTCCTTGTTCCTCTGATTAGGCTTGCACAGCCTGTTCGGCAATCACAACGCTGGCCGCGAGTGCCCTTAGACCGGTCACGACCCTGATCTGAAACGCCAGAAATGCGACGAGTTGCGATAGGGTTACGATGCCCGTGGTCGTCCATCCGGCATCAAGCAATTTCTGCAAAGCTGCGGCGCTCGCATCCCGCGGGCGGAATACCAGCAGGTGCGCGTGCTCCAGAGCGGCGCTCAGCTTTGGGTCAAGCAGGGTTCGGTTCTCTCTGGAAACCTCGTAGATGAGTCCCGATTGATCCTCATTCGATAGCGGGCCGGCGGGATAATGGCCATAGGGACCAACTGCCGTGCCACGCTCAACCTCGGTCCCGATAACGGCAGCAAGATCAGACCCATGCGCCTCACCTTGCAGTTTGGAGGAATAATAGCTTCTGATCTCCGGGGTCTTGTGCAGACCTGCGACGAAGGTGGCAACGGCAAAGCGTTCCGCCGGAGTGACGCTGCCGAAATGCTCCGGTTCAAAAAGGGCTTCATAACTCTTTTGGGCGTTGAGGCGTGTTTCGGGCCGTCGTGCTCGAAGATCGTCGAGATGGGATCCGGACTCTATTCCCGCGAGCAAATCGATAATGTCTCGTGTCTGCAAAGTCATGGTTTCGATGCCTTTTCTGAAGCGCTGCTGTTCAAACCCGCGCGGCGACGCGCCGTTCGTTCTCGTTGGATATGTCTTGTCGCCAACCGAGCGCGGGGGCGACGTGGGCTGCGGTCAACTCCAGTGAGCGCAGGATATATTCATGCGGCGGGTCGACGGAGTGCACCTGGAAGACGAGATCCGTGACGCGCGCCAGCGCAGTATCTGCCTGAAGCGATGCGACGACATCGTCAGGGGTGCCGACGTGAACATCGAACGCCTTGATCAAATCCGCCGTTGTTTCGCCGGGAACCGCAAAGCCCGTTGCCTTGAAGTGTTCAACGATGCGCCGCAGGCCGATATCGGCGAAGTAAAGGGCCTCTTTCCTGCTGTCGGCGACAAAAAGGCTGCGCGAGCCCAGGATCCGCGGTTGGCGCCCAGACGGCAACGCCGAAAGATAGGCATCGATGATCGGATTCTGGAGGTCGGAAAGCCTGGCATCCGGCGTTTCGGGTGGGCGAGGCTGCGTGCGCGACAACATTAGCCCATCGCCATCGCGACCGGCGCGCAGGCCGCCGCCAACGGAAAATGTTGCCTGCCAGACATGGTCGTGCAAATGCGGCGCTGCGGGATAGAGGCGATTTCCGCCAGTCAGCTCTCTGCCGGCCCATGCGTCGCGCACGACGGCGAGATGCTTGCCGTAGACTTCCGTGCGCTGGCTGCTTTCCAGGCCGAAGGGAAGGAAGGCTTGTGGAGTTCCTCCTGTGCCGAAGCCGATTTCCAAGCGTCCATCAAGCAGCGTGTCGAGCACGGCTGTATCTTCAGCGACGCGCACCGGGTTTTCCATTGGCAGCGTAATGACGCCCGTCCCGAGACGGATGCTAGATGTCCGCGACGCGAGGCCGGCGAGAAACACCAGGGGCGCCGGCAGGCCTCCCTCGTCACCGTTGAAATGATGCTGCGCGATCCAGGCACTGTCGAAGCCATGCCGTTCAGCATGAATAATTTGCTCGGCAACCAGCCTGTAGCGGGTTCTGGCATCTACCTGGTCCAGGACCCGGCTGAAGAAACCCAGTCTCTTCGGGAATGTTGGTGTGTTCATGGAGATCATCCTGCACTGATAAGCGTGGGCGCTGTGATGCGCGGAAACGTCTTGCCGGGGACGGCATCGATCAGCTCGCGCGTGTAAGGGCTCTTGGGATTGGAAAAGACGTCTTCAACGCGACCCGTCTCGACCAGCCGTCCGCCGTTCAGCACGGAAACGGTATCCGCGATCTGCCGCACGACCGCGAGGTCGTGAGAGACGAAGAGGTAGGTCAGCCCGAGTTCGCGCTGCAATTCGCCGAGAAGGTCGAGAATCTGCGCCTGCACCGTCACATCAAGCGCCGAAACCGCCTCGTCCAACAGCAGGATCTGCGGATCGAGCACAAGAGCGCGCGCGATCGCGACACGCTGGCGCTGCCCTCCCGAAAGGGCATTCGGCCGGCGGTGCAATATGTCTGCCGGCAGCCTGACCTTGTCGAGCGTGGTGACCACCTTTGCCAAGCGTTCGCGCCGGGACAGACGTGCGAAGTTCAAAAGCGGCTCTTCGACGATTCTCGCGATCGTCAGGCGAGGATCGAGCGAGCCATAGGGATTCTGGTAGACGAGCTGGATCTTCTTGCGGAAGAGCCGCAGCGTTTCGCCACGCAACGCGGATAGATCGGACCCGTCGACCAGAACCTTTCCGGAAGTGGGGCGCTGAAAGGCGGAAACGATCCGTATGGTCGTCGTCTTGCCCGAGCCGGATTCTCCGACGATGGCATGCGTGCTGCCGCGACGAACACGAAACGAGACATCGTCCACGGCGCGGAAACTGCCATCGCTGCCGGTCCCGAAATCCTGCACGAGACCATCGACCACGATGATGTCGTCTGCCGATATGGCAGGTGCAGTTGAGCGCTGTGATTTCGGCCGCGCGTTTAACGACGGCGCATCGGCGAGCAGGCGTCGCGTATAGTTGCTTTGCGGAATTCGCAATATATCGGCCGTGCGCCCCTGCTCCTGGATGCGGCCGTGCTGCAGGACGATGAGCCTGTCGGATCGATCGGCGGCAACCCCCAAATCATGGGTGACCAGAAGAACGGCCGTGCCATACTCGCGCCTGAGATCGTCGATCAGATCGAGAATGTGTCTTTGCACGGTAACGTCGAGCGCGCTGGTGGGCTCATCGGCGATAATCAGCGAGGGCTTCAACGCGATGGCAATTGCGATCAAGACGCGCTGACGCATGCCGCCAGACAGCTCATGCGGATATTGCCTGGCGCGCAGTTGAGGTTGGCTGAGCCCTACGCGTTCCAGCAGCTCCACGGCCTGAGCGCGGGCCGCCGCTCCAGATGCCTTGCCGTGAACCGTCAGGATTTCCGCGACCTGTTCGCCGATCGTCCTTACCGGATTGAGCGAATTGCCCGGATCCTGCGGGACGAGGCTCATGACGGAACCGCGGATGCCATCCAGCCGCTTCTGCGGCCAGCCGGCGATATTCAGCCCATTCAACAGGATGCTTCCCTGCTGGAGAAACCCGCCTTCGGGCAGGAGGCCGATCAGCGCCTGTGCCGTCGAGCTTTTCCCCGAACCGGATTCGCCGACCAGCGCAACGACCTCACCGGCTCGCACCTTGAAATCGATATCGTGGACGACGGTCCGCAGACCCGTTCTGTCGTGATAGGCAACTCTGAGGCCTGTCACATCGAGGATGGGGGCACCCTTGTCCGTGATTGTTCCAACGATTGGCGCCGTCATTTGCCGATGCTCCCGATTGTCCGGCTGATGCGATTGATGGATACGACGACCAGGACAACGACGAGTCCGGGGGCGGTCGTCAGCCACCAGGCAGTCGCGATGTAGTTGCGCCCTTCGGCAATCAGCAGTCCCCATTCGGGCGTGGGCGGCGGTGCGCCGTAGCCGAGAAAGCCGAGTGTCGCCAATTGAAGGATCGCCCATCCGGCTTGCAGCGCCGCAAAGGCGATCACCGAGGTCAGCGAATTGGGCAGAATATGGCGCCAGAGCACCTTGAAGAACGTACCGCCGCTCCCGAACGCGGCCTCGACATATTCGCTCCGCCGTACCGTGACGACTTCGGAGCGGACCAATCGGGCGAATTTGGCAATCAGCGTACAGCCGACGGCGATTGCGGCATTCAACGTGCCGAAGCCGAGCAGGACGATGATGCTAAGCGACAGGAGAAGATCCGGGATCGAGAGCATGACATCGACCAGCCTCATGATGACCGTCTCGATCCTGCCGCCGAACGATCCGGCAAGCACGCCAAGCGTCGTACCGGCCACAAAAGCGATGGCGACGGCAGCGAGGGCGCCGGACAGCGAGTGGACCGCACCGTAGACGATACGGGCATAAAGATCCCGGCCGAGCGAATCCGTTCCCAGAAGGTGCGCGGCGCTCGGCGGCCGCAGGTGCTGCCCCGGCAGGCCTTGAATCGGATCATAGACGGTGAAGACACCGGGCACGAGAGCCCATAGAACAACCACTGCGAGAATGAGGCATGCAAGAAGCAGCTCGGGCTGGATACGGGGCAGTCGCCTGCCGGCATCCTGCGCATCCCTTGTTTCCCGGTCGGACACGTCAAGGCCGGTCTGATGTTGCGCGGTATCGAGCGTCGCCATCATGCAGCTCCCAGCTTGGATTTCAGGCGTGGATCGAGCACGGGATAGAGAAGATCGACCACCAGATTGATGACCACGAACGCGGTAGCGGCGATGACGACAATCGCCTGCAGAACGGCGACATCCTGGCTATCGACTGACTGTTTCGTGAGGCCGCCGATGCCATTGAGACCAAATACGGTTTCCGTGATCACGGCGCTGGCGATCAACTCCCCGAACAGCAATCCCGCAACGGTCAAGACCGGCAGCAGTGTGTTCTTGGCGACATGTCGCCAGAGGACGTTGCCATGTGAAAGCCCCTTGGCTCGCGCGACCGGCACAAAGGGCCTCGTCAGAACCTCATCTATGTTTTTCAACAGAATCTGCGCAAGCGGAGCCGAAATCGGCACTGCGACGGTGAGAACCGGGAGCAGAAGACCTTCCCAGGGACCCGGGTTGATCACCGGCACAAGCCGAAGCCGGAAGGAGAAAATCTGGATAAACATGATGCCGAGCCAGAATGTAGGCACCGATATGAAGAGCGAGGGAATGGACTGGATCAGGCCGCGCAGCCAGGAAAAGCCGGAGAGATTGCAGGCGATTGCAATCAGTCCAGCAAGCAGCGCCGCGCCTGTGAAGCCCAATCCGGCAAGCAGCAGGGACGGCGGCAGGTTGGTGGCGAGCAGCGAACTCACCGGAACGCCTGCCTGCAGAGAGTAACCAAAATCACCCGTCAGGAAATTCCAGAGGGCATGGACATACTGGTGCAGGAAAGACCCGTCGGCGCCGTAGGCCGCCCGGATATCGGCAAGCTGCTCGGGGCTCAGCCCATAATCCGGGTTCTGGAATTTGATCAGCACCGCGTCGCCCGGGAGCGACTGCAGCAATATGAACGATACGGTAAAGGCTGCCCATAAAACGAACAAAGCCTGCCCGAACCTCGATAATATATATCTTGCCATGCCAATACCGTGTCTTTGGGTCAGGAGGCCCGGCACCGCGCCGGGCCAGCCATATCGTCAGTGTTCAGCAAGCCATGTGCTATAGAAGGACGGACGGCCCACCGCTTCGAAGGCAACGCCCTTCACGTAAGGAGCGCCTGCAAAGACCTGCGGCTCCTCGAAGAACGGGATGACATAGGCTTGATCGAGCAGATATTCCTGCGCAGCCTTGGCCGCAGCCAATCGCTTGGTGCCATCTGTCTCGGAGGCAACGGCTTCCAGGATGCCGTTCAGCTTGTCATCCGAGAAGGACGCTTTGGGATTGAGGCCACCCTTCTGCAAAAGAGCGTCCCGATTCTTGGCGTAGAACTGGCTCTTGATGACGTCGGGATCGGCGCGGCCGACTTCGGCGACCACCAGCGGCGTCTTTGCCGGGTCGACATTATCGGTCACGAGGTTTCCCGAAGTGCCGGCAAGAACCTGAAGCTTGACGCCGAGCTTTGCCCATTGCTGCGCGACAAGCTGCAAGACGGCCTTGTTTTGCGGCTGCGGCAAGGATTCGTAGACGGCGAGCGAAAGCGGCTTGCCATCTTTCTGGCGAACGCCATCCGTACCCTTCTTCCAGCCTGCCTCATCCAGAAGTTTTTCGGCAAGAGCCGGGTCGTAAGTCAGCTTCGACGACAGATCTGTGTAGCCGGCGGCCGCCGAGGAGATGATAGACTTTGCCTGCGGATAATTGGCCGAAAATAGCGTATCGACGATTTCCTTGTTGTTCGTCGCATGCAGAAGCGCTTGACGAACCTTGATATCGGCAACAAGCGGGTTATCCGGCCGGAAGGCGACGCTGTCGTTCACACCGCGCGTCGGCGCTGCATATATCGAAAAGCTTTGATCTGTGACCTGCTTCTCGTCATAGGCCTGTAGCTGGCGGATGAAATCCGCCTGTCCGGAGAGCAGAGCGCCGATGCGGACGCTGTCCTCGCCCGTGATGATGTATTTGATGCCGTCCAGATAGGCGCGGCCCTCATGCTCCAGCTTGCTCGGACCCCAATTGTAGTCCGCCCGCGCTTTCAACGAGAGCTGCTTGCCGAGCGTTTCGCTCTCAACGACAAAAGGACCCGAACCGATGATCTTCGTCGCATCGCCGAGCTGATCAAAGGATAGCGCCAGCGTTTTCAGCGAGACCAGGCCAGAGCCGATAACGGAGGTTCCCTGCAGAAAGCCGGGCGATGGCTTTTTGAAATAGAATTTGACGGTGGAGGGATCGACGACTTCGCTGTGATCGTAGTTATTGATCACTTCGGAAACCGGCTGCTTCAGATCCTTGTTGCCAAGACCGAACGTATCGTAATTTTTCGCAACCGCATTGGCATCGAGCGGTGTGCCGTCCGAGAAGGTCACGCCCTTGCGGATCTTGAACGTATACTCCGTCGCCTCAGCGTTGATCGTCCAGGATTCGGCAATCCATGGCTCGATCTCGAGCGTCTTCGGGTTCTGGTAGGTGAGCTTGTCGGTGATCTGGTTGAGCACGCCGCCGTTCGGATAGAAGCCGCCGGCCGGGGGATAAAGGTTCGTGTGCGCCTGCTGTTCGAGATAGATCAGCGTGCCGCCTTTGACCGGCTGGTCATCCGCAAATGCCAGCGGAGCCGCCGCTAGCCATAGGGTGAGTAAACTCGCCGCTTTAAGTTTGGCTTTGATGCCCATTGTGTATGCCCCTGTAGGAAAACGCACATCAACCTACGGCAAACAACTATATATCTATAGAATTTATATTCTAATTTCTTTGACGCTTGAGAAACGAACGCTTTGCGGTTTCAACCTTGCGGCGTTGAGGCTGGTGCCTCGTTCCAATAGCATTCTGCGAGAAGAGAAAACTGCCTCCTGCAGCACATTGGCTTAGCGTCAATCACGCAAATCGTGATGCATCTGATGACGCCGATGTCAGCCGCCATAAATCTCCGCCGCTGCCGACCATATCTTCTTTGCCTGCGCGCTGGCTTTCGGAGAGCAATAGAGAGAAAACGTATAGGAAAGAGCCGGATTTGAGCGGACCAGGCGTAACCGTCCCGAGTCGATATCCGCATCCACGAGGCTCTTTGGCAAGACACCCCTCCCCTCGCCCGATAGGCAATAGCTTCTGATATCGGCGGCCATATCGTGCTCCAGTTCTTCCGTCACTGGCAACGCGAACCGGCATTTATGCCAGATCTGGCCGATGTAGGTCCGGCTATTCGACACATGAAGCGGAGCGACTGCTCGCTCGTCCATGGCCGGAGGCGAGACGACGACGAGGTTTTCCGTGGCGATCTCGACCGATCGCAGAACGGAAAACTCCTGCGCCTGCGGCACCTTGGGATGGCACGTCACCAGCGCCAGATCGCATTCCGATTTTGCGAGCATCGTTGCGACCGTGTCGTGGTTTGCAAGCCGCGCGACGAAGCTCGCCTGGACAAGGTGCTTTGAAAGCTTGTGTTTGAACGCGGGAAAGACACTGACCGTGGCGCTATGGGGCATGGCGATGATCGCGGCTCCCTCAGCCGCACTCCATGGCCTGCGTCGCGAGCGAAATGCGTCCAGTTCGGCAACGACGCCGCGTGCCACGGGGACGAAATCTCGCCCGGCCTGGCTCAGGGAAACCGGCCGGCTTCTGCGATCGATGAGGTCGCAGCCAAGCCACAATTCGAGCTGGCGCAGGCGTTTACTGAGGTTCGATTGCGTCGTTCCTCGATCCTCGGCGGATTGCGTAAAACTTAGAGTCTCCGCGAAACTCAGAAAATCGTTCACAATATCAATATTCATAACGTCGCTCGGACCTATCTCGATGCACAAGTCTCGCTCGCGTCTGGGGGCGAGAGAATCGGAGCCTTCGCGTGCCAAGATGGCTTTTTTGGCTAAAGTCGAATTTGGACTTTCGTGGGCGCAAAATGGAATAGAAAGCCGGCGCGCTTGCATGAACGGTCGCTTTGTATTTTACCTCGCTCCGCCGAATGAATGCAGAACAACGAGCATATCTATCCGGCAAGACCGAATGAATAAGTATGTGAGGATGAGGGAAATATTTCGAATAATCCCTATTCCCCCGTAATTTCACGAGAGAAACAATGGAAATCAGCGTCACGCGCCGATCTGTATTGACGGCTGCGCTATCTGGTGTTGCGATAAGCTTTGCATCGCGCGCTTTTAGTCAAGAGCAGAAGATCGATATCGTCCCCAAGCTCAAATCGCTCGAGGCGAGGAGCGGCGGAAAATTGGGCGTTGCCGTCCTCGACACGGCAACAGGTAACACCGTCGGGAACCGACTGGACGAGCATTTCGCTCTCTGCAGCACCTTCAAAGCATTGGTGATCGCCCAGGTTCTCGCCCGCGTGGATCAAGGGCAAGAGCGTCTCGATCGGCGCATCCATTTCACCGAGCGGGATCTCGTTCTTCCCTATAAGGCGACGAAACCGAATGTTGGCGCGGTCGGCATGACGATCGAAGAGCTTTGCAAGGCAGCCGCAACCTATAGCGACAGTACCGCTGCCAATCTCCTGCTGGCGAGCTGCGGCGGCCCTGCCGCGCTGACGGCCTATCTACGCTCGATAGGTGACACGATAACGCGTATCGACAAAATAGAGCCTGAACTCAACATCGTTAGATCGGGTGAAGTTCACGACACAACCTCACCCCGCGCCATGGCTGAAACCATGAAACGAATTGTTCTCGGCGATGCATTATCCGACCCTTCGCGCCAGAAAATCACGCAGTGGCTAGAGGGTGGCAAAGATGCCGCGACTCAGCGACTGCGGGTGGGCCTTCCGGCGGGATGGCGCATCGCAAACAAGCCGGGGACCTGGGAAAGAATATCCACGAACGACGTTGGCGTCATCTGGCCATCCCATCGGCCGCCGGTGATCGTCGCTGCTTATCTGGGATACGCACCTGAAACAGTAAAGTCTCAGGAGGCTGTTCTTGCCGATGTTGCCCGGATCGTTGCTGCAGCGCTGTGAGACTCGACAGCGTCGGTAAAACAGACACTGGAACCCGATAGAGCGCAGCGGCAGATCTCAGATGTTTCCTGCTTCTGCCATGCGCCATGAGATCAACAGCTCAGTCTGTGCCTGGGCCGCCGGTTCGGGGATATAGAATGAATGTCAATCGAGACCACGCTTTCCGGGTGCCTAATAGGCTTTGGAGGCAATGCGGCCGGATGGTATGTCCAGCAGCTTCAGGCTCCGCTGCAGCCGTTGGATAAAGCTCGCCCTTCCGCTCAGAATGAAGCCGGAAGTCTCGGCCGCAATGTCGGGAATGACCGCTTCGATCCGTTCGAGATGGGCGTCTTGCGCCTGCCGTTGAAACAGGGATACGTTTTCGATCGCCAGCTTGCCGATGACGTGGCCGCAATCCTTGGTGTCACCCACCTCAAGATAGGCATGGCATGATCGCGTTGGATTTTCCCGAAGCAACGCCCGGGTCAGGCCGATCGAGGTTTCGTCGCCGAAGATAGCCACGGAACCGGTCATTGATCGCGCATCCAGTGACGTGCGCGGGCCGAATATGTCGCACATATCCCCCGGCATCGCGTCTAAAGCCCAATCGCTTCCCGGCCCATCGCCATGCATGTAGCACAAAATCCGCGTGCGGCCTGCGGCGGCGTCCCATTCGATCGGCGTGTAGGTTCTCGTGACGAATGGCGCAGCCATGGCGAGCTGCACTTTCTGGCCGGGTATCCAAGTGACATTCCGAAGCGCTGCGCCCTCGAACGTCAGGAGACGGAAACGGCCGGCAATATCCTCGCACGCCGATACGACGGCGCGTCGCATCAGCAGACGGCGCATCATATCGCTCAGCCGCCCCATGGGTTTGTCCTGCTGCATTATCGGACCCTCACCGTAAATTCGTTTCCGCGACCTTCATCGATAGCAAGCGGTTGAGACACATAGCCATTGTCGGGATTGCGGACATAGTCGAGATAATCCGTGTCGAAGGCGTTTTCGCCGAGAATGACCGAGCCGGGCACCAGAAAGGGCTCGAGCAGCTTCAAGACAGGCAGATAAAGCGAAAAGGCTCCGTCGATCAGCAACACATCGATATCGCCACCGACATCCGCGAGCGTCTCGAGAGCATCTCCTTCACGGATGTCCACGAGGTCGGAGAAACCCGCGACCTCGATATTGGCGCGTGCGCGCCCTGCCTTCGATGGCTGAAGTTCGGAGCCGATCAGCTGTCCGCCGCCATTGTCGCGCAGGGCGGCTGCGAGATAAATCGTCGAAATGCCCATCGACGTGCCGAACTCGACGATCCGCCTTGCATTTCGCGCGCGGGCAATCGTGTAGAGGAAGTGGCCATAGCTCGGCGAAACCGCGAGAAATCGTTCAGCCTGGTCACGATAAACCTTGGCATAATCGGCCTTTTCATCGGCAAGCAGTTTCGCGATCACGGTGTCGAGCGTTTCGCCGGAAGCGTCCAGCTCGCTCATGACATCCGCCATGAGGTCCCGATCGGTAGCGTCCGCCGCCTGATGCAGCGTTTCCAAAGTGCGGCTGACGCGCACATTCTCAAGTGAATTCACGGCATATCCTCTTTGATGATTGGGCCTTACGGCCGCCGATCGATTTGATATGCGCATCGGGCCTTGGCGTCATTGCGAAGAATTGCCATACTATTATTCAAATTCGCCAACGCGTTTGTCTCGGGGAAAGAGCTTGCCGATCCTGAATGAGGCGTCCGATCCTGCCGATTGGATCGAGCCGGACGATGTGCCCAGGCCCGTTGTTTGCTACGGCATCATCCCCGGCGCCTTCGGCGACATCGAGCTGGATTTCCATCATCATGCCAGGGGCCAGATCCTGCTCGTTCAAAGCGGCGCGCTCACGTGTGACGTGGCGGGCGGCCTCTGGATCGTGCCGCCGCGCAGCGCGTTTTGGATTCCCGGCGGCACAATGCATGCCATCAAGGCGACCGGCCTGGTCGAAGGATACGGCGCCTTTGTCGCGCGCGAATTGGGCGCTCGCCTACCCCCGGCCTGTTGCGCCGTCTCCGTGACGCCGTTGCTTCGGGAACTTCTCTTCCGCGCTGCAAACCTGCCGCTGCTATACGAGGAAGGCGGCGCCAATTCGCGGCTCATGGACGTGCTTCTCGATGAACTCGTCGCAGCAAAGGTCGAACAATTGCATCTGCCCATGCCGATGGACCTGCGTCTGCGCAAGATGATCGATCTCATGGTGGCCGAGCCATCCGATCGAAGCACCGCCGATATATGGGCCAAACGCGCCGGTTTGAGCGAACGCAGCCTATTGCGGCTGATGACCCGCGAGACGGGAATGAGTTTCGGGCGATGGCGCCAGCAACTGAGCGTCATGTTGGCGGTCAGGTGGCTGGCCAGCGGGAATTCGATGCAGCAAGTCGCGATCGATCTGGGCTATGAGAGTGTTCCGAGCTTCGTCACCATGTTTCGCAAGGTCCTTGGCGCGCCACCCGGCCGCTATATGGCGGAGCGCTATGGAAACTCGGAGCTTCATGTGAGCGGAAGAGCCTGGGCCTGAAACATCAGCGCACGCAAAAAGGCAGCGGCACGGCCGCAAATTGATGCTTTTCACGCTTGCTGTGCTTGCCGTATCCGTTGACCGATGAGTTGCAGACGCAAGGACACGGTCATGGCAAAGCCCTTCTATTGGAATGAACTCAACACCTATGACTTCGTCGGTCTTTCGCCCGATACGACGATCGCAATCCTGCCGATCGCCTCGACCGAACAGCATGGCCCGCACCTGCCGATCGCAACCGATGTCGCGATCGCGCAAGGCATGCTCGCGGAGTTGAGGGCCCAGCGTCCTGACGATCTCGATTTTCTCGTGCTGCCGATGCAGGAGATCGGCAAAGCCAACGAACACGTCCACGGCCCCGGAACGCTGTCGCTGGGTGCGGAACTGCTGATCCCTATGTGGACGGCCATCGGCGCGAAGGTCGCCGAAGCCGGCATTCGCAAGATGGTCATCGTCAATTCCCACGGCGGCAATCTCGATATCATGGGCATCGTGGCGCGTGAGCTGCGCGTGCGTTATCAGATGGCGGTGGTCGCCACGCAATGGACCCGCTTCGGCACACCAGACGGCATGATCAGCGAACACGAGCAGCGCTATGGCATCCACGGCGGCGACGTCGAGACCTCGCTCATGCTGCATTTCCGGCCGGAACTCGTGCGCATGGATAAAGCGCAGAATTTCGCGTCAAAGGCGGAATGGATGAAGGAGCACTCCAAGTATCTGCAGCCTTTACCACCGCATTCGCTCGCCTGGATCGCCCACGATCTTAATCCTAACGGTGTCGTCGGCGATGCAGCCAATGGCACGGCGGAAAAGGGCGCGCTCATCTGCCGTCACGAGGTCGCGGGTTTCATCGAAATGTTGCGCGATCTCAGAGATTATGCCTTGTCCAACCTCTATTCGAAATAGGCGGCAGAACGGCTGCGTTCGGAAGGCATGAGGATATGCCCTTTCCCCTGCAGCTCCTCCACCATGCCTGCCAGCTCCGCGAGCAGATATTCCACGAAAAGGCTTGTGGCAGCGTCCAGCGGTGCCCGCGTGCGGGCAAACAGCTTCATCGACTGAGATCGTGAATGCGGCTCCGCGATCGGGCGGAAGACAAGCTCGCCGCGCCGGCATTCCGTAATGACATCGAGCGGATTGAGCAGCGTCAGGCCCGCCCCGCATTTGACCAGCTGCTTCAACATTTCCGACGCATTGCTCTCCAGCACCGGCTCAACCTGAACCGGCAGCCGCGCAAGCGTGAGGTTGATGACGTCTCGAAGGCTTGTGCCGGGTTGTGCAAGCAGCAGCCGTTCCTCAACGACATCGGCCAGGTTGATAGGCCCCGTCCCGATCAGGGAGTGGCCGGGCGGCAGTACCACGCCGATCGGTATGTCGAAATTGCCCAGTGAACGGATGCCCGGCGTTGCGGGAATATTGAAGCCGAGCCCGATGTCGACTTCTCCAGACAATACAGGGGCCACCGTCGTCGAGCCGGCGTCATTGCGCAACTGGATGAAAACTCGTGGATGTTCCGAAAGAAATCGCGCAAGGATTTCGGGCAAGGGACCGGCCGTCAGGCCGACCGTTGCAACCATCCGGACCTTGCCTGCCTGCTGCATCTTCAGACTGCGAATGCGACCTTCCAGCCTCTCGTAGTTCTTGAGCACTTCGCGAATGTGCTCGATGCAGAGCTCTCCCGCCGCCGTCAGCCGCAGGCCTCGCGGCAGCCGCTCGAAAAGCGGCGCGCCCATTTCCTCCTCCAACGCCAGAATCTGCCGATTGATCGCCGATGACGCTACATTGAGCCTGGCCGCCGCCTTGCGGATCGAGCCGCAGCGAGCAATCTCGTTGATGTATTGAAGTCGTCTGGAGTGCAACATAGCGGTTCCCATTGCTTAATTTTTATCCAGGCCGCACAATTTAGGCACAGAGCCCGGAACAGATGCCAAAAAGGCATCAATGCGCACGAATTTTGATGCTTTTCAAAGCGCAACGCAATCGCTCAAATGGAGAAAATGGGCGGCAACAACGACGTCCCATGGCAGATAAGGGGAACAGTCAGCCATGTATAAATCATTGACGAGAAAAGTGTTTTTTGCTGCTGCCGGTCTGGCCGCTGCGATCATGGCGGCCGGGCCTGCCAGCGCGCTCGACAAGGTGACCTATGGAACGAACTGGCTCGCCCAGGCGGAACATGGCGGCTTCTATCAGGCAGTCGCCGACGGAACCTATAAAAAATACGGCCTCGACGTCACCATCGTACAGGGCGGCCCCAATGCCGCCAACCAGGCGCTCCTGGTGTCTGGCAAGCTGGATTTCTACATGGGCAGCCCGCAGCAGGAGATCGATGCGGTCAAGCAGGGAATCCCGATCGTCGATATCGCGGCCATCTTCCAGAAGGATCCGCAGGTACTGATCGCCCACCCGGATGCCGGTGTGGAGAAATTCGAGGATCTCGCAAAGCTGCCGACGCTGTTTCTGAGCAAGGATGGCTACGTCACCTATTTCGAATGGATGAAGGCAAACTTCCCCGGCTTCAAGGACGAGCAGTTCAAGCCCTATAATTTCAGCCCGGCACCTTTCCTTGCGGACAAGCAGTCTGCGCAGCAGGGATACGTCACCTCCGAACCTTATGAGATCGAGAAGCAGGCCGGCTGGAAGCCGAAGGTCTTCCTGATCGCCGATGCGGGCTACTCGCCCTATTCGACGATGATCACCACGCAGAAGGCACTCGTCGATAAAAACCCCGATCTGGTGCAGCGTTTCGTCAACGCTTCGCTCGATGGCTGGTACAACTATCTCTATGGCGACAACAAAGCGGCCAACGATCTGATCAAGAAGGACAATCCCGACATAACGGATGGCCAGATCGCCTATTCCATCTCCCAGATGAAGGAACATGGAATCGTCGAATCCGGCGACGCTCTCGACAAGGGCATCGGCTGCATCACCGAAGCTCACTACAAGAAGTTCTTCGACGAAATGGTGCAGATCAAGGTTTTCGACGCTGACGTCGACTATAAGAAGGCCTTCGACACGCAGTTTGTCTGCAAGGGCGTCGGCATGTCGCTCAAGAAGTAAGGCACTCGGCCTCCCGCCCCTGCGGTAGGGAGAGCCGGCAAAGCGCAGGTTGAGACACGATGTCGGATATCCAAACGATGACCATGACTCAGACGCGTCAGCGCCCGCTCGTCATCATGGAGCAGGTCTCCAAGGTCTTCTCCAACGGCACGCTGGCGCTCTCGGGCATGTCGATCAATGTCGAAAGCGGCGAGTTCATCAGTCTTCTCGGTCCGTCCGGATGTGGAAAATCGACGGCCTTGCGGATCATTGCCGGGCTCGGCGGCGCCTCCAGCGGTAAGATCGATTGGCCGAGTTCGCGCATCAATGCAAAGGGTCTGCCGGAGGGTGACATCAGCTTCGTGTTCCAGGAGCCGACGCTGCTGCCATGGAAGACGGTGTTCGGCAATGTTCATCTGCCGCTGAAGCTGCGGGGCGTGTCGAAGGCGGCGGCGCGCGAGCAGATCATGGAAACGCTGGCCACTGTCGGTCTCCAGGACTTTGCCGAGGCCTATCCGCGAGAGCTTTCCGGCGGCATGAAGATGCGGGTTTCCATCGCTCGCGCACTGGTGACAAAGCCGAAACTGCTGCTGATGGACGAGCCCTTCGCTGCGCTTGACGAAATTACCCGGCAGAAGCTGAACGACGATGTTCTCAGCCTATGGCAGAAGACCGGCATCACCGTCATCTTCGTCACGCATTCCGTCTACGAATCCGCCTATCTCTCCAACCGTATCGTCGTCATGAAGGCGCGGCCGGGCCGTGTCCATACCGATTTTCCGCTGCAGACCAGCGGCGAGCGCGATCCGCTTTATCGCTCGTCCGAAGAATATCGTCAGGTGTGCGAAAAGGTATCCCGCTCTCTGATCGAGGCCATCGGCTGGCAGGAGGTCCATTGATGAGCGAGAGTACCAGCCTGTCGGCCACTCTGCCCGCCAAACCGGATGAGGCGCAACCGATCACCACCGCCGCCACGCGCAGCCTCGAACGCACGCTGGGTGTCTTCGTGCCGGTAGTAACCGTTGTCGTGCTTCTCCTGCTCTGGCAGCTTCTGGTCGTCGGCGCCGACATCCCGCAATATATCCTGCCGAGCCCGATTGCTGTTGCCAAGGCGCTTGTCTCCGACTGGGGCATTCTTTGGCCTGCTCTGTGGGTCACGACGGAGATCACCTTCATATCACTGATCCTGGCACTGATTGGCGGCGTCGGTTTTGCTATTTTCCTCGTCCAGTCTCGCTGGATCGAGCTCGCCTTTTATCCTCTCGCCGTCATTCTGCAGGTCACGCCGATCGTCGCGATCGCGCCGCTGATCCTGATCTATGCGCCAACCCGCGAAGCGGCCCTGTTGATCTGCGGCTTCCTCGTTGCCTTCTTCCCCATTCTCTCCAACATGGTGCAGGGATTGAAGAGCGTCGATCACAACCTCCTCAATCTCTTCGATCTCTATGGCGCATCACGCTGGCAGGCATTGCTGCATCTGAAATTGCCGGCTGCACAGCCCTACTTCATGACCGGGTTGAGAATTGGCGGCGGCCTGTCGCTGATCGCCTCTGTCGTCGCGGAGTTTGCCGCCGGCTCTGGCGGTCCGAATTCCGGGCTCGCGTTCCGCTTGCTGGAAGCGCAGTACCGCCAGAACATGCCACGTCTCTTTGCCGCTCTCTTGCTGTTGTCGGCGCTGGGCGTCGCCATCTTCGCTCTTACCTCATTCATCTCATGGCTGAGCCTTCATCGCTGGCATGAGAGCAGCCTCAAGCGGGAAAACTAATGTCCCACGCCTTCATGTCGCCACCGAATGCCGCCCGCTTCGTGCTGAGCAATGCCACAGTTCCCGCCGTGACGCTCTCCGGCTTCAAGGCCGCTGCCAGTGAAGGTCTCGTCAAAGCCGATATTGTCGTTGCCGATGGTCTTGTCAGCGATATCCGCGCCCCCGGTACGGCGCCGGCCGAGTATGCCAAGGTCGATATGCGCGACGGCATGGTCTGGCCGACCTTTGCCGACATGCACACCCACCTCGACAAGGGTCACATCTGGGAGCGGCGCGCCAACCCCGACGGCAGCTTCATAGGGGCGCTCGATGCCGTTCGCACCGACCGTGAGGCCAACTGGTCCGCCGAGGATGTCCGCAAGCGCATGGAGTTTTCGCTGCGCTCGGCTTATGCCCATGGCACCGGCCTGATCCGCACCCACCTTGATTCACTGGCACCGCAGCACCGCATTTCCTTCGAGGTTTTCACTTCTGTTCGCGAGGCATGGAAGGACAAGATCGCGCTCCAGGCCGTCGCCCTCTTTCCGCTCGACAGCATGGTGGACGATGCCTTTTTCGCCGATCTGCTTCGCGTCGTTCGGGAAGCAGATGGCCTGATGGGTGGAGTGACGCAGCTGAACCCGGAACTCGACGCGCAGCTGGATAAACTGATCCGCGCAGCCGCCGACAACGGCCTCGACATCGATCTGCATGTCGACGAGACGGAAGACAAGCAGGTGCTGACGCTGAAGTCGATCGCCGAAGCCGTGCTTCGCAACGGCTTTACAGGCAAGGTGACCGCCGGCCATTGCTGCTCGCTTGCCCGACAGGACGAGGATGTCGCGCGCAGCACCATCGATCTCGTCGCCAATGCCGGGATTTCCATCGTCTCGCTGCCGATGTGCAATATGTATCTTCAGGACCGCCACCCCGGCCGCACGCCGCGCTGGCGTGGCGTCACCCTTCTGCACGAGCTTGCCGCCGCCGGCGTGCCAACAGCCGTCGCCTCCGACAATACCCGTGACCCATTCTACGCCTATGGCGATCTCGATCCGGTCGAGGTGTTCCGCGAGGCTGTGCGCATCCTCCATCTCGACCACCCGCTGGATACGGCGGCAAGGGTCGTCACCACCTCGCCCGCAGCCATTGTCGGCCGCCCGGATATCGGGCGCATCGCCGTCGGCAGCCCGGCCGATCTCGTGCTTTTCAGCGCAAGGCGCTGGAGCGAATTTCTTTCCCGTCCGCAGTCCGACCGTGTCGTCCTGCGCAAGGGCAAAGTGATCGACCGCAGTCTGCCGGATTATCGTGAACTCGACAGCGTCATTGGAGCCTGACATGCCGGATTATCAGCGCATCAAGAAAGAACTCGAAGGTATCGCCATCGAAGACAATCCGGCGCTCGTGCGCCAGAAGAGCCGCGATTTCTACTGGTATTCGCCGATCCTGAAAGCTCAGCTCGACACTGTGACGGCCGATCTCGTCGTCACGCCGAAGACCGAGGAAGAGGTGATCCGTATCCTGAAGGTCGCCTATGCGCATGACGTACCGGTCACGCCGCGCGGCGCGGGCACCGGCAATTACGGTCAGGCGATGCCGCTGTCCGGTGGCATCGTGCTCAACCTCGCCGCCATGAACAAGGTCAAGGAGATCCATCCCGGCCGTGTCATCTGCGAGCCTGGCATCGTCATTGCCGAACTCGATCGCCAGACCAAGGCCCATTCGGGGCAGGAGTTGCGTTTTCACCCCTCGACTGCGCAAACGGCGACCATCGGCGGCTTCATTGCCGGCGGTTCCGGCGGCGTCGGCTCGATAACCTGGGGTGGCCTGCGCGATCTCGGCAATATCCTGCGGCTGCGTGTCGTGACGATGGAGGCGGAACCCCGCATTCTCGATCTCACCGGCTGGGACCTGACCAAGGTCAGCCATGCCTATGGCACCAACGGCATCATCACCGAGATCGAAATGCCGCTGGCACCGGCCTATGACTGGGTCGACGTGCTGGTCAGCTATGACGACTTCATGGATGCCGTACGCTTTTCCGATGCGCTCGCCAAATGCAACGGCATTCTCGTCAAGGAAATCGCGCCGATCGCCGCGCCCATTCCGTACGACTATTTTGCCCGCCACAAACCCTATATCCGGCAGGGGCAATCGATCGTCGCGCTGATGATCGCGCCGCATGCCATGGACCCCTTCATCGCCTTTACCCGGCAGCAGAAAGGCGAGATCACCTTCCGCTCCGACAAGGTGGAAAGCATGAAGGGCATCCCACACGCCTATGAGCTCGCCTGGAACCACACGACCCTGCGCGCCATCAAGGTCGATCCGTCGATCACCTATCTACAGGTTCAGTATCCGGGACCGGATCACGTCGCCAAGGTCCAGAAGATGGTCGAACTCTTCGGCGACGAGGTGCCCGGCCATCTCGAATTCATCAAGTTCGACGGGCAGATCCAGTGCGCCGGCCTGCCGCTAGTGCGCTATACATCGGAGGCACGGCTCGAGGAGATCATCAGGATTCACCAGGATCATGGCTGCCCGATCTTCAACCCGCATCGCTATACGCTGGAGGAAGGCGGCATGAAGCAGACGGATGCCGTCCAGCTTGCCTTCAAGAAGGAGACCGACCCGAAGGGCCTGCTCAACCCTGGCAAGATGATCGCCTGGGACGATCCGAATTTCGACTTCAAATCCGGCAAGAACTATCTCTTCCCGGGCCTTGCGGCGCTGATGGAGGCCTCATGAAGGTTCTCGTCCTTCATTCCCATCCCGTCGAAGAGAGCTTTGGCGGCGCATTGCATAGACAGACGATCGAGAGCCTGAAGCGTGCCGGACATGAGGTCGACGACTGCAACCTCTATGAGGAGGGTTTTGATCCCGTCCTGTCACGCCATGATCGGTTGATCTATCACGACTATCCGGAAAATACCGAGACGCTGAAACCCTATGTCGAACGCTTGGAACGCACCGAGGCGCTCGTGATCGTCACTCCGGTCTGGAATTTCGGTTTTCCGGCCATCCTTAAAGGCTACTTCGATCGCGTATGGCTTCCCGGTGTCTCCTTCGAACTCGTCGATGGCAAGGTGCGCTCCAAGTTGCAGCATATACGAAAGCTCGGTGCTGTGCTGACCTAT
Source organism: Rhizobium sp. P38BS-XIX (assembly GCF_012641435.1). Lineage (GTDB taxonomy): Bacteria > Pseudomonadota > Alphaproteobacteria > Rhizobiales > Rhizobiaceae > Rhizobium. The sequence goes on from NZ_JABAIJ010000008.1 coordinate 217,674, forward strand.
GGCGCCGACCCGTTCCGCGCCTTCGTCGCCGGCAATCCGCCGAAGAAGATCGTCAAGCGCGTGCTGCGTGCGCAGATCAAACCGTTCGCCCCCATCGTGTTTCTCGCCCATTACGACATGAACCGATCGACCGATCTGACCAGACAGCGGTTTCTCGACAAGGTGCGCCAGAAAATGACGACGTTCTAAGGCGCCGCCTGAACGGCAACCACAGCCCTTGGCGACCGCCTTCGGTTTTACGCGATCACCGGATATCCAAGCCGGGTGGCATAGTCGTCCAGCGACTTCAGCCGCTCGTAATCGGTGTCACTCAAAACATGGATATTCTTGAGCGAAAGCATATTGCGGGCCTCAGCGAGTTGCGGTGAAGCAATCGCTGCAAAAAGTGCGCTCCGCAAAAGGCCAACCTCTTCATCGGAGGCATCGAGCCTCGTGATGAAGGGCAATCCCGGGCCGGAAGGCGTCTCCGTCAGGATCTTGATCCCGTCCAGCCTCTGTGGGTCGAAACGCGAGATGTTTCCGAAGGTGACGCAATCGATCGCCGCAAGATCGGCATCGCCGGTCTTGACGGCAGAGAGACTGGCATCGTGACTGCCGCTTTGCAGGACGGAGGAGAAATACTTTCCCTCAGTTGCGTGGGGCGCGATCAACGCGCGAAGCAGATTGTAACCTGAGTTGCTCTCTGTCTGATTGATGGCAACCCTGGCCCCACGAGTGTCCAGTATATCCTGATATCGGCTATCGTCTCGAACGATGACGAAGCTGCGCATATTCGGCCCTTCGCATCCCGGATAGCCGTATTCGGGTGTCGCGACCAGACGCACGCGCCCGCGCAGCTTCGATACGTAAGGATATCCGCATGTCTGAGACAAAACGAGGCCGGGGCTGAGCCATGCTTCATCATAGCTGACGGATTGGTCCAGAGCCTCGGGCACATCGCCCAAGCCATCCGCTCGAAGCCTGTCACGCACAAAGAACCAGAGATCCTCCGTCGCCTGCTGAAGCGGTGCGAAATTGGCGTACATCTGGATGCTTGCAATGGTCATCTTGTGTCTCTGGCTAAGGGATTGAATGCGACGAAGTTGCCGACAGCCTCATCATGTCTCGGCCGCTTTTGCAACCTCGCTTAGCGACACCGAATCGCCGTCTTCAGACGCAGTGCCGACACCGTCACAACAGACTTGGCCGGCGATACAATGCGTTACAAAAACACACCTATCCGGACACATCCCTTATTCATGGCGCTGTTCAACTGACGGAACACTCAAACACGCACTCGTGCGATTTTTAGAAAGGCAATCCGATGAGCATGTCCAAAACCCGCATTCTGTCCCTCACGCTAGCCCTGATCGCCGGCTCCATCACGGTCAGCCCGCTCGCCGCTGCCGAGCAGGCACTGAAGCGAACCGACCTCGTGAAGGGCGATGTCGATGCGGCAGGCTATGAGGTCGTGCAGGTCCTCGTTGGCTTTGCACCGGGCCAGACCGCCGGAAGCCATCACCATCCCGGCGTTGAAATCGCCCATGTGACGAAGGGAACGCTCGAGTACAGCCTTCAAGGCAAAGCACCAGTGATCGTAAAGACGGGTCAATCCCTTTATATCCCGTCGGGCGTGGTCCACTCGGTTCGCAATGTCGGTGATGGCGAGGCAACAGAGCTTGCCACCTATATCGTACGCAAGGGCGAGACCTTGCTCGTGCCGGTCAAGTGAGCCCCAAGCGCGCGGCAACCCACAAGTCGTCGCGCGCTTCGCTGGGAGGGGTGCACATCGACGACGCGAGCGCGCGGATCGTCGCAGGTCATTGACCGGCGGCCGGTTTGGCACAATTGAGGGCTGGAACGAACGACTGGAGATATCATGGCCGCCCCAACCTCTTCCGCCACTCCCGAAGCGACGCTTGCAACTCAAGCCTGGTGGAAGCGCGCCGTCGTCTATCAGGTCTATCCCCGGAGTTTTTCCGATGCCAATGGCGATGGCATCGGCGATCTGCGTGGTCTGATCGATCGCATCGATTATCTCGCCTGGCTCGGCATCGACGTCATCTGGCTTTCTCCCGTCTATCCCTCGCCGCAAGACGATAACGGTTATGACATCAGCGACTATCGCGACATCGATCCGTTGTTCGGCTCGCTTGCCGATTTCGATGAGCTGATCGAAAAAATGCACGCGCATGATATGCGGCTGCTGATGGATCTGGTGGTCAACCACACGTCGGACGAACACCCATGGTTCATCGAATCGCGCTCTTCACGCAACAATCCGAAGCGCGACTGGTATTACTGGCGGGATCGCAAGGCCGATGGCTCTGCGCCCAACAACTGGCAGTCGCGCTTTTCGGGGTCGGCCTGGGAGCATGACGAGGCGACCGATCAATCCTATCTGCATCTTTTCTCACGCAAGCAGCCGGATCTTAATTGGGAAAACCCGGAACTGCGCGGCGCCGTATACGACATGATGCGCTGGTGGCTGGATCGCGGCGTGGACGGCTTCCGCATGGATGTCATCAACTTCATTTCCAAGGTTGATGGCCTGCCGGACGCCACTGGAACAGGCCCGTCGAGCGATGGTCGGCAGCACTATATCCACGGTCCGCGCCTGCTGGAATTTCTGAGCGAAATGCGACGCGAGGTTTTCGACGGCCGCGACAAGGTCCTGTTGACAGTCGGCGAAACGCCGCAAGCGATCGTCGACCATGCGACAGCGCTGACCGATGAAAAATCGGGTGCGCTCAACATGGTTTTCCAGTTCGCGCACATGCAGGTGGATCAGATCGGCGCGACACGCTGGGCTCCGACCGCGCTGGAACTCCCCAAGCTCAAGGCCGTCATGGGCCATTGGCAGGATGGACTGGCAGTTGCCGGCTGGAACAGCCTCTACTTCAACAACCACGATCAACCGCGCGCGCTTTCTCGCTGGGGCAATACCAGCCGGTACCACGTTCAATCGGCCAAGGCGATCGCGACGATCCTGCATATGCATCGCGGCACGCCCTATGTCTATCAGGGTGAAGAGATCGGCATGACCAATCCCGAACTGAAAACGGTCGACGATCTTCTCGATATCCAGTCGCGCAACTACTACCTCTCACGCATGGCGGCCGACCCCGCGCAGGATTCGGAAGCGTTAATGCGCATCGTCAGGCCGATGGCACGCGACAATGCCCGCAGCCCGGTTCAATGGGATGCCGGCACCAATGCCGGCTTTACGACGGGCACGCCGTGGATGGCCATCAATCCCAATTACAAGACGATCAACGTCGAGACCGAAAAGGCAGATCCGAACTCTGTCCTGCATCACTACCGGCATTTGATTGCGTTGCGGCATGAGAACGATGTGATCGCCTATGGCAGTTCAACGCTTGAAGCGCTCGACGATCCACAGCTCTATATCATCATTCGTGCCCTGGGCGATCAGCGTGCGGTCATGCTCGCCAATGTCTCGTCCGAACCGGCGATGGTCGATGGCGCCGCCTATGCATCAGCTGGTCTCAATCTGGTTTCGAGCAACTATGAAGACTCCCCTCGGCAGCCGGAAGCGGTGAAGACGTTGCGGCCCTGGGAAGCGCTGGTGTTCCTCTCGCCTGCACGATAGGCCGCGATATTCCTTGTCCGATGACCTTCTATGGGTTGAGCCCCATTCTCAACTATGGCATCGACGATGCGAGCGCAGATTGAATGAGGTATAGTGATGACGAACGATGCCATCGAAAAAATCAGCACCTGGTACATCGACCCGGATGCAGAAGATAAAATGGCTGATGGTCACGCCCCGATTTGGCGTCACCTGATAGACATCATCGTTGAGCGCGACCTTTCGTCGAAAAGCGTGCTCGACTTCGGCTGCAATCAAGGCGGGTTGTTGCGTCATCTCTATGCCATGCGCCCTTTTCGCAAGGCGCTCGGCGTCGATATTGCAGAAACGTCGATCGCCAAGGCGGAAGCGCTGAAGGGCAACTTGCCTGTCCAGCATGAGGTTGCCGGCAGACTCGATGGATGGATCGAGGAATTCGACCTGGCGATCAGTCACGAAGTGATCTATCTCGTGCCCGATATCGCCGCTCACGCAGCCGACATCTTCAAAGCGCTGAAATCAGGCGGCGTCTACTATGCCGTGACGGGCTGCCACACGGATAATCCCCTGTGGCCAAAGTGGCGGGAACTGGTGGCAAAACGCACCAACACGGTCGTTCAGGACCGCTCAATCACCGACTACGGCCGCGCCTTCGAGGCCGCCGGCTTCAAGGTCTCGGCGCGTAAGCTTGAATATGACGGCTTCATCCCCTTTGTGGCCGATGGCTGGACACCCGATTTTGCCGATGCGCTGAACTATTATTCGCAGACCAAAATCGTCTTCAGGCTCGTCAAGCCGTAGTTTCGCGAAGGCGAGCGAGTTCGACGTCGAAATGCGGCGGGCTCTCTGCAGACATCCGCACGAAACGGCCTTTGACCCGGAAAATCTGCTGGACGAGTTCCGTCTCAGCCAATTCGTCGGGTCGGCCGTCAAAGCGCAGCTTGCCTTTTTCCAGAAGCGATATGCGATCGCTGACGGCGATCGCCTGATTGATGTCGTGGATGGCCATCACAACCGTGACACCCCTCTCGCGGCTGAGGCGATGGACGAGATCAAGCACTTCGACCTGATAACCGATATCGAGAAAGGAGGTAGGCTCGTCCAGCAGCAAAATACCTGCCTGCTGAGCAAGCGCGGCGGATATCCATGCCCTTTGCCGCTCGCCTCCCGAAAGTTGCTGGAGGCTGCGATCGGCAAGCGCTGAAAGGCCGGTGCTCTCGAGCGCCCAGTCGATCGCTTTCTCGTCTTCCGGTCCATAGGAGCCGAACAACCCCACATGCGCATAGCGCCCCTGACGCACAAGCTGCGCAACGGTCATTTCGTCGGGGGCGGTCGGTTGCTGCGGCAAAAAGGCGAGCTCACGCGCCAAGACGCGGCGAGACATCGAGGCGACCGGCATATCGCCGACCACTGCTTTGCCCTTTGCAGGTTTGATAAGCCCCGCGAGCGCGTGAAGCGCCGTGCTCTTGCCGGAACCGTTCGGTCCGATCAGAGCCCGGACTTCTCCTTTTTCCAAGGTCAGGCTGAAATGATCGAGCGCCGTTCTTTGGCCATAGACGACCGAAAGGTCGAAACAGGATAGGGACATTTTTCGCCTCATGGCGTCTTGCGCAAAAGAAAGAGCATAAGCGGAACGCCACAGACTGCCGTGACGACGCCGATCGGAATTTCCTCGGCTTGTCCAAGCAGGCGGCCGAGAAGATCGCACAGCGTGACCACGACAGCGCCCAACACGATCGTCAGGACGAGTGAGACTCGGAATTCGCGACCGGCCAGGAAACGAGCGAGATGAGGCACGATCAAACCGACGAAAACAATTGGGCCGACGGCGCCAACGGCGCTGGCTGCAAGCATGCAGGACACCATCAGCGCGATCGAGAATTGCCGGCGATAGGCAAGGCCAAAGGAGCGCGCAACGACCGCGTCGAACTGAAGCAGCTCAAGCGGGCGGACAATGACGGGCAGCATCAGAAGGCCGATGATCGTGAACGGCAAAAGGAAGATTGCATGGCTCCAGGTGCGGGCATACAGGCTTCCTGAAAGCCATTCCAGAATGATCTCGATGCGCTCCGACCCCCAGCCCGCAATCAGTCCGACGGCAACCGCATGCAGCACAGCGCCAATCGCCACACCGCACAGCGTGATGCGGATCGCGCTGAGACCGAGGCGAAACGCAAGCAGGTATATCACGCCGCCTGCAAGCATTCCGCCGGCCATGCCTGCGGCGGGCAACCATTCGATTGGCAATTGAACGAGTGTATTGGTGTTGGTTCCGGGATGGACATAGACCGTCAGCAACAGAAAGAGCGTCACGGATAGTGTCGCCCCCTGCGACACGCCCATCAACGAAGGATCCGCAAGCGGATTTCGTGTGATCGACTGAAGCAGATAGCCGGCGAGCCCGAAATTGATCCCAGCGAGAATACCGGTGACGATGCGCGGCAGTCGAATATCGAGGATGATGGTTCGCGCCTCCGCGGAACCGCCGCCCGTGAGAACGGAAGTCACATCATGCAATGGAATATCCGCCACACCGAAGACGATCGCAGCAGCCAGGGACGCGATGCTGAGGATGGCGAGGGAAGCAATCATGCGCATGCCGGGTGCCGGTCGGTGGAGCATCGCGGAAGTCATCACTGCCCCCCGGCCAGATCGAGCCGGCCTTTCTGGACAAGATAGATGAAGATTGGACCGCCGATGAGCGCCGTGATGATCCCGACGGGCAATTCCCGTGGCAGTGCGGCACTGCGACCGATGACGTCGGCGATCGTGACGATGAAGGCGCCGAGCGCCGCGCTAAGCCCGATCTGCAATCCGACCGTTTGTGGTTTGAGCAACCGGGCAATATGCGGAGAGGCAAGACCGACAAACGCCACCGGACCTGCGATCGGCGCGACCCCCGCGACCGGGATGACCGCGAGGACCAGAAGCAGCGGCTTCCAGACGGACAATTGAAGCCCCATTGCCGCTGCGGCATGGTCGCTCAGCATCAGCATTCCAATGACGCGCCGCAGGATCAGCGCACCCGCGAGGCCGACGAAACACCAGGGCAGCATGTAAAAGAGATGAGACCATGTTCGCCCCTGAAACCCGCCGGTCAGCCAAAAGAGCAGCGAGGCCGATTGCGGTCCGGTCAGCAAGAGCACGTAGGTGGTGATCGCCCCCAGAAATAGCGAGACGCTGATGCCGCCAAGCGCAAGCTGCAGCGGACGTGCCTGGCCGCCGCGTGAGACCCAGAACGTAACCGCCGCCGCCGACAGGCCGCCGACAAGGCCGACGAACGGATAAAGCGCTGGTGAAATGAAGGGAGCGAAGACAAGACAGCACACGATAGGCGCCACCGCACCTGCGGTCACGCCGGTAATGCCGGGATCAGCCAGCGGGTTGCGTGTCAATGTCTGGAGAATGTAACCGGATACGGCCAAGCCCGCGCCGCTGGCCGCCGCCGTCAGACTTCGCGGCAGCCGGAGGGTCCACACGAAGATCGAATCGATCTTGCCGTCGGGATGCAGGAGTTCGCGGATTGCCGTCGCCGCAGACATGGGCCGGGTGCCGAGAAGGAGCCCCACGAACACCACTGCGGCCGACAGGATGATGAGCACCCCGATCGTCAGCGCCGATTGCCGTGGGCTCATATCCGCCGTCACCGTCGCTCAGTTCTGCAGTTCCGCCGGGATCATCTTGGCAGCCTCGGCGTGCACATCGACGGCCGGGAAAGCATCCGGATAGAGATAGTGGGCTGCTTCACGAAGGACCATTTGACGAGCGATCGGACCATTCGTCTCGACCCATTCATCACCGACGTAGTAGACATGATTATTCTTCACCGCCGAAAGCTGCGACCAGATCGGATTGCTCTCGTGCGGACGATCCGGTCCGGAATCGTAGACGAAGATCACTTCCGGATCCTTCTCCAGCAGGCTCTCAAGGCTGAGATCCACGCCGAATGGACCACCGGGCGTCTTCGCGCCAACAATATTATCACCACCAAGCGCAGCGACGATCGAAGCGGCGGTATTTTCGGTATGGAATGCGAATGGTGTTGCGCCGCCCCACATGATCACGAAGCGCGGATGGTTGTTCTTGGGCGCTTTGGCGACATAGTCGGCGAGATCCTTACGGAAATCGCTGTTCAGCTGCTCACCGCGTTCCGGCTTACCGAGCAGCTTTGCCAGTTCCGCGATTTCGCGATCGCTTTCGTCGAGAAGTTCCATGTTGTAGGCAACATAGGGCGCGATGTTCTGAAGTTGCGCGGCGTTGCCGATGGTGTAGCGACGAATGGCGACGATCAGGTCCGGCTTTGCTTCTGCGGGGAGTTCCAGATTCGGCTTGGCACGTTGACCGACCTGCTTGAGTTGTGAGGTGAGCCCCAGCAGATAAGCCGGTTCGCGTCCGGCCGTCATGTAGGTGGTCGCAACCGGTTTGATGCCCAACGCAAACGCGACGTCATCGGCAAAGTAGGAAATCGACGCGATCCGCTTCGGCTGAGCCGGCACTTGGACGCTGACGCCACGATCATCGACAACGGAAACGGTTTTTGCGTCCGCAGCGAACGCGGCTCCTTGCGAAAGCATCGTGACAATACCGACCACCGACGCAATTGCGTATCCAACCTTCGCCATTGCAAACCCTCCTATTGACTGCCTCAACAGGACTTAGTCAAAAAAGATGATTTTAACAATCATGATTTTAGATCGGGCGATAAACGATTGCCGCTATGGATCCCACTTCAAGAGGCGGCAACCCGATCAGGTCGCCGCCCTATAGATCGACGCGTAGAGATGACCCGCGGCCATGCCGGGACAAATCCAGCCATCGCTTGAAGCAGATCAGCCCTGCAGCAGGGCGTTGACAGCATTGGCGGCTGGCTTGCCGTCAAAGGTCGTGACACCCTTCAGCCAAGGGGTTACCACATCGGGATGGGCCTTCAGCCAATCCTTCGCGGCGGCCTTCGGCTCTTTGCCGTCGTTGAGAATGCCGTTCATGATCTGGTTTTCCATGTCGACCGTAAAGCGCAGGTTGGTCACGAATTTCGTGACGTTGGGACACTCGGCGCCATAGCCGTTGCGGATATCGGTGTAGACTTCGGCGCCACCATAGTTCGCTCCGAAATACGCGTCGCCGCCGGCGAGATAGTCGATCTTATAGCGGGTGTTCATGGGATGCGGCGCCCAGCCGAGGAAGACGATCCATTCATTGGCCTTGGTCGCCTTCTCGACCTGCGAGAGCATGCCCTGCTCCGACGATTCGATAAGCTCCCAATCCTTCAGTCCGAAGTCGCCCTTGGCGATCATATCGAGGATCAGGCGGTTGCCGTTGTTGCCGGGCTCGATTCCGTAAATCTTGCGCCCGAACTTGTCGGCGAATTTCTGCAGATCCGCAAAGTCCTTTACACCGGCGTCGGCCACATATTGCGGAACGGCGAACGTATATTTCGCGCCTGTCAGGTTCGGGCCGCTCACCTCGATCGACTTGTCGTCCAGAAACGGCTTGCGGTCGGTTTCCATGCTGGGTTGCCAGTCGCCGAGATAGACGTCGATCTGCTTGTTCTTCATGCTTGTATATGTCACGGGAATGGAAAGAAGCTTGCTGTCGGGCGTGTAGCCAAGCGCCTCGAGCAGCGTTGTTGCAACGGCCGTTGTCGAGGTAATGTCGGTCCAGCCGACATCGGAAAAGTGCACCGTTCGACAGCTGTCAGGCTCGGCCGCCGCGGCGACGCCGATCATGAAGGCCAGTCCGAAAGTTGATCCCAGAATTTGTTTCAGCATTGATGTGTTCCCTGTTTTGGTTTCTGTTGTCATGCACTGCGAAACGAAAAAGGCGGCTCACCAAAGTGCGCCGCCCGTGAGCTGGATGTTCTCCATTGTGATGCCTTTTCCACCCTCGCCGCAGAGAAAGGCAGCGAGGGCGGCCACCTCATCGGATTGGATGAGGCGATTTTGAGGATTTTGGCGGGTAATGTCCGAGATAGCGTCCTCGACCGTTCTTCCCCTGCCTTCGCGCTCGACGAGTTCCCGCACATTGTTGCGCATCAGCTCGGTCTCGACCCATGTCGGGCTGATCATCACGCAGGTGACGCGGTGCGGGGCGCCCTCGAGCGCCACGCACCGCGTCAGGCCGAGCAATCCCGATTTTGAGGCGCAGTAAGCCGGATTGTCCTTCCAGCCGACACTCGCTGCCGTCGACCCGATATTGATGATCCGACCCCATTGTCGTTCGATCATGCCGGGAAGGCACGCCCGCGTCATCCGGAAGGCGCCGGTCAGGTTGGTGTCGATAATCCTGAGCCAAAGTTCATCCGAGTGTCCGCAAACCGGCTGCTCACTGGTCATGCCGGCAGAGTTGACGAGAATGTCCGCCGGTCCGCAGACGGCTTCCGCCTCACGTATGAACTGCGCGATCGTATCGGGGTCTCTCACGTCGAGATGGCCGAAATAGACGATGCCGCCATATCCAGAAAGGCGTTCGCGCGCTTCGACAATATGTTCGGATTCGCGAGCGATGGCCTCACCGTTTTTCCGATCAGCCAGCGCACGGGAGCCGACGGCGATCTTTGCGCCCTCGGCGGCGAGAGCCTGCGCGATTGCGAGACCTTGGCCGGTCAGTCCGCCGGTGATGATAGCGCTGCGACCTTCCAGCTTGTTGGTCATGCGCGGAGCAACTGTTTCAGATCGCTGGATGGATCGGCAAGCGTCGACGGATGCGGATTGATGCCCAATTCGAGCATCTTCCTGCCCAGGAGATAGGCCGTCGCGTCGTTCAGCGCATCGACCGACAGGAACACTCCTTCTTTGAAATACCAGACCGAGTAGGTTCTCTCGCGGCTGCCGGGACGCACAAGTGTCTGATCGTAGCCGAGATTGAAGCCGGCAATCTGCAGTTTGACGTCATATTGATCCGACCAGAACCAGGGCTTCGGCCGATAGGGTTCGGTGCCGCCGGCTATCACTGCGGCGATGGCCTCGGCTTGATCGACGGCATTCTGCACCGATTCAAAGCGGATACGACCGCCCTGCCAGGGAAAGGAGGCGCAGTCGCCGGCAGCAAAGATGGATGGATCGGACGTCCGGCCGAATTCGTCAACGACAATGCCGTTTTTGACGTCAAGCTCGGCAGCATCGGCCAGTTGATCGTTCGGAAGTACGCCAATTCCGACGATAACGCAGTCGAGATCGATCACCGAGCCATCGGATAGCTTGGCGGCACAGACATGGCCATCCTTGCCGATGAGGTGCTCGAGGCCGGTCCTTTCGCGGATGATCACGCCATGGGCCTGATGGATCGATCGCATGATGTCGGCCGTTTCGCTGGCGGACGTCCGCTGGAGGATGCGGTCGGCCATTTCGATCACGGTCACGTTCAGCCCGTGATGGCGTGCCACCGCTGCGGCCTCAAGCCCGATATAACCACCGCCGATGATCAATACGCGGCGCCCCGGCAGCATCGCTTCCGCCAGCAGATCTGCGTCCCGCTTGTCGCGCATGACATAGACCCCACGCAACGCGCCGCCGCCGGCCGCAGGCAGTTGGCGAGGCGTCGATCCGGTCGCCAGCAGCAAGGTTCCGTAGTCCAGAACCGCGCCAGTCCCCAACACAACCTGCTTTTTGTCCCGCCGGATTTCCTCGACCCATGTCGAAAGGTGGATGTCGACCCGATTATCGACATACCATTGCTGCGGCCGGAACAGCAGCCGCTCGAAGCTCATATCGCCAACCAGATACTTCTTCGACAATGGCGGCCGCTGATAAGGCAGAACATCCTCCGCCCCGACGATCGTGATCGGACGGTGGTCGTTGAGCGCACGTAGCTTTGCTGCAGCCGCAAAGCCCGCTTGACCGGCGCCAACGATGAGAAGTCTCTCGGCTTTATCCATGGAAAGAGCCTTGTTGCTGGAACGTTTCAACGATTGGCGCAGCGGGACAGGAACCAACCCGACATGGCTTGCTGCTAGGTGCGATACTCGGGCTCCTCGGCATCGAGAATGGCACGCACTTCGGAAAGGTGGTCGATCGCGAGTTGGCCGTATTCCGCCCATTGTTGCTGCGTGACACTCGCCACGTCATCCGAGACGATCCGCAGGGGCCTGCCGGATGCATAGGCGATCATCAGCGTCTCGCAGGCGCGCTCGAAATAGTACATTTCGTCCAGCGCGGCTGCGACCGTATCGGCGGCCACCAGCACGCCGTGATTGCCCATCAGCATCACGTTGTTGTTGCCGAGAAGCCGCGCCAGACGATCGCCCTCATCGTCGGAAAGCCCCATTCCCCCGAAACCGTCGTCGATGGCAAGCCGGCCGAAGAAGCGCATCGTGTTCTGGTCGATCGGAGGCATGCGGCTGTCCTCAAGCGAGGCCAGTGCCGTGGCATAGCGCGGATGCAGATGCATGACGCACCGCGCATGTGGACAGCGTGCGTGGATGCGGCCATGAATGTGCCAGGCGGTCGGATCGGGCGCATCCGGCCGATCGAGCGTTGCCGCGTCTTGCGTATCGAGCAGAATGAGATCCGAGGCTCGTATGCGCGAGAAATGGCGACCGCGCGGGTTCATCAGAAAGTACCGCCCGCTCGGCTCCACGGCGAGGCTGAAATGATTGGCCACGGATTCATGCATGCCAAGCCGGGCAAACCAGCGAAACGACGCGGCGAGATCCTGCCGCATCGTGTCCAGAGTTGCTTTATCGGGCAACGTGTTCGGCGCAGCGGTCGATGAGCTTTGTAGAATGTTCACGCGCTTGTCCTCCGTGCGTGCTGTTCGCTTGGGGCCTGAGCGGCACGCAGCGGCGTCCGGCCCCGGATGATGTCTGACGCCTTTTCGGCGATCATGATGGTAGAAGCATTGGTATTGGCACTGACGATCGCGGGCATGATCGATGCGTCCACCACGCGCAGCCCTTCGATCCCGCGCACACGACATTCGGGATCGACGACGGCTCCGGGATCGTCCGCAGCCCCCATGCGACAGGTCCCGACGGGGTGATAGCAGGTCTCGAGCGTCTGCCTGATCCAGCGATCGATTTCCTCGTCCGTCCGCACGGCAGGTCCCGGAAAAAGCTCGGCGCCGGCGAAGGGTATAAGCGCCGGCTGCGACAGCACGCGGCGCAGCAAATGAACCCCGGCGCGCAGATCGGCGAGATCCTGCGGATCGTCCAGATAGTTGAACAGGATCTCCGGTGCCTGGAAGGGATCGTTGCTCGTGGCGCGCACATGCCCGCGGCTGCGCGGCCGCATCAGATCGATGTGAACCTGAAAGGCATGTTCGGCGCGAACTTCCGTTCCGCCCGGCACGACGGCCAAGGGCATGAAGGTGAACTGGAGATCCGGATGGTCGAGTTCCGGACGGCTGGTAATGAAGCCACCCGCTTCAAAATGGTTCGTCGCCGCGGGACCCGAGCCCTTCAGCATCCATTCGACACCGGCAAGCCAGCTGCGCGGCGCGCGCGTTACCGGATAGAGCGAGACGGGCAGTTTACAGGCATGTTGAATGACCAGATCCGGGTGGTCATTCAGGTTTTCGCCGACCCCGGGCAAAGCGTGTCGCACCTTGATGCCGGCCGCCGCGAGATGCCTTTGCGGCCCGATGCCGGAGAGCTGCAGCAGATGTGGCGAGCCGATGGCCCCACCCGAGAGGATCACCTCCTGTGCGGTTGCGATATGCTCGCGGCCATCCTTGGCATAGCGCAAGCCGGTGGCGCGCGATCCCTCGAGCATGACCTCAAGCGCATGTGCGCCGGCGATGACGGTCAGATTGGGGCGGTCGCGTACGGGATTGAGATAGGCATGCGCGGCACTCCAGCGACGACCGCGCCATGTGCTGCGCTCGACAGCACAGAAGCCCTCCTGCTGGCCGCCATTGAAATCGGGCGTGGCCGGATAACCAGCCTCGATCCCGGCGGCAATGAAGGCCCTGGAGAGCGGTGACGCCTCGACATCGCCGCGCGTGATCCGGATTGGGCCACCCTTGCCGCGCAGCTTGTCATCCACCGGTGCGGTTTCCGACCGACAGAAATAGGGAAGCACGTCTTCGTAGCTCCAGCCGCGCGCGCCGAGCTGAGCCCAACCGTCGAAATCGCGGGGATGGCCGCGCAACCAGACCATCCCGTTGATGGATGAGGAGCCGCCGACGACCTTGCCACGGGGATGACCGAGCTGCCGGTTTTCGAGATGCGGCTCGGGCGCCGAGATGAAGGCCCAGCTGTAGCGATCACCCCAGACGACCCGGGACATACCCGCCGGCATTCTGAGCCAGATGGACCGGTCTTCCGGACCGGCCTCCAGCAGCAGGACCCGGCAGGCCGGGTCCTCCGACAGCCGTGCCGCAAGCACGCAGCCTGCCGACCCCGCGCCGGCGATCACATAGTCCCAGGACATGCCGGCATTTGTCGTCATTCCCGGATCGCCTTGTAGCAAAGCGTATGGAAATGATGGACGAGATTTTCACTCTGATGTGGACGGGCAGGATCGATCAGATATTTGCCTGAGCCGAAGCCGAGCGAATGCAGCCCTTTCTGATTGGTGACGTTGAGTTCGATATCTTCAGGGCCGAGCTGCGTGTTCATCCATTCGATCGCCGCCTTCGTCACCGGTGGCGTCTCGCGTCCTTTCGGTGTGTAATAGCCGAAGCGAAGCAGGGACTTTTCCGGTGTCAGCGGGATCATGATGAAGGTGCCGACCATGTCGGTATAGGGGAAGGAATAGAAGGTCGTGTTCGGGAAGATCCCGATGTTGAAGAACCAGTCCGTCTGCCAGGTCGATCCGTCGAGCGGCACGCCATAGGCCTGCGTGGCGCCCTTGTTCGGAGGGCCGATATAAGTCCACCAATCGCCATAGGGCGTGAGCGTATAGCCTTCGAAATTGATGAGCGCGGCCAGATCCTTGTGCACGGGGCCGGAGAGATCGAAGTGATAGCCCTCGATCGAATTCTCCTGAATGACCTTCCAGTTCGCGTCGACGACGACATCGGATTCGGAGGAGAGCTCGAGATTGTCGAGATCGGGCAGGAAACGGCGCATCTCGACATCCGCGCCCTTGGCGATTTCGGCAACCGGGGCGGCATTCTGGTCAAGCGTGATGAAGACGAAGCTCGCGAAGATTTCGAGCCTGACATGCCTGAGGCCCCATTCCTTCTTGTCGAAATCGTCGAGATTTTCTGTGCGCGGGGCGGCACGCAGGCTGCCGTCCTGGTTATAGCACCAGGAGTGGTACATGCAGCGGATCACGCCGACCTTGTTGCCGCGCCGATCCTCGATCAGCCGGTTGCCGCGATGGCGACAGACGTTGTGAAAGGCATTGATCTCGCCATCGCGGCCGGCCATCACGACAACGCTCTGCTCGAAGATTTCCTGCACGACGAAATCGCCGGGTTTGGCAAACTCGCTGACATGTCCGACGACGTGCCAACAGTTCATGAAGATCTTCGCCTTTTCTTCGTCAAACACACCCTTGTCGAAAAAGAACGGCGCCGGCATCGATGTGCCCGTCCGCGGATCGCTGTAGTCCCAGGTCAGTTGCGCTATGGTCATGTCCCACCTCCTGCTCACGATGCGGCCCCGAGAAGGCCGGCTACAGGAGAATGGTAGGATCGGAATTACGTTGTCGTTTGACGATATCTGACACGTTTTGCGCGCAACTACTCTGGTATCTTGTCAAAATCTCCAGGTATTTTAGTATTTTACAGACGAAGCTGGATTCACATGACGAGATTTCCGAAAATCTAACGATTCCAGACATGCCGCGTCTGAAATAATCAAGGTTGATCATGCCTTTCGAGAACTCCAGATCTCATCACATCGGCCTCGTCCTCGTTCCGGGCTTTTCCTATCTGGCGATGGCGATGGTCATCGAACCTTTGTTCATCGCCAATTGGATTGCACAAAAGAAGCTTTTCAGCTGGAGCACACTCTCGACGGACGGATTTGCCGTGACGGCGAGCAACGGCATCCAGACCCCCGTCGATCATCCCCTTGGCACAACGGAGCGTTTCGATGTCGTTCTGGTGCTTGCGAGCTTTGACTCGCGTCGCGGCGCCGAGGACACACGCCTGCTGAAATGGCTGCGCTTCATGGAGCGGGCAGGCAGTGATGTCGGCGCGGTCGAGACAGGCAGCGAGATACTGGCCGCAGCCGGCATGATGGAGGACCAGATCGCCCCCGTTCATTGGTACAATATCGAGGGGGTTCGGGAACGTTATCCCGATGTGAACGTGACGGATACGCTGTATAGCCTTTCGGCACGGCGCCCCATCTCTGCGGGCGCAACTGCGACCCTCGACATGATGACGGCGCTCATCGGTCGCGCCGCGGGCCTCGAGCTCGCAGATGAAGTCGCCCAGCATCTGCTCCTGCAAAAGCGGCAGGGCAACGACCGCCAGCAGACGCTTGAACTCAAGGATCTCGGTGCGACGGCGCGCGATCCCGTCGCCCAGGCACGCCAGATCATGGCGGCAACGATCGACGAGCCCAAATCCTGCATCAGGATTGCTGAGATGGTCGGCGTTTCCGAAAGGCACCTGCAGCGCATGTTCCAGAGACAGCTCGGTTCCGGCATGGCGCAAGTCTATCACATGCTACGCATGGAGCGGGCGCATCAGTTGGTGCAACAGACGGATCTGACAATCACGCAAATCGCGGTTGCCTGCGGCTTCGCATCTCTCGAGGTCTTTTCCCGCACGTATAAAAAGGCCTTCAAGGTCTCGCCCAGCCGGGATCGGCATCAATCCGTCGACAGCAGCGTTTTCCGGCGAGGCCATGCCGGGACACGATCACGGCAATAAGCGCCCTCCGAAGACCAGCGCGGAATCGGCGTCAGTGCTGGCATTGACCGTCACGTGGCAGAATGCATTGGCGACATCTCAATGCATGTCCTCGGCCTGTATCCAATGGCAACCTGTCTTTCCGGCGATCGCTGCGTCGAGCAATGACGCTGCGATCATTTCGGCTGGATTGACATGAAATCTTTTCGGCAGGATGGGTGCTAAAATCCGAGCGGCCATCAGCGCTATCTCCTCTATCGGCCGCGGTTCAATCCGGTCTCCGCCGATGAGGCTCGGCCTGCTGATCGTCAGCGAACGGAAACCGATCTTCTGGAGGTCTCTCTCCACCTCGCCTTTGGTTCTGTAATAGAAGCTTCTGGATTGTGCGGAAGCACCCATGGCTGTGACGATCGCGTATGTTTCGACGCCGGCAGCATATGCGGCCTCGCCGAAGGCGATGGGCAGTTCGTAATCAACGTACCGAAATCCATCCTTTGACCCTGCTATGGCCTGCGTTGTTCCCAGAGCACAGATCACGATATCGGGCTTATAAGACATAGCAACGGAAACAAGGCCTTCCAATCGCGGCGCGACGGGATTGATCGGTCGATCACTCCGCTCCAAAGCCAGTCGCGTCGGCGCAGCTGTCCGGAGGACAGCAGCAGCGTGTGGCAATCGCCCGCTCGCTTGCCGTCGGTCCGAAGCTGATGCTGTTCGACGAGCCGACATCGGCGCTGGACCCCGAACTGCGCGAGGAAGTTCTCAAGGTGATGCAGACGCTCGCCACCGAGGGGATGACCATGCTCGTCGTTACCCATGAGATCGGTTTTGCAAAGCGTGTCGGGTCGAGACTTCTCTTCATGGAACGCGGCCAGCTCGTTCATGACGGAGATCCGAAAACGCTGCTGGCCGAACCGCCCAGCGAGCGCTTTCGAGACTTCCTCAGACATGTGCATTAAGGCCTTGATCGCAGCCTTTTGCGCGCTTGTCAGCTGTAGCCGCCGGTCGCCTTGATCTCCAGGAAGTCCGTGAGGCCGAATTCACCATGTTCGCGGCCGTTGCCCGATTGCTTGTAACCGCCAAAGGGGGCGGTTGCATCCCAATCCGACTGGTTGATGTAGACCATGCCGACGCGCAGCTGGCGAGCGATGCGGCGGGCGCGTTCGACATCGGGTGTCTGAATATAGCCGGCCAGCCCGTAGACCGTGTCGTTGGCGATGCTGACGGCATCCGCCTCGTCCTTGTAGGCCATGATCGACAGGACCGGGCCAAAGATCTCCTCGCGCGCGATGGTCATGTCCGGCGTCACATCAGCAAAGACGGTCGGCCGGATGTAATAGCCGCGATTGAGACCCTGCGGACGCCCCGGGCCGCCGGCAACAAGTGTCGCCCCTTCCGCGATACCCTTCTCGATGAGCGACTGGATGCGCTCGTACTGAGACCGATTGACGACCGGGCCATGATCGGAAGCGGCATCCGTCGGCGGGCCGATCCGGACGGAATCCGCAGTGCGAGCGGCAATAGCCGCAGCCTCCTGCATGCGGTCCGCAGGAACCAGCATGCGGGTAGGCGCCTTGCACGATTGGCCGGTATTTCCATAGCATCCATGCACGCCGCGGCTGACGGCCTCTTCAAAATCGGCGTCGTCGAGAATGATGTTTGCCGACTTGCCGCCGAGTTCCTGGTGGACACGCTTGATGGTGTCGGCAGCCGCGCGAGCAACGGCAACGCCAGCTCTTGCCGATCCGGTCACCGAGATCATGTCGACATCGGGATGCCGTGACAGCGCCTCGCCGACGATCTTCCCCTCACCGTTGATGTAGTTGTAGACGCCGTCCGGGAAGCCCGCCTCCTTGACCAGACCGCTGAAATGGATCGAGCTCAGCGGCGAAAATTCGCTCGGCTTGACCACCATCGTGCATCCTGCCGCAAGCGCCGGCACGACCTTGACCACGAGCTGGTTCATCGGCCAGTTCCAGGGCGTGATCAGCGCGCAGACACCGACGGCTTCCCGCGAGATCAGAATATCGCCGCGCAGCTCCTCGAAGGCATAATGATCGAGCACGTCGATAATCGTTTCGAGGTGAGACCGACCACACCATCCCTGTGCCGATCGCGAGAAGGCCGACGTGGTGCCCATCTCCTCGGTCATCATGTCGGCGATCAGCTCATAGTCGCGATTGTAAAGGTCGAGCAGCCGCTTGAGGAGACGTTGCCGTTCCTTCACCGGAGTTGTCGAGAAGGCCGGAAAAGCCGCCTTTGCCGCAGCAACGGCCCGATCGACGTCACGCTCGTCGCCCATGGCGATCTCGCAGACGGCTTCTTCCGTCGCCGGATTGATCAGCGTGTGGCGCCCCTTGCCAATGG
Organism: Rhizobium sp. P38BS-XIX; assembly: GCF_012641435.1. Classification (GTDB taxonomy): domain Bacteria; phylum Pseudomonadota; class Alphaproteobacteria; order Rhizobiales; family Rhizobiaceae; genus Rhizobium. The sequence goes on from NZ_JABAIJ010000008.1 coordinate 236,359, forward strand.
GATCCACCCAGTTGCCGCCAATCAGGAATTTCAGTTCGTTTCCGGACATGACCAATCCTCCCCGGCCCTCATTCGAGCCGTGCTTCAAGTGCTGCCGATGATTTGGAACCCTCAGGTTCAGTGGAAATAGATGCCGCCGCAGACGTTGAGCGCCTGCCCTGTGACGAAATCGGATTCGCTAGACGCAAAGAAGCGAACGGGACCGACGACATCTTCGGGATTGCCGAGCCTCTTCAGGGAGGCGACCGTCTCCCAATGACGGATAGCCTCATCGCTGCCGAGATTGTTTTTGCCCATCTCGGTGAGGATGATGCCGGGGCAAATCGCATTGACGGTGATGCCGTCCGCACCGGCCTCCTGGGCCAACACGCGCGTCAGCGTGATGACGGCCGACTTGGTCGCCGCATAATGACCCTGGGTGGCGACACCCTGACGCCCGGCGATCGAGGCGATATTGATGATGCGGCCGGACTTCTGCTTCCGCATCTGCGGCAACACCGCCTGACACATCAGGAGGACGCCCTTGGCATTGACGTTGAAATGCGCATCCCAGTCCTTTTCGGAGAGTTCCTCCAACGTCGAGGGCTTGAGGATGCCGGCGTTGTTGACTAGCACGTCGACACTGCCTTCCTTCTTGGTCACGTCAGCGACAACAGCGTCAATCTCACTGCGGGCGGTGACATCGACTTCGTATTGATGGGCGACGCGGCCCTTCGCCTCGATCTGTCGCGCGGTTTCGGCAAGCTCGCTCTTCTGCGATGCCAGATCGAGAACGGCGACGTTATATCCGAATTCCGCCAGGCCGACGGCGATGGCGCGACCTATGCCGCGGCTCGCTCCAGTGACGATGGCGATCTTGCCTGTAGGGCGTATCATGATGTCCATTCCTTATTGCTCAAATAAATTATGCGGCGGCCGGCTGCTTGACCGGAAGGCTGTTCATCGCCTGTATCGTGTCATCGAAAGAGACGAGCTTGCCGTCGGAGCCGAGGCCCATGGCAACCTTTGCCGCCACCGCCGACGCGAATTTCATCGTCGTTTTCAGATCCCATCCCTTGATGATGCCGACGATAACACCGGCGGTGAAGCTGTCGCCGCAGCCGGTCGTATCGGACACCTTGACCTCAAAGGCGGGGAGATAGAACTCTTCGCCGCTCTCGGCTGAGACGAACACGCCATCAGCGCCAAGCGTCAGGATCGCATTCTTGACCCCGCGTTGCTTGAAGAAGGCAGCGACCTCGCGAGGATCCTTGCGGCCGGCCATCTCGCTCGCCTCTTCGATGCTCGGCACGAAATAATCGATGTAGGGCAGGCACGGCTCGACCAGCGCAAAGGTCTCGGGATTAGCCTGGATCAAATCGAAAGTCGTGATGCGGCCGAGCGCTTTCGCTCTCTGAAACAATCGAAGCGTCGGCTCACCATCGAAAGACCGCAGCAAGCCGGTGCCGCCGACATGGACGACCTTCGCGTCCAAAGCGGCTTCCATGTCCTCGGCGGCAACGTTGAAGACGGCGGCCGAACCGGGCACATGCAGGGCCGGACGCTCGCCATTCGGCCGGACCGGCAGGATGGTGGCGGAGGTCTGGACATCCCCGGTCCGCCGCACCAGCGAGCATTCGACCCCGAATTTGCGCATCTTCGCCTCGAGAAAGTCCCCCATCTCGTCATCGCCGACGGTGGTCACCGCCCGCGTCTTCAGGCCGAGGATCGCGCAATCGACAGCCGTGGCGCCGGCGGTGCCGGCAACGGTCATGCGGATTTCGTCGATGTAATCCGCGCGCCCTCCCTCCGGAATACGCGTGACGGGGCGTCCGAGGATATCAAGGACATAAAAGCCGATGGAGCTCACATCAAAACGTGTCATGGTCATGCTTTCGGTTAGTGGTCGCGGCCGCGCAGGCCGAAGCTGAGCGCAAGGACGAGGAAGACGAGCACGCCGATGCCGACCTGCTGCCAATAGAAATTCCAGCCGATCAGCAGCAAGCCGTTCTTGACGACGGCCAGCAGCGCCACGCCGAGAAGCGTGCCGATCACACTCGGACGGCGCTCGGCGCTGATGGTGGTGCCAATGAAGGTTGCGCCAATGGCGTCGAGCAGGAAGGCGTTGCCGGAAAGCGGCACATAGGATCTGACCGTGGAGGACAAAAGGATCCCGGCAACGCCGCAAAGCAGGGCGCAGGCGATATAGACGAGCGACATGTTGAACGGCACGCGGATGCCCGAATACCAGGCCACACCCGGCTGGGCGCCAAAGGAGCTGACATAGCGGCCGAAGACCGATTTGTGCAGCGTCAGATAAACAGCCACGCCGCACAACGCAAAGATGATGACGGACATCGGCACGCCGAACACGGGCGCTCGCACGATCGCCGTAAACAGCTTCACCAGATCACCGGTGACGAGATAGATCGGCTGGCCGCCGCCGGTGGCGATCTGCTGCACGCTCTGTCCTATGAACAGGACGCCAAGCGTCGCCAGGAACGGACTGATGCGCAGGCGGGTGATCAGCACCGAATTCAACAGGCCGACACACAGGGCGGCGGCAAGACCGGCCGGGATCGCGATGGCAGCTCCCCATCCGGCGGCCAGCAGCATGATGAAGACCATACTCGCCATATCGACCGATACGCCGACCGAGAGATCAATACCTCCAGCCGAGATGACGACCGTCATGCCGAAAGCGATGACGGCAAGCAGCACGACATTGTTGACGAGAATATTGAACAGATTGGCAGGCGTCAGGAAGCTTGGGCTTGCCATCGAAAAGAACACCAGCAGCAGCAGGAAGGCCAACGCCACGGCGTATCGCGATATGCCGGCAGCATCAAATCGCTGAAATCTCGAGGAAGTCTGCATGATCAGCGCTCCGAAGGTCTGGCGAAGGAAGTTGCGGCAACGACCAGCAGAATGAGCGCGCCCTGGACACCATTGACCCAGTAGCTGGAGACGTTCAGAAGCTGGAAGCCGTTGGCGAGAAAACCGATGAAAAGTGTGCTCAGCAACGTTCCCGCAGCGGTCGGGACGAAGCGTCTTGAAAAGACCGTTCCAAGCAATGCCGCCGCCAGGATTGAAAGCAGCAGTTCACCCGTTCCCGGCGTGCTGGCGCTGAGGCGAGAGATCAAAAGGACGCTCGCCATGGCGGCGCAGGCGCCGGAAAAGAGATAGGTGCCCGTCACATAGCGTCCCACGCCGATGCCTGCAGCGCGGGCCGCTTCCGGATGGCCGCCGACCGCATAGAGCCGCAGGCCGAAACCAGTGAAATGCAACGCAATAACCATGAAAACGGTGAAGACGATCAACGACCAGGCAAGGAACGAAATCCCGGCCACCGATCCCATCGCCATCGCAGCGACGAAATCAGCCGTCACGGGCAGAACCGTATTCTGCGTCAGAATAAGTTCCGCTCCCGCCACGATGTTCATTGTCGCAAGCGTAGCAAGCAGTGGCAGGATATTGAGCCGGACGACGGCGACGGCATTCATCAAGCCCACGATCAGGCCGGTCGCCAGTGTCGCCAGGAACGCTACAGGCGTCGGAAAACCGGCGTTCAGCATGCTGGCGAAGACAGCCGCGCAAAGGCCTGTCGTCGCGGCCATCGACAGATCGATACCGCCTGTCTGGACATCCGAACCACCACCGATGATGACGGTCGACATGCCGAAGGCAAGTATGCCGAGGATTGCCGACTGCTCGACAACATTCAGCGCGTTGTAGAAGGACAAAAAGCCCGGTGCCGTGAACGCAAAATAGAGAAGGATCAGCACGAAGCAGCCGATTGCGCCCAGCCGGACCAGAAAAGCGACGATCGCCTTTCTGCCGGAGGAGACCGTTGCTGGCGGCTTTTCACTGGCTTTCATCGTCATGTTCCCGTTTGCCGAAACCGCGCTCATGCTGCGCTCCTGTCTGCCGATGGGCGTGCGCCCGAGGCTGCAGCGAGCAGCCGGTCGCTATCGACTTCGTCCGCCTTGAATTCATGGGTCAGCTCGCCGCGGTAGACCACCAGGATCCGATCGCAGATACCAATCAGCTCCAGAAGGTCCGATGACATGAAGAGGATTGCCGCGCCTTCGGCGGCGAGCCTGTTGAGGAGATTGTAGATTTCCACCTTTGCGCCGACATCGACGGCAACCGTCGGCTCGTCGAGCACATAGACCTTGGACTGGCAGCTCAGCCATTTCGCAAGCGCGACCTTCTGCTGATTGCCGCCGGAGAGTGTCTTGACGAGGGCATCGCGTTGCGGGGTCTTGATCGAAAGTTCACGGATGAGCCCGTCGACGGCGACATTCTCCTTCTGCCGCGAGACAAAGCCATTCTTGCTGTAGCGGCTGAGGCTTGCGAGGGAAATATTCTCACGGACCGAAAGACCCAGGGCGACGCCATGCGCACGCCGATCTTCAGGAACCAGCGCAACATCCTGTGACACTGCCGAAACGGGCGTGGAGAGCCTGACAGCCCTACCCTCTATAGCGATCTCGCCACGATCGGCCTTCTGCAACCCGAACAGGCAATGGATCAGCTCCTTCACTCCGGAGCCGAGCAGGCCGGTGATGCCGACGACCTCCCCGGCTTTGACATCGAGCGATACATCATCGAAATGTCCCGAGAGGGAAAGGTTCGAGACCGACAGCACAGTTTCGCCGATGGCGGCGGAGCGCTTGGGAAACATATCGCCGACGTCACGGTTGATCATCATCCGCACGATCTCGTCGATGCCGGTGTCGCGCGGGGTGACGACGCCGACGTCTGTGCCGTTGCGCATAACCGTGACCTCATCGCAGAGGTCCTCGATCTCCTGCATGTAGTGCGAGATGAAAATGATCGCGATCCCCTCGTCCTTCAGGCGACGGAGAACGCGGAAGAGACTGTCGACCTCGCGCTTGACCAAAGCCGCCGTCGGTTCGTCGAGCACCAGCACCGAGGCATTCTGGGCAAGAGCACGCGTGATCTGGACGATCTTCTGCTGCGCCGTCGTCAGGTCCTGCACGAGAGTGGACGCCGGTATATGCAGATCGAAATAACGCGACAGCATTTCGGTGGCGCGCCTGGCCATCTTGCGATGATTGACGAAAATGCCGAAGCCGGGTTCGTTTTTCAGAAAGATTGCTTCCCCGACCGTGGCCGTCGGCACAAGCAGGCGATCCTGATGGATGAAATGGACGCCAAGCTTTTCGACATTGGCCGGGGTCAGACGGGAAACGGTTTCGCCATTGATGACGATTTCACCGGCATCCGGCTTCAGCATGCCGGCCAGAACCTTGATGATCGTCGATTTTCCAGCGCCGTTCTGCCCGACAAGGCCGTGGATCGTGCCACGACGTACTTTCAAATCGGCGTCAACCAGCGCCTTCACAACCCCGAAGCTCTTCGAGATCGAACGCATATCGATAGCAAGGTCATTTTCGGAGGCCATATGAACCCCTCCCCGTCATCTTTAGGTTATGGCACGCCTCGCCTCCCGGAAAGGCGTGCCGCAGAGGATCAATTTTCCTTTTTGGGAAGGAAAGGAGCCGCAGTCTTGTCAGCATTTTCCTTGGTGATTAGCACCGCCGGTACGAAGGTGAACGGGCTGACCTTTTCGCCGGCCAGATACTTGGCGGCATTGCGGGCTGCCGAGCGACCGATCTCGTAAGGTTGCTGCGCGCCGACGGCGCCTGCCGCGGAGTCCTTGTTGGCGACCATTTCCACCACTTCGGGGCTGCCATCGATCGCATAGGTCTTGATATTCTTGCGGCCTGCGGCCTCGATCGCCTGCGTGGCGCCGATCTGCGGAATGTCCCAGCATGCCCAGACAGCCGAAATATCGCCTTCATTCGGATACTTGGTCAGCATATCGGTGACGTTGGAATAGGCGCTCTGCACCGTATTCGGAATGACGTCACGCAGTTCAGGCTCGATGATCTTCACATCGGGGAAAGACTGCAGCACGTATTTCAGCTGATCGTAGCGGATCTTGCAAACCGGGACGCTGTAAAAGCCATTGAAGACGAGTACGTTGCCCTTGCCGCCCATGTCGGCAACCATCTGCAACGCGACTTCCGACGCCAGCGCATAGTTGTTCGACGTGCTGTTGTTCAGCGAATATGGTGTGGCTGTATCGACGGTAAATAGCGGGATGCCCGCATCACGGATACGCTTGAGCCAGGGGTTGAGTACATCGAGATTGCCGAGCTGCTCGATGATTGCATCAGGCTTCTGCGCGATCAATGTCTGAAGCTGCGAGATCTGTGTCTGGTCGTTCCGCTTTGCATCGAGCGCGATCGGCTCGCCGCCAAGTGCTTTCACTTCGTCGATAATACCCTGATAGGCCTTGAGGTCCCAGTTGTGGTCGGTGCCGACGGCGGATATGCCGATCTTCTTGCCTTTCAACGAGAGCTTCTCGTCGCCTGCATCCTGTGCTGTTGCTGAATGAATGCCGGCAACCAGGGCGCAAACCGCGACGGCGGCTCTGGCGATGTTACGGCGTGTATTGCTTTTCGATCTGGACATTTTTTCCTCCCAAATTCTGTCCGTGAACGTCTGCCTGCTTTCTCGCTCCGCCGGTCTTTCGACCGGAGCGGATCGTTATTCCTTGAGACCGTAGGTCCCCATCTTGGTGATCACCCGCTCGATCTCGTCTTTCGACAGCAGTGGCGGCTCGCCGAGTTGAAGTGTGCCGTGAAACTGGTGGGCAAGCGTCTCCACTTCCACGGACAGCCAGAGCGCCTTCGCGAGCGAGTCACCGACGGCGATGATGCCGTGGTGCGCCAGAAGGCAGGCCTTGCGGCCTTCGAGTGCCGTCACTGCGTTGCGTGACAGCTCCTCAGTCCCGAATGTCGCATAGGGTGCGCATCTGATGTCATCACCACCTGCGACCGCGACCATGTAGTGGATCGGCGGGATGCTGAGGCCCATGATGGCAATGATCGTCGAATAGATCGGATGGGCATGCACGATCGCATTCACATCCGGGCGTGCGATCATGATATCGCGATGGAACCGCCATTCGCTGGAAGCCTGCAGCGGGCCTTTGGTCGATCCGTCAAGCTCCAGCCGCACGATACTTTCGGGTGTCAACCGCTCATAGGGCGTGCTTGTCGGGGTGATGAGGATGAAGTCCTCGTGGCGCACGCTGATATTGCCCGACGTGCCTTGGTTGATGCCGAGGCGGTTCATCTCCAGGCAGGCGTCGATAATGGCCTGTCGTTTCTCAAGTTCGGCGGAACTAAACATCTGGTTTCCAATCAATATCAAAGAGCTGTGTAGCCGCCGTCGACCGACAGGATGGAGCCGGTGACATAGCTGCTCGCGGGTGAGGCGAGGAAAAGGATTGCGGACGCGATCTCGGACGGCTCGCCGCACCGCTTCATCGGCGTCATGTCCATCCAGACGTTGAACAACTCCGGCCGTTCGCGCATCTTGAGTGTCATTTCCGTTCCGACATAACCTGGGGCGACCGCATTAACCCGCACCCCCTTGTCGACCCATTCGAGCGCCAGCGCCTTGGTGAGCATGTGAACAGCACCCTTGCTGGCCATGTAGGAGGCCGCAAATTGCGGGCGGTTGATGATCAGGCCGGACATGGAGCCGAGATTGACGATGCTGCCGGCACCCGCTTCCACCATGAAGCGGCCGAAGGCGCGCGATGCCCAGAAGGTACCATTGACGTTGACATCCATGACGAGGCGCCATTCCTCGTCGGAGACGTCGAGTGCCGAATGCAGCCGCGCGATGCCGGCGCTGTTGACGAGAATACTGACCTTGCCATGCTCGGCCATGACCTTATCGGCTGCGGCGTTGACAGCAGCGGGATCGGTGACATTTGCCACATGCGTCGAAACCCGGCGCCCGAAAGTCGAAATCTCCGTCGCCGCCTTCGCGAGGCTCTCTGCCGCGACGTCGACAAGCGCCAGATCGGCGCCCGCGCTTGCAAGCGCCCTTGCCGTCTCAAGACCAATTCCGCTCGCGCCGCCGGTCACGACGGCGACCTGCCCTTCAAGGTTGAATTGGTTGCGATAATCCATGCCTGCCTCCCGAAGCCTGCTCACGGCACAAGAGGGCCCGTGCGTGGAGCCATAAGGCTTCTCGCTGTTTCCACTCTCTTCCTGTGAATTCCTCCGGCGCTCCCACGCCTTATGAGAGGAGACTACGGGCCAGCTGGCAGATTGTCAATCTGGTTATAACCAGAAATCAAACTTTTTTGTACCGAATGGTACATCTCTACGGATCGATGCGGACGTGAATCCGCGCGACCGCCGAATTATAGAAGGCCTTGTAGTATTCGAGCGCCGCGCCGTCGTGGTCATAGGCAATCGACTCGATGGCAATCAGCGGCGAACCGCTCGAGATTCCCATGCGCTCGACGGCGTCTTCGTCGGGCATGGCGGCCGTAAACCAACGCTCCGCCCGCTGAACGGTCAGTCCATACTGTTCCTTGATGGTCTGAAAGACGGAGCGATTATGGATATCGAGCTTCTCCATTCCAGGCACCTTATGCCCGGGCAGAGAAATATGCGTCAGCGTAATCGGCTGGCCGTCGCAATAGTATACGCGCGTGATGCGTACGACATCGCCCTCCCCCGGCAGCCCGAAGACACGTCGCTCATCCTCATCGGCGCTGGCGCGATAGAATTCGAAGGTCTTCGTGGTGACGACGTGGCCCTTGGCCGTTAGATCCCCGAAAACGCCGAGGTTCGACGTCATGAAGTCGACGTCCTGCTGCCGGGCATTGGCGACGAACATGCCCTTGCGCGGGAGCTTGATAACGTGTCCCTCGGTCGCAAGTGCACTCAATGCCGCGCGAACCACCGGCTTCGAGACGTCGAAGATCTCGCAAAGCGCCTGCTCCGAGGGCATGCGTGAATGAGGGCTGAGCTGCTGAGAAACAATCGCGTCCTGGATGCGGTTTTTCAGCTGCACCCAGAGCGGCGCGGTTTCGCCGCGATCGAGGTTTTCCCGAGCCATGGCCCGGAAAGCATCGTTGGCGCTGTCGTCTGAATGGTCATAGCGGGGGCGGCCGACCGAGCGGAGTTTTGTCGTCATGGGGCAATACTGCTTATATCTAGAATTACCCCAAACTCTTTCGCTTTTGGCCAAAGGTCAAGACGGACAGTTGCGTCCGTGTCCGGTCATACACTCTCCAGACAGATCGCCACGCCGAGCCCGCCGCCGATGCAGAGCGAAGCAAGGCCCTTTGCGGCCTGACGCTTCTGCATTTCGTGGACGAGTGTCGTCACGATGCGGCAGCCGGAGCCAGCGAGCGGATGGCCAAGCGCGATAGCGCCGCCATTCACGTTGATGCGCTCACTGTCCCAGCCCATTTCGCGATTGACCGCGATCGCCTGCGCGGCGAATGCCTCGTTGATTTCCATCAGATCGAGATCGGCGGCGCGCCAACCGGCCTTCTTGAGCGCCGCGCGGGACGCGGCGACTGGACCGAGCCCCATATCCATCGGCTCCACGCCGGCCGAAGCATAGGAGGCGATGCGCGCGATCGGCGTGAGATTGAGTTCGGCCAATCGCCTGCCCGAGACGACGAGCACAGCGGCTGCGCCATCATTCAAGCCCGATGAATTGCCAGCCGTTACGGTTCCCTCGGCATCGAACACGGGCTTGAGGCCCGCAAGCTTTTCCAGCGTGCTTGCCGGGTTGGGGTGTTCGTCCGCATTGAAGATGGCTTCGCCCGTTCGGCTCTTGACGGTGACGGGCACGAGTTCTTCGGCAAAGCGCTGCCGCTCGATCGCGGCGGCTGCCTTTTGCTGCGACGCCAAGGCAAATGCGTCCTGCTCCGCGCGCCCGACCTGATAGCGCCGGGCCAAATGTTCGGCCGTTTCACCCATATGAACGTCATGAAAAGCATCCCAAAGGCCATCGACAACCATCGAGTCCTTAACCGTCTGGTCGCCTGACTTGACACCGCCTCTGAGCCCATAGATCAGATGTGGCGCAGCACTCATGCTGTCCTGACCGCCAGCTATAACAACGTCGGCATCGCCGCAACGGATCGCCTGTGCTGCCAAATGAATGGATTTCTGCCCCGCGCCGCAGACCTTGTTGATCGTCATCGCGGGTACGTTAACAGGAATTCCTGCCGCTAGAGCCGCCTGTCGCGCCGGGTTCTGTCCGGCACCCCCCATCAACACCTGCCCGATGATGACCTCGTCGACTGCATCAGCTTCGATGTCCGCTTCATCGAGGAGCGCGCGGATCACCCTGGCGCCCAACTCGGCCGCACTGAGCGATCTCAGGCTTCCATTCAGCCGCGCGATCGGTGTGCGCCGCGCCGCAACGATGAAGACGTCGTCCTGCATCCGCCCTAATCCTTAGCTGCTGCGCGCAAAGCAATGCCCGCGAAATTTTCGGAAATGGCGCGCACCGTCATGGCGCCGTCACCACGGATCCAAAGGAAGCTGTAGAAATACATTCCAAGGACCGCTTTGACCTCGATCTTGGACAAAGACCGGAACACACCAAGCCGCGCGCCATCCGCAAAGACTCGAACCCAGATATCCTGATATTCGGCATGGAGCGCCATCACGCCTTTGCGCCGCGCTTCGGTCAAAGCATGCACTTCACGGAAACAGACAGTCATCTCCGGGCGGCTTGCAAACATGATCTCCATGAAGCTTTCGCTAAGCGCGCGCACACGGTCTGTAACGTTCGCCCCACTGATTTCGATGGTCCGGGCGGCATTGATCAGCTCCACCATATAGACCGTCATGATATCGTAAAGCAGGTCTTCCTTGGACTTGATATGATAGTATAAAGCCCCCTTGCCGAAGCCCGCCGCATCACCGACCTCGCTGATGCCAACACCGCCGTATCCCTTATCTGCAAAGAGTTTAGCGGCGACCTCCATGATCATCCGCTTGCTGTCGGAGAGGTCCCCCGGTTTTGGCACGCTTTGCAGTTCGTCCATTCTTTTCTCCAGCTCAGGCGCGGACAAGATGCAGCCTTCTTAATCGATTTCCCATCAATCCAGCCAGGAAAATCGATTGACACTTTTGTCGATATACGGAATTGTACCGATCGGTCAGTACTTTTGCAACGGCAAATATGGTGCTGTGTATGGGAGGGGAAATGCATTCCGATATTGTCTGGCAGCCCGCCGACAACTGTTTTGAGGCTAGCAATCTGGCAGCCTTTGCGCGCCTCAACGGTTTCGACCCGCGCGACTACGATACGCTGCATCGTTGGTCGATAGCCGATAAGAGCGCATTCTGGCGCGCCGTCTGGGACTTTGCCGGCGTGATCGGCACCCCCGGCGATATCGCGTTTGCCGAGAATACAGACCGGCCAATGACCGGTTCGTCTTTCTTCCCCGATGCTCGCATCAATCTGGCCGAAAATCTTTTGCGCGGCGACGACGGAGCCATCGCGATCCATGAAGCCGACGAGACCGGCCACAGGGCGCAGGTGACGCGCGGCCAATTGCGGATGATGGTCGCGCGCGTGGCCGAAGGTCTGCGACGCGCCGGCGTCACCAAAGACGATTGCGTGGCAGGCGTCCTGCCGAACCGAACCGAGGCGCTCGTCGCCTTGCTCGCCACAGCGTCGCTCGGCGCGACATGGTCGTCCTGTTCACCGGATTTCGGCACCGTCGCCATTCTCGACCGCCTCGGCCAAATTCGACCGAAGGTGCTGTTTGCTGCAACCTCCTACCGGTATGGCGGAAAGGATCACGATATCACCTCCCGCGTTGCGGAGATCGCAGCCGGTATGCAAAGCGTCGAGCATGTCGTTGTCACGTCGGGATCGGCACCGACACGCGCGTCGGGAAACTTCGAAATTCATGCCTATGAGAGTTTTGGCGATAACGCGCCGCTCGTCTTCGATCGCGTCGCCTTCTCGCATCCGCTCTACGTGCTCTACACCTCAGGCACGACCGGAGCGCCGAAAGCCATCGTCCATTCAACCGGCGGAGTGATCCTCCAGCACGTCAAGGAACATCGCCTGCACGGGGACGTCGGACAGGGAGACGTGGTCAGCTGGTACACCAACACCGCCTGGATGATGTATCATTGGCTCATCTCCGCGCTCGCCTGCGATGCCGCGATCCTGCTTTATGATGGCGCCCCGATCCTGAAGACTCCGGCCGGCCTAGACGTCACCCCGTTGTGGAAGGCATGCGAGGCAGCCCGCGTCACGCATTTTGGCACCAGCCCGAAATATCTGGCAACGCTTGCCGACGAGGGATACCATCCCGCCGAACATCATGATCTTTCTGCGCTGCGCTCGGTTCTGTCGGCCGGCGCGCCCGTATCTCCGCAGCAGTTCGACTGGGTTTACGATCACATCAAGCGCGACATGGTCTTCGCATCGATCTCCGGCGGCACGGAGATCATCGGTTGTTTCCTGCTCGGTTCGCCCCTGCATCCGGTTCGACGTGGCCACTTAACGGTAAAGGGCCTCGGACTCGCCGTTGCCGTCATGGACGATCGCAATGCGCCGGTCTTTGGCCGCCAGGGCGATCTCGTCTGCACCGAACCCTTTCCATCCATGCCGCTCACTTTCTGGGGTGACGGCGGGATGCAACGATACCACGATACATATTTTGCCCATCGCCGAGAGATCTGGACACACGGCGATATCGCCGAAATGACGCCATATGGGTCTGCGGTGATCTATGGACGCTCGGATACCACGCTCAAGCCTGGCGGCGTCCGCATCGGGACTGCCGAAATCTATGCAGCCTGCGAACGCTTCACCGAAATCGAAGATTGCCTTGTCTTCGGCGCGCCGGTTCCCGGCGACGAAGAAATCGTTCTTTGCGTGAAGTTGAAGGACGGTGCAGCGCTTTCGGACACACTCGCCAAAAAGATCCGCGGCATGATCCGCGACATGGCGTCGCCGCGCCACGTCCCGCATCGCATCCATCTGGTCGGTGCCATTCCCTACACGCTGAACGGCAAGCGCGTCGAGGGTGCCGCCCGCACCGTAGTTGAAGGCGGCACAGTCAAGAATATGGGGTCCTTGGCCAATCCCGAATGCCTCGAAGAATATAGGGCGCTCGACAGGAGCAAAGCCGCATGAGGCAGCAGGGATCAAAAGGCGCGATCATCGGTATAGGCGAATTGAAGCCGATGCGCCGGACCGAGGGTATCACGACACTGGAGATGCTGGCGAAAGTGTCGACAGCCGCCGTTGCGGACGCAGGGATCGAGCCTTACGAAATCGACGGCCTGCTGGTTGGTCCGCAAGTCGGCGAAACGCCGCAACATGTGCCGGCGACGATTGCCGAATATCTGGGGCTGCGCCCCTCAATGGGCAACGTCGTCGATCTCGGCGGCGCGTCGGGTGCCGGCATGGTCTGGCGAGCTGCGGCAGCCATTGAGGCAGGCATGTGCGAGACGGTCCTGTGCGTTCTCGGCAACGCGCGAGACGACGATCCTCCGCGCTCGCCCAATCGAAACCCCATCCGCGAATTCGACGTGCCGTTCGGCGCATCGGGCGCCAACATCTCCTACGCGCTGTTCATGCAGGCCCACATGGCCCGCCATGGAACGAAGCCGGAGGACTACGCCGCGATCGCGCATTGGGCACGGCACAATGCGCAATTCAACGAGGAGGCGATCTTTTACGGCAAGCCGGCCAGCGTCGAGGAAATCCTTGCCTCACCGATGATCGCCTCACCGCTCCACCTTTTCGAAATCGTGATGCCGGTCGCAGGTGCCGAGGCCGTTATCGTGACCTCGGTGCGGCGGGCGCGCGAGCGCCAGCAGCGCCTGGTCCATCTGCTGGGTGCCGGCGAAAAGATCACCCACAGGGCCGCATCCCAGGCTCCGGACCTGACCACGGGCCCGCTGAAGCAGGCCATCGCGCGCGCACTGGCTCAGTCGGGAACGCGCGTCGAGGAGATGAATCTTCTGTCTCTCTACGACTGCTATACCATCATGGTGGCGCTGACGATCGAGGACGCCGGCCTTTGCCAGCCGGGCGGCTTTGGCGACTGGCTGAACGGCCGCGATCTCTCGTTCAGCGGCGACACACCGCTCAACACGCATGGCGGTCAACTTGGTTTCGGTCAGCCCGATCTCGCCGGCGGCATGACACATATCGTGGAGGCGGTGCGCCAGCTTCGCGGCTCGGCGACCGGCCGTCAGATCAAGAATCCTCAGCTTGCGCTTGTCACCGGCAACGGCGCCACCGTCAGCGAGGCGACCGCACTCGTGCTGGGAGCAGATTGATGAGCCTTGATCTTTTAAGGACACCCGCGCCGACGATGACCGCGCTTACCGCGCCCTTCTGGAAGGCGGCCGAAGAAGGACGACTTTCCATCCAGCACTGCCAGGAATGCGACGTCCATGTCTTCTATCCACGCCCGATATGTCCGCACTGCTGGAGCGACAAACTCGTCTGGAAAGACGCATCGGGTCGCGCCACGCTGAAATCTTTCTCCGTGGTTCACAAGCCCGGTCATCCGGGATGGCTGCCGATTGCTCCCTACACCGTCGGCGTGGTCGAACTTGAGGAAGGGCCGACCATGCTCACCTTCATTCTGCGAGATGCCGGTGACGAACTTGATGTGGGCGCAGCGGTTCACATGGTGCCGACGCGCATAGGCGGCCGGAACATGCCGGCTTTCAAGCAGTCACGATCTCAAGAAAGGACCTGATATGAGTGAATCGAAACTGGACGGCTGGGCGGGCGTCATCAAGGGCAAGCCGAAGGTCGGTGACGTCGCCGAACGATCGAGACGCACGGGCATGAAAGACATCGAGGCGTTCACCGAAATGACCGGCGACCGCAATCCGCTCCACTACGACCGGGCGCTCGCGGAAGCCTCGATCTTCGGTAAGTTGATCGTCCAGGGCGGCGTGACGTCGGGTATCCTGAACGCACTGGTCGCAGAAGACCTTCCCGGGCCGGGCACCGTCTTCCTTGGCGTCGAATGGAAATTCGTCAAAGCCGTCGGCGTCGACGAAACAATCACCGGCCGCGTCGAAATCAAGGACGTCCGCGACGACAAGCCGATCTGCAAGATCGAGACGACCGTGCGCAACGAAGCCGGCGAAATCTGCCTCTCCGGA
This sequence comes from Rhizobium sp. P38BS-XIX, assembly GCF_012641435.1. Lineage (GTDB taxonomy): Bacteria > Pseudomonadota > Alphaproteobacteria > Rhizobiales > Rhizobiaceae > Rhizobium. The sequence goes on from NZ_JABAIJ010000008.1 coordinate 251,364, forward strand.
ACCGCGACCGTCTATACCGTCGCGCTGGCGAAGGGCTGACGGCATTGGGCGCATCCGGGACCTTGCACGACCGCGCAACCGGCATTGCACCGGGCCGGTGGTCGGTGTTGCTGACGCTTTGCATATCGGTCGTGCTGTCGATGACGACCTGGTTCTCCGCAACCGCCGTAACGCCGGAATTGAAGGCGGCCTGGGCGCTGAGCGACGGCCAGGTGGCCTGGATGACCAATGGGGTACAGATCGGCTTCGTGATCGGTGCGCTGGCTTCCAGTCTCGTCAATCTGCCGGATGTCGTCCAACTGAATCGGCTGATGGCCATTGCCTCCATCCTGGCAGCGGTGGTCAACGCCACGCTGCTGCTGGAACCCAGTGCCTCGCTGGCTGTCCTCTGCCGCTTTCTCACCGGCTTGTCGCTGTCGGCCGTCTATCCGCCGGCGCTGAAGCTGGTCTCGACCTGGTTCGTGCGCGATCGCGGCCTTGCCCTTGGGGCCATCGTCGGCGCGCTGACGCTTGGCTCCTCCATGCCGCACCTGTTTCGGGCCATCACCCAGGCAATCGATTGGCATCTGGTTATTGCATTGTCGAGCGCGGCCTCTCTTGTCGCCGGGCTCTGCTTTCTCCTGTTTGCGAAAGAAGGCCCTTACCCGTTCGGAAAGGCCATCTTCAATCCACGCCAGATCGGCAAGGTCCTGAAGGACAGGGATCTCGTTCTGGTGAATATCGGCTATTTCGGCCATATGTGGGAGCTCTATGCCATGTGGACATGGCTTCTGGTCTTCGTGCGCTCCGCACTCGATGGCAAGATATCGCTCGCGCACACGTCGTTGGTCACATTCTTTGCCATCGGCGCCGGCCTCCTCGGCTGTATCGCCGGCGGCCTGCTCTCGGACCGGTTCGGGCGAACGGCAACGACGGCGGGCTTCATGATCGTTTCCGGCCTGTGCGCCTTGCTGATCGGCTTCGTCTTCGATGGTCCGACCTGGCTGGTCGTCCTGGTTGCAATCGTCTGGGGCATCTCCATCATCGGCGATTCCCCGCTTTTCTCCGCCGCCGTTACCGAACTCTGCGATCGCAATTTTGTCGGCACGGCGCTGTGCCTGCAGATGGGTCTCGGTTACGCGCTCACTGTCCTGGTGATCTGGTTGATGCCTTTGATTGCGGCCTTCACCGGAAGCTGGCACTGGACGTTCATGTTTCTCGCTCCCGGACCGTTGCTCGGCGCCTGGGCGATGCTCTCGCTCAGACGTTCCCCGTCAGCCATCAAGCTTGCCGGCGGCAGACGGTGAAAACGACGCTCGGCAGGATTTGCCTTCTGGCACTAGGCCCGGCACTCGGTCTCGGCATCGCGCGCTTTGCCTATGGGCTGTTGCTTCCGGCAATGAAGAGCGATCTCGGCTGGAGTTATTCGCAAGCGGGATGGCTGAACACGATCAATGCGGTCGGCTATATCGCCGGCGCTGCGACGTCGGCTGCTACGGCCCGTTGGCTGGGTGCTGCGCGAACTTACGGATTTGGGGCTCTCATCACGGTCGTCAGCGTGCTTTCGCTCGGCATCACCGACAATTTCGCAGCCCTCAGCCTGTTCCGGTTGTTGTCCGGCGTATCAGGCGCGTGTATCTTCGTGACGGGCGGCGCAATGACGATGGCGCTTGCTGCGGAACGGCCGCAGGGTCGAAGCGTGGCGATCGGCCTTTTCTACGCCGGAGCCGGCTTCGGTCTTGCCGTTACCGGCCTGCTGGTCCCCGAATGGCTGGAAAAATTCGGACAGGAGACTTGGCGAAGCATGTGGCAGCTGCTTGCCGCCATGGGCGCGATCTTTGCCGTCGCCGGTTATCTCGCCGCGCGAGAGACGCATGCGGGCAGCGCCATTCGTGAAAGCGAACGTCGACGCTATGCTCCGCTTGGCCATAAATGGATCCTGCTCGGCTACGCCGCATTCGGGGCGGGCTCGACCGGCTACATGACCTTCATGGTCGCCTATCTCAAATCCGATGGCCAGCCAGCCTGGCATGTCGGTCTTTTCTGGACGACGATCGGCCTCGCATCCATGGCCGCGCCATGGATCTGGCCGCGTCTCCTGTCAGGCACCAGAAACGCCGTCGCATTTTCTATCCTGGTCGGTATCAATGGCTTGGGAATGGCGATCCCGCTCTGCAACCCTTCCTTTGCTGCCATGATAGGTTCAGCACTGGTGTTCGGCTCGACATTCTTTGCCGTCGTGGCCGCGACAAGCGAATTCGTCAGGCGCCATGTCGAGGACAGCAGGCATACCGCCGCAATCGGCACCTTTACCCTCGCCTTCGGGATCGGTCAGACGCTTGGCCCCTTCAGCATCGGCCTTTTCACGGATATGACCGGTTCTCTTTATACCGGTCTTCTGATCGGCGCCGTGCTGGTCGCCGCCGGGATGATCCTGTCGCTGTTTCAGAGGAGCTGACGGCAATTCGCGGCAAGCTCCCCGTTCTCGCGTATCGAGGAACATCGGGTTTGCAATCCTATGCCTTGATGATCTTTTTTAGATACCCATCATATTCGATTGCCAAAAATGGCAAATCAGTCCACCCTTTATGCATGTCCGATATTAGCCGCCCTTTCGTGACCGAGGATGATCCAGACAGGCACTTGCGCTGCCAGGATGCCCTTCAGGCGTCTTTACAGGATCTTGTGAAGGCGGCCGAGGCGGCGGGATGGTCTGAACGCGAAGTCGTGCTTGCCATATTTGAGCTCGCGGACAATCACCTGCGCACGCTTGAGGCCAACGATAATACCGACGCCTTGATCGAACTCCTCAAACGGATGACCTGAGCGCCGTTTCCAGTTTCCAAACCTGCGTATCACGGCCTCTGATTATCGGCCCGCGCTTCCGTGAGAAGCCAGTTTGCAAAATCCTGTATCGGACCGTCGCTCAATCGGATCGGCTCGGGAAGGATCAGGCAGAAGGTCTTGGAGATCGACCGGCCGTCAGGCCACGGCGCGACAAGGCGGCCTTCCGCCAACTCCGTCTCGACGTAGAGGCGCGGCACCAGCACAACGCCGAGCCCCGCGAGCGCCGCTTCAATCAGCATGACGTGAAGATCATAGCGAGGGCCGATCGCAGGATTGGTCAACGCGATCCCGGCCTCCTGAGCATAGCGCTGCCAAGCGTCCGGGTTCTGGCGCCGATGGAGGCGCGGAAGCTCATCGAGAACGGGCGGTTCCCCACCTTTGCCAAGAAGCATCGGATGGCAAACGGGAACCAATGTTTCCTGCAGCAAGCGATGCGTTCGCATTCCGGTCCAGGCAGGATGATCGAAATGAATTGCTCCGTCAAAGCCGCTTCCGGCTAGGACGAACGGCTCCATCCTCTCGGCAAGATGCACGATAATATTCGGATGCTTCTCTCGAAATCGAGCCAAACGGGGGATGAGCCAGCGCGCGGCGAAAGTGGGAATGGTGGCGATATCGATGCTGCCACCATTGCTCGGCTCACCCATCAGATATTGGCTGTCGCGCTCCAGCCGATCGAGCGACTCGCGAACCTGGGCTGCATAACGTTCTCCATTCGGTAAAAGCCGGACACGATTGCCGATCCGCTCGAACAGCGTGACGCCCAGGAAGACCTCGAGCCGCCCTATCTGGCGGCTGATAGCGCCTTCGGTCAGCGCCAGTTCCTCGGCAGCGCGAGCAAAGCTCCCATGGCGGGCCGACGCTTCGAACGCCATCAGCGCGGAATTGCTTGGAATCTTGCGGCGCATGATCGGCTCCCGGCGTGCTGGCTCGGCACCAGCTTGATATTATGTCATTGAAGCGTGAGCCGATATCGATATGTGGCCGGCAATCAGCGCCTTATCATGATCAAATATCAACGACAAGCAAGGCCAAAGACGGCGCTTGCGATTAAAGGTGGTACAATGATCTACACGGTGGAATGCAGCTTTGCCGACCCAGTCAGCGAGGGCGAATGGAACAACTTCTATAGCTTCGACAAGCTCCCGGCCCTCATTTCGGTCAGCGGCTTTCACACGTCGCAGCGCTTCAAGGCATTGCGCGTCGGCTGCCCCGTTTATCTCGCCATGCACTCGATCGACGGCCTCGAGATTCTGACTGGAGAGGAATACCGCCAGAAGGGCGGTGGTAATTTTGCGCGCTGGCAACAGCACATCACCGACTGGCACCGAAATCTCTATGACGGCGTCGAGCGGGTAATGGCCGTTCATGACGACGAGTATCTGGTGCTCAGCGCGACGGGGCCCGAGTCACTGCTCGAATTAGGTCTTGCGCCACAAGCAATACACGCGGTCGCAATGGAGAAATTTCCGGAACGCCGATGGCTGGCAAAATCGAAGCGCGATGAGATTGCCGACATCGACCGCTTGCCCGACGGTATCCATATCTACGAGCCGATGACCGCGCAGCTGACCAGCGGTAGCGACCCCATTGTCGGGAAGGCACGATAAGCACCGATGCCGAATATCACGATCTTCCTTCCTGCAGAAAGACTGCCTTCCGACGAAGCACTCGCGCAGCTTACGGAGCAATGTACCGAACTTTGCACGGGCGTGCTGCAGGCCGCCTTGGCAAAGGTCCATGTCATCTATGTCCCCGTTCGCCACGGCCGGGGGCACCCGGTCTTTGCAGACATCCGCTATCGCCTTGAGACCTTTCGCACACCGGCCGTCATGGATCGGTTCATGAAGGGTCTGGATGATGCCATCAGACGCCACCTCGACCTGACCGCACGCATCCGTTGCTTCGGCTATGCAGCTGCCAACATTCAAGCGCGCAACTGAACTGCGGCCCGGAGACAGTCATGAATAAAACTGCATTTCCCAGCCAACAGATTGGCGACTTGACGATTACGGCGATCAGCGACGGCTACCTCGCCGCAGGCCTTGATCTCCTGTCGAATATTGCCCCTGGTGACGCCTCCCGCATGCAACAGAATGCAGGGATCGCGAATAATACCGAGATCCATATCAACTGCTACCTGGTGCGGGGAGGCGGCCGCACGATCCTGATCGACGCGGGAGCCGGCGGTTTCAGGCAGTGGGGTGGCAGGCTTGAGAGCAATCTTGGATTAGCCGGTATCGAGCCCTACCAGATCGACGCCATCCTGTTGACACACGCCCATCCGGATCATGTTGGAGGGCTCGCCAAGACTTCGGGAGAAGCGACTTTTCCGAATGCAGAGCTTGTCGTTCACAACCGGGAACTCGCATTCTGGCGAGATGACGGCAACTTGAGCCGCGCGACGGAGCGTGCTCGAGGCGGCTTCCTTGTCGCGCGTCGAGCTTTCGACGCCTATCGCGACAGGCTGCGGATTGTTGAAGCCGGCGAGGTGCTTCGCGGCATCACGGCGATGCCGTTACCGGGTCACACCGCAGGGCATACCGGTTATCGCCTTGAATCCGGCGGTCGCAATCTACTTGTCTGGGGGGACATTGTTCACTTTCCCCAAATCCAGATTCCGCGGCCGGATGTTTCGATCGCGTTCGATCATGACGCGTCTCTTGCCGCCTCGACTCGAGCGCGACTGCTGGATCTTGTGAGTGCGGATCAGCTGTCGATCGCCGGCATGCATCTGGGCGAGCTTGGTTTCGCGCACGTCGCGCGAAAGGGTGAAACCTATGCCGTTAGGTATATGGAGCATCCGCCGAAATGACTTGAGAGCAGCTACATCCCTGGAGATTGTTGCAACAATCACAATTTAATAGAAATTATTGTTGCAATTGTTCGCTTGGACAGGTTGGGCGATTGTCACCTCACAGACAACCGCTCAGCCAAACCGAAACAGCTGTTTCGGCATCATAACGTGAGGATAGTCCCATGCCGCTCACATCATCCGGATTGAAAATTCTAACCGTCGCCGTTGCAGCGATACTCCCGACATTTGCCACGATTTCGCAGGCCGCAAGCAACGCTCCAGCGGTCGGCGCGCAATACGACACCAGCCACGTTTACGTCCCAGTCGCTGAGACCGACGCCTTTGCGGCAAGCTTTGTCGCGACATTCGGCGGAGCATCAACCAAGCAGATCGTTGCCACCGTGACGCCGACGCCCAGCAGCACGACGTCGCAGTTGATCCAGACACCAGTCGGCACCATCTCGCTCTTCGGCTTCAAGACGCCAATTCCCTATCCCTTCGGCCAGGAACGGACCGGGTACCTTGTAACGGACCTGGATCAATCCATCCGTGAGGCCAGAAAAGCGGGAGCGTCCGTCATCGTCGAAGCCTTCCCCGACCCGATCGGTCGCGATGCCATCATTCAATGGCCAGGCGGCGTCAACATGCAGCTCTATTGGCACACCAAAGCGCCGAACTATCCGAAACTCGATACGATCCCGGAAAACAGGATCTATGTTTCGAAGGATTCCGCCAACGCGTTCATTCAGGATTTTCTGCGATTTTCGCATGGCAAGATTGTCGCTGACGACAAGCAGGCTCCGGGTGTGGAAATCGGCCGCCCAAGCGATACCTTTCGGCGCGTGCGCATCACATCGGACTTCGGCAAGATGTCCCTACTTGTGACCGACGGCCACCTGCCCTATCCCTATGGGCATGAAACGACGGGCTACGAAGTGACGAACCTGGAAGAGACGATTTCCAAGGCGACAACCGCCGGGGCAACGCTCCTGGTTCAACCGTATACATCGGATCAGCGTCGGGCCGCCATCGTCCAGTTTCCCGGCGGATATATTGCGGAGATCCATTCAGCCGGTGCTTCGCAGTGACGATGCGATCACTCATCTGACGTCAATCCAGAATAGTAACCGCCTTCGATCGCACGGCATCTTCCGATGTCGTGCGATCGTGCTTTCATGATGGCTGCAACCGGCACCGCATTGTCATTTCCAGTTCGGGCCATGCGCAAACTGCCATTGATCGCCTGCCACTTTCGCAATAATCATGCGCGATCCATTGCCAGCTGCGAAATAATTTCATGAACGACTACAAAGCTCTCAAGATCTTTCTCCTGGCCGCCGAAAAGCGCAACTTCGCGCAGGTCGCTCGAGAGCTGGACATGACACCGGCCGCCGTAACGCGAGCCATAGCAGCGCTGGAGGAAGATCTTGGGGTGCAGCTGTTCGTGCGCACCACCCGCCAGGTGTCGCTGACGACGGACGGCGCGGTTTTCGCCGCCCAAACCCAGCCGGCGGTCGAGGCGCTCGAAACCGCCCGCAAGGATATCCGCAATGCACACAAGGCCGATCAAGGGCGCCTGCGGCTCAGTGCGCCGACATGGTTCGGCAAGTCGGTGTTGCCACCGATCCTTTCAGGCTTTCGGCAACTCTATCCGAAAATGAGCTTCGAGATTTCCCTGTCGGACGGGCTCGTCGATATCGTCGACGGCGATTACGATCTGGCGATCCGGATTTCATCGCAACCGACGGACAAGTTCACGATCTGGCGCAAGATTCGAGTCGTGCCGCGCATCCTTGTTGCCGCGCCCGGAAGCCGGTTCGCCGAGATGCAGCATCCCGCCGAGCTGACCCCCGACGATTGCCTTGCTTACAGCGGTGAAAGCCGGGGCGAGATTTGGGTGCTGTCAGACGGTGGCTCGAGCATGACGATTTCGGCCGGACGCGCATTCAGCGCCAACAACGGCGAAGTTCTTGCCGACATGGCGGCCGATGGCGCTGGCGTTGCCATGCTGCCGGGCTTTCACATCTCCGAGCACCTTAAGACAGGACGTCTGGTTCACGTCCTGCGCGGTTGGGCGCCGCCCGATCTCTGGTTGACCTTATACTACCCGCCATACCAGACCTTGCCGCCGCGCATCGCTTCATTTTCGAAATTCTTCGAAGAGCAGATCGCATCGCACATGGCGATGCTGGACTGAGTCGCGACTTTCGGGCTGGCGCGATCCAGCGCGTGACCTCATGCCTTGTGACGGGCGATTATGTCTTCGGCGACCAAGGCCTGCAGATGCCATAGATTGCGGTCGCGGATGCCTTCAGCCTGAAGATCGACGATCGTGTTGCGCAGATACTCGGCGCAGGATCCGCCCTGCCCGCAGGCACGTGCGATGAGCTGTGAGGCCTGATCGGCCGGTAGGGGCCTCGTCAATCCGAGCCGTTTCGTGCTTGCCCAGAAGGTCAAAGCCTTGCGAGTGCCATTTTCGGTCCGCACGGGAAGCCATCGCACCATATCCCGGACCTCTCGGTATTTGATCTCGCGGGCGATCAACGCACGGAGGTCGGCACGCTGCCGTTCGGCCGACAAGGTGAAGACGATGCCATCGCACTGGCCGCCACGCTCGAGAGCCATCATCAGGCCGGGCTGCTCGCTGGTGGCCCGCCAGCGCGCGATTCTGAGCGAAAACGACCTGTGCCAGCCATGGGCGGTGGCACGCTCGCGACGGGCGGGCTCGAACTCGGGATTCCAGATGAGCGAACCGTAGGCAAAGATCATGAGAGGTTTGCCATCCGCTTCGCTCTCGACCTTGTCGACGAGATCATCGAGCTCCGCCTCGCACAGAGGCGTAAAGCCCGGCTCAGGTCCGTCATCGCGGACATCCTTGATCGTCAGGGCGACAAGCTCGGGGGTCAATTGCATCATTCCATCAATCCGCATGCCACAACAGAAAACAGGCGCGCCTGGCCACGGCATCAACCGTGGCCAGGCCTTTTAGTCAGGCCCGAACGAAGGCCAGCAGGTCGGCATTGAGCACGTCTGCATTGACGGTCAGCATCCCATGCGAGAGGCCGGGATAGGTCTTCAGCGTTCCGTTTTTCAGAAGCTTGATCGACTTGTGGGCCGAATCCGCAATCGGCACGATCTGGTCATCCTCGCCATGCAGAACGAGCGTCGGCACGGTGATCGCCTTCAGATCCTCTGTCTGGTCGGTTTCCGAGAAGGCCTTGATGCCGTCGTAATGCGCCTTGGCGCCGCCCATCATGCCTTGCCGCCACCAATTCTGGATCACGCCTTCCTGAACTGTGGCTCCATCACGATTGAAGCCGTAGAACGGGCCTACCGGCACATCCCGGAAGAATTGGGCGCGATTGGCAGCAAGAGCGGCGCGGAAGCCGTCGAAGACTTCGATGGGCAAGCCTTCCGGATTGCTTTCGGTCTTCAGCATCGAAGGCGGCACGGCGGAAACAAGCACGGCCTTTGCGACGCGGCCGGCCGGCTCGCCGTGCTTTGCAACGTAGCGGGCCACCTCGCCGCCGCCGGTCGAATGGCCGATGTGGACGGCATTCTTCAGGTCAAGATGTTCAACGACGGCGGCAGCATCGGCGGCATAGTGATCCATATCGTGACCATCGGCGACCTGTGCGGACCGACCGTGACCACGGCGGTCATGAGCGACGACGCGGTATCCCTGCTGCAGGAAGAACAGCATCTGCGCATCCCAGTCATCCGACGAAAGCGGCCAACCGTGGTGGAAAACGATCGGTTGAGCGGTCTTGGAACCCCAGTCCTTATAGAAGATTTCAACGCCGTCCTTGGTCATGATGATAGCCATTTCAGTATCTCCTTTGAATGATTTGGTGACGGTGGCAACACCGGATGAAAGCTGTTCTTCGTGAGGCGGCATGGAACGATGATCGTCTGTCATGTCTCGCCCTGTGATCGTATCGGTTTGGCTTCAGGCGATGTTTCTTTCGTCTGATGCAGCAATATTGCCGCGACAGACACTCAACAACAATTGCATTAATACTTCATATTTTGTTGCGCTTTCCGCAACATTGGCAGAGGCGTACCAAAAGCTTAGGGAAGACCGCTCCAGGCGGCGGGGGAATGTTTCACCGCAAAACTCGGCCATGGCAGCACGCGCCAGCATTTCTTTCCGATCTTGCCAAGTTCTCCAAAGGGCGGACTTTACAGAAACTACGCGCTCAACGAGTATATTTAATCTGGCCCTCGCTCCACACCGACCATATCCGCGTATTGCGTAGACGTTTTCAGACCGGCGTGCTGATCGATTGTCCGACGTGATCCGCATTTCCATCCCTATCCCAGGAGCGAGACGTCATGGCAAAGAATAGCGATGAGATCATAGCCCAGCTTGCAGATGAACTGCATATGCCCTTGGCTGCGTTGACATCACTTCCAGCGTTCGAAAAATTCCGCAATCGAGACATTTCCGAAATTCCGATCTCCGATCAGGAGAAGCTGCGCGCAGTCGTGCGGGAGAACATTCGAGCGCTGCTTCTCCGGCGCAAGGTCACCAAGGGCATAGTGGAGGCGACGACACCGGACCTTATCGAAAATGCGCTTTTCGACACACGCCAGCAGATTCTGGCCGACAAAACCGTGAGCGATGTCATGCGAGGTTTCATCGCAGATCACTGCATCTGCTGAGGCAAGCTATGGACAAGATAATCGATTATGCCAAATACACGACTGCGCTCGCAGTCGCCTTGCTGCTGTATATCCCGGCAAACCTGTTGCCGACGGAAAGCATCGTGAACCATTTCATCCTGGGTCTCACCAGCCTCATGGCGGCGCTGTCGGCGCTGTTTGGCATCCTGTTCTATACGCGGGTCACCCGCGTGATCCTCGACAAGAAGGAGAGCGACGACAAGGGCTGGTCCAAGACATGGGGTACGCTCCACATGGCTCTACTGGTCGTTGCCTATATTATCGGCGGCATCTACTTCTTCGCCGACAAGGTCATCATGGCCACGCCGGAAAAGGAATGCTCGGCGGCAATCCCCGGCACCGGCACATCGCAAATCGTCATCAAGTTCAAGTGCTCCTCAGGCGCATCCTGAGGGCGCATGCGATTGGCAGCCTCTTGCACTTGGCCAGAGGCTGCACGGTAGAGCTATCGTTTCAGGCAAACGCTAAGCACGTTACAGCGGCTTGGCGTTTGGTTGGGGGTTACCAAGGTCATCGCTCGGCATGAGCTGCTGGTCGAAGGCGGCGAAATAGGCTGCCCATTCCGGCTCACCCAGATCCACGAGCAACGCACCATCCTGCCAGATATCGTTGTGATCGTTATGGTCGTCGCCAGCCTTGTGAAGGTAGCTGCCGGTCGATCCCTGGTTCATGTGCGTATCGTGAATGCCAAGATCGCCACCGGTGTAAAAGCGGCCGAACAGATAGACATCACGGGATTCGGACTTGGCTTTCGTGAGAAGACGGATCAGCGAAGCGGCAGGCTCTACATCGGTTGAACCATCCATGATGCCACTGTCACGCCAAGGGCCTGTCGACGCGAGCACATCGCTGCGCTGGAAGTCGAGCGCCGGCAGCATATTGTGATCGGTGAGATCCGATTTGCCGGGTGCGGCGGCCGCAAGCATCTGGATGACGGCATGCTGGTAATCGTAGACCATCTTGTATTTCAGCAGGTCATCGCTGTCGCTGGTGCCGACGTTGATCGCCACGTCCCAGGTCTCTCCGTCGACATCGAGGTCACAATGGAGGTGATACTGCACCTCGTGACTATGCTTGTTATGACCACGACTGCCTTTGAGGGTCGGGGTTGAGGTTACTTTTGCCTTCACAAAGCCGTAGCCAAGCGTCATCGTTCCAGGGTCCTTCTTGGGGGTGTTGATCGAGGTTTATCGCTGGGACCGTTATTCGGCGTCGCCGCTCATCCAGAACTTCAGTTCGGCGTTGCGCGCGCCACCCGGCTTCCAGCCGGTAATCGGCTTGTAGATTTCATCGGGTTTACCCCCAGCTTCGAGAAAAGCGCGCCAGGAGTAAGCGTCGTAAACTCCATTGATATGAACGGCATAGGCCTGGGCAAGCTTCTGATTGCCGCGAATGATCAGGAGATTCTCGTCGTTCTTCTCGGATGCACTGACCGAGAAATTGTGCGAGCCCGTGACAACGACACAATCCGGGCTGAACGGATCGATGACGATGACCTTGGAATGGACGATCGCGATCAGGCCGGCGCCCATGAACTCCTCGACCGGAAACTCGGCTTCCGCCCAGCTTGGCTTGTTATCCTCGGGCACGCCTCCGGGCACCAGCACGTCGCGATGAAACGAAGCCGGATCCTGGCCCGATTTTATGACCTGACTTCCGACCCGGACAATGTCTTTTCCTGTCGCATGCACAGACGAGACGATGCCGCGCACATAGAGCTGGTTGCTCTTTGCCTGATCCAGCACGGCCGCCAGCAATGGCGAGTTTCCGGGCATGAACATGAGCGACAGAACCCCTTGCTTGGCACCGTCGATCAACGATTTGACGGCATCCATCTCCGGACCGTTCGTGGTGGCCGAGAAGAACAGCCCGATTTCATTGTCCTGCGTGCTGTCGCCGTTGCTTTGCTTGAGCGTCGCGGTCATATCGTCGCCGGCAGCGACAAGGGCGTCCCATTGCTTGCGATAGCGATCGGCGATGGCCGGGCGCTGCAAGATCACGACGTTGTTGAGCTGCGTGCAAAGCCCCGTCACGGTCCAGTTGGTGCTGCCGCTGAGCACCCGCAGGGGCAACCCGTCGGCACTCACTTCAACAACGAACTTGTTGTGGACGCTCGGCGAGCTTCGGCCATGATGGCTAAGATCGCGATGCCTCACTTCGAAGCCGGCACCTTCGAGTGTGGTGGCAACCCAAGGCTGGGTCGCGCTACCGTTGCCGATGAGAATGTGGCCGCGCGCTCCAAACGGAACGAGACCCTGAACCAGCTCCTTGTCGTTGATCTCGTAGATCGCCGCATAGATCGAACTGCCGCGTCGATCGGCGTCGGCGAGGAACTCAAGAATCTCGCTGCGCGCATCGCCACCCAGATAGCGTCGCGCTGCAAAGCCGGGATCGGCGAGATCTTTGACGAAGTTGCGCAGGGAATCCTCGGAAACATCACCCTTCACGAACCGCGTCACCACCTGCGACATCAATGTTCCGCGGTTGAAATAAGCTTCGAGCCCATTTCCCATATCGCCGGAAACAAGCGTCGGCTCCGTCCAGACGGACACCGTCTCTGCATCCGGGGCAAAGCCGCCATGACCATCATCCGTCATGCCTGTCACCCGATAGGAAAGCTGATCGGTCGCGGTGACGCCGTGATCGGTCCAAATGCATCGTCTGATGGGCGAGAGCGCTGAGGAGATGCCGCCCGGGGCGGTCGCGCCCTGTCCAGGCTTTGGCGGGATGCGATTGTTGATGATCGAAATCGCCCCGGTCTTCTCGTCCTTGCGCTCGAGCTGGAAGCCCACCAGCGCGTCGGGCCAATCCTCGGGCTCCCATGCAATCAGCACGTCGTCAGCGTTCGCGAACGCCTTGATACGGATCACCATTGCCCTCTCCTCCCATGCGTTTCGCTGCGAAGACGCAGCCGATAATCCCCACTCATCCGTCAGCAAAATCGCAGTTTTGCCGATCTCAACTGCACTTATTTGGAAGCAGACCGTCCGGTCCCAGACAGCCAGATATCAATCGCCGCAAGACTTTCATCCTCCACAAGAATTACGACACGACGGTGACAGGTCATTTGCGTGATTGCCTCAGGTAAATCGAGCATTGCCGAGCTTACTTTTGTTTTTGAAGGCAAGGCCATGTGGATTGGCAGCCGTCGAACAAAACCTGATAATAATAAAGATGTCTCGGACGCAAATATGCCAGGCACAGATCAACGAGAGCCGGATATCCGGCACCGCCTGACACATTCGATAGAACTAGTAGCGCTTGGTCTGCACAGCGCCTTGAAGAATATCACTCAAGGCCCATGAGACGGCAATCGTGCGCAATTGATTGGCATTTCTTATTTTCATTCCGATCAAGAGACGCAGCCGCGATTTCAAGGTTTTATGGCAGCACGAATTATGCGCGAACCATGGCTGACCCGAAATATTGTCTAGGACTCTCTGAAATGTTTCATCATCCTCATCAGAAAGAGGAGCTTCCATAAGACTACGATGCCCGCCCATCTTTTTCCCTAAAAGAAAGTATCAAGATCCAAAACATCAATCTGAAAGTAGAATGTAGCGGAAGAATATGAACGCATCATATAGAAACGATCCCATAAAGGATTATATAGTGATCAAAACACCGTGTATTCAGATCAATCGATGAAGATAAAGCGTATCAGATTCATCAAGCTCTATTGCAAGCGCGCGGCTGAAGACATGATCAGATCGGACGTTTGGCATTTCTCCGCTGGGTCCGCCCGAAATTCAGCAGGATCAACCCGTTCACATCCGATCTGAAAATGAACTGCTACCGCGAAAAAGAGAGCAAAAAATGCGCCCGCTCGCATCCCCCATTTGGGTGAGATCGCTCGCAAATTTCAGACACCGGCGCTAGCGCACAGCTCCGCCGCCAGGAGCTTCGTACCCCTTGAACTGTTGCCATAACTCGCTGGCAGTTAGGCCTGACGGTAAGAGCTGAGGATGAACATGGTCTGTCGCCGCACGATGGCTTTCAGCGTCGCGATCCTCTCAGCAGTGATCTTCTGCCAACCCATCAGTTCCTCGACATGTTCACGAGCCAGATGAACAACGATCAACTGTCCATTGATCGTCGTGCAAATGACATTGATCTCCTCGTCGCTGAAGCGGGATCCGCCAACCCGCGAGACGATCGCGGCGCAGCAACTGCGGATACGGCGGCCCGTAGCGCTTTTTCCTTCGGACTTCTCCGTCGGCCGGGTCAGCGGCGAATGATGCTGGGCGATGAACAAGGCGCGTGTCGCCGCATCAGGCGTGGCAAAGAGAAAATCCGCCAGCGCGTCAAGGATACTGCAATAGCCTTCGACAAGCTGCCCAATTTCCACGTTGGCGGCCAACATCTCCTCGACATCACGCGCGACAGGTCCGATCGCCTCCCAGGCCGACTCGTGAATGTCCTCGATGCAGGCCTGGTATAGACCTTCCTTGTTCTCGAAATAATACTGCAGCGACGGCGGCGGCACGCCCGCCGCACTGGCGATCTCCCGGGTGGAGACACCGGCAAACCCCTTTTCACCAAAGAGCGTAATCGCCGTCTTGATGATCTTGGTTTTCGTCTCCTCGCCGCGCGGATAGCCGTTCGCGGTGTTACGCCTTCTCAAACTCGTCATTCATCACTCCATTCCGCTGGCACGATAACACGGCCGGAAGAAATCTTCCATTCGCAAAAAATATTCCAATTGACATAATTCTTCCAAATGGAATAATTCGAGCAACAACCCCATTTCGAGTGACATGACCATGGACGCAAAAGTCACCTCCCCTCCGCTCTCGTCAGCGGAGGTCCCCACGCAGAAGAAGCGGAGGCCACGGCGATACATCGTGGCCGCCTTCGCCGCGCTCTTAGCCATCGGCGGCGGCTATTACGGCTATGACTGGTATGTGAACGGGCGCTTTGTGGAGAGCACGGACAACGCCTATCTGCGTGCCGACCAGGTCTCGATGGCGCCGGTGGTGTCGGGTCAGATCACGGAGATATACGTCGCCGACAATCAGGCGGTCAGTGCAGGCCAGCCGCTCGTCAAGATCGATCCGCGGCGCTACGAAATGGCTGTTCGCGAAGCGAAAGCGACGGTGTCGGCCAGAGAGGCCGACGTGGCCAAGAGCGAAGCCGATATGGGACACCAGAATTCGGTCATCGCGCAGGCGCAGGCAGATCTGGACAATGCAGATGAAAATGCCCGACTCGCAAAGCAGGACTTCGACAGGACTGCGCCTCTCGCGGCAAAAGGCATCGAGAGCCAGCAGAAGGGCGAACAGGTTCAGAGCGCACTTGAACAGGCAAGATCCGTCATTCGCCTGAAACAGGCGGTCCTTGACGCCGCACGCCAGCAGACGACGAGCCTGAAAGCCCAGGTCGAGCAGGCGCATGCGGAACTCGCCGCGGCAGAGCAGAGCCTCAGCAAGGCGGAAATCGACCTCAGCGATACCGTCTTGCGCAGTGCCATCTCAGGCCGCATTGGAGATCGCACCGTACAGATCGGCCAGTTCGTTCAACCCGGCACGCAATTGCTGACCATCGTGCCGACAGACAAGATCTATCTGGTTGCGAACTACAAGGAAACGCAGATCGGCGAGATGCGTCAGGGGCAACCGGCGACGATCAGCATCGACGCATATCCCGACGTCAAGCTGACGGGCGTCGTCGACAGTTTCGCCCCTGGAACCGGAGCGCAGTTCGCTCTGCTCCCCCCGGAAAATGCGACGGGCAACTTTACCAAGATCGTTCAGCGCGTGCCTGTGCGCGTCAGACTGGATGCCGGTCGGAAAGATATGCCCGCGCTGGTTCCCGGCCTCTCCATCGAGGTCTCCGTCGATACGAAGGCAACGGTCTTGCAGAAGGTTGCATCGGCGCAATGAGCAGCGAACCGGCATCGATGAGTTCTGAGAGCGCAAGCGTCACGGATTGGGTGGCGGTTGTCGCCGGCGCGCTTGGCGCCCTCATGGCGACGCTCGACATCTCGATCACCAACACGGCGCTTCCCCAGATTCAGGGCGCGATCGGAGCCAGCGGAACCGAAGGAACATGGATCGGCACGGGATACCTCGTCGCAGAGGTCATCATGATCCCTCTGACGGCTTGGTTTACACGGCTCTTTGGGCTTCGAACCCTGCTTCTCGTCACCACGACGGCCTTCGTCCTGTTCTCGATGTTTTGCGGACTTTCAGACAGCCTCATCGGAATGATTGTCGGCCGTGTTGGTCAGGGCTTCTTCGGCGGAGCCTTGATCCCCACAGCGCAGGTGATCGTGCGGACGCAACTGCCGCCTCGGCAGATGCCGGTCGGCATGAGCATTTTCGGTGTGATCGTGCTGATCGGCCCGATCCTTGGCCCTGTGCTCGGTGGCTATCTCGCCGAGGAGGTGACATGGAGATGGTGTTTCTTCCTCAACCTGCCGGTCGGGATTGCACTCTCCATTCTCCTTCTCGTCGGACTGCCCAAACAAAGCCCGAACCTTGGTCTGATTGCGAAAGCCGACTGGTTGGGCATTGCGGGCATGACCCTCGCGTTCAGCTGCCTGACCGTCGTCCTTGAAGAAGGTCAACGCGACAGCTGGTTTGAGTCTCCGATCATCGTTGAGTTGAGCATCGCGTCGCTGCTTGGCTTCGTCATCCTCTTCGTTGCCCAAAGAACAAGCGCGGATCCGGTCATCAAGCTGTCGCTTCTTCGAAACAGCGCTTTTGCCAGCGCAACGACGATCGCTCTTGCGGTGGGTGCCGCCACCTATGGCGCAACCTTTATCCTGCCGCAGTTTCTAAGTTCGATTGCCGGATACAATCCTCGTCAGGCCGGAGGCATCATGGCGCTGTCGGCAATCCCGGTGTTTCTGCTCGTGCCTGTTCTTCCACGCATCGTTGGTCGTTTCGATGCGCGGATCATGGTGGCGCTGGGCCTGCTTTTCTTTGCCGCCAGCTGCTTCATCGACATCGGTCTCAGCCCGGATAGCGCCGGAGGAGACTTCCAGATCTCGCAACTCCTACGCGGCGTCGGCCAAATCCTGGCGGCGATGCCGCTCAATCAGGTCTCGATGGCGGCCATCGGCAGGGAGAATGCAGCAGATGGCGCCGGAATATACAGCATGGCGCGCAACCTCGGCGGTTCGATGGGACTTGCCTTGAGCGGCGTCGTCATCGACCAGCGAAGCGCTGCCCATTCGGACACGATCCGCGAGGCACTCACGGCCAACTCGATCGCCGGACAGGCGCGGCTCGCGGCCAGCGGCGTGAGCCAGGGAATAGACACCGCTACCGCCAAACTGCGCGCCATCTCGCAATTGTCCAGCCTCATCGAGCGCAATGCGCTTGTGATGACCTATAGCGACTGCTTCTGGCTGATGGGTGTCATGATCCTTGCCATGATGCCCGTTGTTCTGTTGCTTCGCCGCCCAAATCAGGTGGCTGACAAAGCTACGCTGCAGGCCGCCCACTAGAGCGATCCTCCCGCTTGCTGCCAGTTCAGGCGAAAGCATGCGCCGAATTGGCGTCAAAGCCGAGCCATGCTTGATCGCCGCGGGCAAGATGCGAAATCGCCTCGTGCCCGAACGGAAGTCGAACCGACAGGTTGTCACCGCTTGCGGTCTGCGTGCTGACTTCGACATTGTTGCCGAGAAAAGTGATGTCGCTGATCGTGACCGCAAGGCCGGCCTCGACCTGCGCGCGAGACAAGGACAGGCGTTCGGGGCGCAGCAGCAGCGAGGCCTTCGTAGCCTTGCTCCCATTGGCACGCATCGGAACGCCATCGACGATCGTCCCGCCCGGCAAGGCGAGACGCGCTTTCCCATCCCCGTGCGCGACGACTTCGGCATCGATGAAATTGCTGTCGCCGATGAAGCCGGCGACGAAATGCGTTGCCGGATTGGCGTAGAGTTCCTGACCCGAACCGATCTGATCGATCTCGCCATGGCTGAAGACGGCGATGCGATCCGAAAGGCGCAAAGCTTCTTCCTGATCATGCGTGACGTAGAGGATGGTGACGCCGGTTTCCTGATGAATGCGCCTGATCTCGAACTGTATTTCCTCGCGCAGCTTTTTATCCAGCGCCGATAGCGGCTCGTCCATCAACAGCACCGGCGGGTTATAGACGAGCGCACGGGCAAGCGCGACGCGCTGCTGCTGACCGCCGGACATCAAGGCCGGCTTACGATCTTCAAACCCCTCGAGCCGCACCAGGCGTAGCGCGGCGCGCACGCGCTCGGTAACCTCGGCTTGGCCTGTACGGCGCACGCGCAACGGGAATGCGACATTCTCACCGACGGTCAGGTGCGGGAAGAGCGTATAACGCTGGAAGACCATTCCGATGCTGCGCTTGTGCGACGGTATCGAGAGAAGACTTTGGCCTTTCAGCAGAATGTCCCCCGCCGTCGGATCCTGAAACCCGGCAAGAATATAGAGCGTGGTGGATTTTCCGGAGCCGGAGGGTCCAAGGAAGGTCATGAACTCGCCTTCGGCAATATCCATCGTCACGTTCTTGACCGCCGTCACCTGGCCATAGACTTTGCGGATGCCGCGAATGGAGAGAAATGCTTCGGTCATGTTTTATGTCCCTTGCGGAAGATAGCAGCCAGGACCATGAGGACGATGGTAAAGGCGATGAGTATTGTCGAGGCGGCGGCAATGACCGGCGTCAGATCCTGACGCAAGGTAGACCAGATCTTCACCGGCAAGGTCTGAAGCGTCGGGCTCGCCATGAAAATGGCCAGCACAACCTCGTCCCACGAGGCCAGGAAGGAAAAAATGGCGGCGGCAAAAATCCCGTGGCTGATCGCCGGCACGGTGACCCGAAGCCGCGCTTCCCAAGGGCTGGCGCCGCATAGAATGGCGGCATCCTCGATTGATTTGTCGAAGCCATCGAGAGCGTTTCCGATCGAGATGATCGAGAACGGCAGCGCAATCAGCAGATGCGCGATGATGAAGGCAATCGTTGTTCCGGCAAGACCGAGCTGCAGGAACAAGGCATAAAGCGCCACAGCCAGGACCACGACCGGCAGGATCATCGGCGTCAGGAACAGCGCGCGCAAGACCTCGCGTCCAAAGAAATTACTGCGGTTTAGACCGAATGCGGCGAGAAAGCCGATTATAACGGATAGTACCGTCACGACGGCCGCGATCTCCAGGCTCGTCAACGCCGAATAAAGCCAGCGCGGATCGGCAAAGAGTTCCTGATACCATTTGAATGTCCATGACGGCGGCGGAAAGATCAGCCATTGCGACGACCCAAAAGAGAGTGCCGCGATGAACACGATGGGAAGGATCAGGAAAAGACAGACGATAACTGTCAATCCGATCAGAAAATACTTGAGGCCGCCGAGCTTTTCGAAATCGAGCAACATGGCTTACCTCGCCCGATTGGGATTGAAAAATCGAAGTTGAACTGCGTAAAGGGCGAGCGTGACCAGCAGCAGGACAAATGCAGCCGCGCCGCCCATGCCCCAATTGACCAGCGATTGAACGAACTGTGCGACGAGTTCGGCAAGCATCATGTTGGACGTTCCGCCCAACAAAGCGGGTGTCACGTAATAGCCAAGCGACATAACGAAGACCATCAAAGCCCCTGCTGCTATCCCTGGCAAAGATAGCGGCAGCAAGATCAGCATGAAACACTGGCGCTTATTGGCTCCACACAAGGAGGCAGCTCGCAATATTCCGGGATCGATCGAGCGCAGAACCCCCATCAGCGGCAGGATGACGAAGGGAAGCATGATATAGGTCATGCCGATGGTCACACCGACGAGATTGTTGACGAGTGCAAGAGGCTTGTCGATCAATCCCAGTCCGATCAGCAGCTTGTTGACGACCCCCGTACGCTGCAGAAGCACCATCCAGGCGTAAGTTCTGGCCAGCAGATTGGTCCACATGGAGAGAACGATGATCGCCAGAACCAGCCGTGACCAGCGCTCCGGCATGATGGCAAGAAGCCATGCAATCGGATAGCCGATGATGATCGAGACGATCGTAACCAGCCCCGCCACCATGAATGTATTGAGGAAGACCCGGAGATAGGTCGTAGAGCCGAGCAGCGCAACATAGTTCTGCAGCCCAAGCTGCGGTTCCAGGACGCTCCGCAACAAGAGCATGCAAACCGGCACGATAAAGAACAGCGCAATGATGAGAAGCGCCGGCAGAAGGTAGCCGAAGCTGCCTCGTCTAGGTGCTCTTTGCAGAGCGCTGCCAATCGTTGCCGTCAGTGCCATCTTGCATCTCCCGAAAGTCTGGCGATCCCGACGGCCCGGCATTGCCGGCCCGTCGGCAAATCAGCCATCAGCACTTATTTCGCTTGCCAGGCGTACCAGCGCGTGCCGATTTCATCGCGGTGCTGCGCCCAATAGTTCATGTCCGCGTTGACCTGCGTCGCGGCCTGCTGATCCGGCAGCGACTTGCGCAAGGCCGGATCCATCAGGGCAGGCGAGCCGAGATTGATCGGCGCATAGCTGGTCTTGGCGGCAAACTTGGCCTGAGCATCGGCGCTGGTCGCATTGGCGATGAACTTCATCGCTGCTTCCTTGTTCTTCGTGCCCTTCGGAACGACAAGTGCGTCTGCGGCCGTGATATTGT
Source organism: Rhizobium sp. P38BS-XIX (assembly GCF_012641435.1). Taxonomy (GTDB): domain Bacteria; phylum Pseudomonadota; class Alphaproteobacteria; order Rhizobiales; family Rhizobiaceae; genus Rhizobium. The sequence goes on from NZ_JABAIJ010000008.1 coordinate 272,247, forward strand.
TCGTCCAGGATGTCTCGACGTTTACGCCAGTCTGGGCAAGCGCAGTCAGGCGCCCGTTCCAGAACGATCCGTAAGGCGCTTCCGCAGAAGCGAGCAGCTGTTGCGATTGCGCTCCGCTATCCCACCAGACGATGTCCGATTTGATCGTGTCGAGCTTCTTGAACGCGCGGTCGAGATCGAGCGGATAAAGCTTGTCGGCGGGAACCCCGTCCGCCAGAAGAGCGGCCTCGATCACACCCGGGGCCGACCATTTGTAGAAGGTGCGCTTGCCTGGAAATTTCTTGGTGTCGAACAGATCGGCCCAGCTTTGCGGGCATGCGTCGACGGCATCCTTGTTGCATCCGATGACGAATGAATAATAGAAGCTGCCGACCGAGTAGTCCGTCACGAAGCGCGGATCGAGCTTGCTCTTGTCGATGACGGAGAAGTCCAGCTTCTCCAGAAGGCCTTTACTACCCGCCTGAACCGCATAGTCGCCTTCGACGTCGACGACATCCCAGCCAACCGCGGTTGCCTCGACCATGGCTTTCAGCTTGCCGTAGTCGGTCGGACCATCCTCCGTAACGTTGACGTTTGCCGTCTTGCTGAAGGTATCGGCCCAGTATTCCTTCTGCGCGTCCTGTGTCGTCCCTCCCCAGCTGGTGAACACCATATCCTGCGCCGCGGCGGCACCCGCGAAAACCAGGCCGGCCGTAACAACTGCGATTGCAAGTGATCTAGTCATGTTCCCTTTTTCCTTTTTTGTGCTGGATAGTTGATTGCTTCACGTCGGCTCTTGACCGCCGAGCGGCGAGAAAGACGCCGGCGACATGATCTTGTTTTCCGCGGTGACGATCAGGTCACGGATCTTCGGCAGGAAGGCCTGCCACTCGGGATCAGCCGTAAGCCGGGCACGCCTCGCGTGGCGATCGTCCAGGCTCGTGTAGCCCCAGATGTGGACGATCTCGTTGATCGGCCCGATCTCCGAGGAGAAATATCCCACAAGGTTGCCGAGATGCTTTTTCTGGATCGCGATACCGATCTCGCCGACAACCTTGAGATATTCGGGGATAGCGCCGTTCTTCAGCCGGTAGGTCCTGATCTCGTAAAACATGGGCTCACCGCATGACAAAGGGGTCGGGGAATGGATCGTCCGACGTCTTGAGCCAGACAGTCTTGGTTCGCGTATAGTCGAGCGCTGCCGCAAGGCCGCCTTCACGGCCATGGCCGGACGCGCCAAAGCCGCCGAAAGGAGCGATCGGCGAGACGGCGCGATAGGTATTGACCCAAACGATGCCGGCACGGATCTTCCGGATCATTCGATGCGCGCGGGCAAGATTCTGCGTGAAGACACCGGAGGCCAGGCCATAGGTCGTGGCGTTGGCAAGGGCGACTGCTTCGTCCTCGTTCGCGAAGGATACGACCGAGAGAACCGGACCGAACAGTTCCGTTTCGAAGGACGACGCCTTGACGCCATCGCAATCGATGATCGTCGGAGGGTAGTAGAAGCCGTCACCCGAGATCGGCTGACCGCCGGTCACGACCTTGGCGCCAGCGCTGACCGTAGCGGCGACGACACTCTCGATATGCGCACGCTGCCGCGCGGCGCAGAGAGGACCGACCTCCGTCGCCATATCGAGCGGCGCACCAATTCGGATCGCTTCGGCCTTTGCCTTCAAGAGAGCGATGAACTTGTCCTTGATGGCCGCGTCGACCAGAAGACGCGAGCCGGCAACGCAGCTCTGGCCCGTCGCTGCGAAGATGCCGGCGACCTGGGCATTGGCCGCGCTTTCGAGGTCGGCGTCGGCAAACACGATAAAGGGTGACTTTCCACCAAGCTCAAGCGATGTGCTGGCTAGGTTTTCGGCAGAGTTGCGAACGACATGCGCCGCCGTCGCCGGACCGCCGGTAAAGGCGATGTGCGCAACGCCGGGATGCCGCGTGAGCGCGCTGCCGCAAGACGCGCCAAACCCTGTAATGACGTTGACGACCCCGTTGGGAAACCCGGCTTCATGCACGAGGCGAGCAAATTCCAACATGGGCGCCGGCCCATCTTCGGACGCCTTGATCACGAGCGTACAGCCGGCGGCAAGCGCCGGTCCGATCTTGACGGCGGACAGGAAGAGCTGGCTGTTCCACGGCACGATTGCGGCGACCACGCCGACCGGCTCGCGGCGGGTCCAGACCTCCATATCCGCCTTGTCGATCGGCAGGGTCGCCCCCTCGATCTTGTCGGCGAGCCCGGCATAGTAGCGATAATAATCGGCGACATAAGCGATCTGCGCCGACGTCTCGCGGATGATCTTGCCGGTATCGAGCGTTTCGAGTTCGGCGAGGCGTGCGGCGTTCGCCTGAACCATATCGGCGAGCTTGAACAGTAGCTTGCCCCTTGCGCTTGCGGTCATCGCGGGCCAAGCCCCTGACCAGAGCGCCCGCTCCGCGGCTTTGACAGCGCGATCAACATCGTCTTCTCGCGCCTCGGGCATCGACGCCCAGACGCGGCCGGTCGAGGGATCGATGCTGTCGAAACGTGCCGAGCCGTCTTCAAAGACACCATCGATATATTGCTGGAAATCCTGCATCTCGAGCCTCACTGGAATGCGGGCATCACGTCGGCGATGAAGCGCTCGAGCGACGCCTTCTTGCGCTCAAAGCTCATGCCGGTGTCGATCCAGAACGAATATTCGTTCCAGCCCTGTTTCTCGTAAACCTTCAGACGATCGATCACCGTCGCAGCGTTGCCGATCGGCATGTTTGCGATCATCTTGTCGGGGGACAGGTTCGCATTGGCGGCTAGCTCCTCTTCGTTCAACCGCTCGATCAACCCCTGTCGAATGGGTCGCTCGTTTTTGAACCAGGCGAAGAAGTAGTTGTAGTAGATGCTGATTTCCTTGGCCGCCTGCGCGATATCGGCATCGTCGGAACCGACATATGTATGTTGCAGCAGCATGATCTTCGGGCGCTGCACATCCGGAGCCTTTTCGCAGGCCGCATTGAAGCGATCCATCAGGCTTGCGATTTCGGCTTCGCCGTTTGCAAGGGGCGTGCACTGAACATTGCAGCCATTGGCGACGGCGAATTCATGGCTGTTTGGATCACGCGCGGCGACCCAGATCGGCGGATGCGGCGCCTGCACCGGCTTGGGAGCCGACGTCGTCGCGGGGAATTTCCAGAACTCGCCATCATGGGCATAGTCACCCGCCCACAGGCCCTTGATTGCAGGGATCAACTCACGCATGCGCTGGCCGGCGCCCCAGGCATCAAGCCCCGGCAGCAGCCGCTCATATTCGAAGCTGTATGCGCCGCGGGCAATCCCGATATCCAGCCGGCCGCCGCTGATGATATCCGTCATCGCGGCTTCACCGGCAAGCTTGATCGGATGCCAGAACGGCGCAATGACTGTGCCGGTGCCCAGCCGCACGTTTGTCGTCCGGCGAGCGAGATCGGCAAGATTGACGAACGGGTTCGGCGCGATGGTGAAATCCATGCCGTGGTGTTCGCCGGTCCAGATCGCATGCATCCCACCCTTGTCTGCGATCTCACAGAGCCGGATGAACTCTTCGTACAGTTCCGGATGGCTCTGGCTGGCGTTCAGCCGCTCCATGTGGACGAAAAGCGAGAATTTCATGCGTCACCTTTTTTGGCCACGGCGTGAACCCGGCCCTTTTCATGGTTGCCAAAATAAATGCCGAAATTGCCGAGCATGCTTTCCTGCGCGTAGCGCTTCACGGTTTCGCGCACGGCGCTATCCGGTATCTCGGCCAGAGGAAGATCCTGCAACGAGAATAGCCGCCCGATCTTCGGTGTGCCGTTGCCAAGGCTTGCACGATAAATGATATGCTGACAGCCGGTCTTCGTATCATCGTAAATGGAGTAGAGGAGACCGGTCTGGATCTTGAGACCGATTTCGGCTGCGAACTCGCGCTCGAGAACACCCATCCCTTCGCTTTCGGCCTTGTCGACAAATGGCAGCGTCCAGCCGCCCGAGGCTGCCGGCACAAGCAGAATCTCGCCAGAGCGCTCCGCGACCGCACCGACGGACAGGCTTCCCTCGACATTGGCGAGAAGATCCTTTTCCGTCGCAGCCGGTGTGAAATAGCCGCCACGGGCGTAGCCCAGTCCGGTTTTGCCGGAATTATCCAAAGCCTCGATGCGACCGATCAAGATAACATGGTCGCCGGCGTCGATACGCTCATGCATGGAGCAGTCGAACCACGCCGCAACCTCTGCAAACACCGGCGAGCCGAACGGCCCGGGCGCCCATGCGACGGATGCAAAGCGATCTTCGACAGGACGGGCAAATGTATTCGACACGTCCTTCTGGTCCTCAGACAATATGTTGACCGCAAAACCGCGAGCGGTCGTCAGCGTTTGATAATTGCGTGAGGTCTTCGCCAAACAGACCAGCAGCAGCGGCGGGTCGAGCGACACACTCGTAAAGCTGTTTGCCGTAAAACCGATGGGCGCCCCAGCCTCGTTCATGGTCGTGACAACAGTCACGCCGGTGAGAAATGCGCCGAATGCGTCTCTCAGAGCTCTTGCCTCAAGCATTTCTTCCTCCTCGTCTGGCTGTCCAGGTGAGCCAGTCGGCCAAGGCCGCAGTGACCTCGTCCGGTGCCGTAAGGTTGACCATATGGCGGTGCCCCTCGATAACCCGGGCCTTGCCGTTCCGCGCAGCCTTTGCCATGTCCCTGGCCATCTCCGGCGTCGAATTCGGGTCACCGTCGCCGGTCAGGAACAGGGCCGGGATCGTCACGGCCGGCCAGCAATCGCAATAAAGCATATCCCCAGTCGCAAAGGCCCGGTAAGCGGCGGCGTATCCGCCTGCATCGACCTGCTGGAGAAGGCTTCGCACCAGACAATAGGCCTCGGTATTCGCTTCATCGGCGGCAAACCATCGGCCCAATGGCGCCTCGCGATCGAACGCACCCGTGAATATTTCGTCGGCTCGCGCTTCCACCGCCTGCCGGGCCTCGGCCGTTCGCCTGTAGACCCCGTTCAGCAAGGCAATCCGCGAAAGACGCTCGGGCGCCGTTGCTGCCATCCCGGTCGCGATCAGCGCGCCCATGGAATGCCCTGCTACGTTGATCACGCCGAGCTCCAGCTCCTCGATCACCCCGCCGAACCACGTGACGAAATCGGACAGATCCGGCCTGCCCATCAGCGGCGTCGAAGAGCCGTGTCCCGGCAGGTCGACCGCAATGATGCGGTGGCGCGTCGACAGTCTCTCGATTTGCGGCCACCAGGCCTCGATCCTCATTCCGACACCATGAAGTAAAACCAGGATCTCATCTCCGCTGCCGCGGTCGATGTAGGCCGTGCCGGACGGCGTCTTAGACCGCTGCAGGGTTTGCAACATCGTGACCCAGCTCCTTGAGATCCTGATAGCGATCACCGATGCGATGGTGCGGACGCCCGCCAATCGAAGCACCCAGAGCCACGACAATCTCGTCTGCGGCCGGTGCATCGGGCACGGCGCATTGGATCGTCAGGTAATGCGAGCGCCGCCCCTCGTCATTCTTGTCCATAAGCGGAATCATGATCGGTGCATTGGCCGGCCCGCGCGTATTGCAGAAAGCGAGATAGGATTTGGCGCCAACGGCCGTGCGATAATGATTGCCGAAGCGCAGCGTATGGATCAACGCAGAGGCGTGTTCGATTTCGCCATCGAGACCGACGATGGCGGACTTTCCGTAGGCTTCGACCGCCTCTCCTGAGCCGGCTGTCTCGATGATCATCCTGGTGAGCAATTCCCCGAGAACGGGGGCAACCGTGTGGATTTCCGGCTTCAGATCTTCAATGAAACCGCGGCCCGCCCAAGGATTTTTCAGAACGGCGATGGCGGCGATCAGCTTGAGAGGAACGGCAGCGTCCTTTCCGCCTTCGATATGGGTTGTTTCGACGTGCAACAACGTTTTGCGAATAAGTGATGCCATCTGCCTCTCCTGTCCATTCAGCTGTTCGTATGTTGGTATACCATAAGACAACGTGTCAAGAGCTTGTGCAAGATTTCTTTTCGTTCTAAAAAGTCGGCATGAGCCAGAACGCAAACGACCTCGCCGCCCTCCGGATCGACTCTCCGCCCGCAACCTTGAGAGAAATCGCCCTCGATCGAATGCGACGGGCCATCATCAACGGATTGTTCGAACCGGGTGCACGCCTTGTGGAGCGGACACTGTGCGAACAGCTGGGCGTCTCGCGTTCGGTCATCCGGGAAGTGCTTCGGCATCTGGAGGCGGAAGGCCTTGTTGAGATGCTGGCCAAACAGGGGCCGATCGTTGCGCGTCTTGAATGGGACGATGCCCGCCAGATTTACGAAATCCGGGCCTCACTGGAATCGACCGCCGTCGCCGATTGCGCGCGCACCGCAGCAGATGACGTCAAGAGCAGGCTTCGCCAGGCATTGGACGAACTCGATCGCACCTCCCATCAGCAGTCACCTCAAGGCATTCTTGACGCGACTACAGAGTTTTACCGGATCATCTTTGAATCCGGCGGCCACAACATTGCCTGGGATATCGTCAGCCGCCTGAACAGCCGAATTTCGCGATTGCGCGTGATGACCCTGTCCACCACGAACCGGACGACGACAGGCCCGGCGCAGATTCGAAAGATCTTTGCCGCGATTGAACAAAACGAGCCGGACGTTGCTGCCGAAGCCTGCAGGACGCATGTCGTAGCGGCCGCAGCGATCGCCAAGGAGCTTTTGGCTTCGGCGACTTGAATGCAAACACTGGCGCTCCTCGCCCCTTCGTTCAGTCAGGCAGGCAATTGCCGAAAAGTGACAGAGGACCGAAAAGACGATAGTTCATCCTGAGGATCGGAGCCGATGCGAGATTCAGGAATAATTCTTTAGCTTCTGTTAACCATAACAGCCCCAAAAATTCACGTATCGCGTGCATATTCGGGGTTGAAATGACAAGCATAGTGACGAACAACTCGGCCATGGCCGCGCTTCAGACGTTGCGCACCATCGGGGCCGGCCTCGCATCTCAGCAAATGCAGGTTAGTTCGGGCCTTCGCATCTCAAATGCCTCGGATAATGCGGCCTACTGGTCCATCGCGACATCCATGCGTTCGGATAAAGGTGCGGTCTCGGCCGTTTCGGACGCGCTTGCTGTCGGTCACGCAAAGATCGACACCGCCTATTCAGGCATGACTTCCGTCATCGATGTCTTGTCGGAGTTCAAAAGCAAGCTGGTAGCCGCAAAAGAGGATGGCGTCGACAAGAGCAAGATCCAGGAAGAACTGGATCAACTCAAGAAACAAGTCGTGTCGATATCCCAGAGCAGTTCCTTCAACGGCATGAACTACCTGCAGTCCGATATCAGCGATATATTCGACCCACAGCAAACCGTGGGATCGGTTGTCTCTTCGTTTGTCCGTGGCTCCGACGGCGGGGTCTCTGTCAATACCGCCGATTTTGATCTCAGCAAGATATCGCTCTTCAACTCCACCGGCGGTGGTCTGCTGCAGGCAGATCCGCGCGATGTCAAAACGATTGGCGGCCTGCGCTTCGGGAGCTTCAACGCCATGAGTTCATATAGCGCCGGCAATACCGGTGGTGGAGGTGCTGGCGGCGAGGATTTCTGGTTTACCGGACCGATGACATTCGGAGCCGGCGACGTCATATCCTTCGATCTCACCGTCGATGCAGACAACCCGGCGGATGGAATCCCGGGGCCATACGATCCTGGAACGACCGCGCATGTCTTCATAGATCAGGCGACGGTGAATGCTGCCTTGGGCGTCTCGGACGGCCATATCGCAACCTATACCGACTATACGAGGGTAATAAACAAAGCTCTCGGCAATGCTGGTGCGCATGCTTTTGCTACGAATTACACCCATCCGGAACCGCCCCATCAGGATGTTATCTACGTACCGACCATCGACGAGATCGGTATTGTCAGAACCGCCGACCCGACGAAGGATGGCTCGTCCTTTCAGATCTCCAATCTGGTCTCCACAATCCCCGGCAACGGAGGACTGTCTGCAACGGCAGGCATAAATTACGGACACCGGGCTTCTTCGATGACATTGAATTTCCAACCCTTCAACGTCGCCGGCGGTGTCGTCATCAACTTCAACTTCTCGACGGATAGAGGCGGAAGCCCGGCTTACTCGTTTGATCGGGACTATATCAATACACTGCTCGGCAAAGACGACGGCACGATCCAGACACCCGCCGAAATGGCGACGCTGCTGAATTCACTCATTGCGCGGCCGGATGTCATCATTGCCGACAACGGCGCCGGCGGCGTCACGGTCAAAACGGATGTCATGTCCGATCGCAAGTCGGGTGAGAAATCCGCAATCGGCTTTAACGGCATCAACGTCAACATCGAGCCGATACCGACGCTCAACTTCACCGACATCGACATCGTTCACAATCCGGATCTGGTCGACAACTATCTCAGCTATATCGAGATTACATCCAACAGGATCACCGACGCCGCGTCCAAACTGGGCTCCCTGATCAAGCGGATCGACATGCAGACGGATTTCGCCAGCAAGCTCCAGGACAGCATTGGCAGCGGCGTCGGCCGGCTTGTCGATGCCGACATGGAAGAAGCTTCGGCACGGTTAAATGCCATGCAGACGCAACAGCAGCTTGCCGTTCAGGCCTTGTCGATCGCAAACCAGGCCCCGCAAAACGTCCTGACGCTCTTTCGGAATTAAGTCGATGGCGGCCCGAAGCGGTTGAGGGACGCGATCAGGGCATTGCCTTGAAGTATCTCATCCGGGTGAAGCTTTGCGACAATACGGTGAGAAGAGCGGTGATCGATATCTGGTTTTCGGTTTTCATCGGCGGCAAGGATGCCATCAAGGAAATGCTTTTGCCAAGTCATCGCAGGTGATGGCCGACGCGCGTCTCAGGCGGGCCCAAGCATGATGAAGGTTTCACTCTTCGACACGCCATCCGTTGCCCTTACAGTGGAAATCAGCTCATTCAGCTGAGACATGGTCGATACTTCGATCTCCGCGATCATGTCCCAAAGCCCGTTTGTATTGGAAAGCGACGCCACGCCCGGCAACCGCTTGATGGCCGATATCGCATGTCGGGGCGATCCCGAAATCTCGACCAGGATAAAGGCCCGGATGAGATCCTTGCTGGCGTCGTCCTTCAGCCGGACCGTGAAGCCTTTGATGTCTCCCGTCGACATCAACCGGTCGAGGCGCTTCTGGGCGGTCGCGCGCGCGACTCCCAAAATCTGCGCAATCTGCGGCACGGAAGCTCGTCCATTGATCCGCAGTTCGGCGATCAGCTTTCGATCCAGCTCATCCATGAAACTACCATTTCGTCAAATCTCTTACTATTTCGTCATTTTATCCTGATTTCGATCAGTTTGCATTCTTTTTTGTTCACCGATCCGAGACTACGACTCCTCTCGCTTTGACGGAACGCGCGCTGGATAAAACGAGGGCAAAAACCAAATAGCCAGCAGCAGCTCGGTCATCGCTCGGACCAAAAATGAGTGCGATCCAAGGTCATTGAGTGACCTGTTTGGGAGATGATCTACAATGAAGTTGAACCTTATTTTCTCTGCGATTGTTATTGCAGCAGCGGCATATCTGCCTTTGAACGCCGCCCAGGCTGACGACCTCCAGAAAATCGAAAAATCGGGCAAGCTTTCCGTCGCCCTTTCCGGCGTCTTTCCGCCATTCAGCTTTGTCGATGAAAACAACAAGGTGGTCGGCTTCGATGTGGATATCGGTACAGAGATCGCAAAGCGCCTGAAAGTCGAGCCGACTGTCGTCACCACGGCCTGGGACGGCATCATCGCCGGGCTGGTGACGGGTCGTTACGACACCATCATCGGTTCGATGAGCATCACCGACGAGCGCAAGAAGGCGGTCGATTTTGTCGGCCCTTATTATCGCTCCGGACTTGCCGCCTTCGTCAAGAAGGGCGCGACCATCAAGAGCGTCGACGAACTCAAGGGCAAGACCGTCGGCGTCACGCTCGGCGAGGCGGCGGAAAAATGGGCGCGAGAGCAGAATGCGTTCGAAATCCGCACCTATAAGGGCTTGCCGGAAATGCTTCTCGATCTGCAGGCCGGCCGCGTCGATGCCGTCATTGCGGATGACGTTCCGGTCTTCGTCGCGATTGCCAAGAGCAATGCGCCGATCGAGCAGGTCAAGGATGACAAGATGCCGAAATACGACATCGGCATAGCAATCCGCAAAAACAATCCCGAGCTTGCGGCGGCCATGCAAAAGGCGCTCAACGATATGATGGCCGACGGAACCTATGAGGCCATCTCCAAGAAATGGATCGGCCAGGACATTCGCTGACCGATGCGGCCAGGCCCTCACCCGACCTGGCCGACGCCCACTCTTTCGGAACCCGGGCAAGCGCGAACGATTCGCGGCAGGTTCCTTAAAGCCCCGCAATCGCCGCTTGCCGGCAGATGCGCAAGGTGCTGGCCGGGGAGGCCGGAATGGATTTCCAACTTATTGGACGAATAGCACCATTTCTGGTGGACGCGTCTCTGGTGACAATCGAGCTGACGGCCTGTTCGCTGCTTATTGGCCTCGTCGTTTCCGCCGTTGTGGTGATGGGGCGCTTTTCGAAACTGCGCGCCGTGCGCCTGCTTGCGACGATCTATGTCAGCGTCATGCGCGGAACGCCGCTCCTGGTGCAGCTCTTCATGGTGTTTTTTGGCGGGCCGCAGTTCGGACTTGAGCTGACACCCTTTACGGCCGGGATCATCACAATGGGCTTCAACATCGGCGCCTATATGTCCGAGGGCATCAAGGGTGCCATCATCGCGGTCGACAAGGGGCAGACGGAAGCATCGCGGTCGCTCGGCTTCGGACGCTTCGATACAATGCGCCTCTTCGTCCTGCCGCAGGCTGCTCCTTTGATCATCAGGTCGCTCGGGGTCAACACCGTGATCCTATCGAAGAGCACCGCTTTGGTATCAACCATTGGCGTCGTCGAGCTGACTTATGCCGCGCAGCGTTTTGTAACCTCGACCTATAAGCCCTTTGAAGTCTTCACGGTGGCCGGCGCGGCCTATATCGCAATCGTCGGCGCCATCTCGCTGATTGTTCGTGGCATCGAACATGTCTTCGACGCCGCACGGAGGGCTGAGGCATGAGCTTCGATTTCAGCGTCGTCCCTTCCTACTCTCAGATACTCGGGACCGGTCTTCTTTGGACTGTCGTCATCACCGCGCTCGCGGGTACGATCAGCATCCTGTTCGGAGTCGGCATCGCAATCATCTCCCTGTACGGCTCAAAGATCGTCAGCCTGCCCGTGCGCGGCGTAGTGTTCCTGTTCATGGGAACACCGCTCCTTCTGCAGCTCTATCTTCTCTACTACGGCCTCTCGCAGGTTGGGGTCATGTTGCCGGCATTCTGGACGGGCGTATTGGGTCTCGGACTACACTATGCCGCCTACAACGCCGATATCTTTCGCACCTGCCTGAGGGGTGTCGACCCAGGCCAGACGGAGGCCGCCAGATCGCTCGGCTTTGGTCGTGGCGCGACACTGCGGCACTTCATCATCCCCCAGGCACTGCTCACCGCCCTGCCCCAGGTCGGAAACAACAGCATCATCCTTCTCAAGGACACGGCCGTGCTTTCAGTGCTCGGCATTACCGAGCTTGTTCTGAACGCTCAGCGAGCGATCAGCGAAACCTATCGACCCTTTGAGTTCTATTTCACCGCAGCGCTGCTCTACTACCTCGTCAATCTGGCGATGGAAGGTCTGCTGAACGTTGCTGCACGAAAAGCGGAAGCCATCCGATGACATCACAGCCCCCCATGATCGAACTGCGGCAGATCCGCAAATCATACGGAAATCACGAAGTCCTCAAAGGCATCGATCTGAGCGTCGAACGCGGCAAGATCGTTTCGATCATCGGCCCGAGCGGATCCGGAAAGAGCACCCTTCTGCGCTCCATCAATATGCTCGAAGCGCTGTCGTCCGGAGAAATATGGCTCGACGGGCATCAGGTAAACCGCCCGCTCAAGTGGCGCGCATTCGAGAACCACATCAACCATATCCGCCAGGAAATGGGCATGGTGTTCCAGCAGTTTAACATCTTTCCCCATCTGACGGTTCTCCAGAACATCATGATTGGACCGATGAAACTGAAAGGACTGGCGAAGTCTGCCGCTATCGAGCGTGCAAACACACTTCTGGCCAAGGTTGGGTTGACCGACAAGGGAGAGGCTTATCCGGCCCGTCTATCCGGCGGACAGAAGCAGCGCGTTGCGATCGCCCGCGCTTTGGCCATGCAGCCCAAGGTCATGCTGTTCGACGAAGCGACTTCGGCTCTCGACCCGGAGCTTGTCGAAGAGGTCAATCAGGTGATGAAGCAGCTCGCAAGCGAACACATGACCATGCTGATCGTCACGCACGAAATGCGGTTTGCAGCCGAAGTGTCGGATCATGTCCTGTTCATGGACGGCGGCGTTGTGGTCGAGCAGGGCAAGCCCGACATCATTCTATCCAACCCGGCCGAGGAGCGCACACGCGCCTTTCTTCGGAAGCACCTGGCGAACTGAAAGCGGACACGAACGAAATGACGAACCAAGCCGAAACGCGCAAAATCGACCGAAAGCATGTCCGCGACCTGGCGCTGCGCCTCACCTCATGGCCAAGCGAGACAGGAACACCCGGCGAGGCTTCCTTCGCAGATCACCTGCGGGAGCTCCTGATGGAAATTCCATATTTTCGGGACCATCCGGACAACATCCGCCTGGTGGCGAGCCATGGCGAGCCCCTTACCCACAGCGTGGTTGCCCTTGTGCGCGGAACGGGCAAGCGCACCGTTGCTTTGGCTGGCCACTTCGACACGGTATCGACAGACAATTACCATGAGCTGCAAGGTCTCGCCTGCGACGCTGCCGCGCTGCGAGATGCTCTCATCGAGACGATTTCGGCGCGAACCGATCGATCGGCACAGGAAGAACGCACGCTCGAGGATCTGCTCAGCGGCGATTTCCTTCCGGGGCGCGGCCTCCTGGATATGAAAAGCGGCATCGCCGTTGCAATCGCTTGTCTCGAGCAATTCGCCGCCGATCCGAACAGAGAGGGCAACCTCCTGATGGTCGCGACACCGGACGAGGAGCGCGAAAGCCGCGGCATGCGCTCACTGCGGGACGCACTACCATCGCTCGTCAAAGACTTCGACATCGACATCTCGGCCGGGATCAATCTCGACGTGACTTCGGATCAGGGCGACGGCAGCGAAGGGCGCGCCGTTTATGCGGGCACGATCGGCAAACTGCTCCCATTCGCACTCGTCGTCGGCTGCAGCTCTCATGCGAGCTACCCGTTCGAGGGCGTCAGCGCGCAGGCCATGGGATCAGCCATCCTTTCCCGGCTCGAGGGCAATGCAAGCCTTGCGGACCGCGATGACACCGATATTTCGCCCGCGCCGATCTGCCTGGAGGCAAAGGATTTGCGCGATGGCTATGAGGTTACCACGCCCGAGCGCTTCTGGATCGCCTTCAACTGGCTGTACCATGCCATGTCTGCGGATGATCTTTTCGCGCGCTTCAAGGAAGAGGTGGTCTCCGGCGCTGAAGAGGCCGTTGAGAAATTTTCCGAGCAGTCGGTGAAATTCGGCAAGCTCGTTGGCAGAAGCGCGGGCGCGACACCCGCCAAACCCCACATTTTGAGTTTCAGTGAGTTGCGGTCGATCGCTGCGAATGTCGCGGGGTCGGAGTTCGAGCGCATCTATGCCGAGAAGGAGAAGGCACTTTCCACCATCGACAACCCGCTGGTGGTCACCCGTCAATTGACCGAGTGGCTTGTCGGCATTGCGCGCGTTTCCGGTCCGGCTGTCGTCATCGGCTTTGCCGGCCTGCACTATCCGTCCTCACGCCTCAAGCTGGATGCCGTGCGTGACCGGGGTTTGCATGATGCCATCGAGCAAGCCCGAGCCGATCTTATGAACGATCCAACGAAGAGCATTCGCTGGAAGCCCCACTTCCAGGGCATTTCCGACATGAGTTTTCTCGGACTTTCCGCCAGCGGCAGCAAGATCGTCTCGGACAATACGCCGATATCGCGTCTCATCGACAATCCACCGAACGATGCGCTGGAATTCCCCACCGTCAATCTCGGCCCCTGGGGCAGAGAGTTTCACCAGAAATTCGAGCGCGTCCACGAGCCGTATGCCTTTTCCGTACTGCCGGACCTGGTGTTCGACATCGCCACAACCCTCCTCACTCGCGCCCACGACTAGGTAGCCATAGCACCTGCCGGTTACGCTCTCCCTCGTGCGCCTCAGCACGCATTTCAAAGGACCGATGGAATGTCCAGCAATCCAAATCTGAATATCGTCCCTTTCGTCAGCGTCGACCATATGATGCGTCTCGTGCTGGAGATCGGGGTCGAGACATTTCTCACCGAACTCGCTGCGGCCATTGAGGAAGACTTTGTGCGCTGGGAGCAGTTCGACAAGACACCTCGCGTCGCATCGCACTCGAACGAAGGCGTCATCGAGCTTATGCCGACCAGCGACGGCACGCTTTATGGATTCAAATATGTCAATGGCCACCCGAAGAACACCAGAGAAGGTCGTCAGACGGTGACCGCGTTCGGCGTCTTGTCGGACGTCGGAAATGGCTACCCGATGCTGCTCTCGGAGATGACGATCCTCACGGCCTTGCGCACAGCCGCAATGTCTGCCGTTGCTGCAAAGCATCTGGCCCGGCAAGGTTCAAAGACGATGGCGATGATCGGCAACGGCGCGCAAAGCGAATTTCAGGCGCTGGCGTTCAAGGCGATCCTGGGCGTTACCGATCTCAGGCTAGTACGACATTGATCCATCGGCCTCAAAGCGCTGCGCGGCAAATCTGGCCGGCGCTGGCTTCAGCATCACGATTTGCGGGTCTTCCGAAGGCGCCGTGGAAGGTGCCGATATCATCACGACGGTGACCGCGGACAAGCAATGTGCAACCATACTCTCCGACAACATGGTCGGCCCCGGAGTTCACATCAACGCGGTCGGCGGCGATTGCCCAGGAAAAACGGAACTTCACAAAGATATTCTTCTGCGCTCCGATATATTCGTCGAATATCCACCACAGACCCGGATCGAAGGCGAGATACAGCAGCTGGATGCCGATTATCCCGTCAACGAGCTATGGGAAGTGATCGCGGGACATCGCAGCGGGCGCACATCAGAACGCGCAATCACGCTGTTCGACAGCGTCGGCTTTGCCATCGAGGATTTCTCGGCGCTGAGATATGTCCGCAGCAAACTCAAGGAAACGGGCCTATACGCCGAATTGGATCTTCTGGCCGACCCGGATGAGCCGCGCGATCTCTACGGGATGCTTTTGCGCTGCCAGGCGAGGCTTGCCGCCTAGCCTAATCCGCAATCTTTATGGGGAACGGCAAGCACGACCCATTACATTTACAGGTTGAAAACGACGGAAAGGTATCGTTAGATTTGCAGTCGACGGTCGCCGCTGACGAGCCGGGTGTCACCCCAACCGGGTGAGATGGTTATTTTTGCGGCCTCCGACGAGCCTGAAGACAATAAAGAGGTCGACTGCTCATGGGACTATTTGATTTTTTGAAACGCAGGAAGATGCCTGCGACGATCGAAGACGCGATGGCCTCTCAGTCCGCGGACTTTGCCAGCGCGTTCAATAGTCCCAACGCCCCTATCGATGCATCGAAACTCGATTATTCCGAAGAATCGCTCCTGCTCGTCGATCGGGTGCTGAACGATTTCTTCGAAAGACAGGCGCCGCTGCCCGACGACCTGCATTTTCTCGCCTCAGCCTATGTCTTTGAAACCGCGCGCAGCCAATTTGGCGGGCGCTATCTTCGCGGCGATGAGGAAAATCCCTTCGTACTGCTGATCGGGGAGCCTGAATTTCGGCTTGGCGTCATGGTGATGGGGAAAATCAGGGGGCGAGCAGTCAATGGACCCGAAGACAGCATCCCGTTCTTCTATGCCGGAATCGCGCCCCTGATTGAACAAAAAGCGAGCGCGACGCTTATTTAGAAGCAGTTGGATAATGTCTCAGGCGCTGATCTTGCAGCAGACTAGCGAAGCAATTTTGCAATCTGCGGCGTCGGCGTGGTGACGCTTTCATGACGCGCAGACAAGGTCCCCGTGATGACGGCAACAATAGCCACCACAATGTAAATGAGGGTGCCTTTGGGCTTCCGGTCCGATATGCAATGCCTTGTCGACTCTAGCGAGCGCGGATGGTCAGACATTTTTGTCCTTTGACGTTGAAGGCCGACTGTTTAATGGATCCGTGACCGTTAAGGAATAGGCAGATTCGCGAGACACCGTTGCATAAATCGAATAGCAGCGGATCCGCGGGCATGAAAAATCGGGGAAAATTCACAAGAAACTGGCGGAATCTATCGATCTGATTGCTGTTTCGCCGAAATAGCTTTCATCTCGCGCCGCTACGGGTGACACGCCTTTAAAAGATCGAGCCCAAGCGAAAGAGTGGGAAAGCAATTCAAGATACCCGTGATGACTGCTCGCGACACATCCACCGGTGGCGTCGAATTCCCTTCTCCATAAGCAGCCGTTCTGCTGGCCGGGCAAAATTGAAGATTTTGCGACGAGCGTCAAAACAGGGTTGTTGACCCTTGTAGGATTTTGACTCGCCGCTAAATGTCGATAACCAGCGGTAGTACTTACGCAGGAGAAAGATATGAAGAAGGCATCCGATCCAAGTTCCTTTTTTCCTATCGACATGGACTGGGAAGCTTTGGCAGCCCTGTCGAAGCTCATTCGCTTTGACCCGGCATCGGAAAGCCTGACTGTCCAGAACGGCAAATCGAAGCTCGTTCTGGAGAAGGACGGTACGATTTGGGTTGAGGGTAAGCGCCTGGTACAGAATGTCACGGAAGACATTTATCTGAAGGGCGCAACGATCCATCTTAACTGAGGGGCGCTGCATGTGGCAGATCGTTGATCAGACCCCTTTTTCCGCCGATGGTACATTCGTCCGCGACGGCTCTGGCTTCGAACATTGGGTCGTCGCCCTGCGGGCGACGTTTCGCATTAACGACAATGGTTTTGTTTCGATCGACGAGGACCAAAAGCCGGTCTGTCGGTCAAGCGTTTATGCGGAACGTGACGGCGAGGCTGATCACGAAGAGCTTCGCGTGGATACCGATTTCTCCCCGTTCCGCCCGAAAGTCGATGTGACGATTGGCGGCCAGGTCGTCGCCCCGAACGGAAAACCATTTCAGGAGCAGCCATTTGAAGTTTCAATTGGAAGCTTTAAAAAACCGGGCGTGGCTT
Organism: Rhizobium sp. P38BS-XIX; assembly: GCF_012641435.1. Taxonomy (GTDB): domain Bacteria; phylum Pseudomonadota; class Alphaproteobacteria; order Rhizobiales; family Rhizobiaceae; genus Rhizobium. Next base: position 289,478 of record NZ_JABAIJ010000008.1, read on the forward strand.
TTGCCCCGCGGGAGATGAAGCACGCCTCTCGGGGCTGGCAGGTGGAGGCAAACGAACAGACGGAGGCCGTCGAGCTATCGTGGCGCAACGCCATCGGCGGCAAGGACGCGTTTGGCGGCTCGGAAACCCATCCCACCAATCCGATCGGGAAAGGCTGGTTTGCAAGCAAGCAGAGCATATCGAGGGATATGCAGCTTGAGCTCCCGCAGATCGAGGACCCGGCCAATCGCTTCAAGCAAATCGACAAGATCCCGACGCCGGTGGGCTTCGGAGCCGTCGCTCGTGCCTGGAGCCCGCGCAGGGAGCGTGCCGGCACATATGACGACGAGTGGGAAGAGGATCGGGCCCCTTTGGCGCCGCTCGATTTTTCCGATCGCTTTCACCAGGCAGCACCAGACGATCAGGTCCTGGATCTGCGCGGTGGCGAGCGGGTGTCGATCATCGGTCTGCACCCAGAGGGACCTTATGAGTTTGTCTTGCCGCAAATCATCCTGGAGGCTCAGACCCATATCAATCGCCGCAAACCGATCCAGCGTCTCAGGCTGATCGCCGTACACATAGACGCCAGCGGCAAACGGCTTTCCATGGTTTGGAATACGTCCTTGCCTTGCAACGGACTGGAGCAGGTTCTCGATCGTTCAACGGTTTGGGTCAAGCAAATGGCGGGAGTGGCCAAATGAGTGAGAAAGATACCGGCGAGGCAGCAAGCGCGCCGATGATAGCCGCGATCGGCCTCTGCACTCCCTTGGGCGAGACGCTGGAAGCGACGCTCGACGCCTATAAGGACGGCAAGCAGGGCATCAGCCGGGCGAGCGGCTGGGTCGGAAGCGATGGAAACGCGCCGAGACTGGCAGGCGCGCAGCCGCCGGAAGCCGAGCGCGAATACTCCATGCGTCTCCTCTTCATGTTCGAACGCGCGATGGTGGATTGCTACGCGCAAGCACCCTGGCTGACCCGGACGGATATGCGTTTCGAACTTCACCTTTGCCTTCCCGCCTGGATGCAGAACGATCCGGGCTATAAGCGGTTCGCACGTTGGCTCTCAGAGCGGCCGATAGCGCATGTCAGCTCGATTACTCCTTCGTACGGAGAGGGAGCGGCCGCCATAACCGCACTTGATAAGGTTGCCGCCCGGATAGAAGCCGGCGAAATCCAGGCTGCCTTCGTTGCCGGACTTGATAGCTACATCGAACCCTTGCTGCTCGATCGGGTCGATGCGCTGGGCTTCATGTTGAAAGACGGAAACCCCTACGGTTTTGTGCCCGGAGAAGCATGTGGCGTCGCTCTGGTGGCGGCATCTCATCTGATTCCCACGCCCGCGGCGCGCATTCTGGGCTTTGGTACCGGCAAAGAGACCGGCTTGGCTGGAGTACCCATGGTGGATGGTATCGTAAACGCCGAACCGGCTGGCGGCACCCAAACCGGGATCAAGGGGCAAGGTCTGGCAAAGGCAATGAAAGATGTCTCCAACAGCTTTACCGACATCGGAAAGCCTGCCCGCATTATGTCGGACCTGAACGGACAGCGTTGGCGGGCGGAGCAATATGCCTTTGCGGTCGCGCGAACGGGACAGCTTTTGGGATCTGCTCCCCATGATCCGGAATGCCCTTCTCTGGCACTCGGCGACCTTGGCGCCGCGACAGGCGTCACGCTCTTGGCCTTGACCTTGGGCGAAGGACCGAAGCGCGAGACGGAGCCGGATGCGCCTTCGTCGAAATATCCCGCATTGGTGGTCGGCAGCAATCTCGACGGCAACTCGGCCGCCATCGCGATAACCTCGGTATAAGGGGAGACACATGGTCGATACGATCGGCATCAACGGCTTGGCTCTTTGCCACAAGAACTCCACCGGCATGACGCGCTCGACATTGCCGGATATTTGCCGCAGCCCGCAGCCGCCTGTGCCCTATACCAATATCGCTTTTGCCCGGGATCTTGCGAAGGGAACGAAAACCGTTTTCTCGCATGGCGGCGTCATGAACGGCATCAAGGGGTCGGAATTCCATGTGTCCTATGGGGACGAGCCGGGTGTCGGCCGAGGCGTCAAATCCAACACGGTGCAGGCCGAGGCTACCTGGCTGACATGGTCACCCAATGTCTTCATGGAAGGGCAGCCCGTCACCCGCCACACCGACAAGATGCTGATGAATCATGGCAACACGATTTCGGCTGGCGGCTTTCAGTCTCGGCCGATCCGTTCGCCGGAAAATGCCAAGGAAACGGCGATCTGCGAGATCGCTTGCTGGTGCTGGGTGACATGGCGCGGCTCCAGCAAGGGTCAGTGGATCGACAACTACGTTAAACCCTGGCGCATGCGATATTCGACCTGCTTCAAGCAACAGGTCGACAAGCAGTACGCAAACACGCAGGCAGGCAAGCCTGGCCATCCGGGCCTCTTGTCGGAAGTGGGTTACTGGGACCCGGACAATCCAAAGAACACGACGGAAAACGGAAAACCGCCGGGAAAGCCGATCGGCAAGGAATCGCCATGGTATAGCGGCGACTGGTACAATATCCGCGGCTCGCGTTGGCTTGACGCCGTCTGGGTCGACAGCTCCGGTGACACCACCGACTTCTGGGATATCAAATTCGGCGACGACAAGGAAAATTCGGCGGCAAAAAACGACGCTTACAGAAATGCGGCCAAGGCGAATGGCGGCGTTTATCATGGTGAATTTTATGTGCCTTCATGGTGCGACGGCTGCCGGGACGAAGAGGACGAGTGGCAGCGAAACAGCGTGTTTAACCAGGCTGCCGACCACTTCAGAAAGCATGGCGTCTATCCAAACGGCGTGCCTTTGCCTGGACGAATGGGCGGCCCTATAATGCCTGTTCCCGTTCCCGTGCCGATCCCTGTCATACCGTAACGTTTGCAAGCTATCCCGACGAAGGGGGAAAAATTGCCTGATCTATCTGAAGCCATGATGCTTGTTACGATTGCGAACAAGGAAAACGATCTGTCGCTCCTGGACGACAAGCTGCACATGGACGACCGAGGCTTGCCGATCCGCTTTGGGATGACGTCGGAATTCATGTTCAACAGCTACGGTAAGCTCGAGGATCGAGAAACGACGGTTCGGCTGGCGGAAGACTACTATAATGCGGCCTCGCCGCATCCGAACGTGTTCGTTCAGGAGGACGATGTCTTCACGCTCAAGTCCGTCAGCGATATTCGTCGTCGGCTGACGACCAGCCGCTCGGACGATGCGACCGTTGGTGAGCTCAGCGAGGAGATGACCGATCCTGAACGGACGCTGAGCTTTTACATCAAGCATCAGGCGCCTGATGAAAATACGTTGATTCCGAGTTATCGGAAATTTTCATGCCTCGTCGATGGGCAAAATTACCGCAGCAGCGGCAGCCTCACCTACACCAATCGCTACAGTGACCTGCTCGACAAACCGGATGCATTCATAGACAATTTCAAGAAGACGTGTGAAGCGCTGAACATATTTTACGCGGTCTCAGGCTGCTCATTACTGGTGTTCACCTACACCAACGCCAGGATGCACACCATGTATCCGCTGTATCGACGCTTTCCGGGCTTGCTCTATGCGGACTCCGGGGGGCTTACGTCCGATACCAAACGCCGTGACGACATCATCCGCGACGTGAACTGGCTGACCGCGATCAATGATGCGAATGTCACGCGGCTAGGTGGGCTCGAAGTGATACGGGCGCAATTGAGCGAAAATATCGTCCTGCACCCTTACAATGGCGGCGTTGTCTTCCAGGCAGGACCGAAGCCCCGCATGGGTGACGTGAATTATGGCGATGTGCCGGAGGCCTATAAGGAGATCAACGCCGCCCTGAAGCCTATTCGCTTCAAGGATTACACAGCTCCCTATTATCTTTCCGTTCCCGATGATGTGAACCGCAGGGAAGCGACCGAAGCCTGGATCAGCCGGTTCGATTGATCCACCGGCTTCTAATGGAGGCGAGACTATCGCCCCCATGAACGCCCGCGCGAGGTCCAGATATGGATTTGGTGGATCGAAACGCTTACGCGCGCTGCACAATCCGTCATTCGAGTTTTCATGCGTAAAGACGGCGGCGCCGGAGACCGTCGGTCATTTCTCCGGCGCGGTCCTCTGCTAGAACGTCCTGATGATGCCCTCGACCTTCGATGTATATTTGGCCAGCGTTTCGCGCATCTCGCTTTGTGACGCTTCGTTCTGATCGATCTTCTTCTCGATCTCTGAGAGTTTGCGCACATAGTCCTTTTGCTGATCGCTGCCTGCGGGCATCACTTTGAGGTTCTCGCGGGTCCTTTCCTGGCTCGCCTGCAGAGCATCATGCTCCGCCGTCGCGCGGTCCAGCTGCTGCCTCATCTCTGATTCATCCTGTTTGGCTTTCGAAAGCTCGCTGAGCTTGCCCTTGATTTTGGGGTCGAGCGCGGAGGAAGACCATTGCGCGAGATCCGCCTCGTCCAGATCGGCAAGTTGATAGGATTCGGCGCCGGCGTGGGTCATAACCGCCTTGACCTCCTTCGTTTCGCCTTTCCCGACTTTGACCTTCAGCCGGTAGTCGGTCGCGCTTTCGCTTTTTAGATCAGGCGATGCAAATTCCCATCCATCGCGTTTGGGATGTTCGATCACAACGGTTCGCTCGCCGTCGGCTGCGCCGTGGATGACATAAGTGGTGTCGTCATGCGTGATATTCTTGGTCGTCAGCACACCGTCCACGACCCTGATTTCGACGGTCTTGATGTCGCTATCCGATGTGGCGTCGACGGTGACTTTCTTATCGAGCGCAAAGCTCGACATCCGCGTGTCGCCGCTTGGCAAGCCGGCAAGATTTGAATCGCCGACGTAGCCACCCTTGTCGTCGTAGACGGTTAGGATTCCACCCGGAAGGCTCACGCCGGTCGAATTTTCAAGAGATACCGCCGAGATCGGATGGCTGTCGCCACGGTCCGGCCGGTAGAGCGAAACGAGCTCGGCCGAAACCTCCTTGTCGACGATGGGAACGGACACCGTGTCGCCGTTGCGGATATCGTAGGTGTCGTTGAGATTGAAGGTGGCCGAAATATCTCCCTCTGATGATACTGCAGATTGCGCATAGGACATTGCCGGCGCTGGAGCCGCCTCGGCAATCGGTGCACTCAGTTTACGAGGCACGGCCCTTGCATCCATCATCGCACCACCGGCCGGCTCGTCGGCTTCGTTCATTTTGGCGAAGCGCGCTCTGTCTCCAGAATCCGCCTTGGGGATACCGACATTGTCAACGCTTACAGGCAGCTCATCGCGGTTTTTCCAGTAAAGGTCGTGGAGCCGCTGGGTCAGCGTCACGGGCGAGCTGGAGGTGAGAACCAGGTGGACGTCCTTCCAGTCCTCACCCGTGGCATTCTCGAGAACAGCCCATGACTGCAGCCTGGCTTTGCCGCCATTTTCGACGACAACACGATAGGCCGTCTTCCACACGGGCGCTGCGACGACGTAGGAAAAATCGACCGCGCGCTTGCCTTCCCCGTCGACTTTGACCACGATATTGCGCGTCGTATCGGTCACGTTGCTTCCGACAACCCCGATCGCCGATGCAATCTTTGCCCGAACCGCCGGATCATCGAATTTCACGGACGACGAGCCGTCCAGTTCATATCTGGCGATCTGGCCATCGTCCTGCAGGAGGTTGAGGAAGAAGGCTTCCTCGCCGTTTGCCCTTTTGTCCGTTTCGACGCCGAGGATCGTGCCTGCTCCCGTATTCTTCCCGCCGATCGTCACCTTGGACCCCTTCAGCGTGGTCAGCAGTTTTGGAAGAGACGCAAGATCATCCGGCTTGAATGGAAGGCTCTTGAAAGTCTCCTCCAGCGGATTGGGGCCGGCGAGCGACAGGTCCTTCACGGTTCCCTTCGGATCGAACACCACGAGCGATTTCAGGATGTCGTTGACCTGATCGAGCGGCACTTCGATCCTGATCTCACCGTTGCCGTCAAGCGAGGCCGTGCGTCGGATTTCGGCAAGACCTCCGGAGGATAAGGTAATCGACTTCACCGGAGAGTTCGTAAGGCCGTCGGCCAGAGACGCCACCGGAGCAAGCATCGCAAGCGTCGCCACGGTCGATAACAGAAATCTGCTGGTCATATGTGTCCTCTCAAAAAGAAAGGGAGGGTTGAAACCTCCCCTGAACATCGCCCCTAGGTGGATTGTAAACCGAGTTCGCGATCCTGGTCCACAGGACATCGATCCTGTCGCCACATGACTCTATCGTTCGAAGAAGGCTGGAAGAGGTCGGCTGATCGATGAAACCGGCAATCTGCTTATCGCAGCAGCCCGAGCCGCATGGCGATCGCGATAGCATTCGGCGTATTTCTTGCTTCGAGCTTGGCGCGCACCGAGCGCAGATGCTTGTTCGCGCCATGGCCTGAAATGCCCATGCGAACGGCAATCTCATTCTCTCTCAAGCCATCGGCTGCCAGTTGCAGGGCGCGACGCTCGCGTGGCGTCACTCCCATCGATGGCGGGTTACGGTCCAACTCTTTGAGCTGTAACGCCCGATCGACGGCGATGCTTGCCAGCAGCGTCACACGATCACGATCGCGATCATCCATCTCAAGATGAGCGCCACTGATCGAAAAGCCGATCGTTGCGCCATCCGGTGTCTGCAACCCAAAGGTAAAACCGTCTTCCAAGCCGAAGTCCCTGGCTTCCCCCATGATGCGCGTGGCCTCGGAAGGCAGGCGCCGCAATGCCATATCCCTCCAGAAGAAAGGCAAATGCTTTTCTCTCACCATCCGTATCGTCGGATCGTGATAGACATAGCCGCTGCGGAAATAGTGGGAGACCCACTCACTTGGCCAGGCGCCAAGAATGATGTGATCCAGCTGCCGGCGCCGCTCCAATCCAAACTTCGGAAACGATCCTGCCAAAACATGCGTTGCGCCGAACCGTCCGATATAGCGCATGACCTGCTGCAGAATATCTGCCTCGGTCTGCGTATCCTCCATGATCGATATGAATTCCATCGCTTCTTTTAGAATTTGGGGCTGGTTGAACTGATCGAAACTCGACCAGATATCGCTTGGCATTTGGAATTCGCCTTATCATGGACTGGCATTTGCCTCTCCAAAATTACGCGATCCTAATATTTGCACAAGTAGGTTCGGCTCGAATCCGTGTCGACATCGGGCGTCACGTCCGGGTTTCGAATTATGCTGGCGGAATCCCGCAACCAGGCCCCAATGCGCTTTGCCAAGCGATGAAGAGAGGCTGCGGGATAGGCCGTCGATTGCGAGATGAACCACTACGCAGCGCGGCGGCGAAGCTCCGTCTTGACAGAACGAAGCTTGGCCAAAGTCCGCTGATCGAATGAGGCTGTGACCGCCACGACGTCTTCTCCGGACACCGTCTGCGGCAATCCGAGCGCGCTCACCTTGAAGTGAAGCTGCAGAAGACGCAGGATCCATAGCGGCTGCATTTCGATGATGACCGTGTCGATATTGTTGGCCATCCCCCATTCGACAAAGCCGGACAGCAGCGCATTGGACACGGCGCTCAGGCCCCGGCCGTGCTCGCGATAGCTAGGGGCGACGCAATAGCGCGTCCACTCCCAGATATTCGCGCCGATCGGCCTTTCCTGCTCGCAAAGCTGCGGCAAGACCTCGGACAGCAAATGCGGCCGTGTCGAGGGCAGCATCCGCTGGTATCCCAAAACCTCACCCTGATCGATGAAGAGCATGTGGATTGCGTCTGCGGTGTCGAACTGGTCGACCTCTCGTCCATCGGCACGCGCAAGATCGGTCCACTTGCGCTCTTCGACAAAGACACGATGTCGCAACCGAAAAGCCTGATCCATTTCCTCACGATATTCGTGGATGTTCTGGGCATTGATGACATGAAGCATGACGATGATCTCCTGTTGCGGCATCATCATCGATCCGCTGATGCACCGACACAGGTACGGAAAAGCGTACCTTATGAAATCACGCCTTTTCTCAGCGCCGTCGCGATCGCATGATTGGTATTGCGCGAACTCAGCTTGTCGCGGCAAGACCGCATATATTTATCGATCGCATGGCTCGTGATGCCCAGGCGGTCCGCAATCTGCCATTCCTTCCATCCTTCGGCCGCAAGCTGAAGCACCTCTCGCTCTCTTGCCGTGAGCTTTAGCTCCGCGCCATTCTGCAGCATCCTGCGGAACTGCAGGCCGCGATAGACGGCAAAGCGGGCGATTACGCCGAGGCTTCGCTTCCGTTCCGGCGATAATTCGAGCCGTTCGCCCGCAATGGAAAAGCCGACGTTCTCGTAGCCGAAACTGGGAATGGTCATGGTGTAGCCGCTGGACAATCCGAACTCCCCGGCTTCACCCATGATCGATATTCCTGATTTAAGCCTCGTGACTTCACCGTCGCTCCAGGTGAAGTTTTCCAGCCCTTCCCGGACCAATTTGATTGTCGGATCCTTGAAGAGATAATCCATGGAAAAATAGCGCGCCGACCAATCGTTCGGCCAGGCGTTCAGCAGCACATGTCCCAGCTGCTGGCGCTTGGTGGCACCTAACTGCGGCATGGTTCCGACGAGCACATTGGTGGCGCCAAATGGCTGCACATAACGAATGAGCACGTCGACCAGCTCCTGCTGCGTCGTCGCCTCCTCCAATTCTGTCAGGAAGTACTGTATTTCTTCGGTGGGGCGGCGGGGAAATATTGGTTTTCCCGGTAATATCCAGTGTTTTGACATGATGTCCTTCTCTAGAGTTGCTTCCCAAGGGAATAACTGCATCCCTGGGGTGTCTAGAGAGAGACTTGCGATCCAGATATATTTTCAGCTGAAGCATAACCAAAGAATTACGCGATTTTATCTCCCGGTCTTCGGGTGTGCTTTGGACAAGGGAGGCTGACGATTTCGTTGAAGGGCGCGACGGCGCAAGGGCAGCCGCTGAAAAGCCGACCTCAAGGCGAAATTCTGGATTTTACCATTAGATCTATGGGTATGATCGCCGCTCGCGGTTATGTATACGAATTAGCTAACAAACAACAGAAGCCGTTCTCTCAGGAGTAAAGAATGCTTCCTGACGATCACATGAGGCTCTACCAGGAAAAGATCAACCGTCGCGAGTTCGATGACATAGCGCCTCTGATCGCCATGGATGCCATTTTCTGGGTCACGAATGATACGTTTTGCGGGATCAAGGCCATACGCAAAGCCTTCGAGACGACATGGCAGAAATTCAACAGCACCAATTATTGGTTCGAAGACCTGATCTGGATTGCTGAGAACGAAAGCATCGCCAGCTGTGTCTACCGGTTTCGCTGGAAGGCCAGCATGGCCGGCGCAGTCTTCGAAGGTCAGGGACGCGGCTCGAGTGTCCTGCGCAAGGAAGGCCCTCGGTGGCAGATCGTCCACGAGCACCTCGGGCGGTTGCCGAGCTGAGGAGATCTTCAAGCGGCTCGCTTGAGCGAAGAATATTCGCAACCGGTTTTGCAGTTGTACGAAATCACGGACACCGGGGCGCCTTGCGGAGCGCCCCGGTGTCATCAGGCATTACTTGGCTGCGTGCGCTTCCGTGGAGATATCGACGCTCAGTTCGTCGCCGATGTAGGGAAGATAGGTCTTGATGCCGAAATCCGAGCGCTTGAACGTCGCCGTGGCATCGAAGCCGACAGCGTCATCCTTGGTCATCGGATGAACGCCCGCCTTGTTGAAGGTGACGTTGAGGGTCACCGGCTTGGAAACGCCGCGGATGGTCAGATCGCCAACGATCGTGCCGTGGGTGTCGTCGGTCTTGGTGAAGGTCTTGCCGACGTAGGTGATCGTCGCAAATTCTGCGGTGTCGAGCCAGTCGGCGCCCTTGAGGTCGGCGTCACGCTGGCTGGAAATCGTGTTCAGGCTGTCGGCCTGGATCGTGACGTTGAGCTTGGAAGCGCCGACGTTTGCGGGATCGAAGCTCAGCGTGCCCGCAACATTGCCGAAAATGCCGAGGACATGCGAGAAGCCGACGTGGTCGATCTTGAACGCAACATGGGTGTGCGTCGGGTCGATCGTGTAATCGGCAGCGAAAGCCGGGGCAGCAAACATGGAGGCGGCCAGAGACGCCAGAAGAAGCTTTCTGTTCATTCGATTTATCCTTTGGTGAGGGGGATTAGGGATGGAATGCGTCGGCGTGGCGCAGATAGGCGAGAACCACGACGACCAGGCTTGGAATGAGTGTTGCCAGTCCGCTGACGAGCTGGCTGAGGCGCATGGAGCGGCTCTGCAACGAGGGAAGCAGGAGGCCAGCCAGCTGTCCGAAAACCAGAGAAAAGCAGAGCAGCAGCAGAAGCAGGAAATCCATCTTGCCGTTGATCAGCGTAACGCTGTCATTCAGTGCCAGAATGCCGCCCAGCCCCGCCAGAACGCCGGTCCAGCCAAGCGTCATCGACGGAAATACGTATGTGACGAGCCCAAGACCTCCGAGACCGGCGGCAAATCCGGCCATCAAGCCTAGACCGGTGGAAGAACCACCAACGAGGGCGATCGGTGCGTATCCGACGGCGAGCGCAAGCAGGATCGCGATGGTCGCGACCGGACCGCGACTTGCACTGACGGGGGCGGAATCGACAGACCGCGTCCACAGCAATGCCGCGGCCCCCGCAACGATGAGGATGATCGCAACAACCGCCAGCCCGAGATCAAGCGCGGTCGTCAGCCGAACATAGCCGATCCAGAAGATGAGCAAGGCAGGCACGATCACGGCGCAGGTTGCAGCCACGCGGCGGCTTTTCAAACCGTAATCGAAAACGAGACCGAGTATGGCGAGAGCGGCGACCGAATAGAACACCTTTCCCGTGGAAGCGATCGGAGGGAAATCCGGGATCGCGCCGTATGCGAGATAATAGCTTCCCAAAAAGATCGCCGCGGGCGTCAGGCGGCCGATCGGCGCGAAGAAGCGCCCGACGACGCCGCCAACAAGGCCGATCGCTAGCCCGAAAACCACCATCATCACGATAGGATTGTCGAATATGGTGGTGGTATCAGGCATGATGATCGTCACTCGATAAAATTCATAAAATTGCGGATGCTACACGGCATGAATGCGTTGCGGCCAAGCGCCGCATGCGCATCTTTGGGGAAAGTGAACTTTTCGCGTTTATTGATCAACGAGCCTTCTGTTGAAGAACCATTTCCTATAAGTTGATGATCCATGGACACATTGACGAGCATTCGCGCTTTCGCCGCGGTCGCGGAATTCAAGAACTTTACCGCCGCCGCTGCGCGGCTGAGCCTTTCCCCGGCCATGGTGAGCAAGCATGTCATGCATCTGGAAGGACGGTTGGGAACACGCTTGCTCAACAGAACGAGCCGGCGTGTCAGCATCACCGAGAGCGGCCTGCTATATTTCAACTATGCCAAGCAAATGCTTGATGGGCTCGATGAGGTTGAGGCAGCCGTCAGCAACGTGACCGTCCTGCCGCGCGGAACTCTCAAGCTCAGCGCACCGGTTTGGGTGGCAAACACGCTCATGGCCCGGGCCTTCGCGGATTACCACCGCCGCTACCCGGACGTGTGTCTCGACATTGATTTGAGCGGCCGTATCGTCAATCTGGTCGACGAAGGTTTCGATCTTGCCCTGCGCGCAACGGCGCCGGAGCGCCTCGATGCCAGTCTGATCGCGCGGCCGATCACGCAAGTGGCCTTTCATCTGGTGGCGTCCCCCGCCTATCTGTCGCGGCGCCCGCGCCCACAGCAGCAAGCAGACCTGAAAGGCCACTCCTTCCTGCGCTACAGTGGGCTCAGCGTTAAGGACAGCCTCATCGTCAACAGCCCCGAGGGTTACGACAAACTCGACTTCCGCACGGTGATGCAGAGCGAAAACGAGATCATCCTGCATCAGGCCGCGCTGGAAGGAATGGGACTGACGTTGCTGCCGACCTGGATGACACAGGAGGATATTGCCGGCGGTCGACTGGAGGTCGTGCTTCCCGATGTCGCAATGTTCAATATCGGCCTGTACGCCGTTTACCCGAGCCGAAAATTTCTCTCTGCCAAGGTCCGCACCTTCATCGATTTCATGGCGGCGCAGGACGCGCTTCGGGCCGATGCAAAAGAAACGGCGCCGCGCGATGGGCATGGCATCATATTCTGATCAAGGCCCATCTTGAATCAATGTCTGCAAAAGGTCTTCTGCCGCGGCGCCTCCATCTTGCCGGAATGCGTTTTGAGCATCCGGGCTGCGCACGGCAGCTACCGCATCTGTTTCGCGTCCGATATGCACGGCAAAATACCATCAGAAAACGCCCTAGCCCTCGGTCGCACCCCTGTCCCAAGCGCCCAGCTTTTAAGGCCATTGGCGTGCCGCTCACGAGATAAAGATAATTTTTTACAAAAGATGTTATCCTCTCCCGACTCATGCTTTATAGGTTGCCATACGGCAGCTAAGAGACTGGGAAGATTGCGAATCATGAAAAAATCCAAGGCTCCGATCGATGTGACCACCCTGGTCAACGCCGCCGATATTCTTTCGCTTGTTGCAAGCGGCGCGGCCACATCGAGAGGCGCTCTGCTCGAGGCTTCCGGCCTCTCGCGCGTCACGGTCACCCAGCGGATCAATGCCTTGTTGAACTGCGGCCTGATCCGCGAGACAGAGGAGACGCTGAAGAGCGGCGGGCGGCCGACGCGTGTGCTGGCATTGTCCGAGAGTGCGGGTATCATCCTTGTCGCCAATATCGGCGAAAAGCACATCCATGTCGGCGTCATGGATATCCAGCCGGCAATTATCGCGCAAAAGACCATCCCGTTATCTTCGCCGGATAGCCCCGCCAACACGCTCGACCAAATCAGGTCCGCCTTCGACGACCTCCTTTCAGATGGCGCAACTGCGAACCGTCTGCTGATCGGCATCAGCCTTAGCCTGCCCACTCCCGTCGATTACAAACGCGGCTGCGTGGTCGGGCCGTCCGTCTTGCCGGGATGGGACGAGTTCGACATCAAGTCCTACATGGGCCTGCGATACGACGCGCCCGTCTTCGTCGAAAACGACGTGAACCTCATGACGATCTACGAGCATCGGCACAATTTTCGCGGCGTCGAGGACATGTTTTTCATCAAGGCGGGCACGGGTATCGGCAGCGGAATCGTCACGGGTGGGCGGATTTTCCGCGGCGCGCAAGGAGCGGCCGGTGATATCGGCCACATTCAATTCACATCCGACGACCCGCCATTATGCCGCTGCGGCAAACTCGGCTGCGTCGAGGCGCGGGCGGGCGGCTGGGCGATTGCAAGGGATCTGACCGAGCGCGGCATTGCGGCGGACAACGCCCGGGACGTGGTCGAGCTGGTCGAAAAGAACAAGCCGGAAGCAATCATGCTCGTGCGCAACGCCGGACGGACCATCGGCGAAGTCGCCTCCGATGTCGTGAGTATCCTCAATCCCAGTCTGATCGTGGTTGGCGGCACGCTGGCGCGAAGTGGCGAATTCCTGCTCTCCGGTGTCCGCGAACTCGTCTATCAGCGCTGTCTTCCGCTTGCGACACGCGAATTGCAGATCGTACTGTCAGACCCGGAAGGCGACAGCGCGCTCTTTGGCGCGGCGCATCTCGTGCTCGAGGATATCTTCAGCAAGGCGAAGGTCGAGACGCTCATCCAGCGTTTTGTCCATAATATGGAAACGGCCCGCGCGGCGTAGCCGGCGGGCCGCAGGAACTTTTCGGCGACGACGGATTAGCGCGCTGCCGTCCACCCCTTATAGTCGGCGATATTGTCAGCCGTGATCAGCTTCGGATCCAGCAGAACCTTGGTCTCAGCCGGCTTCTTGCCCTCGAAGATATCATATGCCAGTCCGAAGGACTGTGCCGCCATGGTGTACGGGTCCTGCGATGCCGTCGCCTTGATCTGCGTGTTGCCGCTCTTGATCAGCTTCTCCGTATCGGGAGCGCCATCCACCGAAGCGATGATGAACTCCTTGCGGTTCAGCTGCTTGGCAGCGAGGTCACCACCGATCGAAGCCGGATCATTGGTGCCGAAGACGCCGTCGATGTGATCCTGCGCCGTCAGGATGCTCTGCATCACCTGCAGGCCGCCGTCGCGGCTGCCGGTGGTGTTCTGGTCGGCGACGATCTTCATGTCGGGATGCTTGGCAAGCACGCTCTTGCAGCCCGCGAGACGATCGACGACTGCCGAAACTTGAACGCCGTTGAGGATGACGATGTTGCCCTTGCCGCCGAGCTTGTCGGCCAGATAGCCGCAGGCTTCTTCACCGGCCTTCACGTTGTTGGTGGCGACGCTGACATCCGCGTTGCTGGCCGTCGTGTCGAAGGCGCCGACGACGATGCCGGCATCCTTTGCCTTCTGAATGGCCGGCACGCTTGCCTTGGGATCGACGGGAACGATCATCATGATATCGACGCCGGCGCCGACAAAACTGTCGATCTGCGAGAGCTGCTTGTTCAGGTCATAATCTGCCGAAACCGCGGTGATCTTGACGTCGGGGTTCACCTTCTTGGCGGCTGCCTTGATGCCTTCGACAGCGGCAACATAGAACGGGTTGCCAAGGCTGCCGACAGATATGCCGATGCTCTTCAGCGGCTTGGCATCTTCGGCGAATGCGGAGGTTGCCAACAGCGCAAAAGCGCCGACCGACAAACGCAATACGGATTTCAGCTTCATTATCTACTCCTCTCAAATGGGCATTTGCCCGAACAAATCCGCCCGAACTTCTTCAGGTGCGGATACCTCCTTTGGCGCGGTATCGATCAAGCGCGACAGCGCCGATGATGACCAAGCCCTTGATGATGTATTGCCAGATGTCCGACACCCCGACGAGAATGAGGCCGTTGGACAGGACGGCGATGATCAGCGAGCCGACAAGCGTGCCCCAGACGGATCCGACCCCGCCGACGAAGCTCGTGCCGCCGAGAATGACCGCGGCGATGGCGTCGAGTTCATAGGCTTGGCCGAGCTGCAGTCCGTTGGCGGCGTAAAGCCGCGCGGCAGACATGGCCCCGCCGAGGCCGGCGAGCAGCCCCGATGTCCCGTAGACAAAGAGCAGAACCTTCCAGAGCTTGATGCCCGTCAGGCGGGCCGCCTCCGGGTTTCCACCGACGGCGTAGATCCATGTGCCGAGCACCGTTCGCGTCAGGATCACCCAGGAAACCAGAATGACGATGAAGGCGATGACAACAAGCCAGGGAATGCCGAAGATGCCGCTATTGCCGATGAAGGCGAAGGGAAGATCGGCGTTGAACACCGTTGTATCGCCGCCGACGAGACGCGCAACGCCTCGAAAAGCCGTCAGTGTGCCGAGCGTGACGATGAATGGCGGCAGCTTGGCTGCCGAGATCAATATGCCATTGAACAGGCCGCAGGCGAGGCCGGCGCCGAGAGCCGCCAATATCCCGAGCATTCCCATGTCGGGGATCAGACTGACGATGAGCGCGAACATAGCCGACATGGCAAGGATGGAGCCGACGGAGAGATCGATCCCGCCCGTCAGGATGACGAATGTCATGCCCGCCGCAAGCACCGTGTTGATCGAGGCCTGCTGCATGACGATGGACAGGTTGTTGACCGAGAGGAAGCGACCGGTGAGCAGATGAAAGCCCACGGCCAGAATGACCAGGATCGGCAGCATGCCCAATGCCTGCAGAGCGGCGCGGACGTTGAGATTTTTCTTGGATGGCGCCTGTGCGGCGTGGCCGGCTGCGGGATCCGTCATGTTTTTATCCTCCATAGCAGGTCCTCACGCGGGCACCGCAGGCGCGGTTCCGGTTGAAAACGCCATGATTTCCTGTTGGCTGATGGTGCCGTCCGGCGCGGGGCGAACTTCACCGCTGATGCGACCCTGGTTCATCACGAGAACACGGTCGCAGACGCCGATGATTTCCGGCAGCTCGCTCGAGATCATGAGAATGGCGACATCCCGTCGCGCAAGCGCATCGATCAGGCGGTAAATCTCCGACTTGGCGCCGATATCCACCCCGCGTGTCGGCTCATCGAGAATGATGACCTTGGGGTTGGCTTCGATCAGGCGGGCAAGAAGCACCTTCTGCTGATTGCCGCCCGACAGCGAACCGACGGCGACCTGATCGTTGGCCGCCCTGATTGCGAATTCCGAAAATGCCTTGCTCGACCTTTGCGCCGCGCTTTGAAAGTTCCGGAAGCCAAACCAGTGAGCGTCATCGGAGACAACGGAGACGTTGACGTTGTCACGGATGCTCATGTCGAGAAAGAGCCCAAGCCCCTTCCGGTCTTCCGTCAAATAGGCGATGCCGGCAGCAATTCCGTCACTCGGGCTTTCGATCTTTCGAGCACTGCCATCAACGGCGATCGTGCCGCTCGTCGCGATATCCGCGCCGAAAATCAGTCGGGCAAGCTCCGTTCGGCCGGAGCCCACGAGCCCGGAAAGGCCGACGACTTCGCCGGCGCGGACATCGAGGGAGCAATCACGCACCTTGCGGCCGTCCGAAAGGTTCTTGACCGAGAGAACCACGCGCGCATCGGATTTATCGGCTGCATGCGATTTCTTGTAGAAGGTCGAGACATCGCGACCGACCATCATCGACACCAGCGTCTCAGGTGAAAGCTCTGAGCGCTCGAGCGTCCCGACTGCCCGCGAGTCACGCAGGACCGTTACCCGGTCGGAGAGCGCGTAAATCTCTTCCATTCGATGGCTGATGTAAATGATCGCGATCCCCTGAGACTTGAGGTCGCGAATGACCTTGAACAGCCTGTCGGTTTCCCGGCTGGTCAGCGACGTCGTCGGTTCGTCCATGACAAGGATGCGCGGGCTGAAGGATAGCGCCCGTGCGATCTCGACCATCTGGCGCTCGCCGATCGACAGGCTGGCAACGACGGTATCAGGCGAGAAATCCAGCCCAAGCTGCCCAAGCACCGAAACGCATTTCGCCCTCTGCTCGCCACCGCGAACGAAGCCGAGACGGGAGCGCTCGGCACCAAGATAGATGTTCTGCGCAATGGTCAGGTTCGGCGCAAGCGACAATTCCTGATAGATGACGGCGATGCCGGCCGCCTTCGACGCATGCGGATTGCCCGGTGCGACCGGCTGACCGGCAACCATGACGCTGCCGCCCTGATCCGGCACATAGGCGCCGGACAGAATCTTCATCAGCGTCGATTTTCCCGCACCATTCTCGCCCATCAGCGCATGAACTTCGCCGGATCGCACGGTGAGCGAAACATCGTTCAGCGCCTTCATGGCACCGAAGGTCTTCGAGATATCGCGCATTTCAAGGACGGGAGTGCCGTCCGTTCCTGCCTCATTGACCATTGTGCTTCCTCCAATCCGGCATCGACCGACAGCTCTCAATCAAGGACCGTGGTCGTGGTGGGATGAGGCCCGGCGACAGCCATCTCGCTCAGGACATGCATGGACGCTCGGGCACGGACCGATTGGCTCATCTCGCGATACAGCTGGTAAAGCGTCTCGTAGGTCGCGGCATTGCTCTCATCGGGAAGGTAACGGCGATAGGACTTTGCACCGAACCGGGCCGCGCCTTCATCATAGGAAGAAACAACGCCTCCCGCGACAGCACCGTGGATGGCAGCACCGACCGCCGTCGGATTGGCGATCTCGGGAACGTCGATCGGCCTGTTCATCACATCCGACATGATTTGAACCAAAAGCGGGTTGTTCTGCGCGAGACCGCTGGTCATCACCATGCGCTCGACGGCGATGCTGCCGGCGTCAAAGAGATCGACGATCGAACGCGCGCCGAAGCAGAGCGACTCCATCAGGCCGCGGTAGATGCCGACCGATGTAGTGTCCATCGAGAGGCCCATGATAATGCCGCTCAAGCGCGAATCGGCGAGCGGAACGCGGTTGCCGTTCCACCAATCGAGTGCGACAAGGCGGTTCTGCCCGGGCACCAGCGACGCGGCCTCGGCGTTATAAAGCCGGAAGCTTTCGTCCGCAGTCTCGGCGCGCGGGAAGGTCTTGACGAACCATGCCAGCGTGTCGCCAAAACTTGCCTGCCCGGATTCGTAGCACCACAGGTCGCGCATCGATCCGTTGTAGGCAACGCCCTCGATACCGGGCGGGAGGGGATGAAAGCGTTCCCTAAGCAGAAGATAGGCGGCAGACGTTCCCAGCGCGCCGACCAGGCATCCGTCGTCGACGGCACCAACTGCCGGCAGGACGACATGGGAGTCGATCACCGAAACCGCGATAGCTGCCTTGCCCTTGATCCCCGTCTTTTGACGCCAAGCGTCCGTGAGACTGCCGGCCGACGATCCCACTGCGTGGGGTGCACTCAGACGCGCGTCAAGCCCATCGAGAATATCCTTCGGATATCCATCCCCCTCGGCGTATTGCGCCTTGTAGGATGCAAAACCGAGGCTCCGGCTCTCGACGCCGCTGAGCTGCCACACGAGCCAGTCGCCTGACTCGATGAAGCGCTCAGCGGCATCCCAAGTCTTGGGAGACTCCTTGGCAACCTGAACCGCTTTCGCAAGCAACCATTCACCAGAGACCTTGCCACCGAAATTCTTCAGGTAGCTTCCGCCCTTGGCGTTGATTTCGTCGGCGTATCTTTGCGCCGCCCCATGCTTCCAGAGCTTCACATAGGCGTGCGGATCTTCGGGAAACAGCGTCGAAAGCGGCGTACCGTCAGCCGTTGTCGGCATCGGCGAGCTGGCAGTGAAGCCGAGACCTATGCCGTCGATCTCCCGACCTCCTCCCAATCGGGACAGGATTTCTGTCGCGGCTTCGATGTAGTCGGGGGCATTTTGCAGGGCCCATCCTCGCGGGAGCGGTGCGCCTCCGGGCAAGGCTTGCGTCATGATGCCGTGCCGATAGCTATGCGTATGACTGGCGATCTGCTGCCCGCTCGCCGTATCGATCAGCACGCCGCGCGCGGATTCCGAACCGTAATCGAGGCCGATGAGGAATGTTTCGGCCATCTTATGCCGCCCTCTCATCCGCGCTCAGTCCCTTGGCGGCAGGCGCCACCCTGGAGCAGTTTGATGACGGAGCGATTGTCTGCGGCATGTCGGATCCTGTGAATTCTAAGGGGCACCGCGTCGCAGGGTCACGCCGCGTCTCCTTTCGCCACATTTATAGCCACAAATATCCCAAAATCAACAAAGATTTGTATATATTTATACATAATAGACAACCGAGACCTCAGCAGCCGCTAACGTCTTGGAAAACGTCGACCTTCTCTGGTGATGACAGGGAACCGCGTCAGTCGACCTTGCCGACGACCGATCATCTCACATACGTGGGATCATCTACGGATGGCTCATTTCAAGCCTTGCGCCTGAGCGATGGAATGGCTTTCTTACGGCACCGATCGATAATGATCTTGGTATTGAACGCGCTGGCAACAGATCTATGCGCGCCAAGGGAGAGAAAGAAAAATGCCTGTGTCTAACGACGGCCTCGGCATCGGTAGAATGAACTTCACCTTGATAGCTGCCACCATCGCCGCAGTGCTCGCGATTTGCTTGCTGCTGACTGGCCTGTCGGTTGGATTGACTGTTTTCATCGCGATGGCCGCGTTCCTTGTCGCGGCTGTCCTCGCCTTCATTCTATGGCCGCGATGGCGCTGGTCGCGCTTGCAGGAACGCTTTCCCGAACATTTGCATATGCAGGACGTGCGGAAACTTCTCGGTGCACCGCCTCAAGCTATCGAAACCTTCCCCGGTGATGTCGTCGAATGCTGGATCTATCCGCCCCGCTCGCTGCTTGCGGGCGAGCCGATCGGCGTCGGCATGGCATTCGATTTCGACGCCAAGGGTCGCGTTCTCTCGATGCGACGGCAGCGAGGACGCTAGAGCAATTCCAGGAAAGCGCTTCGCGTCTTTCGTCCGGAACGTCTAAAAAGCAAGGAGATAGAATGGTTCAGAGCCTCCGCGAAAACTGAACCATTCTAAAGGCCTTAACCGACGTTCTCGATCATGAACTGCCCGTTCGCCCATCGCATGATCTGGCTCGACAGGGGATATGCTGCCTGATCCTTAATCTCACCGGCAATCTCGGCAAGCGATTCCTTAAGCTCAACGTCGTCAGCCGGGACGAACAGAAATTCGTCCCGGCTCGGCGTAGCAACGAGGATGTCGCCTTCGATCGCAATCCGCTCTCGCCACAGCGCGAAGATCAACAGCATGGATGCGTCGTAGTTGCGATCGAGACGCGCGACAAAGCGGCCGCCATTCCCCTCTATTTCGAGAGATGGAAGGAATTGCTGGAGGTTCGCCAGAGCCTTGTCATGCAGGGCCGCTTCTTCGACGCCCAAATCCTGCAGCATATCCTTTGTTACGAACTGCATGTTGTCCTCTGTGTCGAGAACATACGTGACGACCAGATCTCCCATAAATGGTCTGATGAGAAAAAGAGGCGCAGGCTTGACGGGGTTGCCGGCAGCCAGTTGGTGGCGCGCCGTATCGGCCCAGTCCGCCGGCTTTAACACGGGGAAAATGCGTGATGCGTCGATCGCACCACGAGGTTGGTCAATTGCATGGGCTTCATCCAATTGGCCCTGGAAAAGTGCGCCCAGCTCATCCTCGCCATTGCGGTATCGGGTATACCAATTGCCGAAATACTGCTTCGCCTGAGTGCCGTTCGGCATGACCCAGGCCACGTGGGACAGCGTCGCATTCTCGCCGAGGTGAACCGTAAC
Source organism: Rhizobium sp. P38BS-XIX (assembly GCF_012641435.1). Lineage (GTDB taxonomy): Bacteria > Pseudomonadota > Alphaproteobacteria > Rhizobiales > Rhizobiaceae > Rhizobium. The sequence continues at coordinate 310,032 of NZ_JABAIJ010000008.1, forward strand.
CGCCGTATCTGGATACCGCTGCCGGACGAAAGCGGCATAACGTTCTATGTAATCGGCCACGGAAAGCGTTTGCTCTTTCGGCTCTGCGCGCTGGAATAACTTCTTCAGAAAAGACATGAAACGCTTTCTCGTTTGAAGGCCGACAGACCAACACTATCAATGAGTGTGTTAGAATAGGAGCCTCGGGCGAAATGGAAAGGAAGCCTCCCATCTATCAGCCGAAAAGATGGGAGCGCTAATAACCTCAGGCCATCAACTCCTCACCGACACATCCGTCGAAAGAGCCCTGGTCGACATCGCAATGCTCGACGTCAGCGCGCCAACCATCCGCCATCGACGGGAAGACTACCGCTCCTCCCAGCTCCGATGGCTCACCCCATCGCCCGGCCGGGATGCGCGCGAGGATGGCACTGCTGCGGTCGGGATCGTCACGCAATGCCGTCGTATTGTTCGTGACGAAGTATCCGGGTGCGATGGCATTGACGTTGACGCCCTTGCTCGCCCACTCGCAAGCAAGCAGTCGCGTCAAACCGGCCAGGCCACTCTTCGACGCGGTGTAGGATGGTATGCGTATGCCGCCCTGAAACGACAACATCGAGGCAATATTGATGATCTTGCCTCGACCCTTCTCGATCATGTGGCGGCCGGCCGCCTGGGACAGAAAGAAGGCCGTCTTCAGATTGACATCCATCACCTGATCCCAGTCTTCCTCGCTAAAGTCGATCGCGTCGGCCCTGCGGATGATCCCGGCATTGTTGACGAGGATATCGACGCCGCCGAATTGCGCGATACTTTCGGCGACGATAGCCTTGACCGGCTCGATCGTGCCGAGATCGGCCTCAATGGCATGGAACCGCTGACCGGGCGCTGCAACAAGCGCTTTCGTCTCCTCCATCGAAGAGCGGCCGACGGCGACGATAGCCGCTCCTGCCTCGGCAAGCGCAACCGCGATTGCCTGCCCGATGCCCGTATTTGCACCGGTGATGACGGCGACGCGCCCTGTCAGATCGAAGGAAGTGGCCACCCTCATTACCTCAGATCGCTGATGGCGATATGATCCATGTCGGTGAAGCTTTTGTTGTCTCCGGCCATGGCCCAGATGAAGCTGTAGTTCCTCGTGCCCGCACCCGAATGGATCGACCAGGGCGGCGAGATCACAGCCTGCTCGTTGGCGACGACCATATGCCGGGTCTGCTGCGGCTCTCCCATGAAATGGAAGACGCGCTGCGCGGGATCGATATCGAAATAGAGATAGGCCTCCATCCTTCGATCATGCGTGTGAGCCGGCATCGTATTCCAGACATTGCCGGGCTCGAGCATGGTCAATCCCATCGTCAGCTGGCAGGATTGGCAGACTTCAGGATGGACGTATTGATAGATCGAGCGTTTGTTCGAGGTTTCCGTGTCTCCCGGCGTCAGATGCCTGACCTCTTCGCGCTTCAATAGCACCGTCGGATGCGTGGCGTGCGCCGGCGTCGAGACGAGATAGAACTTGGCCGGGTTGCCGGCATCTTCGCTTTCAAGGCGGATATCAGCCGCGCCCTTGCCTATGTAAAGGCAATCATAGCGTGACAGCTCATAGACTTTGCCATCGACGACGATACGACCGGCGCCACCGATATTGAGAGCGCCCAGTTCACGCTCCGCCAGGAACGTCTCCTGACCGATCGCCTCCGGGGCGGTCAGTGCCAGCGCGGATCCGGCCGGCATCGCACCGCCGATGACCATCCGGTCATAATGGGAATAGGTAAGCCTGATATCACCGCTTTCGAACACGCTCTCGACCAGAAAGTGGCGGCGCAGCGTTTCCGTGTCGTAGGCCCGAACGGCTTCCGGATGGGAGGCATGTCTCACATCGGTCTTCATAACAATATTTCCTCTCTCGATGACGTGTGACCATCCCGCGATGGGGACGGCGGGAGCACCTGCGACATAGGAAGCTGCCGCAGGCTCGAGCGCTATCTGATGTATCCCAGGCTGCGTGGCAGGGAATTGGTGATATCAGGCACGAAGGCGATGATCAGCAGGCAGACAAACAGGATCGCGAGATATTTGGCGATCGGCTTCACCGTCGCCTCCAGCGGGACGTTGCCGACGGCGCAGCTCGTGTAGAGACCGAGGCCGAGCGGTGGCGCGAAAAGACCAAGGCCCATGGCAACGATCAGCACGATCCCATAGTGAAGCGGCTCGATCCCGAAACTGTGGGCGACCGGCAACAGAAGCGGCCCGAAGATGATCAAGGCCGGAGCGCCTTCCAGGGCCGCACCCATGACGATCAGGATCAGGATCGAGACGATGAGGAAGGCCCAGGCGCCCGCACCATGGGTGAGGCTGATCATCATCTCTGCCAGCATATGCGGGACTTGTGCAATCGTGATCGAGAACGCGACCGTCTGCGAAGCAGCGACCACGAACAGGATCATGCCGGCCAGCGTCGCCGATCGCTTGAAAAGCGCGAGTGTGCTCGCCCATGTCAACTCGCGGAACGCCAAGGCACCGACGATCAATGCATAGGCAACCGCAAAAGCGCCGATCTCCGTTGCCGTTGCGAAACCGGAGCGATAGCCGCCGAAGATGATCACAATGACACCAAGGCTTATGGCACCGCTTCCCAGAAGATTTCCGAGACTCCGATCCGATCTCTCGACGATCGCGGGCGTGTCCTTGCGCGAAAAGATGACGATACCGGCAATCAGGGCCGTGGCCATCAGGATCGCGGGATAGATACCCGCAGCGAAAAGGCCGCCGATCGAGATATTGGCGACGTAGCCGAGAATGATGAGATTGATACAGGGCGGGATCGTTTCCGCCATAACGGCACTTGCCGCCAAAAGTGCGACTCCATCGGACGGATTGTTGCCGGACCGGCGCATCGCGGGCACCATGACCGTGCCGACAGCCGTAACGTCGGCAAGCTTCGACCCGGATATGCCCGAAAATAGAACCATGCTCAAAACGGTGACGATGCCGAGGCCGCCACGACGCTTTCCAACACCGCGGCGTAGAAGCTCGATCAGGCGAACGGACATGCCGTTCACTTCCATGGCAAGCCCGGTCAGGACGAAGAAGGGAACGGCAAGCAGCACCACATTGTCGATGCCGCTATAAGCTTGCTGCGCAAAAACCGCATAGGGTATGAAGCCGTCGCCAGTGATGTAGAGCAGCGCGCCGACGCAAAGCGAGAATGCGATCGGAATGCCCGAGCCCAAGCAGATGGCAAACCCGACAAGCAGCAAGGTAAGCGCACCCGGTGCATAATCCGGGAGGAAAGTCATCCAGGCCGCCAGGATGGCCGCGATGGACAGGAGGCCGCCAAGCGACACGAAGATCGCGTGCACGGGATAGGCAAAGAGCCTTGCCGCCGTGAAAACGGCCATGCAAAGCCCGCCGGCAATCAGCGGATAGATGAACAGGTTTTGCGGCAGACCGGTCGACGTCACCTGCGTCCAGGCCGTCTCGCAATATTGAATGGCAAAGACGACGAATGAGATCGAAACCGCAAGCTCGACCCAGAGGCCGGCAGCCTCTACGAGGATTCGCCTTTCTTTCTTCAGGTTGTCGCGAAGAATGCGAATGCCGACATGATGCCCCTTGGCGACAGCAGCCGCGCCGCCGAAGAAGGCGACCGCGATCAACAGAATTCGCGCAACCTCGTCCGCCCACAGAATAGTGTCGTTGAAGGCATAACGCCACAGAACCGAAACGATGACGACCAAAAGGTCCGCGGCCAGAAAGGCGGCCGCGAGCACTTCGACGATGGTCTGGAGAGCGCCGACAAACGGCGCCCCCCTGACGGCCGGAGCTTCCGCCTCCGGAACGAGGGTATCGGCCAGCATAGCGCTCATGCCTTCACGATCGCATCGAGCACGGGTTTGGTTGCCGGATACTTCTGCGCAAAATCGTGCCATAGCGGCATGACGAGGTTTTTGAATGCAGCTCGATCCACCTCATGCGTCTCGATGCCATTCTTCTTCAGCGTGGCAAAAGCCGCCGCTTCGATATCGTTTGCTTTACCGCGTTGGAATGCGGTCGCTTCCGCCGCCGCCTCACGAAAGGCGGGAAGGGTTTCAGCCGGAATCTTCGAAAGCGCCCGCTTACCGATGACGATAGTCTGCGGGTTGCAGATATGCTGCGTCAGGGAGATATGCTTGGCGACCTCATAGCATTTCAGCGCCAGAATGGTCGGTGCGTCATGCTCCATGCCGTCGATTACGCCCGTCTGCAAGGCGGTATAAACTTCGCCGAGCGACATCGGCGTCGGGGCTGCTCCCATCGCCTGCAGGGTCGCGACAAAATTGGCGACCGGCAGAACGCGGATCTTCTGTCCCTTGAGCACTTCGGGTGTATTGGCGGGCTTGCGGGCGGCGATGTTGCGTCCGCCGAAGCTGTATGCCCAGCTCAGAACCTCAACGCCGATCTTGTCGGCGAAGATGCCGTTGAGCACCTTGCCGGCGCTACCGTCGAGGACCGGGCCGGCTGCGCTCATGTTCTCGAAGAGATAGCCGAGATCCAGCACGCCGACCTCAGGCGCAAGCGTGCCCCAAATGGAGGAGCCCGAGATCATCATGTCGACGATGCCAAGCTTCACCTGGCCGACGACATCGGCCTCTTTGCCGAGCTGATTGTCAGGGAAATAGTGAATTTCAATCGCGTCGCCGACCTTGGCCTTCAAGGCGCTCTGAAACTTGTCGTACCAGAGCCAGTGCGCCGAATTCGGATCGGATGGTAGCGACGACGACAGTCGCAATGGGATCGGCGCGGCAAAGGACGGCGCAGCCCGCCCGATGATGGCGAACGCTCCCAAGCCCGCCAGCGATGCGCCGAAAGCCCGGCGCGACATTCTGATATTTTTCATGGTTCTCCTCCTTGCAGGACGCGATCTGCGCCCCTCCTCCACTGCTTGAAGTTGAATAAGCATCCGTCAGTCGGATGCGGCCCTCCCCGTGACCCTCACCGCGAGCGGCAGGCAACCGTCGCAGATGGCCTCCGCCACCTGACCGATTTCGATCGGATGAACACCCGTCGTGGCACCGGCCGATATGACATCGCCCTTCTTCAGGCCGCGATTGCGCGATGCCAGATGATTGACGAGAAACAGGAATGCATCGAGAGGTCCGCCATTCGCGCCGACCGCGCGTCCCAGACCAATCGTTTGCCCTTCTATGCGCATCTCGGTCTTGAGATCGTCGAGCGCGCCCTTGTCCCAGCCCTCGATGGCAGCGCCGACAGCGATGCCGCTATTGTTGCCAAAATCCGAAACGATGGCCCAAGGACCGATATCGTTGATGGTCGGTAGCGGTGAACCGGCGATTTCCATGGCCAAATGCACGCCTGCGATCAGCGGTAAAAGGTCAGGCATGGTCCACGGCGTCGTGCGCGGCTCGATATCTTCGTTGAGGACGATGCCGATTTCCGTTTCGACCGCGATGAAACCACCGGGAATGACTGCAATCTCACCGATTTCACCGGGCTTCACCTGAATAACCGATTGCGAAAAGGCCGGCCCCGACATGCGTTCGGATTTCAACTCCGCGCGCAGATCCGGATGAATGGCCGCGACCTTCCAGCCGGCAATAGCGTCCGGCCAGAGCGAGATCGACTCCTCCTGGATTGCGTATGCCTCCGCCAGTCCTGTCGGCAAATCGCCCGGAAACCCGGAAAGGGGCCTCGCTTTCCGGCGCGCCGTGTGAAAGGCTTTGGCGATGGATACGGTCGAAGACATAGACAGAGGGCTCCCGTCTTGATACTAGTATGGTAGTATTGACTAGTATCTCAGTGAATGCAAGCGGCATGGAGGACAGGTTGTGAATATTGCACGCGGACAAGGTGGTTCTGTCGCCTATCGCCTCGAACAGGAGCTGTTGAAGGCAATCATCGAATTGGAGTTGCCGCCCGGCATTCGGTTATCAGAGCAGGAAATAGCGGAACGCTACGGGGTTTCCCGCCAACCGGTGCGCGAAGCCCTGATTGCCCTGAGCCGCCAACGCTTCGTCGAGGTGCTGCCGCAGCGCGGCACGATCGTCGTCAAGATTTCCGTTCGCGAAATGATGGAAGCCCGGTTCCTGCGCGAAGCCATAGAAAGCGCTGTCGTACGCCGCGCCTGCGAAAATTTTTCGGCAACCAGCCGGGAGCGCATCGACGATGCCCTCGACGCCCAGCGCCGGGCCGCCGCGAAAGGCGATCATCTCGCGTTCAGGCGCTTCGATGAGCTTTTCCATCTGACGCTAGCCGAGGGAGCCGATTGCCCCATGGCCTGGAGTATCGTCGGCAATCTGAAGGCGCACATGGATCGGGCCTGCCAGCTGACCCTACAGGAAGCCTCGGCAATGCAAGTGCTAGTGACGCAGCACGAGCAGATCATGGCGGCGGTCGACGCACGCGATCCTGCCGCCGCCGAAGCGGCCATGCGCTATCACCTCACGGAAATCCTCCGCGCCCTGCCCGAGACTGAGCGGCAACATCCTGAATTGTTCGAGTGACAATGGACGCGTTGCAATTCAAGACGGTATCGATGTCGGCATCGGAGAACGAACCATCGTTTTAGGCTAGGGCGCTCACGAAAAAAGCAGCGAAGCCGGATAAGGCAGGGCAAGAGGCGGCATGGTTTCGCGCGCGAAGTATTGCAGGGACTTCGTCTCCGGATCCGTCCAGATGCCTTTGTCCGCATGCACCTGGCATTTGAACAGCGTCACGACATATTCGACGTGATCGCCGTTGGGGTAGGTATATCGGAATTCACTTCCGCCGAAGACGCCGAGAATGTCGGTCGAGATGACCTTAAAGCCCGTCTCTTCCATCACCTCGCGCGCGATGGCCTCCTGCGGCGTTTCGCCGGGCTCGATTGCCCCAGCAGGCAGGCTCCACCCCTCGCCCGAAGACTTCTCCTGAAGCAGCAGATTACCTGCAGCATCATGGATGACGGCCGCGACCCCGGGCAGCAGGAGCAGGCGGTTTCCGATCAAACGGCGGAGATCGACGAGATAGGATTTCATCCGTGGCACTCATTTTGAAGCGGGAGAGCAAGCTTTGAGTGCTACGGATGAAATAGGCAAGAGGCCGAAATGAGGCCTCTTGCCTGAAATGCCATAAGCGATCTTTAGGCAATCAGCGCCTTGATATAGTCGACGGAACGTTTTGCCAGTACCTTCCAGTCTGTGGGATTGTCGTGCTCGACAACGAGTACATCGGCGCGAGTCTTATGGAACAGCGGGTAAAGCGCCTTCCAGTCGATGATGCCATCCCCCGTCGGCGTCCAGCCTTCGTCGAGATCGGTGCCTGCCGGCGCCGTGTCCTTCAGCTGGATCGTGGTGATCCGATCCGCATACATCGCGAGCTCCTTGGCGGGATCGGCCCAACCACGGGTTACCCAGCCGATATCGATTTCGAAATCCACGCCGGGACCGGCCGCTTCGAGAAGGATGTCGATCGGCCGGCTGCGATCTTCCAGCCGATGATATTCGAAATCGTGATTATGCCATGCGACCCTGAGCCTCTCGCTCTTGGCCATTTCCGCGCCCGCCCTGAGGCTTTCACCGACACGCCGCCAGCCGTCGACTGTGACGCTGCGCTCGGCAAGCGGAATGTACGGCGGGATCAGCGTCTTCGTCCCAAGCGTATGAGCATAATCGAAGAACTTCTTCGGCTCGTTGATCAGCCCGGCGAGCGGCATGTGGATACCCGAGCATTCGAGGCCGGCATCGTCCATCCTTTTGCGAAACGCGGAGGTCTTTGTCTCGTAGGCGGGTAGCCAAAGCTCCAGGGCGTCATAACCGATCTCTCCAAGATACGGCAGATGATCTTCGATGGGTGGCGACAGCCGCGAGGAATAAAGCTGGAAGGATATCGAATAGCGGGACATGATCTGACCTTTGTTAAGCGGCGAAATTGGAAGGGGCGTCTGCCGACTTCAGCAAGGCGGCATCGTCTTCGCTGAGCGGCGCCGGGCGTTCGACGGTGCTCTTGATCTCGACGAATTCACCGATCTCGGCCGATTTAATAATCGCCAGCAGCACTTCGAGAACGTGACGCGAGAGATCGCCGGATGCCCGTGGGGCCTGGCCGCTTTCGGCGGCAACCAGAAGATCCGCGAGACCCAGGCCGCGATAGTTGCTGATGGTCGCGCCGGCTGGTTCCTGCCAGTTCAGGTTTCCAAAGACCGTCTTGGCGGTGTCGATCGCATGGCGTCCGCCGGCGTCGATCAGCGTCAACCCGCCCCCGAAATAATTGGGATCGGGAACCATCAGGGAAGCGTTCGTCCCATGCAGCTCGATCGGATTGGTATGCCCGTGGCCCCAGTTGTCGTAGCTCACGGAGAAATGGATCTGCGCACCGGAGCTGAACTCCAGCAGCGCCTGACTGGTCGTTGGCGTCGTGACGGGAACGCTCGTGTTCTTGGCCGGCCCTTCGGCGGTCACATGGCGCTCTTCGAAGAATTTCGAGGCCATGGCGATGACGCGCCGAACAGGCCCGAGAAGAGCGACGAGCGCCGTCATGTAATAAGGCCCCATATCGAGCACCGGACCGGCTCCGACCTGGAAATACGGGAATGGATTGGGATGCCAATGCTCCATGCCATGGTTCATGAAGTGGGCGCTGCCGCTCTTGACGATGCCAAGCTTGCCTTCGTCGACCAGCCGCCGCGCCGCTTGGTGGGCGCCTCCCAAAAACGTATCCGGCGCGGATCCGATAAGGCGACCATTTTGGCGCGCGACTTCCAGAAGATGGTCAGCATCCGCCATGGTCAAGGCCAGCGGCTTTTCGGTGTAGGCATGCTTTCCGGATTTCAGGATGGCTTCGGTGACCGTAGCGTGGCTGGCCGGGTTCGTCAGGTTGATGACGACGTCGATGTCCTGCCGGGCCAGCAGATCCGATGCGGAGAGCGCCGACAGCCCATATTGTTTGCCGCGCCGCTCTGCCGCAGCCATGTCGACATCGGCGCAGGCAACGAGGCGGATGGGCTTAAATACCGCCGAGAGGCGCGCATACGCATCGAATATGTGCCCGCATCCTATAATGCCAACGTTCCACTGCTTGCCGGTCATGTTTTCCTCGCCTCGGTTGCAAATCTCGCGGCCCGGTCGGCCGATCCGCACGGAGACAAGACCTATTCGCGCTTGTCGTTTGCGGCCATGTCGTTTCGCTTCGCGCAGTCCGGCATTTGAGAAATTCGCTCGATCTGGGCTGGCCATCTGAAATAGCTGTTTTGGGATTTCGGTCCGCCGGCAACCGCACATTTGGCAAAGCTCGGCCCGGAGTCCGCAGTTTGCGACAATGACGCTTGAGACGCTGTCCGACGCTTTGACAACAATGTGGGTTTCTGGTGCGCTTTTAGGCATCGGGATGGGCTGCGAGTGCCAAGGGGCGGTGCTCCGGTGCGTTGCCACATTGGAAAAGCCCGATGTCGGAGGAGGAACAACGAATGACAAAAACTGGAAAGAACTTTCTGCAGGGTGCGATCGGACGCCGCGACTTTCTCCAGGCGACAGGGCTGGGGCTGGCCGCACCCATGTTTCTGGGCATGCCCGATTTCGCCAATGCGCAGGAAAAAATCGAGCTCACCATGTGGGCGTGGACGCCGGACACGCAGGTGCAGGCCGACATGTTCACCAAGAAGTTTCCCAACATCAGCGTGAAGGTCGAGAATGTCGGCCAGGGCGCGCCGCACTATGTGAAGCTGCGCAATGCGCTTCAGGCGGGTGCCGGTCTGCCCGATCTTGCGCAGATGGAATTCAATTCGCTTCTGAGCTTCCGGCAGCTCGGCGCCCTTGCGGATATCGGCACAAACGTCAACGCGACGAAGGACAAATTCATCGACTGGACGTGGAGGGCCGTCAGCGACGGCGACAAGGTTTACGGCGTTCCATGGGACAGCGGTCCGATGGGCGTCCTCTATCGCGGCGATGTCTTCGACAAGTACAAGATCACGCCCCCCGACACCTGGGATGCTTTCGCCGAATCCGCCATGAAGCTCGCCAAGGATGCACCCGGCACTTATCTCACGGACTTTGGTGCCGCCGATCCGGGTTGGGTGGTGGCGCTGTTGTGGCAAGCCGGCTGGCGGCCGTTCCACACCGAAGGCACGAATATCAAGATCAAGCTCAACGACGACATTGCCAAGAAGTGGGCCGCCTACTGGCAGAAGCTGCTCGACGCGAAGGCGATCGATACGAAGCCGGTCTGGACGACGGAGTGGTTTGCCGGCCTCGATAACGGCACATATGCAACCTGGGTCACGGCCGCTTGGGCACCCATCCTGATGCAGCAGTCGATGAAGAAGAGCTTTGGAAAGTGGCGGGCATCGCCGCTGCCGCAATGGAAGGCCGACGACAAGATCACGGCAAACCTTGGCGGTTCCACCATCGCCGTCATGAATTCCTGCAAGCATCCGAAGGAAGCTGCGATGTTCGCAGCCTTCATGGGCAGTGATCCGGAAGCCGCGCGCCTGTGGAACACCAAGCAGTTCCTGTTCCCTGTCCTCAAGGAGCTCATCGACGACAAGGAACTGATGGGCCACAAATACGACTTCTATGGCGGCCAGGCCGTGAACGAAATCTTCGCCGTCTCCGAAAACCAGGTGGATCCGACGTTCGAGTTCGCGCCGTTCCAGGACTTCGTGAACCAGGTCATCATGGACGAGTTCTCGGCCGCGATCGCCGGAAACGGCACGCTTCCCGATGCCTTCGACCGGCTGCAGGACAAGGTCGTGAGTTACGCTCAGGATCAGGGCTTCACTGTCTCTTGATCCCGACGGGGAGGATGGCCGTCCCCCCGGCCTCCTCCCCGCCTCTCGACCCCGCTCAACCAGGAAGACCTCATGCCCGACGCCCGTGAAGCGAAGCGGCGTGGTCGGATCTACGTCAGCAAATCCGTCGCGCCCTATCTGTTTCTCTTTCCTTTCATGCTGCTTTTCGCGGCATTCCTTGTAGCGCCGCTCGTTTATGCGTTCTGGCTCAGCCTTTTCCGGCAGACGCTCGCAGCAGGCGTACGTTTCGTCGGGGTGGAGAATTATATCCGCGCCTTCAGCGACAAGGCCTTCTGGGAAGGCGTCATCCTGCTGTTCAAGTTTGGCGCGATGCAGATCCCCGTCATGTTGGGACTCGCACTTGTCTACGCGTTGATCCTCGATAGCGGCAGGGTCTTCGGGCGCAGCTTCTTCCGTATCAGCTTCTTCATTCCCTATGCCGTGCCGGCCGTGATCGCGGCATTGTTGTGGGGTTATCTCTACGGTCCGTCTTTCGGACCCTTCGCGCAGCTTGCGGGAATTCTGGGCCTTCCCAAACCCAATTTTCTCTCGGAAAGCACGATCCTGCCGTCGATCGCCAATATCGCGGTCTGGGAATATATGGGCTACAACATGATCATCTACTACTCGGCCCTGCAGGCAGTTCCGCAGGACCTGGAGGAAGCCTCGGCGGTCGATGGCGCAAGCGGCCTTCGCCACGCGTTGAGCATCAAGCTGCCGTTGATCCTCCAGACGGTCATCGTGACGATCATGTTCTCGATCATCGGCACGCTGCAGCTTTTCACCGAACCCTATCTTATCCGGACGTTGGCGCCCGGGCTGATCAACAGTCACTACACGCCGAACTACTACGCCTACACGCTCGCTTTCACGAACCAGCAGTACAATTATTCCGCAGCGATATCCTTCGTTCTCGGGGGCATCGTGGCCATCGCCTCCTACACGTTCATGCTGGTCGCCAACCGGAGGACCCAACGGTGACGATCGTTTCCAAGACCGCCAACTCTCCCTCGTTTCGCCGCAGCCGACGACTGCTGACCGGCGCCCTGGTCCTCTACTTCATCTACACCTTCATACCGCTGCTTTACGTGATCGTTTCGGCGACGAAGACGAATGCGGATCTCTTCGGCACCTTCGGCCTTTGGTTCGCCCATGATTTCAACCTCGTCCAGAACCTCAAAGACCTCTTCACCTTCCAGAACGGCATCTTTTCGCGATGGCTGCTCAATACCGTGATCTATGCGGGCGTATCGGGCATCGGAGCCGCGTTCTTCGCTACCTTCGCTGGTTACGCCTTCGCGAAATACGAGTTCGCCGGCAAGCGCATCCTCTTTGCCATGGTGCTAGGTGCGGTGATGATCCCGCAGACGGCGCTCGTCATCCCGATTTTTCTGCTGCTCTCCAAGGTCGGCCTGGTCAACACCCCACTCGCCATGATCCTGCCCTCGCTGGTGTTTCCTCCCGGCGTCTTCCTGATGCGGGTCTATGCGCAGGATGCGCTTTCGAACGAGCTGATCGAGGCGGGCCGCGTCGACGGTGCGGGTGAGTTCCACATCTTTTCCGCGATCGGGTTCCGACTGCTGATGCCGGGCTTCGCCACGGTGCTGATCCTCGCCTTCGTCGCGACATGGAACAACTACTTCCTGCCGCTGGTGATGCTCAGTTCGTCGGAGAACTTCCCCGTCACGGTGGGCCTGTCGCAGTGGTACCAGCTCGCAACAGTCGGCAGCGGCGCGGCGGTTCTCTTCACGGTCGTCATGACCGGCGCGCTTGTCAGCATCCTGCCGGTCATAGCGGCTTTCCTCTTCATGCAACGCTACTGGCAAGGTGGCCTTAGCTCGGGCGGCGTTAAGGCCTAGATTCCGGAGTCCATATCCATGGCAATCATCGAACTCAAATCCGTGCGAAAATCTTTCGGCGCACTCGACATCATTCCCGGCGTCGACCTCAGGGTCGAGCATGGTGAATTCGTCGTGTTCGTCGGACCGTCGGGTAGCGGAAAATCCACCCTCCTGCGGCTGGTCGCCGGCCTGGAAGAGGCAACCGGCGGAACGATCTCGATCGATGGTCGGGATGTGACGACACTCGGTCCGGCGGAGCGCGAACTGGCCATGGTCTTCCAGTCCTATGCGCTTTATCCGCACAAGACCGTCCGCGCCAACATGTCCTTTGCACTCGAAGTCGCCAAGGTCCCGCGCGAAGAGATCCGTCAGCAAGTGGACAAGGTTGCAGCACTCCTGCAATTGACGAACCTGCTGGAGCGCAAGCCGCGCGAACTGTCCGGTGGCCAGCGGCAGCGCGTGGCGATCGGCCGTGCGATCGTCCGTGAGCCCGTCGCCTTCATGTTCGACGAGCCGCTATCCAATCTCGACGCAGCGCTGCGTATCGAGATGCGCTTGGAGATCGCCAAGCTGCATCGCCGATTGGGCGCAACGATGATCTATGTCACCCACGACCAGACGGAGGCAATGACACTGGCCGACCGCATCGTCGTTCTCGACAAGGGCGTCATCCAGCAGACGGGAAGTCCGCTCGAACTCTACGAGCGTCCCGCCAACCTCTTCGTCGCCCAGTTCATCGGATCTCCCAAAATGAACGTTCTCTCGGCCGAGGTTGCTGGATCCACCCTGCCGGCCATGTCGCGGGCGGCAACCCACATCGGCATCCGCCCCGAGGATATTGCGGTTCTCGAGCCCGGAAAGGGTCATCTCGATGGCAGGATCGAAGTGGTCGAGCGCTTGGGCTCGGACACGTTCGCCTATGTCGCACTGGCGGACGGCAGCCTGCTGACGGTTCGCGCACCGCGGGATTCCTCCGCCTCGATCGGACAGGAGATCGGCATTCGTTTCGAGGAAGGTCGCATCCACGCATTCGACGGCAAGGGCGTGGCACTGCCTTCATGACGGGCTGCGGATAATCTGAAATCCCAGTCCGCTATTTGAGACATTGCCGTTGACTCCCACCGAATTTAAGCGCGTTTTCTTCTTGGCAATGTCGTAGGAGGACACGATATGGCTGGTGCACAACGCAATGGGGTCGATGCCGCAATCGACATCGTTCTGGCGCTTGCCCGCCGCGGCGGAAGCGCCTCGAACGGAGCTCTTGCCGCCGAGCTTGATATTCCGCGTGCGAGCTTTCACCGCATGACCCGCGTGCTGGAGCAACACGGCATCGTCATCTGTTCGCGAGGAAAAGTCGCCGTCGGGCCTATCGCCCGCAAGCTGATCGCGACTCTGTGCAATGCCGCCCAGGCCAGCGATCGCAAGAGAGATCACCTGTTGGGAGAAGCCGTTCGGCCGATCCTGTTCTCACCCGAGATCCCGGCCTGCAAACCGCCACCGCTGGCCAAGCCGATGGTTGCCACCAGGAAAAAGCGCTTCCGGATCGGCTTTTCCAACGGCGCTATGGACAATCCGTGGCAGGTTGCGCTCGTCCACAGCATCGAATTCGCCGCATCGCGTCTGCGCGACGTGCTTGAATGCGTCACCGTTGTTCATGCGCATGGTGATGCGGAAAAGCAGGAAGACGATATCGTCGCGCTTTCAAAGAGCGGCATTGACGGCCTTCTCGTCAGCGCTGTTTCTCCGCGCAAGCTCGCGCCGGTGTCCGCACATCTGATGCGGCAAGGCATCCCTGTTGTCTTCGTCGAGAGAGGCGGCACGCCGGATCTCAATTGCGCGAGCTTCGTCACATCCGACAACGTCACGATCGGCGGGTCGACCGCACAGTGGCTGGCCCGAACGCTCGATGGCAACGGTCTGGTGATGATGCTCTTCGGCCATGCCGATCCCGAACCAAGCCAAAGCCGGCAGGTGGCCGCCATGGAGGTGCTGGCGCAGTATCCCGGGATCGAGGTCATCGTCGCCAATTCGACGAATTTCAACCGGCAGAAGGCTTATGGCACCGCCATGGAGATCATTGCCCATCACGGCGAGCGGATCGCCGGTGTCTGGTGCGACAGCGGATTGAATTCGGCCGGTTCCATCCAGGCCTTTCTCGATGCCGGCTGCAAGCCGGGCCAGGTTCCGCCGCATACCGGCGGCGATCTGAACCTTTCCTACAAGCTGGCGGTCGGCGCCAACGTTCCATTGGCCTCGATCGACTATCCGCCGGCGATGGGTATTCGCGCCTTCGAAATCCTGCTTTCCTCGCTGCAAGGCGCCTGGGTTCCGCATTATCTCGACGTCGCCTCGCCATTCGTCACATCGCGTTCGGGACAAAGAAATCCAACGAAACCGCATCTTTGGGCTGAAGAGCGCGTGCGCTGGGATATGCCCGACGACCTCATTCTCGGATCCGGCCTGGGGGCCGCCTACAATCCGGTGGCATTCAGGGTCAACTATCCGGGAAACCATCACAATCGATCGTCTGCTACGGGCGGAACAGGCCGATGAGCAAGGAATCGGCCGGCATTGCAGCCTTCTCCCGGATCTTTTCGAAGATAGCGGAAGGCGACGTCGACAATGTCGCCAGCCTCATCGAAAGCGAAGGGATCGTACGGTCGACGGCGTTCGATGTGGTCAAGCGCATGGAGACGTCAGGCCTCATCGCAAGACAGGCGGATGGACGCCTGACACCGGGCAACAAGGCAGGCGAATTTGCCTATGCCGGTGTTCGCCTTGCGCCGCTGTTTGGCCGCGCTCAGACGCTTCTTCCCTGGCTGCGCGAAAAAACGAATGCCTCTGTGACATTACTCGCATCCGACGGCGCGTGCCTGACGACGCTGCTGAATTACGCGGCAAAGTGGGACAGGGGAAAACCGGACGCTGCACCGATTGTCGTGCCTATCCGGCAGCATGGCGTCGAAACTGCCCGCCTCCGTCTATCGCTTGCGCCGGGCACGGGTCCGGAAGAGGCACGGAAATGCGAAGAGCTTGCTGTCGCCACGGCAAAGGAATTGCAAGCGTTCCTCTGCGGTTGATCGCAAGCCATAATCTTTTCGGAAGTGACATACGAGGTGCCGGCCCACTCAGCGGAGCGGACACCTCGCGTTATTGTCAATGCGGGCGCCAGACAGCGGAGTTGCGGGGATCGCGATACATCGATCCATCCTTCATGATCATGTCGAACTTCGAAGGGCCTACCAGCACCGATTGATCAAGCAGCGGATTGCCGTCCACGAGAAGGATATCCGCCAGCGCACCGGCAGTAATGACGCCCAGCTCTCCCTTGTGCCCCATCAGATCTCCGCCGACGGCCGTCGCGCATTTCAGTGCCTCAGCCGGCGTATAGCCGAAGAACTTGACGAAGTGGCCGATATCGCGGGCATTCTGCCCCATCGGCGTGATAGTGAAGCCGTAATCTCCGCCGACCACGACGCGCATACCTCGCTTGCGCATCTCGTGATAGGTCGCAACTGTATGCTCGAGCTTGCGTGGTAGCCCCATTCGGTCGACGACCTCCTTGGTCAGGCCGACCACATCGCCCTCGAAAACCGAGTTGTGCACAAGGCCGAAGGCGGGGCCGACGATCACGCGATGCTTGACGCTTTCGAGCATATCGAGCGCCTCCTCATCGGCAAAATCGCAATGATAGATGCAGTCGACACCAGCACGGACCGCTCGCTTGACCGATTCCGCCGCCCGGCTATGGCAGGCAACGCGCTTGCCCCAGTCATGTGCGGTCTCGACACCGACGCGCAATTCTTCCTCCGACAAGGAAACGATTTCGGCGCGTGCATGGCCGACGAACTCGTCGCCGGAGACGTTGAATTTGACGTTGTCGACATTCTCGCGGCAGCAGAGTCGCACCGCCCTGCGGATCTCGTCGCGACCATCGGCAAGCATGCCGAAGCTTTCCGCATGCATATGCGCCTTGCGCTCGTCGCCGAGGCCGCCGGTAACGGTGATCTCCGGGCCGGCGGCGCGATAGCGGGGTCCGGCCAGGTAACCGTCTTCGATTTCCTGGCGCACCACGACGTCGATGCGCAACTTCGCCGAGGCCGCGGAATAACACGAGGTGAAGCCATGGTTGAGGATCATCGTCGCGTTGCGGCAGGTTTTAAGCAGATGCTCTTCCGGCGGGATCTCGCCGAGATCTTGATTGCGCGTCGGTCCCACGAAGGAAAGATGGCAATGGCCTTCGACCAGGCCCGGCATCA
Organism: Rhizobium sp. P38BS-XIX; assembly: GCF_012641435.1. Classification (GTDB taxonomy): domain Bacteria; phylum Pseudomonadota; class Alphaproteobacteria; order Rhizobiales; family Rhizobiaceae; genus Rhizobium. The sequence continues at coordinate 326,873 of NZ_JABAIJ010000008.1, forward strand.
GGAACCGCTTGTGCCCATCGATGACCTCAGCCGCATTTTCGCTGCTGATCTGGTTGGCTCCCCGCGCCACGGTCTTGATGCGGTTGCCCTCGACGAGAACTTCGCCTTCATAAGCCTCGTCATTGATGCCGTCCCAGACGGTCACATTGCGAAAGAGATACGAACTCATTCCTGCCCTCCATATGTCCCGCCCGTCTCCTCGGCGGCGATTGCAGAAAGGATAGGAGTGAAGAATCGAACACGCCACGCCGTTTCATGCTGCGGAGTCGCGCATTTGAGACACAGTGATTGACGTGGGCGAGCCCTCGATTTCCGATGACGGCATGCTTGATCAACCAGGGATCGCCGCCGCCATGACCGAAGCCGACCTCTTTAAAATCCGCGCCCATGTTCCGGATTTCGATCTCATCTCGGACGAGTATCGCCGCGAAAGCGGCGTCGCACGATCGCGCTGGGTTTCAAGGCTGGATGTGGCTTACGGCTCACGGCCGGAAGAGCGGCTCGATCTTTTCTTTCCGGACGAGCGTGACCAGCGGCGCCCGATCCATATTTTCGTCCATGGCGGATATTGGCGTGCAAACGTCAAGGAGGATTACGCGTTCATCGCAAACACCGTCTGCGCGGCGGGCTCGATAGCGGCGATCGTCGAATATGGAAAGTTGCCCGCCGTGCGTTTGGCGACCCTTGTCAAACAGGTTCGCCGGGCGTCCCTCTGGCTGAAACTCAACGCCGCCTGCCTGGGGGCAAATCCGGAAGCGATCTCGGCAAGCGGCCACTCAGCGGGCGCACATCTGGCATTTTATCTCGCCGGCAACGGGCCACATGAAACAGCCGCACTCTCGGCACCGCCGTCATCGCTCTTTCTGACCAGCGGCATCTATGACCTCAGGCCGATAACAACCAGCTTCCTTCAGGGCGAGATTTCTCTTTCAGAAAAGGAGGTCTCGCAATGGTCGCCACTCGGCGCAACTTTGCAATCGACAACGCATATCGAACTCGCCGTCGGCGGTATGGAGACAGCCCCGTTTCTGGAGCAGGCTGAGACGTTCGCCATCTCGACATCGACAAGTCGTCCGATACACCTCATTCCGGGAGCCGATCACATGTCCATCGCTCGCGACATGGGCGACACGCGCACCGCGATGGGAGCACGGTTCTGGACCTTTCTGGAACTTGCGGCGCGTGCAACCTCGCGTTCCTGATGTGGCGTACTTGTCGGAAAACTTCCTTCGGAAACAATTATTTCAGTAGGATGGAATGCGCGAAATAATGAAACTGGTGGAAATACTTATGCGATTTTCACCCAAAGCATCTTTAAACCTATAGGCGCAACTCCTACGTCATCTACCGTTATGTCTATTAAGGCAACACCGATGTGAGATCACTCACGACTGCGTCGTCCCTCAGTGGGGACTGGAGGCGAGCGGTCATTTTTCCCAAGCCATAAGCAACCGAAACCTTCGACGCGCTCCCAGTGCGTCGACCGAACAGGCGCGCAATCTCCCCGTCTTATCAAATCAATACCAACCGGGCGGCTGTCGGGTGGACGAACCCGTGCGCCCTCAGGAGAGAAGAGATGGAAGCCCTACCTTTACCCTATCTCAGTCCGATGGAATGGCTGGCAATCGAAATTGCCCTGCCCATCATCGCTCTGGCAATATTCCTTCGATGGAGCGGCGTGGTACGCTATATTCCCAACGACAGGCTCGGCATTCTCGAAAAACTATGGAGCTTTCGCGGCTCCGTCAGAAATGGCTTCATCGCGCTCAACGGCGAGGCCGGCTTCCAGCCGGATGTCGTGCGCGGCGGCCTGCATTTCTTCATGCCGTTCCAGTATTCACTTCATCGCGCCGATCTCGTTACCATTCCGCAGGGACAGATCGGCTACGTCTTCGCGCGTGACGGCATGCCGCTGCCGCCGACCCAGACGCTGGCCTCGAATGTGGAGGCCGACGACTTCCAGGACGTGCGTGGCTTTCTCGTCAAAGGCGGGCAGAAGGGTCCGCAGCGCAAGATCCTGCGTGAAGGCACCTATGCCATCAATCTCGCGCAGTTCATCGTGTTGACGGCGCAATCGACTTATTCCGTCAATCTGAGTTCATCCGAACACGCGCTGTTTGCAGACATGTCGACGCTGATCGCCGAGCGGGAAGGCTTTGAGCCCGTCGTCATCCATGATGCCGAGGACATGATCGGCATCGTCACCATCCATGACGGTCCGGCGCTGCCCGACGGCGAGATCATTGCACCGACGGTCGCCAACGATCCGAAGAACCCGAACTTTCACAATAATTTCCAAGATCCGGAGAAGTTTCTCAACGCTGGCGGCTATCGTGGCCGACAATTGCAGGTCCTTGCCGACGGCAGCTACTTTCTCAACCGCATCTTCGCGACCGTCGAACTCGTGGAAAAGACGATCATCGCTGTCGGCACGGTGGGTGTCGTCGTCTCCTACACAGGCCAGCGAGGCACGGATATTTCCGGCCAGGCCTATCGCCATGGCGAGTTGGTCGAGACGGGCGCACGCGGCGTCTGGTCGACGCCGCTTCTACCGGGCAAATATGCCTTCAACACCTATGCCGGCAATATCGTTTTCGTACCGACCACCAACTTCGTGCTCAAATGGACGAAGGAGCAGTTCGGCGAGCATCGACTGGACGAGAACCTGTCCGAAGTGTCGCTGATCACCAAGGATGCCTTCGAGCCCGTACTGCCGCTCTCCGTCGTCGTGCATATCGACTATATGAAGGCACCGCTCGTTGTGCAGCGTTTCGGCGATATCAAGCGCCTGGTCGAACAGACGCTCGATCCGATGGTTTCGGCCTATTTCAAGAACATCGCCCAGACCAAAACCCTGATCGAACTGTTGCAGGAGCGTAGCGAGATCCAGCGCAAATCCGGCGACGAGATGCGTGAGAAATTCGCCTCGTACAGCCTCGAGCTGCAGGAAGTCCTGATCGGCACGCCGCGTGCCAACCACGGCCAGAACAGCATAGAGCAGATCCTCATTCAGCTGCGCGAGCGCCAGATCGCCGTTGAAAAGGTGGAGACCTATAAGCTGCAGGAAGCGGCGGCCATCCAGGAGCGCACCTTGCGCGAGAAGGAGGCGCTTGCCGAACAGCAGGCCAAGATCACGACCTCGGCGCTCGCAATCGAGATCAGCGAGAACGAAGGCAAGGCCCAGCTCGCCCGCACTCGCCAACAGGCGGAAACCATTCAGGTGACTGCGAAGGCGGAGGCCGAGAAAGTACGCCTTGCCGGTCTCGGCGAGGCAGACCGGATCAAGGCTATCGCAATTGCGGATGCGGAGCGCATCAAGGCGACCGGCTTTGCCGATGCCGAGAAGGTCCGCGCAGTCGGTCTGGCAGAAGCGGAAGCCACCGAGAAGAAAGTCGCGGCTTTCGGCGGCCCGGATTATCAGCTCAACTCGCAGGTTCTCATGCGCTTTGCCGAAGCGATCGAAAACGGCAGGTTGCCGCTGGTTCCGCAGATCCAGGTCGGCGGCGGCGGTGAAAAGGGCGGCAACAATGGTCTTGTGGAAATGATGCTGTCGATGCTGGTGGCCGACCGGCTGGACCAACGCGGTTCACCTGCCGTCGTTCCGGCACCGATCGAACAGGATTGATTGCGGATGGGCCGGCTATGCCGGCCCTTTTCGCTGGTTGCGTCCTGCTCGATTGCGATCGTCTCGGACCTCAATGCTGATCGATATGTTCTCGCGCGAAGGCGCTTTGCAGCCAATTCAAAAAGTCCATCGCCGCAGGCGATAGCGGCCGCACCGGATTGATGATCGCCGCAAAACCGTTCTCGAATCTGAGGAATTCGGATCGCTCCACGAGCTTGCCGCTCTTGAGTTCGCTCAGCACGAACCGCCGTTCGACCAACGCGACGCCAAGCCCGGCCACCGCCGCACCGACGCAAAGGTGCATATGCGGAAAATACAGCTCCGAAAGGCTCGAGATCTTGTGGCCGGTCGCTGCCTGCCAATTCGCCCATTGTTCGTTCATGCGATCATGGGAAATCCGGGCAGCAAATACCAGCTCTCTGGACGTCGCCTGGAAGGCATAATCCGGGGCCGATACAAGGCCGAACGACACAGACGCCAGAGGGACGGAATTTGCGCGCACCAATGGCTTCGACAAGCGGTCCCAGCTCAGCGTCAGATCCGCATCCTCCCTCGGATGACCCGTTCCGCCGTCCCGCATGCTTGGCGACATGGAAAGCTGCAAGCGACAGTTTGGATGCAGGCTATAGAATTCGGCTAGACGCGGCACGAGCCAGACCATGGCAAAGGTGGCGCTGCAGGCAACGTGAACGCTTGCCTCGCCCCGTTTGATTTTCAGCTCATGATACCGCTCCTCCAACAGATCGAAGGCCTTCGACACCGTTGAGAAGAAGGCCGTGCCATCTTCATTTAGCCGAAGGCCTGTGCCGGCCTTTTCGAAGACCGGCGCGCCGATCTGTTCCTGCAGCAGTTGCAGCTGCTTGGATACGGCGCCATGGGTTCGGCCAAGCTCCTCTGCGGCGCGCGTCACGGAACCGAGACGCGCAGTTGCTTCGAAGGCGCGGAGATAGGAAAGCGGCGGAAGATTTCTGGACATCGCTATTAGTGAGTTTTTCTAACGGATTTGGCGAATATAACGCGCTTTTGCCGGCGCGGAAACTGCAATAAACCTCAGTTAAAGCAAATCATATTCACCACAAAGCAAACTCAAGCGTGGAAAGACAACAAACTTCCAAAATGTGAGTTTTAAGAACGAAAGGAATTCGCCGTGACTATGCTCAACGTCCTCCGTCTGTGGCAGGCCCGTCATTCGGAGCGCCGCTCCTTTGCAAGGGAGCTCATGTCCCTGCCGGATGCATCCCTGAAGGATTTCGGGATAACCAGGCACTCGGCTTACGAACTCAGCCATCGGCCCTTTTGGCGCGCCTGATCGTCCGAGCCCATATCGATGATGCAAGCTATGGAAAACACCCATCCCAAAATCGCCGCGACGGTCATCCATCCCACCGCCACGGTTCGGAAATCCGATATCGGCGACCGCTGTGAACTGCATGCCGAAAGCTCGGTGACCAACTCCTCCTTCGGAGATTTCTCTACTCTAGGCCTGCGCAGCATTGTCGCAGATGCGACGATCGGTCGATTTTGCTCCATCGCGGCGCATGTGCGGATCGGCGCGCCGAACCATCCGATGGGGCGGCCCTCCATGCATCGCTTTACTTACTGCCCGGAATATTACTCGGCAGATGCGACACGGGATTTCGGCTTTTTCGAGCAACGCTATGATGATCGCGTCACGATCGGAAACGACGTGTGGATCGGTCAAGGCGTGACTGTGCTGCCGGGGGTCACCGTCGGCCATGGTTCAGTTCTCGCAGCCGGCGCCGTCGTGACAAAAGATGTCGAGCCCTACACCATTGTCGGTGGCGTGCCGGCTCGGCGGCTACGTGAGCGTTTCAATCGGGATATCGCTGCCAGACTGATGGACATCGCCTGGTGGGACTGGCCCTTCGCGACGATCCTCGAAAGACTGCAAAGCTTCCAATGCGAGGATATCGAAGCTTTTTGCGCCCGTTGGGCATCACCGAAGGCTCAAGCTCAGCCCTGACGGCGTATTAGCAAATCGATTCATAGCGGGCCGAACTTTGTCCGACAGTATCGGCCCGAAATTTTCCGCTGGCGAAATCGATCAATTTGAAGCCCGGAGCGGCTCCTATTGATTGATATTCTCCAGATGAAACTCGAAAGGCGTCGAATTCTGACCTGCTCCACCGCCTGTCATAACGACGTCCGCACTGGTAATGCCGATCAGATCGATCTCGGTATTCACTTGGCTGGCGATTGCGGAATGAATGACGTCGCCTTCATCGAGTTCGCCGACGACGCCGATATAGATGCGCGCATTGAACTGAAACGATGCCTTTTCCCCCGGTGCCAAACCGGTCTTGACGGCCAGCAGCTTGCCATCCTTGAGGATGCACGCATTGATCGCGCCTCGCGCCAATTGATTGTGCACCTCCACCTCGTTTGGAGAACCGGCACTGACGTTCAATAATGTCAGGACATCGCCGGACGTATCCAGCACCATGCCAAAAGCCTGTCCGCCGACGGCATTTGCCGGCGCGGTGTAGTTTCCCCAGCTATCCCTGGCCATCACCTGAAGGTTCAACGGAAAGGTGAATGGATGATTGTCGCCACGCCCGCAGTTCTTGATCATGCGCCACGCCACAGGCTTTTCGTCGAAAGTCACGGCCGCGTTCTGCTGGAAGATAACGATGCTGGAATTGTTCGTATCGCTGGAGCGATTGATGAAATTCAGTTTGATGTCTTGTCCCATCACCCGATCTCCTGTCGTGGCTCGATAAAGCGCGGCCTCTGCCGAAGCCATGGTGTCTCCGGCAGAGGCTAGGCAATGCGACCTGTGCTGTCTCCGTCCATTTTTGACAGGGACCAAGAGTTTCACTCAGACGAGAAAAGCACGTCGAAGCCGGCTACCTTCGCGGGCACCTCCTTGACCGGTACCCAGCGCGTCAGCTCCGCTGTTGCCGTCAGCTAATCAATTCATGGCGGGCTGGACTTTGTCCCAAAGCTCGTTGAAGGCGATGCTATCGAAGAAGGCCGTCGCACGCACAACCTTGCCGTCCTTCATCGAGAGCAGCCAGAGATAGCTGTTCCTATAGGACAGACCGTTGTTGGCGATGCCGGCGCCATCGAAGTTGGCGACAACTGTATCACCGTCGGCAAAGATGCCGAGGATCTTGCGCGGGCGAAAACGATCCTTCGATTGAGAAAAGCGCGCGCCGAAAGGTCTCAACACCTTTTTCATCAGTTCCTCACGGCCTTTCGTCGTGCCTGCCGCCACGGAATTTCCGGTGATCGTCCATTCGATGTCGTCGGAGAGCAACGGCTGCAACGCAGCACCATCGCCTGACATCCATGCCTGAAGCACGGCTTCGACCTTCGCCTTGTTTGCAGTGGCGACGGCCTGCTTATCGGCCTGCGGCGAGATTGCTTCCGCCTGAGCACTCTGCGGCATAAAGACGGCGGATGCGGCAAGCAGTGTCGCGGCAGTCATCAATGAACGGGCATGTTCCATCATCACAATCGATTTCCTTCTTGCTGGATGAGTTACGGAGACACTCCCTGTCCCGCACCATTGCGGGAGAGCTGCACCTGCATGGACGCATGGCTGCATCGGGGGCGATAGGGGAAAGCTAGTGGCGGCGCATTATTCGGTCTATACATCGAAATAGACACGACCTACTGGCCTTTTCCCATGAATAACAGACGACCAAGCCTGACCGAATTGAACGCCTTCATGACGATCGTGCGCCATGCCAGCTTTCGGGCCGCATCGGACGAACTCGGCGTGTCGGCCTCAACGCTCAGCCACATGATGAGAACGCTGGAGGAGCGGCTCGGCGTCAGGCTGTTCAATCGCACGACCCGCAGCGTCGCGCCGACCGAAGCGGGCACCAAACTGTTTCGTCAGCTAACTCCGGTGATAACCGATCTCGATTCCATCCTCGCCGATATCACCACGCTCGGCTCGCGTCCCTCCGGCCGATTGAGGATCAATACGTCGGAAGCAGCGGCCATGGCCTTGATGGCGAAGGTCATTCCTCGCTTCGTTGCCCGATATCCAGACGTGGAACTCGATCTCGTTACCGAGGGACGTTTCGTCGACATCGTCGCAGAAGGATTTGATGCCGGCGTCCGACTGGGTGAAGCTCTGCCTCAGGACATGATCGGCATTGCATTTGGCGGAGACAGCCAGTTCATCGTTGTCGCCTCCCCCTCATATTTGCAGGAATTCGGAACCCCGAACGTGCCTGAGGATCTGACCCGGCACCGCTGCATCCGCTTCAAGATGCCCAGCGGCAAGATGTATCGCTGGGAGTTCGAAAGGCATGATCAATCGCTCCGCGTCGATGTCGAAGGCCCTGTCACGATCGACAATATGAACCTGATGGTCGAAGCCGCAGCGAAAGGTCTTGGCATCGCCTATGTGCTCAGCAGCATCGCACGAAATGCCATTGCATCCGGCAGCCTCGTCACGCTTCTGGAGGACTGGACGCCGCCCTTTCCCGGTCAGTTTCTATACTATCCCAGTCGTCGCCTCGTCCCGCCGCCGCTCAGGGCCTTTATCGACATCATCAGGGAAGTCGAACAAGTGCAGATCCAGTGATCCCGCCCTATGCGACCGTTAGGAAGCGCGTCGCTTCGCGAACCTCGAAATCCCATTCGACGCGATTGCTGAATTTTTGCCAGCAGATCATGCGAATTCTGGGTGATTATCAATATAATCCCGAGCCTCTACCTTGAACCCGCAATCATGCAATCTCGGTTTTGAGAGGATCAAGGAATGAAAACCTGGTTTATCACCGGCGCATCGCGCGGTTTCGGCGCCCGCTTCGTCCGCGAAGCACTCGATCGAGGCGACAATGTCGTGGCGGCAGCGCGCAATCCCGAAGCGGTTATTAAGCTCTTCGGCGACCGCGACAATCTTCTGGCCGTCCCGTTGGACGTCACGAGCGAGGCGCAGGCCAAGCAGGCAGTCGATGCCGCCGTTCAACGCTTCGGACAGATCGATGTTCTCGTCAACAACGCCGGGTTCGGCGTCATCGGCGCCATAGAAGAGATCTCGGGCGCTGAGGTGGAAGCCGTCTACAAGACGAACGTCTTCGGCCTCCTGACGGTGACGAGAGCCGTACTCCCGCAGATGCGCAAGCAGCGCTCCGGCCATATCCTCAACATTTCCTCGATTGGAGGATATCGCAGCTGGGCCGCATGGGGTGTCTACGCATCGACGAAGTTTGCGGTTGAAGGGATCAGCGAAGCTCTGGCCATGGAGGTGGAGCCGCTTGGCATAAAGGTCACGGTCGTTGAGCCCGGTTATTTCCGGACCGATTTTCTCGACACGAATTCGTTGAACACGACCAGCAACATGATCGGCGATTACGCCCAAACCGTTGGCGAGATCCGCAAGCATGCCGCTTCGCTCAACCATCAGCAGCCGGGTGATCCCGACCGATTGGCAAAGGCGCTGCTTAAGGTCGTGGACGCCGCCAATCCACCGCTCCGAATGCCCTTCGGCTCAGACACCGTTGCAGCCATCGAGGCAAAAAACGCCTTCGTGGCGGCTGAACTCGACACCTGGCGCGAACTTGCAATGTCGACGGATTTCCCGAACTAAGTCGACTTCGTCAACGAACCCGGCGGATTGAACCTTCGCCGGGTTCAACATGCCTTCTGTGGAGGACGACAAGGATTGATGACGCCTCAGCCACTCTCCGCCTCGACCAGCGCCATCGGCCAGATTTCACGGATCGGCATATCATCCCGCCGCGCGGTCTCCGAAGACATGCGCTTGATCTCATGCAAAACGACCTCGCCAAGACGGATTCCATACTGCTTGAGATCGATACGATGGCTGGTCAATGTCGGCGAGAGATAGCGACAGACCGGGTTTTCGCGTAGCCCGATAATAGCGAGCTCCTGGCCGGGTTCCACTCCGCCGTGGCGCAGACCCTGATACAAACCCATAGCCATCGTTTCCTGGATCAGCAAGGCCGCCGTCGGCCGCGACCGCATTGCCAGAATAGAGTTGGCAAGCTCGAAGCCGCCGGATATGCGGTCATAAAGCCTCAGCACCAAGTCCTCGCGAAACGGGATCTCGGCGGCTGCAAGTCCCTGCCGATATCCATCGAGGAAAATGTAGTTGTTGTATGTCTCCTGTGCCGTCAGGGCGAGCACGATGTCTCGATGCCCCGCCTTGACCAGCCGGTCGACGCTCTCGCGTGCAACACGCGCAAAATCCAGGTCCAGCGACGCGTAGTTCCCGCTCGTCTCGCTGTTACCAAGCGCGACGAAGGGCACGCGAAGCTTGCCGAGATATGTGATCCTCGGATCGAAGCGCTGGATGTTCGACACGATGAAGGCATCAGCCAGCCCGCGATCGACCACGCGATAAAGAAACTCGTTTTCGTCTTGATCGGATGCGCAGGGCAGGATCATGAGATCGATGCCGGCCTTGGATAGGACGCTCTGCAGCCCCTCGCTGATCGCCATGAAGAAGGTTTCGCCCGATGCCGTTCTGCCGATATCCGTGCGCATCGTCATGGCAACGGCGTTGGTCACGCCGCTTCGCAGGCTCCTCCCCGATTGATTTGGGCGATAGCCGAGCCGTTGAGCCTCATCGAGTATTCGCTGGCGTGTTTCGGCGCTGACGTCGCGTGACCCGTTCATTGCCCGCGACACCGTACTGACTGCCATGCCCATATGTGCCGCGAGTTCGCGAATCCCGATTTTCTTATTCATTCATCCCGCCTGTCCACCAACTGTGTATTGACATACCGACGCCACCATGGCAATTCGCGGAAACGTTTCCGGTCGCGAGATTGAGGAGCCGTGGACCACGCATGTCCCTCATGCCTGGCAGCACGGAGATTCCGCGCAGGAGGCGTGAAGAGTTCAATTTCATTCCGATTCAGCTGAAACACAAAGCGAGATCGAACATGACTTTTTACGGAAACGTTTCCGGCAAGCGCACTGCTTGCTCTTTTGGGAGGTTAGAATGCCAATTTCAGAACCCGATCTCATACGCAAGCTGACACTCCGTCTGCTGCCGATACTGATCTTCGCCTATTTCGTTGCCATCCTGGATCGGGCCAATGTTGGCGTCGCCGCCTTGACCATGAACACCGATCTTGGGCTATCGGCAACCGCGTTCGGCTTCGCCGCCGGCGTATTCTTCGTCCCCTACGTGTTGCTCGAATTGCCCTCGAACCTCGCGCTTGAGCGATTCGGAGCACGGTGGTGGATCGCCCGTATCATGCTCACATGGGGCCTGATCTCGGCGGCGCACGCCTTTGTTTGGAGCCCGGGCAGCCTCTACGTGCTTCGCGCACTGCTGGGAGCCGCCGAAGCCGGCTTCTTTCCCGGTGTGGTCTTCTACCTGACCCTCTGGTTTCCCGCGTCATATCGTGGCCGCATCATCAGCGCCTTCATGACCGGCATTCCGATCGCCCTCGTCATCGGAACGCCCTTGTCGACGCTGCTCCTGCAGTTGGATGGCATCTGGGGACTTCATGGCTGGCAGTGGATGTACATCCTTGAAGGCATCCCGGCACTCGTCCTAGCCATCTTTATTCCGTTCATCCTGCCCAGTGGTCCGCAGGAAGCGAAATTCCTGACGGCTGACGAGCGCAAATGGCTGGTCGCCCGCATCGAGGCAGAACAGCGTGAACGCGCGGCATCACATTCCGGCAGCCATGCCTCGCAATTGATGAAAGCGCTTCTGAGCCTGCAGGTCCTGCTATTTTGCCTCATGTATTACGGTTTGACCAACCTCAACGGCGCAGTCAGCACCTTCCTGCCACAGATCCTGAAAGACTTCGGTTTCGGCCAGGTACAGACAGGCTTCCTCGCCGCCATTCCCTACATCTTCGGCGCCGTCGGCATGCTCGTGCTCGGCCGCATGGCCGACATGCCCGGACGGCGGCAGATGGCGAATTACGTGGCTCTGAGCATCTCCATTGTCGGGCTCGTTGCATCGGCGTCCACCAACGATCCGACCCTCAAGCTGATTGCCCTGTGCGTGGCGGCCTTCGGTGTCTTCGGCGCAATGCCGGTCTTCTGGGGCCTGCCGACGGCGATCCTGAGCGGCGCTGCGGCGGCTGGCGGTATCGCCTTGATCAATTCTCTCGGCAACCTTTCCAGCGTCATCAATCCTTGGGTCATCGGCATGATCAAGGATGCCACCGGCAACTACAATGGCGGCCTTTACTGGCTCGCTCTCATGGCTGCGATGTCCGTCGCGGTTCTCACCTTCATCATCGCAATCTACGGCCGCCAACGGGTGGCTACAAAGAGGGTCGGCTAATGCGCATTTCCGAAGTCAGACTGAGACAACTGCAAGGCACGCTTCCAACGGAAGGCGACCTTTGGGAAGAGCGGCTGGTTCGACCGGTTGACGTCTATCCGGAATTCCGTAACCGGAATGATCATGAAGGCGGCACACAGGGGCCGGACGGCTTCAAGATCGCCACCTATTTTGTCGAAATCCACACCGACGAGGGCGTCTGCGGCCTTGCGGGACCTATCCCGGAAACGGTCGCCTTCATCATTGCGAAACACCTGCGCAAGCTGCTGGTCGGGCAGGACGCCATTGCCGGCGAAAAGCTCTGGGATCAGATGCATCGCGCCATGGTGCACGGCCGCCAGGGCGACGCGATGCTTGCGATCAGCGCCGTCGATTGCGCCCTGTGGGACCTGCGCGGCAAGTGGCTTAATCAGCCAGTCTACCGCCTGCTCGGCGGCCCGACCCAAACCCAGATCCCAGCCTATGCCTCCATGCTCGGCTTCTCGGTTCTTGATCTGGAGAAAGTCCATGCAAGAGCGATCGAGTACAAGAAGCTCGGCTACAGGGCTCAAAAATGGTTCTTCAGACACGGCCCCATGAGTGGCGCCGAGGGCCTGAAGATGAATGTCGAACTCGTACGCACGCTACGCGAGGCCGTTGGCGAGGACTACGATCTGATGTTCGACTGCTGGCAGGCGATGGACGTGGGCTACGTTGTCGAACTCGCATCCCGGATCGAGAAATATCGGCCGAAGTGGCTTGAGGAATGCGTGATGCCCGATCGTCTCGATAGCTATGCGAAGCTTCGCGAGCGCATATCCATTCCGCTCTCGGGCGCGGAGCATGAATATACGCGGTGGGGGTTCAAGCGCTTCCTCGATGTGGGCGCTCTCGACGTCATTCAGCCCGATATCTACTGGTGCGGCGGCCTGACCGAGACCCTAAAGATTGCGGCTTATGCGACAGCGCACGACGTCGTCACGATCCCTCATGGCCATTCCAGCTTTGCAACCGCTCACTTCTCGGCGGTACAGTCGCCCATCCATACGCCCTATCAGGAGTATCTGGTGAAGTGGAACGCCGTGCACCAGCACTTCCTCGTCGACCCGCTGGACGTGATCAACGGCATGATCGAGGTTCCCGAGCGTCCCGGCTTGGCGATGGAAATCGACGACAGCAAGATCGAACAGCAAGCCGTGGTCTTCGCATAAGGCCAGAGCCGGCTGCATGAAACGGTTGCCGGTGGATCACCGGCAGCAATTTCGGGAGAGCCGCAGGCGGTTTTCCCGAAACAGACAGACCTGGTTATGCATCCGTCCCGCCTGCCGGATACATGAGACCAGCAACAGAACGGTGCGAGCGTGATTTAACTCGCTATCATCGACGCGGGCGCGCCAACACCGAGATTTGCCCGCAGCGTGTCGCCTTCATATTCATCGCGGAAAAGGCCGCGGCGGCGCAACTCCGGCACCACAAAGGTGACGAAATCCTCAAGGCCCGAGGGGAAGAGCGGCGCCATAACGTTGAAGCCGTCGGCTGCTCCCGCCAGAAAGCGCTCTTCCATCGCATCGGCAATCTGCCCAGGCGTGCCCGCAACCTGCCAGTGGCCGCGCGCACCGGCAAAATGGCGGGCGAGTTCCCTGATGGAGAGATTTTCACGCTTGCCGAGATCGATAATCAGCTGCTGCCGGCTCTGGATGAGATTGGTCTGCGGCATGTCGGGCAACGGACCGTCGAGCGGATAGGCCGAAAGATCCTGAATACTCAGATAGCTTGCGAGAAGCGCCACACCGACCGCATCGGGGATCAATTCCTGCAAGGCGCGGTATTTCGCCTTGGCTTCGGCTTCCGTGGCACCCACGATCGGCGATATGCCCGGCATGATCTTGATATCGTCAGGCTCGCGGCCGTATTTCGCCAGGCGCGACTTGACGTCGGCATAGTAGGCCTGCGCCTCGACGATGGTCTGTGAAGCGGCAAACACCACATCGGCGGTGCGGGCCGCCAGTTCCTTGCCGACATCGGATGCGCCTGCCTGCACCATGATCGGCCGGCCTTGCGGCGAGCGCTGGCTCTCCAGCAGGCCATCGACCGCAAAGTGCTTGCCCTGATGGCTGATCGGATGAAGCTTGGCACGATCCGTGAAAGTGCCCTCACCCTGCGGTAGATAGGCTCCATCCGCCACGCCATCCCAAAGCGCAAGAGCGGCGTTGGCAAACTCTTCCGCGCGCTCGTAGCGCTCCGAATGTGGGCGCAGCCCGCTGCTTGCAAAGTTCTCGGCTTCGAGATCACTCGCCGACGTCACGAGATTCCAGCCTATTCTGCCGCCACTCAGCTGATCGAGCGATGCGAAAGTCCGAGCGAGACCATAAGGCTCGTTATAGGTCGTCGAGGCGGTCGCAACGAGACCGATATGCGATGTGTTGACGGCTAGCGCCGCCAGGAGGCTCAGAGGCTCGAATGCCGTCGATCGCGCGGCTTGGCTTGCCATTTCCGGATTGCGCTCCCGGATTGCAGCGGCATCCTCGACGAAAATCATGTCGAACTTGCCCCGTTCCGCAATCCGGGCGAGTTCGATGAAATGGTCGATATCGATACCGGCGGTGGCATGAGCATCCGGGTGGCGCCAGGCGGCGATGTGATGTCCGCCCGCCATGAGAAAGGCGCCCAGTCTCATCTTGCGATCATTGCTCATGGCGAAGCTCCAATCCAGCGGCCGGATGTGCGGGGTACGGCAAATCGAGGTAGTCGCGCAGCGACTGCCCCGATCTCGGCGTGATCAATCCTCTTAGCCGCAATTCGGGTGCGACCTGGTCGAGGAAGATATCGGCGGCACCGACTGTCGGCGGCAAAATGGTAAAGCCGTCGAGATGACCAGCCTTGAACCATGCCTCCAGTGAATCGGCGACATCGGTCGGGTTACCGATCAGAACGGCGCCAGATAGCGGCTGGCTCACGCCCTCCTCGGCCGTCCGCAACTTCTCTCGCAAGGCCTCGGCTTCCTGCCGCGAGGAAGAAACATAGGGAATGACATTTGCCAGCAGCCGAATGTCCCGGCGACTGCGGCCAACCGCCTGCAGCGCGAGAAGGAAATCGCTGGCCGCTTCTGCAGCGAGATCCGGCGACTCCGCCTGAACCAGCACAACTTCGCCCGATTGCGCCGATAGCGGCTGGCTTTCGGGCGTCAGAACATGCGCCATGACGGGCTTGCCCTGTGGTGATCGATTGACGTTGAGAGGGCCGCGCACTGAAAAATATGCGCCCTTGTGATTGAGAACATGCATCTTGCCAGGCTCGAAGAAACGCCCCTTCGCCTTGTCGTATATGAAGGCGTCATCTTCCCAGCTGCCCCACAGCTCGCTAACGAGCGTGAGATATTCCTGCTCCCTCGCAAGCTCATTGGACCCTGGAAGAGCAACCCAACCCGTGCGCCCATGACTGATGTGATCCAGGGACGCGAAGCGGCGGGCAAGATTGTAAGGCTCATGCTGTGTGGTCGAGGCAGCGGCGAGAAATCCGATCCGGCGGGCTCGCGTGGCAAGGCCCGAGACAAGCGTCGTGGGCTCGAATGGCGCAGCAATCGGCGAAAGGTCGTCGGTAGGCTGAGCGCCCAATCGGTCGGAAAGCAGTATGAAATCGAAATCCGCTTCCTCCGCCGCAACGACCTGCCGCAACAGCGCATTGAAGCCAAGATTTTCGGAGCTTCGAGTTTCTTGCCAGGCGGCGGGATGATGACCGTATGGCGTGAGAGAAAAGCCGAGATGCATCGAAACCTCCTGCTCTCAGATCGAGAAAATAGCGTCGCGCGTCAAATGACCCGTGACCGCGCCGCTGCCGTCGATGACGGCAAGCTCATCATTATTAGCCGCGACCATTAGCGAGAGCGCATCGCGCAGATTGGTCGTTGCGGTCACGCTTGCCGTCGGTGACGATGGCGCGCCCTGCCGCATCGCATCAGCCACCGAAAACAGGCTCAGCCGCTTGATCGCCCGATCGATGCCGACGAAATTCGCGACAAATTCGTCCGCCGGCCGGGACAGAATCGCATCCGGCGTATCATATTGCACGATCGTGCCGGCACGCATGATGGCGATGCGATCGCCCAGACGAATGGCCTCGTCGAGATCGTGCGTGACCAGCACCACAGTCTTGCGCACACGCCTCAGGATCTGCTTGAACTCGTCCTGCAGCCGGCTCCTGGCGATCGGATCGATAGCGCCAAACGGTTCATCCATCAACAGAACCGAGGGATCGGCGGCAAGCGCGCGCGCAACGCCAATGCGCTGACGTTGGCCGCCTGACAGCTGGCGTGGATAACGCTTGAGCATTTCCGATGGATCAAGGCCGACCAGGCCGAGCAGCTCGTCGGTCCGCTTTGCCGTCCGAGGCTGATCCCAACCAAGCAGGTTCGGAACGGCGGCAATATTTTCAGCGATCGTCATGTGCGGAAACAGGCCGACATTCTGGATGACATAGCCGATGTGACGGCGAAGCTTGACCGGATCGGCTTTGGTGACATCTTCGCCATTGACCAAGATGCGGCCTTCGGAAGGCTCGATCAGCCGGTTGATCATGCGCATCGTCGTCGTCTTGCCGCAGCCGGAAGGGCCGATCAACGCGACGGTTGAGCCCTCCGGCACCTCCAGCGTCAGGTTGTCGACCGAGGGCGCTGCGCTTTCGCCATAGCGCTTGGTGACGTTTTCCATGCGGATCATACGGCGGTTCTTTCTGCAAACAGGATCTTCTCGGCACGGCCGAGGATGAATTCGGTGGCAAGGGCCAGAATGGCGATCGGTACCGCACCGACGAGCAAGCGCGACATGTCCATGACGCCAATGCCGGTTGCGATGAAGTCACCAAGTCCGCCACCGCCGATGAAGGGTGCAAGAGTGGCGCCGGCGAGAACCTGCACGGCGGCCGTGCGTGTGCCGGCGAACATCGCCGGTGCGGCAAGCGGGATCCGGATCTTGCGCAGGACCTGGCCGCGGCTCATGCCCATCCCGATCGCCGCTTCGACGGCATCCGGGTCGACATCGCGCAGACCGACATAAGCATTTAGCAGAATCGGCGGCAGGGCAAGCACCGTCAACGCCACGATCGAAGGCATCAGCCCGATGCCGAGAAGCGGCAACATGATCGCAAGGATAGCAAGGCTCGGAATGGTTCTCAGGCCGTTGATGACGTTGATGACGCCAAACGCGAAGCGACCGTGATTGACGATCAGGATCGCCAGCGGCAAGGCAACTGCGAGTGCAATCGCAAGAGACACGCCGGACATCAGCAAATGCTGTCCGAGCGCCCGGAAGAATTCGGTCGGGTGCGTATAGATCCAGTTGAAGGCCGTGCTCAGCATAAGGTCCGCCTCACTGCCAACCCACCAGCGCCTTTTCGGCCCTGGTCAGGATGAAATCGAAGATAATGGCAAGCAAGGCCGTCAATATGCCGCCGACAAGGATCTTTTCGGGATATTCCTGATCGATACCGATCAGGATGATCGTGCCGAGACCGCCGCCATCGATGAAGGCTGCAACCGTCGCAATCCCAATGACGGTGACGAGGGCGATGCGCGCGCCGGAAACGATAAGCGGAAGCGCAAGCGGCAACTCGATGCGAAACAGCCGCTGCCACGGGCTGTATCCCATGCCGTCGGCGGCATCCAGCACGTCGGCGGGAACGCCGCGAATGCCGGTGACGACATTGCGGAGCAGGATCAGCAGGCAATAGGAGGAAAGCCCGATCAACGCCGGCTCCATACCGAGACCGACAAAGGGGATCAAAAGCGCAAAGAGCGCGAGGCTCGGGATCACGAAAATGACGTTGGTCACGGTCAGCGCGAATGCGTAAAGCCTTGGCCGACGCGCACAGACGATGCCGAGCACAAGCGCAATCGCCAGCCCGATCAGCACCGAGGAAATCGACAGGACGAGATGCTGTAAAACAGCCAGCGCAATCTCGGGAATATGCTTTGGTGCCCAGTTCAAAACGCGACAAATCCTGTCTGCACGATCACGACAAAGCGGCGAAGCCGGAAGCTTCGCCGCATTTTCGATTCAAAGAAAGGGAAACTTTCGTCCCTCGGCGATCAGATGCCCTGGGACTTCAGGAATTCGGCGGCGACATCGGCCGGCTCTTCCTTGTCGCGATCGACCTTGGCGTTCAGCTCGCGCATGTTCTCGTTGTTGAGCAGCGGGCTGATCTTGTTCAGGACTTCTGCAAGCTTCGGGTTCTTTGCGAGCGCATCCTGGCGCACGACCGGAACGAGATAATAAGGTGGGAACAGGTGCTTGTCGTCATCGAGCACGACCAGCTTGTTGTCGGAAATCTGCCAATCGGTGGCAAAGCCATAGGAGACGTCGAGATCCTTGTTGATCAGGGCGCTGTAGCGAATACCGAGCTTGGCGAAAACCTTGAACTCCTTGAATTCGATGCCATACGTCTGCTTCAAGCCAGGAAGACCGTCCTTGCGTTCGCTGAAGCCGCCTTCTGCGCCGAAGGACAGGTTCTTGGAAACGGGGCCGAGATCGGAGAGCGTCTTCAGCTTATACTTCTCTGCCGTCTCCGGCAGCGTGATGATCGCATAGCCGTTATTGATCTTCGTGGGCGTCAGCAGCGTCAGCTTGAGGTTCTTTTCGTAGTAATCCTTCACGTCGGAATAGATCTTGTCGGCCGAACCGGAAAGATCGCCCTTGACCACGGCGGCGAGCGCCGTTCCGGTGTATTCCGGATAGAAATCGATATCGCCGTTGGTGAGCGCGGTCTGCGCGACCAGAGTGGCACCGAGATTGAGATGACGCTCAACCTTCACGCCAGCCTTTTCGAGCGCCTGGGCATAGATTTCAGCTACGACGAACTGTTCGGTAAAGTTCTTGCTGCCGATCTTGACCACATCGTCGGCATGCGCGGTGCCAACGGCGATCGCCGTCATGGCCGCGCCTGCAATCACGCTGAGTAAGGATTTTAAAAACATCGCGTTCCCTCTTTAATATCAAAAAGACTATCGCGTTCGTTTCTAGAGTTTTTGGCGCGTCCCGGCGCGGAAAGCTATACCAATTTTCTATGCATTTGGATGAAATTCGCCCTGCTCGCCCTTCATCCCCGGTCAACGCCGCCCGCCAACTCCGGCCGGATCACGGCTTCGTTGCCCAATGAACTTCCTTGCAAAGCACGGCAACGAACCTTCGACCTATCGGCCGCTTTCCGCAGCAAAGCCGAAAAGTGCGGCCATGTCAAAATATCCGGTTGTAGAAGTTGCAACCTGCCGCTTTGAGAGGTTAGTTTCCGGACAGCAAGGGGGCATCATGAAGCTGCGGACAATCATCAAACTCGTGGTAACGACAGTGGCAACGGGTTTGGCCCTGCCGGTCGGAGCCGTGGACATGGATTCCTTTGGTGGACATTCGGTTACCATCAAGGAAAAGGATTTCCAGAAGGTACTCGTTGTTGACGGACGAGAGCTGCACACCGACGAAATCATCACCTTCGACGATATCTATGCCTTCAACGACACCCTTGTCGTCGTCGGTTCAAGCTCACCCGGCGGAAATGCCTGCGATGCCTCGCCTTTCGTGCTATCGTTTCCCGCCAAGGGCGCTCCGCGTTTCGATGGGCCAATCGACAGCTGCGCCTCCGTTTCGCATCAGGTTGACGGCGCGAGCTTTGTCTTCTCGACCGGAAACGTCCCCGGACACGATACGGAGCGATGGCAATGGACCGCTGGCGGCGGCATCACGTCTCTTCCATCCGTCGCCTTCAAGCCGGATGCATCGACCGGCTGGGCAAACCTGCGCGAACGGGCATTCACACATCCATCCGACGCCTTCAAGAATGGCGAGATCGCCGAGAGCCTGAAAGCCGTTCTTGGAGCAGATTTCGACCATTTCCAGGAGCTTATGAGTGGCGTGGGAAGCGGCCAGTTCAAGGGCGATGATTTCGTCGGCTCTGCCTGCCGGCCACATGCCTGCCTTGACGAAGCCGGCATGATCTTTCTTTCATCCCACGACCGGCGCGTCTACGCCGCCTGGAAGCCGGACGGCAAGAAGATCGCTGTCTTTCCGTCTCCCGTCAAAGAATGGCCTGATAGAGTAAAAACGGAGCTGAAGGACTGGGCAAAGCAATGGCCTTGATTTGCCGATTGCCATAGATATTGGCTGCATCTGAACGATAGCTGGAGAGATTGGAATGCGGATTTTGGTGTTGCAGCATCTTGATGTCGAACATCCCGGCGTGTTCCGCGAGCTTTGGGAGGCCAAGGGTCATGAACGCGTGACTGTGGAGCTGGATGCCGGCGAAGCCATTCCAAGCTTCGAAGGCTTCGATATGCTCGCTGTCATGGGCGGCCCGATGGATGTGTGGCAAGAGGACATCCATCCGTGGCTCGCCGTCGAAAAGGCGGCCATACGCAGATGGGTCGTCGAACGCGGCGCACCCTATCTCGGCATATGCCTGGGCCATCAGCTTCTTTGCGAAGCCCTTGGCGGCAAGGTGGATCTGATGCGCAAACCCGAAGTGGGGCTGGCGGAAATCGAACTCTCTTCGGCCGGACAATCAGATCCTGTTTTCCAAGGCTTTGAACAGAAATTTGAAACCTTGCAGTGGCATGGAGCGGAGGTGGCGCGGCTGCCCGATAACGCAACGACGCTGGCCGGTAACGACGCCTGCGCCGTCCAGGCATTTCGCTGGGGCAAGTGGGCGTACGGCTTCCAATATCATACCGAAATCACTCCGCAGACGGTGCCGGACTGGCGGGTCATCCCCGAATACAAGGCCAGTCTCGAAGCCGCATTGGGCGAAAAGGGCGCTGCCGAGCTCGCTGACGCCGTGCAGCCGAGGCTGCCTGAGTTCAAGGCCGCCGCCCGGAGGCTGGACGATAATCTGGAAGCAATCATTCGTGCCGGTTGATGATCCCGGGCATTTCGGATTTTTTAGCATCGATGGGATGGTGAGGATGAAGCCTGGAGCAATCGGTATGAAAGCGCTGCGGATAGCTGTGACGGCACTTATCGTGCTGCTTCCTCTGACAGCTGAAGTACTCGCCGAAGATACAACCTTGCAATGGCTGCGTGATCCCGCCAGCAAATGCCGTTTCGTGGCTCCCGCATCGCTGACCCCCGGTCCGACGTATTGGACCGGCGATTGCCCTGACGGCAAGGCTTCAGGCCTCGGCATGCTGCGGCGCCGGGATGGAAATCGCAGCGGCTTTGCCTTTTATGGTGAGATGCGAGATGGCGTTCCTACGCTCGGCGTCATCGATCTGGACGGTGGCTACAAGGTCGGCAAATTCACGGGTGGCGATATCGGCGAAGACGATCTGGAATGGCAGCCGAGATTGGATGCGTTCAACAGCGCGGTCAATGCTGCGCGCGCCGTAAGCAAACATTATGCCGCCGAGAAAAATAGCGCTTCCGCGCATCATTATGAATCCGTAGCGAAAACGCTGGAGATGCAGATCGAGTAACCCTTGCTCGATATCCACACAGCCTCCTTGAAGAGGGACGAGATGAAACGCCTGAGCCTTTGCCTTGCCGCCCTTCTGGCATGCATGACCTTGCCTGCTTTCGCCAGTGCCGCGGAAGCCGGCAAGCTGCCTGCCGAAGTCTCGGCTTTCGTCGAGCGTCGGGACGGCTGCGATCATTTCCGCGGAGAAGAAGCCACCGATGAGACGCGGGCGGCCGAAATTGCCGCAAAGCTGGAAAGCCTGTGCAAAGGCACGGATGCCGAGTTGGCGACACTGAAGAAGCGATATGCCAGGAACAAGGCCGTTCAGAAGGCATTGGCAGTCTATGAAGGGACGATAGAGTAGATCGGCGCGGCAAACCTTGTTTCCGCGCCGGAATTTCAGCCATTTCAATCGGCCAGCGTGACGCCCGAAATATCCTCGCATACGGACACGAGCCTATCCTGCAAAGCCCGATCGCTCGCTTGCGGGTTCGGCGACATCTCCTTCATGTGATAGAAATAGCGACCGGTGATCTCCGCCTGCGGACTGCCATCCGTGGCAAGCCAGGCCTGGGTCAGATGCGCCTGATCCATATCATCCGGAGCACCCGGGCCACCCATTTTCGTCGGCACCCAACCCGGCTCCAGCGCGTTCGACAATACGTTGCTCCAGCGTCTGGCGATCGCAAAGGCCAATATGGTGTCGTGCAGCTTGCTCTCGGCATAGGCGGTGGACCCGTTCCATCGACGCGTCTTCCACAGGATGTCATCGAGATTTGCGGCGGCATGGTGATGCATGCCGGAAGAAAGATAGACAAGCCGCTTCGGCCGCTCGATCAGTGCGGTGAGGATATAGGCCGATAGCGTATTGATGGCGAAGACATGGGGAAGTCCATCGGCCGTGACACGATGGGGCTCCCGGTAACCGACCGCTGCATTGTGGATCACCGCATCGAACTGACCCAGTGCATTGACGGCCTCGGCAACTGCCTTGGCGCCGGCGATCGTTTCGAGGTCACCAACCACGATCGCTTGGGCGGAGGGCAATGCGCGCCGCACATCCTGGGCCCTGGTTGCATCGCGAGCATGCAGCACGACCTGGTGACCTTGGCTGACGAGAAGCTCGCCCGCCATCAGGCCAAGCCCAGCGGACGATCCGGAAATGAAGATACGAGACATGGGACACTCCTTCGGCCGTATCGGCCAATAGATAATCTGATTACGGCAATCGTCGAGAGACTAGGTGCGAGTAGCGTGGGCAGTAAGGGAAAGCGCCGCTCCGACAAGCGCACAAACGGTTCCGAAGAGGTAGACCGACGCATAGCCGAACTCTCCTGAAATGAAGCCCGCGATCGGACCGGAAATGCCGTAGGCAATATCGAGGAAGGCCACGAACGCGCCCATGGCACTGCCGCGATTGGCTGGCGGAACACGCTTCAACACCTCGACGCCCAGAGCCGGAAAGATGAGCGCGCAACCAAGGCCGGTCACAAGCGCTCCCGCCAGTGCCGTGATCTCGTTGGGCGCCAGCCAAACCAGCAACTGACCGATGGCCTCGACCACGAGCGACCATAACGCGACCTGATAGCCGCCCATACGGTCGGGCAGTGATCCGAGGACGAGGCGAACGAAAATAAAGCCGATCCCAAAAGCAGTCATGACCAATCCGGCATTGCCCCAGCCCCGCGCTGCGAAATAAAGCGACGCAAATGCGGTCAGGCCCGACAGTCCAACGCCCTGGAGCAGGAGACCGGAGCCTTCACGCCAGATCTGCCCCACGACCTTGTAGAAAGGAAGACGTTCTCCAGCGGCGACCGCATAAGATAGCTGACGAAATGCGATCACGGCGCCAATCAGAGGTGCAGCAATGCAGGCAGTCATAGCCGCGGCAAGCCCGTAGGTCTGATAGACGGCCATTCCGATGGGTGCGCCAATCGCAAGCGCGGCGAACATGGCAATGCCGGTCCACGACATGGACATGCCGGCGCGCTGCGGACCGACCGATGCGATCGACCAGGATACGCAGCCCGTCACGAACTGGCTCTCTCCGAAGCCGGCCGACAGACGCCCCAGAATAACGATCGCAAGCGCGATCGAAGGCGACAATCCCGGAGCGGCCGCAATGAGATAAAGCAATCCGGCGAAGGCGCAGACAGCGGCTCCCTGCAGGGCAGAACGCTTGCCGCCATGATGGTCTGTAACACGACCCGCATAACCACGGGTCAGCACCGTTGCCAGGAACTGGATGCCGATGACCAGCCCGACGACAAAATTATCGAAGCCAAGCCTGTCGTGAATGAAGAGCGGCATGACCGGAAGTGGAAGGCCGACCGCCAGATAGCCGCAAAACAGGGCGGCGATGATGCCTGGCGCGGGACGAGACAAATATTCCGGTTTCGACTGAGCCTCGGTGGCAGTGTTTGATGCCGATGTGGACATAACATCCTCCATGGATGCGTTGGGACACGGAGGCGCCGTCTATTCCTGACGGCGCACTCCTGATCAGACTGCTAAGTCGACGATGGAAATCAGTCGAAGAGACCCGGGCGGTATCCGCTTGCCTGGAAGAGGTGGTCGCGAGAAGCGGTCGCCTCCGTGGCCACCTTGTCGACGTCCACGCCGACCAGCTTGCCACCGCGCTTACGGATTTCACCGGCAACCATGACGGTATCGACATCGGAGCGCTCGACGGCCTGCACAATGGTGCCAATGGCATTGGTTACAGGCGCGACGGCGATGCCGCCGGTGCGGATCATGACGATATCCGCCTGTTTGCCCGGCGTGAGCGAACCGATCTCGCCGTCCAGTCCAGCGGCGCGCGCGCCGTTAATCGTTGCTGCCTGAAGAACCGCATCGACTTTGATCGGTGCCGGTGCGTTTTCCTCGCCTCGAAAACGACGATAGCGCATCGCGGATCGCTGCTGCCCGAAGAGAGCATGCATTTCGCCGAACATATCGCTGCCGAAAGCCGTATCGAGGTCTATCCCGAGCGCTGGCGCAAGGCCGTGATCGATCGCTTGCTGATAGGCAAAATTCTCGTCATCGAAACCGAAGAGCGCGTCGGAGCGTGGATTGACCGTGATGTTGACGCCGGCCGCGGCCAGGCGTTTCCAGGTTTCTTCCGGAAGGCGCGTGCAGTGATTGAAGATGTTGTGCGGGCCGAGCATCCCCGGCTCGTCAAATTCCGGACCGAGCTTGGCCAGATCGCCGATGAACTCCGTCAGAATGCGCATGTCGAGTTCGCGGGCGGCCCGCCACCAGTCCATGTTGAACTGGCCGAACAAACCGACCTGAACCAAATTGCCGCCGTCATTCCACTTGGCGGCAAGCCGCTTCAGGTCCGCGGGAAGATGCGCGGCAGAAGCACCCTTGTCCATGGCGGCACCAACCATATGCAGGGCGCGGATGCCGCTGGCGGATAGCGCGTCCAGCGCCGCATCCGTATGTTCCGGGCTGCGCGATGAATGGCACGCATCGATGACGGTTGTGATGCCGGCATCAAGGCAGGCAAGCGCCGTCAGCCTGGTGCTGGCAAACATATCGGCCGGCCGATAATGTGCGCCCAGCTTTTCCGCAACGATACCGATGTAAGCAAAGAGATCGTCGACATCCGGCATCAGCCGGCGCATCACGCCGAGCCACATGTGATGATGCGCATCGATGAAGCCCGGCATCACGATAGAGCCGGTCGCGTCGATAATCGTCGTGTCCTCGACAGGCAGATGTGCAGCGATGGCGGAGATCCTGGAGCCTTCGACCAGCAAGTCGCCGATCGCGAGATTGGGGATGTCATTATCCATGGTGACGATAGTGCCGCCCCTGAAAAGCGTTCTGGCGGTGGTGCGCGCGCTCATGGCTCGTTCCTTTCACGTTGATGAGACGCCGCCTTTATCGCTCCTGGAGCCACTTGAATTAAGTGCGGTTATGTCAGATGTTTCCTGACAAAAAATCAGGAGATGATCTATGCCGTTCGATGGGAGAGTTTTATCGGGCGTGGGTGTGCTCGCCGCGGTCGTCGAAGGCGGCAGCTTCGTCAAGGCGGCGGAACTGCTCGGCATGACCGATTCCGGCATAAGCCGTGCGATCGGCAGACTTGAAGCGCGCATCGGGGTGCGGCTTCTGGATCGCACGACGCGTTCCATGGTGTTGACGGATGAAGGGCGTCGGTTTTACGAGGACGTGAAACCACATCTGGATGGGATAGAAAGCGCCGTCATCATCGCGTCCGGAACATCGTCAACCGTTCGCGGCCGCCTGAAAGTGGATATCGACCCTTTCTTCCTGCCTCTGGTGCTGGCCGGGAGACTCGGCACATTTTGCGACCGTCATCGCGATCTCTCGATCGAATTTGTCACCCGGGAACATATTGGCGACCTTGTTGCGGAAGGCATCGATCTGGCTATCCGTTTCGGCCAGCCTCGCCTTTCGACATTGGTCTCCCGCAAGCTCATAGAGGCGCCGATCCTCACTGTCGCCTCCCCGCGCTATCTCGATCGCTATGGACACCCTGAGCATCCAACCGACCTATCGCGCCATCACTGCCTGCAATTCATCGACCCGCATTCTCGAAAGCCCTACGAATGGGAATTCATCCGCGGGCACGAAACGATCGATGTCGTAACCAGCGGCCCGCTTACCTTTACGGACCCGAAATCGATGCTGGAAGAATGCCTGGCCGGAACGGGCATCGCTCAGGTCATCGGCTGGGGCGTCGGCCATTGGCTGGAGCGAGGCGAGTTGATCGACCTCTTTCCTGACTGGCACGGCGAACAATTCCCTCTCTTCGCCTACCATCCGTCCCGCAACCACCCACCCGCAAAAGTACGCGCGTTTATCGACTTTTGCATGGAAATCGTGAGGGATTTGTAGGTGTGGCGCTTGGTAACAGGGCCATCGTAAGGTTTCTATGAGGGAAAATCTTGGCTTGAGCGGCTACCCGAGCAATGCTGCGTTCTTGATGGTGGGACGTGAGGGGATAAGGCGCTTAGCTTATTCGATGGGCTGCCAGTGGGCTCGTTTGGGCTAGCGTTGCTTAGGTCCACAACGCAGGAAAGCCCGTGTGGTGGCGGGCTTATACGTCTGATCAGTCTTGTAAGCTTTGGTTTTGGTGGGAGGCTTTGTGGTTTTCAGTCCCGGTGGGTCGGCTTTGGCTGTTTGCGGTCCTGTGAGCAGGCGTTAAATTGTCGCCCCGTTACCCAATACAAGAAGCCCGCTAGACGCGGGCCTTTTTGTATTTGGTTGCGGGGGCAGGATTTGAACCTGCGGCCTTCAGGTTATGAGCCTGACGAGCTACCGGGCTGCTCCACCCCGCGTCACCAGCGCAAATCGCGATGCGATTTGTCGCGTCAGAGCAAACTCG
>NZ_JABAIJ010000009.1 GCF_012641435.1 Rhizobium sp. P38BS-XIX
GCCGCCGATGTTGCGGCTGCGATCACGCCGGTTCCGGGCGGTGTCGGACCGATGACGATTGCCATGCTGATGGCCAACACCGTCATCGCAGCCCACCGCACCGCCGGCAGAAAGCCGCCGAAGTTTTAAAGCATTACAGGAAAGCGCGCAGCGATTTCCCCATGCGAAAGACTTGAACGGATGCAGTGTTTTCGCGGTAAAGCGAAAGCCTCACTCGGCAGGCGCAACGCCGGTCGAGGCGCGCACGATCAGCTCGGCCTTCCATAATTCCTGTGCCGGAAACGTCTCCGTGTGCTTGATTTCGCCGATCAGCCGCTCGGCGATGCGCACGCCTGCGGCTCGAAGCGACGAGCGCGTCGTCGTCAGTGGCACGGTGAAGCTTTCCGGCTTCAAAAGTGTCAGCACGTCGTCATGGGCAATCAGCGAGATATCCTCGCCAAGCTTGAGCCCGGCCTGATTGATGGCGCGTACGGCGCCAAGCGCCAGCACCGTACTGGAACAGAGCACGGCGGTTGGGCGCTTCTCCAGTTGCAGAATGCGCTCCATGGCGAACAGGCCCTGTTCGTCGGTCATCGGCGTGTGACTGGTGCAGGTCTCGTCCAGCGCAAGGCCGCGTTCGGCGAGGGCCGCTTCCATGCCGTTCCTTCGGCGAATGGCGAAATCGAGATAGATTGGCCCGTTCAGCAGGGCGAAGTGCCGATGTCCGAGTTGCAGCAGCAGCTTCGTGGCATCATAGAACGCCGCTTCGTTGTCGAGATCGAGGAAGGGATAATCCGGCTCGGAGCCGATCGATCGTCCATGCACGAGAAATGGCATGGATAGCGATTTCAGCATCTCCAGGCGCGGATCGTGGCCGCGCATGTAATTGACGAAGAGCGCATCGACATTCCCGCTGGCAGCCAGTCGTCTGAGCGCGCCCACCTCGTCGTTCGGATCGGCGGGCGTCAATACGAAATGAAAGTCATGCCGCAGGGCTTCCTCGCCAAGGCCGGTCAGGAACTCGCTGAAATGAACGTCCGAGGAATTGCCGGGCGAGGTGGGCATCACCAGCCCGATCGACCCGGCTTTGCCGGTTGCCAGTCTCTGCGCCGCTTTGTTGGGACGATAGCCGGTTTCCCGAACCGCTTTGAGGACGCGTTCGCGCGTCTCGCGGTTAACCTCGGGATACCCGTTCAATGCTCGGCTGACTGTCGTCTGCGACAGCCCGAGCAATTCCGATAGCTGTTTCAGATTCACGAATTTCGGCTCCTCCAATTCCCCGCCGCCAAATGCCGGGGCACCTCCCGAAAGCCCACAGCGTTCAAAGCGCTTTCAATTATGTAGCATCTGATGCGCGGCAAACAAGGCGATTGGCGTAAATATCAGTGCCAAACTATGCTGCAATGCGAGAAATTAAGCCGCTATCGGCCGGAATCTGAAAATCGCTTGACTTTAGCACGCGCTCAATGGATGACAGAAGCAGCCAAAGCGCTTTGAGGAATGGGGCGCACAGCACAAAACAGTGTTTGGGCTCATGTGTTTCGTTATTTGGGAGGACAATCGCATGAAGAAACTGCTTTTGATGACCGTTGCTGTTGCTGCCTTGGCGGCCGGTACGGCGATGGCCGCGGATCTGAAGTTCCAGCCCGGCCAGGACTCCAAGTTCAATTGGAAGAGCTACGACGATTTCAAGGCTGCGCACGCCGATCTGAAGGGCGAGACGCTGACCATCTTCGGACCCTGGCGCGGCGAGGATGAGGCGCTCTTTACCAGTGTCCTCAACTACTTCACTGAAGCGACGGGCGTGAACGCCAAATATTCGTCTTCTGAGAACTATGAGCAGCAGATCGTCATCGACACGCAGGCCGGTTCGCCGCCGAACGTTGCCATCCTCCCGCAGCCGGGCCTTTTCGCCAACCTCGCCAGCAAGGGCTATCTGACGCCGCTCGGCGATGATCTGGCAAGCTGGGTCAAGACCAACTACGGCGCCGGCGACAGCTGGGTCGGTTATGGCACCTACAAGGGCAAGGACGGCAAGGATGCCTTCTACGCCTTCCCCTACAAGGCCGACCTGAAGTCGCTGGTCTGGTATGTGCCTGAGAATTTCGAGGAAGCCGGCTACAAGGTCCCGACCACGATGGAGGACCTGCTCAAGCTGTCCGACCAGATCGTCAAGGACGGCGGCACGCCCTGGTGCATCGGTCTCGGTTCAGGCGGCGCAACGGGCTGGCCTGCGACCGACTGGGTCGAAGACCTGATGCTGCGCCTGAACACGCCGCAGGATTATGATCACTGGGTCGACAATACGCTGAAGTTCAACGATCCGAAGGTCGTTGCCGCCATCGAGGAATTCGGCAAGTTCGCGAAGAATCCGAAATACGTCGCCGGCGGTGTTGCAGCGGTTGCCTCGACGGACTTCCGTGATAGCCCGAAGGGCCTCTTCACCGTTCCGCCGAAGTGCTACATGCACAAGCAGGCGTCGTTCATTCCGTCCTTCTTCCCGGAGGGCACGAAGCTCGGCCAGGACGCGGACTTCTTCTACTTCCCGCCCTATGCCGCTCATCCTGAGCTTGGCAAGCCTGTCGAAGGCGCCGGCACGCTCGCCGCCATCACCAAGGACTCCAAGGCCGCTCGCGCCTTTGTCCAGTTCCTGCAGACCCCGATCGCCCAGGAAATCTGGATGGCACAGTCCGGCTTCCTGACCCCGTACAAGGGTGTCAACACTGCAGCCTACGCCAATGACACGCTGCGCAAGGAAGGCGAGATCCTGACGACGGCCACCACCTTCCGCTTCGACGGATCGGATCTGATGCCGGGCAAGATCGGCGCAGGCTCCTTCTGGACCGGCATGGTGGACTTCGTTGGCGGCAAGTCCGCACAGGATGTTGCCGACGGAATCCAGAAGTCCTGGGACGCCATCAAGTAAGACATAGCAATGAGGCGCCGTCGGCAGAAGCCGGCGGCGCGCTGCATCCTATTGCGATGTGCCTCGGCGCGTTGCCGATGTCTGGCGGGTGATCTCAAGCAGGTAGATTCGGGGAGGGAAGGATGTTTTCGCAGATAGTGTCAGCGATTGGCGCCATGATATTTGGCGTTGCCTTTTGCGCCGCATATTTCTGGTGTTCCAACAAGCTTCTGGACGCAATTTTCCCGGCAAGGGAAGGGTCTGACGTTCATCAGGCCGCCGTCAACCTTCGCCGGCGTGGTCTCATTCGCCCCTGGCTCTTCCTGGGACCGGCGCTCTTCCTGCTCGTGGTCTACCTCGTCTATCCCGTGATCGCGACGCTCATCCTGTCTTTCTACGGACCGGATGGCAGCCAGTTCGTCGGCGGCGCCAATTATGTTTGGGCCTTCAACGACACCGAATTCCGCCAGTCGATCTTCAACAACATCCTCTGGCTCGCCGTCGTACCGGCAGCGTGCACCTTCTTTGGCCTCGTGATTGCCGTCATGACCGACCGCATCTGGTGGGGCAATATCGCCAAGGCCGTCATCTTCATGCCGATGGCGATCTCCTTTGTCGGCGCCTCGGTCATCTGGAAATTCATTTATGAGTATCGCGGCGGCACGGATGCGCAGATCGGCCTTCTGAACGCTGTCGTCCAGCTCTTCGGCGGCACGCCGGAAGTCTGGATCACCATTCCCTTCTGGAACAACTTCTTCCTGATGGTCATGCTCATCTGGATCCAGACCGGCTTTGCCATGGTCATCCTGTCGGCGGCGCTGCGCGGTATTCCCGAGGAAACCATCGAAGCGGCCGTCATCGACGGCGCCAACGGCTGGCAGATCTTCTGGAAGATCATGGTCCCGCAGGTCTGGGGCACGATCGCCACGGTCTGGACCACCATCACCATTCTCGTCCTCAAGGTCTTCGACATCGTGCTCACCATGACCAACGGTCAATGGAATACGATGGTGCTCGCCAACCTGATGTTCAACTGGATGTTCCGCGGCGGCGGCGATAGCGGCCGAAGCGCCGTCATCGCTCTCGTCATCATGGCGGCGGTGACGCCGATCATGATCTGGAACATCCGCCGTGCAAACGCAGAAACGAAGGAGCGCTGATATGATTGGAACTCTCGGTCGCATCGGCCCCGCCCGCATCTTCGTTCATGCCGCGGTGCTGCTCATCGTCCTTCTCTGGCTATTGCCGACGCTCGGCATCTTCGTTACCGCACTGCGCGACAAGGACCAGATCGTCGTTTCCGGCTGGTGGACGGCATTTGCCGGCTCCTCGCGCACGACCGCTGCCCGTCTCGACGGGCCGGACAAGGCCAAGCCCGATGGCGCGAACTTCGTGATCTCGGGTAAGCTTGACGTCGAAGGCGGCGGCAAGATCCAGTCTTATGGTCTGCGCGTGCAGGAACCTGCCGCCTACAAGGCAGGCACCGCCGCCGAACTGGACAATGGCGAAGCGCTGACGATCAACGCCGACGGCAGCTACCGCTACCAGAAGAACGGCGCTTTTGAAGCTGATGCCCGTGCCAAGCGTGTCTATCTGACCGTCGCCACACCCCCGCAATTCACGCTCGACAATTATCGCAGCGTGCTCGGCGGCGAGGGTATCGGTCAATCCTTCATCAACTCGCTGACGGTGACCATCCCGGCGACGGTCATCCCGATCCTGATTGCGGCCTTTGCCGCCTATGCATTGGCCTGGATGGAGTTTCCCGGCCGCGCGCTGCTGATAGCGCTGGTCGTCGGCCTCATCGTGGTGCCGCTGCAGATGTCGCTGATCCCGCTCCTGCGCATTTACAACGAGATCGGCCAGATCTTCGGCGTGCCGTCCAAAACCTATCCCGGCATCTGGCTGGCGCACACGGCCTTCGGCCTGCCGCTCGCCATCTATCTCCTGCGCAACTACATTGCCGGCCTGCCCAAGGAGATCATCGAATCCGCTCGTGTCGATGGCGCCAGCGACTTCGATATCTTCGTCAAGATCATCCTGCCGTTGTCGTTTCCGGCGTTGGCCTCCTTCGCGATCTTCCAGTTCCTGTGGGTCTGGAACGACCTGTTGATCGCCATGGTGTTCCTCGGAACGGACAAGGATCATCTGGTCCTGACGGCGGCCCTGAACGCGCTGCTCGGCTCGCGCGGCGGCAATTGGGAGATCCTGACGGCATCGGCCTTCGTGACTATTATTATTCCGCTCCTCGTCTTCTTCGGTCTGCAGCGCTATCTCGTACGTGGTCTGCTCGCCGGGTCGGTGAAGGGGGGCTGACCGAAACATTTTCATCCCAACAGGACCTACTCAGCATGAGCATTGCCCCTCAATCGACTTCGGACGTTGACAAGGACTGGTGGCGCGGCGCCGTGATCTATCAGATCTATCCGCGCTCCTATCAGGATTCCAACGGTGACGGCATCGGCGATCTCAAGGGCATCGCCATCCGTCTGCCGCATATCGCGGCCCTTGGCGTCGATGCGATCTGGGTCTCGCCCTTCTTCACCTCGCCGATGCGCGATTTCGGCTACGACGTCTCGAATTACGAAGACATCGATCCGATCTTCGGCTCGCTCGCCGATTTCGATGCGATGGTGCAGGAAGCCCACCGCCTCGGCATCAAGGTGATGATCGACCTCGTGCTGTCGCATAGCTCGGATCGTCATCCCTGGTTCGTCGAAAGCCGCTCGAGCAAGAGCAACCCCAAGGCTGACTGGTATGTCTGGGCCGATGCCAAGCCGGATGGCACGCCGCCCAACAACTGGTTGTCGATCTTCGGCGGTTCCGCCTGGGCGTGGGATCCGACCCGCATGCAATATTACATGCACAACTTCCTGACCTCGCAGCCGGATATGAACCTTCATAATCCGGAGGTGCAGGATCGGTTGCTGGATGTCGTCCGTTTCTGGCTCGACCGTGGCGTCGATGGCTTCCGCCTCGACACCATCAACTTCTATTTCCATGACAAGGAACTGCGCGACAATCCGGCGCTGGATCCGTCGCGCCGCAACGCCTCGACGGCACCGGCCGTCAATCCCTATAACTTCCAGGAGCATCTCTACGACAAGAACCGTCCGGAGAACCTGGCATTCCTGAAGCGTTTCCGCGCCGTACTCGACGAGTACCCGGCCATTGCCGCCGTCGGCGAAGTCGGCGACAGCCAGCGTGGCCTTGAAATCGTCGGGGAATACACCTCCGGCGGCGACAAGATGCACATGTGCTACGCCTTCGAATTCCTGGCGCCGGATGCGCTGTCGCCGGAGCGTGTCGAAGAAGTGATGAAGGATTTCGAGGCAGCGGCCCCCGAAGGCTGGGCCTGCTGGGCTTTCTCGAACCACGACGTTGTGCGGCACGTCACCCGATGGGGCAATCTGGTCGCCGACCGCGATGCCTTCGCCAAGCTCTACGCTACCTTGCTTTTGACCCTGCGCGGTTCCGTCTGCCTCTATCAGGGCGAGGAACTGGCGCTGACGGAAGCCGACCTTGCCTATCAGGACCTGCAGGACCCCTACGGCATTCAGTTCTGGCCGGAATTCAAGGGGCGGGATGGCTGCCGCACGCCGATGGTCTGGGATAGCCAGGTGGCGCAAGGCGGCTTCTCCACCGTGAAGCCCTGGCTGCCGGTGCCGGTCGAACACATCCTGCGCGCCGTCAGCGTCCAGCAGGGCGATGAGAATTCGGTGCTTGAGCACTACCGGCGCTTTCTTGCTTTCCGCAGGCAGTATCCAGCCTTCGCCAAGGGCGAGATTGCCTTTGCGGAGCCGCAGGGTGATAGCCTGATCTTCACCCGCACTTACGGCAACGAAACCGTTCTCTGCGTCTTCAACATGAGTGCCGTCGAGGCAATGGTGACCTTGCCGGAAGGGCAGTGGCAGGCCTTGGCAGGACACGGCTTCATCAGCAACAATTATGGCAACAAGATCGATATTCCGGCCTGGGGCGCCTATTTCGCGCGTCTTGCCTGAACCTTTGGGAGGAGGGAGCATAATGACGGGACTTGTTCTGAAGGATATCAAGAAATCCTACGGCAGCGTGCATGTGCTGCACGGCATCGATCTGGAGATCAACGAGGGCGAGTTCATCGTCTTCGTCGGCCCCTCTGGCTGCGGCAAGTCCACCTTGCTGCGGATGATCGCCGGGCTGGAGAGCATCACTTCCGGCGACATGATGATCGCCGGGCAGAAGGTGAATGAAGTGCCGCCGTCGCGGCGCGGCATTGCCATGGTCTTCCAGTCCTACGCGCTTTATCCGCATATGACCGTCTATGACAACATGGCTTTCGGCATGCGCATCGCCGGCGAAAGCAAGCAGGAGATCGATCGCCGTGTGCGCGCGGCGGCGGCCAGCCTGCAGCTGACCCAATATCTGGAGCGTCTGCCGAAGGCGCTGTCGGGTGGCCAGCGCCAGCGCGTCGCCATCGGCCGCGCCATCTGCCGCAACCCGAAGGTCTTCCTTTTCGACGAGCCGCTGTCGAACCTCGATGCCGCCCTTCGCGTCGCGACCCGCATCGAAATCGCCAAGCTCAGCGACTCCATGCCCGAGACGACGATGATCTACGTCACCCACGATCAGGTCGAGGCAATGACGCTTGCCGACCGCATCGTCGTGCTCTCGGCCGGCCGCGTCGAGCAGGTGGGTGCTCCGCTCGAGCTTTACGAGCGCCCCGCCAACCTCTTCGTCGCCAAGTTCATCGGCTCGCCGGCCATGAACATTATCCCGGCGACCGTAACCGAGGCCGGTGCGACAACCACGGTGACGCTGACCGGCGGCAAGTCGGTGACGCTCGATATGCCCACCGATCCCTCGCAGAAGGGCAAGCCGGCGAGCTTCGGCGTTCGTCCGGAAGATCTGCGCATCGCGACCGACGACGATTATCTGTTCGAAGGCGAGGTCTCGATCGTTGAGGCCCTCGGCGAAGTGACCCAGCTCTATATCGAAGGCCTGGTCGATGGTGAGCCGATCATCGTCAAGATCCCCGGCATTGCCGATATTCAGCGTGGTCACAAGATGCGCTTCGCGGCCGATCGACAGAAGCTGCATCTCTTCGATTCAGACGGCCATTCCTATCGCAGGTAGCCGCTTACGAAACTGCGCCGGTTCAAGCAAAGGTGAACAATAAAATTCATCTTGGGCCGGCGCGCTCAAACCTTCTGTTAAAGACCCGCTGATAGTCTTGTCTTCGTAATATACCCCAGGGATTTACTAAGATGGCTGCTTTCGGCAGAGCTAATTCAGGACAACATTTTCTTAATAAGGAAGAATCCTTCATGTATGACCGCGAAGTGCGGTTCCGTATGGAGGACACGATGAACGCAGCGCGCCTCGAATACACCGAAAAGGGCGTGATGAACCTTGCGTCCCGTCGTTGCGATATTATCCGCATTTCACAGAGCAGCGCCGTTCTGGCAATTCTCACCCAGTATAATCTGCCCAAGCAATTCTATCTGGATATCCCGGATGCGCGCCTCTCCAAGATCGGCTGCGTGCTCATGAAGGTGTTCCCGAACAACACGGTCGAAGTTCGCTTCCTGCGCCTCCTGACGGAGAAGGAAATGAACAAGATCTTCGTCTACAGCACGCATCCGGCTCACAAGAACCGCGTGCTCGATATCCGCGGCTGATTGCCGAAAAGACAAAGCCCGCGCGATCGAAACCGCGCGGGCTTTTCGGCTTTGTAAGCGTGACTCAAATGCCCTTGCGTACGCGCTCGGAATTGGTCAGAGCTTCGCCGAGCCTGCCAAGCGTTTCCTTGAGCGCATGCTCTGCGGATTCCACAAGAGACTTGGCGCCACCCTCGCATGCGAAACCTGCATCGGTTTGGCCATTGCCCGTTCCCGATACCGTCGCGCCAAGAAGGCGCCCGTTAATCCCGTCAACTGTGATGGAAGCCGCGAGCTCAACTTCCGTTTCCATTCCAGCGGACCAGAAGCCCGGCACGACACGAAGACGGCCGTTTAATTCTTCGCCGCGCACAATGATCATCCCGCGCGCGCCTCGAGCTTTAAGCTGGCCGCGATCGACCGGTTGTTGGACGACTTCCAACTCGGTCACGAGGTTTGTGAATGTCTGTCGAACCGAACTCGCAAAGCTCGTCGATAGATTAAGAGGGAATGTATGGGCGGCACAATTGAAGTCTGATGGCTTAATTGGCCTGTCGAGCTTCGTCGCGTCGACATAGAGTAGGTACTTGCCTGGAAGCTTTCCGTCGTACGACGAATAGACATTATATGTTGCTACAGGAAGCGGCTCTGCTTTGTATTGGCATGCGGAAAGTAGTGCGCTCATAGCGAGCGCAACTGCGATCTTAAATTTCATGATAGTCCCCCGATTTCCGTTCAAAATGAAACAGAATCTCAACTAAAAGTCGAGGTTTGCTCGGAGCTTTTTCAATTATACACAGGTTTGAAAGTGACCACTCTGAACGGAGGTAAAACGCCATTCAGAGTGGACGCACTTCAGTGACGGAACAGCACGCTTGCGCCGTGGTCCGCAGGCCCTGCGGCGTGACGGAAGGGGGCGAAGAGTTCGCGGCCCATGCCGAACTCGTTTTCCGAGAGATCGACGACGACAGGCTCGCGCTCGGCCATGTCTGCGGCATCGACAAGCACCTCCAGCGTGCCGGCGATGGCGTCGATGCGGATCATGTCGCCTTCCTTGATACGGGCGATCGGACCGCCGTCGACGGCTTCCGGGGTCACATGGATCGCAGCCGGAACTTTGCCCGACGCGCCAGACATGCGGCCGTCGGTTAGAAGCGCCACACGGAAGCCGCGATCCTGCAGCACACCGAGTGCCGGCGTCAGCTTGTGCAGCTCCGGCATGCCGTTGGCCTTCGGCCCCTGGAAGCGCACGACGGCGACGAAATCGCGGTTGAGCTTGCCGTCCTTGAAGGCCTGCTGCATTTCCAGCTGGTCATGGAAGATGACCGCCGGCGCTTCGACGATGTGGCGCTCCGGCTTGACGGCAGAGATCTTGATGACCGCCTTGCCGATGTTGCCGCGCAGCATCTTCAGGCCGCCGCTGTTCTGAAAGGGCGTCTCGATGCTTGCCAGCACCTTCGGGTCGTGGCTCTTTTCCGGCGCCGGCTCGCGCAGAACATTGCCATCGGCGCCAAGCTTGACGTCGATCGAGTAATTGCCAAGGCCCTGACCGTAGACGGTGCGGACATCGTCGTGCAGCAGCCCCTTTTTCAGGAGCTCCTTGATAAGGAAGCCCATGCCGCCGGCGGCGTGGAAATGGTTCACGTCAGCAAGCCCGTTCGGATAGACGCGTGCAAGCAGGGGCACGACGTCGGAAAGCTCGGAAATATCCTGCCAGGTGAGCACGATGCCCGCCGCACGCGCCATCGCGACGATGTGCATCGTATGGTTTGTCGAGCCGCCGGTGGCATGCAGGCCGACGACGCCGTTGACGATCGAGCGCTCGTCGATCATTTCGCCGGCGGGCGTGAACTCATTGCCCATGGCGGTAATGGCGAGTGCGCGCTTGGTCGCTTCGCGCGTGAGGGCTTCGCGCAACGGCGTGCCGGGATTGACGAAGGAGGCGCCCGGCATGTGGAAGCCCATGATTTCCATCAGCATCTGGTTCGAGTTCGCCGTGCCGTAGAATGTGCAGGTGCCGGGGCCATGATAGGACTTCGATTCCGCCTCGAGCAGCTCGGGGCGGCCAACCTTGCCTTCGGCATAGAGCTGGCGCACGCGCGACTTTTCGTCGTTCGGCAGGCCCGAGGTCATGGGTCCCGCGGGAATGAAGACCGCAGGCAGATGGCCGAAGGAAAGGGCGGCGATAACCAGACCGGGAACGATCTTGTCGCAAACGCCGAGGAAGACGGCCGCGTCGAACATGTTGTGCGACAGGCCGACAGCCGCCGACATGGCGATCAGATCGCGGGAGAAGAGCGAGAGTTCCATCCCCGGCTGGCCCTGCGTGACGCCGTCGCACATGGCGGGGACGCCGCCGGCAACCTGTGCGATCCCGCCTGCTTCGGCTGCGGCCTCGCGGATGATGGCCGGATAGGTCTCGAACGGCTGATGCGCCGACAGCATGTCGTTGTAAGACGTGATGATCCCGAGATTCGGCACCTGGTCTCCCGCCAGTGCGTCTTTCTCGGAGGGGGAACAGATGGCGAAGCCATGCGCAAGATTGGCGCAGCCAAGCACCGAGCGTTGCGCGCCTTTCGTTGCGGCGTTGCGCAGGCGGTCCAGATAGCGCTCGCGCGTCGGCTTCGAGCGCTCGACGATACGTGCGGTAATCGCGGAAATGCGGGCGTCAGCGGCCATGGTCGATCTGCCTCCGTCTGTTCTGCGCGATGTCCCGGCAGATCGGCTTAGATCTGCCTTGGTCAAGGACCTGGCGCGGGGTCAAAAATGTCAATGCGATGCCGTTGCGCCCGTAAGGGCGCATTTCGCAGCACATGTTGCTGTGTCTTTCAGGGTTCGATGACGAGGCCGGTCGGCCGTGTCACGGAGCCCAATAAATCTCGACCGGAGACGCGGCCCGGCGCAGTATGGCGCGGATCGGCATCTCGGTTTCCTCACCGGCCGCTTCGGCCTTGGCGAGGACATCCTTCTTGCCTTCTCCCTCGATGTGGAGCACGAGCAAACGAGCATCCTGAAGGCTGGAGAAGGTGAATGTCAGGCGCGGTTCGCCGGCACCTTCCGCGTCCATCGTGATGATGCCGCGCGGGGTGTTCGGATCGATTGCGGTCTGGAGATTGCTGCCGCCCGGAAAAAAGGAGGCCGTGTGTCCGTCATTGCCCATGCCGAGTATCGCGACATCGAAGGGATGGCCGAGAGCCTTGGTCTTTTCGGTGGCGATGGTGGCGGCTTCCTCAACGGAAGCCGCAGCCTGATAGAGCGGAAGGAAGTTGGCTGCCGCCGCCTTGTCCTTCAGCAGGTTTTCTTTGACGAGCAGATGGTTCGAGCGCGGATTGTCCGCCGGCACGAAGCGTTCGTCGACCAGGGTGATGGTCACCTTGCTCCAGTCGATCGAGCGCGATGACAGCGCCTGGAAGAACGCCTTGGGCGTCGAGCCGCCGGAGACCGCAATGCTTGCGGAACCGCGTGCGGAAATGGCGTCCGAGAGGGTCTCGGCGACCTTGTCCGCGAGCTTGCCGGCGAGTTCGGCACCATTGGCAAATGCATGCATGTTCGCTGTCATCGTCATCGTCCCAGATTAGAGATCGTCATGCCAGGTGCGGCCGTCACGCTCGATGAGCGCGATAGCCTGGCTCGGACCCCAGGTGCCGGACGTATAGCCCTGTACCTGCTGGCCGGTTGCTTCCCAACCCTTGAGGATCGGGTCGACCCATTCCCACGCCGCTTCCACTTCGTCGCGGCGCATGAACAGGGTCTGGTTGGAGCGGATGACGTCCATCAGCAGGCGCTCGTAAGCATCCGGATTGCGGACGTTGAAGGCCGAGGCGAAGCTCATGTCGAGCGAGACGTTGCGCAGGCGCATGCCGCCCGGGCCCGGGTCCTTGATCATCAGCGACTGCTTGACGCCTTCATCCGGCTGCAGGCGGATGATCAGCTGGTTGGCGACAATGCGGCCAGCAGCCTGATCGAAGATGTTGTGCGGGATCGGCTTAAAGGTGATGACGATCTCGGACACGCGGCCAGCCAGACGCTTGCCGGTGCGGATGTAGAAGGGAACACCAGCCCAGCGCCAATTGCCGATCTCGGCCTTGATGGCGACGAAGGTTTCGGTGTTGGACACGCCGCCTTCGAGTTCATCGAGGTAGCCCTTGACTGCGCCGCCGGCAGAAGCACCTGCACGGTACTGGCCGCGAACGGTTGCCTGCTCGACGTTGGATGCGTCGATCGGCTTCAGTGCGCGCAGAACCTTGAGCTTCTCGTCGCGAACGGCTTCCGAATCCATGGAGGAGGGGATTTCCATCGCGGTGAGGCAAAGCAGCTGCAGGATGTGGTTCTGCACCATGTCACGCAGGGCGCCGGCGGTGTCGTAGTAGCCGGCACGGCCTTCGAGGCCGACCGATTCCGCCACGGTAATCTGGACGTGGTCGATATGGTTGGCGTTCCACAGCGGCTCATAAAGCGCGTTGGCAAAGCGCAGAGCCATCAAGTTCTGCACGGTTTCCTTGCCGAGATAGTGGTCGATACGGAAGATCTGCTCTTCCTTGAAGACCTTGCCGATCGTGTCGTTCAGCTGCAGAGCGGAAGCGAGGTCGCGGCCGATCGGCTTTTCGACGACGATGCGGGTCGACTTGGTGATCAGCTTGTGGTCATGGATCTTCTGCGAGATGTCGCCGAAGATGCCCGGAGCGACTGCGAGGTAGAAGGCGCGAACGCGGTCCTTGCCCTCGTCGAGGAGCTTCTTGAGCTGGTCCCAGCCGGCATCGCTGCGGGCATCCACCGGCACGTAATACAGGCGAGCGAGGAACTTCTTGACTTCCGCTTCGTCGTACTCGCCCTTCTTCAGGTGTTCCTTGAGGGCTGCGTCCGCGAACTTGCGATATTCTTCGTTGGAAAGCGCGCTGCGCGAAGCGCCGATAACGCGAGTCGGCTCGGAAAACTGGCCTTCGACCTGACGATGATAAAGTGCGGGCAGGAGCTTACGTTCTGCAAGGTCGCCGCTGCCGCCGAAAACGACATAGTCAAATGGTTCAACGGGAATGATTTGGCTGCTCATGAGCTATCTCTCAGTCGGTATTGGTTGGGGCCCTTTTAATCTAATCGATTTAAAAAGGCCAGTGTGCATCGCAAAATTCAGACTCGGCTTTTAGAGCGGGTTGCCGATGAAAGAAATCATCTTCCGGTTTTTAAAACCTGTCGCGCAACGCAAACCACGAGAGCGCCAGGAACAGCAGAGGCGCCCGCATGCGCGCACCACCGGGGAAGGGGGGAACGTTCAGCTCCTTGAAGAGATGAAGTTCGTCCGCATTCCCGAGAACCGTTTTCGCATAGAGTTTACCGCAATAATTTGACAGCATCACCCCATGGCCGGAATAGCCGCCTATCGAGGTGACGCCGGGCATGACCTCGCGCACGAAGGGCTGCCTCGGCATTGTGATGCCGACAGAGCCGCCCCAGGCATAGTCGATCCTGATATCGTTCAGATCTGGATAGATTTCCGCGATCTGCCGGCGGATGTGCTGCGTTATGTCGCGCGGGTTATCGGCCGTGTAGGCTTCGCGGCCGCCGAACAGCAGCCGTCCGTCCTTCGATTTGCGGAAATAGCGCACGACAAAGCGCGAATCGGCCACCGCCTCGTTGCCGGGCAATACACCTGGAAAGCGATCGAGCGGCTGCGTGGCGCCGATAAAGGAGCGGATCGGCATGACATGGCTTGCCGTGACGGGCTCGAGATTGCCGATATAGCCGTTGCAGGCAATCAGCACCCGATCGGCGGTGATCTCGCCGCCATCCGTGATGATCGTCGTCTTTCCGCCCGATTGCCGGAAGGACTTGGCCTTCGTCATCTCGAAAAGCGACGCGCCCGCCTCCGCCGCGACACGGGCAAGGCCGATCAGCAGTTTCAGCGGATGGATATGGCCCGTGCCCGTGTCCCGCACGCCGTAGAGATAGAATTTCGAGCCCAGCCGCTCCTGGGTTTCGGCCTGTTCCATGAACTTCATATGCGGATAGCCATAGCGGGTCGCTGCGATTTCCGCGCTATCCATATAGTCACGCTTGTAGCTGCGCTTGTGCGTGACATTCATCTGGCCGGGCAGGAAGTCGATGTCGATGCCGTGCTCGGAGGCAAAATCCAGAAGATGCCGCTTGGCATCCTCGGCAAGATCGAAGAGCGCCTTCGAGCGCTCGTAGCCGATCTTTTCTTCGATCTCCTCCGGCCACCAGCGCTGCCCGGTGCCGAGCTGGCCGCCATTGCGGCCCGATGCGCCGTCGCCGAAGCGATTGGCGTCGATCAGGACGACATCGACGCCGCCCTTGGCCAGATTATAGGCCGCCTGGAGGCCGGTATAGCCGCCGCCGACGATCGCAACGTCGGCCCGGCGCGATCCGTCGAGCTTTGGATAGCTCGCGCGCGGCCCGACGG
The DNA here is from genome assembly GCF_012641435.1 of Rhizobium sp. P38BS-XIX. Classification (GTDB taxonomy): domain Bacteria; phylum Pseudomonadota; class Alphaproteobacteria; order Rhizobiales; family Rhizobiaceae; genus Rhizobium. The sequence continues at coordinate 14,942 of NZ_JABAIJ010000009.1, forward strand.
TGGCTTGATAGAAGGAAAGGCCCGGCGCGATAGGGCTCTGCCATGTTTCCTGCAAAGTCATCAGCGGTCTCCCTTCACACGTTGAGCAGAAGGAATTCCCGCTCCCACGGGCTGATCACCTGCATGAAGGTCTCGAACTCGCCGCGCTTGACGCCGGCATAGATGTCGATGAAGTCCTTGCCGAGCACCTCTTCGAAAGCGGGCTCGTCCTCCATCAGCGCGATAGCCTCGAGAAGGCCGCGCGGCAGGTCGATCGAGCCTTCATTGGCCGAATCCTCGGTCGGAGCCGTCGGCTCGACTTTCTTCATGATGCCGAGCAGGCCGGAGGCGAGTGAAGCGGCAAGCGCCAGATAGGGGTTGGCATCGGAGCTCGGCAGCCGGTTTTCGACACGGCGCGCCTGCGGATCGGAGACCGGAACGCGGAAGGCCGTTGTGCGGTTGTCGTAACCCCAAGCATTGTTGACCGGGCAGGACATGTTCGGCGCCAGACGACGGTAGGAATTCACATAGGGCGCCATCATGGCGAGTGCGTTCGGCACGTAGCGCTGCATGCCGCCGATGAAGTGGAAGAATTCCTGCGACGGACTGCCGTCCGGGTTTGTGAAGACGTTCTTGCCGGTCTCGATGTGGACGACCGACTGATGGATATGCATCGCCGATCCGGCCTGGCTCTGCATCGGCTTGGCCATGAAGGTGGCGTAGATGCCGTGCTTCAGCGCTGCCTCGCGGATGGTGCGCTTGAACATGAACACCTGGTCCGCAAGCTCGATCGGGTCGCCATGGCGCAGGTTGATTTCCAGCTGTGCCGGACCTTCCTCGTGGATCAGCGTGTCGATCTCCAGACCCTGCTTTTCCGAGAAGTGGTAGATATCGTCGATCAGTTCGTCGAATTCGTTGATGCCGGCGATCGAATAGCCTTGTCCGCCAAGGATCGATCGGCCGGAGCGGCCTTTCGGCGGATGCAGCGGATAGTCGGGGTCGTCGTTCTTGGCGACGAGATAGAATTCGATTTCCGGTGCCACGACGGGCTTCCAGCCGCGCTCGCTATAAAGCCCCATGATGCGCTTCAGCACGTTGCGCGGCGTATAAGACACTTCCTCGCCTTCGGAATTGACGATATCGCAGATCACCTGCGCAGTCGGGTCGCTCTCCCAGGGTACAACCGAGAGTGTCGAAAGATCCGGCACGAGTTTGAGGTCGCTGTCGCGCGGCTCGTAGCGGAAGCTCTCTGTCTCCTCCGGATATTCGCCGGAGATCGTATGGCGATAGATTGCCGAGGGCAGCGCCAGCGACGTGTTGGAGGTGAATTTCGACGTCGGCATCATCTTGCCGCGGGGAACGCCGGCAAGGTCCGGCGTGATGCATTCTATGTCCTCGATCCCGCGTGCCCGGAGCCATTGAGCCGCTTCTTTCCAGTTTGCCACACCGCGTGCCGATCTCAGGCTGGGAGGCACCGTCGGGATTTTGGAGGCAGGCACGGAAGCTTTCAGCGGGGTCTTTCTCGCGGGCATAAAACACCGTATTTGGTTGATCGGTGATTGCATCATAACCGCAGTTTGCCAATTGGCGAGGGGGAAAACCGCTCGGACTTTCGCCGTATGATGGAAAAATCGGCAATAAATAGACGTGAATGACAAGGGGTTCGAGGCGTGGTCGGCAGATATGATGTGGTCGTTCTTGGCGCCGGCGCTGCTGGGATGATGTGCGCCGTGCGGGCCGGGCAGCGAGGGCGCTCCGTCGCCGTTCTCGATCACGCCGCGGCACCAGGCGAGAAGATCCGCATCTCCGGCGGCGGGCGCTGCAATTTCACCAACATCCATGCCGCGCCGAAAAACTTCCTGTCGGCCAACCCGCATTTTGCCAAATCGGCCCTGGCGCGTTTCACGCCCAGAGACTTTCTCGGCATGGTCGAGGCGCACGGCATAGTCTGGCACGAGAAGACGCTCGGTCAGCTTTTCTGCGACAACAGCGCCAAAGATATCATTCGCATGTTGACCGACGAGATGCGGGCGGCGGGCGCGGAGCTATGGTTGAGGACGGAAGTAGCCAGCGTTGAGCAGGCAGCAGGCGGCTATCGCATCAGCACATCCGAAGGCGTTTTCGAGGCCTCGTCTCTGGTTGTCGCAACCGGCGGCAAGTCGATCCCGAAGATGGGAGCCACCGGCTTTGCCTATCGCGTTGCCGAACAATTCGGGCTGCCGCTCATCGAGACGCGGCCCGGCTTGGTTCCCTTGACGCTCGATCCGCAACTGCTGCAGCGTCTTGCGCCGCTTTCCGGTATCGCCGCACCCGCTGAAATCCGCAGCGGCAAGACGTCCTTCCGTGAGGCGCTGCTTTTCACCCATCGCGGTCTCAGCGGCCCTGCCATCCTGCAGATCTCTTCTTATTGGCGGGAGGGCGAGGAGATCACTCTCTCGATCGAGCCGGATGCCGACATAGTGGCGCGTCTCAAGCAGGCAAAGCAGACCAACGGCCGCCAGTCGGCCCAAACGGTCCTTGCTGAAATTCTGCCGAAAAGGCTGGCGCAATATATCGTCGAGAACGAGGGCTTGACGGGCAATCTGGCCGATCAGTCCGACAAGCGCCTGCAGCAGCTTGCCGCCGCCATCCAGTCCTGGCCCGTCAAGCCATCCGGTTCCGAAGGTTACCGCACAGCCGAAGTCACGCTCGGCGGCGTCGACACAGCCTGCCTCGATTCAAGGACGATGCAGGTGAAAACAGTCCCCGGTCTCTTCTTTATCGGCGAATGCGTCGATGTGACCGGTTGGCTCGGCGGCTATAATTTTCAATGGGCATGGGCATCCGGCCATGTCGCCGGCGAGGCTGCATAAACCATCCGGTTTCAACTGTTTGTGTGATGTGCGCGAAAATGGAACTCGCCTCTGGTTCTCGCGTTTTCCTTTCCTACATCTTTGCTGGATACATTGACAGTTGCCTTAAAGACCATTTGCCGGTTATCGTGTCAGTGCGAAAATGGGAATATACTCATGAACAGAACACAGCGTCGCGCTCGCGCCATTGCAATCGCCCAGACCCAGGACAATGCCAAGCTCTTGGCCGTAAAGCTTCTGATGCTCGCCACAGGCGTGACCGCCGCTTGCATCGCTCTTCTTTTGACACGCTACTGACATCTCGCTTTTAGACGTCCGAGCCGTCGGCCGACGGCGGCTCGCCGCGATGCGCGTAAACAGGTTCTTGCCGCGCGCTTTTTCAGCGTTTGATTGTATCTTGCGCGCCGCACCACTGCCTTATCTGAATATTAATTAATCAGACCCACACTTCCTGACGATTTATTGGGACGCTCCGCCATATGCTGGAGCCAAAGCAATGATTGCTTGCCGAGAATACTCGGGAATCCCGTCTGCGAATATTTCAAGAACGATGGTTATACATCCGGTCAACGCCTTGGCGGCGTCGACGGGGAGCGGTGTGTGAGAGGTTTGAGCCACTATGTTCATTGATAAGATACTGTCGCGTTTCAAGATCAAGACGAAGGTTCTCATATTCGTCCTTCCGTTCGTCATCAGCATTTCCGCGGTCGGTCTTACCGGGCTCTACGCATCCGGCCTCCTGCAGGGACGCATGGAAATTTCCAACAGCGTGCTGCAATCGCTGACGGGCTTCAAGAATCTCTACGGTTCGATGGACGACTTCCTGCGCATCACCAACGCGCAGCAGCGCGACAAGCTCTACGAAGACATCAAGTCGCAGCAGCAGCTGCTGACGGCAACGCTCGGCCAGCTTGGCAAGGATGCAGAAGGTCGCGACAATCTGACCGACGCGGCATCGAAGACCGCTGATCTCTCCACTCTCGTCGGCAGATTGTGGACGCTGCACGATCAGGAGCTTGGCTTTCGCAAGGTGATCGACGATGCGCAGAGAGCGCTGATCAGCGCCCGCTTCAATGTCGATTTCAACAGCCAGCAGCTGGAAGACCAGATGCGTCAGGATCAGGCCGATGCCACTTCGACGCTGCGCTCCGCCGACCGACTGTTGAAGGGCGGCGACCTGCTCGTTGCCGTCGCCGAAGATTTCAGCAAGGCCGCAACGCCTGCCGACAAGCTCAAGCTGCTCAAGGATCGCATACCCGATCTCAACAAGGCGCAGCGATCCATCGATCTGGCGCTTCCCCAAAACCAGAAAAGCGTGGTCCAGTCGCTGGTCAGCACCATCAAGGATCTGACCGTCTTTACCGAGAGCAACGATGCGCCGACCGATGACACCATCACCAATATCGGCCGCCTTCTGTCGCGCTTCCGTCAGACGTCGACCTATACGCAGCTGACCGCCACGCAGATGATGCGCCAGGCGACCACGACCTTCGTGTCGCTCGATGCCCGCGTCGCGCAGACGAACTCCGTTCTGCAGGATACGCGCCGCCTGGAAGACTCGGTGTATTCGCTGCAGCTCGTCCTTGCCGATTTCAACGCCAACACGAACAAGGACAACCTCGTTCGTCTTCGCCAGGAAATCTCCAAGCTCGCGGGCGATATCGATACGCTGAACCAGAGCGCCAAGAGCATGGACTTCGCCACTGATATCGATGCGGCCATCCGTCCGGCAATCAAGTCGATGGATGACGCCGGCGGCAAGCTCGTCGATACCATTACACAGCGGATTGCCGATTATGCAGGTGCGCGCCAGCAGCTCGATCAGGTCTGGGGTCAGCTCACGGCCTTTGCCGAGACGCAGAAGCAGAGCGCCGGTACGGAACGCAACCAGGCAAACTACATCTCGATCCTTGCAACCGCTCTCGGCATCATTCTTTCGGTTGCCGGCGGTATCGCGCTGGTCCTGACCCTGCAGCGCCCGATCGGCCAGATCACCGCCGCCATGCGCCGCATTGCCGACGGCAGGCTCGAAACCGCGATCTCCGGCGAGCAGCGTCATGACGAAATCGGCGACATGGCGCGTGCGCTCGGCATCTTCAAGGAAAACGCGATCTCGAAAATCCGCATCGAGGAACAGAGCGACGAAGAGCGCGCTGCCGCCGAGCACGAGCGCCAGCGCAATGACGCCGAGAAGCGCGAGCTCGATCGCCAGATCGACTTTGCAGTCAGCGAGCTTGCAGCCGGCCTCGAGCGTCTCGCTCAGGGCGATATCTCGGCGACCATCGAGACGCCCTTCATCGGCCGCCTCGAACAGCTCCGGCAGGACTTCAACAGCTCGCTGTCCCGCCTGCAGGAAACGCTGAGCCAGGTGCGCGGCAACGTCGTGATGATCCAGAGCAACGGCAGCCAGATGGCCGCCTCCGCCGAGGATCTCTCAAAGCGCACCGAGCAGCAGGCGGCATCGCTCGAGCAGACCGCCGCAGCCGTCGACGAGATCACCGTTACCGTGCGCTCGTCGGCCGAGCGTGCCAAGGATGCGGACGCCATCGTGCGCGAAGCCAAGCGCAGCGCCGATGACAGCTCTGTCGTCGTTGGCAATGCCATCGACGCCATGACGCGCATCGAGGATGCCTCGCGCAAGATCGAGCAGATCATCGGCGTTATCGACGAGATCGCCTTCCAGACCAATCTCCTCGCCCTCAATGCCGGTATCGAAGCCGCACGCGCCGGGGAGGCGGGCAAGGGCTTCGCCGTCGTCGCCATGGAAGTGCGCGAGCTTGCACAGCGCTCGGCCGCTGCCGCCAAGGAGATCAAGGGCTTGATCAACAAGTCGACGCAGGAGGTCAATTCCGGCTCGCAGTTCGTTCAGGAGGCCGGTTCGGTCCTCGCGCAGATCAGCAGCCAGATTGTCACGATCAGCCAGCATGTCGAAATGATCGCTCGCGCCAGCCACGATCAGGCAAGCGCGCTGCAGGAGGTCAACGCTTCTGTGAACCACATGGACCAGATGACCCAGCAGAATGCCGGCATGGTGGAAGAGACCACGGCGGCCAGCCGCGAGCTGGCCAGCGAAGCCGATGCCCTGTTGCATCTGATCCAGCAGTTCAAGATCGAGGCCGGACACAACGTCAGCTACATCCGCGAACAGGCGGCCTGAGGAAAACAATCCTTGCGATCACAGGCGGATTGGCTGGTTTCCAGCCGGTCCGCCTTTTTCGTTGCCGTGCCATGGCCGCGCATGGCTGCCAACATTCGCAGGAGCCAGACAAGCAAGGGCGAGGGATCTCGCGCATTGTCGATATAGAATAGATCTTCGTTGCGGCGCCACTCTTCTTCGCGGGCACGGTTCTGCAATTCGATGGCCTTGGCCAAAGCGAAACTTTCCATCATGAGATGTCTCCATAGGTTTGAGGCATCCCTTTAATTACGCATCCGAATTTTCTTTATAAACAGCCGTTTTCGCCCTATGTTTTTCAATTATGAAAAACATTACTTGGGATGCCTATCAGCTTTTTCTCGATGTCGCCCGGGGCGGTGGGCTTACCGGCGCAGTCGGTTCGAGTGGCCTCAGCCCCGCGACGATCGGTCGACGCATGCTCGATCTGGAGGGACAGATCGGTCGCCTTCTGTTCGAGCGCAGCCAGACCGGATATGCGTTGACGGGTGACGGTCAGGCCTTGTTCGACCAGCTGCTGGAGATGGAGGCGGCCGCCCGCAAGGTCGATAGCTGGCAGCGCGATGCTCAGGGCATGTCCGTCGTACGCATCGCAGCCGGGACATGGGTTGGATGGCTGCTGAGCCAGAACATGCCGACGATCTGTTCGCAACGCGATCCTTTTCGGATCGACCTGCATCTGGGTGAGCGCCGCGCCAGTCTTGCCCATCGCGAGAGCGATATAGGCATCCGCGCTTTCGAGCCGGAGGAAGTCAATCTCGCCGCGATCAAGACCGGCGATGTTGCCTACGCTGCCTATCAGGCCCGCAACATGCGCTTTGCCGGACCGCAGCGCTGGATCGCGGTGGCGGAAGACGAGGCGATCTCAGCCTATCTGCGTTGGCCGCACCAGAACCGGCGGGACGAGATTGCGTTTACCGTCAGCCGCCCGCGTTCGCTTCACGATCTGGTGTTGGCCGGATCGGGTATTGCCGTCCTGCCGTGTTTCGTCGGCGACCAGGAGCCCCGGCTGGAGCGCGTCGGCGAGGAAATTGCCGAGCTGCGGCATCGGCAATGGATCGTCATGAACAATGCCGATCGTCACCGCAGCGAAATCCGCACGGTGGTCGACCGTATGACGCGGCTGCTGAAAAGCCATGCGGACCTGTTTGCCGGCAAGCGCCCGACCTACGCTTGAGAAACCGACGGCGATCTGCCGCCGGTTTGTGTCTGCTCAACGTGGTGCGTCGCCCCAGCGGTATTCGACGGTAGCGTCGTCCAGCCTGGCTTTCAGCTCAGGATCGAGCTTGTAGTCGATGGCGGCGAGCGTGTCGGTCAGCTGCTCGGGGCGGCTCGCGCCAATGATGGCCGATGTGATGACCGGATTGGCTGCCACCCAGGCAACGGCTAGCTTGATAAGCGGCTCGCCGGCTTCGGCGGCAATGCCGCGCAGTTTTTCGACCGTCGCGAATTCCCGTTCGTGCCAATAGCGCTGAAGGTAGTTGGTGCCGGCGCCGCGCAGCTGGGCGCTGAAGCGACCCTCGGTCGGCGCCACATCGTGCTTGTGCTTGCCTGTGAGCAGGCCGCCCGCAATCGGATTGTAGGGGATGACGGCGATACGCTGCTCTTCCGCAAGCGGCAGCAGTTCGCGTTCGATTTGGCGAAACAAAAGATTGTAGCGCGGCTGCACGGAAACGAAGCGGGCGGTCCGCAGGAAATCCGCGCGGCCGAGCGCCAGCGCCAGCCGGTAAGCCAGGAAGTTCGACACGCCGACATAGCGGGCCTTGCCCGAGCGCACGATGATGTCGAGTGCTTCCAGCGTCTCGTCGATCGGCGTTTCCCGATCGTCCGAATGCAGCTGGTAGAGGTCGACGTAATCGGTGCCCAGGCGCCGCAGCGATGCGTCGATGGCGTCGAGAAGGTGCTTGCGCGATGCACCCTGATCCCATGGCGACGGACCGACCTTTCCGACGGCCTTGGTCGCGACGATGAAGCGATCGCGCTTGCCCTTCAGCCAGCCGCCGACGATTTCCTCGGTGCGGCCGGCAAGCTGCTCGCCACCGCCCAGCGGATAGACGTCAGCCGTGTCGATGAAGTTGACGCCGGCATCGGCCGCCTTGTCGAGAATGGCATGCGCCACGTTTTCCTGTTCGATCTGCAGACCGAACGTCATCGTGCCCAGACACAGGCGCGAGACGCTGAGACCGGTATTGCCGAATTTTTGATACTGCATGATGAGTCCCCGGTGATGGGTTTGAGTTTGCCCGCTGGGCAGGATGGCGAACCAGATTGAGAATGTTCGCAAGGTAGAGCTGCCCGATGTTAGCAAAGCCGCTTTGCGCATTCACGCATGAAGCGGACCTTGAGTTCACAATCGCGTGCTCGGGTCATGGTCTCTCTGCGGGGAGCCTCCGGCAGCGCATCGATGCTCTGCGGGTAAAATAGCCAAAGCTCATCTTGCCTTGCTTTTTCCCTTGTCGCCTTCCGATTTCCTTTCTAGTCTAACGGGAAAAACAGAGGGTTGGGTGTCGCCTGGATACCCGTGAACAAAACAGGAGAGACTATGAAGTCCATGTTCGCACGGCTTGCAGCAACGGCTTTTGCGGTCGTTTCGCTGGCGACAGTCGCTCAGGCTGAAGACAAGGTCGTCAATATCTACAACTGGTCGGATTATATCGATAATTCGATCCTGGACGATTTCACCAAGGAAACCGGCATCAAGGTTGTCTACGACACGTTCGATCAGAACGAGACGTTGGAAACGAAGCTGCTCGCGGGCAAGACCGGCTATGACGTCGTCGTGCCAACGGCCTACTTCCTGCAACGCCAGATCAAGGCCGGCGTCTTCCAGAAGCTCGACAAGTCCAAGCTGCCGAACCTCTCCAACATGTGGGACACGGTGCAGCAGCGCATCGCCACCTACGACCCCGGCAACCAGTACGCCATCGACTATATGTGGGGTACGAGCGGCGTCGGCTATAATGTCGACAAGGTGAAGCAGATCCTCGGCACCGACGCGGCGCCGGATATCGATGTCATCTTCGATCCCAAGCTCGCCGCCAAGTTCAAGGACTGCGGCATCTACATGCTCGATTCCGCGACGGACGTCATTCCCGCGGCCTTGCGTTATCTCGGCCTCGATCCGAATTCGACCAAGCCGGAAGATTTCAAGAAGGCCGAGGAGCTGTTGACCTCGATCCGGCCTTTCGTCCGCAAGTTCCACTCCTCGGAATACATCAATGCGCTCGCCAACGGCGATATCTGCATCGCCTTCGGCTATTCCGGCGACGTGCTGCAGGCCCGCAATCGTGCGGCCGAAGCCAAGAACGGCGTCAACATCGGCTATTCGATCCCGACCAAGGGCGCGCAGATGTGGTTCGACGTCATGGCGATCCCGGCCGATGCGCCGCATGTCGAGGCGGCGCATATTTTCCTCAACTACATCATGAGGCCGGAAGTCATCGCCAAGGCGAGCGATTCCACGACCTATGCCAACGGCAACAAGGCGTCACAGCAGTTCGTGAGCAAGGACGTGCTCGATGATCCGGCCGTCTATCCGACCGATGCGGTGCGTGAGAAGCTGTTCACGCTGACCCCGTGGGACGCGAAAACGCAGCGCGTGGCAACGCGGCTGTGGACAAAGGTCACCACCGGCCAATAATTCGAAGCGGCCCGGACGGCAACGTCCGGGCCTTTCCTTAAGAGGATGGGCTTGAGAACTATGAGACTGCGGCGAAGGGAAACCCCGCCGTGACTGCGTTTCCGGAAAAGCTGCTGCGCGGTTTCGCTCCGAACGCGGAAATCAATAAAAAGATGGGGCATTGGGCGTTTCAACGAAAAGCGGCAATGCTCGGGGAAAGCCCGAAAGGGCATCCATTTGGGGATAGATGATGAAGTCACTCGGTAATATCCGGCGTTCCTTTGCTCCTTGGACCGATCCCTCGGCCAAGCCGTACATTTCCTTCAAGAACGTTACGAAGAAGTTCGGTGATTTCACCGCCGTCGACAATCTCTCCCTCGATATCTACAACCGTGAATTCTTTGCTCTGCTGGGCGCTTCCGGCTGCGGCAAGTCCACCTTGCTGCGCATGCTCGCGGGCTTCGAGCAGCCGACGACCGGCGAAATCATCCTCGATGGCCAGAACCTTGCGGGCACGCCGCCCTATCGCCGGCCTGTCAACATGATGTTCCAGTCTTACGCGCTGTTTCCGCACATGTCGGTGGAAAAGAACATCGCGTTCGGTCTGCGCCAGGACGGCATGCCGAAAGCCGAGATCGACGATCGCGTCGCGCAGATGCTGAAGCTCGTGAAACTCGAGCAGTTCGCCAAGCGCAAGCCCAATCAGCTCTCCGGCGGCCAGCGCCAGCGTGTGGCCCTCGCTCGCTCTCTTGCCAAGCGCCCGAAGGTGCTGCTGCTCGACGAACCCCTTGGCGCGCTCGACAAGAAGCTGCGTGAGGAGACGCAATTCGAACTGATGGACTTGCAGCAGAGCTTGGGGTTGACCTTCGTCGTCGTCACCCACGATCAGGAAGAGGCAATGACGATGGCCGACCGCATCGCGGTCATGAGCCACGGCAAGGTGGTGCAGGTGGCAACGCCTGCGGAAATCTACGAGGCGCCCAACTGCCGCTTCGTTGCCGATTTTATCGGTGATGTGAATATCCTCGACGGCAACGTGACGTCGGCGCAATCGGGCATCGTGGAAATATCCGTCGATCCCGATCTGACGCTGCGCACCGCCTCCAGCGATACGCCGTCCACCGGCAGTCGCGCCAGCCTCGCCATCCGGCCGGAGAAGCTGAGAGTATCGCCGCGCCCGCCCGCCAACGCGTCAGTCAACGCGGCCGAGGGTGAAATCTGGGATATCGCCTATCTTGGTGACATGACCGTCTTCCACGTAAAGCTGAAGAGCGGGAAGGTCCTCAAGGCCTCGTCGTTGAATGCGGTTCGTGCCGTCGAAGAACCCTTCGCCTATGACCAGAACGTCTGGGTCTCCTTCGACGAGAATGCCGGCGTGTTGTTGAAGGACTGATCATGAGAGCGCTCGGTTCCTCCATCTATCAGCGCCTTGTCATCATCGTTCCCTATGCTTGGCTGCTGATCTTTTTCCTTGCACCGTTCCTCATCGTCTTCCGCATCTCGCTGTCGACGAAGGCGCTGTCGGTCCCGCCCTACGACCCGTCCTTCAACTGGACGGACAGCTTCGGCGACTGGTGGGACAAACTGCAAGCCATGTCGTTCGACAACTACGTATGGCTGACCGGCGATCCGCTCTATATGAACGCTTACATACAGAGCCTTCAGATCGCCGGTATCTCGACGCTGCTGACCCTGATTATCGCCTATCCGATCGCCTATGGCATGGCGCAGGCCCCGCGCACGATCCGGCCGACGTTGTTGATGCTGGTCATCCTGCCGTTCTGGACGAGCTTCCTGATCCGCGTCTATTCCTGGATGTCGATCCTCAGCACGACCGGCCTCCTGAACCAGCTTCTGATGGGGCTTGGCATCATTCATCAGCCGCTCGTTATCCTGAATACCAACACCGCCGTCTATATCGGCATGGTCTATTCTTACCTGCCTTTCATGGTGCTGCCGCTCTACTCGTCGCTCGAGAAGATGGACGGCACGCTGATCGAGGCGGCTCAGGATCTTGGCTGCACGCAGATCGGCGCGTTCTGGCGCGTTACCTTTCCGCTCTCCATCCCGGGCGTCATCGCGGGCTGCATGCTGGTGTTCATTCCGGCGGTCGGCGAATTCGTCATTCCCGATCTGCTCGGCGGTTCGGAGACGCTGATGATCGGCAAGGTGCTCTGGACCGAATTCTATAGCAACACCGACTGGCCGCTGGCCTCGGCGGTGGCGACCATCCTGCTTCTGGTGCTGGTGGTGCCCATCGTATTCTTCCAGCATTTCCAGGCCAAAGCAGACGAGAAGGGGAGATAGTCCATGATCCGCTGGTCCCGCTTCAACATCGTCTCCGTCACCCTCGGTCTGGCCTTCCTCTATCTGCCGATCCTGCTGCTGGTGATCTATTCCTTCAACAGCTCGCGCCTGGTCACCGTCTGGGGTGGGTTTTCGACGCAATGGTACGTGCATCTGTTCAGCAACGATACGATGCTGAGCGCCGCATGGCTGACGGTGCGCATCGCGCTGCTCTCGGCGACGATCGCGACCGTGCTCGGCACCTTCGCGGCAATCACGCTCGTGCGTTACACGCGCTTTCGCGGCCGCATCCTGTTTTCGGGCATGATCTATGCGCCGCTCGTAATGCCTGACGTCATCACCGGCCTGTCGCTGCTGTTGCTCTTCGTCACATCGGGCGTCGACCGTGGCTTCTGGACGATCGTCATGGCGCACACGACGCTGACCATGTGCTTCGTCGCAGTCGTCGTGCAGTCTCGGCTCCTGACCTTCGATCGTTCGATCGAGGAGGCGGCGATGGATCTCGGCGCGCCGCCGGTGCGCACGTTCTTCGAGGTCACCTTGCCGATCATCGCGCCGGCCGTCTTCTCGGGCTGGGTGCTGGCTCTGACCTTATCGCTCGACGATCTGGTGATTGCAACCTTTGCCTCTGGTGCTGGCGCCAAGACACTGCCAATGCTAATCTACAGCCAGGTGAAGCTCGGCGTGACGCCGGAAATCAATGCCATCTGCACCATCCTGATCGGCGTCGTCGCCTTCGGTGTAATCTGCGCCTCGATCGTCACGAAACGCCGTGAAGTGCAGCGGCAACGCGACGAGCATGCGGCGGCTGCTGCCTGACGCGCATCGGTCGCTCAGGCGGTCATGATTACTGCTGGACGGGCTGCGGCTTCTGCAGCAGGGTCGTGACCGGTGAGACGACGGGATTAGGCCAGCTGCCGCCAAGGAAGAACGGCAGCATCGGCAGCTCGTCCGCGTCGGACGGCGATGTCGCCTCGATCGCTCCGGACAGTGCCAGACCGTTCGTCCGGAAGGGAACGACGCCGTTCAGCGTAATGGTTTCGTTGCGGCCGGCGATGGTCGCGTTTTGCACTTCGGCAGAGCCTTTGGCGAAGGTCGCATCGACATTGATGCTGTCGAAATCGAATGCCGCGTCGCCGATATCGCTCATCCGGAAAAAGGCCTTCTCGGCAGCCTGCGAGCGGAAGGTCGAGATATCGAACTGGCGGAAAGAGCCTGCCGCAGATCTGAAATGCATCTGCCCGGCAACGTCGCTCAAGGTGGCCACCCAGATTGGCCTTGTGGTGCTGAGGGAGAGATCCAGGGAGCCGCTCGAAGTCAGCGGCAGCGGTCCAGGCAGTTTCAGGCGGGCAAACAGGCCGCCGAAATCGGCATTGCGGATCGAAATCTGCAATTTGCCGCCACCATCGAAGTCCCCCGGAGCGACCTCGAGATGCGCCGTCAGTGAGCCGCTCTCGAAGCCGCTGTCGCCGATATCGAACTTGGCCTTGCCGCCCGCCACAAGCAGGCTCGCGCCGATATTGTCGAACTGGAACGGGCCGAGCGCTGCCTTGTTGGATGACAGCCGCAGATCGAGATCGAGGCGTTGCAGCGGATTTCCGTTCAGCAGGGCGTTGATCGCTGTTTCGGCGGCCAGACGCATGGAGAAGGCCGCCAGGAACGGATTGAGGTTCATCTGGTCAAAGGCGAGCGTGCCGGAAAACTTCGGCTTGCCAGCGGCCGTATAGGTCAGGTCCATGACGCCGGAAGCGGCGGAATCGTTGACCTTGAAACTGAGATTGTCGAAGCGCACGCCGTGCTCGATGGCGGCGACATCGGCATTGAGCGAGACGTTCTTGAGCGTATCGGCCGCTGGCAACCGTTGGCCGCTCCAGGCCAGGAAGGACGGCACGTTCGGAACGTTGAGCTGCAGATTGCCGGAAAGCGTCGATAGGTCGGATATGCTGGCATTGCCGGCATAGGCCCAGCTGATCAGCGACGAGGAGAAGCTCGCCTTCGCATCCACGCTCTTGCCGGCAAAGAACAGCAGCGGCTGCGTCGAATCGAAGTTCAGCTTGATGTCCTGATCGTTGAAGCGCGCAAGAATGACGGCGCTCATCGGCCGCGAAAGACGCGGCCAGGAAATATCGGCATTGACGCCGTTCATCTTGTAGGTGTTGCCGCTGCGCTCATCCACCATCTCGACGCTGCCGTCTTCGATGGTCAGCATGCCGATATCGGCGTCCTGGTCTTTTCGGATCGTGATGCCTTGCCCCGATGTGGCTTCGGCCTGCTCGATGGCCTTGGAAAGGCGGCCCTCGTTGGTCCAGTCGAACAAGCCGTTCTCGTCGCGTCGGATGTAGAGGATCGGGCGCAGGAAATGGAACTCATGAAAGCGCGCATGGCCGCGGATTGCCGACCACAGCGAAAAATCCGCCGAGAGACTGTCGACATGGCCGAGCACCTTGCCGTTCTTGTGCGGCTCGCGAATGGTGACCTGATTGAGGGTGACCCGCGGCGTCGGCCAGAAGTCCAGCGTCGGATCGCCTTCTATCTGCGCGCGGTAGCCCGTCCATTCCGAAAGCGCCCTTTCGATGCCGGAGCGGACCAGGTTGCTCGAAATAAGGAAAGGCGCTGTCGCCCTGAAGACAGCAAAGACGATGAGGACGGTGAGAAGAATAACACCGGTTGTTCGGGCGACGGCAGGCAGCCAGCGCGAGGCCGAACGCATGGTCATCAACCACTTCTTGTTTCTCGACGCTCTCATATCCCGTAGAAACTCTCAAACTGATAGGGACGATCTGCCTATGCTTGCCGGATATAGGAAATGTCTAGCGGATGCAAACATTGCACGCTGGAAAGGCCCACGACTCCGTGATTTTATAATGCGCTGCAGCATTGCTATATAAGTCGACAAACGGGGAGGAAAAATATGCAAGATCAGCAACTGCTTTGGACACCATCCGAAGAGTTTCGCCACAAGAGCCCGATGTTCGCCTTCATGCAGGAATGCAACCGGCGCTTCGGCCTGTCAATGTCCGATTTTAACGGCCTGCATGCGTGGTCCATTGCCGACCGTGAGAACTTCTGGACGGCGATCTGGGATTTCTGCGGCGTGAAGGGCGAACGCGGTGAGCGTGCGCTCATCAACGGCGATCAGATGCTGGACGCCCGCTTCTTTCCCGATGCCGAGTTGAATTTCGCCGAGAACCTGTTGTCACGCAGCGGCGAGGGCGACGCGCTGGTCTTCTGGGGTGAGGACAAGGTGCGCGATCGCTGGTCGTGGGATCGATTGGCATCGATGGTATCGCGCCTGCAGCAGGCCTATCGGGGCATGGGCATCGGCAAGGGCGATCGGGTGGCGGCCATGATGCCGAACATGCCGGAGACCATCGCCTGCATGCTTGCGGCGGCCTCTATCGGTGCGATCTGGTCTTCCTGTTCCCCGGATTTCGGCGAGCAGGGCGTCATGGATCGCTTCGGCCAGATCGAGCCGAAGCTGTTCATCGTTTGCAGTGGCTATTGGTATGGCGGCAAGCTGCAGGATGTCACCGCAAAAGTTGCCGCGATTTCAAAGCGCCTGAATGCGCCCACCCTGGTTGTGCCTTACGCCGGCAGCGCCGACGCCGTTGTGGCAGCAACGCCCGATGCGCGGACCCTTGAAGATTTCGTCTCTCCCTTCGAGGCAAAGGCGGTCGAATTCGTCGCCGTGCCTTTCTCACATCCGCTGTTCATCCTGTTTTCCTCGGGCACCACAGGCGTTCCCAAATGCATCGTGCATTCGACGGGCGGCGTGTTGTTGCAGCTGCTCAAGGAGCATCGCCTGCATTGCGGCGTCGTTCCCGGAGAAAAGGTCTTCTACTTCACGACCTGCGGCTGGATGATGTGGAACTGGCTGGTTGCCGGTCTCGGCGCCGGCGCTACGCTTTGCCTCTATGACGGCTCACCCTTTGCACCCGATGGCAATATTCTGTTCGATTATGCTCAGGAGGAAGAGTTCGCCTTGTTCGGCACTTCGGCCAAGTATATCGATGCCGTCCGCAAGAGCGGCCTCACGCCGAAGACCTCGCACGATCTCTCGACCCTGCGGCTGATGACATCAACGGGCTCGCCATTGTCTCCGGAGGGTTTCACCTTCGTCTATGAAGGCATCAAGGACGATATTCAGCTGGCCTCCATTTCGGGCGGTACGGATATCGTGTCCTGCTTCGTGCTCGGCAATCCGCTGCAGCCGGTCTGGCGCGGTGAAATTCAGGGGCCGGGTCTCGGCCTTGCGGTCGACGTCTGGAACGAGGATGGCAAACCGGTGCGCCGGGAAAAGGGCGAGCTCGTCTGCGCCAAGGCCTTCCCCTCGATGCCGGTTATGTTCTGGAACGATCCGGACCGTGCCAAATATCATGCCGCTTACTTCGAGCGTTTCGACAACATCTGGTGCCACGGCGATTTTGCCGAATGGACCGAGCATGACGGCCTGATCATCCATGGCCGTTCCGACGCTACGTTGAACCCCGGTGGTGTCCGCATCGGCACGGCCGAGATCTACAATCAGGTCGAGCAGATCCCCGAGGTGCTGGAGGCGCTGTGCATCGGCCAGAATTGGGATGACGATGTTCGTGTCGTGCTTTTCGTGCGTCTTGCGGCCGGCGCCTCGTTGAGTGAGGAACTGGTCAAGACGATGAAGACGCGCATACGCACGGGCGCTTCCCCACGCCATGTGCCGGCCAAGATCATCGCCGTTGCCGATATTCCGCGCACCAAATCGGGCAAGATCGTCGAGCTTGCCGTGCGTGAGGTCGTTCACGGCCGCCCCGTCAAGAACAAGGAGGCACTCGCCAATCCCGAGGCGCTTGATCTCTTCGCCGGGTTGGAAGAGCTGAAAAGTTGAACTGTCAGAATTGAGGGGCAAACCATTACCCTCGGTCGGTAACCTTGCGTTAGGAAAGATTGGTCAAAGGTAAAAGCCAACTTGAGACCGTTCGCATGAGCTAGAGCGGATAGGAGCCACCCCCGGTTCCCGAAACATGAAGTTCACCGACTCGAGCTTTGTTTAGACACAGCATGACTTCAAAGGCAGCAAGCTTAGCTGCCTTTTTTTCGTTAGATTTCACTCAAATACGCCGCCGCTCTGTACATTGCCCTGTCGAGCAAGTATGTGCACGCTTGAAGAAGAGGTTCGCGACGTGCGAACCACGATGATCGCCGCCTCTTGGCGCGCGAAGAATTCCGAAAGACAGATGATGACTGAATTCGAAGGCATCGCTCCTGCGATCGCCCAGGCTTTGGCAAAGCGTGGTTATGAAACGCTGACGCCGGTACAAAAGGCCATGCTCGATCCAGGCCTTGCCGGCAAGGACGCTCTTGTTTCCGCCCAGACGGGTTCGGGCAAGACTGTTGCCTTCGGCCTGGCGCTGGCACCCGGCCTGCTCGACGGCTCGGAGCGTTTCGGCCCGGCCGGAGCGCCGCTGGCATTGGCGATCGCCCCGACGCGCGAGCTGGCGCTGCAGGTTCAGCGCGAACTGGAATGGCTTTACGCAATGACGGGTGCGACAATCGCATCATGCGTCGGCGGCATGGACATGCGCACCGAGCGGCGGGTGCTGGAACGCGGCGCCCATATTGTCGTCGGCACGCCTGGCCGCCTTTGCGACCATATCCGCCGCAACTCGCTCGACATATCGCAACTGCGCGCCGTCGTCCTCGACGAAGCCGACGAAATGCTCGATCTCGGCTTCCGTGAAGATCTGGAATTCATTCTGGAGGCCGCGCCGTCCGAGCGCCGTACCCTGATGTTTTCCGCGACCGTGCCGCGCTCGATTGCCAAGCTTGCCGAAAACTATCAGCGCGATGCGGTCCGCATTGCCACTGCTTCCGAAGCCAAGCAGCATGTCGACATCGATTACCGCGCGCTGACCGTGGTGCCGAGCGACAAGGAAAACGCCATCATCAACGTGCTGCGCTATTATGAAGCGCGCAACGCCATCGTCTTCTGCTCGACCCGTGCCGCCGTAAATCACCTGACCGCACGTTTCAACAATCGCGGCTTCTCGGTCGTGGCTCTCTCGGGCGAACTCAGCCAGAACGAGCGCACGCACGCGCTGCAGGCCATGCGCGACGGCCGCGCCCGCGTCTGCATCGCAACGGATGTCGCCGCCCGCGGTATCGACCTGCCGGGCCTCGATCTGGTGGTTCATGCCGATCTGCCGACCAATCCGGAAACGCTGCTGCATCGCAGCGGCCGCACCGGTCGCGCCGGCAACAAGGGCGTCAGCGCCATGATCGTGCCGCTCAGCGCGCGGCGTCGCACCGAGCGCCTGCTGGAAGCTGCCCGCATCAGTGCCACATGGGCCAAGCCGCCCTCCGCCGACGAAGTGAGCCAGCGGGACGACGAACGTCTTCTGGCCGATCCGGTCTTCGCAGGCCCGCTTGCCGAGGACGAACAGGCGATCGTCAAGCAGCTGCTGGAGCGCCACGGCGCCGAGCAGGTTGCGGCCGCATTCCTGCGGCAATATCGTGCCGGCCATTCCGCGCCGGAGGAATTGCAGGACGTGCCGGCCGAAGGCGAGCGTAGAAAGCCCCGGCGGGACGATTTCCCCGTCACGCCTCGCGATGAAGGTTCGTCTGCGGGACGCAATGACTTTACCGACGGCGTCTGGGTATCGCTATCCGTCGGCCGCAAGCAAAATGCCGAGCCACGCTGGCTGATCCCCATGCTTTGCCGCAACGGCAATCTCACCAAGCGCGACATCGGCGCCATCAAGATGCAGCCCGAGGAAACCTTCGTCGAGCTGGCGCCTGATGGTGCCGAGCGGTTCCTTGCGGCCATCGGTCCGGACAAGACGCTTGAGCGCGGCATCCGCGTGAAGCCTCTTGCCGGCATGCCGGATTTCCAGGCCAAGCGGGACGGCGGCTTTGCCAAGAAGAAGCCTTTCAACGACAAGGGACCACGTTCGAACGACGGCCCGAAGCCGAAGTGGAAGTCCGACCGCAAGCCGGATCGGGCCCATGCCGGCGATGGCAGCGTTTCCGAGCGATCTGATAAGAAACCCTGGACAAAAAAGCCCGGCAAGCCCGGCTTCGGTAAGAGCGATGGCGGCCCCTCGCAGGGCGGCAAGCCGAATTCCAGAGCTGCGCGCAAGGCTGCGAAGTCGCGGGGCGAGTAAAGAGCTCGCCGCGCTTCAAACAGGTGCGGCGAACATCCTTCCTCCCTGCAAATTACCGGCCATGGGCCGCACCTCAGCGCCTGCCCGTTTGTGGCGGGGGCTTTTGCAGGAGAGGGAGAAATGGGCGTCAAAAACTATTTGATCGAAGGTGTTTCCGGCACCGGCAAGACATCGGTTTGCCGCGAACTGCGCCGGCGCGGCTACCATGCGATCAATGGCGATACCGATCTGGCTTATCAGGGTGACCCCGTGACGGGCCAGCCGCTCGATGGCGCTTGCCACGAGCATCACATCTGGCGCGTCGAGACGGTGAGAATGCTCGCGGCGGATCATGCCCATGCCGCATCATTCTTCTGCGGCGGCTCCCGAAATTTTACCAGCTTCATCGATGTGTTCGATCGGGTTTTCATTCTCGACGTCGATCTGGACACGCTGGAGCGGCGGCTTGCGGGACGGCCGGAAGATGAATGGGGCGGTAGACCTGCCGAGCGGCAATTCATTCGGCGATTGCATGAAACAAAGGAAGATATTCCAAGCCAGGGCATCGTCATCGATGCTACCGCGCCGCTCGAACATGTCGTGGACGCGATTTTGAAAAACTGCGCCTAGATCGCAGACGCTGCCGCTTTATCTCCTGGAAGTCAGCCAGACACCCACCAGCGTTACTCCAAGCCCCAAGAACATCGCGGTCGTCAGCGGTTCGGAAAAAAGAGCCCAAGCCCAGAGCATGGTCACTGGTGGGCTGAGATAGATAGCCGCGCTGACTTGCGCCACCGGGAACAGCCGAAGGCTGGTGTAATAGACCGAATAGGCGGTAAAGGTCGCGATCAGGATCAGCCATATCATGCCAATCGCAAAGCCTGTTGTCAGTGGCGGCGCAAGATTGCCCTGCATCATCGCGCAGACACCGAAGAGAAGTGCGCCCGTCAGCGTATGGATGCAAAGGCTTTGGTGAACGGGCAGATGTGCGGTGCGCCTTCGCTTGTGCAGGACCGAGGCGAAGGCAAAGATCAGCATTGATCCGACTGTGACCCCATAGGCCCAGATCGGAGCCGAGCCGAAGCTGAGGCTATCGACCGATACGATCAGCACGCCTGCGACTGCGATCGCCGTTCCCAGCCATTGGCGGCGGCTCAATCGTTCGCCAAGGACCGGTTGTGAAAGTGCGGCGATCGCCAGTGGCAGAAGATCGGAAATCAGCGCCACCAGCCCCGTCGGCACCCGCTGCTCGATCGCGAGCGCGAAGCCGCCGAGATAAAGGAAGACCGACATCACGCCGAACAGCATATGCTCGCCGATCGCGCGCAGCCGCAGCCTTGGCCCGATCGTCAGGGCGAAAGGCAGCAAGATCAAGCCCGATAGAAGCGTGCGCCAGAACAACACCAGCATGACGCTGGCCTCCTGGCTTGCATATCGAATGCCGATGAAGCCCGAACTCCAGCTGAAGATCAGCAGTGTCGCCATCAAGGGCCATAGGAAACGGCGTTCATTCGGCGCGGGTTGGGATAAGCTGTGGTCGGTCATCAGGCATCTCGATGCGGTGTCGTCTGCTTTAGCCATAGGCGAGCATCAGCGTCATGGCACATGACAAATATCGATGGCCGCATGACATTTCAGTCTTCATGCTCATGTTTATTTGCCAAAAACTGCCTCGATGTGCATTCTCCCCTTCAGACCATTATCGCAACCGGGTTTGCCATGAACGAATTGACGAGCCGACGTTTGGAAATCGATGCCCTGCGCGCCTTGTTGGCGATCCGCCATCACGGCGGCATCACCCGCGCTGCGGAAGCGCTGGGCCTCTCGCAATCGGCCGTCAGCCACAAGATCAAGCGGCTTGAGACGAACCTCGATTGCGATCTCTTGAACCGCCGGCCGGGAGGATCGATGTTCACCGCGGCAGGGGAGGATTTGCTGGAGTATGCCGGGCGCATTCTCGGTCTGCACGACGAGGCGTTGCTGAGCCTGTCGAAAACATCGCTCGCCGGCCGCGTCGCCCTTGGGCTGACCGAAGATACGACCTGTTCCGATCTTGCGCGTATCCTGGGACGTTTCCGTCGTCTGCACCCGCATGTCTCCGTTCGCACCAAGGTCCGCATGAGCCTCATCCTGCGCGGCATGCTGGATCGGGGGGAGCTCGACGCGGCTATTATCCAGGTTTTCACCCATGACGTCCGCCCGACGGACGTTGTTCTTTTTCGGGAGCAGCTTCATTGGGTCAAACATCCCGACCTGAGCATGGCTCCGGACGCTCCGATACCCTTTCTGTCATTTGACGAGGAATGCTTCTATCGCCGCTGGGCGCTCGACATCGGACAGGATGGCGGCGTCGTTCTGGAAACCGTGTTCGAGTGCACGAGCTCGGCCGGGATTATCGCCGCCGTCAGTGCGGGTCTCGGTGTCGCGCTGCTGAACGGCCGACACCTGCAGCCGGACATGGAGATCATCAGTCAAGGTCTCCCTGTCCCACCTGACTTGGCCTACGTGGTGCGCCGCGGCCGCAAGGCCAGGAATCCCGCGCTCGATACGCTTGTCGCCGAGATCGAGAGCGAAATCAGCCGCTATGGCGGGTTGGCTTTGGTGAGTTGACGGGCGCCATTCCACGCTTATCGGATTGCTTGAGCCCGGCGGATTTGCACGCTCTGAATGACTAGGGCAGAATGCGCAATTGGGACAGGCAAGAGAGGGGGCTCGCTGCATGCTGATCGGCTCATGTCACTGCGGAAAAACCGGCTGGACGCTTGAGGGCTATCCGGGCTCGATCACGGCTTGCAATTGCACGCTCTGTCGACGCTATGGTGCGCTGTGGGCCTACGATTTCGAGGGAGAGCGTGTTGCCGTCACGGGAGAACCGTCTTCCTACACCCGCGCCGGCAGGGACGTTTCCCCTCTGGAAATCCTGTTCTGCCCATCCTGTGCCGGCGTCTTGAGCTGGCGCGGCCTGCGGCTCGAGAAAGACGGCCGTCGACGCATGGCCGTCAATATGCGGCTGGCGCAGCCGGATCTGGTCGCCGACCTGCCGATCGATCATTTTGACGGACTGGACAGCTTTGAAGATCTGCCATCGAAGGGTCGATGCGTGCGCGATCTCTGGTTCTGAGGCGCAGGCCTCTCAGTTCAGTTTGCCAGCACCCTCGGCGACGGGAAAGTGATTTCGACCAGCGTTCCCTCGTTGGGCGAGGAATTGATCGAGAAGGTTGCCCGGTTGGCGTCGACCATCGCTTTGGTGAGCGGCAGACCGAGGCCGGTGCCGTCGCCGCGCTTGCGGCTATTGGCTGCCACCTGCCGGAAAGGCTTCATCGCCTGCTCGAGTTCCGAGCGCGTCATGCCGACGCCCGTATCCCGGATACGCATCACGACGCTGCCATTGCCCTCGTAGGAGGTCGACACGACGATCTGGCCGCCCGACGGGGTGAAGCGGATGGCGTTGGAGAGGATATTCAACGCGATCTGCTTGATCGAGCGCAGATCGGCCACGACGTTGGGCACCGCTTGCGAGAGCGCCGTGCGGATAATGACGCGCTGGCTATTGGCCTGCGGCTGCACCAGTGACACGGCTTCGGTGATCGCTTCGTTCAGACCGACGGAGGCGAAGTCGAGATCCATCTCGCCGGCCTCGATCTTCGAGATGTCGAGGAGATCGTTGACGATGTCGAGCACATGGCGGCCGGAGCGGCCGATGTCGGTCGCATATTCGACATAGCGCGAATGGCCGATCGGCCCGAAGCGCTCGCCGGCCATCATGTCGGAAAAGCCGATGATGGCGTTAAGCGGCGTGCGGATTTCATGGCTCACGCGGGCCAGAAAGTCCGTCTTGTGGGCATTGGCCGTTTCCGCCGCGCGCTTGGCATTACGCAGTTCTTCCTCGGTGCGCTTCCATTGCGTGATGTCACGGATGACGGCGCAATAACCGTTGGAGGAATTCAGCCGACCCATGGTCATGAACAGCGGGACGAAGCCGCCGGACGCCTCGCGGCCGATCACCTCGCGGCCGTCGTTGAGCACGCTGGCAACACCATGGCCCGACAGGCCGCCGAGATAGTCGAGGACTGCCTTCTGGCTCTCATGCGCAAATAGCGTGACGAAAGGTTTGCCGCGAATTTCCTGGTCGTCATAATTGAACAGCGCGCTTGCCGAGCGGTTCATGGAACGGATTTCGCCATCCTGTCCGACGATGATGACGCCGTCGGTCGCCGTTTCCAGCGTCGAACGAAGCTCCTCGATCTCCACCTGCAGCTTGGCGACTTTTTCGAGAATGCGCTCCGGGCGCGCTTCCTCCGAGACGGGCTCCGGTGAAGGCTGAGCGGCAGCCTTTTCCGCGGGCATCAATGCCAGCATCAAGGCGGTCCCGTCTTCCCAGCGGATCGACTGCAGTCGCGCGGTGACCGGCACAAGTGCATCGTCGGCGCGCACCACCATCATCGTGCCGGGCTGCTCGGTCTTGTCTTCCAGGTCGTTCCGCTGCAGCAGCGCGTCCAGGCCGCCAACCTGTTCGAGATCCGCAAGGCTCTCGTAACCGGTGAGCCGCAGGAATTCTACATTGCCATGGATCAGCCGGTCGCCAGCATGAATGAGTATGGCGAGCGGCAGCTGATCGACGATATCGGACGACAGTCCGGTGCGCATTTTCACACGCGGCGGAATGGCGGCGCTCAGAGCGTCGAGCGGATCGAAATCTTCTTCCGGCTCTGCGGAGGCGATCGGCGATTCCATAAGGTCGTTGTCATCCGCTTTCGCGCGGTCATCGACCTCTATGGCTTCTTCGGCCTGCGATGTCTCGTCCTGCCGGTTATCGTGACGATCGTGTTCCGTCGCCGCGTCATGGGCATCGGAAAGGATTTCGTCCGCCGCATTTGCCTGTGGGGCGACATCTGCATTATCTGTGGGCGCTTCGACCGAAGGCTGCTCGGCGGGCAGTTCGCTGCGCTTGCCAAAGGGTTCGAGCTGCCGGGCGATCTCGCGGAAGGCAGCCTGTTCGCTGAGCGAAAGGCCGGCCTGCGTCAGCGTCCGGTGTTCATGCAGCCGAATGACCTTGTCCGTTTCCCGGCGGTTCGGCGTCTCGACGATGCGCAGCACCGGCGGCTCGGCAGACGTGGAATCCGGCTCGACCGGGGCTTCTTCGTGGCTTTCGGCCGCGGATGCATGTTCCTCTTCGATATCCGTCTCTGCGGCGTCGACAGCTTCCGCATCCACCGATGGGGCGGAGGGCTCGGTCGGGGCATCGGGGCTGGCCTGCGTGTCCAGCGACATGCCGCGCCGTGCCGGATCTTCGATGGCATCGGCGAGGCGCACGACGCCGAAGCCTCTGAAGCCGTCGAATTCGCGGCTGCGGGTATAGGTCGGCAGTGCTGCCAGATCCACTGGCACCATCAGCGCCGTGCCCTCGACTGGCCAATAGATTGTGCGGCCGGACCAGGTGTCGCGTCGCGCCAGCAATTCCGCGATCTTGCCGTCGGGATCGAGATTGAAACGCCGGGCGACATCGGAGAAGGCATCGCCGGCGATCTGCGCTGCCTGGGGGCCGACAGCCTCGGCAAACTCACGCGAGACTTCGCTGAAGTGGCCGGCAGCATCGATCTTCCAGACGAATCGGGTCGCGCGACCGTTTCGCTGGAAAACAAATCCGTCCGAAGGATGGTCCGAGATATCAGCCGTTTCAGGCTCCGTCTGTTCCGGCGGCGTCTCGGCGTGAACATCGGCCACAGGCGCCTCGTCTTCCGTCACGACATCGGATGCCTGATCGTCGGAAGGCGCTTCCGTATGGGTTTCTTCGACAATATCTGCTGGCGCCGGTTCCGGGGCAGGCTCGCCTCCATCGGCTGCGGTCAAGGCTGCCTCGGGTTGTTCGTCTGCCTGATACTCGGGCGTCTCGTCCAGTTCCTCGATATGCGCAACTGTATCGATGACATCACCGGACAGCGCTGAAGGAGCGGTCTTCGGCGTGTCATCAGCCGCCGCGGCCTCGAGCTCTTCGCGGGTCTCTTCTGTCTGCGGTTCCGCCGAAACCTGCGGCGCTTCGGCCGGCAGAGTTTCCGTCGGATCGAGATGGCCAAGCACGGTTTCAACAACGAAGAGCAGATGCAGCGCCGGGATTTCCGACAGTTTGCCGATGGCGGCGGGCAGATAGCCACGACCGGTCGGGATCGGCCGCTTGATCAGACGATCCGAGTGCGCGCCGGCCATCGTCGTCAGCATCCGCGACGTCTGCGGGGTGATGTCCAGCATGCGGAAACGGGCAGAGGACGCAACGATTTCACCGTCGCGGCCGATAACGGCCATATGGGTATCGGGATCATCGAAGCCGTCGATCATCCGCCTTGCACATTCGGCCGGGGTCATCGGCTTGGAGGAGACGGGAGAGGAAAAAAGCACCGCTTCTTCACCCGCCTGGATGCGGATAAGTTCGACGGCCGCATTGACGACGGCGCGCTGAAAGCCCGAGGCCATGCGGATCAGGAATGTGCGCTGATCGCCGATCGTGCCAAGGCCGCGCGCGGTGGCCTCGATCTGGCGAAACGAGACGTCGCCGGGCTTTGGCCCCTGATCGAGAAAATCATAGATGACATCATAGCCGAAGAGGTTGGCGCCGGCGCCATTGGCCCAGAGCACGCGATCCATGCCGGTCGAAAACATCACCATGGCCTCGCCACGGGCAAAGCGTTCCCGAACGCGCGGGTGCACGGCAATGTCAATGAACGGATATTGAATTGCGGGCATATTCCAACCTGTTTTGCGGGCGTGAGCGCCTCTCTTGCTTTAATGATTTATTAATAACGGCGCCCCGCTCTCCGGTCCAGCGAAGCGCCCATCTTTCGGCCGGAAAGGTTAACGCGTTGTGCGGTGCAAAATTATGTTGCAATGCACAATTCTTTATATTATATAAGCCTCACAAACTTTAACGACTGGTGCCTCCGGGAGGCCCCCCTAAGGAGCGTAATCATGGCTACTGTAAAGAAAGACGACGTTTTTTCAACGGCTGCATTCGACCCGTCCAAGTTCTCCGAATCCTTCCGCGACTTCGCCGAAAAGGGCGCTACGCAGTCCAAGGAAGCCTTCGCCAAGATGAAGGCTGCCACCGAAGAAGCAGGCAAGACGGTTGAAGCAACCGTGCAGACCGCACAGGCTGGTTCCGTTGAAATCGGCCTCAAGGCCATCGACGTCCTGCGCACCAATGCCGAAAGCTCGCTGGCGCACATGGAAGCCCTGCTTCGCGTCAAGTCCGTTGCCGAACTCTTCGAGCTTCAGACCGCTTTCATCCGCAAGCAGGCCGAAGTGACCGTCGAACAGGCCAAGTCCATCCAGGACACGACCAAGAAGGTCGCCGAAAAGCTGGCAAAGCCTGCCAAGGACGCCGCTGAAAAGGCAATGGCCTCTTTCAAGGCCTGATATTTTCACGATAGCCTCCCAAGGCACGAATGTCCCGTTTTCAGGTGAAAACCCTGAAGGCGGGACTTTTCATATGAGCAGGCTGCTGCGCCGGGAAAACCGATTGTCGGCGCACATCATCGTTTGGATATCTTCGAAGCTTTTTCATATTGCGGGTAGATAGGACTTGAAATAGTTTTAAAGTCCTCGTATGTCACCCCCGTTCGCGGCGACGCGAGCAAGTGCGGTTGTAGCTCAGTTGGTTAGAGCGCAGGTTTGTGGCACCTGAGGTCGGAGGTTCGAGACCCCCCAACCGTACCATTTCCCCCTTGATATCTGTGGTATGCATGGCTGCCTGAGTGTAGCCGGACGCGACTTTCCGGAATTTTGACACGGTAAACCGGAATTTCTATTTCTGCGGGATTACCTGCCCGATTGATCCTAGGACGCCCTTACAGACTTCAGCGATGTCGATCTTGCGTTCGGCAAAGCGTGCTTTCAATTCGGCCCGCAACCTTTCGACCGTTCCGATGTTGGCTCCGTTGAGCGTCATCGCCGCGACCATAGCCGTCATGGCCGGCATTTGAGACTGATCGCAGTTCCCCATAGCCCACTCTACTACTAGGGCTGAGCGCACCTGTCCTTCTACGATATCAGATGCGTGAGCCGCTGAGGTCCACGCGAACAGCGCCGATGCCGCGAGGACTGCGGTCGTGGCGGTCTCTCCCCTAGTCACTTTCATTACAACCTACCTCACGGTCTAGCTCTTCCATTTTTCCTACTCTTTTGCCCCCACGTCGGCTATGCCAAATCGGGCGATGTAAATTGCCATCCGTAAGTGCGCCACCTCCATCCAAACGTGCTTCGAATGCGCTTTGAGACAGATTTGAAGCCCTGCGCTGAGTGGCCGACACTTCGTTGCAAGCCCATGACACATTCGATAAAACCCTAAAAGTTCCCACGGAAGGAGCTTCGAGGCGACCATGAAATCCTTAGCGAATGTGTCATCAGGTCAAAATCTAAGCATCCAAGGCCTACGTGGCGTCGCAGTGCTAGCCGTTCTTATCTTTCACTACGTTTCGGTCTACCGGAACGACATTCTATCCGGCGTGACGCCTGGCCATGCACTCCTACATCTCGCTAACGTCGGCTGGGTAGGCGTGGACCTGTTTTTTGCGATTTCCGGATTTGTGGTAACGAGTTCGATATTGTCATCCGTCCGAAAGCCAACGGACGTTTTCACATTTTGGCGGCGAAGAGCGTTAAGGCTGTTTCCAGTCTATTATCTCGCAGTTTTTGTATTCTCGATATGTCTTATCCTGGGGCTGGCCACCACAGCGGGCTACGCACGGGCAATTCCGTTTCTTCTATTGCACCTCTCGAATATTGGCATTGTCATTGGGGTGCCTATGCAAGACCCCATGATCTCAATAACGCACTTTTGGTCGCTAGCTGTTGAGATGCAGTTTTACTTCGCATGGCCGTGGCTCCTCGTTTTCAGACACCGTCTACCGCTTAAGAGTTTGATGCTGGCGGTTGTTATTTTGGCGCCGCTAGCAAGGGGCGTGGCTCTCCTATACGGGCTTCAGCCGAACACCATTTATTCGCTCACCCCGTTCCGCCTAGACGCGTTCATTGTCGCAGCGCTGATCGCTCTGCGCCATCACGAGGGCGGCCTTACTCAGCGGACCGATGTTCTGATGAATTTGATATTCCCAACAACTGGCATCTTGGCACTCGCGTATCTAGCCAGTAGCGAGGAGTGGCATAAGGCTGATCCAACCGTCCAGATTTACGGCTACTCGCTACTAGCCATATCGTCCGGCTGTCTGGTTGGATCTCTATTTCGGCAAACAGCTCCCGTTTGGCTTCAGGCTTTGCTCTCGCGGCCAGCCATCGTTTGGATCGGGACGATCAGTTACAGCCTTTACGTTTGGCACCTTCTGTTCAGCGGTTTGATATCTGCCCAGTTTCGCGCGTTCTGGCTCGGAACTTCCGATTCAAAATGGACTAGTTTTTCTGGTCTCCTCGGCGATGTCACCCTCAACATCGCCGTGGCTTTTTTGCTTGGTGTTCTCAGCTATAACTTAGAGCGCTGGGGCCAAAACCGTAAACCTAGATACAGTGATCCTCAGATAGTCGCGGGTGCCAAAAAAGCCGCTTGATATCATAAGACGTTCGAAGGCCACGTTGCCGTGTCAACATCGCTGAGCGTTTTAATCGTGCCATTCGTGATCCCTAGCGCAACTCCGGCTTCAGCATCGAAGCAGGCACTTATGAAATTCATGATTGCCGTTGCCATGGACAATGCGTCCGTCTGATCCAAGGTAAAAAATGATCCGTCCGAGCATTTGAAGCTCGTTGAGAACCCCGACCCTACGATGTTTGCCGCGAGCGCGACGTTACCAATTTTGCTCTGGCTGGTGGCATCTGTGGCAATCGGATGGCCTTTAAAGCTGAACCCTCCCGTTTCCAGAGAGTACCGTTTCGCAGCCGCATAGGCGGGTAAATCGAGATAAAGATTGTATCCCCCGATAACAGCCTGAAGCGAAGCGTCCGTCTGATTACCGTTATCATCGAGCGGCCACTTAGATGGCGTGTTGCCCACCGCCAGCCACGCTTTGTACTGGGCATCTTTCTTTGAGACGATTGACGAACTCGCACTAGCGAAGATCCGTCCATCATCTGACAGCCAATAGCAATTCAACGGGTCAAACATACTGTCCTCCTGAAGATTGACTTCCGGCGGTGTTACCCGGAAGGAAATTTGCGCCTTGGCCCGCAACGTTGATGACACCATTTTCGGTGACTGAATAACGGGGTCCGGTGGCCGCGCCGGCAAAAGCCAGAGCGCCAATTTCCGCCCTCGCCTGAGAACAATTCACGAAGCCCACCTGAAAGAAGGGCGTTCCTGAAAGCGTGACTGTTTGAGTGCCACCAGAGACACCGATTACCCCAAAGCTCTGTACAAGGAACGGTGATGAGCAAGTCCCAATGATTTTGATTGGGCCGGTTATGCCGATACTGCCGCCGTTCAGGGTATATGAGTGATATTGGCCGCCGCCCACGGCCGCGCCGGTAGCCTCAAGCGTAACGTTCTGGATGTTAACTTGCCCACCAAAATTGGTGTAGATGTCGTATACACCGACGGTCGATTTTGTAACCTTCACACCGTCCAGCGTCACGCTGTACATGGCGCAGCGAATGCTCCAGATTTTTCCGGCTTGGGTATTGATTACATAGGCATCTTGATTGGCCGGATCACCACGCACCGTTACCACACTCGATGCAGCATCGAAGCTGGCACCCTCATAGGTCCCTGCAACACCCAACTGGATCGTTACGGCGTAGCCAGCCGTATCGTAGCGCGATTTGATCGCGGTCCAGCCGCCTTGAAGGGTTTTAAATGCCGCAGCTGCAGTGTTGTCCAATCCCGTATTGGCATCGTTGCCATCGGGTCTGATGTAGAACGTCGTGTCTGCCGTGAGCTTCACCCGAACCTGAGAAGGAACGATCCCGGCCGTGTAGAACCGAGCGCCGTCACACAGCAGGAACACCAGCGCGTTAGCTGGAAGGTCGTTGAGCGCAACGGGCGCACCAACGGGGTTTACGATTGGAAGCGCGCCCAAGCCATTCACGTTCAAGGTCGCGCCGGCAAGGTTGCCGTACGCTGGAGCCTTGAAGATGATGCTTTTCAGATCGGCGTAGGATGCCGGCGCGGGCGTGAGAACGGCCGTGTACGCCGCCGCCGTGCCGCCCGCTGCGGCGTAACCCCATTTGCTTGCCTGCACGGCTGAGGACATTCGCGCGACTGAAGCCGGCCGGGTTTGATCGGCGCCTGCAGCCGTTTCAGCGGCTGAAGCCAGCTCGACAAGTCCTCGACGAAACTCGCTTGCCGGCGTCGTGCTGAGGATAAGGAATGCGGAGCCGGCACATACCAGAGTGACGTTGCCGCCAAGGTCATTGGCGACCACGGCAATACCGTCGCCGCTCAAAATAGGAAGCGCCCCGAGACCGTTCAGATTGAGAGTGGAGGGACCTGTGTTTGCAGTCCCGAACCACAGGTTGACGATCATTCCCCAGGTGTATGCGGGCGGAGCGGGCACCAGGCTGGCGGTATAGGTATTCGCAGGACCAGCCGTGTTGCCAACTGTCCAAGACCCAGACTGAACCGCGTTCGCCATTCGGGCAACCGACGCGGGGCGGATCAGATCTGTTCCAGCGGTAGCCTCCGCAGCCGACGCCAGCTCGACAACGCCTTTGTTGGTCTCTGACGCAGGGGAGAATTTCAGCAGAACGAAGCTGACACCGTCATAGATGAGGGTAACGATCCCGTACAAATCGTTGGCAACCAGCGGGCTCCAATCGGAATAGAGGATATTCTTCGCGCCAAGACCATTGACGTTCAGTGTCGCCGGCCCGGTGTTTGGCGTGTTGATGTAAGTGCAGACGATCAAACCTGCCGTGTAGGCGGTTGGCGCGGGTGTGAGCGTCGCGGTTAAGGCATTCGCCGTTCCGCCCGGTACAGCCCAATTCCAAGAACCGGACTGCGCTGTGGAAGCCATCCGGCCAACGGAAGCCGGCCTAGTCAAATCCGTGCCAGCCGCCGTCTCTGTCGCTGATGCCAGCTCGACAACGCCACGCACAACCTCATTGGCTATGATCGTATTTACTAAAATGAATACGCCGGATGCATATACCAGTGTGACGATGCCCGCCAATTCGTTAGCGGTTAAGGGATTGCCGTCGCTGTGGAGGATCTGAACGGCACCCAAGCCATTGACATTTAGAGTGGCTGCGCCGGTATTTGGAACGGTAACGTTGA
Source organism: Rhizobium sp. P38BS-XIX (assembly GCF_012641435.1). Taxonomy (GTDB): domain Bacteria; phylum Pseudomonadota; class Alphaproteobacteria; order Rhizobiales; family Rhizobiaceae; genus Rhizobium. The sequence continues at coordinate 46,203 of NZ_JABAIJ010000009.1, forward strand.
GATTGACCGCTAGTCCATTGGAATAAGCCGTAGGGGCCGGAGACAATGTAGCCGTGAGGGCGTTCGCCGTGCCTCCGGCAACAGCAAAATTCCAAGCTCCCCGCTGGACTGCTGTTGCCATCCTCCCTGACGAAACCGGTCTTGTGAGATCAACGCCCGCCGCTGCGTCTACTGCCGAAGCCAGCTTGACTATGCCACGCACAGTTTCCGACGCTATGGCGAGCGTGTCGAGAACGAAGGAAGCACCATCGTAGACAAGACTTACAATGCCGATCAGGTCGCCCGCAGCAAGAGCGCTGCCATCGGATGCGACAATGTTCTTTATGCCGAGGCCGTTGAGATTAAGCGTTGCCGCACCCGTATTTGCGGTGGCCACCTTCAAGTTGACGCGCATGCCCGCCGTGTAGGCGCTGGGTGCGGGCGTGAGCGTCCCCGTCAGCGCATTGGCGGTTCCGCCGCCTACGACATAGTTCAGCCGGCCGGACTGGATGGCTTTGCCGAGCTGGCCGCGATCGGCGGCGCTTGGGACAATGCCGCTCGTCTCGATGATACCGAGGATTTCTTCCTGGGCGGAGTTAAGCCAGTCGGCCGTCACCTCGGTACCAGGCGTACCGGTCGGCAAGTCCTCGTCGCGGAAACCGCGCTTGCCGCCACCGAGATCGACGAAATCAGCACCATTGATGCGGTCCATATTCAGGCTCCGTATTTGAAGACGATGTCGGTGTGCCCCGGTCGTATCCGGCGCAACTCACATTCGATGTTGGAAAGTTTGAACGTGCCAAGCCGATTACCGGCGACGCTTGCGCCGGCGCGAAAGTTGACGACGGTGATGAGGCCAGGGATGTTCACGCGGTAGACGAATTGAGACCCTTGCGGGCGGAGCCGCTGGCCGGCGCGCAACCGCCCCGCGACGGAAGGCCAGAACTCTTCGATCGTGATCGGAACGCCGAGCTTCTGTGCGACCGAGACCATGTAAGGGATGGATTGCCCGCCCGTCGCGGTCCAGCGCTGATGCGCCAGGCGCTGCCTGTCTTCGAGCGAAAGCGGATCGAGATCTCGGCCGCACGGATCGGGACCGAGAACACGCTCGAAGTCAGAGAGAAGGTTGACGGCCGAGCGCGGGTCGGTCTCAACCATGAGTGCTTCAGCTTCTGCCTCGGCCTCGGCAATTCGTTCCGCACCGGAGGAAAGCACCGTATCGAGAATGCCGTCGCGAAAGCCCAGCGCCCACCCAGGCGCGAGCTTACCGATGATGCTGGCAAGGACCGTCGTAACCGAACGCGCCATCAGCTTGCCTCGAACAGGGGATCACCTGCGATCGGGTATTCGGTGCGATCAAGGGTGAAGCGGGCGAGCGGTGAAAGAAGGTCGTGCGCGTACTCACCACTGGCGGCCGAGATCGCTTCGGAGATACGCGAAGGCTCGATCGTTGCGCCGATCGGGCTTGCGTTCTGATCGTCGTCATCGTCGCCGATCGTGGCGACGAAGCGCCGCCAGGCGTCGGCGACTGCGGCGCGGGTTGAAAGCGTGTCCGGACGAAGGCGTACGCTGATTGTCAGCGTGCGAAGGACACCGGGAACCACGACGACATTCGCCGTCACAGGTCGGACGCCGGTCTGGCTGCCAGGCGCGCCGAGATAGGAGAGGATTGCGGCAACCTCGTCGGCCGAAGGCGCGCGCGGTGAGCCGTCGTCATTCTTCATGACAACGACGACGCCGACCGAACCTCGGCCGATCCAGCCAGGGACAACGCCGACAGCCTTGACCGGGAACTGATCGCGAACCCACGTCGAATAGTCGAAGGCCGCGCCGCCGTGGGGTGGTTGGCGGATACGCTGCAGTGTGGCGACCTGCAGCTCCTCGGGCGTTTCTTCTTCAGCGCCGCCCACGAAGGCAGCGGAAACAGTGATCTTTGACACGGCCGGCTGCGCGGTCACGGTGGCAAGAAGCACGCCGGCTTCCAGATTGCCAATCGTGCCGCCCAGGACAGCGGTTGCCCCGACTTCAATGCTGCCTCCAGCATCGATGGTTGCCGGCGCGGTCGTGACATACTGGACGCTGTTAGACGCGGCGAGGAGCAGGCCGGCCGGAAGTGGCGTGCCGGCGACGCCTACGATGACGACACGACCAATGGCTTTGGTCGCACCACGCTGCGGGACGTTCCAGATGTTTGCGTGCCGCAAAACGAACTCGTCTTCTGCGGTATCGACGAAATACTGCCGTCCCCACCAGGCGATATGGTCGTGAGCTTCGCGCAACTCCAATGAGAGCGCTCGGCCGATCTGCGAGAAGACGCCTTTTTCCGAGCGCACGGCGCGAGATACAGCACGAGGATCCAGCTCCGGTCGAAAGCGAAGAAGACCGGCTTCGATAGAGCCGGCGATCTTGGCAGCGATGGCGGATGCTTTCGGGATTGGCCAGGGCAAGTTAGCCTCCTACGCGACGGCTGAGGGAGACGCTGGCGTCCTGAACCTGCGCGGTATAGCCAAGAACCGGGGTATCGCCCATGCGAACCCAATCGACTGATATCGCAGCCGGTTCGCCTGTCTCTGCCTCGGCCCATGCCAGGCATTCTTCCAGCCAGAAATTGCAAAGCTGTCGCGTCGTATCGGTCGCCTTGGCGCGGTCGAGCAGCCACAAGCGGCTACCGGACTTATTGCCGGCCGGGTCGAGCGCGTCACCGGGAGCGCCACGACGTTCGGAAAAGCTGGCGGGAGCAAGAAATTGCGAGCGACCCTCCGGCAGCTGATCGTCAGGTGCCGCGCGCCGGTCAAGGCCGATCGACAACAGCATCGCCGGGACTGGCGTGAAGTCGAGCAGGAGATCGCAATCCTCGTCGAGGACGAGATCGCAGCGCCGCTTATCGGGATCGTATTGAAGTGCCAGATCGCAAAACATGGCGCGAAACTAACGCGCGCGCGAACCCTGCATCATGCCTGCCTTGGCAGGCGGCTAGGCCGGAGGACCAGTCAGCGCCGGCCCTGGCGTTACATCTTTATGCTCATGATCGAAGCCGATGTTCTTACCGTTGTGCGTGACTTTACCGCCCTGAATGTCCACACCCTCAGCGGACACCACGAACGTCACGCCACCAATCTTCACATTGAGCGCAGTCCCGGCCGCAATCTCGATCGTGCCGTCCGGTCTCAGCATGAGCCTGTCCCCGCCGGCGTTGTAAATCCCAACCTGCTTGGCTGGCAACTTGCCCATGCGCTGCGACGGATTGCCGAGCGGGAGCGCGATCAAGTCGCCCTGATCGCCGCCAACGGCAATCAGGAGGTACTCAGCGCCGTCCTCGTCGGCATGACCAGCGAAACCGTAGGGCTGGGCGATCTCAACGTTTTCGCGCCATACGCCGGGAGCGACTTCGAAATTGGCCGTCTGCATCTGACCATCGTCATTGACGTTCTTGGCGGTGGCACGGCGCGCCATGCCGCGAATGGTGTCTGCGGTTTCCTTCGTGGTCATATCGCCTGCGCCGAGCCGTCGAGCGGCCCGCCCTTGTGCTTCGACTTCTTGCCCTTGCCATTCTTGCGGCGATTGCCCACGGCCTTCTTATCGAAAGATTCGGGGCTGACGATGCTCAACTCGGTGATTGCGCCGCGTTCATCATGGCGGTTGGCAACGCGAGAAATCAGCATGTCGCGGCTGATGTTCTGATAGGCGTCATCGACGGCGGCAATTTCGTTGACGCGCCAGAGCTGACCGTTGGCCGAGAACCCTTGAACCTTGTAGGTCAGTTGCTCGCCTTCAGTGCGGGAGTTGCGCATACGCCAATCCGCTTCGTCCTGGCATGCCTGCCCATCGGCTTTGCTGCGCGCCAGATGCACGATCGGGCGATGACGGGTGATCTCCTCGTCAACTGAAACGCCCGATGCCACCGTGCCTTTGCGCTCTTGTTCGGTCGCCGAACCATCACCGGGCTTGCGATCGTCCGGAGAGAGCGGTTCGGCGCTGACATCGAGGTTGGCAGCGCCGCGCTTCTTCTGCCCAGCGCGCTCGCCCTGGCCTCGAACGTGGGTCTTCGAATGGCGGCCGCGATGGCTGTAACGCCGGGAAGAGCTTTGCACGTTTCCGGGTAGGGTGAGATCGTCGGGTGCGCGCTTGGCTCCGGTGCGCGTGATCACGATGCCCCCGACGCCATCGGAGAGGACCAGGGCATGACGGGAGCGTGCGCCTTTCTCCGAAGCTGAGAAAGCGGTTTCGGCCAGGTCGAGCGAGTAGCGGGAGAACGGCTCGCCGGTATCGACTTCAGAGCGAACCGTGAGGCCAAACGGTTGCGCGATGCGCTTGATCGCCTCTTCGAGCTTGACGTTGTTGAACTCGGCAGGTCCATCGGTCAGCGCCGCGCTGTCCACCAGGTCGCCGGTCTTGTCGCGGCCGGTGATCTCGACCGAGGCATGCCCTTCGTCGATATCGACGCTCACGTCCTCGATATGCCCCTTCAGAACCAGCTCGCCATCGACAAGGATCTCCACGGCCGGTCCCGGCTCCAGAGAGATGAGCGGGCCGGTGCTGGCGTATGCAAAGGTGTTGCCCGAACGCAGCGGATCGTAAAGCGCAAACCGAAAAGACCCCGAGAAGTCTTTCAGGTCGCGCACGACCTCGGCACTTGTCCACTGGTCATAGTGCGTGCCGGCAATGACAAGGACGATGCGGGATTGAACGGCCTGAGGCAAGACATACACAGCTTGCATTAGCGCAGTACCTCGATATCGCCTGGCTGCAGCGCGGCGGGATGACGTGGGCGATTGCGGCCGACGATGTCTTCATATGCGGCTTCGATCGCTGAAGGTCGATCGCCAAAGACATGCTGTGCCAGCAGCCAGCTATCCAGTGGCCGCTCCGGCCGGAATATGAGAACGGCCGGCAAGCGACCGATCGTCTCGTTGATGTCGGCAATCAACGCGGCCTGCAGATCGCGGGCCGCACGACGCAACGATGAAGCTGCCGGGAGCAGGGACGGCGCGGAGATGGCCTCGAGCATGTCAGTGAGGGCATCGATTGCAGTCGTGGCGCGACCGCGAAAGGCCTGTGCCTGCTGGCTCGATTGATAGTCGGCATAGGCCGATTGAGCGGCCGTCTGTCCAACGAAATGACAGGCGGCGCCAAAGATCAGCATGGCGTCGGTATCGGACGGCGCGGAGGCGCTTTGCGTGCTGAAGCCTTCGACAAAGCTCATGCCGATCGACATGAGGCTGAGTGCCGAGGCCGGGCTTTCCGATAGTGCCTCGGCAGCAGGCGACACGGCAGGGGCCGGAGCGGCCAGGCCGATAATGGATGCGGCCGCGATCATCTGCGCATCGAAGCTTGCGGGATCGGTTGCGGTTGTCGCTGCGAGTGCCGCCTTGATGCGCGGCATTGTGCGAGCAGCGCCGGCCGGTGCGGTTATGGTGCCAGCAAGCTCTACTGCCATTCGTGTCGTGCGGGCGATTGCCTTCGATCGGGCTGCCGAGATGTTGGCCGTGGTAGCGGTGATAGCAGACGAGGCCGCCGCGAGGATCGCCGAGGTTGCCGACGACAAGCCGGCCGAGCTGCTGAAGGAAACGCCCAGGCTCAACGCGGGCAAACGCTTGAAGGCCGCCGAGAAGCGGACGACACGCAGCTCCGAGGCCGACAGGGAGATTTGCGCCGGCTGTTCCATGATGACGGTCATCGGGCCGCGCCAAGGATGTATCAAGGTCGCGGGACCGGGAGCCTGAAACGCGGCCTCCAGGGCGGCTGCCTGGACAACGTAATCGTCGCCCACGATCAGCCCCTCGATGGACACCACGGCGGGCGCCAGACCGAAATCGTCATATGCCGGCATATCGACGCCGGGAAAGAGATACTCGACGACGCGCCGGCCGACTTCGGTGCTTGCGTCCGGAACGTGGAAAGGGATGCCGCGAAAGCTACCCGGAAGAAGACCGGGCAAGACCCAATCGAGACTGTCGAACATCGTCAAACCCTTCCGATCGCGCGGCCGGTGTTGGTGTTGACAGGAACGGCGACGGGCGCTTGCGGCGTCTGGCTAACCACGCGGCCGGGGCCGTCAACAGCGACCTTCACTTCGCTCTTCACCACAACTTCACCCTTTACCGGTCCCTGGGCGGGAGCCATCGTCTGCTTGCCTGGGATGGCCGGGGGGCCATTCAGAAAGTCATCCAACGATTTTTCTCGCCCGTCGTCGCTGGCCGGTTGACGGCCTGGGGGAGTGACCTTCCCGGCATCCTTCAGCTTTTCGACAGCGCCTTCCACGCTGTTGTCGTTGGCTGGGGTGTTCCCCGAAGATGACCAACTAGACAACGAAAAGCCCCCTGGGAAGTTAAAAGCTCCAGAGAGATTGATCTTCCCGATCGCGCCGAGAATGCGAGCCGGAAGGGCCTTGAACCATTCCACCAACCCGTCGATCGCATCCTTGATCCCTTGCACCATGCGGTTGCCAGCATCGATGCCGATCTGGGCCAGCTCGCCTGGCAGGGCGCGGGCGGCGGAAAGGAAGTCTGCGAACTTCTGCGAAACCGTCGCCCATGCATCAGCAACGCCAGTCGGGACGAGCGTAGACCAGTCCACTTTCTTGCCTTCAGCCAAATTGGCGATGGCCTCGGCAACAGCGGCAAGCCCATCCGCCAGCTTCCTGATTATGAGGGTTGCGACCATGATCGAGCCGCCGACCAGATCTCCAAGTGTCTTGAAGACGCCGGTCACAGACGATGTGTCTACGTTCACAAGTTGACCAAGCGCGGAGATCAAGCGGCCGAACGCGGCGGCGACACGGCCGACTGCATCGTTTACTCGGATTAGATCCTTGATGGTGGCACCAAGGTTTTCGCCGATACCTTCCATGTAAGGCTGAAGCCCAGTCGCAAAATCTTTCATGGCTTCATAGGCAGCCTTCAATCCGACCAGAGCGGCATCGAGCGCGCGCAAGGCCCCGATCTTGGCGTCATCGATCGTGAGGCCAGAGAGATCGAGCTTGAAATCCAGCCCCTTCATAAACCCTTTGAAGAGCCTTTGAACGTTCTCCAAACTCACACGCAGATAGCCAATCGCCTCGGTCGAGATGGCGGCATAGCCGGACTTCAGCCTTGACCAGAGACGCGGAGCCACATCGATCAACGCTTCCCAGGCTTGGGTTCCGCCACGCTTCATGGAGTTCCATATGCGGGCGAAATACGGCTGAACGGTTGCCCAGGTCGATTTGATTTTCGTCCACGCCTGGCCGGCCACTGTCCGGATGCCATCCCAAAGCTGCGCACCGACTTTCTTCAGGCCTTCCCACGCGGCTTCGAGATAGGGCGTAGCTTCCTGCCATGCGGCTTTGATGCCTTCCCAGGCAGCGGCTGCGCTGTCCTTTATCGTTGTCCAGGCGTCGTTGAGGTAGGGCGCGACCGTGTCCCAATTCTTCCAGGCGAGATACGCGCCGCCAGCCAGCGCGCCGACGAGCAGGCCGATCGGCGACAAGAGGACACCGATCAATGAGGCGATGGCAGACAGACCAGCGCCAATGATTGGCAGGGCGATACCGAGCGCGCCAAAGGCTGCAGCGGCAAGCACGCCAACGCCGGCAAGGGCAAGACCCTGCTTCACCCAGCCGCCCGTCGCGGTGTCCAGTTCTCGCAGCCACTTCAGCGCCGCCATCAGGCCTTCATTGATCATTGGCAACCAGGTGCCAAAGGCGAGCCCGACTTCGCGGGTCCCCTGCGTGCCGATTTCCTTGAAGATGGTGAGCTGCTGGTTCAGTGCCTGCATCTGCGTATTGAAATCGGTGTCGATCATGCCACCGGTCGCCTTGGCAACCTCTTCCTTGATCTGTTTGTAGTCGTCGATGTTGCCAAGCATCGGGATCAGGAAGTCCATGACCTGCATGTCGGAAAAGAGATCGCCGAGCTTGCCAGCGCCGTGAAGCTTGACGAGCTGTTCGCGCACGTAGCCGAGCGCCTCGGCACCTTCCATGCCGTTGGCCTTCGCCTTCTTCATGAGGCCGTCGATTTCCTTGCCCGATGCGCCAGTCAACTTGCTGATCTTCTGCACGACGGCTTCGATCGGGTTGATGCCCTTGGTGGCGGCATCCTTCATGACCGCCTCGATATCGACGCCGGCATCCTTGAAGTTCTTGATGGTCACAGGGGCGAGGATCTTCGACAGGAAGTTTTTCAGGTTGTTCGCCGCCTCGGCCGGATCGGAGGTGCCCTTGCGGGCGATCTGCAGGGATGCGCCGAGGAAGTTGATCGCCTCGCGGCCGGTGACGCCGAGCTTTGCCATCTGGCCGGTCAGCGTCGGGAAGTATTTCGCCATGTCGCGAAGCTCGAATGCACCCTGCTTGCCGGAAACGACCAGCGCCGCCATGCTGTCGTCGAGCTGGTTTGCCGGAACCTTGAGCGTCTGCATCATGGAGGTGGCAACGCTTGCCATGTCGGAGAACTGCGCGTGTGCAGCGGTCGCGGCACGACCGATGCTGCCGATCGACTGGTCCACCAGCTTTTCGTCGAGGCCGGCTGCGATCATCTGGCCAGCACCTTCCGCTATCGTGTCGGAATACTGGCCGATCTTCAGCGCCAGATCTTCATACTTGCCCTTGGCCTGGTCAACGAACTTGAAGGCCGCTTCGCCGGAATAGTTGGCGGTCGCGGCGATATCGACAAGCTTTTGCTGGAATGCAGCGGCCTCCTGAATAGGAGCCATGAAGGAGATGGTCGCGATCGCGGTTCCGATCAGGCCGATCTTCTTGGAAAACTCGGTAATCCTCTGAAGCTGGTTGCGCAGGCCGCGCAAAGGTCCGGAGAGCTGATCTTTCAAACGGACGAGGACGTCCAAGGCCATCGAACGTGCAGACATTCAGCTCTCCTATTTTGGGGCGATGCTTTCCCGCCATTTCATCAGGCAGTTCCACCAGAAAATTATGCGGCCGATATCGAAGCTCTCGATCTCGGCCGCAGAGAAGCCGGTGCCATCAGCGATGGCGCCGAGCTTTACCTGCCAGTCTTCGGGCCATTCGACAAAAAATGGTTGAGCACCCGCCCGGCGTCCCCAATGTCAGCCGCATCCATCTTGTCGTAGAGCGCGTTCATGACGGCCTGGCTGAGCTTGGTCGATCGTGAGATTGCGACAACGCTCATCATCTCTTCTGAGGTTGCGGCGATCGCGCGCTGGTCAGCGCCGGTCAGGCGATGAAACGTCAGCTCTTCGAACTTGCGCTCCCTGATCTGCCCGCCCTTCTGGGTGGTCAAGGTCTTGGGATAGTAGAGCGGCAGCGTGACCGAGCCATCGCTATTCTGCTTGGCGTGCGCCGGCAGCTTGTCGAGTGGATTTGCGTCCTCGTCGATGATGTCCGGATTGGAGCCGGTCAGTACGATCGGCCCGTCCTCGTTGATGATCGTGGTTTCGGTCTGACTGCCCGCGTCTTCGTCCAGATCGATCTTGATGTTCGTGCCCGTCGTTTTCATCCGATGATTTCCTCAGGTTCGGAGCCTTCCCACTGCAACTTGATCTTGCCGCCCTCGCCACCGGTAATCGTGGGGATGTCACCGGAATAAAACGCGTCGGGAATGATGAAGGTCTGGCCGGTATCGCACCGGACCTGCAGCTCGCCTTCGCCCGAGGTGAAGAGCGCGCGCCAGCTTTGACCCTTGATGAGGTCAGTGGTGCCGGTCACGAGCGAGCCTTGGACTTCCTGCGCGTAGCCGGTCTTGCGGCCAACCGTGACGGAGGTGTTCTTGATGCCGCCAGGGCGAATTTCCGCGCCTTTTTCGACGGGGACGTTCACCCCTTTGTAGACAATGTCTACGATACCCAAAACCTGCATAGGTTGGTTCCTTTCGGGTTAGACCTGGAATTCAAGAGAGGCGGCAAAGACCATGAGGTTGCCGACAATCTTGACCTGTTGGCGGGCTTCAAGACGGTTGCGATCGTTCGCAGCGATGGCAAAAACGCTCTGCTTGACCGTCGTCTGTGTGTCCTCGATCCAGACGTTGTCCGAATAGAGCTTGCACCGCGCCGCCCACGACGCCTTCATTCGGCCAGGCGTCACGACGGCGGTGTTAACAGCGCCGTCATTGTCGTAGCTGACGGCGAATGCCGATGCGCTATCGTCCTCGGCAAGCTTGGAGCGCGGATACATCAGCGTGACATAGCCCGCCCAATCGTAGCGGATGCGGCTCATCGTGGCCGGGACCATGATGTCCAGCCAGGCGCGATCGGGAATGCCAAGCGATGACATCTTGTACGTAGTCACGATGCGCGAAATCGTCGTCGTGCCATCGGGCAGGTGATCGAACGTCGAAATACCGGAGCCGAGAAGCAGGTTCTGCTCGGTCTCTTCGAACTGGTCGATTTCGTCCGGAGCTTCCACACCAGGCACCACGAGCGAGCGGAGCTGACGCGCCGGGTCGTTGGTGAGATGGAAGGCGGCAAGGCCGCAAACCGCTGCTGCCAAGTTCCACGAGCTCGTCGGGGAGTTGCTGAGACCCATCGCAGACAGGAACGGCAGATTGGTGAGGTTGCCGAAGGTGGTGAGCTGGCCGAACGTGCCGGCCTTGGCCACGAAGCCATGCACATCGAGCTTGGCGGTCGCGGTATACCGATCGCCCAGCCACTGCGCCAACGCGGCCATGTTCGTGACATCGCTCCACGGCATCAGGGCCATGGTGAACCAGGTGTTTGCGATGGTATCGAGCGCGGCCTGGACGAGCGGATTTCCAGCACCGCCCGTCATGGCGTCGATGGCAATCGTCAGGCTCGGAGGCAGCGCCTGGGCCTTAACGTCCACGCGCAAATTGATATCGTTGCCGACTTCGCCACCGCTCCTGGCCGTGCATGTCACCACGCCGGCCGCAGCTGCAGCCGTGACGACATTCGCCGTGTCGGCATTGATGGCGGCGGCAAGCGCGGTCGCCATGGACGCGGCCGTGTCAGTTGAGCGCACGGTGATGCGGATCGGCCGGCCACCGATCTTGAAGCGCAAGACCATGGCGACGGGAACCGTGCCGGTAAAGGTCAGCTTGCCCGCCGCCTTCACCGCGCCGACAGCGTCGGCGAGCGCGGTCACGTAGAGAGGCGTCGTCTTGTTCGCCTTGCGAAAGCTCGCGACCATCTCAGCGCCGATCGAGCCTTGACCGAAATAGGCGATGCCTTCCTCGCCACGGGTGATCTGGACGATCTGGCCGGGTGCGAGCGTGCCAGCGGCAAGCTTGTGGCCGACGATGACAACCTTCTGCGGATAGGGCAGAACGCCGACATTCTGATAGTTCGGCTTGATTTCGATCAGGGTGGCGGGTTCAAGCCAGTCCAGCGGGATCTCGTTGAAGTCCATTACTTAGCTCCTTTGCCTTTGCCGGTGGCCGGCTCTTCAGTCTGCAGCTCGGTTGGCAGGGGATCGCTTGCTGGAGGATCGCTCGGCGGCGGCTCCTCGGCGGGCGGTTCCGCTTCCACAAGGTCGAGATCGCGAAGGCGGCGACGCACGAACAGGGTGTCCGGCGCATCCATGCCTTCGGCCGGCCACGGCTGGCCGTCCTGTTGGAACATCGTCCGGCCTTCGCCGGGTTTGAGAAACGGCATGGTCTACTCCTCGGCCGTGGGGATGTTTTGGGGAAGTTCGGGGCTGCCTTCGACGCCATCGGCAACAGCCCAGGTGATGTTGAGGCCCTTGAAATCCTCGATCGTCTTCAGCTTGTAGGGTGCTGGCGAGGTCTGGAAGTCGATCTCGAAATCCACCTGGGCAAGCACAACGCCTTCGTCGAGGATGCCTTCAGCCGTAATGGCGTGGGCCGCTGTCACGCTCGACAAGCCGATGCCATCGAACGGGATACCGTGAAGAAGCGCGGCGCTGACATCGATCATCGCGTCCAGGCCGAGGCCGTGCGCATCACCTTTGAAGCGGGTTTCAAGGCTGCCTGATGCTTTGAAGATCAGATAAACACGCCACAGCATCTTCCCTTTGAGCTGCCGTCCGCTGTTCGGGTCGGGTTTCATGCCCATCCAAGCGAGGCCGACGAAGGGCGAGATGCGGATCACACGTTCAAACTCGCGCAGCGTCATGGTCGGCGGCACGCGCTCGATGCCGAAAATCTTCTCCGGAAAGGCGATGCGGAGGCGCTCGACGATCGCCGGCTCCATCATGCGGACAGGCTGAAACTGAAGGTCCATCGCGATCACCAGAGATTTTCGCGGGTCATGAGACGCTCGCGATCGGAGATGCGCGGACCAGTGCCGACAGCATCGGTGCCGGTCGGCTCGGCAAGCGGAAGATCCAGATGAATGGTTTCGGTCGCCACGCCCTTCAGCCAGGCGGTCACGTCGTCGCGGGCCTTGGTCATTTCGGTGGTCGGCGTCGTATGCTCGCCATCGGCCAGGTCGTAGCGCGCGAGGATGCAAGCGGCGCGAATGATCTCTGCAGGCGGTACGGCGATCGGCGCGAAGTACCGCCCACGGACGTAGCCGTCGATCAGTGCCGTCGCGTCGGACAATGCTCTGTTGATCACGTCTGCATTAACCGTCTCCGCGGTGCGGTCTTCCGGCCGGGAGAGGCGGATCATCTGCGTCTCGCCAAAGCGGGAGATCATGTCGGCGACGGTTGCGTACAAAGTCTTTCTCCTGGTGGTGTGACGGCGGGGCCGCATTGCCCCGCCGTCGCGGTCTTGCTCTCGGGAGTTATTTCTTGGGCGCGGTCTTGCCGGTTCCGTCGCCCTGGGCGGCGGTCGCGGCTTCGAGCTGCTTTTGAAGGTCGGCGATCGTGCCGTTGGCGGCGTCAAGCTTCTTGCCGAGATCGTCGATGGTATTGTCCGAGGCGGCCGTGATGGTTGCCAGCTTTTCGGCGACTGCGTTCGCGACGGCGGTGTTGAAGCCGGCCTGCAGCTCGTCAGCCTTCAGCGCGACAAGCCGCGCCACTTCGGCCGCGATCGCTTCGTTGGACGCCTTCAGGCCATCGCCTGTCACTTGCTGAACGATGAAGGCCTTGTCTTCACGGAAGGCCTTAAGCTGCTGTTCGGTCCAGTGGCCGTCGTCATAGATCGCGGTGGCGGGGTGTGTCACACCGTTGCGACGAATGCCCGGCTGCGTGCAGATAATCTGGATTTTCGGCATTTACGTTTCCTTCTTCGGGTTTCGGGAAAGCGGCCTCGGTGCCGATTTCCGAAAACCCGCCAGCAACGGGAGAGGACGTTGCTGGCGGTCACGCTTCAGCGGTCGCCGCGACCGCTTGGCGATCAGGCAAGATGCGGGATGACCATCACCTTGGCGGTCTTGGCCCAGACGTTGGTTTCGCCGCCGTTGATGAGCGCTGCTTCAAGCAGGGAGCGTCCCTGGTCTTCCAGCTCCGGCGGCACAAGCAGGGTTGCGGCGCGGATCGGCATAACTTCGCCGCTGCGTTTCCGAATTGTCTGCATGGCCGTGCGCGCCGCTTTATAATTGTCCTTGTTAAGCTCGGCCTTCGATTTGTAGGCGAGCTGCCAGAGACCGAAGCCGGCATTTCCGCGCGTGTCAGCGCCCCAGACATATTCGTTGCGCCAGAAGACGTTCGGATCGGTGTCTGAAAACATCTGCGTCAACTTGATCGGATCACGCGTCTGCCAGATCATCGGCTTAACGATCTTGGTATCGTCGATGATGTACCAGGCAGGACCCGTTCCGGGCATGTAATTCGAAACCGAAATCAGATTGCCCTGTTCATTATAACCGGGATGATCAGTGTCGAAGTAATACTGACCGTCATAGCAGGCAGTGGCTTCACCCTTTTTGAAGAGCGGCCAGACAAGCGTGTCGGGGAATTGCGCCCCATCCTGACCGTATTGGGCCGCCAATGGCGTGAAGATCCCGATCTGATCATCGCGGATCTTGTCGCGGTTGATTTTCAGGGTCTTTTCAAAGCGGCGATTTCTGATCGAATAAAGATCAGCGCCGACATCGAACGCGACACGGTCACCAATCCATTCACGCCAGCCTGGCAAATCGTCCAGGCGCGGGTATTCGTTGACTGCCGTGGTGGAAGGAACCGTCATCGCGACGGAATTATAGAAGGTCTCGGTCGCACCGAGGGACTGATTGAAGATGGTCGAAAGCGACGTGTAAATGCCGCGCAGGTTGGCAACAGTGATATCCATCGTACCCTCTAAAGCGTCTTGAGCCAGACGCCATCTGCGTCGATTGCGTGGAGCGTGCCGGCCTGCAGCAAAGCACCGGCCGTCAGCGTGAAAGTGTCGTCGGCCGAGGCATAGACGGGCTTGCCGATATCGGCCGGCGTTGCACCGGACAGCGGGATCAGCGTAACGCCTTTCTTGGCGACGACCGTCCAGTCGCCAGTTGCACCGTTACGGTTGTCGATGCTCTCCTCGGCGAAACCGATCAGGGCGACGGCGCTGGGGTGGGCTGCCGGCACGGCGGCAAGAGCGGCCGTCACGCCGACCATGGTACCCCCGAAGATCCGGACGCCGGCCAATGCCTGATAGCCGTAGCTATCGCCCGAACGCCATCTACGGCGAATGTCTGCCGTTGCGGCCATGTCAGAGATCCTTTCCGAACAGCACCTTGTGCTGCGTTTTGAAAGCTTCGGGATCGACGCCCATCATTGCGGCGATGGCCAGCTCTTCCGAAGTCGCGGTTTCGCCGGCACGCGGCAGCTCGCGTCCACCAAGGCCACCGGAATTGATCGACGGCATCAGCTTGATCTCGGCCTCGACCTCGGCCGGGTTCTTGATGTGGCGCGCGATCATGTGATCCTTCAGCGCCGGGATGATCTTCCCCTCTTTGATGGCATCGCCAACGACAGTTTCCGCGCGCTCCTGGGCATTGTGCGTGGTGACCGTGTTGAGCTGGGTCGTAAGCGTCGAAACCTGCGACTGCAGCGAGACGAGCTGATCCTTGAGGCTGGCGTTTTCCGCATCCGTGGCGGACGGCTTGCCCTTCGACTGGACGGCAGTCACGAGGGCATCGGGAGCGGTGTCGGCGGCAACGCCGGCAGCCTCGGCCACGCGGGCCATCAGGGCGGCACCTGCCGTCCGTGCTGCGTTTGCCGCCTTGACGGCTGCCATGACGGCAGTTTCGTCGGCGGTCTCCGGAAGGCCGAGCGCCTTCCGCAGTTCTTCAAGCATGGTGTTGTCCTCTTGTGCGTGAAGTGATTTCAGGGAAGTCAGGTTCGGGTCGTTCGTCAGCGCCACGCGCAGCATCTTCGCGACCTTGTAGGGCTTGCTCTGGCCGTGCAGAAAAACCGGAGACAGGAAGCCATAGGCTTTGCCGGCCACGAGGCTCTTGCCTTCGTCGGTCCATTGGACGCGACCCCAAAGGCCATCTTCGCGCGCCTGCAGCTCGACGATCCAGCCGCGAGCCGGCGACGGATGGCCTTGCTTGCCGGCCAGATCGATGGAGTGATTTTCATCGACAGGAAGGCGCATGCCGTCCTTGTCGAATTGAGCGATCAACGCGGCCATGTCCGGCTTGGCATAAGGGCCGCGCCCATCAGCGCCGGTAAACTCGGCAGCCGGCAGGATGTGCAGCCAATCCGGCACGTCCGCGCCGGTCTGCATCAGGGCAATAAAGAGAGAGTTGATCGCTGTTTTCATGGCACGAGAAATGCCACGGCCGCGAACGCGATATCATGCCCGACAGGGCGGGCGGCAAGATTAGCGAGAAATCAGAAGGGGGATTTAGTGGCGAGTGCTATAGCGCTCGACGAACTCGAAGACGATTTCCGCGATCGAGGTTTGATCGTCACTGGATATACCGAGGAACGGGCGAGCGGGCAAGGTCACCTTTTTCGCAACGACCAATTCGCCACCCATCCGGAAGAACAGATGCGAGGCAGACTTCGGCTCGATCACCGCGCCGAACTGGTGAGGCGCGGCATAGATGACATTGGTGCCGACGAGCACCTGGTCGTTGCCAGGACGGGAATTGATGCTGTCGCGAAGCCGGCCACTCTCGGTCAGGATACGCGTGTTGCGCTTGCCTTCAGCATAGGTCGGGTTGAGGATATGCCATGGCTGGCCGTCCGGATCTTGCTGCGTGACGAAACGCATATGGGTGGAGGCAACCAACTCCGTCCCGATCGCGGCCATGACAGGCCGGGTGTTCGTCATCAGCCGGGTCAGCTGCTCGAAGCCACGTACAACGGCCTGGTCGTTGATTGTGACCGAGATCGATGCACCAGCCATTCATTTGCCTTTCCGCCCGATCGGGCTTATATTCTATGGGACGCGCCGACCAGGACGGCCAGCCTTCAGGCTGTTGGGATCAGCATTTCCGGCTCCCCGGCGCGTCGTTTCCCTCACAAGCCTTGGATATCGAAGTTCCGTCGAAGCGCCTTCTCGTTGGTGCGACGGAGCGAGACCATGTAGATTTCCTGACGGCCGTCTTTTTTCACGACCTTCAAAGCTGCGTGATACAGCTCGCCCTCATAGCGCCCAACCAAAGCCGGCCGGCCGTTGGCGTCGCGCACCAGGCGGCCGTTTTTGGCGAGCCATTTCGGCAGGACGGCATAAACTTCGGGCGTGGCTTCGGAATGGTGAAGGTGGCTTCGGATGGTGTCGGCCGATAGACGGACTTCGACGCCTGGCTTGACCTCCATGAATTTCGCCATGGGCTTGTCAGCGACTGCCACCGGGGTCCAGCTTCCATCGGGCCACTTTCCCCGAAGGGCTGACCGTACGAAAGCCGCCGCCGTCGCATCGTCGGCTGAGACAGCTTTTGGCCCAGGAGCGGTTTGCGCCAACCAGGCTTGACCGGGATTATAGGCGAACGAGCCATCCACGCCGAGCGGCTGATCCGTGCCGAGCTGGTCGAGATCGGGAGCGCGATCGGGACCGGCCTTGCCCATCCGGCGAAGACCGCCACGCGAAACCGGTGTGACGAAGCAGCCGCAGCCATAGCCGTTCGGCGGATAGGCAACCGACCAGAACGTATCGTTGGCCGGATACACCTGGCCGTCCCAGGCTTTGTGCTGAAGCCGGGGATGGACAGCGCCCGAATGATGATACTGCCAGTAGGGAAAGGTCGCGAGCGTATCCGGCTCGGTCATCTGCGCATAGCGGCCAGCGGCATAAGCGGTGCGCAGATTGGTTTCGAAAATCGTCCTGGTGCGCCATCCCCGATCGCCGTTGTAGGACCAGCCGTGGCGCTTCACGATATTGTCAAAGCCGGCGCGGAACTCCTCGAGCGTTGTTCCCTTTTCGAGGGCCTTCAGGATCTCCGACTTGAAATCGTCAACGATTGCCTTCTTATTGGCACCCGCGACCATGAACATCTTGCTGTGTGCGCCGTCCCAAACGTCGCGGAAGCTTGTTGTGGTGACAGCGACCTTCTGTTTCAGAAAGTCGATCGCCTCATCAAACGGCAAGGAAACGGCGCTGAGCGTCGAAGCCATCAGGGCAACGCCCATCACCATCGATTTCGAAGCACTTTCAAAGGCCGCTGACGCGCTTTTGAACATTTTCGCGATCATCGGGCGGGGACGCGTGTCCTTGCGCGTCTGTGAGCCTCTATTCATGACCTGCCTGCAATGTCGTCGAGCAACGATGCCTGGCCTGCAAGGTGCGCAAGCGCCATGCCCCTGGCCATCGCTTCCGTGAGTTCGTCGGATGAGAGATCGAGCGCAGCCAGGCGCTCGGCCGCATCGCGCAAATCTGTCGCCGACATGAGGACCGCTTTTACCTCGTCGATCATGCCGCCCATCGCGCCGGCCGCATCACGCTCCAGGCGCTCCGTCATCGCATCGACGATTTCGTCCGGCGTCTGGCGGGCATGGGTGCCGTCAAAGAGGCGATCGAACATTGCCTGCAGCGCCTTCTTGTTTTGGCGGGCGCTCGGTTGCTCTGGCAGTGCGGGTGCGATCACTCGGCCGCCGACCAGCTCGGCGTCGGGCTTCGGCGCGGGAATGCCGAGGCGATCCCGCATGAAGCTGGCCTCGGCCGTCAGGCCGTGCTTGGCAAGCTTGTCAAAAGCGTTCGCGAAGATCTCCAGCGGCACTTCGTCCGGACGGCCAATATGGATCGTCGGGTACTTGTCTTGTGGCCCGAAGTTAAACGCGATCATGTTCGGGACAAGCTGCATGTTGAGCGTGTCGGAAGCATCGAGTGCGTCGGAGCGTTCAATGTCTTCCTGCACCAGGCGGTGCTCCTGGGCGACGGCATGGCCACCGGACACAGCATCCGTCGTGGTCGTTTGGCCGAGGACCAGCTTAGACACCTGTCGATCCAGCCAGTCGGCGCGACGCTCGTACATGTCGGTGGACGTGCCCTTCGACGCGACCTCCTGGAACTCGATCAACATCTCGCGCGGGATGATGGCGGCGCAGTCGCCGGCAATGCTGCTGACCGCGCGCCACAAGACATCCTTTTCCGCCTGGGTGGCACCACGCCCATACTTGCCGATACGGATCGGCTGACCGTAGTTCTGGCAGAAGACCGCCCAATCCTTGACGGTGAAGCTCTTGAACATCCAGCACCACACTGCCACGCGGGCGATATTGGAGCGGACGGTCAGGCCAGACTTTGCCTTCGAGCGGTGGACGATGAACTTGTGCGAAGCGAGAGGCAGGTTGCCGACGTTATCGCGAATGAGCAAAGTCTCGCCGTCCGTGCGGTCAAAGGTGAACCAGCGCTGCGTCCGCCATGTCAACGCTGCTGGGCAGGTATGACCGTTGTGATACTGCCAATCGATCTCCAGCACGGAGACGCCCTTGCCGATCGCGTCGAGCATATCGAACAGGTTTGATCGAAGCACGCCTTGCTCGATCCAATCTCGCAGAAACTGTGCGTGCTTCTGGTGCTCGGGACTATCAGACGCTGCCTTGACCGATATCGGCAACTGGGCAACAGAGCGCTTCCGCGTAGCGAGCTGGGCGAGGTAGTGCGGATCTCGCTCTTCGATATCTTCCGCCAGCTCAAAGAAGGCTTCCGGCTCGCCCTGGTCGGCGGCGCGAAGGATCGAGCCGAGGCGCAGGGGCGTCATGCCATCGGCCGGATGACCGGAAAAGGGTTGGCGTACGCCGCCGACTGTCGGGCCACCCTGTTCCTCGGTAAGGTCTGTCCCGTTGATCACGCGGCCGAGCCAGTCGATGACGGAAGCGATGGTGGGCATCAGAGCGAACCTCTTAGATAGATGTCTGTGGTGGAGCGGCGATCGTCGTCATCGAGCGGAGGGCCACCGTTGTGGCCGCTCATGTCGTTGCCTGGCTGCGTTTTGGTTCCGTACTCGTAGGCGATGGCATCCTGATTGGAGGCGAACCAGGCGAGCGCGCCGGCCGGCGCGGTGTCACCATGGCGGTCGTATCCATCAGCGCCCTTGCTCGAATGTTCGTCCGGCACCTTGATAATGCCGTTGACGTAGGCGAGCGCCTGGTGGTCAGCCAGGATGTCCGCATCGTTGGGAAACAGAAGGCTCTTGTCGCCAAATGCTTCGATGTAAGCGGGCATGTTCGCGGCATACCATTTGGCTGACAGCATCACTTCGTGGATGCATTCGCCCCAGCGCTGGCGGGCCTTTTCTGCAAGATACTGTCCGTTGCCACGCGCATCGAGCGCGCCGCCGACCATACGCGGCAAGGCATCGCCGACATAGAAAAGGATATCGCGCTGTTGATCGAACGGAATGTTCTTCAGCTCGACGACCAGGCGCGCGCGTCGAATGAGGTCCGGACCGATCTCGAAGACGACGATTGCGGTCTTGTCACCGGACCGCGCAAAGTCTTCACCGAAGCTATGCTCACGATCCGGATTAAGCGCCTTTAAAAGGGGCCTCAAAATGCCTTCACAGAACTCGTCGGCTTGTTCCTTTCGCTCATCGTCGTCGAGGTTCTTGAAGTCGTCGGGCCGATCCCAGCGCACCACGGCGGGCAGGTCGGCACTCATGCATCGCTCGATCAGGACGCGTGTCAGCGCCGCGCCCTCGGCCTCGGCCGGGATGGCGTCCAGCTCCTGTTTCATCTTGGCGGTGCGCGTGCCATAGGCCGAGCGGATCTTTGCTTCCCACTCGTCTTCTTTTTCCTGGCTCCATTCCTCGCCCTTGATCAGGCAGACGCGTTTGAACAGGCCGTTCTTGACGGCATCGCCGAAGGAATAGGTATGGACGGTGAAGCCGTTCTTTTTGGCGAGCGCTTCCTTGATCAGTTCGTTGAATGGGTTGCTGACGCCATTGTGGGACGAGATGACGCGAACCTTACCGCCCCAGATCAGGAGCGCTGCGACGGCGTCGATAACTTCGCGCACGTCGCGATGGAACGCCGCCTCGTCGATGCAGACAGTACCCTGCAGGCCGCGAATGTTTTCCGGCCGCGAGGAAAGCGCCTCGATACGAAAGCCAGACTTGAACCGGATGATATAGCTCG
Organism: Rhizobium sp. P38BS-XIX; assembly: GCF_012641435.1. Lineage (GTDB taxonomy): Bacteria > Pseudomonadota > Alphaproteobacteria > Rhizobiales > Rhizobiaceae > Rhizobium. The sequence continues at coordinate 66,496 of NZ_JABAIJ010000009.1, forward strand.
CGATCGCGTTCGTGGTGCCGTCTTCGCGCTGGTCGAAGAAGATGCCATCCTCGATCGTTAGCATTTCCTTGGCGACGGTCTTTGCGAAGTGCGCGGCATAGCCGATGAACTCGCGTCCCTTCGGCTTGGTGTCTGGAATGTAGAAGTAGTTCTGTCCACCTGCAGAGCGCTGGGCGGCGGCAATGAGGGTCGCGTCGAGCGCCTCGGCAAAAGTGATGCCGGTACGACGACCTTTGGCGCAGGCCTTCAAGAGACTGTCGTCTGCAATCCAATCCTTCTGGTGTTCCATGAGAACGCCATCGGCCAACGGGTCCAGCTCGTCGGGAATATCGCCGCCGCGTGGCAGCTCGTCAGCCAATGCTTGCGGATCGCGGGTGAGGACAGGCGGGTCAGTCCACTTGCCCTTCGGCAGTTCAACCATCGCTGCCTTCGTCCTTTTTCTTCATAGGACGGACGCCGAGGAATTCGCGACGGGCGCGGGCAATGGCTTCCTTCGTGATGCCGGGTTCGTTCGACAGGACATCAAGCGCCTTCTCGGCCTTTTCTTTCATATCGGCTTCGATCTTGCGCGCCCGCTCCTCGGCCTCGATCTTCATGCGGCGGTTCGCACTCGTGGCCTGGGCTGCCGCAAGGTTCTTCAATGCCGTGGCGAACTCGGCGGCTGCCTTCGAACCAAGGCTGCCGCCACCCGCCGTCATCATGGCCGCTTCCAGAACCAGCGATTTCAGCGCCTCGGCCGCGACGATCGTCAAATCATCTGAGCCAGCGGCATCGAAGCGATCGGCAAGGGTGCTGGCGATCTGGCGAGCCTGTTCAACGGTTTTCGACAACGCGGCAAGGCGAACCGAATAGCGGCTGAAGCTGCGGAAATGAGGGATATCGAAGTCGAGCCCCTGTTCTCCTTGCAGCGCGATCAGCTTGTCTCTGAAGTCGCGGTAAACATCGACCTGTGTGCGGTCCATGTTCGCGAGTTCTTTTGCCGCCCAGCTAACGATCGGCTGGCACTCTTCCGGTAGCTTGTCGATCGACGACAGCCAGCCGCGTCCCTTTACCGCCGTCATTGATCAACCTCTTGCCGTGGGGCACAAGACGCCGGGAATGCTGATGAGGTTTTGCAGGTGCATCGATCCGCGCTGGGAAAGGCGAGCGATCTTCACAGTGTCCGCCTGGACGATGGTGACGGCGCCCATGTCCTTGAGGAAGGTGTATTGGGCTTCGACCCACTCTCGCGGCTTGTCGATCAACAACTGCGTCAGCAAATAGATCTGCATCCGCGCCGAGGAGATCGCGTTGTTGTCCTCTTTGGCCAACTCCTTCAGGATTGCCAGACGAGCCTCTTCTTCCATCAGCGTGGCCATGCTCATTTCTCCGATTGCTCCAAAAGGTAGTCCTGCAGCCGCAGGTTCGTTGCGGAGATCGGCTTTAGCCGCTCGTCCATGGTGTCCAGCCGGCCGGCCATCCGCTCAAGGGTGATTTCGAGGCGGTGTGTGGTGGCCGCATCCGGCATGTGCGTCAGATCGTTTTCCATCTTCTGGACGCGGCGATCGTGGTTGATGAGCGTGCTTTCCGCCTTCGTCAGACGCTCGTTGAGCTTCTTCTCACCTTCCGAAAGCAGGTTGCGGATCGCGGCGACGAGGTTGAGCGCGGAAAGGGCGAGCGCGATCATGGCCGTCAGCAATGAAAGATCGAAATTCATTTGAGGCTTTGATCCCGTTCAAAATCTGTTTGGCATTCCGCACAACGGCTGGCGGAAGGATGGACGCGAAGGCGGGCGAGAGCGATGCTGCAGCCGCAACCGCGACACTCTGTTGTGCCGGCTGCCTGCAGGGCACGAGAGGCCGCAGCAATCTGGGCCTCCCGTTCCTGTTCGCTTCGCCGGTCGGCGAGTTCGAAATCCCTTTCAGACATCATCAAGCCCGAGAGCTTGCGACGCCGGGGGCGGTGACATTGAGGACTGTCGGCACCGCTAGCGCAGCTGACATCAAGGACGGCAGCTTCGATAGGATGATGTGCTCCAACGCTTGATCATCGACACCAAGGGCTGCGACAGTGTCGGGGTTCTTGGATTTCACGTAGGCGATTGCATCCGCGATGACGCTTGCCGATGCTGCGAGCGATGGCGGTGCGCCGAGTTTCGCGAAGGCATATTTCAAGCCGTTCTCGGCCGCGAAATGGAGGGCGTCTCGTAGCTGCCCTGCGACCTTCAGGCGCGTGGCTTGGTCAGTGATACCGAGGAGCTGGATAACCTTGGTGATCGCCCATGTTACCAGGACGCTGAGAACCGCTTCCACGAGCGGCACGCCGTAAGACACGAGCACATTGATCAGCGTCGAGTTATCGGCCGGTGCTGCCGCATCGGCGGCAAACGCGAAGCGTACGGCAAGGCATACGAATAGGATTGCCGACGCGACGAAGAGGAAGCCGCGAAGCGGGAAATGCCGCTCCACCGTAACAAAGAACTTGTTCATCTGAGTTCCCGAAGTTGGAAGGTTAGTTGGAGCCGCCCGCCTTGGTGCGGGCGGAGTTGATCGCGTTCAGTGCGTCCAGCACCTTCTGCGGCGCGCTCTGAAGCGTGACCGAGGAGGGATCGGCGCAGAACTCCTGGGCGGCTTTGAAGGCCTTCTCTTCCGCATCCACGACGGATTGCGGGATCTTGAAAACGATCTTCAGGAAGCTGAAAGCCAAGTCCGCGTTGGCGACCTTCGGGCAGTATTCGGCAAGGCCGCTCTGAATTTTCCCGTTGGCCTGGTCGATCTTGCTGGGGAGCTTGTCGAGCGTGCCGCAGCTCGTGAGCGACATACCGGCAAGAGAGAGAGCGGCGATCGCCGCAAAGGATGCGATGCGCAATGGAGCCTCCTAGGCTTCGTTTTTGGAAAGTTCACCATCGATCGTGAGCCAGACCCGCCCACCGATCGGAGCTTCGCCGGTAATCGGCCAGCGCATATCCTGCAGCCGGGCTTTCTCGACCCATGAGAGCGAAACGCTGTTTCCCTGGTTGCCACCAAGCACGCGGAAGGCCTTTGCATTCTCGCCCGCATACAAGCCGACGTGGCCGCCGCCAGTTCGCTTGAACGTCAGGATGGCCCCTAACACCGGCACGGTCAGGCGCTTGCCGAACGTAGACCAGTTCAGCGCGCCAAGCGGGTTTGAGGGCAAGTTTTCGGAAGGAAGGGTCGCGCCGATGCAGTGCGCCATGAACAGGCCGCACCAGGGAATGTCGTCATTGGTGTAATAGCCCTTCATCCAGCCGCCGAGCTTCTGCGCCCAGGTGATGATGGTCGGGTTAGACCTCGGGCCGGGAATTTCCTTCAGCCCCATGAAGCGGCGCGCCTCGCGCATCCATGCCGGCTCATCGTTGGCAGGGACGGGCGGCACGACGAGATTGCCAGCCGGGGGAACCACGCGCAGCGCATTGATGGTCTCGGTGGTGGCCGTACCAGTTATCGTGATCTTGCTCGCGGCCTGGAATGCGGTCAGCGCCGTGCTGATGGCGCGTGCCGTCGAGACGTTCGGATTGCTCTTGTAAAAGCGCCAGGCCGTCAATCGTGCGATCAGCCAGTCATCAAAAGTTTGCATGAAAAAGCCCCATCAAAGCCGGTTTGATGGGGCGAAACTACTTGCGCGCGCGCGTCGATATCATGCCTGCCTAGTCGGGCGGGTGGTCGAACATGTCGATCTGGCGGGGGTCTTTCTTTCGCCGAGGGCCGAGCGGCTTGCTCTTTCGCGCGCGCTTCAAGAGGCGTTCAACGCCGCTTTCCGTCAGGCCGAGCCGTCGGGCGATATCCCGGTTGCTCATCTCGTCACGAACATAACGACGTGCGCGAAACTCGCGGGCAAGCGGAACCCGTATATAGCCGCCCGGATAGGATTTGGCTAGCCGGGAGGCAGCATCATTGCCGATCGTCGATGAAAGGTCGCTTCGCGCCGGATCGGCCGGCACGTAGAGCCGCACGCCGGCATGTGCCTCGACGAGGGCAAAGAAACCGTCCTCGCCAAGCAAGACCACGAGGTCATTCGAAAGATCTTCAGACATCGGAGATCCTGTTCGAAAGGACGAGCTGCTGTTGTGTCAACGCTCTGAGGCGCACTTCCAACTCGATACGTTTATGGGAAAAGCGCGGGAGCTTGGCGATACGCTTCGCCAGCTCGTCGCGCCGTGCCTGCAGAGCGTCCACTTCCCGTTGCTCCGGCCAGCCGAAGAGCGGCATGACAGCAGTGGAAGGAACGCTCTTGGTCATCATGATCCAGCCTTTCCGGCACGGATGCGCTCGCCGAGAGCGTTCATCACGATCTGCCATTCGCCGGGTTTCAGATGGTCGAGGATGATGGCTTTGATCTGGAGAAGCTTGGCGACTTCCTCGTCAAAGCCCTTGCGCACGATCAAGCTCGCGCTGGGATGCAGGAGCATCCATTGCGCCCAGGCGATCTTCGCGCCGTCCTTGGCAAGCCACTCGTAACCGCCGGTGTTGCCGAAGCCGACGCCAGCTTCTCGCTTCAGCCAGCCCTTGAGACCGTCGATCGCCTTGGCTGCGTCGTCGGCGTAAACTAGGAAGCGGGTATGGTCGATACCAGTCTGGCGTTTCACGAAAGCCAGCATGGCCTTGTCGTCGCGATCTCGGACGATACCGAGGTTCCAGGCGGCTATCCAAAGCGCCTGGAGCTTCTTTGCAAACTTGCCCGTCAGCTTCTGCCGGCCGTTGGCGCGGCGCTCGGCCGGCTTGAAACCGAGGCGGCGCAACTCCGTCACCACGGCTTTCTGTTCGTCCGGCTTCATCAGCGTAAGGCCGGCTTTGCCGGTGATTCGTGCGTAGAGCGCGCGCCGATCGGCGTCGTCGGAAATGCCGAGCTGCTTGAAACCGGCATGGATTGCGGCGATTGACGACGTCATGAATCACCTCATCCTTGAGTTTTTGCTCGCGCCGTGGTTGCTAGGCACAACATCGAAAGGGTGAACATGTTCGGATATAAGTTTCGTCGTAAAAGCGCCGAGGTGGGTCACACGGCCGGAAAAATACTTTTCGCAATCTTTGTGTTGATGGCGACCTTGTTGTTTCTCGTCGTGATAATTAAGGCCTTTCCGAACAACCATCCGATCCCGGCCTTTGAGAGATTGGCTGATCTCATAGACTATGATGGCAGTCTCACTGTTGCTCTGAAGAGCAATACGGCGGTTGTCCTTAGTACTATCGCTCTTCTGATGTCGGTAGGCAGTGTCATCAATACGATGAACTCCAAGGCGTCGTTCAATGTACGCGACGTTGCGGCGGCAGATCGATTTACCGATTGGTGTACGCCCTGGGCTTTGAGATGTGTTGCGCTGACGAGGGTTGCGGGGGAACAAGCGCGAGCCTTCAGAACGACTGGCAATTATGCCAACTTTAGGTTGGCCATAGGTCATACGCTGTCTGTTGCACACGAGATTTCTTTGAAGTTGGGTGACGGTAAGGCGGTTGGAAGTGATTTTCGCTATCTTGAAGCGAGGCCGCTCTTCGACTCCGAAGCTCTTGATGCTTTCCTGGCCGCAGTGGACAAAACCAATGAGTTTTCTGATCGCTACAGAGAGTTGCTTGAGTCCTCCTCGGTTAATCATATCGATCGCATAGAATTCATTCGAGACGTGGAGGCCATTGCAGAGGCGCTCGCGCAAATGTTGAAGCAACTGCGACGCTTCTCTGAAGGAAGATGGAAGGATCAAGTCGCGCATTGAAACGGCGATTTGTAGAGAAGGTTCTGTGATTTGCGTGGTGAATTTGCGAAAGTCAGAGGAGGATCTGAGCGCATGCAGAATTACCACATTCGGCGGCTTGTTTGGCTGGTAATAATCGTGACGATGGTGGCGCTCCTTCCGCCCGTGATTTTTGGAGAACCACGTAAAGCTGACGGAACCGGTGGCGATCCCTGGCGGAACACGATCTATGATTTTCAGACTCTGATTACTGGTTTGCTCGCGCTGACGGGAGCGGGTGCTACAGTCTTCGCAGCTCTCGCAACTATCAAGCAAATGCGCGACGACGACCATCAACAGGATCTTCGACATCGACGCCAGATGTACCTCGACCGACGCAGAGAGATGATTGCCGCCAAGAGATTTCTTGATCGCATCACCCCAATCTTGGTTAATGTGAACGAGCACGCATCGACCATTCTCAATAGATTGGAAGGTGATGCGTATGGCTATGATCAACTCGAACAGGAGCCGACACGTTCCTGGAGCCATTGGGAGAGAGTGGCTTATTTTGCTTGTCTGACTCAATTTGGAGTGCTCCGCCGCATGCTTGAGGCTACGCCCGGGACGGAGCTCGAACTTTTGATGGCGCAGCCCGAAAGGATGCTGGAGCGCTTGAAGGATGGTGTTAGTGGGGCGTGTCAGTATGGGCTTGTTCCTGATGACATTGCGATGTGGTCCGACGATTCGACTGCGGCGCCGATGGCCTACAGTGGGCAAGCTGCCGTGGCGGTGGCGGAGGCGATACACGCCGCCCAAGAGCTGAAACCTGTGCTTGAGACTTGGTATGCGGAGCTTGAGCATGATTTCGGGGTTGAGAAGCATTAGGTTACCTCACGCGTCTGCAATATTGAGCGAGATGCGAACCCATTCAGCTTCGTGGTTCTCGCGGAAACTGAAATGCAGGTATTCCTTCGAGCCGATCACCCGGACGGCTGCGTTGATCGCCTCCATCGCGCTCAGCCAGCGTGTGTCGTCGCTTTCGATCTTGAACAGCTCGAACACCGCATCCTTGCTGATCTTGCCAGCCTGATCGACATTGAAGGCGCGAGTGACGAGGCCACGGATCTCGGCGCGACCGTCTTCGGTCCACTCATTCAAGCATTCGTCAATGAGACCTTTGGCAACCTGCAACTGAGGGCCAAATTCGATCAGCTTGTTCACGCGGGTTTCAACGGTCAACAGTCCATCGATCGTGCGATACTTCTGGTTTCCAGCACCGGCACGCCCGCGTTTCACGAGACCGTACTTGGCTTCGAGCAACCGATCGAACTCCGCAATATCCGCTCTGGTATGTGCTTTGAAGCGGGCAAGTTCAGCCGAAAGTGGCTTTGCGAAGCCGATGATCTTCCGGACCATCTGATCCTCAAGGAAGTCCTCCGTCTTCACGAGAACGAGTGGTGTGAGACCGCCATCGGAATTGGTGACATATTCCTTGCCGTTGACGACGGTGATGCCCGCTGCCTGCTTTTCTTCGAGAATAACTGCGTCCATGGTTTCAGCCTTTGCTCTTTTGGGTGTGTGGTGTGGCGTTTGCCGCAAGTCGGAGCTTGCGAGCGGCTTTTTCGAGCGCGGTGCGTGCAGCGCGCTCGTCTCTGGAGTGGTGCGCTCTTTCCAGCCGGTCATATGCTTTGATGACGTCGCTGATCGCCTGGGTGACAGACGGCTTCGCAATGGCAGGAGCGGCGCTCGCATTGAGCTTGGGAGCCTTGACGAGATAGAATTGCTCGGCCTCGGCCCGCTCACCCTCGCCACCAATGTTCAAGGTCAATAATCCGGAGTGCTTCATGGTTGCTCTCCGGTAGGCTTGTCCTGAAGCGCACGGGTGCGAGATAGGAACGAAATGATATTGCCGCCCTCTGCGGGAACATCGGCCGAAACATCTCCGCCCAATCGCCTTTCCATCTGTTCGCATTCGGCTGCGATCTCAGTGAGAAGCTCGCAGATATCCGCCGTGGCATTCTCCGGTATCGGGCCTACGACGACGGCATGATTGCGCATGGCATCGCGGAGTGCAGACAACATCTGAGAGGAGCGCATTATTTCTTCCTCCCGAAATTGAGATGCACAACGTTGCCGTCGATCGCTGGCAGAAGATCAGCGAGATGCACGGTGGCTTCCTCTTCGAGGAACGTTCGGCCGTCGCGGCTGGCTTCCATGTCTCGAAGGCAACGCACCTCGATTTCAAGGTTGGTTGCCATCGACTGCATGAGGGAGATCATCTTGATCAGCATCTGCAGTTGGTCGCGCTCGATGGTAATGCCCGGTGCATCCTCAACGGCTAAAAAGCCGTCGAGAAGCGCCTGCAGGCCGCTGCTGAGTGGGATATCGTTTCCACTCATGCGATGTCTCCCATGTCGCGGTTGCGCCATGCGGCGACCAGATAGTTGAGAGACAAGTCTTCACCGTTCCCCAGAGCAGCCATCATGGCGGCTTTGATCGTGCGATCGATGTTTCGGAGCGCGCCTGGCTTGGTTGCGATGTTGTGGAGGAACTTGACGCAATCATCGTCGTCGATCTTCCAGGCATTGATCAGGACGGCGGCGTCGTGAACCGGATCGCGTTCTCGCTTCAGCCGCCTGTCGAAGCGGGTGGCGACCTGGGCGCGACTTGCCACCGAACCCTTATCCTTGATGAAGGAGACGGCGGTATCCTCGTTGCCGAGGAGCGCGACACCGCACTTATGAATGTCCACAAAGTGTCGGATCTGGTTGACCGCATCGGGCACAAGGTTTTGCGCCTCGTCGATAACCAGCAACGTGCCGTCGCCGATGCGCTGCAGCTTTCGACCGATCGCGCGAACAAGACGCGTCGGATTATGCTCTTGGATGTCCAGCTCTGCGGCTAGCTCGACGAGCATCCCATGGACGGTTTTGGTGTTGGGGCTGATCGTGGCAAGCCACGCATGCGGGCGGGTATCGCAGAAGTGACGGGCTGTGGTCGTCTTGCCGGAACCCGAGGGCAAGGTGACGGCGGTAAAGCCTGCCGTCATCTGTGTGAACAATAGAACGTTGTAAACGTCCGCACCGACGTAGGTTTTGACGAACGGCGGCGATACAGGGATGCTTGCGGCAATGCTTGCGCTCTCTTCCAGCGCTTCCAGCCAATTGCCAACCTGCTCGCTGATGTTGCCGAGAACGCCCGGATAGTTACCGTTCGACCACTGCGAGAATGTGCCATCCTTGATGTTGGCTCGACGGGCCACCTCGGCTTTCGTCCAGCCGTTGGCATTCGCGGCGTCGATGACGCGGGTGAGAAGCTTGCGCCACTGCTCGATTTCGTCCTGCGAATGACGCTGCAGGAAGTCAGGAGCAGGTGTCGGGAACGTCCAGCTCGGGGTTGTGCTCTTTGCCTTAATCATTTATTGGTTCCTTAGTTTCTGACTGTCGGGCGGGCCTTCAAACCCGCCCTATTTTTTTGTTGGAACCGTACTCACTACATGCCGGCTCTAGGTTGGCGCCCGTACGCACTACTTCTTCGGGCGATCCCCTTTCGGGAATTTGATGATGGCGGCGTCGCCACCTGCCAGGCGCGCAAGCCCCCGGCTGAAACTGTCTTCGAACTGCTGATCATCGATCGCCGTGGCGATGTCTTGGGCGGGCTGCGTTGCAACCGGCGTGCGCGTGATGAGACGCGTTACGGTCGGCCGCGCCGGCTTTACCGGGGCAGGTTTCGCGCCACGGCCCATGAGTTCGTTCAGCTCCAGATCCGAAAGGCGGCGTGCACTCTTGAGCGCGGCAGCATCATTCTTCTTTTTGGCGCTACGAGCGCGGCTGATTTCGCGGGCGGCGACGGCACAATCGAAGCCGGTCTTTTCGATACAGTCGGCATCACAAAGGAAACGGCCCTGCGGATCGTAGATCTTGACCGATCCGTGAAGATCGGAAGGATCAAAGCGAACCGTCAGTTTCTTGCCGATCCACTGGTTGAGAGACTGGTGCCAGTAGCGGTTCTCGAAGAGATGGACCGCGCCGTTTGGCTTGCGAGCCGTCACAGTCTCAGCCGTCAGCATCCAGAGGGAACGCTGGGCGGGGCTGGCAAACCGGACATACTCATTTGCAGGATCTGCAATGCTCGCGGCAAACACCTGCTCGAAACTCATGCCCTTGGCAGTCTCGGTTTTGCGTCCCAGGCGGGTGTTGTGCTCCTCGACGCACATGGCAACGTGCTTTTCCAGTTCGTCGATCGACACGGCGTCCTTGCCGTAATTTTCCGGCTTATGCTGTGTGCTGCGGCCGGTGTAGCAACCCGCCATCGCCGGATGTTTGGAGATATTCTCGGCCAGATCGCCCCAACCACGCTCGATCGGCTTGGACTGACCGGAATAAGGATTGACGAAGCGCGGATCGATGCCGAGCGTCTTCAGAAGGCCGGCAACTTCGTCTTCAGAGATCTTAAATCGGTTGCGACGCTTTGCGCCGCCCGAAATTTTCGTGGAGGCAAAGGCGCGGCCGTTGTCCATGTAGAGGCGACCCGGTATCCCGTGGGTCTCGACCATGTTGCCGACGATCGTGCGGACGGCCTCCCATGTCTCGGCTTCGCACAACACCCATGACAGGATCTTGCGGGAATAGATGTCCTGCGTTGCCATAAGGAAAACGCGGCCCCATTTTTCGCGACCGGGGAAACGTACATGCAGATCGAGCTTGTGACCGTCCGTGTTAACCATTTGCATGGCCTGAAGATGAGCCACCGACCTCTGTTGTGCCGGAAACAGCTTTTTCGCCTCTTCCTTGCCTTTGCGGGCGAGGATCTGCACAGCGCGAGGGACAAGAATATCCATGCGGCGGCGCAGGGTGCGCTCGTGCGGGATCGGTGCCCAACCCTTCTTCTTGGCAACTTCCTCCATGCGGCGATAGCAGGCGGAAAAAGCTGGACCTTCCGAACGCAGGAAGTCCGACGCCAGCACGTCCCAGGCGTCGGGATGGCATTCGGAAAGCTCGGCAACAAGGCCTTCAGCTATTGGGGATGTGGACGGAGCAAGCGCGGCAAGCCAGTCTTGACGTGCATGGCCCTCCACCATCTTTCGCCACTCGTAATAGGTGGCAGCGGCGATGTCGGCGCGATGTGTTGCGTGTTTGATCGCATGTTCGGCGCTGATACCGGACGCCCGCATGCCATCCACATCGACGAGGACATCAAGCCGCTTTTGGCAAACCGCCTTCTGCTGTGTCGTGAGGGCGTCGTATTTGCGCCAGAGCAGCTTCGCGACGTCAGACTTTTGGGCCGGAAGTTCAGTGTTGAGGAATGCGAGCTTCTGGCGGGCAACTGTCGGAAGCAAACGATAATGGTATTCGAAGCCACCGCCCTGACCACCGCGCTGACGTGCAAGTCCCGTCGAGCGTGCGCCGCTTTTCTCGATAAAGAGGTTGATGCCGCGCTGCGAATGCGGCAGGCCGGGAAGCTTCGCCTCGGCCAGTTCTGCAGGTGTAAACCACTCCTTCATGGGCGTCCTCCCTTGCGGCGGATCGTGACCGGCGTGGCGGTGAGGAGCTTCAGCTCGGCAGCAAGCGCCTTTTGCTCTTGCTGGACACGGGCAATTTCAGCCAGGCGGGCTTCGTCGCCTTCGAGCAGCAACAGCCCGTCGTCGGAAACGATGACATCCCAGAGCCAGACGGCTCCGGTTGCCCTCACAAAGGCTTTGAACCTGACGAGGCTGATATCGTGGGTCACCTTGCTTTCGGCCGTGTACGCATCGAGCGCAGCCTTGGAGATGGTTTCCAGCCGCAAATACTGCGCCATGCGGGCCGCGATGACGGAGCGATCATAGGGGCACTCGCGGATCGCGCGGGCCATCTCACGCTTCAGGCGAGAGCGGAACCGGTCGAGATCGAGCTTTTCAGCAGCGGTGCGGACCGGAAAGATGGCCGTCGAAAACAAATCGAATTGAGCGGGATCGCGCTTCATCATGCAGCCTCAAGAAATGAGAAATCTGCCAAGCTGCCGATGTGATCCGCCACGCGCCGCAACGTGTCGCTGTCGGCCTTCGCCAAGAGCGCACTGACTTTCGTGAAGATGTCTTCTTGCAGATTGGGGGTTGCTTTTGGGCCTTTGAGCCAGCCTAAAACCGGCTTCAAATCCCTATTTTCCTTCAAAGCAGCGGCGACCTTGACCTGATCGTCGGCGGGCAATTTTGCCAGCTTCAGCAGCTTGGATTGATCGTTTTCGGCATCTGTTCCTCGAACGGCCTGGCGAAGCGCGGGGTGTAGGTTTTGGCCGATACGGGTGGCACGCTTGTAGGTGTCAGCTCCGATGCCGAGGCGCTCTTGGACCTGTTGAGAAAGCTCTCGTCCTGGCGCGAATGCAAAAGGTGCATCGTGCCCCTTTTGTTGATCGTACCGCCCGCGCTCGATCTTGCCGTGCTTCTCTTCCCATAGTTCGCGATACTTCATCACGAAGATGGCTCGATCGAGCGGGTTCAGCTCGTTACGGAAGAGGTTTTCGGAGATCTCCAGCAGTTGCGCTTCAGCCTGATCAGCCGCGACTATGATGGCGTCGATCTCCGTCCATCCGAGCAGCTTGGCGGCGGTGGTCCGGTAGCCGCCAGCAACGAGCGTAAAGGGCGTAGAACCCTTGTTTTTGGCCGGTGTGCGGCGGATCGTTATCGGGTTGATCTGGCCGCGTTCGGCCATTGAAGCGGCGATCGCTTCGGCATAGCCCATCTCGATCGGGCGAAGGCGATCGCCGATATGGATTTCGGCAACGGTGGCGCGGATGAACTCAGCCATTACGCGGCCTCCTCGTCGCGGGCGGCATCGTTCAATGCCTCCATGAAAAGGTCGTGAGCGCGGGCAGATATGCGAGCATAGGCTCGCTCGAACACCGGCTCGTAGCGGCGCTCGTCGACCGTGTAGACCGCGCCATAAATCGTGGTGCGGGCCAGCGCCAGGACAGCCATCAGGCGTCGGCGCGGAATGGCAAATTCTGCCGTCAGGATATGGATGGCCACCTGTCGCGCCAACTTGGCGTCGAACATCTCCCGAGGCGGATCGATGATGTGCTGCATTGGCAGGTGGTTGAAGTGTGACCGGCTGGCGCGATAGCAAGCCGATACCATGGCCTGCAGGCGCTCTTCTTCGGAGTATGGGTTAATCATGTCGTGTCTCACAGATGAGCAATGATGGCCGCAACGGCTGCCGCAAGGCCGGCCAGGGCTACGCTGAACATGAGCGCAAGGTCGGCCAAGCGGCAGGTGGGGGAGAACGAAGGAATGAAGGGGTTCCGACCGTCAATTTCGGCACGTTTTTTCGTCATTGGCGAAGGTCCGGAAATGGGAGATTGTTGGGTTGTGGCGCTGGCCGATCGGGACTGACAGCCGGGAACAAGGTTCCTGCGACGATGGTCGCGGCAGGCTAGAGCAGCGGTTTGGCCAGCGTCACGCATCAGGCAGCCGCCTGCGCGTCTGCAGTGTTTCGACGCTGCCAGCGATAGTTGCCATCCGGCTGAGGAGTAATGCGCTGACCATCTGCATGATAACGGGTGCGCCACAACAAATGCGGCCGGGTTTTAAGGGCGGCTGCAATGGCGCGCTCGCCGGCAAGATGGGGCTCGTGTACGGCATTGCCGGCCGTGCCTGCAGGAAGGGAGTAATCCTTGTCGATTTGGGCGAGGGTGATTTTTGCGACGATCAAGCGGCCCTTGATCCGTGCAACCTCTTCGAGGCGACGGCGTTCGGCACGGCCGATCTTGTCGGTTGGGGTGTCGAGATGCATAAGTAAATCCTTGATCCAGATGGGGAGGCCCTGGCCGGCCTCCTTTTTTGGGAAATTGAAGTCTGCGAACACAGAAAGGGGTAACCCAAAATGGGTGGCAAGTAAACACCCATTTTGGGTGTAGTGAATGGCGACAGATAAAGAGCTTTGGAAAGCGGCTGGTAAACGCCTCGCCGCCGCTAGATCGCGTGCAGGCTACCCATCGCAAAAGGCGTTCTCGGTTGCCGTGGATCTCGCTGAGCCGACCATTGCGAAATATGAGCAAGGCGTCCGTGAAATACCCATGACCTTGTTGCATTGGTTGGCCGAACAGCATGGCATTGATGTCAACTGGATTGTGACCGGCCAGGGCAATATGCTCGGTGAAAGGCATGTTCCGTTATCAGACAGCAATCTGCCGCCTAGAACTGAGATGCTTATTGAGCTGATGAACCCGCTCGGTCGGCTCATAAACGAGATCTACCGAGAGATGGGTGTTAAGGTCACTGATGATCAGCGGATGGGTTTGTTAGCCCGATGGTATGCCAATCTGGCGGCAAGGATCGGCCCTCAAGATGATTGGGACCAAATGCAGATGCGGCTCGCAACGATTGGCGAGGACATACGAGCCGAGTTAAAACTTAAGGCCGAAAACCTCTCGTCGAGCAAACGCTCGGCCTTATGATCGTCGAGATAAACGACGAGCAGCGGAAAAAGCACACAGGATCGACCGCACCCGGAAACGCGCACCAGGTATTGCTGTCAAAGATGTTGTTTGACCCTGATAGAGGAACCCCGATCCCTCGGCCCCAGGACGGCCGCCCCCAAAAACTCTAAATCAAACGCAACCCCTAAGAATTACCGGTATTTCCTAACAAACCCAACGGTTGAATTGATAGCGCACAACCGATCTAGGTCGCAATCCGACGGATGGAATATACAGGTCTAGCTGTGACGGTGACGGCTCGTGCCGACGCCGGGGGTTGAACACGCGCTTCACAGACACGCCGATGCGCTTTTAGCCGGAGCTTGGACATGGCACATCGCCCCCGGCCAAAAGCCACGGCGAATGCGCCAGCCGCCAAGCTGCGCATGTGTTCGGCAACCGCTATGGCGGCATGCCTATGTGAAGTCAGGGTGTTCAAGCCCGCTACGGTTATAAATGCGCGCGGAAGCGGTGCAACCGTCAAATTCGCGATGGCTAAAGCGTGCGACGGACTTCCAACTTCCCAAAAAGTTGAAATTCCACTTATCGCAATGAAAAATATGGATAATTTGGCCGTTAACTGTAAAGAAGGAACGGACTTCCATCTTCAAATTGGATTTTTGAGGTCTTCAAAGCTCGCGAGTTGAGCAGCCTTCGAAGCGCGCCGCGACCATCGATCGTTATTTTTCAAAGGTTTGAAGACGCCTCAAAGGCAATTCGGGGCTTTTTAAGCTTCGTCTTGAAGGTCGCACAGGTTTCACGGCTTCCGCCAACAGCATAAGCGTTAAGGGGCTTTCCTCGTGTCAAACTCGACGAACGTCGTCGTCCGCAACCGTCGTCCTATGCCGCTGTTTTTAAACGTTTTGTCACCCAATGACGGCCTGTGACAGGAAATGACGGGTATTCCGGTTACTGGTGGCAGACAACACTGAGGCAGCCTACTCTTATTTTTTGTCTAGTGGCTTCTTGTCCACATGCCCGGGCGAAATCGGATCGCTTGCCGGAAAAGTCTCTTCCAGCGCTTCTTCCAGATAGTCGTCCTGTTCCTTGCGTTCTTTTTCGCTCGGCTTCTGCTGCTTCTTGTCACTCATCGTGCTTACTCCCTGGCTTCTCCTTAAAATACTAGGCCGTGGCTGTGCATTGTCCAGCGGGGAGGGAGCATCGCCGATCAGCGGCTCCAATAAGGTCGTGGCATCGCCCGCTCAAACAACGCTTTCGCATTTATCTTGGAACCGTGCCGGCTCCGCATCGTTTTGTCCATGTGACCAACGAGACGAAAGGGGCAGGCCATGTCCGTACCAAACGAGCCCATGCCCGACCAACCCCCGATCCCGGGCCCGGATTGGATACCGCAGCCGCCGATCGAGGAGCCGGATCCTGATCGGCTTCCGGACGAAGCTCCGCTTCCCAATCCCGATGAGAACGAGGAGCCGCCGAAGCATGCCTCGGAGGCAGCGCTTCCACATCCGCCATGCTGGTGGAATAGCCTGATGCCGTGAGACGCGGGCTCTAGAGAAACATTCGCCGTTCTTCGTTTACCAGCTCCTGCAGGAAGTCCACGACAGTGCGTACGCGAACGAGGTCGCGCGCGCTTTCGTGATAGGTCGTCCAATAGGCGCGCTTGATGGAGACATCCGGCAGGATGCGTGTCAGCTCCGGGAATTGTCTGGCGATATAATCATGCAAAATGCCGATGCCTGCGCCGGAGCGCACCGCCTCCGTCTGGCCGATCGCCGTGGATATCTCGAATGAGGCATCCCAGCTGCGCATGATCTCGCCGGAAAAATTCAGCGACGCGGTAAAGATAAGGTCTTCGACATAGCCGACGCGCGGATGCAGCTTCAGCGCCTCGACACTGTCTGGTAGTCCGGCCTGCTCCAGATAGGTTTGGGAGGCATAGAGCCCAAGCGTATAATCCGTCAGCTTCGATGAGACCAGGCGACCCTGCTCCGGTCGCTCGAGTGTAATTGCGATATCGGCCTCGCGCTGCGACAGCGAAAAGGAACGGGGCACGGGCACGAGCTGGATGCGCAGCTCCGGATACCGGGCGATCAAGCGCCCCAGCCTGGGAGCAAGGAAGGACACGCCGAACCCGTCGGGTGCTCCGATCCGTACGGTGCCCGTGATCGCGCTATCCAGATGCCCGACACTGGCCTGCGCGCGCAGCATCTCCGTCTCCATCCGCTCGGCCGCGTGGAGAAAGATCTCGCCCTCGGCGGTCAGGTCGCAGCCGTTGGTGCGCCGCACCAGCAGCCGCGTCTTCAACCGTTCCTCCAGCGTCGTCACGCGGCGGGAGAGGGTGGCGTGGTTGACACCAAGCCGTTTCGAAGCGGCGAGAATCTGCCCCGTGCGCGCCACGGCGAGAAACATGCGGACGTCATCCCAATCCATCGGCACTTCCTCTTTTCGCTTGGTCTCGCGCATCTCGTTATCGCAAAAACCGCCACACACTTTGGTGCGGCAAGCCTTTGGACTTTAATTTTTGCACAACGGTTGCTTATAGCAGCTCATTGATTTGTGCAAATTGAAGTGCCATCCTGTGGCCATCCAAGAAAACGAGGAGGCACACCCATGCGTGAGATCGGTCATTTCATCGGCGGCAAGCACGTCGCCGGCACCAGCGGACGCACCAGCAACGTCTATAATCCGGCAACCGGTGAAGTGCAGGCGACCGTCGCGCTCGCCAGCGTCGAGGAGCTTCGCGCTGCCGTCGAAAACGCCAAGGCCGCACAGCCGAAATGGGCCGCCACCAATCCGCAGCGCCGCGCCCGCGTCTTCTTCAAGTTCGTCGAACTGCTGAACCAGAACATGGATGAGCTTGCCACCTTGCTCTCCAAGGAACACGGCAAGACGGTCGAAGACTCCAAGGGCGATCTCATTCGCGGCCTCGAAGTCTGCGAGTTCGTCTGCGGTATTCCGCACCTGCAGAAGGGCGAGTTCACCGAAGGCGCCGGCCCGGCAATCGACATGTATTCCATCCGCCAGGCTGTGGGTGTTGGCGCGGGCATCACGCCGTTCAACTTCCCGGCCATGATCCCGATGTGGATGTTTGCGCCGGCAATCGCCTGCGGCAACGCCTTCATCCTGAAGCCGTCCGAGCGTGATCCGTCCGTGCCGCTCCGCCTGGCCGAACTGATGATCGAAGCCGGCCTGCCTGCCGGCATTCTCAACGTCGTCAACGGTGACAAGGCCGCTGTCGACGCCATCCTGACCGATCCGGATATCGCTGCAGTTTCCTTCGTCGGCTCCACGCCGATCGCCCGCTACGTCTACGGCACGGCCGCCATGAACGGCAAGCGCGCCCAGTGCTTCGGCGGCGCCAAGAACCACATGATCATCATGCCGGACGCCGACATGGACCAGGCCGTCAACGCCCTGATGGGCGCTGGTTACGGCTCTGCCGGCGAGCGCTGCATGGCCGTATCGGTCGCAGTTCCGGTTGGCGAAGAGACGGCAAATCGTCTCGTCGAAAAGCTGGTTCCGAAGATCGAATCCCTGCGCATCGGCCCTTACACCGACGACAAGGCCGATCTGGGTCCGCTCGTGACCAAGGACGCTTATAGCCGCGTAAACGGCCTGATCGATCGCGGCGTCGAAGAAGGCGCAAAGCTGGTTGTCGACGGCCGCGGCTTCAAGCTGCAGGGCTACGAAGACGGTTATTTCGTCGGCGGCACGCTGTTCGACCACGTCAAGCCGGACATGGATATCTACAAGACCGAAATCTTCGGACCGGTTCTCTCTGTTGTCCGCGCCAAGAACTATGAAGAAGCCCTCGAACTGCCGATGAAGCATGAATATGGCAACGGCGTCGCCATCTACACCCGCGATGGCGATGCTGCCCGCGATTTCGCTTCGCGCATCAACATCGGCATGATCGGCGTCAACGTTCCGATCCCGGTTCCGCTTGCCTACCACTCTTTCGGCGGCTGGAAGGCTTCGAGCTTCGGTGACCTCAACCAGCACGGCACGGACTCGATCAAGTTCTGGACGCGCACCAAGACGATCACCGCCCGCTGGCCTTCCGGCATCAAGGACGGTGCCGAATTCGTCATGCCGACGATGAAGTAAGCATCGCATTCGCCGCCAATATCGACCGTCGCCCGACAATTGTCGTGCGGCGGTTTTTTGTTGCGTTTGTTTTCGATAGAGTCATCTTGCTTGGGCCGCCGTTTTCATTTAGAACAAAAAGAGAACAACGGGAGGGCCGCGCGATGGCCGTGACCTATCAGATCGACTATCTCGAATTCCCGTCGAAAGACGGGCTTAAGACCCGCCGCTTCTTTGAAGAAGCCTTTGAGTGGAGCTTTGTCAGCTATGGCCCGGCCTACCATGTCATCGAGGCGGCCGGCATAGATGCCGGTATCGATGGGGACGCAGGGGAGGCGGCCGGAGCGCCGCTGCCTGTGGTGAGGACCACCGATCTTGAAGCTGCGCAGCGCGCTGTCGAGTTTGCCGGCGGCATCATCACGCGCCCGGCCTTCGATTTTCCCGGCGGCCGTCGCTTTCATTTTCGCGAGCCTGGCGGCTGCGAAATGGCGGTCTGGGTATCCTCGCCGTAAATGCGTTCTTTCGATCGAGGCGCCGCTGCCTTGTGGCGCTCTTTGGATCAATCAATCCTTGATTGTGTCGTCCGGCTAGGGCAGGAAAGGGGCCTGTGGCTTTCCACGCCTTTGAATAACGTGAATATGAATTTCATATTTTGGAATTGTTCAAAACTGAGAAAGCCACTATATACGGTCCAGCCCCTTAAGCAGCCTTGATTCCAGGAGATCGGCATGCGCTTGACGAAACAGACCAATTACGCAGTGCGCATGTTGATGTATTGCGGTGCCAATGACGGCCATTTGAGCCGCATTCCCGAAATCGCGAGGGCCTACAGCGTTTCAGAGCTGTTTCTCTTCAAGATCTTGCAGCCGCTGACCAAGGCCGGCCTCGTCGAAACCGTGCGCGGCCGCAACGGCGGCGTGCGCCTCGCCAAACCGGCGGCAAACATCACGCTGTTCGACGTTGTGCGCGTCACAGAAGACAGCTTTGCCATGGCGGAATGCTTCGAAGACGGCGTCGTGGAATGCCCGCTGGTCGATAGCTGCGGTCTGAACTCCGCATTGCGCAAGGCCCTGAATGCCTTCTTCGACGTTCTAACCGAATATTCCATCGACGATCTCGTCAAGGCGCGCCCGCAGATCAACTTCCTGCTCGGTCTCACGGATGCCGACCATAAGGCGATTGCCAAGAAGCCGGCGATCTCGGCTCCGGCCGCCTGATCTTCACACCCGGAATTCGCAGAGATTTTTCATCCGCAGTTACCCTTGGTAGCTGCGGATTTTCATTGGAATTGCCTTCTATGCGGGCAATGCAGGGTTAGCAATTTGCTGAAAGAAAACGTTAAATCGTTCCGAATCTGATAAATTCGTGCAATTTTTTGCCAGAATATTACCAATTCAGAGGTCTTTTCGTCCAAAAATTTCCAAACTCTATAAATTGGAAAAATTTTAGGCGGCGCTTGTTGCTTTCAAACTTAAAATAAAGTTCCATCGGCGCGATCCGAATAGGAACCTCTGGTGGTGTCCACGGCTTCAAAAGAATAACAAATCTGGGAAACGATATCATGAAAAAGATTTCTGTCCTGCTGGCAGTGACAGCCCTGGCTTCGGTCATGGCGACGTCCGCCTGGTCAAAAACACTTGTATATTGCTCGGAAAGCTCGCCGGAAGGTTTCGATCCCGGCCTGTACACCGGCGGCAATACTTTCGATGCCTCTTCGCGTACGGTTTACAGCCGCCTCGTCGAATTCAAGCATGGCAGCACCGAGATCGAGCCTGGTCTCGCCGAGAGCTGGACTGTTTCCCCCGATGGCAAGGAATACACCTTCAAGCTCCGCAAGGGCGTGAAGTTCCAGACCACCGACTTCTTCACGCCGACGCGTGATCTCAACGCTGATGACGTCATCTTTTCCATCACCCGTCAGCTGGGCACGGACAATCCGTGGGCAAAGTATGTCGCCGGTGGTTCCTATGAATACGCTGATGGCATGGGCTTCCCGAAGCTCATCAAGTCGATCGACAAGGTTGATGACCTGACGGTCAAGTTCGTCCTGAACCGTCCGGAAGCTCCGTTCCTCGCCGACCTCGCCATGGACTTCGCTTCGATCCTGTCGAAGGAATATGCCGACAAGCTTCAGGCCGACGGCAAGATGGAGCAGATGAACCAGCAGCCGCTCGGCACTGGCGCATTCACCTTCGTCGCCTATCAGCCGGATGCCGTCATCCGCTACAAGGCCAACGAGACCTACTTCAAGGGCAAGGAAAAGATCGACGATCTCGTCTTCGCCATCACGCCGGACGCCTCCGTTCGCGCGCAGAAGCTGAAGTCCGGCGAATGCAACATCATGCCGTACCCGAACGCGGCTGACATCAAGGACCTGAAGGCTGACAAGAACCTCAAGGTTCTCGAGCAGGCCGGCCTGAACGTTTCCTACCTCGCCTACAACACGCTGGTTGCACCGTTCGACAAGGCTGAAGTCCGTCGCGCCATCAACATGGCGGTCAACAAGCAGGCCATCGTCGACGCCGTCTTCCAGGGTTCGGCAACGGTTGCGACCAACCCGATCCCGCCGACCATGTGGTCCTACAACAAGGACGTGAAGGACGACGCCTACAAGCCGGAAGAAGCCAAGAAGATGCTTGAAAAGGCTGGCGTCAAGGATCTCAGCATGAAGATCTGGGCGATGCCGGTTTCGCGTCCCTACATGCTGAACGCTCGCCGCGCTGCCGAGCTGATGCAGGCAGACCTCGCCAAGATCGGCGTCAAGGTCGAGATCGTCACCTATGACTGGGCTCAGTACCTGAAGCTCTCCGCTGCCAAGGACCGCGACGGTGCGGCCATCCTCGGCTGGACGGGTGACAACGGCGATCCGGACAACTTCCTTGACACGCTGCTCGGCTGCGATGCCGTCGGCGGCAACAACCGCGCACAGTGGTGCAACAAGGAATTCGACGATCTCGTGAAGAAGGCCAAGCAGACCTCTGATATCAAGGAGCGCACCAAGCTCTACGAAGAGGCTCAGGTTGTCTTCAAGCGCGAAGCTCCCTGGATGACCATCGACCATTCGGAAGAGTTCATCCCGATGACGAAGAATGTCTCCGGCTACCATCAGGATCCGGTTGGCGTTCACCGCTTCGACGGCGTCGATATCGCCGAATAACGAAAAATCTGTAAGAATGCCCGGCCAGGACCGGGCGACCCGGCGGTCAGACACCCTGTCTGACCGCCGGAAAAATTTGGACAACTGTCATGTTGCGATTTTTTTTCAGCCGCCTTGCGGTGCTGATCCCGACATTCCTCGGCGTATCGATCGTCGCCTTTTCGCTCATTCGCCTGCTTCCCGGCGATCCTGTCATGCTGATGTCTGGCGAACGCGTCATGTCGCCCGAACGCCATGCACAGATCTCGCACGATCTCGGCTACGACCAGCCGATGGTCGTCCAGTACGGCAAATATCTCTGGAACGTCCTGCACGGCGATTTCGGCGCCTCGATCACGACAAAGCGTGACGTGTTGACCGACTTCTTCACTTTCTTTCCGGCAACGCTGGAGCTGTCGCTCTGCGCCATGATCCTCGCGGCCTGTCTTGGGATCCCGGCCGGCGTTTTCGCCGCCGTCAAGCGAGGCACCTGGTTCGACCAGAGCGTCATGGGCGTGGCCCTCGTCGGCTTCTCCATGCCGATCTTCTGGTGGGGTCTGTTGCTGATCATCCTGTTCAGCGGCTATCTGCACTGGACGCCGGTTTCCGGCCGCATCGGCCTCATCTATTTCTTCAAGCCGATCACCGGCTTCATGCTGATCGACAGCCTGCTCTCCGGACAGAAGGGTGCCTTCTGGTCGGCCCTGAATTCGCTGATCCTGCCGACCATCGTGCTCGGCACCATCCCGCTGGCCGTCATCGCCCGCCAGACCCGCTCCGCCATGCTGGAAGTGCTCGGCGAGGACTATGTGCGTACCGCTCGCTCCAAGGGCCTGTCGCCGGTGCGCGTCGTTTCCGTGCATGCGCTGCGCAACGCCATGATCCCCGTCATCACCACCATCGGCCTGCAGACCGGCGTGTTGCTCGGTGGCGCTATCCTGACGGAAAGCATCTTCTCGTGGCCTGGTATCGGCAAGTGGATGATCGATGCGGTCACCAAGCGCGATTACCCCGTGGTCCAGGGCGGCCTGTTGCTGATCGCCGCAATCGTCATGTCCGTCAATCTCGCCGTCGACCTGCTTTACGGCTTTATCAATCCACGTATTCGTCACTAGGAGCGGTCCATGAGCACGGTAAGCGTCAAAACCGACCGTCCTTCCGCTCTCGCGGAGTTCTGGTATTATTTTTCCCGAAACAAGGGCGCCGTGATCGGACTTGCGATCTTCGTCTTCGTTCTTCTGCTGGCGGTCTTCGCCGCCATCGTCGCACCTCACAATCCCGACGCCGCCTATGGCAGCACCATGCAGCGCCTGCCGCCGGTCTGGGCGGAGGGCGGCAACAGCAGCTTCCTGCTCGGCACGGACGCCATCGGTCGCGATTTGCTGTCCCGCCTCATCTACGGCACGCGGTATTCGCTGTTCATCGGTCTCGTGGTCGCTTCGGTTTCCGCGGCTGCCGGCGTCCTGATCGGCCTTGTTGCCGGCTATGTTCGTGGCTACACGGACACGATCATCATGCGCGTCATGGATATCATCCTCGCCGTTCCCTCGCTGCTGCTCGCCTTGGTGCTGGTCGCGATCCTCGGGGCCGGGCTGACGAATGCGATGATCGCCATCGCCATCACCTACCAGCCGCATTTCGTTCGCCTGACCCGCGCCTCCGTCATGGCCGAGCGCGACAAGGAATATGTCGTCGCCTCGCGCGTCGCCGGTGCCGGTTCGCTGCGGCTGATGTTCAAGACGATCCTGCCAAACTGTCTTGGGCCGCTGATCGTCCAGACGACGCTCTCCTTCTCGTCGGCCATTCTGGATGCAGCCGCTCTTGGCTTCCTCGGTCAGGGCGCCCAGCCGCCGACGGCGGAATGGGGAACGATGCTCGCGGACTCGCGTGAATTCTTCCTGAGCAACCCTTGGCTCGTCACTTTCCCCGGTCTCTGTATCCTGATTACGGTTCTCGCCATCAATCTGATGGGCGACGGCCTGCGCGATGCCTTCGACCCGAAGCTGAAGAGGTCGTAATGGCACTCCTCGATATTGAAAACCTATCCGTCGAATTCCAGACATCGTCCGGCCTGTTCCGGGCGGTCGATGGTGTCTCGCTGAAATGCGACAAGGGCGAAATCCTGTCGATCGTCGGCGAGTCTGGCTCCGGCAAATCCGTCTCAATGCTCGCCTTGATGGGGCTTTTGCCCTGGACGGCGAAGATCACCGCCGATCGCATGCTGTTCGACGGCAAGGATCTGCGTGGCATCTCCTCGCGTCAGCGCCGCAAAATCATCGGCAAGGACATGGCGATGATCTTCCAGGAGCCGATGTCGAGCCTCAATCCGTGCTTCACGGTCGGCTTCCAGCTTGGCGAGACGCTCCGCATCCACATGGGCCTCGACCGCAAGGCGCGCCGCGAGCGTTCCATCGAGCTCCTGAAGCTCGTCGGCATTCCGGCACCGGAGGATCGCCTGTCGAACTTCCCGCACCAGATGTCGGGCGGCATGAGCCAGCGCGTCATGATCGCCATGGCGCTCGCCTGCAATCCGAAGCTCCTGATCGCCGACGAGCCGACCACTGCGCTCGACGTGACGATCCAGGCGCAGATCCTCGATCTGCTCGCGCGTCTGCAGCAGGAGCAGGGCATGGCGCTCGTGCTTATCACCCACGACATGGGTGTCGTCGCCGAAACGGCCGAGCGCGTACAGGTGCAATATGCCGGCCAGAAGGTCGAGGAGCAACCCGTCAAGGAGCTGTTCCGTGATCCGCATCATCCCTATACGGCAGCACTTCTCTCCGCACTGCCGGAGCGCGCCGTGGTCGGCGAGCGCTTGCCGTCGATTGCCGGCGTCGTGCCCGGCCAACATGATCGTCCGACGGGCTGTCTGTTCGCGCCACGCTGTTCCTTCGCAACGCCGGAGTGCGACAAGGGCGTCAAGCGCCAGGGTAGCGAACTCGGCCTGACCCTTTGCAACTATCCGCTGGAACATGGCAAGCCGCTCGGTCATCCCGGCATTGCCGCCACGCAATCTGCAGGAGGTGCCGCATGACCGGCGCTGTTCTCGAAGGGCGCGATCTCGCCCGCTTCTACACCGTCAAGCGCGGCAGCTTCAAACCGGAAGCGACCGTCAAGGCATTGAACGGCGTCAGCTTCAGCCTGCAATCGGGCCGCACGCTCGCTGTTGTCGGCGAATCCGGCTGCGGCAAGTCGACACTCGCCCGCCTGGTGACGATGATCGAAAATCCGACATCAGGCGAACTGCTGATCGACGGCAAGCCTGCCAAGCTCGGTGACCGCAGCCTGCGCAGCGCCGTGCAGATCGTGTTTCAGAATCCCTATGGCTCGCTCAACCCGCGCCAGAAGGTCGGCTCCATTCTGGAGGAGCCGCTGAAGATCAATACCGATGACGATGCCGCCACGCGCCGCAGCAAGGCTGAGGCGATGATGGCGCGCGTCGGCCTGCGCCCCGAGCATTACGATCGTTACCCGCATATGTTCTCCGGCGGCCAGCGCCAGCGCATCGCTATTGCCCGCGCGTTGATGCTGAGGCCGAAAGTGCTAGTTCTCGATGAGCCGGTGTCCGCGCTCGATCTGTCGATCCAGGCGCAGGTGCTGAACCTTCTGATGGACCTGCAGAAGGAGATGGGGCTTGCCTATCTGTTCATCTCGCATGGCCTTTCTGTTGTGCGCCATATCGCCGACGACGTAATGGTCATGTATCTCGGTCGCCCGGTTGAAGCAGGCACTGCCGAAGAGGTCTTCACTCGGCCGCGCCATCCCTATACGGCCGCCCTTCTGTCGGCGACGCCGATCGCCGATCCCGAGCGCGAGAAGAACCGTATCCGCCTGCAGGGTGAGCTGCCTTCGCCGCTCAATCCGCCGAAGGGATGTCACTTCAATCCGCGTTGCTGGCGCGCTGAGGACAAATGCCGTCAGGTCGAACCGGAACTGGCGGGCGAAGATACACATAAATTTTCCTGTTTCTTTCCGCTGGATTGATCCAAGTTGCGAATCGGGCATGGCAGGTGAACCCCGCTTTGCCCGATTCAAATCAATCATTCCGGACGGGCCTGATGCGCGACAATCAAGACACTCCCCTTGCCATCATCATCATGGGCGTAAGCGGCAGTGGCAAATCCTCGATCGGCGAGGGTGTCGCCGAAAAGCTCGGCATTCACTTCATCGAGGGCGACGCCCTGCATCCGGCAGCCAATGTCGAGAAGATGAGCAAGGGTATTCCGCTGACGGACGAGGATCGCTGGCCCTGGCTGGAAACGATCGGCCGGGAAATCGCGGCAAGCCTCGCCAAGGGTGAAGGCATTGCCGTTTCCTGCTCGGCGCTGAAGCGTGTTTATCGCGAGCGCTTGCGAGCCTCTGCAGGCGGACATCTCTATTTCATCTATCTCGACGGTTCCAAGGAACTGCTGACCAAGCGCATGGGCGAGCGCAAGGGGCACTTCATGCCGGCCTCGCTACTCGAAAGCCAGCTTCAGACGCTGGAAATCCCGACGGGTGAGCCGGGTGTCGTTACGGTCGATATCGATACCACGATCGATGCCATCGTCGACGCTTCCGTCAAAAGCCTCAAGGCCATTCTCTGAAACAGCGGTTCAGGGCGCGAAGCGACCGGGCGAATAAGGCGAGATATCGATGAAGGGCGTCTCGCCAGTGATAAGCTCGGCGAGAACGCGGCCCGTCACCGGTCCGAGTGTCAGGCCATGATGCGCATGGCCGAAGGCGAACCATAGTCCCTCATGACGCGGCGCCTTTCCGATGATCGGCATCATGTCGGGCGTGCAGGGGCGCGCGCCCATCCATGGTTCCGGGTCAAGCCGCTCGCCAAGCGGGAAGGCCGAGCGGGCAAGCGCTTCGGCACGATCCAGCTGCACCGGTGTCTTCGGCGCATCGCGGCGCGCGAATTCAGCCCCAGTCGTCAGTCGAATGCCACGGCTCATTGGCGCCAGCAGATAGCCGCGTTCGGCATCCAGCATCGGATTGTTGAGGACGGCATTCCCTTCGGCAGCGTAGTGCATGTGATAGCCGCGCTTGACGCCAAGCGGAAAGGCATAGCCGAACCGTTTCGTGACCAGATCGGCCCAAGGCCCCAACGCCACGACGACATCTTCTGCCTCGATCGATCCTTCCGCCGTGACCATTTTCCAGGATTTGCCGGACATGCCGAGCGAGAGGGCATCACCTGTCGTGACGCGGCCGCCGATGCTCTCGAAGTAGCGGCGATAAGCCGACGTCAGCCCATGCGGATCCATGACCGACCACGGATCGCGCCAGCGCAGCGCTCCGGCAAAGCTGTCCTTGAGGTGCGGCTCGGCCGCAGCAATCTCCGAGCTGCTCAAGGCGTCATAACCAATGCCGAATTCCCGGTTGAGGCGCTCGGCCTCGGCAAACTCAGCATCCCGCTTTTCGTTCGAGCGGAACAATTCCACCCAGCCGTTTTTCCGGATCAGCTCTTCGGCGTGTGAGGCTTGGATAAGGTCGCTGTGCTCGCTGACCGAATGCGCAATCAGTGGCGCATAGGCGCGGGAGATCATCTCGTGGCGCTTGGTATTGGAGTTCCACCAATAACGGGCGAGAAACGCGATTTGCGAGGGCAGGGCGCGCAGGTGATAGTGCACGTCGACGCGATTGTTGAGGGCATAGCGCAGCAACAGGCGGAATTGCTGCGGAAAGCCGTAGGGCACCACTCCCTCACGCTGGATCAACCCGGCATTGCCAAAGGATGTTTCCCGTCCGGGCTCCCTCTTGTCGACAAGGGTGACCTGACGCCCCCGTCGCTGCAGATGGATTGCCGTCGAAACGCCGACGATGCCGGCACCGAGAACGATTGCGTCCTTTATCATCTTATCCTGCTATCCGCATGCCAATTGCCGTGCTGCGCGATCCCGGCAAAGGCTGCCGCCTCGCATGGACCGCGCTCTAAGCATCGAAAATGCCTGCCAAATTTCGCCGGCGCAATTGAAAAATGCGGTCAGGTGAAAGCCTGTTTGAGGCAGGCGTTTTCGGCGCGGATTCGGATGATGAGAATGACCGCGTTCAGGACCGAAAAGATTGCAGCATAGATCGGCATGCCGAAGGCAAGAGGCAGAGTGGCGATCTCACCGACGACAACGGCATAGTTCGGGTGACTGAGCAGGCGATACGGGCCCTTGGTGACGAGAGGCGCGCCGGGCAGGATGATGATGCGTGTCGTCCAGCGATCCCCCAGCGTTGCCAACACCCAGAGGCGCAGCGCCTGCAATATCATGAACAACGACAGCCAGACGGGTTCGATCGGCCGGCCGATGGCAAAGACCCACAGTCCGATGAGCCAAGTTGCATGCATCGCCACCATCAGCGGATAGTGCGCGGCAGCATATTCTCGAGCGCCACGAGCGAGGAGAGCCTTCGTATTGTGCCTGGCATAGACGAGTTCCGCCAGCCGTTGCAATGTCACGAAGATCAGAAGAGCAATGGACGGCCACAGCATCAGGCGACCCTCTTCAACGTTATGCAGCTTGCCGAGAAGCCGGGGCCCATGGCGAGCAGGGCAGAGCGTTCGGGCAAGCCGGCAATGATTGCCCTTTCCAGCACGAACAGCACGGTCGGCGACGACATGTTGCCGTAGTCGCCGATCACTTCACGTTCGATATCCAGCGCGCCCTCTTCAAGACCAAGGGATTTCTCCAGTGCCGTCAGCACCTTGGCGCCGCCAGGATGGCATATGAAGCGATCGATGTCCGAGAGCGAGAGTTTGGATCGATCGAGAATGCCGGCAACCGCGCTCCTGAGGTGAGTCTCGGCAAAGACCGGCAGGGATTGCTCGAGAATGATGCCGAAACCCGTATCGTCGATTTTCCAGCCCATGATGCCCAGGCTGTCGGGAAAGAGATGTTCACCCGTTGATTCGATCTCGGCAATACCGCCGGCTCCCGCCCTGAGAACACAAGCCGCCGCGCCATCGCCGAACAGCGCAGTGGCGATGATGTTGGGTCGCGTCAGCTCGTCTAGGCGAAATGCCAACGAGCAGAGTTCGATCGCAACGAAGAGAACAACCGCCCCCGGGCGGCTTCTCGCCATTTTCGTCGCGACGGCAAGGCCTGAAACGCCTGCCGCGCAACCAAGTCCGAAAATCGGCACGCGCTCGATATCGCAGCGGAACCCCATTTCGCCCGCAAGCCGCGCTTCGAGGCTTGGCGTGGCAAGCCCGGTCGAGGAAGCCGTGACGATGCAATCCACCTGATGTGCTTCCAGGCCGGCGCGCTGCAGGGCGTTGGTTGCGGCTTCTCGGAAGAGATCGCTTGCGACTTCGGTGTAGGCGCCCATGCGATCCTGCCAGCCATGCGGTTCCTCGAACCACGAAAGCGGCCGCGCTGCATGTCGCTTGCGGATGCCGGCGCTTTCGAACACGCGCGCCAGATATTTGAAATCGCGGAAGCGCTCAGAGAACAGCCGACCGGCCGTTTCTGCTGCGTCCGATTGGAGGATGATATTGTCTGGTGTTGCAACGGCGAGACTAAGAAGTTTGACGGTATCGATCACGAGTTTCTCCTGGTGCCCCTGGAGGGCCTGACGGCT
The DNA here is from genome assembly GCF_012641435.1 of Rhizobium sp. P38BS-XIX. Taxonomy (GTDB): domain Bacteria; phylum Pseudomonadota; class Alphaproteobacteria; order Rhizobiales; family Rhizobiaceae; genus Rhizobium. Next base: position 95,358 of record NZ_JABAIJ010000009.1, read on the forward strand.
GAAACACGCAATGGCGGGCATCTATTCGATCGAGAGACGGTCACGAAAGAGTGAGCGCGTGGCCGCTTCGAGAGAGCAGAAAAAAATTCGACGCGTCCGAATAAAAGGTGGCGCCGGTGTGTTCTCCACTCGCAACGTTCATTTTGCCAAGGAGACATTCCATGACGACCAATGCATTCCGCCTGGCTTCCATCGCTCTCGGTGCCGGCCTCGTTTTCGGTGCCTTCGCGCTGCCAGCTTTTGCCGCAGGCGATGATTCGAGCACGACGCCGACTTGCAAGAAGGGCGAGATCTACGATCAGAAGACTAAGAAGTGCGTGAAGCAGCAGGGCGCCAACGTCACCGACGAAAACCGCGCCGACTATGCCTATTCGCTCGCCAAGAAGGATCATCGTTACGCGGAGGCTTTGGCCGTTCTCGACACGATGAAAAACCCGAACACGGCGGAAGCGCTGAACTATCGCGGCTATGCCACCCGCAAGCTCGGCCGCACGGATGAGGGCATTTCCTACTACACCAAGTCCGTCGCCATGGATCCGAAGTACACGCTTGTTCGCGAGTATCTCGGCGAAGCCTATGTCATCAAGGGCCAGATGGATCTCGCCAAGGATCAGCTGAAGACGATCAAGGCACTCTGCGGCAACACGAGCTGCGAGGAATATCGCGATCTCCACGCCGCGATCGTCAATCCGTCCAGTCTCTAAGGCCGGTCGGGGATCGAAGGTGAGACATAAGCAGGGAGCTTTGCGAGGGATATGGGAGTGATGCCAGTCGCTCGTGGCGCGATTTCTGCTTATAGTCTGACAACAACGGAGCCGCCGAAAAGGTCGGCGGCTCCCGGACGTGCGAATGTCGCGGAGGAAGCCATAGCGAGCGAAGAGCATATCAGGGCAGGCCTGTCCCAGCACCTGACGCGGCTGTGGCGCTACGGCGTGGTGCTGTCGCGCCAGCGCGATGTGGCCGACGATCTCGTTCAGGCGACCTGCGTCAGGGCGCTGGAGCGGGCGGCGCAGTTTACGCCGGGCACCAGGCTCGATCGCTGGCTGTTCGCCATCCTGCATTCGATCTGGCTGAACGAGGTTCGTTCGCGCCGGGTGCGCATGGGGCAGGGCTTCGTCGATGCCGATGAGACGCTTGTGTTCGACGGCGCGCAGGAGACGGAGACGCATGTGCTTGCGGGACAGGTGCTGCAGCGCGTGCAGGCTCTGCCGGAGGCGCAGCGCACGGCAGTGTTCCTGGCATATGTCGAAGGGCTGTCCTATCGCGAAGTGGCCGAGGTTCTGGATGTGCCGATCGGAACCGTCATGAGCCGGCTGGCCGCGGCGCGAATGAAACTGGCCGATGGCATGGGGATGATGGCCGACGGAAAATCGTCTGGCGGTGGGCGATTGGGGAATGGAAATGAGTGAATTCAACAAAGGACAGACGCCGACGGACGAGCAACTGACCGCTTTCATCGATGGCGAGCTTGATGCTGCCGACCGTGAATGGATCGAGCAGCAGATCACCGACGACGAACGCGTGGCCGAACGTTTCGACTTTCTATCGCGCAGCGCCCTGCCGTTTACCGAGGCATTCCAGCCGATGCTCGCCGAGGCACCGGCGGCAAAGCTCCAGGCCATGCTTGACGCCATTCCGTCCGTGGAGCAATCCAATGTCCGGACCGCCGGTATCGGCCGTCGCGGGTTTCTGGCGGCGATCGCCGCAAGTTTCGTCGCTGCCGTCGCCATAGACCGCGCGGTCATCGGAATCGGCCATCGGCTTTCGAAGCCGGATGAGGATAGCGAGTGGCGCGCCGCCGTCGCCGAATATCTCTCACTCTACACCGTCGATACACTGAGCGCGCCGGCCGGGGACCGCGCGCAGCAGCTTGCGCAATTGAACGGCGTGGGCAGCAAGCTCGGGCTGCCGCTGGCGCCGGAAACGGTCGCCATGCCAGGCATCGAGTTCAAACGTGCACAGATTTTGAATTATGACAGCAAGCCGCTCGCCCAGATCGCTTATCTCGATCCGGAAAGCGGGCCTATGGCGCTTTGCATCGTCCAGTCCGCTAAAGGTGCGGCTGCGCCCGATATGGAAAATCGCCGCGGGATGAATGTCGTCTATTGGTGTAGCGCCACGCATGCCTTCATGCTGATCGGCCACGCGCCGATCGATCGAATGCAGCAACTTGCGGCCGATGTCAGGGCGCATCTGATCGCCTGATGGCTGCCGTGGTGCGTTCCAAATTCGCGTGATTCAAAAAGAATTTGGCGAAAACTCTTCCTGCTGGTATTCTTTGTCCAACGAAAATCGAACGAGCGCCTGCAGCATGCCCCCAAGGCCTTGCGCGGCGCGGTGGAAAACATACGTGAGTGACCCCGACAGCGGCAATGCGCCGCAGGCAGACGGGGCGTCGTCAGCAGAGCGCAGGAAGGGTAAATCCTCCCGGCGCGCGAAGCGTAAGCGTGGCCATGGCCGCCCGAACGCTCATTCTGCGGAGGCCAGTCAGGCAGGCAAGTCCAGCCCGGCGGCGATACGCCCAGCAGAGGATGATACCGGTTCTCCGGCGAAGAAGCGGAAGCGTCGACGCCGTGCACGTGGCGGGGGTCATGCCAGTGGACAGCCATCCCCCTCGAATCAACAGCAGAGTGAAGAAGCAGCGGAAACTCGCGTCGCTGTAGAGCACGGCCATCCTTCATCGCACAAAACCGGCAAGAATCGGCGCAAGCATCGCAGCAAGCGAGGCCTGCAGGGCCGACCGCTTGCCCACGAGAAGACGCCGCAGATTGTCACCCCCGCGCATTCTGCCGGAGCAGGGCCGGCGCAGTCCCACGGCGATCATCGTCATGATCGGCAGGCGATGCCGCGTCGTGAGGGACAACAGCTGCATTCGTCGGCCGAGCAGGATTTTCGGCCCGCCGACCTTTATGCGGCACTCGATCTCGGCACGAACAATTGCCGGCTTTTGATTGCTCAACCGACGCGTCCGGGTCAGTTCCGGGTGATCGATGCGTTTTCGCGAATCGTCCGCCTTGGCGAAGGTCTTGGCGCGAGCGGGCGTCTTTCGAACGATGCCATGGATCGCGCCGTCGAGGCGCTCCGCGTCTGTGCCGCCAAGCTGAAGACCCGCGAGATCCGCCGCATGCGGCTGATCGCAACCGAAGCCTGCCGCGCCGCCGACAATGGCGAAGCGTTCTTGTCGCGAGTGACCGAGGAAACCGGTCTGCAACTCGAAATCATCGACCGTGAAACCGAAGCGCGGCTTGCCGTGTCTGGTTGCTCGTCGCTCGTCGGGCCGGAGGCGCGCTCGGTCGTGCTGTTCGATATCGGCGGCGGCTCGTCTGAAATCGCCGTCATTCGCATCGGTGACAACCGCTCCAGCCGGCTTGCCAACCACATCACCCACTGGACTTCACTGCCCGTCGGCGTCGTGACGCTCTCGGAACGGCATGGTGGACGCGATGTGACGCCGGAACTGTTCGAGACCATGGTCTGCGAAGTTCAGCGCATGCTAGAGCGTTTCGATTGCCCGCCGGTGCATGGTGCTGCGCGCGACAGCGCCGACTTCCATCTGATCGGAACTTCGGGCACGGTGACGACGCTTGCCGGTGTCCATCTCGATCTGCCGCGCTATGATCGGCGACGGGTCGATGGCGTCTGGCTGTCGGATGACGAAGTGAGTGCGATGCAGGCCAAGCTCCTGTCCTGGGATTTTGCCGGCCGCGCCGCCAATCCGTGCATCGGGCCGGATCGCGCCGATCTGGTGCTGGCGGGATGCGCCATTCTGGAGGCTATCCGCCGCCGTTGGCCGAGCCCGCGCATGCGTGTCGCCGATCGCGGCCTGCGTGAGGGATTGCTGACCGATATGATGGCAGACGACGGCGTCTGGCGGCGAGGCCGCTCGCGCCGGGGTCATCGACCGAGGGATATGAAGGGGCCGCAGACGTGACCAAGCCAACCATCGCCGGCAACCGCACGGGCCGCAAGCTCGGCCAGCGCGTCAAGAAAAAGAAGCTGAAGGCCTCGTCGCGCCAGTGGCTGCAGCGCCATATCAACGATCCCTATGTGCAGCGCGCCCAGCTCGAAGGCTATCGCGCTCGTGCCGCCTTCAAGCTGCTGGAGATCGATGAGAAGCATCAGATCCTGAAGGGCGCGCGCCGCATCATCGATCTGGGTGCTGCCCCCGGCAGCTGGTCGCAGATCGCCGCCAAGGTCACCGACTCGACCGAGGAAGACATCCGCGTCGCCGCGATCGACTTTCTCGAAATGGCGCCGATCCCAGGCGTCAGCATCCTGCAGCTCGATTTCCTTGATCCGGAAGCGCCGCAGCGGCTGATCGATGCCGTCGGCGGCACGCCGGATCTCGTCGTATCCGATATGGCGGCACCGACCACGGGCCACCATCGCACCGACCACTTGCGCACCATGCATCTGTGCGAAGTCGCCGCGCATTTCGCCGTCGAGGTTCTGGCCGAAGGCGGGCACTTCCTTGCCAAGACTTTCCAGGGCGGTACCGAGCGCGATCTGCTGACCTTCCTGAAGCAGAATTTCCGCCAGGTCATCCATGTGAAGCCCGGCGCATCCAGAGCCGAGTCGGTGGAAATGTTCTTGCTGGCAAAAGGCTTCAAGGGCCGGAAGCCGGAAGGCGAGACCGAAGAAGAGCATTCCGCCGTCGAGCGCTAATTCAGACGATCTCAATCGATCAGTTGACGAACTCTCGTTGCACTATGGCTATGCCGTAGCGCAACGAAGATCGTCATCATTTTGCGGCCGGCTGCTGTACCTGCGGCTGCAGAGCGGCCACGCGCTTGAGGCCGGCCTTGTGGCCTGAAACCATGGCGCCGGCACTGCGATCCATCCGGATGAAGGGGATGGTCGCAACCACGGTCAGGATCGATATGCAGAAGAAGGCGATGTGGAAGTCGCTGACCTGTAGTTCCGTGCCACTGAAGAAGGTCGAGGCTTCCAGAATCATGGCGGCGACCGCGACGCCAAGCGCAAGGCTGATCTGCTGCATGACGGAACTCATCGACGTCGCCTGGCTTGCCTGTTTGTCGCTGATATCGGCGAAGGCGAGCGCATTGATCCCGGTGAAGAAGAACGAGCGCGAGAAGCCGCCGATCAGCAAGATGGCAACGATCAGCAAATGCGGCGTCCACGGCTGGAAAAGCCCTGTGCAGATCGTGGTGACGGTCGTAACGGCAGCAGCCGAAAGCAGCGCCGTCTTGAAGCCGACTGCGGTGAAGACGCGGCGCGCGATGAACTTCGTCGAGATCGCGCCGATCGCGCCGGCAAAGGTGATGAGGCCGGACTGGAACGGATTGAGGCCGAAGCCCAGCTGCAGCATCAGCGGCGTCAGGAAGGGCATGGCGCCGATGCAGATGCGAAACAGCGTGCCGCCGGTGACGGAGGCGCGGAAGGTGGCGTTCTTCAACAGCGTGAGGTCGAGGATAGGTGCCGGGTGGCGGCGTGCATGACCGATATAGAGGAAGCCGCAGACGAAGCCGATGACGACGGCCGAGATGCCGATATAGGGCGGCAGCGCCGGCAGGCTGATGACGGACATGCCGAAGACGACGCCGGAGGCCGCGAATGACGTCAGCAGAAATCCGATGAAATCGAGCTTCGGCGGCATGGTTGCTTCAACGTCTGGCAGGAAAATCGATGACAGGATGACACCGAGAATGCCGACGGGCACGTTGATGAGGAAGATCCAGTGCCAGGAGGCATAGGTGGTAATGAAACCGCCGAGCGGCGGACCGGCCAGCGGGCCGACAAGCGCCGGGATCGACAGTAGCGCCATGGCCGAAACCAGATCGCTTTTCTGTGTGGTGCGCACCAGCACGAGGCGCCCGACCGGCGTCATCATCGAGCCGCCGACACCCTGGAGGAAGCGGGCGAAGACGAACTCCAGCAGGCCGCCCGAAAAGGCGCACATGATGGAGCCAATGACGAAGACGCAGATGGCGATGCGGAAAATGTTCTTTGCGCCGAAGCGATCCGCCATCCAGCCGCTGATCGGGATGAACACCGCCAGCGACACCATATAGGAAGTCAGTGCCAGCTTGAGCGTGATCGGGCCGACATGGAGATCGTTGGCGATGGCCGGCAGCGCCGTCGCGATGACGGTGGAATCCATCTGCTCCATGAAAAGGGCAACGGCGAGGATCAACGGAACGATGCGATTCATAGGCATCTGCCTTGATAGGTCTGTCTTCGGGAAGGCTGCCGCCCACTGCATAATTCCTTAAATCGGGATCGATTTAAGGAATTATGCAGCAGACTGAAAGTGCTACAGCGACCTTTGCGCGTCACATGAGACGCGCGGCGCTGTAGGGCGATCAGCCGCTCTGTAGTCCTATGCGAGGCCGCTGCCAATCCCGGATTTTGCTCGCTGATCGCTTGGGGATCACGTCTTCGTGATGTCCGCCGCTGCGGAGCGTGGAAAGCAGGATTTGACATATGCTAAGAGCATGGAAATGCTAAACGCATAAAACGTCGTCGGTGTATTAGCGGAAATGGATTGTCTTGTCATGGCCAAATTATCGGGCCTTGCAAGATCCCGCCCCCATCCTGCTGCTGCCGGCGATGATGATAGGCACAGCTTACGCTGGCCCAGTAGAAGGAAATGACATTATGACCGCTGTTCTGCCCCCGGACACGCACCAATTCAAATTGGGATCCTGCACCGTCACCGTCGTCAAGGACGGCGCCAACGTCATGGAAAACCCTTGGGAAACTTTCGGTTCGAACCAGGCGCCCGATACGGTTCGCAAGCTGCTGGAGCAGAATTTCCTGCCGACGGAAAAGCTCCTCAACAGCTATGCGCCTGCCATCATCGAGACCGGCTCCGACCTCATCGTCGTAGATACCGGCTTTGGAGCCGCTGGTCGTGCCCGTGGCCTCGGCCGTCTTCGTGAGGGTCTGCAGGCCGTCGGCTACAAGCCGGAGCAGGTTACCATCGTTGCCCTGACCCACCTGCATGGTGACCATATCGGTGGCTTGCTCGAGGACGGCGCGCCGGCCTTCCCGAATGCGCGCTATGTAACGGGCGAAATCGAGTATGACTTCTGGACGGACAAGGCGCGCGAGGGCACGCCGGCCGAAGGCGGCCACAAGGCGGTGCTCGCCAATGTCGTGCCTTTCTCCGAAAAGATGACGTTCCTCAAGGATGGCGATCAGATCGTCAGCGGCATGACAGCCATGCTAGCCCCTGGTCACACCCCGGGCCATCTCGTTTTCCATCTCGAATCGGATGGCAAGCAATTGGTCATGACCGGCGATACCGCCAATCACTATATCCTCTCGATCGGTCGTCCGGATTGGGAAGTGCGCTTCGACGTGGACAAAGCTCTTGCCGCCAAGACGCGCCGCCGCATCTTCGACATGATCGCCGCCGACCGCATCCCCTTCCTCGGCTTCCACATGCCATTCCCCGCCGTGGGCTTTGTCGAAAAGCAGGCTGAAGGCTTCCGTTATATTCCGAAGAGCTACCAGTTCGACGTCTGAGCTATTCGAGGCAACAGGGGATCGCGGATTCTAAGCGCGCGATCCCGCCGTCAATTCTTGATCAACGCGCTTTGCCCGACTCGTGGCTCGGTTCCCGCCAATAGTCGCCGTATGTTTGCGCGGTGGCGCAGGATCACGTAAATGCCGCCTGCAATCACCAGCAGCCGATAAGGTAGTGGTTGCTCCAAGCAGCAAATGAGGGCAATGGCGGCCATCGCAGCCAGGATCGATCCCAGCGAAACAATCCGGAACGTGGCCAGTACAACCCCAAAAACCACCACGGCACCCAAGCCCACCGGCCACGCTATCGCCAGCAAAAGGCCTAGTCCTGTCGCGACGGACTTACCGCCCCGAAAATTCAGCCAAATGGGGCGGCTGTGCCCTAGCAATACAGCGAGTCCGGCCAAGCAAACCGCCCAAGGTACCCAGGCCTTTTGATTTTGTGGATCAATCATCGATAGCAGCGATGTGGATGCCAATGTGTCAAGCGAAGGATAGAACCAACGGGAAAAGATAATCGCTGCAACGCCCTTCAACACGTCAATGACCAGTACCGCCAGCGCGGGCCATTTCCCGAGAATCCTCAACACATTTGTTGCGCCGGTCGACTTGGAACCATGCTCTCGAAGATCGATGCCTTTGAGCAGTCTTCCCGCCATATAGCCTGTGGGAATGGAGCCAAAGAGATAGGCAGTTGCCAATCCAATTATGCTCGCTATCCAGAAAGCCATAAGTGCCCCTCGTTTGTACCGCCAACAGCCGCGGTCTAGATGTCGCCGAATGCCTGATTGGTGCGGAATTTCCACACCGGCTTTATGCGTCGTCAGGAAGCTAGATTTTCTAGCCTGTCGCTTTTTACGACACCTCGTATGAAATTGCTGCAGCAGTCGGATTGGATTCAGCGTTGACGCTGAGCCCTGGCATATCTGCCCACCGCTTTTTGCTATTCCCTTCCTGTCATGAACGTGTTACCAGCCCTCGCCAACTTCCAAGCAACACTTGCAAGATCGCCCGGTAGACGATTCGTTCCGGGCTTTCCTGTTTTTCACAGACGAAGGAATTGGCCATGGCACGCATTATTGAAACGCCAACCGGGTTGGATGCTCTCACATTCGACGACGTGCTCCTGCAGCCGGGACACTCCGAGGTCATGCCCGGCCAGACGAATGTCGCCACCCGGATCGCCCAGGATATCGATCTCAACCTGCCGATCATTTCGGCGGCGATGGATACGGTGACCGAAAGCCGCTTGGCGATCGCCATGGCCCAGGCCGGCGGTATCGGTGTTATCCACCGCAACCTGACGCCAGTGCAGCAGGCCGAAGAGGTTCGCCAGGTCAAGAAGTTCGAAAGCGGCATGGTGGTCAATCCGGTCACCATCGGTCCGGATGCGACGCTTGCCGAGGCGCTCGCCTTGATGAAGGCGCACGGCATTTCCGGTATTCCGGTCGTCGAGAAGTCGCATCGCCTCGTCGGCATCCTGACCAATCGCGACGTGCGTTTCGCCTCCGATCCCCAGCAGAAGATCTACGAGCTGATGACCCGCGAAAATCTCGTGACGGTCAAGGATGGCGTTCAGCAGCAGGAAGCCAAGCGCCTGCTCCACACGCATCGCATCGAAAAATTGCTCGTCGTCGACGGCGATGGCCGTCTGGTCGGCCTGATCACCGTCAAGGACATCGAAAAGTCGCAGCTTAATCCGAACGCATCCAAGGATGCGCAGGGCCGCCTTCGCGCCGCTGCGGCCATCAATGTCGGCGACGATGGCTTCGAGCGCGCCGAACGCCTGATCGAGGCTGGCGTCGACCTTCTGGTTGTCGACACTGCTCACGGCCATTCGCAGCGCGTTCTCGATGCTGTCGCTCGCGTCAAGAAGCTTTCCAATTCCGTCCGTATCATGGCTGGCAACGTCGCCACCTATGACGGCACGCGCGCGCTGATCGATGCCGGTGCCGACGCCGTCAAGGTCGGGATTGGTCCCGGCTCCATCTGCACGACCCGCATCGTCGCCGGTGTCGGCGTGCCGCAGCTTGCTGCCATCATGTCGGCGGTTGAAGCGGCGCGCGAACAGAACATCCCTGTCATCGCCGATGGCGGCATCAAATTCTCTGGCGATCTTGCCAAGGCGATTGCCGCCGGAGCATCGGCTGTCATGATCGGCTCGCTACTTGCCGGCACGGACGAAAGCCCGGGCGAAGTGTTTCTTTACCAGGGTCGCTCCTTCAAGGCCTATCGCGGCATGGGCTCCGTCGGCGCCATGGCCCGCGGCTCGGCTGACCGCTACTTCCAGGCAGAGGTTCGCGACACGCTGAAGCTCGTTCCGGAAGGCATCGAAGGCCAGGTTCCTTACAAGGGTCCGGTTGCCGGCGTGCTGCATCAGCTCGCAGGCGGCCTCAAGGCGGCCATGGGTTATGTCGGCGGTGCCGATCTCAAGCAGTTCCAGGAGCGTGCGACCTTCGTGCGCATCTCCGGCGCCGGGCTGCGCGAAAGCCACGCCCATGACGTCACCATCACCCGCGAAAGCCCGAACTATCCGGGCGCAGGCGGCTGATCAATGACAGATCGCGCTTCGGGCAACGCCAGGTCCTTGCAGGGCCTGGCGGCGATCCTCGCAGCTCTTTCCCTGGCGCTTTTTGCCTGGATCCAGGCCGGATTCGTCAGAGCATTCAGTGATGCGGCAGCCGGTCAGTCGATGCTCGATGTGCGCATCGCCGGCTATGAGAGCGAAGATGTCCTCGCCATGCTGCGCTATCTCAGGGAGCATCCCGATCCGGCGTCCATCCTGCGCTCGATGTATCTCGGGCCGGAACTCATCTTCCCGCTGGTGTTGGGTGGCTTGCTGTTTTGCCTGATGCGGTTGGTCGGCCCGAGCGGCTTTTTCTTCGGCCGGCCCATCCCGCCCGGCGCGAAGACCGTTATTTTTTGCCTGCCGATCGTCTACACCCTTGTCGATTATGCCGAGAATATCGCCGGCCTGATGCTCTATCCGCCGGCGACGCCCTCTGACGCCACGGTATCGCTGCTTGCGAGCCTGCTGCCCATCATCGTGCGGCTGAAATTTCTGACTCTGGTCGTGACGGTGATTCTGCTGGCCCGTTTCGCGATTTTTCGCTACCTCTCGCCGGACGGTTCCAGACCGTCCTGATCTGCCATATCGGCGTTCGGAAATTCCAAAGGAGTTGGCGGCGTGACAGGCTATGAAATGTTCTGGCCCATGGTGGCGCATGCGGTGCTTGTTTACATGCTCTATGCCCTTTTGGGGTGGCGCCGAAGCCGTCTGGTGAAGGCCGGTCGGATCAAGATCGCTCAATTTCGCGAAAACCACGCTGCCGACGAGCCGGCGGAAAGTCTGGTGGTGCGAAACAGCATCGCCAACCAGTTCGAACTTCCCTTGCTGTTTCATGCTTGCTGCATCGTGCTTTATACGGCGCAGGCGGACAATCTGCCCGCCGTGATCCTCGCCTGGATCTTCGTTGCCACCCGCTACGCCCATGCCTTCGTGCACGTGACCAGCAACAACCTGCGCTACCGCAGCCCCTTGTTTGCGCTTGGCTTTATCGTACTCGGCGGCATGTGGGCATGGCTCGGCCTCTGGCTCGCCTTCTCCTGATGAGCGCGTGCGTTTCCGTGGCGACAACCTGCGGTAACGTCTTTGTGTTTTTCCTTTACCGTCGCACGATCGCCCGCTGATCTATCTTCTCAGCGGGCGGCTGGCCGTTACCTGCTGCCGGGGAAACAGGGAGAACAGGACCATGAGCACGGAAAAGCCCGTTGTCACGCAGGCGATGATCAACGCCTACGACGAATATACCCACCTGACGCTCGATCGTCGGGGTTTCATGGAAAAGCTGACCAAGCTTGCAGGCTCCGCCGGTGCGGCAGCCGCGATCGCGCCGCTGCTTTCAGCCAACAAGGCAAGCGCGGAGGTCATTGCTTCGGATGACAAGCGACTGGAGGCCAAGGACGTAACCTATGCCGGCAGCAAGGGGGAGATGAAAGGCTATCTCGTTCGGCCAAAGGACGCGGCCGGCAAGCTCGGCAGCGTCATCGTCATTCACGAAAACCGCGGCCTTAATCCGCATATCCGCGATATTGCCCGCCGTGTCGCGCTTGAGGGTTTTGTGGCGTTGGCGCCCGATTTCCTCTCTCCGTTGGGCGGGACACCTGCCGACGAGGACAAGGCGCGCGACATGTTCACCAATCTCGACTCGGCGCTGACAGCAGCCAATGCCGAAGCGAGCCTGGCCTATGTCGCGAAGACGGATGGAGCCAACGGCAAGGTCGGTGCCGTCGGCTTCTGCTGGGGCGGCGGCCTCGTCAATCGTTTCGCGACCATCTCGTCGGAGCTGAAGGCGGGCGTTGCCTATTACGGTGTGCAACCGCCGGCGGCCGACGTTCCGAAGATCAAGGCCGCCCTGCTGTTGCACTATGCCGGTTTGGACGATCGCATAAACGCCGGCATCGATGCCTATCGCAAGGAGTTGCAGGCTGGCGGCAAGAGCTTCGAAATCTTCGTCTATGACGGTGTCAATCACGCCTTCAACAATGACACGTCGGCCGCCCGATATGACAAGAAGGCCGCCGATCTTGCCTGGGGCAGAACAGTTGAATTCCTGAAGAAATACCTGTCCTGAAGTGATGCAGGTTTCCAGGTGATGTGAGCCGATTATCGGGGCCGAAACCATATTGCGGCCTCGGTTTCGAGCCCTGTCGCTGACGCCTATCTGATTATTAAAATTAGACTTTCCCCGTTTACGCGCATTGAACGCGTCGAATGTCATAGCGTCTGCGCGCATGAGCGCCGTTCAATATGATGATGAAACGGGTAAAGAATGAGTCCGCCTAAACCTGACCGCGTCACGTTCCGCAAGAAACCCCAGCAGGAACGAAGTATCCAGCGTGTCGATGCCATTCTCTCGGTCGCTGCCAAGTTGATCGCTGAAAAGGGTGTCAGCGCTACCAAAATGACCGAGCTTGCGAGCATCGCGGGAATCCCCATTGGCTCCGTCTATCAATATTTTCCCGACAAATCGGCGATCGTCCGCGCCTTGCTCGATCGCCACTCGAACAGGATCCAGCAAAAGGTCGAGCAAGGCTTCGCGGCGGTGACGTCACTCCATCACGCCGTCGAATTGGCCTGTGGCATGATCGATTGGTACTATAGCGAGTTCCGCAACGATCCAGCCTATCTCGGCGTCTGGCTGGGAACCGAGATCGACAGGGATATCCTGCAGCTCAACATGCAGCACAGCAACCGCGTCGCGGACATGTTCATCGCGAGCATTCAGCAGTTTCTGCCGAAAGACAGCCGCATCGACCTGAAGGCCCGCGCTCAGCTATTCAGCCATCTGATCGGCGCCTCCGTTCGCTTCGCTATCATGAGCGATGACGAGATGGCGAAGCGCATGCTGCACGAATGGAAGCAGGTAATTCGCGTCACCCTGCTGGCGGAACCCACGCCATAACAACGAGCGAACGCGCCGGGTTGCGAGCTTCGCGCTTACCAACCCGGCAGGATCTGCCCTGCGCGCTGTCGCGGATAGAAGCGCGCATAGGTCTTCACATCACCATCCAGGTCGTCGTCGACAACAGCCGGCGTGATGTTGTCGAGACAGGCGGAGATGTGGGCGGTGATGGCATTCATCAGCGATACGGAAAGACCGGGCCGCTTCATGATGCCGATCTGGACCGGGGGCAGGGGCGGGAAGCCATCGGCCTGCGTCAGCACCTTCATGCCGGTTCTGAGCGCTGATTCCGGCATGACCGAAACCGCCATGCCTGCAAGCACAGCCGCTGCAACCACCGTGCAGGACCAGCTGGTAAACAGGATCTGATATTCGCGACCGCCTGCATCGAGCGCCGAGCATGCGAGCTGACGCCATTGGCAATCGCGACGGCCGACGGCAAGCGGAATGGGTGCATCGTCACGCAACGGGTGGTTGGCCGACCCGACCCAGCAGAGCGGTTCGGTGCGCACCACATCCGACATGCGTTCGCGCGGATTGTGGGTCACGAGCGCGATGTCGAGTTCGCCGCGATGCATGCGTTCTGCCAGATCCACCGAAGGCTCGCAGACGATATAGAGCTCGACATTCGGATGCGTCTTGGCGAACCGGCCGATGATCTCGGGCATGTAGCGATCCGCATAATCGTCCGGTGTGCCGATGCGCAGCGTGCCTTCGAGACGGTTGTCGTCGAAGGCGGCGATTGCCTCGTTGTTCAGGCGAATGATGCGGCGGGCGTAGTTCAAAAGCTTTTCGCCCTCGGCCGTCAGGCGATTGCCGCGGCCGTCCTTGATGAAAAGCTGCTTGCCAACGCGCTCTTCCAGCCGGCGCATCTGCATCGACACGGCCGATTGCGTCTTGAACACCCGGTCTGCCGCCTTGGTGAAGCTGCCGGAATCCACGATTGCGATGAAGGTCTGCAACTGATCGATATCAAGCGGCGCGGACATAGGCTCACCTATAAAGGAGTTTGATAGTTATCATTAGAAACATTCGTTGGACTGATCAATAGGGCTTTGGCATCTTCTGGATGCAATTCAGCATACCAATCGAACAGAGACTTTCATCGAACTCCTCCCGGCCTGCGCCCTTTTCCGGATCACTGGAAAGGGGCTTGGCTGGCGTGTGCCCCAAGGAAAGGATTTTGGAAATGCGCACGACAGATCGAACCCTTGCCATCGGCCTTGCAACGCCATCGCTGTCTTTGACGGCGCGCATGATGCTTGCCCTGGGTAATGTCATGTCGATCTGGCGCGCAGTCCGAAATCGCCAGGAAATCGAGTACCTGAGTGAGCTGAACGACAGTCAGCTGCGGGATATCGGCCTCAGCAGGCAGGATCTCAGCGCTGCGCTGACCACCTCGACCTTTTTCGAGGATCCGTCCAGCTATCTGACCAATTCCGCGCGTCGCCGCACGCGCCTCTCTGCCTTCAGCAGCTCCAGAGGCTGATGTCGGACACTAGTTTCCCCGCAGGGTGATAGCCAATAAGCCCTGCCTCTTTCCCGGTGTTCGGCCCAAGGGCCAACACCGGGTTTTTTCTTTTCTGGAGACAGCGTTCGGGCGGCGATCATGCGCGGGAAAGTTGCCTCACACGCTAACTGTCTTATCTAACCTCCAAGGGCTTGATCCGAACGATAGGGAAGCGACGATGGCAACCGTGATCTTCTTCCATTCCGTCTATGGCTTGCGTCCGCTCGAGCACGAGGCGGTCGAGCGCGCGCAGGCCGCCGGGCACAAGGCTTTTGCGCCCGATCTCTATGAAGGGCTGATCGCACGATCGATCGAAGAGGGCTTCGAATTCAAGGACGAGATCGGCTGGCCGACTATTTGCGAGCGGGCGGAATGGGCGCTGGCGGGTTTGCCGGCCTCAACCGTACTGGCAGGCTTTTCGATGGGAGCCGGCGTGGCTTCCAGCCTTTGGCCGAAGCGGGAGAAGACAGCAGGCATTCTTCTGCTGCACGGCCTTGCCACCATTGCCAAGAACGCCCGCAAGGGCCTGCCTCTTCAGCTTCATCTTGCCGACCCCGATCCGTTCGAACCGGCGGAGGATGTCGCCGCCTGGCGGCAGGCGGCCGATCGGTCCGGAATCTCGGCGGAGGTGTTCACCTATAAGGGCGGTGGCCACCTTTATACCGATGCCAGCCTGCCTGACTACGATGCAAAGGCGGCCGATCTCACCTGGAAACGTGTCATCGATTTCCTCGATGCCATCGACGCCAAGGGTTGAACTTCGCCGCGACTTTGCGCGCGGGACTTGAACGGAAGCCGCTCGTCCCCTAGTTTAGGGCCGTCAGCAATACCAACAGGATGTGTGCAACATGGATTCCAACTCGACTGCAATGCCGTTCAGCCTTGCCATCGGGGAAATTCATGCTCATGCCCATATCCATCGTTCTATCCAATCTTTCGTGGTCCACGCCTGACGGCCGGCCGCTTCTTTCCAATCTCGATTTGAGCTTCGGTGCCGAACGCACCGGCCTTGTCGGACGCAATGGCGTCGGCAAGACGACGCTGATCAAGCTCGTCTCCGGCGAATTGCAGCCGCAATCCGGGAGCATTTCATTCAGCGGCCGTTTGGGGATCCTGCGCCAGAGCGTGCAGGTGGAGGCGGACGAGACCGTTGCCGATCTCTTCGGTGCGAGCGAGGCCCTTGCAGTCCTGAAGCGTGCCGAGGCCGGCGAGGCGACCAACGATGAACTCGCTGCTGCGGACTGGACGCTCGAGGCGCGCATCGCAGCCGCCCTTGATCGCGTCGGGCTCGACGTTACCCCGGAAACGCATCTGACTACTCTGTCCGGCGGCCAGCGTACGCGCTGCGGCCTTGCTGCGCTCATTGTCGACGATCCCGATTTCCTCATTCTCGACGAACCCACCAACAATCTCGACCGTGACGGACGGAGAGCCGTCATCGATCTTCTCGCTGGCTGGAAGGCTGGCGCCATCGTCATCAGCCATGACCGCGAATTGCTCGACACGATGGATGCGATCGTCGAGCTGACATCGCTCGGCGCGTCGCGCTACGGCGGCAACTGGACCCAGTATCGCGAACGCAAGGCACTGGAGCTGTCGGCCGTCGAGCATGATTTCGCCGAGGCGGAAAAGCGCGTCGCCGAGGTGGAGCGAAGCGCCCAGGCGACCGCCGAGCGTCAGGCAAGACGGGACAAGGCTGGCCGGAAAATGGCGGCCAAGGGCGGCATACCGCGCATCATGCTTGGCGGTTTGAAGGAGCGCGCGGAAATGACGGGTGGCGAGAACACAAGGCTTGCCGAGCGTCGTCGTACGCAGGCCTTGCAGGATGCCGCCACCGCCCGCGAAAAGATCGAGATCCTCCAGCCCCTGACTGTGAAACTGCCGACATCGGGACTGCCGTCAAACAGGATTGTCCTCAGAATGGAGGGGATCACAGCCGGTTACGAGCCCGAACGGCCGATCCTGCGCGATTTCGATTTCATCGTCACCGGGCCGGAGCGTATTGCCCTGACCGGCCCCAATGGATCGGGAAAGACGACGCTGCTGGCGTTGATTTCCGGTGTGCTGCAGCCGTGGACCGGAACAGTGCGGGTCGTCCATTTCGCGCTGCTGGACCAGAGCGTCAGTCTTCTCGATCCGTCGCTTTCGATCCGCGACAATTTTCGCAGGATCAATCCGGATGCGGATGAGAATGCTTGCCGAGCGGCCTTGGCGCGCTTCATGTTTCGCGCGGATGCCGCGCTCCAGATCGTTTCAAGCCTCAGCGGTGGTCAGCTGCTGCGCGCCGGGCTTGCCTGCGCGCTCGGCGGCTCGATACCGCCGTCTCTATTGATCCTCGACGAGCCGACCAACCATCTGGATATCGATTCCATCTCTGCAGTGGAGGCGGGGCTTCGAGCCTATGACGGCGCGCTTCTCGTCGTGAGCCACGACGAGGTGTTTCTCGACAATATCGGAATAGAAAGGCGGCTCGAGCTACCTGCCCGAGCCGCTTCGGATCGCTGAGAGGTGGTGTCAGGCGTGGCCGGCGCCGGCAATGCGATCGAGTTCGGCGAGCGCATCTTCCGGCAGCTTTAGTTCGGCGGCCGCGACGTTCTGCTTGAGGTGGGCAAGTGACGACGTGCCCGGAATAAGCAGGATGTTCGGCGCGCGGTGCAGCAGCCAGGCAAGCGCCACCTGCATTGGCGTTGCGTTCAGGCGGGTAGCGACATCGGAGAGGGCCGAGGATTGCAGCGGCGTGAAGCCGCCGAGCGGGAAGAACGGCACATAGGCGATGCCATCGCGACCGAGCTCGTCCACCATTGCGTCATCGGTACGCTGGGCCAGATTGTAGAGGTTCTGCACGCAGACGATATCCGTGATCGTGCGGCCCTCGGCGATCTGGTTGCGGGTGACGTTGCTCAGTCCGACATGGCGCACGAGACCTTGCCGTTGCAACTCCGCAAGTGCGGTCAGCGGCGCCTCGATCGAACCTTCCGTCGGATGATGGGGGTTGATCATGATGCGAAGATTGACGACATCGAGCACATCGAGCTTCAGGTTGCGCAGATTGTCATGCACCGCCTGCTTCAGCTCGTCGGCAGAAAAGGCCGGCAGCCAGGAGGCATCCGTGCCGCGCCGCGCCCCGATTTTTGTCACGATGACGAGATCGTCGCGGTAAGGGTGGAGCGCTTCCCGGATCAGCTGATTGGTCACATGCGGACCGTAGAAATCGCTGGTGTCGATATGATCCACGCCCAGGGCGATGGCTTCGCGCAGCACGGCAAGTGCTGTGTCGTGGTCCTTCGGCGGACCGAAGACCCCGGGGCCCGCGAGCTGCATGGCGCCGTAGCCAAGCCGTTTGACCTGAAGGTCTCCAAGCTTGAAGCTGCCGGATTGATCGATGCTGGACATGGCTATCTCCTTTTCAAGATGAAAACAGAAATAGGCCTCGTCTCAGTGTATGATAACTGGGTGCAATGTGCACGGGCTGTGCGGAATTCCGAACAATTCGCGCAGATCGAAGGAGGCCTTCAAGCTGTTACTCCGATTTCGGAGCAGGCTTATCCTGTGCCTTCAGGTAGCTGTCGAAGATTGCTTCCATGTTCTTCTGATAGGTCTTCTGTACCTCGAGGCCGCTATCGAACATGGCGTTGAACATGTCGGTATAGGCGGCCATGTCGACGCCGGCGGCAGGCTTGGCCTTCGGTTCCTCCTTCGCCGGCTCTGACGGCATGGGGAAGTTGCGCATCATGTCCTGGAAGGCCTTGGCAAAAGGATTGTCCAGGAAAGGATTGGCCTGCACCGGCTTCTCGCGCTTGACGGCGTCGGCCCCGAACATCAGCTCCATTGCCTGGGTGAAGGGGTTGTCGAAGATGCTGGCCTGCGGCGTCGGCTGCTGTTTGGGCGCGAAGCCGATGCTCTGCAGCCAGCCTTGCATCATCTCGCCCATATCGGTGTTGAGGAAGGGGTTGGCCATCTGCGGGATCTGGCCGCTGGTTTCCTTGAAGAGGCCGCCCATCAGCGTATCGGCCATGGCGGGCAGCATGCGCTTGTAGATTTCCTGGCCGATGCCGGTCATCTGCGCCGCCTGCGCCGCAACCGCGCGCGACACTTCCTTCGAGCCGAACAACCGCCCGAGCACGGCATTGCCGTCGGCGATGCCTTCTGGCGTGAAGGCCTTGGTCATGTCCTCGAAATATTTCGCGTAGTTACCGGACGAGATGTCCTGCATCACGCCGACGAAATTATAGGGATCGGTCGCGCTGCGTTTGAAGCCCGAGGAAAAGGCCGGCATCAGCGCGGCCATTGCCTTCGTCGCCTGCTCCTGCGCAAGATTGAACTGCTTGGCCATGGCCTCCGTGGCGGCGCCATTTTGTGCCTGCATCATCATGTCGAAGAGTGGCAGCATCGAAGTCCCTTTCCCCGCTATGAGGCCGCTTCGGAATCAGGCGGCGCTTGCTCGCAGCAGTATAGCGGGAAAAAAGAGACCGCATATCGGTTTCTGCCGACAGAGCATCAGGTTTTGCCGGCAGGTCGTCTGCTATCAGTATTGATATTCCTCGAAGATCGGCTCGACCGACTGGTTCCAGCGGCCGTTGTAGAGCATCAGCAGATCGTCGGCGAGCGTGCCCTTCTTGGCAAGCACCTCATCGAGCGGCGCGAGAAAGACGGTTTCGTCCTGGCCATCACCGTTCAAGCGATTGCGGTTCTTCAGACCAAGGCGGGAAACGCCGATAACTTCGCGCGCGACATCGAGCAGGCTATGACCCTTGATGGACGCTTTTAAGCCTTCGACCGGAACGACGTCACGCAGAGCGTTGACCTCTTCGAAGCTCCAGTCCCTGGTCAGTTCGTCGGCGGCCGTCAGCGCCTCGTCGTCATAAAGCAGGCCGACCCAGAAGGCCGGCAACGCACAGATACGGCGCCACGGGCCGCCGTCTGCACCACGCATTTCGAGGAAGCGCTTGAGGCGCACGTCGGGAAACAGCGTCGAGAGATGGTTCGTCCAGTCGCCCATCGTCGGTTCCCAATCGGCGATCTCGCCCTTCAGCGCGCCGTCCATGAACTGGCGGAAGGTGACATGGGTGCAATCGTGGTAACGACCGTCACGGACGACGAAATACATGGGAACGTCGAGCGCCCACTTTACATAGTCTTCAAATCCGAAATCGTCGCGGAACGTGAAGTCGAGCAGGCCGCCGCGCCGGTTGTCGGTATCCTTCCAGATTTCGCCGCGCCAGGAGGAAAGCCCGTTCGGCTTGCCTTCGGTAAAGGGCGAGGAGGCAAAGAGTGCCGTTGCCAGCGACTGCAGCTTCATCGAGACGCGCATCTTGCGGCGCATATCGGCTTCCGAGGAGAAGTCGAGGTTCACCTGGATGGTGCAGGTGCGGTACATCATGTCGAGACCCTGGGTGCCGACCTTCGGCATGTAGCGGGTCATGATGTCGTAGCGCGATTTCGGCATGCGCGGCGTTTCGGCCAGCGTCCACTTCGGGCTACCGCCGATGCCGAGGAAACGGATGCCCATCGGCTCGGCGATTTCGCGCACGGCGGCCAGATGATTGTTCGATTCCTTGCAGGTCTCGTGGATGGTTTCGAGCGGTGCGCCGGAGAGCTCGAACTGGCCGCCCGGCTCGATCGAGATCGCACCCATGCCCGTGGGTTCGCCAAGGCCGATGATGTTGTCGCCGTCCATGATCGGATCCCAGCCACTCTTCTTCTGCAGTCCCTTGAGGAGCGCGGAAATGCTGGCTTCGCCGAAGTAGGGAACCGGGCTGTTGTCGGCGCGGAAGAACACGAACTTCTCATGCTCGGTGCCGATGCGGAATTTCTCTTCCGACTTGTTGCCGGCGGCCAGATAAGCCGTCATTTCCGAGACCGAGGAGAGCGGAGTCTGGTCGGTGGTATCGCGCGCCATGGTATTACCTTAGATCTCGGAGGAGAACCCGCGCCAGCCGCAGGTCAATAGGAGGGTGATTGACGCGGATTGAGGTACGGTGCAAGTGAATTTCTTTCAAGGGTCGTTCAAAAAAATAGCATTCTGTGTCTCGAAAGTGCATCGCAACTGTGCAGCCGGTCGCTAGATCTGCACAAGCGTTCAAGACGTCTCGCTATTCGCGTCGATAAATTTGCCTCCACTGGTATCAAGCGGAGCACATCGATGAACGGTTCGAGTGGCCTTTATTATTCTATTCTGACGCTGCTTCTGGCTTCTCTGGTCGTCATGGGAAGTCCCGGCCCTTCGACGATCAGCGCCACGGCCATGGGGGCTGCCTATGGCTTCCGGCGATCGCTTGCCTATGTCTCCGGACTGATCGCGGGGACGGTCGTGGTTCTCTTCGCGGTGGCCGCCGGCGTTGTGGCGATCCTGCTGTCGGTGCCGCATGGCGCCTTCGTGCTCATGGTTATTTCGGCCGTCTATATTCTCTATCTCGCCTTCAAGATCGCAACTGCCCCGCCGCTGTCGCGCCGCGACGAACATGCCGCCGCTCCGGCGTTCTCCGGGGGCTTCCTGCTGGCCGTCGCCAATCCCAAGGCCTATCTCGCGATTGCCGCAGTCTTTGCCGGCGTCAGCCTGTTTCAGGACCAGCGGCTGCTGGATGCCGCCGTCAAAATGGGGCTGCTGACGGCGATGATCATCGCCATCCACATGGTTTGGCTTCTTCTCGGCGCTTCGCTGTCCCGCTTCCTGCAGGATCCGAGGGTATCGCGGATCGTCAACATCTCGCTGGCGATCCTGCTGGTCGTCGCGACCGCCGTTGCGGTTTTCGAGTGACGGCTCAGTACCAGTCGCCGATCGCCGCCTGTATCACCGCCATCGCGGCAACGGCGGCGGTATCGGCGCGCAGGATGCGCGGACCAAGCGGGATGGCGGTGACGAAATCGAGACTGCGCAACAGGCTGCGTTCTTCTTCCGAAAAGCCGCCTTCAGGCCCGACCAGCAACGCCAGATACTTCTCTTTCACCTGCGTCAGCAGCGGCAGGGGATTTTGACCTGCATCGCCTTCGTCGCAATAGATGATGCGCCGCTCACGCGGCCAGGCCGCCAGCAGATCGGCAAGCTTTGCCGGTTCGGCTACATCGGGAATACCGAGAATGCCGCATTGCTCTGCCGCCTCGATGACATTGGCCTTGACCTTGTCGAGATTGGTGATCTTGCCCTGTACGTGCTGCGTCATGACTGGTTGCAGCAGGCCGGCGCCCATTTCGACGGCCTTCTGCACGAGATAGTCGAGCCGTCCGACCTTCAGCGGTGCGAAAAGATAATGTAGATCCGACGGAGCCGGTTGCGGCCGGGCTAAATCGACCGGTGTCAACAGGATGCGCTTGCGGGTGGGAAAGGAGACGCTGGCCTTCCATTCCCCGTCGCGGCCATTGAAAACGAGCAGCTCGGCGCCATCCTCCATGCGCAGCACATTGGCAAGATAGTTGAACTGATCCTGATCGGCCTCGATGGCGGCACCGGCCTTGATGTCTGATGTCACGTAGAGCCGCTGCATGCGGAAATTGGCGCGCACGGAATACCCCCGGAATTGCTTGGCACAATGAAACGAAGCGGCTCGAAGATCCGGCGAGACACCGAACCGCCCTAAATGAAGAGCGCGACCATAACCCAATATACGGCGGCGGCAAGCATGGCCGCGACCGGCACCGTGATCGCCCAGGCAGCGACGATGGTCATGAAATGAGAGCGTCGCACCAGGCGGCGGCGATGCATCTCGTCGGGATTGCGCTCATCCGTATTATCAGGCTCGATCCAGGGAATGCCGGCGGCTTCGGCTTTCTTGCGCATATAGGCAAAGCGCTGCTTGGAGCGGACGCTGTACCATTCGCGGAAGAAGCCGACGCCGAAAACCGCGCCGACCGCGATATGCGTCGAACTCACCGGAAAGCCGAACCATGCAGCAACGATGACCGTAAGCGCCGCTGAAACAGCAACGCAATAGGCGCGCATCGGGTTGAGCCTGGTGATCTGTTCGCCCAGCAGGCGGATGAGACGCGGGCCGTAAAGCAGCACGCCGAGCGAAATGCCGCAGCCGCCGATCATGACGACCCAATAGGGAGCCTGATGCGTGGTCGCTTCAGCAATGACGTTGAGGGAGCCGCCAAGACCGACATCGCGCACGATCGCCGCGAGCGGGCCGATGGCGTTGGCAACGTCGTTGGCGCCATGTGCAAAGGACATCAGCGCGGCCGAGCAGATCAGCGGCAGGCGAAAGAGTTTTCGCAGCGAGCTGTTCTTGTTCTCAAGCCCCACCGATTGCGCTGCCACCAGCGGCCGGGCGCCAAGCCAGGCGACCAGGCCGACGACGATGCCGATCGCAAGGTTGAGCAGGTTGGGGATCGACCCCTTCGGCTCGAGCTGAACGATGAGATAGGCGGCGAAGGCGCCAGCCATCAAACCCATCAGGATCGGGATCCAATATCGGGCAGCGGCAATCTTGTCGTCGCGATAGACGATGAAGCTCTCGATGAAGAACAGGATGGTGGCCGCGATCGTGCCGCCGAGGAAGGGGGTTATGACCCATCCGGCGGAGATCGCCGCGAGCAAATGCCAGTTGATCAGCTCCGGACCGACGGCTGCGGCACCGGCGCCGACGACAGCACCGACGATCGTGTGCGTGGTCGAGACCGGCGCTTTCAGCCAGGTGGCGAAGTTGATCCAGAGTGCTGCGGCCAGAAGCGCAGCCATCATCAGCCAGGCAAGCTTGCCGATGTTGATGACGCGATCCGTATCGACGATATGCGTCGATATGGTGTTGATGACGGGTCCGCCGGCAATGGTTGCCCCGAGGATTTCGAAGATGGCCGCCATAACGAGCGCTTGCGTCATGGTGATGGCGCGCGCACCGACGGCCGCGCCGACATTGTTGGCCACATCTTTCGCGCCGATATTCATCGCCATGTAGCCGGCAAGCGCCACCGCGGCGAAGATGAGCGTCGCGCGCGGCTGGTCGAAAACATAGATGCCGGCAAAAAACATCGCCAGACCGAGGAAGAGCAGGCCGATACCCGGCGCGACAAGGCGTCTGGAGATATGGTGGGTCGCATCCTCGACATAGGTGAATTTGTCGAGGTCCTTGTCGAGCGTCCTTTTTACAGGTGTGGCCGGTCGGTCGGGCATGCAATTCTCTGAAATAAGAACTTGTCGTATTGCGCTGCCGGATTGGCCGCGCAATATCCGCTATTTATTCTGGCACAATTTCTTGTGAGTAATGTGGCTTACTTTGCCTGTACGATGGGAGTGGTTTGCGCCATCCGTGCGGCAAAGGCAAGGATGAGATCGCGCAGCTCCGGTTCGCGGACGCGTTTGGCGGCTTCCTCGCAGGAAACCCATTCCATCGAGCGCTCGCCCTTTTCCTTGAAGTGCTTGACGAGTTCGCTGACCTCGAGCGCGTAGACCTGCACGCGGCAGGGCACGGCGATCCCGTCCTTCAACACCTTGTCGTACCCGAACGTCCCGAGCGCCATGGTTTCGACGGTGCCCCGCACGCCGGCTTCTTCATAGGCTTCGCGGGCTGCGACCTCGTGCGAGAGCTTGCCGGGCATCGGCCATCCCTTGGGGATAACCCATCGGCCGGTGTCGCGGCTGGTCAAGAGCAACATCTCGACATCACCGGTCTTCTTCTTCACCCGATAACAAAGCGCGGCATATTGCTGTCGCGGCGGACGCCGAAACATGAGTTGCACATCATTTGCTATACGGCTGAAAATGGCCAATTGTCGGTTCACCTTTGGGGTTTGAGCGGGAGTTCGATTCTATATTAGCACTATGTGGAAGAATTTTGCGCTCCATAGAGTGCTATATGGTATTTCCCCACATATTTATTGAGTGGTGAGTATGTAAAAAGGCGCTGTTCTGTCTTCTGATATTCGCCAGCAATTGTGCTGAAAACGACATTGAACAGCATTTTGATGCCGCAGATGACGAGCTGCTTGTATGCAGAGTCAAGATTGACGAAGAGAAAGATTAATCCTTGCCATGTCCGATCCAGTTTCATCCAGACGCCTGCCGCCTTTGAACGCGCTGCGCGCCTTCGATGCTGTTGCTCGGCGGGGCACTATCCTGAAGGCGGCCGATGAGCTTGGCGTCGTGCGCGGTGCGGTCCGCCAGCAACTCAATTTGCTCGAAGCGCATTTCGGGGTGACCCTTTTCGATCGGGAAAACGGCAGGTTGGTTCTGACGGCAAAGGGCAGGGCATTTGCCGATTCCGTCGGCATTGCCTTCGGGATTCTGACGCGGGCTTCGGCGGAGCTTCTGGTGGGCGGTCGGCGGTCTATCCGGCTCGGTGTCCCCTCGGCTTTTGCCGTGTGGTGGCTGATGCCGCGGGTCGCCGCGCTGCAGGCGGCTCTTCAGGATATCGACATCGATATCGTGCCGATGGCGACGGTCGAGCCCCTCGCCAAGCGTGCTGACCTCGAAGCCGTCATCATGGGCGGCGAATACAGGCCCATGCGCGATATTACCGCCATCCGGTTCATGGAGGATGAGTTCGGCCCGGTCGCCACGCCTGATCTTGCCGATCGTCTTGGACTTGCCGCAGGCGTTCGGGCTCTTGCCGGAGGCGTCGCCCTCTCAAGCCGCTCGGCTCCAAGCCTGTGGGGTGATTGGTTCGCGGAAAGCGGCCACGCAGCCGTCGGCTTTGTCGGTAGTCGCGAATTCGAAGACCTGCTGCTCGCGATCGGTGCGGCACGGTCCGGGCTCGGGGTTGCCATCGCGCCGCGCACCGCGATTGGCGAGGATATCGATCGCGGCGCTCTTGTCGCACCATTCGGTTTCATCCGAAGGCCTGCGGGCTACAGCCTCAGTATCCGCAGCAGCGATGTGAAGGATCCCGCCCTCGTGCAATTGGCCGACTGGTTGAGCGCAGCAGGAGCAGAGCAGGGATAGCGAGGCGACTGCATCTCTGTTGGAATGGCAGATTTTCTGCCATATAACGCATTGCAATGTCCATCGACAGATGTTTTCCCGTCATGCGAGATCGCGGCATAAAACCAGCCGCCAGGAGCGCATCATGGATCAGTCCTCTTTTCTTTCCCGTATCGACTGGGTCGCGCGCAGCTGCCGGCTCCTCGCCGCAACGGCCGCAGAATTCCGCGATACCAAGCCGTTTGCCGGGCTGACCATCGGCACGGGCATTCATCTGGAGCCGAAGACGGTCGCGCTTTTGATGACGCTGCGAGCCGGCGGCGCGGACCTGGTCTGCACCGGCAATCTCAACAGCACCCAGCCGGAGACGGTGGAATATCTGCGCGCCCAGGGCGTCAAGGTCTTTGCGACGCAGACCCGCGACGCCGGCGAGCATGGGGCGAGCCTTGATGCGATCCTTGCGGAAAAGCCGGATCTGCTGCTCGACAATGGCGGCGATCTCTTCGCCCGCGCGGCCGACAAGCCTTATGCAAACCTGCTTGGCGGCACTGAGGAAACCACATCCGGTCGCACCCGCCTCATGCCGATGCGCGACAAGCTCAACATGCCGATCCTCGTCATCAACGACAGCCCGATCAAGCAATTCGCCGAAAACCGGCATGCCGTCGGCCAGAGCATGTTCGAAAGTTATCTGCGCTTCACCAATCGCTCCACCAACGGCAAGCGCGTTACCGTTTTCGGATACGGCGCCTGCGGCAAGGGCACGGCGGCATGCTTCCGCAATGCGTTCTCCGCCGTCAGCGTCGTCGACATCGACCCGGTCACGACGCTTGAGGCGCATCTTGACGGCTTTTCGACACCGCTGCGTGAGGCTGCGATCCGCTCCGCCGATATCCTCATCACCGTGACGGGCTATTCCAATATCGTCACCGTTGCCGACCTGCCTCTGATCAAGGATGGCGCGATCCTGATGAATGGCGGCCATTTCCCGCATGAGATCGATGTCGACGGGTTCCGTCACAGCCCCGATGTCGCCGGCGTCGACCGCTATGAAGCGGAGCAGATCGAGACTGTCCGCATGCGCGATGGCCGCGCCTTCCATATTCTTGGCGGCGGCCATATGGCCAATCTGGCCGGCCCGCGTCCGCTCGGGAATACTGTCGAATCCATGGATCTTGGCTTCGCGCTGCAGTCACGTTGCCTGGAACGGGTCGCCAAGGGCGGTCTCGGCAAGGAAGCCTGCGTCATCCCGGTGCCCGCAGATATCGATGCACTGGTCGCTTCTTCCTACCTCGATCTGGCGCGCTAAGGGTCGAAGCTTCTATGCCTTGGCGAGCGCTATGGTCAGGGCGTGGTCGTAGAGCCGGACGGTCGCGTCGTCGAAGCAGCAGAAGATGATTTCATTGAAGCCGCCGTTTGCGCTCTCAGCAATGGCGGTGCTTGTGGCAATCTCGGCGGCCGGCGCGGCGGGAAAGCGATAAATGCCCGTGGAAATGGCGGGAAACGCAATGGTTTTCAACGCGTTCTGCCGCGCAAGGTCAAGGCTGCTGCGATAGCAGTTTGCGAGCAAATCCTCCTCGCCATTGCCTCCACCATTCCACACTGGGCCGACGGTGTGGATCACATGCTTTGCCGGCAGGCGATATCCTTTGGTGATCTTTGCCTGACCGGTCTTGCACCCATGCAGCATCCGGCATTCGGCAACAAGCTCCGGCCCGGCGGCACGATGGATTGCGCCATCGACACCGCCTCCGCCGAGCAGGCTGCTGTTCGCGGCATTGACGATGGCATCGACCGAAAGCGCCGTGATGTTGCCGAGCGCGATGGTGAAGCGTGTCCCCGTTTTCGGGGAAAGATCGGAACGGATGGTTTCAACGGCGGACATGCTGATCTCCTCGCTGGCCTACCGTTCCCAATAGGGCACGGAGCCATAAAGTTCCGTCAGGAAGTCGATGAAGACGCGCACTTTCGCCGGCAGAAACTGCCTGCTTGGGTAGACCGCCGACAGCGTGACGCTATGCGACCCCTCATAGGCCGGCAGCACCTGCACGAGGCGGCCATCGCGCAGCTCGGGGCCGACATCCCAGGTGGAGCGCAACGCGATGCCAAAACCGGCGAGCACGGCCTCGCGAATGACTTCGCTGGAATTGGTGATCAGCTTGCCTTCCGGCCGAAAAGTCAGGCTGCCTTTCGGGCCGTCAAGCCGCCATGGATCGTGGTTGTGCGCCGGCAGGCAGATGTGACGGCGAAGATCGTCGATATCCTCGGGCATGCCATGCTCATCGATATAGGCGGGTGAGGCGCAGAGCACGCGGCGTACGGGGGCGAGCCGGCGGGCGACGAGGCTGGAATCGGTGAGTTCGGCGATACGGACGGCAAGATCGAAGCCGCCGCCGACGATATCGACGAACTCGTCGCTGAGCACGAGGTTGATGGCCAGTTCCGGATGGGCCTGCATGAAGGATTTCAGATGCGGGGCGATATGGAGCCTGCCAAAAGAGGTCGGGGCGGAGATCTTCAGCGTGCCCTGCATCTGCGCCGAACGACCGGCAATATAGGCTTCGGCCTCTTCCAGGCCGGCAAGAATCGCCAGCACGCGATCATAGAAACCCTGACCCGCCTCCGTCAGCGAAATCTGCCGGGTCGTGCGCTGCAGCAGGCGCGTGCCCAGCCTGTCTTCAAGCCGCTTGATGCGCTTCGAGATCACGGCCGGCGAAAAGCCGAGAGCCCGGCCGGTCAGCGACATGCTGCCGGTGGCAACGACGCTGGCAAAGATTTCGAGATCCCCTAGATTGGTCATGCACGATTATTTCCCATTTTGGAATAAATGCTTATCATTTGCGCCAATTCTGGGAAAGCGCTAAGCCTATTATGGGTTAAAAGGGGCTGCGCCGAGATCGGATGCAGGAGGAGGACGGCATGGCCGAGGCTATTGCATTTCTGGAGCCGCGTGCGGATGTTCTGGCTCGCCGCCGCACCATCGTTGCCGATCTTGCCGATATCCTGGCGCCGGAATGCCTCATTCATGAGGCGAGGGAGCTGGTTCCCTTCGAAACCGATGCTTTCGTTTCCTATCGGCGTGTGCCGCTCGCCGTAGCGCTGCCGCGTTCGACGACGGAAGTCGCGGCGGTGATGAAATATTGCCATCGATACGGCATCCCCGTGGTGCCGCGCGGCGCCGGCACCTCGCTTTCCGGCGGCGCCATCCCGCAGGAGGATGCCGTTGTCCTTGGCCTTTCCAAGATGAACCGCATCCTCGATGTCGATTACGCCAACCGCACCGCAACGGTACAGGCCGGCGTGACCAACCTGCATGTCTCCGAAAGCGTCTCCGCCGACGGCTTCTTTTATGCGCCCGACCCGAGCTCGCAGCTTGCCTGCACGATCGGCGGCAATATCGGCATGAATTCCGGCGGTGCGCACTGTCTGAAATACGGTGTCACGACCAACAATCTGCTTGGCGTCAAGCTGGTCCTCACGGATGGCACCGTCATCGAACTTGGCGGCAAGGCGCTGGATGCAGCCGGCTACGATCTGCTCGGCCTCGTATGCGGTTCGGAAGGCCAGCTGGGCATCGTCACCGAGGCGACGGTGAGGTTGATCGCCAAGCCGGAAGGCGCAAGGCCGGTGCTGTTCGGTTTCGACACGTCGGAGGAGGCGGGTGCCTGCGTTGCCGATGTCATCGCTGCCGGCATCGTGCCTGTGGCCATCGAGTTCATGGACAAGCAGGCGATCGAGATCTGCGAAGCCTTTGCCAAGGCCGGCTATCCCCTCGATGTCGGCGCTCTCCTCATCGTCGAGGTCGAAGGCTCGGAAGCGGAAATGGACGATATGCTGGCCAGCATTGTCGATATCGCCCGCAGGCACGGGGTCAAAACCGTCAGGGAGTGCCAGTCCGCGACGGAGGCGGCGCTGATCTGGAAGGGGCGCAAATCCGCATTCGGCGCCACCGGGCGCATCGCCGATTATATCTGCATGGACGGCACCGTGCCATTGAGCCAGCTGTCCCATGTGCTGCAGAAGACGGCCGAGATCGTCGATGGCTACGGCCTGCGGGTGGCCAACGTCTTCCATGCGGGCGATGGCAACATGCACCCGCTCATCCTCTTTAACGCGAATGATCCCGAAGAGGCTGCCAAGGCGGAAGCGGCGGGCAACGATATCCTGCGCCTCTGTGTCGATGCCGGCGGTTGCCTCACCGGCGAACATGGCGTCGGCATCGAAAAGCGTGACCTGATGCGGCATCAGTATGCCCAGATCGATCTCGACCAGATGATGGCGGTGCGATCAGCCTTCGATCCCGGCTGGATCCTCAATCCTTCCAAGGTTTTCCCGCTGGATGGGCGCAAAACGGCATGAACGAATTTTATCCGACAACCGAGGAAGAAGCGGCCTCCGTCATCAGCGATCACGCGGCGCGGGGCGCGGCTTTGTCGGTTGCCGGCGGTAATACCCGCTCCGGCTTCGGCAATGCCGTCGCCGCCGAAGCGATGCTATCTTCCCGCAGCCTTGCCGGCATCGTTTCATACAATCCCGGTGAGATGGTGATGACCGCCCGGGCCGGCACGCCAGTCGCCGAGATCGAAGCGGCCTTGAGCGAAGGTGGCCAGATGATGGCCTTCGAGCCGATGGATCATCGGGCGTTGCTCGCGACTGCCGGCGAACCCACCATCGGTGGGGTTTTTGCCGCCAATGTGTCCGGCCCGCGCCGCTTCGTCAGCGGTGCCGCGCGTGACAGCCTGCTCGGCGTTCGTTTCGTCAATGGCAGAGGTGAGATCGTCAAAGCCGGCGGCCGGGTGATGAAGAACGTCACGGGGCTCGATCTGGTAAAACTGCTGGCGGGTTCGCACGGGACGCTCGGTCTTCTGACGGAGGTGACGTTTCGTGTGCCGCCGCGACCAAAGACCGAGGAAACGATCGTCGTCTCCGGTCTGAACGACGCGGAGGCCGCCGACGCTATGGCGGCCGTGATGGCGCTGTCGCTGGAAGTGTCAGGCGCCGCCCATTTGCCAATGACGGTCAGCTGGAGCTTTCTCAATGGTCAGTTGCCGAAGGGTGAGGCTACCGTCCTGCGCATCGAAGGTCTGCCGGGCTCGGTTTCGGTCCGAGCTGAAAAACTGGCCTCCGCCTTGCTGCACCATTTCGGACCGGTAGCCCGGCTTGGAGAAGCCGAAAGCCGCGAGCTTTGGCGGCAAATCCGTGATGTGAAACCCTATGCCGACGGCACAACGCGGCCTGTCTGGCGCGTATCGGTCGCGCCGGGAACCGGCCACAAGCTTGTTGCCGCCCTTCGCCTCGAGGCAGGGGTCGATGCCTACTATGACTGGCAGGGCGGTCTCGTCTGGATGCGCATGGAAGCCGAGCCCGAGGGCGATGTGCTGCGCCATTATATCGATGTGCTCGGCGGCGGCCATGCCACCTTGCTGCGGGCCACACCGCAGCATCGCGCGATGACCGCAGCCTTCCAGCCGCAGCCGGACGCCGTCGCATTGCTTTCGGCGCGGGTGAAGGAGAAATTCGATCCGGCGGGTATTCTCAATCCGGGGAAGATGGCGTGACGTGGGTGAGGGGCAGGGCATTGCTCGAACGGGGATATCTGTAAATGCAAACCAATTTCACTCCCGAACAGCTTGCCGATCCGCATGTGGCCGAGTCCGAGGCCATTTTGCGAAAGTGCGTTCATTGCGGCTTCTGCACCGCCACCTGTCCCACCTATGTGACGCTCGGCAACGAGCTCGATAGCCCGCGCGGCCGCATCTATCTCATCAAGGACATGCTGGAAAACGGCCGTCCCGCCGATGCCGAGGTGACGACGCATATCGATCGCTGTCTTTCCTGCCTTGCCTGCACGACCACCTGTCCTTCCGGCGTCGATTACATGCACCTCATCGATCACGCCCGCGTCCACATCGAAAATACCTATAAGCGGCCGCTGATGGACCGGCTGACGCGCAATGTGCTTGCAGCCGTTCTGCCTTATCCCGCACGCTTCCGCATGGCGCTGCGCCTCGCGCAGTTCGGGCGGCCGTTCAAAAGCCTCCTTCGCCGCTCGCCCGCGCTGAAGCCATTTGCTGCGATGCTTGACCTTGCGCCGCGCAATATTCCCGCGCCGTCAACGCTTGCCAGTCCGGGGCATCATCAGCCTCAGGGCGAACAGCGCGGTCGCGTCGCAATCCTGACGGGCTGTGCCCAGCCGGTACTCGATCCCGCCATCAACGAGGCGACCATCCGCCTGCTCACCCGCCTTGGCGTCGAGGTCGTAGCACCGGAAGGAGAGGTTTGCTGCGGTTCGTTGGTTCATCACATGGGGCGCGAAGAGCAGGCGCTGGCCGCCGCTCGCGCCAATGTCGATGTATGGATCCGTGAAATCGATGCTGGCGGGCTCGATGCGATCATCATCACTGCGTCCGGCTGCGGTACGACGATCAAGGATTACGGCCATATGCTTCGCCTCGATCCGACATACGCCGAAAAGGCCGCCCGGGTCTCGGCTGTCGCCAAGGACATCACCGAATATCTCGCAGGCCTGGATCTGCCGACGCACATGCCGCGCGGCACCATCGTTGCCTATCATTCCGCTTGCTCCATGCAGCACGGGCAGAAGATTACGATGGCGCCGAAGCAACTGCTGAAGGCTGCCGGCTTTACGGTGCGCGATCCGGCGGAGGGGCACCTCTGTTGTGGCTCGGCGGGCACTTACAACATCATGCACTCGGACATTTCGGCGGAGCTGAAGGCTCGCAAGGTGAGGAATCTCGAAGCGACCAAGGCTGATATCATCGCGACCGGCAATATCGGCTGCATCACGCAGATCGCGTCCGGAACCGGTATTCCCATTCTGCACACCGTCGAGCTGCTGGATTGGGCGTATGGGGGCGATATGCCCGCGAAGCTGAAGGGATGGAAGCCAGCTGCTGCCTGAGGACAATCTCAGAGGCGATGCGTCCGCCACTCGGTCTCGAACTTGTCGGCGGCGATCCGCGTCATGCTGATACGCTCCTGGCCCTCCTCGAAGAAGATGCCGTCCACAAGGCCTTTGATGCCATCGTAGAACGAGCCTTCGACGAGGCTGGTGATGCGCCGCCTGTTCACGCCCAGCAGGGCGACATCGACGACGGCCATGCACTGATGACGGCCATCGGCGAACACGTCTATGAGCCGCGGCACGTCGCCGACGTCATCGACTTCATAATATATGACGACTGGCTCATCACTTTCAGGGTGAATCCAGTCGCATCGATAATAGGAAAAGCTCATGCGCCAATTCATAGCACATGAGCGCCTTACCCTGAACCTGCATGAAAGGACGGGGTGTCGTCCCCTGGCGTCGCTTTAGAAGTTGAACGAGACGCCGAAGTTCAAGGCGTGCGTGAACACCCTCGTCTTCAGCGTGTCACCGCTGTCGATCGAGACGTTGTTCACGAAATTATAGTTGCCCTTGTATTCGACAAAGGTCGACCAGTGCTTCGAGAACTGGTAGCTGACGCCGGCCTGCGCCTGCAGCGAAGCGCCACCGAATTCGTAATCGAAGGTGCGGCCGGATGCGCGCGTGACTTCGACGTGCGGTACGTTGATGCCGGCGCCCAGGCCAACATAGGGCGTCCAGTTGCGGCTCGAATCCTGAAAGCGATAGAGCGCGTTCAGCGTCAGCATGTTGAGGCCGTCGGTAAATTCGAAGTGCGACCAGCCGGGCGTGTTGCCGAGATCGCCATAGACCTTCGCATGGGTGTAGTCGAGCGACACGCCCCAGTTCGGCTTGTTGAAGTCTTCGAGCCACCAGATGCCACGGAAGCCGAAATAGGGCGGCATCTTGAAGGACTTGCCCGACCAGTTGGGGTCGAAATTGGCGCCGTCCGACGTGGTGACGTTGCTGCCGGTCGCGCCCTGGATGCCGCCGTAGCCGGAAAATTGCATTTCCGCCGAGGCTGAGCCGGCGGCGAAGAAGGCTGCTGAAATCGCAAGCGCGGCCAAGACCGGCTGTCCGACACGAAATGCACGATGCATGTGGAATCCCCCGATACCAAAGTCGCGCCATCTAAGCGTGCTTCCATGACACTTCTATTGCAGCTGATGGTGACGAAGGCCGGCTTAGGCAGGGGAACTGACAGTTAGCTGAATGCAAACGGCTATTTTGACGCCGTTGGGGCTAATAAGTTTCGCTCTGTAACAACGGCGCAACAGGTGTGCTTCGCTGTGATGCCACCGAAGGTGGTGCGTCGGGCTAAAGAAAACACCCCGAGCCTCACGCCTTGGGCTCGGGGTGTTCGTAGTGATCATGAATAGGTGAAGGATAGGCGGCTGCTCAACCGCCGAACATCGTTCTCAGCACATCGACGCCGCGATCCTGATAGCTGACCTCACCCTGCTTGTTGCCGGGACCGACGACGATGACCTTGGTGCCGATCGGCACGCGATCGTAGAGATCGGTGACGTCCTTGTTCATCATGCGGATGCAGCCGGACGACATGTTGAGGCCGATGCTCCAGGGCTGGTTGGTGCCATGGATGCGGAAGGCGGTATCGTTGCCGTTGCGATAGAGATACATGGCGCGTGCGCCGAGCGGGTTGTCCTCGCCACCTTCCTGATAGGCCGGCAGCTTGTGGCCTTTCTTGGCCTCGCGGACGCGCATTTCCGGAGGTGGTGTCCAGCCCGGCCATTCGGCCTTGCGCCCGACATTGACGACACCAGACCAACCGAAGCCGTCGCGGCCGACACCGATGCCGTAGCGTCTCGCGCGGTTGTTGCCCTCGACGAGATAGAGATACTTGTTGTTGGTATCGATGATGATGGTGCCCGGTGCTTCAGTGGTCGCAAGTCTCACCAGCCGCCGCTGGAACTGCGGCTTGACCTGGCCCTGCGGTTCCATCGCAACCCGGATCACATCCGGCCGCGTCGCGGGCGCCGCATGGGGAGCGGACGCGGTAAAGGCGGCGGCATTGGAGGCCACAAGAAGACCCGCCGCAACGACGCTCGCCGCGACCACGGATAGTGATGTTTTCATATGTCATTCCCCTCACTGGTATCACAAGGAAACTATCGAAACCTGCGGGGGGATCAAGATCAAAATGATGAAGGTGAAGAACGGCGTAAAGGAGCCGTTATCTCTTCTGTCGTCGGGTCAGCTATAGTTCGATCTATAGTGCCGGTTATTGATGGAGATTTGGGCGCGGCGAACTCCTGAAGAGGCGATCGCCGCGCATGTATCGAGAGACTGGGGATCACATCACGACAACGCGGGTCCCGACCTTCACGCGGTTATAGAGATCGGTGACGTCTTCGTTGCGCAGGCGGATGCAGCCGGAGGAAACGGCATTGCCGATCGTCCAGGGCGCGTTGGTGCCGTGAATGCGATAGAGCGTGGAGCCGAGATACATCGCGCGCGCACCGAGCGGGTTGCCTTCGCCGCCTTCCATATGGGCTGGCAGGTAGTGCCCCTTCGCCGCCTCACGCGCCACCATTTCGGATGGCGGCGTCCAATCCGGCCATTCCTGCTTGCGGGTCACGGTGTGAGCGCCGGCCCACTCGAAGCCGGGCTTGCCGACGCCAACGCCGTAGCGCCGCGCCTTGCCGCCTTCCATGACCAGATAGAGGAAGCGGTTGTTGGTATCGATGACGATATTGCCCGGCTTTTCCTTGGTTTGGTAGTCGACGATCTGCGGCAGGAACTGCGGATCGATTTGGCCGCGGATTGCCGGATATTGCGGGCGCACGACCGCGACCTGCTGCACGACGGGGCGAGAGAACAGCCCGCGCGGCTGCACGACCTGACGAACCTGCGGATTGGCCTGCTGTTCCATGGCCGGATTGGCCATGCGCTGCGCCATCGGCCGGGGATAAACGACCGGCTGCACATTGCCGCCGCCAAGCTGCGTCACCCAGGGTGCGGTCAGATCGGGGCTGACGATCACTGGCGGACGCGACTGATAGCGATCATTGGCGAAGGCGGTCGAGGCAAGCAGGCTCAGGGCGCCGGCAGCACACAGAACGGCATGTTTCATCATCGGACAAACTCTCTACACATGGGCCGAGGATGGGCGCGAAAGCACCCGGTCGGAGCCATGGTGCCACTTGGGCGCGAGCGAATGGTAAAGATCTATTCATCAAAATGCCGCGAAGCCGATAAAGCTTTGTCAGGGTTACCGCCTGGTTTGGAAAGATGGTTTGCGAATGGTAAATCATGAATCGGAATGCGCGATCCCCGGAATGTGTCTATGAATTTAAGCATTTGATTGATCTCAATTTATCCGATAGTTGCTTACCGGTTACCGGTGGCGCGCGCTGACATAGGGGGCGAATCGCAAAAATGTCCGAGACAGGCATCATCACCGGCGAGGACGGTAAGGACCGTTGCTTCTGGCACGGCAATCTTCCGGATTATCTGCACTACCACGATGAGGAATGGGGCCGCCCCGTCGTCGACGATATCAGGCTGTTCGAAAAGATTTGCCTGGAAGGTTTCCAGTCGGGCCTTTCCTGGCTGACGATCCTGCGCAAGCGCGAGAATTTCCGCGCTGCCTTTGCCGGCTTCGATTTCGAGAAGATCGCAGAATTCGATGAGGGCGACATCGAGCGCTGCGTCGCCGACGCTGGCATCATCCGTCATCGCGGCAAGATCGTTTCCACCATCAACAATGCCCGCCGCGCCATTGAGCTTCGCAATGAATTCGGCTCGCTTGCGCGTTATTTCTGGAGCCATGAGCCAGGCGCTGCCGAGCGCCCCGAGATCTTCGATCTCGCGCATCTGCGCGCCAACCCCACAAGCGCTGCTTCCGTCCGGATCTCCAAGGACCTGAAAAAACGCGGCTGGACTTTCGTCGGCCCGACTACAGTTTATGCCTTCATGCAGGCCATGGGCCTTGTCAACGATCACATCGAGGGCTGCTATTGCCGCAAAGAGGTAGAGGCGCTGCGCTGCACGTTGGTGCGGCCATGAGAGCCGCACTGTTCGGTCTTTCCGTTACGTTGCTTGCATTGCTCGGCAGTGTTCCGGCCCATGCCGCCGACGATACGGATCAGCAGCTGCCGCAGCTCGATCGGGGCGAGAAGCTTGAGAAGATCACCTTGCCGGCCGTTCTGGAGAAACTGACGGGCTGGACCAAATTCGGTAAGGGCAAGGTCTATATGCTGCCGCTCAAGAAGGGGCAGCATGTGCGGGTCACCTTCAGCTCGAAGAGCAAATATGCCTACATGGCGATTTTCGATCTTTCGTCGAACGACGATGAATCCTTCTTCGGCACGGACGAGGACGGCAACACCGCCGATGTGACCGTCAACGAGGACACGACCTGGCTGATCAAGCCTTACTACTCTCGTGTCACGCGTCGTCGCGGTCTCGGAGCGCCTTACGAAATCCTCATCGATCCCAATCCGCCGGCAGCACAGCAGCCCGCCGACCAGCAGAAGGATCAGGGGCCGATGCTCTTCCCGCCGCGTTCCAAGCAAGGGCAGTAACGATCAGGATATGCCCTCGATCACGGCCGCCAGCTCTCCGAGATGACCGATCTTGCGGAAACGCGGAGCTTCGGTCGGCTCATCGACGTGCTCGTAGGACCATGTAAGCTCGTGCGGCACGAAGACGCCGTAGCTTCCGGCTGCGAGCGCCGGCACGATATCCGATTTCAGCGAATTGCCGATCATCATCGCCCGCTCCGGCCCATCACCCACCTTGGCGAAGATATGGCGATAGGTGGAGGCGGTCTTGTCCGAGACGATCTCGACCGCATCGAAGAGGTCGCCGAGCCCGGATTGAGCAAGCTTCCGTTCCTGATCAAAGAGATCGCCCTTGGTGATCAGCACCAGCAGATACTTGCCTGAAAGCGCCTCCAGCGTCTCGCGCACATTCGGAAGGGTTTCGACGGGGTGGGCGAGAAGGTCTCGGCCGATATCGAGAATCTGGGCGATGACGCTCGACGGCACCCCGCCCTCGGTGATCTCGATAGCCGTTTCGATCATCGACAGGGTGAAACCTTTTATGCCGAAGCCGTAATGAGAAAGATTGCGCTTTTCCGCCTCCAGCAGCCGCGCGGCAATGACGTCGCTTGCGGCGTGATCGGCGAGAAGCTCCGTAAACTGCAGTTCCGTCAGCCGGTAGAATTGCTCGTTCTGCCAGAGCGTGTCATCGGCGTCGAAGCCGATCGTGGTCAAGGGGTGTTGCGTCATCGGTATGTCCGTTCTGCGCATGTCATGAAAACTGGAATCTAGCCCGCAGCAAGGCGGAAGCAAGAGCAGGCTCCGGTAACCGGATCGTGATCGATTGAGGGGCTCGCGTTGAAATCGGTTTCCGGTGCATTATGTTCACGTTGTCTCGATCGCCGTGGTGCCAGAACCGCGCCTCGATGACTGTCTTATGACCTCTCCATGGCAGCGCCAATAGCCACTGTCGTGCAGAGGCCAATCTATAGCGAAAAGATATGCATTCACCGGCCGAAAGCGACTTTCGGCTGATCAAAAGGGAATTTTTCCTATGCGTTACAATCAACTCGGCAATACCGGGCTGTTCGTCTCCGAACTTTGCCTGGGTACGATGACTTTCGGCGAAGCCAGTTCCACTGGCATTTGGGGCTCCATCGCCGACGTCGACCAGGCACTGGCTGATAAGATCGTTGGAAATTCATTCGCTGCCGGCATCAACTTCATCGACACTGCGGACGTCTATTCCTCCGGCAATTCCGAAAAGCTCCTCGGTCAGGCGCTGAAGAACCTCAGCATTCCCCGCAAGGATGTCGTCATCGCCACCAAGGTCTACGGCGTGATGGGCGACAAGCCGAATGATCGCGGCGCATCGCGCGGCCATATCATGGACTCGGTGCAGGCCAGCCTCGACCGCCTCCAGACCGATCATATCGATCTCTATCAGATCCACGGCACTGACCCCATCACTCCGATCGACGAGACTTTGCGGGCGATGGACGATCTCGTATCGCGCGGCCTCGTGCGCTACGTCGGCGTTTCGAACTGGCAGGCCTGGCGTATCGCCAAGGCACTCGGCATCTCCGATCGCCGCGGCTTTGCCCGGTTTGAAACCGTACAGGCCTATTACTCGATTGCCGGTCGTGATCTCGAGCGCGAAATCGTGCCCGTCATGGCTGAGGAAAAACTCGGCTTGATGGTCTGGTCGCCGCTCGCTGGCGGCTTGCTTTCGGGCAAATACGGGCCGGGCGCTCCCGGCAACGGCGAAGGTCGCCGCGCGACCTTCGATTTCCCGCCTGTCGACAAGGATCGTGCATGGGCTTGCGTTGCCGCCATGCGCGAAGTGGCGGAGAAGCATGGTTCCAGCGTTGCCACGGTGGCGCTTGCCTGGATTCTGGCAAAGCCTTTCGTCACCAGCATCATCATCGGCGCCAAGCGTCTCGATCAGCTCGATCAGAACCTGGCTGCCGTCAAGCTGAAGCTGGATGCAGACGATATGGCCAAGCTCGATGAAGTCAGCGCCCTTGCGCCCGAATATCCAGGTTGGATGCTTGGCCGCCAGAGCGCCAACCGCGTGCCGCAGCCGTTCGAGCCGAAGGCCTGATATAATGAAAGGCCGGGCCGCTTTCGCAGCGGCCCGGCTTGACGTCAAAGCTCGATGACGATCTTGCCGAAGGGGCCGCGATCAAGATGATCGAAAGCTGCCGGCACGTCGTCGAGCGCATAACGATGATCGATCACCGGCTTCAACCCGATGGTGTCGACTGCCCGCACGAAGTCTTCCAGCGAACGACGATGACCGACGCCGATGCCCTGCACGGTGGGGGACTTCAGAAGCAGCGGCGCCGCCGGGCCGGTAATGTCGAATCCCTCGAGGACGCCGATGACGGAAATCCGGCCATGCGGCGCGACGGCCTTCAGCGATTGACCGAAATTCGGTCCGCCCGCGATCTCGATGATATGGTCGATGCCCTGATCGTTGGTGAGGCGATAGACTTCTTCCACCCAATCGCTTTTGT
This sequence comes from Rhizobium sp. P38BS-XIX, assembly GCF_012641435.1. Lineage (GTDB taxonomy): Bacteria > Pseudomonadota > Alphaproteobacteria > Rhizobiales > Rhizobiaceae > Rhizobium. Next base: position 134,604 of record NZ_JABAIJ010000009.1, read on the forward strand.
TGCGGTCGATGCCGTGATGGGCACCCAGAGCCTTGGCCCGTTCGAGTTTTTCCGGTCCTGACGAGGTTACGAAAACCTCCGCACCTTGGGCGGTAGCGATCTGCAGGCCAAACAGCGCCACGCCGCCCGTTCCCTGAACCAGCACGCGGTCGCCGGGCTTGATCTTGCCGCGCTCGACCAGGGCGAACCACGCCGTCAGACCGGCGCAGGGCAGTGTGCTCGCCTCCGCATCATCAAGGCTTGTCGGCGCTGTTGCCAGCCAGTCCGCCGGTACGGAGATGTATTCCGAAAGGACACCCGGATAGAAGCCGCCAAACGTCTTGTAGGGAGGATTGCGGGCATCGCCGAGCGGCTTGCCGTCGATCCAGCCGGGATGGAAGGTCGATATGACGCGATCGCCGGCGGCAAATCGGGTCACGTCCGCGCCCACCGCCTCGACAACCCCAGCCATGTCGGAAGCCGGCACGAACGGGAATTGGATCGGCAGGCCCATGCCGGTTTCGCGTACCATCTTATCGCGATAGTTCAGTGAAACGGCTTTCACCCGGACAAGGACTTCGCCTCGCGCGGGCTGGGGCACCACCGTTTCCGTGAGGTTCAAGGGGGCGCCGACGGCGATCTTATCGAGGGTCCAGCGTTTCATGGTCTTCGTCATCATGATCTCCTGAGAGGAATTGGAAGCAATGAACGCAGCATATCGTTGCTTTTTGTTCGCCAGTGGCGATATTATTTCCGCTAACTGGTTCCCATTAGGAAGCAATCGCCATGAATGACATGCTCAGCGGTATTCCGGAATTCGTGGAGGCTGTGGAGGCTGGCGGCTTTTCGGCAGCGGCTGCGCACATGAACCTGTCTCGCTCGGCGATCGGCAAGACGATCGCCAAATTGGAACGTCGCCTGAATGTGCGCCTGTTTCACCGCACCACCCGTATGCAAAGCTTGACGGACGAGGGACACGCCTTTTACGAGCGCTGTCGGCGCGCGCTCGACGAGATACAATCCGGCGAGGCCATGCTGGAATCGGGCAAGCGCGAGGTCACGGGACGCCTGCGCATCTCCATGCCTGTGCTCTTCGGCCGCCGCTGTCTGACGCAGCTTCTGCTGGAGCTGGCTCGCATGCATCCGAAGCTGGAGCTTGATCTCTCCTTCAGCGATCGCGTCATCGATCTTTTCGACGAGAGCTTCGATCTCGCTATTCGCAACGGCGTGCTGCGCGATGAGGCGGGTCTTGCCGCACGCAAGATTGCCTTCCATCGCATGACGCTCTGCGCATCGCCGGCTTATCTGGCGGAAAGGGGAGCGCCACAAACAATCGCTGACCTCGATAACCATGACCTGATCGTCTATGCGCGCTCGGGAGAGACGAAGAAATGGACCTTCCTGCAGCATGACGGCACGGCCGTCGATTATTTTCCGCAGACGCGGCTGCGTCTCGATGATCTAGAGGTCATGGCGGATGTAGCGGCGTCGGGAATGGGCCTCGCGTGGCTGCCGTGCTGGCTTGTCCGGGATTATGTGGCAGCCGGCACGCTGACGCAGCCCATGAAAAATGTCTCCAGCCGGGCGGTGAACGTCTATGCCGTCTGGCCCCAGGTGCCTCAGGTCTCCCTGAAAATGCGCGCGGTGATTGATCTTCTGGCTGCACGCCTGCCTGACGTCATGGATTAGGGATCGCCATCAAACGAGGGCACCGTCGACAAAGACGCGGTTCCATCGAAAAATCTGCACGGATTTGCGCAGGCCTGCCGCCCAGAATGGATCTTCCTTTACCAAGCGATCGACGTCTTCTGCATTGTCCGCCTCGACCAGCCAGAGACCGCCGGCGAAAGCGTCGGCCTCTTTGCTCAGCGGCCCTGCGGTCCGGATTGAAGCGGCGTTCGCTTCCAGAAAGCCGAAGTGGCGTTGCAGGTAGGCCTTGCGGAGCGCGACGGCATTTTCCCGGTCATCCTCGAATAGAACTGCAAATAGGGTCATCATCATCTCCTTGCTGGATCTCGCCAGTCTAAGGCTGCAATAATGCTGAGACACGCGGTAACTTTGCCGACAGGAGCTGCAAAATTGCACGATATCGATTGGGGCGATCTGCGCCATGTTCTGGCACTTGCCCGAGGGGGATCCTTTGCCGCTGCAGGTCGCTTGCTCGGCACGGATGCAACGACAGTCGGTCGCCGTCTGCGCGTACTAGAGGAGCGCCTCGGCACAACATTGTTCTCACGTGCCGCAGGTGGCGCCCTGTTGCCGACGCCGGCAGGCGAGATCGCGCTGACGAAGGCCGAAGCGATAGAGGCCGAGGTCATGGCGCTCTCAGGCGCACTGGATGCGGTCGATCCCATGGCGCTCGGCAAAGTGCGCCTCACGGCGGCGCCATCCTTCATCAGCCGGCTGCTGATCCCCTCGCTGCCCATCCTGCTCGCGCGGCATTCCGGCTTACAATTGGAGCTCATCGGCGATCCCCGGAATTTCAACCTAACCCGGCGGGAGGCTGATATGGCGCTGCGCCTCGCAAGGCCGGCAGATATGGCGAATGCAAGAGTTGTCGCCAGGCGGATTGCGACGCTGGAGTATGCCGTCTACGTGGCTGCGGGGCAGGAGGGTCACACGGAGGATCTGCCCTGGATTGTCTACGAAGACGCGATGATGCATCTGCCGCACGCCCGCTGGATCGCGACGCAGGCGGAAAAATCAGGGCGCACCAGCCAGATCGCAGTCAATGATGCGGAGGCTCTGCTGCAGGCGGCGGCCGCCGGTCTGGGGCGCGCGCTTCTGCCGAAAATTCTGGCCGAGAGTGCGGGAGGCCTTCGCCGCCTGGACCAACAAGACAAAAATCCGCCGGTACGCGAAATGTGGCTGTTGATGCATGCCGAGCTTCGCCAGCTTACGCGCATCCGCACTGTATCCGATTGGCTCGATGGCGTCTTCCGTCGTCCCCACTGGGAGCGATGAGAGAGGCGGCACGAATGCCGCCTCTCATGTCCGGAGTGAATTACTTGCCGTGCTTCTTCAGCCAGGCTTTCATTTCCTTGATCTCGGCTTCCTGCGCGGTAACAACGGCCTCTGCCAGTTTGCGCATTTCCGGGTCTTTGCCGTATTTCAGTTCGATCTTGGCCATGTCGATCGCGCCCTGATGATGCGGGATCATGCCGCGGACGAAATCCGCGTCGGCATCGCCGCTATAGTTGATCATCATGTCCTTGTGCATCTTGCTCATGGCGTCGTTGTAAGCCTTGCTGGAGGCGCTCTGGTCACCCATCGGCTTGCGCATATCCATGCCTTTCATGTCGTCGGCAAAGGCAGGAAGGGCGATGGCAAAGGCGAATGCGCCGGCAAGCAGCAGCGATTTGGATGTAGACATAGGTATTCTCTCCGTTTCTGGACGGTATCTGGATTTGAGCGGCAGCCGCTCGTCGATTGCATGCAGATATGATCGTCAGACGAAACGGGGAGGAGGCGCCGTCGGCTGTGGGCGCAAGTCGGCAAGTCGCTGGCCGGAGGACGGGGCCGGATAGGAAAACAGGTTCTTGCCGCTTTCGATAGCAAGGGTTGGCGGCAAGGCAAGACAGGCAGCGCAAGACGCCACATGCGCCATGCCGCCGGCACACGGGTTTTCCGGCTGCTTCCGATGATGCTCAGCCATGTCTGCGTGGTCGGCCATGCCAGCCATTTTGGCCATGCTGCCGTGCATGATCATGCTCGATTCGGCAGGCATTGCGGTGACGGAATCGCAGATAGGACAGTTCGCCAGCGCAGGCATGGCACCGTAGAACATCCAGGCAATCATCATCATCAGGATCGCAAGCCAGCGCATGAACCAGAACCTAGATGCGCGAGCCGCGAAGGCAAGCGCAAATCATCATCATCCGCAATCTGAGAGCCGATCAAGGCAGCAGTTTGACATTTTCCATGATTTCGTCAGGCGGAAGGTCTCTGGATATCCATTGCTGGCGCGGCCGTTTCATTCGCGCATTTCAAAACGATTCCATGAGGCATGGTGAATGCGTCGCTTTCTCCCGCTTTTGTTGGTTTTGTCGCCAGCTAACCTATAACAATCCTTGCCGCATTCCGCCCAATCCGCTAGTTAACCGCCACTGTTCCCGTACCGGATTACCCTAGAGATGAGCGACAAACAAAAGAAACCGCAGAAGCTCAAGGCCCGCCTGCCGCGTGGCTTTGTCGATCGTTCGGCCAGCGACATTCGCGCCGTCAACGAGATGACCTCCAAGATCCGTAGGGTATACGAGCATTATGGTTTCGATCCTGTCGAAACGCCGCTGTTCGAATATACCGATGCGCTTGGCAAGTTCCTGCCCGACAGCGACCGGCCGAACGAAGGCGTCTTCTCGCTTCAGGATGAGGACGAGCAGTGGATGTCGCTGCGCTACGACCTGACGGCGCCGCTTGCCCGTCATGTCGCCGAGAATTTCAACGAGATCCAGCTTCCCTATCGTACCTATCGTGCCGGCTATGTATTCCGCAACGAGAAGCCTGGCCCGGGCCGCTTCCGCCAGTTCATGCAGTTCGACGCCGATACAGTCGGCGCACCGGGCGTGCAGGCGGATGCCGAGATGTGCATGATGATGGCCGACACGCTGGAAGCGCTGGGCATCAAGCGCGGTGACTACGTGGTGCGCGTCAACAACCGCAAGGTTCTCGACGGCGTTCTGGAAGCCATCGGCCTCGGCGGGGATGACAAGGCAGCCCAGCGTCTCAACGTGCTGCGCGCCATCGATAAGCTCGACAAGTTCGGCCCGGAAGGCGTGGCGCTATTGCTCGGCGCCGGCCGCAAGGATGAATCCGGCGACTTCACCAAGGGCGCCGGTCTCAATGCCGATCAGATCGAGAAGGTGCTCTTCTTCGTCGGCATCAAGGATTATGCTGAAAGTGCGGCCCAGCTCGCCGAGCTTGTGGCCGGCACATCCCGGGGCGGCGAAGGTGTCGAAGAGCTGAATTTCATCGGCAGCCTCGTGACCAGCGCCGGCTATCAATCGGATCGTATCAAGATCGATCCCTCCGTCGTGCGCGGCCTCGAATATTACACCGGCCCGGTCTACGAGGCCGAGCTTACCTTCGATGTCATCAACGAGAAGGGCGAAAAGGTCGTCTTCGGTTCGGTTGGCGGCGGTGGTCGTTATGACGGGCTCGTCTCGCGCTTCATGGGTCAGCCTGTGCCGGCCACCGGCTTTTCCATCGGCGTGTCGCGCCTGATGACGGCGCTGAAGAACCTTGGCAAGCTCGGCATGGATGAGGTGATCGAGCCCGTACTCGTCACTGTCATGGACGGCGATGTCGAGGCGATGGGCCGCTACCAGCGCTTCACGCAGCAGCTTCGCGCTGCCGGCATCCGCGCCGAAATGTTCCAGGGCAACTGGAAGAAGTTCGGCAATCAGCTGAAATATGCCGATCGCCGTGGTTGCCCGATCGCCATCATCCAGGGCGGCGACGAGCGCGCCCAGGGCGTCGTCCAGATCAAGGACCTGATCGAGGGCAAGCGCCTCTCCGGCGAGATCGAGGACAATGCCAGCTGGCGCGAGGCCCGCGTGGCACAGGAGACCGTGCCGGAAGCTGAGCTGATAGAGAAGGTCAAGGCGATGCTCGCAGCACAGGCGGAAGACCGGAAGAGGGCGGGCTGATGCCCCTGATCAACCTTCCGGATTTCGCCGGCGATCTGCTGGACGAGTTTGCCGGTCGCCGGACGGAGAGGGTGGATACGCCCATCATCCAGCCGGCCGAACCCTTTCTGGATATGGCCGGCGAGGATCTTCGCCGGCGCATCTTCATGACCGAAAGCGAAACCGGCACCAGCCTCTGCCTGCGTCCGGAGTTCACGATCCCGGTCTGCCTGCGCCATATCGAGACCGCGACCGGCACGCCGAAGCGCTATTCCTATCTGGGCGAGATCTTCCGCCAGCGCCGCGAAGGCGGCCATGAGTTCTATCAGGCCGGCATAGAGGATCTGGGCGATGGCGACACGGCCAGCGCCGATGCCCGCGCTATCGGCGATGCCATCGGCATTCTGAACCGGCTCGTGCCCGGCAAGCCACTCTCCGTGACACTGGGCGATCAGGCCGTATTCGAGGCCGTGGTACAGGCGCTCGGCCTGCCCACAGGGTGGCAGAAGCGGCTGATCCATGCCTTCGGTAATATGACGCAGCTGGAAGCTCTGCTGGAGCGTCTTGGAAGTCCGCAGCCGGTCACAGGGCTCGATGCAAATGTGCTCGATTTCCTGAACCGCGGCGACGAACAGGCGCTGATCAATCACATCGATGCCACGATGCAGGCGACAGGCTATTTCACCAATGCGAGCCGCTCGCCGCAGGACATTGCCCGCCGCCTTCGCGAGAAGCTTGTCCTGTCCGAAACGAGGCTGGACGATGCGGCCTATGGCGTGCTTGAGGAGTTTCTGTCTCTGAGCGTGCCGCTTGCGGACGCTTCCGCCGCCTTGGCCGGTTTTGCCGATGCGGCGGGGTTGAAGCTCGGCAGGGCCCTGGAAAGCTTCGATGCGCGCGTCAAGGCACTGGCTGCGGCGGGGGTTGACGCTTCGAAGATTGATTATCGCGCCGCCTTCGGGCGCCCGCTCGATTATTATACAGGCCTCGTCTTCGAAGTGACGGTCGAGGGATCGAGCGCGGTACTGGCCGGTGGCGGTCGCTTCGATCGGCTGATGACCCTGCTCGGGGCCAAGGACCATATTCCGGCCGTCGGTTTCGCGCTCTGGCTCGACCGTATCGAAACCGCGAGGGCAGCCTGATGACCATTACCATTGCGCTCCCCTCGAAGGGCCGCATGAAGGACGATTGCTCGGCGGTGTTCGAGCGTGCCAGCATGCCGATTGTGGCTGTCGGTAACGATCGCTCCTATCGCGGCCGCGTCGAGGGCTGGGATGGTGTCGAAATCGCCTTCCTGTCGGCCTCGGAAATCTCCCGCGAGATCGGCAATGGCGGCGTCGATTTCGGGATCACCGGCGAAGATCTCGTGCGCGAGGGGATGGCGGAAGCCGATCGCCGCGTGGAGTTCTGTGCGAGGCTTGGTTTCGGTCACGCCGATGTCGTGGTCGCCGTGCCGGAAATCTGGCTCGATGTCGACACCATGGCCGATCTCGGCGATGTCGCCGCCGATTTCCGCGCTCGTCATGGCCACAGGCTGACGGTCGCGACGAAATACTGGCGGCTGACGCAGCAGTTCTTTTCCAGCCAGCACGGCATCCAGCTTTATCGGATTGTCGAAAGCTTGGGTGCAACGGAAGGCGCGCCGGCAGCCGGCTCTGCCGATATTATCGTCGACATCACCTCAACAGGCTCGACCTTACGGGCGAACCATCTGAAGGTCCTGTCCGATGGCATCATCCTCCGCTCGGAGGCGTGTCTTGTGCGTGCCCGCAAGCCGAGCCACGACGGCGATCCGTTGGTGGAGCGTATCGTTTCGGCCGTGCGCGGCGCACTTTGATGTTTTTGAGATAGTTGACACGCAAAAGCCCGCCGGAACTTCCGGCGGGCTTTTTATCTGGGAGGAACTGGATGCTCAGGCGGCTGCGTAGACGCCGCGACGAGCATCGACCGAGTAGACGCCTGCGCCGTTCGTGGCGAGCATGATATAGGCGCCGGCCAGCGTGACGTTCTTCAGGAAGTTGACGAAGTTCAGGCCGTTGATCCAGCCGTTGGCTGCGGCCGGGAAGTCTGGAACATTGACCGTCGGCAGATGGAAGACGACGCCGGTGAAGACACAGAACGCGGCGAGCAGCCAGCCGATGATACGGACCTGGAAACCGATCAGCACACAGACGCCGGTGACGAATTCAAAGGTGCCGGCGAGATAGGTCAGCAGTGTGGAAGCAGGTAGGCCTGCGCCGGCGATCATGCCAGCGGTACCGGCTGGGTCGGTCAGCTTGCCGAAGCCCGCAAAGATGAACATGAAGGCAAGCAGAATGCGCGCCACAAGTATAATGATGTTGTTGCTGTTGGACATGACAGTCTCCAGTGAAAGCAGCGATAATTTCTGGAGATAATATTCGTGATTTCTTTGAGATTGAAAAGATAAACAACTGCGCACAATTTGTTCATTATCAGTGAACAATGACGCGGGAGGCGCTCTTCCCATCGGCTCGGTATTCGTTATGGTGGCGCGAATTCATCCGCATAATCATGCTCTTTGGAAGGAACTCCCATGGCCGATCTATCGTCGTTTCCAATTGCAAAGCGCTGGCCCGCCAGCAATTCGGATATCATCCAGCTCTATTCGCTGCCGACGCCGAACGGCGTCAAGGTTTCGATCGCGCTGGAAGAGCTGGGACTCCCCTACGAGCCGCATCTGATCTCGTTCGGCACCAACGACCAGAAGTCGCCCGAATTCGTTTCCTTGAATCCAAATGGCCGTATCCCCGCGATCATTGATCCCAACGGCCCTGACGGCAAGCCGATCGGTCTTTTCGAATCCGGCGCCATTCTCGTCTATCTCGCCGAAAAGACCGGCAAGCTCATGCCGCAGGACGCGGTTGGGCGTTACGAGGTGCTGCAATGGGTGTTCTTCCAGATGGCGGGCATTGGCCCGATGTTCGGCCAGTTCGGCCATTTCTTCAAATTTGCCGCCGACAAGGTCGCCAATAATCCATATCCGGTCGAACGCTACCGCGATGAAGCCAAGCGTCTCCTTGGCGTTCTGGAGGAGCGTCTCACCGGACGCCAGTGGATCATGGGCGATGAATATACCATCGCCGATATCACCACTTTCCCATGGGTGCGTGGCGTCGATGTGTTCTATGGTGGCCGCGAGGTCCTCGAGCTCGACAAGTTTCCGGCCGTCATGGCCTGGCTGGAACGTGCCGTCGCGCGCCCCGCAAGCCAGCGTGGATTGAACATTCCGAAGCGGGATTAACGATCATCGATACGCGGCGGCGGATTTTGCCGGCGCCGCGGTGGTCAACGCCTATTGCCGGGTTGCCAACTGGCTACCCGGCTCCAGCTTGAAGCGCGGAAACAGGAACACGCCCACGAGGCTGCCGGCGTGTTTTCCATCGGCGGCGATCGACTCGCCGACACAGAAGATCGGTTGACGATGGCCGTTGGCGCCGAGTGTCATGGTGGAGTAGCAGAAGCTGGATGTCGTCGTTGCAGCCTGTTCGAATAGATCGAGGATGCGGGCGCGATCCTGAGCGTCGTAGCAATGCATGAGGCTCAGCAGGCCGCATTCCGATGCGCTGAGGCCGTGCAGCATGGTGCTCCACTGACCGAGCTTGATAAGGCCGCTCGAAAGATCTCCCGTCCAGCCTTCCGAAACGCAAAACTGCGATAGAAGATCCGGATCATGGCTATTGAACGCCAGCGAGCCCGGCGCAAATGGCGCTGCAAAATTTGCTTTGGCAATCTTGAACAAGCTGATCCCCACCAGTTGAGCGCATGGCCCCCTGCGCTCGTTATTCGATTTCCTATATCTTCGACCGGAAGGACTGCTCCCTGTCTCACCTGATTGAGCGAGATGACAGCGTTCCGGCATTGTCTGCCTTTCGCGATCTCTTCAGCCGGTGGTCCGATCGATGAAGTTACTTCAAGTAATAAAGTCCGGCAGCGCCGACGTCTTAGGTTATGATTTCATCAAACCCCAGGTTAAGCCTGTCTAAAAGAAGTAAAATTTTCGTGCATTGCAGCTAACTCTCCACATCGCTGCGCTGCGATTTATAGGGGCTTTTGCAAAAACGGCAATGGGCGGCTTTGGTAAATTCGGTTCCTGGCGAAACCTGGCGGCCGAAGCCGAAAAGCCATGGTTCGTAAAAACGAAAAGGGCGACCCGAGGGCCGCCCTTCGTCAATTCCGAATGCCGGATTGAACGATCGTAATAAGGCTAAGGCCTTATCACATCATGTCCATTCCACCCATGCCGCCCATGCCGCCCGGCATGCCAGCAGGGGCATCCTTCTTCGGCAGTTCAGCGATCATGGCTTCGGTGGTGATCAGCAGCGAAGCAACCGAAGCTGCGTTCTGCAGAGCCGTACGAACAACCTTGACCGGGTCGACGATGCCCATGGCGATCATGTCGCCGAACTCAGACGTCTGGGCGTTGTAGCCGTAGTTGTCTTCGTTCTTGTCGAGAACCTTGCCGACAACGATCGAAGCTTCGTCACCAGCGTTTTCAGCGATCTGGCGAACCAGCGACTGCAGGGCGCGGCGAACGATGTTGACGCCGGCTTCCTGATCCTGGTTTTCACCCTTGGCAGTGATCTTCGTGGAAGAACGCAGCAGAGCGATACCGCCGCCCGGTACGATGCCTTCCTGAACGGCAGCGCGCGTCGCGTTGAGAGCGTCGTCGATGCGGTCCTTCTTTTCCTTCACTTCGACTTCCGTCGAGCCGCCAACGCGGATCACGGCAACGCCGCCAGCGAGCTTGGCAAGACGTTCCTGCAGCTTTTCGCGGTCGTAGTCGGAGGTGGTTTCTTCGATCTGAGCCTTGATCTGGGCAACGCGGCCTTCGATGTCGGACTTGGCGCCAGCGCCGTCGACGATCGTGGTGTTTTCCTTGGAGATCGAAACCTTCTTGGAACGGCCGAGCATGTCGAGGGTAACGGACTCGAGCTTGATGCCGAGGTCTTCGGAGATGACAGTGCCGCCCGTCAGGATGGCGATGTCTTCCAGCATGGCCTTGCGGCGGTCGCCGAAGCCAGGAGCCTTGACAGCAGCGATCTTGAGGCCGCCGCGCAGCTTGTTGACGACGAGGGTCGCAAGAGCTTCGCCTTCGACGTCTTCAGCGATGATGAGGAGCGGCTTGCCGGTCTGAACGACAGCTTCGAGAACCGGAAGCATTGCCTGCAGGTTCGAGAGCTTCTTCTCGTGGAGCAGGATGAACGCGTCTTCGAGATCGGCGATCATCTTTTCCGGGTTGGTCACGAAGTAGGGGCTGAGGTAGCCACGGTCGAACTGCATGCCTTCGACGACTTCGAGTTCGGTTTCAGCGGTCTTGGCTTCTTCAACCGTGATGACGCCTTCGTTGCCGACCTTCTGCATGGCTTCAGCAATATCGAGACCGATTTGCTTTTCGCCGTTTGCCGAGATCGTGCCGACCTGTGCGACTTCTTCCGACGTGTTGATCTTCTTGGCCTTGGCCTGGAGATCCTTGACGACTTCTGCAACAGCGAGGTCGATACCGCGCTTCAGGTCCATCGGGTTCATGCCGGCTGCAACTGCCTTGGAGCCTTCGCGAACGATCGCCTGGGCGAGAACGGTTGCAGTGGTGGTGCCGTCACCGGCGACGTCGTTGGTCTTCGAAGCAACTTCGCGGACCATCTGGGCGCCCATGTTTTCGAACTTGTCTTCGAGTTCGATTTCCTTAGCGACGGAAACGCCGTCCTTGGTGATGCGCGGAGCGCCGAAGGACTTGTCGATAACGACGTTACGACCCTTCGGGCCGAGCGTGACCTTCACTGCGTCAGCGAGGATGTCGACGCCACGAAGCATCTTTTCGCGAGCGCTGCGGCCGAATTTTACTTCTTTAGCTGCCATGTTTGAAACTCCTGAATTCGCGTTTTCCGGGCTTGTCGCCCGTCAGCTGTATCGGAAAGGGAACCGGCTGATTAGCCGATGATGCCCATGATGTCGGCTTCCTTCATGATCAGAAGGTCTTCGCCGTTGAGCTTGACTTCGGTGCCCGACCACTTGCCGAACAGAACGCGATCGCCAACCTTGACGTCGAGTGCTACGACCTTGCCGGACTCGTCACGAGCGCCGGAACCGACGGCGACGATTTCGCCTTCCTGCGGCTTTTCCTTGGCGGTATCGGGAATGATGATGCCACCCTTGGTCTTTTCTTCCGACTCGACGCGACGAACGACGACGCGGTCATGAAGGGGGCGGAAATTGGTGCTTGCCATTGTCTAATCCCTCGATCAAATGACATTCACGGATCAGCGGGGATCCGTATGGACTTTGTTAGCACTCAGCATCGGCGAGTGCTAGCGACCGTGATTTAGGGGTGGCTTCAGGACGAGTCAAGAACAGCACTGTGAAATTTTTGCAGCGTGCATCTGCTTGTTCCGCAGATGATTAACGGCCGCCGCTGTTCTCGCCCAAGAGTAAATGTGACGCGTTTAAGCGGCAAAATGATGACAGGCGCGATCCGCCGATGAATACGGGAGCAGGGGCCTTGGGGATCGCAGCGAAGAGAGACTGGCGTGACGGCCCGGTTTCGCCCCCGGATTTTATCGTGGCGCCGTCGCTTTCGGAAGCAAGCGGCGTGTGGGCGAGGGTGGGGCTGCTGAGCTTCGGTGGCCCGGCCGGCCAGATCGCCCTTATGCATCGGATGATCGTCGACGAGAGACGCTGGATCGACGAGGAGCGCTTTCTGCATGCGCTCAGCTATTGCATGCTGCTGCCTGGGCCTGAGGCGCAACAACTTGCGACCTATATCGGCTGGCTGTTCCATGGTTGGCGCGGCGGGCTGATTGCGGGCCTGCTGTTCATCCTGCCCGGTTTCGTCTTCATTCTCGCGCTGTCCGCCTTTTACGCGCTGTTTCATGATGCCGGCCTGCTTGCCACCATCTTCTTAGGCATCAAGGCCGGCGTGCTGGCCATCGTGCTGCAGGCGCTGATACGGTTGAGCGGCCGCGCCTTGAAAAGCCGTTTCCATGGAGCGATGGCGGTCGCCAGCTTTGTCTGCCTTTTCATCTTCGATCTGCCGTTTCCTCTCGTCGTGCTGCTTGCCGGCGTGACGGGCTACGGACAGGTACTTTGGCGTGCATGGCGGCGTGATCGCTGGCGGCAACATGTGCCGCGCCTTCCGGCATCCGGATTTCGGTTCGGCAGGCTTGTTCACGTGCAAGCCCGCTCGTCAGTGCTGACGATCCTGCTCTGGATCGCCATCTGGCAGGCGCCGCTGTTGCTGGTCGGCCGTCTGCACGGCCCATCGGATATCGTGGCCGAGACGTTGAGCGGCCAAGCCAGCGTCTTCGGCGCCATCTTCTCGTTCTTTTCCCGTATGGCGGTGGTCACCTTCGGCGGGGCCTATGCCGTGCTTGCCTATGTCGCCCAAACAGCGGTGCAGCATTATGCCTGGCTGAAGCCGGGGGAGATGCTCGATGGCCTGGCGCTCGCCGAGACGACCCCCGGTCCGCTCGTGCTGGTCCTTTGCTTCGTCGGGTTCATGGCCGGGTTCCGCAATCCTTTCGGCTTCGATCCGCTCTTCGGCGGCATTTTCGGTGCAAGTCTGGCAGCGTGGGCAACCTTTGCGCCGAGCTTTCTCTTCATCTTCGCGGGCGCTCCTTACATCGAGAAACTGCGCGGGCATGCAGGGCTTTCGGCATCCCTTGCGGCGATCACGGCGGCTATCGTCGGCGTCATGGCCAATCTCACTGTCTGGTTCGGGCTGCATGTGCTGTTTGCGGATGTCGACAGGCTGACACTGCTCAGCCGCTCCGTCAGGATCAGCGGCGGTGATATCGTGAACGTACCGATTGCCGGCATCGCTTGGCCGGATTGGAGTACCCTCGATATATCGGCTCTCTTGCTCTTCATGCTCGCCGTCGTCTTGGCCTTTCGTCACCGTGCAGGCGTTGCCGTAGTTCTAGGGGTTTCCGCTGCCGCCGGCATGGTGCTTCAGCACGCGTCCTGAGCCTGGTGCCATGCAAAAACCTGCGCATCGCTCTTGTAATTTGCCGGCCGGTTTGCGATGTCACCCCGTGATTTATTCGACGTGAGGACGGCATGGGCAAGCGTATCGAAAGCTTTCGCGAGATTGGCGGACTTTATGACGTGGCGCTCTGCGATGTCTGGGGCGTCCTGCACAACGGTGTCTCCGCCTACAAGGAGGCCTCGGTTGCGCTCGAGGCTGCTCGCGGCGAGGGACTGACCGTCGTCCTCATCACCAATTCCCCGCGCGTTGCTCCAAAAGTTGTCGAGCAGTTACGGGCGATCGGCGTTCCCGACAGCGTCTATGACCGCATCATCACGTCAGGCGATGTCACCCGCAAGCTGATCGCCGAAGGGCCGAAGAAGGTGTTCCTGCTTGGTCCGGAGCGCGACACCGGCATTCTAGAGGGGCTGGATGTCGTGCGGGTCGATGCCGGTGAAGCGGAGAGCATCGTCTGCACCGGCTTCTTCGATGACGAGACCGAGACGCCCGACGATTACACCGACATGTTGACGGCCTGGTCGGCCCGCAACGTGCCGCTGATCTGCGCCAACCCGGATCTGGTGGTTGAGCGCGGCCATCGGATGATCCCCTGCGCCGGCGCAATGGCCGCTTACTATGAGCGCCTCGGCGGCCAGACGCGTATCGCCGGCAAGCCGCACCAGCCGATTTATGATGCGGCGATCGCCGCGGCCCGCGAGGTCAAAAGCGAGTTTGCGCTGTCGCGCGTGGTGGCGATCGGCGACGGCATGCCGACCGATGTGCGCGGTGCTCTCGATTACGGCCTCGATCTTCTTTATATCAGCCACGGCATCCATGCTCGCGAATACGTCGTCGAAGGCCACACGGATGAAGCAGCGCTTGGCGCCTTCCTGGCGCGAGAGCAGGCCTCGCCGAGGTGGTGGATGCCGCGCCTTGTCTGAGCGGAGTGGTAGCCGATGACCGTTTTCCATCGTAACGAGACCCGCGAGCCGCTTCCCGATGCGCTCAAAGGTGGGGTTGTCGCCATCGGCAATTTCGACGGTGTACATCGCGGCCATCAATCGGTGCTCAGCCGTGCGCTCGAGATTGCACGGGAGCGGGGCGTTCCGGCTCTGGTTCTGACCTTCGAGCCGCATCCCCGCACCGTCTTCAGGCCGGACCAACCGGTGTTCCGCCTGACGCCGGCGCCGCTGAAAGCGCGGCTGCTGGAAGCGCTCGGCTTCAACGCCGTCATCGAATATCCGTTCGATCGCGCCTTCTCGCAGCGCTCCGCAGATGAATTCGTTCATTCGATCCTGATCGATTGGCTGCACGCATCCGAAGTCGTGACCGGCTTCGACTTTCACTTCGGCCATGAGCGCCAGGGCGGCCCGGCTTTCCTGATGAATGCTGGTAGCCGCAACGGGTTTGGCGTGACGCTGATCGACGCCTTTCGTGACGAGAATACCGAGGTTGTTTCTTCCAGCCGCATCCGCGCGCTTCTGGCCGAGGGCGAAGTGGTCGAAGCCGCGGGCATGCTCGGATATCGCTATACCGTCGAAGCGTCCGTCATCGGCGGCGAAAAGCTTGGCCGCACGCTCGGATTTCCCACGGCGAATATGCAGCTTCCGCCTGAGGTATCGCTCACACCGGGCATCTACGCCGTCAGGTTCCGCGCGGCTGATGGCATCATTCGCGATGCGGTCGCAAGTTATGGCCGCCGCCCGACGGTGACCGATAATGGCGCGCCGCTGCTTGAGACCTACGTCTTCGATTTCAGCGGCGATCTCTACGGCCAGATCTGCTCGGTTTCCTTCTTCGGTTATCTCCGTCCGGAATTGAAATTCGACGGCCTGGATCCGCTGGTTGCCCAGATCCGCAAGGACGAGGAAGAGGCGAGGGCTTTGCTTGTCGGTGTCCGCCCGATTGGCGACCTCGATCGACTGATCGCGTTTCCCTGATTTCATTTGCCAAACTGCGCGCAGGGATTGCGGCGCTGCAATATCTTTTTGCCTTGAGCGGGTGGAAAGATGCTGCAATTGTCGCAATGCCGGGTGCGAGTCGCCGCGCCCATTTTCCGAAAGGCGCACGAAATGGACAAACGTTTCGGGACGGCGGCCTGCTGGCTGCTCGTCATCCCTTATATCGGCTTGCTATGGGTCCCCTTCTATAACGGCCACGATCCGGTTCTGCTCGGATTTCCCTTCTTCTATTGGTATCAGCTGGCCTGGGTGCCGATTACCGCCATCCTGACGTGGATTGCTTACCGGAGCATGCGCGATGATGACTGATACCGATACGACCGCACTTGCCGTCTTCATCTTCTTCCTCGCGCTGGTGACCGTCATGGGCTTTGTCGCCGCGCGCTGGCGCAGGCCGAAGACCCTGGCCCATATCGACGAATGGGGCCTTGGTGGCCGTACCTTCGGCACCTGGATTACGTGGTTCCTTGTCGGCGGTGACTTCTACACCGCCTATACCGTGATTGCAGTCCCGGCCCTGGTCTACACCGTCGGCGCCTATGGCTTCTTTGCACTGCCCTATACGATCGTCGTCTATCCTTTCGTCTTCATGGTCATGCCGCTTCTGTGGCGGCGCGCCAAGGACCATGGATACGTCACGGCCGGTGACGTCGTGCATGGCCAATACGGTTCGCGTGCGCTCGAACTGGCGGTCGCGCTCACCGGCGTCATCGCGACCATGCCCTACATCGCCCTGCAGCTCGTCGGCATGACGGCGGTGTTCAAGGCTCTCGGGCTCCATGGCGAACTGCCGCTTGCCGTCGCCTTCATCATCCTGGCGCTCTATACCTATTCGGCCGGTCTTCGCGCTCCGGCGCTGATCGCTTTCGTCAAGGACATCATGATCTATATCGTGGTGATTGCAGCGATTGCGCTCATTCCGGCAAAGCTTGGCGGCTACGCCAATGTCTTCGCTGCCGCCGACGCGGATTTCAAGGCCAAGGGGGCAGGCAGCCTGCTGCTCGCCGGTAATCAGTACGTCGCCTATGCCACGCTCGCGCTCGGCTCCGCGCTGGCCGCCTTCATGTATCCGCA
The DNA here is from genome assembly GCF_012641435.1 of Rhizobium sp. P38BS-XIX. GTDB lineage: Bacteria > Pseudomonadota > Alphaproteobacteria > Rhizobiales > Rhizobiaceae > Rhizobium. Next base: position 151,223 of record NZ_JABAIJ010000009.1, read on the forward strand.
TACGTTGACCGGCATTTTCGCCTCCAATAGCGGCAACACCATCCGCAAGAACGCGGTGCTGCTGCCGGCCTATACGCTGTTGCTGGGGCTGCTGGCGCTGCTTGGCTATATGGGCCATGCCGCACAGCTGAAGCTGGACAGCCCGAACGATGTCGTTCCGGCGCTGTTCCAGACCCTGTTCTCGAGCTGGTTTGCGGGCTTTGCCTTTGCGGCGATTGCGATCGGCGCACTCGTGCCGGCGGCCGTGATGAGCATTGGCGCCGCCAATCTCTTTACCCGCAACTTCTGGAAAGCCTACATCGATCCGCAGGTCTCCGATGCCGGCGAGGCGAAGGTGGCCAAGATGACGTCGCTGGTCGTCAAGGTCGGCGCGTTGCTGGTCATCATTTTCCTGCCGACGCAGTTCGCTCTCGACCTGCAGCTTTTGGGCGGCATCTGGATCCTGCAGACACTGCCGGCTCTGGTCTTCGGCCTCTACACCAAGTGGTTCCGCGCACCGGCTCTACTTGCCGGTTGGGTCGTCGGCTTCTTCGGCGGCACCTATCTCGTTTGGGATGCCGGCTGGAAGCCTTTGCATCTGGTTCCCCTCGGGGATGCAAGCTTCACGGTCTACACCGGCATATTGGCTCTCGCGGCAAATATCCTTGTGTCGGTTGTTCTCAGTGCGGTGATGCCGGCGCGCGAAGCAGCACGGGCCTGACACCAGGAATGACTATCGGCCGCGGGCGGAAACGTCCGCGGCCTTTCTATGGATCGCCCGCGTTGTTTCCTCTTCCTTTCCTTGGAAAAAACGCCTATGAACCGGCGATCATGACCCAATTTCGGCTGAGCCTCTCGATACGAATTATTGGCCCGGCCTTCCGCGCGCTTTGAGCTGCCGGAAGGTCCGGGTTCTTGGCGTCCGCTCCCAGGACGCTTTCCGCCGCCGAAAATCCCCACATGGCTGCGCCAGCTAAGGCGCAAGACGCCCGAGACACCGAGGCAATTGTCAGGACTATGACCGATACCGCTGAAAAGATGGATTACTCCAAGACCCTTTACCTGCCGGAAACCGAGTTTCCGATGCGCGCCGGCCTGCCGCAGAAAGAGCCGGAGCTGGTAAAGCGTTGGGAGGAGATGAGCCTTTACAAGAAGCTGCGCGCCTCCGCCGCCGGCCGCGAGAAATTTGTCCTGCATGACGGCCCTCCCTATGCCAACGGCCACATCCATATCGGCCACGCACTGAATAAGATCCTCAAGGACGTCATCACCCGCTCGTTCCAGATGCGCGGCTATGACAGCAACTACGTTCCCGGCTGGGATTGCCACGGCCTGCCGATCGAATGGAAGATCGAAGAGAAGTATCGCGAGAAGGGCAAGAACAAGGACGAGGTTCCGGTGAACGAGTTTCGCCAGGAATGCCGCGACTTTGCCGCCGGCTGGATCAAGATCCAGTCCGAGGAGTTCAAGCGCCTCGGCATCACGGGCGATTTCGACAATCCCTATCTGACCATGAATTTCCATGCGGAATCCCGCATCGCCGGCGAACTTCTGAAGATCGCCCGCACGGGTCAGCTTTACCGTGGCTCCAAGCCGGTCATGTGGTCTGTGGTCGAACGCACGGCGCTCGCCGAAGCCGAAGTCGAATATGCCGATGTCGAGAGCGACATGATTTGGGTGAAGTTCCCGGTGATTGACGCTGAACTGGCACAAAGTCCAAACTCAAGTTACAAGTCAATGGACGCCGCATTTGATGGCGCCGAGGACATGCGCAGGGCACTTGAAAGCGCGTCAGTTGTAATCTGGACAACAACGCCGTGGACGATTCCTGGCAACCGCGCGATCGCCTTCTCTTCACGCGTTGCCTATGGTCTCTACGAGGTAACAGAAGCCGCCAATGATTTCGGCCCGCGCCCTGGCGAGAAGCTTATTTTTGCCGACAAGCTCGCGGAAGAATCTTTCGCCAAGGCAAAGCTACAGTACAGACGCTTGGGTGACGTCCCAGCGGGCGTGCTCGCCCGTATCACCTGCGCGCACCCGCTCGCCTCGCTCGGTTATGACTTCAAGGTGCCGCTGCTCGATGGCGATCATGTCACCGACGATGCCGGTACGGGCTTTGTGCATACCGCACCGAGCCATGGTCGCGAGGACTTTGACGCCTGGATGTCCCATGCACGCGCCGTCGAGGCGCGCGGCATCTCGTCGACCATTCCTTTCCCGGTCGATGATGCAGGCTTCTACACCGCCGATGCCCCCGGCTTCGAAGGTGGCCGCGTCATGGACGACAACGGCAAGAAGGGCAATGCCAACGATCTCGTTATCAAGGCCCTGATCGAGACGAACACGCTCTTCGCGCGCGGCAGGCTGAAGCATTCCTATCCGCATTCCTGGCGCTCGAAGAAGCCGGTGATCTTCCGCAACACGCCGCAATGGTTCGTGTATATGGACAAGGACTTCGCGGATGGTTCGACGCTGCGGTCTCGCGCACTGAAGGCGATCGACGATACCCGCTTCGTGCCGGCTGCCGGCCAGAACCGCCTGCGCGCCATGATCGAGCAGCGCCCGGATTGGGTTTTGTCGCGTCAGCGCGCCTGGGGCGTGCCGATCTGCATCTTCGTCGACGAGCAGGGCAACATCCTGCAGGACGATAGCGTCAACGCCCGCATTGTCGAGGCTTTCGAGCAGGAAGGCGCCGATGCCTGGTTTGCAGAAGGTGCTCGCGAGCGCTTCCTCGGCGAAAAGGCCAATGAGGCCTGGACGCAGGTCATGGATATCCTCGACGTGTGGTTTGATTCCGGTTCGACCCACTCCTTCACGCTGGAGGACCGCCCAGATCTGAAATGGCCGGCCGACGTCTATCTCGAAGGCTCGGACCAGCATCGCGGCTGGTTCCACTCGTCGCTGCTCGAAAGTGCGGCGACCCGTGGCCGCGCGCCGTACGATACGGTCGTCACGCATGGTTTCACCATGGACGAGCAGGGCCGCAAGCAGTCGAAGTCGCTCGGCAACGTCGTTGCCCCGCAGGACGTGATGAAGGACGCCGGCGCCGATATCCTGCGTCTCTGGGTCATGACCACGGACTATTGGGAAGACCAGCGCCTCGGCAAGGCCATCATCCAGACCAATGTCGATGCCTATCGCAAGCTGCGCAACACCATCCGCTGGATGCTTGGCACGCTGGCACACGACAAGGGCGAGGTGATCGCCTATGCCGACATGCCGGAGCTGGAGCGGCTAATGCTGCACCGTCTCGCCGAACTCGACGAGTTGGTGCGCGAAAGCTACGACGCCTTCGATTTCAAGCGCATCGCACGCGCCCTGATCGATTTCGCCAATGTCGAGCTGTCGGCCTTCTACTTCGATGTCCGCAAGGATGCGCTTTACTGCGATGCGCCGTCGAGCCTGCGCCGTCGCGCGTCGCTCGCTGTCATCCGCACGATCTTCGACTGCATGGTGACGTGGCTGGCGCCGATGCTGCCCTTCACGACGGAAGAAGCGTGGCTGTCGCGCAATCCGTCGGCGGTATCGGTTCATCTCGAACAGTTCGTCACCATTGCCGCCGAATGGAAGAACGAGGCGCTGGCCGAGAAGTGGAAGAAGATTCGCGCCGTGCGTAGCGTCGTCACCGGCGCGCTGGAAATCGAGCGCAAGGACAAGCGCATCGGCTCCTCGCTTGAGGCTGCCCCGGTCGTCTATATCGCCGATCCGGAGCTACTGAAGGTGCTCGAAGGGCAGGACTTCTCCGAAATCTGCATCACCTCGGGCATCAGCATCGAGGGCGGCGAAGGCCCGGGAGATGCGTTCCGCCTTGACGATGGCGCCAAGGTCAGCGTTGTGCCGAGCCTTGCGGAGGGCCGCAAATGCGCCCGTTCCTGGCGTATCACCACCGACGTCGGCTCCGATCCGGAATATCCTGACGTCTCCGCGCGGGACGCAGCAGCGCTTCGCGAACTCGCGACTGTCAACTGAAGAAAATTGCCGGGTGAATTGCCTTTGCGGCGTTCATCCGGTAAAAGCTGCCTGAAATTGGCCTGATTTTTACGGCAGTTGCCGTTGAATGGGGTCCTGTTAAGTTTGTTCCGGCATGGCTGGGAAGGGTATTCATGAGAGCGATGCATAGCGTTCGTGTCGGCGTCAGCTTGGCGGCACTTGTGATTGGCTGCGGCGCGATGTCCGGTTGCCTGAGCAGCCCGACTTACGGCACCGACAAGACGGCTGGCGTGCAGCTTTTGGACGACCTTGGCGATATCGCTTCCGTTTCGGCCGCAACGCCGAAGGAAAAGGGCGTGAAGTATCCGAACCGCCCTGGCCTGGTGGTTGGTGGCGACAAGCAGACCTTGACTGCGCCGCAGCAGTCGCTGGCCAGCAAGGACAACCCGGCTTGGCTGGAATCGCCTGAAGATGCCCGCAAGCGTCTTGCGAGCGAAGCCGACGAGAAAAAGAACGACGTCAACTATCGTTCGCCGCTTGCCCAGGCCGACAGCAGCAGAAACCGCATGACTGAAGCGCAGCAGACTGCTGCCTATCGTGCCGCCCGTCAGGATCAGGCCGGTACCTACGATCAGCGCCGCTACCTGATCGATCCGCCGCAGCAATATCGCCAGGTATCCGATCCATCCGCACTTAACGACCTCGGCACGCCGGAGTCGAAGAAGGAAAAGCAGCGCAAGAAGGATGCGGAAGCCGCGCAGCAGACCAACAATAGCAGCTGGTGGAAGCCCTTCCAGTAAGGGGTCGCGCCACAGCAGCCTGCGGTATGAAGCTCGGGTCGGGATCGATCCGAGAGGAAATTATCCAAAGCCTCAACCTATTCGGGCGCTCGCGTGTCTAACGACATGGGGGCGCTTTAGTCCGTAAGCTTCAGTCCTCGGAGCGTTTCGGTTGAAAGAAGCCTCTGAGGATGTCGGCAGATACCGTTTCCCCGATACCTGAATAGACCTCCGGCGCGTGATGGCAGGTCGATTGATGGTAAAAGCGCACGCCGTTGTCGACGCCGCCACCCTTGGTATCTTCGGCTCCGTAGTAAAGACGGCGGATACGGGCAAATGAAATCGCTGCCGCACACATGGTGCAGGGCTCGAGCGTTACGTAGAGATCGGCGCCTGTCAGACGTTCCTGTCCAAGCTCCTCGCAGGCCAGGCGGATGGCGACGATTTCGGCATGGGCGGTCACGTCGTTCAGTTCCCGGGTGCGGTTGCCTGCCTTGGCAATGACCCTGTTGTCGAGCACGAGAACGGCACCGATCGGCACTTCACCGCGCTCGCCGGCGCTGCGGGCTTCGGCCAGCGCCAGCTCCATGAATTGATTTGTAACCGCCATTCAAGATTTTCCACTTAACTGCGAGGGCGTGACCTGATAGGAACACGCCTTAAAAATTCAGGCAAACAACAAATGACAATGAATGACAAGCCCAAGCGGCCTGGGCCGAAACCCTTTGCTGGCGACAAGAAGACGATGAAGCGCGAGAGCGGCGCAAAGCCGCCAAAGAACGCGGCCGCGCGCGCCGGCGATGAAACCACAGTTGCCGATGGAAAGGCCGAGCGCATTTCCAAGGTTATGGCGCGCGCCGGCGTGGCATCTCGCCGTGACATCGAGCGAATGATCTTGGATGGCCGCGTTACGCTGAATGGCGTGCTTCTCGATACGCCCGTCGTCAACGTGACCCTTTCGGACAAGATCGAAGTCGATGGCATGCCGATCCGCGGCATCGAGCGCACGCGCTTGTGGCTCTACCACAAGCCTGCTGGCCTTGTGACCACCAATGCCGATCCCGAGGGACGTCCGACCGTCTTCGACAATCTGCCGGAAGAGCTGCCGCGCGTCATGTCGATCGGTCGTCTCGATATCAACACCGAAGGCCTGCTGCTGCTGACCAACGATGGCGGTCTTGCCCGCGTTCTGGAATTGCCGACCACGGGTTGGCTGCGCCGCTACCGCGTGCGCGCCCATGGCGATATCGATCAGGAAGCACTCGACAAGCTGAAGGAAGGCATTGCCGTTGACGGCGTGCTCTATGGTTCGATCGATGCGACGCTGGATCGCACGCAAGGGTCCAACGTCTGGATCACCATGGGTCTGCGCGAAGGCAAGAACCGCGAAATCAAGAACGTGCTCGGCGCGCTCGGCCTCGAGGTCAACCGTCTGATCCGCATTTCCTACGGCCCGTTCCAGCTTGGTGAACTGCCGGAAGGACGCGTGCTCGAAGTGCGCGGCCGCACGCTTCGCGATCAGCTTGGCCCGCGTCTCGTTGAGGACGCCAAGGCGAATTTCGACGCACCGCTTTACAATGCTCCGGCAGTTGCCGAGGGCGAAGAGGACGATGCAAAGCCGGCGCGGACAGCCGCTGCCAAGGAAGAGCGCCCGAAGCGCGAGCGTCTCCGTCCCGAAGACAAGCGCGAGCGCGCTTTGAGCCGTCTCGACACCAAGCGCGACGATCGTCGCGAGGGTGGCCGTAAGGATGAGGATCGGCCGAAGCATCAGCCAGTTGGCCCACGTCGCAGCGCGAATGTCTGGATGGCGCCCGGTGCCCGCCCGCTCGGCGAAAAGGCCGCTGCGAAAGCGGCGAAAAATGCGAAGACGGCGGTCAGGCGTGGCGAGCCTGAGCGGCCGCAGCGCAGCGGTTTCGATCGCCCGGATGAAGGTCCGCGCGTTCGCGTCAATCGTGTCGATGAGGCGGATGGCGAGTGGATTCGTTCAAGCGAAGAGGCGCCGCGCCGCTCTCGTGGCGATGACGAAGGTTTTGACCGCAAGCGCTCCGACCGCCCAGGTGGTGATCGCTCGCGTGGTGATCGCCCATTTGGCGATCGTCCTTCGCGCGGCGACCGACCCTTTGGCGACAAGCCTCGCGGTGAGCGTTCCTATGGCGATAAGCCCCGTGGCGAGCGACCGTTCAGCGATCGTCCCCGTGGCGAACGTGGTTCTCGGCCGGAGGGTGGTGAGCGCCCCCGCGCAAAATCCTTCCAGGGTGAGGCTCGCTCGGAGCGCCCGCGTGGTGAACGTCCGTTTGGGGATCGTCCTCCCCGTGGCGACCGTCCGTTTGGCGACAAGCCTCGCGGTGAGCGTTCCTATGGCGATAAGCCCCGTGGTGACAGGCCCTTCAGCGACCGTCCTCGCGACGATCGTCGACCCCGCGCCGAGGGTGAAGAGCGTCCGCGTGCAAGATCTTTCGATGGCGAGCAGCGTTCCGAACGTCCTCGTGGCGACCGCCCGTTTGGTGATCGTCCTCCGCGCGGTGATCGTCCGTTCGGCGACCGTCCGCAGGGCGATCGGCCGGCTGGAAAGCCCTTCGGCAAGAAGCCCGGCGGCGGCAAATCCTTTGGCGGCAAGCCGGGCGGAAAGCCTGGTGGCTCGCGTGGGTTTGGCGGGAAGCCAGGCGGTGCCGGTCGTCCGTCCGGTGGTCCGGGCCGCGGTGGTCCCGGTCGTGGCGGCCCTGGTAGGGGCGGTCCCAAGGGCGGCAGGGGTTAACGCGGGGTGAGGATCGTCGGCGGAGAGTTTCGCGGTCGCTCGCTTGCAACGCCGAAGTCGAACGATATTCGTCCGACGGCGGATCGCACGCGCGAAAGCCTGTTCAACATCCTGAGCCATGCCTATCCGGAAGCCATCGACGGAACGCGAATGATGGACGTCTTTGCCGGCACGGGCGCGGTGGGGCTGGAAGCCGCATCGCGCGGCTGCCGCCACGTGCTTTTTGTTGAGAGCAGTGTCGAGGGCAGGGGCCTTCTCTGGGAAAATATCGATGCGTTGGGGCTGCATGGCCGCACGCGTATGCTGCGACGTGACGCGACCGATCTCGGCAGTGTCGGCAATCTGGAGCCTTTCGATTTTCTCTTTGCGGACCCGCCCTATGGCAAGGGTCAGGGCGAAAAGTCCTTCGCAGCGGCAGCGGCCGGCGGATGGCTGGTGCCGGGTGCTTTGGCCATCCTCGAAGAGCGAGCCGATGTCACCGTCGCCGCACCATCGGACTTCCTGTTTCTGGAAGAGCGCACCTTCGGCGACAGCAAGATGCATTTCTTCCGTTATCAGCCGCAGGCGGCCTGACAGTGGCAGGAGAAGGATATGGGCGACTACGCTGATTTCGTCGGCAGCGACTATACACTCGCTGCCTCCAGCACGCCGACTGTTGCCGTCGCCTTCGGTTGCGGCGGCGCCCGCGGCCTCGCCCATATTCACATCATCGAAGCGCTTGACGAGCTTGGCATTCGCCCGGTCGCCATTGCCGGTGCGTCCATCGGTTCCATCATGGGTGCGGCTATGGCCGTTGGCATGAGTGGTGCCGAAATCCGCGAGCATACGCTGGCAACTGTGGGCAACCGTCCGGCCGTGCTCAACAAGATCTGGAGCCTGCGCCCGGTCAACATGCGCAGCATCCGTTTCGGCCAGTTCAATCTCGAGCGCATTCTGCGCACCTTCCTGCCGACTGCTTTTCCGGAGAGCTTTTCGGAACTGCATATACCGCTGAAGGTGGTTGCCACCGATTACTACAAGCAGGCCGAGGTCGTGATCGAGAAGGGTGAGCTCTTCCCGGTGCTTGCGGCTTCCGCTGCCATTCCCGCCGTGTTCATGCCGGTGAGGCTTGGCGAGCACGTGATGATTGACGGTGGCATCATGAACCCCGTCCCGTACGAACATCTCGCCGGACTTGCCGACATCATCATCGGCATCGATGTCGTCGGCGGTCCGGAGGGTGACGGCCGCCATGTTCCGAACCGGATCGAAAGCCTTTTCGGTGCCGGCCAGCTGACCATGCAGTCCAACATCGCCTTGAAGCTGCGGCTGCAGGCGCCGCAAATTTTCCTGCGCCCGAAAGTTGGGCGCACAGGCGTCCTCGATTTCCTGAAGGCGCGCGATATCCTCGCCATGTCGGCGGGTATCAAGGACGAGCTCAAATTCGCGCTCGACCGCGTTATGACAGCGAAGAACTAGAGCAATTCCAAGGAAAAGTGCGCAGCGGTTTTCCGTCCGGAATTGTACGAAAACAAAGAGATAGAGCGGTTCGGGGATTCCGTGAAAAGCTGAACCGCTCTAGGCATCGGCGAAGCCGGATGCCGCGACATTTCCTTAGACACTGATACGCCTAGACCCGCTCCGGCTCCTCTTGCGGCAGCGCCACGAGATCGTCGGCGTCGCTGTAGGTGTCGGTTGGACGCTTGGGTTTGACCAGCGGCTCCGGCTTCACGGGGCGCGAATAGAGCATGTCGCGGCCGGCTTGCAGGCCTTCGCTGACCTGCAGGACCAGTCTTTGCTCGTCGCGCTTGCGAATATCCTCGCCGATCTCGTAGGCTTCCGCCTCGCTGACGCCAAGCGCTTCCAGCGTGCGGCGGCCGAAGAGAAGACCGGATTCGAGTGTTTCTCGCAGCTCGTAATCGACACCCTTCTGGCGCAGATCGATCGAATGCACACGGTCGTAGGAGCGCACGAAGATACGGGCATGCGGATAATCCGTCTGCACGAGTTCGACGATCTTGTCGGTGATATCTCGCTGATGCGTGCTCACGACGACGATCTTGGCGCGATCGATGCCTGCAGAGCGCAGCACGTCCTTGCGTGTGCCGTCGCCGAAGTAGATGCGGAAGCCAAAACTCGATGCCTGGCGGATACGGTCGGCGGAAAAGTCGATAACGGTGACGTCGCGGCCGCTGGCAAGTAGGATCTGCGCTGCGATCTGGCCGAAACGCGAGAAGCCGATCATCAGGACATCGGAGCCGGCGCCCTCGAAATCCTCGTCCAGTTCCTCGTGTGCATCGCCCTTCAACAGCCGCTTGGACAGCGCTGCGGTCAGCGGCGTCAACGCCATTGTCAGCGTGACGATGGCGATCAGCATCGATGCGGTATTGGCCGAGAATAGACCGCCGCTGGCGCTGGCCGCGCTGAACAGCACGAAGCCGAATTCACCGCCCTGCGGCAGAAGCCCGGCGATGCGCACTGCATCGTTATGCGCGGAACCAGCCACACGGCAGAGCGCGTAGATCACGACCGCCTTGATGATCATGACGACCGGCACCGCCAGAAGGATTGTAACCCAGTTGTCGAGGATGACATCCAGCTTGAGCGACAGACCGACGGCGATGAAGAAGATAGCGAGCAATACACCGCGGAAGGGCTCGATATCCGCCTCCAGCTCGTGACGATAGGAGGATTCCGCCAGCATCACGCCGGAAAGAAACGCGCCCATCGCCATCGAGAGGCCGGCCAGCTGCATCAGCGTCGCCGATCCCATGACGACGAAGAGAGCCGCCGCGATCATCGCTTCGCGCGCGCCCGTGCGGGCGATCACCTGAAACAGTGGTGTCAGCAGATAACGGCCGGCGATGACCATTCCCGCTACCGCGCCGATGGCGATGGCAAGATCCGGAAGCGGATTGGTCGTTTCCTTCGGTCCGTCGAGAACGGTGATGAGCGCTAAAAGCGGCACGATGGCGAGATCCTGCAGAAGCAGCATCGAGAACGAGCGCTGCCCGTACTTCGTGTTGACGTCGCCCTGTTGCTCCAGGATCTGCATGGCAAAGGCGGTGGAGGAGAGCGCCAGGCCGAAGCCGATGATGATGCTGCCTTTCCATCCGGCAATCCCGCCGAGATAGGCGGCAAGCATCAGGGCAAGTCCACTCAGGATCACCTGAGCGGATCCGAGGCCGAAAATGTCGCGCCGCATCTGCCACAGGCGTGAGGGCTTCAATTCGAGGCCGATGATGAACAACAGGAAGACGACGCCCAGCTCCGCCACGGCAAGCACGGCTTCGCTGTCGCCGATGCCATGGAGAACAGGACCGATCACGACGCCCGCTGCCAGATAGCCGAGCACTGTGCCCAGCCCGAGTTTCTTGAAAATCGGCGCCGTGACGACGGCGCCTCCGAGCAGCATGAGAGTTTCCGTGAAGAGGCTATTGGGGGCGGACATCGTCTGTTTCTTTCCGTGGGGCAGGCGGTGTTGCGGCGCATGGCCATCATAAACAACCATGCGTGAAGGGATTAGAACAAGAATCGGCTTTGCCGCCCTTGATGCTTTATGTAGTGCACAATAAATGGAACGCGAAGGAAAGGCCAAGTCATGACCTCAGAAATCGATTCCGCCACTCTGCTTTCCCGTGCCAGCCAGTTGATCGACCTCGCCCGGAAAGCCGGTGCGGATGCGGCCGATGCTGTCGTGGTCCGATCGCGAGCCAATTCCGTCAGCGTGCGTCTCGGCAAGGTCGAGGGCACAGAGTCCGCCGAGAGCGGCGATTTTTCTCTCAGGGTCTTCGTCGGCAACCGTGTTGCCAGCGTTTCGGCCAATCCCGGCTTCGATCTGAGCGCGCTTGCCGAGCGTGCGGTTGCCATGGCCAAAGTTTCGCCCGAAGATCCTTTTGCATGGCTCGCCGATGACGCGGATATCGCCAAGAGCTATCCCGATCTCGAACTGTTCGATCCGACCGAGGTTTCCTCCGAGCAGCTGCGCGAGGCAGCGCTTGCGACGGAAGCGGCAGCACTCGCCGTTCCCGGCGTCACCAATTCTTCCGGCGCCGGCGCTTCGGCCGGCATGGGCGGTTTGGTGCTCGTCACGTCGCACGGGTTTGCCGGCCACTATAAAGGCTCGCGCTTCGGCCGCTCCGTCAGCGTCATCGCCGGCGAAGGCACCGGCATGGAGCGCGACTATGATTTCGACAGCCGCCTCTACTTCGCCGATCTCGATGCCGCCGAAGACATTGGCCGCCGCGCCGGTGAACGTGTAATCAAGCGGCTCAATCCGCGCCAGGTTCCGACAGGCAAGAATGTCACCGTCGTTTTCGATCCGCGCGTTGCCCGCGGCTTCGTCGGCCATATTGCCGGCGCGATCAACGGCGCTTCGGTTGCCCGTAAGACCAGCTTCCTGCGCGACAAGATGGGTCAGCAGGTTCTGAAGGCCGGGCTTTCGATCACGGATGATCCGTTGATCGTGCGCGGGCCGTCGTCACGCCCCTTTGATGGCGAAGGTGTCTCAGGCAAGCGGCTCGTCATGATCGAGGACGGTGTGTTGCAATCCTGGTTTCTGTCGACGGCGACGGCCCGGGAAATCGGCGGCGGCTTGAAGACCAATGGTCGTGGCGTGCGCGGCGGGACGTCCGTATCGCCTGCATCCACCAATCTGGCGCTGGAGCCCGGCGACATCTCGCCGGAAGAGTTGATCCGGAGCGTCGGCACGGGCTTTTATGTTACCGAGTTGATCGGCCAGGGCGTCAACATGATCACCGGCGAGTATAGTCGCGGTGCCACCGGCTTCTGGATCGAGAACGGCGAACTGACCTTTGCCGTGTCGGAGGTGACCATCGCCTCAAACCTGAAAGACATGTTCATGCGCGTAACGCCGGCAAACGATATCGATCGCGATTTCGGCGTCGCCGCCCCAACGCTGGCCATCGAGGGTATGACGCTCGCCGGACGTTGAGGAGCAAGCAGAGATTGGAATTGTGTGAATGAGCGATAGCCAGAAGGCCGGCCGGCCGAGCGATGTGGACCTGATTGTCGAGGCCGCGCTCGCGGCGGGCAAGATCGCTCTCGGTTTCTTCCGTCAGTCGCCTGAAGTGTGGTGGAAGAACAACGGTCAGTCTCCCGTCAGCGCCGCGGATTTTGCCGCCAACGAAAGCCTTGCCGCCACGTTGCGCGCGGCCCGTCCGGAATATGGCTGGCTCTCCGAGGAAACGGATGATGATGCCGAGCGGCTGAACCATTCGACGGTATTCGTTGTCGATCCGATCGATGGCACGAGAGGCTTTATCGCCGGACTGGATCTGTGGTGCGTTAGCGTTGCCGTTGTCACCCACGGGCGGCCTGTTGCGGGCGTTCTCTATGCGCCGGCGCTCGATGAGCTGTTCGTTGCGACGGCCGGCGGGCAGGCGTTGAAGAACGGCAAGCCGATCAGCGTTTCCAGCAGGCTCGCCGACGACGTCAATCGACTGGCGACCGGCGAGGACATGATCAAGGGCTTCGATCCGGATTTCCGCAAGACGGTCGAGCGCGTGAAGCATGTTCCCTCGCTTGCCTATCGGCTCGCGATGGTGGCGGACGGACGGCTCGAGGGGACCATCGTCAAGCGCAACTCCCATGACTGGGATCTGGCGGCCGCCGATCTCATCCTGGAGCGTGCCGGCGGTGCGCTCGTGGACCTTTCCGGGAATGCCCTGCGCTACAACCGCGCCGAAGTTTCCCATGACGAGCTTTGCGGCGCATCGGCGGCGCAGTTGCCCGAGTTTCTCCGCCAGTTATCGAACCGACGAGACGGTTGACCTTTCGGTCAAAATCCCGCAGATGAAGGGCGGAGGGAGACGACAGTAGAAAGAGACGAAAATGACGAATACAAGCGGCAAAAAGCAGCTCCTGCACCTGGTCTTCGGTGGTGAATTGGAAAACCTCGAAGAGGTTCAATTCCGCAATCTCAACGAACTCGATATCGTCGGCATGTATCCCGATTATGCGAGCGCATTGACGGCATGGAAGTCCAAGGCACAGCAGACCGTTGACAACGCCCACATGCGTTATTTCATCGTCCACCTGCATCGCCTGCTCGACCCGCAGGAAAAAGCGGCGTCTTGAGCCGCCTGATACCAAACTTTGCATTTGATATTTCGTCTGGAGAGGCGTTATCGCTTTAATTCCGACGACGAAGCGGTATCTTTGACACAATAAGAACGAAAAATCGGCCGTCTATGCGGCCGTTTGATAATCGGGATTTGGTATCGATGATGTTCAGTTGGGATAGGAGTCGATCGAGATGAGCAGCCTCAGGGCGCGTCTTGCCTTGAGCGCCTATCGTTTCGGCGGCATCGCTGTCTATCCGTTTATCGGGCCGTATCTTTCGGTCCGTGCGGCGAAGGGCAAGGAAGACGGCGCGCGCAAGCTGGAGCGTTCCGGCTATGCGAGCGCCAACCGCCCACAGGGACCGCTGATCTGGTTTCACGCGGCAAGCGTTGGCGAGACATCGGCAATCATTCCGCTGATCCGCGAGATCCGCCGCCGCGACATCCACGTCATCCTGACGACGGGCACCATGACTTCGGCCAAGGTTGCGAACGAGCGCCTGGGCGACGAGGTCATTCATCAATATGTGCCTCTCGACCTGAGACCCGCCATTCGCCGCTTCCTCGACTATTGGCAGCCCGACTGCGCGATCTTCGCCGAATCCGAGATCTGGCCCACGACCATCACGGAGCTTGGCCGCCGGCGCATCCCGCAGATCCTCGTCAACGCGCGCATGTCGGATCGCTCCTATGCCCGCTGGAGCAAGCATCCCGCTCTTGCCGAGGCCCTGTTCGAAAATCTTGCCCTGGTCGTTGCCCAGTCCGATCTCGATGCGGAGCGCTTCCGTGATCTGCGCGCCGTGCAGGTCCTGAAATCAGGCAATCTCAAGGTGGATACCGACGCGCCATCCTATGACGCGCCGACGCTTGCCGGCTACCTGAAGCAGATCGGCGATCGCAAGACCTGGGCGGCGGCCTCGACGTTCGAGGGTGAAGAGAGCGCTGCAGCCTCCGTTCACACCATGCTCAAGGAGCACAATAACCAGCTTACGATCATGGTGCCGCGCCATCCCGAGCGCTGTGATGCGATCGAGGCAATGCTCGTCGAGCAGGGGCTGAAAGTAGCGCGCCGGTCGCGCAACGACGTCCTGTCGCCGGACATCGATGTCTTTCTCGGCGATACGATCGGCGAAATGGGTCTCTACCTGCGCATGACCGAGATCGCCTTCATGGGCAAATCGCTGTTCAACGAAGGCGGCCAGAATCCGCTGGAGCCGGCCATGCTCGGTTGCGCGATCCTGACCGGCGGCCATGTGCAGAATTTCCGCGATGCCTATCAGGTTCTTGCCCGCCGAGGCAGCGCCCGCATGGTGCGTGACACGGAGATGCTGGCGCGCGGCGTGCATTATCTGCTGACCAACGACACCGCGCGTCGCAGCATGATCGACGCCGGCTTCGTTGCCGTGCATGAAATGCGTGGAGCACTGGCGGCAACCGTGAAAGGGCTTGAGCCCTACATCAATCCGCTGTCAGTGAAGGCGCGGCTGATGCCGAAGACAACGGCGAACGGTTAAGAAGGGAAGAGCATGACGGCGGTCAAGCTGGGAGCGATTGCAGGCATTCTGTTCGACAAGGATGGCACGCTGCTCGACTATGACCAGAGCTGGCTGCCCGTCAATCGTGAGCTTGCCAGGATTGCGGCACAGGATGACCCGATCCTCGCGGATCACTTGTTGTCGTCCTGCGGCATGGACCCTATCACCGGCCATATCGTGCCCGATAGCCTACTGGCTGCCGGCAATACCCGTCAGATTTCCGAGGGGCTGGTGGCGGCCGGTTCGAAAGTGGATGTGTCCGAGCTGGTGGAAAAGCTCGATGCGCTCTTCGCACATGCGGCCGACTTTTCCTCGCCGGTGACCGATCTTGCCGCCTTCTTCGGTCGGCTTCATGCGCGCGGGTACAAGCTCGGCGTTGCCTCGAGCGACAACGAGCGCTCCATCCGCCAGACCGCACGCCGTTTCGGTTTCATCGACTATCTCGATTATATCGCCGGCTACGATAGCGGCTTCGGCACCAAGCCGGAGCCGGGTATGGTGCTCGGCTTTTATGCCGCCACAGGTCTTTCGCCTGCCCAGGTCGCCGTCGTCGGCGACAACAATCACGATCTCCATATGGGCCGCAATGCCGGCGTCGGTTTGACGGTCGGCGTCCTGACGGGGACCGGTTCGCGCGAGACGCTGACCGCCGCATCCGACTACTGCCTCAACGATATCACCGAGCTGGAGAGCCTGCTCGTGCCGGTCGCCCAGTCGGCTTGATCTTGGCAAAGACTTGCTTTTTCACGCAATCTGGCCTTTCTTGCCGCCTTGTCGAGGGCGCAAGGATAGGGCGGTATTAGGGATATGGTGTCGGAAGCCCCACCTTTCTGGTGGCGAAAACCGGATTGGCGTGCCTGGGGACTCTCGCCCTTTTCATTCCTATACGGCCGCATTGCCGGACGCCGCATGGTCAACGGCCGCCGCGCCTCCGTGCCGGTGCCGGTCATATGCGTCGGCAATTTCACCGTTGGCGGTGCCGGCAAGACGCCGACCGCGCTTGCGCTTGCCCAGAGCGCAAAGGCCAAGGGTCTGACGCCGGGATTTCTGAGCCGTGGCTACGGCGGCTCGCTGGATGTGACCACGGTCGTCGATCCCACGCATCATCATGCCACCGCCGTCGGCGACGAGCCGCTGTTGCTGGCGCGTGAGGCGTTGACCGTCATTGCCCGTCGTCGCGCTGAGGGTGCCGAGCGGCTGGTGCGCGAAGGTGCGGATCTCATCATCATGGATGATGGTTTCCAGAGCGCGCATCTTGCCATCGACTACGCCCTTGTTGTCATCGATGCGGGCAGGGGCATCGGCAATGGCCATCTCGTTCCCGGCGGCCCGGTGCGGGCACCGCTGCGCACCCAACTTCTCTTTGCGTCCGGCCTTTTGAAGGTGGGGGAGGGAACTGCCGCCGATCGCGTCGTCCGTCTTGCGGCAAGGGCCGGAAAGCCCTTCTTCAGCGCAAGCGTTCGGGTGCGCGGGCAGGAAGACTTGCGCGGCCGCAGCGTGCTTGCCTTTGCCGGTATCGCCGACCCCAGCAAGTTCTTTCGCACTGTCGAGGCGCTTGGGGCAAACATCGCAGTCGCCCGTAGCTTCGGGGATCATGAGCATCCGGGCGAGGATGAGGTCGCGGATATCCTCGATATCGCAACGCGCGAGAACCTGGAGATCGTCACGACCTCGAAGGACTATGTGCGCCTCATCGGCCATCATGGTCGCGCCGAGGAATTGCTTCGGCGCTGCCGGGTGATCGATATCGATATGGTCTTCGATGATCCGCGCGCACCGGAACTGATCATCGACAGGGCGATTGCGACAGCCCGCGAGCGTCGCTTGCGGGAAAAGCGTGATGGCAAAAACGCCTGAAGACTGAACTCGACTGTCGCTGAAAGGATCAGCGCTTCTGGTTGGGGAGGGCGCCGGCGCGCTTTTCCGCCTTGAGCGATGTCATGACATCGGCATATGGCTCCTGTCGGGCGACGCTCCAGTAGCGCAGTTCGTCGAGCGCGATGTGCTTGCCGGTCATGGCGCAAACGACATACGAACCCGGCATCAGGATCTGGAAATCACCGTCGAGATAGCGAATTTTCGCCTCGCGGTTTCCATGTCCTTCGAAAAGATTCATCTGATGCCGTCCTTCATCTCTGTCACCTGTTTGCCATACAGCGCCGACCAAGACTTTTCCAGAGCATTTCCGGGAAAAGTGTGGCACCGTTTCTCGTCCGACGGGCATAGATCCTGCAAATCGGGACCAAAACAGCCGTTTCAGCTGCGGCCGAACAGCCGTTCGATATCCGAGAGCTTCAGTTCTATGTAGGTCGGCCGGCCATGATTGCACTGGCCCGATCCCGGCGTCGCCTCCATCTGGCGAAGAAGCGCATTCATCTCCTCGGGCCGCAAGCGTCGCCCTGAGCGCACGGAGCCGTGGCAGGCCATGGTCGCGGCAACATATTCGAGCTTGGCGTTAAGCCCCGAGGCCGTATCCCATTCCGCAACCTCGTCGGCCAACTGCCGGATCAGCCCTTGCGCATCGACTTCACCGAGCATCGCCGGTGTTTCTCGAACGGCGATCGCGCCGGGGCCAAAGCGCTCGATGGCAAGGCCGAGTTCGCCGAGTTGGTCGGCAAACGCCATCAACCGGTCGCAATCTTCTTCCGGCAGATCGACGATTTCAGGGATGAGCAGCACTTGGGAGGACAAGCGCTTCGAGTGCAGTGCCTTGCGCATCGCTTCGAAGACCAGCCGTTCATGCGCGGCGTGCTGGTCGACGATCACGAGGCCGCTATCCGTCTGGGCGACGATGTAATTCTCGTGCAGCTGCGCGCGGGCGGCCCCCAGCGGAAAGCGGGAAGGTTCTTCGGCCTGTTTGGGTTCATTCAGTGGTACGTCCGCGCGCGCCGTCGGCATTGTGAGCCCATCGAAGGCAGCTTGTGGCTTTTCGGCAAACCCATAGGCGGCCCCCGTTACCGCTGCGGGCTCGAAAGGTCGCGATGGCGACGTTTCGCGCGTCCATGGGGTCGGTGCCGGCGACGGCCGCCAGCCGGGCTGGAAACCGGAGCGTCCGGCGCTGAAAGCGCGCAACATGCCATCCCCACCTGTCGTCGCTGCGCGGTCGCCCTCGCGCGCCAGCGCCTCACGAACCGCGCCGACGATCAGGCCTCGCACGAGGCCGGGATCGCGGAACCGCACATCCGACTTTGCCGGATGCACGTTGACGTCCACCAGCGCCGGATCAAGTCTCAAGGACAGGACGGCCACAGGGTAGCGGCCGGAAGGAATGGTTTCGGCATAGGCGCCGCGAATGGCGGACAGGATCAGCTTGTCCTGCACCGGCCGTCCGTTGACGAAGGCATATTGATGGGCGGAGTTGCCGCGATTGAAGGTCGGAACACCGGCAAAGCCGGTCAGGCTCACATCCTCGCGCACCGCGTCGAGCGCAATGGCATTGTCCTTGAATTCGCTGCCGAGGATTTGCGCCATCCGGGCGAGATGATCGTCACCCGTCGCGGGAAGTTCCAGCGTCGAGCGGTCGCTTCCCGACAGCACGAAGCGGACGCGCGGAAAAGCGATCGCCATGCGCTTGACGATTTCAGTGATAGCCGCCGCCTCTGCCTTCTCCGTCTTGAGGAATTTGAGGCGTGCGGGCGTCGCGAAGAAGAGGTCGCGCACCTCGACGATCGTGCCGGGATTGGCCGCGGTCGGGCGCAGATGCAAGACCTTGCCGCCCGCCACCGCAATCTCCGCTCCGCCCGCCGCGCCCGCCCTGCGGCTCGCGATCGACAATTTGGCGACGGAACCGATGGAGGGCAGGGCTTCGCCACGGAAGCCCAGCGTGCGGATATCGTCCAGCGTGTCCGAAATCTTCGAAGTGCAATGGCGCCTGACCGCAAGCTCCAAATCGACCTCTTCCATGCCGGAGCCATTGTCCGTCACGCGCAGCAGCGCCTTGCCGCCGCCAGCCGTGGCGATTTCGATCCGCGTCGCGCCGGCATCCAGCGCATTCTCGATCAATTCCTTGGCGGCGCTTGCCGGGCGCTCGATGACTTCGCCCGCGGCGATCTGGTTGATCAGGGTTTCGGAGAGTTGCTTGATGGCCATGGCGTCATTCTCGTGGATTCGCAGCGGTGTGTGAAGAGCAAAGGCAATCCGCGGTTCGTCATCCACCCGTTTCCGTTTCGGGGCTTTGTTAAGAAATTTAATCAATGTTTAAGGGAATGATGACAGGTTGCGGAAGAAGAACTTGAAATGACTGCAGGTGGCGCGCCTCGTGCACGCTGAGGGCTCTGGATGGCAGGTTGGTGGCCATCAATATTCATGAGCCAGGTTCCATCTGTTTCAAGTGCCCAGGCCAGCATGATATTTTCATAAATTTGCCTAGCAGAGCGAACATCGCCCTGTCGATTATTCATGCTGTGAAACGGGTTGAGTGTAGGAACAGAACGAATGACTGCCGGGACCGAGAAGGCAGCTTTGGCAATGATGGCGGAAGAATTGGCTTCCGGTGGCAATCTGCAGGCCATGGTCTTCGACGCGTTCTGTGATGGTCTCTCCAGCGCATTCTTCGCTTACGACAAAAACGATCAGCTGCTGTTCGCCAGCCGGCAGGTTCTGAATTTCTTCCCCGTTCAGCCGGAGTTCCTGCAGCCGCCGACGCGGCTGCGCGATTTCCTGGGCGCTGTCTTCGATGCTGGCATGCAGTATCAGGGCAAGGCATCCGGCAATCGCGATGACTGGATTTCGCAGCGCATCGCCTCGCACTGGCGCGAGCGCTTCGAGATGACCGAGCACTTCGCCGATGATCGCTGGGTTCGCATCATCAAGCGGCGGCTGCCGTCCGGCATTGGTCTGTGCATTCTCTCCGACGTGTCCGAAGTCAAGAAACGTGAAGAGCAGTGGCGTATCGACATGGAGCGCGTGCAGTTGACCGAGGATATTCTCGACAACCTGCCGTTTCCGCTCTTCGTCAAAGATCAGAACATGATCTATGTGGCGGTCAACCGCGCGTTCTGCGAGAAATATCAGACGGCTCCCGACGAGGTTCGCGGCCGCAAGAGTATCGATCTTTTCTCCACCGACCTTGCCCATCGCTTCGAAGAGAGCGACCGGCATGTCGTCGAGACCGGGGAAATGTCGATCTCGCGCCAGCGCCAGATCTCGCGCGATGGCGTCGAGCGCGACATCGTCACGCGAAAGCAGCGCATCGGTAAGCCCGGGCGTTATTTCGTCATCGGCACCATGCAGGATCTGCCCAAGGAGGGCAGCGATTTCGACGAGTTCGCACTGGCATCGAACATCAAGGAAAATAGCGATCGCTCCTATCGCCGCGCCTATGTTCCGATGGTTGCCCTGCAGACGATTTCACGGCGTCCCGTCGCTATGGAAACTTTCGTTCCCGAGAACTTCAACGGCCGCAAGATCCTGGTCGTGACACCGGATTTCGCCGCCGAGACGGCTGCGTTGAAGACACTTGGCAAATATGGCTTCGAGGCCTGTGTCGTGCACGATGAAAACGAGGAAGCGGCCTTTCTCGACGTCGCAAGCGCACATGGCGTCAAGATCGATCTGGTGATCGTCGACAACCAGCTCGGTAAACGCGGCATCGAGCTTGCCGAGCGCCAGAATGTTGCCGCCCTCTCTCTCGATGGCTCGCAACTCGCCAGCGAACTGACCTTCGTTATCGCCCGCCACTTCAATCGCAATATTCGCGACGGGATTGGCGATGGGATCGAACCGGTTGCGCAGGATTGGGGTCGCGGCGATGGGGATGGCCGTCGCGCGCAGATCCTGGTTGCCGAAGATAACGCCATCAACCAGATCGTCTTTGCGCAGATCCTGGATGGGCTCGGCTACAGTCATGTCATCGCGGCCAGCGGCGACGAGGCTGTACGGCTTTGGCAGGAGCATCAACCGGACCTGATCCTGATGGATATTTCCCTGCCGGGTCTGAATGGATTTGAGGCGGCAAGACTGATCCGTGGCACTGAAAAGGGCAGCGGCATGCATACGCCGATCGTTGGCGTTCTGACGCAGGCTTTCGAGCGCGATCGCAAGGAATGTGCGGAGGCAGGCATGGACGATGTGATCCTGAAGCCGGTCAGCCCCGATATCATCGAGACCGTCTTCCAGAAATACATGCGTACCGCGCGAAAAGCGCAAAATAGATAGTTTTTCCAATGAGATCGCGCACCACGCCAAATTATCGTATGCGTCGAATGGTTGTCGTCTCGCCATCCTTTTTTAAGACTTCGCCGTCATGCTTTTTCCAAGGGTGGAGAAACATCAGGACCGAATATGAAATCGGCTGAAATGCTGCTGGGGCCAGTCAGTCAGGAATCACAGACGATTGCTTACACTGATCCGCTGACGGGATTGGGCAATCGCCATCGAATGCGCGAACGCACGCGCTCACTTTCGCTCGAGCGCGCCAGCGATCCGGCTCCTTTTACCATCGGTATCGTCAATCTGGACTCTTTCAAGCCGATCAACGATCTGTTCGGTGTCGAGGCGGGTGACGAAATCCTGTGTCAGGTGGCGCACCGTTTGAGGGCCTGCATTCCCGATGGCGCGACGGTGACCCGCCATGACGGCGACGAATTCGCCTTCGTCCTGCCGCTCGTTTTCGAGCGTGTCGGCGCGGAAAAATTCGGCCAGATGATTCGGGAGGTGTTGTCCGCTCCCTATGACCTCGGCGACCGCAATGTCAGACTGTCCGCTTCCTTCGGCTTTGCCATTCATCCCTTCGCCGGCGACCAGTTCGACGATCTGCTGAAGAACGCCGATACGGCGCTCTATCGTTCCAAGCGTCGCGGCCGCGGCCAGATCACCGTTTATTCCAAGGAGATCGCCCAGGAGATGAAGCGGGCGACGCAGCTTGAGCAGGCGCTGCGAAATGCCATCATCTCCGATGCCATCGACGTGCATTTTCAGCCGATCGTCTCGCTCGCCAACAACATGGTCCTCGGTTTCGAGGCGCTGGCGCGCTGGAACGATGCGGATCTCGGCTTTGTGTCGCCTGCCGTTTTCGTGCCGCTGGCCGAAGAGCGCGGATTCATCGACGCCCTGTCGGAAGCGCTTCTGCGCAAGGCTGCGGAAGCCGCGCTATCCTGGCCGCGCGACGTCTTCCTGTCCTTCAATCTGTCTTCGGCGCAGCTCATGGACCCGGGCACCAGCAGCAGCGTGCTTGCCATTCTCGCGCGCGTCGGTCTCGACCCGCATCGCCTGGAACTCGAAATCACTGAAACCGCCGTCATGAGTTCGGCCGATACGGCTCACCGCATCATTTCCGACCTGCGTTCAGCCGGCGTTCGAATTTCGCTCGACGATTTCGGCACCGGCCAGTCAAGCCTTGGCCGCTTGCGTGAATTCAACTTCGACAAGGTGAAGATCGATCGTGCCTTCGTGTCGAGGATGAATTCGGATCGCGCTTCCGAACATATCATCAAGGCCGTTCTTGCCATGTGCGAGGGGCTGGAGCTACGCGTGGTTGCCGAAGGCATCGAGGAACATGCGGAAGCGGCCAAGCTTCGCGCGCTCGGCTGCGCCATGGGGCAGGGCTACTATTTCGGCAAGCCCGCAGACGCCGCTACCACGCTTCGATATCTGCAGGCGCATTATCTGGAATATACCCACGAGCGCGAAATCGCCTGAGCCCAAAGTGAAAGCGGCGGCCCTTTCGGACCGCCGCTCTTTGTTTCGTCTGACCATCCAATTTACTTGTTGGTGGTCGACGATGTCGTCGTATTGTCTGTCGCCGGCATGGTCGATGACGTGCCTGCACCAGCCGTGCTAGCGGCCTTTTCCGAGGCCTGCATCTGGAGCGTCTTGAACTCCGGAGCGGCCTTCAGCGAATCCGCCGTTTCCGTCGTCGTCAACTTGATCGTACCATCCTGTGCGTTCTGGGTGGCACTGATCTTGTCAAACGGAACAGCGACGTTCTTCTGGCCCATGCCAAGGAAGCCGCCTACACCGACAACCGCTGCGACCACACCGCCCTGCTTCTGCAGGATCAGGTCGTTGATGCTGCCGATGCTTTCATTCTGACCGTTATAGACCGATTGGCCCATATAGGTCTTGGCGCTGATCTGATCAGCCGACTGCTGGGTCAGATAGGTGCCGGCCTGCTCCGTGCCTGTTGCCGGAGCCGGTGCTTCGGCCTTGGTCTGCGGCGCCGCCGCGTCTGGCTTGGTGGCATCGGGCGTTGCTGCCGGAGCCGATTGCGTCAAGGGGGCATTGCCGCCGCCGGTGCCGCCATTCGATGGCTGCTGCGCTTGAGCGAAAGCCATCGGCGAAAGAACGGATGCAGTGGCAAAGATTGCGCCTGCAGCCACGGAAGTGAAAAGTTTCCCAGTCATCGTGAACCTACCTTTCATTCTGATGGGCATGGCTATTTGAAACACATGCATACCAGTACCACGTGTGGTCGGTTGCGCATCAACCGCCATCCGTACCGGTTGTAAGGCTAATGGCTCAGGAGGTTATTGGTTCCGTCAAAAGTTGCGGCAGATAGGCTGGCCTATACTGAAAGTCGCAGTAATTCCGCTGAAAATCAAAGGGTTGGTCATGATAAACTTTGGGCGGCGCACGCTTGCCAGCATGCACCGCCCAGATTGTCTGAATGCGCTGTTCGCCCTGTTGATGGCAAGGGCAAGCCGCAATCAAAGCTTGTACGGTGGATCGAAAACGCCTCGTACGGTCGGGCCCAGCTCCAGAAGAGCGCCTGCTTGGGGCTGCATGGAGCGTGCTTCGTCGTCCAGGCCTTCCCAGGCCGTAGTAACAGCCAGCCGATCAGCGTTTTTACCAATGAAGGCTGGGCACGAGGGCTGCATGGCAGGCACGCGGTAGCGTTCGATACGCAGACCATCCGGGCTATACTTGTCCACAAAGCCGGAACCCCATCGTGCGTTCCATATATAGCCGTCGGCATCGCACACGGAACCGTCGAGGCCGCCAGGATCTTCCATGCTGTCCACCATGACGATCGGCTCGCCCGCCGGAAGACCGGTTTCCGGATCGACGAGAACCCGCATCAACTGACTGACGCGCGTATCGGTGAAATATCCGATCGTTCCATCCGGAGAAAAGCAGATCGAGTTCGGAATGCTGATCTGATCGAAGATCTTCGTCACCTTGCCGCCTGCGACATGGTAGATGGCGCCAGCCTGCATTTCGGCGCGCTTGCCCATCGTGCCGATCCACAGGGAGCCGGATATATGGGTGCGGCCATCATTGGAGCGGTTCTCCGGCTTGTCGGCCTCGATCGCAGCATAAAAGCTGAGTTCGCCGCTGGCGATATCGCGGAGAAACAGTCCTTCTTCGGTCGCAATGATCTGTCGTTCCGCGTCGACGCGCGCCAGCACGCTTGCCATCATCGGCAGTTCGTGAACCTGCTTCTTGCCGGTCGGCAAATGCAACTCATGAAGTTCCTTGCCAAGGATATTGAACCACCAGACCGTGTCCGTATCGGGGTCATACGTTGGACCCTCACCCAGGACAGACGAGGTCTCGCAGAGTGTCTTGCCCTGAAAATCATGAATATCGGTCACAGATCACGCTCCTATGGCTACATCATAGGCATAGATGGTGGCCTTGGCGCGTTCGGCAACCTCTGCGGCCGTCATTCCCGGCTTGTAAAGGCTCGTTCCAAGGCCGAAAGCAAGGATGCCTGCCTTGGTGTAATCGGCGAAATTCTTGTCCGAAACACCGCCTACGGCTGCAATGACAAGCTCTGGAGGCAGGACGGCGCGGATCGCCGTGATGCCGGAAGCGCCAAGCACGCCGGCCGGAAAAAATTTCAGGCCAGTCGCACCGGCCCGGGCCGCCAACAGCGCTTCCGTGGCGGTGAAGACACCCGGCATCGTGACCATGCCCTTGTCCCTGGCGCGGCTGATGACCGCAGGCTCCACATTCGGCGTTACCAGCAATTTGCCGCCGGCTGCGTCGAGCCTGTCGACATCTTCGACCGTCAACACCGTGCCGGCGCCGATCAGGCAATCGGCCGGCGCCATCTTGGCTGCGGTTTCGATCGAGCGGAACGGCTCCGGCGAGTTCAGCGGGATTTCGATGGCTCTGAAGCCTGTTTCGATCAGCGTGCCGACGATGTCAGCCGTCTCCTCCGGCTTGATGCCGCGAAGGATGGCAATGAGCGGGCGCTTCATGGACGGGAAGGGGATGCGGGTTGTCATCAGCTTTTGCTTTCGTTCGTGAACCAGATGGCTTCGGCCGCAGCGGAAAGTCCGCGGCGGACAGCGGCATCGGCATCGATGGTCTGGTAGGTGAGGGAGAGGGCGCGGAATGCGTCCTCGTAGAGTGCCTGCAGGCGTCCGGAGGCAACGAGCGTGATGGACGCTCCTTGTCCAGCCGAAGAGAGTGCTCCGGCAATTTCGGCGCCGATCAATGTGCCGGAGATCAGCGCCTGCGCGCCGGCGGCTGTGGCGCCATGGAGAAGTTGTCCGGAACGGGCGGTAAAGAGCAGATTGGTGGCGAGTTGCGGCTTTGCGAAAGCCGCCTTGAGGGACGCTTCGAAAGCTGCGGTGTCTGCACTCATCTCCGCCGCGCCGGCAACCGCATGAGACAGGATGCTGTGCTTGGTGATGATGTCGAAAAGCTCGCCGGTCATGAAGGTCGAGAAGCCCGTTACCTGGCCATCGAGCACACGCACCCATTTCGAGTGCGTTCCCGGCATGCAGACGATCTGCTCGCCCTTGGCATCGGCAGGGATCGCGCCGAGCAGCTGGGTCTCTTCGCCGCGCATGACGTCGGGCGCATCCTTGCTGCGTTGGGCGAGGCCCGGGAGGATACGCACGTCGCGCGTCTGGTCGGGAACGGCGACCGCACCCGTCAGGATGGACGCAAGCGACGCCGGCGTGTCGATATACCCGGCTTCTATCCACCCCTGGCGTGCGCCTGCCATGCCGCAGACGATGACGGGAATATCCGACGGCGCGGAGGTGGCGTCCAGATGCGTCTGTAGCACCTTGGCAAAGCCGGCTTGGGCTGCCGTCGTCATGCCTTCGCCGCTGCGGCGCTCCGCAACGATGCTGCCATCCTTGCCGACGAGCCAGAGGCGAAAACTGCTGGTTCCCCAATCCACCGCGACATATGCGGGTTCAGTCATAGGAATTGCTCCAATTCATTACTAGAAAATGCCGCCATCGACGGTGATGGCCTGTGCCGTGATGCTGCCCGAGCAATCTGAGGCGAGAAAAAGTACCGGCCCGACAAGATCGGCGGCCTTCAGCACATGCTTCAGGCATTGTCGCTCGACGGTCTTCGCCATGCCTTCCTCGGTCAGCCAAAGCTCAAGCTGTCTCTCCGTCACGATCATGCCGGGCAGCACCGCATTGACGCGAATGTTTTCAGGCCCGAAACGGCCCGCAAAGCTCTTCGTCAGCCCGATGATGCCGGACTTCGCAGCCGAATAGGACGACAGAGCGGGCGGGTTCATCTTGAAGACGATCGAAGAGAAATTGATGATCGAACCGCCGCCCGCCGCCCGCATGCCGGGGGCTGCCGCCTGTGATACGAAGAAGACCTGCTTGAGATTGATTGCCTGGTTGTTGTCCCAATATTCCTCGGTTGTCGTGTCGATATCATGCCGGTCGTCCCAGGCGGCATTGTTGACGAGCACCCGGATCGCGCCGAGGTCGGATTCGACCGCAGCAACGGTGTTCTTGATGTTCTCCACGTCGCGCAAATCGGTGTGATAAAAGGAAACGGGATGCTCGGACTGCGCCGAAAGCCTTTCGACAAGCGCCTTGCTCGGCGCTTCTGCGATGTCGATGAAGGCCACCTTCGCTCCCTGCAGGGCAAAGCCTTCCACAAGAGCCGCGCCGATGCCCGAGCCACCGCCGGTGATCAGAACGGTGCGGTCTTTCAGATCGGGAAATTGCGCCTGTATCGCAGCCAAGGTCTTTCCTCCGAGATCGATCAAAGTTCCATTATTTGGAACTGAATTTGACTATGTGGAATTATCCGATTACCCTTCCATCGTGTCAAGGTTGCCATGACGGCGCGAGTGATAAATGAGGAGAAGCGGTTCTGAATTCCGAAAGCGAAAAATCGAGCCATCGCCGCAATACGGAGACCGGAACGCTCGGCAAGCTCGTCGCGCTGCTGGATCTCGTTGGACTTGCCGATGGGCCGATGCGCTTCACCGACATCCTTTCCCTATCCGATCAGCCCCGCGGGACGCTCCATCGCCAATTGTCGCATCTCGTCGAGGAAGGGCTTCTGGAGGTCGATCGCGATGGCCGTTACACGATCGGCATCAGGCTTTTGAAACTGGCTTCGCGCAGCTGGTCGCGCAACGAGTTCCGGGCCCTTGCCGAACCGCATCTGCGCCGCCTTCAGGACGTCACGGGAGAGACGGTGCATCTGGGTATACTGCGAGGCTTTGAGGTGATCTATCTCGACAAGGTCGAAGGTCGGCAGTCCGTGCGGATGTATTCCCAGATCGGCAATGCGTCGCCTGCCTATTGCACCGGTGTCGGCAAGGCCGCCCTTTCGGTGCTTGACGATGCAGAGCTTGCCGAGCGGATCACCGCTATCGAGTTCCGGCGCTACACGGAGCATACGTTGTGCAGCAAGGCGGAACTGCTCGCGGCCATCCAGCAGATCAGGGCGCGGGGCTATGCATTCGATCGGGAAGAACATGAGAGCGGCATATGTTGCGTGGCAGCACCCATCGGCACCGATCGCGACCATATGCTTGCCGGAGTGTCGGTCACAGGACCGGCATATCGCGTGACGACGGCCAAGCTGGAGGAATGGGCACCGCTCGTGGTTTCCGCAGCCGACTCCATCATGGCCGATATGTACGACCGCATGGGACCGAAGCGATAACAACCGTGAGCTTTTCGGCAACTGTCACGTAAAATTCGTCATTTTCACACTGGACCTTCGCGGAATTGCGTATTTATCTTAAATTTGATTGTTGAGATGTGCGTAAGAACTGCCATTATCTTCGAATGATTGCCGGGAATGCGAAGGAATTGGTGAAGTGCCGACCACACATTGCAGTAACGGACATTGAACCCCACGGAATCCTGTCAAATTTATATTTCGGCAAGTGCCGGTTATCTGGCGCTGCTACGATGATCCCAAAGCGGAAGAGACGGAAATTACGTATTTTTTCCTCTTTTACATAAAGAAGACTGATAATGGCGGCATTGGTGCAGGCAGGTGCATTCCCTCAAGGTGAGGATTACATCAAGGAAATCGGCAAGCTGAAAACACAGTTCGATGTGTTTCGTTTCATGAAGGGACTGGCAGAGGCCTATCGTTGCCGGGCTTTCATGGTCGTCAATCTGCCGGCGGTGACGTCCTTCGAATTGCAGAGCAATTCGGTTATCAACAACTGGCCTGCCGAGCTTCTGTCGATCTACGATCAGGAAGGATTGCTGCCAACAAGCCCCGTGCTGCGACGCCTGCGCACGTCGACCTTGCCTTTCGTTTACGAGGTTGCATCCAGCCCGAACCGTGAAGAGCATAAATCTCAGCTCGTCATCGCCCTGTTCGAGCGGTTCCGCATGACGCGGTTCATCTATCTGCCCACCCACGATGCGTCGGGAATTCGCGGTGCGGTATCGCTGGCCGGGGATCGCGAAGCGTTTTCCTCCCAGGAAATCAAGGATCTCTTCTACATCGCCATTCACGTCTTCGATCGCCTTGCGGAAATCCGCAGCCTCGATGTGCGCGTCATCGATGCCCTGACGGATCGCGAGATCGATTGTTTGAATTGGACTGCCGCCGGCAAGACGAGCGCCGAAATCGCCGATATCCTCTCGCTCTCTGAACACACGGTCAATCATTACCTGAACCGCGCCACCAAGAAGCTCGACACCGTCAACCGCACGCAAGCCGTCGCCAAGGCCTTGCGCATCGGCCTGATCAAGTAGCGACAGCATCGCCCCACCAAAACCAAAGTATGTCTCGCTTCATCGCTGCGCGATGATCGTGATTCGAGCAGTCTGCTGCGCGAATTTTGTGCGTTGCGAATAAAATATGCTGAGACGTTGAGTGCGGGGATGCCGATGATCTTGGTTGAGCTTTCGCCAGACCGTTGAAATACAGCGATTTTTACAGTTTTGTGAAAACTGGCACGCTTCCTGCTTTGTATATGGGAGAGGTCCAGAGGGGACTTTGATAACAGCGCCGATCAACGCGCGCGGATCAAATGGCCGTCGCCGACATTCTTGCCAAGCTTTCCGCGCAAGAGGTGTCGGCGGCGGCTGTTGCTTATTTGGCACGCGGGGCGAGATCGAAACCCATTACATAAAATTTTTTGCATTCGTGCCTTACTCATTCCCGCCACGTGCCCTATGTCGGCCCCCGAATACGTCTTTCCCGTTTGGGGAGACCGTTGCGGCTGGTAGGGTCATAGACCCGGCGGACCTGCCGGCCGCAACGAAGACGCTTTTTATGGCCAGCGCTCCGAATTTCGTTTGGCGAACTCCTGCCGCTCTACTATCTACACCGGATGGATATCTGGACGTCTGTGGCGAATGCCGCGGTCTGGAACAGAAGCGCGCAGTGAGGATAGAATGTCTGACATCACCAAGGAACAGGTGCTGGAAACGTTGAAGACGGTTCGAGGCCCGGACCTGGAGCACAATATCGTTGAGCTCGGCATGGTGTCGGATGTCTTCATCTCGGACGGCAAGGTCTATTTTTCCATCACCGTACCTGCCGATCGCGCCAAGGATCTGGAGCCGCTGCGGCAGGCCGCCGAACGTGCGGTCAAGAATATGCCAGGCGTCAAGGGCGCTCTCGTGGCTTTGACCGCCGACAAGAAGGCCGGCGCGCCCGCTTCTCGGCCGGCTCCCTCACAGCCCGCTCCGCACGCCCATTCTCATCCGCATCCTCATGGACAGCAGCAACAGCCGCGCGCCGGCAAGCTCGGCGTTCCGGGCGTCGGCGCCATCATTGCCGTTGCCTCGGGCAAGGGCGGCGTCGGCAAGTCGACGACGGCGGTCAATCTCGCCCTTGGTCTGGCGGCCAATGGTCTGCGTGTCGGCATTCTCGACGCGGACATCTATGGCCCGTCCATGCCGCGCCTGCTGAAGATTTCCGGCCGTCCGACACAGATCGACGGGCGCATCATCAACCCCATGGAGAATTATGGCCTGAAGGTCATGTCGATGGGCTTCCTCGTCGAAGAGGAAACGGCCATGATCTGGCGCGGACCGATGGTTCAGTCGGCTCTTCTGCAGATGTTGCGCGAGGTTGCCTGGGGCGAACTCGACGTGCTTGTCGTCGATATGCCGCCCGGCACCGGCGATGTGCAACTGACCATGGCGCAGCAGGTGCCGCTGGCCGGCGCCGTCATCGTTTCGACGCCGCAGGATCTGGCTCTCATCGACGCACGCAAGGGTCTTAACATGTTCCGCAAGGTCGAGGTCCCCGTGCTCGGCATCGTCGAGAACATGAGCTATTTCATCGCTCCGGATACCGGCGCGCGCTACGATATCTTTGGGCATGGCGGCGCACGCAAGGAGGCGGAGCGCATCGGCGTGCCGTTCCTCGGCGAAGTGCCGCTGACGATGGGCATTCGTGAAACCTCCGACGCCGGAACGCCGCTCGTGGCCGCCGAGCCGAATGGAGTCGTGGCCGGCATCTATCGCGAGATCGCCGCCAATGTCTGGAAGCAAGTTTCAGGCTCTCCGCAGCGCGCTGCCCCCTCGATCGTGTTCGAATAATTCACAGAGGCTTTGCGGCTTTCTGTATAGCGACGGATTGTCTTGCCTGTAGCCTGTGCTATGACTTCGCAACATTACGGAATCTGCGGTGAAAGCACGCGATAAAGGGGTTGTGACTTGATTCTTTGCGAGCTTTGCTGCATATGCGCCGCCGGCGTGGAACTGGTCGGGCATTTCCGATGACCGCCCTCCGCCGAATGGTGGTTCTGTTTCGTCCGAGCAGGCAGCTTGGCCAGGACGGACGAAGGATTGGTACAGCAGCGCAATGGAACATAGACACGGATTCCCGGCCGGACGGGCGGGATACGACCGGGGTTTCATGAGCTTCTTTCATTGGCCATTGGGGGGAACGCGGCGGGCGCGCGCAACGTGCCGTGCCTCTAGCTGTGTCTCCGCTGCCCTGGGAGCGAGCAGTTGATAACTGCCTATTGCTCAGACTCGAAGCCGCTCGAGCTGCCCGACCTTTCGGCCGCTGCCAGATTGCCCGACAACGCCGTCTGGATCGACATGGTCGACCCCACGCGCGAGGAAGAGGCCAATATCGAGCGTCTGCTCGGGCTTGAAGTGCCGACCCGCGAGGACATGAAGGATATAGAGCCGTCGAGCCGGCTCTATATCGAAAATGGTTCGGTATTCCTGACGGCGTCGTTGCTGTGGAGGGCCGACAGTGATCTGCCGACGTTGACCGATGTCGCCTTCATTCTGACGGGCCAACGCCTCGTCACCATTCGCTACGCACAGCCGAAATCGTTCGCGCTCTTCATAGCCGCCCTGCAGCGCATTCCCCAGGAGCGACGCACCGGCGTCGCGCTGCTCGCCAAGCTGCTGGAAACAATTGTCGACCGCACTGCCGAGATCCTTGAACAGACGGTGGCGAGTATCGATATATTGTCGGTGCACGTGTTCGGCGATCGAGTGAAGAAGATCCGCCGGCCGGCCAATTATCTGGAAGAAAAGCTCAAGGACATCG
Source organism: Rhizobium sp. P38BS-XIX (assembly GCF_012641435.1). Taxonomy (GTDB): domain Bacteria; phylum Pseudomonadota; class Alphaproteobacteria; order Rhizobiales; family Rhizobiaceae; genus Rhizobium. The sequence continues at coordinate 182,919 of NZ_JABAIJ010000009.1, forward strand.
CAGGCTATCACCGCACGCTCAGCAAGCTGCGCGACAGCCTGAGTTCGCTATCCCGCGTGCTGACCTTTCTCAATGCCATCCCTGCCATGCAACAGGACCGCGAAGCCAAGGAGCTGTGTCGGAATGTCGCGCGGGATGTTCAATCCCTGTCCGAGCATGCATCTTTCGTCGCTGGGAACATCACGTTCCTGCTGGATGCGTCGCTCGGGCTGATCAATATCGAGCAGAATGCCATCATCAAGATCTTCTCGATCGCATCGGTGGTGTTTCTGCCCCCGACGCTTGTGGCGTCTGTGTATGGCATGAATTTCGAGCTTATGCCCGAATTGCATTTCGCTTACGGCTACCCGGCTTCGCTGATGCTGATGGTCGTATCCGCCGTCATCCCGTTTTTCTTTTTTCGCTGGAAAGGCTGGCTCTGAGAGTCTAGTGATCCTGAATGTCTAACCAAACCGATCATTCTCCCGACGGGAAAATGAACCCTCGCAAGCTTGCTTACCTCGCCCTCGGATCGATCGGCGTTGTCTATGGCGACATCGGCACGAGCCCGCTCTATGCCTTTCGCGAGGCTCTCAAGCCGGTGGCGGCCGACGGACTGACGCGCGGCGAGGTCATCAGCGTCGTCTCGCTGATGTTCTGGACGCTGACCATCATCGTCACGATCAAATATGTCCTTTTTCTGCTGCGCGCAGACAATGACGGGGAAGGCGGCACGCTCTCCCTGCTGGCGCTGTTGATGAAGACGGCGAACGGGCATACGGCCGTTCTGATGCTGCTGGGCTTGCTCGGTGCGGCGCTGTTCCTTGGCGACGCGATGATCACGCCGGCCCTTTCGGTTCTTTCGGCCGTCGAAGGTCTGAAGCTCGTCACGCCGTCATTGTCTGACTATATCGTTCCCATATCCGTCGCGATCATGGCGTTGCTGTTTGCGATCCAGTCTCACGGCACCGGCGCTGTCGCCCGTTTCTTCGGTCCGATCACTGCGCTCTGGTTCATCATCATGGGCCTCGCCGGCATCATGCACATCTCGGATGACTACAGCATTCTGGCGGCTCTCAATCCCTGGTATGCGGTGAGCTTTCTGTTGAGAGAAGGCTTTCTCGGTGTCGTCGTGCTCGGCGCCGTGTTCCTGACCGTGACCGGCGCTGAAGCGCTTTATGCCGATCTCGGCCATTTCGGTCGTCGTCCCATTCAGTGGGCGTGGTTCGTGCTGGTTTTCCCCTCGCTGGCGCTCAACTACTTCGGTCAGGGCGCGCTCGTGCTGCGCGATCCCATGGCCATGTCCGACCCGTTCTTCCTGATGTTTCCGCATTGGGCGATCCTGCCGGTGGTCATTCTCGCCACTTTGGCGACGATCATCGCCAGCCAGGCGGTTATCACCGGCGCGTTCTCGCTGACGCGTCAGGCGATCCATCTCGGCTTCCTGCCGCGCATGGAAATCCTCTTCACGTCGGAAACCAACACCGGCCAGATTTTCCTGCCGTCGGTCAACACCATCCTGTTCTTCGGCGTCATCTTCCTCGTCTTGAGCTTCAAGACCTCGGATGCCCTGGCGACCGCCTATGGTATTTCCGTTACCGGCGCGATGGTCGTCACCTCGATCATGGCCTTCGAATTCGTCCGCGTCCGCTGGAATTGGACGCTGCCGATGGCTGCTGCCGTGCTGACGCCGCTGCTTCTTCTGGAATTCGTGTTCCTCGGCGCCAACCTGCTCAAGATCCATGATGGCGGCTACGTTCCGGTGCTGATCGCCACGGCCTTTACCGTCATCATGTGGACCTGGCGTCGCGGCACCGCGATCCTCATGGAAAAGACGCGGCATACCGATATCCCGCTCTCGTCCTTCGTCAGTTCCATCGAGCGCAAGAGCGACCACTCACCTGCGCATGTACCCGGCACGGCGATCTTCCTGACGAGTGACCCCGAATCCGCGCCTGCCGCCCTGCTGCACAATCTCAAGCACAATCATGTTCTGCACGACAAGAATGTGATCCTGACGATCCGCACCATCAACAAGCCGCGTGTCGCCCAGGAAGACCGCTATACGGTCGAAAAGGTTTCGGATCGTTTCTCCCGCGTCGAGCTGCGTTTCGGCTTCATGGAATCGCAGAATGTCTCGCAGGCACTCGCCACTTTGCGCAAGACCGGATTGAAGTTCGACATCATGTCGACGTCCTTCTATCTCGGTCGCCGCAAGCTCGTGCCCGATGCGAAGTCTGGCATGCCGCACTGGCAGGATCGGCTCTACATCGCGCTCGCCAATGCCGCGACAGACCCTTCGGACTATTTCCGCCTGCCGGCCAACCGCGTGGTGGAACTCGGATCGCACGTCATCATCTGATCCTGATATAGCTATTGTTTTGCAGGCCCGGTGGATATCCGCCGGGCCTTTGCATTTTTCTATTGCGCAAGTAGCGCGTTGGCTTATTCAATTTAAACGGGAACTGGCGCTTTGTATTCCGGGGGGAGGGGCGAATGCTCAAGCAAACCTTGTCGATTACACGTAATAATCTGGCGTTTTATGCGATGTTTATCGGATGTTCGGCGGGCATCGCGATTTTCGATCAGTATTCCGGCAAGTCCACCACTGGCGGTGTAATTCTCTTTCTAACGTGCTTGCTATCGATGAATGTGCAGAATTCTGTCCTGCGAAATCTGAACTTCACGGCAGCGGCGAAAGTCGCGAAGCTTCCAACGGGTGGATACGTGTTCAGAACCCTGGCGCTGAGTTTGCTCACGCTTTGTCTGATGGCAATTCCTGTGATCTTTCTTGTCGGCGCAAGCAACATTGACAGGGCCTATCTCGGGTTATTGGCGGTGCTGATATTCCTAGTGGCACTCACCATCGTCTTCTCCCTTCTCGGAACATGGTTGCCTGCGCGTATACACGGCACCAATGCCGGTATAGGCGATGCTCTGCGAAGAGGCGTGGCGCGATTTCCCTCGACGGTCCTATTGGTATTTTTGGGCTTAGCCCTTCCGCTTGTTGCCGGAATCATTTTGATGCTCATCGCGAGCACTCTTAGTGGTACAGATCCACTGGCCTCGGGTCACGTGAACATTCCCCTCGTTGCATCTTCATTGATATCCAACGCCTTACAGGCCCTCGGCTGGACCTACATATCGGTGTTATTGACACGGCGCTATATGGAGGCCGAACACATTGCTCCTGCGTCTCAAGAGTTGATGAAAGTTTTCACTTGATTGGCGGGCTTCCTTCGGGCGGTTTGGCTGCTTTAAGACTGCTTGGTTCGTGCAACGGTCATGAATTCGTGGCCACTTCGTCACACTCGTGAATCATCGATCGGACCAATTAACCATCCATCAAGGTTAATGGGAGATTATTCCGGCTCATGGTCTCGAGTGCCGTTGGAGTCCGGTGTTGTCTCGTTCGCGTAATGTCAGCCGAAAATTGAGGTTTCTGCCACAAAACTGGACGTCGCCTGCCGTGTTCGGATTGTGTGCCTGGTTAATCTTCCCATCGCCTGCGGCCTATGGCGATCTTGCCGGCCTTCTCGCCGGCATCGACAGGGAAGGGGCCAATTGGCGTATGGTGATGACCAATTCGCCGGCCGGCTCCACGCATCAGGCGGAACTCGCCTTCGGTGATACGAAGACGTCGGCTGCGATCGGCGATGGCGGCCTGACGCTGCCGGATGGGCGCCGCGTTGCCTTCCAGTCGGAAGAAAAGGGCAGTGACCCGCGCTCGGATGAAGATCGCGTCAACCGCCAGGAAAAGAAGGGCAGGGTCGTCGCCGTCGCGCCCATGCAGCCGCCCAAGGATTTCTCGGCCGGCTCGGTGTTGCAGCGCCAGAGCATGCTGTTCAGGCCGAATTCCGCCACCGGCGAACGCACGGCTTTTCTGAAGCCGAAGCTCGGCGGCCGGGAAATCGAGATCGCCACGGCCTTTTATAAGAAGCAGCCGCCGAAGCCGGATGACGGCGTGCCGGAATACATCGCCAATCTGGTCACCAACCAGCACGCCGATATTTTGGCCGCCGCCTATGCGTCGCCGGCGCCGGATTATGCGCGCACGTCGCCATTCGATTCGATCCTGGCCACGGATCAGGATGGCGAAGGGCGCTTCGTGCCGCAGATCGGGCCGAAAGATCATGCCTGGGCTGCCAACGTCCTGCCGCCCTCCGTATTTTCGTCGGATGAGCAGCAGTGTCTTGCGACCGGCATCTATTTTGAGGCGCGGGGCGAATCCGTCAAAGGACAGGCGGCCGTCGCCCAGGTCATTCTCAATCGCGTGCGCAATCCCGCCTATCCGAAAACCATTTGCGGCGTCGTTTATCAGAATGACGATTGGCACAATGCCTGCCAGTTCTCCTTCGCCTGCGACAGCGTGAAAGACCGCGTCAATTCGCCCGAGCATTGGCGGATCGCCCGTCAGGTTGCCATGGCGGTCACCGCCGGCAAGATCTGGCTGCCCGAAGTCGGATCGGCCACGCACTACCATGCCGTCTATGTCCGCCCGAAGTGGGCGGCGGAGATGGTGAAGGTCGGTCGCATCGGCATGCACATCTTCTACCGCACCTATGGCGGCGGCTGGAGCTGACGCAGCAGGCGAATTCTGCGGCACCTGACACTGCCTTGGATGGCAAAAAAGCAACAACAAGGCATGGGCTGAAGAGGATTCTTCGGCTCAGTTTTCACCCGATATGGCTGCTTCGCTTTAAGCTCATGATTTAATTGGGCTAATTTATGGCTGGACAGATGACGTCTACGCCTTGACTATGCTTTTTCCTAAAACTATGTTGCGCGCGACTTCAAAACGGGCCGAAAGGTGGCGAAACCTGCTGTTCGTTCACGCGTTGACCGGGGTATATGGGTAACGCGCAACGAAAGGGGAGGACATCACCATGACGGATGACCGCGACGAAAGTCTGGAAGAGCGACGAGCGCAGCTGGGTGCCGAACTGGCAAGCAAGCGCGCTTCGGTGAGAGAGGATGAACGCGGGGAGGTTCGCGCCGAGGAAAGCCGTAAGGGCTACGCTCAGGCGATGAAGCTTTCCAGCGAATTCATAGCCGCTATCATCGTCGGTGCTGTTCTGGGTTACGTCTTCGATCGTTTTGTCGGTACGGCGCCGTGGGGCATGATAATTTTGCTGCTTCTCGGATTCTGTGCCGGTGTACTGAATGTGCTGCGCTCTGCGGGCAAGGTGGCGACACCGGTTCTTGATGAGCGTCGGCCAAAGTAAGAAATGAGCGGAAGCGGCGTTAAGGCGCTGTTTCCAGATGAGAGGCATCCGCTCGCCCGAGCGGAAAAATGAAAGAGAACCAGCGGTGGCAAACGGTCCTACCCATCAGTTCCTGATCTTCAAGATTATCCCGATCGATATCGGCGGAATTGATTTTTCGTTCACCAATGCTTCCCTGTTCATGGTTGCTTCCGCAGTGCTGTCTGCCGGCTTCCTTTATCTAGCCGCCGCACCGCGTAGCGTCGTTCCCGGGCGCGCCCAGTCTGTCGCCGAGATGTCCTACGAGTTCATCGCGTCGATGCTGAAAGAGGGCGCGGGAACGAAGGGAATGAAATTCTTCCCGCTGGTCTTTTCGCTCTTCATGTTCGTGCTGACGGCAAACCTGCTCGGCATGGTTCCATACTTCTTCACCGTCACCAGCCAGATCATCGTCACCTTCGCTCTGGCGCTGCTGGTTATCCTGACGGTCATTCTCTACGGTTTCATCAAGCACGGCTTTGGCTTCCTCAAGTTGTTCGTGCCACATGGTGTTCCCGGTATTCTGCTGCCGCTGGTGGTGGTGATTGAAATCATCTCCTTCCTGTCCCGGCCGATTTCGCTTTCCGTTCGTCTCTTCGCCAACATGCTGGCTGGTCATATCACGTTGAAGGTGTTCGCAGGCTTCGTTGCCTCGCTCGGAGCCCTCGGCGCGCTTGGCATCGGTGGTGCTATTCTTCCCCTCATTATGACCGTCGCCCTCACCGGTCTCGAGTTCCTAGTCGCCTTCCTCCAGGCTTACGTCTTTGCGGTACTGACTTGCATGTACCTCAACGACGCAGTCCATCCGGGTGGCCACTAAGGATAAAGACATTGGCGTCTAAGGGCGTCAGTTATTCACCGCACAACCATTTCAAAGGAGTTCAACATGGACGCGGAAGCAGCAAAGTTCATCGGCGCAGGTTTGGCTTGCTTTGGTATGGCCGGCACGGCTCTTGGCCTCGGCAATATCTTCGGCAGCTACCTGTCCGGCGCACTGCGCAATCCGTCTGCCGCTGACAGCCAGTTCGGCCGTCTGGTATTCGGCTTCGCCGTTACGGAAGCTCTGGGCATCTTCTCGCTGCTCATCGCTCTCCTCCTGCTCTTCGCCGTCTGATATCAGCGGCGTCATAGATCACGGTTCGCGGGTAGCGAGCCGTGATTCTTTGTATTTGCAGACCACCTGGAGGTGAGCATGTTTGTGACCCCGGCATACGCTGACGAAGCACCGCCGGCCGCCGGCGAGGTGCATACGGAAACGGGTGCGCCGAGTGAAGGCCATCACGGCGGCGTATTCCCGCCGTTTGACCATACGACGTATCCGTCACAGCTGCTTTGGCTGGTGATCACCTTCGTTATCTTCTATCTGGCCATGCAGAAGATGGTCATTCCGCGCGTTGGCAAGATCCTGGAGAGCCGGCATGACCGTATCGCCCAGGATATCGAAGAAGCCTCGCGTCTGAAGGCCGAAGCCGACGCTGCCGTTGCAACTTACGAAAGCGAATTGGCCGCTGCGCGCGCCAAGGCGAATTCGATCGGTGCGACCGCTCGCGATGCTGCCAAGGCGAAGGCTGAAGAAGATCGCAAGGCGATCGAAGCAAGCCTTTCCGAAAAGCTGAAGGCTGCCGAGGCTCGCATTGGCGAGATCAAGGCAAAGGCATTCGGTGATGTCGGCGCAATCGCGGAAGAAACGGCGTCAGCCGTTGTAGAGCAGCTCGTCGGCAACGTCGCCGGCAAGGCTGATGTCGCCTCGGCCGTTGCTGCAGCATCCGCGAAGCAGGAGGGTTGATCCATGACATTTGCTCTTGATGAAACTTTCTTCGCTTTTGTCGGCCTTATCCTTTTCCTGGCTCTGATCGTCTATCTGAAGGTCCCGGGAATGATGGCGAAGTCGCTTGACGACCGTGCCGATCAGATCCGTAACGAGCTGGCGGAAGCCAAGCGTCTGCGTGAAGAAGCACAGCACCTGCTGGCTGAATATCAGCGCAAGCGGAAGGAAGCCGAAGCGGACGCAGCCAACATTGTTGCTGCTGCCGAGCGTGAAGCTGAAATGCTGACGGCGGAAGCCCGCAAGAAGACCGAGGAATTCGTCGCCAACCGTACGGCGCTTTCCGAGCAGAAGATCAAGCAGGCCGAAGCCGATGCGATGAAGGCGGTTCGTTCCGCTGCCGTTGACCTGGCGATCGCTGCCGCTGAAACCGTGCTTGCGAACAAGGCTGGCGGAGCCGTTCAATCCGGTCTCTTCAACGACGCTGTCAATGAAGTGAAGACCCGGCTGAATTGAGCTTGAGACATTCAATTTGGATGTTTAGAGACCCCGCTTCGGCGGGGTTTTTTGTTGCGAGCACACCTCGGGCATTTGACGGAGGCCGGCTTTCGCGCCTAGAGCAATTCCAGGAAAAGTGCGCAGCGGTTTTCCGTTCGGAATTGCGGGAAAACAAAGAGATAGAGCGGTTCGGGGATTCCGTGAAAAACTGAACCGCTCTAGCTCTTCCAGACGGGTAAAAAGGCGGATGGAGGCAGACAATGGACGAAACGCCGTTTCGGCGGGGTGACACGATCCTGCGGCCCGTTCGGCCGTGGACGAAGAGTGTTCATGCCCTGTTGGGCTCACTGAGGCGTCATGGTTTCCAGGCCGCGCCAATCCCTATGGGATGCGATGAGGTCTGGGAGACGGTGAGCTATCTGCCGGGAACGACAGGCGATATCGACAGCAATGACGCCATGGGCTCCGAAGCGATCCTGAAATCGGCGGCGGCGCTGCTTCGTCGTTATCACGATTTTTCCGCTCTCTGCTTGCCGGATCTTTCCAGCGTCGGTCCTTGGCAACTGCCGGGGAGGGAGCCTCGGGAGATCGTCTGTCACGGCGACTTTGCACCGTATAACGTCGTTCTGAACGGCGATGAGGTCACAGGCATCATCGATTTCGAAGCGGCGCATCCCGGCCCGCGCAGCTGGGATTTGGCCTATGCCATCTATCGCTGGGCACCACTGTCCTCGCAAATCTCAGTTGAAGGGCTGGACAAGTTTGATGCTCAGATCGGCCGCGCCCGGATTTTCGCCGATTCCTACGAAATGGCAGTTGACGCCCGCAACGCTCTACCGACAGCCATTATCGCCAGGTTGAAGGCCCTGCTTGACTTCATGGAGCATGAGGCGGCGTGTGGTGTGGAGAAATATCGCCTGAATATCGAGCAAGGACACGATCGCGTCTATCGTCTCGATATTGATTATATCTCGGCCTTTTCGGCAGAAATTGCCCAAGGACTGAGCCAATAATCCGCGCTGCGGGAGTCCATGTTAGACGGCTTCCTTTTTCAACGGCCTGAAGCTCATGCGATGCAGGGAGCAAGGTCCATGCTCCTCGATGCCGGCACGGTGCTGGCGCGTGCCGTAGCCGGCATGCGAATCAAATCCATAAGCGGGAAAGACGACACCGGCGCGCACCATCATGCGGTCGCGTGTCACCTTGGCGACGATGGAAGCGGCGGCGATCGAGAAGGAGCGTGCGTCGCCCTTCACCACGGCCTTCCCCGGACAGGCAAGGCCAGCAGGCACATCCAGGCCATCTGTGAGCACAAAGCTTGCCGGCATGGCCAGGCCGCAGATGGCCCGGCGCATCGCGTCGAGGCTCGCCTTGCGGATATCCGTCGTGTCGATGCGGGAGGAACTCGAGGAGGCGATGGACACAGTTGCCGTCGCCAGGATCTCGACAAACAGCGCCTCGCGTCGCGCTGCCGTCAGCTGCTTGGAATCGTTCAGACCCTGCGGAATGCGATCGGGATCGAGGATGACGGCTGCGGCCACGACCGGTCCCGCCAACGGCCCACGGCCGACTTCGTCAGCGCCGGCAACCGGCCAATGTCCGGCACGGCGGGCCATCAGCTCCAGCTCGAAGCTCGGAACGATCGGTGCTTCGTCGAAAAGCATGGGAGAATCGGGTGATGTGCTGCGTGGCATGCGGCGAAGCTCGCACACCACCCGATCTCCTGCAAGCCCCCGGTGGATCAGGGCGGCGAACCTGAGGGGCTTATCCAGCGGGTAAGGGAAAACCCGCAAGGAAGGCTTGATGAAAAATCAGAGCAGTGAGAGCTGGACGCCGCTGCCATCCGGCGGCACGAACAGATCGTCGCGCAAGGCAATATTGCGCCGGGTGAGCTCGAGCCGCCGTGTCGCCATCTCGAAGCGGCGGCTGATCTGCCAAGCATAGGGCCCGGCACCCTTCATGCGCTTGCCGAACTCCGCATCGTAATCCTTGCCGCCGCGCATCGAGCGGATCAGCGACATGACGTGTCGATAGCGATCCGGATAGTGCTGAAGCAGCCAGTCGCGAAATAGCGGGCTCACCTCCAGCGGCAGCCGCAGGATGACATAGCTTGCCTCCTGTGCGCCGGCTGCCTTGCCGGCGTCGAGAATGCGCTCGATCTCATGATCGTTGAGGGCAGGGATGATCGGCGCCACCATGATCGCGGTGCGGATGCCGGCCTCGCTGAGCGCCTGGATCGCTTCGAGCCGGCGCGGCGGCGTCGCGGCCCGTGGTTCCATGGTCCGCGCGAGCTTCCGGTCCAGCGTCGTCACGGACAAACCCACCCGCACCAGGTTCTTGGCGGCCATCTCCTTGAGGATATCGATATCGCGAATGATCAGCGCCGATTTAGTGACGATCGCGACCGGATGGTTGGCTTTGTTCAACACTTCCAGGATCTGGCGCATGATGCGCCATTCCTTCTCGATCGGCTGATAAGGGTCCGTGTTGGTGCCGATTGCAATGACGCGTGGTTTGTAACCGGGCTTTGCCAGTTCGCGCTCCAGCAGCTTGGCGGCATCCGGCTTGGCGAACAGCTTTGATTCGAAATCCAGCCCGGCCGACAGGCCCATATAGGCATGCGTCGGTCGCGCGAAGCAATAGATGCAGCCATGCTCACAGCCGCGATAAGGATTGATCGACCGGTCGAAGGGAATATCGGGAGATTCGTTACGCGTGATTGCCGTGCGCGGCTTCTCCACCTGCACCTCGGTCTTGAAGGGCGGAAGCTCCTCCCAGCTTTGCCAACCGTCATCGAAGGCCTCCCGCTGTTGCGGCTCGAACCGGCCGCTGGGGTTCAATCCGGCACCCCGTCCACGGCGGCGCTCGACATCGATCCGAAGCGCAGAATCGGCGATCATAGCATTGGCAACATCTGCCGTATTGGCAGGCGCGAAAGCGGCCTGCCCTGCAAGGGACTGCTCGTTCATCGGTAGCTCCAGGGCGGCCCATGCCATTGCATGCCGCGTCTAAGATGATTAAATTCCTATCCGATGGATGAGAACATTGCAAGAACAAAAATGCAAAGTTCCACCGTTTCCATGAGCCGGTTTGTGATAGTCAGCCGTGCCGGTGAAACATCCGAGCTTTGCGGTTAGGCGCTGGCAATAAATTGTGCGCCGCTCTATAAATGGGCAATGTTGACAGTCATCATCGAATGCCAGGATCAGGAACCGGAACTGGCACAAACATTGGCGGCATTGGTGGCGGGCGCAATTGAAGGGCTCGTCTGCGATGTCGTCGTGCTCGATCACGGCTCGCGCGATGGCACTTCGCGTGTGGCGGATGCCGCTGGCTGCCGCTTCTATTCGCAATGGGATATGAAGGACATATTGCGCTCGGCGCGCGGTGACTGGCTGCTATTGGTCGAGCCGGGTGCCCGTCCGCAGGCCGGCTGGATCGACGAGATTGCGGAGTATGTCTCGCTCAACAAGGCGCCGGCGCGTTTCACCGCTTCGCGTGGATATCGCAGGCCTTTTCTGCAGCGGATTCGCCAAAGCACGCCACCACTGGAATTGGGCCTGTTGCTATCCAAACCGCAGGCCATCGCCGCAGCAACAACAGGCATGCGGCTTGCGGAGTTTGCAAAAGGTCGAAAAGGCCGCAAGCTTGCAAGCGAGCTTATCCCGTCATGGGTCGCCCGCGCTGCGCGTTAGAGCTTCGTTCTATTCCTGGATATTCTGAGGATTGGGAATAAATTCTCTCGGTCATCGCGAGCGAATAGGCGCTATAAGGCGCTGGAGCCACGCTTCAGATGCTCATCCAAGCGCGGCATGATCTCCACGAAGTTGCAGGGCATGTGCCGATAGTCGAGCTGCGCTTTCAGAATGCCGTCCCAGGCATCCTTGCAAGCACCTGGCGAGCCGGGCAGCACGAAGATGAAGGTGGCGTTGGCGACGCCGCCGGTTGCGCGGGACTGGATCGTCGCTGTGCCTATCTTGTCATAGGAAATGCGGTGAAAGACTTCGGAAAAGCCGTCCATGCGCTTCTCGAACAGAGGCTCCAGCGCCTCCGGGGTCACATCGCGACCGGTAAAGCCCGTGCCACCTGTCGTGATCACCACATCGATCGCATCGTCTTTCGTCCACGCCTCGACTTGTGCGCGGATGCGTGCCTTGTCATCCGGAACGATGGCGCGGGAGGCCAGCCTGTGGCCGGCATCGGTAATCCGCGCAACCAGCGTATCGCCCGATTTGTCATCGGCGAGCGTGCGCGTGTCGGAAACGGTCAGCACGGCAATGCCAACGGGAATGAATGGTCTGTCGCTGCCTGCATTCGCCATCATGCCTCTCCCGTTATCGTTTCCGTCGCCTGGAAATACCAGTCCGGCCTTCGTCTGTGAAGCGAATCGGCCGCCGCCTCTGCCTGCTCCATGCTTTCGAAAATGCCAAAGCAGGTCGCCCCGGAGCCCGACATGCGCGTTATCGTGGCATGCTGGCTTTCGATCAGGCCGCTAAGTGTTGAAATCTCGCGGCAAATCATGCGGGCGGGCGCTTCCAGGTCGTTGCGCAAATTCTTGATCGTCGCGATCCATTCCGCACGGCCTTGCGGCAGTCTCGCCGTGAAAGTGAGCGGCGGATTGTCCTTGCGGGCGAGATTCCGGAACACCTCGGGCGTCGATACGCCAACAAGCGGATTGCCGAGAACCAGTGCGAGGGATGGAAACTGCGGCAGGAGTTCGATGGCCTCTCCGATCCCTTTCGCGACCAGTGGGCGGCTGGCAAGACACATGGGCACATCGGCGCCAAGTTTGAGCGCGATCGCTTTCAGCGTCTCGTCCGGCAGCGCGAATTCCCAGAGACGCATCAGCCCGCGCAAGGTCGCCGCGGCATCCGCCGATCCTCCGCCGATGCCAGAGGCGATCGGAAGATTTTTCTCAAGATGGATGTGAACGGCGGGGGCTTCGATGCCGATAGCGTCAGCCGCCTGCCGTAGCAGATCGCGCGCCTTGAGCACGAGATTGTCGCCGGCCTCGGCATCTGCGGAAAGAAGCGGGCCGAAGCGGCCGGAGAGACTGAAGCCATCCTGCTCGGCGAGCCGAAAACCAAGGCGATCGCCATGGCGGGTAAAGCTCACCAGCATGTCCAGCAAATGATAGCCGTCAGCGCGACGGCCTGTGACATGCAGCGCAAGATTGATCTTTGCGGGCGCTTCCTCTGTGAGATCGAAATCGCCCGCAGCCAAGATCGTGTTCATCGGAAGTCTTAGGACTTCTTATCGACCGGTGCCGGCGTGTTCGAATCGGGCGAGGGAGCGGGAGCGGGATCTGGCTGCTTGCTCTTGTCGACCGTCTTTGCATCCGTATCAAGCGGCGGCAGGCCCTTTTCGACCTTCTCCTTGATCTTCGGAATATCCGCCTCTTCAGGCTTGGAAGCGAGCGCGCGGTTCCACTGGTAGACGGCTTCGAGCTTGCGATTGACACGCCAGTAAGCATCGCCGAGGTGATCGTTGATCGTCGGATCGCCTGCCTTCAGCTGTGCAGCCCGTTCCAGCTCGTTCACCGCATCGTCGAAGCGGTTCAGTCGGAAATAGGCCCATCCGAGCGAATCGACGATATAGCCGTCATCCGGCTTCAGATCGACGGCCTTCTTGATCATGTCGAGGCCCTGGTCGAGGTTCATGTTCATGTCGACCCAGGAATAGCCGAGATAGTTCAGCACCTGCGGCTGATCCGGGTTCAGCTCGAGCGCCTTCTTGAAGTTAGGCTCGGCGTCCGGCCATTTCTTCAGCCGTTCGTAAGCGATGCCGCGCTGGAAGAACACGGCCCAGTCGCTCCGCTTCGGCACCGGACCAATGATCTTTACGGCCTTGTCGTAATTGTCGGCCATGGCCTGAAAGTCCTTGGCATCGGACAGGACGCTGCCATAGGCAAGATAGCTGCGGACGTCGTTGGGATCGGAATCGATCAGCGACTTCAGATGCTTGCGCGCATCGTCCACTTTGCCCGATTGAGCGAGCGCAAGGCCGAGTTGCAGCTCGGAAATGCGGGCCATCGGCGAATTGTCCGGCACCTTCTTGTAGAAGGCGATGGCGCGGTCGGTCTGCTCCTGCTTTTCAGCAAGCCCACCAAGAAGCACCAGCGTGTCAGCCGCCTTCGGATCGAGCGAGTTGGCGATCTGCAGGTACAGCGAGACCACGTCTTCGGCGCCGTCGCGGTTCAGGGCGGCGCCAATGGTGAAGAGCACGGCCGCAGCGCCTTCGCTGGCGTTGGTCACCTGCTGGTCCGGCGTGTCGCCCTTGGTGATGCTGTCGCGCAGTGCATTGAGCGGTGCATAGTTGCTGACGAGATTGTCACCGACCGAGATCGCGTCGAGGGCCTTCTGCTTGTCGCCGGCCTTGGCTTCGAGGCGCGCAAGCGCCATGACGGAACGCATGAAGGTGTCCGGCGCGGTTGCGCCGCCCGTCTTGTCGAGGATAGCGTCGTTCAGGTGCGAGCGAGCCGACTTCAGGTCACCGATGGTCAGCGCGATGGCGCCGGCATGATAATTCTTGAAGATGTTGAACCAGTCTGGGCCCTTCATCTTGTCGATCATCGAGATCGCTTCCTTGCCGCGACCGGATCCGGCGCGAGCCCAGGCGGCGAGCAGGTTGGTCATCATCCGGTCGAGATCGTTTGGTCCGTTATACTTCAGGATTTCCTGAGCGGTCCGGTATTCGTGGCGGCGGATTGCGTCCATGCCGCGCACGATCGTCGTCACCCGCTCGACCGACGGATCGCTCTTCAGCTCGTTGGCGTATTTCACACCCTCTTCCAGATTGCCGTTGAGCAGCAGCGAAATCATCAGTCGCTGGCGGATTTCCGGGTTGCTGGGGTCGATCATCAGCGCTTTTTTGTAGAGCGCGATGGCCGTGTCATAGTCGTGATCGACATCGGCCGTACGGGCAGCCAGGAAGGCGCCTGCGAATGTGTCGACACTATCCGTATCGAAGGCGACCGGGGCGCTGGCCTCCGGTGCCGCTGCCGGCTTGTCGTCGGCCCGAGCGACACTCAGGGCGGACACGGAAAGAACCGCCGCCAAAGCTACGCCCGAGAGGAAACGGATGGCAAGTCTTTGCCGCATTAGAAAGCCTTTCATCGAGGGACGGCCAGCGAAGACGCCGGCGGCATAAAGCGTTCGTGTCAACTGATTCACAACAGGATGGCTTTTTTGAAGCGGCCCTGCAACAAATTCGGGCCGCTGCTGTCAATTAACGCGTTCGATGCAGAAATCGATCACTTCGAGAAGTGCTGATTTCCAGGGCGTTTCGGGCAGCGGCGCCAGGGCGTCACGGGCGATTGTGCCATAGTGCACGGCACGGGCAATTGTGTCGGCCAGCGCGCCATATTTTGTGATCAGGCCGAGAGCCTTCTCGAGATTCTCGTCGCTGCTATTGCCGGTTTCGATGGCGTCACGCCAGAAGGCGCGCTCCTTTTCGGTGCCGCGGCGATAGGCGAGGATGACCGGAAGCGTGATTTTTCCTTCGCGGAAATCATCGCCGACATTCTTGCCGAGATCGGCAGCCTTGCCGCCGTAATCGAGCGCATCATCGACGAGCTGGAACGCGAGGCCGAGATTGGTGCCGTAGGATCTCAGGGCGTTGCGCTCGGCCTTGCCGGCATTGGCGACGATCGGGCCGACTTCGGCCGCGGCTGCAAAAAGCGCTGCGGTCTTGGCGCGGATAACCGAGAGATAATCGTCTTCCGTCGTTTCCATGTTCTTGGAAACGGAGAGCTGCAGTACCTCACCTTCTGCGATGACGCAGGCAGCCGAAGATAGAACGTCGAGCGCTTCCAGCGAGCCGACTTCCACCATCATGCGGAAGGCCTGGCCGAGCAGGAAGTCGCCGACCAGAACGCTTGCCTGGTTGCCCCAGATCATGCGGGCCGTGGAGCGGCCGCGACGCAGATCGCTTTCATCGACCACATCGTCATGCAACAGCGTTGCCGTATGCAGGAATTCGACCGAGGTCGCCAGCTTGATGTGATTGTCGCCCTGATAGTTGTACAGCGCCGCCGAAGCGATCGTCAGCATCGGGCGCAAACGCTTGCCGCCGGAGGAGATGAGATGCTCCGCCACTTCGGGGATCATCTGCACATCAGAGCCGGCCTTGGACAGGATAAGCTGATTGACGCGTTCCATGTCCGCCTTGGTCAGATCCACCAATGGCTTGATGGATGCCTGTTTATTCTTGCTTTCTTCCAGCGGTATCACGACGCCCAACGATCCGGACTCCTGTTCATTTTCTGCAAAGCACAATAAGAAGGGGCGAAACGGGCGGCAAGAGGCGAATTGTCTCGTCGCGTAAATTTGACAGGAAACCCGACGCTTATGCACGAGCTGATCCGCACGAATGACCCCGTTCTTCTTTCCTTTGCGGAAAGCCTAATGAAGGATGCCGGAATTCATTGCTTTGTCGCGGATCAGGCTATGAGCATTCTTGAGGGTTCGCTTGGCATGCTGCCGCGCCGCTTCATGGTCGAGGAGGAGCGTGCCGATCAGGCGAGACGCATCCTCATCGACGCCGGTCTCGGCGACGAGCTGCGGCCGGCGCGCGCCTGAGGTCGATCATGGCCGACAGTCCTTCTGAAACAATCGATGCCTTTCATCGCGGCGCGTTTCATATCGTGCAGCCGAAGGGCAGGGGACATCGTTCCGGCATGGATGCCATGCTTCTGGCGGCCCTCGTGGCCGACGAGCGCGCCATCAAGGTCGCCGATCTCGGCGCGGGCGCGGGTGCCGCCGGCATGGCCGTGGCGTCAAGGCTCGGCCAGGCCGAGGTCGTGCTTTTCGAGCGCTCGCCCGATATGGCCGAATTTGCCCGCAAGAGCCTCGCGCTGCCCGAAAACGCGCGTTTCGCCGATCGCGTCTCCGTCATCGAGGCAGACGTGACCTTGACCGGCAAGGATCGAAACGAGGCGGGGCTCGTCGACGACAGCTTTCATCACGTCATCATGAATCCGCCTTTCAACGATGCTAATGACAGGTTGACGCCCGATGCCCTCAAAGCAGAGGCGCATGCGATGACGGAGGCGCTTTTCGAGAGATGGATCCGCACGGCCGGTGCCATCATGATGCCCGGTGGTCAACTATCGCTGATTGCCAGGCCGGAATCGATCGGCGAGATCATCGCTGCCTGTGGCCGCCGCTTCGGTGGACTTGAGATCACGCCGATCCTTCCACGCGAGGGTGAGAATGCGGTGCGTATCCTGCTGACGGGAATAAAGGGCTCGCGGGCACGGCTGGCACTGCGTGCACCCTTGATCATGCACGGCGAGGGAACCCATAAATTCTCCGATTTCGTCGACGATATGAACAATGGCCGCGCCCCATATCCACGCCGATAGCCGTCGCTGGTTGAGTGTCGGGGCATGAAAAGCGATCGGCAATGTTGCGTTTGCCGTTTCCGTGCATACATCACGGGGCAGCAAACTTTGTGATTTAGGGATGACGAATGGTTGGGTTCTTGAGACGCATACTTCCGAAGCGCTTCCGCAAGGAGGGGGTAGTCGTTCCCGTCGTGCGTCTGAGCGGCGTCATTTCCTCTGGCGGCGGCCCGCTGCGCCAGTCGCTGAATCTGGCAGGCGTATCCCAGGCGCTTGAAAAGGCCTTCGGCATGAAGACGGCCCCGGCAGTGGCCATCGTCGTCAATTCGCCGGGCGGTTCTCCGGTGCAGTCGCGCATGATCTATAATCGCATCCGCGATCTGGCCGTCGAGAAAAACAAGAAGGTTCTTGTTTTCGTCGAGGATGTTGCGGCGTCCGGTGGCTATATGATCGCGCTTGCGGGCGATGAGATCATTGCCGATGCCACGTCGATCGTCGGCTCGATCGGCGTCGTCTCCGGCGGTTTCGGCTTTCCCGAGCTATTGAAGAAGATCGGCGTCGAGCGCCGCGTCTACACCGCGGGTGCGAACAAGGCGATCCTCGATCCCTTCCAGCCGGAAAAAGAAAAGGACATCGAATATCTCAAGAGCCTGCAGCTGGAGATTCACAAGGTCTTCATCGACATGGTGCTGGAGCGGCGCACGGGAAAGCTCTCGGCGGACGAGACGGTGTTCTCGGGCTTGTTCTGGACCGGCAGTCGCGGGCTGGAGCTCGGGCTGATCGACGGTCTCGGCGACATGCGCCAGGAATTGCGGAAGCGCTTTGGCGACAAGGTCAAGCTCTCGCTCGTCAGCACGCCACGCAGCCTCTTCGGCCGCAAGGCACCGGGCGTCTCCCTCTCGGGTCTGGATGGCATCGGCGCCGGTCTGGCGTCCGGGCTTGCGGAAGCGGCAGAGGAAAAGGCATTGTGGGGCCGGTACGGATTGTAAGCGGGAGCGCGGGGTCATGCCCCAGATCATCTTCTTCATCATCGCCGCCGGCGGAATCTGGCTGCTTTATCGTCGCTTCGTTCGCGATGCGCAGAGACTTGCCGAAAAATCCCGCCGCGCCGAGAGCGAGCGGCGCACGGGGGCGATCGGAACGTTGGTCAAGGACCCGAAGACGGGGGAATATCGCGTCAAGCGCGATGACGAGTAGCGATCCACCTGCCTTTCGCCCAAAAAATGCCAAGTGAGAGTTTGTGCGTCAAAGCCTTGACCCTTCAGCCCTCTCGTGGCACCTGTCCGCCAACCATTTGCTATCAGAAGAAACCAGCTCCATGACTGCCAACGTGCCCGACCACATGAACCCGAAGCGCTCGTTTCAGGCGCTGATCCTGACGCTGCACAATTATTGGGCTGACAAGGGTTGCGCCGTTCTGCAGCCCTACGACATGGAAGTCGGTGCCGGCACGTTTCATCCTGCGACCACGTTGCGCTCGCTCGGCCCCAAGCCGTGGCGCGCCGCCTACGTGCAGCCGTCGCGCCGTCCGTCCGATGGCCGCTATGGTGAAAACCCGAACCGCCTGCAGCACTATTATCAGTATCAGGTCATCCTGAAGCCCAATCCGCCGAACTTGCAGGAGCTCTATCTCGGCTCGCTCAAGGCGATCGGCCTCGACCCGCTACTGCATGACATCCGCTTCGTTGAGGACGACTGGGAGAGCCCGACGCTCGGCGCCTGGGGCCTCGGCTGGGAATGCTGGTGCGACGGCATGGAAGTCTCGCAGTTCACCTATTTCCAGCAGGTCTGCGGCATTGAATGTGCGCCGGTTGCAGGCGAGCTGACTTATGGTCTGGAGCGCCTCGCCACTTACGTTCAGGGCGTCGACAGCGTCTATGACCTGAACTTCAACGGCCTCGAAGGCGAAGACAAGATCACCTATGGCGATGTCTTCCTGCAGGCCGAACAGGAATATTCCCGGCATAATTTCGAATATGCCAACACCGAGATGCTGCATCGTCACTTCATCGATGCCGAGAAGGAATGCCAGGCATTGCTGGCTGCCGGCGCACCCGGCGACAGTGAAAATCATCGCCTGCACAAGTGCGTTTTCCCGGCTTACGATCAGTGCATCAAGGCGAGCCATGTCTTCAATCTGCTCGATGCGCGCG
The DNA here is from genome assembly GCF_012641435.1 of Rhizobium sp. P38BS-XIX. Classification (GTDB taxonomy): domain Bacteria; phylum Pseudomonadota; class Alphaproteobacteria; order Rhizobiales; family Rhizobiaceae; genus Rhizobium. Next base: position 201,900 of record NZ_JABAIJ010000009.1, read on the forward strand.
GCGTCATCTCGGTCACGGAGCGCCAGAGCTACATCCTGCGCGTGCGTACGCTGGCCAAGGCCTGCGGCGAAGCCTTCCTGCTGACCGATGCAGGCGGCGCCAACTGGAATCAGCAGGCGGCCTGAGCCTAAGCCAGGACTGAAGCGCGTGTTTCGCGCGCCTCCCCCGTTGTTTGCATCTTGCAAAGATTTCCAGGGAATTTATAAAGAATATCAGCGCATTGGCCGATATAATATCGCTCTTGCGCCGAAAGCCGGGTGACATTGCCGGCAAATCTGCCTAGTGTCCCTGTGGTTGCAGTCGCCATGGGGATTTCAGATGCTCATTCTTCTAGCGGTCGTCGTTCTGATCGCGCTTTATGTCATCTTCATCTATAACGGGCTCGTTCGCTCGCGCCAGGTCGCGGAAGAGGCGTGGTCCGGTATCGACGTGCAGCTGAAGCGCCGCGCCGATCTCATTCCTAATTTAGTCGAGACGGTCAAAGGCTATGCCGGCCATGAAAATAAGACGCTCGTGGAGGTCACGCAGGCGCGCGCTGCGGCGCAGGCCGTGCCTGCAGGCGATGTCGCTGGCCGTGCCGCAGCCGAAGGCGTTCTGAGCCAGGCGCTCGGCCGCCTGATGGTCGTTTCCGAATCCTATCCGGATCTGAAAGCGAACACGGGTTTCGTCGAATTGCAGCAGTCGCTGGAGCGGACCGAAAACGAAATCCAGATGTCGCGCCGCTATTACAACGGTGCCGCACGCGATCTGAACGTCAAGGTCGAGACCTTCCCGAACAATCTCATTGCCGGCCCCTTCGGCTTCGTCAAGAAGGCCTATTTCGAGATCACCAACGAGGCCGATCGCGCCGTTCCCACGGTCAAATTCTAAGATTTTCGCTATCGGTTTTTCATGCAAGGCGGTAAAGGATGGCCGACCGCCGGCCATCGGCCGTTTTCCTGACTGACCAAAGAGAATGATGATGGGTAGAGCCAAACTCACGATTATCCCGCCGGGCAAGCCTTTGACCGGACGCGCAATGCCGCCGGGATCGAAGTCGATCACCAACCGCGCATTGCTGCTCGCCGGCCTCGCCAAGGGCACGAGCCGGCTAACCGGTGCGCTGAAGAGCGACGATACCCGCTATATGGCCGAAGCGCTACGCGCCATGGGTGTAACGATCGACGAGCCCGACGACACCACATTCATCGTGACAGGCAGCGGCAAGCTGCAGCCGCCGGCAGCCCCGCTTTTCCTCGGCAATGCCGGCACGGCAACGCGCTTCCTGACGGCGGCCGCGGCACTGGTGGACGGTAAGGTCATCGTTGACGGCGATGCCCACATGCGCAAGCGGCCGATCGGCCCGCTGGTCGACGCGCTGCGCTCGCTCGGTATCGATGCCTCGGCTGAAACCGGCTGCCCGCCGGTCACGATCAACGGCACCGGCCGCTTCGAGGCAAGCCGCGTGCAGATCGATGGCGGCCTGTCCAGCCAGTATGTCTCGGCGCTCCTGATGATGGCAGCCGGCGGCGATCGCGCTGTCGATGTCGAACTGCTCGGCGAACATATCGGCGCTCTCGGTTATATCGACCTGACCGTTGCCGCCATGCGCGCTTTCGGCGCGAAGGTTGAGCGCGTGAGCCCGGTCGCCTGGCGCGTCGAGGCCACCGGCTATCATGCGGCCGACTTCGTCATCGAGCCGGATGCCTCTGCCGCGACCTATCTCTGGGCCGCCGAAGTGCTGAGCGGCGGCAAGATCGATCTCGGCACGCCGGCGGAACAGTTCTCGCAGCCGGATGCGAAAGCCTATGATCTGATTTCGAAATTCCCGCATCTGCCTGCCGTCATCGACGGGTCGCAGATGCAGGACGCCATCCCGACGCTCGCCGTTCTCGCCGCTTTCAACGAAACGCCGGTGCGCTTCGTCGGTATCGAAAACCTGCGCGTCAAGGAATGCGATCGTATCCGCGCGCTCTCGAGCGGCCTGTCTCGCATCGTTCCGAACCTCGGCACAGAAGAGGGCGACGACCTCATCATCGCCTCCGATCCGAGCCTTGCCGGCAAAATCCTGCCCGCAGAGATCGACAGCTTTGCCGATCACCGCATCGCCATGAGCTTTGCGCTGGCCGGCCTGAAGATCGGCGGCATTACCATTCTCGACCCTGATTGCGTCGCCAAGACATTCCCGTCCTACTGGAATGTGCTGTCTTCGCTGGGGGTCGCCTACGAAGACTGACGCTCTGCTCCTATAGAGGCCTGAGCGCGGATTTATTCTTGACGCAAAGCGGCGCCGGCAACGGCGCCGCAGGCATCTTTTGGGGGAATGATGACACGGCTCTGCGGGTTTTTGCTGGCCTTGTGCCTGATGCTTTGTGCAACGGCGGTGACGGCCGCCGAACTCATCAGCAATTTTGATCAGGCAATTGCGTTGCATCGTGATGGCTCAATGCGGGTCGTCGAAACGATTTCCGTCAATGCCGAGGGGCGCGATATCCGCCGCGGCATCTTCCGCGATTTCCCGCTGACCTTCATCGACGCCAAAGGCCGTGAGAGCGAGGTTGATTTTGCGGTCGTCTCCGTCGAGCGCGACGGCGAGCCGGAAGAATGGCGTATCGAACGCATCAAAGGTGGTGAGCGCATCTATATCGGCAATGCGCAAACATTCCTGGATAGTGGTCCTCACACATATCGCATCACCTATGACACCAATCGTCAGATCCGTTTTTTCGACGATCATGAAGAGCTGTATTGGAACGTCACCGGCAATGGCTGGCTGTTTCCTATCCTGAATGCGAAGGCAACGGTCACGTTGCCCGATGGCGCGAAACCTCAGCAACTCGCCTTCTTCACCGGCCCGCTCAGAGCCACCGATAAGAACGCGAGCGCCAGCGCGCAGGGCAACATCGTGACGTTCGCCACGACAAAGCCATTGGGCGTCGGCGAAGGTCTGACGATCGCCGTCAAGCTTGCGAAAGGGACGATTCCCCCGCCGACTATGAGCCAGCAATGGGGCTGGTTCTTCCGGGACCACCTCGACACGAGCATTGCCGTGGGCGGGCTGATCCTGCTGTTCGTCTATTACATGCGAAGCTGGATCGCGGTCGGGCGCGATCCACGCCCCGGCGTCATGGTCCCGCGTTGGGATCCGCCGGAGGGGCTGTCGCCGGCGCTCGTCAACTATATCGACAACAGGGGCTTTGCTCGCTCGGGCTGGACAGCGCTTTCGGCAACGGCAATCGATCTGGCTGTGCGTGGCTACGTCATCCTCGATGATCTCAAGCAGAAAGTGATCATTCGGACCACAGGCAAGGCCGGTAGCGGCCTGACCGGCGGCGACAAGGTTCTGATGCAGGCCATCGGGCCATTCTCGCCGCTTGTGATCGACCAGGCGAATGGCGAGGCAGTCCAGCGGCTGGGGTCGAAATTTCGCAGCGCCATCGAGCGGGATCATCGCGGCGAATATTACAAGGCCAATTCGCTCTACGTTTTCGGCGGCATTGTCCTATCGGTGCTGATTCTGGCCAGCATCGTCATTTTCGGCCGACTGCATGAAAATGCGGTGCCGCTCATCATCGTGCCGGGCTTCCTGTCGATTTTCGTCACCTTCTTCGCAAGCTCCATCGGCCGCCGGTTCCGAGGCCAAAATGCCGATCTCGTTCGGCGCATCATTTCCGTTCTGTCCTTTGCCTTCTTTGGCTTCGTCTTTGTTTCAACGGCCGTGAGCGGCTTGGCTGCGGCCGTCGTGCCTCTCTGGGAGGCTGGCCTATTGCCGCTGCTGGCCGGCATCGTCGGCATATTTGCGTTGAACGTCGTCTTCTATTTCCTGATGGGCGCGCCGACGCCGCTCGGGCGCAAGATGATGGATGGCATCGCCGGCCTGCGGCAATATCTGACGCTTGCCGAACGCGACCGCATGAACATGCAGGGCGCGCCGCAAATGTCGCCGCAGCATTTTGAAACGCTGCTGCCCTATGCAGTCGCGCTCGGCGTCGAAAAACCCTGGTCGAGTGCTTTCGAAAGCTGGCTCGCAACCGCAGCCGGCGCGACCGCAGCGGCGGCCTACTCGCCCATCTGGTTCTCCGGCGATTTCAGCCCCGGCAATATCGGCGGCACCCTCGGCGATTTCTCTTCCTCGATGGCCTCCACCATCGCCTCGACCATTCCCGCCCCCGTCTCCAGCTCGTCCTCCGCCTTTTCGGATAGCGGCGGAGGACGAGCTGGAGACGGGGGCGGGAATGGTCGAGGCGATGGTGGAGGCCATCGAGG